>NZ_CP041399.1:0-855000 GCF_007018645.1 Tardiphaga sp. vice154
ATGTCAAACATGGAACAGGATCGCTGGTCTCGCGTGAAGGGCCGTCTGCGGTCGAGCGTCGGCGAGGACGTCTATTCCAGCTGGTTCGCTCGGATGGACCTGGAGAGCGTGCAGGACGAGAGCGTCCATCTGTCGGTTCCGACGCGGTTCCTGAAGAGCTGGATCCAGGCGCATTATGCCGAGCGCGTCTTGACCTGCTGGCAGGCCGAGATGCCGGAAGTGCATCGCGTCGATGTCACCGTCCGCACCGCGATGCGCGTGGCGGCGCCCGCCAAGGAAACGCCGACCGCGATCGCGCCGCGCCCCGAGGGCCGCGACGGTCGCGCCTCGTCCGAGCTGCGCGCCACCGCGATCGCGCCGGTCTCCGCCACCCATGAAGCGCTCGGCGGCTCGCCGCTCGATCCGCGCCTCACCTTCGGCAGCTTCGTCACCGGCCGTTCCAACACGCTGGCGCACGCCGCCGCCCGCCAGGTCGCCGAAGGCCGCCGCGGCGACAGCGTGATGTTCAACCCGCTCTATATCCATGCCGGCGTGGGCCTCGGCAAAACCCATCTGCTGCAGGCGGTGACCTGGGCCGGCAATTCCGGCACCGAGCGCAAGGTGCTGTATCTAACCGCCGAAAAATTCATGTACGGCTTCGTCGCCGCGCTGAAGACGCAGACCGCTTTGGCCTTCAAGGAAGCGCTGCGCGGCATCGACGTGCTGGTGATCGACGATCTGCAGTTCCTGCAGGGCAAGACCACGCAGGCCGAATTCTGCCACACGCTGAACGCGCTGATCGATGCCGGCCGCCAGGTGGTGATCGCCGCCGACCGTCCGCCGTCGGACCTGGAAAGCCTGGACGAGCGGGTCCGCTCGCGGCTCGCCGGCGGCCTCGTCGTCGAGATCGGAACGCTCGGCGAGGAGCTGCGCCTCGGCATCCTGAAGTCGCGCGTCGCCGCAGCTCGTTCGCACCACGCGACGTTTGAAGTGCCGCTGCCGGTGCTGGACTATCTCGCCCGCACCATCACCCACAACGGCCGCGACCTCGAAGGCGCCATCAATCGCCTCTTGGCGCACAGCAAGCTGAATGCCACGCCGGTGACGCTGGAAATGGCCGAGCGCGAAGTGCGCGACCTGATCCGCCCGATGGAGCCCAAGCGCATCAAGATCGAGGACATCCAGCGCGTAGTGGCCCGGCAGTACAATGTCAGCCGCTCGGACCTCCTGTCGTCGCGCCGCACCGCGAATGTCGTGCGTCCGCGCCAAGTCGCGATGTATCTCGCCAAGACGCTGACGCTGCGCTCGCTGCCGGAAATCGGCCGCCGCTTCGGCGGACGCGACCACACCACGGTGCTGCACGCGGTGCGAAAGATCGAGGCGCTGGTCGGCAAGGACGTCGCTTTGCAGGACGAAGTGGAAAGCCTGAAGCGCCAGCTGCAGGAGTAACTGAAGCACCGGCAATAGTGTCCCCTCCCCCCTTGTGGGGGAGGGTCAGGGAGAGGGGTGGCTAGGGCGACGTCGCCTGTGGCCCCTCTCCCGGCGCTACGCGCCACCCTCCCCCACCTAGCGAAGCTTCGCTTCGCCTGGTGGGAGGGGAGCCACTAGCGGCGGCGCGCATCTTGTAGGCCGCCAAAACGTGGGGACCTCAGCTGCTCTCCCCTTGCACTCACGCCCCATTCACGCCACCTTGCGGACCCCCGCTCGCGCGCGCAAACCCTGCGCGCAGGGCGGGCGTCTATCGCCGTGGCGCCCGACCGGGTGGCCAGGCACTCCACACACGATGTCGAATCGGATCGGGCGAGTTTGCAATGAAGGTCACCGTCGAACGCGCGCAATTGCTGAAATCGCTGAGCCACGTCCACCGCGTGGTCGAGCGCCGCAATACCATTCCGATCCTCGGCAACGTGCTGATCCGCGCTGAAAATTCCAAGCTGTCGCTGAAGGCGACCGACCTCGACCTCGAAGTCACCGAAACCCTGCCCGCCGAAATCGGCACCGCCGGTTCCACCACCGTGCCGGCGCACATGTTCTACGACATCGTGCGCAAGCTGCCGGATGGATCGCAGATCGTGCTGGAGGCCGACGGCGACCGCTCGGTGCTGGCGATCCGCGCCGGCCGCTCGCGCTTCACGCTGCAGACCCTGCCGGAGAACGACTTCCCGGATCTCGCCGCCGGCGAGATGACGCACTCCTTCGTGCTGCCGGCGTCCGACGTCAAACGCCTGATCGACCGCACCCAGTTCGCCATTTCCACCGAAGAGACCCGCTACTACCTCAACGGCATCTACCTGCACGCCGCCGGCACCGCCGCCGCCGCGACATTGCGCGCCGTCGCCACCGACGGCCATCGCCTCGCGCAGGTAGACCTCGCGATGCCGAAGGGCGCCGAGGGCATGGCCGGCGTGAT
The DNA here is from genome assembly GCF_007018645.1 of Tardiphaga sp. vice154. Taxonomy (NCBI): domain Bacteria; kingdom Pseudomonadati; phylum Pseudomonadota; class Alphaproteobacteria; order Hyphomicrobiales; family Nitrobacteraceae; genus Tardiphaga; species Tardiphaga sp. vice154. The sequence goes on from NZ_CP041399.1 coordinate 2,390, forward strand.
CGTACCGCGCAAGACCGTCGGCGAAGTGCAGCGGCTGATTGAAGACGCCGAAGCCGAGGTCGGCATCGAGCTGTCGCAGGGCAAGATCCGCTTCACGCTCGGCAATGTCGTGCTGACGTCGAAGCTGATTGACGGCACCTTCCCGGACTATGGCCGCGTGATCCCGCAGAACAACGACAAGGAACTGATCGTCGACAAGAAGCAGTTCGAAGACGCCGTGGACCGCGTCTCGACCATATCCAGCGAGCGCGGCCGCGCCGTCAAGCTGGCGCTGTCGCCGGGCAAGCTGATCCTGTCGGTGACCAATCCGGATTCCGGCAGCGCCACAGAAGAACTCGAAGTCGAATACGCCTCAGATGCGCTCGATATCGGCTTCAACTCGCGCTATCTGCTCGACATCGCGGCGCAGATCGAAGGCGAGGTCGCCGTGCTGCGGTTGGCCGACCCCGGTTCGCCGACTCTGGTGCAGGACAAGGACTCCAAAGGCGCGCTTTACGTGCTGATGCCGATGCGAGTGTAGGCTTTTTCTTCCTTCCTTCTCCCCTTGTGGGAGAAGGTGGCGCGGACGAAGTCCGTGCCGGATGAGGGGTATGACGGAGCTCCGCTGCACCCCTCACCCGTCTCGAACTGCTTCGCGGTTCGATCCACCCTCTGCCACAAGGGTAGAGGGAAGCAGGAGCGCGGCCGCCGCTGCGGACCAATGATCGATTCATGACCGCCTCCCGCATCCATCGCCTGACGCTCACCCACTTCCGCAACTATCGCGCGGCGTCGCTCAACACGCGCGGCGACATGGTGGTGCTGGTCGGGCCGAACGGCGCCGGCAAGACCAATTGCCTGGAGGCGATCTCCTTTCTGTCGCCGGGCCGCGGGCTGCGCCGCGCCACGCTCGACGACGTCGCCGATTTGCAGGGCGACGGCTCCTGGGCGGTTTCTGCGGAAGTCGAGGGCGAAGTCGGCTTGGCCACGCTGGGCACCGGCATCGATCCGCCCGCCAATGAGGCCGCCGCGTCGAGCCGGCGCTGCCGCATCGACCGCGAGCCGGTCAGTTCGGCGACCGCGTTCGGCGATCATTTGCGCATGGTCTGGCTGACGCCGGCGATGGACCAGCTGTTCATGGGCGCGGCCTCCGAGCGGCGGCGGTTCTTCGATCGCCTGGTACTGGCGATCGACAAGGACCATTCCAGCCGCGTCTCGGCGCTGGATCGGAGCCTGCGCTCGCGCAACCGCCTGCTCGAGGAACGCAACTATGACGGCCACTGGCTCGACGCGATCGAGCGCGAGACCGCCGAACTCGCCGTCGCCGTCGCCGCGATGCGCGGCCAGACCGTGACGCGGCTGGCCGCGATGCTGCGCGCGCGCGAAGAAGCCTCGGTGTTTCCCTCGGCGCGAATCATGCTGGACGGCTGGATGGAGAACGCGCTGGTGAATGAGCCCGCCACCGCCGTGGAAGACCGTTACCGCCAGATTTTGCGCGACGGCCGTCCGCGTGACGCCGCCGCCGGCCGCACGCTTGACGGCCCGCACCTCACCGACCTGCAGGTGATCTACGCGCCGAAGAACATGCCGGCGCGCGATGCCTCCACCGGCGAGCAGAAGGCGCTGCTGATCGGGCTGATCCTGGCGCATGCCACGCTGGTCGCCGACATGACCGGCATCACGCCGCTATTGTTGCTCGATGAAGTCGTGGCGCATCTCGATCCCGACCGCCGCCGCGCGCTGTTTGGCGAGTTGTCGAAGCTCGGCGCGCAGGTCTGGATGACCGGCGCCGATCCCGCGGCCTTCGCCGAAATCGGCCCGACCGGCGAGTTGTTCGACGTCGCCGACGGGCGCGTCAGCAAGCGGGGATAAGGCTGTCATTACGGGGCGAAAGAGCGCAGCTCGAGCGAACCTCAGCCGCTCCACTCGGAGCGGCGGGAACCTCGATATGGGACGATGAACATCTCAACGTTCCCCGCCACGCCAATTGGCTTGGCTGAGGTCTGCATCAGACGGCTCCGCCGTCTGATGCATCCCGGAACGACAGTGGGCCCGCGCAGCTCGCCATGAGCAATCGTCTCTTGATGGTCGCGCGCAATAACTCCAAACATCCACCAATGCTGCTGTTCGTATCCCTTCATCTGGCCCGCTTCGGCCGCGCGTTCTGGGCCGAACTGCGCACCCTGCCTTTTCCCGGCGCGCGCATGATCGACGAGGTCGCGTGCGTGCTGTCGGTGCTGCTGGCGATCGTGTTTTCCCATGCGATCGGCGCCGAGAATGTAGGCTGGGCGGCGTTCAGCGGCTACATGGTGATGCGCTCCCACGTCGCCGAGAGTTTCACCCGCGGCGTGCTGCGAATCGTCGGCACCGGGGCCGGCGCATTACTAGCCCTGCTGCTGGCACCGCTGGTGTTGCCGCTGCCGCTTCCGACCAGCCTGGCGCTGCTGGTGGTCGGCAGCGTCACCATGTATTTCGCGATCGTCGGCCGCCGCGCCTATGCTTGGCTGTTTACCGGCCTGACCTTCATGATGATCCTGATCGAAGCGCTGGCCCATGCGCAGGAGCCGATCCAGCGCTTCGCCTCGACCCGCGTTCTCGAAGTGCTGGCCGGCACCATGTCCGCGGTCCTGGTCAGCGCGCTGTCGACCTGGACCGTGCGCCGCAAGCTGCCGAGCCCGGACAACGCGATGCGCGCCGAGCCCGCGGGACCGGCCGCGCGCTGGCAGAAGCGGGTGGCCGTCCACGCTTTGACCGGCGGCATCGCGCTGGCCCTGATCCCTTGGGCATGGCTATGGCTTGGCATCGAGTCGCTCAGCCAGTCCAGCATCACCATCTTCGTCGTCATGCTGGTACCGGCCGCGTCGCTGGCGGAGGGCCTGCTCAGTCCGGTGTCGTCGCGCGTGATGCAGCGGCTGGTCGGCTGCGTCGCCGGCGGCCTGCTGGCCAGCGCCGTGCTTTGGCTCAGCCACCATTCGCCGGCGCTGATGACCATCGGCCTGTGCATCGGCGTGATCCTCGGCCGCCATATCGAAAACGGCCCGGCTTTGATGAGCTATGGCGGCCTGCAGTTCACTTTGGCCTTCCTGGTGGTGCTGGTGCCCGACGACTACGCCCAAGCGGCGCTGGCGCCCGGCCTTGACCGGTTGTTCGGCATTCTGTTCGGCATGGTGCTGCTGGAACCGGTGGTGCTGGTCGCGCATGCGATCTGGCGCCGCCGCCACCCCAGGGAAGCGCCGCCGTCGATCACTGAGTTAGTGAAAAAGTAGCGTCGCAGCGCGCTTCCGGCCGGCTGCAAAAGGGCATTCCGGCAGGCTCGCAACCGGCGCTTGACCCAGCCCGGAAAATGATCCCGCGGCAGCTTGAAAAACGGCCGAAAAATCCCATTTAAACAACAACTTGAACGCTGAGACTTTGCGCTAGGCGCGTTGCCGTTTTCATGGCACAAATAGCTGGATTCAGCCTCGCGTTTTTCGCGCTGATTCGACACACCTCGAAGGCCCCTGCATGACTGAACCCGCCCGGCTGCCGATCGCCGAAACCGAACTTGCCGTGCCCATCGAATACGGTGCGGAATCGATCCGGGTACTGAAAGGCCTCGACGCCGTGCGCAAGCGGCCGGGCATGTATATCGGCGACACCGACGACGGCTCCGGCCTGCACCACATGGTCTACGAGGTCGTCGACAACGCGATCGACGAGGCGCTGGCCGGCCATGCCACCGCGGTGGAAGTCGCGCTCAATGCCGACGGCTCGGTGACGGTGCGCGACGACGGGCGCGGCATCCCGGTCGACATCCACAAGGGCGAAGGCATCTCCGCGGCCGAGGTCATCATGACCCAGCTGCACGCCGGCGGAAAATTCGACCAGAACTCCTACAAGGTCTCCGGCGGCCTGCACGGCGTCGGCGTTTCCGTCGTCAACGCGCTGTCCAGCAAGCTGGTGCTGCGCGTCTGGCGGGGCGGCAAGGAACACTTCATCGAGTTCGCGCATGGCGACGCAGTGGCCCCGCTGATCGAGGTCGGCGACGCCAACGGCAAGCGCGGCACCGAAGTGACGTTCTATGCCTCCGCCGAAACCTTCACGACGCTCGACTATGACTTCGCCACGCTGGAGCACCGGCTGCGCGAACTCGCCTTCCTCAATTCCGGCGTCAACATCCTGCTGTCCGACCTGCGCCACCCGGTCGAGCGGCATGAGAAGATGATGTACGAGGGCGGCGTCATCGAGTTCGTCAAATATCTCGACCGCAACAAGAAGGCCGTGGTGCCCTCGCCGATCTTCGTCTCCGCCGACCTCAACGGCATCAATGTCGAGGCGGCGCTGTGGTGGAACGACAGCTATCATGAGAACGTGCTGTGCTTCACCAACAACATTCCGCAACGCGACGGCGGCACGCATCTGGCCGGCTTCCGCGGCGCGCTGACGCGCCAGGTCAACGGCTATGCCGACGTCATCGCCAAGAAGGAAAAGATCGTCCTGACCGGCGACGACTGCCGCGAAGGCCTCACCGCCGTTCTCTCGGTGAAAGTACCGGACCCGAAATTCTCGTCGCAGACCAAGGACAAGCTGGTGTCCTCGGAAGTCCGTCCCGTCGTGGAGAACGTGCTAAACGAGGCGCTGGCGACCTGGTTCGAGGAACATCCGGCGGAAGCCAAGGTGATCGTCGGCAAGGTGATCGAGGCCGGCGCCGCCCGCGAAGCCGCCCGCAAGGCGCGCGAGTTGACGCGGCGCAAGGGCGCGCTGGATATCGCCTCCTTGCCCGGCAAGCTCGCCGACTGCCAGGAGCGCGATCCCGCCAAGTCCGAACTGTTCATCGTCGAGGGTGACTCCGCAGGTGGCTCCGCCAAGCAGGGCCGCAACCGCGAATTCCAGGCCGTGCTGCCGTTGCGCGGCAAGATCCTCAACGTCGAGCGCGCGCGCTTCGACAAGATGCTGGGCTCCGAACAGATCGGCACGCTGATCACCGCGCTCGGCACCGGTATCGGCCGCGACGATTTCGACATCGCGAAGCTTCGCTATCACAAGATCATCCTGATGACCGACGCCGACGTCGACGGCGCGCATATCCGCACACTGCTCCTGACGTTCTTCTTCCGGCAGATGCCGACGCTGATCGAGGGCGGCTACCTCTATATCGCGCAGCCACCGCTCTACAAGGTGACGCGCGGCAAGTCCGAGCAGTACCTCAAGGACGAGCGCGCGCTGGAAGATTATCTGATCGCGACCGGCCTCGACGACTGTGTCTACAAGCTCGCCTCCGGCGAAGAGCGCGGCGGCCGCGACCTCCTGGCGCTGGTCGAAGTCGCCCGCAACATCCGCGGGACGCTGCACAATCTGCACAGCCGCTATAACCGCTCGATCGTCGAGCAGGCCGCGATCGCCGGCGTGCTGAGCCCGAAGGTGACGGGCGACCTGCCCGCCGCCAACGAGGCTGCCGCCTATATCGCGCGCCGCATGGACGCGCTGGCCGACGAGGTCGAACGCGGCTGGGTCGGCGAATTCCGCGAGGGCCAGGGCTATTTCTTCGAGCGCACCATCCGCGGCGTCAAGGATGTCGGCGTGATCGACGACGCGTTGCTCGGCTCGGCCGACGCGCGAAAGCTCGACGAATACGCCGCCGGCCTGCAGGAGGCCTATCCGAAGCCGGGTGTATTGCGCCGCAAGGACATCGAATTCCCGATCCACGGACCGGTCAGCCTGTTCGAAGCCGTCACCGACGCCGGCCGCAAGGGCGTCGCCCTGCAGCGCTACAAAGGCCTCGGCGAGATGAACCCCGGCCAGCTCTGGGAAACCACGCTCGACACCAACGAGCGCTCGCTGCTGCAGGTGAAGATCAAGGAAGTCGACGAGGCCGACGACATCTTCACCAAGCTGATGGGCGACGTGGTCGAGCCGCGCCGCGACTTCATCCAGGAGAATTCGCTGAGTGCCAATGTGGATGTGTAATTAGAACAGCTCTCCGCCAATGCGGGGATCCGTTGCAAGACGGAATCGGTTCGTTGCCGAACTTGAGATTCTGGATCGCCTCGTCGCATCGCTCTTCGCAATGACGATAGCTGGCTGGTCACCTCCCTGCTTGACCCTGTATCTCCCGCCAGCACACAATCGGCAAAACAAAGGGAGACGGCATGTTCAAGGATCTGTTTTCGCTGGCCGGGCGCGTCGCGCTGGTGACGGGGGGCTCGCGCGGCATCGGGCGGATGATCGCGGCGGGGTTTCTCAGCCAGGGCGCGGCAAAGGTCTACATCACTGCGCGGAAGGCCGCGGCCTGCGAGGCGACCGCGCAGGAACTGACCGGCGAATATGCCGGCGAATGCATCGCGCTGCCGATCGATATCTCGACCATGGCGGGAATCGACATGCTGGCAGCCGAGATCGGCAAGCGCGAGCCGAAGCTCGACATCCTCGTCAACAATGCCGGCGCGGCGTGGGGGGCGGATTTCGACGAATTCCCGGAGAGCGGCTGGGACAAGGTGATGACGCTCAATCTCAAGACGCCATTCTTCCTCACCAAGGCGCTGGCGCCGATGCTGCGCGCGGCAGCGAGCGTCGAGAAGCCGGCCAAGGTCATCAACATCGCCTCGATCGACGGCATCTTCGTCAATCCGCTGGAGACCTATTCCTACGCCGCCAGCAAATCCGGCCTGATCCACCTGACACGGCGGATGGCGGTGCGGCTGATCAAGGACCATGTCGTGGTCGCGGCGATCGCGCCGGGGCCGTTCAAGTCCGACATGAACAAGGCCGCGCGCGACAATGCCGACGAGGTCTCGACGCGGGTTCCGGCGGGGCGCATCGGCACCGATGAGGACATGGCGGGGGCTGCGATCTATCTCGCCTCGCGCGCCGGTGACTATGTGGTGGGCGCCACCATCGCCGTCGATGGTGGCATCGTCTACGCCAATCCCGGCATCCCAGGCGACGGCTGGGACTGAGCCGGCGCCGCGCGGGTTACGCCGCGCGGATATTCTGCATGAAGCGGTCGAGCTCGGCGCGCAGGCGCGTGCTTTCGGAGGACAGCGTCTGTGCGGAATTCAGCACCTGCTCCGACGCCACGCCTGTTTCGGTGGCGCCGCGGTTGACCGCGGTGATGTTGCCGGCGACCTGCTGGGTGCCGTGAGCCACGCGCTGAACGTTCTGCGCGATCTCGCGGGTCGCCGCGCTTTGCTGAGTCACCGCGCTGGCGATCTCCGAGGCGATGCTGGAAATCTGCCCGATGGTGGCCCCGATCTGTTTGATCGCGGTCACCGATTCCTGCGTCGCGTTCTGCATGCCGGCGATCTGCGTCGAGATTTCGTCGGTCGCCCTTGCGGTCTGACTGGCCAGCGACTTGACCTCCGACGCCACCACGGCGAAGCCACGCCCGGCATCGCCGGCGCGCGCCGCCTCGATGGTGGCGTTGAGCGCCAGCAGATTGGTCTGCTCGGCAATCGCCGTGATCAGATTGACGACGTCGCCGATGCGCTGGGCGACGCGGGACAGTTCGGTGATGCGGACGTCGGTCTGCTCGGCCTGCAGGACCGCGCTGTCGGCGATCCGCGAGGACGCCTCGACCTGGCGGCCGATCTCGCTGACCGACAGCGACAGCTCCTCCGTGGCCGTTGCCACCGACTGCATGTTCGACGACGCCTCCTCCGAGGCACCGGCCACCTGGCCGGACAGGCTCTCGGTGGTTTCCGCCGTCCGGGTCAGCGTGTCGGCCGCGGTTTCGAGCTGCTCGGCCGAAGCCGCGACGTTGGAGACGATGCCGCCGACCGCGCCTTCGAAATCATCGGCGAAGCGGATCAATTCGGCGCGACGGGCCTCGCCGGCCCTGCGATTCTGCGCATCCTGGCTTTCGGCGTCCCGCTCGGCCTTGGCGATCGCCTGCACCTTGAACTCTTCCACGGCGGAGGCCATGTCGCCCAATTCGTCGCGGCGGCCGAGCCCCGGCAGCACCACGTCGAAATCACCGGCGGCGAGCCTGCGCATGGCGGCGCACATCGCAAGCATTGGCCGGGCGATACTGCGGCCCAGCAACATGGCCAGCACGGCGCCGACGATCAGCCCGCCGACGCCGAGCATGACGATAAGGCGTTTGGTCTGGTTGATCGTGGTATCGGACTCGGACTCCAGCCGCTGCTGCTCGGTCAGCATGTCCGCCTTCAGCGCCGTCGACAGGGCGACGATCGTTTCCGCAATCGCGGTCATCTTCTGCGACAGCCCCTCCACCTTCTTGGAGTTCTCGACGTATTTTGCGAAGGCGCCCTGATAGATTTTCACGTCGGCGCCGATCGCCTTCGCCTTCTTCAGAATGCCTTCATTATTCGCGAAGATGCCCGCGATCGCGTTGTCCAGGAACTTGATGCGGGACGCCGCGGCGCTGGCGGTCTTGTCGTCGGCCATCGCCATATAGGTGTTGACCACGGAGGTCGCCGTCACGAACTGGGTGGTGATATCCTTGACCTGTTCTTCAGTCGCCGGCATAGCGGCCATCGTGGCGGAGTCGCCGAGGTCGTCGATCTTGCTGCGCAGCAGGATGCTCAACCGCGTCAGCTGGGTGGCGCCGATGACGTCGTTTTCGCCTTTCACCGCCAGAATGTCGGCGAACACTTTGGTAAAGTCGGAAAACTCCCGGACCAACCGGGTGACCTTGTCGAGACGGGCGGCGTCCGTCGTCGCCTTCACCGAATCGTCGATCGCGAATTTGAGGCTGGACTCGGCTGCCTTTGCAGCCTTGGCGTCGATTTCCTTGCCGGTGATCACGTAATAGCGCGTCAGCGCCTGGTAGGCGGTCAGCTCCCGGTCGATGTTGCGGGCAAGCCCCGATTCGGCAACGCTGGTCCGGTACGAGACGACCCCTTCCGAAATGCGTTCGTACCCGATGTAGGCCATCGCCATGCTGAGCGCAGAAATAACCAGCACTGCCGCAAAACCGAGGGTGACCTTGGCGCGAAACCGCAGCGACATCGGCCGCAGCCGAACTAGACTCATGAATCCCACCGCGGCCCCCATTAGCTTCCAAGTGCAGTCGATCATCCGCTTGTGCAGATGACCCCGGTACCACTGTAGGGCTGATTGGATAAGATCGAGTAAATTTGCAGGAAAATGTACTGCGTGCAGTTGTACGCCCGTACTAGCCAGGATGATTTATTTGCAGCGCGATCGGCAAAAGAAAGCCGGCCAGCTCATTTGGTGAACTGGCCGGCTTGTCGGCAAGGGCGGGGCCCCGGCTTCAGCAGCAGCGGAAACCGCCGCGTCCGCCGCCCCCATACCGGGCGTCCTGCCGGTCCCGGAAGAACTCTTCATAGGTCATGACCGGCCCATCCGGATGCGTGGCGCGGACATGCGCCACGTAGTTGTCGTAGTTGGGCATGCCGACCATCAGCAGCGCGCTGTCGCAGAAGCAGCGGCTGAGGGAGCGGAAGCGCCCCCTCAGGGTGGTGTCGGAGGATGGCTTGACGTCACCCATGCTATTCTGCCGGAACGGCGGCAATGGAGGGGATCTCCCGGGCCGTCCAGCCATTCTCGCGATAGGCCTTGATGCAGGCATTAATGCCGAACAGGATGATGCTGATCACCACGAAGATGAAGAGCACGCAGAGCCCGGCATCAATGTAGTCGTTCATGAGAACCTGCTTCATCTGCGCCATGCTCTTGGCCGGAGCCAGAACCCTGTCCTCTGCGATGGCCTTCGAGAAGCTGTTCGCGTGGGCCATGAAGCTCACCTTCGGATCGCTCGACAGGACCTTTTCGAAGCCTGCCGTCATGGTGCAGGCGACCAGCCAGACTGCCGGGATGATCGTCACGAAAGCATAGCGCTCACGCTTCATCTTGAAGATGACGACCGTGCCGAGGACGAGAGCCACGGCGGCCAGCATCTGGTTCGCGATGCCGAACAGCGGCCACAGCGTATTCACGCCGCCGAGCGGATCGGTCACGCCCTGATAGAGAATGAAGCCCCATGCCGCGACGCACAGCGCCGTGGCCACGATATTCGGGGCCCAGGACGAGGTATTGCGGAAGCTGGGCACGAACACACCGAGCAGATCCTGCAGCATGAAGCGACCGGCTCTGGTTCCGGCGTCGACCGCCGTCAGGATGAACAGCGCCTCGAACAGGATGGCGAAGTGATACCAGAACGCCATCATCGCCTTTCCACCGATCGTGTTGGAAAGGATATGCGCCATGCCAACGGCCAGCGTCGGAGCGCCGCCCGCACGCGAAACGATCGAGCTTTCACCGACATCGATGGCGGTCTGCGTGATCGTTTCCGCCGAGACCGGGAAGCCCATGGCGGTCACGGCTGCCGATGCACTCTCCGCGGTCGTACCAATGATGGCGGCCGGGCTGTTCATGGTGAAGTACACACCCGGTTCGATGACGCCGGCTGCAACCAGCGCCATGATGGCGACGAAGGATTCCATCAACATGCCGCCATAGCCGATGAAGCGGGTATTGGTTTCATTGTCGATCATCTTCGGCGTGGTGCCGGACGAGATTAAAGCATGGAAACCCGAAACCGCGCCGCAAGCGATGGTGATGAAGAGGAACGGGAACAGGCTGCCCGCCCACACCGGACCGCTTCCATCGACGAATTTGGTGATGGCGGGAAGCTGCATCTGCGGTGCGATGATGAAGATGCCGAGAGCCAGGCAGACAATCGTTCCGATCTTCAGGAAGGTCGACAGATAGTCACGCGGGGCGAGCAGCAGCCAGATCGGAAGGATCGAGGCGACGAAGCCGTATCCGATGAGAATCCAGCACAATTCGGTACCGGTGAAGGTGAAGAACGGAGCGATGGCCGGGCTTTCGGCAATGGACTGGCCGTAGACGATGGCGAGCATTAGAGCGATGAAGCCGATGATCGAGACTTCGCCGATGTGGCCGGGACGGATGTAGCGCGTATAGACGCCCATGAAGAGGGCAATCGGGATGGTCGCGGCGACGGTGAAGGTACCCCACGGGCTGCCGGTGAGCGCCTTGACGACGATCAGCGCCAGAACGGCGAGAATGATCACCATGATCATGAAGGTGCCGAACAGCGCAATCACGCCCGGGATCACACCCATTTCACCGCGGATCAACTCGCCGAGCGAGCGGCCGTCGCGGCGCATCGAGATGAACAGCACCATGAAGTCCTGCACCGCGCCCGCCAGCACGACGCCAGCCAGAATCCACAGCGTTCCGGGCAAATAGCCCATCTGGGCGGCAAGCACCGGGCCGACCAGAGGTCCGGCGCCGGCGATGGCCGCAAAATGGTGACCGAACAGGACGAATTTGTCGGTCGGCACGTAGTCGAGGCCGTTGTTCAGGCGCACCGCGGGCGTCGCCCGGTTAGGATCGAGCCGCATCACCTTCGTGGCGATGAACAGGCTATAATAGCGGTAGGAGACCAGGTAGGTGCAGATCGCCCCGATGACGATCCACAGCGCGTTCACCGGCTCGCCGCGTTCGATTGAGATGAAGGCGAGACAAACGCCCCCGATAGTGCCGAGGGCGACCCACGGCAGATGTGACTTGATGCCATTCATGTTCGTTATTTCCAAAGAAAAGAGCAGTCGTGTTCCGGAGGCTCGATCCGTCAGGCCCGGTGGCACTACCTAGCACTCTAGCCGTCAGCATGTCTTGCGGCCCCCCCCCCCCCCGCGCAGCCAAATTGATGCCACAATTGGTCGAGGCGCCGTTTGCGTGACCTCAAAGTGTGACGGAGCAATGACCGGGGCATCCTGCCGGCCGCTCCGCCGATTCCGGCCGGCGACGGGCGGCACCCGCCGAGGTCAAGAATCCGCGGCGCCTGCACCACCCCGTGCACTGCAGCTAACCAGGTCGGGGCGGGCGGTCGCCTGCACCTCGGCGGCATTTCGCAGCGGCATTCGAACAGCCCACCTAAAATCCCCATTGCAAAGTTTCCAGAGCGCGTTTCTAATCGGACTAATTAAAAAGTTCGGGAGGTCTGCGTGTCCATCATCAAATTGACGGTCAACGGCAAGTCTGTATCTGTCGATGTCGAAGACAGAACTCTTTTAGTCCACCTGCTGCGCGAAAACCTGAACCTCACCGGCACCCATGTCGGCTGTGATACCAGCCAGTGCGGCGCCTGCATCGTACATATCGATGGTCGCCCGGTGAAATCATGCACCGTTCTGGTGGGCCAGGCGAATGGCGCCAATGTCACCACCATCGAAGGCATTTCGCGGGGCGACGAGTTGCACCCGATGCAGGCCGCGTTCCGCGACAATCACGGCCTGCAATGCGGCTTCTGCACCCCGGGCATGATCATGGCCTCGATCGACATCGTGAACCGGCATGGCGGCGAGCTCGACGAGCACACCGTGCGGCAAGAGCTCGAAGGCAATATCTGCCGCTGCACCGGCTATCATAACATCGTCAAATCGGTGCTCGACGCGGCCACGCGGATGAAAGTGTCCGTCGCAGCGGAGTGACCTGCGACGCTGATCTGGTTTGCTGAAACAACAAGCGGCCGCAGCGGCGCTTCGCGCCGACCATGCGGCCCGGCAGGGAGACGATCATGGGCGTGGAAGGCATCGGCGCGAGCGTCGTACGCAAGGAAGACAAGCGATTCATTACCGGCCGCGGCCGCTATGTCGATGATATCAAGGTGCTGGGCCTGACCCACGCGCATTTCATCCGCAGCCCGCATGCCCATGCCAGGGTGAAACACATCGACATGGCCGCCGCGAAGGACATGCCGGGCGTAGTCGATATCCTCACCGCGCAGCAACTGGTCGACGACAAGATCGGCAACCTGATCTGCGGCTGGGCGGTGTCGTCCAAGGACGGCACGCCGATGAAGATGGGCGCCTGGCCCGCGATGGCGCCGGACATCGTGCGCTTTGCCGGACAGGCCGTCGCGGTGGTGATCGCCGAGACCAAGAACCAGGCCCGCGACGCCGCCGAGGCGGTAGTCGTCACCTATGAGGAATTGCCGGTCGCGGCCGGCATCAAGGCAGCGATCGCGCCCGGCGCGCCGCAATTGCACCCGGAGGCACCGGGCAACCAGGTCTATGACTGGGAGATCGGCGACGCCAAAGCGGTGAACGACGCTTTTGCCAAAGCGGCCAATGTGGTGTCGCTCGACCTCACCAACAACCGGCTGGTGCCGAATGCGATGGAGCCGCGCGCGGCGATCGCTGAGTACAACGAGGCCGAGGAGCACTTTACGCTCCACACGACCTCGCAGAACCCGCATGTCGCGCGCCTCGTGCTGTCGGCATTCTATAATATCGCGCAGGAGCACAAGCTGCGGGTGGTGGCGCCCGATGTCGGCGGCGGCTTCGGCTCCAAGATCTTCATCTATCCCGAGGAGATGGTAGCGCTGTGGGCGTCCAAGAAAGTACGTCGCCCGGTGAAATGGACCGGCGACCGCTCCGAGGCCTTCCTCACCGACGCCCATGGCCGCGACCACATCTCGCATGCCGAGATGGCGTTCGATGCCGGCAACAGGATCCTGGCTCTGCGGGTCAAAACCCACGCCAATTTCGGCGCCTACATGTCGCTGTTCTCGTCGTCGGTGCCGACCTATCTCTACGCCACGCTGTTAAGCGGCCAGTACAATATCCCGGCTATCCATGCCGAAGTGATCGGCGTGTACACCAACACCACGCCGGTCGATGCCTATCGCGGCGCAGGGCGGCCGGAGGCCAGCTATCTGCTGGAGCGGCTGATGGAGACCGCGGCGCGGCAGCTCAAGGTCGATCCGGCCGAACTGCGGCGTCAGAATTTCATCACCCAGTTTCCGCACCAGACGCCGGTCATCATGACCTATGATGTCGGCGATTTCGGCGCCTCGCTCGATGCAGCACTTAAAGCGATCGACTATGCCGGCTTCCCGGCGCGCAAGGCCAAGGCGAAAGCCGAAGGCAGACTGCGCGGCATCGGCTTCTCCTGCTATATCGAGGCCTGCGGCATCGCACCGTCGAAGGCCGTGGGCTCGCTCGGCGCCGGCGTCGGCCTGTGGGAATCCGCAGAAGTCCGCGTCAATCCAGTCGGCACCATCGAGGTGCTGACCGGCTCGCACAGCCACGGCCAGGGCCACGAGACGACCTTCGCGCAGCTCGTCGCCGGCCGGCTCGGCATCTCGGTCGATCAGGTCCAGATCGTGCACGGCGACACCGACAAGGTACAGTTCGGCATGGGCACCTACGGCTCGCGCTCGGCGGCGGTCGGCATGTCCGCGATCTTCAAGGCGATGGAGAAGATCGAGGCCAAGGCCAAGAAGATCGCCGCGCATCAACTCGAGGCCTCGGAGGAGGACATCGTCATCGAGAATGGCGAGTTCAAGGTGACCGGCACCGACAAGTCGATCGCACTCCCGATGGTCGCGCTCGCCGCCTACACCGCGCATAATCTGCCGGACGGCATGGAGCCCGGCCTCAAGGAAGGCGCGTTCTACGATCCGACCAACTTCACCTTCCCGGCCGGCTGCTACATCTGCGAGGTCGAGATCGATCGCGGCACCGGCAAGACGGAGATCGTCGATTTCGTCGCCGCCGACGATTTTGGCCGGCTGATCAATCCGATGATCGTCGAGGGCCAGGTCCATGGCGGGCTGGTGCAGGGCATCGGCCAGGCGCTGCTGGAAGGCGCGGTCTATGACGACCAGGGACAGCTCGTGACGGCATCGTTCATGGACTACACCATGCCTCGCGCCGACGACGTGCCGTCGTTCCGGTTGTCGCACACCACGACTTTGTGTCCGGGCAATCCGCTCGGCGTGAAGGGCTGCGGTGAGGCCGGCGCGATCGGCTCCTCGCCCGCGGTCATCAACGCCATCACGGACGCGATCGGACATAATGTCATCGAGATGCCCGCCACGCCGGACCGCGTCTGGCACGCGATGCAGCTGCAGCAGGCGGCGGAATAGGGAGCATAGTCATGTACGAAACGACATACCATCGCCCGTCCAGCATCGATGAAGCAGCGGCGCTGTTTGCCAAAGGCGGTGACGCCAAATATCTCGCCGGCGGCCACACGCTGATCCCGGTGATGAAGCAGCGGCTGGCGGCACCCTCCGACGTCATCGACCTCGGCCGAATCAAGGATCTGGTCGGCATCGAAGCGACCGCCGACGCGCTGATCATCAAGGCAGCTACGACCTATTTCGACATCACGCAGAGCAGCGCGGCCAAGAAAGCGATCCCCGCGATCGTTCATCTGACGTCGGTGCTCGGCGATCCCCAGGTGCGCTATCGCGGCACGATCGGCGGCTCGATCGCCAACAACGATCCCGCCGCGGACTATCCCGCCGCGGTGCTGGCGCTGGGCGCCACGGTGATGACCAACAAGCGGCTGATCCCGGCCGATGAATTCTTCCAGGGCCTGTTCTCGACGGCGCTCGCCGAGGACGAGATCATCACCGCGGTGTCGTTCCCGATTCCCGCCAAAGCCGCCTATGCCAAGATGCGCCACCCCGCCTCGCGCTTCGCGCTGACCGGCGTGTTCGTGGCGCAGACGAAGGCCGGCGAGGTCCGCGTCGCTGCCACCGGCGCGTCACAGAGCGGCGTGACGCGGGTGCCGGCCATCGAGGCCGCGCTGAAGTCGAACTGGTCGGCAGCCGCCCTCGACAATGTCACCGTCTCCGCCGACGGGCTGATGGCGGATATCCACGGCTCCTCGGACTACCGAGCCAATCTAATCAAGGTGATGGCGCAGCGCGCCGTGACCGAAGCGGGTTGACGGCTCTGCAAGTGAGATAGCAGCGGCAGGGCACGCCCCTCTCCACAGTCGTCCCCGCGAAAGCGGGGACGACACGGAATTTGTGACGACGACAGAGCATCTCGCATAGCCGCATGCGCGAAGGCAGCCTTGCACGGACGGACGTCAACATAGAGAGTTTCCCCAAGAACAATCGTCGCCCAAGCGACGCGCCATGATGGGAAACGCACGTGCAGGACACCGCCACCGCCCAGCCGACATCCGCCAGCCAGCCGCGCCGAAGCGGTCCGCTCAGCGGAATGCGGATCGTCGAATTCGCCGGCATCGGCCCCGGCCCCTTCGCGGCCATGCTGCTCGCCGACATGGGAGCCGAAATCATCACGCTGGTGCGGCCCGGCCAGAAGCCCAGGGGCGCCTCGTCACGCGGCCGCACCCTTGTCGCCGTAGACCTCAAGGACAAGGACACCGTCGCGCAGGTGTTGGCGCTGCTCGACGGCGCCGACGCGCTAGTCGAGGGGTTCCGGCCCGGCGTGATGGAGCGGCTCGGGCTCGGCCCGGACATCGTGCAGGCCCGCAACCGGAAGCTGGTCTATGGCCGCATGACCGGCTGGGGCCAGGATGGGCCGCTGGCGCAGGCGGCCGGCCACGACATCAACTACATATCGATCACCGGCGCGCTGGCCGCGATCGGCGGCAAGGACAAGCCCGTGCCGCCGCTGAACCTCGTCGGCGATTTCGGCGGCGGCGCACTGTATCTGGTAGTCGGCCTGCTCGCCGCCCTGCTGGAGGCCGGCCGCTCCGGCCAAGGCCAGGTGGTCGATGCCGCGATGTGCGACGGCGCGGCGTCGCTGATGACGATGTTCTTCGACATGAGCGCGGCCGGGCGCTGGAAGGAAGGCCGGGAAGCCAACATGCTGGACGGCGGCGCGCATTTCTATGGCGTCTACGAATGCACCTGCGGCAACTTCATCTCGATCGGCTCGATCGAACCGCAATTCTACGCCCAACTCCGCGCATTGGCCGGCCTCGACGAGGCCTGCTTCGACAATCACATGGATGCCGCGAACTGGGCCGCGATGAAGGAAAAACTCGTCGCGGTGTTCAAGACGAAGAGTCGCGACGAATGGTCTGCAATCATGGAAGGCACCGACGTCTGCTTCGCGCCGGTGCTGACGATGTCCGAGGCGACAAAACATCCGCATATGGTCGCGCGCGACGTGTTCATCCAGCATGACGGCCACACCCAGCCCGCGCCCGCCCCGCGTTTTTCGCGCACGCCGTCGAGCGTAAGGCCGCCGGAAGCGAAGGAGTTGACGGACGTGGTGAAGGGGTGGGGCGCCCCGTAGATACCCCGCACGCTATAGTCCCCTCCCCCTTGCGGGGAGGGTTAGGGTGGGGGTAGCCGCAGGCGCCGTCGCTTGTGGCACCCCTACCCCCGACCCCTCCCCGCAAGGGGGGAGGGGAGCTACAGCGTCCGCCGCACTTTGCGATATTACGCCGCGCCCTTCATGTGCAGCACGCCGCGGCGAATCTGGTCCTCCTCGATCGACTCGAACAGCGCCTTGAAGTTGCCTTCGCCAAAACCGTCATCCCCCTTGCGCTGGATGAACTCGAAGAAGATCGGCCCGATCGCATTGGCCGAGAACAACTGCAACAACACCTTGGTCTCGCCGCCTTCGACGACGCCCTCTCCGTCGATCAGGATGCCATTCTTCTGCAGCCGCGCCACGTCCTCGCCATGCTTCGGAAGCCGCGCGTCGATTTTCGCGAAATAGGTTTCCGGGGGCGGCGGCATGAACGGCAGGCCGTCGGCGCGCAGTTTTTCGATGGTGCGATAGATGTCCTTCACGCCGCAGGCGATGTGCTGGATGCCTTCGCCGCGATAGATGGTGAGATATTCCTCGATCTGCCCGGCGTCGCCGGCGTCCTCGTTGATCGGAATCCGGATCTTGCCATCCGGGCTGGTCAGCGCGCGCGAGAACAGGCCGGAGGCGCGGCCCTCGATGTCGAAGAAACGGATCTGGCGGAAGTTGAACAGTCTTTCATAGAAGCCGGTCCAGACATCCATCCGGCCGCGATGAACATTGTGGGTGAGGTGATCTAGATAGAACAGCCCGGCGCCCTCGGGCCGCGGGTTTTTCTCGCCCAGCCACTCGAATTCGGCATCGAACGCCGAGCCCTTGGCGCCGTAGCGATCGACGAAATACAGCAGGCTGCCGCCGATCCCCTTGATCGTCGGCACGTCGAGCGTTTTTTGCGCCGACGTCACATCGGCAGGTTCGGCGCCGAGCGAGAGCGCGCGCGCGTAAGCAAGCTTCGCATCGACGACGCGGAAGACCATCGACGGCGCGCACGGGCCATGCGCCGCCACGAAATCGAAGCCATGGGTGCCGGGCGCCTCGTTGACGAGATAGTTGATGTCGCCCTGGCGATACAGCGTGATGTTCTTCGTCTTGTGGCGCGCGACCGGCGTGTAGCCCATCAACTTGAACAGCGCATGCAATTCCGCCGGATTCGGGTGGGCGTATTCGACGAACTCGAAACCGTCGGTGCCCATCGGGTTGTCGGCGGTGATTTTCGCCGGCGGCGCGTCGTGCGGAAACGGACCCATGCTGCTCTCCCATGAAGGTTCTGTTGCAGGGAGTGTCGGTCATTGCGGGCGCAAGGTGCATGCAAAGCCCGCCGGATTATGCAATATTTGTGCACGCTTTATGCATGAATGAGGGTTTCGGCGCATGATCCCGGTAGACGCTTTCGACCTCAGTATCCTCGCCGCGCTGCAGGACGACGGCCGTCTGACCAACCAGCAGCTCGCCGACGCCGCCGGCCTCTCCGCCTCGCAATGTTCGCGGCGGCGGATGCGGCTTGAGGAGACGGTGATCTCCGGCTACCACGCCGATCTGTCCGCCGAGGCGCTCGGCTTCGGCGTGATCGCCTTTATCCAGGTTACGCTGGCGGCGCATTCGCCGGACAATGCCCGCAAGTTTCGCGCGCTGGTCGCGCGGGTCGACGAGATCCAGGAGGCCTATTCGCTGACCGGCGACGCCGACTACGTGCTGAAAGCGGTGCTGCGCGATCTCAAGGGCCTGTCGGAGCTCGTCAACCAAGTGTTGATGCCGCATCCGAGTGTGGCGCATGTACGGTCGTCGATCGTGCTCGACCGACTGAAGGAGACGACCAGGCTGCCGCTGAAGGCGGCACGGTAGCATTACTCGCGGTCATTCCGGAGGGCGCGCGCAGCGACAGCTGCGAGCGAACCCGGAATCCCCAGATGGATGAATATTTCGAGGTTCCGGGTTCGCTCGCGCAACGCGCTCGCGCCCCGGAATGACACCTCACCGCTTGTTCGGATCGAACCGCTTCTCCAGCCCCTTCCAGCAATCCGCGTAGTCGCTCTGCAGCGTTGCTGAGTTTGCCGCATGCGCCGTGACGCGCTGCGGATATCGGGTCTCGAACATGAAGGCCATCGTGCCGGTCAGCTTGACCGGTTTCAGCTCGCCGTTGCTGGCATGATCGAACGCCTCGCGGTCGGGGCCATGCGGCAGCATCATGTTGTGCAGGCTGATGCCACCCGGCGTGAAGCCCTGCGGCTTGGCGTCGTAGACGCCGTAGACCAGCCCCATGAATTCCGACATGATGTTCATGTGATACCACGGCGGCCGAAACGTATTCTCCGCCACCGCCCAGCGCTCGGGAAAGATCACGAAATCGATATTCGCCGTGCCGGGGGTTTCCGACGGCGAGGTCAGCACCGTGAAGATCGACGGATCTGGATGGTCGAAGCCGATCGCGCCGACCGGAGAGAAGGTGCGCAGATCGTATTTGTACGGCGCGTAATTGCCGTGCCATGCCACAACGTCAATCGGCGAATGCGGCAGCGTCGTCTTGAATAGCGCGCCGCCCCATTTCACATAAAGCTCGGTCGGCGTATCCCTGTCCTCATAGGCCGCCACCGGCGTCAGAAAGTCGCGCGCATTCGCCAGGCAGTTGGCGCCGATCGGGCCGCGCTCCGGCAGCGTGAAGGCGCCGCCGTAGTTCTCGCAGAGATAGCCACGCGCCGGGCCATTGGTCAGTTCGACGCGAAACTTGACGCCGCGCGGGATCACCACGATCTCGGCCGGCTCCGCGTCGATCACGCCGAATTCGGTGACGAAGCGCAACGCCCCCTGCTGCGGCACGAACATCATCTCGCCGTCGGCATTATAGAAGTGCTGATCGACCATCGATTGCGTGATCAGATAGACATGCGCTGCCATGCCGGCCTGCGTCCCGGCATCGCCCGCGGTGGTCATGGTCTGCACGCCCTGCAGGAAGGTCATGTCCTCCTTCGGGATCGGCGCGGGGTCCCAGCGCAACTGTTCGATGCTGATTTCCTGCTCATGACACGGCGCCGTGCGCCACAACCCGGCGTCGATTTTGGCAAAGCGCCCAGAGTGTTTCACCGACGGGCGAATGCGGTACAACCAGGAGCGCTCGTTGCTGCCGCGCGGCGCGGTGAAGGGCGAGCCGGACAATTGCTCGGCGTAGAGGCCGTAGGCCGGGCGCTGCGGCGAGTTGCGTCCCACCGGCAGCGCGCCGGGCAGCGCCTCGGTTTCGAACGCATTTCCGAAGCCGGACATGTAGCCCGGTGTCACGCCGGTCACGCTGCGACCGATCAGATCGGCTGAGGTCTTGATGTTCATGTCATCCTCCTTGGCAACCGTCATTGCGAGGAGCCCTTGCGACGAAGCAATCCAGTCTTTGCTTGTGGCCCTCTGGATTGCCGTCGCTTCGCTCCTCGCAATGACGGCGAAAACCGTTAGAATTGTTTCATCCTTGTAGCGCGGCCCACATCTCGCGGTCGCGTTTGTCGGTCCAGATCACCGGATCGTCAATGCCCGAGGCCTCGTCGAACGCGCGCGAGACGTTGAACGGCAGGCAATGCTCATAGATTGCAAAGCTGGAGAATTTTGGATCCATCACCTCGCGGCACGCCGCCATGGTCTCCTTCAGCGAACGGCCTTTGGCCACCGAGAGTTCCGCCGCGCCGTACAGCGTGCTGACGAAATCGCGCGTCATGGCGATCGCCTCGCGGGTGGTGGCCGTGCCCTTCAGCGCGTCGCCGCGGCCCGGCGCAATGGCTTTGGGGTTGAATTCGAGGATCTCGTTGAGCGTCGCCGGCCATTCGCGCAAATACGCATCGCCGCAATAGCACGCCGAATGATACTCGATCAGGTCGCCGGAGAACATCACCTCGGCATCCGGCACCCAGGCGACGATATCGCCCGACGTATGGCCGGCGCCGAGTTGCATCAGCCGGACCTCGCGCTTGCCGAGGAAGAGCGACATCTCGCCCTCGAAGGTGAGCGTCGGCCAGGTCAGGCCGGGGATGCTCTCGGAGCCCTGAAACAGACGCGGGAAGCGGCCGAATTCGGAATCCCAGTCCTGCTGCCCGCGCTCCGCCACCAGCCGGCGCGTCTCGGTGGACGCCACCACCGCTTCCGCCTGGAACGCCGACGCGCCGAGCACGCGCACGGCGTGATAATGCGACAGCACGACATATTTGATCGGCTTGTCGGTGACGGTGCGGACGCGCTCGATCACCTTGTTCGCCAGCGCCGGCGTCGCCTGCGCGTCGAATACGATGCAGCCGTCGTCGCCGACGATCACCGCCGAGTTCGGATCGCCTTCGGCGGTGAAGGCGTAGAGGTCGGGGCCGATCTCGGAGAAGGTGATCTTCTTCTCCGCCATGTCGGTGGTCGATGCGAAGCCTTTGGTCATTCAGTCAGTCCCTTGTTTGTCTCAGACTTCAAAGCCGTCATTGCGAGGTCAGGGAAAGCCGTTCAGCTTTCCCCTTAGCGAAGCGACGCGGCAATCCAGAGCCACAAGCTCGGCAAGTACTGGATTGCTTCGTCGCAAGGGCTCCTCGAAATGACGGTCTCATGTCGAGGTTCCGGGTTCGCTCGAGCTTCGCTCTCGCGCCCCGGAATGACAACTTGGGGCAGGCAATCGCCGCTTGGCCAGCGCGATGGCGTCCCGCGGCACGTCGGCGTCGCCGATATGATTGGCCAGCACCAGCACCAGCGCGGCATCGAGCACGGCGCTCTGCGCGTCGCTCAACCCGCGATGCGCCTCGACGATCAGCCGATAGGCCGTATCCGGATCGGCAAAATTGGATTGCGTCGATAACGCCATCGCCTCACGCCCTCCCTCTGGCGCGCGCCACGGCGCCGGCCACCGCGCCGGGCGCCGGATACCGGAACCGCGCCGCGACGTAGCCATCCGGCCGCAGCAGCCAGGCTGCGCCGGGATCGGCGCCGTAGCGTGCCTTGAACAACCCGGTCGGGTCGCGCAGCTTCGCATCATCGCCGACGACGAGACGCGCCACGCCTGCGGGCAATTCGATCGAAGCGCCATCCGACTGCAGCAGCGTGAAGCCACGGCCGGCCTCGGTGAAACATTCCGAGAGAAAGACGTGTGCGCCGTCGTCACTCACCAGCGGCGCGTCCGGCATATGCGCGCCGGGCGGCGGACCGGCGGGCCACGCGGCATCGTCCGGTGTCGACAGCGGCGACGCATAGACCGACGGCACCGACAGCCGTCCGCCATTGACCATACGCCGCGCAAAATCCGCCTCTTTGGCCAGCGCCAGCACCGCCTGTCGCAACCGCTGCTCCTGCTTCGAATGCGGCGCGATGAAATCGGTGGCGCGCGTCGAGGCGCGGATATTGTCGTCGGCGGCCTGGCCGCGTTCCGCATCATAGCTCGCCAGCAATGCGGCCGGCGCTTCGCCGCGCAGGATCATCGCCAGTTTCCAGGCAAGGTTCTCAGCGTCTTCCAGTCCGGAGTTCGCACCCCGCGCGCCGAACGGTGAGACCTGGTGCGCGGCATCGCCGGCGAAGATCACCCGCTCGTGCCAGAAGCGCTGCATGCGGCGGCACTGGAACTTGTAGATCGAGATCCACTCGAACGCGAAATTGGAGTGCCCGAGCATCCGCGCGATCCGCGGCCGGACGTTTTCCGGCAATCGCTCGACAGCAGGATCGGCGTCAGGGCCGAGCTGCAAGTCGATGCGCCAGACGTCGTCGGGCTGGCGGTGCAGCAGCGCCGATTGCCCGCTGTGGAACGGCGGATCGAACCAGAACCAACGCTCGGTCGGCATGTCCTTCGCCTTCATCTTCACGTCGGCGATCAGGAACTGGTCCTCGAACTGTTCGCCGGAAAAATCCGCGCCGACCATGCCGCGCAAGCCGGAGCGCGCGCCGTCGCAGGCGACGACGTAGTCAGCACGCAAACTATAGTCGCCGTCGGGCGTCTGGATCGTAAGTTCGGCGTGGTCATTATGCTGCCGCAGCGCGATCACCTTGTTGCGCCAGCGCAGGTCGATCTCCGGCAATTGCTGCACCCGATCGACCAGGAAGGCTTCGGCGTAATATTGCTGCAGATTGATGAAGGCCGGCATCTTGTGGCCGGCTTCGGGCAGCAGGTCGAACTGGTACAGCAGGCCTTCGCCGCAAAAGATCTTGCCGACCTTCCAGACCACGCCCTTGTCGAGCATGCGGTCGGCGACGCCGAGCCGGTCCCATAGTTCGAGCGAGCGCTTCGAGAAGCAGATCGCGCGCGAGCCGTCGCCGATCCGGTCGGCATCGTCGAGCAGCACCACGGCCTGCCCGCGCTGCGCCAGATCGATCGCCAGCGACAGTCCGACGGGACCCGCACCGACCACGACCACCGGGTGACGCGCCGCTTCAGCCCGGTCCTGATCGGGGTGGCGACGATAGCCGAATTGTGTGGCGATCTGCCCCATGCGGCGGTCTCTCCCTGACGCCCGGCGCTATTCCGCGCCCTTGATTTGGCGCAACTAAACGCCTCGCGTGACCAGGCGTCAACTCAGGCCGACTGCGCCGCGACATGTCGCAGAACGCACCAGGTGTCGTGCGGTTGACAGCGACCGCGCGGCCGGTTTGATAATGCGCGAGACGGCCCGGTTGGCGCCGGCCATTTGCGCGTTGGGGATGGGCGGCCAGACATGAGAATGCGTTTTCCCATCGCCGGCCTGCTCGCCATGCTCGTGCTCGCTGCGACGCCGGCTCTGGCCGCCGACAATGCCGGCAGGTTCGCCCTGGTGATCGGCAATGCCAGATATCCCGACGCCGAGGCGCCGCTGAAGGAACCGGTCAACGACGCCCGCGACGTCGCTGCCGAGCTAAAGCGTAGCGGCTTCGAGGTCGATATCGGCGAGAATCTGGGCGGCGAGGCGATGCGCCGCGCGCTCGACAGGCTGTATGGCAAGCTCAAGCCTGGATCGGTCGCGCTGGTGTTCTTCAGCGGTTTTGGCGTGCAGTCGGCGCGGCAGAGCTATTTGCTGCCGGTCGATGCGCAGATCTGGACCGAGCCCGACGTGCGCCGCGACGGTTTCAGCCTCGAGACCATCCTCAACGACATCAATGGCCGCGGCGCCGGCGTCAAGATCGCGCTGCTGGATGCCTCCCGGCGCAACCCCTATGAGCGCCGGTTCCGCAGCTTCTCCGCCGGCCTCGCGCCGGTGATCGCGCCAGGCGGCACGCTGGTGATGTATTCGGCGGCGCTGAGTTCGGTGGTCAGCGACGCCGGCACCGCACACAGCCTGTTCGTCAGCGAACTCCTGAAGGAGATCAAATCACCGGATCTCACCGCCGAGGACGCGCTGAACCGCACCCGCGTCAACGTCACCAAGGCGTCGCGCAGCGAGCAGGTGCCGTGGATCTCGTCGTCGCTGGCGGAGGATTTTGCCTTCGTCCCCGGCGCTCGGCCGGCGCCGGCGTCCGCCATTGTCGCGGCGCCATCACCGCCGGTCGCCGTGACCCCGCCGGCCCCAGGGACGGCGGCCCCCGCCGCTCCGGCTGCAGCGACGCCCCCATCGACGCCGGTCGCGCCCGCCGCCGAAGCGCCGCGCGACGAAGCCAAGATCGCGCTGGCGCTGGCCGAGGATCCGACCGTGAAGTCGTTGAACGCCAAGCTGGTCGAGAATCCCGAGGACCTCAGTGCGCTGTATCGCCGCGGCCAGGTCTATGCCAGCAAGGGCGCCTATCAATTGGCCGCGAAGGATTTCGACGAGACCCTGCGGCTCAATCCGAAGGATGTCGAGGCGCTCAATAACCGCTGCTGGGTCCGCGCCGTGCTCAACGAGCTCGCCGCTGCGCTGAAGGATTGCAACGAGGCGCTGCGGCTGCGGCCGAATTTCGTCGATGCGCTCGATAGCCGCGGGCTGGTCAACCTCAAGAACGGCCAGAGCAAGAACGCGATCACCGATTTCGACGACGCGCTGAAGATCAATCCACGCCTGACTTCCTCATTATATGGCCGCGGTCTCGCCAAGCAGCGCTCCGGGGCGGTCGCCGAAGGCGACCTCGATATCAACAATGCCAAGGCGATGGACCCCGACATCGTCAAGGAATTCGCCGGTTACGGCGTGCGATAGCACCGCGTGCGTTAGCACGGCGTGCGATAGATCCTGCGCCGCAAGCCTGCAATTAATCGCAGGGCGCATGAACCCGGGGCGCGCGGCAGGACACTATTGAGGACAGGCCGCAGAGCGGGGCTCCGCCGGCCGGGATTGAAGCGAATTTGCAACCAGTTCATGGAAGGATGCAGCCATGTCGATCATCGCCGGACACCGCAATCTCACGACCCTTCGTGCCATGGCCCTGATCGGTGTCGCGCTCACCGTTTCGGCCGGAATGGCTGCCGCCGCCGAGGCGGTGACCTCGGACCAGATCGTGCGGGCGCTGGCGCCGAACAAGCCGGTCACCCGCGGCCTGTCGATGACGCCGCCCGCCGAACCTGCGGTCAATGCCGCCGAGGGCAAGTTCGTCGACAGCCTTCGCAATCGCAACTCGAGATCGCTGTCGATTGTCGAGCGCGAGCAGATCGCCAGCCTCGCCTCGACCAAGCCGAACATCGATCTCGAAATCACCTTCGACTACAATTCGGCTGACATCAGCAAGAAGGCCAAACCTGCCGTCGAGGCGCTCGGCAAGGCGCTGTCGAACGACGACCTCAAGGGATCGACCTTCGTGGTCGCCGGCCACACCGACGGCGTCGGCAGCGACGGCTACAATCAGGACCTGTCGGAACGGCGCGCGGAGGCCATCAAGCGTTACCTGACGGAAAAATACGGCCTCGCCGCCGCCGACCTCGTCACCGTCGGCTATGGCAAGAGCAAGCCGAAGCAGGCCGCCAACCCGATGGACCCCGCCAACCGCCGGGTCCAGGTCGTCAACATGGCGAACAAGACGACGGCCTCCAAGTGAGCGCCTGACCTGCCGCCGGATATGGCGATGGCCGCACCCCGATGTCCGGCCCGGCACCGACCCTGTTTGTTTGGCGATGACGGCCGTTCCTGTATAGAACGGCTTGAGATTGAGATGACCTCCCGCTTGCGGCCCCGCGGGGCGCGCCTTTTCCGGTGGATCGATCCCGCATGAAGCCTTTTGCCTGCTTCGCTCCTTTTGCCGCCCTGGCCCTGGCAGCCAGCCTAGTTCCCGCCAGCAGCGCGGCCAGCGCCGCCGACAGTTCCTCGCCGAGTGGATCGGTGACACCCGGTGGCGCGATGGTGCAGGTCGTCAAGGCAACCAATGCCTGCTTCTCCGACACGGTCCGCGTGACCGGCTTCATCGTGCCACGCCGGGAAGCCGTTGCCGGCGTCGATGGCGAGGGTTCGAAAGTATCCGAACTATTGGTGCGCGAGGGCGACAGCGTCACCGAGAACCAGGAACTGGCGAGGCTGGTTCCGCTGGTGGCCGGCGCCGGACGGGCCTCCAGCCTGCGCGCGCCGGCCGCCGGCCTCGTCATATCCGTCAATACGATCGCCGGCGCGCCGGCCTCGCCGGTCGCGGGGCCGATGTTCAAGATTGCCGTCGGCGGCGACATCGAACTCGATGCCGAAGTCCCGAGCATCCACGTCATGAAGCTGAGCGCCGGCGCCGGCGCGCGGATCAGCCGCGACGACCGTTCCGACGTTCCCGGCAAGGTGCGCCTGGTATCGCCGCAGATCGATCGCACCACCCAGCTCGGCCACGTCCGGCTGTCGTTTGCGTCCAATCCCGGCCTGCGGGTCGGCACCTTCGCCCGTGCCGCGATCGACGCCAGGCGCAGTTGCGGCGTGTCGGTGCCGCGCTCGGCCATCGACCACCTCACGGTGCAGGTGGTGAAAGGCAGCGCCATCGAAACCCGCAAGGTCCGGGTCGGATTGACCTCGGATACGGCCACCGAAATCCTCGAAGGCGTCGAGGTCGGCGACCTCGTCGTCGCCGATGCCGGCACCTCGCTGCACGATGGCGACCAGGTGAGAAGCATGCTTGTCGATGAACTCGACCGATCGCGGGTGCGCTGATGTCCCTGAATATCTCCGCCTGGTCGATCCGCCACCCGCTGCCGTCGATCGTCTTCTCCATCATCCTGCTGGCGCTGGGCTGGATCAGTTTCACCAAACTGGCGATCACCCGGCTGCCCTCGGCCGACATTCCGGTGATCTCGGTCGCGGTCTCGCAATTCGGCGCAGCACCCGCCGAGCTGGAAGCGCAGGTCACCAAGACCATCGAGGACCGCGTCTCCGGCGTCGAAGGCGTGCGCCATATCGCCTCCTCGATCACCGACGGATTGTCGGTGACCACCGTGCAGTTCGCGCTGGAGACCAACACCGACCGCGCGCTCAACGACGTCAAGGACGCCATCACGCGCGTCCGCAGCAACCTGCCGCAGAACGTCAACGAGCCTTTGATCCAGCGCGTCGACGTGATCGGCCTGCCGATCGTCACCTATGCCGCGATCTCGCCCGGCAAGACGCCGGAGCAGCTGTCTTATTTTGTCGATGACGTGGTCAAACGCGCGCTGCAGGGCGTGCGCAACGTGGCGCAAGTCGAGCGCATCGGCGGCGTCGAGCGCGAGATCCTGGTGTCGCTTGATCCCGATCGCCTGCAGGCCGCCGGCCTCACCGCGGTGGATGTGTCCCGGCGGCTGCGCGGCACCAATGTCGATCTCGCCGGCGGCCGCGCCGAAATCGGCAAGAACGACCAGGCGATCCGCACGCTGGCCGGCGCCAAGACGCTGAACGAACTCGCCGGCACCATGATCAGCCTGCCGTCCGGCGGCGAAGTCCGGCTGGAAGATCTCGGCACCGTCACCGATACCATCGCCGACCGTCGCACCTTTGCGCGCTTCAACGGCGAGCCGGTGGTGGCGCTCGGCATCAAGCGCTCCAAGGGCGCCTCCGACGTCGTCGTCGCCGCCGCCGTGCAGAAGCGCATCGACGCGCTGAAGGATTCGTACCCCGACGTCGATCTCAAGCTGATCGACACCTCGGTGGATTTCACCAAGGGCAATTACGACGCCGCGATGCACACGCTGTTCGAGGGCGCCATCCTCGCGGTCATCGTCGTGTTCCTGTTCCTGCGCGACTTCCGCGCAACCGTGATCGCCGCGATCTCGCTGCCGCTGTCGATCTTTCCGGCGTTCTGGGTGATGGACCTGCTCGGCTTCTCGCTCAATCTCGTCAGCTTCCTCGCCATCACGCTGTCGACCGGCATCCTGGTCGATGACGCCATCGTCGAGATCGAAAACATCGTCCGCCACATCCGGATGGGCAAATCACCGTACCGCGCAGCGCTCGAAGCCGCCGACGAGATCGGCCTTGCGGTGATCGCGATCTCGCTTACCATCATCGCGATCTTCGCCCCGGCCTCGTTCATGGACGGCATCGCCGGGCAGTTCTTCAAGCAGTTCGGCATCACCGTTTCGGTGCAGGTTTTTTTCTCACTGCTGGCGGCGCGCTTCGTCACGCCAGTGCTGGCGGCCTACTTCCTGAAAGACCATCCGCACGACGATCCGCCGCCGGGCCGCATCCTGCGCAGCTACACGCGCCTCGTGACGCTGTCGGTAAAGCACTATTATCTCACGGTGCTGATCGGTATCGGCATTTTCGCGCTGTCGATCTGGAGCATCCAGTTGCTTCCGCAGGGCTTCCTGCCGGCGCAGGATTCGGCGCGGTCCTTGCTGGCGATGGAACTGCCGCCGGGCTCGCCGCTCGCCTTCACCGAAAAGACCACCGAAGAAATCGTGCAGCGGCTGCGCAATCGGCCGGAAATCCGCAGCGTGTTCGTCGACGGCGGTCGCGTGCCGCCGGGCCTGCAGGAAGTGCGCCGCGCCTCGCTGATCATCAACTACACGCCGAAGGGCGATCGCAAGACCACCCAGCGCGAACTCGAACTCGACATCGGCCGCGAGCTCGAGAGCGTGCCCGATATCCGCTACTGGTTCCTCGACGAGAACGGGCTGCGCGCGATCTCGCTGGTGGTGACCGGCACCGACATCAACATCGTCAGCAACGTCGCCAACGAGCTGGCGACGCAGATGAAGCGGGTTCCGATCATCGCCAATGTGATCTCGGAGACCTCGCTCGACCGGCCGGAACTGCGCGTGCAGCCCCGCGCCGATCTCGCCGCCCGACTCGGCGTTTCCACCGAAAGCCTGTCGGAAACCATCCGCGTCGCCACCATCGGCGATGTCGGCCCCGCGCTCGCCAAATTCGACGCCGGCGACCGGCTGGTACCTATTCGCGTGCAGCTGGAGGATTCCGCGCGGGGCGATCTCTCCGTGCTGGAGCAGTTGCGGGTGCCGCTCGGCGGCGGCCGCGGCGGCGTGCCGCTGTCGGTAGTGGCCGATATCAAGCTCGACCAGGGCCCGACCAGCATCAACCGCTACGATCGCGAGCGACAGGCCACCGTCGCGGCCGATCTGGTCGGCACCGCCGCACTCGGCGACGCGATGAAGAAGATCTACGACCTGCCGGTGATGAAGAGCCTGCCGAAGAATGTCAGCGTCAAGCAATCAGGCGACGCCGAGAGCCTCAACGAATTGTCCGCCGGCTTTGCCACCGCGATCTCGGCCGGGCTCATGATGGTCTATGCGGTATTGGTGCTGCTGTTCGGCACCTTCCTGCAGCCGATCACCATCCTGTTCTCGCTGCCGCTGTCGATCGGCGGCGCGATCATGGCGCTGCTGGTAACGGGCAAGCAACTGACGACGCCGGTATGGATCGGCATCCTGATGCTGATGGGAATCGTGACCAAGAACGCCATCATGCTGGTGGAATTCGCGGTCGAGGCGATCCGCGACGGCAAGCCGCGCGAGGTTGCGATCATCGACGCCGGCATGAAGCGGGCGCGACCGATCGTGATGACCACCATCGCGATGGCCGCTGGCATGATGCCGTCGGCGCTGGCATGGGGCGCCGGCGGCGAATTCCGCTCGCCGATGGCGCTGGCGGTGATCGGCGGGCTGATCTTCTCGACGCTGCTGTCGCTGATCTTCGTGCCGGCGATGTTCATGATGATGGACGATGTCGGCGCCCTGTCGTGGCGCTACGGCAAGAAACTGCTGACCTCGACCGGCGAGGACGATCACCCCGAACTGCCGCTGACCGGCCCGAAGGTGAAACCATGAACAGACTCGCGCACGCCGCCGTGGCGCTCGGATGGCTGCTGGCGCAGCCAGCGCTGGCCGCCGAGGGGACGGAAGCGCCGAACGGCGCCGCGGTCACGGTGTTGACGGCGGCGAAATCCTGCTTCTCGGATATCGTCGACGTCTCCGGCATCCTGGTGCCGAAGGAGGAGATCGCCATCCGCCCGGATCGCCCGGGGCTGAAGGTCGCCGACGTGCTGGTCGATGCCGGCGAAACCGTTACCGCGGGCCAGATCCTGGCGCGGCTGACGACGCCGGACGGCGGCACGCTGCAGATCCAGTCGACCACCGCAGGATTGGTCAGCGCCTCGACCGCGGTGATCGGCGCCGTCGCCTCCGGCAAGGGCGAGGCGCTGTTCAGCATTATCGCGCGCAGCGAATTCGATTTCATCGGCCAGGTACCGACTGCCAGCCTGCCGAAGCTGAAGATCGACCAGATGGTGCGGATCCGGGTGATCGGCGCCGGCGAGATGGACGGCCGGGTCCGCCGAGTCGCCTCCACCGTGGAGCCGAACAGCCAGCTCGGCCAGGTAACGATCTCGATCACGTCGCCGCGGCGACTGATGAGCAACGCCTATGCCCGCGCGATGATCAAGACCGGCGAGAGCTGCGGCATTGCGGTGCCGCTCACCGCGATCCTGTACGGCACCGGCGCCACCGTGGTGCAGATCGTCCGCCGCCAGCGCGTCGAGGCCCGCCGTGTCGAGGTCGGGCTGATGTCGGGCGGCCGCGTCGAAATTCGCGAGGGCTTGAACGAGGGCGACGTCGTCGTCGCCCGCGCCGGCGCGCTGCTGCGCGAAGGCGATCCGGTGCGCCCAGTGCAGGCGGAGGTGGGGAAGTAGCAGGCCACTTATCCCCGGCCACGCGGCTCCATCGTCCCTTCTCCCCTTGTGGGAGAAGGTGGCGCGGACGAAGTCCGCGACGGATGAGGGGTTACTGGGCAGAGGAGTGCGTGGCACCCCTCACCCGTCTCGACCGCTTCGCGGTCGATCCACCCTCTCCCACAAGGGGAGAGGGAAGAAGAACTCTACCTCACCACGCCCGACAGATATCCCGGCCGGCGCCGCGGCGGCTTGATGTCGTTTTTCAGGAAACAGCGTGCGCCCTTGCCGGCGTAGCCGGGGCGGGCAAAGGTCCAGGCACGGCATTTATGGTCGCCTTGGCAGGCGTCGCGACAGGCGTCGCCGCGTTCGGCCTTGTCGTCGTTCTTGATCTCGAAGCTGCGATAGTCGCCGCCGAAACGGTCGATCGCGGTCTCCACCGGGCCGGAACGCGGCTCGATGACGCCGGCGCCGCGAACCCCGGAGACGCAGCAATAGCTCTCGACCCGCGGCGTCACCTTGTCCTTCAGCCAGCACACGGCAATTTCTGAAGCGTCGCCGGGATAGTTGAAGCTCCAGGCCCGGCAACGTTTGTCGCGTTCGCACAGCAGCGCGCATTCGGCGGGATCGCCGGATTGCGACAGCGAGCGCGAATAATCCGCCCCGGGGCGATCGAAATTGGCCTGGGCGGCAGCCGGTCGGGCCCCGGCCAGCACCGCGCAGAGGGCAAGGGCGGCCAGACACGCTCTAAACAGGCGGCTCCTCGACATCCGGAATGACTTTCAGCGGGTTCTAGCTGCGGGGTCTGCAAAGATGCAGCGCGACGGCCATTTGACCGCGCGTCACCTGTACGCCCGATGAACAAGCCTTCAGAAATCACCGATCCGATCAAGCCGCTGATCTAGAAGCAATATTCCTTGTAGGCCGGATCCACCGAGCCCTGCCAGGAGCCGTTGTACTTGTCGAGCATCTCCTCGGCGGGGTTCTTGCCAAGCGCCAGGATGCGTTCGAGCGGCTCCAGATGCCGCGTCTCGTCGCGACCGCCCTGGTCAAGCCTTGCGCGGCGCTTCAACCCGCCATGCGCCAGCGCGACGCATTCCTTGGCGATCTCGAACAGATAGCGGTCCTTGATCCGCGACTTGAAGCCGAGCTTCGGCACGTCGTCGCGCAGCGCCTGACGCTCCGCGGCAGTCCAGTTCTTGACGATATCCCAGGCGGCATCCAGCGCGGCGTCATCATACAGCAGCCCGACCCAGAACGCCGACAGCGCCGGCAGCCGGTTCCACGGCACGCCATCGGCGCCGCGCATTTCCAGATAACGCTTCAGCCGCACTTCCGGGAAGATCGTCGAGAGATGATTGGCCCAGTCCGAAATGGTCGGCCGCTGGCCCGGCATCTTGGCGTTCTTGCCGTCGAAGAAGTCGCGGAACGAGGAGCCGGAAACGTCGATGTAGTCATCGCCGCGCTTGACGAAATACATCGGCACGTCGAGCGCATAATCGACCCAGCGCTCGAAGCCCATGCCGTCCTCGAACGCCCACGGGATCATGCCGGAACGGGCATTGTCGGTGTCGCGCCAGATCTCGGAGCGAAACGACTGATAGCCATTGGGCTTGCCTTCGGTGAACGGCGAATTGGCGAACAGCGCCGTGGCGATCGGCTGCAGCGCGACCGAGACCCGCAGCTTCTTGACCATGTCGGCTTCCGAGGAGAAGTCGAGATTGGTCTGCACCGTGCAGGTCCGGTACATCATGTCGAGACCGTACTGGCCGACCTTCGGCATGTAGTTGGTCATGATCTTGTAGCGGCCCTTGGGCATCACCGGGATCTGCGCGCGCGACCATGACGGCGTCATGCCGAGGCCGAGAAAGCCGATGCCGAGCGGGGTGGCCACTTCGCGCACCTGCGCCAGATGCGCCATCAGCTCCGACTGCGTCTGGTGGATGGTCTCGACCGGCGCGCCGGACAGTTCGAACTGGCCGCCCGGCTCCAGCGAGATCGCGCCGCCGCCGGTCACGTCATACAGGCCGATGATGTGGTCGCCTTCCATGATCGGCTCCCAGCCGAGCAGCGACTTCATGCCGAGCAGCAGGGCCTCGATGCCGCGGGCGCCTTCGTAAGGTACCGGGTTGAGGCCCTCAAGCGTGAACGGCGTCTTCTCGTGCTCGGTGCCGATGCGGAATGCGGATGGCGGCTTCACGCCCTCCTCCAGCCACGCCACGAGTTCGTCGCGCGAATGTAGCGGCGTCATATCGATCTGGTCACGCGCCATGAAAAATCCGATTGAAGGGCGCTGCGATCCATCGCGCGCAGTGTCGGGGACGCCGGCGGACCAGAACGGTCGACGGCGCAGGAGGTAAAATCAGGTTCATCTGGTCGCGGCGTCTTTGGCGGTCGCGACCGGGATAGCCGGACTCTCATGGCACGCGCAACCGAGCCGGTCGAGCAGGCCGCATAATTTCGCGGCGTCCGCATCGGTCAGCTTGGAGCCGACATGTTTCTCGATCGCCGTGGAATAGGCGCAGGCCATCTTCTTGTGCAGTTCGCGGCCAACCTCGGTGATCTCCACGAACAGGCCGCGCTTGTCCATCTTGCATTCGCGCCGCACCGCCAGACCTTCATCGACCAGCCGGTCGATCAGCCGCGAGGTCGAATATTGCGGGATCAGCATCTGTTTTTCGAGCTCGACCGGGCGCATCTCTCCGGCAGGCGACCGCGCCAACTCCTGCAGGGCGTCGAACCACGCCAGCGCCGGATAGCCGGCGCGCTTGAGGTCCTGCTCGACGGCGTCCAGCACCCGGCTCTGGATTCGCATCAGGCGGATCCAGGCGGCGGTCGCCTCGAGCGAAGGTTTGCGTTTCATGGCGTCACGTCGTCCAAATGGAGCGGCACCCTAGCCACTGAATGCAGCTGCATCAATATTGACTATTCCATGCAGCTGCATTTAGTCACTTGGTTGGTCAAACCAATGATCCCAAGGGAGGAATTTCGATGAAGCTGTATTATTCGCCCGGTGCCTGTTCGCTGTCGCCGCATATCGCGCTGCTGGAAGCCGGCCTGCCCTACGATCTGATCAAGGTCGACCTCAAGGCCAAGAAGCTCGAAAATGGCGACGATTACCTGGCGATCAACCCCAAGGGCCAGGTCCCGGCACTCGGCCTCGACAGCGGCGAGCTGGTCACCGAGGGTCCGGTGATCGTGCAATATATCGCGGATCAGGCCACTGCCAAGAATCTCGCGCCGGCCATCGCCAGCGACGCCCGCCGCCATTTGCAGGAATGGCTCGGCTTCATCAATGGCGAGTTGCACAAGAACTTTTCACCGCTGTTCCAGCCGGTGTTCGACGACGAGGTGAAGGTTTTCTTCAAGACCCGCCTGACCGCCAAGTTCAAATATATCGACGGCGCGCTGGCGGGCAAAGACTACCTGCTTGGCAAGGATTTCAGCGTCGCCGACGGTTATCTGTTCGTGATGCTGAAATGGGCCGACCGGATGGGCCTCGACCTCACCGAATTCAAGAACCTCGCCGCCTACAAGGACCGCGTCGGCGCGCGCCCGAAGGTCATGGAAGCGATGACGAAGGAAGGCCTGATGAAGGCGGCGTGAGACTCTGATCTTCCCCTCCCCCCTTGTGGGGGAGGGTGCCTGAGCGAAGCGAAGGCGGGAGAGGGGGAGCCACGAACGCCACAGCTTGTGGCGCCCCCTATCCCGTCTCGAACGCACTTCGTGCGTTCGATCCACCCTCCCCCACAAGGGGGGAGGGGAAGCAAGAACGATCAAGCCGCGAGCTTCTTCGGCGGGAATCGACCGTAGAACGTCTCGCCTTTCGCCGCCATCTCGACCAGCAGCTTCGGCGGCGTGAAGCGCGAGCCGTATTTGGCTTCGAGCTTTTGGCACAATGCCACGAACTCCTTCGTTCCCATGAAGTCGATATAGCTCAGCGTGCCGCCGGTGAACGGCGCGAAGCCGAAGCCGAGGATCGAGCCGACATCGGCCTCCCGCGGATCGGTGATGACATGGTCCTCCACCGTGCGTGCGGCTTCTACCGCCTGCACCACCAGGAAGCGCTGCTTCAACTCCTCGATGTCGAGCGTGTCGGGATCGACCGAGGCCGGGATCAACTCACCAAGCCCCTGCCACAGACTCTTGGACCCCTTGCCCTTCGGCGGATACTCGTAGAAGCCCTTGCCGTTCTTGCGGCCGAAGCGCTCCTGCTTCTCGACCATCTCGACGATCAGCTTCTTCTGCGCCTGGTCGACCGCCTGCGAACCGAGATCCGCCTCGGTGGCCTTCATGATCTTCAAGACCAGATCGAGCGCGATCTCGTCGGACAGCGACAGCGGCCCGACCGGCATGCCGGCCATCTTGGCGGTGTTCTCGATCATCGCCGGCGGTACGCCTTCCATCAGCATTTCCAGGCCTTCGGCAGTGAAGCGCAGCACGCAGCGATTGGCGAAGAAGCCGCGGGAATCGTTCACCACGATCGGCGTCTTGCCGATCACGCGAACATAATCGAGTGCGGTGGCGAGCGCGACGTCGCCGGTGTTCTTGCCGACGATGATTTCCACCAGCATCATCTTCTCCACCGGCGAGAAGAAATGGATGCCGATGAACTTCGACTGGTCGGTGAATTCCTCGGCCAGCGAATTGATCGGCAGCGTCGAGGTGTTGGACGCGATGATCGCGCCTTCCTTCAATAGCGGCTGAACCTTCTTGTAGATCTCGGCCTTGACCGCGCGATCCTCGAACACCGCTTCGATGACGAGGTCGCACTCCCGAATAACGTCGAAATCAGCGGTCGCCGTGATCTTTGCCATCAAAGCCGCCTTGTCGGCCTCCTTGGCACGGCCCTTCGAGATCAGCGCGTCGATCGCCGCCTCGCAATGGCCGAGGCCCTTGTCGGCCGAGGCCTGGTCGCGGTCGATCAGCACCACGTCCATGCCGCCGCGCGCCGAGACGAAGCCGACGCTGGCGCCCATGAAGCCGGCGCCGATCACCGCGAGCTTCTTCACCTTGGTAGGCGGAATGTTCTGCGGGCGGCGGGCGCCCTTGGTCAGTTCCTGCATCGAGACGAACAGGCTGCGGATCATTGCCGCGGCTTCCTTGCTCTGCAGAATCTTGGCGAAGTAGCGCGACTCGACGCGAAGGGCGGCGTCCATCGGCAGTTGCAGGCCTTCATAGACGCACTGCATCACGGCCCGCGCGGCCGGATAGTTGTCGAAGGTCTCGCGGCGATAGATCGCGTTGCCGGCCGGGAACATCTGCATGCCCTGCTTGGAGTAGACCGGACCGCCGGGCAGCTTGAAGCCCTTCTCGTCCCACGGTGCCACGGCCTTGCCGCCGGCCTTGATCCATTCCTTGGCGACCGAAATCATCTCGCCGGCGGGCACCACCGCATCGACCAGCTTCATCGCCTTGGCCTTGGCGAGGTTCAGCGCCTCGCCCTTCAGCAGCATCTGCATGGTATCCTGCGGCTGCAGCAGCCGCGCGATGCGCTGGGTGCCGCCGCCGCCCGGAAACAGGCCGACCTTGATCTCCGGCAGGCCGAGCCGGGTCTTCGGATTTTCAGCCGCGACGCGGTAGTGGCAGGCCAAAGTCACTTCGAACGCGCCGCCGAGTGCCAGACCGTTGATCGCCGCGACCCACGGCTTGCCGGAAGTCTCGATCTTGCGCAGCGTCAGCGACAGCTTGCGACTCTCGTCGAACAGCATCTGCTGGGCGGCTTCCTCGCCTTTCGTCTGCTTGGTTTCGGCGAACAACCGGCCCATGCCCTCCAGCATCGACAGGTCGGCGCCGGCGGAAAATGCCTCCTTGCCGGAGGTGATGACGACGCCCTTTACACCCGCGTCCGCGGTCGTTGCATCGACGATCGCACCGAGTTCCGTGATGGTGGTGACATCGAGCACGTTCATGGAACGGCCGGGAATATCCCACGTGACAAGGGCGATCCCATCGGCATCGGTCTCGATCTTGAAGTTTGCGTAGCTCATCGGACGCTCCTGTGTTCGGTTCGTACAAGCCATTTACCCGATATTCAGTTGTCGTCGTTATCTGAATAGTAGACGGGTCAGGCGAAGGTTAGGGTTTCATGGGTGGCAAGTGTGAGGGATGCCGGGACGATGTTCCGCTCCCGTTCGAATTCAAGATGGCGTTCCAGCCGATCGTCGACCTCAATGTCGGACGCGTCTGGGGCTATGAGGCGCTGGTCCGCGGCCCAAATGGCGAGTCGGCCTGGTCGGTGCTGAGCCAGGTCACCGCCGCCACCCGCTACCGCTTCGACCAGGCGGCACGCGTGCTGGCGATCGAGACCGCCGGCGCGCTGTTCAAGCAGCCGCATCTGCGGCTGTCGATCAATTTCATGCCGAACGCGGTCTACGAGCCCGCCGCCTGCATCCAGAAATCCCTGGCTGCCGCGACGCGCGTCAACTTTCCGTACCGGAACCTGATGTTCGAGTTCACCGAAAACGAACGGATGACGGACGTCGCGCATGTGCAGAAGGTCGTCGAGGCGTACAAGGAATTCGGCTTTATGACCGCGCTGGACGATTTCGGCTCCGGCTTCGCCGGCCTCGGCCTGCTGGCGCGGTTGCAGCCGGACCTGATCAAGATCGATATGGAACTGTTGCGTGA
This sequence comes from Tardiphaga sp. vice154, assembly GCF_007018645.1. Taxonomy (NCBI): domain Bacteria; kingdom Pseudomonadati; phylum Pseudomonadota; class Alphaproteobacteria; order Hyphomicrobiales; family Nitrobacteraceae; genus Tardiphaga; species Tardiphaga sp. vice154. The sequence goes on from NZ_CP041399.1 coordinate 39,955, forward strand.
CATTCATCTCAGCCGCGCCAAGCAGGCGATCGTCGCCGGCATCGTCGGCATCGCGCGCGAACTCGAAATCACCGTGCTCGGCGAAGGCGTCGAGAGCGCCGAAGAACTCGCCTTGCTGCGCGCCGCCGGCATCTCGCTGTTCCAGGGCTATCATTTCGCCAAGCCTGCTCTGATGGCACTACCCGAAGTACCGTTGCTGAATGCGCCGATCACCGTCCGCGCGACGGGTTGAACTTGCTTCCCCTCCCCCCATGTGGGGGAGGGTGCCTGAGCTAAGCGAAGGCGGGAGAGGGGGAGCCACAAACGCCGTCGCGTGTGGCGCCCCCTCTCCCGTCTCGAACCCGCTTCGCGGGCTTCGAGCCACCCTCACCCACAAGGGGGGAGGGGAAGACCGAACTACACCCGCTCGATGATCGTGGCGGTGCCCATGCCGCCGCCGATGCACAGCGTCACCAGTGCGGTCGACTTGCCGGTGCGCTCCAGCTCGTCCAGCACGGTGCCGAGGATCATCGCGCCGGTGGCGCCGAGCGGATGACCCATCGCGATCGCGCCGCCGCAGACATTGATCTTGTCATTGTCGATCTCGAACGCCTGCATGAAGCGCAGCACGACGGAGGCGAAGGCCTCGTTGAGCTCGAACAGATCGATGTCCGACAGCTTCATGCCGGAACGCTCCAGCACCTTCTTGGTCACGTCGACCGGGCCGGTCAGCATCATCGCCGGCTCGGAGCCGATATTGGCGAAGGCGCGGATTTTCGCGCGCGGCTTGAGGCCGGCCTTCTTGCCGGCAGCCTCGGAGCCCAGCAGCACGGCGGCGGCGCCATCGACGATGCCCGACGAGTTGCCGGCGTGGTGCACATAATTGACGCGCTCGATTTCCGGATGCGACTGGATCGCTACCGCGTCAAACCCGCCCATCTGGCCCATCGTCACGAAGGACGGCTGCAAGGCCGCGAGCGACTGCATGGTCGTGGTCGGGCGCATGTGCTCGTCGCGGGCCAGAATCGTCAGGCCATTGATGTCCTTGACCGGAATGACCGACTTGGCGAAGCGGCCTTCTTCCCAGGATTTTGCGGAACGCTGCTGGCTCTGCACGGCGTAGCCATCGACGTCGTCGCGCGAGAAGCCGTATTTGGTCGCGATCAGATCGGCCGAGACGCCCTGCGGCATGAAGTAGGCCGGCACCGCGATCGAGGGATCGACCGGCCAGGCGCCGCCGGAGGCACCGATGCCGATCCGGCTCATCGATTCCGCGCCGCCGCCGATCGTCATCTCATGCTGGCCGGACATCACCTGCGCCGCGGCGAAATTCACCGCGTCGAGGCCGGAGGCACAGAAACGGTTGATCTGGATGCCCGGCACGTCATTGCCGTAGCCCGCCGACAGCGCCGCCATGCGGGCGATGTCGCCGCCGGCCTCGCCGACCGGATCGACGCAGCCGAGAATGACGTCGTCGATGGTGCCGGGCTGGATGTTGTTGCGTTCCTTCAGCGCCTTCAGCGGCGCGGTGGCGAGCGCCAGCGCGGTCACCTCATGCAGCGACCCGTCGGCCTTGCCGCGGCCGCGCGGGGTACGCACGTGATCGTAGATATAGGCCTCGGGCATTCGGTTTCTCCCGTTTGAGTCCCGGCTGCGAGCGAGCCGGACGAATTTTTATGCAGATCTATCAGCCGTCATTGCGAGGAGCCGTTGCGACGAAGCAATCCAGTCTTTCGCTTGTGGCTCTCTGGATTGCCGCGTCGCTTCGCTAAGAGGGAAGTTGGCTAGCCAACTTTCCTTGGCCTCGCAATGACGGAGTATGTATTGTCTTCAGAACGCTTCCGCCGGAAGCTCCATCGTCGTTGCAGCACCGGTCTGGATGCGCGCTAGATGGACCGAGGTTTCCGGCAACATCCGCTCCATGAAGAAGCGGCCGGTCACCAGCTTGGTGGTGAGATACGGCGTCGCCCCCGAAGCGGCAATCTTGTCCTGCGCCACCTTGGCCATCTTCGCCCACATATAGGCGAAGGAGGTCAGGCCGAACAGTTGCATGTAATCGGTGGCGCCGGCGCCGGCATTGTCGGGCTTCATCATGGCGTTGTTCATCAGCCACATCGTCGCCTGCTGCAGATGGCCGAGCGCGCCCGACAGCGGATCGACATAGGGCTTCATCGCCTCGTCGGCGCCGTGCTCCTTGGCAAACGCCGCGACCTCGCCGAAGAACGCCATCGCCGCACGGCCGCCATCGCGCGGCAGCTTGCGGCCGACCAGATCGAGCGCCTGGATGCCGTTGGCGCCCTCATAGATCATGGCGATACGGGCATCGCGCACGAACTGCTCCATGCCCCATTCGGCGATGTAGCCGTGGCCGCCGAACATCTGCTGCGCCGACACCGCATTGGCAAAGCCGCCATCGGTCAGCACGCCCTTCAGCACCGGGGTCATCAGGCCCATGTGATCATCGGCGGCCTGACGCTCCTTCGGGTCTTCGCTGCGATGCGCGACGTCGCTCTTCAGCGCGGTCCATACCACCATCGCGCGCGCCGCCTCATTGAAGGCGCGGATGGTGAGCAGCGTGCGCCGCACGTCGGGATGCACGATGATCGGGTCAGCCGGCTTGTCAGGCGCCTTCGGCCCGGTCAGCGAGCGACCCTGAAGGCGGTCCTTCGCATAGGCGACCGCGTTCTGATAGGCGACTTCGGACTGCGCGAGACCTTGCACCGCGACGCCGAGCCGTGCCTCGTTCATCATCACGAACATGCCCTGCATGCCCTTGTTCTCTTCGCCGATCAGCCAACCCTGGGCGTTGTCGTAGTTCATCACGCAGGTGGAATTGCCGTGGATGCCCATCTTGTGCTCGATCGAGCCGCAACTGACGCCGTTGCGCGCGCCGAGCGAGCCGTCTTCATTAACCAGCACCTTCGGCACCACGAACAGCGACACGCCCTTGATACCGGCAGGTGCGCCTTCGATGCGCGCCAGCACCAAATGGATAATGTTATCGGCCAGATCGTGCTCGCCGGCGGAGATGAAAATCTTGGTGCCGGAAATCTTGTAGCTGCCGTCGCCCTGCGGCGCGGCCTTGGTGCGCAGCAAGCCGAGGTCGGTGCCGCAATGCGGCTCGGTCAGGTTCATGGTGCCGGTCCATTCGCCGCTCACCATCTTCGGCAGAAAGATTGCCTTCTGCTCAGGCTTGCCGTGCACGACCAGCGCCGCGGTGGCGCCCATGGTCAGGCCGCCATACATCGAGAACGCCATGTTGGCGGAGCACTGGAATTCATTGACAGTCTGGGAGAGCGCCACCGGCAGGCCCTGGCCGCCAAACTCCGCCGGCGACGACAGGCCGAGCCAGCCACCCTCGGTGACCTGCTTGTAGGCTTCCTTGAACCCCTTTGGCGTGGTGACGCTGCCGTCGGCGTGGCGGACGCAGCCTTCGAGGTCGCCGGAGCGGTTCAACGGCTGCAGCACCTGCTCGGACAGCTTGGCCGCCTCTTGCAGGATCGCCTCGCGGACGTCGGGCGAGGCATCGGCGAAGCCGGGCAGATTGTTGTAGTTGTCGAACTGGAACACGTCGTTGAGCAGGAAGCCGACGTCTTCGAGGGGGGCTTTATAGCTGGGCATGAGCGTTCCTTAGATGGAGGTCGACGGTTAGGCGAGACGCTCGCCCATCAGGCGGTGCAGGACATTGATGGCCTTGAGCGGGCGCACCATGACTTTGAAATGAACGATGCGGTCGTTGCTATCGAACGTGATCATATCGACGCCGTTGATGACGATGCCCTCGAGCGTTGTATCGAATTCCAGAATTACACTGCGATCGTTGCGCCATTCGCCGCGATAGGCGAAGCCGGCGCCGCCGAGCACCTTTTCGGCACTGACGAGATATTTGAAGACGATATCACGGCCACGTTGCGGCGTATGCACGACGGGGCTTTCGAACACCGCGTCAGGATGCAGCAGATCCCACAGCACGGCCGGGTCGTGCCCGCGCATGTAGTCGTACCAGGTGTCGAGACCGGTCATCGCCAACACTCTTGTCGTTTCCATACATCCCTGCATGGAAAACTACCCGGACTGGGTGGCGGTCGTCAATACATATGTGTATGGTGAGGGTGTGAAAGATCGCCTCACCATCACCGACTGGATCAAGCATGGCCTGCGGACGCTGGCTGGCCAGGGCGAACAGGCCCTGAAGGTCGGCGCACTGGCCGCCGGGCTGGACGTGTCGCGCGGCAGTTTCTACTGGCATTTCAAGGACATCGAGGATTATCGCCAGGCCTTGCTGCGGGAATGGCGGGAGCGTGTCGGCGACCGCGTGATCCGCGATATCGACACCACGCTCACCGGGCCGGCGCGATTGACCGCCTTGATGCGGCTCGGTTTTGAGGAAGATCGCAGGCTCGACCGCGCCATCCGGTCATGGGCGACCACCGACCCGTCGGCCGCGGCCGTGGTGGCGTCGGTTGATCTGCAGCGGGTGGCCTATATCGCCAAGCTGCTGACCGAATCCGGGGTCGAGAGCCGCAAGGCGCTGCCCCGCGCCGAGTTCATCTACTGGGCCTATATCGGCCAGTCCGCCGTGATGCATCAGGCGCAAACCGCCATCACCGAAGCTGACGTCGACGACCTCGGCGCCTTGTTCACGCGGTAGTCCGGCAATGTCGACGACCGCGCCCGCCGGCTCGGCAGCCTTGCCCTAAGCGCCTGATCTGACCGGCTGAATCGGCAATTATGATGCGGAAGTTAACTTTTACGGCCGATCCGCCACGATCCTTAACCGGTTATTTACCGTAACAGGAAAAAGTCCGGGACAGAGGCAGACCGCCCGCGCCGTTCGCAATTGTTCCGTCATCGGGACGTGCGGGGCCGGGAACAGGCTGAACAAGGCTCGGAACCGGAATGAATTCGCGCGTATCCTGGAATGTAGAAGGCATCGAGCCGTCGGTTCGCGAGCGGGCCGAAGCGGCTGCGCGCCGCGCCGGGATGTCGCTCGGCGACTGGCTGAACTCGACCATCGGCGATACGGCGCCGCCGTCCTTTACCTCACCGAACCAACGCGCGCGCACCGACCAGCCCCCGCTGATGCCGCGCCCGGCCTTGCCGCATCGCGAAGCCGCCGACGTCGCCGAGATCCACCACCGGCTCGACGCCATCACCCGGCAGATCGAACAATTTGCAAAACCCGTCGGCCAGGAGCCCGGCGTCGCCCGCCAGCTCAACGACGCGATCTCGCGGCTCGACGCCCGGCTCTCGCAGATCAACGAAGCCGCGCCTGCGCCGCACAGCCACGACACCGTCGAGCGCGCGGCCGCAAAGGTCTACAACCCGACGCCACCGATCGATCCGTTCTCGCTGGATTTTGCGATCTCCGAAATCACCGCGCGGCAGAGCGAGCTCGACGGCGTGCCACGGATGAATGCGCCGCCGATCGCACCGGCTCGCGCTGCCGCTGCCGCGCCTGTCGTGAACACATCTGCGATCGAGCGACAGCTATCGCATATCACCAGCCAGATCGACGCGCTGCAGCGCCCCGACACCGGCATCGAGCAGTCGATCGCCGCCTTCCGCTCTGAGCTCGCCGAAATCCGCAGCGTCGTCACCGAGGCGCTGCCGCGCCGCGCCATCGAGTCGCTCGAGAGCGAGATCCGCTCGCTCGCCCGGCGCATCGACGACAGCAAGCAGAGCGGCATCGACAATACGGCGTTGGCCGGCGTCGAACGCGCGCTCGGCGAAATCCGCGCCACGCTGCAGAGGCTGACGCCGGCCGAACAGCTCGCCGGATTCGACGACGCGATCCGCAACCTCGGCGGCAAGATCGACCTGATCGTGCGCTCCAGCGACGATCCCGGCACCATGCAGCAGCTCGAAGGCGCCATCGCCGCGCTTCGCGCGATCGTCTCCAACGTCGCCTCCAACGAGGCACTCGGACGTCTCGCCGGCGACGTGCAGTCGCTGTCGATGAAGGTCGACCAGCTGGCGCGCACCGACCAGCACAGCGATTCCTTTGCCGCGCTCGAAGCGCGCATCATGACGCTGACCACCGCGCTGGAAAACCGCGACAAGCCGCAGCCCGCGCCGAATTCCGAACATCTCGAAGGCGCATTAAAGGCGCTGTCGGACCGGCTCGACCATCTGCCGGTGGGCAATGACAGTTCGGCGGCGTTTGCGCATCTCGAGCAGCGCGTCTCCTATCTGCTGGAGCGGATCGAAACCACCAGCGATCCGCGCGCGGGCAATCTCGGCCGCGTCGAGGACGGGCTGCAGGACATTCTGCGCCATCTGGAGCGCCAGCAGGCGAGCTTCGCAGCACTGACCGAGGCCCGCAGCCTGCCGACGATGGACCCGGCGCTGGTCGATACCATCAAGCGCGAACTGTCCGACATGCGCTTCAGCCAGTCGGAGACCGACCGCCACACCCAGGATTCGCTGGAAGTCGTGCACGCCACGCTCGGCCATGTGGTCGATCGCCTGGCGATGATCGAAGGCGACCTGCGCAGCGTGAAGACCGCGCCGCCGATCCCGCACGCGCCGGTGGCGCGCGCCACGGTCAGCCCGACCACCATGGCGCCGCCGCCGCGCCCGCAATTGGCCAATCCCGTACAGCCCACCCCGCCCAAAGCGCTGCCGGTCGAACCGACCCCGGTGCCGCCGCAAGCCCGGTCCGGTCCGGTGGCGCAGTTCGATGCCGCGCCGCGCGAATTCGCGGCGACCGCCATCTCGCACGAGCCGGCGCCCGCCTTCTCGGCGCCGAAAAACGAGCTGCTCAAAATCGAGATCCCCAAAACCGAAACGCCCAAAACCGAGATTCCGAAGGCGATCAGCGACATTCTCGATCCGCCGTCGGCCGCCCGGATACCGCCTTCCTCCGACCGTGCGGCGGCCTCGCGACCGGCGGTCGATGCCCAATTGCCGCCGGATTTCCCGCTGGAGCCGGGAACCCGGCCGCAGGCCCGCGTCGGCACGCCGTCGGAACGCATTGCCGCCTCCGAGGAGGCGATCAGCGAAATCGTTGACGCCAAGGAGCAGGCCAACGCCTCCAGCTTCATCGCCGCCGCGCGCCGCGCGGCCAAGGCCGCTGCCGCGTCCGCCCCCGATCGATCGCGCCCCGCCGCGAAGCCTGCCGGCACCGAGGCCGGGGGCTCGACCATCAGTTCCAAGATCCGCTCGCTGCTGGTCGGCGTCAGCGTGGTCGTAATCGTGCTCGGCTCGTTCAAGGTGGCGATGACGCTGCTCGACAGCCCCTCGACGGCGCCGTTCATGCAACAGGCCCAGGACGCCGAGCCGCTCGAAGAAGCCGAGCCGGCGGAGCCCCAGAGCGCGCCGGCAGCGCCCGCCCCGGCCATGCCCTCCTTGACCTCGCCGACCCCGATGGGCCGGCAGTCGCTCAACGCCCAGGCGCCCGCCACGCAGCCCGCGCCGGCACCGCAAGCGGTGCCACAGGCGCCCGCCGTGCCCTACATCTCGCCGGACGTGACCGGCAGCATTACGCCCCCGCAGCCGCCGGTGGCCGGTGCCGTCCCGGTATTGCCGCCGAGCGGCCAGAAGCTTGCGACGGTCCCGATCCCCGCCAGCGAGAAGCTGCCCGACGCGATCGGCGGCGCGCTGCGTAGCGCGGCGTTGAAGGGCGACGCCACCGCGGCCTTCGAGATCGGCGCACGCTATGCCGAAGGCAGGGGCGTTGCCGTCAATTTCGACGAGGCCACCAAATGGTACGGCCGCGCGGCGGACGCCGGCGTGGTGCCGGCGATGTTCCGGCTCGGCACGCTGTTTGAGAAAGGCATGAGCGGCAAAAAGGACCTCGACGCCGCGCGCCGCTATTACCTGCAGGCCGCCGAGCGTGGCAACGCCAAGGCGATGCACAATCTCGCGGTGCTCGACGCCGATGGCGCGGGCCGCGGCGCCAACTACAAGAGCGCGTCGCTCTGGTTCCGCAAGGCGGCCGAACGCGGCGTCGCCGACAGCCAGTTCAACCTCGGTATTCTCTACGCCCGCGGTATCGGCGTCGAACAGAACCTTGCCGAATCCTTCAAATGGTTCAGCCTCGCCGCCGCCCAGGGCGACGCCGATGCCGGCCGCAAGCGCGACGACGTCGCCAAGCGCCTCGATCCGTCGTCGCTGGCGGCAGCGAAGCTCGCGATCCAGTCCTTCACGCCGGTAGGCCAGCCCGACGACGCCATCAACGTCCACGCCCCCGCCGGCGGCTGGGACGGCCCGGACGCCGCGAAAGCAACCGGCAAGCGCGCGGCGAAGTAGAAAGCACTGTCATTCCGGGGCGCGAGCGCGTTAGCGGCGAGCGAGCCCGGAATGACAAGGGGGTCGCAGGCCACCTGCATTCACCAAAACCGTTCACCACCTTGCGAAGTGCGTCATCGCGCCCGCCGAAAAACCTCGTCCATGAGGATTTCCTTAATCCGCTCCGGCGGCTAATCGGTTATGCAGGGAGCGCGGCGCGATCCGCGCGTCCGCCAAACATGCCGTGAGCGGTTTCGGCCCGTCTCGAGGCCCTATTCCGAAGCGAACGCGCGTGCAGCTGTATCTCCCGATCGCCGACATTCCCGTCAACGTGTTCCTGATCCTCGCGATGGGCGCCGCGGTGGGATTCGTGTCCGGCATGTTCGGGATCGGCGGCGGCTTCCTGATGACCCCGCTGTTGATCTTCGTCGGCATCGCGCCCGCCGTCGCGGTCGCCTCGGTCGCCAGCCACATCGCCGCCTCGTCATTCTCCGGCGCGCTGTCCTACTGGCGGAGGCGCGCGATCGACCCCGCGCTGGCCGCCGTGTTGTTATCCGGCGGCATCATCGGCACCGCGCTTGGCGTCTTCGTGTTCACGCTGCTGCGCAACCTTGGCCAGCTCGACCTGCTGATCGCCCTGTCCTATGTCGTGCTGCTCAGTACCGTCGGCGGGCTGATGTTCTGGGAAGGGCTGCGCGCCATCGTACGGGTACGCCGCGGCGAGACCATCCAGCTGCGCCGTTCGGGCAGCCATGGCTGGATCCACGGCCTGCCGCTGAAGATGCGCTTCAAGCGCTCCAAGATCTATCTGTCGGTGATCCCGATCGTCGCAACCGGCCTGGTGATCGGCTTCATCGGCGCGGTGATGGGCATCGGCGGCAGCTTCATCCTGATCCCGATCATGATCTACTGGCTGCGAATTCCGACCTCCACGGTGATCGGCACCTCGATGGTGCTGACGCTGGTGACCATGGTGTTCGCGACACTGCTGCACGCTGTGACCAACCATCTGGTCGATGCCGTGCTGGCGCTGATCCTGATGGTCGGCGGCGTCACCGGCGCGCAGTTCGGCGCCCGCGCCGGGCAGAAGATCCGCGGCGAACAATTGCGGCTGCTGCTCGGCCTGCTGATCCTGGCGGTCGGCATCCGCTTTGCCATCGAGCTGGTGATCCAGCCGGCCGACCTGTTCACCATCCGCGAGACCGGAGGTGCGGGATGAGGGCGCTCGCCGCGATCCTGCTGACGATGGCCTTCGCCGCGCCCGCGCAGGCCGAGCGGCTGATCGTCTCGGTGTCGAACCACCGCGTCACCGTGACGCCGAATTATGCCGGCGAGGAGCTGGTGCTGTTCGGCTCGGTCGAGAAGGACGACAAGACGCCGGCGGTCACCGGCAATTACGATCTCGTCGTCACCGTCTCGGGCCCGCGCGCCGACCTCGTCACGCGGCGCAAGGAACGCCGCTTCGGGATCTGGATCAACACCGACTCCCGCCAGTTCCTGAAGGTGCCATCCTATCTCTCGGTGTTCGCCAACCGACCGATCGACGCGATCGCGCCGCCTGACGTGCAACGCCGCCAGCAGCTTGGCCTGTCCAACGTGCTGCTGACGCAGCGGGTCGGCACCGACTATGCCGATGTGGTGGCGACCGACGCTTTCCGCAGTGCTTTCGTTCGGTTGCGCAGCGAGCACGGCCTGTATCGCGAAGCGACCTCTGCGGTCACATTCCTGACGCCGACCTTGTTTCGCACCGGCATCCCGCTGCCCGCGGAAGTGCCGATCGGCACCTATGACATCGAGATCAAGCTGTTTGCCAATGGCGCGCTGATCTCGAAGGCCGACACCGCCTTCGACATCGTCAAGGTCGGCTTCGAGCAGTTCGTTGCCAATGCCGCGCGCAACCACGGTCTGTTCTACGGCCTGGTGACGGCGCTGATGGCGCTGATGACCGGCTGGATGGCGTCCGTCGTGTTCCGAAGAGATTAGCGAGGGTCGCTACAGGAAGAACCCGACGCCCATCGCGATCACGCTCAGCGTCATGGCGGCGGTGGAGAGCCAGCCGAGCCAGTACAGCGGCCCCTTGATGGTGAACTGGCCCATCACCGCCCTGCGGCGCGACATGACCATCAGCAGGATCATCACGGGTACCGCGAGCACGCCATTGATCACAGCGCTCCAGTACAGTGCCGAGATGGGGTTGATTGGGGTGAAGTTCAGCCCGATGCCGATCGCAGCGGCCAGTGCCAGCACCGAATAGAACGCCACCGCCTCGCGCGGCTTGCGGTCGAGGCCGACACGCCAGCGGCGGCCTTCGCCCACCGCGTAGGCGGTCGAGCCGGCGAGAACCGGTATTGCCAGGAGGCCGGTGCCGACGATGCCGAGCGCGAAGATGATTTCAGCGAACGCGCCGGCGACGGGACGCAGCGCTTCGGCGGCCTGCGCGGAAGACTGGATGTCGGTCTTGCCGGTGGCATGCAGGGTTGCGGCGGCGGTGATGATGATCGACAGCGCGATCAGGTTGGAAAACGCCATGCCGATGATAGTGTCGGCGCGAATGCGCGAAAATTCCATGGCTGCCTGGAGCGGCGCCTTGATCAGCGGCTTCTTGTCGGGGTCGATGCGCTCGTCCTCGGCCTCCTGCGAGGCCTGCCAGAAGAACAGGTAGGGCGAGATCGTGGTGCCGAGAATCGCGACCACCGTGGTCAGATAATCCTCGCTCCAGGTGATGCGCGGCACGAGTATGCCGGACAGGGCTTCGCCCCAGTGCACCTTGGATACGGCGAGCGCGCCGACATAGGCGAACAGACACAGCGTCAGCCACTTCAGAACCGAAACGTAGCGCCTGTAGTCGAAGAAGATCTGTGCGGCGACAGACAGCACGCCGAACGCCACGACGTAGACGATACCCGGGCCGCCGATCAGGAGCTTGGTCGCATCGGCCATCGCGCCGAGATCGGCGGCGATATTGATGACATTGGCGACGAACAGCAGCAGGACGATGAAATTCAGCAGCAGCGACGAATAATGCCGGCAGACATTTCCGGCAATGCCGCGCCCGGTGACGCGGCCGACCCGGCCGGAGATTTCCTGGATCGCGGCCATCAGCGGGAAGGTCAGCAGCATGGTCCAGCCGATGCCGTAGCCGAGCTGCGCGCCGGCCTGGCTGTAGGTGCCGATGCCGGAGGGATCGTCGTCGGAGGCGCCGGTGATCAGGCCGGGACCGAGCGACTTGACGAAACCCTTGAAGCGAAATGTTTCCGGACGCTGCGCGTCGAGGTTCGCTTTGATCGTGTCTGCTTCGTCCGGCATTTCCAGCCCCTCTCCGCCAAATGCGGCAACGCATCGTCAGGGGTAGCGTTCTGCGATACGAACAGGCAACCGCTATTTCAGCAGCAGCGCGATGCCGCAATCGCATACAGACGTCTGTCACCGAGCACATGGGCGACGAAGCCGAGCGTCTGGAAGATTTTTGCAAAGGCGGCGTCGCGAATATTGAGCCCACCGGTGTAGGCGCCGAACGCCGGCATGACGGCGCGCAGGCCGTCGCTGGCAAAGCAGCGCCGCTCCATCGAGCGGCCGCGCGTCGTGACGCGCGCCTTGGGATGCAGATGGCCGGCGATCTCGCCCTGTGCGCCGGTCGGCTCGTGGCGAAAGGTGATCGGCCCGATTGCGACTTCGTCGGTGACGATGCCGCCGATGTCCGACGACAATGCGGGATCGTGGTTGCCGGCGATCCAGACCCAGTCGCGCCCCTTCTGCAATGCGGCGACGACCTCGCGATTCGCCAGCGTCAGCCGGTCGTGGGCATGGCGGTCATGAAAACTGTCACCGAGCGCGATCACCGTGCGTGGATCGTGCCGCGCGATCACCGCGCCGAGCCGGCCGAGTGTGGCAATGGTATCGTACGGCGGCAGCAGCACGCCGCGCATCGCGTAGCTCGAACCTTTCTCGAGATGCAGGTCGGAGACCACGAGCAGCCGCTGCTCTTCCCAATACAACGCACCGGAGAGATCGGCATGCAGCGTGACGCCGGCGATGCTGACGGTCGACTCCCCTCCCCCTTGCGGGGAGGGGTCGGGGGTGGGGGTTGCACGGAGCGCCGTCATATCATCAGAGCTCCGCATCTACCCCCCTCCCCGACCCTCCCCCGCAAGGGGGGGAGGGAGCGCACGGTCTGCGCATCAATTACAATTATCGCATCGCCTCGTTGACGAGTTCCTCGGCGGCTTCCGCCAGCAACTCGTCGGAGGCTTCGCCGTACACCTGTTCGCGGCCGATTTCCAGCATCACCGGCACCGCCAGAGGCGAGACGCGATCGAGTTCCTTGTGGACGATGCGGCCCTGGATCCGCACCAGCATGTCGCTGAGGCGGCGGATATCCAGCAATCCCGTCGCGGCGTCCGCACGCGCGGCGCGCAGCAGCACATGATCGGGCTGGTGCTTGCGCAGCACGTCGTAGATCAGGTCGGTGGAGAACAGCACCTGGCGCTTGGTCTTTTCGGCGCCGGTAAAGCGGGTGTGGATCAGGCCGGAGATCACCGCACAGGTGCGGAAGGTGCGCTTCATCAGCGCCGATTCGGCGAGCCACGCTTCGAGATCGTCGCCCAGCATGTCGGGGTCGAACAACGCGTCGAGGTCGAGGCGGCCGTGGCAGATCATGTGCGACATGTCGCCGAGGCCCCACACCGCCAGCGCATATTCATTGGCGACAAATCCAAGCGGACGCGCCCGCCCGCGCTCCAGCCGCCGCGTCAGCAGCATGCCGAGCGTCTGGTGCGCGAGGCGGCCTTCGAACGGATAGCAAACAAGATAGAATTTGTCGGCGCGCGGAAAGGTCTCGACGACCAGTTCGCGCACGCCCGGCACATGCGACACATGCGCCTGCAGCGACAGCCATTCGGCGACCTGGTCGGGCAGCCCCTTCCATGCCTGCTCGCTGTCGAGCAATTTGCGGACGCGCTCGGCGAGATAGGTAGAGAGCGGAAACTTGCCGCCCATATAGGACGGCACGCGGGCATCCTTGTCATTGGCCCGCGAGACGTAGACTTGGTCCTCGACCAGCGATTCGTAGCGCACCACCTCGCCGCCGAACACGAAGGTGTCGCCGACCACGAGATTCTCGACGAAGTACTCCTCGATCTGGCCGAGCATGCGCCCGCCGCGCGCCAGCGCGCCGGTGGCCCGCTTGCCTTTGCCGTTGCCGCCGCGCACCAGCCGCACCCGCAGCATGGTATCCTCGACGATGGTGCCGACATTCATGCGGTACATCTGCCGCACCTTGGGATTGGTGACGCGCCACCTTCCCTGCTTGTCCTGTTTGATGCGCGCGAAGCGCTCATAGCTCTTCAGCGCATAGCCACCCGAGGCGACGAAATCGAGCGTGTCATCGAAATTGGCGCGGGTCATCTCTGTGTAAGGCGCAGCGGTTCGGACTTCGTCGAACAGGTCATCGGCGAGAAACGGCGCGCCGCAGGCACAGCCCAGAATGTGCTGCGCCAGAACGTCGAGCGCGCCGGTCCGCAACGGCGGTGTGTCCTGCGCATTCTCGGCTACGGCATCGATGGCCACGGCGCATTCCAGCACTTCGAAACGATTGGCCGGCACCAGCACCGCCCGCGAGGCTTCGTTGAGGCGATGATTGGCACGGCCGATGCGCTGCATCAGCCGCGAGGCGCCCTTGGGCGCCCCGACATTGATGACCAGGTCGACATCGCCCCAGTCGACGCCGAGATCGAGCGAGGAGGTGCAGACCACGCCCTGCAGTTTTCCCGCGGCCATCGCGTCCTCGACGCGGCGGCGCTGGCCGACATCGAGCGAGCCGTGATGCAGCGCGATCGCAAGGTTGTCGTCGTTCATCCGCCACAGGTCCTGGAACAGCATCTCGGCCTGGCTGCGCGTGTTGACGAAGACGAGCGTGGTCCTGTTGGCCTTCACGAGGTCGTAAATCTCGCCGAGCGCATGGCGCGCGGAATGGCCGGCCCAGGGCAGCCGCTCCTTGGTGTCGAGCATCTCGACCACCGGCGCCGCGGCACCGCCGGCCGTGACGATGTCCGCGGACAGCACTTCGCCGTCCGTTTGCGGCACCAGGAAGCGCGCCAGCGATTCCGGTTCGGCGACGGTGGCCGACAGGCCGATGATACGCATGTCGGGCGCCAGCTTCCACAGCCGCGACAGCCCGAGCGACAAGAGGTCGCCGCGTTTCGAGGTCACCAGCGCGTGCAACTCGTCGAGCACGACGCGCTTCAGCGAGCCGAACAGGAACGGCGCATCGTCGGACGATAGCAGCAGCGCGAGCTGTTCCGGCGTGGTGAGCAGAATGTCCGGCGGATATTTGCGCTGCCGGGCGCGGCGCGACACCGGGGTGTCGCCGGTGCGGGTCTCGACCCGGATCGGCAACCCCATTTGCGCGATCGGCGCCTCCAGATTGCGCGCAATATCGACGGCCAGTGCCTTCAGCGGCGAGATGTACAGCGTGTGCAGCCCGCGGCTCGACGTGACGCCACGCCCGGTCGAGACGAGGGACTTGCTTTGCTTCGTTAGAGCGACGGCGATCTGCTCCCCTCCCCCCGTGCGAAGCGAAGCTTCGCTCGGCGGCGAGGGGTCGGCGGTTGGGGTGCCGCGGGCGACGGCGCTTGTGGCCCCCCCTCCCCGGCCCTCCCCCGCAAGGGGGTAGGGGGCACTGAGCGCAGCGATTGGTGCAGAAACGTCAGCCCCGCTCAGCTCCACCAACGTCGGCAGAAATCCCGCCAGCGTCTTGCCGGCGCCGGTCGGTGCGATCAGCAATGCCGAACGGTTTTCACGGGCCTTTTGCAGCAGCGCCAATTGATGGTCGCGCGGCGACCAGCCCCGCGCGGCGAACCAGCGCGTGAAGATCTCGGGCAAATCGGACGGGGGATTTTTCTTTTTCGTGGCCACCGGAAACAGTTAGTCATCGCGCGCCGTCATTGCGAGAGACGTCGCAATGACGGCGCTGGCGCGGTCTACTGGCTGACCGGTTTGTCCGACAGATCCCAGTCGCTGCCGTTGAAGGTGCCTACATAGAGCGCGCTGACGGTGGTGTAGTCGGTCGGCGTGAAGCCGTAGGTGATGCCGGGCAGGAACACCGGTGCGCGGTAGCCGCTGAGGCTGGTGGCGTGCTTGAGCACGTTCTCGCGGGTCAGTTCATCGCCGCAACGGCGCAGGATCTCGGCCATCGTCACGCCCTGCGAATAGCCCTGGAACGCGATGGTGTTGTCGGGATCGACGTTCGGCAGATACTTCTTGCGCAGTTCCTGGAAGGCCTGCACGTCGGCATCGTTCTTCCATTTCTCGCTCCCGACTTCCTTGGTGTAGCTCATCGCGACGATCCCCTTGGCATTCTCGGCGCCGGCGGAATTGATGATCGAGCGGCCGCTCGAGGTCGAAACCAGGAGATGCAGCGGCTTCCAGCCGAGTTCCGCCACCTTGCGGATGGTCTGCGACGTCGCCTTGCCGGTCGAGATGTTGAAGAACGTGTCGGCGCCGGACTTGGCCAGGTTGATCAGCTGCGAATCGATGGTCGGATCGGTGAGGTCGTAGGAAGCTTCTGCCACGATCTTCGCCGTGCCGCCGGCCTCGACCAGCACCTCCTTGAACGCATTCATGTAATCGCGGCCGAATTCGTCGTTCTGGAACAGCACCGCCACCTTGGCGTTCGGGTTCTTCTGCAGCAGGTAGCGCGCGATAATGCGACCCTCGGTCGAATAGATCGGCAGCCCCGGCATGGTCCACTTGAACTCTTTCGGGTTGTTCCAACGCGACGCGCCGGTGTTCAGCAGCAGTTGCGGGACCTTCTTGCTGTTGAGATATTTCTGCACGGCCGATTGCGGCGCGGTGCCCAATGATCCGAACAGCGCCAGCACCTCGTCCTGCTCGACGAGGCGGCGGGTCGCCTCCACCGTCTTCGGCGCGCTGTAGGCGTCGTCCTGCGACAGGAACGTGATCTTGCGGCCGTTGATGCCGCCTTGTTCGTTCAGCATCTGGAAATAGGCCGCCTGGGTCCGCCCGATCACGCCGTACAGGGAACCCGGGCCGCTGTGGGGAATGGTCTGGCCGAGCTTGATCTCCGTGTCGGAGGCGCCGGGATCATATTTCTTGTCGGCGGCGAAGGCGGTGGATGCGAAAACGAGGGCAGCGGCAACGGCCGCGCTGCACAGGACGGACGGGTGACGCGAAAGCATCGAGGTTTCTCCCTGGGGCTGACCCGCCGGGGCGGGCCGCTTCAAAGCCGCCGCGTTGATCGCGGTCTGGCCGGCCGGCATCCTGTGCGGACCAGGGGATCTTGGCAATGGTCCGGGGGCGAAGCCTCATCGTTCTGGCCGCATGGAAGGGCGCACGGTTCCGAACATGCCGGCGGGCGTTTGAATGCGGAAAAAGGTATAATTTCGTCGCTTTCCCGGGCGCGCAATGTCCGTCACTGTGTCCCCCTAGATACAGCCAGCAGCCTCCGACTCCCGTAAGTTAACGGTTCAATTTGAACTGAGGTCGACCATGAAACGTATGATTGCCACTGGAGCGATGCTTGTTGCGACCGCTGTGAGCGCACAAGCCGCTGACATGGCCGCCAAGGCCCGCTACCTGAAGGCACCCGTGCTGGCCGTGTACAACTGGACCGGCTTTTACATGGGCGTCAACGCCGGCGTCGGCATCGGCCGCGACCGCACCGGCCACAGCTTCACCGGCGATTCGCTGTTCCTCGCCCCGCAGGGCGTCCTCGGCGGCGGCCAGATCGGCTACAACTGGCAGGGCGACTCGCTGCTCGGCCCGATCGTGTACGGCATCGAAGCCGACATCCAGGGCGCCGACATGAGCGACGGCCGCACCAACGTCATCGGCGCAGGCGGCCTGCGCACCGCCTACAGCTCCAAGGTTGACTGGTTCGGCACCGTTCGCGGCCGCATCGGTCTCTCGCAGGGCCCGGTTCTCAGCTACTTCACCGGCGGTTACGCTTACGGCAACGTCAAGACCTCGATCACCGAAGGCGGCGTGGCCGCATTCTCGAACGATCGCATGCAGGGCGGCTGGACCGTCGGCTCCGGTGTTGAAGCAGCGCTGGGCGGCAACTGGACCGGCAAGATCGAATATCTCTACTTGAACCTCGGCAACAAGACCGACGCCTTCACCGCCGTCGTGCCGCAGACCTTCAGCACCGAGATCCGCGAAAACATCTTCCGCGTCGGCCTGAACTACCGCATCAACGGCAACCCGGCGTACGCTCCGGTCGTTGCGGCGAACTGGACCGGCCTCTACCTCGGCGGCAACGTCGGTTCGGGCACCGGCCGCGATCGCAGCTCACTGACCTCAGTTGCGGGAGTCAACGAGCAGTTCAACCTGTCGCCCGACGGCATCATCGGCGGCGGTCAGATCGGCTACAACTGGCAGGCCGGCAACATCGTGTACGGCGTCGAAGCCGACTTCCAGGGTTCGTCCCAGAAGGACAACAAGACCACCGCGCTGACCGGACTGGCTTCCTACGACGCCACGCTGCCCTGGTTCGGCACCGTTCGCGGCCGTCTCGGCTACTCGGTCGGTCAGACCCTGTTCTACGCCACCGGCGGTTACGCCTACGGCAGCGTGAAGACCAAGATCAACGTGGCCGGCACCTCGAACAGCCTGTCCAAGACCCAGGACGGCTACGCCGTCGGCGGCGGCATCGAGACCCCGTTCAAACTGCTCGGCCTGTTCGGGCCGCAGTGGACCACCAAGACCGAATATCTTTACGTCGATCTCGGCTCCAGCACCGACCTGGTCGGCACCACGGGCTACACCTCGACCACCAAGGTCACGGAACACATCTTCCGCACCGGCGTGAACTACCACTTCAACTCCCCGATCGTTGCCAAGTACTAAGCCTCGCAACATCGCTGATAACGAAAACCCCGGCCTCGCGGCCGGGGTTTTTGTTTGGAGCGTGTTTGGCGTAGCCCGGATGAAGCCTTTGCCTTGAGCTCGCAGAGCGAAAGGCACAGGCGTAATCCGGGGCCGGCCCGTCCATAGAGACGCTTTCCCCGGATTGCGGCATCGCGGCGCTACGCGCCACGTTGCCTCCATCCGGGCTACGGCCCGCTACGTCTTGATCGCCACCACCACCATCCCCGGCACGGGGACGTTGCCCTCGTTGCGCGTCGAGATGTGGTCGAGCCGGCACAGCGACAGGCCGGACGCGGCGATCGATGCCCGCACGTAGCTTTCGCTATAGGCGTAGCGCAGGCCGGCGCCAAGGATGACGCCAACCCCGCCATGGCTCTCGGCGGTGAAAGCCAGGAGGCCGCCGGGCGCCAGCACGCGCATCACCTGCGCCAGCACCGGGGCGAGGTCGTGCAGATAGATCAGCACGTCGGCAGCGACCACCAGATCGGCGCTGGCCGCACTCTGGCGGCCCAGGCCGTCAATGATCTCGGCGACTTCCAGCTCGGCATAGTGGCCCGTGGCGCGGGCGCGTTCGACCATCCGCGGCGACAGGTCGATGCCGGTCATCGCGCCGGTGGTGGCGGCAAAGGCTGCGCCGGCAAGGCCGGTACCGCAGCCGAGATCGATGCCACGGCGGAAACGCATCGCGCGCTCGGTGGCGGCGCAGACGGCGAGCACCGCCTTGAACAGCACAGCCGGCCCGCGATAGCCCAGCTTCTCCACCAAAGCGCTTTCGAATTTCGGCGCATATTGGTCGAACAGCGCCGTGACATAGGTCGGCGGCATGCTCGCCAACGGCCCGGCACCGAGCCGCATCAGGCGCAGGCCGGCGCCGTTGCGGTCGCCGGCGTCAGTATCCCTGGCATGGCCGAACGCCACGATCGCGCCGGGCAGATCGCCCAGCGCCTCGCGCACCTCGCCGAGCGTGAACCAGGCGGTGGCAAAGCCCGGCGCCAGATCGGTGGCCTGCACGAACAGGTCCTCCGCGGCGACCAAATTGCCCTGCACCTGCAGGTCGCGGGCATAATCGAAGCGGCGGTCGGCGTTCATATCGCCGGATGACATGAACAAGCGCGCGGGCATGGCGGGAACCGATCGCCCCGAGGGGCATTCGCAAGAGTCGCGATCACGAACTTGCCAAGGCTCGAATGAACCCCAAGGGGACCTATATAGCTGAGATGCGTCCACAAGATATTCTAATCCCGGTTCCCTCCGGCCTGTGCTGCAAGCCCGGCGGCTTTCATATCGACCCGGTCCGCCCGGTCGATCGCGCCGTAATCACCCACGGCCATTCCGACCACGCCCGCCCCGGCCACGGCCACGTGCTGGCGACGCAGGAAACGCTCGACATGATGCGGCTTCGCTACGGCGAGAATTTTGCCGGCTCGACGCAGACGATCGCCTATGGCGAGACGCTCAAGATCGGCGACGTCACCGTCAAATGTCATCCGGCCGGCCATGTGCTGGGCTCGGCGCAGATGGCGGTGACCTGCGAAGATATCTGCATCGTGGCGTCCGGCGATTACAAGGACGCCTATGACCCGACCTGCACGCCGCTCGAGGTGGTGCCGTGCGACGTGTTCATCACCGAGGCGACCTTCGGCCTGCCGGTGTTCCGCCATGGCGACGCGGCGCTCGAGGTGAAGAAGCTCCTGGCCTCCGTAGCGCTGTTCCCTGAGCGCGCGCATCTGGTCGGGGCCTATTCGCTCGGGAAGGCGCAGCGCGTCATCAAGCTGATCCGCATGGCCGGCTATGACGCGCCGATCTATTTGCACGGCGCGATGGAGAAGATCACGCGCTATTACGAAAGCCGCGGTATCGATCTCGGCGACCTCCGCATGGCCAAGGGCGTCAGGAAGGCCGACCTCGCCGGCACCATCACGCTGGCGCCGCCCTCGGCCACCACCGACGTGTGGACGCGGCGATTTCCCGATCCGGTCACGGCGTTTGCCTCCGGCTGGATGACGGTCCGTGCCCGCGCCCGGCAGCGCGGCGTCGAGCTGCCGCTGATCGTCTCCGATCACGCCGACTGGGACGGCCTCTGCGCCACCATCGGCGCCACCGGCGCCGGCGAGATCTGGGTTACGCACGGCCAGGAGGATGCGCTGGTGCACTGGTGCCAGACCAAAGGCCTGACCGCGCGACCGCTGGCTTTGGTCGGCTATGGCGACGAGGAAGAGGAGGAGGCGCTGCCTCCCGGCGAGAGCGCGGACGCATGAACCGCTTCGCCGAACTGCTCGATCGCCTCGCTTACGAGCCCGGCCGCAACAACAAGCTCCGGCTGGTGACGAATTATTTTCGCGAGACAAGCGATCCCGACCGCGGCTATGCGCTGGCGGCGCTGACCGGCGCGCTGTCGTTCAAGCACGCCAAGGCCGGCATGATCCGTGAGCTGATCGCCTCGCGCACCGATCCGGTGCTGTTCGAGCTGTCATACGACTACGTCGGCGATCTCTCGGAGACCGTCGCGCTGATGTGGCCGACAACGCCGCTCTCCCCTTCACCTCTCCCCGTTGGGGAGAGGTCGTCGAATGCCGTCAGGCATTCGGCGGGTGAGGGGGCGGGCTCGGAACTTTCTGATGAGGCCCCCTCACCCGCCGCGCTGACGCGCGCCGATCTCTCCCCAACGGGGAGAGGTGGAGAAAGTGCGCGCGGCATTACCACACGCCACAACAACCCGCCGCCACCAACGCTGACCGAAGTCGTCGACACGCTGCGAACGCTTGGCAAGGCCGAGCTGCCGGCGCAGCTCACGCGATGGCTCGATGAGCTCGACGAGACCGGGCGCTGGGCGCTGCTGAAACTGGTCACAGGCAGCATGCGGATCGGCGTCTCGGCGCGGCTCGCCAAGACCGCCGCCGCGGCGCTGGGCGACAAGGACCCGCACGACGTCGAGCTGATGTGGCCGGGCCTCGCGCCACCTTATCTCGAGATGTTCGACTGGCTGGAGGGCCGCGCCGACAAGCCGGTCAATCTCGACCCGGCGCCGTTCCGGCCGGTGATGCTGGCGCATGCCATCGAGGATAGCGACTTCGCCAATCTGAACGCCGATGATTTCGTCGCCGAATGGAAATGGGACGGCATCCGCATCCAGGCGAACAGCGGCCTGGGCGACGACGGCGGCATCGTCACGCGACTGTATTCGCGCAGCGGCGAGGACATCACCGGCGCATTTCCCGACCTGGTGCCAAGCCTGCGGCTGCCCGGCGCGATCGACGGCGAACTCCTGGTGTTGCGCGAACAGCGCGTGCAGTCCTTCAACGTGCTGCAGCAGCGGCTCAATCGGAAAGTCGTGTCGACGAAGCTGATGAAGGACTATCCGATCCATCTGCGCGCCTATGATCTGCTGCATGATGGCACCGACGATCTGCGTGAGTTACCGTTCGAACAGCGCCGCGCGAAACTCGAAGCCCACGTCAAACAGCTCGACGATCCGCGCATCGACCTGTCCGAGCAGGTCCCGTTCGCCGACTGGCAGACGCTCGCCGCCGCGCGCGCCGATCCGGTCAGTGCGGGCGCCGGCGAAGATGCCGACGCCGTCGAGGGCGTGGTGCTGAAGCGGCGCGATTCGGCCTACCTGCCGGGACGGCCTAAGGGCCAGTGGTGGAAATGGAAGCGCGACCCGCACATCATCGACGCCGTGCTGATGTATGCGCAGCGCGGCCACGGCAAGCGCTCGTCCTATTATTCCGACTACACCTTCGGCGTCTGGACCGCGACCGACGGCGTCGACCGGCTGGTGCCGGTCGGCAAGGCCTATTTCGGCTTTACCGACGAGGAGTTGCTGCAGATCGACAAATTCGTTCGCCGCAATACCACCGAGAAATTCGGCCCGGTGCGCCACGTCACGCACGAGCCGGACAAGGGACTGGTGCTGGAAGTCGCCTTCGAGGGGCTGGCACGCTCGCCGCGACACAAATCCGGCGTGGCGATGCGATTTCCGCGGATCAGCCGGCTGCGCTGGGACAAACCGCCCGCCGAAGCCGACCGGCTGGAAACGCTGGAGCGGATGCTGAAGGCGGAGCCGGCGTGATGTACGAAGTGCCTGACCCGCATACTGGTTTCCCATCGCGCCTGAACGGCCTATGATCGACACGCGATTTACGCCCAGGAGACGATGATGCAGAACGATGTCCGGGACGACCCGGTGCGCCAGCAGGACGGCCTGTCGCGCTTTCTCGGCGGTTCGCCGCTGGCGGTGCTGGGTCGGCTCGTGCTGCTGTCGATCCTGGTCGGCATCGTGCTGGCGGCGATCGGCTTCGATCCCTGGAACATCGTCACCAGCATCCGCCGCCTGTTCCAGTGGGTCTATGACCTCGGCTTCGATGCCATCAACGGACTGTGGCGTTACTTCCTGCTCGGCGCCGTCATCGTGGTGCCGATCTGGCTGATCTCGCGGATGTTCAGCGCGCCGCGCGGCCGCTAGACTCCCGGAATGTCTGCCGTACTTCGCGTCACCCACGCGCGCGTCTTCGCCATCGCCGGGCCGGCCATGCTGGCCAATCTCACCACGCCGCTGCTCGGCATCGTCGCCACCGCCGCGATCGGCCGGCTTGGCGATCCGCATCTGCTCGGCGGCGTGGCTTTGGCCTCGGTGGCGTTCGACTGCATCTTCTGGCTTTTCGGCTTTCTGCGGATGGCGACGGTGTCGTTCACCGCGCAGGCGCTCGGCGCAGGCGACCGCCTCGAGTTACGCGCCATCCTGCTCCGCGCGCTGATGCTCGGCGCGTTGATCGGCCTGACGCTGATCGCGCTGCGCACGCCGCTGGCGGCGGCGGTGTTCGGCATCATGAGCGGCTCTGACGCGGTGACGTCCGCGGCGCGCGACTATTTCTTCATCCGGCTGTGGTCGGCGCCGCTCATGCTCGGCAATTACGTCATCCTCGGCTGGCTGGTCGGCCAGGCCCGCACCGGCATCGCGCTGGCGCTGCAGGTCGGCATCAACCTGATCAACATGGCGCTGACGGCGTTTCTCGTGCTGTCCGCCGGCTTCGGCGTCAAGGGCGCCGCGCTGGCGACGGTGACCGCGGAAGGCCTCGGCTTCATCGGCGGAATGATCGCGATATCCGTGCTGTTGTCGGGCAACTTCAGCGTACCCAGCCACATCCTTTTCGATCGCGAACGCCTGCTGCGGATGTTCGCCGTCAACCGCGACATCATGATCCGCACCGCCGCGCTGATCGCCGCCTTCCTGTTCTTCACCGCGCAGGGCGCCCGCGCCGGCGACCTGACGCTGGCGGCCAACGCCGTGCTCAACAACTTTCTGATGATCGGCTCGTTCTTTCTCGACGGGCTGGCGAATGCCGCCGAGCAGCTCTGCGGCCAGAGCTTTGGCGCCCGCAACCGCGCCGAATTCAACCGCGCCGTGAAACTGGTGCTGGGCTGGAGCACGGCGTTCGGCGTCGCGGTGACGCTGCTGTTCATGGTCGCCGGCGACACGCTGATCGACCTCATCACCACCAGCCCGGAAGTGCGGCTCGCGGCCCGCGAATTCATGTGGCTGGCGGCGCTGGCGCCGGCGTGCGGCGTGCTGGCCTATGTCTATGACGGCATCTATATCGGCGCGTCCTGGGCGCGCGACATGCGCAATCTGATGCTGGTGGCGCTGGCGACCTACTTTGCCTCGTTCTATATGCTGACGCCGTTCGGCAATGCCGGGCTGTGGAGCGCGTTCCTGATCTTCCTGCTCGCGCGCGGCGTATTGCAGGCGGTTCGCTATACGGCGCTGATAGGCAAATCGTTTCCGTAAGGCTCGTCATTGCGAGGAGCGAAGCGACGCGGCAATCCAGAGCCACGAACTCTGCAAGAACTGGATTGCTTCGTCGCAAGGGCTCCTCGCAATGACGGCTACACCGGCCAGTCTTCCGCGGTGATCGTTGCCGCATCGGCGCCGACGATTTCCGACAATGAATCGCGGCCGGTGCGCAGCAGGGTCGAGACCAGATCGGCCTTGATCCGCTCGACCAGGCCGAGGCCCTTGTAGACCAGCGACGTATAAAGCTGGATCAGGCTGGCGCCGGCGCGGATCTTGGTCAGCGCGGCGCCGCCGGAATCGATGCCGCCGCAGCCGATCAGCGGGAACGCGCCTTCGACCCGGACGAAGGTCTCCGCCACCATCCGCGTCGACAGCCGGAACAGCGGCCGGCCGGACAGGCCGCCCTGCTCATGCACCTTGGCCTGATCGCGCAAGGTCGGAAAGCGCGCCAGCGTGGTGTTGGCGACGATCATGCCATCGACGCCGCGCGAGCGCGCAATGTGCACGGCGTCGTCGAGATCGGTGAGGCTGAGGTCGGGCGCGATCTTCAGCAGCACCGGCGAATCGCCGGCGTTCTGCCGGACGCGCTCGCGGGCGTCGATCACCCGCGCCAGGAGATCGTCGAGCGCGGCGGCCTGCTGCAGGTTGCGCAGTCCCGGCGTATTCGGCGACGATACGTTGACGGTAAAGTAGCTCGCCACCGGCGCGAAGGTTTCGATCAGCCGGACATAGTCCTCGGTGCGATCGGCGGAATCCTTGTTGGCCCCGACATTGACGCCGACGATGCCGCCGCGCTGGGCGCGCGCCGCCAGCCGGCGCAGCACGGCATCGGCGCCGTCATTGTTGAAACCGAGCCGGTTGATGATCGCCTCGTCTCGCTCCAGTCGGATGATGCGCGGCCGGGCGTTGCCGGCCTGCGGCTTGGGCGTCACGGTGCCGACTTCGGTAAAGCCGAAGCCGAGCCGCAGCAGCGCATCCGAGACCTCGGCATTCTTGTCGAAGCCGGCGGCCATGCCGATCGGATTGGGAAAGTTCAACCCGAAGGCGCGCACCGCGAGTTTCGGATCGTCGGCTTGCGGCTTTCCCGGCGGCAGCATCTTCAGGCCGCGGATCGCCAGGCTGTGTGCATCCTCGGCATCGAGCCAGCGCAGCATCGGAAGCGAAATGGCATCAAAGGCACGAATCACAGGGGCAGCTCCGCAAGGTCATGGCCGCCATCGGGACGCAACCGCAGTTCCGTCACGGCGGTTACGGCGCCCATGTCGAGTTCGCCATAGAGGTGTGGAAACAGGGCGCCATCGCGCGACGGCTCCCAGCGCAGGGCATCGCCGAGCCGATCGCCGTCGATCGCGATCAGCAACAGCCCGCTCTGGCGGGCGTAGTGCTTCTGCAACGTGCCGGCGAGTTGTTCGGCGCTGGAGAAATGGATGAAGCCGTCGCGCGCGTCATCGGCGCTGCCGCGGTACGAGCCCTGCCGCTCGGCCTCGCGCCATGGCGAGGCGGGACAGATTTTATAGATGGTACGCACCGCCTGGACTTTCTGCTGTTGTCGACGGCGCCGCGCATCCGCCAGCTTGGCCGTCTGCGGCTGACCGTATCGACCGCCCCCCCGCACTTCAAGGCCGCTCGGATTTTCAAGAATCCTATTGCGAAATTCACGTCCTTCGGGCAATAATTCCTAGAATTCGCCTTATTTATCGCCCGGCCGCTCCGCCACGAGGCTCGCCAAGGGGCCATCGAGCGTTTCACCGAGGGACCAACGCCATGCTTTCACATGCCCAGATCTGGGGTGCCCTGGACAAGCTTGCCGAACGCAACGGCATGTCGGCCTCCGGCCTGGCTAAGAAGGCCGGGCTCGACTCCACCACCTTCAACAAGTCCAAGCGCATTACCAATGACGGCCGCCAGCGCTGGCCCTCGACCGAATCGGTGTCGAAGGCGCTGGCGGCGACCAATGTCACCATCGACCGTTTCGTGGCGCTGATCGAGGGCACCAGCCGCACCACGCAATCGGTGCCGCTGCTCGGCTTCGCGCAGGCCGGGCGCGGCGGCTATTTCGACGATGCCGGCTTTCCGGTCGGCAGCAGCGGCTGGGAAGAGATCGGCCTGCCCTCGGTCAATGACGAGCACGCTTACGCGCTGAAGATTTCCGGCGATTCGATGAAGCCCGCCTATCGCGACGGCGACACCATCGTGGTTTCGCCCGGCGCCCAGATCCGCAAGGGCGACCGCGTCGTGGTCCGCACCAAAGACGGCGAGGTGATGGTCAAGGAGTTGAAGCGCCGCACCGCCAAGCTGCTGGAGCTGCAATCGCTGAACCCCAATCACGTCGATCGCAACTTTGCAGCGGGCGACATCGAGTGGATCGCCCGGATCGTATGGGCGAGCCAGTAACTCTTTCTTCCTTCTCCCCTTGTGGGAGAAGGTGTCGCGGCCGAAGGCCGTGACGGATGGGGGGGGCTGGGCTCGGAGCTTTTGGCACCCCCTCACCCGTCTCGAACGCTTCGCGTTCGATCCACCCTCTCCCACAAGGGGAGAGGGAAGGAAGAGAGCGCAGCGCTATGAAGCGCTTCTCGCCAATGCCCCGTCGATCATCGCGATCGCATTGCTGACGCCGTAGACCGCGACGAACGAGCCGAAGCGCGGGCCCTTTTCCTGGCCGAGCAGCACCTGGTACAGCATGTTGAACCAGTCGAGCGACACGCCGGGGCGGCCGTCCTTCGCCAGTTTCTTGTGATCGAGGAACGGCTCGCGGCGGCCGATTTCGTAGACCGCGTTCTGGATATCTTCCGGCGTCGCCTCTGCCGGCAGTTGCGACAGCGCGTCGCGCAGATCCTGCAACGCCACGCGCTCGACCTCGCTCGGCTGGCGGAACGTCTTGGTCGGCGCCACAAAATCCCGATAGTAGTTGATGGCGTAGCCGACCATCGCGTCCAGTCGGGGATGGGTCTGCGCGGTCACGCCCGGCCGGTAGCGGCGAATGAAGCCCCACAACGTCTCGGCATTCTCGGCGTTCGACGACGACACCAGCGTCAGCAGAAGCTGGAAAGTCACCGGCATCTCGGCCACCGGCGGATCACCGGCATGGATGTGCCAGGCCGGATTGGTCAGCCGCTGCTTGCCATCCTGCTTCGCATAGCCTTCGACGAATTGCTGGTACTCGTCGACATTGCGCGGAATGACGTCGAAGAACAATCGCTTCGCCGCCTTCGGCTCGCGGTACATGAAGAGCGACAGCGATTCCGGCGAGGCGTAGCGCAGCCATTCGTCGATCGTCAGGCCGTTGCCCTTCGACTTCGAAATCTTGCCGCCCTTGTCGTCGAGGAACAGCTCGTAGATGAAGCTCTCCGGCGGCGTGCCACCCAGCGCCGAACAGATCTTGCTCGACAGCTTGACGGAATCGATCAGGTCCTTGCCGGCCATTTCATAGTCGATACCGAGCGCGGCCCAGCGCATCGCCCAGTCGGCCTTCCACTGGCACTTGACGGCGCCGCCGGTCACCGGCGTCTCGACTTCCTCATGCGTGTCGGGATCGACATAGGTGATGGTGCCAGCATCAATGTCGCGGCGGATCATCGGCACCTGCAGCACCACGCCCGTGGTCTTGCTGATCGGCAGGAACGGCGAATAGGTCGCGCGGCGGTCCGGGCCGAGCGTCGGCAGGATGACGTCCATGACCTTGTCGTAGACAGCCAGCATCTTCAGCAGCGTCGCGTCGAACCGGCCGGACGTGTAGTAGTCGGTCGACGAGGCGAATTCGTAGTCGAAGCCGAAATGATCGAGGAAGGCGCGCAGCCGTGCATTGTTGGCGGCGCCGAACGACGGATATTCGTTGGAGAACGGATCCGGGATTCGCGACAGCGGCTTGCCCAGATGCGCGGTCAGCATCTCCTTGTTCGGCACGTTGTCCGGCACCTTTCGCAGGCCGTCCATGTCGTCGGAAAATGCGATCAGCCGGGTCTTGATCTTGTCGTCGGTGAGCACGCGGAAGGCGTGGCGCACCATGGTGGTGCGCGCCACTTCTCCGAAGGTGCCGATATGCGGCAGGCCGCTTGGACCGTAACCGGTCTCGAACAGCACTTCCTCTTTCGGCTTCTTCTTCAGCCGCGCCACCAGCGCCTTGGCCTGCTCGAACGGCCAGGCGTTGGAATTTTCGGCAAGCGAACGCAGGTCGCTTTGGCTGGGTAAATCTATCGTGGACATGTGGGCCTCCGGGCCGCGGAACCTAGCGGCTCCGCATCCAAATGCCAAACCGCAGGTCGATGATTTCAGAACGGGTTGACGGAAAAATACCGCAGCCACAAGTCGGTGTATTTGCCTTTTTCCCAGACCCGGAACAGCGCCCAGTTCAGCGCCTGGCGCAGCGTGTCGTTGCCTTTGCGGACCGCGATTCCGATGCCCTCGCCGAAATAGCGACTTTCCACGAAGGGGCCGCCGCTGAAGGCGCAGCAATCGGCGGAGTCGGTGCCATTGATCCAGAACGCCAGCGAGATCGCGTCGCCGAAGATGTAATCCACCTCGCTCTTGCGCAGCGCCTGGCGCAACGCCTCGTCGTTCGGGTACGGCAGCAGCACGGCGTCGGTGAACATTGCCTTGAGATACGCCTCGTGCGACGAGCCCGCGATGGCACCGACCTTCTTGCCTTCGAGATATTCCGGCCGGATCTCCGCCAGCCCCACGTTCTTGCGCGACACGAAGCGCGCCGGCGCGCGGTAATACGGATCGGTGAAATCGACCCGGGTTCGGATCTGCGGCGTGACCGCGATCGAGGCGATGATGGCGTCGCCGCGGTTACTGGAAATCGCATCGAGCAGCGTCTCGAAACGGCGCATCTGCACCGTGCAGGTGACCTTGATCTCCTCGCACAGGAGTCTCGCCAGATCGACATTGAAGCCGGCGGGATTGCCGTCCGGCCCGGTGAAGTTGAACGGAGGATAATCGGTCTCGGTCAGGAAGCGGATTACGGTAAGGCGCGTCA
Organism: Tardiphaga sp. vice154; assembly: GCF_007018645.1. Lineage (NCBI taxonomy): Bacteria > Pseudomonadati > Pseudomonadota > Alphaproteobacteria > Hyphomicrobiales > Nitrobacteraceae > Tardiphaga > Tardiphaga sp. vice154. The sequence continues at coordinate 68,823 of NZ_CP041399.1, forward strand.
GGTCCGGCCGGTCGGGCCGGCGCCGCGGATCCCAGAACCCCGGCACCGCCTGCGGCCCGGGCTGAACCACGGGGGCGGCGGTCTGGGCATGGGCTGACCGCGCCGGGACGAGGCACACCAAACCCAGCACGCATACGGCGACACCGAGCCATGCCGGCAATCTTCGGTTGATGGTCAATTTGTTTTGTGGTTGCATGGGCCAGCGGTTCCGACTGGCCGGACTTATAGACGATCCGGCACGGGAGGCGAGCGGCGTTTGTGGCGTGGGGCGTTGCATGGATCCGGGGGACCATGTTGAAAGCAGGCCGGCACAGATTTCGCAGCGCCCGCGCGGCGAAAGACCTCTGCCCAGTTCAATGGCTGCGGCACCCCGCGCTCCAGACAACGACAATTGTCATCACGGGTTCGACGAGGGCGCGGCGGACGAGCTGGATTGCCTTCGCGGCGTGCTTGCGCCGAGGCTGCTGCAACAGGCCGAGATCCGGGCACGGGAGCTCGGCATCGGCGCCGATCAGGTCCTGATCCGGCTGGGCATGATCGACGAGGCCGCCTATCTGCGGCTGCTTTCGCGCCACACCGGCATGGCCATCGATGACCTCTCGGAGTGCGACCGCAGCGACGTAATGTTGCGCGACGACCAGATCACCTACGCCGCGGCGTCCGGCCTGGTGCCGCTCCACAGGGACGGCGAACGCATTATGGTGATTGCGCCGCGCAACTACAGCGCCCGTGCCATCTGCCGGGCGAAGCGCAGCATCAATATCGACTTCCGCCTGACCTCCGACTACGCGCTGCGGCGGTTTCTGCTGCAGGAAGCCGCCGCACCGTTGATCGAGGAGTCCACGCGCGGGCTCGGCCTCCACGATCCCGCGATGTCGGCCGCGCCTGCTTTTGCTGCCGCGCGCCCGTGGCGCGGACGGTTCAAGCGAGGCGCCGCGGTCTTCGCGATAGCAACGCTGCCGCCATTTCTATTCCCTGCAATATGGGGCGCGATGCTGGCCGTCTGGTTCCTGGCTTTTACCGCGCTGAGGCTGGCGACCTGCGCCTTTCTGCGGCAACGTCACGCCGCCGCACCAGTGCTGGATGATCAGTTGCCGAACTACAGCGTCATCGTGGCGCTATACCGCGAAGCGAGTTCGGTTGCGCCGCTCGTTCTGGCGCTGGAAGCCCTCGACTATCCCCGCGAAAAGCTCGACATCATTCTAGTGGTTGAGCCGGACGATCTGCAGACCCGCGCCGCGATCGCCCGGCTCGGCACGAAACCGCATCTGAGGATGCTGGTCGCGCCTGCCGTGGCGCCGCAGACCAAGCCGAAAGCGCTGAACTGGGCGCTACCCTTCGCGCGCGGCAGCTTCACCGCGGTCTATGACGCGGAGGACCGCCCCGAACCGGGCCAGCTTCGTGCCGCGCTGAAAGCGTTTCGCGCGCATGGCCGCGAGGTCGCCTGCGCCCAGGCCAGCCTGTGCATCGACAACGAAACGCACAGCCTGCTGTCGCGCATGTTTACCGTCGAATATGCCGGGCATTTCGACGTCATGTTACCCGGCATGACGGCGATGGGTCTGCCGCTGCCGCTCGGCGGCTCGTCGAACCATTTTCGAACGGCGATGCTGCGCACGGTTGGGGCCTGGGATGCCTACAACGTGACGGAAGACGCCGACCTCGGGTTTCGCCTCGCCCGCTTCGGCTATCGCTCGGTTGCGTTCCCGTCGACGACCTTCGAGGAAGCGCCGCTCCATCTCGACGCCTGGCTGCGGCAGCGCTCGCGCTGGATGAAGGGCTGGCTGCAAACCTGGTGCGTCCATATGTGCCACCCCGTGCGGCTATGGCGCGAGGCCGGCGGTCGCGCTTTCTTCACGCTGAACATCGTCGCCGGGGGCAATGTGGTCACTGCGCTGGCCTACCCGATCATGCTGTATGCGGTAATCGATCACATGGTGTTCAGCCGGTCGGAGCGGTCGATCGACTGGGCAACCGCATTACATGTCGCGGCCTTCGCCGCCGGATGTATCTCGACCGTCGCGCTGGGCGGGCTCGGCATGATGCGAAGGCGAAGGCTGCGGGACGGATGGATCCTGGGGCTGACACCGCTGTACTGGATTTGCCTGTCCACCGCCGCGTGGCGTGCGGTGTGGCAGTTTATCTGGAAGCCGTATCACTGGGAAAAGACCGAACACGGTCTCGCAACGCGACGCACAACCGACCCGGCGCCGCGCCTGTCCGCTCGGCGATCGCAGCGCCAGCCTCACAGATAGCGCTTGAGGTCCTCGGCCGCCTGTTCCGGCTTGCGCTTCAGGTTGAACGGCGCGATGAAATTGCCGTCGCGGTCCATCAGATAGATCAGCGCGGTATGGTCCATCGTATAGTCGCCGTCCTTGAGCGAGACCTTCTTGGCGTAGACCCGGAAGCTGGAAATCACCTTGGCCACCGAAGCCTGGTCACCGGTGAGGCCCTTCAGATGCGGATCGAAGCTCGACAGATAGTCCTTCATCGCGGCAGCAGTGTCGCGTTCGGGATCGACGGAGACGAACCAGGCATTGACGCGGTCGGCGTCCTTGCCCATTGCGCGCAGCACTTCGGAAATCTCGAACAGCGATGTCGGGCAGATGTCCGGGCAATGCGTGAAGCCGAAGAAGATCAGCGTCGGCTTGCCCTTGAGATCCTTCTCGGTGACGGTCTGGCCGGACTGGTCGGTGAGCTGGAACGCGCCGCCGATCGAGGCCGCAACGGTGGCGCCACGAAAGCCGCCCGTGAGCCACAGCACCACCAGCAAGCCTGCCGCGAGACTCCCGGCGAACGCCGCGATCACGACCAGCGGTCTTGTCAAACGATCCGACATCAAATGTTCCCGGCCAGAGCCCCGTGCCCTGCCCGTCAGATAGGGCTATATGCAGAGACGAGCAAGCGCCACAGCCGGGGCCGCGATCATTTCGGCATGATCGGGGGACGCGCTCAGCGCGTGGCGGACGCCTCGGCGTTCATATAGCAGGGCTTGTACATGCCCATCAGCTGGCGACCGCGCAGGAAGATCATGTTCGGCGTCAGGCCGCCGCGGTTCGAGATCCAGCGTTTGATCGCGGTCGGATACATCGCGTAGAGCATCTGCGTCGCCTCGCGATTGGTGACGGCGCGGCCGTTGCGGCCGACATCCCAGGCCGCATGGAACCCGAGATTGGCGTTGGAGGTGACGCAGATCCGGTCATGCGGCACGGCGCCGAGCACGATGGTGCAGGCCGAAGCGCACAGCCCGTCGATCACCACGGTCTCGCCGGAGCTGCGCAGCCCCTGATACTTGTCGACATAGGTTCCGATGCGGCCGCCGCGGTCGTCCGAGATCCGGACCACGGCGTGGCTGGCCCCCACGCCGGCGAGCAACAGGACGGCCGCGAGCACCCCCGTAACGAACTTCATGACCAGCCCCAGTTCGACAATCTGATCCTGTCCTGCCAAGCGAAGCAGACCATCGTCAGCGTGTTGCCAGATCGGTTTTTTGTCCAGATGGGCGGGGCGCCCGCCACTCAATTCAGATCGAGTGTTGCACGCAAGATGCACTTCGCATCGCGAGGTCCCGAACGGGAACATCACATTGTCGCGCGCAATACCATTTGACGATCGGAACCGCCGCGGGCTTCAATCTCCATTAATAAATTGGGGGAAGCGAATGGCTGACGATGCCGATGTCATCGTGGTCGGCGGCGGGCTGGCCGGGCTGGTCGCCGCCACCGAAATCGCCGACGCGGGAAAGCGCGTCATCGTGCTCGACCAAGAGGGTGAACAGAACCTCGGCGGCCAGGCGTTCTGGTCGTTCGGCGGATTGTTCCTGGTCGATTCGCCGGAGCAGCGCCGGCTCGGCATCAGGGACTCCTATGACCTCGCGATGCAGGACTGGAGCGGCGCCGCCGGCTTCGACCGCGCCGACGATCACTGGCCGCGGCGCTGGGCCGAAGCCTATGTCGGCTTCGCCGCCGGCGAAAAGCGCGACTGGCTGCGCGCGATTGGCCACGGCAATTCGGTGCCGCGCTTCCATGTCACCTGGGGCACCGGGCCCGGCCTGCTGGAGCCGTTCGTACGCCGCGCCCGCGAGGCCGAAGCGCGGAGATTGCTGACCTTTAAATTCCGCCACCGCGTCGATGCCCTCTGCGTCACCGGCGGCACGGTGCATGGCGTCAGCGGTGCGATCCTGGAGCCAACGGAGGTGGCTCGCGGCGTCAGCAGTTCGCGCCATGGCGTTGGCGAGTTCGCGCTGCAGGCGGGCGCGATCCTGATCGCGTCCGGCGGCATCGGCGGAAACCACGCGTTGGTGCGGCAGAACTGGCCGGAGCGGCTCGGCCCCCCGCCGAAGCGGATGATCTCCGGCGTGCCCGAACATGTCGACGGCCGCATGATCGGCATCACCGAGGCGGCCGGCGCGCGGCTGATCAACCGCGACCGGATGTGGCATTATGTCGAGGGCATCGAGAACTGGAATCCGATCTGGCCGATGCATGGCATCCGCATCCTGCCGGGGCCGTCGTCGATGTGGTTCGACGCCACCGGCCGGCGGCTGCCGTCGCCGCTGTTCCCGGGCTCCGACACGCTCGGCCAGCTGCAGTACATCCAGTCTACCGGCCATGACTATTCCTGGTTCATCCTGACGCAGGCGATCATCAAGAAGGAGTTCGCGCTGTCGGGCTCCGAGCAGAACCCCGACCTCACCGGCAAGGACTGGCTGATGACGGCGCGCCGCGCCATCAACAAGGGCGCCCCGGCGCCGGTCGAGGCGTTCAAGGACAACGGCGTCGACTTCATCGTGCGCGACAATCTCGACGACCTCGTCGCGGCGATGAACGGCCTGACCGGCGATCACCTGCTCGACGTCCGCGAGATCCGCACGCAGATCGAGGCGCGCGACCGCAGCATGGCGAACCCTTACGTCAAGGACACGCAGGTGATGAACATCCACAACGCGCGAAAATATATCGGCGACCGCCTGATCCGCACCGCCAGGCCGCACCGCATCCTCGACCCCGCGCACGGCCCGCTGATCGCGGTGCGCCTCAACATCCTCACCCGCAAGACGCTGGGCGGTTTCGAGACCGATCTCGACGGCCGCGTGTTCGGCCAGCAAGGCGAGATCATGCCGGGGCTGTACGCGGCCGGCGAAGCCTCAGGCTTCGGCGGCGGCGGCATGCACGGCTACCGTTCGCTGGAAGGCACGTTTCTGGGAGGATGTTTGTTCTCGGGCCGCAATGCGGGACGTGCGGCGGCGAAGGCGGTGGGATAACCGCGCGCAAAAACTGGAGCGGACGGAGGGAATCGAACCCTCGTATGCAGCTTGGGAAGCTGCCGTTCTACCATTGAACTACGCCCGCATCTCGCGTCCCATGATCTAGCCGAGACCGGACGATCCGCCAAGTCACTTGATGGTGGGACGGCCGCACGCGCGAAAAGAGCTGGATTGCTTCGTCGTAAGGGCTCCTCGCCATGACGGCCGAGAGAGGGGTGGACAGCGGCAACACCGGTTAACCGGACCGCCAGATTCCAGATGACGACAGCCTTACCGATGCTCTAGCATCGATCTTGGAATGGCAGCGCGCGCATACAGTATCTTTGACACGTCGGTGGGCCGCTGCGGGATCGCATGGGGCCGGATCGGGATTGTCGGCGTGCGCCTGCCCGAAGTCCGCGAGATCGAGACACGGCGGCTGCTGCTGCTGCAGTTTCCCGAGGTCCGCGAGACCCGGCCACCGGAGGATATAGAGCAGGCCATCGAGGGCATCGCCACGCTGCTCGCCGGCACGCCCTGCGACCTCTCCGACGCACCGCTCGACATGGCCGGCGTGTCGCCATTCCATCGCCGGGTCTACGACACCGTCCGGCTGATCCCGTTCGGCCAGACCCGTACCTTTGCCGAACTGGCGGCACGGCTCGGCGCCGGCAGTGCCGTGCATGCGGTCGGCCAGGCGATCAACCGCAACCCGTTCGCCATCCTGGTGCCGTGCCACCGCACGCTGGTCACCGCCGGCCATACCTCGGGCTTCGCCGGCAATGCCGGCATCGTCACGCGGTCGCGGCTGCTCGGCATCGAGGGTGCGCTGGACGATCGCCGTCCGAACCTGTTCGACGCACTGCTGAGCGCCGCGCCGCCGCGCGCGCCGGGCTAACTTTACGACACAACCGGGCGCACCTCGGGCAGCGGACCCGGCTTCGGCCCCCACGGCGTCAGCAGCACGCTGAGCGCGGACAGCACGCCGAGCAGCACCATCGAGGCCGCCGCCAGCCAGAACAGGCCGAGACTGCCGGCGTCGATCAACAGCAGGTACCAGCCGCCGACAGCGATGAAGACCAGCCGCGCGGTCTGCGCCAGCACCGGGCCGAGCACTTTTGCGGCGCCCTGCGAGGAGAAGTAGGTTGCGGTCGCCAGGCCGATGAAGGCGTACATCGGCGCGGCAATGGCGAGATATTGCTGGCTGGCGGCGCGGACGGCGGCGTCGCGCGTGAACAAATTGACCCAGAGGTCCGGAAAGATCGCGATCAGCGTGCCGAGGCCGCCGACGGCGGCGAACGAGATCGCCGCCGCGGTCCAGGCGACGCGGCGCGCGCGGGCCACGCGACCGGCGCCGATCGCCATGCCGATCATCGGCACCGACGCGACACCGACCGCGAAGGCCAGCGTCACCAGCAGAAATTCCAGTCGCGCGCCGACGCCGTAGCCGGCCAGCACCTCGGTGCCGTAGCGCGCCAGCATGTGGGTGAAGATCGTGATCGTCAGCACCGACTGCAGCGGCGAGAAGCAGGCGATGGCGCCGACTTTCAGGATGTCGAAGAACATGCCGCGCTGGATGCGGAAGCCCGCGAGCTGCGGCCGCACCCGCGCGCGGCCGGAGAACACGTACCAGCCCATGATGACGGCGCCGATGCTGTAGGCGATCAGCGAGCCCGCGGCGACGCCCGGCATGCCGAACGACGGCACCGGTCCGAGGCCGAGACCCAGCACGCCGCCGAGGATGATCTGCAGCACTGCGGAGTTCAGCGTGATGGCCGAGGGCAGCTTCATGTTGCCGGTGCCGCGCAGGATGGCGGCAAAGGTATTCATCAGCCACGGGATCACGCCGCCGGCAAAGAAGATCGCGATATAGCCCGCGGCCTGCGACAGCACCTGCCCGCGACCGCCGAGCAGCTCCAGCAACGTCGTGCCAAAGGTGAGCATGCCGACGGTGAAGACCAGGCCAAGGCTGATTCCGATCAGCAGCGCATGCGCCGCCAGCGTCGAGGCCCGGTCACGGTCGCCAGCGCCCAGCGCGCGCGCAATCGCCGACGATACGCCGCCGCCCATCGCGCCGCCGGACATCGTCATGGTCAGGATCACGAACGGAAATACCAGCGCCATCGCGGCCAGCGCCTCGGTGCCGAGACGGCCGATATAGGAGGTCTCGGCGATCACCACGAGCGTGCCGGCCGACAGCGCCACGACATTAGGCCATGACAGACGCAGCAAGGTCGGCAGGATCGCGTGATCGAGCAGCGGATTTCTGGCAGGCGCCGCGAGGTCTGACAACGGCGCTTCAGCGCCCGGCACGGCCAAACCGGCAACGGCGATCTCGGACATGCGTTTCCCCGTGCGACCCGCGCTTGACGGCCGAGCGCACCTGTTCCTAGCATCGATCGGGAGCGATGCCATGCCTGCGCCGCGCATGGGCCGGCCGCGACCAGCGCATTCCGCGCGCCGACAGAATTCTGGCTCACGCCAAGTTCATGATGCGATCTGAACGATCTCGCAGGTGCCGCATTTTCTCAGCGCGATCAGAGGGAACCCGATGCGCAACAAATACGTTCTATCCGCCTGTCTGGTCGCTCTGGCGCTGCCGTTGGCGGCCTGCGAGCAAGCCACCCAGACGGCTGGCGAGGATTTTGGCGCTGCGCCAAAACTCGTCGAACCGGTCAAGTCGCTGGTCCCGACGGTCAGTATCGCCACCGCAACCGGCTGGCCGCAGGGCGCCAAGCCTGCCGCCGCCAGCGGGATGACCGTCAACGCCTTCGCCACCGGGCTCGATCATCCCCGCACGCTCTACACGCTACCGAATGGCGACGTGCTGGTCACGGAGACCAACGCGCCGCCGAAGCCGGCGGGCAGCATGAGCATCAAAGGCTGGGTGGCAGGGATGATCATGAAGCGCGCCGGCGCCGGCGTGCCCAGCGCCAACCGCATCTCGCTGTTGCGCGACACCGATGGCGACGGCGTGGCAGAAACCAAAACGGCATTTCTCGAAGGTTTGAATTCGCCGTTCGGCATGGCGCTGGTTGGCGATGAGTTCTTCGTCGCCAACGCCGACGCGGTCGTGAAATTCCCATACAAGACGGGCGACACCAGGATCCCCGCGCCAGCCGTAAAGGTCGCCGACCTGCCGGGCGGCCCGCTCAACCACCACTGGACCAAGGACCTCATCGCCAGCCCGGACGGCCGCAAGCTCTATGCCACCGTCGGCTCCAACAGCAATGTTGCGGAAAACGGCATGGAGGCGGAGAAGGACCGCGCCGGCATTCTGGAGATCGACCGCGTTACCGGCCAATCGCGCGTGTTCGCCTCCGGCTTGCGCAATCCGAACGGTCCCGCCTGGCAGCCGCAGACCGGCGAATTATGGGTCGTCGTCAACGAGCGTGACGAGATCGGCAGCGACATGGTGCCGGACTACATGACTTCGGTGAAGGATGGCGGATTCTACGGCTGGCCCTATAGCTGGTATGGCCAGCACGTCGATGTCCGCGTCAAGGAGCAGCGACCCGATCTGGTCGCCAAGGCGATCGTGCCGGACTATGCGCTGGGCGCGCATACCGCGTCTCTGGGCCTGGCGTTCAACACCAGCGACATCTTTCCCGCCAGCATGAAGAACGGCGCCTTCATCGGCCAGCACGGCTCATGGAATCGCAAGCCGCGCAGCGGCTACAAGGTGATCTTCGTGCCGTTCGAAAACGGCAAGCCTGCCGGCAAGCCGCAGGACGTGCTGACCGGCTTCGTCAATAAAGAGGGCGAGGCGCAGGGCCGCCCGGTCGGCCTCAGGCTCGACGGCAAGGGCGCGCTGCTGGTCGCTGACGACGTCGGCAATGTGGTGTGGCGGGTGACGCCGACAGCCGCCAAAGCGGCGTCGGCGGAGTAAAGCATCAAGGCTCGACATCCATCGAGGCCCTTCACGTTCTGGAGGGCCTTTTTGCACCCGGCAGCTCGCTGTATGCTGCCGGGGACGACATCGTGCCATCGCAAGGCGAATATCAGGAGTTGACGTGCGTCTTTTCGTGTTCGGACTTGGCTACAGCGTGCAGCATTTCATCGATCGTCACGCACAGCGTTTCACGACGATTTCGGGCACGGTTCGGACGGCGGAAAAGCGGGATGCGCTGCGCGGCTCACGCTGCACGCCGCTGCTGTTCAGCGGCGACCATGCCGATCCGGCCATTGCCGAACACCTCGCCGCTGCCGATGCTCTACTGGTTTCCGTGCCGCCCGGCGCATCCGGCGACCCGGTGCTTGCCGCCTACGGCCCGCAGATTGCAGCAAGCAGCTTGCAACGGGTCGTCTATCTCTCGACTATCGGCGTCTATGCCGACCATGGCGGCGACTGGATCGACGAGAGCGCGGCGATGTCCGGCGACGGGCGGCGGCGGCAGCGGATCGACGCCGAGGCGGCGTGGCTGGCTCAGCCGGGCGCACCAACCACGTCGCTGCGGCTCGCCGGCATCTACGGTCCCGGCCGCAATGCGCTGCTCAACCTCAAGGCCGGCACCGCGCGGCGCATCGTCAAGCCCGGCCAGGTGTTCAACCGCATTCATGTCGAGGATATTGCGCGCGCCATCGATGCGGCGTTCGCGAAGGATCAGGCCGGGATCTGGAACGTCTGCGACGACCAGCCGGGCCCGCCGCAGGATGTCATTGCCTATGCTGCCGAGCTGATGGGGATTGTTCCGCCGCCGGGACTGGCGTTCGACGACGCGGAGATGAGCCCGATGGCGCGCAGCTTCTACGCCACCAATAACCGGGTCTCGAATATCAGGATGAAGCAGGAGCTGGGCGTGGAACTCGCCTTTCCGAGCTATCGCGATGGACTGGCAGCGCTATGGCACGACGGAGAAGGCCGATAAGCGCCTCATAACGCAAACGCGGCGAACCTTTCGGTCCGCCGCGTTTCAGATCGCACAATAAGCGAAGCTTACTTCTCTTGTTCCATGGTCACGGCCACATCGGCATTGGCGGACAGGCGGACCTTGTCGCCCTCGACCTCGGCCACCAGGCTGCCGTCGATGAAGTGATGATGACCCTTGTGGTGGCCTTCGCCGCTGTCCTTCCTGGTCAGCTTGATGCGGCCGCCCTCGAAATGATCCACGGTGCCGACGTGAACGCCGTCGGCGCCGATTACTTCCATGTGCTCTTTGATGCCTGCGGTGCCGGTCATATCGAATTCCTTGAATGAGGTTGTGCGGGTGTAACGCGCGAGACCGGTCGCGGTTCAAATTAAAATGGAACCGGTCCACACACTCTCAAGGACGAAGCAAAATTGGAGCGCGGTTTGCCCTCATGTTTCGATGACATCGGGCCTGACGGTGGCAAAGCAGTCGGCAAGCACCCGGCGGCTAGACCTTGAAATGCTTCGACAGTTTCAGGCTCTGGCCCTGATAGTTCGAGCCGATGCGCTGGCCATAGAGCGCGTCGGGGCGCGACAGCATCCGCTCATAGACCAGACGGCCGACGATCTGGCCGTGCTCCAGGATGAACGGCACCTCGCGCGAACGCACTTCCAGCACGGCGCGCGAGCCCTTGCCCCCGGCGCCGTCATGGCCGAAGCCGGGATCGAAGAAGCCTGCGTAATGCACGCGGAACTCGCCGACCAAGGGATCGAACGGCACCATCTCAGCGGCATAGTCCGGCGGCACCTGGACGGCTTCCTTGGAGGCGAGGATGTAGAACTCGCCGGGATCGAGGATCAGCGTGCCGTCGGGCCGCGCCGCGATCGGCTCCCAGAACTCGTTCGCCGCATAGCCGGCACGACGGTCGATATCGACCACGCCGGTGTGGCGCTTGGCGCGGTAGCCCACGAAGCCGGTCTCGTTGTCGCCGGACAGATCGACCGAGAGCGCCACACCGTTGTTGAGGTCGGCGTCCTCGCTGTCCACCAGCGGCTCCATCGCATGGAGGTCTTCCAGCGCCTCGTTGTCGAGCAGCGCGTCGCCGACGCGAAAGCGGACCTGCGACAGCCGCGAACCCTCGCGCAGCAGCACCGGGAAAGTCTTCGGGCTGATCTCGGCGTATAGCGGACCGTGATAGCCGGCGCCGATCACGTCGAAGCGGCGGGTGCCATCCGCAATCACGCGGGTGAAGACATCGAGGCGGCCGGTCGAGCTCTTCGGATTGGCCGAGGCGAAGATCGAAGGCGGCAGCGCCAGGCTCTCGATCAGCGGCACGATGTAGACGCAGTTGGTTTCCAGTACCGCGCCGTCGGACAGGTCGATCTCGTGCAGCTTCAATTCGTCGATGCGCTGCGCAACGGTGGTATTCGGCCCCGGCAGAAAGCTGGCACGGACGCGGTAGGCAATGTCGCCGAGCCGCAGGTCGAGCGAGGCCGGCTGGATCTGGCTTTCCACGAACGGATACGCCGGCAGGATCAGGCCGGCATCGGCCATCGCCGCGATCATGCGGTCGGGCAGAATACCGTCGGCATCAACAGGCAGCGTGAAGGGCACAGAACTCATCCTTGTCGCATCGCGATGGGGAACGCAGAGAAAAACGCAATTTCATCGGTTATCCCACCCCCGGCTTGACGGAAAGGGCCGACCGGAATATCAGCAAGATTATCCCGTGGTGATTTGAGCCGGCCGGCTTGCAGCCACGTTAAACAAGTCGCTAAACAGGCCGGGGACCCATGTCCTTGTTAACATGTGATCCCGGCCGTTGGACCTTTGTCCAGGCCGGTTTTTTTGTGGCTGTTTTCACGGCCATAACTGGAGGTCACATGTCTGAGACGAAATCGCCCGCTTATCGCCCAGAGACCCGGCTGGTCCATGCCGGCATGCTGCGTTCGCAATTCGGCGAGACCTCAGAAGCGCTGTTCCTGACCCAGGGCTTCGTCTACGACACCGCCGAACAATGCGAGGCGCGCTTCAAGGGCGAGGAGCCCGGCTTCATCTATGCGCGGTTTTCCAACCCGAACATCTCGATGTTCGAGAGTCGCATGATCGACCTGGAGGGCGCCGAGGCCGCCCGCGCCACCGCCACCGGCATGGCCGCGGTCACGGCGGCCGTTCTCGCGCCACTGCGCATCGGCGATCACGTCGTCGCCTCGAAGCAGCTGTTCGGCTCGTGCCGCTACGTCATCGAGGACCTGCTGCCGCGCTACGGCATCGAGTTCACGCTGGTCGACGGGCTCGACCTCGACGCCTGGCAAAAGGCGATGCGCCCGAATACCAAGACCTGTTTTCTTGAGAGCCCGACCAATCCGACGCTCGACGTGCTCGACATTCCCGCCATTGCCGCGATAGCGCATGCCGGTGGCGCGCGGCTGATCGTCGACAACGTGTTCGCGACGCCGATCTGGCAGAGCCCGCTGTCGCTCGGCGCCGATGTCGTGGTGTATTCCGCGACCAAGCACATCGACGGCCAGGGAAGATGCCTCGGCGGCATCATCCTCGGCTCGAAGGACTTCATCGCCGAGCACATCCACAACTACCTGCGCCAGACCGGCCCCTCGATGTCGCCGTTCAACGCCTGGGTACTGGTGAAGGGGCTGGAGACGCTGTCGATCCGCGTCAGGCAGCAGACCGAGACCGCAGGCGCCCTCGCCGATGCGCTGGTTGCGCATCCGAAAATCACCCGGCTGATCTATCCCGGCCGCGCCGATCATCCGCAGGCCGCTTCGGTGAAGAAGCAGATGCGCGCCGGCTCGACGCTGATAGGTTTCGAAATCGACGGCGGCAAGGCGGCGGCGTTCCGCTTTCTCAACGAGCTGAAGCTGACGCGGATTTCCAACAATCTCGGCGATGCCAAGAGCCTGATCACGCACCCCGCCACCACCACGCATCAGCGGCTGCCGATCGAGGCGCGCGCCGAACTGGGGATCAGCGAAGGGTTCGTGCGATTCTCGACGGGGCTCGAGCACAAGGACGATCTGCTCGAAGACATGGAAGCTGCGCTCAAGAAGGCGTGAGGCGGCAACACTCTGTCATCCCGGCCAAGCGAGCAACGCGAACGCCGAGCCGGGACGACAACGAGGATAACTACAGCGGCTTCTGCGCCTGCTGGGTGTTGGCGGGTACATTGACGCCGTACTTGATCTGGCCGACGGACTTGATGATGTTGTCGCCGAGCAACTGCGCAAAGCAGGCATAGCCCCAGTCGTTCATGTGCAGCCCGTCGGCGATGACGAAGCTGTCGAACGCCATCGACTGGCCTTCATGCCATTCGCGCATCACCTCGAACCGCGGGAAGACGCCGACATGGCGAAGCGCGGCCACCTTGTTGAGCAGCGCGATCATCTTGCTGGCGCTTTCCGGCTTGGCATTCACCGCCGGTGAGTATTGCGGGTCAACCAGCACCAGATCGGCGCCGCTGGCCTGGATGCGGCCGATGCCGTCCTCGATCATCTTGGCGGTCTCGCCGGGATCGAGATTGCGCAGCACCGCATTGGTCCCGACCTGCCAGATCACCAGGTCCGGCTTGGCATTGATGACCTCGGCCTGCAGCCGCGCCATCATCTCGGGTGCGTCTTCGCCGCCCTTGCCGCGATTCAGCACCGTGATGTCGGCGTCGGGATAGGCGCGCTTCAACTGCGCCGCCAGCCGGTTCGGATAGGTAAATTCCGGCGCCGTCGAGCCATAGCCCTCGGTGGAGGACGAGCCGAAGGCCACGATCACCACCGGCTCGCCAAACGCCAGCTTGCCGGCGACATGCGGCAGCGCGCCTATGGCCTGCGCCCCGCCCTTCGGCGCGCGGCAGGGCACACGGCTGAATATGTCGGTCGCCGACTTTGCGACTTCCTTGACCTTGTCGACCGCTTTGGCCGCGATGCCTTTTTTTACTGCGTCGGGCTCATTGGACGCGATCGTCGCCGCGGACGCGCCTTCGGCCAGCACGGGCGACAGCGGGGTCGACAGCAAAAGCGAGAACACGACGAGAGGGGCAATCGCGTGACGGGGAAAATGGCCTAACTCAAACATTAACGCTGAATCCTCAACTCCGCTGGCTTGATCTGGGCAGCCTCGATCACAAAGGTCGATAGCGCGCGCGCCAGGCATTCATGGACACGTTTGGCCATTGCGAGGCCGGGCGACGCGCTGAACAGATCAAAATCACCCGACTCGTTCCATTGCCGCATGATGGCGAAGCGATCGAACAGCGGAGTGTCGTGCTGCTGCGCCACCACCCTCATATTATCTAGGTACGCCGAGCCGGAAATCATCGTCTCGGTCCGTGGACTGTACTGCAAATTCATTAAAACAACGTCGGCTCCGGCAGCCCTGATCGCCGCCACCCCTTCGTCGAGGGCGTTGCGGAAGTCTTCGGCGTCGACCGAGCGCATCGCGTCATAGGTACCGGTCTGCCAGACCACCAGATCCGGCTTGCGCTTTGCAACGAGGGGACCCAGCGTCGGCGCCAGTTCCTCGGCGGTTTTCTTGACTTGCAGTTCCAGCGTGACATTGGTTTCGACGCTCGGCAGCCTTTCGCGCAGAGCCACCTGCAGCCGGCCCGGATAGCCTGCGGCGGCATCCGTCGCACCCACCACCGAGGAGCGGCTACCGACCACCAGAATATTCAGCCGGCCGCCGGGCTTGATCGCGCTGGCGACTTTCGGCAGACCGCTTTCCGAGGTCAGAAGATAGGCGGGCACGTCGCAGGAAGGCGCCGCCGGGGCCGCATCTTCGGCGCGCAGGGGGGCTGCGGCCAATAGGCCGGCCAGCATCGTAAGCCAGATCGGCCTCATGCGCCGCCTCCCGCAAAATCCGCGTCGGCGCTTTTCGCGCGCTTTCCGCCCTTGCCTGCAACGTGCTTGTACCACGAAAACACCCAGGCAGCGCCCGACATGATGACAATGCCGAGAATACTGACCATCAGATGCATCCAGGGACCTCCCGCAACCTCGGCGAGCACGAAGTGGCCCGCAAAGGCTAGGAACACGCCGATGCAAAAAATCTCCAGCGAATGCTGCCCGCACAATACCATCGGCCGCAGCCAGCGCGATTTCAGCCCCGGCCAGTCCTTCTTCAGGAAGCGAACGGTAATGGCTGCGAGCGCCAGGAAGTGTGCGAAGCGGAGCACGTCGAGGTCGGTCTTGTTGATCGGGTACATCCACCGCTCGATGAAACGGGGCAGCAGATGATGGATCTGCGGGATGTACCAGGTCAACGTCACCCAGAATGCCGCCAGCAGATAGGCGACGCATATCCACAGCGTGACCTGCGAGGACAGAATTCTGGACATCCGCCTGGCGCCGCCGAGCGCGCACCAGGCGCCGAACACGAACAAAAGCTGCCAGGCGAACGGGTTGAACGCCCACACCCCGTTCGGATAGGCCGACAGATAGAGGTCGAACTCCCAGGTCAAGGCATACAGCACCACCGAGAGCGCCAGCGTGAGGTCCGCCCGGCGCTGCATCAGCCATAAAATGGGCGGCAGGAACAGCATCAACACGATATATAGCGGCAATACGTCCATGTTCACCGGACGAAATTTCAGCAGCAGCGCCTGAACGATGGTCACATCCGGCTGCTTGAGGAAGTCGAGAATGCCCATTTCCTCGGAATAAAGCGGGTTCTCGAAGTGGGTCGCGACGTAGGAGATCTCGGCCAGGAAGATCGTGAACAGAAAGACGTGCGCGACATAGATCTGCCAGACCCGCTTCAGGATCCGCGCCGAGGCCACCACCGTGCCCTGCTCCAGCATCGCGCGGCCATAGACGAAGGCCGCGGTGTAGCCGGAGATGAAGATGAAGATCTCGGTGGCGTCCGAGAAGCCGTAATTGCGGATCGTGAACCAGGTCAGGATGTTCGGCGGCAGATGGTCGATGAAAATCAGCCACAGCGCCAGCCCGCGGAACAAATCGAGCCGAAGCTCGCGTTCGCCGGCGACCGGGAAAGACACCGCGTCTGCACGATGTTTGACCGTTTCGGAAGTCCGCGCCGGTTCCGCGGCGATAGGCTCGGCAATAGAGGTCATCAGGCAGGGCTCAACGGGTTCGACTCGCTTTGGCGTTGGTCATCACTGGAAGGCAGGACCGCAGTATGCAAGTCAATTACTCGCGCGGTAAGGCTGCCTCCGCTCTTTCGCGCAGCAAGACACGGTATTGTCGAACTATGTTAAAACGGCGATGCCGGATGCGGTCGATTTGGCGCGGCCCTTGGTTTTCGCTATGATCCGCCAATCATCTGGACGAAGACATTGCCATGTACCGCGCCATAACCCGCCACATCGAAGTCACCGTCGAGCCGAACTTCCTGCCGGAACGTTCGTCGCTGGAGAAGCGTCAGTTTTTCTGGTCCTACACGGTGGTCATCACCAATTCCGGCGCCGAGACTGTGCAGCTCAAGACCCGGCACTGGCTGATCACCGATGCCGCCGGCCGGATGCAGGAGATCCGCGGCGAAGGCGTGGTGGGCGAACAGCCCGTGCTGGCCCCCGGCGAACGCTTCGAATACACCTCCGGCGTGCCGCTGCCGACCGCCTCCGGCTTCATGGAGGGCACCTACCAGATGGTCACCGATAGCGGCGAACCCTTCAATATTGACGTCCCCGCGTTTTCACTGGACGGCCCGGACAGCAGGCGCACGCTGAACTAGGCGGCCGGTCGCCCGAGAGCCAACCTTGCATTGCTGCCCAGGGCTACGGGGCAGCCCCAATCCCGCATGACGGCAAAGCTCGACGCCGTGCCGAAGAATGCTGCTTTGTTCTTCCGGAACGAACAGGGGACGGTATTTTCGTGAGGTCGAGAGGTTAAAACTTCCTGTCGATCCGACGATGCTGCGCAACAAATCCCGCCATCAACACGCCGGGCAGTCGTCGTTGAGGCCATCGAGAAATTCATCCAGCGCTTCGACGGATTTTGCCTTGCTCTTGCCGAGCAGCGGATCGGCGGCGGCCAGCGCGTGGGCATAGTCGATCGCGGCATGGTGAAATCGCAATCGCATGAAGCCGTGCTCGGCGCACGGCGAAATGGCGTGGCTGTGCAGCAGGATGCGGGTTGCCCAGACATCCGGTGATTCGGGCTGTCCCGCCTTCCTGGGAGCAGGCTTGCGGCCGACGGGTTTGACGGACGACTTCGCGGTGTTTTTTGCAGGGCTCGGCATCTGATCGGCTCCTCCGGGAGCGGATGAATCGCCGGGATCGCGGATGGTTCCGGCGCGGCATCCTATTGCAGCGTCAACCGGGCTTCCTCGATCAATGGCCGACCCGCGAAGCCAGCCGTGCGCGCGGTGACGGCCGCCGGCTGCGTCAGGCCGATCCATTCGATGGCGTCGTGCGCGGCCATCGGACGGCTGAGGAAGTAGCCCTGCATCAACGGGCAGCCAAGGTCCTGCAGCTTGCGCAGGTCTTCCGCGCTCTCGATGCCTTCCGCCACCACCTCGAACTTGAACGACTGCGCGAGATTGAGCACCGCCTGCACCAGCGCCTGGTTTTCCGCAGAGCCGGAAATGCCGGTCACGAAGCCGCGGTCGATCTTGACGCGATTGACGTGCAACTGCCTGAGGGCACCGAGCGAGGAATAGCCGACGCCGAAATCGTCGATCGTAATCTGCACGCCGGCGGCGGACAGTGCACCGAGCTTGCCTTGTACGGCCTGGACGTTCATGGCGGTCTCTTCGGTAATCTCGATCTCCAGCATCGCCGGCGGCAGCTCGTCCTTGCTGAGTTTCGCCAGCACCAGTTCGTCGATATCCACCTGCAGCATTTCGCGGGGCGAGACGTTCATCGCCAGCCGGACATGGGGCAATCCCATCGCCTGCAAGGCTCGCATCATGCCGCAGACCTCTTTCAGGATGAAGCGAATCAGCGGCTCGGACAGCCCCGCCAGCGAGGCGACCGCGACGATTTCCTGCGGCGGAATCCAGCCCAGCTTGGGATGTTTCCAGCGCACCAGCGCCTCGAAACTGTTCAGACTGCGGCCCCCATCGCCGAGAATCGGCTGATACCAGACCTCGAGCGCGTCGTCCGCCAACGCCTTGCCGAGATCCCGTTCGACGTCGCGGCGCATGTCCAGACGGGCACGCAGCCCGTCGTCGAACACATGGTAGCGGTTGCGTCCACCGCTCTTGGCGGCATAGAGCGCCGCGTCGGCGCATACCAGCATCTCGTCGATATCGACGCGCGGCTGCGCACAGAGCCCGATGCTGATTCCAACGCGCCCCTTGTCGAGCGCCGAGAACGGGCCGGCAATGATGCCGATCAGCCGGGCCGCCAGCGCCTCCGCCTCATCGGCAACCGCGATCGGAAACAACATCGCAAATTCATCGCCGCCGAGTCGCGCCACCAGGAAGCGGGCCGACAGATCCTGGCGCAGCCTGGCTGCGACCTCGATCAGCAAATTGTCGCCGGCGCGATGGCCGAAGGCATCGTTGATCGACTTGAAGCCATCGAGATCGAGCAGCATCAAACAGAAGCCTAGCGCATTGTCGTGGGTGCAGCCGCGCGCCTCGTCGAGAAAACCGCTGCGATTGAGCAAGCCGGTCAACGCATCGTGCGAGGCGCGGTGGCGCATCTCTTCGGCGACGCCGGTCGCCTGGTCATTGGCGATCTCCAGCGAACGTGAAATCGCCGTCGCCTGATTCTTCAGCCGGCTGTTTTCGATAAAGGCCGTCTCGCTGTCGCGCGACGAGCGGATCAGCGCGAACAGATACAAGAGTATCGTGGCGGCGAGACAGTTGCGATCGAAGCCGCCGGCATAAAGCAGGCCGCCGATGGCGCCCAGCAAGGGTGGCGTGATGAAGGAGATCGGAATCGGCGAATAGGCAAAGCCATGGGTCACGGAGCCGGCGGTGATGCCGCACTGGATCGCGATATAGAACAGGGTCTGCGGCGAGGTGTAGCCGTCGCACAGGATCGCAATCAGCGCCCAGACCGATCCGCCCGACAGCGCCATCACCCAGTGCGCCAGCAGGTGCTGATCGACCGACCAGCCTCGCCCGTCGAGCTCTGATGGCAATGGCATCCGCGCCAGGACCGCGCGCAGCAGGTTGACGGAACTGGAGGCGGCGAACCAGGCCAGGCCTTCCGCGCCGAGGCCGGCATGCCAGGCCACCAGCACCGACGCAATCCCGAGCATGACATTCACCGGGATCGACATCAGCACGGTGCGACGCACCGCGAGCAACTGGTCGCCCCGTATCCGCGACTGCAGAGACGTGTCCCCGGTCGCGGCCACAGCAACATCTTCGGAGATCTTCATGGGATGCAGGGCGAACATGGAACAAATTCTAGGCGGGAACCGGTTAAGGTATGTGAATAGGCTTGCGGTATTATAGGGTGCGGTTAACGCCGCACTAACGGCAATCAACGGTCCGGCGAACCAGAACAGCCCGCACAGCGGCCGGGATGTCGCGGTCGACTCCGCGGCCGGCCCGTATCAGGCGGCATCGTTTCGTAAACCATCGATACCGGTCGGATTCGATTCACTATTCCGCTTAAGCAATCCAGCCGCGGTTCATGCGATGGTGGTTCATCGATCGGGGGCGAACCCCGGCAGGGAAGGCGTCAGGGCCGGGCCGTACAGCGGTCTGGCCCTCCTCTTTGGAGACCACATGACCAGCAAGAAACAATCCGCCCCGCGCAAGCGGGCCAAGGCTGCGCAGGCGGTCTATCCGACCTCCGCCGTCGCGGTCGCCGCGCGCAACCTGCTCAACATGGCGGTGGTGATGGCGACCTGCGGCACGATTTTGCTGACGCTGATGATCGTGAAGCGCTTCTAGCTTTTATCCGGCTTCATGCCAGCCAGCAGTGTCGGGATCAGTTCCGACACCGTGGGATGGATCGGCACCACCCATTGCAGCCTGGTATATTCCGCGCCGAGATTCATGGCGTCGAGCAGGCCGTGGATGGCCTCGTCACCGGACGTGCCGAGGATTGCAGCGCCCAGGATCTTTTTCGTTTCGGCATCCACCACCACCTGCATCAGGCCCGCGGTCTCGCCCTTCTCCACGGCACGCCCGACATGGGTCATCGGCCTGGAGCCGACCAGCAGCTTCTTTCCGGTGGCGCGCGCCTGCGTCAGCGTCAGGCCGACGCGGCCGAGCGGCGGATCGATATAAAGCGCGTAGCCGGCAATGCGGTCGCTGACCTTGCGGCTGGCGCCATCGAGCAGGTTGGCGGCGATAATCTCGAAATCATTATAGGCGGTGTGCGTAAAGGCACCACGGCCATTGCAGTCGCCCATCGCGAAGATGCCGGACACGTTGGTCTCGAGGCCGTCATCAACCTTGATGTAGCCGCGCGCATCCAGTTCGACGCCCGCTGTGTCGAGGCAGAGATCGTCGGTGTTGGGACGGCGGCCGACAGCCAGCAGCACGTCGGAGCCGACGATCTGCGGTTCGCCCTCACGGCATTCGACGCCGACTCCCACACCATCGGCATGCCGATGAAAACTGATACATTCCGCGCCGGTGCGGACGTTGATCCCCTCCGCGAGCAGGATCTCGCGAATGGCTTCCGAGATTTCCACATCCTCACGCGCCACCAGATGCGCGCTTTTCTCCACCACCGTCACCTCGGCGCCGAAGCGGCGGAACATCTGCGCGAATTCCAGCCCGATATAGCTGCCGCCGATCACCACCAGATGCTTCGGCACGCGATCGAGCTGCAGCATGCCGGTGTTAGTGAGATAGGTGATGTCGTGGATGCCCGGCATATCCGGCAGCGCGGCGCGACCACCCACATTTAGGAAGATCTTCGGTGCACTCAGCAGCTCGGCGCCGACGCGCAGCGTGGTGGGCGATTCGAAGCGCGCGTGGCCGTCGATCACCGTGCAGTTCTTCATGCCGCGCAGCCAGTGCTCGACACCTTCCCGTGAATCCAGCGTCACCTTGTCGGCGCGCGCCTTGACACGGGCCATGTCGATACGCACCGCGTCGATCATCACGCCGTACTCGGCGCCGCGGCGCGCCAGATGCGCGGCATAGGCGCTGGCGACCAGCGTCTTGGTCGGCTTGCAGCCGGTATTGACGCAGGTGCCGCCGAACAGATGGCGCTCGACGATGGCCACCTTCATGCCGGCGGCGGTCAGCCGGCCGGCAAGCGCGGGGCCGGCCTGCCCGGCGCCGACGATGATGGCATCGAATGCGCGGGTCATTTCAGCGCCAGCACGATCAGCGCCGCGCCGACGATGGCGATGGCGTCTTCGATGAAGGCAGCGGGCTGATCACGGCCGAAATGCGCCGCGAGCCGGCCGCGCAGTTCAGCGCCGCCGAGCGTGCCGATCACCGCGCCGACGATGCCGGCCAGTGCACCTGGCATCCAGTTCGCCGGCCCGGCGATGGCGACGCCGGCCAGGGCGCCGATTACGACGCGACCGCCAAATTGCGGCGGAACCTTGCGGCTCGGCGTCGACAGCAACTGGTCGGTGATCAATTCGCCGATGGCGAGGATGGTGAAGAGGATGACGGTCCAGATGGAGCCGAGAAACCAAAGCCAGGTGCCGTCGAGTTTCAGCAGCCCTAGATAAGCAGCCCAGCTCAGAGCGGCCGCCGGCATCATCGCGCGCAGGCCGGCGACAATGCCCATTGGCAATCCGAGCAGATAGACCATGACGCCTCCTTGCCGCCCGGCCGTACTGCCGACGCGGTAGGAGAGTAGCGGTGACATGGCGACACGCCAAGCGCGCCGATGATGGTGCAGATCAGCCGGATGTGGATGCAGAAGCTAATGCAGCAAAGCTCAACCCGTGCGATCCGCCGTCACGCTGTAATTCGCTTCGAACGCCGCGGCGTCTTGCGTCTGACCATCCGGCCCGGTGATCTCGACGTCCCAGCAGCCATCTTCGGTGAGTTCGCGGGCTTTCTTCAAGGCCGCTTCGGCGCTGTCGCGGCGGAGCGATATCATTCCCGACGTATCGGTCCCTTTGACGAGAAAAGGCATTCGATGGTCTCCTTGCAAGAACGGCGCGCGATATTTTGCATTGCGTCGTTATGCACATCAGATCACAGGCGTGCGCCGAATTCCAGCAACTTGCCGACGTGATCTCGCGGGTACTATCATGCGCTTGCGCGGGCAACAGGGCGGGTCAGGACGAAGAACAGCATCGTACCGCACGTTAGCATGCCAGCCATCGCCATCAGCACTACCGGCAGGCCAAAGGCCGCGGCGATCGGGCTGGTCGCCGACTGCATCACGGCGGTGCCGAGGAAGAATGACAGGTTAACCGCCGACAGCGCCTTGCCGACATGCTCCGACGGCACCATCTGCCGCGTCATCGCATAGATCAGCGGCTGCACGCAGACCAAGAGGCCGATCAGCACCAGCGCGCCGATATCGAACGACACCGGCATCACCGCGACGCCGAACAGCGAGGACAGCGGCTGGCCGGGTCCGCCCCACGCCATCAGCACGAACAGGGCGGCGGCGAGCAATTGCGAGCCGAGCAGCAGACCGCGGCGATGGCCGAGCCGGCGATCGACCACGCCGCTCAGCGTCGGTGCCAGCACCAATGCCAGCGTGAACAGCAGCAGCACATTGCCGGCCGCGATCCGCGACAGGCCCTTGATATCCATCAGCCACGGCCCGGCCCACAGCCCGCGCAACACGAGCTGTACTGCCAGCGACACGAAGGCCAGGATCACGATGCCGCGCAACGCCGGTGACAGGCCGAGCCGCAGCACCGTGATCATCTCGGTCAGCAGCGCGCGGCGCGTCGATGCCGACGGCTTGTCGTTAGGCACGAACAGCAGCACCAGCAGCGCCACCACGCAGGCGGCGGCAGCGCTCAGCCAGAAGCCGCTGCGCCAGCCCCAATGCTCGACCACCCACGCCAGCGGCGCCGATGACAGCAGCATGCCGCCATTGCCGAGCGACAGGATCAGCCCGGACCACAGGCCGAACTGCACCGGCGACAGCCGCTTGGCCGCCAGCGCCATCGGGCATAGCAGCATGCCCGACGTCGCCATCCCCATGATGATCTGCGCCAGCAGGAAGCTCGCCGGCCCCTGCGATAATGCCGCGATGCACGCACCGAGCAGCGTGGCGCCGAACAGCACCAGCGACACGTTGCGGATGCTGTAACGATCGAGCGCCACGCCGATCGGAATCTGGAACAACGCGAAGGAGAAATGATAGGCCGCGGTCAGCGCCGCCAGCCGCTGCGCGGTGGAATGCAGGTCGGCCGCCATCACGTCGATCGCCACCGCCGGCGTGGTACGCAGCAGGTTCGACAGCACATGCCCGCAGGTAAGGATCACCATAGCGGCGATCAAAGCGATGCCGACGCGCGGCGGGCTATTTTCGGCGGACGGGGTGGGCTTGATCTCACCATTCATGCGGGTTCGCGTACGACGAAACCTGCGACAGGGCAACAGGCCGCGTCTGCCGGATGACGCCGGGGGACCCGCGATTATTCGGTAGGAAGGTGCCGTCGCCCGCGGTAGAGTCCTGTGGCAACGCCCGCCTCGGGCCAGGAGCATGACGACCATGGACCCTACCTTTTCCGCCGCCGAACTCGACGATCGTATTGCCGTGCTGCGTGACAACATCCGGCAATTGATCGAGCAGGCCGCGGCGGCTTCCGGCGAACAGACCGAGTCACGCATTGCCGATCGTCTGACCCAGCAGAACGAGGAACTTGACAAGCTGACCGCGCAGCGCGACGCCTTGAAAAAATAGCATCGGGCCGCCTGCATGCCCATGCAGGCGGTATCGTGCCGCGCGAATACGCCAAACCACGACTTCCCATGGCGCTGCGCCATGATAATCTCGCGGCATGAACATCCAGACCGCGATCGACGCCACCGACGATACAAGAATCGACATCCGGCACTCGACCTGCCCGCATGACTGTCCCTCCGCCTGCGCCCTCGACATCGAGGTGGTCGGAGGCACCACGATCGGCCGGGTGCGCGGCTCCAAACAGCAGAGCTACACCGCCGGCGTGATCTGCGCCAAGGTCGCGCGCTATGCCGAGCGCATCCATCATCCCGAACGGCTGATGCATCCGATGCGCCGCACGGGTCCGAAAGGCTCCGGGCAGTTCGCGCAAATCTCCTGGGACGAGGCGCTCGACGAGATCGCCGCGAAGTTCAGTGAGGCCGAACGCGCGTTCGGCGCGGAATCGGTTTGGCCCTATTTCTACGCCGGCACGATGGGGCTGGTGATGCGCGACGGCATCAACCGCCTTGCCAATGTAAAGAAATACTCGCGTTTCTACAGCACGATCTGCGCGACCATCGCCTGGGCGGGCTTCTCGGCCGGCACCGGCCGCGTTGCCGGCGTCGATCCGCGCGAGATGGCGAAGTCCGATCTGATCGTGGTGTGGGGCACCAACCCGGTCAACACCCAGGTCAACGTGATGACCCACGTCGCCCGCGCCCGCAAGGACCACGGCGCCAAACTCGCCGTTGTCGATATCTACGACAACGACACCATGAAGCAGGCCGACATCAAGATCCTGCTTCGGCCCGGCACCGACGGCGCCTTTGCGGCCGGCGTGATGCATGTGCTGTTCCGCGACGGGTTGGCCGACCGCGCCTATCTGGCGAAGTACACCGATGCCTCGCCGGAACTGGAAGCGCATCTTTCGTCGCGCACGCCGCAATGGGCTTCCGACATCTGTGGCGTGCCCGTCGCGGAGATCGAGGCCTTTGCCAGACTGGTGGGCGAAACCCCGCGCTCGTATTTCCGGCTCGGCTACGGCTTCACCCGCAGCCGCAATGGCGCCGCGCAGATGCACGCGGCGTTGTGTATCCCGACCATCACCGGCGCCTGGCAATATGAGGGCGGCGGCGCGTTCTTCAACAATGCCGCGATCTGGAAGTTCGACAAGACGCTGATCGAGGGTCTCGACGTGCTCGACCCCGCGACGCGCCGGCTCGACCAGTCGAAGATCGGCCGCATCCTGACGGGCGACGCAGAAGCGCTGAAGAACGGCCCGCCGGTGAAGGCGATGCTGATCCAGAACACCAATCCGATGACGGTAGCGCCTGAGCAGGCCAAGGTGCGCGAAGGCTTTGCCCGCGAAGACCTGTTCGTCGCGGTGCACGAGCAGTTCATGACCGAGACGGCGCTGATGGCCGACATCGTGCTGCCCGCGACGATGTTCATGGAGCATGACGACCTCTATTACGGCGGTGGTCACCAGCACATCTCGGTCGGCGCGAAGCTGATCGACGCGCCCGGCGAATGCCGCTCCAACCACGCGGTGCTGCAAGGGCTGGCGTCACGGCTAGGCGCCAGCCACCGCGCGTTCGACATGACGCCGCGCGAGATCATCGACGAGACGCTTGTGGTCAGCGGCCGCGGCAGCATCGATGCCTTGCAGGCCGAGCTGTGGCGCGACATCCAGCCGGACTTCCGCGCCTCGCATTATCTCGACGGCTTCGCGCACGCCGATGGCAAATTCCACTTCAAGGCCGACTGGAGCGCGGTGCCGATGCCCAATGCCGGGCTGATGGGCGCCTGGGATGCGATGCCGTCTTTTCCGGACCACTGGGCGGTGACGGAAGCGGCCGACGATGCGCATCCGTTTCGCCTCGCCACCAGCCCGTCGCGCAGCTTCCTCAACACCAGCTTCAACGAGACGCCGTCGTCGCAGGCCCGCGAGGGCGCGCCCTGCGTGATGATGCATCCGGACGACGCGGCCGGCCTCTCAATTGTCGATGGCGACGCCGTCACGCTGGGCAATCCGCGCGGCGAGACCACGCTGACCGCGCGGATCTTCCCGGGGCTGCGCCGCGGCGTACTAATCGCGGAATCAGTGCACCCCAACAAGTCCCACATCGGCAGCCAGGGCATCAACATGCTCACCGGCGGAGAAGCCGTAGCACCCTACGGCGGCGCGGCGTTTCACGACAACAAGGTGTGGGTGAAGAAGGTGGTGTGACGCGCCACTTTCTCCACGTCGTCCCCGCGAAAACGGGGACCCATACATGCTGGAGAGATAGGTGAAGCGCGAGCAACGTCGTTCTGCGTTTGAACTACGATGTCGGAGGTTATGGGTCCCGCGTTCGCGGGGACGACAGCTGTGAGGACGCAGCCCGACTTTTTCTTACCTCGCATCCTGCAGGATCATCTCCGACGCCTTCTCCGCAATCATGATTATCGGCGCGTTGGTATTGCCCGACACCAGATCCGGCATCACCGAGCCATCGACCACGCGCAGGCCGTCGATACCGCGCACGCGCAGGCGCTGGTCGACCACGGCCATCGCATCATTGCCCATCCGGCAGGTCGAGGTCGGATGATAGATCGTGCTGCCGCGCTGCCGGCAGTAGGCCAAGAGATCCGCATCGCTTGCCACCTTCAGGCCTGGCTCAAGCTCCTCCACCACGAACGGCTTTAGCGCCGGCGCATTCAGCATCTTGCGCAGGATTTTCAATCCTTCGATATTCGCTGTGCGGTCGGTCTGCGTGGCAAGATAGTTGACGCGGATTTCCGGCGGCACCGAAGGATCGGCGCTGCGAATGCGCAGCGAGCCGCGGCTCTCCGGGCGCAGCTGGCACACAGAGGCCGAGAACCCGGAATAAGAATGTAGCGCTTCCCCCATCTTGTCCGTTGAGAACGGCAGGAAGTGCACCTGGATATCCGGCGTCGCCAGCCGCGGATCGGTCCTGAAGAACGCCCCCGCGGTGCCGGCCGCGATCGTCAGCGGGCCGGTGCGGAACGCCGCATATTGCAGCGCCATCATCGCCTTGCGAACGGGATGGTTGACGATGTCGTTCAGCGTGATTTTCTGGGCGCAGCGCATCACGATGCGGACCTGCATGTGGTCCTGCAGGTCGTTTCCGACGCCAGGCGCATCCATAACCAGATCGACGCCGTGCTGCTGCAGCAGCGCGGCCGGGCCGATGCCGGACAGTTGCAGCAGTTGCGGGGTGTTGAAGGCGCCGCTGCAGACCAGCACTTCGCGGCGGGCGCGCGCAACATGGGTGACGCCATGCTGCTTGTATTCGACGCCGATGGCTCGACGGCCCTCGAACAATACGCGCTGCGCCAGCGCCGCCGTCTCGACGCGCACCTGTCCGCGCCGCAAGGCCGGGCGCAGGTACGCCACCGCCGTGGAGGCGCGGCGGCCGTGCCGCGTCGTGGTCTGGAACAGGCCGACGCCTTCCTGCGCGGCACCGTTGAAATCCGGATTGAACGGCAGCCCGCTCTCGACCGCCGCGGCAATGAACGCATCGGAAAGTGGATCGGGATGTCGCGTGTCGGACACCGGCAACGGGCCGCCGCTGCCGTGATAGTCGTCGCCGCCGCGCTGCTGGTCCTCGGCTTTCTTGAAATAGGGCAGCACGTCATCAAAGCCCCAGCCGGTATTGCCGAGCTGGCGCCAGCGATCGTAATCCTCGTGCTGACCGCGCACATAGAGCAGGCCGTTGATCGAGGAGGAGCCGCCGAGCGTCTTGCCGCGCGGCTGGAAGATGCTGCGTCCGTCGAGCCCGGGCTCCGGCTCGGTCTGGTACATCCAGTTGACGGCCTTCGCCTTGAATAATTTGCCGTAGCCGAGCGGCACATGGATCCAGATGTTGCGATCCTTGGGACCTGCCTCCAGCAGCAGCACGGAATGCTTGCCCGAGGCACTGAGCCGGTTCGCCAGCACGCAGCCGGCGGAGCCCGCGCCGACGATGACGTAGTCGAATTCCGCGGCGTGGGACGGGCCTGCAGGGACAGTGGTCATGTTTCCTCCGGAGCTTTTCCGCAAGCAAAAGCGGAAACGCTGCGAATGTAAACAGACCCTGGCACTTGGCTGGGCTGCGTCCCATCCCCGTCATTGCGAGGAGCGAAGCGACGCTGCAATCCAAAGGGCCGCAGCTGAAGACTGGATTGCTTCGTCGCAAAGGGCTCCTCGCAATGACGGCGGAGAGTGTGGCGCCGCGCTATTCGACGCCGGCCTCTTGCGGCGTGAACTCGTAGACCGAGCTGCAGAACTCGCAGGTGACTTCGACCTTGTCGTCCTTGACCATGTCGGCGCGGTCCTGCGCGGCGAAATTGTTTAGCATCGCCGAGACCGCCTCGCGCGAGCAGGAGCATTTCGCCTGCAACGGCAGCGACGAGAACACCCGCACGCCGCGTTCGTTGAATAGCCGGAACAACAATCGCTCGCCGGACAGGTCGGGATCGATCAGCTCTAGGTCTTCCACCGTCGCGATCAGCGACTGGCCTTCCAGCCAGGCGTCGTCTTCCGGCGGCACGTCGAGCTCGACGCCCTCCGGCGCGTCACCGCCCGAGATGTCGCGCTGCGCGCGCTCCGGCGCCTTGGGCAGGAATTGCAGCAGCATGCCGCCGGCGCGCCAGCGATGCTGCGGGCCGTTCTCGCTTGTGCGCCATTCCTCGCCGACGGCGAGCCGCACGCGGGTCGGGATCTGCTCCGAGCGCGCAAAATATTCATGCGCGGCGTCTTCCAGATTGCCACCGTCCAGCGCCACGAGGCCCTGGTAGCGGCTCATGTCCGGACCCTGGTCCACGGTCATCGCCATGTGGCCGCGGCCGAGCAACTGCGCGGTGGTGAGGCCGGGCGTGAGTTTCTCGGCGTCGAAGCGCGCATAGGCGCGCATGCGGTCGGGCGCCTGGAAATCGACGATCATCAGCGACACCGGACCATCGGTCTGGGTCTGCAGGATGAAGCGGCCGTCGAATTTCAGCGCGGAACCGAGCAGCGTTGTCAGCACGATCGCTTCGCCGAGCAGCTTGGCGACCGGCGCGGGGTAATCGTGCTTGTCGAGCAGTTCGTCGAGTGCGGGGCCAAGCCTCGTCAGCCGTCCGCGCAGGTCGAGCGGCGACACCTCGAACGGCAGCACGGCGTCATCGATCGGCACCGCCGAGGGCGCGCGGATGGGGAGATCGGGCGGAACGTCGGGATCTGGAAAATGTGTGGTCATGCGGACCTATCTGGGGGCGGCGGGCGGAAACCGAAAGGCCGGGGTGAGGGAAAAGTGCGGCTCTTGCTTCCCCTCCCCCTTGCGGGGGCGGGCGGACGAATTCGTCCGCCATGGGTGGCCCGGCGTAGCGCAGCGAAGCCGGGTCGGGTGGGGGTAACCACAAGCGTCGGAGTTTGTGGCTACCCCCACCCCGGCCTCCACGCCCGATGATGCTATCGCATCATCACTCGTTCGGCCTACCCTCCCCGCAAGGGGGAGGGCATCCATCAGCTTCCGCGCGTCGCGTCGATTTTACGCCACCGCGTCGAAGCACCAGGCGAGAATCCCCTTCTGCGCGTGCAGGCGGTTTTCGGCCTCGTCGAACACCACCGACTGCGGGCCGTCGATCACCTCGTCGGTAACCTCGTCGCCGCGATGTGCCGGCAGGCAGTGCATGAACAGCGCGTCGGGTCGCGCCAGGCCCATCAGCCTGGCATTGACCTGATACGGTTTCAGCAGATTGTGCCGGGTCTCGCCGTCCTTGTCGCCCATCGAGAACCAGGTGTCGGTGACCACGCAATCGGCATCGCGCACCGCAGCATCGGCATCGGTGCCAAGCACGATCGGCGCGTTGCTGGCCTTGATCCAGTCGCGGAACGATTTCTTCGGCGCCAGCTCCGGCGGCGTCGCGACGTTGAGCTTGAACTGGAAGCGCTCGGCGGCGTGCGCCCATGACATCAGCACATTGTTGTCGTCGCCGGTCCAGGCCACCGTGCGGCCCTTGATCGGACCGCGATGTTCCTCGAAGGTCATCACGTCGGCCATCACCTGGCACGGATGCGAGATCCGCGTCAGGCCATTGATGACAGGCACCGTGGCGTTCGCTGCCAGCTCCATCAGCGATTCATGGTTGAGGATGCGGATCATGATCGCATCGACGAAGCGCGACAGCACGCGCGCGGTGTCCGCGATGGTCTCGCCGCGGCCGAGCTGCATCTCGGCGCCGGTCAGCATCACGACCTCGCCGCCGAGCTGGCGCATGCCGACCTCGAACGAGACGCGGGTGCGCGTCGAGGGCTTCTCGAAGATCATCGCCAGCGTCTTGTTTTCCAGCGGCCGGTCCGGCTTCGCATGGGCTTTCAGCTTCTTCTTCATCACCACGCTGGCGTCGAGAATGCCGCGCAGTTCGGCCGCCGGCATCAGATTGAGGTCGAGGAAGTGGCGCAGGGCGGTGCTCATCACGCGGCTCCCTGCTTGCGTTCCGGCGACAGCGCGAGGCAAGCCTGCTCCAGCCGTTGCACGGATTCCTCGATCTCCGCTTCGGTGACGATCAGGGGCGGCAGGAAGCGTACGACATTGTCGCCGGCGCCGACGCTGAGCAGTTTGGCATCGCGCAGCGCGGCGACCAGATTGCCCGATGGCACCACGGCCTTGAGACCGATCAACAGGCCCTCGCCACGCACCTCGCTGAGCACCGACGGATAGCGATCGACCGCCGAGGCCAGCTTCTGCTTCAGGAGCAGCGACATTTTCTTTACATGGTCGAAGAAACCCGGCTTCAACATCACGTCGAGCACCGCGCCCGCGGCCGCGATCGCCAGCGGATTGCCGCCGAAGGTCGAGCCGTGCGAGCCCGGCGCCATGCCCTTGGCCGCTTCCGCGGACACCAGGCAAGCACCGATAGGGAAGCCGCCGCCGAGCGCCTTGGCCAGCGACATCACATCCGGCGTGACGCCGATGCGCTGATAGGCGAACAACTCGCCGGTGCGGCCCATGCCGGTTTGCACTTCGTCGAAAACCAGGAGGATGTCGTGCTCGTCGCACAGGTCGCGCAACTGGCCAAAGAATGCGTTCGACGGCGCCCGCACGCCGCCCTCGCCCTGTAGCGGCTCAATCAGGATGCCGGCGGTGTTCAGGCCGATCGCGTTCTTGACGGCATCGATATCGCCGAGCGGAACCTGGTCGAAACCGGAGAGCGGCTCGCCATAGCCTTCGAGATATTTGGCGGCGCCGGTCGCGGCCAGCGTGCCGAGCGTGCGGCCATGGAACGCGCCTTCAAAGGTGATGATGCGGCTGCGCTCGGGATGCCCCTTGGAGAAGTGATAGTGCCGCGTCACTTTGAGCGCGCATTCCATCGCCTCGGCGCCCGAATTGGCGAAGAACACGTAATCCGCGAAGCTCTGCTCGCAGAGCCTGGCTGCGAGACGCTCGCCGTCCGGGCTCTTGAACAGGTTCGACATGTGCCAGAGCTTCGTCGCCTGCTCCTGCAGCGCCGTCACCAGATGCGGGTGGCAGTGGCCGAGCGCATTGACCGCAACGCCGCTGGTGAAATCGAGATAGCGCTCGCCTTCGGTCGAGATCAGCCATGCACCTTCTCCGCGCTCGAAGGCGACGTCCGCCCTGGCGAATACGGGAAGCAGATGAGACGGTGCGCTGTTGGTCATAACCAGTCCGATCGAAAAAGCTCAAGGTGTGGTCGGTGGCCAAGGCGCCGAGACCGACAACGGACCCCAAAACGAAACGTGCCGCCTTTCGCAGGCGGCACGTGTGCATTATTCTATGTGTGCCATGATGACTGTCAACCTGGCAGTGGTGTCCAGAGGCCACCCGAAGTCGTCAAAAAAGCCGATTTTGCTGCTTTACTGGCAGAAGCATGTGGACGCGCCCCGGCGGACTCTTGCGCGCGAGTCACGGCATATTGTAGCTTTTGCGCTGTCGGATACGACATCTCGTGCGGCGGTTGATCCTTTAGTCTTGTACGCGGCGTAAAACGCCTGGTCGCAAAATTCTGCGCCCGGCGAGCGCTAAGGGATTCTGACAGCAGGGGTTTTTGAGTCTGGAGTCGCAGCGCCGAGCCTAATCGGCCCGGCGCGACACGAAGGGAATTTGCGATGACGGTAATGACATGGACCGACGACCGCGTCGAGCAATTGAAAAAACTCTGGGAAGGCGGCTTGTCCGCCAGCCAGATCGCAGCCGAGCTCGGCAATGTGACGCGCAATGCCGTGATCGGCAAGGTGCATCGCCTCGGCCTGTCCGGTCGTGCCAAGAGCCCGTCTTCGGCCGCGCCGCGCCCGCGCAAGACGCGCCCCGTCGCCCAGCAGATGGTGCGGATGTCGCGCCCGGTGGCGCGCGGCAACACCGCTCTGGCGCAGAATTACGAAGTCGAGATGGAACCGGATCCGGTCACCTATGACAACGTGGTGCCGATGAGCCAGCGTCTGACGCTGGTCGAGCTGAACGAGGCGACCTGCCATTGGCCGATCGGCGATCCGTCGAGCTCGGAATTCTACTTCTGCGGCGGCAAGGCCCTGCAGAGCCTGCCCTATTGCGCGCATCACTCGCGTATCGCCTACCAGCCGGCCAGCGACCGCCGCCGTCAGGCACCGAAGCCGCTGCGCTGACGTGAAGGCGTTGCGGCGACCCGCAGCGCCCGGATAATCTCTCCGTGCATTCCACCGCCGTCATCCTGAGGCGCTCGCCCATTGGGCGAGCCTCGAAGGATGCGACCACAGGCGCCGCAGCCCACGTCCATCCTTCAAGGCCGTCGCAAGAGCGACGGCACCTCAAGATGACGGGGGAGATGGCGACAAACTCACAACACAGTTCGGCTCTAAGCCTGCGGCGCCTTCAGTTGCGGGAATGCCGCCGTGAACGTCGCGCCGTTCTTCGGCACGCTTTCGATCAGCAGCCGGCCGCGGTGGCGGTTGAGGATGTGTTTCACCAGGGAAAGCCCGAGCCCGGTACCGCCCTGCGCGCGGCTGTCGCCGACATCGACGCGGTAGAAGCGTTCGGTCAAGCGCGGCAGATGTTCCGGCGCAATGCCGGGACCGAAATCGCGTACCGCGACGCGGATTTCCGGGGCCCCTTCCAGATTGTTCGACGCCGCAAGCGACACCTGCACGCGCCCGCCGGAGGCGCCGTACTTCAGCGCGTTTTCGATCAGGTTTTCGAACAGGCGCAGCAGTTCCTCGCGGTCGCCGGCGATCATGACCGGCGCATCCGGCAATTCCATCTCGATCCGGACCTGGCGTTCGGCCGCCAGCGGTTCGAGACCGTCGCCGACCTGGCGGATGATCGGCAGGATATCGACCAGCATGTCGGGCCGCACATGCGCGGTGAGTTCGACACGCGACAATGACAGCAGATCGTCGATCAGCCGCGCCATCCGCTTCGCCTGCGTATGCATGATGCCGAGGAAACGCTCGCGCGCTTTGGCGTCGTCCTTGGCGGGGCCCTGCAGCGTTTCGATGAAGCCGGACAGAGCGGCCAGCGGCGTGCGCAGCTCATGGCTGGCATTGGCGACGAAGTCGGCGCGCATTTCCTCGACCCGGCGCAACGGCGTCTGGTCATGAAACGTCATCAGCATGCAGGTGTCGGTGCCGCCGAAATGCGTCGGCACCGGAACCGGGGTGATCAGCAGTTCCATCCAGCGGTCCACCGGGACGTGGTCGAGATAGGTGGCGCGGCGCGGCTCGGTGGTGGCGATGGCTTCGCGCAAAGCGGTGACGATCTCGGGCGAGCGCAGCGCGAATTGTGCGAGCTCATTGCGGCGCAGGGCCGGTGCCAATTGCCCGGCCGCGGAATTGAAATGCAACACGCGCCCGGCGCGATCGAGCAGCACGGCCGGATCGGGCATGCCGGCGACGATGGCGCGCACCGCCGGCGCTTCCACCGGATTGACGCTCAGTACCTCTTCGCGCGAGGTGGTCTTGTCGTGCAGCCGCCACGGCACCAGCGCCGCGCCGGTGATGCAGACGAAGGCAATCACCGCGCGCTGCGCCGACAATTCGCCGAACAGCACGAGAGCCACGAGCGCCAGCCCGGCCACAAGCAGGATGATCGCGGCATGCCGCAACCGGTCTGGCCACGGCGAAAACACGCTCGGGGGCGAAGCTTCAACAACCATCTGGCGGGTTCTTTTCCTGCTCCGGATTGAAGTTCAGGCGCCGGAGCCGCCATGTTCCTTGAGCGGTCGTCCGACGGGGACCGCGGGCGCGTCTGTCTCAAGAGACAATAAACGCTTCGAGCGCGCGCCCATGATAATTTCACGGCACGTCAGCAGGATGACAGAGATAAAAAACGGCGCCAGATAATACAGCACGCGAAACAGCAGCATGCCGGCCAGCAGCTCTTCCTTGTCCATCTGCCACAGCCCGACCAGCATCGCGGCATCGAACACGCCCAGCCCGCCCGGCGAATGGCTGGCAAAACCAAGCAGGGTGGCGGAGACGAAAATCACCGCCACCACGACGAAGCCGAGGTTGGGCTCGTCCGGCACCAGCATGTACATCGCCAGCGCGCAGAAACCGAGATCGATGATCCCGATCGCGATCTGCAGCAGCGTCAGCGGTCCGCCCGGCAACTGTACCGACCAGGTGCCGTGGCCGACGCTGCGCGGCTTGACCCAGACCCACGCGACGTACCCGGCAAGACCGCCGAGCAGTACGAAGGCCATCACGCGGTTGACCCAGGGCGGTAGCTGGTCGATCGCCGAGGCGGCCTCCGGATGATAGGCAATGCCCATGCCGAGCACGGCGGCGTTGCCGAGCCAGAACGTAAGCCCGGCGAGAAAGCAGATCTTGGCGACGTCGACCGCGTTCAGCCCCCAGGCCGAATAGATGCGGTAGCGCACCGCTCCGCCCGTGAAGACGCTGGCGCCGACATTGTGACCGATCGCATAGCTGGAGAAGGCGGCAAGCGCGTTGATGCGGTACGGGATATGGCCGTGGCCGATCGCCCGCACGGCGAACCAGTCATAGAATGTCAGCGTGAAATAGCCGGCCGCCACCGACAGCGCGGCGAGGCCGATCAGCCGCGGTTCCGTGCCGATCATCGCCTCGTAGACGGCGGCCATATTGATGTTGCGCAGCTCGTGATAGAGCATGTAGCAGGCGAACACGATCACCGCGACGCTTAACAGGACACCGAGCTTCTTCAGGATCTGCTTGTGGCGCAGAAACGAGATCGCCCTGCGTATTGCTTCCAGCATCTCAACCTCGAATGCGATCCCGCGTCCGGGAAATCAGGCAAACCTCGGCGTTGCCGCCGTCGCTGCCGGGACAACCTGTCCTAGCGTGTTTTGCGGCAAAGTGGAATTGAACAAAAAACCCGCTGCATCAATATATTAGGTACGAATTACCAAACCCCAGACGGAATTTGCGCAAGTCGCTGCGGCATATTGACGACCGGCCGATCGCAGCACAACGACCACGCATGCGGCCGTGAAGCTTTCGTGGTTCTATCCCGCCGGTTTGTCGGCAAGACGCTGGTAAAACAACAGATCGAGTTCGGGGGCCGCCCCGATCAGCCCCGTCAGCACCGCGTGGGCCTGACCGCGATGGTGGGTCTGGTGGTTGAACCAGTGCGCCAGCGCGGGGGCGAGCGGCTGTTCGAACGTTTCAGGCGACGATACCCGCCGATAACGGATGACGCCGGCCAGGCGATCCTCGTCGAGACCATCGACATAGCGGACGATGCGGGCGTCTTCGGCGCTCCGTGCCGCCCGCAGCTCGTCGAAACGCTCGAACAGGATGGCATCGAGCCGGTCCGGCGCGTCGCCTTCGCCGGTGAAGCGCTGCTGCCAGATCCGGTCGGTCACCAGCAGATGGTTGAGCGTTCCCTTGACCGATTTGAAGAAGGCGCCCCGGTCGGCGCTGAACTGTTCGGCACCGAGCAACGCCACGGCCTGATAGAGCCGGGCATTGGCCCAGGCGTTGTACCGCCCGAACATCCGGTAATGGGCAAGGAGGCTCATCGCTACGCCGAGGATGCCCGCATCTGCCGGGCCACGACGCCATCGCGCAGCCACGAACCGATCGCGCAGCCGACCAGATAGCAGGCGAACAGCGCCAGGCCTAGATCGAGCCAATAGCCGAACCGGCCCGGCAGCAGCCTGGCCAGCGCGATACCGACGATCACCACCGCGAGCACCGCCAGGCCCTGCACCCAGCGCCGCGGCACCGGCCGGGTGCGGGTGATGACGGCAATCCAGCCCATGCAGAAACCGAGCGCTGCGGCGCCGAGCAGCCAGCCCCACAGAAAATATGCCAGATCGATCATTATTGTTTCACCATGAATTCGATACGGCGGTTCTGCGACTTGCCTTGCTCGGTATTGTTGACCGCGATCGGCTGGCTCGCGCCGTAGCCCTGGGTGGTGAAACGCTCCGCCGGCAGGCCGGCACGGACCAGATAGTCCCGCACCGCCGCGGCCCGCTTTTCGGACAGGGTCTGGTTGAAGCCGGGGTCGCCGTCGCCATCGGTGTGGCCGATGATGTCGATATTGGCCGCCGGACAACGCATCGCGGTTTCAATCAGGCGGTCCAGCAGCCCCGCCGAATCGGCGTTGATGCTGGCGCTGGAGGCCTCGAACCGGATCCGGCCCTTGGTCAGGTTCTGGGTGAACAATTGCTGGCACACCGTCGAATCCACCGGCGACGCCGCCGGCTTGACCGAGACTTCCGGCTTGACCGTCCAGCCCTGCGGCAGTTCCTGCGCCAGCCCGGAGCGGATCTGGCTGGCCGCAATTTCGAACAGCGCGTCGCCGGACAGGCGGACCTCGCGGTCGGACACCACCAGCGTGCCGGTGGACAGCCGCGACAGCGCGGCCAGCGCCGAGGTGACCGCGGCCGAAAAGCCGCTGGGCGCGCCGATGCTGGCCTTCAGATTGTCGATGATCTTCTCATTGGCGAATTTGCGGCCCGCGGTCGCGGCCAGCACGGCGTGCACATTGTTGTCCGGCACATAACCGCTCAACGTCAGCGTTACCGCGACCGGGTCCTTGTTAGCCTGGAAGATGTAAGGCGGAGCCTTGACGTCGTTGGTGGCGACCGAGAAGCCCTCCGGCAGGTTCTTCAGCGCCGCCGCGATCGCCTCGCGGCCGCCGAGATCGCGGGCCATGCCGGACAGGCTGACACTGTTGTCGGACACCACGATCTTGCCGTCCTTCAGCTTGGCGATCTGGTCGATCAGCAGCAACACCGCGGCATCGAAGCGCGAAGGCGCGCCGCGCGCCAACCCCATGCGATCGGACACTTCGGTGCCGGACAATGCGGCGCGGGCAGCCTCGGCGATGCGCGCCTTGCTGGCGGGCAGCGGGGCGGTCCCCCACAGCGTCACCCGGACATTGTCGCGTTCGGCTACCCAGACGAAGGGCTTGGCCTGCTGGACCAGCCGGGTTCCGTCATTGACCAGCCTGACCATCGGTGCGGCCTCGACGGACGACAGCGCGCTGCGGCGGCCATCTTCGGAAAACGCCTCGGCCGCCAGCGAAACGTCGCGGCCGGCCACCGCGATCCGGGTCTTGTCGAGGACGGTGTTTTTCAGCGCCACCGTGCTGCGCGCGGCGATGTCGGCTTCCAGCAGAACTGTGCTAACCCAGGCTGCCGCAACCCACAGAACGGCAAGCGGAACCAGGCCAGGCCACCATTTGTTGCTCCACTTGAAAAGTCCGTGCATTCGAAGTCCTGTGGGGGGTCTGGAAACAGAGTGAAAACAAACCCTTGCGCGACTGTCAAACTGTATTCCCGCGCGGTCGAGGGTAGGATAAGGGGTACCGGGATAACGCTTTATTCAATTGTTTCTGTTTGTGTCACTGGATAGCATCAATTGCTCGGTCATATGATGAAGCAGATCCGGAATACGATGATCCGCGCCGGTCTGGACGCGCTGTATTTCAGTGGCGCCCATCGGGTCCTGAAGCCGATCTTCGGCGGCGTCGGCAACATTTTCATGCTGCATCATGTCCGCCCGGCGCATGCCGGCCTGTTCCAGCCGAACCGCCATCTCGAGATCACCCCCGACTTCCTGCGCGCGACGCTGGCTTATATCCGGGCTTCCGACATCGACATCGTCACGCCCGACGAATTGCAGCGACGGCTGGCGGAACAGGACTTTTCGCGTCGCTTCGCCTGCTTCACCTGCGATGACGGCTACCGCGACAACCGCGATTTCGCGCTGCCGGCGATGCAGGATTTCGATGCCCCGCTTGCGGTCTACGTCACCAGCGACTTCGCGCAGGGCACCGGCCGGCTGTGGTGGATCGCCCTGGAACGGGTGATCGCCGGGGCTTCCGCCATCGAGGCGCCGATCGATGGCGACATGGTCCGGCTCGACACCTCGACGCTGCCGGGCAAGGAAATGGCGTTCGACCGGCTGCATGGCTGGTTGCGCGGATTGAGCGATCCGGAGCTTCGCCGCCAGATGACGGCATTATGCGCCGCCCATGGCGTCAATGAGGACGCCATCAGCGGCGAATTGTGCATGTCGTGGGACGAGTTGAAGCCGTTTGCCGCCGACCCCTTGGTGACGATCGGAGGCCACAGCGTCAGCCATGGCAACCTCGCCAAGCAGAGCCAGCCCGATGCGCTGCATGAGCTGATCGGCAGCCGCACCCGGATCGAGGCCGAGTTGCAGCGCCCCGCGGTTCATCTGGCCTATCCCTATGGCGATCGCTGCGCCGCGGGCCCGCGCGAATTCGCGCTGGCGCAGCAGGCTGGCTATGCCACGGCGGTGACGACGCGCCCCGGGGTGATCTTCGCCGACAACGCCGAACAGATCACCGCGCTGCCGCGGGTCTCGCTGAACGGCAATTACCAGGACACGCGCTATCTTCCGGTGCTGACCTCAGGCGCCGCCACCGCGATGTATAACGGCTTTCGCCGAGGCCACGTAGCGTAGCTATTCCCTCGTATCGCAACGATAGGCCTTGGAGACGATCTGCCAGCCGTCGCTGAGCTTCATCGCCACCAGATAATCGGTGAAATAGCGCGGCGGGAGCTGACAGCGCACCTTGACGAAGGCGGTGTTCTCGTCGGAGCGATCCACCGTGACGATGAAATCCTCACGCGCTTTGCCTTCCGACTTGGCGGAGGCGCGCTGCTTCACCAGCGCCATCCAGTCCGGCACCGTCAGCACCTGCAACTGCCCCTTCGACACCCAGCGCAGATCCGCCGTGGGATGAAAGATCGCGGCGAGCTTGTCGGCGTCGCCTTCATAGAGGCCGTCGAAATAGTGCTGGATCACCGTCTCGACGGTGGAACGGTCATAGGACAAGGCAGATCTCCCGTGTGAGTCCGCCCTACTATGCCGACAAAATGCCCGAGGCACACCCGCGATGATGCAAAAGGCGCGTCAATGCGAGAACAGGATCGGCAGCGGCGGGCCTGCGAGCATGCTCAGGGTGGCGCCGCCGAGGATAAACTGGCGGAACCGCGAATGACCGTAGGCCCCCATCACCATCATGTCCGCCGAGCACGACTGCGCGTGCGCGGCGAGAACGTCGCCGATGGCCCGATCGGCCGCACTGACCTCGTCCAGCACCACGTCGATGCCGTGGCGCGCCAGGTTTCTGGCCAGTTCGGATGCCGAGTGAGGGGTGTCGATCGGCTTCTCGTCACCGACGGTGACGATGCGGACCTGCTTGGCCTTTTCGAGGATCGGAAGCGCATCCGCAACGGCGCGCGCCGCAGCGCGGCTGAAATCCCACGCCACCAGGATGGTGTCCAGCGCGAGGGGTCGGGTCCGCGGTCGCTCCGGCAGCACCAAAGTCGGTCGGCCCGAGCCGAAGATGAGTGCTTCCGCATACCAGGGATCATCGCTGTCCGGCACGGACACGATGGTGAGGTCGCGCAGCCGCGCATGCTGCACCATGATTTCAGGCACCTCGGCGGCGATGCCACGCCCCAAGATGATCTCCACGGACGCGCCTTGTCGCCGGCCGGCAGCGGCCTCGCAGGCTGCCAGCAGATCCTCGGCGTTTTTCCGGCTCTTGCGCGCCTCGTCGGCGATCAGCCCGGGAATACTGATGAGCAACGTCGGCAACATGCTGCCGGGGACATCGACGATCGTCTCGCAGGCGACGGCGGCCAGATGCGCGCCCAGCAAGCCGGCGATGGCGTCCGCATCCTCGACGACCTGCAGCGGCGTGGGCTCGGGATAGGTCCGCAATACCAGCAATACATCCGTGATCGCCATTCCCTGATCTCCCGCTGTGGTTTTTCTGCCGCGACCCTACAGAACTTCTGCGCCATGGAGTTGATTTAGCTCAGAGTGCCCGCCGGACTGAAAACTGAATTTGCCGGGCCGGCGGGAACTTCGACTGGCCATGCCGGTTACCCGGCGTGACATTTTCTGAAATCAATCCGACCAGCGACGAATCCAAGGCCGCGCTTGCGCGGGCTTTCGACAATGCCTGGCAGCCTTTCATCGCCGCGGAGGGCGAGGCCGCCGATACAATCGAGA
Source organism: Tardiphaga sp. vice154 (assembly GCF_007018645.1). NCBI lineage: Bacteria > Pseudomonadati > Pseudomonadota > Alphaproteobacteria > Hyphomicrobiales > Nitrobacteraceae > Tardiphaga > Tardiphaga sp. vice154. Next base: position 109,064 of record NZ_CP041399.1, read on the forward strand.
ACCGGCGCCGGCTGGCGTCGCGCATCGTGACCCTGGCGAAATCCGGCCAGACCGACGAGGACGCGCTCGGCGAGGCCGGGCTGATCTATCTCCGGGTACTAAGCGCCGCCGCCCGGCTGAGCCGGCAGCCCGGCAAGGAGCCAACTCCCGAGCTGGCGCAGCAACCCTGGCAGGATGAGGGCGGTCATGCCTTTACGCCGGAAACGGTGGCGGCGATGACGGCGGCGCTGGAGCGCTGCCTCGACGTGCTGCCGCTGCGCATTCCCTCCGACGCGCTGAAATTGCTGTCCACCAGCATCCTCGACGCGGCGTCGCGCGGCGAACGCGATCCGGAAAAGCTGCATCTGCACGCGATGGAGGCGTTGAAAACACGCTGACCCGTAGCCCGGATGAAGCCGGCGCTGGCGTAGCCAGCGGCGACGCAATCCGGGGGCAGCGATGGGGGATCGACCGGCCCCGGATTGGCATCCGGGCTACGGGAGCTCTGCCTTTGTCGGCAATTCCGGCACCTTGTCGGCCCACTCGGCGACGCAGCGCTCCAGATCCCGCAGATTCTGTCGCATCTGCTCGAGCGAAAAGCCGATCGCGAAAAAACGTTCGGTGACATCGCTGGGCATCCCGCGCGTCAATCCTTCGCTGCGCAAGGCGGCGACTTCGGCGCTATAGGCCTGCAGCGCCACCTGCACCGGCCAGATCGCCGGCGCGCCGGTGCCGCTGCGCAAGGCTTCGGCGATGGCCCGCAGATAAGAGACGATCGCGGCGCTGACCCGCGCCAGCGGCCCGGCCAGCCGCTTCTGCAATTCGGCCGGCAGCGGCACCACGGTGGCGCGGCCGATCATCACCAGATCGTGCCGCAGCCGCAGGATGGTGCGCAGCAACGGTCCGGTATCCGGCCCCGAGGACAGATGCGCGGCGCGCTCGCGCTCGGCCTCCGCGCCGGTGACGTCGAGCCCGGTCAGGGCCGCGCCGATGCCGTGCTGCAGCCGGTGCAACTCGTCATTGTCACGGCCGCGGGTGGCTGCCGCCAAGAGTTCGCCGAGCGCCGAGGCGATCAGTTCGAGCGCCTTCACCGCACCGGCGCGAATGTGGGAGTGCGCGCGCGAGGGCAACACCAGAAACGACACCAGCAGTCCGGTGATGGCACCCACCGCAACCTCGAGCACGCGATCGATGGCCGATTCCAGCGGCGTGACGTGGTTCATGGTCGGCAGCAGCAGCACGATAATGGCGGTGACGGTTGCGACATTCAGGCTGGGATTGATCGCGGCAATGAAGGACAGGGGAAGCACCGCCAGCACCAGCACGCCGAGCAGCGCGCCCTCGCCCGTGTGCGGGATCAGGATCGCCACCGCGCCGCCATAGATGGCGCCGCCGATCGTGCCGACCAGGTAATCCCGCGTCGCCTTCAGCGAGCGGCCGACGCTCATCTGGGTGACGATGATCGCGGTCAGCACCGCCCATAGCGGCAGCTTGAGCCCGAAGGCCGTCGCAATCGCCAGCGCGCTCATCGCCGCCACGGTGACGCGGACGCCGAGCCCCAATTCGACCTTGTGCGTGACAAGGAAGGCCCAGATCCGTTTCAGCAATGCAATCATGTGATCCATCTGTTGCAGGCAGCGTCGCGGCGCATGGCTGCGTGCGCGGGACGCGCTTGAAACGCCGATTCAGCCCGCTTACGCTGTTTTCAACAAGAGTGAGGAAACACAATGGCCAACGAGACCGCGACGCTTGCTGCCTATGTAGCGGATTTGAAGTTTGACGACATCCCGCAGGACGTGCGGGAGCGCGCCAAGGTTCTGACGCTAGATTACCTCGGCAGCACGATCCGCGCGCGTCAGGAAGCTGAATCGACGCCGGCTCTGCTGAACATGCTGCAGGCGCTGTCGCTCGACGGCGCCGGCGAAGCCACCGTATTCGGCGACAGCAAGAAGTGGACACCAGCGGTCGCGGCCCTGCTCAACGGCGCGCTCGGCCATTCGCTGGATTTCGACGATACCCATGCCGATTCCTCGCTGCATCCGAGCGCCCCGGTGGTGCCCGCCGCCTTCGCTGTCGGCGAGATGGTCGGCGCCTCCGGCGAACAGGTGCTGACCGCGATCGTCGCCGGCTATGAAGTGTGCTGCCGGCTCGGCAATGCGCTCGACCCGACCTCGCATTACGCGCGGGGATTCCATCCGACCGCAACCGCGGGGACCTATGGCGCCGCCGCCGCGGCCGGCAAATTGCTCGGCCTGTCGAAGGAGCAGTTGATCTCGGCGTTCGGCGTGTCCGGCAGCCAGGCCGCCGGCTCGCTGCAGTTTCTCGTCAACGGCGCCTGGAACAAGCGTTACCAGGTGGGTGCCGCCGCGATGAACGGCGTGATCGCCGCGACGCTGGCCAAAAACGATTTTCTTGGCGCCACCGAATCGGTCGAGGGCAAACACGGCCTGCTGGTCGGCTACAGCGACGACGCCCATCCGGAAAAGGCCACCGCCGGACTCGGCACGGTCTATGAGACCATGAAGATCGGCGTGAAGCCGTATCCGAGCTGCCGCTATACCCATGCCGCGATCGACGCCATTATCGCGATGCGCCGCGAGCACAATCTGACGCCGGATCAGGTCACACGCGTCGAGATCGGGCTGCACCGCAACGGCATCACGCTGACCGGCGACGCCGCCACCAAGCGTCACCCGACCTCGATCGTCGGCGGCCAGTTCTCGATGTTCTTTACCGGCGCGCTGGCGCTCGACCAGGGCAGTTTCGGCTGGGACGACTACAAGCGGCTCGGCGATGCCGCTATCGACGCGCTGGCCGACCGCTTCGATGTCGTCCAGGACGAACGGCTGGAGGGCCAGCGCCATCCGTTCGGAGGCCGCGTCTCGATCACCACCGAGGACGGCGTGCACGAGCGGATCTATGCGGACCCGTCCGGCGAGCCGTCGTCGTTTCCCGACGCACAGGCGATGGCGCAGAAGTTCCTGCAGTTGGCGCGGCCGGTGCTGAACGGCGGCGCCGAGAGATTTGCCGACGCCATCCTGTCGCTGGAGCGTTATGACCGCGTCAGTACAGCCACGGCGCTGGGGCGCTGACGGCGGCTAGGCGCCGTCGATGATTATGAAGTCGGCCTCGGCGTATTTCTGCCGGATCGCCTTGGCGGCGTCATATTCGGGACTGCGATAGCACGCCGTCGCGGTGGCGCGGTCGGCGAATTCGACCACGACGTTGCGATCGCGCGCGTTGCCTTCTATCGCCTCGAAGGCGCCGCCGCGAACGATGAACTTCGCTCCAAATTTTTCGAATGCCGGCTTCGCCGCGGCGAGATAGTCGGGATAACGCGCTTCATCGCGCACCGAGACGCGGACGATCCAGTAGGCTTTCGACATGGTAGTTCTCCAGTTGTGATGAGATCATGCGGCGCGGGTTACGCCGTGGTGTCGCGGCAGCGGATCGCGGCCTCGATGCCGGCGCGGGTGACGCCGATATCGCGCAATTCGACGTCGCGCATGGCTTGCAGCGCGGCGCGGGCCTGCTGCCGCTCGCACAAGCGACGCCAGCCTGCCCCAACCGCCGCAAGGCCAGCCGCGACGGCGGAACGGATCATCCGGCCGCGCTCGATATGAACGCTGCGCGTGATGGCCTGCCGAAGCGCCGTCCATTGCGACGCCGTGAGGCGGCGTTCATCACCAATGCGGGGAAGGAATTCGTCCGCCATCTTCCGCCCCTGCTGTCCGGCCCATGCCCGCTGCTTGTGGTTTACCCGCGCTGATTCATCCTATAAAATGAATAATCGAGATCATTACGATCTTCCGGAGAGATGCATGGACCTGGCTGAACTGCGCATCTTCCGCGCCGTGGTGCGCGAGGGCGGGATCACGCGCGCCGCCGAGCGCCTGCACCGCGTGCAGTCCAACGTGACGACGCGCGTGCGCCAGCTCGAGGACGATCTCGGCACACAGCTATTCGTCCGCGAAGGCAAGCGGCTGCATTTGACGCCGGCGGGCCAGACGTTGCTCGGCTATGCCGACCGACTGCTGGCTTTGGCCGACGAGGCGCGCGACGCGGTGCAGGATCCGCGGCCGCGCGGCGTGCTGCGCCTCGGCGCCATGGAAAGCACCGCTGCGGTGCGGCTGCCCGGCCCGCTCCACGAATTTCACCGACGCCATCCCGACGTGCAGCTCGAATTGCGCATCGGCAATCCGCAGACGCTGGCGCAGGGAATTCTCGCCGGCGACCTCGACGCGGCCTTCGTCGCCGAACCGATCGCCGCCGCACCGTTCGATCGCGTGCATGCTTTCGATGAGGTCCCGGTGATCGTGTCGTCCGCCAGCCACCCACCGATCGGTCGCAAGGGCAGCGCGCCGCGCGCGGTGCTGGTGTTCGAGAACGGCTGCCCGCATCGCAAGCGGCTGGAAGACTGGTATGCGAAGCGTGGCGAGCTGCCCGAGCGCACCATCGAGCTCGGCTCCTATCACGCCATGCTCGGCTGCGTCGTCGCCGGCATGGGCGTTGCGCTGTTGCCGGAAAGCGTGTTGTCGACGTTTCCCGAAAGCGAGAGGCTCCTTGTGCACCGGTTGCCGGCCGGCGAAAATCGCGCCGAGACCGTGCTGATCTGGCGCAAGGGCGCCGCGTCGCCGAATGTCCTGGCGCTGCAGCAGGTGCTGCGGGCTTCACGCGCGACCGGCCGCACGCCGACCAAGCGCAAGGCATAGCGCGCAGCGTGTCGGTCGCCGCGGACGCGATCCTGTCACGGCAATGATTCGATGGGGTGGCGACGGCCCTGGGACGATGACCGCACTGCAACCATAAATCCTTGCGCCAGATCGTTTACACGCCCTTCCTCCCATGACTATCATCACGGTAACAAACAACAGGGGGAGACGACGATGCGGCAGACAACGATTGCGGCCGGAATTTTTCTTGGGCTAGCGGCTTTCATCCAGCCGGCCCTGAGCCAATCGGACGGCTGGGTCACGCTGCTCGACAGCAGCAAGATGGGCGACTGGGACCGCGTCGCCGATGCCAATTGGGAGATGAAGGACGGCGCCCTGGTCGCCGACAAGCTCGCCGGCAAGGATCCCGCTTACCTCGTCAGCAAGACGTCGTACAAGGATTTCCAGATCCGCGCCGAGTTCTGGACGGATGAAGCGGCCAACTCCGGCATCTTCATCCGCTGCGCCAACCCGAAGGTGATCGGCGCCAATACCTGCTACGAGGTCAACATCTTCGACAAACGGCCCGACCCGTCCTACGGCACGGGCGCGATCGTGGATTTCGCCAAGGTCAACCCGATGCCCAAGGCCGCGGGCAAGTGGAACACCTATGAGATCACCGCCAAGGGGCCGAAACTCACCGTGATCCTGAACGGTGAAAAGACCGCCGATATCGAAGACAGCAAGTTCGCCGACGGCCCGATCGCCCTGCAATACGGCTCCGGCGTGGTCAAATTCCGCAAGGTGCAGATCAAGCCGCTGTAGGCTCCGAGGCTCTGTAGCCCGGATGGAGCGAAGCGGAATCAGGGGCCGGCGGCGCAACCGGTCCGACTTTCCCCGGATTACGCTTCGCTCCATCCGGGCGACGCGGGCCAGTCGGGATGACGGCTCCGGAGCGGGCTGCTAGACTGTCTCCGAACACACGGAGACCCCATGAGCTGGCAGCCTAGCAACGATCCGATCCTCGGCGACGCCGCCTCCTGCGACGCGCTGGAATTGGCGATCGTGCCGCGCACGCGCGACATCGGCGACGGCTTCATGGTCCGCCGGGCGCTGCCGCACGGCAAGCGGCAGATGGTAGGCCCCTTCATCTTCTTCGACCATTTCGGGCCGATGCAGTTCATCGCCGGCCACGGCATGGATGTGCGCCCGCATCCGCATATCGGCCTGGCCACCGTCACCTATCTGTTCGACGGCTCGATCATGCACCGCGACAGCGAGGGCAATGTCCGCGAGATCCAGCCCGGCGCGATGAACCTGATGACCGCCGGCCGCGGCATCGCGCATTCCGAGCGCACGCCGGACGTGCCGCGCGCCAATGGGCAGAAGATGCTCGGGCTGCAGAGCTGGATCGCGCTGCCCAAGGGCTCCGAGGAGATCGCGCCGTCGTTCCAGCATTACGGCGCCGACAGCCTGCCGGTCATTCAGGACGCCGGCTTCACCGCGCGCATCATCGCGGGCTCCGCTTTTGGCGCGGCGTCCCCGGTGGCGATGGTGTCGCCGTGGTTCTATGCCGAAGTATCGGTAGAGGCCGGCACAAGCGTGCCGCTCGATCCCGACCATGAGGAACGCGCGATCTATGTCGTCGATGGCGAGATCGAGATCGCCGGCGACCGCCACGAAGGCCCCAAGCTGCTGATCTTCCGCCCCGGCGACGCGATCACCGTCAAGGCGCTGCAGAACACCCGCATGATGTTCCTCGGCGGCGACGCGCTGGAAGGGCCGCGGCACCTGTGGTGGAATTTCGTGTCCTCCAGCAAGGAGCGCATCGAGCAGGCCAAGCAAGACTGGAAGACCGGCCGTTTTGCCCACGTCCCCGAGGAACACGAATTCATCCCGCTGCCGGAATAATGCACCGTCTCCTCCTACGTCATTGCGAGGAGCCGTTGCGACGAAGCAATCCAGTCTTTGCTTGTGGCTTTCTGGATTGCCGCGTCGCTTCGCTTAGGGCAAAGCCAATCGGCTTTCCTTGACCTCGCAATGACGGCTGAAACCTAGTTGCTTAAATCAAGAAAGACACTCATGACGACCACCCCGATGTCCGCCAGCGACCTGCCGCTTCCTCTGCTCGCCCGCGGCAAGGTGCGCGAGGTCTATGCCGTCGGTGACGACCGCGTGCTGCTGCTGACCACCGACCGCATCAGCGCGTTCGACGTGGTGATGAACGAGACCATCCCGATGAAGGGCGCGGTGCTGACGCAGATCAGCGCCTGGTGGTTCAACCAGCTCGGCGGCGTGGTGCCGCACCACATGATCGCCGCCGACGCCGATGCGATCATTGCCGAGGTGCCCGAACTGGCAGCGCACCGCGCCTCGCTCGCCGGTCGCGCGATGCTGTGCAAGCGCACCACGGTGTTTCCGATCGAATGCGTGGTGCGCGGCTATCTGTCGGGGTCGGCATGGAAGGAATATGCCGCGTCGGGCACGCTGGCCGGCGAGAAGCTGGATGCGGGCCTGAAGGAAAGCGACAAGCTCGAACCCGCGATCTTCAGCCCCGCGACCAAGGCCGCGACCGGCCATGACGAGAACATCACGATCGCACGGATGCGCGAGATCCTCGGCGAGGAGGACACTTTTACGCTCGAGAGCATGACCCGCGCCGTCTACACCCAGGGCGAAGAGATCGCCCGCGAGCAGGGCATCATCATCGCCGATACCAAGTTCGAATTCGGCCGCGACGCCGACGGCCGCATCATCCTGATCGACGAGGTGATGACGCCCGACAGTTCGCGGTTCTGGGCCGCCGACGTCTACACACCCGGCCAGCCGCAACCCTCGTTCGACAAGCAGCCGCTGCGCGACTATCTCGACATCGAACGCCGCGCCGGCCGCTGGAACGGCGAAGCCCCGCCGCCGCCGCTGCCTGCGGACGTCATCGACGCCACCAGCAAGCGCTATCTTGAGGCCTATCGGCGGCTGACCGGCGAGGAGCTGGTCGTCGGCTGATCCGCGCCAGACGTCTGGCCTGCGATCCGGGGCGGCTCATTCGAGCCATGTGCCGCCCCGGAGCTGTCGTGATCCGATGCCGGCCCGGATGCATCGACCGCGTCCAGCGCCAGCAGCAGTGAGGCAACGCGGTTGGCGGAGGACGCCCACTCGGCCAGCTTCGCGTAATTTTCGGTGAACCAGTTGAAGGCGCTCTGCACCACGACAAAGGCCGCCGCGGCCTGCACCACCTCCCCCAGCGTCATCGTGCCCGCAAGATATTTCGGCAAACACAGCAGTAGGCCGATGACCGGGGTCACCAGCAGGCTGGTATAGGTCACCAAAGTGAGGCGCATAAGCTGCCAGCAGTAGATGCGCCAGATGGCGATTACCGCCTTCAGGGCCGCGCCGATCGTATGCCGCCCGCTCTTGCGGAGATCGGGCTGCGCAAGGCCCTCGCCGCTCTCGCGCAGATGGGTGCCGATCGTGCGCAGCTCGGCTTCGGCGCGCTTGTTTTCCTGCATCACCCTCGTCAGATGACTAGCGATCAGGATCGTCGTCGCCGACAGCAGCAGCGAATAGGCGATCACCGCGATGACCAGGTAACCGGGAACGATCAGGCTGACGCCGTCGATCTGGATCGCAAGGCTGTCGCCCACCGACCACAGCACGCCAATGAAGGTGATCACCGTGAGCAGCGAATTGAGCAGCCCGAGGGCGAGATCGACCGGCAGGTCGGTCGCCAGCCTGGCATCCTCGGCAATGCGAAACTCCGGTGCCTCGTGGTCGCCGATCACGAACCGCAGCCGGGTATAGCGATCGTTATCCAGCCAGTAATCGTACAGGTGATTGCTTAGCCAGGCACGCCAGGTGCGTTGCATGGTCATGCGGGCCCACACCGACAGCACGGTGAGAGACAGGCTCGCGGCAGCCAGCGGGATGAAACGCAGCGCCTGGGCGACAAGCTCCGCACCGTCCTTGCGCCCGATCGCATTGAAGAAATCGCGGTTCCAGAAATTCAGCCCGTATTGGGTAACCAGTTGCAGCAGCATCGTCGCCACCAGCAGCACCGCCAGCAACCAGGCCCGCCACGCCTGTGGTCCGCGCCAGAATCCCGACGCGCTCCGCCAGAACCGGGCCAGCAGGTGCCTCTCGTCGGGCGCAAGATAAGCGGGCTTCAGCATGCTGATATGTCAGGCACTTGCCATGCGGCGGCGCAAAATGGCTCCGTCAGACTGTAATCTAGTCGACGTTAGGCAACCTCGAACAGAGCCGGCTTGACCTGCGTCAAGCCGGCAAGACTAGCCACCCCCCTCGACGAGCGACCTGATGGTCACCTCCGCCGCAAGCCGATGGACGTCGGCGGCGCGGCAAAGCTCGGTGCCGGGATTGAGCAGTGCTGCCGACCCGCCGGCCACCCCATAGCGTAGAGCCGATTCAAGACTGCCATCGCGGGTCAGGCTCCAGACCATCGCCCCCAGGAAACTGTCGCCGGCGCCGGACACGCTGGCTGGCTCGATAGGAAAGCCGTTCGCGCGCAATATAGCGTCGCGCGTCATGAGCAGGGCGCCTTCGGCTCCCATGGACAGCGCGATGACTTCGATGCGGTAGCGACCGAACAGGTGGCGGCCTGCTGCAACGAGCGACGCATCGTCAGCGGATGACACGCCTGCAAGGTCCTGAAATTCGTGCAGGTTCGGCTTGATCAGATAAACGCCCTCCTCCAGGGCCGATCTGAGGGAGGCACCGGACGTATCCACGATGACCTTGCCGGCTCCGTGGGCTGCCCGAACAACCCTGCCGTAGAAGTCGGCAGGTACGCCGGCGGGCAGGCTGCCGCTGGCAATGACAAAAGCCGCCTCCGGCGCCAGGCGCGCAATGGCATCGATGGATTGCTGCCATTCAAACTCGCTCAGAACGGCGCCCGGGAACACCAGCCGAAACTGCTCCCGGCTTGATTCGTCATGGATGGTGATGTCCTCCCGTGTGTCGTTCAGGGTCGGGATCACGAGGCTCGGCACGCCTTCGCCTTCGAGCAATGCGGCCAGGGTTTGCCCGGTGGCGCCGCCGGCGGGATAGACCGCGGTCGCTTCGACGCCGAGCCGCTTCAGAACCCTTGCGACGTTGATGCCGCCGCCGCCCGGATCGCGATGTGGCGGCGCGCAACGCATCTTGGTGAAAGGCAACATTTCCTTCACCGACGTCGAAATGTCGACGGCCGGATTGATGGTGAGGGTGACGATCCCAGGCGCGGCCATGTCAGCCAACGGCTTCGACCTCAGCCAGAGCGCGGAGCCCGACGAACGCGGCATCCTCGTCGAGAATGAGCCACGCCGGTATCGGCGCGAGATATTTTCTGAACCGCCCTTTGTCTTCGAAGCGCTCCCGGAATTCGGAGCGGGCCAGATAGTCGGGGACGCGACGCAAAATGCCCCCGCCGATATAGACGCCGCCCTTGGCACCAAAGGTAAGCGCCAGATTGCCGGCAACCGAGCCCAGCATCGCACAGAACATGTCGACAGCCGCGCGGCTCACCGCGCAACTCCCCTCGATTCCGGTCTGCATGACATCGGCGGCGCGGCGTTCCGGTACAGCGACGCCGTCCAGCGCGGCGAGAGCGGCGTAAAGATTTTCGAGCCCGCGGCCCGACAACACGCGTTCCGCCGACACATGTCCGTATCGCTGCCGCAGATGCGCGATGACGGCATCCTCGCGCAGCGAGTCGCCGGCTATGCTGGCATGGCCGCCCTCGCTCGACAGCACGATCTGGCCGGCCGCGTGCGGAATGCTGACCGCCATGCCGAGACCGGTGCCGGGGCCGAGTGCCGCACACGGCGCTTCCGCCGACGGCACCTGACCGCCCAGCGCGAGCAGCCTGTCCGGCGACAGACGGCGCAGCGACCACGCCACCGCCTCGAAATCATTGATCAGACGGACGCTGGATAATCCGTACGCCGATCGCAACGCCGCAGCATCGATCACCCAGTCGTTGTTGGTCAGCGCACAGCGGTTGTCCCGGACCGCACCGGACGCCGCCAGGATCGCGGACCGGATGCTTCCGGCGTCGGCCAGACCACCGAGATAGGCGGCCAGCGCTGCGTTGAAATCACCGTAGTCGCTGACGGCCATGTGAGCCACCGCACTCATTGCGCCATCGGCGAGGACGGCAAACCGCGCATTGGTGCCGCCGATGTCGGCGAGCAGCACGGGATGCGGGGGGTGCGAGGCGCGGGCTTTCATGGCTGGCGTGCCGCCCTGATCAGCCTTGCGTACCAGTCGAACGACGCTTTCGGAATTCGCCGCTGCGACGCGTAGTCGATGTAGGTCAGGCCGAACCTCTTGCTGTAGCCGGAGTCCCATTCGAAATTGTCGAGCAGCGACCAGATGAAATAGCCGCGAATGTCGACGCCATCGGCAGCGGCGGCATTCATCGCCTCGATATAGGCCCGCAGGAACGCCATCCGCCCGCTATCGATCACCGCGCCGGTTTCGTCGGGCTGCATGGCATCGCCGTAGCCATTTTCCATGACATAGACGGGCAAAGCATAGCGCGCGTGGACGATACGCAGCGTGTCCGCAAAGGCTGCGGGCTCGATCGGCCATCCGATCGGCGTCAGGGCGCAGCCGGACGGCTTGTCGCCGAAATCGTAGCCCAGCAACGCTCCGGGCTTGGCGGCGACATAGACCGGGCTGTAGTGGTTGAGCCCGAACCAGTCGAGCGGACGACAGATCCGCGCAAGATCACCCGCCTCGACGTGCGGCGCCACGGCAGAACGCATTGCGGCGGGATACTCGCCCAGGCATTGCGGATCCGGGAAGGCATTATTCCAGTACGTGCTCAAGTGCGCAGCCGCCACGGCATCGGCTGCGCGATCGCTCGAAGGCCTGCATGGCTGATAGTTGTGGATGCATCCGATCGATACATTACGAACCTTGTCGCGCAACACATCCACCGCGGCGCCGTGCGCCAGATTGACGTGGTGAATCATGCGATGCAGATCGTCCTCAGCGCTGCGGCCTTTCTGCCCGAGCGAACGGCTGAACAGGCTGAAGATCGAAGGTTCGTTGAAGGTCGCGAAGCGCTTGACGCGATCGCCGTAACGTCCGGCGACGAGTGTCGTGTAGTCGGTGAACCATGCCACCGACTCACGATTCAGCCAGCCGCCGGAATCCTCCAGCGCCTGCGGCAGATCCCAGTGATACAGGCACAGCCAGGGTTCGATACCGGCGGCCAGCAATTCATCGAGCAACCGGTCGTAGAACGCGAGGCCCGCTTCATTTGCCGACCCGCGACCCTGCGGCAGTACGCGCGGCCAGGCCACCGAGAACCGGTACGCCTGAACGCCCAGCGCCTTCATCAAGGCGACATCCTCGGGATAACGATGGTAGTGATCGCAGGCGACATCGCCGCTGTCGCGATTCTTGAGTTCATCGGTGTGACCATAGACGTCCCAGACGCTCGGGCCGCGGCCACCCTCCTGCGTCGCACCTTCGATCTGGAAGCTCGACGTCGAGACCCCCCAGATGAGATCCGGCCGAAGGCTGGCGATGTCAGGAAGCTCCGGCGTCGCCATGGTTGACCACCCTGATTTCGCAGTCCGTCCAGCCAGGTTCGAACGTTACGATCCCGGCCGGACGATCTGACCGTTGATAGCCATAGTCAGGCCGACGACGGCCGCACTTGAGCCAGATCAAGAATGGTCGACTTGAGCGATGTGACAAGGATATCGCGCTGCTCGGTCGCCGGAGATTCTGTTGCGAAGAACAAAATGGGGTGGAATCGCCGACGACTGCTTCCAGGGCAGCGGCTTCTTCCGTGTCGCCGAACATCTCGGCGTGTCCTGGCTTGTGGATCCGGATGGCGGCCGCTTCATCTCCAAGGGTGTCAACAATGTGCGCTTCGACCAGGACCGCATCATCGGCACCGACCGCGCGCCCTATGCCGACGCCTGCCGGAGCAAATACGGCAATGAGAATGTCTGGCGCGCGGCAATATCCGACCGTCTTGCGAGCTGGAATTTCAATACCGTCGGCTGCTGGTCCGACGAGCTTGTGGCGGATGCGGGATCGCAACGGCTCGCGATGACGCCGACCACGGCGCTCGGCGCCACATTCCGGCTGCACCGCCGCGACCAGATTTTTCCCGATGTCTTCGACGCCGGATTCGCCGCGCATATCCGTAAAAGCGCCAGGGATCGCTGCACGAGATGGCGCGACGATCCGGGCCTGCTCGGCACGTTCATCGACAATGAATTGTACTGGTCGCCGGACTGGCGGGGCGCCGACGAACTGCTGACCATCTTTCTCAACCTGCCCTCGCATCGCCCCGGCCGCGTCGCCGCCATAGCGCGCATGCAGCATCATTATCGGGAGTTTTCCCAGTTCAATGCGATCTGGCGCACGCCGGCGCAATCATGGGAGCAGCTTGGCCGGATTTCCCATATCGACGCGCCGTTCTTCCGGATGCCGCCCGGCGGGCTCAACGATGCGCTGGAGGCGAAGGCCAATCGCGACAATCCTGTTCGCGCACAATTTTCCGCAGACTGCGATGCCTTCAGCGCGGTCGTCGCCGACATCTATTTCGAATTATGCGCCTCGGCGATCAGGGCCGTCGATCCGAACCACCTGGTGATCGGGTCGCGGTTCGGCTATCAGCCGCAAACCCATGTGATCGCCGCCGCCGGACGGCACCTCGATGTGGTGTCCTTCAATTGCTACGACGTCGATGCCAGTGCGGTGATCGACGCCTATGCTGTTGCTGCCGGAAAACCATGCCTGATTTCCGAATTCGCCTTCCGCGGCGACGATTCGGGCCTGCCCAATACCCGCGGCGCCGGGCCGCGTGTGGCCAGCCAGACCGAGCGCGCGCGATGTTTCGAGCGCTACGTGACGGCGGCTTTAAGCAAGCCTTCAATCGTGGGCTATCACTGGTTCGAACATGCCGATCAGCCGGCCGAAGGGCGCTTCGATGGCGAGAATTCGAATTTCGGAACGGTGACCATCGAGGACGAGGTGTATACCGAATTGACCGATACGATGACCAGGATCAACGCCGCCGCCGAGCAGATCCACGCAACGGCCGTGCCCGCGGACATCTGACCTTCGCCGTCGGCGGCGTCAGGGCTTCTGTGCGGCCCTGTCGGCTTCGGCCGCACGCACCACTTCCATGGTGCGAAACACGCTGCCCGGATTGACGCTGATGGAGTCGATGCCGAGACCGGTCAGATAGCGCGCGATCTCCGGATAGTTCGCAGGCGCCTCGCCGCAAATGCCGACATGTCGACCGCTGCGCTTGGCGCCGGCCACCGCCTGCCGGAACATCTCCAGCATACCAGGATCGCGTTCATCGAAATCGAAAGCAACGATATCCGAGTCCCGGTCGACACCCAGGGTCAGCTGGGTGAGGTCGTTGGAGCCGATCGAGAAGCCGTCGAACAGTACGGCAAACGCGTCGATCTGGATCACGTTGTTCGGGATCTCGCACATGACATAGACTTCAAGACCACCTTCGCCGCGGGTCAGCCCGTTGGCCGCCATGGTCGCGATCACTCGCCGGCCCTCCGCAACGGTCCGGCAGAACGGCACCATGACGCGCAGATTGGACAGTCCCATGTCATCGCGCACCCGACGCAACGCCGCGCACTCCAGCGCAAAACCCTCGGCGTAAGCCGGATGGCTGTAGCGGGAGGCGCCGCGGAATCCCAGCATCGGGTTTTCCTCCTTCGACTCGAACGCCTGGCCGCCCAGCAGGCTGGCATATTCGTTGGTCTTGAAGTCGGAGAGCCGTACGATCACCGGCTTGGGGTAGAACGCCGCGGCGATGGTGCCAACGCCTTCCGACAATTTCTGGACAAAGAACTCGGACGGGCTTTGGTAGTCTTTGACCAGGCGGGCGATCGCGGTCCGCTCCCTGGCGGACGCAATCCTGTCAGGCTGGAGCAGCGCCATGGGGTGCACGCCAATATGTTCGCTGATGATGAACTCCATGCGCGCAAGGCCAACACCGGACTGCGGCTGCATCGCCGTCCGAAACGCCATTTCGGGGGTGCCGACATTCACCATGATGGCGGTACGCGGCGGCGTGAGGTCGCTTAGCGGCGTTCGCGTCACGTCGAACGGCACGATTCCCGGATAGACGCTGCCGACATCGCCTTCGGCGCAGCAGACGGTGACGCTTGCCCCGGTCTTCAGCCTGTCGGTCGCGTGCGTGGCGCCGACCACCGCCGGAATACCGAGCTCCCGCGCGACAATGGCCGCGTGGCAGGTCCGGCCGCCCTTATCGGTGACGATGCCGGCGGCAATTTTCATCACCGGCTCCCAGTCGGGGCTGGTGGCCGGCGCCACCAGGATCTCACCCGGCTTGAACGCCGACAGATCGCGCGCCGTCGCGATGCGGCGCACGCGCCCGGTGGCGATCTTCTCGCCGACCGCGCGCCCAGTAACGATGGCCTCGCCGCGCCCCGTCAGGCTGTAGCTTTCGTAAAAGTCTGCCGAGCGCTGCGAGGCAACCGTCTCGGGCCGCGCCTGAATGATGTAGAGCTTGCCGTCGGCGCCGTCCTTGGCCCATTCGATGTCCATCGGCATCGCGCCGCCGGCATGTTTCGAATAATGCGCCTCGATGCGCACCGCATTGTCCGCGAGGCTGAGCACCTCGGCATCGGAAATGCAGAATTTTTGCCGCTCGGCAGCCGGCACATTGCGGGTCAGCGTCGCATGGGTTCCGCCGCGTTTGCCGTAGATCATGCGAACCTGTTTGGCGCCCAGCTTGCGCCGCAGCACGCGGCGAAATCCCAGCGCCAGCGTCGGCTTGTGGACATAGAACTCGTCGGGATCGACCTGGCCCTGCACGATGGTTTCGCCGAGGCCGTAGCATCCGGTGACGAACACCACGTCGCGAAACCCGGATTCGGTATCGAGGGTAAAGATCACGCCGCTGGCCGCGAGATCGGAGCGCACCATCTTCATTACGGCGACGGACAGTGCCACCTTGAAATGATCGAAACCATTGTCGATCCGATAAGAGATCGCGCGATCGGTGAAGATGGAAGCAAAGCAGCGCCGGCACGCTTCGAACAGATCGTTGGCGCCGCGCACATTTAGAAAGCTCTCGTGCTGGCCGGCGAAACTCGCCGTCGGCAGATCCTCTGCGGTCGCGGAGCTTCGCACCGCCACCGCGACGCCGGGCCCCGCCTGCTGTTCGAGCCGACGATACGCTTCCATGATCTGCGCGCGGAGCGGCGCCGTGTCCATAGCCGCGTAGACGATCGCACGGGCCTTGGCGGCCTTGCTGGCAAGCTGCCGGATGTTGCTCTTGTCGATGCCGTCAAGCAGCCGGTGCAGATGGTCCGCGACATCGCCCTGCGATAGTGCAGTGCGATAAGCGTCAGCCGTGATCGCAAACCCATCTGGGACGGCAACTCCTTCGGCTGCGAGCACCGAATAAAGTTCACCTAACGACGCGGTCTTGCCGCCGACCGATGCGACGTCGCCCAGACCGATTTCGAGAAAGGACCTGATATATCCCGCCATGGCACCAGCAGATCACGCTTGTGTTGCCGTGGTATTGAGGCAGGTCAAATTGCTCGGAGGCAGCAGACCCGAGCGCTCCTTTTCCTTCTCCCCTTGTGGGGGACGGTGGCGCGTCGCAGCCGCGTCGGATGAAGAGTAGCTCTGGGCTCGGAGTTTGTGGCCACCCCTCACCCGGCCGCGCTATCGCGCGTCCACCCTCTCCCACAAGGGGAGAGGGAAGAAACGAGAATCTCAGATCCCTGACATCATGATGTATTTGATCTCGACATATTCTTCCATGCCGTGATGCGATCCCTCGCGTCCCAAGCCGCTCTCCTTGACGCCGCCGAACGGCGCCACTTCGGTGGTGATCAGGCCGGTGTTGACGCCGACCATGCCGGATTCCAGCGCCTCGGCGACGCGCCAGACGCGGCCAAGATCGCGCGAATAGAAGTACGACGCCAGCCCGAACGGCGAGGCATTGCACATCGCGATCACGTCGGCCTCGTCCTTGAAGCGGAACACCGCCGCCAGCGGGCCGAAGGTCTCTTCCTGCGAGACCAGCGCATCCGGACTCACATTCGACAGCACGGTCGGCTCGAAGAAGGTGCCACCGAGCGCATGGCGCTTGCCGCCGGTGACGATCCTGGCGCCGCCCGTTACCGCATCCGCGATGTGGCGCTCGACCTTCTCGACGGCCTTCTCGTTGATCAGCGGCCCCTGCGTCACGCCGGCCTCGGTGCCGTCGCCGATCTTCATCGCCGACACTTTCCTGGCCAGCTTCTCGACGAACTGGTCGTAGATGCCGTCCTGCGCGTAGAGCCGGTTGGCGCAGACACAGGTCTGGCCCATGTTGCGATATTTCGAGACCATCGCGCCATCGACGGCGGCATCGATATCGGCATCGTCGAACACCACGAACGGCGCATTGCCGCCGAGCTCGAGCCCGAGCCGCTTCACGCCGACCGAGGCCTGCTTGTAGAGAATCTTGCCGACCGCGGTGGAGCCGGTGAAGCCGACGAAGCGCACCGCCGGATGTTCGCACAGCACCAGGCCGATCGCGGCGGCATCGCCGGTGACGATGTTGAGCACGCCCTTCGGCACGCCGGCGCGCTCGGCGAGTTCGGCGAGCGCCAGCGCAGAGAACGGCGTCTCGTTGGCCGGCTTCAGCACCACGGTGCAGCCCGCGGCCAGCGCCGGCGACACCTTTCGCGTAATCATCGAATTGGGAAAATTCCACGGCGTAATCGCGCCGCAGACGCCGATCGGCTGCTTGATGGCGAGCAGGCGCGCGTCGGCGCGCTGGGTCGGGATCGTCTCGCCATAGACCCGGCGGGCTTCCTCGGCGAAGAACTCGATATAGGCCGCGCCGATATCGACTTCGCCGAGCGCTTCGGCCAGCGGCTTGCCCTGCTCGGTGGTCAGGATCAGCGCCAGATCCTCGCGATTGGCGATGATCAGCTCGAACCATTTTCGCAAGATGTTGGAGCGCTGCTTGGCGGTGAACTTGGCCCACAGCGGAAAGGCGCGCTCGGCGGCTTCGACCGCCTGGGTGGTTTCCCTGGCGCCCATGTTCGGCACGGAGCCGAGCTGGACGTCATTGACGGGGTTGGTGACCGCGGTCGCGCCGGTGCCGGTCCAGGCGCCGTCGATATAGCATTGCTCGCGCAGCAAGGACGGATCCTTGAGGCGGTCGCGCAGCGAGGGTGCAGAGGTCGGGCGGGCAGCAGCGGTCGGGGTCATGGCATTCTCCTCAAGTGTCGGGCGACTTGTAGGAGATTATTGGCGTTTTGGCACTATCCTGATGCGAATGGCTGCTATCGCGGCAGAGGCATTACGCCGCGCCGCGCAGATAGGTTTCGCGGCGGTCGATCATCCGCGCCGCGGCAATGCGGGCATTGGCGGGCGTGGTGGTCGAGAGAGTGCGATATTCCAGACCCGGGAGATTGACCGGGGCGCGCTTGCCGAACCACGACACCAGCGATTTCGGGGTCGAGAGTTTGGCCAGCGCCTGAACCAGGCTATCGGCGGCATCGAAGGCAAACAGCGCGCCGGAGGCCGCATGACGAACTTCGAAAATGCCGGGACCGATCGGCGCTTCGATGGTCTCGCCGCGTGCCACCCGCGGATAATGTTTCCAGTCGCTCCAGCCGGTCGTCATCGTCTTTCTCCACAGCCCCAGGCTGTATAAATTTCATCGATAAATGAATGCATTTAGCGGCACACTGCAATTGAACCCGAACACCGGCGAATCGTTCCGAATCCACAACGCACTGCGAAGCGGTGCCACGATTGACCATCTAGGTCGCCGGTGGCGGCATTGCCCGTCTGGACCGAGCCATTGCTGCCGAATCGCCCGGTACTGCGATCACGTTTCCGGCGGCGTGATGGTTCGTCGCGGATGGAGAGTGTCAGGTTCAAAGCGAGGCGCTTAGCTTCACCCTCCCCTTTTGAGGGGGAGGGCCGACTGCGCCATCGGCGCGGTCGGGGTGGGGTGACGGCGCTCATGGCGCAGTACAGGGTCTCCACGGGCGCTGTCACGCCACCCCGCCGCGCATCATGCTTCGCATGCTGCACGACGACCCTCCCCCTCAAAAGGGGAGGGTCAAAGAGACAGTCGTCAATACGCCTAGACCGGCAGGCCGTGCTTCTGCGCCAGTTCTTTCAGCGACACCTGCGGCCGGGCGCCGATGTGCTGGATCACTTCGGCCGCCGCCAGCGCGGCGAGCTGGCCGCAGACCTTGTGATCGACGCCGCGCACCAGGCCGAACAGGAAGCCCGCGGCGAACAGATCGCCGGCGCCGGTGGTGTCGATCAGCGTGTCGATCGGGAAGGCCGGCACCTCGATCACACCGGAGCGCGAGGCGATCATGCAGCCCTTCTCGGAACGGGTGACGACGCCGAGCGCGACATCCTTGCGGAGCTGGCCAAGCGCGGTGTCGGTGTCGGCGGTCTCGTACAGCGCGTGCAGCTCGGACTCATTGGCGAACACCAGGTCGCAGGTGCCGTCGCGCATCAATTGCAGGAATTCATCGCGATAGCGGCTGACGCAGAACGCATCCGACAGCGTCAGCGCCACCTGGCGGCCGGCGCCGTGCGCGATCTTCGAGGCCTTGACGAAGGCTTCCTTGGCGCTGACGGGATCCCACAGATAGCCCTCGAGATAGACGAAGCCGGAAGCGGCTACCGCCGCCTCGTCGATGTCGGCCGGGGTGAGATCCTGCGCGGCGCCGAGATAGGTGTTCATGGTGCGCTCGCCGTCCGGCGTCACCAGAATGTAGGAGCAGCCGGTGGCCGGACCGGACGCAGCGGGCGCCGTGTCGAAAGCGACGCCGGCGGCCCGGATGTCGTGGGTATATTTGTTGCCGATGGTGTCGCTGCGGACCTTGCCGACGTAAGCGGCGCGCGCGCCGAGCGAGGCCAGGCCGACGATGGTATTGGCGGCCGAGCCGCCGGACATTTCCGTGGCCGACCCCATATTGGTGTAGATCGCCGTGGCGCGGGCCTCGTCGATCAGCGCCATGCCGCCCTTGACCATGCCATGCGACACCAGAAACGCCTCGTCGGTCTGCACCAGCACGTCGTAGATCGCGTTGCCGATGCCGAGCACGTCGTATTTGACTGAGGTCATGAAGATTTTCCCGTTGCGGCGATTGCGAGGGCGCGGCAAATCCGATTCAACTCGGGGTTTCTGCTGCGCCTTGAAAGGTGCAGCGACCTATCATGATCCCGGCCGGGCCAGCAAGGACGCCGCTTGAAGATGCCTGTATGATCCGTGCGCTCCTGACCGTCTCGACCGGCACGCTAGCCTCGCGGCTGCTCGGCTTTGCCCGCGACGCGATGGTCGCAGCCCTGCTGGGCGCTGGCCCCGTGGCGGACGCCTTCCTGGTCGCGTTCCAGATGGTCAATGTGATCCGCCGGCTGCTCACCGAGGGCGCGTTGAACGCGGCGCTGATCCCCGGCTGGCTGAGGGTGCGCGCCGCGCAAGGCGAGATCGCGGCCGCGGCCTTTGCCGGACGCGTGCTCGGCACGATCAGCGTCGCGCTGGTCGCCGTGACGTTATTGATCGGCTTTGCGATGCCGGTGGTGATCGCGCTGCTGGCGCCGGGCTTTGTCGGCGAAGCCACGCTGCAGA
The DNA here is from genome assembly GCF_007018645.1 of Tardiphaga sp. vice154. NCBI lineage: Bacteria > Pseudomonadati > Pseudomonadota > Alphaproteobacteria > Hyphomicrobiales > Nitrobacteraceae > Tardiphaga > Tardiphaga sp. vice154. The sequence continues at coordinate 129,323 of NZ_CP041399.1, forward strand.
TGGCCGTCGATGACGCCCGCTTGATGCTGCCCTATCTGGCTTTCGCCGGACCGGTGACGGTGATGATGGGGCTGCTCAATGCGCAGCACCGCTTTGCGCTCACCGCCTTCTCTCCGCTGCTGTTCAACATCGCGCTGATCGCCGTGATGACTTCGCTGCTGGCGTGGCGACAGGACGCGGCCACCGCAGCACTGCTGATCGCCGCCACCGTCGGCATCGCCGGACTGCTGCAACTCGCGATGCTGCTGCGCCGCGGCCCGGATTTGGCGACGCCGCTGCGCGTCGTGTTCGATGCCGAGATGCGCGGCTTCCTGCGCCAGGCGCTGCCCGGCATGGTCGCCAGTTCCGGGCCGCAGCTTTTGATCGTCGCCGGCGCCGTGATCGCCTCGCATTCGCCTTCGGTGGTGTCGTGGTTGTATTTCGCCAACCGGCTGATCGAACTGCCGCTCGGTATCGTCGGCACCGCGATGGGCACCGTGCTGGTGCCGGAGCTGACTCGCGCGGTGCGATCCGACGACAACGCCGCCATCGGCCACGCGGAATCGCGCGGCCTCGAACTGGCGGTCGGCCTGGCGCTGCCGGCGACGCTCGGGCTGATGGTGCTGAGCCAGCCGATCGTGCAGCTTTTGTTCGAGCACGGCGCGTTCGACGCCACCGATACCGCCGCTACGGCGCAGGCCCTGCTCTGGCTGGCGCTCGGCCTGCCCGCCCATGTGCTGGTCAAGGCGCTGTCGCCGGCGTTCTTCGCCCGCGACGACACCATGACCCCGCTGTGGGCGACGCTCATCGGGCTCGCCGTGGCGATCGTCGCAGCCCTGGCACTCCGGCGGTTCGGCGCCGCCGGGATCGCCGCGGCGATCGCGCTGGCGGCGTGGAGCAGCGCGGCCGTGCTGATCGCGCGGAGCACGGCCACGTTCGGCTTTTCGCTCGACGGCAATGCCCGGCGGCGGCTGCCGCGGATCGTCCTTGCCGCTTTCGCGATGGGCGCGCTGCTGTGGCTGAAGGCAGGTTTCGTATGGCCGTGGGCGGCGCAGGCGCACGGGATGGCGCAGGCGGCCCTGCTCGGCCTGCTGATCGCCGGCGGGCTGCTGATCTACGCCGCCCTGCTGGCGATTTTCGGCGTCGTCACCCCGGCCGATATCAGGCGCGCCATCCAGCAATCCCATAGCGGCGACTTGCGCGGCTAGGCCTCGCATGGCAAGCACCCCCGCATAGCGCCGAGTCCATATCGGCACGCAGCAGGAAAACGAACATGGCGATCACGGAACGGGTTTTTTCAGGCGTCCAGCCGACCGGCAATCTGCACCTCGGCAACTACCTCGGCGCCATCGTCAATTTCGTCAAACTGCAGGAGACGCATAACTGCCTGTATTGCGTGGTCGACATGCACGCGATCACCGTTCCCATCAACGTGTGGGGCGGCCCCGACGAGCTGCGTCGCAACACCCGCGAGGTCACCGCGGCCTTCATCGCCTCCGGCATCGACCCCAAGAAACAGATCATCTTCAACCAGAGCCAGGTGCCGGGCCATGCCGAGCTCGCCTGGATCTTCAATTGCGTCGCCCGCCTCGGCTGGCTGAACCGCATGACGCAGTTCAAGGAAAAGGCCGGCAAGGATCGCGAGAACGCGTCCGTCGGCCTGTACGACTATCCGGTGCTGATGGCCGCCGACATTTTGCTCTACCGCGCCACCCATGTGCCGGTCGGAGAGGACCAGAAGCAGCATCTCGAGCTGTGCCGCGACATCGCGCAGAAATTCAACAACGATTTCTCGGAATCGATCGCCGCCCAGGGCCATGACGGGAACTACTTCCCGATGCCGGAGCCGGTGACCACCGGTCCCGCGACGCGGGTGATGAGCCTGCGCGACGGCACCAAGAAGATGTCGAAATCGGACGCCTCCGACAATTCGCGCATCAATCTCACCGACGACGCCGACACCATCGCGCAGAAGATCAAGCGCGCCAAGACCGATCCGGAGCCGCTGCCGTCGGAAGAAGAGGGCCTGAAGCCGCGCCCCGAAGCCGACAATCTGGTCGGCATCTATGCCGCACTCGCCGACAAGCCGAAATCCGAGGTGCTGCGCGAGTTCGGCGGCGCGCAGTTCTCCGGCTTCAAATCCAGCCTCGCCGAACTCGCCGTCAGCAAGCTGGCGCCGATCGCGGCCGAGATGAAGCGGCTGACTGCGGACGAGGGCTATGTCGATCAGGTACTGATCGACGGCGGCGAGCGGGCGCATGCAATCGCGTCCGAGACGATCGACGCGGTGAAGGACATCGTCGGCATGGTGCGCAAGCGGTAGCCGCGCCGCCTTGCATTGTGGCGGTTTGTTGTCGCGGACATCGCGGCAAACACGCTGATGGTTGACAGCCGGATGCTCATCCCGTGAAAGGTGCGGACGCATCCTTCATCCGGTTCGGACCAAACCCCCATGACCAACCTTCGACGCCTCGCGGTGATCGGCACCGTGATCGTTGTCGCCATTGCCGGCTGGGCGCTCAAGAACAGGCTGTTTCCGGCCAAGGCGCCGAGCGCCGTGACGGCGCCGGTGAAGCGCGGCGATATCGAGGAGACCGTGCTGGCCTCGGGCACCCTGAAGCCGATCAAGATGGTCGCGGTCGGCGCGCAGGTGTCCGGACGGGTGACCTCGCTCAAGGTCAGTGTCGGCAACATCGTCAAACGAGGCGACCTGATCGCCCAGATCGATCCGGTCACCCGGCAGAACGACCTGCGCACCGCGGAAGCCGCGTTGCAGAACAGCCGCGCGCAGCGCGCCGAGAAAGAAGCGACCCTGGCGCTGGCGGAAGCCGCACTGAGCCGACAGCAGGTCACCTTCGCGCAAAAGGCCTCGTCGCGCGCCGACTTCGAGACCGCGGACGCCACCGTCAAACAGACCCGCGCGCAGATCTCCGCGCTCGACGCGCAGATCATGCAGGCGCAGGTCTCGGTCGATACCGCCCGCGTCAATCTCGATTACACCAGGATCACGGCACCGATCGACGGCACCGTGCTGGCGGTGGTCACGCAGGAAGGCCAGACCGTCAATGCGGTGCAGTCGGCGCCGACCATCGTGATCCTCGGCCAGCTCGCGATAATGGCGATCCGCGCCGAAATCTCCGAAGTCGACGTCATCAAGGTCCGCCCCGGCCAGAACGTCTATTTCAATATCCTCGGCGATCCCGACCGTCGCTACACGGCGTCGCTCGTCTCGATCGAGCCGGCCCCGGAATCGATCAAGAGCGACAGCAGCTTCAGCTCCTCGACCGTCAGTTCGAGCAGTACGTCGTCCTCGGCCACGAGTTCGGCGATCTATTATAACGGCACCTTCAGCGCGCCGAATGCCGACGGGCGGCTGCTGACCTACATGACCGCGGAAGTCCATGTCGTGGTCGCCGAAGCAAAGGACACGCTGACGATTCCCTCCGCAGCACTCGGGCAGCGCCAGGGTGACGGCAGCTATCCGGTGCAGGTGGCCGACGCCGCCGGCGCGCTGTCGTCGCGCCCGGTGAAAATCGGCATCAACAACAAGCTCACCGCGCAGGTATTGTCCGGCCTCACCGAGGGCGAGCAGGTGGTGGTGCGCAAGGGCATCGCTGAGGCCGGCGCGCCGTCCGGTCCGCCACCGCCGGGAACGTAGCGATGGCCGGCCCGATGATCGTGTTACGAAAATTGCGCCGCGAGTTTCCTTCCGGCGAGGGCACGGTGGTGGCGCTCGACGACCTCGATTTGACCATCGAGGCCGGCGAGATGGTCGCCATCATGGGCACGTCGGGCTCCGGCAAATCCACGCTGATGAACATCCTCGGCTGCCTCGACCGGCCGAGTTCGGGGAGCTACCTGATCGACGGCCGCGAGGCCGCGACCATCGCCGCCGACGACCTCGCTGCCCTACGCCGCGAGCATTTCGGCTTCATCTTCCAGCGCTATCATCTGCTGCCGGAGCTGTCCGCCGCCGGCAATGTGGAGATCCCCGCGATCTATGCCGGCCAGCCGCGCGAGCAGCGCCGCGCCCGCGCTTATGCGCTGCTGCAGCGGCTCGGCATCGCCGACCGCGCCGGCCACCGGCCGAACCAGTTGTCCGGCGGGCAGCAGCAGCGCGTCTCGATCGCCCGCGCGCTGATGAACGGCGCCAACGTCATCCTCGCCGACGAGCCGACCGGCGCGCTCGACCGCCGCAGCGGCGACGAGGTGCTGCGGATTCTCGACGAGCTGCACGAAGAGGGCAAGACGGTCATCATCGTCACCCATGATGCCGGCGTGGCGGCCCGCGCCCGCCGCATCATCGAGCTGAGCGACGGCGTGGTCGTTTCCGACCGCAGAACCGATACGACCGCCGGCGCGGCTGCGTCTGCAGCGACGGCGCGGCCGGAGACGTCGCGGTGGCGCTGGCAGAGCCTGCTGGACCGCACCCGCGAGGCGTTCCGCATGGCGATGCTGGCGATGGCGGCGCACCGGCTGCGCACGTTCCTTACCATGCTCGGCATCATCATCGGGATCGCCTCGGTAGTGTCCGTGGTGGCGCTCGGCGACGCCGCCAAGCGCAAGGTGCTGGCCGATATCAGCACGCTCGGCACCAACACGATCGAGATCTTTCCCGGCAAGGATCTCGGCGATATCCGCTCGTCCAAAATCAAGACGCTGGTGATCGCCGACGCCCGCGCGCTGCAGCAGCAGCCTTATATCGACGGCGTGACGCCGACGGTGTCGACTTCAAGCACGCTGCGCTACGGCCCGCTGGAAGCCACCGCGCTGGTCAACGGCGTCGGCGAGCAGTATTTCGCCGTCAAGGGCACCAAGCTGTCGGCCGGCACCTTCTTCGATGCGGCGGGCTTGCGCGACCGGCAGCAGGACGTGGTGATCGACGAAAAGACCCGGCAGACGTTTTTCAGCAACGAGCCAGATGGGCCGATCGGCAAGGTGATCCTGGTCGGGCGCGTGCCGTGCCGGATCATCGGCGTCACGCAGCAGCAGCAGGGCGGCTTCGGCTCCAGCCAGAACCTGTCGGTCTATCTGCCCTACACCACCGTGCAGGCACGCTTCCTCGGCAACGCCTCGCTGCGCAGCATCCTCTTGCGGGTCAATGACGACACCGCCACCGACGCGGCGGAGCGCGACGTGACGCGGTTCCTGACGCAGCGCCACCGGATCAAGGATTTCGTCATTCTCAACACCGACGACATCCGCAAGACCATCACCCGCACCACCGAGACGCTGACGCTGATGATCGCCGCCATCGCGGTGATCTCGCTGGTGGTGGGCGGCATCGGCGTGATGAACATCATGCTGGTATCGGTGTCCGAGCGGATCGGCGAGATCGGCGTGCGAATGGCGGTCGGCGCGCGGCGCAGCGACATCCTGCAGCAGTTCCTGATCGAGGCGGTGATGGTCTGCGTGATCGGCGGCGCGCTCGGCGTCAGTCTCGCGTTTGGCCTGGCGGCGCTGTTCAACGCGCTGGTTCCGGCGTTCCAGCTCGGCTTCTCCATGACCTCGGTCGTTGCCGCCTTCCTCTGTTCGACAGGGATTGGGATCATCTTCGGCTATCTGCCGGCCCGGCACGCCTCGTTCCTCGATCCGCTGGCGGCGCTGTCGCGCGATTGACGCCGCGCCCTTGTCGGAACCGGCCGCCGCATGGCAGCATGGTTGCGTTCGGTCGCGCGGCTCGGTATCGGGACATCCATGAGCACCCAGCGAAGAAGCTATGAGAGCGGCCACAAGCCGAAATGCCTGGTCGTGGTCGACGACAGCGAGGAATGGGACCGCGCGGTGTATTATGCCAGCCGCTGGGCGGTCCGGGTCGGCGGCGGCGTGGTGATGCTGCGCGTGATCGAGACCGAGGACCACAACCAGCAATGGCTGGGCGTCGCTGACATCATGCGTGCCGAGGCCGAGGAAGGCGCCAATCTGGCGCTCGACCGCGCCTCCGGCCGCGCCAACGGGCTTGCCGCGATCACCCCGGAACGGGTGATCCGCGAGGGCGACCCGACCGAGCAGATCCTCGACGTGATCGACAAGGACGAGGACATCGCGATGCTGGTGCTGGCCGCCTCCGGCGGGCCGGAAGGACCGGGTCCGATCGTCACCACGATGGCCAAGCTGGTCGGCACCTTCCCGATCCCGGTGACCATCGTCTCGGGCGCCCTGACGGACGCCGATATCGACGCGCTGTCGTAGGGCCAAAACTGTCATTCCGGGGCGCGGACGGCGCCAGCCGGGCGCGAACCCGGAATCTCGAGGTGGGACGATGAACATATCGAGGTTCCCCGCCGCTCCAAGCGGAGCGGCTGAGGTTCGCTCGCGCTGACGCGCTCTCACCCCGGAACGACAGTCAGTTCGTCCCTTGATCGTGCGTTTGCCGTCGCCATTTGCTAGGAATACCCCACGCGCCGGCCTTGAACCGGCGACGACGGAGAAAGCCATGTTCATCCAGACCGAAGCCACCCCCAATCCCGCCACCCTGAAATTCATTCCCGGCCGCGACGTGCTCGATTCCGGCACGATGGAATTCACCAGCCGCGACGCCGCCGCGAAATCGCCGCTCGCCGAAAAGCTGTTCGACGTGCCCGGCGTCACCGGCGTGTTCTACGGCTCCGACTTCGTCACCGTGACCAAGAACGACAGCGACTGGCAGCACATGAAGCCGGCGATCCTCGGCGCGATCATGGAGCACTACATGTCCGGCGCGCCGTTGATGGCCGACGGCAGCGTCAAGGGCGACGTGATGGAGGAAGGCGACGAGGAATTCTTCGCCGAGACCGACGCCGAGACCGTCGACATCATCAAGGACCTGATCGAGACGAGGGTGCGCCCCGCGGTGGCCGCCGACGGCGGCGACATCACCTTCCGCGGCTTCAAGGACGGCATCGTCTATCTCGCCATGAAGGGCGCCTGCTCCGGCTGCCCGTCCTCTACCGCAACGCTGCAGCACGGCATCCAGAACCTGCTCAAGCACTTCGTTCCGGGAGTCGTCGAAGTCCGCCCGATCTAACCATCGCAGGGTGGGTAAAAGCCCCGGCCGCGCAAAGCGCGGCGGGGTGCGCTCACCAACGCGTGATGCAGTAGTAGGTGGTGGGCACAGCGCGAAGAGCGCTTTTGCCCACTCTACAGCTATGCCGCCTGGCCAATGCTGGAGGCTTCTTCCGCCGCGCGCTGCATGCTCGATGACATTTCATTCGTCACCGTGTTCTGCTCCTCGATTGCCGCGGCCGTCGCCGTGACGTATTCGCTGACGTTCTGGATCTCCTGCTTGATGGCTTCCAGCGCTGCGACCACGTCGCCGGAAATGCCATTGAGGCTGCCGATCTCGGCACCGATCTTGTCGGTCGCCTGCTTGGCCTGGTTGGCCAGGTTTTTAACCTCCGACGCCACCACCGCAAAGCCGCGGCCCGCCTCGCCGGCGCGCGCCGATTCGATGGTCGCGTTGAGCGCCAGCAGGTTGATCTGGCCGGTGATGTTTCCGATCAGTTCGACGATGCCGCTCATCGCCTGCGCGGCGGCGTTCAGTCGCTGCGCCTGCTCGTCGGCCTGTTCGACCTTCTGCACCGCGGAGAGCGCCGTGTTCTTGGACTTCATCATCGCCTCGGAGATCTCGCGCACCGATGCGTTCAACTCTTCGGCGCCGGCCGCGACGGATTCCATCATGCCGCGGACGCGCTCGCTCTTCATGCGGGCGATTACCTGATCGGTGGTGACCGTCGCATATTTGACCACCTTGAACGGCTTGCCGTTGAGATCGAGAATCGGATTGTAGGATGCCTGGATCCAGACTTCGCGACCGCCCTTGCCGATCCGCTTGTACTCGGCTGCCTGATATTCGCCGCGCTTGAGGCTGGCCCAGAATTCGCGATAGGCCGCGCTGTCGCGCTCGGAGGGCTGCACGAACAGGCTGTGGTGCTTGCCCTGGATCTCGCCCAGCGAATAACCCATCGCATGCAGGAGATTGTTGTTGGCCGTGAGCACACGGCCGCTCATGTCGAATTCGATCACCGCCTGCGATTTTCCGATCGCTGCGATCTGGCCGGCGAGATCGGCAGTGGTGAGTTTCTGTTGGGTTACGTCCGTTGCGAACTTGACCACTTTGATCGGCTTGCCGTTGCTGTCGAGGATCGGATTGTAGGTGGCCTGGATCCAGACTTCGCGGCCGCCCTTGGCGATCCGCTTGTACTCGGCAACCAGAAACTCGCCGCGCTTGAGGCCGGCCCAGAACTCGCGATAGGCGGCGCTGTCGCGCATCGCCGGTTCAACGAACATGCTATGTTTCTGGCCTTGGATCTCCGACAGCGAATATCCGAGCGCCTTGAGGAAATTATCGTTGGCGGTGAGGATCGTCCCGTCCATATCGAATTCGATCACCGCCTGCGCCCTGCCGATGGCGACAACCTTCGCCATGGACTCCAGGTTTTGCAGCCGCAGCGTCGCGTCCGACCATTCGATGGTCGATCCTGCTGCTTTGGCGTCCTTGTCCTTGAGGGGGGTGGCGACGAGGTCGAAGGATTGCCCGCCGACATGGATCAAGGTCCGACGCGTCTTGGTCAGGCTTTCGATCATCTCGCGCTGATGCGCAGGATTTTTCTGGAACACATCGATCCTGCTGCCGATCAGCCCCGCCACATTGAAGCCCGGCAGCTCTTTGGCGATATCGGCTTCGGCCGCCCGCAAGAGACTCATGATCGCCTCGTTGAGGTAGACGATCTTGAAACCGGCATCCACGACCATCACGCTGGCGGTCAGGGCATCCATCGCCATAAATCTGGCGCGCTCAAATTGGGCGGGGCGGCGACTGAACATGCTTGAATATCCAAACTTGGAATTGCGGGAGAATTTGCTTGGATCAGATGCCCGTCATGAAATACATGCCCGATCCAGGAACATGCTCGACTGGATGCAGAATGGGCGGCGGCCGACAAATATTTGTTAAGCGGATGATCCGTAGTGGTACGGGAGTTCCCAGGTACCACGCGGAATCGTTGTGTCTCGATAACGCTTTGCAGCCGAATCAACAGCTTAACGGGACGGTCTGTTACCGGACTTTAGGGCCGAAGTGTACACACCTTGCTTCGGATCATGCTGGATTCAACGGCGGTGACGAAAGCTCGAATCCGGCCAGCATGCACGCCAGGATGGCTGCAACCGACCGGCCCTGACGGTACCCATTCGACGCCCGGCCATGGTAGAACTTGCGCATGTTCATTCTCGCCATCGACACCGCCCTCGACGCCTGCGCCGCCGGCATCCTCGACACCCGCTCCAGCCGGCTGATCGCGCACGAATCGCTTGCGATGAAGCGCGGCCATGCCGAAGCCTTGATGCCGCTGATCGCGCGGGTGATGGCCAGCTCCGGCATCGGCTTTGCCGATCTCGACCGCGTTGCAGTGACCACCGGCCCCGGCAGCTTCACCGGGCTGCGCGTCGGCCTGGCTGCCGCCCGCGGCATTGGCCTTGCCGCCGGCAAGCCCGTCGTCGGCGTGACGACCCTGACGGCCTTTGCCGCCCCCGTCGTGAGCCGCGACGCCGGCCATCCCGTGATCTCCGCGATCGATGCGCGGCACGACCATGTCTATTACCAGGTGGTGAGCAGCGACGGCGGCTCGCTGGTGCCGCCGAGGGTCGCCCCGATCGACGAGGCGCTGGAAGCTGCGCAATTCGGAGCGCCGCACATCGTCGGCAACGCCGCCGGCATTCTGGCCGCGCGCTGGCCGGCCGATACGCCACCACCGGTGCAGATCGATACCCAGCCTGCGCCAGAGATTGACTGGCTGGCCTGGCTTGGCGTCGCCGTCGATCCCGAGACCGCGCTGGCACGGCCCTATTACCTTCGCGCGCCCGACGCCAAGCCGCAGCTTGGCGCGGTGCCGCACGCCGTTGTGCCGAACGAAGCTGCCGCACCATGACCGGCTGGTGGGCGCGCTGGTTCGGCGGCGGCACGCCGGTCGTCGAACCCGCCACGTTGCGCGATGTCCGTCGGCTGGCGCAACTGCATGCGGCGTCCTTCCACCGCGGCTGGGGCGAAGGCGAATTCGAGCAGATGCTGCGCGAGCAAAACACATTGCTGCACCGGCTCCGGCAGGGTGGCCGCGTGATCGGCTTTGCGGTGTCGCGGCTTGCCGCCGACGAGGCGGAAATTCTCTCGATCGCCGTGGCACCGAGCCATCGCGGCCGCGGACTGTCACGCGACCTGTTCCTGACCCATCTCGGCCATCTGGCGGGACGCGGGGTGCACACCGTGTTCCTCGAGGTCGAGGAGAACAATCAGCCGGCGCGAAAATTGTACGAACGCGCCGGATTCGCCGTCGCCGGACGCCGCGAGCGTTATTACAAGGAGGCCGGCGGGGTCGAATTGAACGCCCTGGTGATGCGCCGCGACTTGTCCTGACCGGCGCGGAGTGGCAAAAGACGGCTCGCTACCGGAACCTCAATCATGACCGCCTTCAAGACATCGCCTTCGCCGAAGGCCACCGGAATCGAGGCGCGTTGCGCCGCGACCGGCATGCGGATGACCGAACAGCGCCGCGTCATCGCCCGCGTATTGGCCGATTCGCTGGATCATCCCGACGTCGAGGAATTGTATCGCCGCTGCATCGCGGTCGATGACAAGATCTCGATCTCGACGGTGTATCGCACCGTCAAATTGTTCGAGGACGCCGGCATCATCGAGCGCCATGATTTTCGCGAGGGCCGTGCGCGCTACGAGCAGATGCGCGACAGCCACCACGATCACCTGATCAATTTGCGCGACGGCACCGTGATCGAGTTCACCTCCGAGGAAATCGAGAAGCTGCAAGCCGAGGTCGCTGCCCGGCTCGGCTACAGACTGGTCGATCACCGCCTGGAACTGTATTGCGTGCCGCTCGACGACGACAAATCGACATCGTGAATTTCGATCTCGTCATTTTCGATTGCGACGGCGTGCTGGTGGACAGCGAGGCACTGGCCTGCGTGGTCCATGCCGAGGTGCTTACGGCGCATGGCTATGCGATCACGCCGGAGCAGGTGCATGAACGCTTCCTCGGCCGCTCGTCGCGCGAGGCGCGGTTCGAGGTCGAGACCGAAATGGGCCGCGTGCTGCCCGATGAATATACGGTGCAATTGAAGGCGACGATCGACCAGGTGTTCGGCGAGCAACTCACCCCGGTCCCGCATATCGCCGCGACGCTGTCGAAACTGACCCAGCGCGTCTGCGTGGCCTCTTCGGGCACGCCGACGCGTATCGTCAGCAGTCTCACCACCACCGGCCTGATCGACCGCTTCGCGCCCCACCTGTTTTCCGCGAGCCAGGTCGAGCGCGGCAAGCCGGCGCCGGACCTGTTTATGTTCGCCGCCGCGCAGATGGCCGTGGCGCCATCGCGCTGCCTGGTGATCGAGGACAGCCTGCCCGGCGTCAAAGCGGCGCGCGCCGCCGGCATGGCCGTGCTCGGCTTCCACGGCGGCGCCCATTGCGGCCCGGACACCGCGGCAACGCTGACGGAAGCGGGCGCGACGGCGACATTCGACGACATGCGGCTGTTGCCGGCACTGATTGCCGGGCTGCAGGCCCGCGCCGAAGCGGATATGCCCGGTTAAGCCTCTGTTAAACCTGACATTTCCTACCCGTGCTGGATTTCCCGGGCAATACACTATATTGAGCGCTGCATATTGAGCGCTGCGCAGCCTGCGCTGCTAGCTTCGAACATTCAGGTTCCATGACCGCGCCGCGCAAGCTGCATATCAAGTCCTACGGCTGCCAGATGAACGTCTACGATGCCCAGCGCATGGTCGATACGCTGGCGCCCGAAGGCTTTGTCGAGACATCGAGCGTCGATGACGCCGATCTCGTGATTCTCAATACCTGCCACATCCGCGAGAAGGCCTCCGAGAAGGTTTATTCCGAACTCGGACGGCTGCGCGTCGCCAAGGACGCCGCCGCACAGGGCGGACGGCAGATGAACATTGTCGTCGCCGGCTGCGTCGCGCAGGCCGAGGGCCAGGAGATCATCCGTCGCGCGCCGGTGGTCGACGTGGTGGTGGGGCCGCAGAGCTATCACAACCTGCCGCAACTACTGGCCAAGGCAAAGGCCGGCGGCCGCGCGCTGGACACCGAATTCCCCATCGATGACAAGTTCGGCTTCCTGCCGGCGCCGAAGCCGGCGGCGATCCGCGCGCGCGGCATTTCCTCATTCGTCACCGTGCAGGAAGGCTGCGACAAGTTCTGCACGTTCTGCGTGGTGCCCTATACGCGCGGCGCCGAAGTCTCGCGCCCCGTCGGCAAGATCGTCGATGACGTCATGCGCCTCGCCGACAATGGCGTCTGCGAAATCACGCTGATCGGCCAGAACGTCAACGGCTATCACGGCGAAGGCCCGGACGGACGACCGTGGCCGCTTGGCACGCTGCTTCGCCGGCTGGCCGAGATTCCGGGCATCGTGCGCCTGCGCTATTCCACCAGCCATCCGCGCGACGTCGAGGACAGCCTGATCGAGGCGCACCGCGATTTGCCGGAGCTGATGCCCTATGTGCATCTGCCGGTGCAGTCGGGCTCCGACCGCATTCTCGGCCTGATGAATCGTAAGCACACTGCCAAAGATTATCTGGAAGTCATCGAACGTTTTCGCGGCGCGCGCCAAGACATTGCTTTTACTTCCGATTTCATCGTCGGCTTTCCCGGCGAAACCGAGGAAGATTTCCAGGCGACGCTCGCGCTTGTCACGCAAATCGGTTACGCTGGTGCCTATTCGTTCAAGTATTCACCGCGGCCGGGCACGCCCGCTGCGGAAATGCCGGGAACGGTGTCAGCGGCAGTGATGGATGAGCGCTTGGTGCGACTTCAGGAACTGATCGACAGCCAGCAGTCGGCCTTCAACGCGGCGACGATTGGCCAGACCGTTGACGTGCTGTTCGAACGCGCCGCGCGCAATCCCGGCCAGATCGTTGGCCGCACGCCCTGGCTGCAGCCGGCCCATGTGATGGCCTCCGAGGACATTATCGGCAAGGTTTTGCCCGTCACCGTCACCAGCCTCGAGCGCTACAGCCTGCTCGGCCACCTCGCCACATCTCCAGTCCAAGCGTTGTCCGTTTTGCCTCACACCGTTATGGGAGCCTGAATTCTTGGCCAAAAGCGCATCGGATCTGCCCTCGCTCGCCGCCCGCAAGATTGAAACGCTGCCCCAGCCCGAGACGCAGGTCGTCATCGACTTCGACGACAACCGCGCGGCCTCCTCGCTGGTCGGGCCCTACGGCCAGAACCTCGCCATCGTCGAACGACGACTGAACGTCGTGGTGGATTCCCGCGGCAACCACATCACCCTGACCGGCACGCGCGATGCCTGCGATGCCGCCCGCCGCGTGCTCGAGACGCTGTACGCCCAGGCGGTGCAGGGCCACGACCTCGCGCCGGGCGAAGTCGAAGGTGCAATCCGCGCCACGCTGGCGCAGGGCTCGCTGTTCGCCTTCGACCCGAAGGCCAAGGCCTCGACCTTCGAGGCCATCAATCTGCGCAAGCGCCCGGTGCGCGCCCGCACGGCCGCGCAGGATACGTACATCCAGGCGCTGAAGAGCCATGAGCTGGTGTTCGGCATCGGCCCTGCCGGCACCGGCAAGACCTGGCTCGCGGTGGCGCAGGCCGCCGCGCTGTTCGAGCGCAAGGAAGTCGACCGCATCATCCTGTCGCGCCCGGCGGTGGAAGCCGGCGAACGGCTCGGCTTTTTGCCGGGCGATCTCCGCGAAAAGGTCGATCCCTATCTGCGCCCGATCTACGACGCGCTCTATGACCTGATGGATTCGCGCATCGTCGAGCGCGCGTTGCAGACCGGCGAGATCGAGATCGCGCCGCTCGCCTTCATGCGCGGGCGCACGCTGACCAATGCAGCGATCATTCTCGACGAGGCACAGAATACCACCTCGATGCAGATGAAGATGTTTCTGACCCGGCTTGGCGAAAACAGCCGCATGATCATTACCGGCGATCCCAGCCAGGTCGATCTGCCGCCCGGCCAGACCTCGGGCCTGGCGGAGGCCGCGCGGCTGCTCGACGGCGTGCAGGGCATCGCGCAGGTCAAATTCTCCGCCGAAGACGTGATCCGCCACGAACTGGTGGCGCGGATCGTCGCTGCCTATGAGGGAATTCCGCAAAAGCCCGCGGTACCCAAGAAGGCCTGATGCCCTATAACAGAATGGGCCGACCCGATGTCGGGTTGGCCTGCGAAAGAAGTTTACTACCGATGACGACCCCCACACTGCCCGCGACCGAAGTCATGATCGTCGCCGATTGCTGGAACGCCGAGGCCGACGCCGAAGCGGTGATCTTTCGCGCGATCGAAGCCGCGGCCGCTCATGTCGACGCCGAAACCGGCGACGCCGAACTGGCCATCATGCTGACCGACGACGCCGGCATCCAGACGCTGAACAAGAACTGGCGCGGCATCGACAAGCCGACCAACGTGCTCTCTTTCCCGGCGGTGCAGCCGCCGTCCGGCGTCGAGCCGGATGACACCGACACGCCGCGCATGCTCGGCGACATCGCGATCGCCTATGAGACGACGCGGCGCGAAGCCGACGGGGAAGAAAAGACGTTCGAGCATCACCTCAGCCATCTCGCCGTGCACGGCTTCCTGCATCTGATCGGCTACGATCACGAGAACGACGATCAAGCCGAGGCGATGGAAGCGCTGGAGCGCGAGATCCTGGCGCAACTCGGCATTGCCGATCCCTATGCGGATCGGGAGCCCGTTGCCAGCCAGGACCGGGTGACCTGAGATGCCCGACGGCGACAGTAGCGACACCACGATCATCAGCAATCTGCCTGCGGTGATCCACACCGGCGAGGTGATGCGCCCCTCCGCCGAAGGCTGGCTGACCCGCGCGATCCGCTCGCTGTTCGGCTGGAAGCCCGGCTCGGTGCGCGACGACCTGCAGGTGGTGCTCGATGCCTCGACGCCCGACGAGACCGGCTTCTCGACCATCGAGCGCACCATGCTGCGCAACATCCTCGGCCTGCACGAACGCCGCATCGCCGACGTCATGATTCATCGCGCCGACATCGTCGCCGTGAAGCAGGACATTCCGCTCGGCGAATTGATGGGCCTGTTCGAGAGCGCCGCGCATTCGCGCCTCGTGGTCTATGACGAGACGCTCGACGACCCCGTCGGCATCGTCCACATCCGCGACCTCTTGGCCTTCATGACCGAGAAGGCGCGCACGGTCGTGCCCTCGACGGCCAAGCGCAAGAAGCCGACGACCGCGGGGCTCGACCTGCGCTCGATCGATCTGGCGCAGAAGGTTTCCGAAACCGGCATCATCCGCAAATTGCTCTACGTGCCGCCGTCGATGCGTGCGATCGATCTTCTGGCCCAGATGCAGGCGGCGCGGATTCATCTGGCGCTGGTGGTCGATGAATATGGCGGCACCGACGGCCTGGTCTCGATCGAGGACATCGTCGAGCAGATCGTCGGCGAGATCGACGACGAGCACGACAGCGACGAGCCCCCCTCGATCGTCAAACAGGGCGACAGCTTCATCGCCGACGCGCGCGCCAGCCTCGAGGACGTCGTCGCCATGGTCGGCGAGGATTTCGACACCGGCGAAGCCGGCGAGGAGGTCGATACGCTGGGCGGCTACCTGGTCACCCATGTCGGCCGGCTGCCGGTGCGCGGCGAGGTGATCTCCGGGCCCGGCAATTTCGAGATCGAAGTGCTCGACGCCGATCCGCGCCGCGTCAAGAAGCTGCGTATCGGGCCGCGCAAGGAGCGCCCGGTGGTGCGGCCGCGGGGTCGTCGCGACAGCGGCAATGACGCAGCGAGCCCGCCGCAGGCCAATGACAATTCCACAGCGCGGCCGGGCGACAGCGCGGGTTCACCGTGATCCCCCGTCCGCTGCGCAACCTCGCTCTGTCGATCATCCTGGCCTGGGGCTGGAAGCGCGCCGGCATTGCGCTTCTCGCCGGCATCGTGTCGTCGCTGGCAATGGCGCCGTTCAACGCCTGGCCGGTGCTGTTCTTGACGTTCCCGATCGTGGTCTGGCTGATCGACGGCTCCGCCGCCGGCCGGATGCAGGGCGTTCCCGCCGCGGCGATGGCCGGCTGGTGGTTCGGCTTCGGTTATTTCGTGCCCGGCCTGTACTGGATCGGCTACGCCTTCCTGGTCGATGCCGACACCTTCGCCTGGCTGCTGCCGGCGGCCATCGGCGGCCTGCCCGCTTATCTCGCGCTGTTCACCGCGGCAGGTTTTGCATTGGCGCGGCTGTTGTGGACGAAAGATGCCACCCGCGTGCTGGCGCTGGCCGCCAGCCTGACCATTGGTGAATGGCTGCGTGGCCATGTGCTGACCGGCTTCCCCTGGAACAGTTTCGGCTATGCCCTCAGCGAACCGCTGGCGCTGGCGCAGATCGCGTCGCTGATCGGGCTGTGGGGCATGACGTTTGTAGCAGTGGCGATCTTCGCCGCACCCGCGATCCTGATCGACGGCCCCTCGCGGACGGCGCGGCCCTGGCTGCCGCTGGCGCTCGCCGTGGCGCTGCTGGTCGGGATGGGCACGTTCGGCGTGATCCGGCTGTCGCGCACGCCGACGCAACTGGTCGCGGGCGTCAAGCTGCGCATCATGCAACCGAATCTCGCGCAGGACGTCCGCTTCAACTATGCCGCCAAGGCGGAGGTGATGAAGCAATATCTCGCGCTGTCGGACCGCGCCACCGGGCCGGATTCCAGCGGCGTCGGCGACGCCAGCATCCTGATCTGGCCGGAATCGGCCTTTCCGTTCTTCCTCACGCGCGAGGCGGACGCGATGGCACAGATCGCAGCCTTGCTGCCGAAAGGCACCACGCTGGTCACCGGCGCCGTGCGCCCGCCCGACCAGCCGCCCGGCACAAGGGTGACGCGGGCCTATAATTCGATCTTCGTGATCGATGACGAAGGCAGCATCGTTTCGGCCTATGACAAACTACATCTGGTGCCGTTCGGCGAATATCTGCCGTTTCAGGAATTTGCCGAAAAGATCGGTCTCCAGCAACTCACCAAGCAGGTCGGCGGATTCATCCCCGGCACGCGCCGGCGATCCCTCGAGATTCCCGGCGCCCCGCGCATGCTGCCGCTGATCTGCTACGAAGCGATCTTCCCCAATGATATCACCTCGCCCGACGACCGCCCGGGCTGGATCGTCAACCTCACCAATGACGGCTGGTTCGGCATTTCCACAGGCCCCTATCAGCATCTGCAACAGACGCGGATGCGCGCGGTCGAAGAAGGCCTGCCGATCGTTCGAGCAGCGAACACCGGCATCTCGGCGGTGATCGATCCGGTCGGCCGCATCACAGCGAAACTCGACCTCGGTGTCGAAGGCGTGCTCGACGCTGGTCTGCCGGCTGCCATCGCACCGACGCTTTACGCGCGGATGAGAGATATTCCAGCTTTGATATTTGTAGCTCTCGGCATCCTCGTTGCAGTGCGACGGCGCACGGCGGCGCGGGCATAGACCTGCGTCGCGGAGCCCGCCTGCGCCGGCCGGATAATATTTGAGCATGTTTCGACGGCTGCTTTCTCACCTTCTGAGAAAAGCCCGGCCTGCTGTACAAACTTTTCGCTTAGGAAGATCTGCGGGAACAGTATAATCACCTTCGATTTGCGGGCTCGGTTGCCGCAAACCCGGGCATGCGACGGATCGGCTTGGGTCGCATGTTGAACATCTTCCGAGCAGGCAATCTGAACTAAACTGGGAGTGAATTGGAATGTCGGCCAAAACGCCCAATCCGGTTGACAAATATGTTGGCAGCCGTGTGCGGATGCGGCGCATCATGCTCGGCATGAGCCAGGAAAAACTTGGCGAAGCGCTCGGCCTCACCTTCCAGCAGGTGCAGAAATACGAGAAGGGCACCAACCGCGTCGGCGCCAGCCGGCTGCAGCAGATTTCCGAAATCCTGCAGGTGCCGGTGTCGTTCCTGTTCGAAGGTGGCCCCGGCGCCATCCTGCACGCCGACGGGTTCAGCGAAGCCTCCTCGCCGGCCTACGTGTCGGATTTCCTCGCCACCTCCGAGGGCTTGGCGCTGACCCGCGCCTTCACCCGCATCACCGATGCCAAGCTTCGCCGCAGCATCGTCGACATGGTCGAGCAGATCGCCGCCCGCGAGGCGCCGGACGAACGCTGAATTCCTTCGCGATCGGTAGCGCCCGGGCAATTCTGGCTGTATCACTCGCGCGCCATGAACCAGCCCGATCCACATTCCGACGACACACTTGCAGCGCGCGATGACGCCGCCGCGCCGGCCGATGACGGCTTTTATCGCGGCTCGTTCTTCGGACGCCGCAAGGGCCACAAGCTGAAGCTGAACCAGGCCGAGTTGTTCAAGACGCTGCTGCCGCGGCTGTCGTTCGACATCAAGGCGAAAGCGCCGGCGGATCTGCGCACGCTGTTTGCGCCAGCCGTCGAGGCCGTCCGCGTCGAGATCGGCTTCGGCAGCGGCGAGCATCTGGTGGCGGAGGCGCTGGCTTTTCCGCACATCGGATTTATCGGCTGCGAGCCCTACATCAACGGCATGGCCAAGATCCTGACGGACATCGAGGACAGCGGCGTCGGCAACATCCGGCTCTATGCCGGCGACGCCGCCGAATTGCTGGCCTGGGCGCCGGCGGCGTCCTTTACGCGGATCGACCTGATCCATCCCGACCCCTGGCCGAAGCGCCGGCACTGGAAGCGACGCTTCGTGCAGGATGCGACGCTGGCCGAGATGGCGCGGGTGCTGGTACCGTCCGGTGAATTCCGATTCGTGCACGACATCCCGGACTACGTGGCCTGGACGCTGTGGCACCTGATGCGCTCGCCGCACTTTGCCTGGACCGCGGAGCGCGCCGACGACTGGCGGCTGCCATGGCCGAACTACACCATGACCCGCTATGGCCGCAAAGCCACGCGGGAAGGCCGCCAGGCGGCGTATATCATTTCAAAGAAAATCTCGTAGCCCGGACGAAGTCGGCGGCGCGTAGCGGCGGCGACGTAATCCGGGGAGGCCGATAGTGTGGACAGGCAGGCCCCGGATTGTCATCCGGGCTACAGCTACACCGGCATCGGCGCGGTGGGCTCGCGGGTCTGCCAGAAGGTCAGCACGCGCTGCGCGGTCGCCGGCACCAGGCGCTCGAAATTATGCCGGGCCTCCTCGACGTCCAACGCAGCCGCGGTGCGGCCGGGACCAAGGCGCAGCGCCATCAGGGCGCGGACCGTCGCCCAGGAAATCCCGATCGACTTGCCGAGTATCAGGATCGGATCGTCGCGGTCGCCCTTCAGCAGCAGGTCGACGGTGGCGATGCGGACGCCGGACATCGCCGACAGTGCCGCCACGGTTTCCTCATACTGATGCGCCCTGGCAAAGCGCAGCAGCGCGCCTTCGTTGAGTTCGTCGGCATGGTGCAGCTTCTGCACCATGCGCTGCGCCGCGGCGAAATCACTGGTGATCGCCAGATGTTTCGGCGTGCCCGAGATTTCCGCTATCGCCCGGCTGATCGCGGCGCGCTGTGTCTCCGGCACGGCCTCGAACAGGCGGCGGCGCACCACTTCGACCGAACGGGCCAGGAGGTCTTTGAGCTGCGGCGGCGACAGGTCGCGGCGCTGGCCGACCGTGACGGCCAGCACGCCGTCATCGCCGGCGCGGCGGATCAGACCGGCATAGCCGAGATGGGAGAAATTGGCGCCGGCATTGCCGGCGACCCGGCGCACCACGTCGCGGTCACCGCGGCGCACGATAACGTCGGTGATCGGAGGCGACAGCATCGACCGGTCCGAGATCGCCATCAGATGCGGCTGGCCCTTGAGCCTGGCCAGTTCGACCAGTGTGATCTCGTCGATGACAGGCGACCGGCGCAACAATGGGCCGGCGATCATGATTTCGTCGTCGCGCACCAGCAGCGCCACCAATTGCGGCGGCGCGTTGGTCAGCGCGGAAAGCTGCTCGGAAAGCGCGCTGCGCGCTTCAATTTCGGTCTGCGGAACCAGGCTGGTGAGGATGCCGTCGAACAGATCGATATGGGCCGGCTGGAATTGCGAGGCGCCGGCCAGAAACAATTCGGAGATTTTTCGCACGGCATCGCTGCGTCGACGGGGATCGCCATGCTGGACAATCTCCTCGAGCCCGGGAATCAAGGAATCCATCACCGCCATCGAAAACTCTCATACTTTGCCCTATACCGGCCTCCGCACCCTAGGTTGGGTTCGTGAAAGAAGGGTTAGCCGGCCTGACACGGATTTCCGCCGGCGAAATTTAGACAGCGGCGGCTCGCGGGCCTTGCCGGGCCGTCGCAAAACGGCTATATCCGCGATAACTTATGGTTTCTCATACGATCGCGTTTGAGAGTGGGCCCCTCGGGACCCGCTCTTTTTTATTACCTGAATGGGCCCCGGCTGCCGACACGGCGGGGTTTGTCCGGGTCCAACGGCCGGGCTGAAGCCCGACCCCATCCCGTCAGCCGACCAAATTGACCCTCACGATGACCGAACCGACCACAGAACCCGTGGATCTCGAACTGCTCTCCGAGCCTCGCCTGGTCATTGAACCGGGTGCTGCCGCGCGCGTATCCGCAATCGCCGGTCCGGTGCTGCAGGGCATGGGCTACCGGCTGGTCCGCATCAAGATTTCCGGCGAACTCGGCTGCACCGTGCAGATCATGGCCGAGCGGCCGGACGGCACCATGCTGGTCGAGGATTGCGAGGCGATTTCGCACGCACTGTCGCCGGTGCTGGACGTGTCCGACCCGATCGAGCGCGCCTACCGCCTGGAAGTGTCGTCGCCCGGCATCGACCGGCCGCTGGTCCGCCGCACCGATTTCGAGCGCTACCAAGGCTATCTGGTCAAGATCGAGATGGCGGTACCGGTCGGCGGCCGCAAGCGGTTTCGCGGCCTGCTCGGCGCCATCGAGGGCGACGTCGTGCTGATCGATCGGGAAGGTGCCCGCGACGGCGAAGATCCCATTACCCGCTTGCCGCTGGACGACATTTCCAACGCCAATCTGGTGCTGACCGACGAGTTGATCGCCGAATCGATGCGCCGCGGCAAGCAGGCCGAGCGCGACATGAAGCAGGAGCTCGGCGTCCGGCCGGCGCCGCCGCCGCACGCCAAGCGCAGCGATCCCACCAAGAGCTTTGCGCCCAAGCCGAAGCTCAAGGCGGCCAAGAAGGCGGCTGCGAAGCCTGCCCCGAAGAATACCAAGGAACACCGCCTCGCCGCTGAAAGACAGCGTCTGGGCCTCGACCCCACCGAAGGAGACTGAGACATGGCCGCTGTCAGCGCCAATAAACTCGAATTGCTTCAGATTGCGGATGCGGTTGCACGGGAGAAATCGATCGACCGCTCGATCGTGATCGAGGCGATGGAAGACGCGATCGCGAAGGCGGCGCGGGCGCGCTACGGCTCCGAAACCGACGTGCACGCCGAGATCAATCCGAAGACCGGCCAGCTGCAGCTCACCCGCCACATGCTGGTGGTCGAGGACGTCGAGAATTCGTCCAACCAGATTTCGCTGTTCGATGCCGAACGCGCCAATCCGGGTGCGCAGATCGGCGACACCATTGCCGACACCCTGCCGCCGCTGGAATACGGCCGCATCGCCGCACAGTCCGCCAAGCAGGTGATCGTGCAGAAGGTGCGCGAAGCCGAGCGTGACCGCCAGTTCCAGGAATTCAAGGACCGCATCGGCGACATCGTCAACGGCATCGTCAAGCGCGTCGAATACGGCTCGGTGATCGTCGATCTCGGCCGCGGCGAAGCCATCGTGCGCCGCGACGAGATGCTGCCGCGCGAAGTGTTCCGCAACGGCGACCGCGTCCGCGCCTACATCTTCGACGTTCGCCGCGAGACCCGCGGGCCGCAGATCTTCCTGTCGCGCACCCATCCGCAGTTCATGGTGAAATTGTTCGCGCAGGAAGTGCCGGAAATCTACGACGGCATCGTCGAGATCAAAGCGGTCGCCCGCGATCCCGGATCGCGCGCGAAAATCGGCGTGATTTCGCGGGATTCCTCGGTGGATCCGGTCGGCGCCTGCGTCGGCATGCGCGGTTCGCGCGTGCAGGCCGTGGTCAACGAGCTGCAGGGCGAGAAGATCGACATCATCCCGTGGTCGCCGGATATCGCGACCTTCGTCGTCAATGCGCTGGCGCCGGCGGAAGTCTCGAAAGTCGTGATTGATGAAGATCGTGAGCGAATCGAGGTTGTCGTTCCCGATACGAATAACCAGCTATCCCTTGCGATCGGCCGTCGCGGCCAGAACGTGCGTCTGGCCTCGCAGCTGACCGGCTGGGATATCGACATCCTCACCGAGACGGAAGAATCCGAGCGCCGTCAGGCCGACTTCGAGAATTCCACCCGCGTGTTCATGGAAGCGCTGAACGTCGACGAAGTGGTCGGGCAGTTGCTGGCGACCGAAGGCTTCACGTCGGTTGAAGAACTGGCAATGGTCGACGGGCAGGAACTGGCTTCCATCGAAGGTTTTGACGACGAGACCGCCGCCGAGCTGCAAAGCCGGGCGCGGGAATATCTGGAACAGCTCGAATCGGAGCTGGAAAACAAACGTAAGGAACTAGGCGTGGAAGACGCATTGAAGACGGTGCCCGGCGTGACCCTCAAGATGATGGTCAAGTTCGGCGAAAACGAGATCAAGACCGTCGAAGACCTGGCCGGCTGCGCGACCGACGATCTGGTCGGCTGGACCGAACGCAAGGAAGGCTCCGAGCCGGTCAAACACCCTGGCGTGCTCGATGCCAGCGAAGTTTCGCGCGAGGACGCCGAGGCGCTGATCATGCAGGCACGCGTTATCGCCGGCTGGATCACCCAGGCCGACCTCGACAAGGGCGCCGAAGCCGACGCCTCCGAAGAAGCGTAAGGAACGTGTCACGCGCATGCTCGCCATTGCTGACCAAGCAGATCTCGACAAGGGACCCCGGAGCACCAAATCCGGGACCGAGCGGATGTGCGCGGTCACGCGGGCTGTGCGCCCGATCGATGAACTGATCCGCTTTGTCGTCGCGCCCACGGGCGAGGCAATCCCCGATCTGAAGCGCAAGCTTCCCGGCCGCGGCCTGTGGGTCACGGCCAACCGCAAGACCGTGGCGGAGGCCGTCAGGCGCAATGTTTTCGCCAGGGGCTTCAAGAAAACCATCAAGGCATCGCCGACGCTGGCCGACGACACCGACAAATTGATGGTGCGAGGCTGCATCGAAGCCCTGGCGATGACCGCCAAGGCCGGCGCCGTGGTGTCCGGCTTCACCAAGGTCGAGGATGTGCTGAAGCGCCAGAATGCGATGGCCCTGCTGCACGCTTCCGACGGCGCGGCCGACGGAATCCGCAAACTGGACGGCATTGCCCGCCAGAATGCCGAATTCGGCGACAATCCGCAGCTTTTGCCGATTATTACGGTTTTGAGCTGCGATGAATTGGATTTGGCATTAGGCCGGTCAAATGTGATACATGCTGCCGTGCTTACAGGCCCGGCGGGCAAAACGTTCCTGTCACGCAGCCAGACCCTGGTCCGATACCGGATGGCTGACGACGACGGCAACGCCAGCGCCAAAGTTTCGCCGAAACAGGATCTGGCTTCGACGCCACAGGATGTGCCGGCAACGGCAGTGAACAAGAATTCGCTTGAAGAGACGGTGCGGACGCGCACCACGCAACAGGATTAGGACTGCTGAATGGTTGATACGAAATCGCCTGGCGACAAGACACTGAGTGTTCCCTCCAAGACCTTGACGCTGAAGCCACGCGTCGAGCAGGGCACCGTGCGCCAGAGCTTCAGCCACGGACGTACCAACGTCGTCGTGGTGGAAAAGCGCGGCAAGCGCCGGGTGGCCGCTGATGTGCCGACCGCGCCCGTCGCGCTGAGCCCCGCGCCGACGCCAGCGCCTGCGCCGACCCCGGCTCCCGTAGCCGCCCAGCCGGCGGCTGCCGCTCCTGCACCGACCCCCGCGGCTCCCAAGCCGGCCGCGGCGCCGACGCCGGTTGCAGCGGCTGCGCCCGCGCCCGCCGTGGCCGCCGTGGCCGCCCCGAAGCCGCCGGCGCCCATTGCCGCCGCGCCGACCCCTGCAGCACCGCGTCCGGCACCGCGCCCGGCGTCGCCATCCTCCGGCCGGTCCTCCGCGCCGCCAACCCGCCACGCCCCGCCGGCGCCGCCGGCGCGCGCGCCGATGCGCTCGTCATCGCCGCAGACCCGCAGCGGTTCCGGCGTCGTGCTGCGCACCCTGACCGAAGAAGAGCGCAACGCCCGCGCCTCGGCGCTGGCCGATGCGCGCGTGCGCGATGCCGAGGAGCGCCGCCTCGCCGAAATCGAACTGGCCCGCCGCAATTCCAAGGAAGGTATTGCCCAGGCCGAGCGTGAAGCCGCCGAAGCCCGCAAGAAGGCCGAGGACGAGCGTCACCGGATCGAGGAAGAGGTCAAGGCCAAGGCCGAGCGCGAAGCCAAGAAGCGTTTTGGCGAGGCCGAGGCCAAGAATGCTGCGGCTGCCGCCGCGACCGCCAAGGCCGCCGGCCTGCCGCCGCCGCGTGCGCCGGGCGTTGCCGCCGACGCCACCGACGAGGATGAAGGTCCGCGCCAGATCCGCCGCGGTCCCGGCGGCGCTGCGCGCCCCGTCGTTCCGCCGAAAACCACCGCCAAGCCGGCCCCTGCCAAGCAGCGCGGCCGCCTGACGCTGGTCACCGCTCTGTCCGCCGGCGACGTCCGCGAGCGTTCGATCGCCTCGTTCCGTCGCCGTACCCAGCGCCTCAAGGGTCACCAGTCGAACGAGCCGAAGGAAAAGCTCATCCGCGAAGTCGTCATTCCGGAAGCGATCACCATCCAGGAGCTCGCCAACCGCATGGCCGAGCGCGCCGTGGACGTGATCCGGATGCTGATGAAGCAGGGCCAGATGGTCAAGATCACCGACGTGATCGACGCCGACACCGCCCAGCTGATCGCCGAAGAACTCGGCCACACCGTCAAGCGCGTGGCGGAATCCGACGTGGAAGAAGGTCTGTTCGACAAGGTGGAAGATGCCGCCGACGTCGAGCCGCGCTCGCCCGTCGTCACCGTCATGGGCCACGTCGATCACGGCAAGACCTCGCTGCTCGACGCGCTCCGCCATGCCAACGTGGTGTCCGGCGAAGCCGGCGGCATCACCCAGCATATCGGCGCCTATCAGGTCACCTCGCCCGAAAGCGGCAAGAAGATCACCTTCATCGATACGCCGGGCCACGCCGCGTTCACCGCGATGCGCGCCCGCGGCGCCAAGGTCACGGACATCGTGATCCTGGTCGTCGCCGCCGATGACGGCGTGATGCCGCAGACCATCGAGGCGATCAACCACGCCAAGGCGGCCAAGGTGCCGATGATCGTGGC
Organism: Tardiphaga sp. vice154; assembly: GCF_007018645.1. Taxonomy (NCBI): domain Bacteria; kingdom Pseudomonadati; phylum Pseudomonadota; class Alphaproteobacteria; order Hyphomicrobiales; family Nitrobacteraceae; genus Tardiphaga; species Tardiphaga sp. vice154. Next base: position 154,629 of record NZ_CP041399.1, read on the forward strand.
GATCAACAAGATGGACAAGCCCGACGCCAAGGCCGAGCGCGTCCGCACCGAACTGTTGCAGTACGAAGTGCAGGTCGAATCCTTCGGCGGCGACGTCGTCGACGTCGAAGTGTCCGCCAAGAACAAGACCAACCTCGACAAGCTCCTGGAAATGGTGGCGCTGCAGGCCGACCTGCTCGACCTCAAGACCAACACCGACCGTCCGGCCGAAGGTACCGTGATCGAAGCCAAGCTCGATCGCGGCCGGGGTCCGGTTGCCACCGTGCTGGTTCAGCGCGGCACGCTGCGCGTGGGCGACATCATCGTCGCCGGCGCCGAAATGGGCCGCGTCCGCGCGCTGATCAACGATCAGGGCGAAACCGTCACCGAAGCCGGCCCCTCGGTGCCGGTCGAAGTGCTCGGCTTCAACGGTCCGCCGGAAGCCGGCGATCGCGTCGCCGTGGTCGAGAACGAAGCCCGTGCCCGCGAAGTCACCAGCTACCGCGCGCATCAGAAGCGCGAGAAGTCCGCCTCCGCCATCTCCGGCATGCGCGGCTCGCTCGAGCAGATGATGAGCCAGCTGAAGACGACGGGTCGCAAGGACTTCCCGCTGATCATCAAGGCCGACGTGCAGGGCTCGCTCGAAGCGATCCTGGGCTCGCTGGAGAAGCTCGGCACCGACGAAGTCACCGCACGCATCCTGCATGCAGGCGTCGGCGGCATCTCGGAATCCGACGTCACGCTGGCGGAAGGCTTCAACGCCGCCATCATCGGCTTCTCGGTCCGTGCCAACAAGGAAGCCACCGCGGCCGCCAAGCGCAACGGCATCGAGATCCGCTACTACAACATCATCTACGACCTCGTGGATGACGTGAAGAAGGCGATGTCCGGCCTGCTCGCGCCGACCTTGCGCGAAACCATGCTCGGCAATGCCCTGATCCTGGAAGTGTTCAACATCTCCAAGGTCGGCAAGGTCGCGGGTTGCCGCGTCACCGACGGCACCGTGGAACGCGGCGCCAATGTGCGTCTGATCCGCGACAACGTCGTCGTGCACGAAGGCAAGCTGTCGACCCTGAAGCGCTTCAAGGACGAAGTGAAGGAAGTCGCATCCGGTCAGGAATGCGGCATGGCGTTCGAAACCTACGGCGACATGCGCGCCGGCGATGTTATCGAGTGTTATCGCGTCGAAACCATCCAGCGCTCGTTGTAAGTCCAGATATCGTTGTAAGTCCAAGTCTTGCAGCGCGTTCTGTCTGCCTGATGGCGTGAGCCGGCGTTTTCAGCCGCCTCACGCCGAAGGCCTTTTTTGGAACCATCATGGCGGGAGCGCAGTCTGTTTCTGCGCGTCCTGATCCGTGATCCATCGGGAAATCAACGATGCCCAAGCATCACCAAAAAGGTTCGTCCGCATCAGGCGCGCAGCGCCAGCTCCGCGTCGGCGAAATCATGCGGCACGCGATCGCCGACATTCTTTCGCAAGGCGGCGTGCACGATCCGGTGCTCGAGACCAACCTCATCACGGTGCCGGAAGTGAAGATGTCGCCGGACCTGAAACTGGCGACCGTCTATGTGATGCCGCTCGGCGGCAAGAACACCGAGCTGGTGCTGAAGGCGCTCGCCGCCAACAAGGGCTTCCTGCGCACCGAGGCGGCGCGCCGCGTTAATCTGAAATTCGCACCTGATCTTCGCTTCCGCATCGATGAGCGATTCGACGAAGCGGAACGTATCGAGAAGCTACTGAGAACACCCGCGGTACAGCGCGACCTGCAACAAGATTCGGACGAAAAAGAATGACCGACACCTCCGCCAACCGCGCGATCGATTCGCGAATCGATGAATCGAACGCCGCGGATGAAAAAAAATTTGCACCGATCGCGCCCAATGAAGCTGGCGATGAATTGCCGACCACCCATGTCGGCGGCGCGGAGTTTGCGCCGGCGCAGCATCCGCGCGGCAACAACGATCCGCGCGGCAAGCAGTCGCGCCAGCAGGGCCAAGTGCGGCGCGACAAGCGCGACGTCCACGGCTGGGTGGTGCTCGACAAGCCGATCGGCATGACCTCGACGCATGCCGTCGCCGTGGTGAAGCGGCTGTTCCAGGCCAAGCGCGCCGGCCACGCCGGTACGCTGGACCCCTTGGCCTCCGGCGGCCTGCCGATCGCGATGGGCGAGGCCACCAAGACGGTTCCCTTCGTGATGGACGGCCGCAAGCGCTACCGCTTCACCGTCACCTGGGGTGAGGAGCGCGATACCGACGACACCGAGGGCAAGGTGACGTTCACCAGCGAGGCCCGGCCTACGCCTGAGCAGATCCGTGCCCTGCTGCCGCAGTTCATCGGCAATATCGAGCAGACTCCGCCGCAATATTCCGCGATCAAGATCGCCGGCGAGCGCGCCTATGACCTGGCGCGCGACGGCGAGGTCGTGCCGCTGGTTCCCCGGCCCGTCGTGATTCACGATTTTGTGCTGGTCGAACAACAGGATGGCGGTCATTCGGTGTTCGAGGCCGAATGCGGCAAGGGTACCTACGTCCGGGCGCTGGCCCGCGACATGGGCCGTCTGCTCGGTTGCTACGGCCATATCAGTGCGCTGCGCCGCACGCTGGTCGGCCCATTTGCCGAAGCCGACATGATTCCGCTGGAACAGTTGGAGGCTTTGTGCGATAGAGCCGCGTCTGGTGAGGGCAACCTCGCCGACGCGTTACTGCCCGTTGAGACCGCGCTGGACGACATCCCGGCACTGGCCGTCACACGGGCGGATGCGGCAAGGCTCCACCGGGGCCAAGCCGTTTTGTTGCGCGGACGGGATGCGCCCGATAGTAGCGGCACAGTTTATGTCACGGTGGCAGGCAGACTTCTGGCCCTCGCCGAGATTGCCAATGGCGAACTCATCCCCAAGCGCGTGTTCAACCTGACCGGACTCACCAGTTCGGCACGCAAAGAAAGTAACTGACGATGTCGATTACCGCAGAACGCAAAGCGGAAGTCATCAAGACCAACGCCAACAAGGCCACCGATACCGGCTCGCCGGAGGTTCAGATCGCGATCCTCACCGAGCGGATCACCAACCTGACCGCGCACTTCAAGACCCACGTCAAGGACAACCACTCCCGCCGTGGCCTGCTGAAGCTCGTCTCGACGCGTCGTTCGCTGCTTGATTACATCAAGCGCAAGGACGAGCCGCGCTACAAGGCGATGCTCGAAAAGCACAACATCCGTCGCTAACAAATCACGCGCGCATATTCCTGCGCGCGTTTTTGTATTCACGTAGTGCGGGCCACCACGGGCCGCACGATAACGTCCAGCAGCACTCCGGCGGCTGGACGATGACGGGCAAGGTGCCCGTCGCGCGGCAAGGTCCATTGGGACCCCCGCGACCATCGGAAGGATGGACGCCATTCAGAATGCTCGAGCCAGGATTCTGGAAGACTCGGCAGGATCGCCGGACGCTGGTTTCGCGGATATCGCGAACAGCCTCTTGCCGTCTTGCACGGGACTTTCAGGTTCTGGCTTTCGTGTTTTCAGCGCCATGCTTTCGTGAACCCATGAAAGAAAACGTCCATGTTTAATATTCATACCGTCGAAATCGATTGGGGCGGTCGTCCGCTCAAGCTCGAAACCGGCAAGGTCGCCCGTCAAGCCGACGGCGCCGTCATCGCCACCTATGGCGAGACCGTCGTCATCGCCACCGTGGTCGCCGCCAAGACCGCCAAGGATGGCATCGACTTCCTGCCCTTGACCGTCGACTACATCGAGAAGACCTACGCCGCCGGCCGCATCCCGGGTGGCTACTTCAAGCGCGAAGGCCGTCCGACCGAGAAGGAGACCCTGGTCTCCCGCCTGATCGACCGTCCGATCCGCCCGCTGTTCGTCGACGGCTGGCGCAACGAGACCCAGGTCGTCGTCACCGTGCTGTCGCACGACATGGAAAACGATCCGGACATCCTGGCGCTGATCGCCACCTCGGCTGCCCTGACGATTTCCGGCGCCCCGTTCCAGGGCCCGATCGGTGCGGCCCGCGTCGGCTTCATCAACGATGAATTCGTGCTCAACCCGACGCTCGACGAAATGGCCGACACCCAGCTCGACCTGGTCGTCGCCGGCACCCAGGACGCCGTCCTGATGGTCGAATCGGAAGCCAAGGAACTCAACGAAGACGTCATGCTCGGCGCCGTGATGTTCGGTCACCGCCACTTCCAGCCGGTTATCAAGGCGATCATCGAGCTCGCCGAGAAGGCCGCCAAGGAGCCGCGCGAAGTCGTCACCATCGACGACAGCGCGCTCGAAAAGGAAATGCTCGGCATGGTCGAGACCGAGCTGCGCTCGGCCTACTCGCTGCCGATCAAGCAGGAGCGTTACGCTGCCGTCGGCGCCGTCAAGAAGAAGGCGATGGCGCACTACTTCCCGGAAGGCGAAGAGCCCAAATACGACAAGCTGCGCATTGCCGGCGTGTTCAAGGAACTGGAATCGAAGATCGTTCGCTGGAACATCCTCGACACCAAGAAGCGCATCGACGGCCGCGACCTGACCACGGTCCGTCCGATCGTCTGCGAAGTCGGCGTGCTGCCGCGTGCGCACGGTTCGGCGCTGTTCACCCGCGGTGAAACGCAGGCTCTCGTCGTCACCACCCTCGGCACCGGCGAAGACGAGCAGTACATCGACTCGCTGTCGGGCACGTACAAAGAGACGTTCCTGCTGCACTACAACTTTCCTCCCTACTCGGTCGGCGAAACCGGCCGCATGGGCGGCACCAAGCGTCGCGAAATCGGCCACGGCAAGCTTGCCTGGCGCGCGGTGCATCCGGTGCTGCCGGGTCATCACGAATTCCCCTACACCATCCGCGTGGTGTCGGAGATCACCGAGTCGAACGGCTCGTCCTCGATGGCTTCGGTCTGCGGCGCGTCTCTCGCGCTGATGGATGCGGGCGTCCCCCTGAAGCGGCCGACCGCGGGTATCGCGATGGGCCTCATTCTCGAGGGCGAGCGCTTTGCGGTCCTGTCGGACATCCTGGGTGATGAAGATCATCTCGGCGACATGGACTTCAAGGTCGCCGGCACCGACGCCGGCATCACCTCGCTGCAGATGGACATCAAGATCGCCGGCATCACCGAAGAGATCATGAAGGTCGCGCTCGGCCAGGCCAAGGAAGGCCGCATTCACATTCTCGGTGAGATGTCGAAGGCGCTCAACAATGCCCGTGCCGAGCTCGGCGAATACGCGCCGCGCATCGAGACGTTCAAGATCCCGACCGACAAGATCCGTGAAGTGATCGGCACCGGCGGCAAGGTGATCCGCGAGATCGTGGAAAAGACCGGCGCCAAGGTGAACATCGACGATGACGGCACCGTCAAGGTGGCGTCCTCCGATGGCGAGTCGATCAAGGCCGCGATCAAGTGGATCAAGTCGATCGCAAGCGACCCGGAACTCAACGCGATCTATGACGGCACCGTCGTCAAGGTCATGGAGTTCGGTGCGTTCGTGAACTTCTTCGGCGCCAAGGACGGCCTGGTTCACATCAGCCAGCTCGCGTCCGGCCGCGTGCAGAAGACCTCCGACGTCGTCAAGGAAGGCGACAAGGTCAAGGTCAAGCTGCTCGGCTTCGACGATCGCGGCAAGACCCGCCTGTCGATGAAGGTCGTCGACCAGACCACCGGCGAAGACCTCGAAGCCAAGCAGAAGGCCGAAGAAGGCACCGCTGCGGCAGAGTAAATTTCGCAATTCGCGAATGCGGAAAGGGCGGCCGAAAGGCCGCCCTTTTTGTTTGAGAATGTTTTGCGACGGCCGAGCGATATCCCTCACCCCGAGCGAAGCGAAGCTTCGCGCGGCGGGGAGGGAAAGGAAACCAGCGGTCCCGCAGCGCGATCGCGCCGCTGCGTCACAATGCCTTTCGCGAAACCAGCCGCCACGGCGTTGCGTAGTTGTTCGCACGATTGCCACTCAGTCCGGCTAGCATCGTCGCGTTTGGCCGATTCGACTTAATCACCACGGAGAATTCCGATGACCATGATGTCCCGCCGCCATCTGATGCTGGCCGCCGCCGGCGCCGCCGCCATTGCCGCAGCGCCGCGCTTTGCCTTCGCCCAGGCCGCAGCGCCCGCCGCTGCAACCCCTTTCGTGCTGCCGCCGCTGACCTATCCGGTCGCCGCCCTGGAACCGCATATCGATGCGAAGACCATGGAGATCCATCACGACAAGCACCACGCCGCCTACGTCGCGAATATGAACGCGTTTGCCAAGGACGCGCCGCAGATCGCATCAACGCCCATCGTCGATGTGCTCGGCAAGCTCGGCGACGTGCCGGAAGCGATCCGCACCGGCGTCCGCAACAATCTTGGCGGCCACGCCAACCACACCATGTTCTGGCAGATCATGGGACCGAACGGCGGCAAGCCGGAAGGTGAAGTGCTCGCCGCGATCGAACGCGACCTCGGCGGCATGGAGAAATTCCAGACCGACTTCAACGCCGCCGGCGGCCGCCAGTTCGGTTCGGGCTGGGTGTTCGTGACCGTCGACAAGGCCGGCAAGCTCGCGATCGAGAACCGTCCCAACCAGGACAATCCGGCGATGGACGGCAAGCGCGCCTTGATGGGCAACGACGTCTGGGAGCACGCTTATTACCTGAACTACCAGAACCGCCGCGCCGACTATCTCAAGGCGTGGTGGAACACGGTGAACTGGAAGGTGATCGGCGATCGCTATGCGATGGCCAAGGCCGGCACGCTGGGCGTCTGACGTCGCAACAACTTAAGGACCTGCAGCTCCTTGCCGAACGGGAGGAGCTGCAGCGTCGCTGCGTCAACTGAAAGCTACAACATCGCCGGAAACACCCGGTCCCGTGGCTTGTGGCCGTCGAGGAACGCGCGGATGTTGATGATGACCTTCTCGCCCATCTCGACGCGGCCCTCGATCGTGGCCGATCCCATATGCGGCAGCAGCACGACCTTGCCGGCTTTCGCCAGCCGCAGCAGCTTCGGATTGACCGCGGGCTCGTGCTCGAACACGTCGAGGCCGGCGCCTGCAATGTCGCCCGACTCGATCAGCTTGGTCAGCGTCTCCTCGTCGATCACCTCGCCGCGCGCAGTGTTGACGATATAGGCGTCCTTGCGCACTAGCTTGAGGCGTCGCGCCGACAGCAGATGGAAGGTGGCCGGCGTGTGCGGGCAGTTCACCGAGATGATGTCCATTCGCGCCAGCATCTGGTCGAGCGAATCCCAGTAGGTCGCGCCGAGCTCGTCGGCGATCACCGGGGCCACCGGCTTGCGGTTGTGGTAGTGGATCTGCAGCCCGAAGGCGCGGGCGCGGCGCGCCACCGCCTGGCCGATCCGGCCCATGCCGATGATCCCCAGCCGCTTGCCGCCGAGCCTGCGGCCGAGCATCCAGGTCGGCGACCAGCCCGGCCAGTCCTTGCCTTCGGTGAGGATCGAGGCGCCCTCGATCAGGCGCCGCGGCACCGCGAGGATCAGGCCCATCGTCATGTCCGCGGTGTCTTCGGTCAGCACCTTCGGCGTATTGGTGACGATGATGCCGCGCGCCTGCGCCGCGATGACGTCGATATTATCGACGCCATTGCCGAAATTGGCGATCAGCTTGACCTTGAGGTCGGGCTGTTCGAGCAGTTCCTTGGTGATCTCGTCGGTGACGGTCGGGACCAGCACGTCGGCAGTTCGCATCGCGTCGAGCAATTGCGCTTCCGTCAGCGGCGTGTCGTCGAGATTGATGCGGGCGTCGAACAGTTCGCGCATCCGCGTCTCGATGCTGTCCGGCAGCTTGCGGGTGACCACGACCAGGGGTTTTTTCTTGACCGACATGTGCTGCTCACTCGCGCTTTGGCCCGGCTGTTCAGTCCGCATTAACCCGGTTGATCGAAACTGCCGAGACCGCGCGATCTCACCGTTTCCTCCGGGTTCCCCGGACGCCTTCTGGCGTCCCGGGCTTCATCTTGGGCTTTCGACCTCTCTAGCAGAAGGCCGAGCCAAAACAAGAACCCAGGACAATGACGAGGCGACGCGGATAGAATCGGTTGAGGTTGGCGAATGGCGTTCAGGCGTGTGGTGGGTGCGGCGTTGCTGGGGGCAGCTTGCCTCGGCCTTTCGGTGCAACCGGGTTCGGCGGCGCGGGATGCCGCCCGGGACGCGGCCAACAACGTGCCGGTGGGCGGCAGCGGGCTGCCGGTGCCGCGCTATGTCAGCCTGAAGTCCGACCATGTGAACGTCCGCGCCGGCCCGACCAAGGACAATGACGTGGCCTGGGTCTATACCAAATCCGGCCTGCCGGTGGAGATCACCGCCGAATATGAGAACTGGCGCCGGGTGCGCGATTCTGAAGGCGCCGAGGGCTGGGTCTACCACTCGCTGCTGTCGGGCCGCCGCACCGCGGTGGTGACGATGAAGAACAAGGATGACCTTGCCTCGATCTATGACAGTCCGGATGCCACCAGCCCGGTGGCCGCCAGGCTGCAGGCCGGCGTGGTGGCACAGGTCAAGCGCTGCAAGAACAGCTGGTGCCGCGTGATGGGCGCCGGCTTCGACGGCTGGATCGAACAGCAGCGGCTATGGGGCGTCTATGCCGACGAGAAGGTCGATTGAGGGAACTTAGCAGGCTCTGATCTTCCCTCTCCCCTTGTGGGAGAGGGTGGATCGAACGCGAAGCGTTCGAGACGGGTGAGGGGTAGCCGCAAGCTCCGTCGCCCAGAAACCCCTCATCCGTCGCCGACTTCGTCGGCGCCACCTTCTCCCACAAGGGGAGAAGGAAGGAAAAAAGACGCGCACAGGCGCCGCGGCTAACGGCGCTTCAAATTACAGATCACGGTGTCTATGGGTCCCGGCGTTCGCCGGGACGACAGAGATGCTCAGCGCTTCTTGCGCAGCCGGACGACCATGTCGATGCGGCTGATCTCGTAGCCCTCGGGAACGTCGGGCATTTTCTGCAGCACCATGTGCGGATCGGGAATGTCGACCAGCTCGTGGTTGTTCTCGAGGTAATAATGGTGATGCGCGGTGACGTTGGTGTCGAAGTAGGTCTTGGTGCCGTCCACGCTGACCTGCCGGAGCAGGCCGGAATCGGTGAGCTGGTTCAGCGTGTTGTAAACCGTGGCGAGCGATACCGGGACCTTGGCGAGGGAGGCTTCCTCGTAGAGCATTTCCGCGGTCAGATGGCGGGCGCCCTTGCCGAACAACAGCCAGCCCAGCGCCATGCGCTGGCGGGTCGGGCGCAAGCCCACCGACTGCAGCATCTCATTGACGTCATGCCAAGGGCAGCCGGTCAGCGCCGGCCGGCGACCGCGGTTGATTTCCGCAACCGCAGCAGCGTCACTGCTGACGCTCGACGTATTGCCGTTCGAAGCAATGTCACTCATGTCCACGTCGGTGATCCCTGCCGTTGCGGCGCCCAACACGCACTCTGCCCTCTCTCTATAGGCCCGGCTGCCGTCAGATGCAAGGTTTTCGCAACTGGAGCCATGCGCTGACCGGGAAGCTCGATCGGGTCGGCCCGCCCCGCCAGTACCATCCGGCCGCCGAAACCGCCGCTTTGCCGCCCCCCAAGCCTATGATAGAGAGCGCGCGACAGGTCCGGCGATAACTGCCTGATTTGAACCAGTTCTGCGTGTCCCGGCCACCCCGGCGGGTTCGCAGGATGCAGATACCGACGTTGGAAAGCCAAGGCATGATTCAGGACAAGCGCAGCAGTTACGAGTACGAGGATCTGCTGGCCTGCGGCCGTGGCGAATTGTTCGGCCCCGGCAATGCGCAACTGCCGCTGCCACCGATGCTGATGTTCGACCGCATCACCGAGATCAACGACAATGGCGGCGAATTCGGCAAGGGCCTGATCCGCGCCGAACTCGACGTCACGCCGGAACTCTGGTTCTTTGCCTGCCACTTCAAGGGCGACCCGGTAATGCCGGGCTGCCTCGGTCTCGACGCGATGTGGCAGATGGTCGGCTTTTTCCTCGGCTGGTCCGGCGGCATCGGCCCCGGCCGCGCGCTCGGCCTCGGCGAGCTGAAGTTTTCCGGCCAGGTTCTCCCGAACGTCAAGAAGGTGGTCTACACCATCGACGTCAAGCGGGTGATGCGCTCAAAATTGTGGTTGGGCATTGCCGATGGCTCGCTTTCGGCAGATGGCGAGATTATCTATCGCGCCAAGGACCTGAAGGTCGGCCTGTTCAAGCAGGAGGCTGCTGCCGCATTGCAGCCGGGAACGTAGTCTAGTCAGCGCTGCACAACGGCCGTCACCGATCGGCGACGGCCAGTCAACAACACGGATTTTAGAGGGCGGGACGATCATGAGGCGGGTTGTCGTCACGGGGATGGGCATTGTCTCATCTATCGGAAACAACACTCAGGAAGTGCTTGCGAGCCTCCATGAGGCAAAGTCGGGCATCACGCGCGCCGACAAGTACGCGGAGCTCGGTTTCCGCTCGCAGGTGCAGGGCGCGCCGACGCTGAATGCGTCGGAGATGATCGATCGCCGCGCAATGCGTTTCCTCGGTGAGGGCGCGGCGTGGAATCACGTCGCGATGGAACAGGCGATTCTGGATTCCGGCCTCGAAGCCTCTGACGTCTCCAACGAGCGCACCGGCATCATCATGGGCTCGGGGGGTCCCTCCGCCCGCACCATCGTCGAAGCCGCCGACATCACCCGCACCAAGGGGCCGAAGCGCGTCGGCCCGTTCGCGGTGCCGAAGGCGATGTCGTCGACGGCCTCCGCCACGCTCGCCACCTGGTTCAAGATCAAGGGCGTCAACTATTCGATCTCCTCGGCCTGCGCGACCTCCAACCATTGCATCGGCAATGGCTACGAGATGATCCAGTGGGGCAAGCAGGACATCGTGTTCGCCGGCGGCTGCGAGGAGCTCGACTGGTCGCTGTCGGTCTTGTTCGACGCGATGGGCGCGATGTCGTCGAAATATAACGACACCCCCTCCACCGCTTCACGCCCCTATGACATCAGCCGCGACGGCTTCGTCATCGCCGGCGGCGCCGGCGTGATCGTTCTGGAAGAATACGAGCACGCGAAAGCGCGCGGCGCGAAAATCTACGGCGAGATCATCGGCTACGGCGCGACCTCGGACGGCTACGACATGGTCGCGCCCTCGGGCGAAGGCGCGGAGCGCTGCATGAAGATGGCGCTGGCCACCACCGGCGGCATCAAGATCGACTATATCAACCCGCACGCCACTTCGACGCCGGCCGGCGATCCGCCGGAGATCCAGGCCATCCGCAAGGTGTTCGGCGTCGGTGACGCCTGCCCGCCGATCTCCGCCACCAAGGCGCTGACCGGCCACTCGCTGGGCGCCACCAGCGTCCAGGAGGCGATCTATTCGCTCCTGATGATGCAGAACGGCTTCATCTGCGAGAGCGGCAACATCACCGAGCTGGATCCGGTGTTCGCCGACATGCCGATCGTGCGCAAGCGGATCGACAATGCGAAACTCGGCGCTGTGCTGTCGAACTCGTTCGGCTTCGGCGGCACCAACGCCACGCTGGTCTTCAAACACGTCGATGCGTGATCGCTGACCTCTCCCCACGCTTTGCGGGGAGAGGTCAGCATGCCGCGCCAGCGGCGTGCCGGGTGAGGGGCGAGGCACGATGCCCACCTCACGGTTTTGATATTTCGGCTCGAAGAGCCCCTCACCCCCACCCTCCCCCCGCAAGCGCGGGGCGAGGTGGCCTACAGCGCAAGGCGCGGAGCCGGTAGCCAACATGTCGAATCTAATGCAGGGCAAGCGCGGGCTCATCATGGGCGTCGCCAACGATCATTCGATCGCATGGGGCATTGCGAAAACGCTGCACGCCCACGGCGCCGAGCTCGCCTTCACCTATCAGGGCGAAGGCCTCGGCAAGCGCGTGCGGCCGCTCGCGGAATCCCTGAAGTCCGAACTGGTGCTGCCCTGCGACGTCGAGGACATCGACAGCGTGGACGCCGTGTTCGCCACCCTGAAGGAAAAGTGGGGCGAACTCGACTTCATCGTCCACGCGATCGGCTTCTCCGACAAGAACGAGTTGAAGGGCCGCTACGCCGACACCACGCGCGCGAATTTCTCGCGCACCATGGTGATCTCCTGCTTCTCCTTCACCGAAGTCGCCAAGCGCGCCTCCGAGATGATGAAGCCGGGCGGCGCGATGATCACGCTGACATTTGGCGGCTCAACCCGCGTGATGCCGAACTACAATGTGATGGGCGTGGCGAAAGCAGCACTGGAAGCCGCGACGCGCTATCTCGCCGTCGATTTCGGCCACCAGGGCATCCGCGTCAATGCGATCTCGGCGGGCCCGGTCCGCACGCTGGCCGGCTCCGGCATCGGCGATTCCCGCGCGATGTTCGCGTTCCAGCAGAAGCACTCGCCGCTCGGCCGCGGCGTCACGCTGGACGAGCTCGGCGGCACCGCGCTGTATCTGCTCTCGGAACTGTCCGGCGGCGTCACCGGCGAAATCCATTATGTGGATTCCGGCTACAATATCATCTCGATGCCGCATCCCGACGCGCTGAAGGCGGATGTGACGGAGTAGGTACGCTGTTTCTTTCCCTCTCCCCCGCGCGAAGCGAAGCTTCGCTAGGTGGGAGAGGGTGGCCGCGCGTCAGCGCGGACGGGTGAGGGGTGCCACAAACGCCGTCGCCCAGTACTCCCTCATCCGACGCGGACTTCGTCCGCGCCACCTTCTCCCACAAGGGGAGAAGGAAGGAAGAGCAATTACAGCTTCTGCCCCGACGCAAATTCCTGCGCCCTTTGGAATGCTGGACGTGCCTCGCAGCGATCGAGATAGCGGTCGAACGACGGCCGTGGCTGGATCATCTTGAACTGGCGCACCGCGAAACTGAGGCTGGATCCGATGGCGATGTCGGCCGCGGAAAATTTTTCGCCGAGGATCCACGGTCCCTCCTCGAGGGCCGCTTCCAGCACGTCGAACACCCGCTTGGCGTCGCCCCAGCCGGCGGCGACCGAGTTCATCTCGAACTTGGCCGCGAGCTGCGCGATCGCCGGCTCGATGCAGCTCGGCGCGAAAAACAGCCAGTAGAGATATTTCGCGCGATGGATGTCGCCAAGCGGCGGGGCGAGATTAGCCTCGGGATAGCGCTCCGCGACGTAAGTACAGATCGCCGCGGCTTCCGCCATCGTCGCCTCGCCGTCCTGCAGTGCCGGCACCTTGCCCATCGGATTGACGGTGAGAAATTCCAGCGAACGCTGTGCACCGGTGGAGATGTCGGTCAGCACGCGCTCGTACGGCACACCGGTTTCTTCCATCAGCCACAGCGCGGTGAAGGAGCGCGAGCGCGGCGACCAGTAGAGTTTCATCATGGCAAGGCTCCGGTGAGGTCTGGCGTAGTTGTGCGGAGATTCGGGGGGAGGTGCAAGGCGGGGATGCGGTCGCGCGCTGACCTTCTTCCCTCTCCCCTTGTGGGAGAGGGAAGAAGGTCAGCGAAGCGGTCGAGACGGGTGAGGGGGTGCCGCAAGCTCCGAGCTCTTGACTACCCCTCATCCGACCGCGCTTCGCGCGGCCACCTTCTCCCACAAGGGGAGAAGGAAGAAAAAGAAAAAAGCCCCCGCGATTTCTCGCGGGGGCTTTTCACTCATCGCTCAAGCAGCAGAAAAAACTACTCCGCCGCCTGCAGCATCGGCTCTGCCTTCACTTCGAAGCGATCGGCATTCATCACCTTGGTCCAGGCCTTGACGAAGTCCTTGACGAACTTCGCCTTGGCGTCGCTCGAAGCATAGACTTCGGCCAGCGCGCGGAGCTGCGAATGCGCGCCGAAGATCAGGTCGACGGCAGTCGCCGTCCACTTGACCTCGCTGCTGTTGCGCTTCTTGCCTTCGTAGATGCCGTCCTGGCCGGCAGCCTTCGCCCACACGGTGTCGATGTCGAGCAGGTTGGCGAAGAAGTCGTTGCTCAACACGCCGGGCTTGCCGGTGAACACGCCGTGTTTGGCATCCGCCGCATTGGCGCCGAGCACGCGCAACCCGCCGATCAGCACCGTCATTTCCGGCGCCGTCAGCTTCATCAGCTGGGCACGGTCGATCATGGCCTCTTCAGGCTTCATGAACTGCTTCTTGCTGCTGTGGACGTAGTTGCGGAACGCATCGGCGCGCGGCTCGAGCGGCGCGAACGACGCCGCGTCGGTGTGCTCCGCAGACGCATCCATGCGGCCCGGCGTGAACGGCACGGTCACGCTCTGGCCGGCATCCTTTGCGGCCTTCTCGATCGCGGCAGAGCCGCCGAGCACGATCAGATCGGCCAGCGACACCTTCTTGCCGAACGCCTTCTGGATCTCTTCCAGCTTGGCGAGCACGGTGGCGAGCTGGGCCGGCTGATTGACCTCCCAGTCCTTCTGCGGAGCGAGGCGGATGCGCGCGCCATTGGCGCCGCCGCGCTTGTCGGAGCCGCGGAACGTCGAGGCCGAGGCCCAGGCGGTCGAAACGAGCTGCGGCACGCTGAGGCCGGAGGCGAGGATCTTCGCCTTCAGATCCGCAATGTCCGCGTCGTTGATCAGCTCATGATCGACGGCCGGGATCGGGTCCTGCCAGATCAGCACTTCCTTGGGCACCAGCGGGCCGAGATAACGCGCGACCGGGCCCATGTCGCGATGGGTCAGCTTGAACCAGGCCCGCGCAAAGGCATCGGCGAACTGGTCGGGGTTCTCGTAGAAGCGGCGCGAGATCTTCTCGTAGATCGGATCGACGCGCAGCGCGAGATCCGAGGTCAGCATGGTCGGCAGATGCTTCTTCGACGGATCGAAGGCATCCGGAATGTCCGCAACAGCATTCTTCGCCACCCACTGATGCGCGCCGCCGGGGCTCTTGGTCAGCTCCCATTCGAATTTGAACAGGTTGTCGAAGTAGTGGTTGCTCCACTGCGTCGGGGTCTGCGTCCAGGTCACTTCCAGGGCGCTGCCGATGGCGTCGGCGCCCACGCCGGTGCCATGGCTGCTCTTCCAGCCAAGGCCCTGATCCTCAAGCGCGCCGGATTCCGGATCGACGCCGACGAAGGACGGATCGCCCGCGCCGTGGGTCTTGCCGAAGGTGTGGCCGCCGGCAACCAGCGCCACGGTCTCTTCATCGTTCATCGCCATGCGGGCGAAGGTCTCGCGGATGTCCTTGGCCGACGCCAGCGCATCGGGATTGCCGTTCGGGCCTTCCGGATTGACGTAGATCAGGCCCATCTGCACGGCGCCGAGCGGCTCCGCCAGTTCGCGCTCGCCGCTGTAGCGCTCGTCGCCGAGCCAGCTGCCTTCGGGACCCCAGTACAGCTCTTCCGGCTCCCAGGTGTCGGCGCGGCCGCCGGCGAAGCCGAAGGTCTTGAAGCCCATCGATTCCAGCGAGACGTTGCCGACCAGCACGAACAGATCGGCCCAGGATAGCTTGTTACCGTACTTCTGCTTGATCGGCCACAACAGGCGACGCGCCTTGTCGAGATTGACGTTGTCAGGCCACGAATTCAGCGGTGCGAAGCGCTGCTGGCCGCCACCGGCGCCGCCACGGCCGTCGGTGGTGCGATAGGTGCCGGCGCTGTGCCAGGCCAGACGAATGAACAGCCCGCCGTAGTGACCGAAATCGGCCGGCCACCACTCCTTCGAATCGGTCATCAGGGCATGCAGGTCCTTGATGACGGCGTCGAGGTCGAGGGTCTTGAATGCCTCGGCGTAGTTGAAGTTGCCGCCGAGCGGATCGGCGGACGGATGGATGGCGTGCAGCACGCCGATATCGAGATGCTCCGGCCACCAGTCCATGTTGCGATAGGCCTTGCTCTTCGGTCCCTTGCTCGCGGCGCCGTGCGGTACCGGGCACTTGCCGGCGTCGTCTGTTTTCTGGTCCATGGTTCTCTCCTTCGGGCGATTTGAAGCGGAAGCACTGTCGGGCGACGGCGGCAGGCCGCGTCTCCGTAACGACAACGCCAGATGTCCAAAAACTCTGTGTTTGCAATTTGCAGCGAACTATTGGGGGCAGACCGTATGGTCACCCTAGCCGGAGCTCGTGACATTAACTTGGAACAAATCTAACATCAGGTCCAGTCGATTTGTCTCCGACCTTCGATCAGTTTATCTTATCGTACATGATCACGCTTCGCCAGCTTCGCTACCTCGCCGCGCTCGCCAAACACGGCCATTTCGGCCGTGCGGCGGAGGCCTGCGCCGTCACCCAGCCGGCGCTTTCGATGCAGATACGGGATCTGGAGCGCACGCTGGGGGTCAAGGTGGTGGAGCGTCGCCCCGGCGACGTGATGCTGACCGATGTCGGCCGCGAAGTGGCGCGGCGCGGCGAGGACGTGCTGGCGGCGTCGCGCGATCTGGTGGATTTTGCGAGGCACCGCGGCGGCGTGCTGACCGGGCGGCTGACGCTCGGCGTGATCCCGTCGCTGGCGCCGTACCTGCTGCCGCGCATCCTGCCGGTGCTGCAGAAACAGTTTCCCGAATTGCGGCTGGAATTACGCGAGACGCAGACGAAGCAATTGATCGACGACATCAAGAGCGGCCGGCTGGACGCGGCGATACTGGCGCTGCCGCTCGGCGAGCCCGAGATCGAGACGCTGAAACTGTTCGACGACCTGTTCCTGCTGGCGGTGCCGGCGGACGATCCGCGCCCGGCCGACCGCCGCATCAAGGCCGCCGACATCGACCAAGGCCGACTGATCCTGCTGGAAGACGGTCACTGCCTGCGCGACCAGGCGCTGGCGTTCTGCGCCACGGCCGCGCGCGGTAGCGGCAACAGCGCGGCCGGCATGGCGTTCGCGGCGTCGAGCCTCTCGACCGTGATGCAGATGGTGGCGTCCGGCTACGGCGTCACGCTGATCCCGCAGATCGCCGCCGACGTCGAGCAGCGCGACGAGCGCGTGAAATTTTTGCGCATGGAGAACCCGCAGCCCGGCCGCAGCATCGGCCTGGTGTTCCGCAAGACCTCGCCGCGGAAAGCCGACTTTGCCGCATTGGGCGACGTGGTGAAGGGCTGCGTATGAACCGCGTACGCGATCTCAGCGATACGCGCTCAAATCAAGAATCGTCGGCGAATCACCATTGAGGGGATTGGCGGGATCGCGGGCGTAGCGCAGCGTCTCGAACCGCATCGCGCGGGCGTCCATCATCAGGAGGCGGCCGACGAGCCCTTCGCCGAACCCGGTGATCTCGCGGATCGCCTCCAGCGCCATCATCGAGCCGAGCACGCCGGCCAGCGCGCCCATCACGCCGGCCTCCTGGCAGCTCGGCACGGTGCCATCAGGCGGCGCTTCGGGAAACAGGCAGCGATAGGTCGGATTCGGCACGCCACTCGCGTTCGTCTCGTGCGGCCGAAGCGTGGTCAGCGAGCCGTCGAAGGTGCCGAGCGCCGCCGAGATCAGCGGCTTCTTCGCCAGATAGCAGGCATCCGACGCCAGATAGCGCGTCGCGAAATTGTCCGAGCCATCGAGAATCAGATCGTAGGCTGACAGCAGCTCCATCGCATTGGCGGCATCGAGCCGGACGCCGTGGCCGACGAATGTCACGTTCGGATTGAGCGCATGAATTTTTGCCGCCGCGCTGTCGACCTTGCGGGCGCCGATATCCGGCGTGGCGTGGATGATCTGGCGCTGCAGGTTGGACAGCGACACAATGTCGTCATCGACCACGCCGAGCGTGCCGACACCGGCCGCGGCCAGATACATCAGCACCGGCGCGCCTAGCCCGCCGGCGCCGATCACCAGCACCTTGGCCTGCTGCAAGGCGGCCTGGCCCTGGCCGCCGATCTCGCGCAACACGATGTGGCGGGCATAGCGTTCGAGTTCGTCGGCACTCAACATGGTGTCTTGCGTCCTTATGTTCCTCACCGCCGTCTCCGCCGTCATTGCGAGGTCAAGGAAAGCCAATTGGCTTTCCCCTTAGCGAAGCGACGCGGCAATCCAGAAAGCCACAAGCTCGGCAAGAACTGGATTGCTTCGTCGCAAGGGCTCCTCGCAATGACGGGGGTTGAACCATCGCGCGGCTGTTGCCGACCCAGCAGATGTGCTTCAATTCTGCCGGATCAATCTCCCTGGGACATGTCATGAGATCGTGGCTGACGGCAACATGGATGATCGCGGCGGCCTCCGCGGCCCAGGCACAGACCGCGCCGCCCGCCGCAACCGCCGCAAAGCCGAAGCCGGTCGCCACCGTGCCGGTCCGGCCGGCGCTGCAAACCCCCGCCGACACCGCCAATGCGATGGCGCAGGCCGAGCGGCTGGCGATCCAGTCGGACCTCGCCTGGGCCGGCGAATATAACGGCGCCATCAATGGCGAGGTCTCGGAGCGCATGGTCGGCGCAATCAAGACGTTCCAGAAATACAACAATGCCAAGCAGACCGGCGTGCTCAATCCACAGGAACGCGAGCTGCTGCGAGCGGCGGCGAAAAAGCGGCAGGAAAATGCCGGCTGGAAGATCGTCACCGACATGGTGACCGGCGCCCGGCTCGGCCTGCCCACGAAACTGGTGCCGCAACAGGCCAGCGACGCCAATGGCAGCAAATGGAGTTCGGCCAGCGGCACGATCCAGATTCAGCTCGCGCGCCGCAAAGAGGCCGCCCCCTCAACCGCCAAGCTCGCCGATCAGGAGAAGAAGGAGCCGCCCGGCCGCCGCATCGATTACAGCGTGGTCAAGCCGGATTTCTTCGTGCTGTCGGGCATGCAGGGACTGAAGAAATTCTACGTCCGCGGCGCCTTCCGCGACGACGAGGTGCGTATCCTCACCATCCTCTACGACCAGGCCACGGAAGGCACCATGGAGCCGGCGGTGATCGCGATGTCGTCGGCGTTCAATCCGTTTCCCGCCGGGGCGCAGGCCGCAGGCCCGCCGCCGCGCAAGAAGGTCGAATATGCCTCGGGCATCGTCGTCAGCGACGACGGCGCGATCGTCACCGACCGCCAGGCAGTCGATGGCTGCATGTCCATCGTGGTCGCCGGCCACGGCAACGCCGACAAGGCTGCCGAAGACAAGATGCACGACCTCGCGCTGCTGCGCGTCTACGGCGCGCGCGGGTTGAAGCCGGCGGGGCTTGGCAGCAGTACGCCGAAGAGCGGCGACATGGTTGGCATCAGCGATCCGCAGAGCCAGAATGGCGGGACCGCCGTCAGCGTCGTCAAGGCGGCAGTGACGACCGGCGCGGGCGGCGAGTTCGTATTATCGCCGGCGCCCGGCACGGGCTTCACCGGCGCAGGCTTCTTCAGCGGAGACGCCAAGCTGCTTGGCATTTTGCGACTGAAGGAAATCGTCGCCGTCCTGCCAACCGCGGCATCAACGCTGCAACCATCCCTGCTGCCGATCGACAGCGCGCGAGATTTCCTGAAAGCCAACGGCGTGGTCGCCTCCGACGCCACGACCGACGCGAAAGCGTCTATCGTGCGCGTGATCTGCGTGCGGAAGTAGCTCATGTCGTCCCGGACAAGTTCGCGCAGCGAACGCCGATCCGGGACCGATACCCTCCGCGCTCGCGGCTAACACGCCGGCTTCGAGAGCAGCCCAAAACAGATCGCCAGCATGTATGGGTACCGGCTTGCGCTCACGCTGACGCGCGAGCTTGCCGGGACGACAGGCTGCTACATCAGATCACCGGTAACCGGCGGCATCATCAAAAGCACATGCCCCATCAGCGCAACTACACTTTCAAGTTGAACTACACATTGCCCCCGGTAATTGCGTTCGCTCCGGCGCAAATAATGGCATTGCACGCGCAATAGGCCCATGATTGCCGCAATGCTGATTCGGACGTGCTGCGATCCCGCACTGTCCTGCCGATCGCGACCGATGCGTCCAGCCAAGAATAGTCCGCCGCACCAAGCGGCGTCGAATCGCACTGGCGACCAAGGTCATCCCATCGGCAACAGACAGGAATACATCATGCAAACCATCGTACTCGCCACCCAGAAAGGCGGCAGCGGCAAGAGCACGCTCGCGATCGGGCTCGCTCTGGCGGCGATGCAGGACGGCCATACCGTTAGGCTGATCGAGACCGATCCGCAGGGCACGCTGTCGAACTGGAAGCGGCGGCGCAATGACGCCGAACCCAGCGTCGAGCCGGTCGATGGCGTCGGCGAGATCGAGCAGCGGCTCGAGATCTTCGGCCGCAACGGCGTGACGCTGACGGTAATCGACACCGCCGGCGGCACCAGCGCCGTCACCACCGCGGCGATCCGCGCCGCCGACCTGTGCCTGATCCCGGTACGGCCGAGCCTCGCCGACATCGAAGCCGCCGCCCCGACGCTCAGTCTTGTGCGATCCTGCCATACGGCGTTCGGCTTCGTGCTGAACCAGACGCCGGTCCGCGGCCAGCGGATCGACAACGCCTCCACGGCGCTCGGCGAAGGCGAAGCCTTCGAGGCCGGCGGCGACGTCGCATTGCCCTTCATCGTGATGCGCAACGATCATCAGGACGCGCTCGGCATCGGCCTGTCCGTCACCGAATATGCCCCTGGCGGAAAATCCGCCGATGAAATCCGCGGGCTGTGGCAATGGGTATCGAACAAGCTCGGCCCGGTGGCGCCCGATACCGACCGCGTGCTATTCCGGGCCACGCCGCTGCCCGGTGTGCCTTCGATGTTTCGCTGACATCGCACGGCTCGGCGGCGCAACTTTTTGGCGGCCGGTGCGTCTATTGATCGCAGCGCGCCACCGCGCGCGTTTGGTCGAGGTGAGCCGTGCACGGCAGCAAGTTACGTGAAGCCATCCCGCTGGAGAGCGGCATCGTCGCCTCCAGCGTCTATGCCGGCGGCCGGCGGGTCGCCGATGTCGGGATCGAGGAGGCGCGGGAATGGGCCGCCAGGCCGGGCCATGTCGTGTGGATCGGCCTGTTTGAGCCCAGCGCCGAGTTGCTGGAGCGCGTGCGCGCCCAATTCGACCTGCATCCCCTCGCGATCGAGGATGCCGGCAAGGCGCACCAGCACCCCAAGGTCGAACAATATGGCGAGGCGCTGTTCGTCGTCGCGCGCACCGCGCAGATGGTCGACGGCGCGATCGCCTTCGGTGAGACGCACATCTTCGTCGGCCGCGGTTATGTCGTCTCGGTGCGCCACGGCGCCTCGGCCTCCTATGCCGCGGTGCGCGCGCGCTGCGAGGCGTGCCCGACGGTGCTGACCAATGGCGAGGACTACATCCTCTATGCCATCCTCGATTTTATCGTCGATAACTATTTGCCCGTGATCGAGGTGATCCAAACCGAGGTCGAGCAGCTCGAGGACCGCGTGCTGCGGCGGGTGCTGCATCATGACGAGGTCGAGCGGCTCTACAAGCTGCGCCGCGAATTGCTCAAGCTGCGCCGCGCCGCAGGCCCCCTGGTCGACGTCTGCAACCGGCTGGAGCACTCCGCGGTGCTGCCGATCGATGCCGAGATGCGGCCGCTGTTTCGCGACGTGCTCGATCACATCAAGCGCGCGCTGGAGGATATCGATTCGCTGCGCGAAGTGCTGGCCTTCGCGTTCGAGGCCAGCCTGATGTCGGGCCAGTCGCAACAGAACGAGATCACCAGGAAGCTGGCGGCCTGGGCGGCGATCCTCGCCGTGCCGACCGCCCTGGCCGGCATCTACGGCATGAATTTCGAACACATGCCGGAGCTGAAATGGGAATACGGCTACTACGTGGTGATCGGCACCATCGCGTCGGTGTGCGGATTTCTGTATCTGCGGTTTCGGCACTACGGCTGGCTGTGAGATAACTGCAGATGGCAGCGCGCGCTTTTTCTTCCCTCTCCCCCGCGCGAAGCTTCGCTTCGCTAGGTGGGAGAGGGTGGATCGAACCGCGCAGCGGTTCGAGACAGGTGAGGGGGCGCCACAGACTCTGAGCCCCGCGACCACCCTTCATCCGTCGCGGCTGCGCCGCGCCACCTTCTCCCACAAGGGGAGAAGGAAGAAAGCCCCCTCACCTTTGGCACTTCGGACACCAGAACGTCGATCGCCCGTTCTGCACGAAGCGTTTCACGACGCCCTCGCAGCCGTCGGTCTTGCAGGGCTCGCCCTCGCGGTCATAGACCTGAAACGAATGCTGGAAGTAGCCGAGTTCGCCGTCGGTCTGGCGATGATCGCGCAGCGACGAGCCGCCGGCCTTGATGGCAAGGTTTAGCACGTCGTGGATCGCGCCGACCAGCCGCGTGGCGCGGTCGGTCGGCTCGCCCTTCTTGGTCGACAACGTCGCCGCCAATCTTCGCGGCGACAGCTGCGACCGAAACAGGGCCTCGCAAACGTAGATGTTGCCGAGCCCCGCCACATTGCGCTGGTCGAGAAGCGCCGCCTTCAGGCTGGTCTTCTTGCCGGCCAGCGCACCCGCCAGCAAGGCGGCATCGAAGGCATTGCCGAGCGGCTCCGGGCCGATGTCTTTCAGGAACGGCTCGTGGTCGATATCGGCGCGGGCAAAGATCTTCATGAAGCCGAAGCGGCGCGGGTCGTTGTAGATCACGCTCGTGCCCGACGACATGTGGAACACGACATGGTCATGGGTGCGGTCGTCACTGCGCGGATGGTGGAAGGCGCCGGGCATCGCCGCGGTGCCGTCGGACACCACACGGAACGAGCCGGACATCCCCAGATGCATCAACAAAACGTCACCGGAACCGAGATCGGCTAGCAAATATTTTGCGCGCCGCGACAGGCTGGTGACCACCTGGCCGTCCAGCCTCGCCAGAAAGTCCGGCTGCAGCGGGAAACGCAGGTCCGGGCGGCGGGCTTCGGCGCGCAAAATGGTGGCGCCCTCCATCGCCGGCTGCAATCCGCGGCGCACGGTCTCGACTTCGGGCAGTTCCGGCATGTGCTATGTCATTCACCTTGAGGCGCTGACGTGATAGCGCCATTGCGGCGGCCACGCTATGGTCCGCCCGAAGAGGTTTTTTGGATGAAAACGATGGATCAGGCCGGCGAAACCACGCATTTCGGCTATCGGGACGTGCCCGTCGACGACAAGCAGACGCTGGTCAACGACGTCTTCCACAGCGTGGCCAAGCGCTACGACCTGATGAACGACCTGATGTCGATGGGTCTGCACCGGGTCTGGAAAGAGATCATGATCCAGGCGCTGAACCCGCCGCGCGCGGATACGCCGTTCGCGCTACTCGACGTCGCCGGCGGTACCGGCGACATTTCGTTCCGCGCGGCGAAAGCGTCGGGCTACGGCTTTCACGCCACCGTCTGCGATATCAACACCGGCATGATGGAAGTCGGCCGCGAACGCGCCATCAAGCACCAGCTCGAGGACCGCGTCGATTTCGTCGAGGGCAATGCCGAGGCGCTGCAATTCGCCGACAAGAGCTTCGACGCCTACACCATCGCCTTCGGCATCCGCAACGTGCCGCGCATCGACCGCGCGCTCAGCGAGGCCTACCGCGTGCTAAGACCGGGCAGCCGCTTCCTGTGCCTGGAATTCTCCACGGTGGACGTCCCCGGTCTCGACAAGATCTACGATACGTTCTCGTTCAGGCTGATCCCGCCGATGGGCAAGGCCGTCACCGGCGATGCCGAATCCTACCAGTATCTGGTGGAATCGATCCGCCAGTTTCCGAACCCCGCGGTGTTCTCCGACATGATCCGCGACGCCGGCTTCTCGCGCGTCAGTCATCAGGTGCTCACCGGCGGCATCGTCGCGCTGCATTCGGGCTGGCGTTTGTGATTTCAGCACTTACTCACATGGCGCGGCTTGCCCGCGCCGGCTTCGTGTTTGCCCGCGAGGGCGTGTTCGGCGTCGTCGATCCCTCTTTGGTGCCGCCCGGCGGCCAGTTGGCGATGCGGCTGGCGCGGCTGATCGAACGGCCCGGCGTGAAGTCCGGCGCGCGGCTGTCGGCCGCGCTGACGCGGCTTGGCCCCGCCTATCTCAAGCTCGGCCAGTTCCTGGCGACGCGGCCGGACGTGGTCGGCGTGGCGATGGCCCGCGATCTCGAAAGCCTGCAGGACCGGCTGCCGCCGTTCTCCATGACCGAGGCGGAAGACGTCGTCGCCGCCTCGCTGGAACGCCCGATGGCGCAGCTTTATACCAGCTTCAGCCCGCCGGTCGCCGCCGCCTCGATCGCTCAGGTACACCGCGCCGAAGTCGAGAAAAACGGCGTGCGCACCGAAGTCGCCGTCAAGGTGCTGCGCCCCAACGTCTCCGCGCAGTTCCGCCGCGACCTCGGCGATTTCATGTTCGTCGCGGCTCACGCCGAACAATACTCCGCCGAGGCCCGCCGTCTCCGCGTGATCGAGATCATCGACATCATGTCGCGCTCGGTGGCGATGGAGATGGATCTGCGGCTTGAGGCCGCCGCGCTGTCTGAGATGGCAGAGAACATCCAGAACGATCCGGACTTCCGCGTCCCCAAGGTCGACTGGGACCGCACCTCGCACAATGTGCTGACGATGGAGTGGATCGACGGCATCGCGCTGAACGACCACAAGCGCCTTGCCGAAGCGCAGGTCGACCTGCCCGATCTCGGCCGCAAGGTGATCCAGAGCTTCCTGCGCCACGCGCTGCGCGATGGCTTCTTCCACGCCGACATGCACCCCGGCAACCTGTTCCTGGACGACAGCGGGCGTCTCGTCGCGGTCGATTTCGGCATCATGGGCCGGCTCGGGCTCAACGAGCGACGCTTCCTGGCGGAAATCCTGCTCGGCTTCATCACCCGCGACTATCGCCGCGTGGCCGAGGTGCATTTCGAGGCGGGCTACGTCCCGGCGCATCATTCGGTGGAAAATTTCGCGCAGGCGATCCGCGCGATCGGCGAGCCGATCCACAACCGCACGGCCGAAGAAATCTCGATGGCCAAGCTGCTGACGCTGCTGCTCGAGGTCACCGGCCTGTTCGACATGCGGACCCGGCCGGAGCTGATCCTGCTGCAGAAGACCATGGTGGTGGTCGAGGGCGTCGCGCGCTCGTTCGATCCCAGGCTGGACATCTGGAAGGTCGCCGAGCCCGTGGTGCGCGAATGGATCGAGCGCAATCTCGGGCCGCTGGGCAAGATCCAAGGCGCGCTTTCCGGCGCCGGCGAACTCGGCCGCATCGTCTCCGGCCTGCCGGCGATTGCTACGCGCGCGGTGGCCGCGCTGGAGCAATTGGAGGAGATGAGCCGCAACGGGCTCCGGCTGGATCCCCAGACCATCGACGCCATCGCACGCGCCCGCGCCCGGCAATCGCGCTGGCGCACCATCGGCATCTGGGTGATCGCGCTGACCTTCATCGGGATCCTGCTGTCGGTCCGATGACGCCATGATTGCAATGCATGCATGATGTGCTAGCATTGCAATCACACCTCGACGGAGCCTGACATGGCCAGCCTGACGATCCGCAAGCTCGATGACGCCATCCGCGACGAATTGCGGCTGCGCGCCGCGCGCCACGGCCGCTCGGTCGAGGACGAGGTCCGCACCATTTTACGCGAGGCCTCGAGGCCCGACCGACCCTCGGCCGATGTCTCGCCGGCGACGCCGACCGACGACGTGCCGCGGGAAACGCTTCACGCCATCACCGGCCAGCCGCGCGTCACGCTGATCATCGGCGGCGGCATTGCGGCCTACAAGGCGCTCGACCTGATCCGGCGCCTGAAGGAGCGCGGCGTCCATGTGCGCGTCGTGCTGACCCGCGCCGCCACGCAGTTCGTCACGCCGCTGGCGGCGTCCGCGCTGGCGAATGAGCGCTGCTACACCGACCTGTTCGACCCGCAGAGCGAATTCGACGCCGGCCATATCAGGCTAGCGCGGCAGTGCGACCTGATCGTGGTCGCCCCCGCCACCGCCGACCTGATGGCCAAGATGGCCGGCGGCCATGCCGACGATCTGGCCACCGCAGTGCTTCTCGCGTCGGACAAACCGATTCTCATCGCGCCGGCAATGAACCCGCTGATGTGGAACAACGCGGCCACCCGCCGCAACGTCGCGCAGCTCGCACGCGACGGCGTCGCGATGATCGGTCCGAATGCCGGCGAGATGGCGGAGCGCAACGAGGCCGGCACCGGCCGCATGGCCGAGCCGACCGAAATCGCGGTCGCAGCGCTCGGCCTGCTGCGCGCGCCGCAGAGGCGATCCTTGGCCGGCAAGCGAGTGCTGATCACGGCCGGACCGACGCACGAGCCGATCGATCCGGTGCGCTATATCGCCAACCGCTCCTCGGGCAAGCAGGGCTTTGCCATTGCCGCTGCAGCCGCGGCGGCCGGCGCAGAGGTCATTCTCATCTCGGGTCCGGTCGAATTGAAAGATCCGCCAGGCGTCACCGTGAAGCGCGTCGAAGCCGCGCGCGACATGCTGGCCGCGGTCGAGGCGGCGCTGCCCGTTGATATCGCGATCTTCGCCGCAGCGGTGGCGGACTGGCGCGTCGTCAGCGAGGGCGCGCAGAAATTGAAGAAGGACGGCCGCGCGCTGCCGCCGCTGCAGCTCACCGAAAATCCCGACATCCTCGCGACGATTTCGAAACGCGCCGAGCATCGCCCGGCGCTGGTGATCGGCTTCGCCGCCGAAACCGAGCACCTGATCGACAACGCGAAAGCCAAGATCGCGCGCAAGGGCTGCGACTGGATCGTCGCCAACGACGTCTCGCCTTCCACCGGCATCATGGGCGGCGACAGCAACACCGTGCATCTCCTGACGCGCCACGATCAGGAGATCGCCGTCGAGATCGATGTCGAATCCTGGCAGCCGATGAGCAAGGACGGCGTCGCAGCCACGCTGGTGGCGCGGATTACCCAACACTTCGAGAAAGCCCGATCATGAGTGCCATCACCCTTGACGTCCAGCAGCTGCCGCATGGCCATGGCCTCGCACTGCCCGCCTACCAGACCGCACAGGCCGCCGGCCTCGACCTGCTCGCCGCCGTGCCGGAGAATGCGCCGCTGGTACTCGAATCCGGCAAGTACGCGATGGTGCCGACCGCGCTGACGATTGCCTTGCCGGCAGGCTATGAGGCGCAGGTCCGGCCGCGCTCCGGCCTCGCCGCCAAGCATGGCGTCACGGTACTGAATGCGCCCGGCACGATCGACGCCGACTATCGCGGCGAGATCGGCGTGCTCTTGATCAATCACGGCCCCGCTGCCTTCACGATCCAGCGTGGCGAACGCATCGCACAGATGGTGATCGCCGCCGTCGTGCGCGCGGAACTGGTGCCCGTTACCGTGCTCGGCGAAACCGACCGCGGCGCCGGCGGCTTTGGCTCCACGGGAAGATAGCGTGATCGGCTGAAGGCATCGCCGACGCTTGAGCGCGGCAGCGACGCTCCGTCACCTCTCCCCACCGGGGAGAGGTCGACCGGCGTAGCGCAGCGAAGCCGGGCGGGTGAGGGGCCGCGCTCCGTCGAGATGTTCCTGACCCCTCACCCGGATGTCCTCGCTTCGCTCACACATCCGACCTCTCCCTATGGGAGAGGTGTTCGAGCGCTATCTGAAACACCTTCCAGTTTTTTAGCCCGGCCGTTTTGCGTTCACGGTCTGGACTCTTACCCCTCGACTCCCGAACCAGCTATGGTCAGGCGATTCGCGGTGGGTGGGCGCCGATCGGGAAGACGTAGTTTGGGGCTATTGATGTCAGGCGTGATCGCGGCGATGCGTCGGACTTTGCTGTCATGTACCTCGCTGGTACGCGACGGGCTCGTGGGCCTGTCCGCGTCCGCCTTGCTGGTCACGACGGCCGCCGCCGCGGAACAGCAAGGCGCGCTGGCGGCGCTGCTCGACCTCGACCGCCAGGAAATCGCCGCGCTGACGCTGGCGCCGGCCATTCTCGCCTTTTCCGTTCTTGCCACCATCCTCTTGATGCGGACGCGGATTCGCGCGGCGCGCACCGAAGCGACATTACGCACCGAATTGCATACGCTGCAGGTGGAGGCCGACCGTTTTCGCGCGCTATTATTTGCCGAGCCGCAGGTGTTGATATCCTGGGCCGCCGGCGACAGCCGGCCGGAAATATCCGGCGATTCCTCGCTGGTGATGTCGCAGGATCCGCAGAACCATCAGCCGCAGCGCATCCTGGCTTTCGGAACCTGGCTGCCGCCGGAACCGGCGCTGCAGCTCGACAACGCCGTCAATGCGCTGCTCGATGCCGGCGAGGGCTTCCTGCTCAACCTCACCACCTCCACCGGCCGGGCCATCGAGGCGGTCGGCCGCGCAATCGGCGGCCAGGCCATCGTGCGAATCCGCGAATTGAGCGGGCTGCGCCGCGAACTCGCCGAGATGACGTTGCGCCACAAGGAACTGGCCGAGGAGACCGACACGCTGCGCGGCTTCGCCAACGCCGCCCCCTGGCCGATCTGGACGAGGCGCGCAGGCACGCTGACCTTCGCCAACGCCGCCTATGCCCGCGCCACCGAGGCCAGCAGCCCGCGCGATGCCATCGAACGCAATCTCGAACTGCTCGACAGCGACGACCGCAACAACCTCGCGCGCGCGCTGAACGACAACCAGCCGTTTTCGGCGCGCGTGCCGATCGTGATTTTCGGCGAGCGCCGGATCTATGACGTCCATGCACTGAACATCTCCGGCGCCAGCGCCGGCATGGCGATCGACGCTTCCGAGGCCGCCGCGCTGTCGGCTGCACTGGTGCGGATGGCGGAAGCGCATCGCCGCACGCTCGACCAGCTATCGTCCGGCGTAGCCGTGTTCGACGCGCAGCGGCGGCTGTCGTTCTACAACGACTCCTATCGTCGGCTGTGGGACCTCGACCGTGTCTTCCTCGACAACAACCCGGACGATTCCAGCGTGCTGGATCGCCTGCGCGCCGCGCGAAAACTTCCCGAACAGCCGAATTTTCGCGAGTGGAAGGCGCGGCTGCACGAAGCCTATCGCGCCGTCGAACCGGCCAAGGACATCTGGTACCTGCCGGACGGCCGCGCCCTCAGCATCGTCACCACGCCGAATCCCGAAGGCGGCGTCACCTATCTGTTCGACGACGTCACCGAGAGCCTGGAACTGGCGCGCCGCTTCGACGGCCTGATCCGCGTGCAGCGCGAGACGCTCGACAACCTCGCCGAAGCCGTCGCGGTGTTCGGCAGCAACGGCCGCGCGCAATTGTTCAATCCGGCCTTTGCACGGATGTGGAAATTGTCCGACGAGGCGATGCAGCAGCATCCGCATATCGAACTGGTTGAATCCTGGTGCCGGCCGCTGTTCGACGACGGTCCGACTTGGCAGGCGCTGCGCGGCGCCATCACCGGGATCGAGAACCGCGTCGCGGTGCCGCTCAAGCTGGAGCGCAAGGACGGCAGCGTGCTCGACTGCATGACCATGCCACTGCCCGACGGCGCCACCATGCTGACGTTCCAGGACATCTCGGACGCCGAGAATGTCGAGCGCGCGCTGCGCGAACGCAACGAGGCGCTGGAAGCCGCAGACCAGATGAAGGTGGATTTCGTCCACCACGTCTCCTACGAACTGCGCTCGCCGCTCACTACGATCATCGGCTTCGCTCATCTCTTGAGCGATCCGATCACCGGCCCCTTGATGCCGAAGCAGGCGGAATACCTCGAATACATCACCACCTCGACCGGCGCGCTGCTGGCGATCATCAATAACATTCTCGATCTCGCCACCATCGACGCCGGCGCGATGACGCTGAATCTGGGCCCGATCGACATCCGCAAGACCATCGAGGACGCCGCCGAAGGCATTCAGGACCGGCTGGCGCGCGACCGCATCGCGCTGCAGGTCAATGCCGATTCGACCATCGGCAACTTCACCGGCGACGAACGCCGCGTCGTACAGGTGCTATACAATCTGCTGGCCAATGCGGTCGGCTTCTCGCCGCAGGATTCGGTGATCACGCTGACGGCGGAGCGCACCGAACATAATGTTCGCTTCATGGTGACCGACCGCGGCCCCGGCATCCCGCCCGAGGTCAAGGACAAGGTGTTCGACTGGTTCGAGAGCCACGCCAACGGCTCGCGGCATCGCGGCGCCGGTCTCGGCCTGTCGCTGGTGCGCTCCTTCGTCGAACTGCACGGCGGCAAGGTTCGCGTCGACTCGGTCGTCGGCAAAGGGACCACGGTGACCTGCGACTTCCCGCTCGACCAGACCGCGCATCGCAACGCTGCCGAATGAACGCCCCCGTCTCCCTTTTGGTCGCGCTGGCCGACGAGACCGCCACCGCGCATCTGATGGCCGATCTCGCGCTGCTGATCGGCGCCGGCGACGTCATCACGCTGTCGGGCGATCTCGGCGCCGGCAAGACCGCGGCAGCGCGCGCGATGATCCGCTACCTCGCCGGCGACGACGAGCTGGAAGTGCCGAGCCCGACCTTCACGCTGGCGCAGAGCTACGAGCTGCCGTCGTTCCCGCTGGTGCATGCCGACCTCTATCGCATCAACGATCCCAGTGAGCTCGAGGAGATCGGCCTGTCGCCGCTGCCCGATGGTGTCGTCGTGCTGATCGAATGGCCGGAGCGCGCGAGCGCCCTGATGCCGGAAGACCGCATCGACATCGCGCTCAGCCACCGTCCGGCGCTGGGATCCTCCGCCCGCGCCGCCGAGATCACCGGCTATGGCACCGGTGCTGCCGTGGTGGCGCGGTTGCAGGGCTTACGCGAATTTCTCGATGGCGCCCGCCATCTCGACGATCGCCGCGTGCGGATGGCCGGCGACGCCTCGACGCGCTCTTATGCGCGGCTGATCCGCGACGACGGCGTCTTCATCCTGATGAACGCGCCGAAGCGGCCGGATGGCGCCGCGATCTATGCCGGAAAATCCTACAGCGCGGCGGTGCATCTGGCGGAGGACGTCCGCCCCTTCGTCGCGATCGCCAACGGCCTGCGCGCGCACGGCATTTCCGCGCCTGCGATCCACCATGCAGATCTCGATACGGGCTTCCTGATTACCGAGGATTTCGGCACCGCGGCCTTCATCGAGGGCACGCCGCCGGCGCCCATCCCGGAGCGCTACCAGGCCGCTACCGACATGCTGGTGGCACTGCACATGCAGCCACTGCCGGAGACGCTGCCGCTGCTGCCGCATCAGGACTACGCGATCCCGGTATTCGATACCGAGGCGCTGCTGATCGAGGTCGGGCTGATGCCGGAATGGTATCTGCCGGATCGCGACGCGGTGCCGACGCCGGCATTGCGCGACGAATTCTTCGCGATGTGGCGCGAACTGCTGGCGAAGCCCGCCGCGGCGCCGCGGACCTGGGTGCTGCGCGACTTCCATTCGCCGAACCTGATCTGGCTGGAGGACCGCGACGGCACTCGCCGGGTCGGGGTGATCGACTTCCAGGACACCGTGCTCGGTCCCGCCGCCTATGATCTCGTGTCGCTGCTGCAGGATGCCCGCATCGACGTGCCGGAGCCGCTCGAGCTCGCTATGCTGACGCGCTACATCAAGGCGCGGCTGGCAGCCGAGCCCGGCTTCGACCCCGCCGGCTTTGCCGAGCTCTATGCCATCATGTCGGCGCAGCGCAACACGCGGCTGCTCGGCACCTTCGCGCGGCTCAACCGCCGCGACGGAAAGCCGCATTATCTGAAGCACCAGCCGCGGCTGTGGACCTACCTCAACCGCTCGCTGGCGCATCCGACGCTGGCGCCGTTTCGCGGCTGGTACGCGGCCCATGTGCCGCCGCCGCAGGGCTGAGCCCTTCCTTTTACCATTCGTTAGCCAAGGCGGCCGTAGTTTGACGGTACCAGCCTGCCAAGCGGGCGGCTTTGTATCGGGATGGTCAGCGGCAATGGCGGTGGAACGGCGCAAAGGCGAACGGGTGGTGTTCGAGCGCGGCTTTCCCGCGCATATAATGGGCATCGACGGCACCTGGCGCCGCGCCTGCATCATGGAAGACATCTCCGAAACCGGCGCCAAACTGACGGTGGCAAGCTCGGTCGAAGGCCTGCATCTGAAAGAATTTTTCCTGCTGCTGTCCTCGACTGGCTTGGCCTATCGGCGTTGCGAACTGGCCTGGGTCAATGGCGACCAGATCGGCGTCAATTTCCTGAAACCTTCCGAGAAAAAGAAGATGGCCGCGCGACGGCCGGAGAACCAGGACGCCGTCTGAAAGCGGCGGGAGGGAACAAGCGCGTCGCGCCTTTGTCATGCCAGAACCCTATGGCTGGATCGTTTAGGCCATCGTGCCCGCCCTGTGCTAGATTCGCTGATGTTTGAACCCGATTATCCCGCCGAGACCGTTTCATTATGCCCGTGACCCCCACCCAAGCGATGGTCCTTGCCGCCGGCCTCGGCCTGCGGATGCGACCGCTCACCGATCACATGCCCAAGCCGCTGGTGAAGGTCGCGGGATCAGCCCTGCTCGACCATGTGCTCGACAAGCTGGCCGACGCCGGCGTGACGAATGCGGTCGTCAACGTGCACTATCTCGGCGAGCAGATCATCGACCATGTCGCGGCACGCTCACAGCCGAAGGTGACGATTTCCGACGAGCGCGACCAGGTGCTCGGCACCGGCGGGGCTGTCGTCAAGGCGCTGCCTCTGCTGGGCCAGGCGCCGTTCTATCACCTCAACGCCGATACGATGTGGATCGACGGCGTGCGGCCGAACCTTTCGCGCCTCGCCGAGGCGTTCGATCCCGAAACCATGGACGCATTGCTGCTGATGGCGCCGACCGCCGACAGCATCGGCTATGGCGGCACCGGCGACTACGCGATGCTGCCGAACGGCGCGCTGCGCCGCCGCAAGGAAGCCCAGGTGGTGCCGTTCGTCTATGCCGGCGTCGCGATCCTGTCGCCGGCACTGTTCGTGGACGCGCCCGCCGGGGAATTCTCGCTGACCAAACTGTTCGACCGCGCCAACGAGCAGGAACGCCTGTTCGGCCTGCGCATGGACGGTTTGTGGATGCACGTCGGCACGCCGGATGCGGTACAGGCCGCTGAAGAAGCGTTTTTGGCCAGCGTGGCGTGAAGAGCTAACCCGAACTCGACTCGATCGACGACGCGCTGACACCTCTCCCCACCGGGGAGAGGTAAGAACTCCCGTCACCCTGCTACCCGTGTCATGATACAGCCTGACCGCGAATCAGGGGTTTCATGCGCGTATTCACCATTCCCGCCTCAAGCCCGTTCCTGCGCACGCTGATCACCGCGCTGGTCGATGGCCGGCTGGTCGATGGCTTTGCCCCGCGCGCGCAGCCGGAACTGCTGGCTGGTGCCACGCTGTATCTACCCACGCGCCGCGCCGGGCGCATGGCGCGCGAGATCTTTCTCGACGTGCTCGACACCGACGCCGTGGTGCTGCCGCGCATCGTCACCTTCAACGACATCGACGAAGACGAGATCGAATTCGCGCAGGAAGCGCCGCAGACCCGGTTCGCCGAACTCGACGCGCTGCCCGCGCTCGACGGCCTGCCGCGCCGCCTGCTGCTGGCGCAGCTAATCGCGGCCTGGGCGAAGCGCATCACGCCCGACAATCCCGCACAGGCGCCGCTGGTGGTCGGCGGCCCGGCCTCGACGCTGAAGCTCGCCGATGATCTCGCGCGGCTGATGGACGACATGGTGACGCGCAAGGTCGACTGGGCGGCGCTCGACGGCCTCGTGCCCGACGCGCTCGACCGCTACTGGCAGCTGACGCTGCAGTTCCTCAACATCGCCCGCGAAGTCTGGCCGGACATCCTGAAGGCCGACGGCAAGATCGAGCCCGCAGCGCGGCGCGACATCCTGATCGAAGCGGAAGCCGCGCGGTTGACGGCGCATCATCAGGGGCCGGTGATCGCCGCCGGCTCGACCGGCTCGATGCCGGCGACCGCCAAGTTTCTGCGCGCCATCGCCGACCTGCCGAACGGCGCCGTGGTGCTACCGGGGCTGGACACCGATCTAGATGATGCCGCGTGGCAGTTGATCGGCGGCTCCGACGACGCGCCGCCCTCGTCGAATCATCCGCAATTCGCGATGCACGGCCTGCTCGCCCGCTTCGGTATCAAGCGGAGCGACGTCGAAATTCTCGGCGCTGCATCCGGCCGAGAGTTGCTGGCCTCCGAACTGATGCGGCCATCCAATGCGACCGCACAATGGCACAAGCGGCTCGCCGAACCGGCCGTCGCGCAGGCGATCGACAGCGGCATGACGAGGCTCGCGGTGATCGCCGCCGCCAACCCCGAAATGGAAGCACTGGCGATCGCGGTGGCGATGCGCGAGGCGCGCGAACTCGACCTTTCCGCCGCGCTGGTGACGCCCGATCGCGCGCTGGCGCGCCGCGTGATGGCCGCACTCGGGCGCTGGAATCTGGAGTTCGACGATTCCGGCGGCGACGCCCTGATGGATACGCCGCATGGCATTTTCGCGCGCCTCGCCGCGGAAGCCGCCGCCGAAGGGCTGCAGCCCGCGACCCTGCTGGCGCTGCTGAAGCATCCGCTGCTGCGGCTCGGCCGGGCCGCCGATGGCTGGCGCCACGAGATCCAGACGCTGGAAATGGCGCTGCTGCGCGGCACCCGCCCGGAAGCGCAGAGCGCAGGCCTGGCGCAGGATTTTGCGCGCTATCGTCATGAACTCGCCGAGTTGAAAGGCGGTCGTCCCTCCGCGCTGCACCCGTCCGAGCCGCGCGCCAGACTCAATGACCAGCGACTCGACGACGCGCAGCAGTTGATCGCGCAGTTGCGGGCCGCGCTGGCGCCGCTGGAAAACCTCGACCGCTTCAAGCCGCACGACTTTGCCGAGCTTGCCGCTCGGCATCAGGCCGTGATCGCGACGCTGTCGCGCAACGACGCCGAACTCGCCGTCGCGTTCGACGGCCATCAGGGCATCGCCCTGACCCGCGCCTTCGACGAACTGCTCGGCGATCGCGCCGACGACAAGATCACGCAGAGCGGCCTGATGGTGCCGCTCAACGACTACGCCGAAGTGTTCCACACCGCGTTCGGCGACAAGACCGTGCGGCGGCCGGAAGTCGCCCACGCAAGACTGCGGATCTACGGCCCGCTCGAAGCGCGGCTGACGCAGAACGACCGCATCATTATCGGCGGGCTCGTCGAAGGCATCTGGCCGCCGGCGCCGCGGATCGACCCGTGGCTGAGCCGGCCGATGCGTCACGAACTCAAGCTCGATCTGCCGGAGCGCCGCATCGGCCTGTCCGCGCATGACTTCGCGCAATTGCTCGGCGCAAACGACGTGATCCTCAGCCATGCCGCCAAGGTCGGCGGCGCGCCGGCGGTGGCGTCGCGCTTCCTGCACCGGCTGGAAGCCGTCGCCGGCCAGCACCGCTGGGACGCCGCGGTGAAAGCCGGTGAGAAATATATCGACCACGCCAATGAGCTCGACCGCCCGGCGACCGTCACGCCGATTGCGCAGCCTTCGCCAAGGCCGCCGCGCGCGGCACGGCCGCTGAAGCTGTCGGTCACAGCGATCGAGGACTGGCTGCGCGATCCCTATACGATCTACGCGAAATACATCTTGCGGCTGGCGCCGCTCGACCCCGTCGACATGCCCCTGTCGGCCGCCGACAGGGGATCGGCGATCCACAATGCGCTCGGCGATTTCACGGAAAGATTCAGTGCCGCTTTGCCCGAGCATCCCGCGCGCGAATTGCGCGAGATCGGCCGCAAGCACTTTTTGCCGCTGATGACGCGGCCGGAGGCGCAGGCGCTCTGGTGGCCGCGTTTCCTGCGCATTGCCGACTGGTTCGCCAACTGGGAAATCGAGCGGCGCGGCGACGTCTCCGGCATCATCGCCGAGCAGCAAGGCAAGATCCAGATCCCGCTCGACAGCGGCCGGATCTTCGAACTCTCGGCGCGCGCCGACCGCATCGAGCGTCGCGCCGACCGCACCTTTGCGATCCTCGACTACAAGACCGGCCAGCCGCCGACCGGCAAGCAGGTCCGCATGGGCCTGTCGCCGCAGCTGACGCTGGAAGCCGCGATCCTGCGCGAGGGCGGCTTCGATACCATTCCGGCCGGATCCTCGGTGAGCGAACTCACTTACGTGCGGCTCAGCGGCAACAATCCGCCCGGCGAAGAGAAGATTCTTGAGTTGAAGATCGAGCGCAAGGACGAGGCGCAATTTCCCGACGACGCCGCAATCGAGGCGCGGCAGAAGCTGGAAACGCTGATCCTGAAATTCGAGGACGAGACCACGCCATACAATTCGCTAAGTCTCTCGATGTGGTCGAACCGCTACGGCAGCTATGACGATCTGGCGCGGATCAAGGAATGGTCGGCCGCCGGCGATGCGGGAGCGGAATCATGAGCGGCCCACGCCTCATTCCCGACGAAGCGCGACTGAAGCAGACCCGCGCGTCCGATCCCACCGCTTCGGTGTTCGTTTCGGCGAATGCCGGCTCCGGCAAGACCTATGTGCTGGTCAACCGCGTGATCCGGCTGCTGCTCGCCAACGTGCCGCCGGAAAAGATACTCTGCGTCACCTTCACCAAGGCCGCAGCCGCCAACATGGCCGAGCGCGTGTTCACCACGCTCGGCCACTGGGTGACGCTGAAAGACGACGAACTCGACACCGCGATCCGCAACGCCGGCATCCCGAACCCGAATGAAAAATTGCGGATGCGGGCGCGCGAATTGTTTGCCTGCGCGCTGGAGACGCCGGGCGGACTGAAGGTGCAGACCATCCATGCGCTGTGCACGCGGCTGCTGCAGCAGTTTCCGTTTGAGGCCAATGTGCCGGCACGGTTCAGCGTGCTCGACGACCGCGACCAGAACGAAATGATGGAAAGGGGCTCGCTGGCGGTACTGCTGAAGGCCGCCGCCGATCCCGACAGTGCGGAGGGCCGCGCTCTCGCGCTGGCCATGACGTCCGCCGCCGACGTCACCTTCCGCGACGTGGTGCGCGAGGCGTCCTTGAACCGCGACCAGTTTTTGGCCTGGACGGGACGCGCCGGCAGCACGGAGGCCGCGATGGCGCAGCTCTCCGCCGCGCTCGGCGTCACGCCGAATGACACGTCCGCGGCGATCGAGCTCGAAATGGTCGACGGCCCGCATCTGCCGCAGCGGCGCTGGAAGGAAGCGGCGGAGGTTTTCGCCACCGGTACCAAGACCGACAATGACCAGGCCGACCGGCTGCGCGAGGCGCTGGACCTCAACGGCAGCACGCAGGTCGACAAGTACCTGCAGGTGTTCTTCACCGGCACGATGGAGCCGCGCAAGGCGCTGGCGACCAAGAAGATCGTCGAAGCCCATCCCGGCCTCACATATTCCTTGAAGAGCGAATGCGAGCGCTTGAGCGCGCTGCTGGCGCGCCGCCGCGCCGTGCTGATGCGCGACCGTACGCGAGCGCTGCTGGTGATCGCCGGTGGCGTCGCCGCCAGCTACGCGCGCGAAAAACAGGAGCGCGGCCTGCTCGATTACGACGACCTGATCGACAAGACGCTGTCCATGCTCGACAACGTCTCGTCCGCCTGGGTGCATTACAAGCTCGACCGCGGCGTCGACCATGTGCTGATCGACGAGGCGCAGGACACCAGCCCGCGGCAGTGGGACATCGTCACCCATCTGATCTCGGAATTCACCTCCGGCGAAGGCGCGCGCGACGGCACCAAGCGCACCATCTTCGCGGTCGGCGACGAGAAGCAGTCGATCTTCTCGTTCCAGGGCGCCGCCCCCCGCGAATTCGACGAGCGCCGCCGCGCGCTGGAGAGCCGCTTCAAGGGCGCCGGCCACACTTTCGATCCCGTCGCCTTCACCTATTCGTTCCGCTCCGGGGCGGCGATCCTGCAATCGGTCGACCACGTCTTTCGCGACGAAACGATCTATCGCAGCATCCACAATGTCGGCGCCTATCCAGTGCACCAATCCTTGGACGATGCCGGCCCGAGCCTGATCGACCTGTGGGAATTGCAGGAGCCGGAAAAGCGCGACGCGATCGAGGGCTGGCAGGCGCCGTTCGACAACGTCGCCGAGACCAGCCCCGAAGTTCAGCTCGCGCGACGCGTACAGGCCGAGATCAAAACACTGATCGCCGACGGTACGCCGACCGGCCCGAAGGGCCGGCGTCGCGCGTTGCGCTATGGCGACGTGCTGGTGCTGGTGCGGCGCCGCGGCAAGGCGTTCAACGCCATCATCCAGGCGCTGAAACACGCCGGCATTCCGGTCGCCGGCGCGGACCGGCTGAAGCTCACCGAGCACATCGCGATCATCGACCTGATGCATCTCGCCGACGCGCTGCTGCTGCCGCAGGACGATCTGGCGCTCGCGGTAGCGCTGAAGAGCCCGCTGTTCGGGCTCGACGATGACGATCTGTTCAAGCTGGCTTACCAGCGCCAGAGCACGCTTCGCGCCGCGCTGGATAAACAGGCCGAGGGCGATGCGAAACTCACCGGCGCGCTGACGCGGCTGCAGGAATGCGAGCGCCGCGTCTTTGCCGAGACGCCGTTCGCCTTCTACGCCTGGCTGCTTGGCGGCGATGGCGGCCGCGCGCACATGCTGCGCCGGCTCGGCCATGAGGCCAATGACGCGCTCGACGAATTCCTCGAACTGGCGCTGGGCTTTGAGCAGAAGGCGCCGGCGTCCTTGCAGGGCTTCATCGCCTGGCTGCGCGCCGCCGATACCGAGGTGAAGCGCGACATGGAGATCACGCGCGACGAAGTCCGCGTGATGACCGTGCACGGCGCCAAGGGACTGGAAGCGCCGGTCGTGTTCCTGGTCGATACGACATCGTCGCCCTCCGACACCCAGCGGCTCAATCTGATCCATTTGCCACAGGGCAACGCGGCGCCGCAGGGGCCGGGCGTGGTGGTATGGGCCGGTCGCAAGGGCGACGATCCGCCCGTTGTCGCCGAGGCGCGCGCCAAAATGGTCGGCGAGACCGAGGATGAATATCGCCGCCTGCTCTATGTCGCGATGACCCGCGCCGCCGACCGGCTGATCGTCGGCGGCTGCATGCCCGGCAATCGCAACGAGGTCCGGCCGCTCAGTTGGTACGACCTGATCCTCAAGGGGCTGGAGAATTCCGGCCTGCAGATGCAGAACGTGCCGCCGCCGGACGGCGTGGTGAAGCGCTATACGAGGCTTGAGGACGGCGTGCCGGAAGCGGCTGTGGCCTCAACGCCCGAAGCGGTCGCGCCGGTCGCGTTGCCGCCTTGGCTACGGCTGTCGGTGCCCGCGTCACCGCGCCGGCAAAACTTTCTGCGGCCATCCGATCCCGCCGACGACGACCATGGCATGCGCCCCGGCGAATCGGACGCCGACCGCGCCCGTGCGCGGCAGCGCGGCACGCTGGTGCACCGGCTGCTGCAATCGCTGCCCGATCTCGTAGCCGAACGCCGGCTGGAGGCGGCGGCGCGCTATCTGGCCCGCAACGCCGGCACCTGGAGCGATGCCGACCGCGACGCGCTGGCCGCGCGGGTGCTGGGGCTGATCGGCGATCCCCGCTTTGCCGACCTCTTTGCGCCCGGCAGCCGCGCCGAGGTCTCGATCGTCGGCCGGCTGACGCGCCACGGCGAGCCGGTCACCGTGTCCGGCCAGATCGACCGGCTGGTGGTGACGCCCAAAGAGGTCTGGATCGTCGACTACAAGACCAACCACGCCCCGCCGCGGCGGGCGGACGAGGCGCCGGACGCCTATGTCCGGCAGCTCGGGCTATATCGCGCGGTGCTGGCGAAATTATACAAGGCAAAGCCCGTCCGCGCCGCGCTGCTCTGGACCGAAACCCCTGAAATCATGGAACTTTCCGCACCTGCGCTGGACGCAGCGCTGGCCGGCATCATCTCGCAGTGAGCGCGCCTTGACCCGGCCGGGGTGCGTTCATAGGTTGGATGGCATCGTCCCAGCGCGATTCTTTCGGCGCTTTCTCCAGACATCACGAGGACCATCATGGCCGTTGGCAAGGTTTCAGACGCCGATTTCGAAGCGGAAGTGCTCAAGGCGACCGGCCCGGTGGTCGTCGATTTCTGGGCCGAATGGTGCGGCCCCTGCCGCATGATCGCGCCGGCGCTGGACGAGATTTCCACCGCTTTGGGCGACAAGGTCACCATCCTGAAGCTGAATGTCGACGAGAACCCGAAGACCGCCTCGAAGTATGGCGTGATGTCGATCCCGACGCTGATGATCTTCAAGGACGGCGAGATGGCCTCGCGCCAGGTCGGCGCCGCGCCGAAGCAGAAGCTGCAACAGTGGATCACCGCCGCAACCTGATGCGTTCGGTTGGATCGTGATTTTAACGGCCGGTGACCATGTCACCGGCCGTTTTGTTTGTTCACCTCTCCCCTCTAGCGAAGCTTCGCTTCGCGCGGGGGAGAGGTCGACCGGCGAAGCCGGGCGGGTGACGGGGCTATGCTCCACAGATAGTCCGGAACCCCTCACCCGGATGTACTCGCTGCGCTCGCACATCCGACCTCTCCCTACGGGAGAGGTGAACAGCGCGCCGCCGCCCCTATCTGATCCAACCCGTCGCCAGCGCGCTGGCCCAGTCGTCGCGGCCGTTGGCGCAAGCGAGATCGGCCATCGCCTGGTTGACATACGGCACCTGACGATACGTCACCTGCCAGGCGTCGCCGCGCTGCTCGAGGATCGCGTAAGCCGCGTCCGGCGTGCCGGTCTCCACCGCATGCGGATACGGTGCTATGTCGCGATAGCCGGGGCCGCCGACGCTGCCGGGATTGACGATCATCCTTCCGTCGCGAAGTTTCACCGTGCGCGGGATATGCGAATGCGCGCACAGGATCAGCGACTGCGCGATGCCGTGGGCCTTTGCCTCGATCGCCTCGATCGCCGCCATGTGTACCACGCCGTCCGGCGTCACCGCTTCCAGCCAGTAGGTGTTGTCGTCGGCCGGCGTGGCGTGACACAGATAGACGGCGTCGCGATACACGACGCTGAACGGCAGCGCGCGCAGCCAGTCGAGATGCTTTTCTTCGAGCTGGCCATGTGAGAAGCGATCCGACGGATACATGTCGTCGAGCGCATAGTCGGTTAGATAGCGATCATGGTTGCCGCGCACGCAGGGCGCGTCCATCGCCATCATGATGTCGATGGTGCGTTTTGCGTCGAGCGGGCCGCTCGCCATGTCGCCGAGATTGACGATGTCGGTGATGCCCTGCGCCTTGATATCCGCCAGCACGGCTTCCAATGCGAGATAGTTGCCGTGCACGTCGGCGATCGCAGCAAAGCGCATCGGTACTCCTGAGTTTACGTGGGCGGCGTGCCGTTGTCGGCGAGCACGTGGCCGGCCAGATACAGCGAGCCGGCAATCAGGATACGCGGCGGTACCTCATAGGCAAGCCTGGTCAGCGCGTGCAGCGCCGACGCCACATCGGCTGCGATCTCGACCCGCATGCCGAGGCTGCGCGCGGCATCGGCCAGCGCCTGCGGAGTCATGGCGCCGCTGCGCTCGGGAATCGGCACCGCGATGATATGCCGGGTGAGCCCGGCGAAATTGCCGAGAAAGCCCGCCGCATCCTTGTTGGCCATCATGCCGGTGATCACCACCAGCGGGCGCGGCACCCGCTCTTCGAGATCGCCGAGCGCTGCTGCGACGACGCGGCCGCCATCGACATTGTGGCCGCCGTCCAGCCAGATTTCGGAGTCCGGCGGCGCCATCTCCACCAGCCGGCCCATTGACAGCCGCTGCATCCGCGCCGGCCATTCGGCGCGCGCCACACCCGCCTCGAACGCGGCATGGTCGATCCTGAACAGATCGATCGCGCGCAAGGTCGCGATCGCCAGCCCGGCATTGCCGAACTGGTGGCGGCCGAACAGTTTTGGCGCGGCGAGATCCATCAACCCGCGATCGTCCTGATAGACGAGACGCCCGCGCTCGATGCTGACATGCCACTCCTGCCCGGCAAAATGCGTCGGCGCGTGCAGTTGTCGCGCGGTCTGCTCGATCACGGCGGCGGCTTCCGGTAACTGCTCGGCGGAGATCACCGGCACCCGGCGCTTGAGGATGCCGGCCTTCTCGGCCGCTATCTTCACGAGCGTGTCCCCGAGAAAATCGGTGTGGTCGATGCCAATCGGCGTCAACACGCAGGCGGCAGGCCTGTCGATGACGTTGGTCGCGTCCAGCCTTCCGCCGAGACCGGTCTCCAGCAGCACGACGTCGGCAGGATGTTTCGCAAACAGCAGGAACGCCGCGGCGGTTTCGACTTCGAACAACGTGATCGGCGCGCCGGCATTGATGCGCTCGACCTGCTGCAGCGTCGCCAGCAATTCGTCGTCGCCGACCAGCGTGCCGGCCAGGCGAATCATCTCGTTGAGGCGGACCAGAGGCGGCGAGGCGTAGACATGGACGCGCAGACCGGCGGCCTCGGCGATCGCGCGCAGATACGCGATGGTCGAGCCCTTGCCATTGGTGCCGGCGACATGGATGACCGGCGGCAGATGTCGTTCGGGGTAATCGAGTTGCGCCAGCAGCCGCGTCATGCGGTCGAGCGACAGGTCGATGGCGCGGGGGTGCAGCGCCGACAGCCGCGTCAGGATGTCACCGAGCGGCGACGGCGACGCGGCGTTCATGGTCACGCGTGAGCGGCCGGCGTTTCCGCGCTGATTTCGATCTCGGCAGGCTCATCGACCGGCGCGACGCGCGGCACGAGGTCGATCGCTGGCGACTTCGTCAGGATGCGGCACAGCCGGGCCAGCGTCGGCTTCAGGTCGTGGCGGTGCACGACCATGTCGATCATGCCGTGCTCCTTGAGATACTCCGCACGCTGGAAGCCCTCCGGCAGCTTTTCGCGGATGGTCTGCTCGATCACGCGGGCGCCGGCAAAGCCGATCAGCGCGCCGGGCTCGGCGATCTGCACGTCGCCCAGCATCGCGTAAGAGGCGGTGACACCGCCGGTGGTCGGGTTGGTCAGCACCACGATGTAGGGCAGCCCGGCATCGCGCAGCATCTGCACGCCGACGGTCGAGCGCGGCAATTGCATCAGCGACAGGATGCCTTCCTGCATCCGCGCGCCGCCGGAGGCCGCAAACACGATGCACGGCGCTTTCTTTTCGACGGCGAGCTCGAACGCCCGCACCAGCGCTTCGCCAGCCGCCATGCCGAGCGAGCCGCCCATGAAGTCGAAATCTTGCACGGCGACGACGGCGCCGGCGCCCTCGATCTTGCCGTAACCGACCTTCACCGAATCCTTCATGCTGGTCTTGGCGCGCGCATCCTTGATGCGATCGGCATATTTCCGCTCGTCGCGGAATTTCAGCGGATCGGCGGTCACTTCGGGCACCGCGATGTCGAACCAGGTCTCGTTGTCGAATATCGACTTCAGCCGCGCCACGGCGCCCATCCGCATGTGATAGTTCGAGCCGGGAATCACGAACTGGTTCTGTTCGACGTCCTTGTAGAACACCAATTGCCCGGTGTCGGGGCACTTGATCCACAAATTTTCCGGCGTTTCGCGGCGCAAAATGCTGCGAATCTTCGGCCGGACGACGTTGGTAAGCCAGTTCATCTTGTTCTCCGCGTCGCTCAGGGGGCGTCGCTAGGGTCTTGATATGGCGGCGCGGGCCGGGACCGGCAACCGCCGTGCGGGTCTATGTCGCCGAATTGGGCTTATTCTGCGGCCTGTCTGGCGCCGTGGACGCCCTCGGCGAGCGCGGCGACGAGATCGGTGACCGCGCTGACCGTGGTGGCGGTGGCCCGACCCTCGGCGTCCAGCGTGTCGTTCAACACATCGACCAGCGCCGAGCCGACCACCGCGCCATTGGCGTGCTGCGCGATGTCGTGTGCCGCCT
This sequence comes from Tardiphaga sp. vice154, assembly GCF_007018645.1. NCBI lineage: Bacteria > Pseudomonadati > Pseudomonadota > Alphaproteobacteria > Hyphomicrobiales > Nitrobacteraceae > Tardiphaga > Tardiphaga sp. vice154. Next base: position 198,060 of record NZ_CP041399.1, read on the forward strand.
GCGGGGTGCGGATGCCGAAGCCGACGCAGACCGGCAGATCCGTGTAGCGCTTGATTCGCGCGACGGCGGCACCAACCACCGAAGCATCCGCGCTCGCTGCGCCGGTGATGCCGGTGACGGAGACATAATAGACGAAGCCCGACGTATTCGCGAGCACCGCCGGCAGCCGCTTGTCGTCGGTGGTCGGCGTGGCCAGGCGAATGAAATTCAGCCCGGCCTTCATCGCCGGCAGACAGAGTTCGGCATCTTCCTCCGGCGGCAGGTCGACGATGATCAGGCCATCGACTCCGGCGACCTTGGCATCGACCAGGAACTTGTCGACGCCATAGATGTAGATCGGATTGTAGTAGCCCATCAGCACGATCGGCGTGACGTCGTCGCCGTTGCGGAATTCGCGGATCATCGCCAGCGTCTTGCGCAGCGTGGTGCCGGCTTTCAGCGCACGCAGGCCGGCGGCCTGGATCACCGGGCCGTCGGCCATCGGATCGGTGAACGGCATGCCTATCTCGATGATATCGGCGCCGGCCGCGGGCAGCGCCTTGATCAGCTTGAGCGAGGTGTCGAGATCGGGGTCGCCGGCCATCAGGAAGGTGACGAACGCGGCGCGTCCCTCGGCCTTCAGCGCAACAAAACGGGTATCGATGCGGGTGGTCATAGCTTCACTCCGCGCAGAATTTCCGCGACCTGCGGGATGTCCTTGTCGCCGCGGCCGGACATGTTGACGACCATCAGATGATCCTTCGGCAGCGTCGGCGCGAGATCCATCACCTTGGCGATGGCATGCGCCGGCTCCAGCGCCGGGATGATGCCCTCGAGCTTCGACAAAAGCTGGAACGCGGCCAAGGCCTCGTCGTCGGTGGCCGAGAGATAGGTGACGCGACCGCTCTCGTGCAGCCAGGAATGCTCCGGCCCGATGCCGGGGTAATCGAGGCCCGCGGAGATCGAATGGCCTTCCTGGATCTGGCCGTCCTTATCCATCAGCAGATAGGTACGGTTGCCGTGCAGCACGCCGGGGCGGCCACCGGCGATCGAGGCGGCGTGCAGCTGGGTAAGGCCGTGGCCGGCGGCTTCGACGCCGAAAATCTTGACCGTGGGATCATCGAGGAAGGGATGAAACAACCCCATCGCGTTGGAGCCGCCGCCGATGCAGGCGATCAGCGAATCCGGCAGCCGGCCTTCCACCTCCAGCATCTGCGCCTTGGTCTCGGTACCGATGATCGACTGGAAATCGCGCACCATCATTGGATAGGGATGCGGGCCCGCCACGGTGCCGATGCAATAGAAGGTGTCGCTGACATTGGTCACCCAGTCGCGCATCGCCTCGTTCATCGCGTCCTTCAGCGTGCGCGCGCCGGCCTGCACCGGCACCACCGTCGCGCCGAGCATCTCCATCCGGATCACGTTGGGCTGCTGGCGCGCGACGTCGACCGCGCCCATGAACACGATGCATTCCAGCCCGAACCGGGCGCACAGCGTCGCGGTGGCAACGCCATGCTGGCCGGCGCCGGTCTCGGCGATGATGCGCTTCTTGCCCATGCGGCGCGCAACCATGATCTGGCCAAGCACGTTATTGACCTTGTGCGAGCCGGTGTGGTTCAGCTCCTCGCGCTTGAAATAGATCTTGGCGCCGCCGAGATGGTCGGTCAGGCGTTCAGCAAAATACAGCGGCGACGGACGGCCGACATAATCCTTGAGATAGCCGTTCATCTCGGCCTGGAAGGCCGGATCGGCCTTGGCGTCGTCATAGGCCTGCTGCAGATCGAGGATCAGCGGCATCAGCGTTTCGGCCACGAAGCGGCCGCCGAAAATGCCGAAATGGCCGCCTTCATCGGGACCGGTGCGATAGGAGTTGGGCAGAGCGTTCTGGTTCATCAGGTCATCAATTCTTCGGTGACGCGCGCAGCGCGGATGAAGTCGCGGATCATGTCGGGATCCTTGATACCGGGCGTACTTTCCACGCCGGAAGAGATATCGACGCCACCGGCGCGCGTGATGCGCAACGCTTCGGCGACGTTGGAGGCATCGAGACCGCCGGACACCAGGAAGGGCAAAGCAAGATTCAGACCTTCCAGCAAGTGCCAGTCGAACGGCTCGCCGAGCCCGCCCGGACGGGACGCATCCTTCGGCGGCTTGGCATCGAACAGGATGCGGTCACATACCGCCGCGTAGCCGGGCAACGTCGCCAGGTCGGCTTTGGTTGCCACCGCAAGCGCCTTCATCACCGGCAGGCCGAACTTCTGCTTGATATCGCGGATACGCGCCACGCTCTCCTGGCCGTGCAACTGCAGGATCTGCGGTTGCAGCGCGTCGATGCTGTTGGCGAGCAGCGCGTCGTCGGCATCGACCGACAACGCCACCTTGACGGCACGGCCCTTGGCCTGCCGGCCCAGGATGCGCGCGGTATCGAGGTCGACATGGCGCGGCGAGGCTGGAAAGAACACGAAGCCGACCATGTCCGAGCCAGCCGCCAGCGCGGCGTCGAGCGTCGCCGGAGTGGAAAGGCCACAGATTTTGACGATCAGGGACATGGTGCAAATGACCGATGGCGGACACAGGATAAGGAGCGCAATTGGCCGGGTTCTACAACGTCGCGCCGGTCTTGTCTCGCTCCGAGGTGTCAAAGCCGAGACGGGCGGGAACCGGTGCTACCATACGCGGCGGCGCGTTTCGGGCGACGTTCGCCGTGTGAATGCGCAGGTCGGACAGTTCGACGCGGGTGCGGCGCGCCTCGGCCTCGTGCAGGCGGGCGGCGCGTCGCCAATGGCCCTGCCGGATCCAGGTCGCCAGACTGCCTGCGACGACGCCCATCATCGCCACCGCGATGATGATCACGAACAGCGGCAGGCTGGCGCCGACCGAAGGATTGGCGGAGTTGAACGGGTCGAACGACACCGTCACCACATGGCGGTTCGCGACCGCAAAGACGACAAAGACCACCGCGAGCGGGATCAGGATCAGGCCTGCGAAAAATTTGCGCATCATCGTCTCTCGCTTCAGCGCGACAGCACCGGCTTCACGCGCTGGCTTCGGAAGTCCCGGAGTCCTTGTTCAGCCGCTCGCGCATTTCCTTGCCGGTCTTGAAAAACGGCACGCTCTTCTGGTCGACCGGCACATGCGCGCCGGTACGCGGGTTACGGCCGGCGCGGGCCGGACGGTGCTTCACCGAAAACGCCCCGAAGCCCCGCAATTCGACCCGGTCGCCGCGCGCCAGCGCCGCCACGATCTCATCGAGGATCGCATTGACGATGTTCTCCACATCCCGCTGGTACAAATGCGGATTGTGCTCGGCGATGCGCTGGACGAGTTCGGATTTGATCATCGAGATGCTGGACTCTGTGCGGGGGGGACCATTTCCGTGAAAAAGGCGTGATCTGTCAAGACGCTAAATCAAATCGCGGGCCCGCTAAACTACGTAACAAATGCCCGGAAAAATATTTCATGCCTGCTCGCCGGATGACAACCGCACATCGTTCCCGACTTGAACTCAATTCGAACCGGCCGGCCGCCACAGCGCCAGCATACCGTCGAGGTTGAACTGCTCCAGCGCCACCCCCATGCCAAGCTGCTGCGCGATGCCATGCAGGCCCGCGGCCTGCAGCGTGACGGACGCCGCCGCGCGCAAGAAAGTGAGGTCGCCGAATTTCGGCGTCAGCTTGAAATCGTGCACCGGCAGGTCGCTCTTGACCTTCTTTTCGGCCACCAGCCAGGCCACCGCGGTCTTCTCGTCGCCGAGCTGGTCGACCAGCTTGAGATCGACCGCCTGACGGCCGGTGAAGACGCGGCCGTCGGCGACCTTCTCCAGCAGCGCGCCATCCATGCCGCGGCGGGTCTGCACCATGCCGCGAAACCAGGCGTAGGAATCCTTCACCAGCGATTCCAGCGCGGCGCGGGCTTCCGGGCTGGTCGGCTCGAAGCCGTTCGGCGAGGCTTTCAAGGGCGAGGATTTCACTTCCTCGACCTGCACGCCGACGGTCTTCATCAACCCGCTGAAATTGGGAAACTGGAACAGTACGCCGATCGACCCGACCAGCGAACTTTGCTGCGCCACAATATGATCCGACGCGATCGCCGCGATGTAGCCACCGGAGGCCGCGAGGCCCTCGACGACCACGACCATGGGCTTCTTCGCCTTCAAGCGCATCAAGGCGTCGTAGAGCTGCTCGGAGCCGGCGGTGGTGCCGCCCGGCGAATTGATATGGACGACCACGGCGGCGGCATTGGATTTCTCCAGCCGCTCCAGGGCCTCGACACGATCATTGTCGCTGCGGATCAGGCCATCGATATGGATTCGGGCGATCGACCCGGTGAAGGCCAGCGCGCTGGTCCCCGAGCGGTTGGCGACGATGCCGACGCTGACCACTGCGGCCATCGCCACCAGCACGGCGAGGGCGCGCCAGAACGTCAGCTTGCGCCGCATCCTGCGGCGATCGACGATCACATCGGTATCAAGCGACATCGAAAATCTCCCGGGACGGCTCTGGTCGTCGATAAGTCAGCGGATGGTATTTGCGGACGCAAGCTTGCCATCGCGTCACTGAATTACATCAATTGCCACGCAATATGAAGAAAACAAGGTCGCAGCCGCAAATGCGTAGCCCGGATGCAGCGCAGCGCAATCCGGGGCCGGCCAATGCGCCGAAGCGGCTCCCCCGGATTTCGCTTCGCTGCATCCGGGCTACGGTTCTCCCAACAAAAAGGGCCCCGGTTTCCCGGGGCCCCAATTGATATGACGAATAAGCCTTGAGCTTACTTGTCGGTGCGCTGCTTGAGCGCGGTGCCGAGAATGTCGCCGAGCGTCGCACCCGAGTTCGAAGACCCGTACTGCTCGATGGCTTCCTTCTCTTCCGCGACTTCGAGCGCCTTGATCGACACCTGGACCTTGCGGGCCTTCTTGTCGAACTGGATCACCCGGGCGTCGACCTTTTCGCCGACGGCGAAACGTTCGGCGCGCTGGTCGGCGCGCTCACGCGCGAGTTCCGAACGCTTAATGAAGCTGGTGAAATCGGTGTCGACGATCTGCACGTCGATGCCGGATTCCTTCACTTCGAGAACGACGCAGGTAACGACAGCGCCCTTCTTGACGTCGCCCGGCTCGGCGAAGGGGTCGCCTTCGAGCTGCTTGACGCCGAGCGAGATGCGCTCCTTCTCGACATCCACATCGAGGACGATGGCCTTGACCATGTCGCCCTTCTTGAAGTTGTCGATGACCTGCTCACCCGGCTGCTTCCAGTCGAGGTCGGAGAGATGGACCATGCCGTCCACTTCGCCGTCGAGACCCAGGAACAGGCCGAACTCGGTCTTGTTCTTGACTTCGCCTTCGACGGTGGCACCGACCGGATACTTCTCGACGAACACTTCCCACGGATTGCGCATGGTCTGCTTGAGACCGAGCGAAATGCGGCGCTTGACGGAATCGACTTCGAGAACCTGCACGTCGACTTCCTGCGAGGTCGAAACGATCTTGCCGGGGTGCATGTTCTTCTTGGTCCAGGACATCTCCGAGACGTGGATCAGGCCTTCGATGCCCGGCTCCAGTTCGACGAAGGCGCCGTAGTCCGTGATGTTGGTGACGCGACCCGAGAAGCGCGCGTTCAGCGGGTACTTGGCCTCGATGCCCTGCCACGGATCGTCGAGCAGCTGCTTCATGCCGAGCGAGATACGGTGGGTCTCGTGGTTGATCTTGATGATCTTGACCTTGACGGTCTGACCGATGGTCAGCACTTCGGTCGGGTGGTTGACGCGGCGCCATGCGATGTCGGTGACATGCAGCAGGCCGTCGATGCCGCCGAGATCCACGAACGCACCGTAGTCGGTGATGTTCTTGACGACGCCGTCAATGACCTGACCCTCTTCGAGGTTCTGGACCAGTTCCTGGCGCTGTTCGGCGCGGGTCTCTTCGAGAACCGTGCGGCGCGACACGACGATGTTGCCGCGGCGGCGATCCATCTTGAGGATCTGGAACGGCTGCGAGTTGTTCATCAGCGGAGCAACGTCGCGGATCGGGCGGATGTCGACCTGCGAACGCGGCAGGAAGGCGACTGCGCCATCCAGATCGACGGTGAAGCCACCCTTGACCTGGTTGAAGATGACGCCGTGAACCTTCTCGTTGTTGTTGAAGGCCTTCTCGAGCTTGCCCCAGCTCTCTTCGCGGCGCGCCTTGTCGCGCGACAGCACGGCTTCGCCCAGTGCGTTTTCGATCCGGTCGAGGAATACTTCGACCTCGTCGCCAACCTTGAGTTCGTTTTCGCGGCCGGGCACGGCGAATTCACGCAGCGCCACGCGGCCTTCCGTCTTCAGGCCGACGTCGATGACGGCCATGTCCTTTTCAATCGCGACGACAATGCCCTTGATGACGGAGCTTTCCTGCAGGTTGCCACCTGCGAAGGACTCGTCGAGCATCGCGGCGAAATCGTCGCGTGAAGGATTGTAAGTATCGGTCGAAGCCATTTGTTCTCCAGGTGCGGGTATGCCGGCAGTCGGGTGAAGGGGCGCCTCAAACGCGTAGTGTCGGGGGTCCGCAACCCCTAACGACCGCCCTGCGGGAAATCACAGGAACGGGCCGGCAGCATGACTGCACGCATGAGACGTTGATGATCCGGTGCCAAGGCAGTCGGCTCGAGGCCGACGTTCAAGACCAGGAGCGGGCTTTCCTCCAATGACGGCAACGGTTTAGTCTGATAATTCAAACCCGTTGCCGGCCCGCTCGGACGGCCTCGACAATGTCGATGGCGGCCCGGACGCCGCCTTCTATATCCAAATTGGAGTTATCCAGCAAGTATGCATCTGCGTCACGGTCAGCGCGGCGGGAACAAGAGGAGGCAGATGAATATTCTCCACTCGTCAGCGTCCACGCTGATGCTCTTGAACTGGGTAGCCGCATTTCGAGCTGAAGCCACGAGGCTCTTGCAATCGGAGACCCGGAAAGTCGCTATTGGGTCGTAATCAGCGTCATGACGCTTTTGCTGAAGCTCCACAACTGCTCTGGCATAATCCTTCAATTCGGCACTGAATCCCATGGCAGGGATAAACGGCCGGTATTTTCCAGGCGGCTGATCAAGCGCTTTACACAGTTCGCGGAGGTCCTTGTGGTCAATACTGCGACTGACAAGCGACCATTCGCGATGATTCCTACGGCTCTTACTTACGATAAAATCGCTAGCCGCGATGGTCGCACTATGAAAAAGGCCGTAATAGGCAGCCGAGACCGCGCGCCGGAGGTCGACTTGTTGTCCGCCGGCTTCGGCAATTAGTCGGTCTGCCTGATCGAAAAGTTGCCACGGATTAATAATCGCCATGATCTGAGGTCGCCGAAACTTCCGCAGAAAGTTCTGCTGGCGTCGCATAGTCGAGGATCGGAAACCGGGTCTCCCCGGCGGCCTGCAAGCCATTCATCAACTGTGACAATATATCAAGCGGCACCTTATTACGGAGTTTTCGAGCACTTTCGTCGCTTATGACGATGCTGACCTTGACGATGGGATCTCCGGTCCAGTCCAGCGAATCCCGGGCAGAAACCGACACGACGCTCCCCGGTGCCGTATTGGCATCGACGATCTCCCGGGTGAGGCGTTCAATCTGCGCGTGTTCTGCCATGGGATAAAGATTACGCCCTCAACTCCGAAGTTCAAGCCTTGATCCGGCCCGCCCGGACGGCTTCGACAATGTCGATGGCGGCCTGGACACCGCCTTCGATGTCCAAATTGGAGTTATCCAGCAAGTATGCATCTGCGGCTGGCTTCAAGGGCGCGGTGACGCGGTTCTGGTCGCGTTCGTCGCGGCGCAGGATGTCGGCCAGCACGGCGGCCTCGTCGGCCACCTCGCCGCGCGCCTTGGCCTCCAGCGTCCGGCGCCGGGCCCGCACGACGGGATCGGCAACGACGAAGATTTTGACGTCGGCATCCGGGCAGATCACCGTGCCGATGTCGCGACCGTCCAGCACGGCGCCCGGCGGATCCTCGGTGAAGCGACGCTGGAAGCTCAAGAGCGCCTCGCGGACCCGCGGAAAGGCCGACACCACCGAGGCGGCGTCGCCGATCTGCTGGGTTTTGAGCGCCGGATTGCCGAATTTCTCGGGATCGAGCTCCAGCGCGGTGGCGACCGCCATTTCCTCGTTCGTCAGGTCGATGCCGGAATCCAGCAACGCAAAGGCAACGGCGCGGTAGATCACGCCGGTATCGAGATGACGGTAGCCGTAATGCCGGGCCAGACGCTTGCCCAGCGTGCCTTTTCCGGATGCGGCCGGTCCGTCGATGGCGATAATCATGCGCTTGGAGCTACTCGTCTACGTTCGGTTCGGCGCGGCTTAGCACCCGGAATGCCAAATATCCACGCCGGATCGGCCTATGCGAACTCCGCGCCGAGCCGCTGCATCATCGGGATGAAATCCGGGAAACTGGTGGCGATGAAGGTGGTGTCGTCGATGGTCACCGGCTGTTCCGACGCCAGGCCCATCACCAACGCCGACATCGCGATGCGGTGGTCCATATGGGTGGCGACGAGGCCGCCGCCGGACACGCTTCCGGTGCCGTGGACGATCAGGTCGTCGCCCACGATTTCAACATTCACGCCGTTGACGCGCAGCATCGAAGCCGTCGCCTCCAGCCGGTCGGATTCCTTGACGCGCAATTCCTGCAGCCCGCGCATGACGGTGGTGCCCTGCGCGAACGACGCCGCCACTGCCAGCACCAGATATTCGTCGATCATCGAGGGCGCGCGCTCGGGCGGTACTTCGACGCCAACAAGCTTCGACGCCCGGATACGGAACGCGGCCATCGGCTCGCCGGCGTCGCCACGGATGTCGCTTTCCTCAATGGAGGCACCCATCTCGCGCAAGGTCGTGAACAGCCCGGTGCGCAGCGGATTGGTCATCACGTCGGTCAGCACGATGTCGGATCCCGGCACGATCAACGCGGCAACGATCGGGAACGCGGCCGAGGACGGATCGGCCGGCACCACGACATCGGCGCCGCGCAGCTCCGGCTGGCCGGTCAGCGTGATCTTGCGGCCGTGAACGCCTTCCTTCTCGGAGACGATCTGCGCGCCAAAATGCTTCAGCATCAGTTCGGTATGGTCGCGGCTGGCTTCGGCCTCGATCACGGTGGTCGTGCCGGGGGCGGACAGCCCCGCCAGCAGCACCGCTGACTTGATCTGGGCGGAGGCGACTGGGGTGCGGTAGACGATCGGCAGCGGGTCGCGCGCGCCCTGCAGCGTCAGCGGCAGCCGGCCACCATCCTGGCTGGCGGTGACGCGGGCGCCCATCAATTCCAGCGGATCGACGATGCGGCGCATCGGGCGGCTGCGCAACGACGCATCGCCATCGAACGTCGCCTCGATCGGGCAGCCGGCGACCGCGCCCATCACCAGCCGGCAGCCGGTGCCGGAATTGCCGAAATCCAGCGGCTGCTGCGGCGCCTTGAAGCCGCCGACGCCGACGCCGCGCACGGTCCAGGCGAATTCGCCGGTGCGTTCGACCTGCGCGCCCAGCGCCTGCATCGCTTTTGCGGTATTGAGGACGTCCTCGCCCTCCAGGAGGCCGGTGATGCGGGTCTGACCCACCGCGAGCGCGCCAAGAATCAGGGCGCGGTGCGAAATCGACTTGTCGCCGGGCACGCGCTCGCGACCCTCGAGCGCAGCGCTCTTGTGCGCCGAGAGCGGCGTGGGCACGGTCGCGGGGGTGTCGGAAGCGGCGTCTGAATGAGTCAAGATTGTGTTCCTTTGCGCGGCAGGCTCGTACCATATGGCCGGCACCGCGTCACGCCACGCGCAGAGAGCTATTGACAGCAGCGTGGCAACTAGCCAAGTGAAGCACCGTTTTTCAAAAAAATCCCTAGGATTCACACGTGGCCAAATCCGATCTCGGAACCAAGCGCATTTGCCCCACGACGGGTAAAAAATTCTACGACCTCGGCAAGACCCCGGTGATTTCGCCCTATACGGGCGAAGTGGTGCCGATTGCGCCGATCCCGCCGCCGCGCACCCGCGCCGACGCCGCCTCGCGCGCCGCAGCCGCTTCGGCTGCCGCTTCCGCGGCCGAACAGCCGGAAGTGGCGGATGCCGAGGACGAATTGGTTCCGCTCGAGGAAGCCGACGCCGAGGAAGGCACCGGCAAGAAGGCCGCCGTGCTGGAATCCGAGGACGATATCGACGCCGATGACACCATCGACGACGATGAGGACGATGATTCGACCTTCATCGCCGATGAAGAAGATGGTGATGACGACGTCACCGACATCATTGGTGACGTTTCCGGCGACGAAGAGACTTGAGCTTCGCCACGAACTGTGTTTTGAGATGCACCGCGCGCTAACGACCAGTCAGCGCGCGGTTCGTACGGCCCCGGAAATCGATTTGAGTTTTTCGGATAGGTCGGACTACCAGGTTAAGGGGCCATAGCTCAGCTGGGAGAGCGCTTGCATGGCATGCAAGAGGTCGGCGGTTCGATCCCGCCTGGCTCCACCATCCTTCGCTCGCTTCGCGAGCTTCGGCTCGGCAAGCCACGCCAGACTATCGGGGCGAAGCGAGCGAAGGATGTCACGCCGTAGCCCGAAGGGCGTAGGCGGACCGCCGATGCTCAACTAAATTTTACTCAGCTTGTAACGGTCGCTCATCATGGATCCGCAAGGCCATGAAATATGTCTACATCCTTGAAAGCCTTGATACCGAACATTTCTACATCGGCATCGCCGATGATCTCCGCGCGCGGCTTGTGAAACATAACGCAGGCGAAGTGACACACACGTCGAAATATCGACCGTGGCGAATCAAAACCTACATTGCCTTCAGCGATGAAAAGCAGGCCTTCGCTTTCGAAAGATATTTGAAGTCTGGCTCCGGCCGGGCCTTCGCGAAAAAACGCCTCTAACGCCTGAGCCGCGCCCTACTCCCCCAGCGCCGCATTCAGCCTGTCCCGCAGCGCGACCAGCTCATTCTTCATCGATACCAGCTCATCCACCGAACACGCCGAGGCCGCCAGCACGCCGTGCGGCACCGCTCTCGCCTTTTCGCGCAGATCATGCCCCCGCGGCGTCAGCGCGATCAGCATCTGGCGCTCGTCCGCAGCACTGCGGGTGCGGCGAATCAACCCGGCCACTTCGAGGCGCTTCAACAGCGGCGTCAGCGTGCCCGAATCGAGAAACAGTCGCTCGCCGATCGCTTTCACCGGAACGTCGTCGCGCTCCCACAGCACCAGCATCACCAGATATTGCGGATAGGTCAGGCCAAGCCTGTCCAGCAACGGCTTGTAGATCCGATTGAAGGCATGCGCGGTGGAGTACACCGCGAAGCAGATCTGGTTCTCGAGCTTGAGCGGCGAATACGCCGCATGCTTCCGTGGCATCGCACACCTTTCGGACCTGACCGGTCGGTCAGGATGCCATGTGGGGCCTTCCGGCCTCACAATCAATTGAGCGCAATCGAATTGTCCGACCCTCATTTTTTATTGTGCACAATCTAATTGGACGCCATATAGACGACATCGCTTCACGCAGGAGAGCAGTCATGTCCGTCAACGTCCTCTACAAGACCAGTGCCAAGGCTACCGGCGGCCGCGACGGCCATGCCGCGACCCTCGACGGCACGCTCGACGTCAAGCTCACCACCCCGAAGGAGCTCGGCGGTGCGGGTGGCGAGGGCAACAATCCGGAGCAGCTGTTCGCGGCGGGTTACGCGGCCTGCTTCATCGGTGCGATGAAATTCGTGGCGTCGCAGGGCGGCCCGAAGGTGCCGTCCGATGTTGCGGTGACGGCAACGGTGGGAATCGGCCCGCGCTCGGAAGGCGGTTTCGGACTCGACGTCGAACTCGCGGTGTCGCTGCCGGGCCTGGCCCGGGACGAGGCCGAAACGCTGGTGGAGAAGGCGCACCAGATCTGTCCGTATTCCAATGCGACCCGCGGCAATATCGACGTCCGCTCGGCGATCGTCTGATCGAACGCCGATGCCCGCCTGCCAGCCTGTGGCGGGCGGGCATCGGCCAGCCACGCTGGCTGCCTCGGGACAACACCCGAAATCGCATGGCGGCCAGCGTTTGCGAAGACGCGGTTTGGATGGTTTATGGGTCGCACGACCAACAACAAAATCATCAGAAACGCCTCATGATCCCCAATATTGCTCCCGGCGCCATCGCCGGACTGCGCGTGATCGACCTGTCGCGCGTGCTCGGTGGCCCCTACTGCACGCAGATCCTCGCCGACCACGGCGCCGACGTCGTCAAGGTCGAGCCGCCCGCCGGCGACGAAACCCGCGACTGGGGACCTCCCTTCCATGAGGACGACGCCGCCTATTTCATCGGCGCGAATCGCAACAAGCGCTCGATCGGCCTCGACCTCGCCTCGGAAGCCGGCCGCGTCGTGTTGATGCGGATGCTCGAAGACGCCGACGTGATGATCGAGAACTTCAAGCCGGGCACGCTCGACAAATGGGGCATCGGCAATGATGTGCTGCGCGCAAAATTTCCGAAACTGATCCATTGCCGGATTTCCGGCTTCGGCGGCGACGGCCCGCATGGCGGCCATCCCGGCTATGACGCCGTGATCCAGTCGATGGTCGGCCTGATGGCCGCCACCGGCACGGCGGACAGCGGCCCGACCCGGATTGGCGTCGCCCTCGTCGATATGTCGACCGGGCTGTATGCCTGCGTCGGCATTCTGATGGCGCTGGCGGAGCGCGCCAGATCCGGCCTTGGCCAGTTCGTGGAAGCGACTTTGTACGAAACGGGTCTCGCGATCATGCACCCGCACACCGCCAACTACTTCATGAATGGCGGCAAGCCGCCGGCGCGCACCGGGAACGAGCATCCCAACCTGTATCCCTATGCCGTGTTCGCGGCGCGCGATGGCGACATCTTCGTCGGCGTCGGCAATGACGCGACCTATCGCAAGCTGTGCAAGGAGCTCGGCAAGCCCGAGCTTGGCACCGACACGCGCTTTGCCCGCAACCGCGACCGCGTCGTCAACCGCGACGAATTGCGCGCCGAGCTGGAAGCGATCCTCACGCAGGAAGACGGCGAACCGCTATGCCGCCGCCTGCTCGCCGCCGGCCTGCCCGCAGGCCCGGTGCAGTCGATCGACAAGGCGCTCGCCAACCCACACACGATTGCGCGCGGCGATATCATCGAGAAGGACTGGTACAAGGGCGTCGCTTCACCGGTGCGCTTCGACCGCACCCCGGCAAGCCTGCGCCACGTCCCGCCGAAGTTCAGCGAGCATGCCACCGAGGTGCTCGAGGAGTTCGGCTATTCGGCGGAAGAGATCGGCGATCTCGTCGCCCGGGGCACGGTCAGCGGCCCGGAGCGCAAGCGCTAGCGCTAGCAGCAAGGTCAGGGATGCGGTCCCATCCCGGACCTCACTAAACTTCCAGCTGCCATGATCCGCGCTTTCGCGCGGGCGTCGGCTCGACTATACCGTCATCCCAATGTCATCCCGCGCTGTTACCGGCGCAGCAACGATGATGACGGCCACCGGGAGACCTTGGAATGAACCGACCACTGCGCCTTGCCACCCTGCTCGCCTCGACCCTCGTGCTCGCGTCGCCGGCCTATGCGGTGACCGAGATCCAGTGGTGGCACGCGATGACCGGCGGCAACAACGACATCGTCAACAAGCTCGCGGCCGACTTCAACGCCAGCCAGTCCGACTACAAGGTGGTCACGACCTTCAAGGGCGCCTATCCCGACACGATGAACGCCGGCATCGCTGCGTTCCGTGCCGGCACCGCACCGCACATCCTGCAGGTCTTCGAGGTCGGCACCGCAACCATGATGAGCGCCAAGGGCGCCGTCAAGCCGGTGTACCAGTTGATGAAGGACGCGGGCGAGCCGTTCGACGCCAACAATTATCTACCCGCCATCACCGGCTATTACTCGACCTCCAAGGGCGAGATGCTGTCGTTCCCGTTCAACTCGTCCTCGATGGTGATGTGGGTCAATCTCGACGCGCTGAAGAAGGCGAACATCGCGGAAATCCCGAAGACCTGGCCGGAAGTTTTCGAGGACGCCAAGAAGCTCAAGGCCGCCGGCTATGCGACCTGCGGCTTTTCCAATGCTTGGGCGACGTGGGCGCACATCGAACAGTTCTCCGCGTGGCACAACGTGCCGATCGGCACCAAGGCCAACGGGCTGGACGGCTTCGATACCGAGCTCAAGTTCAACGCGCCGCTCCAGGTCAAGCATCTGCAGACGCTGATCGAACTGCAGAAGGACAAGACCTACGATTATTCCGGCCGCGCCAATGCCAGCGAGAGCCGGTTCGGCTCCGGCGAGTGCCCGCTATTCCTGACATCGTCGGGCTATTATGCGACCGCCAAGGGCACCGCGAAGTTCGCCTTCACCTCGGCGCCGATGCCGTATTACCCGGACGTGGCCGGCGCGCCGCAGAACTCGATCATTGGCGGCGCCTCGCTGTGGGTGATGGGCGGCAAGAAGCCGGACGAATACAAGGGCATCGCCAAGTTTTTCACGTTCCTGTCCGACACCGACCGCCAAGCCAAACTGCACCAGGAATCCGGCTACCTGCCGATCACCAAGGCAGCGTACGAAAAGACCAAGGCCGACGGTTTTTATGAAAAGAATCCGATCCTGCAGACGCCGTTGAAGGAGCTCACCAACAAGGAGCCGACCGAAAACTCGCGCGGCCTGCGCTTCGGCAACATGGTGCAGCTACGCGACATCTGGGCGGAGGAGATGGAATCCGCTTTGGGCGGGCAGAAGACTGCGCAGCAGGCGCTCGACACCGCGGTCTCGCGCGGCAACGCGATGTTGCGAACGTTCGAGAAGACGGTGAAGTAACATGATCGTCGTAGCGCATCATGGCGAGGCACGGCAGACATGTTCCCTCCCCCTTGCGGGGGAGGGGGCAGAACGCCCCTGCCGTGAGGCGCGATAACAAGCGATGGAAAAGTCCGCCGTCTTCAAAGGCAGGTTGCTGCCCTATCTGCTGCTGGTGCCGCAGCTGGTCATCACGGCTGTTTTTTTCTACTGGCCCGCGCTGCAGGCCGTCTGGCAATCCTTCCTGCGCGAGGACGCCTTCGGCCTGAACTCGGAATTCATCGGGTTAGAGAACTATCAGGCGCTGTTCACGCAGCCTGAATACTACAAGGCGATGTTGACGACGCTGGTGTTCTCGTCGCTGGTGGCCGGGCTGTCGCTGGCGATCGCTTTGCTGTTCGCGACCCAGGCCGACAAGAATCTGAAGGCAGCGCCCGCATTCAAGATGCTGATGCTGTGGCCCTACGCGGTGGCGCCGGCGGTGGCCGGCGTGCTGTGGCTGTTCATCTTCCATCCCACGCTCGGCACCATGGCGCGGCCGCTGCGCCTGATGGGCTTCAACTGGAATCCGCTACTCAACGGCAACCATGCGATGACGCTGGTCGTGATGGCCGCCGTGTGGAAGCAGATCGCCTATAACTTCCTGTTCTTCCTTGCAGGGTTGCAATCGATCCCGCGCAGCGTGCTGGAGGCCGGCGCCATCGATGGCGCCGGGCCGCTGCGGCGGTTCTGGACCATCACCTTCCCGCTGCTGTCGCCGACCACGTTCTTCCTGCTGGTGGTGAACGTCGTCTACGTGTTCTTCGACACATTCGGCATCATCGACGCCGTGACGGGCGGCGGCCCGGCCGGCTCGACGACGACGATGGTCTACAAGGTCTATGCCGACGGCCGGCTCGGCGGCGATCTCGGCAGTTCGGCGGCGCAATCCGTCGTGCTGATGGTCATCGTGATCGCGCTGACGGCGATCCAGTTCCGCTATGTCGAGCGCAAGGTGCAGTACTGATGGTCGAGCACCGCCGCTGGAACGACATTCTGGCCTACGCGATCCTGATCTTCGGCGTGTTCATCGTCGTGTTTCCGGTCTATGTCGCAATCATCGCCTCGACCCATGATGCGGCCACGGTGGTCAACGGCAACATGCCGATGCTGCCGGGCGGACACGGCCTGGAGAATTACTACCGCGCGATTTTTGTCGGCGGCGCGCGCGCGAGCCGCGAGCCGGTCGGACAGATGCTGCTGAATTCCTTCATCTCGGCGGCGGGCATCGCGATCGGCAAGATCTTCATTTCGGTATTGTCGGCCTATGCGGTGGTTTATTTCCGCTTTCCGTTCCGCCAGACGGCGTTCTGGATCATCTTCGTCACCCTGATGCTGCCGGTCGAGGTGCGCATCTATCCGACCTACAAGGTGATCGCCGATCTGCATATGCTGGACACCTATGCGGGGCTGATCCTGCCGCTCATCGCGTCCGCCACCGGCACGTTGCTGTTCCGGCAGTTCTTCATGACGATTCCCGACGAATTGCTGGAGGCGTCGCGGATCGATGGCGCGGGGCCGTTCCGGTTCTTCAAGGATACGCTGCTGCCGCTGTCGGTGACCACGATGGCGGCCCTGTTCGTGATCCAGTTCATCTATGGCTGGAATCAATATTTGTGGCCGCTGCTGATCACCACGCAGGAATCCATGCAGACCATCGTCACCGGCATCAAGAAGATGCTGACGACCACCGACGAACTTGCCGAATGGCAGCTCGCGATGGCCACGGCGGTGCTGGCGATGCTGCCGCCGGTCGCGGTGGTTGTGTTCATGCAGCGCCTGTTCGTGCGCGGCCTGGTCGAGACCGAGAAGTAGGAATTTCATGTCGAACGTCTCGCTGCGCCATGTGCGCAAGACCTATCCCGGCGGCTTCGAGGCCATCAAGGGCGTCAATTTCGAAATCGCTGACGGGCAGTTCTGTGTGCTGGTCGGCCCCTCCGGCTGCGGCAAGTCGACCTTGCTGCGCATGGTGGCGGGGCTGGAAACCATTACCTCAGGCGAGATCGACATCGGCGGCCGCGTCGTCAACGAGGTCGAGCCGGCGGATCGCGACATCGCGATGGTGTTCCAGAACTACGCACTGTATCCGCATATGAGCGTCTACAACAACATGGCCTACGGCCTGCGCAATCGCGGCATGAAGGAGCCCGAGATCGACGCCCGCGTCCGCGAGGCCGCGAAGATTCTCGAAATCGGCGCCATGCTCGATCGCAAGCCGCGGCAACTCTCCGGCGGCCAGCGCCAGCGCGTCGCGATGGGCCGCGCCATCGTGCGGCAGCCAAAAGTGTTTCTGTTCGACGAGCCGCTGTCCAATCTCGACGCCAAGCTGCGCGTGGCGATGCGGGTCGAGATCCGCAAATTGCAGCGCCGGTTGAAGACCACCTCGATCTACGTCACCCACGACCAGCTCGAGGCGATGACGCTGGCCGATATCCTGGTGGTGATGAATGGCGGCGAGGTCGAGCAGATCGGCAATCCGCTGGAAATCTACCGCAAGCCCGCCACCACCTTCGTCGCCTCCTTCATCGGCGCGCCGCCGATGAACCTGATCCCGATGCGATCAGGCGAGATCGGCCTTCAATTCGCCGGCGACAGCCGTAGCCAGGCCGAAACCGGCATTCTCGGCGTCCGGCCCGAGGACCTGACGATCTCCCCCGACGCGGTCGCCACCGGCGGCATCGCGCTGGACCTGACCGTGGAAGCCATCGAGCGGGTCGGCCCGGAAACCTTCGTCTACGGTGCCCGCGACGGCGCGCACGGCATCAGCACCACGCCGGGCGAATTGCCGGCGGGCGAAGTCATCGTCCGCGTGCCCGGCCAGATTGCGCCCGCCGTGGGCGAGCGAATCCGGGCCATCGCGCCCCGCGACAAATTGCATCTGTTCAGCGCCGACGGCCGCAGCCGGATCGATACCTGACCGAAATCAACGCGCGGCCAAGCAGACCGGGCGATTCCGGGGTTCTTGAACCCGGCGGTACTATGCCCATATTGGACGCATCGGCAGGCACTCAGCCTGTCGGTGAAGAGGGCGCCGTCAGGGCCCTGATACCCAAAGTCGCTTCGAGAGGGCTTTGTATCTATGTCTCGTGTTCCTTCGTTATCCAGTCCGTTCCTGTTGGGCTTCGACGAGATCGAGCGTGCGCTCGACCGCGTTGTCAAAGGCGCCGACGGCTATCCTCCGTACAATATCGAGCGGTGCGACCGTAACAGCGGTCAGCCCGAACGCCTGCGCATCACGCTGGCGGTGGCGGGGTTCACCCGCGATCAACTCGATGTCACCACCGAGGAAAACC
The DNA here is from genome assembly GCF_007018645.1 of Tardiphaga sp. vice154. Classification (NCBI taxonomy): domain Bacteria; kingdom Pseudomonadati; phylum Pseudomonadota; class Alphaproteobacteria; order Hyphomicrobiales; family Nitrobacteraceae; genus Tardiphaga; species Tardiphaga sp. vice154. The sequence continues at coordinate 216,150 of NZ_CP041399.1, forward strand.
AGCTCGTCATTCGGGGTCGCCAGCAGGACGACAAGTCCCGGCAGTACATCCACCGCGGTATTGCGGCACGCCACTTCCAGCGCACCTTCGTGCTGGCGGAGGGGATGCAGGTATTGGGAGCGGATCTGAAGAACGGGTTGTTGTCGATCGACCTCACCAGGCCGGAGCCTGAAAGGGTCGTTAAGACAATTGCTATCAATGAGCACGAATAATGGAACTAGTAGCGGACTCGACCGCTTGGTCAACCGTAAGGAGTCGAGACCATGAGTGAAGTGAATATTGTTGACGTCGCGGATGTCTCCGCCGAAACGCTGGCTCATCTGGGCGATGGGCTGATCGCCTATGTGAAGCAGATCCGCTCCGAGGACGTGCCGGGCCTGTTTCCGCAGGCGCCGCATATTGCGCCCGGATTGAAGCTGTTCGCCCTGCACGCCGCCGATGGCACGCCGATCATGCTGACCGACAGCAGGGAAGCCGCGATTGCCAATGCGTGGAGCCAGGAATTGCAGGCCGTCAGCGTTCACTAACGCGACGACCGCCTGAGGTGTTGAAGTACGCGGGCAGCATCCCGCGTATTTTGCTGTCCGAATGGCCGGCCTGCCGCAGTCCCGAGAGTCAGGCGGCCGTCGCCGGCGGCAGCGCCAGTACCGAGTAGATCGCCTGGGCATCGCGCGAGGCGCGCAGCTTCTTGGCGACGTCCTGATCACGCAGCAGCCGGGCTATTCGCGCCAGCGCCTTCAGATGATCGGCGCCGGCGCCTTCCGGGGCGAGCAGCAGGAACACGAGATCGACCGGCTGACCATCCATCGCCTCGAAATCGATCGGGCGCTCCAGCCGCGCAAACATGCCGAACAATTTGTTCAGCGTCGGCAGCTTGCCGTGCGGAATGGCGACGCCGTAGCCGACGGCAGTGGTGCCGAGCTTTTCACGCTGCAGCAGCACCTCGAAGATGGCACGCTCGGTTTGGCCGGTCAGCACCGCGGCGCGCGCGGATAATTCCTGCAGCGCCTGCTTCTTGCTGTTGACCTTCAACGCCGAGAGAATCGCCTCGGGCGCCACCAGATCGGTAATCGTCATGGATCGTTCCGAGGATGTTGACCGTCAGCAGGTGAAACAGGGGTAGACCGGCAGCGTCAGAAAATGGAAGGGACGTCCTGTGTCAGAGACCGCCAAGCGCGTGCGCCCAGAAGTATCCTAGCACCGGAATGCCCCATGCGAAATGCTTCGATAGGCGGGTTTCTAATCCCGGCCTATCGAAGGCGGCGGACCATAGGTTCGGTCGAACGGGCCGTCAATGCCGTCAGGAGGTCTGAACCACCGGCGGGTCAACCCAACCCACATTGCCGTCGGCGCGACGATACACGATGTTCACGCGCCCGCTCGAGCCATGCAGGAACACCACGACGGCGGCGCCGGTGAAGTCCAGTTCCATCACCGCCTCGCTGACCGAAAACCGCTTCAGCGAGGTTGTGGCTTCGGCGATGATCACCGGATCGTAACCGGTCTCGTCGTGCTCGTCTTCCCCGGCGGGCGCCTCGATGACGTAGCTCGGCGCGTGCAAGGTCGGCGTCGTCAGTTCGGCGATGGCGACAGCTTCGGCATGCGTCTTGCGGGCCGAGCGATCCTTCAGCCGGCTCTTGTAGCGGCGCAGGCGCTTCTCGATCTGCAGCAACGCCTGGTCGGCGCTGGCATAGGCATCTGCGGCATTCGAATCGGCCTCGAGCGTAATTCCGGAATCCAGATGCAACGCGCAATCGGTACGAAAGCCGAAGCCGTCCTTGCTCAGTGTGATGTGGCCGGAATAATTGCCATCGAAATACTTTCGCAGCACTTCGTCGGTTCGCTCATGAACCCGGCCACGCAAGGCGTCGCCGACACTGATGCTTTTTCCCGAGATGCGGAGGGTCATGTTGATGCCTCGATTCGACGTGAGTACGACTGAGACAGTATGCCGATTTCGCGCGAGTGCAATCAAGCTGGTGCGGTGTCGCGGGAACGGTCGGAAGAGGAGGAGGCAGGCGCCGTCAGGGCATTTCCCAGCATGCTTTGCTTGTCGCGCCGGCGTTGCACCGATGAAGGGATCCGCATCGCCTCGCGGTATTTCGCCACAGTGCGGCGCGCAATATCGATGCCCACCTCACGCAGCCGCTCCACGATGGTATCATCCGACAGGATGACCGATGGGCTTTCATTATCGATCAATTGCTTGATGTGATGCCGCACGGCTTCCGCCGAATGCGCTTCGCCGCCGTCGGCGGAGGCGATCGAGGCGGTGAAGAAATATTTCAATTCAAAACTGCCACGATTGGTCGCCATATATTTATTGGCGGTAACGCGCGACACCGTCGATTCGTGCATCTGGATCGCGTCGGCCACCGCTTTCAGATTCAGCGGCCGCAGATGCGCCACGCCCTGCGTGAAGAAACCATCCTGCTGGCGGACGATTTCGGTCGCGACTTTCAGAATGGTGCGGGCGCGCTGGTCGAGCGCGCGCACCAGCCATGTGGCGTTCTGCAGGCAATCGGTGAAGTATGACTTGTCGCCGTCCTTGCGGATCGTCTTCGACAGTTCGGAATAATACACCTGGTTGACCAGCACGCGCGGCAGCGTGTCGCTGTTAAGCTCGACATGCCAGCCGCCGTCGGGGCCGGGCCGCACATAGACATCGGGCACCACGGTCTGGGTCCGCGCCGAGCCGTATTTGAGGCCGGGCTTCGGATCGAGCCTCCGGATCTCGCCGATCATGTCGGCCAGATCCGCGTCGTCGACGCCGCAGATCTTGCGCAGGCTGGCGATGTCCCGCTTGGCCAGCAGATCCAGATGCTCGACCAGCGCCTGCATCGCGGGATCATAGCGGTCCTGTTCGCGCAACTGGATGGCGAGGCACTCGCTCAGGCTCCGCGCGCAAACGCCGGGCGGATCGAATTTCTGCAGCACGCCGATCACGGTCTCGACATCAGCTGCCGACGCGCCGAGCCGCTCGCCGACGTCACCGAGGTCCGGCGGCAGGTAACCGGCCTCATCAACCAGATCGATCAGATATTGCCCGATCATGCGCAGCTGCGGCGACGTGAAGGCGACCGCCAGTTGCTCGGCGAGATGGCTGCCCAGCGTCACTTCGGCCGCGACAAAGGCTTCCAGGTTGTAGCTGTCGTCGGAAGAGGCGCCGCCGCCCCATTCGGTATAGGAAGTCGGTGCGGAATCCTGCGCATTGCGGGCCGCGGCTTCCGACGGCTCCTCCGAAAACACGTTCTCGAGGCCGGTGTCGAGGGTCTGCTCGATCTCGGCGCGGCTGCCGAGTTCCCTGTTCATCCACTCGTCGGGCGCGGGAGCATCGAAGCCGTCGCTGATGCCGCGGTCGGAAAAATCTGAGGAATCGCCTGAGCCTTCCTGGCCGGAAAAGCTGTCGTCGCGAGCGTGGTCGGTAAATTCGGCGCGCTCGGGCCCGGCCTCGCCGGCGATCGCGGGCTCGCTGCCATCGCTCGCGCGCTCCAGCAGCGGATTGCGCTCCAGTTCATCCTCGACAAAGGTCGAGAGGTCGAGGTTAGAGAGCTGCAGCAGCTTGATCGCCTGCATCAGCTGCGGCGTCATCACCAGCGACTGGGATTGACGAAACTCTAGTCTCTGCGTCAGCGCCATGGCGGCAAAAACCGATCCAAAAGTTGGTCCGTTTCTTGCTTATCCCTTTTGCGGGACGATGTACACGGCTTGACGAATTGTAATTTAGGACTAGAGGCGGAATTCCTCGCCGAGATACAGGCGGCGGACATCCGGATTGGCCACGATCTCCTCGGGAGATCCCTCGGTCAGGATCTCACCAGCATAGACGATGTAGGCGCGATCTGTCAGCCCCAATGTCTCGCGGACGTTGTGGTCGGTGATGAGTACACCGATACCCCGGTTGGTGAGATGGCGCACCAGATCCTGGATGTCGCCCACGGCGATCGGGTCGATGCCGGCGAACGGTTCGTCGAGCAGCATGTAATTCGGCCGGGTCGCCAGCGCGCGCGCGATCTCGACGCGGCGACGCTCGCCGCCGGACAATGCGATCGACGGCGATTTTCGCAGTTTCTGCACGTTGAATTCGTCGAGCAGGGCGTCGAGTTCGTATTCGCGCTTCTTCTTGCTGGGCTCGATCACCTCGAGCACCGCGCGGATGTTCTGCTCGACCGTAAGCCCCCGGAAAATCGAGGCTTCCTGCGGCAGATAGCCGATGCCGAGCCGGGCGCGCTGGTACATCGGCAGCCGGGTGACGTCGTGGCCGTCGAGCTCGATGGCGCCACGGTCGGGCTTGATCAGACCGGTGATCATGTAGAACACCGTGGTCTTGCCGGCGCCGTTGGGGCCGAGCAGGCCGACCGCCTCGCCGCGCCGCACATAGATGCTGACGCCGCGCACCACCTGGCGGGAGCCGAAGCTCTTTTCCACGCTGTGCACGGCAAGATAACCGGCATGGGTGGCCATCTGCGGCGCGGTCGCCTTGCGGCGGGCCTGTTTTTCGGCGCGCCGGGGGGGCTGTGCAGGCGCTTCCTGCCGGGGCGTAACGGCAACCGGGGCGGCCGATCGCGGCAGCTCGGGCGCCTCACGGACCGGCGCCAACAGCTCTCCCATCTCACCGGACAGCGCCGTGATGTCCGGCTCCGCGCGCGCGAAGCCTTTCGGGCCGCGCTTGGGGGCGCGCCGGCGGAACATGCCGAGGACATCAACCATGTGCGTTTCGCTCAGCCTGGATTGCCGCCCGCGCCAAACCCGCGGCCTGCTGGATGTGCCGGATCAATAGCATGAAGATGTCAATAATCCCTGCCCGGCCCAATGCCGGGATACCCGTCGCTACGGTACAACAATGGCGATAACGGGTTGTGCGATGCAGTTCAACCAAGGCGGGGCCGGCGGCGGAATCGTCACTTCGGCTTGGCGCCGCCCGGGGCCGGCGGGGTGGATGGCGACGATTGAAACAGGCCCTGCACGCGTCCGGTGTCGGATTCCACCCGTGACGTGCCCGTTGTCATGTCCACGACAAGGCGGTCGCCGCGCAGCACGTTCTTGCCCTGTGTCAGCACAACGCCGCCCAGCATGGTGACGAGGTTGGTCTTGGTGTCGAATACCGCGGTCTCGCCGGTGACGACCTGGTCCTTCTGGGTGACGACGACGCTGCCGCGCGCCTCGAGCCGCCGGATCGACGAACTGCCGCCCGGGCCGGGCTGCGCCGCCTTGATCGGCGCTTTCGCTCCCTTTGCAGCGGGGGCGCCGGGCGCCGGCGTCGCCGCGCCGCCGCCGTCATAGAACACCACCAGGCTCTTCGACTTCATCGTGGTGTCGCCCTGCACCACCTTCACATCGCCGGTGAAGGTGGCTTCCTTCTTCTTGTCGCGCATTTCCAGCGAGGCGGCCTCGATCTGGATCGGCTGGTCGCGGTTCTGCGAAAAACCCTGCATGGCATTGGGCACGCCCTGCACCGCGCTCTGCGCCAGCGCGGCGCCGGCACCGGCCAGCACCACGACCACGGCGCAGGCCGCAGCAACACGGTCAGGAAGACTGAAGCGGGACATCATCATCGATTTCATTTCGCGTTGGCGCGCTTGTCTTTGGAGGCCTTGGCCTTGGCAGGGGCCGGCGCGGGCACGGCGTCCGGCTCAGGCGCAGCCTCCGGTACAGCGGGCGGCTGGTCCATCACCAGATTCATCACCACACCGCCCTCGAAGCGCACCAACTCGCCATTCTCGGTAATCCGCAACCGCTTGCCGACCAGCGTCCCGTTCAGCAATTTCACATCGACCGGCTCGTCGGACGTCACCGTCCCCGCCGCGATGTCGATCACGGCCTGGCTGAGACGGGCTTCGTAGCCGGTCGAGGTCTGCATGAAAATGTCTTTGTACAGCTTGAGCAACTGGGTCTTGGAATTGAAGAAGCCGGTGCGGGCGTCCATCGTCATGGTCGACTTGTCTTCCATCAGCACCTTGGCGCGCAGCACATTGAGCTCGACATTGTCGGGGTCGGTGAGGTCCTGCGTGGCGGTCTTGGCCCATAATTCATAGGGCCGACCGTCCGGCGAGAAGCCGGCCAGATGCGGCGTTTCCATCGTGATCTTGGTGCCGGACACGACCAGGTTGCTCATGTCGACCGGCAGCCGCGACAGGATCATCCGGAACGGGTTGAAGATCGAAATACCGACGATCATGGCCATCGACAGCACGACGGCTGCCGGCACGGCGACGCGCAGCAGCCGCACAAGCCTGGAATGGCGTGCAGCGGCCCTGAACCGGACGTCCATTCCGGCTTGATAGGTCGGGATCTGAACCGAATTCACCGCTGCTCCAACGCGCCGGCCTGGCAGGCGCATTCTACGCCCAAATGCGCCGAAATGCAGCCCTCACCAGAACGAGTACTATGACCGAAACGGGGCGAAGCCCGTCGCTTGCTGCGTCGAGAGGTCACTGCCGCCGGTTTCGATCAGGAATGCGCGAAGATATCCTGTTCGGACCAGCCCGACAGGTCGAGTTTCGACCGCGTCGGCAGGAAGTCGAAGCAGGCCTGCGCCAGTTCGGTACGCCCCTCGCGCGCCAGCATGACGTTAAGCCGCTCGCGCAGGGCATGCAGATGCAGCACGTCGGAAGCGGCATAGGACAATTGCGCATCGCTGAGCTTGGACTGGCCCCAGTCGCTGGACTGCTGCTGCTTCGACAGATCGACATTCAGCACTTCTCGGACCAGATCCTTGAGGCCGTGGCGGTCGGTATAGGTGCGGCACAGCCGCGAGGCGATCTTGGTGCAATAGACCGGAGACGGCATCACGCCGAGGCCGTTATAGAGTGCGGCGAGATCGAAGCGGGCGAAATGGAAGATCTTGGTCACCGTGGGATCGCCGAGCAGCTTCTTCAGGTTCGGCGCGTCGGTGTGCCCGACCGGGATCTGCACCACGTCGGCGCTGCCGTCGCCGGGCGACAGCTGCACCACGCAAAGCCGGTCGCGGTGCGGATTGAGCCCCATGGTCTCGGTGTCGATCGCCACCGAATCGGTATAGCGGCTCAAATCCGGCAGATCGCCGCGGTGCAGGCGGATGGTCATGGGGTTGGCAACCTCTTCGTAGCCACGATTCGTGGGTTTCAAAGGAGGTTTAGCGCCGATTGTCCGGGGTGACGAGAGCCGCTTTGCATCTCGCCACCCTCCTACATTACTCCGCCAGTTCCCGCATCACCTTGATCAGGTCCGACTTGCCCTCGAAGCCGATGCCCGGCAGTTCGGGCATGGTGATGTGGCCGTCGATCACCTTGACGCTGTCCGGAAAGCCGCCATAGGGCTGGAACAGGTCGGGATAGCTCTCGTTGCCGCCAAGGCCCAGGCCGGCCGCAATGTTGAGCGACATCTGGTGGCCGCCATGCGGAATGCAGCGCGTCGGCGACCAGCCGAACTGTTCGAGCACGTCGAGCGTGCGCAGATATTCCACCAGGCCATAGGACAGCGCGCAGTCGAACTGCAGCCAGTCGCGGTCCGGGCGCATGCCGCCGTAGCGCAGCAGGTTGCGGGCGTCCTGGTGCGAGAACAGATTCTCGCCGGTCGCCATCGGGCCGGGATAGAATTCGCTCAGCGATGCCTGTAGCGCATAATCAAGGGGGTCGCCGACTTCCTCGTACCAGAACAGCGGATAGTCGCGCAGCATCTTGGCATAAGCGATCGCGGTCTCCAGATCGAGCCGGCCGTTCGCGTCGACCGCGAGCCGCGCCTCAGAACCGATTTCCTTCAGCACCGCCTCGATGCGGCGGCGGTCTTCGTCGATCGGCGCCCCGCCGATCTTCATTTTGACGACATTGTAACCGCGGTTGAGATAGCTGCGCATCTCCGCCTGCAGCGCCGAGTCGTCCTTGCCCGGATAGTAATAGCCGCCGGCGGCATAGACGAACACGCGCGGATCGGCCTCGCGGCCCTTGCTCTCGGCCAGCATGCGAAACAGCGGCTTGCCGGCGATTTTTGCGGTCGCGTCCCAGATCGCCATGTCCAGCGTGCCGACCGCCACCGATCGCTCGCCATGGCCGCCCGGCTTCTCATTCGACATCATCGCGGCCCAGATCCGGTGCGGATCGAGATTGTCGCCGGCGGCGTTGATGAGGCTCTTCGGATCGGCCTCGAGGATGCGGTTCTGGAAGCGCTCGCGGATCAACCCGCCCTGACCGTAGCGGCCGTTGGAATTGAAGCCGTAGCCGACCACGCGGCGGCCGTCCCTGATCACGTCGGTGACGACGGCGACCAGGCTGGTCGTCATCTTCGAGAAGTCGATATAGGCATTGCGAATCGGCGAGGCGATCGGCTGGGTGATTTCGCGGACGTCGACGATCTGCATGATGTTCTCCTGAAGTTGCCCTACTCCTACGGCTGGACGCAGCCAAGCGCCAATGCCATGATCGAGGCTTGTCATGCACGATCGGCATAAGCATGGAACTGGCGTGGCTGGACGACTTCATCGAGCTATCCGAGCGGCTGAATTTTTCCCGCGCGGCAGAGGCGCGCCACGTCACCCAGCCGGCGTTCAGCCGCCGCATCCAGGCGCTGGAATCATGGATCGGCACGCCGTTGTTCGCCCGCTCCACGCATGGCGTGACGCTGACGGCGGCAGGTTTGCATCTGCGCTCGCGGGCCGATGCGATGGCGCGCGACATCCGGCAATTGCGCTCGGAAGCGCTCGACGTCGCCGGCCGCGAGACCGCGGCGCTGTCGTTTACCGCGACCCACGCGCTGTCCTTCACCTTCTTTCCGAAATGGATTCGCGAGCAGGAACGCGCCGCGCCGCTCGGCACGCTGAATCTGATCTCCGACTCAATGGCGGCCTGCGAGCAGATCATGCAACGCGGCCGCGCCCAGTTCCTGCTCTGCCACGCGCATCGCAACAGCCCGAACCGGCTCGACGCCGACGGCTTTGACAGCGCGGTGGTCGGCCATGACGTGCTGATCCCGCTGGCCGCACCGGCTCCGGACGGCGGCGCGCTGTGGTCACTCGACGAGGCCACGAAAGCGCCGATCCCATATCTCGCCTATAGCGCCGAATCCGGCCTTGGCCGCATCGTCGCCGCCCACAAGGCGAGGAAGCGGCGCGCGCTCGACAACGTGTTTACCTCGCAGCTGGCGGCGACGCTGCATTCGCTCGCGCTGGCGCGACGCGGCATTGCGTGGCTGCCGCAATCGCTCGCGCAGGACGACATCGATCACGGCCGGCTGGTCGCCGCCGGCGGCCGGGCCTCGCGCATCGCGGTGGAGATCCGGCTGTACCGTCCGCACGCCCATCAGGGCCGCGCCGCGGAGGCGCTGTGGGCGCGGCTGAAAGTTTGACTTGAGTTGCAGCGTTCAGCGGCGCTATGCCGACGTTCACGCCGATGGTGATCCATGTCCGACCCCGCCGATGCCACCGAGATCAAGCCGCCACGCTGCGCCATGTGCCGTGGCCGCATGGTGCTGAAGAAGCGCGAGCCGCAGCCGAACGGCACGGAGAAACAAACCTTCGCCTGCCCGAAATGCGAACACGTCAAGGTGAAGCAGACCGAGGATCCGCTCAACCCGACCTCGCGACAGGCGCGACGCCGGCGCTAGCCCGCCTCCGCATCACCTCGTCCGCTTCACCAGTCCTGTTGTGCAGCAAAGCGCGCCACCAGGAAATCAATGAACAGCCGTACCTTGACCGCCAAATGGCGGGTCGGCGGATAGATCGCATAGAGCGCCAGCGATGGCGCCTTGTAGTCGGCGAGAAACGCTTGCAGCCAGCCGTCACGCATCGCGCGGCCGGCGATAAAGGTCGGCAGCAACGCGATGCCCCGACCTTTGACAGCGGCATCGCACAGCACTTCGGCATTGTTGGCGCACAGATTCCAGCTCGGCTGGATCCAGTGATCGCCATCGGCGCCGGTCAGCTTCCACTGGTTGCCGGTGAGCAGGAAGCCATAAGTCAGCAGCGAATGTTTTCGCAGTTCGGCGGGCGTCGCGGGCGTGCCATGCCGGGCGAGATAGTCCGGCGCGGCGCAGATCACGCGGTCGATGCCGACGATCCGTCGCGCGATTAAACTCGACGATTCCAGGTCGGCAATGCGCAGCGTGACGTCATGGCCGCCCTGGGTCGGGTCGACCTGGTCGTCCGACAGCACCAGATGGATCTGCAGTTCGGGATATTGCGCCATGAAGTCCGCAATCGCGGGTCCGAGCTGCAGCGTCCCAAAGGACATCGGCGCGTTCACGCGCAGCAGCCCGCGCGGCGTTGACTGGGCCTGCGCCACTGCCTGGTCGGCGGCGTCGAGATCGGCCAGCACCGACAGCGCGCGTTCGAAATAGGCCTGGCCGTTCTCGGTCGGGGCGGCGTGCCGCGTGGTGCGGTTGAGCAGCTGCACGCCGAGGCTCTGCTCGAGTTCGCCGACATATTTGGAGATCGCCGAGCGCGACAGCCGCAATTGCCGCCCGGCCTCGGAGAAGCTGCCGAGCTCGACCACTTTGACGAAGGCACGGAGGCTGCTGAGTTTGTCCATGATTGTCATCCAATCATAGACAATGATGCCATGAAAGGCCGGATTGTCTTATTTCGGCGCCTGCACAATTATCCCTGCAACGGAAGGCGAGCTGCCTCTGCCGAACAGGAGAACGACCATGTCAGGTATCCATCATGTCACCGCGATCGCCGGTAACGCGTTGCGGAACTTCGACTTTTACACCCGCGCCCTGGGCCTGCGCTTCGTCAAGAAGACCGTCAATTTCGACGATCCCGGCACCTATCACTTCTATTACGGCGACGAGGCCGGAAGCCCCGGTACCATCCTCACCTTCTTCCCGTGGGAGAATGCCGCGCCCGGCCGCGGCGGCGTCGGCCAGACCCAGCAGACCGCGTTTCGCGTCCCGGCCCGTTCGCTCGGCTACTGGACCCACCGCTTCATCGAGAAGGGCATCGCGCATGAGGCGCTGGAGAAGCGTTTTGGCGAATCCGTGCTGCCGTTCACCGATCCGGACGGCATGAGCCTGGCGCTGGTCGGCGTTCCCGGCGCGGAAGACGAGGCCGGCTGGAGCAATGGCGACGTGCCGCCGGAACACGCGATCCGCGGCTTTCACGGCGTGACGCTGCTGATCGACAAGGCCGAGAAGACCAGCGCGATCCTCACCGACGTGTTCGGCTTCGAGGAAACCGGCCGCGAGGGCTCGATCATCCGGCTCAAGGCGGATGCGGTGAATGGCGGCATCGTCGACATCTACGAGGCCGGCGGCTTCCTGCCGGGACGTCAGGGCGCGGGCTCGGTGCATCACGTCGCGTTTCGCGCGGTGGATGATGCCGACCAGGCCGAGATGTCGCGCAAGCTGATCGAGACGCACGGCCAGCATCCGACCGAGCAGAAGGACCGCAACTACTTCCGCTCGGTGTACTTCCGCGAACCTGGCGGCATCCTGTTCGAGATCGCCACCGATGTCCCCGGGTTCAATGTGGACGAGCCCGTCGAATCGCTCGGCGAGCACCTGAAGCTGCCGGCCTTCCTCGAGAAGTACCGCGCGGAAATCGAGAAGGTATTGCCGTCGCTGGAAAGGGAGCGCGCATGAGCAACGAGCTGTCCCACATCCATCGCATCGCCCCGGGCAACCGGCGCGAGGCTGCACCCCTGCTGCTGTTGCACGGCACCGGCGGCGACGAGAACGATCTGCTGCCGCTCGGCCAGGCGGTCGCACCGGGAGCATCGCTGCTGTCGGTGCGCGGCAAGGTGCTGGAACACGGCATGCCGCGCTTCTTTCGCAGGCTTGCTGAGGGCGTGTTCGACGAAGACGACGTTCGCCGTCGCGCCAACGAGCTGGCGGACTTCGCGCTCAAGGCCCGCAAGCGTTACGATCTCGCGGCACCTGACGGTTGCCACGCAGTGGCTGGAGCGTCAGTCAGCACTGGCTGTGCCGTAAACGAAAAAGCTGGCGGCATGGATGTCATGCCGCCGGCTCGTTTTGAACGCGTTGCGTATCAGCCCACTGCGGGCATCTGATCGATCAGCTTGTCCAGCGTGATCGGATAATTCCGCACCCGCACGCCGGTCGCATTATGGATGGCGTTGGCCACCGCGGCGGCGACGCCGCAGATGCCGAGTTCGCCGACGCCCTTGGCTTTCATCGGCGACGACATCGGATCGGTCTCGTCGAGAAAGATCACCTCCTGATGCGGGATATCGGCATGCACGGGCACCTCATAGCCTACCAGATCATGATTGATGAACATGCCGTACCGCTTGTCGATGAAGAGTTCTTCCATCAGGGCCGCACCGACGCCCATGGTCATCGCGCCGATCACCTGGCTACGTGCGGTCTTCGGGTTGAGGATGCGGCCGGCCGCGCACACCGCGAGCATGCGGCGGACGCGAATCTCCGCCGTCGCGATATCGACGCCGACTTCAACGAAATGCGCGCCGAAGGTTGATTGCTGCTCCTTCTTGGAAAGATCGCCGTATTCGATGGAATCTTCCGCGACGATTTCGGCATCAGATGCCGCCTGTCCGAGCGGCGCGCTGCGGTTGCCAGATGACACCTTGCCGTCGCTGAACGTGGCATCGGCCGAATTGAACCCGAGTTTCTGCGCCACGGCCTGTCGCAGCTTCACGCAGGCCGCATAGACGCCGGACGTCGAGTTATTGCCGCCCCACTGCCCGCCCGATCCGGCGGACACCGGGAACGACGAATCGCCGAGCTTGACCACGACCTTGTCGAGCGTGACGCCCATCATCTCGGCGGCGGTCTGCGCAATGATCGTATAGGAGCCGGTGCCGATATCGGTCATGTCCGTCTCGACGGTGACGATGCCCTTGCCATCGAGCCGCACGCGCGCGCCGGATTTCATCAGCATATTGTTGCGGAAGGCGGCGGCAACGCCCGTGCCAATCAGCCAGCGCCCGTCACGGCGCTGTCCCGGCTCCTTGTTGCGTTCGCTCCAGCCGAATTTTTCGGCGCCGATCCTCATGCACTCGTTAAGCTGGCGCTGCGAAAACTTCCGCTCCGGCTTCTCCGGCGTCACCTGCGTATCATTGAGCGCGCGGAACGCGACCGGGTCCATGCCGATACGCTCGGCCATTTCATCCATCGCGATTTCCAGCGCCATCAGGCCCGGCGCTTCGCCCGGTGCGCGCATCGCATTACCTTCCGGCAGATCGAGCTCGGCAAGCCGCATCGCCGTCATCCGGTTCGCGCCGGCATAAAGCAGCCTCGTCTGAAACACGGCCGTTTCCGGGTCGCCGCCCGGCAGATTGCCCGACCAGCTTTCATGGGCGATCGCCGTGATCTTGCCGTCCCGCTCGGCGCCGATCCGGATGCGCTGGATGGTCGCCGGACGGTGCGTGGTATTGTTGGCGATCAACGGCCGCTGCAGCGTCAGCTTGACGGGCCGGCCGGCCGCGCGCGCGCCGAGTGCCGCGAGCACCGCATCGGAGCGCACGAACAACTTGCCGCCGAAACCACCGCCAATATAGGGCGAGATCAGGCGTACGTTCTCCTTGGGGATGCCGAGGTTCTTGGCGACGTCGCCGACGCCCCAGGCGATCATCTGGTTCGACGTCCACAGCGTCAGCCGGTCGCCGTCCCATTTCGCGGTCGACGCGTGTGGCTCCATCATCGCGTGGCTCTGATCGGGCGTCGAATAGGTCGTATCTAGTCTGACCGGCGCGGATGCAAACTCGCCTGCGAAATCGCCGAACGACGAGTCCGGTGCCTCTTCACCTTCGCCCTTCGGCTTGGTGGCGCCGGCCTTGCCGGCGGCAAGATCGTAGGAGCCTTTTTCCTGGCTGTAGCTGACCTTGACCAGCTGCGCCGCGGCGCGGGCCTGCTCGAAGGTCTCGGCGACCACAACGGCGACCGCCTGATGATAATGCTCGATGGCCGGGCCGCCGAGCAGCGTCGCAACGTTCATCTTACCCTTGCCGAGCTTGCCGGCGTTCTCGGCCGTGACAATGGCCAGAACCCCCGGCGCGGCCTTGGCCCGGGCGATATCCATCGAAATGATCTTGCCCTTGGCGATGGCCGATCCGACGACATAGCCATAGGCCGCGTTGGGTACGTCGTCGTGCCGCTCATAGGCATAAGGCGCCGTGCCGGTGGTCTTCAGCGGACCGTCGATACGGTCAGCGGGATGTCCGATCACCTTGAGCTGGTCGATCGGGTTGGTCGTGGCGGGTGTGTCGAATTTCATGGCTCAGCCTTTCGCTTCGGCGAGGACCGACGCCAGCGTGCGTTCGACCAGCGTAAGCTTGAATGCGTTGTCGTGGGTCGGCTTGGCATCGGCCAAAAGCCGTGACGCGACAGCCTTGGCGCCCTTCGGCATGGCAGCCTCGGCGGCCTCGACACGCCACGGCTTGTGCGCCACGCCGCCGACGGCGACCCGGCCGCTGCCGTCCTTCTGCACGATGGCGCCGACCGAGATCAGCGCAAAGGCGTAGGACGCGCGGTCGCGCACCTTGCGATAGATATGCGTGCCGCCGACCGGCTTCGGCAGCATCACGGCCGTGATCAGCTCGCCCGGCTGCAGCGTCGTTTCGATATGCGGCGTGTCGCCCGGCAGGCGATGGAAGTCGGCGATCGGAATCGCACGGGTCCGGCCATCCGGCTTCACTGTCTCCACCGTCGCATCGAGGGCGCGCATGGCGATCGCCATGTCGCTCGGATGTGTCGCGATGCAGGCGTCGCTGGAACCGACCACGGCGAGTTGCCGGCTGACGCCCCCGATCGCCGAGCATCCGCTACCCGGCGTGCGCTTGTTGCACGGCAGATTGGTGTCATAAAAATACGGGCATCGCGTCCGCTGCAGCAGATTGCCGGCGGTCGTCGCCTTGTTGCGCAGCTGACCGGACGCGCCGGCGAGAAGTGCGCGCGACAGCAGGCCGTAATCGCGACGCACGCGCTCGTCCGACGCCAGCGCCGTGTTGCGCACCAATGCGCCGACGCGCAGACCGCCTTCGGGGGTCGGTTCGATCTTGTCGAAGCCGAGACCATTGACGTCGATCAGATGCGTCGGCGTTTCGATCTCGAGCTTCATCAGGTCGAGGAGATTCGTGCCCCCGGCGATGAATTTGGCGGCTTCATTGCCGGCAGAGGCCTTGGCGGCAGCCGCCGGTGACGCCGCGCGTTCGTATGTAAACGGTCTCATGCGGGCCTCCCGGACACTTCGGTCATCGCTTCGGCGATATTGGAATAGGCGCCGCAACGGCAGATGTTGCCGCTCATGCGTTCGCGCATTTCCTCGTTGGTCGCTTGCATCGGCTCCATCAGATCGGCGCTGACATGGCTGGGCTGGCCCGCCTTGATTTCGTCGAGAACCGCGACCGCCGAACAGATCTGGCCTGGCGTGCAATAGCCGCACTGGTAGCCGTCATGCTTGATGAAGGCGGCCTGCATCGGATGCAGTTTATCCGGCGTGCCGAGCCCCTCGATGGTGATGACCTTGTCGCCTTCGTGCATCACTGCGAGGCTGAGGCAGGAATTGATGCGCTGGCCGTTGACCATCACCGTGCAGGCGCCGCACTGACCGTGGTCGCAGCCCTTCTTGGTGCCGGTCAGATGCAGATGTTCGCGCAGGGCATCAAGCAGCGTGGTGCGCGTATCGACGTCGAGATTCTGAGCCGCGCCGTTGACGTTGAATGACACCTTGGACGTCGGTCCCGCCGTCGCTGCCGCCGGCGCGCTGCCCTGCGCCTGTGCGGATGACGGAGCCGCGCCTGCCGCGACCGATGCCCCGGCCACGATCAAAAGGTCCCGCCGTGAAATGGATAGGTCACCGGGTTTCTCCATGGGTAAACACCTCTGTTGACGGAAAACGGCAAGTCCGTCCGCTTTACAGGGCACTCAACGCGAAGGACCGTGGATGGTTCGAGGCCATTTCGACGCATCTGCAGCATGGCCACGAAACCCGTTTCTAAGCAGCGCGCGATACCACCTGACGGTGGCGGGGTATCCGTGTACACATTTTCGTGGGGCCTTCAGGGAGCGTGGGTCGCGGGCGATCACCCCGTTCACCGACGTGACGGCGCCCCGGCGGGTACCTGATTGTCTTCCTGCAACGGGAGGCATCCGACCGAAACGATCGAACTCGCGATGCGATCTTCACCCCATGAGCGCGCGACGCGCCGCCGCCGCGAGCCCTGTCGCCTGTCAAACAAAGCCGGCCCCGCGATTATCCAAGCCCATGGCATGTCGAATGGGACATGGTTGCGGCGTGATAACAGACGCCCGGCATTTAGAACTAACCTAAACTGTTTCCGTGGCGCAGCCTGGTCTTTACCGTTAGACATTTTTTGAAGTGGCTTGCGCTCCAGGCGTCCCGCTCACCGGAATCAATATCGCGGACTGTGTCGATGGATGGGCGGCCGAGCGCCTTCAAGAAGAAGCAGCGCGCTTTCTTTCTGAGGCAACTCTATCAGTGGCACTGGATCAGCTCCGGATTGTGCCTGATTGGAATGGTGCTGTTCGCCGTGACGGGGATCACGCTCAATCATGCCGGACAGATGGAATCGTCTCCATCGGTCGTGACGCGCGAAGGCCGGTTGCCCGCGGAGGGTCTGTACGCGCTTCGCCAGCAGCCCGCTGTCGCCAAGGCGCCGCTTCCGGCATCGGTCGCGACCTGGATCCAGCGCGACATGAGGATCAACGTGGCGGACCGCGACACCGAATGGTCGGCCAGGGAAGTCTATGTGGCGCTTCCACGGCCTGGCGGCGATGCCTGGATGAGCATCGATCGCGATGACGGCACAATCGCCTATGAGCGCACCGATCGCGGCTGGATCGCCTATCTCAACGATCTGCACAAGGGCCGCCATACCGGGGGCGTCTGGAGCTGGTTTCTCGATCTTTTCGCCGGCGCGGCGATCGTGTTTTGCCTGACCGGCCTCTTGCTGCTGCAACTGCACGCCACCAAACGCCCCGCGACATGGCCGGTGGTCGGCCTCGGCTTCGTGATCCCTGCTTTGCTGCTCGTCATCTTCATCCACCGCTAGAGGTTATCGATGCGTTTCGTCGTCACTGCCGCCATCTCGACCCTTGCCGCCGGCCCGTCCATCGCCAGCGAAGCCAGCATCAGCATCGATATCCCCCGCCTCAACGTGGTCGAGTATCACAAGCCCTACGTGGCCTTTTGGCTGGAAGGCGCCGATGGCGGCAAGGTCACCAATCTGGCGGTCTGGTACGACGTCAAGCACAAGGACAATGAGGGCAGCAAATGGCTGAAGGACATGCGGCAGTGGTGGCGGCGCACGGGCCGCGAACTGACGCTGCCCGTCGATGGCCTGAGCAGCCCGACCCGGGCGCCGGGCACGCACCGGATCGGCTTCAAGGCCGACGCCAAGCCGCTCACCGAACTGGCGCCGGGGAGCTACAGCCTGGTGGTCGAGGCGGCGCGCGAAGTCGGCGGTCGCGAACTGCTCCGCGTCCCCTTCGAATGGCCGCCGAAGGCGCCGGTGACGCTCGACGCCAAGGGCGAGAGCGAGCTTGGCGTCGTGACGCTGAAACTGGTGCCTTGATCGGCAGCCCCCTGAATCGAACATTGCAGCAACCGACGACAAGGGACATCGCCATGAACAACTATCTCAAGCTCGCTTTGCTCGCCTCCGCCATCACGCTCGGCTCCGTCGGAGCGCAAGCGCATCGGCAGTGGCTGCTGCCCTCCGCCACGGTACTGTCCGGCACCGACGCCTGGGTCACTGTGGATGGCGCGGTGTCCAACGACCTATTCTACTTCGAACACTTCCCGTTGCAGCTTGATGGCCTTTCGGTGCTCGCCCCGGACGGCAAGGCGGCCGCGGTGCAGAACCAGGCCAAGGGGCGCTACCGCAGCACGTTCGACGTCAAGCTCGACCAGCCCGGCACCTACAAGATGATGGTGCTGAACCAGGGCGTGTTCGCGAACTACAAGCTCGACGGCCAGAACAAGCGCTGGCGCGGCAAGGCCGAGCAGGTCGCGACAGAAATACCGGCCAATGCCACCGATGTGAAAATCTCCGAAACGCAGGGACGGATCGAGATCTTCGTCACGTCGGGCAAGCCATCTTCCGACACGTTCAAGCCAACCGGGGTTGGCCTCGAAATGGTGCCGGTCACCCACCCGAACAATCTGATGGCCGGCGAGAAAGCGACGTTCCGCATGGTGCTGGACGGCCAGCCCGCCGCAGGCCTGCCGATCGAGATCGTGCCGGGCGGCATCCGCTATCGCGACAAGCTGAACGACTTCAAGGCCACCACCGACGAGTCCGGCACCTTCACCGTGACCTGGCCGGGCCCCGGCATGTACTGGATGAATGCCTCCATCGAGGACAGCAAGAGCAAGATCAAGGACGCCAAGCGCCGCGCCGCCTACACCACCACGGTCGAAGTGCTGCCGCAATAAAGCGGTCGGATCTGTAGCGGTGACGACGATGGCACCGACCCGGGTGGCGATCCCCCTGCAGCTTTCCCGCGCCGCTCCGCTGCTGGCGCCGCTGCAGGATATTGCCGGCCGCACGATGGGCACGTCATGGTCGGTGAAATTCGTCGGCTCGGCCGCCGCGGCGCAGACGCTGCGACGGGCCATCGTGGGCGTGCTCGAACGGGTCGTGATGCAGATGAGCCCGTGGGACGCCGGTTCCGCGCTCAGCGAATTTAACGACGGACCTTTGGGCGAGTGGCACGAGCTGCCGCGCGAGTTCGCCACGGTGATGGCAGAAGCGCTTCGCATCGCCGGCGAATCCGACGGCGCGTTCGACCCGACGATGGGACCGCTGGTCGATCTCTGGGGCTTCGGGCCACAGGGGCGACCGCCGGCTTTGCCGTCCGCCGCCGACATCGCGCAGCAGCGCGGCATCTGCGGCTGGCGGCAACTCGAATTCGACGCATCATCACGACGACTGCGCCGCCTCTCGGCCTGTAGAATCGACCTCAACGGCATTGCCAAGGGCTTCGCCGTCGACCTCGCGATGACGACGCTGCGTCAGCACGGCATCCACCATGCACTGGTGGAGATCGGCGGCGAACTCGCCGGCGCCGGCCTCAAGCCGGACGGCACGCCGTGGTGGGTCGATATCGATAGGCCTTCGGCGTCGTCCGGCGTGCCTGCGTTGCGCGTCGCATTGCACGGGCTGGCGATCGCCACGTCGGGCTGCGAGCGCGGCTACGATGGCCCCGGCCGGCATCTGTCGCATACGATTGATCCGCGCAGCGGCGTGCCGATCGACAACGCCATGGTCACCGCCACCGTGCTGCATCAATCGTGCATGGCAGCGGACGCCTATGCCACGGCCCTAATGGTGATGGGCTTTGACGCCGGCATCGCCTTTGCCACGCGGCACAAGCTCGCCGCCGCCATCCGTTTCCATCGCGACACGATCGCCCTCGACGAGCGGCTGTCGCCGGCACTGCAGGCGATGCTGGACTGAGTCAGGTCGCGGCCCACTGCCGCAGCAGGTTGTGATACAGCGAGGTCAGCGACACCACCGAGGGATGCTCGGGATGATCGCCATTCAGGCGGATGATCGACATGTCGAGATCGAACATCATCGCCCGCCGCGTCACATCCGAGATCATGCTTTCGGTCCAGAAGAACGACGCGATCCGCGATCCGCGCGTCACCTTGGTGACGTGATGCAGGCTGGTGCCGGGATAGACGATCATGTCGCCCGCCGGTAGCTTCACGGCATGGGTGCCGTAGGTATCCTCGACCATCAGCTCACCGCCGTCATATTCCTCCGGAGACGACAGGAACAGCGTCGATGACACGTCGGTCCGCACCCGCACCGACGTGCCGGGAACGGTGCGGATAGCGTTGTCGACATGCGAGCCGAAGTTCATTTCGCCTTCGGCATCGTAGCGGTTGAACAGCGGCGGAAAGATCTTCTTCGGCAGAACCGCCGACATGAACAGCGGATGGCGGCCCAGCGCGTCGAGCACGATCTCGGCAAGCTCCTGCGCCTCCGGCGTGTTCTCGGGCAGTTGCAGGTTGCGCTTGACCTGCGCCGACTGGTGCCCGGCCGTGATCCGGCCATCCACCCAATTGGCGCGCGCCATCAGATCGCGGCAATAGCGGACCTGCTCGGCCGTCAAGACTTCGGGGATATGGACCAGCATGGGGATTCCTTGAAAACTACAGCCGGCGCCTCGCGGCGCCGGCTGCGACGGTCAGGATCGGCGTCAGAACGACGCGCGGCCCGACAGCGAAACGTAGCGGCCCTGACCGGGGATCGCGTAGCCAGCGCCCGCCAGCGAGTCGAAATAGTACTCGTCGGTGAGGTTGTAGATGTTGAGCTGCAGCTTGAAGTTCTTCGTAACCTTGTAGGCAGCCATGGCATCGAACCGCCAGTAGCTGGGAACGCGGGCATCGTTGGCGACGCTGGTCCAGCGCGAGTCCACGAATACCGCGCCGCCGCCGAGCGTGAACAGCGGAGTCACGTCGTAAGTCGACCAGATCGAGAACGAGTTTTGCGGCGTGTTGGCCAGTTCGTGGCCGATGTTGGCCGTGGTCAGCGAACTCACGAGCTCCGACTTCAGATAGGCATAGCCGCCATAGATGCTCCACAGGTCCGTCAGCTTGCCCGAGGCGCCGATTTCGAAGCCGGTCACCTGGGAATCGCCGATCGCGACATAGGCGGGCGGCGAAGTGCTGACCGACTCGTAATCGCCGGTCTTCTTGGTGCGAAACACGGCCGCATTGACGTTGAGGCGGTTGTTCAGCAGGTCGATCTTGGTACCGATCTCGTCGGTTTCGGACAGCACCGGAGCGAGCGACTGCTGGCCATTGGTGGTCGTCAGGAATTCGGCCGGCGGGTTGGCCGAGGTGCCATGCATGTAATAGACGCTCGAATTAGGCGTCGGATGCAGAACGGCGCCGGCGCGGTACGTGACGAAGCTGTTGTTGGACGACAGGTTCGTCGGGGCGGCAATGGCCCGGCCGTTGACGAACGTTCCGCTGCTAACAACGGCGCCCGTGCCCCGGTCGAACGAGTAGGCCCGGGTGTTGGCCTCGAAATTATCGAAGCGGACGCCGCCGAGCAGCTCCAGCCACTCCGTGACCTTGATCTGATCCTGAATATAGACACCCACCGTGTCCGATCTGGAAAGCGTGGCACCTGTCCTCGGATCCAGCGCGCCAGAAACGTAGGGCTTGGGAGCAGCAACATTGACGCGGTAGCCGTCGCCGAATTCGGAACGGTACTGCTCGCGGTTTTCGTGGCTGACCTCGACGCCGGCCAGCACATTATGCTCGAGGAAGCCCGTCGCAAACTTGGCGTTGAGATCGCTGACGTTGCTGATCAGTTCGTTGTTGGTCTGATTCTGGAAATGATTGGTGTTGGCGATCCAGATGCTGCTCAGCGGTGTGGCGCTGGTCAGCGGATTGCCCGGAGTAGCGAGCTGCGTGCCGCCGCTCGGGGCATTCCACAGATTCGACGTCGCGGTATTGAGGTTGCTGAGCTGCACCGGCCGGGTGCGGTTGAAGCGGTCGACATAGGAATAGCCGGTGGTGTTGGTGAACTTCAGGCCCGGCACGACATCATATTCGAACTTGTTGATCAGATTGTGCGCCTCGGTCTTCTCGACATCGTCCTGGCCGGGCGTTGCGACCCCGTAATAGGTGTTGCGCGGCACCGGCGCGGGCTGGCGGTAGCTGGTCCCGAAATAGGAACCGGGCAGCATCGGGATGCCGCGGTCGGCGATGTTGTCGTCCTTCTGGTAGATGTAGCTGAGCGTGTTCTTGGCCTTGTCGTTGATCTGGTACGAAATCGAAGGTGCAAAGCCGTATCGCTTGGTGTTAGCGAAGCCGCGACCGGCGGTGTCGGTCTCATAGGCCAGCGCGGAGAGCCGCACCGCCCAGTCGCCGAGCGTCTTGTTGACATCGACCGTGGCGCGGCCACCGGCCGCCGAGGTGCCGGTGCCTTCGACCACGTAGAAGTCACGGGCCTGCGGCAGCTTGGAGACGATGTTGATGACGCCGCCGGTCGAGCCGCGACCGAACGCGAAGGACGACGGCCCCTTGTAGACTTCGACGCGGTCGAAGCTGAACGCATCGCGGGCATACCAGCCGGGGTCGCGGATGCCGTCGCGGTAGATGTCGTTGCGCGCGGTATAGCCGCGGATATTGATCTGGTCGCCCTGCACGCCGCCCTCGCCCGCGGTGAAGGTGATGCCGGGCACGTTGCGCAGCGCTTCGACCACCGAGGTCGTGCGCTGGTCCTGCATCAGCTGCTGGCTGACGACATTCACCGTCTGCGGCACGTCGCGCAGCGGCACCGAGTAGCGCGACACGCCGGCCTGCGACGGCGTCATGTAGCCGGAGATACCGGCACCATCACCGATGATCGGCGATGCAACAGCGCCTCGGGGAGCGGCGGCCGCCACCGGTCTTGGCAGGGTTGATGCGGCACCGCGCTGCGCAGGCCTAGGCTTGGCGGCCTGCCGCTGCGGGGCCGTAATGCGCACCGGCGGCAGCTCCTGCGGCGTGGACGGCGGCGCGGCCTGCGCATCCGCCGAACTCGGTATCAGCATCGCGGACGCGATTCCGACAGTCGTCCGGCTCCAGGCGGCCTTCGAAACACCGTACACCTTGCTACGACCGACTGACCCTGCCGCACTGATGCCCATCGCTATATTTCCCATGATCGTCATTCCACGCAACGGCACAACACGACGCGCGCTCGCCCCGTCGGGTTACTATCTTTCGGAATGCGACGGAGCAATCGGTCCGGCGTGCCGGATGCCGCTGTTTATAGAGCTTCTATTTTGGCGAGGCCGGACGGACGATGCACCGGCTTATCGCCGCCGATTTAGATCGATTGTAGATTTTGCATTTCACTTTTTGTTTGACCCTCGACGCCGCGCCATCGACATAGTGACGAGCCGTGCGCTGCGCCGTTGCGAGCGGACCGACGGCGCGCCACCAGAGCACAGATGATCTTCCGTTTCGCCAAGCGCGCGTTTACGTCCCGATCCCAGCGGACGCTACGTCGCTATCAACACATCGTCGATACGATCCTTCGCCAGGAGGCCGCGCACCGCGCGTTGCCGGCCGCATCCTTGCGCGACCGCGCGCGGGCCTTGCGCCAGGACATCGACGATGGCACCGGCCTCGACGCCATCGTCGCGCCCGCCTTTGCGCTGGTGCGCGAAGCCAGCCGGCGCACCCTCGGCGAATTGCACACGCCGACCCAGCTCATAGCCGGCCTCGCGATGCACGACGGCTACATCGCCGAGCTGGCGACCGGCGAGGGCAAGACCCTGGCCGCGACGTTGACCTGCGCGCTGCGGGCCATGACCGGGCGCGGCGTGCACATCGCGTCGCCGAACGACTATCTGAGCGCGCGTGACGCCGCCTGGATGCGACCGGTCTACGAAGCGCTCGGTCTCAGCGTCGGACTGGTCAATCCGGAGATGGACGACGACGGCCGGCGGCATGCTTATGCCTGCGACGTCACCTATGGCGTGGCCAGCGAGTTCGGCTTCGACTACCTCCGCGACAACATGAAATATGGCGTCGCAGAGACCGTGCAGCGCGGTCGCTGGTTCGCGCTGATCGACGAAGCGGACGCGGTGCTGATCGACGAGGCGGCGATGCCGCTCGCTTTGTTCGGGCCGCTCGGCGATCATTCTGATTTCTACCGGACCATCGACGCGCATGTCGCGCGGTTGACCGCAGGCGATTTCCAGCTCGACGGACGGCGCCGCGTCGCGCTGACCGAGCACGGTTACGACCGGATCGATGAGGGGCTCAAGCAGGCCGGCCTGCTGAAGCCCGACCTGTCGCTGCATGTCCCGCAATCGATCAGCCTGCTGCACCACGTCGTCCAGGCATTGAGTGCGCGCACGATTCTGGTTCGCGACCGGGACTATGTCGTCAAGGACGGCGGCATCGTCATTGTCGATCAACTGACCGGCCGCCTTCTGGAAGGTCGTCGCTACGATGATGGCCTGCACCAGGCGCTGGAGGCCAAGGAGAATTGCGCGATCGGCGAGGAGACGCGCACGCTGGCATCCATCACCTTCCAGTCGTTCTTTCGCAAATATGATTCGCTGGCCGGCATGACCGGCACCGCGGTCGAGGATGCGGAAGAATATCGCGAAGTCTATGGATTGACCGTGCTGCCGATTCCGTCGCACCGACCTTCGCGCCGCATCGATGAGCGGGTCGACCATGCGACACAGGCCGACAGGCTGTCGGCCATCGTCGCGCAGCTCGAGCATGCCCATCGCAGCGGGCAGCCGGTTCTGGTCGGCGTGCCGGATATCGCCCAGTCCGAGCGCCTGGCCTCGGCGCTGCAATCCCGCGGATGGCGCGCCAGCCTGCGGCCGGGCGACCGGCATTTCGCGGTCCTGAGCGCCCGGCACCACGAAGCCGAAGCGCGCATCATCGCCCGCGCCGGGGCGCCCGGCGCCGTCACCATCGCCACGGCCATGGCCGGCCGCGGCACCGACATCAGGCTGGGCGGCGACGCCGCGCAGCGCGAGCAGGTGATCGCCGCGGGAGGGCTGCTGGTCATCGCGACGCAGCCGCATGAAACCGGCCGGCTCGACCGGCAGTTGCTGGGTCGGGCCGGACGGCAAGGCGATCCGGGACGAACCGTGCTGCACGCCGCATGGGACGACGATATCCTCCAGCCCGGCGAGAGCGGGCCTGCCTCGCACGAGCCGCGCCTCGACCGCGCCATCGCGGCGGCGCAGCGGCGCAATGGCAGCCGAAAATTCGACGATCGCCGCGCGTTGATGCGCTTCGACGGCATTGTCGAGCAGCAGCGCGCAACGATGCTCGCCCAGCGCGACATCATCCGCGATACCGCCGATCCGCTGGGCCTCGCACGGGATTTGCGGGACGACACGATCGACGACCTGCTGCAGCGATTTGCCAATGGACGACAGGCGCCGGATCTCATCAACCTCGATCTGCAGGTCCGCGCGATCCTGACACTCGCCATCGAATTTCCGCCAGCGATCGCCGACGACGTCCAACAGGCACGCTTGCGCCGCCGGCTGGTTTCGGCCGCGGACGAATGGATGGCCGGCAAGATCGTCGCCTTCGGAGAGGTACCGCTTGCCGAGGCGCTCCGCACGCTGATGCTGGCGCTGCTCGACCAGCTATGGAGCGAGCAGACGGCGCGCCTCGACCATTTGCGCCGCCGAATCGCCGACCGCCGCGTCAGTACCCATCTGGTTCATGCCGAATTCGGCGCCGAGGCCTTCGAGATGCTGGCCTGCTCGCTGCGCGAGTTCAGCCACGAGGTGACGACGCACGCCATGCGGATCGGCCTTCGCTGTAGCCCCTAGTCCGACGCCATGTCGATCCGCGACCAGTCGACGTAGAAGCCGTTCGGCGCCGAGAAATCCTTGATGCGCGGCGACAGCGCCCGCGGGGCGACTTCGTGGACCATGTAGATGAACATCGATTCGTCGACCAGCCGCTCATGCACCTTGGCAAGTGCCGCGTCGCGGGCTTCGGCATCGAAGTAGCACTTAGCCAATGCCTGCTGCAGCGTCTCGTTCATCGGCAGCGGCTGCATCATCGCAGAGCCGACCGTGGTGGTCAGGATCTTCACCGTGGCGCGCTTCTGCTCGGAATAGCCGGCCGCCTTCATAAGCTTGCGGCCTTCGTCGCCGTCGAAGCGCAGCTTAAGGCCAGGCTTGCCGAACCAGGGGTGGTTCGGCCGCATCATGCCGAAGGCGGGATCGGCGAGGCCGCCATTCAGCACCACGAGGTCGTTGCGGTCGGAGCACAGATTGGCGGCCTCGCGGACGCGCTTGCCCTGCCACGGCGAGCCGTCCAGCATCGACGGCTGCCACGGCCAGACATGCGAACTCTGGCTGGTCGCAATCTTGAAGCCGCGGGCGCGGATCGAGGCCACCGCGTCCGGCGCCGGCGCCTCGATGAGGTCAACCTGCCCGGTGAGCAACGCGGCGGTGCGCGCGTTGACTTCCGGAACCGGGACCATCACCAGACGGTCGATTTTCGCGACGCGCTTGCTGTCCCAGTATTTGTCGTTGCGCACCAGTTCGAGCCGCCCGCGCGGCACCAGTTTCGCCAGATGGAAGGCGCCGGTACCCGACGGGTCGGCGTTGAACTCGCGCCAGGCCGTGGCCGCGCGCTGCGCGGGATCGGTGATTTCGCCGGCCACCCTGTCGAACTTCGCCTGCCACTGTGTCGGCGACGCCATGAACAGATTGACGAGGTTGATTGCCAGAAACGAATCCGGCTCCGAGGTCGTGAACTCCACCGTCATGTCGTCGACCTTGCGCGCCGAGCGCAGCGTCGGCATGCGCGGCGCAGTCCAGCCCACCTGGCTCGGATCGTAGTGCGGCGATGCCTTGTCGAGCACCTTGCGCACGTTCCATACCACGGCGTCGGCGTTGAACGCCGAGCCGTCCTTGAAGGTGATGCCGGGGCGCAGCTTGAACAGCGATTTGGTTTTGTCGGTCGCATCCACCGCCCATTCGGTGGCGAGCATCGGCATGATGCTCGTGCCGGTCTCGTAGTCCCAGGCGGTCAGCGCATCATACAGCGTCAACCCGGTGAGGCGGTTGCCTTCGAAGGCCTGGTCGGGCTGGCCGTGGGTCTTCGGAATGTCGCTGGCCGTCATGCCTATCCGCAGCGTCTTTTCGGCGGCGGCGGGAAGCGCCAGACCAAGGTTCGCGCCAAGGGGCGGTCAGCAATGCAACACAGGTCAATCGATTGACCGAAATCATCTTCCACCCTTTGAAATCATTATCTTAGCGGTCGGATGATAATCTGAAGAAGATAGCTTTGGTTACAAGATCAATGTTCCGGCATCTGCCCCGTCCGCGAGGCAGCCAATTGCCTAGCAAACGTACTTCGGCGTGTAGTTGACGCACAATCTATGGTTGGACGAAGTATCGCCCTTCGAAGCTCGCGTGCGGACAACTAACCGGCGACTGCCGCCTCGAGTAGCTCGATATTCGGCACGGCTTCCACCAGCTCGCGCGTGTACGCCGTCTGGGGATTTTCGAACAGCGCGTGGCTTTCGCCCTCCTCGACGATCTCGCCGAGCCGCAGCACGATGGTGCGCTGGCACATCATGCGAACCACGTTGAGATCATGGCTGACGAACAGGAAGGCCAACCCGTCCTCGCGACGCAGTTTGTCGAGCAGTTGCAGCACCACCGCCTGAACGGAAACGTCGAGTGCGGCGGTCGGCTCGTCCAGCACCAACAGACGCGGCTCGCAGGCGATCGCGCGAGCGATACCGATGCGCGCTTTCTGGCCGCCGGACAGCTGGTGCGGGAAGCGTTCGAGCAGATGGGCCGGGAGGCCTACGCGATGCGCGCATTCCTGCACGCGCTGGCGCAAAGCGTCGCCGTTACGCATCCCGGCGAGGCGCATCAGGGGATGCGCGATGCAATCGAAGGCGGTGAAGCGCGGATTGAGGCTGTCGTTGGGATCCTGAAACACGATCTGGATATCGCGGCGCTGCGGCGCGCGGTGAAAGTCGCGCGACGGGATATGGCTGATCGATTCGCCGTTGAAATTGATGCTGCCTTCGCTCTGGTCGAGCAGCCGGCAGATCATGCGCGAGGTCGTGCTCTTGCCGGAGCCGCTCTCGCCGACCAGCCCGACGCTCTCGCCGGCGGCCATCACCATCGAGAAGCTCTTCAGCCCAATGGTGCCGTCGTCGAAACGCTTGACGAGATCGCGGACCTCCAGCAGCGGTGGCGCGCCATTCGCCGGCACGGCGCGCGGCAACGCCGGCACGGTCGCCAGCAGATTCTCGTCGCCGGTGACGAGATCCTCGACGCGCGACGTGGCGGTCGGCGACGCCGCCACGAGCCGCTTCGTGTACGGATGCTGCGGCGAGCGGAACAGCGTCAGCGCGTCCGCCTGCTCGACCAGCTTGCCCTGCTCCATCACAACCACGCGACGGCAGTAGCGCGCGGCAAGGCCGAGGTCGTGGGTGATCAGGATCGTCGCCATGCCGCGGGCGGCGGCGATGCTCGCCAACAGATCCATCACGATCTTCTGCGTGGTGACGTCGAGGCCGGTGGTCGGCTCGTCGGCGATCAGGAGCGCGGGATTGCTGGAGATCGCCATCGCGATCATCACGCGCTGGCACATCCCGCCGGAGAGTTCATGCGGATAGGCACTCATGCGCTTTTCCGGATCGCGGATCTGCACGGCGCGCAACAGGTCGAGCGCTTCGGCACGCGCTTCGTTCGCCGAGATTTTCCGATGCGCCAAGATGGCGTCGGCAATCTGCTGGCCGATGGCGCGGATCGGATTCAGCGCGCCGCGCGGGTTCTGGAAGATCATCGCCATCGCCGCGCCGTGCATCTCGCGCAGCCCGGCGCTGGACATCTTGGTGATGTCACGGTCGCGGAAGGTGATGCGGCCGGCGGTGATCTTGCCGGACGTATCGAGCAGCCGCGTCACCGCAAAGCCGGTGACCGACTTGCCGGAGCCGCTCTCGCCGACGATGCCAAGCGTTTCTCCCGCAGCGAGCGAGAGCGAGACGCCGCGCACCGCCTCGACCGGGCCGCGCCGGGTCGAAAACGTGACGTACAGATTGTCGATGTCGAGCAAAGGCTGCGTCATGTGCGCTGACTTACGTCCGCTGACGGGGATCGAGGATGTCGCGGAGCCCGTCTCCGAGCAGGTTGAAGCACAGCACGGCCAGCATCAGCGCCAGGCCGGGGAACGCCACCAGCCACCATTTTCCGGTGGAGATGAAGCGCGCGCCCTCGGCGACCATGATACCCCATTCCGGCGTCGGCGGCTTGACGCCGAGCCCGATGAAGGAAAGCCCGGCAGCGTTGATGATCGCCCAGCCGAGATTGAGCGACATCTGCACCACCATCGCCGGCAGCACGTTGGGCAGCAGGAAACGCAACACGACGGAGACGTGGCTCTCGCCGCTGGCGCGCGCGGCCTCGACCCAGCCGAGATTTCGGCGGACGTTCACTTCGGCCCGCGCGAAACGGATGTAGAACGGCAAATTGATGATCGCGGTTGCGATCACGATGTTCTCGACGCGGTTGCCGAGCGCCGCCACCATGGCCATCGCCAGCACGAACAGCGGAAACGCCATCAGCACATCGACGAAGCGGCCGACCGAGCGGTCGAGCCGACCGCCGGTGTAGCCGCACAGCGCGCCGATCACCGCGCCCAGCACGAAAGAGATGCTGACCGCCGAGACCGCAATCGCCAGATCGAGCTGGGTGGCGACGATAATGCGGCTGAACACGTCGCGGCCGAGCTGATCGGTGCCGGCCCAATGCGCCGCGCTCGGCGCCTGCAGCGCGTTGGCGACGTCGGAGGCGATCGGATCGTAGGGCGCGAGCCACGGCGCGAACAGGCCGACCAGAATCAGCAGGGTCGAGCCCACGGCGGCGATGCCGGTGATCGGATTGCCGCGCAGGACGAAGGCGGCATGTTGCAAGGTGGCGCTGTTCATCCGATGGAAATCCTGGGGTCGGCGATGCCATAGAGCACATCGACGACCAGATTGACGATGACGAACACGAACGCCATCAGGAGGACGAAGCCCTGCACCGGCGCGTAATCCGACGACAGCAGCGCATCGAGCGCATAAGAGGCGACGCCGGGCCACGAGAACACTTTTTCGACCAGCACGTTGGCGCCGAGCATGGTGGAGAACACGATGCCGGCGATGGTGATGACGGGCAGGATGGCGTTGCGCAGCGCATAGGTGACGACGATGCGCCACCACGACAGCCCGACCGAGCGCGCTGTGCGGACGAAATCGCTGCCCAGCGACGCCAGCATCGAGGCGCGGGTGATGCGCGCCAGAGGCGCGATCACGAACAGCGCCATGGTACAGGCCGGCAGGATCAATTGCTTGAACGCCGCCCACCAGCCGTCGAAGTCGCCGGCGAGCGCAAAGTCGATCAACAGAAAGCCGGTGCGCGACGGCGGCAGCGTCATGAAAATATCGACGCGACCGGTCGGATCGGGCGCGATGCCGAGCAGATAATAGAACACGTAGATCAGCAGCAGGCCGGACACGAAGGTCGGCACGCAGACCCCGAGCGCGCAGAACATTCGCACGCCGTGATCGATCATGGATCCCGGGCGCAAGGCGGCGAGAATGCCGAGCGGGATCGCCAGCACCAGCGCGATCAGCAGCGCCGAGAAGGTGAGCTCCAGAGAGGCCGGCAGCCGCTCTTTCAGATCCTTGGTGACGGCCTGCCCCGTCATCAGCGAGCGGCCGAGATTGCCGCGACCGACGTCGTAAAGATACAGCACGAGCTGGGTCGGCACCGGCTTGTCGAGGCCCATCTGCTTGCGGATCGTCTCGATCTCCTCCTTGCCGGCATTGGGGCCGGAGGCGAAGAACACCGCGGGATCGCCGGGCAGCACGCGCATCAGCAGGAAAGTAAAGACCAGCACACCGAACAGCGCCGGCAATGACGAAGCAAAGCGCCGGGCGGCGCGTTTCGCAGTCGAGGCCAGCTTCATCAACACCAATAGTTCGCCTTAAGCTGTTGCGTGGAATGGAATCGCAATGCCTACAACCGTCATTGCGAATTCTCTAAATTCCCAAGGCGCCGCGAGCGGCGCCTTGGCGGTTCGATCCGTTGCAGCCCTATCACTTCCGGCTGAGATCGCGATAGTCGACCTGACGGTGGAACTGGTAGGTGTAGCCGGTCAGCGTCGGCGCCATCACGGCGTCCTGGCTCGGCTGCCACAGCGGGATCTGCGGAATCTGGTCGAAGTTGATCGCGTTCAGCTTGACGCCGGCGGCTTCGTACTTGGCCTTGTCGGCTTCGAAGCGGGCTTCCTGCGCGATGGCGGTCAGTTCGGCATTGTCGATCGACGAGTAGTTCCAGCGCTGGTTACCAGTGTAGAAGTTGCGGTAGAAATAGTCCGTCGATGGCAACCAGGCGACGATGCCCTCGGTGAAGAACGGCAGCTTCTTCTCGGTGATCTGCGTCGACATCTGCGCGTCCGGCAGCTTCTGGATATCGACCTTGATGCCGATCTTGGCCAGCGATTCCTTCAGCAGCGCGGCCATCGGCTCGGCGGTCGCGGATTGTCCGACATTAAAGCTGAAGGTGGTGGAGAAGCCATCCGGAAAGCCCGCTGCCTTCAGGTAACCCTTGGCCTTTTCGAGATCGAGCTTGATCGGCTGCTTGATCGGGAACGCGCCTGATGGCGGCTTGCCGTCGGTCCAGGTCGCACCCGCCAGCAGGTCGCCGCGGCCGAACAGAGCCGCCTTGAACATATCGTCATAGGGCAGCGCATAGGCGACCGCGCGACGCACATCCGCCTTGTCGAAGGGCGGCATCTGGTTATTCATCGAGATGAAGGTGATGGCGTTATACTGCGGCGTCGAGACCACCTGCAGCTTGCCCTTTGCTTCGAGCGATTGCGCGTCGCTGGCCTGCAGGTCGATGACGATATCGACGTCGCCCTTTTCGACCAGATTGGCGCGGGTCGCCGCTTCCGGCACCGACTGCACGATCAGCCGCTTGAAGGCGGCCTGCTTGCCGCCGGCGCCGCGATTCCAGGCATCGTTGCGCTTCAGGATGACCTGCTCGCCGGGCTTGAAGCTCTCGATAATATAGGCGCCCGATCCGGCGGTGTTGTCCTTCAGCCAGGCCTGCGCCCAGGGATCTTCCTCGGTCGCGTGCGACTTGGCGAGTTTCGAATTGATGATGATCGGATAGACCGTGGCGAGGTTCGGCAGCGCCAGCTTGTCGGGCTTCGGCAGCGTCACTTCGAAGGTGTGCGGATCGATCACCTTGAACTGGCTGGCGTCGGTCAGCGAGCCCGTCAGCAACTGCGCCTTGCCGAGGATCTTGGCAGTGACGGCGCGGTCGAGCGACCATTTCACATCGTCGGCGGTGACCGGCGTTCCGTCCTGGAATTTGGCGTCCTTGCGCAGCTTGAAGGTGATCTTCAGGCCATCAGGGCTGACGTCGTAGGATTCGGCGAGCTCGCCGCGGACGGTGTCGAGATCGAACACCCATTTGCCGTTGAGCTGCTTGCGGCCGAACGACACCAGCCGGTCATAGGTGGAGAGGCTGACGGCGAAAGCTTCGCGGGTCGAGCCGGGAATGTTGGGATCGAGCGTATTGACCGACGCGCCGGTCACGTAGCGCAGCGTTTCCGCTCGGGTCTGCGCCTGCGCCGGGACGGCGGCCGTAAAAAAGGCTAGCGCCGCTGCCGCGCCCAGCATCTGCTTCGAAAACGAGAGTGTCATGGCTCGATCCTCTGAATGGAAATATCCCGGAAGATTGCGCGGTCTGACGCGCCAATTATTCGAAACCTAAAGCAAATAGTGCGCCAGAATCTGCAGCTCCTTCAAGCGGGCCTTGTCATCTTGGCCTGCTTCACGTCATAGGCCTGAAACGAGCACCAGTGATCCTCGATATCGGCTCGAAAAAATCCGCGCGTCAAGCCTTGGACCAGTTTGGGTACGGCGGTGGTCATGGCGTTGATCGACGAGCCGGACGCCCCGAAGCTCATGCTCGACGCAATTGCGAACAGATGGATGTCGGCGATCCACGGCGTTTCGCCCTTGACGCGTTCGGTCAGCGCGTAATCGTCGGCGAGATACGGAAATTCACCGAGGCGCGCGTTGCGCTCATCTTCCGGCGGCAGGTAGCGATCATTCCATCTGGCGATATTACCGGCGCAGTTCTGCAGCTCGCGCCGCCCGGCGAAATCCATCGCGATGCCGGTGCCGCAGATCACGAAGTCTGCCTCGTAAACCCCGGTCGGAGTTTGCAGCGCAACCGCGTCGCCGACCTGCCGCGCCGATTCGACGGGCGAGCCCTCGTGCAGATGAAAGCCGGCGTGGCGCGCGCAACGGTCCCAGGTCGGCTGCGGAAAACCCTCGCGCATCTCCAGCACGGTCTTCATGAAGCGCCAGCGCCAGGCGTCGTCGAGATCGCTGAAATGCCGCAGGAAGCCGCGGAAGGTCAGCCAGTGATACGGCTGCACGGTCTGCACTTCGGCACGCCGGCACAGCAGATGCACTTCGGCGCCGGCTTCCAGCGCGGTGGCGGCATTGTCGAAGGCGGATGCCCCGGCGCCGATCACGACCACACGCTTGCCACGCAATGCGGCGAAGTCCACGGGCTGGTTGCCGGTCACGCACAGCGACGACGGCAGATGGCGAAGCGGCTCCGGCATGATCCAGTTACCCATGCCCTCCTGCCCGGTCGCCAGCACGATTTTTCGCGCATAAAGCGTTTCGGTGCCGCTGGCGCTTTGCACGATGGCCGCGAGCAGCCCGTTTTCGGCCGGCGCGATGTCGAGTACGTCGCAGCCGTTGCGCACCGGGACATCGACCATGCGCCTGAACCACGTGAGATAGTCGAACCAGTGGCCGCGCGGGATGCGGTCGAGTTGCTCCCAATTCGCTCTGCCGAACGAGGCTTCGTGCCAGGACTGATAGGTCAGGCTCGGAATATCCAGATCGGGGCCGGTGAAATGCTTCGGGCTACGCAGCGTCGGCATCCGGGCGTAAGTCAGCCACGGGCCCTCCTGGCCTTCCTCGGCCTTGTCCAGCACGACGAAATTGGTGACCTGCGAGCGCAGCAGGCCGAAGCCGATGGCGAGGCCCGACTGGCCGGCGCCGACCACCAGCACATCGAGCGCGGGCTGGCCGTTGGCGCCCTGCTTCGGCTTCAGCCAGGGCATGTTGGGATGCGCGGTCTTGTACAGATCGTCGCGCACCCGTGCTTCGAGGGCGGTGAGCGCGTCGGTCATGCCGCGAGCCAGCCGCCATCGACGGGTAGCACCGTGCCGGTGGTGAAGGACGATGCGTCGCTCGCCAGGAACAACGCGGCCTCGGCGACTTCCACCGCCTCGCCGAATCGCTTCATGGCGTGGCGGTTGCGCGAGGCTTCGCGGACCGGATCGGGATCGGCGTGGCGCGCGAAGCTGCGGCGCAGCAGCGGGGTGTCGATGGCGCCGGGCGCAATCGCGTTGACGCGAATGCCGTCGGTCGCAAAATCCACCGCCATCGTCTGGGTCAGGCTGATGATCGCGCCCTTGGAGGCAATATAGGCCGCGTTGCCCTTGCCGCCGGCGATCGCCAGTTGCGAGGCCACGGTGACGATCGAACCCTTGCCCTGCTTCTGCATCTGCGGGATCGCCGCGCGCGCCCACAGCCAGGTGCCGCCGACATTGGTGCGGAATACCGCGTCCCAGTCTGCCGGCGAGGTGGTCAGCACGGTGCCGCCGACCGAGAAGCCGGCCGAAGTCATGAGAATGTCGAGCCGGCCGTGCTGCCCGACGACGTAATCGACGGTGGCCTGCGCGTAATCGCCATCGCCGACGTCGCCGACATGCAGCGAGGCGGTGCCGCCGGCGTCGCGGATCTCCGCGACGGTTTCCTGCAACATCGCCTCGTCACGATCGACCACGGCGACGACAGCGCCTTCGCGCGCGAACAACAGCGCGCTGGCGCGGCCGATGCCGGAGCCGCCGCCGGTGACGATCGCCGTGCGTCCCTGCAGTCTCATGTCAGCTTCCTTCCTGATGGGTCACCGACCACGTCGTGAGATCGGTGGCGGAATCGGCGCAACCGAATTTCGCGCGCCAGCCGAATTCCTGTGCCAGCCGCGCCACCGACAGCGGCGCGCGGTCGGTGTCGCTGTGCAGATTAATGGTAGGCGTCTCGCCGTCGCTGGCAAGCCGGCAAATGAAGCCGGGATGCAGCGCCGCCTGCGCCTCGCCCCATTGCAGCGCCGACCATTCCCGGCCGCTGGAAATATTGTAGAGCGCATGCTGCAGCTTCGGCGCTTCGGCCAGCAGCGCCACCGCGTCGGCGACATCCGGCGCATAGACCCAGTCGCGCACGCCGGGGCGCGCCAGCAGCGCTTCGCGGCGTTGCTGCAGCGCGTCGAGAATCTGCACCTGTGGGCTCAGCGTATCGCGCACGCCGGTGGCGCGCTCCCACGGGCCGAACACGCCGCTGAGGCGGACGCTGATGAGGTCGAACGACCACAGCGCCGCGAGCCGTGCGGCGACGCGCTCGGAGGCGAATTTCGTGATGGCGTAGAGCGACACGGGATCGCAGGGCATGTCTTCGTCGAGCAGCGCGTGGCGAAAGGCGGTTGCGCCATAGGCGCCGGCCGACGAAAGGTTGATGACGCGCCGCACGCCGGCACGTCGCGCTGCCACGAGGATAGGCACCTGCGCCAGCAGGTTGACCTGCAGAATCGTCTCGGGGTCGGCCGCATCGCGTTCGGCGCTGGCGGTGATCGCCGCCCCCATCACGATCACATCGACGGCGGCGCCGATCGCCGCCTCCACCGCCGCGCGGTCGAGCACGTCGCCCTGCAGCACCCTCAGCCGATCGCCATGGACGGCAAAGGCGCGCTGCGCCGCCGGCGGCAGCCCGGCGCGGTCATACAGCGTGACGGCATGGCCGCGGGCGAGCATCGTGGCTGCGATATTGAGACCGACAAAGCCGGTGCCGCCGAAAACCAGAATGTGCATGAATCGATCCGAAAACCGCGGGAGGCGCAGGGCCCCTGTTTGGACCATCGACCGCAATCCCGCCAAGCACGTTTTGCGTGCGCGCATCGCCCAAGACGCAGGCAGCCGTCAAACCGGTTGGATTTGACAGGCGACGGAATTTTCGCGCTCCTTGGTGGATATTCCCCTTCACGGAGAAAGCCGGCATGGCCGCCTTCGACACCGTCATTCGCCACGGCACCATCGCCACCGCCAGCGACACCTACCAGGCGGATGTCGGCATCACCGACGGCCGCATCGTGGCGATCGGCGAGGCGCTCACCGATGCGGATGAGGTCGTCGATGCCAGCGGCCTGCTGGTGCTGTCCGGCGGCATCGACAGCCACGTCGACATTTCGCAGCCGTCGGGACCCGGCATCGTGATGGCCGACGATTTCGAAAGCGCGACGCGCGGCGGCATTCGGCGGCAACACTTTCGTGATGCCCTATTGCCTGCAGGCCAAGGGACAGCCCCTGCGCGAGGCGCTGAAGGACTATCACGCGCTGGCGGAGCAGAACTGCTACGTCGACCATTCCTTCCACCTCATCATCGCCGACCCCACCGAGGCCGTGCTCGGCCAGGAACTGCCGGCGCTGGTCGCGGATGGCTATACGTCGCTGAAAATCTTCATGACCTATGCCGATCTGGCGCTGTCCGACTATCAGATCCTCGACGTGCTCGCAGTGGCGCGCGAGACCGGCGCGCTGGTGCAGGTCCATGCGGAGAATGATGATGCGATCCGCTTTCTCGCCGACCGCCTGGAGCGCGCCGGCGATACCGGGCCGTATTTCCATGCGAAGTCGCGCCCCATCGCGGTGGAGCGCGAGGCCACCCACCGCGCGATCTCGTTGGCCGAACTGATCGACGTGCCGATCGTGGTGGTCCACGTCTCGAACCGCGAATCGATGGAAGAGATCTGCCGCGCGCAGCAACGCGGGCTGAAAATCGTCGGCGAGACCTGCCCGCAATATCTGGTGCTGACCGCCGAGGATTTGAAAGACCTCGGCATGGAAGGCGCCAAATATGTCTGCTCGCCGCCGCCGCGCGATCTGGCCTCGCAGCAGGCGTGGTGGGAGGGGCTGCAGCAGGGCGTGTTCACGCTGTTCTCGTCGGACCACTGCCCGTTCCGCTACGACGACATCCAGGGCAAGCAGCCGCCGAACGCGCGCAGCAGCTTCCGCTGGATCCCGAACGGCATTCCCGGCATCGAGACGCGGCTGCCGATCCTGTTCTCGGAGGGCGTCAGCCGTGGCCGCATTACGCTGAACCAGTTCGTGGCGCTGACTTCGACCAACCATGCCAGGACCTATGGCCTCGCCGGCAAGGGCTCGATCGCGATCGGCTATGACGCCGACATCGCGCTGTGGGATCCGGCGCGCAAGGCGACTTTGTCGCAAGCCGGCCTGCACCACGGCGCGGACTACACGCCCTATGAGGGCATCGAGATCACCGGCTGGCCGGTCGCCACGCTACTGTGCGGCCGCTTCATCGTCCGCGACGGCGCGCTCGTGGGCGGCACGTCGGGACGTTATGTCAGCCGCGGCAGCGCAGGGGCACCGCAAAACGGTGTGTCGTAGCAGAGGATGATGGGATGATGCGGGGCGGTCGCCTGGCAAGAGGCCTCGCGGGGAAGTACCGCAGATGGCAGGCCGAACCGGGCCCTGACCTTGCTTATTTACTTTCAAACCAATGGTTTGAAATGGGTGTGGTGCCCAGGAAAGGACTCGAACCTTCACAGCCGTTAAGCTACTGGCACCTGAAGCCAGCGCGTCTACCAATTCCGCCACCTGGGCATGCCCGAGAGCATGGAGCCGGTTAGTAGGGACCCTGAACGCGCTTGTCAAATCGCTTGTCGGGCGGCAAATCCGCTGTACAGGCAGGCGGGGTTGGCGTATCGCGAAACAGCCTGCTGGCGCCGGGTTTCGGCCGCCTTCCGGGCGGCGATTCGGTTGTTGAAAACGGATTAAGGATACGATCATGGCAGCGCCCATCGACACCCTCGTTACGGTTTTCGGCGGCTCCGGCTTCCTCGGCCGCCACGTCGTGCGCGCGCTGGTGAAGCGCGATTACCGGATCCGGGTCGCGGTACGCCGGCCGGAGATGGCCGGCCACCTGCAGCCGATCGGCCGGGTCGGCCAGATCCACGCCGTGCAGGCCAATCTGCGCTTTCCGGCCTCGATCAAGGCCGCGATGCGCGACGCCTCGGTCGTCGTCAACCTGGTCGGCGTGCTTACCGAGGGCGGCAAGCAGACCTTCGATGCCGTGCAGGCCAAGGGCGCCGAAGCGATCGCCCAGGCCGCCGCCGAGATCGGCGCGCGCATGGTGCATGTCTCGGCGATCGGCGCCGACGCCGATTCCGAGGCCGGCTATGCCCGCGCCAAGGCTAAGGGCGAAGCGGCCGTGCTGGCCGCGGTGCCCTCGGCCGTGATTTTGCGCCCGTCGGTCGTGTTCGGCCCCGAGGACCAGTTCACCAACCGATTCGCCGGCCTTGCCCGGATGATGCCAATCGTGCCGGTGTTCGGCGCCGATACCCGGATGCAGCCGGTCTATGTCGGCGATGTCGCCACCGCGGTGGCAGATGCCGTCGACGGCAAGGCGCAGGCCGGCGCCACCTATGAGCTCGGCGGGCCGGAAGTGCTGACGATGCGGCAGATCATCGAGATAATTCTGGCGACCATCGAGCGCAAGCGCGTGCTCGTGCCGGTGCCGTTCGGCCTTGCCAAGCTGCAGGCGATGGCGCTGCAATTCGCGCCGGGCGCGCTGAAGCTGACGCCGGACCAGGTCACTATGCTACGGTCGGACAATGTGGTGTCGGAAGCCGCCAAAGCGGCCGGGCTGACGCTGGAAGGCTTGGGCATCACGCCCGATTCGCTGGAAGCGATCGCCCCGCAATATCT
This sequence comes from Tardiphaga sp. vice154, assembly GCF_007018645.1. Taxonomy (NCBI): domain Bacteria; kingdom Pseudomonadati; phylum Pseudomonadota; class Alphaproteobacteria; order Hyphomicrobiales; family Nitrobacteraceae; genus Tardiphaga; species Tardiphaga sp. vice154. Next base: position 254,464 of record NZ_CP041399.1, read on the forward strand.
GTGGCGCTACCGCGCGACCGGCCAGTTCGCCCATAACGGCACGAATTAACACCGGCCTCTCCGAATGTCGTCCCCGCGAACGCGGGGACCCATATACGCTGTCGTGCTGGTTAAACGCTGCGGCTGACGTCCGAGTCTATTCTTTCGCTACCGTGGTTATGGGTCCCCGCTTTCGCGGGGGACGACACGGAGTTTGTGGCGGGATCAATACCCCAGCGCCAGCGCGATCAGGCCGAGCGTGCCGACGATGACGCGCCACCAGGCGAACAGCGTGAAGCCGTGGCGGGTGACGTAGCCGAGGAAGCTCTTCACCACGATGATCGCGGTGACGAACGACACCACGAAGCCGATCGCGATGATGACGCCGTGATCCATCGAGAGATCGCCGCGGCTCTTGTAGAGATCATAGACGAAGGCGCCGGCCATGGTCGGGATCGCCAGGAAAAACGAGAACTCCGCCGCCGCGCGCTTCTCGGCGCCGAGCAGCATCGCGCCGACGATGGTGGCGCCGGAGCGCGACACGCCGGGGATCATCGCGACGCACTGCGCAAAGCCGATCTTCAGATACATCGGCAGCGGAAAGGTGGTGGCGTCGTCGTGGACCGGCGCAAGATCGAGCTGGTCGATCCACAGCAGGATCGCGCCGCCGACGATCAGCGAGAAACACACCACCCACGGATTGAACAGATAGCTCTTGATGTAGCCGCCCATCAAAGCGCCGATGATGGCGGCCGGCAGAAACGCCACCAGCACGCCGATCACGAAGCGGCGGGCCTCCATATTGCCGCGGAACAGGCCCTGCGCGATATGCCACAACTTGCCGAAATACAGCGCCAGAATGGCCAGGATCGCACCGAGCTGGATCAGCACGGCGAAACTCTTCCAGAAACTGTCCTCGCCGAGATCGAAGAACCGCTCGGCCAGCAGCAGATGGCCGGTGGAAGACACCGGAAGGAACTCGGTGACACCCTCGACAATGCCGAGAATCACCGCCCTGATCGCATCAGACATCATGCTGTTGGTCCGTTCTGCTGGTCCCCGGCCTCAAAAAGCCGGGTTCTTCTCGCCTATATCCCGCACCGCCGCAATCGCAAAAAGCCGGCCATCGCGGGTTGCCTCGCTAGCGCGCTTCGCTAGGTTGGCGCGCGCCGGCGGGCTGCCATGCATTGCTCAAAACGAGACGTTTTGTTAACGACCGCATAACTATCAAGGCCCTCATGTACACCCTTTACCACCACTCGTTCTGTCCGCAGTCGCGCTTCATCCGCCTTGTCCTCGGCGAGTACGGCCTTGACGTGAAGCTGGTGGAAGAACGCGCCTGGGACCGGCGCGAGGCGTTTCTGGCGCTCAATCCGGCTGGAACCACGCCGGTCCTGCTGACCGACGGCTTTCCGCCGATTCCGAACGCCGGCATCATCGCCGAATATCTCGACGAGACCCATGGGCCTGCGATGGCCGATCGCCGGCTGCTGCCGGTGGCGATGGAGGAGCGCATCGAGGTGCGCCGGCTGATGGCCTGGTTCAACGAAAAATTCTTCGAGGAGGCCTCCGGCCCGCTGGTCAACGAACGCATCTACAAGCGCTTCATGCCCGAGGAACTCGGCGGCGGCGCGCCGTCGATGGATGTGATTCGCGCAGCCACCGCCAATGTGCGCTATCATCTGGCCTATATTGGCTGGCTGGCGCGGACGCGCAATTTTCTCGCCGGCGACCGGTTGAGCTATGCGGATCTGGTCGCAGCGGCGCATCTGTCGGCGATCGACTATCTGGGCGATGTGCCATGGAGCGAGGACGACGCCGCAAAGGCCTGGTACGCGCGGGTGAAATCCCGCCCGTCGTTCCGTCCGCTGCTCAGCGAGTGGCTGGCCGGCGTGCCGGCGTCGCGGACCTATGTGGATCTGGATTTCTGATTCCGCTCGACGCATTGCCAGGTTGTTCGCGCCGTCGATCTCCTAACTCTCAGCCCGTCGTCCCCGCGAAAGCGGGGACCCATACACGCTGGCGTGCATGGATGACGCTGTGGCAGCGACCCTGCGTCACGACGATCCCGGAGGTTATGGGTCCCCGCTTTCGCGGGGACGACAAGCGGATGGGCTTGGCGTTCGGCAGCGATATAATTGCGCCTGCGGCGACGCGCGCGCCATGACGCCCGACCTGCGAGACGCCCTCACCCGCGAAGCCCTGTCACTCGGCTTCGACTCGATCGGCATCGCCGATCCCGATGCGATCGCCGGCGTGCGCGAAAGGCTCGAGGCGTTTCTCGCCGCCGGCGCGCATGGCCAGATGGCATGGCTAGCCGACAATCCCGGCCGCCGCGCCGATCCCAAGGTGATGTGGGCGGATGTGCGCTCGGTCATCATGTTCGGCGTCAATTACGGACCCGACGAAAACCCGCTGGCAATTCTGGCGCAGCGATCGAAGGCTGCGATCTCGGTCTACGCGCAGGGCGACGACTATCACGAAATCATCAAGAAGCGGCTGAAGCTCTTGGCCGGCTGGCTGATCGGCCAGGCCGGCGGCGACGTCAAAGTATTCGTCGATACCGCAGCGGTGATGGAGAAGCCGCTGGCACAGGCCGGCGGGCTTGGCTGGCAGGGCAAGCACACCAATCTCGTCTCGCGCGAATTCGGCTCCTGGCTGTTCCTCGGCGCGATCTTCACCACGCTGGAGCTGCCGCGCGACGACGCAGTGGTCGATCACTGCGGCTCGTGCCGCGCCTGCCTCGACGCTTGTCCTACGGCGGCGTTTCCCGCGCCGTACCAGTTAGACGCGCGGCGCTGCATCTCCTATCTCACCATCGAGCACAAAGGACCGATCCCGCGCGAATTCCGCCAGCCGATGGGCAATCGCATCTATGGCTGCGACGATTGCCTCGCCGCGTGCCCGTGGAACAAGTTTGCGCAACAAGGCCGCGAGATCAAACTCGCCGCGCGCGACGAACTCCGTGCGCCATCGCTGCATGCGTTGTCGAAGCTGGACGACGCGCAGTTTCGCGCGCTGTTCACCAAGTCGCCGGTGAAGCGAATCGGGCGCGACCGCTTCATCCGAAATGTGCTGATCGCGATCGGCAATTCGGGCGATGTCGCTTTGATGGATGATGCGAAGCGACTGCTCGGCGATGAGAGCCCCACCGTGCGCGGCGCGGCGGTGTGGGCGCTGTCGCAATTGATGGCGCCGGAGGCGTTTGGCGCGCTCGCGCAGCAGCATCTCGCAGCGGAGAGCGATGAAAATGTTCGTTCGGAATGGCCGGTGGACGTCAGCCCCGCCTGACGGAAACCCGGCAGGGCGAATAGGCAAACAGGCATCACATTCTATTACTAACATGATGGAATCATGGATTTTTAATTCTATAATCCGCGACCGCACCAACAAATATACCAACTGTTGCCAACCGTGGTGCAGTCTAGCCCATGACGCGGCTCGCCGGGCTCGACATCAGCGCGCTGGAAACCTTCCTGGCCAGCGCCAGGACGGCTGACTGCTCCTAACCGGGCAAAGGCATGACGATGTCCGGTGTTGGGGGTGTAGCAGACCTCACGGTTCCGGTCGCCGACTTCCGAGTTTGACCCCTAACGGACGTCGTGCCCAAATTCAGCATTGGGCCGGCATGCGCTTATGCCAGTTGAGAGATCACGTAACATCGCCCAGACACGCCGGCGGTCGATGTCGCCAGCGTTAAGCCGTAGCGGGAGGCGCTTCGGTTAGTGGACGAACTCGTTCTTCGCCATCATCAGGTGGTGCAACTGATGATGCGATCCCTGCACCATGATGCCCATGAAGCCAAGTGCCTTGAGCTTCGTGACCTGCTTGGCATCTTGGCTGATAACGGTGAGCTTCACCCCATTGGGTATGTTTTCTGTTTTTGCATTCCAGCCTAGCTGACTAAGTTCGTGCACATGCGCGGGGACCATTCGCTTGATAGCGTCAATGGTGCGGCCCTCTCCGGTCACGGCGATTTCAATTCCGTTGTCGAGGGCATGATCCACAGCCGTGGCGCGCATCGTGACCTCATCCATATCGATGAGGTGCTCGCGCAACGCTGAGATGTTAACTTTCGACCAGTCGGTCGCTGGATCCTCATCCAGGATGCGCACGACTTGTTGGATCGTGCCGAATGCCTCTTGGCCAGGAAGTGTTTGCTGACCGGCCGATTTGGTTCCCATCATACCATGCTGACCCATCCCGCCTTGCATGCCATGCATCGTGGGGCCACCCTGCTGCATCATCTGTTGATGCTGATCGGGACTACCCGAATTCATCTGCTCATGCATACGGGCATGGTTAGGCATTTGCGCTGCCGCATAAGCGGTCGCGGCAACGATCGCAATGCCGACTAAGCCGGCCTTAGATAACCAAGATGACATCGTCGACCTCATACTAAAAGCTTGCCCTAGTTGCTCGAATACGCCATTTGCGTTGGAATTGCATATGACCTTGATCATACGACGGTCATGCTGGCGGTCACATCAGCTTGATCTTTCCTTTGGATCTTTCGATCTCTCCGGCGGCCGCCAGGTCCGCGAGCGTTCGATAGAGCGTTTCATGTGTAAGGCCGAGTTCAGTGGCCAGGTCCTTGAGTGTGCCGGTCACCCTAATAGTACGTCCATCGGTGCCAGTATTGAGGGCCAAATAGTGCCGAACACGATCGTGGGCGGAGTTAATATTGCGCTGTTCAACGCGCGTGCGTAGGTTCATTACTTGGTGTGCCAGCATCGCCATAAAAGCTTGTGCGGCTTTTGGATCGCGCTCGAATTCGGCGAGCACGATTGTCTTGGGATACAAGCGAACGACGGCATCGGTCGTCGCAATCCCATCACAGTGATACGCCGACGCGAACAGCGAGGCCTCACCGAGTGTCTCGCCAGCAGCAGCGATCTGCAGCACAGCCTCGCGCCCCGCGCGATCCACACGCACGAGACAAACATTCCCGGTGATCACCTCATAGAAGCCTGCAGTTCGTTGACCCGTGCGAAACAGAACTTGTTTAGCCCGGAACGCGCGTTCGACCCCAGCAACCCGAATAGTTCGCGTGAGCCAGTCTGCCATATTCGCCAAAGGACCTTCTCAACCAGATAGATTACTGCAAAGAATACCGACGAACCTTATACCAAGATGCAGCGGATTTCTGGATTTGGCACATAACGGACGTTGCGCGATGTCAGACTTGAGTCCGCTATTCGCACGAAAGCGGACATCCCAGCGCTACTCCAAATTTGTAGGCTAACGCCCTGAGCCGACGATTTCTCAGATTGCCCGCAGGGGGACGATCGTGCCGCCCGCCTCCATCTCCCTGCATCTTTCTGCCCACCAGTCCATGATGCGGACCCGTTCATCCCAATAGTCGGCGCGAGCATAAGCGCGCCGCACACTATCGTTATCGACGTGAGCCAGCTGACGCTCGATGGCGTCTGCGTTCCACAAGCCGCATTTGTGAAGCCGAGTCTGCGCAAGGCGGCATTGATGGTGTTTTCGCTCATACAATGCTCGCGCGAGCGATTGGACGGGAAAACGAAGCGTCCATTCCCGGTGATGCCGTGAAGCTCACGCAGCAAGGTAACTGCTCGGGGGTGCCAGCGGAATGCGATGCGGCCGTCGCATCTTCATTTTTGCGGCCGGGATGGACCAGGTTGCGCCATCGAGATCGATTTCGCTCCATTCCGCTGCACGGACCTCACCGGGACGTGCAAAAGTCAGGGCCGACAGTTCTAGAGCGGCCTTCGTTTCTGGCGACCCCTCGTAGATAGCAATGGCCCTGAGCAAGCCACCGAAGGCTTTAGGTTCGATGATGGCCGCACGGTGCTGGACTACTGGCGACGCGATAGCTCCCCGAAGGGAGGCCGTCGGGTCCGTATCTCCTCGCCCGGTCGCGACGGCAAAGCGAAAGACCTGCCCGATGGTTGCCCGCAGCCGTTTGGCGGTTTCGAGTCGACCCCGAGCCTCTACCGTTTTCAGGACCCGTAGCACTTCAGGGGCGACGATCTCCGCAATAGGGCGCTCCCCAAGATCAGGGCGAGCAAGGTTCAGGAGCCATTCAACCTTGTCGAAGGTGCGCTCCGCCTTTCCTTCCGCGCGCTTCTTTTCGAGGAGTTCGTCGGCCAGCGAGTTGAAGGTATTGGCCGACGCCGTCGCTTTTGCGGCCCTGGCCAGCTTTCGGACCAGCGAGGGGTCTTGTCCCGAGCCAAGCAGGCGTCTGGCGTCATCGCGCGCGTCGCGCGCCTCTCGAAGGCTGGTCGTCGGGTATACGCCGATGGCGAGGGTCTTCTGCTTGCCGTTGTAACGGTAGGCGAGCCGCCATCGCACCGTCCGGCATTACCCAGAGCTGCAATCCGGCGCCGTCCGACAACTTTGCCCGTGTAGTACCCGGTTCAATTTTTCGGATTTCACGATCGGTCAGTGCCATGTTGGTACATCCCCCGCTGCATCGGATCGTTACCAACAGATACACCAACAAAAATCTTCAGATACCAACGCACCGCCTTGGACGGCGCTGGACACAAATATCACGTAACCTACTGATTTACAGTAGATTTTGGACTATATCGGCCTGATTTGGATGGCAAAATGGTGCCGCAAACAGGACTCGAACCTGTGACCCCGTCATTACGAATGACGTGCTCTACCAACTGAGCTATTGCGGCGAACCAAGCGGCGATTCGGCCTGTAGGCCGGAAACGCTGCCGCATCTGATATCGTTCGGGGCGGCGCTTTGCAAGAAGCGGCGCGCCGATCGGCGCGCAAAAGCGTCCGATCCCGTGTCGTGATCGGACGGCTCAGCCGCCGATGCGGCCAATAAAGCCGCGCCAGCCGCCGGCCTGCTGGCCGGCGTTGAGTTCGGCGAATTCGTCGCGCGGATTTTCCTCGTCCACCCCGGGATCATCGGGCGCGCGCACGATCGGGATCACCGCAGGGATTGGCGGACGGATCGGCGGCATGGCGGCGGGCGGCATGGTGGCGCCCGGCGGCTTGCCGGCGGCGTCGGGACGGGGACGAAAAAATAGCGGCGGGGCCGCGGGCGGCGGAGCGGGCGGGGCGGGCTCGACCGCAGGTTCCGGATCCGCTTCCGCCAGTTCCGGTTCCGGCTGAATCTCGATTTTGGGCTCCCGCTTTAGCTCCTGCCTGGGCTCCGGCGCCGTTTCGGTCGCGGGACGGGTCTGCGGGGAGGGCAACTCGGTTGCCACAGCAGCTTTCGGGGCCTCCGACGACGCCTGTTCGGGCCCGTCAGCCTCGGTGGCGGTAGCGGCAGCGGGGGGCGGCACCGCGCGCGGCGGCGGCGCCAGCACGGTTTCGCGCAAGATATCCGCTTCGATGGTCGACATCCGGTCCGACGGCAGCGCCGCCAGCGGCGTCTGCCACTGGAAGGCATCGATTCGGCCGGTCAGCGGCGACACCGGACGCCAGATGTCCGAGACATAGCCATCCGCGGTCCACACCGGATCGTGCCGGGCGCGCACCGCGCGGATCGTCCAGGCGCGGGACCGGCCGCTGTCGCCGTTTTCGGTGCGCTCGATTTCGGCCATCAGGATCGCGACGCGCTGCGTCGGGTCCTGCGTGAACGGCGCCAGCGTCTCGCGCGCTCGGCCGAATTCGGCGGCGTCGATCGCGGCGCGCGCAAGCGCCAGCGCGCTTTCGACATGGCCGGGGGCCTTGGCCGCCAGTGTCTCGATCCGCGCCAGCCGCTGGCGGGCGGCATCGCCCGGCTTGGCATGGGCATAGGCGTCCGCGAGATCCGGATGCGGCTGCGCGATCCAGGCAGCCTCGAGGATCTTGAGGGCGCGGCGGATCTGCTGCGCCTCGCTCTGAAACCGGGCGGCCAGTACCGCGGCCGGCACCAGGGTCGGCGCCAGCTTGACGGCCTCACTGATGCTCTCGCGGGCGAGGTCGCGGTCGACGGTTTCCAGCTCCTGCGCCCGCGCGGTCAGCAGCACGCCGCGCTGGCGACGGAACGCGGCGCGGTCGATCAGTCCGGAGGACAGGTTGTTGTCGAGGATCGCCAGCGCGCCGTTCCAGTCGCCCTGCGAACAGCGGAAGCCGAGCAGCGCCTGCGAGGCCCAGGTCGAGCCCGGCGCCAGCTTCAAGGCCTCCTCGGCGATCGCCACCGCGGCATGCGGATCGTCGCTGCGCTGCGCCTCGATGAACAGGCCGCGCAGGCCAAGCAGGCGAGTATCCTCGCGCTCGGCCATCGTCCGGAACGCACGGTTGGCGCCATGGTGGTCACCCTCGAGCTGCGCCGACTGCGCCTGCAGCAGCAGCGCCAGCGGATCGTTGGCGACGAGGCGCGCCGCCGCGTCGGCATGTTTGCGGGCCGCAGCACCGTCGCCATGGCCGATCGCCAGCAGGCCCCTTGTGATGGCCTGGCGGCCCCGCGCTTGGCGCTTGTCGCGGCGATTGCGGCGCAACCGCGCCGGCATCCGCCACATGCCGCGCAGCAGCGACCAGGCCAGCAATGCGGCGACGATGACGAGGCCAACGGCCAGCGCGAACACCGGCAGCGAGGTCACGGCGCGCCAGTGGCCCCACGACAGCACGACGTCGCCGCTCTGTTCGGCCACCCAGGCGGCACCGGCGCCGGCCAGCGCGATCAATACGAGAAACGAGATGAGACGCAGCATGGGTTTCCTATCGCGCCGGCTTGGACAGCGCCGCCATCGCGTCGGCGGCGAACTGACGGGAGGTGGCAAGGGCTAGGTCGCGGGCATCGACGCGGTCGATCCACGGCTGCACGGTGGCGCGATCTGCCGGCGGCAAGGTCATGAGTTCGCGCCTGGCCTCGGCGAGGTCGGTGCGACGCGCGGCGGCGGCGGCGCGCGACGCAATCGCCGCGCTGTCGGGGCCGGCGACGGCGTCGGTCCGCTCGATGCGGACCAGCCGGGCGGCGCCGGCCTGCAGGCGATCGACGATGCTGCCGGTCGACACCGGCTCGGCCGCGGGGACCAGCTTCGGCAGCAACGCCAGCAGCTCACGGCCAAGTGCGGCGGCATTCGGCACGCCGGTGGCGGCAAAGCCGTCGAGCGGTTTCAGCGCCGCGGCATCATCGGCCAGCGGTTTTGCTGCAGCAAGGGCCGCAGCATAAGGCTCGCTTTGCCGCACGGTGCTGTCGAGCAGCGAGGCGGCGACGACGCGACGCAGCGGCCGGTCGTCGGCCGGCTTGGCGCTTTGCTCGACGATTTCGGTTTTCAGGGCGCCGGCGGCGCGCTCGACCGCGCCGAGCCGGGCAGTGATCGGCGAAAGGTCGACTGCCGGCCCGGCCGCTGCGGATTTCAGCTCGGAAACCGCGGCGACGGCGACGGCGGTCTGGGATTTCGCCGCGGCGAGGTCACTGCGCAGCGCGGCCAGCGATTTTTCCAGAGTGTCGAGCCGGGCGGCCTGCGCCGAGTCCGGCGCGGTACCCGCATTGGCCGGTGCGGCCGGACGAGCCTCGATCCGGGCAACGCGCGCGGCCAGGGCATCGAGCGCGGAATTGTCCTGCGGTTCCGGCGCCGGCGCACCGGGCCAGCCGGCCAGCCAGGCACCGCCAAGCAGCAAAGCCGCCGTCAGCGCGCCGGTCGCAGCGGGCAGCACCACCGAGGGGCGCTTCGCAGACGGCAGCGCTGTCTCCTCCGGGGAGACCGGATCGGCGATCGATTCGGCGGCGGTTTCCTCCGGCAGCTCGGGAGCCATCTTCGGCTCGTCGGCCGATTCGGAAACCGTCGGCCCGGAGGTCGCGCTGGTCACCTCGGAGGCCGGCAACTCGATGGTCGATGGCGCGCGGCGCGGCCGGTTCGGGTCCAGCGGTCCAGTCGGTTCGGGCCTGTCATCGACCATGGCGCGGGTTCCTCTTGGCAGGGGCGAACCCGGTCAGGTTCGCCATCTTCTCTTAGCGCGATAAAAGCGCGATGGCACGGTCCAGCGCCGCGAACAGGGCATTTTCATCCGGCGTGGCCGCCAGCAGCACCTGGGTGGCGCCGGCATCGCGCACGATCGATGCCACGGAATCGGACAGGCAGATATGAGGTACCGCAAGTGCCGAAATTTCGACGCCGGCGGCGCGCGACGCGGCGAAGAACGCGCGCGCACTGCGCCTTGAATAGTGCAGCACGGCCTGGATGGTTCCCGCGGCAAAGCCGTCGGATACCGCGGCGGGCAGCTCGGTCACCGGCGCCATCCGGTAGGCGGTGTGGGTAACGACGCTGAAGCCGCGTTGCCCGAGTTCACTGGCGAGATCGCGGGCCAGATCGGCGCCGGCGAGATACAAAAGCGTGGCAGAATTCTTCAGTAGCTTCGCCTTGACCTGCGCAACCACGAGGTCGCGCAGCGCATGGGCGTCGCCATCGGCGGAGATCACGTTCGTGAAGCCGATGTCCCGCGCCGCCTCGGCGGTTCGCTCGCCGACCGCAAACAGCGGCAGCTCAAGCAGGGCAGCCTTGATCGGCTGGTCCTCTATCGCGCGCAGCGCATTGGCGGAGGTGACGATCACCGCGCCGTAATGCGGCTGCGCGTCGTCGGCATGGTCGTCCTGCACGATCACCTTCTCGAAGCGCAGCATCGGCGCCGGCAAGACGTCGAGCCCGCGGGCCCGCAACGCGCTTGCGGTGCGATCATTGTCGGGCTGCGGGCGGGTGACGAGAATGGCCATGCGGCGACGCTTTCCGATCGATCGGCGGAAGAGGTGAAGGAGCTTCGGAGATTGCACCGTGCAACCCCGCAATGCTACGCCGGGGCAGCAAAAGCCCGCTCGGGCGGATTGTGCAAGGATTGAATTTTGACGGGTAGGCCGATGCGCGTGCTGGGAATCGAGACGACCTGCGACGAGACCGCCGCGGCCGTGATCGAACGCCGCCCGGACGGTTCCGGCCGCATCCTGTCCAACATCGTGCATTCGCAGATCGCCGACCACGCGCCCTATGGCGGCGTGGTGCCGGAGATCGCGGCGCGCGCCCATATCGACCTGCTCGACGGTATCGTGCGCCGCGCGATGACCGAGGCCGATACCGGCTTCATCGATCTTTCCGCGGTCGCCGCCGCCGCCGGTCCCGGCCTGATCGGCGGCGTGATCGTCGGCCTCACCACGGCGAAGGCGATCGCGATGGTGCATGACACGCCGCTGATCGCGGTGAACCATCTGGAGGCGCATGCGCTGACGCCGCGGCTGACCGACGCGCTGTCGTTTCCCTATTGCCTGTTCCTGGCCTCCGGCGGCCACACCCAGATCGTCGCGGTGCTCGGCGTCGGCGATTATGTACGGCTCGGCACCACTGTCGATGACGCGATGGGCGAGGCCTTCGACAAGGTGGCAAAAATGCTCAGCCTGCCCTATCCCGGCGGGCCGCAGGTCGAGCACGCCGCCGCTTCCGGCGATGCCAAACGCTTTGCGTTTCCGCGGCCGATGCTGGGTCGCCCCGACGCCAATTTTTCGCTGTCCGGCCTCAAGACCGCGGTGCGCAACGAGGCCGGCCGCATCGCGCCGCTTGAGCCGCAGGACATCAACGATCTCTGCGCCAGCTTCCAGGCCGCCGTGCTGGATGCTACCGCCGACCGGCTCAGCGTCGGGCTGCGCCTGTTCAAGGAACGTTTCGGCGAGCCGACGGCGCTGGTGGCGGCCGGCGGCGTCGCCTCCAACAAGGCGATCCGCGGCGCGCTGCTGGAAGTGGCGGCCAAGGCCGGCACCATCCTGATCATGCCGCCGCCGGAATTGTGCACCGACAACGGCGCGATGATCGCCTGGGCCGGCGCCGAACGCCTGGCGCTGGGCCTCACCGACACGATGGAAGCTGCGCCGCGCGCCCGCTGGCTGCTCGATGCCGATGCGGTCGCGCCGGCCGGTTACGGCAAAACCCGCGCAGCGTATTGAGGATAGCGCGATGGTGAACTTCAGTTCAGTCGCGGTGATCGGCGCCGGGGCCTATGGCACGGCGCTAGCCGACGTTGCCGCGCGCGCCGGGCGTGAGGTCGTGCTCTATGCGCGCTCGACCGCCGCCGCCGAGCAAATGCAGATCACGCGCGAAAGCCCGCGGCTGCCGGGCGTGGCGATCGATGCCTCGGTTTTTGTGACGGCCGATCTCGCGCTGACCGCGCGTGCGGATGTCATTCTGCTCGCCGTACCGTCGCAGCAATTGCGCGACGCGCTGACGGCCCTGACGCCGCTGCTCTCCGACGGCAAGCCCGTGGTCGCCTGCGCCAAGGGCATCGAGCGCGGCACGCGGCTGTTCATGACCGAGGTGATCGCAGCGGTGGCGCCGAACGCCGTCCCGGCGATCCTGTCGGGACCGAATTTCGCCGACGACGTCGCGCGGGGATTGCCGACGGCCGTGACGCTGGCCTGCGCCGATGAGACCATGGCGATCGATCTCGTGAAGGCGCTGGGCTCGGCGACCTTCCGGCCCTACCACTCCACCGACGTGCGCGGCGTCGAGATCGGCGGTGCTGCAAAAAACGTGCTGGCGATCGCCGCCGGTATCGTCGCCGGCCGCAAGCTCGGCGCCTCCGCACTCGCGGCGCTGACGACGCGCGGCTTCAGCGAATTGCTGCGGCTCGGCCGCGCCTGCGGCGCGCGAAGCGAGACGCTGTCGGGCCTGTCCGGGCTTGGAGATCTGATCCTGAGCTGCTCCAGCGCGCAGTCGCGCAATTTTTCTCTCGGCGCCGCACTCGGCCGTGGCGAGCAACCCGCGCGCGACAGGCTCGCCGAGGGCGAATTCACCGCGCCGGTTCTGGTTGAACTGGCAGCTTCCAGACACATCGATATGCCGGTCGCCAATGCCGTTGCCGCGATTCTCAGCGGCGCGGCCACCATCGACCAGGCGATCGAGGGCCTGCTGACGCGGCCGTTCAAGGCAGAGGGATACTAATGGCGCACTGGCTGGTTAAATCGGAGCCCTCGACATGGTCGTGGGACCAACAGGTCGCCAAAGGCGCGAAGGGCGAAGCCTGGACGGGCGTGCGCAACCACACCGCCAAGCAATACATGATGAAGATGAAGAAGGGCGACCGCGCCTTCTTCTATCATTCCAACGAGGGCAAGGAGATCGTCGGCATCGCCGAGATCATCAAGGAGCATTACCCGGACCCGACCGATGAATCCTCGAAATTCGTCTGCGTCGATATCAAGGCCGACAAGCCGCTGAAGACGCCGGTGACATTGGCTGCGATCAAGGCCGATGAGCGTTTCGCAGAAATGGCGCTGCTAAAATATTCGCGGCTGTCGGTGCAGCCGGTAACGGATGCCGAATGGAAGATGATCTGCAAGCTGGGCGGACTGTGAGCGCGCGCGCGCAGACGCTTCTTTCGACGTGAGCGCCGACAACATGCTCGTGCCTGCGGCGGTCGGCGATCCGGCCGTCTTCATCATCGCCAATACGCTGTTGCTCCCGGTGCCGCTGGTGCCGGAAATCGGGCTGCACATCGCCGACGAGGCGGTGCCGCTATGGACCAAGACCGAAGACGAGATCAACGAGATCGGCCTGCCACCGCCCTTCTGGGCCTTTGCCTGGGCCGGCGGCCAGGCGCTGGCGCGCTATATCCTGGATCATCCCGAGACAGTTGCCGGCAAAACCGTGATCGATCTCGCCTCCGGCTCCGGCATCGTCGCCATCGCCGCCGCGAAAGCCGGCGCCGCCCGCGTCATCGCCTATGACATCGACGGCTTTGCCCGCATGGCGATCGCACTGAACGCGCGCGTCAACAAGGTCGTGATCGAGGTCAGCGGCGACGATCTGCTGGCGGGCGCGACCGCGCCTGTGGCCGAAACCATTTTAGCCGGCGATATCTTTTATGAAAGCGACACGGCGAAACGCGCCTTCGACTTCCTCGACGATAAAGCCGTAGCCGGCGCGACCGTCCTGATCGGCGACCCCGGTCGCAGCTTCCTGCCGAAGGCCCGGCTGCACAGGATTGCGGAGTACAGGGTGCCGGTGTCGCGCGAACTGGAAGATGCCGACATCAAGCTCACCGCCGTATGGGGCTTGGCGTAGCCTTGCCGGCTCCGCCGTGGCCCGGAAGATAACGGCACGGATAACCGTTGGAATTCCGTGGCACGCGCTTCACGCCGCCGGGCTTGCGCCACGAGGCTACAAATTCGACTGTTCCATCATGACGTTATCCGCCTCTGCCGGGTTCGGGGCCGGTAAGGCCGGAATTGCCGTGTGGGCGGCAGGACGACTTGCCGACCTACAAAAGGCCTAGGACGAGTGCCTTGTCGCGGTACCCCGCGCGGGCGCATAATCGCGGGAACAACGACAGCCGTTGCGGCCACCCGCGGCCGTGATCGCAGTGCAAGGAGGGGAACATGTCCGAGAAAATCTACGACGTGCCAGCCGAATGGACTACGCGCGCCTACGTCGACGATGCCAAATATCTCGCGATGTACGATCGCTCGGTGCACGATTCGGACGCCTTCTGGGCCGAGCAGGCCGAAAACCTCGACTGGATCGAGAAGTTCACCACCGTCGAGAACACCTCGTTCGCGCCCGGCAAGATCTCGATCAAGTGGTTCGAGGACGGCGTGCTCAACGTCGCCTACAATTGCATCGACCGCCACCTGCCGGCGCGCGCCAAGCAGACCGCGATCATCTGGGAGGGCGACGATCCCTCACAGTCGCGCCACATCTCCTATCAGGAACTGCACGACGAGGTATGCCGCTTCGCCAACATCCTGCGCACCCGCAACGTCCAGAAGGGCGACCGCGTCACCATCTATCTGCCGATGATCCCCGAGGCGGCCTATGCGATGCTGGCCTGCGCGCGAATCGGCGCGATCCATTCGGTGGTGTTTGCCGGCTTCTCGCCGGACTCGCTCGCCCAGCGCATCACCGATTGCCAGTCCAGGATCATCATCACCGCGGATGAAGGCCTGCGCGGCGGCAAGAAGGTGCCGCTGAAGGCCAATGTCGATGCCGCCGTAGCCAAGGCCGGCGACGTCGATTGGGTGGTCGTGGTCAAGCATACCGGCGGTGCGGTCACCATGGATCCGGCGCGCGACTTCTGGTACCGCGAAGCCGCCGAGATGGTCACCGCCGAATGCCCGTGCGAGGCGATGAATGCGGAAGATCCGCTGTTCATCCTCTACACGTCGGGCTCGACCGGCCAGCCCAAGGGCGTGCTGCACACCTCCGGCGGCTATTTGCTGTTCGCCTCGATGACGCACAAATACGTGTTCGACTATCACGAGGGCGATATCTACTGGTGCACCGCCGACGTCGGCTGGGTCACCGGCCACAGCTACATCCTGTACGGGCCACTGGCCAACGGCGCGACCACGCTGATGTTCGAGGGCGTGCCGAGCTATCCGACGATGTCGCGGTTCTGGGAAGTCATCGACAAGCACAAGGTCAACATCTTCTACACCGCGCCGACCGCGATCCGCGCGCTGATGCAGGCCGGCGACGATCCGGTGCACCTCACCTCCCGCAAGAGCCTGCGGCTGCTAGGCAGCGTCGGCGAGCCGATCAATCCGGAGGCCTGGGAGTGGTACTACAACGTGGTCGGCGAGAAGCGCTGCCCTATCGTCGATACCTGGTGGCAGACCGAAACCGGCGGCATCCTGATCACGCCGCTTCCGGGCGCGACCCGACTCAAGCCGGGCTCGGCGACGCGGCCGTTCTTCGGCGTGGTGCCGGAGATCGTCGATGCCGACGGCCATGTGCAGGCCGGCGAGACTCAGGGCAATCTGTGCATCGCGCGGTCCTGGCCCGGCCAGATGCGGACGGTCTACGGCGACCATGCGCGCTTCGAGCAGACCTATTTCTCGACCTATCCCGGCAAGTACTTCACCGGCGACGGCTGCCGCCGCGACGCCGACGGTTACTACTGGATCACCGGGCGGGTTGACGACGTCATCAACGTCTCCGGCCACCGCATGGGCACCGCCGAGGTCGAGAGCTCGCTGGTCTCGCACGCAAAAGTCTCGGAGGCCGCGGTGGTCGGCTATCCGCACGACATCAAGGGTCAGGGCATCTACGCCTATGTCACGCTGATGACGGGCGTGGAGCCGACCGAGGAGCTGCGCAAGGAACTGGTCGGCTGGGTCCGCAAGGACATCGGCCCGATCGCCTCGCCGGACCTCATCCAGTTCGCGCCGGGCCTGCCGAAGACCCGCTCCGGCAAGATCATGCGGCGCATCCTGCGAAAAATCGCCGAGGACGAATCCGGCACGCTGGGCGACACCTCGACGCTGGCCGATCCGGCGGTGGTGGATGATCTCGTCGAGCACCGTCAGAACAAGCGGCCGGGGGTGTAATTGACGCCGAATACGGTCGCCAGTCTTCTCTGGCGACTACCTTGAGATTAAGCTTTGGCCTATCAGCCGTCGTTGCGAGGAGCCCTTGCGACGAAGCAATCCGGTTCTTACTGCGCTTTCCGCTTTCTGGATTGCTTCGCTGCGCTCGCAACGACGGTGGCACTGCTGGTGCCCCCCTTTCTGCTGTGACCCGCAGCGCACCGTTCCCTGCCTGATCATCGACTTCACCTTTCGCCGCGCGGTTTGCCCGCCGCTGTGATTTCCAGATCATTTACTTTGTCGGCAGGATTTCTCCTTGATCGCGCCGTTCGATCGCCGCCGGCGCCGGATGATACCGGATGCTTAAGGCGATCGCTCGATGATCCCGGCACCATTTCGTTCATTCATGGGAGGGATTGATGCCGACGAAGTACGCCGTTGCGCTGGCCGCTACTCTTGCCGCGGGGGCGCTGGCTTCGCATCCGGTGCAGGCCAGCCCGGCGCGGGTCGTGTTCCAGGGCGGCTATGCACCCGGCACGATCGTGGTGAAGACCAGCGAGCGCCGGCTGTATCTCGTGCTCGATGACGGCACCGCGGTGCGCTATCCGGTCGGCGTCGGCCGGCCCGGCAAGCAGTGGGAAGGCGTCACCAAGATCGACGGCAAGTATCGAGAACCGGCCTGGTCACCCCCGGCGGAAGTCAAGCGCGACAATCCGCGACTTCCCGACGTGATCGCCGGCGGATCGCCGTCCAACCCGATGGGCGTCGCCGCGCTGACGCTGGCCGGCGGCGAATACGCCATTCACGGCACCAACCGTCCGGGCTCGATCGGCGGCTTCGTCTCCTATGGCTGCGTGCGAATGTACAATGAGGACATCAGCGACCTGTTCGGCCGCGTCCCGGTCGGTACGCCCGTGGTCGTGACGCAGCGCTGAGCTTTGCGGCCGGGCTCCGTTCACCTATCCCCGGAGGGAGAGGTCGGATGCGCGAGCAAAGCAAGCGCGGCCGGGTGAGGGGTCAGGGACCTCTCGATGGAGCTGTGCCCCCTCACCCGCCCCGGCTTCGCTACGCTTCGCCGGGCCGACCTCGCCCCAATGGGGAGAGGTGAACGGAACGCCGTCGCTCCGTCCAGTCGAAACTCAGTGCTTGAAGTGCCGCACCCCGGTGAAGACCATGGCAATGCCGGCGTCATCGGCGGCCTTGATCACCTCGTCGTCGCGCACCGAGCCGCCGGGCTGGATCACCGCGGTGGCGCCGGCCTCGATCGCCACCAGGAGACCGTCGGCGAACGGGAAGAACGCGTCCGACGCCACCACAGAACCCCTGGTCATCGGCTCCGCCAGCTTCATTTCCACCGCCGCATCCTGCGCCTTGCGCGCGGCGATGCGGGCAGAATCGATCCGGCTCATCTGGCCGGCGCCGATGCCGACGGTGGCGAGATCCTTGGCATAGACGATGGTGTTGGACTTGATGTGCTTGGCGACGCGGAACGCGAATTTCAGATCGCGCAGTTCGGCCTCGGTCGGCTGCCGCTTCGTCACCGCGCGCAGCGTCATGTCGTCGACCACGGCGTTGTCACGGCTTTGCACCAGCAGGCCGCCGGCGACGGTCTTGTAGGTCAGGCCTGGCGCGCGCGGATCGGGCAGGCTGCCGGCCAGCAGCAGCCGCAAATTCTTCTTCGAAGCGACGATGGCGATCGCCTCGTCGGTGGCATCGGGCGCGATGATGACCTCGGTGAAAATCTCGGTGATCGCGCGCGCGGCCTCCGCATCCAGCGTGCGGTTCAATGCGACGATGCCGCCGAACGCCGAGGTGGAGTCGCAGGCCAGCGCCTTGCGATAGGCCTCGACCAGGTCGCTGCCTTCGGCGACGCCGCAGGGATTGGCATGCTTGACGATGACGCAGGCCGGGGTGCGCTTCGCGTTGAACTCGGCGATGCACTCATAGGCCGCGTCGGTGTCGTTGAGATTGTTGTAGGACAATTGCTTGCCCTGCACCTGGCGCGCCGAGGCGACGCCGGGGCGCTGCTCGGGGGTGCGGTAGAACGCGGCCGACTGGTGCGGGTTCTCGCCGTAGCGCAACGCCTCGACGAGCCTGCCGCCGATGCTGCGGAAGTCAGGCGCTTCGATCTTCAACTGCGCGGCGAACCAGTTCGAGATCGCGGCGTCATAGGCCGCGGTGCGCGCATAGGCTTTTGCGGCAAGGCGGCGGCGCAGCGTGATCGTGGTCGCGCCGTTGTTCGTGGCAAGCTCGTCGAGCACCGACTGATAGTCGGACGCCTCGACCACCACCGCGACGTCGTCATGGTTCTTGGCGGCAGCGCGGATCATCGCGGGACCACCGATGTCGATATTCTCAATGCAGTCCTCGTAGGACGCGCCTTTCTCGACGGTCGCCTCGAACGGATAAAGATTCACCACCAGGAGATCGATCGGCTTGATGCCGTGCTCGGTCATCGACTGCACGTGCTCGGCATTGCCGCGGATCGCCAGCAACCCGCCATGCACCTTCGGATGCAGCGTCTTGACGCGGCCGTCCATCATCTCGGGAAAGCCGGTGAGGTCGGAGACGTCGGACACCTTGAGGCCGGCAGCAGCAATTGCCTTGGCGGTGCCGCCGGTGGACACGAGCTCAACCCCGTGGGCGGCCAGCGCGCGGGCGAATTCGATCAGTCCGGACTTGTCGGAAACGGACAGCAATGCGCGGGTGATCTTGCGCGGGTGATCGGTCATGGGCAAAATCCTCTGGTTGAAGGAATGTGATGCCCAGGCGCGCGGCAGATGTGGCTCGCGCTTCCCGATGGTGCTCCATCCAAGGTCGCCAGTCGCGCGAGCGAGGGTCGATTAGCAGTTTTCGCCGTCCTGCACAACGTGGACCGAATAGCGCCTGGGATAGAACCCCTACAGCGGCAATTCCGGCTCGCGGCGCGCGTTGCGACGGGCGTTGGTGGCGGCAGGGGAGGAGGCCGAGCGGGCAAAGCTCCAGCGCACGCTGGACGTGTTCTTGGAATCCTGCCGGATCACGATCTGCGCGGTACGGCGCGGTCCGTCATTGCCCGCCAGGAACACGCTGTCCTCCAGCTCGACCTTGTCGTCGAGCGCCTCGAAGGTCCAGACCTCGCGGTTCGGCAGCACCAGCATGACGCCGCGGGCGTCCGACAGCCGGCTCGCCTTGACCGACGGATGCAGGTGGAAGCGGATCGCATAGTCGGTATTGCTGGCCTTGAGCCGCGCCCCCGGCGCCATCGACATCGTGTCCTCGCCATCGAGCCGCGAACCGTCCTCGGCCATCATCAGCACCCGGCGGTGCACCACGCCGAAGCGACCCTGGTAGCCGTCATGCGACGTCGTCAGCATGGTGCCGTTTTCGTTGATCTCGCGGTAGCTCTCGACCACGCGCGGCCCATCGACGATCGGCGCGCCCTGTAGGAACTTCTTCATCGACGAGCGTTCGACAAAGCGGCACGACGAGGTCTCGTGATAGGTCACGGTGGAATGCGCCGGCGTGCTGCGGGCAAAGGCGCGCCAGTTGTCGCGCCCGGTGGCGGGCATGCCGCAATTGATCACGATCCGGCTGGGACCGGCGGACAATTCGAACGACAGCGTGCCGGCATGCGCCTCCTGGCTGAGCTTCGCCGGCGGCGGCGGGCCGGTGTCGATGATCACAGTCGTCGCGCCGGCGTCGAGGCGCTGGAAGCCGGTATGCGGCATGTTCACCATCGGCGTGCCGTGGGTGTCGTCATAGGCCAGCAGCGTCGCCAACAGATGCGACGGCGCATTGCTCATGCCGTTGAACAGGGCAAAGCTGCCGTCGCCATGGCGGAAGAAGCGCAGCATCGGCATCATGCGGTCGATCGCATTGAGCAGCGCCGGCGGCGGCGCGATGTTGCGCGCTGCAAAGGTCTGGCGCAGCGGCAAGAGGTCGATCAGCAGCTCGATCAGCGCGCCGGGATTGCGCGAGATGTGGCCGCCATCCGGCAGGATCTGGCGCTGCAACTCGTCGGACAGTTTCTTGGTGGCGGTACGGACGTGGCGGGCCTGGTTGGCCAGGCACAACGAGGCATAGCACAGCGCGATCAGCACCTGCAGCCGCGGCACGCCGTCCGGCACGTCGGACAATGTATAGCGCAGGGTGCGGATCTCGCGGGTCAAGGCGCGCAGATATCGACGGTAAAACTTGCCGTCGGTGTCGCCGAGCACCAGCGGCGCCTGCGACAAGAGCGAGATCACGCGGCGCGCGGTGACATCGGCGCGGCGGCCGACCGGCCGCTTTCGCGACGGGTTGGTGATCCAGTCGTCGACCAGCGACCGGGCATTCGCGCGGGTGATGGCGGTGTCGGCGGCGCGCAGATGGCGCAGCCAGCCGAAGCCGAGCAGGGCCACTTCCCAGTCTTCCGACGGCGGCTCGAGGTCGAAGATCGAGCGGCCGTGGCAGGTAACGATCTTGCCGGCAAAGACGAAGCGGCCGGCGTAGATCTCAGCCGCGCGGGTGGCGTCGGCGGTGCGCAGGTCGTGCGGCGCGATGATCAGCCGGTCAGCGCGCCCCGGCCACAGACGGGACAGCGCCACCGAGCCACCCGAAGCGCGCGACAGCGCCGTCCGCGCAAAGCGGCGCAGGATCAGCTTCGAGATACGTTGGCGATGAGCGACCACGCGCGCCTTTGGACGAGGGATATCGGGATAAGAACAATTTGTTGCGAATCCCTTTTATCCGGAAACGCGCCGAGCGCACACTATAAGACCATCACCGGTGGAACTTGGCAAAATCAGCCGATAGACCTGCGGAATCAGGATTTAACCAGCCGCGCCGCATAGAAACCGTCGAGCCCGGCCAGCCGCGGATCGGCGTGCGGCAGGTGGCTGGGCAGCGTGCGCAGGTCGCCGTCCGCCGTGACGATGTCGGTCAGACCCGCGACCTCGCTGGCATCGACCGGCGCGCGTTTCAGGCTGGGATCGGCATCGAGCAAAGCGGCGACCGCGTGTTCGCCTTCTTCAGGTTCCAGCGAACAGGTGCAATAGACCAGAGTTCCGCCGGGTTTCAGCATGGTCACGGCCTTCTGCAGCAAGCGGCGCTGCAGCGCGGTAAGCAAAACAATATCGGATTCCTGCTTCAGCCAGGCGACATCGGGATGCCGGCGGATGGTGCCGGTGGACGAGCAGGGCGCATCGACCAGCACGCCGTCAAAGCCCTCTCCGGGATATTCGGTGCCGTCGGAAATCACGGTCTCGGCCTGCAGCGACAGCCGGCTGAGGTTTTCCCGCAGCCGCGCGATCCGGTTGTGCGAGCGATCGACCGCGGTGACCTCGGCGCCGGCGTGGATCAATTGCGCGGTCTTGCCGCCCGGGGCAGCACAGAGGTCGAGCAGGCGCTTGCCCTTGATGTCGCCGAACAGCCGCGCCGGAAGTGCTGCGGCGGCGTCCTGCACCCACCACTGGCCGTCGGAGAAGCCCGGCAGCATGGTCACCGAGCCCTGCAGCAGCGTACGCACCGAGCCAGTCGGCAGCACCTCGCCGTGCAGCCGCGTTGCCCAGGCCTCGACCTCGGATTTCACCGTGAGGTCGAGCGACGGCTCATGGCCGAGCGCTTGCGCGATGTCGCGCGCGACGGCCTCGCCATAATTCGCGTTCCAGCGCGCCATCAGCCACGCCGGCACGTCGAGCGTCTGCGCGGCGATCTCGTCAATCAGCGGCTGGCCCTCGCGGGCACAGCGGCGCAGCACGGCATTGACGAGGCCGGCATATTTCGCCGCCCGGCGGTCGGACTGCACCATCCGCACCGACAGATCGACGGCGGCGTGATCGGGAACATCCATCCAGAGAATCTGCGCAGCGCCGATCATCAGCGCGCTTTGCGCGCGCGGCGCGTCCGTCGGGATGCCGCGATCGAGCATCCGCGACAAGACGTGGGTGAGCGTGCCCATGCGGCGCAAGATCGTCGCCACCAGCCGGCGCATCAAGGCGCGGTCGCGGTCCGACAGCGCCTTGAGGCCGGGATGCGCCGCAGCCCCCTCGAGCTGGTCATCGAGGGTGCGGCGCTTGTGCAGCACGCCATCGAGAATATCGGCCGCAATGCGACGCGCGGCGAGGCCGGGCACCTCGGTGGGCGGGGCGTATCTGACTTGCGACATGCAAAACTTCACGAAAGAGGATCAATATCATCAGCGCGGGCCGGCCTGCGCGCGCCAGCGAGCAAAAATTTACTCGCATGCGAATATGCCAAATGTAAGAATCGCCTTTATATACATATCGTACACGGTGGGCTTCACTATTTCTGAGCGATAAGGCATCGCCTGATACTCCGCACACGGCAGGAACCGAGATGACCGACACTTCCCACGACTCATCCAGCAACCCGGCGCAGGCGGCCGAACCGGAACCCGCGCCGAAGAAAATACTGTCGCCCGCCGCGCAGCGCGCGCTGGCCGAAGCCGAAGCGCGCCACGTCGCCAAAGGAGATCCCGAGAGGCTGGCGAAGGAGCTGCAAGGCCCCGCCGGGCCGGAGCCGACACGTTACGGCGACTGGGAACGCAAGGGCATCGCGTCGGATTTTTAGACGCACAACCATCCTCCCCGGATATTAACGACGGAGTTCCGACTGCCCTTCCAACGAGACCCGATAGATGGCTCGGTCGTCCCACATCCATTCGTCGTCGCCCTGGCGCCGACGCTTTTCCGCGGCGCTGCCGTGGGTGTTCGTGCTCGGCATGGCGGCGGGCGCGATGCTGCCGGTCAAGCGCTGGGTGAGCGGGCCGGCCCCCTCGACGCAGGAGTGGAACACGCCGGCGGCGCGCGACGCCGACGCCATCGTGAGACGCGCCGGCAATACCGCCGCGCCGCAAGCGGTCGATGTGCTGCATGGCATCGACGGTGATACCTTCGCCGCGCGCGTTCATCTGGAAGCCGGCATCGATCTGACGACCCGAATCCGGCTGCGCGGCATCGACGCACCGGAGCTGAAGGGACAATGCGCGCAGGAGGTCCGGCTGGCGGAAGCCGCCGGCGACGCGCTCAACAAGGTGCTGCGCGAAGGCGGCGTGACGATCTTCAATATCGGCCCCGACAAATATCCCGGCCGCGTCGTCGCCGACGTCGCCACAAGGCGCACACCGAATGTCTCGGCGGCCTTGCTCGGCAGCGGCCATGTCCGCAGCTATGGCGGCGGCCATCGCAGCGGGTGGTGTGGTTCGCGCTAGATCACGACCGGCTTGACCCGTACCCGCGACAGCAGGACGAGGCCGGCAACAAAGAACAGCACCAGCACCGCCATGCCGGCTTTCTGGCTCGCGGTGACGGCGGTGACGATGCCGATCAAGAGCGGGCCCATGAACGACGTCACCTTGCCGGTCAGCGCAAACAGCCCGAAGAATTGCGCGATGCGATCGCGCGGCGCCATCCGGATCAGCAACGTGCGCGAGGCCGCCTGCAGCGGGCCACCGGCCATGCCGATAAGGCAGCCGAGTACGAGATAGGCCTGTTCCGCAGGTGCCGCGAACAGCCCGCCACCCGGCGCCGGCGGCGTCACGCTCCAGAACAGGATACGGTCCTTGTCGATGCACAACATGCCGACGATAGAAAGTAGCAGCACCGACATGCTGCCGGCGATCACGCGCTTGGGGCCCAGCCGGACGTCGAGCCGGCCGCCGAGAAAGGCGCCCACCGTGCCGGCCAGCGCCAGTGTGATACCGAAAGTGCCAATCTGGATCGTATTCCAGCCGAAGGTGCCGGCCGCATAAATGCCGCCGAAGGCAAACAATGATACCAGCCCGTCGGTGTAGATCATGTTGGCGATCAGGAACGCCATCATCGAGCGATGCTGCGGCAATTCAAGCAACGTCTGGCGCAAATCGCTCAGGCCTTCCTGCAACGCCTTGCGCGCCGACAGCTTCGCCGGAAAATCCGGCGTGAACAAAAACATCGGCAGCACGAAGACGACGAACCACAATCCGCTGAGCGGCCCGGAGATGCGATCGCCTTCGAAGCTCATAGGATCGAGCCCGAACAGCGGCACCAGACCGAACAGGGTGCGCCCGGTCGTCGGGCTGGCGGCCATGAAGCCGAGCACCACGATCAGGCTGAGAATGCCGCCGACATAGCCCAGCGCCCAGCCGGAACCGGACAGCCGGCCGATCTGGTCGGGCGGCACCAGCTGCGGCATCATCGCATTATTGAACACGGTGGCGAATTCGATGCCGATGGTGGCAAAGCCATAGGCGATCAGCAGCGGCAGGATGATGTCGGGATTGCCGGGCTTGCCGATCCACATGATGCAGGCGCCGATCACGAACACGCCACCGAACACCGCGATCCACGGCTTGCGGCGGCCGCTGGCATCGGCGATCGCGCCGAGCACCGGCGACGCCAGCGCAATCACCAGACCCGCCGCGGCGGTGGCGAAGCCCCACATCGATTGGCCGGCGGCGGCGTCCGACGCCACGCGGGTAGCGAAATACGGCGCGAACACGAAGGTCGTGATCAGGCTGAAATAGGGTTGCGCGGCCCAGTCGAACAGCATCCAGCCGACCACGGCGGAGCGTGGCGGGTAGACCCGGGGGGTCTCATCGACAGCGTGTGCAACGGCGGCCGGGGCCATCCAGAAAGGTCTCCGCGAATCGCATGATTGTGCCATCTCGATCGCAATCCATATAGGATTCAGCAAGGTGGTGCGATCACGGCCGCCGTCAGGAGCGCCGATGCTGCTATTGAATTCGTTTCGCCGTCTGCTGGTGATCGCCGCCGTGCTGGGCAGCATGGCAAATGGCGCGCCGCTTCTCGCGCAGGAGCGCGGCGTCTACACGCCGGCGCCGCCCGGCACCATCCGTCCGGTCGCGGCAAAGCACGGCATGGTTGTCGCGCAGGAAAAAATCGCGGCACGAGTCGGCGCCGATGTGATGGCACGCGGCGGCAACGCCATCGACGCCGCGGTGGCCACCGGCTTTGCCATGGCGGTGACCTATCCGCGCGCCGGCAATATCGGCGGCGGCGGATTCATGGTGATCCATTCCGCCGTAACCGGCGAGGACATCACGATCGATTATCGCGAGACCGCGCCGGCGGCGGCGACTCGCGACATGTTCCTGGGTGCCGACGGGCAGCCCGACATCGCGAAGTCGCGCGACTCGGCACTCGGCATCGGCGTGCCCGGCACCGTTGCAGGGCTGGCGCTGGCACTGGAAAAATATGGCTCCGGCAAGTTCACGCTGTCCGACATGCTGCAGCCCGCGATCGCGCTGGCGCGCGACGGCTTCGTGCTCGATGATGACCTCGCCGACACGCTGCCTGACTGGCGCCGTCGGCTATCGCGCTGGCCGGCATCATTGCGCATGATCGCCCGCGCCGACGGCGCCGCGCTGCGCCCCGGCGATACGCTGGTGCAAACCGATCTGGCGGCAACGCTGACCGCGATCGCGGCGCAGGGGCCGCACGGCTTCTATGAGGGACCTGTCGCCACAAAACTCGTCGATGGCATTCGCGCCGCCGGCGGCATTTTCACGCTCGACGACCTCAACAACTACCGGCCGGTGATCCGCCCGCCGGTGCGCGGCAGCTATCGCGGGTACGACATCGTCTCGATGCCGCTGCCCTCTTCCGGCGGCATTGTGCTGATGGAAACGCTGAACATTCTCGAAAGCTTTCCGATGCAGGACAAGGCGCAGGGCAGCGCGCCCTCGCTGCATCTGTTGATCGAGACGATGAAGCGCGCTTATGCCGACCGCGCACGCTATCTCGGCGATCCCGCTTTTGTAACCGCACCGATTGCCACGCTGCTATCAAAAAACTATGCCGCCCGGCAGCGCGTCTCGATCGACGTTGCGCGCGCGACGCCCTGGACCGACGCGCTCTCCGCGGTGCCACCGCGCGAGGGCGAGAACACCACGCATTATTCGGTGGTCGATGCCGCCGGCAATGCGGTGAGCAACACCTACACGTTGAATTTTCCCTACGGCTTGGGCCTTGTTGCGGAAGGCACCGGCGTGCTGCTCAACAACGAGCTGGATGATTTCACCGCCGCGCCCGGCGCGTCTAATGCCTTCGGCCTGGTCGGCTTCGAGGCCAATTTGCCCGGACCTAGCAAGCGGCCTTTGTCGTCGATGTCGCCGACCATCGTGCTGAAGGACGGCAAGGTAGTGCTGGTCACCGGGTCGCCGGGCGGCAGCCGGATCATCTCCACGGTGCTACAGGTGGTCGTCAACGTGCTCGACTATCAGATGGACGTGGCCTCCGCGGTGGCCGCGCCGCGGCTCCACCACCAGTGGCTGCCCGACGAGGTCCGCATCGAGCGCGGTTTCTCCGATGCGACGCTGGCGGCGCTGACGGCGATGGGCCACCGGGTACTGGAGCCGATGGGACAGACCTCGGCCAACTCCATCGCCGTGACGCCGGGCGGCTTGCTCGGTGCGCCCGATCCGCGTACGCGTGGGGCTGCAGCATCCGGATACTGACATGTCGGATGCCCTGAGCCGGCCTGGACGCCGGCCGTGAATGACTAGTCTGGGGAGCATCTACATGAATAAGGGTCGGCCCGAAGTTACGGGCAGCATCGACGTGGCGGCCATCGAAGACACCAGTCTTCTCGCGTTCTATCGTGACATGAACGTGCCCGAGCGGCGCACCTTCTGGGCCTGTGCCACCGGCTGGGCGCTCGATGGCATGGACTTCATGATCTACCCGTTGGTGATCGGCACCATCATCGTGATGTGGAACGTCGATCCCGGCACGGCCGGTCTCGCCGGCACCGTGACGCTGCTGGCGTCCGCCATTGGCGGCTGGCTCGGTGGCTATCTCGCCGACCGTATCGGCCGCGTCCGCACCTTGCAGATCACCATCCTGTGGTTCTCTTTCTTCTCGCTGGTTTGTGCCTTCGTGCAGAATTTCGATCAGCTCCTGGTGGCCCGCGCGCTGCTCGGACTGGGCTTCGGCGGCGAATGGGCCGCCGGTGCGGTGCTGATGGGCGAAGCGATCCGCCCGCAATATCGCGGCCGCGCGGTGGGCTCGGTACAGTCCGGCTGGGCCATCGGCTGGGGCCTTGCGGTGCTGTCGCAGGCGATCCTGTTCTCCTATCTGCCGCCGGAGATCGCATGGCGCTGGATGTTTGCGATCGGCGCGCTGCCGGCGCTGCTGGTGCTCTATCTTCGCCGCTATGTCGAGGAGCCGAAGATTGCCGCGGAGACGCGCGCGCGCCAGAATGCGACCGGCGATCGGCCGAAACTGCGCGAGATCTTTGCAGGTCCGATGCTCAAGACCACGATCCTCGCCTCGCTGGCGGCGACCGGCTGTCAGGGCGGCTACTACGCTATCACCTTCTGGGTGCCGCGCTTTCTTACCACAGAACGCAAGCTGTCGATCGTCTCCTCGACCGGTTATCTCTCGGCGCTGATCATCGGCTCCTTTATCGGATATCTGGTCGGGGCCTGGCTCGCGGATCGGATCGGCCGCCGCAACCTATTCCTGACCTTCTCGCTCGGCGCCATCGCGGTGATCCTTATTTACACCCAGGTGCCGCTAACCAATGAAGTGCTGTGGGTTCTCGGTTTCCCCCTCGGCTTCTTTGCTTCCGGCTACTTCTCCGGCATGGGCGCGTTCCTGACCGAACTGTATCCGACGCGGTTGCGCGGCTCCGGCCAGGGGTTTTGCTACAATTTCGGACGCGGCTTCGGCGCGCTATTTCCATTCCTGGTCGGCGCATTGTCGACGACCACGACGCTCGGCAATGCGATCGCCATCTTCGCCGTGCTTGCCTATGGACTGTTCTTCATCGCAGCCTTCGCGCTGCCTGAAACCCGCGGACGGATTCTCTATGCCGACGCTTGATTCAAACAGCGAGCCACGCGCCTGCCCCGGCCCGCAGCCGGTGCAGCGCACCACGACGCGCTTCATTGTGCCGCCCGGCGCGGTGGACACCCACGCCCACGTCATCGGCCTGCCGCCCGAATATCCCTTTGTCGCAAGCCGCAGCTACACGCCACCGGCGGCTTCGGCCGCCGACTACCTGGCCATGCTCGATGCTACCGCGATGACCTATGGGGTGCTGACGCAGGTCAGCGTGCACGGCACCGATAACCGCCTCCTCGTCGAGACGCTGCAGGCAAACCGCCAACGGCTGCGGGGCATCGCAGTGATCCCGCTGGACTGCCCGGACAACGAGAAGGCCGCGCTGAAGGAGGCCGGTGTCGTCGGTCTGCGTATCAACGTGCTGTATGGCGGCGGTGTCGGCTTTTCCCAGCTCGAGGACTATGCCGCGGTGTGCCGCGAGATGGGCTGGCACCTGCAATTCCTGATCGATGCCGGGGATCTTCCGGCGTTGGCGTCGCGATTTGCAAAGCTGCCAGTGCCGTTCCTGATCGACCATATGGGGCACTTCCCGACCACCCGTGGCACGGCCGACACCGGCTTTCAGGTTTTGCTGTCGCTGGTCCGCGATGGCGGCTGGGTGCGGCTGTCCGGCGCCTACCGCACCAGTACCGAAGGCGGCCCGCCCTATGGCGACACGATCCCGTTCGCCAGGCTTCTCGCCGAAGCAGCGCCGGAACGGTGCGTCTGGGGCTCCGACTGGCCGCATGTAGCGAACTGGGACGCGATGATGGGCGTCAACGACCTGCTGGACCTGCTGGCGGACTGGGTGCCGGACGACGCACTGCGGCAGCGCGTACTCGTCGACAATCCGCAGCGGCTGTTCGGCTTTCCAGCCGTCTAGCCCCCCATCGAATAGGGCCCGCCCTTCTGCAGCGCGCGCTGATAGGCCGGGCGGGCGTGGATTCGTTCCAGGAAGGCCATCACCTTGGGGTGGCCCTGCTTCAGACCGGCGCGGCCGCTTGCGGCTTCCAGCGGAAAGCTCATCTGGATGTCGGCGGCGGTGAATTCGGGGCCGGCGAACCATTCGCTCTTGCCCAGCTCGCCTTCCCAGAACGCCATGTGATTCTTGAGCTGCGGATCGATCATCGTGTCCTGCACCTTGGCCGAGATCGCGTTGACCAGCGGCCGCATCAACAGCGGCGCGCGCTTCGGCAGCAGGCCGAAAATCAGCTTCATCAATAGCGGCGGCATCGCCGAACCTTCGGCATAATGCAGCCAGTAGGTGAAGCGCAGCCGCGCCGGCGTGCCCGCCTGTGGGATCAGCCGGCCGTTGCCATAGGTCTCGACCAGATATTCGATGATCGCGCCGGATTCGGCGATCGTGTTGCCATTGTCGGTGATGACCGGCGACTTACCGAGCGGATGGATGGCGCGCAATTCCGGCGGCGCCAGCATGTTGGACTGACGCTGGTAGCGCACGATCTCGTAGGGCACGCCGAGTTCTTCGAGCAGCCACAGCACCCGCTGCGAGCGGGAATTATTCAGGTGGTGAAGCGTGATCATGAAGGGTCCTTTGAGGGCGAGAACGGCGCTTTGTTTTACCCGGGTGTTATTGACGGGGATATTATCCGGGTTTAAATAAAGACCTCAGTTCGCTCCAGTAGACCGCAGGTTATCACCATGAATGCAACGACTTCGAGCCAATTCAGCGCGTTTGCAGGCGACCGGCTGCTGGCCTCCGGATCCCTCGCGGAAGTGGCGATCGCCGTGAAGATGGCGTCCGGCACCGCGTCCACGGCGCCGGTCCTGATCTTCGACGATGCCAGCGGCCGCGCCATCGACCTCGACCTGCGCGGTAGCCACCGCGACATCGTCGCCCGGCTGCCACCGCCGGTGCAGCCGGCGGCGCCGACGGCGCCGGAGGCGCGCGGGCGCGGCCGGCCGAAGCTCGGCGTGGTGGCGCGCGAGGTGACGCTGCTGCCGCGGCACTGGGACTGGCTCAACGCCCGCCCGGGCGGCGCCTCGGTCGCGCTGCGAAAACTGGTCGACGACGCCCGCCGCGCCACTGCCGACGCCGACCGGATGCGGGCCGCCCGCGACGCCGCCTATCATTTCATGTCGGCGATGGCCGGCGACCGGCCGGGCTTCGAGGAGGCCTCACGCGCGCTGTTCGCCGGCAATGTCGCGCGCCTCCAGGATCTGACGGCGGCGTGGCCTACTGACATCCGTAGCCATCTCCTGCGCCTGCTTTCGGCAGTTGATCCCGGCGAATCGAACAGCTAGGCTCGCTTGGATGACAGTCATCATATAAGGCGGCAGACAAGCCGCCAGTCAGGGAGCCACCCATGCCCTCTCCGCAATTCCTGTTCGACTTTGGCAGTCCCAACGCCTTTCTGGCCCACGGGGCGATCCCGGCGATCGAAGCGCGCACCGGCGCGAAGTTCGAGTACGTGCCGGTGCTGCTTGGCGGCATCTTCAAGGCGACCAACAACAAGTCGCCGGCTGAGACGCTCGCCGGAATCAAGAACAAGCGGGAATTCCACGCCATCGAGACCGCGCGCTTTCTCAAGCGCTTCAACGTCGCGCCCTATGTGTGGAATCCGTCCTTTCCTGTGAACACGCTCAACCTGATGCGCGCGGCGATCGCCGCGCAGCTCGAAGGCGTGTTCGAGAAATATGTGGAGGCGACGTTCCACCACATGTGGCGCGAGCCGAAGAAGATGGACGATCCGGAGATCGCCGCCGCCGCGCTGCACGCGTCAGGACTCGACGCCGCAAAACTGTTTGCCCGCGCGCAGGAGCCGGAGGTGAAGGCAAAGCTGGTCGCCAACACGCAGGACGCGGTCGAACGCGGCGCGTTCGGCTCGCCGACTTTCTTCGTCGGCAACGAGATGTATTACGGCAAGGAGCAGTTGCGCGACATCGAGGATCTGTTCGCGGGCGCCGGCAAATGACCGCGCCGAAGCGTAACGCCACCGTCGCCGTGATCGGCGCCGGCGATTTCATCGGCGCGGCGATCGCCAAGAAATTCGCCACCGAGGGCTTCACGGTGTTCGCCGGCCGCCGCAATGGCGACAAGCTCGCACCGCTGGTCGCAGAGATTGAGGCGGCGGGCGGCCGGATCGTCGCGCGGTCGCTCGATGCGCGCAAGGAAGACGAGGTCGCGGCGTTTCTGGACGACGCCGACGCGCATGCGCCGCTGGAGGTCTGCATCTTCAATGTCGGCGCCAACGTCAACTTCCCGATCCTGGAAACCACCGAGCGGGTGTTCCGGAAGGTTTGGGAGATGGCGTGCTATTCCGGCTTTCTCGCGGGGCGCGAGGCCGCGAGGCTGATGTTGGCGCGCGGACAAGGCCACATCTTCTTCACCGGTGCCACCGCCAGCCTGCGCGGCGGCGCGGGCTTCGCCGCCTTTGCTTCCGCCAAGTTCGGGTTACGCGCGCTGGCCCAATCGATGGCCCGCGAACTCGGCCCACAGAACATCCATGTCGCGCATCTGGTGATCGATTCCGGCGTCGATACCGCTTGGGTGCGCGAGCGCCGCGAACAGCTCTGGGGCAAGGAAGCGCTCGACAATCCCGACCTCTTGATGCCGCCTTCATCGGTCGCCGAATCCTATTGGCAGCTTTATCAGCAGCCGCGCAGCGCCTGGACGTTCGAGATGGAGATCCGGCCGTTCGGGGAAAAGTGGTGATTCGCTAAACGCTCTCCGCCGTCATTGCGAGGTCAGGGAAAGCCAAGTGGCTTTCCCCTTAGCGAAGCGACGAAGCAATCCAGCTCTTGCAGAGCGTGCGACTTTCTGGATTGCTTCGCTACGCTCGCAATGACAGCTTCACGGTCAAAGCAAACAACTGACAATCAAGGACATTCCCATGCGTATCCTCGTGGTCGGCGCCGGCGCCATCGGCGGCTATTTCGGCGGCAGGCTTCTGGCGGGCGGCAATGACATCACGTTTCTGGTGCGGCCGAAGCGCGCCGCCGAACTGGCGAGCGCCGGCCTCGTCATCAAGAGCCCGCATGGCGACGTGACGCTGGCCAATCCGCCGACCGTTCTGGCCGACCGGCTTAGCGACACCTTCGACGTCGTGCTGCTGAGCTGCAAGGCCTTCGATCTCGATGACGCCATCGCCTCGTTCGCGCCGGCGGTCGGGCCGGACACCGCGATCATTCCGATGCTGAATGGCATGCGGCATCTCGATGTGCTGGAGCAGCGCTTCGGCGCAGCCAACGTGATGGGCGGCCAGTGCCAGATCGCGGCGACGCTGAACGCGCAGCGCGAAGTGGTGCAACTCGCGCCGATGCAGTCGCTCAGCTTTGGTGAGCGCGACGGCGCGATGTCCGACCGGGTGAACAAGCTCGCCGCGATCATGGCCACCGGCAATTTCGACGGCAGACCGAGCGCGACGATCCTGCACGACATGTGGGAAAAATGGGTTTTTCTCGCAACGATCGCCGGCGCTACCAGTTTGATGCGCGCTTCGGTCGGCGATATCGTCGGCGCGCCCGGCGGGCGCGACTTCATCCTCGGTGTCCGCGACGAATGCGCCTCGGTGGCCTCGGCCAATGGCTACGCGCCGCGCGCGGCATTCCTGGAGCGCACCGAAGGCACGCTGACGGCGGAAGGCTCCAAGCTAACAGCGTCGATGTTCCGCGACATTCTCAATGGCGCGCCGATCGAGGCCGACCAGATCATCGGTGATCTGATCGCCCGCGCCGACGCCGCCAAAATGCCGGTGCCGAAGCTGCGGGTGACCTATACGCATCTCAGGGCCTATGAGGCGTCGAGGGGATAACTTCTTCGCCCTCCCCTTCTGAGGGAGAGGGTAAGAATGCCCCTCACAGATGCGCGAGATAATGCGCCAGCGCTTCGATCTCTTCATCGCTGAGCGGATAGGCGGCATCGGCCATCGCCGCCCGGCCGCCGCCGGAGCGGACACCCGACTTGAAGTCGTGCAGCGCCTTGGCGAGATATTCCTCGCGCTGTCCGGCAAGCCGGGCCACGCCTTTAATGCCAGCATAGTCGTCGCCGTGGCACAGGCCGCAGCGGCGGCCGGCGGCGGCCTGCGCGCCCTTGGCGGACAGGTCGGGATTGTCGTCGGGCTTTTTCGCCGCGGGTGGCAGGGAGGCGAACCAGGCGGCGAGGTTGCGGATGTCCTCATTGCCCAATTGCTCGACGATCGGCTGCATCTGTTCGTTCTTGCGCGTGCCGCTGCGGAAATACACCAGCTGCCACTGGATGAAGGCGTCGAGCTGGCTAGCGAGCGAGGGAATGTTCGGGATTTGAGACTGCCCGTTGTCACCGTGGCACGCCGTGCAAAGTTGAGCCTTCTCCTGGCCCGCGACGAGATCGGCAGCGATCAGGGGTTGGCCGAAAAACGCACCGACGAGAAGGGTCAGTCCGAAACGAGGCGCGCGGTGCATTGACGGCATTCCCATTTTGTTGCTGTCGTTCCGGGCAGGCGCAGCGCCAGCTGCGACTGAACCCGGAACACCGACATGCTTTCGGGGTCCTCAGCCGCTCCAAAAGGAGCGGCTGAGGTTTGCTTGCGGCTCACGCCCCGAAACGACGGCCGGCCGTCACTTCGCGTAGCTGATCCGGTAGATCGCACCGGCCCAGTCATCCGCCACCAGCAATGATCCGTCCTTGGCGATCACGATGTCGGCGGGACGGCCGAGATAGCCCTGGTCGCCTTCGAGCCAGCCTGACGCAAAAATCTCCTGCTTGGCGTTCTTGCCATCGGGGTCGGCGATCACCCGCTTGATGCGCGCGCCCTGATATTTGCGACGATTCCAAGAGCCATGTTCGGCGATGAAGATGTTGTTCTTGTACTCGGCAGGAAACTGGCTGCCGGTGTAGAACTTCATCCCCAGCGGGGCCACATGCGCGCCGAGGTTCAGCACCGGCGGCGTGAACTCCGAGCACTTGTGACCCATGGCGAATTTCGGATCTTCCATATCGCCCTGATGGCAATGCGGATATCCAAAATGCTCGCCAAGCCTAGAGATCATGTTGAGCTTGTCGCTCGGCATGTCGTCGCTGATCCAGTCGCGGGCGTTTTCAGTGAACCAGTATTTGCCGGTGCGCGGATCGACGTCGCCGCCGACGCTGTTGCGGACGCCGAGGGCCACGATCTCGGCATTGCCGGTCTTGGGATCGACGCGGCGGATCTGCGACAGCGAAGTCGGCGGGATGCCGATGTTGAAGGGCGGGCCGAACGGCACGTAGAACCAGCCATCTTTGTCCGGCGCGAGATACTTCCACCCATGCGCTACATAAGACGGCATGTCGTCATAGACCACCTTGCCGTCGCCGAGCTTATCGAGATTGGCCTCGGCATTGTCATATTTGATCAGCCGGTTGATATCGATGACGTAGAGCGCGCCGTCCTGGAACGCGACGCCGGTCGGCATCTTCAGGCCCTTGACCACGGTCTTGACCTGCCGCTTGCCCCCGCTCTCGGTGATCGCATAGATGTTGCCGAGGTCGAACGAACCGACGAACAGCGTACCCTTGTCGCCCCAGGCCATTTGCCGAGCGGCCAGCACGCCGGAGGCATAGACCTCGATCTTGAAGCCATCCGGCAGCTTGATCTTCTTCATCGTCGCCGCCAGTTCGGCATCGGAGATGCCGGTCGGCGGGCCGGACGGCGGCGCCAGACCTTTCTGGGCCTCGGTCTCGTCGCCGAGAAACCAGTCCGGCGGCGGGTTGGTCCAGAACTCCTTGGTATCGGACTTGTAGCTCTTGAGTTTTTCCTGAGCGCTGGCCTGACCGATCCCGGCGAATGCAAGGACGGCGGCACATGCGAGCACGGATCGACGGAACATCGATGTCATCGTGTCACTCCCTGGGCAGCACGTTTTGGCTGCAATGTCTCGTTGGACGCTGAAACGCGCCTGCCGTTTTTCTCGGTCAGGCGGCGCAATGCTACCACAAGAAAAGAGAGCGCCAAGCATGACGAGCGGTATGCACTGCAAAGTGATGCATTGCGTCGTGTTGCAATGCGGCGCTCCGGATTGCCGCTCAGTCTTTTTTCTTTAGCGTCACAAAGATTTTGGCACTGCCGTGATTGTTGCGATAGAGGCGATCATACAGCAGCGGTAGGCCAATGACCGCGTCGTTGACGAAGACGAACAACTCGCCGTCCCGCGTTGGCCGCATCGGAAACTCGATCTTCGACGCCGTCGGGTCATAAATATAGAACGCTTCCTCACCGCCGGTCCGGCCGTAGCGCACCACGACCTCGAACCAGTCCTGAAACAATTCGCGGCGCAGCGGAACGGCGGCAATGAAGAGCAATTTCTGCATCCAGTTGGCGGCCTCCCATGGAGAATCGCCCGGCTCCACCGGGATGCCGCCATCGTCCCACGCGGTGGGTGCCATCTCGATGACATAGCGCTCCCGAGCGGTCAGCATGACCCCCGTCGCATGGCAGAGCTCTTTGGTGTGGAATGCGTTCGGCAGTTCGACTTTGACGCCGGGCTTCAGCGCCACAAGGCTGGCTTGCGGCGTCTCCTTGCAGGTGGCGCCCCAGACATCCTGAATGTTGAACAGCAGGTGGCTGGCAACGGCCAATCCGATGTAGACAAAGAAGATGGCGAACACCGCCGGGGCAATTCGCGACTTGAGGGTCACGAGCGTCGTTTCGTAGGCCGGGCTGCTGCGCAGCCTGTACAGCAGATTGTTCGGCAGTCCTTGCGGCGCACCGGGTAGCTTGCGCCAGATTGCGCTCATCTTGCCATTCGTGGTCGCTGCAATGCGTCCGCCGAGCAACAGCAGCCCCGCCACCAGCAATGCCGAAACCAGGAACAGACCGGGCTCGCGGGAGTAGCCGTCGAACCAGAAGCGCAGATGCGAAGGCAGGAAGCCCTGGATCACGCGCAGGATGTCGGACACCCAACGAAACCGGCTCGTCAATTCATCGACCGGCTGGGCATTGCGCACCAGCGGAAACAGCAACAGCCACAGCGTCGCGGCGAGGGTCAGGAAATACACCGCCCGCCGTTTCCAGATTTCGTTCCAGATATGCTCCTGCGCTTCCGCGCGATCTGCGGCGGCAGCATTGTCCTCGAAGGCACGTGTCGCCGCTGGAATCCTGAACTGATCCGGCGTGACGATCTCGCCATTGTCCCTGACGACGTCGTACAGCGGCGGCAGGCCTACGGGGGCATAGGCATGGGCGTTGTTTTCGATGCGTTTGAAAACGCTCTCGTGAATCTTGGCGCGACCGACCTCGACCTCGTCGCCTTCGCCCTTGCTGGAGTCCGGATAGAATCCCGGAACGAGTTTTCGCGGACCGTAGCGATAGTAGCCGCCAAGTCCCTTACGCGGATCGTAGAGCCGGCCGTCCTTGTCGCGCTTCGCGATGGCATTCTTGAACGTATCGGGGTCGGCCCGCATGACATCGGCGTCGGGCGGTGCGTCGATGTGATCGGACTTGAACTTCAAGCCGCTACGCCTGGCCTCGCCGAGCATCCAGAAGAACGAAAGATAGGCCAGGGAATCATCGGGATAACCGCCCCCGACATTCGAGTGCACGCCGGGAAACCAGACCTGCGTAATGCGCTCGTCCTCGATCGAACGACGCTCGGTCAGCCTGCGGGTCTTCGGATTTTCGTCGGTCTCATCCCATAGCTGCGGATGAAACGTGGTCCGTTCTTCGTCGAGCGCCAGCGCCTGACAAGCCCTCGCCACGCTTTGGCTGAGCTTGTCGCCGGGCAATTCGATGGGCCACAGATACTCATGAACGCCATCGTTCATTTCCTTGATCGGCAGGCCATAGGCGGAGACCGTGTCCCACACGCCGATGAACTCGATCTTGATGTTGCTGCGGATGTTCGCCGGCGGATAGTGCGGCCCGAACAGGTTACGCAGAAATTGATACGGACGTTCGAGGCGCAGGTTTTCGTAGCGCTGCTTCCGATAGGCCCGATAGGCTGCGCTTGCGAGACTATGCAGTTCGGCTTCTGTATCAGCCCGCACCAAGCCCTGATTGGTGATCAATCCCATCACAATGCGGATGGTGAAGGCGCCGCGGCTGAACCCGAAGCCGTATAATTTATCGCTTTCATCGCGATAATTACGACAGGCAAATTTATAAAGCTCGATCACATTGCGGCGCAGCCCGAAACCGAAGGCGCCGCCGAGAATGGCCAACGGCTTGAATGAAGACGTGCCGACGCCGTCATCGTAATAGGCGACCTGATCCGACCCCGACAGGTCGAGCGCCTCAAAAGTGCGCCAGACGTTGGTGCGCCACACCTTGCCTGCGGAATTGCCGGTGCCATCCGATAGCAGGACGATGCTTCTGCCCATCGATGCGCTCCCCCGAACGACAAAAAAGGCTGCCGGCCGCAGAGAATTGCGCCACAAAATCAGAAATTCAACCTAAAAGTGTTTTTAGACCCGAAATCGCGTACATGGAAGCGCTCCCGGCAATCGATCAGGGCGCGCGTCGCTGCGATGTCATGCATTGAACGACGCACCACCGCCGTCGCCGCTACAGCATCCCCTGGCTGAGATATTTCCAGGCCACGGCGAGAACGATCAGGCCGATGAAGATCAGCGCCACCGGCAGTTTCTTTTTCTCGGGCTTGGGCGGCGGCTGCTTGATCTTGCGGAACGGGGTGACGTTGTCGCCACCGAGATCGTCGGGCATGGGTCTGGCTTTCGGCGCGGTGGGGGGAATGGGGGCCGTGCCGGTGCCGCCCATGCGGGAGTAATAGCTCCGGTACACGAGCTGAATGGTGGTTTCGGCGGCAGCGGCCTCGGCCACCTTGCCGCGCGCCAGCAGCGCCAGATAGCCCGCAAAGAAATCCTGCGATTGCTGCGGCAGCGCATCGATGCTGTTGAGCTTGGCCATCATCAACCAGGTCGCAAAGTCGGCGCGCGCCTCGTCATGGGCTCGCCGGGCAATCTCGAGGTTGGAATCCGTTTTAGCCGGCATTGTCAGGTCCCGCACCCAGTGAGGACGGCGATTGTCTGCCCAACGCCCGGCGATTTCAAGCGAGCGTGAGCCCCCACCTACGACAAGGCCGCCTTGCGGCGGCCTGTCATCGTACGAAATATCGAGCCAAGAAATTCTGGAGCGGGCGAAGGGATTCGAACCCTCGACCCCGACCTTGGCAAGGTCGTGCTCTACCACTGAGCTACACCCGCATCCGAGAAGCTGGACAACGCTTGCGCGCCGTCAACGCGCAGACCTATGCCAAATGCTGGCGGCGAATGCAACAGCCAGACTTCAAGCCGGGAAAACCGGGGTAAATCGCTGCAGCAACGGGATTCTGCGCCGAATTTGCATCGAATCACCCCGCAAACAGCAGATTCGCGCCGGTTGGAGCGATTTGGCGGGTGCGCGGTGATGGCGCCCGATTGCAAAATGCTGCCGCGAACGCCATTTAATTCGTCAGGCCGTCGAGGCGGTCCCTATTTTCCGACATCGGGTGAGGTTCACGTGACCATATTGGAACAAAGCGGCGCAGCGCCGCAGGCAGCGGCCGGTCTCATCAAGGAGACGACCACGCAGAGCTTCGTGAAGGACGTGATCGAGGAATCCAAGATCCAGCCGGTGCTGATCGACTTCTGGGCGCCGTGGTGCGGTCCGTGCCGGACACTGACGCCGATCATCGAGAAGGCCGTCACCGCCGCAAAGGGCAAGGTGAAGCTGGTCAAGATGAACATCGACGAATATCCCGAAATTCCCGGCCAGATGGGAATTCAGTCGATTCCGGCCGTGATTGCCTTCGTCAACGGCCAGCCGGCGGATGGCTTCATGGGCGCGGTGCCGGAGAGCCAGGTCACCGCCTTCATCGACAAGCTGACGGCGGGCATGCCCGGCGCGGAACCCACCGCCGCCGAACTGCTGCAGGAAGCAGAAGCCATTCTGGCGGAGGGCGATCCGGCCACCGCCGCCTCGATTTATGGCGAGATCATCGCGGCCGACGCGGCCTCGGTGCAAGCGTTGGCAGGCCTGGCGCGTTGCTATGTCGAGACCGGCGCGCTCGAGCAGGCACGGCAGACGCTGGAGCTGGTGCCCGCCGCGCAGCGCGAGGATGCTGCCGTCAAGGCCGTGCAGGCCAAGATCGACCTGATCGATCAGGCCTCGGCCCTCGGCCCGGTCACCGAACTGGAGCAAAAAGTCGCCGCCGATCCGCTCGACCACCAGGCGCGTTTCGATCTTGCCATCGCGCTCAACGCGGCCAACAAACGCGACGAGGCGATCAGCCATCTGCTGGAAATCTTCAAGCGTGACCGCAAGTGGGACGACGACGGCGCCCGCAAGCAGCTGATCCAGTTCTTCGAAGCGTGGGGGCCGACTGACGAAGCTACCCTCGACGGACGCAAGCGGCTCTCCACCATCCTGTTCTCGTAAAGCACCCCCTTTGGCCAGATCGGAACCGGACATGCCCATCAATGCCGACTATCAGGGACCCTCAGACCTTCCCGAGGTGATCCCGGTGTTTCCGCTGCCGGGCGCGCTGTTGCTGCCGCGCGGCCAGATGCCGCTCAACGTGTTCGAAGAGCGCTATCTGGCGATGATCGATGATTCGTTTCGCGACGGGCATCGGCTGATCGGCATGATCCAGCCCGATATGTCGCACTCGCCGGACGAGGAGCACCCGAAGCTGTTCAAGGTCGGCTGCGTCGGCCGCATCACCCAGCTCGCCGAATCCGGTGATGGCCGCTACATCCTCGAACTCACCGGCGTCGCGCGCTTCAAGGTGAAGGACGAGCTGACCGTGCTGACCGCCTATCGGCAGTGCAAGGTCGACTACTTCCCGTTCATCGACGACTTTACTGCGCGCAAGGGCGAGGACGACGTCGATCGCACAGCGCTGCTGGCGGTTCTGACGGACTTCCTCAAGGCCAACGATCTCAAGGTGGACTGGGACGGCATCGAGAACGCGCCGAACGAGGCGCTGGTCAACGCGCTGGCCATGATGTCGCCCTACGGCACGCCGGAAAAACAGGCAATGCTGGAAGCCCCCGACCTCAAGACGCGGGCCGAGATCCTGATCGCCGTCACCGAGATGGATCTGGCCAAGAAGCGCACGTCGGGCGATCCCGGCCTGCAATAAAACGGCGATGGTCCGCGCCACACTGTCTTGCTACCATGACCACCTGATCGACCGCCTGCCGGAGCCACCATGACCACATCCGCCGAACGCCCCAATGCCAGCGTCGATCGCAAGCTGCTGGAGATCCTGGTCTGCCCGCTCACCAAGGGCGCGCTGGAATACGACGCCGACCGCCAGGAGCTGATCTCCCGCAAGGCCAAGCTCGCCTACCCGATCCGCGACGGCATCCCGATCATGCTGCCGGAAGAAGCGCGGAAGATTGACTGAGCTTTCGTAGCCCGGATGCAGCGAGGCGCAATCCGGGACCGGCCGATCAACACAAAGGCCGCCCGGGATTGCGTCGCCGCGCGCGATGCGCGCGCCGACTTCATCCGGGCTACAAAGCTGCTACAGCGCCTCGCCCTTCAGCAGCCGCGGGATTTCGCCCGACAGTCCCGCCGCTTGGCGGATGAACACGCTTTTCAGCGGCGGCAGGCGGTCGACCAGGCCGAGGCCGATGTCGCGGATGCCGCGCAGCACGGTCGATTTGTTGGAGAACAACAGGTTCAGCGCATTGGTGGCGACGCCCATCGCCATGGTGTCGAAGCGGCGCCAGCTCTGATAGCGCTCCAGCACGGAGGCACTGCCGAAATCTATCCCGAGCCGCGCGGCATCGACGATGCATTCCGCCAGCGCGGCGACATCCTTGAGCCCCATGTTGAGCCCCTGCCCCGCGATCGGATGGATGACGTGCGCGGCGTCGCCGACCAGCGCGAGGCGCTCGGCGATGAAGGAGCGCGCCACGAAATAGCCGAGCGGAAACGCCTTCGGCTTGTCGAGCACGCGGAGCTCGCCGAGATGCAGGCCGAAGCGGCGCTCCAGTTCGGCGTGGAATTCCTCGTCCGGCAACGCGACCATGCGCGCAGCCTCGTCGCGTTGCTCGCTCCATACCAGCGACGAGCGATTGCCGGTCAGCGGCAGGATCGCGAACGGGCCCGACGGCAGGAAATGTTCCTCGGCGCGGCCCTGATGGTCGCGCTCGTGGCCGACGGTGACGACGATGCCGGACTGGTCGTAATCCCAGCCATGGGTCGCGATGCCGGCGCGGGCGCGCAGCTTGGAGCGGGCCCCGTCGGCGGCGACCAGCAAGCTCGCCTCGATCACCTGGTCATCGCCGAGCGTGACGCTGATGCCATCGGGACGAGACGTATAGGAGGTTACCGCGGTGGGGCGCAGATCGATGCCGGCGGCGGTGGCACGCGTGACCAGCTCATCGATCAGGAGTTGGTTCTCCACCATATGCGCGAACGGCGTGCCCGGCTCGACGGCGCCGGCGAAGGTCAGGAATACCGGGCGGGTGACATCCTCGAGCTGGGAATCGGTCACCACCATGTCGAGGATCGGCTGGGCATGGGCCGCCACGGCCTGCCATACGCCGAGCGACTCGAACAGCCGCCGGCAGCCGGCTACGATCGCTGTGGCGCGCTTGTCGCGGCTCACCTGCAGGGAGAAGCTGGGGTCGGCCACGATGATCGGGATGCTGTCGCCAAGCCCCTGGCGCAGCGCCAGCGCCAGCGCCAGTCCGGCGAATGCGCCGCCGCCGATGACAATGCCTCGTTGTGCCGCCATGATTTCAGGTCCCGCTGTTGCCTCGCGCTTATAGCTGGGCGAAACAGGAACGGAAACAAGGGCGAGAGGGTGGCGCATGCCGTTTCGCCCTGGCGCCGCC
Organism: Tardiphaga sp. vice154; assembly: GCF_007018645.1. Classification (NCBI taxonomy): domain Bacteria; kingdom Pseudomonadati; phylum Pseudomonadota; class Alphaproteobacteria; order Hyphomicrobiales; family Nitrobacteraceae; genus Tardiphaga; species Tardiphaga sp. vice154. Next base: position 296,222 of record NZ_CP041399.1, read on the forward strand.
GCTGACGGAAAGACGTCCATGTCCAAGAGCCTGATCGACCTGCTGGATATTCTCGACCTCGAGACCCTCGAATTGAACCTGTTCCGCGGCACCAGCCCGAAGACGAGATGGCAGCGGGTGTTCGGCGGCCAGGTGATCGGCCAGGCGATGGTGGCGTCGTGCCGCACCGTCATGGGGCGCTTCCCGCACTCGCTGCACTGCTATTTCATCCTGCCCGGCGACCCCGCCATCCCGATCATCTACGAGGTCGAGCGGCTGCGCGACGGCAAGAGCTATTCGACCCGCCGCGTCACCGCGATCCAGCACGGCCAGGCGATCTTCTCGATGATGGTGTCGTTTCACGTCGAGGAGGCCGGCTCGTTCAATCATCAGGACCAGATGCCGGATGTGCCGCCGCCGGAAAAACTCACCGCCGAGGAACTGGCCAAGCATCCGACCATCGAGATGCCGGACTTCATCCGGCGCTATTACGAATCGGACCGGCCTATCGAGCTGCGGCCGGTCGAGTTCCAGCGCTATTTCGGCACCGAAATACCCGACGGCCGGATCAACATCTGGATCCGCACCGCGGCCAAGCTGCCGGACGATCCGGCGTTGCACATGTGCGCGCTGGCCTATGCCTCCGACTTCTCGCTGCTCGATTCGGTGATGGCGCGCTACGGCCGCACCTTGTTTGACGGCCGCGTGATGGCCGCCAGCCTCGACCATGCGATGTGGTTTCATCGCCCGTTCCGTGCCGACGAATGGCTGCTCTACAGCCAGGATTCCCCGAGCGCGCAAGGCGGCCGCGGCCTCGCCCGCGGCCTGATCTTCAAACCCGATGGCACGCTGGTGGCGTCCGTGGCGCAAGAAGGCTCGATGCGCGAGCGGCGCGAGTAGTCCGCGTCCTTGGCCAAATCGGGCGTCCCGATGGAGAAGCCGGGGCAAGTCGTTGGCCACGTGGCGATTTAGCTTATTTTTCGCGCGCTATGCCGATAGGATGTTCAGCAGTTTACGACACCGACCGGCCCGCGGTGCCGTGCAAAGTCGTTCAACAGGAAGTCGTTTCATGAAGCTCGTCGTTGCGATGATCAAACCCTTCAAGCTGGACGAAGTGCGCGAGGCGCTGACCGCGATCGGCGTGCATGGCATGACGGTCACCGAGGTGAAGGGCTATGGCCGCCAGAAGGGCCATACCGAAATGTACCGCGGCGCCGAATATGTGGTGAACTTCCTGCCCAAGCTGCGGCTCGAGATCGCCGTCAGCACCGACCTTGCCGCCCAGGCCGTTGAGGCCATTACCCGGGGCGCCCGCACCGGCCAGATCGGCGACGGCAAGATCTTCGTGGTCCCGATCGACAGCGCCGTCCGGATCCGCACCGGCGAAACCGACAGCGACGCGCTTTAGCCGCTGAGTTGCGTCCCACCGCCTTTCCCGCCTGAGTTGGAAGGCCTTTGGATTACGCAGAATCGCCAGTTTTGCAGAAGTTTGAGCTACCTGAATACCTCTATGATGCCTGCCTCATAAGCAGGATTATGTCGAGAGCCTGTCATGCGCTGCTTTTGAGCGGCAATGACTATTTTTTGGGCGCGACCGAATGGCGCAGGGCGGCCGTCGATGCCAAAAGCCCGAAAAGCTTCGATTTCATAAACTGTTACGGAATTTCATCGATCTGGCACGGCATTTGATTCTATCTGGGCTGGCTGTGCCCGCGTAGTGAACTTCTCCGCGTGGTGAACCTCAGTCGAGATCGCCCGACCGTGTTTTGGCCGGGCCCAAGCGGGGATAGGACCCATGAAAATTGTTATGGCGATCATCAAGCCATTCAAGCTTGAGGAAGTCCGTGATGCCCTGACCGCCATAGGCGTTCATGGTCTGACGGTGACGGAAGTCAAAGGATATGGCCGGCAGAAGGGCCACACGGAAATATATCGCGGCGCAGAATATGCGGTGAGCTTCCTGCCCAAGATCAAGATCGAGGTGGCGGTCGCCTCCGACCAGGTCGAGAAAACCATCGAAGCCATCACCTCCGCGGCCAAGACCGGCCAGATCGGCGACGGCAAGATCTTCGTCATCGCCCTCGACCACGCGGTCCGCATCCGCACCGGCGAGGCCGATGCCGCGGCCCTTTAAATCGAGCCCCCTGGATTTCGCGCTCACCTTTTTTACCAATCAGGAGTCAAACAAATGACGTTCAAGCGTCCCTCTGGCGCGGGATTGGCGGCACTCGCCGTCGGCCTGTTTGCCGCAACGTCGGCCTATGCCGACCCGACGATCAACAAGGGCGACAACGCCTGGATGATGACATCGACGGTGCTCGTGCTGCTGATGACCATTCCCGGCCTCGCGCTGTTCTATGGCGGTCTGGTTCGCTCCAAGAACATGCTCTCGGTGCTGATCCAGGTGTTCTATACGGCCTGCATCGTGATGGTCCTCTGGGCGCTGTACGGTTACAGCATCACCTTCACCGGCGGCTCGGCCTATATCGGCGGCTTCTCCAAGGCCTTCCTGTCCGGCATCACCACCGATTCGATGGCAGCCACCTTCTCCGCTGACGTCAACATCTCGGAACTGATCTACCTCTGCTTTCAGATGACCTTTGCCGCCATCACCCCCGGCCTGATCATCGGCGCCTTCGCCGAACGCACCAAGTTCGCGGCGATCGCTCTGTTCGTCCCGCTCTGGGTGACGCTGATCTACTTCCCGATCGCTCACATGGTTTGGTACTGGGCTGGACCGGACGCCATCGTGGCCGCCGCCAAGGCCGTCGCCGCCGCGACAGACGCCGCCGCCAAGACCGCGGCGCAGGCAAAGCTCGATGAAGTGATGGCCGATGCCGGCCAGATCTTCCTGTGGGGCGCACTCGACTTCGCCGGCGGCACCGTGGTGCACATCAATGCCGGTATCGCAGGCCTGGTCGGCTGCCTGATCATCGGCAAGCGCACCGGCTACGGCAAGGAGCTGATGGCTCCGCACTCCCTGACCATGACCATGATCGGCGCCTGCCTGCTGTGGGTCGGCTGGTTCGGCTTCAACGTCGGCTCCAATCTGGAAGCCAACGGCGCGGCCGGCCTGGTGATGGTCAACACCTTCCTCGCCACCGCTGCTGCGGCCATGGCCTGGATGTTCGCGGAGTGGATGACCAAGGGTCACCCGTCGCTGCTCGGCGCCGTGTCGGGTGCGGTCGCCGGCCTCGTCGCCGTCACCCCGGCCTGCGGCTTCGCAAGCCCGATGGGTGCGCTGGTGCTCGGTCTGCTGGCCGGCTTTATCTGCCTGTTCGCCTGCACCGTGATCAAGAACGCGCTCGGCTATGACGACAGCGCCGACGTGTTCGGCGTCCACTGCGTGGGCGGCATCCTCGGCGCGCTGGCTACCGGCATCCTGGTCAACCCGGCCCTCGGCGGCACGGGCGTCATGGACTACGTCGCCGGCAAGATCGGCGATTACGACCTGGTCACCCAGATGGTCGCACAGAGCAAAGCTGTGCTGACCACACTGGTGTGGTCCGGCGTCGGCTCGGCGATCCTGTTCAAGGTCGTCGATGTCATCGTCGGCCTGCGCGTCAATGTCGAAGTCGAGCGCGAAGGCCTCGACGTCACCGAGCACACCGAACGCGCCTACAACATGTAAGCGCCACGAGGCTGCGGAGGATCACCCGGTCCTTCGCAGCTCCCGAGATCGGTTGCGGCAATACCCGGCAATGCCACAACCGCCGAAGGGCTCCAGCGCAAGCTGGGGCCCTTCACCTTTTTTTGGGGCGTGAAGCCTACGAAAAACAGGCATGCCGGCCCCATCCGTCGATGGTTAATCGCGCCTTAACCTCGGCGTATCATGGTGGCTCAATCATGTTGGGTTGACCGTTCAAGCGGTCGGCCGCTCCCGTTAACTGGCTTCCAGGATGGCTATGACCGCTTCTTCCCGCGCGGCCCACGGTGCGAGCGCTTCCGCTGGCCGCGACAGCGAACGCTCGCCGTTCGCGCGGCTGACCGAACTGCTGGCGCCGTATCAGCCCGGCAAGCCACTGATCACGCTGTCGCTCGGCGAGCCGCAGCATGCGGTTCCGGATTTCGTCGGCCCGGTGCTGGCGAAACACATTGCCGATTTCGGCCGCTACCCGATCGCCAAGGGTATCGAGCCGTTTCGTCGCGCCGCCGCGGCGTGGATGGGAACGCGCTTCAGCCTGCCGCGTCCGCTCGATCCCGAATCGGAACTGCTGGTGCTGAACGGCAGCCGCGAGGGGCTGTTCTTTGCCGCCATCACGGCTGCGCGTTTCGTCGGCCCGCGTAACGGCACGCCGGCGATCCTGCTGCCCAATCCGTTCTATCCGGCCTATGGTGCCGGCGCCCGTGCCGCCGGCTGCGAAGCCGTGTTCATGCCGACCACGCGCGACACCGGCTTCCTGCCAGACCTCGACGCGCTCGACGACGCCACGCTGTCGCGCACGGTGGCGATGTACATCGCCTCGCCGGCCAACCCGCAGGGCGCAGTTGCGACGCCAGACTACTTCCGCCGGCTGCATCAGCTCGCGCTGCGCCATGGCTTCATCGTGTTGTCCGACGAGTGCTATTCGGAGATCTATACCGGCGCGGCGCCCGGCAGCATGTTGGAACTCGCCGGACCTGACTTCACGAATGTCGTCGCGTTCCAGTCGTTGTCGAAACGCTCCAACCTGCCGGGCATGCGAGTCGGCTTCGTCGCCGGTGACAAGAAATTTCTCGCCGCGTTCCACGAGCTGCGCAATGTTGCCGCGCCCCAGGTGCCGGTGCCGTTGCAGCAGGTCGCGGTCGCCGCCTACAGCGACGAGGCGCATGTCGCGGAAAACCGCCGGCTGTACGGATTGAAGTTCGATCTCGCCGACCAGATCCTCGGCGACCGCTACGGATACAAGCGCCCGGCCGGCGGCTTCTGCCTCTGGCTCGACGTTTCCGCGCATGGCGGCGACGAGGACGCGACGATCCGGCTGTATCGCGACGGCGGCGTGCGCGTGGTGCCGGGTTCCTATCTGGCACGGCTGCAGCCGGGCGGCAGCAATCCCGGCGACGGCTATTTGCGGCTGGCGCTGGTGCAGGACACTGAAACCACAGCCGAGGCGTTGCGCCGGCTGGTTGAAATTCTGAAGTGATCGCAAGGGCCTTGAGCACCACGATATGAGCACCACGATCGAACGCGTGATTCCCCTGGTCGGCCATCTGCCCGCGTCGATTCGCGAGATGCTGGCGCGACGGCTGCGCGAGCTCGCGGGCTTTGCGCTGATCGGCGTCGCCGGCGTCGCCGCCGCCGCGCTGATGACGTGGTCGGTGCAGGATCCGAGCCTCAGCCACGCCACCTCGCGGGCGATCCGCAACATCGCCGGCTATCCCGGGGCGATCGGCGCAGACCTCCTGATGCAAATTATTGGGCTCGGCTCGATCATGCTGATCCTGCCGGTCGCAGTGTGGGGCTGGCGGATGATGACGCACCGGCATTTCGACCGCGAGGCGCTGCGCATCGCCTGCTGGATCCTGTGCACGGTGATCGCGGCGGGCTTCGCCAGCTGCTGGCAGCATGGCGGCTCCTGGCCGTTGCCGACCGGCGTCGGCGGTGTGGTCGGCGATGCGCTGTTTCGCGCGCCGGCGGTGGTTTTCGGCCCGGTCGGCTTCATCTATCGCTTCGTGCTCGGTTTGATCCTCGGCAGTGCCATGGTCGCTGCCTTCCTGATCGCCTGCGGCCTCGGCTCGAAGCCAAAGCAAGCGTTCGATCCGATCGAGGAAGACGACGCACCGTTCGAGGAAGAAGACAACGACCGCGGTTCGGTGTCGCTGGGCTGGCTGGTGCATGGCGCGATGAGCGCCAAGGCGCGGATCGGACGGCTGCTGTCGATCCTGTATTCGAAATTCGTCACCTCCGCGCCGGATGCCCGCGCGAGCTCTTTCGAGCGCCATGAGCCGACGCTCGGCGCCCGCCGCTCCAGCCCGTCGATTGCGCCGCAAAGCCGCGATGACGAGGAAGCGGAAGATCATCACGACGTCGAGGAAGAGTTCGACGACGAGGACGAAGAAGAGGAAGAGGCGGCTCCCGTCGCGAGCAAGCCACGCGGCAAGCCGGCGAAGGAGCCATCGCGAAAAAACAAGTCCGGCACCTTCGAACTGCCATCGGTGTCGGTGCTGACGGCGCCGAAGGCTGCCGATCGCCAGCCGCTCAGCAAGGCCGAGCTGGAAGCCAATTCGCGCGCCCTGGAAGGCGTGCTCAGCGACTTCGGTATCCGCGGCGAAATCGTCAAGGCGCACCCCGGCCCGGTCGTCACATTGTACGAACTGGAACCGGCGCCTGGTATCAAATCGTCGCGCGTGATCGGCCTCGCCGACGACATCGCGCGCTCGATGAGCGCGCTGTCGGCGCGCGTTGCCGTGGTGCCCGGCCGCAACGCGATCGGCATCGAACTGCCGAACGCACATCGCGAGAACGTTTATCTGCGCGAACTGCTGACGGTGAAGGACACCAATGACGGCAGCATCAAGCTGCCGCTGTGCCTCGGCAAGAACATCGGCGGCGATTCGATCATCATCGATCTAGCTCGCACGCCGCACATGCTGATCGCCGGCACCACCGGCTCCGGCAAGTCGGTCGCCATCAACACCATGATCCTGAGCCTGGTGTACCGGCTGCGGCCGGACCAATGCCGGCTGATCATGGTCGATCCGAAGATGCTTGAGCTGTCCGTCTATGACGGTATCCCGCATCTGCTGACACCGGTGGTGACCGATCCGAAGAAGGCCGTGGTTGCCCTGAAGTGGGCGGTGCGCGAGATGGAAGAGCGCTACAAGCGCATGGCCAAGCTCGGCGTCCGCAACATCGACGGCTACAATGCACGCCTGCTCGAAGCCAAGGGCAAGGGTGAGGAACTCACCCGCACCGTGCATACCGGCTTCGACAAGGAGACCGGCAAGGCGATCTACGAGGAAGAGAAGCTCGACCTAGAGCCGCTGCCCTATATCGTCATCATCGTCGACGAAATGGCCGACCTGATGATGGTCGCCGGCAAGGACATCGAAGGCGCCGTGCAGCGTCTCGCGCAGATGGCCCGCGCCGCCGGCCTGCACGTCATCCTGGCGACGCAGCGGCCGTCGGTCGATGTCATCACCGGCACCATCAAGGCGAACTTCCCGACCCGCATCTCCTTCCAGGTGACGTCGAAGATCGACAGCCGAACCATTCTCGGCGAGATGGGCGCCGAGCAGCTGCTCGGCCGCGGCGACATGCTGTACATGGCAGGCGGCGGCCGGATCTCGCGCGTGCACGGCCCGTTCGTGTCCGACGAGGAAGTCGAGAAGGTGGTCCGCCACCTCAAGAGCCAGGGCCAGCCGGAATATCTCGAGGCGGTCACCGCCGAGGAGCCGGCCGAGGGCGAGGACGGCGGCGCGGTATTCGATGGTACCAGCATGGGCGCCGATGGCGGCGGCGCGGGCGACCTGTTCTCGCAAGCCGTGGCGATCGTGAAGCGCGATCGTAAGGCCTCGACCAGCTACATCCAGCGCCGGCTGCAGATCGGCTATAACAAGGCGGCGTCCTTGATGGAGCGGATGGAGAACGAGGGCATCGTCGGCCAGCCGAATCATTCCGGCAAGCGTGAGATCCTGATCGAAGAAGAAGAGAGCGGCTTTTGACGCGCCGCCCTCGCGATCAGATTCGGGCGACGGTGACGCGAAATCGCCACAGCGCCGGGTTAGCGCAGACCGGGACGACGGCGGCATCCGCCATCGATCCGGCCGTAATACTGCTCCCCTTTTTGCAGCAAATCGCGGTAAATTGGGCCCCGGAAGCCGAACAGGACGACGCCTCGATGAGACCCGCGACCCATCACGCCGCCAACCGGCCGAGCATTCGCATCGGCACCGCCGGGCTCGTCGCGGCCTTCGTGACCGGCCTGCTGGTGCCGGCCGCCTTTGGCGAGACGATTCCCCTGCCCCGCCCGGCGCCGAAAGTCCGCGGCAGCTTCCAGGTGTCGGCGGCCGAGCCGCCGGCTGCGCCCCGGCCGTCGATGACGCTCGCCGCCGCCAGTAACTCGGCGCCACCCAATCCGGTGATCCCCGACCCGCGCCGCAACGTGCCGGCCAATTTCTTTTCCAGCTTCGACGCCACCCAGAAAGCCCAGGCTGGCCGGGTCAGCGCCTATCTGTCGTCGCTGAGCACGCTCACCGGTAATTTCGTCCAGGTCGGCCCGGACGGCAGCCGCACCAAGGGCGATTTCTACATCCAGAAGCCCGGCAAGGTGCGGTTCGAATATGACGCGCCGACCACCATCGCGATGGTCGCCGACGGCTCGTCGCTCGCGGTGCGCGACACCAGGCTGGCGACCCAGGACATCTACCCGCTGTCGCAGACCCCGCTGCGTTACCTGCTGTCCGACCGCATCGACCTGCTGCGCGACACCAACGTGGTCGCGATCACCGGCGACGAGCTCTATACCTCGGTGACGATCGAGGAGAAGAATGCGCTGGTCGGCACCTCGCGGCTGATGCTGATGATCGGCACCAAGGACGGCCAGCTCAAGCAATGGACCGTCACCGACCCGCAGGGCTATGACACCACCGTGGCGATCTACAATCTCGACGCGTCGAAGAAGCCCGATCCGTCGCTGTTCAAGATCGATTTCACCAAATATCCCGGCGGCAACAACTAGCGCTCTGAAGTTACTGTAGCTCTTCCTTCTCTTCTCCCCTTGTGGGAGAAGGTGGCGTCGACGAAGTCGGCGTGGGATGAGGGGGTTCATCGGCCTCCGGGCGTGCGGCTACCCCTCACCCGTCTCGACCGCCCGTGCGAAGCAAGCTTCGCAAGAGCGGTCGATCCACCCTCTCCCACAAGGGGAGAGGGGAAGAACCTGCGGTCCCCCATGCAATTCAAGCTGACGACCTGGAACATCAATTCGGTGCGGTTGCGCATCGAGCTCGTGGCGAAATTCCTTGAGGAGATGCAGCCCGACGTGCTGTGCCTGCAGGAGACCAAGACGCCGGACGACGCGTTTCCGCTGAAGCGGCTGAGGCAGCTCGGCTATGAGCACATCGCGATCCACGGCCAGAAGGGCTATCACGGCGTCGCCATCATCTCGAAACTGCCGTTCGAGTCCAGCGACGTCCGGGTATTCTGCAACAACGTCGATTCGCGTCACATCTCGGTGTCGTTCGGCGAGAAGGCCGGCATGACGGTGCCGCTGGTGGTGCATAATTTCTATGTGCCGGCCGGTGGCGACATTGCCGATCCGGTCGCCAATCCGAAATTCGCCCACAAGCTGATGTTCCTCGACGAAATGAAGGCCTGCGAAGGACTGCATCCACGCGGCGAGGCGCGCCACATCCTGGTCGGCGACCTCAACGTCGCGCCGCATGAGAACGACGTCTGGTCGCACAAGCAGCTGGTCAAGGTCGTGTCGCACACGCCGATCGAGTGCGAAAAGTTGCTGGCGGTGCAGGCCGAGGGCAACTGGATCGACGTCGCCCGGGCGCAGATCCCGCTGTCGGAAAAGATCTACACCTGGTGGAGCTATCGCGCCGCCGACTGGACTGCCGCCAATCGCGGCCGCCGTCTCGACCACATCTGGGTGTCGTCGGCGATGCGCGACATGATCCGCGAATTCGCGGTCACGCGCGAGGCGCGTAGCTGGGAACGACCGTCCGACCACGTGCCGGTAACGACGGTGCTGGAGCTGTAGGTAGCTGTCGTTCCGGAGCGCGGACGGCGCCAGCCGACCGCGAACTGGGAAACTCGACATGCGACACACTTCGAGATTCCCGGTTCCCTAGGAGGAAGCTACTTGCGCCCCGGAATGACAGCCTAGGTCGACGCCGCGCCTTTTCGCCCCACCACGCGCAGCAAATCCCGACGCACCGCTTCGATATGGCGTTCCAACAAGCGGCAGGCGTCCGTGACCTTGCCGGCCCGGCACAGTTCGATCAGCTCGGCATGCTCCGTCTCGGCGGTGCCCATCGACGCCGTGGTCGAGAGCTGCACGCGGGTGTAGCGGTCGCTGGTCTGCAGCAGCGAGGCGACGATCGACTGGGTGCGCGGCTGCTCGGCGCGGACGTATAGCGCCATGTGGAAGTCGGCGTTCAACTGGCCCCCGTCGCTGACGTTGCGTACCGCGATCGCGCGTTCGAACCCCGCCTGAATATCGTCGAGCCGGGTGAAATCCTCCGCCTCGAAGCGCGGCGCCGATTGCGCGAGCATGCGCGGCTCCAGCAGGCAGCGCAGGTCGAACACGTCGTTGATCTCGATTTCGCCGAGCGACAGTTCGGCGACGATGGCGCCCTTCTGTGGCACGATGCGGACCAGCCCCTCCGCTTCCAATTGAAACAGCGCCTCGCGCACCGGGATCCGGCTGACGCCATAGGCTTCGCCCAAAGCATCCTGGCGCAGTTGCGCGCCGGCCTTGTGGGTGCCGTCGAGGATCGATTGCCGAAGCTGGTCGACGATCGCGGCCGAGAGGGTCCGATGCTTCAGGGCGCTCATCATGACTTCCGTTCGCGGCTTGGCCGCAGCGACTTGTTGATGCCTCTCGCCGCCAATGCTCACCCAACGCGCAAAATTGGAAAAGGTGCAGATTTGTGCATATTCTGGTTTGACACCCGGATTGTATAAATTATACGATCCGGGAAAGCATCACATTTGTTGCATTTCGGGGCGCTCATGGTCGATCAGACGATTTCACCCGCCCCGAGTTCCCCGCTGTGGCGAGCCATCATCAAGGCGTCGAGTGGGCTGTTGACGATCGAGCGGTACGCTCTGATGGGCCTGATGTGGCTGCTGACCGCGCTGATCCTGATCAACGTCGTCACCCGCTACACTCGCTTCCCGCTGTACTGGATCGACGAATCGGCGGTGTATTCGGTGGTCTGGCTGACCTTCATCGGCGCATCCGTGATGACTCGGCTGCGGCTCGATTTCGCGGTGACGATGCTGACCGAGAACCTGTCGGCGCGGAACCGGAAGATCGCCAAGGTGATCTCGACAGGCTTGGTGGTGGCGTTCGGCACGGGGCTGATCATCACCTGCGTGCTGTGGATGGACCCGATCGGCATCGCCAGCGCGGGCTTCGACGCCCGCAAGTTCGCCGGCGCCACCTTCAACTTCCTCTACACCGAACGCACCCAGACGCTGAACTGGCCGACCTGGGCGGTTTACCTGACGCTCCCGATCTTCGCCGTGTCGATCACCATCCACGGCATCGCCAACCTGCTCGAGGATCTCGAATGGGTGCCGCGAACGCCGCCGAAGGGCTTCGAGCTTTCCGAACTCGACGGGGTGAACTGATGCTCACCTCGGCTGCCTTTATGGTCTTCATGCTGGTCGGCGTGCCGATCGGGCTCTGCCTGTGCCTGTCCGGCTTCGTCTACATCATGGCGTCGGGCAATCCGGTGCTGTTCCAGTCCTACCCGCTGCAACTGTTCGGCGGCGTCGACAGCTACGGCCTGATCGCCATTCCGCTGTTCATCCTGATCGGCGAGATCATGAACGGCGGCGGCATCACGCGGCGTATCGTCGACATGGCGATGGCCTTCGTCGGCTCGCTGAAGGGCGGGCTGGCCTACGTCAATATCCTCGCCAACATGTTCATCTCCTCGATCCTGGGATCTGCGACCGCGCAGGTCGCGATCATGGCGCAGATCATGGTCCCGGAGATGGAGAAGAAGGGCTACGACAAGACCTTCGCCGCCGGCCTCACCGCCTATGGCGGTATGCTCGGCCCGATCATCCCGCCTTCGGTGATGTTCGTGGTCTACAGCGTGCTGGCGCAGGTTTCGGTCAGCGACATGCTGATCGCCGGCATCGTGCCGGGCGTCATCCTCACCGTGATGTTCTGCGTCGTCATCGCGCTGATGGGCTATGTCTACAACTATCCGCGCGCCGACTATCAGACGCCGCGGCAGCGTATCCGAACCATTCTGGTCACCTGTCCGACGCTGCTGATCCCGATCGTCATCGTCGGCTCGATCCTCGGCGGCCTCGCCAATGCCACCGAGTCCGCCGCGGTCGGCGCTGTCGCAGCGGCGTTAATCGGCCGGTACTGGACGAAAGAGTTCCAGTGGTCGCATCTGCCGCAGATGATGCTGCGGTCCGGCATCTATTCGGCGATCGTGCTGTTTCTGGTCGCGGCGGCCGCCGTGTTCTCCTGGGTGCTGATCTTCGGCAAGGTGCCGCAGGAGACCGCGGCCTGGATCCAGACCGTCGCGCACGATCCCATCAGCTTTATGCTGATCTGCAACGTCATCCTGCTAATCATCGGCACCGTGATCGACGGCATTCCCGGCCTGATCATGACCGTGCCGATCCTGTTGCCGGTCGCGACCGAGATCTATCACATCGATCCCCGCCACTTCGGCGTCGTGGTGGTGATCAATCTCGTGCTCGGCCTGCTGTCGCCGCCCGTCGGGCTGTGCTTCTTCGTCGCCGCCGCCGTCACCGGCGCCAAGCCCGGCAAGATGTTCATCGTCACGCTGCCGTTCTTCTTCATCTCCTGCATCCTGCTCGTGCTGCTGTCGCTGTACCCGATCCTGTCGCTCGTCCTCATCAACTGATCCAACACGGAGCCCTGCCATGCGTATGTCCCGTCGCCACTTCCTCGCTGCATCCGCCGCCGTGCCGCTGTTCGCGCCATCGCTGGTGCTTGCACAGGCCAAGGAGTTTCGTCTCGGCCTGATCACGCCGAACGGCCATTCCTGGAACAAGGCGGCCATGAAGCTCGGCGAGGACCTCAAGGCCGCCAGCAACGGCCGGCTCACCATGACGGTGTTTCACTCCGGCCAGCTCGGCAATGAATCCGCGATGATGCAGCAGCTCCAGACCGGCGCGCTCGACATGGGATTCATCCAGGCCGCCGAACTCGGCTCGCGCGTGCCGCATATCGCGGCGATCAACGCGCCCTATATTGTGCGCTCGACGCCGGCCGTCGCCAAATTCGTACGCCATCCCGCGGCGATCAAACTGTTCGACGTGCTGCCGCAGGAGACCGGCACGATCGGGCTCGGCTGGGGCATCACCGGCATGCGCGCGATCTTCTCGTCGAAGGATCTCAACAGCCTCGCCGACATCAAGGGTATGAAGCTGCGCATCAACCCCACGCCGGTGTATCGCGACTTCTATTCGTCTCTGGGTGCTGCGCCGACGCCGATCCCGACGCCCGCCGTATTCGACGCAATGGCCAACGGCCAGGTCGACGGGCTCGAGGCCGATCTGGAGTTCTCCTGGAACCAGCGCTTCGACAAGGTATCGAAAGTGATCCTGCAGATGAACGCCGTCTTCATGCCGATGGCCGCGGTGGTTTCGGGCCGCGTATGGCAGGCGCTGCCCGCCGCCGACAAAGAGCTGATCACCAAGCTCGTGAAGCAGAATCTCGATGCGCAGATCGACGAGCTGGCCGGCAACGAGCCGAAGCTGATCGAGAACTTCAAGAACGCGCCGATCCCGATCCGCCAGGTCGCCACCGCCGATACCGAAGCCGTCATTGCCGAGTTCGACAAGATCTGGCTGCCGAAAGCGCCGGTGCTCGCCGAGCTGCGCAAGGTCGGCGCCACGCTCTGATATCACCGCCTGTCCCGTCTCACCCGGCGGAGCGCAGGCTCCGCCCGCGATTTTCTTTGGAGTCCTCAATGAGCCCGCGCATTTCCTGGGAAGGCGTCTTCCCCGCCGTCACCACGCAATTCCACGACGACCTGTCGCTTGATCTCGACTCCACCGCCAAGGTGATGGAGGGCCTGATCCGCGACGGCGTCTCCGGCCTGATCATCTGCGGCTCGGTCGGTGAAAACACTTCGCTGGAGCGTAAGGAGAAGATCGCCATCATGGAGACGGCGAAAGCGGTTTCGCGCGGCCGCGTGCCGGTCTTGTCGGGCATCGCGGAGTTCACCACCGCCTTCGCCGTCGAGACCGCGAAGGAAGCCGCCAAAGTGGGCATCGACGGCATCATGGTGATGCCGGCGCTGGTGTATTCGTCGAAGCCGTTCGAGACCGCCGCGCATTTTCGCGCGGTGGCGAGCGCCACCGACCTGCCGGTGATGCTCTACAACAATCCGCCGATCTACAAGAACGACGTCACGCCCGACATCCTCGCCACACTGGCCGATGTCGACACCGTGGTGTGCTTCAAGGATTCGTCCGGCGATACCCGGCGCTTCATCGACACCCGCAACATGGTCGGCGATCGCTTCGTCCTGTTCGCCGGCCTCGACGACGTCATCGTCGAGTCGGTGGCGATGGGCGCGGTGGGCTGGGTGTCCGGCATGTCGAATGCGTTTCCGCGCGAGGGCGAGACGCTGTTTCGCTTGGCGCGCGCCGGCCGCTTCAAGGAGCTGATGCCGCTGTACGAATGGTTCATGCCGCTGCTGCATCTCGACGCGCGGCCGGATCTCGTCCAGTGCATCAAGCTGTGCGAGCAGGTCATCGGCCGCGGCACCGCGCTGACCCGCCCGCCCCGCCTGGCGCTATTGCCGCACGAGAAGGCCGAGGTCGAGGCGATGATGGCCAAGGCGCTGGACAACCGCCCGGTGCTGCCGGATGTCGGGCTGAAGGCGGCGTGAGTTACAAACTCAGTTTCGAGCCCACCAGCATCACATCGCTCGCGAGCTGGCTGACGCGGGCGGCCATGTCGTCGCGCAGGCGGCGCGCGGCGGCGGGGTCGCTTTCGAGCACGCGCTGGAACACGCCGCGGGTAACGCGGATGACGCTGGAAAATTCCAGCGCCACCGCGCTCGATGGCCGCGGCATGGCGACCAGCAGAGCCAGTTCGCCGATCAGCGTGCCCGGGCCCGCGATCGTCTCATAATTGGTGCCGTCATCGAGGGTGACGCGAAACGAGCCGCGCTTGACGATATAGCCGCAATCGGAATCGTCCCCGGCGCGGAACAGGACCGCTCCGCGGGCGAATTCGAGTTGCTCGGAGCCGATCGCGAGCACGCGCAACGCCGTGTCGCCCAACAGGCGCATTGTCGGGACGCTCTCGAGCAGAGCAAGGTCATCATCGATCGACATGCAGGACCGTGAGAGCGGGACGCATCAACAAAGCCAACCACAGCGACGAATCGGCTTCTGGAATCGTATCACGGCACCAGCTTGTAGCCACCGGCTTCCGTAACCAGGATTTCCGGGTTGGCGGCATCGTTCTCGATCTTCT
Source organism: Tardiphaga sp. vice154 (assembly GCF_007018645.1). Taxonomy (NCBI): domain Bacteria; kingdom Pseudomonadati; phylum Pseudomonadota; class Alphaproteobacteria; order Hyphomicrobiales; family Nitrobacteraceae; genus Tardiphaga; species Tardiphaga sp. vice154. The sequence goes on from NZ_CP041399.1 coordinate 311,341, forward strand.
GGCGCAACCGGTAGATATGCGTCTCCAGCGTATGGGTGGTGACGCCGGAATTGTATCCCCAGACCTCCTGCAGCAGCGTCTCGCGCGAGACCGGCAATTGCCCGGCGCGGTACAGGAAGCGCAGGATCGCGGTCTCCTTCTCGGTCAGCCGCACCTTCTTGGCGTTGGCACCGGTCAGCATCTTGGAGCCGGGGCGGAAGCTGTAGGGGCCGACGGTGAACACCGCGTCCTCGCTGGCCTCGTGCTGGCGCAACTGGGCGCGGATCCTCGCCAGCAACACCGCAAAGCGGAACGGCTTGGCGATATAGTCATTGGCGCCGGATTCGAGACCTAAAATGGTGTCGGAATCGGTGTCGTGCCCGGTCAGCATGATGATCGGCGCCTTGAAGCCGGCCTTGCGCAAGCTGCGCACCACTTCGCGGCCATCGGTATCGGGCAGGCCGACATCCATCAACACCAGGTCCGGCGAATTGGCCTTGGCGGCCGAAGCGCCCTTGGCGCCGGTATCGACGGCGGAGGCCTCGAACTCTTCATGCAGCGACAATTGCTCGACCAGCGCCTCGCGCAAATCAGTATCGTCATCCACGATCAAGATCTTGCGGGCATTGGGCATTGCGACAATCCTTTGGGCGGCTGAGCGGTGGAAGCGTCCGACAAGCTGACCGTCAGTCAGAAATCATGACGAAGTTTGAAATCGCCGGATATCCTAGCGCATAACCGGCTGCATTCCCGAAGCAATGTCAGGGAACGCGCCGCGCCGGCGCAGATAGAACATTTGCGGTGAATAGAGCAATACGGACTCGGCGATTCGGATGGGAAGCCTTTTCATTTCAGACACTTATCGAACAACCTTACGTGACCGGCCGGTTTCGGCGATCCGCATTCGCGCGGCTGCCGGTAATCCGCGCCGCGGCTGGCTGATCGCGGAACATCTGGTGATACCGGTGGCGTTAGGGCGCGGCGGAATCAAGGCGAACAAACGCGAGGGCGACGGTGCCACCCCGCGCGGCATATTTCATCCGCTGCGGCTGTGGTGGCGCGCCGACCGGCACAGCCGGCCGCGAACGCGCCTGAAGGTCCGCGCCATCACGCCGGCGGACGGCTGGTGCGAAGACCCCGCCGACCGGCATTATAACCGCCCGGTCCGGCTGGCGGATCATTCCGCCGCCGACCGGCTACGCCGCGACGACCATCTTTATGATTTCATCATCGAAATCGACCAGAACACCCGACCGCGCATCGCCGGGCGTGGCAGCGCCGTGTTCCTGCACCTGGCGCGACCAGGATACGGCCCGACGGCCGGTTGTATCTCCATGAAGCGGTCGGCCATATTGCAACTATTGGCACGGATCGGGCCGCGGACTAGAATCTTAATAGGGTGACTTGAGATTGCAGGTAAGGTTTGACTGCCTTACCGTTTCCCGAAAATCGCCGAACCCACCCGCACATGCGTCGCGCCGAACTGGATTGCGATCGCGAAATCGGCGCTCATGCCCATCGACAGCCCTTTGAGGCCGTTGCGGGCGGCAATCCTGGCGGTCAGCGCGAAGTGCGGCGCCGGAGCGTCATCGACCGGCGGAATACACATCAGGCCGGCAATGGTCAGGCCATAACCGTCGCGGCAGCGGGCCAGAAACGCGTCCGCGTCGCTGGGGGCGATGCCGGCCTTCTGCGGCTCCTCGCCGGTGTTCAATTGCACGAACAGTTCCGGCGTCCGCTGCTGCGCCGCGATCTCCTTCGCCAGCGCCTCGCACAGGCTCGCCCGGTCCACCGAGTGGATCGCATCGAACAGAGCGACGGCTTCCTTCGCCTTGTTGGACTGCAAGGGCCCGATCAGATGCAGCGCAATTCCGGGTTGAGCCGCCTGCAGCGCCGGCCACTTGGACTTAGCCTCCTGGACGCGATTTTCGCCGAACACGCGCTGTCCCGCTTCGATCACCGGACGGATGGCATCGGCCTCGAAGGTCTTGGAAACCGCGATAAGTGTCACGGAAGACCTGTCCCGGCGTGCTTCATTGCAGGCGCGGAATACGTCGTACTCCACGGCGGAGAGTCCGTCGGTTGGTAAAGAACGCGTTAAGTCACCCGCGTTTTGCACTGCATTATTTTCAACCAAGGCGAGAACTTTCGGTGAGATCGGTCGAATTTTAGCTAATCCGGGAAAGGCTTTTTGACCCATTGGAGCTAGTTTTACCGTCGGGGCTAGGGGTCGAAGATGTCACGCATCGGGTTCAACCGCAACAAAGCGAAAATCAGGGAACTCTTCGGGATTCGCGCGCGGCTCGTGCTGCTGGCGTTGATCGTCGTGGGTCCGCTGATGGTGGAGCGGATCCGGTCTCTGGACGAGACGAGGTCCCGGCAGATTTCTGCTGCCGAAAAGGAATTTTCGAGCATCGCCCGGCATAGCGCCAATGCGCAGAGCGAGGTGGTTGCCTCCGTCGAGGCGGTGCTGAAGTCATCCGCCTACATCTATACGTCGGCAGCCCAGGTCAATCGTAGCTGCGCCATCATGCGCGCCAGCCTGCGCGGCGACATGCCCTGGATTCGCAGCCTGACAGTGGCAGGCAAGGACGGCACGGCTCGGTGCTCGACCTGGTCCGAAGCGGTCGAGCAAGGCCTGAACTTCAGCGACCGCTCCTATTTCCAGGAAGCGCTCGCCACCGGCGAATTCGTGGTCAGCGATTACCTTTTCAGCCGCATGACCCATCAGCCGACTGTGATGGCCGCCTATCTGGCGCCGGGCATCACCAGCGATGATGACGCCGTGATTTTGGCGGCGGTCAATCTCGACTGGATGTCGAAGATCATCGACAACCTCGGGGGCCGGCCCGGCATCACCGCGGTGCTGGTGGACCGGACCGGCATGGTGCTGGCCGCGCCGGCCGCTCAGGCCAGCCGGATCGGCAAGCCGATGGCGGACCCGTCGCTGCTGCCGCGGATTGCCGCGCAGATGGCGAATTCGCCTCAAAAATCCGGCTCGCTGTCGTTTACGGCCGACGACGGAACGCCGCGCTCGGTGTCCTTTGCGGCCCTCGCCGGTACTGGCGCGCAACTGATCGTCAGCATCGACGAAGCGCAAATCTCGGCAACGGCCGACCATGAAATCCGCACCGCCTATCTGCAGCTCGGACTGGTGTGCCTGTTCGTGCTGCTCGGCGCGCTCGTGGTGGCCGAGCGGCTGATCATGAAACCGATCGAGATGCTGGAAGTGACGGCGCAGTGTTTCGGCCGCGGCGACTGGTCGTCGCGGGTACCGCGCGATCAGCTGCCCGCGGAGTTCGCGCCGCTGGCGCGCGCTTTGTATGGCATGGCGGCCAAATTGCGCGGCCGCGAGCGCGAGCTGCGCGCCAGCAACGAACAGCTGACCGTGCTGGCCTCGATCGACATGCTGTCCGGCCTCGCCAACCGCCGCGGTTTCCAGGACCGGCTGGACCTGGAATGGCTCAAAGGTCAGCAGTCGGGCCACGGCCTGGCCCTCCTGATGATCGACGTCGATCACTTCAAACTGTTCAACGACACCTATGGCCATCCCGAAGGCGACGCCTGCCTGACGCAGCTCGGCGAGGCGCTGGCCGCGCTGGCGAGCGAGGTGACGGGCTTCGCCGGCCGCTATGGGGGCGAGGAGTTCTGCCTGCTACTGCCCGACGGCGATATGGGCCGCGCCATCCAGGTCGGCGAAATGGTTCGTACCGCGATCTGGAACCTCTCGGTCCCGCATGTCACCAGCGCGTTTCAGCAGGTCACCGTCAGCATCGGCGTGGCGTCGGCGACCCCGACCGAGTGCGATAGTCCGGTGGACCTGATCGAGGCCGCCGATGCCGCGCTCTACGCCGCCAAGCGCCGTGGCCGCAATACGGTAGTCCAGCATGGCTTCGTCCGCGCAATCGACACATCGACGGTGTCGCTGGCGGTGTGACGATCTGTAGCCCGGATGAAGCGCAGCGAAATCCGGGAACGGCGCGCCGGGATGGGCCGGCCCCGGATTGGCATCCGGGCTACCGTAGCCCCAAAGCATTGACCCCGCACGGTCTTCTATGGCCTAGTCCCCGGCCTTAAGCCCCGGAACAGACTGCCAAATCGCATGATCAACGAACGTTACAACGCCCGCGAAACCGAGCCGCGCTGGCAACGCCTGTGGGACGAGAAGGCGATCTTCGCCACCAAGAACGACGATCCCCGGCAGAAATACTACGTGCTCGAGATGTTCCCGTATCCGTCGGGCCGCATCCATATGGGCCACGTCCGCAACTACACGATGGGCGACGTGGTGGCGCGGACGATGCGCGCCAAGGGCTTCAACGTACTGCACCCGATGGGCTGGGACGCGTTCGGCATGCCGGCGGAAAACGCCGCGATGGCCAACAAGGTGCATCCCAAGGCGTGGACCTACGAGAACATTGCTTCGATGAAGAAGCAGCTCAAGTCGATGGGCCTGTCGCTCGACTGGGCGCGTGAATTCGCGACCTGCGACCCCGGCTACTACAAGCATCAGCAGCGCATGTTCATCGACTTTCTCGGTGCAGGCCTGGTCGAGCGCAAGCAGTCCAAGGTGAACTGGGACCCGGTCGATATGACCGTGTTGGCCAATGAGCAGGTGATCGACGGCCGCGGTTGGCGCTCCGGCGCCGAGGTCGAACAGCGCGAGCTGACGCAGTGGTTCTTCAAGATCAGCAAATATTCCGACGAGTTGTTGAGCGCGCTGGATGGGCTGGACCGCTGGCCCGACAAGGTCCGCACCATGCAGCGCAACTGGATCGGCAAGTCGGAAGGGCTGCGAGTACGCTTCGCTCTGAGCGAGGGGAAAGATCAGCTTCTCGGACTTATTTCAGCGAACGAGACCGTTAGCGTCGATATCTTTACTACGCGACCTGACACTCTGTTCGGCGCCAAATTCTTAGCGCTGTCGCCGGATCATCCGCTTGCGGAAGCGGCAGCAAAGATCAATCCGGCACTGAAAGATTTCATTGAAGATTGCCGCCACACCGGAACTGCGCAGGCTGCCATCGATACCGCCGAGAAGCAGGGATTTGACACTGGCATAAAAGCGCTGCACCCGTTCGATCCATCGTGGCAGTTACCCGTCTACGTCGCAAATTTCGTACTGATGGAATACGGCACCGGCGCCATCTTTGGATGCCCGGCTCATGACCAACGAGATTTGGACTTCGTTAACAAATACGGCCTCGGCAATACGCCAGTGGTTTGCCCCGAAGGCCTAGATCCGGAAACTTTCGTTGTCACCGACGTGGCGTATGACGGTGACGGTCGCATGATCAATTCGCGCTTCCTTGATGGCATGACGATTGCCGAGGCTAAGGAAGAGGTATCGACGCGGTTAGAGGCAGCTGTATTTGGCGACGCTCCAGTCGGTGAGCGCAAAGTAAATTTCCGCCTGCGCGACTGGGGCATCTCGCGGCAACGTTACTGGGGCTGCCCAATCCCGATCATCCATTGCGAAGTCTGCGGCGTCGTGCCGGTGCCGATCAAGAAACTACCGGTCGAACTGCCCGAGGACATCGAGTTCGATCGGCCCGGCAATCCGCTCGACCGCCACCCGACCTGGAAGCACGTCCCCTGCCCGCAATGCGGAGGCGCCGGGCGGCGCGAGACCGACACCATGGACACCTTCGTGGATTCGTCGTGGTACTTCTCGCGCTTCACCGATCCGTGGAATACCGAGGCGCCGACCACGCCCGACGTGGTCAACCGCATGATGCCGGTCGATCAGTATATCGGCGGCGTCGAACACGCGATCCTGCATCTCTTGTACAGCCGCTTCTTCACGCGCGCGATGAAGGCCACCGGCCACGTCGGCTTCGACGAACCGTTCGCCGGCATGTTCACCCAGGGCATGGTGGTGCACGAGACCTACAAGAAGCAGGACGGCACCTTCGCCTCGCCGGCCGAGATCAATATTGAGATCGGCGGCAATGGCCAACGCGCCACGCTGATTGCGACCGGTGAAAACATTGTCATCGGCCCTATCGAGAAAATGTCGAAGTCGAAGCGCAACACCGTCGATCCCGACGACATCATCGCCACCTACGGCGCCGATACCGCGCGCTGGTTCATGCTGTCGGATTCGCCGCCGGACCGCGACGTGATCTGGAGCGAGGAGCGCGTTCAGGGAGCCTCGCGATTCGTACAGCGGCTGTGGCGTCAGGTGAACGAATCAGCCGAGCACGGCAAATCCGCGCCCGCCGCCCGCCCGGCCGAATTCGGCGCGGACGCGCTGGCGATCCGCAAGGCGGCGCACGGCGCGCTCGACAAGGTCACGACCGAGATCGAGAAGCTGCATTTCAATGTCTGCCTGGCCCATATCCGCGAATTCTCCAATGCGCTGGGCGAGGCTTTGGCCCGCCTGGGCACGCCTGCCCCCGACACCTGCTGGGCGCTGCACGAGGCGGCGGTCATCCTTGTTCAACTGTTTTCCCCGATGATGCCGCATCTGGCCGAGGAATGCTGGGCCGTGCTGGCGCAGCCCGGCATGGTTTCGGAAGCGCGCTGGCCACAAATCGAGCCCGATTTGCTGGTTGAAGACACCGTGACCCTGCCGGTTCAGGTCAATGGCAAAAAGCGTGGCGAAGTCGTGGTGGCCCGCGATGCGTCGAATTCCGAAATTGAGGCTGCCGTTTTGGCCCTCGATACAGTAAAACAGGCTTTGGACGGCAAGCCCGTCCGCAAGCTGATTATCGTGCCGCAAAGGATCGTGAATGTCGTCGGCTAGCTTTGGGATCCGATCCCGCATCGTCGCCCGGTTCGCCATCGCAGCCACCCTGGCGGCGCTGACGGCCGGCTGCTTCCAGCCGATGTACGCCGAACGCAGCGATGGCGCGCCGGCGTTGCGCGACAAGCTGGCCACCGTGGAAGTCCCGCCGCTGACCTATCCCAATAATTCGCCGCAGGCCCGCGCCGGCGTCGCGATCCGCAACGCGCTGCAGTTCAAGCTGTATGGTTCGGCCACCGGCGTGCCTCCGCTGTACCGGCTGGTGCTGCGCTTCAACCCGAGCAAGACCTCGCTGATCGTCGATCCGACCACCCAGCTGCCAACCTCCGAGAATTACGGCATCGACGCCAATTACGCCCTGATCGAGATTGCGACCGGCAAGCAGGTCCTGACCGGCAATACCTTTGCCCGCGTGACCTACGACATTCCCGGCTACCAGCGTTTCGCCCGGGCTCGCGCCTTCCGCGACGCCGAGGACCGCGCCGCGGTGGAAATCGCCGACAACATCAATACCCGGCTGGCGTCGTTCTTCTTCGCCGGGACGTGATCGCCCCAAGTCGTAGGGTGGGCAAGGGCGCAGTTGCGCCGTGCCCACCCTCGTTGCGTGGTGGTGGACACGCCCCGTCGCGCTGCGCGCGATCGTGGCTTTGCCCACCCTACAAGTCCCACGGATCCTGCTGATGGTCGCGCTGCGCGGTAAAGAGATCGATTCCTTTCTCGCCCGGCCCGATCCGGCGCGGCCGATCATCCTTTTGTACGGCGCCGATGCAGGCCTGGTGCGCGAGCGCGCCGATGCGCTGGTGAAATCCGCCGTCGATGATCCCAACGATCCGTTCTCGATGGTACGGATGGACGGCGACGAGCTCGCCGCCGAACCCTCACGACTGGTGGAGGAGGCAATGACGGTGCCGCTGTTCGGCGGCCGTCGCGCGATCCGCGTCCGCGCGGGATCGAAGAGTTTTGCCAGCGCCGTCGATGTGCTCGCCGACTCCCCGCTGAAGGATTGCCGCATCATCATCGAGGCCGGCGAATTGCGCCCGGAATCGCCGCTGCGAAAAGCCTGCGAGAAGGCGAGGACCGCGGTGGCGATCGCCTGCTATCCCGACACCGAACGCGATCTGGCCAAGCTGATCGACGACGAATTGCGCGCCTCGAACCTGCGCATCGCGCAGGACGCCCGCGCCTCATTGATGGCGCTGCTCGGCGGCGACCGCCAGGCCTCGCGCAACGAGCTGCGCAAGCTGACACTGTACGCCCACGGCACCGTCGAGGTGACGCTCGACGACGTGATGGCCGTGGTCGCGGATGCCTCCGAACTGAAGATCGATCCGATCGTCGACGGCGCCTTCGCCGGCAATCCGGCCGCGGTCGAAGTCGAGTTCAACAAGGCGATGATCGCCGGGACCTATCCGGGCGTGATCCTGATGGCCGCACAGCGCCAGGCCGCGCTGCTGCACAAGGCCAGCCTGTCGATGGAGCAAGGCGCCTCAGCCTCGGCGGCGGTGGAGAGCGGATTTCCGCGGCTGCATTTTTCCAGGAAGAACACCGTCGAAGCGGCGCTGCGCAATTTCTCGCAGGCACGGCTCTTGGCGGTGATCGAGCAGCTCGCCGTTGCCTCCCTCGACGTGCGCAAGCAGAACGTGCTCGGCGCGGTCATCGCGCAACGCGCGCTGATGGCGATCGCGGTGAATGCGCGACGGCGGGCATGATTGGTCCGTAGCCCGGATGAGCGAAGCGATATCCGGGACCGGCCGAGTTAACTGAAACGCCATCCCCGGATGTCGCCGCCGCCATCGCTGCGAACGACGGCGTCAGCTCATCCGGGCTGCGCGCTAGTTGTGTAACGAACTACAAATCCAGCTCCAGTTTCTTGATGATCTCATCTAACTGGTCGAGGTCGCGGTACTTGATCTGCACCACGCCGCCGGGATCGCGGTGCTCGACCGACACCTTCAGGCCGAGCGCGTCGCTGACGCGCTTCTCCAGCGCAACCGTATCGGCATCCTTGGCCGCCTTGCCCGGCGTCGTGCGCGGCTTCTGCGGTGCGCGTTCCGGCACGCCCTCTTCATGCGCCAGCGCTTCGGTCTGGCGAACATTGAGGCCTTCCGCGATGATGCGCTTCGCCGCGGCGGAGGGATCCGGCAGGCTGATCAGCGCGCGGGCATGGCCGTTCGACAATTGGCCGGACGAGATCAGGGTCTGCACGTCTTCCGGCAGCTTGGTCAGCCGCATCATGTTGGCGACGTGGCTGCGGCTCTTGCCGACGGTTTTGGCGATCTCTTCCTGGCTGCGTTTAAAAGCGGTGGCGAGCGCGTGATAGCCCTGCGCCTCCTCGATCGCGTTGAGGTCCTCGCGCTGCACGTTCTCGATGATCGCGATTTCCATCGCGTCGGAATCCGAGACCTCGATCGGCACGATCGGCACTTCATGCAGGCCGGCGATCTGCGAGGCCCGCCAGCGGCGCTCGCCGGCGATGATCTCGAAACGGTCCTGCACGCCTTTCACGGCGCGCACCACGATCGGCTGGATCACGCCGTGCTGCTTGATCGAGGCGGCGAGCTCGCCGAGCTCGGCATCGGAAAAGCTGCGCCGCGGATTGTGCGGATTGGCTTTCAGGAATTCGATCGGCACCTTGCGCTGCGCGCGCGGCCGATCGACATGCGAGGCTTCGCCGCCGACATCGCCGATCAGGCTGGCGAGCCCCCGGCCCAAACGCGAACGTGCTTCATCGGCCATGGCCAGCTCCCTTGGACTCACTGCGATACTCCGCGTTGGATACGTGAACTCGGTTACTCGTAGGGTGGGCAAAGGCGCACTTGCGCCGTGTCCACCAATTCGTGTGGTGCGTGAGAGCGGTGGGCACACTTCGCTTTGGCCACCCTACTCCGCGCTCAAATCGCGGTGCGCAGCTCGCGCTCGCGCTGGATCACTTCGGTCGCGAGCTTGAGATAGGCTTCACTGCCCAGACACTTCAGATCGTAGACCAGCACCGGCTTGCCGTGGCTTGGCGCTTCCGAGATCCGCACGTTGCGCGGGATCATGGTATCGTAGACCTTCTTGCCCATGAACTGGCGGACATCCGCGACTACCTGGTTCGACAAATTGTTGCGCGAGTCGAACATCGTCAGCACGATGCCGTGGATGGTCAGGGTCGGGTTCAGCGCCGAGCGCACCTGCTCCACCGTCTGCAGCAATTGCGACAGGCCTTCGAGCGCGAAGAACTCGCATTGCAGCGGCACCAGGATCGCATGCGACGCAGCCATCGCATTGACGGTCAGCAGGTTGAGCGACGGCGGGCAGTCGATCAGAACATAGGTGTAGTCCTCTCCGGCCGCCGCATCGCGGTTGAGTGCGGCGATCGCATCGCGCAGCCGGTAGGCGCGATCGCGGGTCGAGCCCAGTTCGAGTTCGAGGCCGGACAGATCCATTGTCGAGGGCGCGATATGCAGCCGCGGCACCGCCGTCGGGACCACCGCCTCGCGCAACGCGACTTCGCCGATCAGCACGTCATAGGTCGAGCAACTGCGGTCGCGGCGATCGATACCGAGCCCGGTCGAGGCGTTGCCCTGCGGATCGAGATCGACGATCAGGACACGTTCGCCGATCGCGGCCAGCGCCGTGCCGAGATTGATCGCCGTCGTTGTCTTGCCGACACCGCCCTTCTGGTTCGCCAGCGCGAGAATGCGCGGATGCCCGGCTGATGCGTTAATTTCTTGATAATGTTCATCAATAACGGTCATTGGGCGGTGCCATGGGTTGAACCAGCGGATGCTGGAGCGGACGGGTGCTTCCGTTCGACGGAGTCGAGTTCGACAATCCAGCCTTGTCCGCCGGTAAGGCTGGCATGAAGGCGCGGCATAATATTCCAATATCTAGTAGCTTCGGTCAATTCGGCATCTACATCTTGACCCTTGAGGAACAGGGCCTTGGTGCCCTTGTTCATCAAGGGTTCCGCATAACCGATGAGTTGGTGTAGCGGAGCGACCGCGCGGGCAGTGATGCAATCGACGCCTTGCGGAAAACTGTCCACGTTATCCCCAATGTCGGCTAAATGAATCGTGCCGGGGGCTTGCGTCACCCGTAGCGCTTCGCGCAGGAACGCCGCCTTTTTGGCGTTGCGCTCGACGAGGTGAACATGCCCGCCTTCGACATCGCCCATCGCGCAAGCCAAAACCACTCCGGGAAACCCGCCGCCACTGCCAAAATCGAGCCAGATCTTCGCGGATGGCGCGAGGCTCAACAGTTGCAGCGAATCAGAGATATGCCGCGTCCAGAGGTTGGGCAAGGTGGAGGGCGAGATCAGATTGGTCTTGGACTGCCACTGCACGAACAAATCGACATAGCGATCCAGCCGGGCCTCTGTTTCACGTGAAACAGGCGTGAGTTTCAGCGCAGCAGCCTTGTCGGCATCGAGCCGGGGCGCCGGAGCGGGTTTTTGCGAGCGTTGGGCCATGTGAGTCTGCTGATGAGGGAAGCGCAGTCTTACGCTTACGCAGAGAATCTATCCACGACTTTGCGCACTTTCTGACGCAACTGAGCGTGCGACGCTCTGTCTTTACCGCCGTCATTGCGAGGAGCGACGCGACGCGGCAATCCAGAGGCTTCATCCACGAAAGAGCTGGATTGCTTCGTCGCAAGGTCTCCTCGCAAAGACGAGGAGAGGCCGGATGTTTTACACAAAACGTCCGCTTGTCAGACGCCCAAAGCCAAAGGCCGCTTGCGTTGTTCGCGGCGCAAATAAGCCGCCAAAATCGCCAGCGCGGCCGGAGTCATGCCGTCGAGCCGACCCGCCTGCCCCACCGTGCGCGGGCGCGCCTTCTCAAGCCTGGCGCGGGCTTCATTGGACAGGCCGGGCACGAGCGCATAGTCGATATCGGTCAGCAGCAGCCCCTCGTCGCGGCGGAAGGATTCGACGTCGGCGGTCTGGCGCTTGAGATAGACATCGTATTTGGCATCGATTTCCAGATGCACCGCGATCGCGGGATCGATCGCCGATAGCTCCGGCCAGATCGCGCGGATCCTGCTCCAGTCAATATCCGGATAGGACAGCAGCTCGAACGCCGTGCGGCGCTGGCCATCATGGTTCAGCGCCAAACCATGCTTGCCGGCCTCGTTCGGCGTGATCGTCAAGCCTTGCGCCATAGCCTTGCCGGACGCCAGCGCCGCCATTTTGACGATGTGGCGGGTCATGCGGGCCGAGCCGACACAGCCGAGCGCGATGCCCATGTCGGTCAGGCGCTGGTCGGCATTGTCGGCACGGAGCGTCAACCTATACTCGGCGCGCGAGGTGAACATCCGGTACGGCTCGGTGATCCCCCGCGTCACGAGATCGTCGATCATCACACCGAGATAGCCGTCGGCGCGGTCGAACACGACGGGTTCCGCGCCGCTGGCGACCCGCGCCGCGTTAAGGCCTGCGACGAGGCCCTGCGCGGCGGCCTCTTCATAGCCGGTCGTGCCGTTGATCTGGCCGGCCAGGAACAGGCCCGGTATCCGCTTGGCCTGTAGGGTCGGATCGAGTTCTCGGGGGTCGACGTGATCATATTCGATCGCATAGCCCGGCCGAACCATCCGGGTTCGCTCCAGCCCGGGGATGGTGGCGAGGATGGCGAGCTGCACCTCTTCCGGCAGCGAGGTCGAAATCCCATTGGGATAGACCGTCGAGTCGTCCAGGCCTTCCGGCTCAAGGAAGATCTGGTGGCCGTCGCGGTCGCCGAAGCGGACGATCTTGTCCTCGATCGAGGGGCAATAGCGCGGGCCGGAGCTCTTGATCTGGCCGGAATACATCGGGGAGCGGTGCACGTTGGCGCGGATCACGTCGTGCGTCGCCGGCATCGTGCGGGTAATGCCGCATTCGATCTGCCGCACGGTGATGCGATCGGTCATCACCGAGAACGGCTCCGGCGGGTTATCGCCGGGCTGCATCTCGACGGCGCCCCAGTCGATCGTGGTGCCGTCGAGCCGCGGCGGGGTGCCGGTCTTCAGGCGACCTAGGGTGAAGCCGATACGCTCGAAAGCCTTGGACAGGCCGAGCGCCGGCGCTTCATCGACCCTTCCGGCCGGCCAGCTCTTCTCGCCAAGGTGAATCAGCCCGCAGAGAAAGGTGCCGGTGGTGATGACCACCGCGCCGGGCGAGAATTCGCGGCCATCGGCCAGACGGATACCGGTCACTCGGCCATTCGAAGTGAGCAGATCGTCGGCCTCGCCCTCAATCACCGTCAAATTGGGCGTGGCGAGGATCGCGACCTGCATCGCAGCGGCGTAGAGCTTGCGGTCGGCCTGGGTCCGCGGGCCGCGTACGGCCGGACCCTTCTTGCGGTTTAGCATCCGGAACTGGATGCCGGATGCGTCCGCCACCTGCCCCATCAACCCGTCGAGGGCATCGATCTCGCGGACGAGGTGACCCTTGCCCAGACCGCCGATCGCAGGATTGCAGGACATCGCGCCGATGGTGGCAAAGCGATGCGTCACCAGCGCGGTTTTAGCACCGAAACGTGCGGAGGCAGAAGCGGCTTCGCAGCCGGCGTGGCCTCCTCCGATGACAATGACATCCCAAGCGTTTTGCATGGCGGGACTTCTAGCGCGGGATCGGAAGGCCGGGAAGCGGGAAGTTTAGAGGTGTTTCACGTGAAACACGTCGCCCGCGATACTACTTAGTGTTTCACGTGAAGCATCGGCCGGTACGCCGTCGTTGCGAGCCCTTGCGACGAAGCAATCCAATTCTTGCAGAGCTTGCGGCCCTCTGGATTGCCGCGTCGCTTCGCTCCTCGCAATGACGGCTGCGAGGCTATTGTTTCACGTGAAACGTCAGTGTTCCGCCCTACTTCCCAATACAGAAATCTCTAAAGATTACGTCAAGAACGTCCTCGACATCGACGCGCCCTAAAAGCTGCCCGAGCCGGTGTGCTGCAACACGCAAATCTTCCGCTATCAGCTCGGATTGCTCCGGCAGATCGACCGCTCGTCCGAGCGCATCGGCGGTCTCGCGCAACAATTCGCGGTGCCGGGCGCGGCTGATCAGCGAGGATTCGTCGGCAAAATGGGCCGCGGCGAACTGCGCCAGGGCCGTAATCAGCTCGGGAATGCCCCGACCGTTGGCCGCAGAGATCGAATGGCACGGCCAGCCGGTCTCCGATCGCACAGCGCTTGTATCCACGACATCATCGACCTTGTTCCGGATGACCCAGAAACCGGCCTGCCCTTCGGACATCCATTGCTTCAGGTCGTCCTCGCCGGCCGGTCCAGCCTGGGCATCGACCAGCCACAGCCGCAGATCGGCTTCGGCGGCGCGGGCGCGGGCACGGCGAACACCCTCCTGCTCGACGGGATCGACGGCCTCGCGCAGTCCGGCGGTGTCGATCACCGTCACCGGGTAGCCGTCGAGGTCGAGATGTACTTCGAGCACATCGCGCGTGGTGCCGGCATGCGGCGAGACGATCGCCACCTCGCGGCGGGCAAGCTGGTTGAGCAACGTGGATTTGCCGACGTTCGGCGGGCCGGTGATGGCGACGACGAGCCCGTCGCGCAGCCGCTCGCTGCGGCCTGCGACGGCGAGAGCATTCTCGATGTCCAGCAACAGCACACGGATGCGCGCAAGCGCCGGCTCGATCAGCTCGGTCGGCACGTCGCCTTCGTCGGAAAAATCGATCCCGGCCTCGATCAGCGCCGACGCCTCGATGATCTCGCGGCGCCAGTCGCGGGCGCGATCACCGAGCAGGCCCTTGAGCTGGCGCAGCGCCTGCCGCCGCTGCCGGTCGGTGTCGGCATGGATGAGGTCGTCGAGGCCCTCGGCTTCGGTGAGGTCGAGCTTGCCGTTTTCGAACGCGCGACGGGTGAATTCGCCGGGCTCGGCCGGGCGGACATGATCGAATCTGGAAAGCGCTGCGAACAGCGCCGCCAATACCGCCCGGCCGCCGTGGATGTGGAATTCAGCGACGTCCTCGCCGGTTGCGCTGGCGGGCCCGGGAAACCATAAAACAACAGCGTCATCAATGGGTTCGCCGCCGGAGGGGTCGGTGAGCAAAGTGCGTGTCGCCAGGCGCGGTACGGCGATTTTCCTCGAAAGCCCGGCCAGCACACGGCCGGTTTCGGCTCCGGATACTCGGACGATGGCGATGGCGGTCGGGGGCCGACCGGAGGACAGGGCGAAAATGGTCTGGTCGCGGGGATGCATGGCTTATTTGTCGTCCTGGCAGCGAGAGCGCAACCGCAAACTGTCATTCCGGGGCGCGAGGGCGCAGCCCGAGCGAACCCGGAATCCCGTAATGTTCCGCGTACCAACCATGCCGGGGTTCCGGGTTCGCATCCGCCTGGCGGCGTCCGCGCCCCGGAACGACAGTGTTGGCTGAAAGAAAAAGGCGCCCTGCTTTCGCAGGACGCCCTTCAACCAATCCGCCTGGCCGGATCAGGTATTCATCGACTCGAAGAATTCCGAGTTGTTCTTGGTGTTGCGCAGCTTGTCCAAGAGGAAGTCGATCGCGTCCATCGTGCCCATCGGGTTGAGGATGCGGCGCAGCACATACATCTTCTTGAGAAGCTGTGGATCGGTGATGAGCTCTTCCTTGCGGGTGCCGGAGCGCGAGATGTCGATCGCCGGGAAGGTGCGCTTGTCGGACACCTTGCGGTCGAGGATCAACTCGGAATTGCCGGTGCCCTTGAACTCTTCGAAGATCACTTCGTCCATGCGCGAGCCGGTATCGACCAGCGCGGTGGCGATGATGGTCAGCGAACCGCCCTCCTCGATGTTACGCGCGGCACCGAAGAAACGCTTCGGGCGCTGCAGCGCATTGGCGTCGACGCCGCCAGTCAGCACCTTGCCGGACGACGGCACCACGGTGTTGTAGGCGCGGCCCAGACGGGTGATGGAATCCAGCAGGATCACGACGTCGCGGCCATGCTCGACGAGACGCTTGGCTTTTTCGATCACCATCTCGGCGACCTGGACGTGACGAACGGCAGGTTCGTCGAAGGTCGAGGATACGACCTCGCCCTTCACCGAACGCTGCATGTCGGTGACTTCTTCCGGCCGCTCGTCGATCAAGAGCACGATGAGATAGCATTCCGGATGATTGGCGGTGATCGAGTGCGCGATGTTCTGCATCAACACGGTCTTACCGGTGCGCGGCGGCGCCACGATCAGCGCGCGCTGGCCCTTGCCGATCGGCGCCACGATGTCGATGACGCGGGCCGACAGGTCGCGGCGGGTGGAATCTTCCAGCTCGAGGCGGAAGCGCTGGTCCGGAAACAGCGGGGTCAGATTGTCAAAATTGACCTTGTGCTTGGACTTTTCCGGATCCTCGAAATTGAGGGTGTTGACCTTGAGCAGAGCGAAATAGCGTTCGCCCTCTTTCGGGCTGCGGATATGGCCTTCGATGGTATCGCCGGTGCGCAGGCCGAAGCGGCGGATCTGCGACGGCGAGACGTAGATATCATCCGGGCCCGGCAGATAGTTGGCATCCGGCGAACGCAGGAAGCCGAAGCCGTCGGACAGCACTTCGACGACGCCCTCGCCGATGATGTCGGTTTCCTTGATCGCCAGCTGCTTGAGACTGGCGAACATCAGCTCCTGCTTGCGCATGGTGCTGGCGTTCTCGACCCCAAGCTCTTCCGCAAACGAGACGAGCTCGGCTGGCGTCTTGGCCTTGAGGTCCTGGAGTTTCATTTCCCGCATTGGGAGAGGTCCTGTGGAAGTCGGGGAGGAGTGGGGTGCGAGGTGGCCGGAAGAGTGCGGACGCCGAAATCAGGAAAGTCCGCAGGTCTTCAGGAAGAAGCCTTGAGCAAGGAAGGTGCCGAAGAAGCTTCAAGCCTGATGTGGCGGCCGGTCAGGTTACACAACCGGGACGAAACCACATCGCCTGCGTGGGGTGGGAAACATCAACATATAAAATTCGCGAGGTTCACGCAAGCGTCGCAAGCAGGGGCTTCGGATGCCGTGAGACCGCGCGTCTAACTCCGGGTCGTCCCTGCGAACGCAGGGACCCATAACCTCCGCCGCCAAGTAGAAACACCATGGCCTCCTGCGTCTCAACCGAAAGGACGGTGGATATGGGTCCCTGCGTTCGCAGGGACGACGTGGAGAGGCCTGTGCTCAGAACGGTTTGACGATCACGAGGATCACGATGCCAATCATCAGGACCGTTGGTACCTCATTGATAATGCGGTAGTATTTCGTTGAGCGCGTATTCCGGTCCTCGGCGAATTCGCGCACCCGCGCGGTCAGAATGCCGTGCACGGCACTCATCGCCAGCACCATGGCCAACTTGCCGTGAAACCAGGGTGCCGAGAACCACTGCCCGGCCCAGGCCAGATATAGCCCGACGATCCAGGTCACGACCATCGCCGGATTGATGATTGCTTTCAGCAGCCGGCGTTCCATGATCTTGAACGTTTCGGATTGCTGCGATCCCGGGGGCGCATCGACGTGGTAGACGAACAGCCGCGGCAGATACAGCATTCCGGCCATCCAGGCGATGACGGCGATCACGTGCAGCGCCTTGGCCCATTCGTACATGTTTCAACTTTTAATCAATTGGTAACGGCTACGGGTGCATGGTCGTCGCTGGAACATTCGGAGAGATATCCGCGTTGCAGCGATGACGGATAAAGACCCGATCGACGCGATATCCGCAAGCGTCCCTTTCCTTAATCAATACTTATAGATTCTTAGGTTTGAGTCTAAGTAGCAGTGGATTAGGCCCACGCAACGCTGTCCCGTTTTATCCCGGGCTTATGCACATCGCGGCGCGATTTTCGCGTCTCTCTCTTGATTATCGCAGCCTCAATCGCCGCAGCCGATTCGGTCGCCTTGCGGACGGTTTAGCGAGCGACAAATCCCCATAACCCCATTATCATCCCGGCAACCGCCGAAACGTTTCCCCTTCATGAGGCCTGTGCAGAAAAAACCGAGTTATCCCGGAGCCGCTCTGGCCGGTCCGGGAAACCCGGCATTCATCCACAGCGATCCACAGGACATACATGGCCATGGTGCCCACCACCGGCAGCTATTTTCATTTGCATCTGGTTTCCGATTCGACCGGCGAGACGCTGATCACCGTGGCGCGCGCGGTCGCCGCCCAATATGCCAACGTCACCGCCGTCGAGCATGTCTATCCGCTTGTCCGAAGCCAGAAGCAGCTCGACCGCGTACTTACCGAGATCGAGGAAGCGCCGGGCATCGTGCTGTTTACCCTGTTGGAGAAAGATCTGGTCGGGCGGTTAGAGGCCAAGTGCCAGGAGATCAATTCGCCGAGCCTGTCGATCATCGGCCCGGTAATGCAATTGTTCCAGGCCTATCTCGGCGCGTCCACCACCGGCCGCGTCGGCGCGCAGCACACGCTGAACGCGGAATATTTCAAGCGCATCGATGCGCTGAACTATTCGATGATGCATGATGACGGCCAGCACGTCGACGGTCTCGAGGATGCCGACGTGGTGCTGGTCGGCGTGTCACGCACGTCGAAGACGCCGACCTCGATCTATCTCGCCAATCGCGGCGTACGTACCGCCAACGTGCCGCTGGTGCCGGGCATTCCGATTCCGCCGCAGCTCGAAAAACTGGTCAAGCCGCTGGTCGTTTCACTACACGCGACACCGGAGCGGCTGATCCAGATCCGTCAGAATCGGCTGCTCAGCCTGGGGGCGGATACCGGCAATGAGGACTATATCGATCGGCAGTCGGTCACCGAGGAAGTCACCTATGCGCGAAAACTCAGCGCCAAATATGGTTGGGCGTTGCTCGAAGTGACGCGCCGCTCGATCGAGGAAACCGCGGCGGCGATCATGAAATTGCTCGCCGACCGTCAGCGCCAGAGGCTTGCCGAATGACCATCTGGCGCGGTCAACAGCCGCTGATCCTGGCGTCGCAAAGCGCGGCGCGCAAAACCCTGCTGTACAATGCCGGGATTTCGTTCGAGGCGCTGCCGGCGGATATCGACGAGCGCGAGATCCAGAAAGCATCTGGCCTGACTTCGCCCGGCGAGGTCGCGTCCTTGCTGGCCGAACGCAAGGCCGCCTTCGTCTCGCTGCGCCACCCCGGCCGCTACGTGATCGGCGCCGACCAGACGCTCGCGCGGGGGTCCCACTTGTTCAGCAAGCCCGCCGGTCGCATCGAGGCGGCGCAGCAATTGCGTGCGCTGGCTGGCCAGACCCATGAGCTGCATTCGGCGATCGCCGTGGTTTGCGACGGCGCCACGCTGTTCAGCGATGTCTCGGTCGCGCACATGACGATGCGCGCGCTGAACGATTCCGCGATCGAGACCTATCTCGATGCGGCGGGTGACGTCGTGACGTCAAGCGTCGGTGCCTACCAGCTCGAAGGGCTCGGCGTGCATCTGTTCGAATTGATCGAAGGCGATCATTTCACCATTCTCGGCCTGCCGCTGCTGCCGCTGCTGAAATTTCTGCGCAGCGACGACATGATCGCGATCTGAGGCATCGGAGTTTCAATGCGTGTCCTGGGACTGACCGGCTCGATCGGCATGGGCAAATCGACCACCGCCAAACTGTTCGCGGAAGCCGGCGTTCCGGTCTATGACGCCGACGCTACCGTGCATCACGTCTATGAGGGCGAGGCCGCGCCGCTGATCGAGGCGGCGTTTCCCGGCACCACGGCCGACGGCAAGGTCGATCGCGCGAAACTCTCCGAGCAGGTGGTCGGCAACGACGCCGCGATGAAAAGGCTCGAGCAGATCGTGCATCCGCTATTGTCGGCCTATCACCGGAAATTCCTCGACGATGCCGAGCGCTCCGGCGCCGCGGTCGCGGTGGTCGATGTGCCGCTGCTGTTCGAGACGGGCGGCGACCAGCGCGTCGATGCCGTCGTCGTCGTCACCACCGATGCCGAACAACAGCGTCAGCGTATTCTGGCGCGCGGCACCATGACGCCGGAAAAGCTCGACGCCATTCTGGCGCGGCAGTTGCCCGACGCCGAAAAACGCAAGCGGGCGGATTTCGTGGTGGATACATCGCACGGACTGGAGCCCGTGCGGATCAGCATCCGTGAAATTCTCAGCCAGGCTGTTAGGATGCCGCGACGGCGCCCCTGATGGCAGCCGTGATTCGTTGGACTGGCTGAACATGCGCGAAATCGTTCTCGATACCGAAACCACCGGCCTCGATCCCTTGCGCGGCGATCGGCTGGTCGAGATAGGCTGCGTCGAGATCCTCAACCGGATGCCGACCGGGCAGACCTATCACTGCCACATCAATCCGCAGCGCGACATGCCGCTGGAAGCCTTCAACGTGCATGGCCTGTCGGCGGAGTTCCTGTCGACCAAGCCGCTGTTCCACGAGGTGGTCGACGACTTTCTGGAATTCATCGGGGATGCCCCGCTGGTGATCCACAACGCCTCGTTCGACATCGGTTTCATCAATGCCGAGCTCGACCGTATCAAGCGGCCGCCGATCCCGCGCGAGCGGCTGGTCGATACGTTGATGCTGGCGCGCCGGAAACATCCCGGCGTGTCGAACCGGCTCGACGATCTCTGCTCGCGCTACGCGATCGACAATTCACGCCGCACCAAGCACGGCGCGCTGCTCGATTCGGAATTGCTGGCGGAGGTCTATATCGACCTGATCGGCGCCCGGCAGTCGCAACTGATCCTGGCGGATGACGTTCCTGCGCAGCAGACCGGCGGCATCAACGACGCTCCGCGCCGCCAGCGCCCGACGCCGCTATTGCCGCGCGTGACGGAAACCGACCGTGCCGATCACCGCGCGTTCATCGCGACGCTCGGCGAGAAGCCGATATGGAGTGAGTTTTTGGCCTAGGCTGTCATTCCGGGGCGCGAGAGCGAAGCTCGAGCGAACCTCAGCCACTCCAATTGGAGTGGCGGGGAATCCCGAGATGGGACGATGAACATGCCGAGGTTCCGGGTTCGCGCTCGGCTGACGCCGTTCGCGCCCCGGAACGACAGTGTAAAGTTAGTTCGCCGGGCCGGCCTCGGCCTGTGCCTGGCGCTCCATGTTCGACCGGTACAGGCCGACGAAATCCACGGGGTCCAGCATCAAGGGCGGGAAGCCGCCGTCGCGGACCGAGGTCGCGATGATCTCGCGGGCGAACGGGAACAACAGCCGCGGGCATTCGATCATGATCAGCGGGTGCAGGTTTTCCGGCGGCACGTTGACGATCCGGAACACGCCGGCATAGGCCAGCTCGAACGAGAACATCACCGAGCCGGCACTGTCGGCCTTGCCCTCGACCGACAGCACCACTTCATACTCGGTCTCGGAGATGTTGTTGGCGGCGACGTTGATCTGGATGTTGATGTTGGGCTGCTTGTCCTGCGGCGCCAGCGAGGCCGGCGCGTTCGGGTTCTCGAACGACAGGTCCTTGGTGTACTGCGCCAGCACGTTGAGCTGGGGAGCCTGGGCTGCCTCGGGAGGGGTGCCATTGCCGTTGGTCATCGAAAATCTCCTGAAGCGCTGTCGGGCGAGGTGGGTTCCGGCCGGGCAATGCCTTCCGAACGGTAAATGCCCTGTCGGGCGGAGTGGCTATCATAGGCCTGCGGTACTCGACAAGGACGACCGGCAGCCCTGGCGGCCACATCCGCAAAAAGCCATTCGCAATCGCCTGCAAACGCGTTAAACCGGTGACACGCCGTTTCGGGCGGGCGGGCGCTGAAAAACGGCCGCTTTGCCGCAGGGTGGAGCCGGAACGCGCCATTGGCTGGGCATGGTTTCGTGCCTAGATGAAGCAGGCCCTCTTCGGGAACTGTCGCCGTTTTGGACGTTCCCTCACGACCGCCCGCGGGCGGGACATTCCGCCGGCTCAATGCCGGCGCCGATCAGAAAGCGATGCGACGTGGATATTTATACCATCATCTTCCTGGCGCTGGCGGTCTTCATTTTCATCCGCCTGCGCAATGTGCTCGGTCAACGCACCGGCGAGGAACGGCCGCCCTTCGAGCGCGTGGCACGCGATGCCGCCGGCGCCGACAACAATGTCGTGCCGATGCCGGGCAGCGTCATCGACCACGGCGCCCCGGCGCCGACAGCCGACGTGTCGCCCGCCGAACGCTGGAAGGGCGTGGCCGAACCCGGCACTCCGCTGGCGATGGGCTTCGATGCCATCGTCGCCCAGGACCCCTCCTTCGACCCCCGCCATTTCATCACCGGCGCCAAGGGCGCCTATGAGATGATCGTGCTGGCTTTCGCCAATGGCGACCGCCGTTCGCTCAAGGACCTCGTTTCGCCGGAAGTGTTCGAGAGCTTCGACGGCGTGATCAAGGATCGCGAGACCAACGAGTGGAAGACCGAGACCCGCTTCGTCGCGATCGACAAGGCCGAATTGGCCGCCGCCGAGGTCCGCGACCGCTCGGCGCTGATCACGGCGCGCTTCGTCTCCCAGATGATCACGGTGACCCGCGACAAGACCGGCGCCATCGTCGATGGCAACGCTGAGAAGGTTACGGATGTCACCGATGTCTGGACATTCGCCCGCGACATCACCTCGCGCGATCCGAACTGGAAGCTTGTTGGCACCGACGCCGGCCAGTAACGCCACCCGATGGGCGGCGCTCTGCGTGTTCGGCGCAGCTGCGGCGTGGCCCGCGTCCGCCGCTGCGCGGACGGACCATTCCGGCCGTAACTGGCCGTTCGAACTCGCCGGCGCGCAATATGCGCCGGTCGATTTTGCGGAAATCGCCGGCTGGCACGACGACGATCACCTCCAGGCGCTGAAGACGTTTCGGGTGAGCTGCGGTCCTATCGCCGGCCCGCGCAACCCGCCGCCCGATTCCAAAGCGCTCGGCGGCTCGCTGCGCGAGCCCTGCCTGGCGGCCCGGGATGCGGCGATTTCCGATCCGGCGAAAGCACGCCATTTTTTCGAAAAGCATTTCCTGCCGCTGCGGGTCTCGAAGCTCGGCGACGAGCAGGGTTTTGTGACCGGCTATTTCGAACCGGTGCTCGAGGGCTCGCGGACCCGATCCGACGCCTACCCCGTGCCGGTGTATCGCCGGCCGTCGAACCTGTTCGTGCGCGGCAGATCGCAGGCGAGCCTGGGCATGCCCAATGGCGGCGAGGTGTTTCGCAAGATCGGCCGCCGCAAGCTGGTGCCCTATTACGACCGCGGCCAGATCGAGGACGGCGCCATCGCCGGCCGCGGGCTGGAGATCGCCTGGCTGAAGAACCAGACTGATCTGCTGTTCACCCAGATTCAGGGCTCGGCGCGAATTCATTTCGAGGACGGCGGCTCGGTGCGGATCAACTATGATTCGCATAATGGCTTCGGCTACACGCCGGTCGGCCGCGCACTGATCGACCGCGGCATCATCCCGCGCGAGCAGATGTCGATGCAGCGCATCCGGCAGTGGATGGAAGAGAACCCGGACGGCGCCAACGAGCTGCGCCGCACCAACCGTTCCTATGTGTTCTTCCGAGAAGTGCAGTTGCCGCCGGAGGCCGAAGCGGTCGGCGCGCAGGGCGTCTCCTTGACGGCCGGCCGCTCGATCGCCGTCGACAAGGCGCTGCATGTCTATGGCACGCCGTTCTTCATCGAGGGCGAATTGCCGATCGAGACCGAAATCTCGAAGACGCCGTTCCGCCGGCTGATGGTGGCGCAGGATACCGGATCCGCGATCGTCGGCCCGGCCCGCGCCGACATCTATTTCGGCGCCGGCGCCTGGGCGGGGCAAGTCTCCGGGCGGATCAAGCAGGCCGCGCGCTTCGTAATGCTGGTGCCGAAGGCGCTCGATCCGGTGGAGGCCGGCCGCAGCCTGCCGTTGCCGATGGCGCGGCCGTCGGAGCTGATCGCCAAATTGTATCCGCAAGGCGAGCCGGCGCCGGACACCGCAAAGCTGGCCGGTCCTGCCGTGGCCACGACGACCCCGGCGCCTGCCGTTGCGCCTGCCCCTGCCCCGTCTGCCGCCGCCACGCCGCCGACCGGCAAAGAAACGACGCCTGCCAAAGAGCCGGACAAGGCTGCAACTTTCATCGGGCCGCCCGCCCCTGCTGCCATCGTGGCGCCCGCCACCGTTGCGGCCCTCGTTGCCACCAAGGCCGTGCCGCTGCCGGAGCCGCGTCCCGAGATCAAGGCCGAGCTCAAGACCGAGGCCAAGCCGCCGCGCCGCGAACGCCGTCGCGCGCGTCCGCATCGCCATCGTTTCTTCTGGCAATGAAAGGCGCGCGCCGTCCACCGCAATTGCCGGGTCCCGTCGTGTCGCGCCGCAAGCGCGCGCTGAGCGAGGAAGAGCGCGAGCTATGGAACAGAGTAGCGAAACAGACCAGACCGCTGCGCAGGAAGCGCGTCGTGAAGGCTGCGCTGCCGGTCGTCGAAGCGCCGGCCATGGTGGAAAAGCCGGTGACCGCAAAGCCGCGCCGGCTTTCCACCATGGCGGCGCCGATCAAGTCCGCGCTGCCCGCGCCTGCCCCGCTGGCCTCGCTCGGTCGCCGCGAGCGTTCGCAACTGTCGCGCGGCAAGAAGGAGATCGACGCCCGGCTCGATCTGCACGGCATGACGCAGACCCGCGCGCATTCTGCGCTGCAGGCCTTCCTGCACCGCTGCCATCATGACGGCTGCACCTTTGTGCTGGTGATCACCGGCAAGGGCCGCACCGTCGGCCCGGAATCCGAACGCGGCATCCTGCGTCGCCAGGTGCCGTTGTGGCTAAGCCTGCCGGAGTTTCGCGGCTTCGTGGTCGGCTACGAGCAGGCCAGCATCGGACACGGCGGCGAAGGCGCGATCTATGTGCGGATCAGGCGGGCGAGGTAATGCAAGGCCGCCCCACACTGTCGTTCCGGGATGCAGCAGACGGCGGAGCCGGCTGATGGAGACCCGGAACCTCAGCATGTTTTGCGCGCTAAACATATCGGGATTCCGGGTTCGCTCGCGCTGATGCGCTCGCGCCCCGGAATGACAACTTGGTTGCTATAAAATAAACCGGCTGAGATCCGTGTTTTTCGCGAGATCGCCGACGTGCTTCTGCACATACGCCGCGTCAACGCGGATCGTCTCGCCATGCCGGTCGGGTGCTACGAACGAGATCTCGTCGAGCACGCGCTCCATCACCGTCTGCAATCGCCGTGCGCCGATGTTCTCGACACTGGAGTTCACCGCCACCGCGACGTCGGCCAGCGCGTCGATCGCATCATCGCCGAATTCCAGCGTCACGCCTTCGGTCGCCAGCAGCGCGACATATTGCTTGATCAGCGAGGCTTCCGGCTCGGTCAGAATACGCCGCATGTCGTCGCGCGACAGCGCATTCAGCTCGACGCGGATCGGCAGGCGGCCCTGCAATTCGGGCAGCAGGTCGGAGGGTTTGGCGATGTGAAACGCGCCCGACGCGATGAACAGAATGTGGTCGGTCTTCACCGCGCCGTGCTTGGTGGAGACGGTGGTGCCCTCGATCAGCGGCAGCAGGTCGCGCTGCACGCCCTCGCGCGAGACGTCGCCGCCGCTGCGGCCATCGCGTACGCAAATCTTGTCGATCTCGTCGAGAAACACGATGCCCGAATTCTCCACGACGCTGATCGCTTCCTGCGTCAGCTGATCGCTGTCGAGCAGCTTGTCGGATTCCTCATTGACCAGCAGCTCGTGGGACGCTTCCACCGTCAGGCGTCGCGTCTTGGTGCGATTGCCCATCTTGCCGAAGATGTCGCCGATATTGATTGCGCCCATCTGCGCGCCGGGCATGCCGGGAATCTCGAACATCGACGGGCCGCCGCCGGAGGCGGTGGTCTCGATCTCGATTTCCTTGTCGTTCATCTCGCCGGCCCGCAATTTCTTGCGAAACGATTCACGGGTCGAGGGGCCCGAGCCCGGCCCGACCAGCGCATCGAGCACGCGCTCCTCGGCGGCCTGCTGCGCGCGGGCCTGCACGTCCTTGCGCTTGCGCTCGCGGGTTTGCGCGATGCCGACCTCGACGAGGTCGCGGATGATCTGCTCGACATCGCGGCCGACATAGCCGACCTCGGTAAATTTGGTGGCCTCGACCTTGATGAACGGCGCGCCGGCGAGCTTGGCCAGACGCCTGGCGATCTCGGTCTTGCCGACGCCGGTCGGGCCGATCATCAGGATGTTCTTCGGCAGCACTTCCTCGCGCAACTGGCCTGTGAGCTGCAGCCGCCGCCAGCGGTTGCGTAACGCGATCGAGACGGCGCGCTTGGCGTCGTGCTGGCCGACGATATAGCGGTCGAGTTCGCTGACGATTTCACGGGGAGAAAAGTCGGTCATAGGGCTTCGCTTTTTCTTCCTTCTCCCCTTGTGGGAGAAGGTGGCACGGCCGAAGGCCGTGACGGATGAGGGGTCACTGGGCTCGGAGTTGGTGGCACCCCTCACCCGGCCGCGCTGTCGCGCGTCCACCCTCTCCCACCTAGCGAAGCTTCGCTTCGCGCGGGGGAGAGGGGAAGTAGAGTCTCAGCTTTCCAGCGCTTCGATCGTCACGTTTCTGTTCGTGTAGACGCAAATATCCGCAGCAATATCCAGCGACTTGCGCACGATCGCCTCGGCGTCCTTGTCGGTGTCGACCAGCGCGCGCGCCGCGGCCAGCGCATAATTGCCGCCGGAGCCGATCGCCATCACGCCGGCTTCCGGCTCCAGCACGTCGCCGGTGCCGGTCAGCACCAGGGAGACGTCCTTGTCGGCGACGATCATCATGGCTTCCAGCCGGCGCAAATAGCGGTCGGTGCGCCAGTCCTTGGCGAGCTCGACGGCGGCGCGGGTCAACTGGCCGGGATATTGCTCCAGCTTGGCCTCCAGCCGCTCGAACAGCGTGAAAGCGTCGGCGGTCGCGCCGGCGAAGCCGCCGATCACGTCGCCGCGGCCGAGCTTTCGCACCTTCCGGGCGTTGGACTTGATGACGGTCTGGCCGATCGAGACCTGGCCGTCGCCGCCGATCACGACGCGGCCGCCCTTGCGGACGGTCAGGATGGTGGTGCCGTGCCAGACCGGGGACGATCCGTCATGGGAAGCCGAATAGGATGCGTTCATGGGTACCTCGTGAGCGCCTGATCTAGGCACTGCCTGCCGGCGTTGCAAATGCGGCACTTTTTCCCTCTCCGGCTTGCGGTGGAGGAAGCGACGGCGTGCGGGGATGCTCTTTTCGCTCACCATAGGTTCCGAAACCGGCCGCCCGTGGTGGCGCCTCCGTCATCACCCTGTTAAAAGGGCGCGTTTTCACTGGGTGGAGAGGGCGTCATGCGTCAGGCGACGATCAAGCGCACGACCAAGGAGACCGCCATCGAGGTCTCCGTGAACCTCGACGGCACCGGCCTGTCCGATTCGCACACCGGAATCGGGTTCTTCGACCACATGCTCGACCTCCTCGCCCGGCATTCCCGCATCGACATCACCGTCAAGGCGGTCGGCGACCTGCACGTCGATTTCCACCACACCACCGAGGATGTCGGCATCGCGCTCGGCCAGGCGGTCAAGCAGGCGCTCGGCGACATGGCCGGCATCACCCGCTATGCCGGGGTTCACATGCCGATGGACGAGACCCTGACCCGGGTCGCGATCGACATCTCCGGCCGGCCGTTCCTGGTGTTCAAATCGGCGTTCCCGACCCAGAAGATCGGCGAATTCGACACCGAGCTGGTGCGCGAATGGTTCACCGCCTTTGCCGGCAATGCGGGCGTGACTTTGCACGTCGAGACCCTATATGGCGAGAACAGCCATCATATCGCCGAATCCTGCTTCAAGGGTCTGGCGCGGGCGCTGCGCACCGCGGTCGCGATCGATCCGCGCAATGCCGGCGAAGTGCCATCTACCAAGGGGCAGCTCGGCGGCTGATTGCAGCCATCGGCGGAGAGCCATCATGCCGGTCTATACGATCCACGCGCCCCGCGCCGCCGGCTCGGAGCCGCTCGTCGCGCCGGACCGGTTCCGGTTCGTGCGCGATGGCTTTCATTTTTGGGCGTTTGCGACCAGCCTCATCTGGCTGATCTGGCACCGGCTGTGGTGGGCAACACTCGGCTATATCGTGCTGTCGGTCGTGGGCGGCATCGCGCTGGCGATGCTCGGGGCCGGTTCCGGCACCCGGCTGGTGGTGATGTTCCTGTTCGCTTTGCTGATGGGCTTCGAGGCGTCCAGCATCCGGCGCTGGACGCTGTCGCGCGGCAAATGGCTCCAGCTCGATCTCGTCGTCGCCGAGGATGAGGAAACCGCCGAGCGCCGCTTCTTCGAGCGCTGGACCACACGCCGCGAGTTCATGGGTGACACGAACGGCGTCGAGCGTGGCGGGCCACCGCCGACGCGCAATATTCCCGGCCAGTCGTTTTCCCGTCCGCCCGCGCGCGAGGAAATCATCGGCCTGTTTCCGCAACCGGGAGCTTCACGTTGAGCGTTGCTATCATCGATTACGGCTCCGGCAATCTGCACTCGGCGGCGAAAGCCTTCGAGCGCGCCGCGCGCAGCATGGCTGCCCCCGAGAAGGTCATCGTCACCCGCGATCCCGAAGCGGTGTTCCGTGCCGACCGCATCGTGCTGCCGGGCGTTGGCGCCTTCGCCGATTGCCGCAAGGGCCTGGATGCGCTGGACGGCATGGTCGATGCGATGACCGAAGCCGTGCGCGACAAGGCCAGGCCGTTTTTCGGCATCTGCGTCGGCATGCAGTTGATGGCGACGCGCGGCAAGGAGCACGTCACCACCAACGGGCTGAACTGGATCGAAGGCGACGTCGAAAGAATCGCGCCGCGCGAAGAGAATTTCAAGATCCCGCATATGGGCTGGAATACGTTGGAGATGGTGCGCGAGCATCCGGTGCTGGAGCGCCTGCCGCTCGGCGAAAAAGGCCGGCACGCTTATTTCGTGCACTCCTATCAGCTCAACGCGGTCCACGAAGCCGACGTGCTGGCGCGTGCCGAATATGGTGGACCGGTGACGGCCATCGTCGGCCGCGACACCATGATCGGCACCCAGTTTCACCCCGAAAAGAGCCAGCGCTTCGGCCTGGCTTTGATCCAGAATTTTTTGAAGTGGAAGCCGTGAGCACTTCTGTCAAAGCGGTATGGCCGCAGTGCTCCCCTCCCCCTTGCGGGGAGGGGTCGGGGGTGGGGGTCCACCAGCGACGGCACCTGCGGCTACCCCCCTCCCCGACCCTCCCCCGCAAGGGGGGAGGGAGCGACAGCGCTCTTGGTTTATGGACTATTTCATCATGATCCTCTTTCCCGCCATCGATCTCAAAAACGGCCAGTGCGTTCGCCTCGAACAGGGCGACATGGCGCGCGCCACGGTTTTCAATCTCGATCCCGCCGCGCAGGCGCGTGACTTCGAGAGCCAGGGCTTCGAATATCTCCACGTCGTCGATCTCGACGGCGCCTTCGCCGGCAAGCCGGTCAATGCGCAGGCCGTGGAAGCGATGCTCGCCACCATCAAGATGCCGGTGCAGCTCGGCGGCGGCATCCGCGATCTTGCGACCATCGAGGCCTGGCTCAGCAAGGGCATTACCCGCGTCATCATCGGCACCGCCGCGGTGCGCAATCCCGCTTTGGTGAAGGAAGCCGCGAAGAAATTTCCCGGCCGTGTCGCCGTCGGCCTCGATGCTCGTGACGGTAACGTCGCCGTCGAAGGCTGGGCCGAGACCTCGACCGTCACCGCGCTGGAAATCGCGCAGCGCTTTGAAGATGCCGGCGTCGCCGCGATCATCTTCACCGACATCGCGCGCGATGGTCTGCTCAAGGGCCTCAACCTCGACGCCACCATCGAATTGGCCGAAGCGATTGCGATTCCCGTGATCGCCTCCGGCGGCTTCGCCTCGATCGAGGACGTGAAAGCCCTGCTCAAGCCGCGTGCCCAAAAGCTCGAAGGCGCGATCTCCGGCCGCGCTTTGTACGATGGCCGGCTCGACCCCGCGGCGGCGCTGGCGCTGATCGCCTCCGCCCGCGCGGCGGCATAGGAACGACCATGTTCAAGATGCGTGTCATCCCCTGCCTCGACGTCAAGGACGGCCGCGTCGTCAAGGGCATCAATTTCGTTGACCTGCGCGACGCCGGCGATCCGGTCGAGGCGGCGATCGCCTATGATGCCGCCGGCGCCGATGAATTATGCTTTCTCGATATCAACGCGACGCATGAAAATCGCGGCACCATGATGGATGTGGTGCGGCGCACGGCCGAGGCCTGCTTCATGCCGCTGACGGTCGGCGGCGGCGTGCGCACCATCGATGATATCAAGGCGCTGCTGCGCGCCGGCGCGGACAAGGTCTCGATCAATTCGGCAGCGGTCGCCAACCGCGAATTCGTCAAAGAGGCCGCGGAAAAATTCGGCGACCAGTGCATCGTGGTGGCGATCGACGCCAAGAAGGTCGCGCGCCCCGGCGGCAGCTCACGCTGGGAGATCTTCACCCATGGCGGCCGCAAGGCGACCGGCATCGAAGCCATCGAATTCGCCCAGGAAGTGGTGTCGCTCGGCGCCGGCGAGATCCTGCTGACCTCGATGGACCGCGACGGCACCCGCTCCGGCTTCGACATTCCGCTGACCCAGGCGGTGGCCGACAGCATCAACGTGCCGGTGATCGCCTCCGGCGGCGTCGGCAATCTCGACCACCTCGTCGATGGTATCAAGGACGGCCATGCCACCGCGGTGCTGGCGGCGTCGATCTTCCATTTCGGCGAATTCACCATCCGGCAGGCCAAGGACCACATGGTCCGCGCCGGTCTGCCGATGCGGCTCGACCCGTAACCGAAACTCCGGCACGACGTCGCAACAGTCCTGCGACGTCAACGGTTGATACAGAAAGCGCCAATGGCCCGCTTTACCATCCACGATCTCGCCGCCACCATCGACGCCCGCGCCGCATCGGCGAGCGAAGCGTCCTATACCAGCAAGCTGCTCGCCAAGGGCAGCGCGCATTGCGCCAAAAAGTTCGGCGAGGAAGCGGTCGAGACCGTCATCGCCGCGGTGGCGGAGGATCGCACGCATCTCGTCAATGAAAGCGCCGACGTATTGTTTCACCTGCTGGTGCTGCTGAAGTCGCGCGACATCCCCCTCGCGGAGGTCGAGGCGGCGCTCGGCGAGCGCACCAAGATGTCCGGCCTGCAAGAAAAAGCGTCGCGTCCAAGCGACTGATCCAAGAGATCACCACACGAGGAAACTGCTTCATGGATATGCGGGCAGAGCAGCAATACAATCCGTACCGGACCTTCTCGCGCGAGCAATGGGCAGCGTTGCGCGACGATACGCCGATGACGCTGGAAGCCGGCGAGATCGCCGCATTGCGCTCGATGTATGACCGGCTCGATCTGAAAGAGGTCGAGGAGATCTATCTGCCGCTGTCGCGGCTGTTGTCGATCTACGTCACCGCGACGCAACGGCTGTATTACGCGCAGCGCAGGTTTCTCGGCATCGAGGACCGCAAGATGCCCTATATCATCGGCGTCGCCGGCTCGGTCGCAGTCGGCAAGTCGACCACCGCGCGCGTGCTGCAGGCGCTCCTGGCGCGCTGGGGCGCCAAGCCGAAGGTCGACCTCGTCACCACCGACGGCTTCCTGTTTCCCAATGCGGTACTGGAGCGCCAGGGCCTGATGCAGAAGAAGGGCTTTCCGGAAAGCTACGACCTGCCGACGCTGCTGGCCTTCCTCAGCGACATCAAGGCCGGCCGCTCGCCGGTCCGCGCGCCGCTGTATTCGCATCTCACCTATGACGTGATTCCGAACAAGTGGCAGGAGGTCGATCAGCCCGACATCCTGATCGTCGAGGGCGTCAACGTGCTGCAGACCGGCCGCCTGCCACGCGACGGTCGCGCGGTGCCGGTGGTCTCGGACTTCTTCGATTTCTCGGTGTTCATCGACGCCGAGGAGCCGGTGCTGCGCGACTGGTATGTGCGGCGCTTCCTGGCGCTGCGCGATACCGCCTTCCACGACCCGCGCTCCTACTTTCACCGCTACGCGCCGCTGTCGGACGAGGAAGCCACGGCGACCGCGCTGGCGATCTGGGAACGCACCAATCTGGCCAATCTCGAAGACAACATCCTGCCGACACGGCCAAGGGCGACGCTGATCCTGACCAAGGGCGCGGACCATGTCGTGGAGAACGTGGCGCTGCGGCGACTCTGACTGTCATTCCGGGGCGTGTGCAGACGGCGAAGCCGGCTGAACACGAACCCGGAATCCCGGCATGTTCATCGTCCCACGAGGAGATTCCGGGTTCGCTCGCAGCTGACGCTGCTCTCGCCCCGGAATGACAGTTTTTAAGCCGCCCTCGCCTCGCCGCCAAAATGCTCGATATATTTCGCGCCGATCGCGGCCACCGGCATCACGATCAGCACGTCGGTGGTGCCGAACTGGTGATCTATCACCGCGCCGTCGCCGATATGGGCGCCGAGCCGCAGATAGCCCTTGATCAGCGGCGGCAGCATTCGCATCGCCGCCTTGGCGTCCACCGCCTCTTTCGGCATCCGGTTCATCTCGACGTAACGCTGCGGATGCGCCCGCGCGCGCCAGGCTTCCGGAGCGCGGGCGTGGTGATGCAGGAACGACAGCGGCAGCGCCAGGCGGTCCGGGTCGGTGCCCTCGAAGCTGGCGCAGCCGATCATGACGTCGAAGTGGTTCTGCTTCACATAACTCCAGATGCCCTGCCACAACAGCTCGACGGTGCGCTTGTTGCGGTAGCGCGGCAGCACGCAAGAGCGGCCGAGTTCGAGGAAGCGCAGGCCGGCGTGACGCTCGATCATGCCCGAGAGGTCGAACTCGTTGTCGGTGTAGAAGCCGCCATGTTTGATCGCGGTCTCGTGGCGCAGCAGGCGATAGGTGCCGACCACCGGCTGCCGGCCGGACAGAGTCGGCTTCGCCGCGTGATCGATCACCATCAGATGGTCGCAGATCTTGTCGAAGGCGTCCTTGTCACGCTGCGCCAGTATCGCGGCGGCGTCGGCGATCGCGCTGCCGTCCTTGTAGAACACCTTGTAGCGCAGCTTCTGGGCGCGTTTGACGTCGCGCTTGTCCTGCGCGAGGCGGACTTCCAGCGGTCCCATCCGGCCGAGCGACACCGGCGGGTGCGGAAAGCGGATCGGCGATGCAAAACCAAGCGGTGGCTTGAACCAGGTGATCGCGCTATGCGCGGCGGCGCCCATGGTGTGAGGCCGCAGCATCTGCATGAAGCCGGATTTCGCGGGCGTCGTCTGGTCGCCGTGCATGGCCATTCCTCGTGGCCGCGACTGCCGAATCACGTCGGCGCGGCCTTCAGGACAGCAACATCACGCCGGCTGAACAGCCGTATGACGGCAGCATCAACGGCATGTGACGGCGCGCGGTACTACGCCGCCACGGGCCGCGCTATCGCCAGTTCGGCCAGCGCGAGGGCGAGCTTGTCGCGGTCGAGCGGCTTGACCAGGAAGCCGTCCATGCCGGCCTCGAAACAGGCCGAGCGGTCCTCGGCCTGGGTGTTGGCGGTCAGCGCCAGGATTGGCGTCCGCCGGCC
Source organism: Tardiphaga sp. vice154 (assembly GCF_007018645.1). Lineage (NCBI taxonomy): Bacteria > Pseudomonadati > Pseudomonadota > Alphaproteobacteria > Hyphomicrobiales > Nitrobacteraceae > Tardiphaga > Tardiphaga sp. vice154. The sequence continues at coordinate 344,418 of NZ_CP041399.1, forward strand.
TTCGCCGGACTCGCAAGCGCGGATCCGTTTCGTCGCCTCGATGCCATCCAGCCGCGGCATCTGGATGTCCATCAGCACGAGGTCGTAGGGCGTGCCGTCGCTCTGCGCGGCGAGCCAGCCTTGCAGCGCGTCTTCGCCATTGCTGGTGATGAGGGCGCGGTGCCCGAGCCGCGTCAGCAGCGCGCGCATCAAGAGCGCGTTGATCTCATTGTCTTCGGCGACCAGGATCGACAGGCTCGGCGCCGTGGGCGTTGCGGTCGCCGTGACCGGGGCGGGATCGTCGATCAGGGAAGGCGGCGCGGGATCGGCCTGCAGCGTCAGCCGTGCCGCCAGCGAGGCGGCGCGCAGCGGCTTGACGAGGTAGCCGGTCAGCGCGGTGGCCTCGGCGGGCGGCAATTCGTGGCGCATCGCCGGGGTGAACATCACGATGCGCTGCGCCGCATGGACGGTAGCTGCGGCGGCGAGGCGCTCGACCTCGGCGGGGCCCAGCGCCCGGTCGATCAGCATCGCGTGCCACGGCCGCTCCGGCAGCAATGCCTGCGCCACCGCGAGATCCGACACCAGGCAGGTCTGGGCGCCCCAGCGCTGCAGCCGCCGCGCGGTCAGCGCGGCCTCGATACCTTGCGGCGCCACCAGCAGGACCGACTGGCCTGCAAGGTCCGGCGCGTCGAACGGGGCGGCGTCGCCCTCGGTGGCCGCCGCGAGCGGGATCGACGCTTCAAAGGTCGAACCGACGCCGGGCTCGCTTTGCAGCGTGATGCGGCCGCCCATTCGTTTGACGATACGCTCGCTGATATTGAGGCCGAGCCCGGTGCCGCCATAGTTTCGCGCGGTGGCTTCGGTGGCCTGCTCGAATTCGCGGAAGATGCGCTGCTGCGCCTCCGGCGCGATGCCGATGCCGGTATCGCGAACCAGGAAGCTGATTTCGCCGGGAAGCTCGCCTCGCTCGACGATCAGCGCGACGCCGCCCTCCGAGGTAAACTTGATGGCGTTGCCGGCGAGGTTGAGCAGCACCTGGCGCAGCCGCGCGGCGTCGCCCATCACCTGCAGCGGCAGCCGCTCGTCGACATAGGCCGCGATCTCCAGCGCGCGGGCCTGGGCGCGTGGCGCCAGGAGTTCGGTGATGTCCTCGATCAGCGCGGCGAGCTGGAACGGGCGATGTTCGAGGTCGATTTTGCCGGCCTCGATCTTGGAATAGTCCAGCAGCTCCTCGATCAGTGCCAGCAGCGCATCACCCGAGGTCTTTACCGCGCGGGCGTAGGTCGCCTGCTCCGGCGTGAGCGAGGTGTCGAGCAGCAGTCCGCTCATGCCGATGATGCCGTTCAGCGGTGTACGGATTTCGTGGCTGGCCATCGCCAGGAAACGCGATTTGGCATGGTTGGCGGCGGTGGCGAGATCGCGGGCCTCGGCGATCTCGCGTTTGCGTTCGGTGCGATCGGTGACGTCGCGGCCGACGCATTGCAGCTCGGCGGGTTGACCGGCATCGGCGCGCACCAGGCCTTCGCGCCAGGCGATCCAGCGCGACCCCTGCGCAGTCGCGATCTTCTGGTCGTGGATGCGGGTGCCGTTCGGCTCGGTGGCAAGCTCGCCCTGCTCTTGCACATCCATGGTGAAGGCGCTGCCGAGCAGTTCGTCGCGCGACCGCGCCGCCAGCTTGCAATAGGCGTCGTTGGCAAAGCTGATGCGGTCGTTGGAGTCGCGGATTACGATCAGGTCGCCTTGCGCCTCGAACAGATAGCGCGCGTGCTGTTCGGCTTCCTGCAGTTCCCAATTGCGATCGACCAGCGATTCATTATGTGCCGCGAGCAGGCGCAGCCGCCTCGCCATGAAGCGCAGCTTCATGCTCAAGGTCGCCAGCGCCACGCAGGCGACCGCGAACAGGAAGCTCGCGCCGATCGCGAAAGCGTGCGGATCGTAGCCGGAATTCTCCGCCGTGCTGCCGGCAATGAAACCATAAGCGCCACCGAACGCGGCCGAGAACATCAGGAAGCTGCGGACCGCGGCCACCAGCCGGGGATGGCGTCGCGCAAAGCGGCGCCACCGAGCCTTGATCCGAAAAACCCGTCCTGTCACCGATCCACCCCACCTGCCGGCATCGATGGGCCGGCCTCCGCGCGCACGCGGGACACGGCGCACGGACTTGGGGACAATGGGCGGATGACCTTGCCAAGTGCTTGCGGAGCGCAGCCGCCGCTACCAACCGATGACAGGGTGGTTAGCGATTGGCTAACGGGCTACAGCGCGGCCTGCGCCATCCGGCCGTGGCCGGCACGGGCGGCGACGATCAGGGCCGCGGCATCGCGCGGCGTGAAGCTGCGGGACTGCACGAAGATCCGGTAGTCGGCGTCGCCGTCGCCGGACAGATAGATCACCGGCGCGGTCGCGGTTGCGGCGATGGCCGGGGAAATCGCGATGAAGCGCGTCGCGGCGGTGACGGCGCAGGCGCCCGCATCCGCGCTGTCGATATCATCGACCATGGCAAAGTCTGCGGCGTCGGCGCTGTCGACGATCTGCACCCGCACGGTCGCCTGGCCGGGATCGTCGGTGAAGGCGACGTAGCTTGCCGCCTGCCACGGCACGGTCGCCAGCTGCACCGAGCCTTCGGCGGTGGCGATACAGGGATGCGAGGCCGCGAAATCGCTGCGCGCAAAAACCGCGGCCAGCAGCAGCGGAAGGGTGGAAGCCAGAATCTTCAAACGCAACATGACGCGGCACTCGCCCTTGGCCCCGGAAATGCGGGCTATGGTGAGCGAAGCGTAAAGGAAACTCGTTACCATCGAGTTGACGGTAACTCCGCCTCAACCTCGATCGGGTTGCCCTCGCAAGCGGTGGTGCATTCCACAGGTCGCGTGTTCCGGCGTTACGCCGCGCGGCGGGAATCGTCGGCGAGCGCGCGGTACGACAGCGATTCGGCGAGATGCAGCCGGCCGATCATGTCGGCGCCGTCGAGATCGGCGAGCGTGCGGGCGACGCGCAGCACGCGATGATAGCCGCGCGCAGACAGTTTCATGGTGACGGCGGCATCGCGCAGCAGCGCCAGCCCCGCCGCATCCGGCTGCGCCACCGCTTCCAGCACCGCGGCCGGTGCCGTCGCATTGGTGCGGATGTTCCTCAGCCCCGCCGCGGCATAGCGCGCCGCCTGGATATCGCGCGCGGCTTTGACGCGGGCGGCCACTTCGGCGGAGCCTTCGGCCGGCGGCGGCAGGATCAGGTCGGCGGCGGTCACGGCCGGCACCTCGATGCGCAGATCGATGCGGTCCATCAAGGGCCCGGAAATGCGCGATTGATAGTCTCCGGTGCAACGCTCGATGCGGCCGCGGTGGCAGGCGTAGCCCGGCTCGAAGGCGTGGCCGCAGCGGCACGGATTCATCGCCGCGACCAGCATGAAGCGCGCGGGATAGGTGACGCGGTGGTTGGCGCGCGACACCGCGACCTCGCCATTCTCCATCGGCGCGCGCAGCGAATCCAGCACGCGCGGATCGAATTCCGGCAGTTCGTCGAGAAACAGGACGCCGTGATGCGCCAGCGAGATTTCGCCGGGCCGGGCGCGCATGCCGCCGCCGGTCAGCGCGGCCATGCTCGCAGAGTGGTGCGGCGCGCGGAATGGCCGCCGCGCGGTCAGCGCGCCGTCCTTGATCTCGCCGGCCACCGAGGCGATCATCGATACTTCCAGCAATTCGGTCGGCGACAGTGGCGGCAGGATCGACGGCAATCGCGCCGCCAGCATCGACTTGCCGGCGCCGGGCGAGCCGGCCATCAGCAAATGATGGCCGCCTGCCGCGGCAATTTCCAGCGCGCGCTTGGCGCTCTCCTGGCCCTTGATATCGCGCAGGTCGAGTAGCGCGGTTTCGCGCTCATACATTTTCGGCTGTGGCCGTGACAGCACCTGGGTGCCCTTGAAATGGTTGGCGAGCTGGATCAGCGAGGAGGCCGCGATGATCTCGATATCGGGGCTCGCCCACGCCGCCTCGGCGCCGCAGGCGGCCGGGCAGATCAGGCCCTCGTCGCGCGCATTGGCGCCGATCGCCGCCGGCAGTACGCCCGCGACCGGCGCGATCGACCCGTCGAGGCCGAGTTCGCCGAGCACCGTGAAGCCGGCCAGGGCGTCGGCCGGAATCGCGCCGATCACGCCCATCAGCCCGAGCGCGATCGGCAGGTCGTAATGGCTGCCCTCCTTCGGCAGATCCGCCGGCGCCAGATTGACGATGATGCGCCGCGCCGGCAGCGCCAGCCCGGAGGCGACCAGCGCCGCCCGCACCCGCTCGCGCGCTTCCGACACTGCCTTGTCCGGCAGCCCGACGATCAGGAAATTTGGCAGGCCGGGCACGACCTGGACCTGAACGTCGACGGCGCGGGCCTCGATGCCCTCGAATGCGACGGTAGATACGCGCTGTACCATCTCAAGCTCCCCAGCCAAGGCAATAGTAACCGAAGGTTGCGGGTTGGCAAGAACGTTGAGTGAACGTTCAGAGATTGGTGCGGCGCGGAGTCGCGCGATCATTTTGTAAAGATTTTGTTAAAGCGGCCATGCGACGCTCGCCGGACAATAGCACCTCCCTGAAGCCCTACTGAAATGTCCGATCCATTGCCCAGGCCTTCGGATACCGCCGGTGACGCCGAGCTGATTGCTTCCCTGCGGGAGCAATTGGCGGCGCAGAACGCGTTGATTGCCGAGCAAGCCGCCTCGCTCGCGCACAGCCAGAAGATCTTCGATCGTTCCTCCAAGGCGGCCCGGATCGGGGTCTGGGAATGCACGCTGGCCGATGAATCGCTGGTCTGGACCGACGTCGTCTACGATCTCTTCGACCAGGAGCGCGGCACGCCGCTCGACCGCGCCGTGACGCTGCAATGCTATCCGGAGGAGTCGCTGCGCGCGCTGAGCCAGGCGCGCAACCAGGCGATCGAGGACCGCACTGGCTTCAGCCTGGAGACCGAGATCGTCACCCCCCGCGGCAACCGGCGCTGGATCCGGATCACCGCCACGGTGGAATGCGTCGATGGCGTCGCGGTGCGGATCTTCGGCATGAAGCAGGACATCACCGAAGAGAAGATCATGGCGGACCGCAACCGCTACCTCGCCGAGTTCGACGCCATGACCGGGCTGGCGAACCGCAGCCGGTTTCAGGCGAAACTGGCCGAACTGGGCGCCATCCGGGCGACCAAGCCATTCGGTGCGCTGCTCTTGATCGACCTCGACGAGTTCAAGTCGGTCAACGACAGTTGCGGCCACGCCGCCGGCGACGAGTGCCTGCGCGAGGCGGCTGAGCGCATCGGCGACATCTGCGCCGGCGCTGACCTCGTGGCGCGGATCGGTGGCGACGAATTCGCCGTCATGCTCGGAACGCAGCTTTCTCTTGCAGATATATCGCAGATCGCCGCGGCGATCGTCGCGGAGATGGAACGCCCGGTGCTGTTTCGCGGTCGCCCGCTGCAGCTCGGCGCCTCGGTCGGCGTCGCAATGGTCGACGACTGCACGCCGACGCAGCTATTCGCGATGGCCGATGCCGCGCTCTACGCCGCCAAGAACGCCGGCCGCGGCACGTTCCGGATCCACCAGCCCGGCTCCGGCCAGCGCGCCAGCCGACCCTGCCAGCCTCACGCCGCCTGAGGCGGCGCGGCGTGCGCCGCGACGGGACGACCACCGGCTCCCGATTCCGTGCGTACCCGCATATTCACGTTTATCGGCGTTGCGATGACGCTGCTTCTTCACCCTCCCCTTTTGAAGGGGGGGGAGGCGGCGATCTACTCAGCGACGCTTCGCTTCCACGACGTCCCAGAACTTCGCCGCGACGTTCGGGCCGCCGAGCTTGGCGATGGCGCGGATGCCGGTCGGTGACGTGACATTGATCTCGGTGAGGTGGCCATCGATCACGTCGATGCCGACGAACAGCAGACCGCGCTCGCGTAGTGCGGGTCCCACGCGCTCGCAGATCTCGCGCTCGCGCGGCGACAGCTCGGTCTCTTTCGCCGCCCCGCCGCGCACCATGTTGGAGCGCAGATCATCTTCGGCCGGCACGCGGTTCACGGCACCGGCGAATTCGCCGTCGATCAGGATGATGCGCTTGTCGCCGTGCTTCACTTCCGGGAGGAAGCGCTGGATCACCCACTGCTCCTTGAAGGTGACGGCGAACATGTCGTAGAGCGAGCCGAAATTCATGTCCTGCGGCAGCACGCGAAACACCGCAGCGCCGCCATGGCCGTGCAGCGGCTTCATCACCACCGCGCCGTGCTCTTTCCGGAACGCGTTGATCTCTTCCATGTCGCGCGAGATCAGCGTCGGCGGCATCAGATCCGAAAAGCCCATCACGAAAATCTTTTCCGGCGCGTTGCGCACGCTCGCCGGATTGTTGACCACCAGCGTCTTGGGATGAATCCGCTCCAGGAGATGCGTCGAAGTGATGTAGGCCATGTCGAATGGCGGGTCCTGCCGCAGCAGCACCACGTCAAAACTTTCCATCGCGGTGCGGACGGGTTCGCCGAGCGTGAAGTAGTCGCCTTCGGCGTCGCGCACGGTCAACTTCTGCACCGGCGCCACCAGATCATTGCCGCGCAGCGACAGTCGGTCCGGGGTGTAATAGGACAGCGCGTGGCCGCGCTTCTGCGCCTCCAGCAGCATCGCGAAGGTCGAATCGCCCTTGTGGTTGATGCGCGCGATGGGGTCCATCTGGACGGCGATGTTCAAGGGCATGGGGTCAGTCCGGGGTTGTGATCGGGGCGGGGGTCAGCAGCTGGCGTCGAATGCCGCTAACAGATGGCGTGGCAGGTGGCCGGGCGCAATCATCATGACGTCGAAGCGCAGCTCTAATTCGGCATGTTCGGGATGGGCCTGTAGCCAGGCCGAAGCAGCGTCGCTGATCCGTGCCTGCTGCCGCGGCGTCACGGCATAGGCGGCTTCATCGAGCGTGGCACGGGCCTTGACCTCGACAAAGGCGATCAGGTCGCGTTTGCGGGCGACGATGTCGATCTCGCCATAGGGGGTGCGAAACCGTCGCGCCAGGATGCGATAGCCCTTGGCCAGCAGCATCGCCGCGGCGCGGCTTTCGGCGGAGAGGCCGGTGTTGAACGCGGCGACGCGCTCGGGCGCGGCCGCCTTCTTGACCTTGGGCGCGGCCTTGGCAGGCGCGGCGTCGTCAGTCTTCGCCATCGCCGCCTTCCTTCTGGATCTCCAGGGCGCGGGCATAGATCTCGCGGCGCGGCCGGCCGGACAGTTCGACCGCATTGGCCACGGCATCCTTGACGCTGTCATGCTGCAGCGAGGCGCGCAGCAAGGCGTCGAGGTCGTCGGTGGTCATCGCCTGCGCGCCGGCCTCCGGCGGGCCGATCACCAGCACGAACTCGCCGCGGGTCTCCAGCTCGCCGGCGACCGCAGCTAGTTCTGAGATTTTGGCGCGCCGCACCTCTTCATGCATCTTGGTGAGTTCGCGGCAGATCGCGGCGTCGCGCGTGCCCATGATGCCGGCGAGATCGGCCAGCGTGTCCTGCACCCGGTTGCCGGAATCGAACATCACCAGCGTGGCGTCGATTCGCGACAGCTCGGTGAGCCGCGCGCGGCGCGCCATCTGCCGCGACGGCAGGAAGCCTTCGAAGAAAAACCGGTCGGTCGGCAGCGCTGCCACGGCTAAGGCTGCCAGCACCGAGGACGGGCCGGGCAGGGCGATCACGCTGAAGCCGGCGGCGGCGACCTCGCGCACCAGCTTGAAGCCGGGGTCCGAGATCAGCGGCGTGCCCGCGTCCGACACCAGCGCGATGGAGGCGCCCTGCGCCAGCTTTTCCAGGATTTTCGGCCGCGCCTGTTCGGCATTGTGCTCGTGATATTGCTTGAGCTGGCCCGAGATCGAATAGCGCTCGGTCAGCCGGCGCGTGATCCTTGTGTCCTCGCAGGCGATGATGTCGCAGCCGGCGAGCGTCTCCAGCGCGCGGATCGTGATGTCGCCGAGATTGCCGATCGGGGTGGCGACCAGATGCAGTCCGGGCGCCGCCTTCGGCGCGGTCAGCAGATGGCCGGCAATGGCGAAGGTCCGGCCGGCGGAGGCCGGGACGTCGTCGGGCGGGGTGGTTGGAAGCGGTGTGGGATGCATCCCGGCAATGTAGAGCGAAATGCCGGGTAAAGGCAGCCCTCTCGGTGGCCCGCCCGAAAGAGGCCATTATGCCGGCGTTCATCTCCCCTATGCCAGAAACGGACGGTTACGGGGTAGGGCTGAACATACGCTTTTGTTTTGGTTAACTAATCACCGACAATATATCTGAATCCGGCGCCATTCCGATGGCGGCGGGGGATGGCCGACCGCGGTCGGCCAAGAGAAGAGCAGCGATGGCCGATCCGTTCATTCCCATAACCCCGCGCATGGGCGCGACCCGGCGGACGGCGCTCGGCCTGCTGCTCGGCACCCCCCTGCTCGGCGCCTGCGCCGGCGTGCAGTCATCGCTGACCAGCGGTTTCGGCGGTCCGGCCACGCCGGCGGGTCCGGCCCAGCAGCCGCTGGCCGTCGGTACCGGCCAGGTCAAGGTCGGGCTGATCCTGCCGCTGTCGGCGTCGGGGAATGCCGGCGTCGCCGCGCAATCGATGAAGAACGCCGCCGAAATGGCGCTGGCGGAATTCCAGAATCCCAATATCCAGCTTCTGATCAAGGACGATGCCGGCTCGGCGCAGGGCGCGGGGCAGGGCACCCAGCAGGCGCTCGATGAAGGCGCCGAGATCATCCTAGGCCCGCTGTTCGCGCTTTCGGTGCCGGCGACCGCCAATCTGACCCGCGCCCGCAACGTGCCGGTGATCGCCTTCTCGACCGACGCCAGCGTCGCCGGGCGCGGCGTCTATCTCCTGAGCTTCCTGCCGGAATCCGACGTCAACCGCATCGTCGATTATGCCGCCGGCACCGGCAAGAAATCCTTCGCCGCGATGCTGCCGGAAAATGCCTATGGCAATGTGGTGGAAGCCGCCTTCAAGCAGGCCGTGGCGCGCAAGGGCGGCCGCATCGTCGCCTTCGAGAAATATGGCGCAGACCGCTCGGCGGTCGCGGGCCGCATTGCCGCGGCGCTGGGCGGGGCCGACGCGCTGTTCCTGGCCGACGACGGCGACGCGGTGGTCGCCACCGCCGACGCGCTGACCGCGGCCGGCGCCAATCTGCGCAACATCCAGTTGCTCGGCACCGGCCTGTGGGACAATCCGCGGGTTTTCGCCAGCGCGTCGCTGCAGGGCGGTCTCTATGCCGCGCCCGATCCGGCGGGCTTCCGCGCCTTTGCCGGCCGCTACCGCACCAAATTCGGCGCCGAGCCGGTTCGTACCGCGACATTGGCCTATGACGCGGTGGCGCTGGTCGCCGCGTTGGCGCGTACCCAGGGCGGCACGCGCTTCGCGCCGGACGTGCTGACCAATCCTTCAGGCTTCGCCGGCATCGACGGCCTGTTCCGCTTCCGCTCCGACGGCAGCAACGATCGCGGCCTCGCCGTCATGCGCGTGGCCAGCGGTAGTGGGCAATCGGTGGCCGGTTCGCCGAAGAGTTTCGGGGCGTAGGTTGCTCCCTCTCCCGCTTGCGGGAGAGGGGACGCGAGTCGCTGACAGAACGAGTTACGCCGCCAGGTCCGCGACCACCGCATCGAGCACCGGAAAGCCCTCCTGCGTCACCCGCAGGCGGCCGTTGTCATCGACCACGATGGCGCCTTCGTCGCGCAGGATGCGGATGCGGTCGGGATCGAGGGCGCGGCCGGACAACGCCTTGTAGCGCGCGGGGTCGATGCCTTCGCCGAGCCGCAGCCCCATCAGCAAAAATTCGTCGGCGCGTTCTTCGCTGTTGAGGATATCGTCGGTGATGACGCCGTGGCCGGTGGCCTCGACGCGCATCAGCCAGGTCTCCGGGCGCTTCTCGGTGGCGATGGCGTGGCGCAGGCCGTCGATATCAAGCCGGCCGTGCGCGCCGGGGCCGACGCCGGCATATTCCTGACCGCGCCAGTAGACGAGGTTGTGCTTGCACTGCGCGCCGGGGCGCGCGTGGTTGGAAATCTCGTAGGACGGCAGCCCCATCTGTGCACAGACATCCTGCGTCACGTCGTAGAGAATGCGCGACATGTCCTCGTTCGGGGTCTTCAGCTTGCCGGCGGCGTGCAGGCCGAAGAACGGCGTGCCTTCCTCGATCGTCAGCTGGTACAGCGACAGATGTTCGGCGGCCTCGGAAATCGCCAGCTTGAGCTCACTGGTCCACATCGCAGCGGTCTGGTCGGGTCGCGCATAGATCAGGTCGAACGAATAGCGATCGAACACGCTGCGCGCGATCGCGACCGCGTCCAGCGCCTCGCGCGCGCTGTGCAGCCGGCCGAGCGATTTCAGCGAGGCGTCGTCGAGCGCCTGGACGCCGAGCGAGACGCGGTTGACGCCGGCGTCGCGGTAGCCGCGAAACCGCGTGGCATCGACCGAGGTCGGATTGGCCTCCATTGATACTTCAACGTCGGGGGAGACACGCCAGTGGCGGCCGATCGATTCCAGAATGGCGCCAACCGTCTTCGGCTGCATCAGCGAGGGCGTGCCGCCGCCGAGAAAGATCGAGGTCACTTCGCGGCCCGGCGTGCGCGCCGCGGTGGTCGCGATCTCGCGTTCGAACGCGCGGGCAAAACGCTCCTCGTCGATCGGCTGATGCCGCACATGGCTGTTGAAATCGCAATACGGGCACTTCGACAGGCAGAACGGCCAGTGCACATAGACGCCGAAGGCGGGCTGCAGTCCCTCAGCTTGGATCAAGGCAGATCTCCGCGAGTTTGACGAAGGCTTTTGCGCGATGCGACAGGCCCTGGCCTTGCGGCGGCAGGCCGTGCTTTTCGATGGCGGTCATTTCGCCGTAGGTCCGGGTATGGCCGTCGGGCTGGAACGAGGGGTCGTAGCCGAAGCCGGCGTCGCCGCGCACCGGCCACACCAGCGTGCCATGGGCATGCGCCTCGACCTGCTCGAGATGGCCGTCCGGCCAGGCGACGCACAGAGCGGAGACGAAATGCGCCTTGCGCCGGTCGGGCGTGGTGGCGCCGCGCTCCTGCAGCAGGCGCTCGATCCGCGCCATCGCGGCCGCGAAATCCTTGCTCTCGCCGGCCCAGCGCGCGGAAAGGATGCCCGGCGCGCCGTCCAGCGCATCGACGCAGAGGCCGGAATCGTCGGCAAAGGCGGGAAGGTTTGCGACGTTAGCTGCGGCAATCGCCTTGATGGCCGCGTTGGCCTGGAAGGTGTCGCCGGTCTCGTCGGGTTCGGCGAGGCCGAGCTCGCCGGCCGATACCGCCTCGATGCCATAGGGCGCCAAGAGTTCGCGCATCTCGGCCAGCTTGCCGGGATTATGCGTGGCGATCACGAGACGGCCGGTGATTCGGCGATGCTGGGCCATGGGAGAATCTTAGTCCGTAGCCCGGATGGAGCGAAGCGCAATCCGGGGCCAGCGTGCATGGGGTGAATGGAATCCCGGATTTCGCTTCGCTCCATCCGGGCTACAGCAGTCAGGTGACTGCCATCTTCTGCAAATCCACAAGCCGGCCGATGCCCTTTTGCGCCAGCGCCATCAGCGCCAGAAACTCGTCCTGCGAGAACGGCGTCTTCTCGGCGGTGCCCTGCACCTCGATGATGCGGCCGTCGCCGGTCATGACGAAATTGGCGTCGGTGTCGGCCTCGGAATCCTCGGCGTAGTCGAGGTCGAGCACCGGCGTGCCGTTGTAGATGCCGCAGGAAATCGCCGCGATGTTGTCGCGCAGCACCTTGTCGCCATTGCCGTTCTTGAACATGTTGCGGCCCTTCATCCAGCCGATGCACTCGGCCAGAGCGACCCAGGCGCCGGTGATCGAGGCGGTGCGGGTGCCGCCGTCGGCCTGGATGACGTCGCAATCGATGGTGATCTGGCGTTCGCCGAGCGCTTCGAGATCGACCGCGGCGCGCAGCGAGCGGCCGATCAGGCGCTGGATCTCAACGGTGCGGCCGCCCTGCTTGCCGGAGGCGGCCTCGCGCCGGGTGCGTTCCAGCGTGGCGCGCGGCAGCATGCCGTATTCGGCGGTGACCCAGCCGCGGCCCTGACCCTTGAGCCATGGCGGCAAGCGCTCTTCCAGCGTCGCCGTCACCAGCACATGGGTGTCGCCGAACTTCACCATGCAGGAGCCTTCGGCGTATTTCACCACGCCGCGTTCCAGCGACACGGCGCGCAGTTCATCGGGCGCACGACGGCTTGGCCGCATGGGAAAATCCTTCTCAAATCGTTAAAAACGTAGGTTGGCGTGCTTTTAGGTGGGTGGGGCGGCGGCAGCAAGGGCGCCGCAGACCTTCTGCTGCAATGGGTGCTTGTAAGTCGGGCTCCGGAGCGACAAATTAGGGTCCATCACAGGAGTTGCCCCTTGGCCCATCACGATCCGATCGGCCTGATCTCGCCGCATGCCGGCCTCGCCCAGCTCAACGAGCGCTCGCGCGAGATCTTCCGCCAGATTGTCGAAAGCTACCTGGCTACCGGCGAGCCCGTGGGCTCGCGCAATATTTCGCGGCTGATCACGGTGCCGCTGTCGCCGGCCTCGGTCCGCAACGTGATGTCGGACCTCGAACAGCTCGGCCTGATCTATGCGCCGCATACCTCCGCCGGCCGGCTGCCGACCGAGCTGGGGCTGCGCTTTTTCGTCGATGCGCTGATGCAGGTCGGCGACCTCACCGAGCCGGAGCGGCAGTCAATCCAGGCGCAGCTCAGTTCCGCTGACCGTCCGCAATCGGTCGAGACCGCGCTCGGCGAGGCGCTGACGCGGTTGTCCGGCCTGACGCGCGCCGCGGCGGTGGTGCTCACCGCCAAGTCCAATTCGCGGCTCAAACACATCGAATTCGTCCGCCTGGAGCCGGAAAAGGCGCTGGTGGTGCTGGTGGCTGAGGACGGCCAGGTCGAGAACCGCGTGCTGGTGCTGCCGCCCGGCGTGCCGTCCTCGGCGCTGACGGAGGCGTCGAACTTCCTCAATTCGCGGATTCGCGGCCGCACCTTGGCCGAGGCCCGGCTGGAGCTGGAGACTTCGCTGGCGCAGAACCGTGCCGAGCTGGATCAACTGACCCAGAAGGTGATTTCCGCCGGTATCGCCAGCTGGTCCGGTGGCAATAATGACGAGCGCCAGTTGATCGTGCGCGGCCAGGCCAATCTGCTGGAGGATCTCCATGCCCTGGAGGACCTCGAGCGGGTCCGGTCGCTGTTCGACGATCTGGAGAGCAAGCGTGAGGTGATCGACCTTCTGGGCCGCGCCGAGACCGCCGAGGGCGTGCGGATCTTCATCGGCTCGGAAAATAAACTGTTCTCGCTGTCGGGCTCCTCGACCATTATCGCGCCGTACAGCGACGGCGCCGGCCATATCGTCGGTGTGCTCGGCGTGATCGGGCCGACGCGGCTGAATTATGCCCGCGTGATCCCGATGGTGGACTACGCCGCGCGCATCGTCAGCCGCATGCTGGGCGGCTGACCGGCTGGTTAAGCTTGATTTTTGCCCTGCAAACCACGATATCCGGCGCAGCACCCCACAATTCGAGCGTTTTTTGAGAAGGCAGCGTGATGACTGATTCCAACGGGTCCAACGAGCATCCCGAAAAGCAGGCCCAGCCCGCCGAACCGGTGGTCTCCAAGCCCTACATCATGCCGGACGATCCGGAGCCGAACTCGGTGGAGGCCTTGACCAAGGAAGCCGCTGAATCGCGCGACAAGATGCTGCGCACGCTGGCGGAGATGGAAAACCTGCGCAAGCGAACGCAGAAGGAGATCGCCGACGGCCGCACCTATGCGATCACCAATTTCGCCCGCGAAGTGCTGGATATCGCCGACAGCCTGCAGCGCGCGCTGGATGCGCTGCCCGCCGAGACCAAGGCCCAGGCCGAGTCCGGCATCAAGGCACTGATCGAAGGCGTCGAACTCACCGAGCGTTCGCTGCACAACACGCTGGAAAAGAACGGCGTCAAGAAATTCGATCCGGCCGGCGAGAAGTTCGATCCGAACTTCCAGCAGGCGATGTACGAAGTGCCGGATACGTCGGTGCCCGCCGGCACCGTGGTGCAGGTCGTGCAGGCCGGCTACACGATCGGCGAGCGCGTGCTGCGCCCGGCCCTGGTCGCGGTGTCGAAGGGCGGCGCCAAGACCGCCGCGTCGGAGTAATCGCTACAAAACGCGTGCTTTCTTCCCCTCCCCCTTGCGGTCTGGCGGACGAATTCGTCCGCCATGGGTGGCCGGCCGAAGGCCGGTCGGGTGGGGGGCCACAAGCGCCGTCGCCCGCGACACCCCCACCCCCGACCCCTCCCCGCAAGGGGGAGGGGAGCATTGCCTCCGTCGCGCGGGATGATACTTAGCTTCTATCCCACCAGATCCGCCGACTGAATCCGCTTCACGCCGGCTTTGGTCATGTCCGCCCAGGCCTTGGCCAAGGAGCCCTGCGTGTCGATGCCGCGGCAGGCGTCTTCGATCACATAGACGTCGAAGCCGGCCTTGCGGGCATCCAGCGCCGACCATGCTACGCAGAAATCGGTGGCCAGCCCCGCCAGAAACACCCGCTGCAGTTTTCGCGCCTTCAGATAGCTGGCGAGGCCGGTGGCGTGGCCGTCGGCCTCGTTGAAAGCCGAATAGCTGTCAGTGTCCTTATTGTAGCCCTTGCGCAGCACCAGCCCGGCCTGCGGAATCGCGAGGTCTTTCGACAGGCTGGCGCCGTCGGTGCCCTGCACGCAATGGTCCGGCCACAGCACCTGCTTGCCGTATTTCAGGTCGATGGTCTCGAACGGCTTCTTGCCGGCGTGCGTTGACGCGAACGACGCGTGGCCCGGCGTGTGCCAGTCCTGCGTCAGCACCACGTCGGGGAATTTCTTCGCCAGCGCGTTGATCACCGGGACGACCTTGTCGCCGTCCTTCACCGCCAGGCTGCCGCCCGGCAGAAAGCAGTTCTGCACGTCGATCACCAAGAGCACCGAGGTGCGATCGAGGCTGATCTTGCCGGCGGCCCACAGCGCCTTCGGCGCCATCGCCAATGCTGCGGCCGCGCCCATCCCTGCAACAAGCTGACGTCTGTCGATCATGCTGGCTCTCCCCTGTCGGATAGCGCAGCAAATCACCTCGCCGCGGTGCCGTAAAGATCGCCGGGCCTGCAGCGCGGCGCAACAGCTTGTTAACGGCGCGTCACTAGCGTTTTCACAGTTCCGCGGGACGCCGCCATGACCATCCAGATCGAAGCTGAAACCCGCACCAAGCGGAAGGATCCGGCCATCGCTGCCGCGGTATTGCCGTGGCTGGCGCTGGCCTTGCTGTTCGCCGCCGCGCTGTGGCTTCGCCATGCGGTGGCGGCGAATACCGATGTGAGCTGGTTGCTCACCGCCGCCGGAAAAATGCTGTCCGGCGGGCGGCTCTATGTCGATGTGATCGAGACCAATCCGCCGATTGCGGTGCTGGCCTATCTGCCGGCAGTGTGGCTGGCTGGGGCGCTCGGCGTGCAGGCAGAGATCGTCGTCGACGGTCTGGTGTTTGCCGCCATCCTGGGATCCCTGGCCATCGTCGCAAAGATCCTGAGAACCTCTGCGGTCTTGCAGGGCCTGCCGCGCTGGCCGCTGGCGTGGCTTGGTTTTGCGGTACTGGCGATCCTGCCGGCGCAGACATTCGGGCAGCGCGAACATATCGCGGTCATCGTGCTGCTGCCGATGCTGGCTTTGATTGCGCGGCGGATGCAGCAGGAGGCGCCGCGGAGGTGGGCGGTGCTGGTCGGCGGGCTCGGCGCGGCGGTGGCGCTGGCGTTCAAGCCGCAATTCGGGATCGGACTGGGCTGTGCCGTCGCGGCGTCATGTGTTCATGCCCGCAACTGGCGCCTGGTGGCGACGCCGGAGAACCTGCTCGCCGTGGCTTTTGCGGCGCTGTATCTGGCCGGCACGGTCGTGCTGTATCCGGAATATGTCACGGTGATCCTGCCGCTGCTGCGCGACGTCTATTTGCCGGTCGGGTTGTCGCTATCGGAAATGCCCGACCGGCCGGCGATGTCATTGTGGGCGATTGCGATCCTGGCGGCCGGACTGCTTGGCCGCCGCCGGTCCGGCGCGGCGCTGCTGGTGCTGCTCTCGAGCTCTGCCGGGTTTGCCGTCGTCTATCTGCTGCAGCGCAAGGGCTGGCCGTATCATTCCTATCCGATGCTGGCGCTGGCGTTGCTCGGCCTGGGTTTTGGGCTGGCGGCTTACGTGCCGGATGGTCGTTTCGGTCGCGTCTGGCGCGGCGCGGCGCTGCTGTTGCTGGCGGCCGTCTTTGCCAGGTCGATGCTGTGGTTCGACGTCGCCTTCGACGCACGGCCGCTGCAGGCGGCGGTGGCGCGGCTCGGGCCGCATCCCGCGGTGCTGGCGATCTCCGGCGAACCGGGCATCGGCCATCCTTTGGTCCGGGCGCTCGGCGGCAGGTGGGTGTCGCGGCAGCAGGGCCTGTGGGTCGCGACCTATGCCGACTATCTGCGCCGCAACGGGCCCTTGTCGCCGGATCGTGAAGCGGCGCTCGATGCCCATGCCTCGCGCGAACGCGCGATGCTGGTCGAGGATATAAGGCGGATGAAGCCCACCGTGGTGCTGGTCGATGACCTCACCGGCCGCGGCAGCGCCTGGCTTGCCGCGCATCCGGATGTCGCGCTGTTGCTGAAAGACTATCGCCTCGCCGACACCGTCAATCGCGTCGCGATTCTCACCCGACGCGATTGATGCAAGATTCAGCGCGGCTCGATGCCGTCGCGCACGGCGCGGAAGCGCGGAAACGCCTTCGGCCATTCGTCGCGCGGCGACGAGGCGACGATACGCATCGCATTGCCGCCGCTGCCGCCGAAACGCAGCCACTGCACAACGGTCACCGGGGTATTGTCCTTGCCGCTGATGGCCTCGATGCGGGTCTCAAAGCCCGGCGCGCCGTCGATCCGGATCGGCTCCGACATCGTGATGCGGCCATCGCGCAGGCCGGGGATCATCCCTGCCGCCTGCTGCGCGAAGCGAACGCGGTCTTCGGCCTTTTCCGGCGCGGAGCTGACGGTGCCGACCACGATATAGGGGCTAGCCTCGGTTTTGGTTTCGTCCGCAGCATCGGCCAGCAGCAGGGCGCCGCCCGGCGGCAGCGTTCGTATATTCTTGAATTCGCCTATCTCGGTGACCTTGAACGGCAACAGCGCCATTTGCTCGTCGACCGGCACGTCCTTGCGCACGGTGACGGAGGCAAACATCTGCCGAACTGCCTCGTCGGTGTAGATCCGCATCGCGTTTTCCGGCACCTGCACGGCGACGTAGCCGGAGAAGGTGGGGCCGGCAACGATCATCGAATAGCGACGGACATTCCCGGTCGGATCCTTGGCGTTCTCGACGGTGTAGTAGCCGCGGCCCGCGCCGGTCTCGATGCCCTCGGGCTTGACGGGCATGGCCGCCGGATTGGTCTTCAGCGCATTGTCGACTTCGGCGAAGGCCGCGGCCGGCAGTTCGGTCATCAATACCTTGACGCCCTGGTCGGAGGTCTCGAAGCCGACGAAGGCCTTGGCCGGGGCCATCCCGACCAGCGGCGTGATGCCGACGCGGATGCCGCGCGGGTAGACCGGATCGGCGGCCCGCGCGGATGAAAAGACCTGGCCGATCGCGCTGGCGATCAGGACGAGGGCAAACAGGGGCGCTTGATGTTTCATGGTGATCTGCTGGTTTCTATGGAGGCTGATCGACATAACCGCATGGCGGCACAGGGCCGGGACCCGACAGCCGACGGTCGCCCCGTTCCAGCAACAGATCAAGCCACAAAACCGTTCCCGTTCGCAGCCCGCGCCGATCGGTCGCGTGGCAAGGTAAATCAGCCCGGGGCAGGCACATTAATTTCCACTTTGAGTCATGGTTTCATGGGCTTTGGGCCTGTCGGGTGCCTTGCAGCCCCCACCCCCCCTCCTATATGAGGCCTACCGTCGCAATATCGCGAGCATTTGATTATTGGGGGTCTGGATTGGTGCGCCGTCAGGGCCCAGCCAACCTGCCGCAAAAAGAAGGGTATGAGGACCATGGGAAAGGTCATTGGAATCGATCTCGGCACCACGAATTCGTGCGTGGCTGTGATGGATGGCAAGTCTCCGAAAGTCATTGAGAACGCCGAGGGCATGCGCACGACGCCGTCCATCGTCGCCTTTAGCGACGATGGCGAGCGCCTCGTCGGCCAGCCGGCCAAGCGCCAGGCGGTGACCAATCCCGAGCGCACCATCTTCGCCGTGAAGCGCCTGATCGGCCGCCGCTACGAAGATCCGACCGTGGAGAAGGACAAGAAGCTCGTCCCCTACAAGATCGTCAAGGCATCGAACGGCGACGCCTGGGTCGAGGCCGATGCCAAGTCGTATTCGCCCTCGCAGGTCTCCGCCTTCATCCTGCAGAAGATGAAAGAGACCGCCGAAGCCCATCTCGGCGCGAAGGTCGATCAGGCCGTCATCACGGTCCCGGCCTATTTCAACGACGCCCAGCGTCAGGCCACCAAGGACGCCGGCAAGATCGCCGGACTCGAAGTGCTGCGCATCATCAACGAGCCGACCGCAGCCGCACTGGCCTACGGCCTCGACAAGACCAAGGCCGGCACCATTGCGGTGTACGATCTCGGCGGCGGCACCTTCGACGTCTCGATTCTCGAGATCGGCGACGGCGTGTTCGAAGTGAAGTCCACCAACGGCGACACGTTCTTGGGCGGTGAAGATTTCGACATGCGCCTCGTCAGCTACCTCGCCGACGAGTTCAAGAAGGAGCAGGGTATCGACCTGCGCTCCGACAAGCTGGCGTTGCAGCGCCTGAAGGAAGCCGCTGAAAAGGCCAAGATCGAGCTGTCGTCGACCACCCAGACCGAAATCAACCTGCCCTTCATCACCGCCGACGCGTCGGGTCCGAAGCATCTCACGATGAAGCTGACCCGCGCCAAGTTCGAGGCGCTGGTGCAGGACCTCGTCGAGAAGACCATCGAGCCGTGCCGCAAGGCGCTCAAGGATGCCGGCCTGACCGCCGCCGAGATCGGCGAAGTGGTGCTGGTCGGCGGCATGAGCCGCATGCCGAAGGTCCAGGAAGTCGTCAAGCAGCTGTTCGGCAAGGAGCCGCACAAGGGCGTCAACCCGGATGAGGTCGTCGCGATCGGCGCCGCCATCCAGGCCGGCGTGTTGCAGGGCGACGTCAAGGACGTGCTGCTGCTCGACGTTACCCCGCTGTCGCTGGGCATCGAGACTTTGGGCGGCGTGTTCACCCGCATCATCGAGCGCAACACCACGATCCCGACCAAGAAGAGCCAGGTGTTCTCGACCGCCGAGGACAACCAGAACGCCGTCACCATCCGCGTCTTCCAGGGCGAGCGCGAAATGGCGGCAGACAACAAGGCGCTCGGTCAGTTCGACCTGATGGGCATTCCGCCCTCGCCGCGCGGCATGCCGCAGATCGAGGTCACGTTCGACATCGACGCCAACGGCATCGTCAACGTGTCGGCCAAGGACAAGGCGACCAACAAGGAACAGCAGATCCGCATTCAGGCGTCTGGTGGTCTTTCGGAAGCCGACATCCAGAAGATGGTCAAGGACGCCGAAGCCAACGCCGCCGACGACAAGAAGCGTCGTGAAGCGGTCGATGCCAAGAACCACGGCGATGCGCTGGTCCATTCGACCGAGAAGGCTCTGTCCGAGCATGGCGACAAGGTCGCCGCGCCCGAACGCCAGGCCATCGAGGATGCGATGGCCGACCTGAAGGAAGCGCTGAAGGGCGACGACGCCGAGGCGATCAAGACCAAGACCAGCACGCTGGCGCAGGCGTCGATGAAGCTCGGCGAGGCGATGTACACCCAGCAGGCCGAGGCCGACGCGGCCAAGGATGCGGCGAAGGACGACGTGGTCGACGCCGAGTTCACGGAAGTCGATGACGACAAGCCGAAGAAGTCGGCCTGATAGGCGAACAAATCATGGCTCCCGCCCCCGTTTCGCATCATGCGTCACGTCGGGTGGGGGCCATTTTTGTGAAGCCCCAGAATGCAATCTGGCTTGACGCATAGTGTTTGCGTGCTCCTCGCGATGAGGACCAATAAGGCGATCTGATCGATGTCCACCATCAAGCGCTGCTATTACGAATCCCTGGAAGTCGAGCGCACCACCGACGATGCGGGGCTGAAGAGCGCATTCCGCAAGCTGGCGATGAAGTGGCACCCCGACAAGAATCAGGGCGACTCCTCCGCCGAAGCCAAGTTCAAGGAAATCGCCGAGGCCTATGAGGTGCTCAAGGATGGCGACAAGCGTGCTGCCTATGACCGCTACGGTCACGCCGCCTTCGAGCAGGGACATGGCGGCGCCGGCGCGGGGTTCGGCACCGGCTTTGCCTCGTCGTTCTCGGATATCTTCGAGGACCTGTTCGGCATGGCCGGACAGCGCGGCGGGCGCGGTGGCGGCGGCCGCGAGCGCGGTGCCGATCTGCGCTACAATATGGAAATCACGCTGGAAGAGGCCTACGCCGGCAAGACCGCTCAGATCGAGATCCCGGTCGCGGTGACCTGTGAGGTCTGCTCCGGAACCGGCGCCAAGCCCGGCACCAAGCCGAAGACCTGCGCGACCTGCGGCGGCCAGGGCCGGGTCCGTCAGGCGCAGGGCTTCTTCACGCTGGAGCGCACCTGCCCGACCTGTCAGGGTCGCGGCCAGACCATCGAAGACGCCTGCAAGGCGTGTGAAGGTGCGGGTCGCGTCGAGCGCGAGCGCACGCTGTCGGTCAATATTCCGCAGGGCGTCGAGGACGGCACCCGCATCCGCCTGTCCAATGAGGGCGAGGCCGGCACCCGTGGCGGGCCCGCGGGCGACCTCTATATCTTCCTGTCACTGGCCGCGCACGACTTCTTCCAGCGCGACGGCGCCGACCTGCATTGCCGCGTGCCGATCTCGATGGTGACCGCGGCGCTGGGTGGCGAATTCGAAGTGCCGACCATCGAAGGCGGCCGCACCAAGGTCAAGGTGCCGTCCGGCACCCAGTCGGCGCGCCGCTTCCGGGTGGCGTCGAAGGGCATGCCGGTGCTGCGCTCGCGCCAGATGGGCGACATGTATGTCCAGGTCGTGGTCGAGACGCCGCAGAACCTGACCAAGAAGCAGCAGGAGCTGCTTGCCGAATTCGACAAACTTTCTTCGGGTGCAACGCAACCAGAAGCCGCTGGTTTCTTTACTAAGGTCAAGGACTTCTTCGGCGCTCGCGCCGGCTCCTGAGATCGCAATGCTTGACCGTGTCAGCGGCGGGCTGTACCTCTGTATGACAAAATTCTGACTATCCGCCGTCCCGCGGACCGCCTGGAAGCGACATGCCACAGCGATCGTCCGCGCGTGCGTTGAAGAAACCCCCCCGTCTCGACGATGAGGTTCGGTTTCTTAGATCCTGGATCGAAAAACCGCTGCACATGGGCGCGGTGATGCCATCGGGCAAGGTGCTGGCCCGTACCATGGCGCAATATGTCGATCGGGATGGCAAGGGGCCGGTGATCGAGCTTGGCCCCGGCACCGGCGCCATCACCACCGCGCTGCTGGCCCATGGCATCGACCAGAAGCGGCTCGTGCTGGTCGAGTTCAACCCCACCTTTTGCGCGCTGCTGCGCGAGCGTTATCCGGAAGCGACCGTGGTGCAGGGCGACGCCTATGCGCTGCGCGACACGTTGTGGAAGGTCCTGAAAGAGCCGGCCGCCGCCGTCGTCTCCGGCCTGCCGCTGGTGACCAAGCCGATGATGACGCGGTTGAAGCTGATCCGCGATGCCTTTGCGGCGATGTCGCCCGGCGCACCCTTTGTGCAGTTCACCTATTCGGTGGCCCCGCCGATCCCCAAGACCCTGCCCGGCGTATCCACAGAAGCGTCCGAGCGGATCTGGATGAACCTTCCGCCGGCCCGCGTCTGGGTGTATCGCAAGGGCTAGTTCTGGTTGCTGATTGGCATCAGCGCCGACGTTTTGTCACCTCTCCCGTAGGGAGAGGTCGGTCGGCGAAGCCGGCCGGGTGAGGGGTTGCGGACTATCGATAGGCTGGTGCCCCCTCACCCCAGCCCTCTTCCCAATGGGGAGAGGGGGCGCACGGGCGGTGCCAGACTTCAACAATCGATTACGAGTTCAATCCTGCCCCGCGAATGCGATCGGACCCATGGCTGCGCTGAAAATACTCGTGATTCCCGGCTCGCTGCGCACCGGCTCGCTCAATGCACGGCTGGCGGCGGCGGCCGTTGACGGGCTCGCGCGGCTCGATGTCGACGCCACGAAAATCTCGCTCGGCGATTTCCCGCTGCCGATCTATGACGGCGACCTCGAGAGTGCGTCCGGCGTGCCGAAGCCCGCGGTCCAATTGAAGCGCATGATATCGGCGCATCATGGCGTGCTGATTGTCACCCCCGAATACAACGCCTCGCTGCCGCCGCTGTTGAAGAACGCCATCGACTGGGTGTCGCGCGTGCAGGATTCCGGCGAAACCCCCGGGCAGGTCTACCGCGAAACACCGTTTGCGATCGCCGCGGCGTCCAGCGGCAAGCTCGGCGGCACACGCTGCCTACAGGCGCTGCGTCTGGTGCTGTCGTCCTGTCGCGCGCTGGTGATCCCGAACCAGCTTGCGCTGTCGCATGCCGATGACGCCTATGACGACAGTGACCGGCTGAAACATTCCGGCGACATCGACGCGCTGCAAGCGATGCTGCGGCAACTGGTCGATGTCGCGCAGCAGATGAAGTGAGACGAGATGACGATCCAAGTCAGTGATCCG
The DNA here is from genome assembly GCF_007018645.1 of Tardiphaga sp. vice154. Lineage (NCBI taxonomy): Bacteria > Pseudomonadati > Pseudomonadota > Alphaproteobacteria > Hyphomicrobiales > Nitrobacteraceae > Tardiphaga > Tardiphaga sp. vice154. The sequence continues at coordinate 367,128 of NZ_CP041399.1, forward strand.
CGCGACCGCCTGATCGTCGCGCTGGATCTGCCCGATGTGGACGCCGCCGAGGCGATGATTGCCCGGCTCGGCGATGCCGTGACGTTTTACAAGATCGGCTACCAGCTGGGTTACGCCGGCGGCCTTCCGCTGATCCGCAAGCTCGCCGACGCCGGCAAGAAAGTCTTCGCCGACCTCAAGCTGCACGACATCGGCAATACCGTGGGCAGCGGCGTCACAAGCGTGGCGAAGCTCGGAGCGACATTTCTCACCGTGCATGCCTATCCGCAGACCATGCAGGCGGCGGTCGAGGCCAGCCGCGGCACCGCCATGAAGATCCTCGCGGTCACTGTGCTGACCTCCTACGACAATGACGACCTCAAGGCGGCCGGCTATCAGCTCGGCGTCCGCGATCTGGTCGAGGTCCGAGCCCAGCAGGCGCAGGCGCTCGGGGTTGACGGCATCGTCTGCTCGGCCGAAGAGGCGGCTAATTTGCGCAAGATCATCGCGCCGGAAATGTGCCTGGTCACCCCCGGCATCCGGCCGGCGGGTTCCGACACCGGCGACCAGAAGCGCATCATGACACCGACCCGCGCGATCCAGGAAGGCTCGGACTATCTCGTCGTCGGCCGACCGGTGATGGCCGCGGCCGATCCGAAGGCGGCAGCAGAAGCAATCGTGGCGGAGATCACGGCGGCGCTCGGTTAACAACACAGGGGGATAATGATGGCCAAGGGCTACTGGATCGCGCGCATCGATGTGCACAACATGGATGGCTACAAGGACTACGTCGCGCAGAACGGCGCGGTGTTTCACCAGTTCGGCGCCAAATTCCTGGTGCGCGGCGGGCAGCACGAGGCGCGCGAGGGTTCGTCGCGTTCGCGCAACGTGGTGCTGGAATTCAAGGACTACGCGACCGCGCTGGCCTGCTACAATTCCCCGGAATACCAGCGCCTGGTGGCGATGCGCAGCCCGCATTCCGAAGGCGAGATGGTGATCATCGAAGGCTATGACGGCGCACAGCCGTAACCACGACGGCGACGAGCGGTTGCCGCAGGGGCGTTGCAACGTTATATCGCCCCTACAGCTTGAAAGGCGTGACATGACCGATATGCGATTGATCGTGGCAGGCGCCGGCGGGCGGATGGGGCGCGCTCTGATCCGCGCGATTTCCGAAACCGACGGCGCGGTGGTCGTGGGCGCGCTGGAAGCGCCGACGTCCGAACTGCTCGGGCAGGATTGCGGCACGCTGGCCGGCCTGCCGGCCAATGGCGTCAAGCTGTCGGGCGATCTGTGGACGATGTCGAAGGAGGCCGATGGCATCCTCGATTTCACCGTGCCCGCCGCGACCATCGCCAATGTCGCCATCGCCGCCCAGCGCGGCATCGTCCATGTGATCGGCACCACCGGCCTGTCGGCGTCGGACGATGCGGTGATCAAGAGCGTGACCAAGCAGGCGATCGTGGTACAGGCCGGCAATATGAGCCTCGGCGTCAACCTGATGGCCGCTTTGGTGAAGCGCATGGCGCAGTCGCTCGGCGACGGCTTCGATATCGAAATCCTCGAAATGCACCACAAGGCCAAGATCGACGCGCCGTCGGGCACCGCCTTCATGCTCGGCGAAGCTGCCGCGGCCGGCCGCGGCATCGTGCTCGACGAACATTCCGCGCGCGGCCGCGACGGCATCACCGGCGCGCGCGAGACCGGCGATATCGGCTTTGCATCGTTGCGCGGCGGCACCGTCACCGGCGACCACACCGTGATCTTCGCTGGCCCCTATGAGCGTCTCGAGATCTCGCACAAGGCCGAGGATCGCATGATCTTCGCGCACGGCGCGCTCAAGGCCGCGATGTGGGCGCACGGCAAGAACCCCGGTCACTATTCGATGGCCGACGTGCTCGGACTCGGCGATCTCTAGGTGATCTCTAGGCGATGTCTTGGCGATGTCTTGGGCTGGCGACCTCTAACAAGAAACGGAATTTGGAATGAACGACCGTCTTCTCGTGCTCGTCCGTCACGGCCAGAGCGAATGGAATCTGAAGAACTTGTTCACCGGCTGGAAGGACCCCGGTCTCACCGAGAAGGGCATCGCTGAGGCCAAGGCCGCCGGGCAGAAGCTGAAGGCGCAGGGGCTGGTGTTCGATGTCGCTTTCACCTCGGCGCTGTCGCGCGCGCAGCACACGCTCGATCTCGCGCTGGAAGAGATGGGCCAGACCGGCCTGCCGATCACGCGCAATCTCGCGCTCAACGAGCGCGACTACGGCGATCTCTCTGGCCTCAACAAAGACGACGCCCGCGAAAAGTGGGGCGAGGAACAGGTGCACATTTGGCGCCGTTCCTACGACGTGCCGCCGCCCGGCGGCGAAAGCCTGAAGGACACCCTGGCCCGCACGCTGCCGTACTACGTTCAGGAAATCCTGCCCTGCGTGCTGCGCGGCGAACGGACTTTGGTCGCGGCGCACGGCAATTCGCTGCGCGCGCTGATCATGGTGCTGGAGAAGCTGTCGCCGGAAGGCATCCTGGCCCGCGAACTCGCGACCGGCGTGCCGATCATCTACCGGCTCAACGCGGATTCGACGGTCGCGTCGAAGCTGGATCTGGCGGGCTAAAAAACTCTGCCGTCATCCTGAGGTGCCGTCACGAACCGGCGGAGCCGGTACGTGGCGGCCTCGAAGGATGGTCGCAACTGCCGTCGCCCGTGGCCGCATCCTTCGAGGCTCGCCGAAATCGGCGAGCACCTCAGGATGACGGCGGTTGGATTGTGGCGACATCATCCCGCCCCCACCTGCCCCGCCTCCCAGCCGATCATCGCCTGCTTGCGGGTGATGCCCCAGTGATACCCGGTCAGCGCGCCGGATTTCCCGAGCGCGCGGTGGCACGGCACCACGAAGGAAATCGGGTTCTTGCCGACCGCAGCACCCACGGCGCGCGAGGCCTTCGGGCTGTCGATCTTGCTCGCGATGTCCGAATAGCAGACGGCGCGGCCCATCGGGATCTTCAAGAGCGTCTCCCACACCCGGACCTCGAAATCGGTACCGATCAAGAGCACCCGCAGCGGCTGCTCCGGCTTCCATAGTCTGGCGTCGAAGATGCGCCGTGCCATCGCCGCCGTGCCGGACTGGTCGGCGATCAGGGTCGCGCGCGGCCAGCGCCGCGCCATGTCCTCGAATGCCGGCTTTTCTTCGCCGGGATCGGAGAAAGCGAGGCCAGCCAGGCCGCGCGCGCTGGCGATCACGATGGCGGTGCCGAACGGCGAGGGGTGGAAGCCGTAGTGCAACTCCATGCCGGCGCCGCCGGTCTTCCATTCGCCGGGCGACATCGCCTCATGGGTCACGAACAAATCGTGCAGCCGGCCCGGCCCGGACAGGCCGGAATCCAGCGCGGCATCGAGCACGCTGGCGGAATTGCGCAGCAGGCTTTTGGCGTGATCCAGCGTCAGCGCCTGCATGAAGGCCTTTGGCGTCAGGCCGGCCCAGCGCCGGAACAGGTGATGCAACTCGTCCGGCGTGACCGAGGCGGCCTCGGCGACGGATTCGATCGCCGGCTGCGCGCGCCAGTGCTCGGAGATGAACCCGATCGCGCGTCGCACGCTGTCGTAGTCGCGCAGGGCTGCGTCCTGCGCGCCCGGCCGGGTCGGCTGCGGCTCAGTCATGAGCATGGTGCTGGCGGGGTTCATCATGCGTCGGATGTAGCCCCGGCGTTGCCCGTGAACCACCCGATTTCCGATTCCCGCTCATGCGACGGGATTATACGTCGGGCCCCGTTTGGCGGCCTGTAGCCCCGCGAGCAAAGCTTTGACGAAGCTCGCCTTTTCCTCGGCGCCGAGAAACCGCGCAATGGAAATGCGGCGACCCTTCGAGACCAGAAACAGTTGCTCGATGCCGAATTCCGGGTGGCTGATCTGTTCGAGCTGCACCCACAGCGGATTGAGCACCCATTGCACGACATGGCCGCGATGGCTGACCCGCCGTACCCGGATTTCGGACGGCGTGACGGTGATCTCCTCGGTGGCGTCGCCGCGGCGGTAATTGACGCGGAACGCCCACCAGATCGCCAGCGCATCGAGGCCGAAGAAGCCGAGCACGGGCCAGGCGCCCATCATCAGGAACGTCAGCCCGGCGGCGAAGGAGACCGTGCAGACGAAGCCCATCAGCACGAAAAAGCCGGTGCGGCTCAATGCGCGGTGCGGACGGAGCAGTGCCGAGAACAATTCCGGTTCGGCCTCGGCGTCAAAATCGTTGCCCGATGTCATGGCCTGTCAGTATACCCCGTTGATGGCAAAAATCATCCGCAAGCTGCCGGCGAAGTCTGCCGGCAAATCGCTGCCGAAACCAGCACCGGCCAAAAAGCCCAAAAAGCTGAAGCCCTGGTCGGCCGCAGAGGTACATGAGGCATTCTCCCGGTTCCAGGAGGCCAATCCGGAGCCGAAGGGCGAGCTGGAGCACGTCAACCCGTTCACGCTGCTGGTTGCCGTGGTGCTGTCGGCGCAGGCCACCGACGCCGGCGTCAACAGAGCGACGCGCGCGCTGTTCGCCATCGCCGACACGCCGCAGAAGATGCTGGAGCTCGGCGAGGAGGAGGTCCGCAACTACATCAGGACGATCGGCCTGTACCGCACTAAGGCAAAGAACGTCATCGCGCTGTCGGCAAAGCTGATCGCCGAATTCGGCGGCGTGGTGCCGCGCACGCGTGCCGAGCTGGAGTCTCTGCCGGGCGCCGGGCGGAAGACCGCCAACGTCGTGCTCAACATGGCGTTCGGCGAGCATACGATGGCGGTGGATACGCATGTGTTTCGCGTCGGCAATCGCACCAATTTGGCGCCGGGCAAGAACGTGCTGGACGTCGAGCTCGCGCTGATGCGCGTGATTCCCGACGAGTTCATGATGCACGCGCATCATTGGCTGATTCTGCACGGGCGCTACACTTGCCTGGCGCGCAAGCCGCGCTGCGAATTGTGCCTGATCAACGATCTGTGCCGCTGGCCGGAGAAGACGGTGCAGGCGTGACGCGCCGTCCTATCAACGTCATTGCGAGGAGCGAAGCGACGCGGCAATCCAGAAGGCCGCACGCGCCGAAAGAACTGGATTGCTTCGTTGCAAGGGCTCCTCGCAATGACGGCGGTGGGGTCCGATCCTAGCTCACCGGCATCCGCGCGCGTCGTGTCGGCTCGATCAGCTCGGGCCGCGGTCCGCTCAGTCTCTTGTGCAGATGCACCATGAAGGCCATGCCGAACAACGGCGTGGCGAGGTTGACGATCGGAATCGAGACGAAGGCGGCGATGATCAGCCCGCCGATGAACACCGTCATGCCGTTGGCCTGGCGCATCAGTTTGGCTTCGGCCGGCGTGCGAAACCGCATCGCGGCGAGTTCGAAATATTCGCGGCCGAGCAGCCAGGCGGTGGCAAGGTAGAACACCACGAAGCCGGCGCCGGCGAGGAAGACGAACGGCAGCGCGACCAGGTAGACCACGATGGTCAGGAGCGCCGTCTTGACGCCTTCGGTCAGCGCGATGCCGAACGGCAGCGCCGCGCCGGGGTGCTCCGCCGGATAGTGCTCGCGCTCGACGATCTCGGCGATGTCGTCGACGAACAGGCTGGCGACCAGCGAGGTGATCGCCGGCATCAGGAAGATCGCGCCGGCCAGCACGCCCAATCCGGCGGCGATCGACAGCATCCAGGCGAGTACATCGAGCGTGGCGTGGAAGCCCGGCCCGAGCATCGACTCGGCCCAGATCTCGCCGGAGGTGGCCAGCCAGCTCAGCGCCCGCTGCAGGCCGATGCCCAGCACGACGATCAACACGAGCGCCAGCCCGATCGACTTCCACAGGATGCTGCGCATCGGCGGCGACAGGATTTGTGAAAGCGCGCGGGTGGCGGCGGTCAGCATGGGGTATCCTCGGCGTTGATATCTCTGCAGAACTAGCGATAGCGCGCGGCTTCGGCAAGGGCCGCCGCTCGCAGCGCAGCAACGAGTTATGTGGACGGCGCGCGCGATTGCAGTAGTCTGACAAAAAATGAAACGTCAGGGGAGAAAACATCGTGGTACTCAGGTTCACGCGTCCGCTAGCATTGGCCGTTGCCGCCGTCGGCCTGCTGCATGCCGCGGCACCCGCCTTCGCGGAGGACAAGATCACCGTCTGGTTCAGCAAGGGTTTCTACCGTTCCGAAGACGATTCGTTGATTGCGGCGATCAAGAAATTCGAGGCCAAGACCGGCATCAAGGTCGAGCTGTCGCAATACGCCATCCAGGACATGATCCCGAAGACGGTCGCGGCACTGGATTCCGGCACCCCGCCCGATGTCGCCTATGCCGACACCTACGACGTGCAGGCGTCCGGAAAATGGGCCTTCGAGGGCAAGCTGGAAGACCTCACCGACATTCTCGCGCCGATGAAGCAGGCCTTCGCGCCGAACACCGTCGAGACTGCATTGCTCTACAACGACGTCACCAAGAAGAAGGCCTATTACGGCTTTCCGCTGAAGCAGCAGTCGATGCATGTGCAGATCTGGGGCGACCTCTTGGAGCAGGCCGGCTTCAAGCCAAGCGACATCCCGACCGACTGGAAGGGCTACTGGTCGTTCTGGTGCGACAAGGTGCAGCCGGCCTATCGCAAGGCGTCGGGCTCGCGCGCCTATGGCGTCGGCCAGCCGATGGGCGTGGAGTCGACCGACTCTTTCCAGAGTTTCTACACCTTCATGGACGCCTACAACGTCAAGCTCGTGGACGATGACGGCAAGCTCCTGGTCGACGATCCCAAGGTCCGCGAAGGTCTGATCGGCGCGCTGAAGGACTACACCGACACCTACATCAAGGGCTGCTCGCCGCCGTCCTCGACGACGTGGAAGGACCCCGACAACAACGTCGCCTTCCACAACAAGACGATCCTGATGACGCACAACTTCACCATCTCGATCGCCGGAAAATGGTTCGAGGATTCGCAGAACCAGGCATTGACGCCCGAGCAGCGCGCCGCCGGCAAGAAGGCCTATGAGGAGAACATCATCACGGCGTCGTTTCCCGCCAAGCCGGACGGCACGCCGATCAAATATCGCTCCGACGTCAAGACCGGCATGATCTTCAGCGCCTCGAAGAACAAGCCGCAGGCCAAGGAATTCGTCAAATTCCTGCTGCAGGAGGAAAATCTGCAGCCCTATGTCGAAGGCGCGCTGGGCCGCTGGTTTCCGGTGACGATCGCCGGCCAGGCCAGCCCGTTTTGGCAGGCCGACCGCCACCGCAAGGCGGTCTACAACCAGTTCACCGCGGGTACCTCGACGTTCGATTTCGTGAAGAACTACAAGTTCACGATCCTGAACAACGAGAACGTCTGGGCCAAGGCGATGAACCGCGTGGTCTCGGAGAAGGTGCCGGTAGACAAGGCGGTGGACGAGCTGATCGCCAGGATCAAGCAGGTGGCAGGGTAGCAGTCGCTGTCGTTCCGGGGCGAGAGCAGCGCGAGCTGCGAGCGAACCCGGAACCTTGAACGGCTCTATCTCTGTCCCTCTCACCTCGGGATTCCGGGTTAGCAATCGCCTCGCGGCGCTTGCGCCCCGGAATGACAGATTGGGGTCGGCCGAAACGACGATAGGCAAGCCATGACCGCCATCACGCTCTCGTCTCCCGAAGCCACCCCGCGACGGCCGTGGACGTCACGGCTCACGACGACGCAGGTCTGGGGGTTGGCGCTGCTGGCGCCGTATATTCTCGTGTTCGCGGCCTTCGTCGTCTATCCCGTCAGCTACGGGCTGTGGCTGGCGCGGCATCCGGCGAGCTATGTCGCGCTGTATAACGACCCGATCTTCGCGCGCGCCGCGGTCAACACGCTGATCTTCCTGATCGTCGGCATCAATCTGAAAATGCTGATCGCGCTGGCGCTGTCCGGCTTCTTCATCCAGCAGCGCGCCTGGATCCGCTGGCTGTCGGTGCTGTTCATCCTGCCGTGGGCGGTGCCGTCGATCCCCACCATCCTGTCGGTGCGCTTCATGTTCAATCCGGAATGGGGCGTGGTCAATCACCTGATCTTCAAGCTCACCGGCGAGGACGGGCCGAACTGGCTCAACGATCCCGCGATCGCGCTGACGATGGCGATCGGCATGCATATCTGGAAGTCGCTGCCGTTCTGGACGCTGATCCTGATGACCGGACGGCTGGCGATTCCGCAGGACCAGTTCGAGGCCGCCGAGGTCGATGGCGCCTCCGGCTGGCAGAAATTCCGCTTCGTCACCTGGCCCGCGATGCGAACGCTGTATATGACCTGCACGCTGCTCTCGATGATCTGGACGCTGGGGGATTTCAACAGCGTCTATCTCCTCACCGGCGGCGGCCCCGCCGACCTCACCCATGTGCTGGCGACGCTGGGCATCCGCTATCTCCGCCTCGACCAGCTCGATCTGTCGATGGCCGCGATTGTCTGCGCGCTGCCGCTGGTTCTGCCGCTGGTGTATTTCATGATGAAACGGCTTTCACGATGAAAAGACCTGCGCGATGATGAAGTCCTTCTCGCTGCGTGACGTCGGCAATGAAGCAAAACTGCTGCTGATCGGCTTGCCGGTGCTGATCTGGACGCTGCTGCCGATCTATCATCTCGTGCTGTTCGCGATCTCCCCGAAGCAGGATGCCTTCGCCGGGAAGCTGTGGCCGGACCATCCGACGCTACATAATTTCGGCATCGTGTTTCGCCAGCAGCATTATTTTCTGCGGGATTTCTGGGCGCAGTTCTGGAATTCGACAGTGATCGCGCTGGCGGTCGGCGCGCTGACCTTGTTCATCGCCACCTGCGCGGCGTTCGCGATCTCGCGGCTGCGCGTGCCCGGCGGCCGCACCGTGATGAACCTCGCGCTGTTTACGTATTTCATCCCGGCGGCATTCCTCGCCGTGCCGATGTACCGCACCATGGGCAATTACGGCCTGCTCAACAACCACTGGTCGCTGATTTTCGCGATGGTGACGATCGCCTCGCCCTATGCGATTTGGGTGCTCAAGCAGGCGTCCGACAAATTGCCGGTCGAACTCGACGAGGCCGCGATCATGGACGGCGCCACGCCGATGCAATTGTTCCGGCTAGTCTACCTGCCCTTGATGCTGCCGTCGCTGGTGGCAATCGGCACCTATGCCGTGCTGCTGGCCTGGAACGAGTACCTCTATGCCTTCCTGCTGTTGTCGAAGGATACCGAGATCACGCTGCCGGTGGCGCTGGGCAATTTCCTGGCGGCGGATGATTCGCCGTGGGAATTGCTGATGACCACGGGCCTGATCTACGCGCTGCCGCCGGCCGCGATGTACTACGCGTTCCGTCGCTACATGGTCGGCGGGCTGACGGCAGGCGCGGTGAAGTCGTAATCAAAGTTTCAACCTCTCCACCTGTCGTCCCGGTCAAGCGAGCCCTTGCGAGCGCGAGCCGGGATCCATACACGCTGTCGTCATGAATCGCTGGGGCGCCGTTCCGGGGCGGCAGCAGACTCGGAGCGTATGGGTCCCGGATCTGCGCTCGCTTCGCTCACTTGTCCGGGACGACAGTGTTTAAGCCACCAGCCTGATCCTCGGCGACAGACTCACCCCTTCGCCAACAACCGCCGCTTGCGCGTCAGTCGCTTCAGGAACGAGCGGCGGCGATGGTGTTTCCGTGCCGGGAAATGGACCGAAGGCGTCCGCTACCTCCCGGAGCGGCTTCTGCTTGTCGGCCCAGTGCAGGGCGGTGTAGTCGAAGCCGAGCGCGATGGTCGGCTTGACCACCTCGAAATACGGCGAGATGTCGAAATCGCGTGGCATATACAGCGAGGAATCGCGGATATGCAGGATCTCGCGGCGTGCCTGCCGGCTGCCGGCCTGCGTGATCTTCGGCAGGATCGGATAGCGCACCGCGTCGAATGCTTGCGCGATCAATGCCGAGCAGATGATCTTGGTCGGATCGCCGGAGCCGAACGCGATCATGCGCCGCCGCCAGCGCTGCGGCACCGGCAGCGGGATCAGGAAGCGCATCAGGTCTACAATATTTTTCGTGTCGTAGCCGAAGCCGATCCGGTTGATGGCATAGCGGCAGACGGTGTGGCGGTCTTCGAACGACAGCCCGACCGGGCGGCACAGCCGCGTGTGATACGGAAAATATTTCGACAAGGGCGCCGAGGTCACGCCCTCGCCGATATTGGCCTCGATCAGCACATGCGGTTCGCCGTCGGGCTCGGTGGCGCCGTCGATCGGCCCGACATAGAGCGCGGCATGCGACCAGGTCGACTGCGTGAGATATTTGATGATGCCGGAAACCCGGTTGTTGCCCTCCACCAGCAGCACGTCACCTTCCAGGATGACGTCGCGCAACCGCTCCGGATCGCTCGGCGTGAACGGCTCGTAGCCCGGCACTTCCTTTTGCAGATAGGCCGCGATCCATTGTCCGACCGTATCGAGCACGACGCCCATGATGCTTACCCCCTGCGGCTCGTCCCGACCGCTTCTGACATGATCCTGCGCGCCAGCCATTTCAAATTGGTTCATGCCTTCGTGGCATTGCTTACACCTGATTCACCATGAGAGTTGCGCACCCCTAGCGGGATACGGCAAGTTCGCCAGATGTTCTTGCGTCCCGCAAAGTTTCGGAAACCATGCCATGACAATTTCCCGCCGCGATCTGCTGTCGGCGTCGGCGGCATTGACGCTGCTGCCGTTGTTCGGCGCTAGGGCGCGGGCTGCGACGCTTCCGCGCGAGGCCGATATCGTGGTGATCGGCGCGGGCGCCGCCGGCATTGCCGCAGCTAGGCGGGTGATGGCGGCGGGTCGCCGTGTGATCGTGCTGGAAGCCGCCGGCCAGATCGGCGGGCGCTGCCTGACCGACGCCTCCAGCTTCGAGGCGCCGTTCGATCGCGGCGCGCGCTGGCTGCATACGCCGGATAGCAATGCGCTGGTCCGGCTGGCACGGCCGGCCGGCATCGATGTGGCACCCGCGCCGCCGAGCCAGAAGCTGCGGATCGGCCGCCGCAATGCGCGCGCCGGCGAGACAGAGAACCTGCTGGCAACCCTGGTGCGCGCCAATCGCGCGATCGATGAGGGCGCCCGCCGTGGCGACATGTCCTGCGCCGCGGTGCTGCCGAAGGATCTCGGCGACTGGTCAGGCACGATCGATTTCATTCTCGGCGCCTATGCCACCGGCAAGGATCTGAAAGACCTCTCCGCGCTCGACCAGTTTCGCGCGCAGGACCGCGCCATCGATGTCGCCAGCCGCCAGGGGCTGGGCGCCTTGATGCTCAAACTCGGCGAAAGCGTCCCGGTGGCGTTGTCGACGCCGGCGACGCGGGTGATCTGGAGCGGGCGCGACATCGGCGTCGAGACACCGATGGGCCGGATCGCCGCGCGCGGCGTCATCGTCACGGTGTCCTCCAACGTGCTGGCGTCGGGTGCGATCAAATTCACGCCGGACCTGCCGAAGCGGCAGCTCGATGCCGCGGCGAAACTCAGTCTCGGCAGCTATGACCGGATCGCGCTGCAATTTTCCGGCAATCCGCTCGGCCTTGGCCGCGACGAGCTGATGATCGAGCAAAGCAGCGACGCCCGCACCGCTGCGCTGTTCGCCAATATCGGCGGCACCTCGCTCTGCACGGTCGATGTCGCGGGCGCCTTCGGTCGCGGGCTGGCGGCGCAGGGTGAGCCTGCGATGGTGGCGTTCGCGGTGGAGTGGCTGACCAAACTGTTCGGCAGTGATATCAAGAACGCGGTGAAGAAGTCGACCGCGACCAACTGGAACGCGCAGCCCCTGATCCAGGGCGCGATGTCGGCGGCGGTCCCCGGCGGTCAGGAGTCGCGGCGCGTCCTGATCGAGCCGATGGGCAATCTGTTCATCGCCGGCGAGGCCACGCATGAGACGCTGTGGGGCACTGTCGACGGCGCCTGGGAAAGCGGCGAACGCGCCGCCGATGCCGCGCTGGCGAAGCTGGCGCCGGTGAAGCCGGCCGAACCGGAGAAGAAGGCGCGGACGAAGCGGAATTAGGCCCCACACTGTCATTCCGGGGCGCGAGCGCACCAGCGCGAGCGAACCCGGAACCTCGACATGGGACGATGAACATTTCGGGATTCCGGGTTCGCGTTCGGCTACCGCCGCACGCGCCCCGGAATGACAGTGAGGGGATGATTCCGCAGGTATGGCGGTAGACGAAGTCTATCGAAACATCCCATCGAACAGCGGCAGGCTGATCAGCGCCGATACCACGACCAGCACATAGCAGATGCGGCGGAAGGTTTCGTCGCTGGCTTTGCCGAACAGCTTCGAGCCGAGCCACAGGCCGAGCGCGAATACCGGTCCGGTGATCACCGCGAGGCCGAGGATCGCCGTGGTCCACAGCCCGCCGATCGAATAGCTGACGATGATCAGCAGGTCCGCAATGAAGAAATACAGGATGATGTTGGCGCGGGTGACCGCAGCCACGGCGGCGTCGCGCAGCCAGTACATCACCACCGGCGGGCCGCCGAGTTGCGCCAGTCCGCCGAAGAAGCCGGCGATGCTGCCGACGCCGATCGTCGGTGCCGGCGTGGGCTTGCCGGGAAAGCGCCAGCCGCAGGCCAGAAGCGCCAGCATCAGGCCGATCAGCGTGACGATGATCCAGCGGATCGTGAGCGGATCGCCCCACGCCAGCATCATCGTGCCGAGCGGCACGCCGACCAGCGCGCCGAGCGAGATGATGCCGACGTCGTGCCGGTCGGCGCGGCGCCAGGCATTCGGGATCAGCGTCAGCGTAGTGAGGAAATCGATCAGCAGCAGCAGGGGTGCCGCAACCTGCGCGCCCATCATTTTGCTGGCAATCGGCATGAAGATCAGCGCCGAGCCGAAGCCGGAGAAGCCGCGGGCAAGCCCCGCGACAAAGGCGGTGATGACGACGAGGAGAAGCGAGCCGGTGGAATAGGAGGCAAGGCCAAGAGTGGCCATCATCCCCGCAACGTTCCACCCGTCTTCTTCGTCACTTCCGCCACGATCTTCGCCGCCGCCGCCTCGATCTCGACATCGGTCAGCGTCTTCTCGCGCGGCTGCATGGTGACCGCGATCGCGACCGATTTCTTGCCGTCGTCGATGCCCTTGCCCTCATAGACGTCGAACACCGTGACGCCCGAGATCAGCTTCTTGTCGACATTCTGCGCGGCGCGGACGAGATCGCCCGACTTCACGCTGCGATCGACGATGAAGGCGAAGTCGCGCGACACCGGCTGGAACGCGGACAATTCCAGCACCGGCTTGGCGCGCGTCGCCTTCTGCTTGGCGTCGGGGATGCGGTCGAGGATCACTTCGAAGGTCAGCAGCGGGCCGTCGGCGCCGAGCGCTTCCGCGGCACGCGGATGCAATTCGCCGAAATATCCGAGAATGTTCTGCGGGCCGATCTGAATGGTGCCGGAGCGGCCGGGATGCAGCCACGACGGCCCGCCGGAGACGATCTGCAGCGCCTGCATCGGCGCGCCGGCGGCGGCCAGCACGGCGAAGGCATCGGCCTTGGCGTCGAGCGCGTCGGCGGTTACGGCGCCGGACCAGTGCCGGCCCATGCCCTTCGAGGACGCCATGCCATGGCGCAGGCCGGCGGCGGCGACAAACTGGTCCTGCGGGCGGTCGCCCTTGAACACCTGGCCGACTTCGAACAGCGCGAGATCCGAGAAGCCGCGATCGGCATTGGCCTGCGCGGCGCGCACGAGACCCGGCAGCAGGCTCGGCCGCATGTCGGAGAGATCAGCCGCAATCGGATTGGCCAGCGCCAGCTCGGGCGCGCCGCCGCCGAACAATTCGGCGTGCGGCTTCGAGATGAACGACCACGTCACAGCCTCGACCATGCCGCGCGCGGCGAGGGCGCGCTTGGCGCGGCGGGTGCGGAGCTGGATCTGGGTCAGGATCGGTTTGCGCGGCGCGTCGCCGCGCGGGAACGGCGTCATCGGCACCTTGTCGACGCCGTGAACCCGCATGATCTCCTCGACGATGTCGGCCTTCCCCGTGACATCGGAACGCCACGGCGGAATCGCCACTTTCACGACGGGGCCGCTGCCGGCCATCATGAAGCCGAGATGGCCGAGGATGCGGCGCATCTCGGCCGGAGGCACGTCGATCGCGGCGAGCCGCTTGACCTCGGCGACCGGGAAATCGATCACGCGGTCATCGGCGAAAGCCTTGCCGATGACGATGTTCTCCGACGGCGTGCCGCCGCACAATTCCATCACCAGCTTCGTCGCCAGTTCGAGGCCGGGCAGCATGAAGGCCGGATCGACGCCGCGCTCGAAGCGATAGCGCGCATCCGAATTGATGCCGAGCCGACGACCGGTCTGCGCGATGTTGATCTCGTTCCACAGTGCGGATTCGATCAGCACGTCGGTGGTGCCTTCGTCGCAGCCGGAGGCCTCGCCGCCCATGATGCCGGCCAGCGATTCCACGCCGTTGTCGTCGGCGATGACGCAGGCCTTGTCGTCGAGTCTGTAGGTCTTGCCGTCCAGCGCCAGCAAAGTCTCGCCGTCGCGGGCGCGGCGCACCACGATGTCGCCATGCACCTTGGCGGCATCGAACACGTGCAGCGGACGGGCGCGATCGAAGGTGAGGAAGTTGGTGATGTCGACCAGCGCGTTGATCGGGCGCAGCCCGATCGAGGTCAGGCGCTTTTGCAGCCATTCCGGCGACGGGCCGTTCTTGACGCCGCGCACGAGGCGCATCGCGAAGCCCGGGCACAACGTCGCGTCTTCGACGGTGACCTTCACCGGGCAGGGGAATTCGCCCTTGATCGGGTTGATCGCGGGATTCTTGAACTTGCCCATGTCGGCGGCGGCAAGATCGCGCGCGATGCCGAACACGCCGGTGCAGTCCTGCCGGTTCGGCGTGAGATTGATCTCGATCACGGGGTCGCCGAGCTTCGCCCAGTGGGCATAGGCTTTGCCGACCGGCGCGTCAGCCGGCAGCTCGATGATGCCGTCGATGGCGTCGGGCAGTCCGAGCTCGCCGGCCGAGCACAGCATGCCCTGGCTCTCGACGCCGCGGATATTGCCGAGGCCGATGGTGAAGTCCTTGCCCGGAATGAACGTGCCGGGGCGGGCGAGCACGGTCTTCAATCCCGCGCGCGCATTCGGCGCCCCGCAGACGATCTGCAATGGCGAGGCCTCGCCGACATTGACGGTGCAGACGCGCAGCCGGTCCGCATTGGGATGCTGCACGGCCTCGACGATCTCGGCGATCGTGAACGGCTGCAACAGCTTCGCAGTGTCCGCGATGTGCTCGACCTCGAGCCCGATCATGGTGAGCTTGTCGGCGAGCGTCTCGAGCGACTCGTCGGTGTCGAGATGTTCTTTCAGCCAGGAAAGGGAGAATTTCACGAGCTTAATCCTCCGGCCAGCGTCGGCATTTCCAGCGGCTTGAAGCCGTAGTGATTGAGGAAGCGCACGTCGCCCTCGAACAATTGACGGAGATCGCCGATGCCGTATTTCAGCATCGCGATGCGGTCGATGCCCATGCCCCAGGCGAAGCCCTGGTACACATCGGGATCGATGTTGCAGGCGCGCAGCACGTTGGGATGCACCATGCCGCAGCCGAGAATCTCCAGCCAGTCCTCGCCTTCGCCGAAGCGGATCTCGCCATTGCCGCGGCGGCACTGGATGTCGACTTCCAGCGACGGCTCGGTGAACGGGAAGAACGACGGCCGGAACCGCATGTTGATATTGTCGACCTCGAAGAACGCCTTGCAGAATTCGTGCAGGATCCATTTGAGGTGGCCAAGATGCGCGGTCTTGTCGATCACCAGGCCTTCGACCTGGTGGAACATCGGCGTGTGCGTCTGGTCAGAGTCGCTGCGATAGGTGCGGCCCGGACAGATGATGCGGATCGGCGGCTCCTGCGTGAGCATGGTGCGGACCTGCACCGGCGAGGTGTGGGTGCGCAGCAGCTTTCGCACGCCGTCCGAATCAGGATTGAAATAGAACGTGTCGTGCATCTCGCGGGCCGGATGGCCCTCGGGGAAGTTCAGCTTCGTGAAATTGTAGTCGTCGGTCTCGATGTCCGGACCTTCGGCGATGGCAAATCCCATATCGGCGAAAATGGTGGTGAGTTCGTCCATCACCTGGCTGAGCGGATGCACGCGGCCCAGATCGGCCGGAGCGTCGCGCAGCGGCAGCGTGACGTCGATGGTTTCGGAGGCGAGCCGCGCGTCGAGGGCGGCGTTCTTCAGGATGTCGCGCCGCGCGGTCAGTGCCTGCGTCACCACATCCTTGGCGAGGTTGATCGCGGCACCCTCGGTCTTGCGCTGCTCCGGCGTCATCTTGCCGAGCGTGGAAAGAAGCGCCGAGATCGAGCCCTTCTTGCCGAGCGCACCGACGCGCACCGCCTCGATGGCGGCCTCGTCGGAGGCGCCTGCGATGGCGGCAAGGATTTCGGTTTGGAGAGTTTGAAGATCAGACATGGCTACCAACGGAGGCTTGTTGCTTCTGGATTCGGTCGCAGAGGATAAGGCCGATACGGGGCGGATGGCCTTTCAGCGTGGCGAGGTCGAGTTGGACGGGGGTTGTTCGTTCATTAATGATGAGACTTACGATAGCAAACGCCATCGAGCCACCCCTGTTGCCATGTCCGGGCTCGGCCCACGGGCTCAGCTTCTCGGCCAGTTCATCCACCGTCCCCGAAGCGCCGGTGAACGTCAGCTGTTTGATCGCACTCAACTTGATGCTTTGCGAGGGGATGCCAAAGCGAAGGTCGCGATCGTTGATGAAGAGCGGCGCTGTCTTGCTTCGATCGGCCAAGCGACGTCTCCAGCGGGGAATAGCGCCGATGGCGACTGCCATCATGAGCAGGCCCATGATCGTCTTGTAATAGGGCAGGTTCAGCAGAGCTGAATAACGACCGGTCGACTGGTCCCCTGCATATTCGGCGTAAATGAGCCAAGCTCCGAAAGCAGCAAGCGATGGGAGGCCAAGGGCGCCCCACCACCAGAGTTTTCGGCTTTCATCGAAGCGAAGTTCGCCGGATCGCTCTTGCGCGTCGAGCGCGGCGTAAGGATCGGTCGAGATCCCGGTCCATGTGCCTGAATCGATGACAGTGTTCATGCCAGCCGCACCAACCAAAAGCCTGCCAGGCGATGCCGGCAGGCTCAGAGTCGGTCTGCCGGCATAAAGTCATTAAGCCGCGAGAGCGGCCTTGGCCTTCTCGGCGATCGCGGTGAACACCGCGGGCTCGTGGATCGCGAGATCCGACAGCACCTTGCGGTCAACCAGCACGCCGGACTTGGCGAGGCCGTTGATGAACACGCTGTAGGTCATGCCGAGCGGACGGACGGCGGCGTTGATGCGCTGGATCCACAGAGCGCGGAACGTGCGCTTCTTGCGCTTGCGGTCGCGGAAGGCGTACTGGCCTGCCTTTTCGACGGCCTGCTTGGCGGTGCGGATCGTGTTCTTGCGACGGCCACGGAAACCCTTGGCGGCCTTGTAGACTTTCTTGTGCTTGGCGTGAGCTGTCACACCGCGTTTGACGCGAGCCATGACTGGTCTCCTTCAATTCAAAATGAAAAACAGGGTGCCGCGCGAACGCAGCCGTGATGACGTGAAAACGTCAGGCGTTCGGCAAGAAATACTTCTTGATGTTGTCGCCGTCGGTCTTGAACAGCACGCGCGTACCGCGGAGCTGACGAATCTGCTTCTTCGTCCGCTTGATCATTCCGTGGCGCTTGCCGGCATGGGCCGACATCACTTTGCCTGTTCCGGTCACTTTGAAGCGCTTTTTGGCGCCCGACTTGGTCTTCAGCTTGGGCATTTGGCTCTCCTATGGCCCGCACGCCTGTTGCGCCCGAGGGGCGCTGCGCCGGCTAAAATGCTCGCTAGAGCGTTGAAAGTGCTCGACTTATTGCCTCACGGAAGAAGTCAGCACGGACATCGGCACGGCAGCCCTTGATGAGCCGGCCGATGAAGGTTGGGCTTATGGCAGAGGATAGGGGAATTGGCAACGATTAACGCTGCTTAAGAGTCGTTTGCTGCGCGGCTGCGCCGCACTGGCCGGAACGTTTCATGATCCTTATCTGTTGCATGACCAACAAACGGCACGAAACGAAATCGGGACGACACCATGGCCAGCAATTCCAGCAAGTCACCCAAGGCAATCGCCATCAAGCAGGACGCCAAGCGCATCACAACGCTGAAGTGGCTGTTCGCCGCGGCCGGCGTCGCCGCCGCCATCGCGCTGGCAGGTGCCGCGCATGCCGCAACCTCCCATGACGGCAACTGGAAAGTCACGATCATCACCGAATCCGGCAATTGCGATCCGGCCTACAGCTATCCGGTCAAGGTCGTCGGCGGCAAAGTCAGCTACAATGGCGACGGCAGCTTCGAGATCTCCGGAAACGTCGCCGACGCGGGCTCCGTCAACGTATCGATCGCCCGCGGCGATCAAAAGGCCAATGCCTCTGGCAAGATCTCCGGCAACGCCGGCACAGGGCAATGGAGCGGCAAGTCCGCGACCACGACCTGCACCGGCCGCTGGGAAGCCAGCAAGAGCTAGGCTGTCATTTCGGGGCGAGAGCGGCGTCAGCCGCGAGCGAACGTCCGCCACTCCAATTGGAGTGGCGGAGAACCTCGGCATGGGACGATGAACATTTCGGGATTCCGGGTTCGCTCGGACTTTCGCCCTGGTGCCCCGGAATGACGGCGTAGCTAAAGAAAAAGGCCCGCCAGAAACCTGACGGGCCGAAATCATTTATAATCTAACCAAATAGCGATCAGCGCGGCGCCAGAACCATCACCACCTGGCGGCCTTCGAAACGCGCGTCCTGTTCGACCTTGGCGTATTCGGCGACGTCCGCCTTCACCTTGTCGAGCAGCTTGGTGCCGATTTCCTGATGCGCCATTTCACGGCCGCGGTAACGCAGCGTGATCTTGACCTTGTCGCCTTCTTCGAAGAAGCGCTGCATCGCGCGCATTTTCACTTCGTAGTCGTGGTCGTCGATCATCGGACGGAGCTTGATCTCCTTGATCTCGACGATCTTCTGCTTCTTGCGGGCTTCCGCGGCCTTTTTCTGGGCCGAATATTTGAACTTCCCGTAGTCCATGATCTTGCAGACGGGAGGGCTGGTATTGGGCGAAATCTCGACCAGATCCATGCCGGCTTCCATCGCCATTTTCACAGCGATCGTCGTTTCGACAGTGCCGTGGTTGAGGCCTGTCTGATCAATCAGCTGAACCTGGGCGTTGCGGATTTCATCGTTGGTGCGCGGCCCGTCTTTGGTCTGGGCGGGCGGGGCTCTGTTGGGACGGCGAATGGGTAACTCTCCAATGTTGTGAAGGAAGGCGACAGTTTGCAGGAAGTGAGCGTTTTGAGCAAGCAAACTCACAATGATGCAGGTCAAAACGCGGAAATACGCGGCATTTGGGCCGGGCAAACGCGCAAAACGCAGCAAATGGCGCCGACCAAGCTCAAATAGAGCGCCCGCGGACGTTGCGCAAGCCGCACCGGGCCGCAAACGCCACGCGGTATCGGCGTTGACGGGGCTGTGCCGCTCGCTCAAACAGCTTCGAAACGAGGTCATCCATGAGCAGCCCGGCGTCAACAGCCCCCACTTTCATCACGGTCGGCAGCGGCCCCGCCGCCCGGCGCATCGCGCTGCGGATCCGCGAGGGCACGTCGCCCGGGCTGTTCTGGATGAGCGGCTTCAAGTCCGACATGCAGGGCGGCAAGGCGTTGGCGCTGGATGCGTTTGCGGCGGAGCAGGGGCGCGCCTGCGTCCGCTTCGACTATTCCGGCCACGGTGAATCCGGCGGCGCCTTTGTCGATGGCACCATCGGTCGCTGGCTCGAGGACAGTCTCGCGGTGTTCGACGCGGCATGCCAGGGCCCGCAGGTGGTGATCGGCTCGTCGATGGGCGGCTGGATGGCGCTGCTGCTGGCGCGCGCACTGGCCCGCCGCGGCATGATCGGCCGCGCCACGCTGAAAGGCCTGGTGCTGATCGCGCCGGCGCCGGACTTCACCGAAGCGCTGATGTGGAACGGCTTCTCGCCGCAAGTGCGCGAACAGATCATGCGCGACGGCTGCTGGATGCGGCCGTCGGAATATGGCGAGCCCTATCCGATCACTAGGCAACTGATCGAGGAAGGCCGCGACCATCTGCTGCTCGGCGGCAGCATCGAGCTCGGCTGCCCGGTTCGCATCCTGCAGGGTCGGCTCGATCCCGACGTGCCGTGGAAGCACGCCTTTCGCCTCACCGAGCGACTGCCAGTCGACGACGTCGTGCTGACGGTGATCCCGGACGGCGACCATCGGCTGTCGCGGCCGCAGGATCTGGCGCGGATCATTGCGGCGGTGGAAGACATCTCGAAGTAGGCCGCTGGGTCCGTCCTCGATCGAACTACCAATTCGGTTGAGCGGCCTTGTCGCCGACCGGCCGCGGCGCCGCTCCCTTTGACCTTGCGGGCCGAAGTCCCTATTTTATGGCGAGTTTCTCCTGACCGCCCGGGCCTGACATGACCGCCTCGCTGAAAGCCATCGACGGCACGGCCGATCTGCCGTTGCTGATGAACGACCTCGCGCTGGCCGCCCGCGCGGCGGCGCGGGCGCTGGCGATAGCGCCGACGGAACAGAAAAACCGCGCGCTGGCGGCGATGGAGCGCGCCGTCCGCGCCGGCGAAACGGCGATCCTGGCCGCCAATGCCGAGGATGTCGCCGAGGTCCGCGCCAATGGCGCAACCTCCGCCTTCATCGACCGGCTGACTCTGACACCGGCCCGCGTCAGCGCGATGGCCGACGGCATTCGCGTGATCCATGACATTGCCGATCCCGTGGGCGCCGTCACCGAGAGCTGGCAGCGGCCGAACGGCATGACCATCGAGCGGGTTCGCGTGTCGCTCGGCGTCGTCGCGGTGATTTTCGAGAGCCGGCCCAATGTCGCAGCGGACGCTGGCGTGTTGTGCCTGAAGTCCGGCAATGCCGTGATCCTGCGCGGCGGCTCCGACAGTTTCCGATCCTGCCGCGCGATCCACGAATGCCTGGTGCAGGGCCTGCGCGAGGCCGGATTGCCCGAGGCCGCGATCACTCTGGTGCCGACCCGCGACCGCGCCGCGGTGGGCCTGCTGCTGTCAGGCCTGAACGGCGGCGTCGATGTCATCGTGCCGCGCGGCGGCAAGAGCCTGGTGGCGCGCGTCGAGGCCGAGGCCCGGGTGCCCGTGTTCGCGCATCTCGAAGGCGTCAACCACGTCTATGTCGATCGTGCCGCCTCGCTGGAGATGGCCAAGTCGATCGTGCTGAACGCGAAAATGCGCCGGCCCGGCGTCTGCGGCGCCACCGAGACGCTGCTGGTCGACCGCGCGGTGGCGGCCACGCATCTCAAGCCGCTGGTGGAAATGCTGATCGAGGCCGGCTGCGAAGTCCGCGGCGATGCCGCCGTGCAGGCGGTGGACGGCCGTGTCAATCCGGCGACCGACGCGGACTGGGATACCGAATACGAGGACGCCATCATCTCGGCGCGGGTCGTCGATGGCCTCGACGAGGCGCTGGCGCATATCAGGGATCACGGCTCGCACCATACCGACGCGATCGTGACCGAAAATGCGGCAGCGGCGACGCGCTTCCTCAACGAGGTCGATTCCGCCATCGTGCTGCATAATGCCTCGACGCAGTTTGCCGATGGCGGCGAGTTCGGCTTCGGCGCCGAGATCGGAATCGCCACCGGCAAATTCCACGCCCGCGGCCCGGTCGGCGCCGAACAGCTCACCAGCTTCAAATACCGCATCCACGGCACCGGTCAGACCCGGCCGTGATGAACATGGCGCGCGCGCGTGGCGACTGAACTGGAGCCTGCAGTCCCCGGCCGGGCTTCTGCGGGCCACGCCATCCCGTTTCACAGCGCAGGCCAGCGGATTGGGCTGCTCGGCGGCTCGTTCAACCCGCCGCATGCCGCGCACCGGGCGATTTCGCTGTTTGCGATGAAGCGGCTGCAACTGGATCGCGTCTGGTGGCTGGTGTCGCCGGGCAACCCGCTGAAAGACCGCAGCAATCTGCATGACCTCGCCGAGCGCGCGGCCGCGGCGCGGGCCATGGCCAACCATCCGCGCATCGACGTCACCTGCCTGGAGACCGCGATCGGCACCCGCTATACCGTCGATACCATCACCTATCTGCGAAGGCGTTGCGCCAGCGCCTGTTTTGTCTGGATCATGGGCGCCGATAATCTCGCCCAGTTCCACAAATGGGAAAACTGGCAGCAGATCGCCGCGCAGGTGCCGTTTGCGGTGATCGACCGCCCGCCGCTGACCCTGCGCGGCCTGGCGTCCCCGGCGGCGCAGGCGTTGTCGCGGGACCGGATCCCGGAACGCGACGCCGGGATGCTGGCCGACCTCGACCCGCCGGCCTGGGTGTTCCTCACCGGGCTGAAGCTTGCGATGTCCTCGACCCGGCTGCGCAACGCCGATGGCAGCTGGAAGACGTAATTCCACAACACCGCGTCGATAAGTGCTATAGGAACGGCCTGGAATATTGAATCCACGACTCCCTCATCATAGTCTCTTCATCGGGCGCCGGATCAGGCGCCCCGACCCGTGAAAGGAATGGTCCCTGGCCACTTCTGTATCGACGAAAACCGGCGCCAAAAAGAAGGCCCCGGCCAAGGCAGCCTCCAAGGCCGCTTCCAAGCCTCCAGCGAAAGCTGCTGCTCCCAAATCTGCTGCGAAGAAAGCCGTCGTGCCGAAAAAGGCGCTTGTCGCCAAGAAGGCAGTAGCGCCGAAGAAGGCTTCGGTTGCTAAAGCTTCCGTCGCCAAGGTTGTCACGCCCAAGGTGACGAAGGCCAAGAAGGCCGCGCTGGCCGGCCTGCAGCCGCGCGACAGCGCCGATGTGGTGCTCGACCTCATTCTCAAGCGGCTCGACGACATGAAGGCGGAAGAGACCGTCACCATCGACCTGCGCGGCAAGTCGGCGTTCTCCGACTACATGGTCATCACCACAGGTCGCTCGAACCGTCATGTCGGCTCATTGGCTGAGACCGTCGCCAAGGGGCTCAAGGAATCCGGCAACAAGAAGCTCCACATCGAGGGGCTGCCGAATTGTGACTGGGTGCTGATCGATACCGGCGAGGTGATCGTTCACGTCTTCCGCCCGGAAGTGCGCGAATTCTACAATCTCGAACGGTTGTGGACGCAGAGCCCCGGCGACGACAAGATCGAACTCAAGGCGGTTTGATATCGAGGCTCTTTCACCGGATCGTGCCGATGATGTTTTGTCACCTCTCCCTTGGGGAGAGGTCGGATTGCCTGGCGATGCGTAGCATCGACTGGGCAATCCGGGTGAGGGGTTTCGTGCCATTGATAGGCCGGTGCCCCCTCACCCCAGCCCTCTCCCCAATGGGGAGAAGGGGCGCAGCGACAGTGCGTCGATGCGCTTTAGTTGAACAAGTCAGACCCTAGCCCCTATGCATCTGGTTCTCATTTCCATCGGCAGGCTCAAGCAGGGTCCGGAACGCGAGCTGGCGGAGCGGTATCGCGATCGCTTCGACGATATCGGCCGCAAGCTCGGTTTTCGCGGCCTCGCGATCCATGAAATTCCGGAAAGCCGCGCCCGCGATGCGGCGACCCGAATCGCCGAGGAGGCCGCCGCGATCACGGCGTTGATCCCGGAAAAGGCCGTGATCGTCGCGCTGGACGAGCGCGGCACCAGCGTCGACAGCCCGAGCTTTGCCCGCCATCTCGGCCGCTGGCGCGACGAGCAGGTGGGGCACACTATTTTCGTGATCGGCGGCGCGGACGGACTTTCGCCCGAATTGCGGCGCAGAGCCAAGATGAGTATTGCGTTCGGCGCAGCGACTTGGCCGCATCAGATGGTGCGGGTCATGCTTCTCGAACAGATCTACCGGGCGGCGACGATTTTGTCCGGACATCCGTATCACCGCGTTTAGGTTCTTCCAGCGAAAGCGACGATCCGCTCGATGCACGCACCGCGGCCCAATTCTGGTGAAATCCACACCGCTCGCCGCGGCTGGCTGCAGGCGTCGTCACTGCCCATCGCCGTGCTGGCAAGCCTGGCTGGCGTGAGCGCGCAGCCGGCGCGCGCGCAGCTCGCCGCCGCACCGATCCAGCAGGCCATTGCGCCGACCACCGATATCATCCGGCAGCGCGAGCAGGAGCTGCAGGCCGCGCGTGCGCAGCAGAAGGCGGCGGCCGAACTGCAGGACAAGCTCAAGGCCGATATCGCTGCGCTAGGCCAGGACCGCGGCAAGCTCAACCAGCAACTGATCGACATTGCCGCCCGCGTGCGCGGCGTCGAGAAGGGCATCGACGATGCCGAAGCGCGGCTCGGCCCGCTCGACGCACGCGAGCGCGAGATCCGCGGTTCGCTGCAATCGCGCCGCGCCGAAATCGCCGAAGTGCTGTCGGCGTTACAGCGCGCCGGTCGTCGCGCGCCGCCGGCGCTGTTCGTGCGTCCGGAAGACGCGCTGAAATCGCTGCGCACCGCGATGATGCTCGGCTCCGTGGTGCCGGACATGCGCGTCCGTGCCGACAAATTGATCGCCGACCTCAGCGAACTGGTCGCCTTGCGCAAGACCATCGCCGGCGAGCGCGACCAGTTGGCCGCCGATCGCGACAGGCTCAGGGACGACCAGACCCGGCTGTCCTCGTTCACCGAGGAACGGCAGAAGCAGCAGGCGGCGGCCGAAAAGGACATGGCGTCCGAGGCCGCGCGCGCGCTGTCGCTGTCGAAGCAGGTCGACAGCCTGCAGGGCCTGATCGCCAAGATGGAGCAGGACTCCAAGGCGGCCGCCAAGGCCGCGCAGACCGCCAGCCTGCAGGGCGCGCCGGCCGCGCTCGGCAATGGCAAGCCGAACCTCGGCGCCCTGAAGGATTCCGCGCGGATGAGCCCGGCGATCGCCTTTGCCTCGGCGAAGGGCATGTTCGCGCTGCCGGTCAACGGCATCCGGATTCGCGACTTCGGCGGTTCCGATGGTGTCGGCGGCGTCGAAAAAGGTATTTCGCTGGCCGCCCGCGCCGGCGCCCAGGTCACAACCCCGTGTGATGGCTGGGTTGTCTATTCCGGGCCGTTCCGCTCCTATGGACAACTCTTGATCCTAAACGCCGGTGGCGGGTATCATGTGTTGATTGCCGGAATGGAACGCATCTCCGTCAATATCGGCCAGTTCGTTCTGACGGGTGAACCGGTCGCTGTCATGGGATCGACATCCCGGGTAGCGTCTGTTCTGGCGGCCAATGCCAGCCAGCCCGTGCTTTATATCGAGTTCCGTAAGGATGGCACTCCCATCGACTCTGGCCCATGGTGGGCCGCAAACGAAGGCGAAAAGGTTCGCGGATGATGCGCAAGACTTCGATAATCCTGCTCAGTGCTGCCACCGGCGCCGCCCTGACGCTCTTCGTCACGCAACCGCGCGCGGTGTTCATGGGAACCAGCGCCCGCGCTGCGACCTCCGACACCTATCGCCAGCTCAATCTGTTCGGCGACGTGTTCGAGCGCGTGCGCTCCGACTATGTCGAGAAGCCCGACGACAGCAAGCTGGTGGAGTCCGCGATCTCCGGCATGCTGACCGGCCTTGATCCGCACTCCAGCTACATGGACGCCAAGAGCTTCCGCGACATGCAGGTGCAGACCCGCGGCGAGTTCGGCGGCCTCGGCATCGAAGTCACCATGGAAGACGGCCTGATCAAGGTGGTATCGCCGATCGACGATACGCCGGCGTCGAAGGCCGGCATCATGGCCAACGACGTCATCACCAGCCTCGACGACGAGGCGGTGCAGGGCCTGACCTTGAACCAGGCCGTCGAAAAGATGCGCGGCCCGGTCAACACCAAGATCAAGCTGAAGATCGTCCGCAAGGGCAAGGACGATCCGCTCGACGTGACCCTGGTGCGTGACAACATCCGCGTCCGCTCGGTGCGCGCGCGCGTGGAGAGCGATGACATCGCCTATATCCGCATCACCACCTTCAACGAACAGACCACCGAAGGCCTCAAGCGCGAGATCGCCGCCCAGACCGCCGCGATCGGCGCCGACAAGCTCAAGGGCTTCATCATCGATCTCCGCAACAACCCGGGCGGCCTGCTCGAAGAAGCCGTTACCGTTTCGGATGCGTTCCTGGAGCGCGGCGAAATCGTCTCGACCCGCGGCCGCAACGCCGAGGAAACCCAGCGCCGCACCGCGCATCAGGGCGACCTCACCAAGGGCAAGCCGGTGGTCGTGCTGATCAATGGCGGCTCCGCCTCGGCATCGGAAATCGTCGCCGGCGCGTTGCAGGACCACAAGCGCGCCACCACCATCGGCACCCGTTCGTTCGGCAAGGGTTCGGTGCAGACCATCATCCCGCTCGGCTCCGGCAACGGCGCGCTGCGGCTGACCACGGCGCGCTACTTCACGCCGTCCGGCAAGTCGATCCAGGCCAAGGGCATCGTGCCGGACATCGAGATCGTCCAGGACGTGCCGGATGAATTGAAGTCGCGTACCGACACCAAGGGCGAAGCCTCGCTTCGCGGCCATCTGAAGAACGACGGCGACGAGAAGACCGGTTCGCAGTCCTACGTGCCGCCGGATGCCAAGGACGACAAGGCCCTCAAGGCCGCCGCCGACCTGCTGCACGGCATCAAGGTCACCGCCAACACCACGGACGACAAGCCCGCGGCGAAGCCGGACGAAAAGGCCTCCGCCAAGCCGGATGCCGCGAAGCCCGCGACCAAGTCGAACTGACGGTTTGACCCACGGAATGACGAAAGGGCGGCCCTCGGGTCGCCCTTTTTATTGGTCGATCGGAGGCGCACCGGTTCCCCTCCCCCCTCGTGGGGTCTGGCGAACCAATTCGTTCGCCATGGGTGGCCGCGCGCAGCGCGGAGGGGAGATGGGACGATGGATCCGCTACCTGCGAGTGTGCTTCCAATCCCTTCCGTTGCCCCTGCCCCGCCGTGGTATCTTCGGCCACTGATTCGGGAGGTCGATGAATCGTGTCGAGCGACGATCTGAGCGCCCCGCTCGGACAGACAGAGCCCCGCAAGCGCAGGTTCCGGTTGCCGGTGTCGCCGCCGCAGGCGATCGCGGCCGTGCTGGGCGTGGTGCTGCTCGGCTTTCTCGGGTTTGCGATCTTCGGCAACGATCCGATGGGCGGCGAACCGGTCGCGCGCATCGCCCTGAAGCCGCCGGCGCCGTCGGAGGAAAAGCCGCCCGTCGAGGTCAAGCGAGGCCCCGCCAAAGCGGCCGAGAAGGCACCGGAGGTCGGGGGCCAGAAGACCATCACCATTATCGACGGCTCCTCCGGGGCCCGGCGCGATGTCGTTGTCTCCAGCGACGGGGCGGAAAACGCGTCGGAACCGGCGGGGTCTGCCGCCGTGCCGGTGATGGCCGGCAGCAATCCCAAGCTGCTGGAAAAAGCCCGCTACGGCATGGTGCCCATCGCTGCCGACGGCATGAAGCCGGTATCGGCCTATGCTGCGGGCTCCGACGCCGAGCGCGCCCGGGCCATGAAAATCCCGAGCATCGCGATCGTGATCGGCGGCCTTGGCGTCGGTGCCGCCAAGACGACCGAAGCGATCATGAAGCTGCCGGCCGCGGTGACGCTGGCCTTCACGCCCTACGGTTCCGATCCCGGCAAACTGGTCGAGCGGGCCCGCGCGCAGCGCCACGAAGTGCTCTTGCAGGTTCCGATGGAGCCGTTCGATTATCCTGACAACGACCCCGGCCCGCAGACGCTGCTGGCGACGGCCTCGGCTGAACAGAACCTCGATCGGCTGCTGTGGCACATGAGCCGGTTCCAGGGCTATGTCGGCCTGGCCAATTTCATGGGCGCGCGTTTCGTGGCCGCGGATTCCGCGATGCAGCCGGTGCTGCGCGACGCCGCCAAACGCGGTCTGGCCTATTTCGATGATGGCACCGCGCCGCGCAGCGTCGGGCAGGCCGTCGCGGAGGGCACGGCAGTTCCATTCGCGCGGGCGGATCTCGGCATTGACACGTCGCCCACCTCGGCCGACATCGACAAGGCGCTGGCGAGGCTGGAAAGCCTGGCCAGGGAACGCGGCTATGCGGTCGGCACCGCGTCAGCGCTGCCGATCTCGATCGAACGCATTGCGGCCTGGGCTAAAACGCTGGAGAGCCGCGGCGTGATGCTGGTGCCATTGACAACCGCGATGCTGAAATCAAAATCAAGCTAGCGTCTTTGGTCTAGGGTGAGTTCGACACAGCCGAATCGCTGCGTGAACGGCGTAAGAGACGCGAGAGGCATTGACGGAATGGCGCGCTACGAAGATCTGCCCTATCGAACCTGCGTCGGCATGATGCTGATCAATCCGCAAGGCCTGGTTTTTATCGGTCGCCGCTCCGGCGGCATCGAGCATGTCGATGAGACCCATGTCTGGCAAATGCCGCAGGGCGGCGTCGATCCCGGCGAAGATGCCTGGGAAGCTGCCAAGCGCGAGCTTTACGAAGAAACCAGCGTGAAATCCGTCGAGAAACTCGGCGAAGTGCCAGACTGGCTGATCTACGACATTCCGCGCACGGTCGCCGGCCGCGCCTGGAAGGGCCGTTACCGAGGCCAGCGCCAGAAATGGTTCGCGGTGCGCTTCACCGGCGACGATACCGAGATCAACGTGGTGGCGCCCGGTGGCGGACACAAGCCGGAATTCATCAAGTGGCGCTGGGAGCCGATGAAGAACCTGCCGGACCTGATCGTGCCGTTCAAGCGCCCGGTCTATGAGCGCGTGGTGAAGGAATTTTCCAGGTTGTCTGGCGAGTAACGCTCGTGTCCGACAAACCCTATCGCCCAATGTCGGCGTCGCTCTGTTCAACGCTGAAGGCCGCGTCCTGATCGGCCGGCGCTTCAGGGATGACGGGCCGGAGATCGTTCTCCCGGGGCTGGAATGGCAGATGCCGCAGGGCGGCATCGATGCGGATGAGGATTCTCGTGTCGCGGTGATGCGCGAGCTCTTTGAGGAGACCGGCGTGGTGCATGCCGACTATCTCGATGAGACCGACTGGATGACCTACGATTTCATCGCCTTCGACGATCCGACGCATCGCTTCGCAAGGTATCGCGGCCAGCGCCAGAAATGGTTCGCGCTGCGCTTTACCGGCAAGGATGAGGAAGTCGATCCGCTGACGCCGCGCAACGGCCAGCCGGCGGAATTCGACGCCTGGCGCTGGGAACGGCTGGACCGCGTGGCGGATCTCGTGGTGCCATTCCGGCGCGAGGTCTACCGCGCGGTGGCCGCCGAATTCGCGCGCTTCGCCTGAAGGTCCATCCGGTCGCAGGACATCACGCCGCAGCTTTGTGTCCTTACATCGTCGCGTTCCGACCCTACCTCGTGATCTCCATCAAACGAGGAATGACGCGATGTTCGATCCCAAAAGTATGCTCGACCAGTTCATCGGCGGGCTGAATCAGGGTGGTCCCAATCAGCAGGCGGGCGGCCGGCCGGATGGCGGGCTTCTCGGCAAGGGTGGCGGCGATCTGCTGCAGCAGGCCGGCAGCTTTCTTGGCGGCTTTGGCGGCGGCGCGATGACCGGCGGCCTGGCCGGCATGTTGCTCGGCTCGAAGGGCGGGCGCAAGATCGCCAAGAATGCGCTCACCTATGGCGGCATGGCGGTGGCCGGTGCGCTCGCCTATCGGGCCTATCAGAATTATCAGGCGGGCAAGCAGGCCTCGCCCGCCGGCGCGGTCGAGACCCCTTTGCTGCCGCCGCCGAGTGATACGCCGTTCAATCCGTTGCAGCCGGCAGATCAGCAATCACTCAGCCGTAACCTGTTGCGGGCGATGATTGCGGCGGCCAAGGCCGATGGCCATCTCGACAGCACTGAGCAGACCAACATCTTCGCGCAGATGGACCGGCTCAACGTCACTGCCGAGGACAAGGTGTTCGTGATGGATGAATTGCGCAGGCCGCTCGATGTCGATGCCGTGGCGAGCGGCGTGCGGACGCCCGAGGAAGCCGCGGAGATCTATACGGTCTCGCTGCTGGCCATCGACCTCGACAGCGCTTCGGAGCGGGCCTATCTCGGTTTGCTGGCGGCGCGGCTTTCTCTCGATGAGAAACTCGTCGCGCATCTGCATGCGACCGTGGATGGCTTCACCGCGGAGCCGGTGAAGGTGGCGCAGCCGTCCGTCTGAGCTGTCCGTTCGTCCAACAAAAAAGCCCCGGTTCGATCCGGGGCTTTTTTCGTGGCGCGCGAGAAGCGCTTAATGCATCGCCGTCGAATTGATGTGCAGCTGGATGACCTTGAAGTGGTCGAGACGCGCGATCGCGAGGTCGAGAACGGAACCCTCTTTCTCAGACAGCTTCTCTTCCATCGCCGCGATATCGGCGGCGAAGGCGGTGCGGTCGAGATCCTGCAGCGAGGTGGCGACGTCGGCCAGCACGGTGAGGCCCTTGTCGTTCACCTCGGCGAGGCCGCCGAGCACGATGATCGTGTGCCTGGTGGTGCCGCTGTAGATCGTCATGATGCCCGGACGAAGTGCTGCCACCATCGGGGCGGCACCCGCCAGCACGCCGAAGTCGCCTTCGCGACCGGGCACATCAACCTGATCGACTGCACCCGAGAAGGCGAGCTGTTCCGGCGAGACGAGGTCGAATTGGAAGGTGGCCATGGTGCAATCCGCTTACTGCTCCCTCCCCCCCTGCGGGGGAGGGTCGGGGTGGGGGGGTAACCACAGGCGAAGGTGCTTGTGGCACCCCCACCCCGGCGCAAGTGCGCCGACCCTCCCCGCAAGGGGGAGGGTTACAGAGTTAAGCGGCTTCGGCAGCCAGCTTCTTGCCCTTTTCGACGGCCTCTTCGATGGCGCCGACCATGTAGAAGGCGGCCTCCGGAAGGTGGTCGTACTTGCCTTCGCAAATCGCGCGGAAGCCCTTGATGGTGTCGGCGAGGTCGACGAACTTGCCCGGCGAACCGGTGAAGATTTCGGCGACGAAGAACGGCTGCGACAGGAAGCGCTCGATCTTGCGGGCGCGGGCCACGGCCAGCTTGTCCTCTTCCGACAGCTCATCCATGCCGAGAATGGCGATGATGTCCTGCAACGACTTGTACTTCTGCAGCACCTGCTGGACCATGCGCGCAGTCTCGTAATGCTCCTGGCCGACGATCAGCGGGGAGAGCATGCGCGAGGTCGAATCCAGCGGATCCACTGCGGGATAGATGCCCTTTTCCGAGATCGCGCGGTTCAGCACGGTCGTCGCGTCAAGATGCGCGAACGAGGTCGCCGGCGCCGGATCGGTCAAATCGTCGGCCGGCACGTAGATCGCCTGCACCGAGGTGATCGAACCCTTGTGGGTGGTGGTGATGCGTTCCTGCAGCGCGCCCATGTCGGTCGCCAGCGTCGGCTGATAGCCCACCGCCGAGGGGATGCGGCCGAGCAGCGCCGACACTTCCGAACCCGCCTGGGTGAAGCGGAAGATGTTGTCGATGAAGAACAGCACGTCCTGGCCCTGGTCGCGGAAATGTTCGGCGACGGTGAGACCCGACAGCGCGACGCGCATGCGGGCGCCCGGGGGCTCGTTCATCTGGCCGAACACCAGCGCGCACTTCGACTTCACCGAAGGGTCGGGATTGTGCGGATCGGCATTGACCTTGGACTCGATGAACTCGTGATAGAGATCGTTGCCTTCGCGGGTACGCTCGCCGACGCCGGCGAACACCGAGTTGCCGCCATGCGCCTTCGCGACGTTGTTGATCAGTTCCTGGATCAGCACGGTCTTGCCGACGCCGGCGCCGCCGAACAGGCCGATCTTGCCGCCCTTGGCGTAGGGCGCCAGGAGGTCGACGACCTTGATGCCGGTGACGAGAATTTCAGCTTCCGTGGACTGCTCGGTGTACATCGGCGCTTCCTGATGGATCGCGCGCAGGCCTTCGGACTCGATCGGACCGCCTTCGTCGATCGGCTCGCCGATCACGTTCATGATGCGGCCGAGGGTGCCGACGCCGACCGGAACCATGATCGGGTTGCCGGTGTCGCTGACCGGCTGGCCGCGGACCAGACCTTCGGTGGTGTCCATCGCGATGGTGCGGACGGTCGACTCACCGAGATGCTGGGCGACTTCGAGCACCAGACGGTTGGCACCGTTCATGGTTTCGATCGCGCTCAGAATCGCGGGCAGGTGGCCTTCGAACTGCACGTCGACGACGGCGCCGATGACCTGGGTGATCTTGCCGGTCTGGTTGGGGGTAGCCATGAAAACTTCTCCTTGAAGTCCGAAACTTGAACGCGGCCCAGAGGGCCAAATGCTGGATTAGATCGCCTCGGCGCCGGAGATGATCTCGATCAGCTCCTTGGTAATCATCGCCTGGCGGGTGCGGTTGTAGATCAGGGTCTGCTTGCGGATCATGTCGCCGGCGTTGCGCGTGGCGTTATCCATCGAGCTCATCTGCGCGCCGTAGAACGAAGCGTTGTTCTCGAGCAGCGCGCGGAAAATCTGCACCGCGAGATTGCGCGGCAGGAGGCCGGTGAGGATCTCGTCCTCGCCGGGCTCGTATTCATAGACCGGCGCCGCGGCATCGGTGGCGGCCGGCTTGGCCTGCACCACCAGCGGGATGATCTGCTGCGCGGTCGGGATCTGCGCGATCACGGTCTTGAAGCGCGCGAAGAACAGCGTGCAGACGTCGAACTCGCCATTGTCGAAGCGCGCCAGAACCTTCTTGGCGATGCCCTCGGCATTGACGAATCCGAGCTGCTTCACCGAACGCAATTCCATGTGTTCGACGATCTGCTTGTCGAAGGTGCGGCGCAGCTGTTCGTAACCCTTGCGGCCTACGCAGAAGAATTTGACTTCCTTGCCCTGCGCGATCAGCGCCAGCGCGCGTTCACGTGCCAGGCGGACGATCGAGGAGTTGAACGCGCCGGACAGGCCGCGCTCGCCGGTGCAGACCAGCAGCAGGTGAACCTGATCTTTTCCAGTGCCGCCCAGCAGTGCCGGGCCGGTGCCGGATCCGGCAGCGGCGCCTGCGATCGAGGCGATCACCGCATCCATCCGCTCGGCATAGGGCCGTGCGGCTTCGGCGGCCATCTGCGCGCGGCGCAGCTTGGACGCCGCGACCATCTGCATGGCCTTGGTGATCTTCTGCGTCGCCTTGGTCGAGGCGATGCGGACACGCATGTCTTTAAGTGAAGCCATCTCAGCCCTGATCCACTACGTCGGTGTGCTCCCTCCCCCCTTGCGGGGGAGGGTCGGGGAGGGGGGTGACACAAGCGACGTCGCTCGCGGCTACCCCCACCCTAGCCCTCCCCCTAGCGAAGCTTCGCTTCGCTAGGGGGAGGGGACTACAGAGTTTGCGGCCGGCCTTTCAGCCGGCCAAAAGCTTAAGCAGCGTAGTTCTTGGCGAAACCTTCGACCACGCCCTTGAGCTTGGCGGCGGTGTCGTCCTTGAGATCGCGGCTGTCACGGATCGCTTCGAGAATGTCGATGTTCTTGCCGCGCAGCAGCGAGAGCAGACCGTCTTCGAAGCCGCGCACCTTGTTGATCGGCAGCGCGTCGAGATAGCCGTTGGTGCCGGCCCAGATCACGCAGACCTGCTCTTCCATCTTCAGCGGCGAGAACTGCGGCTGCTTCAGGAGTTCGGTCAGGCGGGCGCCGCGATTCAGCAGGCGCTGGGTCGAGGCGTCGAGATCGGAGCCGAACTGCGCGAACGCCGCCATTTCGCGGTACTGCGCCAGCTCGCCCTTGATCTTGCCGGCGACCTTCTTCATCGCCTTGGTCTGCGCGGCAGAACCGACGCGCGAGACGGACAGACCGACGTTCACCGCCGGGCGGATGCCCTGGAAGAACAGGTCGGTTTCGAGGAAGATCTGGCCGTCGGTGATCGAGATCACGTTGGTCGGGATGTAGGCCGACACGTCGTTGGCCTGCGTTTCGATGATCGGCAGCGCCGTCAGCGAACCGTTGCCTTGCGAGTCGTTGAGCTTCGCGGCGCGCTCGAGCAGGCGGGAGTGAAGATAGAACACGTCGCCGGGATAGGCTTCGCGGCCCGGCGGACGGCGCAGCAGCAGCGACATCTGGCGGTAGGCGACGGCCTGCTTCGACAAATCGTCATAGATGATGACGGCGTGCATACCGTTGTCGCGGAAGTACTCGCCGATCGTGCAGCCGGTGAACGGCGCGATGTACTGCATCGGGGCCGGATCGGACGCGGTGGCGGCGACGACGACGGAATATTCCAGCGCGCCCTGCTCTTCGAGAACCTTCACGAACTGCGCGACGGTGGAGCGCTTCTGGCCGATCGCGACATAGACGCAATACAGCTTCTGGCCTTCCGGCGCGCCGGCGACGTTGAGCGACTTCTGGTTCAGAATGGTGTCGAGCGCGATCGCGGTCTTGCCGGTCTGACGGTCACCGATGATCAGCTCGCGCTGGCCACGGCCGACCGGGATCAAGGCGTCGACCGACTTCAGGCCGGTCGCCATCGGCTCGTTGACCGACTTGCGCGGAATGATGCCCGGCGCCTTGACGTCGACGCGCTTGCGCTCGGTGAATTCGATCGGACCCTTGCCGTCGATCGGGTTGCCCAGCGCATCGACGACGCGGCCGAGCAGGCCCTTGCCGACCGGCGCGTCCACGATGGCGCGGGTTCGCTTGACGGTCTGGCCTTCCTTGATCTCGCGGTCGGCGCCGAAGATCACGATGCCGACATTGTCGGTTTCGAGATTCAGCGCCATGCCGCGCGTGCCGTTCTCGAACTCGACCATTTCACCGGCCTGGACGTTGTCGAGGCCGAAGACGCGGGCAATGCCGTCGCCGACGGACAGAACCTGTCCAACTTCGGAAACTTCAGCTTCCTGGCCGAAGTTCTTGATCTGATCCTTGAGGATCGCGGAAATTTCCGCGGCGCGGATGTCCATCAGCCTGCCTCTTTCATCGCGTGCTTAATCGAGTTGAGTTTGGTGCGAAGCGAACTGTCCACCATGCGGCTGCCGAGCTTGACGACAAGCCCGCCGATGATGGCCGGATCGATCTTCACGTTGAGCGCGACATCCTTGCCCGTCACTGATTTCAGCGCGGTCTTCAGGGCGTCGAGATTCTTGTCACTGAGCGGCTCGGCGACGGTGACGTCGGCCGTGGCTTCGCCCTTGAAGCGGGCGACCAGCGCGCGGAAGGCGCGGATCACGTCGCTGACTGCGAACAGCCGGCGGTTGGCCGTGAGCAATTTGAGGAACTTGGCGCTGATGCCGGTGATCTTGGCGTCGTCCAGGATGGCGGCAAGCGCCTTGCCCTGCACGTCGGCGCCGAAGATCGGGCTGCGCACCAGCCGCTTCAGGTCGGCGCTGCCATTCAGCATGGCTTCGAACTTGTCGAGGTCGGCCTTGACCGCATCGACGGATTTCTCGTCGCGCGCCAGCTCAAACAGGGCTGTTGCGTAACGACCGGACATTCCCGAAACGGACGGATCTTCTGCTGCCACGAATACGCTCTTCAGGCTGTCGAACCCACAAGGGAAAAACCATCGCCCGAATTCGGCGCTAGCGATCCAAGTCCTTGGAATTCAAGCGGGACTTCGATTCTCAGGCCACAACACAGCATTGTGTCCCGTTCAAATCGCGGCTTTGCTAACATAGGCCGCGCA
This sequence comes from Tardiphaga sp. vice154, assembly GCF_007018645.1. Lineage (NCBI taxonomy): Bacteria > Pseudomonadati > Pseudomonadota > Alphaproteobacteria > Hyphomicrobiales > Nitrobacteraceae > Tardiphaga > Tardiphaga sp. vice154. Next base: position 402,586 of record NZ_CP041399.1, read on the forward strand.
GGTGTGCAACGCGATGAAAGCGATTGGCGATGCCTTGTCGCAGGCCGTCGGAGCCTTGCGGCTGGAATAGATCGCGACATGGAATGCTGCGGCTTCCCGGCCAGGCCCGGTTTGTGATCCGCGCCTCGCCCGCAAGGCAGACCCGCCCGGCGCATTCCCCCAAAATCCTCTGCTTGAGATTTACTTGCCGAATGCTGGCCATGTCCGGCGATCACTTGTCTATTCAGTAATAGATCGTATTCGACAGTATAATATCTAGTTAAAAATTGGTTAATTAGCAACGCCAGCTATAATAGTACCTATCACAAGATATTTCGATTGACGCAGGAACGATCTGCTTGCCCACTTTACGCCTTATTAAGCCTTCAACGGTGGCCGCATCAAAATGGGACGGGGGTTCCACTTGTCATATATGTGGCAATACTGTCTGAGGGACTACCAAATATGCTGCGAAACAGAAATTCGATGCTGGGCGCCGTTGCCCGCCCGCGTACTGCCCTGGCGCTGATCGCCGCAACCATCATGCTGGGCGGAACGATTTCAGAGGCTTCGGCCAAATCCCGCCATCACCATCATCGTCACCACGGCCATCACCACGCCCAGCGCGTCATCAAGGCGCCGGTGCTCGATGCCAATGCGTCGATCCCGTCGCTGTTCGAGACCACCGTGCAGGCGCCGGTCCGCGCCATCGCCAACGGCGTCGGCCGCAGCTTTGCCGGCATGGCCTCGTTCTACGGCAGCGAATCCGGCAGCCGCACCGCATCCGGCCAGCGTTTCAACCAGGGCGCCATGACGGCGGCCCATCGCTCGCTGCCGTTCGGCACCAAGCTGCGCGTGACGCACGCCGGCCGCAGCGTCGTCGTCACCATCAATGACCGCGGCCCGTTCATCCGCGGTCGCGTGCTCGATCTGTCGAAGGGCGCGGCCTCCGTCATCGGCCTGACCAGCCGCGGTGTCGGCCGCGTCGTCGCCGAGGTGATGTAAGCATCGGCGCTTCGCACTGAAGTTCAGTAGCGTTGCGTTCGAGTAGCGTGGAGTAAAGAAGCCTGCCGTCAGCGATGACGGCAGGCTTTTTTTGGTGAAATAAAACTGTCATTCCGGGGCTCGCGCGGGCGGCGGAGCCGACTGAGCGAGAACCTCAGCCACTCCAATTGGAGTGGTGGGGAATCCCGAGATGTTCATCGTCCCATGTCGGGATCCCGGGTTCGCTCGCCGCTGGCGCGCTCGCGCCCCGGGATGACAGATTGGTTCAAAGAAAACTCTGCGGGTCGACATCGACCTGGAGCTTGAGATTGCCGGTCGTCTTCGGCGCATGCGCCAGCCAGTCGCGCAGATAGAAGGAGAGATCGACGTTGCGCGGCGACTTCACCAGGATGCGGAAGCGGTAGCGGCCCTTGATCACCGCGAGAGGCGCTTCGGCGGGGCCGAGCACCTGGACGCGCTCGTCGAGTGGCGCCACGGCGGCCAGCTTGCGCGCAAACCCTTCGGCGGTCGGGCGATCGCCGGCCGATATGATCAGGCTGGCGAGCCGGCCGAACGGCGGATAGCCGGCGCGCTCGCGGGCGTCGATTTCGGCGCCGTAAAACGCCTCGCGGTCGGCGGCGATCAGCGCCTTCATCACCGGATGCTCGGGCTGGTGGGTCTGCAGATAGCCGATGCCGCGGCCCTGTTCGCGGCCGGCGCGGCCGATCACCTGGTTGAGCTGCTGGAAGGTGCGCTCAGCGGCACGTGGGTCGCCGTTGCCGAGTCCGAGATCGGCGTCGATCACGCCGACCAGATTCAGCCGCGGAAAATTGTGGCCCTTGGCGACCAGCTGGGTGCCGATGATGATATCGACGCGGCCTTCGGCAATTTCCGTCAGCTCGGCGCGCATCGCGTCGATCGAGGTGATGAGGTCGCTCGATAGCACCATGGTGCGCGCGTCGGGAAACAGCTTTTGCGCTTCCTCCTGCAGGCGCTCGACGCCGGGGCCGATCGCGGCCAGCGATTCCTCGGCGCCGCAATGCGGGCAGAGATGCGGGCGCGGTGTCGAGAAGCCGCAATGATGGCAGACCAGCCGCGCGCGAAAGCGGTGATCGACCAGCCAGGCGTCGCAGATGTTGCAGGCAAAGCGATGGCCACAGCCGCGGCACAGCGTCAGCGGCGCATAGCCGCGGCGGTTGAGGAACAAGAGCGCCTGTTCCTTGCGGTCGATGGCGATCTGCACGGCTTCGGCAAGGCGTGGCGCGATGAAGTGGCCGCGCATCGGGCCCTCGGTACGCAGGTCGATCGCCTCGATGTGCGGCATGTGCTGGCCGCCGAACCGGCCGGGCAGCACGATGCGCTGGTAGCGTCCACGGCGCGCATTGACCTCGGTCTCGACCGACGGCGTGGCCGAGGCCAGCACGATCGGGATCTTCTCGATCGAGGCGCGCACCACCGCCATGTCGCGGGCATGGTAATGTACGCCCTCGGCCTGCTTGTAGGCCTGGTCGTGTTCTTCATCGACGATGATGAGCCCGAGCTTGGCGAAAGGCAGAAACAGCGCCGAGCGCGCGCCAACCACGACATGCGCCTCGCCGGAGGCGACCGCGGCCCAGTTGCGGGCGCGGCTGCGCGGCGTCATCTCGGAATGCCATTCCAGCGGGCGCACGCCGAAGCGCAGCGCGAAGCGGTCGAGGAACTGCCCGGTCAGCGCGATCTCCGGCATCAGGATCATCACCTGCTCGCCGCGCCGAATCGTTTCGGCGATCGCCTCGAAATACACTTCGGTCTTGCCGGAGCCGGTGACGCCGTCGATCAGCGCGACATGGAAGTCGCCGCGGGCCGCAAAGGTCCGCATCTGGTCGGCGGCGGTGCGCTGCTCATGAGAAAAATCCGGCTCGCTGAAGGTCGGGTCGGGCGCAGGGGCCGCCAGCGTCGCGGCCATCGGCTCGACGGCCAACGTGCCTTCATCGACCAACCCGTCGATCACGCCGGCGCTGACGCCGGCTTGCTTGGCGGCCTCGGATTTGCCGTGCAGCAGCCGGTCGGACAAGATCTCGAGCAGCCGGCCGCGCGCCGGCGTCATCCGCTTGGGCACCTCGCCGATAAGGCGCACGCCGAGCCGGATGCGCTCCGGGCCCAGATGCTCGCCCATCCGCAGTGTCATCTTCATGACCATGCCCCTGGCCGACAGCGTGTAATTGGCGACCCAGTCGACCAGCGTGCGCAATTCCGGCTTCAGCGGCGGGACGTCGAGTTTGCAGCCCACTTCTTTCAGCCGGTTGTGCAGCCCCGGCGCGGGATTGGGATTGTCCGCCCAGACCACGCCGATCACGTCGCGGGCGCCGAGCGGCACGGTGACGACGTCGCCGGGTCGCAGGTCGAGCCCGCGGGGCACCTTGTAGGAATAGGCGTTGTTCAGCGCGACCGGCACCAGCACGTCGACCACGCCCGAGGTCGTCGGTGGGAACAGCGAATCGGCGCGCGACGAATGGTCCATGAAGATCGGCTCTGCGGGAGGTGGGGCTAATCTAGGGACTGGCAGGGCCAAAGAGAAGCCGCGAACTCGATGTCGTCCCCGCGTTCGCGGGGACGACATGCGGAGGGGTGAGTTCACCAATGCGAAACGCCGGGGTGTGATAATATCTGCCTGTTCGCGCTTTGCGCGCTGGAAGGCATCCGATGGCCAGACCGACACAAGCCAAACCTGCTGCCGCGCCGATCGATCTGCCCTGCGCGGCCGAGGACGTCTCGCTGCAGATGACGCGCTGGCTGTCGCATCTACGCGCCGAGCGGCGGCTGTCGCCGAAGACCTCTGAGGCTTATTCGCGCGACGTGCGCCAGTTCCTGATGTTTCTCGCCGAGCACTGGGGCGCGCGGGTCTCGCTTGCGCAATTTTCCAAGCTGCAGGCAACCGATGTCCGCGCCTTCATGGCGTCGCGCCGCGCCGACGACATCGGCGGCCGCTCTTTGATGCGGGCGCTGGCCGGGATGCGCTCGTTCGGCCGCTTCCTGGAGCGCGAGGGCTTCGGCAATGTCGGGGCGCTGTCGGGCATCCGCGCGCCGAAAATCGGCAAGAGCCTGCCGAAGCCGATCCAGATGGCCTCCGCCAAACGCCTCACCGACGCCGACGAGCGTGCCGGCGAGAACCGCGATCCGTGGATCTGGGCGCGCGACGCCGCCGTGATGGCGCTCTTGTACGGCTCCGGTCTGCGCATTTCCGAGGCGCTCGGCCTGAAGCGCCGCGAGGTGCCGCAGCCGGGCGCCGGCGACGTGCTGATCGTCAACGGCAAGGGCAACAAGACCCGCATGGTGCCGGTGCTGCAAAACGTGCTGGCGCTGATCGCCGACTACGCCAAAATGTGCCCGCATCCGCTGCCGCCGGAGGGTCCGATGTTCGTCGGCGCCCGCGGCGGGCCGCTGTCGCCGCGGATCATCCAGCTCACCATGGAACGGCTGCGTGGCGCGCTCGGTCTGCCCGATAGCGCCACCCCGCACGCGCTGCGGCACTCCTTCGCCACCCATCTCCTGACCCGCGGCGGCGACCTCCGCGCGATCCAGGAATTGCTCGGCCACGCCTCGCTGTCGACGACGCAGATCTATACCGGGATCGACACCGAGCGATTGTTCGAGGTCTACAAGACCGCGCATCCCCGGGCGTGAGCGGCCCCTGTCATCATGACATAGCGCTTGCATGGAACAATCCGTTCGGCCAAAGCTCGCGGATTGTCAGCAGGGAGATTGTTACGATGGGCGCGCATGAAAGCATGGAGCACGCGGAGCATGCCGAGCATGCGTCCGGCTCGAACAAGAACATCGCGCTGCTGATTGCGGTGCTGGCGCTGTTCCTGGCGCTGTCGGAAACCTTCGGCAAGGGCGCGCAGACCGAATCGATCAGCAAGAACGTCGAGGCGTCCAACCTGTGGGCGTTCTTCCAGGCCAAGAGCATCCGCCGTACCGTGGTGCAGGCGACCTCGGACCAGGCCCGTCTCAGCCTCGGCCAGATGGGTGACGAGGCCGCCAAGGCGACGCTCGCCAAGCAGATCGAGGACTGGAAGAAGACCGCCGACCGCTACCGCTCCGAGCCGGAGACCGGCGAAGGCTCCGAACAGCTCGCCGCCCGCGCCAAGGAGGCAGAGCACGCCCGCGATCTGGCGATGGCGCGCTATCACCATTACGAGGTGGCCTCGGCCGCGTTCCAGATCGGCATCGTGCTGGCCTCGGCGACCATCATCACCGGCATGATCGCGCTGGCCTGGGTGTCAGGCGCGCTGGCCGTCGCCGGCATCGGCTTCACGCTGATCGGCCTGTTCGCCCCGCACGCCGTGCATTTGATGTGAAGTAGCTGTCATTCCCGGGAGGCGCGACGGCGCTCAACACCTCTCCCATAGGGAGAGGTCGACCGGCGAAGCCGGGCGGGTGAGGTGTTAGGGACCTTTCAACCGGAGCAAGGCCCCTCACCCGGCGCTACGCGCCGACCTCTCCCCAAAGGGGAGAGGTGAAGAGAGAGATTCACTTTCGATAAAACGCCATCACCGCCTCCGCAAACGCCTTCGGCGATTCTTGCGGCGCGTTGTGACCGACGCCGGGCAGCACGCGGCGCTGATAATCCGCCGTGAAATGCCGGCCGTGATTCTCCGATCCGCCGACCGGCGTGACGTTGTCGTCGGCGCCGTGCAGCACGATGGTTGGCACGTCGATCGCCGGTTGCGCCGCAAGTTGCGCCTCGATCGCGGCATAGCGCTCATCGCCGGCGACGCTGCCGGTGCGGTGCGTGTAGGAGTGGATCACCACATCGACGAACTCGTCATTGTCGAAGGCGTCCGCCGAGCGATCGAACGTGGCGTCGTCGAACGCCCACGACGGCGACCACATTTTCCACAATAGCTTCGCCAGCGCCGCGCGGTTCTGCGTCAGCCCGTTGCGGCCGCGTTCGGTGTGGAAATACCAGACGTACCACATCCGCGCTTCCTGGGCGGGATCGGCCGGGCGGGCCGAGTTCGGAATGTCCTGGATGTTGTAGCCGGTGCAACTCACCAGCCCATGCACGCGCTCCGGCCACAGCGCCGACACGACGCAGGCGGCACGGCCGCCCCAGTCGTAGCCGGCGAGCACGGCCTTCTCGATCCGTAGCGCGTCGATCAGATCCAGCAGGTCCTGGCCGAGCGCGGCCTGCTGCCCGGAGCGCAGGGTGGCGTCGGTCAGAAACCGCGTCGGGCCATAGCCGCGGAGATACGGCACGATGGTCCGGATGCCCGCGGCATTGAGCAGCGCCACCGCGTCGTCATAGCCGCGGATGTCATAGGGAAAGCCGTGCAGCAGGATGGCAGGCACGCCATTCGCCGGGCCGGACTGCTCATAAGCGACATCGAGCAGCGAGGTTTTCACGCGGGACAGTTCGGCCATGGCAGACTCCGTCAAACCTTGCGGGCAAATGCGCGGCTGCGCAGACGGTGGACGAGGCGCATCCCGCGCGATGACGAGCGGTTGCGGATTCGCGCGACCATCGCCTTGATGCGCAGCATCATTGGCGCGACGATTTCGCCGGCGCGGCGGCGGATGTCGAGCACCCACTCATAGACGCGAACGAACCACGGCATCTGCAGCAGCTTCGGTTTCGTCACGTCGAAGATGAAGGCGACGATGCCGACGCCGATGAACTTACCGGCCAGGATCAGTGCAATGGCGCTGATCCAGGAATGGTTCGCGATCAGCCAGACTTCCAGAAGCTTCAACGGAAACAACAGCACCACCGGCGCCAGGAATACCAGCAGCGTCCACCTCGGCGACAGCCGCGCCACGCGCGCGGCCACAAAGGCCTTGAACGCGCGCAGCGGGATCATCGCCACAAGGCGGGCGACGACCGGTTCGAGATGGTCCCACAGCCACGCCTCGATCAGGAAGATCAGAGCGAGCAGGACCCAGAGCGGCTGCAACAGGCGGCGCATCACGCAACTCCCGGCCGGGCGGTGCGCCGGGCGTGCCTCACATATGGATAGCGCGCTTGGCCACTGCAAATGCCGCTTCCTTAACGGCCTCGGAGCGGGTCGGATGAGCATGGCAGGTCCGCGCCAGATCCTCGGCGGAACCGCCGAATTCCATCAGCACGCAGGCCTCGTGGATCAACTCGCCGGCCTCGAGGCCGATGATGTGAACGCCGAGCACGCGGTCGGTCTTGGCATCGGCAAGAATTTTCACGAAACCGTCGGTGCTCTGGTTGACCTTGGCGCGGCCGTTGGCGGTGAACGGGAACTTGCCGACGGTATAGGCGACGCCGGCCTGCTTCAACTCCTCCTCGGTCTTGCCCACTGACGCGACTTCCGGCGTCGTGTAGACGACGCCGGGGATCACCCCGTAATTAACATGACCGGCCTGGCCGGCCAGGATCTCGGCGCAAGCGACGCCTTCGTCTTCCGCCTTGTGCGCCAGCATCGGGCCGACCACGACGTCACCGATGGCGAAGATGCCGGGCACGCTGGAGGCGAAATGCGCGTCGGTCTTGATCCGGCCGCGCTCGTCGAGCGCCACGCCGGCTTCCTTGAGCCCGAGGCCCTCGGTGTAGGGGATGCGGCCAACCGCCACGAGAATGACGTCGGCTTCCATGGTTTCAGCGGCGCCGCCGGCAGCCGGTTCGACCTGTGCCTTCAGCCGCTGGCCCGACGAATCGATGCTGGTGACCTTGGCGCCGAGCTTGAACGCAAAACCCTGCTTTTCCAGGATGCGCTGGAACGACTTGCCTACCTCGCCGTCCATGCCGGGCAGGATGCGGTCGAGGAATTCCACCACGATCACTTCGGCGCCGAGCCGGCGCCACACCGAGCCGAGTTCGAGGCCGATCACGCCGGCGCCGACCACGATCATCTTCTCCGGCACCTTGTCGAGCGACAGCGCGCCGGTCGACGACACGATGCGCTTCTCGTCGATCTCGATTCCCTTCAGCCTTGTCACGTCGGAGCCGGTGGCGATCACGATGTTCTTGGTTTCCAGCACTTGGGTCTTGCCGTCGGCCGCCTTGACCTCGACCTTGCCGGTGCCCAGCACGCGGCCAAGGCCCATCACCACGTCGACCTTGTTCTTCTTCATCAGGAACTCGACGCCCTTGACGTTGCCGTCGATGCCCTGCTGCTTGAAGACCATCATCTGCGGCAGGTCGATTTCCGGCGCGGCGACCTTGATGCCCATCTTGGCGAAGCCGTGACCGGCCTCTTCGAACATTTCGGAGGCGTGCAGCAACGCCTTCGACGGCATGCAGCCGATGTTCAGGCAGGTGCCGCCGAGCGTGGCGTTCTTTTCGACGACCGCGACCTTCATGCCGAGTTGTGCTGCGCGGATCGCGCAGACATAGCCGCCGGGACCGGTGCCGATAATAACGAGATCATAGGTGGCCATGGGAGATTCCTGCAGTTTCAGTAGATATGGGGTGTCGATGGCCTAGCGGCCACCGGACACGTCGAGAATGGAAGCGGTGACGTAGGACGCCTCGTCGGACAAAAGCCAGACGATGGCATTGGCGACTTCGTCGGCGGTGCCGACGCGCTGCATCGGCACGTTATGGGCGAGGCGACGGGCGCGGTCGGCGTCGCCCCCGGAGGCGTGGATCTCGGTATCGATCAGGCCGGGCCGGATGCCGACCACGCGAATGCCCTCGGCGGCTACTTCCTGGGCAAGGCCCACGGTGAACGTATCGATAGCGCCCTTGGAGGCGGCATAGTCGACATAGGTATTGGCGGAGCCGAGCTTGGCGGCCGCCGACGACAGGTTGACGATCACGCCACCCGCGCCGCCATGTTTCGTCGACATCCGCTTCACCGCCTCGCGCGCGCACAGGAAGCTTCCGGTGACGTTGACCGCCAGCATGCGCGTGATGCGCTCGGCGGTCATGTCCTCGACGCGGATGGAGGGGCCGACAATGCCGGCATTGTTGACCAGCGCGCCGAGCGGGCCGAAGGCGTCGGCCGACTTGAACAGCGCGAGGATGTCGGCCTCGACGCCGACGTCGCATTTCACGGCGATGGCTTTTCCGTTGGTTGCTTCGATGGCGGCAACGACGTCGTTGGCGGCGGCTTCATTGCTGGCGTAGCCGACGACCACTTTGAAGCCGGCAGCGGCGGCTTTCAGCGCAGCGGCGCGGCCGATGCCTCGGCTCCCGCCCGTGATGATGACGACCATGTCGGTCATTATCTGCTCCAGCTTGGCGTTATTGACCGTGACTGCGTATTCATAAGCCGGCAGCGTTACCGCTGCCGGCTGATGGTAGGGAATGCGGAGAGATCAGAGATCCAGCACCAGACGGGCCGGATCTTCCAGGCTTTCCTTGACGCGGACCAGGAAGGTGACGGCTTCCTTGCCGTCGATGACGCGGTGATCGTAGCTCAGCGCCAGATACATCATCGGGCGGATCTCGATCTTGCCGGCGACCACCACCGGGCGCTCCTGGATCTTGTGCATGCCGAGGATGGCGGATTGCGGCGCGTTCAGGATCGGCGTCGACATCAAGGAGCCGTAGATGCCGCCATTGGTGATGGTGAAGGTGCCGCCCTGCATTTCGTCAATCTTGAGCTGGCCGTCGCGGGCCCGGCGACCGAAATCGGCGATGGTCTTTTCGATATCCGAAATCGACTTGCCGTCGCAATCGCGCACCACCGGGACTACCAGGCCCTTGTCGGTGCCGACCGCGACGCCGACGTGATAGTAGTTCTTGTAGATCAGGTCGGTGCCGTCGATCTCGGCGTTCACCGACGGGATGTCCTTCAGCGCCTGCACGCAGGCCTTGGTGAAGAAGCCCATGAAGCCGAGCTTGGTGCCGTGCTTCTTCTCGAACACATCCTTGTACTGGCTGCGCATCGCCATGATGTGGCTCATGTCGACCTCGTTGAAGGTCGTGAGCATGGCGGCGGTGTTCTGCACCTCCTTGAGGCGGCGTGCGATGGTCAGGCGCAGCCGGGTCATCTTGACGCGCTCTTCGCGGGCGGCGTCGTCGGCAGGCGACGGCGCGCGGACCTGCACGGCGGCCGCCGGCTGGCTGACCGGGGTCGGCGCCGACGCGGCCTTCTCGATCGCGGCCAGCATGTCGCCCTTGGTGACGCGGCCGTCCTTGCCGGAGCCGGCCACGCCGGCGGCATCGACGCCGCTCTCGGCGGAAATCTTGCGAACCGACGGCGCCAGCGGCGCATCGGCCGGCGGGCTCTTCTGGGAGGGCGCGGGAGTAGCAGCCGCAGGCGCTGCAGCAGCGGCCTTGGCGGGTGCCGGTGCGGCGGCAGGCGCAGCAGCCGGCTTGGCACCAGCGGCGCCATCGGTGATCTGGCCGAGCAGGGCGCCGACCGCGACGGTCTCGCCGTCCTTGGCGATGATCTCGCCGAGAATGCCTGCGGACGGCGCCGGCACTTCGATCGTCACCTTGTCGGTTTCGAGTTCGACCAAGGGCTCGTCGACAGCGACGGCATCACCGGCCTTCTTGAACCATTTCCCGATGGTGGCTTCGGTCACGGATTCGCCGAGCGTGGGAACGCGAATTTCAGTCATGGTCTATTTTCCTCTAGCGGCAGGGCGGCCGATGCAGCCAACCGCGCCAAAATCCTGGAGTGATACAAGTGCGCGAATGCCCCGCGCGAGCGGGGCATGGCGGTGGTGCGGTGGTGTTAGCTCAGGGCGTCGTCGAGGAAGGCCTTGAGCTGGGCGAGATGCTTCGACATCAGGCCGGTGGCAGTGGCCGCGGAGGCCGCGCGTCCGGCATAGCGCGGGCGCTTGTGGGTGGCATTGATCTGGTTCAGCACCCATTCGAGATAGGGTTCGATGAAGTGCCACGCGCCCATGTTGCGCGGCTCTTCCTGGCACCACACCACCTCGGCGCCCTTGAAGCGGCTGAGCTCCTGCACCAGCGCCTTGAGCGGCACCGGATACAGCTGCTCGATGCGCAGCAAATAGATGTCGTCGGCGCCGCGCTTCTCGCGCTCCTCGTAGAGGTCGTAATAGACCTTGCCGGAGCACAGCACGACGCGACGGATCTTGGCGTCGGGCTTGAGCTTGATCTTCTCGTCCGGCAGCTTCTCCGCATCGTCGAACAGGATGCGGTGGAAGGTGGTGCCGGCGCCGAGTTCGTCGAGCTTCGAGACCGCGCGCTTGTGGCGCAGCAGCGACTTCGGCGTCATCAGGATCAGCGGCTTGCGGATCTCGCGCTTGAGCTGGCGGCGCAGCACGTGGAAGAAGTTCGCCGGCGTGGTGGCGTAGACCACCTGCATGTTGTCTTCCGCCGCCATCTGCAGGAAGCGCTCGAGGCGCGCGGAGGAATGCTCCGGCCCCTGGCCCTCATAGCCGTGCGGCAGCATGCAGACCAGGCCCGACATGCGCAGCCACTTGCGTTCGCCGGACGAGATGAACTGGTCGAACACCACCTGCGCGCCGTTGGCGAAATCGCCGAACTGCGCTTCCCAGATTGTCAGCGCGTTCGGCTCGGCCAGCGAGTAGCCATATTCGAAGCCGAGCACCGCGACTTCCGACAATAGCGAGTTGATGACTTCATAATGGCCCTTATCGGGGCCGAGATGGTTGAACGGCGTGTAGCGGCTCTCGTCTTCCTGGTCGAACAGCACCGAATGGCGCTGCGAGAAGGTGCCGCGCTCCGAATCCTGGCCGGACAGACGCACGTGATGGCCATCCTCGATCAGGGTGCAGAACGCCAGCGCCTCGCCGGTCGCCCAGTCGATGTTGTTGCCGCTCTCGATCGCCTTGGCGCGGGTGTCGAGGAAGCGCTGCGCCGTCTTGTGGATGCGGAAACCGTCCGGCACCTTGGTGATCTTGGTGCCGATCTCGCGCAGCTTGGCGACGTCGACGCCGGTGATGCCGCGGCGCGGATCTTCTTCCTGGTCGGCGGACTTGAAGCCCGCCCACTTGCCGTCGAGCCAGTCGGCCTTGTTCGGCTTGTAGCCGGCGCCGGCTTCGAGCTCGGCATCGAGACGGGCGCGCCAGTCGGCCTTCGCCTTGTCGATCTCGCCCTGCGTCATCACACCGTCGGCGACGAGCCGCTTGGAATATAGCTCCAGCGTCGAGGCATGCGTCGCGATGTTCTTGTACATCACCGGCTGGGTGAATGCCGGCTCGTCGCCTTCGTTATGGCCGTGGCGGCGGTAGCAGAACATGTCGATGACGACGGGCTTGTGGAATTTCTGCCGGAATTCGATCGCGATCTTGGCGGCGAACACCACGGCTTCCGGATCGTCGCCGTTGACGTGGAAGATCGGCGCATCGATCATCTTCGCCACATCCGACGGGTAGGGCGAGGAGCGCGAATAGCGCGGATAGGTCGTGAAGCCGATCTGGTTGTTGACGATGAAGTGGATCGAACCGCCGGTGCGGTAGCCCTTCAGGTCCGACAATGCGAAACATTCCGCGACCACGCCCTGGCCTGCGAACGCCGCGTCGCCATGCATCAGCAGCGGCAGCACCGAGATGCGCGCATCCGGCGGATCGCCGTTCTGGTCCTGCTTGGCGCGGACCTTGCCGAGCACGACCGGATCGACGATCTCGAGATGCGACGGGTTGGCGGTCAGCGACAGATGGATCTTGTTCTGGTCGAACTCGCGGTCGGACGACGCGCCGAGATGATACTTGACGTCGCCGGAGCCTTCGACCTCGTCGGGATTGGCAGAGCCGCCCTTGAATTCATGGAACAGCGCGCGGTGCGGCTTGCCCATCACCTGGGTCAGCACGTTGAGGCGGCCGCGATGCGGCATGCCGACCACGATGTCGCGGACGCCGAGATTGCCGCCGCGCTTGATGATCTGCTCCAGCGCCGGGATCAGCGATTCCCCGCCGTCGAGGCCGAACCGCTTGGTGCCGGTGAACTTGACGTCGCAGAACTTCTCGAAGCCGTCGGCCTCGACCAGCTTCTGCAGGATGGCGCGGCGACCTTCGCGGGTGAAGGAGATTTCCTTGTCCGGGCCTTCGATGCGTTCCTGGATCCAGGCCTTCTGCGCCCGGTTCGAGATGTGCATGAATTCGACGCCGAGCGTCTGGCAGTAGGTGCGCTGGCAGATCGCGACGATCTCGCGCAGCGTGCCGTATTCGAGGCCGAGCACGTGATCGAGGAAGATCTTGCGATCATAGTCGGCATCGGTGAAGCCGTAGGAGCGCGGATCGAGCTCCTCATGGTCCTTCTGGCCTTCGATACCCAGCGGATCGAGATTGGCATGGAAGTGGCCGCGCATGCGGAAGGCGCGGATCAGCATCAAGGCGCGCACCGAATCGCGGGTCGCCTGGTTGATGTCGCCGGTCGGGGCTGCCGCGCCGGGCTTGGCGGAACCCGCCGACGCCTTGGCGGCCAGCTTGGCGCCGACGGCCTTCTCGACCTGCGCCCAGTTGCCGTCCATCGCGGAGGTCAGGTCGTCATTGGGAAGCACCGGCCAGTTGGCCTTCTCCCAGGACGGGCCCTCGGCATTCGCCTGGACGTCGGCGGGCGCGTCCTTCAGGCTCTTGAAGAACTCCTGCCACTCGGTATCGACCGAGGAGGGGTCCTTTTCGTAACGGGCATACAGTTCGTCGATATACGTGGCATTTGCGCCCTGCAAAAATGAAGAGAGGGCAAAAGCGGCATTCGCGTCCTGGCGAGACATGATTGCTTCCTGATTTTTGGCGTCGCGCGATAATGGGCGAGGGCCGATCCGTTCGTCGGAGCAGCCTGAATAGCGCGGACCTTCTACCCTATATAGGCAAAAGTTGCGCCCGGAAAATGCGAAGATCTGAATGCCGAGTCAAACATACGTGCGGAGCTGTTTACTCAACCGGGCTAAGGGTTTCGCGGGCCAATGCTGCAGCGTCGCCCTGCAGCGCACTGCGCCGGGAACGCTTGGCTGACACGCGGCCGCAGGCGTCATCGAGCAGGGCCTGCGCGGCCATCCCGGCGGCGTCCGCCACGCCGGGGTCGCGGGTCACCATGGCGGCCACGATGGCGCCGTCCATCAACAGGCCGATCTGATGGGCCAGGGCCTCCGGTCGCGCGGCGCCGGCGGCGCGGGCCAGGCCGGCGATGTGGCCGAGCACGAAGGCTTTATGGGTCACGGTGAGGGCGCGCAACCGGGTCTCGTCCTTGGGGTGTTCGCCGACCGCATTGATGAAGACGCAGCCGTAATAACCCTGTTCGCCGAACCACTTCTTCAACACCGGGAAGATCGAATCGAGCTTGGCCCGCGGTGTTTTCGCGGCTTCGATGCTGGCGATGAACCAGTTGCGCCAGACCTTGCCCTCGGCTTCGAGCACGGCCTCGACCAGATCGCTCTTGGACTTGAAGATCTTGTAAAGGGTGGTCTTGGCGGTGCCGGCTTCGGCGACGATGGCGTCGATCCCGGTGGCATTGATGCCGTTCTTGCAGAACAGCCGGGTCGCCGCATCCATCAGCCGGCCGCGCGGCGACACATGCGGGACGGTGATCTCGGCGTCATGCGGGATCGCATCGGTCATGCCCTTTCATATGTCAGGCGGCTCGACCGGTGCAAGCGATCATCGGCTCGTGGCGAACATTCAGGCGGCAAAACCGAAGTTTGGCGCATTTGGCGGCAGATCTTCCGGCGCCTGTTTTCGCGCCGTGCAGTTAACGGCTTCATAACGCTCGACTTTCCTCCGGCAGCCGCGATGGCACGCATCCTGCAAAGCTACAGAACGTTCCGTATCCGACCTGCAGGGAGAAACACCATGACCGCTGTTGCCGCAAAGACCGTGCTGACCGGCTGCCTGGCGCCGATCGACAAAGGCGGGCTCGAACAGTTGATCGCCAACGGCAAGGCCAATCCCAACGTCATCAAGACGCTGAAGTGCAAGACGGTGGCCGAGGGCAAGTTCCGCCACGCCAATTATATCCGCAACCTGCCGCCCTATATCGTCGATGAGCCGCCGGCGCTGCTCGGCGACGACACCGCGCCGAATCCGTCGGAAGCCTCGCTGGCCGCGCTGGGCTCGTGCATCGCGGTTGGCCTGCACGCCAATGCCGTGCACCGCGGCTGGATCGTCAACAAGCTCGAATTGCAGCTCGAGGGCGACCTCAACATCACCGCGGTGTGGGGCACCGGCGACGTCAGCGAGAAGCCGGTCGGTTTCACCGACGTCCGCATCAAGGTCGACATGGAATGCGATGGCGTTCCGCAGGCCGAGATCGACGCGCTGATCGACCACGTCAAGAAATGGAGCCCGGTCGCCAACACCTTCACCCGCCCGGTCAATCTCGAGGTCTCCGCGTAAGGCTCTTCACCTCTCCCCGCCAGAGCGGGGCGAGGGAAGAAAGCCATCAACCGCAGCGATGCGGTTGCGCCTCTATCCCCCGTGACGGAGACGATCATGACCACGATGGCTGCGCTGCGAAACGCCGACAAGGTTGAGCAGCAGACCGTTTCGTTCTTCGAAGGGGTCGCGTCGCTGGCACGGTCCGAGCTGACGCCGATCCTGCAGCAGATCGACGACGGCGAAATCTTTCCGGACAAAGCGATGCGCTGCTTCGGCGAGATCGGCGCCTGGTCCGCGCATGCCGACCTGCGAGACACCATCGGCGGCATCTCGGCGATCGCCGAAATCTGCGGCGCCACCGCCTTCATGGCGTGGTGCCAGGACACGTTGGTCTGGTACATCCTCAATTCCGACAATGCCGCGCTGAAGGCGAAATTTCTCGACCGCGCCGAAAGCGGCCAACTGCTCGGCGGCACCGGGCTGTCGAATCCGATGAAGAGCTTCTTCGGCATCGAGAAGCTCAAGCTGAAAGGCCGCCGCGTGGACGGCGGCTACATCGTGCGCGGCGCGCTGCCGTGGGTGTCCAATCTCGGCCCCGACCATCTGTTCGGCACCATCTTCGAACTCGAGGATGGCTCCGACAAGGTGATGTTCCTGGTCGACTGTGCCGATCCCGCTGTCACGCTGACGCCATGCCAGCCGTTCCTGGCGATGGACGGCACCGGCACCTACGGCGTGCAGCTCCGCGACGTCTTCATTCCCGACGATCAGGTGCTGGCCGCCTCCGCGATGCCGTTCGTCAAGAAAATCCGCGCCGGCTTCATCCTGATGCAGATGGGCATGGGGCTGGGGCTGGTGCGCGACTGCATCGAACTGATGCAGGGCGTGAAGCCCGCGTTGGCACACGTCAACTGCTATCTGCCGCAGCAGCCCGAGGATTTCGCCGCCGTGCTGGCCGAACTCGAAGGCGCGACGATGCGGCTCGCCGCCACGCCGTTTGATACCAGCAACGCCTACTGGCGCGAGGTGGTCGAGCTCAGGCTGCGTGCCGGCGATGCCGCGGTGGCCGCGGCGCATGCCGCGATGCTGCATTGTGGCGCGCGCGGCTATCTGAAATCGCACGCCGCCCAGCGGCGGCTGCGCGAAGCGTATTTCGTGGCGATCGTCACCCCCGCCACCACGCAACTCAGAAAAATGCTCGCAGACAATGCGCGCGAACATCCGGGAGAGACCTGAGGCCAAGCGACTGTGATTCGAAAGCGACGACGCGTGACAACCCCCCGACAACCCAGTGGAGGCTTTGCTAATGGCTGACATCCTGATTTCCGCAGACGAACTCGTCCCCTTCATGACGTCCGAACCTTGCGTGATCATCGATACGCGCAATCCTGACGCCTACGCCGCCGGCCACGTCCCCTGCGCCGTCAATCTGCACGAGATCTTCACCTTCCTCGCGACCTCGACCCCCGAGGGCATGGAAGAACTCAAGAAGAAATTCGCCGACGCCTTCGGCGGCGCCGGCCTGTCGGGCGCCGAGACCGCGGTGATCTACGAGCAGTCCATGAACTCCGGCTTCGGCCAGTCCTGCCGCGGCTACTTCCTGCTGGAATTTTTGGGCTACCCGAAGATCAAGGTGCTGCACGGCGGCTATGACGCCTGGACCCAGAAGGGCCTGCCGACCACCACCGACATGCCCACCCCCGTGCCCGCCGCGTTCAAGGTCAGACCGGAGGCCGGCTCCATCCTGATCGATGCCGTGACCATGCAGGCGGCACTCGGCAATCCCTCGATCGCGTTGCTCGACGTTCGCGACGTCGATGAATGGATCGGCGAGAGCTCATCGCCTTACGGTCGCGATTTCTGCCCGCGGATGGGCCGGATCCCCGGCGCGGTCTGGATCGAATGGTACCGCATGATGAAGCCGACCTCGGAGGGCCCGCGCTTCAAGTCGAAGAACGAGATTCTGGCCGAATGCGCCACGGTCGGCATCACGCCGAGCACGACCGTCTACCTCTACTGCTTCAAGGGCGCGCGTGCCTCGAACACCTTCCTGGCGCTGAAGAACGCCGGCGTGATGGACGTGCGGATGTATTTCGGCTCCTGGAACGAATGGAGCCGCGATAGCAAATACCCGATCGAGGAAGGCCTGCCGGTTGTCGGCGACAAGCAGTTGCAGGCGGCGGAGTAGAGAGCAGCTGTCGCTCCGGGATGCGACAGACGGCAACGCCGGATGGCGCAGACCCGGAACCTCGAAATGTTCATCGCGTCACATCTCGATCTCCCGCCCTTCCAATGGGAGGGCGGGCTTAGACCTCCGCTGACATACGCGCGGCCGTGAAGGACAAGCTGAACAAAAAGGCCCGTTCGTTAGAGCGAGCCGCTATTGCCGTGCCCTTCTGGCTGAACAGACCTTCCGTCACCTGGTCTAGGCGCGGGGAAAGCGGGCGGTGAAAGTCGTCCCGGTCTTTTCGGACGAGGTAACCTTTATGCTCCCGCCATGGGCCACGACGATCTCTTTGGTAATGTACAATCCCAGCCCCAGATTGTTCGACTGCAAATGGGCGTCTTCCCCGTCGCCGCTGCGAACCAGCGCTTCGAAAATTCCGGCCACGGCGTTTGGAGGGATCGGAACACCATCATTGTGAATCGAGACCGAAACATCATGCGTCTCGCCCCTGATGGATACATTGATGGGGAGATCCTTGAACCCGTACTGCACGGCGTTGCCGAGCAGGTTTGAAAACACCTGACCAATACGGGGCCTGTCCCACGCTCCTTCGGTGTCGCCCGACACTTCGACGGTGAAGCTGTTCCCAGGATGAGCTGTTCGCATTTCATCGACGAGCTGCCGCGCGACGAACGCCATATCCATTGTTTCACGAATGATCTGCAGGCCGGATCCGAGGCGAGCCCGGGTGAGGTCGAGCAACTGATCGAGGATTTCCATCACGCGGCTTGCGCTAACGGAGATCTGTGAGATCAGCATCGTCTGGCGCTCGCTGAGCGACCCGATCCGACCGATCAGTTCAGCCGACATCGTCATGGCACCGATTGGATTGCGAAGATCATGACCGAGAATGCCGAGGAACAGGTTGCGGGAGCGCTCGACCTTCAAGGAATAGTAGCTGATCGACTCGGTCAGTTCCTGATCGATCGCTTCGTTGAACCGCGTGAGGTCGTGGATATCCTGCAATGTCGTTTCCGTGGTCTGTGCGCTCCACAGCTTGACCACGCTCGCCCGCAATGCCCGGTACTCGGAGACCATCTGATCCATGTTGAAGCCGCCGGCCTGGCGCAACGCGGCGTGAACTTCGGCCACGCTGTTTGTCGAACGCCTAGCGTTTTTGCCCTGCGACTTGTCGACCTGCTCCGCGTCGGTCTGCGGGCTGTCGATATCGTCGGCCACGAATCGCAGGATGTACGCGATGTGGTTGCGCAGCGATAGCGGGCTCGCCGCTTCCGGCGACGGGTCAAGCGTACCGGCAAAGGCCTCCCATTCGGCGATGATGGGAGCGGAATTCTCGCGGATGAAGGTCGACAGGCGCATGACTAGCTTTCAAGTAGGACGCGGGCAGGCAACGGTGCGCTGACACAACGATCGCCCGCGCATCGGGTGCTGCGATCGTCGGCGATCCCGTGCAAATGCCGATTGGCGTGTCCGCTGATATCCGGATGTTGTCGAGGCTTCGCGGCGATCGCAGAGATGAGCCGCGGTCTGACCGTCCCGGATCGTCGATGGAAGGCTGTCCGGCAAATGCCTGGGACAGCAGCCTGAAAATGAAGGAACTTTGGACATGGCGCTCTTTTCGAAAGCGTGAGCGCTACCGGACTCTCTGGCACCGTCAATGGCCAAGAGACTACGGTAATTTCCAACAACATGCGAGTCTGCGTCCGGTTCCGTACCCTGGTCGCTTTATGACATTTAATTCGCGCTTGGTCTGATCTTCCCCCGGGTACCGGCGATTCATGCCCGATCGAGCCATCAACGGCGCTGCAATAGGCCGACACAAGAACTGTCGTCCCGGGATGCGGCAGACGGCAAAGCCGGCTGATGGAGACCCGGAACCTCGAGATGAGGCGCGCTGAACATGTCGAGGTTCCCCGCCACTCCGATTGGAGTGCATGAGGTTCTCTCGCCGCTCACGCGCTCGCGCCCCGGAATGACCACCACAACAAAAAGGCCCGCTCTTACGAGCGGGCCTTTTCATTTTGATACCAGCGCTAAACCCTAGCCCTTCAGCAATTCCACCAGCGTGGTGCCGAGGCGCGCAGGCGACGGCGAGACGGCGAAGCCCGCGGATTTCATCGCCGCGATCTTGCTCTGTGCGTCGCCCTTGCCGCCCGACACGATCGCGCCGGCATGGCCCATGCGACGGCCGGGAGGGGCGGTAACGCCGCCGATGAAGCCGACGATCGGCTTCTTGCGGCCGCGCTTGGCTTCGTCCTTGATGAACTGCGCGGCGTCTTCTTCCGCCGAGCCGCCGATTTCGCCGATCATGATGATCGAATGGGTCGCGTCGTCGGCCAGGAACATCTCGAGAATGTCGATGAACTCGGTGCCCTTGACCGGATCGCCGCCGATGCCGACCGCCGAGGTCTGGCCGAGGCCGGCCATGGTGGTCTGGAACACGGCTTCATAGGTCAGCGTGCCGGAGCGCGACAGGATGCCGACATTGCCGGGCTTGAAGATGTTGGCCGGCATGATGCCGATCTTGCACTCGCCGGCAGTGACGACGCCCGGGCAGTTCGGCCCGATCAGGCGCGACTTGGAGCCGGACAGCGAACGCTTGACGCGCACCATGTCGAGCACCGGGATGCCTTCGGTGATGCAGACGATCAGCGGGATTTCCGCATCGATCGCTTCACAGATGGCGTCGGCTGCGCCCGGCGGCGGCACGTAGATCACGCTAGCATCGGCGCCGGTCTTGTCGCGGCACTCGGCCACGGTGTCGAACACCGGCAGGTCGAGATGGGTGGAGCCGCCTTTGCCGGGCGAAGTGCCGCCGACCATCTTGGTCCCGTAGATGATCGCCTGCTCGGAGTGGAAGGTGCCGTTCTTGCCAGTGAAACCCTGGCACATCACCTTGGTATTCTTGTCGATGAGAACTGACATCGGCTTACTTTCCCTTCACGGCGTTGACGATTTTCTGCGCGGCGTCGTCGAGGTCGTCCGCCGGCAAAACGTTGAGGCCGCTCTCACGAATGATCTTCTTGCCTTCCTCGACATTGGTGCCTTCGAGGCGGACCACGAGAGGCACCTTGAGGCCGACGGTCTTCACCGCGGCGACGACGCCGGCGGCAATGATGTCGCACTTCATGATGCCGCCGAAGATGTTGACCAGGATGCCCTTCACGCTGGGGTCCGAGGTGATGATCTTGAACGCCGCGGTCACCTTCTCCTCGGTGGCACCGCCGCCGACGTCCAAGAAATTCGCCGGGCTTTCGCCGTACAGCTTGATGATGTCCAGCGTGGCCATCGCGAGACCGGCGCCGTTGACCATGCAGCCGATGGTGCCGTCGAGCGCGATGTAAGCGAGGTCATATTTCGAGGCCTCGATTTCCTTGGCGTCTTCCTCGGTGGTGTCGCGCAGCGCGACGATCTCGGGATGACGATACAGCGCGTTCGAATCGAACGACATCTTGGCGTCCAGGCACTTCAGCTCGCCGGTCTTGGAGACGATCAAGGGATTGATCTCCAGCATGTCCATGTCCTTCGCGATGAAGGCGGTATAGAGCTGGGTGATCAGCTTGCCGGCCTGCTTGGCGAGGTCGCCGGTGAGGCCGAGCGCCTTGGCGACGGTGCGGCCGTGATGCGGCATCACGCCAGTGGCCGGATCGACGGAGAAGGTGATGATCTTCTCGGGCGTCGAGTGGGCGACGTCCTCGATGTTCATGCCGCCTTCGGTGGACACCACGAACGCCACGCGCGAGGTTTCACGATCGACGAGGAGGGAGAGATAGAATTCCTTCTCGATGTCGGAGCCGTCTTCCAGATAGATCCGGTTGACCTGCTTGCCGGCCGGGCCGGTCTGCTCGGTGACCAAAGTCGCGCCGAGCATTTCCTTGACGAACTGCTTGGTCTCTTCGATCGACCTGGAAAGGCGGACGCCGCCCTTCTCGCCGGCCGAGGCTTCCTTGAACTTGCCCTTGCCGCGGCCGCCGGCATGGATCTGGCTCTTCACGACCCACAGCGGGCCGCCGAGCTCCTTCGCGGCTGCTTCCGCTTCCTCGGCCTTGAGGATCGGCACGCCCCTGGAAACGGGCACGCCGAATTCCTTCAGCACGGCTTTCGCCTGATATTCATGAATGTTCATAAGTCGCTCCCGAACCCCGGATGGTGGAACTTGAATGTCCCGTCGTTTTTGAATTGGCATACCGTATACCACGGAAGCGACAATTCAAGCCCGGCGGGATCCAATATCGAATGCTGGTCGGCCCGGGGTTGGGGGCCTGCAGCGATGGTCAGAACCGAAACCGGCACCCAAAGGGTGCCGGTAAGAGGGTGGACTTAGCCGCCGAGCAGGTCGGGGGCGATCTTCTTGCAGGCGTCCATCAGGCCGACGACCGAGGCCACCGACTTGTCGAAGCCTTCGCGGTCCTTGCCGGACAGTTCGATCTCGACGATGCGCTCGACGCCCTTGGCGCCGATCACGACGGGCACGCCGACATACATGTCTTTCACGCCGTATTCGCCGTTCAGATAGGAGGCGCAGGGCAGCACGCGCTTCTTGTCCTTGAGATAGCTGTCGGCCATCGCGACGGCCGAGGCGGCGGGGGCGTAGAACGCCGAGCCGGTCTTCAGGAGGTTGACGATCTCGGCGCCGCCATTGCGGGTGCGGTCGACGATCTCGTCGAGGCGGGCCTGCGAGGTCCAGCCCATCTTGATCAGGTCGGGCAGCGGGATGCCGGCGACGGTCGAATACTTGACCAGCGGCACCATGGTGTCGCCGTGGCCGCCGAGCACGAAGGCGGTGACGTCTTCGACCGAGACGTTGAATTCATCGGCCAGGAAGTAGCGGAAACGCGCCGAATCCAGCACGCCGGCCATGCCGACCACCTTGTTGTGCGGCAGGCCGCAGGCCTTCTGCAGCGCCCAGACCATGGCGTCGAGCGGGTTGGTGATGCAGATCACGAAGGCGTCGGGGGCGTACTTCTTGATGCCGGCGCCGACCTGCTCCATCACCTTGAGGTTGATCGACAGCAGGTCGTCGCGGCTCATGCCGGGCTTGCGCGGCACGCCGGCGGTGACGATGACGACATTGGCGCCTTCGATGGCCTCGTAGGAATTGGCGCCGGTCATCTTGGCGTCGAAGCCGTCGACCGGGGAGGACTGCGCGAGATCGAGCGATTTGCCCTGCGGCACGCCTTCGGCGATGTCGAACATCACCACGTCGCCGAGTTCTTTCAGGCCGATCAGGTGAGCCAGCGTTCCGCCGATCTGACCGGAGCCAATCAGTGCGATCTTGTTACGCGCCATGGGAGTTGATCCTTTGAAGCCGAAGGAGTGAAGGTGGGAGCAGGACTTGCCGAGTGGCTGGTTATCCCTTTCGCCGAAACCGTTCAAGTCGCGGCGGGAGCAAATGTCGGGCGACGGGCTGCATTGCAAAATTGGATTGCGCCCCCCCCTGTCATTCCGGGGCGCGGGCGGCCGCACCGGCGTTTACGGCTGTCGTTCCCGCGTTCGCGGGGACGACAGGGAGATGCCGGAGCGTTACGTCTCCACCAGCCCGGTCGATGCCCCGCCGGCGGTCGAGTCGCTGCGGCCATGGGGCAGCGCCAGATAGGTTTCCGAGCCCATCTCGAACAATCGCGAAGCGGTCCGGTCAAACTCCATCGCCTCGAAACCTTCGCTGGCCTTGTACAGCGCGTGCGGCTCGCCGGCGGCCGAGGCCATCAGCTTCACCGCGTTGTCGTACAAAGTATCGATCAGCGCGATGAAGCGCTTGGCGGCGTTGCGGTCGCCATAATCCATCATCGGAATCCGGTCGATGACCAGCGTGTGATAATCATGCGCCAGCCGCAGATAGTCGGAGGCGCCGAGCGGCTTCTCGCAGAGATCCGCGAAGGAAAACCGCGCGACGCCATGCGCCTCGCAGGGGATGTGCAGCGTGCGGCCCTTGATCGAAATGTCGCGCGGTCGGCCCGCGCCGCCGGCAATCTTTGTAAAAGCCGCATCAAGCGCGCGCTCGGCCGCCTGGTCGGCCGGCACCAGCCAGGTCTTCAGCCCGGCCAGCTTTTCCAGCCGGAAGTCGGTGCGCGAATCCAGCCGCATCACCGCCATGTGGTGCTCGATCTGCTTGATGAAGGGCAGGAACAGCGCGCGGTTCAGCCCGCCCTTGTAGAGATTGACCGGCTCGACATTGGAGGTCGCGAACACCACGGTGCCCTGTTCGAACAGCCGCGAGAACAGCCGGCCGAGGATCATCGCATCCGCGATGTCGGTGACGTGGAATTCGTCGAAGCACAAAAGCCAGGCTTCCTCGAAGATCGAGTTGGCGGTCAGCGCGATGACGTCGCCATCGGGCAGTTCGCCCTTCGCGACCTGCTGGCGGAAGCCGTAGATGCGCTCATGCACCTCGGCCATGAATTCATGGAAATGCCAGCGCTTTTTGTGCTCGACCGGGCTGGCGTCGAAGAACAGGTCCATCAGCATGGTCTTGCCGCGGCCGACCTCGCCGAACACGTAGAGCCCGCGCGGCGGGGCACCGTTCTTCTTGTCGGCGAACAGCCGGCTGAGGAAGCCCTGCTTGCGCGGCGGCCGGTAGGCCGACAGCACGGCGTCGAGTTGCGCGATCGCCTCCACGGCGCGCGCCTGGGCCGGATCGGCTTCGATCGTGCCGGAAGCGACGAGGGATTGGTATTGCTGGCGAAAAGACAGGGGCGGGGCAGATGACATGGCGTCTAACGGCCCCACGCGGGCGCAAAATGCAAGGTGCGAAATCGGGAGGGCCGATATGCGCCTTCTTTTCCTCTCCTGCCTTCGCTGCGATCAGGCACCCTCTCCCGCGGCGCTGGGGGAGAGGGAAAGGAAGAGCGCTACGCGCTCAGCGCATAGGCATCCTCGACCACATAGGGCCCGCCGCCGGTCGAGGCGCGCGAGGAATACAGCACGAAGCGTTGCGCCTTGAAGGTCTTGGTCGGGAAATAGCCGCGCATCGACAGATAGTCGGCGACGTCCTGGTTGGAGGCGTCGCGCAGCCAGGCCAGCGTCACATGCGGGATAAATTTGCGCCCCTCCGGATCGAGCCCGACACGGCGCACCAGGCGCTCCAGCTCGGCCTGCAACTCGATCAGCGGCCGGCTCGGCACCACCTGGGCGACGACGGCGCGCGGCTTCTTGCCGCCGAAGCTCGACAGCCCCTGCAGCGCCACCTCGAACGGCTTGCGGTTGACGCGGTCCAGCAAGGACGCGATCTCGTTGGCGGAGACGCCGTCGATGTCGCCGATGAAGCGAAGGGTGACGTGATAGTTTTCGGGATCGACCCAGCGGGCGCCGGGGAGGCCCCCACGCAAGTGGGAAAGGGTCTGGCCAATCTCGGCCGGTATTTCCAGTCCGGTGAACAAACGCGGCATTGAAAGCTCCTCACTGCAAGGACCCGATCTTCGCCGAACAGCGCGTGCGCTGCTCGGCGAAGATCATGTCCTGACAACAGGGCCGGTGACGAATCACCGATATAAATTTCTAGCGTAGTTCAGTGACAGCGCGAAGCATTCGACGCCCGGAACGGGAAAATGCTCCGGGAAAACTTCATGTTAAGGTTGCCGGCGCCGCAATTTCAACCGGGTTGCTTAGGGATCGAACCGATGAATGCCTCGACGCTGGGCAGGATGTTCTTCACCACGATGTCGATGCCTTCGGTGGTCGGGTGCATGCCGTCGGGCAGCGCCAGCTTCGTATTGCCGGCGACGCCTTCGAGGAAGAACGGATACAGCGGCACGCCGAACTGCTTCGCCAGATCCGGATAGATCGAATTGAACTTCTGCGCATAGTCGGCGCCGTAATTCGGCGGTGCGACCATGCCGGCCAGCAGCACCGCGATCTTGCGCGCCTGCAGCCGCCGGATGATCTCGCTCAACGCCTCGCGCGGCACTTTCGGGTCGATGCCGCGCAGCGCGTCGTTGGCGCCGAGCTCCAGGATCACCCCCTTTGTGCCGTCCGGAACCGACCAGTCGAGCCGGCCGAGCCCACTCGAGGTGGTATCGCCGGACACCCCGGCATTGATGACCTCGACCGCGGTGCCCTTGTCCTTGAGTGCGGCCTGCAGCCGGACCGGAAACGCCGCATTGGCCGGCAGTCCGTAGCCCGCGCTCAGCGAGTCGCCCAGCACCACCAGCCTGACCGGTTTGGCTGCGGCATCCTGTGCCGCGGCGGGCGCGATCGGGGCCGACAGGACCAGCCCGGCGGCGATCAGCCACGCAAATGTGCACGACAGCCCCTCGACCCTTCGTCGCCAAGTGCCATATGAAGCCTGCATGGATACTTTCATCGAGACCTCATCATCGGCCGGGCTGAGCCCGGACACCATTGCCATTTCGAACGTCAACCTGTCGCTCGGCACCGGCGCCGCACGCGTGCATATCCTGCGGGATATCAGCCTGCGCGTCGGATCCGGCGAAGCCATCGGGCTGATCGGCCCGTCGGGTTCCGGCAAATCGACGCTGCTGATGGTGATGGCGGGGCTGGAACGTCCTGATAGCGGAGAGGTGGTGGTCAACGGCACCTCTTTCAATGCACTGGACGAGGACGGTCTCGCACGGTTTCGTGGTCGGCATGTCGGCATCGTGTTCCAGAGCTTTCATCTGATCCCGACCATGACCGCGCTGGAGAACGTCGCGGTGCCGCTCGAACTGGCCGGCCGCACGGACGCCATGGCGCGGGCGACGCAGGAACTGGAAGCCGTCGGGCTCGGCCACCGGCTGCATCACTACCCCACGCAATTGTCCGGCGGCGAGCAGCAGCGCGTCGCTTTGGCGCGCGCGCTGGCGCCGGATCCGGCGATCCTGGTCGCCGACGAGCCGACCGGCAATCTCGACGAGACCACCGGCAGCCAGATTGTCGATCTTCTGTTCGCGCAGCACGCCAGCCGCGGCATGACGCTGGTGCTGGTCACGCATGATACCGCGCTGGCGCATAAATGCGACCGCGTGGTGCGGCTGCGCTCCGGCCGCATCGAAACTGCCTGATGACGACAATTTCTGACACCATCCCGGCCAGCCGCGGCCCGTCGCTGGCGCTGCGTTACGCCTTGCGCGAGATGCGCAGCGGCTTGCGCGGCTTCTACGTATTTATTGCCTGCATCGCGCTCGGCGTGATGGCGATCGCCGGCGTCGGCTCGGTGGCGGCGTCGCTGAGCGAAGGCCTGGCGCGCGAGGGCCGCACGCTGCTCGGCGGCGACGCGGCGTTCTCGCTGATGCAGCGCGAGGCCAGCCCCGACGAACTCGCCTTCCTGCGCTCGCGCGGCCAGGTGTCCGTGGCGGCGTCGCTGCGCGGCATGGCCAAGGCTGCGGACGGAAATCTGGCGCTGGTCGAGATCAAGGCCATCGACGATTCCTATCCGATGCTGGGCCAGGTCACGATGGCGCCGGACATGGCGGTGCGCGATCTCGTCGCTGAACGCGACGGTGTCTTTGGCGCGGCGACCGATACGACGCTGATGGCGCGGCTCGACCTCAAGCTCGGCGACCACGTCACGGTGGGCTCAGCAACCTTCCAGATCCGCAGCGTGATCTCGTCCGAGCCGGACAAGCTGTCCGGCGCCGTCGGCTTCGCGCCGCGTTTTCTCGCCAGTGAGGACGCGCTGCGGGCGACGCAATTGCTGCAGCCGGGCAGCCTGGTGCGCTGGATCTATCGCGTGCGATTGCCGGATGGCGCGGCCGATGACCGTGCCGCCGGCGCGCTCGCCGATGCATCGCGCAAGGCCCTGCCGCAGGCCGGCTGGGAAATCCGTACCCGCGATAATGCGTCGCCGCAGCTCGAGCGCACCATCACCCGCTTCACCCAGTTCCTGACTCTGGTCGGCCTTGCCTCGCTGCTGGTCGGCGGCGTCGGCGTCGCCAACGCGGTGAAGAGCCATATCGATCGCCGCCGCGACGTCATCGCCGCGCTGAAGGCGCTCGGCGCCACCGGCCGCGACGTGTTCGCGATCTATCTCACCCAGGTGCTGGTGCTGGCTGCGATCGGCTCGCTGATCGGGCTGCTGCTCGGCGCCGGCCTGCCGTTTGCGATCGTCGGCCTGTTCGGCAAATTGCTGCCGCTGCCGATCGTGGCGTCGCTGCATCCCGGCGAACTGGCGCTGTCGCTGGTCTACGGCCTGCTGACGGCGCTGGCGTTCGGGCTGTGGCCGCTGGCGCGGGTCCATGACGTGCCGGTCGCGGCCCTGTTTCGCGACGAGGTGTCCGGCGAAGTCCACCGTCCCAAGCGGATCTATCTCCTCTGGATGGGCCTGGTAATCGTGCTGCTGGTAGCGGTGGTGATCGGCCTGGCCTACGACAAGCGCGTCGCGGCGGTGTTCGTGGTGTCGTCGATGGTGATCTTCGCGCTGCTGCGCGGCATTGCCTCGGTGATGATGGCGTTCGCTCGGCGCCTACCGCGGCCGACGGCCACCATGCTGCGGCTGGCGCTCGCTAACGTCTACCGGCCGGGGGCGCTGACACCGTCGGTGGTGATGTCGCTCGGGCTCGGCCTTACCGTGCTGGTGACCATCACCCAGATCGACGGTAATCTGCGCCGCCAGTTCATGGCCGCGTTGCCTGAGAAGGCGCCGTCGTTCTACTTCATCGACATCCCCTCCACCGAGGCCGACCGCTTCGGCGCGTTCCTGAAGGAAAAGGCGCCGCAATCGACCGTCGAGGACGTGCCGATGCTGCGCGGCCGGATCGTTTCGGCGCGCGGCGTCAAGGCCGAGGACCTGAAACCGTCGTCTGATGCCGAATGGGTGCTGCAGAGTGACCGCGGCCTCAGCTACACCAACGAGGTGCCGAAGGGCTCCAAGCTGGTCGAAGGCGACTGGTGGGCGCCGGATTATGCCGGCCCGCCTTTAGTCTCGTTCGAGAAGAAGCTCGCCGACGGGCTCGGGCTGAAGATCGGCGACGTCGTCGTCGTCAACGTGCTCGGCCGCGACATCTCGGCCAAGATCGCCAATATGCGGACGGTGGACTGGCAGAGCCTGGGCATCAATTTCGTGCTGGTGTTCTCGCCCAACACCTTCCGCGGCGCGCCGCACACCCATATCGCCACCCTGACCGAGGCACATCCAGATCCGACCCAGGATGCCCCGCTGGTCAAGGCGGTGGCGGACGCGTTTCCAATGGTCACCAGCGTCCGCGTTCGCGAGGCGCTCGATACCATCGGCGGCGTCGTTACCAACCTCGTTCTGGCGATTCGCGGCGCCAGCGCGGTCACGCTGCTGTCCGCCATTCTGGTGCTGGGCGGGGCGCTCGCCGCCGGGCATCGCCACCGCGTCTATGACGCCGTGATTCTCAAGACGCTGGGCGCCACCCGCGCCCGGCTGCTTGGCGCCTATGCGCTGGAATATCTGATGATCGGCCTGGCCACCGCCGTGTTCGGCGTGCTCGCCGGATCGGTCGCGGCCTGGCTGATCGTCACAAGACTGATGACGCTGGGCTTCGAATGGCAGGCCGTCAGCGCGCTGGGCGTCGTGCTGGCCGCGCTAATTGTCACAGTGGGGCTGGGCCTGGCAGGTACCCTTGTCGCACTGAATCAGAAGCCGGCGACCGTATTGCGCAATTTGTGACCCGATTTGGCACGAATAGCGCCAGATCCGGAAATCCCGGCAAAAGCAGTTGCGCGAGATTTACCAAAGCGCACGGACATGCAGGGGTGGGGCGACATTCCGCCACGCATGGAAGCTTGCACGGAATGTGTTAGTTTACCAAATACCCTCTGGGTCAGACGACCGGCGCAACAGCCATTGATCGTGACATCGATTTAATGGCTCAGGGCACCGGATCTGGGATAAATTCGCACCGACGGCGCAAACCCTTTGCGGCCAGTCGGACAACACAGGACTTCGACCATGTCGGACTTCGACCGAAACTATGCTTCTCCTTTCGGCCAGGCCGCTGCGCGTGACACCGCTGCGGTCGATGCCGGCCTGCGCTCCTACATGCTGCGCATCTACAATTACATGTCGATCGGCCTGGCCATCACCGGTCTGGCCGCGCTCGGCGTGTACATGGCAGCCGTGACCACCGACCCGTCGGGTGCCGCGGCCAAGATCGGCAACTCGTTCCTGACGCCTTTCGGCTACACGATGTTCGTCAGCCCCCTGAAGTGGGTTTTCATCCTGGCGCCGCTCGCGATGGTGTTCGCCATCTCGTTCGGCATCAACCGGCTAAAGCCGGCGACAGCGCAGTTGATGTTCTGGGCTTTCGCGGCCCTGATGGGCATCTCGCTGTCGTCGATCTTCCTGGTGTACACGCACACCTCGATCACCCGGGTGTTCTTCATCACCGCCGCCTCGTTCGGTGCGCTGAGCCTGTACGGCTACACCACCAAGCGTGACATGACGGGCATGGGTTCGTTCCTGATCATGGGCCTGTTCGGCATCATCATCGCGAGCGTGGTCAACATGTTCGTGGCCTCCTCGATGCTGCAGTTCATCGTCTCGGTGGTCGGCGTGCTGATCTTCGCGGGCCTCACCGCCTACGATACCCAGCGCCTGAAGAACGACTACATCTACGGCTACGCCTCGCAGGGTGGCGACGTCGCCGAACGTGCGGCGATCACCGGTGCGCTGTCGCTGTACCTGAACTTCATCAACCTGTTCACGCTGCTGCTGCAGCTGCTCGGACAGAAAGAGTAACCTACCGGTTGCTCCAAGAGATCGAAGCCCCGGCCGAAAGCCGGGGCTTTTTCTTTGCTTTTTTCCTTCCTTCTCCCCTTGTGGGAGAAGGTGGCGCCGACGAAGTCGGCGTCGGATGAGGGGGCTCTGGGCAACGGCGTTTGAGGCTACCCCTCACCCGTCTCGAACCGCTTCGCGGTTCGATCCACCCTCTCCCACCTAGCGAAGCGAAGCTTCGCGCGGGGGAGAGGGACGAAGAGCGTTCGCGTAAATCCGCGATTTGCCTTCGCGTAAAAAGATTCTACCTTCGGCGGTATGTCAGAACCCCAAATCCGCCCCGCCACATCGGCCGACCTGCCCGCCATCACCGCGATCTACCGCGAAGCCGTGCTGCACGGCACCGCGACCTTCGAGCTGGACCCGCCGGACGCAGCCGAGATGACGCGCCGCTTCAACGAGATCACTTCCGCCGGCTTTCCCTATCTCGTGGCGCTGCTGGGGGGCCGGGTGGTCGGCTATTCCTATGCGTCACTTTATCGGACCCGCCCGGCCTATCGCTTCACCGTGGAGAATGCGATTTATCTCGCGCCGGACAGTCACCGCCGCGGCGTCGGCACGGAACTGCTGCAGCGGCTTATCGAGGATTGCGAGAGACTGGGTTTCCGGCAGATCATCGCCGTGATCGGCGATTCCGCGAACGCGGGCTCGATCGGCGTCCATACCAAAACCGGTTTCCAGATGATCGGATTGCATCCCGATGTCGGTTACAAATTCGGTCGTTGGCTCGACGTCGTGATGATGCAGCGCGCGATCGGCGGTGGCGGCCGAACGTTGCCGACAGCCGATCCGGCTGCCGGCGGCTAGACCACCGCCAGCTTGCGGTCGATCACCAGCAGCACGCGGTCAAGCTCATGGCCGCGACGCAAAATCTGGCCGCTGGCGGAGATCACACTGTAGATGCCCTGCTTCCGCGCCAGCCGAGGGTCTTTCTCGATCCGGTAGATAGGCACTTCGGAGGCGCGGCGGAATACCGAGAACACCGCGCGGTCCTTCAAGAAGTCGATCGCATAGTCGCGCCATTCGCCGTTGGCGACCATGCGGCCATACAGATTCAGGATTCGGTTCAGTTCGATGCGGTTGAAGGTGACGGCGGAGACGGTCGCACTGCGCTCCGCCCCGCGGTTCTCGCCGGGATCGCTATCCCCTGGGATCGAACTCATGCAGCGCCTCCTGTCACATATTCCACATGATCGCCCCGTCGGGCGCAGGCTGCAAGGGGCGCGATGCGTTGCATGACTGACCGGTGGAAACCTGCTGTCACGGGATCGTTAGGCAAATCTTATTGCCGCCAGATTTCCGCCCAGCCGCAGCCTTTTCGGGTTGCGAAAAACAGATACTGCGTCGGGCCCGGTTCTTTCGATCCTGGATTCCTCAGCCCCCAGCCCCCCGGGGTTGTAAGGATCGGGCCTGCGCAGGGTTATCCCACTGGGCCAACGCAAGTTGGCCCTTTTCTTTTGGGATAGTAGTGTCTGTCATTCCGGGGCGAGAGCGCGCCAGCGCGAGCGAACCCGGAACCCCGAGTTTTCGATCGACAGCTCGATCCCGGAAAGTGGGTGAACGCATCGAGGTTCCCCGCCACTCCAATTGGAGAGGCTGAGGTCTCCGTCAGACGGCTTGGTCGTCTGCCGCATCCCGGAACGACAAGCTGCTACGGCAGCGACGTCATCGTTGCCCCGAGCATGGCGCCGGGATGGTCGCGCGTGCCGTCCTGGAGATAGACCACCGCGGCATCGACGCCGTCGCGGCTGATGTTCTCCAGCGGCACGGTCCAGGTCGCCGCCGTTCCGGTCCAGTCACCGACCTTCAGCCAGTTACGCACCACATTGTAGTAGGTCAGCGCCTGGCCGCGATTTTCGCCGCGGCCGATGGCGATCGGCACCGCTTTCGATACCGAACAGATCCAGACCTCGCCACGCGCGGCGTGAGGGCTCTTCTCGGAGGCGGAGACGGCCACGTTGACCTGCTTGCCCGAGACCGTCAGCGACACCGGCACCGACATCACCGCGCCCTTGCGCGTCTCGTCGATGGCCATGTCGATCTTGCCGCGGTCGCTGCCGATCACCTGCCGTGTGCCGTTGACGATGACCTGCGGCGTATAGACGTCGCGGTCGCCGCGCATGTTCGAGTAGGATTTCTGCCGCGCGCTGAAGCGGGAATCTGCCAGCGTGTCCTTCCAGCCGAGATAGTCCCAGTAGTCGATCGGCATGCTGAGCGCGATCACGCGGCTATCGCGGGCGAGATCGCCGATGATCTTGTCGGCTGGCGGGCACGACGAACAGCCCTGCGAGGTGAACAGTTCGACGACAGCAATGGGCTGGCTGTGTGCGACACCGCTCATAGCAAAAGCGAGGCAGACGCTGGCTGCGCCCGTCCATCGGGTAATGCCATGAGAGGTTTTCATTGGTTTGCCACGCTTTAATAGCGACACGTAACAGACGGTGTCTCGATACGGAAGTGCCACTTGTACAGATGCCCTAAACGCCGGAAGGCGGCCTTGTGATAGGCCGCCTTCCGTTCACTCACCACTCACTTCGCAGTGAGGCGCGACGTCGCATGATCCAGATCAAACGCCTCAGGCGACGAGCTGCCGCAGCACGTACTGCAGGATGCCGCCATTGCGATAATATTCGAGCTCGTCGAGCGTATCGATGCGGCACAGCAGCGAAACTTCCCGCTTGGTGCCGTCCGCCGACGTGATTTCGGCGATCAGCTTCTGGCGCGGCTTCAAATCTCCCTGAAGCCCGCGGATCGACACCGTCTCGTCGCCCTTGAGGCCGAGCGACTTCCAGGTCGTGCCGGTCTCGAAGGTCAGCGGCAGGATGCCCATGCCGACGAGGTTGGAACGATGGATGCGCTCGAAGCTCTCGGTGATCACGGCGCGGACGCCGAGCAGGCGGGTGCCCTTGGCCGCCCAGTCGCGCGACGAGCCATTGCCGTATTCGGCACCGGCGAACACCACCAATGGCACCTTCTCGGCCTGATACTTCATGGCGGCATCGTAGATCGGCATCTGCTCGCCGTCCGGCCAGTGCTTGGTCATGCCGCCTTCCGGCACGTTGCCGTCAGCGCCCTGCAGCATGAAGTTCTTGATGCGGATATTGGCGAAGGTGCCGCGCATCATGACCTGGTGATTGCCGCGCCGCGTGCCGTACTGGTTGAAGTCGGCCGGGCGCACCTGATGCTCCGACAGGTACTTGCCGGCGGGCGAGGTCAGCTTGATCGCGCCGGCCGGCGAGATGTGGTCGGTGGTGATCTTGTCGCCGAACATCGCGAGGATCCGTGCATCGACGACGTCGACGATCGGCTCCGGCTCGATCTTCATGCCTTCGAAGTAGGGCGGGTTCTGCACGTAGGTCGATGCCATGTTCCAGGCATAGGTCTCGCTCTCGACGGTCTCGATGCCCTGCCAGTTGACGTCGCCCTTGAACACGTCGGCGTACTTCTTCTTGAAGATCTCCGCGGTGACGAATTCCTTCATGTAGGAGTTGATCTCCTGCGTCGTCGGCCAGATGTCCTTGAGATAGACCGGGCCGTCGGTGCCTTCGCCGATCGGCTCGACTGCCAGGTTCTTGGTCACGGAGCCGGCCAGCGCATAGGCGACCACCAGCGGTGGCGAGGCCAGATAGTTCGCCTGCACGTCCGGCGAGACGCGGCCTTCGAAGTTGCGGTTACCCGACAGCACGGCGGCGGCGATGATGCCGTTGTCGTTGATCGACTTCGAGATCTCCTCCGGCAGCGGGCCGGAATTGCCGATGCAGGTGGTGCAGCCGAAACCGATCAGGTTGAAGCCGATCTTGTCGAGGTCCTTCTGCAGGCCGGAATTGGCGAGATATTCGCCGACGACCTGAGAGCCCGGCGCCAGCGAGGTCTTCACCCACGGCTTCGAGGTCAGGCCCTTGGCGACCGCGTTGCGGGCCAGCAGGCCGGCGCCGATCAGCACCGAGGGGTTCGAGGTGTTCGTGCAGGAGGTGATCGCGGCGATCGCCACGTCGCCATGGCCGAGGTCGAAATCGCGGCCGTCGACCTTGAAACGCATACCGTGGTCGGTGGCCTTCTTGTATTCGGCCGTCATCGCGGCCTCAAAACCCTCCGCAATGGCGGGCAGCGCGACGCGGCCTTCGGGACGCTTCGGGCCGGCCATCGAGGGGACGACGTCGCCGAGGTTGAGCGACAGGGTCGCGGTGAACACCGGATCTTCCGAACCGGCGGTGCGGTACAGGCCCTGCGCCTTGGCATAGGCCTCGACGAGGGCCACGCGCTCGGGCTTGCGGCCGGAGGTGGTGAGGTATTCCAGGGTCGAGGCATCGACCGGGAAGAAGCCGCAGGTGGCGCCGTATTCCGGTGCCATGTTGCCGATCGTGGCCTTGTCGGCGACCGACATGACATCGAGGCCGGGGCCGTAGAATTCGACGAACTTGCCGACCACGCCCTGCTTGCGCAGCATCTGGGTGACGGTGAGCACGAGGTCGGTGGCGGTGACGCCTTCGTTCAGCGCGCCATCGAGCTTGAAGCCGATCACTTCCGGCAGCAGCATCGACTGCGGCTGGCCGAGCATCGCGGCTTCCGCCTCGATGCCGCCGACGCCCCAGCCGAGCACGGCGAGGCCGTTGACCATGGTGGTGTGCGAATCGGTGCCGACCAGCGTGTCGGGGTAGGCGACTTCATAGGAGCCGGGCTTGCCGTCGACGGTCATTTCCTGGACGCGGGTCCAGACCGTCTGGGCGAGGTATTCGAGATTGACCTGGTGGCAGATGCCGGTGCCGGGGGGGACGACCGAGAAGTTCGAAAATGCCTTCTGGCCCCATTTCAGGAACTCGTAGCGCTCCTGGTTCTGCTTGTATTCCTCGGCGACGTTCTTGCCGAAGGCTTCGTTGTTGCCGAAGAAATTCACGATCACGCTGTGGTCGATGACCAGATCTACCGGGACCAGCGGGTTGATCTTCTCGGCGTCGCCGCCGAGCGCCTGCATCGCGTTGCGCATCGCGGCGAGATCGACCACGGCGGGGACCCCCGTGAAATCCTGCATCAGCACGCGTGCCGGGCGGAACGAGACCTCGTGCTCGAGCTTGCGGGTCTTCAGCCATTCCGCGACGGCTTCGATGTCGGCCTTCTTGACGGTGCGGTTGTCCTCGAAGCGCAGCAGGTTCTCCAGCAGAACCTTCATCGAATAGGGCAGCTTCGAAATGCCGGCCAGGCCGTTCTTTTCGGCCAGAGGCAGGCTGTAATAGACATAGGTCTTGTCGCCGACCTTGAGGGTCGTCTGGCATTTGAAGCTGTCGAGCGAGGTCATATGGAGCGGTCCCAATTCTTCGTTACAGGATACCCGGTAAAAGGTATCAATACACCGCAGCAGGGCAGCCTGAGTGGCTTGCGGGTCTCGATTGTGTGCTGCATCAAGTTCCGGCTTATAGAATCTTTCTAGAGGCGCCGCCACACCGACAATCGTTTCGCAGCAATGCGGTATCAGGCAACGTGGCAACGCGCCCTTCACCTAGCAGAGGGCCGTGAAAGGACAAGGATGCGGCTCTCGGGACGCGGTTTGCGATGTGTGCGGGGCGGCCGCGAGGTGTTCGCCGGGCTCGATTTCGACGCCGAGGGCGGCGAGGCGCTGGCCGTGGTCGGCCCCAACGGGGCGGGCAAAACGTCGCTGCTGCGGCTGATCGCCGGCCTCCTGGCGATGGAGGGCGGTACGGTCGCGCTCACCGGCGGCGATGCCGAGCTGACCCTGCCCGAGCAGGCGCATTATCTCGGCCACCGCGACGCCATGAAGCCGGCGCTGACGGTGACGGAAAATCTCATTTTCTGGGCGGAGTTCTTTGGTGGTACGCCGGGCGATCCCGCCGAAGCCATTGCCGCGGTGGGGTTGAGCCACGCCGCCGCGCTGCCGGCAGGCTTTCTCTCCGCCGGCCAGCGCCGCCGGCTGTCGATCGCGCGGCTTCTCGCCGTGCACCGCCCGATCTGGCTGCTCGACGAGCCGACCTCAGCGCTGGACCTGGCCAGCCAGCGGGTGTTTGCCGGCCTGATGACCGCGCATCTCGGCCGCGGCGGCATGATTATAGCTGCGACCCACGCGCCGCTCGGGATCGACGCGCGGGAATTGCGCATCGGGGGAGCGTCGTGAGGGGGCGAATGTTGGCAACTCGACCGGCCTTCTTCCTTCCCTCTCCCCTTGTGGGAGAGGGTGGATCGAACATGCGGAGCATGTTCGAGACGGGTGAGGGGTGCCGCAACCGACGTCGCCTAGCTACCCCTCATCCGACGCGGCCTGCGGCCGCGCCACCTTCTCCCACAAGGGGAGAAGGAAGAAGGGGGCGCCCCTCATGACCGCCCTCGGCGCGCTGATTCGCCGCGACATCCGCATTGCCATGCGGGTCGGCGGGGGCGCTTTGATCGGGGTGCTGTTCTTCCTCACCGTGGTCGTGCTGATGCCGTTCGCGCTCGGCCCGGATCTCGCGCTGCTGGCGCGGCTGGGGCCGGCGATCCTGTG
This sequence comes from Tardiphaga sp. vice154, assembly GCF_007018645.1. NCBI lineage: Bacteria > Pseudomonadati > Pseudomonadota > Alphaproteobacteria > Hyphomicrobiales > Nitrobacteraceae > Tardiphaga > Tardiphaga sp. vice154. The sequence continues at coordinate 439,108 of NZ_CP041399.1, forward strand.
GATCGGCGCGCTGCTGGCCAGCCTCCTGACGCTCGACCGGCTGTTCATGGCCGACCAGGACGACGGCTCGCTCGACCTCATCCTGATGAGCCGGACGCCGCTGGAATTGACCTGCGCCGCCAAGGCCTTCGCGCACTGGATCGCCGCCGGCCTGCCGCTGATCGTCGCCACCCCGGTGCTCGGCCTGCTGCTCAATCTCGACGGCACTGCCACGCTGGCCGTGGCGTTGACGCTGCTGGCCGGCACCCCGGCGCTGACCTTCACCGGCATGATCGGCGCAGCACTCGCGGTTTCGCTGCAGCGCGGCGGACTGCTGCTCGCCGTTCTGGTGCTGCCGCTGTCGATCCCGGTGCTGATTTTCGGCGTCGCCGCGGCGAATGCCGCCATCGACGCCGGACAATTGTCGTTCGGCACGCCGTTCTCGATCCTGTGCGCGCTGTCGCTGGCGAGCCTGGTGATCGGCCCGTTCGCCGCCGCCGCCAGCCTGCGCCACGGACTGGATTGACCGGTGTTGCGCCCGATCAACTCTCCGCATGGCCGCACGATGCTATGCCAGTCGCATTGCCTGCAGCCGCCGCGGCGATTATTGGAAGTGCCATGAGCTTAAGTGAACTCGCCAATCCTACCCGGTTCCTGTCGCTGACCACGCGCGTGCTGCCGTGGCTGGCGGGACTGACCGCGCTGCTGCTGGCGATCGGCCTGTACCAGTCGGCGATGGTGCCGGACGATTATCAGCAGGGCGCCACCGTCAAGATCATGTTCGTCCACGTCCCCAACGCCTGGCTGGCGATGTTCGTCTGGGGCGCGATGAGCGTGGCGTCGCTGGGCACGCTGGTGTGGCGGCATCCGCTGGCCGACGTCGCCGCCAAGGCCGCAGCCCCGATCGGCGCCGCCTTCACCTTTCTGGCCTTGGTTACCGGCTCGCTATGGGGCCGGCCGATGTGGGGCACCTATTGGGAATGGGACGCGCGGCTGACCTCGATGCTGATCCTGTTCCTGATGTATCTCGGCCTGATCGCGCTGTGGCGCGCGGTAGAGGATCCGTCGCGCGCGGCGCGCGCCGCAGCCGTGCTGACGCTGGTCGGCGCCATCAACATCCCGATCATCAAATTCTCGGTCGACTGGTGGAATACGCTGCACCAGCCGGCCTCGGTGCTGAAGATGGGGGGCTCGTCGCTCGACAAGTCGTTTCTCTATCCGCTGCTGGTGATGGGGGTGGCGTTCTCGCTGCTGTTCCTGACGCTGCATCTGGCCGCGATGCGTAACGAGATCCTGCGCCGCCGCGTGCGCTCGCTGCAGATGCTGCAGGCCAGCCAGCGACCGGCGCTGCCATGATGAGCCTCGGTCCCTATGCCAGCTTCATCGTGACGTCCTACGCGCTGGTTGCGGCCGTGATTGCGATCCTGATCGTCTGGATCGCGATCGACCATCGCCGCGTCAAGGCCAGGCTGCATCAGCTCGAGGCCTCCGGCGTCAGCCGCCGCTCCGGCCGCAGCGCCACGGACGTATCATGAGCGACACCGCAGCCCCCAAACGCCGCCCGCTGCTGATGGCGCTGCCGCTGCTCGGCTTTGCCGTGGTCGCCGCTCTGTTCTGGTTCAAGCTCGGCGCCGGCGATCCCGCCAGGCTGCCCTCCGCGCTGATCGGCCGCCCGGCGCCGGCCACCGCGCTGCCGGCGCTCGAAGGCCTGACGGCGAATGGCGCGCCGGTGCCGGGGCTCGATCCCGCGCTGTTCATGGGCCGCGTCAGCGTCGTCAACGTCTGGGCGTCGTGGTGCGTGCCGTGCCACGACGAGGCGCCGCTATTCATGACGCTGGCGCAGGACAAGCGCCTCCAGATCGTCGGCATCAACTACAAGGACGGCGCCGACAATGCGCGCCGCTTCCTCGGCCGCTACGGTAACCCGTTCGGCATCGTCGGCGTCGACGGCAACGGCCGCGCCTCGATCGACTGGGGCGTCTACGGCGTGCCCGAGACCTTCGTCGTCGGCCGCGACGGCCGCATCAGCTACAGACTGGTCGGCGGCGTGACGGCGGCGAATTTCGACAGCGTGCTGAAGGTCGAGATCGAGAAGGCGCTGAACAAGGGAAGTTAAACCCGGCGTCGTCCCGGCCCGGCGAGGGCGAGCGATCCAACACTGTCATTCCGGGATGCAGCAGACGGCGTAGCCGGCTGATGCAGACCCGGAATCCCGAAGTGTTTTGCGCTGGACATTTCGAGATTTCCCGCCACTCCTACTGGAGTAGCTGAGGTTCGCTCGCAACTGGCGTCGCTCGCGCCCCGGAATGACAGCTAAATAAACTTCCGCCTTTAGCTGCCGTTCATTTTCGCGCCTTGCGTCCGCCATGAATCGACAGCTAGCTTGCATCGTTACTTAAACCGTCCTTGGAGGGACATTTCGATGCGTCATTTCTCGATTGCTTCACTCACCGCCGCTGCACTCACCCTTGGCCTGCTCGCCGCCTCGCCCTCGATGGCTCAGACCGCGCAGCCCGCGGCGCCTGCCACCAAGATGGCCCCCGCCGCGCCTGGCAAGATGGCACCTGCCACCGAATCCAAGATGGCGCCGGCGCCGAAGGCCGAACTGCTCGATCTCAACTCCGCCAGCATCGAGTCGCTGGAAACGCTGCCGGGCATCGGCAAGGCCTATTCCGCGGCGATCGTGAAGGGCCGTCCCTACAAGGGCAAGGACGAGCTGGTGCAGAAGAAGATCGTGCCGGAAAAGACCTATGAAGGCATCAAGGACAAGGTGATCGCCAAGCAGAAGAGCTGAGCGACCCCTTGATCGCATGAAGACAGACGCATCGGCGCAGTCGCGCCGGTGCGTTTTTACTTCGTCACTTCGCCTTCGTCGGCAGCGCTTTTTTCCAGCGACACCGGTGCCAGCGCGTGGCGCTTGACCAGCGGCATCTGAGTCAGCGCAAAGATCATGGTCAGCGGCACCATGCCGAACACCTTGAAGGCGACCCAGAACTCGGTGGTCTGGGTGCGCCAGATCAGCTCGTTGAGAACAGCCATCGCGGCAAACCACAGCGCCCAGCGCAACGTCAGCACGCGCCAGCCCTGCGGCGTCAAATTGAATACCTGGTCGAACATGATGGCGATGAAAGAGCGGCCGAACAAAAGCCCGCCGCCAAGGGTCGCGGCGAACAGCGCATAGACGATGGTCGGCTTCATCTTGATGAAGGTCTCGTCGTGCAGCAACAGCGTCAGCGAGCCGAACACGATGACCACGACGGCCGTGACGATCGCCATCATCGGTACGTGCTTCGTCACCACATAGGATGCCACCATCGCGATGATCACCGCCACCATGAAGGCGCCGGTGGCGACGAACAGATTGGCCTTGGCGTTGGCGACGAAGAAGACCAGCAGCGGCCCGAGTTCGGTGGCGAACTTGAACAGCGGGTGTGGCTGTTTCCTGTCGAGGATCTCGGTCATCTCAGCTCTCGATTCAATTGTCGATTCCCGCAATCGCCTGCGCGAAATCCCGTGCGGTGAACGGCGCGAGATCGTCGATCCCCTCGCCGACGCCGATGAAATGCACCGGCAGTTTGAACTTCTCCGCCAGCGCGACCAGGATGCCGCCGCGCGCGGTGCCGTCGAGCTTCGTCATCACGAGGCCCGTGACGCCAGCCATACGATGAAACACCTCGACCTGCGACAGCGCGTTTTGTCCCACCGTGGCGTCCAGCACCAGCAGCACCGCATGCGGCGCGGAGGTATCGACCTTCTTGATGACGCGCACGACCTTTTCCAGCTCGATCATCAGCTCGGACTTGTTCTGCAAGCGGCCGGCGGTGTCGATCAGCAGCACGTCGGTCTTGGCAGCGCGCGCTTCGGTGACGGCGGTGAAGGCGAGACTCGCCGAATCCGAGCCCTGGGCGCCCGCGATCACCGGCACCTTGTTGCGCTCGCCCCAGACCTTGAGCTGCTCGATGGCCGCGGCGCGAAACGTGTCGCCGGCGGCGAGCATCACGCTACGGCCCTCGGATTTGAATTTCTGCGTGAGTTTGCCGATCGTGGTCGTCTTACCGGACCCGTTGACGCCGACCACCAGGATTACGAAGGGCTTTTGCGCGGCGTCGATGACCAGCGGCCTGGCGACGGCGGACAGCACCTTCTCGACTTCGCTGGCCACCACGGCCTTCACGTCGTCGGCGGAGATCGCCTTGTCGTAGCGGCCATGGCCGACCGCGGCGGCGATCCGCGCCGCAACCTCGGTGCCCAGATCGGCGCGCAGCAGCACATCCTCGATGTCCTCGAGCATGGCGCGGTCGAGCTTGCGCTTGGTGACGAGGTCGGCGACCGCGGTCCCCAGCGAGCTCGAGGTACGTTTCAATCCGCTGGAGAGCCGCCGCCACCAGCTCAGTTTCGGCGTTTCGGGAGTGTCGTTCATGTCGGGGCTGTGTTAGCCGTTTCGCGCCATGAACGAAAGCCACGACGATATCAACGACGACATCGAGCCCGAAGCCCGGCTGCCGCGCACCGATGCGGTCGAACTGACCGAGGCCGAGATCCTGTCCCGGGTGCTGCACCGTGACGGCTTGATGCTGGTGATCGACAAGCCGGCCGGTCTGCCGGTGCACCGCGGCCCCAAGGGCGGCGCCAATCTGGAAACCGCGTTCGAATTCCTGCGCTACGGCCTGCCGCGCGCCCCGGTGCTGGCGCACAGGCTCGACCGCGACACGTCCGGCTGCCTGGTGCTGGGCCGCCATCGCAAGGCCACGGCCTCGCTTGGCCTTTTGTTCAAGCACAGCCGGATTTCCAAGACCTATTGGGCGGTGGTCGAGGGCGGTCCGGCCGAGGACGAGGGCACCATCGACATGCCGCTCGGCCGGCTGAATGCCGAGCGGGGCTGGTGGATGAAGCCGGACGCCGAGGGGTTGAAGGCGGTGACCAATTTCCGGGTGTTGGGGCGGGGCGAGGGCCTGGTCTGGATGGCGCTGGAACCGGTGACCGGCCGGACCCACCAGTTGCGGGTGCACAGTTCGGCGTCGGGCTGGCCGATCGTCGGCGACAATATCTACGGTTCCGGCCCGCGCTTCGGCGAGCCGACGCTACATCTGCACGCCCGGGAGATCGTGATCCCGATCTCGCGCAACAAGGATCCGATCCGGGTTGTGGCCCCGGCGCCGCCGCATCTGCACGCGCGGCTGCGGATCTGTGGCTGGAACGGGGAGTAAGCGACCCGGGCGCGGCGACCGGAGGTTCAGACCACAAGTCCCTGCTGCACGACAAACTTCTGATCCGCATCGAGGGTCGCGGTCATCGCCGTGACGTTGGGCGGAAACACTACCGGCGCCTTGGCGGCCAATTCCGATTCGTCCAGCACCTCGCCTTGCACCACATCTGCAATCGCCACCCAGTAGTTCGGAACGGCGGTGAAGACAGTGTTCAGATTGGCCTGCGTCTGAAGAACCTGGGTCGGTGCTCCCGCCATTCCGATCCCGACGCTGACGGTGTTTTGCGGGATGGTGGTGTCGGTGCGGATGATCAGGTCGGCCGGCGGATCGCCCGGCCCCTGATTATGGAAGGCAAAGGCTTCGTCGATATAGCTGAGATAGGCCATGTTGCTGCTGCCGAGCGATGCCGGGATGACCTGGGACGCCATCGCCTGAATGCCCGGCGCAAGTTTGCCAGTCTCCATCCAGACCAGGTCGAAGGTCGGCTGCCATCTGAAATTGACCTGGACGCCGCTGGCCACGGGCATGGCGAACCATGCGATGGGATAGCCGTTCGCGGAATTGTGCTCCGTGGGCTGGAAACATACGAAGGTCTGGGTCCTGCCGCTCCGGTTATGGAAACGCAGCGTGTGCCGCGGTGGCCCCTCCGCCGTTTCAAAAAGCACGACCTGGCTATTTCCGGTGTCGGTGCTTCGGTTGATGAAATCGACCGTAATTTCCGGCGGCATCTTCGTCCTCCCGTTGCGCTGGCCCAATGGCGGCTGCAGCCGGGGGAAAGGTATCACTATCTTTAGTTGCGACAAGGGCGAGAGGTAGCCGCAGCGTGCCACAAACGGGTAGGGCCTTTCGCGCGCTTAAACCGCCGCTCCGAACAGCTTCGGATCGAGCCGGCCCTCATATTCCAGCTCGGCAGGCCCGGTCATCAGCACATGGTCGTCGCGTTCGCGCCAGTCGATGGTGAGCTTTCCGCCGGGCAGCGTCATGTGGACGAGGCGGCCCGTGCGGCGCAGGCGGGCGGCGGCGACCGCGGTGGCGCAGGCGGCGGAGCCGCAGGCGCGGGTCAGGCCGACGCCGCGTTCCCAGGTTCGCATAACGATATGATCGCGGTCCACGACATGGGCCAGCGTGATGTTGGCGCGCTCCGGGAAGATCGGGTGGTTCTCCAGCAGCGGCCCGAAGCGGCTGAGATCATAGGCCTCGATGTCGTCGACCCAGAAGATTGCATGCGGATTGCCCATCGAGACCACCGAGGGCGTGTGCAAGACCGGCGCGTCGATCGGGCCGATCTGCAGCTCGATGCCGCGGGTGTCGCGAAACTCCTCCGCCAGCGGGATATCCTGCCAGCCGAATTTCGGCGCGCCCATGTCCACGGTGAAGGTGTCCGGCGACGGGCCGGGCCAGCAATTGATCAGCCCGGCGCGGGTCTCGAAGGTCAGCGCATCCTTGCCGCTGCCGGCAAACACCCGCTGCGCCACGCAGCGCATGCCATTGCCGCAGGCGCCCGCTTCCGAGCCGTCATTGTTGTAGATCCGGACGAAGGCCTCGGTGCCGGCCAGGCCCGGTCTCTGCAGCACCATCAACTGGTCATAGGGCACGATGGCTGCGACCGTGCGGGCGTCGTCCGGCGCGATGCCGGCGGCGCCGTCGCGCAGGTCGATGACGACGATCTCGTTGCCGATACCGTTCATCTTGGCAAAGCTGTGGTTAGCCAGCGCGCTCATGTCAGGTCCCGATGTTACCTTGCCTATATGGCGAAGTCGGCGGACGTTGGCCAGTGCAGCCGTTCCATGTGCGACTTTCGTGCGGCGCCGGCGGTTTGCGCGGGGACGAATTGCGCGGCAGCGTGTTACCATGATGGCCGATTGCGCATGTCACGGTGCCACTTAAGTGTGTGCCGTTGCCGATGGAGAGTTTTCGATGAACCGTTCCCTGCTCCGCTTCGCCACCGTGGCGCTGATCCCGGCCGCCGCGCTGTCGCTGAACTTTGCAGCCGTCGCCCAGGCGCCACCCGCCACCCCGCCGGCGGCGACCACTCCCAGCACCCAGACGCCGGCCCAGGCGCCCGTCGCCCCGGCTACGCCGAGCCCTGCCACGCCGGCACCCCCTGCCACGCCGGCACCCCCTGCCGCGCCGGCGCCTTCCGCCGCCACGCCGGCCGCACCGGTCACTCCGCCGGTCGTCGTCGAAACGCCGGCGCCGGTCGCTCCGGCACCTGTCACGCCGCCGCCGGCGGTGCAGGCCGCCGATCCGTTCGGCGAGGAAATCACGCTGGCCCCGAAGCAGGTGCTGGCCTTCAGCGGCAAGGCCAATTGGGATTCGGCGTTCGAGACCCTGATGGATGCCTTCAAGCAAATGACGGCGCTGCTCGACAAGCAAAGCATCAAACCCTCCGGCAATCCGATGATCGTCTACACCTCGACCGACGATACCGGCTTCACGTTCCTCGCCGAGATCCCGGTCGATCAGGAGCCCAAGGGCCTGCCGAAGGCGATGAGCGTCAGCAAGTCACCGGAAGGCCGCGCGTTGAAATTTGTGCACCGCGGCTCCTACGACAACATGGACAACACCTACGAGGCGATCACCAATCACCTCGACGACAAGAAGCTGGAAGCCAAGGACACGTTCATCGAGGAGTACATGACCGATCCGTTGAAGACGGCCGAAGACCGGCTGGTCATCAATGTCTACGTCCCGCTGAAGTAACGGCGCGGCTGCGTCGGACATAAAGAAGCCTTGGACAGTTCAGAGGGTTCGGGAATGAAACATCCTGTCATTCTCTTCGCACTCGCCGGCACACTCATCGGTTCACCGGCTCTGGCGCAGGTCGTGCCGCCACCGACGATCTCGGTCTCCGGCGAGGGCACCGTGTCGGTGCCGCCGGATATGGCGCTGATCGACGGTGGCGTCAGCAGCGAGGCAAAGACCGCGCGCGAGGCCTCCGAGGCCAATAATGCCGCGATGGGCAAGGTGCTGCTGGCGCTGAAGGCCGGTGGGCTCGACGAGAAGGACGTGCAGACCGCGCGGCTTTCGCTGCAGCCGCAATATGCGCAGCAGACCAAGCCCGGGCCGAACGTGATCTCCGGCTATCGCGCCAGCAACCGCGTCACCATCCGGCTGCGCGACGTCACCAAGGTCGCGGCCACCATCGACACGCTGGTGTCGTCCGGCGCCAACGAGATCGGCGGCATCAATTTCATGGTCGAGAAGGCGTCGAAGCTGCTCGACGAGGCCCGCCTCGAAGCCGTGGCCGATGCGCGGCGCAAGGCCGAGATCTATGCCAAAGCCGCAGGCGTCTCGCTGGGGATGCCGGTCAGCATTTCTGAAGACGGCGGCGGCGCGCCGGCGCCGATGACATTTCGCAAGATGGCCGGCGTTGCCGCCTCCGCGCCCGTCGCACAGGGCGAGGAGACGCTGCGGGTCACGGTCAGCGTGGCCTGGGAAATCAAGCCGGCGCAGTAGCTGTTGCTGTCATTGCGAGGAGCCTTTGCGACGAAGCAATCCAGCTCTTCCTTGTGGCCTTCTGGATTGCCGCGTCGCTTCGCTCCTCGCAATGACGGAGCTAAATCTCAAAAATCTGTCCCGGTCTTAGCGCGACGAACCGCTCTCGTGGAATTTCTGCCGCGCCCAGTGCGACCGCCAGTTCTTTCGCCGGCGCGTCCATCGCTTCGTCGGTGAGCTGGAACGTGGCGTGGTGATGCGCCAGCGCCTGCCCGGCGCCGCAATCGGCCAATGCCTTCATGGCGTCCGCCGGATTCATGTGCTGGTCCTTCATGAACCCGCGCGGCTCATAGGCGCCGATCGGCAGGATCGCGAGCCGCAGCGGCCCATGCGCGTCGCGCACCCGGCGGAAGTGGATGCCGTCGCCGTAGCCGGAATCGCAGACGATGTAGATCTTGCCCGCCGGCGTCTCCAGCACGAAGCTCGCCCACAGCGCCTTGTTGCGGTCGAACAGGCCGCGCGAGGTCCGGTGCCGGGTCGGCACCAAAGTCACCGCCAGCCCGCCGCCGAGGTCGACGCGATCCTTCCAGTCGAAGGCCTCGACCCGGATCGCGCGGTCGGCCGATCGCATGGTGCTGTCATTGCCGAGCGGCGTCACCACGCGCGGGTTGAATGTTGCCGCCAGCCGCGACAGCGTGGCGAGGTCGAGATGATCGTAATGGCCGTGCGACACCAGCACGGTGTCGATGGCAGGCAGCCGGTCGAAGGCGATGCCCGGCGCATTGTGCCGCTTCGGCCCGACGAAAGAGACCGGCGAAACCCGGTCCGACCATACCGGATCGATCAGGATGTTCTGGCCCGCGGTCTGGATCAGCCAGCTGGCATGGCCGACGAAGCTCAGCCGCACCCCGGCCGTGACCCGCGGCGGCGGGATGTCAGCGTGTTCGTTCTCGACCCAGTCCGGCCAGGCCTGCCGCTGGCGGTCGCCGCCGAACTGCCAGCGCAGCACCTCGCCGAGCGACTTCGGCGGCACGCCGTCGGGATCGAAGAAGGTCCGGCCGTCGAAATGGTCGGAGACGGGGCCGTCATAGGAGGTCATGCGGGAAGCCCAGAAGGCCGATAGCCCGGCCGTGGCGGCGAGACCGCCTAGCGAGCTCAGAAGGTGGCGGCGGGAAATCATAATTGCAGCGGGGCAAGCCTGAACGAAAACCAGCCGCGCCCGGTCGGGCACGGTTTCTCTCAAATGGATTGCGCCGGCGGGTTCCGCAAGCCACAGCGTTCCAAGCCACAGCGTTCCAAGCCACAGCGTTCCAAGCCACAGCGTTCCAAGCCACAGCGTTCAGCGATCGGCAATGGGCGCGATGCGCCAGCCCCCCGGTTCCTTCCGCTCAGTCTCCGATGCGCTCAAAAGTGAGCGCCTTCCTTTCAGTGGGCACCCCGCCGATGCCGGGCATGGCCGCACCGTGATGCAGGCTCATCACCTGCTGGGAAACCGGATCGGTCAGAATGACCTGGTCATTGGCATAGAAGCCGATCTCGATGTCTTCGGTGAAGGTCTTGTTGATCGACAATCCTGCCGCTGCCATCGCGCCGGAGAGTGGAAGCCCCCAGAAGTGGTGACCTTTGTATCGGTTGCCGTAGTTTATCGCCACCAAGCCGGTCAGCGTCGCGTTGTAGACAATCCGGACCTTCATGACGCCGCGCGACGCCGTGATCTGGGCATTCACCGCTTGGCCCGGCGCCAACGTCACCGTGACGCCTTGGGTGGATCCGACGGTGACCTGTTTGCTCTCGGTTTTGCTCTCTCCCCAGCTGTGCGTGTAGGCGAGTGAAGTCTCGCCTTTGCCGCCGGTACCGAGAAACGACACCTCGTAGCTGAATTTTTCTGACACCTGGATGGAATCGCTCGACGACCAGGTGTTCGACGTCGTGTCGCTGACGGATTCCGACGCGCTGGCGCTGAACGTGCCCGGCACCTTGCTGTCATTGCGCAGAACATTCTGGGCCACAATCACCGGATCCGACGTAATGCCGGTGACGGTCGCGCTCGCGACGGTCAAAACCGTCTGGACTTGTGACCAACCATAGGTGCGGTACAGATCGCCCCACGGAGTGTCGCTGTGCAGGAAGGCGTCATCGGGCGCTTGCCCGAAATACCGGGCGACGGCATTTTTCAGCGCGGCGTCGTTGATCCCGAAGGTGTTGCGTTCGGCATCGGTGATGATGTGCTGAACGCTGCCGGAGGCCCTAACCGAGGCACTTTGCCCGTCCAGTCCGGTGATGACGTGAATTTCAATTCCCATGGCGTTATCCCCATCCGTTTATTTAAGATTGCTGGGATGTAATATACTATCTAAAGTGGCGCCTGTATTTGCATGGAACTCGGCCTTAAACGCAAGCGGCAAAGCGCCAGCGGGTAGGACAAAACGGGAAATTGACCTTAGCGACGCCGCCGCATGGATCTGTCGGCGCGTAGCGAAGCAGCTACCAGCGCACTTTGTTTTATTGACTTGCAGCGTCGAACGACTGTAAACACCCGGCAAATCTCGGAAAGTTCTCTTTTCGACCCGCCGACCGGCCCTTGAGACCGGAGGTCAACGCCCGACAGCGCGATGCGCCCTCGGGCGCAAAAGTGGTTGGTTACGAGGCTGTTGATTACTCGTCCATCATCCGGATGGCGACGCTGGAAACGATGATCTGATGTTCGACAATCTGTCGGAAAAGCTTGGCGGAATTCTCGACCGGTTGACCGGTCGCGGTTCGCTGTCGGAAGCTGACGTCGATGCCGCGATGCGCGAAGTGCGCCGCGCGTTGCTCGAGGCCGACGTCTCGCTCGACGTGGTGCGCGATTTCGTCGAGCGCGTGCGCGAACAGGCGATCGGCGCTACCGTCGTCAAGTCGGTCACCCCCGGCCAGATGGTCGTCAAGATCGTTCATGACGAGCTGGTCCGGACGCTCGGCGCCGATGGCGAAGGCGGCATCGACCTTGTCGCCGTGCCCCCCGTGGCCATCATGATGGTCGGCCTGCAGGGCTCCGGCAAAACCACCACCACCGCGAAACTCGCCCGCCGCCTCACCCAGCGCGACAAGCGCAAGGTGCTGATGGCCTCGCTCGACATCTATCGCCCGGCGGCGATGGAGCAGCTCGCGGTGCTCGGCCGCGACCTCGACATTCAGACGCTGCCGATCGTCGCGGGGCAAAAGCCCGCCGAGATCGCCAAGCGCGCGCTCGCCGCCGCCAAGCTCGGCGGCTACGACGTCGTGCTGCTCGATACCGCCGGCCGCACCACGCTCGACGAAGACATGATGTCGGAAGCAGCGGAAATCAAAGCCGCCGCCAACCCGCATGAAGTTCTGCTGGTCGCGGATTCGCTGACCGGCCAGGACGCCGTCAACCTCGCGCGCTCCTTCGACCAGCGCGTCGGCCTCACCGGCATCGTGCTGACGCGCGTCGACGGCGACGGCCGCGGCGGCGCGGCACTCTCGATGCGCGCCGTTACCGGCAAGCCGATCAAGCTGATCGGCACCGGCGAAAAGACCGACGCGCTGGAAGACTTCCACCCCAGCCGGATCGCCGGCCGCATCCTCGGCATGGGCGACGTCGTCTCGCTGGTCGAGAAGGCCGCAGCCCATATCGACGCCGAGAAGGCCGCGCGCACCGCCGAGAAGATGCGCAAGGGTCAGTTCGACCTCGCGGACATGCGCGAACAGCTGATCCAGATGACCAACATGGGCGGTCTCAGCGGTTTGATGGGCATGATGCCCGGCATCGCCAAGCTGAAGAACCAGCTCGCTTCCGCCAATCTCGACGACCGTGTCGTCAAGCGCCAGATTGCGGTCATCGATTCGATGACGAGGGCTGAGCGCAAGAACCCCGATATTCTGAAAGCCAGCCGCAAGAAGCGCATCGCTGCAGGCGCCGGCCTCAAGGTCGAGGAAGTCAACAAGGTGCTGAAGATGCATCGCAACATGGCCGACATGATGAAGGCCATGGGGCAGGGCAAGCGCGGCCCGATGGCCGGCATTGCGCAAGCGATGGGCTTTGGCGGTGGCGGCATGCCGTCGCAAGAGCAGATGAAGGCCATGGCTGAAAAGATGCCGGGCGGAATGCCGCAGGGCATGCCGTCGCTGCCGAAAGAATTTCCGGGTCTCACGGGACCAGGCAAACCGACGCTACCGGGTCTCGGTGGTTTTCCCGGCTTCGGGAAGAAGAAATAACACCCGCTCATTCACTCGCATTCAACGAACACTTTAGGAGAATCCCATGTCCGTCGTCATCCGTCTCGCCCGCGCCGGCACCAAGAAGCGTCCCGTCTATCACGTCGTCGTCGCCGACTCGCGCTTCCCCCGCGATGGCCGCTTCATCGAGCGTCTCGGCTACTTCAACCCGCTGCTCGCCAAGGACAACGAGCTTCGCCTGAAGCTCGACATGGAGAAGGTCAAGGTCTGGCTCGCCAAGGGCGCGCAGCCGTCCGACCGCGTGTCGCGCTTCCTCGATGCCGCCGGCGTTGCCAAGCGCGAGACCCGCAGCAATCCCGAGAAGGCGATCCCGCGCAAGGAGCGCAAGGTGATTGCGGAAGCCAAGGCCGCTGAAGTTGCTGCCGCCAAGTCGGCCGCCGCCGCCGCCGCCAAAGCCGCCGCAGCAGCGAAGTAAGCATTGATGCACGACACCTCATGCCTGGTAGTTTGCGGCCTGTGCCGTGCAGTCCGGCGTGAGGTGGCGTCATGACCACCGCAAAAATATGCGTCGCGCGGATTGGCGCGCCGCATGGCATACGCGGCGCCGTGAAATTATGGACCTTCACGGAAGATCCGCTGGCGGTGACCGACTACGGCCCGCTGAAGACCAAGGACGGCGGTCGCACGCTGGAAGTCGACACCGTGCGTGAGGCCAATGGCCATCTGGTCGCGACCTTCAAGGGCGTCGCCAGCCGCGAAGACGCCGAGCGCCTCAACGGCATCGAACTCTACATCCCACGCGATCGGCTGCCCGATACCGAGGACGGCGAATATTACCATGCCGACCTGATCGGGCTTGCCGCGATCGACGCCGCGGGTGCCGCGATCGGCAAGGTGCTGGCGATCCATAATTTCGGCGCCGGCGACATCATCGAAATCGCGCCGGTCGAAGGCAACACGCTGCTGCTGCCATTCACCGACGCCGTGGTGCCGACCGTGGACCTCAAGGCCGGTCACGTGGTGATCGAGATGCCTGCAGAGATCGACGGCGAAGACCCCAAGACCGCGGAAGAATAGTAAGGATACCTGCGTCGTTCATGGTCTCCCTCCCCCCGCGCGAAGCGAAGCTTCGCTAGGCGGGTAGGGTCGGCCGAACGAGCCGATGCGCAGCATTGGCGAAGTGGAGGCCGGGGTGGGGGTGCCACGGGCTCCGGCGTTTGCGGCACCCCCACCCCCAACCCCTCCCCGCAAGGGGGAGGGGAGCAGAGGCCGCAGCGTATGACCTCAGATACTTCTAAAACCTGGCGTGCCACCGTGCTCACCCTGTTTCCCGAGATGTTTCCCGGGCCGCTCGGCATCAGCCTGGCGGGCCGAGCGCTGGCGTCGGGCGTCTGGGCGCTGGAGGCCCGTGACATCCGTGCTTCTGCCACCGACCGCCACCGCAGCGTCGATGACACCCCGGCCGGCGGCGGCCCCGGCATGGTGCTGCGCGCTGACGTGCTGGCCGCGGCGATAGACGCCGCCGACGCGCAGGACCGACCGAAACTCGTCATGAGCCCGCGCGGCCGTCCCTTGACCCAGGCGCGGGTTGCGGAACTTGCGGCAGGGCCGGGCGCGCTGATTGTCTGCGGCCGCTTCGAGGGCATCGACCAGCGCGTCATCGACGCCCGCGCCCTCGAGGAAGTCTCGATCGGCGACTATGTGCTGTCAGGCGGCGAGATCGCCGCGATGACCCTGATCGACGCCTGCGTGCGGCTGCTGCCGGGCGTCATGGGCAAGCTGTCCTCCGGTACCGACGAGAGTTTTTCCGACGGCCTCCTGGAATACCCGCAATACACCCGCCCGCAACTCTTCGAAGACCGCCAGATCCCAGACATCCTGCTGTCCGGCGACCATGCGAAAGTCGCCAGCTGGCGGCTGGCCGAGGCCGAAGCGCTGACCCAAAGCCGTCGACCGGATCTCTGGGCAGCCCGTCCAAAGCCGCCCGAATCGGGCAAAAAACGAAAACCGCCAAAAATCGCGACGGATGGGTGACAAGGGCTTCGCTTTCCCGTATAGCAGCGCCAAATCCGTGCAATGGCAGGGTATAAGTTTCGTGCGCAGCCCGCGCCGTCGTCTGGGCGCGCCGCCGATGGAGATTTCGATGAACCTGATCCAGACGCTCGAAAAAGAGCAGTTCGACCGCCTTTCGGCCACCAAGGTGATCCCGGAATTCGGCCCCGGCGACACCGTCATCGTCAACGTGAAGGTTGTCGAAGGCGAGCGTTCCCGCGTGCAGGCCTATGAAGGCGTCTGCATCGGCCGTTCCGGCGGCGGCATCAACGAGAGCTTCACGGTTCGCAAGATCTCCTACGGCGAAGGCGTCGAGCGCGTGTTCCCGACCCTGTCCCCGATGATCGACTCGATCAAGGTGGTCCGTCGCGGCAAGGTGCGTCGCGCCAAGCTGTATTACCTGCGCAACCTGCGCGGCAAGTCGGCCCGCATCGTCGAGAAGAAGACCGAGCGTCCCGTCAAGGGCGCCGCCGTGGCTGCCGCGAAGTAAACTTCGCGTTACGGAATTGCAATCAAAGCGCGGCGCAAGCCGCGCTTTTTTGCGTTGTGCCGCGCATTGGCGAAAGCCTGCGCCGGTGCTATATGGCTGCAATGTTTCCAGATCTGTACCAACTGATGGCCCGCATCGTGATCGACGATCACAGCCGGCTGCCCGGACGATTCTTCGGTCGCTTCACGACGGGGGTTGCGGCTGAGCTTTGATAGCTCTGACGCCGTCCGATCGTTCGCTTTGGCTGCCCGCCGCATTCCGACACCCCGCGCAGCGTTTCCGGTTCACATTCCTCAAGGCATGATCCCATGACCGACGCCTCCCAGCCGACCACCCTGTACGACAAGATCTGGAACGACCATCTGGTGCACGAGGCCGATGACGGCACCTGCCTGCTCTATGTCGATCGCCATCTGGTACATGAAGTCACCTCGCCGCAGGCGTTCGAAGGCTTGCGCGCCGCGGGCCGCAACGTGCATGCGCCGTCGAAGACGCTGGCCGTCGTCGATCACAACGTGCCGACCACCGATCGCTCCAAGCCCAATCCCGATCCGGAAAGTGCCGAGCAGATTGCCGTGCTGGCCGAGAACGTCCGCGAGTTCGGCATCGAGTACTACAACGAGTTCGATATTCGTCAGGGCATCGTCCACGTCATCGGCCCGGAGCAGGGTTTTACGCTGCCCGGCACCACGATCGTCTGCGGCGACAGCCACACCTCGACGCATGGCGCGTTCGGCGCGCTGGCGCATGGCATCGGCACCTCCGAAGTGGAGCACGTCCTGGCGACGCAGACGCTGATCCAGAAGAAAGCCAAGAACATGCGCATCACCGTCGATGGCGTTCTGCCCGACGGCGTCACCGGCAAGGACATCATCCTGGCGATCATCGGCGATATCGGCACCGCCGGTGGCACCGGCTATGTGATGGAGTATGCCGGCGAGGCGATCCGCGCACTGTCGATGGAAGGCCGCATGACGGTCTGCAACATGTCGATCGAAGGCGGCGCCCGCGCCGGCCTGATCGCGCCCGACGAGAAGGCCTATGAATTCCTGAAGGGCCGGCCGATGTCGCCGAAGGGCGCGATGTGGGACGAGGCGATGCGTTATTGGGAGACTCTGCGCTCTGACGAGGGCGCCTTCTTCGACCATGAATTGCGGCTGGACGCGGCCAAACTGCCGCCGATCGTCACCTGGGGCACCTCGCCGGAAGACGTCGTCTCGATCTCCGGCGTGGTGCCGGACCCCGACCGGATCGCTGACGAGGCCAAGCGGATCTCCAAGCATCGCGCGCTGGATTACATGGGCCTGAAGGCGGGTACGAAGATCACCGACATCAAGCTCGACCGCATCTTCATCGGCTCCTGCACCAATGGCCGTATCGAGGATCTTAGGGCTGCTGCGAAGGTCGTCGAGGGCCACACCGTCAACGGTAATCTGAGCGCGATGATCGTGCCGGGCTCCGGCCTGGTGAAGGCGCAGGCCGAAGCCGAGGGGCTGGACAAGATCTTCCTGAAAGCCGGCTTCGAATGGCGCGAGCCCGGCTGCTCGATGTGCCTGGCGATGAATCCCGACAAGCTGCTGCCGGAGGAGCGCTGCGCCGCCACCTCGAACCGCAATTTCGAGGGCCGCCAGGGCCACAAGGGCCGCACCCATCTGGTGTCGCCCGCGATGGCGGCAGCGGCGGCGATTGCCGGACACTTTGTGGATATTCGCGAGTGGCGCTGAGTTAGCACGAACCTCTCAGCCGTCATTGCGAGGAGCGAAGCGAAGAGGAAATTCAGAAAGCCACAAACTCGGCAATACTGGATTGCTTCATCGCAAGGGCTCCTCGCAATGACGGGGATAGGCCGGTGTGAGCACAGCTGCGAATTCTGCTAAAGTTGCGGCCATGCTCCGCAAGCCTGCCAGCCCGATCCCCATCGAACCCACCACCGCCCGCGCCATCTGGTTGCGCGCACAGCGGCTCGATGTGCGCGCGCCGTTTGGCGACGGCGCGCAGGCCGTCGCGGAGGCCGTGGCGCATCTCGGCTATGTGCAGATCGATACCATCCACGTCATCGAGCGCAGCCATCACCATATCCTGTTTTCGCGGATGCCCGGTTACCGGCGCGAATATCTCAAGCAGGCGCAGACGCACGACAAGAGCGTGTTCGAATACTGGACCCACGCTCTGTCTTACGTGCCGACGGCGGACCTGCGCTACTTCGTGCCGGACATGACGTACTACCGTCGCAACGGGCATTCGTTCTTTGCGACGGTGACGCCGGCCGACATGCGAAAAGTGCTGCGGCTGGCGAGGGCCGGGCCGCTGTCGATCCGCGACATCGATGACGACGTGCTGCGCGACAAGGACCATGAATGGGCCAGCCGCAAGCCGTCGAAGCGGGCGCTGCAGCTGGCGTTCTACGAAGGCGTGCTGACGATCTCCGAGCGTACCGGCATGCTGAAGACCTATGATCTCACACTCCGTCATTTCGGCTGGGACAAGCTGCCAAAGGCGGCCAGCGCGCCGGAGAAGATCGCCTATTTGCTCGACCGAGCACTGCGTTCGCAGGGCATCGTCAGCCTGGATTCGATTTGCCATCTCGATGCGCCGTCCAAAGCCGCCGTGCGAAAGCTGATCGAGGCGCGGATACGGCGCGGCGAGCTTGTGCCGGTGGCGCTCGACGGGGCCGGCAAGCAGGAGCACTGGGCCGCGCCCGCGGCGATCGAGGATTCAAGCGAAGGCGACAGCAAGCTGGTACACATTCTGTCGCCGTTCGATCCGCTGATCATCCAGCGCAAGCGCACCAACCTGTTCTTCGGCTACGACCACCGCTTCGAAGCCTATGTGCCGAAGGAGAAACGCCAGCTCGGTTACTTCGCATTGCCGGTGCTGGTCCATGGCGCGATCGTCGCCGCGCTCGATCTGAAGACCGACCGCGAGGCAGGGAAACTGCTGATGCAGAAATGGAGCTGGGTCGGCGACGGCGCGAACAAGTCGCCGCGTAAGCAATGGAAGCGCCGCATCGAGGAAGAGCTCGCGCGATTTGAAAAATTCCAGCTTGGCCGGTGAGGCATTCGCTTCACGGATGCTGCCGCACAACTGTACCCGCTGGGTCCCGGACAATAGCGAGCACGCTGCTCATCACGATGGATCGATCCGCGCCAGGAATTCGGAGCGGCAGATCTGGCGCGGGATTGGGATCGCCTATGGATCGGGACTGCCCAGGCTGTCCAGCCATTCGATCTGACCGACAAGAGATATGGCCATTGACGACGTGACTTCGAGCTCGCGATCCTCGAACACGTCGCGCTCCGGATGTCGGGCGCGCCAGCATTCAATGGCCTGATCGCGCTGCAGGATGAGTTGTTCGATTTGCGGACGAAACAGCACCAGCATCGCCGACAGCCACTGATTGAGCGGCCAGGACGGCGAGGCGAGGTCTATGTCAAAGCGATCCAGCATCGCGATCACGTCGCGCGCAGCGTACCAAGTTTCGCCGGTCACCCAGCGGTTGGTGGTGAAGAGCCGTTCCGGCAGTCCTTGCGGCGTCATCGAAATCGCGATGAGATGACAGGATACGCCGGCGGGCGACGCGCTATCAGAATGCACGGCCGGGCGCAGATGGTCGGGGAATCCATCCTGCATCAGGAACGTATGGAAATGTCCGAAGTCGCCGTCCCGCGTCTCATCCGGTGCGTGCGCGTGAAAATAATAATGCGCGTGTGTCTCCGAGTCATGTACGTCATCGGGCGGATAGTGCTCCCACTCGGTGAATTCGTCGCAGCGCAACACCTCGCCGACCAGGTTCTGCCCGCTCTTGGAAAGCACGCGGATGCAGTCGGCAGCCTTGACAGCGGCCTCGGTCATTAGCCGCAGTTGTGCGGCGGATATCACTTCCGCCCGGCCCGGTGCATTGTCCATCGGCTTTTCCACGTACTCGGTGTCAGGCCGGCGGGCTTGTCGTCCGCCGGCGCGGTTCGGAATCAGCGGTGCGTGCTGCGGTCGAAAGTTATTTCTTCATTCCGCCGGTATTCGCCGCCTTGGCCGCGCAAGGATTGCTACCCTTGGCGGCGCAAGGATTGGCGGCCTTCGCAGCGCACGGATTGGCTGCCTTGGCCGCGCAGGGATTCCTTCCAGTCTTGGCCGCGCAGGGATTGGCAGCCTGGGCCCGGGCCGGTGCCGCCGTTGCGGCGACCATGCCGCTGACGGCCGCGATCGAACCGAGCATCTGGAGCGACTTCTTGAGAGAACTCATTGGACTTCCTCCGGGATAGGTTGAATTGACGACGCTTATAGTCGCGTCGTTACGTTCACCAGCCAGTCCGGCATGGCGTTCGTCAGATAGGCCTCGACGATCTTGTCGAGACCGGTGATCACGAACAGGCCGACCGCGAGCAAAGCCGCTCCCGCGACCGGCTTCAGGAAGCGCGATGCCTCGGCCATCCGGTTGCGGCGGGTCAGCATCGCCTGCCGCGAGCCGTAGGCGAGCGCCAACACCGGCGTCGCAGCGCCGGCGCCGAACACCAGCATCAACAGCAGCGCGCTCATCATCGTGGTGCTTTGGGCCGCGAGTCCGATGGCGGCGCCGAGCGTCGGGCCTGCGCAAGGCGACCACACCGCTCCCAGCAAGATCCCGAGCAGAAACTGGCCGGGGATGCCGGTGAATGACAGGCGCCCCAACAGGTTGTTGCCGCCTGCCGTCAGCGGAGCCGCCGCCGACGTCAGAGCCATCTGCAACGCAGGTACCAGCAAAACCACGCCGAACACGATCATCAGCACGGCCACGGCATGGCGCAGCACACCGGAATCGATGCCGAGGTTGAGCCCGATGGCCGCGACGAACAGGCCCGTCGCGGCAAACGACCCCGCCAGACCGGTCGCCAGCGCGACCGGGCCGAGCGGGTGCTGCTCGATGGCGCCGATGATCACGATCGGGAGCAAGGGCAGCACGCAGGGCGACAGCGTGGACAGCGTTCCGGCGCCGTAGCTGAATGCAAGGCTGGCCAGGTCGGTCAACTCACAGGGCCTTCTTGACCATATTGGAGACGGCGGTAGCATCGGTTACGCCGGTCGACCGGCCGACTTCCTTGTCACCCTTGTAGACGATCAAGGTGCTCTGCGTCTGCACGCCGAACTTCCTCAGCAGATCCTTCGACGTATCGAAGTCGATTTCCATCACCACGAGTTGCGGGTTGCTCTTCTCCAGGGCTGCGATCACCGGCCGTTGCGCCTTGCAGGTCGGGCACCATGGCGCCGTGACGTCCACCAGGATGCTCTTGTTGGCGCGCTGCGCGGCCTGGAATCCGTCGGCGCTAAAGGGTTGGGCCGCTTGCGCGATGGATGACACGAGCAGCAGGCCGGCGGCGAGAACGACCTTCGAGAATAGATTTGACATGGCGCTTGATCCCCGTTGTGAACACGAGGGCGCCGTTGCACCCTCGGACCGTTATTCTCGGCGGCGTTGTAAAAAGTTACAGAGCTGCAATGATTGTTGGCGTTCCTCACGCCTTTGTGACCCTGGGTTGCCGACATGATCTTCGATGAACATGGGGAGCGCGAACTGACGGCTTGGATGCGCGCGGCGCAGGATGGCGATTACGCCGCCTATGACAGGCTGTTGAAGACGCTCGCAACCGGCCTGCGCTCCGTCATTCGCCGCAGGCGTCCGTTTCTGCAGCTCGCGGATGTCGAGGACATCGTGCAGGATGTTCTGCTGTCGTTGCATTCGGTTCGGTCGTCCTACGATCCCGGCCGTCCGTTCATACCGTGGCTGATGGCGATTGTCCGCAACCGGATGGCCGACGCGGCAAGGCGCTATGCGCGGCGCACCGAAAATGAGGTCGATGCCGGGGAATTCCCTGAAACCTTTTCGCCGGTCGAAACGAAGGACACACTTGGGGATCTGATTGACCAAGAGGCCATGGCGCTTGCCATCGATGCGCTGCCGGCGGGACAGAAAAAGGCAATCGAGATGCTCAAGGTCAGAGGGCTTTCGCTGCGCGAGGCATCCGCCGCCAGTGGCCTGAGCATCGCCGCGTTGAAGGTCGCGGTGCATCGCGCGGTGCATTCGCTGCGCAAGACCATGAGAGGGATGAGCTGAGGATGGATACCGACCAGATCATCGCGCGACTTGCACAAGACGCGCCCGCACGCCGGCTGCCGGGTCCGGTGGCGAGAGCCGCGTTGTGGATATCAGTCGCGCTGATCTCGGTCGGTGCCGTCGTGTATGCAATGTCGCTGCGGGCCGATCTCGCGATGAAGATGAGCGATGCCCGCTTCGTCATCGAACAGGTCTCGGCGTTGCTGACGGCGGCGACGGCGGCGCTGGCGGCGTTCGCTACCACCATCCCCGGCCGTTCGCGGGCGTGGATCGTGCTGCCGGCCATTCCGCTTGCGGTCTGGGCGAGTTGCGTCGGTTACGGTTGCGTCGCGGAATGGTTGAGTGGAAGCGCCGGTTTCCAGTCGGACTGGCTATGCCTGCCCGCCATTGCCGCGGTCGGCGCCATTCCCGCCGTGGCGATGGTGGCGATGTTGCGTGCAGGCGCGCCCCTGCTGCCCCGCACCAGCGTTGCGCTCGGCGGTCTCGCGGCCGCAGCGCTGGGTGATTTTGGCCTGCGGCTTTTTCACAACGCCGACGGCGGCTGGATGGTGCTCGTCTGGCAACTCGGCAGTGTTGCCGTCCTGACCTGGATCGCCGGGCGCGCCGGGCCGAGCCTGCTGCGATGGCGGCATCTTGACCAACCGCGATAACGGCGCCGGCGCCCATTCCCGATCGGGTCGGGGACAGGCGCCGGCTACGACCGCTGTATCTGCTGCTACCAGGAAACGTTGAAACGATGAACGCGGCGCCAGTGGCGATGATGCCAGGGTTTGTAGCGGCAGATTTTTCGCGGGCCGTAATAGGTCATCACGACGCGGCAAAAACGTCGCGGATGATAATAGCGCGGGCCGTAATAGATCGGCGCGTAGCCGTAATAGCGCGGTCGGTAATGGTGGCGGTAGCCATAGCGCACCGGCGCGTAGACGTGGCGGCGCGCGATGAAGGGCGCGGCATAACGAATGCCGCCGCCGGCAAAGGCCGGCCGGCCGATCGCCATGCCGCCGCCGCGAAACGCCGGGGCCGGGCGGAATCCGCCGCCTCCCCCATGGAAGCCGCCTCGGAACCCGCCGCCGCCGTGAAAGGCAGGACCACCTCCGCCGCCGCGAAAGCCGCCACCGCCGCCGGGAGCCCCGCCGCCGCCCAGTACTTTCATCTGGACTTGCGTCGTACCGTCCGGCGCCTGTCTCGTCGCGGGCGCCGTACCCGGCCCGATCAGCGAGACGGCGCGTGCGGGCGCCGTCGAGAGCAGGATCGCTGCCGCGGCGACCACGCCGAGCGAGTGCACCAGACCACGCGCAAAACCTTGACCTGTCGTCATGGCAGACGTCCTCCCGATCATGGGTGCATGGGACACCTGCGCCGAGCCGAACCGGCGTCGTGGGTGCTATTCCCTTTAACCTTGCGTGAAAATTACGAAGGACGATCTGAACGCCTCATGAATGAAACCGCCATGCGGTCGACCAAACGAAATCGGGCGCCCGAAGGCGCCCGTCATGTTCATCACTCGCGGGTGGATGATTACCAGCGACCGAAGCCGAAGCCCGGACCACCGAAGCCGAAACCAACGCTGATCGCGGGACCGCCATGGCCATAGCCATAGCCGCGATGGCCGAAGCCGACGCCGTAGCCGCTATAACCATAGGGCCGGCCGTAACCGCCGAACGAACTGCCGTAATACGGGCTGCCGTAATAGGCCGGGCGATAGCCGCCGTAGCCATAGGGGCTACCGGAATAGGCCGGCGGCAGGTAGTAGGAGCGCTGATACGGCCGTGCGTAGCCATAGCGCGGCGCATAACCGTAACGCGGCCCATAGACGTAACGCGGTGCGAAGCCACGATGATAGCCGCGGTACACATGATGGCCGCGCATATAGTGACGACGTGCGTGATGATGACGGCGCTGGGCGCTAAAATCAGTAATGCCGGACTTGCCGGGCGCGGCTTGCTGCGAAGACTGCGGCGCGGCGGTGGCTGCCGTGCCTGCCAAGGCTCCGCCGAAGGCGACGGCGGCCGTCATGACGGCGGCGCTAATCCATGTTTTCATAGTGCTTTCCTTCAGTGATGCCCCAACGCCACGCTAACTCATATTTGCCACGCGGTTTCCCGCGACACAGCGACGCGGCAGAGAGGTCGGATCTTCCGGCACAAGGCCATCCGCGAACACGCGAACGAGACAATTGTTTGTGAACAGGCCCGCGGGAGCGGGCCTGTTCGGAGTACAGTTTGGCGTCGATCAGAACCGGTAGTGACCGCGGCGATGGCCGTAATGCGGGCGCGGCGCGAAGTGCGGACCGCGATAATAGCCGCGGTGATGGCGGAAACCGTGATGCGGGCGGCCATAGCCACGGTGTGCACGGTAGCCGCGATGGTGCCGCCGGTACTGTACTTCGGTCACGCCGGCGCCGACGCCGCTCTGCACGGTGGCCGCGATGCCGGGGCTGTTCAGCGACATCGCCTCGGCGCGCTGGCCGGGCGTCGCGACGAACAGCAATCCTGCGATCGCCGCAAAACCAAAGATCTTCCTGATGTTCATTTTCGTTTCCTCATTTCGGCACCGTTATGATGCCGCACGGCAGGACACGCCGCGCTTGAAGTAACGCTAGGACAGCTGCGGTGAACGCGATGTGAATGATGGCGATGTCGTTTCGGACATCCTGTCGCTGAAACAAAAACGAAATTGCCGACCGGCAAACGATCCGCGCGACGCTGTTGCGATCAGCCGCGGCGCCAGAAGCAGTTCATGCGCGGAACGATCACGGTTCCGCTCGGGCGGAATTCCTGCACCAGCGTGGCCGTGCAATCACGCACCGCGTTCGGGCCGGGATTGTATTGCGGATAGACGCCGCGCACCTCGTCATTGCGGTAGATTCGGACGCGGGCGCGCGGGCGGCGGCTCTGCGCCGACAGGTCTGAGCCGGACTGAGCCTGCGTCACGCGTGGGGCAGATTGCGCCTGCGCCGTGCCGGCCGCCGGCAGGGCGCAAAGCGCCGCAGCCAAACCCATCGCCCCGATCGAAATCCGCATCTTCAACGCCCCAAACCGTCCAAATCGAGCCGCAACGTCCCCGATTGCCGCCCGCCCGTCAACCGCCGCGGCGTCCAGGCTTTGCCCAATCCGGCGCAATCTTCTACACAGGATGGATGTGGTCCTCCGCCAAAGCCCCCGATCTTGCCGAGATGGAAACGATGGCGCACGCCATGCTGGCGCTGCTGCCGGACGGTTTTCGCAAATTATGCGAGGGCGTCATTATCCGGGTCGATGATTTCCCGACCGACGAGGTGCTGGAGGAGATGCAGGCGGAGACCGAATTCGACCTTCTCGGCCTGTTCCAGGGCATAGGCCTGCCGTTCCAGGGCCATGACACCACCGGCCAGATGCCCAACATGATCTGGCTGTACCGCCGCCCGATCCTGGATTACTGGGCCGAACACGACGAAACCCTCGGTCACATCGTCCGCCACGTGCTGATCCACGAGATCGGGCATCATTTCGGCCTGTCGGACGACGACATGGAGGCGATCGAGGCGCAGGTGGCCGATTAGGGGCTCAGATCGCCCTTGGACGCCACGTCCGATCGGGCTAGAACGCGGCCACAATCGAGGGACGAGCACGATGGAAAAGTTCACCACGCTGGAAGGCGTCGCGGCGCCGATGAAGGTGATCAATGTCGATACCGACATGATCATTCCCAAACAGTACCTCAAGACCATCAAGCGCACGGGGCTGGGCAAGGGGCTGTTTGCCGAAGCGCGCTACAAGGACGACGGCAGCGAGAATCCCGATTTCGTGCTCAACAAGCCGGCCTATCGCAATGCCAAGATCATGGTCGCCGGCGACAATTTCGGCTGCGGCTCGAGCCGCGAGCACGCGCCGTGGGCGCTCCTGGATTTCGGTATCCGCTGCGTGATCTCGACCTCGTTCGGCGACATCTTCTACAACAATTGCTTCAAGAACGGCGTACTGCCGATCCGTGTCTCGCAGGAAACGCTGGACCATCTGTTCGACGATGCCGAGCGCGGCGCCAATGCGACGGTGTCGATCGATCTCGAGAAGCAGGAAATCCGCGGTCCCGATGGTGGCGTTGTGCACTTCGAGATCGACGCGTTCCGCAAGCACTGCATGCTCAACGGCCTCGACGATATCGGCCTGACCAAGGAAAAGCAGGGTTCGATTGACGCCTACGAAGAACAAGCCAAGACCGCACGCGCTTGGGCGTGATCGTAGCTGCCAAGTGACGCGTGTGATTCCCGACGTCGTCACCTTCTGAGATGGGCGGCTCGATGCGCTGCGGCTGCTGTGCCTGCGGTCGCAGGGCAGGGCATCGCGTCACGCTGTACAGCTTCGCGCCGCTGCGGGGCCTGCCGCACGGCGTCGTAAATGCCGATGCCACAGCCGTTTTGCCGCGCGCTTTCGCCGAACGGCTGCGGTCTTCCGGCAAAGGTGGTGCGTGGCGCGACTGGACCACGCTGCAGTTCAGCGATTTCTTCCGGATGCGGCTGATGGCTTTGGGCGCGGGGCTGTGGCTCGACGCTGACGTGCTGTTGCTCAGGCCTGTCGAGATCGATCCGGCAAAACCCTATTTCGCCTGGGAGAAGCCGCGCCAGCTAGGCAACTCCGTATTGTATCTGCCGCCGGACGATTCGATCGTGAAGGCCTTCGCCGCGTTGATGGCGCAGGACGAACTGACGCCGGACTGGCTGGCGTGGCGGCATCGGCTGTCGTTTGCCTGGCGCAGCATGCGCGGGATCACCACGCGCCTCGCCGACATTCGCGTCGCGATCTTCGGCCCGGCCTCGCTCACGGCACTGTCGAAGCGGTTCTGCTACGCAAAGCATGCGCTGCCGCGAAAGTCGTATTACGCGGTGCACGCCGAACCACGATTATTCTTCGAGCCGTCGGATTTTTCCGCTTTGGTTGCGGATCCGGAGATTTTGGGCTTCCACGTCTCGCCCAAGGGCAGAGGCAAGGAGCGGCCGATCGCGGGCAGTTTCTATGCGTGGGCGATGGAGCGGATCGCGAAACCCGTTTACCCTCTGCTGGTGGGGGAGGGTCGAATGACACCGTGCGAAGCGTGATGAAGTTCGGGGTGGGGTGAACCACGCGCTCATCCGAAATAACTTTGCGGTGCTTTGTTTCAGCTATTGCAGCAATGAGGGGCCGTCACTCCACCCCGCTCGCTTCGGCTCCGCCGACAGCGAGCGACCCTCCCCCTCCAGGGGAGGGTGAACACGCTCAGCCCATCGCGGCAATCGCATCCGAAATCGCGATGGTGCGCTTTGCCATGTCGGCGTGCAGCCGCTCGACCATCTTGCCGTCGAGCTGGATCGCGCCGCGGCTTTGGTTTTCCGGCTGTTGGAACGCGGCGATGACGCGGCGGGCGTAAGCGACTTCTTCCGGCGGCGGCGTGAAGATCTCGTTGCAGGCATCGATCTGGCCGGGGTGGATCAGCGTCTTGCCGTCGAAGCCGATGTCGCGGCCCTGCGTCGCTTCGGCCCGGAATCCTTCGGCGTCGCCGATGCCGCTATAGGGGCCGTCGAGCATCTCCAGCCCGTGCAGGCGCGCGGCGAGAATGCAGTGGATGATCATCGGCAGCATCGCCGCGCGACCGGGCAGCATGCGGATCCGGGTTTCGCGCGCGATGTCGTTGGGGCCGAACACGAAGCCGGCCAGCCGCATCTCGGAATCCCGCGACGCCGCCGCCAGTTCTTCGGCATGCAGGACGGCGCCGGAGGTTTCGATCATCGCCCACACCTTGATCGACATGTCGGCATTGATGTCGCCGAGCCGGTCGGCGATCGCTGCCAGGTCCGCGACGCTGGAAATCTTCGGCACCAGAATGCCGTCCGGCTTGACGCGCCCGGCCATGGTGACGTCGTCGATCCACCACGGCGAATCCAGCGCGTTGATGCGAATGATGACCTCGCGCTGGCCGAAGCCGCCGGCGCTGACCGCCTGCGCGATGGCGTCGCGGGCGCTCGCCTTGGCGTCGGGTGCCACGGCGTCCTCGAGGTCGAGGATGATGCCGTCGGCCGGCAGCGTGCGGGCTTTTTCAAGCGCGCGCGGGTTGGAGCCCGGCATGAACAGGACACTGCGGCGCGGACGGATCATGGCGTCATTCCCTGTGATATTGCGCCCCGAGGGCGGTTATGGCTGTCGCGATAACATTTCAGGCCTTCGCCCGAAAGGCTTGTCCGAGGCGGCGTCCTATGGTTATCCGGGGAAACCTAAGAGGCGAACCTATGACCGAATTTCCGCAAAACCTCATCTCTGGCTACCAGACCTTCACGTCGCAGCGGCTGCCGACCGAACAATCGCGGTTCCGCGAATTGTCCGAGCGTGGCCAGTCACCGGAGGTGATGGTGATCGGCTGCTGCGATTCGCGGGTGTCGCCGGAGGTCATCTTCGATGCCAGCCCCGGCGAATTGTTCGTGGTGCGCAACATCGCCAATCTGGTGCCGGTGTATCAGCCCGATGGCGGTGCCCACGGCGTCTCGGCGGCGCTGGAATATGCCGTGCAGGTTTTGCGGGTGAAGCACATCGTCGTGCTCGGCCACGCACAATGCGGCGGCATCCGCGCCTTCGTCGACAATGCCGCGCCGCTGTCGCCGGGCGATTTCATCGGCCGCTGGATGTCGATGTTCGTCAAGCCGGGCGAGACGGTGGAAATCCGCGACCACGAGACGATGACGGATTTTGCGACACGGATCGAGAAGGCCGCGGTGATGCGCAGCCTGGAAAATCTTGGCACCTTCCCCTTCGTGCAGGCCGCGATCGCGCGCGGCGAGTTGCAGCTGCACGGCGCTTATTTCGGCGTCGCGATGGGGTCGCTGTCGGTGCTGGATCAGGACGCGAAGGAATTCCTGGCGGTCAGATAGCGAGAGGGCGACCGCTTAGAAGCGGAGCGCTGTAGCTCTTCTCCCCCTTGCGGGGAGGGGCCGGGGTGGGGGTAGCCGCAGGCGACGGCGTTTGCGGCTACCCCCACCCCGGCAATCATCGCGCTGCGCGCGCCGATTGCCGACCTTCCCCGCAAGGGGGAGGGTGACTACAGCGTTCGTTGCTACTTATGCCGCCTTCTTCTTCGCGGTGATCAGCTTGCGGTTGATCAGGCACTCGGCGATCTGCACGGCGTTGAGCGCTGCACCCTTGCGCAGATTGTCCGACACGCACCACAGCACCAGGCCGTTCTCCACCGTGGCATCCTCGCGGATGCGGCTGATGTAGGTGGCGTCCTCGCCGGCCGCTTCATACGGCGTGACGTAGCCACCGGCCTCGCGCTTGTCGATCACCAGGCAGCCCGGCGCGTTGCGCAGGATGTCGCGGGCTTCGTCGGCCGAGATCGGATTCGCAAACTCGATGTTGACCGCTTCGGAATGGCCGACGAATACCGGCACCCGCACGCAGGTCGCCGACATCTTGATTTTGGGATCAAGAATCTTCTTGGTCTCCATCATCATCTTCCACTCTTCCTTCGTGTAGCCATCCTCCATGAAGACATCGATCTGGGGGATGACGTTGAAGGCGATCCGCTTCGGGAACTTGGTATTGATCAGTTCCGAATTGGTGTAGACGGCCTTGGTCTGCTGGAACAGTTCGTCCATCGCTTCCTTGCCGGCGCCGGACACCGACTGATAGGTCGACACCACGACGCGGGTGATGGTCGCCTTGTCGTGCAGTGGCTTCAGCGCCACGACGAGCTGCGCGGTCGAGCAGTTCGGATTGGCGATGATGCCCTTCTTGGTGAAGCCGGCGCAGGCGTCGGCATTCACTTCCGGCACGATCAGCGGCACGTCCGGGTCCATCCGCCACTGCGACGAATTGTCGATGACAACGGCGCCGGCCGCGGCGATCTTCGGCGACCACTCCTTGGACACCGCGCCTCCTGCCGACATCAAGCAGATATCGACGTCGCTGAAATCGTAATGCTCCAGCGCCTTGCATTTCAGGGTACGGTCGCCATAGGAGACTTCGACGCCCATGCTGCGGCGGGAGGCCAGCGCCACCACCTCGTCAGCGGGGAATTTGCGTTCGTCCAGGATGTTGAGCATTTCACGCCCGACATTGCCGGTCGCTCCGACCAGCGCGACTTTGTAACCCATCGTTCACTCTCCGAAGAAATATGCTTGGCCCCCGCAAGCTGCGGATAGGGTAGCGGCACGGCTTCTATGCGAAAAACCCCGTCGAGACAATGATCGGCGGCCCAATCCCGCGTACCCGTGTGTTAAATGCATCCTGTTCCGACATCGCGCTACCCCTCCCAGACCTGGATGTCCCCGGCGTTGCGCCGCATCGTGGATGACGGCGGCGCGCTGGTGGCGCGTCTGCTGGCCTATGTGGGCGTGCTGGGGCTGATCATCATCGGCGCCCTGCAATCGTTCGACGGCCTGGCCGACCGGGTCGGGCCGGAGCTTGTGAGCCAGCTCAGCCGGCTCATGCCGGCGCCCGCTTCGGTTCAGCCGGCCAAACAGCCGGGTTCGCGGTCGCCGGCAATCCCGATTGCCGGTGTGCCGGGCCTGTTTTTGCGCGGCAGCCTGTGAGGGCCAGCACCACAAGGTGCTGGACCGCATGCAACATTTGGCCCTGGCCGACATTATCTGCCCAAGTGTGGCCCGATTCACCTTGTCGCGGCGCCTATGCGGCAGCTAAACTGCCACCAAATCATGGGCATGCTGCTTCGCCTGCCCATCCGAATGCCAATGAGGACATGATGACCGTGAAATTCCCCGCCAAGACCTCGGCTGCGAAGACGTTTGCAGTGCTGCTTTCGGCGGTTGCCGTGCTGGCGGTCAGCCTCGCGGCGTCGCCGGCCGATGCCCAGACCAAGCGCAAGGCGCGGGTCTATGATCGCGACGCCGCCTATGGGGTGCGCGGCAACCCCAACGCCTCCTATCAGGCCGGTCCGCGTACCCGGGTCTATGTCACCAAGCGTTCCTGGCTCGATGCCGGCGTCGAAGTGCTGCCGGGCGACCGCAAATTCACCGATTATGCCTTCCCCCAGGGCCAGACCTTCGCGCGCGGCAATTTGAACCGCCCGCTGGATCGCCAGCCGCTGAACCCGGCCTCGGATTTCGGCTATGGCGACGACTACCAGACCCGCGGCTTCCCGATTCCCTCGCTGTTCTGAGCGCAGCCAGATCGATCGACGAAAATGCCCGGCTCAGCCGGGCATTTTTGTTTGGGAATGTAGCCCGGATGGAGCGAAGCGAAATCCGGGGTCGCCTCATCCGCTGAACTGCTTGCCCCGGATTACATCGCCGCGCCGCGATGCGGCGCACCGATTTCATCCGGGCTACGGACTTCCTACAGCGCCTGCAATTCGGTCACCACCGCCTCGCCCATCTGCGCGGTGCTCACGGCGGTCATGCCATCCGACATGATGTCCGCCGTGCGCAGGCCCTTCGCCAGCACCGCGGCGACGGCTGCATCCACCTTGTCGGCGAGTTCGCCGAGGTCCAGCGAATAGCGCAGCGCCATGCCGAACGAGGCGATCATGGCCAGCGGGTTGGCTTTGCCCTGGCCTGCAATATCCGGCGCCGAGCCATGCACCGGCTCATACATCGCCTTGCGCTTGCCGGTCTTGGCGTTCACTTCGCCGAGCGAGGCCGAGGGCAGCATGCCGAGCGAGCCCGTCAGCATCGCCGCGATGTCGGAGAGCATGTCGCCGAACAGATTGTCGGTGACGATGACGTCGAACTGTTTCGGCCACTTCACCAGGTTCATGCCGCCGGAATCGGCGAGCTGGTGCTCGAGCTTGACGTCGGGATATTCGCGGGCGTGCACCTGCGTGACGACCTCGTTCCACAGCAGGCCGGACTTCATGACGTTGCGCTTTTCCATCGACGTCACCTTGTTGCCGCGCTTGCGCGCGAGATCGAAGGCGACGCGGGCGATGCGCTCGATCTCGTAGGTGTCGTAGACTTGGGTATCGATGCCGCGCTTCTGGCCGTTGCCGAGATCGGTGATGGTCTTCGGCTCGCCGAAATACACGCCGCCGTTGAGCTCGCGCACGATCATGATGTCGAGGCCCTCGACGACCTCGCGCTTGAGGCTGGAAGACTCCGCCAGCGCCGGGTAGCACACCGCCGGCCGCAAATTGGCGAACAGGCCGAGATCCTTGCGCAGCCGCAACAACCCGGCTTCCGGGCGATGCTCATAGGGCACGCTGTCCCACTTCGGCCCGCCAACCGCGCCGAAAATGATGGCATCGGCCGCTTCCGCTTTCGCCATGGTGGCGTCGGTGATCGGGAGCTGGTCCGCATCATAGGCGGCGCCGCCGACCAGGCTGGTCTCGGTTTCGAACCGGGCGACGCCCTTGGCATTGCACCAGTCGATCAGGCGCTCCACCTCGGCCATCACTTCGGGGCCGATGCCGTCGCCGGGGAGAAGCAGCAGTTTGTGCGTTGCCATGATCGAAGTTCCTTGAAATGTCTTGATGCGGGCGGAGTGCTAAAGCGCTGTTGCTGGAATGGCAAGACAGCGTTGCGGCGAGCCGTATTGCCGTCTGCGGCGAATAACGGCCAAAGTGCAGGCCCTGCCGGAGTTTCCACTTTGACCAAGCCGAGTATCCCGCAGCCGCACCCCGCGCGGCTGATCCTGATTTTGTCGCTGGCGCCCTGCGTTGGCCTCGGTATTGGCCGGTTCGTCTATTCGCTGGTGCTGCCGGACATGCGCGACACGCTGCACTGGTCGTATTCGGCCGCGGGCTTCATGAACACCGTCAATGCCGCCGGCTACCTCGCCGGCGCGCTGGTGGCGGCGCGGCTGAGCCGGCGCTTCGGGCTGTTCGCGGTGGTTCGCGCGGGGACCATCGCCTGCGTGCTGTCGCTGCTGCTTTGCGGCATGACCGCAAACTTCGCCGCGCTGAGCTTGGCGCGGCTCATCACTGGATTTGGCGCCGCCGTCGCATTTGTGGCCGGCGGGGCGTTGGCGGCCACCATCGGACATGCGCAGCCGGAGCGCTCCGGCTTTCTGCTCAGCCTGTTTTATTCCGGCCCCGGCGTAGGCATCATTTTGTCGGGCCTGCTGGCGCCGTTCATGCTGCAAGGTTTCGGGGCGGGCTCGTGGTGGATGGTGTGGCTGGCGGTCGGCGCGGCTGCGGCGTTGATGACGGTGCCGTTATTGCGGCCGATCGCGGCCTCTGCCGGGCTGTCACAGGCTGGACCGGCGCCGTTCGCGCTCGGCCCGATATGGATATTCCTCGTCAGCTATTTCATGTTCGGCGCCGGCTATATTGCCTACATGACCTTCATGATCGCCTATGTGCGCGACGGCGGCGGCGGGCCGGGGGCGCAGAGCGCATTCTGGTGCCTGATCGGTGTCAGCGCCTTTGCGTCGCCCTGGGTGTGGCGCGGCGTGCTGGCGCGCGGTCGCAGCGGATCGGCGATGGCGATCATTCTCGGCGTCAATGCGGTCGGCGCCGCCATGCCGCTGCTCGGCCATGGTCCTCTGTTGCTCGGCGCGTCAGCGCTGGTTTTCGGCGTTGCCTTCTTTGCGGTGGTGGCATCGACCACCGCGTTCGTGCGCTTCAACTATCCGCCCGAGGCCTGGCCAAAAGGCATCGCCGTCGTCACCATCGCGTTCGGCATCGGCCAGACCCTCGGGCCGATTGCGGTAGGGGCGATCACCGATGCGACAGGCAGCCTGACATCGGCTCTGGTGGCGTCGGCGGCGACGCTGGCGATCGGTGCGATCGGCTCGACGTTCCAGAAGCCGGTAGGATGAACTTTTCTTTCTACCTTCTCCCTCGACGGGAGAAGGTGGGGAGCAAAGCACTCAGCTTCCGCTGAAATCATTATAGCCCTGGTCTTCCCAGTAGCCGCCTTTGTAGTCGTTGGTGACTTCCATCGACGTCACATATTTCGGGTTCTTGAAGCCGAGCTTGGTCGGCACCCGGATCTTCATCGGGAAGCCATAGGCGCGGGACAGGATCTGGTTGTCGAACTTGAAGGTCATCTGGGTCTGCGAATGCAGCGCCGTCGGCATGTCCAGCGAAGAGGCGTAGTCTTCCGCGCAACGGAAATAGACCCATTTGGCCGACGTATCGGCGCCGACCAGTTTCAGGAAATCGCGCAGCGGCGTGCCCTGCCAGGAGCCGATCGCGCTCCAACCCTCGACGCAGATGTGGCGGGTGATCTGCGACACCTCCGGCAGTTTGTGCAGCTCGGCCAGCGTCCAGGACTTTTTGTTCTGCACGAGGCCCGTGACCTCGAGCTTCCAGTCGGCGGCGTCGACGCGCGGCGCCTCGTCTTCCGAATAGAAGGCGTTGAACGGGAACGGGCGCTTGATGTCCTTCTCCGAAAAGGTCGGCGCCAGCGTATTCGGATTGAAGATCGCGGCCTGCACGGCGTCGTTGAATTTCGACATCTGCACCAGGAGATTCTCCGCAGACAGGCTGTCCGAGACGTTGCAGCCGGTGAGCAGGGTCAGCGCGCCCAGGCTGGCGCCGCCGGTGAGAAAACGCCGGCGCGACGGATCGGGCAGCATCCTGGCGGCGTCGCGCACCAGCAGTTCTTTGTCGACGCCGGGGATGATGAGAGAACGGATGCGGCTGATCATGATCGTCTCCTCAGCGGCCGATGATCATGGCACGCAGGCTTTTCGGCACCAGCAAGGACAGCGTGACATGGATAACGAGAAACGCGCAGATCAGCGCCATCATCGCGAAATGCACGTAGCGGGCAAAGTCGTAGCCGCCGAACAGCGCCGTGAGATATTGAAACTGCACCGGCTTCCAGATCGACAGGCCGGATAATACCACCAGCATGCCGACCACGATGATCCCGGCATAGAGCAGTTTCTGCACGTTGTTGTAGATGGTGAGATCGTCATGCGACAGCCTGCCGGTCAGCGCCGCCTTGCCGTCATCGATCACGCCGGTTGCCGAGATTGGCAGCAGCTTCTTGCGGAAGCGCCCGGTGGCAACCCCGGTGACGAGATAGACCAGGCCGTTGGCGACCAGCAGCCACATCGCGGCCAGGTGCCACATGATGCCGCCGCCGAGCCAGCCGCCGAGCGTCAGCATCGGCGAGAAGGTAAAATTGAACAGCGGCGAGGCGTTGTAGATCTGCCAGCCGGACATGATCATCAGCACCATCGCCACCGCGTTGATCCAGTGCACGATCCGCACCCAGGCGGGCTGGATCACCCGGTCCTTGTCAGGCGTCGCCTGCTGTTCGCTGAAGGGGATGCTCGACATCGCTATGATCCGTTGTGAAATGGCTCTGCCAGCTATACGGCAAAATCCTGATTTCGTTACCATCGACGCGAATCCTGCGGATGATACCGATCACAAAAAAGCGAGCCGGGTTTCCCCGACTCGCTCGTTGCGCCCGTGGGGGCGCGCGCGCACCCTGTGGGGACGCTTCAGGGTGCGCGAAGTGCTTCGTGCTTCAGAAGCCCGAATTAGGCCTTCGGCATCAACACGGTGTCGATGACGTGGATGACGCCGTTCGACTGGTTGACGTCCGCGATGGTGACGGTCGAGGAGCCGCCCTTGGCGTCGACGATCATGACCTTGCCGCCCGAAGCCTTCACCGTCAGCTCTTCGCCTTCGACGGTCTTCAGCTTCTGGCCGTCCTTGAGGTCGGCGGCGTTCAGCTTGCCGGCGACGACATGGTAGGTCAGGATCTTGGTGAGCGTTGCCTTGCTCTCAGGCTTCACCAAGGTGTCAACGGTGCCGGCCGGCAGCTTGCCGAAAGCGGCGTTGGTCGGGGCGAACACGGTGAACGGACCTTTGCCCGAAAGGGTGTCGACCAGACCGGCGGCCTTCACGGCGGCGACCAGCGTGGTGTGATCCTTGGAGTTCACGGCGTTCTCGATGATGTTCTTCGATGGATACATCGGGGCGCCGCCGACCATGACGGTCTTCTCGCCGGACATTTCGCTCTTCTTCATCATCTTGTCTTCAGCCGATGCGGGGGCCAGCAGGGCGCCGGTGATGGCCAGGGTGCTGAAGGCTACGGCCGACAAAAGTGCAATGCGCTTGGACATGGATCGTCTCCCATTGGATTGAAATGACCGGCTCAAGGCCGGCGCGTTAAAAGGGGCACACACCGCGACGCACACTGTTTGGAGCCAGTCTGTGCCGCAGATGCCCGAGTTACGTGAGCGTTTCAGGGCAGTTTCAGAAATCTATTTTGCCGCAGGGCGAAACTTTTGCGGCTCAGCTGCGTTTCGCGCGAGGAAAATTGCCTTCGGGCGGGCATTGTTGCTAAAAAAGCGCGTCCTAATGACGCGACGTGCTCCACATCGCGTCCCCGCCCTGGAACTGCGTGACCTTTCATGACCACCACCAATGCCAATTTGTTTTGCCGCCTGTTCGACGATCTCGACGACGCGTCGCGTCTCGCGATCGAAACGCCGGAAGGCCGTCATATCAGCTACGGCGATTTGATCGCCTTCGCCGGGCAGATCGCCAATGTGCTGGTCGCCCGCGGCGTCCGGCCGGGCGACCGCGTTGCCGCGCAGACCGAGAAGTCGGTGCCGGGGCTCGTGCTGTATCTCGCCACCGTTCGCGCCGGCGCGGTCTATCTGCCGCTCAACACGGCCTATACGCTGAACGAACTGGATTACTTCATCACCGATGCCGAGCCGACGCTGATTGTCTGCGACCCCTCCAAGGCCGAAGGCGTGGCGGCGATCGCCGCCAAGGTCGGCGCGAAGGTCGAGACGCTCGGCGCCGACGGCAAGGGCTCGCTGACGGACGCGGCGGCGCAGCAGACGTCGGCGTTCGACACGGTGGTGCGCGCCGATAACGATCTCGCCGCGATCCTCTACACCTCCGGCACCACTGGCCGCTCCAAGGGCGCCATGCTGACGCATGACAACCTCATATCGAACTCGCTGAGCCTGGTCGATTTCTGGCGCTTCACCGACAAGGACGTGTTGATCCACGCGTTGCCGATCTATCATACGCACGGCCTGTTCGTGGCGAGCAACGTCACCTTGCTGGCCCGCGCCTCGATGATCTTCCTGCCCAAGCTCGATCCCGAACTGATCATCAAACTGATGGCGCGCGCCACCGTGCTGATGGGCGTGCCGACTTTCTATACGCGGCTGCTGCAGAGCCCGAACCTGACCAAAGAATCGGCCGCGCATATGCGGCTGTTCATCTCCGGCTCGGCGCCGCTTCTGGCCGATACGCATCGCGAGTGGTTCGCGCGCACCGGCCATGCCGTTCTCGAGCGTTACGGCATGACCGAGACCAACATGAACACCTCGAACCCCTATGATGGCGAGCGCGTCCCCGGCGCCGTCGGGCAGGCGCTGCCGGGCGTGTCGGTGCGCGTCACCGATCCCGAGACCGGCAAGGAACTGGCGCCGGAAACCATCGGCATGATCGAGGTCAAGGGCCCCAACGTGTTCAAGGGCTACTGGCGGATGCCGGAAAAGACCAAGGCGGAATTCCGCGACGACGGCTTCTTCATCACCGGCGACCTCGGCAAGATCGACGCCAAGGGCTACGTCCACATTCTCGGTCGCGGCAAGGATTTGGTGATCACCGGCGGCTTCAACGTCTATCCGAAGGAAATCGAGAGCGAGATTGACGCGATGGCCGGCGTTGTCGAGTGCGCGGTGATCGGCGTGCCGCATGCGGATTTCGGCGAGGGCGTGGTCGCCGTGGTGGTGTCGGACCGCAAGGCCGAACTCACCGAAGCCGGCGTGATCGCCGCGCTGGATGGCCGTGTCGCCAAATTCAAAATGCCCAAGCGCGTGTTCTTCGTCGACGACCTGCCGCGCAACACGATGGGCAAGGTGCAGAAGAACGTGCTGCGCGACGAATATGGCAAGATCTACGAGAAGTAGGTTTTGCGAAGCATACGCGCCACAAACACCGTGTCGTCCCCGCGAAAGCGGGGACGACATTGAGTTCTGCTCATCTTGCTTCCGCTTCATCCTTTCCCCACCACGCCACCAACGCCGGCAGGACCAATAGCGTCAGCAGCGTTGCGCTGATCAACCCGCCGATCACTACGGTGGCGATCGGGCGCTGTACTTCGGCGCCGGTGCCAGTGGCGAGCGCCATCGGCACGAAGCCCAGTGACGCGACCAGCGCGGTCATCGCCACCGGCCGCAGCCGCGTCAGCGCGCCCTCGCGCAACGCATCGAGCCGCGCCAGGCCTTGCGCCATCAACTGCTTCACGTAAGTCAGCATCACCAGCCCGTTGAGCACGGCGATGCCTGACAGCGCGATGAAGCCGACCGCGGCCGACACAGAGAACGGCATGCCGCGCGCCCACAACGTCAGCACGCCGCCGGTCAGCCAGCGGGATCACCAGCGCCGCGCGAAAATTGCCGAGCAGAGCGAACAGCACGACGATGACCAGCAATGCGCCTTCGCCGAGATTGCTGGCAACCGTCTTCACGGTCGCATCGACCAGAATGGTGCGGTCTAGCACCGTGGTGAGCTCGATGCCGGGAGGCCGCGTCCGGCGCACGTCTGCGAGGCGCGCCTCGATGGCGGTGGCTACCATACGGCTGTTGCTGCCGACCAGCATTAAAGCGGTGCCGATCACTACCTCGTTGCCATTCATGCTGGCGCTGCCGGTGCGGATCTCGCCGCCGATCTCGACTGACGCCACGTCGCTGATGCGGATCGGCACGCCGCCCCGCGTCGTCACCACGACCCCTTCGATGTCGGCGGCATCCTGCAGCCGCCCGCCGGCTCGCACCACGATGCCTTCGCCATTGCGCTCGATGACGCTGGCGCCGCGGCTGACATTGCTGGCCTCGATGCCGCGGGTGAGGTCGGCGAACGACAGGCCGAGCCCGATCAGCCGGATCGGATCCGGTTGCACGACATATTGCTTGGCAAAGCCGCCGATCGAATCGACGCCCGCAACGCCCGCAACGCCGCGGATCTGCGGCTTGACGATCCAGTCGTGGACGCTGCGCAGATAGGCCGCGCGGGCGACGTCGGAGGTCAGCCGCTCGCCCTCCGGCGTGACGTAGACGCCGGCAGCAGGGGCGCGTATGCGACCGACCACATCAGGATCTCGCCGAGCCCTGTGGAGATCGGTCCCATCTTCGGATCGACCTCGGCGGGGAGAATCGCGCGCAGTTCGAGCAACCGTTCACCCACCTGCTGGCGTGCGAAATAGATGTCGGTCGCCTCCGTGAATACCGCGGTGACCTGCGAGAAGCCGTTGCGCGAGATCGAGCGCGTGCTCTCCAGCCCGGCGATGCCGGCCAGCGCCGTCTCGATCCGCAGCGTCACCTGTTTCTCGATCTCGGCCGGCGACAGCGCGGGTGCCGTCGTGTTGACCTGCACCTGCTTGTTGGTGATCTCGGGCACCGCATCGATCGGCAGTCGCATCAGCGACCACGCGCCGAACAGCGTCGCGCCGAGGCTGAGCCAGACGACGAGCCAGCGACGCTGGATCGCGAAGGCGAGAATGGATTTGATCATCGTGACCTTCGCTCATCGGATGGGGATCGGCGCGCCACACCCCTGTCATTCCGGGATGCAGCAGACGGCGTAGCCGGCTGATGCAGACCCGGAATCCCGGAGTATTCTGCGCTGAACATTTCGAGGTTCCGGGTTCGCTCGCTGCTGGCGCGCTCGCGCCCCGGAATGACAACGGGTTGCTAATGCGCGTGCTCGACGGTGGCCTTGCCGAGGTCGGCCTTGAGGACGAAGCTGTTGGCGGTGGCGATGCGGTCGCCGGGCTTCAGGCCGGCCTTGATCTCGGCCACGCTTCTATCCTGCCGGCCTAGCGTGACGTGGCGCGCCGCAAAACCCTCCGGCGTGTGGACGAACACCACGTCCTCGCGCGCGACCGTTTGCAGCGCCGTGCGCGGCGCCACCAGATCGGCGGCGCCTTGCTCGACAGGAATCTCCGCCGTGACGAAGGCTCCGGGCCGCCACAGCCGCGCAGCGTTGTCGACCGTGGCAATCACGCGCGTCGCGCGATCGTGCCGGGCCGCACCTCCTGCACCGCAAATTTGCCCGCGTCGATCTGCTGCGTGCTGAGTTTGACGTCGGCCTCGTCGGCATGCGCCGTAGTGTCGTCATGCGCCTGCAACGGCCATGCGCTGCCGAGCAGCAGGGCTGCTGCCAGAATTATCCTGATCATGTGCGTGTCCCGCGCCGGCGTTCGCCGCCAGCGTCGTGTTGATCCAATGTCGATGCAAACGGCTGCCGCGCCGTCGTCACGACGGCGGGCATGCCTTCGGCCTCAGCGGGCCGCAGCAAGCATCAGGCGCGGGGTGGTTTGAACGGCGGCAGGCCGGCGAGCGAGGCGGGGGGCTCGCTGCGCGCGAAAGCGAGCGCGCAGAGCGGCTGCTCGGCGGGTGAGCTGATGTGGCTCAGCGCGGGCGCCGTGACATGCGACAGGCAATGGCCGCTATGCGCCGGCAATTGCTGGTCGGGCATGTCCGGCGCGATGCCGTTGTCCTGCGTCGTCATCGCGGCCGGGCCGCCAGCGGCCAGAGCGAAGCCGTCGCCGGCGCAATGGATCAGGGACAACAGCAGGCCAAGCGTCAGCGCCAGCACGAACGGCAGCCGTCGCAGCCGGCGTCCGGGTGCCGAAGTCCTGGCGCTGTGGCGGGCCTTTGTCATCGTGCTTTCAATGAACCGCTGTGATGCGGCACTTTCAAGTTTGAATCAGATCGGATGGCCGTGCGCCAGCGAGCATGGTGACGCAGGCGCAGTCTCGATCTGGACGGTTGCGTGTTCGATGCCGTATTCGCGATGCAGCCGCTGCGCCACGCCGGCCAGATAGGCATCGCCGGGGTGGCCGGCGGGGATCACCATATGGCAGGTCAGCGCGGCGTCGGTCGTGCTCATCGGCCAGATGTGCAGGTCGTGCACCTGCGTGACGCCGGAACATTGTTCGAGATAGCAGCGCACCGCGGCGGGATCGATGCCTGATGGCACCGCGCCCAGCGACATCGCGGTGGAATCGCGCAGCAGGCCCCAGGTGCCCCACACGATCAGTCCCGAGATGATGAGGCTGGTCAGCGGGTCGAGCCAGCTCCAGCCGGTACAGAGAATCGCCAAGCCGGCCAGCACGACGCCGGCGGAGACCGCGGCGTCGGCGACCATATGCAGATAGGCGCCGCGGATGTTGAGGTCGCCCTTGCGGCCGGAGGCGAACAGCCAGGCGGTGATCCCGTTGATCGCGATGCCGATGCCCGCCACCACCATTACCGTAATTCCGGCGACCGGTTCGGGGTCGATCAGGCGCAACACCGCCTCCCAGGCGATCGCGCCGACCGCGACCAACAGGAACACCGCGTTGAACAAGGCGGCGAGGATCGAGGAGCCGCGCAGTCCATACGTGAAGCGCGGCGTCGGCGCGCGCTTCGACAGGGTCGCCGCGGTCCAGGCCGCCACCAGCCCCAGCACGTCGGACAGATTGTGCCCGGCATCGGCGACCAGCGCCATCGAGCCGCTGGCATAGCCATAGATCGCCTCGACCACCACAAAGCCGCTGTTGAGCGCGATGCCGATGGCGATGGCGCGGCCAAAGCTGACGGGGGCATGGGAATGCCCGCCGCCATGACCATGCGCGTGGCCATGTTCGTGAGGATGACCATGAGCGTCGTCGGGGCTGGCTGGATTCATCTATGGTCTCGACAGCATGGGCACGTGGAGTGACCATTAAAGGCAAAGCCCGCCGCAATACTATCACCCCTTGCAGCAACGATTACCGTTTCAAATCACTTAACGAAAATTTCATGAATCATGCTTCATCGAAAGCCGTGTGCCGCAAGCCCAAGCTGCCAATACCTGCACACGCAACGTTGTTTGTAAGTTCTGAATCTGTGTTCAAAAATAATCATTTCGCGATTGCACTGGCGGTTTCGAGTACGTAAATAGAATTGCTCTACGCGATCCCTCTCCGGGCCACCTTTCGCCCGCCAACCTGTCAAAGTTGCTGAATGACCGCCAGGATCGAACGCCCGCTTTCGCCCCATCTTCAGGTCTATCGCTGGACACTGACGATGGCGCTTTCCATCGTGCACCGCGCCACCGGCGTAGCGCTTTATGCCGGAACCGCGCTGCTGGTGTGGTGGCTGATCGCCGCCGCATCCGGCCCCTCCGCCTACGCCCATGTGCAGGCCTTCACCGGCAGCATCTTCGGGCGGCTGATCGCCTTCGGTTACACTTGGGCGCTGATGCACCACATGCTGTCCGGCGTCCGCCACCTGGTTTGGGACATCGGCTACGGCTTCAAGCCGACGGAACGGGAATGGCTAACCTGGGCCGCCCTGATCGGCGGTATTAGCCTGACGGTCCTGCTCTGGATCGTGGCTTACATGATCGGGGGCGGACGATGAGCGTCGAACAATCCGGCGGCTCCGGCCGCAAATCGACATCGATGCGAACCCCGCTCGGGCGCGTCCGCAATCTCGGTTCGTCGCATTCCGGCACCTCGGATTTCTGGCGCCAGCGCATCACCGCCGTGGCGATGATCCTGCTGATGATCCCGGTGATCGTGATCATCATGATGCTGCTCGGCCGCAATCAGGCCGGCGCCGCACAGATCCTCGGCTCGCCCCTGGTAGCGCTGCTGCTGATCATGTTCATCATTGCCTCGGTCTGGCACATGAAAATCGGCATGCAGGTCATCCTCGAAGACTACGTGATCAACGAGAAGCTGAAGCTGATCACGATCATGGCCAACAACTTCTTCGCGTCCGTTGTCGGTCTCGCTTCGATCTACGCCATCCTCAAATTGTCATCGGGAGTGTAGCGCATGGCCGCAATCGGCAACGGCGCAAACGGAACGGGCATCGCAGCCTATCCGATTGAAGATCATACGTATGACGTGGTTGTGGTGGGCGCCGGCGGTGCCGGTCTGCGCGCCGTTGTCGGCGCCGGCGAAGCGGGCCTGCGCACCGCCTGCATCACCAAAGTGTTTCCGACGCGCTCGCACACCGTGGCAGCCCAGGGCGGCATCTCCGCCTCGCTCGGCAATATGCACGAGGACGACTGGCGCTGGCACATGTACGACACCGTCAAGGGGTCGGACTGGCTGGGCGACCAGGATTCCATCGAATATCTCGTGCGCAACGCTCCCGCCGCTGTCTATGAGCTTGAGCACTGGGGCGTGCCGTTCTCGCGTACCGAGGAAGGCAAGATCTATCAGCGCCCGTTCGGCGGCATGACGCTGGACTACGGCAAGGGTCAGGCTCAGCGCACCTGCGCCGCGGCCGACCGCACCGGCCATGCCATGCTGCACACGATGTACGGCCAGGCGCTGCGCCACGCCGCCGAGTTCTTCATCGAATACTTCGCCATCGACCTGATCATGGATGAAGACGGTGTCTGCCGCGGCGTCATCGCGCTCAAGCTCGACGACGGCACGCTGCACCGCTTCAAGGCGCAGACCACCATTCTGGCTACCGGCGGCTACGGCCGTGCCTACGCTTCCTGCACCTCGGCGCATACCTGCACCGGTGACGGCGGCGCCATGGCGCTGCGCGCCGGCCTGCCGCTGCAGGACATGGAGTTCGTCCAGTTCCACCCGACCGGCATCTACGGCGCGGGCTGCCTGGTGACCGAAGGCGCGCGTGGCGAAGGCGGTTATCTCGTCAATTCCGAAGGCGAGCGCTTCATGGAGCGCTATGCTCCCTCCGCGAAGGATCTCGCCTCGCGCGACGTGGTGTCGCGCGCGATGACCATCGAAATGCGCGAAGGCCGCGGCGTCGGCAAGAAGAAGGATCACATCTTCCTGCACCTCGACCATCTCGATCCCGCCGTGCTGGCGGAACGCCTGCCGGGCATCTCAGACTCCGCGCGCATCTTCGCCGGCGTCGATGTCACCAAGGAGCCGATCCCGATCACGCCGACCGTGCACTACAACATGGGCGGCATCCCGACCAACTATCACGGCGAAGTCGTCACCAAGAAGGACGGCGACGACAATGCGGTAGTGCAGGGCTTGATGGCCGTGGGCGAAGCCGCTTGCGTCTCGGTGCACGGCGCCAATCGTCTCGGTTCGAACTCGCTGATCGATCTCGTGGTGTTCGGCCGCGCCGCAGCCCTGCGCTGC
Source organism: Tardiphaga sp. vice154 (assembly GCF_007018645.1). NCBI lineage: Bacteria > Pseudomonadati > Pseudomonadota > Alphaproteobacteria > Hyphomicrobiales > Nitrobacteraceae > Tardiphaga > Tardiphaga sp. vice154. The sequence continues at coordinate 482,535 of NZ_CP041399.1, forward strand.
GCCGAGAAGCTGACCCCCAACGCCAAGCAGCCGGACCTTCCGGCCAACTCGGCCGAGCAGTCGCTGAGCCGCCTCGACAAGTATCGCTATGCCAAGGGTGGCACGCCGACCGCTAAGCTGCGCGAAAACATGCAACAGGTCATGCAGACCAACTGCGCCGTGTTCCGCACCGGCGAAGTGCTCGACGAGGGCAAGGATCTGATCGCGAAGGTGCACAGCGGCATCGTCGATGTCGGCGTGACCGATCGTTCGCTGACCTGGAATTCCGACCTGGTCGAGACGCTCGAGTTCGACAACCTGATCGTTCAGGCCGTCGTCACCATGGACTCGGCCGCGAACCGCACCGAGAGCCGCGGCGCGCATGCCCGCGAGGACTTCTCGGCGCGCGACGACGTCAACTGGATGAAGCACACGCTGGCCTGGCTCGATGCCAGCGGCAAGACCGACATCCAGTACCGTCCGGTGCACGATTACACGATGACCAATGATGTTCAGTACATCCCGCCGAAGGCGCGGGTGTACTGATGACAGCGAAGGCTTGAGAATATGGTCGAATTCGCACTTCCGAAGAATTCCAAGATCACCGGCGGCAAGGAATGGCCGAAGCCGGCCGGCGCCACGCAGACGCGTGAGTTTCGCGTCTATCGCTGGAATCCGGACGACGGCAAGAACCCGGCAGTCGATACCTATCACATCGACACCAATGATTGCGGTCCGATGGTCCTCGACGGCCTGATCTGGATCAAGAACAACATCGATCCGACGCTGACCTTCCGTCGCTCCTGCCGCGAAGGCGTCTGCGGGTCCTGCGCCATGAACATCGATGGCCAGAACACGCTCGCCTGCACCAAGGCGATGGACGACGTGAAGGACGGCGCGGTGAAGATCAATCCGCTGCCGCATCAGCCGGTGGTGAAGGATCTGGTGCCGGATCTGACCAACTTCTATGCGCAGTATGCGTCGATCGAGCCGTGGCTGAAGACCACCACGCCGACGCCGCAGAAGGAATGGAAGCAGAGCCACGACGATCGCGCCAAGCTCGACGGCCTCTACGAGTGCATCCTTTGCGCCTGCTGCTCGACATCGTGCCCGAGCTACTGGTGGAACAGCGAGCGCTTCCTCGGTCCCGCCGCGTTGCTGCAGGCAACGCGCTGGGTCAAGGATTCGCGCGACGAGGCGACCGGCGAGCGGCTCGACAATCTCGAGGATCCGTTCCGGCTGTATCGCTGCCACACCATCATGAACTGCGCCAAGGCCTGTCCGAAGGGTCTGAACCCCTCCGAGGCGATCGCCGAGCTCAAGCTCAAGATGGTCGAGCGTCAGATCTGAGGCGTGGCGTGTATCGTGCGCCGATAGCGCGGCACGATACGAAAGACAGAAAGTCGCGCGGCGCTGCTAGCGCCGCGCCTGGTATCATATTCCGTTAATATTGGACTGCGGCGCGAAGCGCCGATTTCATGTCCTCCGCGACCTGCGGACATCGTCCGTCAGCGAGCGGACTCCGATAATTCTCCGCATCCGCTGACATCATGATCGGACAGCCTCGGGTGTCCGCCGTGGTGCTTTGCCACGGTGGGACGCTCCGTAGTTTTCCGGTCTGTCTGACGCAACATCTCGGCAATCATTTTCATGGATTCTGGCGGGTGCGAGCCCGCCACGGTTTGAGCGCGCGATTATTGCTGCCGCTCCAGGCCCATTACAGGAAATGATCGATGCCAAGTTTTTTTTCAAACTTGAAGATTGCCCAGAAGATCGCTGTCGTTTTCCTTTTGATGACGCTTGTCTCGCTCACGGCGAGCGGCCTGATCTGGCGCAACGTTGCAACGTCGGAACACGCGTCAGAGCGAATCGACCCACACACATAAGGTCGTCGAACAAATCAATCTGATGGTCGCCGCCATGGTCGATGGCGAAACCGGCGTGCGCGGCTATCTTGTTTCGGCCAATGAGGGTTTTCTCGAACCGTACCTTGCCCATGAAAAGAAATTCTCGGCGGCCGTGGAAAAGGCTAGCCGCCTGACCTCCGACAACCCGAAACAGCAGCAGCGCTTTGCCGAGATTTCCAAAGCCGCGCAGGGATGGCGTGTCGACGTCGCCGAAAAGGAAATTGCGCTGATGAAGAATCCGCAGACGCAGTCCGAAGCGCGACAGCTCGAGTCCAGCGGCGCGGGCAAGAAATACATGGACGGAATTCGGCAGCTTGCCAACAAGGCCGCCGAAGAGGAATCCTCGTTGATGGGCGCGCGTTCCGCGGCAGCCGCTGCAGCAACTTCGTCATCCTATACGATGATCATCGTGGGCGGCGTTTGCATGCTCGCTATCGCGATTATCGGTCTGCTCGTCCTGAACAGCGGCGTTGCCCGCCCGATCATCCGCATGACCGGCGCGATGGCGAAGCTTGCCGATAACGACCTGACGGTCGACGTCGTCGGATCGGAACGCCGGGACGAAATCGGCGCGATGGCGAAGGCTGTTCAGGTTTTCAAGGACAACGCAGTTCGCGTCGTCGCTCTGGAAGCCGACCAGAAAAAAACCGAGCTGGCCGCCGCGGCCCAACGCAAGGCCGAAATGCACAAGCTTGCGGAAGACTTCGAAGGCGCCGTCGGCCAGATTGTGCATACCGTGTCCGCCGCGTCCAGCCAGCTCGAGAGCTCGGCGAGCAAACTATCGACCACTGCCGAACGTTCGCAGCAGCAGACCTCGGCCGTCGCGGCCGCATCGGATGAAGCGTCCGCAAACGTTCAGTCGGTCGCCTCGGCCACCGAGGAAATGGCCTCCTCGGTCAATGAAATCAGCCGCCAGGTCCAGGAGTCGGCACGCATTGCCAACAATGCCGTCGAGCAGGCTCGCAAGACCAACAACCGCGTCAGCGAGCTTGCAAAGGCCGCGACGCGCATCGGCGATGTCGTCGAATTGATCAACACGATCGCCGGCCAGACAAACCTTCTGGCGCTGAACGCGACCATCGAGGCGGCGCGTGCCGGCGAGGCCGGGCGAGGCTTCGCTGTGGTGGCGTCGGAGGTCAAGGCGCTGGCCGAGCAGACCGCCAAGGCTACCGGTGAGATCAGCCAGCAGATCAACGGGATTCAGGGCGCGACCCAGGAGTCGGTCGACGCGATTCAGGAAATCGGCGCGACCATCGGCCGGATGTCCGAGATCGCCTCGACCATCGCTTCGGCTGTCGAAGAGCAAGGCGCGGCAACCCAGGAAATCTCCCGCAATGTCCAGCAGGCGGCGCAGGGCACACATATGGTGTCGTCGAACATCGGCGATATTCAGCGTGGCGCCGGCGATACCGGCTCGGCGTCGGCGCAGGTGTTGTCGGCCGCGCAGTCGCTTTCCGGCGAAAGCGGCAGGCTGCGCACCGAAGTCGCTAAGTTCCTTAGCACGGTACGGGCGGCTTGAGCCTGCCTATCGAGGCTGCCGGAAGTTGCCCCTAGGACCTGCGGCGTTGGCGTGACGCTAGCCGAGGCAGGAAAACATCCCGACGATCCGGTCCGGTGACAGGTCTCCCTGCCATCGGACAACCCGGTCGCCCGCCGGTTCGAGCGCGCCGAGTGGAAAACCTGAGTGGACAGGTCCGCGTCGCGGAAGCTCCTGCCGTTCAATCTTGGAGCATCAGGCGTCAGTTCTGAAATCATCCTGGTGCTTCTCGATATCATTATTGCGACCTGCCCACGCGCGATGTGGGCTGAGAGAAGCAAACCGACTCCAGGCGCCATCTCTCGCAAGTAGATGCGCAATCCAGCATCGCTCGTCGGCTGCCGGCACGCCGCATGCCGACCTGCCGATCGCCATAAAGCGGCTGTCAGCCGCGACCGAGCGTCACACGGGTCTTTACCAATCCGCGCGCATCGCGCTGCTGCTCGCGTTCAGGTGCAGCTTCACCCGATTGGATCGATCATTGCGGTCGATAGAGGGAGAAGCGGCTTCACTGATACGAAGTCTTTGGCTCCTGCGGGTCGGCGCCTCTCGCGGGCCCGAGCGCCAAGCGTGAAGCTCGTTCATCGGTTTTCTCAATGGGAAACAGCGGAAAAACTCGTTTCCAAATCTGATCCTCCGAGTCGATAACAACTCAGGTTCAGAGGAGGAGCAATGATGAAGAGCAGTCTGCGACCCATGGAAGTTCAATCCCGGATCATGAGAGCAGAACTTCGCCAGTTTGAAATGCCGGTGCGCGGCGGACAATCCAAGTCGATTGTCGTGGAAGTCTATCGCCGTTCCAGACTGCCGGCTGTGCGCGACGCGCAGGAGCCGATGGATATTCCGAATGAACTAGAAAGATCGTCCGACGATAGTCGGCAAACTACAGGTGCAGCCGTCCCCGCGTGCCGCGCAAGCAACCCGCACGCGGCGGGGCTTCAACCGAGCCTCTTGCATCCGGTTATGCGTCATCCCGTCACGGACGGCGCACGAGAGCACCAGTAAGAGCCGTCGGTCTGCAAGTCGCAGGCGACAAACCGCTTCAAGGAACGCGCCAGGAAATCCGGACCAGACCAGCATCATGAGTGCGCCTACTACTGTAAAACGAATCGTCATGATAGTCTTGCTTGGCTCGCTGTCGTTGGGCGCCGCGACCTCTGTCGAGGCGGGCCCTGCCGCCGGTGAATCCAATGACATCGTCATCCCACTCGAAGATCGCGAGATCCGGTCGGCGGGGATCGGTGCGGTGCCTGTCGTGCCGGAGCGCGGCGAGACCGAATTGTCGCTGCCCGGTACGGTGGCAATTCCACCCTCCCAACTCCGGGTCGTCGCTGCGCCCGCAAACGGCCTCGTCGAAGCGGTACTTGTCGCCACCGACGAAATCGTAACGGCCGGCCAGCCAATCGCGCGCCTGCGCTCGCCCGACCTCGTCGAGGCGCAGCGGCAGTACCTGGCTGCCATCGCCGACGAGGCGCTATCCGCGGATCGCCTCCGTCGCATCCGCTTTCTTTTTGAAAGCAGGGCGGCGCCGGAGCGCGAACTACGTGTCGTCGAGACGGAAGCGATCAATGCCAAGTCGCGTCTCGACGAGCGAGCACAGATCCTGAGCCTGATGGAAATGTCGGAGGCCGACATTGAGACGCTGCGCAACTCGCGGCGGATACAGAGCTCCGTTACGGTCCACGCGCCAATCTCCGGCACTGTGGTGCGGCGCGACGCCAGCCCCGGCCAGCGTGTAGAGGCTGCAGCGCCCGTAATATCTCTTGCGGCGCTCGACCCCTTGTGGATCAACATCCAGGTGCCGGCGGCCCGCTTGCCGGCGCTCTCCGCCGGGCAGGCTGTCGTGATGCCGGCTTATGGCGTGCAGGGCCGCATCGTCCGGGTCGGACATACTGTTGACGCTTCGACGCAATCAGCCGTCGCGGTCGCCGAAATCGGCTCTGCCAATGGCGCGATCCGACCTGGGCTTGCCGTTCTCGTCACGATCCGCATCGGCCAGAACGGCGAGGCGCAATGGTCGGTACCGGCAACATCGGTCGTACGTCACCGCGACCGGGCCTGGGTATTCGTGAAAGCCCCGCAAGGATTCTTGGCGCGCCCCGTACAGGTGATTTCGGAAACCGCGCACAGCGCTTCGGTTCGCGGTGCTTTCGCTACCGGCGATGAGGTGGCCGATCGCGGGATCATCGCGCTGCTCGCCGAACTCGCGGCTGCAGACAAGGATTAAGCAATGATGTCCGGTCTGGTTCAAATCGCGCTGCAGCAGCGTCTCATCGTGTTCATCGGGGCAATCGCATTGGCCGTCTGGGGAACGGTTGCCTATCAGAAGCTTTCAATCGACGCCTTTCCCGATGTCGCACCGATCCAAGTATTGGTTTCGATGCAGGCGCCCGGCCTCACACCCGAGGAACTTGAGAGCCGGGTCACTACGCCAATCGAGTTGGCTGCGCGCGGCATTCCGAACCTTGTGCGCATGCGATCCACGACACGCTACGCGGTCGCGCTGCTGACTTTCGAGTTTGCCGACGGAACCGATATTTTCTGGGCTCGCGCGCAGGTCAATGAGCGCCTGCAGGAAGTGCGCGACCAGCTTCCCGCCGGTAGCGACGGTGGCCTCGCCCCGATCGTGACCCCCCTTGCTGAAATGGTGATGTTCACGATCGAGGCGGCGACCATGTCGGCGCAGGAAAAGCGGTCGCTGCTCGACTGGACGATCCGGCCGGCGCTGCGCAGCCTTCCGGGCGTTGCCGACGTCAATGTGTTGGGCGGCCATGTGCGCACCTTCGAAGTAATCCCTGCGGCCTCTGCAATGGCCGCGCGCGGCATTACCACGCAGATGCTGGAGAAAGCTGTCGAGGTCAACAACCGCAATGACGGTGCCGGCCGCATCCGCAGCGGCGAAGAAGCGTTGCTGGTCCGGTCGGAAGGTCGTATCCAGACCTTGGACGATATCCGCAACACCGTGGTGGCGACGCGCAACGGCGTGACCGTGCGCGTCAGCGACATTGCCGACGTAAGGTTCGGCTCACTTGCCCGCAACGGTGTCGTGACGGCAGACGCGGCTGGTGAGGCCGTGTGGGGCATGGTGCTCGGCCTGCGTGGAGCCAATGCGCGCACCGTAGTGGACGGCGTGAAGGCGCGTTTCGCTTCTCTTGAGCCGCAGCTACCCGAGGGCGCCCGCATCGTGATTTTCTACGATCGCAGCGAACTGATCGGCAAGGCGGTCTGGACCGTGCAGAAAGTGCTGCTTGAGGCCATCTTGTTCGTCGTCGTCCTGCTGCTGCTTTTCCTCGGAAATCTGCGCTCGGCGCTTGTGGTTTCGCTGATCCTGCCGCTGGCGGTGCTGACGACTTTCGGCGTGATGCGCATGCTGGGGTGGTCGGCAAACATCATGTCGCTCGGCGGTCTTGCCATCGCCATAGGCTTGCTGGTCGATTGCGCCGTCGTGGTCGTGGAAAATGTGGAGCACCGCCTTTCCACTGTCGAGAAGCCCACTCTTGCCGCGCGTCTGCGCCTCGCCCTTGAGGCCACGCGTGAAGTTGCCGTGCCACTCGTATCGGGCGTCGCCATCATCATTCTGGTGTTCATGCCGCTACTCGCCTTGCAGGGTCTGGAAGGTCGGCTGTTCAGTCCGGTCGCGCTCACCATCGTGGTCGCGTTGATCGCTGCGCTGCTGCTCTCGCTGACCGTGGTGCCCGCGCTCTCCGCCCATCTGCTGCGCGCCGGCGCGCATGCCGAGCCGTGGCTGGTGCGCAAGTTGCACGCCGGCTACGATCCGCTGCTCGCCTATGTGATGCGGCGGCCCATTGGCGTTGTCGTGGCAGTCGCGATCGGCATCGCAGCGGCTGTCGTCGTCTTTCCGCGCATAGGCAGCACCTTCATGCCCGTCATGGATGAGGGCACGCCTGTCATTACCATCCGCAAGTTTCCAACCATCTCGGTCGACGAAGCGGCGCAGACAGATCTACGCATTCAGCAAGCCCTCAAGGCGGAGATTCCCGAAATTCGGCGGGTCATCGCCCGCGCCGGCGCCGACGAACTCGGCATCGATCCAGTCGGCCTCAACGAGACCGACATGTTCATGACACTGGCGCCGCGCCGCGAGTGGCGTGGCGACGACATGCGCTGGTTTCTCGGCGAATTGCGGCGCGTGCTCGACAGTGTTCCGGGCATAAGCTACGCGCTGACCCAGCCGATCGACATGCGGGTTCAGGAAATGATCATCGGCGCGCGCGGCGACGTCGTTGTCAAAGTGTTCGGCGACGACATCGCTACCTTGAACCGGGTGGGCCGCGACGTCGCCGCGGCGATCCGCTCCGTCCCGGGCGCGATTGATGTGTTCGCACTTCGCAACGCCGGAATGCGCTACTTCACGGTCGCGGTCGATCGCGCTCAGGCGGGCCGCTTCGGATTGAACGCCGCGGAGGTCCAGGAGGCGCTCAGGGTCTGGGTTGACGGGCGCCGCCTTGGTATCGTGCTGGAGGGTCAGGTGCGCACGCCACTGGTGGTCCGCGGCGAGGAGCGTCTCCGCGTGTCGGCCGCCGACCTTGCGAGGGTGCCGGTCGTGCTTCCTGGCGGGGGCACGGTCGAACTGGCCCAGGTCGCGAACATCAAGGTCGAGGACGGACCCATTCAGGTGATCCGGGAGGACGGTCAGCGGTTCGCGACCGTACTGGCCAACGTGCGCGGGCGCGACCTCGTCGGCTTCGTCAACGACGCCAAGGCGGCCGCGGCGCGCATCGAGCTGCCCAAAGGATATTCGCTGGTCTGGGGCGGCCAGTTCGAAAACCAGCAGCGGGCGGCGGCGCGACTGACGATCGTGGTGCCGATTGCACTAGGCGCCATCTTCCTGTTGCTGTATTTGACGTTCGGGTCGTTAAGACAGGCTGCGCTGGTTTTCTGTAACGTTCCGTTTGCGACGATCGGCGGCGTTGTCGCGCTGTGGGCGTCAGGCGAATTTCTTTCGGTACCTGCCTCCGTCGGCTTTATCGCTCTCATGGGCATTGCCGTTCTCAACGGCGTGGTGCTGGTATCCTACATCAACGAGGTCTGCGCCCGCGGTACACTGCCGTTCCGCGAGGCCGTGATGGAGGGAGCGCGACGCAGACTGCGACCCGTCACCCTGACGGCGTCGATCGCGGCGCTCGGCCTCACGCCGTTCCTATTCGCCGATGGGCCGGGCTCGGAAATCCAGCGCCCGCTTGCGATCGTCGTGATCGGCGGATTGATCACCGCAACGGCGTTGACGCTGCTGCTGCTGCCCATCCTTTACGACCGCTTTGCGTTGCCTCGGGCTGAACGCCGAAAGCTGGCCGAACAGGAACCAGACCTCGAACAGGTCGGAGAGGCGTCGGACACCCCGCATCGGCCTGCGCAGATCATCACGCAGGACGTGTCGGCGCATCGGGCCGCTTTCCCCAGGCCTGCGGCTGCTGACGATCGGGCGACGGCCGAGGGCTGACTACGCCCTGGCAGCCAGCGTCATCCTGGAGCGCCTATGGCCTCGCCGTAAGGAATACGGTAAATACTCATCCAGGGGTGGAAGCAGAGACGATGCGAAGGTGCCGTCCCGACCGGTTCACAACGTGAATGAAGCGGGATTGGTTTGATGCATTCAGCCTCACCCTCAAGTAAACCCGGGCGGCAGCTTTGAGCACACCATTGCCGCCGTTCGACTTTGATCTGCTCCGCACGTTCATCGCGGTGGTGGACAATGCCAGCTTCACCCGCGCTGCTGAGCGCGTTGGCCGCACGCAATCCACCGTCAGCCTGCAGATCAGAAAGCTTGAACAGAACCTTGGACGTCAGGTGTTCGAACGCGACGGCCGCGACTTCCTGCTGACGCCAGATGGTGAGATCCTGCTGAATTATGCGCGGCAGTTGCTCCATCTTGCCGACGAAGCAACTTCACGCATCCTCCAGCCTGACGTCGAAGGCGATGTTCGTCTTGGGACACCCGAAGATTTCGCGACCGTCTACCTTCCGGACATATTGGCGCGATTTGCACGAACCCATCCGCGCGTCGCCTTGGAGGTCAATTGCAATTTCAGCTTCAATCTGCTCGAGGGCTTTTCCAAGGGGGAGTACGATCTCGTTTTGGTAAAACGCGAGCCCCAGGGGCCGTCAGGCGGAATTTCCGTCTGGCGCGACACCTTGGTCTGGGTGAGTGGACCCAAGCTGGTGCTGGACGCCACCCGTCCCCTTCCCCTGGTGCTGGCGCCCGCGCCCGATGTCTATCGCAAGCGGGCTCTGGCGGCCCTTCAAGCTGCCAAACGGGAATGGCGGATCGTATATACCAGCCCGAGCAGCGAGGGCCTTCAGGCTGCTGTCCGCGCCGGCCTGGGAGTGACGGTGCTGTCGAAGGATATGGCGCCGGAAGGCCTGATCATGTTGGGCGCAGAACATAACCTTCCAACAATGCTCGATGCCGAAATCGCATTGTATCGGGCGCCTGGGACCTTATCCCGCGCTGCTGAGCTCCTTGCAGACCATATTACCCATTCACTGGAAATTGCGGCCGGACGCGGCAACGCCACCTAGCCTGGCATAGAAGGCCTGGATTGCATCACAGGGAATGCTTCAGAAGCAGCCGATAAAGCAGTTTCGCGATGTTGCCTAAAACATAATCATATGCCTATTCTTTCGGTAGGATTGTTGCCCGCGCAAGCTGCGAAGTGCCACTGATCTTTCCTGATATCCGCCGATAAGCGGCTATCGCCTCTCTTCGCCCGACGCTCCCGGGACGCGCGGCCTTCGATGTGGAGGCGGGACGGGAGGGCTTGCATGTGCAGATCTCTCATTCGCGGTCCTCGACCGTGTTGATACAGCCACTTTTCCGCAGCGCTCATAACTGGCACGCTGCGTGCTAGCTATGGCCGACACACCACCACAGGGGATCTCCGAGATGTTTCGCAAGCTGGCATTCACCGCGTTCGCGGGCGCGCTCCTCGCCGCCTCCACCCTCTCGGCCAGCGCCGAAACCGATCTCAAATTCGCCCTCGACTGGAAATTCGAAGGTCCTTCCGCGCCGTATTTCGTCGCCATCGACAAGGGCTACTACAAGGCCGAAGACCTCAACGTCACCGTCGATTCCGGCCCGGGCTCGGTCGCCGGCATCGCGCGCGTCGCGGCGGGCACCTATCCGATCGGTTTCTTCGACATCAATTCGCTGGCGCGCTTCCGCGACCAGAACCCGGACAAGGACATCAAGGGCGTGCTGATGGTCTATGACCGTCCGCCGTTCTCGATCGTCAGCCTCGCGAAGTCGGGCATCAACGCGCCGAAGGACCTCGAAGGCAAGATCCTGGGTGCGCCGGCGCCGGATGGCGCGTTCGCGCAGTGGAAAGCCTTCGTCAAGGAAAACAAGATCGACGACAGCAAGGTCAAGATCGAGAATGTCGGCTTCCCGGTGCGCGAGCCGATGCTCGCCGACGGCAAGGTCGACGCCATCACCGGCTTCTCGTTCTCGTCCTACTTCAACCTGATGTCCAAGGGCATCGCCGAGAAGGACATCAAGGTGATGCTGATGTCGGACTACGGCATCGTATTGTACGGCAACGCCATCATGGTGAACCCGGAATTCGCCAAGGCCAATCCGAAGGTGGTCGAAGGCTTCGTGCGCGCCACCGTCAAGGGCATCGTTGACACCATCAAGGATCCGGACAGCGCGATCAAATCGGTGATGAAGCGCAACGAGACCGCCGACGAGAAGATCGAACTGGCGCGGCTCAAAATGTCGCTGAAGGACAATATCGCCACCCCCTGGGCGAAGGCCAATGGCGTCGGCGGCATTGACGACAAGCGCATGGATCAGGCCATCGAGCAGATCGCCGTGACCTATGAGTTCAAGAGCGCGAAGCCCAAGGGCTCCGACCTGTTCACCTCGCAATACCTTCCTCCTGCCGCCGACCGGAAGTTCTGATCGGCGCGGGGAGGGGGATCACTGCGCATGGTCGCATTCGTAGACATTGATGGCGTCACGCTGAAATACCGTGGCGCCACCGGGGACATCGTCGCCCTTCAGGATGCCACGCTGAAAATCGAGCGTGGCGAATTCGCCGCCGTGGTCGGGCCGTCCGGCTGCGGCAAGTCCTCGTTGATGCGGCTGGTCACCGGGTTGCACAAGCCGACCGCCGGCACCATCGCGATCGACGGCAAGGAAGTCACCGGCCCCGTCAAGATGGCTGGCATGGCGTTCCAGAACGCCAACATGCTGCCGTGGCGCAAGGTGATCGACAACGTGCTGTTGCCGCTGGAGATCGTCGAGCCCTACCGCTCGCAGTTCCGCGGCAACAGAAAAGAATTCCGCGCGATGGCGGAGAAGTTGCTGGCCACCGTCGGCCTCGCCGGCTTCGGCGACCGTTTTCCGTGGGAATTGTCGGGCGGCATGCAGCAGCGAGTCTCGCTGTGCCGCTCGCTGATTCACGAACCCGCGCTCCTGATGCTCGACGAACCCTTCGCCGCACTCGATGCCTTCACCCGCGAGGAGCTGTGGTGCGTACTGCGCGACCTGTGGCAGCGGCTCGGCTTCACCGTGATCCTGGTGACGCACGACCTTCGCGAGGCGGCGTTCCTCGCCGACAACATCTATGTCATGAGCGCGCGCCCCGGCCAGATCGTGCAGGTCAAGTCGGTCGATATTCCGCGTCCGCGCGATCTCAAGGTCACCTACGATAAGGACTTCGGCGACATCGTCTACGAATTGCGCATGAAGATCGCGGAGGTTCGGCAGGCATGAATTCCCGCATTCTCGAAAGGGCCTCGCCCTGGGTCTTCACCGTCATCATCTTCCTGATCTGGGAAGTGTCGTGCATCATCTTCAACATCAACTCTTCAGTGCTGCAGCCGCCGTCGGCGGCGTTCGCCGCGATGTTCAAATACTGGAAAGTGTTCGCCTATAATTCATGGGTTACTTTGTGGGTGACGATGGTCGGCTTCGCGCTGGCGGTCGGCTTCGGCGTCATGCTGGGTCTGCTGGTCGGCTGGTCGCGCACGATCTATCGCGGCATGTATCCGGTGATGGTCGGCTTCAACACGATCCCGAAGGTCGCGATCGTGCCGCTCCTGATCCTGTGGTTCGGCATCGGCGAATTGCCGGCGATCATCACCGCGTTCCTGATCTCGTTCTTCCCGATCGTGGTCAACATCGCCACGGGGCTGGCCACCACCGAACCGGAACTCGAGGACGTGCTGCGCGCGCTCGGCGCCGGCAAGCTCGACATCATGCTCAAGGTCGGCATTCCCCGCGCGCTGCCGTATTTCTTCGGCTCGCTCAAGGTGGCGATCACGCTGGCCTTCGTCGGCACCGTGGTGTCGGAGACGCTGGGCGCCAATGCCGGCCTCGGCTATCTGATCGCGCTGGAAGGCGCCTCGTTCCGCATGGCCAATGTCTACGCAGCATTGCTGCTGCTCGCCTTCGAAGGCGTGCTGATGTACGCGGTATTTGCCTGGGTCGAGCAGCGTTTCACCAAGTGGGCCTTTCGATCGCAGATGAACGCGGGCTGATGCGATGACACCTGTCACGGACTCGGAGCGGTATCCGTGATGCCTTTCCGTCTCCGGCAGGGCTCGTCAATGTCGGCCGGACCAGCGTAGCTTGCCGCAGACCCAGCCGTCATCCTGAGGCGCAGTCGCGCAAGCGACGGCCTCGTTCGAGGCTCGCCAAGGGGGCGCACCTCAGGATGACGCCAGCAGAGGTGCCATGGAACTTCGGGAACTCTAGGGAACCTTCTGATATCGCTGGCGTTATGATGCGATGAACAAGCATGCCCCGGGCGAATCGGCCGCTCACGACTCCACCACGTCCTCCATCGTCGAAGTCGTCGCCGAGACCGGCAAGCAAATCGAGCCGCCGCCGCCGGAGCTCGTCGAGCCCGATCCGGATCTGACGCCCGAAGAAGCCGAGCAGGCGCGGCGCGACTACCTGCTGACGCGGTTCTGGATCAGCGCCCGCGGCTTCTGGAGTAAGTCCGGCGACAGACTCGCCTGGGCGTTCTCGATCGGGCTGTTGCTGCTGATCATCACCAATGTCGGCTTCCAATACGGCATCAACGTCTGGAATCGCGCGATCTTCGATGCCATCGAGAAGCGCGATGCCGCCTCGGTCTGGCATCTCACGGGCGTGTTCTTTCCGCTGGCGATCGGCAGCGTGATGCTCGGCGTGGCGCAGGTGTACGCCCGGATGGGCATCCAGCGCCGCTGGCGGGCCTGGTTGACCAATTCAGTCGTGTCGCGCTGGCTCACCCAAGGACGCTACTACCAGCTCAATCTGGTCGGCGGCGACCACCAGAACCCGGAATACCGCATCGCCGAGGATTTGCGCATCGCCACCGACTCGCCGGTCGATTTCGCCGCCGGCGTGATCTCCGCGTTCCTGTCGGCGACCACCTTCATCGTCGTGCTGTGGACCATCGGCGGCGCGCTGACGTTGTCGATCGGCGGCTCGGTCGTCACCATCCCAGGCTTCCTCGTGATCGCTGCCGTGCTGTATGCCGGCATTGCCTCCGGCTCGATCATGACCATCGGCCGCGCCTTCGTGCAGACCTCGGAAGACAAGAATCAGGCCGAGGCCGAGTACCGCTATGCGCTGACGCGCGTGCGTGAAAACGGCGAAAGCATCGCGCTGCTCGGCGGCGAGGAGGAAGAGCGCGCCGGCATCGACCGCACCTTCGGATCTGTGCTGAAGCAGTGGGCGCGGCTGGCGCACCAGCACATGCGGACGACGCTGGTGTCGCAGGGCTCCAGCCTGATTGCGCCGGTGGTGCCGCTTTTGTTGTGTGCCCCGAAATTTCTTGACGGCAGCATGTCGCTCGGCCAGGTGATGCAGGCGGCATCGGCCTTTACTATCGTGCAGGCGGCGTTCGGCTGGCTGGTCGACAACTATCCGCGGCTGGCCGACTGGAATGCCTGTGCGCGGCGGATTTCCTCGCTGATGATGTCGCTCGACGGCCTGGAGCGCGCCGAGCGCGGCGACGGCATCGGCCGTATCACGCGCGGCGAGACCACCGGCGACACCATGCTCAGCCTGCACAATCTGTCGGTGACGCTCGACGACGGCACGGCCGTGGTCGGTGACGCCGAAGTCGCGATCGAGCCCGGCGAGCGGCTGCTAGTCGCTGGCGAGAGCGGCACCGGCAAGAGCACGCTGGTGCGCGCCATTGCCGGGCTGTGGCCATGGGGCGGCGGCAGTATCAATTTCCATCCCGACCGCCGGCTGTTCATGCTGCCGCAGAAACCCTACGTGCCGTCCGGCACGCTGCGCCGCGCAGCCGCCTATCCGGCCGCCGCGGAAGACTGGAGCGTCGAGGAAATCGGCGTGGCGCTCGACAAGGTCGGGCTCGGCCATCTCAAGGAGAAGATCGAGGAAGACGCGCCATGGGACCAGACATTGTCCGGCGGTGAAAAGCAGCGCCTCGCCTTCGCGCGGCTGTTCCTGCACAAGCCCGATATCATCGTGCTGGACGAGGCGACCTCGGCGCTCGACGCCAAGAGTCAGGACAGGATGATGGAGCTGCTGACGCAGGAGCTGCCCAGCGCCACCGTGGTCTCGGTGGCGCATCGCGCCGAGCTCGAAGTGTTTCACAGCCGCAAGATCGTGCTCGAACGCCGCAAGGGCGGCGCCAAGCTGGTCAGCGACATCGACCTGATCCCCCGCAAGGGCAAGCGCAAGCTGCTTGGACGGTTCTTGCGAGGACGAAAAACGGCGAAATAACGCTGTGGCCGGAGCACTCGATGCGTCGGAATTGCGACTCAAGACCCTGATGCAACTTATTTTTCCGTCGGCGGCACCAACGTCGAATTGGCTCGTTGAGGGGTACCTGCAACGAGGCCCTGCCATGATGGTTGATGAGAGTTCGCGTATCGCGGACAAGTTCCGCGAGTTGATTGCTTCTGCTCCGTTTCCCTGTGTCGGCGCCAAATCGGCGCTCGCCAAGGGTCAGATGAACGTCATCGTCGCGCGTGACATGCGTTCCAACTGGGACGACCGCCGCATCTATGACGGCATTTCGGAGATCGTCGAAAAATACCGCGGCAATCGCGCGCTGTTCCAGAGTTTCGCAGTGATCTTCGAAGGCCCCGGCGATCTCAATGAGGAGTCCTTCGAGCACTTCCTGTGGAAGCGTGCCGAGTCGCTGTCGAACAAGGACGCATGGCTCGGTCAGGAATATGACCGCCGCGTCTCGAGCGATCCCGGCGATCCGCATTTCTCATTGAGCTTTGAAGGCGAGGCGTTCTTCATCGTTGGCATGCACCCACATGCCAGCCGGCTGGCGCGACGCTTCGAACGTCCGGTACTGGTGTTCAACCTGCACGACCAGTTCGAGCAATTGCGCGAGCTCGGCAAATACGAAAAACTGCGCGATACCATCCTGAGCCGCGACGTCGCGATCTCCGGCTCGATCAATCCGATGCTGGCGCAGCACGGCACCATTTCCGAAGCGCGGCAGTACAGCGGCCGGCCGGTCGATGAAAACTGGAAATGTCCGTTCCACCCGGTGGAGAGAACATGACGACCCTGACGATCGCGCCGCGATCAGGTACGGGCTTCACGCTCAACAAGGGCCAGCGCCTGACGGTGATCGATCCGCAGGGCGAGCAGGTCGCCGACCTCGTGGCATTCGATCTCGCCGACAGACGCGAGGTGATCTCGTCTGGCCGCAGCCTCGATTATGCCAGCAAGCTGTATCTGACGACCGGCGACCCGATCTATTCGAACCGCAGCAACGTCATGCTGCGGATCGTCGAGGATACCGTGGGACGTCACGACTTCCTGCTGACGCCGTGTTCGCGCGACACCTTCCGCATCATCTATGGCGACGAGCATCCGCATCAGGGCTGTTTCGGCAATCTCGAACAGGCGCTCAAGCCCTACGGGATCGAGCCCGACCAGATCCCGGTCGCGTTCAACTGCTTCATGAATGTGGTGCTGGATCCCAAGGACTGGTCGATGAAAGTCGATCCGCCGCTCAGCAAGGCCGGCGATCACATCACCTTCGTGGCCGAGACCGATCTGTTGATCGGCCTCACAGCCTGTTCGGCGTTGCAGTCCAACAATTTCGCCTTCAAGCCGATCCATTACGAGATCACTTGATCCGTAGCCCGGATGAAGCGAAGCGCAATCCGGGGCCGGCGCGCAAATCAGTACTCGCTTGATCCGCTAGGCTTTCCCCGGATTGCGCTTCGCTCCATCCGGGCTACGCGCTACTTGAACGCCGGCAGCACGAAGATCGCGATATTGGTGAAGAGCGCGCCGGCATAGGCCATCGAGCGTAAGCTCGCCTTGTCAGCGATATACAAGAGCGCGTGTGCGATGCGGAATGCCAGATAGAGCAGCGCCAGCAGGTTCAGCGTCGAGGTCGTCGCGCCGAAGCTGATGGCGGCGACAACGGCGATGGCGAAGAACGGAAAATTCTCGATCGCATTCTGGTGCGCGGCATAGGCGCGACGCTTGGCGCCCGAGAGCTTCTCGGCGTCATCGCGCGGCGTGTTGTTGTCATGCGAGCCGGATTTGGCGTAGCCGGCCAGAACGAGCGGCATCACAACGGCCACGAGAATGCACCAATAGGCGATCGGCATCGAACCCTCCTGCGAAAACGCCTTGATGCGGTGTCGGCTCCCGCGTGTCAATTGGACCGAAATGGAACTCCACCCTGTCGCGGCCGTTAACGTCATAATGTTCAAGGAGTGAAACATGACCGACGATCACGCCAACGATATCGATCGCACCTGGGAGCTGATGAAGAAGATCGGCTTCGCCATGATGGTGACGCGCGATGGCGAGAAGCTTCGCGCCCGGCCGATGGCGGCCTATCTCGACCGCGACGCCAATACGATCTTCTTTCTCACCGATGCCCGCCGTCACAAGGACGACGAGATTGAAGCCAATCCGCAGGTCAACCTGTCCTTCGCCGACGCCGGCGACATGAAGTTCGTCTCCGTCAGCGGCACTGCTGCGGTCTCGAACGATCGCGCCAAGATCAAGGAGTTGTTCTCGACGCCGGCCAAGGCGTGGTGGGACAGCGCCGAGGATCCGAACATCCGCGTTCTCAAATTCACGCCAGAGGAAGCCGAGTATTGGGATTCGCCGGGCACCGTGATCAGCTATGTGAAGATGGCTGCCGCCGCCGTATCGGGCACGCGCCCCGATCTCGGCACTAACCGAAAGGTCGCAATCTGATGTCGCCTATCGAAGATCCGCCGATCAAGCCCGGTCAGCCAACTGAGCCGCCGCAGGAAAGCCCGCCCGGTAGCCCGCGCCCGGAAATTCCGACGCCGGTGCGCGAGCCGGATGCGCCGTCACAGCCCGACGAACTGCCGGGCTATACGCCGGAGGAATTGCCGACAGGGCCGGACGTCAATCCGGGCCAGCCTGACATGCCGCCGTCGCCGACCATGTAAGCTGCAACGATCGATGGCCTGAACGCGCAATGAATAAAGCGCGATCCGGCCATCGCGCCGTTGAAAATAAAGCGTTCGCAGGGTGTGCGGGCCGCCACAATGCGGCCCTAAGGATATCAGTTGATCGTCCCGCCACGCCTTGGCCAACAATGTTTCGTCGAAAATTTTTCCGGGGATTTAGAGCCATCATGACCAAACTTCGTCTTTTGCTGTTGGCCACGACAACGCTCAGCGTTGCGCAGTTCACGGCGCCCGTGTCGCACGCGCTGGAGGCCGATGCGTCGTTCCGCGTAGCGCAGGCCGCGCCTGCTCCCGAGGGCGAGCCCAAGGCTCCACCGAAGGCTGAGCCAAAGGGACCGCCGCCGGCTGCCGCGCCGCGCCCCGCCGCGCCGCCTGCCGCGGCACCGCCGGCCGCGCCGCCCGCGGCGCGCCCTGACGCTCCGCCGCCGCCGGCTGCCGCTCCTCCGCCGCCGCGTCCGGCCCCTCCTGCTCCGCCAGCCGCGGCGCCTGCACGTCCTACGCCGCCACCGCCGGCGGCAGCCCCTCCGACTCCCCCGGCCGCCGCTCCGGCTGTGCGTCCGACGCCACCCGCGCCTGCCTCAGCCCCCGCCGCGCCGACCCCTCCGGCTGCAAAGCAGGAACGTCGCGAAGAGCGCCGCGAGCCCGGTGCACCGCCGGCTGGCGCACGTCCCGCTCCGACCACGGCACCCGCTCCGACTCCGGCCCCGGCCGCCCCCGCGGCACGACAGGCGCCCGAAGCAACGCCGCCGGTAGTCACTCCTCCGGCAGCCCGCAGCGCGCCGACGGCCACGCCACCGGCACCGGCCGCTACGCCTCCGGCGGCAACGCCGCCAGTTGCGACACCTCCCGCCGCCACACCTCCGGCAGCCGGCACGCCTCCCGGCGCGCGTGTTCCAGGTGAACGTGGTCCGCGGGGCGACGGTGAACGAGGCCAGCGTGGTCCCGATGGTCAGCGTGGACCGGGTGGTCCCGGTGCTCCGGTCGTTGGTACCCCGGGCGCGCCCGTCACTGCACCGAATCCAGTCGCTCCTAACGCGGTCCCCGGCGCCGCTCCGGTCCCCGGCGCTGCGCCAGGCGCACCTGCTGCCGCAGGCGCGGCACCTGCCGTTGCTCCGGCCGCGCGCGTCGCCCCGCCGACCGTTGCCGCCCCGATCCCGCCCGCCCCGCCGCCGGCAGCCGCACTGGCTCCGATCGCACCGGGCGCCCAGGCTCCGGGTCCGCAGCGCATGGAAGACTTCCGCGGCCAGCGTCGCGAGAGCGATGTCGGCGGTCGCAAGGTGTTCACGGAGCCCGGCCGCATCATCGTGCAGGACCCCTCCGGCCAGTCCTTCATCCGGCACAATGAGGTCGATCGCTTCCGCTACGGCGCGCGTGACATCCGCACCCAGCAGGTCGGCGACGAGAGCCGCACCATCGTCGTGCGTCCCGACGGGTCCGAGATCATCACCGTGGTCGGCCGCGACGGCCAGCTGCTGCGCCGGGTACGTCGCGATCGTGGCGGTCGCGAGATCATCATCATCGACAACTCGTTCCGCGGTCCGCGCGGTGCCGGCGGTTTCTACGTCGATCTGCCGCCGCCCGTGATCCGGATTCCGCAGAACCGCTACATCGTCGACTACGATCAGGCCTCGCCCGAATTGGTCTACGACACCTTGCTGGCGCCGCCGGTGGAGCGCATCGAGCGCCGCTATTCGCTCGATGAAATCCGCTACAGCCAGACGGTGCGCCAGCGCATGCCGTCAATCGATCTCGACACCATTAACTTCGATCTAGGCTCGTGGGAAATCCCGCCGGACCAGGCCTCGAAGCTGCAGATCATCGCGGATGGCCTCAACAAGGCGATCTCGCGCAATCCGAAGCTGGTGTTTCTGATCGAAGGCCATACCGACGCGGTCGGCTCGGACATCGATAATTTGTCGTTGTCGGATCGCCGCGCCGAATCGGCGGCGCAATTGCTTACCCAGCAATTCCAGGTGCCGGCGGAGAACCTGACGTCGCAGGGTTATGGCGAGCAGTATCTGAAGATCCCGACCGATGCCGCAGAGCGTCAAAACCGCCGCGTCACCATCCGCAACATCACGCCGCTGCTGAACGGCGGATCGGCCGCGCTGCCGCCGCCGCCCCCGGGCACCGCCCCGCCGCGACGCTGAGGGTAGCTACACAAATGCAAGTGGCCGGGAGCAATCCCGGCCACTTTTTTTGATAGTTCTCTCCGCTGTCGTCCCGGCCAAGCGAGCTTTTGCGAGCGCGAGCCGGGACCCATAAACGCTGTCCGCGTGATGTGCTGTGGCAGTAGTCCCGGGTTGGCTATGAGCTCGGAGTCAATGTATCCCGGATCTGCGTTCGCCAAGGCTCACTTGTCCGGGATGACATCGGAGAGTATCGCGTGCGTGAGCGGCTATTTCTTCTCCGCCAGCCCCAGCGCATCGGCGATCACGCGAAACACTTCCGTGTTGTCCATCGACCCGTGCACGCGGTCGCTGCCCGGTCCCGTCGCGGTGAGGATCACGTCTTCGCCGGAATGTACGCTGGCATTCATCATTGCCGGCAGATTGCCGAGCCTCAACACCGCGCCGGGCACGTCCTTGTATTTGGCGTTGGCCTTGAACGTGGCCGGCTCGTCGCCCTTCTGCGTGGGCTCGTTGGGGTTGTCGAGCTTCGGCCGCAGCGTCTCGTAATGATCGGGAATGCTGGCGGAGAAAATCGCCAGCCGGCGGCTGACATCGACGCGCGACGGATAGCCCTCGGCATCCGGCTTCGGATAGTTCGGGAAGCCGGCCTTCTCATAGACGCCAACCCGTTCGCGCAGCGGCGTGTTCGGCAGCGTCTCCATGTCGTCATTGACGGTGCCGACCAGGCTGTTGGGATGGTTGTGATCGGCCAGCACCAGGATCAGCGTGTCCTCGCCGCGCGCTTTGGCCCAGTCCTTGGCTAGCTTCACGGCATTGTCGAGCATGATCGTGTCATACACGGCGCGCTCCATGTCGAGCGCATGGGCGTATTTGTCGATCATGCCGGATTCCACCATCAGGAAGAAGCCGTTGTCATTGCGCGACAGCACGTTGAGCGCGCTTTGTAGCTGCACGGTCAGATCGGGCTGATCCGGCGATTTCTTCACGCCGCCGCCCTTGAGAAATTTGCGATCGAGTACCCCGTCCATATTGCCGGGCGCGAACAGTCCGAGCAGTTTCCGCGTCTCGGGCTTCGCGGCCTGCGCGTCGAGCTCGGTCGCTGTGGCGGCATAGGCGTAGCCGGAGTCGCGGAATTTCGCGATGTAGTCGACGTCGTCCTTGCGCTTCGAGATCGCCTCGGCCTGCGGCAGGAAGTTAGCGGCGCCGCCGCCCAGCAGCACGTCGGGTTTGGCGGCAAAAAACTGCTCGACGATCTGGTCATAGGCGGCGCGGCGCCTCGTATGCGCGACCATCGCCGCCGGCGTAGCGTCCTCGATCTCGGTATTGGTGACGATGCCGATCGCCATGTCGCGCTGCCGTCGGATCAAGCTGGTGATGGTCTCGACGCGCGGATCGTCGAACGGATTACTGGTGCGGTCGGCATAGACGCCCATCGCATTGACCGCGGTCTTGTGCCCGGTGGCATAGGCGCTGGCGGCATTGGCGGAGTCGGTGATGATCGAATCCGAACCGGCGGTGGCGACGAATGCCATGTAGGGCATGTCGTCGATCGCCAGTCTGCCGAGGCTCTTGCCTTCGGAAATGCCCTTCGACAGCAATCGTGCGCCGACACGGTGCGCCGGCGACATTCCGTCGCCGATGAACAGGATGACGTTCTTCGCCTTGCGCGGGCCGGTGTCAAAGACGTTCCACGAGACCGCGCGGCTGGTGCTGCCGTCGCTGACCTCGATCGTGTAGGCGCCGGGCTTTGTAAGCGCGACCTGGCGCAGCAACAGCGCGGACTGGTCCTTGCCGTCCTCGCGCGCGATATAGGTCGCGGGCTTGCCGAAGGCGCTCGCGTGGTCGGCGCCGTTGACGGTGACCTTGATATTGGTGGGATCAACAAGGCCGGGAAACTCGACCTTGAAATCGAAGGTGGCGCCGGCGAGGATGTCGGCGCGGTCGATCGGATAAATGGCTTGCGCAAATGCCGGCGCGCTGGAAAGGGCCAGCGCGAGTGCGATGGTGACCGAATTTTTCATGATGAGTGCCCCGGCGCCCGTCACGGGCAGGTGGCATCCAATACGACGACAGGATGACGCGTCAATGACGGTCGGGCATCCCGGCAATCCTATTCTCGCGGCGAGCATGCCGATTCCCGGGCCCCGCAGCTGTCATTGCGAGGAGCGCTTGCGACGAAGCAATCCAGTCTTCACTCGTGGCTTACTGGATTGCCGCGTCGCTTCGCTAAGGGGAAAGCCAAAGGCTTTCCCTGACCTCGCAATGACGACTGATAACTCGTCGATCGCTTAGCCCTTGTCGTTCTCCAGCTTCGGAATGTTCGAGCCCGCGCCGGCGCTCAGCAGGCCGGCGTTCGCGTAGAGGTCCAGCTTGGCGCGGGTGTCGGTGATGTCGAGGTTGCGCATGGTGAGCTGGCCGATGCGGTCGGCCGGCGTGAACGGGGCGTCCTCGACCTTTTCCATGCTCAGGCGCTCCGGCGCATAGGTCAGGTTCGGGCTCTCGGTGTTGAGCAGCGAGTAGTCGTTACCGCGACGCAGTTCGAGCGTGACTTCGCCGGTGATGGCACGGGCGACCCAGCGCTGCGCGGTCTCGCGCAGCATCAAGGCCTGCGAATCGAACCAGCGGCCCTGATACAGCAGCCGGCCAAGCTTCATGCCGCTCATGCGGTACTGCTCGATGGTGTCCTCGTTGTGGATGCCGGTGACGAGACGCTCATAGGCGATGTGCAGCAGCGCCATGCCCGGCGCCTCGTAGATGCCGCGGCTCTTGGCTTCGATGATGCGGTTCTCGATCTGGTCGCTCATGCCGAGGCCGTGGCGACCGCCGATCGCATTGGCTTCGAGGAACAGAGCAACGCTGTCGGCGAAGGTCTGGCCGTTCAGCGCCACGGGCTGGCCTTCGACGAACCGTACCACGACGCGCTCAGCCTTGACGGCGCAATCGTCGCGCCAGAACGGCACGCCCATGATCGGCTTGACGATCTGCATGCCGGTGCCGAGATCTTCGAGATCCTTGGCTTCGTGCGTCGCGCCGAGCAGATTGCTGTCGGTCGAATAGGCCTTCTCGGCCGACATCTTGTAGGCGTAGCCATGCGCGGTCATGAACGCCGACATCTCGGCACGGCCGCCGAGTTCGTCGATGAACGCGTCGTCGAGCCAAGGCTTGTAGATTTTTAGTTCCGGATTGGTCAGCAGGCCGTAGCGGTAGAACCGCTCGATGTCGTTGCCCTTGTAGGTCGAGCCGTCGCCCCAGATGTTGACGCCGTCCTCCTTCATCGCCGAGACCAGCATGGTGCCGGTCACCGCGCGGCCAAGCGGCGTGGTGTTGAAATAGGCGATGCCGCCGGTCGAGACGTGGAAGGCGCCGGCCTGGATGGCGGCGATGCCTTCATGGACCAGTTGCGCGCGACAATCGACCAGCCGCGCCTTCTCGGCGCCGAACTCCATCGCCTTGCGCGGGATCTCCTCGTAGTCGGTCTCGTCAGGCTGACCGAGATTGGCGGTATAGGCAAAGACGCGGGCGCCCTTCTGCTTCATCCAGAGCAGCGCGGCTGACGTGTCCAGCCCGCCGGAAAACGCGATGCCGACGTTTTTTCCCTGGGGCAGGCTCTTCAGAATCGTGGTCATCGAACGTCCAATCGGGGCAATTTCGGTTGCATGGGGGCTGTGCTATCAAACTTCCCGCGGACGGGCACCCGTTTAATGGCGGTGGGCCGTATCAGGCTCGGGCGCCGGGCCAACGTCCTGGCCGCTCAACAGTTTCCGGCGCCAGCGATAGCCCGGCCAGGCAAAGCGGGTCAGACGGGCTTCGGCCTCGGCGTCTGTCTTGCGGGTGGCCGGCCAGCGATAGATCCAGCCATGCGCCAGCCAGATCACCAGAAACGTCACCAGCCCGGCAATCGCCACGTCGGTGAAGAAGTGCCCGCCGAACGCCATTCGCAACCCGCTGGTCAGCGACCCGAACACGAAGGCGGCGACATAGGCGACGGGTCGGATCGCCGGCGGCGTCAGCGCGGCGGGCGCAAAGGTCCAGAAGGCGGTGGCGCCCTCGCCGGAGAAGAACGAGCAGTTGCGGCCGCACTGGCCGGTCGGGTCCCACCACGCCTTGAACTGCCAGGGGCCGCTGAATTCGGTGACCATCACCGGCCGTGGCCGTCCCCAATGGGTCTTGAAGGTCAGGTTGGTCAGGATGCCGGCCGCCAGCGTGATGGTGATCAGCAGGAAGGCGATGGTATTGGCGGAGATCAGGAGCTTCCGGTTCGGCCAGATCAGCTTGATGATCAAAGCCGCGATGGACGGTAGCGCGAAGGCCCAGCAGATCCACATCGCCGCATCGCGCGCGAACATCGCCAGCGCGCCTTCCTTGACCGGAAAGGTTTTGCTGGCGGCGTCGTAGAACAAAGCTGCCAGCTTGAGGTCGAGTTCGGGATAGATCCCGAAGGTCAAGCCGATAACGAGGCTAAGGGCCAGCGCGATATAGAGTCCGGTACAGTTCATGGCGCGCGGTTTAGCCGACGGGGGTGGGGATGAAAAGACTGGCGAGCCGCGTCCTTTTCTCCTCTCCAGCGGCGCGCAGCTTCGCTGCGCCGGGGGAGAGGGGAAGGAAGAGGCCTCACGATAGCGGTGGCGCCTGCGGCAAAGCGCGCGGCTGCTTCCATCGTCCGGCATTGCGGCCGGCAATCAGCCAGTAGATCAGCCCCCCGACGATGCCGGCGCCGGTGACCACTTCGAGATGGCGGCGTACGATGCCGTCGAAGCGCATCGCCTCGGTATCGAACGGAACGAGGCCCAGATAACAGGCCAGCCCGACCGCCGCGCCGCCGATCGCATAGGCCAGCACGCCGCGGACGTCGAAGGCCTCGGTAATCGTCACCACCGCGACCGCCGGGATAAGTGCAAAGCCGCTGACGAAGATGAAGCCGAAGCCGAGAATGACGTTGAGCGCCGCGGGATCGATGCCGGCGACGTCGATCGAACTGACTTCCGGAAACAGGATCGCGACCACGACAATGGCGCCGGCGATGAAGCAGGCCAGCAGAAACGCAAAGGCGATGACGAACAGGCGGCCGATCAGGGACATCTTAGTCCGTCATCGCCATTGCGCGCAGCGCCTGGCGTTCCCTAGCGGAGAGTTTTTCGGTCTCCGACTTCAACTGGCCGCAGGCGGCGAGGATGTCGCGGCCGCGCGGGGTGCGGACCGGCGAGGAATAGCCGGCGTTGAAGACGTATTCGGAGAATTTCTCGATCTGGTCCCAGTCCGAACATTCGTAGCGCGTACCGGGCCACGGGTTGAACGGGATCAGATTGATCTTGGCGTGGATGCCCTTCAGCATCTTCACCAGCAGCTTGGCGTCTTCCAGCGAATCGTTGATGCCGCGCAGCATGACGTATTCGAAGGTGATGCGGCGGGCGTTCGACGCGCCGGGATAATCGCGGCAGGCCTGCAGCAACTGCTCCAGCGGATATTTCTTGTTGATAGGCACCAGCTCGTTGCGCAATTCGTCGCGAACCGCATGCAGCGAGATCGCCAGTTGCACGCCGATCTCGTCGCCGGTGCGATAGATGTTCGGCACCACGCCGGAGGTCGACAGCGTGATGCGGCGGCGCGAGATGCCGATGCCTTCATTGTCGGCGACGATCAGCAGCGCGTCGCGCACCGCCTCGAAATTATACAAAGGCTCGCCCATGCCCATCATCACCACATTGGTGACGAGGCGGTTGCCATTGGCGGTATCCCGGTCGGCCCAGTCGTTCAGCCGGTCGCGCGCGACCATGATCTGGCCGACGATCTCGCCGGGCGTCAGATTCCGCACCAGCCGCTGGGTGCCGGTATGGCAGAACGAACAAGTCAGCGTGCAGCCGACCTGGCTGGAAACACACAAAGTGCCGCGGTCGGTTTCGGGGATGTAGACGCACTCGACCTCATGGGCCTTCTCGCCCTGGGTGCCGGAGGGCAGCCGCAGCAGCCACTTCCGGGTGCCGTCATTCGAGATCTGCTCGGCCACCACCTCGGGCCGCGCGACGGTGAAGTGCTTTTCCAGCTCGGCCCGCATGTCCTTGGAGATGCTGGACATTTCCGAGAATTCGCGGGCGCCGCGGAGATACATCCAGTGCCATAGCTGCTGGCTGCGCATCTTGCGCTGGGCGGGTGCGACGCCGATCCGGCCAAGCTCGGCGGCGATTTCTGCGCGCGACAGGCCGATCAGCGACGGCTTGGCCAGCGCCACATAGGTCTCCAGCGCAATCTTCTCCAGCGGCGCGTCCTGCGGCAGGACATGCGCAGGGGCGTCGATGGAACCGGCCTCGGCGGAAACAGGGGTCGCTGAAACAAGATTCATGGCGTCGATCTGTGATGTCGCGGAAAGGTCAGCCTCAAATAGGCTGTCCGGCGCCCCCTGAAAAGGCGCTAAATGCGGCAATATTAACGGCGGTCGGTCTGTAGCCCGGATGGAGCGAAGCGCAATCCGGGATTCAGCGTGTCCGACGTTGGCTGGTCCCGGATTTCGCTACGCTCCATCCGGGCTACGATCTATCTGCGGCAATCCTGCGCCAGGCGGTCGAGCGCCTGGGCCAGGCCCTTCAAGGCGAAGGTGTCGGAGGTCTCGGTGCCCTTGGCGGAGACGCCCTTGACGGTGACGTCGGCACTCTTGCGCAAGGCCTCGACCATGCGCTCTTCCTCGGCCGCATTCTTGATCCACAGCCCGTCGCCCTGGGTGTACATCGCATAGCGCGCGCCGCCGACTTCCAGCGTCGATTCCGAGCCGGGCTTCAAGGGATAGCCGATCATGATCGAGACTTCGTTGGTGACCTTCTCGGCCGGGCGGGTCGAGATGAAGGCATAGGCCGGGTCGCGCGGGCGACCGGCGGGGGTGGTCTTCGACGAGGACGGCTTGGCCAGCGCGAAGCAGACCTTCTTGCCGTTCGGGGTCGCGGTGTACGCCCCCCAGGTGCCGAACTGCCCGATCAGGGTCGGCTCGGCATTGCCGCCCGCGGCGCCCGCGGGGGCGCTCGGCTTGGCGGCTGCGGCGGGTTTCGCCGGCGCGGCCTTGGCGCCTTTGGACGCAGGGGTCTGCGCCTGCGCGAAGCTCGCGCCCGCGCCAAACGCCACACTCATCGATACAACTGTCAGGATTAGCCTGAAGGACATGAAGTCTCGATCCCCTATCATTGTGACTGCAAGATGGCCCGAAAAGATGCCCGAATCCCCGCCGTCACGGCGTTTGACTTAACCGGGAAAGCCCAGCTTGGAAAGCAACCGTACGCGTCGCCGACTGAATCAGATTGTCGCGCGGGCGCAAATCCGGCAAGAAGGATTCAACTGTCTCGATCAGAAGGTCAGAATGTCGATGAAGGCTATTCTCTGCTCGCAATTTTGCGAACCCGACGATCTCGTGCTCGCCGATATCGCGGATCCCGTCGCCGCCGAAGGCCAGGTGGTGATCGCGATCAAATCTGCGGCGCTGAATTTCTTCGACATCCTGATGATCCAGGGCAAGTACCAGATCAAGCCGCCATTCCCGTTCTCGCCGGCCGCCGAAGTGGCGGGCGTGATCGACAGCGTCGGCGACGGTGTCACCGATCTGCGCGTCGGCGATCGCGTCATCGCGTCGGTCGGCCACAACGGCGCCCGCGAAAAGATCGCGGTGCCGGCGGCCTCGGTGGTGAAGATTCCCGACAATCTGGATTTCGATCGCGCGGCCGGCTGCATTATTACCTATGGCACCGCGCTGCATGCGCTGGAAGACCGCGCTTCGCCGAAGCCCGGCGAGACGCTGGCCGTGCTCGGCGCCGCTGGCGGCACCGGGCTTGCGGCCTGTGAGTTGGGCGCGCTGATGGGGCTGAAGGTGATTGCCTGCGCGTCATCCGACGAGAAGATCGAATTCGCCAAGCAGCACGGCGCCGAGCTCGGCCTCAACTACGCTACGGAAGATCTCAAGGAAGGCCTGAAGCGCATTACGGCAGGCGAGGGCGCCAATATCATCTTCGATCCGGTCGGCGGCAAATATGCCGAGGCCGCCTTGCGCGCGATCGCCTGGGAAGGCCGCTTCCTGGTGATCGGCTTTGCCGCCGGCGACATTCCGAAAATGCCGCTTAATCTGGCGCTGCTGAAAGGCTGCGACATCCGCGGCGTGTTCTGGGGCGCCTGGGTGAAGAAGAACCCGGCAAAGAACCGCGCCAATCTGGAGAAGCTGGTGCAATGGGCGGCGGAGGGAAAGATATCTTCCCACGTCGATCGCACCTTCCCGCTGGCGCAGACGGCAGAAGCGATGAAGGTACTTGGCGGTCGTCAGGCGATGGGCAAGGTGATCCTGAAGCCGTAGGCGCAACTGTTGCGTCGTCAAAACGACGCCAACCCTCAACCGTCATTGCGAGGAGCACTTGCGACGAAGCAATCCAGTCCTTGCCGAGTTAGTGGCTTCTGGATTGCCGCGTCGCTTCGCTCCTCGCAATGACGGCTGAGAGGCCGTTCGTTCCGAAGTGTCTTACGAGGCGTGGATCGACTTTTCGATATCCGCGATCGAATGGCCCGTCAGATCCTTGGCGATCTCGCCGACCAGGGCTTCTTCAAGCTTCTTGTGATAGTGCTTGCGCATCTCGCCGAGCGTCTTGGGCGCGGCGATGATGACGATCTTGCTGAATTTGCCTGCCAGCACGCGCTTGTTCAGCATGTCGACGATACCGGTCGCGAAGCCGGCTTCCTCGACGCGGCTCTCCTCCGGATTGCCGGCGCTGCTGCCTGCGCCCATGCCCGCAACCACCTCGACATCCTGATCCGAAGCTGCGGTCAGCTTCATCTCGGTCTCGGTGCCGGTGTTGCGGAACAGGTTGAGCTTTTCGCCGTCGGCTACGGCAACATAAGTATCCGTGGGAAGGATCATGGGGATTTCCTGTGATGCGATGGAGTGCCGGGGCGAGTTCACCCGTACGGCTCACAGCACCAATAAATCGGAGCCCCCGAAGTTCCGGTCTGCGGCTGCGGCAATCAGGCCACGTCGCCCTTGTCGAGGCCACGTTCCATCGCCGCCCGCGCCGCTTCGCGGTGCTCGGGGGTGATGTGCGTTGCGACCATGCGCAAAGCGGTCGCAAGAATCGCGGCGTCGTCGCCGAAGCCGAGGATCGGCAACATGTCAGGCACGAAGTCGAACGGCAGGACAAAATAGGCGATGGCGCCGAGTAATGCCGCCTGGACATGGCGCGGCGTCTGCCGGTCGAAGGCACAATAATACGCTGCCAGCAAATCCTCGGCGAATGGCAGCTTCACCGCCAAACGCTTCAATTTGTGCCAGAACCGGCGGCGAACGCTTTCCTGGTCCTCCGCCAGCCGGTCGGCAGGCTCGAAACCCACGCTATGGTCGAATGGCATCGGCTTCCTCAGAAGAAGTGCCGCGCTGCGCGGCGGTCCGTGTTCAATTTGGTGATGTTGTCCCGCCGCTGCAAGCGCCGGCAGAGTTACTTCGCGCCGAACGGGGCTGCGATGCTGTTCATCGCCCGGGCCAGATCGACATCCAGCGCCGTCACGCCGCTGGCGTCGTGGGTCGTCAACACCACCTCCACCGTCTTGTAAACATTGCGCCATTCCGGATGGTGGTCGTGCTTCTCCGCGACCAGAGCAACGCGCGCCATGAAGCCGAAGGCCTCGTTGAAGTCCTTGAAGACGAAGGTCTTCGCAATGGCGTCGCGGCCGGTGACCTCGCTCCAGCCACTCAGTTCCTGAAGCGCATTCGCCCGGGCCGTTGCCGTCAGTTTCTCAGCCATGCTCACTCTCCTGTTACCAGAACCCAACATCCGATGACATCGTTCGGATCCATGCCACAATAAGGCAGCAATGCCGGCGCAGGGAACATTCACCCTGTAGACCTAGCTGCACGGTCACCATGCCGCCCACGGAACCGACCGGGGACGATGGAACTTTGTTACACGGCGACTGAACCGCACGGTGGGATGACCTTGAGCCTGAAACGATTGTTTTCCAGATCGATCGTGGACGGTCCCGAAGTGATCGGGCCGGAAGC
Source organism: Tardiphaga sp. vice154 (assembly GCF_007018645.1). Taxonomy (NCBI): domain Bacteria; kingdom Pseudomonadati; phylum Pseudomonadota; class Alphaproteobacteria; order Hyphomicrobiales; family Nitrobacteraceae; genus Tardiphaga; species Tardiphaga sp. vice154. Next base: position 512,520 of record NZ_CP041399.1, read on the forward strand.
CCCGCCGTCGCCGCGCACCAACCGGCGCCGCAAGATGATGCTGGTCGTGATCGCCGGTATGCTCGCCATCGTAGCGGCCGTCGCAAGCTCCTATTACTTTGCCATGAAGCCGGTGCCGCTGCGCATCGCGGTGGGGCCGACCAACAGCGATGACGTCAAGGTCGTGCAGGCGCTGGTGCAGGCTTTCTCGCGCGATCACTCCAAGGTGCGGCTGCGGCCAATGTTCACCGACGGCGCCACCGCGAGCGCCAAGGCGCTGGCGGACGGTCAGGCCGATCTCGCCATCATTCGCGGCGATCTGGAAGTACCGAAGAACGCCCGCGCGGTCGCCACCTTGCGCAAGAACGTTGCCGTGCTGTGGGTGCCGGCCGTGGCGAAGGGAAAGAAGGGTGCGCCGAAGATCACCAAGATCGCGCAACTGTCCGGCCGCAAGATCGGCGTGATCGGCAGGACGCCTGCCAATATCAACCTGCTCAACATGGTGCTGCGGCAATACGGCATCGAGCCCGAGAAGGTGCAGACGGTACAGTTCTCGACCACCGAGGTGGCGGAAGCCGTCAAGGACCAGAAGGTCGATGCCTTCCTCGCGGCAGGCCCGGTCAACAGCAAGATCACCTCGGACGCCATCGCCGCCTCGTCGCGCGACGGCGCGCCGACCTTCCTGGCCATCGATGCGGCCGCGGCGATCGCACAGAACTTTCCGGTGTATGAGGCGTCGGAAATTCCCGCCGGCGTATTCGGCGGCTCGCCGGCGCGGCCCGACGATGAAATCAAGACGATCAGTTTCTCACACCACATCGTGGCGCGGCAGGGCCTGACCGATGCCGTGGTGTCGGTGTTCACCCGGCAGTTGTTTTCCATCCGCCAGCAGTTGATCGCCGACTTTCCGCTGGCGGCGAAGATCGAGACGCCGGATACCGACAAGGACGCCGTGATCCCGGTGCATCCCGGCGCGGCGGCCTATGTCGATGGCGAGGAAAAGACCTTTCTCGATCGCTACAGCGATTACATCTGGTGGAGCCTGATGGGGCTTTCCGCGATGGGTTCGGCCGGCGCCTGGTTTGCCAGCTTCATGCGGCGCGACGAACGCAACGCCAACACCTCGCAGCGCGATCGCCTGCTCGACATGCTGGCGGTGGCGCGCAAGAGCAATTCGCTGGAAGACCTCGACCGCATGCAGACCGAGGCCGACCAGATCCTGCGCGATACGCTGAACTGCTACGAATATGGCGCGATCGAGGAGGGCACGCTGACCGCTTTCAACATCGCGCTCGAGCAGTTCCACAATGCGGTCGCCGATCGCAAGGCGCTGATCGACATGGTGCCGCCCGAGCCGGCGCGGCTGAACCGGGTTCAGGTGGCCTGACCTGTCATTCCGGGGCGCGAGCGCACCAGCGCGAGCGAACCCGGAATCCCGACATGGGACGATGAACAATCTGGGATTCCGGGTTCGCGTCCGGCTGTCGCCGTACACGCCCCGGAATGACAATTTTTCACTTCTTCAAATACCGCCAGCCGATCACGACGCCGCTGACCGAGATCGTCATCCCCAGCAGCGACAGCAGCCACACCACGATGTCCCAGGCCGGCCGATGCGCCAGCAGCCACGGAAAATCGAACCGGTGTGGCGCATCGAACAGCCAGCGGTAGGAGCGCCGGTTGCTATCGCTGCGGCCGAGAATGTCGCCGGTCACGGGATCGATGTGAAACCAGCTCTGCGCTTCGTCGTCGAAGCCCGCGCGCAGCACCGGCAATATCCGGGTGTCGTGATGCGCGTACCAGTATGAATCGTACTGCGTCAGCCGCGCTTGCATCGGCATCGCCACCTCCGGCAGCAACGCGCGCGCAGCAGTGAACAGGCGGGCGTCGGTCAATGGCGCAGCGGCGCCGCTGACGGGGTCCCGGACGCTCTGCGCGCCACGCCGATCCGCCAGCAACGTCAAGGGCGTGCCGCCAACCCAGACGTAGCGCGCCTCGACCGCCGCCATCGAAGGCGTTGCCGGCGAGACGGCCGCAATCGTCGGCGCATCATGCCCCGCATAAAGCTGCAGCATCTGCGGCGACGGACCGCGCGCCGTGAACCACGCGCCGGGATTGACCGACAGCCAGCCGGAGAACATCCACGTCAGCACAAAGATGCCGGCGAAAAACCCGGTGACGTGGTGCCAGGCCATCCAACCGCTGTAGGGCGTGATGGCGCCGCCATGGTAGCGCAGCCGCAGCCGCACCCGCAAAATGCCGATCCAGATGCCGCTCACCGCCACCACCAGGCAGATGCCGGAGACCCACAAAATCACCTGACGCCACAACGCGCCGTCCCGGCGCAGCACAGTCGGATAGATCCAGTGCGGGATCGAGCCCAGCCAGTTCCAGACCCGCTCGGTCGCGGTGGTATCGAGCACGACCTCGCCGGAACGCGACGACACGTAGAGCCTTGTGCCGGCGGCATCATTCAGCGCGATCTGGTACAGCGGCCGCAGCGCATCGTAGCGCGCGGTGACGCTCCACTGGTCGCGATCGACCATTTCGATCAGGCGCACGTCGGCTGCGCCGGGATAGTGGCGCGCAACCGCCAGCGCCTGGTTCTCTGTAATGCCGTCGATCACGCGGCCATCGACGGCGGAAATCGTCAGCCGCTTGTCGTCCCAGCCCGTCAGCCGATACACCGGCACGGCGGCAAGCATGGTGAGCCGCAGGTCACGGGGATATCGCGTCGCGCCGGCCGCCGCCATGGCCTGGTCGGGCGACAGCGCAACCTTCGACCACTCGATTTCCGGCAGCGCCGCCAGCCTCTCCTGATCGGAGAGGCCGGGAAATGCGACATACATCATCACCACACCGGAGGCGAACCACATCGCAAACAGCAGGCAGGTGACGATGCCGATCCAGCGGTGGCCGATATACAGCCACCGCCGCAGTTTTCGCGTGACCGCGCGCCGCACCCTAGAACTTCACGTTGACGGCGAGCCGGGCGGTGCGCGGCATGCCGAGGATCCACTGGTTGTCGCTGTAGCTCGACGTCGCGTAGATCTTGTCGAACAGATTGTAGACCCGCAGCGACACCGTGGTGTTGACGTCGGGCTTCCATTGCAGGCCGGCATTGACCAGCGTGTAGGCCGGCATCTCCAGCGTGTTGGCGTTGTCCGCAAAGGTCTTGCCTACGATCTGCACGCCGGCATTGGCGAACCAGTCCGGCGCGAAGGCCCAGCCCAGCCAGACGTTGGAGACGTTCTGCGGCACGTTGACCGGCACGTTGCCGGCATAATTTACCGTGCCGCCGTTGCCCGGCTGCAGGAAGTTATCGTATTTCGCTTTCAGGAATGCGGTATTAGCGTCGATCCGCCAGCCGTGGTCGAGCGCAAGGCCGAGCGAGGCCTCGATGCCGCGTGACGACTGCTGGCCGACCTGCACTACGAGGCCGGGATTGTTGAGATCGCGCGTCAGCAAATTGTTTTTGACGATCTCATAGGCCGCCAGCGTCCACTCGCCGCGGCCGCCCCAGAACGATTGCTTGACGCCGATCTCGGCCTGCTTGCCGGTGGCCAGTTCGAATTTCGAATTGGCATTGCTGGCGGTGAGCAGTCCGCCGATCGGATCGGTCGCGGTGGAATACTGGCCGTAGAAGGCGAGATCCCTGACCGGCGTGAACACGGCGCCGGCGCGCCACGAGGTCGCGGAATAGTCTTTGTTGTAGCTGTTGGCGGGGTTGCGCAGATCGGTGCGCTCGACGCTCGGCTGGTCCTGCCGGACGCCTGCGATCAGCGAGAGCTGCTCGGTCACGGCCAGCCGGTTCTCGGCGAAGAAGGCATATTGCGTGGCGACGCTGGAGAAGCCCGGCGTGGTCGGATCCGGGCTGACAAACACGCCGGGGTCGAAACTAAACGGATTGACCGACGACGAGCCGCCGTAGGGCGAATTGTTGGTGTGCTTGAACTCGATGCGGTTGACGTCGAAGCCGGCGACGAACTCGTTCGCCATGCCGAGCACATGGCCCTTGAAGCTCGCGTCCATGCGGTCGCCGATCTGTTGCTGATCGTGGAAAATCTCGAGATAGTCACCGCGATCGATCAGGCCGGTCGCCGGATTGTGCGTATAGATCTCGGCCTCCTTCCAGTGCCGCTTGCTGTACAGATAATACAGCGTGTTGCGGATCGAGACGCCGTCGGCGACCTGCCATTCGGTCTTGACCTGATTCCAGCTGTCCTGGAAGCGGATGGTGCTGTCGCCAACATTGTAGTTCTTGAAGCGCAGGCGTTCGTCGAACTGGCCATTGATCAACGGCGTGCCGAAATAGCGCGACGGGTTGCGATCGCCGTAATCCGTGGAGAGCGTCCAGACGATGTCCTCGGTCTGCTTGATCTGTACCGCCGCGTGGATGGCGACATTCGAATTGTTGTCGCGGTCGACCCAGCCGTCCGACATGTTGCCGGTGGCTGTAAGGCGGTAGGCGACGTCCTTGTTGATCGGGCCGCCCGAGTCCACCGCGATGCGGCGCGTCAAATTGCTGTCGAACGAGATTTCGGCCTGGTTGCGCGGGATCCACGACGGCATCTTGGAGATCACGTTGATGGCGCCGCCGATCGCGCCCTCGCCATACATCACCGATGCCGGGCCGCGCAGCACCTCGATATGCTCGGCCGACCAGGTATCGAACGGGAAGGTGACGGTGCCCGATCCGACATAAAGACGCGTGCCGTCATACAGCGTCTTCACCGAATCGACGCCGGTGAAGCCGCGGCTGCTGAAGGCGACGCCGCCATTGCCGGGCTCTCCGATCGCCGTGATGCCGGTGGCGTTCTGCGTGACCGCGTCGAGCAGGTTCTGCTGGCCGCGTTCGGCCAAGGTCTCGGAAGTAATGATCTCGACGCTGGCCGGGGTCTGCAGCCGCGTCAAATTGAGCCGGCTGCCGGTCGAGGTCGTGCCGGTGAGGTTCAGTGTCGGCGCGGCGAAGCCGGCCGGCCCGCGCGGCGCCTCGACGGGCGCGGCGTTTGTCGCCGCCGAACGGTTGGACCGCGATCGCGTGGCGCGGACGGGGGTGCCGGTGGCGGCGCGACGTTTTGCGGCGGCGGCGGGCGATTGCACCACGACGGGATCGAGCGATTGGGTCGGAGGAGAGCTTTGCGCCCAGCCCGCGGCAGGCACCAGCAGGCAGGAAAACGCGACGGAATACAGGAAAGGATGGCATCGACTGGATGCAGAACGGGCGGAGATCATGATCGACTCGCGGTTACGTGGCACGTCACCGCGAACGAGGTCGATCCATACTTCCAGGGAAATACGGCTCGACACCCACCAGGACACCCCGCCCAATGCGCTTCGCGTGTGACCACGACTGGCGGCAGGTCTCCTGGCTCGCGGGTCAATGCCTGTCACCGCCTTCCCAGACCGCGAGGTCCAGTGGCTGATGGCGAAAGGCTCGCCGCTTACAGTTGCGGGGGCAGCCGCGGAATCGGGACTCGGTCCGAAGAACTCCGCCCTCACCGCATTCCCTTTTGATCCCCGAGGGGAACCGTCTCGATCACGATAGGGTGAGCGATCGATACGAGTCAACGCGCTTGGCGGGCAGCACTGCCCAGCGAACGCGATTGCCGGCCGGCGTTGCCGCAACGCCATGCAAACTCCGGCGACCGCAGCTCGGCCCCCTGTCACAGCCACGTCAATCAACTTCCCTAGAGCCGTTCTCATCAGAGCCTTGCGTCAGGAGTTCGGCATGACCATTCGCCTTTCGCGCCGCCGCTTTCTCTCCACCGCCGCGGCAACCGGCGCATCGCTGGTCGCGATGCCCTATCTCAGCCGCGCCGCCGATCGGCCGATCGTGTCGCATGGTGTGCAGTCCGGCGACATCGGAATGGATAGCGGCATGATCTGGTCGCGCGCCGACCGCGCCGCGCAGATGATGGTCGAGGTCTCCACCACGGAGTCCTTCAAGAACGTTCGCGCGCTGCCGCCGATCGCGGCTCTGCCGGAAAGCGACTTCGCCGCAAAACTACTGCTCGACAATCTGCCGGCCGGGCAGGACATTTTCTACCGCGTCAACTTCCGCGACCTGTCGCACACCGACATCGTCGGCGAGCCCGTCATTGGCCGCTTCCGTACCGCGCCGGCCGACATGCGCGACGTTTCTTTCGTCTGGGGCGGCGACGTGGCAGGTCAGGGCTTTGGCATCAATGCCGAGGACGGCGGCATGAGAACCTTCGCTACCATGCGCAAGCATAGCCCGGATTTCCTGATCCATTCCGGCGATACCATCTATGCCGACGGCGTCATCACCGCAGAGACCAAACTGCGCGATGGCAAGGTCTGGAACAACACCACGACCGTTCCGGAAAAAGCCAAGGTCGCCGAAACGCTTGATGAATTCCGTGCCGCGCACAAATACAATCTGCTCGATGAGCATGTCCGCGCTTTCAACGCGGCGGTCCCGGTGTTCGGCCAGTGGGACGATCACGAGGTCACCAACAACTGGTCGCTGTCGAAGCAATTGTCGGATTCTTACAAGGTCCGCGACATCTCGCTGCTCGCCGCGCGTGGCGCCCGCGCCTTTCACGAGATGTATCCGATCCGCGCAAACCCGACCGAGCCCGGCCGGGTCTACCGCACGCTGAACTATGGCCCGCAACTCGACGTCTTCATGCTCGACGAGCGCAGCTATCGCGGTCCCAACGGCCCGAACCTGCAGGACAGCTATGGGCCGGATGCGTATTTCATCGGACCGGAGCAGATGGCCTGGCTGAAGCGCGCCTTGCTGGCCTCGAAGGCGACGTGGAAAGTGATCGCCTCCGACATGCCGATCGGCATCATCGTCGAGAACGATGCGGTGAATCACACCGGCTCCGAGGCAATCGCGCAGGGCGACGGCCCGGCGCGCGGCCGCGAACTGGAGATCGCCGACATCCTGCGCTTCATCAAGACGGCAGGGATCGTCAACACGGTGTGGCTTACGGCCGACGTGCACTACACCGCAGCCCACTACTACAGCCCCGAGAAGGCCCAGTTCCAGGATTTCGAGCCGTTCTGGGAGTTCGTTTCCGGCCCGTTCCACGCCGGTACTTTCGGGCCCGGCGCAATGGACAATACCTTCGGTCCGGAGGTGAAATTCGTGAAGGCGCCGGGTCCGGGCCAGCAGAACCTGCCGCCCTCGGCCGGGATGCAGTTCTTCGGACACGTCAAAATCGACGGCCAAACCGGCCAAATGACCGTGACTCTGCGTGATCGGGACGATACGGCGCTGTGGGCGACCGTTCTGGACCCGAAAATCACGTAACGGAACAGTGGATTTGCTTGTTTTCCGGCGCGTTCTGACTATATTGCGCCGCAACGCGTCCGAGTACCCGGCCCCTTCTGGCCGGGTTTGCTTTTGGAGGGATTGCCCCAGCGCGTTTTCAGACGAGGCAGAACCGACGACGCGGGAGCGTGAGGCTTGAAGCCGTTTGTCGAACTTGTCTTGTTGAACCGCTCCGGGCACCCAGACCGTAAAACCAGAAGAAGACCTATGAACCTTCGCAACATTGCTATCATCGCCCACGTTGACCACGGCAAGACGACGCTGGTGGACAAGCTGCTGCAGCAGTCCGGCACCTACCGCGACAACCAGCGCCAGGTTGAGCGCGCGATGGATTCGAACGACATCGAAAAAGAGCGCGGCATCACCATTCTCGCCAAGTGCACTTCGGTGCATTGGGAAGATGTCCAGATCAATATCGTCGACACCCCGGGCCATGCCGATTTCGGCGGCGAAGTCGAGCGCATCCTGTCGATGGTCGACGGTGTGATCGTGCTCGTCGACGCCGCGGAAGGCCCGATGCCGCAGACCAAGTTCGTGGTCGGCAAGGCGCTCAAGCTCGGCCTTCGCCCGATCGTCGCGATCAACAAGGTCGATCGCTCGGACGCGCGCATCACCGAAGTCGTGAACGAAGTGTTCGACCTGTTCGCCGCACTCGATGCCACCGACGACCAGCTCGACTTCCCGATCCTGTACGGGTCCGGTCGCAACGGCTGGATGGCCGACAGCCCGGACGCCTCGCATGACGTCGGCATGAAGCCGCTGTTCGATCTCGTCATCAAGCACGTTCCGCCGCCGGTGGTGGAAGAAGGCCCGTTCCGCATGCTCGGCACGATCCTCGAGGCCAACCCCTATCTCGGCCGCATCATCACCGGCCGCATCTCGTCCGGCTCGGTGCGTCCGAACCAGACGGTCAAGGTGCTGTCGCGCGACGGCAAGACCGTGGAAACCGGCCGTATCACGAAGATCCTGGCGTTCCGCGGCCTCGAGCGACAGCCGGTGGAACTGGCGGAAGCCGGTGACATCGTCGCCATCGCCGGCCTGCCCACGGGCACCGTGGCTGATACGTTCTGTGACCCCTCGGTGGATACCCCGATCCAGGCCCAGGCGATCGATCCGCCGACCGTGTCGATGTCCTTCATCGTCAACAACTCGCCGCTGGCCGGCACCGAAGGTACAAAGGTCACCAGCCGCCTGATCCGTGACCGCCTGCTGCGCGAAGCCGAAGGCAACGTCGCGCTCAAGGTTGTCGAAACCGCCGACCGCGACGCGATGGAAGTGTCGGGCCGCGGCGAATTGCAGCTCGCGATCCTGATCGAGAACATGCGCCGCGAGGGCTTCGAGCTCTCGGTGTCGCGTCCGCGCGTCGTGCTGACCAAGGACGAGAACGGCCAGACCCTCGAGCCGGTCGAAGAAGTCGTCATCGACGTCGATGAGGAATTCTCCGGCGTCGTCGTGCAGAAGATGAGCGAACGCAAGGCCGAGATGATCGAGATGCGCCCGTCCGGCGGCAACCGCCTGCGACTGGTGTTCCACGCGCCGACCCGCGGCCTGATCGGCTATCAGGGCGACCTGATGACCGACACCAAGGGCACGGCGATCATGAACCGCCTGTTCCATGCCTACCTGCCCTACAAGGGCGAGATCGCCGGTCGTCGCAACGGCGTGCTGATCTCGAACGATGCCGGCGAGGCCGTGGCCTACGCGATGTTCAAGCTGGAAGATCGCGGCCCGATGATGATCGAGCCCGGCGTGAAGGTCTACAAGGGCATGATCATCGGCGAGCACACCCGCGAGAACGATCTCGAACTCAACGTTCTCAAGGGCAAGCAGCTGTCGAACATCCGCACCACGTCGAAGGACGAAGCGGTTCGCCTGACCCCGCCGATCCGCATGACGCTGGAAAAGGCGCTGGCCTACATCGAGGGTGACGAACTCGTCGAGATCACGCCGAAGTCGATCCGCCTGCGCAAGAAGTTCCTCGACGCTTCCGACCGCAAGCGCGCTGAAAAGTCGAAGGAAGTGGTGGCGTAACGCCACGCTGCTTTTGCTGCGCTTTAAAGAATGCCCGGCTCACGCCGGGCATTCTTGTTTGTTGTGCCTCCGCCCTTGTCATTCCGGGCGCGGACGGCGCCAGCCGACCGCGCCCCGGAATCCCGACATGTTTTGCGCTGAACATCTCCAGATTCCGGGTTAGCTCGGGCTACGCCCTCGCGCCCCGGAATGACAACCTAAACCGGCGCGCCCGCCTGCTTCAGCGGGTCCGCCTTGGCGAATGCCTCCGTCGCCTCGCAGCGTGCCATGATGGCGTCGATCGTCGGCGTTGGCGGCAGCACGAGCTTGTTGACCCGTGCCAGCACGGTAATGCTGCCAAGGCAGATATCGGCCATCGTCACCGCGTCGCCGTGGCAGAACGTGCCGGTCCCGGGCTCGGACGACAGCCGCTTCTCTACTGCCGCGAGGCCGGTGGCGAACCAGTGCGTCATCCAGGCCTTGACCGCGGCGTCGTCGAAGCCGCCGACCCCCGCCAGATATTTGCGCACGCGCGGCACGATCAGCGGATGGGTATCGACCGCCAGCATCTGGGCGATCGCGCGTACGCGCGCGCGGCCGTGCGGATCGGCCGGCAGCAGAGGCGGGGTGGGGTGGGTGTCGTCGAGGAATTCGAGGATTGCCAGCGATTCCGTCAGCGGCGGATAGCCGGTCTCGACCAGCGCCGGGATCGCACCCATCGGATTGATGTTCAGAAACTCCGGGCTGAGCTGCTCGCCGGTATCGAGGTTGATGTCGTGCTCGCGCGCCGTCAACCCCTTGAGGTTGAGCGCGACGCGGACCCGATAGGTCGCTGACGTGCGCCAGAACCCGTAGAGCGCATAGTCGGGTGTGTCAGACATGGAACGTTTCCCTTTGGCTTGGCTTGGATGTCGGATTCCGCCGCTTGAATAATCCAAGCAAGCCGATATCCAGCTGTCGATACAATCACGCGTGACCGACCAATAGGCAACGCGCAGCAATCCGGGATTTGAACCACGGCCATGACCCGCATGCCTTCCGAGATAGATGTCGCCATCGTCGGCGCCGGCGCCGCGGGGCTTGGCGCGGCGCGGGCGCTGCAGGGCTCCGGCCTGTCGGTGATCGTCCTGGAAGCCCGCGACCGCATCGGCGGCCGCGCGCATACCGTGATGGCTGCGCCCGGCATCCCGTTCGACATGGGCTGCGGCTGGCTGCATTCCGCCGACCGCAACTCGTTTGTCGGTATTTCGCAACAGCTCGGCTTCGCGATCAACAAGGCCCGCGCGCCGTGGCGCGAGCAGAGCTACGACAGCACCTTTCCCACGGCCGACCGGATCGATTTTTTCCGTGCGATGGATGCGTTCTACGACCGCGCCGAAACTGCCGCGGAAAACGACACGGACGGCCCGGCCGCTAGCTGCCTCGAACCAGGCAACCGCTGGAATCCGATGATCGACGCCGTCAGCACCTACATCAACGGTTTCGAACTCGACGATGTGTCGCTGCACGACATGGACGCCTATGAGGATACCGAGGTCAATTGGCGGGTGCAGGCGGGCTACGGCGCGCTGATCGCCGCCTACGGCGCGCCATGTCCGGTGTCGCTGGTTACGCAGGTCCGTGTGATCGATCATGCCGGCCCGCGCATCCGGATCGAGACATCGAAGGGCACGCTCAACGCCGGCCGGGTGATCGTCACCGTGCCGACCAATCTGCTGGCCGATGAAACCATCCGCTTCGATCCGCCGCTGCCGGCGAAGGTCGATGCCGCGCGCGGCCTGCCGCTCGGCACCAACAACAAGGTGTTGCTGGCGCTTGCTGGCGCCGACGCGCTGCCGGGCGATTCAGGCCTGCGCGGGCCGACGGTCAGCGCGCGCGTCGGCAGTTTCCAGATCCGGCCGTTCGGCACGCCCACGATCGAAGGCTTCTATGGCGGCACGTTTGCGCGCGAGCTGGAAGACGCCGGGCCCGGCGCGCTGTCGGCACAGGCCATCGATGAAGTCGTGGCGCTGCTCGGTTCGGATTTTCGCACGCGCCTGTCGCCGCTCGCCGAATCGCGCTGGGCGCATGATCCGTTCGCGCAAGGCGCCTATTCGGCAGCACGCCCCGGCCACGCCGGCGCCCGCGCCATCCTCGCCGCCCCGGTGGATGGCCGGCTGTTCTTCGCAGGCGAAGCGACGTCGGCGAACTTCTTCTCGACCGCGCATGGCGCCAGGGATTCCGGCGAGCGGGCGGCGAGGGAAATCATGGCTACTCTGGTAACGCGCGAAGTGTAGTTGCGCACTACCCGATCACCCGCGCCCGCAATGCTGCATCCGGCATCATGCACACATCGCTTCGCCCAAAAATCCGGTAGCGGTTTTTCGCGAACAGATTGTAGACGGGATCACGCAGCGCCTTCGGCAGCGAGAGCAACACCCGCACCCAGCGCCAGCCCGGCAGCAGCGACAGCGCGGTCAGCGCGTCGTCGGATTTCACATGCGCAATGCCGCCATGGATCACGGCGTTGGTGTCGGGGTTGGCCGGATCGATGCCGACATGGCGGGCGAGGCGGGCACCGTAGTCGGACTGGATCGCGGTAAAACGGAAATGGCCATGGTCGCGGGCCGCAATGAAGCGGATCCAGTGCGAGCAGAACAGGCACACGCCGTCATACAGGATCACGTCGTCGTCAGGCCATGGCTCGGTCACGGTCGGTCCCATCGCATTTGCATCTGTAGCCGGGCGTACCGGTGCTCAGCGGTCGTCCGAATTCCGATGTTAAGCCATCCGTCCGCAGGACGAAATTGGCGCGCCGCACGACCGCGAATCACCTGCGCCGCCGCGGTCTGATTCGCTGACATGGCGATGGCCCGTTTCGCAATTGGACACATCGGCCCGCCGGAACTGTCCCGAGCGCCCGGCTGGGACCCGGAGTGTATTTTTTTGAAACATTCGCATTGCACACTGATGCGTGAAATCCACACGGTAACCTATAATTAACGATACAGCTTGAACACGGCGCGCTGACTTGCTTTGATTGGCTCATGAGCACAACCCTGATCGAGGTTCGACCGGCCAAAGCTGCGGATGCCTCCGCGGTGGCGTCCACGCATGATGAAGCCTGGCGTTCGGCCTATCAGGGACTGATCCCCGGTGCCGAGCTGGAAAAGCTTATCAACCGCCGCGGTCCGCAATGGTGGGATTCGGCGATCCGTAAGGGCAGCCGCGTCAGCGTGCTGTGCTTCGGCGACAAGGTCGCCGGCTACGCCAATTACGGCCGCAACCGCGCCCGCAGCCTGCAGTTCGAGGGCGAGATCTACGAGATCTATCTGCGTCCGGAATTCCAGGGCCTGGGCTTCGGCCGCCGGCTGTTCACCTCCGCCAAGCGCGATCTGGCGCAGAGCGGGCTGAAGAGCATGGTGATCTGGGCCCTGTCCGACAATGAAGGCGCTACCGAATTCTACCGCGCCCTCGGCGGGCGCATGGTGGCGCGCTCCTCGGAGCGTTTCGGGGCCAAGTCGCTCGACAAGGTCGCCTTCGCCTGGACCAATTAAGCCATTAAATCTATTCGGCCATTCAGCCCTTTGCGGGCGTTGAATCCGGCCGCGTGGCGGGCTACGCCTGTCGCAATCATTGTTTCCAGATCCGGAGTTTCCGATGCGCCTTGACGCAATCCCGACCGGCGCCAAGGCGCCGCACGAAGTAAATGTTGTGATCGAAGTCCAGGTCGGCGGCGAGCCGATCAAATATGAGATGGACAAGGAATCCGGCGCGCTGTTCGTCGATCGCTTCCTCTACACGCCGATGCGTTACCCGGGCAATTACGGCTTCATTCCGCACACCCTCTCCGGCGACGGCGACCCGTGCGACGTGCTGGTCGCCAACACCCGCGCCATCGTGCCCGGCGCCGTGATGGCCTGCCGTCCGGTCGGCGTGCTGCTGATGGAAGACGAAGGTGGTCAGGATGAGAAGATCATCGCCGTGCCGACCTCGAAGCTCACCCAGCGCTACGACAAGGTGCAGAATTACAGCGACCTGCCGGAAATCACCCTGCAGCAGATCCAGCACTTCTTCGAGCACTACAAGGATCTCGAGCCCGGCAAGTGGGTCAAGGTGGTGCGCTGGGGCGATGCTGCCGACGCCCACCGCCTGATCCTCGAAGGCATGGAGCGAGCCAAGGCCGCGAAGAAGTAGGTTTCACTCTTCGAAAGCGCGGTCGGTAGCCCGGATGGCAATCCGGGGCCGGCCTGTCCGCTATCCCCGGATTGGATCGTCCCGCCGCTGAAGCGGCGTGACGGTTTCATCCGGGCTACGCTCAAACCGCCGGCTTGGCCAGCCCGTGGATCGCGCAGGCGGCGCGCAGCGTGTTGACCAGGAGGCAGGCCACCGTCATCTGGCCGACGCCGCCCGGCACCGGCGTGATCGCGCCGGCCACTTCCAGCGCCTCCGCATAAGCGACATCGCCGACCAGCCGCGTCTTGCCGTCTTCGCCGGGCAGCCGGTTGATGCCGACATCGATCACGGTGGCGCCCGGTTTGATCCAGTCGCCGCGCACCATTTCCGGCCGGCCGACCGCGGCATAGACCAGATCGGCCTGCGCGCAGAGCTTCGCCAGATCGCGCGAGCGCGAATGCGCGATGGTCACGGTGGCGTTCTCGTTCAACAGCAATTGCACCAGCGGCCGGCCGACCAGATTGGAGCGGCCGATCACGATGGCATTCATGCCTTCCAGCGAGGGATGCACGCTCTTGGTCAGGATGATGCAGCCGAGCGGCGTGCAGGGCGACAGCGCCGGCAGCCCGCCGGCCAGCCGCCCGGCATTGTTGGGATGCAGCCCGTCGACGTCCTTGGAGGGATCGATGCCGTTGACCACGGCGTCGGTGTCGAGCCCCTTGGGCAGCGGCAACTGTACCAGGATGCCGTGCACGGTGGGATCGGCGTTGAGTTTGGCCACAAGCGCTAGCAGGTCGGCCTGCTTCACGTCGGCCGGCAGCCGGTGCTCGAATGACGCCATGCCGGCGGCCTGGGTCTGCTTGTGCTTGCTGCGGACATAGACCTCGGAGGCCGGATCGGCGCCGACCAGCACCACCGCGAGGCCCGGCGTCAGGCCGTGGTCGCGCTTGACCCGCGCGACTTCGCCGGCGACGCGCTCGCGCAGTTCAGCGGCAATGATCTTTCCATCGATGATGCGGGCGGTCATGTCGGGTCCTGTTCGCTGGATTTTGCAGGCTTTGCTGCGGTAATGCTGCGCAGCAATTCGCCGAGTTTCCGGGGATCGCCGTCTACGGCGACCTGCTTCTGCCGCGAGGTGGTGCCGGAAAGCACCCGGACGTCGCGTTTTCGCACGCCGAGAACCTTTGCGAGCAGGTCGGTGACGGCGCGGTTGGCCTCGCCGCCCTCGGCGATGGCGCGGACCCGCACTTTCACTACCGGGCGGCCGTCGGACAGCGTCTCGATGCCGTCGATGTCGTCGCGGCCGCCGCGTGGCGTCACGCGCAAGGCGATGCTGATCCCGTCGGCCGAGTAGCGCCAGGGATCAGCCATGGCGAGGTCAGATCACGTTCGGGTAGATATAATAGGTGATGACCCGCTGCAGGAACATGATGATCAGGATCAGCACGATGGGCGAAATGTCGAGGCCGCCGAGGCTCGGCAGCGCCCGGCGGATCGGACCCAGCACCGGCTCGGTGATGCGAAACAGGAATTCGGCGATCGCCGAAACGAACTGGTTGCGGGTGTTCACCACGTTGAAGGCGATCAGCCAGGACAGGATCGCCGAGGCAATCAGCAGCCAGACGTAGAGATCGAGAACGATCAGCACGATATCGAGAACGGCACGCATGATGGGGAGGACTCGCGGGGTTGGTCGTGGATTCGACTGTCCGGTAAATATCGTCTCGGCCCCCTGCAAACAAGGGAACCGGGCGGCAAAAGCGCCATGACAACGGGCGATTGCGGTCGTTCTTGACTTGCCGTTAACAGGGATTGTAAATGGCGCCGATTGCAGACCGCGCGGTGCGCAGCCGGTCCGCATCGGGGCCATAGCTCAGCTGGGAGAGCGCGTCGTTCGCAATGACGAGGTCGGCGGTTCGATCCCGCCTGGCTCCACCATCCTTCGCTTGCTTCGCAAGCTCCGGCTCGGCAAGCCACTCAGTCCCATCGAAAGCGAAGCAAGCGAAGGATGTCGCGCCGTAGCCCGAAGGGCGCAGGCGGACCTCGGCTCAATCGCCTCACGCCCTCCGCAACTGCAATCTCGCCACCGCCCCCGCCACAAATCCCCGCGGAAAGAACCGCAGCAGGAACGGCACCATCTTGATGCCGAGGCCCGGCAACACGACGCGCTTGCCCGCCATCAGCCCGCGATAACCGGCCTCGGCGACGTCGGCCGCCGAAACATTGAGGATGGCCGAATCCAGCCCCGGCTCGAAACCGGCGCGCTTCTGAAATTCGGACGGGACCGGCCCCGGGCACAGCGCGGTGACGCGGACGCCCTTGGAGCCGAGCTCCTGATGCAGCGCTTCGGTGAAATGCAGCACATAGGCCTTGCTGGCGTAATACACCGCCATCCCCGGACCCGGCATGAAGCTGGCGATCGAGGCGACGTTGAGGATGCCGCCCTTGTTGCGGATGATGCTATCGGCAAATCGCAGCGACAGGTCGGTCAGCACCCGGACATTGACGTCCACCATGCCGAGTTGCTGCGTGCGGTCCATCTCGGTGGCGAGGCCGAACATGCCGAAGCCGGCATCGTTGACGATATACTCGACCTCGACCCCTGCCTGCGTCAGGGCGGCGGCGATCTGGTCGCCGGCATCGTGCGCTTCGAGATCGCAGGTAATCAGGAGCGGGGCCGTGCCGCCCCGGGCGACAATTTCGTCGGCCAGCGCCTGCAGTCGGTCGGCGCGGCGGGCAACCAATGCCAGCCTATGACGATGTGACGCGAACACTCGGGCCAGTTCGGTGCCAATGCCCGACGAGGCTCCGGTGATCAACGCCACGCGCTCAGTCACAATGCGATGCTCTTGCGAAAACGATCACAGGCAGGGTCTCGAAATGAACGATCCTCTTTTAATATAGGGATACGGAACAACCGCAAGTGCGAAGGCGCACCAAGGTACCGACCGAGCGTCAGGCCGTCACGTCCAACGCGGCGCCGCCGGCGCTGCGGCGCTTCAGCTCGATGCGGTCGTGCGACGATACGCCGAGCAGGTCGGCGGCGCGCCACACCACATT
This sequence comes from Tardiphaga sp. vice154, assembly GCF_007018645.1. Classification (NCBI taxonomy): domain Bacteria; kingdom Pseudomonadati; phylum Pseudomonadota; class Alphaproteobacteria; order Hyphomicrobiales; family Nitrobacteraceae; genus Tardiphaga; species Tardiphaga sp. vice154. The sequence continues at coordinate 529,030 of NZ_CP041399.1, forward strand.
CTCCTCGAATTCCGACACCCGGCCGTCGGCGAACACCAGCTCCCACATCATCTCGATGATGCGGATCCGACCGGGTTCATCCACCGCGCGCATGATCACGCTGGTGAAGTGATAGAGATCGACGGCCTCGCCCTCGACCAGAGTCGCAGCAGCGATCAGCCTGTCGGCCGTGCCGGGATCAAGCCCGAACCGGGTTTCGATCAGGCTGTGCAACTTGGCCTTCTCGACCGCGGAGGGTTCGCCGTCCAGGGAAATCACATGAATCATCAAGGCCGTGGCAGCGAGCCGGTAGCCGGTATCATCAAACTCCTGGGTCTGCGAGCCCGGCGATACGACCTCGGCAATGAAGTCACGCAATTTTTCGAGCATCTAAATTCCCCGTCGAATAGCCCCGGTCGGAGCGTGGGTAAGGAACGTAAGCGTGCCACCCGGGTTCCCGATCCGCAAATTACGATTCCGCAATGCCTGCACGACAGGCACATTCAGGGAATCTCGTAGACCACGACCTTGTCGGCGATGCCGCGCAAGGCCGCGTGTTTTTCGATCGGCACGATATCGGCCGTGCGCAGCATCTGCTCGACGCCTTGCGCGGAGCGCACCGTGCCGGTGATATGGATCGCCGGCGCATTCGAGACGCCCTGCACCCTTGCTGCGATGTTCACCGTCTGGCCGAAGTAATCCTGCCGCTCGTTCAGCATCACGGCCAGGCAGGGTCCTTCATGAATGCCGATCTTGACCATCAGGTCGCGGGTGCCGCGTTGGTCGTTGAGCTGCTCCATCGCCGCGCGCATCCGCAGGCCCGCCGCGAGCGCCTGCTCCGGCCGGGTGAAGGTCGCCATCACGGCATCGCCGATCGTCTTCACCGCTGCGCCGCCTTCCGATGCGATGATCTCCAGCAGGGCGTGGAAATGCGCGCGGACCAGATCGAAAGCGGCGAGGTCGCCGACCCGGTCATATAATGCGGTGGAGCCCTTGAGGTCGGTGAACAGGAAAGTCAGCGAGGTGATCTTAAGCCGCTGGTCGATGGTCAGATTGTCGGCCTTGAAGACATCGCGGAAGGTCTGGTTGGTCAGCATCCGCTTGGCGGTCAGGAACGACTTGCGCCGGCCGAGCAGATGATGGAGCGCGTCGGCGGCGACGAACACCGCCGGCAGCACGCGGACATCGGTCTGGTTGTCGAACGACACATGCAGCGGCCCCGGCCGGAGTGTGATCGTCTCGGTCGGCCGATGCGCGCCGTCATACTGCAGGGATAGCTGCCGGATCTCGTCGGTCGGCTCGCCCTGCACGTCGATGAACGTGGCGGCGTGGGTCACCGGTTCGAACACGATCATGAACTGCTCGGGCAGCGTCAGCGTCAGTTCGTTCTGGCGATAGGCCGGGACTTCGCGGTGATCGAGCACGATCTCGTCGGCCAGGGAGGCGAAGGCCGCCGCATCGAAATCGACGCCCGAGCTCCAGAACACCTGCTTGAAATAGTCCCAGATCGGCAGCGCGCCCGGATCATGCGCCGCGATCCGGCGCACCCTTGGCGACACCGTGAAGGCAACCTCGACCTGGTCATCGACCGAGGCGGCATGGTCGCTGCCGCACAGGCCGCAATGATAGTCATCGTCGCGCAGCGATTTCAGCGTGCCGAATGCATCGAGCACGCCGCGGCAGCCCGGGCACAGCACGTTCCAGGAGAGGTCGAACAGGCCGAGCCGCGAGGCCTGCAGGAAGCCGGAGATCACGCGCTCCTCCGGCAGCCCGGTCCGGGAGGCGAAGTCGAGCAGGTTGATGCGGTTCAGCGCATCGTCGGCGCCCTCCGCGATCAGTTGTCCGATCGCTGCGACGACGGTGGGATCGCTAGTCTTCTGAAGGGCGTCGAGTTGGGCTTGGATATCGCTCATCGGATATAGATAGGATTGTTCGGTAACGTGTCAAAGACGGCTTCACAACCCGGTGTCGTCCCGGCGCACGCCGGGACCCATAACCTCCGTCAGTGAAAGAGAAGCTGCAGAGCGACGGCAATCACGCTCTACTTGGATTGCTGGCGTGTATGGGTCCCGGCGTTCGCCGGGACGACAGGAGAGGGCGGTGCTTCTCGCTAGCGCCGGGAAATTCTAAACTTCGGCGAGCGGTTCGGCTGCGTCGTGACGATGCCGATCGGCAGCACCGGCTCGGTCTCGTCGAGTTCGACGCGAAACGCGCCGACCAGTTTAGCCAGCGCCAGCGTCGCCTCGACCAGCGCGAAATGCGCGCCGATGCAGACCCGGGCGCCGACGCCGAACGGCAGATAGGCATAGCGGTCCGGCGCCGGCGCGCCCGGCATGAAGCGGTCCGGCATGAACGCATTGGGCTGCTCCCACAGCCGCTCGTGGCGATGCAGCAGCCACGGCGCGATCAGGATCACGTCGTTTTTGACAACAGCCTCGCCGCCGAGTGAATCCGGGCCGGCGGCTGCACGCGCAATCAGGAAGGCCGGCGGATATAGCCGCATCGTCTCGTCGATCACCGCGCGGGTGAATTTCAAGGCCTCGAATCCGGCGCCATCCCCGGCGGCGTGGGCTTCCGCGGCGACGCGATCCTGCGTCTCCGGATCGAGCGCCAGCAGATACAGCGCCCAGAACAGCGCCGTGGCCGTCGTCTCGTGGCCGGCCAAAATCATGGTCGCCACCTGGTCGCCTAGCTGCGCATCGGAGAAGGCGTCGTTGGTTTCCGGATCGCGTGCGGCGACCATCAGGTCGAACAAGTCGCGCGGCGGGGCGCCCTCAAGCTTGCCGGCGGCGCGACGCTCGGCGATCAGCATCGCGACGAAGCGGGTCCAGCGCTTGCGGAAGAAGTGCCGCGAAATGTCCTGCGGCGTCGGCCAGCCCAATGGCAGCAGCAGGTCGAGGAAATGCGGCCGCGCCAAATTCATGCCGTAGTCGATCACGAAGTCGCGCAGCGCGCGGCCATGGCGCGCCATGCCGGTGGAAAACATGGTGCGGCCGGCGATCTCCAGCGTCATCCGCTGCATCACCTCGCGGAGATCGACCGTGCCTTGCACCTTGTGTAGTTCGGCGACCGTCTCGTCGATTGCCGAGAGCATGTGTGGGATCAGTGTGCTGACCGCGCGCGGCGTGAAGGCCGGCGCCAGCGTGCGGCGCTGGTGCTTCCAGGCGCGCCCTTCGGCCAGCAGCAGGCCTTCACCGAGCATCGGCCGCAACACGCGGATGCCGGCGGGGGTCCGGGTGTAGTTCTCGTAATTGTCCACCAGCACATGGCGGATGTCGTCTGGCGCGTTCAGGATGAAGCTGGCATGGCCGAAGAAGCGACCCTTGACGATGTCGTCCTCGTAGGCGCGCTGACCCCAGGTGTCGATGGCGCTCTTGCGCATCAAGGCCATCCGGCCAAACGGCCCCATATTTTCCGGCGCCCGCGGCGGCGCCGGCGGTACCAGCGGCGCGCGGGCAGGGATGTCGATCGTCTCGGCGATGCTCATGGCCCCAGTGAAGCTATCAATCCAGGCGCCATGATGGCGCCTTCAGAGGGTGAATTCGGCCAGCGTGACGCGGTTTTCCGCCGCCGGCCAGGCCCGCGCGACGAGGCGCTCCTCGTTGCACAGGGCGACCACCGGCCGGCCGATCTCGGCGGCGGGAAGTCGAACGGTGGCCAGCGAGTCCGTCGGCACGCCAGCCTTGATGTCGGCCGGCTCCTTGCCGTCGAGCGCCACGATGTCGCGCGGCAGGCCGAAATAGCCGCGCGGCCGCGACATCATCACCACGGCGCCGACGCCGGCGTCGGCGGGCCCCAGCGCCCGGCCGGGGCGCAGATGCACGACATCCGACGAGCGCGGGAACGGCGAGCGATAGAAATGGGTGATGGGTGCGCCGGGTGCGGCGAGCACGATTTCCAGCGGCCAGGTCGGCTCGACCTGCGCTGTTCCCCAGCGGCCGTCAGGGCCGGTCGTGGCGCGATGCACGGCGCCGCCGATCCGCTCACCGGTCTCGGGCGCCACGCAAAAAATCTCGACGGTGGCGCCGGCTACCGGCCGGTTGGTCGGCACGCCGCCGGCCATGCCGGTGACAAGACCGCCGAGCCGCACCGCTGGCTCGGCCTCGACGGCGATGCGGGCTGGTTCACGACCGGCAATGAATTTGTAGATTTCGCGGAACGCGCGCGGGTGAAAGCCGACCTCGCGGTGGTCGAGCGTGCCGAGTACCAGATTGGTGGCGCCGCGCAGCGCCGGGCCGTCGGAGGTGATGCCGGTCGACGTCCCCGGCTTGCCGGCAAAGCGGCCGTCCGGCTGGGCGTATTTGTCGGTGCCGTCGCCGCGCAGGGTCAGGAAGGCGGTGCCGTCGGTTACCTCCTGGCCTTCGCCACCATTCAGCTCCCGCAGGAACGGGCCGTTTCCATTGAACTCGCTGCCGGGATTGTCGCTCCAGGCGTAGACGCCATGATTGGGCACGCCGCACAGCACCGCATGGCTGACATCGGCAGCGCCGCCATTCCTGATGTAGTTGCGCACGGCATAGCCGCCCCGCGAATTGGCCACCAGGGCGACGCGCGCAGCCCCGGTGCGGCGCTTCAGCTCGGCAATGGCCTCGCCGAGTTCGCGGCGCTGCTGCGTGGTGGAGGAACGGTTCGGCTGCTCCACGCCGTCGTCGCTCCGCGACAGCGGGTCGGTGAAATTGATCGCCATCAGGCGGTCGCGCGCCATGCCGTTGGATTCCATGCGCCAGAGCTGCGTCATCCACAGCGCGGCGTGATCGCCATTGCCATGCACGAACAGGATCGGCGGAATGTCGGAAGGGGAAGTGATGGTGCCGGTTCCGGTCTGGGCCGCGGCCTTCGAGACCAGCGCCGTGGCCGCCAGCGGCAGCGCCGCTGCTCCCAACAAGATCGTTCGCCGCGACATCATCATGCAACCTCCCGAATCGTATTTTAGACGACGGTATCTGCATCGCGCAGGCCCGCCTAGACGCGGCGCTACTGGACAGCCGCTCGGATTTGCAGGCATCACAGTGTCATGACCGGCGGATGACCAACGCGCCGGAAGCTTCTCAGAAAGCGGCAGGGGATGAAGACGCCGGTGTCCAGACCAATCGTCGCCACCGACGGCATCGCGGCGCCATTGCGCTTTCCCGTGTTCCGCCGGATCTGGCTGGCCAGCCTGTTGTCCAATCTGGGCCTGATGATCCAGAGCGTCGGCGCGGCCTGGGCGATGACCCAGATGACGGCGTCGGCCGACAGAGTGGCGCTGGTGCAGACCGCCTTGATGCTGCCGATCATGCTGATCGCGATGCCGGCCGGTGCGGTCGCCGACATGTACGACCGCCGCCTCGTTTCGCTGGCGTCGCTGGCGGTTTCGCTGCTCGGCGCCTCGGCGCTGACGCTGCTGGACTGGAGCGGCGCGGTGACGCCGAACCTGCTGCTGGCGTTCTGCTTCGTCATCGGCAGCGGCATGGCGCTGTTCGGCCCGGCCTGGCAGTCCTCGGTCGGCGAGCAGGTGCCGCCGGAGGTGCTGCCATCCGCGGTGGCGCTGAACGGCATCAGCTACAATATCGCGCGCAGCTTCGGCCCTGCGATCGGCGGTATCGTCGTCGCGACCGCCGGTGCCGTCGCGGCCTTTGCCGCCAATGCGGTGCTCTACATCCCGCTGCTGGTGGTGCTGTTTCTGTGGCGGCGCAACACCGAGGCGTCGCGGCTGCCGCGTGAGCGGTTGAGTCGGGCGATCGTCTCCGGCGTGCGCTACATCGCCAATTCGCCGTCGATTCGCATCGTGCTGATGCGCACGCTGATCACCGGCATCTGCGGGGGCTCGGTCTCGGCCCTGATGCCGCTGGTGGCGCGGGACCTGTTGCACGGCGGCGCGCAAACCTATGGCATCATGCTCGGCGCGTTCGGCATGGGCGCGGTGATCGGCGCGCTGAACATCGGCTCGGTGCGAAAATATCTCGGCGGCGAGGCCTCGATCCGCGCCTGCGCGCTGGTCATGGGCGTGGCCATCGCCGGGATCGCCGTCAGCCGCGACCCGGTGCTCACGGCTGCGGCGCTCGTGGTGGCGGGATCGGTATGGATGATGGCCATCGCGCTGTTCAATATCGGCGTGCAACTGTCGGCGCCGCGCTGGGTCGCGGGGCGCTCGCTCGCCGCCTTCCAGGCCGCGATTGCCGGCGGCATCGCGATCGGCAGCTGGGGCTGGGGCTTTCTGACCGACATGTTCGGCGTCGAATTCGCGTTGCTGGCGTCGGGCGCGGCGATGTTTGCTTCACCCTTGCTCGGGCTGTGGCTGAAGATGCCGCCGATCGGCGTCCGCGACGAGGACGCCGGCATGCTCGACGATCCCGAGGTGCAACTGCACCTCACCGGGCGCAGCGGACCGCTGGTGGTGGAGATCGAGTACCGTATCGATCAGGAGCGGGCCCGCGCCTTCCACGGGGTAATGCAGGATGTCCAGCTCTCGCGGCAGCGCAACGGCGCCTATGGCTGGTCGATCGCCCGCGACATCGCCGATCCCGAATTATGGACCGAGCGCTATCACTGTCCGACCTGGCTCGACTTCCTGCGGCAGCGCAACCGCTCGACGCAGTCGGAGCGCGCACTGTACCAGCGCGCCGCGGACTATCATCTCGGCCCGGATCCGATCCGCGTTCGCCGCATGCTGGAACGGCCGTTCGGTTCGGTGCGCTGGAAGGATGAAACCCCGGACCGCGTCGCCGGCGATGTGCTGCCGGCGGCAACGCCTGCCGGCTCCAGTGGCTGATTACTGGTTGTTGTCGGCCAGCACTTTCGAGCAGGCCTTGCTGAGCTTGCTGCGGTTTTCCTTGAGGCAACCGAGCACGACCATGTCGCCGTCGTTCATCTTGGCGCGGCAGAACCTGGAAACGTCGCGCGCGCAGGCCGACTGCTGGGTATTGTCCTGCGCCGCCGCCGCAGATGCGAAAAGCAGTAGCGGAATCATCAATACGATTCTTGTCATGGCAACTATCCGTTCAACAATGCAATCCGGCGATAATGCACGACCGGGGATCTCGTTGCTACACGTGAAATAGCTCAATGCGGCGCGACGCCGATCACCAGATCGTCGCGGTGGATCATCTCGGCGCGGCCGGTGATCCCCAGGATTCGCATCGCGTCCGGCGAGGTGTGGCCCTTGATCCGCTCGGCATTCTCGGCGTCATGCGCCACGAGCCCGCGGCCGATCTCGTGGGTATCGGGGCCGCGCACCAGCACCGCATCGCCGCGTGAAAAATGGCCCTCGACGCGGATCACGCCGGCCGGCAGCAGGCTTTTGCCGGCGCGCAGCGCCTTGACCGCGCCGGCGTCGATGGTGAGCGTGCCCTTCGGCTCCAGCGATCCGGCGATCCAGCGTTTTCGCGCCGTGACGGGATTGGCGGGCGAGAGAAACCAGGTGCAGAGGCCGCCATCGGCAATCTTCTGCAGCGGATGATCGACCTTGCCGGAGGCGATCACCATGTGGGTGCCGGCGGTGGTGGCGATCTTGGCAGCCTCGATCTTGGTATACATCCCGCCGCGCGATAATTCGGACTCTGCGGCGCCGGCCATGGCCTCGATCTCGGCGGTGACGGACTCGACGACTGGAATGAGCCTGGCGTCGGGATTGGAGCCGGGCGGCGCGGTGTACAGCCCGTCGATATCCGACAGCAGCACCAGCAGGTCGGCCGAGGCCATCGTGGCCACGCGGGCAGCAAGGCGGTCATTGTCGCCATAGCGGATCTCGTTGGTGGCCACGGTATCGTTCTCGTTGATCACCGGCACCGCGCGCCATTCCAGCAGCTTGGCAATGGTCGAGCGCGCATTGAGATAGCGGCGGCGCTCTTCGGTATCCTGCAGCGTCACGAGAATCTGGCCGGCGCCGATGCCGTGAGCGCCCAGCACTTCCGACCAGATCCGCGCCAGCGCGATCTGGCCTACGGCGGCGGCGGCCTGGCTCTCTTCCAGCTTCAGCGCGCCGCGCGGCAGCTTCAAGCGGCTGCGGCCGAGCGCGATCGAGCCGGACGATACCACAAGCACGTCGCGACCATCGGCATGCAGCTTGGCGATGTCGGCGGCCAGCGCCGTCAGCCAGGCCGACTTCACCTCGCCCTTGGCCGAATCGATCAGCAGCGACGACCCGACCTTGATGACGATGCGGCGGAAGTTGTTCAGTGACGGGGAGGACATGGCGGGGCTTTGTTGGTTCGGAATGCCGACAGTAGATGAAGCTGACCAACGATCAATGCGAAGCGCCGACGGCGCGCTCCCTCTCCCCGTTGGGGAGAGGGCTGGGGTGCGGGGACACCGGCCTATCGATGGCGCCCCGGCCCCTCACCCGGATTGCTCCGCAATCCGACCTCCCCCCACGGGGAGAGGTGACTGAGCGTCGCTGCTCGCATTCGGATTCATCTTTGAACTCTAGTTCGTCAGCGGCGCCCAGGGCGCGGAGGCGTTCATGGCCTTGGCCTTGTCCGATACCGGCGCTTCGCCGATTTCGGCGACCAGCGCGCGCAACGCCTCCTTGACGCCTTCGCCGGTGGCGCCCGCGATCAGCAGCGGCGTCTTCTTCGCGGCGCGCTTCAGGCGATCCTTCTGCTGCTTCAACTGCTCGGGCGTCACCGCGTCGATCTTGTTGAGCGCGACGATCTCGACCTTGTTGGCGAGGTCGCCTTCATAGGCCTCGAGCTCGGTGCGGACAGTCTTGTACGCCTTGCCGGCATGTTCGCTGGTCGCGTCGATCAGATGCAGCAGCACGCGGCAGCGCTCGACATGGCCCAAAAATCTGTCGCCGAGGCCGGCGCCTTCATGGGCGCCCTCGATCAGGCCGGGAATATCGGCGAGCACGAATTCGCGGCTGTCGACATCGACCACGCCGAGCTGAGGATGCAGCGTCGTGAACGGATAGTCGGCGATCTTCGGCTTGGCGGCCGACACCACCGAGAGGAAGGTCGATTTGCCGGCATTCGGCAGGCCGACCAGGCCGGCATCCGCGATCAGCTTCAGGCGCAGCCAGATCCAGCGTTCTTCGCCGGTCTGGCCGGGATTGGCGTTGCGCGGCGCGCGGTTGGTTGAGGACTTGAAGTGCGCGTTGCCGAAGCCGCCATTGCCGCCTTCGGCCAGTACGAAGATCTCGCCGAGCTTGGTGAAGTCGTGGATCAGCGTCTCGCGATCTTCGTCGAAGATCTGCGTGCCCACGGGGACCTTCAGCGTCACGGCCTTGCCGTTGGCGCCGTGGCGGTCCTTGCCCATGCCGTTGGTGCCCTTCGGCGCCTTGAAATGCTGCTGGTAACGATAGTCGATCAGCGTGTTCAGGCCATCGACGACTTCGATGATGACATCGCCGCCGCGTCCGCCGTTGCCGCCGGAGGGGCCGCCGAACTCGATGTACTTCTCGCGGCGAAACGCCACGCAGCCGTTGCCGCCGTCACCGGAGCGAATGTAAACCTTGGCTTCATCGAGAAATTTCATGGTGTATCCGTATCGCAGGGGGGTGGTGGCGGCAACCGTTTCATGGCTTTGAGCCGTGAAAAGCCCGCATTTGCGGGCCTTGCTGCCGCGCGCGCTGCGTCGTAGAGGACGCGTGCCGCTGTTAACCAAGCCCTGTCGTGATGGGCTCTTCTACAGGTCCATCTAGGCATGTTTGCGACCATTTCCACTGCCGCCGACGAGCGGACCGCGCGTCTCGCCGGCATCGGCCTGATGCTGGCCGGGATCGGGCTGTTCTCGCTCGGCGACGCGATCGGCAAATACCTCGTCATCGACCATTCGGTCGGGCAGTTGCTGTTTTTGCGCGCGATCGCGGCCCTCTTGGTGCTGTCGCCGTCGATCTGGCGGTATCGCGCGGAGTTCTTCCGGCTCGAGCGGCCGCGGCTGCAACTGGTGCGGATGGTGCTCTCGACCGTCGATGTCGCCGCGTTCTTCGCCGCCACCGTGTATCTGCCGCTCGCCGACGTCATCACCTTCTATCTCGCGGTACCGATCTTCGTCACCGCAGGCTCGGCGATCTTCCTGCGCGAGCAGGTCGGCTGGCGGCGCTGGAGCGCGGTGGCGGTCGGTTTCTGCGGCGTGCTGATCGCGTTGCAGCCGTCACCGGAGAGCTTCACCTGGCCGGCGCTGATCGCGTTGTGCGGCAGCGCGTCGTTTGCCGCCCTGATGCTGCTGACGCGCACGCTGCGCGCCGCACCCGACGTGGTGCTGGCCTCGACGCAATTCATGGGCTCGCTCGCCTTCGGCGCGGTGATGGCGCCGTTCGGCTGGGTGACGCCAGGCCTCGGAGACACCGCCATGTTCCTGTTCGGCGGCGTGACGTCGGTCTGCGCGCTATTATGCGTCAACCGCTCGCTGAAACTGGCGCCGGCGAGCGTGGTGGTGCCGTATCAATATACGATGATCATCTGGGCGGTGCTGTTCGGCTACGTCGCGTTCGGTGACCTGCCGTCAATGGCGACGCTGATCGGGGCCGCGATCATCGTCGCGGCCGGGCTTTATATCTTCCTGCGCGAACGCAATCTCGGTCACGTCCCGGAAGTGAGTCCGCCGGTGGCGTGAACGCGGGGCGCGCCGAACGGTCGTGCCTGCCTGCGACGGGATGGGCCTATTTCTGGGGTGTCAGTTCCAGCCTGGCGGTGGCGAAGCGCTCCATCATCCGTTGCTCACGATCCTTGCGGTCGTCGGCCAGCAACTTCAATTCGTCGCGCTCGAAACGGTCCAGCACATGCTGGAAAGCGTTCGGCACGTCACGGCCTTCGACCAGCGACTGATTTGATGAGTCCGGCATGTCGATCTCCCTGTCTGATATCTATTAGTACGGCAGGTAGAGAAGTTCGCGTATCCGGGGATCTACCCGGTTTGGCGACAATACGAATTGTTGGTGAGCGATCGATTAACGGCGGCTAACGGGCGCAAGGTGGGTGGCGAGTACCACTCCCTTGCGCCGCCTGGCTGCCGACGGAACGTTGCGGAGTGATCACCGTCTCGTCGACGTACCCCAGTGCTTAAGCGACGACCACACCGAGCGGCTGAGCTTGAAGCAGTCCACCGGCGTCGAGGAGCCGATCGCCTCGAAGCGGTGCAACTGCACGCCGATCCACTGGAAGCCGCACTTCTCCAGGATGTTGCGCGACGCCGGATTGGCGACGCGGGCGCTGGAGGCGAGATGCTCGATGGTGAATTCCTCGAAGGTGAAGTCGATCACCGCGCGCGCGGCCTCGGTCGCAAAACCCTGGCCCCAATGATCGACGCCGAGCCAGTAGCCGAGCTCCGGCGCGTCCGGCTGGCGCCAGTCGACGCCGACCATGCCGATCGGCCGGCGATCCTGTTCGATCAGGAACACCGTGTCGCTGCCGCCATGCAGCGACTGGACGAAGTCGACCGCGTGCGCCTCCGAATAAGGATGCGGCAGCCGGCGGGTCATCTCCGCGATGCGGCGATCATTGGCGAGATGGGCAATCGCTTTGGCGTCGGCGAGCGTGGGCTTGCGCAGCGCGAGGCGCGCGGTCTCGAGAACGCAACCGGCGGCGTGCGGTTCCAGCCGCGTCGGGGTCGGGATATCCTGCAGCATCTCGGGCTCCTTGGCGCTTTGCGCACCAAACGAAAAGGGGAGGCCGGTTTCCCGCCTCCCCTTTGGAGCCTCTGTGGCGTCCGCGGGTTCAACAGGACCCGGCGGACTCCAATGTGTCCACCGTGTTACTCGGCCGCGGCTTCAAGAATCGGCAGAACCGAAATGAAGGTGCGACCGTTGGCTTTGGCGCGAAACTGGACGTGGCCTTCTACCTTGGCGAACAGGGTATGGTCGGTGCCCATGCCGACATTAAGGCCGGGGTGCCAGGTGGTGCCGCGCTGACGCGCAATGATGTTGCCGGGGATCACGCGCTCGCCGCCATACGCCTTGATTCCGAGGCGCTTGCCTGCCGAATCACGACCGTTTCGCGATGAACCGCCTGCTTTTTTATGAGCCATAGCCCGTCTCCAATCTTGAGGTTTTCCAGATCACATCCCTGTGGGGCGCGATCTCACATATTTTCAACTTGTCGCGGCGTGATGCCGCGCCAGGGTTTCTTATGCGGCGTCTTCAGCCTCGACGGCGGCCGGCTTGACGACCTTCTCGCGCTTCGGGCGCGGTCCGACGGTCGGCTTCTTGCCATCGGCCAGGATCTCGGTGATCCGCAGCACGGTGATCTCGTCGCGGTAACCACGCTTGCGGCGCGAATTCTTGCGGCGGCGCTTCTTGAACGAGATGATCTTCGGGCCGCGCTTGTGCGACAGCACCTCGGCCGCCACGGTGGCGCCTGCGACCATCGGCAGTCCGAGCACCGGCGTATCGCCGCCGAGCACCAGAACTTCGCCGAGCTGGATGATCGTTCCAACTTCGCCTTCGATCTTGCCTACTTCGAGCACATCTTCAGCGACAACGCGGTATTGCCGCCCGCCGGTCTTGATGACTGCGAACATCAGTATATTCCTTCGTTTTCGATCCAACCTCGATGGGTCGGCTTTTTGTTGTTCTTGTTAAGGGCATCGCCGGGTCCTGAAGGATTTCGGCGAATTTCTGCGGAAGGACGGACGTTGCCGCCGACGCGCAAAAACAATCGGCGCGAGGAAAACCTGCGCCGGATACGGGACTTATAGCCGGCGAGGTCGGCGAGTCAAGGAAAAGTCCGGGAAATCGCGGCAAAACGGGGGCTTCTCGCGGCCCGGGGGGCGTCGAACCCTTCGCGGGCACGCCCGCGGGACATGGTAAACGCAACGTTAAGTAACCCGCCCTACCAAGGAATCTGGCGTCGTTCGTGCGCCCCGCGATTCCGAGAGACATCCGATGACATCTGATCCGCTCCCGATCGGCGCTTCCGCCACCCTTCCGGTTCCCCGCATCGGCTTTGCGACCCTGACCCAGATGGCGTTCGAGGGCGTCGATTTGCGGCCCTTGTGGCAGGAATTGATGGACAAGGTCGCCAACGGCACCGCCGATGCGGGCCATGGCATCGACCTGTCGCTGCTGACGCAATTGCTCGGCGACAAGCCGAACGGGCTGGCGATCCAGGACGAGGTGCTGGCCCAGCACCGGCTGTTTCGTTCGCCGTGCGATACGCAGCCGCCGCGGCTGCGCGTGCTGGCGCTGGCCGCCGCGATCGACATGGGCGGCAACACACCGATCGATTTCCTGCTGGAGGATTCCGGCATCGAGCTGACGACGCTCTATGTGGTGGAGGGCACGGAGCTGCCGTCGCCGCTGCCGGAGCACGACGTGGCCATCGTGGTGGCGTCCGACTCCGAGGAATGCCGCGCAGCACTGGCCGAGATCGATCGTCTCGCACCGCGCTGGCCGCGCCCGCTGCTAAACCCGCCCGGCCGGATCGGCAATCTCGACCGCGACAAGCTGTACCGGCTGTTGCACGACATCGCCGGCATCGACATTCCCGCGACGGTCGGCGTCGCCCGCGCGCGGCTCGACGAGGTCGCGGCCGGCCGCGCCCGGCTGGCCTCGGTGGCGGACGGTACCGATTTTCCGGTGATCGTGCGGCCGCGCGGCTCGCATGCCGGCGTTGGCCTCGCGAAGCTCGAGGACGCCGAAGCGCTCGGTGCCTATCTCGCCGAGCCCGCGCGGCGCGAGCCGGAATTCTTCATCTCGCGCTTCGTGGACTATTCCAGCGCCGACGGCCAGTTCCGCAAATACCGCATCGTGTTCGTCGACAGCCGGGTGTTCGCCTGCCACATGGCGATCTCCGAGCAGTGGAAGATCTGGTATCTCAACGCCGGCATGTCGTTCAGCGAGAGCAAGCGGCAGGAGGAGGCCGGCTTTCTGACCGAGTTCGATGAAGGCTTCGGCGCCCGGCACCGCGCCGCGCTGGACGGCATGGCTGAGCGCGTCGCGCTGGACTATTTCACCGCCGACGTCGCCGAGACCAAAGATGGCCGGCTGCTGATCTTCGAGGCGGACAATACCGCGGTGGTCCACAATATGGATTCGCCGGAGCTGTTTCCCTACAAGCCGCCGCAGATGCGCGCGATCTTCTGCGCCTTCGCGGCCATGCTGACGCAGCGCGCCGAAGCCTGGCGCACCCGCGCGTAGCCGTGCGCCCTGTTCGGGCGTGACAAAAGGCGCCATGCAACCAACCGGTTCCCTGCGCATTGTCACACGATTTTCGAACCCCAGGGGCAAAATGGCTGACGACAACGGAACGACGACGGGCATCGCCCGGCATGGTGCAACGCGCCTGCCCTCGGTGGAAATAGACAGCTTCAATATCGAACTGAAGGACGAGGACGGCTTTCTCGGCGACCGCGCCAGCAAGGGCGCGTTCCAGCGCATTCTCGATGGCTTGCGCAAACCGCTGCAGAAGAACGGCGACGACCCGCTCGGCAAGAAGGCGACGGAGGAAATCGGCAAGTCGACGCTCTCCGAGGCGCTGGTCGGCGACGACATCGCGGCGGCAGCCTTGGTGCACGGCGCGATCGAGGATTTCGCGCAGGAGCTGGCCTACGTCACCCGGCGCTTTCTAAAGAGCAAGGCTTGGGCCGGCACCGAATGTATCGTGGTCGGAGGCGGCTTCCGGCAAAGCCGGGTCGGCGAGATGGCGATCGCCCGCACCGACCTGCTGCTGAAGGCCGAGGGCATCGAGGTCGACCTGGTGCCGATCCGCTTCCACCCCGATGAAGCCGGGCTGCTCGGCTGCCTGCATCTGGCGCCGTCGTGGATCTTCGAGGGCCATGACAGCATCCTGGCGGTGGACATCGGAGGCTCCAACATCCGCTGCGGCGTCGTCGGGACGCAGTGGAAGAAGGCGCCGGACCTGTCCAAGGCGTCGGTCTGGAAGTCCGATTTGTGGCGCCACGCCGATGACGAACCGACCCGCGAAGGCGCGGTGAAGCGGCTGGTCAAGATGCTGAAGGACCTGCTGACGGCGGCCGAAGCCGAGGGCTTCAAGCTGGCGCCGTTCATCGGCATTTCCTGCCCCGGCGTGATCAACGAGGACGGCACCATCGAGAAGGGCGCGCAGAACCTGCCGGGCAATTGGGAGAGCAGCAAGTTCAACCTGCCGGGTCTGATCGCCGAGGGCATCCCCGAGATCGGCGGCCACGATACCGCGGTACTGATGCACAATGACGGCGTCGCGCAGGGGTTGAGCGAGATTCCTTTCATGCAGGACTTCGACCATTGGGGCGTGCTGACCATCGGCACCGGCCTCGGCAATGCCCGCTTTACCAACCGACATCGCGACAAGAAGGACAAGGACGACGCCAAGGGCGACAAGAAAGACGACACGAAGGAAGAAAAGAAGGCCAAGAAGGCCAAGGCCTGAGGCAGGCCCGGCCAGGACGGCACGCTCCTTCGGAACGTGCCGTCCTGGATGAGGGGCCATTTCGGCCCGCCGGGGCCCTCTGGCGCCACGCCTATCCGCAGGCATGCCAGCCTTCGCCTCTATTCGCCAAATTTCCTGCCGGGCGGCTTGTCTGCCGCGCCAACCTCGCCTAGAACACCGCCCAACCACCCGCGGGCGACCGCGGATTCTGAACGGCCTGGAGAGGTGGCAGAGTGGTTGAACGTACCGCACTCGAAATGCGGCATAGGTGCAAGCCTATCGGGGGTTCGAATCCCCCCCTCTCCGCCAACTTGTTGATCCAATTGTATTTTTGCTCGATATCTTCTGAGGTTTGGACTTGTTTCCCTGCCGCTATTGACTGCCGCTAATGGTCGCCATTAAATCCCTCGGCTTCAATCGAGGAGTTCGAAGCGATGGCGAGACGGGGAACTTACCTCTATCGGCGGCCCGGCAGCCAAAATTGGCACATCAGACTTCAGTATCCATTGGCGCTTCGTGAAACGCTTGCGCTGATCTCAGACAAGAAAGACGTGAAACGGGCAGTTGAGAAGAGCCTCGGTACAGCCGACCGTCGAGAGGCTGAAGCAATCGCCGCTCCGTTAATTGCGCAGCACAAAAGGCTGCTCGTCGTTCACGCTGCCCGTACTCGCCAAGCGAGCAGCTTTCGTCGCGAGGTACTTCGGCTTGAGATCGAGCCTGGAAAGTACACTCATTCCGATGGCTCTATGACCGTAGCCACACAAAGCGAGATCACAGTCTTCCAGGCTGACGGGTCCATGATTACGCGTCGCAACCTAAAGGTCCGGGACGATTTTCAACTCGACGCAGCGAAACTGCCTCCTCCATTACGAAGGGCTTGGAGCGAGGCTGGTGGGAAGGAGCGGGCGGCGAAGCTCCAGGGCGATAGCGAAATCATCGAAAATTTCATTCGGGAGAAAAACAAAAATGCCGAGGACGCGAAACTCGCTCGCGATACGTTGGCCACGTTCAAGGTCGTAAACGGCGGCAAGACGATTGCGGCCTCGAGCAGGGCTGACGTTAAGGCGCTTGTGACGCATCTTTTTGAGAAGGGCGGAAAGAATGGCACAGGCATCAAGTACGCGACGATTCGGCGGGCGATAGCTCAATTGAAAGCGGCTGTGAACCTCGAACAACTAAACGCCGACCATCCCCGACTGACTCGTAACGTGTTTTCGACCGTTTCGATTGACGGCGACGAGGGAGCCGAGAAGCGCGACCCCTATACAGAGGCGGATGTACAGACGGTCCGAGCGAACCTCGACAAGCTCGATGCCGAAGAGCGCTTGATGTGGCTATGGCACGTGTCGAGCGGCATCCGGCCGGGTGGCATTTACTCCATCGTCAAGGACGAATGGGAATTGGCTGAAGACCCCGATCAGCCAGGAACTATTCATCGGACTCGCCACGTTCGCATTCTGAAAGACAAGAGCCGAAAGTTCGGCCCACGAAATCTGCCGGTGCCACAGGCGGTCTTGGACAGCGGTCTTTTGCCAGAGAAAATTAGTGGACCGCTGTTCAAACGTCAGCTAAAGCCGCTGCTCGTAGCCTTAAATGGCAAGCTTGCCTCTAAAGAATTCAACGTCAATACGGGCACCAAAACGCTCTACAGTGCCCGGCATCGGGCCGCAGACAGAATGCGGGATCGAATGCCCGGAAAGATGATGACCTTGATCCTTGGCCATTCAAGGCCGGATATTGGGGATAGATATGGCCACGGTCACGCGATGTGGCGGGTCAAGCTCGAAATGGACAAGATCGGCGGTTGATGGCCAGACTGGTGAGCAATTCGATTGCGTCTCTAAGTGACACCAACCACTAGAGACTTGTTTGGCGATGGTCCCGCTATCGTTTTTCATTTACTCCGGTAACAACGGCGCCCGTTGAGCATTCTCGCCCTGAAAAATTCACGCCGCAGACTTTGACCAAAGAACAGTCGCTTGTGCGCACGCGCAACGTAGCAAATGCAAGGCCATTAGCAGAACGCCTCCTAGGAAGCGCAAGACGCACTTGAATTGCGACGGCTACAATAATGCAAAATTCTGTGTCGGCCACCCCAGCGTGGGCTGAGGTATGCTACCGTCGACTCGCCCGCAATTGAGCGATGCCGGGTGTACATGATAGTCTTAAATAAAAGGGAACGCTTTATGAAAAGATCATCGGTTAAATTGGTGGTCAATAATGCGCGCGGTCCCGAAACAGCCAAAGTCAAGCAGCCGCCGAAAACCAAAGCCAACGACGCGATGCACCCCATGGTGTTGTCCGAAGAAGCATTCCTCTCGGAAGATTTGCGAAAGCACGCTTATTACGCCGACGACACCACGATCATCCTGAATACCGACGTACATAACGGACTCAGGCTGCTGGCCGAAAATGGCATACTTGTAAATTGTATCGTTACTTCGCCTCCCTTCTACGGCCAGCGTGACTACGAGGTAAACGGGCAAATTGGACTGGAGGCGCATCCTTCCGATTTTGTGACCAAGCTAATTTCAGTTTTCGAGGATTGCAGGCCGGTGCTCGCCGCGAATGGCAGTCTTTGGGTCAATATCGGAGATACGTACTGGAGCGGAAAGGGTGAACACAAAAGTGGCGAGACCAAACAAAACGCGCGGAGATTTGGTTTAAGACCACAAGATCGGAAGGGAGATGGCAAGTGGTGTGTTCCAAAACAATTGCTGCTTATCCCTCATCGTCTTGCAATCGCTATGCAGGACAAGGGGTGGACCGTACGCAATGACAACGTTTGGCTGAAGCCAAATCCGATACCGGACCAAGTTCGTGATCGCTGTTCAATCTCGCACGAGTATGTTTTTCACTTCGTCAAAGAGCGCTGGTATTTCTTCGACAAAAACTCGGTTGGGCGCACCGCTGAATCGGGGTCAGTGCTTCCCCCGCTTGATACATGGGAGGTAGCGGCAGTCCGAGGTACAGCCAACGGCCACAAGGCGCGGTTTTCTGAAGACCTCGTTCGCATCCCGATACTCACTACGACACCGCCGCGCGGCATTGTACTTGATCCATTCGCCGGTAGCGGCACAAGCCTGATCTTCGCACGCAAGCACGGTTTTAGGTCCATCGGAATTGATATCAAGAAACAGTTTTGCAAGCTGATGGTCGATAGGCTGTTAGAGGTTGCCCGAGAAGAGGCGACCGAAGAGGAAGCAGACTAAGGAATTAAATTATGGCTTTGTATGTTTCCGCCGAGAGAATTAAAGCGGCCATCGACCGCTTAGGTAATTCTCGTTCTAAAAGAACAACGCTGTTTGATTTTCTAATTGTAAAGCGAAGTCTTGCAATCAAGCAAAGTGATGAGGCGGCCATTGCCGAATCTGAGCCCGCCTTCGCGTCCGCATTGGACGAATTGGGACGGACACGAATAGCTGATGCCGACCGCTATTTCTTCAACCCCTTTGCCGTAATGGAGGAAAGCAAATCGGGGTTCAGGCCAGAACGATACAGGTCGAACGGAACAAATTCGACAATTTCAGGCGTTCCTTGGCAGTCGGTGATACGGCTCACCAACGCTAAGCCCCGGCTAGCAAGCCTTCAGCCCGGATATGAAAAACATCTTAAGAGGTTGATACACGCGGCCAATAACAAGCCGTTACCACGGCTCGCAGACATTGCATCATGGTACTGGCGCTCCCTGGACATCGAGCCATTAGTTGCCGGTTTGGGCAACGATCAGGAGCGAATGAGCAAACTTTCACTTGAGTTCGTGAACAGGCTTAGACTTACACCGACCGAAATTGCCGAAATCTTCGACACGAATACGCATCTCAGTGAAGTCGGGGTGACGATGTTTTCACCGGATGAGCCTACTCCGGACAGTTATCTGCCCGGCAAAGTGCAGTCCACTCAACCGGCTCAGGAGAACCTAACCGAAGTGTCGTTCGATCTCGTAACGGCTCTCGCTGCAAAAAACTTTACGATTTTAACGGGACCGTCCGGCACAGGTAAATCACGCGCCGCGCTAAAGTTAGCCGAAGGTCTGCAAAGATATTACATCGAATCAGCCAAGGGTTCTTTGTTCGCATTCATTTCTGTTGGGCCGGATTGGACATCTCCCAAGCGACTGATGGGTTTTCGATCTCCTTTCGGTAAAGAACGCAAAACGGCGGACGGATTGTCGAGTTTCGACAGTTACGATATCACTGAGGCTGTGCGTCTGGTCCTTCGCGCAAGCCATTCCGATGCGGCGGATACACCGCATTTCCTTATATTCGATGAGATGAACCTCTCGCACGTTGAGCGCTATTTTGCTCCGTTTTTGTCGCTGATGGAGGCGTCAGCGATGGTTGACGCCGAGGGCAATCTTGCTTTGATTTCTAGCGATGACCTCAAAATTATTTCGATGGTGTTGGACGCTGACGACGCTACTACTCCTGAGGCCGAGGCTGCAAAAGCAATCCTTGCAGAAGGGCGCAGCGTTATATTCCCCGCTAATCTGTTCATAGTTGGCACAGTTAACATCGATGATACGACGTACATGTTTTCTCCGAAAGTGTTGGATCGCGCGCATGTAATCGAACTCAATTCGGAGAAGCCAAGCTCGTACCTCTTATCCGAAGAGCGCGGCGAGCCGGGCGGGAGTTTGAGCATTTCAGTTGCGGACGAAATTCTAAAGTCTGCAATTGCGGATCGCGAGGGTAAGAAGAATGCACTGACTAATCCGGCAACAGTGCTCGACAGCTTAAGCTCACACGGATTTACGGCCGATGAGATCGACGCAATTCGTAGCAACACAATCGCCGTTCTTGACGGCTGCTATGATTTGCTCGATCCAATAGGCTTTTCGTTCGGTTATAGGGCTTCCAAGGAAATTTTTGTCTACCTATCGATATGGATCGGCTCTCGAATTGCGAACGGGGCCGACAAAGGAGAAATTCTTGCGTCTTGGGCAAATGGTTTAGATCGAGCAATCATTCAAAAGTTATTGCCCAAGATACACGGAAATAGAAGAACGATAGGAGATAGCTTGATCGCGCTTTCTGCATTCCTTGCCGGAAACGGAGGGCAGGATAATCCTGCTGCTGCCTATTCGATTGGGATCAGCAAGCGTGTCTCAATTTCGCAAGATCGAAAAGTCATGATAGTTGAAAATCAATTTCCCCTATCAAGGAAGAAACTGAGTGCCATGCACGATAAGCTAAGTGCGGCTGGCTTTGTCTCGTTTGTAAATTAAGCCGTGACGGTCCGGTTACATAGTGCCACGTTCTCTTGGCCTTCGAACGCTCGCCTTCAAATCGAGTGGGCTCGCGGAAGTGGCAAGCCTATCGAGCAGCTTCCTGAGATAATGAATCTTTCAGACGCGGAGGAAGAATCCGCTTTGCAGGGACTTCAGGGCGTTCCGGCAATGTGTTGGCGTAATGATGCTCCGGCTTTATTTGAAGTGTTTCAGCTTTGTGAGAATACCGAATATCTAATCGATGTGACTTTGCCTATAAGTTTTGATGAAGCCGTGCAGTGTTGCTCGACCGCTCCAGGCTGGCCCTTTAGTTCCCGTTTTTCGACCATATTTAAAGCTGATCCAAGCAGACGCTGGCTTCGTAACGGCAACGCGACGACGACTATTCAGGGTCGCCTGAGTCTCCGTGATCACGCAGGGGTTCTGGATTTAAGCTTGGGCGCGAATATGTCCGTTCGAGCCGAGGTGGTCTGCAAGAAAATCGGCTATCTCGATGAATTTAGGGCTCTGTTAGACGCAATCGCGGAGGAGCTTGCTGAGTTGCTCCTGCAGTTCGATAATCCAACTAGCTCAGAGTTCGATTTCTCCGATCTGTCCGATGCGACCGAGGCTGCGCTCATTTTTCAAATGAGGTATATTATGGCAGAGCGCAATCTTCCGGTAGCGCTTGATGAGGTGCGCCGCTCGTTTCACAGCGTGTTGCAGGAGCATCGTGAGAACGACACTCTTGATGTTGCCTATGATCCCGATATTGCAGCGTTCATCGGCGATTTGGATGAAGCAAATTTTGCAAGAGGCGGAACGTTGTCGGCAATGTTCCGGGGCCATACACCTCTCAGCTTTCCTCAGCTTGAAATGCGGGAGAGTACAGATACAGCCGAGAACAGATATGTTCGTAATTTTCTCGAGGAATTGCATCTTGTCGCTCAACGCCTAGCGTTGACCATGGAGAAGGCAAATCGTCCATCCACTCATCGTGAAATTCAGTCATGGATCACTTATTTGGATGAAGTGCTGAGCGAAAACGTTTGGCGTCCTATCAGCCCGATGCGAATCTACCCTGGTAACTCCCAGGTGCTTCAGAAGCGCAGAGGATATAAGGATATCCTTCACTATGACATGTCGCTCCGAATGGGGCTTCAATTACCATGGAAGAGGGCTGAGGTTTTTGCGGATGGCCTTGTTGGCGATATCCGTCCAGTTAGTGAACTCTATGAGTATTGGTGCTTCTTCATGTTGCGTAAGGCAATTGCGAGCCTCGCAACAGAGGACATTTCAATTCCTGGTGCTGCTTTTGACACCTCTAACGGCAAGCTAGAGATTCGTTTGCAAAAGGGGCGCCGTAGTCGGGTCCGCTTTACTTATTCAGACAGTGCAACGCCTCTCAATATAAATCTTTTTTACAACCGTGTCTTCCCTCGCCCCAATCGAGATGCCGGTTGGCAGGGCAGTTACACATCGCGGTTCGATCCCGATTATAGCCTAGAACTTATTGTCGGCGGACAAGGGGAGGCTCGGCGCCACTGGTTACATTTTGACGCCAAGTACCGAACGAAGATGGTCGCCCTTGGAGCCGCCGCCTTGGAAGAATTGCAAGACGCGCAGGTCGATATGCAAGGCTCTGACTACACTTCTGAAATGGCTCGCTTCCATAAACAGGACGATCTTTTCAAGATGCACACATATCGTGATGGCATCTTAGGAAGTCGTGGCGCCTACATTCTTTTTCCAGGGGATGCCGCAGGCGTGAGGATGGCAGGCTCCACTCAAAATCTTTTCGTTAGGCACCCCTCGGCGTTTGGCGCTAACCCTCGATATTTATTCCCAAGCGTTGGTGCTTTTGAGTTTTGCCCTGGGCGAGAGGCAGCGCAGATACCTGTGATTGTTGAATTCTTGCGGGGGGTTTTTGATGCGGTCTCTTTAGGGGAACCATATTCTGAAGAGCGAGCGCTCTTTTAGTGGACCTGTCCGTCTCAATGGACTTCATGGTTGAAGGGCGCATGGCGAGATGGCTTCTCGAAGCTCATGACTGCTGTTGATTTGGTTGTCGATCCGCTCACGCTCAGCGCCCTTTCCGCCCATACCCGAGTTGATCAGCAATCCTGCATGCGCGGTCGATCTGGTCGAGCAGTTTTGACACCTCGGACTCAGTTGCCTTTGGTAACAGTCGAGAGATCGCCTGAAGACGGGTTCGTAGCGCATTAACAGACTTAAAAGGAACCCTTACGTTCAAACGATTTCGTTGTTCGAAATCTCGAAAATAGGTCAATCCCCGATTCAAAAACCGCCGAGAGAAGTCTCGTTTTGATCTGACCATTCCTAATGCGGACAGCGAATAGTACAAATCGATCAGCGTTTTTCCAAGCATGTATGTCTCCAAACTAAATAGTGCAGGCGGAACGTACATCGGTTCTGTCTGTCAGGAGAAACATGCACGAACGAACTATTGTATATGACGCGAACTGTTTAGCGGTGCAGCGGCTCGCTACTCAATATTTAGCTCCTAACGAAGCTCTGCTGTGGACCATCGAAGATGCCTGCGTGACGGCACGAAAGTGTTGGAGCAGGTCTGGTGTGCCCGCTGATGCAACGAGCTACCGATACGTTATCGAACACCCCGATCAGGATTGGACACTGATCTTCCGCGCGGTGTGGCGCCAGGGACAGCTTTTTCGTCCCTCATCACACGTGATCATAGAGCCGATAGAAGCAGAGGGAGGTCGCAGCGCGGAAGAAATCTCTGCTCTTGTGAACGAGTGGCTGCAGAGCTTGTACCTATGAGCGGTTCGGTGCCCAAAACGTTGATCCAGGCTTGGAGGGAGTTCATGGTATCCCGTAGAGGTACTCACGCTGTTACGCTAAACTACAATCCAGTGTACGGCGGCACATCTTTCCCAGGCTATCGGATTGTTCAGGGCGAACCTGTGCTGGTACCCAGAACGAATAGGCACGGATCGTTCTCGATGCGTGCTGAAAGGCGCGGCGCTGAGGCGAAGCAACTCTGTAAGCGAGAGACTTATAGAATGCCGACCGTTCTGAAGGTGCCACTTGAGACAGTGCATTCGGACCTCAACCGCCTTCACGCCCGCATCGATCACACTCTTTACGGCTCCAGATATCACCGACGCCCCGCGATGAGGCGAACAGGTTACATCGGCTTCATTGAGCACCAGAACAGCAATATTCACGTGCACTTGGCGTGGCACGTGCCGGAAGACCGCACGAACGAGTTTAGCGAGGTTGTTACAGACGAGTGGTCAGCAATTCATGCAATCGGTACAATTGACGTAAAGCCCGTGCGAAACGAAGGCTGGGCGAATTACATGATCAAGGTGGCCAACGATGTCGTCTACGGCGACGCAGCGCTCTTCGTCGCAAGCACGACTGTGGCGGCATAGTTGAACTGACAGGCCGGGGCGGAACCCGCACGGACGCTTCATTCAATGCTTAGAACCGACTTAAGTGCTGCTTTTCAAAAGCGGTGCATTAGAATCTCTATGCCTAAAACAATCACATTGAATACTTTGATGTTGATCTGCCGCGAGCATGTCGAGCGTGCTGATCAACATCAAAAGGGTGAGCGCCACTTTGGTGGTGCTCCCCTCAAGGCACTAAGATTCCGCTCGCAAAAAATGATAATTGGTGTATATTTGTCTTTAGTGAAGACGGGTCTTTGTTGGCCACGGTCACCCTCCAGAGCAAATCGCTCGGATGGTAACCCCGACAAAAGGGCCTTCGCTCTGACCTCTTCTTCTGATCACGTCATCACTCGCCCCTTCCCGCCGCTCACCGACACTCAAGCAGACCGCAATACTGGTGCACTTGAAAACATTGCCCTGGCAACGAATGTTGCAGGCAATGCCGAGGCAGAGCTTCCCTTAGCCGTTGAACAGCTTCATCAAGCTGCGCTTGAAGAAGCGGGTCGAGTCTCGAAGTCGCTGGACGACGACGAAGACGTGGCTGATAAAGCTGGTTGGAAGCTGATCGGAATGATGTTGAGGGTCAGGGAGACCTTCGTTAATCCAAGCACTGAAAGGCTGAACGAGGTCGCATTTGAGGCGTTCTTGATCAAAAACGGGGCCAAGAAGCATGGCAACGTCAAGACCTCCATGCAGCGCCTCTCCAAGGTGTGCTTCCCTAAAGGCACGCGAGCCGACCGAGTAAGCAAGTACGGTGCTGCATTGGCGGCACTTACAAAGCGCAACATCACCTCTTCTGATGTGCAGACTGAGCTTGCAACGAGCGGGGAGGTTCGGCCGGGCGGTCCGGCTTATTCTGGGATGAAGCGGTTCACTTTGCTGCACCGCCAAGACATGCGACTTGATCGGGAAACCGAAGCTCGGGCGGAGACTGTTTCGAATAAGTTTTTGCGGATGCCCGAGGCCAATCTGAAGGCAGAAGCCATTCTGGTGATCGAAGCACTCGAAGAGAGGGGCCTGCTTCCGAGCAGCGCGAGCCAGCTTATTGCTGATCTGAACGCTAAGTAAGCTGAATTGTGTCACTGCGCGGCATGATCGCCGCGCAGTCTCAGTTTGCGTGGCGTGCCTCAATTTTTACCACACTCCCTAGCCCGGCCGCACGTCGGTAATGCTTTCATGCGATGGCGGCCAACCGCAGGCAGGATCAGTGCGAGGATGGTGATGCGGCACAGATGGGAGCATCACCGGCCGCTGGTATTCGTCCGATAGTTGCGGGGGAGACGCCCATGACCTTCGCGATCTGACGGACTCCTTCGCCCTTCGCCCGCTCAGCGGCGACGTATTTGCGCTGCGCTGGCGTCAGCTTAAATTTCGGCCCGAATTTCACCCCGCGTATTGCGGCACGTGCGCGCCCCTCGCTGGTCCGAGAGCGTATCAATTCGCGCTCGAACTCGGCAATGCCGCCGAGGACGGTCAGGATCAGCTTGCCGTGCGGTGTGGTCGTGTCGGCCCAGCTTTCCCGAAGCGACCGGAAATTGGCTCCTCTTTCGGTCACAGCGTGGACGATGTTCAGCAGGTCGCGAGAAGATCGAGCCAGACGGTCGAGCGCGGTCACTTCGAGGGTAAAGCCCGGTTCGAGAGCCGCGACGGCCTTGGCTAACTCGCGCCGGTCCGTGCGAGCACCGGACATCTTCTCGCTGAACACCTTGTCGCATCCATCGGCACGCAACTTCTCGACCTGGGGACGGAGGTCCTGACTGTCCGTCGAGCAGCGAGCGTATCCAATCTTCATTTTTTCACTCACTCATTCCGCTTCTGGAAGCTGCATTATGAGACTATAATATGAGACAGTCAAGTCATTGAAATTGTGGGTCTTCGGGATCGTCTCACGAATGTTGAATTGCGACACAAGCAGCGGCAGCGTTCTTACCAACCAATTCCAGAATTCCGTTGGCCATGGAGCCGCCTCGACGCTCAACTAGGGCAGACGCATTCGGTGTTCGAGGTGGTTGAACGACCGGTGAAGCTACCGACCTAAATACTGAGATGCGATACCAAGAAATCATGGCACGACGAACGAGCCCCGCAGAAACCGTTCATCGAGAGACAAGAAATACAGAACTTCTGTCGGAGCGTACCCCAACGAAACCCTCGCCGCCCCTCACAGCAGCCAAAGCGCGACGCGAGCAGGCCCGTAAGGCACGGTTGGCGGCTCAAGCGCAAGATGCTCGCGAGGTTTGTGCTCGAAAGGTCCATGCTAAGCAGAAGCAGATTTTCGAGAACGGTGATCCGCCGTGATCCTGTTCAATTTCTCCAGTTCAAGTCGCAGCTTCCCGTCACGCGATCCGCGTGGGCCGATACGCCCGAGAGCGCGTCACGCTAATTTCTGCGACCTAACTTTGATCGAATAGAGCAGCCGCCGCTCGTGATCCTGCACTTCAAGTCGCCATTCCTGCCCTGGACGAAAGTTGCCGTCCACGTCATCGAATATTTCGCCCGCAAAGCAGCAACGTTATGCCGCTAAATAACATCCGTAACGCCGCTAAAACCTTATCTAAGCTATTGATTCCGCTATGACACTCCGCACTCGAAATGCGGCATAGGTGCAAGCCTATCGGGGGTTCGAATCCCCCCCTCTCCGCCAAACACGTTCCAAGCCTCTGATATCCAGAGCTTTTTAGCGAATTCAATGACTTAGGGCTGCCCGTTTGATACACACGGGTGATACACATGCCCTTAGCAAGGTCACGTCCTTGGAAGCACCCGAAGACCGGAATCTATTGGCTGCGTAAGCGCGTGCCGGATGGGTTGCTGAAGCTTGTCGGAAAGCGCGAAGAACTGCGCACGCTCGGCACGAGAGACCCGGCCGAAGCGAAGGTAAGGCATGCCGCTGCGCTCGCCGAAATCGAAGCCAGGTGGGCGACCCTTCGTGCTTGGCCGAAGCAGCTCTCGGAGAGAGAAGCATTGGATTTAGCTGCTCCCGTGGGCGAGTGGCTGATCTCCCAATATCGCAACAACCCGAGCGAGCAAACACTCTGGCGGACGGAATACGGCGCCGCACCATTTCTGAACAAGCCCGCGGTATTCTCGGGGGACTATAGCGATCTCAAAGCCGCTTTCGCCATTCGAGATGGCGATTTTGACATCATACAAATGACGCAGTGGTGCAAAAACGCTGCGGTCGAGCTCTCGAGCGCTCGCGGATTACAACTCGACGAGACCGCGCTCCAATTGGTTGCCCGATGCATTGCTCGGATCATGCAAGCAGCAGCACTGAAGTTAAAACGCCTCGCAGAGGGTGAGCGAGAGGACGTAGTGCTTCAATTCTCAGGACATTCCTTATCCCTCGGGCCGTCCAAAAAAGCCTCGCTCGAAGCTGTCTCCGTCACCAAGCTTATCATTGGGTGGTCTGCGGAACGTCGCCCGGCAGATAAAACGATCTACGATTGGACACGGGTCGCCACCATGGCCTTGTCGCGGCTGTCGGCTTGCCCCATTACGCCGGGGCAGGACCACTGCCAGAACCCCCCGCCTCGGTGCGCCGGTCTGCCTGCTAATCCCACCGACATCCAGCTCATAGCCGTCGGGCATGGTCAGGATTACCCGATAGTCGTCCGGGTAGGTGTGCTCAAAATCTGCAATTGGCAGATCTTGTTGCAGACTTCTGGAGCTAGATTTATCGAAGTGTCTTCATTCATCGAACTGATGAGTACGACTGGAGTACCGAAATAAAGGATTAGGACCTCTCCAAGCAGGTGGCGATAATCATCGTTCAGATTATATCCATTCATCTGAGCCCGCCGCTTAATAGAATGAACTGTTAGCTTTACAACGGTTCGATGGCGACCCGATTTCTACTTGCGGGTCCAGTTCTACCAACCGCCGCTTTTGGCACATGCCGTCGTTGCGCTGCTATGCAGCAATATGTCGGCTCTCGGGGTATCGGACTCTGGCGCGGCGTAAGCCCATCAAATTTATGGGCTCACGACCTAGCCAGCCGAGACCCTTCCTAGGCGCTTTCGCGAGCGTCGAGGTTGAGTTAACGTGGGCGCAAAACGAACCAGACATGGCGCCGTCAACCTAAGACGAGCTGGAACACAACGTTTAAGCTGCAAACAAAGTACAGCGCGGGCCGGACGAAACATAGCGAGATAACGGTCGAGCCGGTTAGCCTCTTGCAAGGATTGCTTTATGGATCGCCGTCGATTTCTTCAATGTGCTGCCAGTGGCATGGCGGTTCTTGCAACCCCTCGCGTGGCTCACGCGCAGCAATATCCCACCAAGCTTATCCGCTATTTTGTCGGCTTTCCGCCGGGTGGCTCGGCCGATCTAACAATGCGGCAATACGCCTATCATCTCAATGCGGCGCTCGGCGCAAAACATGTCATTGAAAACGTGCCGGGCGCATCGTCCACGCTGGCCGCCTTGCCGGTCGTGCGCGGCGAGCCCGACGGGCACACGCTCTATCTCGGCTCGAACACATCGCAGACCATTGCGCCGGCGATGCTAAAGCTCTCGTATGATCCACTGACCGCGTTGCTCCCGATTTCGCAAATGACGTCGAACGCCAGTGTCGTCGCGATCTCGAAAGATTTCGGCGTGAAGACCTGGGCCGAGTTCGTCACTAAGGCGAAGGTGGGAAACGAGAGCGTCTTCTGCGGCACCTCGAATGTCGGTTTTCAGATTCCGATGTTTCAGATCTCGAAACTGTCGGGCGTGAAGCTGGAAAACGTGCCCTTTAAAGGCGGCGCAGAGACTGTGGCGGCCGTGCTGGGCGGGAGCATTCCGATGGTTCTCGGTACGCCGCCTTCAATCTTGCCGCATGTGGAATCCGGCGCCTTAGTGGCGCTGTGTGTCACCACCCCGCAACGCTCGTCGGTGATGCCAACCATTCCCGGCGCGGAGGAAGTCGGCCTGACCGGACTGCATTCGACCAACTGGTTCGGCTTGTACGCGCCCGCTAAGACGCCGCCGCCGATCATCAAAAAATTGCACGCGGCCATTCAATCGGTCATGAAGCAGGACGCCTTGCAAAAAGCGCTCGCCCAGGAGGGAATGTCACTAGCCGGCTCGGACAATCCGGCGACCTTCGCGGCGTTTCAGAAAACAGATTTCGAGGAAACCAGCGCGCTCATCCGCGAGGCGGGCCTGAAGCCGAACTGATCGTCGTTAGGCTTCACCCGCCCGTTTTACGTCGATGGGTGCAGCCTTCGGCTTCGTCATCAAAGCACCCTCAGCCGTTCAGCCATGTCGTCGTCGTCCAATTAGAACGTCCACTGTCGCCGGGAGATGCACGCGCCACGTACATTGCGGCTGCCACAGCACTGTCGATGCGATCGAGGTTCTTACCCTTGTGGAAGGACTTGTTACCGGCCTTGTCGGTCTCGACCTTAATGTTGCTGAAATTCCAGCGCAGCACTTCATGACCGCCGTAGGTCAATCGCGGGCCGACGATTGCGCGTTCTAGCTCTTTGATCGCCGGGGCCGTGGATTCAGATTGCATCGTTTCTTGTAACCGCCAGGTATGGTTGAAGCTTAGTTAAGCGTCATCCGCCCGTCAGCTCTAAGGTGAGCGATGGGCACCAGGCCACGCGAGCATTGTACGGCAGCACGATTAGGGCATCGGCGGAACGCGCCAATATCGCCTGGGGCCATGCCGACGTGCCGGCGTGTGAAGCCTGGAACTACCGCATGTTGGGCTACAACGGGCGCTGGCCCCGGCTGGTGAGGATCACAGGCCACTACAGTAGATAGTCACCTGTAAGTCGACTTAAGCTACCCTCCGACCCGAGACTTTCTATTTAGCGAGGCGCTCCGGGCTCACGTTCAGTGATACCACAAGTCCTTCTTTTACCCAGTCATAGGTGATGGTGCCGCGCAGGTGCCCAGTTGTCCGTCGTCAGGCAATTTGAGACTGATCAGATGTTCCGAGAAGAGAGGCTCTGGCACATCAGGGTTATAGTTTAAGCGGCCTGCAGTCGGTGCTGCTGGCGTTCGGTTCGCGATGGTGGCAAGTTTAACGCGTCTGCGTTCTGCTAAAGTAAACGTCGGCAGGTGTGACGTTTTCGGTCCTCTCATGTTAGTGGACGTCACTGGCCGAGTCTAGGATCGCGATTGAAAGTTGGTGCCGGCATTAAAAGACCGTCCGCCCTCACGGCTCGCTGCGTGATATGACACCAGCCCCCGCCATTCTCGTGCCCGCAATGACCGCGCGGTCGGCTTCGCAAGCCCGACCAGCTACGCCGACCGCGCTGGCACCGAAGCTCATGCGCTAACAGCCCAACCGTATCAGTCAGTGGAAACCGATCATTACTAGCTTGCGCAACGTTTTGATTTCCATCACGATTATCTGCCGCGATCTGACGACCTTAAGGAGAAGAAGAATGAAATTCGTCCAACCACTTGCCGCGTTCTTTTTGACGGCGACGCTAAGTTTTACTTCAGCTAACGCGCAGCAACAGGTGATAGGCGCGCCGCCGGAGTCTTCCAACATGAAGCTCGTGGGCATAAACGACCTGCAGGCGCGCAGTGCTTATCAGCCGACCATACACAATCAGGGTGATCGCTGGATCGCTTACATCGGACATCATGGCGGCAGCGATGAAATCCCCGCACCGGTCAATCCGATGACCGGCAAGACGGAGCCTAATGGAACATCCATTGTTGATGTCACCGATCCCACTCGGCCAAAATATCTGCGGCACATTCCGGGACAGGAAGGCAAATATGAGGCCGGCGGCGCGCAGATGGTCCGGGTCTGCGACGGCACCGCGCTGCCGAAGGGCGACAAGAATGCTGTCTACATGCTTCGCACTTTCGGTGGCGAAGCGCACGAAATCTGGAACGTTGCCGATCCCATCAACCCGGTGCTGATCACGCGCATCGCTGGCCTGAAAGACACACACAAGAATTGGTGGGAATGCGACACCGGCATCGCCTTCCTGATCTCGGGCGCGCCCGACTGGCGGACCCGGCGCATGACGCAGGTCTACGATCTCAGCGATCCCGCACATCCCGTCAAGATCCGCGATTTCGGCCTGCCAGGGCAGGAGCCCGGCGCGACCGGCACAGTGCCGACCGAAGCGCACGGCACCATCTCGGCTGGGCCGCAGGGCAACCGAGTCTATTTCGGCTATGGCACCAACAAGGGTGGCTTTATGCAGATCATTGATCGTGAAAAGCTGATCAACGGGCCGAAGGAACCGACGCCGGACAATCTGCGCTACCCGGAAATTTCGCGGATGGCATTGTCGGCGTTCAACGGCGCGCATACTACGTTCCCGATGCTGCAGATGCCGATCGCGGAATTTGCTAAGGACAAGGACGGCAAGAACCGCGACATCGTGATGATCGTCGACGAAGCGATCCTCAACGAATGTGCCGAGCCGCGGCAGATGGTGTGGTTTGCCGACGTAACGGTGGAGAATCGGCCGATGGTGATCTCGAGCTATACGGTGCCGGAAGCCAGCGGCTCCTTTTGCGAGCGGGGCGGCAGGTTTGGAGCTCACTCTTCCAACGAAAACATGGCGCCGATTTACTACAAAAAGATGGCCTTTATATCATTCTTCAACGCCGGCGTGCGCGCGCTCGACATCCGAGATCCTTACCATCCTAAGGAGGTCGGCTATTTCATCCCGTCGATCACCGCGGCGACTGACAAGCGCTGTGTCACCGTGGAAGGCAAGGAGCGCTGTCGCGTTGCCATCCAAACCAACAATCTGGAGACCGACGAGCGCGGCTATATTTACGCTGTCGATCGCGCCAATACCGGTTTGCACATCCTCGAGCTGACCGGAGCTGCGCGGGAAGCGGCGGGGCTGAAGTAGGCACGACGGATGGCACAACGAATGGCGATGATCGCGGCTGTGGTGCTTGGGCTGGCGACGCCCGCCGCCATCGCGGCCTATGTCGCCGCGCCGGCGCGCGGGGAGGGCTGGCAGGATATCGCCTGGCCGTTTCCGCGCGACGGCTGGCCGCCCGGCCGCGCCTATCGCTGCGCAGCCGCTTCCTGCGGCGCCGAGATGGAGCTTTACATTCGTCCCAAGATCGGCTTCTGCAATTGCGATAGTGGTGTTGCAGACGATGATGAGGTCGACCGCGTTGCAGACCTTGATCTGATCAGTCCACGGTTTCGCCCGCTGCAACATGGCGATGTAGTGCGGATTGCTGACATGCCGGGCCGGGCGCGACACTACGATCTCGCCGACGGAACACGGCGACAAGCCGTCGGCATGGCCGTTTCCCGCAAATGCGATTTGATGGTCGCCGTCGTGCAGGGCCGAGCCGGCGCGGCGGAATTGCAGAGCCGTGCGCTGCATCACCTGGCGTCGCAGCCGGCCGATGTCTGGATGAAATGGGCAATGACGGGCGGATGAAGCTCGACACCGCAGCCGAACGCACATTCGCGTGTTGATTGAAACAGAATAGCGCTCTCATCGGCGGATGAAAGTGCAACATAGATCGAAGTGGGAATGGCGTTCCGGATCAGCAAGACGATGCTCGGCGTGCTTCGTGAAGTGTCGGACCTGCCGTGCTCAGGTCGGAGCGTACGGCTACGGGTCGTGACCCGCCGGTTTTGTTGCGACACTCCGCATTGCCGGAGAAGGATCTTCGCCGAACGCTTTGACAAGACCGTTCTTCTCCTTCGGTCACGCCGTACCAGCCGGCTGGACTTCGTCGTCCATCATCTCGGATTAGCTCTCGGCGGCAGGCCGGCAGCGAGCTTCGCCAAACGACTGATGCTACCAGTCAGCAATGATACCGTTCTCCGCGTGGTACGAGCTCGCGCTTGCTCTCGCACCGAACCGCTGAACGTTGTTGGTATCGACGACTGAGCCTTCCGACGTAACCACAGCTATGGAACAATCGTCTGCGACCTGGAGCGACGACGCATCGTGGCACTCTTGCCGGATCGAGAGATGGCAACAGTTGAGGCTTGGCTCGCTGGTCATCCCGACATTACCGTCCTATCTCGCGATCGTGGTGGCGCATACGGCGACGCAGCTTCAAAGGCATTACCCTGCGCCGCCCAGGTTGCCGATCGCTGGCATCTTATGGAGAACGCGAGCGCGGCTTTCTTGAGCGCCGTCCGTAAATCGATGCGTCCGATCCGTGCAGCGATCGGCGCGACGACGATCAATCCAGAACTATTGAGCTGCGCGGAACGACTGCAATACGAGGGTTACTTGCGACGCGAGGAGACCATCTCCACCATCTTGGCGCTCGCCAAGGACGGTGCGGCAATCAAGCAGATCGTTCGCAAAACAGGCCACAGTCGCAATCGTGTCCGCCAGGTCCTTCTGGGCGATAGAGGCGACGTATTCAGGACACGGCAAAGCTAGCTCGATGCACACCTACCATTGCTCGATGCCCAATGGGCTGAAGGCTGTCGGAACGGCGCCAAACTCTGGCGGCGGCTAAAATCAGATGGCTTCCGCGGTTCGCAGCGGGTGGTCAGCGAGTGGGCGACCCGGCGCCGTCGCGCCGAAAAAGCCAGCGATCAGCAACTGCAGAAGGTCCCCTCGGCCCGAACGATCGCACGGCTGATGACGTTGGCGCGTGATCACATGAGCAAAGCCGATACCGTCACCATAGCAGCTATCGAGGCCGGCGTGCCGACGCTGGTCGCCGCGCGAACACTCACCGATCGCTTTCACACCATGATCCGAAAAAGGACCGAGGCCGATCTCTTCCCCTGGATTGCTGCCGCAAGCGAAAGCCTGCTCGCCACCTTCGCCTCGGGGATCACCAAAGACGTCGTCGCGGTCCATGCTGCCTTGGTCCAGCCGTGGTCAAATGGCCAGACCGAAGGCCAGATCACCAAGCTCAAACTCGTTAAGCGACAGATGTACGGTAGAGCAAAGATCGATCTCCTTCAGGCAAGATTGATCGGCGCGACCTAAGCGGCGGTGAGTATCATCGAGATTGCGTCAGAGCCCCTTTTGGGCGCCGATCCAGGGTCCCGATCCGATGCCGATTGACAGGATAACCTCTTTGGACGACTGTTTCAGGGCGAGGTGTAGGCGGACTGGTCTGTGAAGGGCGAGTTGCTCTGACACGCATCAAGGAAACGAAACCGCTGTTCCTTCGGTCCCGCGTGCGGAAACGCGAACACATACTCGCAGCATCGGCCCGGTGGCCGCATTATATCTCACCCGTGACGTTTGCCGTCATCCGGCTTCGCGGACGTGCGACGTGCGAAAGCAAATTGTTGATTAAATAGTTCGCTCGCGGAGGTTGTGCGTGCAATAATTTTACGGCAGGATGCCATTGATCGCAGTGGCCGATGAGCGAGCATCATGCCTAAGACCGTCTACGTCACAATGGTCGCGGAGGTTCCTCTTGAAAGCCAAATGAACGTCATCGAAACCGCCCGCCGCTATGGCGATGTGGTGATAGGCCTGCTGACAGATCCAGCGCGTACGAAAGTTGACGGTGTGCTGCATCCGAACTACCAGTACCGCAAGCGAATTCTGGAAAATATCGCAGGCGTCAAGGAAGTCGTGTCACAGCAGAATTCGGATTACCTTCTGTCCTTGCGGCGGTTGAGGCCGGACTATCTGATCTGCGGCGACGAATGGCATGGCGAAGTGCACAGCAGCCATCGGGAGGAAGCGTTGGCGGCGATGCTCGAATGGCGTGGACAGATCATCGAGATCGCTTACGCCAGTGGAGCCAGTGACCGTCTTCCCGTTTTCGACGTCGTGCTGGGAACCACTCCGACGGTCCGTCTACGCCAGCTGCGCCGACAACTGGCCGGATCTGGCTTTGTGCGCGTACTGGAAGTGCACAGCCCTCTATCCGGACTGATTGTCGAATCTATCGCCGCCGAGCGCGACGGTCGGTCGGTCGGGTTCGATGCGATGTGGTCATCGAGCCTCGTTGATTCCACAGTCAGGGGAAAGCCCGATACTGAAGCAGTGGACCACAGCGCGCGCTTTGCCGGGATCAACGATCTGTTCGAGGTCACCACCAAGCCGCTCATCTACGATGCCGACACCGGTGGGCGCGCCGAACACTTCGCATTCACCGTACGCTCACTCGAACGCTTGGGTGTATCCGCCGTCATCGTCGAAGACAAGATCGGCTTGAAACGCAATTCGTTGCTCGGCAACGACGTGACGCAGACCCGCGAGAGCGTGGAGAATTTCTGCCACAAGATCAGCGTGGGAAAGGCGGCGCAGGCGACCGGCGACTTCGCCATTATCGGTCGGATAGAGAGCTTCATTCTCAATGCCGGGCTCGATGACGCGCTCTTTCGGGCAAGGGAATATGTCGCGGCCGGTGCCGACGGGATCATGATTCACAGCCGCAGCAAGGAGCCCGATGAAATCTTCGCCTTCTGCGAAAAATTCCGCAAAGCGGATACTGAAACATTCCTGGTTGCGGTACCGACAAGTTACAGCGGCGTCTATGAGCATGAACTCAGGGCGCGCGGGATAAATGTTGTGATCTATGCCAACCATCTTCTACGCGCCGCCTATCCAGCGATGATGCAGGTGGCAAGGGCTATCCTGGAAAATAGCCGCTGTCGGGAGGCCGATTCCTTGTGTATGTCGGTCGACAGCATTCTGCGGCTCATTCCTGGAACCGCATGAGATGATCGACCCATCGGCTTTCATCGCATTCCTGCGAAACTGTCAGGTTACTTTTTTTGTCGGCGTGCCGGATTCGCTTTTGCTGCCCTTTAGCGCCTGCCTGGCCGGAGCCGTGCCCGGTGAGCGTCATGTGATCGCCGCCAACGAGGGCAGCGCCATAGGGCTTGCTGCCGGCTATCATCTGGCCACCGGCGCCATAGGCTGCGTCTACATGCAGAATTCGGGGCTGGGCAACGCGATCAATCCGCTGACCTCGCTCATGGATGCGGAGGTCTACGCGATACCGGCCTTGTTGCTGATCGGTTGGCGCGGCGAAATGCGTGACGGAAAGCAAATCGAAGATGAGCCGCAGCACGCCAAGCAAGGTCGAATAACGCTCGGCCTGCTGGAATGCCTCGACATCCCTTACGTCGTGCTGCAAGCGGAGACCACGGGGGTCGAGCAGGTCGTCGGCGAGCTTGTCGATCGGGCAGGTGCGGAATCGCGCCCCGTCGCTTTGGTCGTGCGCCGTGACACGTTCAGCGGTAGCAAAGCCGATCTCCCGATGTCGCCATATTCCTTGTCGCGCGCAGACGGCGTGAAAGCGGTGCTGGAGGGCCTCCCGCAAGACGCGGTCATTGTATCGACCACCGGAAAGGTGTCGCGCGAACTTTATGAAATGCGGGTCATCGACGGGGCCGATCCGACGCGTGATTTTCTGACGGTCGGCTCCATGGGACACGCATTGCAGATCGCATCCGGTATCGCTCTGGCGCGACCGGACAAAACAATCGTCTGCATTGACGGCGATGGCGCCCTGATCATGCATATGGGGGGAATGGCAACCAGCGCCGCGATACCGAACCTGTTGCACGTTGTCATGAACAACGGCGCGCATGAATCCGTCGGCGGCGCGCCGACCAGGGGGTTTGCGATCGATCTGCCGGCTGTGGCGCGCGCCTGCGGCTACACTACCGTTCAGCAAGCGACCAGCGGCGCTGAGGTTGGTTATGCCGTACGAAACGCGCTTGCCGCGCGCGGTTCAGCCTTTGTTGAGATTCGCACCAACTTGCAGTCCCGGATTGATCTCGCGCGCCCCAAGACTGCGCCTCGTCTTGCCAAGCAGGAATTCATGCGCTGCTTTGAGCCCGTCGCTGATTGAATTGGAGCTGATTCGGCCATGGTGCAGGGGCGAAGCGGCAGGTTCGGCACCGGTCAGGACTTTGACCTTGCAGCTCTGGGGGACGCGCTTTCCCGATCGGCATTGGGCGAATGGGTCGCATGCTTCGATCCGTTGTGCCCCAGGCCGTCCGCATGGGATCTCTACCGCGACCGAGTTCCAACGGAGATGCGGCCGCTGGTCGATCTGTTCCTCTTGAACAGACCCGTGGAGCGCGAGGCGCTGCCGGAGAATATCGGAAATCTCATCCCCGGTATGGTCAGTCTAGGCATTGCCACCGAAGACCGCGGGCACGCCTGGATGACGTGTGGGCTGGTCGTCTTCCCGGTTTTCGGCAAATGGCTGTTATGCCAGCCGCCGGGGCCCAATCCGAAATTCTATTTCGGCGACGACTCACTGGGACTGCTGACTCGTATCCTGCCACGGGCCGGCGGGCGGTGCCTCGATCTCTGCGCCGGTCCGGGCCTGCTCGCTTTGCACAGCGCCGTCGTTGCGGGTTGCGTGACCGCGGTCGAATCCGATCCTGACGCTGTGCAGCTCGCACAATTCAACGCCGCGCTCAACAGGCTGTCGCATCGTGTGGAAGTGCTTCAGGGGGACCTCTTTGAGCCGGTGCGGGGGCGGCAGTTCGACACGGTCATCGCCAACCCGCCGATGTTGCCCTATCCGGAAGAACTGGCCGGTCCCTCGATCGGCCATGGTGGCCCCGATGGGCTCCGCGTCACCCGTCGCATACTGGCAGGACTGCCTGAAGCGTTGAGCGAAACCGGAACGGCGCAAATGATCGGAACATGTCTCAGCGACGGCGCGACCCCGATCGGCCTTGAACAATTGCGGGCCGCGGGCGGCAAACGGTTGAACCTCACAGTGAGCATCCTGTCGCATCACGCTTTGTCGGCAGCGGATCCGTTTTTGCACGCCCTCATCGCGACTGTTGCCGCGATCGCCAGCGAGAGGGAAGCGATCATACGCCAATCCTATTCCGCGTTGCTGATGCGCGCTCGCGCAAGCCACTTGTGCAATTTCTTCATTCACGCGGTCCATGGCGACGGGCAATTGCGTCTGATCGACGCGGCGCGTTGGAATCAGAGCGGGCAATGGTACACTAGGAACTAGCGTTCTCGCCGGCCGTTGTGGTGGCTGCCTGGCGATGGTTGTGAACGGGCCGCGACCTCGCAATCCCAGAATATCAGGCGAAAAGTCGGCCGCTGCTCGCCAAATGCCTTTGACTCCGCATTGACAAAAATACCCGCACAGGTTTAGTTTGTAAGAAGTGCGACCTTACGGTTTTAGCGTGAGCCGCGATGCATCAATCTGGAAGATCAATTGAACAGGACTATCCGCGCCTGCGGTCTTTAATCAGAGACCCATCGGTTGCATGGGATATCAATACGATTTCGCGGGACGCCGCCTTGTACGCCCTGAGTGCGGACTTCCTGCGGGAGCTGAATAAAAACAGGCGGCTCCTTGATCAGGAGATTCCGCTCGAAGGGTGCGACGTCGACAACACTGCGTTTCCGGTGCTGAGGCGTGAGACGGAGCACATCCGAAAAAATCTGATCGAGCGCGGATTTGGCTTCGCCATTCTGCGCGGGCTGGATCCAACGTCCTACACTCAGCTAGAATTGGAAAATGCCTATTGGCGCATTTGCGCCGAACTCGGTACGCCATTTGTTCAGAAGGCGCACAATGTCAGATTTGGCCGTGTCGAAGATCTGAGCCTGTCGGAGGAGGCGCGTCCGCGTTATCATGAGACCGGGACCGGTGGCTCGATCCATACCGATAGCCCCATCATGCCGCGGGTGGCCGACTTTGTCGGCCTTCTTTGTGTCAGAGTGGCTATTCAAGGGGGGCAGAGCAAGTTCGTCAGTGTCGCGCGGGTGCACAATATCCTCTTGCAGCACGCCAGCGATCTGTTGGCGGAGCTTTATCAGCCGTTTTACTTTGACCGCCGGATCAAGGTGACCGACGTATCGCCGCAGAACCCGGCGCTATTGCTGGAGCCGATCTTCACCTATGAGCCCGCGCTGGGCGATCGCGGCCTCAAGCTGCGTTGGCAGCCAGAATATGTCTGGGGAGCCCCACAATTGGCGGGCGTCCCCCCGCTGAACGAGAAGCAGCGGCTGGCGCTGCATCTGTTGGAAGGCCTGCTCGAAGACCGCACCGGTGCCATCACAGTCTGCATGACCATGCAGCCGGGCGACATTCAGCTGGTCAACAACCGTGTGCTGGCCCACGGCAGGACGCCGTTCTTCGATCATCGCCTTTCAGACAATCCGGCAAAGTCCGATCCCGAGCGGCGAAGATTGATGCGCCGGGTCTGGATGCACCGCTTTGATTGAGATCCCCTGCTCATCCACAAACGCAAACGCCCGAAGCGGAAGGCGCATCGGATGAGAGCGCTGATCCTTGCGGCCGGCAGGGGCACACGGCTTGAGGCGGTCAATGGAGGCCTCCCGAAAGGGCTCGTCGAGGTTGGCGGAAAACCGATACTCGATCGGCAAATAGAGCTGCTGGAGTCGCTGGACGTTGACCGGATTTGCATCGCGACCGGCTATAATTACGAATTGATTGAGAAGCGCTATGGCGAGCGGGTTGACTATCGTTACAATCCGTTTTTCGAGCATGGCAACAATATCGTGAGCTTTATGTTCGCGCGTGACTGGATCGATGGCGATCTCGTCGTGCTATATGCGGATCTGATCTACGAGCCCGCGATACTGGATGCGGCGCTCAATTCTACTGCTGATATCGGAATGGTCGTGGACCGCAACGCGGTCGAGCGTGGACACGCCCTGGTGTCTGTTGAGAATGGAAAGATTACGCGCGTTGGCACGGAGCTCGGCGAAAGCGAGGCCCATGCCCGCTTCATCGGCATCGCGAAATATTCGACCGATGGTCTGAACGCGATGCTTCCGGAGATCGAAAGCGCGGTAAAGGCCGGCAAGACGGACCAGTATTACATCATCGGCGCAAGGTCGCTTATGACACGGGGCTATCCGGTCGTTCCGGTCGATATCAGCGGTCGAAAGTGGCTTGAGATTGACTTCCCGGAGGATCTGGAACGCGCTCGCCGTGAATGGGCGTGATGGATGTGCGGCATTTTCGGAATCGCGTCCGTTTCCGCGCTCGCTGAATCCCGGTGCCTATTGGAGGCGCTGACCGATCGACTGCAACACCGCGGACCCGACGAGCGCGGCAGCTACCTCGATGACACCGTATTCCTCGGCCACCGCCGCTTGTCCATCATCGATCTGCGGGGCGGCCGTCAGCCGATGACGGCATGTGACGGTCGATATGTCATTGTCTACAATGGCGAGCTTTACAACTTCAGGGAGGTGCGTGCCGCGCTCGAAAATCGCGGGCATCGATTCAAGACCGAAAGCGACACCGAAGTCATCCTTCGCGCCTTTGCCGAGTGGGGCGCGGCGTGCGTCACGCGCTTCAATGGCATGTTCGCCTTTGCCATCTGGGATGGGCTAAAGCGAGCGTTGTTTCTGGCCCGCGACCGGCTCGGCATCAAGCCGCTTTACTACAGCGTCATAGGGCAGCGGCTTGTTTTTGCCTCGGAAATGAAAGCGATCACGGCGCACCCTGATTTTCAGCAGCGCGCCAACTTGGCGGCCCTGTCGAGTTATTTGAGCTTTCGCAGCGTGCTGGGTGAAGATACCGTCTTTGTCGGGTTGAAATCCTTGCAGCCGGGTCATCACCTGCTCTTTGCCGACGGTCGTGTCGGTATCAGGCAATATTGGGACATCCCGCATTCGCTTCCACGGACAGACAAGGGCGAAGACTATTATCTGACGACGCTGACGGAGAAGCTGTCGCAGGTGATCAGGCGTCATCTGGTCAGTGATGTTCCCGTTGGCGCATACCTCAGCGGTGGCCTCGACTCCAGTCTGATGGTTGCTATCATGGCCGAATACCACGCCGGACCGCTCAGGACCTATTCGGTCGGCTTCGACGTCGAAGGTTATGACGAGGGTGCTCATGCCGAGGTAGTAAGTCAACATCTCGGAACCCAGCACCGGCATCTGACTTTTGGTGCCGATAAATATATTGCGATGATGGACGGCATGATCCAGCACCGCGACCAGCCACTGTCGATTCCTCACGAAGTGGCGTTGTGCGCGCTGTCGCATGAGTTGAAGAAGGACGTCACCGTATGTCTGTCCGGGGAGGGGGCGGACGAACTGTTCGGCGGCTATGGCCGCGTCCAGAGGTCGCCGATGGACTACCGGAAGCTGGCGTTCTACCAGCGGCTGCCGACGCCGCTGCAGGCCCTGATCAAATTAACCCTTCATGATCCCGATGTCATTCAGCGTCTTGGCTTGAAGGACGACGTGGCGCATCTCCTCCATGTCTATCACTGGTGGCCGCTCGCTGCGAAGTGGGATATATTCAGCGACCAGGTCAATGCGGAACTCGATTTCGACCGCGCATTCCTGTCCCGCTGTCACGCCGTTCTTGACGCGACGCGAAGCGACGATGCGTATGACCGCGTGTTCTACTTCTTCGAGAAAATCCATTTGTTGAACTTGCTCGACCGTCTGGATGTGCAGAGCATGACCGCCTCGGTCGAGGCGCGGGTGCCGTTTGTCGACCACGAGCTGGTGGAGTTTGTCTGGTCCATTCCACTCAAGTACAAAATGCGCTGGAAATCGCCGCTGCACAGGCTCAGGGCCTGCTTTACGAAGAGCGAGAATGCTAGCGAGCACCTCGACGTCAGCAAATATCTCCTGCGCAGGGTCGCCGATGGGAAGCTGCCGCCGCAGATTTCGCGCCGTAAAAAGCTTGGCTTTCCGGTGCCGCTTGATGCCTGGTTCGGTGGTTCGCTGCAGAATTTCGCGCGTGAGATCCTGCTTGACGGCTGCACGCGGCGGCGCGGAATCTTCAATATGAAGAATGTCGAAGATCTTCTGCTGAACCCGCAGCACCTGGCGTACGATTTCTACGGCAAGCGGATCTGGATGCTGCTGAATGTCGAGTTGTGGTTCCGCGCGCATATTGACCGGGCCGTATCCATGTAGCGCGGCGTGAAGCGCGGAAAGACAGTCGAGAGCGAATTCAATGGATGGAAGCGTGTCCCGTCCGAATGGACAACCTATTGAAAGCTCACATCTAGAGCGCGAGCGTCGCCGGTTCGCCACATTTCCAGGTCGCACGGGCCTCCCCGATCCGCCGCACCAATTCGGCGACCAGCGCATCGAGGGACTGCGTACCATCGATTTCCTGCCATCCCAGACGCTGCGACCAGGAGTCTAGTCGTTCCAGAATGCGTCGCTGGTGCTGCAGGAAACTTTCGGGATGGCAGGCCGGATCCATGCCGCACTCATAGGCGACCAGATCGTCGTGCTTGCGCCGGTACATTTCCTCGGGGCGCAGCTTGATGTAAAGCGTGATGTCCGGCTGCGGCAACAGACTCGCAGTGGCCAATGCCGCCTTCTCGTCCGCCCCGAAGATGATCTCGGCAGCAGTGTGCTTCATCCAGTAGCTGTCGTAAATGATTACCCGGCTGGCGTCGGCCTGATCCAGATGAGACGACACCGTAACCGCCATCGACCACAGCATGAAGAGAAGGCGCGCCGTTGCTGTCGGCATTTGCAGCACGCTATTGCGTAGTGTTTGCACGTCGGTGTCAATGAACGCCGACGCAGGGGAAAGGGTTGGGTTCAAGATATCGAAGCGATCGAGGCGCACGGCCTCCACCCCCATGTGTAGCAAAGCCTGCTCGACCTGCCTGCTCAGTGTCGTCTTGCCCGCGCCGTCCGCGCCCGCGATTGCCACCAGCACTTTCGACTCCTCCAGACCTGCCAGTGGCGTCGACTGAGACCCCGAACCGCGCAATTTTGACCGAAATCTCAAAGTTGTGTTGTCTTAACATGCATCCTGTACGATAATTTGGTCAAGCCAAGATTATTGTAGCTGACCGGGATGACGAGGTGCACGTGACAGTTATGGATCGGTTGGATGTGGCGTTTTTGGCGGCGGCAGGATCGGCGGCCCATCGCTTCCGCGTCGATCTGAAACCGGAACGGGTCGATGTGCGATCGGATGATGAACGCGCGGGAACTGTGCTGGAGCACGTTTTCGGTCCGGCGAACCTGACACTGGTCGGCCCGGCGGAGGCCGCCGCCGATTGGACCGTGGCGGCTGTCGCGAGTGATCGATATGGCGAAACGCTGCAAGCGTTTGCC
Organism: Tardiphaga sp. vice154; assembly: GCF_007018645.1. NCBI lineage: Bacteria > Pseudomonadati > Pseudomonadota > Alphaproteobacteria > Hyphomicrobiales > Nitrobacteraceae > Tardiphaga > Tardiphaga sp. vice154. The sequence goes on from NZ_CP041399.1 coordinate 571,895, forward strand.
GATGAAGCGCAGGACCTGTCGGCCCCGGGATTGGCTGACTACTGGCGCGGCGATTTTATTGCCGAACCGCTCAGCCGCTCGGCGCAACGGGCGGTGGTTCGCCATGTTCAGCCGTTCGATGGGCTGACGATCCTGCGGCGCGACCGCAAGCTTCTTGTCTACGTCTACCCGCTGGGGACGCGGCCGTTCATCCCGCATTTTGAGCATCTCGTTGCCTATGTGCTGCGGCTCGCCTGTTGGCAGCGAGGCTACGTGGACGTACACGCCGCCTTCGTACGCTATCGCGGCAAGGGTGTGGCGCTGATCGGTACGCGCAGAGCCGGAAAAACCTCGCTGGCCATGCATCTTTTGCAAAAGGGCGGCGAATTGCTGGGCAGCGACATGGCGGAACTGCGCGTAGATGCCGGAGGCGATCTCGCGGCGAAAGCCATACCCCATATGTGCCGGATCACGCCGGAAACGGTTCTGGACAATGGCTCGCTTGATAGCAGGATCGGACCGTCCGATGACCACAACAGCTGCTATCTCGCCGGGCCCCTGCTTTCGCATGGCAAGTACGAGTTGTATGAACCCTCGCTCAACCAGGTGTTTGGCAGGAAAGTTTGTATTGCGTCGATGAAGGTCGACGCGCTGTTGTTTCCGCATTTCGCCGTGGAAACAACCCGGCAGGCCATCCTGCGCATGCCGGACTCCATGGGGACGGAACGGCTCCTCAACAGTATCGAGAACGACCGGCCGCTCGCGGACTGGCTGCCGTTCGATCTGTCCTGCCGAAAACAGGCCGAGGCAGACATAAGAAAAAAGTTCAGCCATGACGACGTGAATGCCGGATCGTTCGATTTCCACTTCGGCAAAGAGAAATCGCTGTCATGGGACGAGATCGACGAAGCGTTCGACCGCATTTGATAGTTGCACTGTCCGTCGACATGAGGCTCGTGCAGCGCACAAAGAACGCCGTCGTCGCCGGAACCAACGGTCGACACTTCAACGCGACGGGTTGAACGAAGTGTAGCGCACGAATTTGTGTGATGCGCCGTAGGGCATTGACGGAACTGGTGCGTTGAGGTAGTAAATTATCGTTATACACTCTGTAAGTGAATTCTGCCCAAGGATGAGGAGAAGACACGATGACTGATCATGAAGTCGAGCGTTTATCCCAAGCAGCGAAAGTCCTGCACGAACATCGGACTGGCCTTGTACTCACCGGCCGCATCAAAGACGGAAAGCTGGTGCTGGACCAGGCGACGCAGGACGAAATAGCGCGCAAATTCGCCAAGGCTGATACGGCGTTTGTGGCGCTGAATTCGCCATTCGATCCGGCTTCCCAGTCGGTCTAGCGCGACCTCCATGCGCAGCCCGAATTCGGCAGAGCGAATCAGAGAGATAGCTGACCATGTCAGCGCTCTGGTGTCGGCGGAAGCATTCGGAAACAAGGTCGCCAGGATCGCACAGGTTGCGGTTGATCTGTATGGCGGCCTTGGCGAATGCCGGAAATATTCAGCGGCGATCGGCGAGGCGCTCGAACGAGAGCCGCCGCCGTTCGACGCCGAACCCTATGCCACCCTATATCAAGAATCCGCCACAGACCCTCGGTGGATGGCAACGTCGCTCCTGACTAATTCCGAGCGGGAAGGCGATGGTTCGAGACGTCTGTGGTCATTGGCCGCCTGTGCGCCGGACAAGGACGAACAGCGTCAACTGAAGCGTCACGCCGTCGATGAGTCGAAGCACTCTCTGATGTATCTGGCGTTGCTGGACCTTGCCTTTCCCAATTCGGTTTCGGTCGAGTTCCGCAATGAATTGCGGCAACTGTCTCCAGGCTTCTCAATGCACATGAAGCTTTTTCCGGTGAAGGGGTCGCCTTATGCAAAGGTTCCGACCATCGACGATTTTCTCCAGATGAATATCGCGGAAATCCGCACCACGATTCATCACGTTATGCAACGTCGCGCGCTCGAGGCCCATTGCCCGCCAAGAAACCGCCAGGCGATGAAAAGAATTCAGGACAGCCTTCTGAATGATGAGCTGGCTCATGTCGGTTACACGGCCTTCCTCATCGAAAAGCTTTCCGAGGGGGCGGACCAGTGCAACGTCGCCGCGCTATTTTGTAAGCGATTCAGCGATTTCAACCGGATCACCACGGAAGAGCTCGGCGACAATGCTTTCGATTGCTCGCTCGCTTGTTGCGCCCGGCGGGATTGGTGCCGTGCCAAGAAGACAGAGCCGAATTTCTACGATGGGTGAGAGGCCCCACGCGCCGGTTTGCCGCTACAGGTGTCGGGAATGACTCTTGAAGAGTTTCTCTGCCTTCATTTGATAGATCTCGGTGCGCTGGTCGAGGGCGCGCAGGCTGTCGCATCGATCGGAGAAGACGATGTTCTTCTTGCCGTCGGTTCGCTGGCCGAGGGATTGGGAACGACAAAATCAGACGTCGATCTGATCCTGATAACCCCCCGTGAAGAGCTTGCGCGGGTCTCGCCTGATGAAGTCGTGTCGTGGGTTTCCGGGACATGCATCATCGACATGCGGATATTGCCGCGAACCCAGGTCGTCTCGATTATCGACCGCATCGAAAGCTGGTCGCGTTCGGCCTGGAATGTCACCCGCGCAGCCGACTTCACCGCGAATGAGCTTCTGTTGCTGCACCGACTGTACGCCGGGACATTGCTGTGGCCGCGTGACGCTGAAGCCGATCACGTCAGCAGCAGCAGGCCGGCCTGCGCCAACATCGCACGCCTGAAGCTGCATGTGGCGCGGCATATGGCCCGGACGATCCAGGTCGACATGGTCGGATACCGCGACGCCGGGGACCATCGCTCAATGGTATTTGCGGCGCAGGAATTGCTTGGCCATGCGGTGGACGGATTTCTGGCTGGATTCCACCTCACCAATCCGACACCGAAATGGCGCAGCAGATTGCTGGAAAGGCTGCCAGTCGACTGGGGAGAGCGGCTGATGCTTCGTCCGACCGGCTTGAGCGCCAGTGAACTTGTCTGGCAGTTACACCGTGCGCCGGCAGCGCCGACGAAGAAATTGGCGCTCGACCATGCTTGCCGCATCGCGACATTTGCCCGCTCGGCCTTCACATGGGCCGAGTGTGAGCTTATCGGCGGTGCAGAGACGAAATTCGATCGATATAAATGGCCTGCTTCAGTCAGGCGCGGGGGAACGCCGTTGCCGAATCTGGAGCTCGACGTCGACTTCTGCTTGATGGAGGACGGCGTCGCGGTTGCCCGCTTGAATGAGCTCGGCGCGAGTCTGAAATTGTCGTTTGCCGAGTTCGCCATGATGCTGCTGTTCGATAACACCACGACCTCCCATGAGGCGGCGATCGTTGGCGATAGCGTCAATGGCGTCGGTTTCGGATTGCGCACCGTCGAGCGGATGGCAGATCAAGTCGAGCAATCCGGCTTCGTCATCGCCCGCTGATCGTCCCCCGAGCCTCATCACCGGCACGATTCGCCACCTCGTTCGGCCGCTCGAAATGCCCCAGAAAGTGAAGCGCCGCATCGGGCACATCCGGCGAATCTGAAGCCCCGTCGTGAATCACGTCGTCGGCATTGACGACATAGGCCTCGCCGGGATCGATCCGGACACGGACCGCAGGGTGGTTCAAATTCCGGCTGAGATACGCGCGAACCGCGTCCGGTGCCGACATGTTCGGCGGAAGTTCGCCAGAGAGCTTTCTGGCGGCCACCAGGGTTGACACGGGCGTCGGCAAGAAGACGAGATAGCGCGGGTTTAATCCGAGGTTGATGCAGAGCCGGCGTCGCGCGCGGGATCGTTCGATCAGCGGAATCTTGTCCCAGTTGTCGATGTGCAGCCCGATCCGCACGGGCGCCACCGGGTCCGGAATATGCGTCACCAAGCGCAGGCCCCCCGGGCCGACCCAGGCGCCTTGGCAGATGAGACCGTCGAGCCGACCGCAGAACCGCGCGATGTCTTCGATGCCCTCGCGCACGGCCTCGGGCAGAAATGTCAAATCGGCCTTGCGCCGCGATGCGATATGCGCTTCGAGCACGCGTGACAACCGCGGCAGCGGCACGACAAGCACTTCCGGATCCTTGTGCACGCCGGGGCTTCCGACGAGCCCCGAAAGTTCATCGGGCGTCGGCATGCGCCATTCGCCGCGCGGCGCGACAGCGTCCGGCAGAAAGCCGGCACCTCCGTCGGATATCGACTCGCCCGCGGGACAGAGTCCGGAGACAACGGAAAGCCTTCGCTCGGCGCAGCATTTGGGCGTCAGATCATGGACGCGGACGCAGCATTCCATCGCAGCTATTGATCTCCACATCAAAGCTATTCAACCTTAATGCGTTTTCTTGCCAAGGGCTAGCTGGAGATCGTAGTGCGGAGCCGTGTTTCTCTCTGGCGCCACACAATCATGGTGAAATAGAAACTGCAGCCGATGAAGGACTAATGGTTGATCAGGAAAATGCCGCTCGGCCGCTTCCTCCAAAGTAAATGATCGTGAAGGTCGGCAAACGACTAGATGTCTGCGATCCCAGCGATTGAACCGCCCCGGATTGATCGGAGGCTCCAACTTCTGAGAGGATGGAGCCATGACAAGCAAGACGACAAACAAGTTTTCACCCGAGGTCCGGGCCCGTGCGGTTCGGATGGTTCTGGATCACGCAAGCGAGCATTCGTCCCGCTGGGCGTCTTCGACTTCACGACCGCGATCTTGCAGCCTTAGCAGTCCTTCACGCGCAGACTGCCGATCTCGTCGATCCGCAAGCCGCTGAGTGCCGACAGCAAGCCTCCAAGCGGCCCAGCACCCGGCGAACATCTTCTTGGTATCCGTTGGTGAAAGAGTGCTCCTCGAACCAGATGTCGAGCAAGGCGCGGAGCGGTGTGCCTGTGCCGCTTGCGACGGCGGCGAACTGCTGAGCCTCCTGCGGCCCGTGAATAGCCTCGATGCGGGCCACGCGGTTGCTGAGGGCTTCCGCCACGGTAGTCTGCTCATCGGTCAACCCGGTCGCAACAGCCTCATCTTGCGCCGCTTGCCGCCAGCGCAGCGCCTCCTCGATCAGGGGCTTCTGTGTGGCGAGAGTCTTCACGCCCTTGAGCTTGGCCTTGATACGGCGGATCACATCCAACTTCTCCCGCTCAGCCTCCAGTTGATCGCGCGTGATGAGCACCTCGCGCACCTTGGTGCCGAACTCTGCCCGTTGACTGGGAGGGACCTTCATAACCACGCGAATGCGGTCGCCGTGCCATTCGAGATGGCGTCCGAGGTCGCGTCGTTTCATCGTCTGGCCATGTCGGAGGAGAGCAGGGTGCCCCCCCCTCTCCGCCACTCCCTTTCAAACCATTTAAAACGCTCCAACCGTCGTCAAGCCGTGCATCACGAGGTCGGCCAGCGTCGCGTCGCCGCCGCGGTATCTTTTGTGGCCGTGCCGTCAGGTGATCCCGCGTACCGCCGTATCAGCCGAACTTCTCGAACGCCTTCGTTGCCTTGTGCAGCAGTCTTTTCTTCTGCCTCGTATAGTTTCTCGCCGCGCGTTTCGCGGGTTGCCACTTTCGCAATCGGGCGAGATCGCGGAGTTCACCGAGCGCGTGCTGGGCGGAATGTGCCGCCTCGCGGCTGCGGCGCTCGGCGCGGCTTTCCGGCAGGCCGATCGCGGTGAGTGCCTCGCGCATGTAGCGGTAGCGTTTGGCGGCGATGCGCAGGCGGTGCAGCCGCCGGCCATGGCCCAATCCATGCGCGGTCTTGCGCGCCAGGTGCCGCTGCCATCGCTCCAGATGCTGCGGGGCGTAGTCGGCGAGCGAGCGTGTGCGTCGCCGGGCTGCGGCCGGAGCGGTCGTCGTCAGCCACGGGCCCTTGTCGACCCAGCGGGCAAGACCGGCGAGAAGCCGGTCGCAGCGGGCCGAGCGCAAGGCCGTCGCGAGCTGGCGGTGGGAGCGCGCGGTCGCGCCGGCGAGTTGCGTGTCGTCTTTGACGGCGAGGCGGCTGTCCTCAACGGTGCTGGCACAGGCGGTCGTCACGTCGTCGTCCCGCGCGGCGCCCAGCGCGGCGTTCAGCCAGCGGATGTCGATCTTCAGCTTCGGCCAGACCGCGTCCCGCGTCATCGCGGCGAAGAATTTTCGCGCGGCGCGCAGCCTGGTCAGCGCGATACGGATCTGATGGATGGCCTCCGGATGGCCGCGGCAGGCTGTGGCGCGGTGCTGCCGGACCGAACGCAGGCAGCCGCGCGCGATCTGCTGAAAGGCGTCCTGGCAGCGCCGCGCACCCGTCGTTTTCGCGTGAAGCGCGGTCATGCCTGGCTTCCGATCGTCTCGTCGATCCCCAGGCGGCTGCAGGCCCGGGCGAGCGTCTGCTCAGGCGATCCGCCGGCGTCGATGGCCGGCCATTCGACGCTGCCCAGCAACATGCCTTCTTGCAGGGTCGCGATCGCGGCCGTGGCATCGGAGGCGTCGTCGCGTCGCGGCCCGATCCGCGCGACGCGGACCACAAGATCGGCGCGCAGGAAAAGCCCGTCACGGGGAACGGCCCGCGGCGCTCCCGTGTCGAAGGAGGCGCGTTCGCTGTCGCGCAAGAAGGCCGCATCGACAATGGCGGAATGGCCCTGCGCCGCCACCTGCGTCGCGCCGCTCATCAGCCGGTCATAGACTCGCGCGGTGACCTCGGGCGTATAGGCTTCTTCCGGGAGCCGCTCGGTCTCGATTACGCCGAACAATTTCTTGCGGATGACATCGGAGCGCAGCACCAGGGCGCCGGGGGCGGGACCCAGCATCGGCGCCAGCCGGCGCGCCAACTCGCTCTTGCCGGTGCCGGACATGCCGCCGACCGCCACCATCCGGGGCGGCGCGGGATCGATCAGTGTAAGGGCCAGATCGAAGTAAAGCCTGGCCTCGTTCCAATCGGCCGTGCGGTTGTCGCCGCCCTGCTCGCTCCTGGTGAACAGCACATTGGCGCGGATCGCCGCGCGCATCGACAGGAACAGCGGCAGCAGCGCCAGCGCATCGCGGTTGGCGTCGGCGCTGCGCTCCATGTAGCGGTTGAACAGCGCGTTGGCGGCTGCCGTGCGGCCGTAGCGGATCAGATCCATCAGCGGAAATGCGAGGTCGTAGAGGATGTCCGTCGTGGCGAGCGCGGGATCGAATTCGATGGCATCGAACAGCACCGGCCGGCCGTCGATCAGGACGATATTGCCGAGGTGCAGATCGCCGTGGCAGCGACGGACGAAGCCCGCCTCGCTGCGCCCCGACAGCGTAGGCTGACGCGCGAGCCGGGCCGCCTGGCTCATCGCATCGAGGCGTTCGATATCCGGGGCGGCGATGCCCGCGAGGCTGCGAAACCTGTCGGTGTTGCGCGCGATGATGCCGGAGATGGAAGCCACCCAGCCGGTAGTTCGCAGCGCAGGCTGTTGTTTATGCGCCGCGACAATGGCATCGGCCAGCGCGATCGCCATCGGCGTCGAGATGTCGTCTTGGGCCGCCAGCCGCTCGAAGCCCAGCGTTTCGTCGAAGCGCGCCATCTCGACGGCCCATTCCACCGCCGGCCCGCTGCCATCGATATGTAGTCCGGCCGGGTCGCGCGTAATGGGAAGCACCCTTTGGTAGATCTGCGGCGCGAATGGTTTGTTGACATCGAGTTCCTGCTCGCAGGCGAGCCGGCGCCGGGCGAGGGTCGAGTAATCGAGAAACGGCAGCCGCACCGCGCGCTTGATTTTAAGCACGCGGGAGCGGCCGAGAAAGACGATCGAGGCGTGGGTGTCGATGCGCTGCATGCCAGGCTCGGCCTGTTGCAGGAAGTCGAGGATTGCGGCCTGCTCGCGTGCTTCGTCTGGCGCGTTAACTTCGATGGTCATCGGGGTTCTCCGCGGCGCCGGCCACGGTTTCCCGGACAGAGCCAATTCAGGCCTCGTGGCGCATGGTCCAGCCGACGGCGGCGAGAATGAGGCCGACAACCAGCACGACTGTCACCAACGTTTCCACGAAGCCGAAGTTCATGGCCTCGCGGGCGACAAACAACGAGGTGATTGCCGCAGCAACGATCCCGATCAGCCGTAACGCCCAGGCCATGACACGTCCTCCTGACGCAAGGTCAGCCGGCGGCCTTGATGTCTTCCGGCGATTCCACATAGAAGCCGGACCAGGTATCGACCAGGCAGATGTGGTCGTGCACCTCCTTGACGCCCTCGGTGTTCTCGGCGGCCACTACCGCCGCGCGGCGTGCGCGGTCGTCGCCAATCAGGCCGTACAGGTGAACGACGCCGTTGCGGACCGCTACCTGCAGCCCGATCGGCCGCCAATCGGCCGCATCGAAGGCGCGCAGCAGGCGGGCCTGGATGTGGTCGTCGTCTGCGGTGGGGTCAGGGACCTCCTTCGCCAGGCCGGCGACCGCCTGCAGCATGTTGGAGCGGGTCACGATTCCCACCAATTGCCCGTTGCGCAGAACCGGCAGTCGCTTGACGCCGCGACGCTCCATCAGCGCGACCAGTTCTTCGAGCCGGGCCTCTTCATGGACCGTGACGGGATCGCGGGTCATGACGTCTTCGACCTTGCGCCCGCGCTCGGTGACAAAGTCGTCCGCGAGGCGTCCGGTACTGGTGAAGAATTGCAGCCAGCGCGGCCGCTTCCGCTGCGTGCCGATTTCGGAGCGTCGCAGGAAGTCTCCCTCGGAGACGATCCCGACCAACTCGCCGGACGCATTGAGCACGGGCAGTCCGCTGATGTGATTGGTAAGCATGATTTCTGCGGCGTCGGCGATCGAAGTTTCCGGCGTCACGCTAATGATACGATGCGTCATGATCTGATGCGCACGCATGGCAATCTCTCGATGTTCATGGCTTATGAACGAGAGGCTATCACTCGGCCAGCGAAGGCAGGTTGATCTGGCGCAATATAATGCAGCGCAGCGGGTCCGATAGCGGACCTGCAGCAATAGGTCGCGCCCTGTTGCGTGATGCAGAGAGGCGTCGACAGGGAACAGTCGAACCCTGCCGACGCGATTGGCCTAGTTCGGCGCGCCGGCGACGGCTGCGGGCGAGCGCATCGCATTGCGCCACTTATCGAAACCCTTCTGCTGGACGTAATCCAGAATCGAGATCCTGATCGCCGAGGACAGGTTGACAGCATCGCCGCGGGCGTGAATCTCCGAAACGAAAACGCCGATGGTCTTGCCCTCGGCTTCCGCGATCGTTCGCAGGCTATCCCAGAAGCGATCTTCGAGACTGACGCTGGTCCGGCGTCCGCTGACAACAACCGAACGTTTTTTTACGGCGTGCTTTTCCATGGAATGCTCCTCTGTCATTAAATCATTTTTGTTAAGCGGCCTGTTTTGTCGAATCGGTGCACTCGATATTAGCTGGTAAGGTGTATGCAAACCTTAGGAATGCGCCCCGTATGAATACCGGCTGAGCCACATCCGCCATGCCGTCCGCCGCACGTCTCGGCATTTCGCTAGGGGCGGTGCCGCGCAACGACCGTGTCAACCTTGACGCCGCCCCACATGTGCGCGGCGGGAAGCCCTGCCGTCTTCGCCCTCTGGTCTGCGAGCAACACGCGAAGCAGGCCGAGTTCGACGGGATAGGGAAAGGTGTGGACTGTCATCTTCCGTTCGGTGGCGATGTCGCGCAATAATCCACGTAGCTGCTGGTCCTTTTCTCCCAGGATGACCACCGGCAGCGGATAGCCGACCGCGCCGATATAGGTCACCAGCTCGACATGGGATCTGTCGCCGTCGGTCGGACATATGATCACGCAATGCGATCGCGCGCAGTCGAGCCAGACCCGGGCGTCTTCGCAGGTCTCCACGACCACGGTCTCCTGGCAGATGCTGCGAACCGCCCGCTCCACCACGCGACTTTTTTCGAAGTGGCGGTTCACGATCAGCACCGGCCCCATCAGCAATGCCAGCGTTTTGGCAGATAGCTGGTCGGAACGCCCGCGTTTTTGTCCATCGAGGGGAAGATGTCGCATATGTCTGCCCTATTCTAGAAGCTCGCGGCGCGCTCGCACCAGCCAGGCGACATTCGGAAACGATGAGTGATATCGGAGGGCTGGCGAAAGTTCTGCGAGAAGTCGGAGATCGCGACGCCGGTCAGCGGCCCCGTCGAGATCTGCTCATGTCGAGCGTGGAATCCACCGTTCAGCTGCGAATGAGTCGCGGTGACAGCCGGCGCCGATCATGCCGATCGTCGGTGTCGATAGCATCATCATACCGCGCGATGGTCGCGCGTGCGGCTCCGGCGGCATTCCTTTCCAGTCACTGCGGAAGAAACGTTGCGCATCGTTATTGATTGCGAAATTTCGATTGGATAATTCGAACTAACGAGTATGGAAGAGATCATGGTTTCACCGAATGATTTGCTAGCGTTTTATAAGTCCGCTTCCGGTCATCTAATGAGTAGTCCCGTCATTTTACTTGGGCGTTAAGGCAAAAGGCCGTACCACTACTGTCAAGCGCCGATGTGCAGATGCGCCGCGCCAATTGGAGGATGGAATGGGTGAACTGGCCCACGGCGAGATTTTCGTCGTCGACGACGATCCCGCAATCAGAGAAATGTTGTCTCTGGTGCTTGGGGCGGCCGGTTATGACGTGATCTGCTTTGCCGACGGAGCTGCGTTGCTTTCTGTCGCCCGCACACGCAGCCCGATCTGCATGCTGCTCGACGTTCATATTCCAGGACAGTCAGGGATCGATATCCTGAAGGAGTTGCGGGCGCAGGACTATCCGGCGCCGATCTTCATCATTTCCGGATCCGGCGATATCGCGATGGCCGTCGATGCCATCCGGTCCGGCGCCCTCGATTTCATCGAGAAACCGTTTCGGGGAAGTGAAATCATCGAGCGGATTGAAGGAGCCATCGGCGCGTTCTCACGACGCCGCGATGCACCGCCTTCGAAAACGCAGTCGATGCATTTTCCAGGACGCGAGCCGCTGACCCGCCGCGAGCGCGAAGTGCTCGAGCTGATTGCTGCGGGCTGTTCCAACAAGGAAGCCGGACGGGAACTCGGGATCAGCCCGCGCACGATCGAGGATCATCGCGCCAATATCATGAAGAAACTCAGCGCCCGAAATGCTACCGAACTGGTGCGGATGGTTCTGGATGCCGCACGAACCTGATCGACGCGACCACCGGCCGCTGTTCCGCATACGCGGCCATTGAAACGACGAGGGCGGCCTTTACCGGCTTGCCCCGCCGCTTCCCATCCAGGTGCGGTCATTTCCGGTCGGTCCTGCGCAACCCGTCGAAGGTCGGAACCTGACCCTCTTTCCACCATTCCTGCCGGTCGGCATGACTCAACAACGAGGTATGCATGATTGAGCGTTGCAATCGTCGCGTCTATCTCTCGACGCTTCCCAGTTCTCCGGCCGATCGGACCGCCGTCTTGTATGCGGTGATCGGCTCTCTGCTGCTGGTCGTGGCCGCGCTGCCATTCGTTCGCGTTACATTCCCGTCGGTGCCGGCCTTCATCGCCAGCTATCAATCCTCCCTGGCCGTCGTCTACATCATCACGGCTGTCCTGCTGTTCTCGCAATTCGCGGTTCTGCGCTCCATCGGGATCCTGTACCTCGCGTGCGGCTATCTGTTTACGGCGCTCGCGGTCGCCGGCTATGCGCTGACCTATGATGACCTGTTCGCCAATGACGGCCTGTTCTTTCCCGGCCCGGAAACCACGGCGTGGCTCTACATGGTCTGGCACGCCGGATTGCCGTTGTTCACGCTGCTTTACGCGATCTCCGATCCCGGTCGCCGTCCCTTCAGGACGCGCCGCGCCTGCAACCGGGCTATCGCTCTGAGCATTTCAGGCGTCTTTCTGGCGGCCGTCATCCTGTTGTGTGTCCTGACCGTCGGGCACCCCATCCTGCCCGTCCTGATCGTCAACTCGAAATTCACGCTGGCGACGATGTCGGCGGTTGGGCTCGTTTTTCTCGCCTGCTTCCTGTCGATCGGCCTTCTGTTGAAACGGAAGCAACCCTCCGTTCTCGACGTGTGGATGGGGGCCATCCTGTGCGCCTGGGTCTTCGAGATTTCGCTATCCGCCGTGTTCAATGCGGCGCGGTTTGATTTCGGATATTACGTCGGGCGCCTCTATGGCCTGATTGCGGCCGGCGCGATCCTCGCCATTCTTCTCGCCGAGACCGCACGCATCCAGCTTCGTCTGGCGCTGCTGATGCGGCAGCAGGCGCGCGACGCGGACAGCGAGCTCAACGCCTACGCCGACCGGGAACGGCTGTATAGCGCGGCGGTCAGGTCCTCGAACGATGCGATCATCACCGAATCGCTGACCGGAACCATCACCGGATGGAACGAGGCCGCCGAGCGGCTTTTCGGATTCACGGCGTCGGAAGCCGTCGGGCAAAGCATCGATATGATCGTTCCGGAAGACCGCCGGAACGACGCCCTCAGCATTCTCAACCGTGTGAAAAGCGGAATCGCCGTCGAAAATCACGAGACAGTGCGAAAATCGAAAGCCGGGCGCCTGCTCGACGTCTCGGTGAGCGTGTCGCCGATTCTGTCGGGCACAGGAAAAACCGTCGGTGCGGCAAAGGTTGTGCGCGACATCACCGACCGCAAACTCAGCGAGGAAATGTTCAGGCTCGCGATCGACAGCAGTCCGAATGGGTTGGTGTTGATTGACGTCAACGGCGTGATCATGCTCGTGAATGCCGAGACCGAACGGTTGTTCGGCCATCCCAGGGCAGAGTTGATCGGACGATCCGTCGAAACGCTGGTTCCGGTCGATCTTCGGACTGCGCACGCCCATTCGCGCACGGCCTACACCGCCAACCCGTCGGCCAGGCGCATGGGCGCAAGGATCGATCTCTACGGGCAAAGCAGCCGCGGCGACCGGTTTCCTGTCGAAATCAGTCTCAATCCCATTCCCACCCGCAAGGGAACACTGATTCTGGCGGCCATCGTCGATATCTCGGAACGCAAGAGAGCGGAGAAGGCGCAGCGCGAGAGCGAGCAGATGGCGCAGGGCATTCTGAACACCGCGCTGGATGGCTTTCTGCAATTCAATTCCAGTCTGGTCGTGACCGATCTCAATCGCCAGACCGAGGAGATCTTCGGTTGGACGAGGCAGGATGCCGTGGGGGCGTCGATCCTTGAAATATTTGCCAATGTTGAAACCGACAGCGTCTCCTGGGTCGCCTTCATGGCCTACCTCGATTGCCATGAACACGAAACGACGGGTACGCGATTTGAATTCCCGGCGCGATCCAGGGCAGGCCACGACATCACTGTCGAGCTGAGCCTCACCAAATTCTTGCGCGACAGCGGCGTGCTGTTCAACGCCTTCATCCGGGACGTCACGGAACAGCGGGCAGCCGAAGCGCAATTTCGTCAGGTGCAGAAGATGGAAGCGATCGGGCAATTGACCGGCGGCGTCGCGCACGACTTCAACAACATCCTCACGGTCATTACCGGAACGATCCAGATCCTCGCGGACGGCGTCGCCGACCGTCCGCAACTTCACAGCATCACGCAGATGATCGATTCGGCGGCGAGCCGCGGCGCCGAACTCACCAAACACCTGCTGGCCTTCTCCCGTAAACAGCCGTTGCGGCCGCGGGATGTCGATATCAACGATCTCGCTTTGGAGACGGCGAAGCTGCTTCGCGCGGCGCTGGGCGAGCAGCTCCGCGTCAATCTGGAGATGTTCGCAGACACCTGGTCCGCCATCGTCGATCCGAGCCAGTTGACCACCGCGATTCTCAATCTGGCATTGAATGCCAGGGACGCATCGCCGCATGGCGGCACGCTGACGATCTCGACGGGAAACCTGCATCTCGACGCTTCAGATGTGCCCGCCGATTCCGACATCGCGCCTGGCGACTACGTCACGATCGAGGTGAGCGATACCGGCGAGGGGATGGATCGCGCGACGCTCGGCCGGGCCTTTGAACCGTTCTTCACGACCAAGGAAGTCGGCAAGGGCACGGGACTCGGGCTCAGCATGGTGTATGGCTTCGCCCGACAGTCCAAAGGGCACGTATCGATCTCGAGTACGCCCGCCGGAACGCTGGTGACGTTGTATCTGCCGCGCTCGCTGTCGGCCGAGCCGGTCGCCGACGAGGTGGCCGGCGTCACTCCGGTGCAACGCGGCGACGAGACCATTCTGATTGTCGAGGACGACAGTCTGGTCAGGGACTATGTCGTCGCGCAGATCGAAGGCCTGGGCTACCAGACGATCTCGGCAACCGATGCGAAGGAGGCGCAGGCCGTGCTGGATAGTTCCGAAACAATCGATCTGCTGTTTACCGACATCGTTCTGCCCGGCCCGCGCAACGGACGCCAGATTGCGGAAACCGCGGTACAGCAGCGACCGGGGCTGAAGGTTCTGTTCACGTCCGGCTACACCGACGACGCCTTCAATAGCGACGCACTCCAGGACAGCGGCGTGCTGTTGCTGATCAAGCCCTACCGGGTCGGCGAACTCGCCAAAATGATCCGACATGCGCTGCTGGCCTGACGGCGGCACGCCAGGCTGCCGCGGGGATGTTGTCGATCGGCTGCACGATCAGGCCGCTTGCTTGAGGGCGGCGAACTGAGCCACGCCGTCGTCGAACGCCCGCCGGAGGGCCGCCAGAATGGCGCGGGCGTCGGCGGCTTCCAGTTGCTCCGCTTCTCTTTCCAGGCGGGTTGCGAGCTCCGACATGCGGTCGAAACCGAAGGTGGCCGAGGTTGATTTCAACGAATGGGCATCGACCTTGACCACGTCGTGTCCCGGCGGAACGCCTGATTGCAGCCGGTCGAGGCGCTCCACCGTATCGTCGATGAAGGCCTGGTAGGCTTCCAACGCATCGCCGGCGCCGATTTCTGCGACCAGTTCGTCGAACGGCCGGCGACAGAACACCTCGGTGTCGTCGGACGGCATGCCTGCGGGCGCGCTGCCGAACGTATCCGACATCTGCGCAGCACTGCCGCGCAGATTCTCGATGTCGGCGCCCCACAGCGCCCGGAGCGCCGCCTGGACGAGAAACTTCTTGCGCACCGGCTTGGCGACGAAGTCGTTCATGCCGGCCCGCATGCAGGCCTCCTGGTCGTCCGCAAACGCGTTGGCCGTGAAGGCGACGATCGGGACACGGGCCAGACGGCCGCCCGACGCCCGAATGATGCTGGTCGCCGTCAAGCCATCCATCTCCGGCATCCGCATATCCATGAAGATGATGTCGAACTCGTGCGTCTCGACGGCGTCGATTGCCTCGAGCCCATCACAGGCTTCGACGATGACGACATCGAACTCCTGAAACATGCGTGACGCCACCAGCCGGTTGGTGCGGTTGTCATCGACGATCAGGATGCGCAACGGGCGCCCGGATTCATCGATCCGCATGCGAAGCAGGGCGATCGAGCAATCTTCTTCGCCCGCCTGCAGCGAGGGGGCATCGCAGATCGGCAAGGTCAGCTCGAACTGGAACGTCGAGCCGTGGCCCGGCTGCGACGCGGCGCGGATTTCGCCGCCCATCTGCTCGACCAGCCGCCGGCAGATCGACAGCCCGAGGCCGGACCCGCCGAACCGGCGGCTGACCGAGCTGTCGGCCTGGGTATAATCATCGAAAACGCTTCCCAGCCGGTCTTCCGCGATGCCCATCCCGGAGTCGGTAACCGTCCAGCGCATCCGGGCGCTTGTCTCGGTGCGTTGGAGGCACTCGAAGGTGACGCGTATCTCGCCCTTGGCGGTGAATTTGATCGCGTTCGACGTCAGGTTCAGCAGGATCTGGCGGATCCGACCGGCGTCTCCGAGCAGCCCCGGCGGCATCTCCGCGGCACCCTCGAATCGGAGTTGGAGACCTTTGGCGCCGGCGCTCGCCCGGACCACGCCGACCAGGTTGTCGAGCACGGAGATCGGCGCGAACGGGATGTTCTCCAGCGTGAAGTTGCCGGTCTCCAGCTTCGAGAAATCCAGAATGTCGTTGAGAATCTCGAGCAGACCGTCACCCGCCGTATGGATCGCTTGAACGACCTCCCGCTGGTCGGCCGCCAGGTCGGAATCGAGCAGGCTACTGGTCAATCCGATCACCGCATTCATCGGGGTGCGGATTTCATGGCTCATCACCGCCAGGAAGTTGGATTTGGCGCGATTGGCGGCCTCGGCCGCGCGCTCCTGTTGCCGCAGCAGCGCGGTCTCCGCCAGCACCTTGGCGCTTTCGGCGTCCTGTTTCTCCGCCTGCACCCGCCGCAACAATTCCTGCTGCTGCCACTTCCGCGCAACGACCATCGCCGCCAGGATCAGCACCAGAACCATGCCTCCCGTAAATCCCGCGACCAGCTTGACGGTCTTGCGCCATCCCGCGAGTACGCTGTCTTCCGTCTGGGTGGTTATGATGGTCAGGGGGACGCCCGCCAGCTTCTTGACGGCCTTGATGCGTTCAAGGCCGTCCAACGGGCTGGCTCCGCGGGCTGATCCGCTGCCCGCCGCGGCGAGCCGCTTGACGTCCTCGCTTGCGACGATCTTGCCGATCTCTGACGACGCCGGAAAACGGGCCAGCAACGTGCCATCGTCGCGCAGCAGCGCTTGGCTGCTGCCGGCGCCGAGCGAGATCGAGCGATAGAAATCTTCGAAATATTGCAGCGAAATGGCCGCGAGGATCAGCCCGGCGAACTCGCCGTTGATCGAATTCACCCGGCGCGCGATGTAGATGTTCCAGGTGCCGCTTCCGCGATTCTTTACTGGCTCGCTGATAAAAGTCGATAGCGTCGGATCGCGGCTCAGCGCCTTGAAGTAATCCCGGTCGGCAACGTTGACGTCAGGAATCGGCCAGTATCTGGAAAAATTGATTAGTGTGCCGGAGGCATCGATCATCGTGATCGCCTCGAGCTGCGGCAAGCCGGCCAATTTGGCGCGCAGGAATTCGAAGGTCTCCTTGTGGCGCATCGCGGCAACATAGCTATCATTGTCGTAAACGCCCTGCAGCGCGAGATGATCGCCGATGCTCGACAGGATCAGATGGATCGACTGGAAAGAGCGCTCCGCCTGGCCCGCCAGCGTGAGACTGTGACGCTTCAGGCTGGTCTCCGCAGCCCGCATCGTCTCATCGCGCAGGTTGAGCACAAGAAAAATGCTCATCGTGCTGATCGCGACCGCCAGAAAGATGGTGGCCGTGGCCAGAATCCAGATCGGACGCCCCGGCCCGAGCCGCCACTGCGCGCTCGTCATGAACGCAGACCGATCTCGGCGGTGGCGCGGAGTTCGACGAAGCGGCGGCGGAGACTGGCCAGGTCCGCCGGTTTCGGAACAGGCTCGCGCATGTCGAGTCCGAGCGCGATACCCATCTGCCGCGCTTCCTCCGCCGTCCGTGGGTCAGAACCACTGATGATGATGATCGGTGCCCGGAAATCATAGCGCGCGAGTTCGCTGAGCACTTCGGTGCCGGCCCGTTCTCCCAGCGACAGGTCGAGCGTCGCGCCGCAGTATGAGGCTACCGAGAGAACGCTGATCACGGCGGCGCAACCGTCAGCTTCGACCGGATTGAGGCCCGCTCTTTCGGCGATTCGGCAGATGATCATGCGATGAACTTTGATGTCGTCGATCACGAGCAGGCGTGGTGCGTCATTGTCTTCCAGGTGGCCAGGGCGAGCGACGCTGGACTTTTCCGGACTGCCGTTGGCGAACATAACGATCTTTCTTCTGTTGAATGCCGATGCCCGCGTGGCAGCGTTCTCCAGCGTCATGATATCGATGGCAACCGTTGAGCGGGCGAACGGTTAACCATGCGATAATCCGGCCGGCGAAAGTTCGAAGGACGGCAGCTTGATCTCGTGTACTACCTTCGATATTACCCAATCGGTGTTTTCACGGCTCCGTAGGACTACGGTTTTCGTTGGCCAACTTTCTGCGTTCCTGTTTACGGTTTCATTTGAATCTAATGTTACAAAAGCGGGTTACCTGGGAATTGACTATCGAATGATGCACCCATCCACCCCGTCGTTGCGCCGCGCCTTGATCATCGACGATGACAAGGCGCAGGGCCTGATCATTGCCTCGATTGCGGCGAGCAATGGCTATCAGGTGACGAACGTCACATGCTTCGACAACGCCGTGGTCGCGCTCGAAAGCGAGCCGTTCCAATGCATCACGATCGATCTCGCGCTCGGCAGCCACGACGGTATCGAGGTGCTTCGGTTAGCTGCCAGCCTGCCAGGCGCCCCGCGCATCATTTTCATCAGCGGATGTGACGACGGGATTCTTGAGGCCGCTGTCCGGATGGCGGAGATCATCGGCGTGACGGATGCCTGTTCGATCCAGAAGCCGTTCAGGCCGGCCGATCTGCGCCGTCTTTTCGAAGACTCCGTCGGGCGGGCAATTGTCGCAGTTCCGGTCAGAAGCGAGCCGGTGACCAAGGCCATGATCGAACGCGGACTGTGCGGGTCCGAATTCTATGCCCAGTTTCAGCCCAAGGTGGCATTGTCCGATGGCCGTCTGGTCGGCTGCGAAGCCCTGGCGCGGTGGGACCAAGCCGGCCATGGCCGGATCCCGCCTGTGGAATTTATCCCGGCGGCGGAGGCATCTCGTCATATCGGGCGCATCACGGAATCGGTCATGGAACACTCATTTCCAATGGCCGCGATGATGGCAAGGCGTGATGCCAGCTTCAAGCTGGCCGTGAATCTTTCGCCGGCCTTGCTGTCGGATCTGTCACTGCCCGACGAGATCGAGGATCTGTTGCAGAAGCATGGTTTGCCGGCCAACAATCTTATTGTTGAAGTCACGGAAAGCCTCGCGATCGCCGATCATGCCAAGGCCGTCGATATTCTGTTACGTCTTCGGATCAAGGGCATCGGTATCTCGATCGACGATTTCGGAACCGGCTATGCATCGCTCGCCTTGCTGACACGGATTCCCTTCACCGAGCTGAAGATCGATCGATCGTTCGTTGCCAACTGCCTGGTCGATGACAGCATGCGCAAGATCGTCACCGGGTCGATCGAGATCGGGCATCAGTTCAACGTGGACGTCGTGGCAGAAGGCGTCGAGACCGCCGAAATTGCCCGCTTCCTTTGCGATCTCGGCTGCGACATCGGCCAGGGCTATCTTTATGCGCCCCCGCTATCCACGGCAGATCTGCTGGCGTGGGGCGGCCGTCGGTCATGACCCTCGGTCGATCACAACGGCGCTGGAGCCTGCGAGCACTGTAATGGCGCTGCCGAGTTGATTCAGGTCAACGGTGCGGCAGGGCCAACGGATAGGATAGGCGACTGAACCCGCGAGGGACGTCGCCTTGACCACTGCACCCGTGCTGACCGCCCTATCGAATGACAGTGGCCTCGAACTGCGTCCGGCCGGTTCGTGGATCGCTGCCAATGCGGCAGTCCTCGAACGGCTCTCCGCCGATGTCGCGCCAAAGGTCGATGCTGCAACCGCTGTCCGGCTGGACATGTCCGGCGTTCGCGAACTCGATACGCTGGGCGCCTGGTTGCTCGAAAAGATCGCGCGACGCGGGGCGCATGAGGGACACCCGGCCGCCATGACCGGCGTCGCGGAAAACTATGCCGGGTTGCTCGACGAGGTCCATCAGGTCAACCGCACCACGCCGGCGCCCGCTGCGGCGCGCAATCCTGTCGCGGCCCGACTGGACGATCTCGGGCGCGCGGCGCTTGGCACCAGCGAAGACATGGCCGTGTTCCTGCAGATGCTGGGCGCGCTCTGCGCGGCCAGCCTTCGCGTGCTGCGCCGGCCGCGGACGTTGCGGCTGACCTCGCTGACCTATCAGTTCTACCGGGTCGGCTGGCAGGCGATTCCCATCGTCGTGCTGATCACCTTCCTGATCGGCGCCATCATTGCACAGCAGGGCATCTTCCACTTCCGCAAGTTCGGCGCGGATTCCTATGTCGTCGATATGGT
The DNA here is from genome assembly GCF_007018645.1 of Tardiphaga sp. vice154. Taxonomy (NCBI): domain Bacteria; kingdom Pseudomonadati; phylum Pseudomonadota; class Alphaproteobacteria; order Hyphomicrobiales; family Nitrobacteraceae; genus Tardiphaga; species Tardiphaga sp. vice154. Next base: position 591,698 of record NZ_CP041399.1, read on the forward strand.
CGGCATCCTGGTATTGCGCGAACTGGGCGTGCTGATCGTGGCCATCATGGTGGCCGGCCGGTCCGGCAGCGCCTATACGGCCGAGCTCGGCTCGATGAAAATGCGCGAGGAGATCGACGCCCTTTCCACCATGGGGCTCGACCCGGTCGATGTATTGATCCTGCCGCGCATCGTGGCACTGGTGCTGGCGCTGCCGATCCTGACATTCATCGGCTCGATGGCCGCTTTGTATGGCGGTGGCCTGGTGGCGTGGTTCTACGGCGGCATGGGGCCGGCGATCTTCATCGCGCGGCTGCACGATGCGGTGTCGATCGCCAGTTTCGAGGTCGGCATGATCAAGGCGCCGTTCATGGCGCTGGTGATCGGCATCGTTGCCTGCAGCGAGGGGCTACGGGTGAAAGGCAGCGCGGAGTCGCTGGGCAAGCAGACGACGACATCGGTTGTGAAGTCGATCTTCCTGGTGATCGTGCTGGACGGCCTGTTTGCGATCTTCTTCGCATCGGTCGGGATGTGACGATGCCGGATCCCGCCAGCTTCGCCATTCGTGTCCGCGACCTCGTGGTTGGCTTCGGCAAGCGCGTGGTGATCGATCACCTGGCGCTGGATGTGCGCCGCGGCGAGATCCTCGGCCTGGTCGGCGCGTCGGGCGGCGGCAAGTCGGTGCTGATGCGGACCATCATCGGTTTGATCCCGCCACAGAGCGGCGCGATCGAGGTGATGGGGGTGACGATCGGTTCGACGCATGAGCGCCGCACCCAGGCGGCGGCGGGCCGCTGGGGCATCCTGTTCCAGCAGGGTGCGTTGTTCTCGTCCTTGACGGTGCGCCAGAACGTGCAGTTTCCGCTGCGCGAGAATCTGGTGCTGTCAGACGCGCTGCTCGACGAGATCGCCAATGCCAAGCTGGAAATGGTCGGGCTCACGGCGGAGGACGGCGACAAGTTTCCCTCCGAACTGTCCGGCGGCATGACCAAGCGCGCGGCACTGGCGCGCGCGCTGGCGCTCGATCCGGCCATCGTGTTTCTGGATGAGCCGACCTCCGGTCTGGACCCGATCGCCGCCGGTGAATTCGATGCCCTCATCAAGACCCTGCAGAAGACGCTGGGACTGACCGTGTTCATGGTCACCCACGACCTCGCCAGCCTCAATACCGTCTGCGACCGCGTGGCGGCGCTGGCCGACGGCAAGATCGTCGCCATCGGGCCGATGTCCGAGCTGATGCAATCCGAACATCCCTGGGTGCGGGCCTATTTCCACGGCAAGCGCTCTTTGATGCTGCAGCCGAAAGCGAGTTGAGCCATGGAAACCCGTGCCCCCTTCACTATTGTCGGCGCTTTCGTGCTGGCGGCCATCGTCGCCGTGTTCGGCTTCGTCTACTGGCTGCACAACACCGGCGGGCTCGGGCCGCGCACCGACTATCATGTGCAGTTCGAAGGCTCGGTGCCCGGCCTGCTGGTCGGCGCCGGCGTGCTGTTCAACGGCATTCGCGTCGGAGAGGTCACCGATCTGGCACTGGCGTCCGAAGATGCGCGTCGCGTCAATGTGACGATCTCTGTTGCCGCCGCCACGCCGGTGCGGGCCGATACCAAGGTTGGCCTCGAATTCCAGGGTTTGACGGGCGTGCCGGTGGTGGCGCTGGAAGGTGGCAAGCTCACAGCCGGCGGTGCGAAGGTGACCACCTTGATCGCTGATCCCGGTGCCGGCCAGAGCATGACCCAGGCGGCGCGCGATACGCTGCGTCGGGTCGATGGCGTACTGGCGGACAATGCGGGCGCGCTGAAGACGACGATCTCCAACCTGCAGGTTTTTACGGACGGCCTGGCGCGCAACACCGGAAAGCTCGACGGCATCGTCGCCGGTCTCGAGAAAATGACCGGCGGCGGGGCCGCTGCGCCCAAGACCACCTACGATCTGCACGCGGTGCAGGATGCCGCAGCACCCGGCCGCACGCTGAAAGCCCAACTCGGCCTGCCGGAGCCGACCGCCGTCGCGATGCTGCAAACCCAGCGTTTTCTGTTCTCGCCGGCAAAGGAGATGCCGGCGTTCGCGGATGCGATGTGGGCCGATAGCCTTCCAAAATTGTTGCAGGCGCGGCTGATCGAGGGGTTCGAGAACTACGATATCGCGCACGCGCCATTGCGCGCGGCGGATGCGCCGCCGCCGGATATCCAGTTGGTGCTCGACGTCAGGCGTTTCGAGATCACGACGGACGGCGAGCCCATGGCGGTGATCGCGCTGTCGGCGCGCCTCCTCGACAAGGATGGCAAGGTCAAGGCGTCGCGGCTGTTCGAGCAACGCCAGAAGCTCGACACGCTCGAACCCGCCGCGGCGGTTGCCGCCTATAACGACGCCTTCGGGCGGCTGTCCAGAGACGTGATCGGTTGGACGGTTGTGTCGATGTAGGGGTCCCGGTCGCGCTGCGGGGGGGCGGGTCTATTCGAGCGTCTTGAGGAAGGAAAGAAAATCGTTGATCTGGTCCGGCTCCAGTTGGAATTGCGGCATGGTCGGATGGCCGGTCACGATTCCTTCCGCCAGGGCTTCGGCCAGTGTCTCGATCGGATAGCGCGTGTGCAGGGTGCGGAAGGGCGGCGCGATCTTGAGCGGACTGGACGTCACGCGATCGATCGAATGGCACTCGGCGCAATTTGTCAGCGCAAAAGTCCTGCCGCGCTGTTCCGCCGGTGACATAGCAAGCGCTGGCGTGATCAGGACGACGGCAAGTACGAGTTGGACGAAAGGCTGTCGCATGAGCGGTGTGTCCTTCTGACGGATCACTTCAGTAAGTCGTACTGCCTGGTCGCGAGTTGACCTGCATCAAAGACGTCGTCGTTCCGGCTCCGTGCAAAACCTTGCTGGCCGGCGCCATCATCGCTGCGCGGCAGCGTCCAGATCGTACAGTTCGGCGAGTTGCCGACTGAGCTCCATCAGCCGGTCGCGAAACGGCGTTTGCGCGGCATCCGAATAGCTCACCATGATCCGCCAGCTGTTATCGAGCGGATAGATGAGGAGGGCCATGTTCGCCGGCCAGGGGCCGATGTCCCGCGAAGCTTGCCGGATGATCTTTTGCAGTTCGGCGACCGTCTTCTTCGGTTTCATCGGAATGCGGCGCTCCTAGCTGCTTCCGATCAGAATGCCGGTTGCGACCACCAGCCCGCCGCCGAGCATCACCTTGGCCGCGGCCGAGAACGGCGAGGTGTCCATGTAGCGCCACTGGATGAAGGCAATGGCCAGCAATTCCAGGAATACGACGACGACCGCCAGAATGGTCGCGGTGTAAAAATCCGGCAGCAGGTAGGGGAGCGTATGGCCGATACCGCCGGCGATGGTCATCAGCCCGCACACCGTACCCCGGAGATAGGGGGTGCCTCGGCCCGACAGCTTGCCGTCGTCCGCGAGCGCTTCGGCGAAGCCCATCGAGATGCCGGCGCCAAGCGACGCGGCGATGCCGACCTGGAAGGCGGTCCAGGGATCATGGGTGCCGAACGCCGCCGCGAATACCGGGGCGAGGGTCGAGACCGACCCATCCATCAGACCGACCAGGCCGGGCTGGATGATACGCAGGATGAAACTGCGGTGGGCCTCCTCGTCTTCCCGGCCGCGGGCCTCGTCGGGCAAACGCTTGCGCTCGATGTCGGCTGCCCGGCGCTCATGCGTGGCTTCGACAGCGGCGAGGTCGCCGAGCAGCCTGCGGATATCGGCATCCGTCGTCTGGTTGGCGGCGTTTTGATAGAATCGCTGGGAGTCCTGTTCCATCTGCCGGGCTTGCTGCCGTACAGCGTCGATGCCGCTCAGCCGGACCTGCCAGAGCTTCTTTCGTGGAACGAAGCCTTGGACGTCCTGGCGCCGCACCAGCGGGATGTGCTCGCCGAATTTGGAAACATAGAGATCGATCAGCGCGCGCCGATGGTCATTCTCCTCGGCGGCCATGTCGGAAAAGATGCGAGCGGTGTCGGGATGCTCCGCCCTCAACCCTTCTGCAAAGTCGGAGTAGGTCCGGCTGTCCTCTTCCTCGCTGTTGATGGCAAGGGCAAGGATCTCTGCCGCTGTAAGCTTGATCAAGGACTTCATGGCAATTCCTTAGAACGATTCTAAGGAAGCGTTCTAGGGCGTAGCGACGTAGCGGTCAAGCCGACGACCGGGAAGGCCGAAAAGAACAAAGCCAAGCCTTTTCAGTAACCTACCGGCCACCCGGCAAGATCGGCTGTCTGGGCGCCATTGCCGTTCCCGATCACTCGCTGATGTCGCGCAGGCGCTGGCGGTTCTTGATCACGATCTGGCGGGCGCCGGAAAAGTCCAGCACGCCCTGTTCATGGAGCTGTGACAAAGCCCGTGACACGGTTTCGAGCGTCAGGCCGAGATAGTCGCCGATGTCGCGGCGGCACATCGGCAGCGCCACCATTTTGGCGACGGCCAGACGGCGGTCCATTTCCAGCAGGAAGGCGGCAACCCGCTCCATGGCCGTCTTGCAGCCGAGCAGCAGCATGTGGTCCTCGGCGTGACGCAACTCGCCGGACGTCACGTTCCAGAGGAGGCGCGACACCTGGACATCGACCTTCGCGACATTTTCCAAAGCGCGGCGCTGGATCAGCCGGACTTCGGTGGCGCACAGGGCTTCCGCGGTAGCGCGGTGTTTTGAGCCGTATTCAAGGCCGAACACGTCACCCGGCAAATGGAACGAACCGATCTGGCGGCGACCGTCGGACAGAAGCTTGTAGGTGCGGACGGCGCCGTGCACGACCTGGTAGACATATTCGGCGGTCTCGTCTTCGCCGAAGATCTCCTCTTCCTTCTGGTAGCGGAAGCTGGTCGCCACCATGCTCGCCAGGCCCATCACGGTCGCGAACTGGTCATCCGGGACGGCTGGACACATCGCCCGTGCAAAAAGCGATTTTGGTTCGGTCAGTGCAGCTGATTGGTTGAGCATGGCCATCTCCTTGTTGATGGCCACTTGTAAGCGGTAACAGGCGCCTCCCGATATTTGGTCCGTTATCTTAAGGGCATTGCCCTAAGTAGGTTTACGGATGTCCTTCGTATGCGCGTCCGCTCCAGCATTGGCGGCCGGCAGCATACTGGTGATACGGGAGATCAGGCTGTCTTCCAGGTCTGGCTTGAGCAGGACCTGCTGGATGCCGGCTGCCGCTGCCTTGATGTAGATCGAGTCGTCGGGAAAGCCGGTCACCAGGATCACCGGCGTCGCAACACCGCGGGCGCGCAACTGCGCCGCGACCTGCAGACCATCGAGTTCGGGCATCTTGTAGTCGATCACGATGCAATCGGAGGGGTGTAGCGTGGCCCAGTCCAGCATCGACGCGCCGCTGCGAAACGTCCGGACTGCAAAGTCGTGCGTTTCCAGCAGGAATTGCAGCGAGCTGAGCACAGGCACATCGTCATCAAGGACCAGGATGGTCGGTTTCGGGATGCTCATTGAAAATAATGCCGCTGCACGAGCAAATATGATCGGCAAACATAACCGAAATCGCCAGCCGCCCGTTGATCTGCCTCAATCCCCGAGCACGCCGGCCCGCACCGCCAGCCGGACCAGCTCGGACAGGTTGCGCGCCTGCATTTTCGTCATGACATTGGCCCGGTAGACCTCGATGGTCCGCGGGCTGATCGCATAGTCGCGGGCGATCAGCTTGTTGGAGAGCCCGGCGACCAGACCGTCCATCACCTGGCGCTCACGCTGGCTGAGGCTGGCAATGCGCGCCGCCAGATCGATCGCGGCGCCCTTGTTCTTGGCGCTGTCTTCGCCCTGCTTGAAGGCGGTGCGGATCGCCCCGATCAGGCGCTCGTCTTCGAACGGCTTCTCGAGAAAGTCCAAAGCCCCGAGCTTGATCGCTTCCACCGCCAGCGGGATGTCGCCGTGGCCGGTCATGATGATGATCGGCAATTCCGAGCGCTTCATCTTCAGGCTGCGAAGAAGGTCGATTCCGTTGATCCCCGGCATCCGGATATCCGACACGACGCAACCGAACGAAAGTCCGGGCATCTGCTCCAGGAACACCGAGGCGTCGCTGAACAGCGTCACCGTAAAACCCGCCGAATCGAGCAGGAATTCGAGCGATTCGCGCATCGCTGCGTCATCGTCGATGACGTAGACCGTGCCTTCAAGTGACATGGGTAAGATCCTGGGAAGGTGCGGCGGGCAGGGTGAAGCGGAACGTGGCGCCGCCCAAGGGATTGCTTTCGGCCAATAATTTTCCACCATGGGCCTCGACGATCGACCGGCTGATCGACAGCCCGACGCCCATCCCGGTGGATTTGGTCGTAAAGAAGGTCTGAAACAGCTTGGCGGCGGCCTCATTGCTGAAGCCGCTGCCGGTGTCGGTGACGACGATCTCGATCATGTCGTCGGGCGCCCGTCCATTGGTCACGGACAATTCCTGTTTCGGCGCGTTCTGCATCGCCTCCACGGCGTTGCGAAACAGGTTGACCAGCACCTGCTGGATCTGCACGCGATCGACTATCACGCGGTCGAACCGGGGATCGAGGTGGAAATTCAACAGAACGCCCTGTTCGCGGGATCCGGTCAGGCCGAGCGCACCGGATTCCTCGACCAGCTTGGCGAGGCTCTCCACGCGCTTCTCGGATTCGTCCCGCGACACGAAATCGCGTAGCCGGCGGATGATCTGCCCGGCGCGCACCGCCTGTTCCGCCGCCTTGTTGAGGGCGTTCTGGATCTTCAGCACGGCGGGATCGGTGCTGGCCTCCAGCAGGCGACGCGAACCGTTCATGTAATTGCTGATCGAGGCCAGCGGCTGGTTCAGCTCGTGGGCCAGCGCCGAGGCCATCTCGCCCATCGCGGTCAGGCGTGACATATGAATGAGCTCGGACTGCAGGGACTGCAGTTGCATCTGGGTTTGCTGCTGTTCGGTCAGGTCGCGGATAAAGCCGGTGAAGAAGCGTTCACCGCCGGATTGCATCTCGCCGATCGACAGGTGCATCGGGAAGTTCGTACCGTCGTGGCGGCGGCCGGTGACGATCCGGCCGATGCCGATAATGTGCCGCTCCCGCGTCTTGTCGTAGCGCTTCAAGTACTGGTCATGGTGAGAGCCGTCCGACTCCGGCATCAACATGCTGACGTTCTGGCCGGTCGCCTCAAGGCCGCTGATGCCGAACATGTGCTCCGCCGCCAGGCTGAAGGACTGAATCGTGCCGGTCTTGTCGATTACGACCATCGCGTCGGGCACGGTGTCCAGGATGGAGATCAGATGCGCCTCCCGGGTGCGCAGCCTCTCCTCCAGTCGCTTCTGTTCGTCGATATCGAGCACGACGCCGCTGAGGTGGGTCATCGCGCCGTCCGGCCCGCCGATCATGCCGCCTTTGATATGGATCCAGTGCGGACCCGTATCCGGCCGGACGATCCGGTATTCCATATCGAAATGGCAACCGGTCTTGAAGCAGCGTTGCATCGCCTGTCGGGTGCGTTTGCGGTCTTCCGGCTCCAGCAGGGCCAAAAACCGTGCGAGAGAAAGCGTTTCGGATGACGTCACGCCAAAATGAGCGCGGGTGATCGAGGACCACGTCATTTCGCGGGTTGCCAGGTCGATCTCCCACGTGCCGACGCCCGACATGGCGAAGCCACGCTGCTTGGTGTCACTCGGAAGTCGTGTCTGGTGCTGCAATTCTGCGCCTTCGTTCGCGGCTAGGCCCTGCGCCTGAAGCGGTTCTAGCATGTTCCATTGCGCGACCGAAACATGAAGGTCAGTGGCAGGCAAGCCGGCCTGGCCACAACCGCTGCGTTTTTTTGACTTTGGTCAACAGCAGGTCTGCCCCGTTGTGATGGAATGCAGCAATCGGGGGAGTTCACGGCGCGACAGCGGGCCGCGCCGTACACCGAATAGGACAGCTTCTTGTACAAATTTCTTGAACAAACCGCCGGCGAAAACATGACCACCGCGGTGAAGACCGTGACCGGTGGGCTGACGATGCGCGAGCTGGGCAAGATGTTCGACCAGGATAATTTCAATGCCTATCCGGTCAAGGAAAACGAGCACGTCGTCGGGCTTGTCTCGAAATTCGACTACCTGGCCTGCTTCGTCTTTACGCCCGACCATATCCTGCCGCGCTACGAACAATTGATGCAGCGGACCGTCGCGGAGGTCATGACCACCGAATTCATCTATGTAGGCAAGGAAACAAAACTGACGCGGGTGCTCCAGTTGATGGTCGATCACCGCATCCGCAGCATGCCGGTGATCGAGGCCGATCGCCGGCTGTCCGGCGTCATTTCGCGCGACGACGTGATGCGCGCATTGGTGCGCAGCGCGGGCGAGGCGGTCTGAACTGCAGCGCATTTTTCAGCTGACATTACTTCAAAGGAGACGAACGTGGCCATCAAGGACATTCTGTTGCCGCTGGTCGGCGAACCCAGCCCCGCGGCGATTGCGGCGATCGAAAAATGTATCGCGTTGGCCGTGGATGTCGGCGCGCGCATCACCGCCGTGGCGATCGAACTCGATGTCGGCGTCGCGGTGCGACCGCATGTAATGATTTCCGGCGCCACCGAGGCGGCTGAAGCCCTGGCGAACGTCACGGGTCTGGTCGCCGCGTTCGAGGCCGCCACGGTCCGTCTGGGCGCGCGCAGCGTGCACGCCATCCAGCGGCTGCCGCAGCGCGACGTGGCGGCGTATTTCGCCCGGACCGCGCGGCTCGCCGATCTGACGCTGCTGCCGAGCCGGCCGCATCATGCCAACCTCGAAAGCCTGGTCGAGCGGCTGATTTTCGAATCCGGCCGTCCGATCATCCTGTGCCCCGAAAATCTGGCGGATGGGCTGGTGTCGAACGTCAAACATATTGCCATTGCTTGGGACCACTCCGCACCGGCCGCCCGCGCCATTGCCGACGCGATTCCGCTGTTGCAGGCGGCCGCGACGGTCCGCATTTTCACCGTGACCGACGCCGAGACAGCGGCCGAGCGCGAATCCGGCGCCGCCATGGTGACGCATCTGGCCCTGCATGGCGTCACCGCCAGCTTCGAGATCGTGAAGCGCGGCAGCGGTCCGGTCGGCAAGGTGTTTGCAACGCAGGTAAAGGCGCATGCGATCGATCTGCTGGTGATGGGGGCCTACCATCATTCCAGGCTCAACGAGTGGGTCTGGGGCGGCGCCAGCAATTCGATCCTCAACGAGCCGCCATGCTGGGTGCTGATGTCGCACTGAGCGGCGGGCCACGATCCGTATCCGCTGCGTCAGCCGCGGTTCAGTCAAAGACGCCAGGATGCATCGAATCCGGATGCAGCCTGGCGCTTTACTGTCGGGTACAGCGCATGGGCGCTCGCCTCGATCGGGATCCCGGCTGCTGGCTCGATTGAAAATTTCCTGGGCAAGGCCCCCGACTTTGACCTTCATCAAATCGTTTGCGGCTTTCTCGTGATTGAACTCACGACACCACGAGGAAAATCGCGATGCAGCCAAACAGCGACGTTAAATGGATGACCTTCGGCGAGTCAGGACTGGCCGCGCTATTCACCGCAGCGGTGTTCCTCTGTATCCTCGGAGCTGCCAGGGCAGAGGATGCGCCGTTTGCCTTCCATGCCGCGCTGGGGGGCGCGGCAAGCCTGGTGGCCGTCTTTGCGATCTTCAATCGTTATTTCGAGCGCTCGGCGTTGCCACCGCAGGAAATCAACGGTGTTCCGAATTATAACCTCGGCCCGATCAAGTTCGCCTCGTTCATGGCGATGTTCTGGGGCATCGCCGGCTTCACGGTCGGGTTGCTGATCGCGCTGCAACTGGCATGGCCGGCGCTGAATTTCGATCTGCCCTGGACCAGCTTCGGCCGGCTGCGTCCGCTGCACACCTCGGCGGTGATCTTCGCCTTCGGCGGAAACGTGCTGCTCGCCACGTCCTTTTATGTCGTGCAGAAGACCGGCCGGGTCCGACTCGCTGGCGACCTCGCGCCGTGGTTCGTCGTGCTGGGCTACAATTTCTTCATCCTGATCGCCGGCACCGGCTATCTGCTCGGCGTCACCCAGTCGAAGGAATATGCCGAGCCGGAATGGTACGCCGACCTCTGGCTGACGATCGTCTGGGTGACCTATCTGCTGGTGTTCGTCGCGACGCTGATGAAGCGTAAAGAGCCGCACATCTTCGTCGCCAACTGGTTCTATCTCGCCTTCATCGTCACCATCGCCGTGCTGCATCTCGGCAACAATCCCGCGCTGCCGGTTTCGTTCTTCGGCTCGAAGAGCTACGTCGCCTGGGGCGGCGTGCAGGATGCCATGTTCCAGTGGTGGTATGGCCACAACGCGGTCGGCTTCTTCCTGACCGCCGGCTTCCTCGCCATCATGTACTACTTCATTCCGAAGCGCGCGGAGCGGCCGATCTATTCCTACCGGCTGTCGATCGTGCATTTCTGGGCGATCATCTTCCTCTATATCTGGGCCGGCCCGCACCATCTGCACTACACGGCACTGCCGGACTGGGCGCAGACGCTCGGCATGACGTTCTCGATCATGCTGTGGATGCCGTCATGGGGCGGCATGATCAACGGCCTGATGACGCTGTCGGGCGCCTGGGACAAGCTGCGGACCGATCCGGTGCTGCGCATGCTGGTCGTATCGGTCGCATTCTACGGCATGTCCACCTTCGAAGGCCCGCTGATGTCGATCAAGGTGGTGAATTCGCTCAGCCACTACACCGACTGGACCATCGGGCACGTGCATTCCGGCGCGCTGGGCTGGGTCGGCTTCGTCTCGTTCGGCGCGCTGTATTGCCTGGTGCCGTGGATCTGGCAGCGCAAGCAGCTCTATAGCCTGCGTCTGGTGAGCTGGCACTTCTGGGTCGCGACGCTCGGTATCGTTCTCTACATCTCCGCGATGTGGGTATCCGGAATTCTCCAGGGTCTGATGTGGCGTGCCTACACCTCGCTGGGTTTCCTCGAATACTCGTTCATCGAAAGTGTCGAGGCGATGCATCCCTTCTACATCATCCGCGCAATCGGCGGCGGGCTGTTCCTGATCGGAGCGCTGATCATGGCCTACAATTTGTGGATGACGGTGCGCGTGGGCGAAGCCGAATCCGAAGTGCATCTGCCAGCCGGCCCGTCCCTGCAAGCGGCCGAGTGAGGAACTGATCGATGTCATTCTGGACCCGACACCAAATCTTCGAGAAGAACTCGATCGTCCTGATCGTGGGTATTCTTTTGGTCATCGCCGTCGGCGGTCTCGTCGAGATCACGCCGCTGTTCTATCTCAAGAGCACGATCGAGGTCGTGGACGGCGTGCGTCCCTACACGCCGCTGGAACTGACCGGGCGCAACGTCTATGTCCGCGAGGGCTGCTACCTTTGCCATTCGCAGATGATTCGGCCGCTGCGCGACGAGGTCGAGCGCTACGGGCACTATTCGCTCGCCGCAGAAAGCATGTTCGACCATCCGTTTCAGTGGGGCTCCAAGCGCACCGGGCCGGACCTGGCGCGGGTCGGCGCCAAATATTCGGATGAATGGCACGTCACGCATCTGAGCAATCCGCGCGCCATCGTTCCGCAATCGGTCATGCCGGGCTACAGGTTCCTCGCTGAAACCGAGGTCAACCTCAATCAGATCGCGGACCACCTGCGCACCAACCGCGCGATCGGCGTACCCTATTCGGAAGATCAGATTCTGAACGCCGTCGCCGATCTAAAGACGCAGACCGATCCCGACAGTGCCGAAGCCGATGCCTTTGCCAAGCGCTATCCCAAGGCCGTGGCGCGCAACTTCGACGGCAAGGCCGGCGCGCCCACGGAGATGGATGCGCTGATCGCGTACCTGCAGATGCTGGGCACGCTGGTCGACTTCAAGCTCTACAACGAAAAAGCAAACCTCCGCTGAGGAGAGGCCCATGCGCGCGATATTGACCGTTCAAAACTTCGCTTCGGATCTCGTCGTCTCGCTCTGGACGCCGCTGTTCGTCGGAATCTTTATTGCCATCGTCGTGTACGCCCTCTGGCCGCGCAACAAGGCGACGTTTGATGCGGCGGCCCGCATGCCGCTGCGAGAGGATTGACCGTATCATGGCTCATCATGACGAAAACTTCGACGCCGCCACTGGCAAGACCACGACCGGTCATTCCTGGGACGGCATCAAGGAACTGAACACGCCGTTGCCGCGCTGGTGGGTATTGACCTTCTATGCGTGCATCATATGGGCGTTCGGCTACTGGATCGTCTATCCGGCCTGGCCGCTGCTGACGGGCCATACGACGGGCGTCATCCAATATTCGTCGCGTGCCGATGTGGCCGTCGAGCTTGCCAATCTGGAAAAGATCCGCGGCGACAAGATGGTCACGCTGGGCGCGGCACCTTTGGCCGAGATCGAGAAGGATCCCGCTCTGCTGGCACTGGCACGGGCCCGCGGCAAGGCGGTATTCGGCGATAATTGCGCGCCCTGCCACGGCAGCGGCGCCGCCGGCGCCAAGGGCTATCCGAACCTGAACGACGACGACTGGCTGTGGGGCGGTTCGCTCGACCAGATTCAGAAGACGCTGCAATATGGCATCCGTTCGGGCCATGCCGAAGCCCACGAAGGCCAGATGCTCGCCTTCGGCCGCGACGGTACGTTGAAGAAGCCGGAAATCGTCACGGTGGCCAATTTCGTGCGCTCACTGGCGGGCCTGCCGACCGCCAAGGGTTACGATGCCGCAGCGGGAACCAAACTGTTCGCTGACAATTGCGCGGCCTGCCACGGCGACGCCGGCAAGGGTAACCCGGAGATGGGCGCCCCAAATCTGACCGACAATATCTGGCTCTACGGCTCCGATGAAGCGACCATCATCGAGACCGTGACCAATGGGCGTAACGGCGTAATGCCGGCCTGGATCGGCCGGCTGGATCCCGCCACCATCAAGGCGTTGACGGTCTACGTGCATACGCTGGGCGGCGGCCAATAGGCCGTCGGCGGGGGGGGGCGGATGGGGGCAGACAGCGAAGGCGATTGAGGTGGATCAAATCAGCCGCGGCATTTGAGGTTAGGGTCATTCCAAGACGAGAGATGACCCCATGAACAAGCCACTGACCACTTCCGAAATGGCATCGGACGATCTCGGCCCGCTCTATGCGCCTCACAAGAAGGTCTACCCGCAGCATGTCTCGGGCACCTTCCGTCGCATCAAATGGGGGCTGATGGCATTTTGCCTCGGCGTCTATTACCTGTTGCCCTTCGTGCGCTGGGATCGCGGTATCGGTGCGCCCAACCAGGCGGTGCTGGTCGATCTCCCGAACAGCCGTTTCTATTTCTTCTTCATCGAGCTGTGGCCGCAGGAAGTCTACTATTTTACCGGCCTGCTGATTCTTGCGGCGCTGACGCTGTTTCTGATGAACGCCATCGGCGGCAGGATCTGGTGCGGCTATCTGTGCCCGCAGACGGTGTGGACTGATGTGTTCTATGCCGTCGAGCGCCTGGTCGAAGGCGACCGCCGCGAGCGCATGAAGAAGGATGCCGATACCGACAAGGGCGGCCTGAAGCTGCAGCGCTTCGCGGAAATCCTGCTGAAGCACTCGATCTGGCTGATGATCGCGTGGTGGACCGGCGGCGCCTGGGTATTGTATTTCAACGACGCGCCGACGCTGGTGACGCAGCTCGTTACCTTCCAGGCGCCGATGATCGCCTATATCTGGATCGCCATCCTGACCGGCACGACCTATCTGCTGGCCGGATTCGCGCGCGAGCAGGTCTGCGTCTACATGTGCCCGTGGCCGCGCATCCAGGCGGCGCTCACTGACGAATGGGCGCTCAACGTCACCTACAAGCGCGATCGTGGCGAAGAACGGACCTCGCTGAAGAAGGCCGCCGAGTTGCGCGCCGCCGGACAGCCCGCCGGCGATTGCATCGATTGCTATCAATGCGTAGCGGTGTGCCCGACCGGGATCGATATCCGCGACGGTTCGCAGCTCGACTGCATCCAGTGCGGGCTGTGCATCGACGCCTGCGATACCGTGATGACCAAGGTTGGCCGACCGACCCGCCTGATCGGATACGACAATGACATCAACATCCAGCGCCGCGCGGAGGGCAAGGCGGAGATCTACAAGATCGTCCGGCCGCGCACGCTGGTCTACGCCGCGATCATCGCCGTGGTCGGCGGCATCATGCTTTATGCGCTGCTGAATCGCTCGCTGCTCGACGTCAACGTGCTGCACGACCGCAACCCGATCGCGGTGCGGCTCAGCGACGGCTCGATCCGCAATGCCTATACGGTGCGGCTGCTCAACAAGCGTGGCTTCGATCGCGTCGTAGCCCTCGACATCGAGGGGCCCACCAACGCCGTGGTTCACGTCGTAGGCGCGGATTCGGTCACGCCTGATCGGCCGATGATCGTGGTGAAACGCGACAGCACGACCGAATTGCGCGTGCTGGTCACGGCGCCTGCGGCAAGCAATCCCGAGAAATCGATCCCGTTGAAAATGCGGGTGACGGATCTCGGGCTCGGCGAAGTCGCAACCGGCACCGATAATTTTGTTTCTCCATGAGCGTTCCGAGGACCACCGCATGAGCACGACCACTACTGTCCGACCGTTGACCGGCCGCACCGTCCTGATCTGCCTGATCGCGTTTTTCGGCGTGATCATCGGCGTCAACCTCACCCTGGCGAAATTCGCGATCGATACGCTGCCGGGTACCGAGGTCGATAGCGCCTACAGTGCCAGCCTCGCTTACGAAAAAGAGATCGTTGCAGCGCACGAGCAGGCCTCGCGGGCTTGGAAGGTCAATGCCCATGTTGCGCGCGGCGCCGATGGCCGAGCCGAGGTCCGCGTCGAGGCCCGCGACCGCCATGGCGCGCCGATCCAGGGACTGAATTTCTCGAGCCGGCTGGAGCGCCCGGCGGATCGGCGTGCCGACCGCGCCGTCGAACTCGCCACCTCCGGCACTGCGGCGTATCGCGGCGAAGTGGCGGCGCTGGCGCCCGGATTGTGGGATCTGGTGCTGGAAGGCGACGTCGCCGGCAAGCGCCTGTTTTTGTCCAAGAACCGCATCGTGCTGAACTAGGGACGGCCCATGCAAGCCACGCGCGACTTCTCGCATTACATCCGGGACCTTGAGCCCGGCCTGTCGCATATCGACCTTGCGGTCGAGGGCGTCAGTTGCGCCGGCTGCATGGCGAAGATCGAGCGCGGCCTGTCGGCGATCCCCCATGTGACGCTGGCGCGCGTCAACCTCACCGACAAGCGCATCGCGCTGGAGTGGAAGCGCGGAGCGCTGGATCCCGGCCGCTTCATCGATCGCCTCGCCGAGTTGGGCTATAAGGCCTATCCGTTCGAGACGGTACGCGCCGAAGCGGTCGAGACCGAGCAGTCGAAATTCCTGATGCGCTGCCTCGGCGTCGCCGCCTTCGCCACCATGAATGTCATGATGCTGTCGGTACCGGTGTGGTCGGGCAGTGCCGGCGACATGATGCCGGAGCAGCGCGACTTCTTCCACTGGCTGTCGGCCATCGTCGCGTTGCCGGCGGCGGCGTATGCCGGACAACCCTTTTTCATCTCGGCCTGGCGCGCGCTGCGCGCCCGCACCACCAATATGGACGTGCCGATCTCGATCGGTGTCATCACCGCGCTGACGATGTCGGTGGTAGAGACCATCCACCACGCCGAGCACGCTTATTTCGATGCGGCGATCATGCTGCTGACCTTCCTCTTGTTCGGCCGCTACCTCGACCAGAACATGCGCCGCCGTACCCGCGCGGTGGCCGGCAATCTGGCGGCGCTGAAGGCCGAGACCGCGACCAAATTCATCTCCGACCAGGAGATCAGCGACGTGCCGGTGGCCGCACTCAGTGTCGGCGATATCGTGCTGCTGCGCCCCGGCGAGCGTTGCGCGGTCGATGGCACGGTGATCGAGGGTCATTCCGAGATCGACCAGAGCCTGATCACCGGCGAGACCTTGTATGCCCCGGCCGAGCGCGGCACTGCGGTCTATGCGGGCACCATGAACATTTCCGGTACGCTGCGGATCCGGGTCTCGGCGGCGACCGAAGGCACGCTGCTGGCCGAGATCACCCGGTTGCTCGACCACGCGCTGCAGGCGCGCTCGCGCTACGTGATGCTGGCGGACCGCGCCTCGCGCCTCTATGCGCCGGTGGTGCATGCGGCGGCGTTGCTGACGATGTTCGGCTGGGTGCTGGCGGGGGCGAGCTGGCATGATTCGATCGTCACGGCCGTCGCGGTGCTGATCATCACCTGCCCCTGTGCCCTCGGCCTCGCCATCCCGACCGTGCAGACCGTAGCGGCCGGCGCCATGTTCCGGGCCGGCGTGCTGCTCAATTCCGGCGACGCCATCGAGCGCACCGCGGCGGTCGATCACGTCGTGTTCGACAAGACCGGCACGCTGACGATGCCGGATCTCGACCTCACCAACGGCGCGCAGATCCCGCCGGAGATGCTGGAGCTCGCCGGCCGGCTGGCGCTGGCCAGCCATCATCCGGTGGCGGCCGCGGTCGCGCGCGCGTCCGGCGCCAGATTGCCGCTCACGGGCATCGTCGAACAGCCGGGCCAGGGCGTTCACGGCGTCGTCGATGGCGTCGAGGTCCGGCTCGGCCGGCCGTCGTTCTGCGACGCCGACGACATGGCCAATGCCATTCTCAGCAACGATCCGGAAATGTCCGCGGTAGCGTTCCGCCATGGCGACACCCGCTACGTCTTTGCGGTCCGCCAGCAGCTTCGCCCCGATGCGCAGGCGACGGTGGCGGCGCTGCACCGCCGCGGCATCAAAGTGGAAATCCTGTCGGGCGACCGCGAACCTGCAGTGGAAGCCGCGGCAGAAAGCCTCGGAATCGTGGAATGGCGCGCCGGCGTCACGCCGGCCGAAAAGATCGCGCGCATCAGCGAATTGAAGGCGCAGGGCGTCAAGGTGATGATGGTCGGCGACGGCCTCAACGACGCGCCGGCGCTGGCCGCGGCGCATGTCTCGATGTCGCCGATCTCGGCCGCGCATCTCAGCCAGGCCACCGCCGATCTCGTCTTTCTCGGCAAGCCGCTGGCGCCGGTAGTGGCCGCGATCGACTATTCGCGCAAGGCGCTTGGCATCATGCGGCAGAATTTGTGGCTGGCGGTGATCTACAACGCGCTGGCGGTGCCGATCGCGATCGCCGGACTGGTGACGCCGCTGATCGCCGCAATCGCGATGTCGGGGTCGTCGATCCTGGTGATGCTCAATGCGGTGCGCGCACGCCGCGTGGCAAAGGAGAGCGTCTGATGGAAGTACTGGTCATCCTCGTGCCGCTGGCGCTCGCGCTTGGCCTGGTTGGGCTCGGCGGCTTCTTGTGGTCGTTGAAATCAGGGCAATATGACGATCTCGACGGCGCCGCGTGGCGCGCTCTGGCGGATGATGAGCCGGCCACCCCGACCCCTGCGCATCCGGCGGATCGGCCGTAACTACACAAACCGCCGCACATTGACCTCTTCGAGGTCGAGCCCCCGCTCGATCTCGTGCAGCACTGAATCGTGGATTTCGCCGCTGCGGTGCATCCGCAGCAGTTCGGTGCGGCCGGCGGCGTTGGCCGCCAGCACCGCGTTGTAATGGTCGGTGCGATGCGGCGCCAGCGTTTCGCTCTCTTCTGAAAAGCGCTTCGCGGCGTTGACCCGATAATTGTACTGCTCGATCAGCCGTGGGTGGCGATGGGTGCCGTCCGGCTTCAGCGACTCTTTTTCGAGGGCAGCGAGTTGCGCCGCAGCGACGCGCGCGCGAGCCTGCGCTTCGGTCAGTTGCGGCCCATGCGCCAGCGTGAAGTCCTCCTTCACCAGCAGCCTCGCCAGTGGCGCCAGCGTGGTGCCTTGCAGCAGCACGGTGACCAGGATCACCGCGAAGGTGACGGCGAGAATAAAATCCCGACCGGGGAATCCTTCCGGCAGCGACAGCGCGATGGCCAGGCTGACCACGCCGCGCATGCCGGCCCACCCCATGATGAATGGCACCGCCAGCGGCGGATAGGGGTCGCGCGCGCGGAGCGACGGCAGCAGCAGCCGCGGCAGATAGGTCCCCAGATAGATCCAGACGAAACGCGCCAGGATCACCGTGCCGACAATCGCCGCCGTGGCGGGCAACAGACCAAGCAGCGCGTCTGTATTGCCCAGCCGGGACAGGATGCCGCGCAGCGACAGCCCGATCAGAATGAACACCAGCGACTCTAGCGCGAACACCACGACGCCCCACACCGCCAAAGCGCGGGTCCGCGTCGCGGCGTTGATCACTTCATGCTGCTTCCAGCCCAGAATGATGCCGCAGGCGACGGTCGAGAGCACGCCGGACACGCCGAGCTTTTCGGCCGCGATGTACGACATCCAGGCATTGAGGAAGGTCCAGACGATGATCAGGTCGCTGTCGCGGATGCGCTTCATGACGAAGATCGACACGACGGCGAAAGCGACGCCCATGGCAATGCCGCCGATGCCGAGCCAGGCAAAGGACAGCGACGCCTCACCGATCGAGAAGCTGCCGGTCAATGCGGCGGCCACGGCGAAGCGGAATAGCACAAGGCCGGAAGCGTCGTTGACCAGGCTCTCACCCTCCAGCAGCACGACCACCCGTCGCGGCAGCGGCACCGAGGACAGCACCGCCTTGGCGGCCACCGCATCCGGCGGCGAGACGATGGCACCGAGCGCGAAACACACCGCCCAT
Source organism: Tardiphaga sp. vice154 (assembly GCF_007018645.1). Taxonomy (NCBI): domain Bacteria; kingdom Pseudomonadati; phylum Pseudomonadota; class Alphaproteobacteria; order Hyphomicrobiales; family Nitrobacteraceae; genus Tardiphaga; species Tardiphaga sp. vice154. The sequence goes on from NZ_CP041399.1 coordinate 610,284, forward strand.
GGCAGCGACGGCATCACCCAATGCGTGACGACGCCGACCACCAGCGTGGTGAAGAACACCGCGCCGACCGCAAGCTGCAGGATGATGCGGATATCGGCGCGAAAATCCCGCCATGAGGTAAACCACGCGCTCGACATCAACAGCGGCGGCAGGAACAGCACCAGCACCAGGTCGGGATCGATCTCGACATCCGGCGCGCCGGGAATCAGTGCGAAACAGACGCCGCCGAGGATCAGCGCCGCCGCCGGCGGCAGCTTCAGCCGACGCGCGACAATATCGAGCGCGACGATCACGGCCATCAAGAGCAGGATCAGTTCGAAGCGGGCAACAGGGGACATGCGAGCCTTTTGAGAAGATGCGGCGGGACGAAATGCGCCCGCGATCGTCATTTTTCGCAAATGTTCGGCTGGCTGTACAGGTTCGGCCCGGCGGCTTTCGTTGTACGCAGCTTGCCTGAATTGCCGACACCTCGGCTCCATCGTCCCCTCCCTCCTCGTGGGGGAGGGTGGCCGCGCGAAAGCGCGGACGGGAGCGGGGGGCGCCACAAGCGACGTCGATTGCGGCTCCCCTCTACCTGACCCTCCCCCGCAAGGGGAGGGGACACTGCTGACGGTGTTTGTGACTTGAAGGACGATGCTGGGAATACAACACAACAAAAAGGGCGACCCTCCGGCCGCCCCTTGTGTGCTGCTATCAATCGCCCGCGTTATTCCGCGCTCTGCACCAGCCTGATCTTCGGCACGCCGGTATCCGTCAGGTCGCGGTAGCAGGCCATGTAGTCCAGCGCCATTCGTCGCGCGGTGAAGCGCGTTTCGAACTGCTTGCGTATCGCCGTGCGGTCCACGCCCTGCAGACGCCCAACCGCCGCCACTGCGCTGGTCTCGTCCTCGACGATGAAACCGGTCAGCCCCTGGTCGATGATCTCCGGCACCGAGCCGCGGTTATATGCGATCACCGGCGTGCCGCAGGCCATCGATTCGATCATCACCAAGCCGAACGGCTCCGGCCAGTCGATCGGCAGCAGCAGGCCGATCGCACCTGACAGGAACTGCGGCTTCTCGTGGTCGCCGATCTCGCCGATGTATTCGATCAGCGGATGATCCATCAGCGGACGCACCACGGCCTCATAGTACTCCTGGTCGGCGCGGTCGATCTTGGCGGCGATCTTCAAGGGAATGCCGGCGCGGATCGCGATCTTGATGGCGCGGTCGACGCCCTTCTCGGGCGCGATGCGGCCAAGCACCGCCAGATAGCTCGGCACAATGTCCTGCGGCGTCAGCAGGTTTTCCGGAATGCCGTGATAGATCGTGCGCACGAAGTTCGCCTGCGGCACCGGACGGCGCTGCGCATTCGAGATCGACACCACCGGCGCCTTGTTGAAGGTGGTGAACACCGGTTGGTGTTCCGGCAGATCAAGCCGGCCGTGCAGCGTGGTGAGAAACGGCGTCGGCTGGCGCGCGAACAGTGAGAACGGATAGTAGTCGAGATGAAAGTGGAGGAAATCGAATTCCTCGTCGTCACACTTCTGGCGCACACGCTCCAGCATCTCCATGTGCAGCGCGTTGGGATCGCGAACCGATCCGTCGAGCCGCAGCGCTTTCGGCCAGCCGGCGTCGAGTTTTGCGGATGTCACTGAATCGCCGCTGGCAAAGAGGGTTACGTCATTTCCGAGAGCTACCAGCTCTTCAGTCAACCAGTGCACGACCCGTTCGGTGCCGCCATAGAGTTTCGGGGGAACGGCTTCGGTAAGCGGAGCAACCTGCGCGATGCGCATCTAAACTTCTCCTGTGATCGGGTTGATGATGAGAGCTCGTCTCCGGCACCGGCATTGCCTGATCGGGAACGTTCTCGCATATGCGAAGTTCCTGACTGACATGCGCACTTCGTCCACACTGTGGTCTTGCTGATGCCATTTCGTCCGTTCAACTTCCCGACACTGACGATGCTGCCAAATTGTTGCGCAGTGATGGCGAGAGCATGGAATTTTGCGAATGGCGTTGTTGACACCGGCGAGCGTACCCGCGTCGCCGCTAGATTCCGGTTCTCCTCCAACAGGTTCGAACAGCACGATGGATAGTCTTTCCGGCTACGCGCAGCGGCCGTTTGCTTTTGTGATGCGCTACATCCAGCGACGCTCTGCATCGCATCTCATCATCCTGCTTTCGGTGCTTGCAGCCGTCGCCTGTTCGGTGGGAACTCAATACGGAATCAAATTTCTGGTCGACGGGCTGTCGGCGGGGCCGAATTCGTCCGGCAACGGCGTCTGGCTTGCCTTTATTTTACTGGTGACGCTGATTTCCGCGGATATGTTCTTGTGGCGGGTGGCGAGTTGGACGGCGAGCTTCACCTTTGTCGGCGTGACCGGCGATCTTCGCCGCGATATTTTTCGCCACCTCACCGGGCATGCGCCGAGCTATTTCACCGAAAAACTGCCGGGCATGCTGACCAGCCGCATTACCGCCACATCGAACGCGGTGTTCACCGTTGAAAACATGTTCGTGTGGAATGTGATGCCGCCATGCGTCGCCACAATTGCGGCGATTGCGCTGATCGGCACGGTCAGCCTGCCGATGGCGCTGGGCCTTGCGGTGGTCGCTGGCGGCGTCGTGGTGATGATGTTCAAGATGGCCGCGGGCGGCAAGGCGTTGCATGACGACTTCGCCGACAAGGCCGCTGCGGTCGACGGCGAGATGGTCGATGTCATCAACAACATGCCGCTGGTCCGCGCCTTCTGCGGGCTGGGTTTCGAGCACGCCCGCTTCGACGCCACCGTCGACAAGGAACTGAACGCCCGCGGCCGCAGCCTGCGCTATCTGGAAAAGCTGCGCCTGACCCACGCAGCGATTACCGTGGTGTTGACCATCGGCCTGCTCGGCTGGGCGATCCTGTTGTGGCAGCGTGGCGGCGCCTCGACCGGCGACGTCGTTCTCATCTGCACGCTGGGTCTCTCGATCCTGCACGCGACACGCGATCTCGCGGTCGCTCTGGTCGACGTCACCCAACATGTCGCACGTCTCTCCGAAGCGCTCGCCACCTTATTGGTGCCGCATGAACTGAGCGACCATCCGGAAGCTGAGAACCTGGTCAAATCCGGCGCGGCGATCGCCTTCAACGACATCTTTTTTACCTATCCAGGCGGCCTGCCGGTGTTCGACAAGTTCACCCTGCGCCTGCACGCCGGCCAGCGCGTCGGTCTGGTCGGTCAGTCCGGTGGCGGCAAGTCGAGCCTGTTCGTGCTGTTGCAGCGCTTCTACGACGTACAGAGCGGCAGCATCACCATCGACGGACAGGACATTTCGCGGGTAACTCAGCACAGCCTGCGCCAGGCGATCTCCGTGGTTCCCCAGGATATCTCGCTGTTCCATCGCTCGATCATGGAAAACATTCGCTACGGCCGCCCCGGCGCCACCGACGAGGAAGTGATGCGCGCCGCGATTGCCGCGCGATGCGACTTCGTCGAGACGCTGCCCGAGGGGCTGCACACCCAGGTCGGCGACCGCGGCGTCAAACTGTCGGGGGGCCAGCGGCAACGCATCGCGATCGCCCGCGCGTTCCTCAAGGACGCGCCGATCCTGTTACTGGACGAGGCGACCGCCGCGCTCGACAGCGAATCCGAGGAAGCGATCCGCGAGGCGCTGCAGCGCCTGATGCGCGGCCGCACCGTGATTGCGATCGCACATCGTCTGGCTACGCTGCGCAATTTTGACCGCGTCGTCATGCTGCAGGGCGGCAAGATCATCGAGGACGGCAAACCGGGCAGCCTGATGCAAGGCAGCGGGCCGTATCGCGAACTCGTGACTCAGGAAATGAACCGGCTCGCGCAACACGCGGCCTGACCGTTTTAGCATTCTGCGCTGAGTCGCCCTGCGGAGAATCCTCCGCGCACCAACAACCGGTCGAGGTCCCTCATGCCCATCGAAGCCGCTGCCAAGATCGCCCCGCTCCACACTGCCGGTCAGATCGTTGAGTCGCCTTTCTACATTCCGATGACTGGGCCGGCGTCGCGGCCGCGTCGCGCGCTGAAGCATGATGACACCTTCGTCGTGCTGGACAGCCACGGCGATATCGGCGCTTCCGCCGGCGGCCCCGACGGGCTGTTCAACGCCGACACCCGCTATCTGGCGCGGCTCGAACTGGCGCTCGACGACGTGCAGCCGCTGTTGCTCGGCTCCAACCTGCGTGACGACAATTCATCGCTCACCGTCGACCTGACCAATCCCGATATCTATCGCAACGGCCAGCTGGTGCTGGCGAAGGACATGCTGCACATCGTGCGCACCTTCTTTCTGTGGCACGGCACCGCCTATCAGCGCATCGGGCTGCAGAACCACGGCGAAGCGGCCGCCAGCTTCGACCTCACGCTGTCGTTCGACAATGACTTTGCCGACCTATTCGAGGTTCGCGGCTCCAGGCGCACGCGGCGCGGCACAGCCACCAGCCGGGTGGTCGGCCCGACCGAGGTCGCGCTGGAATATACCGGGCTTGACGATGTCAGCCGCTCGACCGCGGTGCATTTCGACCCGAAGCCGACGCGGCTCGGCCCCAACACCGCGACCTATCATTTCGACCTCGAGCCGCAGCAGGTTACGTCGCTGTTCGTCGCCGCCTCGTGCAACGCACAGGTCGGCGTCAAGCCGGCGCCGTTCTTCCGTTCGCTGCTGGCGCATCGCCGCGAGATGCGCAACTTTTCCAAGGGCGCGCTGTCGATCGAGACCTCGAACAACATCTTTAACGAGGTGCTGTGCCAGGCGATGGCCGACCTCAACATGCTGATGACGGAGACGCCGCAGGGCCGGTATCCCTACGCCGGCATCCCCTGGTACTCGACGACGTTCGGTCGCGACGGCCTGATCACGGCAATGCAGATGCTGTGGGTCGATCCGCGGATTGCGCGCGGCGTGCTGAAGCGGCTAGCGGCCTTCCAGGCGAAGCGCGTAGATCCTTTGTCGGATGCCGAGCCCGGCAAGATACTGCACGAAATGCGCGGCGGCGAGATGGCTGCTTTGCGCGAAGTACCGTTCGCGCAATATTACGGCAGCGTCGATTCCACGCCGCTGTTCGTGCTGCTGGCCGGCCTCTATGTCGAGCGCACCGGCGATGACGAAACGCTGCGCGAGCTATGGCCGGCGATCGAGGCCGGACTGGCATGGATCGACGGTCCCGGCGATCCCGATGGCGACGGCTTTGTCGAATACCAGCGCGCCACCGACGAGGGCCTGCAGAACCAGGGCTGGAAGGATTCCTACGACGCCATCTTCCACGCCGACGGCAAGCTCGCCGAAGGCAGCGTCGCGCTCGTCGAGGTGCAGGGATATGTGTTCGCTGCCAAGCAGCTGGCAGCCAGGCTCGCGCTGCGCATGAACCTGCCGGACCGCGCCAGCGAACTGGAAACCCAGGCCGAGACGCTGCGGAAAAATTTCGAAGAGGCGTTCTGGTGCGAGGAACTCGGCACCTATGCGATCGCGCTCGACGGCGCAAAGATGCCGTGCGAGGTCCGCACCTCCAATGCCGGGCAGGTGCTGTTCACCGGCATCGCGCGGGAGGACCGCGCGCGGCTGGTCGCCGCCGACCTGATGCGCCCGCATTTCTTCACGGGCTGGGGCATCCGCACCGTGGCGCGCGGCGAGGCGCGCTACAATCCGATGTCGTATCATGACGGTTCGATCTGGCCGCACGACAACGCGCTGATCACGCTGGGCCTGGCGCGCTACGGCCTCAAGCATTCGGTGGAGGCGGTGTTCAAGGGCCTGTTTGATACCGCGACCTATATGGACCTGCGCCGGCTGCCGGAATTGTTCTGCGGCTTCCAGCGCGAGAAGCGTCGCGGGCCGACGCTGTATCCGGTCGCCTGCGCGCCGCAGGCCTGGGCGAGCGCCACGCCGTTCACGCTGCTCGAGGCAGCGCTGGGAATCGAGTTCGACGCCGCGCGTGGCGAAATCCGTTTCCGCAATCCGCGGCTGCCGGCGTTTCTCAACGAAGTCATTTTGCGAGACCTGCGGCTCGGCAACTCCACCGTCGATCTGCGGCTGCGCCGGCATAACGACGACGTCTCGCTGGAAGTGCTGCGCACCCGCGGCAGGATCCAGGTTTCGATCGTACTGACGCATTGATCGGTGACCGAAATGGTCGTGGGACAAAAGCTCTCTCGTGTCGTCCCTGCGAACGCAGGGACCCATACACGCTGTCGCCGTATCGACGCGCGAGGCGAATGATAGTGGCTGATCCGCTTTGACGGTGGCTATGGGTCCCCGCTTCCGCGGGGACGACAGGCGGAGAGTTCGGTGACGAACAAGAATGAAAGAGGCGGAATGAATTTAGTTCAAGTGAGACTTATCGCGGCAGTTAGCTGCGCGCTACTCTCGGTGAGCCCAAGCTGGGCCGCTGACGACCCGGCGCCCGCGGCGACGCCGGCCCCGGCTGCTCCCGCCGTCGAAGCACCAAAGCCGGCTGCAACGCCGCCGGTGGCGGTCACCAAGCCGCCGTCTGTCACGGTGATCGACGCCTTCGATGCGCGCGGCATTCTTGGCCGCGACGTACGCAGCCCCGCCAACGAGAACATGGGCCGCATCGCCGACGTGATCGTCGACCGCGCGGGCGTCGTGCGCGCGGCGGTGATCGATTTCGGCGGATTTCTCGGCGTCGGGAGCCGGAAGATCGTGGTCGACTGGGCGGCGCTGCATTTCTGGAACGTCGCCAACAAGAGCGAAAGCATTACGCTCGACCTGAGTCGTGAACAGGTCCGCGCCGCGCCGGAATACAAGGACGATGCGCCGATCGTGGCGCTCGGCGCTTCAGGTGCGCTGTATCCGCTGCGTTTCCCGCCGCCGCCCGCTGCGCAGGACAGATAGGTGGCGCCCGCGACCATCTATGCCCCAGATCGGCCACGCGCCGATGGCGACGAGGTGCGGCAGGTTGCCTGCGCGCCCGGCATCGCGCCGGAGCACGACGGCGGCGAGCCCGGCAAGCCGGAGCCGTCGCGGCAGAGCCTGCGCGGGCTCGACTGGTTCATCTTCTTTCTCGCCGACGTGCAGACCGGCTTCGGCCCGTTCATCGCGGTGTATCTGACGACGCAGAAATGGACCCAGGTCGAGATCGGCTTCGTATTGTCGATCGGCGGCATCGTCGGGCTGCTCGGCCAGATGCCAGGCGGCGCCATCGTCGATGCCGCGCGCTCGACCAGGCTGGTGGCCGGTGCCGCGGTGCTCACGATCTGTTTCTGTGCGCTCGGCTACGCCGCCTTTCCGGTATTTCCGATCGTCGTCACCGCCGCCACGCTGCATGCGATGGCGAGCTGCGTGCTGGGCCCGGCGATCGCCGCCGTCAGCCTCGGCCTCGTAGGTCCCTTGCGGATCGGCGAACGGCTCGGCCGCAACGCGCGCTTCGCATCCCTGGGCAACGGCGTCGCCGCCGCGGTGATGGGCACCTGCGGCTATTATCTCTCCAGCCGTTCGGTGTTTGTCGTCACTTTCCTGCTGGCGCTGCCGACATTGTATGCGCTGTCGCGAATCCGCGCCCGAGACATCGATGCGGCGCAGGCGCATGGCGCTGCCCTCAAGACGGCGGACTACAGTCCGGTGCGGTTTCGCGACCTGATCCGGCAGCGACCGCTGTTGATCTTCGCCGGTGCGGTGCTGCTGCTGCAACTCGCCAACGCCGCGATGCTGCCGCTGATGGCCGGCGTCGTCACCACGCGCTCGGCCGACTGGGCGCCGGTGCTGATCGCGTTCTGCATCGTGGTGCCTCAGGCGATCGTCGCCCTGACCTCGCCGACGGTCGGCCGCAAGGCGCAGCAATGGGGCCGTCGGCCGTTCCTGCTGCTCGGCTTTGCCGCGCTGACCATTCGCGGCGTGCTGTTCGCGACCGTGACCGATCCCTATTTGCTGGTGGCGGTGCAGTTGTTCGATGGCGTCACCGCCGCGGTGTTCAGCGTGATGATTCCTCTGATCGTCGCCGATCTCGCCTTCGGCAGCGGCCGATATTCGCTGGCGCTGGGCATCATCGGCACCGCCAGCGGTATCGGTGCCTCGGTATCGACCATTCTTGCCGGCTTCGTCGCAGACCGCTTCGGCGCACCGACGGCATTTCTGGGACTCGCCTGCGTCGCCGCGCTGGGGCTGGCGATGATCTGGAGCATCATGCCGGAAACGCGCAGAAGCGAAACGGCATAACTTCTCGTGTCATCCCCGCGTTCGCGGGGACGACAGCCGAGTGAACGGAGCGACGTTACGCCTTCACACTGTCGCCGAGATAGTTGATCGCGGCCGTCGTGCCACCGCGGCCGTGTGGAATGCCGAGCGCCTGCAACCCCATTTCGATCACGCCGAGCGTGCCCAAAATCATTGGCGCGTTGATGTGGCCCATATGGGCGATGCGGAACGCCTTGCCGGAGAGATCGCCGATGCCGACGCCGAGGATCACGCCGCATTTGTTCTTGCAATAGGCCAGCAGCGGCGCGGGGTCGGTCATCGTCACCGTCGTCACGGTGTTGGAGCGTTCCGCGGGGGCTGCGATGTTGAAGCCGAGCACGCCGTCCTGCGACCATACCGTTACCGCGCGGCGCACCGCTTCGGCCAGCAGGCTGTGCCGACGGAAAACGTTCGGCAGCGTCTCGTCGAGCAGCATGTCGATCGCCTGGCGCTGCGCGAACAACAGGTGGATCGGCGCCGTGCCGGAATATTTGTTGTAGTGCTCCGGCCCGCCGCGCGCGGTCCAGTCCCAGTACGGCGTGCGCAGCCCGGCGGTCTCATGCACCTTGCGGGCGCGGTCGGAGGCCGCCACGAAGCCAAGGCCGGGCGGCGCCATCAGGCCCTTCTGCGAGCCGGACATCGCGACGTCGATGCCCCATTTGTCCATCTCGAACGGCATGCAGGCGAGTGACGCCACCGCATCGACCATGAACAATGCCGGATGGCCGGCAGCCTTGATGGCGCGGCCGATCGCCTCGATGTCGTTCCAGGCGCCCGACGCCGTATCCACCTGCACCGCTAGCACCGCCTTGATCTCGTGCGTAGTGTCGGCGCGCAGCCGTGCCGCGACTTCGTCCGGGCGGATCGCGCGACGCCAGTCGCCCTTCAGGCCCTCGACATCGACGCCCATCGCGCGCGCAGCCTGGCCCCAGCCGATCGCGAAGCGGCCGCTCTCCAGCACCAGGATCTTGTCGCCGCGCGACAGCACATTGCTGAGCGTCGCCTCCCAGGCGCCGTGGCCGTTGGCGATGTAGATGTAGGATTGCGCCGTGGTGCCGAACAGGCGGCTCAGATCGCGCAGCAGGCTGTCGGTCAATTCCACCATGGTGTCGGAATAGATGTCGAGTGCCGGGCGATGCATCGCGCGCAGCACCTCGTCGGGCATCGTGGTGGGGCCGGGGATGGCGAGAAACTCACGCCCTGCGCGAACGACCATTATGAATTCCCTTGCTGGCAGCTAGTTGCCTTGTGACATGGGAGCCCGACGGAATCAAAGCTTGTCACTTCTTCAGAGCCGCCGCGATCGCCGCAAAGATCTGGTCCTTGATCTCGGTCGCCGGCGGCGAGGGGATGGTGACCGCGGGATCGTCGCGCTTCCGGCAGGCGACGACGAGGCGGAAAATCCACACTTCGCCGTCGGTAAAATAAAGGTCGCCGCCGCCATTGCGGCCGGCCACCGTCGGGCCGATGCCGGTGACCTGGTATTTCGCCTCGACCATCCCGGCAGCCCGGAGGTCATCGGACATCACGGCGCGCTCGGCGTCGATGTCGGGCGCGATGTGATGGGTGATGGCGCCGGTGTAGTCGCTGATGCCGACGCTGCGGTCGAAGGTGGCGTCGCCGAGCCAGACCGGGCGGTCTTCCTCGCCCTTGTCCAGCACCTTCCAGAACCGGGCATGGTGGCGATGGTCGGCGCTGTGGCCGACCGGCTTCTCGAACGCCAGATCCTCGCGGCGGCCGAGATAGACCAGCGGGCTGACCGGCGCATCGCGATACGGCCGGTCGAGCAGCACGCTGCCGGCGATCTCCAGCGAAGACCGCCACGTCACCGCGTCGGCGGGATACCAGCCGGCGGCCTGCATCGCACACAGCACCTCGGCGCGGTCGCCGATCAGCCCGACATTGATCGGGTCGCCGGCAATGCCCTGCGGCGTCATGGTCGTCATCGGCAGGCCGGCCAGCCGGGCCTGCCGGTCGTGATGCGTCCAGAAGGTCGGCAGCACGAGATAGGCGGTGACGCCGTAGATACCCAACAGCAGCAACGTCAGCCGCAAGCCGCGATGCACCCGCCCGCGGCGGGGCGGCTTTATCGCCGGGTCTCGCGACATCCGGCGGCTTCAGCCTCCTCCTTCGAGCAGAACCAGCGCGTGCCCTTGCTGACCTTCATGCTGATCTTGGCGTACCAGCGGCTTGCCGGCGTATGATAGATGCAGACGCCGGCGCGGTTGACGTTGCCTTTGATGGTGCAATTCGGCGATGGCGCCTTGGCGCCGGAGGCCGAGGCGAGCAGGATCGCCAGCGCGTTGTCCGGCGGCTTGGTGGCGCCGAGGATGGCGGTCTTCTTGTTGCGCACCCGCCAGTCCCACGGCGCGATAAAGGCGCCGGCCCAGATCCCCGCCCGGGCCTCGCGCGCGGCCTGTTCGTCGGCGCTATAGGCCTGTGAGTATTTCACGTAGGACAACGCCCAGCCGTTCTTCACCATCCATTGCGAGACGTCCACGCCATCGATTTCGCAATTGGCGACCGAGCGGCCGAAGCGGTCGGTGCGCTGTACGCGACAGGTCCAGGACTTGTCGCCGGCGAAGGTCGCCAGCGCCTCATGCGCCGCGGCGCCGCAGGTCCATCGCTCGCCCGACGGGCTGAGGCAAAGCTGGTCGTTGGATGGCGCGTCGATGCCGGCGAGCCGGATCCTTGTGGCGCCGAACGCGACCTGATCGCCGTCGCGGATCTTCGGCACGCCGGTCACATCGGCGGCCTGCACCAGCGCCGGCCAGCACAGCATCAGCAGGACGACACGGAAGTTTGGCAACATGAAGCGGGCCCCGTCGTCGCAGAAGGAATGGCTATAGGGACTGTGAGCGGTTTCAATTGAAGGCGCCAGCGCACCGCTTTCAACTTCCCGCGATGAGGAAACTTGCGCGACCGCGACAGCCGGACTGCTTTTGTTCCGAAAGTGGAACCGGGAGCAGGCCTGTACTGTGCCCGTAACACCGTCTTAAATTGTGGCCGTTACCGACTTGTCGCGACCGGGGTAACTCGTAACCTTTCGCTGCGGTGCCGCAAATTAATCGTAATGGTTGTCCAAAAGCCTCTCACCCTTCAAACCTTAATCGACGGCGGCGCGCCCCATGCGGGCGCGAGCGATGACCGGGAATGATGTCATGAACGTTCTGCAGATGCATGTGTCGCGCCGCTCGATGACCTTCGCCGCGGCCTTTTTCGGCCTGGTGTCGCTGGCGCTGGCCGCCCATGCCGCGCTGAACGCTCGCTCGCCCGAGGCCGCCAACGCCACGCTCGAACAGGCGGCGGTCGGCAAGCACGCCCGGCTCGCGCTGGTGATCGGCAATGGCCATTATCCGGACGCCGCCACGCCGCTCGCCCAACCGATCAACGATGCCCGCGCGCTGACCAGCGCGCTGCGTCGCGACGGCTTCGAGGTCGATGTCGTCGAGGACGCCACCAAAGACGATATGGTCCGCGCGGTCGATCGGTTGAAGGCGAAGATCACGTCGGACTCGGTGGTGATGCTGTATTTCGGCGGCTTTGGTATTCAGGCTGGCCGCCAGAGCTACCTGCTGCCGATCGACGCCGCGATCTGGCGGGAAGCCGATGTCCGCCGCGAAGGAACCAGCGTCGAGGGCGTGCTCGCTGCCATTCAGGAGCGCGGCGCAAAGGTCCGCCTTGCCGTGATCGACGCCTCGCGCCGCAACCCCTATGAGCGCCGTTTCCGCTTCTATTCGCACGGCCTGGCCCCGATCGCTGCGAACGGGAATGCGCTGGTCCTGTCATCGGCGACGCCCGGCAAGGTCGCCGACGATGCCGATGGCCCGACCAGCCTCCTGGTCACCGAACTCCTGAAGAATCTCGATACGCCTGACACGGCGAAGACCGGCGCCGAAGCCGTGTTCACCAGAACCCGTCTTGCGGTCACCCGCGCCTCGAACGGCGAGCAGGTCCCCGCGGTGTCGTCGTCGCTGGTCGAAGAACTCCCGCTCGGCACGGCTGCTGCAATTAAGGCTGGCAGCTAAGGAGGCGCCGTAGCTTCAGTCGTCATTGCGAGGAGCGAAGCGACGCGGCAATCTAGAGGCCTCATACACGAAAGAACTGGATTGCTTCGTCGCAAGGGCTCCTCGCAATGACGGCTGAGAGGCTTTCGCTTCTCGATCCAGCTGTTCTCAATTCACCTTGGTAAAAAACCGCGCCATGCGAAAACCCGACAGCCAGGTGCTGACCGGCTGGTTGCGGACCCCGAGGTCCCAGGATCCCACGATGGCATCGACGCGGCCGACCAGGTTGTCCATCGGCAGCAGCCCGACGCCGCCGGAGCGCACCGGGACACGGCTGTCGGCGGAGTTGTCGCGGTTGTCGCCCATCACGAACAGATGGTCGGGCGGCACCAAAACTTCCTCGGTATTGTCGAGCCGGCCATGGTCGTAGAGCTTGAAGATCGGATGCGACACGCCGTCGGGCAGCGTCTCGACATAGCGCCGCGCGGGCTCCGAGCCGCCATTGTCATCTTCCGCGGCGCCGATGCCGTCGGGCTTCACCTGCGTCGCCAGGCCGTTGATATACACCATGCCCGATTGCACCTGGATGCGGTCGCCCGGCAGGCCGATGACGCGCTTGACCCAGACCTGCGAGCGGTCGCCGGGCCAGCGAAACACCACGACGTCGCCGCGCTTCGGCGTCGATGCCAGCACGCGGCCGGTCTCGGGCAGCGAGACATGGATCGGCAGCGATGCCGTCGAGTAGCCGTAGGGGAACTTCGACGCCAAGAGCGCGTCGCCGATCAAGAGCGTCGGCTCCATCGATGCCGACGGCACGTAAAACGGCTCGGCCAGTGCGCCCTTGGCGAGAAACACCAGCATCACGATGGAAGCGAGCTGGGCCAGTTGCCCGGACCAGCGCTTGGCATTCGACGCAAAGGTCGACGGGGTGCTGGCGTCGGTCACTAACCGGTGCCTCCCACCGTGATCTTGTCCATGCGCAGCGTGGGCTGGCCGACGCCGACCGGCACGCCCTGGCCGTGCTTGCCGCAGGTCCCGATGCCGTCATCGAGCGCCAGATCGTTGCCGATCATGCTGATCCGGTGGAGGTCGGTCGGGCCGTTGCCGATCAGCATCGCGCCCTTCAGCGGCGCGCCGATCTTGCCGTTCTCGATCTTGTAGGCCTCGGTGCACTGGAACACGTATTTGCCGGAGGTGATGTCGACCTGGCCGCCGCCGAAGTTCACGGCATAGATGCCGTTCTTTACCGAAGCGAGAATCTCGGCGGGGTCACGCTGCCCGGCCAGCATGTAGGTGTTGGTCATGCGCGGCATCGGCACATGGGCATAGCCCTGCCGGCGGCCGTTGCCGGTCGGCTTCATGCCCATCAGCCGCGCGTTCTGGCGGTCCTGCATGTAGCCGACCAGGATGCCGTCCTCGATCAGCGTGGTGCGGTTGGTCGGCGTGCCCTCGTCGTCGATCGACAGCGAGCCGCGGCGCGACGAAATCGTGCCGTCATCGACCACGGTAACGCCCTTGGCCGCGACCTGCTGGCCCATCAGGCCGGCGAAGGCCGAGGTCTGCTTGCGGTTGAAGTCGCCTTCGAGGCCGTGGCCGACCGCCTCATGCAGCATCACGCCGGGCCAGCCCGGCCCGAGCACCACGTCCATCTCGCCGGCGGGGGCGGGGATCGATTCGAGGTTCACCAGCGCCTCGCGAATTGCGCCGTCGGCAGCCGTGCGCCAGGTGCCGCTCTCGATGAAGCGCGCATAGCCCTCGCGGCCGCCATAGCCCTTGCTGCCGCTTTCCTGGCGGTCGCCGGATCCGGCCACCACCGTAATGTTGACGCGGACCAATGGTCGGATGTCGCGGTAGCTTTCGCCGTCCGGGCGCAGGATCTCGACCACCTGCCAGGTGGCGCCGAGCGACACCGAGACCTGGCGGACGCGCGGATCCTTGTCGCGGACATAGGCGTCGATCTCGGCCAGCAGCTTGACCTTGGCCTCGAAGCCCGGGGCATCGAGCGGGTTGTCGTCGCCATAGAGCCGCACATTGGTGTGCGCCGGCGCCGCCGCAAATGTGCCGCTGTAGCCGCCGCGCACGGCGTGCACGGCATCCGCGGCGCGGATCAGCGCCGGGATCGAGACGTCCGAGGAATGCGCATAGCCAACCGCATCGTCCTTGACCGCGCGCAGGCCGAAACCCTGGGCGGTATCATAGGTCGCCTGCTTGAGCCGGCCATTGTCGAAGCCCAGCGCCTCGCTCTGGCTGTATTCCAGGAACAGCTCGCCGTCGTCGGCGCCCTCGAGGCCCCGGATCAACTGCTGGCGCACCTGGTCGCGGTCGAGATTGGCGCGGTCGATCAGGGAAGTGGTGGCGGGACTGGTCATGGAAGCTCCGGGGCAATGGCGCGGTGACACTGAAGATAGGCATTGCGGCGGAAGAAGGGGAGGGGACCGCGTTGCGTTCGGCTGAAATCGCCGAAAGCTCATGCCCGGCTCCCTGAAAGATTGTGAAAAATAACTTATCAACCTCAAGGGAGTGTGGCTAAATTGGGCATGGCCGATGAATCCGATCAGATCCTTGCTCCCAAACCCCCTGGCCCGCCTTGCAGGCGCATGGCGGAGCAGGCACATTCGACGGCATGATCGAAGCTCGGGTCGCCAGTCTCGAAGCCGACGTAAAGAACATTCGTGAAAACGTCGGTGACATGAAGATCGCCCTCAGGGAGGCGGGAAAAGACCTGACCGATTTAAAGGTCAGTCAGGCCACCTTGACGGAGCGCATCAGCCACCTTCCTACCAAGAGTTATATCGGCTGCTGGATTTCAGGCGGGTTGACAGTTGCCGTTGCGGCTTTGACCGTGCTGTCGCGCCTCGGATGGCTCGTTGCGGCTACGCCAAAATAGAATTGCATCCGATGCAGCAAACTTCATGACTGTTCAGGTTCTGCCGATCACTGCATCCCACATTTCCGGTTTCGCCCGGGCATTGGACAGCGTTGCCCGTGAAAAGCGTTACCTGTCGTTTCTGGAGGGCCCGACGTCCGAAGCCGTGCGCGCATTCGTGCTCGACAATATCGAGCATGGCCATCCTCAATTCGTTGCCGTGGCAGGGGACGAGCACGTCGTTGGCTGGTGCGACGCAAGGCCGAACAGCAAGCCGATCTATGCCCACAGCGCAATTCTCGGCATGGGACTCTTGCCAGCGTTTCGAGGGCAGGGCATCGGAACCCGACTTATCCGGTCAACATTAGACGCCGCCCGCGCCAAAGGGCTTCACCGAATCGAACTGACTGTCCGCGAAGCCAATGCCGGTGCTATCTCCCTCTACCGGAAGTTCGGCTTTTTGACTGAGGGCATGCACATGGATGCGGTATGTGTCGATGGCAGCCACGAGAACGTCCTGTTCATGGCGTTGCTGCTCTAGCTGTCGGGACCAGCCCCTATGGCAGCTTGTCGTAGCCTTCGCCGATGCCGTTGAGGCTTAGCGGGAAGCCGATGCCTTCTTCGGGGGTTTCGAAGATGATGAAGGTCGCGGTCTTGGCGGTACGCAGCTGCCCGAGCAGCTTGTCGTCCATCACCACCTCGGCGACGCAGCCGTTCGGCAGGCAGCGCACGAAGCCGGCGCGGCCGACGTCCTGATTGTCGAGCTTGAGCCCGAGGCCGGAGGGCAGCAGCACGCCGAGCGGAGCGACCACGCGCATCAGCTTGCTCTTCTGGTCGGCGGTCTTCAGCACGATCACGGTGAGGCCGGCATTGGAGCGGTCTTCGGCGACCACGCTCTGGATCAACGCGCATTGCTCGGCCTGGGCGCCGGGCGGCGTGTCGCAGCGGATCTGCCAGTCGCCATGCACCGAGCGCACCGCGCCCTGGGCGTGGGCGGTGCCCGCCGGAACTGCCAGCGCGAGCAGGGCGGCGACGGCCAGCGCCAGCCGGCGCGGCGCCGCGCCGATGCGGTCATTGCGGTCCGCGACCGGTCCGTGCTGCAATCTCAAATGGCCCATCTGGGTCGATCCCTTGGCAGGTGGCTCGGCAGTCGACTAGGCTGCAGGTGAATTGACGCTAGATCCGGCAAATGTCCGTCGCGACGACTGATACGGCAATGACGGCGCCTTGAAGGCATCTTCGCCGGGCGGCGAGCGCCCGAAGCGCCGAATCAACCTCGCAGGGCGCGCCTGCCCTGTGCGTACATCGGGCGTTGCTTCTGTCAAGCCGGCCCGGCGGCAGGGGGCGCATTTCGCTCGATTTGAAGCGCGAATTACCGTCGTGGCGCAACCTCGTCGATTGCATTCCATCATCGACCATTACTGCATTGCGACGGATCAAGAATTATGGTTTGAGAAGCTGGATTTCGACGCATTCTAGCCACGCGGCACTCGCCGTTTGTCAGGATGCGGACGGATCGGCAGATCACGGCAACAGGCCGGAATGCCAGACGATTACATGGGAGCGCGCGCGGCATGAAGATGTCGAAGGGCCAGATTGGCCGCCGGTTGCTGGGTTTCGCGATGTTGGGAGCCGGGCTCGCTGCTGCCGGAACGGCGTCAGCGCAAGAGTCCGCCAAAATCATGGGGCAGCCCGCGCCCTGGGAATACAAGCTGCAGGAAGCCGCCACGCCGGTGATGGAGAACATCACCTGGTTCCATAATTTCCTACTCTGGCTGATCATCGGCATCACGCTGTTCGTGCTGGTGCTGCTGGTCCTTGTGGTGGTCAAGTTCAACGCCAAGGCCAACCCGGTCCCCTCCAAGACCACCCACAACACCATGATCGAGGTCGCATGGACCCTGATCCCGGTGCTGATCCTGGTCGCCGTCGCGGTCCCGTCGTTCCGCCTGCTGTTCCTGCAGCTCGACATTCCCAAGGCCGACCTGACCGTCAAGGCCACCGGCAAGCAGTGGTACTGGAGCTACAGCTACCCGGATAATGGTCCGTTCGAGTTCGACTCGCTGTTGGCCGCCGACAAGATGCCGCGCCTGCTCGGCGTCGACAACGAGATGGTGGTGCCGGTCAACAAGGTGGTCCGCGTCCAGACCACCGGCGCCGACGTGATCCATTCTTTCGCGGTGCCGTCGTTTGGCATCAAGATCGACTCGGTGCCGGGCCGGCTCAACGAGACCTGGTTCAAGGCGACCAAGGTCGGCATGTATTACGGCCAGTGTTCGGAACTGTGCGGCAAGGACCACGCCTTCATGCCGATCGCCGTCCGGGTGGTCAGCGACCAGGAGTTCACCGCTTGGCTAGAGACGGCGAAGAAGAAGTTCGCCAGCGACAAGACGAATTCATACGCCGCGGCGCAGTAACCGCCGGCGACGGGACCGCGAGGTTGCGGGCTGACACGCCCGATACTGCGCAAAGAGACTGCCAAGAGACGACATAGCAGGATTTGAACATGGCGACGACCGCGGCAACACCGGCTCACGACGCTCACGCGCACGATGACCACGCGCATGCCCATCCAACCGGATGGCGGCGCTACGTCTATTCGACGAACCACAAGGACATCGGTACGATGTACCTGATCTTCGCGATCGCGGCCGGCGTGATCGGCGGCATCATGTCGATCCTGATCCGCATCGAGCTGATGTATCCCGGCGTCCAGATCTTCACCGAAAGCCACACCTACAACGTCTTCGTCACCTCGCACGGCCTGATCATGATCTTCTTCATGGTGATGCCGGCGATGATCGGCGGCTTCGGCAACTGGATGGTGCCGCTGATGATCGGCGCGCCGGACATGGCGTTCCCGCGCATGAACAACGTCTCGTTCTGGCTGCTGCCCGCCGCCTTCGCGCTGCTCATCATCTCCACCTTCGTCGAAGGCGCGCCCGGCAATAACGGCGTCGGTTCCGGCTGGACGATGTATGCGCCGCTCTCGACCTCGGGCCATCCCGGCCCTGCCGTCGACTTCGCGATCCTGGCGCTGCATCTGGCCGGTGCCTCGTCGATCCTCGGCGCCATCAACTTCATCACCACCATCTTCAACATGCGCGCGCCGGGCATGACCCTGCACAAGATGCCGCTGTTCGTGTGGTCGATCCTGGTCACCGTATTCCTGCTGCTGCTGTCGCTGCCGGTGCTGGCCGGCGCCATCACCATGCTGCTGACCGACCGCAATTTCGGCACCACCTTCTTCGCGGCCGAAGGCGGCGGCGATCCGGTGCTGTTCCAGCATCTATTCTGGTTCTTCGGCCACCCGGAAGTCTACATCCTCATCCTGCCGGGCTTCGGCATGATCTCGCAGATCATCTCGACCTTCTCGAAGAAGCCGGTGTTCGGCTATCTCGGCATGGCCTATGCGATGGTCGCGATCGGCGGCATCGGCTTCGTCGTCTGGGCGCACCACATGTACACTGTCGGCATGTCCTCGGCGACGCAGGCCTATTTCGTTGCCGCCACGATGGTGATCGCGGTACCGACCGGCGTGAAGATCTTCTCCTGGATCGCCACGATGTGGGGCGGCTCGATCGAGTTCAAGGCGCCGATGCTGTGGGCCGTGGGCTTCATCTTCCTGTTCACCGTCGGCGGCGTCACCGGCGTCGTGCTGGCCAATGCCGGCGTCGACCGCGTGCTGCAGGATACCTATTACGTCGTGGCGCACTTCCACTACGTGCTGTCGCTCGGCGCCGTGTTCGCAATCTTCGCGGGCTGGTATTACTGGTTCCCGAAGATGTTCGGCTACATGTATTCCGACTTCATCGGCAAGCTGCACTTCTGGGTCACCTTCGTCGGCGTCAACCTGACCTTTTTCCCGCAGCACTTCCTCGGCCTGTCGGGCATGCCGCGCCGCTACGTCGATTACCCCGACGCCTTCGCGGGCTGGAACCTGGTGTCGTCGGTCGGCTCCTACATCTCCGGCTTCGCCGTGCTGATCTTCCTCTACGGCGTGGTCGATGCATTCATCCGCAAGGAAAAGGCCGCCAACAGCCCGTGGGGCGTCGGCGCCACCACGCTGGAATGGACGCTGACCTCGCCGCCGCCGTTCCACCAGTTCGAAATATTGCCGCGCATCAAGTAAGCTCGACCGAGCGCGGCGCCCCTCGGCGCCGCGCTCGCCTGACGACTTCGCCCTTCACAAGGGGCGAAGTCGAATTTGAGAAATGAGAACGCTCTTGTCCGTCATCGACCACAACGCCATCGACCTTACGCTGCCGCGGATTTCCGAAGCCGGAGTTCGCGATTACCTCGCGCTGCTCAAGCCGCGGGTGATGTCGCTGGTCGTGTTCACCGCGATGGTCGGCTATTTTCTCGCACCCGGCGATCATAACGCGGTCCTCGCCTTCACCTCGATCCTGTGCATCGCGGTCGGCGGCGGCGCCTCCGGCGCGCTGAACATGTGGTACGAGGGCGACATCGACGCGCTGATGTCGCGCACCGCCAACCGCCCGATCCCGCGCGGCCGCATCACCCGCCCGGAGGCGCTGACCTTCGGCCTGGTGCTGGCGTTCTTCTCGGTGATGACGCTCGGCATTCTCGTAAACTGGCTGGCCGGCGCGCTGCTCGCCTTCACGATCTTCTTCTACGTCGTGATCTACACCATCGCGCTGAAGCGCTGGACCGCGCAGAACATCGTGATCGGCGGCGCCGCGGGCGCGCTGCCGCCGGTGGTCGCCTGGGCCGCGTCGTCCGGAACGCTCTCGATGGAGCCGATCCTGCTGTTCCTCATCATCTTCTTCTGGACCCCGCCGCATTTCTGGGCGCTGGCGCTGTTCCGCAACGACGACTATTCCCGCGCCGGCGTGCCGATGCTGCCGGTGGTCGCCGGTCCCGATGCGACGCGGCTGCAGATCCTGCTCTACACCATCGTGCTGGTCGCGGTCGCCGTGGCGCCGTGGCCGATGGGTTATTTCTCGGCGGTCTACGGCGTGGCGTCGCTGGTGCTCGGCGCCGGCATGATGCTGTGCGCGGTCAACGTCTACACCCGCCGCACCGGCAGCGCCGCCTTGCGCGCCACGCGAAAGATGTTCGCGTTCTCGATCCTGTACCTGTTCGCTCTGTTCGCCATCCTGCTTCTCGAGGTGGTCGTGAAGGCCATCCTGCCGCTGGTCTGGTAGCGCTATGGATAGCAACAAGCCCAAGCTGGACGGCATCGTCCTCACCGACACGCAGAAGAAGCGCCAGCGCGAGCGCTCGCTGGCGATCGCCTGGGCACTCGGCATTCTCGTCGTGCTGTTCTTCGCTGTAACCCTCGTCAAGGGGCCGGGCGTTCTCGTCCGGCCGATGTGATGACATGACCGTCAAGCCGCAGCTTGAAGTTCCCCAAAAGCGCCGCGGCCTTGGCCGGGACGCCAGGGTTGCGGCATTGTGCGGGCTGCTGGTCGCCTTCATGGTCGGCGCGTCCTACGCCGCCGTGCCGTTCTACAACTGGTTCTGCCGCGCCACCGGCTTCAACGGCACCACCATGGTGGCAAGCGCCGCGCCGGCTACCGGGCCGCTGGCGCGCACCATCGCGGTGCGGTTCGATTCCAACGTATCCGGCGGGTTGCCGTGGAAGTTCGTCCCGGAAAAGACCGAGATCACTGTCCGGATCGGCGAAGTCGTCACCGTGTTCTACCGCGTGACCAACCAGTCGGCGCGGACCACCTACGCCCAGGCGGCCTACAACGTCGCGCCGCTGACCGCCGGGTCGTACTTCCAGAAGATCAACTGCTTCTGCTTCACCGAGCAGACGCTGGAGCCCGGCGAGACCCGCGAGATGCCGGTGGTGTTCTACGTCGATCCTGCGCTGGCCGCAGATTCCGAAAACGACGGCCTGAATTCGATTACGCTGTCCTACACCTTCTATCCGGTGCGCGACCCCGCGCCGAGGCCGGTAGCCTCGAGCGAGACGGACAAGCGCAAGGGTAACCTATAAGCGCGATCTTTGAGCGTTCGAGATTCTGGGCTAAAAAGAAAACGCACCGGCGCAAACCGGGGCAGCTGACGGAGAGACACAATGGCTACGGCGCAAGCGAAGCACCACGACTATCATCTCGTCGATCCCTCGCCGTGGCCGGCGGTCGGCTCGCTGTTCGCCTTCATCATGGCGGTCGGCGCGGTCAGCTGGATGCACAAGATGTATGCCGCGGCCCCGATCGTGTTCGGCGTCGGCACCATCGGCGTGCTCTACACCTTCGCCAGCTGGTGGACCGACGTGGTCCGCGAAGCGCAATACAAGGGCGACCACACTCGCGTGGTGCAGATCAGCCACCGCTACGGCATGATCCTGTTCATCGCCTCCGAAGTGATGTTCTTCGTCGCCTGGTTCTGGGCCTATTTCAACGCCTCGCTGTTCCCCGCCGATACCGTGCACGCGACGCGCGAGGCCCTGTTCGGCGGCGTCTGGCCGCCGAAGGGCATCCAGACCTTCGATCCCTGGCACCTGCCGCTGCTCAACACGCTGATCCTGCTGACCTCGGGCACCACGGTGACCTGGGCGCATCACGCGCTGCTCGAAGGCGACCGCAAGGGTCTGAAGTACGGCCTGATCCTCACGGTCGTGCTGGGCGCGCTGTTCTCCTGCGTGCAGGTCTATGAATACAGCCACGCCGCCTTCGCCTTCTCGGGCAACGTCTACGGGGCGACCTTCTTCATGGCGACTGGCTTCCACGGTTTCCATGTGCTGGTCGGCACCATCTTCCTGCTGGTCTGCCTGTTCCGCGTCTATGCCGGCCACTTCACGCCGAAGCAGCACCTCGGCTTCGAATTCGCCGCTTGGTACTGGCATTTCGTCGATGTGGTCTGGCTGTTCCTGTTCATCAGCATCTACGTCTGGGGCTACGGCGGCCACGTCGCCGGCGCTGCCGCGCACTGATCGGCGCGATGTGCTAGAAGAGGGCGGCCGCAAGGCCGCCCTTTTTGTTTCTGGCTTCCTTGCCTTCTCCCCTTGTGGGAGAAGGTGGCGCGGACGAAGTCCGCGTCGGATGAGGGGGCCGAGTGCACCACTACCCCTCACCCGGCCGCGCTTCGCGCGTCCACCCTCTCCCACCTAGCGAAGCTTCGCTTCGCGCGGGGGAGAGGAAGGAAGAGCCCATGGTCGATAGTGTCCCGGTTGTTGTCCCGCTCTCGCAGACCGTCCTCCGCGGTCTCGCCTGCAAATGTCCGCGTTGTGGAAAGGGAAAACTGTTCGCGGGTTTCATCGACCTGAAACCGTCCTGCGATTCCTGCGGGCTCGATTACACCTTCATCGATGTCGGCGACGGCGCCTCGGTGTTTCTCATCATGATCGCCGGCGCGCTGGTCGTCGGTTGCGCACTGGTGGTCGAGGTGAAGTACCAGCCGCCGTTCTGGCTGCACGCCGCGATGTGGCTGCCGCTGATTTTGCTCACCACGATCGGGCCGCTGCGGCCGATGAAGTCGCTGCTGATCGCGCTGCAATTCCACCACAAGGCCTCCGAAGGCCAGTTGATCGATCGCGCCCCAAAATGACGGTGCTCGCCCGCCGCCGCGGCCTGATCGGTCTCAGCCTTTTTTCGCTCGCCATCGTCGGCCTGTTGATCGGTCTCGGCGTCTGGCAATTGCAGCGCCGCACCGCCAAGCACGCGCTGCTCGCCGCCCTTTCCGAGCGGTTAACGGCTTCGCCCGGCGCATTGCCGGCCGCCGCGACCTGGCCATCACTGACACCCGCGACCGACGAGTTCCGCCGCGTGACGTTCACCGCGGTGCTGAAGCCGCTGCCCGATGCGATGGTCTATGGCTCCGGCTCCGCGGTGCGGCCGGACGCGGTCGGCCCGGTCACCTGGGCCTTCCTGCCGGCCCAGCTGCCGTCCGGCGAAACCATCGCGATCAATGCCGGCTTCGTGCAGAACACCATGCAGGACCGCGCCCAGCAGGACCGCGCGGTTCAGCGCCTGATCACCGGCGCGCCGGTTGCGATGACCGGCTATCTGCGCTTCCCGGAAGCCGCAGGCTCCCTGACCGCGACCGCCGATGCCGGCAAGCGGCTGTGGTTCACCCGCGACATCGGCGCGATGGCCGACCAGCTCGGCTGGGGCGAGGTCGCGCCGTTCTACATCGACCTCGAATCCCCGGTGCCGCCGAGCGGCGTGCCGAAGCCCGGCCCGCTAGAGGTCCGTATCAAGGACGACCATTTGCAATATGCCATTACCTGGTTCGGCCTCGCCGCCGCAGTGGCAGGTGCGTTCGGGGTGTGGGTGAAGGGGCAGCGCCGGGTTTGACCCGGCATTTCCCCTTGATCGTAAAACCCTTTATGGTGCCGCCTGATTTCGCTCCATGCGAAATATTAATCCATCATGATCAAAGGCTTGGCGGGATCCCGCGCCTTTGGAGGACGCCTTGACGACGTATATTTCCACGCGGGGCGAGGCCCCCACTTTGGGCTTCTGCGATGTGATGCTGGCGGGCCTGGCCCGCGACGGCGGGCTCTATGTGCCGCTGGTCTGGCCGCAGCTCTCGCCCGACAAAATCGCCGCTCTGTTCGGCCGGCCCTATTGGGAAGTCGCCGTCGAGGTGATCCGCCCCTTCGTAGCCGGCGAGATCTCGGACGAGGATCTCGGCCGCATGGCCAACGAGGCCTATGCCACGTTCCGCCATCCCGCCGTGGCGCCGCTCGACCAGACCGCGCCGAACCAGTTCGTGCTCGAACTGTTCCACGGCCCGACGCTGGCGTTCAAGGACGTCGCGATGCAGTTGATCGCGCGGCTGATGGACCATGTGCTGGCGAAGCGCGCGGAGCGCACCACCGTCGTGGTCGCGACCTCCGGCGACACCGGCGGCGCCGCCGTCGACGCCTTTGCCGGCCGCGACAATGTCGATCTCATCGTGCTGTTTCCGCACGGCAAGATTTCCGACGTGCAGCGCCTGATGATGACCTCCTCCGGTGCGTCGAACGTGTATGCGCTGGCGATCGAAGGACATTTCGACGACTGCCAGGCGCTGGTGAAGGGCCTGTTCAATCACCACGCCTTCCGCGACGCGGTGTCGCTGTCGGGCGTCAACTCGATCAACTGGGCGCGGATCGTGGCCCAAGTGGTGTACTACTTCACTTCGGCCGTCGCCCTCGGCGCGCCGTACCGCGAAGTCGACTTCACCGTGCCGACCGGCAATTTCGGCGACATTTTTGCCGGCTACGTCGCCAAGCGGATGGGGCTCCCGGTGCGAAAACTGCGCGTCGCCGCCAACATCAACGACATCCTGGCGCGCACCATCGCCACCGGCATCTACGAAGTCCGCGAAGTGCACGAGACGGCGTCGCCGTCGATGGACATCCAGGTGTCGTCGAATTTCGAGCGCTTGCTGTTCGAGGCCTCCAACCGCGACGCCGCCTTGGTGCGCGGGCTGATGGACTCGCTGAAACAGTCCGGCCGCTTCGTGCTGCCGGAAGCGCTGCTCACCGCGATCCGCGCGGATTTCGAGGCCGGCAGTGCCGACGCCGAGGAGACCGACGCGGCGATTCGCGCATCCTGGCGCGAGACCGGCGATCTCGTCGATCCGCATACCGCGGTGGCGCTGGCGGTTGCCGATCGCGACGCCACCGAGTTGCACGTGCCGAACATCGTGCTGGCCACCGCGCATGCGGCAAAATTTCCCGATGCGGTGGAAGCCGCTTGCGGCGTGCGCCCGGCGTTGCCCGTCTATCTCGCGGGGCTGATGGAAAAGCATGAGCACATTACGGTCATGAAGAATGACCAAAGCGATATTGAGCGGTTCGTGTTGTCGGTCAGCCGTGCCGCGAAGCAAGGAGCTATTTGATGAGCGTCGAAGTCACCAAGCTGCCCTCGGGCCTGACGGTCATCACCGACACCATGCCGCATCTGGAAACGGCTGCGCTCGGCGTCTGGACCGGCGTCGGCGGCCGTGACGAGAAGCCCAACGAACACGGCATCTCGCATCTGCTCGAGCACATGGCGTTCAAGGGCACCAAGAAGCGTTCATCGCGCGAGATCGTCGAGGAGATCGAGGCGGTCGGCGGCGATCTCAATGCCGGCACCTCGACCGAGACCACCGCTTATTATGCCCGCGTGATGAAGGCCGACGTGCCGCTGGCGCTCGACGTGCTCTCCGACATCCTCGCCAATCCCTCCTTCGTGCCGGATGAGCTCGAACGCGAGAAAAGCGTGATCGTGCAGGAGATAGGCGCGGCGCAGGACACGCCGGACGACGTCGTGTTCGAGCACCTCAACGAGCTCTGCTATCCCGACCAGCCGATGGGCCGCTCCCTGCTCGGCACCGCCAAGACGCTGAAGGCGTTCGACCGCGACATGCTGCAGAATTATCTGTCGACGCATTATCGTGGCCCCGAGATGGTGGTCGCCGCCGCCGGCGCTGTCAGCCACCGCCAGGTGGTGGACGAGGCTTCCGACCGCTTTTCCAGCTTTGCCGGCGCCGCCGGTCCGAAGCCGCAGCCGGCGATGTTCGGCAAGGGCGGCTCGCGCGTCGTGCACCGCGAGCTGGAGCAGGCGCATCTGACGCTGGCGCTGGAAGGCCTGCCGCAGTCCGATCTCTCGCTGTTCAGCCTGCAGGTGTTCACCAACATCCTCGGCGGCGGCATGTCCTCGCGGCTGTTCCAGGAAGTCCGCGAGAAGCGCGGGTTGTGCTACTCTATCTACACCTTCCACGCGCCGTATTCCGACACCGGCTTTTTCGGGCTCTACACCGGCACCGATCCAGCCGACGCGCCGGAGATGATGGAAGTCATCGTCGATGTCATCAACGAGTCGGTCGAGACGCTCACCGAGAGCGAGATCGCCCGCGCCAAGGCGCAGATGAAAGCCGGCCTCCTGATGGCGCTGGAAAGCTGCAGCTCGCGCGCCGAACAGCTCGCCCGCCACATGCTGAACTACGGCCGGCCGCTGGGCGTCGAGGAACTGGTCGCCCGTATCGATGCCGTCAGCATCGAGTCTACCCGCGACGTCGCAAGGGGGCTGCTGACGCGCAGCCGTCCGGCGGTGTGCGCGCTGGGCACCGGCCGCGGGCTCGACGCGGCGGTCGCCTTTGCCGAAGGTTTGACCCGCGCCCGCGACAAAACGCTGCTACACTGAGGCCGCTCCTGGAGAGCAGGAAGGTTTCGGGGAAGCCCATGGCCTTGTTTCGATTGCCATCCAGCGCGCCGGCATCGCTGGCGCCGCGCGGCTACGGCCTGCAATTGCGCGCGCCCGCAATGGCCGACTTCCCGCAATGGGCCGATTTGCGGGAACACAGCCGCGCCTATCTCACACCGTGGGAGCCGATCTGGCCGTCCGATGACCTGACCCGTACCGGCTTTCGCCGCCGGCTTCGCCGCTACGCCGAGGACGCCGCGGCCGACCGCGCCTACCCCTTTTTGGTGTTTCGCGAATCCGACGACGTGCTGGTCGGCGGCGTGACGCTGGCGAATGTCCGGCGCGGCATCGTCCAGGCGGGTACCGTCGGTTACTGGGTCGGCCAGCCCTATGCAGGGCAGGGGGTGATGACCGCGGCGTTACGGGTGCTGCTGCCGTCGCTGTTCGGCGAACTCAATCTGCACCGCGTCGAGGCCGCCTGCATTCCGACCAACATGGCGTCGGTCCGCGTGCTGGAGAAATGCGGCTTCACCCGAGAGGGCCTGGCGCGCCGCTATCTGTGCATCAATGGCGTCTGGCAGGACCATTTCCTGTACGGCATGCTGCACGAGGATTTCAGGGGGTAGGACTCACTTTTTTCACCTCTCCCTGCAGGGGAGAGGTCGGAGCCTTGCGTGAGCAAGGCTCCGGGTGAGGGGCCTTCAATGCCATCGATGGTGCTGCGCCCCCTCACCCGGATTGCTGCGCAATCCGACCTCTCCCAACGGGGAGAGGTGCTGGGCGCCGCCGGGCTTGCGGCGAACGAGGCGCGAACGCACCCGAATGCCTTGGGTTTGCCGCCATTGCGCTGCTATAAGGCGCTGCACCGGCGGGGGACGGCTGGCGCAAACTACTGAATTTCCGGGGATATCGACATCATGCGCAAGATCGATGTGAGGCAGGCGAGGGCGCGTGCGCCGTGGCTCTTGCTGGCGGTGGCAAGCCTGACGCTGGCGGGCTGCGGCGGCGGCAGCATGTTCGGGGCCGGCAGCACGATCGGCAATGCCACCTCGGCGGTCGGCGACCGCTTCGGCCAGTTGTTCGGCTCCAATTCGCAGCAGCCCGGCGAGGCGCCGCCGCCGGCGCAGGAAGGCGACCTGACCTGTCCCAGCGTCAGCATCCGGCCGGGCGCCTCGACCTATGCGGTGGCCGCGCCCGGCAAGCAGGCGGTCGGCAATGATCTGCGCTACCAGGCGACCATCACTCGCACCGCGCGCGACTGTAACCTCAACGCCGGACAGATCACCGTGCGGATCGGCATCCAGGGCCGCGTCATCGTCGGCCCCTCCGGCGCGCCCGACGTCGTCGATGTGCCGCTGCGCGTCGCCGTGGTGCAGGAAGGCGTCAGCCCGAAGACCATCGCTACCAAAGTGTTCCAGACCAGGGTGCAGATCGGCGGCGAGACCAGCGTGCCGTTCAGCCTGGTCGGCGAAGATCTCGTCTATCCCGCGCCCTCAGCGGCGGTGGGCGACAGCTACGTGTTTTACATCGGCTTCGACCCGCAGGCACTGAAGCCCGAGCCAAGGGCCAAAGGCAGGCGATAGAGCGGGAGCCCTTTCTTACCCTCCCCTGGAGGGGGAGGGTGAAGGACAGTGCCGTGGGAGCACCAAAAATTACGCGTTCAGATCGGTCGCGGCGTCGGCGCTGACGCCGAGATCGTCGGGGCCGAGATCGGCGAGTTCGACTTCCAGGCATTCGACGTCGAGCCGCAGCGCGCCGCCGTCCGCGAAGATCAGGACGGCGCTGCCGGAGGGGGCGTCGGCTGCGTGGAATTCGATGCCGAGCAGCTCCAGGCCGACGTCGGCGGCCTCCAGGTCGATGTCGCGGGATTTACAGGCCAGCACCCGGTCGAAGCGCAAAGCGGCCAGCAGGCGGCGCGGCGTAACCTCGCCTTCGATGCTCTGGTCCCAGTCGATCCGGCTCATGCCGATCACCAGCCGCTTTTCGCCCTGCCGCCAGATGATGTCGGCGACCCGCACCGCGGCGTCCTGCACATGGGCGGAGATCACCGCGAGATCGTCGGCATCCAGAGCAATCAGCTTGCGTTGACCCGTCATGGCCGTTCCCGACCTTCCTGAAAATGGTGCGAAACCCTTAGCCGCTGATGCGCTCGATGGTGGCGCCGCAGGCGGATAATTTTTCTTCGAGCCGCTCGAAGCCGCGGTCAAGATGGTAGATGCGATTGACCATGGTCTCGCCGTCGGCGACCAGGCCGGCGATCACCAGCGACACCGACGCGCGCAGATCCGTGGCCATCACCGGCGCGCCCTTCAAACGGGCAATCCCGTCGATGGTTGCGGTCTCGCCGTCGAGATGGATCTGGGCGCCGAACCGGGCCAGTTCCTGGACGTGCATGAAACGGTTTTCGAAGATCGTCTCGGTGATGTGCGAGGTACCCTTGGCGCAGGCCATCAGGGCCATCAGCTGCGCCTGCAGATCGGTCGGGAAGCCCGGGAACGGTGCGGTCGAGACGTTGACCGGGCGGATGCCGGCGCCATTGCGGGTGACGCGGATGCCGTCATTGTTCGGCGTGATGGTGGCGCCGGCCGCGGTCAGCACGTCGAGCGCCGATTGCAGCAGTTCGGGGCGCGCGCCGGACAATTGCACGTCGCCGCCGGTCATCGCCACCGCGATCGCATAGGTGCCGGTCTCGATGCGATCCGGCAGCACCGGATGGCGGGCGCCGTGCAGTCTGGCGACGCCTTCGATGGTGATGGTCGGCGTGCCGGCGCCGCTGACCTTGGCGCCCATCTTGTTCAGGCAGTCGGCGACATCGACGATTTCCGGCTCGCAAGCGGCATTGTTGATAATGGTCGTGCCGCGGGCCAGGGTCGCCGCCATCAGCGCGACATGGGTGCCGGACACCGTCACCTTCGGGAAGTCGATCACGGCGCCCTTCAACCCGCCGGGGGCCTTGGCGATCACATAGCCGCCGTCGATGGTCAGTTCGGCGCCGAGCTTCTCCAGCGCCATGATCAGCAGATCCACCGGTCGGGTGCCGATGGCGCAGCCGCCGGGCAGCGAGACTTTCGCTTCATGCATCCGCGCCAGCAAGGGAGCGATCACCCAGAACGACGCCCGCATCTTCGAGACGAGCTCGTAGGGCGCGGTGGTATCGACGATGTTTTTCGCCGTGATGTGCAGGGTCTGGCCCTGATATTCGTGGTCGCCGGGGCGCTTGCCGGCCGACATGATATCGACGCCGTGGTTGCCGATGATCCGCTGCAGCTGCGCCACGTCGGCGAGCCGCGGCACGTTGTCGAGGATCAGCGTCTCGTCGGTCAGGAGGCCCGCAATCATCAGCGGCAGCGCAGCGTTCTTCGCGCCCGAAATCGGGATCGTGCCATTGAGTTGTGCGCCGCCAACGATGCGAATGCGATCCATACTGATTCCTTGCCGAATTTACGCGGAGGGGGTGGCCCCTGGACGGGGCGAACGCCCTCTCTAGCGCAAAAGCTGAGAGATTTGCGGCTTTTCGATGGGAACCGGCGGTAAAACTGTTCAGGCGCGGCAGAACGGCAGCAGCACGGCCAGCAGTTCGGCGGGCCGCTCTTCCGGGATATAATGGCCGCAGCGGTCGATCACCGCCGATTGCACGTCGGCTGCCGCCTGCGCCATGGTCTTGCCCATCGCCTCGCCCAGCCCCGCCGAGCCGCCGATCGCCAGCACCGGCATGGTCAGCGGCGTGGAAGCACTGGCCTGGTTCTGGGCGATCGAGTCGAAGATCGCCCGGTAATAGCCCATGCCGCCGCTCCAGCGGCCCGGCGCCGCATAGGCCCGGGCGTAGATATCGAGCGCGTCGGCATCGAAGGCGGTGTCGTGATCGACGGTCTTGGCGTGGAACATCCAGTCGAGGAATTCGCGCTCGCGGCCTCCGATCAGGCTTTCCGGCAACCCGTCCATGAAGTTGAAATAGAAGTGCCAGACCCGGCCGACGGTCTCCGGCGCGAAGCGGAACACCTCCATCGGCACCAGGCCGGGGATCGCCGCGTCCATCAGCACGAGCCGCCGCACGCGCGGCGCCCGCCGCGCGGCATAGGCGTAGCCGATCCAGGCGCCGATATCGTGCGTCACGAGGATGCAATCGGGCGCGCCGAAGGCCTCGAGCACGGCGTCGAGATGCAGCGCGATCGAGCCGGTGTCGTAGCCGTGTTTCGGGTAGTCGCTGTCGCCGAGACCTGGCAGGTCGACGGCCACGACGCGAAAATGTTTCGCCAGCTCCGGCATGATCTTGTGCCAGGAATACCAGGTCTGTGGCCAGCCCGAGACCAGCACCAAAAGCGGCCCGGTGCCGGCCTCGACGGCGTGCAACTCGATGCCGCAGGCGGCGATGCGGTGGTGCGTGAAGCCGGCCATCGCGGCCGTGTCGGATCCGTTCATCAGCAATCTTTTCATGGCAGGCCAGAGACGGCCGGCGAACCGGCCGCCCTGCCTGTCCCCAGGGTCACAGCGCTTTAGTATCGAACATCAGCATGTCGGCGCCACCAGTGGCGAAATTGGCAACATCGCCTGCGGCGGCCTGTCCTTCGGCGCTGGCGAGGCCGGACTGGATCGCCGCGAGACTGTCGAAGGTGAGCGTCGCGACCAGATAGACGCCGGTCGGCGACGGACCGGCAATGCTGCCCTGGCTGATCTCATATTTCCTGACACCGGGAATCTTCTTCGCCAGTGCGATATGGGTTTTTGCGTAGTACGCATCGAAGGCAGCGGAGTCGGTCGGCGTCTTGTAGAGTACCAAGAGTTGGGCCATCGCATTCCTCCCTGATTTTTGGTCGCAGGCGAGATCCTAGGCGCCGGGGCTGGCGGTGTCGCCCAGAAATCCGTGCAGCGCCGCCACCACCTGCGCGCCCTCCCCGATCGCTCCGCCGACGCGCTTGACGGAACCGGCGCGCACGTCGCCGACCGCGAATACGCCGCGCACCGAGGTCTCCAGCGCCGGCACGCTGCGTCCGGCGACCGGCGCGCCGGTGACGACGAAGCCGGCGCGGTCGAGCAACATGCCGCAATCGTCGAGCCAGGCGGTGGCCGGCTCGGCGCCGACGAACAGGAACAGGTTGCGGATCTCAAGCGACGTGTGCTCCCCGGACAAACGGTCCTTCAGCACGACGCGCTCCAGCGTCGCATCGCCATCCAGGCTTGCCACTTCGGTGTTGAACAGCAGCTCGATATTCGGCGTCGCCTCGATGCGCTCGATCAGATAGCGCGACATGCTGGCGCCGAGCCCGTCGCCGCGGATCACCATCCGGATCCGGCGGGCCTGCGAGGCGAGGAACACCGCGGCCTGGCCGGCCGAATTGCCGCCACCGACCAGGATGACCTCCTGCGCCTTGCACAATCGCGCCTCGATCGGCGAGGCCCAGTACCACACGCCGCGGCCCTCATATTCGGCCAGCCGCGCGATATCCGGGCGGCGATAGCGCGCGCCGGACGCCACCACGATGGATTTGGCATGCAGCGTGTCGCCGCCCTCCAGCGCCAGCGTGAAGGCGCCGTCGGTGCGCGTGCAGTCCAGCGACTGCACGGTGACCGGGATCATGATCTCGGCGCCGAATTTCTGCGCCTGGTTGAAGGCGCGGGCGGTCAGCGCCAGGCCGGAAATGC
Organism: Tardiphaga sp. vice154; assembly: GCF_007018645.1. Taxonomy (NCBI): domain Bacteria; kingdom Pseudomonadati; phylum Pseudomonadota; class Alphaproteobacteria; order Hyphomicrobiales; family Nitrobacteraceae; genus Tardiphaga; species Tardiphaga sp. vice154. The sequence goes on from NZ_CP041399.1 coordinate 642,076, forward strand.
CGGTCGGAAACCCCAGATAATTCTCGATCCGGGCGCTGGCGCCGGCCTGGCCGCCGAAGGCGCGGGCATCGCACACCGCCACCGACAGGCCTTCGGAGGCCGCATAGACCGCGGTGGACAGCCCGGCCGGGCCGCTGCCGACGATGGCGACGTCGTATAATTTGCCCTTTTCGACCTGGCCGATCATGCCCATCTCGCGCGCCAGTTCGGAGGCGGAGGGATTGCGCAGCACGGTGCCGTCGGGGGCCACCACCAGCGGCAGATCGTCCAATGAGGGCGCAATGCGGGCGACGAAATCGGCGGCGTCGCTGTCGACGGCAGGATCGAGCAGATGGTACGGATAGCCGTTGCGGGTGAGAAAACCCTGCAGCCGGACCACGCCGGCGCTGTCGGGATCGCCAATCAGCACCGGGCCGCCGACGCCGCCCTGGATCAGATTCACCCTTCGCAGGATCAGCGCGCGCATGATGCGCTCGCCGAGGTCGGCCTCGGCCACCAGCAGCGCGCGCAGCCGTTCCGGCGGGATCAGCAGCGTCTCCACCGCGCCCTCGGCATGGCCATCGACCAAAGCGGCCCGGCCGGACAACTGGCCGATCTCGGCCAGGAACTGGCCCATGCCCTGATCGGCCACCGGCGTGACCCGGCCGAAGCCGTCGCGCTGGGTGATGGCGACATGGCCGGCCAGCACCACGAACATGCCGGGGCCGGGCTTGCCGGTCTCGAACAATTGCTCGCCGTCCCGGAAATGCCGGATCTCGCCGAACCGGCGCATCCGCTCGATTTCGGCCGGCGTCAGTTCGGGGAAGGTCTGGTCGTGGCGCTGCACCGGGCGAGGCTTGGGCAAGGGCTGATCGGGGACGGCAGGATCTGACGACATCTCTCAACTCACCATCTGGCAGGGACCTCGCCCAGGATTACGCATCGGGTTCGGGGTGTCTTGAACGATCGGCCGGCGCCGGATCGGGTTCCGGCGCATCGGCCGGCTCGGCTCGGCCGCGCGATTGCGACTTGCGCCGTTTCAGATTGTCCCGCAGCGCCTTCGCCAGCCGGTTGCGCCGGGCCAGTTCCTGCGCGTTACGGCCCTCGTCCGGTTGGTCTGTCATTCAGGCTCCAACGGCCGGCCCGGCCCCGTCGGGAGCGTGCAAATACCGTTATCGCCCAACATAAGCCCCCGCGGCCTCGACGCAACCGCGCGGGCCCGGGCTTCATCAACCGGCCGGATCGGCCCGCAAAACGGACCTCGCGCCAGATTTATGCAGATTGATCGACCGACCGCGCCCGATGCGCTTGCGCCCGTCCGAACCATGTGGCAAGGATCGCCCCGCTTGACGGGCCCTGCGGGGTTGATTCCCGTCCCAAGCACGCTGCCGTAGCTCAGTGGTAGAGCACTCCATTGGTAATGGAGAGGTCCACAGTTCGACCCTGTGTGGCAGCACCATTTTCTTCATTGAAGAACAGCCGACTTCCCGCCTGATGCCGTTCCGTCGCGATCGAGGGATCGCGGCGCTACTTCTTCGCGGCGAACTGATCGAACGCCTCGATGGCCTGGGCGGCGTACATCACGCTGGGGCCGGCGCCCATGTAGATCGCCATGCCCATCGTCTCCATCACCTCGTCGCGGCTGGCGCCGCTGCGCACCGCGGCCTCGGCGTGAAAGCCGATGCAGCCGTCGCAGCGGGTGGCGACCGAAATCGCCAGCGCGATCAGCTCCTTGGTCCTGGTATCGAGCGCATTGGCCTTCAGCGCGGCCTGCGCCAGCGCCGAAAATCCCTTCATCACATCCGGCGCGCCGCCGCGGACTTCCTTCAGCGCCACCGACAGATCGGCGGTCATCGCGGGCCAGTTCTTGTACATGGGAATAATCCTGAAAAGATGAGCGCGGTGCGCGGTCGTTCGACGATCATGGCCGTGCCAGCGCGCGCGGCCCCAGGCCGGGCGGCAGGCGCCGCCAGCGCGGGGGTCGGCTTCGCTGGCAGGCGTCTCAGCCCTGCTTGACCGGGCAGGTCCGGATGCCCAGCAGCGTATAGGCCGGGCAGAAACCGATGGCGGCGGTGAACAGCGGGACGACGCCGATCCAGGCCCAGACCGGCCCGCCGGTAAGCGCCCAGCCGATCAGGGCGAGGCCTACGATGGCGCGCAACGCGCGGTCGATCAGTCCAACATTGATGGTCATCTGCGTTTCCTCATGGTTCGGGGCAATCTCTGCAATGGCTGGTCTACGAAGCCGATCGGCCACCGTCTGTGATCAAGTCACCGCCCGGGATGGGCGGCGGCGGCGCGCAGCGGCGCAGCCTTGCGCAGTTCGACCCGGCCGCGGCCGAGGCTGACCCAGCCGCGCTTCTCGAAGGCCTTGAGATGACGGCTGACGACTTCGCGCGCGGTGCCGATCTCGGCCGCGAGCCGCTGATGGGTGATCGAAAGGTCGTGGCCGTCGGCGGACAGCGCCAGGAGCCGCGCGGCGAGCCGGGAATCGATCGAGGCGAAGGCGACGTTCTGGATCACCTGCATCAGATCGCCGAGCCGGGCCGCCTGCGACTGGAACACGAAGCTGCGAAATTGCGCCGACTGGCCCATCAGCTGGTGGAAGGTGGCGGCCGGCAGGCCGATCGCCTGGACCGGCGTCTCGGTGACGGCGAAGGCGCTGTAGTTCTGATCGGCGAGCAGCGCCAGCGTGGTCAGGACGCAGATGCTGCCCGGCCCCAGCCGATACAATACGATCTCGTTGCCGTCGGCGTCGAGCTGATAGACCCGCACGCGGCCTTCGGCGACCAGGATGAAATGCGCGCAGGGCTGATCCGGCGCGAATACGAAGGCGCCGGCCGGCAGCTTCATCGCCACAGACTTGTCCAGCAACGCCGCGCGCTCGCCAGCGGGCACGCCGGCGAGGGCGGGGAAGCGTTGCAGCCAGTCGCGGTCCGGCAGCGTCATCGGGATCCTGCCTGCGGGTAAACCGGCTGGACTATGCGGCACCGGCCGCGGAGGACCGTTGATGCGGATCAATCCCGGATGCCGCCGATATCGCCATCGCAGCCATTTTCCGACAAAGGTGCGTCACGTCCACACAGCGATGATTGCGCGCCGCTCGTCAGTTCGGATCGACTTCCTCGATCTTCATGAGCCGGCCCCATTTATCGAAGAAGTGGCCTTCGTTGAGCACCAGCCGGTCGTCGTCGAGGCGCTCCTCGAGAAGCCGCAGCCGCGCGCGCGCGGTGGGCGTGCCGAGCGGCCCGTCGGCAGAGGGCTGCGGGAAGAAGGCGGCGCCATCCCACTCCACGCCGGCGCCGGCGAACAGCCGCGTAATTTCCCCCCAGTCGATCTCGTCGCCGATCACGTTGAACCAGGTCGAGCGCAGCGGGCTGACGGCGGGACCCGCGATCTCGACCAGAACGGCGAAGGCCGTGAACGAGCCGTGCTCGGCGAAGGCCTCGGCGATCCAGCGATCGAAATCGGTGTCGTGGGAGGTCATGCTAGAAATCGACAACGGGCGTCTCCGGCATGACGTTCTCGAACAACATCCAGAACGGGGCGGGGTGAGTTTCGAGATACCAGGCCTCAAAACGCGCCAGCGCCGCAATCACGTCGGGCCTCAGTTCGTCCTCGCTTTCGACCGGCGCGAGGCTCGCAAACATCGCCTGCGCCACCGGCGCGAAGCCGGAGGTCACCGCGACACGCGCGTCCGAATCGCTGACCCAGCCGAGCCTGGCGCGCAGCACGGCGGTCGCGACGGCGACTGTGATCTCCTCGCTCTCCGCGCTGGCGACGGCGCCGGAGACCTCATTGATCAGATTGAAGCGGCGATACGAAAACGCGCGCGCCTGCTCGAGCTCTTTGAGCCGCGCGGCGATGCTGCTGTGAAACTCGTCCTCGGCGGCGGTGCAGCGCTGCGCATCGGCGCGCAGGGCTTCGAGATACGCGACTTCGGCATTCATCGGGCAAGCCTCATCTTGGCGGAAGAGAGAGGGAGTCGAACCCACCAGAGACCGTCTCGCGGCCCCTCCCGGATTTGAAGTCCGGACGCCCCACCGGGGACGATTCTCCTCCTGAAACGGCGGCAGGACGCGGCGCGTCCTGCGAAGGGCGAAACAGATCGAGCCGATGGCGATTGACGCGGCGCAGATCGCCGCGCCGGATCGTCACGCCATGCCGATCGAAAAACTCCAGGATCTGGATCGCGACCTTGCGGCCATTGTCCATCTGGTCGCGAAACTGCGAGGCGGTGAATTCGGCGTGCGCCTCGCTGTCGCCGAGGCGGACGACGATGCCCACCATTTCTGCCACCGTGCCGCGCAGAAAGAAATGGTCGTGCGCGACTTCGTCGACCCGCCCCATCCGCCCGAGCAGTTTCAGCAGGCGGCGAATGGCTTGTTCCTTCACGACCAGCAGATTGGCGATATCGCGCACCCGCGGCGGACGAAAGCGCTCGGCGCCCGACAGCAGCGGCGCGAGCCTGGCCCATAGAAGCTCGTCGTCATCGGTCAGGCGCACCTCATGGCCGGCGAGGCGCACCCAGGCGCCGTCCAGCGCGATCTCCCGGCCGCGCACCAGAGCGTGCAGCACCGCCAGCAGCGCCGGCGCCGGCAGCCTTGGCTCGAGCTGCAGCCGCAGCCGCTCGAGGCCAATGCCCGGCAGATCGGGATTGTCGGCGTGAAAGGCCTGCAACTTGCCGAGCAGGGATTGCTTCAGCGCGAGATGATGCCGCGCCGCCATCGCGAAGCTGCCCTGCGGCGTCTCCAGCGTGACGAGCGACAATTGCGCGACGAGATCCTGCGTCTGCGCGTCGGACAGCGCGCGGTCGCGCGCAAATGCCGGCAGATCGACATGATGCGGCGCGATCTCCAACAGCGTGGCCAGCGCGGCGGCCGGAACCGCCTGCGCCTGCGCCTGCAATTGCGCGAGCCGCATCGGCGTGCCGCGCTTGCGGGACGGCGCGCGCAGATCGAGCAGGCGGCCGCCGCCGATGGTGCGCTGGCCGGTGGTGTCGCGCAGCACGAAGCGATCCCCGGAAGCCGCGGCGATCGGCTGCTCCAGTACCAGTTGCACGAGGCCGCTTTGTCCGGGCGCGATCGGGCGATCCTCCAGCAGCACGATTCGGGCGCCTGTTTCTGCCGCGGCATGAAACAGCCGGACCGGCATCCACTGGACGACGGGTTTTGGCTCCGACGCCAGCCAGCGCAGTTCGGCATCGATGCGGTTGCTCGGCGCATGCAGCACGGGATCGAGCACGACGTCGCCGCGCGCAATGGCGTCCTTCGAAATGCCGTCGCCGGCGAGATTGAGCGCGCAACGCTGGCCGGCCGTGCCGCGCGGGCTCGGCCGGTTCTGCGCGTGGATCGAGCGCACCCGTGCCACAAGGCCCGACGGCGATATCGTGACGCGGTCATCGACCGCGACCGCGCCCGATAGCACCGTGCCGGTCACCACGGTGCCGGCCCCGGTCAGCGTGAACGACCGGTCCACCGCCAGCCGGAAACGGCCGTTGGCGGCATGCGCGCCGAACTGGCGCGCGATCTCCAGCAGCTCCGTGCGCAATGCGGCAACGCCTTCGCCGGTCGCAATGGAGACGGGAACGATGCGCGCCCCGGCCAGCCTCGTCGATTGCAGTATTTCGGCGATTTCCTTTGCGACCTGCTGCTGCCGCGCGATGTCGATCAGATCGGTCTTGGTCAGCGCGACAACGCCGCGCTCGATGCCGAGCAGGTCGATGATGGCGAGGTGTTCGCGGGTCTGCGGCTTGATGCCGTCATCGGCGGCGACCACCAGCATCACGAAATCGATGCCGGTGGCCCCCGCCAGCATGTTGTGGATGAAGCGTTCATGGCCGGGCACGTCGACGAAGCCGAGCACCGAACCGTCGGCATCCGGCAGATAGGCGAAGCCGAGATCGATCGAGATGCCGCGCGCCTTCTCTTCCTTCAGCCGGTCCGTCTCGACGCCGGTCAGCGCGCGCACCAGCGAGGTCTTGCCGTGATCGATATGGCCGGCGGTGCCGATGATCATGGCGCGGGCTCGGGCAGCGGCTCGCGCGCGCGCTGCTCGGCCTCCGCGATTTCCGCCGGCGTCAGAGCGGCGCGCGTGGGCTCCAGAAATTTTGCCGCCAGCGAACTCTTGCCGGCGCGGGCGCGCAGCAGCCAGACCAATGCCTGCAAATAGTCGCGCGCAATGCCGGCGCCGAGATAGCAGGCGGCGCCGAGCATCGCCTGGCCATCGGCATCGCCGCGCTCGGCGCCGCGCTGCCACCACTGCACTGACAATGCCGGATCGCGTTCGACGCCGAGCGCGTTGTGATAGAGCATGCCGAGCCGGGTCATCGACGACGCCACGCCCTGAGCGGCTGCGGCCTCCGCCCATTTCCGCGCCTCGGCATAGTCATGCACCATGACCTCGCCTTCCAGCAGCATCCAGCTCAGCATGTCCTGCGCCGGCCCGTCGCCGGCCAAGGCGGCGGCGCGGTAGAGTTTCGCGGCGCGCCGGAAATCTTCCGCCACGCCGTCGCCGCGGAAATACAAAGCCGCCAGATTGCGCTGGCCCTCGGGATCGCCGGCGTCGGCCGCCAGCGTCAGCCATTTCGCCGCCAGCGGATAATCCGGCTCGACGCCCCAGCCCTCCGCAAAGCAGGCGCCGACATAGGCCTGCGCGCCGCTGATCCCGGCATGCGCCAGCGGCCCCCAGATCTCCAGCGCGCTGGCATAGTCGCCAGCCACGAAGGCCTGGCGCGCGGACTCCATCTGGTCCGGCACCGAGCCCGCATCGAGCCTCGCCGGTTCAGGCGGCATCGGACGCCTCCGACAGATCGAGCGAGGCAAGCGTCATCGCAAAGCCGGCCTCGTCATCGAGACAGCGCAGGTCGAGGACCAGGGCCTGATCCTCGACACGGCCGACGACCGGCCGATCCAGCCTGCGCAAGGCGGACGACAGCCGCTTCAGCAGGCCGCCCGCGCCGCGCGCGGCGATGGGCCGGATCGCCAGCCCGGCGCTCGGCAGCGCCACCATGGGCAGCGCGCCGGAGCCGACCTGGCTGGCGCAAGCTACCATCTGGACGGCGAAGGCGTCGCCGAGTGCGGCCTGCAGCACCGGCGCCATGCGACGCGCGCGGGCCTCGATGTCTTCGATGGGCTGCGACAGCAGGCGAAATGTCGGCAGCTCCTGCGCCAGCCGGTCGGGATTGCGGTACAGCCGCAGCGTCGCCTCCAACGCAGCGATACGCATCTTGTCGAGGCGCAGCGCGCGCTTCATCGGATTGCGATTGATGGCGGCGATCAGATCGCGGCGGCCGACGATGAAGCCGGCCTGCGGGCCGCCGAGCAGCTTGTCACCGGAGAAGGTGACGAGGTCTGCGCCGTCGGCGATCGCTTCGGCCACGGTCGGCTCGTGCGCGAGGCCGAACGGCATTAGATCGACCAGCGTGCCAGAGCCCAGATCGTGCAGCAGCGGGATCTTGTGTTCGGCGGCAATGAGCGCGAGGTCGCGGGCGGCGACCTCCTTGGTGAAGCCCTCGATCCGGTAGTTCGAGGTGTGCACCTTGAACAGCATGCCGGTCTTCGGCCCGATCGCGCCTATGTAGTCCTTCGCATGGGTGCGGTTGGTGGTGCCGACCTCGACCAGTTTCGTGCCGGCGCGCGACATGATCTCGGGCAGCCGGAACGCGCCGCCGATCTCGATCAGTTCGCCGCGCGAGACGATCGCCTCGCGGCGCAGCGCCAGCGTGTTCAGCACCAGCAGCACTGCGGCTGCATTGTTGTTGACGGTGGTGGCGTCCTCGGCGCCGGTCAGTTCGCACAACAGTTCGCGCAGATGATCGTCGCGCTCGCCGCGGCGGCCGTCGCCGAGATCGAATTCCAGCGCCACGGCCGAGCGCATCGCCGCGGTGGCGGCAGCAATTGCCGGTTCGGCCAGCAGCGCGCGGCCGAGATTGGTGTGCAGCACGGTGCCGGTGAGATTGAACACCGGGCGGAGGCTGGGCCTGTCGCGCGCGCCGAGCTGAACGATCGCCTCGGCGATCACCTCCTCGGGCTGGCCGGGATCGGCGCCGCCGCTGCGGCTGTCCGACAGGATGCGCCGGATGGCGCCGAGCACGGCCGGACGACCGAAACGTTCGATCGCGACGGGGGCCGCCGCCGTCCGCAGCACGACATCGACCGAGGGCAGTTTGCGCAGCAGGCTCGCGGTCTTCGCCATCGCGCCCTCAATAGCCGAGCAGGAGCGGATTGACGCTGCCCCGCCGATAGCCGGTCTCGCGCAGCAGCAGATCGAGCGCGAGACTGGCGACGTCATCGGCGACCGGATCGAGGCCCGGGTTCTTGTGCTGATGCAGGATTTTCACATAGCCGTGGCAGGAGGCGCAGGTCTCGCCCCACAGCGTGCCGTCGCCACCTTCCACCTCTTTATAAGAGATGCCCTCGTTCGAGCTGCACAGCGTGCATTTGATACGCACGTAATTCCACTGCGTCGCGCATCCCGAGCAGACGCAGAACCGCGCGCCATGCGCGCCCGGCCAGCCGACCACCAATGATGCCACCGGCGCGCCGCCGCAGGCCGGGCAGACGCCGTCCCCGACCGGCACCAATTGTTTGGCGTCCAGCCCCGCCGCCAGCCGCGCATAATGCACCTGTAGTGCTGCGGCGACGAAGACGTGGCTGGCGACCTGTTCGACCGGGATTTCATGGGCGAGAACGGCGCGCGCCATTTCCGCGATGGCAGCGGCGTCTGCGGCGCAGACCGCCGCCAGAGCCGCATGCGCCGCGGCCGGCATGTCGAGGTGTGAGGCAAGCTCCAGCAACCGCTGCAACGTGGCGGCAAAGGCGGGATCGCCGTCCTGCCGAGCGGCGCCGAGCGGCGGCATCGCATGCGTATGGGCGCGCTGACGTTCGGCGTCAGAGGGCAGCTCGATGGCGGGCAGCGCTTCCTGCAGCGCATGCTGGCACGACGACAGGCCGGACAGGAATTGCAAATAGGGCGCCAGTGGATGCTGCGCGGCCAGCGCCTGAAACCGTTCGGCGCGGATCTTGAAAAGCGTCGCCGGATCGGGAAGCCGCACGAAAGGCGGCTCGGCCACCTCGCCGATCACGGTCGGATCGGGCTGCAGCGAATCGATTTTACTCATCAAAAGACCTCACGAACCCCCCGGGCCACGTGCAGAGCATTACACGGACAATTATCGAAGCAGCGGCGACAAGCAAGGATGATCACAAGGACGATCAACCGGCGCGGTCGGTCTTGCCACTCACCAGTTCGCGCAGCCATTTGCGGTGATGGCGCCAGGCCCAGCCGCCGGTGACCTGGCCGCGGGTCATGGCGCTGATGGTGCCACGTACCCAGATCGCGGCATAGACGTGCACGATCCAGACGCAGATCATCGCCACCGCACCGAGCGCATGGAGCAGCACGGCGACGCGCTTCTGATCGACCGTGGTGTAGGACGCGAAATATTGATCCCAGATCACGAAACCGCTTGAGATCAGCACCAGGATCAGCAGCGACATTCCCCAGAACACGCCCTTCTGGCCGGCATTGTACTTGCCGATCTCGGGCAGGCGATCTTCGTGACCGGCGAGCACGTCGCGAATCCGTGCCAGCCAGGTGCCGTCCTCGCTGCGCCACAGATTGGCGCGCCAGAACCGCAGGAACAGCCCGGCAAAGGAGAAGAACAGCACGACGCCGAGCCACGGGTGGACGGCGCGGGTCCACTGCCCGCCGCCGAACAGGGCGGTCAGAAAATACAGGCCGGGGGTGAACAGCGCGAAACCGGACAGCGCCAGCAGTACGAGGCAGGTCGCGGTGATCCAGTGGTTGATCCGCGCGCTCCTGGTGTAACGGTCCACGATGACCGGGTCGCCGGCGTGGACCTGATCACCGCTATTGACGTCATAGGCCGTCATCGATCACCCCCGGCCAGCTTCTTGGCGTTCTGTTCATCCTCGGGCTGGACGCGATTGGCACCCGAGACCAGATGGTGCATGAAGCTGACCGCCGCGAAGGCGCCGATCGTCGCCATGCCGACATATTTGGTGACGCCCTTCCACGCTTCGACGATCGGGCTGATCTTCGGATTGTTGGGCAGATTGGCGTAGATCTGCGGCTTGTCGGCGTGGTGCAGCACATACATCACATGCGTCCCGCCGACGCCCGGCGGATCATAAAGGCCGGCATTCTTGTAACCGCGCGACTTGAGGTCGGTGATGCGGACGTCCGCCCACTTCTTCATGTCGTCCTTGGTGCCGAACACGATCGCTTGGGTCGGGCACGCCTTGGCGCAGGCCGGGCCCTGGCCGACGGCGACCCGGTCCGAGCACAACGTGCATTTGTAGGCCTTGTTATCGACCTTGGAGATGCGCGGGATGTTGAACGGACAGCCCTTGATGCAATAGCCGCAGCCGATGCACTTGTCGTGATCGAAATCGACGATGCCGTTGGAGTATTGCACGATGGCGCCGGGCGCCGGGCAGGCCTTCAGGCAGCCCGGATCTTCGCAATGCATGCAGCCATCCTTGCGGATCAGCCATTCAAGATTGTCGGACTCCGGATTGATCCATTCGGTGAAGCGCATCACCGTGAGGCTCTGCGCCGTCAGGTCGAGCGGATTGTCGAACACGCCCTGATTGACGCCGACCTCCTCGCGCAGATCGTTCCATTCCAGGCAGGCCGACTGGCACGCCTTGCAGCCGATACATTTCGAGACGTCGATCAGCTTGGCGATCGGCTCGAGCTGACGCGCGGGCGCGGCCACGCTCGAGGCCGAGCGGCGCACCAGGTCCTGCTCGCCGAATTTCGGCTGCGCCTGCAGGGGAGGATTCGGGATCGGTGGAAACACGGCATCCTCCTCCTTAAGCGACGGGGCCAGCGATGGCTTCGAGATTGACCAGGAACGCCTTGAACTCCGGCGTCTCGATATTGGCGTCGCCGACGAACGGGGTCAGCGAGTTCGGGCCCCAGCCCTTCTTGGTTTCGCCCATGAAACCCCAATGGATCGGGATGCCGACGACATGCACCGCCTTGCCGTCGCAGATCAGCGGACGGATGCGCCTGGTGACCACCGCCTTGGCCTTGATCGAGCCGCGCTTCGACCAGACGCGCACCCAGCCGCCATGCGTGACGCTTTTCTCCTTGGCCAATTCCTCGCTGATCTCGACGAAGAACTCCGGCTGCAGCGAGGCGTTGATCGCGGCGTGCTTGGTCCAATAATGGAAATGCTCGGTCAGCCGGTACGACGTCGCCGCATAGGGGAATTCGGCGACGGTGCCGAACTGCTCCATGTCGTTCTTGAACACGCGGGCGGCCGGATTGCCGCGAATCTTCGGCGCGACGACATTGACGACCGGGGATTCGAACGGCTCGTAATGCGCCGGGAACGGCCCGTCGCGCATCATGCCGCGCGTGAACAGCCGTGCCGAGCCTTCCGGGTTCATGATGAAGGGGCCGACGTCCTGCGGCTTCGCGTTCGGCGCGATATCCGGCACGTCATAGCCGGTCCAGGCCGTGCCGTTCCATTCCAGCAGCTTGCGGCTGGGATCCCACGGCTTGCCGTTGAGATCGGCGGAGGCGCGGTTGTACAGGATGCGGCGGTTGACCGGCCACGACCACGCCCATTTCAGATAGGCGCCGGTGTTGTCGGGATCGCTGGTGTCGCGACGCGCCATGTTGTTGCCGGCCTCGTTGTAGCAGCCGGAATAGATCCAGCATGCACACGCCGTCTTGCCGTCATCGCGCAACGCCGCGAAGGACACCACCTGCTTGCCCTTGGCCAGCACCACCTTGGTCGGGTCAACGGGATCCATGACGTCCTCGAGCACCGAGCCGTTGAGCTCGCGCGCCAGTTCGTCCGCGGTCGGCTCGCCCGGATCCTTGTAGCGCCAGTCGAGATTGAGGATCGGCTCCGGAACCGCGCCGCCCTCCTTGCGATACAATTCGCGCATGCGCAGGAAGATCTGCGCCATGATCCAGTTGTCGGTCTTCGCTTCGCCGGGCGGCGAGCCGGCCGGCCAGTGCCATTGCAGCCAGCGGCCGGAATTGGTCAGCGAGCCCTCGTCCTCGGCGAAACAGGTGGTCGGCAGCTCGATCACCTCGGTCTGGATCTTCGCCGTATCGACGTCGTTGTGCTCGCCGTGGTTCTGCCAGAACCGCGAGGTCTCGGTCTGCAGCGGATCCATGATCACGAGCATCTTGAGCTTCGACAGCGAATCCGTGATCTTCTTTCGGTTCGGGAACGCCATCAGCGGGTTGAAGCCCTGGCAGATGTAGCCGTTCATCTTGCCTTCGTTCATCAGTTCGAAGGCGCGCAGGATGTCGTAGGTCGGCACGTCCATCTTCGGCAGCCAGTCATAGGCGAAGTTGTTGGCCGGCGTCGCCGCCTCGCCCCACATCGCCTTCTGGAAGCTGACGAAGAACTTCTTGTAGTTCTGCCAGTAGCTCATCTGGTTCGGCAGCAACGGCTTGAAGCCGCGCGTCGACATGTAGCTGTCGAAGGTCGGCTCGCGCTCGATCGGCAGCGTCAGATAGCCCGGCAGCATGTTGGACATCAGCCCGATGTCGGTCAGCCCCTGGATGTTGGAGTGGCCGCGCAAGGCATTCATGCCGCCGCCGCGCACGCCGATATTGCCCAGAATGAGCTGCAGCATCGCCATGCCGCGGATGTTCTGCGAGCCCTTGGAATGCTGGGTCCAGCCGAGCGCATACATCGACGTCATGGTTTTGGTCGGCGACGAACACTCGCCGATCATCTCGCAGATCTTGACATATTTATCGATCGGCGTGCCGCAGATCCGGCTCACCAGTTCCGGCGTATAGATCGAAACGTGCTTCTTCAGCAGGTTCCAGACGCAGCGCGGATGCTGCAGCGTCGGGTCGGTCATGACGTAGCCGTCCGGCCCGATCTGGTAATCCCAGCTCGAGCGGTCATAATCACGCTTGGTCTCGTCATAGCCCGTGAACAGGCCGTCCTGATAGTCGAAGCCGTCCTTGATCAGATAGGACGCGTTGGTGAAGGCCTTGGTGTATTCCCACTGCACCTTGTCGTTCAGCATGCAGTAATTGATGACGCCGAGCAGGAAGGCGATGTCGCTGCCCTGGCGGATCGGCGCATAATAATCCGCGACCGATGCCGAACGCGTGAAGCGCGGATCGACGACGATCAGCTTGGCGCCGCGGCTCTGCTTGGCCTCGGTGACCCATTTGAAGCCGCACGGATGTGCTTCGGCGGCATTGCCGCCCATGATCACGACGAGGTCCGTATTCCGGATATCGGTCCACGAATTGGTCATTGCGCCGCGGCCGAATGTTGGAGCCAGACTGGCTACCGTAGGGCCGTGTCAGACACGCGCTTGATTGTCAAAGACGACCATCCCGGCGCTGCGGGCGACCTTGTAGGTCGTCCACGCGGTCTCATTGGTTGTCGCGGAAGCCGCGAGCATGCCGGTGGTGGTCCAGCGGTTGACGGTGACGCCATCATTGTTGCGCGCGACGATGTTCTTGTCGCGGTCGTCCTTCATGAAGCGCGCGATGCGATCCAGCGCGTAATCCCACGATACCCGTTCGAACTTGTCGGAGCCGGGCTTGCGGACCTGCGGATAAAGCGTGCGGGTCTTGGCGTGCACGATGTCGAGCAGCGCCGCGCCCTTCGGGCACAGCGTGCCGCGATTGGTCGGGTGATCGGTATCGCCCTCGATGTGGATGATGTCGGCGTGCTCACCCTTTTTCACATCCCCCTTGGCATAGATGATGATGCCGCAGGCGACCGAACAATAGGTGCAGGTATTGCGGGTCTCGGTCAGGCTGGCCAGCTTGTAGGGGCGGATCGACGCCGCATAGGCGGCTTCGATATCACCGAAGCCGAACGCCCCCAGGGTGGTGACCGCTAGTCCGGCACCGGCCCCTTTCAGGAAATGGCGCCGCGACAGTTCCATGTTCATCGGTGTCCCCTCCGAGGCCAGACTCCAGACCGCATGCGGTTCAAGACATGCGGTTTCAGGAGTCGATTCCACTGCAACGTAGAATCCGTCTAACTTCTCCAAAATAGGATTGCGTCATCATGCAAGTCAACTCCGCAGTCTTGGTGGCTGCGTGAATTGTTTGACGCGACGCAACAAAAACTTTCGTTGTGGTACTACAAGTCCGCATCTGCGCTGCGACGCAGCACAATCGATGACGGTTAGCTGATCGCAGCCGCGACGATTTGAATTGACGTCGTCCCATCGCGATCTTCATATCCCCGGGTGATCCGGCGAAGGGCTCCCGAGGTTCGGGGCGGACAGTTTGGAGATGCGAAGCGATCGCTGGGCGCCATGGCCCTGGCGACATGCCTCGTGTCGGCGACACAGCCGACCTCCATGGCCAACGAACTGGCGCACTTCGATGGCCACAAGCCATCCTTCAACCACCGCCAGCCTGCGGCTCGATTGCCTCGATCCGGACACGTTCAACTACACCATCACCGCGAAGGAACTGAGCGCATGACGCGATCTGCTTTATCGCGGGAGGCTGTGAGTCCAAATCGCTTCGGAACCTTTTCGCCGTCCGGGCCGTTTTTCGTTCCCTTGCCAACAGGAGGCGGTGATGAAAAACCTTGCTCTCATGCCAATTGCTGCTGCCATGTTGATGGTTGTTGCAACCGGAACGCTGGCCCAGAACAACACCCCGCCCGCCACCACGGTGGAGCAACCGACCACGGCGAAGCAGCCGAACAACAGCAGCGGCACCTCGCCCGCGGAAATGGGCGCCACCGGCTGGACCGGCGCCACCCGCGGCCAGACCCAGGATTCTGCGACCGTCAGCGGCCCCGGCGCGAGCGCCAGGGATACCGAAGCCGCCAAGGATCAGCCGGCGATGGCCACCGGCGCGGACCTCAAGGGCCCGTCGGCGCAATTCCCGGCCAACAAGACCCCCGAGTAACCCACAGCGGCCCGCGCGTTGCCGCGGAGCCGATCTTATGAACATCCAGAACCTTCGCCTCACGAGTCTTGCGCATGGTGGTGGCTGCGGCTGCAAGCTGGCGCCGTCTGTGCTGCAGCAATTGCTAGGCAAGCCCGGGGTGCAACCGTTCGAGCGACTGCTGGTCGGCACCGAGACCGGCGACGACGCCGCGGTCTGGCAGCTCGACGACAACACCTGCGTGATCGCCACCACCGACTTCTTCATGCCGATGGTCGATGATCCCTTCGAATTCGGACGGATCGCCGCCACCAATGCCATCTCCGACATCTATGCGATGGGCGGCACGCCGATCATGGCGCTGGCGATTCTCGGCATTCCGATCGACAAGATGCCGGCCGAGATGGCCGCATTGATCCTGCAAGGCGGTCAGGCCGTTTGCACGGCGGCGGGGATTCCCGTGGCCGGCGGTCACTCGATCGATTCGCCGGAGCCGATCTACGGCCTCGCGGTGATCGGCACCTGCAGGCCGTCCGACATTCGCCGTAACAAGGACGCGCGGCCCGGCGACGCTCTCATTCTCACCAAACCGCTCGGGGTCGGCATCTACGCCGCAGCTTTCAAGAAGAACGCGTTGTCGGACAGCGGCTATGCCGACATGATCCGCTCGATGACGCTGCTCAACAAGGTCGGCACGCGGCTGGCAAAGCATGAAGCGGTGCATGCGATGACCGACGTCACCGGCTTCGGCCTGTTCGGTCACGCGATGGAGATGGCGCGCGGCTCGGGCGCGACCGTGGTGCTGGAGGCCGCGCGCGTCCCGTTGCTGCCCGAGGCGGCCGAACTGGCGCAGCAGGCATTCGTGACGGGCGCCTCGATCAGGAACTGGGCCAGCTATGGCGATGGCATCGAGCTCGCTGCCGGTTTCCCGGAGTGGCGGCGCCATCTTTATACGGACCCACAGACCTCCGGCGGATTGCTGATCGCCTGTGCCGCGGACAAGGCAGAGGCGATCCTGCGAATGATCGTGGAGGACGGCTATCCCTACGCCCGCATCATCGGCCGCATCGAGCAGGGCGAGGCCGTGGTCAAGATGCGGGATTGAGGCGCGCTCAATTGGCGACAAGGAAAGCAACCCGGCAACGGCCTATCCGCACCTCTCCCCAACGGGGAGAGGTGCCAGAGCGTCGTTGCAAGCATCGCAATCTAAAGCCGCTACCCTTGCTCCAGCACCTTGATGGCCTCGAGATTGTCCGCCGCGCGGGCGTCGTCGATATAGGCCACCAGCAGGCGATTGATCGCGGTGGCATCGAGCAGCCGGAACTGGCGCGGATCGATCCAGCCGTCGAAATAACGGTCGAGATAGCCGGATTGACTGTCTTTCTCCTCGACCCAATTGGGTCCGATCAACCGTGCCGGAGAGGTCTCCCAATAGCACGACACCAGATGGCCCTGACCGACATGGCCCAGAATACGCTGTCCACTCCGTGGCGCTTCGCTCATCGGCCGAAGAAACTGGCCATATTCCCTTAAAACCCGCTCGACCTGCATACGACGCGATTCCATCTGCGGAGAGCGCCGAGGGGGCGCCCGCTGTCGACAACGATCCATCGATGTTTTGTTTCCGGCGTCGCGATGCAAGACGCGGCGGCTATTTGCAGCCGGCATCTGGACCATCAAACCATCCGGCCAGAATGCCATCCACCGATTCAACTAGTGGTGCGACTTCCAGGCCCTTGCCAACCGAGAATGTATCATGCGGAACCTTGCGGGAGCGCGCACCAAACCGCCATCGCAAGATTTTTTCACACCACCTGAGATTTAGCGAAGATAAAGTCGCTTCCTTTTGCGCACAAAAAAGGTACCACGGTCCGCGAAACCACTGAAAATTAAGGCGGTATTAAGGTTTCATTAAGCCTGTATTAAGCACGAAAAATCGCGGCTTTGCAGATAGTTCGGATGTCTTGGCCTGTGGCGAATGGGTGACAGTATTTTAGTCAGAAGCCGTCTAAATCACGGCCATGGACAGAGCCACCACGGCTCATTCAAAACAGTTTTCTGGAGACTACCCCAATGAAGAACTTCCTGCTCGGTACTGTGGCCCTCATCGCTCTCGGCGCTGCCGTTCCGGCAATCGCTGCTGACATGGCTCCCCGCAGCTACACCAAGGCACCGGCCTACGTCGCAGCCCCGATCTACAACTGGACCGGCTTCTACGTCGGCGGCAACATCGGCGGCGCATTCGGCGGCGGCAATGGCTTCACCGGCGCTGTCAACAACAGCAGCAGCAATGGCAAGTTCATGGGCGGCGTCCAGGGCGGCTACAACTATCAGTTCGCTCCGAACTGGGTGATCGGTGTCGAAGCCCAGTACGACTGGACCAGCAACAGCGGCGCTACCGTGACGTTCCCGCTGGCTCCGGCCTACACCTACAACACCAGCCTCAATGGCCTCGGCTCGGTGACCGGCCGTCTCGGCTACACCTGGGGTCCGGCCATGCTGTACGCCAAGGGCGGTTACGCCTTCACTGACCGCAGCCGTTCGGTTACCGGTCTGCCCGCCGTCGGCGTCAACGGCAACACCGATGGCTACACCGTCGGTGGTGGTCTGGAATACATGTTCACCCAGAATTGGTCGGGCAACATCGAATATCAGTACTACAACTTCGGCAAGACCACCTTTGCCTCCGCTCCGCTCGCCGCCTATGGCTCGGCGACCAGCGAACAGCACACCGTCAAGGCTGGCCTGAACTACCACTTCAACCTCGGTAACTTCGGCAGCGGCATGGTTCCCGCCAAGTATTGATCTGATCGAAGCTTCTCGCGAAGCTTCATTGATCTCGGAAAGGCCGGCGCTTTGCGCCGGCCTTTCTGTTTGTCGGCCTTCAACCGCGCAACGCGCAGGGCGGCGCGCGCAAGGCGGCCTTGCCACTCCCGCCGAAATCGTGGACTGCTGGGGTCGAAAATCAACGTGCGGCGTCAACGAGCGTCCGAGGGATCGCACTATGAACCAGATATTTGCCGCCCCGCTCGGGCATGCCGATTCGGCAAATCTGCCGCGCCATGACTGGCAGCGCGACCAGGCGCAGGAATTGTACGACCTGCCTTTCGCCGACCTGATGTTTCAGGCGCAGAGCGTTCACCGCGCCCATTTCGATCCGAATCACGTCGAGACCGCGAGCCTGCTCAGCATCAAGACCGGCGGCTGCGCCGAGGATTGCGGCTACTGCTCGCAGAGCGCGAAATACGACACCGACGTCACGGCCACGAAGCTGATGGATTGCGAATCGGTGGTCGCCACCGCGCAGCGCGCCAAGGAGGCCGGCGCCAGCCGCTTCTGCATGGCGGCGGCGTGGCGCAACCCGAAGGACCGGGATCTCGACCGGGTCTGCGAGATGGTCAGCGCCGTCAAGGGTCTCGGCCTCGAGACCTGCGCCACTCTGGGCATGCTGACGCCGGACCAGGCGCAGCGCCTGCAGGATTCCGGCCTCGATTTCTACAACCACAACGTCGATACCTCGCGCGAATTCTACGGCAAGATCATCTCGACCCGGACCATGGAAGACCGCATCGAGACGCTGGCGCATGCGCGCCACGCCGGCTTGAAGGTCTGCTGCGGCGGTATCGTCGGGATGGGCGAGCAGGTCGAGGACCGGCTGGGCATGCTGGTGCTGCTGGCCAACCTGCCGCATCACCCGGAAAGCGTGCCGATCAACATGTGGCAGGAGGTCCGTGGCGTGCCGGTCAACGACATGGCCGAGCGTCCCGACCCGATCGCGCTGGTGCGGATGATCGCCACCGCCCGAATCATGATGCCGCGATCCGTGGTGCGGCTGTCCGCCGGCCGGCAATACATGACCGATGAATTGCAGGCTTTGTGCTTCCTCGCCGGCGCCAACTCGATCTTCATCGGCGACGTGCTGCTGACGACGAAGAATCCGCAGATCGACCGCGATTCGGCGCTGCTGGGCCGCCTCGGCATCACCTCCGCGCTCGACCATGTGAAAACGTCCGCGACAGCCAATCCAGCCTGAGACAGATTGCAATCGCCATGCATTCGAAAACCCACACCACTAAAGCATCCGCCGACGGCCTGCGTTACCCGTGGGAGAGTCATCCCGGCGCCGACCAAGTCGTCGAGGTCGCGCCCGGCATTTTGTGGGTACGGCTCGACCTGCCGTTCCGCCTCAACCATGTGAACATCTATTTGATCGCCGACGGTGACGGCTATGCGATGGTCGATACCGGAATCGGCAACGAGGCGACGATTGCGGCATGGACGACGCTGTTCGAGGGCGTCTTGCGCGGCAAGACCATCAGCCGGGTGATCGTCACCCACGCACATCCCGACCATGTCGGCCAGGCCGGCTGGATGGTGCAGCGATTCCATTGCCCGTTCTACATGTCGCAGGTCGAATATCTGCAGGGCGTCTATCACCAGAACCGCCGCACCGACGAGCGGGTGGTGAACTCGCGCAACTTCTTCCGCCGCCACGGCATGGACGAGGCGATCACCGAGCAGTTGCTTGGCCGCGGCCAGGATTATCTGAAGAAGACCGTGCCGCTGCCGGCCGCCTATGTCCGGCTGTCGGACGGCGATGACATCACGATCGGCCAGCGCCGCTTCCGCGTGATCACCGGCGCCGGCCATTCGCCGGATCAGGTGATGCTGTATTGCGCCGAGGACGGCCTGTTTCTGTCGGCCGATCAGGTGCTCAGCAAGATTTCCCCGAATGTCAGCGTCTGGGCGCACGAGCCCGACGAAAACGCGCTCGGCTCCTATCTGCACTCCCTCAACCGCCTCGGCGAAGTGCTGCCGGACGACGTGCTGGTGCTGCCCGGTCACGGCGTGCCGTTCTACGGGCTCAAGATCCGCACCCGGCAGCTTGCCGACCACCACGAGGAGCGCTGCCAGATGATCGTCGCGGCGTGTGCGGCTAGCGCCAGAACCTCGGCCGAACTGGTGCCGGTGGTGTTTTCCAAACACAAGCTCGACGCGCATCAGACCGGCTTTGCCGCCGGCGAACTGATCGCCCATGTCAATTACATGCTGGCGCAGAAGCGGCTGACATCGGAACTTGGAGTCGACCAGGTGCTGCGGTTCAGCAGCCGCTGAGGCCGTAATGGCCCGGATCGGTAAATAAACCATCGCGTGATTGATCCAGAGCAAGGATAAGCCCTGCTCCGCGCGCAACCCTTGCAGCTTCAATCGGACGTGAAAACGGCCGTTTCGGCTCGCATTCGGGCTGGAAGCCTTCTAAAACGGCTGTGGGGATGTAACCTTCCGGCTTCCATTTCGGGTATTTTGCTATGGATTACAGCAAGTTCTTCACCGACGCTCTCGCCGTACTGCATGACGAGCGGCGCTACCGCGTTTTCGCCGATCTCGAGCGCATTGCCGGGCGCTTTCCGCATGCGGTTTGGCACACGCCGACCGGCGCCAAAAACGTCGTGATGTGGTGCTCCAACGATTATCTCGGCATGGGCCAGCATCCCAAGGTGGTCGGCGCGATGGTCGAGACCGCGACGCGGGTCGGCACCGGCGCCGGCGGCACCCGCAACATTGCCGGCAATCATCACCCGCTGGTGCAGCTGGAGGCCGAACTCGCCGACTTGCACGGCAAGGACGCGGCGTTGCTGTTCACCTCGGGCTATGTCTCGAACCAGGCCGGCATTTCGACGATCGCCAAATTGATGCCGAACTGCCTGATCCTGTCGGATGCGCTCAACCACAATTCGATGATCGAGGGTATCAAACAGTCCGGCTGCGAGCGCGTGGTGTGGCGCCACAACGACGTCGCCCATCTGGAAGAACTGCTGATCGCCGCCGGACCCGACCGGCCGAAGCTGATCGCCTGCGAGAGCCTGTATTCGATGGACGGCGATGTAGGCCCCTTGGCCGCGATCTGCGACCTCGCCGAGCGCTATGGTGCCATGACCTATGTCGATGAAGTTCATGCCGTCGGCATGTATGGCCCGCGCGGCGGCGGCATCGCCGAGCGCGAGGGCGTGATGCATCGCATCGACGTGCTCGAAGGCACGCTCGCCAAGGCCTATGGCTGCCTCGGCGGCTATATCGCGGCGAACCGTGACATCATCGACGCCGTGCGCTCCTACGCGCCGGGCTTCATTTTCACCACCGCGCTGCCGCCGGCGATCTGTTCGGCCGCGACCGCCGCGATACGCCATCTCAAGACCTCGAGCTGGGAGCGCGAGCGCCACCAGGACCGCGCCGCGCGCGTCAAGGCGATCCTGACCGCCGCCGGCCTGCCGGTGATGCCGAGCGACACCCACATCGTGCCGGTCTTCGTCGGCGATCCCGAGCACTGCAAGAAGGCCTGCGACCTCTTGCTGGCAGACCACGGCATCTACATCCAGCCGATCAACTATCCCACCGTCGCCAAGGGCGCCGAACGGCTGCGCATCACGCCGTCGCCATATCATGACGACGCGCTGATCGACCGGCTTGCCGAGGCGATGGTGGTGGTCTGGGAGCAGCTCGGGCTGAAGCTCAATGCCAGGGCGCTGGCGGCCGAATAGGCTCTGCCGTCAGGACAATCCGCCGATGGATATCGTCTGGAAAGGTATCGTCGGGGGCCTGATGACCGCCGCGATCGTCTGGCTGTCGAAGCGCGGCAATACGCTGCCCGGCATCCTGCCGCTGTTTCCGACCTTCGGGCTGATCGCGCTGCTAGTGGTGGGCGCCAAGCATGACAATGCCGGCTTCCGCGAGGCTTGCCTCGCCGGCGCCAAGACCATCCCGGCCTATCTGGCGTTCCTGGCGGTATGCTATTTCGGCATCGAGCGTTTCGACTACCGGATCGCGCTGCTGGCCGGCCTCGGCGTCTGGCTCGCCGTCGCCCTGGCGGTATTCTTCGCGCCGCGCTGGCTCTGACGATGATGCGGTGATCGATGGCTCGCCGGGGATGGTGGCGGTCCGGGAGCAACGCGAGCTGAAGCTCGCGGTCGGGGGGCTGGCGGCAGAGCAAGCTCGCTTGAAACTTTGTTGCCCACATCGACGCTCGAACACCTCTCCCCGCCGGGGAGTGGTCGACCGGCGAAGCCGGGCGGGTGAGGAGACGCGGCGCCCTCGATAGTTCTGTGCCCCTCACCCGGAGTCTTGCTGTCGCAAGGCTCCGACCTCTCCCCGATGGGGAGAGGTGAAGGAGGCCGCCGCGCTTGGCCACTCCCGCTAATCCCTATCGCTTGCGCCTTGCCGACGCGCTAGTTTCCCTCGCGGAGCGCCAACGCTCCACGGGGAGCGCGCGCGATGCTGCATGACTGGGGCGTGATTCTCGTCGCCCTTGGCTACATCGGTTTTCTGTTCTGCGTCGCCAGCTATGGCGACCGCATTGCGCTGTTCCGGCGTGCGCGGATGGGCGCGCTGATCTATCCGCTGTCGCTGGCGATCTATTGCACCTCCTGGACCTTCTTCGGGTCGGTCGGCTTCGCCAGTCGCACCGGCGTGGAATTCCTCGCGATCTATCTCGGCCCGATCCTGATGATTGCGTTCTGCACGCCGATCCTGCGCCGGGTGATCCATCTGGCGAAATCGCAGAACATCACCTCGATCGCCGATTTCATCGCCGCACGCTACGGCAAGAGCCAGGCGGTGGCGGCCACCGTCGCCGTGATCGCGATCATCGGCTCGGTGCCCTACATCGCGCTGCAATTGAAGGCGGTGGCATCGTCGCTGGAAACCATCCTAGGCGACGACAAGACGATCGCCGGCGTGCCGGTGGTCGGCGACATGGCGCTGGTCGTCACCCTTGCGATGGCCGCCTTCGCCGTGCTGTTCGGCACCAGGCAGACCAACGCCACCGAACACCAGCACGGGTTGATGCTGGCGGTCGCCACCGAATCGATCGTCAAGCTGGTGGCGTTCATCGCCGCCGGCCTGTTCGTGACGTTCTGGATGTTCGGGCCGTCCGAACTGATCGAGCGCGCGATAAAGACGCCGGAGGCGTTGCGCGCCATCAGCTACACGCCCTCGATCGGCAATTTCCTCACCATGGTACTGCTGTCGTTCTGCGCCATCATGCTGCTACCGCGGCAGTTTCATGTCAGCGTGGTGGAGAATTCCAGCGACGACGAGGTCGGCCGGGCGCGCTGGCTGTTTCCGACCTATCTGATCGCGATCAACCTGTTCGTGATACCGATCGCGCTGGCCGGCCTTGTCACCTTCCCGTTCGGCGCCGTCGATAGCGACATGTATGTGCTGGCGCTGCCGATCGAAGCCGGCGCCAGTCTTCTCAGCGTCCTCGTCTTCATCGGCGGGCTATCGGCGGCCACCGCCATGGTGATCGTCGAATGCGTCGCGCTGGCGATCATGGTGTCGAACGACATCGTGCTACCCATGGTGCTGCGGCGCGGCCCGCGCCCGGCCGGCGTGCCGACCGACTATGGCAACCTGTTGCTCAAGGTGCGGCGGTTCTCGATATTTGCCATCATGGCGATGGCCTATTTCTATTTCCGGGCGCTCGGCAACACCCAGCTCGCGGCCATCGGCCTGTTGTCCTTTGCCGCGATCGCCCAGTTCGCGCCGGCCTTCTTCGGCGGGCTGATCTGGCGCCGCGCCACCGCGCGGGGCGCGATCGGCGGCATGGTGATCGGCTTCATCGTCTGGGCCTATACGCTCTTCATTCCGAGCTTCCTTGAAGGCAGTACGGCCGGTCTCATGCTTTTGCAGCATGGCCCGCTCGGCATCGAGGCGCTGCGACCGCAGGGCCTGTTTGGCGCCGACCTGCCGCCGTTGATGCATGGCACGCTGTGGAGCCTGTCGCTCAACATCCTCACTTATATCGTGCTGTCGCTGATGCGGGCGCCGTCGTCGATCGAGCGGCTGCAGAGCGAGTTGTTCGTGCCGCCGACGCTGGCGCCGATCACGCCGACGTTCCGGCGCTGGCGCAGCACCGTCACGGTGCAGGACATCCAGGGCACGGTGACGCAATATCTCGGGCCGGAGCGCGCCCGCGAATCCTTCGAGGCCTTCGCCACCCGCCGCCGCGTCGATCTCGACCCGGCGGCGCCAGCCGATTTCGAACTGCTGCAGCACGCCGAGCATCTGATCGCCTCGTCGATCGGCGCGGCCTCCTCGCGCATGGTGATGTCGCTCTTGCTGCGCAAGCGCACCGTGTCCGCGAAAGCCGCGCTGAAACTGCTCGACGATTCGCATGCCGCCTTGCATTTCAACCGCGAGATCCTGCAGACCGCGCTGAACCATGTCCGCCAGGGCATCGCGGTGTTCAATCCCGACCTGCAGCTGATCGTCTCCAACCGGCATTTTGGCGACATCCTCGGGCTGCCGCCGCCGATCGTGCAGATCGGGATCCCGCTGCGCGAAATCATCGAGTTCATCGGCCTGCAGGGCGCCTCGGCGGGCAACCACAGCGAGGCGCTGACGCAGGCGCGGTTGTTGGCCTATACGACCGAGGGCGAGCCCTATCTGGAGCGGCTGCCGGACCGCCAGATCGTCATCGAGGTCCGCACCAACCGGATGCCGGACGGCGGGCTGGTGCTGACCTTCTCCGACGTGACGCCGAGCTTCGAGGCCGCCGAGGCGCTGGAGCGCGCCAATGCGACGCTGGAAAAGCGCGTCCGCGACCGCACCGAGGAACTGACACGGCTGAATACCGAGCTGGCGCTGGCCAAGAGCACGGCCGAAGACGCCAACATCTCCAAAACCCGATTCCTTGCCGCGGCCAGCCACGACATCCTGCAGCCGCTGAACGCGGCCAGACTCTATGTCACCAGCCTGGTCGAGCGGCAGAGCGGCGGAGAGGACGCGCGCCTGGTCGAGAACATCGACGACTCGCTGGAGGCGATCGAGGAAATCCTGGGCGCGCTCCTCGACATCTCGCGGCTCGATGCGGGCGCGATGAACCCGTCGATCTCCAGCTTCCGGATCGGCGACCTGATGCGCTCGCTGGAGATCGAATATGCGCCGATCGCGCGCGCCCGCGGCGTCGCGCTGCAATTCGTGCCGTGCTCGCTGCCGGTGAAATCCGACCGCTTGATGCTGCGCCGGCTGTTGCAGAACCTGATCTCCAACGCCATCAAATACACGCCGCATGGAAGGGTGCTGGTCGGCTGCCGGCGGCGCGGCCAATCGCTGCAGATCGGCATTTATGACACCGGCGTCGGCATTCCGATCCTCAAGCGCGGCGAGATATTCAAAGAGTTCCACCGGCTCGAGCAGGGCGCGCGGATCGCACGCGGGCTGGGCCTCGGCCTGTCGATCGTGCAACGTCTGGCCTCGGTGCTCAATCACGGCATCGCGCTGGACGCCAACCGCGGCGGCGGCTCGTTCTTCTCGGTGACGGCGCCGATCGCCACGGCGATCGACCACACCACCGCCGTCACCAGCGCGACGCCGCTGTCGAAATCACCGATGTCCGGCACGCTGATCGTCTGCATCGAGAACGATCCTGCAATTCTCGATGGCATGCGGACGCTGCTCAGGGCTTGGGATGCCACCGTGATCGCCGTCGCCGACCCGGAAGCTGCGATGGCGGCGATTGCGGAGATCGAAGCATCGGGCCGGCAGTTGACCGGCCTCCTGGTCGACTATCATCTCGACCGCGGCAATGGCATCGCCGCGATCCGCGAAATCCGCAGCCGCTTCGGGTCCGCCATTCCGGCGATCCTGATCACCGCCGACCGCAGCCCGCACGTCCGCGAAGCCGCCCGGCAGTCGGAAATCGCGGTGCTCAACAAGCCGGTCAAGCCGGCCTCGCTGCGCGCCCTGCTCGGGCAATGGCGCACCCGGCAGATGACGGCGGCGGAGTGACAAGCGGAGTTACGACGTCGGTTCGCTCTGGCGCCATTGGCCGCCGGCGATCCTGGCGGCGGCGATCACCGCCTGGGTACGGCTTTCGACGCCGAGCTTCTGCAGGATGGCAGACACATGCGCCTTGATGGTCGCTTCCGACACGCTGAGCTCATAGGCGATCTGCTTGTTGAGCAGCCCCTCCGACAGCATCATCAGCACCCGTACCTGCTGCGGCGTCAGCGTCACCAGGCGGTCGCGAAGCTTGGTCATTTCCGGATCGGCCGCCGCCGCCATATCGATATCCGGCGGAACCCAGACATCGCCCTCCATCACCTTGAGGATGGCGTCGCGCAGCGTATCGACGCCGAACCGCTTCGGAATGAAGCCGGAAGCGCCGAAATCCAGCGACTGCCGGATGGTGCCGACATCGTCGCTGGCCGACACGATCACCACGGGGGCGGCCGGATATTGCGCCCGCAGATAGATCAGCCCCGAGAACCCGGAAATGCCGGGCATCGACAGGTCGAGCAGAATCAGATCGACCTCTGAATCCTGTTCCAGCAGCTTGGTCAGATCCTCGAACGTACCGGTTTCGTCGATCCGGGCCTCCGGCAGAACGCCCGCGACGGCTTGTCGCAGCGCACCGCGAAACAGCGGGTGATCGTCCGCAATGATGAGGCGTGTGGTGGCTGTGACCGACATCAAGATCCATGCAAAAGGTTCGGCAATCCGGTGGCAGCGACTGCCATTTCCACCATAATGCGTTCTGCCGGCAAGTGTCGTCTGCCGTCTCGCATCTGGCAAGCGCGCATTGCTGCCACGCCGCAACTTGGCGGCTGTCGCCCATGCTGCAGCGCAACAATCCGAGGCATGAGACCCGTCCATCTGCGACGAGTCCGCGCACTCCCCTTGCACAGGGTCTAAAGTCGTATTGGGTCCACTTTCGCTGCAATGTAACTTGGAATTGGGCTCCCTGCATCTAGCCGGCATCAGTTCGGCGCAGCGAGTGAGACATCCGCAACGAATTCGGGGAGCGATTCAAACATGTCTACAATTGCAGCTACATCGCCCAAGGCGGCCGGAATGACGAAGGACGAACGCTTCGTCATCTTCGCATCTTCGCTCGGCACTGTGTTCGAATGGTATGATTTCTACCTGTTCGGCTCGCTCGCCGGCATCATCGGCGCGCAGTTCTTCGGCGTGATCGATCCGGCCACCAACCAGCCGATGTTCAACCAGGCGACGCGCGACATCTTCGCGCTGCTGGCCTTTGCCGCGGGCTTCATCGTCCGTCCGTTCGGCGCCATCGTGTTCGGTCGCGTCGGCGACATCGTCGGCCGCAAATACACCTTCCTCGTCACCATCCTGTTGATGGGCATTTCGACCTTCATCGTCGGCCTGCTGCCCAATGCCGCGACCATCGGCATTGCCGCGCCGATCATCCTGATCTCGCTGCGCCTGCTGCAGGGCCTCGCACTCGGCGGCGAATATGGCGGTGCCGCAACCTACGTCGCGGAACACTCGCCACCCGGCAAGCGCGGCTACTACACGTCGTTCATCCAGACCACGGCAACGCTGGGCCTGTTCCTGTCGCTGCTGGTGATCCTGTTTACCCGAACGATCCTCGGCGAGCCGGAATTCGCGGCCTGGGGCTGGCGCATTCCGTTCCTGGTCTCGGTGGTTCTGCTCGGCGTATCGGTCTGGATCCGGTTGCGGCTGAACGAATCCCCGGTCTTCAAGAAGATGAAGGAAGAGGGCAAGAGCTCGAAGTCGCCGCTCACCGAATCGTTCGGCAACTGGAGCAACGCCAAGATCGTGCTGATCGCCCTGATCGGCGGCACCATGGGCCAGGGCGTGGTCTGGTACACCGGCCAGTTCTACGCGCTGTTCTTCATGCAATCGATCCTCAAGGTCGACGGCTACACCGCCAACCTGCTGATCGCATGGTCGCTGCTGCTCGGCACCGGCTTCTTCATCTTCTGGGGCTCCTTGTCGGACAAGATCGGCCGCAAGCCGATCATCCTGGCGGGTTGTCTGATCGCGGCGCTGAGCTTCTTCCCGATCTTCCGGATGATCACGTCTAACGCCAATCCGGCGCTGGAAAAGGCGATCGAGACCGTCAAGGTGGAAGTCGTCTCGGATCCCGCGCAGTGCGGCGATCTGTTCAATCCGGTCGGCACCCGCGTGTTCACCAAGCCTTGCGATACGGCGCGCGCCTATCTGGCACAGTCGTCGGTCAAGTACTCCTCCGCCCCCGGTCCGGCCGGCTCCGGCGTCAAGGTCGTCGTCAACGGCAAGGACACGCCCTATACCGACGCCAAGGCCTCCAATCCGGCGGTCCTCGCGGCGGTGCAGGCAGCGGGTTATCCGAAGGCGGGTGACGCGCAGATCGTGAAGATGTCGACCCCGTTCGATATCTTCCGTCCGCAGGTGGCGGCGGTGATCGGCCTGCTGTTCATCCTGGTGATGTTCGTCACCATGGTGTACGGCCCGATCGCGGCCCTGTTGGTCGAACTGTTCCCGGCCCGCATCCGCTACACCTCGATGTCGCTGCCTTACCACATCGGCAACGGCTGGTTCGGCGGCCTGCTGCCAGCGACCTCCTTTGCGATCGTGGCCTCGACCGGCGATATCTATGCCGGCCTGTGGTATCCGATCATCTTCGCCACCATCACCGCGGTCGTCGGCTTCTTCTTCCTGCCGGAGACCAAGGACGTCGACATCAGTCACACCTGATCTCGCATCCTGTCCTCAACAAGCCGGCCGCGGAGCGATCCGCGGCCGGTTTTTTGTTGCTTCCTTTCTTCCTTCTCTCCTTGTGGGAGAAGGTGGCGCGGACGAAGTCCGCGACGGATGAGGGGTTTCTGAGCTCAGAGCTTGTGGCACCCCTCACCCGTCCGCGCTGCGCGCGGCCACCCTCCCCCACAAGGGGAGAGGGAAGAGGGCAGCGCGTTCTGCTACCCCGCCGACCCGACGAATTGCAGCACCACTTCGCGCGCATGCGGGCGGCGGCGGTGCTCGATCAGATAGATCGCCTGCCAGGTGCCGAGCGCGAGCTGGCCGGCCAGCACCGGAATGTGCAGCGAGGTGGCGGTGAGCAGGGTGCGGACATGGGCCGGCATGTCGTCGGGGCCTTCGCTGTCGTGGGTCCAGCCGAAATCCTGCGGCGCCAGCCGGTCGAGCACCGTCATCAGATCGACCAGCACGGAGGGATCGGCATTCTCCTGGACGGTCAGCGACGCCGAGGTGTGGCGGATGAACAGCGTCAGCGCGCCTTCGCGCCCACCCGCCTCGGCGACGAATTTGGCAACCTCGCGCGTCAGATCGACGAAGCCGGGGCCGCTTGTCTGCACCGTCAGCATCGAGGAGGTGACCGTCGTGGTGGTGACGGACGATGGCGCGGATCGGGAGATGGATTTCGGCGACGTCATGATCGGGAGCCTGCAAGTCGAGCCTGGGATGAACCATACCACGGCTGCCGCGTTCCCTTTGGAAAGGGAGAGTAACATGCAGCCGAAAACATCCAGGGACATTTCAGGGCAAGAGCCACGCAAGGACAGCGAGCGCGAGCAGCGGCAGGCTATCATCAAGGATGCCGACAAGACCGGACAGTCCGATTGGGACCGCGTCCACGGCGTCGGCGACGAGATCGGGCTCGACGACAAGAAGTAATGCACAACGCAAAAGGCCCCGGATCGCTCCGGGGCCTTTTCGTTGAAGCCGGCTTACTTGGTGCCGGCAGTGCCTGCGCCGGTGCCCGGCGCCTGATTCGGATTGGTGGTGGCGGACGAACCGCTCATGCCGGTGCCCGTGGTTCCGGGCCTGGTCATCGACGAACCGGTGGTAGCCGAGTTCTTGTCCATCTGGTTGGTCGTGGTGCCGTTGTTCATGCTGTTGGAAGAATTGCTGGTCGGGCTGGTAGCCGCGCCGCCCTGGCCGGAGCTCGGCTGCGCCGCAGCAAACGTGGTCGACAGCGCGAGAGCAAGCGTGGTGGCGATAATGGCCTTCTTCATGGAAGTTCCTCACTGATGTTGTTCGTGGTCCGGGTGAAGAACGAGAAGCGACAAGAGCCGTTCCTGCGGGGGATGAAGTAAATTCCGGGAACGAAACTTGATAGTTTGATGATACCAGATGATCCTGCTGGTTCCCTCCACGCCATGCCGGCCCAGCGAGCGCCGAGCCGGGACGACAGCGCGCCGCTACCGGCCTTTCCAACTATCAGATCTTTCCGCCGGAATCGCGATGCAGGCGGGTGGCGATGTCGATCAGCTTGCGCCAGGCGCTTTCGAGAAAGCTCATCGCGCGATCGATGTCCTTGTCGCTCGGCAGCGGGATTTCCAGCTTGCGCTCGCCGTCCGATTTGGGCTGCAGCGAATCCTGCTTGGGCAGGGCTTCGTCGATCTTGCCGGTGACGGATGGATCGCGCTGCGCCAGCTCGGCCTTCAGCGCGGCGTTGTCCGTGAGCAGCCGGCCGATCTCGGCGTCATAGGCCGCGCGCTCGTCCGGAACGATCGTGCAGGCCCAGCCACTGCCCTTGCCCGTGCAGGTCGAAACCGTGCCGGTGCGGGTATCGAGCCGCACCACGCCGTCAGCCATCGGCGACAGCGCGTAGCGGCCATTCTCGGTATCCGGCAGCGTCTGTGCGCAGACGCTGCCAGTGATGACAAGAGACGTAAACAACGCGACAGCCATTTTCATGGTCATGCTCCGCGGTCGAACCAGGGGTCTAGACCGCTGATGTGTAGGGCGCGCGCTTCGATTGCAATGCGTCCGCGAGCAATTCGAGGCGGTCCTGGCCCCAGAACACCTCACCGTTCAGCACATAGGCCGGCGAGCCGAATACGTCGGCGGCCTGCGCGTCCTCCTGGTTCTTGGCATAGGCCGCGCCGATGTCCGCCGACGCCGCGCGCTCGACCAGTTGCCGGCCCGGCAGACCCGATTCGTCCGCCAGCTTGATGAGCACGTTGGAATCGGCAAGGTCGAGCTGCGCTTCCCAGATGGCGGCAAAGGCGCGGCGCAGCAGCGGATCGGGATCGAAGCCGGCCTCGATCGCCGCGATCACCATGCCGTCCGGCAGCCGCCCGTCGAACGGCCAGTGTTTAGGCTGCGGGTGAAAGTCGAGGCCGCGCTTGTCGCGCCAGCGCTGCAATTCCAGCATCCGGTAGCGCTGCCGCACCGGATGGCGCTTGCCGAGCGGCAGCCCGCCGGTTTCTGCGAACAATTCGCCGAGGAAGACCGGCTTGTAATTGACCTTGAGATCGTGGGTTTTCACCAGATCCATGAACAGCTTGTGGCCGATATAGGCCCATGGCGACGGCAGCGAGAAATAGTAGTCGATCGGTTGCGGCATGCAGACTCCGGCGGATCAAAGTTCGGGAACGCGCGACACCTGACCAGAGCCGTCCGTGCCGTGCAAGATAGAGGCAGCCGAATGCGCTGTTGCGGTGCGGCGATCCCGCGCGGCGGGAAATCAATTTCATCAATAACTTCAAGCGAATCAAGGCGCTAACAGGAGATCAGCTAATCTTGACTTGGCAACACGCGGTAAGTATGGTCCGCCCGGCTTTGAAGGGTTGCGGGGCGATATTTCCAGCATTTGCAGCGTTATTTCGGGTGTCGAAAGCATGACCGACGACACACCGGACAACGATGGCAAGAGCGGAGGTGGACTTCCGGCGCACGATGAAGCCGCGCTGTCCGCAAGGCTCGGAAGCCTGGATCAGAAGTTGTCCAAGATTCGGGACGACCGCAAGTTCCAGGCTGACCAATCCGAAACCGGAAGCGGGAACGCGCAATCCAGAGCTTCGGCGATGGCAGTGGGTCTCCGGCTTTCTTCGGAACTGGTCGCGGGGGTGGTCGTCGGCACGATTCTGGGCTGGGGCTTCGATCGTCTGCTGTCGACTTCACCGTGGGGGCTGATCGTATTCATGCTGCTCGGCTTCGTCGCCGGCGTGATGAACGTGATGCGTTCGGCCGGCGTCGCTCCGAAGTCATGAGATTCGCGCATTTGCGCAGCGTTTGAGACCGCCGGGTTGTCCGGCACACATGCCGGGCGTTCCGGCAGAGATGAAAGACCGACGTGGATGGCCGATCCGATCCATCAATTTGAGATCCACAAGATCTTCAGCCTGGGCCATATCGGCAACCAGGAAATTGCGTTCACCAATTCGTCGGCCTACATGTTCGGCGCCGTGGCGATCGTGTCCGTGCTGATGCTCGGCGGCAGCGCCGGACGCGCGCTGATCCCGAGCCGGTTCCAGTCGGTCGCCGAACTGTCCTACGAATTCGTGTCCAATACGGTGCGCTCCAGCATCGGCGAAGAGGGCATGAAGTTCTTCCCCTTCGTGTTCTCGCTGTTCATGTTCATCCTGACCGCGAACCTGATCGGCATCGTTCCCTACACCTTCACCGTCACCAGCCACCTGATCGTCGCCGTCGCTTTGGCGCTGATGGTGTTCCTGACCGTGCTGATCTACGGCCTCTATAAGAACGGCTGGAAGTTCTTCAAGCTGTTCGTGCCCTCCGGCATCCCGATGTACATCCTGCCGCTGGTGACCGTGATCGAGGTGATCTCGTTCCTGTCGCGCCCGGTGTCGCATTCGGTGCGTCTGTTCGCCAACATGCTGGCCGGCCACATCACGCTGAAAGTGTTCGCGGGCTTCGTGACGTCGCTGAGCGCGCTTGGCGCCATCGGCGTGTTCGGCGCGGTGCTGCCGCTGGCGATGACCACGGCGCTGACCGCGCTGGAACTGCTGGTCGCCTTCCTGCAGGCCTACGTGTTCACGATCCTGACCTGCATCTATCTCAACGACGCCCTTCATCCGGGACACTAAGCGACCCGGCCGAAATCACCCCTCACCTCTCTTAATCCCTATCCCAAAGGAGTTTTACCATGGATCCCATCGCAGCTAAGTACATCGGCGCTGGCATTGCTTGTCTCGGCATGGGCGGCGCCGGCATCGGCGTCGGCATGATCTTCAGCCAGTTCCTCGCCGGCGCGCTGCGCAATCCCTCGGCTTCGCAGGGCCAGTTCGCGAACCTGATCTTCGGCTTCGCCGTGACCGAAGCGCTCGGCATCTTCTCGCTGCTGATCGCGCTGCTGCTGCTGTTCGCCGTCTAAGCTGAAAACTGATCCGGTCGCGCCCCCTTCGGGGCGCGCTTCCGATCGATAAGGAGTCTGCTGTGGCTGAAGGTCAGGGCAAATCCAAAGCCGTGGAGCACGGTACCGCCGCGCACACCGCGGCGGACGGTGGTCACAAGGCCGCATTCCCGCCGTTCGAGAGCAACACCTTCGCTTCGCAGCTGGTGTCGTTCGCGATCGCGTTCGGTGTGCTCTATCTGATCGTGTCCCGCCTGGCGCTGCCCCGCGTCGGCGGCGTTCTGGCGTCCCGGCAGCAGGTCATCGATACCGACCTGAACGAAGCCGCGAAGCTGAAGGCCGATTCGGATGCGGCGCTGAAGGCCTATGAGACCGAACTCGCCACTGCCCGCGCCAAGGCGCAGGCGATGGCGGCCGAGGTTCGCGAAAAGCTGAACGCGCAGCAGGACGCCGCCAAGGCGGAGCTGGAAGCAAATCTGGCGACGCGGCTCACCGCCGCCGAGCAGACCATTGCCAGCACCCGCGCAATGGCGATGGGCAATGTTCGCGGCATCGCTGCCGACACCGCCGCGGCGATCGTCGAACGGCTGACGGGCACCAGCCCGGCACCGGCCGTCGTCAACGCAGCTCTCGACGCTTCGTTGAAGGGATAACCCATGTTCGGTTTGCAAGCAGAATTCTGGGTTGCGGTCGCTTTCGTCATCCTGATGGGCGTGTTCGGCTGGTTCGGCATTCACCGCACCATCCTGAAGGCGCTGGACATCCGTAGCGAGCGCATCAAGCAGGAACTCAACGACGCCCGTCGCCTGCGCGACGAAGCGGCTTCCCTGCTCGCCAGCTACAAGGCGCGTCACGCCTCGGCGGAACGCGAAGCCGCCGACATCATTACCTCCGCCAAGGAAGAGGCCGAGCGCATCGCCGCGGAAGCCAAGACCAAGATGGAAGATTTTGTCGCCCGTCGTACCAAGACCGCCGAGAGCAAGATCGCTCTCGCCGAAGCCCAGGCCGTGGCCGACGTTCGCGCCGCCGCCGCCGACGCCGCCGTGACCGCCGCGACCACCATCCTGTCGCAGTCGGTTACAGGTTCGGTCGCCGACGACCTGATCGCTAAGGGCATCACTGAAGTCCGCGCCAAGCTGAACTGAGGCTCGGGTTACACATTCAAAAGCCGGCGCGATGAAAATCGCGCCGGCTTTTTTTATGTGGTGAAGTGCAGTTGCGACAGGCGCCGCTTTCTTACCTTCCCCTGAGGGGGATCGTCGCGTAATTGGCTCAATGGGGTCTTTGCGCTCGTTTTGACGGCTCTGAGGCCCTGCGCTGTCCGGTTCAGCGAACGGCGCATGTTGTAGGCAAGCGCGACCATGTTGAAGTGGGCGATGTTCTTGGGCAGACCGCGGTAGCGGACGCGGACGAAACCCAGCCATCGCTTCAGCGTCGCGAACACGCCTTCGACCTCGGCCCTGATCTTGCTGATCAGCCTGGTGTGCCGCTTCTGCGAGGCACGGACCTTCGGGCCGCCAGCAGCAAGCCGCGCTGATGTTCGGCATCTGACAGCCCGCACCACTGCTGCAGCAGCTACGCCTTTAGCATCAGCAGCGGATCGCAGGGCGGCCGGCCCGCGCCCTCCGGCTTGAGCCGCGCCAGCAGCTTCTCGAAACGGTACCACTTCACGTCCCGGATCAGCCGTTCAGGCGTCTGGTTATGCCCGACCTTGTGCGAAACCAGCGCTTCCACAAGGCTCAGTTGATCCCGTTCCGCCATCGTCCGTCTCCGATCAATGCATCCCAGCACTGAATCACAGATCGGTAATTACCCAACGATCCCCCTTGCGGGGAGGGTGAAAATCAGTAATCCGGCGAAGGCCGTCGTGGCGGATGGGCCGGTCCCGGATTGGTATCCGGGCTACGGGCCTCACCGGGGTTGACGACCTCCACCTGCCGCGCCATTGAGCAGGGGGCTCTGGCCGGCAGGGCCCCCCGGGATACCACCATGCCAATTCGCCTTTCCTCGCAGAGCTCCGATTTTGCGGCCGCCTTCAATGCCTTCCTCAACGCCAAGCGCGAGGTCGCGGCGGATATCGAGACCGCCACCCGCGCCATCGTCGATGACGTCGCCGCGCGCGGCGATGCGGCGCTGCTAGAAGCTACCGAAAAATTCGACCGGTTGAAGCTTGACGCCGCTTCCTTGCGCATCACGCCGTCCGAAATCGAGGCTGCGGTTGCCGCCTGCGACACGGAGACCGTCGACGCCCTGAAATTCGCCCGCGACCGCATCGAGCTGTTTCACAAGCGCCAGCTGCCGAAGGACGACCGTTTCACCGATGCGCTCGGCGTCGAGCTGGGCTGGCGCTGGAGCGCCATCGAGGCGGTCGGGCTCTACGTCCCCGGCGGCACCGCGGCCTATCCGTCCTCGGTGCTGATGAACGCCGTGCCGGCCAAAGTGGCGGGCGTCGGCCGCGTGGTGATGGTGGTGCCGTCGCCGGACGGCAAGCTCAACCCGCTGGTGCTGGCGGCGGCGCATCTCGGCGGCGTCACCGAGATCTACCGCGTCGGCGGCGCGCAGGCCGTGGCCGCGCTCGCCTACGGCACCGCGACCATCGCGCCGGTGGCCAAGATCGTCGGCCCCGGCAATGCCTATGTCGCCGCCGCCAAGCGCCTTGTGTTCGGGAAAGTCGGCATCGACATGATCGCCGGCCCCTCCGAGGTGCTGGTGATTGCGGATGCGACCGGCAATCCCGACTGGATCGCCGCCGACCTGCTGGCGCAGGCCGAGCATGACGTGAACGCGCAGTCGATCCTGATCACCGACGACGCCCGGCTCGCCGACGACGTCGCGCGCGCTGTCGAGGCCCAACTCACGACCTTGCCCCGGGCGGCCATCGCGCGAAAATCCTGGGACGATTATGGCGCCATCATCCAGGTGGAGCGGCTGGAGCAGGCCGTGGCGCTCGCCAACACCATCGCCGCCGAGCATCTGGAGATCATGACGGCCGACCCCGAGGCGCTGTCGCTGGGCATTCGCAACGCCGGCGCGATCTTCCTCGGCGCCCACACCCCCGAGGCGATCGGCGATTATGTCGGCGGTTCCAACCACGTTCTGCCGACCGCGCGCTCGGCGCGGTTCTCTTCCGGCTTGGGCGTGCTTGACTTCATGAAGCGAACGTCGATCCTGAAGTGCGGGCCGGACCAGCTTCGAGCGCTGGGCCCGGCTGCGATGACGCTGGGCAAGGCCGAAGGCCTCGATGCCCACGCACGTTCCGTTGGATTGCGCCTGAACCTGCGATGAGCACCTCACCCCCCTCGGACGACACCGAGAACCGCATCAGCGCGGTGACGCTCGATGAGGAATCGATCGGCCGCTCCGGACCGGACATCGAGCACGAGCGCGCGATCGCGATCTACGATCTCGTGGAGAAAAACCTGTTCGCGCCGCAGGGCGCCGATGCCGGCCCGTTCACGCTGCATATCGGCATCACCGGCAACCGGCTGATGTTCGACATCCGCCGCGAGGATGGCACGCCGGTCGTCGTGCACCTGTTGTCGCTGACGCCGTTCCGCCGCATCGTGAAGGACTACTTCATGATCTGTGACAGCTACTACCAGGCGATCCGCACCGCTACCCCGGACAAGATCGAGGCGATCGACATGGGCCGCCGCGGCATCCACGACGAGGGCTCGAACACGCTGATGGAGCGGCTCGACGGCAAGGTGCGGATCGATTTCGAGACCGCGCGCCGGCTGTTCACGCTGATCTCCGTGCTGCACTGGAAGGGTTGAGCCGGCGCATGATTCCGAAACGCGTCACCCGGTTTTCGGACCCCATCATGCGCCAGAACAAGCGGGCTTGAGGCGTGGCAGAACCGCCCCGCGCCCGCATGCCGCAGGCTGTGTTGTTCGCCTGTGGCCAGAACAGCATCCGCTCGGTGATGGCGGAAAGCCTGTTGCACCACATGTTTCCGAAGGCGATCTACGTCAAATCCGCCGGCGTGAAGAAGGGCGAGCTCGATCCCTTCGTGGTCGCGGTGATGGCCGAACTCGGCCACGACGTCTCCAAGCACAAGCCCACCACCTTCGAGGAGCTCGACGACTGGGAGGGGCTGAACTTCGACCTGATCGTCACGCTGTCGCCGGAAGCGCACCACAAGGCGCTCGAACTGACCCGCACCAACGCCGCCGACGTCGAATACTGGCCGACTGCCGACCCCTCCGGCACCGAAGGCAACCGCGAACAGAAACTCGCGGCCTATCGCGAGGTGATGGACGGATTGCTGCTGCGGATCAGGAAGCGATTTTCGAAGGGCGGCGCGGCGAGCGGGTGAGGCCATCGTAGGGCGGGTTAGCGCGCAGCGCGTAACCCGCCGCCTCTCGATGATCCGACGGGCGGCGGGTTACGGCGCAAGGACGCCTAACCCGCCCTACGCGGTTCGACCAGCCGCAAGAAATTTCACCAAAGCGATATTGACAATCTTCCTATAAGACCATATGCCTATGTTCGTCCCGCCCCATCGAGAGGGGCGTTTCGCGATCGTCACGGTTCGCGGGGCGGGATGCGGTGGACGCGGCAGCGTCGCGCCGCGGTGCTTTGGCCAGGGCGCGGCCCGGCAGATGAGCGGCGCCCACAAGGGCCGCTTTGACGCCCACAGCCGCGTGAGGACGGGCATCGCGGTGGACGACGACGCTGTGCGGTGCGGACCGGGGTGGAGATGCGCCCCATTCGTATCGCCTTGCGCGGCGGCCCAAATCGTGTGGTCCCGACCGAAATCAGGTCTGCTGCCGACGCGTCCAAATCCGGGCGGCGTCGGGAACCGGCGGAGACGACGGCGAGCAGGTTACGACCGTTGCCGGGGAGAGCGCGAAGCAAGCCGACAGACCATCGCGTGCGGAACGCCGGACGATTCGGTGCTTTCGTGGTGACTAGGCTCGTGTGCTTTCTACACTTTGCACACGAGGCTGCGGACGCACCTGGCGTCCGGCGTTCCGCGCGCCCTCTTTTCGGAAAGAGGGGGCTGGAAATACCCACAACCCGGGCGCCTCGGCGCCGCGGGATCGCGGAAACATGGCTGTGATCCAAAACTGTCATTCCGGGGCGCAGGCGGCGCCAGCCGCATGCGAACCCGGAATCCCGTGCGGCTCCAGCGCTGTCCCCATCATGTCGGGATTCCGGGTTCGCGCCCGCCTCGCGGCGCTCGCGCCCCGGAATGACAGTGTGAGGCGCCCCGGAATGACCGCCTTCGCCAGGTTGCCGCGCCATCCCCCTTCCGATACGTTCCGCGCGCCCTCCAGGATCAATCAATCAATGCCCGGCCGTCCCAAACTCGTTCTCGCCTCCGGCTCGCCCCGCCGCCTCAGCCTGCTCAACCAGGCCGGCATCGAGCCCGATGCGCTGCGCCCCGCCGATGTCGACGAGACGCCGAAGCGCGGCGAGCTGCCGCGCGGCTGCGCCAATCGCCTGGCGCGCGCCAAGGCCGAGGCGGCGCTGAAGGCTGTGCAGCTCGACGACGATCTGCGCGGTTCGTTCATTCTCGCCGCCGATACCGTGGTCGCGGTCGGCCGCCGCATCCTGCCCAAGGCGGAACTGGCCGACGAGGCCTCGCAATGCCTGCGGCTGCTGTCGGGGCGCAACCACCGCGTCTATACCGCGGTGTGCATCGTGACCCCGAAGGAAGGCTTCCGGCAGCGGCTGATCGAGACCCGCGTGCGGTTCCGGCGGCTGACCGAGGACGACATCCGCGCCTATATCGATTGCGGCGAATGGCGCGGCAAGGCCGGCGGCTACGCCGTGCAGGGCATTGCCGGCTCCTTCGTGGTCAAGATGGTCGGCTCCTACACCAACATCGTCGGCCTGCCGCTCTACGAGACGGTGTCGCTGCTGTCCGGCGAAGGCTTTCCGGCTCGCGACGGGTGGCTCAATGCCAGCTGAGTCCTCCGCCAAAGCCAGACCGTGCCCGATCTGCAACAAGCCGTCGGTCGAGGCCTCCAAGCCGTTCTGCTCGGAGCGCTGCCGCGACGTCGATCTGAACCGCTGGCTGTCGAATTCCTATTCGATTCCCGGCAAACCCACCGACGACGAGGACGCCGACTAGCCCGCGCGCTCTCGCGACGCCGCCCTGAGCGTTGATTTCACGGCGAAATCGGCTTTTTCAGCAATCGCCCACGGGCGGGTGGACATGGGCCGCCAGCCTGCCTATAAACCGGCGCTCCCGGATGCGTTCGGGACCCTGCCCGGGTAGCTCAGTTGGTAGAGCATGCGACTGAAAATCGCAGTGTCGGTGGTTCGAATCCGCCCCCGGGCACCATTTTAAATTCCGCATTTCTTCCGACGAAACCAGCCGATGGCGCGCCGCCTGCAGCGTGCGGTTGACGGATCGCGCGGTCACCTTCCTTTCTTGACCTGTATCAATCCGGCCGCGAGACGCTTGGCGTAACCCTTGGGGAAACATCTCTCCCGGAGGATGCCATGCGAACGCATCAGATCATGACCCGCCATGTCATTACGGTCGATGCGGAGACGCCGCTGATCGAGGCCGCCAAGCTGATGCTGCAGCATCACATCAGCGGGCTGCCCGTGGTCGACAGAGCGGGCAAGCCGGTGGGCATCGTCTCCGAGGGCGACTTCATCCGCCGCAGCGAAATCGGCACGCAGCGCAAGCGCGGCCGCTGGCTCAAATTCCTGCTCGGTCCCGGCAGCTCCGCCAAGGACTTCGTTCACGCGCATGGCCGCAAGGTCGGCGAGATCATGACCGAGGATCTGTGCACCGTCACGGAGGAGGTGCCGCTCGAGGACGCGGTGCGTCT
The DNA here is from genome assembly GCF_007018645.1 of Tardiphaga sp. vice154. Classification (NCBI taxonomy): domain Bacteria; kingdom Pseudomonadati; phylum Pseudomonadota; class Alphaproteobacteria; order Hyphomicrobiales; family Nitrobacteraceae; genus Tardiphaga; species Tardiphaga sp. vice154. The sequence goes on from NZ_CP041399.1 coordinate 681,598, forward strand.
GATGGAGCGCCGCAATGTCAAACGCCTGCCGGTCGTGCGCGGCGAGACGCTGGTCGGCATCCTGACCCGGTCCGACCTGCTCCGCACGGTCGCCAGCCTGGCGCGCGATGTGCCGGATCCGACCGCCGATGATGATCATATCCGCCATCGCGTGATCGCGGCCATCCAGAACAACGACTGGACGCCGATGCAACTCGGCGTGATCGTGCGGGAAGGCATCGTGCATATCAGCGGCATCATTCCCGATGAGGATTACCGGAAGGCGATCATCGTGGCCGCCGAAAACGTCGCGGGCGTCCGGCTCGTCCATGACCATCTGTCGTGGTTCGATGCGATGTCCGGCATTTCCTTCCGGTCGCCGGAAGACGAAGATTGGGCCAAGGTCGGCTAGCGGGTTCTGTCAGGATTTAAACTCATGAAACTGAAAATTCCGCATGGTGCGTTCGTGTTCGTCGGCGACGGCCGCAAGGCGCTGTTTCTGCGCAACGATGGCGATGAAAAATTCCCGAACCTGAAGACCGAGAAGGTTTTTCTCGATGACAATCCGCCGACTCACGAGCAGGGGGCCGATCGGCCGGGCCGGGTGCACCAGGCCGCTCCGGGCGAGCAGCGTAGCGCCGTCGGGCAGCCGGACTGGCATGATATCGAAGAGCAGCATTTTGCGCGGCGCGTCGCCGGCTCGCTGGAGCAACTGATCCGGTCGAGCAAAGCGCGTGCGCTCGTCGTCGTGGCGCCGCCGCGAACCCTCGCCGAGTTGCGGGACGCATTCCATGCCGACATCAAGGGCCTGATTCTTGCCGAGATCAACAAGGACCTCACCAAGCATCCGATCGGCGATATCGAGAAGTATCTGACCGAAGCCGTCTGACATCGCGACGTGCCGGCGTGCGATCTTTGCCGCAACGCTGACGCAATGCGCTCGGCCGGTGATCGCGCAGAAACGAACCCGTGCCTGCGCTGGGAATGGCCAGCATTGCCGCGCTTGATATCAATCAAACGCATCGATGAACAATCGTTCTACGATGCAAGCAGGATGGAGGACTGTATCATGCGCGGATATACCTATATTCGAAGTGCGTTCGTCGCGGCGGGAATTCTCGGTATCATGGGTTCGATGCAGCCGGTGGCCGCGGTTCCACTGGCGCCGGCGGCGCGCTTGATGGCCTCGGCCAGCACGGCCGACATCGTGCAGGTCCGCGGTGGTCGCGGCGGGGCGGCACTGGCGGCAGGTCTCGCGACCGGGCTCATCGTTGGCGGCCTGCTCAGCGTGCCGCATTATTACGACGGGCCGTATACGTACTATCGTCGCAGTTACTATCCGCCGCCGTATTATGGCCCGGTCGGCTACGCTGGTCCGGGCTGGGAAGCATATTGCTTCTCGCGCTATCGATCGTTTGATCCGATCAGCGGGACTTATCTGGGCTATGACGGGCGGCGGCATCTCTGCCAGTAGCTGATCGCCGGCGGACGTCCCCGCCACGGGATGCCAGCGAAGCGTCCATTTGTCAGAACTTAGGCCGCTGTTTGCGATCGGCGCTGTCGGTAGCAGGTCGGCGGGCCGTAATGCCGGCCGCGATCTGCATGGTCGCCCCTGCAAACCAGAACACGCCAAGCATGATGGCCGAGACAGGTCCTGCGGCAAGGTCGAGAACGACAATAGCGGCCGAGATACCCGAGGTCATGGCGACCAGAAACGTGCCGGCGGCACTGAGCAGCTGAATCCGAACCCTGGTCGTCGCCGGCAGATGCGCCGATCGTGCCCCGGGTTTCTGCGGGCCGCGGGGAAGATCGATTCCGGTATAGAAGCCGGCCGAGCCATAGATGAGGACGGCCAGAAACGGGATGGCCGTTTCGACGAAGGCGACGTGAACGCGCCCTTCGAGAATGGCGACGAACATCGCAGACAGGCCGCCGGTCAGCGCAAGCCCGGTCCGTTCCAGCAAATGAGCGGCGCCCAGTAGGGTACGACGGGGTTGCGATGCATCGGTCATCGTCAGAATCTCACCTGAAGGCTCCAACCGCGAGCGCAGCAGGCCGTCCACGCGGACGGCCTGCTGCGTATCAGCCGGCGCGAGAAAAAACCGTCCGCCAGCGCCGGTCCGGCGGCAAAACGTTTCAGGAGATCGTCAGCCGGTCCTCGACGGCAGCAACACCGGGCGCCGACCACGCCGCATTCTCGACGGCGCGACGCTCGTCCCAGTTATCGACCTTGCCTTCGAGCACCACCTTGCTGCCGTTCTGCACGCTGACGCGAATTCCGCTGGCTTCCACTTCAGCATGCCGCTTCAGCGCCGCCTCGATCTTTTTTTTCACGTCGATCGCGTCGATATGCGGCTTGATCGTGATTTTGTTAGTGATGCCGCGCACGCCGGACAGCTTGCGTACGTCGTCTTCCGCCGCGGTCTTTTCATAGTACCAGTTGACGGTGCCGCTCAGGGTCACCCAGCCGTCCTGGACCAGCACATCCACGGCGCCTGGCGGCACCACGACATCCCACTCCGGAATGTCGATAGCCCGCTTGGCAATCTGGTCATCGGCGATCTTGGCCTGGTAGGTATATCGTACCTCTATATTCTCGGCGATAGCGTGAACGCCCTTGACGCGCCGGGCGGCCGCGATGGCTGCAAGCTTTTCCGCGTAGCTGTTGACATGGCCGCTCAGGCTGACGACGTTCTTATCGACCGCGACGCCGACATGCTCGCCATTGAAGCGCGGGTCGAACTCGAACTCGTCGATCACATCCTGTCGCAGTTGTGAATCGGTCATTTGACGATTCCTCCATTTCGATGTGAAGTGTCAGATCGACTGATGTTCGACATATCAGAAAGCAGGTTTTAACTGGAGCGCGACGCCAGTGGCCAACACCCTAGACGTGGGTGCCTCGGGAAACCTTGATATTGATCAAGCGCGAAGTGGCCATCCGGCAAGACGCTCCGCTTCGAAGGGACGGGCGTTACGTTCGCTTGCCGACCCTTGGCGCATCGTGCGATCAGCGCGTCATACTGAATAAACAGGCCATCCAGCAAGATGGGCGGGCGGCGCTTCGAAGTAACAAGATGACCAATATGACCGTAGCCGACTGTCGCTGCCAAAGTTGTTGATTCATCTCAATGGTCATTGAGCGGTCTGGTCCTAAGCTGCCCGTACAGCTTGTGTCGTGACCGATCGTGAGGTTTCGGAATGGCGAGGATCGCGTTGGTCTCGGGCGGTACGCGCGGCATTGGTGGTGCGATTTCCGAAGCGCTGCTGGCCGCGGGCTACCGGGTCGCGGCGAATTATGCCGGCAACGAGACTGCCGCCGCGGCATTTCACGCCAGGACCGGAATTCCCGTTTTCCGGTGGGATGTCAGCGATTTCGACGCCTGCGCCGAGGGAATTTCGAAGGTGCAGGCCGCGCTCGGTCCGATCGAGATCCTCGTCAACAATGCCGGGATCATCCGCGATTCCGCGCTCCACAAGATGAGCAAATCGCAATGGGACCCGGTCATCGCGACCAATCTCGGCGGCCTGTTCAATATGTGCCGTCCGGTGGTCGAGGGCATGCGGGCCCGCAAATTCGGCCGCATCATCAACATCTCCTCGGTCAATGGTCAGAAGGGTCAGTTCGGCCAGTCGAATTACGCCGCGGCCAAGGCCGGCGAACTCGGTTTCACGCGCTCGCTGGCGCTTGAATCGGCCCATAGCGGCGTCACCGTGAATGCGATCTGTCCCGGCTACATCCATACCGAGATGCTGGATGCCGTCGCGCCGGAGATCCTGACCAAGAGCATCCTGCCGCTGATCCCGGTCGGCCGCCTCGGCGCGCCGGCCGACATCGCGCGCGCGGCGGTGTTTCTCGCCGCCGACGACGCCGGCTTCATTACGGGCTCGACGCTGGCGATCAATGGGGGCCAGTTGATGTGTTGACCGCGGAGGGACAGCGATGACGAGCCTGTCGAGGGTGCCATGAATGTCTCCGATATCATGCGACGCTCGTTTGCGTCGATCCGTCCGGACGCCTCGTTGCTGGAGGCGGCCGACCTGCTGATCGAGACCAACCAGCGCGGGCTGCCCGTTGTCGATGCCGAGGGTAATCTGCTGGGCATGATCTCCGAAGGCGACTTCCTGCGGCGGACCGAACTGGATGTCGATCTGCCGCGGGACAACTGGTTTGGCAAGATCCTCGGCGGCGACAAGCATGAGCCTTCCCGGCGGCGAATGAGCGCCCTGGTAGTGGGCGAGGTGATGAGCCGGCATCCGCTGTGCATCAGCGATGAAGCGCCGGTCAGCGAGGTCGTGGCGATGATGGCCGCACGCCGCATCGCGCAATTGCCCGTCGTCTGTGGCGATACGCTGGTCGGCGTGGTGGGCCGGGCCGAGTTGCTCGTGGCGGTGGCGAGCGTGCTGCGCGCCGCCCAGGCGGACCACGACAGCCCGGCACAAACGTAACTATCAAGTTTTAAGTATCAGTCTCAGAAATCAGGTAATATGCCATGCCCGGACGCTTGCCATCGCCAGTACCCGACGAGACGGCTGTTGCGCCGTCGTCCCAGGCCCCGGCTGTGGAGCCGGCCACGCCGGTGCAACCCTGCGCAAGCCCTGCCGGTCTCGAAGCGGCCAGCGATATGCTGGATCGCGAATTGCATGCGGCGGCTGCGGCCCTGACCGGCGGTCTGTCGCCATCGGCGCTGACGCTGGCCTTTGCCGACTGGTTGATCCATCTGGCCACTTCTCCCGGAAAGCAGATGCAACTGGCCGCGGCTGCAGCCTCGGGCGCGGCACGGCTGGCCGAGCAGGTCAGCCAGCTGTCGCCGCATTTCAGGCCGTGGTCGGTGATCGCGCCGACCTCCGTGGATCGGCGGTTTGCCGGCGCAGACTGGAATATGGCGCCGTACAATATGGTGGCGCAGGGATTCCTGCTGGCCGAACAATGGTGGCAGGCCGCCACCAATGTGCGCGGCGTTGCCCGCGATCATGCCGCGATCACGGCGTTCACGCTGCGCCAGATCCTGGACACCGTGGCGCCGAGCAATTCCCCGCTCACCAATCCCGAAGTGGTACGGAAAACGCTCCAGACCGGCGGAAAAAACGTCATCGACGGATACAACAATTGGCTGCAGGATATTCAGGGACTCAGGCAGGATGGCAGCGTCGATCACGACGGTCGTTTTGTCGTGGGCGAGAGCGTGGCGACCGCACCGGGCCGGGTCGTGTTCCGCAATCATCTGATCGAACTGATCCAGTATGAGCCCGCGACCGAGACGGTCCGTCCGGAGCCGGTGCTGATCGTCCCGGCCTGGATCATGAAATATTACATCCTGGATCTGTCGCCACATAATTCCCTGGTCCGCTATCTGACGCAGCAGGGCTTCACCGTGTTCATGATTTCGTGGCGCAACCCGACCCGGGCCGACCGCGACCTCTCGCTCGAAGACTATCGCATGCTCGGCGTCGAGGCGGCATTGTCTTCGGTGCAGTCGATCGTTCCCGGCCGCGCGGTGCACGCCGCCGGCTATTGCCTCGGGGGAACGCTGCTGGCGATTGCCGCCGCCGCGATGACGCCGGAGCGGCGCAGCCATCTTCGAACGCTGACGCTGCTGGCCGCGCAGACCGATTTCACCGATGCCGGCGAGCTCACTTTGTTCATCAACGAAAGCCAGATCAGTTTCCTGGAAGACGTGATGAATCACAGCGGCGTGCTGGCCTCGCAGCAAATGGCCGGGGCCTTCCAGATGCTGCGATCGAACGATCTGGTCTGGTCCCGGATCGTGCGCGGCTATCTGATGGGAGAGCGCTCGGCGCCGAACGACCTGATGGCATGGAATGCGGATGCCACGCGGATGCCGGCCCGCATGCATTCCGAATATTTGCGCAAGCTGTTCCTCAATGACGACCTAGCCGAGGGGCGCTATGTCGCCAATGGCCGGCCAGTCGCCCTGTCCGACCTGCGCGCGCCGATGTTCGTGGTCGGAACGTCGAGGGACCATGTCGCGCCCTGGCGGTCGGTGCACAAGATCCATTTTCTCGCCGATGCCGACGTGACCTTCGTGCTCGCCGGCGGTGGCCACAATGCCGGCATCGTCGCGCCGCCCGGCCAGCAGGGGCGCTCTTATCAGATCATGAGCAAGGCGGCAGAGGGCCCCTATATCGGGCCCGACCAGTGGAGCAGTGAAGCCCCCGTCCACGAGGGCTCCTGGTGGCCCGCCTGGGCCGCATTCCTGGCGGCGCATTCGGAGGAAAGGACGGCGCCGCCGGCGTTTCCCGCGGCGCTGCCGGACGGCACGCCGCTGCCCGCCGCGCCGGGAGAGTATGTGCGCCAGCACTGACGGGGTGCATCATCGATGCGGCCGGGCAAGCCTGCCGGGCGCGGCGATCTGTCCCTGCTGTCTCAGTGCGACATCAAAGCGGGAATCGTCAGCGAGTGAAACATCTCGCGCGTCGTGCCGCCAAGGAGTAGTTCGCCGAGCGGCGAATGACCGTAGCCGCCGATCACCAGATAATGGCTGCCGAGATCGGCGGCGAGCGACAGGATCGTGTTGTGAACCTGACCTGGCTCCGCGGTCGCATGATGGACGGTTACGGCCAGTCCATAGCGATCGAGATGGGCCGACAGTTGATCGATGCTGGTGTCGCAGGCGGAAGCGTGGGTGGATTGGACCGAGATGGCGTCGATGGTCCGCGCCTTGCGTAGCAGCGGCATGGCATCGTGCAAAGCGCGCGCGGCAGCCCGGCCGCCGTCCCAGCACACCAGGGCACGGGTCAGATGGAGAGGCCCGCGGTGAATGTAGGGCACCAGCAACATCGGGCGACCGGACTGCAGCAGCAAGGTCTCCGCGAGATGGCGGTCGTGGCTCGGGTGCTCCGCGTCAGGCTGCGTCACAACGCTGAGATAAGCCATCCGCGACACCGCGGCCAGCGCCTGATTGGCCAGGCGGGGCGTATCCGAGATGCAGCCGGTCGTCGCCGGAATGCGCGCCGCCCGTGCGGCCTTCTCAAATCGGGCCAGCCTGTCATTGGCCGCCTGGGGATCGGTATTGTACTCGGTCGATAGCGCAAACCGGGCGGCCGAAGGGCCGACATCGATGGCCGGGTTGATCACCTGATAGGTCGCGACGATCCCCTGAAGATGCGCGGCAAAGCTGGCCGCCAGCGACATCGCGCAATCGAGCACGGGCTCCATGGGCCGATCGACCGGGAGATGAACGGCGATATCCTTGATCACGGCGTGCCCCGATTGCTTCAGACGAGCCCGAAAACAAACCGTCGCACGCCGACAGGATTTCGGAGTTGATTTTCGTCAAATCTTTAAATGGAGTTGATACTACATCTAAAGCGAATTGCGGAGGGCGGATGTCGATCTATCGTTTGGCCAATTTGCTTGCGCCGCGGTCCGTTGCACTCGTCGGCGCCAGCGCGCGCCCGGGGTCGGTCGGGCAGGCGGTGTTGCGAAACATTCTGGATGCAGGCTTTCCCGGTCCGTTCGGTGTCGTCAACGCCCGCCGCCACGAGATTGACGGACGTGTCACCGTCGGCAGCCTCTCCGAACTTTCCTTTGTGCCCGAGCTGGTGGTCATCACCGCGCCGGCAAGAGCGATTCCCGGTCTGGTCGAGGAAGCCGGACGCATCGGCAGCGCCGGGGTGGTGATCATCTCGTCCGGGCTGGGGCATGGCCCCGGCTCGCTGGCCGCCGAGGCCGAAGACGCCGCGCGTCGTCACCACCTGCGGCTGATCGGCCCGAACTGCGTCGGCCTGGCGATGCCGGATGTTCACCTCAACGCCAGCTTTGTCACCGGCACGCCGCGTGCCGGAGGGCTGGCGCTGATCTCGCAATCCGGCGCGATCGTCGCGGCGATGGTCGGCTGGGCCGCGCAGCGCGCGGTTGGCTTTTCCGGCCTTGTCTCGGTCGGCGATCAGCTCGACGTCGATATCGCCGATCTGCTCGATTTCTTCGCGCTGGACCCCAAGACCCGCGCCATCCTGCTCTATCTCGAAGCCGTCACGGACGCCCGCAAGTTCATGTCGGCCGCGCGCGCCGCCGCCCGGGTCAAGCCGGTGATCGTCGTCAAGGCCGGGCGCATGGCGCAGGGGGCGAAGGCGGCCGCGACCCATACCGGGGCGCTGGCCGGCTCGGACGCGGTCTATGACGCGGCCTTCCGCCGCGCCGGCCTGCTCCGCGTGCCGGATCTGCGCGAGATGTTTGATTGCGCCGAGGCGGTCGGCCGGATTGCGGCGCCAGCCGGCAAGCGGCTGGCAATCCTGACCAATGGCGGCGGCATCGGCGTGCTGGCGGTCGATCGGCTGGTCGAGCTGGGCGGCGTCGCCGCGCCGCTATCGGCCGCGACCCGCCAAAGGCTCGATGCCATACTGCCGCCGACCTGGTCCGGCGACAATCCCGTCGATATCATTGGCGACGCGGATGCGGCGCGCTACTCCGCCGCGGTCGATATCCTGCTGGCCGATCCGGACAGCGACGCCGTGCTGGTGATTTACGTCGAGGCGGCCATCGCGTCGGCTGACGCCATTGCGTCCGCGGTGTTGCAGGTCGTCGCCGCCGATAAACGGGCTCACGGTGATTCCGCCAAGCCGGTACTGGCGGCATGGGTCGGCGCCGACGCGGCGACGCGCGAAACGCTGAGCGCGGCCGGCATTCCCAACTACGCGACGGGCGGCGACGCGGTGCAGGGATTCATGCATCTGGTGCTGCATCGTGAGCTGGTCGAAACGCTGGCCCAGGTGCCGCCCGCGTTGCCGCAAGCATTCGAGCCGGATCTTGCTGTCGCCCGAAATATAGTGGTGGCCGCCGTCGACGAGGGGCGGCAATGGCTGGGTCCGATCGAGATCAAGCGGCTGTTCGATGCCTACCGGATCCCGATGATCGCGACCTTCGTCGCCACCGATGCCGCGCAGGCCGCGCATAACGCCGCGGGAATTCTGGCCGAGGGCGATGCGGTCGTTCTGAAAATCCTGTCGCGCGACATCACGCATAAATCCGATGTCGGCGGCGTGGTGCTCAACCTCTCAAGCGTGGAGGCGGTGCGTGTGGCAACCGTCGATATGCTGGCGCGCGTCCGATTGGCGCGCCCCGAGGCCGATATTGCCGGCGTGATGGTGCAGGCGATGCTGAAGCGGCCGAATGCGCGCGAACTGATCCTGGGCCTGGCCGACGACGCGACCTTCGGCCGGGTGGTGGTGTTCGGCCGCGGCGGCACGGCCGTCGAAGTCGTCAACGACAAGGCGCTGGCGCTGCCGCCGCTCGATCTGCCGCTGGCGCGGCAGTTGATCGCGCGCACGCAGGTGTCGCGGTTGCTGCCGGCCTATCGCGATGTGCCAGCGGTGCAGCCCGATGCGGTGGCGCTGGCGCTGGTCAAGCTGGCGCAGATGGCGGTCGATCTTCCACAGATCCGCGAGCTCGATATTAATCCGCTGCTGGCCGACGAACATGGCGTGATCGCGATCGATGCCCGCGTGGCGATCGGTGCCGTCGTTCCGAAATTCGGCGGCAGGGAGGCCGGCCATCTCGCGGTCCGGCCCTATCCCTCGCAATGGCAGCGGCATCTCAAGGTCCGGGATGGCTGGCATGTCTTTGTCCGCCCGATCCGCCCGGACGACGAGCCCGGGATCCAGGCGTTTCTGACCCATGTCAGCAGCGAGGACCGCCGGCTTCGTTTTCTGGCGCCGCTGAAAGAGTTCAGCCACGCCTTCATCGCCCGGCTGACGCAGCTCGATTATTCGCGCGCGATGGCCTTCGTCGCCTTCGATGCGGCCTCCGGCGACATGGTCGGCGTGGTGCGGCTGCATTCCGACTCGGTCTATGAGAGCGCCGAATACGCCATTCTGCTGCGCTCCGACCTGAAGGGCCGCGGACTGGGATGGGCCCTGATGCAATTGCTGATCGACTATGCGAAATCCGAAGGTCTGAAGCGGATCTATGGCGACGTGCTGCAGGACAATACCGTGATGCTGGCGATGTGCCGCGAACTGGGCTTCGAGGTGAAGACCAGCGCGGAAGAGCCGTCGCTGTGCCACGTGGTGCTACCCCTGGGGTGAGCGAAGCACAGGCCTTGTCGAATTCCCGCCGGATGCCGTACGACGGTAGGCCAGAGAATAGACAGGGGAACGCAATGACGACGGTTCAGGTGAGCAAGCGGGTGGCGGTGGTGGGGCTGGGTGCGATCGGGCGCGCCGTCGCGACGGCGCTGGACCGCGGCATGGACGGGCTGGTGCTGTCGGCGGTTGCCGTCAGCCATCCCGACAAGCATCGGGAGTTTCTCGCGGGCCTATCCACTCCGCCGCCGATCCTGCCGATCGATGGCCTGGCGGACGCGGCCGACATCGTGATCGAATGCGCGCCGGCCGCCCTGCTGCGCGGAATCGTCGAACCGTTCGTGAGGAGCGGCAAGACGGCGATCATCCTCAGCGTCGGTGCCTTGTTGGTGAACGACGATCTGATCGCGATTGCCAAGGCCCATGGCGGCCAGATCGTGGTGCCGACCGGCGCGCTGATCGGTCTCGACGCCGTCACCGCCGCCGCCGAGGGCGAGATCCATTCGGTACGCATGGTAACGCGCAAACCGGTCCGGGGCCTGGCGGGTGCGCCCTATATCGTCGAGCACAACATCGACATCGAGAGCATCACCGAGCCGCTGAAGATTTTTGATGGCAGCGCCCGCGAGGCGGCCAAGGGCTTCCCCGCCAATCTGAACGTCGCCGTCGCGCTGTCGCTGGCGGGCATCGGCCCGGACCGCACCCGGCTGGAAATCTGGGCGGATCCCGCGCTGACCCGCAACGTCCACCGCGTCGAGGTGGATGCGGACTCCGCCAGTTTCTCGATGACGATCGAGAACATCCCGTCGGAGAACCCGAAGACCGGCCGCATCACGGCGCTCTCGGTGATCGCCTATCTGCGCAAGCAGGGCGCGGCGTTGCGCGTCGGCACCTGATCCGGTTGCGGATTGAGAAACGGCGCGAACATGCTTACAGACGTGTTCATTCCGCCCGCTGGCGCCCTCTGCACTCCTGGAGCCCCTGATGCTTGAAACACCGCGCGCCCGCCGGGGCATGGTCACGTCGCCGCATCATCTGGCGTCGCAGGCCGGGCTCGATATCCTGAAGGCCGGCGGCACGGCGGTCGAGGCCGCGATCGCGGTCGCGGCGTGCCTGTCGGTGGTCTATCCGCACATGACCGGGATCGGCGGCGATGGCTTCTGGCTGATCGCCGAGCCGGGTAAGCCGCCGACCACGGTGGACGCCTGCGGCCGCGCCGGCGCCGCGGTGGATCTGGCCTATTACGCCAAGCACGGCTGCCAGACGATTCCGTTCCGCGGGCCACTGGCCGCCAATACCGTCGCCGGCACGGTGTCGGGCTGGCAGAAGGCGCTCGATCTGTCGAAACACTGGCAGACGCCGCTGTCGCGCGAGCAATTGCTGGAGAGCGCGATCTACTATGCCGAGAGCGGCATCGTGGTGACGCGCAGCCAGTCCGAGCTCACCGCCGAGAAGGCGCCGGAGCTGCAGGACCAGCCGAACTTCGCCGCCGCCTTCATGCCGGGCGGCAAGGCGCCGGCGGAAGGCGACGTGCTCAAGCTCGCCGCGCTGGGCGCGACGCTGAAGCGGCTCGCCGCCGACGGCTTCGAGACCTTTTATGAGGGCAAGCTTGCCGACAGCATTGCCGCGGATCTCGTCCGCGTCGGCGCGCCGGTCACTGGCGACGACCTCCTGCGCCATCAGGCCAGCGAACGCCCGCCGCTGTCGGTCGCGGTGCACGGGGCAGAGCTGTTCAACATGGCGCCGCCGACGCAGGGTCTGTCGTCGCTGATGATCCTAGCGCTGTTCGACCGGCTCGGCGTGACGCAGGCCGAAGGTTTCGACCACATTCACGGCCTCGTCGAGGCGACCAAGCAGGCGTTCCTGGTTCGTGACGAGCATGTCGGCGACCCCGATTACATGACCGTCGATCCCGCCTCGTTCCTCGACGAGGCCTTGCTCGATGAGATGGCGAGCCGCATCGATCGCACCAAGGCGCTGCCGTGGCCGCATGTGCGAAAACCCGGCGATACGATCTGGCTCGGCGTCATCGACGGCCAGGGTCGCTCGGTGTCGTTCATCCAGTCGGTCTATTTCGAGTTCGGCTCTGGCGTGGTGCTGCCGGAAACCGGCATCTGCTGGCAGAACCGCGGCGCCTCGTTCCGCCTGCAAGCGTCCGGGTGGAATGCGCTGAAGCCGAACCGCAAGCCGTTCCACACGCTGAACCCGGCGATGGCGATCTTCGACGATGGCCGGCGCATGGTCTATGGCAATATGGGCGGCGAGGGCCAGCCGCAGACCCAGGCCGCAGTGTTCTCGCGCTACGGCATGTTCGGCACGCCGCTGCAGCAGGCGGTCAGCGCGCCGCGCTGGCTGCTCGGCAAGACCTGGGGCGACGAGAGCGTGACGCTGAAGCTGGAAGACCGCTTCGATCCCGCGCTGATCCGGCAGTTGAAGGACGCCGGCCACGAGGTCGAGGTGCTCGGCAGCTATACGAGCACGATGGGCCATGCCGGCGCGATCGTGCAGCATGCCAACGGCGTGCTGGAAGGCGCCACCGATCCACGCTCCGATGGTGCCGTGGCGGCGTGGTGAGCGCTCTTGCGAATCGTCCGCCGCGGCATAACTGAGGCGGATGATTTCAAGCGTTCTCGAAGAATTCGTCGACCGGCACCAGCGGCTGTTCGTCCTGACCGGCGCCGGTTGCAGCACGAATTCCGGCATTCCGGATTACCGCGACGCCGACGGCAACTGGAAGCGCACGCAGCCGATGACGTTCCAGGCCTTCATGGGCAGCGACGCCACACGGCGGCGCTACTGGGCGCGTAGCCTGCTCGGCTGGCGCCGCTTCGGCAGCGCGCAGCCCAATGACGCGCACCGCGCGCTGGCGCGGCTGCAGCAGATCGGCAAATGCGAGGCGCTGCTGACGCAGAACGTCGACGGCCTGCATGACGCCGCCGGCCACACCGGCGTGATCGACCTGCACGGCCGGCTCGACCAGGTGCGCTGCATGGGCTGCGAGCGCCGCATCCCCCGAGACGAGTTTCAGCACGAGATGGGCTTGCGCAATCCGGGCTGGCTCCTGCTCGACGCCAAGGCGGCGCCCGATGGCGACGCCGATCTGGAGAGCGATTATTTCGCCGCCTTCGACGTGCCGCCCTGCGCGCAATGCGGCGGCATCCTCAAGCCGGATGTCGTGTTCTTCGGCGAGACGGTGCCGCGCGAGCGCGTCGAGACCGCGATGGCGCATCTCGCAAAGGCCGAGGCCATGCTGGTCGTCGGCTCCTCGCTGATGGTCTATTCCGGCTATCGCTTCGCGCAGACCGCGGCCAGGGGCGGCCTTCCGATCGCCGCGATCAATCTCGGCCGCACCCGCGCCGACGAGCAACTCGCTTTCAAGATCGAGCAGCGCTGCGAAGATGCTTTGGCGTTTTTGCTCTGAGCGCGAAATCTGGCGCCGCCAGCGTGTGGCATTGCGGCAGTGCTCGAACCGTTCCGTCTATCGGAGCATCCGACATTCGAGGCCGCGCCGGAACGGATAGATCTTTGTCCCTGCGCAAAGAGAAGCAGTCGAAACCGGATAGCTTCGCGCGGTCGAGTGCCGCAGCGAAAGTCGGCGCGGCCTGAAAGGTGCTGTCATGCCGAGCCCCAAGCTGAAGAATTATCGCGGACCGGCGCTGTTCTCGTTCGGTTTCCGGCCGTTCTTCCTGTTCGGTTCGCTCTATGCGGGCGCCGCCATGCTGGTCTGGCTGCCGGTTTTCTACGGCACGCTCGGGCTGGGCACGGCCTTCGCGCCGCGCGACTGGCACATTCACGAGATGCTGTTCGGCTACATCGCCGCGGTGCTCGCGGGCTTCCTCTTGACGGCGATCCCGAACTGGACCGGAAGATTGCCGCTGCAGGGCCGGCCGCTGATGGTGCTGTTCGCGGTGTGGGTCGCCGGGCGCATCGCGGTCAGCGTGTCGGCCACGATCGGCTGGGGTGCCGCGGCCGTCATCGATGGCGCGTTTCTCGTCCTGTTGGCGGCAGCCGCGGCGCGCGAAATCATCGCCGGTCGCAAATGGAGCAATCTCAATATCGTGGCCGTGGTCAGCCTGCTCGCGGCCGGCAATATCTTCTTCCATCTGGAAGCGCATGTCAGCGGGCTGGCCGACTACGCCAGCCGCGCGGGCATCGCCGTGGTGATGATGTTGATCTCGCTGATCGGCGGGCGCATCATCCCGAGCTTCACGCGCAACTGGCTGGCGAAGCGCGGAGCGGGACGGCTGTCGATCCCGTTCGGGCGGTTCGACATGATCACGCTGGGCATCAGCGCGCTGGTGTTGATCGGATGGATCGTCCGCCCGCTCGAGCCCGTGACGGGCGTTGCCCTGTTGATATGTAGCGGCCTGCACATCGCGCGCCTCGCGCGCTGGACCGGATACCGCACGACGTCCGACCGGCTGGTGCTGATTCTGCATCTGGCTTACGCCTTCGTGCCGCTGGGCTTCGTCCTCGCCGCGCTGAGTGCGTGGGATCTGGTCGCCCCAAGCGCCGGCATTCATGCCTGGACCGGCGGCGCCATCGGCACCATGACGCTCGCCGTCATGACGCGCGCCACGCTGGGCCACACCGGCCAGACCCTGCGGGCATCGCCGGCGACCCATCTGATCTATGCGGCGGTGATCGTTGCTGCCTTGTCGCGGGTCTGCGCGGTGCTGCAGCCCGATCATGCCGGACCGTTGCTGGCCATCGCCGGCGTGGCCTGGGCAGCCGCCTTCACCGGCTTTGCTGCGGCCTATGGCCCGGCGCTGTGCCGGCGCATGAAGTGAGCAGGTCTGCGCTGACCGTCTACGGCGCGGCGAGCTGGCGCAGCGTGCCGGCGCTTTCGCCGGCGACGATGTGCGGCCCGGTATTGACGTCGACGACCGCGGGGATCGAACTGATGATCGCGCCGTCCCAGCCGCCGCCGAGCGCCTTGGCCAGTGCGATGTATGACGTCGCGATCGCCACCCGGCTGATGATCAGGCTGTCTTCGGCGGTGTAGAACGAACGCTCCGCCGTCAGCGCTTCGAGGAAGCTGGTCGAGCCGGACGTATAGAGCGCGCGCGACAGCCGCGTCGCCTCGCCGTAGCGCCGCGCCGCCTCGCTCAGGCGCTGGATCTTGATGCGCTCCTGCGCCATCGAGACCAGCGCGTTCTCGACATCCTCCAGCGCGGTCAGCACCGATGAACGCCATGCCAGGTAATACTGGTCGCGCTGGGCGCCGGCGATATCCACCGCGGCGCGCAGCTTGCCGCCGTTGAAAATCGGCACGGAGAGGCTCGGTCCGACCGACCAGCCGATCGTGGACGCCTTGCCGAGGTCGCCGATGTTCAGCGCGGAGGTCGATACCGATCCGGTCAGGCTGACGCTGGGGTAGAGCGCGGCCTCGGCCTGGCCGACCCGGGCGGTGTATTGCGCATATAGCCGTTCCGCCTTGCGCACGTCCGGTCGCAGGATCAGCACGTCGGCGGGAATTCCCGTCGGCAGAGGCAGCCGCGGCGCGGGAATTTTCGCGACGCGCTTGAATGGCAGCGCCAGCGCGGTCGGTTCGCGGCCGAGCAGCACGCCGATGCGGTGCACCGCTTCGGCATAGCTGACTTCGTAGGTCGGGATGTAGGATTCGGTGGTCGCGGCGAGGCCCGCGGCATTGGCGGCGTCAACGGCCGAGGACGAACCGGCCTCGAATTTCTGCTGCGTCAGCAGCGCGGTCTGGCGCTGCGAGGCGGCGGTGCGGCGGGCCAGCGCGATCCGCGCCTGGTAGCCGCGCATCTCGACGTAATAGGCGGCGACGTCGCCGACCAGCGTCAGCAGCGTCGCGCGCAAATCGTCCTCGGCGGCATCGACGCCATAGGTCGCGGCTTCCACGGCGCGTTTGTTGCCGCCGAACAGGTCGAGCTCCCAGCTCGAATCGAAGCCGGCCTGATGCAGATTATAGGTGAACGGTGTTGCGCCGGCGCCGGCAGTACTGCCTGACGTGGCGGTGCTGGTGCCCGTCTGGTTATAGGTGCTGGAGCCGAAGCCATCGACCAGCGGCAACAGCGCGCCGATCGCCTGCCGCCGCGTCGCGCGGGCCTCGCGAATGCGCGCCTTGGCGGAGGCGACGTCGAGATTGCCTTCGACGGCCTCCTCGATCAGCCTGTTGAGCGTGGGGTCGCCGAGCCTGTTCCACCAATGCGCCAGCGACACCGGTCGGGTCACGGCGCTTGGCTTGGCATTGCCCCACTGCGTCGGCAGCGCGATCGGCGCGCCGAAATAGTCCGGGCCGACGGCGCAGGCGGACAGAGTGGTGCCGACCATCAGCAGGGCGCCGAGGCGTGTCGCCAGCGAGCGGCGGGAGGCGTTGGACGGATGGCTCATGGGGACACCGAGGGTGAAGCCGGCTTGATCTCGGCGGTTGCGTCAGTTTTCACGGGTTGTTTGCGCTTGAACAGGCGGCGGACCGCGACGAACAGCAGCGGCACGAAGAAGATGCCTAGCAGAGTCGCGGCGATCATGCCGCCCATCACGCCGATGCCGATCGAATTCTGCGCGCCGGAGCCGGCGCCGGAGGCGATCGCCAGCGGCGTGACGCCGAGGATGAAGGCGAACGAGGTCATGATGATCGGCCGCAGCCGCTGCCGCGCGGCATCCAGCGTGGCCTCCACCACGCCCATGCCGGAGGCCTCGCGTTCGATGGCGAATTCGATGATCAAAATCGCGTTTTTCGCGGCTAGGCCGATCGTGGTCAGCAGGCCGACCTTGAAGTAGACGTCGTTGGTCTGACCGAACAGGAACGCGCCGAGCAAGGCGCCGAAGATGCCGATCGGCACCGACAGCATCACCGCCAGTGGGATCGACCAGCTCTCATAGAGCGCGGCGAGGCACAGGAACACCACGACCAGCGAGATCGAATACAGCGACGCCGCCTGGTTGCCGGACAGTCGCTCCTGCGCGGACAGCCCGGTCCATTCATGGCCGTAGCCGGATGGCAGTTCGGTCATCAGGCGGTCGATCTCGTCCATGCCGGCGCCGGAGCTGATGCCCGCGGCCGACTCGCCCTGGATTTCCACGGCGGAGGAGCCGTTGAAACGTTCGAGCCGCGGCGAGCCGAAGGTCCAGTGCCCGGAGGCGAAGGCGGAGAACGGCACCGTCACGCCCGACGCATTGCGGACGAACCAGCGGCCGATGTCGTCCGGCTGCATGCGAAAGTCCTTGTCGCCCTGCAAATAGACTTTCTTGACGCGGCCGCGGTCGATGAAGTCGTTGACATAGCTCGAGCCCCACGCAGTCGACAGCGTGGTGTTGACGTCGTCCAGCGACACGCCGAGCGCGCTGGCCTTCTCCTGGTCGATCTCGACCGAGTATTGCGGCTCGTCTTCCTGGCCGTTCGGACGGGTATTGGCGATCTGCTTGCTCTGCCCCGCGGCGGCCAGCAACTTGTTGCGGGTCTCGATCAGCGCGGCATGGCCGGCGCCGTTGATGTCCTGCAAATAGAAGCTGAAGCCGTTGGAATTGCCCATGCCCTGGATTGCGGGTGGCGCCAGCGCGAAGACGCGGGCGTCCTTGATCTTCGAAAAGAACGCCATCGCGCGGCCGGCAATCGCCGGCGCCGTCGAGGCCGCGCCCTTGCGCTCGTCGAACGGCTTGAGCTGGATGAAGGCGATGCCGATGTTCTGCCCGGCGCCGCCGAAGCCGAAACCGGCCGAGGCGAAGATGCCCTGCACGGCGTCCTTTTCGTTCTGGGTGTAGAAGTCCGTCACCTGCTTCAGGACGCGCAAGGTGCGGTCCTGGGTGGCACCGACCGGCAACTGTACGGTGGTGAGCAGGATGCCCTGGTCCTCCTGCGGCAGGAACGAACTCGGCAGCCGCGCGAACATCACGCCGGTGGCGACCGTGATCGCCACGAACAGCATCAGAAAGCGCTTCGATCGCGAGATCAGGCCTGCGGTGCCGTTGCGGTAGGCATGTGAGCTGCGGGCGAAGGTGCGGTTGAACCAGCCGAAGAAGCCTTTCTTCACGGCGTGTTTCTCGGGCTTCTTCAGCAGCGTGGCGCACAGTGCGGGCGTCAGGATGATGGCGACGATCACCGACAGCACCATCGCCGAGACGATGGTCACCGAGAACTGCCGGTAGATCACGCCGACCGCACCGCCGAAGAACGCCATCGGGATGAACACGGCGGACAACACCGTGGCGATGCCTACCAGCGCGCCGGTGATCTCGTCCATCGATTTGCGAGTCGCTTCCTTGGGCGACAGGTCTTCCTCTTCCATCACGCGCTCGACGTTCTCGACCACGACGATGGCGTCGTCGACCAAGAGGCCGATCGCCAGCACCATCGCGAACATCGTCAGCGTGTTGATGGAATAGCCGAAGATCGCCAGCACGCCGAAGGTGCCGAGCAGCACGACCGGCACTGCTAGCGTCGGGATGATGGTGGCGCGGATGTTCTGCAGGAACGCATACATCACGATGAAGACCAGAACGATCGCCTCGATCAGCGTCTTGACGACGTCCTCGATCGACAGCCGCACGAACGGCGTGGTGTCGTAGGGATACACCACCTCGACGCCCTGCGGGAACGTGGTCGACAGACGCTTGATGGTGGACTGCACGGCCTCGGCGGTGGCGATCGCGTTGGCGCCGGTTGCCAGCGTGATGGCGAGGCCGGCGGCGCTCTTGCCGTTATAGGTGGCGCTGGTGGTGTAGCTCTCGGCGCCGAGTTCGACGGTGGCGACATCGTTGAGTCGCACCAAGGATCCGTTGGTGTCGCTCTTCAGGATGATGCTGCGGAACTGCTCGGGGGTCTGCAATCGGCTGCGTACGGTGATGCTGGCATTGAGCTGCTGGCCGGGGCGAGCCGGCACGCCGCCGAGCTGACCGGCGGAAACCTGCGTGTTCTGCGCCTGGATCGCGGCGGAAACGTCGCTCGGCATCAGGGCATATTTGGCGAGCTTGTCCGGGTCCATCCAGATACGCATCGCATAGCCGGCACCGAACAGCTGCGTCTCGCCGACGCCGGTGACGCGCTTCAGGGTGTCGTTGAGCGTGCTGTTGACGTAGTCGGCGAGGTCGTTGGACGACAATTTGCCGTCGCTGGAGACGAAGCCGATCACCATCAGGAAGCCGGTGGCCGATTTGGTGACCGCAAGCCCCGTAGTCTGCACGATCTGCGGTAGCAGCGCGGTGATCAGCTGCAGCTTGTTCTGCACCTGCATCTGCGCGATGTCGGCATTGGCGCCGCTCTTGAAGGTGATGGTGATGGTGGCGGA
This sequence comes from Tardiphaga sp. vice154, assembly GCF_007018645.1. Lineage (NCBI taxonomy): Bacteria > Pseudomonadati > Pseudomonadota > Alphaproteobacteria > Hyphomicrobiales > Nitrobacteraceae > Tardiphaga > Tardiphaga sp. vice154. The sequence goes on from NZ_CP041399.1 coordinate 700,875, forward strand.
GCCGGTCGAGGTCGAGGTCGACGTCATGTAGTCGAGGTTGTCGATGCCAGTCAGGCCCTGCTCGATCACCTTGGTGACCGAGTTTTCTACCGTCTGCGCGTTGGCGCCCGGATAGGTGGCGTTGATCTTGACGGTGGTCGGCGCGATCTGCGGATATTGCGCGATCGACAGCCCGGTCAGCGCGAGCAGGCCGCCCAGCATGATCGTGATGGCGATGACCCAGGCAAAGATCGGGCGGTCGATGAAGAAGCGCGACATCGATCAGTTCCCGCCCGTGGCGGGTGCGGTCTCGCGCGTCGCCAGTCGGGTGCCGGTATCGAGGCTCCCCCGCTTGGTGCCCTTCACTTCGCCGGTGTTGTTGTCGATCGTGACCTCGACGGCCGTGACGGCGGCGCCGGGCTTCACCATCTGCGCGCCCTCGACGATGATGCGGTCGCCATCCTTGACGCCGGACGTGGCCAGCCAGTTGTTGCCGACATTGCTGGAGACCGCGAGTGTGCGTTGTTCGACCTTGCCTTCGGCGGTGATGAACATGCCGGTGGCTTCGCCCTTGGTGTTGCGGGTGATGGCCCGCTGCGGAATGGCAAAGCTGTTCTCGGCGATGCCCTGCTCGATCACGGCGCGGGCGTAGGTGCCCGGCAACAGGATGCGATCGGGGTTGGGAAATTCCGCGCGCAGCGCGAAGGTGCCGGTGGTCTGGCTGACATTCGACTCGGCAAAGGCCATCTTGCCGGTGTGATTATAGGTGGTGCCGTTTTCCAGCTTCAGCTTGACGCTGACATCGGCGCCGTCGAACTTGATGCGCCCTTCGCTGACCGCCTGCCGCCAGTTCAGCAGGTTGGTGCTGGATTCCGTGACATCGACATAGATCGGATCGAGCGTGCGGATGGTTGTCAGCGCGGTGGTCTGGCTGGCCGTCACCAGCGCACCCGGCGTCAGCGACGATCGGTCGATGCGGCCGCTGATCGGCGCCTCGATCCTGGTATAAGCGAGATTGAGACGCGCGGTATCGACGCTGGCATTGTTGGACGCCACATCGGCCTTGGCCTGCGCCAGCGCGGCCACGGAATCGTCGAGGTCCTGCTTGCTGACGGCGTTCTGCTTGATCAGTGTGCGATAGCGCTCGAGCTTGGCTTCGGCATTGGGCACGGCGGCCTCGGCCTTCTGCAAGGCGGCCACGGCGCTGTCGAGCGCGGCCTGGTAGGCGGCGGGATCGATCTGGTACAGCATGTCGCCGGCCTTGACCTCGCTGCCTTCCTTGAACAGCCGCTCCTTGATGATGCCGTTCACCTGCGGGCGGACCTCCGCGACCAGCGAGGCCGTGGTGCGGCCCGGCAGTTCCGACGTGATCGCGATCGATTGCGGGCGCAACGTGACGACGCTGACCTCGGCGCGCGGCGGCGCGCCAGCGTTCTTCGCGGCCTTGTCGCCGCCATCGCCGCATCCGGCCAGCAGCAACAAGGAGAGGCCGGCGATGCAGGCTTTGGCGTATCGGCCGCGGATAAACAGAAAATATGCGGCCATGCGCGGGAGGACCTTGCGATTACAGTACGGTACAGTACTAGTATTGGCCGAAGGCGCCCGGGTCAATCTAGGTTTGATTGCTGTCGGTATCACAAGGCTGTTAGAGTCACGAAATGGACACGAATGCGAAAGCACCCACGGCGATTGCGGTGCCCCGTCACCGCGGACGGCCGAAGCTGGTATCCGACGACACGCAGCGGTCGTTGATCGCCGACGGTGCGCGTCAATTGTTCATTGAAAAGGGCTATGGCCGGACCACGACGGACGACGTTGCCGCACGCTGCAAGATTTCAAAACAGACGTTGTACCGGCTGTTTCCCGGCAAGCCCGCGCTTTTCGCCGCGGTGGTGGACGCGCATCGCTACAGCATGCTGGCGCTGCCGGGCGACTACGACGACTTGCCGATCGATCAGGCCCTGCAGCAGATTTTCCGGATCGACATCGATCCGCAGTCGGAACGCGACAATCTCGCCTTGCTGAGGCTGGTGATGGTGGAATCGCAGCAGCACCCGGAACTCGAGGAACTGCTGTTCCGCTACGGCGCCGAAAAGGCGCGCGCCGATCTCGCGAAATGGCTCAAGGCACGGTGCAAGCGTGAGCGGATCGAACTCCGTGACGCCAACAGCGCGGTCCATATCCTGCTCGACATGATCTTCGGTCCGATGGTGCTCAAGCTCGACGCGGCGGTGGCGCGGAGACGCCCACCGAAACGCCAGGATCATATCCGGCGCTGCATCTCGATCTTCCTGTATGGCATCAGCGGAAACGACAGCGGCCGAAGCAACGCCTGATGGCGAAGGCTTCGGCCGCGAATGATGCGAAAGACGCTGTTACAGCGTCACTTCGCCTTCCTCGGTGCCTTCCCAATAGGTGATGCGCCGGGCCTTCACCTTGATCAGCACGATACCGGGCGTATCGATACCCTTTTCGAACCACTTGTCGAGATCGGGCGTCCAGTGCTTCTCGAAGGCGGCCCTGTCACGGATCAGTTCGGCGTTGCCCTCGACGGCCACGTAGAGCCCGGAGCCGCTGAACCATCCGCCTGGTGCGGAAAATCCGAGCGCCACTTTGGGGTCGGCGGTGATATCGGACACCGCGCGTGCCTGCTCATAGGTGAAGTAATATGACGTGCCGTCATAGCTGACGTCGCCGTTATTGCTCATCGGCCGATTGGCAATTTCGCCATTCTCGGTGTGCGTCGACAGGATCGCGATGTCGATCCCGGCCATCTTGTCGGCGACCTCGGCCAGCGTCTTCTTGTTCATCTCGGTTCTCCATGTTGCGCCGATCAACGGCGCCGAAGCCCGCCGGTTCCCGTGAAGCTCAAAGTCGCTCGAGCGTCGCCGGGTCGCGCTGGCCGCCATAGAACCGCGCCAGCGCCTCGTCGAACATGCCGTCCGCGGCGACGGCATCGAACAGCGTCATGCACGATCGAAACTTGATATCGTCCGGCGAGCCGAAGATGGCGTTGGCGGTGCTGTCGGACACGGCGAGAACGGCCTGCGTGCACTCGCGCAGCCGCGGGCCCAGAACATCATGCGCGACGTAGGCCTTTGCTTCGTCACGCGATGCGACCGCGTAATGCCGCGCCATCGCACTGTGGCCGAGGCCGGCGATCTGCGGAAACACGAACCACATCCAGTGAGTACGCTTGCGGCCGGCGCGCAATTCACCGAGCGCGGTGGCGTATATGTCCGTCTGGGCCTCGACGAAACGCTGCAGGTCGCCGTCCGTCATGTGAAATCCGTGAAATCCTCAAACAACGCTCGAACGTAGCATGAGATGAATCGTTCCTGCGCAGGGGCAGCAGGCGCCACCCAGGCTGCGCATGCGTGGACCTCCGCCCGCGCCCGGCTTCAGGTCGTCCCGACGGTCGCACGACGGCCGCCCCGGCTTCCGGTGCTGCGACCGAAAGCCTGGAAATTGACTCTGGCGAAACTCCATGCTGCCATGCAATATCATGACAGTATTATTCGGCTGGGGAGACGGCATAATGAAGTTGATTAGCATTTCCGCGGCGGCGATGCTCGCCGCTCTGGTGGCCACGCCGGCGATGGCGCAGACCAAGGTGACCATCGCCATTTCCGGCTGGACCGGTTTCGCCCCGCTGACGCTGGCCAAAGAGGCGGGCATTTTCGCCAGGAATGGCCTCGACGTCACCATCAAGAAAGTCCCGCAGGCCAGCCGTCACCTCGCCATCGCGTCCGGCGACGTACAATGCGCAGCGACCACGGTCGAGACCTGGGTGGTCTGGAATGCCAACGGCGTCGCCACCACGCAGTTGTTCCAGCTCGACAAATCCTATGGCGCCGACGGCATGGCCGTACGCGGCACCACCGGCTCGATCAAGGACCTGAAAGGCAAGACCGTCGCCGCGTCCGCGCCCGGTACCGCGCCATATTTCACGCTGGCCTGGTTTCTGAAGAAGAACGGCATGTCGGTGAAGGACGTCAGCGTCGTCAACATGGAGCCCGGCCCGGCCGCGCAGGCCTTCATCGCCGGGCAGAACGATGCCGCGATGACCTATGAGCCCTATCTCTCCGCGGTGCGCGAGAAGCCTGAAGCCGGCAAGATCATCGCCACCACGCTGGACTACCCGATGATCATGGACACGTTCGGCTGCACGCCGAAATTCATCGCGGATAATGAGGCCGCGGTGAAGGCGCTGACCAAGAGCTATTTCGAGGCCGTTGCCATGATCAAGTCGGATCAGGCGAAGTCTTATGAAATCATGGGCGCCGACGTGAAGCAGTCCGGCGAAAAATTCGGCGCCTCTGCGCAGTACCTGCGCTGGCAGGACCAGGAGCAGAACAAGAAGTTCTTCGCCGGCGAATTCCAGGCTTTCTCCAAGGAAGCCGCCGAACTGCTGCTCGAGATAGGCGTGATCAAGGAAATCCCGGATCTCACCAAGATCGTCGACACGCGGTTCATCCAGTAATCACCGGCCCCATCGCCGTCATTGCGAGCGAAGCGAAGCAATCCAGTTGCTTCGCTTCGCTGCTTTCTGGATTGCTTCGTCGCAAGGGCTCCTCGCAATGACGAATTCACCCGCAGATCATAAATCATGAAACCTCTCGCCCCCGTTTCCTCCTCCGCGCGTGTCGTGCTCGGCATCTCGTTCTTCGTGCTGTTCGTCGCCGCGTGGTCCTATGCGACCTTCGGCGGCTTCGTCTCGAAAACCTTCCTCGCCAACCCTCTCACCATGCTGAATGACGGCTGGTGGCTGCTGACCAAACAGGGCTTCCTGTTCGACATCGGCATGACGATCTGGCGGGTGATCGGCGGCTTCGTGCTGGCGGCGCTGGTCGCGGTGCCGCTCGGCATCCTGATGGGCGCCTACAAGCCGGTCGAAGCCTTCCTCGAGCCCTTCGTATCGTTCGCCCGCTATTTGCCGGCCTCCGCCTTCATTCCGCTGCTGATCCTGTGGGCCGGGATCGGCGAGTTGCAGAAACTGCTGGTGATCTTCATCGGCTCGGTATTCCAGATCATCCTGATGGTCGCGGTCACCGTAGGCAGCGTGCGCCGTGACCTCGTCGAGGCCTCGCTGACGCTCGGCGCGCGTGATGTCGGCGTGCTCCGGCGCGTGCTGATTCCCTCGGCGGCGCCGGGCATCGCCGAGATCCTGCGCCTCGTGCTCGGCTGGGCCTGGACCTATGTCATCGTCGCCGAACTGATCGGCTCGTCCTCGGGCATCGGTCACATGATCATCGACAGCCAGGCGCTGCTGGCGACCGGGCAGATCATCTTCGGAATCATCGTGATCGGTATCATCGGGCTAATCTCGGACTACGCCTTCAAGGCCGCCAACCGCGCGATGTTCCCGTGGAGCGTCCTGTGAGCAAGCTGGTCATCGAGAACGTCTCGCGCATCTTCCCCGCGGTGCGCGGCGGCACGCCCACGCGGGCGCTGGAGCCGGCCAACCTCGCGGTCGCCGACAACGACTTCGTCACCATTCTCGGCCCCTCCGGCTGCGGCAAGTCGACGTTGCTGCGCATGGTGGCCGGGCTGGACACGCCGACCACCGGCCACATCCTGCTCGACGGCAAGGCCATTACCGGCCCCGGCGCCGACCGCGGCATGGTGTTCCAGTCCTACACGCTGTTCCCCTGGCTGACGGTGTCGGAGAACATCTCGTTCGGGCTGCGCGAGCGCGGCGTCTCGTTGCGCGAACGCAATGCGATCGCCGCCGAATGGCTCGACAAGGTCGGCCTCACCAGCTTTGCGCATCATTTTCCGAAACAGCTCTCCGGCGGCATGCAGCAGCGTACCGCGATCGCCCGCGCACTCGCCAACAGCCCGAAAATCCTGCTGCTCGACGAGCCGTTCGGCGCGCTCGACAACCAGACCCGCGCCTTGATGCAGGAACTGTTGCTCGGCATCTGGGAGCGCGAGCGCAAGACCGTGATTTTCGTCACCCACGATATCGAGGAGGCGGTGTTTCTCGCCTCCCGCGTGGTGGTGATGTCGGCGCGACCCGGCCGCATCAAGGCCGATGTCGCCGTCGATCTGCCGCATCCGCGGCACTACACGATCAAGACCAGCCCGGAATTCTCGGCATTGAAGGCAAGGTTGACGGAAGAGATCCGCGTCGAGGCCGTGCTGGCCGCAGAAGCGCATTAGACGGTTGACTTATTCTTGAGCTGATCGCCGTCGGCCAAGTTCATCCCACCTCTCCCCGCTGGTGAGAGGTGACCTGAGCGCCGCTACTTCTTGTCCAGCATCTCCCGGATCTTTGCCGCCAGCGTCGCCTGCGGAATCGGTTTTTGCAGCAGCGACACGCCGGCATCCAGTCGCCCGTTGTGCACGATGGCGTTGCGGGAATAGCCGGTCATGAACAGCACCCTCAACCCCGGCTGGCGCTTTTGCATCTCTCCGGCGAACTGGCGGCCGTTCATGCCGGGCATCACGACGTCCGTGAGAAGCAAATCGATCGGCGACGGGTCGCGTTCGAAGTCGGACAGCGCCTGATCGGCATTCGGTGCGAAGCGGATGCGGTAGTCCAGCCCCTCCAGCGTCTCGACCAGGTAGGCGCGCACGTCCGGATCGTCTTCCACCACCATGATGGTCTCATGGCCGCTTCCGCCGATCACCACGCTGTCGGTCTCGATCGCCGCTTCCGCCGTTTTCCGGCTGCGCGGGAGATAGATCTTGATGGTCGTACCGAGGCCTGCCTCGCTGTAGATCTTGACGTGCCCGCCGGACTGCTTGACGAAGCCGTAGACTTGGCTGAGGCCGAGACCGGTGCCGAGGCCCGGTTCCTTGGTCGTGAAGAACGGATCGAAGGCGCGCTCCTGCACCTCCTTCGGCATGCCGGGGCCGGTATCGCTCACGGCAATCTGGACATATTGACCGACCGGCAGATCGGCATGCTGCTGCGCGTAGGCTTCGTCGATGAAGGCGTTGCTGGTCTCGATCGTCAGGCTGCCGCGGTCCGCCATGGCGTCGCGCGCGTTGACGACGAGGTTGAGGATGCCGGCTTCCATCTGACCGGGATCGACCTCGACCTGCCACAGCCCGGCGCCGCCGACGATTTCCAGCTCGATGTTTTCGCTGAGCGTGCGCTGGAAGAAGTCCGACATGCCCTGCAGCAACTGGTTGACATTGATCGGCTTCGGATCGAGCGGCTGGCGTCGTGCGAAGGCCAGCAGGCGCTGCGTCAGGACGATCGCGCGCTGCGCGCCGCCCGCGGCGCTGGCGATCACGCGCCTGAGGCGCGCTTGCGAGCCATCGGTCCAGTTGTTGACGGTGCGTTCGGCGATTTCGAGATTGCCGATGATGATGGTCAGAAGGTTGTTGAAATCATGCGCGACGCCGCCGGTGAGGTGGCCGATCGCTTCCATCTTCTGCGATTGACGCAGCATGTCCTCGGCCTCGCGGCGATAGCGGCCTTCCTCGACCAGCGCCAGTTGGGCTTCGTGCAATTGCGCCGGCGACGGAATCGCCAGCAGCCGCGGCAGCAGCGGCCAAAGGATTGCTGCCGTGATCACGGATGCGACCGCGGTGATCGCCTTGACGATGCCCTGAATTCCGTAGATCGGCACCCACAGCGTGATGATCGAAAGCACATGCGTGAGGCCGCAGGCCATGATGAAGATCGCAAAAGCCCAGAAGATCCAGCCGAACTCCACGTCGCGCCGCCGCATCACGAAGATCGTCAACACCACGGGGATCGAGAAGTAGGCCAGCGCGGTCAAGACATCGGAGCCGACATGCAGCCAGATCAGGCCGGGTTCCCACAACAGGCAGATGCCGTGCGGTGCAAAAAGGGAGGTGTCGAGAAGATTTTGGAAGAAGGCCCACATCATCGTGCTCAATTTTGGAACGGTGTCGAGCAAGCAGCGTGGACGGGAGCCGATGGAGCGTCAACCCGCGTCAGTCAGGCGACGGCCTTGGCCAGGTCACGAAGTGTGGAAATGATCTGATGGGAGAGATAGGGCTTGGCGATAAACACCCCGCCCGCCGGCAGATCGCCGTCGCGCATCTGGAAATGGCCGGACGTTGCCACGATCCGGATTGGCGGCCATCGGTTGGCCACGGCGTGCGCCAGCTTCAGTCCGTTCATCGAACCCGGCATGTCGATATCGGTAAACATGACGGCGATATCCAGACGGGTCTCCAGCAATTTGATCGCTTCGTCGGCGTTCGGTGCTTCCAGAACTTTGAAGCCGGCCTCTTCGATCATTTCGGCAGCGTGCATCCGCAACAGCGTATCGTCTTCGACGACCAGGACCACTGGCCGCGATCTCGTGTTTCCGACGATGTCATTGTCGAGTGATTGCACTCCGCCTTCAGGTTTGGCGTGTGGCTTCGCATAAGTCATTTTTCAAATAGCCTTGGCTTGATATCCGAGCCATCGGCGTGCGCCTTTCGGCAGAAATCTCCGGTGACGTACGCGGGCTAAGGCGTTGAGCGACCGATCGTTCCAGCCGGGGCCGATTAATCGACCGGGTGGTGCCGTGGTATCGTTGTTCGTGCCGGATGCCCGGCATCGGTACGGTCGCGTACAGTCTTGAACACGCCATGCGCGGTGGCGACGACACGGTCGCCGACGCAAACTTCGGTGCTCATGAAGATCAGGCTGCGGGTCGCGCGCAGCGCCTTCGGCCGCGAGATCATCAACTCCCCGATCCGCGCGGCATCGACGAAAAACGTGTCCATCTGTACGGTAGCCAGCGCATCGGCGCCGGACACGGCGCGTGCCGTCATCCCGCAACTACGATCCGCCAACGTCATCAGCACACCGCCCTGTACCACGCCGCGGCGGTTGCGGTGCTTGTCCTGACCGACGATCGCAAACTCATGGTCGGTGCCGACCATGCGGTGCCATACCGGCCCGACCAGATGAATGAAGCCGTCATCGTCCATGATGGACCAGCCGGCTTCCAGCAGCTCGGCATTTATGGCTTCGGTCATGCAATGTCCTTGGGGGAGCGTCGGAACGGGAGCCCGTTCTACAAAGGCCGGGGCAGGGTGCCTAGTGCGGCGGCCGCCGGGCTCGTGTAATCCATTCGCATGACGCATCCATTCACGTCCCATACGCGGCAGATGATTGCGGTCCGCGGTGCCGACTTTGTCCGCGCGGCGGAAGCGCCGCCTTCCGGTCTGAAGCAAGCGGCCGTCGCCATCGTGCTGGTCGAGGCCAGTGATGGCCGCGATACGGCGATGCTGCTGACCTTGCGGGCCTCCGGGCTGCGCGCCCATGGTGGCCAATGGGCCTTGCCGGGTGGCCGCTGCGATCCCGGCGAGACGGTCATCGACGCCGCCCTGCGAGAGCTGCATGAGGAACTCGGCCTGCGGCTGACGCCGGCCGATGTCATCGGCACGCTCGACGACTATCCGACGCGGTCGGGCTACCTCATCACGCCGGTTCTGGCGTGGGCACAGGACAGCCGCAGCCTCCTGCCCAATCCGCACGAGGTCGCCTCGGTACATCGCATCGCGCTGTCCGAGATCGCGCGGACGGAAGCGTTCGATTTCGTGACGATCCCGGAGAGCGAGCGCCGCGTCATCCGATACCGCCATGCCGGCCAGTTCATTCACGCGCCGACGGCGGCGCTGATCTACCAGTTCAGCGAGCTGCTCGCCGGCCGCGACACCCGCGTTGCCGACCTCGAGCAGCCAGTATTCGCCTGGAAATGACCGTGGCCTCCCGGCCCGCGACACGGTGTCGTGGCCGTGCCGGAACTCGTACTGGCAACACATTCTTCACCATGCTGCGCCAAGCTCTTTGAACCAACTTTTCCGGATTGGGCCGGCACGGAGAATCCGTGCGGCCCCATGAATTCGATGCGCGCCGCGCGCCAGCCTGACAGGTCCCATGCTTCATTCGCTTTGTTTACGGCTTGCTTCGGTTTCCCTTGTCCTGCTGCTGACCGCGCCGCAGGCCATGGCTTTCGACGTTTCCACGCTGCCGCCCGGCGTCGTGAATGCGATGGCCCAGCAGGCCTCGCCGCAGGCAATCGCCGATTACCGCCGGAAGCTGCAGGAATATCAGGAGGCCCGCGCGGCCTTCGATGCGGAAGCCGAGCCCTATTGGAGCGCGATCGCCGAGAAGCGCAAGATTCGCAACGCCAAGCGTCGCAGCGGCGAAGCGATCGGCCTAAATGATTACGTGCTGGAGCAGGCGCCGCTGTATGACGGACCGAAGCGCCCGGTCGATCCGCAGCCGGAGCCGGAAGAGCCCAGGGCGCCGCGCAAATCGCTGCCGGTGGTGGCCGATTTCCTGAAAGCTGCAGCCGAGCAATTCCAGTTCCGGCCGCAGCGCCCGGCCAGCGAACTCGAATTCAAGCGTGCCTATGCCCGCGCGGCCATCGAAGCCGGGCTGACCCGGGAGCAGGCGATACGGGTCTATGCGTTCGAGACCGGCGGCAACGGCAATCACGACATGCAGTCCGGTCTCAGCGCCTCGCGTCCGGGGTCGCGCGCGATCTCGACGGCGATCGGCTACAACCAGTTGCTCACCACCAATACGCTGGTGCTGCTGGCGGAGCAGGGCCACCATATCATCAGCGAAATGACCGGCAGGGCGGCGAGCCTGCCGAGCCCGCAGCGCAAGGCAATGGAACAGAAGATCGCGGTGGTGAAGCGGATGGTGGCGTTCTCGCGCTCCATTCCGGGTAATTGGAGCGAGCATGAAAAGCTGGGGCGCACGCCGCAGGGCTGGGCGGTGCATGCGCTGGTGCTGGATGTCGATGTCGGCCCGTTGCTGCAGACCCACAAGCTGTTGACGTCGGTGCATTTCGCCCGGGCGAAGGGATATACAAGGCCGCTGACTGCCGCCGAGCTGGAGATGATGAATCTCACCGGCGACTCGACCGGCCTGGACATGGTGACGATGCCGATTGCGATGCGCGAGCGCGTGCCGACCGCGAATTTCTTCCAGCGCGGCGGCTATGAGCGAAATCCGGTGGCGATCCGCCACAACACGGTGGCCAAGCTGCTGGCGATCACCGACAGCCGGATGGACGCCAACAGCAATCTGCCGGGCGCCAGGGAATTGGCGTCGGCATTTTAATTGCGTCTTCGCTGATAGTCTAAGTAGCCCGGATGACAATCCGGGGCCGGCCTATCCTGTCTGCTCCCGGATTGCGCCGCCGCGCGCTGATGCGCGCGACGACTTCATCCGGGCTACGGATCACGTATTGCCGAAATCATCACCCGGCGTCACCGGCACGGGCGCGGCACCTTCCGGGCGCGGGCCGTGCGGACGACGACGGCGGCGCGGCGGGAAGCGTTCGCCGGCGGCGGCATCGAACGGCACCGGACCGTTCACCACCGGCTGCGGGCCGGTGATGAAGGACGGCAGCCGATCGACGCTGTCGCTGACCGGCATCGCCGGCTGGGGCTGCGGCTGGAATTGCGGCTGCGGTTGCGGCTGGTGCTGCGGACGTTCGGTCCGTTCGCGATGGTTGTTTTCGCGCGGCGCGTTGTTATCGCGGGGCTCACGCTGCTCGCGCGGCTGGTACTGCTGGTTTTCGCGCGGCTGATACGGTTGCTGCTCGCGCGGCGGCTGCGGATCGCGCGGCACGAAGTGCTGCGGCGGCGGCGTCACGAAGCCCGGTTCGGCGCCGAAATTCGAGAACGTCTCGCCGTCATCGTCACCGTCTTCCGAGGCCATCTCGTTCTCGGTGCGCGGCTGCGGCTGGTTCTGCCGGAACTGCTCCTGGGCGGCGGCGATCAGGCGGAAATAGTGTTCGGCGTGCTGATAGTAGTTCTCGGCGGCGACCGGGTCGCCGGAAGAACGCGCGTCGCGCGCCAGCTGGACGTATTTCTCGGCGACATGCGAGGCGGTGCCACGGATCTTGATATCGGGGCCGTTCGATTCGAACACCCGGGTCATCGGGTTCTGGCCGCGCCGATTGTTGTTGCTGTTGCTATTGTTGCTGCCGCCGCCGCTATTGCTGCTGCGGTTGTTGTTATTCCGCATCCGCTTGTTGTTATTATTCTGACCGTTTCTCATGTCTCGCCTTTATTACCGATCCAGGATTGTCGTCGAACGTGAAGTGATTAGAAAATTGTTGAACAGGTTTGCCGGACGCGGGCCGCGCCATGCGCCCGAATCGCCTTGCAGGTCATCGCTGCACCGAAATTGCCGCCCTTCGCGCTCAACAAACACGCGTTCTCCAACCGCCCGCCGATCGCGCTGGCCGGATCCATTCGTTCAACCTGCCGAAACAAGGTCAGGCTTTGCTGCGTGATTTCTGAAGTTCAAGTTCAGGCTTTCGTTCGCTTTGCGGTCGCAAGCAGCGCAGCTTTCTCAGCCATCGCGCTCAAATAGACCTGCCTGTTGGAACCATTACCCGGACGGGCTCTCTAGCGAGAATTTCTGGCGTCCACCACGAATTGCGGGGATAGCCAACCCTGTGCCGATGTTGTGTTCGGAAGGTAGTCTCTCCCCGGCGATATTCCAAGCAGTTTTTGGCGTTTTAGGGGGATTGGCGCGATTTTCGCGCCGAAACGGCACGCCGGATACCTCCCAGATCGGCCTTCGCCGGTCCGCTGAGCTGAAATCCGGTCGCTTGCAGCAAGCTTTCCACATCGTTGCTTTGGTTGTGTCCGACCTCGAACACTAGCCACCCGTCCGGCGCCAGCAGTGCCTCGGCCTGCGGCGCGATGATCCGATAGGCGTCGAGCCCGTCGGCGCCGCCGTCCAGCGCGCGGTGTGGATCATGGTCGCGCACCTCGGTGGCGAGGGTGTCGATTTCGGCGGAGCGGATATAGGGCGGGTTGGAGACGATCAAATCGAGGCCGGGCTGCAAGGCGGCGGCGTAGTCGCAGGTGACGAACGAACTGCGGTCGGCGAAGCCGAGCAGGCCGGCATTGCGGCGCGCCGTCAGCAGGGCTGCGAGATTGATATCGGTGCCGATGCCAGTCGCCTGCGGCAGCTCCGACAGCAGCGCCAGAAGGATCGCCCCGGAGCCGGTGCCGAGATCGGCGATGCGGAGCGGGGCACCACGTCGCCGGTCGGCGTCGATCGCCTCGAGCGCGGCCTCGACGATCGTTTCGGTATCGGGCCGCGGCACCAGCGTGTCGGCGGACAATTGCAGGGGCAGGCCCCAGAATTCCTTGACGCCGAGGATGCGCGCAATCGGTTCGCCGGACATGCGGCGAAGGGCAAAGGCTTGAAGATGCGCGGCCTCTTCTTCAATGAGGATGCGCTTGGCAGCGATCATCAGGCCGGTGAGATCGAGGTTGAGTACGCCACCGACCAGCAGCCGAGCGTCGAGGTCTGCGGACTCCACATCATGCGCGCGCAACTGCGCGGCGAGCTTACGACGGGCGTTTTCGACGCTTTGACCGGTGAGTGAATCAGCCACGCGCACCGCCTTTTCTTCCCTCTCCCCTTGTGGGAGAGGGTGGCCGCGCGATAGCGCGGACGGGTGAGGGGGCGCCGCAAACTCCGAGCCCAGCGATCCCCCTCATCCGTCGCGGACTTCGTCCGCGCCACCTTCTCCCACAAGGGGAGAAGGAAGGAAGAAAGAGAGGCGCTCGCTTGCTCACGCGTTGCCCTGTGCCGCGAGCTGCGCGGCCTGATGCTCGGTCGTCAGTGCCTCGGTCAGTTCGTGCAGCGCTTCGCCGGAGATCACCTGCGGCAGCTTGTAGAGCGTCAGGTTGATGCGGTGGTCGGTGACGCGGCCCTGCGGGAAATTATAGGTCCGTATCCGTTCAGAGCGGTCGCCGGAGCCGACCTTTTCCTTGCGCTCGGCGGAGCGCACCGAATCGATGCGCTGCTGCTCGGCATCGTAGATGCGCGAGCGCAAAATGTTCATCGCCGACGCCCGGTTCTTATGCTGCGAGCGGCTGTCCTGCATCATCACCTGCAGCCCGGTCGGGATATGGGTGATGCGGATCGCCGATTCGGTCTTGTTGACGTGCTGGCCGCCGGCGCCCTGCGCGCGCATCGTCTCGATGCGCAAATCCTCGTCGCGGATCGTGACATCGACTTCCTCGACTTCCGGCAGCACCGCCACGGTCGCCGCCGACGTATGGATGCGGCCCTGGGTCTCGGTATCCGGCACGCGCTGCACGCGGTGCACGCCCGATTCGAATTTCAGCTTGGCGAACGCGCCGCGGCCCTGGATCTCGACGATGATTTCCTTGTAGCCGCCCATCGTGCCTTCGGATTCAGATACCACCTCGACCTTCCAGCCCTGCAGCGCGGCGAAGCGTTCATACATGCGGAACAGGTCGCCGGCGAACAACGACGCCTCGTCGCCGCCGGTGCCGGCACGGATTTCCAGCACCACGTTGCGCTCGTCCATCGCGTCCTTCGGCAACAGCGCGACGCGGATTTCCTGCGCCAATTCCTGCGCGCGCGCTTCCAGCGTCGGGCGCTCGGCCTCCGCCATCTCGCGCATCTCGGCGTCGGTGGTGCTATCTGCAATCATCGCGTCGAGTTCGGCGACTTCCCGGGTGGCGGCGCGATAGGTCTTCACGGCTTCGATCAGCGGGTTGAGCTCGGCGAATTCGCGCGTCAGCTTGACGAAATTCTCGCCGCTCATCTGGCTCTGCAACTGGGATTCGAGCGAGGCATGATGCGCCAGCAGAATGTCGAGTTTGGCTTCGGGCAGGATGGACATGAGCAGGTCTCGGGCAGGTCTCGGAGTCGCGGAAAGGGCAGCGCGGCGGCAAGCGAGTGGAGCTTCGCTACAACGACAGTCCCTCGGCCTCGGCGAATTCCGTCAGCTTCTGGCGGATCGAGACGCTGCCGGAGGGCGCGTCGAGCAGCGGCTTCATCATCGCCTCCGCCCGGGCGGCGTCGAGTTCGAGGATTAGCGCCTTGACTGGGCCGTGCGACGTGGCCGACAGCGACAGCGAGCGATACCCCAATGCAACCAGCGCCAGCGCGCCGATCGGCGTCGATGCCATTTCGCCGCACAGCGACGCATGCTTCTTCGCCGCATTGGCCTTCTGCACGATCTCGCGCAGCGCGCGCAGCATCGGCGCCGACAGCGTGTCGAAGCGCTCTGAAACTTTGGCATTGCCGCGATCGACCGCGAACAGGAACTGGAACAGGTCGTTGGAGCCGACCGAGACGAAGTCGACCTTCGCCAGCAATTCGTCCATCTGGTAGAGCAGCGCCGGCACCTCGACCATGGTGCCGACGTCGATCCGCTCCGGCAGCGAATGGCCATGCTGGCGCAGATAGGTCAGTTCGCGCTCGATGATGCTCTTGGCCTGGTCGAATTCCGCGACTTCGGAAATCATCGGGAACATGATGCGCAGCGCGCGGCCGCCGCCGGCGCGCAGCAGTGCGCGGATCTGGCCGCGCAGCAGTCCGGGGCGATCGAGCCCGAGCCGGATCGCGCGCCAGCCGAGTGCCGGGTTCTCCTCGCTGATGGTCTCCATATAAGGCAGCGCCTTGTCGCCGCCGATATCCAGCGTGCGGAAGGTCACGGGCTTGGGGCCGGCAGCGTCGAGCACGGCGCGATACAACGCCAGCTGGTCGCTGGAGCGCGGCAGACTCTCGCCGACCATGAATTGCAGTTCGGTGCGGAACAGGCCGATGCCGGCCGATCCGGTGTCTTCGATGTGCGGCAGGTCGATGATCAGGCCGGCATTGATCATCAGATCGACCGGCTGGCCGTCGCGGGTGACGCAGGGCCGGTCGCGCAGCGCGGAATACTGCGCCTGGCGGCGGGCGCGAAACCGCACCCGTTCGGCATAGGCGGCTTCGATCTCTTGCGACGGCCGCACATAGATCGAGCCCGAGGTGCCGTCGACGATAATGGCGTCGCCGGGGTCGGCGATGCCCGGCGCGTTGGCCACTTCGCCGATCGCGGGAATGCCGAGGGCGCGCGCCACGATCGAGACGTGCGAATTGGCGGTGCCTTCTTCGAGAACCAGGCCGCGCAGCTTTTTGCGGTCATAATCCAGCAGCGCCGCCGGTCCCATCGAACGCGCGATCAGGATGGCGTTGTCGGGCATCTGGTCGCGCGACGGCGCGTGATCCTGGCCGACCAACTGCCGCATCAGGCGGTGGCCGAGGTCTTCGAGATCATGCAGCCGGTCGCGCAGATATGGATCGGTGGAGCGCAGCATCCGCGCGCGGGTGTCGGACTGCACGCGCTCGACCGCGGCTTCCGCGGTGAGGCCGGTGGCGACGGCTTCGTGCAGACGGTGCGACCAGCCGTGGTCATTGGCGAACATCCGGTAGGCTTCCAGCACGTCGCGGTGCTCGCCGCCCTCGGCGACGTCACCGCGCTCCAGCATGCGGTCGAGATCGGCGCGCAGCTTGGCCAGCGCCGTGTCGAGCCGCTTGATTTCCTTCGGCAGGTCCTCGGCGATGTAATTGGTGATGACGACGCGCGGCTCGTGCAGCACGACGTGGCCGAGCGCGATGCCATCGGAGAGAATCGCGCCGGTTTTGTGGATCGAATGTCGGGCGGCGGGCTCCTCGCCGGGCTGCGCCAGCGCCGACAACTCGCCCGAGGCGATCATCTCGGCCAGCACCATCGCGGTAGTCTGCAGCGCCTCGACTTCTTCCTCGACATAGGTGCGCTTGGCGCGGTTCTGCACCACCAGCACGCCGAGCGTATTGCCGGCGCGCAGGATCGGCACGCCGAGGAAGGAATGGTAAATTTCTTCGCCGGTTTCCGGGCGGAACGAGAATGCCGGATGGCTCTGGGCGTCGTTCAGGTTGAGCGGCGTGGCTTCCGACGACACCAGGCCGACCAGGCCCTCATGGGCGGTCAGCACGGTGCGATGCACGGCGTCGCGGTTCAAGCCTTCGGTGGCGTAGAGTTCCAGGGTATTGTCGACGCGCAGCACATAGGTCGAGCAGACCTCCGCCACCATATTGGCAGCGATCAGCACCACGATCTTGTCGAGCCGCTCCTGGGCGGAGACCTGCTCCGCCATGGTTTCGCGGAGCCGTCTCAGCAGGACGCGGGGGCCACCCGACGTGCTCCGCATGTGCCGAACCTCTCCCCGCAGGGCCGGCGTCGAAGGAATTTTCGTGCGCCAGCACTAAGCCTCAGAAAACAATAGAATTTTCACCATCACACCGCAACCGGCGTGAAAGCCCGACCGGATCAGGGTTCTTGAGACGGCGCCCATGGTCGCTATGGCCGCCGATAAGGGGCGTATAGCGAATTGAAGCTTGCTTTGCCAAGCAAAACGCCGGGTATGGTTTGGGGAGTGTCTAGAGCGACTGGAATTCGCCCGCACCCACCGTCCTCATGGTGAGGAGCGCGCCCGTTGGCGCGCGTCTCGAACCATGGGAGCTTGGCGCCATCCTTCGAGACGCGGTCGAAGACGACCGCTCCTCAGGATGAGGGAGAGCTTGTGGAGATGGACAAGCCCGTCATGGCCGGGCTCGTCCGGCCATTCACGATGTTCCGCGCGGCTGTGGATGCCCGGCACAAGGCCGGGCATGACGACCTTCTGGAGACGTGCCGGTCTTTACGCCTTGTCCAGCCCGTACAGCGTGTGCAGCGTGCGGACCGCCAGTTCGGTGTAGGCGGCGTCGATCAGCACCGAGAACTTGATTTCGGACGTGGTGATCGCCCGGATGTTGATCTTGCGCTCGGACAACGCCGCAAAGGCCTCCGCGGCGACGCCGGCGTGGCTGCGCATGCCGGAACCGATCACCGAGACCTTGGCAACGTCGGTGGCGGTGTCGAGCCGCTTGTAGCCGATTGTGGCCTGGGCCGAGGTGATGGTCTCCTTGGCGCGGGCATAGTCGGAGGCCGGCACCGTGAAGGTGAGGTCGGTGGTCTTGCCGTCCTCGGAGACGTTCTGCACGATCATGTCGACGTTGATGTTGGCCTCGGCCAGCGGCACGAAGATCGAGGCGGCGACTCCCGGCTTGTCGTCGATCTGTCGGACCGAAATCTGGGCCTCGTCCTTCGAGAACGCGATGCCTGTGACGACGTGGCTTTCCATGATTTCCTCCTCGCTGCAGATCAGCGTGCCCGGCGGCGTGCCGTGCGGGTCGATGTCTTCGGGTTTGTCGAAACTTGAACGGACGAATATCGGCATGTTGTGCACCATGCCGACCTCGACGGAGCGGACCTGCAGCACCTTGGCGCCCTGCGACGCCAGTTCCAGCATTTCCTCGAACGCCACCTTGTTGAGCCGCTGCGCTTTCGGCACCACGCGCGGATCGGTGGTGTAGACGCCGTCGACGTCGGTGTAGATGTCGCAGCGGTCGGCCTTGATCGCCACCGCGATTGCCACCGCCGAGGTGTCGGAACCGCCGCGGCCTAGCGTGGTGATGCGGCCGGTCTCGGCGTTGATGCCCTGGAAGCCGGCGATCACGGCGACTTCCTTGCGGTCTTGGAAGCGCGAGATGAGCTCGCTGCCGTCGATCTCCAGGATGCGCGCCGAGGCGTGGGCGTCCGAGGTCTTGATCGGGATTTGCCAGCCCTGCCAGGAGCGCGCCTGGATGCCGACCGCCTGCAGCGCGATCGCCAGTAGGCCGGAGGTCACCTGCTCGCCGGAGGCGACGATGGCGTCGTATTCGCGGGCGTCGTGCAGCGGCGAGGCGTCGGTCGCCCAGGCGACCAGCTCGTTGGTCTTGCCGGACATGGCGGAGACCACCACGGCGACGTCATGGCCGGCGTCGACCTCGCGTTTGACGTGCAGCGCGACGTTACGGATGCGGTCGATGTTGGCGACGGACGTACCGCCGAATTTCATAACGAGACGGCCCATGACGAGTGGTGCATTCCCTGGCGACAGTGGGTAAAGATACCGCGCACGAGTGCGCGCAAGCGAGAAGGCGCGTATACCGAGCGGCGCGGGCCGGGGCAAGTCATCCCGGTTCCCAAAAGCGGCGATACGTACCGAGATCAGACATTCAGGACGGCCATGGGGCGCTATATCGACGATATCCTGCAGCCCGGCGAAAAGCTGCTGTATTCCAGCAATTTGCACTGGGTCGTGTATTGGAAAGCGATTCTGGCCTGGATCGTCGCCTGCACCCTGCTGGTGCTGTCGCGCACCACGCTGGAGGAAAACCTGATCCTGTTTTACCTCGCCAGCGCCGCTGTGCTGGCCCTTGCGGCATTATACTGGTCGGCGAGGGCCTGGTTCCTGCGCTGGACGACCGAGACCGACGTGACCAATCTGCGGGTCGTGCACAAGACCGGCTTTATTACCCGAAAGACCTTCGAAATCAGCGTCGACAAGGTCGCCAGCGTCAGCGTCGATCAGAGCATCATGGGACGTATTCTGAACTACGGCGACGTCATCATCGAAAACATGGGCGACGACGAGCAGAAGATCGAGACCATCGCGTCACCTCTCGCATTTCGCAGCAATATTACCGCCCGATAGGACACGGTCCGACCATGACCACCACAACCAATCCCCAGGACGCTTCCGCCTCCTCCGTCGATGCCGCTGAAATCGCGAAGTTTTCAAGGCTGTCGGACGAATGGTGGGACCCCAAGGGCAAGATGGCGCCCTTGCACAAGATCAACCCGTTGCGGCTGAGCTACATCCGCGATGCCGCCTGCCGCAAGTTCGAGCGTAACGTCAAAAGCCTGAACAGCCTGGCCGGGCTGCGCATGCTGGATATCGGCTGCGGCGCCGGCCTTTTGTGCGAACCGTTTGCCCGGCTCGGCGCCGAGGTGATCGGGGTCGATCCCTCCGCTACCAACATTGCGGTCGCGAAACTGCATGCCGAGCGCGCGCAGCTCTCTATCGACTATCGCTGCACCACCGTGGAGGAACTGGATCCGCTTGAGCGCTTCGACATCGTGCTGGCGATGGAAGTCGTCGAGCATGTCGTCGATGTCGGCGCCTTCCTGAATCGTTGCGCGCTGCTGCTGAAGCCCGGCGGGCTGATGGTGGTCTCCACCCTGAACCGCAACTGGAAGAGCTTTGCGCTCGGCATCCTCGCCGCCGAATACGTGCTGCGCTGGCTGCCGCGCGGCACGCACCAGTGGGACAAGTTCGTCACCCCCGCGGAGCTCACGCAGTACCTGGCGCGCAACAAGCTGGCGATCACCGAACAGAGCGGCGTGACCTACAATCCGCTCGCCGATCGCTGGGGCCTGTCGCCCGACATGGACGTCAACTACATGGTGGTCGCGGAAGGCATTTGAGTCGGCGCATCATTCGTCAGGTTTGTTTGCGCCGAAGGCGCGGATCAGACGGGAGTCGCGTGGGTAGTTTTTCTGTCTTCGTGTGCGTCTGCCAAGCCTTGAGCCAAGCGCATCGCGCAAAGGCTTTCCGCCCGAACGGTGAAACGTGCCCATTTCGGTCTGCCGACCATCGGAGGTAGCCGAAGGTTCTGAGCGAATCGGCCGATCGCCCGCAAAAGGTACATGAATCCGCGGCAGATCCGTACGCCGGCCTTCGCGGCCGATGATACCATTTCGCGCCCGTATTTCTACACTCCTGCAGGTTAACTCGCGGGTAGCGACAAGCGTACAAACTGTTCGTACCTTGAGAGTCCACTGGAGCTTTCCAGAGTCGCGGTAATCCAAGCAAGAAAACAAAGAAGCATCTTTAGTGCGTAGGTTTTGCGGCGCCCACGAGCGCGGTGCCGCTCAGTCAGTAGCGTATCTGCTTGATGGATAATTTCCTCGAATGATGCGCCCGAACGGGGCCTCGAAGGACTGAAAAATGAGAAGGTCGTGTGAGCTGTTGACGCCATGCGTCCGTGATGTGGTCGAACGCCCTGTCGGAATGCGCGCTTTGTTGCTGGACGACGACGCAAGTGTCTGCGCTGCGTTGCAGGCAATCCTGGCGACGCAGGGAATCGAGGTGGTGACAGCGTCACGCGCGCATGCGGGCCTTCACGCTCTCAAGCAGTCCAGTTTCGATATCGCCATCGTTGATATCTTCATCCCGGGCATGGGTGGCCTCGATGCGATTCAGATGATCAGGCAATTGCTACCTAGCATTCCGATCGTCGCGATGACCGGATTCCGGCTGCGCCCGAGCCGCAATCCAAGCATGGACTTTCTTCAACTCGCGATACAACGCGGCGCGACATATGGAATCCTCAAGCCCTTCAGCCCCAACCAGTTGAGCCATGCTATCCGCGAGAGCCTTGCCGGACATTCGCCGGTTCAGCCGACTCCTGCCCCTGAAGCGGAATACCGGACATGACGGAGTGCCAGATCGAATTGGAGCCAGATTTGCAACTGGGCAGCGAGAAGACCGCTCAAGAACTGAGCGCACCCTCCGCCAGAACCGATGATGCGCGGCGCATTGCTGCCAACGAAATTGGCGCTGCCATTTCTCACGAGATCACCGAGCCTCTCACGGCGCTGATGCTATATGTGCAGGAATTGAAGCGCAGCTTCGAGAGTGAACCTCGCGATATCCCAGCCCATGCGAACGAGATGCTGGAGAGCGCCTTGCGCGAAATCACTCGCGTTTTCACCATCATGGATCGGATCCGCGATCGCTTCGAGGGGGCTGACGACCTAGAAATGACAGTGGCGCGAGGTTGTGACGTCATCAACTGGTTAAAGCGTACCATAAGCGAAAGTGTCGCTACTGACGCCACGGTATTGCCAAGAAAACGTCTGACCGCGCGTGAGCGGGAGGTGCTGGCGCTGATCGCCGGTGGGTCGTCGAACAAGGCGGGCGCCATCACCCTTAAGATGAGTCCGCGCACGTTCGAATCCCACCGTGCCAAAATTATGCGCAAGCTCAGCGTCAGGAATACCGTGCAACTCGTCCGGGCCGCCCCGCTGGAAATCCCGGCACTGCCGCCCCTCCTGGCCGGAAAGCTCTGTGATGAATAGTCTGCGGGGCTACATCGGCGAGCGCAGCCTTGCCGAAGAGATGTTCCGACTGGCGGTCGAGGCCTGCCCCAATGGCATGATCATGGTGGACAGCGATGGCGAGATTGTCATGGCCAATTCCGAGATCGAACAACAGTTTGGCTACAAGCGCGAGGAGCTGATCGGGCAACGCGTGGATATACTGGTGCCGAGGCGGTTGCAGGCGCAGCATGCGCTGCACAGGGCCTCGTTCACGCACCGGCCCGGCGCCGGCGAGCCGGAGACGCGGAGAATGGGCGCGGGACGCGACCTGTTCGGACTGCGAAAAGATGGTACCGAGTTCCCCGTCGAAGTCGGGCTGAATCCCATCCGTGCTGGCGAGCATCTGCTGGTGCTGGGCGTGATCGTCGATATCAGCCAGCGCAAGCAGATTGAGCGCCTGAAGGAGGAGTTCGTCTCGACGGTGAGCCACGAACTGCGCACGCCGCTGACCTCAATCGCCGGTTCGCTTGGCCTGCTGGCAGGGCAATGGTCTGGCAAGCTGCCGGAATCAGCCGCGCGACTGTTGTCTATCGCCCACAAGAACAGTCAGCGCCTGGTGCGGCTGATTAACGATATCCTCGATATCGAGAAAATCGAGTCGGGCCGGGTGGTGTTCAACAGCGTCAGGGTATCGGCGAAATCCATCGTTGAGCAGGCGATCGAGGATAATCGCGGCTTCGCGCTCGGATATGGAGTAGGCATTCAACTCGATCCGGCCTCGATCGATTGCGAACTCAACGTCGATCCGGACCGGCTTTGCCAGGTCATCACCAATCTGCTGTCGAATGCCGCCAAATTCTCGCCGTCCTCCGGCGATGTCATTGTCAGCGTCCGCAGCTATGCTGCGATGGTTCGGATCGCGGTTCGCGATTACGGTAGCGGCGTTCCGGAAAGCTTCAGCCCTCATATTTTTGGCAAATTTGCGCAGGCTGACGGAACTATTTCGAAGGACAAGGGCGGTACCGGCCTCGGTCTCAGCATCGTCAAGCAGATCGTGTTGCGCCTCGGCGGCGAGGTCGGATTCATTGACGCCGCGGGCGGAGGCACCGAGTTCTGGGTCGACCTGCCGATCTGGGACGACAGCGCCGGTGGTGAAATCGATTTGCTCTACGACGCCGCGGCGCCGCGAATTCTGCTGTGCGACGACGACCGGGCGGTGGCGCGCACTGTGCGATTGCGTCTCGGTGCCGCTGGCTTTGCCGTGGATTTCGCCCACACGGTGGACATGGCGATGACGCGTTCCGCTGCGACGAAGTATGCGGTGGTGCTTGTCGATCTGCGTCTGCGCGGAGGCGACGGCATTGATCTCATTCTCCGGATGCGTGAGATTCCGAGCCATCGCAACACGCCTATCCTGGTTCTGTCGGAGGATACCGAGCACGGCCGCGGCGATGTCAGGTCGTCCCGGCTCAACGTGCTCTACTGGTTAGGCAAGCCGATCGATTTTTCGCGGCTGATCCAGTTGCTGCGGGTCCTCACTGCACCGCAAACCCGTGAACGGCCGCGCATCCTCCACTTGGATGACGATCATGACATCCTTTCCATGGTCATGCATACGCTGCACCCGATCGCCGATGTAATATCGGCGGACACGATCGAAAGTGCGCGGCACATCATCGCCACCGACCGGATCGATCTCGCCATCCTCGATACCGAACTGCGCGGGAGTAGCGGCCTCGATCTGCTGCCGGAGCTCACCGACGACCTCGGCCATTGGATTCCCGTCATTCTATTCTCGGCGTTGAGCGGCGAAATGGTTTGCGGCGATCAGGTTGATGTCGCGATTCAGATGCCGGGGACGACGCTGTCGGATCTGCTGATCTCGGTTAGCGATCGCCTCACATTGCTGCCCGCAGGCTTTCCGCTGGTGCCCGTATGACACAGATTCGCATCCTCCATGTCGACGACGAACCCGACATTCGCGAGGTGGTGGAAATCTCGCTTGGAATAGATCCTGACTTCGTTATTCGCAGTTGTGGCTCTGGGGCGGAGGCCCTGGTGTTGGCGACGGAGTGGCTGCCGGACGTCATCCTGATGGATGTGATGATGCCGGCGATGGACGGGCCCGCTACGCTGGAGCGACTGCGGGAAAATCCGGCGACGAACAGAATCCCGGTGATCTTCATGACGGCGCGCGCCCAGACCCGCGAGCTCGATCAATTCCGGGCGCTTGGTGCCATCGGCGTGGTGCCCAAGCCATTCGATCCAATGACCTTGGCAGTTACGGTGCGTGACTACATCGCGCCACCAGATGATCCGCTCAAGGAGTTGCGGGACGGGTTCTTGCTGCGGCTCGATCGTGACGCCCGGCGTTTGGTGGAGCTGCGCGACGATTTGCGCTCGGGGGATACATCCAGCGATATGATGGTAAGCCTGCGGTATCTAGCGCACAATCTGGCGGGCGCCAGCGGAATCTACGGATATATACCGATCAGCAACGCAGCGGCCGCCCTCGAGGATGCGATCATCGCCGATCAGGCCGGCACGGGCGATGCGATCGTACGTGCCATCGACGCCCTGCTGGACATTACCGAACATCAAGCCGAGCTACGTGGGCAGTTAGCGCATGCCGAAAGCAGAACCATCTAGGTATTGCTACCGAAGCGTTCCTTAGCGGGACGTTAGTTAGTCCTTGTTTTCATAGATGACGGGATTGCGGTTCGCTCGCTACTGCCAAACAAGGCACGAACGAAAATCTGCGGTCGACAGGAGGGCACTATGGCGCAATTGGTTTTGAGCACCGAAGGCGATGACGTGGTTGGAAACTCCGTGGAGCTGGACGAACTCGATTTGCCCAGTACCGCGCCGAAAATGCTGATCGCCGATGATGACCCGACCGTCGTGAGGGCGCTGGCGGATCGCTGTACCCGGATGGGTTTCGACGTCGAGACCGCGACCAATGGCATGCAGGCGATGCTCAAGGCGTCCCGGTCGAAGCCGGATATTCTCCTGGTCGACGTCAGCATGCCGGAGGTCGACGGGTTCTCGGTATGCGCCCATCTGCTGGACCCGACTCGCAAACCGCTCCATGTGGTGGTGGTGACGGGAAGTCGCGACTTCGAGGTAACCGAGCGCTGCGAAGGCTTTGGCGCGTTCTATGCCCATAAGGGTCCCACGTTCTGGCGTGAACTCGAAGGCGCGCTCGCGGAGATCTACCCGGCTCTGGCGTCGAAGATCCAGCATTGCGGGTCGCACCCCGCGGCTGCCAAGATCAGGACGCGCCCGCGCGTGCTGCTGATCGATGACGATCAGGATGTCAGGGCATTCCTGGCCAGCCGCCTCAAGAAATACGGCGTCGAGACGGTTTGCGCCAGCGATGCGACGCAGGGGTATCGCATGGCCTGCCGCGAGGATCCGACGGTCATTGTTTCCGACTACTTCATGCCAAATGGCGATGCGCAGCATCTCCTGATCCGGTTGCGCACAACACCCGCCACCTGCAACGTCCCGGTGATCGTGGTCAGCGGGCGGCATCTGGGGGAAGTGATCAAGCAGGGTCTACGCCGCGAAATCTGTGGTCGGGCCGGCGCGGCCGCCATCATGCAAAAATCGCTCGACTGTCAGGAGCTGTTCGGAATGCTGCAGAATTTCTGTGGCTTTGAGCTCGACGCCCGAAACATTTACTAAGGTTGTGGGAAAGGACTTATCCTCTGCCCGCAGCTTAGGGATCAGGCCGGGAAGGCGGTATGGGAACAAACATCACGCCCTACCAGCATATGCTGGACCATGTGACGCAGTACTTCATCAATCACGGCTCAAGCCCGGCAGATGCCGCCAGTCGCGCGATCGGCTGGATCGGCTGGACCATCCAGCGCCAGATCGACTTGCTGGCCTATATCGGCGTGGTCTTCTCGCTCGCCATCGTCGGCGCGGTGATAATTCCCATCGCGTTGACGATCAAGCCGATCAACCTCGCAGCGCCGCCGAAGGGGCACTAGATCAACGGCTTTAGACGCCGTCCAGAATAATCACCGTCGGCGCGTTGGGTAGCGCGCCGAGCGACATCCGCAGCGTTCGCTCGTTACGCTGGTCGATCGCAAAGTCCCGGCCGATCCGCTTCATGAAATCGCTGAGCGGCGTGGCGAAGCGGTGCATCGGCAGCACCACCGAGGCGCGCAGCCGTTTGGTAATCTCGGAGATGCCGTCGAGCGACATCGTGTAGCTGCCGTCGATCGGCACCATCACGATGTCGAGCCGGCCGATCTGCGCGAAATGGCTCTCGTCGAGTTTGTGGTGCAAATGGCCGAGATGGCCGATGCACAGGCCGGCGACCTCGAAGATGAAGATCGAATTGCCGTCCTTGACCATGCCGGCATTGCCGTCGTCGCTGTAATAGCGCCTTGTGTCGGTGGTGACGTTGCGGATCAGCACGTCGCCGACGCGCTGGTGGATCTGGGCTGGCTGGCCGCTGTCGGTCCAGCCGTGCAGAACGTGCTTGATCGCCGGATCGGGATACAGCGTGTAATGCGTGCTGTGGGCGCGGTTCATGGTCACGGCGTCGGGCACCCGGTCGAGCCGGTAGACGCCGTTGTAGTCGGTGGCGATGGTCACGCCACCCGGTGTGTCGATGTAGTAGGTCGAGTGACCGGCATAGGTGATCGAGACTTCCTCGGCCCGTGCGGCGGTGCGCCGCAGGCTGACGGGAATCGCGCGTGGCGGCGCGCTGGCCATCGCCAGACACTCGCTTCCGCGTCCGGCCTGTTGGGCTGCGGCCGGCGAGACCCACACTCCTAGCAGCGCAACGACAGCAAGCAGGGATCGCAACATCCGGGCGGCCTCCGATCGATGGAGGCTGTAGCCTAGCTCCAAGCGCCGGCCTTGGCCTAGCGACAATCATGGGCAGAGGCCGCGCAGAAACGCGGCACGCCGCCGCGGGGGGCATGCCGCCATGCCGCCCGCGATGTTGACCCGGGCGGCCTTGGCCGTCACGGTGCCGCGCGTTCCCTCGATCAGAAATCCATTTCATGTTCAGCACGGCCGCGCTCTGGATTCCCTTCACCATTCTCGCCGCCATAGGGCAGGTGGCACGCAATGCCATGCAGCGCTCGCTGACCGGTCCGCTCGGCACCTGGGGCGCGACCAATATCCGCTTCCTGTTCGGCTTCCCGTTCTCGATCGTGTTTTTCGGGGTGGTCATCGTCGCCACCGGCGACCGGGTTCCGTGGCCGACTCCGGCGTTCTGGCCGTGGCTGCTGCTCGGCGCGCTCAGCCAGATCCTTGCCACCGGCCTGATGCTGGCGGCGATGAACGACCGTTCCTTCGTGGTGACGACGGCGTATCTGAAGACCGAAGCGATCCAGACCGCGATCTTCGGCTTTATCTTTCTTGGCGATCACCTGACGGCGCTGAAGGTGGTCGCGATCCTGATCGCGACCGTCGGCGTGGTAGTCACGGCGCTGCGGCCCGGTGCCGTGCGCGACATCGGCAGTTGGCGCCCGACGGTGCTCGGCCTGGTCGCGGCCGCGGCGTTTGCGTTCTCGGCAGTCGGCTTTCGCGGTGCCATCCTCGCGGTGCCCGACGTGTCGTTCGTGACGGCGGCGTCCTATACGCTGGTGTGGGGCCTGTTCGTGCAGACCTTGGTGCTGACGATCTATCTGGTCATGCGTGCGCCAAAAGTGCTGCAGGATATCTTGCGGCTGTGGAAGCCGTCGCTGCTGGCCGGCTTCATGGGGGCCGCGGCCTCGCAATTCTGGTTCCTCGCCTTCGCGCTGACCGCCGCCGCCAATGTCCGCACGCTTGCGCTGGTCGAGGTGCTGTTTGCGCAAGCCGTGGCGTATTATTCGTTCAAACAGCCGCTCTCAGCGCGGGAATTGTCAGGCATTGCGCTGATCGTGGTCGGCGTGGCGCTGCTGGTGGCGGTATGATCAGGCCTTGAAGGCGATCAGCACGGCGCCTGCCGCGATCAGCGCGATCCCGAGCCAGCCGTTCAGCGATGGCCGTTCACCGAGAAACGTTATGGCGAACAGCGCGACGAACACGACGCTGAGCTTGTCGATCGGTGCGACCAGCGAGGCCGGCCCGAGTTTCAGGGCGCGAAAGTAGCACAGCCAGGACGCGCCGGTGCCGAGGCCCGACAGCACCAGAAAAATCCAGGTCCTGGTCGAGATGGGGCCCGCTCCAGTAAATTTTCCGGTAGCGAACAGGATCGCCGCAAGGCTGGTCAGGACCACGATGGTGCGGATGAAGGTGGCGAGATCGGAGTCGATGTCGGAGACGCCGATCTTGGCAAAGATCGCGGTCAGCGCCGCGAACACTGCGGACAGCAGCGCCCAGAACTGCCACGACCACGCGGTGTCAGCGCCCACTTTTTAGTTCCGATCGCCAGGGAGAACCGGCAGCGGTGACACCTCGATACCTTCATCGATCAGAGATCGTGCTTCGTCGGGGCTCGCCTCGCCGTAGATCGGGCGATGCTCGATATCGCCGTAATGCATCTTGCGCGCCTCGTCGGGGAATTTCTCGCCGACATTGTCGGCGTTCTTAGTCACGTGGTCGCGCAGTTCCTTTATCTTGGCGCGCAGTTCAGACTCTTGCGCCATCATCAGCGGAGTCGAGGCGGTGCTGACTTCATTGGACGCCGCAGGCTCAGTGGTTTCCGATGCGTCGCGGGCCTTGCCCTTCCGGCCGATCTGCGGCGCCATGATCGCCTTCTCGACCCTCACGGAACCGCAGTTCGGGCAGCTCACGAGCTTGCGCTTGACCTGGCTGTCATAGGCGCCCGAGCTCTGGAACCAGCTCTCGAAGCCGTGGCCGCGGTCGCAGCGCAGTGTGTAGCGGATCATGTCGCTTCACGAACGAGGTGCAGATAATCCGGGCCGGCCTTGGGATCGGCGACGCTGAACCGGCGGCCGTGCTGCAGCGACGGCACGCTGGCGCGCGCGGCCGTGACCTTGGCCGGGTCGATCTCGGCGAGGATGAAGCCCGGGTCGGATCCTGTGGCCTCGGCGATCACCTTGCCCCAGGGGTCGATGATCATCGAATGGCCATAGGTGGCGCGCTTGTTCTCATGCACGCCGCCTTGTGCGGCCGCAAAGACGAAGGCGCCGTTCTCGATGGCGCGGGCGCGCAGCAGCGTGTGCCAGTGCGCCTCGCCGGTCTTCTGGGTAAACGCTGAGGGCACCGCGAGGAACGACGCGCCGCTCTCGGCCAAGGCGCGGTACAGCGCCGGAAAGCGCAGGTCATAGCAGATCGTCAGGCCGATGCGGCCCCACGGCAGGTCGGAGATCACGGCGGTCTCGCCGGGCTGGTAATTGGCGCTTTCGCGATAGGTCTCGCCGTTCGGCAGGTCGATGTCGAACATGTGAATCTTGTCGTAGCTCGCCAGCACCATGCCGTCCGGCCCGATCAGGAACGAGCGGTTGGCGGCGCGGTCCGGCGTCGCCAGCACGGCGAGCGATCCGATGTGCAGATGGATCTTCAGCTCGGCGGCGAGCGCGCGATAGGCCTTCAGCGATTCGTCGTCTGCCTCGGTGCGCAAATGCTCGAATAGCGATTTGCGGTTTTCCTGCATCATGTTGCTGACTTCGGGCGTCTGCACGTAATGCGCGCCGGCCAGCGCCGCCTCGCGGATAAGATGGCGGCCCTGTTCCAGGTTCGGCCCGGCGAGCAGGCCGCTGCGCATCTGCACCATCGCGGCGGTGAAAATCTGGTTTTCGCTCATGAGGTGGCCTTTTCGCCGGCGATCATGCCGTCCAGTTTGCCCTCGCGGTCGAGCGCGTAGAGGTCGTCGCAGCCGCCGACATGCGTACCGTCGATGAAGATCTGCGGGAAGGTCGCGCCGGGCTCGGTGCGATCGAACATCTGCTGGCGGAGAGTGGGGTCGTTCGCGGTGTCGAAATGCGTAAACGCCGCCTTCTTGCGCTGCAGCAACGAGATCGCAGCGCTGCAATAGCCACAGCCGGGACGGGTATAGATTTCGATCGCGGCGGCCATGCTTGGGCGCTCCAGTTCGGGAGAAGTCCCCGATTATATGGGGGAGCGCAGGGCGTCCACAACCCGGGCGAACACCAGCACATCGACCTGCGCCGCTTTGGCGCGCAGCAGCGCACGGGCGCAGGCGTCCACGGTGGCCCCCGAGGTCAGCACGTCGTCGATCAGCACGACGCGGCGGCCCTGGATCTCGGCGCGGCTGGAGGGGGCGACCTTGAAGGCGCCCTGCACATTGGCGGCCCGCTCGGCGCGCGATAGCCCGACCTGGTGCTCGGTCGGCCGCACCCGGCGCAGCGCATCCCGCGATACCGCCACGCCGCTGTGCCGGCTGATGGTGCGGGCCAGCGCGCCGGACTGGTTGAAGCGGCGTGAAAAGCCGCGCCGCCAGTGCAGCGGCACCGGCACCAGGAGGTCGGCCTCATCCAGCAGTTCCTTACCGGCGCGGGCCATCCAGCGCCCCATCGACGGCGCGAGATCGGTGCGGTCATGGTATTTCAGCTGGTGCACCAGCGTGCGCGCGACGTCGTCATAGCGCACGGCGGCCCGCGCCCGCTGATAGGCCGGCGGATCGGCAATCGCCTGCATCGACAGGATGCCCGGTCCGGGATCGTAGACGAACGGAATCCCCAGCCGTGCGCAATAGGGTGGCGCGATGAACGACAGCTTGGCCCAGCACGCCGCGCAAACGCCCTCGCCGGCGACCGGTTCGCGGCACGCCACGCACAACGTCGGCAGCGCGATATCGAGGGCCGCGCGGGCGGCGTGGGTCCAGGCCAGATGGGCGAGCCGCAGCGCGCCGAGGAATGGCGCGGCAAGGGAATGGGAGGGGGCAGGTCCGGTGTCCATCGGCAAAGGCTAGCGCCGGCTTTTGCCGCGCTCAAGTGCGTTGCCATCGCCCCGGAGTTCGGCGTACCAACTGGCATGGCTCCGAATCCCTCCGCCCCGATCCTGTTCGACCGCGCGCTGCTGCGCGCCCGCCAGGCCCGCGCCAGAAAGCTGGGAGCTGCCACCTTCCTGCTCGACCGCGCGGCGGAGGAGATGGACGAGCGCCTCCACGCCGTGCTGCGCACCTTCACCAACGGCGCCGACGTCGCCACGCCGGGCGACGGCCTGCGGGCCGCGATCGCCGACCGCGTCGGCACACTCGCGCATGTCGCTGTGCCCGATGCCGAGGGCGACGGCCTTGGCCTTGCGCCGGAATCGCTCGATCTCGCCGTCTCCGCGCTGGGACTGCATTTCGTCAACGACCTGCCCGGCGTGATGGCGCAGCTTCGCCGCGCGCTGAAGCCGGACGGCCTGCTGATGGTGGCGATGCTCGGCGGCGATACGCTGACCGAACTGCGACAGAGTTTTGCCGCGGCGGAAGCCGAACTCGACGGCGGCCTGTCTCCGCGCGTGGCACCCTTCGCCGACCTGCGCGACCTCGGCGCGCTGCTGCAGCGCGCTGGCTTTGCGCTGCCGGTCACCGATGTCGAGCGCATCGTCGTGCGCTACGACAGCGCCTTCGCGCTGATGCAGGATCTCCGGCGGATGGGCGCCACCAATGTTCTGATGGAGCGCCGCCGCACCCCGCTGCGCCGCGCCACGCTGCTACGGATGGCCCAGTTCTACGCCGAACATTTCAGCGATCCCGACGGCCGCATCCGCGCGACCTTCGAAGTGATCTGGCTGTCCGGCTGGGCCCCGCATGAAAGCCAGCAGCAGCCGCTCAAGCCGGGCTCGGCGAAGGCCAGTCTCGCCGATGCCGTGCGGGGTTTGAAGCCGTAGCCCGGATGCTAATCCGGGGCCGGCCCGTCGACGCCGCTCCCGGATTGCATCGACACGCCGCGATGCGGCGTGTCGATTTCATCCGGGCTACAAACCGCTACAACAGATCGATCAGATGCGGGATCAGCGGGATGTCCGCGGCGGGCATCGGGTAGTCGCGCAATTTGTTGGCGCGCACCCAGGCCAGTTGCTGGCCCTCGCGCGCCACCGCGAGGCCTTCCCAGCGCCGGCAGATGTACAGCGGCATCAACAGGTGGAAGTCATCATAGGCGTGGCTGGCGAAGGTCAGCGGCGCCAGGCAGGCTTCCTGCACATTGATGCCGATCTCCTCGTGCAACTCGCGGATCAGCGCCGCCTCCGGCCGCTCATTGGGTTCGAGCTTGCCGCCGGGAAATTCCCACAGCCCGGCCAGCGCCTTGCCTTCCGGCCGCTGCGCGATCAGCACGCGGCCGTCGGCATCGACCAAGGCGCAGGCGACGACCAGAACGAGTTTCACGACCGGTAGTCGCCATTGATCGCGATGTATTCCTTGGTGAGATCGCAGGTCAGCATGCGGTCGCGGCCGGTGCCCAAGCCCAGCGCAACCTTGATCTGGATGGTCGGCTTCTTCATCGTCGCCGACACTTCCTTCTCGTCATAGGCCGGATCGCGCGCGCCCGATTTCGCCACGCGGATGCCGTTGAACGAGATCGATAGCTTGTCCCGGTCGGCGGGCTGGCCGGCCTTGCCGACCGCCATCACCACGCGGCCCCAATTGGCGTCCTCGCCGGCCACCGCGGTCTTCACCAGCGGCGAATTGGCGATCGACTGGGCGATCTTGCGCGCCGAGGCCTTGGAGGTCGCGCCCTCGACGATCACCTCGATCAGCTTGCGCGCGCCTTCGCCATCGCGCGCGACCTGCTCGGCGAGATCGGCGAGCAGCCCCTGCAGCGCCTTGACGAACGGCTTCAACTGCGGGTCTGCGGCCTTGGTGATCTTCGGCGCGCCGTTTGCCGCGGCGGCACCCGTCGCGAACATCATCAGAGAATCGGAAGTCGAGGTGTCGCCATCGACGGTGACAGCATTGAACGTATCGGTGACGCCGGCCTTCAGCAGCGCCTGCAACGCGGAAGCCGAAATCGGCGCATCGGTGAACACGAAGGCCAGCATGGTTGCCATGTCCGGCGCGATCATGCCTGAGCCCTTGGCCATGCCGTTGATGGTCACCTTGGCCTTGCCGAGCTTGACCGTGGCGGTGGCGACTTTCGGGAAGGTGTCGGTGGTCATGATCGCACGCGCGGCGTCCATCCAGCCATCCGGCGTGGCGCTGTCCGCCAGCGTCGCCAGCACGCCGTCGAACTTGCTGGCGTCGAGCGGCTCGCCGATTACACCAGTCGAGGCCAGGAACACATCGTCCGCCTTGCAGCCGACAGCTTTGGCCGCGATGTCGCCGGTCAGTTTGGTCGCGGCCCGGCCGTTCTTGCCGGTGAACGCGTTGGCGTTGCCGGAATTGACGACCAGAGCTCGGGCAGAACCGCCCTTCAATTTAGCGCGGCACCATTCCACGGGGGCCGACGGACATTTCGACGTCGTGAATACGCCGGCGGCCGTGGTGCCCTTGTCCATCACCGCCAGCAGCACATCGGTGCGGCCTTTGTAGCGAATCCCGGCCGCGGCCGTGGCCAGGCGCACGCCGGCAATGGCAGGCATCTCGGGAACAATGGTCGGGGCGAGCGGGGAGACGGGAAGGGCCATGAGCGCTTTCAGCTTGCTGGAAAAGATCAGGCGCTCTGTATCACCTCTGCGGTGTCGGCGGGAGGGGCGATCGCTGTCATGCGGCCGTCATGCTCAGCCAGGGCCGAACTTGAAGCGGCCGTCGTCTTCCAGGAACGAGCCGCTGCGCATGTAGAGCTGGCCGTTCTCGCCGATGAAGAACAGCGTGTTCTTCGGCACCTTCCGTGCGCCCTTCAGCAGGAATTTGGCGTTGCTGGTGCCCATCTTGTAAGCGAAGGTTTTGCCGTTGGCGTCGTAGCCATAGCCCATGTCCGGCGTCAGCACCCATGGCGTCGGCGGCGGCGACTGGGCAAAGGCTGGCATGGCCAGCACCGTCAGCCCTGCTGCGCAGATCATCGAAATCACTCTGGCCATGCTGCCATCTCCATGTATCGCGGGTAGCTTGAACAAATCACGAACGGTCCGCGGTGGTCAAGTTGCACGGTGCATGCGACAGGCCGGTCGCAAGTTGCGGGTTGCCGATCGTCGCGGTCCGGCTATCTTTGCGTCGGGTTTGTCGGTCTCCCATGAGGCCGGCGATGGGGACAGTTCGATGCAAGTGATCGTCAAAGGTGCGGCCGTTCTCGGTTTTCTGGCGCTGGCGCTGGCGCAGGGCGCCGCGGTGGCCGATGATTTCAAGCTCAGTAACAACCAGCGCATAACGTGCGGCCGCGGCCTCTCCGCCGGGAAGCTGTCGACCTCGACTTGCCGCTCCTACGCCTATTTGTTCAATGCCAGGACGTCGGAATATTTCCGCTGCTCGGTCAGCCTGTCGATGACCCGCGATACCAAGGAGATCATCAATACCCAAAGCGACGGCAATTGTGTCAAGAAGCCTCGCATCTTCGACACCGACGGCAACTACACATTTGACGCTACTGAGACCGAGCCGCCGAACACCAACTCCTTCTTCGGAACCGGCGGCTACGCCATCTGGGCCAGCGACATCACCACGCAGAAACTGCGCGGCTGCATCACCATCGCCTCAGGCCTGGGCTCCGATATCAGCAAGTGCGTGGATATGAAATTCGAGTGAGGTGGCCTGCCGCAACACTCCGTGTCGTCGCCGCGAACGCGGGGACCCATACACGCTGTAGACATAGCTTGAACGCGGTCGTGGTGGCTACGGTGATCCAACCTCAATGACCGAGGCTATGGGTCCCCGCTCCGCGCACGCCTTCGGCGTGCTAGGCGGGGACGACATGTGAAGCTGCCATAGCGATCAGACTACTCCGGCTTGATGCCGGCGAACTGCGCGACCTTGCCCCACTTCTCGATTTCCGAGACCACGAAGGCCTGCATCGCTTCCGGCGAACCGCCTGCGGGCTCGGCGCCGAGTTTGCGCAAGCGTGCGGTGCCGTCCTCGGATTTGATGAACTTTTCGATGCTGGCGTTCAGCTTGGTGATCATGTCCTTCGAGGTCTTCGCCGGCGCCGCGACGGTGAACCATGACGCCGCCTCGTAACCGGGGACGCCGGCCTCGGCGATGGTCGGGATCTCCGGCATCAGCGGCCAACGCGTCGCGGTCGATACCGCGATGGCGCGAATCGAATTCGACTCCGCGAAAGGCTGCGCCGCCGGCAGGTTGTCGATCATCAGGTGAACACGGCCTGCGATCAGGTCGGTCAGCGCGGGCGCGCTGCCCTTGTAGGGAACATGCACGATGTTGACGCCGGTCATCGACTTGAACAGTTCGGTGGAGACATGGGCAGTCGAGCCGAGGCCGGGGGTGCCATAAAAGAACTCGCCGGGCTTCGATTTCGCCAGCGCGATGAATTCAGCGACGTTCTTCACCGGCAGCGAGTTGGTCACCGAGAACAGGTTGGGAACCTTGGCGATGATGATCACCGGCGCCAGGTCCTTGATCGGATCATAGGCCATCGCCTTGAACACGAACTTGTTGATCGCATGGGTACCAGGCGTGCCGACCAGGAAGGTGTAGCCATCGGGCTCCGCCTTGGCGACGAAGTCGGCGGCGATGTTGCCGCCGGCGCCGGGCTTGTTCTCGACGATGAACTGCTGGCCGAATTCCTCGGAAATCTTGGCGGCGACGACGCGCGCCAGGATATCGGTGGTGCCGCCGGCCGCGAACGGCACGATGAATTTCACCGGCCGCGTCGGCCAGGCATCGGCGGCGCGGGCGTGTCGCGACAGCAGCGGCAGGCCGAGCGCGGCGGCGCCACCGAGGATCAGCGAGCGGCGGGACGGGGAAATGGACATGATATTCTCCACTGACGGCGCCAGGCAGCGCGGGTAGCGGTCATTCGACCGAAAGCTGGCGGGTTGTCGCCCGGATTGCCGCCCGGCACCAGTGGCCAAACGGCTAAAAAGTCCTGGTCTCTGGCATCATGGTAAGGAAAAGTACAAGCCCCAGGCCGGCGATCCCGGCCAGCACCAGAAACGCCGCAGCGTGATTGCGGACAGTGCCGGCACGTACACCGCGGCGGCGACACCGGTCAGCGCCTGCGCGGTGGCGACGAACAGGAAGCCGGGATACAGCGGCAGCACGATCGAGCCGAGCGTGACGGCGACGGCGGCAAGGATGAGCGCGGCGCGCTTCGCGGTGGTCCTGTCGATAAAGGCTCCGGCCGGCGTCTGAGCCACGATGCCGGCCACCGCCGCCACCGACATCACCACGCCGATCGAGGCCTCGTCCCATTTCTGCTCGGTGAGAAGATAGATCGCCAGATAGGGCCCAAGCCCGCCCCGCACATCGGCCAGAAAGAAATTCAGCGCATCGAGAGGGCGCTTGATCGTGTCAGCTTCGGTACGCACCGGCTATCCTTCCGGCACGTCGGTGCCGGCGATCCAACTACGCTTGAGGCCGGGGGTTCCTCGTCGGGCAGAATGGCGACGCCTACGATGTCGAAATTACCGACTATCACTAGGAGAGAGCATGAGCATCGCACGGGAAAAAATCCAAATGCACCGCCTGCCGAGCACCCCGGGCGAGATGCTGCTTCATGAATTCATGCTTCCCAATGAAATGTCGGCACGCGCCCTCGCGCGGGATCTGGGAGTTCCTCCAAACCGCATTACCGGCATCATCAACGGCAAGCGCGCTATGACGGCAGACACGGCCGCCTTGTTCGAGAAGCGTCTTGGCATGCCCGGAGAATTCTGGATGAACCTGCAATCGAATTATGATTTTGCCGTTGCGAGACAGCGGAACGCCAAGGCGGCTTGATCGGTCGCCGCGCCATCATTCGACTTGGGCGTCGCAACAACCTCTGTGTCGTCCCCGCGAAAGCACGGACCCACAGCCTCCGTCCGTTAAAACAGAAACGCCGCGGCTTCCCGGTTTCAACCGAGAGGCCGCGGCGTATGGGTCGGCGCGTTCGCGGGACGACTCGTGGAGCGCGAGAAGGACGCTGCGAATGTTGAGGTCGCAGCTAAAGGCTTCGCATCAGCCGCCGATGCCCTTTTCCTTGAAGTATTTCAGCGCGCCCGGGTGGAACGGGATCGGGGAGCGTTCCTGGATCTGGTTGGTCAATGAGAAGCTCTCGGCCTCTTTGTGAACGGCGACGAGGTCGGCCTTCTTCTCGACCAGCGTCTTGACGATGTTGTAGGCGTCGTCGTTGCTCATCTTGTCGCCGGTGACGATGATGTTCCAGACTTCGGTGTTGGCATTGTCCTTGTCCATGCCGGGATAGATGCTCTTTGCGATGTTGGACGGCGAATACAGCTTGCCGTATTTGGCGTTCATTTTCTCGACGAGATCGCTGTGATCGATCAGCTTGATCTTCATGCCGGGCGTGGCGGCGAGGTCGGTCAC
This sequence comes from Tardiphaga sp. vice154, assembly GCF_007018645.1. Taxonomy (NCBI): domain Bacteria; kingdom Pseudomonadati; phylum Pseudomonadota; class Alphaproteobacteria; order Hyphomicrobiales; family Nitrobacteraceae; genus Tardiphaga; species Tardiphaga sp. vice154. Next base: position 737,853 of record NZ_CP041399.1, read on the forward strand.
CGCCGCGGTCGGCACGCCGCCGACCCACATGAAGGCGTCGATCTTGCGGTCCTTGATGGCGTTGACGGATTCGGCGACGCCGAGCCGCTCGCGCTTCATGTCCTTGTCCTTGTCGAGGCCGGCCGCCTCCAGCACACGAAACGCCATCACCTCGGTGGCGCTGCCCGGCGATCCCGTCGAGACGCGCTTGCCCTTGAGGTCGGACATCTTCTCGATGCCGGCGCCTTCCACCGTCACCACATGCATGCGATTCGGATATACCACCAGCAGCGTTTGCAGCGGCACCTTGGCCTTGAACTTGTCCTGGCCGTTGAAGGCGTCGAGGGCGGCGTCCGCCATGCTGAAGCCGAGTTCGCTCTGGCCGGACGCGATCAGCTTGAGGTTATCGACCGAGCCGCCGGTGACTTCGGCGGTCGCCTGGGTGTTGGGCAGTGCCTTCGACAGCACGTTGGCGATCGCGCCGCCGAGCGGGTAATACACGCCGCCGGTGCCGCCGGTGCCGATCGCCATGGTCTTCTGCTGGGCAGTGGCGCCGCCGGCAATGAGCAGGCCGGCGGCGACCGTCAGCGCGATCGCGGTCTTCTGGTGCAGTTTCTTGAGCATCGGTCTCGTCTCCTGTGGTCGGATGAAATGGGATAGCGGAAATGGGATCGGGCCTAGGGGCGGGCCCCGGCCTCCTTCAGATATTTCAACGTGCCGGGATGGTAGGGCGCCGGCGACTCCGCCGTGGTCTGGGTGGCCAGGTTGATGTTCTGGGCCTCCTTGTGAACGCCCACGAGTTCGGCCTTGTTCTCGAAGATCGCCCTGGTGATGGCATAGGCGCTCTCGTCGGACATCTTGTCGGTCGCCATCACCTGGTTCCAGGCGGCGAAGCCCTTGCTGTCCGTGGTTTGGCCGGGATAGCTGCCGGCCTTGATGACGCTCGGCGCGAAGATCTGGCCGTATTTCTTTACGATCGGTTCGAGCAAGTGATCGATATCGATCAGCTTGATGGTGACGCCTGGCGTTGCGGCGAGGTCGGTGACCGCGGCGGTCGGCACGCCGCCGCCCCAGAAGAAGGCATCGATCTTGCGGTCCTTCAGCGCGCTGCCGGATTCGGCGACGGACAGTCGCTCGCGCTTGACGTCGCGGTCCTTGTCGAGGCCGGCGGCTTCCAGCAGCCGAAAGGTCTGCGACTCCGTGGCACTGCCCGGCGCACCGCTGGAGATGCGCTTGCCCTTGAGGTCGCTGAATTTCTCGATGCCGGTGCCGGCGATGGTGACGACATGCACCGGGCTGGAATAGATCGCGACGATGGTGCGCAGCGGCACCGGCTTCTTGAACTTGGCCTCGCCCTTCACCGCGTCGGCCGCGACGTCGCCGGTCATGAAACCGAGATCGGCCTGGCCGCTCTCCAGCAGCTTGATGTTGTCGACGCTGCCGCCGGTCACTTCCGCTGTGGCCTGGGTGTGATCCAGTTTCTTCGACAGCATGTTGGCGAGGCCGCCGCCGAGCGGATAGAAGATGCCGCCGGTGCCGCCGGTCGCAATCGCGATGGTTTTTTCCGGGGTCTTGTCTTGCGCCATGGCGCCGCCGGCCGCGCAAGCGATGCCGAGCAAGGCCATGCCGAAGGTGGTCCACTTCACGATGCGTACTCCCAGTGTCCGGCGCCGCTTATCTGCGGCGTCCGATCGTTCTCTCGTCACGCGCCGACCGGATCGGCATCCGGCCAGCTAGGCCGGTATCGGCCGTGGCGCGGTCTTGTACTGCCACATCAGCACGCCCAGGCCGATCAGCAGGCCCGGAACGAACGTGTAGCTGATGTCACGCCCGGTGATTGATTCGAGGATCGCCTCGATCAGGCTCGGGAAAACCAGCAACAGACCGGATAGCAGAAGCAGGCCGCGTTCGAGCGGGGTGGTTTGTCGCAGTGCCCAGTTTTGCGCAACGGCGGCCAGCGCCACCAGGCCCAGCGTCGTCTTGAAGGTGATCTCGATAATATCCACCCACGAGCCGCCCTTCGGGATCGCCAGCAGCAGGCCGACACCCTGCGGGTCGAGCACGAACACGAACGGCACCAGGAACGCCGGCAACGTATATTTCCAGGATTGCAGCGTGGTCTTGTAGGGGCTGCCGCCGGTGATAGCCGCAGCCGCGAACGGCGACAGCGCCGTCGGTGGCGACACTTCGGAAAGCACCGCATAGTAGAAGATGAACATGTGCGCGGCATAGTCGGGAACGCCGAGCTTGATCAGCGCGGGTGCGGCGATCACCGCGCAGATGATGTAGGAGGCGGTGACCGGCACCGCGAGGCCGATCACCCAGACGATCAGCGCGGTGTAGATCGCGGTCAAGAGCAGGCTGCCGCCGGCATAGGCGATCACGATCGAGGAGAATTTTAGTCCCAGCCCGGTCAGCGTGACGACGCCGACCACGATGCCGGCGCAGGCGCAGGTGGTGGCGGCGTTCAGCGCGCCGATTGAGCCGTCGCCCAGCGCCCGCACCAGCTTCCGCGGCACCAGCGCGGTTTCCTTGCGCAGGAAGCTGAGCGCGAAGGTCACGGCGGTGGCGTAGAACACCGACAGCGACGGCGAATAGCCGATCACCATGAAGATCACGACGGCGATCAGCGAGATGAAATGGAAGCCGTAGCGCTTCGTCATCTGCCAGATGCTCATCTCCGGCTTGAAGTGCACGTCGTGCGAGCCGAAGCGCTTGGCGTCGATCTCGACCATCAAGAGCAGCGACAAATAGTACAGGCAGGTCGGAATGGTAGCCATCCAGATCACGTCGAGATAGCTGATCTTGAGAAATTCCGCGATCAGGAAGGCCGCGGCGCCCAGCACAGGCGGCGACAGGATGGCGCCAAGCCCGCCCGCGGCGAGCAGTCCGCCAGCGGCGTTCTTCTCGAAGCCGGCTTTCGCCAGCATCGGATAGGCCACGGTGCCGATCATCACCGTGGTGGCGACGCCGGAGCCGGAGGGGCCGCCGAGCAGGAACGACGACAGCACCACGGTGCGGCCGGCGGCATTCGGCTTGCCGCCCATCATGGCCAGCGAGAAGTCGATGAAGAACTTGCCGGCTCCGGATTGCGCCAGCAGCGAGCCGTAGATCGTGAACAGAATGATCAGCGTCGCCGAGACGTCGACCGCAACGCCGAAGATGCCCTCCAGCGTGATGAACAGATGGCCGACCAGCCGTGGCAGGTCGTAGCCGCGATGCGTCCATGGCGCCGGCAGATGCGGCCCGAGCATCGCGTACGCGATGAAGAACAGCGACACCACCGGCATGATCAGTCCGGTGGTGCGGCGGGTGGCTTCCAGCAGCAGCACGATGAAGGTGATGCCCACCAGCACGTCGAGATGGTCCGGCATGGTGGCGCGATCGGTGAAATCGTCGCCGCCCCACAGCGCATAGGCGATGGTGCCGACGGCCACGATGCCGGGCACGATGTCCCACCAGCGCACCCGGTTGCGGAATCGCGTCGCCAGCGGAAATAGCAGGAAGCTCAGCACCAGCGTGAAGGCGACGTGGACGTAGCGCAGTTCCTGGGTCGGTACGATCGCATAGGCGGCATAGAGGTGGAACAGGCTCATCACCACGGCGATGCCGGTCGATATCGTCCCGGCCCAGCCGAGCAGCCGGTTGGTCGCGCCTTCGTCCGCCTCGATATAGGCTTCCGCCTTGAGCAGCGCCTCGTTGGAGACGACGACGGTTTCGTCGGCCTCGACTGTCGCGCGGGTTTTGTCGTCCGTCATATTCCCCCCGGGGAAATTTCGCCGGCTTTGCCGGCTGTTGTTTTTGCAGCGCCGGCATTGACGCCGTTTTGTCGCAGGGTTGCAAGGGGTGGGCCGTGAAACTTTGGTCGCGAGCAGCGCGGTTCCGCCGCTTCTCGGTCGCTTGACCGGCGCGGCGGCCACGTCCACGTTCCCGGCGGATTCGATCGGGAGTGCGGCTCATGAAGATGCGGTGGATCGCGGCAGCGATGGCGTTGGCAGTGATCCTGGGCCTGTCGGCGGCGGAGGCTCGGCAGCCGATCATCGTGCTGACCGGCGGCGCGTCCGGCGTGTACTACCCGCTCGGCGTCACCATCGCCAAGATATTCGCCGACATCCCCGACAGCCGGGTCGAGGTCCAGACCACCGACGGGTCTGTGGAGAACCTGATGCGGCTGCAGCAGGGCACCGGTCAGATCGCCTTCGCGCTCGGCGACGCGCTGCAGGACGCCTGGAAGGGCCGAACGGAAGCCGGCTTCGATGGCAAGCTCGACGGCCTGCGTGTGATCGGCGCGCTGTATCCGAGCTTCATCCAGATCGTCGCCACCAAGGCCAGCGGAATTCGCACGCTGCCGGATCTCCAGGGCAAAAGCCTGTCGGTCGGCCCCGAGAAATCCGGCACCGAATTGAATGCACGCGTAATTCTTGCGGCCGTCGGGTTGAAGGAGAGCCGCCTCGGACGGATCGAGCACAGGTCGTTCGGCGATTCCGCGCAGGCGATGGCGCAGAACAAGCTCGATGCCACGCTGCAATCCGCCGGCCTTGGCGTCACCGCGCTGAAGGAATTGAGCGACAACAACGACATCGTTTTCATCGCCGTGCCGAAACCGGTAGTGGTGAAAATGGGCGCCCCGTTCAGGCCCGGGGTCATCCCCGCCAACTCCTATCGCGGCCAGGATCAAGCATTGCCGACCGCACAAGTGATGAACTATCTCGTCACCAGCGCGGCGGTGTCGGACGACCTGGCCTACCGGATGACGAAGCTGGTATTCGACTCGCTGCCGGAACTCGCCGTCGCCCATATGGTCGGCAGCGACATCCGGCGCGAGACGGCCGCGAAGCCCGGCCCGGTGCCACTGCACCCCGGCGCGATCCGTTACTACAGGGAAAAGGGGTTGCTGAAATAATGCAGCGTCGCGGGAAATTTGCCTTCATCCTGGCATCGTGCTCCGTGTTGTCGGTCGTCGCATTCGCCGCGCCGTCCGGGCTGCCCGCCGATCCCGCTGTCGATTCCGCGCCTTGCGTGGCCGCGATCGCCTCCGGGATCGACGATTCCGTGATCTCTGTCTGTGATGCGTTGATCGACAACGACAAAACCCAACGCGCCGATCGCCTGAAGGCGTTGCTGGCGCGGGGCGCGGCCTATCAGCGCCGCAGCGACATCGACCGCGCCATTGCCGATTTTGATGTGGCGCTGCGGCTCGATCCGAAGCTTGCCGACGTCTTCAACACCCGCGGCGAGTTGCATCGCAGCCGGGCGGACCGGCCACGCGCGCTCGCCGATTTCGGCGCTGCGCTGAAGATCGACCCGCAGCACGCCGCGGCGCGGGCCAATTTCAAGGCGCTGGCGCTGGAGTTGGAAAAGATCGGTGCCGATATGGCAATCAAAGGTCGACAAAACCGCCCTTGAAATAATGCTTCATCGGGTAACAATGCCGGCCGTGCCTCCGGCGTAACGACCGGGGCCGGGAGATACGTCATGACCATTCACGACCAGAGCCGCTACGCGGAGACCCACGCCCGTTCGATCGCCGACCCCGAGGGGTTCTGGGGCGAGGCGGCGCGCGAGATCGACTGGATCGAGCCAGCGCGAAAGATATTCGATCCCTCGATGGGCCTGTATGGCCGCTGGTTCGCCGGCGCCGTCGTCAACACCTGCTACAATGCGCTCGACCGCCACGTCGCGGGCGGCCGTGCCGACCAGGTCGCGTTGATCCACGATTCGCCACTGGCCGATCCTACCGGACCAACCACCATCACCCGATACACCTACGCCGAAATGCTGCACGAGGTCGAGGCGCTCGGCGCCATCATGCAGGATTTCGGCGTCGCCAAGGGCGACCGTGTCATTCTGTATATGCCGATGGTGCCGGAGGCGATGATCGCTATGCTGGCCTGCGCGCGGATCGGCGCGGTGCATTCGGTGGTGTTCGGCGGCTTTGCCTCAAAAGAACTCGCCACCCGTATCGAGGACGCCCAGCCGAAGCTGATCTTCTCCGCCAGCTGCGGCCTCGAGCCCGGCCGCCTCGTACAGTACAAACCGTTGCTCGACGAGGCGATCGCGCTGTCCAGCGTCAAGCCGGCCGCCTGCATCATCCTGCAGCGGCCGCAGCACGCCTGCGATCTCATAGCGGGGCGCGATCACGACTGGGCGGAGCTACGCAGCCAGGCGATCGCGGCGAAGAAATCCGCTCCTTGCGTGCCGGTGCTGGCGACCGATCCGCTCTATATCCTCTATACCTCGGGCACCACCGGCAAGCCTAAGGGCGTGGTGCGCGACAATGGCGGCCATCTCGTCGCGCTGAAATGGTCGATGTGGAATCTCTACGGCGTGAAGCCCGGCGAGGTCTGGTGGTGCGGCTCCGACATCGGCTGGGTGGTCGGCCACAGCTACATCATCTACGGCCCGCTGCTGCACGGGGCGACCTCGGTCATGTATGAGGGCAAGCCGGTCGGCACCCCGGACGCAGGCGCGTTCTGGCGGGTGATTGCCGAGCACAAGGCGGTCGCCTTCTTCACTGCGCCGACCGCCTTCCGCGCGATCCGTAAGGAAGACCCCGACGGCACCTTCATCCGCAAATACGATCTGTCGCATCTGCGCACCCTGTTCCTGGCCGGCGAGCGCGCCGATCCGCCGACGGTAGAGTGGGCCGAGCAGCAGTTGCAGAAGCCGGTGATCGATCACTGGTGGCAGACCGAGACCGGCTGGTGCATTGCCGGCAATCCGGTCGGCCTCGGCCTGCTGCCGGTCAAGCACGGCTCGCCGACCGTGCCGATGCCCGGCTACAAGGTGGAAGTGGTCGACGAGGCGGCCAAGCCCTTGCCCGCGGGCACGATGGGATCTCTGGTAATCAAGCTGCCGATGCCGCCGGGCTGCCTGCCGACACTCTGGGAGCAGGACGAGCGCTGCAAAGAAGCCTATTTCAACGAATTCCCCGGCTATTACAAAACCTCCGACGCGGGCTATCTCGACGCCGACGGCTATGTCTTCGTGATGGGTCGCACCGACGACATCATCAATGTCGCCGGTCACCGGCTGTCGACCGGCGGCATGGAGGAGATTCTCGCCAGCCACCCCGACGTCGCCGAATGCGCCGTGCTGGGCATCCGCGACGCCATCAAGGGCGAGGCGCCGTGCGGCTTCCTGGTGCTCAAGGCCGGGGTGACCAAGAGCCATGCCGAGATCGAGAAGGAAGTGGTGGCGCTGGTGCGCCAGAAGCTCGGGCCGGTGGCGGCGTTCAAGCTGGCGATCACCGTCGGCCGGCTGCCGAAGACGCGGTCGGGAAAAATTCTTCGCGGCACCATCAAGAAGATCGCTGACGGCGATGCCTGGGCGATGCCGGCGACGATCGAAGACGCCCGCGTGCTCGACGAGATCGGCGACGCGCTGAAGGGCAGGGTTTGATTGTCATTCCGGGGCGAGAGCGCGTCAGCGCGATCGAACCCGGAATCCCGAAATGTTCAGCGCAAAACATCGGGATTCCCCGCCACTCCAGTTGGAGTGGCTGAGGCCTGCGCCAACCGGCTTCGCCGTCTGTCGCATCCCGGAATGACAGCCAAGGCCCCCCTTACAATCCCCGCATTTCGCGCTAAACACGGCGCTAATCTCTCGCCTCCAGGATTTCCGCATGCGCCCGACCAGAACCCATCTCATCGCGCTGACGCTGGCCGCTCTGGCGCTGGCGTCCTGCGCGCGGCGCAGCGACGTGCCGGTGTCGAGCCTCGGCGAGGATGACGACGCGATCTGCCGCGCCAACGGCGTAGTCGTCGGCTCGGCCGACTATGCCGCATGCCGCAAGAACCGCGATGTTCAGCGCAGCAATTCGATTCAGCGGGCCGATCGCGCCCAGCGCAATCTCGGCGAATACATGCTGAACAATCCCGGCAGGCCCTGAGCCGCTTGTGCCCACGGCCGCTGTGACTTCAAGGCAACGGTCGTCGTGCAACCGCCGCGTGTCCTCGAATAGTTGACTGAGATCAATTTTTCCAGAGACCGCCTGTCGTCTTTCATCTCCGAGCCAGCTGAAACGTTCGAGCTGACATTGAGGGGATGAGAAAATTCGATGAAGAAAGTTGTGACTGCGCTGATGATGGCGACGGCGCTAACCGGCACGGCAGCGACCGCGCAGGCCGCCGATCTCGCCACCAAAGCACCCTATTACAAGGCTCCGCTCGTCGAGGCCTGGAATCCCTGGATGATCCGCCTGCGCGTGCTCGGCGTGATCCCGGAAGATGGCGGTTCGGTCAATGGCGTGGCAAATTCCGGCCTGAAGACCTCGGACCAGGTCGTGCCCGAACTGGATATCTCCTACTTTTTCACCAGGAACATCGCGGCCGAACTCATCCTTGGCGTCACCAAGCATCATGTCACCGGCACCGGATCGATCGACGGCCTCGACGTCGGCAAGTCCTGGCTGCTGCCGCCGACCCTGACGCTGCAATATCACTTCACCGAATTCGGCGCGTTCAAGCCCTATGTCGGCGCGGGCGTCAACTACACCTGGTTCTTCAGCCAGTCCGCCGGCAATGTGACCAACGGCGCCGGGTTGCGCGTCGTCGACAGCCACCTGCACGATTCCTTCGCGCCCGTGGTACAGTTCGGCTTCGACTACATGATCGACAGGCACTGGGGCTGGAACGTCGACGTGAAGAAGCTCTGGCTGCGCCCGGACTGGAACGGCACGTTGGCCTCCGGCGCGGCGATCACCGGCCAGGTCAAGCTCGATCCGTGGCTGATCGGCACCGGCATTACCTACAAGTTCTGATCTGACGAGTTTACGCGCGGCACCGGTGCGAACCGGTGCCGCGTTTTTTTTGTCGATGCCTCTGCGGTGGGCTATTATCCTGTGATGGGCGCCGCGCTTTCTTGCTTCCCCTCTCCCCTTGTGGGAGAGGGTGGATCAATCGAGCGAAGCGAGATTGAGACGGGTGAGGGGGGGGCCCGCATGCGCGATCCTCACCCCCTCATCCGCCTTCGCTTCGCGAAGGCACCTTCTCCCACAAGGGGAGAAGGAAGAAAAAGGATAGATCATGGACATCAAGGTCAGGGATGCCAACGGCGCGCAATTGGCCGAGGGCGATACCGTCACGTTGATCAAGGATCTGAAGCTGAAAGGCTCGTCCACCGTGCTCAAGCGCGGCACCGTGATCAAGAACATTCACCTCACCGACGACCCCGACGAAATCGAAGGTCGCACCGACAAGGTCAAGGGCCTGGTGCTGCGCGTCGAGTTTCTGAAGAAGGCGTGAGCCTGATCGTCGATCCGTAGTCGCGTAGGGTGGGCAAAGGCGCCGTTGCGCCGTGCCCACCATGTGCAGCGCTGCGCTTGATGGTGGGCACGTTCGTCGCGCTTCGCGCGCCGGCCTTTGCCCACCCTACCCTTCAACAAAAACGCGGCGAATGGCTTCGCCGCGTTTTTTTTCAAATGGTTGAGGCGCGTCGCGAAAGCCGCGCGCGTGCCTATTCTTCCTCGTCGTCGTGCTTCTTGCCGCCGCCGATGCCCTTGAGCTTGGCGAATACGGCATCGACGTTGAGGTCGTCGCTGCTGCGCTCGCTATCCTCGAACTCGTCCTTGCGGGTGGTCTCGGAAGCCGGTAGCAGCGTCGCGCCGCCATAGGGCGTGTCGGTCGGCTTTTCCTTCGCCGCGCGCTGAACTTCGAAGTCGAGTTCGATCTGCGAGCACAGGCCCAGCGTCACCGGATCCATCGGCGTCAGTGTCGAGGCGTTCCAGTGCGTGCGGTCGCGGATCGAGGCGATCGTGGTCTTGGTGGTGCCGACCAGCCGCATGATCTGGCTGTCCTTCAATTCGGCATGGTTGCGCACCAGCCACAGGATCGCGCTCGGCCGCTCGTGGCGGCGCGACACCGGGGTGTAGCGCGGGCCCTTCTTCTTGGCGGCCGGCGGCAGAATCACCTTGCTCTCCTCGAGCTTGAGGCGATAATTCTTGTCCTTCTCGCCCTTTTCGATCTCGTCGCGGGTCAGTTGCCCGTTCGAGATCGGGTCGCTGCCCTTGATGCCCTGGGCGGCGTCGCCATCGGCGATGGCGCGGATTTCCAGCGGGTGCATCTTGGTGAAATCGGCGACCTGGTCGAAGGTCAGCGCGGTATTGTCGACCAGCCACACGGCAGTCGCCTTTGGCATCAGCGGTGCATTGCTCATGGCAAATCTCCTTTACGCTCCGCCCACCTTTTCGAGAGGCGGAGCCGTCTGGTCATCGGGGATGACGGGAATTCAGGCTGTATATAGTCTGTCCGGGGTGAACCGCGCAATGGAAGACTGTTCAGCCTTGACAGCGCGGCCGGACGGCCCCAAGTCCTTCCTCTAACTGGCACTTTGCCGTATTATCCCTGTCGAATTTACCGCTCGGTTCCGGCCGTTTTCGGTGTTTCGGACCTCGATAACCCCTGGATTGCCCCTTATGTCGGCCAAACCGCCTCTCAAGATCGTGCTTTGTTCTCCTCGCGGCTTCTGCGCGGGCGTCGTACGGGCCATCGATACCGTGGAACGCGCGCTCGCGATCCACGGCGCCCCGGTCTATGTCCGGCACGAGATCGTCCATAACAAATATGTCGTGGACAGCCTGAAGACCAAGGGCGCGATTTTCGTCGAGGAACTGGCCGAAATTCCCGACAATACCTCGGCGCCGGTGGTGTTTTCCGCCCATGGCGTGCCGAAATCGGTCCCGGCCGACGCCAAGCAGCGCAATTTCTTCTCGCTCGACGCCACCTGTCCGCTGGTCACCAAGGTGCACCGCGAGGCGGCGATCCACTTCAAGCGCGGCCGCGAGATCCTGCTGATCGGGCATTCGCACCATCCGGAAGTGGTCGGCACGCTCGGCCAGCTGCCGGTCGGCGCGGTCGAACTGATCGAGACCGCGCATGATGCCGCGACCTTCACGCCGAAGGACCCCAACAACCTCGCTTTCGTGACCCAGACGACGCTGTCGATCGACGACACCGCGGAAATCGTCGAGGTGCTGAAGAGCCGCTTCCCGACCATCAACGGGCCGCACAAGGAAGACATCTGCTACGCCACCACCAACCGCCAGCTTGCGGTGAAGAAGGTTGCGCCGGTGGTCGATGCGCTGATCGTGGTCGGCGCGCCGAATTCGTCGAACTCGCAGCGTCTGCGTGAAGTTGCCGAGCGCGAGGGCTGCAAGGTATCCGTGCTGGCGCAGCGCGCTGCCGATTTGGACTGGTCGATGTTCGACGGCATCCAGAGCCTTGGCATCACCGCGGGCGCCTCGGCGCCGGAAGTGATCGTCGAGGAGATCATGGGCGCCTTTGCCGAGCGTTACGAACTGCACGTCGAGACCGTGTCGGCCGCGGAAGAAAACGAATTCTTCCCGCTGCCGCGCTCGCTGCGTCCCGACGCGGCGTAATCTCCATGGCGGTCTATACCGACGTTACCGCCGATGAATTGTCGGAGTTTCTCGCCGCCTATGACATCGGCGAGCTGCTGTCCTACAAGGGCATCGCCGAAGGCGTCGAGAACTCGAACTTCCTGATGCATACGACGTCGGGATCGTTCTTCCTCACGCTGTACGAAAAGCGGACGGCGGTCGGCGATCTGCCGTTCTTCCTCGGCCTGATGTCGCATCTGGCTTCGCACGGCCTTCCCTGCCCGGAGCCGGTAAAGATGCGCGACGGCACCATGCTCGGCACGCTCGCTGGGCGTCGGGCCGCGATCATCGACTTCCTCGAGGGCGTGTGGCCGCGCAAGCCGAACGCTGCACATTGCGCCGGCATCGGCGGCGCGCTGGCGAAGATGCATCTGGCCGGACAGGACTTCGCCATGAGCCGGCCGAATGCGCTGTCCGTGTCGGGCTGGCGGCCGCTGTTTGCCGCTGCCGCGTCGCGCGCCAATGACGTGCAGCCGGGCTTGCGCGAATTCCTCGCCTCCGAGCTGAACTATCTCGAAGGCCGCTGGCCGCGCGATCTGCCCAGCGGCGTGATCCATGCCGACGCCTTTCCCGACAATGTGCTGTTCCTCGGCGAGGAATTGTCCGGACTGATCGACTTCTACTTCGCCTGCAACGACATGTTCGCCTACGACGTCGCGATATGCCTGAACGCCTGGTGCTTTGAGCCCGATCACTCCTTTAACGTCACCAAGGCGCGGGCGTTTCTCGCGGCCTATAACCGCGAGCGTCCGATGTCAGAGGCCGAGCAGGCAGCCTTGCCGCTCTTGGCGCGCGGCGCGGCCTTGCGGTTCTTGCTGACGCGGCTGGTGGATCTGCTTAACGTGCCGCCCGGCGCCCTGGTGCAGCTGAAGGACCCCTTGGAATATGTGCGGAAACTGCGCTTCCACCAATCGGTGAAGACCATGGCCGATTACGGCGTTGAAGTTTCCGGATTGCCCGCATGACCCCCGTTCTGATCCATACCGACGGCGCCTGCTCCGGCAATCCCGGCCCCGGCGGCTGGGGCGCGATTCTGAAGTTCGGCGATGCCGAAAAGGAATTGAAGGGCGGCGAGGCGCACACCACCAACAACCGCATGGAATTGATGGCGGCGATCTCGGCGCTGGAAGCGCTGAAGAAGCCGTGCAGCGTCGATCTTCACACCGACAGCCAGTATGTCCGCAACGGTATCATGACCTGGATCCACGGCTGGAAGCGCAATGGCTGGAAGACATCCGACAAGAAGCCGGTGAAGAACGTCGATCTTTGGCAACGGTTGGATGCCGCGCTGCAGACCCACGAGGTGCGCTGGCACTGGGTCAAGGGCCACGCCGGCCACGTCGAGAACGAACGCGCCGATCAATTGTCGCGCGACGGGCTGATCGAGAACAAGAACAAGAAGTAGCGAGGGGGCTCTTCTTCCTTCTCCCCTTGTGGGAGAAGGTGGCGCGGCCGAAGGCCGGGCCGGATGAGGGGTAGCAAAAATGCGCGGAGCTTGCTGCTACCCCTCACCCGTCTCGAACGCTTCGCGTTCGATCCACCCTCTCCCACCTAGCGAAGCTTCGCTTCGCGCGGGGGAGAGGGAAGAAAGAAGCGAGCCTTTCAGCTCACAGCTGGCCGAGCAACGTATCGCCGCCGGACACTTCCACCTTGCCCGAGCTCTGCTCGGGGTTGAACTTGGTGACGATTCCATCTTCCACCAGCATCGAGTAGCGCTTGGAGCGGATGCCGAGGCCGAAGCCGGAGCCGTCCATTTCCATGCCGATCGCCTTGGCGAAATCGGCGTTGCCGTCGGCCAGGAAGATGGCCTCGTCACGCAGGTCGGTGTCCTTCTTCCAGGCGTTCATCACGAAGGCGTCGTTGACCGAAATCACCGCGATCGAGTCGACGCCCTTGTCCTTGATGGCGTAGGCGTTGAGGAAGATGCTGGGCAGGTGCATCTTGTGGCAGGTGCCGGTGTAGGCGCCGGGCACCGCGAACAGCGCCACCTTCCTGCCCTTGAACACGTCGTCGGTGGTTTTCTCGACCGGACCCTCGGCAGTCATAACGCGGAACTTGGACTCGGGCAGCTTGTCGCCAACTTTGATGGTCATCGTCGATCTCTCCAGGAAATTTGCGAGGGTTTCTTAGACCATTTTCGTGATCGAAGGAAATTGACGCGGGCGGGAGCTGAATAGCTCCGTCCCCGTCATCCTGAGGTGCTCGCCCGAAGGGCGAGCCTCGACGGATGCGGCCATGGGCGCTAGCGATTGCGGCCATCCTTCGAGGCCGTCGCAAAGCGCGACGGCACCTCAGGATGACGGCCGAGTGGGAGGACTCACGCCGCCGCGTCGGACTGCTTCTCGTCGCGCAATTCGCGGCGCAGGATCTTGCCGACATTGGTCTTCGGCAACGCGGTGCGGAATTCGATCTTCTTCGGCACCTTGTAGTTGGTCAGTTCGGCATGGCAGAACTTGATCAGGTCCTCCGCGGTGACATTCGGGTCCTTCTTCACCACGAACGCTTTCACGGCTTCCGAGGTGCGGGCGTCACTGACGCCGATCACCGCGCATTCCAGCACGCCGGGATGGCTGGCCAGCACCTCCTCGACCTCGTTCGGATAGACGTTGAAGCCGGAAACGTTGATCATGTCCTTCTTGCGGTCGACGATCTTGGTGTAGCCGTCGGCGTTCATGATGCCGATGTCGCCGGTGCGGAAGAAACCGTCTGATGTCATCACCTTGGCGGTCTCGTCCGGCCGGTTCCAGTAGCCAGACATCACCTGCGGGCCCTTGGCGCAGATCTCGCCGGGCTCGCCGAGCGGCACTTCGTTGCCGTCGTCGTCGCGGATCGAGATCCAGGTGGACGGCACCGGCAGGCCGATCGAGCCGGAGAACTGGTCCATGTCGGCCGGGTTGCAGGTCAGCGTCGGCGAGGTTTCCGACAGGCCGTAGCCCTCGGCAATCGAACAGCCGGTTCGCTTCGCCCAGGCTTCCGCCACCGCGCGCTGCACCGCCATGCCGCCGCCATTGGAAATCTTCAGCTTGGAGAAATCCACCTGATCGAATCCGGGCGTGTTGAGCAGGCCGTTGTACAGCGTGTTGACGGCGGGGAACGTGTTGACCTGATACTTCATCAATTCCTTGATGAATCCCGCCATGTCGCGCGGGTTGGGGATCAACAGGTTGACGCCGCCGGCGCGCATCCCGAGCAGGAAGCAGGCCGTCAGCGCGAAGATATGATACAGCGGCAGCGCGCAGACGATGAACAACTGATCGACCTGCGGCGGCTTGCGCAGCGCCGGCTGCAGCCAGGCGTCGTTCTGCAGCACGTTGGCCAGGATATTCCGGTGTAGCAGCGTGGCGCCCTTGGAGAGGCCGGTGGTGCCGCCGGTATATTGCAGGAAGGCGACGTCGTCCGGGCCGATTGCCGGCTTGTTCATCTTCACGCTGCGGCCGGCGGAGAGTGCCTCGTTGAACGTCACCGAGCCCGGCAGCGACCACGTCGGCACCATTTTCTTGACCCGGCGAACTACCAGATTGACGATCATGCCCTTGAGGCCGAGCAGGTCGCCCATGCTGCCGACGATGACGTGCTTCACCGCGGTCTTGCCGATCACCTGCTGCACGACGGAAGCGAAATTCTCCAGCACGATGATGGCTTCGGCGCCGCTATCCTTGAGCTGGTGCTCGAGCTCGCGCGGCGTATAGAGCGGATTGACGTTGACGACGGCAAAGCCGGCGCGCAGCACGGCGGAGGTGGCCACCGGATGTTGCAGCACGTTCGGCATCATGATGGCGACGCGAGCGCCCTTGGCGAGGCCGCGGCTTTGCAGATAGGCGCCGAGCGCCAGCGACAATTCGTCGAGCTCGCGGTAGCTGATCGACTTGTCCATGCAAATGAAGGCCTTGCGATCGCGAAACTTGGCAAAGCTTTCTTCCAGCAGCGCGACCAGCGACGGATATTGCGACGGGTCGATATCGGCCGGTACGCCGGCCGGGTATTGCTTGAGCCAGATTCGCTCCATGACGTTCCCCCTTGGCTTGGATTATTTTGGGGAAGTATTGAGCAAAGCCGCAACAGATAGCAAGCCGCGCCGCAATCTGGCGGCGGTTCATTCGTCGCGGGCGATCAACGGCTTAGCTGCGCGGCGGGGTCGCGGCCGGCTTGGCCTCGCCGGTGGTGGCCTTTGGCGCCGGCCGGGCTGCGGCTTTCGGCTTGTCTGGCGATGTCGTCGCTGGTTTAGCGGCTATCGCCGGTTTGGCGGCTGCCGCAGGCTTCGCCGCGGCGGGCTTGGCCGGCGCCTCCGGCTGGATCACGACACGCTTCAGCGCGGGCTTGCCGGCGGCGGACGGCTTGGCATCCTTGCCGTCGGTCGCGTCCGGTTTCGCCGCGACCGCCCGCTTCCTGGACGGTTTAGCCTTCGGGGTCTGTTTGGCTTCTTCCACCGCATTGGCGGCGATCAGATCGGCGCCGGTCTTTTTCGGGCCGATATAGACGATGACCGGCTCGGACGGCGCCGGCGCCGCCGCGATCATGTCGACCGGCCGCAGCGTGGGCGGCTGCAGGCCGGCGGCAAAGAAGGTCATCACCTTGTCGCTGCCGGCCTCGGAGCTGGCGACGGTTTCTTCGTCGGCGTCGGAGGCCGGGCGCTTGCGCTTGGGGCCGCACATCTCGTCGCGCAGGTTCGGCGGCGCGGCGTCGATCGGCGCCAGATTATCGACTGTGCCGAGTGCGGGGCGCAGCCAGGTCAGATTGTTGTTGGCGAAACCGCGCTCCAGGAGCTGTGCGGCCTTTATGGCGCGGGCCTGGCCCGAACTCGAGCCCAGCACCACCGCAACCAGGCGCTTGCCGTTGCGCGTCGCGGTGGCCACCAGATTGTAGCCGGAGGCGCAGATGAAGCCGGTCTTCATGCCGTCGGCGCCGGGGAAGCGGCCGATCAGCCGGTTGAAGTTCTGCGTCACGCGCTTGCCGAACTTCATCGACGGGATGTGGACGAAATACTCATATTCGGGAAGGTCGTGAATGATGGCGCGCGCCAGGATCGCCAGATCGCGTGCCGAGGTGACGTGGCCATCGGCCGGCAGCCCGTTCGGATTGACGTAATGCGTCTGGGTCATGCCAAGCCGCGCGGCATTGGCGTTCATCATGTCGGAGAAACCGTCGACGGAGCCGCCGATATTTTCGGCCAGCACCACGGCGATGTCGTTGGCGGATTTCACCATCATCATCGTCAGCGCGTTTTCGACGGTAAGCTGGGTGCCGGCCTTGAAACCCATCTTCGACGGCGCCTGTGCCGCGGCGATCGGCGATACGGTGACCAGCGAGTCGAGATTGATCTTGCCTTCCTTCACCGCCTTCAGAACCACATAGGCGGTCATGATCTTGGTCACGGACGCCGGGTACCACGGATAGGTGGCGTTTTCCGCCTGCAGCACCTTGCCGCTCTCGACTTCGACCACCAACAACGCCTCGGCCTGCACGGCGCGCGGCGCGAAGCTCGCGAGCGCGAGTGCTGCGACGAGGACGATCCAATTGGCGGACAGCCGGCGAGACGAGGCGGAAAGAAGCTGCACTATCCGGTTCCGATTGTTGTCCGGTCGCCTGCCGCTCGGCTGTGCCGCGGGCTGACATCCTGGAGTGGAAGGTTCTGGATTTTCATACGATCCGGCCATCAAACGGTGACGGCTGCAAACCTATACCGGCTAAAATCATCAGAACAGTGGTCAAGATCCCTAATTCGACGATGAAAGGGGCCAAATTTCGACCGCGGCCTGGCGGCTACAGCGTCGTTGCACCGTCGGGCGTGGCGACGCTCGCGCGGGCATGGTCCTGCACCATGAATTGCGCGTTGGCGAGATCGGCGAAATGCCCGCCGCGCGCCACCAGTTCATCGAACGTTCCGCTTTCGATGACGCGACCGCTATCGAATACCAGAATATGCGTGGCATTGCGGATGGTCGATAGCCGGTGCGCGATCACGAAGGTGGTGCGACCCCGCATCACTTCGTCGAGAGCCACGTTGAGCTTGGCTTCGGTCACCGCGTCGAGCGCGCTGGTCGCTTCATCCAGAACCAGGATCGGTGGATCCTTCAGGATCGCCCGGGCGATCGACAGCCGCTGCCGTTCGCCTCCCGACAGCATACGGCCGCGTTCGCCGGCATTGGTCTCGAAGCCGCGCTCGCCACGGTCGATGAAGTCGATCGCCTGGGCGCGGGTGGCGGCGATGCGCAATTCGTCATCGGTTGCGTCCGGCTTGCCGACGCGAAGATTGTCGGCGATCGAGCGGTTGAACAGCAGCGGCTCCTGGAACACGACGCCGATGTTCCGGCGCAGCCCGGCCAGCGTCATGTCGCGGATGTCGATGCCATCGATCCGGATCGAACCGGATTGCGGATCGAAAGCCCGATGCAGCAGCGCGATCGCGGTCGATTTGCCGGCGCCGGTGGCGCCGACCAGCGCGATGGTCTGGCCCGGTCGGGCCACGAACGACAGGTCCTCGATCGCCGGACGATCGCGCTCGTAGGAGAATGACACGTTCTGGAATTCGACCTCGCCGGTCAGCCGTCCCGGATCGACCGCATTGGAGCGATCGTGCACGGCGGGCACGGTGTCGAGCACGTTGATGAATTCCTCGAGCCGCGGCGCTTCCATGAACACGCTGTTGATGAAGCCGACGACCTGTTCGAGCCGCTGGATCAGCATGGTGGCGAACGAGATGAACATCACGATTTCGCCGATCGTGCACAGGCCCTTTTGCAGCAGGGCGATGCCGACCGTGAAGATCGCCAGCACCGTGATGGTGGTGGAGGCGCGGGTCATCACGGTGACCATCGCCCACCACGACAGCACCGGCATCTGCGCCATCAGCAATTGGTCGGCGACGGTGCGCAGTCCCTGAACCTCGGCATCGACCCGGGCGAAGCTCTGCACCAGCGCGACATTGCCGAGCGAGTCCGAGGCACGCGCCGACAGATCGCTGTATTGCGCCTCGACCTCGCTCTGCATGCCCGACGTCTTGCGCACCACCAGCGTGGTCAACACCGAGAACACCACACAGAGCACGGCCAGCAGGATCGCCAGCCGCCAGTTGATGTAGACCGACAGCGGCAGCAGCACGAGCAGCGATACGATCGACGCAAAGTGTTCGCGGAAAAAGCCGAGCCAGACCCGCCATAGCGCGTCCGTTCCCTGCAGCATGATCTTCATCAATCGGCCGGAATGGGTGCCGGTATGAAAGATCAGCGGCAGGTGCATGATGTGTTCGAAATAATCGGTCAGTACCTTCTGGCGCTGGCGGTGCGCCAGCCGATCGGCGTAGAGCGAGACGATGGCACCGCAAACGATGCCGAACAGCCCGAACGCGGCCCACGCGGCCAGCAGCGGCCATGGCGATGCCGACGCGTCCTGCGGGCCGGTGGCGGCCTTGCTGGAGAGCACATCGATGATACGGCCGAACAGGACCGGTTCGGCGAATTGCGCGCCGGCCAGCAGCAGATTGGCGGCGGCGAGAATCCAGCCGAGCCGTCGCTCGCGGCCAAGCAATTGCAGCACGCGAGTGTAGATGCGGATCATGGGATGCACTCGCAGCTAGAAAGGAAAGATCGCGGCGTAACCGGGCCGGTTGATGCCGCTATACACCCGCGCCGGCACCTTGTTCCAGTTCATTTCGTCAGTCGATGGTGCGATCGGCCAACGGCGGAAGATGTGATCCGTCGAAAATCTCCGCGGCTGCCGGCCGCTTGCGAAAGACGTGGTCTTCGGCGATCTCATCCAGCGCGGCGGCGAAACGTGTCGCGTCGATACCGCCCAGGCCGTCGCGGCGGACATCGTCGGTCAGGATATTGTCGGCCAGCACGGTACGCAGTCGCTCCAGTTCGAGTTCACGCGTTCCGTTGTCCATTTCCGCCAATACGGCGTCGATCGCCTTGTCCGGTTGCTGGATCGCCAGTTGCGTGCCGGCCGTCACGGCGCGCAGGAAGCCGCTTACCGCGTCGGGTTTTTCCGCCGCAAATTTCGGATTGACGACGATGGCAAGGCCATAGGCGGCGCTGCCATAATCGGCGAAGCGAAATACCGCAAGGTCGGCGGACGGCACGCCGCGGTCGCGCAGATTGACCGGGGAGGCGTAGGAGAAGCCGGTGACGGCATCGACCTGGCCGGCCGACAGCATCGGCTCGCGCACGGCGGAGCTGATTTTTTCCTGCTTCACGCTGGCCGGCTTGATGTCGTTGCGCTTCGCCAGCGCCGGCCACAGCCGGATCGCCAGATCGCCGTCGGCGATGCCCAGCGTCTTGCCCTCGAGACTGGCGAGCCCGGTGACGCCGCGGCTGCGCCGCGCGATCACGGCATAGGGCGCCTTGTTCAGCAGCACGAAGACCGCCTTGACCGGCGCCGCATCGGCGGCGTCGCGGTAGCGGATCAGCGCGTTGAGATCGGCCAGGGCCATGTCGCTGGCGCCCGCGGCCACGCGCGCGATCGTCTCCTTGCTACCTGCCGCCACATTGGTGGAGACCACCAGATTTTCGGCGCGGTACAGTCCGCGGACGTTGGCGAGCACAAAAGGAGCGGCGATCGCGTCGATCGGCCGGTCGAGTGTGAACTGGATCGTGGCCGGGGACTTGGCCGGCTCCACGGCGCGGCCCGGCGCGGTACCGGCCAGCAGCAGCATGCCGACCAGCCAGGTCAGCCGTCTCGGGAGATGGGGTGCGGAAGATGTCATTGGCAAACCACAGCAGGACCCGTGCCAAGTGTCACAACGACGACAGGTTCGATGGATGTCGCCGGCATGCGACATCTTCCGCCCCGCACCCTATCGTCCAAAGCTGAACGGCGGGTGACTGCCTTGAAATCGACACCGAGCGTT
Organism: Tardiphaga sp. vice154; assembly: GCF_007018645.1. Classification (NCBI taxonomy): domain Bacteria; kingdom Pseudomonadati; phylum Pseudomonadota; class Alphaproteobacteria; order Hyphomicrobiales; family Nitrobacteraceae; genus Tardiphaga; species Tardiphaga sp. vice154. Next base: position 758,075 of record NZ_CP041399.1, read on the forward strand.
CACCCTGCATTGGGGTTCGGGAACCCATATTGCTTCGGCGGGTTGACTGCTCGAACCCCGCAGGGGTCAGCGACCACGGAAGGACATTCAGATGTTCGCACACAGCAGGTTTTCAACCACCGCCCGCGCCGCCGTTCTGGCGACCGTCGCCGCGGTGGCTATCGCGGCAGTAGCGCCGACGGCCGTCATGGCCGCGCCGGCGGCCAAACAGGGCGTAACGACGCAGGGCGCCAGCGACGCCACCGACTTCAGTTCGCAACGTCGCCGGCACTATGCCCGACGGGGCAACGGTAATGCGGCCGGACTGGCCGCGTTTGCCGGTATTGTCGGTACGATCGGCGCGATTGCGGCCTCCCAGCACCGCCGCGATTATTATTACGACCGCGGCCCCGGCTATTATCATGGCGGCCCCGGCTATTATGGCGGCGGCCCTGCCTATTACGGCGGCGGCGGATATGGTCCGGGTTACTACGGCCATTACTGATCGCCTAGCCTGAAGTCGAGGACAACGTCGGCCGCCCACCCGCGGCCGGCGTTGCTGCGTGTCGCCTGTGCGTATTCTGGCGACCAATTGTCGCGGTTCAGAGCTCGATCCAGCAGATCGTCATATCCCCGGCATGGACAAATCGCGATGAGGATGGTTCATCGCGGCCATGCTCAGAAAAATGTACGATTGGTGCATCGACGCCGCTCACAAGCCCTATGCGCTCTGGATCCTGGGAATGGTGTCGTTCGCGGAAAGTTCGTTCTTTCCGATCCCGCCGGATGTCATGCTGATCCCGATGTCGCTGGCCCGGCCGCCGAAGGCCTGGTTCTACGCCGCGTTCTGCACCATCACCTCGGTTGCGGGCGGCCTGGTTGGCTATGCGATCGGCGCCCTGTTGTACGATTCCGTCGGGCAGTGGGTCATCAACTTCTACGGCTATGGCAACAAGGTCGAAGCGTTTCGCGAGGGTTACGCGCAATACGGCGCGTGGATCATCCTGCTGAAGGGCCTGACGCCGATCCCGTTCAAGCTTGTCACCATCACGTCAGGCTTCGCCAATTATAACATCTGGATGTTCATCGCTATGTCGCTGATCGCGCGCGGCGGTCGGTTCTTCCTTGTCGCGGTTTTGCTGAATCGTTATGGCGTCGTGATCCGTGAAACCATCGAGAAGCACCTGGGTCTGGTCGTCACCCTCGCAGCGATGGCCTTGGTGCTCGGCTTCGTCCTTGCCTTCCGCCTGGTTTGATCCGAAGCGCTTCCCCCGGCGCCGACACCGGGCTACGTTTCCAACCATGTCTGATCAGGCGAACCCGCTGAGCCTCCTGCTGCGCAGCTTCCTTGTTGCGGTGTTGGCTACCTTTGTGCTTGCCGCGGCCGTGGCCTGTGCCTGGTCGCAGACGCCGCCTGCCGCGACGTCCAAATCGGTGATCATCCAGATCGCGCCGGCGCCGGGACCGGTGGTGCCGCCCGATCCGCCGGCCGTGGTGCAGGCGGCTCCGGAGCCACCGGCCGCGCCGCCGGAAAATCCCGGCCTGATCCATGAACTAGGCAAGCTGTTCAACAACTCCACCTCCATGTGGCCGGCATTGCCGGCGCTGAAGCTGCCCGGCGACAGCCTCGATGTGATGCCGAAGATGACCACGATGGTCAAAGGCCGCATGGCCTGCCCGCTTGCCGCCAATGGTGCACCGGACTGCAAGACCGCCTCCGACCGGTTGTGCCAGAGCAAGGGCTTCAAGGAGGGCAAGAGCATGGATACCGATGCCGCGCAGAGCTGCTCGCCGAAGGCGATGATACCCGGCCGCAAGCCGGAAGAGGGCGACTGCAAGACCGAGAATTTCGTCACGCGGGCGCTCTGCCAATAGCTGCTTTTTCGGGCAGCCGATCTGGCTGCGGCGCGATTGCCATGTTGGCCTCGCTTCTGGCATCGTCCGCCCGCCAGAACGGCCGGCGCAAAGACGCCGTGCCCGCGATCCCGCCAAGAAAAGCAACCGAGGAATTCCCATGTCGATGCCTGCTTTGTTCAAGAACCGCCTGACGATTCCGGTGATCGGTTCGCCCCTGTTCATCATCTCGGGGCCCGAGCTTGTGATCGCGCAGTGCAAGGCCGGCATCGTCGGATCGTTTCCCGCGCTGAACGCACGTCCCGCGGCGCTGCTCGACGAATGGCTGTCGCAGATCAAGGAAGAACTCGCCGCCCACGACCGGGCGCATCCCGACCGTCTCTCGGCGCCTTTTGCCGTCAACCAGATCGTCCACAAGTCGAACAACCGGCTCGAGCAGGACATGGCGCTGTGCGAGAAGCACAAGGTGCCGATGATGATCACCTCGCTGGGGGCCCGCGAGGAGTTGAACCAGGCGGCGCATGGCTGGGGCGGCATCGTGTTTCACGACGTGATCAACCAGAAGTTCGCGCACAAGGCGATCGAGAAGGGCGCGGACGGCCTGGTGCTGGTCTGCGCCGGCGCGGGCGGCCATGCCGGCGAAATCTCGCCGCTCGCTTTCGTCGCCGAGACCCGGCAGTGGTTCGATGGCCCGATCGCATTGTCCGGCGCCATTGCCAACGGCCGCGCGATCCGCGCCGCGCGCGTGCTCGGCGCCGACTTCGCCTATATCGGCTCGGCCTTCATCGCCACCACCGAAGCCAACGCGGTGCAGGGCTACAAGGACATGATCACCACCTCGACGGCCGAAGACATCGTCTACTCCAACCTGTTCACCGGCGTGCACGGCAACTATCTGAAACCCTCGATCGTCGCCGCCGGCATGGACCCCGACAACCTGCCGGAGTCCGATCCGACCAAGATGAACTTCGGCACCGATGCGTCGGGCGAGCGCGCCAAGCCGAAGGCCTGGAAGGAAATCTGGGGCAGCGGCCAGGGCATCGGCAGCGTAGCCAAGGTGGTACCGGTTGCCGAACTGGTCGCGCGATTGAAGAAGGAATACGACGAAGCGATCGATCCGGCGCTGTAGTTTAACGCGCCGCTCTTCCTTCCCTCTCCCCCGCGCGAAGCGAAGCTTCGCTAGGTGGGAGAGGGTGGCTTCGCGAAGCGAAGACGGGTGAGGGGGTGCCACAGACTCCGAGCCTGTCGCTCCCCCTCATCCGTCGCGGACTTCGCCCGCGCCACCTTCTCCCACCTAGCGAAGCTTCGCTTCGCGCGAGGGGAGAAGGAAGTAAGAAAGCTCCCCGTTCCGATGGACTTCATTTACCAGCTCGACGGCCACCACGTCCTCACCACACCGCATGCCGCCGGTCCCTGGAATGCGACCATGCAGCACGGCTCCGCGCCATCGGCGCTGGTGACCTATCTGGCCGAGCAGATGCCGACGGCATCGCCGATGCAGGTGGTGCGCGTGACCATCGATCTGTTGCGGCCGGTGCCGGTGGCGCCGCTGACCTATCAGACCGAGGTGCTGCGCGAGGGACGGAAAATCCAGCTCTGCGGTATCACCCTGCTTGCCAATAACGTGATTGTCGCGCGCGCCAGCGTGTTGAAGATGCGCAGCGAGCCGCAGCCGCTGCCGCCGGAGATCACCGATCCGCCGCTTGCGCTGCCGGGGCCGGATAGCGGCCTGCCGTTGAACCGCCGGCCCGGCAATGCCTTCATGAGCGGCCTGTCAACCTGCGTGGTGCGCGGCGGTGGATTGATGGCATCGGGTCCGGGGGCGATCTGGTACCGGCTCGACCGGTCCCTGATCGAAGGCGCCGCCACCTCGCAGGTGATGCGCGCCGTGGTCGCCGCGGATTTCAGCAACGGCTCTTCGGCGGTGCTGCCGTTCGAGCACTGGACCTTCCTCAATGCCGACCTCACCGTCAGCCTGGCGCGACCGCCGGTCGGTGACTGGATCCTGCTGGATTCCGAAAGCTGGATCGGTCCGGACGGCACCGGTCTGGCGGCTTCGAAACTTGCCGACGTCAACGGCTATTTTGGCCGCGCGGTGCAGAGCCTGGTGATCGAAAAGCGATAGGCTTGGGTACGCTTCCAGACATGCGAAAAATCCAGTCGACGATGGAACCGTCTGATTGCATGGAGGTTATTGGCCGTTAGGGGGCCGTATGAGTTCGATGCCAGCATTATCCGACAGAGCCCAGACCGGAATATGGGGTCTGGATAATATTCTCTCGGGCGGTTTTTCGCGCGGTCATGTCTTCCTTGTCGAAGGCGCGCCCGGCACCGGCAAGACGACCGTCGCGCTGCAGTTCCTGCAGGAGGGCGCACGCCGGGGCGAAAAGGGGCTCTACATCACCCTGTCGGAAACCGAAGCCGAACTGCGCGATGGTGCGGCGTCGCACGGCTGGACGCTCGGTGACGGCATCGAGGTGTTCGAACTGCTGCCGCCGGAAAGCCTGCTGGATTCCGATCAGCAGCAAAGCCTGCTGTACTCTTCCGACCTCGAACTTGGCGAAACCACCAAGCAGATCTTCGAGGCCGTTGAGCGCGTGCAGCCCATGCGCGTCGTGCTCGACAGCCTGTCGGAAATCCGGCTGCTGGCGCAGAGCTCGTTGCGGTACCGCCGACAGATCCTTGCCATCAAGCATTACTTCGCCAGGTTCGGCACCACGGTCATGCTGCTTGATGATCTCACTGCCGAGGTCGCCGACAAGACCGTGCACAGCGTCGCGCACGGGGTGCTGAGGCTTGAAGAACTGGCGCCGGCCTACGGCGCCGAGCGCCGCCGCGCCCGCGTCATCAAATATCGCGGCGTCAAGTTTCGCGGCGGCTATCACGACCTCACCATCACCAGGGGCGGCCTCAACGTGTTTCCGCGCCTGGTGGCCTCGGAATATCGCAGCCAGCTGGCGCGCTCGACAAAGTCATCCGGCATTGCCGAATTGGACAAGCTGCTGGGCGGCGGCATCGAGACCGGGTCGAGCACGCTGGTGCTGGGGCCTGCCGGCACCGGTAAGTCGCTTGTCGCCATCACCAATGTCGTCGCCGCGATCCGACGCGGCGAGAAGGCTGCGCTGTTCGTATTCGACGAGGAGCTGGGACTGCTGTTCGATCGCATGAAGAAGATGAACATTGATCTCGCCGCGATGCAGAAGTCCGGGCATCTGGTCGTCGAACAGGTCGACGCCGCCGAATTGTCGCCCGGCGAATTCGCCCATCGGGTGCGCCGGCAGATCGACGAGCACGATATCAAGACCGTGGTGATCGACAGCCTCAACGGCTACCAGGCGGCGATGCCGGAGGAAAATTCGCTGATCCTGCACATGCACGAGCTGCTGCAGTATCTGAACCGACGCGGTGCGGCGACCTTCATGACGGTGGCACAGCACGGGCTGGTGGGCGACATGAAGGCGCCGATCGATGTCACTTATCTTGCCGACACGGTAATCCTGCTGCGCTACTTTGAAGCCACTGGCAGCGTGCGGCGCGCCGTCTCGGTGATCAAGAAGCGCACCGGTAGCCATGAGGACACGATCCGCGAATACCGGATCGATCATCGCGGACTGACCATCGGCGCGCCATTGACCGAATTCCAGGGCGTGCTGCGTGGCGTGCCGATCTATAGCGGCGCCGCATTGCTGGAGGAGCAGGCCACGTGAAACCCGGTCTGTCCTCCGAGCGTGCAGTAATTCTCGCGCCAAAGGGGCGCGATGCCGTTGTGGCTGAAGCACTGATCCGGGAGGCCGGCTATTACGCACAGGCCTGTCCGGATTTCGCGACACTGCTGCACGAGATCGAAGGCGGCGCCGGCTGCGCGGTGATCGCCGACGAAGCCATCAAGACAGCCGATTTGCGCGGTTTGGGCAAATGGCTGCACGAACAGCCGTCATGGTCGGATTTTCCGATCGTGCTGCTGACACATCAGGGCGGCGGGCCGGAGCGAAATCCAGACGCCGCACGGCTCGGGCATCTGCTCGGCAACGTCACCTTCATCGAGCGGCCTTTTCACCCGACGACGCTGATCTCGGTGATCGGCTCCGCCGTGCGCGGCCGGCGCCGGCAGTATCAGACCCGCGCCATTCTCGAGAACCTGAGCGAGAGCGAGGGGCTGTTGCAGACCGCGCTCAATGCCGGGCGCCTCGGTGCGCTGGAATTGCATCTGCCGGGCATGGAGCTGGAGCTGTCGGATACCTGCAAGTCCTTCTTCGGGCGCGGCCCGACCGAGCCTTTCACGTTCGACGATCTGCAGGCTTCCATTCATCCCGATGACCGCGAGCGTCGCCAGGTCGAGCTCGACGCCGCCTTGCGGCACGGCGCCGACTACAATGTCGAGTACCGCAATGTCTGGCCCGATGGTTCGGTGCACTGGGTCGAGACGCGCGCTCGCATTGTCCGTCATCCCGATGGCCAAGCGCGGTCGCTGGTCGGCGTTTGCGTCGATATTACCGCGCGAAAGACCTCCGATATCGAGCGCGATACGCTGCTGGACCAGTTGACGTCCGAGCGTTCGGCGCTGGCGGAGCTCACGGCGACGCTCGAGCAGCGTGTCGAGGAGCGCACCGCCGACCTGATGAAGGAGGTCGCCGCCCGCGAGCGTGCACAGGAGCAGCTGCGCCAGGCGCAGAAGATGGAAACCATCGGTCAGCTCACCGGCGGTGTCGCGCATGATTTCAACAATTTGCTGATGGCCGTGATGGGCAATCTTGAATTGCTGCGCAAGCGGATTCCCGACGATCCGCGCCTGCATCGGCTGATCGACGGCGCGCTGCAGGGCGCCGAACGCGGCGCCTCGCTGACGCAGCGGCTGCTCGCCTTCGCGCGCCAGCAGGACCTCAAGGCCGTCGCCGTGGATCTCGGCGGCCTGATCCGGGGCATGATCGATCTGTTGGAGCGTTCGCTCGGGCCGCGCGTGGCGCTGCGGCTCGACATTCCCGATGGCCTGCCGCCGGCGCGGATCGATGCCAACCAGCTCGAGCTGGCCATCCTCAACCTGGCGATCAACGCCCGCGACGCGATGCAGGACGGGGGCTCGATCGATATCCGGGTGTCTGAATACAGCGCCGGCAAGGGTGACGCGGCCCTCAACCCCGGCGACTATCTCAAGGTTTCGGTGATCGACAATGGCGGCGGCATGTCGCCGGAGACGCTGACGAAGGCGATCGAACCGTTCTTTTCGACCAAGCCGGTCGGCAAGGGCACCGGGCTCGGGCTCTCGATGGTGCATGGCTTGGCCGTGCAACTCGGCGGTACGCTGGAATTGTCCAGTGTGGTCGGCTGCGGCACCACCGCGACGCTGATCCTGCCGGTGACCACCAAGGCGCTGGAAACCGTCGGTCCCGCCGAGGTCACGCGCCAGGCCGCGCGGTCGGCGGTGATCCTGTTCGTCGACGACGACCCGCTGATTGCGATGTCGACGACGGAAATGCTGGAAGACCTCGGCCACCGCGTCATCGGCGCCAATTCCGGCCGCCACGCGCTGGACATCCTCAACAGCGGCGAGCCGCTTGACCTGATGATGACCGACCATGTGATGCCGGGCATGACCGGCATCGAATTGGCGGCCGCGACCCGCGAGCTGCGGCCGTCGCTGCCGATCCTGCTGGCCACCGGCTATGCCGATTTGCCCGAAGGGGCACAGCTTGATCTGCCGCGGCTGGCCAAGCCATATCATCAGGAGCAGCTGCGCGAGCGGCTCGACCAGTTGCTGGGGTAGCAGCCGCTACGCCATCCCGGTCGTGGGCGGCTTGTCCGGGGCCGTAATGCAGCGGGCTGCGGAATTTACCATCTGTTAACCATGTTGGTTCCATCAATAGCCCAGGATCGGCCGCATATCGCGGCCTGGCTCGGGGAGCTGTCATGGACCTCGCTGTTTTTTCTGCGAAGACACCGGCGTCAATCGAGGAGATCAAGGCGCGGGTCGCCTTTGCATTCGAACGCCATCCGCTGTGCCGCGATGTCGCTTTCGACGTCGTTTCCAGCCCGCGCAGCTCGAAAGGCGCGAACTGGACCATCTGCATCGAGCGAGTCGAACCGGAAGCGCTGTGGGAGGCTTCCGATATCGTCTCTGACATCCAGGAAGCCTATAGTCTCGTCGCCGCCTGACGTATCGCGATACCGCCGCGGCATGGTTCAGCCGCAATTCGCCGGCACATCTCACGGCGATAAAGGCGGTTCGTCGATAACGGAGGAGTGGCTTGACGCGAACGCTGCTCATTCTGGCGCTGGTCGGTGTGATCGTGGTCGGCGCCGCCGTGGCGGCGATCCTTGGCCGCGACAGCGCGCCATCGCCGGACCCGGCCGCCGTCAGTTCAGTGGCGGTGACGCGCGGCCCGGTGGCCAATCGCGAAAACAAGAAGGACCGGCTGGTCACGGCCCCCTTCGCGCTGGCCGAGGATTCGCTGCGCCAGGCCTTCGCGTCGGATAGTCCGCTGGCCGGCCCGGGCAATACTGTACTGGCGCCGATCGTGATCCCCTCGCAGCAGCCCGCCAGGCCGAAACTGGCCGCGCCGTCCGGCCACAAAAACTATTCGCTGCTCAGCGACGCGCAGATCGCCGCCATCAAGGGCCGGCTCAACCTCACCGCCGCACAGCAGCAGAACTGGCCCGCCGTGGAAGACGCGCTGCGCGCCGTCGCGCGGAAGATTCACGCGGCGCGTCTCGCCAATCCCGGTGGCAGCGCGCCGCTCGATCCCGCCAGCGCCGAGGTCCAGCAGTTGAAGTCGGCCGCGATGCCGTTGCTGGTTCAGCTGCGCGAGGACCAGAAGCGCGAAGTGCGATCGCTGGCCCGCCTGATCGGCCTCAACGCCGTCGCGTCGGCGATCTGAGCTTTAGGCGACCGCGCTGACCGGCGCGTCGGCGAGTTGCGCGTTGGCTTGCGCAATCAGCTCGTAGGAATGCAGCCGCGCCTGGTGGTCGTAGACGTCCGACACGATCATCAATTCATCCGCGCCGGTTTTGGCGACCAGGGCCGCGATGCCGGCGCGCACGGTCTCTTTCGATCCCACGATGGACAGCGACAGCATCCGCATCGCCTGCATCTTCTCGGTGGGCGACCAGTAGGTTTCGATATCGTCGATCGGCGGCTGGCTGAGGCCGCGGGTGCCGCGCGCCATGTTGGTGAACGACATCTGCTGCGTGGTCCACAGGCGGTTCGCTTCCTTGTCGGTATCGGCGGCGATGATGTTGACGCCGACCATGGCATGTGACTTCGCCGACTGCTCGGACGCCTCAAAGCGCTCGCGGTAGATCTGCAGCGCCTGCATCAAGGCCTCCGGCGCGAAATGCGAGGCAAAGGCGTAGGGCAGGCCGAGCGCGGCGGCGAGCTGCGCGCCATAGGTCGAGGAGCCCAGGATCCACAGCGGCACGTCGGTGCCGGCGGCGGGGACCGCCTGGATGTTCTGGTTCGGCCCGACAGGGGCGAAATAGGCCTGCAGCTCCATCACGTCCTGCGGGAAATTGTCGGAATTCGTCATCGTCCGGCGCAGCGCGCGCATGGTGATCTGGTCGGTGCCGGGGGCGCGCCCGAGCCCGAGGTCGATGCGGCCCGGATACAGCCGCGCCAGCGTGCCGAACTGTTCGGCAATGACGATCGGCGCATGGTTGGGCAGCATGATGCCGCCGGCGCCGACGCGGATGGTCTTGGTGCCGGCCGCGATGTGACTGACCACCAGCGAGGTGGCAGCGCTGGCGATGCCGGCCATGTTGTGGTGTTCGGCGACCCAGAACCGCTGGTAGCCCCATTGCTCGGCATGCGCGGCGAGGTCGCGCGCATTGTCGAGCGCCCCGCGCGCGTCGGTTCCCTGGGTGACGCGGACGAGGTCGAGGATCGAAAGCACGGTCATGGGTGGCTCCTGGGCGGCTTGCCGTTCTACGGTATCTAGGCACGAGGCGCCGGGATCGCCAGCGCAGCCGTGCCATTCCGGATTGCCGTACACCTCAGTGCCGAGCGATCGTATCGTCGCCGCCTCAGCGTGCATGGGACCGAAAGGCGGCGCCCAGCGTACGCAGCGCGCCGCGCGCCCGGGCGTCGGTGAGGCTGGAATGCAGCATCACCTCGCCATCAGGCAATTTCGGCAGGCCGAGCCGTGGACCGACATCGACGCTGCCTGCTGGTGCCACCCGGCGAACCAGCGCGGCAAGCGCGAGGCCCGCCGAGATCGCCGCGCCGATGGTCGCGACCCCGCCCCCGACGAACACTTCCTCCCACGCGACACCTGCGGCATCGAGGGCACCGATCGCCATCGCGCGCACGTTGCAGGGCTCGGCCTGGGTGGCCAGCCGCAACGGCTCGCCGGGCTGATGACGAAAGTCGGGCGAGGCCATCCAGCCGAATTCCTCGGTCAGCAACAGCTCGCCGTCGCCGCGGCGGGAATCGTGGCGCAGCACGATCGCGGCGTCCAGGGTGCCGCTGTCATACGCCTCCAGCATCAGGCGCGACGTCTCGATATGCAGCTCCATGACCAGCGCGGGATCGGTCGCGTTCATGCGCGTCAGCACCTGCGCCAGATCGGCGCCGACCAGATGATGGCTGATCCCGACCACCAGGCGGCGGCGCTCGACCGCAAACGCGCCGAGCGCCGCCTGGTGCGCGGCGACCAGATGGCGGGCAGACGCCAGGAACGCGGTCCCCTCCGATGACAACCGCACCAGCCGAGGCGTGCGTTCCAACAACCGCTTGCCGAGCCCGCTTTCCAGCCGCTTGATCTTCAGGCTAACGGCCGACTGGGTGCTGCCCATCGCCTCGGCCGCTCGGGTGAAACTGGCGAGATCGGCCACCAGCACAAAGGCCTGCACGGCTTCGACATCCAGCGTCTTCATCGGCCACCATTTAAATCTGGTATCATTGAAATATCATTTCATATCGTTTTCCAATGATCAATGTGGGGCTAGGTTTGCGGCATCGGAATTGATCACAGGAGACCACCATGCCGCTGGTTCGTATTTCACTGCTGCGGGGCAAGCCGTCCGCCTATCGCCAGGCGATTGCCGAAGCGGTCTATCAGGCGCTGCGCGATACGTTCGACGTGCCGGACCGCGACCGCTTTGTCACGATCACGGAGCATGACGGCGAGGATTTCATCTTCGACCGTTTCTATCTCGGCATCGACCGCAGCGACGACTTCGTCATCATCCAGCTCACGGTGAGCAACACCCGGACGCGCGAGAAGAAGCGGGCGCTATACCGGCGCATCGTCGAGTTACTTGCTGCCGATCCCGGGCTGCGGCCCGAGGACGTGTTCATCAATCTCGTCGAGGTGCTGCCGGAGAATTGGTCGTTCGGGATGGGCGAGGCGCAGTACGTCAAGTGATGGGGGTCTGCGCGCTCGCTGCCCCGGATTGCGTCGCCACGCGCTGCGCGCGCGACGACTTCATCCGGGCTACGGATTACCGCGTCGGGACCGGCTTGTCGCCGCGGTAGTCGTAGAAGCCGCGCTGCGTCTTGCGGCCGAGCCAGCCGGCTTCGACATATTTCACCAGCAGCGGGCAGGGGCGGTACTTGGAATCGGCCAGGCCCTCATGCAGCACCTGCATGATCGACAGGCAGGTATCCAGGCCGATGAAGTCGGCCAGTTCGAGCGGGCCCATCGGGTGGTGCGCGCCGAGCTTCATCGCGGCGTCGATCGCCTCGACGTTGCCGACGCCTTCATACAGCGTGTAGATCGCCTCATTGATCATCGGCAGCAGGATGCGGTTGACGATGAAGGCCGGGAAATCCTCGGAGACGGCGATCTGCTTGCCGAGCTTGCTGACGAATTCCTTGGAGGCGTCGAACGTCGCGTCGTCGGTGGCGATGCCGCGGATCAGTTCGACCAGCTCCATCAAGGGCACCGGGTTCATGAAGTGAATGCCGATGAATTTTTCCGGGCGGTCGGTGGACGCCGCCAGCCGGGTGATCGAGATCGACGAGGTGTTGGAGGCCACGATCGCTTCCGGCTTCAGCACGGCGCAGAGATCGTGAAAAATCTTGCGCTTGATCTCTTCTTTCTCGACCGCTGTCTCGATCACGAGGTCGCAATCCGACAGACCGTCCATCGCATCCGATGATACGATCCTGTCGAGCGCCGACTTGCGGGCGTCCTCGGTGATGATCTTCTTGGCGACCTGCCGCGACAGATTGCCGTTGATGGTCGCCATCGCCGACTTCAGCCGCTCGGCCGAGACGTCGTTGAGCACCACGTCAAAGCCGCCCAGGGCCGCGACATGTGCGATGCCGTTGCCCATCTGGCCCGAGCCGATCACGCCGACTTTCTTGATCATAACCGCCATCTTGTCATCTGATCGGGTGGCCGGCTGCGTCACCGCGACCGCCCCCTGTTATTGCACAAACACCGGCCGAAGTCCTCTGATCCCGGCCGGCGTTTCTCATCGACCTTAGCGCGGTTACTTGCCGAGCGCTGCGGTCAGTTCCGGTACTGCCTGGTAGAGGTCCGCGACCAGGCCGTAATCGGCGACCTGGAAGATCGGCGCGTCTTCATCCTTGTTGATCGCGACGATCACCTTGGAATCCTTCATGCCGGCGAGATGCTGGATCGCGCCGGAAATCCCGATCGCGATGTACAGTTCCGGCGCTACCACCTTGCCGGTCTGGCCAACCTGCCAGTCGTTCGGCGCGTAGCCGGCATCCACCGCGGCACGCGAGGCGCCGACGCCGGCGCCGAGCTTGTCGGCCAGGGGCTCGATGTACTGGGTGAAGTTCTCGCGGCTCTGCATGGCGCGGCCACCGGAGACGATGATCTTCGCCGAGGTCAGTTCCGGACGGTCGCTCTTAGCGACTTCCTCGCCGACGAAGGTCGACAGCGCCGGATCGGCCGCCGCGGTGGCGGATTCGATCGACGCGCTGCCACCTTCACCGGCGGCTGCGGCAAAGGTCGAAGTACGCACGGTGATGACCTTCTTGGCGTCCTTCGACTTCACGGTCTGGATCGCGTTGCCGGCATAGATCGGGCGCTCATAGGTGTCGGGTGCAATCACCTTGGTGATTTCCGACACCTGCATCACGTCGAGCAGGGCGGCGACGCGCGGCATCACATTCTTGAAGCGTGAGGTGGCAGGCGCCACGAAGGCGTCGTAGGCCGGAGCCAGCGACACGATCAGCGCGGCCAGCGGCTCGGCCAGGTCATGCGCATAGAGAGCGTCGTCGGCGATCAGCACCTTGGTCACGCCGGCCAGCTTCGCAGCCTTCTCGGCCGCGGCCTTGGTGCCTTCGCCGCCACCGGCGACGAGCACGTGGACTTCCGCGCCGAGCGCGGTCGCGGCTGTCAACGCCTTGTTGGTGGAGTCCTTGAGGATGTCGTGTTCGTGTTCGGCAATGAGAAGTGTGGTCATCAGATCACCCCCGCTTCGGTCTTCAGTTTGGATACCAGCTCGGCGACGTCCTTGACCTTGACGCCGGCCTTGCGGGTCCCGGGTTCCGTGGTCTTGATGATCTCAAGATGCGGCGTGACATCGACGCCGTATTCCTCGGCGGTCTTGTCGGCGATCGGCTTCTTCTTGGCCTTCATGATGTTGGGCAGGCTGGCGTAGCGCGGCTCGTTGAGACGCAGATCGGTGGTAACGATCGTCGGACCCTTCAGCTTGACGATCTGCGAGCCGCCGTCGACTTCGCGCGTCACCAGGAAATCCGAACCTTCGACTTCGAGCTTGGATGCGAACGTCGCCTGCGACCAGCCGAGCAAGGCGGCCAACATCTGGCCGGTCTGGTTGGAGTCGTCATCGATCGCCTGCTTGCCGAGAATGACCAGGCCGGGCTGTTCTTCCGCGACGACGGCCTTGAGGATCTTGGCGACGGCCAGCGGCTCGACGGGTCCGTCGACCTTGACCAGGATGCCGCGGTCGGCTCCCATCGCGAGGCCGGTGCGGATGGTTTCCGAGGCCTGCGCGGGCCCGATGGACACGACCACCACTTCGGTCGCCTTGCCGGCCTCTTTCAGGCGCAGGGCTTCCTCGACGGCGATTTCGTCGAACGGATTCATCGACATCTTGACGTTGGCGAGTTCAACCCCGGTTCCGTCGGACTTGACGCGAACCTTGACGTTGTAATCGACCACTCGCTTGACCGGCACCAGAATCTTCATCGATCCTCTTTCGTGTGAGTTTCTTCGTTTGACGCAGCACTTGAAGCTTGGCCGCGGAACCTAAAGCGCCGGCCAACCGGGGTCAACGCGCGAAAACCGAAAAGGGCGGGTGGGAGCTGCCCGCTTTTGCCGGCAGTTTATCGATTTTTGCCGGGTACCCACAGCACGTCGCCGGCCCCGTTGTCGTTCTGCGACCGACTGGCGACAAACAGGAAGTCCGACAGCCGGTTCATGTACTGGATCGCGGCATCAGACACCGGCTCGTTCGGCCGGGCGGCGAGTTCCACCATGAGCCGCTCGGCGCGGCGACAGATCGTGCGGGCGACATGCAGATGCGCCGAAGCCGGCGTGCCGCCCGGCAGCACGAAAGAGGTCAGCTCGGTCAGGGACTCGTTCAAAGCGTCGATATCGCGCTCCAGCCGGTCGACCTGGCTAGCCAGCACTCGAAGCCGCTCGGCGCGGCCGTCGCGCTGCGGCACCGCGAGGTCGGCCCCAAGGTCGAACAGATCATTCTGGATCGCCATCAGCATGGCGTCCAGCGCGGGCGCCGCCGCCAGATGCAGCCGGACCACGCCCAGCGCGGCATTGGTCTCATCCACGGTACCGTAGGCCTCGATCCGCAGATCATATTTCGGCCGCCGTTCGCCGGAGCCCAGCGCCGTGGTGCCGTCATCGCCGGTGCGGGTGTAGATCTTGTTGAGAACGACCATGAATGAATTCCGGAATGCAGGCTGTAGGGTGGGCAAAGCGCAGCGTGCCCACCGTTGCGCTCGCCGCTGGGATGGTGGGCACGGCGCAAGTGCGCCTTTGCCCACACTACGAAATCTCGCTTTATCTTCCCATCGCCCACACCGTGGCCATGGTCAGCACGATGGCGACGAACTGCAGCGCCACGCGCCAGCGCATCAATTTCTGCGAGCGGTTCGGCGAACCGCCGCGCATCATGTTGAACAGGCCGAGCAGCAGCACCACGGCCACCGCGCCGGCCGCGATAGGCAGCAGGAATTGGCTCAGGAAGGATGTCATATCAGCTCCATATCACCACCAGCCGCGCTTCGCCAGCGCCCGGAAAATCCCCGCCGCAGTGCAACGATCTGGCGTTTTATCCGTAATTATCAAATACTAGCGTCATGCTGGCAGCGCGCCCCTGCCGCCCGAACCAGGTGATATGTGAGGCAGATTCGCTACGTCTACGATGTCGGGCTGGACGCCTTTTATACGTTTCTCGCCGATGATGGCTGGGCGATCGCCAGCCATATCGCGCTGTCGTCGCTGATGGCGCTGTTTCCGTTTCTGATCGTGCTGGCCTCGCTGGCGGGATTCTTCGGTTCCGAGGACCTTGCCGACCAGGCCGCCGGGCTGTTGCTGCAGGTCTGGCCGGAGCAGGTCGCCAGCACGCTGTCCAGCCAGATCCATGACGTGCTGACCACCACCCGCGGCGACGCCTTGACCATCGGCCTGGTGCTGGCGGTCTATTTCGCCTCCAACGGCATCGAGAGTTTGCGGGTAGCGCTGAACCGCGCTTATGCCGTCATCGAGCCGCGGCGCTGGTATTGGCTGCGGCTGGAATCGATCGGCTACACGCTGCTCGCCGCGGTCACCGCACTGGCGATGGCGTTTCTGATCGTGCTCGGGCCGCTGATCCTGGAGATCGTGCGGCTTTATGTGCCGTTGGTGGTGGCCAGTAATGAGACGCCGCTCAACATCGCGCGCTACGGAATTACCATCACGGCGATGATCGTGGTGCTGTTCATGCTGCATGCCTGGTTGCCGGCAGGAAGGCGCAGTTTCATGCAGATCCTGCCCGGCATCGTGTTCACGATGCTGGCGTCGCTCGTATCGGGAATCGGTTTCGGCCTGTATCTGGCGCGCTTCGCCAACAATTACGTCACGATGTATGCGGGTCTGGCCTCGGTGATCATTGCGCTGGTGTTCCTGTATTTCATCGCCGCGATCTTCGTCTATGGCGGCGAACTCAACGCCGCCATCATCAAGTCACGGCTACCGCGCGGCGTCTCGCTTCAAGCAGCGCAGTCGCTAGCCCCCGTGGAGACACAGGTTTAGTCAGGAATGCATCGGCGCCGGCGGCCAGCGAGGCCGCCTCGTCGTCGCCGCGGCCGGACACCCCGATGATGGCGACGCGGCCCTGCGGGGTGTCCAGCGCGCGGATCTGGCTGATCGCCTCGACGCCGTTGATGCCCGGCAGCACCATGTCCATCAGCACCGCATCGAACGCGCCCTGCGCCACCCGTTCGGCGGCGGCCTCGCCGCGACCGATGAATTCGGCCTGATGGCCCAGCTCGGTGAGGATCGTGTTCAGGACGACGCGGCCGAACGGATTGTCCTCGACGCTGAGCACGCGCAGCGTCTCGCGCGGCCCGAACGGGTCGTCATCGTCGGTGTCCGACGCCGCGCTGACCGGGCCGCTCGCTTTGGCCAGCGTCACGGTCAGGGTAAAGATCGTGCCGCCGCCCGGCCGCTGCGCCACCACGATGTCGCCGCCCATCGCGCGCGCCAGTTGTTTCACCGAGGACAGGCCGAGCCCGGCGCCGCCGAACCGCGAGGCGATGGTGACATTGGCTTGCGAGAACGGCCGGAACAGTTTCTTGATCTCGGCCAGCGACAGGCCGATGCCGCTGTCGGCAATTTTGAACGAGACGCCGACCCGGCCGGCCACTCGCACCGGCGCGACCTTGAGCGTGACGCTGCCGCGATCGGTGAATTTGACGGCGTTGTCGATCAGGTTCTCCAGCGCGGCGCGCAGCCGCACCGGGTCGCCGATCACGAAGACCGGCAATTTTTCGGAAATGGTGACGGTGGACTGCAGGCCGCGGGCGGCGGCGCGGCCGGCCAGCGAGTCGCCGGAATTACGCGCCAGGGAGCGCAGGTCGAAGAAGTCCTGGCGCACCTCGAGCCGCGAATTGCTGCTGCGCGCAGCATCGACGAACAGCGTCGCCAGCCCGGCCAGATGCTCGGCGCCGGCCTTGATGGTGTCGACCCAGCGCCGCTCGCGTTCGCCGAGATCCGAGGTAGCGAGCAGGTCGCTGACCGCGAGGATGCCGGTGAGGGGGGTGCGAACCTCGTGGGCGAAGGCGGCAAGCGCGGCCTCGACCATCGACCCGGAACGCACCGCGCCGCGCTTGGCGAACGACTTCGCCGCCGCCGTCTTGGCGACGCGCGTTTTCACAACTCGTTTGGTGCGCTTCCGCAGCGGCTGCGGCGGGCGCTTTACTGGCGCCATGTATCTTCCACCCAATCCCCGATCACCATGCATGGCGGGACTTCAAGAGTCACGTAGTCGACCCCGTGCGTCCCCCGGAAAGCTTGCAGCGAGTCAGGCGGCTGGCAGGCCGATCATTCGCCGGATGTCGGCCGGGCCTGCCCCCCGGGCGCGCAGCTCGCGCAGCGCGGTGGCGCCGGTCGACTTCGCCAGCTTGCCGCCTCCCTCATCGCGCAGCAGCGGGTGGTGCCGGTAGGTCGGCGGCTCCAGCCCGAGCAACGTCTGCAATAGCCGGTGAACGCTGGTCGACCAGAACAGGTCCTGGCCACGGACCACGTCGGTGACGCCCTGCAGGGCGTCGTCGATCACCACCGAGAGATGATAGCTGGTCGGTATTTCCTTGCGGGCCAGGATGACATCGCCCCACGCCTCCGGCCGCGCCGCCACCGCGCCGCTCTCGCCGGACGGGCCGGCGCCGAACTCCGTCCATTGCAGCGCGCCGGCGCGGCGGCTGGCTTCCGCCATGTCGAGCCGCAGCGCGGTCGGAGCACCCGCCCGGCGCAATTCGGCGACCGCCGAAGGCGTCAGCGATCTGGCAATGCCGGGATACAGCGGCACGCCGTCCGGATCGTGCGGCCACTTGCCCCTGATCTGTTCGGCCGCGACCAGCCTGGCGATTTCGGCCCGGCTCTCGAAGCTGGGATACAGCAGGCCCTGCGCGTTCAGCCGGTCGGTGGCCGCCCGGTATTGCTCAAAATGCTCCGACTGCCGCCGCACCGGGGTCTCCCACTCGATGCCGAGCCAGGCGAGGTCCTCATAGATCGCCGCCTCGAACGCCGGTTTGCAGCGCGCGCGGTCGATATCCTCGATCCGCAGCAGCAGGCGGCCGCCGGATTGCCGCGCCAGTTCGGCATTTAGCAGCGCCGAATAGGCGTGGCCGAGATGCAGGTAGCCGTTGGGGCTCGGCGCAAATCTGAAAACGGGTGGCATTGAACTCTTGTCCGGGACGTGATGATCCTAGATCGCGATGACCGTGCACCTCAACAGCCAGGCCGATCTCGACGACGCCGTGGCGGCGCTGGTCAGGCTCGACCCCCGCCTTGCGCCGGTGCTGGAGATTGCCGGCCCGCCGACGTTGCGGCGCCGCGCCCCCGGCTTCGAAGGATTGGCGCAGATCGTCTGCGGCCAGCAGCTCTCGGTGGCCTCGGCCTCGGCGATCTGGGGCCGGCTGACCGGCGCGTTTGTGCCGTTTCACCACGACGCCGTGCGCCGCGCGCGCACCGACCGGCTCGGCCGCCTTGGTCTCTCGGCGGCGAAGATCCGGACGCTGAAGGGCATCGCGCGCGAACTGGTCGCCGGACGGCTCAATCTCGACGTACTGGCGGAAGAAGACGCCGACGCCGCGCATGCGACGCTGACCCGGCTGCACGGCATCGGCCCGTGGACCGCGGACGTCTATCTGCTGTTCTGCCTCGGCCATGGCGACGCCTGGCCGGCCGGCGACGTCGCCTTGCAGGAAGCCATCAAGGTCGGCCTTGGTCTTGCGGCACGCCCGACCGAAAAGCAGATGGCCCCGCTCGCCGAGCCCTGGCGCCCGCTGCGGGGTGCGGCGGCGCATCTGTGGTGGAGCTATTATCACGCGATCAAGAAGCGCGAAGGCGTGTAATCAGTAGCCCGGATGAAGTCGGCCCGCCGCGCGCATCGACGCAATCCGGGGGGAGACGCTGGTAAATGAGCCGACCCCGGATTGTCATCCGGGCGACAAGAATGGAAGCAGCAACGTGAACTCATTCCCCGCAGGCGGCATTGCAGTCTTGATCGGTGCCTCCGGCGGGATCGGCGGCGCCCTCGCAGAACTGCTGGAGAGCAGCGGCCATTTTGCCGAGGTTGTCCGCTTCAGCCGCTCGGGTACGCCGGCGCTCGATATCACGTCGGAGCCGGGCATCGCACAGGCCGCTGCGGCGGTTGCAGCGCGCGGCGGCAAGCTGCGTCTGGTGTTCGACGCCACCGGCTTCCTGCATGACGACGACTTCCAGCCCGAAAAGAGCTGGCGTGAGATCGATCCCGATCACATGCAGAAATCCTTTGCGGTGAATGCGATCGGCCCGGCGCTGCTGATGAAGCATTTTTTGCCGCTGCTCGCCGCTGACGGCCGGGCGGTGTTTGCCACGCTGTCGGCCAAGGTCGGCAGCATCGGCGACAACGAGCTTGGCGGCTGGTACGCCTACCGCGCCGCCAAGGCCGCGCTCAACCAGCTCGTCAAAACGGCGTCGGTCGAATTGAAGCGACGCAGGCCGCAAGCGATCTGCGTCGCGCTGCATCCAGGCACCGTCGCGACCGCGCTCACCGGACCATTCTCGAAAACCGGGCTCGACGTGCAAACCCCGGCAGACGCTGCCGCTTGCCTGCTGGCTGCGATCGACGGGCTGCAACCCGACGATTCCGGCGGGTTTCTCGATCGGTTCGGCCAATCCATTCCCTGGTGAGACTTGGCGTTTCAGGCATTTCATTGCCGTTTGCGTAGTCACGCCATTGCATCGCTATCGTGCGCTTCGTATAGTGCCGGCATCATCACATCGCAAAGCCTGACAACAGCAACGTTCCGTTGCTGGCCGACGGCGTTTGTCCAAGGGAGTTTGAATGAACGATCTCGTACGCGTTATGAAAGCCGCTGACGCCGCCGCACGCTGGCACGTCGATCAGCGCCGCAAGGGGGCCGCGCAGGAGCCCTACCTCAACCATCTGCTGGAAGTCGCCAGCCTGGTCGCCGAGGCGACCGGCGGGCGAGAGCCGGATCTGGTCATTGCCGCCCTCCTGCACGACGCGGTGGAAGATGTCGGCGTGACCGAGGAGCAGGTTGCGCAGCAGTTCGGCGCCAGGATCGCCGGCATCGTCATGGAGGTGACCGACGACAAGAGCCTGCCGAAGGCTGAACGCAAGCTTCGGCAGGTCGCGTCCACCAGCCACAAGAGCCGCGAGGCCAAGATGATAAAGCTCGCCGACAAGACCAGCAACTTGCGCACGATAAGCGCTAGCCCTGCGCCCGACTGGTCGGTTCAGCGACGTCTCGATTACGTGCAGTGGGCACGGGAGGTGGTTGCGCAGGGTCGTGGCGTGTCGCCCTGGCTGGAGGCGCAGTTCGATGCGGCTGCGGAACGGGCGATCGCGTCGGTCAGCGACCACGCTGTCTGAGCGGCGCCGGTCAACGCGCCGTCGGGGAATCCGCGCCGCTGCAAGGACTGCGAATACGACGCAAGTGCAGACCGGGAGTGGCCCGGTACGGTCCGAGGGCAAGGCGACCATCCGGGGTCCTGCCACCTTCCGGGATATCCCGTTCAACACCCTTCACAACGCCGTCACGCTGCCTGTAGTATGACAGTGTTGGCTGCGTCGCAGCGTCGGGTGGGGTCAGGAGCGTTACTTGAACGCACACGTCTCGCAGGGTGGTTGGCCGGTCCTGGTCCTCAACGCGGACTTCCGGCCGCTGAGCTATTATCCACTGTCACTGTGGTCGTGGCAGGATGCGATCAAGGCGGTGTTCCTCGACCGCGTCAATATCGTCGAGCACTACGATCACTTGGTGCACAGCCCGTCTTTCGAGATCCAGCTGCCCAGCGTGGTGTCGCTGAAATCCTTCGTCAAGCCGACAACGCACCCCGCTTTCACCCGGTTCAACGTATTCCTGCGCGACCGCTTCACCTGCCAGTATTGCGGCGCACATGACGACCTCACCTTCGATCACATCATCCCGCGCTCGAAGGGCGGCCAGACCACCTGGGAAAACGTCGTCGCGGCCTGCTCGCCCTGCAACCTGCGCAAGGCCGATATGACGACCCAGCAGGCTCGCATGTTCCCGCGGCAGACCGCGTTCTCCCCCACCGTGCACCAGTTGCACCGCAACGGCCGGCTGTTCCCGCCGAACTACCTGCACGATAGCTGGGTCGACTACCTGTACTGGGATACTGAGCTGGATCCGTAGGGAGGACATCTTCAAATCTGTTCTCGAGCACGCGACGGCGCAAGCCAGCGCGTATGATGCCGACTTTTATGCCTGGACGCAGGAGCAGGTCGCTCTGCCGGCGCTCACGTTGCCGTCTGAATGCCCTCTTAGTCTCGACGATCTGCTTGCGCCGGACTTCGATTTGAGCCGCTGCGCAGAGTTGATTGCAGCGTCGATCGGCAACAACGGGCGCGGCGGCCAGTAGCCTCGTCCGGCCGCGTCGCAGCAATGCCCGCACCATTCGCATGCTGCAGCGCCCTCTGCAGCGAAGTGTAGTTCGCTCTTTCAAACCTCCTTGACTTGGTATCACGGAACTAGGCAGTCTGGCGTGACCAAGAACGCATCGGACAACGATCCGGATGCATCAGGGAGAGACGTCATGAGCTCATTTATGAGGCCGCTTTCGGCTGCGAGTCTGATCGTTGCCGGCGCCCTTGCCATCACCAATCCCGCCACCGCGCAGCAGACCATCAAGATCGGCGTGCCCACCTCGGTGCAGCTGCAGGTCGGTCGCGATACCCAGAACGCCGCCAAACTGGCCGCCGAGGAGATCAACGCCAAGGGCGGCGTGCTCGGACGCAAACTCGAGATCGTCGTTGCCGACGAAACCGAGAACCCCGAACAGGGTATCGCCGCGATCAAGAAGCTCACCGCCGACGAGAAGGTCAATGTGCTGATCGGCGGTTACACCAGCGGCGTTACCCTCGCCCAGTTGCCGCACATCTCGAGCGCCAAGACGATCTATATCGGCGTGGGAGCCGCCTCGCCGGCCATCACCGCCAAGGTGAAATCCGACTACGACAACTACAAGTACATTTTCCGCGCATTTCCCATTAACGCTGCGCACCAGGCCCGCGCGCTGGTCGACTTCATCAACGGCAAGCTGAAGGGCGAGTTGAAGATGACCAAGATCGCCATCGTCGGCGAGAATGCCAAATGGGTTCAGGACCTGGTCCCGATCCTGAAGAAGGGCGCCACCGATGGCGGCACCGAGGTGAAGCTGGCGGAATTCTTCGATACCTCGACGTCGGACTTCTCGCCGCTGTTCGCCAAGGTCAAGGACTCGGGCGCGCAATATCTCATCGTCGTGCTGTCGCATGCCTCGTCGGACATTTTCGTCAAGCAGTGGCATGACGCGCAGGTGCCGATCCCGATCGGCGGCATCGAC
Organism: Tardiphaga sp. vice154; assembly: GCF_007018645.1. Lineage (NCBI taxonomy): Bacteria > Pseudomonadati > Pseudomonadota > Alphaproteobacteria > Hyphomicrobiales > Nitrobacteraceae > Tardiphaga > Tardiphaga sp. vice154. The sequence goes on from NZ_CP041399.1 coordinate 780,418, forward strand.
GTCAAGAGCCAGGACGCCGATTTCTTCACCCGCGTCAGCGGCAAGGCCAATGCGGAAACCGTCGGCATGTTCGCGATCCGCGCGCCACTGACGCCGAAGACGATCCCGTTCTGGGACGAGTTCGTGAAGCGCTTCGGCACCGCCCCGGTCTATACCGGGATCGGCGCCTATGACGCGGTCTACATTTATGCCGATGCGGTGAAGCGCGCCAATTCGATCGAGCCCGACGCGGTCATCAAGGAACTGGAGAAGACCGATCATGTCGGCATCGCCGGCAAGCTCGTGTTCGATGAATTGCACGACGTGAAAACCGGGCCGGGCATGCAGAACCTGCTGTTCGTGCAGTGGCAGAAGAACGGCGAACGCGTCGTGGTGTGGCCGAAGGAAGCCGCCACCGGCCCGATGATCTCGCCGCCCTGGATGAGCAACTAGCTGTCGTCGAGTCAGGAGGCCGAACCGTAACGTTCGGCCTCCCCCTTCCTGGCACCAACAGCGGGACCTCATGCTTCAAATTCTGATTTACGGCGCGGTCTCCAGCGCGATCTACGCAATGCTAGCCGTGGGATTCACCCTCATCTTCGGCGTCGCCCGCATCCTCAACCTGGCCCATGGTTCGTTTTATGCGCTCGGCGCCTACGCCGCCTACGTGCTGACCTCGTTGCTGGGCGTGCCCTTGTTTCTCGCCGCCCCCATCGCCGTGCTGCTGGTTGCCGGCTTCGGCGTGCTGATGGAGCGTTTTTTGGTGCGCCCGCTGCGCGCCTCGCAACTGGCGGTGCTGATGATCACGCTGGCGGTGTCGCTGGCCGTGGAGCAGGCGCTGTTCATCACCTTCGGCTCGGAATACCGCAATGTGCCGTCCTTCGTCGCCGACAAGCTGTCGATCGGCGGCGTCGATATCGGCGGGCAGCGTCTGCTGGCGCTGGTCGCCGGCGTGCTGGTGCTGCTGCTGCTGTGGCTGTTCATCCAGCGCACCCGGCTGGGCGCAGCCATTCTTGCGGTGTCGCAGGATCCGGAAGCCGCGCAGTACATGGGCATTCCGACCAACCGCATCTTCTCGATCGTCATGGCGATTTCGGCCGGCACCGCCGCGCTGGCCGGCGTGCTGGTGTCGCCGTTCCTGACGGTGCAGCCCACCATGGGCTTGCTGCCGATGGTCAAGGCCTTCGCCATCGTCATCGTCGGCGGGCTCGGCTCGATCCCGGGCAGCATCATCGCCTCCCTGATCCTCGGCTATTCCGAGACCATCGTCGCCTACATGATCTCCACCTCATGGACCGAACTGGTCTCGCTGGTCGCCGTGGTGGTCACCCTGATGATCCGGCCCTCCGGCATCCTCGGCCGACGGGCGGCGTTCTGATATGCGCAGCATCGCTCCGATCGATATCGCCGGCGGCATCGCGCTTGTCGCCATCCTCGCGGTGGCACCGATGCTGGTATCCAGCAACTATCTCACCGGCGTGCTGACGGTCTGCGCCGTCTACGGCATCTGGGCCTCGAGCTGGGACTTCATGTCCGGCCTCACCGGCCGGGAGAATTTCGGCCACTCGCTGTTCATCGGCGCCGGGGCCTATACCGCGGGTTTTCTCGCCACCATCTGGTTCACCAATCCGTGGCTCAGCCTGCCGCTGGCGGTGGTGATCGCGGTGGCCTTCAGCCTGCTGGTCGGCTTTCCCACGCTGCGGCTGCGCGGCCCGTATTTCGCGCTGGCGATGTTGTCGGCCTCGGCCATCCTGCAGCGGCTGTGCCTGATCTTCTGGGAATATACCGGCGGCGAGGAGGGGCTGTACGGCCTCGACCCGTTGATCAAGAACCCGCTGCACTACTACTGGTTCGTGCTCGGCGTGCTGGTGGTCACCGTGATCGTTCTCACGCTGCTGGCGCAGTCGCATTGGGGCCTGCTGCTGCGGGCCATTCGCGGCGATGAGGCGACCTGTCAGGCCGCCGGCATCAACGTCACCTTCTACAAAATAGCATCCCTGATGATCTCGGCCGGTTTCGCCGGCCTCGGCGGCGCGCTCTACGCGCACTATCAGCTGCAGGTCTCGCCGCCTTTGTTCTCGGTGGTCGTCTCCATCACCGTGATCATCATGGTCTATGTCGGCGGCATCGGCTCGATCTACGGCGCCGCCGTCGCGGCGATCTTGCTGACGCTGCTTACCGAAATGCTGCGCGGTTTCGGCGAGTACCGGCTGTGGATATACACCCTTACGCTGATGCTGATCCTGTTCTTCCTGCCCAACGGGCTGATCGCGCCGCTGTGGCGCCGGGTGACGGAGCGGCTGCGATGACCGTGCTGCTCGAGGTCGATGGCGTCACAAAACGCTTCGGTGGTCTGACCGCCGTCAAGAACGTGAGCTTCACGCTGCAGAAAGGCGAATTCACCGGCATTCTCGGGCCTAACGGCGCCGGCAAGACCACCTTGTTCAATATCCTCACCGGCTTCATGCCGCCGACCTCCGGCGCCATCCACTTCAACGGCGAGTTGGTGCGGGAGCTGGCGCCGTACAAGGTGGTCAATCGCGGCATGGCGCGGACTTTCCAGCTCACGCGCCCGTTCCTCGGCATGAACCTGCTGGAGAACGTGCTGGTGGCCTGCATGTCGCCACGCGCGCATCAGGACAAGGATAAGGAGGCCCGCGCGAGCTATCTGCTCGGTCAGGTCGGCCTCGGCGGTCGCGACAAGGAGCCGGTGGAAACGCTGCCTTACGGCGACCTGCGGCGGCTCGAAATCGCCCGCGCGCTGGCGACGAGGCCGGACCTCCTGCTGCTCGACGAGCCCTTCGCCGGCCTCGGCAGCAGCGAGATCGAGCAGCTGGCGCAACTGATCCGCCGGCTGCACCGCGAGGAAAACCTCACCATCCTCCTGATCGAACACAAGCTGCGCGAGTTCATGGCCTTGGTGTCGCGCGTCATCGCGATGAATTTCGGCGAGATCATCGCGGTCGGGCCGCCCGACGAGATCGTGAAAAATCCAAAGGTGATCGAGGCCTATATCGGCAAGACGGAGGACGAACATGCCTCTGCTTGAAGTCGCCGATCTCAAGGTCAGTTACGGCAAGGCGCTGGCGATCGAGTCGGTCTCGATCCGGGTCGAGAAGGGCGAGCTGGTCGGTGTGCTCGGCCCCAACGGCGCCGGCAAGACCACGCTGCTGAAGGCGATCTCGCGCTCGATCGCTTCCTCCGGCACGCTGGCGTTCAAGGGCCAGTCGCTGCATGACGTCGAGCCCTACAATGTCGTGGCGCGCGGTATCTGCCATTGCCCCGAGGGACGGAAACTGTTTTCCGAATTGTCGGTGCTGAAGAACCTGCAACTCGGCGCCTATTTGCGCAGCAACAAGGCCGAAATCAACGCTGATCTGGAGCGTGTTTTCACGCTGTTTCCGGTGCTGCGTGAACGGCAGTGGCAGCAATCCAGCACCCTGTCCGGCGGCGAGCAGCAGATGGTGGCGATCGGCCGCGCTTTGATGGGCCGTCCCGAACTGCTGCTGCTCGACGAACCCTCGGTCGGTATCGCACCCAAGCTGAAGGGGCTGATCTTCGATTCGATCCAGCAGATCCGTCGCGACGGCACCGCCATCCTGATCGTCGAGCAGGACGCCACCTCGACGCTGCGCATCGCCGACCGGGTCTATGTGCTGGAACACGGCCGTACCATCCGCGAGGGCAAGTCCGCCGAACTCGCCGGTGACGAGTATATCCGTCAGGTCTATCTCGGCGTGTAGGCCGGGCCGGCCATCGCGGTGCGCGCGGCCCGGCGGAAATCCGGCCGGGGCTGGACTTCCAAGGCTGCCATCGCATCTTATATGCACGTCCACGCCGCGATCAGAAGGAGACCCTGCATGCCATCCCTGACCGAATGGAAGGTGCCGGCCGCCGTGCAGCCGCGCGCGGACGAATTTGCGTTCGATCTGGAGGCCACGCTCGAGGCGGTGGTCGGGCTGCACTGCATCGTCCCGGAAGACGCCTTCACCGCGCAGACGCTCGGCACCGAGCGCGCCGGTAACGGCGTGCTGATCGACAAGGGATTGATCCTCACCATCGGCTATCTGATCACCGAGGCCGAGACGATCTGGGTGCATCTCGGCGACGGCCGCGTGGTGCCCGGCCATGCGCTTGGCGTCGATCCGGAGAGCGGCTTCGGCCTGGTGCAGGCGCTCGGCGAGATCGATATTGCCCCCTTGCCGCTCGGCGTTTCCGGCAGGGCGAAGATCGGCGATGCCGTGGTGGTCGGCGGCGTCGGCGGGCGCACCCGCTCGGTCGCCGGCAAGATCGCCGCGGTGCAGGAATTCGCCGGCTACTGGGAATATCTGCTGGACGACGCGATCTTCACGCATCCCGCACACCCGAATTGGGGCGGCGCTGCGCTGATCAATGCCAAGGGTGAGTTGATCGGCATCGGGTCGCTGCAGATCGAGCGCGACCTCGGCGGCCGGAGCGAGCACCTCAATATGGTGGTGCCGATCGATCTGTTGAAGCCGGTGCTCGACGACCTCAGGAAGTTCGGCAAGGTCAACCGCCCGGCGCGGCCGTGGCTCGGGCTCTATGCCGCCGAGGTCGAGGACAAGGTGGTCGTGGTCGGCCTCGCCGCCCGCGGCCCCGCCGCGCGCGCCGAGTTGAAGACCGGCGACGTCATCCTCGCCGTCAATGGCGAGGAGGTGACGGATTCGGCGGAGTTTTACCGCGCGCTATGGGCGCTCGGCCCCGCCGGCATCGACGTGCCGCTCACGCTGTACCGTGGCGGCGACACGTTCGACGTCGAGCTGGTCTCGACCGATCGCAACCGGATGCTCAAGGCGCCGCGGATGCATTGAGGCCGGCGGTTATTCCTGCTTCAGATCCAGCTTGCGGATGATCTCGCCCCATTTGGTGATTTCGGACTTCACATAGCCCTGCGAGTCCGACGATGAGCCGCCGATCGTGCTGAAGCCGATGCGCTCGAATTGTTCGCGGATGCCCGAATCGGCCAGCGCGGTGTTGATGTCGTCGTTCAGCTTGGCGACCACGGCGGGCGGCGTCTGCGCCGGCACCATGAAGGCGACCCAGGTGGCGTCCTCGTCGTCGCTGAGGCCGAGTTCGCGCGCGGTCGGCACGTCCGGCAGAGACTTCATGCGGTCCTTGCTGGTGACGGCCAGCGCCTTGACCTGACCGCCCTTGACCAGTTCCATCGCCGCCGGCAGCGCCACGCTGGCCAGCGCGGTGTGACCGCCCATCACCGAGTTCAGCGCCGGGCCGGCGCCGGTGAATGGCGCATGTACGATCGTCACCTTGGCATTGAGGCGGAAGATCTTCTCGGCCGACAGGTGCGGCGTGGTGCCTACGCCGGCGGTGCCATAGGTGTAGTTCTCGGTCTTCGACGCCTCGATCACGTCGCGCAGCGTCTTCGCCTTCAGGCTTGGCGCGCCGACGATCAGGTTCGGCGTCGTGGCCGCCACGATCGCGGTGGTGAAATCGGCAGGATTGTAGCCGGCCTTCGACGACAGGCTCGGATTGACCGCGAAGGCGCTGGTTGTCACCAGCACGGTATAGCCGTTCGGCTCCGCCTTGGCGGTCGCGCCCGCGGCGATGTTGCCGCCGGCGCCGCCGCGGTTTTCGATCACCACCGGCTGCTTCCACTGCTCGTTGAGCTTCTGGCCGAGGATGCGGGCGATCAGGTCCGCCGGGCCGCCCGGCGCGAAGGCCACGACCAGCTTCACCGGCTGCGAGGGGTAGGGCTGCGCGGCGGCCGGCAGGGTGGAGCCGATCGTGACAGCGGCAAGCAGAGCGGCGAAAGCCGGACGGGTGACGGCGGATGACATGGCGTTTCCTCCTGGGATTGATCGGGCGCTTGGGCGCCGCTGGTCTTGTCGGGAGCTTAGGTCGTCTGGTCCTTGAACAACTCACCATGCGCGAGCGCGTGGCGGGCGATCTCGATGCGGGTGCCGATCCAGATGTCATCGCGCGCGAGCGCCAGTTTGATCATGGCGTCATAGGCCCAGGCGCCGGCCGGGCGGCCGAAGGCATGGGTATGCGCGGTGACGTCGAGCATGAACGGCGCATCGTCGGCATCAGGGGCGTTGTCGAGGATGGCGCGGAATTGCTCGACCAGAGCGGCCGGCGCATTGCCGTAGCGGATCGAATGCGGCAGGTCGTTGACGTCCATGGTCAGCGGAATGCCGACGATCGACGGACCGGAGGCGTCGCCCGAGGAGATGATCGCCGGCAGGTCGTCGTCGTTGCAGTCGCCGAACCAGACATAGCCTTCCTCGGCGAGCAGCCGTGGGCTGATCAGGCTGCCGGTGCCGCGCGGGCTGATCCAGCCGAGCGGCCGTTCGCCGGTGATGCCCGCGATCAGGTCGCCGGTGCGGCGGATGTTGGCGCGCTCGCCGGCCTCGTCGAAATACACCGGGATCACGTCCATGCCGTAGGAATGCGCCACGATCTCGTGGCCGGCAGCGTGCAGTTCGGCGAGCACCGTGGGATGCGTCTCCGCCAGCACGCCGTTGACCATGATGCTGGTCTTGACCTTGTTGGCCGCGGCGATCCGCGTCAGGCGCTGGATGCCGCGCACCGCGCCATAGCTCGCCCAGGAATGCGCGTTGGTATCGAAATAGCCCGGCTGCAGCACGTTGCCCATCGGCCCGATGCCCGGCGCCTTGCCGGGCGACCAGGCCTCATAAGCGAGGTTGAACACGACTGCGATCTTCGCGCCGTTCGGCCAGCGAAAATCCGACGTCGCGCGCTTGATGCGAAAGGTTTCGGCGTTGCTCATGGTCGTTTCCTCTCGTTTTTATTGTTGTTCAGGCGGTGATCGTGTTGTGGAGGATGCCGATGCCTTCGATTTCGGCGGTGACGCGGTCGCCGTCGACCAGGAAGCGCGGTGGCTCCATCGCATAGCCGACGCCGGACGGCGTGCCGGTGGCGATCACGTCGCCGGGCTCCAGCGTCAGGCCGCGCGACAGGTGCTCGATGATGGCGGGAATATCGAAGATCATCCGGCTGGTGCGGCTATCCTGGCGCAGCTCGCTATTGACCGTGCTGAAGATGCGGAGATCTTCGACGTTGGGCAGCGCCGAGGCGTGCACCACCACCGGCCCGAACGGGCAGGAGCGGTCCAGCCCCTTGCCCTTGAACCACTGGCCGTAGCGGCGCTGCGTGTCGCGGCCGGTGATGTCGTTGATGATCGAGTAGCCGAAGATGTGGGAATAGGCGTCGGCGGCTGCAATGTTGGAGCCCTTGGTGCCGATGATGACGGCGAGTTCGACCTCGTAGTCGAGCTGCGCGGTGACGTTGGCGTGCTGCGGAATGGTCTCGCCGTCGGCGATCACCGCGGTCGGCGGCTTGGTGAAGAATTCCGGCACGGCCGGCAGCGGCACCGGGGCCTTGCCCTGCGCGCGCATGCCTTCGTCGATATGTTCCTTGTAGTTCCGGCCGACGCAGAACACGTTCTTCTTCGGCCGCGGAATCGGCGCCAGGATTTTCAGCGACGCGCGCGGCAGCAGGTTCTTCGCCGACGACTGCAACTCGCGCACGGTCGCGATGCCGGCCTCGCCGGCTTCCGCGAGATCGCCGACATGGCGCGGCGCGGTCTGTTTCGACGGCCAGGCGGCCGTGAGGTCGAGCACCTGCTCGCCGATCAGGAGGCCGAGGTGGCTGTCGTTGCCGGCTTCGAAGGTCAGAAAGATCATGATGGGTTTCCGTCTTTGTCGGTGATGTCGAATTCGGTGAGGGAGGATGCCGCCTGCTCGCGCAGCACGCGGACATGGCGTCGCGCCACCGCCTCGGCGCGGTCGGGATCCCGGGCCTCAATGGCGTCGATGATGTCGAAGTGCTCGTGGAAGGATTGCGCGCCGCGATCGAGCCGCTCGATGAAGCGCAGCCCGGCCATTTTGAGATGGCCGAACGAGTCCCAGGTCTTTTCCAGCAGCGTGTTGCGGCTCTCGCGCATCAGCAGGGCATGGAAGGCGGTATTGGCCGCGGCATAGTCGGCCGGACGCGCCAGCGCGCCAGCCTCGTCGAAACTGGCGAATACCGCGCGCAGACGCGCGCAGACGTCGGCTGAGCCGTGAGCTGCGACGTCGCGCGCGGCAAGCCCTTCCAGCATTTCGCGGATTGCCAGCCATTCTAGATATTCGGCCAGCGAGGTCGGCATCAGCCGGGCGCCGCGGCGCGGGCGAAATGCGATCAGCCCTTCCTGCTCGAGCCGGCGCATCGCTTCCCGCACCGGGGTCCGGCTGACGCCAAGCTCGGCGGCCAGCTCTTCCTCCCGCACGCGGACCGGCGCGGTGATCCCGGCCGCGCGCAGCCCGAGGCTGGCTTTCAGCGCGGAATAGACTTCGTCTCGTAGGTAAGGGCGGGCAGCAATTGGGCTCATGGATTTTGTATATGTATACAAAATTGGATTGTCTATTGAAAATCATTGATCTGTCGTAGCCCGGATGAGCTCTGTTCCCGGATAGCAGCACCGCGACGCTGCGCGCCGCTATCCGGGCTACCGATCGCCGCAGGTTAATGCGCGTGGCCAGCACCGGCCGGGGCCTGGGCGCCGATGCCGGCAACATCGAGTTCGACGTCGATCTTGCCGGCCTTCTCGAAGGTCAGCTGCGCCTTGACCTTGTCGCCCTGCTTGAAGGGGGCGGGGAGGTTCAGCAGCATCAGATGATAACCGCCGGGCTCCAGCTTCACGGTGGCGCCGGGCTTGATCTCGAGACCACGGCCGAGTTCGCGCATCTTCATCACGCCGTCCGTCATGGTCATTTCGTGGACCTCGATCTTGCCGCCATTGCCGAAGCTGCCGCCGGTGAGGCGGTCGCTGGTCTTGCCCATGTTCATGATCGTGAGGTAGCCGCCGGCGAGCTTGGCGCCGGGCGGGGTCGCGCGGGTCCACGGCGCGGTGATCATCAACTCGCCGGCCTGCGCCATCGCGGCCATCGCCGGCTTCGTGGATGCCGCAAGCTGCAGCATCGGGGCAGGGGATTTCAGCGCATGCGGGTCCTGGCCGGCGGCGGGGATCTCGGCCCAGTTCTCGGAGCCGGCCTCGCAGCTCTGCAGCGTCGGGAAGTACAGCGGCGCATCGGTCTTCAACTCCGCCGGCAGATAGCCGGTGAAGACGAACTCGTCATAGAAGTCGTTGTCGAGCTTGCCGGTCCAGCTGATCTCCTGCACGCCTTCGGAGGCCTTCATGCCGTGCATGAACTCGTAGGATTTCGCATAGGCGCCCTTCTTCGCGTCGATGCTCCAGCCCGGCTTCGGCATCGGCTTCACCGCGACCATGCCCTCGGGAATGGTCACGGTGATCTTGGTCGTGGCCGACGCCTTGCAGCCATGCGGCACCGCCAGCACGGCGCGATAAGATCCGCCCACCGTGGCGGTGCCGCTTTGCAGGAAGACGTGGGCGTGAGACGGCGCCGCGAGGGCGGCGAGGCCGGCAGCGAGCGCGAGCGTGGAGAGGTTCTTCATGGTAGGTCCTTTCGTTGGATGCTTGGTCATGGCGATCACCAGCGGGCCTTGATGCCGGCATAGACGGCGCGGCCGAAGCCGGGCTCGAACAGCGTCGAATTCGCATTGGCCCTGTCGATGATGCTGGCCGAGGCGATGTAGGTGGTATTGGCGATGTTGCGGGCCTCGATATAGCCGGAATAGGTGCCGCCATTGTCGACGCCGGCCTTGAGGCCCCAGATCGCATAGGGTTCGGTCTTCAGCGTGTTGGCGCTGTCGACGTAATAGGATTCCGGCACCCATTCGAGATTGGGGCCGATGTAGAAGCCGTTGGCGTGCTTGTAGAGCAGTTCGGCGCGCAAATAATGGTTGGGCGCGCCGGGCAGCAGGTTGTTGCCGTAGACCGCGTCGTTGTCGAAGCGGAAGTCGTTCAGCGTGTAAGCCATGTTGAGCCACAGCCGGTCGGGCTGCTCGCCGACGGCGAACAGGCCCTTCATCACGGCGATGCCGAGGCCGGCCTCGATACCCTGATGGATGGAGCGGTCGGCGTTGGTGACGTTGCAATTGCCGAATACGCTGTACAGGCACAGCAACTCGTTCTTGATCTCGGCGCGGTAGCCGGTCAGCTCCCAGGTGAGGTCGGGCCGCCGGCCACGGGTGCCGATCTCATAGGTCGTGGCGCGTTGCGGCTTGATGCTGGTGAAGGGGATCGTCGGGATGCCTGCACCCGACGAGCTTTCGCCGAAGCTCGGCACTTCGGCGCTGCGCGAGACATTGGCATAAGCCTGCCAGGTCGGATCGATCTGCCACAACAGGCCCGCCTTCGGGCTCCACAGGTTGAATTCGGTCGAGCCTGAATTGTCGCCGTCGCTCAGGAAACGATCCCGGCGATTGCGTGTCGCGTAGAGGAACTGGGTGCCGGCAATCGCCGCCACGCTCGGCAGAAAATAGAACGAATTCTCGGCATAGACCGAGGTGTTCTTCGACGAGTCGACCGATGATGAAGCCAGCGCGCCCTTCTGACCGCCCACATTGACGTATTGCGTGTTGTCGATGCGGCCGTTGACGAGGTTGACGCCGGCGGTGAACACGTTGCGGTAGCCGCCGATGAAGCGGTCGTCGGTGAGCTTCGCGAAGCCGCCATAGTCCTGGTAGTGATAGTCCAGCACCTGGAAGATCGGGTGCATCAGGTGGCGATCGACGCCGAACACGCCGAAATCTACTGTGGTGTTGTCAAAGCGGATCGTGGTCTTGTTGGCGAGCCGCACGGTGTCGATATTGCGCTGCTGGTCGCCGCTGATGTTGCCGGCGGCGGCGGTGGTCGGCGAGTTCAGCGCCGAGGCCCTGGTCACCGAGCCGGGAATCCGCTGCCGCACCTCGTTGGCGTTGAGATAGAACCGGGTCTCGAAATCCGGCGAGAACTGGTAGCCGACATTGCCGCTGACGCGGGTCGATGTGCCCCAGCTATGATCGCGAAAACCGTCGGTCGATTGCGTCGAGGCGGTGAGGAAGCCGTCCCACGGGCCGTTGGCGCCGCCGGCGCTGGCCTGCACGCGACGATAGCCGAACGCGCCCATGTCGATGCTGGCGCTGTTGGGGAACGGATCGCGGCCGGTCGGAGTGACGAAGTTGATCGCGCCGCCCATCGAATTGGCGCCGAACCGCAGCGCGTTGCCGCCCTTGTAGACCTCGACATATTTGTAGGCGGTCGGATCGATCTCCTGAAAATCGCCATAGCCATCCGAGGTGTTGATCGGGATGCCGTCCATATAGAGCTGTACGCCGCGCAGATGGAAATTGCGCGACAGGCCGGAGCCGCGGATCGACAGCCGCGTGTCGTCGCCCCATTTCGGTTGCGCGATCACGCCCGGCACATAATCGAGGATGTCCTTGATCGAGTTGCTGACGGTCGAGTTGCGCCAGACATCGGCCGTCACCAGCGCGACGCCGCCCGGCGTTCGCTGGATTTCGCGGAGCGCCTGCTGCGCGGTGGCGACGGTGAGCGAGCCCGGTACGCCCGGCGCCTGGGCGGTTTGCGCCGATGCCACCACCGGCTGACGCGAGGCGCGTGTCGAGGTGGTTGTGGCGCGACGGGCCGGTCGGGCGGCAGCGCGCTTTTGCTGCGGGGCATCGACGGTCACGGACGGCAGCTCGGTCTGTGAACCGGCTTGCGCGGAGGCGGCATCCGAGAAGGTCGCGCTGGATAGCAGCGCAGCCGCGGATGCCAGCGAAGCGCTGCGCAGCCGCAGGGATACGGAAAACATGGGTTAACTCCACCGGATTGATATGACGAGATGGGCGCGCGGGATCGCGCGGGACGTCAGATCAGTCGCGGCGGGGCACGGGCCTGATGGTCGGTGGCGGCCAACCGCGCAATAATGGCGGCCTCGCGGGCGATGGTCGGTGCGATGGTGATCGCGATCCGCGTGGTGAGGAACTCGGTCGGCTGCGGCGGCGCGCCGGGCGCGTGCGCGAATACGCAGACCGGGCAATGCACCGCGACCTGGCCGGGGCTCTTGCCGGCGTCGCCATGGTCCGGATTGACGGCGCAGATCTCGAAGCCGGCGGCGTAGAGCGCCGGCGACACCGAGGCCAGCAGCAGGCTGGAGAGGATGACGTTGAGCACGAGCGCATAGGCCGCGGCGAGCGATGCCACGGTGCCAAACCGGCGTCTGTGCGAATGCTGCTTCAAAGAACTTTCCTCATCCCCCAACTAGCATGGCAGGGGACGCTGTCAAAGAGCACAGATTTCGTCTGCGGCGCTCGGACAACAGGTCTACAGCACCACGATGCCGGCGTGCTTGGCCTTGTCGTCGGGCTCGACATGGATGGTGATCAGCGCCTCGCCGATCTCCTCCCGGATCGCGATCTCGAGCGTGTCGCAGATCTCGTGCGCGTCGCTGACGGTGGTGGTGCCCGGCACCACCAAATGAAAGTCGATGAAGGTCATGCGGCCGGCGCGGCGGGTGCGCAGGTCGTGCGCCTCGATCGCGCCACCCGATTGGGTCGAGATGATCTTCTTGATGGCCAGCAGCGTCGTCGGCGGAATCGACTCGTCCATCAGCCCGCTGAGCGATTCCTTCATCAGGGCCCAGCCGGCCCACAGGATATTGAGCGCCACCAAAGCGGCGAGGATCGGATCGAGGATCGGAATGTTCAGGACAGCGGCAACGCCGACGCCGCCCAGCACGCCGATCGACGACACCACGTCAGTCAGGAGGTGGCGGCCGTCGGCCACCAGCGCCGGCGAGCGCCGGCTGCGGCCGAACCGCATCAGCACCCAGGCCCAGATCGCATTGAGTGCGGTGGCCAGGCCGTTGACGGCCAGCCCCAGCCAGGGCGCATCGAGCGCGCGCGGCGCCAGATAGCTGGCATAGGCCTCGTGGAGAATCAGGATCGCGGCCAGCACGATCAGCACGCCTTCCAGCACGGCGGAGAAATATTCCGCCTTGTGGTGCCCGTAGGGATGTTCCTCGTCGGCCGGCTTGGCACTCAGGCTGATCGCCATCAGCGCCACGACGGCCGTCACCACATTGACGATGCTTTCGATCGCGTCCGACAGCAGCGCGACGCTGCCGGTGAGGTGATAGGCGACATATTTCAGGCCGAGGACGGCGAAGCCCACGACGATGCTGCCCTGCGCCAGACTGCGAACGCTTGTCATCATCTATGCTCATTGAGGGACGCGGCAAGCGCGGCTGTGTGCTCTAGTATGGCGTCGCCGGAGATGCAAGGCGCATTCCCATAGCTGCGATTGCTTCGCATTACGACTGGCATTTGAGCGGCGATGCTGCGAAGTCGCGCTTGATTCCGCGGCGTTACCAAGGCAGTTTGAAACGATCGTCGGACCCGATCTGATCGGGTGGCTCGGCCGGGCGCCTATCCCCCGGAAACCCCTCAGCGCAATCAGAAATTTTCTGCTTTCGGTAGATCGGGCATGGCCCGTCAGCCGCGCTGACCCTATCGGTCTTTCCCCATGACATTCGTCGAACGCTTCCGCCGCGAATGGTTGAGCAATATTCCCACTGAACTCTTATCCGGTACGCTGGTCGCGCTGGCGCTGATTCCGGAAGCGATCGGATTCTCCATCGTCGCCGGCGTCGATCCCAAAATCGGGCTCTATGCCTCGTTCTCGATCGCGGTGGTCACCGCCATCGTCGGCGGGCGTCCGGCGATGATCTCTGCCGCCACGGCCTCCACCGCGGTGCTGATGATCACGCTCGTGCGCGACCACGGCCTGCAATATCTGTTCGCCGCGACCGTGCTGATGGGCCTGATCCAGATCGTCGCTGGCGCGCTGCGGCTGGGCCTCCTGATGAAATTCGTGTCGCGCTCGGTGATGACCGGCTTCGTCAATGCGCTGGCGATCCTGATCTTCATGGCGCAGCTGCCGCAGCTGATAAATGTGGGCTGGCCAACCTACCCGATGGTCGCCGCCGGCCTCGGCATCATCTATTTGTTCCCCTACGTCACGAAGCGCGTGCCGTCGGCGCTGGTCGCCATCATCGTGCTCACGGCGTTCACGCTGCTTTCCGGAATCAAGTTGCGCACCGTCGGCGACATGGGCGAGTTGCCGTCCTCGCTGCCGTTCTTCGCGCTGCCGCAGGTGCCGTTCAATTTCGAAACGCTGCGGATCATCCTGCCCTATTCGCTGACCATGGCGGCCGTCGGCCTGCTGGAATCGCTGCTCACGGCGTCGATCGTCGACGACATGACCGACACGTCCAGCAACAAGAACCGCGAATGTGTCGGCCAGGGCGTCGCCAATTTCGTCACTGGCTTTCTCGGCGCGATGGGCGGCTGCGCGATGATCGGGCAGTCCGTCATCAACGTCACCGCCGGCGCGCGGACGCGGCTGTCGACGCTGTTCGCCGGTTGCCTGCTGCTGTTCCTGATCGTGGTGCTCGGCGACTGGGTGAAACAGATCCCGATGGCGGCTTTGGTCGCCGTCATGATCATGGTGTCGATCTCGACCTTCTCGTGGTCGTCGGTCACCAACCTGCGCTCGCATCCGCTGAGCTCCAGCGTGGTGATGCTGACGGTGGTGGTCCTCGTGGTCGTCACCGGTGATCTGTCGATGGGCGTGCTGGGTGGCGTGGTGATGAGCGGCGTGTTCTTCGCCGCCAAGGTGGCGCGGTTGCTCGATGTCGGCTCGGAGCGCAGCGCGGACGGCGGCGGCATCACCTACCGCGTCCGGGGCCAGGTGTTCTTCGCCTCGGCGCAGAGCCTGATCGACGCCTTCGATTACCAGGACGTGCCGGCGCGCGTCTGCATCGACGTCAGCGCGGCGCATTTCTGGGACATCAGCGCGATCGGCGCACTGGACGATATCGTGCTGAAGCTGCGCCGCCATGGCGCGGACGTCGAGGTGATGGGGCTGAACCAGGCCAGCGAGACCATGGTCGAAAAATTCGGAACGCATCACCGCGCTCAGACACCCTGAAGTGGTGGTGGCTGTGGCGCTTGCATCACACCCTGCGCAAAAAGCCCCGCCATGGCGCCGTTGACACGAATGTCACTTTCCTAAGTTCGCTGCAGGCCCCAACCGATGGGGGGACGGATCGCGCTACCAAGCGCGGTTCCATTGGTAGTGACGACTGGGAATGATGATGACGGGTTTTGGCGGATCACGCGGGTTGCGCTTGCTGGCGCTGTTGATGGTGTCGGCCTCGCTGGCCGGCTGCGCCAGCAGCGGTGGCGGGCTCGGCGGTTTTGCCGGGGGCGCGTCGGCGAAATATGCCTCCATGACCGATGGTGGCCATGAACTGCCCCCCATCGATGTCAGCGAGATCGACCCGGCGATGCTGCGCCAGCCGGTCGAGTACCGCACGCGGGAACCTGCCGGCACCATCATCGTCGATACCGCCGCGCGCCATCTTTATCTGGTCGAGGGCAACGGCCGCGCGATGCGCTACGGCATCGGGGTCGGCAAGGCGGGCCTGGCGTTTGCCGGCAACGCCGTGATCAAGCGCAAGGCGGAATGGCCGCATTGGAGCCCGACCGAGAACATGATGAACCGCGAGCCGGCGCGCTATCGCCACATGGCCAGCGGTCTGCAGGGCGGCATCGACAATCCGCTCGGCCCGCGCGCGATGTATCTGTATCAGGGCGACCGCGACACCATGTTCCGGATCCACGGCACCACCGAGCCGGCGACCATCGGCCATGCCGTCTCCAGCGGCTGCATCCGGCTGATGAACCAGGACATCATCGACCTCTACAGCCGCGTCCAGACCGGCAGCCGCGTGGTCGTGATCCAGGGCGGCCGCTCGGCGGAGTCGTAAGACGGCTCATTTCAGGATGAGACGCACCGGCACTGATTTCGCCGCGGGGACCATGCTCTCCTCGGCGTAATGCCCGACCGGGACCAGCACGTTACATTCCGGATAATAGGCGCCGACGCTGCCGCGCGGGATGTTGTAGGAAAACACCTTCAGCCCGCGCATTTCGCGCGCCAGACCGTCCGGCGCATCGGTGGCGAGTCCAACCGCGTCGCCATCCTTCAGGCCGTAGTGCACGATATCTTCCGGGTTCATGAACAAAATCTCGCGGGTGCCGCTCACGTCGCGCATGCGATCTTCATAGCCGTAAATCGTGGTGTTGAACTGGTCGTTGGAGCGCAGTGTCATCAACCGAAGCAGGCCCGGCGCGTCGGCAAACCCGGTGGCCGAGAGTTGGGTCGGCGCGAAGAAGGTCGCCAGTCCGCTCTTGGTCGCGGTGAAGTCGCGACGGCGCGCCTTGTTGTCTCGATAGAAGCCGCCAGGCTTTTTCAGGCGCTGGTTGAAATCGTAGAACCACTCCGGATAGGTCTCGGCAATGGCGTCGCGCACCTTTGCGTAATCGGCGGTCCATGCCGTCCAGTCCAGTTTCGGATTGTCAGGCAGCGTCGCCTTGGCGATTTCCGCCACGATGGTGGCTTCAGCCAGCAGGTCCTTGCTGCTCGGCTCGACATCGCCGAACGACGGGTGAATGACGCTGGTGGAATCCTCCATCGATACGGTCTGCGGGCCGCTGGCCTGCACGTCGCGCTCGATCCGGCTGAGGCACGGCAACAAATAAGTCACCTCGCCGGGGACCAGATGGTTGCGGTTGAGCTTGGTCGCGATCTGTACCGAGAGCCGCAATCCGCCCCATGCCGGTTCCATGCGTTGGGTATCCGGAATGGCGCGCAGAAAATTCCCGCCGAGGGCGATGAAGCCGCGGACGTCGCCTTTCAAGATTCCTTCGCAGGCTTCGACGGTGTTGAGGCCCTTGTCGCGCGGCGGTTCGAAGCCGTACTGCGTAGCCAACTTGTCCAGCGGCACCAGTTCAGGATTTTCGGAGATGCCGACGGTGCGCTGGCCCTGCACATTGGAATGGCCGCGCACCGGGCACGGACCGGCGCCGGGCTTGCCGATATTGCCGCGCAGCAGCAGCAGGTTGCAGGCCATGTGGACGTTCTGCACGCCGAAGCGATGCTGCGTCAGCCCCATGCCGTAGACCAGGATCACGGCCTTGGCGCGGGCATAGGTTTCCGCAGCAGTTTCGATGTCGGAGCGCGACAGCGAAGTTTCTTGCTCGATCTCCGCCCAGTCGGCGGCGCGGCAGAACGTGGCGAGTTCCTCGAAGCCGGAGGTGTGGGTGGCAATGAATTCGTGGTCCAGCACGCGTGCGCCGCCTGTCGCAGTAGCCGCGTCGTCTCGTTCGATCAGCCATTTGCACATGCCGGTCATCACGGCGATGTCACTGCCCGGACGCGGCTGGTAATATTGCGTGCTGATCGCGGTCGAGGAGCCCGTCACCATCTGCAACGGCGACTGCGGATTGGTGAACTCCTCCAGGCCGCGTTCACGCAGCGGATTGAAGGTGATGATCGGCACGCCGCGTTTTGCCGCGGGCTGCAACTCGTGCAGCATACGCGGGCTGTTGGAGCCGACATTCTGGCCGAAGAACAGGATGCAGTCGGTGTGTTCGAAGTCCTCCAGCTTGACGGTGCCGACCGGCACGCCGATCGCCGACTTCAAGCCGACCGAGGTCGACTCATGGCACATGTTCGAGCTGTCGGGCAGGTTGTTGTTGCCGTACATGCGCGCCAGCAGGCCGTACATGTAGGACGTTTCCAGCGAGGCTCGGCCGGAGGCATAGAACACCACCGACTTTGGCTTCAACGCCTTCAACTCGCGGCCGATCTCGGCGAAGGCCTCTTCCCATTGGCAAGGCACATATTTGTCGGTGGCGGCGTCGTAGCGCATCGGTGCGGTCAGTCGGCCCTGATGCTCCAGATCGAAGTCAGGCCACGTCCGCAATTCGGTCAGCGTGTGTTTGGCGAAGAATTCCGGCGTGCAGCGGTGCCGAGTCAGGTCCCAAGCCGTCGCCTTGGCGCCGTTCTCGCAAAATTCAGCCGGGCTCAGCTTGTCCGGTTTGCCCCAAGCGCAGCTTACGCATGCAAACCCGTCATCCTTGTTCTGCCGAAGCAATTGCCGGCCGAGCGTGACCGGGTTGGGTTGTTCGCGCAGCACGACGGACGTCAGACCCCGCAGCGACCCCCATCCGCCGACTGCCCCATCATATTGGTGCACAGGCTCTTCGGTCGCAGCAGGAGCGGCGATGATCTCGGCATTCGACATGTGGATTCCATTCGACAACAGGCTTCGAAGCCGGCTTGCGGCCAGCGGCGCCGGTCAATGAACAGTCACCATTGCGCTATGTTCCAGAGTTGACCGCTCTTGCCCGTGCTTCAAGAGTAGGCCGCGACATAATCTTGTCGATTTTCTCCACTAGCTGAACGGCTTAGCGGGGGCGCTCTTTTTCATTCATATTGGACTGGGACACCCCATGCCCCTGATTTCCCCCGCCCGCTCCACCTCCGCGCTGCTGACATCCGGCGTCGCGCGCCTCGAGGGGATGCTGAAGCTGACCACCGCCATCCTGGCGCTGGCGGCGGGGGTCTACACCTATCTCGGCGTTCGCGAATTGCTGAACGGCAGCCCGACCACGGTGTTCTTCGCCGCGGTGATCTATTCGGTTGCGGTCTCGGTCGGCATCTATGCGTTCTGGGTGTTCCTGATGCAGTTCATGCCGCATGTGGTCGACCGCCGCGGCCGCAACCTGATGTTCGGCTGCATGCTGCTGGGATCGCTGATGATCGTGGCGATGTCGTCGTGGCTGAACGCCTCGGCGCTGGCCGGCGCCGCCGCGATCCAGCAACATCTCAGCATTACCGTGCAGAACTACACCCGCGACCTCGACACCGCGAACACCAACGCCATCGCCGCGCAGGGCCTGCTGCCCGATATCCAGCTGGCGTCGTCGCGCTTTGCCCGCCTCGCCGATGCCGAGCGGACGGGATTGCTGACCGGAACCTCGGGGTCCGGCACGGTGGTGCAGTTGCTGACCCAGATGTCCGGGCAGCTCGACAGTCTCGGCCAGGAAGTGCAGGCCTCCGGCAAGCGCGTCACCTCGCTGTTCGAGCAGGGCGGCAAGCATCTGGCCAGGATGCGCGAGCTGATCTCCGACCGTGGCCCGATCTCCACCCGCAGCGACGCCTTTGCCTCCGAATCCCTGGCGCTGATGGGCGTGATCGCCAATTTGCAGCAGACCTCGGTGGCGCCCGCGGTGAAGCGCGCGTCCGCGTCGCTGACCGCCGGTTTCATCGCGCCGGCCGCCGGCGGCCGCGGCGATCTTGCCGACCGGCAGACCGCCGTGGTCAGCAAGGTCGAAGGCTCGATCAACGCGCAGGCCGCGTCGCTGTCGGATGCCGCCGACAAGATCCTGCAGACGCCGCGGGTCGAGCCGGCCCGGTTCCAGGCGATGTCGCCGGCGGAAGCGGTGCTGCGTTACGCCGGCGATTTCATCCCGAGCTGGGCCGGCGCCATCTCGATCGACCTGATGCCGGCGGTGCTGGTGCTGATCCTCTGCGTGGTGCACGCCGCGATCCGCCGCGAGGGGCAGCCTTCGAGCCATGCGACGGATATGACCGTCGGCGAGATGATGATGGCGCTGAAGATGGCGAGGGAGATCGAGACCGCACGCCATGCGGTGCCGGAGGGGACGACGCCGGATGGCGATGCCGCGGCCATTCCCGAAGCGGCGAGCGACGAGAACGTCACGCCGCTGTCCTCGGCGCGGCACACCAAGTAACCGCGATGGCCTCCTCGACCTTCAACCAACGCTTCCAAGCATGGCTGTCGGACCATCCCGACGACGGTATCCTGCGCTTCATCTTCCGCGGCATGGTGATGCTGGCCGTCGGCGCGCTGGCGCTCGATCTCGCCACCATGAACGGCTGGATGAAGCCGGAAGACATCGGGCTGACCCCGGCTGAGACCAAGGCGTCGCCCGGGCTTTCGGTGCCGGCGATCCTGGCGCCGCTGCTGCCCGGCGCCGAGCGCCGCGGCGCGCCGCTGCCGCAGCCCGACGGCGCAATGGCCCGGCCGATGACCTTCGAACTGGTCGGCGGTGGCCGGCTGATGGCGACCGGCACCATCACGCCGGGCATCTCCAAGGCCTTCGCCGCGGAAATCGGCAAGCGCGGCGACTACGTCAAGACCGTGGTGCTGAACTCGCCGGGCGGCTCGGTCGGCGATGCACTGGCGATGGGCAAGCTCATTCGTGACAAGAAGCTGGCGACCGAGGTTGGCGCCGGTAAATATTGCGCGTCGTCGTGTCCGCTGGTGTTCTTCGGCGGCCACGAGCGCCGCGCCGGCGACAAGGCCGCGATCGGGGTGCATCAGGTATTTGCCGGAAGCCGGCCGGACCCGATGGCGCCGCGCGACGACATGAGCGACGCGCAGCGCATCTCGGCGCGCTGCCAGCGCTACCTCGCCGACATGGGCATCAATTTGCAGGTCTGGGTGCATGCGATGGAAACGCCGACGGACCGATTGTTCATCTTCAAGCCGGACGAGTTGAAGTCGCTGAACATCGTGACGGCGGAGGCGGGGCCTGCTGCGCCGACGACGCCTCCCGTTGCTGCACCACCTGCTGCTGCGACGAAGTCGCGGACCTAGCTCAGGCCAATCCGCCGTCATTGCGAGGAGCGAAGCGACGAAGCAATCCAGTTCTTGCCGAGCTTGCGGCCTTCTGGATTGCCGCGTCGTTTCGCTCCTCGCAATGATCGCTGAACGTCTAACCCGTCATCGGGAAGATGGTAAACGAAAATTGGAACCATTCTCAGGGACATCGCGTTGTTCGCGCTCATTGGAGAATTTGCGATGCGGATGTTTGTTGGAATGATCCTGGGTGCGCTGCTGCTGACCGGCGGCATCTACATCCACGATTCGATGTCGACATCGACCGTGGCCAGCGGCGAGGTCGCGCAGCCCGGCCGCACCATCGTCAACTGGGACGTCGCGTCCAGCGAATGGGATGCTTTGAAGACGCGCACCCACAAGGACTGGGTCAAGCTGACGTCGAACTGATCGACCTGATTTGACAACGAAAACGCCCGCGTCGCACGACGCGGGCGTTTTTTGCGTCTACTTCTTCGCGTTTGCCTTGCGGGCGTCTGCGATGGCCTGGCCGAACTGCTCCTGCGTGAGCGGGCCGGGGACACGGAACTTGCCGATGATGAAGGCCGGCGTGCCGTTGAAGCCGAACGCCGTCGCCTGCTCGTTGGTCCGCTTCAGCGTGGCGACAATGGCGTCCTGATGGGTCTGCAGGTCGGCAATCGCGCGGTCGACGTCGATGCCTGCTTTGGCGAGGCTCTCGCGGGCGCCGGACTCGGTGAGTTTGACTGGGAGAGAGATCAGCGCGTCATGCGCTTCGACGAACTTGTTCTGATACTTCGTCGCCAGCACCAGCCTCGACGCATAGACCGATACTGGCCCGAGGATCGGCCAGTCCTTGTGCACGAGACGGACGCGGCCGTCCTGTTTCACCGCGGCGTTCAACTCGGGCGCCAGCTTCTTGCAATACGGGCACTGGAAGTCGAAAAACTCGACGATCGTGATGTCGCCGTCGGGATTGCCGGCGACGGGGATGTCGGGATCGCGCAGCACCGAGGCCTCGTTCAGCACCTTCTCGTCGCCATTGGCGGCCACCGCCGCGACCGGCGCGACATCGAAGCCGAGCAGCACGGCGCCGCCGCCGAGCAGTGCCAAGGCGCCGCGGCGGCTTGGGCCCGGGATGCGCCGGGATGTGTTGATGATATCGCTCATGCAGGGCTCCCGGCGGTACTGCGCGCCGACGTTCAGGTGACGTAGATGTTGCGGGCCAACATATAGAGCGCCACCACGATAATGATAGATGCAAACACGGTGTTGAGCGCGCCGCGGCGCAGCGACAAATAGCGAGCCGAAGCGGTGCCGGCGAGGCCGCCGACAACGCCGCCGAGGATGAACATCAGCGCCAGTTGCCACGAGATCAGGCCGGACCACGCATAGCTCGCAGCGGTGGTGACGCCGAACGCCGTGACCGCGACCAGCGACGAGGCGATCGCGCTCATGATCGACATGCCGGTCGCCAGCATCAGGGCCGGCACGATCAGGAAGCCGCCGCCGATGCCGAAGAAACCGGACAGTGCGCCGGTGGCGAGGCCGAGCGCCAGCAGCGCCGGCGTATTGGCCATGCTGATCGCGACCCGGTCGATTCCGGTGCGGGATCGCGACCGCAGCATCAGCCCGGCGATCGCCAGCATCAGGAGCGCGAACATCACCAGCAGGTTGCTGCCATCGACCCGCTTGCCGAGCGAGGACCCGCCGAACGCGCCGACGATGCCGGCTGAGGCAAACACCAGCGCGCAGGACCAGTGCACCCGGCCGCCACGCGCATGGTTGGCGAGATTGATCGCGGCATTGACGGCCACCGCGATGGCGCTGGTGCCGATCCCGACATGGGCGCTGGGTACGCCGACCACATAGACCATCAGCGGCACCGCCAGAATCGATCCGCCGCCGCCGACCAGCCCCAGCGAGAAGCCGACCAGCACGCCCGATGCCAGTGCCAACACGTCCTGCATCAGGGTCATCATAATCGGGCGCTTCTTGTTATCGACGGCGCGACCATAACCAGTCTTGCCGCACCGCTCCATGCCGGCGTCATCACAACTGCGATGGCTTGGCGGCGCGATTTCGTGATGGCCATCAGCGCAGCAGCAGCGTGACGGCGATCGGCACCAGCAGCGACGTCACCAGCGCATTCAGGCTCATCGCGATGCCGGCGAACACGCCGGCGACCGCATCGACCTGGAACGCGCGCGCGGTGCCGATGCCGTGCGACGCCAGTCCCACCGCGAAGCCGCGGGCGCGGTAGTCGGTGATGCCCATTCTGTTCATCAGCGGCGTCACGATGATCGCGCCCATGATGCCAGTGAGGATCACCGCCACCGCGGTCAGCGAGGCATCGGCGCCGAGCGACTCGCTGATGCCCATCGCCACCGCCGCGGTCACCGACTTCGGCGCCAGCGCCAGCACGATCTCGCGCGGCAGGCCGAATGCATTGGCCAGCAGCACCACCGAGACGATCGCCGTGGCGCAGCCGATCACCAGCGCCACCAGCATCGGCACGATCGCCGCGGCGACGATCTTGCGGTTCTCGTAAAGCGGCACCGCCAGCGCCACCGTCGCCGGCCCGAGCAGGAAGTGCACAAACTGCGCGCCGCCAAAATAGGTGGTGTAGGAGGTGCCGGTCAGGAGCAGGAAGGCCGCGATGATCCACATCGCGTGAAATACGGGATTGGCGAACGGATTGCGGCCGGTCGCCAGCGACAGCGCGTCGGTGCTGGCATAGACCAGCAGCGTCACCGTCAGCCACAGCAGCGGCGACTGGGACAGAAAGACCCAGAGCGAGAACGGATCGGCGCTCATGGTGTCTGCCGTCCGCGCGACATCAGCCGTCCGACCAGCAGGAAGGTCGCCACCGTCACCAACAACGTGATCAGCACCGAAAGTGCCAGCACCGCGGCGATCGCCAGGCCATGCGCGGCGAGCAGGTCGAGCTTCTGCACAATGCCGACGCCCGCCGGCACGAACAGCAGCGACAGATGCGCCAGCAGCCCGCGCGCGCTGCTCTCGACGCCGCCGTCCCCCAGTGGTCCGCGGGCCAGCAGCTTGATGCGGTCGCGCGCCAGGAGCAGGACGAGCAGCAGCAGCATGCCGATCACCGGGCCGGGCATCGGCAGTGCGAGGCCGCGCACGAAAATCTCGCCGGCCAGCTGGCACAGCAGAATCAAACACAGGCTCGCGATCATGGGGTCCCCGTCAGTTCCGGCTTTATCGCTCGCGTCGCCGGCGATGTCGATTCCGCGGCCCTCATGGCTGCTTCTCCTGACATTGCCGGTATCGTGTCTTTACAATCATTCTAGATTGCCGGTTGGCGCTTGACCGCATCGGCCGCGCTTGGAAGAAGCATGCGATGGACACAGCGACCGCCAGCCCCATTGCTTACGTGCTTGGAAACGCCCCCCGCGGCTTCTGCGGGACGATCCAGCGGCTCGAGATTCTGGAAGGTGGCTCTTCGTTGTCGGCGCTCGAGCTGGAAAGCCAGCTGATCGAGATGGGCTTCGTCGAAGGCGCCCGGGTCGAGATCCTGCATGAGGGCGCGATCCGCCGCGATCCGATCGCGGTCCGCGTCGATAATGTCACCATCGCGCTGCGCCGGCGCGAGGCGATGGCCATCGTCGTGCGCTGATGAACCGGCTCGTCACCCCCCTTTCCCTGGATCCTCGCCCGGTGCATCTGGCGCTGGTCGGCGCGCCGAATAGCGGCAAGACCGCACTGTTCAATGCGCTCACGGGCAGCCGGCAGAAGGTTGCGAATTATGCGGGCGTCACGGTCGAGCGCAAGACCGGCGCCTTCGTCACGTCGAGTGGCCGGCAGATTTCGCTGGTCGATCTGCCCGGCACCTATTCGCTGCGCGGCCGCAGCCCCGATGAAGAAATCACCCGCGACGTCGTGCTTGGCAATTATCCCGGCGAGACGCTGCCCGACCTTGTGCTGTGTGTCGCCGATACCACCAATCTGCGGCTGAGCTTCCGGCTGGTGCTGGAGCTCAAGCGTACCGGCCGGCCGTTGCTGCTGGTGCTCAACATGTTCGACATCGCGCAACGCCGCGGCGTCAGCGTCGATATCGACGCGCTCTCGGCGGCGCTCGGCGTGCCGGTCGTGACCTCGATCGCGGTCCGCAAGGGCGGCACCGCCGAACTGATCGCCCGTGCCGAGGAATTCGCGGCGCGCGCTCAGCCGGCCGCGATCGCCAACACCTGGCAGCCGCTGGCCATATCCGACCTCAAGGCGCTGCAGCGCGAGGCCGACCGGATCATCCGCCAATGCGTGACGCTGCCGGCCAAGCCGGACACGCTGACCACGCGGGTCGATGCCGTCGTGCTGCATCCGGTCGGCGGGCTGGTGATCCTGGCCTTGATCCTGTTCGTCATGTTCCAGGCGGTGTTCAGCTGGGCGCAGCCCTTGATGGAATTGCTGTCGGATTCGTTCGGCGCACTCGGCGCCCTGGTGCAGCAGGTGCTGCCCGCGGGGCTGCTGCAAAGCTTCCTGCAGAACGGCCTGATCGCCGGCGTCGGCAGCGTGCTGGTGTTCCTGCCGCAGATCATCGTCATCTTCCTGTTCATCCTGCTCCTGGAAGATTTCGGCTACATGGCCCGCGCCGCGTTCCTGATGGACCGCATCATGGGCGGCGCCGGGCTGCATGGCCGCGCCTTCATCCCGCTGCTGTCGAGCTTTGCTTGCGCGATCCCCGGGATCATGGCGACGCGGGTGATCGACAACAAGCGCGACCGCCTCACCACCATCCTGATCGCGCCGCTGATGACCTGTTCGGCGCGGATCCCGGTCTACACGCTGATCATCTCGGCCTTCATTCCAGCCAACGACATCTGGGGTATCTTCAACCTGCAGGGGCTGGTGATGTTCGGCCTGTATGTCGCCGGGATTGCCAGCGCGCTGGCGATGTCGTTCGTCATCAAGTTCTTCATGTGGCGCGACTATGAGCCTGCCCCGTTCATGCTCGAACTGCCGGATTACAAGCTGCCACGTCTGCGATCGATCGCGATCGGCGTCTACACCCGCGCCAAGATGTTCCTGCAGCGGGCGGGCACCACGATCCTGGCGATGATGGTGCTGATCTGGTTCCTGGCGTCGTTCCCGCAGCCGCCGGCCGGCGCCACGGAGCCTGCGATCAATTACAGCCTGGCGGCGATGATCGGAAAGTTTCTCGAACCGTTCTTCGCGCCGCTGGGCTTCAACTGGCAGATCGCGGTGGCGCTGATCCCCGGCATGGCGGCGCGCGAGGTCGCCGTCGGCGCACTCGGCACCGTCTATGCGATCGAGGGCGGCAAGGAAGCGGCCGATGCCATCGGCCAGGCGCTGTCCAGCAAATGGAGCCTCGCCACGGCGCTGTCGTTCCTCGCCTGGTTCATCTTTGCCCCACAATGCGCATCGACCTTCGCCGTGATCCGCCGCGAAACCGGCAGCACCGGCTGGATGGTGGTGGCGTTCCTCTACATGTTCGCGCTGGCCTATGCAGCGAGCCTGATCACGTACAATGTGGCGGTGGCCTTCGGAGCCGGGTAGCCGCCCTGCTGTGCTCCCCGGGTAGCCGCCACCGGTTACCCCGCCCCCACGTCAACCCTCCTTGCTGCACGTCCGCCTCTTGTTTTTGAGGTGCGGCAATATGACCTTTATCCCTTATACGACCGACACCGCACGCCGCTCATCCTGATGAGCGCGGCCAGATTTGACGTTGCCCGACGCACGGAGATCCCATGAACGACTCTACCTACACGCCGCCCAAGGTCTGGGCCTGGAACAAGGAAAATGGCGGCAAGTTTGCCAGCACCAACCGGCCGATCGCCGGGGCGACCCATGACAAGGAGCTGCCGGTCGGCAAGCATCCGCTGCAGCTCTATTCGCTGGCGACGCCGAACGGACAGAAAGTCACGATCATGCTGGAGGAGTTGCTCGCGCTCGGCCATGCCGGCGCGGAATACGACGCCTGGCTGATCCGGATCGACGGCAACCAGTTTGGCTCCGGCTTCGTCGAGGTCAATCCGAACTCGAAGATCCCGGCGCTGATGGACCGGTCCGGGCCGACGCCGGTGCGGGTGTTCGAGTCCGGCGCGATCCTGATGCATCTGGCCGAAAAGTTCGGCGTGTTGCTGCCCGCGAGCGGCCCGGCCCGCGCCGAAACCTTGTCATGGCTGTTCTGGCAGATGGGCAGCGCGCCCTATCTGGGCGGTGGCTTCGGGCACTTCTATGCCTACGCGCCGAGCAAGATCGAATATGCCATCGACCGCTTCTCGATGGAGACCAAGCGGCAGCTCGACGTGCTCGACCGTCGCCTGGCCGAAACCGAGTATCTCGGCGGCAACGACTATTCGATCGCCGACATTGCGGTGTTTCCCTGGTATGGCGGCCTTGCCGAGGGGAAGCTGTACGGCGACTCCGCAGAATTCCTCGACGTGCAGAGCTACAAGAACATGCAGCGCTGGACAAAGGCGATCGCTGGCCGTCCTGCGGTGAAGCGCGGACGGATGGTCAATCGTATCTCGGGCGACCCGGCAGGCCAGCTGCACGAACGCCATGATGCCTCGGACTTCGAAACGAAAACGCAGGACAAGATCGCTCCGGCGACCTGACGTTCGCTTTCCCTCCTGAATGACCGAACGCGTTTTGCGAAAGAGTGCCGTCATGCCCAAGCAGCCCTGGTACCGAATCCTGTACATCCAGGTGATCATCGCGATCATTCTGGGCGTGACGCTCGGCTATTACTATCCGGATGCGGGCAAGGCGCTGAAGCCGCTCGGCGACGGCTTCATCTCGCTGATCAAGATGATGATCGCGCCGGCGATCTTCTGCACGGTGGTGCACGGCATCGCCTCGATCGGCGACATGCGCAAGGTCGGCCGCATCGGCGGCAAGACGCTATTGTACTTCGAGACGGTGTCGACGGTGGCGCTGCTGATCGGTCTTCTGGTCGGACATTACCTGCAGCCCGGCGCCGGCTTCAATATCGATCCGGCGACGCTCGATCCGAAGTCGGTGGCGAGCTACGTCACCCGCGCCAAGGACGAGAGCTTCGTCTCGCACCTTTTGGCGATCATCCCGAACTCCTACTTCGACTCGCTGGCCAAGGGCGACCTGCTGCAGGTTCTGCTGGTCGCGATCCTCTCGGGCTTTGCGATCTCGCATATGGGCAAGCCCGGTGAAGCCATCGCCAACGGCATCGATCTCGCCGGCAAGATGTTCTTCCGCATCATCGGCATGATCGTGCAATTGGCCCCGATCGGCGCGTTCGGCGCGATGGCGTTCACCATCGGCTCGTTCGGCCTCGGCGCCCTGGTCAATCTCGGCTACCTGATTTTCACTTTCTATCTGGCGTCGCTGTTGTTCGTGCTGCTGGTCCTCGGCGGCATCGCGCGCGTCTTCGGTTTCTCGATCCTGCGCTTCATCGGCTACATCAAGGACGAGCTTCTGATCGTGCTCGGCACTTCGTCGTCGGAGACGGTGCTGCCGCGCATGATCACCAAGATGGAGGCCTTGGGCGCCTCGAAGCCGGTGGTCGGTCTGGTGATCCCGACCGGCTACAGCTTCAATCTCGACGGCACCAACATCTACATG
Organism: Tardiphaga sp. vice154; assembly: GCF_007018645.1. NCBI lineage: Bacteria > Pseudomonadati > Pseudomonadota > Alphaproteobacteria > Hyphomicrobiales > Nitrobacteraceae > Tardiphaga > Tardiphaga sp. vice154. The sequence continues at coordinate 808,383 of NZ_CP041399.1, forward strand.
ACGCTGGCGACGCTGTTTCTGGCGCAGGCGACCAATACCCATCTCTCGATCGGGCAATATGCCACCGTGCTGGCGGTGGCCATGCTGACCTCGAAGGGCGCCTCCGGCGTCACCGGCGCGGGCTTCGTCACGCTGGCCGCGACGCTGTCGATCATACCCGACATTCCGATCACCTCGCTGGCCATCATCGTCGGCATCGACAAGTTCATGAGCGAGTGCCGCGCGGTGACCAACCTGATCGGCAACGGCGTCGCCACCATCGTGATCAGCCGCTGGGAAGGCGAACTGGACAAGGAGCAGCTCCACAAGGCGCTGCTGCATCCGGTCGATTTCGGCGAAGAGATGGAGCGCCGGCCGCTGACTACTTGACGCACCGACCTCTCCTCGTCATTGCGAGGAGCCCTTGCGACGAAGCAATCCAGTTCTTGCCAAGCTTGTGGCTCTGGATTGCCGCGTCGCTTCGCTAAGGGGAAAGCCGGAGGCTTTCCCCGACCTCGCAATGACGGACGCGGGCAGCTGCGTCTTTTTTCGACCGCCGGAGCCCTTACACCGCGCCCTTCAGCCGCTTGGTGCATTCGCTGTAATAGCCGCCGCCCTTCTGGATCCATTTCAGGCCGCCATTGCCGCTGCCGGACTTGTTGGCATTGTACATGTCGACACAAGTGTGCATCCGCGCCTTGCCTGGCGTTTCCTTGGCGTATTTCGGATCGATCGCGGTGGGGAAGGTGGCAGGGCCGGTCGCGACCGGCGCGGGCGTTGCCGGTTTTGGCGCGGCGGCGGGCTTTGCTTCCGGCGGCTTGGCTTCGGCCGCCGCGGGCGCAGCCGTTGCTGCCGCCGCCGGCTTGGCCGCGTCGCCGCATTCGGCCTTGCGGAAGTCGTTCCACTTCTGGCCGTTCAGCGTACCCGCGCTCTGCGCCGCTTTGTATTTGGCGCTGCATTCCGGCATGGTCAGCGCCTGCGCCGGGCCGAAGGTCAGCATTGTCAGGCTTGACGCCGCGACGGCGTACAGCAGTTTGCTAGTGGTCTTCATGATCGTTCACTCCCCTCGATAAACGACATCCGAAGGTGGTATTGTAGCGCCTGCTCGCCATTCGGCAACGTCGCCGCGCCACCGCCGCAAAATTATCGCTACGCTGCTGCGCCGCACGCGCCTCCATTCACGCGCCATTCAGCGCCGCGGCGCGACGCTCAGCCTGTCTTCAACCCGAGGTGCTCCCATGATGAGATTTGCTTCCCGCGCGGCCATTGCCGCCGTCGCGTCCTTGATGCTGATCGGCGCGGCTTCCGCGCAGACGCCGGCGCCGGCGCCCGCCCCCGCGACCCAGTCGACCCCGGCCGAGAAGATGGCGCCGGCCGCCAAGGCTGACGCCAAGACCGATGCCAAGACGGACTCCAAGACGGCCAAGCCGCGCACCGAAATGTCGCTGGAATGCTCCAAGCAGGCCGACGCCAAGAAGCTGCACGGCGAGGAGCGCCGCAAATTCCGCTCCGCCTGCAAGAAGACCGGCGGTAAGAGCTGAGAACCGAGCGCGGGTTCTTTCCCTCTCCCACGGCGCCGCGAAGAAGCGTTGGCGGGAGAGGGGAAGGAATAAGCGCGCGCATGGCCCGTACGCCCTGCTGCATTTGTAGGGCGCGCCGGTCTTTGCCATAAGGCGGGTTCAATCGAGCCCGCGCATGAATCTCTCGCTGCCCACCCTCTCGCAAAACATCACCACGCTGCAAACCCTCGCGGTCGGCACGGTCGGCGCGGCGTTGTTCTATCTCGCGGAATTGCCGGGCGGGTTGATCTCCGGCGCGATGATCGCGGTGGCGGTGTTCGGCGTCTCCGGGCGCCCGGTCGGGCTGCCGCAGCCGATGGCGCATGTGATCCTGATGACGCTCGGACTGTCGCTGGGATCGATGGTGTCGCCGGAGATGGTGAAGAATCTCAGCGCCTATCCGGTGACAATCGCGCTGCTGGCGGTGGCGACCTTTTGCTCGACCTTCGGCTCGAGCCTCTATTTGCAACGCTTTCACGGCTGGGACCGCACGTCGGCGCTGCTCGCCGGCAGTCCCGGCGCGCTGTCGCAGATCATCATGCTGGCCACCGAGCGCAATGCCGACGTGCCCGGGATCGCTGTCGTGCAGATCTTCCGTGTGATGATCCTGACCGCTTTGGTGCCGCTCCTGCTCGCCGCCACCGGGATTGCGGGCCATGGCCCGCTGCCGTCGCGCGGCGAACCGGCGACCGCAATGGCGCTGGCGCAGCTCGCCGTCGCGGCTGTCGTCGTGTCGCTGTTCATGCGCTGGATCCGGTTTCCGGCGAGCTGGATGTTCGGCGCGATGCTGGCCTCATCGGTGCTGCATGGCACCGGCCTGATCCACGGCGCACTGCCGCAATGGGCCTATATCGCTGCCTTGACCGGGATCGGCACGCTGATCGGCTCGCGCTTCGGCAAGATCAGCCCGCGCACCATCCTCAGCCATCTGGCGGCGGGGCTGGGGTCGTTCGGGGTCGCGATCGCGATCTCGTCGGTGTTCGTCGCGGTGATCGCGCTGACCACCGATGTGAAGCTGAGCGATATCGTGGTCGCCTTCGCGCCGGGCGCGATGGACGCGATGCTGGCGCTGGCGCTGACGCTGCACATCGATCCGGTGTTCGTCGGCGCGCATCATTTGTCGCGCTTTGTCTACGTCTCGATCGTGACGCCGGGCATCGTGCACCTGTTCGGCAAGGCGCGGGACGATATCGACGACTAGGCTTTCGCGGTCTTTGCGGCGCCCCATCCGGCGATCGCCGCCATGGCGAGCGAGATCAGCACATTGTAGCCCGCCAGCGAGACGCCCAGAAAGCGGAACTGGACCTCGTCGCAGCGGATCACCTTCACGGTATTGAGGCGCTCCAGCAGGCTGCCGGCGCTGCCGAGACTGACGACCGGCCCGGAGCAATCGGTCGGTCCCGGCCAGAACCGCCATTCGACGCCGGCGTGGTAGGCCGCCAGGCCGGCATTGCCGAGCGCCGCCAGCGCCAGCACCGCAAGGCCCGCGACCAGCAATGCGCGCGGTGCCCGTCTGATGGCGGCGATCGCCAGCAGCACGGCCAGCGGCAGCTGCAGATAGAAGGCGTAGCGCTGCTCGAGGCAGAGCGGGCAGGGCTGGATGGCCAGCACCAGTTGAAAGAACCACGCGCCGGCCAGCGTTGCCGCCGCGATCAGGCCGACCACGGCAGCCGCCAGCAGCGCGGGATCGAAATGGCCCGGCGAGACGGGCTTGAAGGTCGTGGAGGCGGTCACGGCGGCATTCTCCGGGTTCGACTGCTGGTATCTGCCCCGGAACAGGCTGTCGAGCGGGCCGCGATCACACTGGGGTGTATGGGCCGCCATCTGCCGGTTGACCCGCCCGGCGCGCCCGCTATATTCCGCCCGCTTCGCGTCCCCGCCCAGGCGACGGCGCGATGGCCCCTGTGGCGGAATTGGTAGACGCGCTCGACTCAAAATCGAGTTCCGCAAGGAGTGCTGGTTCGATTCCGGCCAGGGGCACCATCGATCCGCAATTGTCCATAACAGCTCGACGGCCCGACCGCCACGACGCCCCGCGACGGGATCGCTAGGCAATCGGTCCTATCCGGAAGGCGGGGATCAGCCCCGCTGCGGAAGATTGCGATGACGACCATTCTCTCCTAATCTGTCGCTGGATATCGGCGGGTCTGGCGGCGTGATGGATGTAGCACAGCAGACGAGGGCTTATGGCCGCAGACAGCGCCCGATCGCGCTGGCGCGGGCTTCGCTCCTCGGCGCCGCCGTGCTGGTCGCGGCGGTCGCCGCCGCTTTGGCCCCTGACTGGCTGTCGACGCCGACGCCCGCCGTAGCCCCGCAGGCGACGCCGCAGCGCATCGCTTTCGCGCTTCGCTACCCCGATGAACTTGTCCTGGACCAGCAGCGGGAAGCCGGGTTGCGCCGGGCACGAGCCCAGCTTGCCGAGCAACTGCGCGGCACGACGATGCCATCGGCCACCGAGGCGCCGTCCATCGCGCCCGATCCCGGTCCCAAAGTCCCCATTCCGAGATCCCGACCGCCGATCGCCGGTGCCATCGCCGATGGCGGGCGGCTGGCTGCGCAGCCCATGACGGGCGGAAGCTTTGACGTCAGCTCCGCCGTCCGAAACGTCTTCGCCATGCTGCCGCCCGGCCTGCAACTGGCATCGATCAATCCCGATGGCGGCCTGCTAGGCAATGGGCAGGAAAAGCCGGTCGATCTGTCGGCCTATGGCGAGCAGACCGCGGTCTACGACATCACCGCGCGGGTTGTTCACATGCCCGATGGCACCCGTCTGGAAGCCCATTCCGGATTCGGCGACCTGATGGACGATGTTGACAACGTCCACGTCCGGGACCGGGGCGCCACGCCGCCCAACGTCTACGAGCTCAGCCTTCGGGAGAAGCTGTTTCACGGTGTCCAGGCGTTGCGGATGAAGCCGGTGGGAGAGGGTGAGCTGTTCGGTCGAAACGGGCTCTTGGCTCACAGTTATCTGCTGGGGCCAAACGGCCAGTCGAATGGCTGCGTGTCGTTCAAGGATTATGATGCGTTCCTGAAAGCGTACCACAGCGGCGACATCAAGCGGCTCGTCGTGGTGAAAAGCATCAGGGACGATACGACCCGGCTGGCCCGGAAGACATAGCCGGGCTTTAGCAAAAATCGCGTGTTGCTGACCATTGGCCGCACCGCGTATCCGGCGGTCGGGTCCCCTCGCGCGCTGCGAGCTGCGCGGCCTCAGGGCCGCCCGCCTTTATGGCTTTCCTATATCTTCGGCAGATCCACCATCTCGAAAACCTACGCCGTCCGCGGCATCTGTGCGTGCATGACGGCGGACCCGCGTCCGCCTCGCGGACAGGAGTTTCCCCATGCTGGACATCGCCATGCTGGCCCTTGGGCTCGGCTTTTTCATTTTATCGGCGGGCTACGCCTACGCCTGCGAACGGCTGTGAGGCTGCAATCATGATGTTCGATTACACGCTCGCCGGCATCGTGTCTGCCGGACTGCTCATCTATCTGACTTACGCGCTGCTGCGCCCCGAACGGTTTTGACCGCGTGATCCCTAAAAGTGGAACCCGGTTTTCGGAAAAGATCACGCGCAACTTTGAAAGCTCGCCACCATGACCCTGATTGGCTGGATACAAATTCTTTTATACGGCGCGGTCGTCGTCGCGCTGGTGAAGCCGCTCGGCGGCTACATGACCCGCGTCTTCAACGGCGAGCGGACGTTTCTGTCGCCGATCCTGCGGCCGGTCGAAAACGGGCTGTACCGGATGGCCGGCGTCGATGAGACGCGCGAGCAGCACTGGCTGACCTACACCCTCGCCGTGCTGTTCTTCCATGTCGGCGGCTTCCTCATCATCTACGCCGTGATGCGGCTGCAGGCGGTGCTGCCGTTCAACCCGGCGGGCCAGGCCGCGGTGGCGGAAGACCTGTCGTTCAACACGGCGATGTCGTTCGTCACCAATACCAACTGGCAGAACTACGGCGGCGAAAGCACGCTGTCCTATTTCACCCAGATGGTCGGCCTGACCCACCAGAACTTCCTGTCGGCCGCGACCGGCATCGCGCTGGCCATCGCCATGATCCGCGGCTTCTCGCGCTCGTCGATGAAGACGATCGGCAATTTCTGGATCGACGTGACCCGCTGCACGCTCTATGTGCTGCTGCCGATCTGCATCGTCTATGCGCTGTTCCTGGTCTGGCAGGGCATCCCGCAGACGCTCGGCGCCTATGTCGATGCGACCACGCTGGAAGGCGCGAAGCAGACCATCGCGGTAGGCCCCGTGGCGTCGCAGGTCGCGATCAAGATGCTCGGCACCAATGGCGGCGGCTTCTTCAATGCCAATGCGGCGCATCCGTTCGAGAACCCGACCGCACTGTCGAATTTCATCCAGATGATCTCGATCTTCGCGCTCGGCGCCGCTTTGACCAACGTGTTCGGCCGCATGGTCGGCAACGAGAAGCAGGGCTGGGCGATCCTCGGCGTGATGGGTGTGCTGTTCTTCGCCGGCGTCGCGATCACTTACGGCGCCGAAGCCTCCGGCACCACCGGCCTGGCCGATCTCGGCCTCACCGGCGGCAACATGGAAGGCAAGGAGCTGCGCTTCGGCATCATAGCCTCCAGCCTGTTTGCGGTCGTCACCACGGCGGCGTCGTGCGGCGCAGTCAATGCGATGCATGATTCCTTCACCGCGATCGGCGGCATGATCCCGCTGATCAACATGCAGCTCGGCGAGATCATCATCGGCGGCGTCGGCGCGGGTCTCTACGGCATGCTGCTGTTCGTCGTGCTGGCGATCTTTGTCGCAGGCCTGATGGTCGGCCGCACGCCGGAATATGTCGGCAAGAAGATCGAGCAGCGCGAAGTGAAGATGGCGATGCTCGCGATCCTGGTGCTGCCGCTGATGTATCTCGGCTGGACCGCGGTCGCTGTGGTGCTGCCTTCCGCGGTTACGTCGATGGCCAATGCCGGCCCGCACGGCTTTACCGAGGTGCTGTATGCCTTCACATCGGCGACCGGCAACAATGGTTCGGCGTTCGGCGGTCTGACCGGCAACACCTTCTTCTACAATCTGACGCTGGCCTCTTCGATGTTCGTCGGCCGCTTCTTCATGATCGTGCCGGCGATGGCGCTGGCGGGGTCATTGGCGGCGAAGAAATCGATCCCGGCGTCGGCGGGCACCCTGCCGACCACCGGCGGCCTGTTCATCGGCCTGGTGGTCGGCGTCATCCTGATCATCGGCGGTCTCACCTTCTTCCCGGCGCTCGCGCTCGGGCCGATCGTCGAGCATCTCGCGATGACCGCCCATACTTTGTTCTGATCGGAGACCTGCCATGGAAACGTTGAAACTGCAGAAGCGGGTGCCGGTCTCGGCCATGCTCGATGCCAAGATCGTTGGGCCCGCCATCGGCTCGGCGCTGCGCAAGCTCGATCCGCGCCTGATGATCAAGAACCCGGTGATGTTCGTCGTCGAGGTCGTCGCCGCGCTGACCACGGTGATCTTCATCAAGAACCTGTTCACCGGCGGGGAGGATCTGGGCTTCGCGTTCCAGATCATCCTGTGGCTGTGGTTCACGGTGCTGTTCGCCAATTTCGCCGAAGCGGTTGCCGAAGGCCGCGGCAAGGCGCAGGCGGAATCGCTGAAGAAGACCCGCACCGAAAGCCAGGCCAAGCTGATGACCGGCAACGCCGGTGACCGGAGCTACCGCATGGTCTCGGGTACCAGCCTGAAGGTCGGCGATGTCGTGCTGGTGGAAGCCGGCGACAACATCCCGTCCGACGGCGAAGTGATCGAAGGCGTCGCCTCGGTCAACGAGGCAGCCATCACCGGCGAGTCTGCCCCCGTGATCCGCGAATCCGGCGGCGACCGTTCCGCCGTCACCGGCGGCACGCAGGTCCTGTCGGACTGGATCCGCGTCCGAATCACCGCGGCGCAGGGCTCGACCTTCATCGACCGCATGATCGCGCTGGTGGAAGGTGCTGCGCGGCAGAAGACGCCGAACGAGATCGCGCTGAATATTCTGCTGATCGGCCTCACCATCATCTTCGTGTTCGCCACCGTGACGATCCCGAGCTACGCGGCTTACGCCGGCGGCTCGATCTCGGTGGTCGTGCTGGTCGCTTTGTTCGTGACGCTGATCCCGACCACGATCGGCGCGCTGCTGTCGGCGATCGGCATCGCCGGCATGGACCGGCTGGTGCGCTTCAACGTGCTCGCGATGTCCGGCCGCGCGGTGGAAGCCGCCGGCGACGTCGACACGCTGCTGCTCGACAAGACCGGCACCATCACGCTGGGCAATCGCCAGGCCACCGCGTTCCGCCCCGTGCGCGGCGTCACCGAACAGGAGCTGGCCGATGCCGCGCAGCTCGCATCATTGGCCGACGAGACCCCGGAAGGCCGCTCCATCGTCGTGCTCGCCAAGGAGAAGTACAACATCCGTGGCCGCGACATGGCCGAGCTCGGCGCCACCTTCGTGCCGTTCACGGCGCAGACACGCATGAGCGGCGTCGATGCGTCGGGCTCGTCGGTGCGCAAGGGCGCGGTGGATTCGATCCTGACCTATGTCGGCGGCGCCACAGATAGTTCGCGCGAGATCCAGGCGATTGCGGACGAGATTTCGAAAGCCGGCGGCACGCCGCTGGCAGTCGCCCGTGATGGCAAGCTGCTCGGCGTCGTCCACCTGAAGGACATCGTCAAGGGCGGCATCCGCGAACGCTTCGCCGAGCTGCGCACGATGGGCATCCGCACCGTGATGATCACCGGCGACAACCCGATGACCGCGGCGGCGATCGCCGCCGAGGCCGGCGTCGACGACTTCCTGGCGCAGGCGACCCCGGAGGACAAGCTGCAGCTCATTCGCGACGAGCAGGCCAAGGGCAAGCTGGTGGCGATGTGCGGCGACGGCACCAACGACGCCCCTGCGCTGGCGCAGGCCGATGTCGGCGTCGCCATGAACACCGGCACGCAAGCCGCGCGCGAGGCCGGCAACATGGTCGACCTCGACTCGAACCCGACCAAGCTGATCGAGATCGTCGAGATCGGCAAGCAGCTCCTGATGACGCGCGGTGCACTGACGACGTTCTCGATCGCCAACGACGTCGCCAAGTACTTCGCCATCATCCCGGCGATCTTCCTGGCGTTCTACCCGCAGCTCGACGCGCTCAACATCATGCGGTTGCACAGCCCGCAGAGTGCGATCCTGTCGGCGATCATCTTCAACGCGATCATCATCATCGCGCTGATTCCGCTGGCGCTGCGCGGCGTCGCCTACCGCCCGATCGGCGCCGGCGCGCTGCTCGGCCGCAACCTGCTGATCTATGGCCTCGGCGGCATCATCGTCCCGTTCATCGGCATCAAGGCGATCGACCTCGCGGTCACCGCTTTGCATCTGGTCTGAGGAGAAAGTCATGTTGAAAGAACTTCGTCCCGCCATCGTCGTGCTGCTTGGCCTGACCGTCATCACCGGCGTGATCTATCCCCTCGGCATGACCGCGGTGTCATGTGTCATCTTCCCGAAACAGGCCGAAGGCAGCCTGATCGAGCGCGACGGCCGGGTCGTCGGCTCCACGCTGATCGGCCAGGAATTCACCACCGACGAGTATTTCCACGGTCGCCCCTCGGCGACCACCGGGCCCGACCCCAAGGACGCCACTAAGACCGCGCCACAGCCCTACAATGCGATCAATTCGATGGGCTCGAATCTCGGCCCGACCAGCCAGGCGCTCAATGACCGCATCAAGGAAGATGTGGCGAAGCTGAAGGCGGAGAACCCCGCCATGCCGGTGCCGATCGATCTGGTGACCACCTCCGGCAGCGGCCTCGACCCCGACATCTCGCCGGAAGGGGCGTTGTTCCAGGTTCTGCGCGTAGCCCGCGCGCGCAAGCTGCCCGAGGACCGGGTCCGCCAACTGGTGACGGAAAACACCCAGCGGCGCTTCATTGGCCTGCTGGGTGAGCCGCGCGTCAATGTGCTGGCGCTCAATCTGGCGCTGGATGCAGCGGCAGCGAAGTAATCGTAGGGTGGGCAAAGGCGCGTCTGCGCCGTGCCCACCATCTCTAACGGTGGGCACACTTCGCTTCGCCCACCCTATGGCTGAAGCATCGATCTAGGCTGCAGCCCGAGCGGAGACTATATTGCCGTATGGCAAATCAGCACCGCGACCCCGATCAACGCCCCTCGCCGGACGCGCTTCTCGAAGCGGCGCGGCGCGAGGACGACCGCGCGGGCCGGCTGAAGATCTTTGTCGGCGCTGCACCCGGCGTCGGCAAGACCTTTGAGATGCTGCAAAGCGCCCACGCCAGGCGCAAGGCCGGCGTCGATGTCGTGGTTGGCGTGGTCGAGACGCACAAGCGGGCGGAGACCGAAGCGCTGCTCGCCGGGCTGGAAGTCATCCCGCGCCGCCGCTTCGACCACAAGGGTCAGACCCTCGAGGAGATGGACCTCGATGCGATCATCGCACGGCGGCCCGCCATCGCGCTGGTCGATGAACTCGCCCATACCAACGCGCCGGGCAGCCGGCACCCGAAGCGCTATCTCGATGTCGCCGAACTCCTGAGTCACGGCATCGACGTCTACACCGCCGTCAACATCCAGCACATCGAGAGCCTGAACGACGTCATCGCCCAGATTACCCATGTCAGGGTGCGCGAGACCGTGCCGGATTCGGTGTTCGACGGTGCCGATGCCATCGAGCTGATCGACCTCACGCCGGACGATCTGATCCAGCGGCTGCGCGAGGGCAAGGTGTACGTGCCTAAACAGGCCGAGCGTGCGCTGGAGCATTATTTCTCGCCGGGCAATCTCACCGCGTTGCGCGAGCTGGCGTTGCGCCGCACCGCCGAGCGGGTCGATGAGCAATTGCTCACCCATATGCAGGCCAATGCCATCTCCGGTCCCTGGGCCGCCGGCGAGCGTATTCTGGTCGGCATCAGCGAGGATCCGCGCTCGGCCGGCCTGGTGCGGACCGCCAAGCGCCTGGCCGACCGGCTGCATGCGCCATGGACCGCGGTGGCGATCGAAACAAGGCGCAGCCTGCAACTCACCGAAGAGCAGCGCGACCGGCTGGCCGACACGCTGCGGCTGGCGGAGGCGCTGGGCGGCGAGGCCCTGACGATTCCCGGCGCCGGGCGGCGAATCGCCGACGACCTGCTGGGCTATGCGCGCGCCAACAACGTCACCCAGATCGTGGTCGGCAAGGCGTCGCGCTCCCTGGCCTTCGAATTGCTGCACGGTTCGGTGGTGCACGACCTCGTGCGCCGCTCCGGAAATATCAGCGTTCATGTCATCGCCGGCGAGGCGCTCAATGCCGAGCCTTTGGCGAAGAAAACCGTGCAGGCGGCGCAGCGCGTCGAGCCGTTCGACGTCAAACCCTATCTGGCGGCGCTGGCGATCGTGGCGCTGTCGCTCGGTGTCGCCCGGCTGCTGCAGCCGCTGGTCGGCATCGAGAATGTCGATCTCGTATTCCTCACCGCGGTGGTTGGCGTCGCCGTGCGCTACGGGCTGTGGCCGTCGATGGTCGCGAGCGTGGTGGCGTCGCTGTGCTACAATTTCTTCTTTCTGCCGCCGGTCTATACGTTCACCATCACCGACCCGACCAATATCGCGGCGTTCTTCTTCTTCATGCTGATCGCCATCCTGGTGTCCAATGTCGCCGCAAGGGTGCGCACCCAGGCCGTCTCGGCATTCGGTCGCGTCCGCACCACGGAATCGCTGTACGCTTTCAGCCGCAAGCTGGCCGGCACCGCCAAGCTGGACGACGTGCTCTGGGCCACCGCCTACCAGATCGCTTTGATGTTGAAAGTGCGCGTCGTGCTGCTGCTGCCGGAGCAGGGCGTCATTGCCGTCAAGGCCGGCTATCCGCCGGAAGACGAACTCGACAGCGCCGATCTCGCCGCCGCCAACTGGGCCTGGAACAATGATCGCCCCGCCGGCCGCGGCTCCGATACGCTGCCCGGCGCGAAGCGTCTGTTCCTGCCGATGCGTACCGGGCGCGGCCCCATCGGCGTGATCGGTATCGACGACGACCGCACCGGGCCGCTGCTGACGCCGGATCAGCGACGGCTTCTGGACGCACTGGTCGATCAGGGCGCTCTGGCGATCGAGCGCGTGCAACTGGTCGAGGACATGGACCGGGCTCAGCGCAACGTGGAATCAGATCGCCTGCGGGCGGCGCTTTTGACGTCAATCTCGCATGACCTGAAGACACCGCTTGCCTCGGTACTCGGTGCCGCCAGCACGCTACGCGATCTCGCTCCGAACCTCAGCGAGGCTGAAAGGATCGACTTGCTCACCACCGTGATCGACGAATCCGAGCGGTTGAACCGTTTCATCGCCAATCTGCTCGACATGACGCGGCTGGAATCCGGCGCGGTCGCCCCTCAGACCTCGCTGCTGGATCTCGGCGACATCATCGGCAGCGTGCTGCGCCGCGCCGCCAAGATTTTGACGCGGCATTCCGTGACCCTCGATCTCGCGCCGGCCCTGCCGATGCTGCGGCTCGATGCGGTGCTGTTCGAGCAGGTGCTGTTCAACCTGTTGGACAACGCCGCCAAATATGCGCCGGCAGATACCGCGATCACGATCCGGGCGCGGCGCGACCGGGACAGCGTCGCGCTGGAAATTATCGACCAAGGCGCCGGCATTCCGCATGGCGATCTGGAAAGCGTGTTCGGCAAATTCTATCGCGCGCAGAAGGGCGACCACGTGCCGCCCGGCACCGGGCTTGGCCTCGTCATCGCGCGTGGCTTCGTCGAAGCCATGCACGGCACCATCGAGGCCGCCAACCGCACCGACCGCTCCGGCGCGGTATTGACCATCCGCCTGCCGATCCCGCCAGCCCGCGAAGCCCTGGATACCGCCGCATGAATGCCGCCGCCATCAAGGTTCTCGTCATCGACGACGAGCCGCCGATCCGAAAATTGCTGCGCATGGGGCTGGGCTCGCAGGGCTACGACATCCTCGAAGCCTCCAACGGCAAGATCGCGCTGGAGAGACTGGCGGAGGATCCGGCGCTGATCATCCTCGATCTCGGCCTGCCGGACATCCAGGGCCATGATTTGCTGCGCATGATCCGCGCCCGTAACGACCACGTGCCGATCGTGGTGCTGTCGAGCCGCGGCGACGAGGCCGGCAAGGTGCAGGCGCTCGATCTCGGCGCCGACGACTATCTGACCAAGCCGTTCGGCATGGACGAGTTGCTGGCGCGGCTGCGCGCAGCATTGCGCCACCAGTTGCAGGTGCAGGGCGAGCGGCCAGTGTTCAGGGCCGGGGAGTTGACGGTCGATCTGGTGCGCCGCCTGGTGAAGATTGGCGACCGCGACGTCAAGCTGTCGCCGAAGGAATATGATTTGCTGCGCGTGCTGGTGCAGCACGCCGGCAAGGTGCTGACGCATCGCTTCCTGCTGAAGGAATTATGGGACGAAGTCACCGACGCGCAATATCTGCGCGTCTACGTTCGGCAGTTGCGCCAGAAGATCGAGCCCGATCCGGAGCGGCCGAGCTTCGTGCTGACCGAAACCGGAATAGGTTATCGCTTCCGGACTGCGGACTGACAGATGCCCGTCTGACCGGCACCGGAACATTTCACAGGGTCCGGCATTGTTAGTGCGGCAGACGGAACCGGCGCACCCGGCAGTCGCAAAAGAGGCCGCGCGGTGTAACGCCCGCGCGGCTCTTTCTTTTTCAGCGGTCTTTAAGTGTCTCTGAAAGTCATGAAGATCGCCACCTTCGATCTCAATGACATCAACAAGCGCCTCGGTTTGCGGCGCGCGAAAGGCAGATGGCCGGCGGGTGGGGCCGGTGACTTTGAAGATGGTCCGGAAACATTCGTTAACGGTTGCCCTTCTATATTCATCGGCAGTACGGAGTATACGATATGGATATGGCCCTGGTTGCCAGTGCGCTCGCCTTGCAGGCGGGCAAGACGCAGTCGCAGATCGGCGCGACGATCATGAAGTCGAACGCCGACATGGAGAAATCCACGGTACTGACGCTTCTCGGCGCCGCCCAGCAGTCCTCGCAGGCCAATCTCGCGGCCGGCGTCGGCGGCCAGGTCGATATCGCCGCCTGATTACTATGCACTCACGATCTGCTTGAAACCGCCGAAGATCATCCGTTTGCCGTCGAACGGCATCGCCTTGGGATCCATCATCTCGGCCAGGCGTGGGTCTTTTATCACCTTGGCCATGGTCCGGTCGCGCGCCTTGCGTGACGGGTAGACGATGTAGGAGAAGATCACGATCTCGTCCGGCTTCAGCTTCACGCTGCGCGGGAACGACGTGACCTTGCCGACCGCCACATCGTCGGCAACGCATTCCTGATAATCCAGCGCGCCGTGTTCCATCCACACCTTGCAGGCCACGCGCGCCAGCTTGCGATAGGCGCCGAGCTGATCTTTCGGCACCGGCACGATGAAGCCATCGACATAGGGCATATCGAACTCCTTCCTGACACGAGCAGCGGCGCACGGCGCCGGGCTTCACCCGAAGACGTGTGAGCCTTTCCGTTTCCGACAACGGTGCGCGATACTGGGAATGTCGGTCTCTCCCTGCAGATGTGGCGCAACGCCACAATCTCCCTCATCCCGGGGAGCGGCCACCTGGCCGCGTCGCGACGGATAGGCGCCTACATCCCCGCCGCAGCGGGCTTCACGGCAGCCCGGACCAGTTTCAGCGCGTCCTCGCTGGCCCATTCGGCGGGGCCGGCGATGGTGGCGATTTCGCAGCCCTTGGCATCGACCAGCACCGAGGTCGGCATCCCCAGCGCGCGGCCGACGGCCTTGAGGTCCTGGAACACTTTGGCATTGGCGTCGGCGAAATAGCCGAGCTTCGTCAAATTGCCGTCCTTCAGGAAGGCCTTCGGTTTCTGCGGATCGCGGGTGTCGATGTTGATCGCCACCACCTCGAAATCGGCGCCGCCGAGCTTGCCCTGCAATTCGTCCAGCGCCGGCATTTCCTTGCGGCACGGCACGCACCAGGTCGCCCACAAATTCACCAGCACGGTCTTGCCGCGCCAGTCGGAGAGTTTTTTCGGCTGGCCCTCGCCGTCGACAAAGGCCAGATCCGGCAGCTTCAGCGGCGCCGTGGCCATCGTCAGGGCGGCGACCTCGCCGCGCGCCAGCGGCGCCAGTCTCTTGGATAGCGCCACGGCCGGCTGGCACGAGGGATCGCCGGAGGGCGCGCGGTCGCTCAGGTAGGAAACCCCGGCATAGCCCGCGATGGCGCCGACCACGACTGCGCCGAGCACGAGAGCACGGCGGCGCATCGGCCGGGCGGGGGAGGGCGTGACGTCGGGCATATCGTTTGTCATCCGGTGTCAGATACGGCTATGCAGAGGCATATAGGAGGCGACCGGCAACAGCGCATCGTCCGCGCGGCCGGTCACACGAAGCAGGTCGGGAATACAGCATGGCAGGCACGAGCAACAAGATGTGGGGCGGCCTGTTCGGCGAGAACCCCGACGCGATCATGGAGGAGATCAACGTCTCCATCGATGTCGATCGCGCCCTCTACGCCCAGGATATCGCGGCGTCCAAGGCGCATGCCGCCATGCTCGCCGCCCAGGGCATTATTACCGCCAAGGATGCGAAACAAATCGCCGGCGGTCTAGACACGATCCTGTCAGAGATCACCAAGGGCTCGTTTACCTTCAAGCGCGCGCTCGAGGACATTCACATGAATGTCGAGAGCCGGCTCGGCGAGCTGATCGGCCCGGCATCGGGCCGGCTGCATACCGCGCGCTCGCGCAACGACCAGGTCGCGACCGACTTCCGGCTGTTCGTCCGCGATACGCTGGATGTGCTGGACGAGGCCTTTGCCGCGTTCCAGCGGGCGCTGGTCGATCGCGCGCTGGAGCATGCCGGCACCGTGATGCCCGGTTTTACGCACCTGCAGACCGCGCAGCCGGTGACTTTCGGCCACCATCTGATGGCCTATGTGGAAATGGCTGCGCGCGACCGCGGCCGTTTTGCCGACGCCCGCAAGCGGCTCAATGAAAGCCCGCTGGGGGCTGCGGCGCTCGCCGGGACCTCGTTCCCGATCGACCGCCACGCCACCGCCCGTGCGCTGGGCTTCGACCGGCCGATGAACAATTCGCTGGATGCGGTGTCGGACCGCGATTTCGTGCTGGAAACGCTGTCGGCCGCGTCGATCGCCGCCGTGCATTTGTCGCGCTTCGCCGAGGAAATCGTGATCTGGACCTCGCCGCTGGTCGGTCTGGTGCGGCTCTCGGACAAATTCACCACCGGCTCCTCGATCATGCCGCAGAAGCGCAATCCGGACGCCGCCGAACTGGTCCGCGCCAAGACCGGCCGGGTGATCGGCGCGCTGACCGGGCTCCTGATCGTGATGAAGGGCCTGCCGCTGGCCTATCAAAAGGACATGCAGGAGGACAAGCAGGGCGCCATGGAGGCGTTTTCGGCGCTGTCGCTGGCGATCCGCGCGATGACCGGCATGGTCCGCGACCTCGTGCCGAACGAGGCGAAGATGCACGCCGCTGCCGGCGAGGGCTATGCCACCGCAACCGATCTGGCCGACTGGCTGGTCCGCACCCTGAAAATGCCCTTTCGCGACGCCCATCACGTCACCGGCAGGATCGTCGGCCTGGCCACCAAGGCCGGCGTGGCGCTGCATGAGCTGCCATTGAAGGACATGCAGGCCGTGGAGCCGAAGATCACGGCGGCGGCGCTAGTGGTGCTGTCGGTGGAATCCTCGGTGAAAAGCCGCGTCAGCTACGGCGGCACCGCGCCGAAAAACGTCCTGGCGCAGGCCAAGGCGTGGTCCAAGCGTCTGGAAAAAGAAAAGAAATAGGCGTGTCGTCCCCGCGAAAGCGGGGACCCATAGCCTCCGTCTCCTCAATAAGGACACGGAAGCTGCGGTATTTTAGTTACGGCGCCTGAGGTTATGGGTCCCCGCTTTCGCGGGGACGACGGGACCTCTCGCCACAGCCGCCCAATCTTTGTATGGTGCCCGCGCATTTGGGGATTTTGCCGTGAATTGTTCGACCCGCCCCGCCTCCAGGCGCTGGGCCCTGCTTGTTTTGACCGTCTCCGCGCTGGCGCTGGTCGGCTGCGGCCGCAAGGGCGGGCTCGACCTGCCGCCGCAGGGTAATTTGCAGCCGAGTGCTTCGTCCGAGCCCACGATCAATCCCGACGCCAATTCGGCGGCCGGCAAGGGTACGGCGCTGTTCTCGACGTCGAGCGGCGACGATTCGCAGCCATCGGCCGCGCGCGGCCGCAAGCGCGCGTTCGTCCTCGATCCGCTGCTGGATTAGGCGCCATGCGACATTTCGACTATCGCGACGGCGTGCTTCACGCCGAGGGCGTCGATGTGGCCGCGATGGCGGAGGCCGTCGGCACGCCGTTCTATTGCTATTCGACCGCCACGCTGGAGCGGCATTTTCGCGTGTTCAGCGAAGCCTTCAGCGACGTGAAGTCGGTGGTCTGCTACGCGATGAAGGCCAATTCCAACCAGTCCGTGTTGCGCACACTGGCGAAGCTCGGCGCCGGCGCCGATGTGGTCTCCGGTGGCGAATTGAAGCGGGCGCTGGCCGCCGGCATTCCGCCCGACAAGATCCTGTTCTCCGGCGTCGGCAAGACCGCCAACGAAATTCGCGCCGCACTCGCCGAAAACATCCTGTGCATCAACGTCGAGTCCGAGCCCGAGCTCGAACTGCTGTCGGCGATCGCCACCGAAATGGGCCGCATTGCCCGCATCTCGATCCGCGTCAATCCGGACGTCGATTCCGGCGGCCATGCCAAGATCACGACCGGCAAGTCCGAGAACAAGTTCGGCATTCCCTTGAGCGGCGCGCGCGCCGTCTATGCCCGCGCAGCCAGCCTGCCGGGAATCCAGGTCACCGGCGTCGACATGCATATCGG
Organism: Tardiphaga sp. vice154; assembly: GCF_007018645.1. Lineage (NCBI taxonomy): Bacteria > Pseudomonadati > Pseudomonadota > Alphaproteobacteria > Hyphomicrobiales > Nitrobacteraceae > Tardiphaga > Tardiphaga sp. vice154. Next base: position 825,775 of record NZ_CP041399.1, read on the forward strand.
CAGCCAGATCATCGATCTCGCGCCGATGGAAGCCGCGTTCCGGCTGCTCGCCGATTTCGTCGGCGTGTTGCGGGCCGATGGCCACACGATCAGCCACGTCGATCTCGGCGGCGGCCTCGGCATTCCGTATTATGAAGACCGCGCGGTGCCGCCGGAGCCCGCGGCCTATGCCGCGATGGTCAAACGCGTCACGCATAATCTCGGCTGCACGCTGATGTTCGAGCCGGGCCGGCTGATCGTCGGCAATGCCGGTATTCTCGTCGCGCGCGTGATCTATGTGAAGCATGGCGACGGCAAGAATTTCGTCATCATCGATGCGGCGATGAACGACCTGATCCGCCCGACGCTGTACGAGGCCTATCACGAGATCCTGCCGGTGGTGCAGCCGGCCCCCGGCGCGCCGATGATCGTGGCTGACGTCGTTGGGCCGGTCTGCGAGACCGGCGACTATCTGGCGCTCGACCGCAGCCTGCCCTTGCCGAAGCCCGGCGACCTGATCGCCGTGATGACCGCCGGCGCCTATGGCGCGGTGCAGGCCGGGACGTACAATACCCGCGCGCTGATCCCGGAAGTGCTGGTCAATGGCGAGCACTATGCCGTGGTCCGCCCCCGCGTCGAGATCGAGGATTTGATCGCGATGGACAAGCCTGCGCCGTGGCTGTGAGCTGAAACGCTGTAGCTCCCTCCCCCCTTGCGGGGGAGGGTCGGGGAGGGGGGGAGCCACAGACGCCGTCGCCCGCGGCACCCCCACCCCCAACCCCTCCCCGCAAGGGGGAGGGGAGCTAACCGCCGCGCCGATTTCCTTCCAGCGAAGGTATCGCCGTTGGCCTCACGCCTTCGTGACCCCATTCCCCGCGAATCCCCTTAGGCTCACCGTTTGCATGGCCATTCTCTGCCCGGCGGACCGCGCCTCATTGCCGCCGCCGTGCTAGGATGTCGTGCCGTAACCTTCGGAGATCGTCGTGAGCGCCACGCCCCCCGACCTCGCCCCATCCCGACCTGAGCCGGAGCTTGCGCAGGCGCTGCAGCGTGCGCGGATCGCCATTGCGTGGGAGCGATCGTGGCCGCATCTCGGCCGGCTGCTCAGCGTGGTCGGCCTGTTCCTGGTGGCGTCCTGGGCCGGGCTATGGCTGATGCTGCCGTCGGTGGCCCGCGCCATTGGCCTGGTGCTGTTTGCGCTCGCCGCGCTGGCGACGCTGATCCCGCTCGTCAAGTTCCGCTGGCCGTCGCGCGAGGAGGGCCTCTCCCGGCTCGACCGCGGCACCGGCATCCGGCATCGCCCGGCCACGGCGCTGAGCGACACGCTGGCGACGCAGGACCCGGTGGCGCGCGCGCTGTGGCTGGTGCAGCGCGAGCGCACGCTGGCCTCGCTCGACAAGATCCGCGCCGGCCTGCCGTCGCCGCGGCTCGCCATCCACGATCCCTGGGCGCTGCGCGCACTGGTCGCGGTGCTGCTGTTTGCCACCTGGTTTGCCGCGTCGGGCGAGCACGGCGCGCGGATCATGGCCGCGTTCAACTGGCAGGGCGTGCTGCCGCCGAGCAATGTCCGCGTCGATGCCTGGGTGACCCCGCCGGCCTATACCGGGCGTGCGCCGATCATTCTTTCCGCCGCCAACAAGGACGCCGCCGATGCCAATCTGCTGCCGGTGCCGGCCGGCAGCACGCTGATCGTGCGCTCCAGCGGCGGCACGCTCGATGTCGCGCTGACCGGCGGCATCAGTGAGGTCGCCCCCACGGCGGAGGCCCCGAAGGGCACCAGCGAGCGGCATTTCACCATCACCACCGACGGCACCGCGCATGTCCGTGCGCCGGCCAGCCAGCCGGTCTGGAAATTCACCGCCACCGGCGACCGCCCGCCGAGCATCGCGCTGGCGAGGGACCCCGAGCGCCAGGCGCGCGGGTCGCTGCAAATGTCCTACAGGCTCGAGGACGATTACGGCGTCACCGAAGCCCGCGCGCAATTTGCCGCCCGCGAGTCCGACGCCCGGGGGGCCAAGCCGCGGCCGCTGTTCGAGCCGCCGTCATTCTCGCTGGTGCTGCCCAATGCGCGGACCCGCAACGGCGTCGGCCAGACGGTCAAGGACCTCTCGGAAGACCCCTATGCCGGGGCGGACGTCACGCTGACCCTGACCGCCAAGGACGAGGCCGGCAATGAGGGCCAGAGCGAACCGTTCGCCACCCGGCTGCCGGAGCGGCTGTTCACCAAGCCGCTGCCGCGCGCGCTGATCGAGCAGCGCCGGATCTTGGCGCTCGACGCCAACCAGCGCGGCCAGATCGGCGTCGCATTGGAAGCGATGATGATCGCGCCGGAAGCTTTCACGCCGGAGGCCGGGCAGTATCTCGGCCTGCGCAGCGTGATGAGCCAGCTCGACCGCGCCCGCACCGATGCGGCGTTGCGCGAGGTGGTGGCCTCGCTGTGGTCGCTCGCCGTGACCATCGAGGACGGCGACATCACCGACGTCGACAAGGCGCTGAAGGCCGCGCAGGAGGCGCTCAAGCAGGCGCTGGAACGCGGCGCCAGCGACGAGGAAATCAAGAAGCTCACGGAAAATCTTCGCGCCGCGCTGGATAATTTCCTCAAGCATCTCGCCGAGAAGATGAAGGAGAATCCGCAGCAGCTGGCGCGTCCGCTCGACAAGAACACCAAGGTGATGCGGCAGCAGGACCTCAACAACATGATCGAGCGTATGGAGCGGCTGTCGCGCTCCGGCGACAAGGACGCCGCCAAGCAGCTGCTCGAACAGATGCAGCAGATGCTGGAAAACCTGCAGATGGCGCAGCCCGGCCAGCAGGGCGACGGCGAGATGGAGCAGGCGCTGAACGAACTCGGCGACATGATCCGCAAGCAGCAGCAATTGCGCGACAAGACCTTCAAGCAGGGCCAGGAATCCCGCGAGCAGCGCCGCCAGCGCCAGGCCAAGCCGGGCGAGCAGGGCATGGGCGATCTGCAGCAGGACCAGAAAAGCCTGCGCGACCGCCTGAAGAAGCTGCAGGACCAATTGGCCAAGCAGGGCATGGGCCAGGGACAGAAGGGCCAAAAGGGCGAGAAAGGCCAAAAGGGCCAGAGCGGGCAGGGCGAACAGGGCCAGCAGGGCGATCCCGGCGATGGCGATGATGGTGACGGATTGGGCGAGGCCGATTCGGCGATGGGCGATGCCGATGGCCGGCTCGGCGACGGCAATGCCGACGGCGCGGTCGATTCGCAGGGCAAGGCGCTTGATGCGCTGCGCAAGGGCGCGCAGAAGCTGGCGCAGGCGATGCAGCCCGGCGAGGGCGAAGGCCAGCAGGACGGTCCCGGCAACAATCCCGGTCGCCAGCAGGGCGCCGGCCGCCAGACCGATCCGCTCGGCCGCCCGCTGCAGGGCCGCGACCTTGGCGATGATCTCAGCGTGAAAATCCCCGGCGAGATCGACGTGCAGCGGGTGCGGAGAATTCTGGAAGAACTCCGCCGCCGCCTCGGCGACACCGCCCGCCCGCAGCTCGAACTCGACTATATCGAGCGGCTGCTGAAGGATTATTGAGGGCTTCTTTCTTCCCCTCTCCTGACCGCGCTGCGCGCGGCCACCCTCTCCCGCCTTCGCAAGGCTTCGCTTTGCTTGTCGGAGAGGGGATGTCAGAACTGCAACGCTGTCGCTTAAAGGCCTATTTCTGCGCCTTCGACGCCAGCGCATCTGCCACGGCGGTGCGGATATCCGCCACCGAGAACGGCTTCGTCACCACGTCATGCACGATGGCGTTCAATCCCGAGGCGCGTTCGCGCTGGTCGGCGAAGCCGGTCATCAGCAGGATGATGACCTCGGGAAAATCCCGCGCCGCGGCCAAAGCCAGCGCGATGCCGTCCATCACCGGCATCTTGATGTCGGTCAGCAGCAGGTCGAACGCGCCGTCCTGATCGGTCAGGATTTCCAGCGCCTCGGCGCCGTCCTGCGCGGTGACGATCTCGTGGCCGTCCAGCGCGATGGCGCGCGCCACCAGCACGCGCATCGATTCTTCGTCATCGGCAATCAGGATACGCATCACCACTCCCTGCAACGTCCGCGCAACTCAACCCGCCAGGTCACGCTTGTTGAAGAAGCGCACGTCGAGGCTGCGGCCTTCCGGCGGCGGCGACGCCAGCCGCGAGCGGAACCAGGCCTTGTCGCCGGGATTGAGGCCCTGCTGCTCCAGGACCGCGTTCCAAGCATAGATCTCGGTACCCTTGGCGTCACGGACCACGAAGCGCAGCCGCGGCAGCGCCACCGGAACGGTCTTGCTGTCGCCGACAATATTGCCCTCGATCACCAACACCGGCTTGCCATCGACCGTCTCGGTCAAGACCTTGACGTCGTTGAACGACAGCCCGCGCAGGTTCACATGAATACCTGCCAACTGATAGAAGCCGGCGGTCTGCGGCATCATTCGGACGATGTCGACGCGCCAGAACAGCAAGGCCAGGACCAGGGCCGCCATGCCGAAACAGGCCGTGGAAAGGCTCAGCCGCGGCAAAAAAGGCAGGCGTAGCGAAAATTTCGGGGCTAGCCGGCGCAGCGGCGACAGCCGCGACTTGCGGCCGAAGCGCGGCCCGGCGACGGGTTCGTCCCGGGCCATGGCGGTCCAGTCGGCGTCCGTCACGGGAGCGGCGGCCTCGGGGAGCTGTTCCGCCGAGATCGACGGGCTTTCGATCTGCGGCACCGCGGCCGGGGCCTCGTCGGCCTCGTCCTCTGTGATACCCCAGGCGCTCATGTCCTCGTTCGGGTCGGGCTCGGCCATCGCCGGTACTTTGGCGCGCGCCAGGTCCTCCGGCTGCGCCAGCCAGATCTCCTTGCAGCGCGCACAGCGCACCTGGCGACCGGCGTCGCCAAAGGTAGCCGGATTGACGGCATAGGATGTCGTACAATTGGGGCAAACGATATGCATGGAGCGGGTCGCCGATGACATGGCCTGCAGGTTACAAGATGACTGTTAACGAATCGGAAACCATAACGGTCGCACAACCGAATTACGGTCTCCCCATCGACGGTCATGGAGCCGTCTCGTACCCCATCGAACGGAGCTGAATGTGGTCCGGTTCGAAAATGTCGGCTTGCGCTACGGGCTTGGCCCGGAAATTCTGCGCGACCTCAATTTCCAGATCCCCGCGCACTCGTTCCAGTTCCTGACGGGCCCCTCGGGCGCCGGCAAGACGTCGCTGCTGCGGCTGTTGTTCCTGTCGATGCGGCCGACCCGCGGCCTGGTCAATCTGTTCGGCAATGACATCTCGCAGCTCGGCAAGGACGAGATCGCGGATCTGCGCCAGCGCATCGGCATCGTGCTGCAGGATTTCCGTCTGCTCGACCACATGACAACTTATGAAAACGTGGCTTTGCCGTTCCGGGTGATGGGCCGCGACGAATCCAGCTACCGCCGCGAGGTCATCGACCTCCTGAAATGGGTCGGCCTCGGAGAGCGCATGGACGCGCTGCCGCCGATCCTGTCCGGCGGCGAGAAGCAGCGCGCCGCGATCGCGCGGGCGGTGATCGCCCGGCCGCTGCTGCTGCTCGCCGACGAGCCGACCGGCAATGTCGATCCGACGCTCGGCCGCCGGCTGTTGCGGCTGTTCATCGAGCTCAACAAGTCCGGCACCGCGGTGATCATCGCCACCCATGATATTACCTTGATGGACCAGTATGATGCGCGCCGCATGGTGCTGCATCAGGGACGGCTGCATATTTATGAATAGGCAGGTCGATGAATAGATCTCGCGACGACCACGACGCGCTGATGGATCTCGGGCACGATACCCCGCAGGTTCCGGTGAAGGCGCGCAATACCTCGCCGATCGTGCCGCGCGGCTCGATCGCCGGCCGCGCGCTGGTCGCGGTGGTCGCGATCATGACGTTCCTGGCGTCGCTGACCACCGGCGCGGTGCTGCTGGTCTCCGCCTCGGCGTCGGAATGGCAGTCCGAGGTCGCCAGCGAGATCACCATCCAGGTCAAGCCGCTGCCCGGCCGCGATCTCGAGCGCGATACGCAGGCGGTGGCCGAGGCCGTCCGCGGCCAGCCGGGGATCGTCGAAGTGCGGCCCTATACGAAGGCGGAATCCGCCGGCCTGCTGGAGCCCTGGCTCGGCAGCGGCCTGTCGCTCGACGACCTGCCGGTGCCGCGTGTCATCGTGGCCCGCCTGATGCCGGGCACCACGCTCGATATTGCCGGGCTGCGGGCCCGCGTCACCCAGGTCGCGCCCAATGCCAGCGTCGACGACCACCGCGCATGGATCGAGCGGATGCGCTCGATGACCGGGGCGACGGTACTGGCCGGCATCGGCATTCTGGCGCTGGTCATCATCGCCACCCTGATCTCGGTGTCGTTCGCCACCCGCGGCGCGATGGCCGCGAACCGGCCGATCGTCGAGGTACTGCATTTCGTCGGCGCCACCGACCGCTTCATCGCCAACCGGTTCTTCCGGCACTTCCTGCGGCTCGGCCTGCAGGGCGGGCTGATCGGCGGCGGGGTGGCGATGCTGGCCTTCGGCTTCTCGGAATCGATCGCCGGCTGGTTTTCCGGCACTCCGGTGGGCGACCAGTTCGCAGCCTTGCTCGGCACTTTCGCGCTGCGGCCGTCCGGCTATCTGGCGCTGGCTGCGCAGGCCTGTCTGATCGCCGGGATCACCGCCTGGGCCTCGCGGCGCACGCTGTTTTCGACGCTGAACGATATCGAATGAGGCGTGTCGCCAGGCAGATGCGTTTGAAACGGAACGGCGCTGGCATCGCCAGCCCCGGCGAAATTATCTAGACTATCGTGGGAGAATTGTACCAAGCCGCCATGTTGCCGCCGACCGACCAGGATCCGATCGATGCCCCCGTGGCTGCGCCGCCGCGTCGGCGCGTGGTGCGCGCAACCATCGTGGTGTTGTTTGCGCTCGGCTTCATGGTCGGTGCGGTGGGCTTCATCGGTTTTCTCTCGCAGTTGCGCAGCGGCGAAATCAAGCCCTCCGCCAATGCCGACGGCATCGTCGTGCTCACCGGCGGCTCGTCGCGGGTTTCGGACGCGATCGAACTGCTCGCCAATGGGTATGGCAAGCGCCTGCTGATCTCCGGCGTGCATCCGACCAACAATGTCAGCGATCTGGCGCGCTCCTTGCCCGACAGCGAACAGCTCCTGACCTGCTGCGTCGATCTCGATCGCTCGGCGGTCAACACCCGCAGCAATGCGGTGGAGACGCGGCGCTGGGCGCATGAGCGCGGCTTCCGCTCGCTGATCGTGGTGACGTCGAACTATCACATGCCGCGTGCTATCGTCGAATTGTCGCACGAGATGCCGGATATCGAGCTGATTCCATTCTCGGTGATCGGCGACAAGTGGCGCGATGAACCCTGGTGGTTCAGCGCGCCGACCTTGCGGCTGCTGTTGTCGGAATACGCCAAATATCTCGCTGCCGAAGTGCGCGTGAGGCTGGCCGGCGCCGGGCTCGACTTGACGCGGGAGTGGGCCACGCAGCAAACAGAGGCGCCGCGACGACCCCCGGCGCGCATTTCCGCCAATTGAACGGATGGCCATGACCTCGATTTTCGTGCGTTCGTTGATCTACAACGTCTTGTTCTACGTGCTGCTGGTGTTCTGGATCCTGGTCGCCATCCCGACCATGGTGATGCCGCCGCGCGCGTTCATGGCGGTCGCAAAGGCGTGGGCGCGCAGCAGCGTCTGGCTGATGAGGGTGGTCTGCAACACCCGGACCGAATATCGCGGCCTCGAGAAAATTCCGGCGGGGCCGCTGATCGTCGCCTCCAAGCACCAGTCGATGTGGGAAACCTTCGCGCTGATGCAGTTCTTCGATGCGCCGCTCTTCATCTACAAGCGAGAACTGGCGTGGATTCCCTTCTTCGGCTGGTACCTGATGAAGTCGAAGATGATCGGCGTCGATCGCGCAGGGGGCATGCGTTCGCTGATGGACATGGCGCGCCGCGCGCCGAAGGAAGTGCAGAGCGGCCGGCAACTGATCATCTTCCCGGAGGGCACCCGCACCCCGGTCGAGGCGCCGCCGGACTACAAGACCGGCGTTGGCCAGATCTATGTCAATTCGGGCGTGCCGTGCCTGCCGGTGGCGCTGAATTCCGGCCTGTTCTGGCCGCGCCGCACCTTCCTGCGCTATCCCGGCACGCTGGTCGTGGAGTTCCTCGATCCGCTGCCGGCCGGCCTCGGTCGCAAGGAATTCATCGTCGCGATGAGCACCCGGATCGAGGAAGCCACCAACCGCATCGTCGCCGCCGCCCGCGTCGAGCAGGCGGAGCTGTTCGGCCGGGTGCCGAATGTGGCTGCGAAAGAGAGCTGATCTTTCTTCCTTCCCTCTCCCCCTGTGGGAGAGGGTGAATCGAACATGCGGAGCATGTTCGAGACGGGTGAGGGGGTGCCGTAAACACCGAACCCAGCATTACCCCTCATCCGTCTTGGCTTCGCGAAGCCACCTTCTCCCACAAGGGGAGAAGGAAGAAGGCGCGCCGCCGCACCAAGCTAGCTTTGCAGCATCGCGGCCAACTGGTGCAGCTTCTGGTCCCTGAAACCTTCCGCCTCGATCGCCTTCACCGTCGAGAGCACGTAATCGCGGTTGGCGCCGGAGCGGCCGTGGCCCTGTTTCACGAAATGCAGTTGCTCCTGCAGGCTCAGCCGTCCGGCATATTGCACATGGCCGCGATCGACCACATAGGCCAGCGCGCTGACCCGCTGGCGCGCGTCGTTCTCGAGCCAAACGGATCGCATCACCTCATGATAGACGCCGGTGGTCTGCTCGCGTTCGCGCAGATACGCGATGGTCGCCGCCCGCTTGGCAGCTTCGACCTTGAACGCGATGCCGCGGCAGGCGCCGCCGCGGTCGAGGCCGAGCACGAGGCCCGGCTTTTCCGGCGTGCCGCGGTGGTCCCAGGAATAGACGCACAGCGCGCGGTGCTCGCCGATCAGCCGCGCGGGGGCCTGCTCGACGAAGTCGAAGCCCGGCCGCCACATCAGCGAGCCATAGCCGAACACCCAGAGCTCGCCGTCGGATTCCGATTCGCCGGTAATGATCGCTTTCATGCTACGGACCTAGCAGAAACCGCCGTTTGCTGCGACGCGGCTGGGCGCAACCCCGGGCTGCGCGCTGCATCAACCTACCGTCATCGTCGATTTGACAAAATCATAGGCTCTACGTCCCGCCATGTCCGATTATCCCTCCGATCAAGTCCTGCCGCGCCAGCGCCGATTGTGGCCCGTGTTCATCCTGCCCGTCCTCGTCGTCGTTCTGGCGGCGGCATGGACCGGCTTCTGGTTCTTTGCGGCCTCCAAGGTGGACGAGAACGTCGACGCCTGGCGCGCCCGCGAGGCCGCGGCCGGGCGGATCTATGATTGCGCCGACCGCTCGGTGGCGGGCTTCCCGTTCCGGCTCGAAGTCCGCTGCAGCGGCGTTAGCGTCGCGTTGTTGTCGCAGACTGCAGGACAGGCGGCGACGCAGGCCCCGATCACCGCCAAGCTCGGCGAGATCCTGGTGGTCGCGCAGATCTACAGCCCGAAGCTGCTGATCGCCGAGTTCAAGGCGCCGGCGATCCTGTCCCAGAACGGCCAGCCGGCGATGGCGGTGAACTGGACGCTGGGCCGCAGCAGCGTCGTCGGCCTGCCGGGCACGCCTGAGAGCGCGGACCTCGAATTCGACAACGCCTCGGTCGATCGCATCGCGGGCTCCGTTCAGTCCGCTACCGTGCGCGTCCAGCACATCGAATTGCACGGCCGCGCCGCCGAAGGTTCGACGCCGGACAAGCCGATTCTCGAATCCGCGCTGCAACTCACCGGCGGCAGCATCCTCGACGTCCATCCGCTGCTGGAAACGCCGTTCGACGCCGATATCCGCACCCGGCTCAGCGGGCTGACCGACGTCTCGCCAAAACCCTGGCCGCAGCGTTTCCGCGAATTGCAGGCCGCCGGCGGCCGCGTCGAGATCGTGCAGTCGCGGGTCCAGCAGGGCGAAATGGTGTCGCTGGCGACCGGCTCGCTGGGCCTCACGGCGGCGGGCAATCTCGACGGCGAATTGCAGATGACGGTGGCCGGGCTGGAGAAGCTGATCCCGGCGCTCGGCATCGACAAGCTGCTGGAAATGGGCGTGCCGCAGGCGGCACTGGATCGCTTCGCGCCGGGCGTGAAGAGCGCCGACGTTAACAATGTGCTCGGCGCGCTCGACCGCGCGATCCCGGGCCTGGGACGGATGGTGCGCCAGAACGCCAATACCGGCGTCGCCGCGGGCATCAATTCGCTCGGCACCGAGACCATGCTGGAAGGCAAGAAGGCGCGCAGCTTCCCGCTGAAATTCGTCGATGGCGCGGTGATGCTGGCGTCGCTGAAGATCGCGCAGATCCCGCCGTTGTTTTAATAGGTCGCAAAGCAGGGGTTCTTTTCCCTCTCCCCTTGTGGGAGAGGGTGGATCGACCGCGTAGCGGTCGAGACGGGTGAGGGGGTGCCGCAAACTCCGAGCCTCGCCACTCGCCCTCATCCGACGCGGACTTCGTCCGCGCCACCTTCTCCCACAAGGGGAGAAGGAAGGAAGAGAGCGCTACTACTCCGCCTTCTTCAGCGCCGTATGCTTGCGTCCGAAATCCGCCGCCGCTTCGTCCTGGCCGATGCTGACGATGCCGCGGCGGATCGCGCGGGTGCGCGTGAAGTGCTCGAACAAGGCCTCGCCGTCGCCGCGGCGGATCGCGCGGGTCAGCTTCGACAGGTCCTCCTGAAACGCGCCGAGCATTTCCAGTACGCCGTCCTTGTTGGCGAGAAACACGTCGCGCCACATCGTCGGATCGGACGCCGCGATGCGGGTGAAATCGCGGAAGCCGCCGGCGGAGAATTTCAACACTTCCGAGCGGGTGACGTCCTCGAGCTCGTCGGCTGTGCCGACGATCGTATAGGCGATCAGATGGGGCAGGTGGCTGGTGACGGCCAGCACGAGGTCATGGCGCTCGGCGTCCATGATCTCGACATTGGCGCCGAGTGCGCTCCAGAACTGCTCCAGCTTTTCGACCGCCGCGGCGTCGGCGCCGTCCGGCGGCGTGAGAATGCACCAGCGGTTGCTGAACAATTCGGCGAAGCCGGAATCCGGCCCGGAATTCTCGGTGCCGGCGACGGGATGGCCGGGGATGAAGTGCACGTGATCCGGCAAATGCGCGGCCATTGCCTTCAGCACCGATGACTTCACCGAACCGACGTCGGAGACGATTGCCCCCTTCATCAGATGCGGCCCGATGCTCTCCGCGACCGCGCCGGACACGCCGACCGGCACGCAGGCGATCACCAGATCGGCGTCCTTGATCGCGCTGGCATTGTCGTCCGCGATGCGGTCGGCGAGCTTGATCTCGACCGCACGCGCCCGCACCGAAGCGGACGCATCGGTCGCCACCAACTCGCCGGCCAGACCAAGCTGCTGGATGCCGCGCGCCAGCGACGAGCCGATCAGTCCAAGCCCGATCAGCGCGATGCGCCTGAAAGGCGGCTGAGCAGTCACTTCGTCTCCGGCGTATTGGCCGTCATGAAGGCGCGGAGCGTTTCGATGAAGAAGCGGTTGGCTTCCTCGGTGCCGATCGTCATGCGCAGCGCGTTGGGCAGGCCGTAGCTGGCGACCGAGCGCAGCACCAGGCCGCGATGGGTCAGGTAGGCGTCGGCTTCCAGCGCGGTCTTGCCCGGCGTATCCGGGAAATGCATCAGGATGAAGTTCGCCACGCTGGGCGTCACCTTGATTCCGAGTTTGCTGACTTCCTCGGTCAGCCAGTTGCGCCACTTCACGGTGAAGGCCTGAGACATCTCGACATGTGCGGTGTCCTCGATCGCCGCCACCGCGCCGAGCATCGCCGGCGCCGAGACGTTGAACGGCCCGCGGATGCGGTTCATCGCGTCGATGATGTGGGCCGGGCCATACATCCAGCCAATCCGCAAGGCTGCGAGGCCGTGCACCTTGGAGAAGGTGTAGGACACCACGGTGTTCTCGGTCGTGCTCGCCAGCTCCAAGCCGCTGTCGTAGTCGGGACGGCAGACGTAGTCGGCATAGGCCGCGTCCAGCACCAGAATGACATGCGAGGGCAGGCCGGCATGCAGCCGCTTGACCTCGTCATAGGGCAGAAAAGTGCCGGTCGGGTTGTTCGGATTGGCCAGCCACACCAGCTTGGTGCGCGGGCTCACCGCGGCCAGGATTGCGTCGACGTTGCAGGTGAAGTCGGTTTCCGCCGCGATCACATTGGTGGCGCCGTTCGCCGAGGTGGCGATCGGGTAGACCAGAAAGCCATGCGTGGTGTGGATCGCCTCGTCGCCGGGGCCGAGATAGGTGTGGGCGATCAGGTTCAGCAACTCGTCGGAACCGGCGCCGCAGATGATGCGCGCGGGATCGAGGCTGTAACGGCGGCCGATCGCTTCGCGCAGTACCTTCGACGTGCCTTCCGGATAATCCTCGAGATGCGCGGCGGTCGCGGCCACAGCCTCCTTGGCGCGCGGCGAGGGGCCGAACGGGGTCTCGTTGGAGGACAGCTTGTAGGTCTTGCGGCCGGCTTCGACCACCGGGCTCTTGCCGGGGGTGTAGGGCGCAATATCGAGAATGCCGGCTTTCGGCACGGGACGGGACATCTTCAACTCCAGACGATCAATTTGCTTGGGGATCACGAGGCCCTAGCCGGGCACGGTATAGCGGGTTGCGTGGCTGCCGACGAGGGCAGAGGAGCGCACCGAGGCGCCGGCCGCGATCAACGCGGCCTTGATATGCTCCAGGCTGGTGGCGGACGTGATCGAGATCAGCAGTGCCGCGCCGTCGAACGCGGTATCGGGCACTGCCACGATCTCGGCCAGCGGCGACAGCGCGCGCGCGGTCTCGGCGTTCCAGCCGGACACCCGCACGCTCCACATCTCGACCTCTGTCACCATCGCGCTGTCGGCAACGCGCGACACCACGAACACCGGCAGCGCGGCGGGATGGTCGGCGCGCTCGATGAACGGCAGCCGGGCGATGATTTTCGGCATGCCCTGCGGCTCCAACTCAAGCCACCACGGCGTCCGGCTCGACGTCGCCGACACCAGCGCCAGGTCGCCTTTGGACTTGGCGACGGCCTCGACGGCGGCCTGGGCGCTGAAATGCGCCACATAGGGCACCGTAAAGCCGAAGTGGAAGCGCGCGGAATCCCGCATCGCCGGCTCGCCGAGCGACAGGTCGGCATGCACCGAGAACGGCGCCTGCACATACGTGAAAGTGGAAATGATGACCCGCCAGATGCTCTCGACGGTGTCGATCGGCAGGATGCCGCGGTGGCGCTGTACCAGCCTGCGCATCATGTCGGCCTCGCGCGCCGGGCGGAACGCGGAGCCCACCTCCTGGGTCTGCTTCACCGAGATCAGCCGGTCGATGATGTCGCCGCGCTGCATCAAGAGCGAATGGACCTGCGCGTCGATGCTGTCGATCTCCTGGCGGAGCACTTCCAGCGACGGCGGGGCAGGTGGCTTGGTGGACATGGCGAGACCTTGGCGGTTTGACTGAGGCCTATCCGCCGTCATTGCGAGGAGCGAAGCGACGAAGCAATCCAGTCCTTGCCGAGTTCGTGGCTCTGGATTGCCGCGTCGCTTCGCTCCTCGCAATGACGGGGGAGAGGCAGGTGTTCTCCTCCAAGCCCGGAGAACGCGCAAGAGCGCCGGACGCTGGGAGGTATCGTTCTCCGCATCTTGACGGAGGGGCACCGTGGGACTAATATCTCACGACTTCGTGGTCATTTGAGCCGGCCGGCTTGCAGCCACGTTAAATAATTCGCTAAACAGGCCGGGGACAGTTTGATCCCGGCCGAACCTATGTTCAGGCCGGGTTTTTTTATGGCTTGTCCGTGCTGAGAACCTCCCGAGGAGGCCGGTATCAAGATGGTCACGATCCAATCGGTAAAAGGCCCGGTCAAGGCCGACGAACGCGGGCAGGAGGCGGACCATCCGACCTCGCAGGTCGCGCTGTTCGGCGCCGACCAGCCGCTGCGGCTGGATTGCGGCATCGATCTCGCCCCGTTCCAGATCGCCTACCAGGCCTACGGCACGCTGAATGCCGACAAGTCCAACGCCATTCTGGTCTGCCATGCTTTGACCGGCGATCAGCACGTCTTCAATACCCATCCGGTGACCGGCAAGCCCGGCTGGTGGCAGACCCTGGTCGGCCCCGGCAAGGCGCTCGATACCGACCGCTACTTCATCATCTGCTCCAACGTGCTCGGTGGCTGCATGGGGTCGACCGGCCCCGCCTCGACCAACCCCGCCACCGGCAAGGTGTGGGGGCTGGATTTCCCGGTCATCACCATCCCCGACATGGTGCGCGCGCAGGCGATGCTGATCGATCGGCTCGGTATCGATCAATTGTTCAGCGTGGTCGGCGGCTCGATGGGCGGCATGCAGACGCTGCAATGGACCGCGGCCTATCCTGACCGCGTGTTCTCCGCGCTGGCGGTCGCCTGCAGCACGCGGCATTCGGCGCAGAACATCGCGTTTCACGAACTCGGCCGCCAGGCGGTGATGGCCGATCCCGACTGGCGCGGCGGCCGCTATTTCGAGGAGGGCGTGCATCCGCATCGCGGCCTCGGCGTCGCACGGATGGCCGCGCACATCACTTATCTCTCCGACGCCGCGTTGCATCGCAAGTTCGGCCGCCGCATGCAGGACAGGGATCTGCCGACCTTCTCGTTCGATGCCGATTTCCAGGTCGAGAGCTATCTGCGTTACCAGGGCTCGTCGTTCGTCGAGCGCTTCGACGCCAACTCCTATCTATATCTCACCCGAGCGATGGACTACTTCGACATCGCCGCCGATCATGACGGCGTGCTCGCGGAAGCGTTTCGCGATACCAAGACGCGGTTCTGCCTGATGTCCTTCACATCCGACTGGCTGTTTCCGACCTCGGAATCGCGCAACGTCGTGCATGCGCTGAACGCCGGCGGCGTCCGGGTCTCGTTCGCGGAAATCGAAACCGACAGGGGGCACGACGCCTTCCTGCTCGACGTGCCGGAATTCCTCGAGATCGCCCGTGCCTTCCTGGATTCCGCGGCCTCGGTGCGTGGCCTGGTGGAGAAGTAGCATGTCCGTTCTGCAAGAGGGCCTGCCGCTGCTGACGCCGACGACGAGCAACGAAGTAATCTACCGCGGCGATCACCTGCTGGTTGCCGGCATGATACCGAGCGGCTCGAAAGTGCTCGACGTTGGCTGCGGTGACGGCGATCTGCTGCAACTGCTGGAGACGCGCGGCATCGATGGCCGCGGCATCGAATTGTCGCGCGAGGGCGTCAATCACTGCGTCCGCAAGGGCCTCGCGGTGGTGCAGGGCGACGCCGACACCGACCTCGACAACTATCCCGACGATTCCTTCGACTATGTGATCCTGTCGCAAACCCTGCAGGCCACACGACAGCCGCGCGTGGTGCTGGAAAATCTGCTGCGTATCGGCCGCCGCGCGATCGTCTCGTTTCCGAATTTCGGTTTCTGGAAGATGCGGTTGCAGTTGCTGGTCGGCGGCCACATGCCGCGCACCGAGAACCTGCCGGCGACGTGGTATGACACGCCGAATATCCACTTCTGCACCATCAAGGACTTCGTCCAGCTATGCGACGAGACCAACGTCAAGATGGAGCGCGCCGTGGCGCTCGATCTCAACGGCCGGCCGTTGCGGCTGAACGCGCCGTGGTGGTTCTGGAACATGTTCGGCGAACAGGGCGTCTTCCTGCTCAGCCGCGCGGGCAAGATTCGTTAACGAAAAACCTGCGGATGATACCTTTTGCGGGTTCCCGCTGCATGGCTTCCGGCATTTTGATCGCTTTGCTGCATAGCTTTCACGCCTGAGGCATCAATGTGATCGCGACGTCACGAAATGACCTCGCTTCGTGCCTTGCTCTGGCCACACCAAAATCTGTTCTAGCCATTCCGTTGTCGGCCTCAAAGGGGTCGATGAGTTCGGGGGCGTAACAAGGAATAGGTATGGTTCAGTTCAATGCTTTCTACCGTGCGCTTCGCATTTCTGCGTTGGCGATGTGCTCGGTCCTCATCTTCGCGATCGCTACTCCAGCTTCAGCAAAACCCAAGCACCGCGGGCATCACGCCCATTCACATTCTTACAAGCATCACGCAGCCGGCCATCGTCATCACGGCCGCCGTCACATGCGCATCTCGCGTCGCGAGGCGACGCTGCAGAGCGCGGACAGTGCCGCCGAATCCTTTTCGAACAACAGCAGCTTCGGTTCGTCCAACGTCGTTGCGGAAGCCCGGCGATACATCGGCGGCAATCCGACCGGTCGCGGCCGGTTGTGGTGCGCGCGCTTCATGAACATGGTGCTGCAGCGCTCCGGCCATCAGGGGACCGGCTCGGATATGGCGCGCTCTTTCTCGAGCTACGGCCAGCGCATCTCGGGCCCGCAGGTCGGCGCCATCGCCGTGATGTCGCGCGGCCGTCGCGGCGGCCATGTCGGTGTCGTCAGCGGCATCGATGCGTCAGGCAATCCCATCATCGTGTCGGGCAACCATGGCAACCGCGTCGCGGAGTCGGTGTACTCGCGCGGCCGCATCTACGCCTATGTGATGCCGACGAGCTGAGGCTCGTGTAGCCCGGATGAAGTCGCCGCGCCGCGTCTCGGCGCGGTGACGCAATCCGGGGCCGGCGTTGTGGATCGGCCGGCCCCGGATTGTCATCCGGGCTACAGGAAGGTCGGCGCTTCCACTTCAATTGTATCGCCAGCGGCGACCACGCCGCCGCCGATCACCTCGGCATAGACGCCGAGATCGGCGTGGCCATAGGTCTTCTGCAACGTCGCGGGGATCGTGAGATCGCGCGCCGCGGTGTCGGGATCGACGTTGGTGGCGGCACAGCGCACGATGCGCTTGACGATCTTCAGCCGGGCCCCGCCGATCGACAGCACCTGGTCCATCAGCTCGAATTCATGCCATGCCGGCCAACCCGCGACATGGAGATTGCCGCGAAACCGCAGCGGGTGCACGGACTGCCCGATCTCGCCTTCCAGCGCGGCCACGCTGGCGAGGTTGATGATCGACACCACCTTCCTGGCGACGTCGGAAAAGCTGTGCCCGTCGGCGAACAGGATTTTCGGCGGCCCACGCAGATCGTCGGCAAAGTTCGCAGCGAAGAACTGCTCGATGGCCGTGCGCCCTTCGGCGCTGTCGAGATGGCCGCGCGCCGTCTCCTCGCCATTCTCGCGGATCGTCAGCACATGGCTGGCGTCGTCATAATGGGTGCGCAAGCCGGCCAGCCGCTCGTTGCGCATCAGCATCAGAAACTTCGTCTTGGGAAAATATTGCGGCGCCGCCGGGTCGAACCCGCTCGGCCCGTTCTCGATCGCATAGCGCCGGTCGCCTGGCAGGGGCTGGCCGACCGACAGCGTCACTTCGGAAAGCTGTTCGGGCGTCAGGCCCTTGACGGGGTAGCGATACAGGTTGGCGACGGAGGCGGGATGATTTTCAGGCATCGCCTGATTTAAGCGAATTTCGCCGGGCGCACCAGATTGGCCAAAATTTTCTGCCGCTCTCTTCCGCTCCAGCCAAAGCTGCCCATATTTGCATCAAACCGGGTTTTAGACCGGCGACGACCGTGTCCGGTTGACGACTGTCAATGCGGAGCCGCGGAAACCCAGTGAAGATGCCTCTTTCGTGCCTTCGGGGCGAAAATGGCAGGCCGAGGGACATCGAACCATGAACATCGAAAAATACACCGAACGCGTGCGCGGCTTCATCCAGTCGGCACAATCCCTGGCCGTGCGCGAGGGCCACCAGCAATTCTCGCCGCTGCACATCCTGAAAGTCCTGCTCGACGACAGCGAGGGGCTGGCCGGCGGTCTGATCGACCGCGCCGGCGGCAATTCGCGCTCGATTCTGCAGGCGACCGAGGCCGAACTCGGCAAGATGCCGAAAGTGTCAGGGGCAGGGGCCGGTCAGGTCTATCTGGCACCGGCGACGGCACGCGCGCTGGAAGCCTCCGAACAGGCAGCCGAGAAGGCCGGCGACAGCTTTGTCACGGTGGAGCGGCTGCTGCTCGCGCTCGCGCTCGACAAGGAGTCCGAGGCCGGCAGCCTGCTCGCCAAAGGCGGCGTCACGCCGCAGAACCTCAACGCATCGATCAATGCGCTTCGCAAGGGCCGCACCGCGGACTCCGCGACGGCCGAAAACGCCTATGATGCGCTGAAGAAATATGCCCGCGACCTGACCCAGGCGGCGCGCGACGGCAAGCTCGACCCGGTGATCGGCCGCGACGAGGAGATCCGCCGCACCATCCAGGTCCTGTCCCGCCGCACCAAGAACAATCCCGTGCTGATCGGCGAGCCCGGCGTCGGCAAGACCGCGATCGTCGAGGGTCTGGCGCTGCGCATCCTGAACGGCGACGTGCCGGACAGCATCAAGGACAAGAAGCTGCTGTCGCTCGATCTCGGCGCCCTCATTGCCGGCGCAAAGTATCGCGGCGAATTCGAGGAGCGGCTGAAGGCCGTGCTGCAGGAAGTGACCTCCGCCGAAGGCGGCATCATCCTGTTCATCGACGAGATGCATCAGCTGATCGGCGCCGGCAAGGGCGAGGGCGCGATGGACGCGTCCAACCTCTTGAAACCGGCGCTGGCGCGCGGCGAGCTGCATTGCATCGGCGCCACCACGCTCGACGAATATCGCAAGCATGTGGAAAAGGACGCCGCATTGGCGCGCCGGTTCCAGCCGATCTTCGTCGCCGAGCCGACGGTGGAAGACACCGTGTCGATCCTGCGTGGGTTGAAGGACAAGTACGAGCAGCACCACGGCGTCCGCATCACGGATTCCGCGCTGGTCGCGGCCGTCACGCTATCCAACCGCTACATCACCGACCGCTTCCTGCCCGATAAGGCCATCGACCTGATGGACGAGGCCTCGGCGCGGCTGAAGATGCAGGTCGATTCCAAGCCCGAAGAGCTGGATTCGATGGACCGCGAGATCATCCGGCTCAAGATCGAGCAGGAGGCTTTGCGCAAGGAGACCGACCAGGGCTCGAAGAGCCGGCTGGAGACGCTGTCGAAGGAACTGGCCGAACTCGAGGAGAAGTCGGCCGCGCTGACGCAGCGCTGGTCGGCCGAGAAGAACAAGCTGTCCAACGCCCAGAAGCTGAAGAGCGAGCTGGAAGCGCTGCGGCTGGAACTCGCCGATGCCCAGCGCCGCGGCGAATATCAGCGCGCCGGTGAGCTGGCCTATGGCCGGATTCCGGAGCTGGAAAAGAAGCTGGCGGATACCGAGGCGCAGGAAAACCACGGCGAGATGATGGAAGAGGCGGTCACCGCCAACCACATCGCCGAGGTGGTCTCTCGCTGGACAGGCGTGCCAGTCAACAAGATGCTGGAAGGCGAGAAAGACAAGCTGCTGCGGATGGAGGAGTCGCTGGCCGAACGCGTCGTCGGCCAGGCCGAGGCCGTGCATGCGGTCGCGACCGCGGTGCGCCGTTCGCGCGCCGGGCTGCAGGACCCGAACCGGCCGATGGGTTCGTTCATGTTCTTGGGGCCGACCGGCGTCGGCAAGACCGAACTGACAAAGGCGCTGGCGTCGTATCTGTTCGACGACGATACCGCGATGGTGCGGCTCGACATGTCCGAATATATGGAGAAGCACTCGGTCTCCCGCCTGATCGGCGCGCCTCCGGGCTATGTCGGCTATGACGAGGGCGGCGCACTCACCGAAGCCGTGCGGCGCAGGCCCTATCAGGTCGTGCTGTTCGACGAGATAGAGAAAGCGCATCCCGACGTCTTTAACGTGCTGCTGCAGGTACTCGACGACGGCCGCCTGACCGACGGCCAGGGCCGCACCGTCGACTTCCGCAACACGCTGATCATCATGACCTCGAACCTCGGCTCCGAATTCCTGGTCAATCAGCCGGAAGGCGAGGACACGTCCGAAGTGCGCGATCTTGTCATGGGGCAGGTGCGCGGGCATTTCCGGCCCGAATTCCTAAACCGTGTCGACGAGATCATCCTGTTCCACCGGCTGCAGAAGAGCGAGATGGGCCGCATCGTCGAGATCCAGTTCGCGCGGCTGCAGAGCCTGCTCAAGGACCGCAAGATCGAGCTCGCGCTCGATCCCGCGGCCCGCGACTGGCTGGCTGAAAAGGGCTGGGACCCCGCCTACGGCGCACGTCCCTTGAAGCGGGTGATCCAGCGCCACGTACAGGATCCCTTGGCCGAGATGATTTTGGCCGGCGACGTCAAGGACGGCGACGACGTGGACATCTCGACCGAAGGCGGCGCGCTGACCTTCAACGGCCAGCCGCCTCATACCGCCGACACCGAGCCGTTCGAGCGGCCGGCAAAGCGGATGCTGAACTGAGTGAAACACGGGGCCGCACGCTTGCCGTTGCGGCCCCGTAGCGCATGATCCACAATTTCCGGCGGCGACGGCGCAGCGCAGACGAGGACGATACGTTCATGCGAATTCTGTTGGTAGGAGCGACCGGTCTTGTCGGCGCCACCGTGCTGACGAGACTGCTGGCTGACGACCGGATCGAGGCCGTGATTGCGCCGACGCGACATCCGCTCGCGGCCCATACGAAGCTGGAGAACCCCATCGTCGACTTTGCGCAACTCCCCGTCGACGCCGCATGGTGGACGGTGGATGGCGCGATCTGCACGTTGGGCACGACGCGCGCCAAGGCCGGGTCGGATGCGGCCTTTCGCCAGGTCGATCACGATTTCCCGCTCGCCGTCGCGCGGCTGGTGCGCGAGCACGGGGCGACCCGCTTCGCGCTGAATTCCTCCATGGGGGCGGATGCATCGTCGCGCTTGCTCTATCCACGCACCAAGGGCGAGGTGGAGCGCGACTTGCAGGCGCTGGCATTCCCGTCATTGACGATCGTTCGGCCAGGCCTGATCGGCGGCGAGCGCAATGAATTTCGCGCCGCTGAGCGCATCGCGTCTGTCGTGCTTGGCATGCTCGGGCCGCTGCTGCCGCGACGCTACCGCATCAGCCCCGCGACGGCGATCGCCGATGCTTTGATAGATGGGGCAATTGAGGGAACTCCTGGCATTTACATCGTCGAGGCCGAGCGGCTTTCCGGCGATTAAGCGTCGTCAAGGCGTTGTCGGAGCAACCACCGCTGCCGCTTCTTCCGGCTTTTCCGGCACCGACGTGATCAGTCGATTCGACTTCCAACTCACCAGGATCATCACCGCGCACACCGCGTAGAAGCACGTGCCCAAAGCATAAGTCTTGGCAATGCCGAACTCGATCGACAGCGCCATGCCTAGCGCGGAGGCGAGCATCGAGGTGATGCCGTTGGCGCTCCAGAAGAACGGCAGGAGATCCGCGTGGCGTCGCCAGATGCTGAGGCCAAGCGGGAACATCATGCCCATGCAGAACGCCGGGGGCGCCAGCAGAAAGATGGACACGACGATGCGGATCTCGGTGGTCGCGGACTTGGCGAAGTCGCTGACCCAGGGCGTCAACAGGCCGGCGGCGACCAACGCGGCCAGCAGAGCGACCACGCGCGCGATCACGGCGCCCGGCCGCGGTGGATTGGCGCCGACGGTGACGCTGCCGATGCCGCCGAACAGCAGGATGGTGAATAGTACGACGCCGAGCCCGTAGACAGGGTGGCCGAGGAACACCATCAGCCGCTGCATCTGCGAGATCTCGATCAGCATGAAGCCCATGCCGATCGCGCTGAAATACGCGACCGGCGGCGTCAGCGTCGATAACGGCATCGTCCGGGCGGCGCGCAGGTAGGGCAGCACGATATAGGCCACGCAGGCCAGCAATCCCGCCAGCACCAGCGCCAGCGTGGTCGAGACCGCCGAACTGGCGTGCGCGAATTTGCCGGACGAGAAGGTGTCCAGGCCAAGCCGCGAGGTGTAGAAGAAGAACGGATTATCGTCGGTCGAGGGCGCGACGTTTTCCGGCAGCGAGTCGAAGAACGCTCTGTCGGCCTTTCCGGACAGCATGGTCGTGGTAACGGTGTCGAACGCGACGTCCGGCCCGAGCAGGATGGTAAAGCCCTGCGCCGTGAGCCTTTGGCGCGCGCTCTGCCACTCAGCCGCGGTGAAGGCGTCGGGGCGGCTGATGACGTTGACGATGCCGCCGACGTTCAGCGCGATCACATGTCTGGACAGTTCCGCAGCCGGCACGCCCTTGCGCTGCAGCGCCTCCGCTGCGATCGCGACCAGCCGGTAGAACTCGCCGCGGTGGCCGTTCGGCTCGTACCAGCGCGATACCGACAACATGCCGCCGGGGTTCAGCGCGCGATAGAAATCTCCCCACGCCTCCACGGTGTAGAGCCGGTTTTCTGTCAGCGTCAGCCCGCCGGCCGCGGTGGCGGCCCAGGTGTCGATCAGCGAGATCTGCACGAGGTCGTAGCGTTCCGGGGAGTGGTTGATGTAGCTGCGGGCCTCGGCATTGACCAGCGCCACGCCGGGCTGGCGGTCGAGATGGCCGGAAAAATCCGCGAACTTGTCGGTCAGCACCTCGAAGATCGCCGGATTGATCTCGATGCCGCGGATGCTTTTAGCGCCGAAATACAAAGCGGACAGCACGTCGCGTCCGCCGCCGACGCCGACCACGGCGACGGCCTTCGGCGGCTGCACCAGATAGGCGCCGTTGATGACGTCGTCCTGCAGGTAGGAAAGCTTGGCGAGGTCGCCGTCGAACCGCGTAATGACGGTGGCGGCGTCGGCGTCGATGTCGAGGCGCTTCTGCTCGATCTTGCCCTGCGGCGCGCGCGACATGCCCCAACCGGCCGGCGTGCTCTCGCCCTCGCCGGTGACCCGGACGCGGGAATAGGTGTTCCAGCGCTCGAACAGCGTCCCGGTCTGCGCTTCGCCCTTGGCCCAGAACACGCCGAGATGGCTGTGACCGGAGGCAGCCAACCCGGTATGCAGCGCCGCCGCGCCGGCCAGCGCGAGCGCCACGGCACCGCTGAAGCGCCGCGCCCGGGCGTCGCCTTCGGGGCGCGCGACCATCCAGCCGGCGCCCGCGGCGAAGGCGCCGATCCACAGCGTCGCGCTGACCGGATCGATCAGCAACAGCACGAAGATCACGCCGAGGCAGCCCAGCGCGGCGCCGGAAAGATCGGAGGCATAGAGCCAGCCGCCGCCATAGGGCAGGCGGGTCAGCAACAGCGTGATGCAGACGCCGCTTTCGGTGAACGGCATGACGAAGGCGAAGGCGACGACGGCCAGCGCGATCGCCACGGCGTCGGCCGGCACCACCAGCGGGACGCAGAGGAAGGCAATCATGGCGCCGACGCTGCTGATCGCGAAATTTGCGGCGTGGCGGGCGAATTCCACCCCGACGCGCTCCGGTGAATATTTCTCAGGCTGGTCGTAGACCGTCATCGCGCCGCGCGTCAGCCCGAGCATGGCCAGCGAGATCGCCGCGAAGGCAAAGTGATAATACAGCATCACGCTGAAGAAGCGGGTGATCAGGATCTGGTAGGCGAGCGTGGCTGCGGCCAACACGAAAATCGCTACGCCAAAGCGGCTCTGAGCGCGGAGAAGGATTGGCAAGGCATCGCTCCCGGAAGGGCAGGGCGCCGCTTTGCGGCAATCTTTCCAGCCTGCACCAAAGTACCTAACAACCGATTTACCGAGGCGGGTGGTTTGTGCCCTGTTGCCCTACGGTACCATTTATCGTGACAGTCGCCGCCTGGGGGTAAAGATATCGCCCTGCCAAAGGACGTTTCCATGACCGATCTGCCCGCCGCTTCGACCTCCGATGCGGTCCCACCCACCCACGGCGTCAGCTTCAGCGAAGCGTTTCGGGTCTGGATGAAGATCGCGCTGCTCAGCTTCGGCGGCCCGGCGGGGCAGATCGCCGTGATGCATCGCATCCTGGTCGACGAGAAACGCTGGATCTCCGACAGCCGGTTCCTGCACGCGCTGAACTACTGCATGCTGCTGCCTGGCCCGGAGGCGCAGCAGCTCGCTACCTATATCGGCTGGCTGCTGCATCGTACGGCCGGCGGTGTCATGGCTGGCGGGCTGTTCATCCTGCCCGGCGTCATCGCCATCATGGGCCTCAGCTATATCTATGCAGGGTTTGGCCACGTCGGCATCGTCGCGGCGATCTTTTTCGGCCTCAAGGCGGCGGTGCTGGCGATCGTCATCCAGGCCGTGGTGCGCCTCGGCCGGCGCGCGCTGCGCAATGGCGTCATGATTGGCCTCGCAGCCATCGCCTTCGTCGCCATTTTCTTCTTCGATGCGCCGTTTCCAATGATCATCGTCAGCGCCGGCCTGATCGGCTATGTCGGCGCGCGCGCCGGACGTCCGGAATTCGCCGTTGTCGGCCATGGGGTCGTGCCATCGGGGGCGGTGATCGACAGCCTGATGAGCGACGAAGTGCCCGACCACGTCCGGCCAAACCTGTCCCGTGCCTTGAAGGTCAGCGCGGTCTGGCTGTTGCTATGGCTCACGCCGGTGGTCGCGCTGCTGGTGCTCTATGGCGAGGCCAATGTGTTCAGCCAGATCGCATTGTTCTTCAGCAAGATGGCGATGGTGACGTTTGGCGGCGCCTATGCCGTGCTGGCCTATGTGGCGCAGCAGGCGGTCGAGCACTGTCACTGGCTGCAGCCGCGCGAGATGCTGGATGGACTCGGCATGGCCGAGACCACGCCGGGACCCCTGATCATGGTGCTGCAATTCGTGGGCTTCATGGCGGCGTTCCGCGATCCCGGCCAGCTGTCACCGATGCTGGCTGGCACCCTCGGCGGATTGCTGGCGACCTGGGTGACGTTCGCGCCATGCTTCCTATGGATTTTCCTCGGCGCGCCCTTCATCGAATCGATGCGCGGCAACAAGGTGCTGGCCGGCGCGTTGTCGGCGATCACCGCCGCTGTGGTCGGCGTGATTCTGAACCTGTCGATCTGGTTCGCCATCCATACGGTTTTTCGCGAAGCGGTGCCGGTCCGGTCGTTCGGGCTGTCATTCGAGATGCCGGTGTTTTCGAGCGTCGATCCCGCCGCCCTGCTGCTATCGCTGGCCGCGGCAGTTGCCATTTTCCGCTTCCGGATGGGCATGCTCACCGTGCTCGCCGCGTGCTGCGGCGCCGGCGTGCTGCTCTATCTGGCGGGGCTTATCTGAAGCGCGCGTCGGCGATCAGCGGTTGCTGGTCTGCCGCACCGGTGCGGCAGGAACCGTTCCTGCGGCGTCCGAGACCCGGGCGCCATTGCCGCGCATGTTCATCTGCGCATCGAGCCGGTCGCGCTCTTTCTCGAAGCCGGCCATCAGCGTGCCCTCGAGCGAGCGCCCGCGCGGCAGTTTCACCCGCATCGGATCGACGAAGCGGCCGTTGACCAGGATTTCATAATGCACATGCGCGCCGGTCGAGGCGCCGGTCGAGCCGACGAAGCCGATCACCTGGCCCTGGCGGACCCGCTTGCCGGGCTCCAGACCCTTGGCGAAGGCCGACATATGGCCATAGGCGGTCTCGTAGCCGTTATTGTGCTTGAGCTTGACGAATTTGCCGTAGCCGCCTTCCCAGCCGGCGGTCTCGACCACGCCGTTGCCGGAGGCGAAGATCGGCGTGCCATAGGGCGACGCCCAGTCGACGCCGGTGTGCATTTTGACATAGCCGAGGATGGGATGGCGGCGGCTGCCGAAGCCGGAGCGCATGATGGCGTTGTTGACGGGCTTGCGCACCAGGAACTTCTTCGCGCTCTTGCCGGTCTCGTCATAGTAATCGACGATCGCATCGTCGGGGGTCTGGAAGCGGTAGTATTTCTTGGTCTCGCCGCCGACGGTGAGCGAGGCAAACAGCACCTCGGTCTTCTCGGTAATGGTGGCGCCTTCGTCCTCTCCGGCAAAAAATACGTCGAACGAGTCGCCGGGCTGAACCTTGCGCTGGAAATCGACGTCGTAGGAGTAGATCCGGATCATGTCCTCGATGACGGTGGCCGGCACCTTGTTGCGCATCGCGGTCTCGTAGACGCTCTGGTAGAGCCGCACCCCGGTGCCGTCATCGTCATCGTCGTCATCGGCGGCGGTGGGGGCCTCCGCCACGGTGTTCATGCTGGATACGTCGACAGCGACATATTTGCCAAGGTCCGACAAGGCGGCCACCGCCTCGATGGTGGATTCATTGGCGACGATGACGCGGTAGGGCTGCAGCCGCTGCCCGTAGCCGGAGGGCGCCATCAGGATACGCAGTTTCTGGCCTTCGCGGAGGCCTCCGTCACGACCGCGCGGGCCGAGCGTATAGGCGATGGCCTTGGCGTCTTCCGGTGTCGCGCCTTGGTCGCGCAGAATCGTCAGCACCGTATCGCCCTTCTTGACGATATGGATGCGTTCGCCGATCGGGTTGCCGCCGGTGACCTGGTCCTTGGTCTTCGGCATCTGTGTGACGTTTTCCGGGATCACCCTTGTCTCGAAGCCGGCATAGGGGTCGGCCGTGCTGCCTTCGGTGGCATAGGCCATCTTCATGTCCGGCTGCGCGCCGATATCGCCGGTGGCGCTGGCGAGGGTATAGCGAACGCCGGAATTGCCGCGCCAGTTCGACGCGTCGCGCACCCGCATCAACACTTCATCGATCGCCACAGAGGCGCCGAGCTTGGCCTTTGGCAGCACCTGCGCGAGATCGCGGGTGACGAACGAAACCTCGGCGTCGGGTTCCACCGCCTCCGGGTTGGCGGCCGCATCATCGGGGGTGGCGACTGCGGCGGTGCCGACATCGGTCAGCATGCGCTGCGCATTGAAGGGCGGGATCTTGGCGGAGAGGTCGGAGGTCGCCATCGACAGATTGCCGGATATCCGGATGTAGGGCCGCACCCGCATCACGTCGCGATTGCCGACGCGCGTGACAGTGGAGACCCGCAGCACCTGGCGCGCCGCGCTGGATTCGCTGGGCGGCGGCAGCCGGTCGCTCTTGTGCAGGCTGGCCATCTTGTCATTGCCGCCAAAGGCGCCGCGCAGCGCGCCCTCGGCGCGCTCCGGCAATTTGGCGAATGTCATTTCGCCGTCCAGCGACGCAAAAACGGCGCCGCCGATCAGAGCTGCGCCGCAAAGACCCGTGAGGATCGTGCCGCTGAACCATTGGACGGAGACGCGGCGGCGGTCGATGACGGCGGCTTCCGAGCCATCGACGGATAGCGGCGGCTCGTGGCCGAGGTCGATCACCCCGGTCTCGCGATTGTAGTTGCCGCCGCGTGACGTCCCAGCGCTCAAACCGGCGTCCCCCCAAATTCCATCATCATGCGAAGAGACTTCCCCAGAACTTCGCATCGATGCCCAAACACGTCGCGCCAAAATGCTGGCGCTCACGCCGGACGTCAATGCTGCAAAATCTCACGCTGTATCCCGCCTGCTGCCCGCCGATCTCGCCGGCGAGCGGCCGAAGTGGACCGTCAGGAGAGCGTCCGGCTCGAAACCTTGCTGCAATCCCCAAAAACTTTGCGGGACTGCGAAGTTTTTTCGCCCGACTTGCCGCCAGAACGCCGGAGCAATGTGGCTCTTATACGGCGCATGCCCTGAAAAACCTCAGCTTTTCGGCGTCCGGCAGGGTACCGAAATGCGATGACGTTTTTCTGACGATTGCCGTTGACAGATCCGAGTAGGAGGGCCTATAAACCGGCCACTGAGCGCGGCGGCGCCGGGGCCCACGGGTCCAGGCAAGCTTTCGTGCCTCTGGTGCTCCTCATCAAGGTGAGTGACTTAGCAGCCGATAGGTGTCGGTTGATTTGTCGTCCGATGGGAGCCGGTCTTCTTTAAGTAGAAGTGCCTGACGAAATTTCTCCCTTACGGGGAGGGCGATGCTTCGCGCATCGGGTTGTTTGACAAGTTTAGATGAAGAAAGAGAAACGTGGACGGCGGAGTCCTTGCGGGTCTTGATCAGGAAGCATTCGACGCAAGTTGGTGTTTTGGGATTGAGGCCGGACGAAAGACTTCGGCGGTACACGTTTTGATACAAAGGTTACACCATCGTTGTTTGCGCTGTGAAGCGCGGACGGCAGGTTGATCGAGCTTCGGCTTGATTGACCAAGTATGGTGGGACCTCGTCAATACGATGTGATCAGCCGGTTCAAAGTTCAAGTCCAACTTGAGAGTTTGATCCTGGCTCAGAGCGAACGCTGGCGGCAGGCTTAACACATGCAAGTCGAACGGGCATAGCAATATGTCAGTGGCAGACGGGTGAGTAACGCGTGGGAACATACCTCTTGGTTCGGAACAACACAGGGAAACTTGTGCTAATACCGGATAAGCCCTTACGGGGAAAGATTTATCGCCGAGAGATTGGCCCGCGTCTGATTAGCTAGTTGGTGTGGTAAAGGCGCACCAAGGCGACGATCAGTAGCTGGTCTGAGAGGATGATCAGCCACATTGGGACTGAGACACGGCCCAAACTCCTACGGGAGGCAGCAGTGGGGAATATTGGACAATGGGCGCAAGCCTGATCCAGCCATGCCGCGTGAGTGATGAAGGCCTTAGGGTTGTAAAGCTCTTTTGTACGGGAAGATAATGACGGTACCGTAAGAATAAGCCCCGGCTAACTTCGTGCCAGCAGCCGCGGTAATACGAAGGGGGCTAGCGTTGCTCGGAATCACTGGGCGTAAAGGGTGCGTAGGCGGGTTTTTAAGTCAGAGGTGAAATCCTGGAGCTCAACTCCAGAACTGCCTTTGATACTGAAAGTCTTGAGTATGGGAGAGGTGAGTGGAACTGCGAGTGTAGAGGTGAAATTCGTAGATATTCGCAAGAACACCAGTGGCGAAGGCGGCTCACTGGCCCATTACTGACGCTGAGGCACGAAAGCGTGGGGAGCAAACAGGATTAGATACCCTGGTAGTCCACGCCGTAAACGATGAATGCCAGCCGTTAGTGGGTTTACTCACTAGTGGCGCAGCTAACGCTTTAAGCATTCCGCCTGGGGAGTACGGTCGCAAGATTAAAACTCAAAGGAATTGACGGGGGCCCGCACAAGCGGTGGAGCATGTGGTTTAATTCGACGCAACGCGCAGAACCTTACCAGCCCTTGACATGTCTATGATCGGTACCAGAGATGGAACCTTCCCTTCGGGGCATAGAGCACAGGTGCTGCATGGCTGTCGTCAGCTCGTGTCGTGAGATGTTGGGTTAAGTCCCGCAACGAGCGCAACCCCCGTCCTTAGTTGCTACCATTTAGTTGAGCACTCTAGGGAGACTGCCGGTGATAAGCCGCGAGGAAGGTGGGGATGACGTCAAGTCCTCATGGCCCTTACGGGCTGGGCTACACACGTGCTACAATGGCGGTGACAATGGGACGCTAAGGGGCAACCCCTCGCAAATCTCAAAAAGCCGTC
>NZ_CP041399.1:860000-867500 GCF_007018645.1 Tardiphaga sp. vice154
CATTCTTATGGTTGCTGCGGGTTTTTGCAAACACACATTATTTGCGGTGCCGTGCTGCGCTTTTCTTTGGCTGCTGAATGCGGATTGGCGGCTTGCGCTCCGAGGCGGTATAGCAGGCGGCGCGGCCGCAATTGGCGGTCTCGTTATATGTTCGGCATTTTACGGACCCGCATTCTTCGAACAATTAACGATGCCCCGAATCATGCACGCTCATCGTTTGGTAGCTGGTTTCGGACGACTGCAATGGATCATCCCGGCTTTCATTATATGGGCAGTTTGGGCGTGGGATAGGCGGAGGACAGAGCAGGCTCGATTCACAGTCCTCTTCGTTATTTTTGGGATATTTGATCATGCTTTGCAACAACTTGGAGACGGAATAGATGATAACTCTCAATTTGAACTAATAGCCGCACTTGCGGTAGGTATTGGTCTTGCTTTTGAGTTTGCAACTCCAAACCAGCGCCTCCGTCTTTCGGCGATGACGAACAGAGCAATACTGTTAATAATTCTGATAGTCAGGCTTTTGCTGAATAGTCGAATCGAACCGTACTTACTCATTGCGAGCGAGCAATTTCGTAAAATTGGGCCTGACTCGGCAGCCATTGTACAAAGGGAAGTCAGGAGAATTTCCGAAATCCATGGTGACGTATCGTGCTCGATCATGACGGTATGCCATTTCGCAGGAAAGCGATTTGCGTTCGATGGTTTCGCTATCGGTCAGCGTAACGCTCTTGCGGGCGTCTCCTTGCCGCTTGAGAAAACACCCGGTGCGGAACAAATTCATTTCGAAAGCATCGATCCGAACGCAAGCATGAAGCCATTTGAGAATGCTGCTCGCTTCCGATAACGAGTTGGGCTAAAGGGTTCTGATCTCCCGTATAATTGAGCTGCACCCGGTTCTGTTGACACCGGCTTAAACTAATCCGGCCTGACCTGAGCCCCAAGCTTCATCCAGCGATGGGAAGAATTCTTTGATCATTGAAGTGCTCCCCAAAACTAGGCCAGCCGGAGCTGGAATTTTCCGGGGTTATGAAGTGCTCCCCAAAACTAGGCCAGCCGGAGCTGGAATTTTCCGGGGTTAGGCTCATGCCGGCGGGGGCGCCGATGAGCCATTCAACAGCGATATCGGCGCCTTGTTACCGATCGCGCTATGTGGCCGGACTTCGTTGTAGTCTCTACGCCAATCCTCCATTTTCTGCCGTGCGTCGTCAAGGCTCAGTAACCAGTGCGTGTTCAGGCATTCGCTTCTGAACTTGCCGTTGAAGGATTCGATGAAGCTGTTGTCCGTCGGCTTGCCTGGCCGCGAGAAGTCCAGCACGACGCCCTTCTGATAAGCCCAGATATCGAGATCGCGAGAGATGAACTCTGATCCCTGGTCGACACGGATGGTTTTCGGATAGCCAACGGTCTTGCAGATGCGCTCTAGGGTGACCACGACATCCTCGCCACGATAACTGAAACGCGGATCGACGGCTGGCGAGAAGCGGCTAAAGGTATCGACGATCGTCAGCACGCGGATCTTGCGGCCCGTGGCGAGCTGGTCGTGCACGAAGTCCATTGCCCAGGTCTCGTTGACCTGGACAGCATCTGTTCGATCCTCACGCAGCTTGGCCTTCACGCGACGCTTCGGCGTTTTGTTGCGCAATTGCAGGCTCAACTCCCTATAAAGACGGTAGACACGCTTGACGTTGACGTCCCAGCCCTCACGCAGCAGTAGGACATGGACCCGGCGATAGCCGTATCTCACCCGCGTCTCGCAGATCTCCCTGATCCGGTGTTTGAGAGCGGCCTGGTCGCCACGCTTCGACTTGTAGCCGTAAAGTGCGCGATCGATCCGGAGCGTCGAACAGGCCCGCCTGATCGAGACCTTCCAGTCGCCGCACACCCTGTCGACAAGCTCGCGCTTGCGGTCAGGCCTCAGAGTTTTTTTGAGAGCACATCCTGCAGCATGGCCTTGTCCAGCGACAGGTCAGCTACGATCCGCTTCAGCTTGCCATTCTCTTCCTCCAGCTGACGCAAGCGCTTCATCTCCGAGGGCATCAGGCCTGCATACTTCTTCCGCCAGTTGTAAAAAGTAGCCTCGCTGATCCCGGCCTTGCGGCAGACCTCCGCGACTGCCGAGCCATCTTCCGCCTGCTTCAAAACGAATACGATCTGCGCTTCTGAAAACTTCGATGCCTTCATGGAACTCTCCTCGTCCCCGTCAGGGGATCATAAATGGAAAATTCCAGGTCAAACTGGCCTAATTTGGTGGGGGCACGTCAGACGATAAGTGGAATTCCTGCCTGAAGGCGGCAATAATCGCCGCGCACAGGAGAGACCATGAGCAGGCGACCGCGCCGGAATCACACACCGGGCTTCAAGGCGAAGGTGGGATTGGCGGCCATCAAGGGCGATCGCACGATCACCCAGCTTGCCGAGCATTTCGACGTTCACCCCAATCAGATCACGACCTGGAGGGCGCAGTTCGAGAACGCCGCCTCCGGGGTGTTCGGGCCGGGAGGCACGGCGCCGGCGGAACCCGCCGTCGATGTCAGATCGCTGCATGCCAAGATCGGCGAGCTGACACTGGAAAATGATTTTTTAGAAGGCACGCTCACCAAGGCAGGATTGCTGAGCGCAAGACGATGATCGACCGTGAGCACGATCTGTCGATCACAAGACAGGCGAAGGTTTTGCAGATCAGCCGCCGCAGCATGTATTACCTGCCGCGTCCGGTGCCGGATGCCGACCTTGCGATCATGCGGCTTCTGGATCGGCTGCATCTGGAGTTTCCCTTCGCCGGTTCGCGGATGTTGCGCGGCCTGCTGGCTGCCGAGGGATGCAAGATCGGCCGCCGGCAGGTAAAGAAGCTTATGCGACGGATGGGGATCGAGGCGCTGTACCGGCGTCCGCGTACCACCCGGCCGGAGCCGGGCCACAAGATCTAACCATATCTGCTGCGCGGAATGGAGATCACACGGCCAGACCGGGGCTGGGTGACGGACATTACCTACATTTCGATGGCGCGCGGCTTCGTCTACCTCGCCGCGGTGCTCGACTGGGCGACCCGCCGGGTGCTGTCATGGAGGCTGCGTTCTGCGTCGAGACGCTGCAGGACGCTTTGGCGCGCCACGGCAAGCCGGAGATTTGCAATACCGACCAGGGTTCGCAGTTCACCGGCCCGGCCTTCACCGGAGTGCTTGCCGACAACAGCATCGCGATCAGCATGGACGGCAACGGCGCCTGGCGGGACAACGTGTTCGTCGAGCGGTTGTGGCGAAGCATCAAATACTAGGAGGTCTACCTGCGGACCTACGACAGCGTCAGCTAAGCGCGACAATCGATCGGCCGGCATCTGGATTTTTACAACGGCCGAAAGCCGCATTCGAGTCTTGACGGCCGGACTCCTGATCAGGCCTACTTCAACCCGCTGCCTATCCGCATGGCAGCCTAACTCCGGCAGAAGCTCCGCTTATCGACGCGGAGATTCTGTTCAGACAACCGGGACCACCTCAGGCAACAAGCCCTGTCCGTTATTCCACATCGACAAAACGCTGCCGGGCGGAGCAGGCGGTCTTACCGATATTTCCGAAATGATCTTCCGCGCAGCGCTGAAGCCTTCTCGTTGATCGGCGATAATCGCAACGATTGAAACCTCATCGTCGCGCAGATTTATCTGGCGATACTCAACTTTCGCAACATGGTTTGCTAGCAGCGGATTGATACCGGAAAGCCTCGGGATAGCTTGTTTTCCAGGGGCCTGACAGATTTTAACCTGGAACTATCATTGGCTGGTCCTGCACGATCTGGTCGAGCGCATAACCGAGCAGGACATCGTCGCGCAGATTTTTGAGCCGGGCCCACGCTTCTACCTTCTACCGCTTCAAGAAGACGCGCTACATGCCGGCCGAATTTTCCGGCGCCATTTATCGCCTCGGCCACGGCATGGTGCGCGATAAAGATAGCCACAACCGTATCTCCACGGCCGGAGCGGAAGGCGGCGTCGCAGAACTTAAGCAGTTTTTTCAGTTCACCGGCCTGCACGATGGCATTGTCGATGACTTCCCCAATCCTCCGCATGGTCTTCACGTTCCGACGTTGCCGGGCAAATGGATCATCGACTGGCGTCGCTACCACAAAGTGCTTTTGACGAATCCGGCCGGAGTGCCGCTCAACCCCTCACGCAAGATCGACCCGTTCGTGTTACCCGCTGCATCCGTTGCCAGGAGAGTGAGCCTTCCGTTCCGCAACCTCAAGCGCGGCGCGCGCTTCGGTCTGCGTTCGGGGCAGGATGTCACCAGGGAGATGAAGATCCAGGATGCCTTGACGCTGCAAGAGATCACGAAGGGCGCGGATGGCGCTGCTGCCAACAAGCATCATCGGCATACCAACACACCGCTCTCGGACTACCTCCTCAAGGAGGCGGAGCAGCGCGGCAATGGCGGGAAGCTCGGCCCGGTCGGGGGGACGCTCCTGGCCGAAGTCTTCCTCGGGCTTGTCCATGGGGAGCATCGGTCCTGCCTGTGGCAGAGGGGCAAGAACTGGAAGCCGATCCTGCCTTCGAAGGCGCCGGACAGTTTTACCATGGCAGACCTGTTGCGCCCTGTGGGGGACATCAGTCCGATCGACGGAGTATCGCTCGTGTAGCCGCGCCACACCGGCTGAAATCAGGGGTAATGCCCGCTCGCAAGCGGCGTTGCGCGGTTTTGCAGCGGTGTGCATCGCCAGGATCCGCAAATACCGTTCCGGATGGTCAAATAGCTGCCAGGCAGACGGCCTCCGTGCCGGCTTCCGAGTATCGTGGGTGTTTAAGGCGGTCCAACGGACCCGCGGCGAGGAGCTCCATCGAGCGATCGACGCGACCTCAAGCGAAAAAAAACAAAATCATAAATCGCCGAATGCGCCGATAGTACCGCCTGAGATTGTACGACCCCTCGCAGGTACTCCAGGACGCTTGTCCATTCGTCGGTAAAACAAGTGTTTTGCGTATCGTTCCACAGGCTGACCGCCGCATGACGTTTTTCTGACGACGGACGTTGACAGATCAGAGTGCCAGCGCCTATAAACCGGCCACTGAGCGCGGCGGCGGCGGGGCCCAACGGCCCGGACCACTTGCTTGTGTTTAGAAGCTCCTCATCATGAAGAGTGAAGCAACAACCGCTCAAAATCGGTTGCTGATTTGCTGTCGCGGTGAGGTGTCGGTTCGCTGGAAACAGTGGCTGACAATCTTCTTCCAGGAAGATTTGCTGGTGTTGTTCTTCGGAAGGGCGCCGCGAATTATTCTGAAAAAGAGGGTTGCTTCCTTCCTCTGGAAGTTCTAAAGGTTCGCTCCCTTCGGGGCGCTGGTGTTCTTCGGAACACAGCCTGATGGCTTTCAAAGTGGAAGATCAGTTCGAAATTTCTCCCTTACGGGGAGGGCGATGCTTCGCGCATCGGGTTGTTTGACAAGTTTAGATGAAGAAAGAGAAACGTGGACGGCGGAGTCCTTGCGGGTCTTGATCAGGAAGCATTCGACGCAAGTTGGTGTTTTGGGATTGAGGCCGGACGAAAGACTTCGGCGGTACACGTTTTGATACAAAGGTTACACCATCGTTGTTTGCGCTGTGAAGCGCGGACGGCAGGTTGATCGAGCTTCGGCTTGATTGACCAAGTATGGTGGGACCTCGTCAATACGATGTGATCAGCCGGTTCAAAGTTCAAGTCCAACTTGAGAGTTTGATCCTGGCTCAGAGCGAACGCTGGCGGCAGGCTTAACACATGCAAGTCGAACGGGCATAGCAATATGTCAGTGGCAGACGGGTGAGTAACGCGTGGGAACATACCTCTTGGTTCGGAACAACACAGGGAAACTTGTGCTAATACCGGATAAGCCCTTACGGGGAAAGATTTATCGCCGAGAGATTGGCCCGCGTCTGATTAGCTAGTTGGTGTGGTAAAGGCGCACCAAGGCGACGATCAGTAGCTGGTCTGAGAGGATGATCAGCCACATTGGGACTGAGACACGGCCCAAACTCCTACGGGAGGCAGCAGTGGGGAATATTGGACAATGGGCGCAAGCCTGATCCAGCCATGCCGCGTGAGTGATGAAGGCCTTAGGGTTGTAAAGCTCTTTTGTACGGGAAGATAATGACGGTACCGTAAGAATAAGCCCCGGCTAACTTCGTGCCAGCAGCCGCGGTAATACGAAGGGGGCTAGCGTTGCTCGGAATCACTGGGCGTAAAGGGTGCGTAGGCGGGTTTTTAAGTCAGAGGTGAAATCCTGGAGCTCAACTCCAGAACTGCCTTTGATACTGAAAGTCTTGAGTATGGGAGAGGTGAGTGGAACTGCGAGTGTAGAGGTGAAATTCGTAGATATTCGCAAGAACACCAGTGGCGAAGGCGGCTCACTGGCCCATTACTGACGCTGAGGCACGAAAGCGTGGGGAGCAAACAGGATTAGATACCCTGGTAGTCCACGCCGTAAACGATGAATGCCAGCCGTTAGTGGGTTTACTCACTAGTGGCGCAGCTAACGCTTTAAGCATTCCGCCTGGGGAGTACGGTCGCAAGATTAAAACTCAAAGGAATTGACGGGGGCCCGCACAAGCGGTGGAGCATGTGGTTTAATTCGACGCAACGCGCAGAACCTTACCAGCCCTTGACATGTCTATGATCGGTACCAGAGATGGAACCTTCCCTTCGGGGCATAGAGCACAGGTGCTGCATGGCTGTCGTCAGCTCGTGTCGTGAGATGTTGGGTTAAGTCCCGCAACGAGCGCAACCCCCGTCCTTAGTTGCTACCATTTAGTTGAGCACTCTAGGGAGACTGCCGGTGATAAGCCGCGAGGAAGGTGGGGATGACGTCAAGTCCTCATGGCCCTTACGGGCTGGGCTACACACGTGCTACAATGGCGGTGACAATGGGACGCTAAGGGGCAACCCCTCGCAAATCTCAAAAAGCCGTCTCAGTTCGGATTGGGCTCTGCAACTCGAGCCCATGAAGTTGGAATCGCTAGTAATCGTGGATCAGCATGCCACGGTGAATACGTTCCCGGGCCTTGTACACACCGCCCGTCACACCATGGGAGTTGGTTCTACCTGAAGGCAGTGCGCTAACCGCAAGGGGGCAGCTGACCACGGTAGGGTCAGCGACTGGGGTGAAGTCGTAACAAGGTAGCCGTAGGGGAACCTGCGGCTGGATCACCTCCTTTCTAAGGATGGATCTTCAGTGACTTGTCACTATCGATCCTCTTTTGAAACATCAGTGGCCAACAATCTCGGTTGTTAGGCTGCATAGGCGGGACACCGCCGTCTTCGTTTCTCTTTCTTCGCGGACGAACACACGCTGGGGCGTGCTTGTGACGTTCTCAGCTGATGCCGAAAGGTGTCGATTGGGAATTCCGAGTATATGCCCTTTAGTAGTTAGGGCTTGTAGCTCAGTTGGTTAGAGCGCGCGCTTGATAAGCGTGAGGTCGGAAGTTCAAGTCTTCCCAGGCCCACCACGTTTTGCCTTTGCGCGAGACGAGATGACGTTCAATC
>NZ_CP041399.1:872500-5609410 GCF_007018645.1 Tardiphaga sp. vice154
CACAGAGCTCGTCGAGACCGCGCCGCCGGTCGAGATCCAGCGCGCCATCGAGGGCATCGTCACGCTGCTGAACGGGGAACGGGCTGATTTGTCAGCAATCGATCTCGACCTAGCCGATTGCCCCGAATTCAATCGCAGCGTTTATGCAATCGCCCGGAGAATTCCGCCGGGTTCGACGGTCACCTATGGCGACATCGCCAAACAGCTTGGGGGCGTCGAGCTGTCACGCCAGGTCGGCACCGCGCTCGGCCAGAACCCGTGTCCGATCGTGGTGCCGTGCCACCGTGTGCTCGCCGCCGGGGGCAAGCCCGGCGGCTTCTCGGCCAATGGCGGCGTCGTCACCAAGCTGAAGATGCTGGCCATCGAGGGCGCGGCGGTGAACTACACACCGTCGCTGTTCGACTAGCCCTTCGGCGGCAACGACTGGCTGACCGAGGGACGCTGCAGCATTTTCTCGTGGAAGGCGTCGAGCTTCGGGAAGGCCTTGCGCCATCCGCAATCGGCAAAGCGGAAATCGGCGTAGCCCAGCACGCAGACCAGCGCGATCTGCGCGATATCGAGCGGCCGTGTCAGAATATCCGGATGATTTTCGAACCGCGTCAGGCCCTGCCAGGCGCGGTCCCACTGGTCGTCAACCCAGGCTTGCCACAACAGCTCCTTCGGCCGCACGCCGACCTCGTAGCGACACAGCAGCATCGCGTCCGTCATGCCCTGCAGGATCGCGTGCTCGGTCTTTACCTGCCAGCGCTTCGCGCCGGAGGCGGGGATGAGCTTTCCGCCGGCAAGCTCATCGAGATATTCGACGATGACGTAAGAATCGATGATGACCTGGCCGTCGTCGAGGATCAGCGCCGGCAGCTTTCGCAGCGGGCTGACGTCATGGGCATAGCTTTCGTTCGGCTGCGTCGGCGCGACGCTCGCGGGCACGAATTCGATCTTGTCGATCATCCCGAGTTCGATCGCCGCGATACGGACTTTCCGGGCGAACGGCGAATTGGGGGAGAAAGTGAGTTTCATGGGTTGTCCTCGTGATGAATATCGGGAGCAATAATCGCGATGTCCTCTCAACCGTTATTGCGAGGAGCCACTTGGCGACGAAGCAATCCAGTTCTTGCCGAGTGTGTGGCTCTGGATTGCTGCGTCGCTACGCTCCTCGCAATGACGTGGAGAGTGCGGGGCGCGACTAAACCGCCACGACCTTCTGCTTCTGGTCGCCGAGCTTCTCGATGCCGAGCGTCATGACGTCGCCGACGTTCAGGAATTTCGGCGGCTTCATGCCGAGGCCAACGCCTGGCGGGGTGCCCGTGGTGATGATGTCGCCGGGCTCCAGCGTCATGATCTCTGACAGATAGGACACGATCTTCGGCACGTTGAAGATCATCGTCGTCGTCGAGCCGGTCTGGCAACGTTCGCCATTGACGTCGAGATACATCGAGAGCGCGTGCACGTCGCCGACCTCGTCCGGTGTCACCAGCCAGGGGCCGAGCGGACCGAACGTGTCGTGCGACTTGCCCTTGGTCCACTGGCCGCCGCGCTCGATCTGGAAGAAGCGCTCGGAGACGTCGTTGCACACCGCATAGCCGGCGACATGTTTCAGCGCGTCGGCTTCGGTGATGTATTTGGCGCGGGTGCCGATGATGATGGCGAGCTCGACTTCCCAGTCCAGCTTGGTCGAGCCGCGCGGCTTTTCGACGTCGTCGTTCGGCCCGCACAGGCTGTTGAGCGCCTTCATGAAGACGATCGGCTCCGACGGGATCGGCATGCCGGCTTCCTTGGCGTGGTCGATATAGTTCAGGCCGATGGCGAGAAATTTCGGTTTGCCGCCCACCGGCGATCCCAGTCGCGGCGAGCCTTCGACGGCCGGCAGCGACGCCGGATCGAGCGCGGCGAGCCTGGCGAGGCTGGCGGGAGAGAACGCGTCGTCCGCCAGATCCTTGATCTGCCCAGAGAGGTCGCGGAGCTTTCCCTCCTTGTCGATCAACCCGGGCTTCTCGTGGCCGAACTCGCCGTATCTCACCAGCTTCATGGTTCTCTCCCTTGGATTTTCTGTCCTGTTGTCATGGAACAGGGCGTGGACGAATTCAACCGCTGCCCGTGCGGGCTAGTCCTGCAGCGCGGTGAACCTGAACGCGTCACCGTCGCGTCGGATGTGTCCCGCGCTGAAATGGCCGCCGATCACCAGCGTCTCGGTATCGGCAAAGCGTGAGAACAGGTCGTGCCGCGTTGCAGCAGACTGTGCAGCATCGGTGTCGAACCGCGTCGACCAATCGAGATGCTGCATCTGTAGCGGCGTATGAGCGACGTCGCCAAGCAGCAGGGCCTGTTGCCCGTCGGACTGGATCAGCACGCTGAAATGGCCGGGGCTGTGGCCGGGCGTCGGCAGCAGCGTGATCTCGTCGGAGAGTTGCAGGTCGCTCGCGACCAGATCGGCGAGGCCGGCATCGACGATCGGCTGAACCGAGTCGGCGAATACGGCGGCCTGATGGGGGCTGTCGCTGTGTGCCTTCCAATATTTGTATTCGACGTCGCCGAAGATGTATTTCGCATTGGGGAATGTCGGCACCCAGCGGCCGTCGACCAGCCGGGTATTCCAGCCGACATGATCGACATGCAGATGCGTGCACAGAA
This sequence comes from Tardiphaga sp. vice154, assembly GCF_007018645.1. Classification (NCBI taxonomy): domain Bacteria; kingdom Pseudomonadati; phylum Pseudomonadota; class Alphaproteobacteria; order Hyphomicrobiales; family Nitrobacteraceae; genus Tardiphaga; species Tardiphaga sp. vice154. The sequence goes on from NZ_CP041399.1 coordinate 875,129, forward strand.
CCATGTCGATGGTGTCCGGCGCAAAGCCGGCCGCGGTCAGGTTGTCGAGATAGGGCGTGTCGAGATCGTTCCAGACCGGGACCGAGCGGCCCTGCTTGTGGTTGCCGAGCCCGGTGTCGACGATGATGCGCGCGCCTGGCGCCTCCAGCACGAGGGAATGCACTGCCATCTTCAGCCCACCCCCGACATCGGCAAAATGCGGGATCATCCAGGGGTGTCTCGTGACGTCGTCCGATTCGACCTGTGGTAGAATAAAGCGGGTGCCGCCAACGCTCTCCAGCTCCATGATCCGGGTGACCTTGACCCGACCGACCTGCCACTGCATGCGATATCCCGCGTTGATTTCATGCAAAATATGCGGGTTTCACCGAAGTCGCGCAATGGATCATCTGACCAGGATTTGCGTTGGTGGTCCGAGACAACAGGAGTCTGCGATGCCCGAACTCACGATTTCATCCGATCAGGTCGCGTTTCTGATCGAGAAGGCCCGGCAATTCGACGTCAAGGACATCGCGTCCGATCCGGATTCCGGCTCGAACGGCACGGACGATGGAATGATCGACGTGCTCGAGGACAATGGCGGCGACCCCGTCCAGAAGGAGATTTACGGCTTCGTTGCCGCGCTCACGGTGGACGAGCAGATCGATCTGGTAGCGCTGATGCGGCTGGGGCGCGGCGACGGCACGATCGAGGAGTGGGACGATTTGCGCAAGGAAGCCGCCGACGGCCGCAACGGCCACACCGCGCGCTATCTCTTGGGCGAGCCGCTGCTCGGGGATTTTCTCGCCGAGGGCATGGACGCCTTCGGCATCGACTGGACCGACGAGCGCACCACGCCCGTGACGTGAGGGGAGGAGACCGGCGACCTCGTCGCCGGTCTCGATATCCCGTTTTTACATCGTGCCGGGGAAGGCGCCGCCGTCGAGCACGATGTTCTGGCCGGTGATGAAGCCGGCCTTGTCGCCGCACAGGAAGGCGCAGGCAACGCCGAATTCTTCCGGCTCGCCGAACCGGCCCGACGGATTCTCATTGGCGCGCTTGGCAAGGATCTCATCGACGGTCAGGCCGGTCGCCTTGACCTGGCCGGCGGCGACGCCCTTGAGGCGGTCGGTCTTGAACGGGCCGGGCAGAAGCCCGTTGATGGTGACGTTCTCGCGCACGGTCTTGCGCGACAGGCCGGCGACGAAGCCGGTGAGGCCCGAGCGCGCGCCGTTTGACAGGCCGAGCACGTCGATCGGCGCCTTCACGGCGGCCGAGGTGATGTTGACGATGCGGCCGAATTTCCGGGCCATCATGCCGTCCACCGTCGCCTTGATCAGTTCGATCGGCGTCAGCATGTTGGCGTCGATCGCCTTCAGCCAGTCGTCGCGGGTCCAGTTGCGGAAATCGCCGGGCGGCGGGCCGCCGGCATTGTTGACGAGGATGTCGATCTGGCCGGCGGCCTTGAGCGCCTGCTCGCGGCCCTCGGGCGTGGTGATGTCGCCGACCACTTCGGTGACCTCGACGTCCGGATAGGTCTGGCGGATATAAGCAGCAGTCTCCGCCAGCGCCTCGGCGCCCCGTGCCGTCAGCGTGACGTGCACGCCCTCCGCCGCCAGCGCGATGGCGCAAGCGCGGCCGAGGCCCTTGCTGGATGCACATACCAGTGCGCGGCGGCCCTTGATTCCCAGATCCACGATGTCACTCCTGAAGGTTTGGCGATGGCGAGGCCGGCCTTATAGCCGGTCCGGCGCATCCTGAGTAGACCCGCAAACGCTTGGCGCGCCGCAGCCATCGCCATGCCGCGCCGCCGGTTTGCGATCCAGATCCTGCGCTGTATCAGTAGGGCAAAGCATCAGGGAGTTTACATGTCCGACATTTTCGACGTCAGCCAGGAAGTCATCCTCATCACCGGGGCTTCGCAGGGGCTGGGGAGGCAGTTCGCCCGCGTGCTGGCCGCGCGCGGCGCCGCCGTGGTGCTAGCCGCGCGGCAGACCGCGAAGCTGAACAGCCTGCAGGACGAGATCGTCGGCAAGGGCGGACGCGCCGTGGCCGTCCAGATGGATGTCACCGACACGGCATCGATCAGTGCTGCCATCGACGCCGCGGAAGCCGCGCTCGGCCCGGTCAGCGTGCTGATCAACAATGCCGGTATCGCCGTGGAAAAGCACGCGCTCGAGCAGACCGAGGCCGACTGGGACGCGGTGATCGGCGCCAATTTGAAGGGCGCCTATTTCACCGCCACTGAGATCGCCCGCCGCATGATCGCGCGAAAGCAGCCCGGCAATATCGTCAACGTCGCCTCGGTGCTCGGCTTCAGCGTGATGAAGCACGTCGCGCCCTATGCGATTTCCAAGGCCGGGATCGTGCAGGCGACCCGCGCGCTGGCGCTGGAACTGGCGGGCAGCCAGATCCGCGTCAATGCGCTGGCGCCGGGCTATATCGACACCGACATCAACCATGATTTCTGGGCCACACCGCCCGGCGAGAAGCTCGCGAAGCGCATCCCGCAGCGCCGCGTCGGCCACGAATCCGATCTCGACGGCGCCATCCTGCTGCTGGCCTCCCAGGCCTCGCGCTATATGACCGGCAGCACCCTGACCGTCGATGGCGGGTTTCTTCTGACCTGATAGAGGCCTTGTAAGCCACTGTTCTCGCTTGATTTTCAATAATAATCCGCAGGATCGTCATAAAACCGAGAAAACATCTCCGAAGCCCCTTTCCAAACCCGCGATGCATTGGTACATACCCCTCGCACCGCAGGCTTTGGCCTCGGTTGTCTTCTCAGGAAGCCTCCGGACTGGGATCGCTCGACGCAGCCGCGTTGATCGAGACTGTTTCGTTCTCCGGTTTCCCGAAGCTTTGGCGCGGGGTGGAGCAGCCCGGTAGCTCGTCAGGCTCATAACCTGAAGGTCATAGGTTCAAATCCTATCCCCGCAACCAAACTTTCCAAAGACTAGCAAAGCCCCGTCTGGCACTCGCCAGCGGGGCTTTTGCTTGTCTCCGCGCATTGTCCGTTTATGGGTCCATTCGGTCGCGTGCTCATCCAGGCGGGTTTCCGGCCAGCGCAGCGTTGCCTCCAAGTCCAACACCGATGCGGGCAAGACAATGGGCTGCGGCCTGATGCAACTCCCATTCGCTGAAGTTCAACGTCTTGATCGTATCCGCATTCAAAATGCTGGCGAGGCCATGCACCACCGACCACACAAACAGCGCATCGAGATTGGCGCTGGACTGTCCGGTCGGTGCGATGGGCAAGACGGTCATTGCTGCCAGTCGCACCTTTAGCAGTGTGAAGGCCCGGCGCGCCTGGGCCATCATCGCCGGATGCTTTTCGGGCTCGGGCATCGGCGTTTCAAACATCAACCGATACTTGGTTGGAAAGCGTCGAGCATAGTCGAAGTAATTTTCGCCAAGCGCGTACATGTCCTGCGCGGCGTTTCCGCTTAACGGGCCAGCCTCGAGGTGCGAAGCGAACTCGTCAAAGCAGCGCGTCAATAGTTCCGCAATGATCGAGTCTTTGCTTTCGAAGTGCTTGTAGGGGGCCTGATATGACACGCCGAGGCGTCTCGATACTTCGCGGAAGCTCAGGGCTTCGACGCCGAGTTCCTCGATGATGCGAAGGGCTTCCGCAAGACAAGCGTCCCTCACATGGCCGCGCGGAATGGCGGGTTTGCCAATGGCGCGGCGTTCATTCTTGTTCATGTCGTCTGAAGTCATTTCTGCAGTGCTGCGTGCTTCCTGACCATGCCCTGCATGATGCCGCTCATGATCCGCGTTCTTGCAAATCGCGGCAGGGTTGCGAGCGAGCCTATCAGGAACTTCGCCAGCAAGCCCGGCCTGACGGTCGTCTTGCGCCCCAGAGACGCGATGGTCTGACGCGCGACGACGCCAGGTTCCTCCGCCTTGCCCATGGCCAGGCCGGATCGCGCCGCGAAGCCAGTCGCAACGGGTGCAGGGGCGGAGGCGATGACATCGACGCCCGCAAGGGCAAGCTCCGGGCGGATGCTCTCCGCAAGGGTCTGAACGAACGCCTTGGTCGCGGCATAGGTGGCGGCGTACGGGACGCCCTGGAAAGCAACAATGGAGCTCATGAGGATGATGCCGCCTTGCCCGCGCCGCACAAAGCGTCGCGCCATCGTGTGGGTCATGGAGAGGACGGCGCTGCAATTGACCTCCAGCATGTCGATTTCGCTCGCGAGCGGAAGGTCGACAAACAGGCCTGCCGTTCCAAAGCCGGCGCAAGCCGCGAGCAGGCCGATGTCGAACGGCTCCGTTTCGACAAGCAAGGCTTCTACGGCTGCGCGCTCGCCGAGATCGGTCGCGATAACGCGACAGTCTATCTTGTGCTTGCCTTCCAGCTCGACGGCGAGGGACGTCAAACGATCTTCCCGCCGCGCAACCAGGACAAGATTAAGCCCGCGTCGCGCGAGTTCCCGCGCCATTTCCTGGCCAATACCATCAGAAGCGCCGGTCACGAGCGCCCACGGACCAAACCTATCGCGCCACATCGCTCCTGAGCTGTGTTCAGTCGCCATCCGAAGCCTACTGCAAGAAGTTGACGCCATCAACTTAGTTGCGTAAGTTGATGGCGTCAACTTTTGGCTTTGAGTCTATTCGTGGTGATGAGCCTTTCTGCTGAGCCTGTGCAGCCGTGTGGAAAGCGCGGCGAGTGAGGCTCGGAGGAAGCGCGAACCTGTTGTTTCGCGTCGGCGGGCATTGCGCATCGTCACATCGTTTTGGATCTTGCTATGAGCAACGCTGCGCGGCCCTTTGGAAACACCATCACCTTGCTGCGCTTGCCCGGTAGCTGGCCGGAAATGATCTATTGGGGCGTTGCTGCGGCAATGACCGTCGGGTTCATCGTGACCGCTGTCCTGATGGCGTTGGATACGCGAACTATCAATGGGTATGATTCAGTCTGGCTGAAGCCGTTCAAATTCGAGATTTCGCTGGCGATCCACGCCGCCAGCCTCGCTCTGGTGATACGCTGTTTAAGTCCGTCATTCCGGCAAGGGAACGGAATGCTGATTGTCGCGATGGCCTTTCTGGCAGCCTGCACCGTTGAAATGGGCTGGATAATTCTGCAAGCAGCCCGGGCGCAACAGTCACATTTCAATCTGACAACGCCATTCAACAGCTTCATGTACTCGGTGATGGCGTTCATGGCGGTCATCATTGTCAGCGCTGCGGGCGCGATCGGTCTCGCTGTCCTCGCCGATGGCCAGGCCTTGGCCTCACCGCCTCTGAAGGCTGCCATCATTGTCGGGCTTGTCGGTGGAACAGTCCTGACCTTGATGACAGCCTTCACCATCGGTGGACGGCTGAGCCCCTATGTCGGGGGTGTCCCCGCGCCGGACGCCCGCATGATGCTCACAGGCTGGTCGCGGATGGCTGGCGACCTTCGGGTTTCACACTTCCTTGCAACCCATATGATTCAGGTGCTGCCTTTGTTTGCCCTTGCGATCGAGCGCTTCGCCCCAGGTCGCGTGGCGCTTGTCCTGGTGCTGGCTTTTGCTGCCGGATGGACTTCGCTGACATGGCTGGAATTTCGAGGTGCCTTGAAGGGCGAGCCATCGTTCTTCGCGCAATCGCTGCGCTAGGTTTTCTGGAGCAGTCTCAAAATCTGCTTTTCCAGAGCTGCGGCACGCAATTGTTGTCCGGCCCGCGGAGTAACAAGAATCCTGAATGAGATCATCATGTTACGAAAGGTGTTGCGTTTGCGAACAGCGCCGCATACAAGCCGCTCACGTTTTGGCGCGGGGTGGAGCAGCCCGGTAGCTCGTCAGGCTCATAACCTGAAGGTCATAGGTTCAAATCCTATCCCCGCAACCAAACATCTCTTCCAATCGACGAATATCGAAACAGCCGCCCATCGGGGCGGCTTTTCGTTGCGCGGTACGCGGACGGTCATCCGCGTTACGCGGCGTCCGCACCCGCCAGCACGTCGCGGCGGTCGCTGACGGCGAAGTGGAACTGTTCGAGCACCAGCCCGAACGCCAGCAGGGCGGCTTCCTCGATTGCGCCGTCCTCGAAGCAGTCCAGCGTTTCGCGCAATACCTCATCGACTTCGTTCTGCATCGTCCGCAATTGCTCGGCGCTGACAGCCTGGCGTGCGGCGCCGATCATTTCCAGCACCCGGTCGCGCGAGGCGAGGTAATTGTTGCGCTCGTGCCGCTTCAAATAGCTGCGCAGCCAGGCACCGGCGGAGCCGAGGCCCGACAGCAGCAACAGCCCCGCCCACAAGAAGTCGCTGTAGCGTTCCAGGAAGGTGCGATCGGTGCCGTCGATATAGGCCGCGGCGCCGCGGTGCGCTGGGATCGCGGCGTCCTTGTCCGTATCGGGCTTTTCCAGCGTCGCCACGCCGGGCAGTTCACGCAGCAGATTGGGGCGCGCCACGAACAACTGGCGGGTCAGCGCCGTGACAGTGGACTCGTTGAGCGATTTCGGGGCGACGATGAGATGGCCGACGGCGATGGTGTCGATCTTGTCGTCCGGCCGTGCCGGCGAGGAACTGAACGTGCTGCCGGGAATTTCCGCGGATTCAAAGGTCGGATGCTTCTGCGCGATCGAGTCCGACACGTCGATACCGAGGAAGTGCGGCTCGCCGCGTAGCTTGGCGGTGACAGCGATGGCTTCGGTCGTAATTCTGCTGCTGAGCGTGCCGACCGCCATAAAGACGTCGTTCTTGCGCTCGCGCGCCATCTGGTCGATTTCGCCGATACCATATTGCACCAGCTCGATTTTGTCGGAGGCAATGCCTGCCTCGGCCAGCACCAGTTTCAACAGCGCGGGATTGGCCGGCGACTTGCCGATGATCGCGACGCGATGTCCCGGCAAATTCTCCAGTTTCTTGATGACGTTTACGGGTTTCTTCGACTTGCCGTCTTCCGCGCGGGGCACGGACCACAGCACCACGAAATTCTTGCGCAGGATCGCGACAGCCTGGGTGTCGGCGGGCATCGGAAGGTCGCCGCGGGCCACGGCCAGGTCGGCCTTGTGGTCGCGCAACAGGGCCAGGCTGGCCGTGGGACCGTCGGTCGGCGTCAGCGTCAGCCGAACATGGTCGCGGTCGCGCGCGAAGGTCTGCACGACGCTCTGCATGAAGCGGACGTCGTCGCTGCCGGCGGGGCCAACCGCGATCCGCAGGGTCTCCGGCCGCGTGATCAGATAGGCCGCGGTTCCGGCCAGCCCGATCAGCAGCAGCGCACTGGCTGCGACGAACAAAGCGAAGGTTCGCGCAGCCCGGCGCCGCCCGCGCGCACGCTGCGACGGCATCTCGAACGGTTTGGTCGGCTTAACGGAGGCATCCATGCGCAACCTTATCCGGTTCGGTGCGCGTTGAGTATGCCCTCGCGCATCGGCCGAGGTCCAGGGATGACGCCAGCCCCGCGCTGTGGCTAGGATGCGCGGGGCGCCATTCCGGCGCGCCCGATCGGGACGGCGCATCCATGAGCAGCGGCGAGGATTTCTACGGCCGCATTCCGGTATTCCGCGGCTTTGCAGACCTGATGGACCCGGCGCTGTATTTACCGTTGCCGGACGACTGGATCATCGGTCTGGCCGATATCGTGCAATCCACCCGCGCCATCGAGCAGCAGCGCTACAAGGCCGTCAACATGGCGGGTGCGGCGGTGATCGCGGCCGTCACCAACGCGCTGGACGGCCGCGAATTCCCGTTCGTGTTCGGCGGCGACGGGGCCAGCTTCGCGGTGGCGCCCGGCGATGTCGGGCGCGCCCACGAGGCGCTGGCGGCGACGGCGCGCTGGGTGCAGGACGATCTCGATCTGATGATGCGGGTGGCCGTGGTGCCGGTGACGGCGGTGCGCGCGCAGGGGCTCGATGTCCGGGTGGCGCGCTTCGGGCCCTCGCCGAACGTCTCCTACGCGATGTTCACCGGTGGCGGGCTCGGCTGGGCCGAGGTGGCGATGAAGCGCGGCGAGTTCGCGGTGCCTATGGCTGCTGTGGGCGCGGTGCCGGACCTATCCGGGCTGTCGTGCCGCTTCGAGGAAATTCCGGCGGCACGCGGACTTATTCTGTCGGTGCTGGTGGTGCCGCGCGTGGGCATCGCCGAAAGCGCGTTCCGGGCAGTGATCGAAGACGTCATTGCGCTGGTGGAGCGCAGCCCCGACGCCGGGCGGCCGGTGCCGGCCGGCGGCCCCATGATTAAATGGCCGCCTGCCGGGCTCGATTTCGAGATCCGCACGCAGCGCGGCTCGTGGCTGATGAATCGCGTCACCGTGCTCGGTCGCACGCTGCTGGCCTATATCGTGATGCGTTATGGCATCAGCGTAGGCGGCTTCGTGCCAAAGACCTATGTCGAGCAACTGGTGGAGAATTCCGACTTCCGCAAATATGACGACGGGTTGCGGATGATCCTGGATTGCACGCCGGATCTGGAGAAAGCGCTGGAGCAGCGGCTGGTCGCGGCGGCTTCCGCCGGCACCGTCCGCTACGGCCTGCACCGCCAGGACGCGGCGATGATGACCTGCTTCACGCCCTCGGCGCTGCGCAGTGACCACGTTCACTTCATCGACGGTGCCCGCGGCGGCTACGCCTCCGCGGCAATGGCGCTGAAGGCGATGATGTCGTCGTAGAACGTAGGGTGGGCAAAGCTGCGTTGCGCGGAGCGCGGCGAAGCGTGCCCGCCGCCGCGGCGTGGTGGGCACGGCGCAAGGGCGCCTTTGCCCACCCTACGAAGTTGCGGTGTGGCTTACTTTCCCACCCGGCTCCAGTTTTCGCCGCCGCAGAAGGCGCCGACGCAGCCTTCGACCCTGAGGGTGTCGGAACCGGCCAGCGAAATGTTGCTGGTGTAGGTCTTGCCGTCGTCGGCATTGTAGATCTGGCCCGACCAGCGGCCCGGCGCTGTGGGGCGCATGTCGATGAACAGATGGATGCCGATGATCGAGCGCGTCGCCTTGGCGGGATCGGGGTTCTTGTCGTCGATCGCCGGCTTTCCTGTCTGGGGGTCAAGCTTGTCGCGCAACGAGGCCACCGTCGCGCAGATGGCGCCGCCGCATTTGCTGACGCGCACGCGCGCGTCGCCGGCCTGGGTCTGCCAAAGGCCGGTGGCTTCATTGACAGCCTGAGCTGTGGCCGCAGGGACAGCAAGCAGCGCGCCGAGCAGCGCGAGCGAGAGGGCGGAACGAAAGGCCATATGTTTCTCCATAATGCGGACGCCTGAATAGCAACATATTGGAGTTCTGCAATGCCAGATCAGGAGGCCCTGAAGCTCACGTCGTTTTGAGCGAGGAGATTGAATTTGACCTGGCGTCTCACCACGGCAGGCCGCCGAGGTCGATCTCGCCCGTATGCGGCGCCCGCTTGAGATAGAACACGAACGGTAGCAGCGTGTCGAAGCGCGCGCGCCCGCTGGTCTGTTCCGCGAACACCTCGCCGGTAAACGGTTTCCAGCCCCGGCTGGTGAAGAAACCGCTGAGCTGCGGTTCGCAGAACAACATCGCGAAATCGGTGGCGCGTTCGTCTTTCAAAGTCGCCAAGGCGGCATTGAGCGCGACGCTGGCAAAGCCGCGGCGCCGGAAATCGGGATGCGTCGCGACGCCTCCGATGCCGCCGATACGCACCTTGCGGCCGTCCCAGGTACCCTCGCGGCGGGTGATGCCGACGTGGCAGACCAGTTGCTCGTCGGACTCCACCAGGACCCGAAGGTCGGCCGGAGCCAGCGCGATGTGGCGCCACGACAGTTTTTCGACGACCTCCGGCGGCCACACCGCCTCGAATAACGGCTGCACGCTTGGCCATGACGAATGGCCGGTCAGAATCTCGATCTCGACGCCCATGCGCAACTCACCTCTGCCTGTTTCGCATTGCATATAGGTTCCCAGCGGGATGGTCAGGTCCCGCTTCCGATGGCAATATAAGAAAAATATTCTATCGACGAGGAACGTCATGACAGAGGCCCAACTCAGCACCTATCAGCGCTGGTCGATTCTGGCCGGCGCCGCCGTGTTGCTCAGCCTCGCGATGGGTATGCGGCAGAGTTTCGGTCTGTTCCAGCCCGCGATTCTGCACGACACCGCCATCACCACGGCCGATTTCTCGCTGGCCACCGCCCTGCAGAACGTGATCTGGGGCGTGTCGCAGCCTTTCGTCGGTGCCTTCGCCGATCGCTACGGCAGCCGCTACGTCATGCTGACCGGCGTCTTCATCTATGCCGCGGGCCTGCTGCTGATGATGGCGGCGACCACGGCGCTGGTGTTCACGCTCGGTGCCGGCCTGTGCATCGGTCTGGCGCTGTCCTGCACGGCCTCGAGCATTGCCATGACGGTGTCGTCGCGCAGCGTGTCGGCCGCCAAGCGCAGCGTGACGATGGGCGCGGTGTCGGCGGCGGGCTCGCTCGGCCTGGTGATCGCCTCGCCGCTGGCGCAGACGCTGATCACCACCGCGGGCTGGCAGATGGCGCTGATCGGATTTCTCGGCCTGGTCGCGGTGATGCTGCCGGCCGCCCTGTTTGCCGGGCGATCCGACAAGATCGAGGTGGCAAAATCCAGTGAAGCCGCGCAGACGCTGGGCGCCGCGGTGCAATCGGCGCTCGGCCATTCCGGCTTCGTGGTGATGGCGCTGTCGTTCTTCGTCTGCGGCCTGCAACTCGTCTTCATCACCACGCATCTGCCGAACTATCTGGCGATTTGCGGCCTCGATCCTTCGCTCGGCGCCACCGCGCTGGCGCTGGTCGGAGCCTTCAACGTGATCGGCTCCTATGTATGTGGCTGGCTCGGCGGAAAATATCCTAAGCAAATTCTGCTGGGCGGCATCTACATCATCCGCTCGCTGGCGCTGGCGGCTTATTTCTATTTTCCGGCCTCGGCGGCTTCGACCATGGTGTTCGCCGCGGTGATGGGATCGCTCTGGCTCGGCGTGGTGCCGCTGGTCAACGGGCTGGTCGCGCAGCTATTCGGGTTGCGCTTCATGGCGACCCTGACCGGCATCGCCTTTCTCAGCCATCAGGCCGGCTCCTTCATCGGCGCCTGGGGCGGCGGCGTGATCTATGCGCAGCTCGGCAGCTATGACCGGGCGTGGCAGGCCGCGGTGGTGGTCGGCCTGATCGCCGGCTGCTTCCAGATGCTGATGAACGTGCGCCCTCCGGTGCGCCGCGAGACGCTGGATGCGATGCCCAGCGCGGCATAACGCGCGCGCAGGGCCCATGTCCAAGTATAATGGAACCATCTATAATGGTTCCCGTTAGCCTTCGTATCCCATCAATTTTGTGGACGATTCCCAATGACCTTCACGCTTCCCGAACTGCCCTACGCCTATGACGCGCTCGCGCCTTATATGTCGAAGGAAACGCTGGAATTCCATCACGACAAGCACCATCAGGCTTACGTGACCAATGGCAACAACCTGCTCAAGGGCACCGAATTCGAAGGCAAGCCCCTCGAAGAGATCGTCAAGGGTTCGTTCGGCAAGAATGCCCCGCTCTTCAACAATGCTGGCCAGCACTACAATCATCTGCATTTCTGGAGCTGGATGAAGCCGAACGGCGGCGGCGATAAGCTGCCCGGCCGTCTCGAGAAGAAGATCACCGAGGATCTCGGCGGTCTCGAGAAGTTCAAGACCGACTTCGCCGCCGCAGGCGTCGGCCAGTTCGGCTCCGGCTGGGCTTGGCTCTCGGTCAAGAACGGCAAGCTGGAAATCTCCAAGACCGCGAACGGCGAAAGCCCGCTGGTCCACGGCGCGACCCCGATCCTCGGCGTCGACGTCTGGGAGCACTCCTACTACATCGACTACCGCAACCGCCGCCCGGACTATTTGAAGGCGTTCGTGGATTCGCTGGTCAATTGGGACTATGTCGACGAATTGTACGGCAAGACCGGCGCGTAAGCCCGGTTTCGCAGCGAACATCGGGGCGGTAGCGAAAGCTGCCGCCCTTTCGCTTTGCGAGTGTTATGCGACGACGCCGATGGCCTCCCTCCCCCTTGCGGGGAGGGTCGGCCGAACGACGACGGTGCGATAGCATCGTCGGAAGTGGAGGCCGGGATGGGGGTGCCACAAGCGCCGTCGCCCGCGGCACCCCCACCCCCGACCCCTCCCCGCAAGGGGGAGGGGAGGAGCCCCCACGCGCTAGATGAGCAAGCGGAAATTGGTTGGTGAGACCATGCTGAATTACGTTCTGGTTTTTGTCGGCGGCGGGCTCGGCTCGACCTTGCGCCACACCGTCAATATGGCCGCCGGCCGCGCCCTCGGCACCGCGTTTCCCTGGGGTACCTTCCTGATCAACATCACCGGCTCGACCATCATGGGGCTGATCGCCGGCTACCTCGCCTTCAAGGGCGAGGCGTCGCAGCCGTGGCGGCTGTTCCTGATGACCGGTATCCTCGGCGGCTACACCACCTTCTCGGCGTTTTCGCTGGATGCCGCGCTGCTGTACGAGCGCGGCGAGACGATGATGGCGCTGCTCTACGTACTGGGCTCGGTGGTGTTGGCAATTGCCGGCCTGTTCGCCGGTCTTGCCCTAATCCGGCATTTCGCTTGAACGAATGTTGCGACGGGGGATGTTATAATATAACAAATGGGCAGGGCGGCTTTGGTCGCCGGTTCTGTCTGTCCAGGCGTATCGATGGCCCATTCGCATTCCCATACCCACGCGCATTCGCACCAGCATGATCCCCTGACGCCGCATCCGGCGCAGCCGGCGCCATGGTCGATCCTGCGCCTGGCGCTGCCGGCCCGCCTCGGCCTGGCGCTGGCGGTCAGCGCGCTGATGTGGGCAATCGTTTTGATGGCGATGCGCTGATGGCCGCGGAACTGACCTTTTCCGATGTCACGTTGGGCTATGACCGCCACCCGGCGGTGCACCATCTGACCGGTGAAATCGCGGCGGGTGCACTGCTGGCGGTCGTCGGGCCGAACGGCGCCGGCAAATCGACGCTGTTTCGCGGCATTGTCGGCATTCTCAAGCCGCTGGCCGGCAGCATCGGGCTGGGCCAGCTCAACCCGCGCGAGATCGCCTATCTGCCGCAGAGCGTCGATATCGACCGCAGCTTTCCGATCTCGGTATTCGACTTCGTCGGCACCGGCCTGTGGCGCTCGACCGGCCTGTTCGGTGGCCTCGGCAAAAAAGCGCAGCAGCAGATCGGCCAGGCGCTCGGCGCGGTCGGTCTCACCGGCTTCGAGAACCGCACCATCGGGACTTTGTCCGGCGGCCAGACGCAGCGCATGCTGTTCGCCCGCGTGCTGCTGCAGGATGCCCGCGTCATCGTGCTCGACGAGCCATTCAATGCGATCGACGCCAAGACCTCGGCCGACCTGATCGGGCTTGTCAGGCATTGGCACGCCGAACGGCGCACCGTGCTGGCGGCGCTGCACGACATGGATCTGGTGCGCGACAATTTTCCGGAGACGCTGCTGCTGGCGCGCGGCGCAGTGGCGTGGGGGCCGACCGCCCAGGTGTTGACGGCGGAGAACCAGCTCGAAGCGCGCCGCATGTGCGAGGCATTCGATGACGGCGCCTCCGCCTGCGTGGTCGATGCAGCCCGGCCGCGGGCCGCGTGATGATCTATGACACGCTGATCGCGCCCTTCGTCGATTTCGAATTCATGCGCCGCGCGCTGGCCGGCGTGGTGGCGCTGGCGCTCGGCGGCGCGCCGGTCGGCGTATTCCTGATGCTGCGAAGGATGAGCCTCGTCGGCGATGCCATGGCGCATGCGATCCTGCCGGGCGCCGCGATGGGCTTTCTGGTCTCCGGCCTCAATCTGTTTGCAATGACCTTTGGCGGGCTGATTGCCGGCTTCTCGGTGGCGCTGCTGGCGGGCCTCGTCTCGCGCGTGACGGAGATCAAGGAGGACGCCTCGCTGGCGGCGTTCTATCTGGTGTCGCTGGCGCTGGGCGTCACCATCGTCTCGATGAACGGCACCAATATTGATCTGCTGCATGTGCTGTTCGGCAATATTCTCGCGATGGACGACCAGACGCTGCTGGTGATTGCGTTCAACGCCACCATCACGCTGGTGGTGATGGCGGTGATCTATCGCCCGCTGGTCATCGAATGCGTCGACCCGGTGTTTCTGCGCACGGTGAGTCGCGCCGGGGCGCCGGCGCATCTGGCCTTTCTCGCGCTCGTCGTCATCAACCTGGTCAACGGCTTCCACGCGCTCGGCACGCTGCTGGCCGTCGGGCTGATGGTGCTGCCGGCGGGCATCGCGCGGTTCTGGTCGCGCGACATCACCGGCATGATGCTGATCGCGGTGGCGAGCGCGATGCTGTCGGGCTATCTCGGCCTGGTGCTGTCGTTCCAGACCAAGGTGCCGTCCGGCCCGGCAGTGATTCTGGTCGCCGCGGCGCTCTATGTATTCTCGGTGCTGTTCGGCAGCGTCAGCGGACTCGTGCGACAACTGTTCCCCGGCCGGCATCTGGAAGCGTAGGAGCCATCATGCGGCGTCTCGGTATATCGACGATTGCGACTCTGGCGCTTTTTCTCGCGTCGGTTACCGCTTCGTTCGCGCAGCAAAAAATCGATGTCGTCGCCAGTTTCTCGATCCTCGGCGATCTCGTCAAAAACGTCGGTGGCGACCGCGTCAACGTCGCTATCTTGGTCGGTCCCAACGGCGACACGCACGTCTATACGCCGTCGCCGCAGGACGCCAGGAAGATCACCGATGCCAAACTCGTTGTCGTCAACGGGCTGGGTTTTGAAGGCTGGCTGCCGCGACTGGTGAAATCCGCCGGCGGGCAGGCGGTGATCGTTACGGCCTCCGACGGCATCGCCGAGCGCGACATCAACAACAAGGCCGATCCGCATGCCTGGCAGTCCGTGATCAATGTGAAGGGTTATGTCAGCAATATCCGCGAGGCGCTGGTCGCCGTCGATCCTTCGGGCGCCGCGGCGTACCGGGCCAACACAACGGCCTATCTGGCGAAACTCGATACACTCGATGCCGAGGTCCGGTCGGCCGTGGCGGCGATTCCCGTTGCCCGCCGACAGGTCATCTCCAGCCATGACGCATTCGGCTATCTCTCTGACGAGTACGGCATCGCGTTCGTGGCGCCACAGGGCGTTTCGACCGATTCCGAGCCCAGCGCGCAGGATCTGGCGAAGATCATCACCCAGATCAAAACCGCCAAAATCCCCGCGGTGTTCCTCGAAAACATCAGCGACCCCCGCTTGATGCGCCGGATCGCCGCCGACACCGGCGCGAAGATCGGCGGAACGCTGTATTCCGACAGCCTGACCGCGGAAAACGGCGACGCGCCCACTTACATTGATATGGTCAGGCACAATATAAAGGCGCTGACGAGCGCGCTGAACTAGGAGCGCGGGGCATCCCTGCCGCCGGCGCGCTGCCGATACCCGGAGAAATCATGTCTGAAACGACCGCCGCCAAAATTCCCGTGACCGTGCTGACCGGCTATCTCGGCGCCGGCAAGACCACGCTCTTGAACCGCATCCTGTCGGAAAACCACGGCAAGAAATACGCCGTCATCGTCAACGAGTTCGGCGAGATCGGCATCGACAATGATCTGATCATCGGCGCCGACGAAGAAGTGTTCGAGATGAACAACGGCTGCGTCTGCTGCACCGTGCGCGGCGACCTGGTGCGCATCCTCGACGGTCTGATGAAGCGCAAGGGCAAGTTCGACGCCATCATCCTGGAGACCACCGGCCTCGCCGATCCCGCCCCCGTCGCGCAGACCTTCTTCGTCGACGAGGACGTGCAACTGCACACCCGCCTCGACGCGGTGGTGACGGTGGCCGATGCCAAATGGCTGAGTGAGCGGCTCAAGGACGCGCCGGAGGCCAAGAACCAGATCGCCTTCGCCGACGTCATCGTGCTCAACAAGATCGATCTGGTGTCGAAGCCCGAGCTCGCCGAAGTCGAGGCCCGCATCCGCGCCATCAACCCCTACGCCAAGCTGCATCGCACCGAGCGCGCGCAGGTCAAGCTGTCCGACGTGCTGGAGCAGGGCGCCTTCGATCTCGACCGCATCCTCGAAATCGAGCCGGAGTTTCTCGAAGCCGGCGACGCGCATGACCATGATCATCATGGCCACGACCATCACCACGGCCACGATCATGGCGGCGTGAAGCACTATCACGACGAGGACATGCAATCGCTGTCGCTGCGTACCGACAAGGCGCTCGACCCGACCACCTTCCTGCCCTGGCTGCAGGGCCTGGTGGCGGCGGAGGGCGGTAAGATGTTGCGCTCCAAAGGCATCGTTTCCTTCGTCAACGATGCCGAGCGATACGTCTTCCAGGGCGTCCACATGATGCTGGAAGGCGACCACCAGCGACCATGGAAG
The DNA here is from genome assembly GCF_007018645.1 of Tardiphaga sp. vice154. Lineage (NCBI taxonomy): Bacteria > Pseudomonadati > Pseudomonadota > Alphaproteobacteria > Hyphomicrobiales > Nitrobacteraceae > Tardiphaga > Tardiphaga sp. vice154. Next base: position 891,371 of record NZ_CP041399.1, read on the forward strand.
GACGGCGAGAAGCGCGAAAGCCGCCTCGTCTTCATCGGGCGCGACCTGCCCGAGCAGGCGATCCGCGACGGCTTCGCCAACGTGATCCCGGCCTGATGTCCGACTTCGATCCGCTGCAGGAGCAGGCATCCATCGTCTCGGTCACCGACCGCGTGCGCCCGGTCACGATCGACGGCGCAGTCGTCGCCGTGCATTTTCTCGGCGACAAGGCGGCGTTCGTCGGTGCGGAAGAGAATGTCTGGCTGGTCGATGAGCTCGGCCAGCGCGCCGTCGCTGTGCATAATGGTGGCATCCTGTGCACCGCCGCCGACGACCAGCGCCTGCTGATCGGCGGCGACGACGGCAAGCTCGTCGAACTGAACCGCAACGGCGACGTCACGCTGCTCGCGACCGACGCCAAGCGGCGCTGGATTGACAATGTCGCTTTGCATCCCGACGGCGCGGTGGCGTGGTCGGCCGGCAAGACCGCCTTCGTCCGCAGCGCCAAGGGCGAGGTGAAGTCGCTCGACGTGCCCTCCACCGTCGGCGGCGTGGCGTTTGCGCCGAAGGGGCTGCGGCTCGGCATCGCGCATTACAACGGCGTGACGCTGTGGTTTCCCAACATGGCGGCAAAGCCCGAAGTGCTGGAATGGGCGGGGTCGCATCTGGCGGTCACCTTCAGCCCGGACAACAAGTTTCTGGTCACCGCGATGCATGAGCCGGCGCTGCACGGCTGGCGGCTGGCCGACAGCAAGCACATGCGAATGACCGGCTACCCCGCGCGGGTGCGCTCGGTGTCGTGGAGCGCGGGCGGCAAGGGGCTCGCGACCTCCGGCGCCGACAGCGTGATCGTCTGGCCGTTCGCCAGCAAGGACGGCCCGATGGGCAAGGAGCCCGGCATGCTGGCGCCGCTCAAGGCCAAGGTGACGATGGTCGCCTGCCATCCCAAGCAGGATATTCTCGCCTGCGGCTATAGCGACGGCACCATCCTGATGGTGCGGATGACCGACGGCGCCGAGATCCTGGTCCGTGCCAACAAGGGCGAGCCGGTCACCGCGCTGGCCTGGAACGCGAAGGGCACGCTGCTGGCCTTCGCCGACCAGACCGGAGATGCCGGGTTGCTGGAAATCTGAACTGCGAGCATCCGATCGCGCATCGCGGGCCCGTCATTTTTCTGTCACCTCTTGCCGCCATGACACGCCATGCGCTTCCTCGCCACGTTCCAGACCCTCGATTTCCTCGACACGCTGCTTAGCCTGACGACTGCGTTCGTTCTCGGCACGCTGATCGGGGCCGAGCGGCAGTACCGGCAGCGCACCGCGGGGTTGCGGACCAATGTGCTGGTGGCGGTCGGCGCGGCGGCCTTTGTCGATCTTGCGATGCAGCTCGCCGGATCCGACGGCGCCGTGCGCGTCATTGCCTATGTCGTCTCCGGCATCGGCTTTCTCGGCGCCGGCGTCATCATGAAGGAAGGCACCAATGTGCGCGGCCTCAACACCGCGGCGACGCTGTGGTGCTCGGCCGCGGTCGGCAGCTGCGCCGGCGCCGACATGATCGCGCAGGCGCTGGCGCTGACGGTTTTCGTGCTGGCCGGCAACACGCTGCTGCGGCCGCTGGTCAACGCCATCAACCGCGCGCCGCTCGACGAGAAATCATCCGAGGCGACGTATTATTTCAAGCTGACCGTATCCGACCAGGCTTTGGCCGGGCTGCGCGAATATCTGGTGGAGCGGCTGGAGGCGGCGAATTATCCGGTGGCCAATATCGACGTCGTTGATCTCGGCGACGATCAGCAGGAAATCACCGCCATGCTGGTCTCGACCGCGATCGACCCCCGCGAACTCGACGTCGTCGTCGCCGACCTGCAGCGCCGCTCCGGCGTGGGCCATGCGACCTGGGAAGTCAGCACCAAGGACTGAGCGGCGCCGCGTTGCTGGCCGCGTCGTGATGACAACGGAACCATGAAGTTCCGCATCCGTTGACCACCGACATAAATGAGGTGGCAATCATGATCGCAACCCGTCGAAAACGCGCATACCGCAACGACCTGTGGCTGGCCGGCGCCATGGTCGTGGCCGGGCTAGGCATTTCCGCCGCCTCGCTGGCGCAGCTCGCCCCGGAGCACGCGCAAATGGCGCAGGCCACCCAGCCGCTGCAATCGACCCCCGGCGCCGCCAGCAAGCCATCGGAGCCGGCAGAGCCTGCGACCACCGGCGCCCGCCCGCAGGAAATCCCGCCGCAGCCGGCGCAACCGGATGCCGACGCGCAAAAGGCGGGTGCCACGCCGGCTCTGCCGCCGTCACCGGCCGAAAAAATGGCGCCGCCGATTTCGACCAAATAAACGTTACGCGGTTTCTGGACCGAAGTTGTCATTCCCGGGCGCGAGCGCACCAGCTCAAGCGAACTCCAGCCGCTCTCATCGGAGCGGCGGGGTATCTCGACATGCGACGGTCAACATCATGAAGTTCCGGGAGGCAACGGCCGGCTTCGCCGACCGCTGCATCCCCAAATGACGGCTTGGTGTCAGCGCACCAGGACGTTCTTGAACTGCCAGGGATCGCTGGTGTCGATGTCTTCCGGGAACAGGCCGGGGCGGCCTTCCAGCGGGGTCCAGTCGGTGTAGTAGCCCTTCACCGGGCCGAGATAGGGACCCTGGATCTCCAGCAGGCGATGGAAATCCATCTCGTCGGCTTCGACGATGCCTTCTTTCGGGTGCTCCAGCGCCCACACCATGCCGCCGAGCACGGCGGAGGTCACCTGCAGGCCGGTGGCGTTCTGGTAAGGTGCCAACTCGCGGGTCTCCTCGATGGAGAGCTGCGAGCCGAACCAGTAGGCGTTCTTGCCGTGGCCGTAGAGCAGCACGCCGAGTTCGTCGATGCCGTCGACGATCTCGTTCTCGTCGAGGATGTGGTGCTTCTCCTGCATCTTGGCGGCGCGGCCGAACAGCTCATGCAGCGACAGCACCGCGTCATCCGCGGGGTGATAGGCATAGTGGCAGGTCGGCCGGTACACGGCCTTGCCCGACGCATCACGCACCGTGAAATAATCCGAGATCGAGATCGACTCGTTGTGGGTGACGAGGAAGCCGTATTGCGGTCCGCGCGTCGGGCACCAGGTGCGCACGCGCGTATCGGCGCCGGGCTGCATCAGATAGATCGCCGCACCGCAGCCGGTCTGATGCGTGTGCGCGTTCTCCGGCATCCATTTTTCATGGGTGCCCCAGCCCAGTTCGGACGGCTGCACGCCTTCCGACAGGAAGCCTTCGACCGACCAGGTGTTGACGAACACGTCCGGCTCTTTCGGCTTCTTCGAGCGCTGGGTGTCGCGCTCGGCGATGTGGATGCCCTTGACGCCGCACTGGCGCATCAGGTCGGCCCACTCCGCCTTGGTCTTTGGCTCGGGCGCATTGAGCTGCAGGTCGGCGGCGACGTTCAAGAGCGCCTGCTTGGCGAAGAACGACACCATGCCGGGATTGGCGCCGCAGCACGACACGGCCGTCGTCGAACCCGGGGCGCGCGCGTTCTTGGCGGCCAGCGTGGCTTCACGCAAAGCGTAGTTGGAGCGCGCTTCCGGGCCTTTTGATGCGTCGAAATAGAAACCGAGCCAGGGCTCGTTGACGGTGTCGATGTAGAGCGCGCCGAGCTCGTTGCAGAGCTCCATGATGTCCTTCGAGCCGGTATCGACCGACAGGTTGACGCAGAAGCCCTGGCCGCCGCCTTCGGTCAGCAGCGGCGTCAGCAGCTCGCGATAGTTCTCTTTGGTGACGCCCTGCTGGATGAAGCGCACGTTCTGCTTCTCGCAATGCGCCTTGCGGCCCTCGTCCTTGGGATCGATCACGGTAACGCGCGACTTGTCATAGTCGAGGTGGCGTTCGATCAAAGGCAGCGTGCCTTTGCCGATCGAGCCGAAGCCGACCATCACGATAGGTCCGGTGATTTTTGCGTAGATCGGCCAGGGGGTGGTCATTCAGGTAGCTCCAGACAGTCAATGGACGAGACGGCGGACACAAGCCGCGCCGTTCGTGGGGGTGGAAAGGTTCAGGTCGAGCGCCGCTTCGCCGTCACTTCGATTTCGACTTTCATTTCCGGCTTCAACAGGCCGGCCACGACGAGGATGGCGGATGCCGGCCGGATCTCGCCGAAATGCGCGCCGGTGACCGCGAACACCGCGTCCGCGTCGGCGCGGTCGGTGATGTAATAGGTCGCGCGCACGATGTCGGCCATTTCGAAACCGGCTTCCGTCAGCGCGGCGCCAATGGTCTTGAAGCAGTTCTGTGTCTGCGCCGTGACATCGGCCGGCATCACCATGGTGGTGTAATCGTAGCCGGTGGTGCCGGAAACGAACGCGAAGTCGCCGTCGACCACTGCGCGGCTGTAGCCGCCGGCTTTCTCGAAAGGCGATCCGGTGGAAATCAGGCGGCGGGTCATTGCGGGGCCCTCGAAATGAACAGGCCCCGCAATGCCGTGTATTGGCCGGCAAATCAAGCCGGGCGTGCTCGCTTCACCCTCCCCCGCAGGGCGGGAGAGGGAAGGAAGAGCGCTCAGATGTGGAAGGTGCGCAAGGGCGGGAAGCCGTTGAACGCCACGGCCGAATAGGTCGACGTGTAGGCGCCGGTACCTTCGATCAGCAGCTTGTCGCCGATCTCCAGCGTCACCGGCAGCGGGTAGGGCAGCTTCTCGTACATCACGTCGGCGGAATCGCAGGTCGGGCCGGCGAGCACGCAGGGCGTCATCTCGGCGCCATCGTGGCGCGACTTGATGGCGTAGCGGATCGACTCGTCCATCGTCTCGGCGAGACCGCCGAACTTGCCGATGTCGAGATAGACCCAACGCACCTCGTCCTCGTCGCTCTTCTTCGAGATCAGAACGACTTCGGTTTCGATGATGCCGGCATTGCCGACCATGCCGCGACCCGGCTCGATGATGGTCTCCGGGATCGCGTTGCCGAAGTGCTTGCGCAGCGCACGGAAGATCGAACGGCCGTACTGCACGACCGCCGGGACTTCCTTCAGGTACTTGGTCGGGAATCCGCCGCCCATGTTGACCATGGAGAGGTTGATGCCACGCTCCGCACAGTCGCGGAACACGCTCGACGCCATCGCCAGCGCGCGGTCCCACGCCTTCACCTTGCGCTGCTGCGAGCCGACATGGAACGAGATGCCATAGGGCTCGAGGCCAAGACGCTTGGCGAGTTCGAGCACGTCGACGGCCATTTCCGGATCGCAGCCGAATTTGCGCGACAGCGGCCACTCGGCGCCGGCGCAATCGTAGAGAATGCGGCAGAACACGCGGGCGCCGGGCGCGGCGCGCGCGATCTTCTCGACCTCGGGCGCGCAGTCGACCGAGAACAGCGCGATGCCCAGCGCATGGGCGCGCGCGATGTCGCGTTCCTTCTTGATGGTGTTGCCGAACGAGATGCGCTCAGGGGTCGCGCCGGCGTCGAGCGCCATCTGGATCTCCTGCACCGAGGCGCAGTCGAAGCACGAGCCCAATGATGCCAGCAGCGACAGCACTTCCGGCGCCGGATTGGCCTTCACCGCGTAGAACACCCGGCTGTCCGGCAGCGCCTTGGCGAAGCTGTGAAAGTTCTCGCGCACGACATCGAGATCGACGACCAGGCAGGGCTCGATATCGCTGCCTTCGGTACGGCGGGCGCGGAGGAATTCCTGGATACGTTCGGTCATAGCACTCTCCCGGACGGCCCAGCGACGGGTCGCGTCCAAAAAATGATGACGGTTCAGCGCTTTCGGGCAACTACGCGCGATGGAGGCGCGGCAAAGCCGAAAGTACAGACCGTAAGTGCTGCCGTGGATTGGTCGGGTGTTACCCTACCGCACACCTGGCAATGAAGGACAAGCCTCTTCGGTATTCGCGCTGGCTGATGGAAAGCCAGCAGAGACCAAAAAAGCCCGATCCGTCGTTGCTTTAAGTCGCGTCCCCCGTTGAGAACGAGGTGCGCCGGTTCGCCTCCGGCTGCCAGTCACGGTTGCAAGGATCAAGGTCACCTTCATCGGCATCCCTGGAGAGAGATGCTGGCCTCCCGATCTTGCGACCCGGTGACCCTCGGCTTCCTTGTCCCTTGGCGGCTGTCCGGCCTCTTGTCCGGATACCTACCGACTGACACACGACCACAGGCACGTGCGAAATTGGGCAAGATTGCAATTAGGGTGTTTGGGTGGGGGGCGCAAGAATTTTCTTGAGGGCCGCGACCATTTTGCTCGATGAGGCGGCGCAGCGTTGCAAACATGACGCAGCCAGGCGGCGAACATGAACGAACGTTAAGTCAGATGAAAGGAAGTAGGAGCGTTTTGACGCAGGAGTGTGAGGGGTAGTGCTCTGCTGCGCCCCCTCATCCGACGCGGACTTCGTCCGCGCCACCTTCTCCCACAAGGGGAGAAGGAAGGAAGCGAGCTACTCATCCCCGCCTTGTGAACGGCTCGATGCGTGCTGCGTTGCGCATGAAAGCCGCCATGATGACGACGCCCCCGAGGAACAGCGCCACCTGCAGGATGTGCTCGCCGGTGGTCGACAGCCCAAACAGGATCGACAGCGCCCAGCCACCCGCGAACGCCGCGCCGAACACCTCGGCACCGATCAGGATCGCGGCCGAAATCACGGTGATGACGCTGGGCCAGTAGATCCGGCGGGGGGCAGGGGAGGTGGTCATGTTGAAAGTCCTTTTGCGGGCCGCAATCTCTCCGAAAAAGCCCGCTGCGGCAAGCGCTAAAGGGCCCAAAAAAGCCTCACGGCATGGTATAGATGCCGCACGTAAAAAGCGCGGCAAATCAGGATTTATGATGTCAGACAGCTTGAACTCCGTGGCCACCCCTCACGCGCTCGACAATCCGCTGCTGCGCCCGTGGACGACCCCGTTCGAGACCCCGCCTTTCGCCGAGATCACGCCCGAGCACTTCATGCCGGCGTTCGAGCAGGCGTTTTTCGACCACGCAGCGGAGATCTCGGCCATCGTCAACGACAATTCGGCGCCGGACTTCGCCAACACCATCATCGCGCTGGAGCGCGCCGGCAAGCTGCTCGGGCGCGTCGCTTCGGTGTTCTACGATCTGGTCTCGGCGCATTCCAACCCGGCGCTGCTGGCGATCGATACCGAAGTGTCGCTGCGGATGGCGCGGCACTGGAACCCGATCATGATGAATGCCGTGCTGTTTGGCCGCATCGCCGCGCTGCACGACAACCGCGCCGAACTGGGTCTGACGTCCGAGCAGATGCGCCTGCTGGAGCGCAGCTACAACCGCTTCCACCGCTCCGGCGCCGGCCTCGACGAGGTGGCCAAGGCGCGGATGGCGGAGATCAACGAACGCCTGGCGTCGCTCGGCACCTCGTTCAGTCACCATCTGCTTGCCGACGAACAGGGATGGTGCATGGAGCTAGGCGAGAACGACACCGCCGGCCTGCCGGCAAGCTTTGTCGCCGCCGCGAAGGCCGCGGCCGAAGACAGGGGCATGGCGGGGAAGGCCATCATCACCACCTCGCGTTCCTCGATGGAGCCGTTCCTGAAGAGTTCGACCCGGCGCGACCTGCGCGAAAAAGCCTACAAGGCCTTCATCGAGCGCGGCAACAACGGCAACGCCAACGACAACAACGCGACCATCGTCGAAATCCTCAAGCTGCGCGAAGAATCCGCCAGGCTGCTCGGCTTCCCGACCTTCGCTGCCTATCGTCTCGAGGATTCGATGGCGAAGACGCCGGAGGCCGTGCGTGGCCTGCTGGAGCGGGTCTGGAAGCCGGCGCGGGAGCGCGCGCTCGCCGACCGCGACGCGCTGCAGGAATTGATCGCCGAGGAGGGCGGCAATTTCCAGCTCGCCGCGTGGGACTGGCGCTTCTACGCCGAGAAGCTGCGGCAGCGCCGCGCCAATTTCGACGACGCCGCGATCAAGCCCTATCTCGCGCTCGACAACATGATCGCCGCCTCGTTCGACACCGCGACCAAATTGTTCGGCGTCACCTTCGAGGAGCGCCGCGATGTCCCGGTGTGGCATCCCGACGTGCGCGTCTGGGAGGTCAAGGACGCCGATGGAAAGCACAAGGCGCTGTTCTACGGCGACTACTATGCCCGGCCCTCGAAGCGCTCCGGCGCCTGGATGACCTCGCTACGCGACCAGCAGAAGCTCGACGGCGACATCGCGCCGTTGATCCTGAATGTCTGCAACTTCTCCAAGGGCACCGACGGCCAGCCCTCGCTGCTGTCGCCGGACGACGCCCGCACGCTGTTCCATGAATTCGGTCATGGCCTGCACGGCATGATGTCGAACGTGACCTATCCCTCGCTGTCCGGCACCTCGGTGTTCACCGACTTCGTCGAACTGCCGTCGCAGCTCTACGAGCACTGGCAGGAGCAGCCGCAGGTGCTCAGGCAGTTCGCAACGCACTACCAGACCGGCGAGCCGTTGCCGGACGATCTCCTGCAGCGCTTCATTGCCGCGCGAAAATTCGGCCAGAGCTTTGCCACGGTGGAATTCGTGTCGTCGGCGCTGATCGATCTCGAATTCCACACCCAGCCGGCCTCGGCCAGCACGGATGTCGCGGCGTTCGAGAAGAAGGAGCTGGAGAAGATCGGCATGCCCGCGGAAATCGCGCTGCGGCACCGGCCGACCCAGTTCGGCCACATCTTCTCCGGCGATCACTATGCCTCGGGCTATTACAGCTACATGTGGTCCGAAGTAATGGACGCCGACGCCTTCGGCGCGTTCGAGGAGGCCGGCAACATTTTCGACCCCGCGGTATCGAAACGTCTGCTCGACGATATCTATTCGTCCGGCGGCTCCGTCGATCCCGAACAGGCCTATATCGCGTTCCGCGGCCGCCCGCCGGCGCCGGACGCGCTGTTGCGTCGGCGCGGGCTGCTGGAGCCGGAGGCGGCGTGAGGCGGCTAACGGCAGCGCACTTGCTGTTTGAACGAAGACGCGCCTGTGCCGCTGCGCCCTCTCACCATGTCGTCCCCGCGAAAGCGGGGACCCATATCCTCCGTCGGGATTGTTGACGCGATGCCACTGACCAAACGGACGAACATGATGACAGCGTGGATGGACCCCCGCGTGCGCGGGGATGACTCGTGGAAAGGTTTTGCCGCGACGCTCAGGCTTCGCGTGCTCGGGCTGCTTGCATTACTGGTGGCCTTCGCCGGCTCCCTCACCCCCGCTGCCGCGCATCCCCACGTCTGGGTCACGGCTTCCAGCGAGTTGATCTACGCTGCCGACGGCAGCATCACCGGTGTGCGCCATGCCTGGAAGTTCGACGACATGTTCTCGACCTATGCGCTGCAGGGCATCGAGTCCAAGACCAAGGGCGTCTTCACCCGCGAGGAACTGGCGCCGCTGGCCCAGACCAATGTGGAATCGCTGAAGGAGTTCGGCTTCTTCACCTTCGCCAAGACCGAGGGCAGCAAGAAGCAGCGCTTTCTCGATCCGGTCGATTACTACCTCGAGCAGAAGGACGGCGCGCTGGTGCTGCATTTCACCATGCCGTTCAAGACGCCGTTCAAGGCGAGGCAACTGGCGCTGGAAATCTACGACCCGTCCTTCTTCGTCGATTTCGGCCTGGAGAAGAAAGATCCGATCCGGCTGGTCGGCGCGCCGGCAAACTGCGCTGTCGTGATCGAACGCCCGAGCGACGCCGCCCCCGCCGCGAAGAAGCTCGGCGAGGAGAATTTCATGGACGGCGCCGCCGGCGGCAATTTCGGCGCCATGTTCGCCAACAAGATCACGGTGGACTGCCCATGAGCTTGTGGAGGCGAGGGAAACTCTTGCTGAGTCACGGGCTGGACCTTGCTTACCCTCCGCTGGAGGGGGAGGAAAGCGCAGCTATGACGCGGCACATCGTCTTGATTTTTACATGCGCTGCTCTTGTCGTCGCCGTGCTTACCGACGCCTCCCTGCACACCGCCCTTGCCCAGAATCCGTTCGGCGCTCCGAAAGCCGCGCCGGATTCGCAGGTTGGCGGCATCATCGGCTGGCTCTTGACCAAGCAATCCGAATTCTACCGCGAGATGTCCGCCACGATCCGGGCCGCGAAGACCGACGGCAGCGCGGTGTGGACGCTGCTCTTCATCTCGTTCGCCTACGGCATCTTCCACGCCGCCGGTCCCGGCCACGGCAAGGCGGTGATCTCGTCCTATTTGATCGCCAACGAGGAAACCGCCTTGCGCGGCATCGCGCTGTCGTTCGTCTCCGCGCTGATGCAGGCACTGGTGGCGGTGCTGATCGTCGGCATCGGGGCCTGGCTGCTCAACGTCACCGCCAAGACGATGTGCGGCACCGAGCGCATCATCGAGATCGCCAGCTATGTGCTGATCGCGGCATTCGGCGCCCGGCTGGTGTGGAGCAAGGGGCGTGGCCTGTTGCGGGCCTGGCGTCCGTCGCTGGCCGCGCTCACGCCGGAACTCGCCATCGCTCATGCCGGTGCGTCCCATCACGATCATCACGGCCATGATCACCACCATGGTCACGACCACGCACCTGCCCATACGGCACATGCCGAGCCGGCCGCGCATGGCCATGCCCACGTCCACGACGAGCATTGCGGCCATTCGCATGGTCCGACGCCGGACCAGCTTGCCGGCCCCGGCGGCTGGACGCGCGGGCTGTCGGCGATTGTCGCGGTCGGCATGCGGCCCTGTTCCGGCGCGATTCTGGTACTGGTGTTCGCGCTGGCGCAGGGCATGTTCTGGGCCGGCATCGCCGCCGCCTTCGTCATGGGCCTGGGGACCGCCATCACCGTGGCCAGCATTGCCGTCATCGCCGTGACGGCCAAGGGCCTGGCGCGGCGCCTCGCCGCGGGCCGGGAGGGCCGCGGTGCCCTGATGATGCGCGGGCTCGAATTCGGTGCCGCAGGGCTGGTGTTCCTGTTTGGCATCGGCCTGTTGCTGGGCTATGTGGCTACCGAACGCGTCACGTGTTTCTGAACCCTCCGCCGGCGCCTGTCTTGACAAGGTTCGGCCAACGCGCGAAGCCTTTGATATCATGACGAATGTTGTTGCAATCGAGCGGCCCGCGGTTTCCATCGACAAGTCGCCGGACCGCGTCGGCGTGCTGCTGGTCAATCTCGGCACGCCCGATACGGCCGATGCCCGTGGCGTCCGCGTCTATCTGCGCGAGTTCCTGTCGGATCGACGTGTGATCGAGGATCAGGGGCTGATCTGGAAGCTGGTGCTGAACGGCATAATCCTGACCACCCGGCCGCAACGCAAGGCCAAGGACTACCTGAAGATCTGGAATACCGATCTCAACGAGTCGCCGCTCAAGACCATCACCCGCAACCAGTCCGACAAGCTTGCCGCGGCCCTGGCCGGACACACGCGAATCACGGTGGACTGGGCGATGCGCTACGGCAATCCGTCGATCCGCTCGCGCATCGCGGCGCTGACGGCGCAGGGCTGCGACCGCATCCTGGTGGTGCCGCTGTATCCGCAATATTCCGCGGCGACCTCCGCCACGGTGTGCGACGAGGTGTTCAACGTGCTGGCCGAGATGCGCGCGCAGCCGACGCTGCGGGTGACGCCGCCGTATTTCGACGAGCCGGACTACATCAACGCGCTGGCGGTCTCGATCGAGAGCCACATCGCGACTCTGGATTTCGTGCCCGAACTGATCGTGGCGTCGTTCCACGGCATGCCGCAGAAATACATCGACAAGGGCGACCCCTACCAGACGCAATGCATCGCCACGACCGAGGCGCTGCGGCGTCGCCTGGGGCCGAATGCGCCGCGGCTGATGCTGACCTTCCAGTCGCGCTTCGGCTTCGACCAGTGGCTGAAGCCCTATACCGACAAGACCATCGAGCGCCTCGCCAAGGACGGCCTCAAGCGCCTCGTCGTGGTGATGCCGGGCTTTTCGGCGGATTGCCTGGAGACGCTGGAAGAGATCTCGCAGGAGAACTGCGAGATCTTCGAAGGCAATGGCGGCGAGCATTTTTCTGCGGTCCCCTGTCTCAACGACAGCGAGCCCGGCATGGACGTGATCCGCGAACTGGTACTGCGCGAGCTCAAGGGCTGGATTTAAGCGGGCTGCTTACGGCGGCTGCGGCCGCACGCTCCGCCGTCATCCTGAGGTGCTCGCCGACTTAGGCGAGCCTCGAAGGATGCGTGTTCAGCGCTTGCGGCGCATCCTTCGAGGCCTCGCTTCGCTCGGCACCTCAGGATGACGGTGACATTTGCGGCAAGCGCTTTTCCCGGCTGACGCTGCTATGCTCGGATCCAGACGCATTTTCGCCCCCTGGAGATTTCAATGACCGGTTTCGATATTTTCGCCATTGCCGTGGTCGTGCTGATCATTCTCACGCTGTTCGCCGGCGTGAAGACCGTGCCGCAGGGCTATGACTGGACCATCGAGCGGTTCGGCAAGTTCACCCGCACGCTGTCGCCGGGGCTCAATCTGATCATCCCGTATTTCGATCGCGTCGGCCGCAAGGTCAATGTGATGGAGCAGGTGATCAACATCCCGGAGCAGGAAGTCATCACCAAGGACAACGCCACCGTCACCGTCGATGGCGTCGCATTCTACCAGGTGTTCGATGCCGCCAAGGCGAGCTACGAGGTCTCCGACCTGACGCAGGCGATCGTGGTGCTGACCATGACCAACATCCGTTCGGTGATGGGCGCGATGGATCTCGACCAGGTGCTGTCGCATCGCGACGAGATCAACGAGCGGCTGTTGCGCGTGGTCGATGCCGCGGTGTCGCCATGGGGCCTCAAGGTCAACCGTATCGAGATCAAGGACATCGTGCCGCCGGCCGATCTGGTCGAGGCGATGGGCCGGCAGATGAAGGCCGAGCGCGTCAAGCGCGCGGACATCCTGCAGGCGGAAGGCCAGCGGCAGTCGGAGATCCTTCGTGCCGAAGGGGCCAAACAGGGCCAGATCCTGCAGGCCGAAGGCCGCCGCGAGGCCGCCTTCTTCGACGCACAGGCGCGCGAGCGCGCCGCCGAAGCCGAGGCCAAGGCGACCGAGATGGTCTCCAACGCGATCGCCAGCGGCGACGTCGCGGCGCTGAACTATTTCATCGCCGACAAATACATCAAGGCGTTCGGCCAGATCGCCGACTCGCCGAACCAGAAGATCATCATGCTGCCGATCGAGGCGATGGGCGTGCTGGGGTCATTGGCCGGGATCGGCGAAATTGCCAAGGCGACGTTCGGCGACAGCGCGACCGCGGCGCAGGCCGCCAAGCGCGGCTCGGTGCCGAATGTCGGCCCGGTGCCCACGACGCCACAGCGCTGAGGTCCCATCGCCTGAAAGCCGGCGCGTCAAGCGGCCGGTCGACGTGGCTGGTCCTTGTTGCCGCGGCTTGATTGCCAGCCTAAGACCCGCTGACCCGATGCAAGGACTGCCATGATGATCGAGACGTTTTCCTCTCTGGGGCCGTGGTCCTGGCTGATCCTCAGCGCGGTCCTGATGGGGCTGGAGCTGTTGGCTCCCGGCGTGTTCCTGTTCTGGCTCGGGCTGGCGGCGATGATCGTCGGCGGATTGTCGTTTGCGACGGAGCTTTCCTGGCAGGCGCAGATCCTGATGTTCGCGCTGGCGGCGGTGGCCGCGGTGCCGCTTTGGCGGGGCGCGTCGCAGCCGAAGCTGGGCTCCAACAGGCTCAACAAGCGCGGCGAGGCGCTGATCGGCCGCGAGTTCACGCTGGACAAGCCGATCGTCGACGGCGAGGGCCGGTTGCGGGTCGACGATACGTTCTGGCGCATCTTTGGTCCCGATGCGCCGGTCGGTGCGCGGGTCCAGATCGTCAAGGCCGAAGGCGTCCGCCTGACGGTGGCAGTGCTCTAGAACTGTCCTTCCGGGTTCGCTCGGGCCATGCCCTCGCGCCCCGGAATGACCATGTGTGACTAAGCCACGCCCGCGCGCAGCAGGTCGTGCAGGTGCACGATGCCGATCGGCTTCCTGGCGTCGGTCACCAGCAGCGCGGTGATCTTCGCCGAGTTCAGCATCTCCAGCGCTTCCAGCGCGAGCAGGTCGCGGCTGATGGTCTTGGGATTCTTCGTCATCACCTCGTCGACCGACACGGTCATCAGGTCGGCCCGCATGTGGCGGCGCAAATCGCCGTCGGTGACGATTCCGACGACGTGGCCGTTGCTGTCGATGATGCCGACGCAGCCAAAGCCCTTCGAGGACATCTCCACCAGCGCGTCCGACATCTTGGTGCCGAGCGGCTTCAGCGGCACGGCCGGGCCCGCATGCATCAGGTCGCGGGTATATTTCAGCATCGCGCCGAGCTTGCCGCCGGGGTGCAGTACCGAAAAGTCCACCGAGGTAAAGCCGCGGCCTTCCAGCAGCGCGATCGAGAGCGCGTCGCCCATCGCCAGCATCATCAGCGACGAGGTGGTCGGCGCCAGATTATGCGGGCAGGCCTCGCGCGCTTTCGGCAGGTTCAGCGCGACATCGGCGGCCTGCGCCAGCGTCGAGCCCGGGTCCGAGGTCATCGCGATGATGCCGATCTTGAAGCGTTTGGCGTAGGTGACGAGGTTCTTCATTTCCGGCTGCTCGCCGGACCATGACAGCGCCATGATGACGTCGTCGGCGGTGATCATGCCGAGGTCGCCATGGCTGGCTTCGGCGGCGTGAACGAAGAAGGCCGGCGTCCCCGTCGAGGCGAAGGTCGCGGCGATCTTGCGGCCGATATGGCCGGATTTGCCGAGGCCGGTAATGATCAGCCGGCCGCGGGCGTGGCGGATCAACTCGGCCGCAGCGATGAAGGCGGCGCCGAGCTTGTCCGACTGCAGGGCCGCCGCCAGCGCGGCGACGCCGCCGGCCTCTGCCTCCAGCGTGCGCAGCGCCGAGGCGATGGCCTGGTCAGCTTGGGCCGGGATCGCCTGGTCGGTCATGGGGGCGGTTGCCTGGGTGGAGAGTGCCATCAGTCTGGTGTCCCGGTCGTCGATTTCTGCGATATTCTAGCACGACCGGCGCGCGCTGGCGAAACAAGCAGGCCGGCAATCTCAACCGCCTATTAACCATATCCGTTTTAACTCCCTTAACCATGCGGCGGTCGCGGGCTACCTGCCTGTGCCGCCAAAATCTTGATGTTGCTGGAGTTTGCGGATCGTGAACATGGGTCCCGCCCTGGACCGCCGGAACCGCGCGAAAACGGCTTGCGCGCTGACGGCCGGTCTATGGCTGGCGATGGCGCCGCTGCCGGTGCTCGGCCAGGCCCTGACCTCCGATTTGCTGACCCCGGTGCAAGGCAGCTTCGTGGCGCCGCAGAACTTGCCGCTGCGCCCCAGCCCGGAGACACCGGCCAGCGAGCGCACCCTCGCAACCAGCCCGATCGCGCCGTCGCGCATCGGCCAGCCGGTGACCTACGGCAATGCTGCCGCCTTTGGCGCGGGGCTCTCCAACACCGGCTTCGATTCGGTGAACCGCCGCCGCAAGCTGGTGAAATATTATCCCGGGCAACGCCGGCCGAAGCCGCCGCCCGGTCCCGGCAGCCTGCCGCCGCAGGACGCGGCGCCGGCGCTCACCCGTTCGCTCGACCCGCGCAATAACCGGCCGAGAATCTCGGCCTCGGTCGGAGGCCTCGTTCCCGGACAGCCGCCGCGCAAGCGGCTACGCATCGACACCGATCCGTTCGGCCCGACCGGCGTCTATGTCGGCAGCTTCCTGGTGAAGTCCGCGGTCGAGATCTATGGCGGCTACAACGACAACCCGGCGCGCCTGATCCCGCCGAAAGGCTCGGCGTTTTACCGGATCGCGCCCGAAGTGCTGGCGGCGTCGGACTGGAGCCGGCATTCCGTGATCGTCGACCTGCGCGGCTCGTTCGACGGCTACGACCGGACGTTTCCCTCGGCCCCGCAGCAGATTTCGCCGTCGCCGGTCAATGTCGACCGCATCGACTTCACCGGCAAGATCGACGGCCGCATCGACGTGACACGCGACACCCGCATCAACAGCCAGGTCCGGCTGCGCGTCGGCGCCGACAATCCCGGCAGCCCGAACATCCAGGCGGGCCTTTCCAAGTTTCCGCTGTTCACCACGCTCGGCGGCACGCTCGGTATCGAGCAGGACTTCAACCGCCTGCAGGTCAGGCTCGACGCCTTGATCGACCGCACCAAGTATCAGGACTCCCAACTCACCGACGGCACCTCGACCAGCAACAACGACCGCGACTTTATCCGCTATGGCGGGCTCGGCCGCGTCGGCTTCGAGGTGCTGCCGGGCCTGAAACCATTCGTCGAGCTGCAGGGCGACACCCGCGTCCATGACGTGACGCCGGACCGCTTCGGCTTTCTGCGCGATTCCAACGGCGGCTACATCAAGGCCGGCACCACCTTCGAATTCACCCGCCTGATCACCGGCGAGGTCTCGATCGGCTACACCGCGCGCAGCTATTCGGACCCGCGGCTTAACAACCTGACCGGCCTGCTGACCGCGGCGTCATTGGTCTGGACCGCGACGCCGCTCACCACCGTGCGGATGTTCGCGACGACCTCGATCGATGAAACCACGGTGCCCGGCGTATCCGGCGTGCTCACGCGCAACTACACCGCGCAGGTCGATCATGATTTCCGCCGCTGGCTCACCGCCATCGGCCGCTTCACCTATGGCACGCAGGAATATCAGGACAATCCGCGCAACGACAAATTATACTCGCTGCAGGGCGATCTGGTATTCAAGCTGAACCGCGAGGTGCAGCTCAAGCTGCAGGCACGGCGCGACATCCTCGACTCCAACATCCAGGGCGCCAGCACCGCCGCGACCGTAGTGATGCTGGGCGTCAGGCTGCAGAGATAGAAGCGCGTTTTCTCACACCCACTTCCGCATGAACTTCGCTGACTTCTTGCGGAACCGTACGCCGGATCCGTCCGGCAGGCGGGTGGCGATGTAGCCTGCGGCGATGCAGGCTTCGCGTTGCGGCATTTTTTCGTCCGGGGCGCGCTCGGTTTCCCACCACGAGGCGCGAAACGAGGCGCGCGGCAGGGCGTCGTCGAGGATCTCCTCGATCGCCTCCATGCTGAGCACGAATTCGTCCAGCGTCTGTTTGCTCAAATGGTCGCGCAGCAGGTCGTAATCGGGCACGGCAGATCCTCGGCGGGGTGTGCGACCGTCATACAAGGATGCGCGGCAGGAGGCCAGCGCGAGACCGCCCGGCGTCACGCAACCGTCTTCCCATATCCAGGCACCCCATTGTTCTGTTGCCGCCGGTTTTGGAAACGGACCATTAACGGCGTGGCGGAACTCGGGCCGGGATTTAAGTGCTCGGCAAGCTTTGGCGTGCGATCCAGATGGCACAGGAGAACGCCGTGCGAGCGATCAGGGCAGGAACGGGTATCAGGAGCTGGCCGTCTTCGGCCAAGTTGTTGATTCTGTCCTCGCTGGTCGCGATCCTCGGCTTTTCGATCGTTTGCGGCAGCGTGATGCTCGACATGCGGCGCGGCGAGGAGACGCTGGCGCGGCGAAGCAACGAGAACCTCGCCACCACCCTGGATGCCGACATCGGCCGCACCGTCGAGGTCTACGACCTGTCACTGCGGGCCGTGCTGGCCGGCCTGACGATGCCGGAGATCGGCCAGGTCAGCCGCGAAATGCGCCAGCTGATCCTGTTCGACCATGCCGCGTCGGCTTCCTATCTCGGCGCCCTCCAGGTGTTCGATGCGCAGGGCAATCTCTCGATCGATTCCGCGGCGCTGCAGCCGGCCCGGCAGAACAGCGCGGCCGAAGAGTTCTTCAAGGTGCATCGCACGGATGGCGAACGCGGGCTGTTCATCAGTCAGCCGGCGCCGTACCGGGGCGGCACGGCGATCATGCTGAGCCGCCGGATTACCGACAGCGACGGCAATTTTGCCGGCGTGGTGGCCGGGGCCATCAAGCTTTCCTATTTCGACGACCTGTTCGGCCGTCTGCGGCTGAATGCCGACGAGCAAATCACGGTGGTCCGCCGAGACGGCGTTGCCATTCTGCGCGCGCCGTCGAATCCCGATTTCGACGGGCGCGACGTCAGCAAGGCCGCGGACGTGATGAAATTGCTGGCGCGGGCCAACGGATTCTATTCCGGGATCGGCGCGATCGACAGGATCAATCGGCTCTATGTCTGGCGCGACAGCGGCCGGCCGCTGGTGGTGATCGTCGCCAAGCCGTGGGCCGACATCTACGCGCGGTGGAAACAGCAGGCGCTGCGGATCGGCAGCATCATGCTCGGGCTTGCGGTGTTCATCACCGCGGTGACGCTGTTCTCGGCGCGCGAGATCGGGAGGCGCGCCCGCGCCGAGGACCGGCTGGAAGAACTCGCCACCACCGACGCGCTGACCGGTCTCCACAACCGCCGCAAGTTCGACACCGCGATCGATGCGGAATGGCGACGCGCGATCCGGCAATCGCGCCCGCTGGCCATGCTGTTGATCGACGCCGACCACTTCAAGCAGTTCAACGACACCTTTGGCCACCAGCCCGGCGACCAGGCCCTGGTCGCGATCGCCCGCTGCATCCAGGCGTCGGCGATCCGCGCCGGCGACTGTGCGGCGCGCTATGGCGGCGAGGAATTCGCGGTATTACTGCCGGGGGTTTCGGCCGACGAGGCGCTTATCGTCGCCGAGCGGATCCGGCTTCGTGTTGCGGCGCTGCCGGCCGATCCCGGCGCGCTGACCATCAGCGTCGGCGTCACCAGCATGGTGCCGCTGGTGACAATGGAATTCTGCGAGTTGGTCGAAGCCGCCGACAAGGCGCTGTACGCGGCGAAAGCCGCCGGCCGCAACCAGTCGATCATCGCGGTGCCACCGCATCTGCTGATGGCCGCGTAAATGTAGCTGTCATTTCGGGATACGGCAGACGGCGAAGCGTGATGGCGCAGACCTCAGCCACTCCAATTGGAGTGGCGGGGAATCTCGAATTGTTCTGAACATCTTGGGATTCCGGGTTCGCTCGCCGCTTGCGCGCTCGCGCCCCGGAATGACAATTGGGAGCTACTCTCCCAGATAGCGCTTCATCTCGGCGCGCAGGCCTTCGCTCAGATCGGGACGCTGCAGCCCGAAGGCGATGTTGGCGCGCAGGAAGCCGGGCTTGGAGCCGCAATCGTGCCGCTCGCCCTCGAATTCCACGCCGTAGAATGTCTGGCTCTGCGCCAGCTTGATCATGCCGTCGGTGAGCTGGATCTCGCCGCCGGCGCCGCGCTCCTGGGTCTCCAGGATCTTGAAGATCTCCGGCTGCAGGATGTAGCGTCCGGTGATCGACAAATTGGACGGCGAGGTGCCCTGCGGCGGCTTCTCGACCATGCCGTCGATGGTGAAAGCATTGTCTCGCGACGCGTGACGTGCGCCGACGCCGCAGATGCCGTATTGATGCGTCAGCGCCGTCGGGACTTCCTCGACGGCGACCAGGTTCGACTTGTCGCCGAGCTCATTGGCGATATCGATCATCTGCTTCAGACAGCCCGGCGAGTTGAGCACCAGCTCGTCCGGCAGCACCACGGCGAAGGGTTCGTTGCCGACCAGCTCGCGCGCGCACCACACCGCGTGGCCGAGGCCGAGCGGGGCCTGCTGGCGGGTGAAGCTCATCTCGCCGGCTTCGGGTTGGAAGCGTGCCAGCTCGGCAATTTCCTTGGACTTGTTGCGGCTCTTCAGGCTCTCGTCGAGCTCGAACATGTGGTCGAAGTGATCTTCGATGATGCCCTTGTTGCGGCCGGTGACAAAAATGAAATGTTCGATGCCGGCCTCGCGCGCTTCATCGACCACATACTGGATCAGCGGGCGATCGACGATGGTCAGCATTTCCTTCGGCATCGCCTTGGTGGCGGGCAGAACCCGCGTGCCAAGGCCAGCGACCGGGAAAACGGCTTTACGAATTTTCATCAGGGGGACTTTGCTTGACTTGAAGGAAGACGTGGAGGGAAACCGGACGTGCAGGCAAACGTAGATTGCCTGCGGCAGTTCCATTTGCAACCGGGAACAACGGCTAATCTGTGGTGCGTATCATCGCCGCTCGGGCTAACCTCACCATGCGGCGGATCAATATCCGATGGCATTAAGCCGATCGAAACCGCGACCGGGCCTGCTGTCGCCAGAATGTCATGGCTGGATTCCAAAATGAAAATGATTCGACCTGCCACTCCCGCGTTGCAACAAAGCCCGATCCGGAGGCGTGTGGGTCGCGCGGCGATGTGCGGCGTGCTATTGCTGGCATGGCCCGTAGCGGCGCAGGCGCAAGGCAGCCCGTTCGGCATTTTCGACATGTTCAAGAGCAACTCGCCGGCGCAGGCCGGGCCGCCACAGCCGGCCGCGCCGGGCGCCGTGCAACCGTGGACCGGCGAGGACGGCGCCTCCGGCCATCCCTTGATGACAGCGCAGGCCATTCGCGAGGCCGCGGCCAATTTCGACAATTGCGTCGCGGGCCTGTGGCCCGATGCCGCACGTCGCGGCATTTCGCAGGAGAGTTTCCAGCGCTTCACCCAAGGCCTGACGCCAGACCTGCGCATCATGGACCTGATGGATTCGCAGCCGGAATTCACCAAGGCGCTGTGGGACTATCTCGACATCCTGGTCAACGAAACCCGGATGGCCAAGGGTCGCGAGGTGCTGGCGCAGTACAAAACCATCTTCGACGCGGCCGAAAAGACCTACGGCGTCGACCGCTACATCATCGCCTCGATCTGGGGCATCGAGAGCAACTACTCGACGCAGATGGGCGACCGCAACGTGTTGCGCTCGACGGCGACATTGGCCTGCGTCGGTCGCCGCCAGGGTTACTTCAAGGACGAGTTTCTGGTGGCGCTGGAGATCCTGCACCGCGGCGACCTTCGCCCCGAGCAGCTGCGCGGCTCGTGGGCCGGCGCGTTTGGCCCGACCCAGTTCATGCCGACCGCCTTCAAGCGCTTCGCGGTGGACGGCGACGGCGACGGCCGCCGCGACGTGGTCGATAATCCGACCGACCTGATCTTCTCGACCGCCAACAATTTGAAGAAAGACGGCTGGCAGAGCGGGCAAAGCTGGGGCTATGAAGTCGTGCTGCCGGCCGGGCTCAATTATCTGCTGGCCGACAAGGCCAAGTCGATGACGCTGGCGCAATGGGAGGCGCTCGGGTTGAAGCGCCCCAACGGCCAGCCATTCCCGCGCCCGAATGAGAAGGCCTATTTGCTGGCGCCGGCCGGTGCCGGCGGGCCGGGCTTCCTGATGCAGCAGAATTTCCGCGTCATCATGAAGTACAATCCGGCCGAGGCCTATGCGCTGGCGATCGGCCATTTCGCCGACCGGCTGCGCGGTGGCCCGCCCTTCGTGCAGCCGTGGCCGCGCCAGGAGCGCGTGCTGTCGCGCGCCGAGCGGCTGGAGCTGCAGCAGCTGCTGGTGCAGCGCGGCTTCTACAAGGGAACGCCGGACGGTCAGTTCGGCGGCATGACCCGTGAGGCGCTGCGGGCGTACCAGGCCTCGATCGGGGCACCGGCGGACGGCTTTGCGTCGTCTGAGGTGCTGGAGAGGTTGCGCGGGAGATGACGTTACATGGCCGGGAACCCCTCGCGACCTTGGGGGTTACTGAGGCTGAGAATTCTCTCATGGAGTAACGAGATCATGGACAAGGACCGTTTCGCCGGCGCCGCCAAGGATGCCGCAGGCAAGATTGAAGGCGCCGTTGGCAATCTGACCGGCGATGCCAAGACCGAAGCGTCGGGCCGCGCCCGCGAGGCCGAAGGCACCGTGCAGAATCTCTATGGCCAAGCCAAGGACGCCGTTCGCGACGCCTCCGACGCAGCCGTGAGCTACGCCAAGGACGCTATCGACAGCGATGTCTATCGCGATGGCACTCAGGCCGTGAAGAAGCAGGTTTCTGACAATCCACTCGGCGCGCTGCTGGTCGCTGGTGGCATCGGTTTCGCTCTGGCGATGCTGCTGACCCGCCCGGCGCCGCGCCGTCCGAACCGCTGGTACTAAGAAGACAAGGCCGGTCGCTGACGCGGACCAGTATGGCTGAGAGCAGTCAAACCGGACCTTCGATCAAGCCCTCATTCTGAAAAGGATGGGGGTTTTTCGTTTCGCTACGGTCGAAAACCCACCGGAAGGCGATGCCAACCAGATGTCGCCGTCCTGTCGCTCTGGCCTAGCGCAGGAAAAAGCCCGGGGCTGAGGCCGAAGGGCCGCCATTGGCCGGACGCGGGCCGTTGCGCGACTGCGCTGCCGCCGGTCGCTGCGGCGGGGCGGGTTGCGCGCGGCGCGGCTCGTCGAAGCCGAAGAAGCTGCCGATGCCGGAAGGCGCCGGGGCGTCCATCGTCGCCACCGGCTTCGGCTTGGGCTTCGGTGCGGCGGGCGCCGCCGTGGTCGGGGCGCCTTCAGGGCCGGTCAGGCTCCCCGCGCTCAGGGTGGCGGGAGCGATGGCGGCGACCGGTTCGCCGCGGGCCTGTTCGCGGCCGACCTCGCGGCGCGGCCAGGCGAAGTCGTCGGCACGGCCGGCGGGGGCCGATAGCGGTTCACCCTTGACCAGGGTGCGCGATGCCAACGGGTCGGCCGCCACCGGGCGCACGCCGGGGCCGCCGAGCAACTGGTCGGTGCCGACGATCGAGGCCACCAGCGGCACGATCGGACCGGCAAGCGGACGCGGCGGCGGCGCACCGGGAACGGCTTTGGCATCGGGCGTCGCGGGCTCGCTGGGCAGCGCCACCGGGCCCGTGCGCGCCGCCATCAGCCGGGTAATCTCGCGCTCGACATAATGCGCCAGCTTGCGCGCGCCGGCGCGGGTGAAATAGACGCCGTCATAGGAGCGCAGCCGGCGGATCTGACCCTCGAAATCCGGCCCTTGCTGCAGAAAGCGGCCGCCTTCATCGACGAAGCCGTCCCAGACATCGACATAGGTGATCCCGGCCTTGCCGGCGGCATCGCGATACAGGCTGTTGAGGTACAGCATGTCGGCGGTGGCCTTGGTGCCGCGCACCGCGGGCAGCCCGACCCACAGCACCGGCACGCCCCTGGCCTTCACGACCGCGATCATCTCCTCGATCTTCTTGCTGTAGAGCTCGCCCCAGCGGTCGTCGCGGAAATCCACCACGCCACCGGCCGCGCTGCGCGCGCCGCGCTCGGGCGCCGCGATCGAACCGGGGTCGGCGATGTCCTGGCTGGAATCGGCATCGTCGCCGGGATTGGCTGGTTCAGAGGTGCCGTCGGGGCGGAGCTTGCCCTTCTTGTCGGCCTTGTCCGGCTCGCGGATGGCGATGCGGTCGTTGAGGCCGAGCATCACCACGATGGCGTCGGGCTTTTCGGTCGCCAGAATAGCCTTGGCGGCGGCGGCCCAGTCGGCCGGATCGCCCTTCGGCTGATAGCGCAGCAGGCCGGAGACGGTCTTGTGCTTGCGGATCACGCCCATGTCGGGCTGTTCCGAATAGGCGTCGTCGAGGCCATAGCCGAGCCAGTCGGCCATCGAATCGCCGAGCACCAGCACGTTGCGTTCCGCGGTCGAATCGCGGCGTTCAGAGGCTGGAGCGCGGGAATAATCTTCCCGGGGCGCTTGCCGCTTCGGCGCCTGCTGCTGGAACGGGGCGAAGAACGGCGTGTCGTTGCCGCCGAACCAGCCGAAACCGCGTTCGCGCTCCCGTGGCTGCTGGCGCTCCGGCGGCCCTCCGAATCCGAAGAACTGCGCCGAGGCCGGCGCCACGATGCCGAGCAACAGGGTGCCCGCGAGCACGACAACGGCGCTACGCGACAACCACGGCAAGTTCGGCTTCTGTGACATGCGCCTCGACCGCAACCGATGAGAGTTCCAAGCCCGTCTACACCCGGATTCAGGCCGCAAGCGGGCAGCCCGCCGCCATCAAACGCGGCCGGCGCGGTTCGTCAAGCGCGGATTGGCGGCGTGGTGAGCGGCACCGGCTACGCGCCGCGCCCGCCCCTCGGTAGGGGCCCTCCCTCACGCCGGGTCGAGATGGCTCTTGTAGTCGTCAAGCACGCCCTGCACGCGGTAGCAGCTGGCGGAGTCCGGGGTAAAGGGTTCCCAGCTTTTCAGCTCGACGACGTAAAGCGTGGAATCCTTAAGGCCGCGATTGTAGCCGGCTTCGATCTGCCGCCGGTCGGAAGCCGAGAGATAGCGATCGAGCGCCTTGCGCAGCGCCGCGGTCTGTCCCGCCGAGATCAGGTCGCGGGTTTCGCATTGCGTGGCGGCGGCGAAGAACGAGCCGGCGCTGATGGCGACCGCCTGCGGCATCGCTGCAGCAGGTGAAACGGCGATGAGAGTCATGGCGGCGCCCATGACGAAGCGGCCGGCGGTGCCGGTGACGAAAGAAATGAGCAAGGCGGGCCTTCGCGCGGGGAGTGCAGGACTGTTTACGGCATCAGGATGCCGAAGCATTCGTGCTTTTCTGTGATGGCGCGAAGCAGAGATTTATTTGTCCACATGCGTGGCGCTGTTCCCCTCTCCCCTTGTGGGAGAGGGTGGATCGAACCGCGAAACGGTTCGAGACGGGTGAGGGGGGCGCCACAAGCTCCCAGCCCAAAGCCCCCTCATCCGACGCGGGCTGCGCCCGCGCCACCTTCTCCCACAAGGGGAGAAGGAAGAAACCGAGTTCTATCTCGGCAGCGTCGTGGTTCCCATCAGCGCCTGATCGATCGCACGCGCGCACAGCCGGCCTTCGCGGATCGCCCACACCACCAGCGACTGGCCGCGGCGCATGTCGCCGGCGGCGAACACCTTGGGCATCGAGGTCTGGAAGTCGGTGAGCGCGGCACGGACGTTGCCGCGCGGATCAAGCTCCACGCCGAGCGACTTCACCATGCCCTCGTGGATGGGATGCACGAAGCCCATCGCCAGCAGCACCAGATCGGCCTTGAGTTCGAATTCGGAGCCCGGGATCGGCTTGAACTTGTCATCGACCTGCACGCAGTTGAGCTTCTCCACCTTGCCGTGGCCGGTGAAGCTCCGCGTCAGCACGGCGAATTCGCGGCGCGCTCCTTCGGCCTGGCTCGACGAGGTCCGCATCTTCAGCGGCCAGTTCGGCCAGGTCATGCCCTTGTCCTCATGCTCCGGCGGCGCCGGCATGATCTCGAGCTGGGTGACCGACAGCGCGCCCTGGCGGAACGAGGTGCCGATGCAGTCCGAGCCGGTGTCGCCGCCGCCGATCACCACGACATGCTTGCCGGTGGCGAGGATCTCGGCGCGCTCGCCGAGCGGCTCTTCGCCGACGCGGCGGTTCTGCTGCGGCAGGAAGTCCATCGCGAAATGGACGCCCGGCAAGGCGCGGCCGGGGATCGGCAGATCGCGGCCGGCTTCTGAGCCACCGGTCAGGGCCACGGCGTCGTATTTCTTCACCAGCTCGGCGGGGTCGATCGCGCCCGGCGTGTCGCCGCCCACGGGAGAATTATAGTGGAAGGTGACGCCCTCCGCTTCCATCTGCGCGACGCGGCGGTCGATGACGTGCTTTTCCATCTTGAAGTCGGGAATGCCGTAGCGCATCAACCCGCCGGCCTTGGCAAACTTCTCGTAGACGTGGACGTCATGGCCGGCGCGCGCCAGCTGCTGCGCGCAGGCGAGGCCTGCGGGGCCGGAGCCGACCACGGCAATGGTGCGGCCGGTCTTATGCGGCGCGATCTCCGGCTTCAGCCAGCCGTTCTCCCACGCCTTGTCGGCGATGGCGCATTCGATGGTCTTGATGGTCACCGGGTTGTCGTCGATGTTGAGCGTGCACGACGCCTCGCACGGCGCCGGACAGATCCGGCCAGTGATCTCCGGGAAATTGTTGGTTGAGTGCAGGTTGCGCGACGCCTCTTCCCAGTTGCCGTTGTAGACGAGGTCGTTCCAGTCCGGGATCTGGTTGTTGACCGGGCAGCCCGGCGTGCCCGGCAGCACCGAACCGGTGCCGTGGCAATACGGAATGCCGCAATTCATGCAGCGCGCAGCCTGGTCCTTCGTTTCCTTCTCGTCCAGCGGAATGACGAATTCGCCATAGCCCTTGAGGCGCTCGGAAACTGGCGCGTACTTGCGATCGTGACGATCGATCTCGAGAAAACCTGTGATCTTGCCCATGACGACTTACTGCCCCAAACGGTCTCTAGCTGTTCGTCATTGCGAGGAGCTCTTGCGACGAAGCAATCCAGCTCTTGCGGAGTTCGCGGCCTCTGGATTGCCGCGTCGCTTCGCACCTCGCAATGACGGCGAGTTTATTGTTGCGTGTTACGCCCCGATCGCGAGTTTCGGGATGGCGTTTGCTGCGGCCTGCAATTCCTTCAGGGCGCGGCGATATTCCATCGGCATCACCTTGCGGAATTTCGGCAGCCAGGTTTTCCAGTCCGCGAGGATCATGGCGGCCTTGGCCGAGCCGGCATATTTCGCGTGACGCGAGATCAGCACGTGCAGCCGCTCGATGTCCTCGCCGAGCAAATTGGCAAACACATCGACCTGGCCGCTGGCGTCGAGATCGCCGGTCTGGTGGAACGCGCCGGACTTGAGCATCTCGGCATCGACCACCGGTTCCAGTTCAACCATCGACATGTTGCAGTGCTTGTCGAAGCCACCATCCTCATCGAGCACATAGGCGACGCCGCCGGACATGCCGGCCGCGAAGTTGCGCCCGGTCTTGCCCAGCACCACGACGATGCCGCCGGTCATGTATTCGCAGCAATGGTCGCCGGCGCCCTCGACGACCGCGACCGCGCCGGAATTGCGCACCGCAAAGCGTTCGCCGGCGATGCCGCGGAAGTAGCACTCGCCCTCGATCGCGCCGTACATCACGGTATTGCCGACGATGATCGACTCTTCCGGCACGATGCCGGAATGCGCCGGCGGCCGCACGATGATCTTGCCGCCCGACAGGCCCTTGCCGACATAGTCGTTGCCTTCGCCTTCGAGATCGAAGGTGACGCCGCGCGCCAGCCACGCGCCGAAGGCCTGGCCGGCGGTGCCCTTCAGCGACACCTTGATGGTGTCGTCGGGCAGGCCGGCATTGCCATAGATCTTCGCGACCCGGCCGGACAGCATCGCGCCGGCCGAACGGTTGGTGTTGTTGATCTCGATGTCGATCTTCACCGGCGCGCCGCGGTCGAGCGCCGGCTGTGCTTGCGCGATCAGCTCACGGTCGAGCACGTGTTCGAGGTGATGATCCTGCAGTTCCGAATGGTAGATGGTCTGGCCGGGCAGCGCCTTCTGCTTGACGAACAGCTTCGAGAAATCGAGACCCTTGGCCTTCCAGTGCGACACCAGCGTCGACTGGTCGATCATCTGGGTCTGGCCGACCATCTCGTTGAAGGTGCGGTAACCCAGCGTGGCCATGATCTCGCGGACTTCCTCGGCGACGAAGAAGAAGTAGTTGATGACGTGTTCGGGCTGTCCGGTGAAGCGCTTGCGCAGCACCGGGTCCTGCGTGGCGACGCCGACCGGGCAGGTGTTGAGATGGCACTTGCGCATCATGATGCAGCCGGCCGCAATCAGCGGCGCGGTGGCGAAGCCGAACTCGTCGGCGCCGAGCAGTGCGCCGATCACGACGTCGCGGCCGGTACGGAAGCCGCCATCGACCTGCACGACGATGCGCGAGCGCAGCCGTTCGCGCACCAAGGTCTGGTGGGTTTCGGCGAGGCCGATTTCCCATGGGGAGCCCGCGTGCTTGATCGAGGTCAGCGGCGAGGCGCCGGTGCCGCCTTCGAAGCCGGCGATGGTGACGTGGTCGGCGCGCGCCTTGGCAACGCCCGCCGCGACCGTGCCGACGCCGATTTCCGACACCAGTTTGACCGAGACCATGCCCTCCGGATTGACGTTCTTGAGGTCATAGATCAGCTGCGCGATGTCTTCGATCGAATAGATGTCGTGGTGCGGCGGCGGCGAGATCAGGCCGACGCCGGGCGTGGAATGCCGCACGGCCGCAATCGTCGCGTCGACCTTGTGGCCGGGCAACTGGCCGCCTTCGCCGGGCTTGGCGCCCTGCGCCATCTTGATCTGCATCATGTCGGAATTGACGAGATATTCCGTGGTGACGCCGAACCGGCCGGAGGCGACCTGCTTGATCGCCGAACGCATCGAGTCGCCATTGGCCATCGGCTTGTAGCGATCCGACTCCTCGCCGCCTTCGCCGGTGTTCGACTTGCCGCCGATCCGGTTCATGGCGATCGCCAGCGTGGTGTGCGCCTCGCGCGAGATCGAGCCATAGCTCATCGCGCCGGTGGCAAACCGCTTGACGATGTCGGCGGCGGATTCGACCTCCTCCAGCGGCACCGGCTTGCGCTTTTCGTCCTCGGCGGTCTTCAGCTTGAACAGGCCGCGCAGCGTCAGCAGACGCTCGGACTGTTCGTTAAGGATTTTTGCAAAGGCGCGGTAGCGCTCCAGCGAATTGCCGCGCACGGCATGCTGCAGCGTCGAGACCGATTCCGCGGTCCAGGCGTGGTCCTCGCCGCGGGTGCGGTAGGCATATTCGCCGCCGACATCGAGCGCGGTCTTGTAGATCTGGATGTCGCCGAACGCCTCGGTGTGGCGGCGCACGGTCTCTTCCGCGATCTCCGGCAGGCCGACGCCCTCGATCTGGGTGTGGGTTCCGGTGAAGTACTTGGCGACGAACTCGGCCTTGAGACCGACGGCGTCGAAGATCTGCGCGCCGCAATACGACTGGTAGGTCGAGATGCCCATCTTCGACATCACCTTCAACAGGCCCTTGCCGATCGACTTGATGTAACGCTTCACCAGCTCGTAGTCGTCGAGCGGGGTCGGCAACTTGTCCTTCATCCCGATGATGGATTCGAAGGCCAGATAGGGGTTGATCGCTTCGGCGCCGTAGCCGGCGAGACAGGCGAAGTGATGCACTTCGCGCGGCTCGCCGGATTCGACGACGAGGCCGACCGAGGTGCGCAGGCCGGTGCGGATCAAATGATGATGCACGGCGGCGCAGGCCAAGAGCGACGGGATCGGGATACGGTCCGAGCCGGCCATGCGGTCGGACAGGATGATGATGTTGACGCCTTCGCGGACGGCGGCTTCGGCGCGCGCGCAGAGTTCATCCAGCACATGCTCGAGGCCTGCCGCGCCGAAGCCGGCATGGAAGGTGGTGTCGAGCGTGCACGAGACGAAGTGCGACTCGGCGACGTCGGAGATCGAACGGATCTTTTCCAGATCCTGGTCGGTGAGGATCGGCTGCCGCACTTCGAGGCGCTTGGTGCCGTCGGTGCCGCCCTTGAGGTCGAACAAATTGGGCCGCGGTCCGATGATCGAGACCAGGCTCATCACCAGCTCTTCGCGGATCGGATCGATCGGCGGGTTGGTGACCTGCGCGAAGTTCTGCTTGAAATAGGTGAATAGCGGCTTCGGCTTGTCGGACAAAGCCGAGATCGGCGCGTCATTGCCCATCGAGCCCGAGGCTTCCTCGCCCAGGGCCGCCATCGGCGTCATCAGGATGGACACGTCTTCCTGGGTATAGCCGAACGCCTGCTGCCGATCGAGCAGCGGCAGGTTGGAGCGCTGGCCCTTGGCGGGGGCGTCAGGCAGTTCTTCCAGCACGATCTGGGTGCTCTTCAGCCAGGCGGCATAGGGATGCATGGCGGCCAGCGAGGCCTTGATCTCGTCGTCCGGGATCAGGCGGCCCTGTTCGAGATCGACCAGCAGCATCTTGCCGGGCTGCAGCCGCCATTTGGTGATGATGTCCTCTTCGGGAATCTTCAGCACGCCCATTTCGGACGCCATCACGATGCGGTCGTCGCGGGTCACGAGATAGCGCGCCGGACGCAGGCCATTGCGGTCGAGCGTGGCGCCGATCTGGCGGCCGTCGGTGAAAGCGAGCGCGGCCGGGCCGTCCCACGGCTCCATGATCGCGGCGTGATATTCGTAGAACGCGCGGCGCTGCTCATCCATCAGGGGGTTGCCGGCCCAGGCTTCCGGAATCATCATCATCACGGCGTGCGGCAGCGAGTAGCCGCCCTGCACCAGGAATTCGAGGCCGTTGTCGAAGCAGGCGGTGTCGGACTGGCCCTCATAGGAGATCGGCCACAGCCGGCTGATGTCCTTGCCGTACAGCTTGGAGTGGATCGAGGCCTGGCGCGCGGCCATCCAGTTGGTGTTGCCGCGCAGCGTGTTGATCTCGCCATTATGCGCGACCATGCGGTAAGGATGCGCCAGCGACCAAGTCGGGAAGGTGTTGGTCGAAAAGCGCTGATGCACCAGCGCCAGCGCGCTCTCGAAATCATATTCGTGCAGGTCGGCATAATAGCTGCCGAGCTGGTCGGCGAGGAACATACCCTTGTAGATCACGGTGCGGCACGACAGCGAGCAGGCGTAATAGCCTGCGAGCCTC
This sequence comes from Tardiphaga sp. vice154, assembly GCF_007018645.1. Lineage (NCBI taxonomy): Bacteria > Pseudomonadati > Pseudomonadota > Alphaproteobacteria > Hyphomicrobiales > Nitrobacteraceae > Tardiphaga > Tardiphaga sp. vice154. Next base: position 921,520 of record NZ_CP041399.1, read on the forward strand.
CGGTCGCGGCGCTGGTAGATGGCCTGCGAGATCGACTTGCGCAGGATGTAGAGCCGGCGTTCGAAGTCGTCTTCGGAGCTGATCGGCGCGTCGCCGCGGCCGATGAAAACCTGCATGTTGGCGGGTTCGGTCGGCTTCACGGTCTCGCCGAGCGAGGAATTGTCGGTCGGCACCACGCGCCAGCCGAGCAGCACCAGGCCCTCGGCCCGGATCTCGTCGGCAATGATGCCCTTGATGACCTGGCGCCAGGACGTGTCGCGCGGCATGAACAGCGCGCCGATCGCGTAGTTGCCGGGCTCGGGCAGCGTGAAGCCGAGCTCGGTCGCCTTGCGGGCGAAGAACTTGTGCGGGATCTGCACGAGGATGCCGGCGCCGTCGCCGAACCGCGGGTCGGCGCCGGTGGCGCCGCGGTGCTCCAGATTGCACAGGATGTTGATCGCGTCGGCCACGATCTGGTGCGACTTCACGCCCTTGATATTGGCAATGAAGCCGACGCCGCAGGCATCTTTTTCCTGCGACGGATCGTACAAACCCTCGGCCTCCGGCCGCCAGGTATGCAGCTCGCGCGGATATTGCTCGGTTTTGATAGCCGGGTCTTTCGACAATGCGTCGGCCGACAGCATGCCGGTTTCGATCGTCTGGCGCTCGTGCTTTGACCCGCTCATCTTCGTCCTCTCAACCCCGAAGGGCTTTGTACCCCCGAGGGGGCTCTACATCCTCGTCGGCGCACCTTGGGCGGTCGCGGAACCCGTCGCGAACCCTGCGGGGCCACCGCTCGCACGCCGCGAGCCTCGATTTCAAGAATTCAGGCGGTGGTGCCCATCGTCCCCGGCGGCCACCTCGCGCACTGTCGTCCTGGGCGCCGTCAATCTGCCCGCATATTTTGCAATCCCTGTGCCGGGATTGCCTCAAATTGCGACAGCTATGCTGTCATAACTCTGACCTTGCCAAATTTTTTTCTATCATACAAGCGCGCGCGAGTCAGGGCTTGCAACGTTCCGTATCGGGAATTGCGTTCGTTTCCGGATGGCGAATTGTCCGGCAGCGCCCTGTTCCAGCCCGCGTAGGGTCCCCCGACCGCCCGAGGTCGGCCGTATCGCGGCCCATTTCAACGCACAGCTTGCGGCTCGTTCGCATGGCACCGGGGTATCGGCGCCGGCGGCGAAGCGGGCGCGTCCAGGGGAAGGGCAGCGTTCGGGCGCGGGGGCGTCAAAGGAGCTTGCGATGAAACTGTTCATAGGATGGGTGGCGACCGCGGGCGTGCTGGTCACCACCGCCGCGGAGGCACAGGTGCCGGCGCCGTACCGGCTGGGCATGGGTGCCGCGGTCACGGTGTCCGATGTCGGCGGTCCCTATGCGGCGCTGCCGCCGGACCTGCCGCCCGGTTACGGCCCGTCGCGCTATGCGCCGGTGCCTTACACGCTGTCGGTGCTGCCGCCACGGGAGATTTTTGCCATCGCGCGCGAGACGGGATTTGAGCCGCTCGGCGTGCCGCAGCAGCGCGGCCTGGTCTACACGCTGTCGGCGATCAATGTGGACGGCGAGGATGGCCGGCTGGTGATCGACGCCCGTACTGGCCGCATCCTGCGCTTCATGCCGGCCTATCGCCTGCGGGACCGGATGGGCGAGGAGACCGTCGTCACCTACGGACCGGCGGCGGCGATGCCGGAACTGCCGCAATATCGCCGTCCGCAGCCGGGCGTACCATCTCGCGAAGGCGCCGTGCCGCGCGAGGCGGTCCCCCGGGTCGCCAGCCGGACGCCGGCTGCCGTGCCGCTGCCGAAGAAGTCGCCTGCCAAGGCCGTGGCTACGCCGGCCAAGCCGGTTACGCCGGCGGTGCCGGTCGCAGTGACGCCGCCGGTTGCGGCGCCGGCCGCGCCTGTCGAGCAGCAGGCGGTCGTGGCACCCAAGCCGGATGAGTTGCGGGTGATCCCGATGACGGCCACACCGCCGGCCGCGACCGAGACGCCGGCCGCTCCCACGGTTGCTGCACCGGCGACCGAGGCGAAGCCGGCTACGCCGCCCGCCGCTGAGGTCACCCCGGCCGCGCCGCCAGTGCAGGGCGTCGAGTAGAACCAGCCTCGCCGTGCGCTTCTTCCTTCTCCCGTAGTGGGAGAAGGAAGCGCGGACGAAGTCCGCGACGGATGAGGGGGAGCTGCGGGGTTCGGAGCTTGCGGCTACCCCTCACCCGACCGCGCTGGCGCGCGGCCACCCTCTCCCACAAGGGGAGAGGGAAGAATGCCTCCGGGCTTCGGATGAGCTCACGGTAATAAAAAGCGCCCCGGTTTCCCGGGGCGCTTCGATGTTACGCAACTTCAGCCGACAGCCATCCGCTTACGCAGCGACCTTGCTGGCCGAACCATCCACCACCTGCGGGGCCGAGACGGCGCTCGTGGTGCTGATCGGAATGCTGCGCGGCTTCTTGGCTTCCGGGATCTCGCGCACGAGATCGACGTGGAGCAGGCCGTTCTCGAGCGAGGCGTTCTTGACCTGCACGAAATCGGCGAGCTGGAAGGCGCGCTCGAAGGCGCGGGCGGCGATGCCGCGGTAGAGTACCTCGGCCTGCGGCGCGGCGTTCTCGTTGGCGGCCTTCTCGCCCTTGATCGTCAGGGTGTTTTCCTTGGCGACGATGGAGAGCTCGTTCGGCGCAAAGCCGGAAACCGCGACGCTGATGCGGTAATCGTTCTCGCCGGTGCGCTCGATATTATAGGGCGGATAGCCCGGTGCGCTGGTATCGGCGGCGCGACCGGACTGGTCGAGCAGCGAGAACAACCGATCGAAGCCGACGGTGGAACGATAGAAAGGGGTGAGATCGTAAGTGCGCATGATAGTCCTCCATTGAGCGACTGTTGAATAACCCGCCCGCCAAATCGGGCCGGGCCTGCTTTCGTGCAGCCTAGATCAGGCCTGCACGAAGGTGATATGGATGGGTCAAGGCGGTCTTCAAGATCGTCCGTCCAAAATTTTTGTTTCCCTCCATCCCCTTGAAATTCTGTCGATTTCACCACTGGTCCCGCTCATGACGCTCGTCTCGATCCCGGCCAATCCCGTCCCCGACAGCGTCGTGTCCGGCACCATCACGACGCCGGACGGCGTCGATTTGCGGTTCGCGCGCTGGCCGGCGACGTCCGGTCGCCGCGGCACGGTCTGCGTGTTCTCGGGACGCGGCGAATGTATCGAAAAATACTTCGAGACGGTGCGCGACCTGCGCGACCGCGGCTTCGCGGTGGCGATGATCGACTGGCGCGGCCAGGGCCATTCGGCGCGGGCGCTGCGCGATTTTCGTAAAGGTTACGTCCGCAGCTTCAGCGAGTTCGAAATCGACGTCGAGGCCTTCGTGCAGCAGATCGTGCTGCCGGATTGCCCGCCGCCTTATTTCGCGCTGGCGCATTCGATGGGCGGCGCGGTGATGCTGCGCGTGGCGCATGCCGGCAAGCGCTGGTTCGACCGCATGGTGCTGTCGGCGCCGATGGTCGATCTGCCGGGCAGCCGCACCTCTTTCGCGGCGCGCGCGCTGCTGCGGGTGATGCGGCTGACCGGGCAGGGCGGCAATTATGTGCCGGGCGGCGGCGCATCATTGGTCGGCACCGCGCCGTTCAACGGCAACCAGCTCACTTCGGATGCGCTGCGCTACGCCCGCAACGCCGCGCTCTACCAGGAAGATCCGACGCTCGGCATCGCGTCGCCGACGGTGGCCTGGGCCGATACCGCCTTTGCGGCGATGCACGGCTTTCGCGCGCCGGACTATCCGGCGAGGATTCGGCAGCCGATCCTGATGATGGCCGCCGGCAACGACACGGTCGTGTCGACCGCGGCGATCGAGGAATTCGCCTATCATCTGCGCGGCGGCGCGCATCTGGTGATTCCCGGTGCCCATCACGAAATCCTGCAGGAGCAGGACCGTTTTCGCGGCCAGTTCTGGGCGGCATTCGACGCCTTCGTGCCGGGTACGGCGGCGTTTACTTAAGGAGCATCCATGCTCGGCATTCATTCGCTCTGGCTGTTCGTGCTTTCCGGCGTGTTGCTCAACATCACGCCGGGGCCGGACACGGCCTATATCGTCGGGCGCAGCGCGCAGATCGGCTGGCGCGGCGGTGCGGCGGCCGCACTCGGCATCAGTGCGGGATGCCTGGTGCATGTGTTCGCCGCGGCGATCGGACTGTCGGCGCTGCTGGCGGCGTCGTCACTGGCTTTCACCGCGATTAAATGGATCGGTGCGGCCTATCTGATCTATACGGGCATCAAGATGCTGCTGACGCAGGCGGCATCGCCGGCCACCGTGACCGTGCCGCGTGCGACAACGTTGCGCCAGGTGTTCTGGCAGGGCGCGTTGACCAATGCGCTGAACCCGAAGGTGGCGTTGTTCTTCCTCGCCTTCCTGCCGCAATTCGTCGATGCCGCCGCGCCCGGCAAGGCGCTTGCCTTCGTCGTGCTCGGGCTGATCTTTATCGGCACCGGCACATTATGGGGGCTGGGTGTGGCGGCGTTCGCGGCGAAGGCCGCCGGCCGGATCCGGCAGTCCGGCCGCGCGCTCGTCTGGCTCAACCGCGCGCTCGGCGCGATGTTCATCGGGCTCGGCGTCCGCGTCGCGATGCTGCAGGCACGCTGACCCACACACCAAGCGCAGGCCTCTCAATCCACCTCTCCCCAGCGGGGAGAGGTCGGCGCGCAGCGCCGGGTGAGGGGACACAGGTTTGTCGAGGGCGCGCAGCCCCCTCACCCGTCTTCAAGCTAAAGCTTGAAGCCGACCTCTCCCCGGTGGGGAGAGGTGATAAAACATGACCGCCTGCGTCTGAGGCATGACTGTCGTTACTTTAGTACGGCATAGGTGCCGTTGACTGTGAGGTAGACGCCGAGCAGGAGCATGGCGATCAGGAACCAGCGGCGGAAGGCGGCCGGATGCATGCGGTCGCGCACCGCCTGGCCGAGGAACATGCCGGCAAACGCCGCGACCATCGCGACCACGCCGGGCAGCGCGGTGGAGGCGTTGAGCAGCCCGGCGCTGGTCAGGTTGAAGGCCTGCGCCACGGTGGCCACCGTGAAGTACAGGCCGAGCGCCTGCACCAGTTCGTCCTTCTCCATGCCGATCGACTGCAGGAACGGCATCGACGGGATCACCTGGATGCCGGTCGCAGCAGAGATCACGCCGGTGATGACGCCGACGATTCCGCCTACCCATTTCTCGTTGGCGGGCGACACCCGGAACTGGAATTTGACCAGGCTGATAATGGCATAGATCACCAGCAGCAGGCCGAGAACGATCGGGCCGTAGCGCGCATAGGGGCCGATCATCAATCCGGCGCCGGCCCAGATCGCGATCGCCGTACCGAGCATCAACGGCCATAGCCGGCGGATGATGTCGCGCAGATAGGGGCCGACGAAGGTCTGCCAGATATTGGTGACGACGGCCGGCGCGATCACGATGGCCAGCGCCTGTACCGGCGTCATGGCCACCGCCAGCAGGCCGATCGACACCGTCGGCAGTCCGAGGCCGATCACGCCCTTGACGAAGCCGGCCAGCGCAAAAACGGCAGCGATCAAAATGAGCAGGGAATCGATCATGGCCGTACATTGACCGATCGCTCCGGGCGGCACAATCTGGAGGTTCTGCAGCAAGCCTTCGGCGGCGACGAAGGCAGAGGGCGCGGATGCGGTTCGATCTGGTCGATCTTCAATTGTTCGTCGCCATTGCGGAGGCGAACAGCATCACCCATGGCGCGGCCCGTGCGCATCTGGCGCTGGCGTCGGCGAGTGCGCGGATCAAGGCGCTGGAAGCGTCGCTCGGCGTGGCGCTTCTGACGCGTGGCCGGCGCGGCATCGTGCTGACCGCGGCCGGCGAAGCGCTGCTCGGCCACGCCCGCATCGTGCTGCAGGATGTCGAGACGATGCGCAGCGATCTCGGCGGTTACGCGCGCGGCCTGAAAGCCAGCGTCTCGCTGCTCGCCAATACCGTCGGACTTTCCGAACATCTGCCGAAGGCGCTGGCGTCGTTTTTGCGCGCGCATCCGAACATCAGCCTGGCGGTCGAGGAGCGCGAGAGCGCCGACATCGCGCAGGCGATCGCCAGCGGCGCGGCCGACATCGGCTTTGCCGCCGACCACACGCTACCGGACCATCTCGAGCGGTTTTCGTTTTGCGAGGACCGCTTCATGCTGGTGGTCCCGCCGCGCAGCGCCTTCGCCAGCCGACGCCATATCGATTTCCAGGAGGTGGTCCAGCAGGACTTTATCGGGCTGACCAACTCGACGGCGCTGCAGAGCCATATCGGCAAGTATGCCGCGCGGCTCGGCGCGCGGCTGCGCTTCCGGGCGCAACTGCGCGACTTCGATGCGATGTGCCAGATGGTAGCGGCGGGGGTCGGGGTTGCCATCATTCCGGAGGTCGCGGCCAGGCGCTGTGCGCGGTCGATGCCGATCCGGCTGGTGCGGATAAGGGATCCGTGGGCAAGCCGGCGGATGGCGATCTGCGTCCGCAGCTTCAAGGCGCTGTCGCGTCCGGCGCAGCAGCTCTACGAACATCTGCGCAGTGAATCAGTGCCGCGCAGCGCCGGCTAGGAGGAGATCTTGCGGGTGTGGTCGATCAGCGTCGCATAGCATTCGCAGGAGGCGTTTTCGAGCGCGGCGCGGTCGATGATCTTGATGACGCCGCGCGAGTAGCTGATGATGCCGGCGGCCTGCAGCTTGCCGGCGACCTCGGTCACCGAGGTGCGGCGCACGCCGAGCATTTCCGCCATCAATTCCTGCGTCAGGCCGACGGTTGCGCTTTCGGCGCGCTCGGCGGACTGCAGCAGCCACCGCGCGAAGCGCGCCTCGACCGGATGCAGCGCGTTGCAGGCGGCGGTGATCCGCGCCTGGGTCAGCAGCACCTCATTGAAATGAATGCACAGATTGCGCAGCGGCTCGCTGGCGGCCACGGCCTTGCGGAAATGCGTCGAGGAAATCTTGCTGGCGGTCATCGGCAATTGGACCATCACCCGGACCAACGAGATGTAGAGTCCGAGGCCGGCCATCCCGCCGACCACGCCTTCACGACCGACCGTCGCGGTCTCGATCGCCTTGCCGTCGCGCATCACCGCGAGCAGCGACAGCATGCCGTTATGAGGAAAATAGATCTGATCGACTTCGTCGCCGGTCTCCGCCAGCACCAGATTCTGGGATAACGTAACCGTCGTCAAATGGGTTGCCAGCAATGCGAAGTGGTCACGCGGCAGGGCTGCCAACAATTGATTGAGCATGGGGTCGGAATTCGGTGGGTTCAATGCGATTACCTGCCCGATCGGTCGGGCCGCGTTTTGCGCAGGGGTGGGGACAGTGCTCCGAGAGCGCGTGCTGCGGCAACCCATTGATATAAGAAGCATAACAGGGATTTGTCGGTCCGGTACCGGTCTTAGCGGGGATTTACCTGAACACTCCCGGATCAGGTGGGCAGTTGAGCTACAAGGCTCGGCGGGCGGCGACCGCAGCCGGCACGAGATTAGTTTTGTCCGACAACGGACGAACGCCGGGATTTGCGAAAAAATGGCGCGAATCCGGCAGAATCGAGGCGCCTGGGCGGTGGCGGAACGCGGGTCCGTCGAAAAGCCGGCGAGGCACGAATTACGGGTTGAGGCGCTTGAGCGCGGCCTCGTGGACGCGGGGATCGCCCGCCGCGACGATGCGACCGCCGCCTTGCGCCGGCTTGCCTTCCCAGGTGGTGACGATGCCGCCGGCGCCGGTCACGATCGGGATCAGGGCCGCGATGTCATAGGGCTTGAGTTCGGTCTCGATCACCAGATCGAGGTGGCCGGCGGCCAGCATGCAGTAGGAATAGCAATCGCCGCCATAGCGCGACAATTGCACGTCCTTCTCCACCCGGAAGAAGACGTCGCGGTCGGCATCGCCCATCAGGCGCGGGCTGGTCGTGAACAGAACGGCCTCGTCGAGCGAGGCGCAGCGCCGCACCATCAGCTTGCGATCGCCGGACGGGCCGGCGTAGCGCGCCGCGCCATTGTCGCCGCTGAAGCGCTCGCCGATATAGGGCTGGTGCATCATGCCGAACACCGGCGTGCCCCTGTGCAGCAGCGCAATCAGTGTGCCCCAGATCGGGAAGCCGGAGATGAAGGACTTGGTGCCGTCGATCGGATCCAGCACCCAGACATATTCGGCGTCTTCTCGCTCACTGCCGAATTCCTCGCCGACGATGCCGTGTTGCGGAAAATTCTGCTTGATCAACCGGCGCATCACCGCCTCGGCGGCGCGGTCGGCCTCGGTGACCGGATCGAAATCATGGCTGTTCTTGTTGTCGATACTCAGCGCGGTGCGGAAGAACGGCCGGATGGTTTCGCCCGAAGCGGTGGCGAGGCGGCCGATGAAGGCTGTGAAATCGATGACCGTCACGGCAGAATCCTTGCAATCGCGCCCGGCGCGGGCTCGCGCTTCTATACATCGCGCCACACCGGCCCGCATCTGCGGATCCGCCGTGACGCCAGAATATCTGCAGGCAAATGGCGGGGTTACCGGATACGTTGAAGCCCGTGGCTAGCCGGCGTTCGGCTGAATCGTCAACATTCGAATAACTCTGTTCAGATGAATTCTGATTCATAAAGAGCGCGCGGCGATTTGACCGTCATTTCTTCAAGTAGTTGACAAATATAAGGAATGTCGCCCGCTCCATGCCGTGTAAAGCCTTCCGCCATGCAAAATATGCATGCGGCTGACGTCAAAAACCCTTGCGTTTTTCACGTCGCGCCTGCATATTGTTGCGGTGCGGTAACGCCTTGCGTTATCGCTGCCCTCCTTGGGCGTTTCCTCCCTAGACTTGGGCCGCTTGCCAACGCAAGCGGCCCTTTTTTCGTTGGAGTTTGTGGGGGACGCTGCGCCAGGGTCGGGCTGGCGGCCCCGCCGGGAATTATTGATGTGTATCCATCAATCTTCCGGACAGTCACGGGAGTGCACACAGACTTCTGCACGGTGCCGCCGGCTGAGAACCAGCGAATGGCACCGATGCCGTTCATGATGCTGGGTTTGTTACTTCAGCGAATTGCTGATGGCCGTAAAACTGGTGTTCGAGCTGGTGCCCAGGCCGTTGACCGCGGCGATGATCACCAGGGAAATCGCCGGCGGTGATCAGGCCGTATTCAATCGCGGTTGCGCCCGACTCGTCGGACCAAAATTTTGAGAGGTAGCTTTTCACATGGCCCCCTGTTGAGGTTGCGCGGAGTCATTCCGCAACCAGAAACGGAGGCGAAAAGCCTAAAGGCGGGGCGGCGCTGCCGCCCACCTATTCCGCCGCGGCCTGGAACGGGCCAAGTTCACTGAACGGAAGTTGCGTCAACGCTTCGGCGAGTACCGCGAAGTCCGCGGCGATCCGGCCGAACCGCGCGGTGCGTTCGCGGCGCCGTTCGTCCATGTAGATAGCCCGGTTGAGTTCGATCTGGACGGCGTGCAGGCCGCTGGCGGGATTGCCGTAATGCTCGGTGATGAAGCCGCCGGCATAGGGCCGGTTGCGACCGTGCGAGTAGCCGAGCCCGCCGAACGAGGCCTCCACCGTCTCCGCAACGATACTGGCGCAACTGGTGCCATAGCGGTCACCGACCACGATGTCCGGCCGCCGCGGCTCGTCGCGCGAAATGCCGATCGACGGCATCGAATGGCAGTCGATCAGGATCGCGGTGCCGAAGCGCTGATGCGCCTGGTTTATCAGCCGGCGCAGCGCGCGGTGATAGGGCTTGTACAGCGTCTCGATGCGGGTGAGGGCGTCGTCGACCTCGAGCCGTTCTCGATAGATCTCCTGGCCGTCGCCGACCACCCGCGGAATCGTGCCGAGGCCGCCGGCCACCCGCATCGAGCGGGTATTGGCGAAGCTCGGCAGCCGGCCGTTGAACATCCGCGGATCGAGCTCGTAGGGCTCGCGATTGACGTCGACATAGGAGCGCGGGAAGTGCACCCGCACCACGGGGAAGCCGCGCGCGGACAGGCCCGCGATCAGCTCGTCCACGAAGGAATCCTCGGAGCGGCGCAGCGCCACGACGTCGATCCGCGATGCATCGAGGAAATCCCGCGGATAGACCGAGCCGGAATGCGGCGAATTGAAAATGATCGGCGCGCGCCACATGGCGGGCTCGACGATGTCGAAGGGAGGCGACAGCTCGCCGTCAAAGGGGGTCATCGAAGCGCGCCATCCCAGCCGCAGGATTGTTCTGCGACCATACTGTGCCAGAAAATCGGGGGAGGGGGCGAACTCATTGCAGGTACAAGCAGCCGGCTGGAGAAGCGTTCAACGTCGTTAAACCGCTTGGGTTTGCGCTCCCGCGCGGCACAAAGCGGCGGCCTTGTTGCGTGCGGAGCCAATCAGGCGCACCATCGCGGGACAGTATTGCTACGGATGTGCGCCCCGCCTTCACCCCAAATTTACCAGACCGGGGGCCTAGTGGGCGTACAGGTCCTCTCATTCGGGTTCGACGTCTCACAGCCATGCACAAGATTCTCCTTGCCGAAGACGACAACGACATGCGCCGCTTCCTGGTGAAGGCCCTGGAAAACGCCGGATTTCAGGTTTCGTCCCACGATAACGGGCTTTCAGCCTATCAGCGTTTGCGCGAAGAGCCGTTTGAAATGCTTCTAACGGACATCGTGATGCCGGAGATGGACGGCATCGAGCTGGCGCGCCGCGCCAGCGAACTCGATCCGGACATCAAGATCATGTTCATCACCGGGTTCGCCGCGGTGGCGCTGAATTCGGATTCCGAGGCGCCGAAGAACGCCAAGGTGCTCGCCAAGCCCGTGCATCTGCGCGAACTGGTCAGCGAAGTGAACAAGATGTTGGCGGCCTGAGGTCGTCTTCCCCTTCTCCTCTCTCACGGGGGAGAGGAGAAGAACGCGACGCTTTTATTTCAATCAGGCAGGGAATGTCGCTTCGGCGTCCTTGCCTGTCTGAACTTGGTCCGTTATACGGACCGCACCCGTCAAGACCGGTTCAAGGGCGCGTAGCTCAGCGGGAGAGCACCTCGTTGACATCGAGGGGGTCACAGGTTCGATCCCTGTCGCGCCCACCATTATGTCACCCTCCTTGAACAGACATTTCGCATCGCAAAACCCGGTCGATCGATCGCGGGCCAGGGGCCGGATGTCGGCCATTTCCGCAACTTTGCCCGTCCGTTGGGCAAATCAGCCCAGGCGCGTCGAAATGCTCGCCAACGCAGCATCGACATTCTATTGTCATGCACAAGCATGGAATAATTGACCGAAAGTGATTCTGGCATGACCCGGCCGGTAATTGGCGTGATCGGCAACGCCTATCGCGTGGAAGATCGCTTCGCGGTGCAGAACGTCGGCGAAGCGAATTTGCGCGCCATCGCCCAGGTCGCGGACGCGCTGCCGCTGATGTTCGCCGGCGCGCCCGACATCACCGACATCGATGCGCTGCTGAGTGTGGTCGATGGCATCGTGTTGACCGGGGCACGGGCAAATGTGCATCCGTCGCATTTCGGCGTCGAGCCGGACATCCGCCATGAGCCCTATGACAATGCCCGCGATGCCGTGGCCCTGGCGCTGGCGTCGGAATGCGTGTCGCGCGGCGTGCCGATCTTCGGCATCTGCCGCGGGTTGCAAGAAATGAACGTTGCTTTCGGCGGATCGCTGCATCCCGAGATCCGCGACATTCCCGGCCGAATCAATCACCGCATGCCGCGCCTTGAGACCGGCGAAATCCATCCCGACCCGGCGATCGTGTTCGCCGACCGCCACGCGGTGCACCTGACGCCGGACGGCACCTTCGCCCATCTGCTCGGGCGCGATACCATCACGGTGAATTCGCTGCACGGCCAGGGCATCGACACGCCCGGCCAGCGCGTCGTCATCGAAGGCGTCGCCGAGGACGGCACCATCGAGGCGATCCGCATCCAGGACGCGCCGGGCTTTGCGCTCGGCGTGCAGTGGCACGCGGAATACGACCCGCAGCTCAACCCGATCAATCGCGCGCTATTCGAGAATTTCGGCGCCGCCGTGCTGGCGCACCGCAAGCGCCGTTAGGTCCTCGCCGGGATCAGGCACCACGCGCTGAGCGCCGAGGCGAGGCAGAGCGCCGCGCCGACCATAGCGGCGCCGCCAAAAGCCGAGATCAGGGCGGGACCGGTGGCGACGAGCACGGCGCCGATCAGCGCGGTGGCGACCAGGCCGCCGGTCCGGGCCACCGCACTGTTGAAGCCCGAGGCCGAGCCGACATGGCGGGCGTCGACCGACATCAGCACCGCCGTGGTCAGCGGCGCCACAGCGCCCGCCATGCCGAGCGCGATCACCAGCATCGCCGGCAGCACGTCGGTGAAATAGTTGGCGCCGTCCCCGATGCGCAGCGCCAGCAGGAATCCCAGAGCGACGATGACCGGCCCGATCGTCAGCGGCAGCCGCGGCCCGGTCCGTGCCGCAAATGCGCCGGCCAGCGGAGAAGTCAGCGAGATCACCAGCGGCAGCGGCAGCAGGGCCGCGCCGGCCTGCGTCGCGCTGTAGCCTCCGGCTTCGATCAGCAGATAGGGCACCAGCACGAACAGGCCGCCGAGCGCGCCATAGAGAAGAAAGGTCAGCAGCGACAGCCCGACGAAACTGGCCGAACCGAACAGTGCCAGCGGCATCATCGCGCGCTCGCCCTGCCGCCTCTCGGCCGCGACGAACAGCACCAGCAGCGCCGCGCCGGCCGCGAGCGCGGCCAGCACCCAGCCCGACCAGCCGCGGCTGGAGCCTTCGGTCAGCGCCCAGGTGGTGAGAAACAGCCCGGCGGTGGCCAGCGTCGCGCCGAGGCCGTCGAGCCGGTCGCCGCTAACGGCGCGGTCCGCGGGAACCGAAATCCGCGCCATCACCAGGGCGCCGAGCGCCAGTGGCACATTGATCAGGAACACGTATCGCCAGCTGCCGATGTCGATCAGCCAGCCGCCCAGCACCGGGCCGAGCGCGCCGCCGGCTGCGCCCGATGCCGCCCAGATGCCGATCGCGCGGCCTTTGGCCTCGCCGGAAAAGGTCTGGCCGAGGATCGCCAGGCTGTTCGGCATCAGCATCGCCGCAGCAACGCCCTGAGCGAAGCGCGCCACCAGCAGCCAGATCAGGCTGGGCGCAGCGGCACAGGCGAGGGACGCGAGTGCGAACAGGCCCACGCCGAAAATCAGCAACCGGCGTCGGCCGAAGCGGTCGCCTGCTGCGCCGCCGAGCAACAGCAGCGCGCTGAGCGGCAGCAAGTAAGCATTGATCACCCATTGTAGCTGGCCGGCATCCGCCTTGAAACTCGCTGCAATCGCCGGCAGGCCGACATTGACCACCGACCCGTCGATGAAAGCGAGGCTGGATGCGAGAATGGTGGTGACGATCACCAGATTAGGTCGCGTGCACGGGCCGGCGTGCAGCGCCGTCTGCGCGGCTGCAGCGTCGCAGGGGGCGGGGAGGGCATTGCTCATGACCGACTTGTACGGGATGCTGTGCACCCCGACAAACGGTGCAGATACAACCAATTCCGTTTTTGCCCGGGTTGTGCAAGCATCGCAATAGTCCGGCGCGGGGCATCGCGACGAGCCCCACGCTCATATCCACCGAACCAGGAGACAGCCCATATGAATTCAACGATGAATTCGATCCGTCTTGCCGGCGCCGCGCTCGCGGTCGCCTTCTGCGCCACCCAGGCCCAGGCGCAGGAACTGACCGGCACGCTGAAAAAGATCAAGGACAGCGGTGCCATCACCATCGGCTTCCGCGATTCCTCGGTGCCGTTCTCCTATCTCGACGACAACCAGAAGCCGATCGGCTTCGCCATGGACATCTGCTACAAGATCGTCGATGCGCTGAAGGCCGATCTCAAGCTCCCGAAACTCGAGGTCAAGCTCAACCCGGTCACCTCGGCGACGCGCATTCCGCTGATTGCCAACGGCACCGTGGATCTGGAATGCGGTTCCACCACCAATAATGTCGACCGCCAGAAACAGGTCGCTTTCACCAACACCCACTTCCTGACCGCCAGCCGCTTCGTCTCCAAGAAAACCAGCAAGCTCAATTCGATCGACGATCTGAAGGGCAAGTCGGTGGTCTCGACCTCCGGCACCACCAACATCAAGCAGCTCACCGAGGCCAACGCCGCGCGCAACCTCGGCATCAACGTGATCGCCGCCAAGGACCATGCCGAAGCGTTCCTGATGGTCGAGACCGACCGCGCCGTCGCCTTCGTGATGGACGACATCCTGCTGGCCAGCCTCGCCGCCGGCTCCAAGGATCCGACCGGCTACGTGATCTCCAAGGATGCGTTCTCCAAGCCCGAGCCCTACGGCATCATGCTGCGCAAGGACGACGCGCCGTTCAAGACGGCCGTCGATGCCGCCACCGCAGCGCTCTACAAGAGCCCCGAAGGCGCCAAGCTCTATGACAAGTGGTTCATGGCCAAGATCCCGCCGAAGGGCCTGACGCTCAACGTGCCGATGGGCCCGGAGCAGAAGAAGTCGTTCGAGAAGCCCAGCGATTCGGCCGATCCCGACGCCTACGCAATGTAACCCTTCTGACCTCTCCCGTTGGGGAGAGGTCACCCGGCGAAGCGCAGCGAAGCTGTTCGGGTGAGGGGAGTCGGTGTTTCACTCGCAACCCCCTCACCCGTCTCGAATGACCTGCGGTCCTTCGAGCCACCTCTCCCCGCGAGTGCGGGGCCAGGGAAGAGAGCAATGGCCCGGCCATTGCATGAAGTTTCGATCGGGATATTCGCGGCAGGGGGCGGGGCGTGAACTACAACTGGAACTGGGCTATCTTCTGGGAGCAGACGCCCGAGGCGACCGGCACCTACTTTGCTTCGCTGATGAGCGGGCTCGGCGTGACGATCGCCCTGGCGCTGTGCGCTTGGACCATCGCCTTTGTCGTCGGCTCGCTGATCGGCATCATCCGCACGCTGCCGGGGCGGGTGCCGGTGTTTATCGGCAATGTCTATATCGAGATGTTCCGCAACGTGCCGCTCCTGGTGCAATTGTTCATCTGGTTCTTCGTGGTGCCGGAGATCCTGCCGCAGGAACTCGGCACCTGGGTCAAGCAGCTGCGCAACGGCCCGTTCGTCACTGCGATGATTGGCCTTGGCCTTTATATGGCGTCGCGCGTCGCCACCCAGGTGTCGGCCGGCATCAATTCGCTGCCCAAGGGCCAGCGCATGGCCGGCACTGCGATCGGCCTGACCACGGTGCAGACCTATCGCTACATCCTGCTGCCGCTCGCCTACCGCGTCATCTTCCCGCCGCTGACCTCCGAATTTCTCAACACCATCAAGAACACCGCGGTGGCGCTGACCATCGGCGTGCTGGAGCTGACGGCGCGGGCGCGCTCGATGCAGGAATTTTCCTTCCAGGTGTTCGAGGCCTTCACCGCGGCGACCGTGATCTATCTGCTGCTCAGCGCGGTGGTGACGATCGGCATGCGCTATGCCGAGAAGCGCCTGGTCATCCCCGGCTTCAACGGGGGCAAGGCGTGATGTTCGCAGATTTCGATTTCAACGTCATCTGGCGCAGCCTGCCCTATCTGTTCCGCGAGGGCATGACCTTCACGCTGACGCTGACGGCGATCGCCACCGTCGGCGGCCTGATCCTCGGCACTTTCGTCGCCCTGATGCGGCTGTCGTCGAACATGCTGCTCTCGACCATCGCGGCGAGCTACGTCAATCTGATGCGATCGCTGCCGCTCGTGCTGGTGATCTTCCTGTTTTATTTCCTGATGCCCTATATCGGGCAATGGATCCTGCGCGCCGACGCGCCGGTCCAGGTCGGCGCCTATGCCTCGACCATCGTCACCTTCACGCTGTTCGAGGCGGCGTATTTCTCCGAGATCATGCGTGCCGGCATCCAGTCGATCCCGCGCGGCCAGGTGATGGCCGGCTACGCCATCGGGCTGAACTACCGCGAGGTGACGCGCTATGTCGTGCTGCCGCAAGCATTCCGCAACATGCTGCCGGTGATCTTCACCCAGACCATCGTGCTGTTCCAGGACACCTCGCTGGTCTACGTGCTGTCGATCACCGACTTCCTGGGTGCTGCCTCGAAGGTTGCGCAGCGCGACGGCCGCCTCACTGAAATGTATCTGTTCGCGGCAGTGGTCTACTTCGTGATCTGCTTCACCGCGTCGTTCTTCGTCAAGCGACTGCAGAAGCGCATCAGCATCATCCGCTAATCATGTCCGCATCTCCAACCTTCGGTCGATCCCCATGCCCATGATCACACTCGAC
The DNA here is from genome assembly GCF_007018645.1 of Tardiphaga sp. vice154. Taxonomy (NCBI): domain Bacteria; kingdom Pseudomonadati; phylum Pseudomonadota; class Alphaproteobacteria; order Hyphomicrobiales; family Nitrobacteraceae; genus Tardiphaga; species Tardiphaga sp. vice154. The sequence goes on from NZ_CP041399.1 coordinate 937,720, forward strand.
AATGTCAGCAAGTGGTACAGCCCGACGTTCCAGGTGCTGAAGAATTGCACCACCAGCGTCGACAAGGGCGAGGTCGTGGTGGTCTGCGGCCCGTCGGGATCGGGCAAATCCACCCTGATCAAGACGGTGAACGCGCTGGAGCCGGTGCAGGCCGGCACCATCATGGTCGACGGGCTCAACGTCACCACGATGAAGAAGGACCTGCCGAAGCTGCGCTCGCGCGTCGGCATGGTGTTCCAGCATTTCGAGCTGTTTCCGCACCTCAAGATCGTCGAGAACCTGATGCTCGGCCAGACCATCGTGCTCGGCCGTCCCGAGGAAGCGGCCAAGGCCAAGGCGATGAAGATGCTGGAGCGCGTCGGCCTCACGGCGCATGCGGAAAAATATCCGGGCCAGCTGTCCGGCGGGCAGCAACAGCGCGTCGCGATAGCGCGTGCGCTGGTGATGGACCCGATCTGCATGCTGTTCGACGAGCCGACCTCGGCGCTCGATCCGGAAATGATCAACGAGGTGCTCGACGTCATGGTCGAACTGGCCAGGGAGGGCATGACCATGATGGTGGTGACCCACGAAATGGGCTTTGCCCGGAAGGTCGCCAACCGCGTGATCTTCATGGACCAGGGCGAGATCGTCGAGGACGCCAACAAGGAAGACTTCTTCGGCAGCCCGCGCAGCGAACGCGCGCAGCATTTTCTGTCGAAGATCCTGGCGCATTGAAGCGCAGGTGGCGGCTGTTTGTCGGAAGCGGTGAACGAGGCGCCGCGATGCGGATGTCCCGGCCGCGGTTTACCGCCTAAAATTTCATCTCTTTTTCCGATTTCTGCACTGCGGCACATTAACGATTGCGTCAGAGTCCATAGGTATCTTTGAACCGTGAGGACGAAGGTCACCGCGCCGCTGATTGAACTCCACCGGTGCGGTCAGGCTTTCGTCCTCGCGGACTATCGCTGACCCCGGCTGCCTCGCCCGCTGCCCCATCCTGTCCGAGGGACTGAACGTCCACTAACGGCCAACCCGGCGCGATTCATCGCGACTGGCCGGTTCATCTATTCGCCTGTGCCTCATGCCCATTCCCGAAAGAATTTCGAAATGATCAAGATCAACAGCGTCGGCAACAAGCTGGGTCTGGCCGGGTTGCTCGGCATCGTGCTCTCGGTGGGCGTGGTCGCCAACCAGATCCGCACCGAAGCCGCCATCACCCAGGCCAACCGCCACGCCGACGTGCAGCAGACGATCGCCGACTATGCGCGGAAGGTGGAATCCGAGCTCGGCAACATGCGGCTGGCCAACCGCGCGGTGCGAATGGCGATCACCACCAAGGAAATCGAAAAGAGCGAAATCGATCGCGGGGCTGCCAAAGCGGCGCAGGACAAGAGCGTGGATGCGGCGCTCGTGCTCGCCGTGAAGCCTGAGACCCGGGAACGCTTTTCCAGCATCAAGGCGCTGGTGGCCGAGTATGCTGCCGGCTCCGGCGAAACCATCGCCCTGCAGAAAAAGCTGCTCGATATCTACCGGACGCGCAACGTCGCTTCGCTGGACTGGGATCGCCACCTCGAACAGTTACGCGGCACCACGGCCGTGACCGAAGCGGCGACCTGGCCGGAGCTCGATGCGCAGCTTCAGAAGGCGGACATCGCCATCAACGCGGTGCGTGCCGCGGCCTGGCGCTATGCGACCATGAACGAGGCGCCACAAAAGGCGCTGATCACCAAATACAGCTCGGCTTTGACCAATGCCCTGGCACGCGCCAGCGTGATGGATGATACCCCGCTTGTCGAAGCCGGTCTGGTCCAGCTCGGCAACGACGTGAAGAAATTTCTCGCCGGCACCAGTGAAGCCATCAACAACAACGACCAGAAGAGCGAAATCACGCGGACGAAAATGGTGCCTGCGGCTGCCAAGGCGTCGGAACAGGTGACGGCGGCGGTGGCGGAGGCGCAGGACGCCGTGATGGCGGCGCGGTCGGAAGCGGTTGAGCAGTTGGTCCGATCGGGGCATGTCAATGCCGCGCTCGGCATCGCCGTCGTGCTGGTGCTGGTCGGCAGCATGCTGTTCTCCGTCGTCGGTGTCGCCCGTCCAATGACCAGGCTGAACCGAGCGATGGCCAGGATGGCGGCGGGCGAGCTCGACGTCGTGATCCCCGGCGCCAAGCGCGGCGACGAAATCGGCGACATCGCCAAGACGGTAACGGTGATCCGGGCCAACGCCGAGCAGCAGGCGCGCGACGAGTCGGACGCGCGGATCGAACTCGACACCGCCGCGGCCGCCGGTCGCAAGCGCGAGATGGTGCAGTTGGCCGATGATTTCGAACAGGCCGTCGGCAACATCGTCGAGACGGTGTCGGCCGCCTCGACGCAGTTGGAAGCCTCGGCCGGTTCGCTGACCTCCACCGCCGCGCGGTCGCAGGAACTCACCGTTGCCGTGGCCGTGGCCTCGGAGGAGGCGTCGAACAATGTGCAGTCGGTGGCCACGGCGACCGAACAGATGGCCTCGTCGGTCAACGAGATCAGCCGTCAGGTGCAGGAATCCGCGACGATCGCCAGCCAGGCGGTCGAGCAGGCGCGCAAGACCAATGACCGCGTCGGCGAACTGGCCAAGGCCGCAGCGCGGATCGGCGACGTTGTCGAACTGATCAACACCATCGCCGGACAGACCAATCTGCTGGCGCTGAACGCGACCATCGAGGCTGCGCGCGCCGGCGATGCCGGACGCGGCTTCGCCGTGGTGGCTTCCGAAGTGAAGGCGCTGGCCGAGCAGACCGCGAAGGCGACCGGCGAGATCAGCATGCAGATCACCGGTATTCAGGCCGCGACACAGGAATCGGTGGGCGCCATCCGCGAGATCGGCGACACCATCGGCCGGATGTCGGAGATTTCCTCAACCATCGCGTCCGCGGTCGAGGAACAGGGCGCGGCGACGCAGAAGATATCGCGCAACGTGCAGCAGGCCGCCCACGGCACCAAGCAGGTGTCGGACAACATCACCGACGTGCAGCGCGGCGCGTCCGAGACCGGCTCTGCGTCGTCGCAGGTGCTGTCGGCCGCGCAGTCGCTGTCCTCCGACAGCAACCGGCTGAAGATGGAAGTCGGCAAATTCCTGAGTGCGGTGCGCGCGGCCTAGGTACCAGCACCATCGCGACCAAAGCCGGCGCATGCGCCGGCTTTTTCGTATGCAAACGATTATTTGTTCCGGTCGGTCTCCACATGCCTTTTTAAAGTATCCGCGTATATGTGCTGCACCGCTTATTAACCGTTGAGAGGCAAGGTGCGTTCAATAATACTGATCGGTTCCGTTTTCAGGCGAGCGTCTCCAGTTAGAAAAACCAGATTGATCGCAACCAGCCAACGGTCGAAAACCGAGGGACTATTGAATCATGCTCTCCCAACTCTCCATCCGAAACAAGATCACGATCGTCATTGCGCTTCTCCTTCTCGGCATGACAGGCATGGGTCTGCTCGCCGTCAGCCGGATGCAGAGCATCAATGCCAGAGCGGTTGAGATCCAGAGCATCTGGCTGCCGAGCGTGCAGGCGCTGGGCGAATTGCGCACCGGCGTGACGAACTATCGCAGCGTGCTGCGCGGCCACCTGCTGTCGGAGACCGCCGAAGGCAAGGCCGCTGCAGAGCAGCGGCTCGAGGCGCAGGTACAGCGCAACAACAAGACCAGGCAGGCCTATGAAAAGTTGATCGGATCGGCCGAAGAGCGCGAGACCTACGCCAATTGGGCCAAGGAGTGGGATGCCTACAAGGCGATTGCTCAGCAGATCATGGCGTTGTCGCGCAGTGCCGGCAGTGGATTTCCGCGCGAGGCCATCAAGCTGAACGAGGAGCAGGCAATCCCGCAGGGGGAGGCGGCGGACAAACTTCTGGAGACCAACGTCGAGCTGAACAACAAGGGCGCCAAGAAAGCCGGCGACGCCGCCACCAACGAATACAATTCAGCCTTCATGTTGCTCGCCGTTATTCTCGGCATCTCTGCAGTGCTCGGCATCGGCATCGGCATCTATCTGGTGCGCGACGTCTCCTCGGGCATCGCCTCGATCGTCAAGCCGATGCAGGCGCTCGGTGCCGGTGATCTTTCGGCAGAGGTGCCGCATCAGGGCATCAAGACCGAGATTGGTTCGATGGGCGACGCGCTTCAGGTGTTCAAGCAGGCCCTGATCGACAAGAAGGCGGCGGACGCGGCCGCGATGGTGGAAGCCGAGGCCAAGATCGAACGCGGACGTCGCGTCGATGGCATCACCAGCAATTTCGAGGCGATGATCGGTGAGATCGTCGATACCGTGTCGTCGGCCTCGACCGAACTCGAAGCCTCGGCCGGCACGCTCACGGCCAACGCGGAGCGTTCGCAGCAATTGACCACCGCGGTGGCTGCGGCCTCGGAAGAAGCTTCCACCAACGTGCAGTCGGTGGCCTCCGCCACCGAGGAGATGGCCTCGTCGGTCAACGAGATCAGCCGTCAGGTGCAGGAATCCGCGACGATCGCCAGCCAGGCGGTCGAGCAGGCGCGCAAGACCAACGACCGCGTCGGCGAACTCGCCAAGGCCGCAGCGCGGATCGGCGACGTCGTCGAACTGATCAACACCATCGCCGGACAGACCAATCTGCTGGCGCTGAACGCGACCATCGAGGCCGCGCGCGCCGGCGAAGCGGGCCGTGGCTTTGCCGTCGTGGCATCGGAGGTAAAGGCGCTGGCCGAGCAGACGGCGAAAGCCACCGGCGAGATCAGCACCCAGATCTCAGGTATCCAGGCCGCGACTCAGGAATCGGTCAGTGCGATTCAGGAGATCGGCACCACCATCGGCCGGATGTCGGAGATTTCCTCAACCATTGCCTCGGCTGTGGAAGAGCAGGGGGCTGCGACGCAGGAAATTTCCCGCAACGTGCAGCAGGCCGCGCAGGGCACGATGCAGGTCTCTGCCAACATCACCGACGTGCAGCGTGGCGCGTCCGAGACCGGCTCGGCGTCGTCGCAGGTGCTGTCCGCGGCGCAGTCGCTGTCCTCCGACAGCAACCGGCTGAAGATGGAAGTCAGCAAGTTCCTGAGCGCGGTGCGCGCGGCGTAACTTCACGCACTCGCCGCTCTTGATCTCGACATGCCCGGCGTTGTCCGGGCATGTTTCTTTGCGGAAGACATTCATCGGTTTGCGCGTGCTCGCCGGAAACTTCAAAAACCGCGACGTTGCGCAGTCAACGGCCTGGCCGTGTGGTTGGGTTCTCACGTACCACCTGTTAGTCCAATTCATTACATCAGCGTTACGTTAAGTAACGCTTCTTAATGCTCTCCACGCATATTCATACGTCGAACGGCGAAACGCGACCGTCGGTTCTGCCACACAGGATTTCAAGAAAATTAGTTCACGCGCCGCGAATGTGCGCCAACGGTCGAAGACCGAAGGATTCCAGCATGCTTTCGAACCTTTCCATTCGTGCCAAGATCACTGTCGTGATCGCCTTTTTGCTGGTCACCATGACTGGATTGGGGCTTCTGGCGGTCAGCAAGATGCTGGCGATCAACGCCAGCACCGAGGATATCCAGAACAACTGGCTGCCCAGTGTTCGCTCGCTGGGATCGGTCCAGGCCGGCACGATGACGTATCGCACGACGGTCCGCGCGCACATGCTGGGTGAAACGGCTGCCGATAAGGAAGCGCAGGACAAACGGCTGGCGACGACCGTGACGGAAATCGCCGATGCTCGCAAGAAATACGAAAGATACATTTCCTCGGCCGAGAAGCGTGCTCTGTATGATGCCTGGAGCAGGAAGTGGGACGAGTACATGGCGGGTGCTGCGGAGGTCATCGCGATCTCGCGTGCCAGCGTCGGCAAGGGCGTTCACGATGCGCAGACCCTGAATAAGACCAAGGTCAATGAGATCGGGAAGGCTGCCGACACCATTCTGGAGCAGAACATTGAATTCAATGATAGAGGGGCCGCTGCGGCAGGCAAAACCGCCGCGGAAAACTTCCGCTCGGCCGTGCTGCTGATGTCCGCCATTCTGGTTGCAGCGGCGGTGATCGGCATCGGCGTCGGCATCTATCTGGTTCGCGACGTCTCCTCGGGCATCGCCTCGATCGTCAAGCCGATGCAGGCGCTCGGCGCCGGTGATCTTTCGGCAGAGGTGCCGCACCAGGGCATGAAGACCGAGATCGGCTCGATGGGCGACGCGCTGCAGCTGTTCAAGCAGGCTTTGATCGACAAGCGCGCCGCCGACCAGGCCGCAATGGTCGATGCCGAAGTCAAGATCGAACGCGGCCGTCGCGTCGATGGCATCACCGCCAATTTCGAGGCGATGATCGGCGAGATCGTCGATACCGTGTCGTCGGCCTCGACCGAACTCGAAGCCTCGGCCGGCACGCTCACGGCCACCGCGGAGCGTTCGCAGCAATTGACCACCGCGGTGGCTGCGGCCTCGGAAGAAGCTTCCACCAACGTGCAGTCGGTGGCCTCCGCCACCGTGGAGATGGCCTCGTCGGTCAACGAGATCAGCCGTCAGGTGCAGGAATCCGCGACGATCGCCAGCCGGGCGGTCGAGCAGGCGCGCAAGACCAACGACCGCGTCGGCGAACTCGCCAAGGCCGCAGCGCGGATCGGCGACGTCGTCGAACTGATCAACACCATCGCCGGACAGACCAATCTGCTGGCGCTGAACGCGACCATCGAGGCCGCGCGCGCCGGCGAAGCGGGCCGTGGCTTTGCTGTCGTGGCATCGGAGGTAAAGGCGCTGGCCGAGCAGACGGCGAAAGCCACCGGCGAGATCGGCATGCAGATCACCGACATCCAGGCTGCGACGCAGGAGTCAGTGGGCGCGATCCGCGAGATCGGCGACACCATCGGCCGGATGTCGGAGATTTCATCGACCATCGCGTCGGCTGTGGAAGAGCAGGGGGCCGCGACGCAGGAGATCTCGCGCAACGTGCAGCAGGCCGCCCACGGTACCATGCAGGTCAGCGTGAACATCACCGACGTACAGCGCGGCGCGTCCGAGACCGGCTCTGCGTCGTCGCAGGTGCTGTCCGCGGCGCAGTCGCTGTCCTCCGACAGCAACCGGCTGAAGATGGAAGTCGGCAAGTTCCTGAGCGCGGTGCGCGCGGCGTAGTTTTTTCCCTCTCCCCCAAGCAGCGAAGCTGCGCAGGTGGGAGAGGGGAAGAAAAAGCGGTCGCGTAGCTACTTCACATTCGACAGCACCAGCGTCGCGACGTCCATATACGTCTTTACCAAGGGCGCCACGACGCGGTGCGCCGGGGTCTTCGATACCAGCGTGTCGTGCAGCACCAGATGGTCGATGCCGGTGGTCAGGAAACAGGCCATCGCGTCGCGCGGGGTCTCGACGATCGGCTCGCCCTTGACGTTGAACGAGGTGTTGAGCAGCACCGGCACGCCGGTCAGCGCCTCGAACTCCTTCAGCAGCCGATAGAGTTTCGGGTTGGTATCTTCCGTCACCGTCTGCACCCGCGCGCTGCCGTCGACATGCACGATCGCCGGAATCCGGTTGCGCCACTCCGCGCGTACCGGCTTGGCGATCAGCATGAAGGGGGAGTCTTCTTCGCCCTCGAAGATTTCATGCGCGCGCTCGGCGAGAACGATCGGTGCGAACGGGCGAAACGGCTGGCGGTGTTTGACGCGAGAGTTCAGCGTGTCCTTCATCTCCGGCCGGCACGGGTCGGCGAGCAGGCTGCGGTTGCCGAGCGCGCGCGGGCCGAATTCCGAGCCGCCCTGAAACCAGCCGATCACCTGCTGGTCGGCGAGCAATTTCGCGGTATCGCGGCAGATGTCGTCGCTGCGCACCGCCCGGGTCTGGGCCTTCACCAGCGTGCGCTGCGTTGCTGTCTCGACGTCGGCATCGGGATAGGTACGGCCTGTGTAGGAGTGTTTCATCACATAGCCGCGCGGCTGCTTCAGTATTTCGAGCCAGCCGTAATAGGCGCAGCCGATCGCGATGCCGTTGTCGCCGGCGGCGGGCTGGATCCAGACCTGGTCGAAGCCGGCCTCGCGCGCGATGCGGCCATTGGCGACGCAGTTCAGCGCCACGCCGCCGGCGATGCAGAGATTGCGGGCGCCGGTGCTCTCGCGCAGCCAGCGCGAGCGCGCCAGCAGCACCTTTTCGGTGTCGTCCTGCACGCGCCAGGCGAGGTCTTCCCAGTGCCGCATCGACGGATGCGTCTCCCATTTGATGTCGCTGTCGGCCACGTAGGGCTGGTTGTAGGCCGGCGACCAGCGCGGCACGGTGAGCCGGTTGTCGGCAATTTCCATCAGCGACGGCACGACGTCGCGGCGGCCATAGGGCGCCAGCCCCATCAACTCGCCGCATTTGTTCCAGTCGCCGAACACATAGGTCGAGGCACGGCTGTACAGCGCGCCGAGGCCCGGCATGTTGTAGAACTCGTCGCTGAGGAAGCCGCGGTCGGGCTCCATCCAGACCTTCTTGAGGCAGTCGAGCCGGCTGCCGTTGAAAGTGTAGTAGCTCTCGGATTCGCGTGCCAGCTGCGAGCCGTCGTCGTCGTCGGGGCAGGTCTCCATGGCGTCGGCGCGGTAGCTGCCGACGCCGTCGACGATCATGATGGCGCCCTCGTCGAACGGGCACACCGCAAACGCGCTATAGGCATGCGCGAGATGATGCGAGATCGTCACGACCCTGTCGCGCGCGCGATACAGCGGATGCTTGACCGCGTCGGCGCGCTCGTATTCCGGCAGGAAGCCCGACATGTCCTGGTAGACTAGCCGGTCCTCCATCTCCGGCACCGGCAGGATGTAGCAATTGCTCACCACCAGCTCGACGTCTTTCAGCGTGATGCCCTCGGCGTCCAGGCAATAGTCGATCACCTCCTTGTAGAAGCCGGTGGCGTGCTTCTCGCGGGTGATGCGCTCCTTCTCGATCGCATAGACGATGACGCCGTCGCGCAGCAGGCAGGCGCTGACGTCGTGATCGTAGGTATTGAGGCCGAGGACGTATCTGGGTGTGGACATGGGTGAACTTCTGCGAGGGCGCGGGGTGACGAGTATCGGAAATGATCGGCTGCGCACGCAAGGGCGATGCCGTTCATGTTGATGAACAGATTCAACGATAAAATGTGCAGGGCAACATGAAGCTCCGATGAACGGCACGCCGGTTCTACGCTGATGTCTGCGCTGCAAGCGCCTTGACCGCTGTGCAGGCTTGATCTTATTCTCAAAAGATCGATGCGACGCCACGCGACGGCCGTATTGCTGTTTCGATTTGAACGCGGCTGAAGATCACTTTGGCTACTGATCATTGATACTGGAAGCTCGCAAAGATCGCTTCCCACACACTGGGAGATCCCAAGAATGGCTCACACAACATCGACCAAGCGCCCTAATATGGTGACCCGCTGCCTGGCGGCGATGGCGCTGATATCGGTCTATTGCGTCGGCATCATCGGCGCCTCCACCGTGATGTTGACGGCGACCAGCACCTCGGCCAATGCCCAGCGCGGTCGTGGTGGTGGTGGCGGCGGACGCGGCGGTGGTCGTGGCTTCGGTCGCGGCGGCGGCTTCCGGGGTGGTGGCTACGGCTATCGGGGCGGTGGCTATGGACGCGGTCGCGGCTATGGCTTCTACGGCGGTCCGCGCATCGTCGCGCCTGGCTGCTATTTCAGCCGCCGCTGGGGCCGGGTGGTCTGCCCGTATTAAACCCGGCTTTGCGACGGCACGCGACCTGAGAAGACAAGCCATGTGAGAAAGAGTGCGCCGGGCAACCGGCGCACTCTTTCTTGCGATCATGAAAAAATCGCGGCGTGTCACGGCGGTGACGGTTTGACGCCAGCTTGGCAATCGGGGATCATGCGCCTGCATCATCGCGCCTGCTGTCGCCGGGCAGTCGAGCGCCGTTCCCCCGCCATGTCTGGAAAATCCATGAGTTCCCTGTTTTCGCCGTTCACGCTGGGCGGCCTCACGCTGCCCAATCGCATCGTCGTGTCGCCGATGTGCCAGTATTCCGCGGTCGATGGCTGCGCCAACGACTGGCACATGATCCATCTGGGAACGCTGGCGCTGTCGGGCGCCAGCCTGCTGTGCCTCGAGGCCACCGCGGTGGAGTCGATCGGCCGCATCACGCCGGGCGATCTCGGGCTGTATGACGACGCGACCGAAGCCGCGCTGAAGCCGGTGCTCGCGGCGATCCGCAAACATTCGAAAATCGCGGTGGCGATGCAGATCGGCCATGCCGGCCGCAAGGCCTCGAGCCATGCCCCATGGGATGGCGGCCAGCAGATCCCGCTCGGCGAAGGCGGCTGGGTCGCGCAGGCGCCGTCACCGATTCCGCAAAAGCCCGGCGAACTGGCGCCGCAGGAGATCGACGCCGCGGGTCTGGTCCGCATCCGCGACGCCTTCGTCGCCACCGCGAAGCGCGCCGAGCGACTCGGCATCGACGCGCTCGAACTGCACGGCGCGCACGGCTACCTGCTGCACCAGTTCCTGTCGCCGATCTCCAACCAGCGTACCGATCAATATGGCGGTTCGCTGGAAAACCGCATGCGCTTCCCGCTCGAAGTGTTCGACGCGGTGCGGGCCGCCTTCCCGGCGCACAAGCCGGTCGGCTTCCGCGTCTCGGCGTCGGACTGGGTCGAGGGCGGCTGGGATCTCGCACAGACCATCGTGCTTGCAAACGAATTGAAGAAGCGCGGTGTCGACTGGATCGACGTGTCGTCGGGCGGCGTCTCGCCGCTGCAGAAGATCACGATCGGGCCGGGCTATCAGGTGCCGTTCGCCGAGGCCGTGAAGCAGGCCACCGGCGTGCCGGTCTGGGCGGTCGGGCTGATCACCGAGCCGCAGCAGGCCGAGGACATCGTCGCCTCCGGCAAGGCCGACTTCGTCGCACTGGCGCGCGGCCTGCTGTACGACCCCCGCTGGCCCTGGCACGCCGCCGCGGAACTCGGCGGCACGGTGGACGCCCCGCCGCAATATTGGCGCTCGCAGCCCTCGACGCAGAAGGCGCTGTTCGGCGACACCAAATTCGGCGGGCGCTGACCGACGGCGCGCACCCGCGGCCTACCAGGCGCGGGTGCCTTCGCCGCCCTTGAACGGGCCGACGATTTTCGACGTGATCCAGCCGCCGTAGAAATCGCCCTGCTGCGGCTGCACGCGCTCCTCGCCGACGAAGCAATCGTCCAGCTTCGAGGCATAGAAGGCGAGATGACCGGCGATCGGCTGGAATGTCGCGGTGGGCGACGGATAGCTCCAGGCGACATTGTCGGCGCGCCGGCCGTCGATTTCGAGCGACCAGTAGATCGCCTTGCCCTTGAACTCGCACCACGAGCCGCCCGGCGCCCGGGCCAGATATTGCTGGGCCACGTCAGCCGGCGGCAAATAATAGACCGGCGGATGGCTGGTCTCCAGCACGCGGTAGCCGGCGGTCGTGTCGGCCAGGGTCTCGCCGTTGAACACGATGCGCAGCCGCGCGGCGACCGGCTCCAGCCGCGGCGGGCGCGGGTAGTCCCAGACGGATTCCTGCCCGGGCAGGGGCTCGATGCGGACCGGTTTGAACATGGGCGCTCCCGTTAACTGACGACCATCGGAAATGTCACCGCAATCGCCCAGGAGAAAATGGCGGCATTGGCCAGCGCGCCGGGCAGCGGGTGGTTAGTCGCATAGTAGCACCATCGGCTGATCAGGCCGAAGGCGAAAAACAACAGCAGGATCGCCGGCACGATGATGGCGAGAAAGAACAGTTTCATCGGATTGAGCAGGATGGCGATGGCCAGCGACAGCAGAAAGGCAAATTTGGTCAGGGCGTAGGCGCCGCGCCGGACGCTGGCGCCCCGCGTCAGCCATTCGTCGGCGATGAAATAGGGCAACGCGCCCAAAGCAATCGCCGCCATCACCGGCCACCGCGCCGGGATCGGCGCGAAGGAAAACACATAGGCGTCCATCGGCAGGCCGAAGGCGAGGAGATTATAGGCCGCCACCGCCAACGCAGCGATGGCGATGGCACGCGGGGAAACCGCGACCGCCATGGGGCCGCGTGGCCGCAGCCACAGCAGCAGAGCGGCGGTCAGCGCGCCGTAGACCAGGAAGTGCAGCGCGAGGTAGTCGCCGAGCAGGATCGACAGGAAGTCGGTCGGCGCCTTCCACAGCAGGAGCGGCGTCAGTAGCGCCGGCAGCAGAGCGGCCAGCAGCAGCGGCTTCCAGCCAAGGCTGCTGCCGACCGGCGCAGCAGCAACCTGCGGCAGCAGCGCGGACAGCGGCCACGCCAGCGCGATCAGCCCGGCAAACAGCAGCGCCAGCGACACGCCACGGCTGTCGATGAAGCCGCTGCCGGCGCGATCGAACGCCGCATCCAGCCATCGCGACGCCGCCTGCAGGCTGTCGCCGCTGTACAGCACGCCGATATGTTCGACGCCCGAGGCCAGCACCAGTTTTCGCGCGGTCCCGGCGCTGAAGCTGCCATAGCTTTCGCCCGCGACCGCCGTTCCGTCCGTCGCGAGGCCGACGATGCGCAGCCCTTCGTCGCGCAGCATCGAAGGCTCCAGCGCGCCGACGATCACCAGGAGGTTGCGCGGGCTGGTCGCGGTGGCGACCTTTGAGAACACCGACACCGCGACGGTCGCCTGCACGTCCGGAGTGGCCTGCGCATAGCGCACCACGATGTCCGACGCCATCGAATGGCCGAGCACCGCGAGCCGCCCGTCGCTGCCGGGCAGGCTGCGGGCGTAGGTTGCCACCTCGCCGAGTTCTTTCAGCAGGGCTGCGGTGATGCCGGTGCCTTCGGTGATATCGCCGCGCATCGGCTGCGGATTGCGGCCATGGCCGAGGAAGTCGAAGGTGACGGCGAGATAGCCGTTGCGGGCGAGCGTCAGCGCGAAAGGCTGCATCAACTGCTGCGAGCCGGCGAAGCCATGGGCGATCACGACCACCGGGGCTATGCCCGGCGTGGCTGGCTGGAACAGCGTGACCGGCGTGGAACCGACCGTGGTTCGGGTGATGCTCAGGCCCTGCGCGGCGCCGCGGAGCTGCGAGATCGCCAGCGCGATGGCGCCGATCGCCAGCACGGCGACAAGGCCACGGACAAGGATCGACTGGCGCATCGGTCGCGATCCCTGCACGCGGCCGGCTCAGTCTTCGCCTGAAACATGTCGGCGGCGGATGCTCCGCACCGTCCACCAGATCGCGAGTGCCGCCACCGGGACGAACGCCGCGGTGGCGACGGTCGGCTCCACCGGCAGGCCGCTGTCATGGGCCGCCTTGGCGATGTAGCTGAACAGGCTGACCACATAATAGGTGATCGCCGCCACCGACAGCCCCTCCACCGTGGTCTGCAGCCGCAATTGCAGCCGGGTGCGGGCGTTCATCGATTTCAGCAGCTCCTGGTTCTGCTGCTCCAGTTCGACGTCGACACGGGTGCGCAGCAAATTGGCGGCGCGGGCGAGTTTCAGCGACAGGCTGGATTGCCGGTTCTCGATGGTGACGCAGGTGCGCAGCGCCGGCTTCATGCGGCGGGCCAGGAACGACGACCAGGTCGGCAGCCCGCCGACCTTGCGCTCGCCCACCGTCTGCAGCCGTTGCTCCACGATCTCCTCATAGGCGCGGCTGGCGCCGAAGCGGAACACGGAGGCCGCAGCCCCCGCCTCGACCTCGGCGGCCAGCGCCGTCAGCTCGTTGAGCAGGCGGTGATTGCTGGCCAGGTCGCCGGCGTTTCGCATCGCCTCGGTGACCTCGACCAGCCGGCGCTCGCCATCCGCCACCGAGGGCGCCAGCCGTTGCGCTTCCGGCAGGCCGAGCAGCGCCAAAGTGCGGTAGGTCTCGATCTCCAGCACGCGCTGCACCAGCGCGCCGGCGCGCTCTGCCGGCATGCCGCGATCTATCACCAGGATCCGCACGAAGCCCGACGGGCCGGGCTGGAAATCGGTGGCATAGATCGCTGCCCCGTCGGAATTTTCCGCCACCGCCAGGCTGGCGCGGTCGAACAGCCGCTCCGGCGCGGTGCGCGGCGGGTCGTCCGCCAGCAGATGCAGGTCGATCGCCACCAGCAGGGGCCCTGGTTGAGGCAGCAGCCGCATCGGCGAGGTTAGCGAGCCGACGTCGGGGTGGAACGGGATGCCGCCGGGATCGGCCGGCATTTCCCAGGTATAGGTGGTGAATTCGGAGTGCTGTTCCCAGCGCAGGATGGTGGTGCCGAACGCCACCCGATGATGCTTTTCGCCCACGGCCGGCGGCTTTAGCCCGCGCGCATCGAGCAGCGCCAGCAGATGGGCGCGGTCGGCCTGGGCCTGCGGCCCGGAGGTGTCGAAGGCAAAATGCACGACCCGGGAGGGCACCGCGATGGCGGTGAACGGCCGGGCGTGCAACTCGCCCAGAATGGCGGCCCGCAACGGATGCGGCACTAGCCGCGCGGCATCTTGGTCGCCGATCAGAACCTCCGCCCGCATGGTCCATCACCTTAGTTGTCCGTGTCGATAACTAGCATTGCGGTGCTACAGAAGCGAGGTCCATCGGCGTGCGGCGGATCATTGCATTCCGGCGCGCGGTGGTCTTAAGCTGCCGGGAATCGCCACAGGGGTGGCGTGTGGCAGGAGCGTGCGGTTGACAGTTTCGATGCGTATCGGCACGCGCAAAAGTGTCATGGCGCTGGCGCAGACCGAGGAAATCGCGCGCCAACTGGTCGCGGCGACCCCTGAACTGGACGTCGAGATCGTCAAGTTCGAGCCGGTCGGCGACCGCGACCAGACCAGCAATTTGCTGCGCCACGGCGGCAAGGGCGGCGCCTTCGTCGGTGAGATACGCAATGCGGTCCGCGCCGGCCGGCTGCATGCTGCGATGCATTCGCTGAAGGACATGCCGGGCAACGAGGACACGCCGGGGCTGGTGATCGCCGCCACGCTGCGCCGCGACCCGCCGACGGACGCGCTGGTGCTGCGCGAAGGTGTCACGCTGGAGGATCTGCAGCGCAGCCGCGGCGAAGGCTACAAGATCGGCACCAACGCGGTCCGGCGCGCGGCCTATATCCGCCGGCTGTTTCCGGCGATCGAGGTGATCCATTTCCGCGGTGCGGCAGATACCCGCGTTCGAAAGCTCGACCAGCGCGAGATGCAGCGGCTGCCCGGCGGCGGCGAGGTCGGCCCGGCCGACGCGCTGATCATGGCGCGCTCCGGGCTGCAGCGCGTCGGGCTCGCGGATCGTATCGTCTGCGATTTCTCCACTGCCGAAATGTTGCCGTCGGCCGGGCAGGGCATCGTCGCGGTGGAATGCGCGGTGAATGACTGGGAGACGCGGCGCTATCTCGCCGGGATCGACGATCCCGCCGCGCACCTGTCCTGCGACGCCGAGCGCGAGGTGCTGTGGGTGCTGAACGGCCACTGCAATTCGCCGATCGCGGCCTATTCGATGATCAACGGCACGGAGATGGCGATGACCGCTTCGGTGCTCGACGAGGCCGGCGGCCATTTCATCGAAGTGACCCGCATTGGCCCGTCCGACCGCCCCCGCGAACTCGGCCGCGCCGTCGGGCTGGAGCTGCTCGACAAAGGCGCCGGCGACATCATCGAGCGCAGCCGGCCGGAGTACTGACTATGCGTAGGGCGCAATAGCGCAGCGTATTGCGCCGCCATGCGGTTGGGCGGCGGATTACGCCTTCGGCTAACCCGCCCTTGTAATAGCAAATCGGGATATTGTCAGCTCGTTCCGAGAGGAATGCTCTGCCGCGGACGGCCATCCGCGGCAGAGCGGCTGGCGATCGGATCGTATCCGCCCTGAGTCGTCTGAGACTGCCCCGTAGCGGGATCGCGCCAGCTCCTTCATCGGACCCGGATGGTTGCCGGAACAAGTTGGTTCGCTTCACAAGGCAGGGGTCGACGAAGATGACGAACAATAACACGGAAACGGCCGGCATCGATACGGCCAAAGACAAGCTCGACATTGCGGTGCATGGCCGGGAGCAGCGATGGCAGGTGCCCAACGTAGCGGCGGGATGGCGGCAGTTGGCGGCCGATCTCGGTAAGGCAGGCGTCACCAAAGTCGGTATCGAGGCCACCGGTGGTTATGAACGTGGCGTGGTTACGCATTTGCGCACCAAAGGCTTCGTCGTGCTGGTGCTGCAGCCGATCCAGGTCAAGAACTTTGCCAGGCTGCATCTGCGGCGCGCCAAGAACGACGCCCTGGATGCCGTGCTGGTCGCCGCCTGCGCGGCGGTGCTCGATCCTCCATCTGTCGACGCGGATCCAAGGCTCACGGAGCTGGCAGATCACCTGACCTTCGTCGAACAGATCGAGGAAGACATGGTCCGCCTCAAGACTCGGCTCGAACATATCGACGAGCCACGACGGCGGCGTCTGGTCCTCAACGACATCGATCGGCTGAAGGCGCGCCGAGCCACCGAACTCCTACGAATCGCGGGCCAACTGCGCGACCATCCGGATCTGGCGCGGCGCCTCGATCTGGTGCTCAGCGTCCCCGGCATCGGCGAGCGGACTGCGCTGGCGCTGATCATCCGCATGCCTGAGCTCGGCCAAATCAGCCGGGAGAAGGCGGCAGCTCTTGCCGGCCTTGCGCCGTTCGACGATGACAGCGGCAAGCATAGGGGGCAGCGCCACATTGCAGGTGGTCGAAGCCGCCTGCGTCGCTCGCTGTTTGCTGCGGCGCTGCCGGCCTCGTTCCGCTGGAACAAGGCCCTGTGCGCGCTCTACGAGCGCCTGAAAGCCCGCGGCAAGGCCCACAACGAGGCGCTCATCGCCTGCGCTCGCAAGCTCCTCATCTACGCCAACACCGTCGTCGAGCGCGGCACGCCATGGGTTGAAAAGCAGGCCGCGCTTTAATGGTTGCTACGTATCGTCTTGTTCCGACATCCCCACCGCCCACAATGCAAACGCATAGGCAATGGCGACCTCGTCGAGGCGGTTGAATCGGCCTGACGCGCCGCCGTGGCCGGCGCCCATGTTGGTGCGCAGCAGCACCGGGCCGCCGCCGGTCATGGTCGCGCGCAATCGCGCGATCCATTTCGCCGGCTCCCAATAGGTGACGCGCGGATCGGTGAGCCCGCCCATCGCGAGAATCGCCGGATATTCCTGCGCGCGGACATTGTCATAGGGCGAGTACGACAAAATCGTCTTGAAGTCGGCCTCGCTCTCGATCGGGTTGCCCCACTCCGGCCATTCCGGCGGGGTCAGCGGCAGCGTGTCGTCGAGCATGGTGTTGAGCACATCGACGAACGGCACCTCGGCGACGATGCCGGCGAACAGGTCGCCGGCGCGGTTGGCGGCCGCGCCCATCAGCATGCCGCCGGCGCTGCCGCCGTGGCCGACGATGCGCTGCTCGCTGGAATAGTTTTCCGCGATCAGCGCGCGCGCGGAAGCGGCGAAATCGTCGAAGCTGTTGGTCTTCTTGTCGCGCTTGCCGTCGAGATACCAGCCCCAGCCCTTGTCGGCGCCGCCTCGAATATGCGCGATGGCATAGACGAAGCCGCGATCCACCAGCGAGAGCCGGTTGGCGGAGAACGACGCCGGCATCGCCATGCCGTAGCTGCCGTACCCATACAGCAGCAAAGGTGCTGCGCCGTCGCGCTTGAGATTTTTGTGGTGCAGAATCGACACCGGCACCTCGGCGCCGTCCTCGGCCCTTGCCATGATGCGCGTGGTGACATAGTCGGCCGGGTTGTGGCCGCTGGGAATTTCCTGGCGCTTGCGCAACACGCGCTTCCGCGTCGCCATGTCGTAATCGTAGACTTCCGACGGCGTGGTCATCGACGAATAGGAAAACCGCAGATTGGTGGTGTCGAATTCGTAGCCACCCATCGCATCCAGCGAATAGGCCGCCTCGTCGAACGCGATGGCGTGTTCTTCCGAGGTTGCGAGATCGCGGATGATGATCGCCGGCAGGGCATTGGCGCGCTCGACGCGCACCAGATGGCCGGCCGTCAGATCGATGTCGATCAGATAGACGCCCTCGCGGTGCGGAATGAGATCGCGCCAGTTGGCGCGCTCGGGCGTCGTCAGCGGCGCGGTGACGACCTTGAAGTCGATCGCACCATCGGCATTGGTGAGGATGAACAATTCGCCGCCGCGGTCGGCCAGCGAATATTGAACGCCCTCTTCGCGCGCGGCGACCAGCCGCGGCGGCGCGTCGGGGTTAGCCAGATCGAGCAGGCGCTGCTCCGACGTCTCATGGTCGCCGCCGGCGATCACGCCGAAGCGGCCGCTGGTGCTCTCGTGGATGTGCGTGAACCAGCCGGCATCCGGTTCTTCATAGACCAGCGTGTCGTCGGCCTGCTCCGTGCCGAGCTTGTGCAGCCAGACCTGCATCGGGCGGTGGTTGTCGTCGAGCTTGACGTAGAAGAACGCTTTTGAGTCCAGCGTCCACACCACGCCGCCGTCGGTCTCCTCGACCAGATCGGCGCTGTCCTCGAAGGTCGCCCAGTCGCGCACCCGGATCGAGAAATATTCCGAGCCTTTGACGTCCGCGCTCCACGCTTGCAGCGCGTGATCCGGCGAATGCCGGGCGCCGCCGAACTTGAAGTATTTGTGGCTGGCTGCGAGCTTGTCGCCATCGAGGATGATGGTGGCTTCGCCGCCGTCGCGCGGGGTTCGGCCGTATTGTTCGTGCTGGCCGCCCTCGCGGAATTTCCGCAGGTAGGAATACGGCCCGTCCTTGGCCGGGACGCTGGAATCGTCCTCCTTGATGCGGCCGCGCATTTCCTTGACCAGCGTCTTCTGCAACTCCGCGGTCTCGCCGAGCAGACTCTCGGTATAGGCGTTCTCGGCCTCCAGATAGGTTCGGATCTCCGGGTCGAGCACGCTGGGATCGCGCAGCACCTCCTGCCATTTGGCGTCCTTCAACCAGGCATAATCATCGGTCACGGTAATGCTGTGCATCGTGAAGGAATGCGGATGGCGGGGCGCCACCGGCGCCGCGATCGGGGAGGCTGGCTTGGTCATGGAGGCTCTTTTCGGCAGGAAACGGTCGAGGGCTTTTCGAGGCGGCCGGTTCGGATTAAGGCTGGAGGGCACGGTCACCGGCCAGCCATATTGGACATTGCATGGATATAGAGATTATCGACCGCCTTGCCATCCGCGACCTGATCGAAAACTGGGTGGTCTGGCGCGACGCCGGCGACTGGGAGCGGTTTCGCACCGTCTGGTTCGACGACGGCCGCATGGTGGCGACCTGGACGCAAGGCACCGCGGACGAGTTCATCGCCATGAGCAAGGCCGGCTGGGCCAAGGGCGTCTCGATCATGCATTTCCTCGGCGCGCAGTCGATCGATCTCAACGGCACGCGCGCGGTGTCGCAGACCAAGATGACGATCGCCCAGCGGGCTTTGGTGCACGGCGTCATGGTCGATGTGATGCTGACCGGGAGGTTCTACGATTTTCTGGAGAAGCGCGACGGCCGCTGGGGCCTGGTGCTGCGCCAGCCGATCTACGAGAAGGACCGCATGGACACCGTGGTGCCGAATGCCGAACTGAAGCTCGATGCGGACCTGCTGGCGAGCTTCCCGGAAGGCTATCGCCATCTGGCCTATCTGCAGAGCCAGATCGGCTACAAGATCAAGCCTGATATGCCGGGTCTGCGCGGTCACGCGGTCGAGGCGCTGTATGCCAGCGGGAAGAAGTGGTTGGCTGGCGAGGCGCTGGATCGGTAGTTTTCTCACCCTCCCCTGGAGGGGGAGGGTCGCTTCGCATGGCGCGAAGCGCGGTGCGAAGCGGGGTGGGGTGGCAGCGGTAACGATGGCGCGCAACACTTCACCCCACCCCGACGCCCATCGCGCTTCGCGCGACAGGCGCCGACCCTCCCCCTCCAGGGGAGGGTGAAGAACAACAAGAACACCAAGGGAGAAACCATATGCCCGACTTCATCACGCTCGATGCGCTGGTGCACAACACGGCCGCTGCCCAACCCACCAAGATCGCCATCATCGACGACGCGTCCTCGCTGACCTACGCCGAATTCGACGCGCTGATCGACCGCGTCGCCGCCGCGCTGCAGGCCGACGGCCTGAAGCCGCAGGACGTGATCTCGATCTGCGCTTACAGCACGATTCAATATGTCGCGACCTTCCTCGGCGCGCTGCGCGCCGGCGTTGCGGTGGCGCCCCTGGCGCCGTCATCGACGCCGGCCGATTTCGCAGCCATGCTGAAAGACGGCGGGGCAAAGATCCTGTTCATGGATAGCTCGGCGGCCGAGATGATGGGCGATGCCGCTAGCCACTTTCCGAACCGCGTCGCGCTCGACGACGGCGATTTCGGCCAGGCCTTCAGCGCGTGGACGCAGGCCGCGCCCGCCAAACCCGCGCCGGTCGCGATTGATCCGGAATGGGTGTTCAACATCATCTATTCCTCCGGCACCACCGGCACGCCGAAGGGCATCGTGCACACCCACGGCCTGCGCTGGCGGCAGTACGGGCAGCTCGAGCCGCTCGGCTACGGACCGGACGCCATCACCATCCTGTCGACGCCGCTCTATTCCAACACCACGCTGGTGGCGTTCAACCCGACCTTCGCGGGCGGTGGCACCGTGGTGTTGATGAAGAAGTTCGATGCGCGAGGCTTCCTCGAACTGAGCGAGAAGCTCCGCGTCACGCATACGATGCTGGTGCCGGTGCAATACCGCCGCATCATGGCGGTGCCGGATTTCGATCGCTTCGATCTGTCGGCCTATGTGATGAAGTTCTCGACTTCGGCGCCGTTCGCCGCCGTTCTGAAAGCCGATATTCTGAAGCGCTGGCCCGGCGGGCTCACCGAATATTACGGCATGACCGAAGGTGGCGGCACCTGCCACCTGCTGGCGCATGAGCATCCCGACAAGCTGCACACTGTCGGCCAGCCGGCGCCCAACCATGAGATCCGGCTGCTCGACGAGGACGGTAACGAAGTGGCGCCTGGCGAAATCGGTGAAATCTACGGCCACTCGCCGGTGATCATGCAGGGTTATCTCAACCAGCCCGGAAAAACCGCCGAGACCTTCTGGCATGACGCGACGGGAAAACGCTTCGTCCGCACCGGCGACGTCGGGCGCTTCGACGAGGACGGCTTTCTCACGCTGATGGACCGCAAGAAGGACATGATCATCTCCGGCGGCTTCAACATCTATCCCAGCGATCTCGAAGCGATCCTTGTCGGCCACGACGATGTGCTGGAAGCCGCGGTGGTGGCGATGCCGTCGGAGGAATGGGGCGAGACGCCGGTCGGCTTCGTGGTGCTGAGGTCCGGCGCGAGCGTGGATGCGGCAACGCTGAAGACCTGGCTCAACGAGCGCGTCGGCAAATTCCAGCGCGTCGCCGAGGTCGTGTTCGTGGAGACGCTGCCGAGGAGTGCTATCGGAAAGGTATTGAAGCGGGAGCTGCGCGACTGGCGGTTAGCGGCGGAGTAGGGGGAGCGCGTTCTTTCCCTCTCCCCTTGTGGGAGAGGGTGGATCGACCGCTCTAGCGAAGCTTTGCTTCGCACGGGCGGTCGAGACGGGTGAGGGGTAGCCGCAAGCTCCGAGCCCAGTAACCCCTCATCCGTCGCGGACTGCGTCCGCGCCACCTTCTCCCACAAGGGGAGAAGAAAGTAAGAACTCAATAATGCGGCGGGGGTTCGTTGCTGATGCCGCCGGAGTTGCTCTCGGCTTCTTGCAGCCGCTCGCCGAGGGTGGCGACCTGGCGCGTCAGGCGGTCGATCTGCTGCCATTGTGCGGTGATGGTGGCGTTCAGCGTCTCGATGGTCTCGTCCTGATAGGTCAGGCGGGTTTCCAGCGCGTCGATGCGCTCGCTGAGGGATTTGATGTCAGTCATCGCCGGCCGGTGCTTTCTGCGCTTCGAAATCCTCGGAGTTGATCGCAAGTGCGGGATCGACGGCAGCGCTCTCGACCAGCCCGTGGCCGAGCGCGATGCGGCCGTCGAACACGAAACACTCGCCGCGCCAGCGGCTGTCGGCTTCCGGAATCTCTTCGAGATATTTCAATATGCCGCCCTTGAGATGAAACACATCGGCGAAGCCGCGCGACAAAAGGTACGAGCTCGCCTTCTCGCAGCGGATGCCGCCGGTGCAGAACATCGCGATCTTCCTGTGCCTGGCCGGATCGAGCTCGCGCGCGACATAGTCCTTGAACTGGCCGAACGAGCGCAGTCCGGGATCGACCGCGCCTTCGAACGTGCCCATCGCCACTTCGAAGCCATTGCGGGTGTCGATGACCAGCGTATCGTCGCGATCGATCAGCGCGTTCCAGTCGGCGGGGTCGACATAGATGCCGACCTGGCTGTTCGGATCGGTGGCGGGATCGCCGAGCGTGACGATCTCCTTCTTCAAGCGAATTTTCAGATGCAGGAACGGCATCTCGGACGCGGTCGAGCATTTCAGCTCGAGATGATCGAGCCTGCCGCCGAACATCGCGCCGTGCTGCAGCTCGTCCATCAGCGCGTCGATCGCCGCATCGGTGCCGGCCAGCGTGCCGTTGATGCCTTCCTGGGCCAGCAGCACGCTGCCTTTCAGCTCCAGCGCGGCGCAGCGGGCGCGCAACGGCTCGCGCAGATCGGCGAAATCCGGCAGCGCGGCAAACTGGTAAAAGGCGGCGACCTTGAGCGGCATGGCGGGTGTTTATCAGCCGCTGCCGCACGGGGAAAGACGCGAAACGCAAGAGGCGCGGCAACCCCACGTTGCCGCACTCTGGCGCAGCATTGAACTGTGGCGTGCAATATGCCAAGAAACCGCAGCCTTTTCCGGCCCCATATCACCTGACATCAGCGACAGAAGTGAGCACTTTGGCATGAGGAATTTCCATCTCGCCGGCCGTTCCACGGTTCATTCCCAGAACGGCATGGCAGCGACGTCGCATCCGCAGGCGACGCTGGCGGCGATCGAAGTGCTGAAGTCCGGCGGCAACGCCGTCGACGCGGCGGTGGCCGCCTGTGCGCTGCAGGGCGTGATCGAGCCGCAGTCGACCGGCATCGGCGGCGACTGCTTCGCGCTGATCCAGATGAAGGGCGAGGGCCGTGTCCACTCGTATAACGGCTCCGGCCGCGCGCCTGCCGCGGCGACGGTCGAGTGGTATCTCGAGAACAAGATGCACGCGATCCCGACCACCGGCCCGCATGCGGTAAGCATTCCCGGCTCGATCGACGCCTGGGCGACGATCCTGGAAGACCATGGCAAGCTCGGCCTCGACGCGCTGTTGCAGCCGGCGATCAAGGCGGCCGAAGAAGGCTATGTCGTCGCTCCCCGCGTCGCGTTCGACTGGAAGAACAATCTCGCCAAGCTGCGCGCCGGCATCAACGCGCCGCGCTATCTCCTGAAGAACAACGAGGCCCCGGTCGCCGGCGACGTCATGCACCAGCCGGAGCTCGGCAAGACGCTGCGCACCATCGCCAAGGAAGGCCGCGACGGCTTCTACAAGGGCTATGTCGCTGAGGACATGGTGGCGACCTTGCGCGCCCATGGCGGCCTGCACACGCTGGCGGATTTCGAGTCGCACGCGACCGAGCGCACCACGCCGCTGACCACGTCCTACAAGGGCCACGAGGTCTACCAGTGCCCGCCGAACGGCCCGGGCATTACCATGCTGGTGATGCTCAACATCCTCAGCCATTTCGACCTGACGAAATATCCGCCGATGAGCGTCGAGCGTTTTCATCTCGAGGCCGAGGCCGCGCGCATCGCGTACCTGATGCGCGAGCAGGACATCGGCGATCCCGCTTATGTCGGCGTCGATGTCGAGCGCATCCTGTCGAAGCAGTTCGCCGCCGACTGGGCCGCCAAAATCCGCATGGACGCGCTGGTCGAACTGCCGGACGTGCGGCCGCCGATCAATCCCGAGACGGTCTACATCACCGTCGTCGACCGCGACCGCAATGTCTGCTCGTTCATCAATTCGGTGGCGCATTCGTTCGGTTCGGCGCTGGTGTCGGACAAGACCGGCGTGGTGATGCAGAACCGCGCCGCCGGCTTCCGCGTGCAAAAGGGTCACCCGAACTGCATCGCGCCGGGCAAGCGCCCGCTGCACACCATCATCCCCTCGATGACCACGCAGAACGGCCGCGCCAAGATTTCGTTCGCCGTGATGGGCGGGCAGTACCAGCCGGTCGGCCAGACCCGCGTGCTGACCAACATGCTGGATTACGGCATGGACGTGCAGGAGGCGATCGACGAACCGCGCGCGCTGCATTTCGAGGGCATCTACCAGCTCGAGAACGGCGTGCCGGCGGATATCGCCGACGGGCTGCAGAAGATCGGTCATGTCGTCGGCCGCCCGGTCTCGCCGTGGGGCGGCGCCCAGGCGATCGTGATCGACTGGGAAAAAGGCACGCTGACCGGCGGCTCCGAGCCGCGCAAGGATGGCTGCGCACTGGGGTATTGATGACGCATCCGTAGCCCGGATGGAGCGAAGCGAAATCCGGGGCCGGCGCATCCATGTTCGCCTCTTTCCCGGATTGCGTCGACACGCTGCGCGCGCCGACTTCATCCGGGCTACGCGGTACCCAAACGCAAAAAACCGACCCTCACGGGCCGGTTTTTCGTCAGCGTCGCCTCAACCGCGCGAGGGAGTTAAAACCCTGCTCGGTCAAAATTCGCTCAGAGCTTGTCGGCCGCGTCCTTGACGGCTTCCTTGGCGTTACCGACGCCCTTCTGGATGTCGCCCTTGGCTTCCTGAGCCAGGCCTTCGCCCTTCAATTTGTCCGAGCCGGTCATTTCGCCAATGCCCTGCTTTGCCTTGCCAATGGCTTCGTTGGCGGTACCCTTGATCTTGTCTGTGGTGGCGCTCATGGGATACTCCTGCGGATGATGACGCTTTCGGTTTTGATCGCGTCCGGTTGAACTTCGCTGGGACAACGGCGCGGCCAATCGAATGTTCCTCACTCTCCAGGACGTGATGCCGCAGTCGCTGCCGCATTTCCGTCATGGACCTGAAGAAAGCACCGCGATGTCCGGACACGACCACGACCATCCGCACCACGATCATTCCCACGATCATAGCCATGCGCCGGCGAATGCCGACAAATGGAAGCATGACGGCGTGCGCGTGATCCCGGGCGACCAGCTCGACCCCAACGTGCCCTCGACCGCCGGCATGGACCGCAAGGCCGCGATCAATTTCGCGCGCGTCGGCGCGCAGAAGCTGTGGGCCGGCACGGTCACCATCAAGCCGGACGCCAAGACCGGCGCGCATCATCACGGCCATCTCGAAAGCATCATCTATGTCGTGAAGGGCAAGGCGCGGATGCGCTGGGGCGACGCGCTGCAGTTCACCGCAGAAGCGGGGCCCGGCGACTTCATCTTCATCCCGCCTTACGTGCCGCACCAGGAAATCAACGCCAGCCCGGACGAAGCGCTGGAATGCGTGCTGGTGCGCAGCGACGGCCAGGCGGTGGCGATCAACCTCGACATTGCGCCGGCGGAAAAGCCGGAGACGGTGTTGTGGGTCGACCCGACCCATCCCGACGGCGCGGTGACGAAGTAGCCTTATCGCGGGCTGATCAGGCCGCCAGCCCCGCCTCACGGGGCTGGTCCTGCGAGGCCATGCAATCGACCGGCGCGAGACGGCGGGCCAGGCCGCGCCAGCGGATCGCCATGCCGCCCTTTGGCGGCGACTCGTCGCCGTCGAGGCGGCGCAGCGCGGCCAGGATGATGGCAACCGGCACGGCGCGGTCGGCGCCGGGGATCTGCCGCAACCAGGGCTGCGATTCCACGACATTGGCGTCCGACGCCCAGGATGACAGGATCACCCGCTTTTCCGCGTCCGACAGCGTCGGGTCACGCAACACGTCGTCGGGGGTCTGGTAGGCTGAAGCCGGATGGAGAAAGGCGTGAAAGTCGGTAGGGGTAAACGTCGTCAGGTTCATGTGGCTCTCCCGAATGCTCCTTTCAGAACGGGCGAGCAAAAAAATGCAAAAGCCGGCGCCCGGTTTCAAGATCGCCGACGACATTTTTTGCAGGAATGATCTCCGTGGGTATCCGGTGCCGCAGGCCCTGCGAAGGTCAGGCTTCTGCGATCGGCGCCGCGGGCGGCACCATGCGCCGGCTGAACAGGATGCGCTGGTATAGCCAGCCGATCGCCACCAGCACCAGGCCGAGGCACATGAAGGACAGCGCGCGGTACACGCCGGTCAGCACCGACATGTCGACCAGGAACGCCTTCACGATGGTGAGCGCGATGACGATGGCGGAGGCCAGCCGTGCGCGCTGCGAATTGAACATCACGCCGACGCCCAAAAGCACCACGCCGAAGGCGAGCCACGCCAGTGAATAGGTGTATTGCTCCGCATCCGAGGTGATGCCGCGGCTCAGCACCGGGCCGTGATAGAAGCGCCGCACCTGCAGCGACACATAGGCCAGCGCCAGTACCAGCGCGAAACCGGCGATGGTGTTGGCCCATTTCGCCACGCGCCGTCCGGCGACCGCATAGGACAGCAGCAGCGCCAGCACCGCGGGGATCGCGTAGCCGAGCAGCAGCTCGTTGAAGACGAGACCACCGACGTCGTGCGTCCGTAGCATCGGGTTTTCCCACAGCAGCAGGCCGCCGACCGTGGCGGCGCCGGCAAAGAGCGTCAGCAGCAAAGCGCTGACATTGTGCACGATGCTGCCGGTGCGAATGCGCAGCCGCTCCAGCCCGATCGCCATCGCCAGCGCGACGCAGACCTGCAGGCCGACTTCGACGAGGCCCGCGGTGTCGCGGTAGATGTCGCCGCCATGGATGAAGTGGCGGATCTGCAGGAACGCCAGCAGCACCGTGAACAGGATCGCGGCGGATTCCACCATCCGCAGCGGCGCGTCGTCGCCACGCCGGCGCAAGAGAATGCTGGCGCCCCAGAACGACAGCGCGGGCACGCCGTAGCCCCACAGCAGCCAGTTGAAGATCGGCGTGGTGCCCACGAGGTCGCCGACCACGCGCGGCTCCCACGCCATCCGCGCCACCAGGGTGGCGGCGAGGATCGCGGCCAGCCAGCGCAGGAACGGGATCGGCCGTTGCATCGAGATCCACGCGGTGCCCCAGGCCATCAGCGACAGCGCGATGGTCAGCCAGCCCTTCTCCAGCGCGAAGGTCAGCGCCAGCGCCAGCGCGCCGAGCGTGCCGGTGGCGAACAGCGCCGTGGCGATCGCGAGGCCGGGACGGGTTTGGCGCTTGCTCAGCATTTCGGTGGCGGCGGCAAAGGCTGCCGCGATCAGCACCGCGAGGATCGCGAACGGAATCGAGCGATCGAGATGCGCGATCCGGGCATAGAGCGCGATCAGCAGCGCCAGCGGCACGAAGGTCGCCGCACCCGCCCAGATCACGGGAATGATCGCGGCTACCGAGCGGCCCTGCGCGAGGAAGCCGAGAAGGCCGAAGCCGGCGGCAAAGATCGCCGCACTCACCAGATGCAGCGTGACGGAGCCTTCGATCGGGCTCGCGCCGATGCCGGCGAGCGGGCCGCCAGGCAGCACCAGCATGTCGGGATTGCCGCTCACCGCCCATTCCAGAAACACCAAAGCGACGAAGCCCGCGGCCACGCCGACCGCGGCGGTCGCGGCCTGCGCATACCAGGCGACGAACAAAGTGCCCGCGACCAGCAGGCCGAACGTCGTCATCCCGATGTCCGAATGGAAGCTGCTGAGCGCGACCAGCATGCCGCCGAGCAGATAGGCCGACAGCGCGCCGGACGAGATCGGTTCGATCCGGCCTGCTTCCGCCGGCGGACCGTAGAGGAAGCCGCATACCACCAGCAGCGACGCCAGCAGGAAGCCGGCGAGCACGTGGAAGGAATTCGGGCCGACATGTTTCAGGCCTTCGTCGAGGCCGGGCAGCGTCCACAGGATCGCGAACACGATGGTGGTGAGCGCGAGCCAGCGCCACAGCCGGATCCGCGCCAGCCCGAAGGCTGCACCGGTGACAACCGCGAGGTAGAGATACAGCGCCCAGAAATCCGGTCTGTCGGACGACACCAGCACCGGCGTGACAAAGGCAGCGGCAACACCGAGGCCGGCCAGCGCCGGGCCATGCAATAGCGCGGCGGCCATCGTCGCCATCGCCACGATGCCCAGCAGGATGAAGGCGGTCGCGGGCACCAGGAAGTCATACAGCGCATAGGCGGCATAGACGGTGGCGAAGGCCGTCGCGGTGCCGGCGGCGGTGAGGATCGCCGGGATGTTGGCGATCGGCAGCGGCGCGATGGTGGACAGGCTTTCGTTGCGGCGGCTCCATTCGCCGGCCAGAAGCAGCGCCAGCGCGAACAGCCCGCCCAGCAGCACGCGCACGCCGGGGCCGAGCAGCCCGGCCTCGATCGAATAGCGCACCATGAAGAAGCCGCCGAGCGCCAGCGTCAGCCCGCCGACCCACACCACCCAGCGCGTGCCGATCCGCTCCTCGAAGCCGGGACCGGCGGGCGCCGTCGTCGCTGCTGCGGGCATAGAGGTTGTAGTGGGCTTTGCTGCCGATGCCTGCGGTGCGTCGGGCTGAAGGGTGGGCGCACTGTCGGCCACGCGCGAGGCCGCTGGTACCGCCGCAACTTCCGGCGCATCCGTCGTGCGGGGCGTCGCAGGCGCGGCACTGATCGGCGCGGCAGCGGCCGCCGCCTCGAACGCATTCAGCCGCGCGTTCAGCACCCGCACTTCGTTCCGCGCCTTGCGCGCGAACAGGAACGCGACGATGGCGATCAGCGTGGTGATAAAACCGAAGTCGTCGAACATCGCAGCAGCTCTCGCTCTTTCTTCCCTCTCCCCTTGTGGGAGAGGGTGGCTTCGCGAAGCGAAGACGGGTGAGGGGGACGGCCCGTCGATCGCGCGCTGCCCCCTCATCCGACGCGGACTTCGTCCGCGCCACCCTCTCCCACAAGGGGAGAGGGGAAGGAAGAAACGCAGATCGCACATCTATGTGCTCGCATCGCCGATATTAGTTCAACCGCCTCGATCTACTCCAGATCCAGGCGGAACGGTCGTCCCACCACCGTCATGCTGCCGGGACCCATCTCGTCGAGCGCGCGGACCATGCGGCCGTCGCGGCCGAGCGCCTGGTCGGCGAGCGTCACCAGCAGCCGGTTCGGCTGCGCGATCGGCGAGGCCGCACGAATTTTTTGCGCGATGTCGCGCTCGTCGCGGCCCGGATTGAGCAGGCAGGCCGCGGCGAAGGCGCTGGCGGTGGAGCGGCTGATGCCGGCATAGCAATGCACCACCAGCGGCGCGTTGCGGTCCCAGCCGCGGATGAAGTCGAGCACCTGCGCGATGTGGGTTTCGTTCGGCGCGACGAAGCCTTCGGTGGGCTCCAGGATGTCATCCATCTGCACCCGCAGATGGTTGGCCTCGATGACGGATTCCGGTCGCACGACCTGCGCGACATTGGCCATCACCGTCAGCACATGGCTGGCGCCGGTGTCCTTCACGGTGGCATGCAGATCGGCGAGCGAGCAGACGTGGATCATGGAAATTCCCTGGTTGCAGCGATTATAGGCATGCGGGGATCGCGACGGAAGCGTGGCCTTCGTAGCCCGGATGACAATCCGGGGCCGGCCCAGCCCCACGAACCCTTTCCCCGGATTTCGTCGTCACGCGCTTCGCCCGCGCCGACTTCATCCGGGCTACATCGAGACCGCCTCGAATCGCGCCAGAAACCGCTTCTCCGCCTTGCCGGCCGTCCACGGCGTCAGAAAATCGGCCTCGGCCTCTTCGCTCAGGCCGGGGTCCTTGCCGAACAATCGCTTCGCTTCGGCTTCCTTGAAGCCGGCCAGCCGCGTTGCTTCGAGATAGGCCGCGCCCCTATCGGCGGCCTTGATCTGTTTGGTGATCGTCTCCGCCAGCACCGGCGGCAGGCCGAAGCGGGTGTGGATGGCGGCGAGCAGGCGGTGCTCGACCACCTTGTAGGCGCCGCCGATCACCGCCTTGAACGGCGAGATCATGTCGCCGATCACATATTCCGGCGCGTCGTGCAGCAAGGCCGCCAGCCGCACGCGATCGTCCGCGCGCGGCACCTGAAGCCGCAGCACGGCCTCGACCAGCAGCGTGTGCTGCGCCACCGAAAAGATGTTCGGCCCATGGGTCTGTCCGTTCCAGCGCGCGACGCGCGCCAGCCCATGCGCGATGTCGGCTACCTCGACGTCGAGCGGCGAGGGATCGAGCAGATCGAGCCGTCGCCCCGACAGCATGCGCTGCCAGGCGCGGGTTTCGACGTCCGTAGAGAATTTCGATTTGGCCATTACTTCACTTTGAGGCGCGGTTCTTTTGGGGGCGTCGCTTTGAGTCTCGGCGCGCGCTGTTGGCCGATGCACAACTCATGGCAGAAGCACGACGCCAGATGGTCGTTGACCAGGCCGGTCGCTTCCATGAAGGCATAGACGATGGTCGGGCCGACGAATTTGAAGCCGCGCGCCTGCAGGTCCTTGGAAATCTTCACCGACAGCGGCGTCGAGGTCGGTACGTTGCCGTGGGTCTTGAATTTGTTGACGATCGGCCGGCCATCGACGAAGTCCCAGAGATACTTCGAAAAGCCGGCGCCTTCCTCCATGATCTTCAGATAGGATTTTGCGCTGTTGATGGCGCCCTCGATCTTGGCGCGGTTGCGCACGATGCCGGCGTCCTGCATCAGCGCATGCACTCTTTTCTCGTTGTAGCGCGCGATCTTCTCAGGCTGGAAATCGTCGAACGCGGCGCGAAAATTGTCGCGCTTGCGCAGGATGGTGATCCACGAAAGCCCCGCCTGGAAACCGTCGAGAATCAGCTTTTCGTACAGCGCGCGGTCGTCATATTCCGGCACGCCCCATTCGGTGTCGTGATAGGCGACGTAGAACGGATCCTCGCCCGGCCACGGACAGCGCTTCTTGCCGTCGGCATGCAGGCGCGCCGGCTTGCTCATGCAATCGTCTTCTTCGGCGCCAGCGCGCGAACGGCGTCGGGATCGGCAAAATGGATCGGCACGCCACCGGCGAGGAATGCTGCATCCGCATCCAGCGCATCGCTGGCGCGGTCGGTGCGGATCAAGGCCAGGCCACGGCCGTCGGCCGACGAACCCATGGTGCCGATCGGCTTGTCGGCGGCGCGGATCTCCGCGCCCGCTGCGGGCGCGTCGCCGTCCAGCACCACGCCGACGATGCGCGTGCGCGCCGTACCGCGGTGCTGCATGCGCGACACCACTTCCTGGCCGACATAGCACCCCTTGTCGAAATCGACGCCATGGAGCCGGTCCATATTGCTCTCATGCGGAAACGCGTCGCCATAGGCGAAGTCGACGCCGCCGCGCGGCACGCCTGTCGCGATGCGATGCGCCTCATAGGCGGCTTCGTCGACAAGGTCGGCGCCGATCACCGTAGCGGTCTTGGCGGCAAGTTCGGCGGGGATCAGAATGCGGTAACCGAGCGCGGCGTTGCGCGGATCTGGATAGGTCAGGTCCGGCTTCATCGCGGGCTCGCCGTCCCATACCGCGAGCACGCCGAGCGCATCGCTGAGATTGTCGACCGTGACCTTGGCGCGCAGTTTGTAGAAGCCGAGCTTGGTCGCGAGCGGTGCGGCCAGTTCACGCGGCAGTTCGATCAAGAGCCCGCCGCCATGGCCGGCGGAGGCTTCGGTGACCAGGAAGTCGGTGATGATCTTGCCCTGCGGCGTCAGCAACGCGCCGAATCGCGCGATGCCGGGGGCGACGACCTCGATCTCCGACGTGACGAGATTGTTGAGAAAGCCGCGCACATCCATGCCGGACAGTTTGATCACGCCGCGGTCGGTGAGAAACGCTGCCTTCATGGGAATACTCAAAGCTCGGGTGGCCGTGCGGGGCTGAATACCAAAGCTATGCCGCGAGGCGGCCGGTCACAAGGGCTGGAGAAGCGCACCGGCCTATCCCCGTCATCGCGAGGTCAAGGAAAGCCGTTGGCTTTCCCCTTAGCGAAGCGACGCGGCAATCCAGATGGCCGCAAACTCGGCAAGAACTGGATTGCTTCGTCGCAAGAGCTCCTCGCAATGACGGCTGAAAGGCCGGAGCCCAAAAAGCCGAGCGAACCGCCTACTGCCTCGCCAGCGCCAGCGAAAATTCGCCGTTGCGGACGCGGCCGGGCAGGCCTTCGACGAACTTTGCCACGGCGTCTTCGCCATAGGTGCCGACCAGTTCGGCAAAGGCGGCGAACAGGCTGGCCTGCGCCAGGCAATCGCCATCGACGCCGTCGTGCCGCGCTTCCGCCCAGGCCTCGTTGAGATAGCCCAGCGCCGCCTGCTTCTGATCCTGGTCTGACAGGGTATCGTGCGCGGTATCGTAGGCGGCAGACTGGCTCATGAAATTCCCCAACAATTTCTTCGACGACGCCCCGAATCGGAGCGCGTTCCTTCAAATCGAATCAAGATTTAGCACGCGGGAATGGCCCCGCAGGGCCGATCTCCGGCACATCTTTAAAAAGGGTTAACGGCGAACATGGGCGGTGTAGAAAGCTTCGGGGGAACGGCACTTTAGCGCTGATTTACCCGGTGGCATCCGTTCCCCGGACGCGGTGCACTGCGCCGCCATCTGCGGAGCGGCACTTCGTGCCGCACCGCGTCCGGGAAACGACCTCATTTCTATCGATTCGATTGGAGATCGAAACGGCTGCCGCTACGGCGTCAGCGGGCGGCCGTCGAGCCATTTGGCGTAGATCACGCGCTTCTGCTCACCAAAGCCCAGCGATTCATAAAACGCCTGTACCTGCGTGTTATCCGCACGCACCATCAGCTGCAACTTCTCTACGCCACGCTGGCGCAGCCAGTCTTCCGCAGCCTGCATCGTCGCGCGGCCGTAGCCCTTGTGGCGATGATCCGGGTCGGTAGCGACGTAGTACACCCAGCCGCGATGGCCGTCATGGCCGACCATCACCGAGGCCATGACGGCGCTGCCGTCACGCCCGATCAGAATGGTGGAATTGTCGCTTTCGCGCGCGAAGGCGATGTCGCGGGTGGGGTCGTTCCACGGCCGTGTCGAGCCGCTGCGCTGCCACAGCGAAATCACGTCGGCAATGTCAGCGTCGGTAATCTCGGCGATGGCGAGACCGGTATCGTCTCTCATGGCGTAACCGGCAACAGCACCTTGCCGGGATTCATGATGTTCAGCGGATCCAGCATCGCTTTCAGCGAGCGCATCAGTTCGATCGCGACGGGGTCCTTCACCGACGGCAGGTCGGCGGCCTTGAGCTGGCCGATGCCGTGCTCGGCGGAGATCGAGCCGCCCATCCGCAGAACCACCTCGAACACCACCGCGTTGACATCGTGCCAGCGCGCCAGGAATTGCGCGGGGTCGGCGCCGACCGGCTGGGTGATGTTGTAGTGAATGTTGCCGTCGCCGAGATGGCCGAACGGCACCGGCCGCGCGCCGGGCATCAGTTTGAGCACCGCCGCATTGGCTTCGGCGATGAAAGCGGGCACCGCGGCGACCGGCACCGAGACGTCGTGCTTGATCGAGCCGCCTTCCGGCTTCTGCGCCGGCGAAATGTCCTCGCGCAGTTTCCAGAACGCCATGCGCTGCGCCAGATTAGCGGCGATCACGGCGTCGTCGACGATGCCGTCCTCCATGCCGCGCTCAAGAATCTTCTCCAGCGTGCCCTGGCTCTCGTCGCGCGACGACGACAATTCCATCAGCACGTACCAGTCGTGCTTGCTGGAAAGGGGATCGCGGATGCCGACGCCGTGGCGGACCGAGAAATCCACCGCGATCGCGGCGATCAATTCAAAGCTGGTGAGTTGGCCCGCGGCCTCGCCGCGCGCGATCTCCAGCAGCTTCAGCGCCGCCTCCGGCGATTGCAGCCCGACAAAGGCGGTCTCAATGCTGCGCGGCTTCGGAAACAGTTTCAGCGTCGCGGCAGTGATGATGCCGAGCGTGCCTTCGGCGCCGATGAACAGGTTGCGCAGATCGTAGCCGGTATTGTCCTTCTTCAGCTTCGACAGGCCGTTGAGGATGCGGCCATCGGCCAGCACCACTTCGAGGCCGAGCGCCATCTCGCGCGCCACGCCGTAGGCGAGAGCCGCGGTGCCGCCGGCATTGCTGGAGAGGTTGCCGCCGATCGTGCAGCTGCCCTCGGCGCCGAGCGACAGCGGAAACAGCCGGTCGGCCTCCGATGCCCGCGCCTGCGCGTTCTGCAGGATCATGCCGGCATCGACCGTCATGGTGTTCGACGAGGTGTCGAGGTCGCGCAATTTGTCCATCCGGCGCAGCGACATCACGACCTCGCCGCCATAGGGCGTCTGGCCGCCGACCAGGCCGGTATTGCCGCCCTGCGGCACCAAAGCGGTACGCGTCTCGGTGGCGAGCTTGCAGATCGCGGCGACCTCCGCCGTCGAGCCCGGCCGCAGCACCAGCGGCGAGGTGCCGCGGAACAGGTTGCGGTCCTCGGTGACGTAGGGATGCACGTCGGCCTCGGCCGTAATGGCGTATTTGTCGCCGACGATCGCCGCGAAGCGCGCGATGGTCTCGGGCGACAGCGTGGCCGGCGGCTTGTGAGCGATATTCATCGGGCTTCCCTGCGCTTGTCTTATTGCTCTTGCTTCAGGCCGCGGCGCGCCGCAGCCGGTCATTGATGGCTTCGCCAAGCCCGTGCCCCGGCACCGGCATCACCGCGATTCCCGCAGCACCAGAAGTGTCGAGCGCGCGAAGATAGCCGAAAAGTCTTGTCGCGGCTTCCGTGAGGTCGCCGCTCTCCGACAAATTCATCACGGCGACGGCTTTATCAAGTCCCGGCAAGGCAGCGGGACCGAATGCCAGCAATGCTTCCCCGGGGCGGACGTCGGTCGCCTGCAGCCGCACCCGGGCGCGGGGCGCATAATGCGAGGCCAGCATGCCCGGTGCCAGCGGATGCGGGCTGTCGGTATCCTCCAGTTCCTGCGGCGCCAGCAGCGCGCGGCCGAGCAGCCGCTCGATCGCCTCGCGCGGCAGCCCGCCGGCCCGCAACAGCATGGGCTCGTCAAAACAGCCGATGATCGTCGATTCGACGCCGACCTCGACCGGCCCGCCATCGAGGATCAGGTCGACGCGGCCGTCGAGATCGGCCAGCACATGGGCGGCGGTGGTCGGGGAGACGTGGCCGGAGCGGTTGGCGGACGGCGCAACCACAGCGCCGCCGAAGGCCTGCAGCAGGGCGCGTGCCACGTTATGGGACGGTATACGGACCGCGACGGTGTCGAGCCCGGCGGTGGCCAGATCCGCCACCGGGCAATTTTGCGCCTTCGGCAGGACCAGGGTCAGCGGCCCCGGCCAGAAAGCCTGCGCCAAAGCGCGCGCCTGCGAATCGAAGCGGGCGATCGCTTCCGCCGCTTTGAGGTCGCCGACATGGGCGATCAGCGGGTTGAACGCCGGCCGGCCCTTGGCCTGATACAGCCGGGCGATCGCCGCAGGATTGGCCGCGTCGGCGCCGAGCCCGTAGACGGTTTCGGTCGGAAACCCCACCAGCCCGCCCTCGCGCAGGCAGCGCGCCGCCGCCGCCACGGCATCAGCGCCGGCGGTCAGGAGGCGGGTGGAGAGGCCGAGCGGCATCGAAGCGGTCCTTGCGGGGGGCGTCAGTTCTTTTCCGAGGTTCTTGTACCGGGGTTCTTGCGGTATGCGAAACCCAAGGTTATAAGCCGGCCATTGTCGGAGTGTGGCTCAGCCCGGTAGAGCACTGCGTTCGGGACGCAGGGGTCGCAGGTTCAAATCCTGCCACTCCGACCAAGTAATCAATAACTTAGCGATATCAACGCTTTGATGCGCAACGAAATGCGCAATGAATTAGTTAGATTCGAGGGCAGGCCTGATGGCCGATGCGGTTACAGATCTCGATTCGTTTTTCGGGATTTGCACCCAGGGAGCGCGGAAGACCTCTGAATTTAACGCTGCACCCGTCTTTTGGCATGAATTGAACGAGACGACCGCCAATTGGCTTCGAGAGATCCGACAGGTCGCGGAGACAAACTTTCTGCTGCAAAAATTTCTAACAAATATTACCCTACTGTGGCTGGTGCCTGCGGCTGGCGGGGTCCGCTTTTGCATCGAGGAAAGCTACGAAGCGACTTCGCCAGATCGGCGGTTTGCCCGGCCTCGTGAGAGCGACCAGCTGTCGCGGCTGCTCCCCCTCGGCCATCCAATGTTGGCTGATCGAGACATCGCTCGCATTGCTGGTGAGCTTTACCTCGAACAAACTGGCGATGACGTGCCGTGGGTACTGTCAAACAAATCTGCTAGATACGGAGTCGGGCGATCGAAGACACAGCTGCAAAATGTTGCTGACATGTTCGATAACGCCGGACTCAAGGTTGAAGTTTACTTCCTACAATAATGGGTATGGCTTTGGAACTCGCTTCAGTCGATCTGTTTCGCATTCGACGTAGCCAGGCGGAAACTATTTCGCGGTGGCTTACCGACGACAAAGCGCTAGCGTCATTCGAGCGAGCAATAGTTTTGCGCCTTGAGGTTCATTACGGATTATGGTCTCCCGACCTCGTTTCTCCGACCTACCTGTTTGGGCGAGAGATGCGGCAGATTTTTGATAATAGATCGAACCAAGATCTTGGCTTTAAGATACATCCGGCTGAATTGCAGAGTCGAGCATATCTGATATTCCTCGCGGGCTTCTTTCGTAAACCTCTTCAGCTTGCGACAGATATCGATCGCGCCTCGCCCGAACGGTATCCACATTTTGTGAACATGTTGATTTCTTGATTATCGTCTTAAATTCTTTCGTGAAGACCTTGCCGCGGCCGAGACTTCATAATTTTTGTCCGCGCCAAATATTAGCGCAGTCAATCTGATAGATAGCCTTTCAATGGAAATCCCTTCGTCGAATAATCCGTGTAAAGGCCACGATAATCAATTAGATGAAAAAGGAGATGGCTCAGTAGTACGTTAACGCTGTGCAGCTGGTCTATTAGTTTCTGAAAGTCCCGCGATGAGGTGTCGTCTCGGCCAGCTGTGCTGGGGTGAACTCCTCTGTTTCGCAATTTTTTCCAAGCGTTAATATGTTGCAAATCAGCGTGGCCATGTTTAGCGATTGAGATCATTCGATCGACAGCGCGTATCGTCGTAAGTCCGCTCATAATGCCTGTTACGCGGTCTGAAAACTCCAAAAAATCTGCAGAGGTGGATACCTGGTTGCTGATGTATTTCTGGAGGTCAATCAGCCTGTCTGACTCAGTTGTCTCTCGTTCGAAAGGTAGCAAATTTGCCAATCCCTCGACGGCAACGCTGAGACCGATCGCCCAAGCATCCACGGAATTTGCGCTAGCCTCTAGTACCCGGAATCATTGGTCCGCGAAACGGGCCTTAAGACGCTTTTGATGAACTTCAGACTTGGTCCAGACGAAGGGCTTGGCGTTTGCGTTGTAGTCTTCGATGAAGTTGTCGATGTGTTCCCTGAGTTGTTTGACAGAGGTGAAGGATTCGTCGCACAGGGACTTTGCTTGCAGGATCGAGAACCAGATCTCGACCTGATTGAGCCACGAGGCACGGGTTGGCGTGAAGTGGAACGTCACGTTCGGATGCAGCTTTAGCCAACGGTCGTTTTTCGGCTTATGGGTATTGAGGTTGTCGAGCACGACGTGGATGGCGGTGTCGGGCCAAGAGGCGACGATGTCGTTCATGAAGTCGAGAAACTCGATGCGCCGGCGCCGCTTTTTGTGCGCGGCCGTCACCTTGCCGGTGGCGACCTCGAAAGCGGCAAACAGCGTCGAGGTGCCGTTGCGCTTATAATCGTGGCTATGACCGCCCAGCGCGCGGCCGTTCGGCATTTTCAGATAGCCCTGTGCTCGCTCCAGCGCCTGGATCGAGGGCTTTTCATCGACGCAGATGACAATCGCGTTGTCCGGCGGCGCCATGTAGAGCCCACCACGTCGGCTGCCTTGGCCGCAAACTCCGGATCGTTGCTCTCACACCAGGATTTGCGCCCGGCCAAATCGATCTTCTGGGCACGCAGGAACCGCCAGATATATTGCATATCGACATCGCCCAGCGCCGCAGCTAACAACGGTCCCGACCAGCGCCCATAGCCCTTTGGTTTCGGCTGGTCCAACAGCGCCAGAATGCGCTTGTCCGTTTCCGCAGTGTATTTCGGTTCGGCACCTCGGTCGCCCGTTTCGTCCAGACCGTCAAACCGCTTTGCGGCATAGCGCACGCGCCACTTCGATGCCGTGCCAGTCGTGCAGCCAACAGTCCGCCCGATCGCCCGGCTCGCCAACCCCTCCGACGCCAACAGCACGATCCGTGCGCGCTGACGCAATCGATGCTCCGTCTTCGTCGACCGCGCCAAGCCCTCAAGCTCGTTCCGCTCCGACGTCGTCAAAATAATCGCTGTCGCCTCAGGGATGCTGCTCATATCCCATTGAATCACGACTCATTCTTCACCGATAGTGGGTACTAGAGCGTTATGAAGATAGCCGCTGCACGGATGCCAAGAAGAGCTCTTAGTCTCACGGGTCACGTATCGGAGGTAATTGGAAAATAACGCCCAAGATTGCTCGATAGGACCGCGGACCAGCGGCGGCATAAGTGCTGTTCGCTTCGAACGGACCGACGCCGAATACAAATCGAGGCAGCCAGATCGTACCATGACGCGTGTCGCAACTGACTGAGCAGGTAGAAAACGAAGCGCTTCCTCAACGCGGATCTCAAAATGCTCGGGAAGCTCGATTTTGGATTCCACACGAACCGAGAAGCTTTCGTCAGTTTTACGAACAACGAAGTCATAGTCATCCGACTTAAACTGAGCTGTGTCCAAAGCACAAGGAATGTCGGCTTCTTCAAAGAAATGCAACGTAAGCAATCGTGTCCCGGCGTGGCATGTTCCTCGACGGCAGGAGCTTAGGTCGCCATGAACGACCGGATATTTTTCATATTTTCCGAAACTCCAATCGCATTGTGGAAGCACGCGTTCGGTGGTCCATAACGAACCGTCCGCCGCGGTAGCGATTAAGGTGTAATAGGATGCGTCGGAATAGATTGTCCCGGATTGCACTTCGGCTGAGCGATTAAAGGAGTCGGCAAAACTATTGTTCTGAACGCTTTCAGTATAAAGCTTAAACTTCAGAGCATCTTCAGCCGTCTGCTACATATAGCCCTTTCCCTTGTAGGAAATAGGGCTGTCAGCCGTGTTTTGGGTAAGCGTCATTTCGATGAAGTCAACTTGCAACTTTCGTTTTTGATAGTCGCTTATGATCGTGCCCTGCAAAGTTTACTCCCTACCGTCGGCCGCTGAACGCCTCTGCGGCGTCTTCCTGAAAATCGGGATGATGATGCCCATAGTTTTCCTGCAATTGCTCCAGCGTCATGCCAAGCCAGCCAGCGGCCTGCCACGGATCCGTTCCGAGCTGCATCAGCCATGTTGCTGCGGTGTGTCGGAGAATGTGCCGCACCACGTCCGTTCCAAGCCCAGCGTCTGCAACGATGCCATCCCAACCGGTTTTGATTTTCTCCGCATACTGCTCGCCGTCGGCGCGATGCACGATGAACAGCACGGGTTTGCCGAGCTTGTCGGCCAACTTGAGGTCGAGCCGGCGCCAGCGCGCTAAGTGCGGCCGCAGGCGCGATGCCACCTTCGCCGCTGGCCGGCGCTTCTTGGTGACGGTCTCATCGCCGCCGCGGCCGTGGTAAACCCAGCGCTCGCAGTCCATCCATGGATGCGTCGTCGTTGCCATCCACTGGGTCCGTCGAATCGTCTCTTCGCGACGGGCGCTGTAAATCCCGAGCAAAATGAATCGCGCCACTGGCCGTCGTCGTGCGACCAGCCATGCCGCCCGCCGAACCAAGCGTCCGGCATCGTTGCGCTTCCATGTGCCGCGCTCGCCGTCCCAGACAAAGCCGAGGGCCGCGCCGAGCAAGCGAGCGGCCTCTGACCGCCGCAACCAGCGTTCTCGACCTTTGCGTTTTTCCGGCAGTGCGATCTTCGGCACGACATCGAGCGTGTGCTCGCCGTGATAGACATTGATGGCTGCGCGCAGATCCTCGAGGTGGCGCCTGGCCGTCTGGTCGGAAACGATCCGACGCTTGGCCAGATCCTTGTTTCGATCATTCGCCGCGCCAGTGCACCAGTCGACATAGTCGCGGCAGAGCTGCGCCTTGATGTCGGCGAGCTTGTAACGACCGAAAAACGAATTGGCGCTGTCGAGACGAATCAGCAGTTCGTCATGGCGGCGCACGATCTTGCGCTCGTCGTTGGAGATCGGCTGTTTGTCGGCAATCTTGGTGCGAAGCAGGTCGTAGTTCTTCGGCCGCTTCGACTCCTCATAAGCCGTGATTACGTCAGCGACGGCGAGCGCAGCGGGATTACGTGCGCCGATGGTCGGCTTGTGCCGCGTGCCGAGGTAGGTTTCGAGTGCGCGCGCAGCGCTTTCAGTTTCAGCGCGGCCGAAGCCTGTGCGGACTTGCCGTCCTCGGTCGAGGATGACCCAGGTTCCGTCGTCTGGCCGGCACCAGAGGCGAGGCGGTTTGGCTTTCCTGCCCGG
Source organism: Tardiphaga sp. vice154 (assembly GCF_007018645.1). NCBI lineage: Bacteria > Pseudomonadati > Pseudomonadota > Alphaproteobacteria > Hyphomicrobiales > Nitrobacteraceae > Tardiphaga > Tardiphaga sp. vice154. Next base: position 978,014 of record NZ_CP041399.1, read on the forward strand.
CATGGGGTCACCAGCTTCCTGATTGCGCGTGGAGTCGTCAAATCTTTGCCCGCCACGCGAGCGACTTCAAGCCGCCCGGCGGCGATCTCGGTGCGAAAAGATGACAAAGTGAGCGGGCCGTGGGGGAAGAATACCGCTACGGCCTCGATTAAGGTCATCACGTCGTCATCGCCCCAGTCCTGAGGGCCTGGGCGGGCTTTGACGCGGGTCATTGGGTCGCGGCGGCTCATACCGTATCTCGCGCTTCCCGCATTCCCCGCGTCGCCAGCCCGTCCGCGCGCTCATTGCCGGCGTGCCCGTTGTGGCCGCGGACCCAGTGCCAGTGCACAGTCCCGCCGGCGCTAAGGGCGCCCAGCTTCCGCCTTCTGGCGTTGTAAATCTGGCCTGGGTCATAGAACCCAAATGCCTCCCGTTGACCTGTGCCGGGCTGGCTGCGCTGGTCATGGATGAATCGCTCGCATGACACGGTGCCCTTTTCATTTATGACGTGGCATCCCATTGCGCCGTCCCTGTCCCGGTAAGCCAAAATGAACTGGCCTGGGTAGTCCGCGTGAGCCCGTTTGTCCTCGATGCGGCCTAGCTTCGCCCATTCCGTTTCGGGGTGCTGGGCACGATCAGCGATTACTTCGTAGCCTTCCGCGTAAATGGAATGCTGCTCCGGAGTGAGCCTTCCTTCGCCTAAGGCGCGGTCGGCCCATTTCAAGAAGTCACTTGGTTCAATTAGAGCGACGCTTCGCTTCCAATGCGGCCTGCTGAGATCGATCTTCGCCTCAAGGTACACCTCCAGCATCATCGTGTGCCTGGCGCTCCCCCTGCCGGGATTCGGGCCATTGTCGAAGAAATAAAAGTGCACGACAAAGATGCGATCTTCCGAGGGGCAGGGCTTTCGTGCGGGCGGCTTCTGGCCCCTCTGGCCCTTGGGTCGCTTCATCATGTTTGGCGCGTTGTCACTCATCAGCTTTATCTCCTGCTTTGTGCGGGATACGAATGCACGGGAGAGCAGCAGGACGGCAATCGATAGAGATGGGCCAACTCCAAACTTTCGCTATCCACGCACGTCGCAAAACGCAATAAGTATATGTCTATGAAGGAGTTTCGCTACTTTGCACCTCCCCATCTCGATCAGGGGGTAGAGGCCGTCGCAGGCATCGAGCAAGCCGCACCGGGACACAGCCTGATTATGATGGGAGCGACGATCAACTACTGCTAGAAGTTTCGGTTGAGCGACGAAACGCCGTGTGCTTACGCTCGGGGAGTACGGCTTAGTGTTCTCACTTTGTTTTGGCAGCACGGTCGGCCAAAGGATTGATCATAAATAATCCGCAACCGGCACCTGCGCCGATTACCCCTCAACGACAACTTGACCCGCGTATGCGCGCCGCCGAACGAACGCACGACAACAACACGGCGTTTGGGAAAGACGCCAATTCAGCCGCGTTAAAAATAAGAAGAAGTAATTAGAGCGGCGGTCCTCATCAATGGTGGCACTGCCCCTACGCTACGCAACGCCTCCGGTCCTCTTAATCCTTACGGGCAGTTGCCGCGAGCAACTGGAAAGCCCTTAGCAAATCCACCGCCGGCCAGGCGACCAGCGGCCGATACCGGCCGCCGCTAATCGGCACGACGCCCCGCCGCGGCTCAGCAAGCGATGCCACGCTGAGGAGGCCCGGTCCTCTTCAATCGCATCAAGCGAGATCAGTGCTGGGCTTCGGCGCCGGCCGCTTTACCTCCGTTGAGAGGTGTCGAGAAGAACCTTCAGCATAAAGTCGCGCGGCTAGTAGTCGACCCGGTTGAGATCAAGATCAGCAGCTCGCAGCGGCGAGGTCTCCAGGACAGGCCAGCGCGCGTTTGCGGATGAGGGAAACGCCACGATCACCTAGCTACAGCCCCGCCGCCTTGGTGAGATTGACCCGGAACCGGTCGCGGCGTCGCTGGTAACGGCGCGTCATTTCGGCGCTGGCATGACCGAGCTGCTTTTGCACATAACGCTCGTCGACCTCAGCCGAGGAAGCGAGGCCGGCGCGTAGCGAATGGCCGGCAAACTTTTTATGGCGTTCGATTTCGGAGAGATCGCCGCGGATGCCCGCGGCCAGCGCCGCCCGTTTGACCAGACGAGCGACCTGCTGGTTGGTCAAGCGATCCGGGCCGACATCTTTACCTCGGCCGGTGACGCGCCGAAACAGCGGCCCATGACCGATCTTGGCGAATTTCAACCAGGTTTGCAGCGCGATCACAGGGCAGGTCGCGTCCGACGAGCCGCGGCCAACTTCGACCTCGCGCCAGCCGGTTTTGCCGCGCAGAGTCACCAGCATACCCTTGTCAGAAATCTCGACCCAACCGCCGCCGTCCTCGGTGTGGTTGCGGCCGACGTCGAGGCTGACAATCTCAGAGCGCCTCAAACCTCCGGCAAAACCGATCAGCAGCATGGCACGATCGCGCAGGCCTCGCAGGGTGCCGCGCCCCAGCGTTTCGAGCATAGCGATAACGTCCTCTGGCAGCACGGCTTCCTTCTGAACCGGCGGTTGCCCGTGGATATTGCGGATGCCGGCGAGCACGGTGGCGATATGGCGGTCTTTGCGGTCCAGCGGCTGGCCCTGCTGGGAATAGTTCCAGGTCAGGGAGGACAGGCGGCGCTCGATCGTCGTCACCGCCTTCGGCTTGCGGTCGGCTGAGGCAGCACCTGAGGCGCAGGCGGTAATGTAGAGCCCGACGATCTGGGGATCCGGCCGAAGGAGAGGGAGGTTCTGGCGTCGGCACCAGGCCGCAAAATGCTTCCAGTCGGAGCTGTAAGCGCGCCTTGTGTTGGCCGAACTCGCGGCCTCGACGTAATCCCGGGCGCGATCGGCGAGCCCTGCGAGATGGGCGGGCAGGGCCGACGCCTGTGCACCGGCATCGACGACGGCCGGCAGCGGCGCGGGGGAGGACGATGGGGCTTGCTGGGGGTCGATTTGAGCGGCCTGAGGGCTGGTTTCGGACATCGTTCAATATAGAATAAAAACGAGTGATAATGCAGCTTTAAGAGCGTGAGGATATTGCGATTGCAAGCTACGGTAACAAGATTGTGGAACGTAAGAATCTGAGTACAATCAATAAATTGATATTGTGGTCTGTTGTCATTTAGCGGATTCGCAAATCAGCAAAAGCGCAGTTTTAGGGGCGCTTTCCTACAGGAGGCTTGGGTGGAACGTCATGGGCTGCGAGACTGCCAATTCGCCGGATCGAGGATTTGGTCGCGGACTGCGTCGGCAAGGTCGGCCGAAATAGCGAGCTGGCAATCGTTTCGTCGATGGAGTGATCCGGAAGTTCCTGGGCGCCTTGGCGTGATTTACCGGAACATTTTGGCGGCTGGTGCAACACCCACAAGCGTTTTTCACGCTGGGCCGTGAGCGGCGTTTGGGAGAGCTTTTTTAAAGGCTTGGCTATCTCGATGCTGGCGCCCATCGAGATCTGGCCTGGCGCGATGCAGTTCGCCCAGGCGCCCTAAGCGATGTTGGAATCGGCGAAGTTCGAGTTAGAGAGTTCAGCGACGATGCCACAACTCAGCACGACTAAGCTGGCAAGGAAATCCGCAATGACTAGCCAACTATTAAGCGGGCATCTTCACAGTTCGCGCGCGGCGTCACTTGACGGACTAGGCCTGATTTAAATGTCGGGGAGGGAATCGAAGGCAATGGAGCAGAGCGCGATTGGCGAGGCGGAACGGCTGAACCGCGGCTGCTTCTGTATCACCTTGGACCGCGGCGCCTTGACCGAAGCCCTGGATCGGGAGGTCGGCGCCGAGGGCTTCGCCGCGCAACTTATCGCATCCCATCCAACGCTGTTCTCCGCCGTTCCGCTTTTCGTCCCGGCTACGGTAGTGGCCGAAATGATGCGGATCGTGGCAGCTGTTGAGGCGGCGGCGCGGTTGGCGCCCTACCGCGCTACGGCTCTGGCCTCCGCGCCGGCGATCGCAACGACTGATTTCGGACCCCTCGGCGCCTTCATGGGGTACGACTTCCACGTCACGCCGGGCGGGCCGCAGCTGATCGAGGTGAACACGAACGCCGGCGGCGCTTTCCTCAATGCCGTGCTGGCTCGGGCGCAGCGCGCCTGCTGCGCTCAGGAGCCGGAGCAGGCTGGACTCGAGCCTGCGGCGCCGTTCGCCGATGACGTGACCCACATGTTCACCGACGAATGGCGGCGGCAGCGGGGATCTGGAGAACCCGCGCGCATCGCCATCGTCGATGACGCGCCTGAGCAACAGTATCTTTACCCAGAGTTCCAACTGGCCAAGGCCTTGTTTGAGCACCACGGCATGGAGACTGTGATCGCCGACCCCGGTCAACTTGCTCTTGTCGGCGGCCGGTTGAACTTCGACGGTCGACCAGTCGATCTCGTCTACAATCGCCTCGTCGACTTCGCGCTCGAGGAGCCGCGGCACGCCACCCTGCGAGACGCCTACGTGGGCGGTGACGTCGTCGTGACGCCTAATCCCCATGTGTACGCCCTCATCGCGGACAAGCGGAACCTCGCCCTACTATCGGACATCGGTCTGACAGGTCTCCCCACGCTGTTGATCGTTACGATCATTCGGGTCCGTCCTCGGGAACTGATCTCCTTCGAGCCCGTTCGTAGCCAGTTGCTGTTTGTGATGTAGGGCAGCAGTCGACAGCGGTCTGGGGTCAACCTAGTGCGCGCTCGGGGGTCAAAATGGATCGCTTCATTCACCACGAAAACCTTGCGCACTATCGAAGGCTTTTGGCTGAGACTGACGTGGCGGGCGATCAGGTCCGGTACAAAGAGTTAAAGCGGCTATTGGCTGCGGAACTAGCCAAAGACCAGGTGCCGCCCCTTCCGGATGTTTAGCTTCCACGGACGCCGTTTGCCCGACTTATTTATCGAGGACGCTGCCATGGATATTTTCGTACACCGACAGAATACATCGCGGTTTAGAGATTTGCTTCTCAGGGTAACCGACACCGACCAGCGCCAGCAAATTCATCAATTGCTCGCAGAGGAGGAAGCCAAAGCCCTCCCTCGAAAATTAAGGCCGCCTCCCGAATGACGAAATCAAAAAATGGTTTACAGCAGGACCAGGTTAACCCCGAGCGGCACCGCATGCGTTGGATGACATTTGCATTCGTTGGAGCCGCTGCAATTTCAGCCGTGTTTCCAGTCCGTGCGCAGCCTCTTCGTGGCGATCCAGCATCCGGACGTCAGATCGCGACCGCGCAATGCAGTTCGTGTCATCACGTTCTGCCTATGCTATTTCCCGACAGGGGTGAGACTTTGCCCATCGACAAGGATGGTCCGCCCAGCTTCCAGAGCGTCGCTGACATGACATCGACGACCGCACTTTCGTTGAACGTGTTTCTCCGTTCCAATCACAAGAATATGCCGAACATCATGCTTTCCGAGGCAGAAGCGGATGACATAATCGCGTATATTTTGAGTCTCAAAAAGAAATAGGCTTTGAGAGCGGTTCATTCCCGGGAGCCTGCGAGAAATAGACCGCAGCAATGCCCACGTCATATTTAACGCGCGATGGCATAAAGACGTACGCGTTGTCCGGACTGCCATAGTCAGATGATGCTCACCAACATCAAACCTTCGGTGTTGGGTTTCGACTTGCGCACGCTCAAATGCGACGCTTGCGATCATACCGAAAAGTCGCCGTGGAAACGAACGCAAATCGACGGCGGTCTAGCCGATTGCGGCGCCCGCGATAGGCAGCGTGCAACAAGCGCGGTTCAAGTCGTGTCCAAATTCTTCAACACGTCAGCACCCCGCAGGGGGTGACTTGGGAATCTCAGCCGTGGTTTGCCGGTTCGGGCTTAATTGCGCAGCCATCGGACCAGGTTACCCGTGTACCAACCACCGATGCTCGCAATTAAGAAAATCAGTCCCAATGTCAAAAAAACAGCCATCGGGCTTAACTGGTGAGCCCCGTCAGAAAACTGTCGAAAATAGGCCATTGCATTCCTCCCAAAACCTTGGAGCAGACGCCACGCGAGCTAAGATCATCAGGAGCGTAGTCGGTTGATCTAGGTCAATACGGGTTCCCAAATCCTAGATTGAATGAGCCACGTTGATGTCGGCGCAGTCGTTGGGGCTACCATTCAAGGGGGATGTCATGACCGAAAACCAGCCAGCATGGATGAAATGTCTGTCAGAAAATTTGTTTGATGAAGCCAAGTTGTCCTGATCCGAGTATCGCGCATTTGAATATCGCAAGTGCGACGGCTGCCCCAATTCGGAATTCATGAGTCAAACACACGAACTATCGGACCCCCATGCGTTCAGTCGTAACGAGCAGATGGATAGCGGTATTCGACCATTCTCCCAATGCTGCCGGGTTTAAAACTGTCCCGCCACCTCACATCGCGAATTGAACCTGCCAATGCAATGAAATCAATATTACTAAGCCGAGTGCCCTACTGATTCTGTGGCGGTGGTCGGTGGGTGGCCTCTTCGTTGGCAAGTAGCTTCATTAGGCTTTGCCGCTTCGTTGGTTAGTGAGCGAGATTGTGTTCGTGAATTGAGCGATCCATGCCAACCTACAAATCCTTAAGGCGGGAGCGCTACCGAACTCTCAGTCACCGAAAGTTGCCATTGGCGGGCGGTGATGAGGCCAGCATGGGCGCTCGCGAGCAGGAAGCGATGAGCGGTATTGCTCATGTCGCGGGAAATAAATGTCCAAAACATCTAGGAACCGTTCGAGCCTTCGCGACTTGGCGATGCTAGTGAGGGAAGTAACATGGGTTCAACTATCTACTTTGTCTCTTTGGTATTTCTCACCTGCGCAAGTGAAGCAGCCTTTGCTGCAAACCCGGACAATGGCTCCACGCTGGCGCGACGCTGGTGCACTGGATGTCATGTTGTCTCGGGCGATCAGATCAAAGGGACGGACATCGCTCCCTCATTTGCATCGATAGCGGATCGACTGGATTTCAACATCGAAAAACTCGCTTCTTTCCTGCTTGAGCCTCATCCGAAAATGCCAAACATGGCGCTCAGTCCTCTGGAAGTAAAAGATATCACCGCCTTTATCGCCGAGCAGCGACACCAATAGGCGTCTTCTGGCAGGAGTCGCTAAGCTGCAATGCCCATTCAGTCGCAACCAAGGGAGTTCTGAAGTGTGGGTCCAAGTTGCTTGTGAAGCCCTGCGTTCGGGTCACGTTCTTGAACTCAGGTATGGTGGCTATTCCCGATCTGTTGAGGTTCATGCCGTGGGCTTCACAAAAGAAGACAACCCTGTCATGAGAGCATGGCAAGTGAGCGGTGGTAGCGTGAGCAATGAACCGGTAGGCTGGAAGTTGCTGCGTCTGGACGAAGCGACGGAAGCCGTAGTGACACAGCAGAGGTCGCTCGCTCCTCGTCCTGGGTACAATCCCGGCGACCCGGTCATGAAACAGATGACATGCCAATTATGAGGTCACCAGCGTCGCTTCAGGATGGCATCGGTCCGCGTCGTTTCGGGTAACGACATCATGGCGTGTTCCCCGTCAGCACCCTTGAGACAAATTGAGGGACTTCACGAAGGGAGGATTTCTGGTTCATCGTAGCCGCAAGGAGCGAAGATGAAACAGAAATCCGTATCGGGCAAAGCGCCCGCAGAACAAGTGCTGAAGGACATCCGGCGCCAGACGCGTCGGTATTATTCGGCCGAAGAGAAGATCCGCATCGTGCTGGAAGGGCTGCGTGGCGAGGAGAACATCTCCGAGCTGTGCCGCCGTGAAGGTATTGCCGCCTCGATGTATTACGGCTGGTCCAAGGAGTTCCTTGAGGCCGGCAAGCGCCGATTGGCCGGTGACACTGCGCGAGCCGCAACGCCTGGTGAGGTCAAGGATCTTCGTCGTGAGGCCACCGCCTTGAAGGAGGTCGTTGCCGACCTCACCCTCGAAAATCACCTGCTCAAAAAAAACATGAACGGGGATGGGGAGGACGAGGCATGAGGTATCCCGCATCCGAGAAGGCCGAGATCATTGATCTGGTCGAAGGGTCGCACCTGCCGGCCAAGCGCACACTGGACAAACTCGGCATCCCGCGTTCAACGTTTTATCGTTGGTATGACCGCTACCTTGAAGGTGGGATCGAGGCGCTGGCTGACCGCCGGTCCCGGCCGGATCGCGTTTGGAATCGTATCCCAAACGACGTCCGCGGGCAGATCATCGATCTGGCGCTGCAGGTTCCCGAACTGTCTCCGCGGGAGTTGGCCGTGCGATTCACTGACGAGAGAAAGTACTTCGTCTCCGAGGCTTCGGTCTATCGGCTGTTGAAGGCGCATGACCTGATCACCAGCCCGGCCTATGTGGTGATCAAGGCGGCGAACGAGTTCAAGGACAAGACTACTGCCATCAACCAGCTCTGGCAGACGGACTTCACCTACCTCAAGATCACCGGCTGGGGCTGGTATTACCTGTCGACGATTTTGGACGACTTCTCGCGCTACATCGTGGCCTGGAGGCTCGGGCCCACCATGTGCGCTTCCGACGTCACGACCACGCTGGACCAGGCACTAGCCGCGTCAGGCCTCGATAGTGCCACCGTCGTGCAGCGGCCAAGGCTGCTCAGCGACAATGGCGCGTCTTATGTTGCGGGCGATCTTGCTGACTGGCTCGAAGACAAGGGCATGCAGCACGTGCGGGGAGCACCGTATCACCCCCAGACCCAGGGCAAGATCGAGCGCTGGCACCAGACCCTGAAGAACCGCATTCTGCTGGAAAACTATTATTTACCCGGAGATCTCGAACGACAGATCGGAGCCTTCGTCGAGCATTACAATCACGCCCGCTATCATGAGAGCATCAACAACGTCACGCCAGCGGACGTCTACTACGGCAGAGCGGAGGCGATAATCGCAGAACGCAGACGCATCAAACTTGCCACCATCGCAAACCGTCGCTTGCAGCACCGACTGCAAGCCGCTTAAACTCTAACCACTGATGAGCCAGAGCCTCTCTTCTCGAAACACCTGATCAGTCTCAAATTGCCTGACGACGAACAATTGTCGCCGTTGCGGGATAGGCGTCGCGCGCTGCTCGGCATGGGTGGCGTAGATCCGAGCGTCGTCCTCCTCAGACGAGATTGCTAGGGCCAGCACTTCAGATTCAGACAGATCGGAAAAGCGGCGCCGAGACGGTAAACTCAGCAACATGCTACCTCACTTCTTAATCGTCGAGATTCCATTGATCCAGCCGTGCCAGATCCCCGATTTAATCGGGTCTTCTAAAGCGCGGACTTTTTCGACCAAGGATTTGGGGCAGCCTTCGCACCAGGGAAACTCAAAAGCACAAAATTCCTCGCCGGGCAGACATTCTCCAACGACGGACTTAATCCGGCATGCGAAGGGTGCAGATGGCTGTTCCATTGAACGTTCCTCGCACGTATGAATCGAAATAGTAACAATCCGCCTTGTTGCCAATGACGAAGACGCTAATAAAATTGCATTAAGCTGTTGTCCCGAACCTATTGTCGCGAACGACGTGCTCCACGTTGCTGCACTTGGTGCATCTGATCACGTGCACATCGTGCCCTGGGCGAGCGGGGTAAACGTCGATCTCGTGCATATCGGAACTGCACGCCTTGCATTTCGACTTTTTCATCGGGCTATTGCCCGTCGACGCTTTGAGTTTTTTAGCCCCGGCCTTACTTTCGAGAAGTCCACGCGGGTGCTGATTCAAGGACACTGAGACTCTACAGTTCTCTCCAATCCTACCTAGGCGCGGAGGACTAAGTCGTACGCCAAACAGAGAGCTACCGGCTAATTTTATGCTGACTACGGACCTCCGTATCACTACGTAGGTCCGTGGCTTTGGAATGAGACCATTCCGGAAGCGTTAGGGGCACCAAATGGGGCCTCGGTCAGGATAGCGCTTGGGTTTTTTTCGCCAGGCGCGCCCGCTTTACAGCTCGAACGTGTGCGAACGGTCTGCGGATCTCGCGCGCCCTCGACTGCACCGAATGATGGACCTGTTCAACGCCGCCGCCGCTCTCACTGTAAGCGTCGTCCCGCCCCCACCTTTCGGCAGATGTCCTGATCTGCGACCTTTTGGTTCACTCGAACCGCTAGGCTTAGAATGGACACAGTGGATAGTGCTATCACCAAGCCGGTTCGCCGGCTTGAGGTGTTCACCGGCGCGGGTCGCCGGCGGACGTGGAGCGACGAGGACAAGACGCGGGTGGTCGCGGAGATCGAGACCAGTGGCGATTCTGTTTCCGGCGTGGCTCGGCGGCATGGATTGTCGCCGCAGCAATTGTTCGGCTTGCGCCGGCAAGTCAGAGAAGCTCAGGCGGTCGTTTCCCAGGATGATGAACCGCGGTTTGTCCCGGCGGTGGTTGATGCGGCACCGTCCGACACGGCGGGCCGTCGGCAGCGCAAGACCAAGCGTCGACATTGGGACGAACCACTTGCAGGAACGATCGAGGTTGCGATCGACGGCGTGACGGTGCGCATCGGCGCGGGCGCCCCGGCGGACACGATCGCCGCGGTGTTGCGGGCGCTGAAAGCTGGCGCGTGATCGGCCCGACCGGCGCGGTCCGCGTCATGGTAGCGACCAGGCCTGTGGACTTCCGCAAGGGCGCCGATGGATTGGCGGCACTGGTGCGCGAGAGCATGGCGGCGGATCCGTTCTCCGGCGCGGTCTACGTGTTCCGCGCCAAGCGCGCGGATCGGATCAAGCTGGTGTATTGGGACGGCACGGGTCTGTGCCTGTTCGCCAAGCGGCTGGAGGATGGCATCTTCCGCTGGCCGAAGATCGAAGACGGCGTGATCCATTTGTCGGCCGCGCAATTGTCGGCGCTGCTCGAAGGGCTGGATTGGCGGCGTGTCCACACGGCGCGCGAGACGGTGACGCCGGCGCAGCCTGGCTGATGCCTGTTACTGTGGCAAAGTGAATCAGCCGCATCGAGCGCGTCGCAAAATGCCGGTAAATATGATCTTCTTTGATCATGCCGCGCGACGCATTGCCCGATGATTCCGAGACGCTGAAAGCGATGCTGCTCGCCGAGCGGGTGCAGAACGATCGGCTGCGTCAGATCATCAAAGACCTGCAGCGACATCAGTTCGGCCGCCGGGCGGAGACGCTGCCTGAGGACCAGATGCTGCTGGGCCTGGAAGATGTCGAGCAGTCGGCGGCGTATGACGCCGCAAAAACTGCGCAGGCGACACCGGCCGCAAGACAGGCCGGCGCCGCGAAGCGGCGGGCCAATCGCGGCACGCTGCCGGCGCATCTGCCGCGGATTGAGACCACCGTCGACATCGACGACAAGACCTGCCGCTGCTGCCAGGGCGCATTGCACCGGATCGGTGAGGACAAGAGCGAACGGCTGGATATCGTGCCGGCGCAGTTCCGGGTGCTGGTCACGATCCGGCCGAAATACGCTTGTCGCCAATGTGAGGATGGCGTCGTGCAGGCACCGGCGCCGGCGCGGCTGATCGAGGGTGGGCTGCCGACCGAAGCCACTATCGCCCAGGTGCTCGTCTCCAAATATGCGGATCATCTGCCGCTTTATCGCCAGGCCCAGATTTACGCCCGGCAGAGCGTCAACCTTGACCGATCCACGCTGGCGGACTGGGTCGGGCATGCCGCCTGGCATTTACGTCCGCTGCACCAACGCCTGCTCGACAAGCTCAAGGAGCGGCCAAAACTGTTTGCCGACGAGACGACGTTGCCGGTGCTGGACCCGGGTCGCGGTCGTACGAAGACCGGACAGTTATGGGCCTATGCCGCCGATGACCGGCCATGGGGCGGATCCGATCCGCCGGGCGTGGCCTATGTCTATGCCCCGGACCGCAAGTCCGAGCGGCCGATCACTCATCTCGAAGGCTTCAAAGGCATCTTGCAGGTGGACGGCTATGCCGGCTACCGCAACCTGGCCGAGCGCGGCGACGTGCAACTGGCGTTCTGCTGGGTCCATGTACGGCGCAACTTCTACAGGCTTGCCACTCCCGGGCCTGCGCCGATCGCCAGCGAAGCACTCCAGCGCATCGCTGCGCTGTATGCGATCGAGAAGGACATCCGCGGCCGCAGTGCCGATGAACGTCGCCTGGTTCGGCAGCAGAAAAGCCGCCCGCTGGTCGACGCACTGGAAGCTTGGCTGCGCGCAAAACTCGGTCTGATCAGCCAAAAGGGCAAACTCCCCGAAGCAATCAACTACTCTTTGTCGCGCTGGGAAGGTTTGACCCGCTTCCTCGACGACGGCCACATCGAGCTCGACAACAACACCGTCGAGCGTTCCATCCGCCCGATCACGCTGAACCGGAAAAACGCTTTGTTCGCGGGCTCCGACGGCGGAGCCGAGCACTGGGCCACAATCGCCTCGCTGATTGAGACTTGCAAACTCAACGAGGTCGATCCGCTCGGTTATCTCACAGATGTTCTAGCAAGGATCGCCAACGGTCACCCCAACCGCGATATCGACGCGCTATTGCCGTGGGCTTACCGAACGCAAGAACTCAGAGCCGTGGCCTGAGGACGACGCTTACCTCTCACTGCGGATGCTCCGAGATCGAGTAACTTTTCCAGCTTTGCGACATCCTGTGGAGTCCAAGGCCGAACTCTGAGACGACGCATCAATTCGGGGGCTTTAGCGCTTCGATCCAACCTGAAGCTTTGCGGATCGGGTCAGGCGCGGACACAGTCCAACTGTAATCACATTCGGGACATTCGAAACTTTCCGCGACAGTGTCTTTCGTCAATGGCATGATCCTAGCCAGCATCGACGTTGCGTGACACTTTGGGCAGGGTGGGCGCGGACGCACCGGACATACTCAGATGAAGATGCGGGAAGTTAGGCTCCATGGGCATCCTTGCTGCACGGTTACGAGCTTATGAAAAAGAGTCTTCGCGATCTCTAAATTGCACACGAGCCTTTTACTTTTCTCTTTCCATGTCTCTGGCCTGCTGCTCTGTATTTGTCAGGTCGCGAATTCGCTTCAGTCTCCGGATCGGTGATCATTCGAGCCAGATCGCGGTATTTGGCAATTTTTGCGCGGATTTCCGCTATGATTTGCGTCGCGTTCATAAACACCTCTCCGCTCGATATGACGCGGGGAGGTACCTTCCGTTCGACATTGGCCGGTTAGAAACTTCAAAAAAATATTGTCGCCGAGCGGCGAAGTTGCAAACGTTATTTGGCTGACCGGTGCATTTCAGCCCAATACTCGACGCCCGACAACTCCTGCCGGCGCGCCAGTAGATCGGCCTCGCGATGGTCCGCCACCTGCGCGGTCGGCTTCGAGTCAGCATCCTTGGCCAGCTCACCAGCCAGCAGGCGCACCAGCATGACGCGGCGGACCGGGTCCTGATCGACTGCTGGATCGCTGAGCTGCTGACGGTAATTTTTGATATTCGCCGTGTTGATGAAATGCTCCATTGAACCTCCGATAGGGTCATGGGCTGATGCAACGCGCGTCTAGCGCGAGGCTTTCGACAGTCCGGGTGTGGACGAACTGATGCCGGTGAGTTCGGTTCCGTACATTTTGCATGGCACCTGCCCCCATTCGACCACCCTTGTTGTCGGCTGTAACTATAAAAGTTTGGGGTATTGGACGGGGTATCGCCAGCATCGATGCAAGTTACCCCCATTCTATAAGGGTTATTTGCAGTGGTGCATTCCCTCCCCCGGAGATGTGGCGCGGCGCGGAACACGCCCGACCGAAGGCGAACTTAGCGCTTCCGCACGCGGGCAGATGGTGTTCGGTCCGGAGGGAGCTTGCGTGGGTATCCGCGAGAGTAAGGCGTCTAAATTTGGCGGCATGGATGTCTCGGAAGCGAAGCGGCTGCGGCAACTCGAGTATAAGAACGCCAAGCTGAAGAAGCTGCTGGCCGAGCAGATGCTGGATGCGGCGCCGTTGCGCGAGCTCCTGTCAAAAAATGGTAGGGCCCGTCGCCCAGAGCTAGGCAGTCGCGCATCTGCAGGCAGAACTGGGCCTGTCAGAACGGCGGGCCTGCTCCATCGTCAGCGACTGAACTGCGCGAGCAACTGCGAGAGCTCGCCAACGACCACCGACGCTTCGGCTATCGGCGGCTGTTCCTGCTGCTGCGGAAACAGGGTGAGCCATCCGGGCTGAACCGGATCTATCGGCAGTAAGGCCTTAGCGTGCGCAAGCGCCGGGCCCGCCGCCTCGCTGTTGGCACGAGGGCGCCAATCTTGGTCCAGGCGCGGTCGAATGCCCGCTGGTCGCTGGATCGTATCCATGATCAGCGCGCCAATGGTCGCCGCGCCCGGATCCTGAATATCGTCGATGACGTGCCCCGGGAATGCTTGGCGGCGATCCAGACACCTCGATCCCCGAGCTGCGGGTGGCCCGTGCACTGACGGCGCTGATCGCTCGCCGCGGAAAGCCGCGCCTAATTGTCTCAGACAACGATAACGTTCACCTGCAACGCGATACTGACCTAGTCGGAGGACCACCAGATCGCCTGGCACCTCATCCCGACGGGCAAGCCGATGCAGAACTGTTCGTGTAAAAGCTTAAACGGCCGGATGCGTGACGAGCTTCTCAACGAAACCCTGTTCTTCAGCCTTGACCACGTCGAGCCAAGATTGCGCTCTGGGCCAACGACTACAACAGCAAACGCCTGCATTCCTCGCTGGGCTACCTGACACCCGCGGCCTACGCCGCGACCCTCACCGCAACGTGCGATCGACTGCGCAACCCGACCAGCTCCGCCGATCGCACGTTGCTCACCACGCGCTCGTGCGCACCGGATTGATCGAAACGAAGCGTTCGACCGGAACAGATCGTGCTTGTCTGTGCCGGCTCACACAAAAATGGCACAAGCGTTCTGGCTTTGGCCCTTCGCCCCGGTCGGTTGAAATCTGGGATCGCTAAGGTTTAGCAGGAATGGAAAGGCGGCAGATGCTATAGCGTTCTCCGGCCGAGTACGATTGGTGGAGCCTCAATCTTTTAGTCTCCTCTGGGACGGGAACCTCTTTCCTCTAGCCTCACGGCACCCAGTCGTAGTCTAAACCATGTCTCCGCCATTCCCTAGCTTCTCCGCCGCGCACACGCCTTGGCTTTGGCCAGGAAGAAGGCGACAGGCGCGTAGCTCGCAGTATCGGCATTAAAAGCCGCCGGCCGATTGCGAGTTGAACTGAAATGGCAGGTAGTTCCGTCACTTGGGATAAGATAGAACGGGTGCATAGTCGGTCGCCGGGAACCTGTGCGGCCAGGGGTTGTAAGGTCCAGCACTGTCGATCATTGATCGTTTAACCAAAGTCGAAGGTGACCAGTGCTGCAAACTTCATCCTTTCTAATACCCGGTCAGACTGTTTGGAGGCGCTGCGAAACATCTAGGCTCGCGGTGCTCAACGACGCTGCCGAATACTTCGGCGCTTTGAGAGATACGCTGCTGCTTGCCGAGTGGCAGGTATATATCATCGGTTGGGACATCCACAGTAAAACGCGGCTGGTCGGACCATCCGGCCGGGCGGCCGACGGGTTGCCGATCGAGCTTGGCGCTTTCCTGTCTGAATTGCTCAAGGTCAAACCGATGCTCCGGATTAATATTCTGATCTGGGATTTTGCGGCATTATATGCAGTCGAACGAGAATGGCATTCCGCCGACAAGTTTACGGTAGAAAGTGACGATCGAATCCAATTTTGCATGGACGCCAGCCTCCCGCTCGGATCGTCCGAACATCAAAAGATCGTGGTGATCGACCACGTAGTTGCCTTTGTTGGCGGGCTCGACCTGACAATCCGACGCTGGGACACCAGTGAACATCTCGCCGCGCATCCGCTTCGTCACGACCCTGACGGCAAAGCCTACCCACCGTTTCATGACGTGCAATGCATGGTAGAGGGCGAGGCCGCAGCGGCGCTCGGCGAGATAGCGACAGCGCGATGGGCAACGGCCGGTCGCGCTTCGAAAGGTTGCGAAACTGTCGAGTGCGAACGCTGGCCTGCATCCGTGTTAGCAGGGGCAAGGCAGGTACAGACCGGTATCGCACGGACTGAATTGAGAACGGCATCGCAAGGCGGGATCGATGAAGTGGCTCGACTCTTCGAGGCGTCAATCGGCTCGGCAAGCCGCTTTATCTATATCGAGAACCAATTTATCAGCGCTACCAAGATCGCGGAGGCGCTGGCGCAGCGGATGGTCGACGTGCCGTCACTGCACGTGCTCATCGTAACGCCGAAGGCACATCTATCATGGCTGGAGTCACGTGCGATGCAGGGCGGCCGAGGCGGCTTCATCGGCCCGTTCGTTACGGCCGGCGTCGCTGGTCGACTGCGCATTCTCTATCCTTCGGTGCATGACCATGGATTGTCGGCCGCGGTGATGGTTCACAGCAAGGTCATGATCGTCGATGACCGATTTTTGCGGATCGGCTCCGCCAACCTCAACAATCGGTCGATGGGCGCGGATACCGAATGCGACCTGGCGTTTGAGGCCACCACGGTCGAACACCGGAACTTCATTTCCAGCTTGCGGCGCCGGCTGATCGGACATTTCTGCGGGGTGACTGAGGTCGAATTAGCAGGCCATGAAGACGATCTGCTTGGCTTCGTCGATTTCCATGCGCAGAACGGCGCGGGCCGGGCGTTGCTGCCGATCGATTGCGAGAGGACGCCTGCGGGGGCAGTGACCGGGATCATCCAGCCGATCGCCGATCCGAAACAGCCGCTTGATCTGGAGCGCGCGGCGCGGCGGATGTGGAATGGTCGGACACTTCTAGCGGTCTGCGGGACTGTTGTTGCGCTGGCTGGCCTCGCCTTGGCGTGGCGCATGACCTCACTGAGCGATTACACGGATATTGGCTACGTTGCGTCGTTCATCTCACAACATTCGCATTCGGCATGGGCGCCGCTGTTGGCGGTCATGGTCTTCGTGCTGGGAGGGCTGATCGTATTTCCGGTGATCGTCATTGTTGCCGCGACGGCGGTGGCGCTAGGCCCCTGGATGGGCGCGATCAGCGCTACGGCTGGCGTCCTGGCAAGCGCGCTTGTGCTGTTCCTAATCGGCCGTTTTCTCGGCCATCGGCGGCTACAATCGCTGCTCGGCGCGCGCGCCCTGCGCGTCCAAGACCGCATCACCGGCAAGGGCGTCGTTGCCGTGGCGATGATCCGGATGGTGCCGGTGGCGCCGTTCTCGCTTGTCAACATGCTGGCTGGCGCAAGCCAGTTGCGTCTATCAGATTTTCTACTCGGAACGGTGCTTGGCATGGCGCCCGGCATCGTCACCATGGCAGCACTTGGTGCCCAGATTGCTGATTTTGCCAAAAACAGCTCATGGTCGACCGCGGTGCCGCTCGGCCTCATCGTTCTGCTGTGGATTGCGATCTGTCTCGCGGTTCAGTTCATAGTGACATGGTGGAGCGGACGCCGAACGTGATGAAGACCATCCGCATCATGACGTGGAACGTGCACGGCACGTTCAATCTCAATCCGGATTTCGACCTGGAAGGCGTCTGCTCAATAATTCAAAAGTGGTCGCCCGATGTGGTCGCCCTGCAGGAAATTGACTCGCGCGGACGCAAGGACAATGTGTTCGCCCGGCTGGCGGACGCGGTCGGCGAACATCGCGTCGAAGCTCGATCAATCCAGACGGAAGACGGCGACTACGGGCAGGTGCTGCTTAGTCGTTGGCCGTTCGCGGGCGCGCCGGAAGTGACCGACGTATCTTATCAGGAAAGAGAACCGCGCCGCGCCATTGCAGCCACGATACGGTTCCCGATCGGCGATGTGACGGTAGTGGCGACTCATCTTGGCCTCAGCATCCATGAACGCTACGCGCAAGCGCAGGCGCTTGCGGCGCTGGTCGTTGCGCCGCGTACCCTCGTGATCGGCGACTTTAATGACTGGTTTTGGGTCAAGTCCGTCGGGCGGGGGCTGGCTTCCCGCTGCCCGGTGCGAACGCGGTTGCGGACGTTCCCGTCGCGCTTTCCCATCCTTCGGCTTGACCGCATCTACTCAACGCGAAACGGAACGATCGTGAAGGCGTGGACCGACCGCGACGCTCGGGCATATTCGGACCATCTGCCAGTGCTTGCGGATATTGCCTTTGAAGATGCGCCGATGGCGGCGAGTGATTTTCAAGAGGTGCGCGTGTAATTAACCGCCACCGCTGGCGAGCCTATCGATCCGTGCCGACAATCGGCTAATCAATGGCAGCCACCTGTGGCTGCAAATCGAGTGCTCCCGCTGCAAGGTGCTGCGCGACCTCTTACCTTATTGGACGACGGTAAAAGCGTCCGAATGAGAGCCGGTATCAGAATACAAGGCAGAAACTGATACGCGGATCGGTCAGTCGGCGGCATTCACCATGCTGAACGTGGTTTCGATGGCTTCTTGCCAGTCGTCGTCCGTCGCCACCTGCTTTTCAGCAAGGACGTCAATTGGGTTCTGGATTGCTGCCCTAGAAGCGTCAGCAAACCGATCGCTACCGGCAATTCGGCCGCTGGTTTTCCGCAAGAACGGGCAGAGCGCGTTGATCGCGTCTTGCGGCGGCAGAGATCGCGCCCCGTTCAGCACTCGCAGGACATCGTGAGCGAGTATGTGATCGCCATGTGCCATATCATTGCTCCTAGATTTGGTTGATGCTCTTGACTGGTCGCAATTTCCTTCGGTGATCGGCGAGGCCAGATCATCTTCCTCCCGGGCCGCCAAATGCACAGGATCGCATATGCAGCGGATAAGTCGTCAGACCGACGACGCCGTCGATCCAACTCCTCCAAATGGCTGACGCAATGGGATCGCTCGTTTCGGGCTTTGCCTTGGGGAAGGACTTGTCGCACCCCCTGCACAATGGCAGATCAAAGGCGCACCGCGCGCCATCGGGCCCGTGATCGCAGTCAAATCCCAACCGCTTCGCAGCACTTTTCGTCGAAATTAAATCTGCAGGCATGAGCATAGATCCCCATTAAATAAGTTCTCCACTCGAATATCTCAGAGATTCTCATCGAACTTGCGGCAGGTCAAAGTCACGTATGCATTGTCGAACACCGTTGACCAAAGGCAGTATATCTCGCCTGATAGCACTCATCCCAGCGTCATCGTTTTTAGAAATGAAAGCCGGGTCCGCATAGCCGCGGCGGCTGGCGACGCGAACCGCATCTGCGCGCCCTTGCGATACGTCAAGGCGAAAGGCGGGTTTCGCTATATGAAAATGGCAACATCGCAGTCTCTGCAACGCGATCAGGAACGCCGCCGATGAACAAAATAACGATCGATTTGCCACATAGCTTAAACTACCACGATGTGGCTTCATCCTGTGACGTTATACCTGCTCAAGGCCTGTCGCCGTCCGAGGCCGGGAAACGCCTTCTGAAAGACGGCCCGAATGCCATTCCGTCTGGGCAAAAGGCCGGGATGTTTTCCATTCTCGTCCATCAGTTCTCCAGTCTCGTCGTCGGACTGCTGGCCGTTGCGGCCGCGGTCGCGTTTTATTTCGGCGAGTGGGAGGAAGGCATCGCGATCGTCGGTGTTCTTTTTCTCAATGCTGCGATCGGCTTCGTGACGGAAGTCAAGGCCGTTCGATCCATCGAGGCAATACGCGCGCTTGGAACACGGTTGGCGAGGGTACTGCGAGGGGGCGATACATGCACCATTCCGGCAGAAAGCCTTGTGGTTGGCGATGTTGTATTGATCGATGCGGGAGAAGTGGTCTCGGCGGATCTCCGTCTGGCGGAAGCGGCCGATCTCGACGCCGATGAATCGACGCTGACAGGAGAATCGGCGCGAGTCAGGAAGTCGATCGACCCGGTTGCTGCGAATGCGCGTGTTGCAGATCGAACATCGATGCTGTTCAAAGGCACAAGCATTACGAGCGGAAGCGGTGCCGGCATCGTCGTCGCCACCGGCCTAGACACCGAGCTCGGAAAGATCTCAAAGCTGGTGAGCGAGGCGGATCCAAATTCCTCGCCTCTCGAGAAGAAGCTCGCGTCGCTGTCTGGACAGCTTGTCTGGCTCACGCTTGCGTTGACGGCACTCATTTGCGGCATTGGTTTGCTTCAAGGTCAAGACGCTCTCTTGATGGTCGAGGCGGCGATTGCGCTTGCCGTTGCGGCGATACCGGAAGGACTACCGATCGTGGCCACGCTCGCCCTGGCACGTGGGATGTGGCGGATGGCGCGCAAAAACGCTCTTATCGAACGGCTGTCGGCCGTGGAGACGCTCGGGGCGACCACCTTGATTTTGACCGACAAGACCGGAACCCTGACGGAAAACCGCATGACCGTCACCAAAGCATGGCTTCCGGCCGGCCGATTGGATCTGGAAAACCTCGGAACCAGTGACATCCATAGCAGGGCGCCTACTTCGGCGATTTGCGCGGAGTTTCGCAGTCTGCTGGAGATCGCAACGTTGTGTAACAACGCGACGCTCGGACCGGTCGCCGCCAACGACAGCGGCGACCCGATGGAGCTCGCTCTATTGCGGGCCGGTCGGATTGCCGGAATCGATCGTTCCCAGCTGCTGCAAGCGAAACCTGAAGTACTCGAGCACGCTTTTGATGCCTCTCGAAGAATGATGGCGACGGTGCATCGGATTGGCAATAGCTACGTCTATGCTATAAAAGGCGCGCCAGAGATGGTTCTGGAGAGCTCTAACCTCGATGAAGCTGCACGCGTAGAGTGGGCCACACGCGTCGCCACCCTTGGGGCTATCGGTCTTCGTGTCTTGGCTCTCGGAACGCGGGAAAGTCAGTCGTCTAGCGATCCGGCGTTCGTGGGACTCACTTTTCTCGGCCTCGTCGGTCTGGAGGATCCGCCAAGGCAAGATGTGCCCGAGGCGATCGCAGCATGCCGCGCGGCAGGTATACGGATCGTGATGATGACCGGCGACCATACCGTTACTGCCCGTAGCATCGCTGGAATGGTGGGACTAGGCGGAGCTAACCCCCTTATCGTCGAGGGCGAAGAACTCGATAGCATAGACGGAAAGGTAGACAGCCGATTTCTGCAAGCAGACATATTCGCGCGTGTCAGTCCAACAGAGAAGCTTGAACTAGTACGCTCCTATCAAGCTGCGGGTGAGATCGTTGCGATGACTGGCGACGGGGTCAACGATGCGCCGGCGCTGCGGCAAGCGGACATCGGCGTGGCCATGGGTCTTCGCGGAACCGATGTGGCGCGCGAGGCGGCAGCGATGATCTTGCTGGACGACGCGTTCCCTACGATTGTGGAAGCCGTCCGCGGCGGCCGCGTCATTTTCGGCAATATCCGGCGTTTTGCGACCTACCTTCTGTCATGCAATCTGGGTGAAGTTCTGGTGGTAGGCGTTGCGATGATTGCCGGACTTCCGTTGCCGCTTCTGCCTCTGCAGATCCTTTTTCTCAACCTCGTCACGGACGTTTTTCCCGCTTTTGCGCTCGCAATGGGGGAAGGCGAGAGAGACATTCTCAAGCGCCCTCCGCGTGCTCCGGCCGAATCCATTCTTGGCCGTTCTCAATGGGTCGTCATAGTGCTCTATGGAGCCACCTTCATGGCATCGACCTTTGGAGCGCTTGCCCTGGCGCGTTTTGGCCTGGCGGCGAATGACCGCGAGATCGTGACGGTGACATTCTTGACCCTGGCGTTCAGCCAACTTTGGCACGTCTTCAACATGCGCCACCGTTCGTCTCGGATTTTCAACAACGAGATCAGCCGCAATCCTTGGATATGGGCAGCACTAGCGTTCTGCACTGCCATTCTGATGGCCGCCGCCTATCTCCCATTCTTGTCCTCCATGCTGCAGCTGGCTGCGCCGAATCTCAGAATGTGGGGCGTCATCATGTTCATGAGCGCCATTCCGCTGCTCGCAGGGCCGGCGATCAGGCACGTTAGCCGCTAGAGCGGGCCCGTGCCGTTGAAGCCGCAATTGACGGGATCGCTCGCGGTCCCAGAAATGACTGGCGGCGCACATTGCGCGTTGAAAAGGCGCTGCGCGTCTTTACCCGCCGGTTTGACGCACATGAAAGATGCCGGTCGGCAGTCGAAGTTAAATGTAAGAAGATTTGGTCCGCTTGCAGCCCGACCGGCCAAAGACACAAACTCCGAGGCACGGCGACGATAAGACGGCGATGTGAAGCTGGCCGTGCTTTTTTGTCGATCGACTTAACAGAAAAGCGTCACACGCTCGTCCATTGAGGACAAGCGTGTAACGCTTTTTGTTGGAGGTAACAACGTCTGATTTACGACTTCGGGTCGCACTTTCATGGATCGATGGTTAGCCCTGTTTGTCGTTCATGCATCGAAAGATAGACTCTCTCTGGTCGTGGAACGCGTACTTTCGACCACTATTACTTTTGCGCCACTCTGCGCTGCATGCGTAAAATTTCGCGTTCTTATCGGACCAGCTCTTGCGAGCAGCGTTCCAACGCGTCCGTGTCCATTTTCCGACCTTGTCCGACGCCGCAGCGCCGGCGAGCGCATATCAGGTGCCGTCGCCCTCCTTGATCAATAGTCGCGGCTCAGCACCGTGCTCAACAAGCGGGCCCTTGCAAATCAGAGCGGGCTCGCCCTGAGAGGCAGGAAGATCGCCGTTGCGATCAACATGTTGCGCAGCGTTGCCCGGCTCGACGAAGCATCGAACACGGCAAGCGAATGCCCGGGGCTGGTGCTGGAGGGCAGCTGGATCGGAACTCGAGACGCCCGCCGTCGCGATGATCATGGCGACGCCGAGCTTCGAGGCAAGAACGTCAGCCCTTCCTTGCCGGCCCGGAAGCCGATGGCCACCAACAGCGGTGCGTCGACGCCAAGCAACGTACCAGCCACAGCGCCGGATGCGTGTGGATACTGATGCTTGCGGTCGCTACTCGGTAGCATGATTGCGACTTGCGCCAACGGGAGGGCATTCAGCCACGGTCGCCTTCGTTGCCTAACACCCTCAGCGCATTGAGGATCACCGCGACATCGATGGCTTCCTGCAGCAAAGCGCCCTGCACCGGAGTGAGATAGCCGAATGCCGCCGCGATCATGCCGGCGACCGATAATCCAATACCGGCATAGACGCCTTCCAGCGCGATAAACCGGGCGCGCCGCGCAATCCGAATCGCGGGCACTAGGCGGTCAAGCTGATCGACCAACAGCACCACATCGGCCGCCTCCGCGGAAGCGGCCGCGCCGCGCGCGCCGCGCGCGCCCATGGCGAGGCCAATATCAGCAGCCGCCAAAGCGGGGGGCGTCATTGACGCCGTCGCCGACCATCATTACCGGCCCGTTCTTGCGCTCCGACAGCACCACCAGACCCTTTTGGTCCGGCGTAAGCTCCGAACGCACGGAATCGATGGACAGCCCGGCCGCGATAGCGTCGGCCACGGCGCGGCGGTCCCCAGTGGCCAGCACGATCCTGGCGATGCCAAGCTTGCGCAACGCGGCGAGAAGCCCTTCGGGGCCTTCGCGCAATTCGTCGGCGAGAACAATTTCCCCGGCTAGTTCGCCGTCGATTGCCACCGCCACACGTACCGCGCCCGGCGCTGTCTTGCGTTTCGGAGCCGCGCCGCTGCCAGCGGTGATACGCGAGGCGACAAATGCGACGCCGCCGATCAACGCCGGACGGCCATCAACATTGCCCGCGACACCTTCACCCGCTATCTCCAGCGTGCCGGTTGGCACTGACATCCGCAGATTGCGCGCCTGCGCCTCAGCAACGATGGTCTGAGCGATGATGTGCTGGGACACCTGATCCAGCGACGCCCCGATACGGATGATCTCGTCAGCAGAAAAGCCCGGCATCTCTTGCACCTTTACGACCCGAGCCCGGCCATCGGTGAGCGTACCCGTCTTGTCGATCACCAAAGAGCGAATCCGCGCCAGCATCTCCAGCGCCTTGCCGCCCTTGATCAGAATGCCCTGCTTGGCCGCGCGCGACAGGCCGGAGACGATGGCCCGGCACCGCCAGAATCAGCGGACACGGTGTGGCGACCACCAGCACCGCCACGGCGCGAATGGGATCGCCGGTCCACAGCCAGGCGCCGCCGGCGATCGCCACCGTGACGCCGAGAAACACCATGGCGAAGCGGTCGGCCAGCCGCGACATCGGCGCCTTCGAGCGCTGCGCGCCCTCCACCAGCCTCACGATCCCGGCGTAGGTGCTCTCCGCCGCGCGACGCAGGGCAACGAGATCGAACGCCTCGCCGACATTTGTCGATCCGCTCATCACGGATTCGCCGGCCGTGCGCTGCACCGGCATGGCCTCGCCGGTCAGCGCCGACTGGTCGAGCGCGGCCGTACCCAGCGCCACCGTTCCGTCCACCGGAATGACGTCGCCCTGGCGGATCAGCAGGCGATTGCCGGGCTCCACCAACTCGATAGGGATTTCTTCCAGCCGGTCATCGCGATGCCGCATGGTGGTGCGCGGCACCCTCGCCAGCAGCGCAGTCATTTCACGGCGGGCATGACGCTCGGCAAAACCTTCGAGATACTGACCGCGAGCATACATCAGCGCGACGACGGCTGCAGCAAGTTCTTCGCCAAATAGCAACGCCGCTGTTATCGACAGCGCAGCAACGATATCGAGGCCGACCTCGCCGCGGCGCAGGCTGACAACAATGTCGAACAGCAGCGTCAGCAGAACCGGCACGGTCGACGCCGCCCATACAATGGTCACCCAGGACTCCGGCCTCCACCAACGCAGGACAAAGCCCGCGACAATTCCGGCGGCAGGACAGGCGATTAGCCAGGGGCGAATGGAAAAGTCTGAAGGCATTGCGATCCATCGATGGTGTTGCGGCAATTCACCTGAATGCGCCCCGCCTCGGATCTCCCCTTGATGCAAATCAAGTGACAAAGCCGGCGTCGGCAACATATCGGGCAAGCAGCGATGATCGATGACAGCTCTATGCAAGGAATGCTGCATCTGCGCGGTCCGTGATTGATCCTGCTCAATACGACATCGAGAAAAAGCTGCAACGCTTCACCAACGAAGCATCCGGGGAAGATTCCATGTCCATTGTCGAATCTGCACCTGTTGCGGTCGTCGCGCCCATTCATCCATCGTGGCTGCGCGCTAACTGGGGTCTGCTGCTCGCGATCGCAGCGCTGGGGGTGGCGATCCTGCTGCCGACGCCAGACGGCCTGTCGGTCGCAGGCCAGCGCATGCTGGCCGTGCTGCTGTTCGCCGTCAACGTTTGGATGACCGAGGCGCTCGACTATGCGGTATCCGCCCTGGTGATCGCCGCCCTCATGGCGTTCCTGCTCGGCCTTTCGCCGAACCCTGCCAATCCAAACGCATTGCTCGGCACCAGCGCCGGCCTCGGCCTCGCCTTCAGCGGCTTCGCCAACACCGCACTGGTGCTGGTGGCCGCGGCGCTGTTCCTCGCCGTGGCCATGACCGTGACCGGGCTCGACAAGCGCATTGCCCTGGTCATCCTGTCGCGCGTCGGTACCGAAGCTCACCATGTGGTGGTTGGCACGATCATCGTCGGTTTCGTGATCGCGTTCCTCGTCCCGTCCACCACCGCGCGCGTCGCCTGTCTGGTGCCGATCACGATGGGCATCATCTCCGCCTACGGCGTCACGAAGAAAAGCGCTTTCGCCGGCATGCTGATGATCACCACGGTGCAGACCGCGAGCATCTGGAACGTGGGCATCAAGACCGCCGCGGCGCAGAATATGGTGGCGATCGGCTTCATCGAGAAGATGCTGCAGAAGACCATCACCTGGCTGGACTGGCTGATCGCCGCCGGCCCGTTCAGCCTGCTGATGTCAATCGCGCTGTATTTCGTCATGACCCGGATGATGCCGCTGGAGATCACCGATGCGCCGGGCGGGCGCCAAGGTATCCGCGAGTCGCTGGCGGATCTCGGCCCGATCAAGATGTCGGAGATCAAGCTTTTGATCATCTCCATCGCCCTGCTCGGCTTCTGGTCCACCGAAGGCATCCTGCACCGCTTCGACACCTCATCGACTACCATCGCGGCGGTCGCCATCATGTTCCTGCCGGGCATCGGGATCCTGACCTGGAAGGAAGCCCAGCCGCGGATTCCTTGGGGCACCGTGGTGCTGTTCGGCATCGGCATCAGCCTCGGCACCGCCCTGCTGCAGACCAAGGGCGCGATCTGGGTCGCCGATCTCGTGGTCGCCGACTTCGGCCTGCGCAATGCCACCGCAATGTTCATTCTCGGCGTGCTCAGCCTGTTCCTGATCGTCATCCATCTCGGCTTCGCCAGCGCCACGGCACTGGCGTCGGCCATGATCCCCATCGTGATCGCGGTGCTGCAGAGCGTCGCCACGCCCGGCATCAACGTGGTCGGCTTGACCATGCTGCTGCAGTTCGTGGTCAGCTTCGGCTTCATCCTGGTGGTCAACTCGCCGCAAAACATGGTGGCCTATGGCACCGAGACGTTCAGTACGCGGGACTTCATCCGCACCGGGCTGGTGCTGACGGTGATTGCCTTCGCTTTGGTCATGCTGCTCGGCGCCACCTACTGGCGCTGGCTGGGATATGTTTAGCACCGCAACCAGCCTCATACGATCAAGCCAATCCATGGCGGCAGCGCCGCCTTCAACCGGCACACCGTCATGACGCCTACCGATATCTCGACGCCCGACCATTTCCATCGGGTAGTGGATTGCCAGTGGGCCTGCCCGGCACACACGCCGGTGCCGCAATATATCGGCCTTGTCGCCGAAGGTCGTTATGCCGAAGCCTATATGGTCAACTGGGACGCCAACGTGTTTCCCGGCATCCTCGGCCGCACCTGCGACCGGCCGTGCGAGCCGGCCTGCCGCCGCGCCCGCGTCGAGAAGGAGCCGGTGGCGATCTGCCGGCTAAAGCGCGTCGCCGCCGACCACAAGGGCGACATTGCGGCCTATCTTCCCGAGCCCGCGACGAAGACCAATGGCAAACGCATTGCGCTGATCGGCGGCGGACCGGCATCGCTGACCGTGGCGCGCGATCTGGCGCCGCTCGGCTATCAATGCACCATCTTCGACGGGGATCCCAAGGCGGGCGGCATGATGCGCACGCGCATTCCGCATTTTCGCGTGCCCGAACATGTGGTCGACGAGGAGACCGGCTATGTGCTCGGCCTCGGCGTCGAATTCCGCGGCGGCAACCGCATCGACAGTATGAAGGGGCTGCTGGCCGAAGGCTGGGACTCCGTATTCGTCGGCACCGGCGCGCCGCGCGGCCAGGATCTCGCGATCCCCGGCCGACAGGAAGCTGCCACCAATATCCATATCGGCGTCGAATGGCTGGCCAGTATCTGGTTCCAGCACATCAAGAGCATCGGCAGGCGCGTGGTGGTGATCGGTGGCGGCAACACCGCCATCGACTGCGCCCGCAGCGCGCGCCGCCTCGGCGGCGAAGACGTCAAAATGGTAGTTCGGTCGCGCTTCGAGGACATGAAGGCGCTATCCTGGGAGAAGTACGACGTCCAACGCGAAGGCGTCGTGATCCTCAACGACATGGTGCCGAGGGAGATCACCCATGAGAACGGCCGTCTCACCGGCGTGACATTCGAGCCGGTGACCAGCGTCTTCAAGGAGGGCAAGCGCACGCTGGTCTCGGCCGGTCCGTTGCAACATTTCCCCTGCGATGACGTGGTGATCGCGGTCGGCCAAGAATCCGCCTTCAGCTGGATCGAGCGCGATCTCGGCATTGCCTTCGGCGAGCGCGACATGCCGAAGCTCGATCCGGCGACGTTGCAGTCGACGCTTCCCCACGTGCTGTTCGGCGGCGACGCGGCGTACGGACCCAAGAACATCATCACCGCAGTGGCGCACGGCCATCAGGCGGCGGTGACCATCGACTTTTTGCTCAGCGGTGCCGATCCAGGCGTTCGCCCGCTGCCCTCCGCTACCTTCGTGACCGAGCGGACGCCGCTGCCGCCGCGCCACATCCCGACGGTGTCGGTCAATGTCCGCCATGCCGTGCCACTGCAGTCGCTGGCCACATCGCTGTCCGATATCCACCAGGAGGTCGAACTCGGCTTCGACATCGAGCATGCCATCGCCGAAGCCGCGCGCTGCCTGCATTGCGAACTGGAGACGGTGTTCAGCCCGCCTTTGTGCGTCGAGTGCAAGGCCTGCGAGACCGTCTGCCCGACCGACTGCATCACCTTCACGAAAGACGGCGATGAGGCCGACCTGCGCAGCCGGCTGAAGTCGCCGGCGACCAATCTGTCGCAGGAGCTTTACGTCGCCGGCGGCCTGGTCAGCCACAGGATCATGGTGAAGAACGAAGACCTCTGCCTGCATTGCGGGCTGTGCGCGGAGAATTGCCCGACCGGCGCCTGGCACATGGATGCCATGCTGCTGCTCACTCCACGCGCCGGCGGATCTGCGCTCGTTGCAATGTCGCAAGGACCGATCGAAGGAACGATCAATGCCTAGGACTTCCCTTGCGGTGGTGTTTTCAGGAAGCGGCGGCGCCGGCGCCATGAGCGCGGGCGAACTGCTGCTCAACGCCGCGGCGCAGGCCGGCTATTACGGCATGATGAGCAAGCTGTTCGGCGCCCAGGTGCGCGGCGGCGAAGCCGCGGCGCTGGTGCAGATCTCCACCGCGCCGGTGTCCTGCCAGCCTGACCGCTTCGACCTGTTCGTTGCTCTCGACTGGGCCAATGTCGACCAGTTCGCCGGCGAGATTCCGCTCGACGCGCGAAGCATCATCATTTCCGATCCCCGCTCGGGCCCGGTGCCGGCGAGCATCGCCAGGTGCAAGGGCAAGACCATTGCTCTCACACTCGGCCCGGCCGATGCGACACCGCTGGAACGCGCGTTGCACGGCAAGCACACCAATGTGTTCGTGGCCGGCGTGGTGGCGGCCATGGCCGGGCTGCCAGTCGATCATTTGCAGGCGGCGCTCACGACAGTGCTCGGGGACAAGAGCGCGGACGTCACCCGCACCAACACGGCTTCGCTCCAGGCCGGCATCGCCGCCGCGGCGGGGCTCGATCTCGACGTCCGGCTCGACCCGCCGCACCCGGCACCGCGCTGGCTGCTGACCGGCAACCAGGCCGTTGCCATGGGCGCACTGCGCGGTGGCGTGCGCTTCGTCGGCTGCTATCCGATCACCCCGGCCACCGACCTCGTGGAATGGATATCGCCGCAGCTGCAGCGAGTCGGCGGCCGGCTGGTGATGGCGGAGGACGAACTGTCCTCCATCAACATGGTGCTCGGCGGCTCGTTCGGCGGCGTGCCGTCGATGACCGTCACGTCCGGTCCCGGCCTGTCGCTGATGATCGAATCCATCGGCCTCGGCATCGCCGCCGAAGTGCCCGTGGTGATCGTCAACGTGATGCGCGGCGGCCCATCCACCGGCATTCCCTCCAAGACCGAACAGAGCGACGTCAATATCGCCATCTATGGCGGCCATGGCGACGCGCCGCGCATCGTGCTGGCGCCGACCTCGGTGCGCGACTGCATGTACACCGGCGAGTGGGCGGTCTATCTCGCGGAATCGCTGCAGACCCCGGTGATCGTGCTGTCCGACATGGCGCTCGGCCAGGCCAATACGGTGATCGATCCGAAGCCGGACCGACCGCAGCCGCTCGCGCGCAAGGTCGATATGCCCGACGGTCCATTCAAGCGCTACGCCATCGGCGAAGATCCGGTCAGCGCGATGCCGCGGCCGGGAACGCCGGATGGCCAGTGGGTCGGCGAAGGCCTCACCCACAACGAGATCGGCATTCCCGTGGGCGGCGCCGCCGCCCATCTGGCGCAGATCAAGAAGCGTGCGCGAAAACTCGAGCAGTTCGATCCCGGTGCGGCCTGGGGAAGCGTCACCGGCGACGGCGACACCGCGCTGCTGGTATTCGGCTCGAGCATCGGCCCGGCCCAGGAAGCCGCACGGAGGCTCGAAGCCGCCGGCAAGAAGATCCGCGTCGTCGCCCTGCGCGTGCTGTCGCCATTGCCGCTCAAGTCTCTGGCCGAGGCCCTGGAGGGTACCAGCCGCATCGTGGTGATGGAGCAGAATTTTGGCGCACAGCTCTATCATCACCTGCTCGCTTACAAGGCCATTCCACCGACGGCGGAAAGCCTCGCCCGTCCCGGCCCGCTGCCGTTCCGGCCCGCTGAAATCACCGCGCATCTGGCGTGACGGAGACATCATGAGCATCACCGACATCACTGCTCCCGCCGCCGCACTCACCGCGCATAATTTCCATTCCGGCGCCACGCCGATCTGGTGTCCGGGCTGCGGCGACTATGGCGTGCTGTCAGCGCTGGAACATGCGCTGGCCAAACACGGTAGGCCTCCGCACGAGGTCGTCATGGTATCGGGCATTGGCTGCTCGTCGCGGTTGCCGGCCTATACCAGCTGCTACGGTTTCCACGGCGTGCATGGCCGCGCGCTGCCGTTCGCTTCCGGCGTCAAGCTGGCGCGCCCGGATCTCGAAGTGATCGCGGTGGGTGGCGACGGCGACGGCTATTCGATCGGCGGCAACCACTTCATCCATGCCTGCCGGCGCAATATCGACATGCTCTATCTGGTGATGGACAACCGGGTCTATGGCATGACAAAGGGCCAGCCCTCGCCGACCACCGAAGCCGACTGGGACAGCGACATCGCCCCGGGCGGACTCGGTCTGCGTCCGTTCAATCCGATCTCGCTGGCGCTGGCCGCCGGCGCCAATTTTGTGGCCCGCGGCTTTGCCGGCCGGTCGGAAGAACTCGCCAATCTGATTGTCGAAGGCATTCGCTGGCCGGGCTTTGCGTTCATCGAAGTGCTCAGCCCATGCATGGCGTTCCGCTCCGAGGCTTTCGGCTGGAAGGAGAGCGTGCATCCGACGTCACTGTCCATCGTCGACGATCGCGCAGCAGCTCAGGCTGCCACGCTGGCCGACGAAGGCTACAGCTTGGGCCTGCTGTTCAAGGATCACCGACCGTCGCTGCCGCGACAGACCGCGCCGCTGGCCTCGCTGGCAGAGGTGGAGGCGCAATTCTGGGTTTGCTGCCCGGCGCGGCACCAAGGCTAGTAGTAGCTCGCTGCAGTGATTATGACTCCTTGGACATTGGCGGGGTAGGCGGATTACAGCCAGTCGTTTAAGCCGAACTCGTCGGTGTCGGCATTATCGGGATCGCTTGTCGAATCCGGTGGGCTCGACTGCGATGAACAATCTGGCCGCGACACCCCTTCATCGTAAGCGCTGTTCTCAGGCCACGTCCCGGAGCGCCGGGGCCACGGGATCGGCCCATGGCAGAAGATCGTCGATTTGGCTGTTCGGGTGACCGTTGACGATCTTCGTGATGACGTCGGCGAGGTAAGCGTGCGGTTCGATGCCGATGAGCTTGCAGGTCTCGATTAGTGAGGCGATGACGGCCCAATGCTCCCCGCCGCCATCTGAGCCCGCAAAGAGTGCGTTTTTACGGTTCAGGGCGATCGGCCGGATCGCCCGTTCGACGACGTTGGAGTCGACCTCGATGCGACCGTCGTGGAGGAAGCGGGTCAATCCTTCCCACCGCGAAAGCGCATAGCGGATCGCTTCGGCGAGTTTCGTCTTCTGACTGATCAGAGCGAGCTTGGCGCGCAGCCAGGGTTCAAGTTCATCGATGATCGGCCGGCTCCTCCGCAGCCTGGCTTCGCGCCTTTTCTCTGCGCTGCGGCCGCGGATATCGCCCTCGACGGCATAGAGTCCGGCGATGCGTTCGAGCAACTCGCTGGCGAGCGGCGCCGGGCCGGCCGCGGCGAGTTCGTAGAAGCGTCGGCGCACATTGGCCCAACAGAAGGCTAGTTGCACGTCACCGCGCTCGGCGAGCACGCGATAGCCGGCGTAGCCATCGACCTGAAGGGTGCCCGTGAACCCGGCGAGATGAGCGATCGGTCGCTCCGCCTTGCGATCGGGGGCATAGACGTACGCCACGCCGGGCGGGTCGGAGCCTCACCAGGGACGATCGTCACGCGCATAGGCCCCACAGTTGGCCGCTCTTGGTCTTCCCGCGGCCGGGATCAAGCACCGGCGCCGTCGTCTCGTCAGCAAACAGCTTGGCCGAGCCCTTGAGCCTGACGAGCAGGCGCTCGTGCACCGGGCGCAGTAAGAAGGCGGCACGGCCGACCCTGTCAGCCAGGGTCGAGCGATCGAGCGTGATGCCCTGCCGGGCATAGATCTGAGCCTGCCGATACAACGGCAGATGGTCGGCGTATTTGGAGACGAGAACCTGCGCCACCGTCGCCTCGGTCGGCAACCCACCCTCAATCAGCCGCGCCGGCGCGGCCGCCTGCACCACCCCGTTTTCGCAGGCTCGGTAGGCATATTTGGGCCGACGCACAACCAGCACGCGGAACTGCGCCGGGACGATGTCGAGGCGTTCGCTGACGTCCTCGCCAATCCGATGCAGCGCGCCCTGGCAACACGGGCAGGCATGATCGTCGATGTCGACCACCATCTCGATGCGCGGCAGATGCGCTGGCAGCGATCCACGGTTGATGCGGCGCTTGGCGGCGTCGCTTGCCAGCTCGGCTGGCGCCGCCGCTTCGTTCTCCGCTTCAGTGCTCGCCGCCGTCTGCTCGACTTCTTCGAGGCCGAGCAGTAATTGATCTTCTGGCAGCGCCTCGGCCCGTCGGCCGAAGCGGTGACGCTGCAACTCTTTTATGATTTGCTCCAGCCGCTCGGCGCGCGCACGTTCCGCCAGCAGCATCGCCTTGAGCGTGCCGGGATCGTCGGGAAGCGTGTCCGTCGTCGCCGTCATGGCGCGATTACACCATGTGCCGCAGCGCCCTGCGAGCATTTCGATCGGACTGATTTACTCTGTCGCAGATCAGCCTGGCTGCACCGGTGCCGGGGTCTCGCGCGCGGTGTGAACCCGTCGCCAATCGAGCCCTTCCAATAATGCCGAGAACTCAGCTGCCGACAGCAGCATCACACTATCCTGCACGTTCGGCCAGCGGAACTTGCCATCCTCGAGCCGTTTGGCAAACAGGCACACTCCCGTGCCGTCCCAATAGATCAGCTTCACGCGGTCGGCCCGTTTCGCCCGGAACACATAGACGGCACCCGAGAACGGATCGGCCTTCATCGTCTCGCGCACCAGCGCCGCCAGACCCTCGGCGCCCTTGCGGTTATGCGGAGCTCCGCATAACCGCAAAGGCATGCAGGGTCTGGCGTTGTTGGTTCAGGAAGGCCTCGGGCGCGATCCCTTTGCCGGCGACGTGTTCGTGTTCCGCGGCCGTGCTGGCACGCTCATCAAGGCGCTCTGGCATGACGGGATCGGCCTGTCGCTTTATGCCAAGCGGCTCGACCGTGGGCGCTTCATCTGGCCGTCCACGGTGGACGGTGTCGTGGCGCTGACCGCCGGCCAGATGGGCTATTTGCTGGAGGCGATCGACTGGCGTAATCCGCAACACAGCTGGCGGCCGCAGAGCGCGGGATAGCTGCGAAAGGTCTCGTGAATCGTAAAAAGTCCGCGCCAAATCGCGACTTTTATGATTCCATCAGAGCATGGAAACCGGCCCTGAAAAGCTTCCGGAAGACATTGAGGCGCTGCACGCAACGTTGCTTGCGACGCGCGCCGAACTCGCCATCGTCCGTGCCCAGCAGTCCGACGATCAGGCGCTGATCGCACATCTGAAGCTACAGATCGAAAAGCTGAACCGCGATCGTTACGGGCCGCGCTCGGAGCGGTCCGCGCGCCTTCTGGATCAGCTCGAACTGACGCTGGAGGAGCTCGAGGCCAAGGCGACCGAGGACGAACTGGCGGCGGAAATGGCCGCGGCCAAGGTCACGAGCGCAACCACTACCGTGGCGTCGTTCTCCCGCCGCCGGCCGTCCCGCAAGCCGTTACCCGAGCATCTGCCTCGCGAGCGCGTGATCGTGCCTGGGCCGGTGTCGTGCGCGTGCTGCGGCGGTGCCCGGTTGTCGAAACTCGGCGAAGACATCACAGAGACGCTGGAGGTGATCCCGAAATCCTGGAAGGTGATCCAGCACGTTAGGGAAAAGTTCAGCTGCCGGGATTGTGAGAAGATCTCCCAAGCGCCGGCGCCGTTCCACGTCATCGCCCGCGGCTGGGCGGGCCCGAGCCTGTTGGCGATGGTGCTGTTTGAGAAGTTCGGCCAGCACCAGCCGCTGAACCGGCAAGCCGAGCGTTATGCCAAAGAGGGCGTGCCGATCAGCCTGTCGACGCTGGCGGACCAGGTCGGCGGCTGCGCAGTCGCGCTGATGCCGCTGTTCCAGCGCCTTGAGGCCCATGTGCTCAGCGCCGAGCGGTTGCACGGCGACGACACCACGGTGCCGGTTCTGGCGAAGGGCAAGACCTCGACAGGCCGGATCTGGGTCTATGTCCGGGATGACAAGCCGTTCGGCGGACCAGCACCGCCAGGTGCCGTATTTTATTACTCACGCGATCGCGCAGGTGAGCATCCACAGGCGCATCTGGCCGGCTACAGCGGACTGTTCCAGGCCGATGCCTATGGCGGCTATGGAAAGCTTTACAGCGCCGGCCGCAACGCAGGCCCGATTTTGGAAGCCGCGTGCTGGGTCCACGCTCGACGGCCATTCTTCGTGATGGCCGATCTGGCGGAGAACGCGCGCCGCAAGGTGCAAGGCAAGAAGCCCGTGGTGATCTCGCCGCTGGCGCTGGAAGCCGTCCGCCGCATCGACGCTCTGTTCGAGATCGAGCGTGGCATTAATGGCGAAACGCCAGA
The DNA here is from genome assembly GCF_007018645.1 of Tardiphaga sp. vice154. NCBI lineage: Bacteria > Pseudomonadati > Pseudomonadota > Alphaproteobacteria > Hyphomicrobiales > Nitrobacteraceae > Tardiphaga > Tardiphaga sp. vice154. Next base: position 1,012,503 of record NZ_CP041399.1, read on the forward strand.
ACGGCGACGAGCCGTGCGTCAGGAATTGAGCGCACCCTTGGTCGGCGACTTGGAAGTCTGGATGCGGGAGCAACGCGCTAAACTCTCGCGTAGCAACGACGTCGCCAAGGCAATGGATTACATGCTGAAGCGCTGGAGCTCGTTCACCCGCTTCCTCGAAGATGGCCGCGTTTGCCTGTCGAACAACGCCGCCGAACGTGCCGTGCGCGGTATCGCTTTGGGCCGCAAGTCCTGGCTGTTCTGCGGCTCCGATCGTGGCGGCGACCGCGCCGCACTGATGTACAGTGTGATCGTCACTGCCAAGATGAACGATGTGGATCCGCAGGCCTGGCTCGCCGACGTCCTGGCGCGCATCGCCGAGCATCCCGCCCACAGGCTCGACGAACTGCTACCGTGGAATTGGCGCGACAGCAGCCAGCAGGTCGATCAGGCAGCGTGAGTGACCGCGACGCGGTCCTCACCGGATGCTAACGATTTCCATCGCACTATCAGGGGCATTGAGCGGCACGGGTGGGGTCAACTGCGGGGTCTGACTCACATCTGATGATTTTTTTGCCGAGCTTGCGGTTCTCCAACGGGGAATCAACGCCATGCGAGCCGAAGTTCGAATTTCGTCGCTTGTGCCGAGTGGGCTGGTTATTGAGAGTGTAAGTGATTCATCTGACTCAATTATTTTGGCCGTCCGATCCGAAGCCGGAATGGCCGAGTGCCCAGTGTGCGGATCGAGATCGCGACGAATCCATAGCCGATACGACAGGCAAGTCTCGGATTTGCCCTGTGCCGGTAAGCAAATACGCCTCCGCGTGATCACGCGGCGGTTTGTTTGCGAGGTACCTCATTGTCGGCGGCGGATTTTCGCTGAACGGTTCGGGGACAATGTTCTCCCCACCCGGTCGCGCCAGACGGCACGGCTGGAATGCATCGTCCACCATTTAGGATTGGCACTCGGCGGCAGACCAGCAGCGAGCTTTGCCAGGCGGCTGATGATGCCGGTCAGCAACGATACGTTGCTTCGGGTTGTACGACGGCGGGCAGCCCGACGAACCCATCCTCTGACCGTCGTCGGCGTCGACGATTGGGCCTTTCGACGCAATCGCCGTTACGGAACGATCGTCTGCGATCTCGAGCGGCGGCGGATTGTAACCCTGCTTCCAGATCGCGAGGTCGCCACAGTTCGAGCGTGGCTCGCTGATCATCCGGAGATCAGTGTCGTATCGCGCGACCGTGGCGGCGGTTACGGCGAAGCCTCGGCAAAGGCGCTCCCTGACGCGATACAGGTCGCTGACCGTTGGCACCTGATGGAGAACGCCAGCGCGGCCTTCCTCGACGCGGTGCGCAAGTCCATGCGCGCAATCCGCAGCGCCATTGGCTCGACGACAATTACCCCAGAGTTGCTCACCTCGGCAGAAAAACTACGATACGAGAGCTATCTGCGGCGCGAGGATACAAATGCGGCGATCATGGCGCTCGCCAGGGACGGCGTTTCGATCATGCAGATTGTCCGCCGCCTGGGTCATAGTCGCAATCTCGTTCGCCAGACGTTGCGGGGTGGGCGAGCCGACGTGTTCCAAACACGGGAGCGTTCGCTCGACGCGTATTATCTGTTCCTTGAGGGCCTGTGGAGCAGTGGCTGTCGCAACGGCGCCGAACTCTGGCGTCGCTTGCAAATGCAAGGGTTCCGGGGATCCCTCCGTACGGTTGGCGAGTGGACAACACGTCGACGTCGTTCGGAAGCGGTCAGCAAACAACAGCTGCAAAGGGTGCCCTCCGCCAGAACTATCGCCCGTCTTATGACGATTAAGCGAGATTGCATGACCAAGGCTGATGCCCTGGTCATTGCCGCCATCGAGGCTGGCGTGCCGTCCCTTGTCGAGGCCCGCACGCTCATCGACCAGTTCCACGATATGATCCGAAAAAAGGACGAGGCCAAACTCGATGCCTGGATCGCGAACGCAAAAGCAAGCCTCGTCTCATCCTTCGCCACGGGAGTCCTCAAGGATATCGCTGCCGTGCGCGCTGCAATCACGCACCCTTGGTCAAACGGCCAAGTCGAAGGACAGATTACGAAGCTTAAACTTGTCAAACGACAAATGTATGGGCGCGCAAAAATTGACCTTCTCGAAGCACGATTGCTCGGTGCAGCATGATCTGCGATGCCGTCATCAAACATGCGTCAGAGCCAACTGCGGAAGCCGATCGGGGGTCAAACGGCGCGCCTATTCACATATTGGTGATCTCTACGTTTTTAGGGGCCGTCGCGGCGACCTGATCAAGATTATTTGGCATGATAGTCAAGGCGCGTGCCTGTTCACGAAGCGACTGGAGCGCGGCCGCTTCCTGTGGCCATCCCTTGCGGACGGCGTTGTCACGATCAGCGTTGCGCAATTATCCTATCTTCTGTCCGGAATTGACTGGCGCATGCCGCAGGCAACCTGGCGTCCACAGGCTTCCGGATAAGCTGATATTTTTTGTCTTACGACGAAGATCGCGCACGATTTTTTGCGACGAATATGATTGATTCGTCATCGTGACGAGCCCCTCTGATCCGCTTCCCGCCGAACTTTCCGCCGCGCACGCGATGATCCTGGCGCAGCGCGAATTGCTGACGCTGGCAACCAGCGAAGTGACCGTCGGTCGTCTGGAAATCGAACGGCTGAAGCTGATGCTGGCCAAGGCGCGGCGCGAGCAGTACGGGCAATCCTCTGAACGCGGCAGGCTGCTGGTCGAGCAACTTGAGCTGGCAATTGAGGATCTTGAAGAAACCCAGGCCGAACAGGAAACAGAGGCCGAGACCGCGGCACCAGAAGCCGCCAAGCAGAAGCGTGCGCAAAATCCACGGCCGCCGCGACGTCCCCTGCCGGACAACCTCCCGGTCGAGCGTATCGTCGAACCTGCGCCGTGTGCCTGCGGCAAATGCGGCAGTCAACGGCTTCACAAACTTGGCGAGGTGATATCGAAGACCCTTGAATGCGAACCAAGGCGCTGGAAGATTATCGAGCACATCCGTGAGAAGTTCTCTTGTCGGGACTGCGAGGCGATCACCGAGGCGCCGGCACCCTCCCATCCGATCCCGCGCGGCTTCGCCGGGCCGAGCCTGCTGGCGATGGTGCTGGTCAACAAGTTCCTGCTGCATCAGCCGCTGAACCGGCAGAGCAAGACCTTTGCTCGCGAGGGAATCGAGATCGATGTCTCGACGCTGGCGGATCGGGTCGGGGCCTGCGTGGTAGCGCTCGATCCGCTGGTCCAGGCGATCCGGGCGCATGTGCTGAGCGCCGAGCGCATCCACGCCGACGACACGACCGTGCCTGTGCTGGCGAAACTGAAGACTGTCGTCGGCCGGATCTGGACCTATGTTCGCGATGACCGTCCGTTTGGCGGCAAAGACCCACCGGCGGCGTCGTTCCATTACTCGCGCAGTCGTGCCGGGGAGCATCCGCAAGGCCATCTTGCCGGCTATGTGGGCCTGATGCAGGCCGATGCCTTTGATGGATACAATCAGCTCTACAAGGCTCAAAGGAAGCCAGCTCCGATCCTTGAAGCGGCTTGCTGGAGCCACGGCCGCAGGAAGTTCGTCGATCTGGTGAAACAGGGAGAGGCGCCGATAGCCAGCGAGGCTGTGCGTCGTATCGATATGCTCTTCGAGATCGAGCGCAGCATTAACGGAAAAACGCCGGAGCAGCGGCTTGTCGTGCGCCGTGAACGATCGCAGCCGCTCATCGCCGAGCTTGAAATCTGGATGCGGCAGCAGCGGGCATTGCTCTCCACGAAGAACGACACCGCCAAGGCGATCAACTACAGCCTTAACCGCTGGCCATCGTTCACCCGCTTCCTCGACGACGGCCGCGTCTGCCTGTCCAACAATGCCGCCGAACGGGCCTTGGGCGGCATCGCAATTGGAAGAAAGAATTGGACCTTCGCAGGCTCAGACGCTGGCGGTCAGCGCGCAGCCGCCATCTACACGTTGATCGAAACCTGCAAGATGAACGACGTCGATCCGCAAGCCTGGCTTGCTGACGTATTGGCGCGGCTTCCAGATCATCCCGCCACCAGGGTCGCCGAGCTGCTTCCCTGGACCTGGAAAACAACCCAGCGGCCAAAGACCGCCGCCGCAGCCTAAGCGCCCGCTCATCCGGTTATCGCTAAGGCCAGGGTCTTTGCCGGATGCTTACGGTACGAGCAATTTTGTTCACTCAGGACGCTGGCTTAAGACTTTACGGCGATCGATTTTTCAAAAACTGATTCGTCGAGGAACTTTTTCGCTTAGACGGCTTTATGATTCCGTCGTCAGGCGTTGCTCAATCCCGTCGGACGACGCAAAATGGATAACTTGAACGGCCTCGGTGGTTCCCCCCGCTGGGGCCGTTTTGTCGACAATAATGCTACCGGCAGTGCCCCCGCCTCGAAGCGCTGTTTTAGAGCCTCTGTCGCAACGAAAATAAGCGAGCGATGACCGGAAATCCGCGTATGAAATGGATCTTTCAAAGCTTTCGCGAACGCCGTTCACGATTACCGCCTTGGAATGATCCGTCGCCGGTAAGGGAAGAACTATTCGGTGTTGAACGACTTGAGCAACATGCGAAAAGCCTGGCTGCAGCGCAGCTGGTTACGACAAGACCAGCCCGTGTTTTGTCCTTGCCCACGCGGCTCAGCGACAACGCTGCCATTTTACTGAAAGCCTACCGGGCGAGCGCTGCGGAACTGGAGGGCGGTCGCAGCGTGGTTCCGGCCGCGGAATGGTTGCTCGACAATTATCATCTTGTGGAGGAGCAGATCCGCGAAATTCGGGTCGATCTTCCGTCCGGTTACTACCGCCAACTTCCGAAGTTAGCCGAAGGACCGTTCGCCGGCTATCCAAGGGTATTCGGCTTGGCCTGGGCCTTCGTGGCTCACACCGATAGCCACTTCGATCCCCAGACCTTGCGCCGTTTCATCGCGGCATATCAGCAGGTTCAGCCACTCCTGATTGGCGAGCTGTGGGCGGTCGCGATCACTTTGCGCATTGTGCTGATCGAGAACCTGCGGCGGTTGGCCGACCAGATTACGGCCGGACAACGCTCCCGCGCGGATGCTGACGCGCTGGCCAGCCGCCTTCTTGCGCCGGGCGGTTTCAAGTCCGCGCTCGAAGTCGGCGCCCGCCCCGCAGAGCCCTTGTCGGAGGTTTTTGCAGCGCAGCTTGCCAAGCAACTAAGGGATCGGGACCCGAAAACGACGCCCGCATTGGGATGGTTGGAGGGAAAACTGCGACTTCAGGGTTTATCAATGGATGAGGTTGTCCAGCACGCCCTGCAAAGGTTGGCCGCTTCTAACGTCACCGTACGCAATGTCATCACCAGCATGCGGTTGATTTCGGACGTCGATTGGGCCGAGCTATTCGAGAGCGTGAGCCTGGTCGACGAGCGGCTACGCGGGGCGAGCGCCTTTGCCGGGATGGATTTTTCGACACGCAATTTGTACCGGAGCGCGATCGAGCAGTTGGCCTGGCGATCGACGCCGTCTGAACTTGAGGTTGCTGGCCTTGCGCTAGACGCGGCGCGCGCCGCGCAGGCGACGGCAGTAACAGCCGAGGAAGCCGAACGCACCGGAGACCCCGGATATCATCTGATTGCGGAGGGTCGACCGGCATTCGAGGAGATGATCGGATTTCGGCCCGCGCTAGGCCTGCGGCTCAGCCGGTTCAACATTCGCCTCGGAATTGCCGGCTATGTAGGATCAATCCTGATCGCGACCGCGCTTCTGCTGTCGCTCGCACTTTGGGCGCTGGCTATACCCGAGCTCGCTACCGGATGGCTCATTCTCTTGGCGCTGGTCGGCTTGCTGCCGGCATCCGAGGTTGCGACCGCATTCATCAATCGTGCAATCATGTTGAGTTTCGGCGCCGTCATCTTGCCGGGGCTTGAGCTTACAGCGGGTGTTCCGCAGTCGCTGCGGACGCTGGTCGCGGTACCTACATTGCTGACCAGCGAAGCCGATCTTTTGGAGCAAATCGAACGATTGGAAGTCCACCACCTCGCTGGGGCCGGCGGCGATCTCACATTCGTCCTCCTTTCCGATGGAGTCGATGCGGACCAGGAGATTGTGGAAGGCGATGGGAGTCTGCTCGCCGTCGCCGCCGAGGCGATCGAGCAGCTCAACCACCGTTATCCGCCGGGGCCCGGCGGCAAACGCTTCCTGCTGCTGCATCGCCGCCGCGTGTTCAACGCCGGCGAAAACAAATGGATGGGTTGGGAGCGCAAAAGGGGCAAGCTGCATGAACTCAACCGGCTGCTCCGCGGGGCCGTCGATACGACATTTATGTCCGTCGAAGGCAGCGCGCCGCAGGTGCCCCCCGACGTTCGCTACGTCATTACTCTTGATGCCGATACGAGATTGCCGCGAGATGCCGCAGTGCGGCTGATCGGCAAAATGGCCCATCCTCTGAACCGCCCGAAATTCAATGCAACCGAGCAGCGTATCGTTCACGGCTATGCGATTCTCCAGCCCCGCGTTATGCCATCGCTGCCGGTGGGTCGCGAGGGCTCGCTTTACCAAAAGATCTTCTCCGGCCCTGGCGGCATCGATCCCTATGCGGCCGCGGTCTCCGACGTATACCAGGATCTCTTTGGCGAAGGCTCCTATACCGGCAAAGGCATCTACGACGTTGATGCGTTCGAAGCCGCTCTCTCCGGCCGCATTCCAGAAAATGCCCTGCTCAGCCACGATCTGTTTGAGGGCGTTTTCGCCCGCGCCGGCCTTGCCTCCGACGTCGAAGTTGTCGAAGAATTCCCATCGCGCTACGATGTCGCTGCCAAACGGCAGCACCGCTGGACTCGAGGCGACTGGCAGCTCCTTCCCTGGATATTCGGGCATCATTCAGGACGCTGGTTGGTTCCGCCGGTCGGCAGATGGAAAATGTTGGACAATTTGAGGCGGTCGCTGCTTGGACCGCTGACGTTGATCGCTTTGTTCACATGCTGGTTGCTACCGTTGCGTTCAGCCATACCTGCGGCCCTTATGGTCCTCGCTACGATAGCAATCCCGGCGTTCCTCCCCGCCTTGCTCACCCTGCTGCCGCGTCGCGCCGGCATCCTTTTTCGGAGCCACATCGACCGAATCACTGGTGATTTCCGCACTGCGGCGACACAAGTCTTCTTGTCAGTTGCTTTTCTTGCAGATCAAGCCTCGTGCATGGGCGATGCCATCGCGCGAACGCTGGTGCGAGTATTGCTGACCCGACGCCACCTACTGGAATGGACCACAGCCGCTCAGTCGATGCGAAATCCAAGGCTCGCTCTTGGCGGCTTTTATAGCGAGATGGCGGGTGGCACGTTGCTGGCGATCGTCCTGGCTGTCGCCACCGTGGCTTTCGCACCCTCGTCCTGGCCTCTCGTGCTGCCCTTTGCGCTGCTATGGATGGCGGCGCCGGGACTTGCGTTGTGGGCCAGTGGATCGCCCTCCGTGACACGGCAACTCGCCGTATCTGATCTGGACGCGCGGGAGCTTCGCCTCACCGCGCGTCGTACATGGCGCTTCTTCGAGACCTTTGTAACGATCTCGGACAACATGCTGCCGCCAGATAATTTCCAGGAAGATCCGAAACCCGTCATCGCACATCGGACCTCGCCCACCAATATGGGCCTCTATTTGCTCTCTGCCATTGCTGCGCGCGACTTTGGTTGGGCCGGAACGACGCAGACCGTTGAGCGGCTTGAAAAGACGCTCAACACCATGCAAAAGCTTCCGCGCTTTAAAGGACACTTCTTCAACTGGTACGGGACGTTGGACCTGCAAACTCTCAATCCAGCCTATGTCTCGTCCGTCGATAGCGGAAATCTCGCGGGTCATCTCATTGTTGTCGCCAATGCGTGCGAAGAGTGGACGGACGCTTTAGTCGCGTCGGATGCACGGCGCGGTATGATGGACAATCTTCGGCTGGCGCGTGAGGCGCTCGATAGATTTCGCGCTCAGAGCGGCGACGCTGGCGTACTGCTCGCAAGCGTCCTCGCAGAAATCGCCGCCCAGTTAGAGAAAGAACAGACGTTTGAGGCATTATCCCCTGCATTGGATCGGCTTGCCGAACGTGCCGCGAAAGCGGCTCGCAGCATTATTGCAGAATTCGCGGATGACCCCTCTCAAGATCTGGTTTTCTGGACCGAGGCGCTAGAAACGTCGCTGGCCGAACATGTCCGAGACAAGGAGATTGCCAGTACGCCGCGCGTCCTCAAGGACCGCCTGCTTGCTTTGGCCGATATCGCGCGTGACCTGGCGCTTGCGATGGATTTCAAGTTCCTGGTCGATCCCGAGCGTAAACTTCTATCGATCGGCTATTCCGTCGCTGACATGCGCCTCGACACAAATTGCTATGATCTGCTGGCCTCGGAAGCTCGCCTGGCCAGTCTGTTTGCGATAGCAAAAGGAGACGTTCCTACGAAACACTGGTTCCGTCTTGGACGGACCGCGACGCCACTTGACGGTGGTTCGGCGCTGATTTCGTGGTCAGGGTCGATGTTCGAATATCTGATGCCGTCTTTGGTGATGCGGGCACCCGCGGGCAGCCTGCTTGAGCAGACTAATCGCAGGGTGGTTGCAAGGCAGGGGTCTTACGGGCGGTCACTCGGCATTCCCTGGGGCATCTCGGAATCCGCTTACAATGCCCGCGACATTGAATTCACCTACCAGTATTCCAACTTCGGCGTTCCCGGTCTCGGCTTGAAGCGCGGTCTTTCGGAAAATGTCGTGATCGCGCCTTATGCAACGGGCCTTGCGACCATGGTGGACCCGCACGGCGCGCAGTTAAATTTCGAGAGTCTTGTAGCGATCGGTCTGCGCGGCCGCTATGGCTTCTACGAGGCGGTGGATTTTACCCGCTCGCGGCTGCCTGACGACGAGGATATGGCAATCATTCGCAGTTTCATGGCCCATCATCAGGGCATGACCATCGTCGCCATCGCCAACACCCTGCAAGACGGCCAGATGCGCGCCCGCTTCCATCGAGAACCCATCATTCAGTCGTGTGAGCTTCTGCTACAGGAAAGAACGCCGCGCGACGTCGCCATTGCCCATCCGCGGGCCGAAGAGGTGAAGGCTTCCGCAGTCGAAGCCACGGTCGATGCCTCGGGCGTACGCCGGCTGACGCAGGATTCGCTCGCGGGTCCGCCGGTTACTCATTTGCTTTCGAACGGGCGCTACGCGGTGATGTTGACCGCGACGGGGGGAGGTTATAGCCGATGGCGCGAGTTGGCCGTCACTCGATGGCGCGAGGATACAACTCGCGATGACCAAGGCTCTTTTATTTTTCTGCGCGATATGCAGACCGAAACCGTCTGGCCCGCGGCTCAGCCGATACGTAGCGATACGAATGAGAACGAGGTGTTCTTCGGCGAAGATCATGCGCAATTCGTCCGGCGTGACGGCACGCTGACAACGACCATGGACATTATGGTTTCCGGCGAGGACGACTGTGAAGTCCGCCGCATATCCTTGAACAATAGCCGACGGCGCCCGCGTGAGATTGAGATCACATCCTATGCAGAGTTGGTTCTGACTGCGCCAGCAACCGATAACGCGCATCCGGCTTTTGCAAAGATGTTTGTTCAGACCGAATATCTGGCCGAATGTGGTGCGCTCATTGCGACGCGCCGTCCACGCGCACCTGACGAGCCTCGAATCTGGGCCGCGCATTTCGCGGTGGTGGAAGGCGAAATCGTCGGCGATTTGCAATATGAATCTGATCGGGCCCGGTTTGTCGGTCGATGTCGTACCGTCGAATCGGCTGCGGCAATCGAGCACCACCAACCTCTTTCGAACACGGTCGGGACCGTTCTGGATCCGATTTTTTCGCTCAGATTGAAAATTCGTATCCCGCCTCGCAAGGTCGCCCGGGTCGCCTTTTGGACCCTTGTCGCTGCAACGCGAGCCGAGCTTCTGGATCTAATCGACAAACATCATGATAGCAGCGCATTCGATCGGGTGAAGACTCTCGCGTGGACGCAAGCTCAGGTTCAGCTCCGTCATCTCGGCGTCGAGGCTGAGGAGGCCGCGGATTTTCAACGTTTGGCTGCGCCCATCCTTTACGCCGACCCGCGCTTTCGCGCACAATCAGAAGCGATCATTCGCGGAGCGGCGGCACAGTCGGGCCTATGGCCGCTTAGTATTTCGGGCGACCTGCCGATCGTGCTTCTGCGCATTGACGATACAGAGGACATCGCCCAAGTGCGACAGCTACTCCGCGCTCACGAATATTGGCGCTTAAAAGGTCTCGGCGTCGATCTTGTCATCGTTAATGAGCGTGCTTCTTCCTATATCCAGGATCTTCAGATCGCTATTGAGACTGCGGTGCGGAGCAGTCAATCGCAGCCGCCTTTAAGTGATGGACTTGCGAAGGGATCGGTTTATACACTTCGCGCCGACTTGATGAGCGTCGATGCAAGGTCCTTGCTTCAATCGATCGCCCGCGTCGTGCTGGTGGCGCGCCGCGGGCCCGTCGCCAGTCAGCTCGCGCGCCTGCCGCATTCAGTCGGCTTGTCGCCAATCCGTCACCCGAAACCTGGCGTGTCATTGCCGGAGCCCGCGTCCGCGTCGACGCCGCCCGACCTTGAGTTCTTCAATGGCCTCGGGGGTTTTGATAAAGACGGTCGCGAGTATGTAACCATCCTTGATGCAGGCCGGACGACGCCGGCACCCTGGATCAACGTGATCGCAAATCCCACCTTCGGCTTCCAGTGCTCGGTCGAGGGGAGCGGCTACATCTGGGCTGAAAACAGTCGTGAAAACCAGCTCACGCCATGGTCGAACGATCCGGTCGGAGACCCGTCGGGCGAAGCGATTTACATTCGTGACGAAGAGACCTTTGATCTCTGGAGCCCAACCGCGCTGCCGATCCGCGACGGGGGGACCTACATTGCGCGCCACGGCTTTGGCTACAGCCGCTTCGAGCATGAGGCGAACGGTATTGCGCTGGAATTGCTGCAATACGTTCCGGTTGCCGATCCGATCAAGATTTCCTGCCTCACGCTACGAAACCTCTCCGGCCGGCCGCGCAGGCTGTCGATCACCTCTTACGCGGAATGGGTGCTAGGCACTTCCCGCGGAGCGTCGGGTCCGTTTATCACAACAGAAATGGATGGGGCCACCGGCGCGATGCTGGCCCGCAATCCCTGGGGTATGGCCTTCCCCGGCCGCACCGCTTTTGCCGATCTTAGGGGCCGGCAGACATCTTGGACCGCCGACCGCACCGAATTTCTTGGTCGCAATGGCGGGCCTGAGTCGCCCGCGGCGCTGATAGGGAGGGTCCCTCTCTCCAAAACAACAGGTGCCGGACTCGATCCCTGCGCTGCCTTGCAATGCGTCGTTGAGCTTGCCGCAGGCGAGACCATCGAAGTGGTATCCTTCCTCGGGCAATGTACCACGCTTGACGCGGCCCATGCGCTGATCACCCGCTATCGCGAGGCCGATCTCGACGCCGTACTCAAAGAGGTGACCGATCAATGGAAGACGTTGCTTGGCGCGGTCCAGGTCAAGACGCCGGATCGAACGATGGATATCATGTTGAACGGCTGGCTGCTCTATCAAACGCTTGCATGCCGTATCTGGGCACGCTCGGCCTTTTACCAGGCAAGTGGCGCCTTCGGTTTCCGCGATCAGCTTCAGGATAGTATGGCACTGACCTTCGCCAGCCCGGATGAGACACGGCGCCACCTTTTGCGCGCCGCTGCGCGCCAGTTCTCAGAAGGCGACGTGCAGCACTGGTGGTTGCCGCATTCCGGGCAGGGGGTGCGAACACGGATCTCGGATGATCGAGTCTGGCTCGCGTTTGCGACTGCGACCTACGTTGTTTCGTCGGGCGACTCTGCAGTTTTGGATGAAACAATTCCGTTTCTTGAAGGGCCGCAGCTCCAACTTGGTGAACACGACGCGTTTTTCCAGCCGATGATTGCGGATGAAAAGGCGTCTCTGTTCGAGCACTGTGCTCGAGGCCTAGATCAGTGCGTTGAACTCACGGGCAAGCACGGCTTACCGCTGATGGGCACCGGCGACTGGAACGACGGTATGAACCGGGTCGGCGAAGGCGGTCAAGGCGAAAGCGTTTGGCTAGGCTGGCTCCTGCTGCGCACCATCGAAATGTTGGCGCCGCTCGCGGAAAGCCGCGACGCCGACCGCGCCAGACGCTGGCGCGCTCACGCGGCATTGGTGCGGAATGCGATCGAGCAGGACGCTTGGGACGGCGAATGGTATCGCCGCGCGACCTACGATGATGGCACGTGGCTTGGCTCCAGGAATAATGACGAGTGCCAAATCGATTCAATAGCACAGTCGTGGGCGGTGTTGTCACGGGCTGCCGAGCCCGCGCGTGCCGCGGAAGCGATGGCATCTCTGGAGGGGCACCTTATTCGCCACGAGGACGGTCTAGCTGTCCTGTTCTCGCCCCCTTTCGATACCACATCGCACGACCCCGGCTACATCAAGGGTTACCCTCCCGGCCTACGCGAAAACGGCGGCCAGTACAGTCACGCCGCGATGTGGGCGATCTTCGCGTTTGCGGAACTGGGCGCGGGCGACAAAGCACATGATCTCTTTGCACTGCTTAATCCGATCAACCATGCCAAGACCTCCGAAGACGTCGAACGCTACAAGGTCGAACCTTACGTTGTCGCTGCCGATGTCTATTCAGTAGCGCCGCATGTGGGACGCGGGGGTTGGACCTGGTACACCGGTTCTGCCGCGTGGATGTATCGTGCCGGAATCGACGGCATTCTGGGCATTCGGCGCGACGGTGAGTTTCTTGTCATCGAGCCCCGCATTCCAGCCGCATGGCCCGGATTTGAAGTCATCGTAATAGTGGGATCGACGCGCTACGAAATCCGCTTTTCCACGCGATTTATCGGTGATCACAGTGTTCCGAATGTCATCCTCGACGGCACAATCGGTCCGCTTGACCAACTACCGCTCCGTGTCGCCCTCGACGGCAAAACCCACAAACTGGAGATTTACGCAGCAAAGCATTGAGAGCGCTTTTTGTGAAAATATTCTATCCAAAATGGTTATTCCAAATCCGACAGCCGCGAGAGACGAAGCCGTATCATTCGAACGACCACCAAGAGTTGCCGAAACGACATGGTATTTAATTAAGCCCGACGCACAGACGGCATATACTCTGGCCCACCTGCGTTGCTGAAACAACGTCAGAGTGTCAATCGGCCCTTTAATTGCGATCTGTTGTCAAGCACCCTTTCATCCGCCCTCAGCAAAGCCGTAGCGCTCGCCCCGTCGAATCTGGATGGGGCCGTGTAGACGGGGCAAGAATGGCCGGCGTTACTACAGCGGTAGGTGTTGGATCTTCTTTTGCCGTAGGAGAAATTTTACCACGGTAGCTTTGATGCCATCGCCAGGGTCATGGTTCTTTCCGAGGTCGCCAAGCGCCTCATGATGATGTCCGGGGCGGGTGCCTCAACGTGTGCAGCGGAGTGCGGACGAGCTGCCACCAGCCGATTGACCGAGGTCACCGCGACCACCGTCCCAGCGGGACATCGCCAGCCCGGCGGACCGGACCGGAAAGCTTCAGTATGCGTTCAGGCCGGTGTGGCATGGCCCCAGTCGAACGAGGTGCCATCGACCCAAATGCAGTGAAGGATGACGACAATCTTTCGGGCAACGGCGGTCTTTGCCTTCTTCACACCTATTCGCTTTGCGAGCTTCATTCCCCAGACTTTGAGGGAGGACCATTTTTTGGTCCGATAGAGCAGAACGGTCGCCGCCTCGAACAAGTAGGATCGGAGAAGACGGTCGCCCCATCGCGATATCTTGCCGCTAGTGTCGGTTTCTCCAGATTGGTTGCGCCGAGGCGTAAGGCCGAGATAGGCGCCGACCGTAGAGGCCGATCGGAAGCGGGACGGATCGTCGATCGTATGGCGGAACGTGAGGGCCGTCACCACTCCGACGCCTGGAACTGTCATCAGGTGCCGCGTCGTCTCGTCCGACATCGCCAATCGGCGGACCTCGTCGTCAAACTTGCTCTGCTGGTGACAGATATGCTCATAAATCGACAGGAGCGGCGCGGTCACGCTGAGAAGCTGGTGATCTTTGCCGAGTATCTCGCTGACCTGATTGCGGAACTGTTGGCCGATGGCGCGAGGGAATAGCAATCCATATTCCTTGATCAGACTGCGGACTTGGTTCTCAATGTCCCGGCGCATGCATACGAGTCAGGATCGCGCGACGAGTATCGCGCGGACCTTTGACTTTCCTCGCTTTTAACTTTTACTTCTCGATACCAACCGACCCGTACCAGTTCGGCAAGACCTCGAGCGTCATTTTGATCACTCTTGTTCAGCGGCCCCGCCAAACGCGTGCGCTGACGATAAACACTGGCGCGCGACACGTTCAGCGCAGCGCACGCACTGGCGGTGAGACCAGGTGTTGGCGCCAGCGCGATGACGGCATCAATCGTGATGCGTCGTCGTCGGCTGTCGCCAGCGGGAGGCCCAACAAGGCTGCCACTATTTTTTTGGATCGAGATGATCGTCTCGGCGTGCTCCAGCCTGCGCAAGAGCCGCGCATTCTCCCGTTTGGCCTGCGCTAGTTCCGCTGCCATCGGATTGCGCAGCGCGGGTTTGGGTCCTCGTTTGATCGACGTCTTTGCACCGAGCGCGCCAGCGTCGCGCAGCCGGCGCCATTCGCTCAAAGTTGACGAGTACAGACCTTCCCGGCGCAGGATTGTGCCGGTGCCGCCAGCGGGAGCGCGATCGATCTCCGCCAGAACCTGCAGCTTGTACTGCCCGGTGAACGTTCGACGGCGCGCCCGATCCAACAGTTCAGGAGTTGCCGCCGCAGGGTTTGGCACGGCGGTCGGCCTCCGGCCTTCCGCCGCGCCAAACCCTGCTGCACCACCCAACTTCGTGTCTTTGCTTGGCATAACCATGTGATCTCTGTCCTACGCCCCGAGGCTAAACTCTTCGGACTCAGATGTCTCATGATCATTGGCACGGAGGGTCAAGCGTTTCCGAAAAAAAACTTTTCTTAAAAGATTACAGAACCGACGGAACTTTTCGCCCTGGCGCGAATATGCATTGGCTCGGATAGCGCTCGGAGCGGCGTGATCCCCGGGAAGAAGAGCTTCGATATCCGCGGCTCTCGCGCAATCGATCAGCTAAGTGCGGGAGTCGCTGGGGGGATACCGTGTTCAATAGAAAAGACGAGACGGCGCGGATTGGCGCGCTGCAGAGCGCGATCTTCAACAGTGCGAACTTCTCCAGCATCGCCACCGACGCCAAGGGCGTCATCCAGATCTTCAACGTCGGCGCCGAGCGGATGCTCGGCTATGCCGCCGCCGACGTGATGAACAAGATTACGCCGGCCGACATTTCTGATCCGCAGGAACTGATCGCCCGCGCCAAGGCGCTCAGCGTCGAGCTCGCAACCCCGATCACGCCGGGCTTCGAGGCCCCTGGTGTTCAAGGCCTCGCGCGGGATCGAGGACATCTACGAATTGACCTATATCCGCAAGGATGGAAGCCGATTCCCGGCCGTGGTGTCGGTCACGGCGCTGCGCGACGCGCAGGACGTTATCATCGGCTATCTGCTCATTGGCACCGACAACATCGCGCGCAAACTTGCGGAAGAAGCGCTGCTCCAGGCGGGAACCCTGCAGAGCGCAATCTTCAATAGCGCCAACTTCTCCAGCATCGCCACCGACGCCAAGGGCGTCATTCAGATATTCAACGTCGGCGCCGAGCGGATGCTCGGCTATGCCGCCGCCGAGGTCATGAACAAGATCACGCCGGCCGACATTTCCGATCCGCAGGAACTGATCGCCCGCGCCAAGGCGCTGAGCGTCGAACTCGGAACCCCGATCATGCCGGGCTTCGAGGCCCTGGTGTTCAAGGTCTCGCGCGGGATCGATGATATCTACGAGCTGACCTACATCCGCAAGGATGGCAGCCGATTCCCGGCGGTGGTTTCCATTACAGCACTGCGCGACGCGCAGGACGTCATCATTGGTTACCTCTTGATCGGCACCGAACTCAAGGCGGGAGCCCTGCAGAGCGCTATTTTCAACAGCGCCAACTTCTCCAGCATCGCCACCGACGCCAAGGGCGTCATTCAGATCTTCAATGTCGGCGCCGAGCGGATGCTCGGTTATGCGGCAGCCGACGTGATGAACAAGATTACGCCGGCTGACATTTCCGATCCGCAGGAACTGATCGCGCGCGCCAAGGCGCTGAGCGTCGAGCTCGCAACCCCGATCACGCCGGGCTTCGAGGCCCTGGTGTTCAAGGCCTCGCGCGGGATCGAGGACATCTACGAATTGACCTATATCCGCAAGGATGGAAGCCGATTCCCGGCCGTGGTGTCGGTCACCGCACTTCGCGACGCGCAAGCGACCATCATTGGGTATCTGCTAATCGGCACCGACAACACCGCGCGCAAACTGGTCGAGGAAGAGCAAAAGAAGTCCGATCAACGCCTGCGCGACCAGCAATTCTACACACGCTCGCTGATCGAATCCAATATCGACGCACTGATGACCACCGATCCGTCCGGCATCATCACCGACGTCAACAAGCAGATGGAGGCGCTTACCGGCTGCACGCGCGACGAGCTGATCGGCGCGCCGTTCAAGGGGTATTTCACCGATCCGGAGCGCGCCGAGGCGGCGATCAATCGGGTGCTGAGCGAAAAGTCGGTCACCGAATACGAGCTGACGGCGCGCGCCCGTGACGGCAAGCAGACGGTGGTGTCCTACAATGCAACCACGTTTTACGATCGGAACCGCACCCTGCAGGGCGTCTTCGCCGCGGCGCGCGACGTCACCGAACGCAAGCGGGTGGAGGCGGAATTGCAGCAGGCCAAGGCCGCCGCCGAGAGCGCGAGCCGGACCAAATCGGATTTTCTGGCGAGCATGAGCCATGAGATCCGAACGCCGATGAATGCGATCATGGGAATCTCGGACCTGCTGGCGAAGACCGCTCTCTCGCCGGAGCAGGACATCTGGGTCGAAAGCGAAGTCGGGAAAGGCAGCGTGTTTGCTTTCGCGGTACCCTTCGAGATCTCCGCTACGGTCAATCGACCGGCGGCCGTTCCGGTTGGAGCGGATCCCGAACAGCCGCTGCCGGCGCTGCGAATTCTCCTGGCGGAGGACTCTCCCGACAACTGCATAATCACGTTGGCCTATCTGGAGGACACGCCGTACCATGTCGAGATCGCCGAGACCGGTGCCATCGCCTGCAAAATGTTTGAACTCGGACGCTACGATCTAATCCTGATGGACCGGCAAATGCCGGTGATGGATGGCTTGACCGCGACGCGGACGATTCAGGCGTGGGAGCAGGCGAACCATCGGCCGCCCACGCCGATCGTTGCACTGACGGCCTCTGCCCTGAAGGGCGATCGGGAAATGTGTTTGGCGGCGGGATGCACGGCTTTTTTGACGAAGCCCATCAAACAAGAAGTGCTGCTGCAGGCGATCAGGGAGCACTCCCTGGTCGCACCTTCGTCGTCGAAAGACGAAAGCAACTGGATGGACCTGATCCGTTTGAGTGCTAAATCTAAATCCGCAATCCGGATCCCTGCGTATCTGCGGAACTGCAAGCAGCATGTCATCGTGATGCTGGACGCCCTGGATCGCGTTGACTTCGAGACCGTGACGATTCTGGGACACCAGATGATGGGCTCCGGGGGCATGTTTGGATTCCAGACCATTACCGACATCGGCAGATCAATTGAACAGGCAGCCGAGAGCGCCGATTCCGATGCGTCGCGCAAGTGGGTGGGTGCATTGTCCATCTATCTGGATGGTGTCGAGACCATTTCCAAGTAAGTATCCCCGGCAAAGCCGGGGGCTTTAGGAATTGGGCCGCCGAAGCGGCCACGCTGGATCCGAAGCTCTATCTATTTGGTCGGCGCACGAAATACTCCCGCCCGCGCCACCCGACCTTACTTACAATTTTTTCCGCGCCACTTCGGAGGACAGATGCCTCTTGATAATCGCATCGCCATTTGATGGGGTTAAGGTCTCGCGATTGCCAATCGTCAAACTTCCTTTCGTGTGCATGGTGGCTCACGATCAGAGGTTCGGTGATGGGCGACCGCCGCAAATGTCAAACTTATACTGCCTCTCCGGCAGAGCCGGGAGGGCTCCCGGTTATGCTAGTCTAGCCTGCACTCAATCCCAAAACCAAATCTGGCCTATACAAACAATTGAGAAATAAATACCGATATTGGATCAAAAGCAGTATTTCGACTTACACGATTCCGCTCGTGCCGCTTCGTCTTATGTCGGCCTCTCATGTTGTCCAGAGTGTGCGACCGGCCCGAGATTTGGTTACTTCCGTTGTTGGCACTAAACGGACCAACCGGGCCGGTCTGACGATGTCCGTTTCGGGAGGAAAACCAGAAGTCATCGGGCAACGTTCAAAACGACGCGAATGACCCTTCTCGGACATCGGCGGTCGTTAGACTTGGTCGAGCCGGCAATGGAACTATTAAAACGCTAAAGCATTGGAAAACAATGGCGGCGTCCAAACGCTGTCTGCAAAGCTGAAGGATGCCATGCACAAGCTGCAATGGGTCTCGGATTCCCTAGCAGTAGTTTCTGAAATTTTCCGCCGAGGGCGGCCGGGGGTTGCTGCGCCAGATCGGCCAGTAGCTATGGTCGAGTCCGTCAATCTGAAAGGTCCCCGGCCATGAATATCATTACGCCGCCAAAACTAGCTACGCGCACTCCAACAACAGGGACGATGAAAGCGTTCGTTTATCTGGGGCCGGGAAAAAAGGCTCTCGAAGAACGGCCCAAACCGGAAATCACCGCGTCCACCGACGCAATCGTCAGGGTTACCAAAACGACGATTTGCGGCACTGACCTGCATATTCTCAAGGGCGACGTCCCGACTTGCCAGCCTGGCCGCATTCTCGGCCATGAGGGAGTTGGCATCGTTGAGCAGGTGGGGGCGGCGGTGGCAGCATTCAAAGTGGGCGATCGCGTTCTGAT
Organism: Tardiphaga sp. vice154; assembly: GCF_007018645.1. NCBI lineage: Bacteria > Pseudomonadati > Pseudomonadota > Alphaproteobacteria > Hyphomicrobiales > Nitrobacteraceae > Tardiphaga > Tardiphaga sp. vice154. The sequence continues at coordinate 1,031,464 of NZ_CP041399.1, forward strand.
CTCCTGCGTCAGTGCCTGTGGTAAGTGCGAATATTGCCGCAGGCAGATGTACTCCCACTGCACGACCGGCGGCTGGATCCTCGGCAACACCATCGACGGCACGCAAGCCGAGTTCGTCCGCATTCCCTACGCCGATACAAGCCTCTATCCGATTCCCGCCAGCGCGGATGAAGAGGCACTGGTGATGCTGAGCGACATCCTGCCCACTGGCTTTGAGTGCGGCGTGCTCAACGGCAAGGTTGCGCCGGGAAATACCGTGGCGATCGTCGGTGCGGGCCCGATTGGGCTCGCAGCACTCCTCACCGCCCAATTCTATTCGCCGGCCGAGATCATTATGATTGATCTTGACGACAACCGCCTTGAAGTAGCCAGGCGCTTCGGCGCTACGGCAACCATCAACAGCACCGATGGGAAGGCATTGGAGGCGGTCATGACGATGACCGGCAAGCGCGGCGTCGATACCGCCATAGAGGCGGTCGGCATTCCGGTCACCTTCGAACTTTGCCAAAAACTGGTCGCGCCAGGAGGCACTGTCGCCAATATCGGGGTGCATGGAAAGAAGGTCGATCTCCATCTCGAGGATTTGTGGGACCGCAATATCTCGATCACGACACGGCTGGTCGACACAGTCACTATACCGATGCTATTCAAAACTGTTGGCGCTCACAAGATTGATCCCAAGCGTCTCATCACGCATCGTTTCAAGCTCGATAATATTCTCGACGCATACGAGACTTTCGGCAACGCTGCCAAGACCAAAGCCCTAAAGGTTATCATCGAGACTTAGGCCTGATCGCGACGCCATCGTCCAAAAGAAACGACCTCAGCGAGGGATATACGCTGAGGCCGTTATTCCATCGGATGCCTTGGGCGATGGGCATCCGGCAGTGCAGCTACAAGTTAAGCAGGCGGCAATGGATCCAGGCGACGGGGCCAAGCCGCCAATGCTTTAAGCACCGTCAAGAACAGCTCGCGCCTTGGAGGCGATCTGCTCGATGGTGAAAGGCTTGGATATGAAACTCACGTCCTGATCCAGCACGCCGTTGTGAATGACCGCGTTGCGACTGAACCCGGTCGTGAACAGGACCTTCAGCTTCGGCAGTGATCGTGTCCCAACGCGTGGTGTAGCTTCTTAATGGCCATCACGACTGCCGGCTTGGCCGGGCCGGTCAGGTTGCCACTGCGGGCAGCCCAACGATTGGGTTATCGCTGATGGGCGCGATAGTTTCCAGCGTCATGTAGCGGCACGCTGGACGGCCCATTCGTCGTTTTGTTCGAGCAGGATGGCGCCGACGAGACGTCGGATGGCGGCCTCATTGGGGAAGATGCCGACGACCTCGGTGCGGCGCTTGATCTCGCCATTAAGACGCTCGATCGGATTGGTCGAGTGCAGCTTGGCGCGATGCGTCGCCGGAAAGCTCATGAAGGCCAGCACGTCGGGCTCGGCCTCGTGCATCAGCCTGACCAGCTTCGGGATTGTCGGCTGCAATTGATCGGCGACCTTGCGCCATTGCACTCGGGCGGCTTCGGCGTCGTCCTGGGCAAAGGCGGTGGCGATGAAGGCGGATACCACGCGCCGCCCGCTCTTGCCGGCATGGGCCAGCGCATTGCGCATGAAGTGGACGCGACAACGCTGCCAACTGGCGGTCAGCACCTTCGAGACCGTGGCCTTGATGCCCTCATGGGCGTCGGAGATCACCAGCTTTACGCCGCGCAATCCGCGGCGGGCGAGCTTGCGCACGAACGCGGTCCAGAACGTCTCGGCCTCGGAGGGCCCGATGTCCATGCCGAGAATCTCGCGCCGCCCGTCATTGTTGACGCCGACTGCAATGATTGCCGCCACCGGGACGATGCGGCCGTTCTGGCGAACCTTCACATACTTGGCGTCGATCCACAGATACGGCCAGTCGCCTTCGATCGGCCGCTCCAGGAAGGCGTTGACGCGCTCATCGATTTCTTCGCACAGACGCGACACTTGACTTTTGGAGACGCCGCTCATTCCCATCGCCTTGACCAGATCATCGACAGAGCGCCAGCTTGAAACAGGTCAAATTCCGGTTACGTCGCCTCGCGTTGGGATTGATACACGGGCGACGACGCATCGATGGCGATCTTGAGAATATTTATGTCTTTCGTCTAGGAACCATTTCAGCTGGGGCGAGTAGGGAGGTGAGCAGCTTACAGTTTATCCCGATCCTACCGTCTCGATTGAGGGAATGTACCCTTGCGAGCCTGAAGCTGGCCCTTTTCAGAATTCTGATTAGGCAACTAAATGGAGCGATCTCATGATTAAGGAATATTTTGTCGTTGGAGTTATCGCGACCGCTATGATGGCTGGAACGGCTTTGGCGCAGACCCCGGTGCCGGCTGTTAGGGCAGACAATAACGCGATCGCCTTGGATCAGGCTTACAAAGGTCAGTGGCGGGTTTATAAGATGATTGGCCTTGACGTCTATAATCAAAATAATGAGAAGCTGGGTGATATCGAGGAATTGTTGACCGATCAGAACGGAAAGATTCAGGCTGCAATTCTTGGAGTTGGTGGTTTTCTTGGAATGGGAGAACGTAAGGTTGCAGTAAACTTTGACAAGCTCAAATTCGTCAATGAAGCCGTTCCATCAACAACGGCGGCGAACGCTCCCACAACCACTGCACCAGCAACAAATGTTGATAACAACGCGAGGACAACGACCGGCGCTGCCACAACAAACGTGCGCCCCGTCCGCACCGCGACTGAGCAGTGGTACCCGGATCACGCAGTTATCGACGCCACCAAGGATCAGCTAAAGGCAATGACTGAGTTTAAATACAACTAATCGAAAAAAACATATGTGGTCTCCGCGATAATAACCGGCAGACCTTTCGTAAGTGGCATAATTTCATCTCAAATCTGGGAGATCCATGATGGACTGGAATCGAGTGGAAGGAAATTGGAAAGAGTTCCAAGGCAAGGTGAAGGAAAAGTGGGGCAAGCTCACTGACGATGATCTCACCGCAATCAACGGGAAGCGCGACCAGCTAGAAGGTCGGCTGCAACAGAGATATGGTTTTGCGAAGGATCAAGCACGCAAAGACATAGACACTTGGTTTTCCGCCCTCAAGTAATATGAGGATAGTGGCCGGGGGATTTGAACCCCGGCCATCATCAACACCGCACTTCCTGAGCAAAATTCTTAAGGCTGGCTTTCTCCTAATTGGTGGGTGACCAGTTTTGCGGGGTTGGGATTTAGACCGCTCACGATAACTTCCCCTTGCTCGCCGCACTCGCGCTTACGCTTGCCACCGAGCCATAGCGCGCCGCCGCCGCGATCGGAATCGCCTTACAATTCTCCTCGCGGCCACTCCGTCACACCAAACAATAGACAATCAATTCGAAATAAGTCTACAATCGGCCTTTGTTGGGCAAGACCTCTGAACCCTATCGGGCGGTAATCCGCAGGAAGATTGGACATTCAGCCGATGCTTGATTTGGCGCAAGTTTGCTATCCGGAAGCCTGCTAGTTTTCCTCATGAATTTCGAAATCCGCCGGGTTCTGGCTGTAACGTGGCGCGACGTGCCGACGAGCGTTTGGGCGCTCGGCTTCGTCTCCTTGTTAATGGACGTCTCCTCCGAGCTCATTCATAGCTTGCTGCCGGTTTTCCTCGTGACGGTGATGGGTGCCAGCGCGGTGACCGTCGGGTTGATCGAGGGTGCTGCCGAGGCGACGGCAGCCGTTGCCAAGGTTTTTTCCGGTGTCCTTTCCGACCGAATTGGCAAACGCAAGCTCCTGGTCGGCATCGGCTACGGACTGGCTGCCGTCACCAAGCCGGTGTTCCCGCTCGCGGGAACGGCATGGGAAGTTCTGGCTGCGCGCTTCGTCGATCGTATCGGCAAGGGCATCCGGGACGCTCCCCGCGATGCGCTCGTGGCCGACATTACGCCGATCGAGATCCGTGGCGCCGCCTACGGCATCCGTCAGGCGTTGGATACTGTCGGAGGTCTTGTGGGTCCGTTGCTGGCGATGGCCCTGATGGCGCTCTATGCCAACGACTTCCGCGCCGTGTTCTGGTGGGCGGTGGTGCCGGCGGCTCTTGCTGTGCTTCTGGTCGTGGTGGGAGTGCAAGAGCCTGATGGTGTCAAGCGAACTGCAACCCGCGGCTGGCCGATCCGCCGGGACGAACTCAAGCGCCTTTCCCCGGCCTTTTGGATGGTCGTTGCAATTGGTTTGGCGTTCACTTTGGCGCGCTTCAGCCAAGCCTTTCTCGTGCTGAAGGCGCAGGCCGAAGGACTTGGGTTAGCGCTGATCCCGCTGGTGTTCGTATGGATGAACCTGATCTACGCTTTGATGGCGACGCCGGCCGGAATTCTCTCGGACAAGATGGGACGGATGAAGCTGCTTCTTTGCGGGCTGGTGGCGCTGGTCGTCGCCGATCTAACGCTGGCCTTTATTCCCGGGCTCGGGGGCGTGTTCGCAGGCGTTGGCCTCTGGGGTCTTTATTTGGGATTGTCGCAGGGGCTGTTGTCGGCACTCGTGGCTGATACCGCTCCTGAAGACTTGCGAGGCACGGCCTTCGGCCTGTTTAATCTGGTAACCGCCGGCGGGCTGCTGATCGCGAGCGTCCTTGCTGGCTGGCTGTGGCAAACCTTCGGCCCGACGGCAACGTTTCTCGCCGGCGTGGCCTTTTCAGCCTTCGCGATCCTCATCATGATCGTTGCCATGAAGGCAGGACCAAAACCAGCGAGCTAAGACGCGCCGTTTTTTGAATGCCGCGCTGGGCCAGAAAGCGATTGTCGAAGACGGGCAGATTTCGAAGGAAGTTGCTGAATGCATGAGGACATACTAGCGAAGCTGGAGCAACGTCTCGGACGCGTGCATGCGAAGCAGCGATTAGGAATCGAGACTGCCCACGAAGCGCAAGTGTTCGGCCAAGGCATCAATTTCTTTCACATCGAGAATTGGTATTCAGTCCATTCGGTGATTCGAAACACGCTTAAGCTGGCTGGTCTCTTCGAGCGAGGCAAAAGGAATGCGGAACGCATTGTCGTTTCCTGAAACGTGGGCGAGCCGCTCGACTCCGGCTCGGTGTGCTTGAGCTGCTACCCGTTCGGCAGATTCGACATGCACGGAATGAAACGTCTCATGTCCGTGCTCGACGTAAACACTGACTGCATTTACCACACCGAAAGCGCCCGCAAGTGCATCAGCGACTGACCGCTCGTCATGAATGTTGGCCTCGACCGATTGAATTTGCGGATCAAGACCGAACAGCCTGTGCCCTCGATCCGGATGCCTTGATGCAATCTGAGCGGAAAACCCGTGCTTACGGAGATGCCGAACGACGCGGCGGCCGAGAAACCCGGTTCCGCCGAAAACGGTAACGGTGCGATCGTTCATGGCCGTCGAACCTCAAATTAGTCAAACCACGCCGGGGCTGTCTCGACCGTACGGTTTCAGGTCACGTAAACGGCATGTCTAATCGCCGCTATCCATGACGTGGGCAACCTCGAACAGATGGGGATCGATCCCTTCCGCTACCTGATCGAACTGACGCACTCCTTGCGAAATTCCGGCGATTTGTGAGCCGACTGCAAGAGATCGCGACTCTGCCATTGGAGGTAGTTGACGATGCGGCGCCCGTCGAGGCTGCGATGTAGGCTGATAGAGAAAAACCCCGGCTGGCGCGCCATGAAGCGAGCTCGCTCAGTCATCAATGACAGCGCCTCGCCTGCTTCCCCGGCTCGGACTCGATGACCGTGATCTGAGTTACGGGCTGATTGCCGGTTCGGATGTGTGGCATAGACGGCCTCACTTGATTGGCAAAGGATTTACCGTATCACTGCTAGGTAACCCCCACCCGATGCTGACGAACGCTAGTCTAGCATTCTGCTGGGGTACACAGAAGCCATAAGGCGGCGTCCGCACGGCTTCGGGCGTGGCCGCGGCCCGGACCATTCCCGAGAAGCCGATTTGGTTCTTTTCCTCGTCATTAAGACACACTCCTCCCGTCGTGATGACGCATCCGACGCCTTCAGTCCCTACGCTGGAGCCGGTCTTGGTCGCAGTCCCGCGATCAGCCGCAAGATTTCCTGGAAATTCCTCCGACACCGCCACCTCGGCCATCTGAGAGATGACGTAGCGGCCATGGCGCACCACTTTGGCGCCGATCTTCACGAGTTTTCCCCAGCTCGTTAGCGACCACTGTTTGACCGCCGCGGCGGCAACAGGACCGCAGGCCTACGCCGCCGTGCAGGGCGCCATCGCATCCTGGATCGGGCGGGTCGTGCTGTTCGGGTCGCCAAAGGTAGACCATGCGGCCATCGATTTTCAGATAGACTTTCGTCCAGATGCCAGGTTGTGTGAGGCTTGGCCCGGCGTTTGCGCAACCGCTGCGATCATCGCTCCGAAATGGTTCACCCAGCACTGAATCGTCTCGTAGGATACCGTGATGCCGCGCTCCGCCAACAAATCTTCGACGTCGCGAAAACTCAGGGTGAATCGGAGATAGAGCCAGATCGAGTGCTGAACGATCTCAGGGGGAACCGATGCTCGCTGTAACTGATTGTCTGCAGCATCAAGGCTTTACTCAACATCCTTTGACGATTCATGCTGCCGCTCACATGGTTGATCTCGTAGAGGGATGCGAGAAAGTCCAACCTCGCTAGAAGGCGAAGCTACGATCGACGTTGGCGCACGCTCTGCTCATTAGCTTGACGGCCTAGGAACATCCGCGCGCCGCGCCCGTTAGCAAGAGAGGGTGTTTCAGAACACGAAGCAAGCTATGCAGCTCTCTGGCAAAAAAATCGCGATACTCGCCTCTAACGGTTTTGAGCAATCGGAACTCGAAGGGCCGCGCGATCGGTTGAAGGCAGCCGGCGCCACCGTTCGTTTTCAGTTTTGATCGAAAAATGCTTTCTTCCACGCAATTTCGTTGCCGGCAAAAACGGATGGTTCAGATAGCGCGATGGGAACCGAAACTGAATTGAAGTTTGAGGTTTCTCCAAGCGATTTGAGGAAGCTTAAAACCGCGCGCACTCTGCGTCGACGCGATGGCATGCCGGCAAAGGAAGAATATCTCGTGTCGATCTACTTCGACACCGACAAGCACGAGCTCAGAACAAAGGGCGTCTCGCTGCGCGTGAGGCAAAGCGGAGACAAACGTGTTCAGACGATTAAGACCGCGGCGACCGATGTCCCGTTCAGCCGTAGCGAGTGGAACCACAAGATTGACAGCGACGAGCTTGATTTTCGCGCTGCGCGTGGAACCGCGCTGGCGCCTATGCTAACAAAGAGACTTAAACGACAGCTCATGCCAATTTTCGAAACGCGCATACTTCGCAGGACTGTGCCTTTCCGCAAAGGCGGGAGCCGCATCGAAATGGCACTCGACGAGGGTCAAGTGCGCGCGGGGCAGAAGTGGGCGCCCATCACCGAAGTCGAGCTTGAGCTCAAGGGCGGCAATCCTGCCGACTTGTTCAAGCTGGCCCGAGTAATCGGGGGACTTGTGCCTGCCAAATTGGCGCTTAAAAGCAAATCCGAGCGAGGCTACGATCTCACTGCGGCCAAAACCGAACTGGCTGTCCAAGGCCAAAATATTATACTCCAGCGCGGCATAAGCACGGTCGATGCATTTCGCATCATCGGGCGGTCTATCTTGCGGCAACTGGCCGCAAACGAGCCAGCAGTAAGGGAGTCGGATCCCAAAGGCTTGCATCAGATGCGCGTCGGCTTACGCCGGCTTCGTGCTGCCATCTCGGTGTTCTCAGAATTTCTCGGCGACAAGCAGACAGAACGGATTAAAGGCGAGCTCAAATGGCTGACCGGCAAGCTCGGTCCGGCGCGCGACCTTGATGTAATGGGAACCAAGATCAAACAGTTGCGCAAGGCGGCGCCAGCGAAGCGTGCTCTGAAAGAGTTCTCAGCCGAACTCGCGGTCCAGCGTACCAACGCCTTTGCAAAGGCTAAGGATGCCGTCAATTCCACCCGTTACCGTTGTCTCCTGCTCGATGCATTGCAATGGATTGAGGCTGGTGATTGGGCTAAACAGCCTTCGATCGCGTCGGGCCATCCGCGCATTGAGCAGTTTGCCAAGGATGTCCTCACACGACGTAGCAAGAAGGCGATGAAAAAGGCGAATGAGTTTGAACAACTTGACCCGCACCAGCGCCACAAGCTGCGAATCGCGATCAAGAAGCTGCGCTATTCCACTGACTTTTTCTACAGCCTGTTTTCTGGGCGCAAGATGAACGCGCATCTGTCCGGCTTCAAAGATCGCCTTAAAGACTTGCAGGATTGCCTCGGAGTTCTCAACGACATCGTCGTACGTCAGAAATTGGCTCCTAAAATCGCCGTCGGTAGCGAGCGCACGAAACGGCGCGCGCGCACGCTTTCAGCCGGTGCAGCCTTCGGTCGCGAACAAACTGAAATCGAACCTCTCCTGAAGGCGGCAGCCAAAGCCGCGCGCAAATTCGCGCATGCAAAGCGCTTCTGGACATGAGGTGTTACAAATGGTAAGCAATTGTGACCAGCGGAACGAAGTCGCTACCGTTAATGCCGCAGTGCTCGTTGCGTCATGTTTCGCAGCCCGGCCAATCGAAGTCCGTTCTGATCTGCGTTGTTTGGCTCGCAAGCCTGTCACGAGGCTTGAAATCGCTGAACATATTCGCAAATAGGCCGTAGCGGGCAAGCGCGATCTAACTGCGTTATGAGTTTTGCTTTTAAGAAGCTTGTTGCCGCAGTCTATAGAACTGCTTGCGCGCATGCGCGGTCGAGATGAACTCCGATAGAGACTTCATCCCGATCGGCCCATTAGCGTTCTCAAAGGTGGTATTAGCGTTGGTAGGGCCAAGAACGTCGCCCGAGCCAGCGCAAGCATATCGCTTTGTCGTGTCTAGCAGTCCGCTGAAAAACCCAAAATCCGACTATTTTCTTGCCAGCGGACAGGCGCGATGCTGGTGTAGTTAGCTGATCGGGCGTCGCGCGTCGTCGCCTGGACGGCGTGGAGGCTATGCGGCGAGCAGTTTTGGAATGGGGATCAGGTTGTAGGCGATTAGGTTGAGCATGAAGTCGGCGGCGACAGCGCCGATGCCGCGATGTTTGGTCTTGCGCATCGTGCCGTGTTGCTTGCCCCATCCGAAGATGCATTCGATCATCGGGCGCCGTGTCTGCGACATACCATAGCCCTCGTGGCGGGTGGTTCGCTCGTCGATCGCGCTGCGACGGCTGCGGCCGGTCTTGCCGATTGTATTGTTCTGCGTCACATGCGGCGTCACCTCGATGGCGCGCAGATTGGCGACATGATCGGCGGTGTCATAGGCCTTGTCCGCGCCGGCGGTGATGCGCCGGCCGGCCTGTTTGGCCTTGGCCTTGAGCATCTTCTCCGCGGCGCGACGCTCGGCGGTGCCGCTGGCATGCGTCACCATCCCGGCGACCGCCAGACCATTGCGGTTCTCCATGGTGGCATGGCCCATGTAGCAGAGCCTGGCCTCGCGGCCGGTGGCCTTGCGGTAGAGCCGGCTGTCGGGATCGCTGGTGGAGGCATGGGTGTCGTTCTTGCGGGTCTGGCCATGGAAGTTGGTGCCGTCGTCGCCGTCACTGCCGTCCTTGGGGCGGAAGCTCTTGTGGGAAGCCCAGGCTTCGATCAGCGTGCCGTCCACCGAGAAATGCTCGTCCGACAACAGCGCCTTGACCTCGGCGAGGTTCAGAAGCCTGGTCATGAACTTCGTGAACACGTCGCCGTTCTGCAGTCGCTCGCGGTTCTTCGTGAAGGTGGTCGGGTTCCAGACCCGGTCGTCCGGCGACAGCCCCACGAACCAGCGATACAATAGATTGTAGTCCAGTTGCTCCATCAGTTGGCGTTCCGAGCGGATGCCATAGAACACCTGCAGCAGCAGCGCGCTGAGCAATTGCTCAGGCGGGATCGACGGACGACCTTCTTTCGCATAGAGGCTGGAAAAGCTGCGGCTCATCTCGCCCAGCACATCACGGACTAGCGCCCGGACTTTCCTCAGCGGATGGTTCTGGGGCACCCGCGCATCCGGCGAGATATATGAAAACAGCCCGCCTTGATCCTCGAATGTCCCGCGCATGCCGACCTCCACCGATTCTCGACCAAATTGAATCAGGAAATGAACGCCGCCGCGACGGATTTTTCAGCAAACTGCTAGTGCCGATCAGCGAGTGCGAGTCAGCATTAGGTAAGCTATCCAAGCCCTCAATCAGAGCCCGTAATCTTGTAAATGCCCGGTGACGTGCCCAGTCGCATGGTGCGGCTCGCATCGCAGGGAGATCGAAATGAGAAGAGTCATTACATTTGAAATCAGGACCTGGGCGAAAAATGGGGTGGAAGAAACCCATTTGGTGGATGTTAGCGAAAGTATCAGTAAGAAAGTTCTCAATCGAGATCGACATGCCGACCCGGTGTTATGTGACTTCATGCGCCTCATTGAGAAACTCGAGATGGCAAAGAGCATACCTACTGACAGTGATACACGTCGCCCCCTGGAGGCGTGTATCGACAAAACGAGCGTAAAAGAAAGCCCTTGGCAGAGATCATATCGTTTGAGGCGGAGCGCCAGCGTCGAATGCTTTGAACCCCGGACGCCTTGGAATGGAGCGGCCGCGACCATTCGGCCAAACTCTCCTCTTATCGTCTCAAGGGACGCCGACACGCCCAATGAGTTAGGCGAAAATCGAAAAAATCGATATTCGCTTCAGGCGACAAACTCGCGCTGTTGCATGGAAATATCGCGATCTAGATCAAGCTCTGGTTCGCGTTGCGTAGTCTGCCCGCCAAAAGACAAGACCGGCGATCGCGATGACAACAAGCAAGATCGGCGCGATGGACACCCAATCTCGTACCCTTCGGAACTAATGTGGCCCTCGCCCGTTCTTTACCGCTGGCGTGTGCGGGCGAGATTGACGCGTCTTGGATTAGAACGGCTCGGTTGATGCAGAAACCGTCTCCCGACCGTCCCATTCTCAAGAAGGGGCACAATTGTTGGCGTATCGCCCCCGCAAAACGGGCCGCGGTGCTGATCGATGGGGCGAATTACTACGCGCAGCTCGCCAAGGTCATCCGCGGCGCGCAGAAATCCATCCTGATCATTGGCTGGGATTTCGACGCGAGCATCAAGCTTCTACCCGAGCAGCCTGACTATCCAAAGCTTGGCGATCTGCTGCGCTCCCTGGTCGAAGAGCGGCCGCTGCTGGAAGTCCGCGTCCTGGTTTGGAGCGTGGCGGACCTGCACGCGCCCAGCGCGCCGCTGCCGCTTTTGCTCGGCGCCCCGTGGGAGGACCATCCGCGCACACAGGTCCGGCTCGACCGCGAGCATCCGCTTTATGGCGCCCATCATCAGAAAATCGTCTGCGTCGACGACACCGTTGCCTTCGTGGGCGGCATGGACCTGACCATCCGGCGCTGGGACACCACGGAACACCTTGCCAACCATCCGCTGCGCAAGGATCCCGACGGAGTGGCTTATCCTCCCGTGCATGATGTTCAGATGGCGGTCGAAGGAGAGGCGGCACGCGCCGTCTCCGACGTGGCCCGAGAGCGGTGGCATCGCGCCATAGGGGAAAATGTTCCACCAGTGACAGGTGCGGCTGACCTCTGGCCGGATGATTTGCAACCAGACTTCACTGACACGCCGGTTGCTGTCGCTCGCACCTTCGCCTCCTGGAAGGGCGCGCCGGAAGTCACCGAGGGGATGGCGCTTACCATCGATGCCTTAAGCGCAGCGAACCGGTCGATCTATATCGAGGCGCAGTATCTGACGGCGCCGCGGGTCGGGAAGCTGCTCGCGGAATCCCTCGCGCGCCCCCATGGGCCGGAAATCGTCATTATAGTGCGGCGGCTTTTCACCGGCAAAATGGAAAGCTTCGTGATGGGCGGAAACCAGAAACGCCTCGTCCAGCGCCTGCGCCGGGCCGACCGCTACGGCCGTCTCGGAGTTTATTATCCGGTGGTCCTGCGAGCAGCAGGCGATTGTCCCGTCATCATTCACTCCAAGATCATCATCGTCGACGACGATTTCGTGCGTGTCGGCTCGTCCAACCTGAACAATCGCTCTATTGCGCTCGATACCGAATGCGATCTCGCCATCGAGGGATCCGATGACGAAAGACGTCGCACCATCGCGGGCCTGCGTGAAAGGCTGATTGCCGAACATCTCGACACCACGCCGCAAGCGGTGCGTGACACCGTAGCGGCTGAAGGCTCTCTTCTTCGTGCTATTGAGCGGCTCGGCTGCAATCGCCGCTGCCTGCGGCTAATTCCTGATTTTGGCAAGCTTCCAACCCGGCCGGTCTTCGGCACCTGGCTTCTGGACCCACCCCGGCCGTTTTTCTTGTTCCAGCGCAAACGCGCAAAGCATGATGCCGGCTAGGCGGCGCGCTTCCTACCGTGATAATATAGTTCGGTGATGGCGAACAGCGGGCCGCCGATGCACAGCGGCACCAGGAAGTAGATCATGCGGAACATCACCAGCGCGCCGATGATCTTGCCGCCCGGTAGCAGTAACATCATGACGCTTTCGATTACGCCGAGCCCCCCGGGAACATGGGTGAGCAACGCTATGCCATTGGCGATGACATAGGCCGCAGCCACCGCGAAATAGGGCACGTCGGCGACGGCAGTGAGCGTCTGGTGCAGGCAGGCGGCCACACAGGCGAAATTGGCCGATCCGGCGGCAATTTGCGCAAACGCGAGGTTGAATTCCGGCATCGGCAGCGACCAGCCTTTGATCGTCAACCGCCGGCGCACGAAGGCAGCGGCGGCCAGATAAACCGCCGACACCGCGAGGCATAGCAAACCGATGATTATGGCAAGCGATGGGGCGATGCCGGTGATTTTCGCCGCAAGATCGGGCCGCAGCAGCAGGGACAGGCCGGCGAGTGTGATCAGGCCAAGCCCTACCGTCACCCCGCAAAACACGATCACCCAGGCAATATCGCCAGGCCGCAGGCCCCAGCGGGAGTAAAAGCGGTAGCGAACCGCACCGCTGCTCAAAGCTGCGAAGCCGATATTGTGACCGAGCGAAAGACTGCAAAACGACGCAAGCGCCGCATGGCGGTAGGGCAGGGGCTTTTCCACATACCGCAGCGCCAGCCAGTCGAACCAGCTCAGGCAGAAATAACTTCCCGCGGCAAAAAGGCCAGCGAGTAACAGCCGGCTTGGCGGAATCGCCTTTATGGATTGAACGATGTCATTGAGGCTATAGCCGCTGAGCGTGCGATACAGCAAAAAGCTCGCGAGAACGATGATCGCGATGGCTATACCGTACTTGACCCAAGTCCAGCGGAGTTCTTTTTGCGTCTTCAGGCTCGTGACCGCGCGCTTGCCCATCATGCGCTTCCCGCCACCTTTATTGTGCCGCCTGTAAGCGCAAGGCGGCTGCATCGATGTCGAGATCGATGACGAGCGGCAGATGGTCGGAAGCCACGCGCGCCAGCGGCGTACGCACCGTGTCCACCCGCCTCACATTGATCGCGGGCCCGACAAAGGCATAGTCGATCCGCAAGGCTGCAAAGCGCGCGGGAAAGGTCGGTTTACCGCGTCCGCGCTGCGATTTCTGCGCATCGTGAAGGCGGGCGGTGAGCTGGAGGTAACTGCGCGACCCCGGCAGCGCATTGAAGTCACCGACCAACACGACGGGATTGCGGCATTCGGGATGCCCAAGCCAATCCGGCCCGAGCAACTCATCGATCTGCTTATGCCGCTCGCGCGACCGCAAACCGAGATGAGTATTGATCACTTGCACGTCCGCACCTCCAACGGAGATGGAGACCCACAGCGCGCCGCGCGGCTCGTAGCGTCCGACGCCCGGCAGTTGCGGCAAGGGCCCGGCCTTTATCAGGCGCGAGGGCCATGCGGTGAGGATTGCGTCGCCATAAAGCTCTTCCATCACCCGCAACGCGGGAAAGAACTGCGCCCTTATGCCGAGCGCTAGTGCAATCATCTCGGCCTGGTCCGCGCCGCCGCTGCGCGCACGGCCGACGTCTAATTCTTGCAGGGCCACGATGTCCGGCTCAGCCGAGGCAATCACGTCCGCGATCCGCTGCGGCGACCATTGCCGGTCGCGGCCCCGGCACGCGTGGACATTGTAGGTCATGATGCGAACCAATGCGGAAAGCTCCGGCGATGAATGCGTGCGGGGCGGACCAAATACCTAATGGTTGGGCGGCAATGAGCCCAGTAACGGTTAGCCTGCCTCTGCTCCGCGCGCAACATATTGCAATTGTTTTAGATCGAGAGAGCCCAGTCGTCCGCCGGAGAGCGTTCAAAGCCCCCTGAGAGCTTGCTCACACCACGTGCACATTGCCGCCGTCTTCGGCAAAACCACATGTAGCGTCTTGGAACGAACCCGATGGCAAATTAGGCGAACGTCCTTGACGTCGGCGTCTGAACGTCATCGCTGGCGGAACTCGGTGACGGACACCATTTGAGCAATGGCGATGACTGCTTTCCGGAAGAGATGGGCGGATGGCTCATGCCCCGCCCTCCGAATACGGCACGATTCGCATCGTGAGGGACGTCTGTTCCTCCGATCTGCAGAAGTCCGGGCACCATCGATACCACCACTCCGCCACTACAGGCGTGGGCGTCTCTATCTGAGCGTAGATACCAAATGCTTTCACCTCAAAAGAGAAACATGTTCCGTTCCCAAGTATGGAACATCATTCGTATGGGAGGCGACTTACTGATGACGCAGATTAAATCGGGCTCTTGCCGAAGAGGTGATCAAAATTGACCGCATTAAGCGAAGAGTGATCGCAATCTATTCGAGTGCGAGGGAGGAACGATCTGTCTTTTGGTAACTTGTTGCGCACTGACAAAGCAAAGATCCAGTTCGTGAACTCCATCATGGCTTCTGGCGTGATCGATACCCAACTTAGTCGTTTCATCCCGCATATGACCGAGATCGAGGCATATCAGCGATAAAAACCCCGACAAGCCCGCCGGTGACGAGTTGCTTGATGGAGGTCAGAGTGGAGGGGGCAGAGACCGGGAGCGGTAAATCACCAGCGCTAACCGCCGAAGCCGCCCATGCGGGTGCGACCACAACGCTTAGAGCGTAAGCTTGAGAGTACACTTGGGCGTCTCAATCACTTAAAGGGTCAGGAATACATTAGGAAGTGTGACATCTGAGACCTGTTCGACAACGATGGCACCGCTGGAGTGCCGGTATGGCAAGATGGCAGTTTCTTAAATAGGCGGCTCTCTTGGAAAAGAGGCCGAACTAACTAGGACGATAGAACGGCTTCCGCCGACTGCCACAAATGTATTTCAGTTGAAAGTCTGGCCAAAAAATGGCGTCGATAAACTCGAAAAAGAAGGGTGAGACTAAATGAAAAACCACGTTTACAAAGTAATTGAAATCGTCGGTTCGTCCGAAACGAGCATAGAGGACGCAATCAG
The DNA here is from genome assembly GCF_007018645.1 of Tardiphaga sp. vice154. Lineage (NCBI taxonomy): Bacteria > Pseudomonadati > Pseudomonadota > Alphaproteobacteria > Hyphomicrobiales > Nitrobacteraceae > Tardiphaga > Tardiphaga sp. vice154. Next base: position 1,046,860 of record NZ_CP041399.1, read on the forward strand.
TACAGCAGTTGCGCAGGCCAGCAAGACCGTCAGGAACATGGACTGGTTCGAAGTCGTCCAGACCCGCGGGCACATTGAAAACGGAAAGATAGGCCATTACCAAGTGACTCTCAAAATCGGATTCACTCTAGAAAAGTGAGCACCCTTCCGATCGGCCGAGTAATGATTTTCCGATTTCTCATTTTGTGGATCTAAAATACTTTACTCGATGCTGTTGAAAAACATTTTTTGTCGTCGGACGACAGCCTTAGATTAAGGTGAGGTTTCCATAATGCTTATCAAGCAGTCAGCAAACGCCATTAAGCTCCAAAAAGGTGATCTGACGTACGAATGGAACCAGTATGAAAGCTCTCTTCTACCTCGGCCCCGGCGCTAAAGCTATTGAAGAACGTCCCAAACCCGAACTTCAGTCGCCCGGTGACGCCATCGTACAAATCACCAGGACGACTATCTGCGGAACTGATTTGCACATCTTGAAAGGCGATGTGGCCACTTGCGCGCCCGGCCGTATCCTCGGGCACGAGGGGGTGGGCGTAATCGACTCGGTTGGTGCTGGTGTGACCGCTTTCCGCCCCGGCGACCGGGTGCTGATCTCCTGCATCTCATCTTGCGGAAAATGTGATTATTGTCGGCGCGGTATGTATTCGCACTGCTCCACTGGCGGCTGGATTCTTGGCAACGTCATCGACGGCACCCAAGCGGAGTTCGTCCGCATTCCCCATGCCGATACCAGCTTTTATCCGATCCAGAAGGCGCCGACGAAGAGGCGCTGGTTATGTTGAGTGATATCCTTCCGACAGGCTTTGAATGCGGTGTTCTAAATGGCAAGGTTGCGCCGGGATCGACAGTGGCGATTGTCGGCACTGGTCCGATCGGCCTCGCTGCGCTGCTCACTGCGCAGTTCTATTCACCGGCCGCGATCATCATGGTCGATATCGATGACAACCGTCTCGAGGTCGCGAGGCGTTTCGGTGCAACCCATACCATTAACAGCAACGACGGCAAAGGCGGTTGAGAAGATCATGGCCCTCACGGCTGGTCGCGGCGTCGATACAGCAATCGAGGCGGTCGGCATGCCCGCAACCTTCGTTCTCTGCGAGGATATAATCGCAGCAGGCGGAGCTATTGCTAACGTCGGCGTCCACGGCATCAAAGCTGATCTTCATCTTGAACGGCTCTGGTCGCATAACATCACTATCACGACGCGCCTGGTGGATACGGTCACGACCTCGATGCTACTCAAGACGGTGCAATCCAAGAGGATCGACCCAAAACTTCTGATTACGCATCGGTTCAAATTCGGTCAGATCCTGGAGGCCTACGAGACCTTCGGAAATGCCGCCAGCAAGCGAGCCTTGAAGGTAATAATCGAGACATAGGGCTAGTTGTCGACGCCATCGCTCCCAACTTCCTGCCATCCAGCCCGAACTGGGTCAGCGTCGCGCAGCTCGACGGCGCGCATGCTGAGGCACTTTATGTCCCCGCCAACCCGCTTGCCAACACTTACCGCGGGGCCGGATTTCGCGGATGGGAAGATGTTGTCCCGACCCGTCGAAGCTGTTCAACTATGTATAATTCAAACGGGCGCCTTTTATTTGCTGGCTACGCGCGCATCCCTGACTACGTGTCGCCCTCACTCGCTATTGCTGCGAACAACTTAGTCGGGTTTGATCACTAACGGATTAAATTTCGCGATTTCGTGGAACCAAACTTGCAGCTGTGACGTTTCGGTAAGTTCTAATCAATCGAACATGAGTATCTGTCATGATGCGCAGGCTAGGTATCGCCGCTATTCTTCTAACGATGCTCGGAATGTACCCTCCCGTTCTTGCCGAAATGAGCAGGAACTGGCCTGACTCTGTTGACCAGTACGTTGCGCAAATTCGCAAGACGGTCCAAACGACGGATATGGACGGGTATTTGGCGGCAGTGAAAAGCCCGAATGAGCAGTTGCTGCTCGATGTTCGCGAGGAAGAAGAGTTCAAAGCCGGGCACGTTCCAGGAGCGGTTAACATCCCGCGGGGCCTGTTAGAATTCCGCATCTGGACGCAGCTGGGGCACCCGGCGCAAGTTGACACAGGTAGAAAGATCTACGTGCAATGCCAAACCGGTGGCCGAGCGACGCTGGCAACTAAGCAACTTCAAGACATCGGTTTCACCAACGTGATCGCCGTAATCATGAATTTTGAGGATTGGCAGAAGAAGGGCAATCCCCTCGTGAAGTGAGAATAACTGCGTGCCCCGAGAATTCGCAGGACGATGAAAAATCAATAGCCGAGAAGATTGTGGACTGGATAAAGGACACAACGGCCACAGTGATGGGACGCTGCAAGATCTGCTGCCAAACAAGTAGCCAATACTCCAATGGCAGCGCTGCATCGGACGCGGACCTTTTTGCTCCCGACGCCTATGCTACCTCCGATGCCTATGCTGGCTCAGCAACTTAAGCCTTCGAAGCCGATAGAAACGGCTGGAAATAAGGCAGTCCAAAAGGCGCCTAACAAATCCTTAGCAATGAAATCAACTAACTCGCCGTCGGCGAAACCGAATGTCGGCAAAACACAGCAAAGAAGTCAACAAAGAAATCAAAATCGAAACGCTAACCGCTCTTTTCCGAGGACTTTGGCACTCGAGCGTGCCGCTTGCATTTCTACACACGTCAAGGCGCCGTTTGATCCAAGTCAACACGCTCCCATGGTTTCATATTTTGGTTAAAACATACATTGGAAAAGGAGAGTCACGTTCTCCGATGTGCAGCTGTGCACGCTCTCGGGTTGGCAGTTGCTTGCTGCATAGGCGTTCTGGTGTGTTCAGTCTCTTTAAGCTGGCGATAGCGCTAGTCTTCTTCGTACGGAGGTTTAAGATGAAATACGTAGTTTTCGCGTTGATACTGGCAGCTACCGCTTTCGTATTCAGCCCTGCATCTGCAGTGATGATGTCTTGCTCCGGAGCGGACATGTCAAAAATGACAACAATGCTGGCCGGAATGCCTGACGGCCCACATAAGTGGGAGATGAACAAGCATTTGGCCATCATAAACGCCGCAATGGCCAAAGACGGCATTCGCGGATGCAATATGACAATGAAGAAAATGAAGATGATGATGAAGGGTTCAAAGATGACGATGATGAAGTCCGGGATGTAGTCGGAAGAGCGTCAATTGGGTCGTCTGGACAGCGTTGTTTCTCATTGAAAGTAACGGTCACGCCAACTCATCACCAACTCTCTATTCCGCCCTTAGCGTTATCCTATCGCGGCGTGATGACACGAGATGATGCCCCGAAAGTGAGGAATCATAAGCGACGATCTTGTTATTTGAAGCAGAGCTCGCCTCGCGATGTAGTGCTACTTCGCTGCCTCACTGCGTCGACGTCACGCGAGCGACACGTGACCTGTAGCGCTGGTGGTGTGTAGCAAGAAGTCTACTTGTTGACTCCAGCTCACGCGCGCTCGTGACAAATTGCAAGCGTTTAACGTCGAATGGAAGTGAGAGACATGTATTATTTGGCTATCGCTGCGGATTATGACGGCACAATTGCTCATGATGGAGTTGTTGATCCTGCGACTTTCGATGCATTGAAGGAATTCAAAGCGGGTGGCCGCCGACTGATCCTCGTGACAGGGCGTGAGTTACCGGATCTAAAGAGGGTCTTTCCGAAACTACAGATCTTCGATCGTGTTGTCGCCGAAAACGGAGCATTGATTTATGATCCGTCAACCGAAGAGGAGTGGGTAATCGGATCGGTACCCCCTCCTTTGTTCATCGAGAAGTTGAAGGAACGGAAGATCGAGCCACTGTCGGTAGGTCGCTCAATAGTAGCCACGTGGGAGCCGCATGAGACGGCTGTTCTTGAGGTCATTCGTGATCTCGGATTGGAACTCCAGATCATCTTTAACAAGGGTGCCGTGATGATCCTCCCGTCGGGCATGAACAAGGCGGTAGGCCTAGAGGCGGCTCTCGTTCAGCTTGAACTCTCGGCCCACAATGTTGTTGCGGTAGGTGATGCCGAAAACGACCATGCATTCCTACACGCCTGCGGTTGTTCGGCCGCGGTTGCGAACGCGCTCCCGACGGTGAAAGCCTCTGCCGATATCGTGCTGGCGGGTGTACGAGGCGCCGGTGTGATCGAGCTTCTAGGCAAAATTCGTCGAGACGATGCCCGCATTGCTCCGCGGGAGCGGCAGGGTATTCCGCTTGGCACCGAGCGTGACGGAAAGCAGGTCTATCTAGAACCGCATGGCGGAAGCGTGCTGATCGCCGGGAGTTCAGGAACCGGCAAATCTACATTGGCCACAGCGCTCGCTGAACGCATGGTCGAGCAGGAATTCGAGTTTTGTGTTTTCGATCCGGAAGGCGATTATGATGAGCTTGAACATGCGGTTTCAATCGGCGACGCGACTACCCCGCCTAAAATCGATGAGGCGCTTAAGCTGCTTCGCCAGCTACGAGCTAATGTCGTGATCAATACCCAGGCTCTGACCGTCGCAGAACGGCCTCCGTTTTTTGCCAAGCTTCTGCCTCACATCGCGTCGTTAAGAGCAAGAACGGGTCGGCCACATTGGCTGCTGATCGATGAAACGCATCAGCTTCTGCCAGCCTTCCGTGATGACGTTGCGCAAGTCCTGCCGGATCACTTTGCGGCTACGGTCTTCATTACAGTGCACCCAGAAATGATTTCGATTGACGCATTGAAAACTGTCCAAGCGATTGTCGCTCTCGGCGAAAACGCGAACGAGACTATCACCGCATTCTGCAACGCCATCGGTGTGGATGCACCTGAGCACGTGCATTCAGCTAGGGAAGACGAAGTCCTATTATGGACGCCCAGAAGTAACGAAGCCCCGCGTGTGGTGCGCGCCGAGCGTCCACGCCAATCGCACAAACGGCACACCCGAAAATACGCTGAAGGTGACCTTGGGACGGACCGTAGCTTCTATTTCCGAGGCCCGGAAAATGCCCTCAATCTGCGTGCCCAGAACCTTATGCTGTTTCTACAGATAGCTGAGGGAGTGGACGCCCCGACGTGGGAGCACCACTTGCGCGCCGGCGATTACTCCACTTGGTTTCGTAAAGTCATTAAGGATGACAATCTGGCGCGGGAAGCTGCTGAAATCGAAGCCGATGAGAGCCTGAATTCGAGTGAGAGTCGCAAGCGTATACGCGAGATCGTGTCGCGGCGCTATACAGCCCCCGCAAGTGCTCATGAAACTTGACGCGCTGTTAACTGATTGAGCTTTCGAAGCTCCGCTTTCGGGCATCTTCGTTTCACGGTCGCATAGCGTTGCCGTAGACGCCATAGGCAGACATATCGACCAGCTATAAGCGAGCGAGGAAGGACTAATAGGCAGCTACCGTGTTGATCATAACGGCCGTATTCCATGCGGCGATGTCGCGGCCGCGGTCGAGCAGCAAGCAAACGCGTAGGCCATAGGGCAGTCGATCGAAGATTCCGACAAAAGCCTCAAAAGCTTCGACCCAGTCGTCTGCGAAGACGATCTCATAGGCCGCCTAGCATTACAGTTGCCTTTTGCGAGGCTTTCTGAATCCATGGGCAACCATGATTCGAACATCGTGGACGCAGACAGCGTCGATTGAAGAGACGCTTGCGTTGTGGGCGGCGTCGCTTCGGGAGATCAAGAAGCGGATACGTCCATTGTTCGGGCAAGAGCGTGTTGCGAAGAATGCTGGCTTGTTTCTGGAAGGTCTGCTTGGAGACGAGCAACGCAAGACCGGTTGGATGCGCGCGGAGGCCGCGGGCGATCCTGGCCCATGGCGGCAACAGGCGATCCTGGGTCGCAGGGATTGGGATGCGGATGCCTTGCGCGATATCGTCCGCGATTATGTCATCGAGCATTTGGCGGATGACGATGCGGTCCTGGTGATCGACGAGACCGGCTTTCTCAAGCAGGGCAAAGCGTCGTGCGGAGTGGCGCGGCAATACACTGGTTCCGCAGGGAATATCACGAACTGCCAGATCAGGGTCTTCGCTGCCTACGTCGTCGGCTGGGCATAGCCGCCTCGACGGTGCGCGAGACGTTGAGGCGTTTCGAGGGCGCCGGGCTGGGTTGGCGCTTGCCGGACGGCATGAGCGACGGCGACCTGGAGGCGGCGCTTTACGCTAATTACGGTAACAAACGGGGCCATCGCCGTCACGCCGAGCCGGATTGGCCGACGGTTCATCGGGAGCTGAAGCGCAAGCACGTCACCCTGGTGATTGTCTGGGATGAATATATCGCCGCCAACCCCTGGGCTGAGCGCGTCTCCAATCTCACCAAGGTCCTCGGCCGAGAGGCCACGCTTGAAGAAATGCTGACCGCTACCGAGATTCACCAAATGACGCCAGCGGAGGTCGACGCGCAGCGCGCATCTTTCGTCCGCGGCATGACCGCCCGCTGCGAGCACGTCGAACTCGACTTCGAGCAATGCCCAAGGTGCCGGCGCTAGAATACTCCCACATGACCCAAGAGCGCGACGCCGTCGTCGGATCCCGCAATTGCCGGCGTCAAACAATATCGGCTTGGGAATCAATCTTTATCGCCAAATGAACCAAAGTGCCAATTAAGTATTCCATTTAGGCATACGCCGAGTGACAGCCGGCCACAACGGGGATGTTGGACGCGGCGATTTCGTCGGCTTCTCGTCGTGACAGCAACGCATCGGTACGCGTCGCAATCTAACCCGTTCTCGGCGTATGCGCTTATTTCTCACTCTTTAATCAGCTTGCTCAAGAAGGTCATATTCAGCAGGCGAAGCAGTGTTGCCGGCAGACCGTTGACTGTCTCAGGGCGGAGCGCCGAGGCGGTTTATGCGCGCCAGGGCAATTGCCACGTCCGGATTGCCCAGCACCAACGCTAAACGATCGAGCACGCTAACGGAATCACGCGGGATAGGCTGTAAGTAATCCGCGAGAATCTGCCGGGCTGATTCGACAGCAGCGAGCAATATCATTTCGTCGGACTTCGACAATTCGGCGGCCTCAAGGGGCGCCTCGCACTTCAAACAAGTATATCTGCGCTCGCCGCCTATCTGCGGCACCACGAACTTCACTGCCGTGCAACAATTTATGCAAATTGGAGGAGGCATCTAAAATCTTCAAAGCTCCTCAAATAGCGTTTAGCATGCATCAAAATGCTTGGCTTGTCTGTGTGGTCGCTTACTTTGAGCACGTTTCAGCAAGGTTGGCGATCACCTTGGCGCAGCGCGGGCCACCCACGCGTCACCCAGTTGGGTCATCTCGCCTGCGGATGTGGTTTCGGGCTACGTGAGTGGCCTGGAATGCCGCACAGTTCCGTAAGAGATCAAACGACCATTCACCCCCACCTTCGTCCGATAGCCCCGTTGGGCGACTCACGTGAGGCAAGAGCAGATTTGGCCCTCGCCGAGCGCTGCTGGCCGATAAGGATTAACCCGGGCTCGCAGTATGCCGAGGTGATCGCGTGGTCGGTATAGCGCGTTCGTCGCGCCACCCTTGCACCGGTCGATTTCTTAGCAAATAATGCCTTCCAGCATTTGGAGGCTCAGATGCCTGACGCTCTTACAAATTTGATTGGCTACGGATTTTTTCTGCTCATTTTGGTGATAGCCATCAACCCCATATGGCTTTACCGATTGAGCGATCGCCTATTTCGACGTGGTTAGCCTTTCGCAAGTCCGAGGCAAGCCGCCCTTCCTAAGTTGACCGACCTTCATCCGCCGACCAGGACTGCGCGGTTCGGTTCAATCCACCGCTCTACTGTACGCCGCAGCGTACCCGCAGGACCAGCACCGCCACCGGAACCATGATGCTACGGCAGCGTTGGAAACGGAGCAGAGGACAGTCATGACCAAGAAAACCAGCACCGAGCTAAAGCGCGAGTTGGATCAGGCAACGCGGATGCTAGTTGGTGCCACCGATCCGGGAGAGCGGGATCGCATTCGCGAATACGTGAGAGAGTTGGAGCGGCTTTTCGAAGCAGCTGCGGACAGTGAAGAGCGCAAAGCTTGACCTGCGACCCAGTGCGCAGGCTGCCGCCACGAGCGCGTTGGCAGCCTGATAACCTGAAGCCAAAATTACAGTCAACCGGTCAAACAACAGCTGGTCTCCTTGCGCCTGCGCAGCGCTGTGCGTCCGCAGCGGCACACATTGTAAGGTGGCCTCAAATGCCTTTTATTTGTTTGGAACCCGACAGAGGTTCACCTGTTGGCTCCAGATCACCGTCCGCCCTAGGCAGTTAACGGTGACAGAGAGTTCGGTAGCGCTCCCGCCTCAAACATTGCGGGTAAAATGGCGCATTACAAAGCTTACTTCCTAGCTCTTGACGGTCGTTTCGTAAAAGCGAAAGACATTATTGAAGACGGTGATCAGGCGGCTGTAATCGCAGCACGCGGCATGATCGGAATGAACGCCGTTGAGCTTTGGGAGCAGGATCGAAAGATTGTGCGGTTCGATGCCGCCAAACTTATAGCCTCTCCTGATCTTCAGCCGCGGGAGCAGCCCCATGATTTACCGTGAGCACGCTTTTACCCTGGTCGAGACGTTAAATCCTTCCAGCTGGAAATGGACAGTCCAACTAACGGGAAACGGATCGAAGACGGGAGACAGCCCCAAGAGGCATACTGCAGTCCTAGCCGCATGGTCTGCTATTGATCAGGTATTTAAATCAGCTAATCGCGCTCAAACCGTTACTCACACGATTGTGGACGGCCGCATGATTCCGAAGCCCGCGATATGAGCAGCGTGACTCGCTCGCGAGACCATCTTTTACTATGAGGCTGGCTTATGATTGACACGCTTTCAAGCTGGATCGGCTATGCTGCGGTGGCTCTGGTGGTTATCATTGCCATAGCAATATGGGCTAACCGGTAGCGATTGGCCTACCGCAGGCTCACCACTCCGGTGCTGCCATCGAAAGGAAGACGAAATGTTGTTCAGTGGCTTTCCTGCCCGATACGAAACTTAATTTCGCTAGATGATGCAGAGCGTTTTTGTAAAAGCCGACGATGATCGGTCCCCATAGCGTGAGGAACACGTTTGCGACGGCGTAGGTGACGGTGAACGACACCACCGGCGTGGCGTTGCCGGCCTTCTCCAGCAGCGCGGCGAAAGCGGGATCACTCCAACCGGCTGTTGCTTCTGAGAATTGTGAGTCTGTTCAACGCCATGTATCGCTGCGGCCATCGACGGGATCGAGCGGTCATCGTCAAAATTGCGTAAGAGCCCTTATTCCACGCCGAAACACACCCAACCGAGTGATCTTTTCAGTTGCGAATTTGCCCGCGGATTTGATCGTGCCCCAAGTGGTGGTGTAGGTTTTTGGTCTGGTGCCGCTGGCGAAGCGCGCTTTCCAAGAGCGCTGTAGCGAGCCAGCGGCATGTGGTGGTCACCGGCGATTCGCCGGTAGGATCGGGTTGCAACACTCAACGCAACCGAGGAACCACCGATGACCAGTGACATGATGAGCCTTCGTGCGCTCGTGGAGAAGACCCCCGACGCGGATATTTTGCGCGAGATGATCGGCTTCGCGGCCGAGCGGCTGATGGAGATGGAGGTGTCGGTGCTAACCGGCGCCGGCCACGGCGAGAAGAGCGCGGAGCGGCTGGTGCAGCGCAACGGCTACCGGGCCCGCGATTGGGAGACCCGCGCCGGCACGGTCGAACTGCGGATCCCGAAGCTGCGCAAGGGCTCGTATTTTCCGGGTTTTCTGGAGCCGCGACGGATGGCCGAGAAGGCGCTGACGGCGGTGATTCAGGAAGCCTATATCCAGGGCATCTCGACCCGCTCGGTCGATGACCTGGTCAAGGCGATGGGGATGAGCGGCGTCTCCAAAAGCCAGGTGTCGCGGCTGTGCGAGGAGATCGACGAGCGCGTCAACGCGTTCCTGGAGCGGCCGATCGAGGGCGACTGGCCGTATCTGTGGATCGACGCCACCTATTTGAAAGTCCGGCAGAATGGCCGCATCGTCCCGGCGGCCGCGATCATCGCGGTCGGCGTCAACAACGACGGCCGGCGCGAGGTTCTGGGCATGGACATCGGGCCCTCCGAGGCCGAGACGTTCTGGACCGCATTCGTGCGCAAGCTTGCCCGGCGCGGATTACGCGGCGTCAAGCTGGTGATCTCCGACGCCCACGAGGGCATCAAGGCAACGGTGTCGAAGGTGCTGACCGCCAGCTGGCAACGCTGCCGCGTCCACTTCATGCGCAATGCGCTGGCCCATGCCGGCAAGAGCGGGCGGCGCGTGGTCTCCGCTTTCATCGCCACCGCCTTTGCCCAGGACGACGCCGAGGCGGCCCGGGTGCAATGGCGCAAGGTCGCCGACCAGTTGCAGCCGACCATCCCCAAGCTGGCCAGGTTGATGCACGAGGCAGAGCCCGACGTACTCGCCTTCATGAACTTTCCGGCGACGCATCGCGCCAAGCTGCATTCGACCAATCCGATCGAACGCCTCAACGGCGAGATCAAGCGTCGCACCGAGGTCGTCGGCATCTTCCCCAACGAGGACGCCATCCGGCGTCTCGTCGGCGCCATACTGCTTGAGCAGAACGATGAATGGGCCGTCCAGCGCGCCCGCTACATGACACTGGAAACCATCGCGCCCATCAGCGATAATCCCATCGTCGGGCTGCCCGCAGTCGCAACCTGACCAGCCCGGCCGTGGCCGGCAATCGTGGTGGCCATCAAGAAGCTACACCACGCGTTGGGACACGATCGCGGATTGCCCGAAAGCCATGGCCATTGCATGATTCAACGGATAGTGTTGGACCACGCGGAAGACTGCAAACGGCCGGCAGAAAAAATGACAGGTGCTGAGTCCAGACTTCTGAAAACCGGCGACCGCGTATGTTGGCGCGGTGAAAAGAGCGATCAGGGCACGGTCACCGATGGCAACTGGTCTGGGGTCACCCTCAACTGGGACAGCAGGTGCCTGCAGTCCATCTTGCACAACGACATGCAGCTGTTTTCGCTATTTTCGGAAAATGACTGCGATGAAATAGGTAAAGTCGAAGGCTGCATCGGCGGAAGTGCGTGTCCAGCCTGCAAAGGCACTGGATTTCCATCTGTGGCGCAGGCGGCCAAGCCAGGCCGCCGGATCTATCCACTAACTTGTAAGCAGTGCCTGGGTAAGGGACGCTTGGCGCGCGAGTAATTCTCAATTGCTGCCCGTTGCCCGGCCTTCAATTGTTTTATTGTGCGATGCACAATTTGACTTGCATTAAACATCAGGAGTCGCCTACAAGGCCGATAGTTGCACGGGAGCCCCCCAGGCATCTTTTTAAGGGAAATTACATTGACTGATTTCAGCGCCGTCCAAGCGAATTTCACTGCCATCGCGACCGCCCATGCAGATTTCGCCAAGGCATCCATGGAATCCAGCAAGAGCTATTTCGAGAAGCTTGCCACTGTCAAATCGCCGCAGAATTTTATGGAATTGACGACCGAATTCACCAAGTCGGCTTATGAGACCTTCGTCACCGATGCCGCTAAAATTAGCGAGCTTTACAAGGCCGCTTTTCAACCGGCTGCCGCCAAAATTTAAAGGTACAGCCGCTACATGATTAGCCCGCCATTCTGGCGGGTTTTTTCTTTAAACGTAGTGAGTGGGAAGTCGAGCCATAGACGAACCCGGATCGCTCGCACTCCGGCTGGACGCCCCTCACAGGCGCGGTGATAGGCACTCCATTAGCGGCGTCATAAAGGTAATTTTCATCGGCCGGTATACGGAAAACGCGATTGTTCATAGCGGACGACTTGACGCCGGCGTAATGCGCTCCTGCTTAAGGCGGACCCGGCCAATCTGAGAGCTTGAAACTGCTCAATAATCATTGATTGTCGGCCTATGGTGCGCAACGGCGTCGACGGTCATCGCATTCGCGCGGACCAATAGCCTCGCAGGTCAGCAGGACACCAACAAGCCCGCTATGGCGAACCCCTCTTCGACCGACATGAGCAAGGGTGCCGCGACCGGCGGCATGACCACGGGAACGTCGAGCGGCATGACAAAGGGTATCCCTCCGTTAGCGGCCGCCTTGTTGTGACGGATGAAATGGCGATGCCGCATAGTTAAATCTCAGTTACGAGCTAGGTTAGCGACGCGGCATGGGCCGGATGACGTAGATCACGGGCATAGAGCGGCGGCGGCGCTAGAGCCATGAAGAACGGGCGGAGATTTGGGCGGCGGCCGATGAGCCCGGGGCGGTCGTAGCGGAGGTTGCTCGACGCGCGGACGTGTGCACCAGCGTTGTTTATAAATGGCGGCGTGAAGCGCGGAGTTCGGCAATCGAGCCGGGTTTTGCTTTTGTTGTCGTGGAACAGCCGGGATCAATGCCGACGTCCGCGAGTGGCTCATGACCTGCCTCTGAACTTTCATCCAGTTGCGATTAGAGCCTCGGCGGATGTTACGCCGTTCGGCGCGGGGTGAGCAACGTGCGATCGGCGAAGCTGGTCAGGGTTGCGCAGCCGATCGCACGTTGCGGTGAGGGTGGCGGCATAGGCCGCAGGCGTCAGGTAACCCAGCGAGGAATGCGGGCGTTGGCTGTTGTAGTCGTCGGCCTAATTCTCAATCCGGGAACGGGCGTGGTCGAGGCCGAAGAACAGGGTTTCGTTGAGCAGTTCATCCCGCATCCGGCCGTTGAAGCTTTCACAGAAGCCGTTCTGCATCGGCTTGCCCGGCGCGATGAAGTGCCAGGCGATCTTGTGGTTCTCCGACCAGGTCAGCATCGCGTTGCAGGTGAACTCGGTGCCGTTGTCCGAGACGATCATGCCAGGCTTGCCGCGGCGCTCGATCAGCGCCGTCAACTCGCGCGCCACCCGCCGTCCCGGGATCGAGGTGTCGGGGATCGCCGCCAGGCATTCCCGGGTCACGTCATCGACGATGTTCAGGATCCGGAAACGGCGACCATTCGCGAACTGGTCGTGGATAAAATCCAGCGACCAGCGGGCATTCGGCCGAGCCTCGACGAGGATCGGCGCCCTTGTGCCGACCGCGCGGCGGCGAGCCCGGCGCTTGCGCACGCCAAGGCCTTCCTCCCGATACAGCCGGTAGATCCGGTTCAGCCCGGACGGCTCGCCCTGTTGCCGCAGCAGCACGAACAGCCGACGATAACCGAAGCGCCGGCGAGCATTAGCGAGATCGCGCAGTTGCTCCCGCAGTTCGGTATCCGGCGCCCGGCACGACCGGTACCGAATCATCGTGCGGTCGGCGCTGACGATCGAGCAGGCCCGCCGCTCTGACAGGCCCAGTTCGGCCTGCAGATGCGCGACAGCCTCGCGCTGGGCGGCGGGCCCTACCATTTTTTTGACAGAAGCTCGCGTAACGCCGCCGCGTCCAGCATCTGCTCGGCCAACAGCTTCTTTAGCTTGGCGTTCTCGTCCTCGAGCTGCCGCAGCCGCTTGGCCTCCGAGACGTCCATGCCACCGAATTTGGCCTTCCAATTGTACAGCGTCGCTTCCGAAACGCCGTACTTGCGCGCCAGATCGGCGGCCTTCGCCCCCGCCTCATGCTCCCGCAAAACACCGATAATCTGTTCTTCCGTAAACCTGGCTCGCTTCATCTGTCCGTCCTTCAGAGGGCCGGACTCTAACTTCAACTGGAGGAAATCGGCAGGGGCAGGTCACTCAGACGTTGGGGTTATCCCACATACGATGGTTAAGGAACATATAGCCGCACACTCCCGTTAGGCCGTCCCTATGGGAGTGGAAATAATGGACAACACAACACGTTGCCTAAACTGCGGAAAGCGTCTGGTGCCGGTCCCCTCTTCGAATGGGAGGACCGAATCGGAATGCATTTGGTGCCCGGGTATATCGGTCAAAAACAAACTTCCTGTCGACTTTCCGCCTATAATTCCAGAATAAGACCCAACTCTGCTACCACCATATCGCCGGCTGCCAGGCGACAATTTGCGTTAAATGGGAGCTCTGGCGACGTACCCTGCCGCGCTTAGCATGGAGGTTGTGGCATCCGCGCCTTCCTACGTGCTGAACGTCGAAAAAGTCGGCGGCCTCACTATCTCCGAACGATCGAAGGGCCGGCCGGCGCTGCTGGATGCTGTTAATTACACTCGTGCCGCTCAATTTCTTGCCCACCCGTCCGGGAGCAACCTTCCAAAACGCCATCTGGTCTTGGCCATTTTTTGGCAAAGTCAGGCTCTGGTGGCGGGTTCAATCGATCACTGTAACACAATCGGCGTACGCATCCGGGTGTTCCCCGTCAGCGAGCGGCCGCACGCCTTCGGAGAAATCGAAATGCGTGTGACTTCCGGGATGAAAGACGATCCGACCAAGTTTTCGTAGATGCCGCGCTTGCGCTGCGAGGCCTGCGGCTGGGGAATGGTCACGGACAGCACCAGCGCGGCCGAGCAGGGGGAGCCAACCACCGTCCCGACGAACAGCAGATTGAAGGTGATGACCGTGAGCAGTGCCGCCGCCAGGATTGGGCTGACCAGACTCTCCATGTCATAGGCCAGCCGGGATAGCGACAGCGCGCGGGTGTATTGGGCCTCGTCCGGAAGCACGTCCGGAATGGTCGCCTGGAAGGTCGGCGTGAACGCTGCGGAGGCCGACTGCAGCGCGAAGATCAGCAGGTAGACCTGCCAGACCTGATCGACGAAGAGCAGCACCAGCGCCACTGCGGCGCGCGTAAGGTCCATCGAGACCAGGAAGGCGCGGCGCGGCAAAAGATTGGCGAAGCCCCCGACGACGGGCGCCACTCCGACATAGGCGATCATCTTGATTGCGAGCGCCGTCCCGAGCACCGCACCCGCCTTGTCGCCGGCAATCTTGAACGCCAGCAGACCAAGGGCCACTGTCATCATGCCAGTGCCGATCAGCGCGATCACTTGCGCCGCGAACAAATGACGGTAGGTGCGGTTGCCCAGTACGGAAAGCATGCGGCGTCCCTTTCTGACGGCTACTCGGCGGCGCGGCTTGAGATGAAAGCTTGTCCTGAAGCCTTCTCCCGCTTGGTGGATGCGAAGAAGGCGTAGAGCGCTGGCAGGACAAGCAACGTCAGGAGTGTCGCGCTCAGCAGGCCGCCGATCACGACGGTAGCCAGCGGCTTCTGCACCTCCGCACCCGTGCCTGTGGCCAGCGCCATCGGCACGAAGCCCAGCGAGGCGACCAGCGCCGTCATGATCACCGGCCGAAACCGCGTCAGCGCGCCCTCGCTGATTGCCGCCTGTAGAACCAGACCATCAGAGATCAGCTTCCGGATCTGGCTCAGCATGACCAGCCCGTTCAGGACGGCGACGCCTGACAGGGCAATGAAGCCCACGGCGGCCGAGATCGAGAACGGCATGCCCCGAAGCCACAGCGCGGCGACGCCGCCCGTTAGCGCCAGTGGGACCGCGCTGAAGACCAGAAGGGCATCCCGGGCGGAGCCGAGCGCGCCGAACAGCAACAGGAAGATCAGCAGGAAGCAGCCGGGCACGACGACCATGAGCCGCTGGCGGGCGACCGAGAAGTTCTCGAATTGACCGCCCCAAGTCAGCCAGGTCCCCGGCGCCAGCTTCACTTTTTCTTCGACCCTAGCCTGCGCCTCTGTGACCAATGATCCGATATCCCGCCCGCGGACTTCGGCGGTGGCCACGACTCTCCGTTTGCCGTTCTCGCGGCTGATCTGGTTGGCGCCTTCGGTCTGCTCGAATGTCGCCAGCGCGCGCAGCGGGACCGATGCCGCAGCGGCGTTCGGGTTGAGCCGCGGCAGTTGAACCGGGAGGTTTTCCAGAGCGGATATGTCGTTGCGGAGCGCGTCGCTGAGACGGACGATGATCTGAAACCGACGGTCTCCCTCGAAGACAAGCCCGGCCACCTTGCCGCCGATTCCGGCCTCGATCACGTCCTGGACGGCCAGAAGGCTCAGGCCACGTCGCGCGATCTCCGCCTTGTCGATCTTGATCTCCAGGAACGGCAGGCCGGTGGTTTCCTCGACCTTCACATTCTGAGCGCCCTCGACGCGCCGCAGCGCGTTGGCCACGCTGGCGGCGGTGCGCTGCATCTCCTCAAAATCTTCGCCGAATACCTTGACGGCGAGATCCTCGCGGACCCCCGCGATAAGCTCGTTGAACCGCATCTCGATCGGCTGAGAAAACCCCACCTTGTTGCCCGGCAGCTTGGTGGCTTCGGCCTCGATCTGCTTGATCAACTCGTCCTTGGACAGCGACGGGTCCGGCCATTCGCTCTGCGGTTTGACGATGATGTAGGTGTCCGACGAGCTTGGCGGCATCGGATCGGCGGCCAGGTCGGGCGTTCCCGTCCGGGAAAACACGAAAGCGACCTGGGGGAACTTGCTGATCCCGTTCTCGATCAGAAGCTGCATCGACTGCGCCTGGTTCAGCGACGTGCTGGGGACACGCTTGACCTCCATCACAATGTTCTTCTCGTCGAGGGACGGCGTGAACTCCTGTCCCAGCCGGGTGAACAAAAGGCCGGCGCCGACGAAAAGCACGGTGGCCACGCCGATGACGGGCAGCGGCGACGACACCACGCGGGACAGCAGCGGTGCGTAGCCCGCCTTCAGCTTCCGAATGATGACGTTCTCGGTCTCACTCACCGGCCTGGTGACGGTCAGTGCGATCATGGCCGGCACGAACGTCAGCGACACCACGAACGCCACGGCGAGCGCGATGATCACGGTCAGCGCCATCGGCTCAAAGGTCTTGCCCTCGACGCCGGTGAAGGTCAGCAGAGGCACGTAGACGAGGATGATGATCAACTGGCCGTAGACCGTCGGCCGGATCATTTCGCTGGCGGACTCGGTCACCGTGCGCAGCCGCTCGTCGAGCGACAAGGAGCGGCCGAACTCACGCTGGCGCTCGGCGAGGTGTCGCAGGCTGTTTTCGGCAATAATCACCGCGCCATCGACGATCAGGCCGAAATCCAGCGCACCCAGGCTCATAAGGTTGGCGCTGATCTTTCCTTGCAGCATGCCGGTGGCGGTTACCAGCACGGTCACCGGAATGACGCAGGCCGTAACGATGGCGGCCCGAATGTTGCCGAGCAGCACGAACAACACCACGATCACCAGCAGAGCGCCTTCCGCGAGGTTCTTGGCGACGGTCTCGATCGTCGCATCGACCAACTGGGTCCGGTTTAGCACGGTGTGCGCATAGATCCCCGGCGGGAGTGTCCGGCTGATTTCCTTGATCTTGGCGTCGGCAGCCGCTGCGACCGTGCGGCTGTTGCCGCCGATCAGCATCAGCGCCGTGCCGAGCACGACCTCCCGGCCGTTGACGCTGGCGCTGCCGGTCCGCAATTCCTTGCCGATGGTGACTTCGGCCACGTCCCTGACGCGCACCGGAACGCCCGCCCGCGTGGTCACGACGATCTCCGAGATGTCCTCGATGTTCTCCACTCGGCCGCTGGCCCGGACCACGTAGCCCTCGCCATTTTGCTCGATGTAATTGGCGCCCCGGCTGACGTTGTTGGCCTCGATGGCCGCGATCACCTGGTTAAGCGAGAGGCCGAAACTGATCAGCCGGGACGGATCCGGCTGCACCTGGAATTGCTTGACGAAGCCGCCAATGGCATCGGCGCCAGCGACGCCGGGAACGGTCTTCATTTGCGGGCGGACGATCCAGTCCTGCACGGTGCGAAGGTGGACGGTACGCTGAAAATCGTCCGTCAGGCGTTCGCCTTCGGGCGTCAGATAGGTCCCGTCGGATTGCCAGCCGGGAAGTCCGTCACGGACAGGCGCCATCGCGCCGGGCTTCGCGTACTCGACGGCCCACCAGTAGATTTCGCCGAGTCCCGTCGAGATCGGTCCCAGCTTGACCTCGACGCCGGGCGGAAGGCTCGCCTTGGCCTCGTTGATGCGCTCGGAGATCTGCTGACGCGCAAAGTAGATGTTGGTTCGATCCGTGAAAACGGCCGTGATCTGGGCGAAGCCGTTTCGTGAAAACGACCGCGTCGATTCCAGCCCTGGCGTCCCGGCGAGCACAGTCTCCAGCGCCACCGTGACCTGCTTCTCGATCTCGACGGGCGTCAGTGCGGGTGCGACCGCGTTCACCTGGACCTGGACGTTGGTGACGTCCGGAACAGCATCGATCGGAAGCCGTGTCAGCGACCACAGACCAGACGCAGCGGCCGCAAGGGTAAGCAGTAGGATCAGCCAGCGGCGCTGGACCGAAAAATCGATGATGCGTTCGATCACGGCTCAATCCTCGTCGCGCGGCTTGGCAAGCTCGGCCTTGAGCGAGAACGTATTCGTTGTGGCAATCGTCTCGCCCGCCGTGAGGCCGGAGACCACCTCGACAGACTGGTCCTCCTTCTGACCGAGCGTGATGTCGCGCTTCTCGAAACCGTCCTTGGTCCGGACAAAAACGATGGGCCGGCCGTCGGATTTCTGGATCGCGGTCACCGGCACGACGGTGGTGGCGGTGCGTTCGTTGAGGGCGATCGCCGCCGTGACGAACGACCCAGGACGCCACGTCCCGTCAGGGTTCGGAATTTCGGCGACGACGCGCGCGGTCCTGGTATCTTTGTCGACGAGGGGACTCACGAAAACGATCTTCCCGGTGGTCGTTACCTCAAGGCCGCGCGCGGAGATCCTCACCGCTTGGCCTTCCTTGACCAGATTGAGGTCGGCTGACGCGACCGACAATTCGACCCAGACGCGACTCAGGTCGACGACGACGAAAAGTTCGGTCTCCAGGCTGTCGCGCCCGACGGCGGTGCCCAATTCGACCTTGCGCTCGACAACGCGTCCCGACATGGGGGCCCTGACATCCTGCCGGCGAAGGCGGGCTTCCGGCGCCTCCGGAAGAGCCACGATCTCGCTCTCTGCTAGACCCAGAGCCATCAACTTCTGCCGGGCGATGTTGACCCTCATGCCGGACTGGGCGGCGGCATTGCGAGAACGCAGATACTGCTGCTCCGTTGCGGCCTTACCCTCCCACAGGAAACGGTCCCGGTTGGACAGGTCCTGCTGCAGGTCGTTCGTCAGGCGGGCGGCTAGGTATTCGCTCTTGGCATCCGCGACCTCCCGGCTTTCGAGAACGGCGATCACTTCGTCCTTGGCTACATCGTCGCCGATGTTCTTGCGCAATTCGGCGACCGTTCCGGACAGTTTAACCGAGACGTGCGCGATCCGGTCCGCGTGCGGGATGATTCCACCGGGGACGACGAGCCGCTTGGCGATCATGCCCGGTCCTACCTTCGCCAGATCGATCTGGGCGAGCCTGATCTGCTCGTCGCTCATCGCCATGCCAGAGACGAGCTCCGCGGCCGATGGCTTCGCTGCGCTCGCGGGCGGACTGGACGGCCCGAGCCCGATCGTACGCTGGACCGTTATTGAGAGACCGGGGGCGAGCGCGAACACCGCGGCGCCAGTCACGAACGCGAGAACAATCATGGTCGGACGGTTGGGCATGTTGCTTTCAGACATGGCCGGGCGCTGGCGCGGGCAGGGTCAAAGGTATTTTGAGATGGCCTTGAACTCGTCGACGGTGGACTTGCCGGTCCCGTTCGCCGCGGTGTCGAGACAGCGGTCGACGTGATCGTGGATCAACGTCCTCTTCGCTTCGCTCACGGCCTTCTCGACGGCATGAAGCTGCTGCGCCAGATCCAGGCAGGAGCGGCCCTCATCGAACATCTCGATGACGCGCCGCAGATGGCCTTCGGCCCGCTTCAGCCGCTTAACGATTTTCGAGTGAGATTCGTGGGCGTGATCATGTACCATTCCTACCCATATCCCCCCGGGGGGGATATGGCAACGGCACAATTGGTCGCAGAAATGTCTATCCACCTTCGCCATCCGCCAAAGCTTCGGCGCTCTTGATGAGGACGCCGCCTGCTCCGCGGCCGACCCCTACCATGATCGATATCGACATCGCGTGACCTTGCGCGCACGGAACAGGTGATGATCAGGTCGCTTACCGTCGAGCGGACCGAACGCAAAGCGCGGCTCCAGACGGAAGCAAGTCCAGGCGGCGCAGGCGCCAATATCTACGACGTTGACGATCGGCAGCGCCGCCGACGAGTTAAGCCCCACGAAAAGCATGGCGGTGCGAGGATCCCCCGCGAGAAGGATGACCGCGTTCGTCGAGCCAGAATTAGATGCGTCAGTCGCTTATCTTCCAAGATATTGACGAGCGTTCGCAACCCCAAATGATTCGGCAAAAAACGTGAGGAGGCTGCACACCCACAGGATGGCGAGGCCAAGCAACGCCCATTTGAAATCGGAGTTGATGTCGAAGTTGATGCCTGTCATCAAACCGATGGAGAGCAAACCTGTCAAAGCGGCGGCCGCGACGGCGCCGTACTGGCGAGAACGATAGGACGTCGCTGCCAGTGCGATCGTTAGAATACCGGTCGCCGAGATGTATCCCCCCAGCACCCGGAATACCTGGGTGAGCCACAACGTCAATTGCGGAGCCACGGCTTCGAGTTGCGCCTGAGACGCGCCCACATAGCGGAGGTCTTCCGGAAGCAACGGCGGCCGCAACACCAGGAAATACGCGCCCACGGCCAGCAAACCCGAGCCGAACAAGATCAGGAAGATCGACGAAACGGGCCATTGCTTGGTAGGAAGCTTCATGGCTCTCCTCGGCCTGTATAGTCGTCAAATGCCGATCGAGAGGACTTTGCGCCTCTGTGGTCGCCAAATGTCGGCATCCAACCCGGGGTCGCCGCAGCGTATCGTTCATAGGCCTCGCCGAATTCCAAGCGGGAGTTACCGTCTTCCTGGTGTGCGAGATGGACGTACATTGAGACCAGCACTGGAAACATTGCGAGCGTGAGTATGGTCGGCCACTGCAGCAGGAAGCCGAACATCACCAAGATGAAGCCGACATATTGCGGGTGACGGATATAAGCATAGGCGCCCTCCGTCGCCAGTTCCCGGTGTTGCTGGGCGACGTACAGCCTACGCCAGGCCGCCGAGATCAAAAAGAAGCCGCCGGCAATGAATGCGAAACTCAAGATATGGAACGGGCCCGCGTGAGGGTTTGTCTTCCAGCCGAACATCATCTCAAGCAAATGTCCGGCGTCGTGCGAAAACCAATCGACGTTAGGATAGTGTGATTGCAGCCAGCCAGAGAAGAAGTATATCGTAAGCGGAAAACCATACATCTCGGTGAAGAGAGCGACCAGGAATGCGCTGAAGGCGCCAAACGAGCGCCAGTCACGGGTCGTCTGAGGCTTGAAGAAGCTGTACGCGAACAGGATAAAGACGAACGAATTGATGAGTACAAGGCCCCATAGACCATAGGCCGGTGAGTCATTCATGGTGCTTTCCTCTCCTCGCTTGGCAGACCAGTGCCTCCGTTGCCGTGATGTCCGTGATGCATAAAGAGATGCATGAGGGGGCAGGCGAGGAGCGGCAACCAAATGAGCAGACCAAGGACGTGCGATCTATGTTCGGTGAACAGGAGCGCACCGGCGATGACGGCAAATCCTATGAACACCAGCCCTGCGCGCGATCTCAGAAAGCTGGTTTGAGGTGTCCCGCCTTCACCGTGTGAATGATCGTGCATCGACATCGATAACTCCTAGGTAGCGAAGACGATACTTGCAATAAATTGCGACGTTCGACCGCTTCAGTTCCGTGGTGATTGCATTCGTCCCGGTCCCATCTGATCCGGTTGCATCGCCCCTTGTCCCTTTTTGCTAGGCTGTGTTGAGGCAGCCATCACCGCCATCATTCCCACGCCCATATGCGGGGCGAGAAGTTCGTTGGCCGTCCCCTTTTGACTATCCGATAAAACCTCATTCAGCTTGGCGAGGGCGGATTTCATCATCCGGGTTCCCTCAAGGCGCGCCAGAAGCCATTTCTCTTGTAGGTCCAGACGGTCTGTGATCGTCGACGTCTGGAGTTGCGCGTCGCCCGTCGCCCCCATCATCGAAGCGCGGATTTCGCCGAGCTTGTTCGCATTGGCGCGTAAAGCGTCCGCGAAGGCATTCCACGCGCTTGCTTGGGCCTCGGTGATCTTGAGTTCCGTTCGCAGAAAGGCGATGCGGCCTTCTACGTGGTCCATAGTGGCCATGCCGCCCATGCCAGGACCCGTCATTCCCATCGATCGCATCATCCCCATCGTGTTCATCATAGACATGCCACTCATCATGGTCTTCATGCTTTCCATCATGCTCATCATCGGCATGGTAGCGCCGCCTTGCATCGAGCGCATGCCCGGCTGGTTCGCGGGCGGTGTCGGGCTTTCAGGGACAGGGGGTGATTGCGCGCTACCCGAGGGGTGGTGGGAATCATGTTCGGCCGGGGCTTGCGCCGATGCCGGAGCAGTAAGTGCTGCGACCGCGAGTGCAGCTGCATAATCAGTCGCTTCATAGCCGGCCTCCTATTGCTGACGAGGGAAGTACAATATTTTGGCCTTTCGGCTCGTCGAATGTGGCCCAAAGCGAATGTCGGGCACTTGAGGCGGGTCAAATTCTCCATTTTAGAAAGAAAGGTGCCTGCGCGTGCCTGCGGGCTTTGCGTGACGATTATTTCGTCCTGCTGGCGATTACGGGCCTTCGAGCGTCGCTTCAGGTTGCAAGCAATCCGGCGCGGTCATGCGCCTTGTCGAACGGAAAGACGAATCCGAGATCGGGCGCCGCAAGATGCTTGTCGGTTTGCGGGCAGGCCAGGCGCGCAAGCAGGTCCCTGATGACGTTCAGGTGCGCGGACTGCTTGTCGTCGGCCCGCACTACGATCCAAGGGGATAATGGGCTCGACGTATGCGCAAGCATCTGATCCCTTGCCTCAGTATAGGCGTTCCAGTGCTTCACGGCGACGTCGTCTATGGGACTGGTTTTCCACAGTTTCAGCGGGTCGTGCCGTCGATCCTTAAGCCGTCGTTTCTGCTCTTTCTTGCCGATATCGAGGTAGTATTTCAGGATCTGAATCCCGGAGCCGATCAGCATGTGCTCGAAAGGAAGGACGTCTTCGATGAACTGCTCATACTGTTTGTCGGTGCAGAACCCCATCACTCGTTCGACGCCTGCCCGATTGTACCAGCTTCGATTGAATAGAACTAATTCCTGCGCAGCGGGCAAATGAGGCACGTAGCGTTGAAAGTACCATGAGGCGCCGTCCCGGTCGGTTGGCTTGCCAAGAGCCACGACATTGGTTTCCCGTGGGCTGAGGTGTTCGACGATCCTCTTGATCGTCCCGTCCTTTCCACTTGCGTCACGCCCTTCGAAAATAACCAGCACCTTGTGATCGTGCTTGATGATGTGCTTTTGAATCTTGACCAGTTCGATCTGGAGCTCGCGTAGCTCTGCCTTGTTTCGTCCGTGGCCATTGTTCTTGTGACGAGCCTTTATCCTATTCGGCATTCGGTTCACGATACTTCAAGAGGGTTCACTGACGTCGATTGCCGGTGAGTTGCAGCAGGAAGATAAACAAATTGAGGAAGTCGAGATAAAGGGTTAGTGCGCCCATGATGGCCTTCTTCCCGGCCAAGACGGAGCCATCGCTCTCCAGGTAGACATTCTTGATTCGCTGGGTGTCGTAGGCGGTCAGCCCGACGAACACGAATACTCCGATCAGTGATATTGCGAACTGCAGAGCCGATGACGCCAGAAAAATGTTCACCACGCTGGCGATGATGATACCGAAAAGCCCCATCAATAGGAACGAGCCAACACGGGAAAGATCTGTTCGCGTCGTGTAGCCATAAAGGCTCATCGCGAGAAAGGTTGCCGCAGTGATGAAGAAAGTGCGAGCGATACTGACGCCGGTATAGAGCAGGACGAGCCCCGCGAGAGACAAGCCGACGAGAGCGGCATAAGACCAAAAGGAAGCCTGTGCGGTGCCGAGGCCCATCTTCTCGATGCGGAAGCTCAGAAAGAATACCAGAACCAGCGGCGCCAGCGCGATGCCCCAAAAAAGTACCGGGGTCTGCACCAGCGACGTGTACAGGCCGGGTTCGGCCGCGCCATAGGCGACAAGTCCGGTAAGGACTAGGCCTGATCCCATGTAGTTGTAGACGCTCAGCAGAAACTGCCGCAGACCGGCGTCTATCTCCGCTTGCAAAGGCTTTGCTCTCGAAAGCTCGGCCACATGGGTCGCGTGATCATCGGTCATGGGTGGCTCTCCTGCGTTCGAAGGCTTGGGGCCGGTATGCTGAAATAAATCAATCCCGCGGGACCCGCCCGTCAGGAAACATACCTTGACGCAAAGCGCTCGGTATTAATCTATGTCAATGTTTGATGAAGCGTTCCGCCTATAGTAATATAAGTAGTCCTCCGAGCATCAGACATCCCTAAACTAACCTGCCTTACGCCAACTTAGGGCGTGGCCTCATTAGCGCGTAGCCAAATCCGGATTGATGCGAGTTTAGCGAACGCCAGATAATTGGCTGCAAGTTTGTCGTATCGGGTCGCGATACGGCGACATTGCTTGATCTTGTTGAAAAACCGTTCGATCAGGTTCCGTGCGCGATATAGATACGGGCTGAAGCAGATCGGGTCTTTGCGATTTCGTTTCGGTGGGATGTTTGCCCATGCTCCTTGCTGGCGGGCAAGCTCCCTAATCCAGTCGGCGTCGTAACCGCGATCCGCGAGCAGCATCGTTTCGGGAAGCAACGAGCCGAGGAGAACCGTACAAAGCCGATTGTCGTGTGCCTCACCGGGCGTCAGTGCGAGATGGACGGGCAGGCCATTGGTGTCCACGACCGCGTGAATCTTGCTGGTCAGGCCCCCTCGCGACCGACCCATATCCTGGTGATTGTTGTCAGAAACGCAGGCTCCATGTTGGTGCACGCGCACGATGGAGGTATCGATCATCTGCACCGACGCGTCATGACCGGCGGCAAGTGCATCCATAATTTTGGTCCCACACCCCCGCCCGACGCCACCGAACGAAGCGATTGTAACAGGTGGTGCGCGGACCATAGATCGCCGGCAGGTCGCGCCATGGCGCACCCGAGCGCAGGACCCAAAAGATGCCATTGAGCACGCAACGGTCATTTACCCGCCGAACGCCCGGGGCTTGTTGGGCAGCATCGGCTTGATCGCGGTCCATTCATAATCGCTGAGTTCGTAGCGCATGATTCGAGGCTCCGGTTTCGGAGCTTGAATCGCATCGGTCGCTGAGCTGCTAATACTATGAATTTGCTTCCGCTTTCGGCGGCATGGCGGACATGGCCGAACTCGCTGCTGGCTTCGCACGGGCGCGAATGACTCCAAGCGGACCTTCCCAGTTCCAATTGTATTCGTCCCAGTCAACGGAACAAATCGCCCCTTCGGAACCTTGGTAGTCACGACATTCCGATTTGATGTCTTAAGGAGATTTGTCATGTATTTAATCCTCGGCGCTTCGGCGCGTTTGCTCGCGGTATCTGCGCTCACGACTTTGAGCTTTGCGACCGTTGCGAAGGCACAGATGTCTGGTCAGGGGCCGGGTGGGGGCGGCATGATGGGTGGCGGCTGGGGATGGGGGATGGGCTACGGAATGGGCGGATTCGGAGGGGTCGGCGTGCTCGTGGTCGCCTTGGTGGTACTTGTTATCGGTGTCATGGCGTTCCGTCGTCGCAGTCCATAAGTCACACTAGAACAACACACCGTTCGATTGGAAAACACGCCGATTCTTTCTGATGGGGTCCACAATGAAATACGCGATCATTCTCGCAGCCGTCATGGCTACCAGTGCTTTCGCAGTCAGCCCGGCATCCTCAAAGATGATGATGTGCTCCGGGGAACACCTCACTAAAATGACGACGATGATCGGTGGTATGCCTGACGGCCCGCATAAGTCGGAGATGTACAAGCATTTAGCGATGGTGAACATAGCGATGGCCAAAGACGGCATGCGCGGATGTGCCATGTTGATGAAGAAGATGACGGGACGTAAAGGAGCGATGCGATCCGTGCCTCAACGCTAATCACGCTCTGGGCTGGCCTATGGAGCTCTGAGTAGTTTCCGACGCTACCACCGGTCGTTTCTGCTGGCTACGAATTCGTATGTTAGCGGAAGGGATAGCTCTGGGAAGGTCCAACAGCTTGTTGCCAGGCCACGGGCTCATTGCAACCGCGCTAGAAGTCCCAGGTGATAAAGGTAGAAGACTGATGAGACGCGGTTTACCGGCCGATTTGTTAAAGCCGGCCCCAAGCTTCGGCCGCGTACAGACCAGGCGCGCACCCACCTAATCCGGACGTAGCCGTACGTTGCCGGGCGGCGATGGGACGACCTCATTCAAAGCCGAGCGGATCGAATTAAACTCCAATATGCAAGTTGCGCAAGCCTGCATCGAGCAGTTACGTCTCAATAGGTCCGCTCTGATAGCGCGCCTGTCAGCGGAGCCGCTGCATTAGGCGCGGGTAGCCCTAAGGCGACTGCGGTAAGCACTATCGCTATTCGAAACAATTCTGGCGGACCAAGAATGCGGACGGCTTAAACGCGGTTTGCGCGATATCTCGCACAAACTTGGAGAGGCTCGCGATCTGGACGTCTATATTGCCCGCAGCGCACTTTCGAAAACCGTTAAAAACGTTGACCTTCATCCGCGCGCAATGGAGCGCGCTGGTCGGGCCCGTTCTGAACGGGATCGCGCCCACGGGCGCGTCATGAGCACGCTCCATTCGAAGCGCTTTCGCCTGCTCATGGACAATCTTTCCGTCTGGATCGAGCGCGGCCCCCGGTGCAGTATGAAAGAGCATAAGGGTCGATCTGCATGCGATCAGCCGATCCTGGATTTCGTCGCCCGCGTCCTTGAGCTTCGTTGGAGAAGGTTGAAACACCGTAGTCGTCATTTCGACCGGCTCTCGCCAGGCGAGCACCACCGAATTCGGATCAAAGCCAAGAAAATGCGATATGCGTCTGAGTTCCTTTCAAGTCTCATGGCCGATCCAAAGCACCGCAGTCGGCATAAGATGTTCATAGCGGCGCTCGAATCTCTGCAAACCTGCCTCGGCAACCAAAACGATGTTCAGGCAGAGCATGAGATCGAGGCCAAGTTGGCACGCTCCGGTGATGCGGCAGCGGCTAGGAAATGCAATCCTGTGCGCGTTGCGGCAGGTCCTCGCGGCGCAAAGAAGGAGCGTATGGCAGCGCTGCTCGGCTTAGCTTCCGAGGCGCATCGCCGACTCCTGAATGCGAGACCATTTTGGAAAAGCTAGACTGTCGCGGAAGCGTCGTCTTTGGCAGCCGCATTCCGCACGTGACCTATATCAATATGTTAATCCAGGATTGCGTCAACGTGAGGTGAGTATCTGGAGCCCATGCCGCTTGTTTCCGACCATGCCAAGCCGGTCAGCTAAATAGCCGGATCCCCCTAGCCAAAGCCAACAGGAGAAAAAGATGACCAATAAGAACGAGACTTCACAGCCCACATCGGCACACGGTTGCTGCGGCAGTCAGACTTCCAACGAAAAGGCCGGGCTCGCGGTTGCCAAGCCGGAAGCGGCTCCGTCCCCAGCGGCGAAGCGCTCAGCGACGACGGGAGGCGACGGATCTTGCTGCCATGGTGAAAGTTCTTCCGAGACTGATCACAAGACCAAGCACACGCATCGATCATAACCATCGTGGCAGTTGCAAAGCAGCCATCCATGACAACGAGCATGCTCAACTCAACGTCGACGACCGGCATCCGGTCGCTGACCCACGGCTTCGTCCGGAGCGCTCATTCCGGAACCCGTCCATCATAGAACTTCGTTTGCAGTAGGCAATTGCCTATTTGAATAATTCCGGGCATTCGCGACAACACTTGTTCCACACGATGATGTAGATCAGGTGCAATGTTCCGAGGCCGGCGAGAAAACAAAAGAACGATATGTAGGCAAAGCTCAGAAACACGTAGTCCACAATCGTAACAGCGATCAGCGTCACTCCGAACAAACGTATGTGCAGGTAGGTGGAGATCATGGTCGGGGTAATAAGTAGCACAACATAGATCAGATAAGTCAGCCAGCGCGGGATCAGATAGTCGAGAAACATGGTGTCTTCGTAAGCCAGTGACTGCCGGTTTATTCGAACGTCGACCCAATCCGGATGGAAAAGATGCGGGACGAAGAGCACCAGGCCGAACACAATTCCGGCCAACGCGAAGCCGAGCAACGGAAATTTGCGGGGACTGGCTGGAGGCTCCAGGAAATAGATGCTGAACGGTACCCAGACCGGCCAAACAAGCCAGGAGAAAAAGATAAAGCCCATGGCCGCCCACCAGATCATGGACGGGTCGGAGTTGTTTACTCCCATCCAGACATGGCCTTCCATAATCTGCTGAAGACCGGCCAGAGTTGGCATCTGGGAGACGGGCAAGTAGCGCTTGTTTGTCGTGAATGATTTCCAACCCGCAAAAAGTCCGCCGACGACCAGGATGCCGCCGGCAGCAAAACTTACAGGTTCGCAGAAGCACATAGTTCACCTTCTATCTCCGACGGAAGCGAGCATCAATGACCAAGATTACGCTAGAAGTCGGCGACCTGTTGTCGGTCCTCGGCGCACACGGGATCGAACGGCAGTTGCAGCGCGTTGCGGGCGTCGGACGCGTATGGGTCAACCCGGTTTCTGGATCTACGACCGTTATGTTCGATCCCGGGAAAACCGGACCAACTGCGATCCAAGCTGCGATTGAAACTTGCGGCTTTCATTGTGCGGGCGTGGCTCTGCCCCGGCATATTTGCGATAAGCCCGCATCGTCGGTTCCTGGTCCAGAAGTTCTTATTAGCCAGCTTGTGCCTTCGAATAAGGCCCATGCTGGGATCGGACATCCCGCCATGGGCCATCCCGAGGCGATAGAAAAAAGCAAAGGGCATGGCGGGGGAAAGACCGACGCCATGGCGCATGAAATGGGCCACGGCGCCGGAATGGACATGGAGGTCATGGTCCGCGACATGCGCAACCGCTTCTGGATCGCGCTGGCCTTCAGCCTGCCGATCTTTCTTTTCTCTCCGATGGGCATGGACTTCATTAAGATCCCGCCGCCGTTCGGCCTGCGGCTAGACCTTGTCCTGTTCATTCTGGCGAGTGCCGCCATCCTCTACCCAGTCTGGCCCTTCGTCGTGGCGGCGTACCGCGCGCTCCGCAGCGGTGTCGCTAATATGGCAGTGCTGGTCGTGCTCAGTGTGGGCACTGGCTATCTGTTCAGCGTTGGCTCCACGTTCTTTTACGGTGGGCAGCAGTTCTACGAAGCCTCCGCAATTCTTCTCGTCTTCATCCTACTCGGACACTGGCTTGAAATGCGCGCCAGGGCCGGGGCATCCGAAGCCATCCGTGCGCTCATGGATCTGGCGCCTCCCAAGGCCACGGTGCTGCGTGACGACAAGGAACTCGAATTGCCGACCGCGGAGATCATATCCGGGGATACCGTCGTGATCAGGCCCGGCAATAAGATCCCTGTTGACGGAACGGTTCTGGAAGGGACGTCCTTAGTCGACGAATCCATGCTTACAGGCGAATCGATGCCCGTGAACAAGAAGGTTGGCGATACGGTCATCGGCGCGACCATCAACAAAAGCGGCGCGTTTCGGTATCGCGCGACCAAGGTCGGCGCTGACACGGCGCTCGCGCAAATCGTCAAGCTGGTCCAGGAAGCGCAGAATTCCAAGGCGCCGTCTCAACTCCTTGCCGATCGCGCGTCGCAGTGGCTGGTCTTGGCTGCGGTCGCCGTAGGCCTGCTCACGTTCGTCGTCTGGTATTGGTGGATAGGACAGACGCTCCTGTTCGCACTCAGCCTCACGATCACAGTCTTCGTGATCGCTTGCCCGGATGCTCTTGGGCTGGCGACCCCGATGGCGATCATGGTTGGAACCGGACTCGGCGCCATGAATGGCATCCTATTCAAGAACGCTTCAGCGCTGGAGGACGCAACCAAGCTGAATGTCGTGATCTTTGACAAGACGGGTACGCTGACGATGGGGCACCCCGAAGTCGTGGACCTGGCGATAGCTGCCGGTGCCTCCGAGGATCAGTTGCTATCCGTGGCCGCCGCCGTGGAAGCTGGATCGGACCACCCCTTGGCCCAAGCAATCCTGCGCCGTGCCGTCAACGTAAAGGCTCCGAAGGCTACCGGCTTCAAAAATCTCGAGGGGAAAGGCGCCCAAGCCGATATCGATGGCAAAACGGCTTTGCTCGGCAATAAGCTGCTGATGACCGAGAACAAGATCGAGCTCGGCGAACTCAGCGCAAAATCCGAGGATTTGCAGGGCGCCGGGCGGACGGTCGTTCATCTCGCAGTGAGCGGCAAGCTCGTTGGTTTGATCGCTATCGCCGACGCGGTGCGGCCTACCGCGGTGGAAGCGGTCAAGGCCCTGCGCGCGCGGGGCGTCGAGGTTGCCAT
This sequence comes from Tardiphaga sp. vice154, assembly GCF_007018645.1. NCBI lineage: Bacteria > Pseudomonadati > Pseudomonadota > Alphaproteobacteria > Hyphomicrobiales > Nitrobacteraceae > Tardiphaga > Tardiphaga sp. vice154. The sequence continues at coordinate 1,077,050 of NZ_CP041399.1, forward strand.
GCTGACCGGAGACAATCAGGGCACGGCAGATCGCATAGCGAAGAGTCTCGGCATAGAAAAAGTGTTTGCCAACGTGTTGCCCGGAGACAAGGCGGGGAAGGTGAAGGAACTGCAGGCACAAGGCAAGAAAGTTGGAATGGTCGGCGACGGCGTGAACGACGCTCCGGCCTTGACGCAGGCCGATGTCGGCTTCGCGATCGGTGCCGGCACCGACGTTGCGATGGAAAGTGCAGACATCGTGCTCATGAAAAGCGATCCGTTCGACGTGGTAGGTGCCATCGAACTGTCCCACGCGACACTCAGAAAAATGCATCAGAACCTGTGGTGGGCAGTCGGCTATAATGTTATTGCCTTTCCGCTGGCGGCCGGTGTCCTCTATCCGTTTTTGCTTGGGCCGAGCATCGCCGCTCTTGCCATGTCCGGCAGTTCTGCGTTGGTCGCGATCAACGCCCTGATGTTGAAGAGGACCAAGCTGACAGGTATCCGCCGTCAGCGCCCGTCTGGTTCGCCTGGGGAGCTCAGTGCCGCCGCGGCGATGTCTTGATCATGCGTGCCGTGTCGGGCGTGCCGACGAGCACCATGGCCGCATTGATGCTGTCCGTGTTCACCGTGTCGATCGGTTACGGCGTCACGTTGCCACTTCTTCCTTATCTAATCGAGCGGCTCCTCGGTGCAGGGACCGATGCGACCCATGTCTCGCGCGCGACTGGTTTGCTTACCGGGCTCTACACGCTCTCACTGTTTCTTTTTGCCCCGGCGTGGGGACATTTGTCCGACAGGTATGGACGTCGTGTCGTCCTCTTGATCGGACTATTGGGATTCAGCATGACGATGGGGATATTTGCGTTCATCGAAAATCTGGCAGCGGTGTATGCCGAACGCTTTTTGAGCGGAATGTTTGCTGCCGCGGTCACGCCGGTAGCGCTGGCTGCGATCGGAGATCTAGCGAGTACGGAAGAGATCAGAGCGCGGCGCCTAACCTTCATCAGTTTGGCGGGAATAATTGGCTTTCTGCTTGGACCCATGCTGAGCGTAGCAAGTGCCAGAGGCGCCGCCAGCTTGTTTCCCGTCGGGGGCGCAATCGGGATACTGGCCATCCCGTTGGCGGGGACGGCGGTCTTGGCGCTCTTGGCGGCGGCCGCAGCGGCTGTAACCGTTCCCGCTCAGGAAAATACTGAGGACACGATCGGACGCGAGGGCGAAAGAGCGAGGGGCCGTACATGGCTCGTTGCGAGGCTTCTTATGCTGGCTTTCCTCGTCTCAGTGGGAGTGGGCGTGTTCGAGGTCGGATTGGCGCTTCGCGGAAAGCAGGAACTCGGACTGACGCAATATCAAATCGCCATGATGTTCACAGAGTGCAGTTTGGTGATGTTCGTCGTGCAAGCGATCGTGTTCGCGCCGTGGATCGAGCCCACCACGACGCGTTGGTTTATTGCACCCGCTCTTGCCATTTTGGCTGTTGGACTATTCCTTGTCCCACGTGCTTCCGACTTCACTCTGATGCTTGCGGTTGTGGCCGCGGTCGCGTCGAGCGCCGGCATTCTCTCTCCGATTCTGACATATTGGATATCTAGCAACGGCGGCAAGGCAAGGGGTGCACAGCTTGGCATGCAAACGGCTGCAGCGAGCCTCGGTGCTGCAGCCGGTTCGGCCGCCGGGGGCCTTCTATTTAATGTTGCGTCTCTGCCCGGTGCCTCGTTTTTGCTTGCGGCCGTGTTGACCCTTTTAGGTCTGCTTCTGAGTTTCGGCCTTCCAAAAGCGCTGCGAAATCACCGCGAAGCAGCCAACGACGGGCAGCGCCGCCCCACTCACTGAGTTGGCGGAAAACCTTTGATGGTTTCTCAGCTTAACGACCTGCCATCGAGCGAAGCATCGGCGGGCAGCGTAGCGAGGCGAAAGCCTTAGCGCTGAGTGTATCGGGTGCCGCCCCGACTTGAAAAAGTCATCAGTTATTCAGGATTTGGGGCGCCATCAGATACTCGGCCGCCGCGATAGTCAGCACAGCAACGATACTGCATGTCCCGCGAGGGGACCATGCGCATATTCCGCGTTGATGAGGTGATACCAAAATTATCCGTCTGCAGCGGTCCGAAGGGTCGCTTCATTTATCATCTTTGACGAGGTCGCTTGCCAGAGACGGTGCACGACCATCCCCGCAGCCATAGCGAGGGCGAACACGATGACGGCCGGCGACAGGGTTGCCAGGTTTTCCAAAGCTGGGCCGGGGCATAACCCAACGAGGCCCCAGCCAATTCCGAACAATGCCGCCCCGACCACCAACGGGCGATCGATACTCATCTTCGTCGGCCAGAAGTTTTGAGCGGCAAAGAGCGGTTGCGCCCGGCGCCGTACCAACAAGAAGCCTGGAGCCGAAACGGCCAATGCGGCGCCCATGACCACGGCGAGGCTGGGGTCCCAGTCCCCGAAGATATCGAGGAAGCCGAGAACCTTGGTTGTCTGGACCATTCCGGAAATCAGCAGGCCGGCGCCGAACACCAACCCGCAAACCAAGGAAGCGATCATCAGCATGACTCAAATCCCGAACACGTGGCGGGTGATCGCGACGGTTGCGATTGCAGCCACCATGAAGATGGCGGTTGATGCGACGGAGCGAACGGATAGCCGCGCCACTCCGCAGATGCCGTGGCCGGAGGTGCAACCGCCCCCGAGTCTTGTTCCGAAGCCGACCAGAAGGCCAGCCGCGATGATGATGGCCCAACTCGCCGGCATTTGTGGCGACGGCATTTCATGGCCTATCAGGCCGGCAATCAAAGGCGCCAGAATGAGCCCTACGATAAATGCTACGCGCCAGCCTTTTTCTTCGCCGCTGAAATCAAGCAGCCCGCCGAATATTCCGCTGATGCCGGCAATCCGGCCGATCGACAGCATCAACATCACAGCGGATAGCCCGATCAGCCCGCCGCCGATTGCGGCTGATATCGGTGTGAAATTGGCCATGACGGTCCTTCATCTTTTTCTGTCGCGGGGATCTCTGCGGCTTCGTTGGGCTTGTTACAATGGCGTAAAGCGCAGTCGCAGGGCGTTGCCAACCACGCTGACGGAGGATAGCGCCATGGCGGCGGCGGCGATGATGGGCGACAGCAGGATGCCAAAGGTTGGATAGAGAACGCCTGCGGCGATCGGGATGCCGGCGGCGTTGTAGAGGAATGCGAAGAAGAGATTCTGACGGATGTTACTCATGGTGGCCTGCGAAAGCCGGCGAGCGCGAACGATGCCGCCCAGGTCCCCTCCGAGAAGAGTAATGCCGGCACTCTCCATGGCGACGTCCGTTCCCGTGCCCATGGCGATGCCTACCTCAGCGGCGGCCAGCGCAGGGGCGTCGTTGACGCCGTCGCCCGCCATGGCGACGATACGCCCTGCCTTTTGCAGCTTGGAGACAACGGCGCTCTTTTGATCCGGAAGGACCTCTGCCTCGACGTCGTTGATACCGAGTTGTCTTGCGATCGCATTCGCCGTGGTCCGATTGTCGCCAGTCAGCATGATGACTTTGATGCCTTCGGCTGCCAGAGCCTTCAGCGCATCCGCCGTCGACGCCTTGACGGGATCGGCGATGGCAAACAGCCCTGCCAACTCGCCGTCGACTGCGATGTTGATGACGGTAGCGCCATTGCCGCGCATGCGTTCGCCTTGCTCGTTCAGCGGTTGGGTTTCGATGCCGAGCGAGGTCAGGAAGTTCGAGTTGCCGAGCAGAACAGTCTTACCGTCGACCTTGCCGGTCGCGCCTTTGCCGGTTGGCGAATCGAACCCTTGGACCTTTCCCAGTTCCAAATTGCGCTCTTTCGCGCTTCGCACGATCGCATCGGCGAGCGGATGCTCGCTGGCGCGTTCTACGCTGGCCGCCAGCCGCAGGATATCGGCCTCTGCAAATCCGGGAGCGGCAACGATTGCGATAACCTTCGGCTTGCCCTCAGTCAGCGTTCCCGTCTTGTCGACCACCAGTGTGTCGATCTTTTCCATACGCTCCAGCGCCTCGGCGTTCTTGATCAGCACGCCAGCCTGCGCTCCACGCCCGACGCCGACCATGATCGACATCGGAGTGGCGAGGCCCAGCGCGCAAGGACAGGCGATGATCAGCACGCTTACGGCTGCCACCAGGCCGAACGCCATCCGGGGATCCGGCCCAAACCACGCCCAGGCGCCAAAAGCGATCAGCGCCGCGATGATCACGACGGGCACGAACCAGCCGGAAACCTGATCGGCCAAACGCTGGATCGGCGCGCGCGAGCGCTGGGCATCCGCCACCATCTTGACGATCTGCGAAAGCAGGGTGTCGCGTCCGACTTTGTCGGCGCGCATCACGAAGCCGCCAGACTGGTTGAGCGTGCCCGCGATCACCTTAGCGCCTGCCTCCTTGGTGACGGGCATGGATTCGCCAGTCACAAGGGATTCGTCGAGTGATGAGCGGCCTTCAAGAATGAAGCCATCCACCGGGACTTTTTCTCCGGGCCGGACCCGCAATTTGTCGCCTACGGCGAGACTGTCGATCTGGACCTCATGGTCTGCGCCGTCATCTCCGATGCGGCGAGCCGTCTTAGGCGCAAGTTCGAGCAGGGCTTTGATGGCACCGGACGTCGCCTCGCGGGCCCGAAGTTCGAGAACCTGGCCGAGCAGCACCAGGACGGTGATGACCGCCGCCGCCTCGAAATAGACCGCGACCGCGCCGCCGTGCATGCGGAAAGCGGGTGGGAAGACGCCGGGCGCGACGGTGGCGACCAGACTGTAGGCATAGGCGACGCCCGTCCCCATCGCGACCAGCGTGAACATGTTGAGATTTCGTGTGACGAGCGACTGCCAACCGCGCACAAAGAATGGCCACCCAGCCCACAGCACGACCGGCGTGGCGAACGCGAGTTGGATCCAGTTCGACAGCGTCGGATCGACCCAACCGTGGCCTGCCATGAGATGGCCGCCCATCTCCAGGACCACGGCGGGCAAGGCCAGCGCGAGGCCGATCCAGAATCGCCGCGTCATGTCAGCCAGTTCGGGATTCGGCTTGTCGTCGAGGCTGACCAGTTCAGGCTCAAGCGCCATTCCGCATATCGGGCAGCTTCCGGGGCCCACCTGGCGGATCTGCGGATGCATCGGGCAGGTGTAGATCGTCCCTTCCGCGATGGGGGGATGCTTCGCATCGATCTGGGATTTGTTCAGGTACCGCTCCGGATCGGCGGCAAACTTGGTACGGCAGCCCACGGAGCAGAAGTGATATGTCTCGCCGTCATGTTGGAGCTTGTGTTCGCTGGTCTCCGGATCGACGGCCATGCCGCAGACGGGATCGACCGTCTTTCCGATGCCAACGGTCTTTTGGTGATCGTGCGCTTGGTGTGTTGAGTCAGAGCCGCAACACCCGCCTCCGGCCGTCTTGGCCTTAGATAAGAAGCTCTCCGGAGCAGCCGCGAACTTCGTTCGGCAGCCAGCGGAACAGAAGTGATAAGTTTCGCCGCTGTGCTCGAACCGGTGTTCGCTCGACGTGGGATCGACGGTCATGCCGCAGACGGGGTCTATCGTCTTGCGCCCGGCTTCAGGGACTTGGTCGTGGCCATGATCCTCATGGCCGTGGGATTTGCCATTGGCGGAACCTCCGCAGCAAGACGCTGCCGAAACCGACTCTTCAGGCGTCGCCGGAGCCTTCGATGAACACCCACAACCCCCGTGCGAATTTGCTTTCTGCGTCCCGGTCATCTAAATCTCCCTCACGACTTGAAACCCATACCTTGTAGGGGTATATGGGCCTCATGCAGGATGACATCAAGGTTTCCGTGAAAAAACGCCTCGGCCGGATCGAGGGACAGGTCCGTGGGCTGTCGAAGATGGTCGAAGAGGATCGCTATTGCATCGACGTCGTGACGCAGATCTCGGCTGTCCGAGCCGCGTTGCGACGCGTTGAAGAAGAGGTACTTAAAGACCATGTCTCGCATTGCGTGGAACATGCCATCGCGAGCGGCGACAAGGCCGATCAGCGCCAGAAGATCGCCGAACTGATGGCTGTGGTCGGACGAGCGGAACGATGACGCTGGGTTCGAGTTCCAGCTTTGCGGAATTATTATCGACGGCTATGGTGCGAGTATGGACTCGCCGAGAAATCGAAAGCAACCGATTCTAAATGCTCGTTAGGCTCACCAGGACCAAACGGACGAAGGCAGGGTGGTTCGTCGCCCTGGTCTATCTTCTGTGCGTGCTGGCGCCGACGATCTCATACGCCCTGCCCGGCGAGCATTCCGTCGCTCCATGCCTGACCCACGATGGCCATATGTCCGGCATGATGCGAGTGCACAGCGATGCGCCGGCACGGCACGTTCATTCCGACGGCCACGTTCACGAACACGCCGCAGCCCATCATGTAGTCGATGTAGATGGCGACCACATTCCGACGAAAATAGGGTCGAACGGCAAGCAGGTCCCCGAAAACGCTCCCCACTCGCCCGACGGACAGTGCTGCGGGCTCATGTGCGTCTCCGCGCTTCCGGCGACGCTGATCGATATCGCGACACCTTCGGTCCCGACGGCCATTTGCCAGTTCGAGGGGTACCGCAAGGTTACCGATAACGCTCCCCATAGGCTTTATCGTCCCCCCATTTCCTGACCTGACCTAGTCGACGGGGTGCTGCGCCTGAGAGGGCGTGGACGCCTATGGTCCATCGTCATTTCAGGGAAGCACAATGTCTGCGCAGTTTGGGGCGAGACTCGCCGCCGTTCATTCGGTGGTTGAGAATCTATATTCCATCAGGTTTAGGACAATCGCTGGTTTGGCCGCTGCGGCCCTCGCTCTGGGGGGCTGCCTGCCGACGACAGTGCCCTTGGCCGGAGCCGATCCGGCAGATCCATCGGCGAGAGTCGCGGGCGTCGGCTATCGTTCGACCGTCGCTCCCTACACCGGCCTTCGTCCTGTCGCGCCGTCGTCGTGGAGGGAGCAGAACGACCGTGCCGCTCCCGCGCCGAAATCAGGCCAGTAGGAGCGGACATGTCCGACACGCATCATATCCGCCGCCGTTCGCCCGCCCGTCGCGGCTCCAGGCCCGCAGCGGCCGCAGTCCTGCTTTCGTCGCTCTTCCTCTCCGGATGCGCTACCTTCTCACCTGATGCCGGCATGGGCGTCGTCGCAGGCGTCGCCGGCGAGACGATCAAGAAGGACGTCATCTCGATCAAGACGCAGGACGACGCGCTGCGCGCCGACGGTGCGGTCAAGAGCCTGCTTCGGCGCTCGCTGACGGTGGACAGCGCGGTGCAGGTCGCGCTGCTCAGCAACCGCGGGCTCCAGGCCGCATACAACGAATTGGCGCTCGCCGAGACCGACCTCGTCGCGGACACTCTGCCGCCCAACCCGACGTTCTCCATATCCCGCATCTCCGGAAGCGGAGCGGTCGAGATCGAGCGCCAGATCGTGGGAGACATCCTCGCTCTCGCAACGCTGCCGTTTCGTTCGGAGATCGCCCGCCAGCGCTTCCAGAAGGCGCAACTGCGCGCTGCCGAAGAGACTCTGCGGCTCGCCGCCGACGTCCGTCGCGCCTACTACCGGGCGGTGGCCGCCAACGAACTGGTTGGCCTTCTGACCGACGCCAAGTCGACGGCCGAATCCACCGCCCAGCTTGCGGGGAAACTCGGCGAGACCGGGTCGCTCAACAAGCTCGACCAGGCCCGCGAACAGGTGTTCTATGCGGAAACGACGGCCGATCTGGCGACCATCCGACAGGAGGCGACGAGCTCGCGCGAGCGGCTCATACGGCTGCTCGGGCTGTGGGACGGCGATGTCGCCATCAAGCTGCCGCAGCGCCTGCCGGTCTTGCCGCGGCGGCCGCTTTCGCTGCCCGGCATCGAAGTCGATGCCGTCACGCATCGCATCGATCTCCAGATCGCCCGGATCGAATTGGGCGCCCTCGCGAAGTCACTCGACCTCACCCAGGCCAGCCGTTTCGTGACGATGATCGACGTGGCCGGCATCGACCGCAAGACCCGCGACCCGGAGGGGCCGCCGTTCCGCGAGCGGGGTTTCGACGTCCAGTTCCAGATCCCGATCTACGACGGCGGCGAGGTGCGCGTCCGCCAGGCCGCCGAGACTTACAACCAGTCGTTCAACCTTCTGACCGAGAAGGCGGTCAACGTCCGCTCCGAAGCGCGCAACGCTTTCCGGGTCTACCGGTCGACCTACGACATCGCCGGACACTACCAGCGCGAGGTGCTGCCGCTGCGCAAGATCATCTCGGACGAGATGCAGTTGCGCTTCGGCAGCATGCAGGTCGACGTGTTCGCGCTGCTGACAGAGGCAAGACAGCGCATAGCGGCGTTGCGCGCGGCCATCGAGGCCAAGCGCGACTTTTGGCTCGCGCAATCCGAACTTCAGACCGCGGTCAACGGCGGCGGTCGCGGCGAATCCCAACCCGAAAACAGATCGTCGACGACCGCGCAAGCGTCCGGCGGCGGAGGGCATTGACGATGGAGAATCCCATGTTGTCCCGCAGAAACTTCCTCGGCACAGCCACGGCGCTCGCAGGCGCGGCCGCGATCACTGGTCGCGCGCAGGCGGCGAGCATTCCCGAAGCCCCGACGATGGAGAAGGTCACGATGCAGCCGCCGCTGCATCCGACCAGCGGGCCCGATTACAATCCCGTGGTCACGCTGAATGGTTGGACCTTGCCGTGGCGGATGAACGGCGACTGGAAGGAATTCCATCTCGTCGCCGAGCCGGTCGAACGCGAATTCGCCGAGGGCATGAAGGCGCATCTGTGGGGCTACAACGGTCAGTCGCCGGGTCCCACCATCGAGACCGTGGAAGGCGACAAGGTCCGGATTTTCGTCACCAACAAGCTGCCCGAGCACACGACGGTCCATTGGCACGGGGTCATCCTGCCGGCCGGGATGGACGGCGTGGGCGGCCTGAGCCAGCCGCACATCCCGCCGGGCAAGACGTTCGTCTACGAATTCGAGATGAAGCACAGCGGCACGTTCATGTACCACCCGCATTCGGACGAGATGGTTCAGATGGCGATGGGAATGATGGGGATGATCGTCGTGCATCCGCGCGACAAATCGTTCCGGCCCGTCGACCGCGACTTCGTCTTCATCATGAGCAGCTATGACATCGATCCCGGCACCTATCTGCCGAAGGTCACCGAGATGACCAACTTCAACATGTGGGCCTGGAATAGCCGTGTGTTTCCCGGCATTGATCCGTTGGCTGTGCGCTTGGGCGACCGCGTCCGGGTCCGCATGGGCAACCTGACGATGACCAACCATCCGATCCATCTCCATGGACACAATTTTGCCGTCAGTTGTACGGACGGCGGCTGGGTGCCCGAGAGCGCGCAGTGGCCTGAAGTCACGTCCGACATTCCCGTGGGCGCGATCCGCGCGTTCGACTTCACCGCCGACAATCCCGGCGACTGGGCGTTCCACTGTCACAAGTCGCATCACACCATGAATTCCATGGGCCACGACGTCCGCAATCTGATCGGGGTCAACAAGAAGGATCTGGCGAAGGTCCTGGGCAAGCTCGCTCCCGACGCGATGGTGATGGGAACGACCGGCGGTGCCATGGGCGAGATGGAGATGCCGATGCCCGACAACACGTTGCCGATGATGACGGGCTCCGGGCAGTTCGGCCCGATCGAGATGGGCGGCATGTTCACCGTGATGAAGATCCGCGAGGGACTCGCCCGCGACGACTACAAGGATCCCGGCCCTTACGACTTTCCGAAAGGCACGGTCGCATACGAAGTCGAGGCGCCGCAAAGCACCGCGCCGCGCCAGGTCAACGACAAGACGAAAGCGAAGCCCGCGGCCCCGCAGGAGATGAAGGGCATAAACATGAAGGGGATGAAAGGAATGAAGGGGATGTAGAGGCCTCGACCATGCCGATCAAACCGAAACAGGTGAAACCGATGAAATTAGTTCTAACGACAGGAGCCGTCGCGCTGGCCGTCCTGCTGCATGCCGTGCCGGTCCTCGCCGAGGGCGGGCACGGCGGTCATGCGCACGACGACGCCTTCTCGACCGGAGAGCCCGGCGACGCGAAGAAGCCGGGCAGGATCGTGCAGGTCACCATGACGGAGGCGAACGGCAAGATGCTGTTCACTCCCGGCAAGGTGGAGATCCGGAAGGATGAGCAGATCAGGTTCACGCTGCGCAATAGCGGTGCGCTCGATCACGAATTCGTCCTCGCTACCACCGCGGAGAACCTGAAGCACGCTGAGTCTATGAAAAAGAATCCCGACATGGAGCACGACGATCCCAACGCCAAGAAACTGGCTTCCGGAAAGAGCGGCGATCTCGTCTGGAAGTTCACCAAGGCAGAGGAGTTTGAATACTCCTGCCTGATACCCGGTCACCGCGAAGCGGGCATGATCGGCACCGTCGTCGTCAAGTAGTCCAACCCCCGAAAGGAAAGAAAATGACCAACAACAAACTCGCAGCATCCATCCTCGCGGTCTCGCTGCTCGCTTCGACCGCCGTCTTCGCGCAGGACGCGATGGTCAAAGGCGAAGTGAAGAAGGTCGACGAGACCGCAAAGAAGATTACGCTCAAGCACGGAGCGATCAAGAACCTCGGCATGGACGAGGACGGCATGACGATGGTCTTCAGGGTCCAGGACCCGGCCATGCTCAAGCAGGTCAAGGCTGGCGACAAGGTGCAGTTCACGGCCGAGCGCGGCAGCGACGGCATCGCCATCACCAAGATCCAGAAGAGCAAGTAGCCCGACTGATGCCCTCCGCCTCCGGCCGACGGCCGGCGGCAGGGGGCCGGTCGTCATAGCCGCGCAAGGGAGACCGCATGGAAGCAGCTCTAGGCCAGGAAGCAACCGCCCCGATGGGATCGTCGCTCGCGTACGATCGCGGCAACGGAAGGCTGAGCGGTGCCCGCTTGGCCCAGAAGCTCGCCGTGCTTGCCCTGCAGGCGGGATCCGCCGTCACGCAGCCTTTCGGTCACCGCGGATACCGGCTGGGCTGCAGGATCGTCGCGTCCGCGTTCGCCGCCCGCGACATCGTCGTCCGGCTGAATTCCGACGCTTTGTTCTCCGTACCTTTCGCGGACGGATATTGGAGTAGGCTTCTCAACCGTCGGTACGACTACGAAGAAGAGATCGAGGCGTTCCTAAAAGGCGCGTCCGACATCGACTACGTCTTCGTCGATTGCGGAGCCAACTTCGGCTACTGGTCCGTGATCGCATCCAGCGCACCTTTCGGATCTCATCATGCGCTGGCCATCGAGGCATCCTCCGCGAACGCGGCCCGTCTCGAACTGAACGCGCGGCTCAACGGAGATCGCTTCCGCTGCATTCACGCGGCGGTCGGCGGCACTTCCGGCGGTTACGTCCGCATCACGGGCGCCCGTCACGAGGCGTTCGGAACGGCGAGCATCGGCGCCCGTGAGGAAGGAGCGGTCCGGACAGTCTCACTCGACGCCCTTATGACCGAAGGCGCGATCGACATAACCCGCGCCGTCGTCGTGAAACTCGACGTGGAGGGCGTGGAGATCGAAGCCCTGCAGGGGGCTGAGAACCTTCTGGCGGGCGACGCGGTGTTCATCTGCGAGGAGCACGGAGCCGATCGCGAGCATCGGGTGTCCCGGCATCTGATGGGCGCAACCTCGCTTCGCCTGTACGTCTTCGATGTCGCGACATCCCGGTTCGTTCGCGTGCAGGATCTTTCCGTACTCGATCGCATCAAGCGGCACGCGTGGGTGGGCTACAACGTCTTCGCCACCGCGAGCGCGCTCTGGGCAGAGAGACTCGAACGCATCGGCGGAGGGCCGTCATGAACGGGCCTAGGCGAATCCTTGCCGTGCCGCGCGTCCGCAAGGAGCTACGCGCCGCGACACGCGCGGTGCGTCCGCCTCGTTCCGTCGTCGAACCCGCACCCGATCATTGGAGATATTGAGAGCCGGCCGGCCTTCGCTTCCGTCGATCCGCAAGCACGCGCGACACGCCGCGCGCGACGGATTCCTGCGTTCCGACGAAGCGGATTCAGCGGCGGAGTTTATCGATCGCGGCGCGGAACAACCATTTTCCGCTGCCGTTTCGGCAGGCGTCGTTTCAACAATGGAGAAATGTCATGACGAGAACCGAACGAACTACACTTCGTAATTGTGCCTCCGCCGCAGCCCTTCTATTCGCTCTGGCCGTGCCCGGCTTCGCGCGGGCCGAGGGAGCCGACAAGGAATACAAGGCGTCCATGGAGAAGATGGACGCGGCGATGATGAAGGGCATGGACCCCGACCCGACGAAGGCCTGGGCGAAGATGATGGTCGCGCACCATCAGGGCGCGATCGACATGTCGAAGACCGTTCTGAAGGAGACCAAGGACCCGATGATCCGTCAGATGGCCGAGAAGGGCATCAAGGATCAGGGCGACGAGCAGAAGATGCTCGAAGACTGGATCAGCAAGCACTGATCCGGAGCCGACCGAAGCCCCAACCCGCGAGGACGCCATGATCGCACTACCCTACGACTACTATCTGATCGCATGGTTTGTCCTCGCGGCCGGGTCGACGGCGTACGTCGCCTACGACCAGTTCAGCGGCAACCCAGAGCCGACCGTGATGAAATGGGGGTTCATCCTGGTCACGCTCTACATGGGCCCGTTCGGGCTGTTGCTCTACGTCCTCGCGGACAAGGAGCCGAGGCCGGGCGAGCACGAAGAATTCACGTCGCCGCTGTGGAAGCAGGGCGTCGGAAGCACCATCCACTGCGTCGCCGGCGACGCGACCGGCATCATTCTCGCGGCCGTCGTCACGGCATCGCTCGGGCTGCCGATGTGGATCGACCTGATCGTCGAGTATGTTGCCGGCTTCTTGTTCGGGCTGTTCATCTTCCAGTCGCTCTTCATGAAGAAGATGATGGGCGGGACCTACTGGGAGAACGTCCGTAAGAGCTTCATGCCCGAGTTCATCAGCATGAACGCGATGATGGCCGGCATGGCGCCGGCCATGAGCCTCCTGATGATGGGTCGCGACATGCGCGCGATGGATCCGCTCGAGCTCATCTTCTGGGGCGTGATGTCCCTCGGCGTGATGGTCGGCTTCACCACCGCATATCCCTTCAACGTCTGGATGGTGAAGAAGAAGATCAAGCACGGCCTGATGACGGTACGCGCCGGCGACGCGTCGAAAGCCCACGCGGACGATGCAGCGAAGCCTGCAATGGCGGGAATGGACCACGGTCAGATGAAGAAGGGCGGCGGACACGCGATGGGCGGCGATGCCACGCGTCCTCAGCTGGCCGCGCTCGCCGGCGTCACGGGATTTCTGCTGGTCTCCGGGATGGTCGTTCCGGGGTTTTCGGTGAATCTGGGACTGAGCGTCCGCGATGTCGACGGCGCCATCATGCCGCCCGGCATGATCAACACGTTCGATCTGCCCGGCGAGGCCATGAAGGACATGGCCGCGGTGAAGCCCAGACAGGTGACGTACACGGCTCCGCCGGACGCCAAGGGCGACCAGGTGCTGCAGCCCCGCATCGAGAACGGCATCAAGGTCTTCGACATCGAGGCTTCGATCATCCGCTGGAACATCCTGCCGAACGTCGCGGTCGAGGCCTACGCGTACAACCGCCAGGTGCCCGGACCGCGGCTCCAGCTTACCGAGGGCGAGCACGTCCGGATCAACTTCCACAACGCTCTGCCGGAAAGCACGACGGTGCATTGGCACGGTCTCATCGTGCCGAACGAAATGGACGGGCCGGCGAAGGTCACGCAGGATCCTGTCCCGCCGGGCGGTTCCTACACCTACGAATTCGACGTCGCCCAGAGCGGCACCTATTTTTACCACAGTCACGACCATCCGGACCGTCAGCAGGCGCTCGGTCTCTACGGGGCTCTGCTGATCTCGCCGAAGGATCCGTCGACGGAGTCCAAGGCCGACATCGACTACACGATCCAGCTTCAGGAATGGCTGAAACGGGAATGGCGGACGTATCCCGCCATGCTGATGGAAGGCGCGCTGCCGAACTACTTCACGATCAACGGCAAGGCGTATCCCTCCACCGACATCGTCCCGATGAAGGTCGGCCAGACCATCAAGATCCGCTTCATCGGCACAAACAACAACTTCGTGCATCCGATGCACGTCCACGGCGGCCCGTTTCAGGTCGTGGCCGTGGACGGAGTGACGCTGAACGACAGCGCCAAATACCAGGCGGACACCGTCAACGTCGGGCCGGGGCAGCGCTACGACGTCGTCTGGACCGCGCGAAAACCCGGCAAGTGGCTGGTCCACTGCCATATCCCCCACCACACGGCCAACAACAACGTCGAAGAGAAGGGCGGCGGAGGCCTCATGCTCGTTCTGGACGTCCACTGAAACCACACAGATATCCGCATCACCAAAAGGAAGACCGATGTTCAAGAAGACCTCTATCGTCGCCGTCACGCTGATCGCAGCATTCCTCACGACCGGCGTGGCCTACGCCCATCCGGAGCTCCAGTCCGCCGAGCCCGCAGCCGGGAAGGCGTCGCCTGCGCCGAAGCAGATCCGCGTCCTGTTCAACGAAAGCATTCTCCCGCAGTTCTCCGGCATCGAACTGAAGGATCAGTCCGGAAAGGCGATCTCGGTCGGCAAGGCGACCACCGATCCGACCAACAAGAAGCTGATGATCGTGCCCCTCAAGGATGAACTGGCGCCCGGCGACTACAAGGTCGAATGGCATGCGGTGTCCGACGACACCCACAAGGTGAAGGGCAGCTACTCCTTCGGCGTAGCGCGTTGATGATCGATCTCGGGCTCGTCGTTGCACGCTTTCTGCACTACGTGGCATCGACCACGCTGGCAGGGGCGGCGTTCTTTCCGCTCTACGCCTACGCAGGCGCCGAGCCCGAGACGCTCGTCCGCTGGAGGAGCAAGGTTCTGCGCTGGTCGGCATTCCTCGCTCTGATCAGCGGCCTCGCCTGGTTCGCCTTCTCCGTCGCCAACATGAGCGGCGCGCTGGCGGATCTCGCCGATCCCGAGATCGTCGGTTCGGTCCTCCGAGACACCGGCTTCGGCGTCGTCTGGACGGTGCGCATGATCGTCGCCGCGGCGCTCGTCGCGGTCACGATCCTGCAGTCGTCGTCGCGCGCCACGGTGGGACTGGATCTGGTGACATCCTTCCTCGCCGCCGGACTGCTCGCTTCACTCGCCGGTGCCGGGCACTCCCAGATCGAGGAAGGATGGCAGGGCCTGGTGCACGTGGCCGCCGACGCGGGCCACCTCCTTGCCGCCGGCGCGTGGCTCGGAGGGCTGGCGCCGCTCGGCTTCATCCTGCTCGGTTATGCCGGGACGAGGACGGGTCCCGGCGCCGTCGACGTCGACGGCGTCCTGATGCGCTTCTCGGGCATGGGTTACGCGGCCGTGGCGACACTCGTCGGAACCGGTCTGGTCAATAGCTGGCTCCTCGTCGGGTCGGTGTCCAGCCTGCTGCACAGCACCTATGGGCAGATTCTGATGGCGAAGCTTGCGTTCTTCGCGGGGATGCTGGCGCTCGCCGCGGCCAACCGGTTCTGGCTGGTGCCGGCCCTGGAAGCCTCCGGAAGGGGAGACACGGACGGGTCCGCCGTCTGGCGGAGCAAATTGCGGACTCACGTGCTGAGCGAACAAGGCCTGGGCCTGCTCGTCCTCTTGAGCGTGAGCATCCTCGGAACGATCAGGCCGGCGATCGGACAATGACCGGCGAGAGCGGCTGCCATCCCGGCGGTCGGCAAGAAGGAGGACCGCCATGAAGATGGACGCACACATGCAGGAATGCATCGACCGATGCCTGCGCTGCTACCAGACCTGTTTCGGCATGGCGATGAACCATTGCCTGGAGAGCGGCGGAAAGCACGTCGAACCGGCTCATTTCAGGCTCATGACGGCCTGCTCAGAGATCTGCCGGACCTCCGCCCATTTTATGCTGATGAATTCTCCGCATCACAAACACGTCTGCCGCGAATGCGCCGAGATCTGCACCGAATGCGCCGCAGACTGCGAACGCATCGGCGGCATGGAAGACTGCGTGAAGGCCTGCAGGGCCTGCGCCGAGAGTTGCCGCGCAATGGCGGCTTAGAGGAAGCGAAACGAGCAGTTCCGCTGGATCCTGTATCAACAGCAATCAAGGAAGCAATGATGATGAAAATGAGCTATGCGCGCTTCGGCGCAATGATCGCCGCCTCTACGGTCGTGATGTTCGGCCTGATGTACCTCAACACATATGCGATCGACCATGTGTTCTTCAGCCAGACGCGGATGTGGATGGCCTTCGTGATGGGAGCGGTGATGGCGGCGCTCATGCTCGCCTTCATGATGAAGATGTATCCGGACAAGCGATCCAATGCCGGGATTTTCGTCGGCAGCGCCCTCATCTTCGTGGTCGCGTTGTGGCTCGTTCGCAGCCAGCAGACGGTCGACGACGTCTCCTACATGAAGGCGATGATTCCGCACCATTCGATCGCCATCATGACCAGCGAGCGCGCCCACATCCGCGACCCGCGCGTGCGCAAGCTCGCGGACGGAATCATCGAAGCGCAGGTGAAGGAGATCGCTGAAATGAAGCAGCTTATCGCGGACCTCGGCCGGAGCGCGCCACCCGCCGGGGCGCCGGACCTCCCGGCTAGGCTGCCGCAGTGAGAAACACGCAAATGAACTCCGGAACCGGTTGGTACCGATGAAGAATGAAGCTCCGCCGACGCCTTCGCCGGGACGCGATCTGCGTCTCGACCTGTTCCGAGGTCTCGCGAACTGGGCGATCTTTCTCGATCACATTCCGAACAACGCCGTGGCGTGGCTGACGACGAGAAACTACGGATTCAGCGACGCCGCGGACATCTTCGTGTTCATTTCCGGATACACGGCGGCGTTCGTTTACGCGCGGCGGATGGCGCTGCAAGGTATTCTTGCCGGAACGGCGCTGCTCCTCCGCCGCGTCTGGCAACTTTACGTCGCGCACATCCTGCTGTTCGTATTCTACGCGGTGGCGATCGGCTACGTCGCGCAGCGCGGCCACTCCCATCTTCTGGACGAATTCAACGTCGCCGGACTGATCGAGCAGCCGGTCGCTACACTTTCTCAGGGGCTTCTGCTGAAGTTCAAGCCGCTGAATCTCGACGTGCTGCCGCTGTACATCGTGATCATGGCCGGCTTTCCGCCGCTGCTGATCCTCATGCGGCGAGCGCCGGACTTGGCATTGGGGGCTTCCGTCATCGTCTACTTGTCCGCTCGTTTCTACGACTGGAACTTCTCGGCGTACCCGTCCGGCGGCTGGTACTTCAATCCCTTCGCCTGGCAGCTTCTCTTCACGATGGGTGCATGGGCGGCGCTGGGCGGTCGGACGCGGGTGCAGACCCTCACACGATCGCGGACAGTCCTTGTTGCAAGCATCGTCTTCGTGGTCTTCGCTTTCGTCGTCACGATTGCCGTCCGGATCGGCACTACCAGTTTTCTGTCCGCGGATTTGATCGACGTGTTCGATCCGAACGACAAGACCAATCTGGCGCCGTACCGCGTCATCCATCTGCTGGCTCTTGCGGTCATCGTGGTGCGGCTTTTCCCTAAAGACTCGTCCGTTCTGCACTCTGCGTTGCTGAAGCCGGCGATCGTGTGCGGAAAGCGGTCGCTCGAGGTCTTTTGCGTCGGGATATTCCTTTCATTCATCGGCCACTTCATCCTCGAGATGTATTCGAACGCCCTCGTCACGCAGATCGCCTTGAGCACGATGGGCATCTCGTTGATGACCGCCATAGCGTTCTACCGGACGTGGTCACGGACGCTGGATGCGCCGTCGGCGATCACGATACGTCCCGCGGCCGATCGCCGGGCGCAGCAGGAAGCGGTCACATGAGACGTTGGGTCACGGGCATCGTCGCCATATCGATCGGTCTAGGTGGGGTGGCACTGTACTTCGGCGCCGGCGCCTACGACATGGGAGCCGATGCGCCGCACTGGGACGTCACCCGCAGGGTCATCGAGACGATCCGCGACCGCTCGATCGCCGCGCACTCGAGGAACATCGATCTGCCCGAGCTTCAGGACGAGCAGCGTGTGTCTAAGGGAGCGGGGCAGTATGCGGCCATGTGCGTGAACTGCCATTTGGCGCCGGGCATCAAGGACTCCGAGATCCGGCCGGGCCTCTACCCGCAGCCACCGAACCTGTCCGAACAGCGCATCGATCCGAAGCGGGCGTTCTGGGTTGTGAAGCACGGGCTGAAGATGAGCGGTATGCCGGCCTGGGGCGTCGGCCACGACGACGACACCATCTGGAGCATCGTCGCCTTCGTGACACGGCTTCCGGGCCTCTCGGCGGACCACTACAAGGAGATGGTGGCCAATGCTCCTCCGGACGAAGAGATGGGCGACATGAAAATGGACGGCGATAAGGATTCGCGAACCGACGGAAAGGGGGCCGCGGGAAATAGCGGCTCCAAGCCCGGTCATCCGCACTGACGGTCCGGTCGATGGCTGGATGCATGCATTCGCTTGTGGGAGAACGGGACGATGGCGCAGCGTCGACGCCGTCTCGACGACAAGAAGGACAGGGCGGGATGTTGTCTAGCGAGGCCTCCGGGCGACTGAGATACTCAATCGAGGCCTGGAGGGAAGATCCGGGCGCCACGTACCGGTCCTGGTTCCTTTGGGAGGAGCGGCTCAAGAACTTCCGGTCCATCCGCCGCGGCATCGAGCAGGTCGTGCGGCAGATCGAAGACGGCACGTTTGGCAACGTCTACAAGGGATCTTCCCTCGAAGTCGCGGTGAAGTCCGTCGCCGAGCAGCGTCAGATTTTCAAGGGTGCCGACCACGCGTTCCTCTGGAAGCCGAAGCTTCGGATACCCGACATCTACGAAGATGCCGGAAATCAGCTGGCCTTCGGGCGCTTCCTCGACACGTGCGCCTGCTGTTCGACCGAAGAACAGGTGCTCGCCGCCATCGTGGCGCTGGACGGCCGCAAGATCAAGGGCCTGGGTCCGGCAGCGGCGAACTTGCTGTATTTTCTGCATCCCACGATCGCAGCGCCGTTCAACACGACGATCGTGAAGGGATACAACGCCGTCACCGGATCCCGAGTGAAGCTGGGTAGCTGGCCCGACTACCTGGCGATGCGGGCCGGCGTGCTGCGGCTCAACGCCCAGCATCGCGACCTTCTTTCGAACGATCTGGGCGCGGTCGCGGGCTTCCTGTTCGACGTCGGCACGGGCCGTTATCCGGCCCCTCCGCTTGAAGGCGCCGACGGCATCTCAGCTTGGGAACGCGACCTCGCTGAGGTGCGCGAAAAGGCGGCCGCCCAAACGCCGGGCCGCGAGACGGAAACCGATCGGACCCATACCGACATGCAGGGTCTCCTGCGCGATATCGGTCTTGGATTGGGATACGACGTCTGGATCGCATCCAACGACCGCAACCGTGCTTATGGCGGAGGGCGGCTGTCGGACGGATGCGCCGGAGATCTCCGTCCGTTCGACGGATCGGCGGGGATCGATGCCGTAAGGCTCATTGACGTGCTCTGGCTGGACAAGAGGGATGGAGCGATCCACGCCGCATTCGAGGTCGAGCATACCACTTCGATCTACTCCGGAATCGTCAGAATGCTCGATCTCGCGCTCGGTCCTTGCGGCAACCTGCTCAAGGGCATCTTTCTGGTAGCGCCGGACGGCCGCGAAGCCGATGTCCGGGCGCAGATGGCCAGACCGGCCTTCGCCGCGGTCGTCGATCTCGACGTCCGATATCTCGCCTACGGCGAGCTCGAACGGCATCGGGAGTCGATCATCCGTTTCGGGGAGGGTCTGAAGGCGGTCAGGTCGGTTTCGAAGGCGCTCCCCTGAGCGTCCGGAGACGAACAGATTTACATGCAGAGGAAGCCATTTATGACGGAAGCCAAAGAGACCGACATGTCCAAGGTACCCGCCGTCACGCTGGGTTTCTGGGTGATCAAGATCGCGGCGACGACGTTGGGCGAGACCGCAGGCGACGCGGTCACGATGTCGATGAACCTGGGCTACGCGATAGGCAGCGCGATTTTCGTGGGGCTCTTCATCTTCGCCGTGGTCGCGCAGATCTCGGCACGGAAATTCCACCCGCTTCTGTACTGGGCGGTCATCGTCGCCACAACGACTGCGGGCACGACCCTCGCGGATTTCGCCGACCGCTCGTTGGAGATCGGCTACGCGGGCGGCGCATCCATTCTGTTCGTGCTCCTCATGGTGACGCTTGCCACGTGGTATTGGTCGGCCGGATCCGTGGCCGTCGACACGGTGGCGTCGCCCAGGATCGAGTCTTACTACTGGGCGGCGATCCTTTTCTCGCAGACATTAGGCACCGCGCTCGGCGATTGGATGGCCGACGACACGGGGCTGGGGTACGAAAAGGGAGCGCTGGTATTCGGTGCCGGCCTGGCGGCCGTCGCCGCGACGTATTTCTGGACGAACACCTCCCGAACTCTGCTATTTTGGAGCGCGTTCATCCTCACCAGGCCCCTGGGCGCCACGGTAGGCGACCTGCTCGACAAGCCGGTCGCGGACGGAGGCATGGCGTTCGGACGCTTCACAGCCTCAGCCGTTCTTCTAGTGTTCATGCTGGTCTGCATCGTCCTATTTCCGCAAAAGGCGGGTAGCCATCCAAGCGGTAGGACGTCGGAGTGAAGCCGTGAAGCACATCGTTGACGGCTTGCTCATCTCAACGGATCCAATCGGAAGCGACTCTGATCGTCGGTGAGACGCAATGCTGCGTACGTCGTGATCAGACCTGGCAATAACAGGACGCAGTCTTGATTTGAGTCAATCGGTTATAGGAAATTCCGGAATATACCTACTGCATCCAAACAAGGAGAATGTAGATGCTTACCGGAAAAATGATTGTAACGCTCATCGCACTGCAGTTCGTCACCGCCCCGCTGATGGCACAAGCCGCTTCGGACGATGCCAATGCTCATCACTACGAAGGCGGTCCTAAAACGGTCGTGCCGCACATGATGAAGCATCCGGTGTCACAGGACAAAGCTGCGCCGCAGGTTACCGCTCCGACCACTAACGGCCATCACTACAGCGGCGGCCCAAAAACAGAAAATCATCACATGGGCGACAAGAAATAGATGTCCACCCCGACCGCGTAAACGATTCCACGGGGCGAGCTCATGCGTTCCTCGCTATGGGCGCCCCAATGAACCGATTTGCTTTCGTCAGCGATTCGGGGATTCCGGCCGTACAGGGCTGCTTTATCGCAGCTCGCAACGATGTCGCTTTCGGGACGGTTGTTTGTGATTCAAGAGTCCGGAAGAAAGTCAGGTTATCGCTACAGTTTATGCGGCAACTCCGCTTTTGAACTAATCAGCAGATTTACGGGACCGGAGATCTGCCGCCGTGGGGTGGCGACTTCGTCGGAACCTTCTAGGGTTTCGAAGAAGTGAAGTGCGTCACATTCTCAGTACGACTTAAGAGATTGACTGGCGATGCTCTCGAAAACGGTCTGGTGCAGCTTCCGAAATCGCTCTGATTCTGCATAAAGGGCTACGGAAAACATGGTTATTCGCAAATATCCGGGTCGGAGTTAGGGTTCCGTCATGAATCGTCGCCTTATCCGTCTAACGCTCGCGGTCTTCGTAATCGTTGGGCTGACGTTGGCGCCGCTGGTAACGCCTGCGGCGGCGAACCGGGTGGCCGCTGCGGAAATGACCGACATGTCGGCCATGTCCGGGGACACTCCGTGTTGTTCGGTCGGACACCCGACCGACGACTGCAAGGATTGCCCGCTCATGGCGAGGTGCATGCTCACGGTCGCACAGGCGGAGCCGGCGTCCGACGCCGCCGTCCAGACTTCCTTCCAGGCTCGGCGGTTATCGTTCGCGCTCTACGACGTGGCGGCCGACGGCCTCGTCGGTGTCCCTCCGGACCATCCCCCTCGAATCTCGATCTGATCGGCGTCGACACGCCGTCTGCCACTGCGTCGGCCAGAGGCCGCGCGGATAAACGCATGCCGCCTTCGCGGTACATCAGGACATCGAGGATTTCACAATGAAGAGCTACAATTCCACGCGCGCCCTCCGGGCAGCGGCGATCGGCATTGCCGTGGCTGTTGCGGGTACGACGGCCCGAGCCGACGTCAAGGACTACGAATTCCAACTGGAAGAATAACCAGTGACATTGCTTTCTGCACGGGTTCCCTCCAATTTCTTTTTGAGTTTAATTTACTTCCACCGCCACAACGTGACCTGCCCGGGCTTTTTTGGACCAAGCTTTGTGAGAAACTGAACTTGGAAAGGAGCTTTGATGATGCCGAAGAAAAGGTTTAAGGCGGAGCAGATCGTGGTGCTCTTGCGCCAGATCGAAGTGTTGATGTCGCAGGGCAAAGCGGCGCCGGTTGCCTGTCGCGAAGCGGGCATTTCGCAGCAGAGTTACTATCGCTGGCGCAAAGAGTACGGCGGCCTCGAACTCTATCAGGCGAAGCGGATGAAGGACCTGGAGCGGGAGAACGTCCGCCTCAAACGCCTGGTCGCGGATCTGTCGCTTGAGAAACAGGTGCTCAAGGACGTTGCCTCGGGAAACTTGTAAGCCCCGAACGGCACCGGCAGGCAGTAGAGGGCATTCGAGGGAAGTATGGTCTCTCGGAGAGCCAGGCCTGCCGGATCGTCGGTCAACCGCGCGGGACCCAGCGCTACACCACGATCGTCCGGGCTGATGAGGATGCGCTGACGAGAGCGATTATCTCTCTGGCATCCCAATACGGACGATATGTAAGCGTACGGCCTGACCCGCCTGCCACGACGGATGTTCTTGGCGCATAGTTGTTGCTGAAGTCCAGGATCGTGTCCACGAGCTGCCATCGTGGATACCATATCGAGACAAATTTCCTTTACCCTGTCGGCCCACGGGGCGACGAACAGTACGCGTATGCTTTGAGTGCACATCCACAATGTGCCGCTGGACACCCCCATCATCGCAGCGACAGGATCCACATCCTTGTGAATGCGACCAAGATCGCTCATGCTCTCGTGATACGCTTGAAAGGGTGACGAGCAATGAGCGAAACTAAGAACAGATCATGGCTGGACATTCCACGCGGAATTTGGGCGCTCGGGTTCGTCAGCATGTTCATGGACATCTCGTCAGAGATGATCCACGCGCTGTTCCCGCTCTATCTGGTCACCGTCCTTGGTGCTTCGATGGTGACAGTTGGCTTCATTGAAGGCATCGCCGAAGCGACGGCAATGATCACCAAAGTGTTCTCCGGCGCGATTTCGGACTGGCTCGGTCGCCGCAAGTTGCTTGTCGTCATCGGTTATGGCCTGGCAGCTTTTACGAAGCCAGTGTTCCCTTTGGCGTCAAGTATCGGGTGGTTTGTGGGCGCGCGGTTAGTTGACCGCATCGGCAAAGGTATCCGTGGTGCGCCGCGTGATGCCCTTATCGCCGACATCGCACCTGAACACATCCGCGGAGCAAGCTTTGGCCTTCGGCAGTCGCTCGATACGGTCGGCGCATTTGTCGGGCCACTACTGGTGATCGGCCTGATGCTTCTGACCATGAACAATTTCAAGCTGGTGTTCTGGATTGCTGTCATTCCCGCGTTCATTGCGTTCGCGCTTTTAGTGTACGGCGTCGAGGAACCGAAGAAGTCAACGACGGTCAAAGATACAAAACCTCGCATGCAACTGAGCGACGTCAAGCGCCTCACTGCGCCGTTCTGGGTGGTTGTTGGGATTGCCGCCATCTTCACGCTTGGGCGTTTTAGTGAAGCGTTCCTCATTTTGAAGGCGCAGAATGTCGGCATGCCGATTGCGATCGTACCAGCCATCATGGTCGTGATGAATGTCGTCTACGCCGTGGTGTCTTATCCGGCAGGCGTTCTTTCCGACCGAATCGGGAGGAATGGAATTATATTTGTGGGAATAGCGATGCTGGTCGTCGCCGACCTTATTCTCGCATTCGGGACAACGGTGCCCGTGGTACTGGTTGGCGTAGTGTTCTGGGGTTTGCATATGGGTCTTACCCAAGGCCTGCTTGCCACGCTCGTTGCCGACACGGCTCCACCAGACCTCCGTGGCACGGCCTTTGGTATGTTCAATCTAGCGAGCGGCGTCGCCATGCTGGCTGCCAGCGTAATTGCTGGAGGGCTTTGGGATGTTTACGGCCCACGCATGACGTTTTTCGCAGGCGCAGCTTTCACCGCAATTGCGTTAGTTGGCCTTTTGATTGTGTGGAGCCGGAAAACAGTCGTCGCAACGTGATAGTACGCGAGAAACAGGTGTCATGCTCATTGCGATAACGTTTCTATAATTAGTCTTTGTTTTGCAAAAGCTGGTCATGTCTCTTCGATAAGAACGCTTTTATTATTCTGAGTTTATTGCATGACATCTCGCCAGTTTCATCGCTGGGCAGGCTTAGCTGCTGCCCTGTTGTTCTTCTTCGTATCCACCACTGGGGTTGTGCTTCAATGCCAGAAAATTCTCGGTGAAGAAGATGTCAATAAGGAAGAGATGGAGCAAACTGCTTCATCGCAGAAATTGACGACGCCATTGGCTTCCACATTTGACGCTGCCCGTGCTACGATTGCAACACGTTATAGCGATGCCTTTGTGGCATCGGTCAACTGGCAGTTCAAAGGCGAGCCGCCCCTCATCGTCTTCCACCTCGATAGCCCAACCAATCGTAACCGTCCGGTCTAGGCGCTCTGACGTAATGGACGTTGAGTCTGTTACGCTGCCTTTGCAGCGTAACACCAGGGCAGCAGCTCGTCGAGCCTGGTAATCTTGTGGTCAGCGATGCGGCCAAGAATGTCCGTGAGCCAGGCCTGGGGATCGACACCGTTGAGTTTGGCGGTTTCGATCAAGGTGTAGGCAATGGCTGCGGCCTTGCCGCCGCCTTCGGTGCCCATGAAGAGGTAGTTCTTTCTGCCCAGGGCAATAGGGCGCATGGAGCGCTCGGCCGTGTTATTATCAATCTCCAGAAAACCGTGGTCGAGATAGGACCGCAGACGCTTGATCCGGGTCAGAGCATAGCGGATGGCCGCCGCCAGTGGCGTCTTGCCAGAGATTTTCGGCAATTGCTGGCTGAGCCATGCCTCAAGGTTATTAAGGATCGGCTTTGCTTTTTGCTGGCGGATTGATTGGCGGATATCGGGCGGTTGACCCCGCACCTCTTTCTCGACGGCATAAAGTCCGGCAATGCGTTTGATGGCCTCTTCGGCAATGACAGAACCTTGGGATTGATGGACATCGACAAACTTGCGGCGGATATGCGCCATGCAGGCGGCCTCCCTGATCCGGCCGCTGCGATAGAGTTCTTTAAACCCGGCATAGCCATCGGCATGCATCCAGCCCTTGTAAGTGCTGAGGTGACCCTGCGGACGTCCGGCCTTTCGGTCGCTGGAGAACTGATACCAGGCTGCCGCAGGGGACGGGCCCGCCCAGGGACGTTCATCGCGGGCATAGACCTAGAGGCGCGCAGTTTTTGTACCACCTGCGCCCGGGCTCAGCACTTTGACGGGTGTATCATCAGCGAAAATGGCGCAACCCTGCCGGACATGGCGGCCAATGGCATCCGCCAGAGGTTCAAGCAGGGCCGTTGCATGGCCAACCCAGCCGGTCAGGGTGGAGCGTTCCAGATCGATCCCGTCACGGCCAAAAATCTGGCTCTGGCGGTAAAGCGGCAAATGATCGTCGTATTTGCTGACCATAACATGGTCGAGCAAACCCGGACCGGGACGGCCCCGTTCAATCGGTCTTGATGGCAAAGGCGCTTACTGGATCTTCTCGCAACAGGCGCAGGCCATGCGCGGGCGGACAATGCGATTGACCACAAAGCGACCGGGAACATATTCAAGTTCTTCCGTAACATCTTCGCCAAGACGCTTCAACCTGCCGCCGCAGGCACGGCAAGCATCACCGGGAGAAAGCACAGTCTCGTTGCGCGGCAGATGTTCCGGCAGCGCCCTGCGCTTGGGCTGCTCTTTTGGCGTGTCTGACGAAGGATCATGGCTGACAGCTGTCTTCGCTGCGCGCGCAATCTCTTCATCTTCCAGGGTCAGTTCGAGCCGATCGAGGCTTTCGGAGGTTGATCCAAACTGGTGGCGGCGCAGACCGGCGAGTTGATGCTTCAACTTCTCGATGAAAATGTTCTGGCTGTGAAGTTCGGCTTTGACGCCCGCAATCTCTGCGTCTCTTTCGGCAAGCAGCGCGCGAAGGGCAGCAGTGTCAATCTGCTTGTTCTGTGAGCTGTTTGCAGGACTGAGCTTCATCATCAATTGTCTAGCAAATTATGCGATTCATGGGAATCCATGACGTGTATATTACCTCTGCTTTTTATTGACTTTATTGCGTCATCCAACCGTCAGTGGCTGCCACGTCCTCTGCGGTGTCCGCCAATCAATCCCCTCAAGCAACATTGCCAGTTGCGCCGCCGACATCGACACCTTCCCGCCTTTTGCAGACGGCCAAACAAACCGGCCGCGCTCCAGACGCTTGGAGAACAAGCATGCCCCCTGTTGATCCCACCAAATGATCTTCAAGAGATCACCACCTCGCCCCCGGAAGACGAACATGTGGCCGCAGAATGGATCTTCGGCCAGCGAACCCTGCACCTGCGCTGCCAATGTGTGGAATCCAGGCCGCATGTCCGTCGCGCCAGCAGCCAGCCAAACGCGCGTATTGCTGGGGACCGGGATCACGCCATCAGACCCTTGATCAGCCGTGCAAGCTCACTTCCATCGAACTCGCCATCAACCTTCAGCCGAAGGCCATCGGGCAAGATTATCTCAAATCGTCCAGCCCCGCCCGAACATGTCGTTGCCGGAGGTTCTGCCAACGACACTGTGTCGGCAGAGGCATTTGCCTCGATCTCGACCGACAAAAACGTCTGTGTATCCTCAACAACGTTGTCAGGTGCATAACGTGGATCGTTCAGCCATTTGAAAATCAGGTTCGCGCTCATCGCATACCGCCGTGCGACCTGCGCCACGAAAATCCCGGCTGTCTTGCTCTGACAGCAAATCGAACGCTTTTCTTCGTCGCTCCAATGCCGGTGCTTGCGAGGCCGGGCCATGAATGTAAAAGCCGGAGCAATACTGCCTCACTGAAGCGGCCGATTTGCTTGGCTGCGCCGGAGTAAAACTGCGGCAGTTAGAGTTCTTTGTCAGGAACGGCAGGGGACGGGGGATGAAGACAGTGGAGCTTTACGCGCGGGTCCGGCACGCCGTTCTGATCGAGGGGATCAGCGAGCGCGCTGCGGCAGACCGGTTCGGCATCAACGCCAGGACGGTCTCGAAGATGCTGAAGTTCTCGGTGCCGCCCGGGTACGTGCGCAGGAAGCCGCCGTTGCGGCCGAAGCTCGACGAGTTCAGCGGTGTTATTGATGCGATTCTGGCGACCGACAAGGACCGGCCGAAGAAGCAGCGGCATACCTCGAAGCGGATCTTCGAGCGGCTCCGCGACGAGCACGGGTTTACGGGCAAGACCACGATCGTGAAGGACTACGTTGCCGGCTGGCGGCAGCGGACGCAGGAGATGTTCGTGCCGCTTGCGCATCCGCCGGGGCATGCCCAGGCCGACTTCGGCGAAGCGATCGGCGTCATCGGCGGCGTCGAGTGCAAGATCCACTTCTTCGCGATGGACTTGCCGCACTCCGACGCGATCTTCGTGGTGGGCTATCCGGCGGAGACGACGGAAGCGTTCTGCGACGGGCACGTGCGAGCATTCGCGTTCTTCGACGGGGTGCCGCAGTCGATCCTCTATGACAACACCAGGATCGCGGTTGCCCGCATTCTCGGCGATGGCAAGCGTCAGCGCACGCGCGTGTTCAGCGAGCTGCAATCGCATTACCTGTTCACGGATCGGTTTGGCCGCCCTGGCAAGGGTAACGACAAGGGCAAGGTCGAGGGGCTTGTGGGGTATGCGCGGCGGAACTTCCTGGTGCCGATCCCCGTGTTCGCTGACTTCGAGGCCTTGAACGGGCATCTTCTGGAGGGGTGCCGGAGGCGCCTTGCGGAACGGCTGCGCGGCCATGACGGCACGATTGGCGAGCGGCTGCAGCACGATCTCGCCGCGTTCCAGAAGCCGCTGCCGGCACCCTACGACGCTTGCGACAAGAAGCCGGGCAGCGTCAACTCGCTCTCGCTGGTGCGCTATCGGCTGAATGACTACTCGGTGCCGACGGCCTATGGGCACCAGAAGGTTCTGGTCCGTGGCTACGTGCACGAGGTCATCATCGCCTGCGGAGCCGAGGTGATTGCGCGCCATCCCCGCTCCTACGCGCGCGAGGACTTCGTGTTCAATCCGCTGCATTACCTGGCGCTCATCGAGCAGAAAACCAATGCGCTCGACCAGGCAGCCCCGCTCGCCGATTGGAAGTTGCCCGAGGAGTTCGCGACGTTGCGCCGCCTGCTTGAGGCCCGTATGGGCAGGTCCGGCAAGCGCGAGTTTGTGCAGGTGCTGCGGCTGATCGAGGTGTTCAAGGTCGACGACGTGGCCGCCGCTGTGCGCGACGCTATCGCGCGCGGTGCGGTCGGCTTCGATGCCGTGAAGCATCTGGTGCTGTGCCGTATCGAGCGGCGTCCGCCACGCCTCGACATGACGATCTATCCGTATCTGCCCAAAGCGACGGTCGCGACAACATCGGCGCGGTCGTACATGGATCTGTTGGCCGGAGTGGCGACATGACCGACACACCGCAGATCCTGCTCGCCCACCATCTGAAGGCGTTGAAGCTGCCGACGTTCCTGCGAGAGTACGACAAGGTCGCCCGGCTGTGTGCGGCTGAAGGCGTCGACCATCCGCGTTACCTGATGCGGCTGGCCGAGATGGAGATGATTGATCGCGAGCGACGTATGGTGGAGCGCCGGATCAAGGTGGCGCGGTTCCCGACCGTTAAAAGCCTCGACAGCTTCGACTTCCTGGCGTTGCCATCGCTAAACAAGATGTTGGTGCTGGAACTGGCGCGCTCCGACTACGTCGAGCGGCGCGAAAACATCATTGCTGTCGGCAACAGCGGCACGGGCAAGAGCCACATCGCGCTCGGGCTCGGCTTGGCGGCCTGCCAGAAGGGTCTATCGGTTGGCTTCATCACGGCGTCGGCTCTGGTCCACGAACTGCTCGAAGCGCGCGACGAAAAACGGCTACTGCGTCTTCAGCGTCAGCTCGCCGGCTACAAGCTGCTGATCATCGACGAACTCGGCTATGTACCACTCTCTGTGACCGGGGCCGAGCTGCTGTTCGAGGTCTTCAGCCAGCGCTACGAGCGAGGCAGCACGTTGGTCACGAGCAATCTGCCGTTCGACGAGTGGACGTCCGTGTTCGGCTCCGAGCGGCTCACCGGCGCGCTCCTCGACCGCCTCACGCATCACGTCCATATCCTCGAAATGAACGGCGATAGCTTCAGGCTCGCCGACTCCAGACGCCGGTCACGCCGAGCGCGGTCAGAACCGCCGTCGGACGCGGCCCCTCAGGAATGAAACGCGACAAGCAAGAAGGCCCCCGATCGGGGGCCTTCTTGCTTGCGTCCGTGCTGCACTTTTACTCCGGCCAGCCGCTGTAAAATCTCTCCGGCGTTGACACATGAAAGAGTGTTCCTGAGTATTCACTACCAAAGGTGGACACTACGCAATCTCTCCCCCTCGCGGCAGGTCGGCCAGACCGGACGCTTACGACGATATGGCTATCGCCGGATCACATCGCTGCTGGTCACTGCCGGCTGGCAGGTTGGCTGCGACCGGGTTCAGCGGATCTGGCGCCGTGAGGGGCTGAAAGTACCCAGGAGACAGAGGCAACGGGACCGCCTGTGGCTTAACGACGGATCTTGCATCCGCCTGAGGCCGCAGCGTCGCAACCATGTCTGGAGCTACGACTTCGTCGAGGCGCAAACCCACGACGGGCGAAAGCTCCGGCTGATGACCTTAATCGACGAGTTCACCCGGGAATGCCTGGCGATCCGGGTAGCTCGTCGCATCAACAGCTTTGGCGTTATTGAGACGATGGCCAACGTGATGCTAACCAGGGGAGTGCCCGAGCACATCAGATCCGACAACGGCGCGGAGATGACGGCCAAGATCGTGCGTAGCTGGCTTGCAAAGCTCGGGGCGAAAACACTTTACATCGAGCCAGGCAGTCCATGGGAGAACGGCTACTGCGAGTCCTTCAACGGGAAGCTGCGTGATGAGTGCCTGAACGGTGAAATCTTCTACAGCCTGAAGGAAGCCACGGTTGTCATCGAGCAATGGCGCAATCACTACAACACGGTCCGACCGCACTCCTCACTGAACTACCGACCACCTGCACCACAGACATCAGCACCTAACACCTACCATCTAGATCGGAGCGTCCCAATGCAGTAGTCTCTATCCTGCTGGTCCAAAATATCCGTCAGGTCAAACGATTGCGGCGCATTCTCACTATTAATCTCAAGATTGAGCATCCCCTCGTCAAGTCTTTTAAGATTGCCATTACTAGGAAATAACCCAACGCGCACACGAGCGCGTTGCTTTCAGTTTGCCAGCCATTGTGGCGCTACGCGTTCTAGATGGAGTGTTTTATCAGGCTGCGCGCTTTGGACCGGGTGTCTCTCTTCAATCACGCGCCGCTCTCCAAAAGGAGATTTAGGCGTCTTATAAATAGAGGAATGTCATGTCACTCTGAAAACCGATGTCGCTCCGTTCAGTGCGACACCTGCCGATGGCGATACGCTGGCCAGATCACGCGCCGTATTCTGCCAGAAGCTCGGAAGTTTTTTACCGCTGAGATCGACATCTGCGATGCAAGCTTCCGCTCATGGGCGTCCCGCGTCCGGAACGTGGTCGAGTATCAACGCGCACAGCTGATGTGGTGGAACGAAGTGAGCCTTACCGTGTGGCTGGGTCACGACAATCGAGCGCGAGGCATCCTAGTGCTCGGGTGTGTTCAAGAGGCAGAGCTTGTCGAGGCGTTCAAACGCTGGCCAACGACGCTGAGACCCATTGCGCCTGACACTCTTCGCGAGGAGGTGTATCGCGTTCTGCACGCGGACAGGATTGCGGTGGTTCCGAATGGGCGGCGGTATCAATCCATCAGCTTGAGCATCGGACCACGGAGGCTGCAAGCTTTGGGTCCTGTCAAGCATTGCGAGCCGATGGAGCCAGCAATCGAGATTGCCGCTATGCCGTGCATCTTCTAAGTGGCCAAATCGCAGCAGATTTAGGCCCCTTCGGGGGCGCGATGAGGCCACAGTACCTTCTCGAAGCTCTCCCTATCCTCATCTGACGCAAACAGGACAGCAGCTATCTCAACATTTTTGAACTCACAACCACATGATCCTATCCACGCCGCTACATCGGGTGAGCGCTCAACGTACATAAAGAAGAGATCGTCGTTTTTCGTGGGCCAACGCTTAGCGTCAAACCTACACATCAGGAATACCGCGCTGCTCAGATCCTCCAAGAGGTAGCCCTGGAACCGGCTAGGCTCAATGTTGGTTTGGATAAGGTCCAGATTGATCTGCTCGGCTACCTCAAGGGCGTCAGCAGTAGTTATCGGGTAAAGACAGTAGGAAGGTTGCATCCAGTATTTATAATGCAGCACGGTTTTGGGATAGCATCCGACGCGAAATCAGGTTTTTTGGAGAGCGGAACAGCTTGCGTAGTCTTTCTAGAACTTCGCAGCGCTAATCGCCTTCTAAACGCCCGCTGGTGAACGGCTTCATAAGCCTCTCACGCTCGTCGCTGAAAGTTCGTTACGTGACGTAACCGTTCGCGAAGAGCAACCTGCTGATAAAACTAGCAGCGTCAGTGGCGTGCCGATGGCACTTCAGACGACGCGATACGGCCAAGCTATGTAAGGTAGTGCATCGTGACTGCATCAGACATTGCGGCGTGCTAACGCTCAATCGACCCTCATCGGCAACGTCGGAACAGTCCCCGATCCATATTGGCGCTCCAGCATCTCCTTAGCCTTTTGAGCGCTATCAGCTTGGATGGTCACCTTCTGCATACCTGAATTCAGCTTCACCGTGGCGGTATAGGTATTCATGCGTCCGCATCCCCATTTGAATTCTAGCGCTGCGACCAAGCTTGTTTCGGGAGAAAGTCGTGTAACCGACCCAAAGCCCAATTTGGAAAATCACCGTCTTTTTTAAGGTTCTCAATATCACTCGAATGGCGGCGGCGAACATTGCCCAGAACGCGAGCCCAACTACCGAAAACATGATTGCAGGCATGCTTCCATTTGAATCGGTTCGCGATCACCTGGACAGACCTCGCATTCGGAACAGGTGATCAAACGCTGCCTCCTTCCGCTTAAACATCGTTTCAGCCCCAAGCTTCTCGTTCTCCGGCTTGGTGTCGGGGTGGTACGCCTTCCGGAAGGCAGTCCGGGCTGCCCTGACGAGGAAGTCGGGTGCTGATTGATGCAGCCCAACAGTCGCGTGATCAGGATCGGCGGCGGCTTTCGCCCACATGCTCTTTAGGTCCACCAAATCTGCTGGCGAGACCCCTGCGCGCTCAGCCAACGTGGTCGCGGTAGCGTTCAAGATGGCAAACTCGCGTCCTATCGCGCTCATGATCCGCTCGAACTCGTCTGCCCGTGCCCTTTGCTTGTCCAAAGCAACGCTTAGCCGAGCGATAGCCGAGGCAGCGATCTCCGCTTCAGCTTCGCTCTCGCGAATGACGCGGGCAAGCTCTTGCTCTATTGCATCGCGTCGGCACTCGGCCTCCCTGAGCCGTTCTACAAGGCTCTGCTGAGGCAGGGAGAGGGCCGATGGCTGAGCCAAACTTGAACCCCGGGGCATTGGGGGGATGCTCAGGCGGCCTCCTGCCTGGCTTGGAGCCGGTGTCGGGCTCGTCCTGGGGTCGGCCAACCGCTCAGGAGATCGAAGGCGTTGAAAAATTCGGCCAGCGGCTCCAGATCAGCTTGCGGGACCGCCGCCGCGAGCGAGACCACACCAGCGGCCTCCAGCTTCCGGCGCATCTCACCCGCAATGCGCTCATCCGGACGCTCGTTGCCGGGACCCCACATGTCGAACAAAACCCATCGGCCGTCAGAGGTACGTCGCAATTCAGCGACAGCACCCGGCGAGACAACGTAACAGTCTCGGCCGGTTGCCACATGAAGTACCCGTTCGCGAAGACAGTTTCGTAGCTGCATCGACGCCGCTCGAAGGTCGGCCACGCCTAGTACGATGAGGTCGGGATCAGTCAGAGCCGGTGGTGCTGCGAGCGGCCGGTCAAGCCTCCGGAGCCAGGATGCCGCCCAGGTTGACAGCCCAATAACTTGGGGCAACACAGAAACCGACCGCCGCAGTTCCGTAGTGGTGGCGGTCGAGACGGTCGCTCGGATCAGGCGGACCGCCGCGTTCGCCTGCTCAGCGTCGTCCAGGTCAGTCACACGCTCAAATACCCGCTGATGGAGAAGCGCCGAATCGAGAACGAGAGCGATCTCCAGCCGCTCCTCTGTTAGCTTGCCCGGATAATGCCGGATGAGGTCGGCTCGCTCGCGTTCCTCAGGCTCAGCGAAAAGGCGGAAGAGGTCCCGATAAAGCCCGAGCCGACTGAAAGGGTCGGGTCCAACTCGCTTCAGCGTCCCGAGCAAGGCATCAGGAACGCTGTTGTAGATTGCCCTGAGGACTTGAGCAGGCTTCAGAAGAACCAACGACCGGGCCGATTGGGCGAGCGGATCGCGGCACTGGACGCCAGACACCGCTCCGAGAGCCTCTGCAAGGGTCCGAGCGTTGTGCGCCATCTCTGCCACGGCTGCAAACACGGATTGCCGCTTCAGTTCGGATGCCGTCAAGACGTGGCTGTGAAAGTGGGGGGACGCCGTGTCAAGATGATGGACCATTCGGAGCGGCCATCCGGATACAGAACGAGGCTGAAGGGCGGTGAACGTGCCAAGCGTATGAGTTTTCATGCCAGGGATTCTCTCATGAAACCCAGATTGCGCAAGCGTTTGGCAAAATATTTTTGGAACGCCGAATACAGACATAAGGTTATCAGGATCGACAAACGACAAGATGCGCGCCGGCGCTAAGGCCGGATTATCATTCTTGTCGATGTCGATCCTAAATCACCCACGTGTCAGACTCCGTCGCATCAGATTCTAGTGAGATTCGAAAGCGACAGCTAAGATATTATCATAAGCACGGCGACTACTATTCAAGCCTTATACCCTGGGAGGTCCTCCAGTCGGCCGTCTTGCTCTACGATGAGATCACTCGATCCGCGATTGCTAACGACGCCATTCATTTTTAAGAACAGGATCACTTTCTCTAGGGTCGAATTCATTGCCCGAAACGAGAGCTGATAGTAATCGCGATGAAACGTGATGACAAAATCAGCTTGAGGCAGCCCCTGTGCCAAAACCCATCGCCGCAATGATCTATATTCCTCTTTCATCATTGATCCCGCAAATTCTGCCTTCTCGACATTGACCTGCTGAAAAGTGCATGGCGAGACACGTTCGCGGAATTTTTCACTGCGCTTCTGAGCAAGTGCCGCCGCTGTTGTTCGGCATTCCATGAATTCTGGATACTCTTTCATTTGAATGAGATCATCGTTACGCTGCTCGTGCCAGACAGCAAATTCAAAGTTTCCGATGGTCCAGTTGGAAAAACAATGACGATACTCTGTGCCATCCGGCGAAACGGTCAGGAAGTAGTGATAGTGAAATGTGGAATAGGCTTCTTTAATATTCAAGGGAATGCGTCCGTTGTTGGTACCATTCCTTTGTAAGAGATTGTCTATGGGCCCGTCACTATTTAATCACGTAAGCGGGTTGTTAAATTTCTGTCAAAGGACTTAGTGCAGCGAAATGAGCGAAGCATTTGACATTGATTAAAAGTCCGAACTCGCATGCGCCTTCGGCTTTGCTCATTCGAACTCGTGTTCGCTTCTGGCTCTCTCGCTCACTATCGTTCGCTCTTTCACCAGAACCTTCACCCGTTTCCCATATCGATTTCCTGGGCTAAGTTCATTGCGACGATGTTTGCTGATGTCTCTTTTGCTAATGGATCAAGTCGCTATTCGTATAAGCAATTCATGATTTCATCATACAAGTTGATGATCGATTCGTTTGATTGGAGAGCCAAGACGGAGAGAGCAAGCGTAAGCTTGCGATCGTATCCATTCGTTAGAAACTGGACACAACTCTATTCCCCTGCCCCTACCAAAGATGAATAGCCCCCAACTA
Organism: Tardiphaga sp. vice154; assembly: GCF_007018645.1. Taxonomy (NCBI): domain Bacteria; kingdom Pseudomonadati; phylum Pseudomonadota; class Alphaproteobacteria; order Hyphomicrobiales; family Nitrobacteraceae; genus Tardiphaga; species Tardiphaga sp. vice154. Next base: position 1,112,130 of record NZ_CP041399.1, read on the forward strand.
ACGGGACGTCTTTGATAGAAGCAGGGGGAGATAGCTAGCCGGTTCCTTCGTTGAGTCTTCGACAGTGACTTCCAGCAATGTAACGGTTTTATTCGTAACAGGTGGCCACCCGTAGTGAGCTGCACCCGGTTCCGAAGACACCAAGTTAGGTGTTTTATGGAGCTGGAGGTGTGCCATGGAGAGACGGAAGTTTACGCGAGAGTACAAGCTTGAGGCGGTCAAGCTGATCAAGGATCGGGGCGTGTCCTACGCTCAGGCTGCCGAAGATCTCGGCGTTCATCCGACGCAGCTGCGTGAATGGGTGAAGAAGTTCGCCGACGACCCACAACATGCGTTTCCCGGCCAAGGTCAGATGAAGCCGGAGCAGCAGGAGATCACGCGTCTCAGGCGCGAGGTTGCCAAACTGAAGGCTGAGCGCGACATCCTAAAAAAAGCCGCGGTGGGTTCAACCGGTGAACGCAACACGTTGCGCAAGCTTAGCGCCCGGTGTGATGAAGCCAAGCGTTTTCCTCGGCCGGGTGTTGAGTTTCAGCGCCACGGCGTTTAGATCGGCCTGACTGTAAACCGATAGATCCGCGCCTTTTGGAAAGTACTGGCGCAATAACCCATTGGTGTTTTCGTTACTGCCGCGCTGCCACGGGCTGCGCGGGTCGCAGAAGTAGACTTTTACATCAGTGGCAACGGTAAAACGCCTGTGGGCAGCAAGTTCGGTTCCTCGATCCCAGGTCAGAGACGACATAAATCCTTCTGGTAGTTGTTTGACCTGCTTAACCAAGGCGGTCACGACGTTGTCTGTGTCTTTTTCCTTTACACGGACCAAGAGCACATATCGGGAATGGCGCTCGACCAGGGTTGCAATGTGTGTGTTGTTTCCTCCCGACAGCAGGTCGCCTTCCCAGTGCCCTGGTATCGCGCGGTCCTCGATTTCGGCGGGGCGCTCGCTAATCGACACAGCATCAACTATTTGACCGCGCGTCTGTCCTTGCGTGGTCGATGTCTTCCCACGGCGCATGATCCGCCTGCTGCGTAGACGCGATATCAGCTCTTTTTTCAGTACACCACGCGCTTGGACGAACAGGCTTTTATAGATCGTTTCATGGGATACTCTCATTGTCTTATCGTCCATATATTCGGCCATGAGCCATCCCGATATCTGCTGAGGTGACCAATGGTGCTGCAGCTTCGCTGCCACTACCCTCTGAAGAGATCTATTCGCTGCAAGGAGACAAGGCTTTGGACGTGACGCTTCCTGCCATGCCCGCTCATCAGCCATGGTAGCACGATATTTGTAACGGCCTCGATTACGATCCACCTCCCGGCTAATGGTTGAGGGAGATCGGCCAAGCTGCTCGGCAATCCTGCGCAGAGACAGGCCGGCAATTAATCCGCGAGATATCTCCTCCCGATCCTGAAGGGTCAAACACCGCGACGATCGTTTCCGGGCGATTGGAGCTATTCCACCCTTTGCCAGCAGCACCCCAAACACCGAAGCCGCATGCTTTCCAAGGGCTCGCCCAATATCGCTCAGTGACTGGCCCGCCTTCCATCTCGCCCATAGCTCTGCTTTTTGCTGTTGGGATAACCCCGGGCGACCCATCTGCGGCATCTTGATCCCTCCAGAAACGACATGAATTAATCATGTTGCGTTCACCAGTTGAATCCACCGTGGCTTAGTTTGAAAAGTATCCGCACGCGATCCAGCCGACCGCAACAGTGGACGCTATCCAGATTACCACAATGACCGCTACCGCAACCCGGCTCACAGGCCGTTCTTGCGCAGCTTCCGCCAGAGCGCGGTGCTCCGCCATGATCCCCGGCGGGATCATTCGTACTACAAGGGCGATTCCAAGTGGAACGATAATCAAATCATCCAGATACCCAATGACCGGGATAAAGTCTGGAATCAAATCGATTGGTGAAAGAGCGTATCCCGCGACCGCGATTGCGAGCCCCTTCGCATACCATGGGACACGCGGATCACGCGCCGCAAGATACAATGCGTGCGCGTCTCGCTTTAACGTTCTGGCCCATATTTTTATCAATGCGAGCATATACCGACTCAGTTGGCGGTCTCTTTCTTAGTCTCAATTTTCATTTCGACCAGCTATCCATCGTCGCCGTTGTGGATTGCGAAACATTCATCGCGAAAGTTTTTAACCAGCGCACTCGCTGTGGCGCAGGCTATCCCTTTTCTAGCGGATTGGCCGGCGCCACCCGGGCATGACCACTGCCAGAATACGCGATTTTTGGCGCCGGTCTGCTTGGCAATGCCGCCGACCTCAAACTCGTAGCCATCCGCCATTACCAGGATGACGCGGAACTCGTCGGGGTAGGCTCGAACAATTGCGTCGCGGCGGACAAGCAGAAAGGGCATTGCGTCAGTCTAGCGCGGGGCCGGGCCAGCGTCACCGCAGGGACGTTAAGGTCGTGTTCCCGATCGCGCCGGCTGTTGCCAGTCGGATGAGCAGGTTGTTGAGCCCGCCAGACGAAGGCCTGCACATGACGTCTTATGCGCGGATCGAACATGACGCTGAGCCGAAATTGAACTAAATCTCGCTTGCCGAGTTCTGCCCTGCACTTAAACGGATCGTGGGCTGCGAAGGCGGTACTGCTTAAAGGGTCAAAAGAAGATGTCTGACGAGCTTGGAAATCGAGGCCAGAAGGGCAGCCACATACAGATGGACGATGACCTTGAAGTCCGCAATTGGTGCCGCCACTTGAAGGTGACGCGGGAAGACCTTCATCGGGCCGTTGGCAAGGTCGGTAATGCCGCGGCCTCCGTTCGAAAAGAGCTCTATCGCGACGCCGACCGACCCTGATTTTCTATTGAATCACCGGTGACCAGGAAAAGAACACCGTGGACGCCCGAAGACGACGAACTGCTCATGCAGCTCAAAATAGCGGGGGTCGGAATTTACGAGATTTCGTCGCGCCTGCAGCGCACGGGCTCTGCGATCGATAATCGTTGGAACGCCATTCGAAGTAAGGCTGATCCTCGACAAAAGCCCCGCTTGTACCGTCGGAAGTCCGAGAGTTAGTGCTGCTGAATGGTATCGTAGAGCGGCGTTATTTTTGCATTTGCCGGCCATTTTGACCGCCCCAAGTCCCTGCAGGTCAGGCCCAGGCTCGTTTTGGCGAGAGAAGCGGCCGGGCCGTTTAGAACCTTTTAGTTTGTGGGGGCGTTTGCCAGATAAAATTCTGGATCAATTAATTAAAGTGAGCCGGTCATGCGCGATCCAACACCCGAGTTAAAAGACGACATCCCGATCGATGAAGTGCGCCTGACGACCCGAGTGCGAAATGCTCTGATCCACGGCGGCATCAAGACCGTCGGTGATGTTCGTGAAGCCTCCAATAAAACCCTTCTAAGCTTGCAGGACATGGGATCAGGATCCGTCGATTATCTCCGTCAATGCCTTGGTTTGGCTTCAGAGGACGGCGTGCGTCCATCCGGTCATGCCGGCGACGCCTTATGACTGCAGGCCCAAGCAACTGACACGAGCTCCGATCCCGCCTTTAGCTAATTATCCTCTAGCCGATAAAGCTGCCATATCGTTTTCTCGATTCTGGCAGTTTGCTTCGCCAGCAGCGGATTCTTTTGCCGATCCTAGTGAGACGTCAAAGCCGCCACAACACGGGACGCAACCGTCGGGCGCGGAAATTAAGCACTTGAATACCATTTGTTAGGCATCTGGAAGTTTTTTAATCATAAAGTGTTGCAATTTGGCGACAACGAGAATCGCATTTTACGGCTGGCGTATTCGTGAGTTCATGTACAAAACTTTTTGGGGGACTTTTGATATGAAGGCATTTCTACTCGGGACCGTAGCCCTTGCTACGATCGGCTTGGCAGCGCCGGTCTCTGCAGCAGATATGGCGGCTCGTACGTACACGAAGGCTCCGGCTTATGCTGCCGCGCAGGTGTATAATTGGACCGGCTTCTATATCGGCGGCCACGTTGGTGGCGATTGGCGTGGCAACAGCACCTTCGGAAACGGTAACAGCGGTCGATTTATCGTTGGTGTTCAGGGCGGCGCGGATTATCAGTTCGCTCAGAGTTGGGTTGTCGGTATCGAAGCTAATTACAGCTTCAAGCCGAACACTAATAGTAACAACGGCTATGCTTTTGCCGATCCGGCAGGCGCTGGTATCCTGACCAATAATTCTAACAGCCGTGGCCTTGGTTCGGTGACCGGTCGACTCGGCTACGCATGGGGTCCTGCGCTTCTGTACGCTAAGGGCGGCTATGGATTCCGCGACAATGGTAGCAATATCGGAATCACGGTTGGTGGAGCGCCCGTCGCATTCACTTACAACCGTCGTCAGGACGGTTACACAGTTGGCGGCGGCTTGGAATATCTGTTCACCCAAAACTGGTCGGGTAAAATTGAATATCAGTACTTTAACTTTGGTAACTCACAGTTTACTGCTGGCCCGGCGGCTTTGGTTGCTCTTGGATCGTTCCGTAACGACGAACACACAGTCAAGGCGGGTCTGAATTATCGGTTCAATCTCGGCGGCCCCGTTATGGCTAAGTATTGATCTTTATCTAAATATTTGAGCAAAAGGCCGACCGAGAGGTCGGCCTTTTTTCTGCTTGCGTGTAGCGATATCGCTATTCACTCGGGAAACGGAGTCGCTCCGTCATTAACTCTTCCAAAAACTCGCCTAAGGCTCGGTTGCCGGCAAGGCGCGCCATCAGGTAGTCGCTGAAACCCTCAGCTTCCAGATTCACACCCATCGGCGCTCCGCGACGAACAATGCGCCACCGCCACGATACGGGAAATTTAGAAACTCTAATCACAACGATATGATAGCCGAGACTGTCAAACTTGCTCTTCATGTACGGGACGATCTGGTATCAGAGGTAACATCATAACTTTCCGCGCTGCTACGTTAACGCGACTTGCTATGTGGAAGTTCCGCGACCTCGGCAAAGTAAGAATTTCGTAGTATTCGCCGGTTCATGCAAGGGCGTGGATGGACCTAAGTGGCTGAGTATTTCCCTGTTCTCAGCAGCGCCTGATCGGTCCCCACTGACTGGTCCAGTTGGAATGTTAGGGCATGGGCGCCTTGGGTGCCAGCGCGGTCGGCGTACTTGGTGGGGGTTGCGAAGCCGACCGCGCGGTCCTTGCGGGCACGAAGACCTCGGGGGCTGGTGGCCTATAACCCAGCGAGCCGTGAGGACGGCCGGTGTTCTAATGCCGACGCCAACCTTCAGTTACGATCCTAGCCTCGGCCAGTGACGTCCGCTATTATGAAAGCATCGAAAACGTCACGCCGGCGGACGTCTACTACGGCAGAGCGGAGGCGATCATCGCAGAACGCAGACGCATCAAACTTGCCACCATCGCAAACCGTCGCTTGCAGCACCGACTGCAGGCTGCTTAAACTCTAACCGCTGATGAGCCAGAGGCTCTCTTCTCGAAACACGTGATCAGTCTCAAATTGCCTGACGACGGACAGTTTGATTGATCGGTCGGCGGTCTCGATCCAACTTACTTCTGCGATTCTGCCGATTTTGATAATAATGCGAACCGTAGTGATACGGTCCTCAAATCCAGGACTCCCCTCATGCCGTTGTTGGGTCGGCCGTCTGGGGCGGAGAAATCAGTGGGTCTGATTGGGTCAGGGAATTTGATAAAACAATGATTAGGTGTCATTCATCAAAGCGATCTTCTATATTCTGCGCACCGGCTCCCCACGCGGTCCAGTCAGTGGCTCAAGGAAACGTCTATCAGATGACCTGGAGCGGCCAGCCTCAACCGGCGATCGAGTTAGTCCGAGATGATGCGACCGCTGGAGGTAGCCTGTCGGCTGCGATCGGCCAGCATGGGGGCTCGGTGAAAATCAAGAAGATGGACGGCGTTTTCCAGGAAAAGCGCACGTTCCCACGCAGTGCCGAGCCTCGTTCGTCCAAGGGCTAAGGCCGTTGCAGTTCTAACTACCAGGCCAGCACGGCCCCTTCGAGATCCCAGACGACTGGTGGCGATTTACCGCCGAGGGTTGGGCCGGTGACAGTCAAGCTGTACTCGACAACGCAAAAAATAAAACGCTGGTACAGACTCATAAGAGCGCTTTACTCGCTTCTGATACCACTCATATGTAACACACGGGCTTCCCACTTCAACCGATTCAAGCGCGTCATTTGCTCCGGCCGGGGTAATACCCTTAGCTTTTGCCTGCTGGCTTTCAGAACTCTTCTCTAGGTATTACAACTCAATCAATTTGCGACGACCTGTGCCAAGCTATCTGCGCTCATCATATGATGATCCGCTTACACGTCAGTACTCTAGTATCGGTCGCGACGTGGCACTCTATGCACCCGTCCTCGAGTTGATAAGCCATGATGAACCGACATGGGTTATCGGCGTAACCGGGCTGGTCCTCGATAACACCAAACTTCGCCCACCGCGTTTTAGGCTCTTGGCGAAAGCGCGCTATAGTCTCAGAGCATCTCACATAGAACTTATGATCATAAGAAGTAAGTCGTCCGCTGGCTAAGGCATTGTCAGCCCACGCCAGAAAATGATTTTCGTCGATTAGATCTACGTTATTTTTCCAAAACGGGATATCCAAACAACTTTTCGCTTCTAGGTATGCCTCTAGCATCACCGAATGCTCTGTGCCATCAGCCGAGACGGTCATGGAGTAGTGATAGCAGAATGTGGAATAGGATTCTTTGATATTCAAGCGAATGCATCCGTTGTTGATATCATTCCTTTATAGGTGATTGTCTGCAGACCCGTCACTATTTAATCACGTGAGCGGGTTGTGACATTTGTGTCTGAGGACTTCGTGCTGCGACATGAGCGAAGCATTTAACATCTATTAAAAGTCCGAACTCGCATGCGCCTTCGGCTTTGCTCATTCGAACTCGTGTTCGCTTCTGGCTCTCTCGCTCACTATCGTTCGCTCTTTCACCATAAACTTCACCCGTGTCCTATATCGATTTCCCGGGCTAAGTTCATGAGTGTTTGCTGATGTCTCTTTTGCTAATGGATCAGGTCGCCAGTCGTATAAGAGATCCATGCTTTTATCATATAAATTGATAGCCGGTTTCGTTTTATTAGAGAGCCACGATGGAGAGAGCAAGCGTAAGCTTGCGATCGTATCCATTCGTTAGAAACTGGACACAACTCTATCCCCCTGCTCCTATCAAAGCTGAACAGCCTACCATTTCGGTGGAGGCGTCTTTGAAAGAAGCAGGGGGAGATAATCGTCGGTTCCTTCGTTGAGTCTTCGACAGTGACTTCCAGCAATGTAACGGTTTTATTCGTAACAGGTGGCCACCCGTAGCCCTGTCTTTAGTTGCTGTCTCTGAATGCAAGCATTCTGGCGGTTAGAAGTTGGTATAACCAACATCAGCGTGTCACCCAAGCCAAGTCACGCGACCAGGATGTCACGAGCCGTCGTCATCGTTAGGACGTTGCGGCTCTCTTTCGATCAGCTTTATACGACTGATCAGCGTTTTGGCCTCGGAGCCTGCTCCTAATACGGTCTCGTTTCCCGCGTCAGAGTTTTAGCCGGGCAGCCACCGAGCTCCATAAGGAGCGCCCACCGAATTTCAATTCTATTTATCTATTATGCCGCCGCGAACGCAATATCTCTTTTTGCCTACAACCCGGCTATGCCGGCGTCACCATCGCGCGCCGTGTGGACACGCCGCCAGTCCAGCCCTTCGCGCAGCGCCGACAATTGCGCGGCCGACAAATGGATCACGCCGTCTTCGATCTTCGGCCAGCGGAAGATGCTATCCTCCAGCGGCTTGGCGAACAGGCACAGACCGGTGCCGTCCCAATACACCAGCTTGATCCGATCCGCGCGCTTGGCGCGGAACACGTAGACCGCGCCGGAGAACGGATCCGCCGCCATGCTCTCGCGCACCAGTGCCGCCAATCCATCGCGCCCTTGCGGACGTCCACAGGTTTGCTCGCGACCCAGACGCGGACCGTGCCAATCGGGTCTGTCACGCGCCGGCTTTCAAAGCCCGCAACACCGCGGCGATCGTGCCCGCCGGGGCGCCAGCGCCGATGCGCACCGTCACGCCATCAATGGCGACCTGGATCGTTCCAGCAGGGTTCTTCCAGCTGCCGGCGCGGCGTCTTGCGCTGCCGATGGCCCGCCGTGTCGGATGTGCCGGATCGACAACCGCCGGGACAAGACGCGGTTCATCATCCTTGGAAACGCCGCCTGAGCTTCTCTGACCTGCCGTCGCCGACCGAACAATTGCTGCGGCGACAATCCATGCCGCCGAGCCACGCCGGAAACAGACTTGCCACTGCTCTCGATCGCCGCGATCACCCGCGCCTTGTCCTCGTCGCTCCACGTCCGCCGGCGACCCGCACCGGTGAACACCTCTAGCCACAGCAAAGAGCACGCGGGCGTTCCGCCCCCTTTTACCCTCAAGAGTTGAAACAGCATCGACGCTAACGCCAGCCTTGTTCGCTAGCACCGTTTGACTCAGACCTGTAAGCGCCTGTCGGACAGCGCTGGCAAAATCCATCCGTTTCTCCGGAACTTCTTCGGCTAAAACGTATTTGCATTAGCTCGCATTTTCGTGCGGCGCCATCCCAGGCTGCTTGCGCTCGAAGCTTATAGAATTATACCGACGAAAACGGTTCGATGAAGCCGCGCTCGGACTTCCGTCGCCGCGATAGCTATCGCGCAATGATTGGAAGTATTCGTGAAAAATATTGCGCTCACAAACTCTTCCGTGCGTATTCGTACTGCCGGCGTCCTGCTGGTTGAAAGGAAGTATCCAATGACTCTAACGAATGAAAACGAAGAGAGCACCCAAATGCCGAATCTTCAACCGGATCCGGTTTACTTCAGTAAAGCGCTTTGGTTCGAAAAACGTGACTTAAATCTGGTGCCGTTGGCAACATATCTCACATTGCGACCTACTTGCGATATTCCCAACCACACGATGACGGCTTGCATCACGGCCTGCCAGGGCAATGAGTTATCGATTGGTCAAGCCACTTCGCCGCCGATCCTTGCTGCGTATTTTCGGAAGTTCGTGGATGCGTTTGAAGCAGCGCTGCTTATCCAACAACAGAACCCCCATCTGCACATTCTTTATGATGGCTTCGAAACAACCGCACAGATGAGCGGTAGGCGCCATTTAGCTACGCAGCTTGCGTGGACAGAATGCGACGACGAGTGGGATTACTACTATAAAGCTATGGAGAACCCGCCTTTACTCGCAAATATCTCGAGTGATGTCCCGGATGTCATTTGCGCAGTGATCGGCCGCGCGCTAGCCGAAAAGTTCTCTTCGACGAACAGCTTCAACAAGAACCCATAAGAGAAGCCGCATTGCTGCTTTATTACGTTGAAGCAAGAGACTTCAAACACATCTATTACGATCTCTTCTTACGTCAAAATGATTCTTATCGTTCATTGCTGCGGTTAGTTTTGCAGTGCCATATCAGAAATTTCGCATACAAGCCGCTGGAGTTAGCGCAACAGGTCCACACCGGGGCGAGCCGCGTCAAGACGACTATCCTGTCCGACGACGGTTGCGATGAAACGGCTGCGCCTAACACCGAACCCGCGCAATTGTGCGCCCGAGAAAGAAAACACATCCGTGCCCGTATTCACAATCGAACGCTCCTACGACGTCCCGCACTCTCGTCTCGCGACATACGACGCGGAGACACTTGCCAACGCGCTGGAACTCGACGTCCAGAACAACAATTGGAACTACCAGAAAGCCGACTATCAAACAACCCGCCTCGAGTACGTGACCGGCGCATGGTCTGGCAACGAAGCCTATAAGGGCGAGAGGCTACCTCTTCCTGCTTTACCAGCGCTTGACTGGCGCGCGGTGATGCGCGAACTGCTCGACTCCGATGCTGACAACGCGTCCAACACCAAATTACAAGGACAACGCGCCACCCTTGATCGCTCAGCAAATGCTCGAACAGCCGCGGCTGCTTTGCTGGCACTCCCCGTTGCGCCTTCGCCTTTGTGGCGCGAGATCACCAGCGATCTTGCCGGCGCACTGTCAGGGTGCACCACGCAAATAGAGCAGATACGCGAAATGTTTCCCGGCGATGACGGCAAGATTGCCGAGGCGCTCGAAAATGCCGACGAAGCCGAAACGACATATGATGATGCGATCAAATCCGCCCCGGTCGCCACGGCGCGCGATCCCGCACTCTGGCTTGATCGCGCGACGAATCTGCTGATCAAAACGCTTGGCCAATGGGAGGACGAAGAAGACAGTGTTCAGGAGGAGCACGAAGGGCACATTAACGATCTGCGCCAATTCGTCAAAGACTGGCATACGAACAAGCCGAAGCTGCATCCCGACGAACTGGCACGACCATCTCGCGCATGACGATCTGTTCGGACGATGGCGACGCCACTGATGCGGTCGAAATGATGAACTCGCTTATCTTGAAAGCGAAGGCGGCTTGTGTTGCGGCCTGATCCCCGATCGCGGCTGACCAAGATTTGCTCACAAAACCTTCATAGCAGAAGATCTAAACAAACGGCTCCCGCACCAAAGCTTGGCTTTCGTGCCTTCGCTCGCATCTGGTGACAAAACCTAACGGCGGTCACGAGGTGGGCAAACTGTCATGGCTACCGCAGCGATGAGCGAAAATGATTTTCTCAATTCAAAGCTTGTGCGAAACGAGGGATACCTCAAAACCGGCCGCTCAGGGGTGCAAATTGGGCTCTGACTCACTTTTGATGAAGTTCGCGCGCAGCCTCGTGTTGGTTTCACAAAGGAATCAGCATCATGCAGCACGCCTTGCGTCCGTCAGTGCTGGTCCCTGACGGATTTGAAGTAGAGACCGCAGTTTGTGAAGGCGCCACGACCGCGATCACCATTCGCCCGAAGACAGGCGCAAGTCATTGATAGTATGGCAGCGGACGCGGCGTGCCATGACAACAAGTCGAACCGATCGCCCTGCGCCGCCGAACGACCCAAAGCAGCGTATCATTGCTCACCGGCAGCATCAGTCGGCGTGCAAACTTCGCTGCGGGCCGGCCTCCCAATGCAAGGCCAAAATGATGGATGACAAAATCGAGTCGTATCGTTCGCCGCGCCCAAGGTGCCAAGGCGCTATGCTTGAGGTTCATCGCACTTCATGTGTGCCACCTACCCAAGATGTAGTTTGGCTATGATGAAGTCTCTTTCGGTCTCAAAACATAGTACGAACTTCGGACCGAAGCCCTCAACTGTGAACTGCCCTTTTAGATGCGGCTCGATTCTAGCCCGCAGATCCGCCGGCGTTTCGCCGGAGGCGTCCATCACCAATGCAGGCCATATCTGATGGTCTGCTGGGTCTGGCACCCAGAACACATCGCCTTCAATATTGGCCTGAGTGACAAGATGCGATGAGGCACGACTATCGAGGAAACCGTGATGCTTTGCGTACAAGTGACCGTTGTGCTTTGCTAACATCGGTTCAGTGCCGTACGCCTTTAGATAGCGCTTCAATACCATCTGGAGGTATGCAGTATGTTCCTTCTGACACTGTGGGATGAAGTGCGCGCGTACAACTTCAAACGTGTCAGGGTAGTCAGCAAGAGGGCTCAAGAGCCTTCTGGACAGCTGCGGGTAGGCGTCGCCAGCACCGTTCGAGAGAATGAGCGAGCGGGACATCAGTTTCTGCGAAATGCGAGATACCTCATTTTTGATCTCCTGCAAGGCGGAGATCAAAAGGTCGTGGCGCACGTCACACGCATGCTGCATGCCGTGTTCTTCATTTAGAATCTTTTGGTCGTGGTTCATGTCGTGTCTCCAGCCTGGGCCGGATGGCCACGGGCGAAGGACAAAATGTACGTTCAAGAATTTGGAGGCCACTGCATCAGATTGGCCAAAAGGTCATGCTCAGCCATTCAAAGCGCCACGCCGACCAGATAAGGCCGGATTTTAAGCATTTTTGCAGACCTCGTTGTCCCTTATCACAATGAGTCTGCAGCCCGTCACAGATGCCGAACACTGGCGCACCTGCCTGGATGGCGTAAGACGTGCCGCGATTTGACCGCGCTGGGAATGGCGTGGACGTTATCGCGAAAGCCGCAAGTGGAGGGGCCGGCCCAGTCCAAGAGAAGCGGCCTTCTGAAGATGGACGCACGGGAACACCTCCAGCGTTCGCTTGATCATCAGATCATCTGCGCCATAGAGAACCACACTATTGCCAAACGGCGCCTTATACTGAACGTTCGCGCTTAGGAACCTGATCCGATCCTGAAGGATGAAGACGTCCGCCTTTCCGTATCCGAATTCGTGAAAGGCTTGAGTGTGCAGCACGCTGTTAGGAAGTAGCAGCATCACGGCCGAGCAATGGCCTGCCGCAAAGCTCTCGTACGCCTTCCGGGTGAACTTCATCGCCATGCTGTAGGGCGGATTTACATACGCGCGACCGAACCACCGCTGGGTCAAGCCATCGTCAAGTTCTGTGAAGGTTTTACGGGCACCAACCGGGCTGGCGAGATCACCGCAGGGATCAAGATCGACCCGCCCGAGCACATGCACGATCCGCTCCCAGATTTCAGGCGGCGTGAATCGGACGTCTCGCGTTCCTTTGCCCCATCGCGCGATCTCGGACTTCCGAGGGCGAGCTTTTGGCGCGAGTACATCCAGAGCGGCCTGAAGAGTCGCCACCCGAGCGTTCCCTCGTTCGAGCCGGACAATAGCCGGCGCTGAAACTTCTGCCCGCTGAGCCAACTCTTCCTGGGACCACATGCGCCGCTTGCGGAGTATACGAACCTGATCGCCGAAAGAGCGACCACGGGGTAGCCCCGTGAAGCGCAAGTCGATCGCCATAGCGACAGCGGAAAGCAACCGTACAGTTCCGGCCCCGTGCACTTCCAAAGCTGAAACAGCATCGAGGCTAACTCCAGCCCGTTGCGCCAAAGTGGTTTGACTGAGACCAGACGCTGTACGCGCCTGACGGATTGCGTCACCTAGCTCCATCCACTTCCCCGGAAATTATTCGGCTAATACGTTAGTGACCTAGCCTAAATTTTCGTGCCGCGCCACTTCCGAAAACGCTGTTGCAATCGTCGCGCAAAATCTTTGGTCGTGAAGTGAGCAGGATAACGCGGCGAGCGCCATTGAGCCAACGGGAAGGTCAGGTGAACCGGATTGACCAGTCTTATCCGTAAAGTTGGAGCAAGCCTCAATCGTCGATTTCCGAGTCTCGCAGCCGCGACATTTCAAGCGAACCAACGTGCTCGCTGAAACAAATTGCACTTAGCAATCACGTTCTGCTTAATAAGGTTACTAATTCATACTTATATAAAGGAAGTTTTTAATGTCTCTAGTTGATACAACCGAAGTCCAGTGTCTCGAAGTGATCGCAACCGCGACAGCGTTGCCGAATGTTTTTAACAATTCCGCTGCTACGAGCAATAGCTGCCCAAGTGAGGGATGGCGAAACCAATATAACCGTGAGGTAGCTGTCCTTACGAACAAAATGGCCGAGGTGAGGGAGCGCATTGCCTCGATCCATACGCTGCAAGCAGAGGTGTCACGGATCGCCCGGCAGAGTCATCAAACGCTAAGCGACATTGAGAGAAGCTTGGCAGCTCGTCCACCCGCCAAAGCTCCGGGAACAGTTATTCCTCTCGATATAAATGTTGAGATGGCGCGTGCACTTAGATGGCCTCCGCAATACATGCCTATCGACGGAAAGATCGAAGTGGTCCTCGCTCACTTTATTCCTCAATCTAGAGCAAATGATATTGTATACGATCAGATCGTCCCAACTCACTATTTGAAGGGACTGGGATCACCTTTGACCGGCAAGAACGGTTGCCAACTTTATACGACAAATGGGCGTCGTAATAGCAGAGCGATGAAGCGGCTTCAGAACGGGGCACGCGAAACCTTTGGAGACACCTTCTGGATGCCATCTCCACTCGAAACAGAGAGCTGGCTCTCACTGATCATTGACCAGCCTTCTCACGATATAATGACCGCAGTAGAGATGCTTAACAATCAATCTGTCTATCGCTTCACGATCGACAACCTATTCGACGGACGGCAGCTATTGTCCTTCGCGAAGGAAAAAGACCAGCTTTTGGCAAAAATGGCTCTTAGTTGATTGGTATCTATTTGGGGAAACGCGCGGTCGACCATCGCTTTTCAAAAAGTTGCTATTCATCGTGAGAAAATCCGATGTGCAGTCGTTTAAATGCGCAAATTACAAACCCATGGAGAACGGTTCTGTGGAGTTGAGTGTGCTGTCAAATTCGGAAGCTTTCGTGCTCCTTTTTAAGACCGAGAGAAATCATTCTCGTCTAGCAGTTTGCTGAAAAATCCCTCGCGGCGGCGTTCATTTCCTGATTCAATTTGATCGAGAATCGGTGGAGGTCGGCGTGCGCGGGACATTCGAGGATCAAGGCGGGCTGTTTTCATATATCTCGCCGGATGCGCGGGTGCCCCAGAACCATCCGCTGAGGAAAGTCCGGGCGCTAGTCCGTGATGTGCTGGGCGAGATGAGCCGCAGCTTTTCCAGCCTCTATGCGAAGGAAGGTCGTCCGTCGATCCCGCCTGAGCAATTGCTCAGCGCGCTGCTGCTGCAGGTGTTCTATGGCATCCGCTCGGAACGCCAACTGATGGAGCAACTGGACTACAATCTATTGTATCGCTGGTTCGTGGGGCTGTCGCCGGACGACCGGGTCTGGAACCCGACCACCTTCACGAAGAACCGCGAGCGACTGCAGAACGGCGACGTGTTCACGAAGTTCATGACCAGGCTTCTGAACCTCGCCGAGGTCAAGGCGCTGTTGTCGGACGAGCATTTCTCGGTGGACGGCACGCTGATCGAAGCCTGGGCTTCCCACAAGAGCTTCCGCCCCAAGGACGGCAGTGACGGCGACGACGGCACCAACTTCCATGGCCAGACCCGCAAGAACGACACCCATGCCTCCACCAGCGATCCCGACAGCCGGCTCTACCGCAAGGCCACCGGCCGCGAGGCCAGGCTCTGCTACATGGGCCATGCCACCATGGAGAACCGCAATGGTCTGGCGGTCGCCGGGATGGTGACGCATGCCAGCGGCACCGCCGAGCGTCGCGCCGCGGAGAAGATGCTCAAGGCCAAGGCCAAACAGGCCGGCCGGCGCATCACCGCCGGCGCGGACAAGGCCTATGACACCGCCGATCATGTCGCCAATCTGCGCGCCATCGAGGTGACGCCGCATGTGACGCAGAACAATACAATCGGCAAGACCGGCCGCAGCCGTCGCAGCGCGATCGACGAGCGAACCACCCGCCACGAGGGCTATGGTATGTCGCAGACACGGCGCGCGATGATCGAATGCATCTTCGGATGGGGCAAGCAACACGGCACGATGCGCAAGACCAAACATCGCGGCATCGGCGCTGTCGCCGCCGACTTCCTGCTCAACCTGATCGCCTACAACCTGATCCGCATTCCAAAACTGCTCGCCGCATAGCCTCCCCGCCGTCCAGGCGACGACGCGCGACGCCCGATCAGCTCACTACACCAGCATCGCGCCTGTCCGCTGGCAAGAAAATAGTCGGATTTTGGGTTTTTCAGCGGACTGCTAACGGTTTTGACTGGCGACTCTATCGCAGTAGGCATCAAACGACGCAATGGAGGCTGGCAACCTTGGTTGGGCAAAAAATTCGGCTTTTCGACCCGGGGTCACCTCTGCAGCTCCCTCTTCCAGAGAGCAATTAAAGGCGGTGGCGATCGGGGAGGGCAGGACGAGCTTGCCGTCGTTTATAGGAAGTGCTGCCCTCTCGCATGCTAGACAGAGATCGTCAAAAACTTCGTTCAGCAGGACCAGATCAGGCGCCGATCCGATAAAGTCGTCGAAGTACATGGAAATGAACGCGCCTCGCGTTCTCGCGAGTTCGATCGAGTCTGTCACGGGCGAAAGAAGCACAACCAGGCTGGCCAGCATCGGAGATTGAACAAATCCGATAGGCAGGACGTATCCGCCACTTCCATATGGATCGGCCACACACGACCACTTCGCTCGGTCACGAGGATCTGAAATGCTGAAATGGCGAAGGGCCGCGGCAACTCGATTTCGGCGGATCGCGTAAAAGAAACTTTGGATGTCGATCCGAAAGAAAAACTTGTTGTCGATGTGGCGGTGTAGCGCCGCAACGTGCCCGCCCGACGTATAATGATAGTGGTAGTCTGGCAAAGTGACCCGCATCCGACACTCGTCTAGCAGGCGGTTGCCAAATTCTCTGCACTCGTCCGTCGGCGAAAAGACGTAACGTCCCTTGGTTTTGTATCGCAGTAAGTAGTTTGTGTACATTTTGGGAGCCAGATGACGGTCGAGATCACGTTCTCATAGATCCACTTTGCAACTTTCCAAAAGAAAGCAGCGAGGGCTACAAGATCGCGAACTCGACGCGCCCCCCTCCGTGCCAATGACCATGAGACATCTGAGTCCGAAGAGTTTAGCCTCGGGGCGTAGGACAGAGATCACATGGTTATGCCGAATAGAGATGTGAAGTTGGGTGCGGCCGCGGGGGCTGGTGCGGCGGAAGGCCGGAGGCCGGCCGCCGTGCCAGCCCCCGCGGCGACGACGCCTGAACTGTCTGATCGCCCGCGGCGTCGAACCTTCACCCTGCAGGACAAGCTGCGAGTTCTGGCGGAGATCGACCGCGCCCCCGCGGGCGGCACCGGCGCGATCCTGCGCCGAGAGGGCCTGTACTCGTCGACCCTGAGCGAATGGCGCCGACTGAGGGACGCTGGCATGCTCGGCGGACAGCATCCGGTCAAACGTGGACCCAAGCCCGCGATACGCAACCCGATGGCACAGGAACTGGCGCAGACCCAGCGAGAGAATGCGCGGCTGTTACGCAAGCTCGAGCACGCCGAAGCCATCATCGCGATCCAAAAAAAAGTGGCGGCCTTGCTGGCGACAGCAGACAGCGACGACGCATGATGGTCGACGCAATTGTCGCCCTGGCGGTAACGCCTCGTCTCACCGCCGGCGCGTGCTGGGCTCTGAACGTGTCGCGTGCCAGCGTCTATCGTCGGCGCGCGCATTTGGCGAGGCCGCCGACGTTACGTCAGCCGAGACCAAAGCCGCCACGCGCGTTGGCCGCCATCGAACGCCAGAACGTGCTGGATTTGCTGCGCGCCCCACGCTTTGCCGATCAGGCTCCCGCCGAGATCTACGCCGGCCTGCTCGACGAAGGCATTTACCACTGCTCGATCCGGACCATGTACCGCATCCTAGTTCAAAGCCAGGAAGTCCGCGAACGTCGTAACCAGCTGCGGCATCCGATCTACAAAAAGCCCGAGCTGTTGGCGCAAGCGCCCAACGAGGTCTGGTCCTGGGACATCACCAAGCTGATGGGACCAGCCAAGTGGTCCTACTTCTATCTCTACGTCATCATCGACATTTTCAGCCGGCGTATTGTCGGCTGGTGTGTCGCCGATCGGGAAAGCGCCACGCTATTCGCGGCGTTGTTCAAGGACGCCATCACCAAACATTCGGTACCCATCGGTCAACTCACCTTGCATGCCGACCGTGGTGGCCCGATGCGAGCCAAGACTACCGCGCTGCTGCTCGCAGATCTCGGCGTCACCAAGTCTCACAGTCGGCCGCACACCTCCAACGATAATCCGTTCTCGGAGAGCCACTTCAAAACCATGAAATACCAGCCGCAGTTTCCGCAACGTTTCGGCTGCATCCAGGACGCCAAGGCGTTCTGCCGCGGCTTCTTCGACTGGTACAATCAGGTCCATCACCATGCCGGAATAGGCCTGATGACGCCCGACCAAGTGCACTTCGGTCAGGCCGACCAGGTCCATGCTGCCCGCCAAATCACGCTCAACGGTGCCTTCAGCAGAAACCCCGAACGTTTCGTCAGAAAGCAGCCTGAACCGCCTGCAAAGCCGATCGCGACCTGGATCAATCCGCCCGCGGACCGACATCCAATTCAAGCCTAAATACAAAACTGGACTGTCTCATAATCGTTGACACGCTCCGCCCGGCGGATAAATTTATCCATAGACGCCTCCATTAGCTAACCCGCCGGCTATTCCACGACTTCATCTTAGAAGCCGTCATCCGAAGGAGTGCCTTAAGGCCCAAAGAGCCCGCAGCGTCCTAAAAGCGTGCTGGGGCGTCCGGAAACGTCATGCAGCTCATGTCGTGGCGTCAGTGCCGAAAGGTCTCGGCGAACATGCAACCCGGCTACGCCAAAGGCAACAGCATTGCAGTAGGAAAAATAAAAAAGGTTGCAGCAGATTCGGATTGACCTAGAATCTCTATCGGCGGGCTACGCCGGAACACCCTCTTGGGTCGCTGCTCTGGTGGCGGCCTCTTACCGATGCGGCTACCCGATGGATGGTAGTCTATATGCTCGGTGGGGATCGGAGGCCGGGGGCCCGCCGCTTATGGCCAAAACTTGTATCCGTAGAATTCAAATATCTCCTTTTGTTGATCCGTCAGCTTCGCTTTAGAGGGTGGAGTTGGCTGCAGGGCTAAGCCGTAATTCATATACAATCCGTCATCCCTTGCCATGATGGGCTTAAGGAGTTTCGCGAAGCTGTTATCCAATTTGGTAGGCGGTAGGGTATCGACGGCTTGGTAAAATGCGCTCGCGATAACGTCAGCTAGCTGAGCCCCAGCGCTCGATTTGTGTGATGCCGCCTCCGCAAGTCGCCAGTCGAGCACTTCCCAATAGATTCGCCGCTTCGTAAGCAACATTGTCCCAGCCTTTGACTGCGACTTTAGTAGCTCTTGGTAGGCGGTCGTCTGGCCGTAAGAATGGCCGCCACGTTCGCTGTAAACGATCTTGAGGAGCCTGCCAGGTGCATTCTCCGCCTTGGCATGCTCAAAGCAGAAATGAGTGACGCGCTCCAATAAAAGCCGAAGACAGAAATTATAAAACCACTGTTGAGATTTGAGGCGCTCGGCTCTCAGATTGCGATATTGCCGCATATTCTTCTTATTAGAAGCGAGGACAAAGGCTCTTATTGGAAGCCGCGCGGTCGCAGAACATATGGATGTCCTGCGGAAACCGGGCAAGTTGCGATAGTGCAGATCAGATGGATTACGTACCCCGGCTTCTTCGAGCATCGAGCGCACCCAACCTACGGCTTTCGAACTCTGGGATGCTCTTATAACTACGGCGCCTAAACAGAGCCATTCTGTGCCGCCGACTTCATCGATTGGACGTACTGACCGCAGGCCAGGGTCTCCGGCCTCATCGATGTAAGCCGCATAATAGTGGTCTGGTACGTTCTCATCTCTCATGGCCGCAATTCTCGCGAGCTTCAGCGCAATAAATCAATCGTCCAGCAGCGAATAGAACAAGATGCCCACAGTTTCTCCGGACTTTGATAGCGGGAACGGGCCTCAGGCTGCGACGCGAAGATCGCAGTCCACAGGCGCTGGCATGGCGCAAGCTTTACGGTACCCCGTCGCTAGAGCGCGCCGGCTGCGCTGGGTCTGGCAGAATTCGTTAAACAGGTCGCTGGTAAATGTTGATGATCAGAGAGAGGCCACCAGCATTGTTCCAGACCATCTACATCAGCACAGCTAATTTCGATGCTCGGCATCTCAGCAGTCTGACGCGGCGTACCAGTTACGTACCAGAAACGCCTCATAAAGGCGTGCACAGACTGAGAACATCTGCAGAAGGCTGTACTGATTTTGCAAGGGAAAAGGCAAAACGCTCTAATGAGCGGAAAGAGGCCGCCCAGCGGTCGGCTTCTATTGGATGGTTTCGATCTTCATGACAACGCCGTCTGATAGTAGGATATTGCCTTCCGGGGAGCCCCACCCAGCGACTTTTCCCCGAGCGGTAATGGTCTCGGCTACGTGGTCGGGCTTTCCCCAGCAGGAGGCCAAGACCTGCGCAGCGGTCATTCCAATGGCCGGTTTTGCTAATTGAGAGCACCGCTCTCGTGTCTGTTTCGCGCGCGTAATCCCAAGCTGGTCCTCAATGTCTTTCTTGTAGCCCGCTGCTGTTCCTTGGGTCAGAGGTGGCGGCTCTCGCGCACATCCCGACACTGTTGCAAAGATCGCTGCAGCCCCGATCCAACACCGCATTATCCATTCTCCGTCTCATAAGAGCCTAGAGCAGACGCCCGCATGAACTCAAACGAGCCAATTGTATCGTGGCCGCATGTTCACAATGAACACTCGGAGAACGCTGCAACGATATCGCAATGAAATGGTCGATTCCGGCGTGAACAAAACGTGGCGCACTGGAGCACCACGTTAGCAATATCAATAGTTTGGAAGAAGTGAACCGCGTTCGGGACGCAGGGGTCGCAGGTTCAAATCCTGCCACTCCGACCAATTGCCCAATTCGGTGCAATTGCCGGATCTGCCGCGGAATTTCCCGGCACCGCCCCCTCCGCTCACGCACTGCGCGCTAACCACAGCCACACACGCCGTGATCGAAACCGCCCCATAGCGTCCAGAATTTTTCCAAAATCTTGCCCGGCAGGATCATCGATCACGCCACGACGCCTTGGCGACCTATCCCGCCTTTCGCCAAATTCACCGCTGCCCTTATGCGATCGCCTGATCTCCGGACGCTGAAATCGCGTCATCGTGACCGCCATTCAAATGAACCAGCGGTGAACCATCCGCGATGCGGGGCGTTTATGGCGCACCGCGAGCTATCACGCCGCGGATATTCGGAGATCGTCTTTGTCCCTGTCAACGCCTGCTTCGTCCCACCGTGTCGGGGATGTTTATCACCGATCGATACATCCGCTCCACGCGTTTCTGCTCGCGGGCATGACGTGCTTTCTCATCATCGGGCTGGCGAGCGACTGGGCTTACTTCTCGACGCTTGAAATCCAGTGGAAGAATTTTGCGGGCTGGCTGATCATGGGCGGTCTGGTGCTGGGCGGCTTTGCGACCCTGTGGGCCTTGATCGACATGTTCCGCGGCGGTGCCGACCGCCGTCCGCGCGTCATCTATTTCATGTTGATGCTGACGGTCTGGATCCTCTCTTTCGTCAACCAGTTGCTTCACGCCAAGGATGCCTGGGCCAGCATGCCGGAGGCGTTACTCGTCTCGGCCATCGTCGCCGTGCTGGCTGTGATCGCGACCGTGCTCGGTTTTTCCACCATGCGAACGACAGGCGTCGACTATGAAGTTTGATAAATCGATTTCGCTTCTCGCTTTCCTGGCTCTGCTCAGCGCCGGTCATCAGGTCAGCGCCCAGCAATACGGGGCTGACCCGAAGCTTCCCGAGCCCCATCGAGGCCTGTTGCCGACCATGAAGATTGCGTCTCCCGCGATCTGGGGTGACGCGCGTCCGAAGGTCCCGGAAGGCTATTCGGTTACGGCGATCGCCACCGACCTGAAAATTCCCCGTCAGACCCTCGTGCTGCCGAACGGCGACATTCTGGTCGCCGAAGGGCGCGGCGGCTCGGCTCCGAAGCTGACGCCGAAGGACTTTATTGCCGGTGTCATCAAGGCGCAGGGCAACACCCAGGTGGCCGGCGGCAATCGCCTGACCTTGCTGCGCGACAAGGATGGCGACGGTGTCTATGAGCTTCGCACCGTGTTCGCCGAGAACCTGAACGCGCCCTACGGCCTGGCCATGATCGGCAACCAGATCTATGTCGCCAACCAGAACGCGCTGGTCCGGTTCGACTATGCCGACGGACAGACCAAGGCGAGCGGACCGCCGGTCAAGGTCACCGATCTGCCGTCAGCTATCAATCACCACTGGACCAAGTCGCTGACGGCCAGTGCCGATGGCCGTTTTCTCTATGTCGGGATCGGCTCGAACAGCAACATCACCGAACGCGGCATGATCGCGGAAGTCGATCGCGCCGTGGTCTGGGAAATCGATGCCGCGACCGGCGCCCATCGGCCCTACGCCACCGGGCTGCGCAACCCGACCGCGCTGACGATCCAGCCGGGCAGCGGCCAGTTGTGGGCCGTGGCCAATGAACGCGACGAGATCGGCCCAGAGCTGGTGCCGGACTATCTGACCACGCTGAAGGACGGCGGGTTCTACGGCTGGCCCTACAGCTATTGGGGCCAGAACGTCGATACACGGGTGATGCCGCAAAATCCGGAACGGGTCGCGGCGGCCATTCGTCCCGACTACGCTTTGGGTTCGCATGTCGCAGCCCTCGGCGTGACGTTCTCGTCGCCGGCCATGGGCGCCAAATTTGCCGATGGCGTGTTCGTTGGCCAGCACGGCAGCTGGAACAGGGAAACCCCGTCCGGCTACAAGGTCTCCTTCGTGCCGTTCAGCAATGGTCGTCCGTCCGGTCCGCCGGTCGATTTCGTCACCGGCTTCATGGGCGAGGATGGCAAGACGCGCGGCCGGCCGGTCGGCGTCACGGTCGATGGGCGCGGCGGGCTCCTGGTCGCCGACGATCTGTCGAATACGATCTGGCGCGTGACGGCGCCGCGTCCGTAAAGCTGCAAGGCAGGCTGGCCATCGCAACATGCGGTGGCCAGCCTCGTTTCCCCGGTGGCATCGGGCCGCCGCTCGCGGGAACCTAAGTGATAGTGCCCCACTAAAGGGGCGTACCTCCGTGCAGTCCTCATTCCCGCTTCTGACGCGCGCGGATCTGCACGGTCCTGCTACCATTGCGATCCCCACCCATAATGAGGTTGCCGAAATCGAGCGCTGTTTCGCAGCGCCGGAGATGCAACGCGACGAGGCCGGCGCCCCGGTGCCCCATCCGGTAACGGTCGTTGTCGAACAACTCCCGCCCGGCCAGCGCAGTGCCGGCGGCTCGCGCAAGCGGCCATCCCGCGGCGTCGTTTCGCGGAACGAAATTTGGTTATCGCGGTTTTTCAATGAACATCGTGAGGGCTGGATTGGAAGGGGGCGCGGGCCGGGGCCGGTCCCGGACATAGCGTCATCCAGGCCAGAATGGAGAAGAGAAATGCGCAAGCTAATCACCAGTCCATGGTCGGATGACGAGACGAGCCGCCTGAAGAAGCTCGTCATGGAGGGGGCATCTCCCGCAAGATGCTCGGCGGCTTTGAACAAGCCGATCAGCTCGATTACGATCCGGGCCCGCAAGCTTGGTCTGCCGTTGATCGGCAAGCGGGCGGCAAGAGCCAATTACCGGGCAAAGCTGGCGGATGCCGAGCGTGCATTGCCGCGCGGGGCGCAACGCAACGATGGCTCCTACGTTTGAACCTACAGGCTGACAAACAGCACGGCTGTGATCAGCAGCACTGCGATTCCCAGTATGATAATGATCAAGAATATCTTTCCCATGCCGTTTGAACGAAGTTCACGGCGATAGGTTGCTGTGCAAACCGGCAGCCTGGCAGATCGTTTCGGTGTCGCATTTCCAGACGACATAGTCTTGGCGTCCAAGGTTCGGTAGGGGTGCTGGCGGTCTGAATCGTCCTGCTTGATTTGCCGCTGCTGCTCATTCCAGGATTGCGAGCGGCACTCCGACGCTGCATGCCGGATGATCGCGGCGCTATGTTCCCAAGGCAATCGATGGCAGATATACCGCTTCGCGAAACGCGCCCGCCGGGCGTACGCAGCCGAGCGAAGGTAGATTCGTGGCCAACGATCCATTGCCCGCGTCCAGCATCCTGCAGGGGGGCCTTGCCGCGCCCTATGTCGCGATGGCGGAGGCGGAAGCCGTCGATCTGGTGCGTCGTCACTTCGGGATCGAGGGCCGGGCGACGCGGTTCGCCACCGAGAAGGACGATACGTTTCGCATCACCGCCGCCGACGGGCAGCGTTTCGTTCTCAAAGTGGCCAATCCGGCCGAGGGCGTGGCGGAGATCGACCTGCAACTGCGCATTCTCGACCATCTCGCCGCGACGGCGCCCACGCTTCCCGTGCCGCGCGTCGTCGCCAATCTGAACGGCGAGGCGCTGTTTGCCTGTCACGACCAGGCCGGGCAGAACCGGCCGGTCCGCATGATGACCTATATGGATGGCCAGCCGCTCAGCGAGGTGCCGTCGACGCCGGCGGGCCGGCAGCAGATCGGCCGGCTGCTGGCGCGGCTGCGGCTGGCGCTGGCGGACTTCAGCCATCCCGCGGATTCCCGCGTGCTGGCGTGGGACATCCAGCATTTACTCGGCCTGCAAAGCCTGCTCGCAGGGGTCGAAGACCCCGCGCAGCGCCGTCAGCTCGAGGCCGCGCTGGCGCGTTTTGCCAGCATCGAAACCCGCCTGGCCGGCACCCGCCGGCAGGTGCTGCACAATGATTTCAGCCAGTCCAATATCGTCGTCGATGCCGCGCTGCCGGGCTTCGTCAGCGGCGTGATCGATTTTGGCGACGCGGTGCGGACCTCGGTCGCGATCGACGTCTCCACCGCGTTGCTCGGGCAGCGGCCCGGGCAGAGCGACGGCGAGTTCTTCGGCCATGGCCGCGACCTGCTGGAGGGCTATCTCGGCGTCGCCGACCTCACCGCGGAAGAGCTGCATCTGCTTCCCCATCTGGTGATGGGGCGGGTGGTGGCGCGGGCGTTGTTGTCGATCGCGCTGGCCAATGCGGTACCGGCCAACGCGGCCTATGTAACGCGCTTCACCGCGCATTGCTGGCCGCAGCTCGACTGGTTTTTGAGCCGCTCCTCGGATGAAGTATCCAGCCAGTTTGCCAACCATGCCGCCTGACAGGCCGGCTTCGAAGCGACAGAGGAATTTCGCATGAACGCCATCACGGCCCCGCGCGGCAAGATGAACAACGCCTTCGATCCCGCCAGCGCGGCGGGCTTGAGCGAGCGCAGCCGTCAGCTGGTCGAGCGCCGCGCCGCGGTGCTCGGTCCCGCCTACCGGCTGTTCTACAAGGACCCCGTCGAGGTCGCGCGCGCGAAGGGCGTGCTGCTGTATGATTCCGAAGGCCATGAATATCTCGACGCCTACAACAACGTCGTCTCGGTCGGGCACTGCCATCCGCGCGTCGTCGCCGCCATCAGCGAGCAGCTCGGCACGCTGTGCACGCACACGCGCTACATCCAGGAAGGCATTCTGAACTATGCCGAGGACCTGCTCGGCACCCATGCCGACAACCTCAAGCATGTGATGTTCACCTGCACCGGATCGGAAGCCAATGACCTCGCGTTGCGCATCGCGAGGCATTACACCGGCAAGCAGGGCATCATCGTCACCGATGAGGCCTATCACGGCAATTCCGACCTCACCGCTAGCTTCTCGCCGTCGCTCGGCGCGCAGTCGCCCTTGGGGGCGTGGGTGCGCCGCGTGCCGGCGCCGGATTCCTACCGCGTGCCGCCGGACCAGATCGGCCCGATGATGGCGGCGCACGTCGCAAAGGAGATCGAGGATCTGGAGCGCCGCGGCGAGGGCCTCGCCGCCTTCATCGCCGATTCGATGTTCTCTTCCGACGGCATCTTTTCGCATCCGACCGATGTGCTGGGCCCGGTGCGCGACGTCGTGCACAAGGCCGGCGGCTTGTTCATCGCCGACGAAGTGCAGTCCGGCTTCGGTCGCAGTGGCGAGAAATTGTGGGGCTACCAGCGCCACAATATCGCGCCGGATATCGTCACGATGGGCAAGCCGATGGGCAATGGCTATCCGGTGGCCGCGGTCGCGCTGTCGCCTTCGGTCGTGCAGAATTTCGGCCGCGACAACCGCTACTTCAACACCTTCGGCGGCAATTCGGTGGCGATGGCCGCGGCACAGGCCGTGCTCAATGTCATTCGGGACGAGAAGCTGCTGGAGAATTCGCTGCGCGTCGGAAAACTGCTGCGCGATGGCTTTACGGACCTGGCGAAGCGCTTTGAGCAGATCGGCGATATCCGGGGATCCGGCCTCTATGTTGGCGTCGAGATGGTGCAGGACCGCACCACCAAGGAGCCGGATGCCGCGGCAGCTGCGGCGGTGGTGAACGGCCTGCGCGCCCGCCGTGTGCTGATCTCGGCAACGGGTGCTGCCGCCAACACGCTGAAAATCCGTCCGCCGCTGGTGTTCTCGGAAGCCCATGCGGACCGGCTGCTGAGCGAAACCGAAAAGGTGTTCGCGACGCTGTAGCCAGATCGCAGGGTAAGCGAAGGCGCCCTCGCGCCGTGCTCTCAATCACCTCTCCCCGTTGGGGAGAGGTCGGATTGCGAAGCAATCCGGGTGAGGGGGCGCAGGCTGATCGACGGCGCCAATGCCCCTCACCCGCCCGGCTTCGCCGGTCGACCTCTCCCCAACGGGGAGTGGTGAAGACCGGCGCTTCGCTTCGCGGGCGAGTAAGGTTTACTTCGACACCGGCATCGCGAACTCGGCGCCGTGGTCTGTGCTTTCCGGCCAGCGCTGCATGATCGACTTCTGCTTGGTGTAGAATCGCACGCCTTCCTCGCCGTAAGCATGCATGTCGCCGAACAGGCTGCGCTTCCAGCCGCCGAAGCCGTGCCAGGCCATCGGCACCGGGATCGGCACGTTGATGCCGACCATGCCGACCTGGACGCGGCGCGAGAACTCGCGGGCGACATTGCCGTCGCGGGTGTAGCACGACACGCCGTTGCCGAATTCGTGGTCGTTGATGATCTGCAGCGCCTCGGCAAAATCCTTGACGCGGACGCAGGCCAGCACCGGTCCGAAGATCTCTTCCTTGTAGATCCTCATTTCCGTCGTGACGTTGTCGAACAATGTGCCGCCGGTGAAGAAGCCTTCCTCATGGCCTTTGACCTTGATGCCGCGGCCGTCGCAGACCAGCGTGGCGCCTTCCTCGACGCCGAGGCCGATATAGCCTTCAATGCGCTCCAGCGCCTGCTTGGTCACGACCGGGCCCATTTCGGCCGCGGCTTCCATGCCGTTGAGGATCTGCAGCTTCTTGACGCGCTCGGCCAGCATCGGGACGATCTTGTCGGCGACGTCGCCGACCAGTACCGCGACCGAGATCGCCATGCAGCGCTCGCCGGCCGAGCCATAGCCGGCGCCGATCAGCGCGTCGACCGCCTGGTCGAGGTTGGCGTCGGGCATGACGACCATGTGGTTCTTCGCGCCGCCCAAGGCCTGCACGCGCTTGCCATATTGCGAGCCCTGCTGGTGCACGTAATGCGCGATCGGGGTCGAGCCGACGAACGAGACGGCGGAGACGCCGTCATGCTGCAGCAGCGCATCGACGACGACCTTGTCGCCCTGCACGACGTTGAACACGCCCTTCGGCAGCCCGGCCTTCATCAGGAGATCGGCCATGAACAGAGCCGGCGAGGGATCGCGCTCGCTGGGCTTCAGAATGAAGCAGTTGCCGGCGGCGATCGCGACGGGGAACATCCAGCACGGCACCATGACCGGGAAGTTGAACGGCGTGATGCCGGCGACGACGCCGAGCGGCTGGCGCATCGTCCAGTTGTCGATCCCGGTGGAGACCTGGTCGGTGTAGTCGCCCTTCAGGAGCTGCGGGATGCCGCAGGCGAATTCGATGATGTCGATGCCGCGCGCGACTTCGCCCTGCGCATCCGAAAACACCTTGCCATGCTCGGCGGTGATCATCGCCGCCAGTTCGTCGGTGTGCTGGTTCATCAGCGCCAGGAACTTGTTCATGATGCGGGCGCGGCGGATCGGCGGCATGTCGGCCCAGGCCGGGAACGCGCGGCGCGCGCTTTTTACTGCGTCATCGACTTCCTGCACGGTCGACAGCACCAGCTGGCGCGCGACGGCGCCGGTCGCCGGGTTGTAGACCGCCTGCTTGCGGTTGGACGCGAGGTGGACGGGCGCGCCGTCGATGAAATTGCCGACGTCGTGGGAGGCAGTGAAGGCGGGCGTGGTCATGCGGGATCCCCGGTTGAAGCGATGCGCCTGTTTAGCGGCGCGGGGCCTGTCGCCACAGCTCAAAGGATTGGACGGACTGTTCATAATATTGAACAATGCAGCCATGAAAACGAAGAAGGTGGAATCGCTGTGGTCGCATCTGCACTGGCTCGGCGTGCTGGCCGAAGCCGGCAGCTTCACGGCGGCGGCGGGCCGGCTCGGCGTCAGCAAGGCAGCGATGAGCCACCGCATCGGCGAGTTGGAACAGGCCACCGGCGTGCCGCTGGTCCGCCGCACCACGCGCAGCGTGCGGCTGACCGAGGCCGGCCAGCATTTGGTCGATTCGACGCGGGGAAACTTCGCCGAGATCGAGCGCAGCTTTGCCTCGGCGAAGGATCTCGCCGCCGCGCCGCGCGGGCTACTGCGCGTGACGGTGCCGGTGGCGCTGGGCCGGCAGCAGATCGTGCCGGTGCTCCCGGACTTCCTGCGATTGCACCCGGGCATCCGCATCGAGCTGGAACTGTCGGATCATCTCAGCTCGCTGGCCAAGGAGGGCTTCGATCTCGCGGTGCGCCACGTGCAGAGCGTGCCGGATACGCATGTGGCGTGGAAATTATGCGATACCCGCTCGCTGCTGGTGGCGACCCGTGGCTATCTGCGCCGACGCGGCGCGCCGCTGCGGCCCGCGGATCTCGCCACCCATGATTGCCTGCACTATCTGCGCGGCAGCGCGACACCGACCTGGACCGTCGCGCCGCGCGCCGGCGCCGGCGAACGCGTCACCGTCAAGATCGCCGGCAGCTTCGCGGCCAATAACAGCGAGGCGCTGCGCGAAGCAGCATTGGCGGGACTCGGCATTGCGCTGTTGCCGGACTTCTCCGCGCAGGCCGACATCGCGCGCGGCCGGCTGCAGGTCGTGCTGCCGGACTGGCGGGTCACCGGCGCCTTCGGCGAGCACCTGTTCGCGATCCGGCCCTACGCGACCCACGTGCCGCGCACGGTCCACGCGCTTGTCGCGTTCCTGCGGGAAAAGTTGCAGGACGGATTTTCGAAGTAGTCGAGAACGCTGCCACGTACGTCTTGTCGCCCCCGCGTTCGCGGGACGACAGGAGAGAGCAGCGCCTCGCGCCTCAGTTCAACGGCCGCTTGGCGAGTTTGCGCGCCAGCGTGCGGCGGTGCATGCCGAGGCGCCGCGCGGTCTCCGAGACGTTGAATTCGGTTTCCACCAGCGTCTCGTGGATGCGCTCCCATTCCAGGCTCTTGATCGACGTCGGCCGGCTGGTGAGCGGGATGGTACTGTCGCCGGTCGCCTTCTTGAAGGCGGCCTCGATGTCGTCGGTATTCGAAGGCTTGGCGAGGTAGTGACAGGCGCCGAGCTTGATGGCCTCGACGGCGGTGGCGATGCTGGCAAAGCCGGTCAGCACCACGATCGGCATCTCGGCGTCGGCGGCGTGCAGCAGCTTGACGCATTCCAGCCCCGAGCCGCCGTTCAGCTTGAGATCGACCACGGCATAATCCGGCGGCGATGCTGCCAGCAGCGCGGCGACACCGTCGAGCCCTTCGCACAGCGTGACGGAATAGCCGCGTCGCTCGAACGAGCGCTTCAGCGCGCGCGCAAACGAGGCGTCGTCTTCGACGATCACCAGCGTGCGGTCATTCTCCATCGGCCACCTCGACGGATAGAGCGGCGATCGGCAGGCTGAGTTCCACGACCGCGCCGCCGGCGGGCCGGTTGGCGGCCCGCGCCTGTCCGCCGAGCTTGCGCAGCACGTTGACGACCAGGAATAGGCCGAGCCCGCTGCCCGGCCGCTGCTTGGTCGAGCGGTACGGCTTGCCGAATTCCGCCAGCATTTCCGTCTTGAAGCCGGGGCCGGCGTCGCGCACCGCGATCAGCAGCAGGTCGTCCCGGGTGTCGACGTCGATCGAGACCAGTCCGGGCGAGGCTTCCAGCGCATTGTCCAGCACGTTGAACAGCACCTGCTGCAACAGGAGGTCGGAGGCGATCGCGAAATCCGGCTCGATGCGATTGTTGTAGTCCAGCCGGGCCGGATTGCGGCTGTCTTCCCAGTCCTCGACCACGCCGTCGATGAAGTCGACGATGCTGGTGCGCTCCGAGTTCTCGCCGCGCGCCTCGCCGGAGGATTGCAGGATGCCGGACACGATCGTCTTGCAGCGATTGAGCTGGCCCTGCATCTCGGAGAGCTCGGTGGCGATCTCGCCATCGGCCCGGAAGATCGGCATCCGCTCCCAGTCGTTCAGGATCACCGACAGCGTCGCCAGCGGCGTGCCGAGCTCGTGTGCGGCCCCGGAAGCGAGCAGGCCCATGCGCACGATGTGTTCCTCCTCGGCGGTCTGCTGGCGCAGTTCGGCAAAACGCATGTCCTGTTCGCGCTGGTTGCGATTGATGCGGGTGATGAACAGCACCAGCAGGGCCGCGGCCAGCAGGAAGCAGAGGAACATGCCGTAGATGTGCAGGTCGAACAGCCGCGAATGCGCCGCGGCGGGTTCCGACATCGTGAAGCCGATGTCGTGATAGGCGACCGTGAGCCACAGGAAGCAGCCGCTGGTCACCGCGACGATGGTCCAGCTCGACCATGGCTGCAGCAGCACGGCGCCGAGTACCGCCTGCAGCAGGAACAGGGTGACGAAGGGATTGGTGGCGCCGCCGCTGAGATAGAGCAGCATCGTCAGCGTCGCAACGTCGAGCAGCAGGTCGACGAACAGCTCGGCATTGGTGATGACGGCGCCGCTGCCATAACGGTAAAGGGTCACCAGGTTCAGCGTGATCAGGAACGCGATTACCGCGGCCATCTGCCAGATCGGCAGCCGGATTTCGAGCCAGAAACTGGTGATCGCAATTGCGGCGATCTGCCCGGCCACCGCGACCCAGCGCAGCGTCACGAGCAGCAGCAGGTTCTTGCGGTTGGTAATCTCCTGGATCGAATCGGGGATCGAACTCAAGGGGGCTCTCGGTGATCTGGCCGGGTTTGGCGGGGCAGGGCGTGACGGCCCCACGCTCTAGCACGCCGCCGGCCGCATCACGAGGCCGCTGATCTTACCGACTTGCCGCCCGCGCGGTTTTCACCCTTTGGCCGGCGCGGCGCTGCGCGTCGACAGCCGGGAGGCGGGGCGAAAGACTACGGCAGCACTTCGCGGCGTTCGGCGAGCTGGCCGTCGAGTTCGGCGCGCTTTTCAGCAAGCAGGCCCTGGTCGGCGGCGTCGATCGCCTCGTAGAGCGTATGGGCGTCGCTGAGGCGGGTGACCGTGACGTAATCGGCGCCCGCGGCGTAGATATCGGCGACATCGGCCAGGAAGTCGGCGGTGGCGATGATCCTGGCGGTCGGGTTGATGGCGCGGACGTGACGCACCAGCTTCTCATTGCTGGCGCCCTTCAACAGCGCGTCGGGCACGCTGAGGATGATGATCTCGGCTGCGCCCACGCCGGCATGGACCAGCGTATCGACATTGCTGATGTCGCCGTAGATCACGTGCTGGCCGCGCTCGGCCAGGGTACGGAACACGTTGGGGTTGAAGTCGATCACGCTGATCTGCTCGAGCAGCGAGCTGTTCTGGCGCTCGATCTCGCTGAGCAGCGCCGAGGCGGCGCGGTAGAAGCCGAGGACGACGATGCGGCGGGCGTGGCCGTGGCCGGCATGCGCGGCGTCGTCCTGCTGGCCGTGGTCGAGATCGCGCAGGCCGAGCCGCTTCAAGGGGCCGATCAGCGCGCGGATGATCGCGTCCGAACGGCCCATCGCGAAGGTCGAGATCACGGCGAGCAGCACGAAGGCAAAGGAGGTGGCGCTGGAGGTCTGGGTGGTGATGTGGCCGGCGGCGATACCGGTCTGCAGCACCACCAGCGAGAACTCGCTGATCTGCGCGAGATTGAGTGCCGGCAGCAGGCTGGCGCGCAGCCCCTGCCGCATCAGGTATAGCGGCACGAAGGTGGTCAGCACGCGGCTGACCACGGTGAAGCCTGCGATCAGAAGCGCCAGGCCGATCACCGAGCCGTTCGGCACCGGGATGGTCATGCCGACGGCGACGAAGAACAGCGTGATGAAGAAGTCGCGCAGCGTCGTGACCTTGGCGGTGACGTCGAGCGCGTAGGGGAAGGTCGACAGCGAGACGCCGGCCACCAGGGATCCCATCTCGCGCGACAGATGCAGCCGCTCGGCGATCTCGCCGATCAGGAAGCACCACGCCAGCGCGCCGAGCAGCACCAGTTCGGGGCGTCGTGCGATCTGGTGGAACAGATGCGGCAGGATGTAGCGGCTGAGGATCAGCGCGGTCGCGACCAGCGCGCCGACGCGGGCGATCGACAGCAGGATGACGCCGATCTGCAGGTCGGCCAGGCTCGGCTGCACCGCGAGGAACAGGATCGCAAAGATGTCCTGCAGCACCAATATGCCGAGCGTGATGCGGCCGGGCAACGTGTCGAGCTCGCGCTTCTCGTACAGCACCTTGACGATCACGACGGTGGAAGACAGCGCGCAGGCGATGGCGAGATACAGCGCGTCGAACTTGCCATTGGCCAGCGGCAGGCCGAGCGCCATGAAGAACAGCCCGCCGAGCAGGCAGCCGACGATCAACTGCCCGCCTGCGGCGATCAGGATGACGCGGCCGGCGCGAATGATCTTCTTGAGGTCGATCTCCAGCCCGATCATGAACAACATGAAGATCAGGCCGAGTTCGGAGATGGTCTTAATGGATTCCTCGGACTGGACCCAGCCGATGCCGAACGGCCCGATGATGAAGCCGGCGACCAGATAGGCCAGGATCAGCGGCTGCTTGAAGAAATGCGCGGCAAGCCCGATGCCCCACGCAAACAGGATACACAGCGTGATGTCGCGGATCAGATCGTGCATGCGCCTGCCAGTTTTCGGTGTCGCGACAGTGTAAAGGCGACGGAACCGGGGGCAAAGCGGTAAATCAGAGCGGTCTTGGGTGCGAAGGCGCTCCATCTTCCTTCTCCCCTTGTGGGAGAAGGTGGCCGCGCGAAGCGCGGTCGGATGAGGGGGCCGTGGCTTCGGAGTTGGTGGCACCCCCTCACCCGTCTCGACCGCTTCGCGGTCGATCCACCCTCTCCCACCTAGCGAAGCTTCGCTTCGCGCGGGGGAGAGGGAAGAATCAGAACGTCCCCGCCACCGTCACCCGCAGCGCCAGCGGTTCGACCGGGTGCAGCACGCGGTCCAACACGCCGGTCTGGCAGACGGCGGCGGGCGCGGTCGGCGTGCCGGAGAAGCACATGCCATAGAGCGTATCGGACTTCAGAAGCGAGCCGTAGGCGTAGGTGATCTGGTCGGTCTGGCTGCCGAGCAGGTTGAAGCCGTCGAGCTGAATGCGCCAGCCATTGGCAAAGCGATAGCCGAGTTGCCCGTTCAACAGGCCGGCGGCGGGCGAGACGAAGGCGCCGTCCTCGGTCAGCGGACGCGGCCCGAAATAACGATAGCGCAGCGCGCCGAACCAGCCGGTGGCCTCGCCCAGCCGGATACCGGCCGAAGCCACCATGTTCGGCGCGCCGGGGATCAGGTTGCCCGGCGCATTGCCGACCTGCGACGCCGGATAGCCTGCGAGTTCGTCATAGGCCGCGGCCTGTTCGGGATTGTCGCTGCGGAACCGCGCGCGGGTGACGGCGATGTCGCCTTCCAGCGACAGCCAGGGCCGCGGGCGCCAGTCATTGGTCCACTCGACGCCGACGCGCCGGCTGGGGCGGCTGGCCACGGTATCGCCGGCGTCGCCGACGAACAGGATCTCGGACGCAGAATCCAGCATGAACAGCGCGACCGAGCTGGTGAGGCCCGGCAGAAACTGGCTGCGCAGCCCGACTTCGGCGCCTTTGGTCTTTACCAGGAACGGCGAGCGCGACACCGCCGAGCCATCGACCGGCGATTCCGAGATGGTGACGCCGCGGGCATCGTTGCTGTGAAAGCCCTCGCCGGCATTGAGGAACAGTTCGGTGTGCGCGAACGGGCCGAAGACGACGCCGACCTTCGGGCTGCCGATGAAGGCCCGGGCCGAGCCGGAATTCGCTGCGTTGAAGAACGAAGCGACCGAGGCGTTGTAGGCATCGCCGCGCCAGCCGGCGGTGGTGCGCAGCCAGTCGGTCCAGAACACCGTATTCTGCACGAACAGGCCGACGCTGCCTTCCTTCACCGCATCGGAGCGGATCGCGGAAGTAAACTGGCGCTTCACGCTGTTGTTCAGGTCGAGCCGGATGTCGTCGTAACGGGTCTGCACGCCGACCTCGGTCTGCATCCGCAGGCCGGCGAACTGGTGGTTGAAATTATGCGACGCGCTGAAGCCTCCGAGCACGCGGTCGTCATGCTGATGGAATTGATCGCCACCGACCGGATTGGAGAGATAGTACGTAAAGTTGTTCCAGAGATTCAGCGAGCTCTTGATGACGTAGAAATTCGCCTTCGACGAGCCGCCGTCATCGCTCTGCGCGAAGGTGCCGGACAGCGAGAAACGGCTGGCATTCCCGCCGTCGGAGGGGTCGAGCGCACCAAAGCGGCCGATCTGGCCCGAGGCGATGGCGCGCGATGGCACCTGGTCGGTGGAATTCCATTGGTTGGCATAGGCCATCGCGGTCAGCGAAAAGCCGTCGGTCGCGGTACCCTGGCTGTAGCGCATCACGCCGTTGAGTTTGCGTAATTCGTCGGGATTGTCCCACGGGCCGTTATGGGTCTGCGCCTCGCCGGCCACCAGCAGCGTGCCTTCGCCGAGTTTTGTCGAGGTGACGCCGAAGCCGCGGCGGTAGCCGAAGCTGCCCGAGGTGATCGAAGCCATCGTGCGCGCCACGCTGGCGAGCAGGCCGATATGCACCGCGCCCGCCGAGGAGAAGTCACCTTCGTCGGCGAAATACGGGCCTTTGCGGATGTTGACGGAGCCGATCAGTTCGGGAATCAGGAAATTGAGATCGGCGTAGCCCTGGCCGTGGCCGTGCGTGCGCATGTTGACGGGCATGCCGTCGATCGAGATCGCCAGATCGGTGCCATGATCCAGATTCACGCCGCGCAAAAAATACTGGTTGGCCTTGCCGTCGCCGGAGTGCTGGGTGACGATCAGGCCGGGTACGACTTCAAGGGCTTCGGCGGGCCGCGAGAACGGCCGCGCATTGATTTCGGCGCCGCTGACGCGCTTCTCGCTGGCTGTGGCTGGCGGAGACGGCGCCGCGAAGGCTGCCCTGGCCGCGGCTGCGACGGCGCCGGCGGTTGCACCGGCCGTCGGCTCCGCCCGCTGCGCGACACGTCGGTCGCTCTGCATGGGGGGCCGCGGCTTGCGGGGCGGCGCGGCATGCCGGTCCGGCGCGATCACCTCGACCGGAGATAGAGTGGTACGGCTCTGGGCGTGGCTCGGCGCGGCAGCGGCGAGCGAGATGACAAGCCCCAGTCCGGCCGATGGCAACGGGACGCGATGCATGATGTGTTCGATGAGCTATGCTGGTCGGCAAGCGCATCATGACACATAGAGTATGATCTATGTCAAATTTCATCATACTTTTCGGGAGAGCCCATGCAACGCATTACGATCACGCTCGACGACGATTTGATGGACGAGTTGGATGCGATGATCGCCGCGCACGGCTATCAGAACCGCTCCGAGGCGATCCGCGATTTCGCCCGTGCCGGGATGCAGCAGGCATCGCAGGACAAGGGCCAGGACAAGGGCGGCGACTGCGTCGCGGCGCTGGTCTACGTCTACGACCATGCGGCGCGCGACCTGTCGAGCCGGCTGGTCGACACCTATCACCACCATCACGACCTCGCGCTGGCGACGCTGCATGTCCATCTCGACGACGACAATTGCATGGAGGTCACCGCGCTGCGCGGCCCTGGCCGGGAGGTGCAGCATTTCGCCGATCACATCATCGCCGAGCGCGGCGTGAAGTATGGTCGGGTGGTGATGATGCCGACGGGGGGAAAGTCAGCGGCGAAGAAGCCAGCCAGGAAGCCGCATACGCACAAATAGCGGTGGTCTCAATTGACGACGGGTCTCTTTCTTCCTTCTCCCCTTGTGGGAGAAGGTGGCACGGCCGAAGGCCGTGACGGATGAGGGGGTACTAGGCTCGGAGCTTGTGGCTACCCCTCACCCGTCTCGAACCGCTTCGCGGTTCGATCCGCCCTCTCCCACAAGGGGAGAGGGAAGAAAGAACTTCAATCCCAATCCGGCGCAAACGCCGCCGGATTCACCAGGCGCTGGTTCTTCGGCAGGGCTGCGATCGCCGCGCGGTCGGCATCGTCCAGCGTGACGTTCAGCGCGTCTAGATTGGCCTGCTGGCTCTCGGCGCGCGAGGCTTTTGGAATCGCCGCGACATTGTCCTGGTCGAGCAGCCATTTCAGCGCGACCTGCGCGGCACTGGCGCCGTGTTTGGCGCCGATCTTCTGCAGCACCTCGTTGTCGGTGATCTTGCCCTGCGCCAGCGGGCAATAGGCGACCAGCGGAATACCCTTGCTGCGCAGATAGGCCAGCACCTTGGTCTGCTCCAGCAGCACATGATATTCGACCTGGTTGCAGGCGATCGGCGCGCCGATCTCCTCGACGGCCTGCCGGAGCAACGACACGGTGAAATTGGCGACGCCGATCGCGCGGGTGCGACCTTCGTCCTTCAGCTTCATCAGCGTCTCCATCACGGCGCCGAGCTGCATGGTCTTCGAGGGCCAGTGCACCAGATAGAGATCGACATGGTCGAGCTTCAGCTTGGCCAGGCTGGCATCGAACGCCTTGCGGATCGCGTCGGGGGCGAGGTTCTCGTGCCAGACTTTCGTCGTGACGTGCAGGTCGGCGCGCTTGATGCCGGACGCCTGGATAGCGTCACCGACCTCGGCCTCGTTGCCATACATCTCGGCGGTGTCGATGTGGCGATAGCCGAGGCCGATTGCGCCCTCGACCGCGGCGCGGCAGCCGTCGCCCTGCAGGCGGAAGGTGCCGAGGCCGAGGCGGGGCAGGGCGATGCCCTTTGTGTACAGCGGTTCCATGATTTCTCCTGATGGCGCAAAAGCGCGAGACGGCGGGGCGAGGGCTTGATACGCTGGCCCCAACATAAACAACATTCAATTCGGCGGGAGGTTTAAGCATGGAGAAAGCGTTGCGCGGCTGGCTGGACAGCCACGGACTGCTCACCATCATTGGCGCGGTGATGGGGATTATCGTGACACTCGCCGTCGTGCTGGTGCTGGGCGGCTTCTGGCTGGCGAAGTAAAAGATATCGCCAGGCGCTCTCTTCTTCACCTCTCCCCGTTGGGGAGAGGTCGATCGGCAGAGCGAAGCGAGGCCGGTCGGGTGAGGGGCGCGGACTATCGATAGGCCGGTGCCCCCTCACCCCAGCCCTCTCCCCAATGGGGGAGAGGGAGCGCATGGCCGGCGCGTCGATGCGGCAATGATTGTTCTAATATCCCCTGACCCTGTCCACCGCATCTTTCGGCCGCACGCCGGCCTTGACGGCTTGCGCGGTGGCCCAGATGGTTTCGCCGACCGCGGGCAGGGTGACGTCGCAGGCGTCGTGCGGGGTCAGCATGATGCCGGGGTGCGACCAGAATGGATGGTCGCGGCGTAGCGGCTCGCCGACGAAGACGTCGAGCGACGCCCCCGATAATTGCCCGCTGTCGAGCGCGGCCAATAGATCGGCTTCGACCAGATGTTCGCCGCGGCCGACCTGGATCAGGTAGCCGCCGCGCTTCATGCGGCCGAAATTGTCGGCATTGAGGATGTTGGCGGTTTCCGCGGTCAGCGGCAGCAGATTGATCAGCACTTCGGTTTCGGCCAGCATCAAAGCCAGGCCCCCGGTGCCGTGGAAGCCGATAATGCCGGAAGGTGTAGGCTTCGGGCTGCGGCTCCATACCTTGACCGGAAAGCCGAGCGCGGCGAGATCCGCCGCGACGCGGGCGCCGATCGCGCCATAGCCGAGCAGGCCGACGCTGACCTCGCTGGTGATGCGCTGGCCGAGCCGCTGCCAGACGCGGTCGCGCTGCTGTGCCAGATAGGTGGCGAAGCGACGCTGATGCCAGATCACGTGCCACACCACGAAGGTCGACATCATCTCGGCCTGCGCCGGCTCGACGACACGGACCACCTCGATGCCGTCGCGCAGGCTGGGGTTCATCACGATGCTGTCGGCGCCGGCGGCGATCGAACACACCGCCTTCAGATTGGGATAATGCGCGAACGCATCGTCGTGCGGATACCAGGCGACGGCGAGCGTGACGTCGTCCTCGTGGCCGGAACGGTGATCGACGAAATGGACGCGGCCCTTGAGCCTTTCGATTTCAGACGCGAGGTGGCGGCGCAGGTCGAGATTCTTGGCGAGCAGAACGCAGTGCGAGACGTCAGACGACATGGGATCAGGCGGCTTTCGAAGGCGCGCTTTGGCCGGGCACCGCCGCCAGCAGCTCGCGCGTATAGGGATGTTCCGGCGACGCGAACAGCTCCGCCGTCGGTTTCAATTCGACGATCACGCCGCGCTGCATCACCGCGATGCGGTCGCAGATCTGCGCCGCAACGCGCAAATCATGGGTGATGAACAGCATCGACAGGCCGAGCCGCGCCTTCAGATCCTCGAGCAGCGCCAGCACCTGGGCCTGCACGGAAACGTCGAGCGCGGAGACGGCCTCGTCCGCGACGATGATTTCCGGATCGAGCGCCAGCGCGCGCGCGATGCCGATGCGCTGGCGCTGGCCGCCGGAGAATTCGTGCGGGTAACGATCCATCGCGCCGGCGTCGAGCCCGACCATGCCGAGCAGGTCGCGGGCGCGCTGCATCGCCACCTTGCGATCGGCGCCATGCGCGATCGGGCCGTCGCTGATGATGTTGCCGACGCGGCGCCGCGGATTGAGCGAGGCGAACGGATCTTGGAAAATCATCTGGATGCGGTGGCGTTCGTCGCGCAGCGCGCGGCCCTTGAGCAGCATGAGATCGGACTCGCCGAGCCGCACGGTGCCGCGGTCGGGCTTGATGAGCTGCATCACCAGCCTTGCCACCGACGACTTGCCGGAGCCGGATTCGCCGACCAGGCCGAGCGTCTCGCCCTGGAAGATGTCGAACGAGACCTCGTTGGCGGCGCGCACCGAACGCGCGGGCTTGAACCAGCCGCCGGACGTCACATAGGTCTTGTCGAGGCCGACGACTTCCAGCGCCTTGGCGCGGTGTGTCAGCGGCGCGCGCACCGGCGGATGTACCGACGGCACGGCCGCCAGCAGCGCCTTGGTGTAGTCGTGCTGCGGACGCGTCAGCACTTCGGCGGCGGTGCCCTCTTCGACAACCTTGCCATAGCGCAGCACCACGACGCGGTCGGCGATATCGGCGACGACGCCGAAATCATGCGTGATGAACATCACCGCCATGTTTCGACGTCGCTGCAGGTCGCGGATCAGCTTGAGAATCTGCGCCTGGGTGGTGACGTCGAGCGCGGTGGTCGGCTCGTCGGCGACCAGCACCGCGGGCTCCAGCGCCAGCGCCATCGCGATCATCGCGCGTTGCCGCTGCCCGCCGGACAATTGGTGCGGATAGGCGCGGACGATGCGCTCCGGATCCGGCAGGCCGACCTCGCGCGCCAGCCCCAGCGCCTTGGCGCGGCGCTCCTTCGGCGTCAGCAGATCGTGCGCCTCGAACATCTCCATCATCTGGTCGCCGATCCGCATCAACGGATTGAGCGCCGTCATCGGCTCCTGGAACACCATCGCGATGTGGCGGCCGCGCACGTCGCGCCAGCCGTCTTCGTCCATCTTCAGAAGGTCCCGGCCCTCGAACAGGATCTCGCCGGTCTCGGTCGACACCGTGTCGGGCAACAGGCCCAGCAGCGCATGCGCGCACATTGACTTGCCGGAGCCGGATTCGCCGACCACGCAGACGATCTCGCCCGGGATCAGGTCGATCGAGATGCTGTCGACGGCGTAGGGCCGCTCGGCGCCCTTGGGCAGCCCGATGCGCAAATTCTTGATGGAGACAGCGGGTGCGGTCATGTCAGCGTCCGTCCTTGGCAAGCCGCGGGTTGAGCGCGTCGTTGAGGCCTTCGCCGACCAGGTTCATCGCCAGCACCGCGAGCAGGATGGCGACGCCGGGGAATACGGTGATCCACCACGCCTGGCGGATCACGGTGCGGCCGGCGCCGACCATGTAGCCCCAGGAAATCATGTTGGGATCGCCGAGGCCGAGGAACGACAATGATGATTCCAGCAGGATCGCGGTGGCGACCATCAGCGATGCCAGCACGATCACCGGCGACAGCGCGTTCGGCAGGATCTCGCGCCAGATGATCCAGCTATTGCTTTGCCCGGTGACGATCGCGGCCTGGACGTATTCGCGGGTGCGCAGGCTCAAGACCTCGGCGCGCACCAGCCGCGCCACCGGCGGCCACGACACGATGCCGATCGAGGCGACGATCGAATAGATCGACGGCTGCAGGATCGCTACCAGCACGATCGCCAGCGCGAAGCTCGGGATGGTCTGGAAGAATTCGGTGAAGCGCATCAGGGCGTCATCGACCCGGCCGCCGAAATAGCCGGCGAGCGCGCCGAGCGGCACGCCGACGGTCAAGGCCACCAGCGTGGAGACGAGGCCGACCAGCAACGACACGCGCGCGCCATAGATGATGCCGGCGAACACGTCGCGGCCGAGCGCGTCGGTGCCGAGCCACACCGCGGGATTGGTGAAGGGCGGCAGGAACGGCCGCTGCACCATCCGCCACGGCGAATTCGGGAAGATGGTCGGGCCGAGAATGGCGATGAAGATGGCGATGAACAGGATCACCATCCCGATGACGCCGCCGGGATGCCGCAGCATCGATTTCCAGAACTGTTTCATGAGGCAAATTCGATGCGCGGATCGACCAGCCGATAGACCAGGTCGGTGATGAGGTTGAAGATCAGCACCATGGCGGAGCAGACCACGAAGACGCCGAGCAAGAGATTGTAGTCGCGCTGCAGCAGCGCCTCGTACATCAGCCGGCCGATGCCGGGCCAGGCATAGACCGTCTCGGTAATCACCGCGCCGCCGATCAGCGTGCCGGAATGCACGCCAGCCAGCGTCACCACCGGCAACAGCGCATTGCGCAGCACGTGTCTTCGCTGGATGACGTTGTCGCGCAGCCCCTTGGCGCGCGCGGTCTTGACGAAATCGAGCCGCTTCACCTCGAGCATCGAGGCGCGGGTCATGCGGGTATAGGTCGCCATGAAGAACAGGCCGATGGTCATCGCCGGCATGATGAGATGCAAAGCGACGTCGCCGACATAGGCCAGCCCGGTGTAATTGGCGCCGACGGTGTCGTAGCCGAAGCTCGGCAGCCAGCCGAGATAGACCGAGAACAACAGGATCGCCATCAGGGCCAGCCAGAAGATCGGCGTGGCATAGAAGATCAATGCTGCGGCGGTGATCGCACTGTCGCCCCAACTCCCCGCAAAACGCGCCGCCAGCGTGCCGAAGAAGATGCCGAGCGCCAGCGAGATGCCGAATGCCGACAGCGTCAGCAGCAGGGTCGCGCCGATCCGCTCCGAGATCAGCTTCGACACCGGCATCTGCTGGCGGAACGAGAAGCCGAGATCGAGTGTGACGATGCCCTTGACGTAGGACGCCAATTGCTCGGGCAGCGGCTTGTCGAGCGAAAATTTCTCGCGCAATTGCTGGACGAATTGCGGATCGGAAGCGCCGGCCTCGCCGGCCATCACCACGGCGGGATCGCCGGGCGCAAGGCGGATCAGGAAGAAGTTCATCACGACGATCGCCAACAGGACGACGACGCCCTTCACGATCCTCTGGGCAACAAATGACAGCATCAGAGGTCCAATTTAAAGGTCATGTTTTGAATAGGCCTCTCCCCGTCATGGCGAGGCCAAGGAAAGTTGGCTTGCCAACTTTCCTCTTAGCGGAGCGACGAAGCAATCCAGCACTTGCCGAGCTTGCGGCCTCTGGATTGCCGCGTCGCCAAGTGGCTCCTCGCAATGACGGGGAGAGGTCTCCGCCCGTCATCGCAGGAAGCCACGCAGGCGCGTCTTACTTGTCCATCCAGGCGTCGCGGAAGCCGTCATTGACGCCGATGCCGGTGGTGATCAGGTTCTTCACCTTGCAGTTGGTGATGGTCGGGAACTGCAATTCGAGCATCCAGGCGATCGGCACGTCCTCGACCAGGATCTTCTGCGCCTTGTCGTAGAGCTCCTTGCGCTTGGAATCCGGGGTTGCGATTGCGCCATCGGCGAACAACTGGTCGATCTCGGGGTTGGAATAGCCCTCGACGTTGTTGAACTGCTGGCCCTTCTGGATCTGGCTGGAGACGTAGTTGCGGCCGACGCCAAGCGCGGGGTCGCCGTACTGGTAGAGATAGCTGAACGAGATGTCGAAATCCCATTCGCCGATCTTCTGGTTATAGCCCGGCACGTCGGTAGCGATGGTTTCGATGTTGATGCCGACATCCTGCAGGTTCTGCTTGATGGCTTCGGCCCAGCGCTGCCAGGTCTCGCCGTAAGGCAGCGGCATCATGCGCAGCTTCTCGCCCTTGTAGCCGGCTTCCTTGAGCAGCGCCTTGGCCTTGGCGGGATCGAACGGATATTTCCTGACGTCGTCGGTGTAGAACTTGATGGTCGAGGCCGACGGGCCGGTGGCGACCTTGCCGAGACCGTTCCAGATCACGTCGCGGGCGAATTCGCGGTCCACCGCGTACATGATGGCCTGGCGAACCAGCTTGTTGGCGGTCGGGCCCTGGCGGTTGTTGAGCCACATCCAGGCCATCGGCGAGAAGAACTCCCAGCCCTCGCCGGTGATGCAGGTGTTCTTCAGCTTGGAGACGCGCGGCACGTCGAAATTCTCGATCGAGCCGCCCGGCAGCACATCGACCTTGCCGGTCTCATAGGCCACCGACCGCGCGGCGGCGTCCGGGATAATCTGCCAGTAGATCTCGTCGAGATAGGGCTTGCCCTTGACGTGGTAGTTCGGGTTTTTCACCAGACGGATGAACGAGCCCTTCTTCCATTCCTTGAACATGAAGGGGCCGGTGCCGATCGGCGTATTGTTGTTCGGATTGGTCTTGAAGTCGGTGCCTTCATAGAGATGTTTCGGCACCATCGGCATCGAGCCGACCTCGAAAATCCCGAGGAACGGGCCGAAC
Source organism: Tardiphaga sp. vice154 (assembly GCF_007018645.1). NCBI lineage: Bacteria > Pseudomonadati > Pseudomonadota > Alphaproteobacteria > Hyphomicrobiales > Nitrobacteraceae > Tardiphaga > Tardiphaga sp. vice154. The sequence continues at coordinate 1,154,851 of NZ_CP041399.1, forward strand.
GGCTGCTTCAGCGTGAACACCACGGTGAGATCGTCGGGCGCCTCGACCTTGTCGAGCTGCACCAGATTGTTGCGGGCGCGCGCGTGGGTCTGCTTCAGCATCTCGATCGAAAACAGCACGTCGGCCGAGCTGAACGGCTTGCCGTCGTGCCAGGTGACGCCGGGATGCAGCTTGAAAGTGTAGGTCTTGCGGTCGTCAGAAATGGTCCAGCTATCGGCGAGGCCGGGCTGCGGCACCAGTTTCTGGTCGTAGCGCAGCAGGCCCTCATAGATGTTGCCCGACACCATCTGCGTCGGGCCGTTCTGCACCTGCGCCAGCATCAGGCCGGGGGGCTCCGGCTGAATCACCGCGTTGATGACGCCGCCCATTTTCGGCTGCTGCGCGATCGCCGCCGTACACAGGCTGCTCGTCAAAGCCAGCCCCAACAAGAAGTGCTTCAGCATGGTATTCCCCCAGCCCTAATGGCGCGTTTTTACAACGTGTTGTGAAGTCGCTCAGTTCTTGTAGCCGGGATCGGTGCGATCCAGCATGCGCTTGAATGCCGCCCACTCGCTGTCCGGCTGTCCTTCGACCTCGATCTTCTGGTAGCCGCGATCGTACTGGCTCGCGGTATGCAGAGCCACTGCATGCGACGGCATCACGATCTCGGCGCCCGCGGCCTGCAGCGCCAACTGCGCGCGGCAGGACCGCTCCATATTGTGCATCAGCTTGAAGGCTTCGCCAACCGAGCGGCCGCAGGTCAGCATGCCGTGGTTGCGCAGGACCAGCACCATCTTGTCGCCGAGGTCGCGCACCAGGCGCTCGCGCTCGGACAGGTCGAGCGCAATGCCTTCATAATCGTGATAAGCGAGCCGCTCGGTGAACTGCATCGACCACTGGTTGAGCGGCAGCAGCCCGTCCTTCTGGCACGATACGGCGACGCCCGCGACCGTGTGCGTATGCAGCACGCAGTGCGCATCGTGACGCGCCGCGTGCACTGCACTGTGAATGGTGAAGCCGGCCGGATTGATGCCGAGGCCGAGCGGATCATCGACGACCTTGCCATCGACATCGACGGTCACGAGGTTCGACGCGGTGACTTCCTCGAAGCGCATGCCGTAGGGATTGATCAGGAAGCGATTCTGCGTGCCGGGCACGCGCACCGAGATGTGCGTGTAGATGCTGTCGTCGAGGCCGAGCCGGTGAATCAGGCGATAGGCGGCTGCCAGATCGATGCGGGTCTGCTGAAGATCGGAGACGGTCGGCGTAATGCTTGCATGGATATTCACGAGCGCAATCCCGGTTTCTAAGGTGTCTGCAGAAGACACAAACGCATGGCAGGTCGCAAGATTAAACTGTCGACAATCGGCGCTTAAATCTTGTACAGCCGCTGAAAGGGTCTTCTCACTCCATGCGTCTGATTACGCCACCAGTCGGGCTGACGGCCCTCGCGGATACCGATCTGGTCGGCCAGGTCGCGCGGATTTTGACGCAGGCGATCATTCAGGGGCAGTTGCAGCCGGGCACCAAGGTGGTCGAGGCCGGCGTGGCGCGCGAACTCGGCATCAGCCGCGCGCCGGTGCGCGAGGCAGCTAGATTGCTCGAGCAGCAGGGCCTGCTGGTATCGCATCCGCGCCGCGGCTTTTTCGTGCGCAAGCTCAAGGCGCGCGACATCGACGAGATCTACGACCTGCGCATCTGCGTCGAATCCCACGCCGCGGTATTAGCCGCCAGAAACATGACTCCCGCGGCGCGCGATGCGCTGCGGCGGCAGATCGACGTGATGTATGAGAGCGCCGATCTCGACGAGCCCGCGCGACAGGTCGAGGAAGACTACAAATTTCACCGCATGATCTGCGAGATCGCCGACTCCGCGCGGTTGCTGCGGCTGTTCGACGATCTGGCGTCCGAACTGCGCATGGTGATCGGCCTGATCGGCCGGCTCTATGACGATCCGCGCCGCATCGCCCAGACGCATGAAGCGGTGCTCGATGCTCTGGTGCAGGGCCATCCCGACATCATCAACGCACGGATCGATTACCACATCGGGGCTGCCTGGCATGAAGTCGCCCGGCTGGTCCGCGACATTCCCCAATCCAGCAACGGAGCCTCTTCGTGAAAGCCGTCTACAGCGACAAGCACTCGAGCCATGACCCGCAATTCTATCTGGTGCGCGGCGTCATCAAGCGGACCACCGAACAGCCGGAGCGCGCGGTGCGCCTGCTCAAGGGCCTTCACGACGGCCAGCATACGATCGTAGCCCCCACCGAATTCGGCCAGGGGCCGCGCGCGCGCGTGCATTCGCCGGAATATCTGCGCTTCCTCGAAGACGCCTGGGACGAATGGCAGAGGCTGCCGGACGCCGGCGCCGAGATGATCCCCAACATGCATCCGGTGCGGGTGCCGGGCAGCTATCCGTCGCACATCGTCGGCAAGCTCGGCTGGCACACGGTGGATACGTCGGCGCCGATGGGGCCGGGCACCTGGGCCGGCGCCTGCGCCGCCACCGATACGGCGACCACCGCCGCGCAGATGGTGCTGGACGGCGAGGACGCCGTCTACGCGCTGTGCCGGCCGCCCGGCCACCATGCCTATCGCGATCTCGCCGGCGGCTTCTGCTTCATGAACAATTCGGCGATCGCCGCCGAGCATCTGCGGCAGAAGCACGAGCGCGTCGCGATCCTCGACGTCGATGTGCATCACGGCAACGGCACCCAGGGTATCTTTTATTCGCGGCCCGACGTGCTGACGGTGTCGATCCATGCCGATCCGACCAGCTACTATCCATTCGTCTGGGGCTACGCCCATGAACGCGGCGAGGGCAACGGCCTCGGCACCAACCTCAACATCCCCTTGCCGATCGGCACCGGCGACGATGGCTACATCGCGGCGATGCAGATCGCCGCCAAAACCATCCAGGCGTTCGCGCCTACCGCGCTGGTCGTGGCGCTCGGGCTGGACGCCTCCGAACAGGATCCGCTCGCGGCGCTTAAAATCACCACCCCGGGCTTCGCCCGCATCGGCGCCGAGCTGGCGCGGCTGGGCCTGCCCACCGTTCTCGTCCAGGAGGGCGGCTACCTCTCCGACATCCTAGGCGCCAACCTCACCTCGACGCTGAAGGGATTTGAAGCCGCGCGATAACTCCATGCGTAGCCCGGATTGCGGCATCGCGGCGCGCAGCGCCGCGATGCCGCAATCCGGGGCCTGCCGCTCCACCGATAGGCCGGCCCCGGATTGCGCTTCCGCCTTCGCGCTACGCGCGAACGCTGAAGCTCCATCCGGGCTACACACTGATCGTTCTTTTAAACCACCTAGAAGCACCAGGAAATCCCATGCCCACCAATGCTGAAATCTTCGCCCGCCGTGAAGCCGCCGTGCCGCGCGGCATTGGCCACTCCACGCCGATCTCGGCGCAGCGCGCGCTGAATTCGGAAGTCTGGGACGTCGAGGGCAAGCGCTATATCGATTTCGCCGGCGGCATCGCCGTGCTCAATACCGGCCACTGCAACCCGCATGTGATGGCCGCGGTGCGCGAGCAGATGGAGCGCTTCACCCACACCTGCTTCCAGGTGCTGTTGTACGAACCCTACGTCACGCTGGCCGAACGCCTCAACAAGCTGGCCCCGATCGACGGCCCGCTGAAGACCGCGTTCTTCACGACCGGCGCCGAAGCCACCGAGAACGCCATCAAGATAGCGCGCGCCGCCACCGGCCGTGCCGGCGTGATCGCCTTCACCGGCAGCTTCCATGGCCGCACCGCGCTGACCATGACGATGACCGGCAAGGTATTTCCCTACAAGAAGGGCTTTGGCGCCGCTCTGCCGGAAGTCTGGCACGTGCCGTTCCCCGCGCCGCAGCTCGATGTCACCGTGGAAGAATCGCTGAAATATCTCGGCTTCATGTTCAAGGCCGACATCGATCCGGCGCGCGTGGCTGCGATCATCATCGAGCCGGTGCAGGGCGAGGGTGGCTTCCACCAGGCGCCGCCGGAACTGATGCGCGCGTTGCGGAAAATCTGCGACGAGAACGGCATCGTGCTGATCGCCGACGAAGTACAGACCGGCTATGGCCGCACCGGCAAGATGTTCGCGATGGAGCACTATGACGTCAGGCCCGATCTCATCACCGTGGCCAAGAGCCTCGCTGGCGGCTTCCCGTTGTCGGGCGTGATCGGCAAGCAGGAGATCATGGACGCCGCCGATCCCGGCGGCCTCGGCGGCACCTATGCCGGCAACCCGCTCGCGGTCGCTGCGGCCAACGCGGTGCTCGACGTGTTCGAGAAGGACAGACTCGTCGACCGCGCCAATGTGATCGGCGAGCACATCGTCTCGCGCCTGAAGAAGATGCAGCAGCGCAACGACCTGTTGCCGATGGCCGGCGTGCGCGCGGTCGGCGCGATGATCGCATTCGACATCGTGAAAGAGCGCGGCGGCGAGGCGCCGGATGCCGAGATGACGAAGCGCGTGACGCAGCGCGCCGCCGAGCACGGCCTGATCCTGCTGTCCTGCGGCACCAGCTTCAATACCATTCGCATCCTTGTCCCGCTCACCGCGCAGGACGAGATCATCAACGAAGGCCTCGACAAGCTCGAACTCGCATTGTCGGCGTAAGCTGTTCCTTTACCTCTCCCCGCCGGGGAGAGGTGTTGAGTGCCGCCGCTGCATCTTCCTTGTTGAAACGACCAAACGATCGACCCGCCATCCAAGATCAAAGGTATCCCTCATGACTCTCGATCCGAAACTTCGCGACGACATCATCGCTGCGGTCGACAAGGGCTTCGATGCCCAGGTCAAGTTCACGCAGGCCATGGTGCGCCACGTCTCGACGCGCGGCAATGAACACACCATGCAGGACTTCATGTTCCGCGCCATCCGGGAGCGCGGCTACAAGATGGAGCGCTTTGCGATGGACCGCGCAGCGCTGGCCGCGCATCCCGGCGCCGGCGCCTGGGATGATCTGCACTCGACCGCGCCGATCGTGGTCGGCACGCATCACCCGCGCGAGGAGACCGGCCGCTCGCTGATCATGCAGGGCCATGTCGACGTTGTGCCGGAAGGCCCGCACGACATGTGGGCCACCGCGCCTTTCGATCCGGTGATCCAGGGCGACTGGATGCAGGGCCGCGGCGCCGGCGACATGAAGGCCGGCTGCGCCGCCAATATCTTTGCGCTCGATGCGCTGAAGAGCCTGGGCCTGCAGCCGGCGGCGACGGTGTATCTGCAGTCCGTGGTGGAGGAGGAATCCACCGGCGACGGCGCGCTGATGACGCATCTGCGCGGCTACAAGGCCGATGCCGTGGTGATCTCCGAGCCGTCGCACGAGACCATCACGCGCGCCAATGTCGGCGTGGTCTGGTTCCAGCTCGAGGTCCGCGGCGTCCCGGTGCATGTGCAGCGGATGGGCACCGGCGCCAACGCGATCGACGCCGCCTACCGCGTGATCGGCGAGCTGCGCAAGCTGGAAGCCAAATGGAACGCGACCAAGGACGAGCACGCGCATTTTCGCCACATCGAGAAGCCGGTCAATCTCAATATAGGCAAGATCGCCGGCGGCGACTGGGCGTCCTCGGTGCCGGCGTGGTGCAAGGTCGACATGCGGATCTCGCTGCTGCCTGGCAAGACAGCCGAAGCCGCGAAGAAGGAAATCGTCGATTGCGTCGCCGTCTTCACGCGGGGCGACGCGTTCCTGTCGAACATCCCGCCGACCATCACCTTCAACGGCTTCCAGGCCGAAGGCTATGAGCTTAACCCCGGCTCCGATGCCGAAGCCACGCTGGCCGCGGCGCATCAGGCGGTGTTCGGCCAGAAGCCGGAAACCGTCACGTCGCTGGCCTATCTCGACAGCCGCGTCTATGCGCTGTTCGATCGCGTGCCGACGCTGAATTACGGCTGTATCTCGCGCGGCGTCCACGGCTTCGACGAAGGCGTCAATCTGCCGTCGCTGAAGAAGACCACCACGGCGCTGGCGCTGTTCATCGCGGAGTGGTGCGGCGTGGAGAAGCTGGACGCGTAGCGGCTGAAACCACGAGGCGGCGTTTTGGCGAGCGATCTGGGATCCAGATATCCGGGCAACAATCGCTCCCCGCGGCCCAAAATTGACGCCGATTGATCCACCGCAATGCGAGGGGGACGTCATGGGCCGAACATTGCTGCAGCCAACCAGCAACGGAGGACGCCGTGACAACCCCGACCCAAACCTCGATCGCCGGCGCCGTCATCGATCGCATCCATGCCTGGGTGCAGCACCGCCGCGAGATCGCCGAATTGCGCGACCTCGACGCCGGTGAGTTTCAGCGCATGGCGCATGAGCTCGGCCTGGCACCGGGATACCTCGACATGCTGGTGCAGCAGGGGCCGCCGGACGCCGCCGAACTGCCGCTGATGATGAAGGCGCTCGGCTTCAGCCAGCAGACCATCGACGCCATCAATCCGCGCGAGTTCCAAGACATGCAGACCTGCTGCGGCGAATGCGAACACAAGCATACCTGCCGCAACGACATCTCGGCCGAAACCGCCGCGCAGAACTATCAACATTATTGCGCCAACGCCGAAGCCATCAAAGCGATGAAGGCCGCCGCGCAGTAGATTATTCTCCGCCCGCCCGCCGATTGCCGGAAAAGCGGCCCGGGTAAGGTTGATCGGTTAGGTTAACAAAGGGTTAGCGTTGCAGCGCAGCGCCACTGAGATAGCGTCGATTACGCTGATGCAAAACGGGCATCGAAGTCGCTTTCCTGCCCGGGATTTCGAGTGCACGGCACGGGACCGCCGTTATTACCCGCGTCGGCGGTCCCACTTTTTCTCAAGCATATAGATGGCGCTCCGGCCTCTTGTGTCGTCCCCGCGAAAGCGGGGACCCATACACGCTGTCTGCGCCGTGGCGCGCAGGGGGTCGTGGCGTTTTCACTTTGAAGTCGGAGGCTATGGGTCCCCGCTTTCGCGGGGACGACATGCGGAGAATGCGAGCGCCCATCATTCTGAGCGCTCGCAGCTACTCATGAAGTACGCGGCCTACCAGGTCGCCAGCACCGCGCCCTTGAACTTCGTGGCGATGAATTCCTTCACTTCCGGCGACTGGTAGCTCTCGACCAGAATCTTCACCCAGGGCTTGTCCTTGTCGACGACGCGCACCGCGATGACGTTGGCGTAGGGGCCCTTGGGGTCTTCACGCAAAATGGCATCCTTCACCGGATCGAGGCCGGCCTGGGTGGCGTAATTGGTGTTGATGCCGGCGACGTCGACGTCGGGCAGCGTGCGCGGCAGCTGCGCGGCATCGACCTCGATCACCTTCAGCTTCTTCGGATTTTCGGTGATGTCGAGCAGGGTCGGCTTGAAGCCTGTGCCATCCTTCAGCTTGATGATGCCCTTGTCGCGCAGCAGCAGCAGCACGCGACCGCCATTGGTGGGATCGTTCGGAATCGCGATCGACGCGCCGGATGGCACCGAGTCCCAGGTCTTGTACTTCGCCGAATAGACGCCCATCGGGAAGTTGATGGTGGTGGCGACTGACTCCAGCTTGAACTTGCGGTCGGCGATCTGGTTGTCGAGATAGGGCTGGTGCTGGAACGAATTGGCCTGCAGGTCGCCGGTGTCGAGCGCCGTGTTGGGCACGACGTAGTCGGAAAATTCGACGATCTGGATGTCGAGACCCTTCTTGGCGGCGACTGCCTTGGCGGCTTCCAGCACCTGCGCGTGCGGCCCGGCGGTGACCCCGACCTTGATGGTTTCGGCGTGAGCGAGACCGGTCAGCGCCAAAGCGGCGACGGCGGAGAGGGCGAGCGAGCGTAGCGACATATTCTTTTCCTGCGGTGGGTGACGTCTAACAGCGCGAGCGGGCGCTCACGAATTGCGGTTGCGCTTGTCGAGGCGGCGCGACAGCCGGTCGCCGATGGTCTGGACGCCCTGCACGAGGCAGATCAGCACCAGCACCACGGTGAGCATCACTTCCGGCATGAAGCGCTGGTAGCCGTAGCGGATGCCGAGATCGCCGAGCCCGCCGCCGCCGACCGCGCCGACCATCGCGGAATAGCCGATCAGGCTGACGATCGCGAGCGTCAAGGCCAGCGTCACCGCGGGCAGCGCTTCCGGCAGCAGCACCTTCTGCACGATCTGCAAGGGGCTCGCGCCAAAGGCGCGCGCGGCTTCCACCAGGCCCTGATCGACTTCGCGGATCGCGCCTTCGATGACGCGCGCGATGAACGGGATCGCGGCGATGGTCAGGGGCACCACCGCGGCGCGGGTGCCGATCGAGGTGCCGGCGATGGCGCGGGTCAGCGGCACGATGGCGACCACGAGAATGATGAACGGCGTCGAGCGCGTGGCGTTGACGACGAGGCCGACGATGCGGTTGACGTTTGGCGCGGGAAACAACTCACCGGCGCGCGAGGTGGCGAGGAACACGCCGAGCGGCAGGCCGAGCAGCGTGCCGAACGAGCCGGCCAGCGCCACCATCGTCAGCGTGTCCAGCGTCGACCAGGCGATCAGCGACAACAGTTCAGGCGACATAGCCAAGGTGCTCCACATGGTTGCGGGTGCTGGTCAGCTCGGTAATCAGCCGGGTCAGCAACGCCGGTTCGGCGGGCACCGACGTGATCAGCGTGCCGAACGGCTGGCCGGCGATATATTCGATCTGGCCGTGCATGATGTTGAAATCGACATTGTAGGCCCGTGTCAGGCGCGACAGCACCGGCTCGTCGGCATCGGCGCCGGTGAAGGAGATGCGGATCACAGCCTGGCGGCCCGCTGCGTAATCCGGCAGCAATTGCTGCTGCAGCCACTCCGGCACATTGCCGCCGGTGACTTCGCCGACGAAGCGCTGGGTGGTCTCGTGATGCGGGTTGGCGAAGATCTCGTAGGTCGAGCCCTGCTCGACGATGCGACCGCTTTCCATCACCGCGACATGGTCGGCGAGTTTCTTCACCACCGCCATTTCGTGGGTGATGAAAAGAATGGTGAGGTTGAGCTCGGCGTTGATCTTTTTCAGCAGCGCCAGGATCTGGCCGGTGGTCTCGGGATCGAGCGCGGAGGTCGCCTCGTCCGACAGCAGCACCTTCGGCCTGGTCGCCAGTGCCCGCGCAATGCCGACGCGCTGCTTCTGGCCGCCGGACAGTTCGGCCGGATAGCGGTCGCGCTTGTCGGCAAGGCCGACCATGTCGAGCAGCGGGTTGACGATGCCCGGAATATCGCGCCGCGGCGTGCCGGCGATCTCTAGCGGCAGCGCGATGTTGTCGAAGGCGGTGCGCGACGACAAAAGGTTGAAGTGCTGGAAGATCATCCCGATCGAGCGCCGCGCCTGTCGCAAGGCGCGCTCGTCGAGCGAACCGATGTCGAGGCCGTCGACGGTGACGTGGCCCGAGCTCGGCAGTTCGAGGCCGTTGATCAGCCGGATCAGCGTCGATTTGCCGGCGCCGCTGCGCCCGATGACGCCGACGATGGCGCCTTCGGGGACATTGAGGTCGATATTATCGACCGCGCGCACTTCCGCGGATCCCGATCGCGCCGGAAAATGCTTGCTGACGCCCGCGAACGAGATGATCGCGCGCGCCGGCGGTTCGATGAGGGGGACGGGTGCCCCGACGGGCTGCGGCACTGGCGCGTTCATGGATGCTGTTTCTGCTGATCTGGAAAACGAAAGGGCCGGTCTGCGCCGGCGCCTGTCCGCGGGGGTAACCTACTGTTTTCGCCGCAGATTTCAACCGCAGCGCACAAAAGACGAGATTTATATGCCGTGGGGGTGATGGAGGGGACAGAGATACCGCAAGCGCAGCATTTGCAGGGTTAATCGGCTGTTTGGTGTTTGGCTGTTTGGCGCATGCGCCAGTGGTATCCCTCCCCCTTGCGGGGAGGGTCGACCGAACTCCCGACGATGCGAGAGCATCGTCGGGAGTGGAGGTCGGGGTGGGGGTGCCACGGGCGACGGCGTCTGTGGCTACCCCCACCCGTCAGGTTTGTTCGCTTCGCTCTCAAACGCGCCACCCATGGCGGACGAATTCGTCCGCCAGACCCCGCAAGGGGGAGGGACAGAAAGAGCTACGACCCCGGCGTCCACTTCCAGACGATCTCCTTCACGTTCACCGCCTTGGGGATCAGGCCGAGCTTGAAGAAGCGGTCGGCCGTCTCCTGCTGGGTGGCGATGACCTTGTCGGTGATCGGGGTCACGCCGTATTGCGAGCGATTGACGGCGCGGATGGTGGCATCCTTGTCGACGCCGGTGGCCTCGCGCAGGGAGGTGGCCACTTCCGCGCGATGGTCGGCGGCCCATTTGCCTTCTTCCGCAAAGGTCTGGTTCAGCAGCGCCACGATGTCGGCATGATTGGTGGTGAAATCCTTGTTGGCGAGGAAGAACGAGTTGCTCTCCTGCACGTCACTCGAGAACGCAAGCACGCGCACCTTGCCGTTCTCCGCCAGCGCCAGATAGGGATCCCAGATCGACCAGGCATCGATGTTGCCGCCGGCGAAGGCGGCGACCGCATCGGCCGGCCCGAGCGTCACCGGCGTGATATCGGTGTAAGCGAGGCCCGCTTTCTCCAGCGCCGCGACGAGGGTGTTGTGCGCGCTCGATCCCTTGGCGAAGCCGACCTTCCTGCCCTTGAGATCGGCCAGCGTCCTGATCGGCGAATCCGCGGGCACGACGATGCCCTGATTGTTGCCTTCCGACGGGGTCGCCGCGACGTAGAGCAAATTGGCGCGCGCGGCCTGCGCGAAGATCGGCGGCGCGTCGCCGGTATAGCCGAAATCGACATTGCCGGTGTTGATCGCCTCCAGGATCGGCGGGCCGAACTGGAACTCTACCCACTTGACCGTGATGCCGCGCTGCTTCAGTGCGGCATCCAGCGTGCCGCGCTGCTTCACGACCGGAAAGATGCCGGCCTTCTGGAAGCCGATGCGGACTTCCTTCAGCGGTTCGGCGGTTGCGGGTGCGGCCAGCGCGGCCGACAGCAACATGGCTGACAGACCGGAAAGGATCGTTCGTCTGCTCGGGGACATCATAGACTCCGTGATGATCGTTGCAGCCGTTCGCTGCGGGACGTCAACGCTACGCCGGACGCTCGGGATTGTGCTTTCAAAGGTAGCGCCCGGCCGGCAAGGTTTTGTTTGACCGGCGCGACGCGACAGCAGCTTTGTGCTTACGGCGACGTGCTGCATTGGACGAGCCTTACGTAGTATCGAAACGGGTTGGAGAATGTTTCCGCTGCGTAGCTTGCCTCGCGCAGAACGCCTGCATCGCGCGCCCGGCAACTACGGTCAGCCGTTCCATTGACTGCCAGAGGCCGCCAGATAGCCTAGCGAGGGCGCTGCATCTTGCGGGGCCGGGCGGGATTTTCCACTGAACTGTAGTTCGTCAGATCCGGATTTTCCCATGCTTTCCCTGCCGCATGTTTTCACGCGCCTGAAAGCCCTGCCGCTCGCCGCGATGGCCTCGATCCTGTCGGTCTCGTTCGCCTGCGCGCAGACGCCAGCAAGCGATACGGTCCGGATCGGCTATCAGAAGTCATCGACACTGACGGCGATCCTGAAGACCAATGGCGAGCTGGAGAAGGCGCTGGCGCCGCTCGGCGTGAAGATCAGCTGGCACGAATTCTCCAGCGGCCTGCCGCTGCTCGAGGCGATCAATACCGGCAATGTTGATTTCGGCGCCGACGTCGCCGACACCGTGCCGCTGTTCGCTCAAGCGGCTGGCGCGAAACTCGCCTACATCGCCGAGGAAGCGGCCTCGCCGGCCGCGCAGGCGATCCTGGTGCCGGCGGAATCGCCGATCAAGTCGCTGGCCGACCTCAAGGGGCGCAAGATTGCGGTGACCAAGGGCGCCGGCAGCCACTATCTGCTGCTCGCCGCGCTCGGCAAGGCCGGGCTGAATTTCAAGGACATCTCGCCGGCCTATCTGCCGCCGGCCGACGGCCGCATCGCCTTTGTCGGCGGCAACGTGCAGGCCTGGGTGGCGTGGGATCCGTTCCTCACCAGCGCGCTGAAGCAGTCCGGCGCCCGCGTGCTGGCCGATGGCGGCAACGGGCTCGCGAGCTACAAGCGCTACTACCTGTCGTCGGCCGCCTATGCCGAGCGGCGCAGCGACGTGCTGGGTGTGATCTATAAAAAGCTCGATGAGACCGGCACATGGGTCAAGGCGCAGCCGAAGGACGCCGCATCCCTGCTCGCCAGCCTGTGGGGCATCGATGCCGCGACCGTCGAGGAGGCCAACAGTCACCGCTCCTACCAGGTCGGCGCGGTCACGCTGCCGGGCCTTTCCGAGCAGCAGAAGATCGCTGACGCCTTCTTCGCCGAAGGCTTGATCCCGGTGAAGGTCGACGCCGCCGCCGCGAAACTCTGGTCGCCAAAGTAATTCAACGAACAACCTCTCCCTGAAAGACCCATCATGAAGATCGCCTCCGTCATCGCCGCGGCGCTCCTCGCCATGTTCGCGGCCGGCCTTGCTACTGCGCAGACCGCGCCCAAGACCGAAATCAAGATCGGCTTCGTGCCTGGCCCCTATATCGACGGCTTCAAGAAGGGCGTCGAGCCGGAGCTGAAGAAAAAGGGTTACTCGATCAAATACTTCGAGTTCTCGACCGGGCTCGAGGCCAACACCGCGGTGTTCGGCAACGACATCGACGCGAATGTGATGCAGCACACCGTGTTTCTGAACGCCTACAACCAGCGCCAGAAGACCGACCTCGCCGGCATCATCACGGTGCCGACCCCGCCGATGGGGTTGTATTCGAAGAAGTACGCCAAGGCCGATGCGGTGAAGAAGGGCATGACCGTGGTGGTGCCGAACGATCCGGTCAATTTGCAACGCGCGCTGTGGATCCTGCGCGATCTCGGCTGGATCGAGATCAAGGACAACAACCCGGTCGACGTCACCGAGCTCGACGTCATCAAGAACCCTGCCGGCATCAAGATCGTGCCGCTGGAAAACGCCCAGGCGCCGCGCGCGCTGGACGACGCCGACTTCGCCGCCGTGCAGGGCAATTTCGCGATCTACTCCGGGCTGAAGCTGACGGAGGCTTTTGCGCTGGAGAAGATGACGATGCCGTACAGCAACGTCGTCGCCGTGAAACGCGGCAATGTCGACGCGCCGTGGGCGAAGGGTATCGTCGAGGCCTACAAGTCCGACACGTTCAAGAACGCGATCCGCAGCGACAAGTTCTACGCCGGCTTCGTGCTGCCGGATTATTTCAACTAGGACGCTCTGTTCGACGTTGAAGGCGCTGCATACTCTGCCTCTTCCTTCTCCGCTTGTGGGAGAAGGTGGCACGGCCGAAGGCCGTGACGGATGAGGGGTTACTGGGCGACGGCATTTGTGGCGTCCCCTCACCCGTCTCGACCGCTTCGCGGTCGATCCACCCTCTCCCACAAGGGGAGAGGGAAGGAAGATAGCTCAGCTCCGCTCGACGCTGAGGCCGAACAGCGGTCGCAATTGCGTGCCCAGGATATTCCCGAGGAACGCTGCGACCAGCCAGAACCAGCCGTGCAGGCTGCCGGAGGCAATACCGGAGAAATACGCGCCGATGTTGCAGCCATAGGCGAGCCGCGCGCCGTAGCCGAGCAGCAGCCCGCCGAGGATCGCAGCCAGCAGCGAACGCGGTGCAATCTTCCATTGCGGACTGAACTTGCCGGCCAGGGCAGCGGCGAGCAACGCGCCGACCACGATGCCGAAATCCATCACCGAGGTGATGTCGGCGAACACGCTGTCCTTCAGCGACGCGGCACGCGCGCCCTGCCAGTACGGCCACGACGCGACATCGACGCCGGAGAACGCGGCGATCTTGGAGCCCCACAGCGCGAAAGCCGAAGTTATGCCCCACGGCCGGCCGGCGAGGTACAGCGTGGCGAAATTGCCGATCGCAAGTGCTATAGCGCCGGCCACCAGCGGCCACGGCCCCTGCAGGAAGCGGCGCCAGCCATGCACCTTCGACGGCGCGCCGCCGCGCAATTCGCCGTGGCGGCGCTTTTCCAGGAATACGGTGAGCGCGTAGATGCCGGCCATCGCGAGCAGGCTGAGCGCCAGCGCCGGCACCATGCCGAGCTTCTCGATCAGCGGCTGCGGCCCGATGTTCGGCTGCGCGGTCCACCATGGCAGGTGCCTGGCGCCGATCGTCGAGCCGGCGATGAACATCGCCAGCGTGACGAACATCCGGGTGTTGCCGCCGCCGGCGGTATACAGCGTGCCGGAGGCGCAGCCGCCGCCGAGCTGCATGCCGAGGCCAAACAGGAACGCGCCGGTCAGCATGCCGACGCCGACCGCGCCATATTCGCCGCGCACCGGCTGGCCGAACAGCGTGCCGTGGTCGAGCGCGGGGAAGAACAGCAGCACGGCGATCGCCAGCATGATCATCTGCGCGCGCAGCCCGGTGCCGCGGCGGTCGGAGATGAAGACGCGCCAGGCCGAGGTGAAGCCGAACAGCGCGTGATACAACGTCAGACCGAGCGCGCCGCCGAGCAGGTACAGCGCGCCCTGCCGCCACGCGAACACATAAGCCAGCGCCACCGCGCCGCCGGCCAGCAGCGCCAGCGCGATGGCGGTGACCTTTCCGTTGATGCCGAGGCCAACGGGCCGGCCGGACAACAGCGGGGCATCGACGGACATGTCGGTCATGGGGCAGGCCTTGCAGTGATTAGTATGATCGATAGATATACGATTGCGGCCTGCGATCAAGCGCGGAGAGGCTGGTCGTTCCACCTCCGCCCCCTAGCGAAGCTTCGCTCACGCGGGGCCGAGGCAAGAAGGAACCGCAGGCCTCTCCCCGTCATTGCGAGGAGCCCTTGCGACGAAGCAATCCAGTTTTTTCCGCGCGTGCGGCTTTCTGGATTGCCGCGTCGCTTTGCTAAGGGGAAAGCCAGAGGCATTCCCTGAGCTCGCAATGACGGCGGCGGGTACCGTAATTCAATCCCGCCGCCACAGCCTGACGGCAAACGCGCCGACCATGCCGGCCAGCACGAACCACGTCGCGGCATAGACCAGATGGTTGTTGGGCAGGCGGATCACGGTCAGCCCGCCGACCGGCACCGGCTGCGACGGATCCTCCGCGGCATCGATGAAATACGGCGCAACCTCACCGAGCCCCCGCGCTTGCGCGATCGCGGCTGTGTCGCGCGAGAACCAGCGGTCGGCTGCGGGGTCGTTGGCGCGCAGGAAGCCGCCTTTCGGCTCGGTGATGCGCAGCAGGCCGGTGATTTCGGCGCGCGGCGGCAGCGCCGGCAGCGCCGCCTTGTTGTCGGTGGGCACGAAACCGCGGTTGATCAGGACAATGAAGCCGGCGTCGGTGCGCAGCGGCGTCAGCAGCCAGTTTCCAGCCCCCTGCGCGGTGACGGCCTGCACCCGCGTATCCCTGTCGCGCAGCCACTCGCCCGAAGCGCGGACATGGCGGTAGGCGTCGGTGGCGGCGGAGATCGAGGGCCAGGCGGCGGGAGCGGGCGCATCGACCAGGGGCGCATCGACGCGCGCGTCGATCTGCGCGATCAGATCGAGCTTCCAGGCGCGGCGCTCGACCTGCCAGATGCCGAGCCCCAGCAGCAAGGCGGCGGCCAGCACCACGGTGCCGAACAGCAGATGGAATCGCAGCGGGCGTGGCGAAGGAGAGACGCCGTCGCCCGCGCGGCTCACGGCATGTTCTTCATGGCTTCCGGCGACATCGTCGGCATCATGTTGGTGTTGAGGTGGTACATGACCCACAACGAACCGGACAGCGCGATGACGATCACGATCACCGTGAAGATCATCGCCATCACGGTCCAGCCGCCCTCGGACTTCGAGTTCATGTGCAGGAAGTACACCATGTGCACGACAATCTGCACCAGCGCGAAGGCCATTACGATGAAAGCCGTGACCTGCTTGTTCTCGATCGTGCCGGACATCACCAGCCAGAACGGAATCGCCGTCAGGATCACCGACAGCACGAAGCCGACGATATAGTCGCGGCGCGAGCCATGCGCGGCGCCGTCGTCGTGATGCGTATCGCCGTGGGCTGCCGCGTTAGGCGTGTCGTGAGCGGTCATCGCAGCATTCCCAGCAAATAGACGAAGGTGAAGACGCCGATCCAGATCACGTCGAGGAAATGCCAGAACAGGCTGAGGCACATCAGGCGACGCTTGTTGGCCGGGATCAGGCCATGCTTGCCGACCTGCGCCATCAGCGTGCCCAGCCAGATCAGGCCGAAGGTGACGTGCAGGCCGTGGGTACCGACCAGCGTGAAGAACGCCGACAGGAAAGCGCTGCGCTGCGGCGTGGCGCCCTCGTGGATCAGGCTGTGGAACTCATGCAGTTCGATGCCGAGGAAGGCGAGGCCGAACAGGCCGGTCAATCCCAGCCAGATCAGCGACGACCGCTTGTCGTTCTCCTGCACCGACAGCATCGCAAAGCCGTAGGTGATCGACGAGAACAGCAGCATCGCGGTATTGAGCGCCACCAGTGGCAGTTCGAACAGGTCCTTCGGCGAAGGACCTGCGGCATAGTTGGCGCCGACCACGCCGTAGATCGCAAACAGCATCGCGAACAGCAGGCAATCGCTCATCAGATAGAGCCAGAACCCCAGCATCGTGCTGCCGCCCTCGGAGTGGTCCGCGTCGTCGCTCAGGTAGAACGACGGCACCGTGGTTTCGGCCTCGGGAAGAATGTTGGCTGTCGACATCGATCAGACTCCGGCCGTCAGCAGACGCGTGCGCGCATCTTCGGTCGCGATCACTTCCTCGACGGGGATGTGGTAATCGCGATGATAGTTGAAGGTGTGGTGGATGGCGACCGCCAGCAGAGCGACGAAGCTTAAGGCTGCCAGCCACCAGATGTACCAGATCAGGCCGACCGCCATCACCATGCTCAGCCCCGCCAGATAGACCCCGGTGGCGGTTCTCTTCGGCATGTGTATCGGCTTGAACCCGCTGGTCGGACGAACGTAGCCGCGCTTCTTCATGTCGGCGTAGCTGTCGCCGTCGTAGATCACCGGGGTGAACGCGAAGTTATAGTCCGGCGGCGGTGACGAGGTTGCCCATTCCAGCGTGCGGCCGTTCCAGGGATCGCCCGTGGTGTCGCGCAGCTTTTCGCGATTCCAGATCGAGACGGCGAACTGCATCAGCATGGCGCCGATACCGATCGCGATCATCACGGCGCCGATGGCGGCGACGATGAAGAAGATCTGGTACGACGGATCGTCGAAGTGGCGCAGGCGGCGCGTCACGCCCATCAGGCCGAGCACGTAGAGCGGCATGAAGGCGACGTAGAAGCCCGGCACCCAGAACCAGAACGAGATCTTGCCCCAGAACGGATCGAGCTTGAAGCCGAACGCCTTCGGGAACCAGTAGTTGACGCCGGCGAACAGGCCGAACAGCACGCCGCCGATGATCACGTTGTGGAAATGCGCGATCAGGAACAGCGAGTTGTGCAGCACGAAGTCGGCCGGCGGCACCGCGAGCAGAACGCCGGTCATGCCGCCGATCACGAAGGTGATCATGAACGCGATTGTCCACATCATCGGCAGTTCGAAGCGGATCCGGCCGCGATACATCGTGAACAGCCAGTTGAAGATCTTCGCGCCGGTCGGGATCGAGATCACCATCGTCGTGATGCCGAAGAACGAGTTGACGCTCGCCCCCGAGCCCATGGTGAAGAAGTGGTGCAGCCAGACCAGATACGACAGGATGGTGATGACGGCGGTGGCGTAGACCATCGAGGTATAGCCGAACAGGCGCTTGCCGGAGAAGGTCGAAACCACTTCCGAGAAGATGCCGAACGCCGGCAAAATCAGGATGTAAACCTCCGGATGGCCCCAGATCCAGATCAGGTTCACATACATCATCGGGTTGCCGCCGAGATCGTTGGTGAAGAAGTTGGTGCCGACGTAGCGATCCAGCGACAGCAGCGCGAGCACCGCGGTCAGCACCGGGAAGGACGCCACGATCAGGATGTTGGTGCACAGCGAGGTCCAGACGAAGATCGGCATCTTCATCATGCTCATGCTGGGTGCGCGCATCTTGACGATGGTGGCGATCAGGTTGACGCCGGACAATGTCGTGCCCACGCCCGCGACCTGCAGCGCCCATATGTAATAGTCGACGCCGACGTCCGGGCTGTAGCCGACCCCCGACAACGGCGGATAGGCCAGCCAGCCGGTGCGGGCAAATTCGCCGACGAACAGTGACATCATCACGATCAGCGCGCCGGCGACCGTCATCCAGAACGAGAAGTTGTTCAGGAACGGGAACGACACGTCGCGGGCGCCGATCTGCAGCGGCACGGCGAAGTTCATCAGGCCGGTGACGAACGGCATCGCCACGAAGAAGATCATGATCACGCCATGAGCGGTGAACACCTGGTCGTAATGGTGCGCGGGCAGGAAGCCGTCATTGGCGCCGAAGGCCATCGCCTGCTGGGCGCGCATCAAGAGAGCATCGGAAAAACCGCGCACCAGCATGACCAGCGCGAGAATGCAGTACATGATGCCGATCTTCTTGTGATCGACGGACGTGAACCACTCCCTCCAGAGGTAACCCCATAGCTTGAAGTAGGTCAGCGCGCCGAGCAGAACGATGCCGCCCACCATGACACCGATGAAAGTGACGAGCAGGATCGGATCATGCAGCGGGAAGGATTCCAGCGTGAGGCGGCCGAAGATCGGGCTGATCGCGAGAGCGGGGGTAGACATCATGAAAACCGTTTCGCAGGAGGTGTTAACTGGGCTCGCCGAGACGGGCGATGCTGAAGGGACGCAGACGCGGCAGGCCGGGTTTTGGCAGACCGACGCCGACCATGGCCGCAGGATCGCGCGGGTTGATCACCGGTGACGCCTGGGCATGGGTGGTGCCCATCGGCTCTTCGACGGTGCACAGCGTAGTCACGAAGGACGGTGCGGCGGCCAGCGGCGCATCGCGGCGGGCATATTTGTCCTTGGCCAGCGGCAGCGTGTTGTTGATGCTGGCCATGCCGCCGCCGCCCCGGACGTCGATCCGCATCATTTCGTCCTGGCACATCTTGCCGGGCTGGACGCACATGTTGAGCGCGGCATGGTAAAGGTCGGGGGGCACCGAGCTGAAATAGCGCGGCGGCTCGTTCTCGGAGGGCTCCTCCAGCTTCAGATAGCCGGCACGATCGAGCGCGGTGCCGTCCTTCTTGACCTTGGCGACCCACTTGTCGAAGTTTTCGACGCTCTGGCCGTAAAAGCGGAACTTCATGCCCGAGAAGCCGGCGCCGCTGTAATTGGCGGAGAAGCCGTCATAGTCGCCGGGCTTGTTGATGACGGCGTGCAGCTTGGTCTGCATCGCCGGCATCGCGTAGATCTGGCCTGCCAGCGCCGGCACGTAGAACGAGTTCATCACCGTACCCGAGGTGATCTGGAAATTGATCGGCCGGTTCACCGGGGCGGCGAGTTCGTTGACGGTGGCGATGCCGAGCTGCGGGTAGATGAACACCCACTTCCAGTCGAGCGCGACGACCTGCACCTGCAGCGGCTCCGTGCCGGGCTTCACAGGGTTGCCGGACGACACCCGGTCGAGTTGGCGATAGGGATCGAGCAGATGGGTGCCGGTCCAGGTGATGGCGCCGAGGCAGATGATGATCAGCAAGGGTGCTGCCCAGATCACCAGCTCGAGCTGGGTCGAGTGGTCCCAGTCCGGCTCGTAGCGCGCCTCGGTGTTCGCCGCGCGATACCGCCAGGCAAACAGCACAGTGAGCGCGATCACCGGAATGATGATAAGAAGCATCAGCCCGGTGGAAATCAGCAGCAGGTCGCGCTGTTGCGCGGCGATGTCGCCGGCCGGACGAAGCACGACCGCGTTGCAGCCGGACAACAATGCCACCAGCGGCAGGGCCGCTGCGACGCGAAGGATCGAGGTGCGGCTGAGCCGGCTGTATAGTGAAATGCGCATGGAATTTCGTTACACGCGGCTTCGCGGAGCGCACATTGGACATTTTGTCCAATCACTGTGGGCGCTCAAATCGCGTAGCGATCCTGCACAAGAATGCTCGCAGTCACCAATGCTCGCCGGCTTCATGAGAATTTTACGCAGGGAATGACCGACGTCATGAGCACTATGCCCACCGAAGTGACGACGATGGAACGCGATGCCAGGGGCATCAACGCGACGCACGGCGTGGTTGCGCCGGGCGAAATCGCCATTGGCGTGATCATCGGCCGAACCTCGGAGTTCTTCGACTTCTTCGTCTATGCGATCGCCTCGGTGCTGGTGTTTCCGAAACTGGTGTTTCCGAATACCGATCCCCTGATGGGGACGCTGTATTCCTTTGCCATCTTCGCGCTGGCCTTCATCGCCCGCCCGATCGGTTCGCTGATCTTCATCTGGGTCGACCGTGAGTACGGCCGCGGCATGAAGCTGACGATCGCCATATTCCTGCTCGGCGGCTCCACCGCCGCCGTCGCCTTCCTGCCCGGACACGCCCAGATCGGCGCCTGGTCGGGCATCATGCTGGCGCTGTTCCGGATCGGTCAGGGCGTGGCGTTGGGCGGCGCCTGGGACGGCCTGGCCTCGCTGCTGGCGCTGAACGCGCCGGAAGGCAAGCGCGGCTGGTATGCGATGATCCCGCAGCTCGGCGCGCCGATCGGCCTGATGATCGCCAGCGCGCTGTTCGCCTTCTTCCTCACCAGCCTGTCGGCGGCCGATTTCCTCGACTGGGGCTGGCGTTATCCGTTTTTCGTGGCCTTCGCGATCAACGTGGTCGCGCTGTTCGCCCGGCTGCGCATCGTATCGACCACGGAATACACCAACCTGTTCGAGAGCCGCGAATTGCAGCCCTCGCCGGTGATCGAGACCGTGCGCCACCAGGGCCGCAATGTGCTGATCGGCGCTTTTGCGCCGCTGGCGAGCTTTGCGCTGTTCCACATGGTCACGGTGTTCCCGCTGTCCTGGGTGTTCCTCTATACCAAGGAAGACCCGGTACGCTTCCTGATGATCGAGATCGTCGGCGCCGTATTCGGCATCCTGGCGATGTTTGCGTCCGGCTATATTGCCGACCGCATCGGCCGCCGTTCGCTGCTTGGCAGCTGCGCGGTGGCGATCGCCGTGTTCAGCGGTTTTGCCCCGCAATTGCTCGACGGCGGCACCGTCGGCGAAGTGGTCTTCATGGTCACCGGCTTCATCCTGCTCGGCTTCTCGTTCGGCCAGTCGTCCGGCGTGGTGTCGTCGAATTTCGGCACGACGTACCGCTACACCGGCTCGGCCCTGACGTCGGATCTTGCCTGGCTGGTCGGCGCCGGCTTCGCGCCGTTCGTCGCGCTGTATCTGGCCAACCATTTCGGGCTGCTGGCCGCCGGCGCCTATCTGCTGTCGGGCGCGCTGGCCACGCTGATCGCGCTCGGGATCAACAAGGAGCTCGCTCAGAAGAACTGAGCGCTGTCCCCTGGTAGAGGATCGACGACGCGCCGAGCTTCCCACGGCCATTCCGCACAGCGAACCCGCATGGCCCTACGCGCGGCTGCGGGTTGCGCCGTTCCCCGCTGTGCGCCATATGGTCCTTATCTGTCACAGAGTGCGCGCCATGGCCCATCCGATTCCCGAAGTCCTGCAAGCCTTTGCCCTGGGCGAAATGGTCGTGGTCACCGACGATGACGACCGCGAGGGCGAAGGCGACCTGATCGTCGCAGCCGCATTCTGCACCGCGGAGAAGATGGCCTTCATCATCCGCCATACCTCCGGCATCGTGTGCGCGCCGATCACCACCGAGGACGCCCGCCGCCTGCGGCTCGATCCGATGGTGATGAACAACGACTCGAACCACACCACCGCCTTTACCGTTTCGATCGACTACAAGCCCGACAACGGCACCGGGATCTCCGCCGACGAGCGCGCCTCCTGCTGCCGCGCGCTGGCCAATCCCAATGCCGGCGCCAATGATTTCTCGCGCCCCGGCCACATCTTTCCGCTGATCGCGCGGGAAGGTGGCGTGTTGATGCGCTCCGGCCATACCGAGGCCGCGGTCGATCTGTGCAAGCTTGCCAATCTGGCGCCGGTCGGCGTCATCAGCGAGCTGATGAACGATGACGGCACCGTGATGAAGGGTCAGCAGGTCGTCGATTTCGCGGCGAAGCATGGCCTCAAGCACGTCACCATCGCCGACATGATCGCCTATCGCCAGGCCCGTGAGAAACTCATCGAGCGCGTCTCCAGCTTTATCACCGACAGCCCGATCGGACCGCTGCAGGGCTATTCCTACCGCTCGCCGTTCGACCCGATCCATCACGTCGCCTTCGTCTACGGCCATGTCGGCGCAGGCAAGAACGTGCTGACCCGGTTTCACAAGCCCAACATCGTCAAGGACATATTCTTCGGCCCGAAGCATCTGCAGAGTGTGCTGGAGCACTTCAAGAAGGCCGGCAGCGGCGTGCTGGTCTATCTGCGCGATGGCGCTGCCGGCGTGCCGGTGACGCCGATCGATGCCCCGTCCTCGGCGGAGGCCGACCGTAACAAGCAGTGGCGCGAGATCGGCGTCGGCGCCCAGATCCTGCGCGATCTCGGCGTCACCTCGATCCGCAACCTGAGCTCATCGAGCCACGAATATATGGGCCTGTCCGGTTTCGGTATCGAGATCGTCTGCAACGAACAGCTTGATGGCGATACGCCAAAGACCTAAACTTGACGTCTTGCGCGCGGGTTCCGTATTCCGGTTTGCGACAGCAGGACGCGCCACTTCAATAGCCAGAAAATAACGATCTGAAAGGGATTTCGATGAGCGTGCGCCCCCAGACCAAGGACAGACCGGCCCCGACGCATTTCCAGTGGGACGACGCGTTCCTGCTCGACGACCAGCTCACCGAAGACGAGCGCATGATCCGCGACACCGCGCGCGCTTACGCCCAGGACAAGCTGCTGCCGCGCGTCTCGGACGCCTATTTGAATGAGCACACCGACCGCGAGATCTTCAACGAGATGGGCGAACTCGGCCTGATCGGCATCACGTTGCCGGAAGATTATGGCTGCGCCAATGCCTCTTACGTCGCCTACGGCCTCGTCGCCCGCGAGATCGAGCGCGTCGATTCCGGCTACCGCTCGATGAACTCGGTGCAGTCGTCGCTGGTGATGTACCCGATCTACGCCTATGGCGACGAAGCCCAGCGCAAGAAGTACCTGCCCAAGCTCGCCTCCGGCGAGTGGGTCGGCTGCTTCGGCCTGACCGAGCCCGATGCCGGCTCGGATCCCGGCGGCATGAAGACCCGCGCCGAGAAGTGCGCAGATGGCTACCGCATCACCGGCTCCAAGATGTGGATCTCGAACGCGCCGATCGCCGACGTGTTCGTGGTGTGGGCGAAGTCGGCCGAACACAACAACCAGATCCGCGGCTTCATCCTCGAGAAGGGCATGAAGGGCCTCACCGCGCCGAAGATCGGCGGCAAGCTCTCCTTGCGCGCCTCGATCACCGGCGAGATCGTGATGGACGGCGTGGTGGTCGGCGAGGAAGCGCTGCTGCCCAACGTCTCCGGCCTGAAGGGCCCGTTCGGCTGCCTCAACCGTGCCCGCTACGGCATCTCCTGGGGCGTGCTCGGCGCCGCCGAGGACTGCATGGCGCGTGCCCGCCAGTACACGCTGGACCGCAAGCAGTTCAATCGCCCGCTCGCTGCCACGCAATTGGTGCAGAAGAAGCTCGCCGACATGCTGACCGAAATCTCGCTCGGCCTGCAGGGTTCGTTACGCGTCGGCCGGCTGATGGACGAGGGCAACTTCCACCCCGACATGATCTCGGTGGTGAAGCGCAACAACTGCGGCAAGTCGCTGGACATCGCGCGGATGGCCCGCGACATGCACGGCGGCAACGGCATCCAGGTCGAATACCATGTCATGCGCCACGCCCAGAACCTCGAGACGGTGAACACTTACGAGGGCACGCATGACGTCCACGCGCTGATCCTCGGCCGCGCCATCACCGGCATCCAGGCGTTCGGCTAGCGCTCTTGCTAACCCTCCCGCCGTGCGAAGCGAAGCTTCGCTAGGCGGGGAGGGTGGCTCATCGTGAGCGAAGCGAACGAAGAGCCGGGTGGGGGGTGCCCCACACTCCGACAGCGCGTGGGGCACCCCCACCCCGGCCTATCGGCCGACCCTCCCCGCAAGGGGGAGGGGAGCCTCACCTACGGCGCAAACAACATGAGCGACAACGACGACGTCCCGTTTAACCGCGATTATCCGCTGGTCCCCGGCGTCGTCGATCATGTCCGCCCCGGCGTGCGTCGCATCCTGTGCAACAATCCGTCGCCATTCACCTTCTCCGGCACCAACAGCTACATCGTGGGCGAAGGCAACGTCGCGATCATCGATCCCGGCCCGCGCAACGAGGCGCATCTGCAGGCGTTGCTCGATGCGGTGCGCGGCGAGACCGTCACCCACATCTTCGTCACCCACACCCACAATGACCATTCGCCGAACACCGCGGCCCTCAAGGCCGCGACCGGGGCCACGGTCTATGCCGAAGGCCCACACCGCGCGTCACGGCCGCGCCACGAGAGCGAGCAGCATTCGCCGGAATCCGGCGCCGACCGCGACTTCATGCCCGACGTGCAATTGTCGGACGGCGACGTCGTCGAGGGCGATGGCTGGGCGCTCGAGGCGGTGGCGACGCCGGGCCACACCGCCAATCACATGGCCTTTTCCTGGCGCGAGCGCGGCTACCTGTTCGTCGCCGATCACGTGATGGGCTGGTCGACCTCGATCGTGGCGCCGCCGGACGGCTCGATGGTCGATTACATGGCCTCGCTCGACCGGCTCGCGGCGCGCCCGGAACAGCTGTACTTCTCCGGCCACGGCCCAGAAATTCCCGACGCGCCCCGCTTCGTCCGCTTCCTGATCCGCCATCGCCGCGCCCGCGAAGCCTCGATCCTGCATCGCCTGGCGAAAGGCGAGGCCGACATCCCCACTTTGGTCCGCGCGATCTACATCGGCATCGACCCGCGGCTGACGGGGGCGGCGGGCTATTCCGTGCTGGCGCATCTGGAAGATTTGGTCGCACGCGGCATCGTGGCGACCGATGGCGACGCGGTGATATCAGGCAGCTACCGGATGGCGACCTGAAACTGTCATTCCGGGGCGCGAGCGCACCAGCGCGAGCGAGCCCGGAATCCCGACATGTTCAGCGCAAAACATTCCGAGGTTCCGGGTCTCCGTCAGCCGGCTTCGCCGTCTGACGGATCCCGGAATGACAGTGTGTGGAGGCGCTACTTCTTCACCGCGCCCTTCGGTGCCGCCTTCGCGGGTGCCGCGGCCTTCTTCGGCGCCGGCGTGTTTTCCGCCGCGGTGTTGATGTCCTCGATCAGCTTGGCTACCCGCGAGGCGTTGCTGCCGAGGTCGCCTTCGAAATAGCGCGACGAGGAGCGGATATCGACGCGCGAGCCTTCGCCGTCGGGCGTGACGCGGATCGTGACGTCCTCGCGAAAGCCCATGATCGGCGTGCGTGCCACCGCCTCGATGCGGCCGATGCGGCGCGGCGGCTGCGGCGGGCGCTCGTCGATGATCAGCCATTTGCGCTTGGTGACGAGCGCATGGGTGACGTCATAGGCGCGCTGCACGTTGATATCGAGATCGACCGGCTCGATCCCGGGCCAGGTGGCGCGCTGCAATTCGGCGGAATACAGCCCGGCATAGACCGCGGTATTGGCGCCGTCGCCGGTGCGCAGCCGCGCCAGCGCCTCGAAGCGCGGCGGATCGATCGGATCGGTGGTGATGTCGTGGATCGCCGGCAGCTTGCGGTATTGCCAGCCGAGATAGGCGGGGTAGGCGAGGATCACCACGTCGAGCGCCAGCGCGAACAGGATCCGGCTCATGCCGCGCGAGCCGTTGATCCAGATCGCGACGAAGCCGGCCAGCGCCACCAGGATCGACAGCGCGGCAAAGCCCAATGAGCCCAGAAACGTCGCCAGCGCCGGCTTCACGTCGAGGAAGCCGAACCGCACGATGAGGATCGAGCACAAAGCGGCAACCGCGGAAAAAACCGCCAGCCGCCGCGCCCATGCCGCTAGGGCGGACACCGGTTCCGACTGGTAGGCGGCGGAAAACCTGCGGGCCATCGCGAACTCTGCCGAAAAGGGGCGCCCGGGGCGGGCGGCATCAGCCCGCTTGAGACCATGACGGGCCATGAAATTCAAGGGACTTTGGCGCGCCGCCGCGATCGGCTAAACACCACAGGCGGCCTGTCACCTCTCCGAACGTAACCGAGACGAGGAGCGCCGCAGGGAGTGTCCATGCTGGTGGAAACCGCCGACTACGCCGCGCTGTGCCGCGATTTCCGATGGGCCGTGCCGGAGCGCTTCAACATCGCCAGTGCCGCCTGCGACCGCCATGCCGACGGCTCGAGCCGCCTCGCGCTGATCTTTGTCGATGAGCACGGCACTCCGTCGCGTTACTCCTTCGACCAGATGCAATCCTTCTCGCGCCGCTTCGCCAACGTGCTGAAGGCGGACGGTCTCACCCGCGGCGACCGCGTTGCGGTGTTCCTGTCGCAGTCGGTGGAACTGCCGATCGTGCATCTCGCTGCGTTCCGCTCCGGCCTGGTGTCGGTGCCGCTGTTCACATTGTTCGGCGAGGACGCGCTCGAATTCCGGCTCGCCAATTCCGGCGCCCGCGCGGTGGTCACCGATGCCGCGGGCTGGGAGAAACTGGCGAAGATACGTGATCGGCTGCGGCTGCTCGAACAGGTCTATGTGATCGGCGACGCGCCGGCCGGCACAAAATCGTTCTGGGCGTCGATCGATGTGGCGTCGGAGGATTTCGCCACCATCGACACGTCCTGCGACGATCCCGCCATCATCATCTACACCTCCGGCACGACAGGCAATCCGAAGGGCGCGCTGCATGCGCACCGCGTACTGCTCGGCCATTTGCCCAATGTCGAGATGGTGCACGGCTTCTTCCCGAAACCCGGCGACGTCTACTGGACGCCGGCGGACTGGGCGTGGATCGGCGGGCTGTTCGATGCGCTGTTTCCGGCCTGGTACCACGGCGTGCCGGTTGTCGGGCACCGCGCGAAGAAGTTCGAGCCGCAGGCCGCGATGCAGTTGATGGCGGACCACGGCGTGCGCAACGTGTTCCTGCCGCCGACCGCGCTGAAGCTGATGCGGCAGGCCGACGTCAAGCATCCGGGCGTGCGGTTGCGCAGCATGCTGACCGGCGGCGAGTCGCTCGGTGCCGAATTGCTCGGCTGGGTGCGCGCCACCTTCGGCATCGATGCCCACGAGATCTACGGCCAGACCGAATGCAATCTGGTGGTCGGCAACAATGCAAAGCTGTTTCCGATCCGCCCGGGATCGATGGGCAAGGCGACGCCGGGCTTCGACGTGCGCATCGTCAGCGAAACCGGCGAAGAGCTGCCGCGCGGCAACCGCGGCATCATCGGCGTGCGCCAGCCCAATCCCTGCACCATGCTCGGCTACTGGCAGAACGAGGAGGGCACCGCGAAGAAATTTGCCGGCGAATTCCTGCTGACCGGCGATCTCGGCGTGCAGGATGACGACGGTTACTTCTGGTACGTCAGCCGCGAGGACGATGTCATTACCTCGGCCGGCTATCGCATCGGTCCTTCCGAGATCGAGCACACGCTGCTGAAGCATCCCGCGGTCGCCAATGCCGCGGTGGTCGGCGTGCCCGATCCGATCCGCACCGAGGCCATCAAGGCCTGGATCGTGCTGCGCCCCGGCTTTGCGGCCGGCGACGAGCTGGCGCGCCAGATCCAGGATTTCGTGAAAGTGCAGCTCGCCGCCCACGAATATCCGCGCCACGTTCAGTTCGCCGACAGCCTGCCGATGACCGCGACCGGCAAAGTGCTGCGCCGCGAGCTGCGGGCGCTCGGCTGATTTGATTTAGATCATGACGCGGTGGCGACGTCTGGCGTGAACTGCGAACAACGCGGGAGGACGGACCATGACATCCATCTCGGGAAAAATCGATCCTGTGGTGCGGCGCGTCAGCGTCGCCGATATTGCGGAGTCGCTCGGCCAGGGGCTGCGCGATTTCCAGGCCGCGCCGTTGTTCGGTCTGGCCTTCGCCGGGCTTTACGTCGCCGGCGGCATCCTGATCCTGCTCAGCCTGACCGCGTTCGGCATGGTGTACCTGGCCTATCCGCTGGCGGCGGGCTTCGCGCTGCTCGGGCCGTTCGTCGCGGTCGGCCTGTACGAAGTGAGCCGGCAGCGCGAGGCCGGAGAGGCGCCGTCGATGCGCGGCATCTGGGCTACCATCCGGGCCCGCCGGGAAATCGGCTGGATGGCCTTCGTCACGCTGTTCGTCTTTCTGGTGTGGATGTATCAAGTCCGCCTGCTGATCGCGGTGCTGCTCGGTCTGCATGCCTCGTTCTCCAGCCTGCCCGAATTCATCACGGTGGTGCTGACCACCAATGAAGGCCTGGTATTTCTCGCGCTCGGCAATTTGATCGGTGCAGCCTTGTCGCTGGTTCTGTTCTCGCTGACGGTGGTGTCGTTCCCGCTGCTGCTGGACCGCGACGTCGACGCGGTGACCGCGATGATCACCAGCGTGCGGGCGGTGGTGATGAGCCCGCTGCCGATGATCGGCTGGGCGGCCGTCATCGTGGTGCTGCTGGCGGTGTCGTCTCTGCCGTATTTTCTAGGGCTACTGGTGACCCTGCCGGTGCTCGGCCATGCCACCTGGCATCTGTTCCGACGCATCGTCGTGCCGCTCGGGCCCGGCGAGGATGCGGCGCCGCTGCCGACCTTGCGATGGCCGGCGCCGGGCTAGATCGTTACTTCCCCTTTCCCCCGGCGCCGCGCAGCGGCGTTGGCGGGAGAGCGGAAAGAAAGAGCAGCTCTGCTAGATCAGCCCGCGTTGCTTCAGCGTCACCTCGATCTCGGAGAACACCCGCGCCAGTCGCTCCGCCCATTGCGTCTCGCCGGCGGCATCGGAGATCAGATCCTGCCGGATTTCGATGCCGGTGTTCAGCAGCCCGCGCCGTTCGCCGTGCACCGGGATCGTATAGTCGGTGTCGTCGCTCACGGCATAGGGCTGGTTGTCGCCGACCACCAGCCCCGGCTCGGCGCGTAAGCCCTGCAGCACCAGCGGCGGCAGCACCCGGTCGTGTTGATACAGCGTGCCGATGTGCCATGGCCGGGCGATCCCGGCATAGGAAGGCGTGAAGCTGTGCAGCGACACCAGCACCGTCGGCTGGCCCGCCTGCAGCCGCGCGTCGATCACCGCGTCGATGCGCTGATGGTAAGGATCGAAGATCAGCCGGCGCCGACTCTGCGCGGCGGCCGCGTCGAGACCCTCATTGCCGGGCACCGTCGTGGCTTCGGAAATCAGCGGGATCGACGATGCCGCCTCTGGCGGCCGGTTGCAGTCGATCACCAGCCGCGAATAGCGCTGCGCCACCAGATGGGCGTCCAGCGCAGACGACATCCGCTCCGCGACGCCGGCGATGCCGATATCCCAGCCGATGTGGCGCTGGCGCTCGGCATCGGAGAGGCCGAGGTCGCCGAGCATCTGCGGGATCAGCCGGCCATAGTGATCGCAGGTCAGCAGGAAGGGCGATCGTCCCGCGGCGTTTTGTTCCCAAACCGGTGGAACATCATGGGTTCCGAAACGTAGTGATGTGTCGCTTGCGCGGTTCAAAGCGGTTTTCCCTCATCATTGCCTATTGAGGCAGCAATCTGGCCTGTCAATCAGCAGCGACCGGTATAGATTTGCCTGTACAAAGTCACGACATGAATGATTCAACGATGCCGCTGCTGACCATCCACCACAAGACCGAATACCGCTATTCACATCCGGTGGCGTTCGGCGAGCATCGCATCATGCTGCGCCCGCGCGACGGCCACGATCTGCGCATGTTGACCGGCAAGCTCGAGATCACGCCGGAGCCGATGACGCTGCGCTACATCCATGACGTGTTCGGCAATTCCGTCGCCATCGCTACCTTTGACGAGCGGGCCCGAAAACTGACCTTCACCTCGACGGCGACCATTGAGCACATGCCGGCCGACGAATTCGCGCTGACGTCCGATGACGAGGCGTACTTCTATCCCTTCAAATACAATTCCGACGAATTGCCCGATTTGCAGGAATTCATCCGCCCGCAATATGGCGATCCCGATGGCGAGCTGTCCTACTGGGCGCGCGAGTTCCTCGATCCCCAGGGCCCGACGCCGACCTTCCACATCCTCAGCGGCATGACCCACGGCATCCGCGCGCAGTTCAAATACCGCAAGCGCTACGAACACGGCACCCAGCACCCGCTCGATACGCTGCAGACGAAGTCCGGCACCTGCCGCGATTTCGCGCTATTCATGATCGAGGCGTGCCGAAGGCTCGGCATCGCCGCGCGCTTCGTCTCGGGCTATCTGTTCATCCATGGCGATCGCCAGCACGGCTATGTCGGCGGCGGCTCCACGCATGCCTGGGTGCAGGTCTATCTTCCCGCCGCGGGCTGGATCGAATTCGATCCGACCAACGGCATCGTCGGCAGCCGCGATCTCATTCGCGTCGCGGTGGCGCGCGATCCGCGCCAGGCCATTTCGCTGCACGGCACCTATCTCGGTTCGGCTGATGCCTTCCTCGGCATGGATGTCAGTATCAATGTCGTCTCCGCCGGCGAAGATGCAAAGGTATAGGATATTATGGAAATCAGGGTCGGCTTCGAGATCACCTATTTTGCGATCAACCCGACGCCGATGGTGACGATGCTCAGCATCCACCCGTCGCGCTATGGCGACATCGATGGCACCGAGAGCATCACCACCACGCCGGACGTGCCGATCACCTATTATCGCGACAGTTTCGGCAATGTCTGCGGTCGCCTGGTCGCGCCGGCCGGCGGCATCACCTTTCACGGCAACACGCTGGTGCGCGATTCCGGCAAGCCCGATCAGGTCGTGCCCTCGGCGCAGCAATTGCCGATCGACCAGCTGCCCGACGAATGCCTGCTGTATCTGATGGCGAGCCGCTATTGCGAGACCGATAAGCTGACCGACGTGGCGTGGTCATTGTTCGGCAACACCGAGCCCGGCTGGGCGCGCGTGCAGACCATCATCGCGTTCGTACATAATCATGTGAAGTTCGGCTACGAGCACGCGCATCACATGAAGTCGGCGCATGACGTCTACGAGCAGGGCAACGGCGTGTGCCGCGACTACGCGCATCTGGCGCTGACCTTCTGCCGCTGCATGGGCATCCCGGCGCGCTACTGCACCGGCTACATGGGCGACATCGGGATTCCCTATGACGGCTCGGTGATGGATTTCTCCGGCTGGTTCGAAGTTTATCTCTCGGGCCGCTGGTACACCTGCGACGCCCGCCACAACAAGCCGCGGATCGGCCGCATCCTGATGGGCACGGGCCGCGACGCCGCCGACGTGGCGCTGACCACCAGCTTCGGCCGCATGGACCTCGTCAAGTTCTTCGTCATCTCCGACGAGATCAAGCACCAGCCGGCGTAGGGGTGGGATGAGCGAACTCGATTGCGTCTTCGTCTACGGCACGCTGATGAGCGGCTTCGACCATCCGATGTCGAGGCGGCTTGCGGCGGGTGCAGATCTTGTCGGGCCGGCTTCGTGCCGGGGCCGGCTGTATAGGGTCGCGCATTATCCGGGGCTGCTGCATTCCGATGATGCGGCTGACGTGGTGCATGGCGAACTGTATCGGCTGCGCAACGTCGCGGAATTGATGGCCGCACTCGACGACTATGAAAGCATCGGTCCGGGCTTTGAGCCGCCGACGCTGTATCTGCGCGAGGTGGTTCCGGTGACGCTCGCGGACGGCCGCGTGCAACAGGCCTGGACCTATATCTACAACCGCCCGGTGGACGAAGCGAAGCGGATCGTGTCGGGAAAATTTTTGGAGAAGTAGTCGGACGCTTCTTCCTTCTCCCCTTGTGGCAGAAGGTGGCACGGCCGGAGGCCGTGACGGATGAGGGGGCACTAGGCTTGGAGTCTGTGGCGCCCCCTCACCCGTCTCGAACCGCTTCGCGGTGCGATCCACCCTCTCCCACCTAGCGAAGCGAAGCTTCGCGCGGGGGAGAGGGAAGCAAGAAAGCCCTACGCCTTCTTCCCCACAAACTCCGTCGCAAAGATCCCCGGCGCCAGCAGCGCGAACCCGATTCCGATATTGCTGATCGACGTGGTGCCGCCATGCGACGCAGCAAAGCCCGAGATCGCCGAACCCAGCGCGCCGCCGAAGAACGCCGAGCCGAGATACAGCGCGTTGAGACGGCTGCGGATGTCGGCCGGCAGGGCATCGATCGCGCGCTGGCCGGCCACCACATTGCCCTGGGTGCCTGCGTCGATCAGGATGCCGGCGATCACGAACAGCGCGATGCTGGCAGGGCCGTTGCCCTCGGTGCGGATCAGCACGAAACTCACCAGCACCGCGAGCATCGCCACCAGCGTGACGGTGCCGCCGCCGCCGCGATCGGCCATCCGCCCGGCCAGCGGCGCCAGCAGCGCGCCGCCTGCGCCGGACAACAGGAACGCCGACAGTGCGACGTGGCCAAAGGCAAAGGGCGGCGCTTCCAGCACGATCGGCATCGCCGTCCAGAACAGGCTGAAGGCGCCGTACAACAGGCACTGATAGGCCGAGCGGCGCTGCAGCACGCGGGTGTCGCGCATCAATTGCCACAGCGAGCCCAGCAGCCGGCCATAAGTCAGGCTGTGCTCCGGCAGCCGTCGCGGCAGCGCGACGGCCATCAGCGCGATCACGCCCCCTGTGAATAGCGGGCGCAACCTTGTGTCTCTCGTTTTTCCCGCCGCAAACCCTATATCGATGGTCGGCTGGTCACATCCCGTTCACCAAGACTCGCAGCCCCGACTCACCGCATAAGCACCCATGCGCTTCACGCCCCAGTTCCTCGACGATTTGCGCGCCCGGCTTCCCGTCTCGGAGGTCGTGAGCAAGCGCGTCAAGTTGAAGAAGGCGGGAAGGGAATGGAAGGGGCTGTCGCCGTTCCAGCAGGAGAAGTCGCCGTCCTTCTTCGTCAATGACGAGAAGGGCTTTTACCACGACTTCTCCTCCGGCAAGCACGGCGACATCATCTCCTTCCTGATGGAGACCGACGGCTGCAGCTTCCCGGAGGCCGTCGAGCGCCTGGCGCAGATGGCCGGCGTGGCGCTGCCGGCGGCGACGCCGGACGCCGCCCGCCACGCCGAGCGCCGCAAGACGCTGTACGACGTCATGGACCTCGCCGCGAAGTTCTTCGCCGAGCAACTGACCTCGCGGGTGGGTGCCAAGGCGCGCGGCTATCTCGCCGACCGCCAGATCTCGCCGACCGTGCAGCTGCAGTTCAAGATGGGCTATGCCCCGGCCGAGCGTTACGCGCTGAAGGAATATCTCGGCGCCGCCGGCATTCCCGTCCCCGACATGGTCGAATCCGGCCTGCTGATCGGCGGCGAGGACATTCCGGTGCCCTATGACCGGTTCCGCGACCGCGTCATGTTCCCGATCACCGATTTGCGCGGCCGGGTGATCGCCTTCGGCGGCCGCGCACTGGAAAAGGACGTCCCGGCCAAGTACCTGAATTCGCCGGAGACGCCGCTCTTCCACAAGGGCGACAATCTGTACAATTTTCCGATGGCCCGCACCGCCGCGCATAATGGCGCGGCCCTGGTGGTGGTCGAGGGCTATGTCGACGTCATCGCGATGGTCGGCGTCGGTTTCCACGCCACCGTGGCGCCGCTCGGCACGGCGCTGACCGAGAACCAGCTGCAGCTGATCTGGAAGATGGCCGACGAGCCGATCCTGTGCTTCGACGGCGACAAGGCCGGCCAGAAAGCGGCGTGGCGCGCCGCCGAGCTGGCGCTGCCGCACCTCAAGCCCGGCAAGAGTCTCCGATTTGCCCTGTTGCCGGAGGGCCAGGACCCCGACGATCTCGCCCGCTCCGGCGGCCGGATCGCGGTCGAGGAGGTCATTGCGGCTGCCAAATCGCTGTCCGACCTGATCTGGGCGCAGGCGACTTTGGGCGGCGACTTCGCCACGCCGGAACGCCGCGCAGCCCTCGAGGCCCGCATCAACGAACTCGCCAACGGCATCCGCGACGACGTCGTGAAGAAATACTACCGCCAGGACCTCGCCGAGCGGCTGCGCGCGACCTTCAACCCCAATGCCGGCCGCGGTTTTGGCGCCGGCGGCGGGTTCCGCGGGGCCGGGGCGGGTGGCGGTGGCTTCGGCGGTTTCGGCAACAAGGCCGGCGGCGGCTACGGCCGTCCGGGGGCGGCGCGCACTTTCACGCCGGGCGCGGCCGGCCGGATCGAGCCGCGCGGCAGGTCCTCGGCCTCGGCCGGCAGCCAGACCATCAACCGCTCGCCCTACCAGGTGGTAAGCCCGCAGCTCGCCAATTCCTCGATCATGCGCGGCCAGCGCAGCGCGATTTCGCGCCGCGAGGCACTGATCGTGCAATCCCTGATCAACCACCCCTGGCTGCTGCACGACAAGCTCGAGGAGGTCGCCGCTTTGGAACTGGCGCATCCCGAGATGCACCGGCTGCGCGCCGGGATCATTGCCTGCTTTGCCCATGACCATCACCATGGCGACGAAGCCCAACAAAGCGAGCAAATGCGTTCAGACCTCGTTAAGGCTGGATTTAGCGAACAATTGCAACATGTTGAGCGAGCCATTACCACCAAGGACGTGTGGGCGGCGCAGCCCGGCGCGGCGCGCGAGGACGTTCTTTCGACATGGATTCAACTGGTTGCCTTGCATCGCCAGTGGCACTCCTTACTTAGAGAACTGAAAGATGCCGAGCTGGCGCTTGGCGAAGAGGCCAGCGAGACGAATTATGGCTGGTTGCGCGACGTCAAGGCGCGGCTGGCCGAGGTGGACGGGATCGAGGCTCTGATCGAGGGGTTCGGTGAGTCGTCTGGCCGGTTTCAGCGCAGTTCTTGATGCAAATTTGCTGCGGACAGCCTACGGCGAAATCGCGAAAAGACTCGCCAAACCCGTGGTTTGGCTGCAAAAACACGGTTAATCGGAGCTTAACGCTCTTTGGCTTAAGTGCGGCAACCGTAAAGACCAGTTCAAGGGTGGCGAAGTCGAGCGCCACCCTTTCCGCGTCCAGCGGATGAATGATTGAAAGCGGCGGCAACGCCGCCCGCGTGATCGCGTTTCAGGAGCATTGAATGGCCACCAAGGCAAAGACGCTGCAGGCGAAAGACAAGGAAAAAGACGACAAGGCCGACGCGCCGGAGAAGGATGCTCCCGATGCGCCGTCGCCGTTGCTCGACCTTTCGGATGCCGCCGTCAAGAAGATGATCAAGCAGGCCAAGAAGCGCGGCTTCGTGACCTTCGATCAGCTCAACGACGTCCTGCCTTCGGACACCACCTCTCCCGAACAGATCGAAGACATCATGTCGATGCTCTCCGATATGGGCATCAACGTGTCGGAATCCGACGACGCTGACTCGGACGAGGAAGAGACCAAGGAAGAGGCCGAGGAAGAGACCGACAACGAACTCGTCGAGGTCACCCAGAAGGCCGTTACCGAGACCAAGAAATCCGAGCCCGGCGAGCGCACCGACGATCCCGTCCGCATGTATCTGCGCGAGATGGGCACGGTCGAGCTGCTGTCGCGCGAGGGCGAAATCGCCATCGCCAAGCGCATCGAGGCCGGCCGCGAGGCGATGATCGCAGGTCTGTGTGAAAGTCCGTTGACGTTCCAGGCCATCATCATCTGGCGCGACGAATTGAACGAAGGCAAGATCTTCCTTCGCGACATCATCGATCTCGAGGCCACCTATGCCGGCCCGGATTCCAAGAACAACATGAACCCGGCGCTGATTGCGCCGCCGGTCGCCGCCGATGGCGACGCCGATGCGGTCACAGCCCCGCCGGCTGCGCCGCCGGCGCCGACCCCGTTCCGCGCCGCGCCGCCGCGCTCCGCTCCGGCACCGGAGCCGGCCGCTGCCGAAGGTGACGACGGCGACGACGACGAATTCGAAAACCAGATGTCGCTCGCCGCCATCGAGGCCGAGCTGAAGCCGAAGGTCGTCGAGACCTTCGACAAGATCGCCGACAACTACAAGAAGCTGCGCCGCCTGCAGGAGCAGGACATCGCCAACCAGTTGCAGAGCGAGACGCTGTCGCCGGCCCAGGAGCGCAAGTACAAGAAGCTCAAGGACGACATCATCGTCGAGGTGAAGTCGCTCCGCCTCAACCAGGCGCGTATCGATTCGCTGGTCGAGCAGCTCTACGACATCAACAAGCGCCTCGTCTCCTTCGAAGGCCGCCTGCTGCGGCTCGGCGACAGCCACGGCGTCGCCCGCGAAGACTTCCTGCGCAACTACGTCGGATCGGAGCTCGATCCGAAGTGGCTGAATCGCGTCTCGAAGCTCTCCGCAAAAGGCTGGAAGAACTTCGTCGCGGTCGAGAAGGACCGCATCAAGGAGTTGCGCAGCGAGATCCAGCAGCTCGCCGGCCTCACCGGGCTCGAGATCGGCGAATTCCGCAAGATCGTGCACGGCGTGCAGAAGGGCGAGCGCGAAGCCCGTCAGGCCAAGAAGGAGATGGTGGAAGCCAACCTCCGTCTCGTGATCTCGATCGCCAAGAAATACACCAACCGCGGCCTGCAGTTCCTCGATCTGATCCAGGAAGGCAACATCGGCCTGATGAAGGCGGTGGATAAATTCGAATACCGCCGCGGCTACAAGTTCTCGACCTATGCGACCTGGTGGATCCGACAGGCGATCACGCGCTCGATCGCCGACCAGGCCCGCACCATCCGCATTCCCGTGCACATGATCGAGACCATCAACAAGATCGTGCGCACGTCGCGCCAGATGCTCAACGAGATCGGCCGCGAGCCCACTCCCGAGGAACTGGCTGAGAAGCTGGGCATGCCTCTGGAGAAGGTGCGCAAGGTCCTGAAGATCGCCAAGGAGCCGCTGTCGCTTGAGACGCCGGTGGGCGACGAGGAAGATTCGCATCTCGGCGACTTCATCGAGGACAAGAACGCGATCCTGCCGATCGACGCCGCGATCCAGTCCAATTTGCGCGAGACCACGACCCGCGTGCTGGCCTCGCTCACCCCGCGCGAAGAGCGCGTGCTGCGCATGCGCTTCGGCATCGGCATGAACACCGACCACACGCTGGAAGAAGTCGGCCAGCAGTTCTCGGTGACCCGCGAGCGCATCCGCCAGATCGAAGCCAAGGCGCTGCGCAAGCTGAAGCACCCGTCAAGGAGCCGCAAGCTCAGGTCGTTCCTGGATAACTAAAAGTAGGGCGGGTTAGCCGAAGGCGTAACCCGCCGCCGAACGGATGGCGGATTACGCTACGCTAATCCGCCATCCGTTGAAATGCCCGGCTCGCGCCGGGCATTTCTTTGTTTTGCCACCCCGCCAGCCAATTCAACGTGATCGCAGCGGCGCGCAGCACACGGAACGATCATTGGCGCCAGCCATTGTCCTCACATCAATTCAACGATGGAGAACATCATGTCCGCTCAACTGACCGGCAAGCGCGTCCTCATTCTCGCCACCAACGGCTTCGAACAGTCGGAACTCGAAGTTCCGCGCGATCGCCTCACCGAGGCCGGCGCCGAAGTCCATGTCGTCTCGCCGGAAGTCGGCGTGATCCGCGGCTGGGACGGCGACGACTGGGGCCAGTCGGTCAAGGTCGACGCCACGCTGGCCACTGCGAAGGCCGACGACTACGACGCGCTGGTGCTGCCGGGCGGCCAGATCAACCCCGACCTCTTGCGCGTCAACGAGGATGCGCTGGCGCTGATCAAGGCGTTCTATGCCGGCGGCAAGCCGATAGCCGCAGTGTGCCACGCGCCGTGGCTGCTGATCGAGGCCGGCATCGTCAAGAATTTGAAGATGACGTCGTATCACTCGATCAAGACCGACGTCATCAATGCCGGCGGCAAGTGGGAAGACAAGGCCGTCGTAAGCGATGGCGGCATCATCACCTCACGGAATCCCGGCGATCTCGAAGCGTTCTCCAAGCAGATCATCGCCGAGATCAAGTCCAGCAAGCACCAGCGCGCTGCCGCGTAAGGAGCGTACTCGGAGTAAGTATCAACGCGTCGCAGCCTCGCTGCGGCGCGTCTTCTTTACAAACTATCAAACGCATCGTTTGCGGCTAACGTGCTTTGTTACCAACAGCGCCGACGTTCTTCCCCTCCCCCTTGCGGGGAGGGTGGCGCGTTTGAGAGCGCAGCGAACAAACGTGACGGGTGGGGGTGCCGCAGACGCTGTCGCCTGTGGCACCCCCACCCGACCGCGCTGCGCGCGGCCACCCTCCCCGCAAGGGGGAGGGTAAGAACAGCGCGTCGCGGCTTTGCCCACCCTACGCTTTCACCCGCCGTCTCAGCCTCGGCCGCCACACGCCGAACGCGACATTGAGCACGGAGAGCGCGATCAGCACCCAGATCGTGCCGGTGATGGCGCCCGAGGTCTCCACCAGCGCCGCACCACTCGCCAGCGCCTGCGCGCTGCGCTCGGCCTCGTCCTGCAAGGGGCCGACCACGCCGGCAAAGCCGGCCTCGAACACCAGCACGCCGGTGGCGAGCTTGACCAGCGCCCAGCCGGCGTTCTGGTAGGCGCGGTTGGCGGCCATCGCCAAGAGGCCCGACACCAGCGTCAGCCCCAGCGACGGAAACAGCACCCAGCCCGC
Source organism: Tardiphaga sp. vice154 (assembly GCF_007018645.1). Lineage (NCBI taxonomy): Bacteria > Pseudomonadati > Pseudomonadota > Alphaproteobacteria > Hyphomicrobiales > Nitrobacteraceae > Tardiphaga > Tardiphaga sp. vice154. The sequence continues at coordinate 1,193,346 of NZ_CP041399.1, forward strand.
GATCCTGCCCATCGCGCCGTACAGCGCGGAATATTCGGCGGCCTGCGACGGCGCAGGCGCCAGCGCAAGCAGCACCAGCAGGCAGGTCATCGCGCCCATCATCCCGATCGCGCCGATGGTGTGCAGGAATTTCAGCAGCCGTCGCATGTTGCCGTCCGCGCCGTGAGCGTGCCCCATCGTAGCCGGCCCGATGCGCCCTGCAAGCGCGGCATCTTGCACCCTGCGCCACTGTCCATGCTCGCTCCCCCCTTGCGGGGTGGGCCGGGGAGGGGTGCCAAGGGTTCCGCCGCCGATGGCAAATGGAACATCGCCTGCCGCCGCCCGCAGTGTAGTTCCACCAATGTCAGAGTATCGACTTTATCCGCAAGGGAGTTTGCCGCTGGCCCGGATGCTTGGCTATCTGTTGCTCAACGTCGCCGAGATGCGTTCTCGCAAAAGATCACCGGGGAACTCAAGAACGGCAAGCATCGGCGCAGCGCGGCGCAACTGCTCCGGCGCTAGCAGACGAGGAACCGCGCGCCGCAAGGTCCGCCATCTGCTTGAGCGTTACATCGCGCCGAAGCCCTGACTAAACTCGGTGGAACTCGGTCGCCTCTGTACGACACCGCGCTCAGTCCCGCTTCAATTTGTGAATCTCCGCATGATTAAGAGTTGCTTAGGCGGGCGTCCGCATGGTGGCGCATCACGTCATGATTCCACCGATGACGGTCGGAATCCCTGGCGAATGGCCGGAGCAGGATGGAACCGCATGAGCTTTGTTAGCAATACCAGAATTTCCACGCGGGTTGCCACCGGCTTTGCCACCGTCCTTCTGCTCATGGTGTCGCTCACGGTGATCAGCATCTACCGGGTCAACAGCGTCAGCACCAATCTCTCCTTGATCAACGACTTCAACAGCGTCAAGCAGCGCTATGCGATCAATTTCCGCGGCAGCGTGCACGATCGTGCGATCCTGGTGCGCGACATGACCCTCGTCGAGCCGGGCGAGCAGGCCAACGTGCTCAATGACATCAGCCGGCTGGAGGCGTTCTACGCCGACTCCGAGGCCGCGATGGAAAAGATGTTCGCGACCCGGCCGGACATGACCGCCGATGAGCGCAGCATCAACGCCGAGATCAAGGCCGCCCGGAGCCGTGCCAACGCCGCGCTGAAGCTGGTGGTCGAGCAGCAGAAGAAGGGCGACGCCAAGACGGCGCGTCTGACGCTGATGAACGAGGCACGGCCGGCCTTCGTGACGTGGCTCGCCGTCATCAACAAGTTCATCGATCTTCAGGAACGCAAGAACAAGGAGGTCGCTGCCAGCGTCAGCGAGGTCACCCAGAGCTTCGAGACGCAGATGGAAGTGCTGTGCGGACTGGCGCTGATCGTCGGCTGCGGTTTCGCTTGGTGGAGCATCAGCTCGGTGCGGCCGCTGCGCAGCCTGACCACCAAGATGCGCAGCCTGGCTGCCGGCGATCTGACCGTGGAAATTCCGCAGGCGACCGCCGATGACGAGGTCAGCGAAATCATCCGCGCCGTGGGGGTGTTCAAGAGCAGCGCCATCGAGGTCGAGCGCTTGAAGGCCGACCAGTTGCAAACCGAACAGCGCGGCGCCGCAAAGCGCCGCGCCGACATGATCAAGCTCGCCGATGGCTTCGAAGGCGCGGTCGGCGAAATCATCGAGACCGTCACCACGGCGTCCGGCGGGCTGGCTCAGTCGGCCGGCACGCTGAACAAGACCGCCGACAAGGCCCAGAAAATCGCGGCAACGGTGGCCGAGGCCTCGGACGCGGCATCCAGCAATGTGCGGTCGGTGGCGTCGGCGACCGGCGAGATGGCGTCTTCGGTCAACGAGATCAGCCGACAGGTGCAGGATTCGGCGCGCATATCCGCCGACGCGGTGGCGCAGGCGCGCAAGACCAACGACCGGGTCGGTGCGCTGTCGAAGGCCGCCGCCCGCATCGGCGATGTCGTCGAACTGATCAACACCATCGCCGGCCAGACCAATCTGCTGGCGCTCAATGCCACCATCGAGGCGGCGCGTGCCGGCGACGCTGGCCGCGGCTTCGCGGTGGTGGCGAGCGAAGTGAAAGCGCTGGCCGAGCAGACGGCCAAGGCCACCGGCGAGATCGGGCAGCAGATCGCCGGCATCCAGGCGGCGACGCAGGAATCGGTCGATGCGATCCTGGAAATCAGCGGGACCATCGAGAAATTGTCCGACATCTCCTCGACGATTGCCGCCGCGGTCGAACAGCAGGGCGCGGCCACGCAGGAAATTTCCCGCAACGTCGAACGCGCGGCCGAGGGCACCCGGCATGTCAGTTCCAACATCGTCGAGGTGCAGCGCGGCGCCAGCGAGACCGGGACGGCGTCCTCGCAGATCCTGTCGGCGGCGCAGTTGCTGTCGCGCGACAGCGACCGCCTCAAGCAGGAAGTCGGCAAGTTCCTCGACTCCGTGCGCGCCGCTTAAGGCGGCCAGCGCGTAGGACGGATTAGCGTTCGCCGTAGCTCGCAGAGCTTCGGTGAAGGCGTAATCCGCCTCCCGTCGATGGCGCATGACGATGGGCGGCGCAAAACACTGCGCTATTGCGCCCTACGCTTGCTGATCCACGAAGGGCGGCAGCTCTGCCGCCCTTCGTCTGGCGGTGCCGGTCAGCCCTCAGGCCGTGGCGGCGCCACGACGAGCGCGACGAGGCGCCGGACCATGGGCAGCAGCGCGAGCAGGGTGGGAAACGACACCAGCCACGACAGACCCCAGGCCACCGGCCAGGTGGTGAGGAAGGCTTGTGTCGGCCCCAGGCTCTTCAGGGTCGAAATCGCCGAGACCACGAAGGTCATCAGCAGCGACAACACCAGCGGCATCACGACGGATGCGTAGCGCGCCGGCAGTTTGCCGCGCGATTGCAGCTTGCGAAGCATGTTCATCAGGTCACTCGTGGATAGGTCGGTCGATCGATCAGGTCCGCAGCAGCATTCTCCGGCTCGATCCGACCGGGTTGAATGCGTTGCCTGACGTGAGACGCTTACGGTGCGCAGGAGCGCAGCGCGAACCTCATAGCGCCGCCCGCGCCGCGGCGCCAGCGGAAATTGCAGGGTGGCGGAGAGCGACGTGGCGGGGTGTCCGTGAAGGCGGCCCCTCCGTCATTCCGGGATGCGCCAGACGGCGCAGCCGGCTGGTGAAGGCCCGGAATCCCGAGATGTTCAATGCATCTCAGGATTCTAACTCGTATGGCGGACCAGCGAAGCGTAATCCGCCGATACGACGAGAGGCGGCGCAATACGCTGCGCTATTGCGCCCTATGCGTGCGACCCGTCTCGGCACTATGGAAGGATGCCGGCATGAGGAAGTTCGTCAAGTTCGGAGTGCTGTTGGGCGGCGCGGCGGCGGCTACGGCGACGTTGCTCGCGCTGACCTGCGGCCTGCTGGGTATCGGCCTTGCCGCCGTGCCGCAGAAATTCGCTGCGAACGATGCGCTGTATCTGTTCGGGGCAATCATCCTGGCCGAGTTCTATTTCCTCGCCAATGACGCGCTGGCCTATCTGTCGCGCGAAAACCCGCGCCGCTTCGGGATCGAATTCTCCGAACTGCCTTTCAACTACGATAACGACAACAGGAATACGCCGATCCCGCTGCGTTTGAAACTGTTCGGCCTCTACCCGCTGATGATCGCGATCGTGTGGCTGATGCTGGCCGTCAGTCTGGCCGGATAGGCGCGTAGGGCGGATCAGTTATCGCCGCAGATTGCAGCTGTGGAAAAGGCGTTATCCGCTGCCCATCGACAGCGCCGGACCGGCTGACGGCGCAATACGCTGCGCTATTGCGCCCTACGCTCGCCACGCAATGTCAGGCACCGTGCGGGAACCCTGCACCGGCGGTCATGCTCCCTCCCCCCTTGCGGGGAGGGCCGGGGAGGGGGGTGCCGCGCGCGCCGCCGCCGATAGCAACCCGGTAGCCCGCATGAGCGAAGCGACATGCGGGACCGCCTGCGCCCGCACTACCCCGCATCCCGCGACGCTCGTGCGGGCTTTGCCTGCTCGGAACCGAATAATGATCTTTTTTGATCAGCCGCAGTGCACCCATCCGAATACCTTGTACTGTATACTCAGCGACAGGCAGTGGGAGTTGGCTATGTCAGATCGAACAAAACTCATGATGACGCCTCGAGGGCGATTCATGCAGCTAGCCCAGGAGCAGATGTCAGAGTTCGAACGACGGGAAGCCGAGTTTCGGAAGGAAGAACGCAAAGAGCGGGAGAAGGCGTTACGCATGACACACCATGTCGATGCATCGTACTGACGCATCTTCTCAAGTGCGATGAACTGCCACAGGCAGGATCATGTAACTGTCACATGCGCTTGACTGACATTGGCTAGAAGAATTTCTCGTCTAGAGGTTGACCGCGAGGGCAATTCGCGGATGCTCTATTCGATCGGCCTTGTGGGTCGACCCCACCTGCTTTGGCCCGGCCCGGCGCGCCCCCTCCAGGTTGTCGCGCTGGGCCAACGGCCGCATCCGACCGGGTAGGAACCTACGACCCTGTCGGAACAAGAACTGAGGCCGATCGCCACTGCAAGGCGCAGCTTATCCTGGACGATTATCAACCCCCAGCGCGCGCGACGCCTGAAACACAAATAGCTTTGCACCGGTGCTTTGCGATGGCGTGGCCTTTATGATCGGGGCTTTGGAGCATTCATTGTCGATACTGTCGGCCCGGATCGCGACTTTGCGCTAACGACATTCGGCTAATGGCGATCGACCGACACCCGCGCGGTTCCACCCATACCGATCGCGTTCGCCGCAGCGCGCGACAGGTCAATGCAGCTTCCAGCGATGAACGGGCCCCGATCGTTGATCCGCACCTTGACGCTGCCCCAGGCATGGTGAAGCAACGTCACAACAATTTGGATGCCCTTGACAATTTTCCTAAGTCGACTATAATCCTCCTCATCCCGTCTCACTGAGAGAGGCGGCTCGCGATCGTCACGGTCTGCGGGGCGGGATGCGGTGGACGCGCGTGGTGTCGTCCGGCGGACAACTGAAAGGGGGGCCGGTGGCCCCCGAGATCACCGCCGGAGAGGACGACGAGGCTGCGCGCGGCCGGCCCAAGTCGCGTTTTCCCGGCGCATCGCCTTGCGCCATGGGGCGGCGCCTGCGGCTGTCTCCTCTCAACGAGGGTGGCCAAAGCGCGTTAAGTCCCCTGCAGCGGTGGTCGAACAACAAGGCTCGTTCACCGGGGGTCTCGCGAAGCAAGCCGGAAGCCCACTGCGTGCGGAACGCCGGGTGATGCCCCGGTGAATCCGAGACGACCGGGCGCATTGCCTTGCCGAATACGGCATCGGCGCCTGGAGCCACGGGTGCATCGGGCACCCGGCGTTCCGCACGCTCTCTCGAAAGGGAGGGCGGGGAATGATCCACCCCCCGGGCGCGCTGCGCGTCGCGGGATCGCGAACCCGCGTCGGCGGCCAGCCGCTTTCAAGGAAGCCGCGCCGCCTTGCCGTTGCCGTTTTGACGTCGCACCTCCCTGCATGGCAGGATGACTGCTCAATCATAAGGAATTTCAAATGTCGGGACGTCGTTGGGTGATCGCTGCAGGCGCCTTGTTGCTGGCGCCGTTCGTGCTCGCAGCCCCCGCCTCGGCCGCGCGCTGCGGCGGCGATTTCAACGCCTTCGTCGCCTCGATGCAGCAGGAGGCAGCCGCCGCCGGCATCTCGCAGGCAGTGATCCAGAGCGCCTTCGCCGGCGTCACGCAGGACCCCGCGGTGTTGTCGTTCGATCGCCGCCAGCGCGGCACCTTCAACAAGACCTTCGAGCAATATGTCTCGACCCGCGTCGGCGCCGGCCGCATCTCGATCGGCAAGCAGATGCTGCTGAAGCACGCCTCCTTGCTGTCGCGGATCGAGGCGCGGTTCGGCGTGCCGCCGGAGATCGTGGTGGCGATCTGGGGGCTGGAGTCGGATTTCGGCCGCGGCGACATCGGCAAGATGCCGGTGATCCGCACGCTTGCCACCATGGCGCATGATTGCCGCCGCACCGAACTGTTCCAGGGCGAGCTGCTCGCGGCGCTGAAAATCCTGCAGCGCGGCGATCTGCCGAAGTCGGACCTGGTCGGCGCCTTCGCAGGCGAGCTCGGCCAGACGCAATTTTTGCCGTCGTCCTACATCAAATACGGCGTCGATTTCGACGGCAACGGCCATGTCGACCTGCGCCACTCGGTGCCCGACGTGCTGGCCTCGACCGCCAATCTGCTGAAGACCGCCGGCTTCAAGGGCGGCCAGCCCTACGGCGAGGGCACGCCGAATTTCGAGGCGATGCGCGAGTGGAACCGGGCCACGATCTACCGGAAGACGATCGGCTACTTCGCCGACCGGCTGCGCGGCTAGAAGGTAACCATCGGTCAGAAATTCGCGCCTGGCCGGTGAATTACGGGTCCGCGGTCAGGTTCCATTAACGCGGCAGGCTGCATCGTACCGCCGGCGACAGCGGAACGGCGCGGCGGATCCTTGACATGAGCTCATCACCTGAGAACGGCAGCGGACGGGCGGATCGGCGGTTGCGATGCTGAGCGTGCCGACCATGTGGACGGTGTTTCTGGTCAATTTCGTCGCGCTGGGCCTGGTCTGGACCTATGTCGCGCGGGCCTATCCGAAATTCACCCCGGCGCGCTATTGGGCGGCCTCGACCGCCGTCGCGGGGGTGGGCAGCGCGGTGTCGATGCTGCGCGGCGAGGTCGATCTGCTGATTCCGGTCCTGCTCGGCGGCGGCATCCTGATCTTCTCCAGCTACATCAACGCCTATGGCGTGTTGCGGTTCTATCATCGCCGGGTGTCGTGGCGCCTCGCCGTCCTGGCCACCGCGCTGACGGTGGCGGCGCTGGCGCTGTTCACGCTGTGGCGCGACGACATGGCGGTGCGGATCGTGATCTATTCGGTTGGGCAGTCGGTGCCGCTGCTGATCGCAACGCGGGCGATGTTGACGGCACAGCGCGACCGCGCCAATCCCGGCGCCAGGCTGGCCGGCACGATCGGCGTGTTGTTCGTCGGCGTCCATGTGCTGCGCTCGGGCGCAGCACTGCTGTCGATCGGCGGCGCGCTGACGCTGATCGATTTCAATGCGCTGCAGGCCATACTGCTGCTCTTGATCGTGTTTCTGACGATGGCGTGGAATTTCGGCTCGCTGCTGATGGCGATCGATGCGCTGCGCGGCGAACTGACCGAGCTAGCCCTGGTCGATGACCTGACCGGCGCCGCCAACCGCCGGCATTTGCTGCAGCGGCTCGATGAGGAATGCGCCCGCGCGGTGCGCTCCCATGTGCCGTTCGCGTTGCTGGCGATCGACCTTGACGGCTTCAAGGTGATCAATGACAGCCATGGCCACGCCGCCGGCGACGATTGTCTGCGCCACTTCACCACGATGGCGCAGAGCATGTTGCGGCCGGGCGATCTCCTGGCGCGCACCGGCGGCGACGAATTCTGCGTCGTGCTGCCGGGCACCGGGCTGCACGATGCCGCATCGATCGCTGCGCGGATCCTGGAGGCGTGCCGGCTGGATGCCGAAGGCTGCAGCGCCGGCGAATTGCCGATCGCGGCCTCGATCGGCGTCGCGCAATGGGAGCCGCCCATTGCCACCCACCCCGAACATCTGATCGCCGCGGCCGATCGGGCCCTCTACGCCGCCAAGCATGGCGGCAAGAACCGCCATGCGCTGAGCCCGCTGACCTCGCCGTCGCTGGTGCCGGACACCGCCGGCGCGCTGCACCCGAACCGCCCGACGCGCGCCTGAGCACGCGACGCGATGCCGCTTGCGAAAGCGCCGTCTGCTACCCATGTGACGCGTATGGCGAACGAACGAACATTTTCCCGCACCGCGACCGCAGCCCGCCCCCATGCGGCGCGCGGCCCGATCATCGATCAGGACGGCCGCGAGGTCGGCCCCGAGAGCCTGCGTCCGGACGCCGCCGGCATTCGCTTCGATTTCAGCACGCACCAGGCCAATCCATTTGCGGCACTCACGCGCGAGGAGCGCGTGGCGCGGCTGGAGGCGCTGGCGAAATTGCTGGATGTCGCTTTCGTGGTGCCGGGCACCAACATCCGCTACGGCATCGACGGGCTGATCGGCCTGGTGCCGGTGGTCGGCGACATCATCACGACCGCGATTTCGCTGTGGCTGGTGCGCGAGGCCCGCGCGCTCGGCGCGCCCTGGCACATCACGTCGCGGATGCTCGGCAATGTGGCGCTGGACGGCGTCGTCGGCATCGTGCCGTTTGTCGGCGATGCCTTCGACGTCATGTTTCGCGCCAACGTCCGCAACATGCGGATGCTGCGCAAATGGCTGGACAAGCAGCCGAGGCTTTAGCTTAGGCAGCGTCCGCGTCGTCGGTGGCGGCCTCCGCGGCCGGCTCCGGCGCCCGGCGCTCCAGCGGGAAGTCTTCGCTCTCATACAAGGTGCGAATGCCGGACTGGTCGAAGCGGGCCTCGTCGACCTGCAAATAGGCGCCGTTAAGCGAATCCGCCGGCAGTTGTTCGATCGCGAACTGCACCGCGGCGGCAGCGGTGTCGAAACGGCGATAGGCGAAGCCGGCCCGCTTCTTCTTGCGGATCGCGGCGGGGAACAATTCTGCGGCGGTGTTGTAGCTGAAAGCTGCCATGGTCCGGGACCTCAAATGATTGTACGCAACGAAACGACGCTTCCTTCGCGACAGCAGCCGGCTGGCGGCCCGCGGAACATCATTTCTGGACAGACCCTGATATAAGCACGTTTTGCCCGATTGCGACAGCACCGATGCAGCATGATGAATGGCTGCGCCAGCTCCGCCAAGCGTTCATAAATCGTGTTTTTGCAGGTACCTGGCGGAAGATGCGGGGTTCCTCGCCGGCGTGCGGCGCGATTTGTCGGCTATTGGCCGCTGGAATCCGGGATCGGCACGATCTTCAAGGGCGTGGTGAAGGGCTCGACGCGCAGCGCGTCATTGGACAGCAGCCCGACCTGGCGCAACGGCGCCTGCTCCAGCGCACCGGCTTCGGCCTTGCGCACCGCATATTGCCAGACGGTCATGGTGCCCTCGGATACCAGCCGCTTGGCCACGCCGCCGGCATTGCGCGCGTCCAGCTTCGACATTTGATCGTCGGTCATGCCGATCACGATCTCGTCGCGGGCGGAGATCACCTTGAACAGTGACACCTTGTCGGTGGCCAGCGCCGGGTGGGAGACGATGGTCTCAAGCAGCAGGCCGGCTAGGCCAATGCCCAGCAGCCAGCGGTTGGAATGGGTCGACATAACGGTAGCCTTCAGTGCTTTGGACGGTATGCATGCGGATGAGGCATGTCGTTAATTGAGGCAGCCCCTCATCGGGAGGCCAAAACGCCCCGGCGACTGCCCTGATACAGGCTTGGTCACACAGGGCGGTTAACAAGCTCGGTAGGAACCAGCTAATTACTTCGCTTGTAGTTTCAAGGCCGCCGAGTTGATGCAATAGCGCAATCCGGTCGGTCCAGGCCCGTCGGGAAAGACGTGGCCGAGGTGGCCATTGCATTTCGAGCACAGCACCTCGGTTCGCACCATGCCGTGACTGACGTCGCGCACCTCATCGACAAAACCGTCCTGGGCCGGCTGCGTGAAGCTCGGCCAGCCGCAGCCGGAGTCGAACTTGGCGTCGGACTCGAACAGCGTTTGGCCGCAGCCGGCGCAAACGAACGTGCCGGGCGTGTGACTATGCTCGTATTCGCCGGTGCCTGGCCGTTCGGTCGCCTTCTCGCGCAGCACGGCATATTGCATCGGAGTCAGTTCGCTGCGCCATTCGGCCTCTGACTTTTCGATCTTACCCGTGGCCGTTTTCGTATCGCTCATGGTTTCTCCCTCACGCGCCGTACTGGATGAGCTCGGTCAGTTCGTGACCTTTACGCTGCTCACCAGGGTCGGCTTCTCGCTGTAGTGCTCGGCGAAGATCTTCTTCAGGTTCTCGACCTTGGGAATATCGTTGATCGCTATATAGGGCTGATTGGGGTGCAGCGTCAGGTAGTCCTGGTGATAGGCCTCGGCGGGATAGAACGCCTGCAACGCATTCACCTTGGTGACGATCGGCTTATTCCAGACCTTTGCGGCATTGAGCTGCGTGATATAGGCGTCCGCGACCTGCTTCTGCTCGGCGGTGGTGGTGAATATTTCCGAGCGATACTGCGTGCCGCTGTCCGGTCCCTGACGGTTCAACTGCGTCGGGTCGTGCACCACGGAGAAGTAGATCTGCAGGATCTTGCCGTAACTGATCTTCTGCGGGTCGTATTTGATCTCGACGGCTTCCGCATGGCCGGTCGTGCCAGAGCCGATCGCGCTGTAATTCGCGGTCGACTTGGCGCCGCCAGAATAGCCGGACACCGCATTGACGACGCCCTTGGTGTGCTGGAACACGCCCTGCACCCCCCAGAAACAGCCGCCCGCGATCACCGCGGTCTGCAGGCCGGTGGTCGCCTTGGCGTCCATAGCCGGCGCCGGAATGATGACGGCCTCCTCGGCGGCGAAGGAGGGCGCGACATAGACGGCGGAAATAGCCAGCGCGCCGATCGCGGCGGCGCAAAGCGTGAAGCGGCTGAGGGTGGAGCGCATGGCATGTCCTCTTGGGTGAGAGCCGGATGAGCGGCATTCTAGACCGTGGCGCGTGGTTCGCAATCGGCGCGACTGGTCCGATACTCCAAGGTACGCAGCCCGACGCGAAGCGTTACAGGCCAGCGGACACGACTTCGTGAGTGTTGTTAACCCCCCACGCAAAAGCCGCGGGACTTGCGTCCCGCGGCTTGTTTCGTCTGCGCCTTGTACTACGGGCAGGGGTAACGATTGCCGTCATTGTTAAGGTAGGTGCCCGACTGCGGGTCATACGATCGGTAACGCTGCGCGCAGTAATTGGCATTCTGCTGGGACTGCGCATTCTGCTGGGCCGCGCCGGCTGCAATTGCGCCGCCGATGATCGCGCCGGCCGCGAGGCCGCCGATCAGCGCGCCGTTGCCGCCGCCGCGGTGACCATAACCATAACCGCGTCCACGATAACCGCCGCCGTAACCGTAGCCACGGCCATAGCCGCCGCCACGGTAATACTGCACGTTTTCAGTCGGCAGCGAGGCGCTGGACTGAATTAGCCGTGGCTGCACCATGATGGGCGCCGAGATCGCCGGGACCGAAAAAGACAGCGCAGTGGCGCCGATCAGCGCAACGGATGTCAAAGTCTTTAATTTGGACATGAACTCTCCTGATGTTCGATCAGGGTCAACGGATGCCGCGCTGCAACGTTCCAATTAGCGTCCGGATATATCTTCGACAGATTCGATGTCACACCACGATGCTGAGGCGCTTGGCCGCCCGCGTGATGCCGGTATAGAGCCAGCGCGCCCGGCTTTCCTGGAAGGCGAAGCTTTCGTCGAACAGCACCACGTCGTCCCACTGCGAGCCCTGGCTCTTGTGCACGGTCAGTACGTAGCCGTAGTCGAACTCGTCATAGGGCTTGCGCTGGTCCCAGGTGAGTGCCTCGACGCCGCCGCTGAAACAGTCGGCGCGCACCGAGACTTTCGTCACCTTGCCGCCGAAATCCTCGTCGGGCGCCAGCCGCATGGTGATAATCGCCGATTTTGACGCCGCGCGCGCCTTGACGCGCCACAGTCCGCCGTTGAACAGCACCTTCTTGCGGTTGTTGCGCAGGCAGACCAGCTTGTCATTGGCGACCGGGAGCGGGTCCTCGATGCCGAGCTTCTGCCGGACCCGCATATTGTACGACCGCCTCGTGTTGTTGCGGCCGACCAGCACCTGGTCGGCGGCCATCACGCGCTCGGGATCGAGCTCCTTGCGCGAGACGACTTCGCTGTCGCCGTAGCGGCCGATATCGAGCTCGCGGCCGAGGCGCACGTCCATCGACATCCGCACGATCGGATCGTGCTCGGCCTGGCGATGCACCTCGGTCAGCATGATGTCGGGTTCGCAGTCGGTGAAGAAACCGCCGCCCTGGATCGGCGGCAACTGCGCGGGATCGCCGAGCACCAAGAGCGGGCAGTCGAACGACATCAAGTCGCGGCCGAGATCGGCGTCGACCATCGAGCATTCGTCGATCACGATCAGCTTGGCCTTGGAGGCTGGCGCGTCGTCCCACAGTTCGAAATTCGGCTGCTCCTCGCCGGATTCCCGGGCGCGGTAGATCAGCGAATGGATGGTCGAGGCGCCGTCGCAGCCTTTGTTGCGCATCACCAGCGCGGCCTTGCCGGTGAAGGCGGCGTATTTTACCTCGCCGTCGACATTGTCGGCGATGTGCCGCGCCAGCGTGGTCTTGCCGGTGCCGGCATAGCCGAACAGCCGGAACACCGGCGGCGTGCCGTTCTTGCCGGGCTTGGCCTTGAGCCAGTCATCGACGGCTTTCAGCGCGGCATCCTGATGCGGGGTAAAGGTCGGCATGGCGTCTCGGGAAAAGCCCGGCCCGCCCGATGCGGCCGCGACTCACAGGGGCAAGCTAACCATTCGCGCGATTGGTGCAAGCGCGCCCCGGCGGGGACGGTTGCCCAAAATCGCCTTATGGCGCAGGTAAGAGCGCGCAGGCACCGGCGAAAACGCCGGTCGCGGACAGGAGATCCCGGTGGGTAGCAGATTGAAGCGCGCGGGGACCATTGTGATCTACGTGGTCGGAGCCATCGCGATCGGCTACCTCGCGCTATATGCCTATGTGATGTTCACCCGGCCGCAATTGGTGCCCGGCGAGCCGATCCAGATCTTCCGCAAGCCGGACGCGCCGAAGTATTCGTGAGGACTCCGACCTCTCCTCGTCATTGCGAGGAGCCCTTGCGACGAAGCAATACAGTTCTTGCCGATTTGGTGGCCTTCGGGATTGCCGCGTCGCTTCGCTCCTCGCAATGACGGCTGAGAGGCCTTCGATTTCCGTTAACCCGTCGCCACCATCGCGCGATAGTCGCCCGAACCGGCCGGCGTGATCGGCAGGCCGCCGTCGGCGTATTCATTCAGCTTGTTGCGTAGCGTGCGGATCGAGATGCCGAGGATGTTCGCCGCGTGCGTGCGGTTGCCGAGGCAGTGCTTCAGCGTCTCCAGGATCAGGTCGCGTTCGACATCGGCGACCGTGCGGCCGACCAGCGCCCGCGTCACCTGCTCGGCGGCGAAGGTGGCATGCGCCACCGCCGGCGCCGTCTTGGCGAGGTCGAGGCGGTCGCCGTCCGGTGTCAGGATCGCATCGGCGCCGATCTCGTCCCCATTGGCCATGAGCACCGAGCGGTGAATGGTGTTTTCCAGCTCGCGGACGTTGCCCTGCCAGCGATTGACGGTGAGCACGCGCCGCGCCTCGGCGGAAATCGGCCGCACCGGCACGCCGTTGGCGTCGGCGTATTTCTTGGCGAAGTGCTGCGCCAGTTCGAGAATGTCGAGCGGGCGTTCGCGCAAGGGAGGGATCTTGAGATTGACGACGTTGAGCCGGAACAAGAGATCCTCGCGGAAGGTTCCTTCGCGCACCGCGTCCGACAGGTTGCGGTTCGAGGTCGCGATGATGCGGATGTCGATCGGCACCGGGCGGGTGCCGCCGACGCGGTCGATCACGCGTTCCTGGATCGCGCGCAGCAGTTTCGACTGCAGGCGCACGTCCATCTCGGAGATTTCGTCGAGCAGCAGCGTGCCGCCGGTGGCTTCCTCGAACTTGCCGATGCGGCGCGCGATGGCGCCGGTGAAGGCGCCCTTCTCGTGGCCGAACAGTTCGGATTCCAGGAGATGCTCGGGGATCGCCGCGCAGTTGATGCTGATGAACGGCTTCTTGGCGCGGTGCGAGCGCGCATGGACGTGGCGTGCCAGCACTTCCTTGCCGGTGCCGGACTCGCCGGTGATCATCACCGAGGCGTCGGAGCCGGCGATCTGCTGCGCCAGTCTGACCACCTTGGCCATCGCCTCGTCGCGGTAGATCAGGTCGCGGGAATCGTTGGCGACCGCCGCCAGCACGGCGGCGATCAGCTCGGGATCCGGCGGCAGCGGGATGTATTCCTTGGCGCCGGCATGGATGGCTGCGACCGCGGCCCGGGCGTCATTGGTGATGCCGCAGGCGACGATCGGCACGTGGATGTGCTCGGCTTCAAGCCGCATCACGAGATCGCGGATGTCGAGCGCGACGTCGACCAGCAGCAGGTCGGCGCCCTTGCCGCCGCGCAGGACCCGCATCGCCTGATCGAGATCCTCGGCGTGGACGACGGAGGCGCCGTTGTCCATCGCGATCTTGGTGGCGGTGGTGAGCTGGCCCTTGAGGGTGCCGACGATGAGAAGCCGCATGGTGGTCTCCTGTGATCTCTTGGTCGCGCCCGTCCGGGCGCTGCGTCGTTCGCGTTACGAGCGTTCTGCCTTGATGATTTCCGTCATGGTGACGCCGAGCTTGTCTTCGACAAGCACCACTTCGCCGCGCGCAACCAGCCGGTTGTTGACGTAGATGTCGATGGCCTCGCCGACCTTGCGGTCGAGCTCCAGCACGGTGCCAGGTCCGAGCTTGAGAAGTTCGCCGACATCCATCTTGGAACGTCCGAGCACGGCCGAGACCTGCACCGGCACGTCGAATACCGCTTCGAGGTCGGCGGCGATCCGCGTGACCTGTTCGTCCTCGCTGTAGCCGACGTCGCCCATCGCGATCGGTTCGGCCGCATTGAGGTCGGGAAGCGGCATGTGGGTGTCATTGCTCATCGTTTCGTCCTCATGGCCGTGCCTGGTTGCGGGCCGCCATATAGCGCCCCACGAGTTCGTTGATCTTGGTCTCGATGGCCGCGCGTTCCAGCAGCACGCCGCCGTCCGCCCATTCGATTTTGCAGTCGCCGCTCTCGATTTCCGGCTCGGCGAGGATCACCAGCTTGCCCTGGAAACCGCTCTGCTTGGCCAGTTTCTCGATCCGCTCGCGGGCTTCGTCATAGAGCTGGTCGTTGATGCGAACGACGATGTGCGGCGTCGCCACCAGATGCTTGAAGCAATCGTGCACCAGCGCCATCATCTCAGTGAGCGGCTCGGTGGCGATCAGCTCGCTGCACAGTTTGCGCGCTACCGAGACCGCAACCTCGACGGCCTCTGTTTCCATCCGCATCTCGATCGCCGAAAACCGCATCGAGATCGAGGAGATGGCGACGCCGATTTCCTCAAGCGCCAGCGCGGCGCGGCGGTCGCTCGCGGCCTTGGCTTCGCGCTGCGCGGCGTCGAAACCGGCGCGGTAGGCGTGGGCTTCGGCGTTGGCGATCTGCTCCGCGATCTCCGCGGGCGTGGCCACGGGCGCGCGCGCCTTGTCGGGCGCGGCGAAATCGACGTCGAACAGGAATTTTGCCGGAGCTGCCATCAATACACCAGTTCGTCGTCGGCACGGTTCTTGGTCAGGACGATCTCGCCCTTGGCAGCGAGGTCCTTGGCGAGGTTGACGAGCAGCGCCTGCGCCTCGTCGACGTCGCGCAAGCGCACCGGCCCGAGCGCGGCCATGTCGTCGAGCAACATCTTGGCGGCGCGCGACGACATGTTGCCCATGAAGAAGCTGCGGACATCCTCGTTGGCGCTCTTCAGCGCGATGCCGAGCTTGTCCTTGTCGATGTTGCGCATCAGGGTCTGCGCCGAGCCGGCGTCGAGCTTGACGAGGTCGTCGAAGGTGAACATCAGCGCCTTGATGCGCTCGGCGGCTTCGCGGTTGTCTTCTTCCAGCGAGGTGATGAAACGGGTCTCGGTCTGGCGATCGAAATTGTTGAAGATTTCTGCCATCACCTCATGGGCATCGCGGCGGCGGGTCTGCGACAGATTCGACATGAACTCGGTGCGCAGCGTCGACTCGACACGCTCGATGATCTCCTTCTGCACCGTCTCCATCTTCAGCATCCGGCCGACGACGTCGAGCGCCAGGTCTTCGGGCAGGATCGCCAGCACCCGCGCAGCATGCTCCGGCTTCAGCTTCGACAGCACCACGGCGATGGTCTGCGGGTATTCGTTCTTGAGGTAATTGGCGAGCACTTCTTCCTGCACGTTGGAGAGCTTCTCCCACATGTTGCGGCCGGCGGGGCCGCGGATTTCTTCCATGATGCCGTTGACGCGCTCGGAGGGCAGGTACTGGGTCAGCAGCCGTTCGGTCGCGTCGAAGGTGCCCATCAGGGCACCCGACGCCGACATTCGCGAAACGAATTCCAGCATCAGGTCTTCGACCGTTTCCGGCTCGACCGTGCCGAGCGTCGACATCACGCCGGACAGCTGGCGTACCTCATCGTCATCGAGCAATGCCCAGATCTTGCCGCCATATTGTTCGCCGAGCGCCAGCATCAGGATCGCCGCGCGCTTGGGGCCGCTCAGCGGCTTGGTGGCGGGGCGGCCACCCTGGCGCTGCGCCAGCGATGCGATGACGCTGGAGATGTCGCTGGTATTGTCGGTCTGGGTCGCGGGGACGGCCATTTCAGATTACGCCGGTTCGGTGAGCCATTGACGGACAATGGCTACGGTTTCGTTGGGATTGCGGTCGGCGAGTTCGCCGACGCGGTGAACGGATTGGGCGTAGACTTGGCCCTGCACGGTGGCGATGTCGATCGCGCTGGCGCCACCGGCGGGGATCAGCGCCTGGCCGTCGGCGCCGACTGCGGTGCCGTCGGTCAGCGCGGCATGCGCGCCGCCGGGGCCGGTCAGCGCGGCGACCGGGTCGCTGGCGAGGATGCGGCGGACCAGCGGGCGGATCACCATGAACATCACCACCAGGCCGAGCAGCATCATCACGGCCAGCTCGATGACGTACATCACATCGTCCTTGGTGAATTGCAGCGCGCCGAGCAGGCCGGTCGGCTCCGCGTTCGGCACCACCGTCGGGGCCTCGGCGAATTTCAGATTGACGATCTCGACCTGGTCGCCGCGCTTCTGGTCGAAGCCGATCGCCGAGCGGACCAGCTGGCCGATGCGGTCGAGCTCTTCCTTGCTGCGCTCCTGATAGATCAGATCGCCCTTTTCGCCTTTGGTGTAGGCGCCGTCGACCAGCACCGCGACCGAGATCCGGTTGACGCGGCCGGCCTCGGTGACTTCGGTCTTGGTGGTGCGGGAAATCTCGTAATTGTTGGTTTCTTCCGACTTCTTGCTCTGGTCCCGCGCCGTCGCGCCGCCCTGGCCCTGGGCACCCGGCAGCTCGTTGGCGACAGTGACCTGACCGTCAGCGGCGGCGGTGGCCGCGGATTCTTCGCGGGTCTGGCTGGAGCGCAGCACGCGGCCTTCGGGGTCGAACTTGTCCGAGGTCTGGGTGACCTTGTTGTAGTCGAAGTCGGCGGTGAGCTGGACGCGGGCACGGCCGGAGCCGACCACCGAGGAGACGATCGCCTCGACCTGGTTGCGCATCCGCTTCTCGAAGCCGATCCGGCGTTCGTCGCCATTGCCGCCATTGGCCGGATCGCCTTCGGCGCCGTCGGCGAGCAACATGCCGGCCTCGTCGACGATCGACACCCGGTTCGGCTTCAATCCGTTGACGGCGGAGGCGACGACGTGACGGATGGCGCGGACCTGCTGCGGATCGAGCTGGCCGCGGACGCGAACCACAATCGAGGCCGATGGCTCCGGGGTCTCGCGGGAAAACAGCGGCCGCTCCGGCAGCACGAGGTGGACGCGGGCAGCCTGGACGCGGTCGATGGCGCGGATGGTGCGCGACAATTCGCCTTCCAGGGCACGCAAATGATTGATGTTCTGGACGAAAGACGTGGTGCCGAGGGCGTCCGACTTGTCGAAGATCTCGTAGCCGACGCCGCCGCCCTTGGGCAGGCCGCCTTCGGCCAGCTTCATGCGCAGCTTGGTGACCTTGTCCTTCGGCACCATGATGGCGGCGCCGTCGTTCTTGAGCTCGTAGGGAATCGCCTGGCGCTCCAGGTCTTTCATGATTGCCGAGGAGTCCTCGACGCTGAGGTCGGTGAATAGGGTGGTCATCTGCGGCATCGTTACCCGCATGATAACAAACGCAAAAAAGCCGATCAGCGCGGCCGTTACCGCAACCATCGCCATCAGGCGCGCGGCGCCCAACCCCTTGAGGAAACTTAGCAGACCCTGCACGAACCAGCCCCTGAACCGCGGCCCGAGGGACCGACTGGGCAGATTTTGCCTACGGTATGGTTTCGATATGGTTAACGCGGGTTAACAGGTCGGAAATACCGCACGAAATGGCAAAAACCGGCTTCCCGTGAGGGAGCCGGTTTTCGTCAAATTGGAAATATCGGGAAGATTCGCTTATTGGCGGTATTGCTGGATGCGGGTCGTCCGCAGGCCCGCGAGACCGTGCTGGTCGATCGAGAATTGCCACGAAAGGAATTCGTCGACTGTCAGCGTGTAGCGGCTGCAGGCTTCCTCGAGGGAAAGCAGGCCCCCGCGGACGGCGGCAACCACTTCGGCCTTGCGGCGGATGACCCACCGTTTCGTCCCGGGTGCAGGCAGATCCGCAATTGTTAACGGACTGCCGTCAGGCCCGATGACGTATTTGACCCTCGGGCGATGGGGTTCTGTCATGGCGTACTCACAAACTCTCAACCACTGAACTCACTATGAGAACCTACGCCCGGCGACTTAAAATTTGCCTAAGCCTGTAACTTCAATGTGAATCGATCTGGAGCGGGTCGGGAAGGCGACGCTTTGGGCCGGAAAGAGCTCCGCCCGGATCGACGATCCGGGCGGAGCTGGAAGTCATTCAAGCCTGATCAGCTCGCGGGCGTCGTCACCGGGGTCGTGTTCTCGACGGTGCGCACCACGCGCTTGATCTTGTCGGTCGTGTAATTGTTGCCCTGGATCGACAACAGCGCCGGGCTGGCGGTCAGATCGACGGAGTCGACCACGCCTTGCACCTCGGTCGAGATCGCCACGGTCTGGCCGTTCGAATCCTTCCCGGTTGCGCTGATCGTGTAGGAGCCCGCCGGGTATTGCGTACCGTCATTGCCCTTGCCGTCCCAGACGAAACTGGAGTCGCCCTTCTTCAGCGCGAAAGTGCCGTTGTAGACCGTGGCGCCGGCCGAGTTGGTGATGTTGATCGTCGAGGTCGTCGTGTCTGTGGCGGCGTTCAAATTCCATGTCGCCGAGGTGTCGAACTTGGCGGTGGCGCCATCGACGGCGACGGTCTTGCCGACATAGACCAGCGCTTCGGTGGCCGCGGCACTCTTCTGCATTGCGACCAGCGCCTTCAACTGGTCGTTCGACTTGAGCTGCTGCTCGACGCCGGCGAACTGCACGAGCTGCTGGGTGAACTGGTTCGTGTCCAGCGGATCGAGCGGGTTCTGATTTTGCAGCTGCGTCGTCAGCAGCTTCAGGAAGGTCTGGAAATTATCCGCAATGCCCGTCGTCGTCGTTGCACTGGTATCGGTCGACGTCGACGTACTGGCGACTGTTCCAGATACGACCGGCGCCGGCTTGGATATTGAATCAACGGCCATGGCTCTCTCCTCAGATACTGATATCGATGCCGCGGCTGGATCCCAGCATGCGGCCGTAGTTGTGCCCGACGGAAACCGCCGGGATGGAGTCGTCTTCGCTGATGATCAGACGCTGTGACTGACGCCCGGAATTGTCGCCGTTGTTCTGCTGCTGTCCCTGCGACTGGTCGCGCAGGCTGAACTGCAGCCCGCCGTCGCTGGTCTTCATGCCGGCCTGCTCCAGCGCGCGCTGCAGCTGCGGCGCGTCCTGACGCAGCATCGCCAGCGTCTCCGGCTTCTCCACCGTCAGATGCGAGGTGACGTTGCCGTCGCGGTCGACGTCGAGGCGGACATCGATGCGGCCGAGTTCGGCCGGGTCGAGACGGATGTCGAAGCGGCTCTTGCCGGATTGTGCCGACTGCGCGATTTCGACGGCGACGCCGCTCAGCGGCACCGGCGTATTGGCGGCGAGCGTGGCCGTGAACTGCGGCGCCGTGGCGACGATGGGGGCCGTAGTCGGCAGCGGCGGCTGCGTCGTCATGTTGGTCGGCTGGGGCGCATCGGTCGATGCAGGCTGCACGGTATCTGGCGTAGCGCGCTCATGCGCGGCATGCGCGGCGTGCTTTGCCGCGGCATTGCCGGAGTCCGGCTTGACGCCATCGGCGGAAACGTCGCCGGTACCGTTCTTGACGTCCTTCGTAGTCGATGCGGTGGCCTGCGTCGGCTGCGGCGCGATCCCCGTCGCGGTCCCCGTCGTTTCGGACTTGGCGTCGCTCTCGGTCGTCGGCTTGGCTTCCTTGCTGGCGGTCTTGGCCGCGGCTGGCGTGGCGGCGGCGATCAGGGCGGCAAAATCCGGATCGGTGGTTGGCGGCGTCGCGGTCTCTGCGGCAGCTTCGGTGCCGGTCGTAGCCGTGGCTTCCGCGGCGGCGGCCTGGGCCTTCAGCACCGCGGCGGCAATCGCCAGCGGCGCGGTTGCGCCGGTTGAGGCGTCGACCGGTGCCGAGGCAGTGTCTACAGAGGCGGTAACCACAGGCATGACGACGGCAACCGCGGCCACCGGCACGGCTTTGTCCGATTCGGCAGGAACCGCGGCGGCGTCCGTCGGGGCGGCGTCCTTCGTGTCCTTGCCGTCCTGGGCGTCTTTCGTATCCTTGGCCGCATCCTTTTCGAGTTTGCCGTTGTCCGGCTTGCTGTCGCTGCGGACCGGCCTATTGGCCTTGCTGTTGTCGGTGGCGTCGGCGCGGTCGCTGGCGGCCTTGGTCTGGGCGTCCTGATTGCGGGCGTCCGATGCGGCGGCAGCATCGGCGCGGGAGTCCCTGCGCTGCGCGCGGTCGTCGGCCTTGGCCGGCCGCTGGTCGTCGCGAGACGGCGACGGTGCCTCGGGCAGGGTGGAATCCGGCCGGTCTTTGGCGCTGTTAGCGGTATTGTTGTTGACCATCGCGCTGAAGCTGCCGGCGTCGACCGGCTTGTCGTCGCGGACCGACTTCGATCGCGCAGGCGCAAACGATACGTTTGAGGCGATATCTGACGTCACGCTAACCACGGCCGGCCTTTCGAGATGAGTTCCAGTGTTCCTTGAGCAAAGACCGGGCCACGCGGTCCAGAAAAAATAAATCTATACATTTCAATATGTTATAGGAACGGTGCCAAGAGCTAGCGAGCGTTTCCGCTACTTTGTTTCTGCCTGTCGGCAAGAATTGCCGTTGCGGGGCCGCCAGCGTGATTGCCTGAGCGGAAGTCGGCCTATATTAAAGTGCAGCATCCCAGCCATCGCCGGAACACGCTCGCGTTCCTCGATCCGTTCCCCTTTTCCTGATCGCGGCGGCTCGCAGCCAGCCCGGTCGCATCGATGACCGAACCCATGCGCAACAGTCTGGATCTCGAAGGCCATCCGCAGGACACCAGGGTCGTGGTCGCCATGTCCGGTGGCGTCGATTCCTCGGTGACGGCCGCGCTGCTGAAGTCGCAGGGCTATGATGTCGTCGGCATCACGCTGCAGCTCTACGACCATGGCGCCGCCACCCACCGCAAGGGCGCCTGCTGTGCCGGTCGCGATATCCACGACGCCCGTGACGTCGCCGAACGCCTCGGCATTCCGCATTACGTGCTGGATTACGAGAGTAAGTTCCGCGAGTCGGTGATCGACAATTTCGCCGCCAGCTACGCCATCGGCGAAACGCCGGTGCCGTGCATCGAATGCAACCGCTCCGTCAAGTTTCGCGACCTGCTGGCCACCGCGCGCGAACTCGGCGCGCAGGCCTTGGCCACGGGCCATTACGTCGCCTCGCGCCGTCTGGACGATGGCTCGCGCGCGCTGGTTTGCGCTGCGGATGCCGATCGCGACCAGAGCTACTTCCTGTTCGCCACCACGCAGGAACAGCTCGACTATCTGCGCTTTCCGCTCGGCGACATGACCAAGCCGCAGACCCGCGAACTGGCGCGGCAGTTCGGCCTGTCGGTTGCCGACAAGCAGGACAGCCAGGACATCTGCTTCGTGCCGTCCGGCCGTTACACCGACGTGATCGAGCGCATGAAGCCGAACGCGCTGGAGCCCGGCGACATCGTCGATCTCGATGGCCGCGTGATCGGCCGTCATGAGGGCATCGTGCACTTCACCGTCGGTCAGCGCCGCGGCCTCGGCATTGCGGCGAGTGCGCCGCTCTATGTCATCAAGCTCGACGCCGCCTCCCGGCGCGTCATCGTCGGTCCGCGCGAGGCCTTGCGCATGCACCGCATCGCGCTGCGTGACATCAACTGGATCGGCGGCGGCACTTTGGATGCGGCGGTCGGCGACGGGCTCGAACTGTTCGTCAAGGTGCGCTCGACCCGCGGTCCGCAGCCGGCGTGGCTGCGCGCGGTGAGTGGCGGTTACGAGATCGAACTGGTCGGCGGCGAGGAGGGTGTGTCGCCCGGCCAGGCCTGCGTGTTCTATGATGCCGCCAGTGGCCAGGCCCGCGTGCTAGGCGGCGGCTTCATCAAAAGCGCGGCGGCAAACAGCGTTGTTGGTCGTCCGGCCAGGGATGTTAACGTTCAGCAGCCGCTGGTCGCAGCGTTGCGTATCTAAGAGATCAGGGCAGGAAATGGCTGGCGATATCGACCGCGCGGGGGTCGCGAAGGCTTACGGGCTGTGGGCACCGATCTACGACATCGTGTTCGGCAAGGTATTCGAGTCCGGCCGCCAGGCCACGATCATCGAGGCCGACCGGATCGGCGGCCGTATTCTCGACGTCGGCGTCGGCACCGGGCTGTCGCTGATCGATTATTCCCGCACCACCCGGATCTGCGGCGTCGATATATCCGAGCCGATGCTGCGCAAGGCGCATCAGCGCGTGAAGGCGCTGAACCTGACCAACGTCGAGACGCTGGCGGTGATGGACGCCAAGAACCTCGCTTTTGCGGATGACTACTTTGACGCCGTGGTGGCGCAGTACGTCATCACCGCCGTGCCCGATCCCGAAGCGACGCTGGACGATTTCATTCGCGTTCTGAAGCCTGGCGGCGAGCTGATCCTTGTGAACCATATCGGTGCTGAAAGCGGCCCGCGAAAATTGTTCGAGTTGGCCTTTGCGCCATTGGCGCGCCGGCTCGGCTGGCGTCCCGAGTTTCCGTGGGGGCGGCTGGTGGACTGGGCTGCCGGACATGGAGGCATCACCCTGGCCGAACGCCGTCCGATGCCCCCGATGGGCCATTTTTCGCTGATCCGGTACCGCAAAACCTGATGTGCCGATCGGAACATGCAGGCGGTCGCGCCGTTGACCCCGATGAAGTTCACGTCAACGCTGTTGATCGTCAGTCTTTCACTCGCCGGCACGGGCATCGCGTTCCCGCAGGCGACGAATTGCACGCCGACGCAGACCGATCCGCAGCAGGGGACGTTGTCACCTGAGCGCGCGCCATCCGGCCGGAATTCCGAGCCTTTGAGCGACAGGTTGGCCAGATCCGATGGCGTGTTGTGTCCGCCCGGTGGGATCGATACAGAAATGCGCGTGCCTGCGCCGGACGCCGGTACGACCCCGGTACTTCCGCCCCCCGGCAATTCCACCACCGATCAAAGCGTACGACCTAAATAGAAGTGGGGGCCGTCCCCGAACGTTGCGGTTCGTGCTCGGCGAAGCGTGACAGCAGCACGGTTCTCATGGATTTGTAGTTGGCGATGCCCTCGACGAGTTCGCGCAGCCGGCGCTGACCGTTGGAAATCTCCTTCTCCAACAGATCGAGATGATCGCTGTCGAGCGGTTCGCGCGTCAGATACTCATCATTGCCGTTGCCAAAGGTTACGGCGGCGCGCGACAGCACGTCATCGACCCGGCGGGTGAGGCCGGCATGTTCCTTTTCGGCACCCGTCAAGGCCTGCTCGATCGCCAGCAGGATCGCGTGGACGCGCCCGCTGTCGGTCTCGGCGTCACGGGAAGCCGAACGCGCCTTGAATTCGCGCTCGCCGATCATGCCGCGGAGATAGTGCTGGGCACGAAACCTCGGGAAGTGCTCAAACATGGGCCTGCCTCGATTGCAGCGCGAAAACCGCGCATCTATTCATCGGAGACCAGCGTTAGCAATTCGTTAATGCGGCGCTAAGTCCGCGGTATCGTCTGGTACCCCCGTCTACGATCGAACCTTCCATAACCGGCCAAATATCGCTCGCACAGCTCCGGGGAAACGGGTTTTATCATTGAAATCATTGATGAAATGCCGTGTCACATGAACGTCATCCAATTGCAATATTAGCTCCACAGCAGGCTCGTAAAGAGGCGGCACAGGGCTCCGGGACGGGCGCCCTTGACCCAACGGAGATCACCCATGAAATTCCTCAAGGCAATCGTCGCAGTCGGCCTGATGGCCGCTTCGACCTCGGCATTCGCTGCCGACATCACCGGTGCGGGCGCGACCTTCCCCTTCCCGGTCTATTCGAAGTGGGCTGACGCCTACAAGAAAGAGACCGGCAATGGCCTGAATTACCAGTCGATCGGCTCCGGCGCAGGCATCAAGCAGATCCAGGCCAAGACCGTGACCTTCGGCGCCACCGACGCGCCGCTCAAGGCTGAGCAGCTCGAAAAAGACGGACTCGTGCAGTGGCCGATGGTGATGGGCGCGATCGTTCCCGTCGTGAACCTTGAAGGCATCGCTTCCGGCGAACTGGTTCTGTCCGGCGAACTGCTGGCCGACATCTATCTCGGCAAGGTCACCAAGTGGGACGACGCCGCGATCGTCAAGCTGAACCCCAAGCTGAAACTGCCCTCGGCCGCCATCACCGTGGTCCGCCGTTCGGACGGTTCGGGCACCACCTTCAACTTCACCGATTATCTCGCCAAGGCGAGCCCGGACTGGAAGACCAAGGTCGGCATGGGCACCGCCGTCGAATGGCCGGTTGGCGTCGGCGCCAAGGGTAACGAAGGCGTTGCCGGCAACATCAGCCAGACCAAGAACGCGATCGGTTACGTCGAATACGCTTACGCCAAGCAGAACAAGCTGACCTATGCCGGCATGATCAACAAGGCCGGCAAGACCGTGCAGCCGACCGTCGCCTCGTTCCAGGCCGCCGCGTCCAACGCCGATTGGGCCAAGGCTCCCGGCTATTACGTGATCCTGACCGACCAGCCGGGCGACGCCTCCTGGCCGATCACCGCCGCAACCTTCATCCTGATGCACAAGGTTCCAGCCGACAAGGCAGCCTCCGCCGAAGCCATCAAGTTCTTCACCTGGGCCTTCGAGAAGGGCGACAAGATGGCCGAGGAACTCGACTACATTCCGATGCCGGAGCCGGTCGTCAAGCTGATCGAAAAGACCTGGTCGGCTGACATCAAGAGCTGAGCGATCACAAGCTGGCAGTAGTGTACCCTCCCCCCTCTTTGGGGAGGGGCAGGGAGAGGGGGGCGCCGGGCGACGGCGCTTGCGGCTCGCCCTCTCCCGGCGCTTCGCGCCACCCTCCCCCGCAAGGGGGGGCCGCGGGACTGGTGGCTCACCATAACGACGACCGCAGCGCGGCATCAGCGCAGCTCGAATTTCTCAACGATGCGCCCGTGCATCCAGTACAGTAAAAACAGGGGACTGGCGTGGCAGATATGGCCGTACAGAGCTCGTCGATGGAAGCTGCCGGACCGTATGATCGTGCGAAGGCGCTGAGCGCCTTCAAGTTCGGTGATCAGGCATTTTACTGGATCACGCGCCTGTGCGCGATGTCCGTCCTGCTGCTTCTCGGCGGCATCATTCTCTCGCTGATCGCGGGCGCCTGGCCGGCGATGAAGGAATACGGCTTGGCGTTCCTGTGGACGCAGCGCTGGGCGCCGGCCAACGATCCGCCGGTGCTGGGTGCGCTCGGCCCGATCTACGGCACGTTGGTGACCTCGGTGATCGCCATGGCGATCGCCATTCCGGTCGGCCTCGGCATCGCGATTTTCCTCACCGAGCTGTGCCCGCAGTGGCTGCGCCGGCCGATTGGCATGGCAATCGAACTGCTCGCCGGCATTCCCTCGATCATCTACGGCATGTGGGGCTTCTTCGTGCTCGGGCCGTATCTGGCCGATCATGTGCAGCCGTTCATGATCGCCACTTTTGAAGGCGTGCCGGTTCTCGGCACCATCTTCGCCGGCCCGCCCTCTTATCTCAGCCTGTTCAACGCGGCGCTGATCCTCGCCATCATGGTGTTGCCCTTCATCACCTCGATCTCGGTCGACGTGTTCAAGACGGTGCCGCCGGTACTGAAGGAAGCCGCCTATGGCGTCGGCTGCACCACCTGGGAAGTCGTGCGCAATGTCGTCATCCCCTACACCAAGGTAGGCGTGATCGGCGGCATCATGCTGGCGCTCGGCCGCGCGCTCGGCGAGACGATGGCGGTGACCTTCATCATCGGCAACTCGTTCCGGATTTCCGGGTCGCTATTCGGGCCGGGCACCACTATCTCGGCAGCGATCGCCAGCGAGTTCGCGGAAAGCGATGGCCTGCACCAGTCCGCATTGATCCTGCTCGGCCTGCTGCTGTTCGTGCTGACATTCTTCGTGCTGTCGGGCGCGCGGCTGATGCTGATGCGTCTCGAAAAGAAGGCGGGTAACTAGCATGGCCCCGAAAAGTGGATACCGGTTTTCGGATAAGGCCATCATGCTTCAGGTGATGTCATGAACCCGATTTACGCTTCCCGCCGCCGTTTCGACATGCTGATCCGTGCGCTGTGCTTCGGCGCCGCCATCTTCGGCGTCTCCTGGCTGGCGCTGATCCTGTTCACGCTGTTCAGCAACGGCCTCGCCGGCCTCAGCGTGCAGTTGTTCACGCAGAACACGCCGCCGCCGGGCTCCGCCGAAGGTGGCCTGCTCAACGCCATCGTCGGCTCGATCATCATGACGGCGATCGGCGTCGGCATCGGCGCGCCGCTCGGCCTGTTCGCCGGCACCTATTTGGCCGAATACGGCAAGAACGACCGGCTCACCGATGTGATCCGCTTCATCAACGACATCCTGCTGTCGGCGCCCTCAATCATCATCGGCCTTTTCGTCTATGGCGCGGTGGTGGTGCCGATGGGCGGTTTCTCGGCCTTCGCCGGTTCATTGGCATTGGCCGTGATCGTGATCCCTGTGGTGGTCCGGACCACCGAGGACATGCTCGGCCTGGTGCCCAATCCGCTGCGCGAAGCGGCCTCGGCGCTCGGCCTGCCGCGTTCGCTGGTGATCAAGCGGATCGCCTACCGCGCCGCCCGCGCCGGCCTCATCACCGGCGTTCTGCTGGCGACGGCCCGCGTCGCCGGCGAAACTGCGCCCTTGCTGTTCACCGCGCTGAGCAACCAGTTCTTCAGCCTGGATCTCACCAGGACCATGGCCAACCTGCCGGTGACCATCAACAATTTCGTTCAAAGCCCCTACGAGTACTGGAAGCAGCTGGCCTGGAGCGGCGCTCTGATCATAACCCTGGCCGTACTTGCCCTTAACATTGGCGCGCGCATTCTCGGCGCCGAGAGGACAGCGAAATGAGTGAACTATCCGTATCTTCCGGCGTATCCTCGGTTTCCCTGCCGCCGCAGGTGGCGATGGGCGAGGAGCGCTCCAAGGTCAGCGTCCGCGACCTGAATTTCTATTACGGCGACCATCACGCGCTGAAGCACATCAACCTGACGCTGGTCGCCAACCGCGTCACCGCCTTCATCGGCCCGTCGGGCTGCGGCAAGTCCACGCTGCTGCGCATCTTCAACCGCATGTACGACCTCTATCCCGGCCAGCGTGCCGAGGGTCAGGTTATGCTCGACAGCCAGAACGTGCTCGATCCGAAGCTGGATCTCAACCTGCTGCGCGCCCGCGTCGGCATGGTGTTCCAGAAGCCGACGCCGTTCCCGATGACCATCTACGAAAACATCGCCTTCGGCGTGCGTCTCTACGAGAAGATCTCGAAGTCGGAGATGGATGGCCGCGTCGAGAAGGCGCTGCGCGGCGGCGCTCTGTGGAACGAGGTCAAGGACAAGCTGAACGCCTCCGGTCTCAGCCTGTCGGGCGGCCAGCAGCAACGCCTGTGCATCGCGCGCACCATTGCGGTCAGGCCCGAGGTGATCCTGTTCGACGAGCCGTGCTCGGCGCTGGATCCGATCTCGACCGCCAAGATCGAGGAATTGATCGACGAGTTGAAGAACGACTACACCATTGCCATCGTCACCCACAACATGCAGCAGGCGGCGCGCGTTTCTGACAGCACCGCCTTCATGTATCTCGGCGAGTTGATCGAATTCGGCCCGACCAACAAGATCTTCACCTCGCCGACAGATCGCCGTACCCAGGATTACATCACCGGCCGGTTCGGCTGACGCGTTGAACGCGGGAGGGATTGATATGGCTTTCGAACACACGACCAAGGCCTTCGACGGCGACCTGCAGGAATTGACCCGGCTGGTCGCTGAAATGGGTGGTCTCGCGGAGCGGCAGATCACCGATTCCGTCGACGCCTTGGTGCGTCGCGACATTCCGCTGGGAATGAAGGTGGCCGCCGCCGACCAGGAAATCGACCAACTGCAGCGCGTCATCGAAGAGCGTGCCGTGCTCACCATTGCCCGGCGTCAGCCGATGGCGGTGGATCTGCGCGAGATCGTTGGCGCGATGCGGGTTGCCACCGATCTGGAGCGGATCGGCGATCTCGCCAAGAACATCGGCAAGCGCGTCAATGCGTTGGACAGCGACTTCCATCCGCTGAAGCTGATCCGCGGCCTCGAACACATGACTGATCTGGTGCGCTCGCAGGTCAAGGCCGTGCTCGATGCCTACGCCGCGCATGATCTGCCGGCGGCGATGGCGGTGTGGAAGGGCGACGAGGAGATCGACGCGATCTGCACCTCGCTGTTCCGCGAACTGCTGACCTACATGATGGAAGATCCGCGCAACATCTCGTTCTGCATCCATCTGATGTTCTGCGCCAAAAACATCGAGCGGATCGGCGATCATGCCACCAACATCGCCGAAACCGTATTCTACATGATTGAGGGCGAAGCGATCCTGGACAAGCGCCCGAAGGGCGATATGACCAATTTCGCCAACGCCCCGGTTTAACGAGAGAGACAAGCCCATGAACGCGCGCATTCTGGTGGTCGAAGACGAAGAAGCGCTGACCACGCTGCTGCGCTACAACCTCGACGCCGAAGGCTACGAGGTCGAGACCGTCGCCCGCGGCGACGACGCCGACACCCGCTTGAAAGAGCGGGTGCCGGATCTGGTGGTGCTGGACTGGATGCTGCCGGGCCTGTCGGGCATCGAATTGTGCCGCCGGCTGCGCGCGCGTCCGGAGACCAAGTCGCTGCCGATCATCATGCTGACGGCGCGCGGCGAGGAAAGCGAACGCGTCCGAGGCCTGGCCACCGGCGCCGACGATTACATCGTCAAGCCGTTCTCGGTGCCGGAGCTGCTGGCCCGCGTGAAGGGCCTGTTGCGCCGTGCCGCGCCGGAGCGGCTGGCGACCGTGCTGTCGTTCGGCGACATAGAGCTCGACCGCGACAAGCGCCGCGTCGTTCGTTCCGGCCGGCCGATCGATCTCGGCCCGACCGAATATCGCCTGCTCGAATTCTTCCTCGAACATCCCGGCCGGGTGTTCAGCCGCGAGCAACTGCTCGACAGCGTGTGGGGCCGCGATATCTATATCGACGAGCGCACCGTCGACGTGCATATCGGCCGTCTGCGCAAGATCCTCAACCCGCGCGGCGAGCAGGATCCGATCCGCACCGTGCGCGGCGCCGGCTACGCGCTGGACGACCGCTTCGCCAGCATCAGCGCCGAACAGGCAAGCTGAGCGAGCAGAGTTCTTAGCGCTCGCTTGCTTGCCATCCCACATCAAATTCTAGCCGCGACCCTCGGTTACCTCTCCCCGGCGGGGAGAGGTAACCGTGCGTCGCGGCTGGGCTAGAGACCGAACGTCGTTTTCGTAAAAAGGTGGTGCGGGAGGTGTTTACTCCGCCGGGCTCGCGATCGCCGGCGCCGTGGCAGCGTACTTGTCCATCGCAAGATAAACACCGCCCGCCACCAGAATCCCGGCCAGCCAGCTCAAATCGGCGCCGCCCAGCAGGTTGATCGAGATCGGTCCCTGCAGCGCCGGCACCAGCCCGTCCTGAAACAGCCATGCGGCGACCAAGCCGACGCCGAAGGCGATCATTCCGCTCCAATTGATATCGCCATAGGCGCTCGTCTGCGGAGACTTGTAGAGTTCGGCGACGTCGATCACGCCCTTCCGCTTCACGAAGAAGTCCGCGAGGATCACGCCGGCATAGGGGCTCATCCACATCAACAGGCTGATCAGCCAGTTGTCGAACGCCTTGGCGAAAGACGGCGCAGAGATGAAGTAGATCGTCACCGCATAGCCGGCGACACCGACGATCAGCGCCAGCGCCGTGCGCGACAGTTTGAGGCCCATGCTCAACGCCGCCAGCGCCGCCGAATAGACGTTGAGGATGTTGCTGGCGATCGGCCCATGCAGAACCATCAAGAGCACCAGCAGCGCGGCAACGCCGCCGAACACCGCGCTGACCATCTTGGCCGGATCGGCATCCAGCGTTACCGACGCGATGGTAGCGCCGAGGACAGCGAGCCACACCGAGGGCACGAACATGCCGATGTAGCTGTACCAGAAGACCTGTCTCGAGGAGATGGTGCGCGGCACGAAGCGCGAATAGTCCGAGGCCCAGGTCACCCACGAGATTCCCCAGCCGACGCCGACGGCGGTCATCAGCAGCGTCAGCATCGCCAGATGCGCGCCGGGCTCCAGCGACGTCTTGAGGCCCCAATTGACGACGCCGGCCTGGCTCCAGGCCAGGATGCTCATCAGCACCATGATCGCCACGGTCGCCGGCACGGTGTACTTCTCGAAGGTACGGATGGCATAGAAGCCATAGATGCCGATCATCACCTGCAGCACCATCACGAGGGTGATGACGAGGAAGTTCGCGGTCCAGGTGTCACTGATGCCGAACTGGGCGAGGATGGCCATCGAGATCTTGGCGGGGAAGTAGGTGTTGACCCCGATCCAGCCCAGCGTCATCAGGAACATCAGCAGGCTCGGCAGATAGGCGCCGCGACGGCCGAAGGCGGCACGGCTCAATACCATCTGGTTGACGCCGGTCTTGTGGCCCATCACCGTGAAGGCGCCGAAGATTGCGCAGCCGATCAGGTTGCCGATCACGATCACGGCGATCGTTTCCAGCAGGCCGAGCTTGAGAATAATGCCGAGCGCGCCGAGCGCCCAGTTCACCGGCGCGATGTTGGCGCCGGCCCAGATCCACATTTGCTGCGGTCCGGTGGAATCCCGGTCGGCGTCGGGAATGGGTTCGATGCTGTGAATGTCGGCCCGCAACTCGGAATTCGTCATGCTCGCCCCCGC
The DNA here is from genome assembly GCF_007018645.1 of Tardiphaga sp. vice154. NCBI lineage: Bacteria > Pseudomonadati > Pseudomonadota > Alphaproteobacteria > Hyphomicrobiales > Nitrobacteraceae > Tardiphaga > Tardiphaga sp. vice154. The sequence continues at coordinate 1,224,528 of NZ_CP041399.1, forward strand.
TGATGAAAACTACCGGCGAAAGCGATCAGCAAGAACTGTACCAGAGTAGCGCATGCGTCTGATCAGGAAATGAGCGATCGGTTCAACACGCCGAGCGTGCATCGAACTGTGTGCTGTTTGCCAAGCAAGCTGCCCATCTTGTAGCCACGCCTTGCGTCGAATCGGTCCAAGCGAGCGTTGCAGAGTTCAGTGGTCGCTCGTCCCGTCGCTGCCGTCAGTCGCTTGCTCTGCGACTATTCGCTGCATCATCGCGATGAAGACGGCCTGTTCCTTCCTGCTTAGCCGGCCGAGCGTGGCGCGATGGGCGTCGCGCGCCGGCGTTTCCAGGCGGGCGAGCAGGGCGGCGCCCGATGGCGTCAGCCGGCACAGTTGGGCGCGTCGGTCATTGCCGTCGATCGTGCGTTCCACGAGCCCGCGCGCGGCCAGTCGCTTCAGTGCGCCCGTCGTGGTGGTGCGATCCTGAGCAATATCTGCAGCCAAAGTAGTCTGGTCTGCCGCGCCGCGCCCTGCAAGCGCCGACAGCAGGCTGTATTGCAGCGGCGTCACGTCGAAGCTGGCGCAGGCCTGCTGAAACAGCGCGACGTGGATCTGATGCAACCGGCGGATCAGAAATCCGGGCCTTTGTTGCAGCGGCCAGGGGCGGTGCGCGGGTTTGGGCGCAATCCGGTCGCTTGGCGGTTTGGCTGATGGCAACATGCTCTCCTGATCGTTCGGCTTCGCAAACGCAGCATCGGTTTCTTATGGCATGGTCTTTGCTTTTGTAAAATACGAAGTATGCTTCGCATTTGAAGCAGACCTGCAGAGCCTGCCGTTAAGTAAGAGGAGACCGTCATGTCCGTCACCGCCACTTTTGATTTGCTGTTGCGCGGCGGCCGCGTCATCGATCCGGCCTCGGGCATCGACGGCCTGAAGGATGTCGCCATCCGCAATGGCAAGATCGCGGCCGTGCAGTCCGACATCTTGCCGACCAGCGCGAAGGAAGTGGTCGACGTCACCGGCCAGCTGGTGCTGCCGGGCCTGATCGACACCCACGCGCATGTCTATCAATATGTCTCGGGGCGTTTCGGCATGAATCCCGACATGGTGGGCGTGCAATCGGGCGTCACCACGCTGATCGATCAGGGCGGTCCGTCCTGCATGACATTGCCGGGCTTTCGTCACTTCATTGCCGAGCCCGCCAAATCGCGCGTCTATGCCTTCCTGTCGGCCTATCTGGTCGGCGGGCTCGAGGGCCATTTCTATCCCAATCTGTACAGCCCGGACGGCGTCGATATCGACGCCACCGTGAAATCCGCTTTGGCTAATCGCGATCTGGTGCGCGGTATCAAGGCGCATGCCGAAATCGGCGGCTTTGCGCGCTGGGGCATTCGCGTGCTGGAAATGGCGGCGGAAATCGGCAAGCAGACCGAACTGCCGGTCTATGTGCATTTCGGCCAGCTCTGGGGCCTGCCGGAAAGCGGCACCAATGGCGAGGACGTCGACACCATCCTGGAGCGCGTGATCCCTCTGCTCAAGGAAGGCGACGTGCTGGCGCATCCCTTCACGCGGCATCCCGGCGGTTTCGTCAATCGTGAGGGCGAGGTGCATCCGGTGATTAGGGCTGCGATCGATCGCGGCCTCAAGATCGACGTCGGCCACGGCAGCCACTTCTCCTACCGCCTGGCGAAGAAGGCGATCGCCGCCGGCATCGTGCCGAACACGCTCGGCGCCGACATCCATGGCTACAACACCCATGTCCCCGCGCCGGCCGGCACACCGGACGAGCACGAAGACGAGGAGAACCATCCCTTTGCAGGTCAGGCCAAGTTCAGCCTGGTGCAGGCGATGAGCTCGATGATGGCGCTCGGCCTGACGCTGGAGCAGGTGGTGCCGATGGTGACGTCCAATCCGGCGAAGATGATCGGCTTGTCGGACACGGTCGGCTCCTTGAAGGTCGGCGTGGATGCCGACGTCTCGGTGATCACGACCAAGCCGGGCCGCTACATCCTGCGTGACAACGAGAATACCGAAGTGGTGGCGGACGGGCTGATGCAGCCGCTGTTCTGCCTGCGCGCCGGCGTGCGCCATGATGCGGTGGCGTCGATCCTGCCCGAGGCGGTCGCCGCGTAAGCGGTGCCCATGAGAGAGCAGGGTCTACCTATGAGTGATATGCGCAAACCTCTGTCGGATGCGCCTGCCGAAGGGCAGGGCGTCGGCGCGCGCGTGCTGCGCAAGGAAGATGATCGCCTGATGCGCGGCCGCGGACAGTTCGTTGCCGATATTCGCCTTGCTGGATTGCAGGATGTCGCCTTCGTGCGCAGTCCGGTGGCGCATGCCCGGATCCGCGCCATCCATGTGCCGGAGCGCTATCGCGACGTGGTGTTCACCGCAGCGGATCTCGACGGCGTCAAACCGATCCGCGCCATTACAGGACTGCCCGGCTTCAAGATTTCGGAGCAGCCGATCCTCGCCACCGGCAAGATCCGCCAGGTAGGCGAGCTCATCGCCATGTGCGTGGCGCCGACGCGCGCCGAGGCCGAGGATATCGCTGCCTCCGTGACGCTCGATCTCGAGGAACTGCCCGCTGTGCACAACATGTTGCAAGCGCGCGAGCCGGGCTCGCCGCTCGTGCATGAGCATTGGGGCGACAATATCTTTCTCGAAAGCTTTTTCGAGATCGATATCGCAGGCGCGCTGGACGCGCCGATCAAGGTGACGCGCGAGATCTCGACCTCCCGGCAATGCATGTCGCCGCTGGAAGGCCGCGGCGTGGTGGCCACCTTCGATCACCGGCTCGACCAGCTCACGCTCTATACCGGCAGCCAGATGCCGCACATCGTGCGCAACGGCCTGTCGGATACGCTGGGCATCGACCAGGGCCAGATCCGCATCGTCTCGCCGGATGTCGGCGGCGGCTTCGGCCACAAGGGCATTTTGTTGCCCGAGGAAGTCTGCCTGTCGTGGCTGACGATGAAGCGCGGCCATCCGGTGCGCTGGATCGAGGACCGCCGCGAGCATCTGGTGGCGTCGGCCAATTGTCGCGAGCACCACTACAAGATCACCGTCTATGCCGACCGCGACGGCAAGCTGCGCGGCATCGACTGCGAGGCATCCGTCGATTCCGGCGCCTACTCCTCTTATCCGTTTTCGGCCTGCCTGGAGGCGGCGCAGGTGGTCAGCATCCTGCCGGGGCCCTATCTGATGCCGGCCTATCGCTGCCGCACCTATTCGGTGGCCACCAACAAGTGCCCGATCCTGCCGTACCGCGGCGTCGCCCGCACCGGCGTCTGCTTCGCGCTGGAGCTGATGCTCGATCTGGTCGCGGCCGAAGCGGGGCTGGAGCCCGGCGAGGTGCGCCTGCGCAATCTGGTGCAGCCGGAGCAGATGCCGTTCGACAACATCACCAACAAGCATTTCGACAGCGGCGACTATCCGCAAGCGATGAGGCGTGCGCTGAAGATGATCGACGTCGATGCGGTGCGCGCGCGGCAGCGCCGGCATGAGGCCGATGGCCGGCTGATCGGCGTCGGCTTGTCGATCTTCTGCGAGCAGGCCGCGCACGGCACCTCGGTCTATTCCGGCTGGGGCATCCCGATGGTGCCGGGCCACGAACAGGCCACCGCGCGGCTGACGCCGGACGGCGGGCTCGAACTGCGCGTCGGCGTGCATTCGCACGGCCAGGGTATGGAGACCACGCTGTCGCAGGTCGCGCATGAAATGCTCGGCGTCGAGGTCGCCAAGGTGCGCGTGGTCCATGGCGACACCGCGATGACGCCGTATTCGACCGGCACCTGGGGCTCGCGCTCAATGGTGATGGCCGGCGGCGCGGTGGCCACCGCCTGCGCCGAACTCGCCGAGCGCGCCAAAAAGATCGGCGCCAAGCTGCTGCAACTCGACGAGGCCGACGTCGTCCTGACCGATGGCGAGGTCCGCGGCGCCAGCGGCAGCGTGACGCTGAAGGAGATCGCGCACACCTGGTATCGCCGCCCGCAGGATCTGCCGGGCGATGTCGATCCCGCCGGGCTGGAGACCACGTCCGGCTACAAGCCGCAGCGCGATTCCGGCACCTTCAGCTATGCTGCCCATGCGGTGATCGTCGCTGTTGACCCCGATCTCGGCGACGTCGAAATTCTGGACTACGTGATCGTCGAGGACGGCGGCGTGCTGGTCAATCCAATGATCGTTGACGGCCAGATCTTTGGCGGTCTCGCGCAGGGCATCGGCACCGCTCTGTACGAAGAAATGCCGTTCGATGCTGCGGGCCAGCCGCTCGCCACCACGCTCGCCGACTATCTGTTGCCGGGCCCGACCGAAGTGCCCTCGCCGCGGATGGACCATATGGAGACGCCGTCGCCCTACACCAAGTTCGGCGTCAAGGGGATCGGCGAGGGCGGCGCCATCGCACCGCCGGCGGCGATCGGCAATGCGATCAATGACGCGCTACGTCCGCTCGGCGTCGAACTGTTGCATTCGCCGATCTCGCCACGCCGCATCATGTCTGCGATCCTCGAAGCCCGTGACGCGCAAAGGCCGGCGGCATGAAGCCGGCACCCTTTGACTATGAGCGTCCGCGCGATCTTTCGGCAGCGCTTGCCGCGATGGCGGGCGACGGTGTGGTGAAAATCATCGCCGGCGGGCAATCGCTCGGGCCGATGCTGAATTTGCGCCTGGTCGCGCCCGACTTGCTGGTCGATATCGCCGGGCTCGAAGAGTTGAAGCAAGTCGAGAGCGTCGGTGACGGACTGGTGATCGGCGCCTGCGTCACGCATGCCGACATCGAGGACGGCCGTATCCCGGACGTCACCCGCGGCGCCATGCAGCGCGTCGCCTCGGCCATCGCCTACCGCGCGGTGCGCAACCGCGGCACGATCGGCGGTTCGCTCAGCCATGCCGATCCCAGCGCGGACTGGGTGTCGGCGCTGTCGGCGCTGGGCGCCACACTGACGCTGCAAAGCGCGCGCGGCGTGCGAAACGTCGCCATGAAGGACTTTGTCGTCGGCGCGCTCGAAACCGTGCTGATGCCCAGCGAGATGATCGCATCCGTGCGCGTTCCGGCCATGGCGGCGTCGGCGCGCTGGGCCTATGTGAAGGCCTGCCGCAAGACCGGCGAGTTTGCCCACGCCATCGGCGCGGTGTTGATCGATCCCGCCGCGGCCACGGCGCGCATTGTGATCGGGGCCGTCGAAGCCGCGCCAATCGTGATCGACGAGGCCGCTGAACTGTTCGGCGGTCGAATCGACGGCGAGTTTGGCAACACATTCGATCCGCGCGTCGCGGACGCGCTGTTGTCGAAGGCCGGCATCAGCGACGCTGCTGACCGCCACATCCATGTCGCCGTGTTGCGCAAAGCCATCGCGGAGGCCGCGGCATGAACAATATCGAACTCACGGTCAACCGCCGCACCGTCCAGGCGCTGGTCGAGCCGCGCACCAGCCTCGCCGATTTCCTGCGCGACGAGCGCGATCTTACCGGCACCCATCTCGGCTGCGAGCACGGCGTCTGCGGCGCCTGCACGCTGCTGCTCGACGGCGTGCCGGCGCGTTCCTGCATCACCTATGCAGTCGCCTGCGATGGCGCCGAAGTTACTACCATCGAAGGCCTTGACGACGACGAGATCGCGATCGAGCTGCGCGCGGCCTTCAGCCGCGAACATGCGCTGCAATGCGGCTACTGCACGCCGGGCATGCTGGTCGCGGCGCGCGATCTGGTGAAGCGGCTGCCGGATGCTGACGAGCAGGCCATCCGCGTCGGCATGAGCGGCAATTTGTGCCGCTGCACCGGCTATGTCGGCATCGTCAACGCGGTGCGCTCGGTGATCGCCGATCGCCGCGCTCGCGACATTGCGCCGGAGCCGGATGCGGGCCGCAAGCTGCTGGGGCCGGTCGGGTCGGGTCACAAGACCTGCAACTCGTCACATGAGACTAAGAAGCCACGGCTCGCGCCGGTGGAGCAGCGCAGTGCGGTCGCGCCCCTGGTCATTCCCGACTTCACGCCGTCGACCGTGCTCGACCAGTCTTTCGACGTCGCGCATCCGCCGGCCAAAGTGTTTGCGATGTTCGACGATATCGCCGCCGTCGCATCCTGTCTGCCGGGAGCTTCGCTGACCGGAACGCCGGTGCCGGAGCGCGTCGAGGGCGCAATCCGCGTCAAGATCGGCCCGATCTCCGCGAACTTCAACGGCGCGGCGCGCGTCGAGAGCGATCCGGCGACCTTGTCCGGCCGCATCCTCGGCATCGGTATCGACCAGCGCAGTCGCTCGCAGACGCAGGGCGAAATCCGCTACAAACTGCTGTCGCTTCAAGACGGTGCGGCCACGCGTGTCGAACTTTCGATCGGCTACAGCCTGACCGGCGTGCTGGCGCAAATCGGCCGCTCCGGCCTGGTGCGCGATCTCGCGGCAAGGTTGGTTGCTGAATTCGCGAAGAACCTCGATCGCAAGCTGTCGGGCGATGCCTGCGCATCGGCGGCGCCGGTCGCCGAGCTCAACGGAATTTCGCTGGTATTCGGGCTGCTGCGGGACCGCGCGGCGCGAATGTTGCACCGGATCACCGGCCGCGGAGACACGGCATCATGAATCGACGCATCCGCATGCGGGGCGGCGAGGTTTGCACTGCGCGACTTTCACCAGCGTTCACCGGGAGAATGACATGACACGAAGCTTCAAGGCCGTACCTGCGATCGCTCTGGCGCTCGCGCTGTTCGACGGCGCGGCGCACGCGCAAACCATCAAGATCGGCGTCAACGAGCCCCTGACCGGCGCCTTCGCCGCGTCCGGCACCTATGTCGTCAATGGCGCCAAGATCGCCGCCGACGAGATCAACGCCAAGGGCGGCGTGCTCGGCAAGAAGATCGAGCTGGTCATCGAGGACAACAAGAGCAACCCGACCGAAGCCGCGGCCGTCGCCGAGAAGCTGATCACGCGCGACAAGGTCCCCGTAATGATGGGCGCCTGGGGCTCCAGCCTGACGCTCGCCGTGATGCCCAAGCTCGTGGAATATGAAGTGCCGATGGTGGTCGAGACCTCCTCGGCCGGCAAGATAACCACTTCGGGAAATCCCTACATCTTCCGCATCTCGCCGCCGTCGGCGGTCGAGGGCGCTGCCTTCAGCAAGATCATCGACAAGCTGGCGATCAAGAAGGCCGACTTCCTGGTCATCAACAACGACTGGGGCCGCGGCACCGCCGAAGACTTCGGCAAGATGATGAAGGAGCACGGCATTGTCATCGGTCAGGTCGAGACCATGGACCAGTCGGCGCAGGACATGAGCGCGCAGCTCTCCAAGCTCAAGGCGACTGACTCAGAGACCATCATCGTCACCACCGCGGTCGATCAGCTCACGCTGATCTTCAAGCAGGCCGCCGCCATCGGCCTGAGGAAGCGCATCATCACCACCGGCGGTTCGCAGAATCCCGACCAGATCATTGCGCAGGCGGGTGCTGCCGCCAACGGCACGATGCATCTGACCACGTTCCTGCCGTGGTATCCCGACAAGACGCCGAACCCGGAAGCCACCAACTATTTCATCGGCGAGTGGAAGAAGCGCGGCTTCGAATTCGCCGGCGTGACCGAGAGCTTCCGCGGCTATGACGGCATCCGCACTGCGGCAGCGGCCATCGAGAAGGCCGGCAAGGCCGAGCCCGCCGCGATCAAGGCAGCACTCTGGGAGATCAACATCAAGGGCCTGAACGGCGACATCGTGTTCAAGAAGTCCGGCCCCGCCGGCCAGGAGAGCGGCCAGAGCTTTCCCAACGTGTATCTGATCGAGATCACCGACGGCAAAGTCGGCATGAAGACGCTCTGATAAAACTGTCGTTGCGGGGCGCGAGCGCATCAGCGCGAGCGAACGCGGAACCTCGATATGTTCAAAACAACTCGGGATTCCGGGCTCGCAGTCGGCTAGCGCCGCCCGCGCCCCGGAATGACCATAAGGATCTCCCTTTGGACCAGCTTCTGCAACATCTCCTCAACACGCTGGTGCTCGGCGGCACCTATGCGCTGCTGGGCATCGGGCTGACGCTGATCTTCGGCATCATGAACGTCGTCAACTTCACGCACGGCGTGCTCTACACCTTCGGCGCCTACATGATGTTCATCGTTGTGCATCAGCTCGGCGTGAACTTCTTTCTCGCGCTGCCGCTGTCGATCGTGGCCGGCTGGCTGCTCGGGGCAGCCATCGAGATCGTGCTGCTGCGGCCGCTGCGCGGCTCCGACATCGACACCACCATGCTGGTGATGATCGGCGCCTGGATCGCGATGCAGTCCGGCGCGCTTTGGATCTGGGGCGGCGTGGCGAAATCCGTCGACAACCCGTTTCCCGATGCGCCGCTGGTTATCGGCCCCGTCTCGGTGTCGTGGCTGCGGCTGTTCGTGCTGGCCGCCGCGGCCCTCTTGATCGTCATCGCCTACCTCTTGATCAACTGCACCAAGCTCGGCAAGGCGATGCGCGCCACCTTCCAGGATCACGACACCGCGGCGCTGATGGGCGTCAATGTGAGCTGGATCTACACCTCGACCTTCGCGATCGGCTCCAGCCTTGCGGCTGCCGCCGGCGCACTGCTCGGCCCGGTCTATGTCATCTTCCCGCAGATGGGCGACCTCGCCGCCGTGAAGGCCTTTGCCATCGTCATCCTCGGCGGCCTCGGCAACATCACCGGCGCGGTGATTGGCGGCTTCATCCTGGCGCTCGCCGAAGAACTCGGCGCGGGCTACGTGTCGTCGGGCTATCGCGACGCAATGGGCTTCCTCATCATTATCGCCGTGCTGATCTTCAAGCCGACCGGGCTGTTCGCCCGCGCGGAGCGCGTCGGATGAACCGGCTCGCCACGCTCCTCTGTTTCGCCGCTTTCATCTCGCTGCCGCTGTGGCTGACGGACCCGTATCTGCTGAACGCGCTGATCACCACCGGCATCTTTATTATCGGCGCGATGAGCCTCAACCTGCTGCTCGGCTTCACGGGCCAGCTCAGCCTTGGTCATATCGCCTTCTTCGGCATCGGCGCCTATGTCAGCGCGCTGACCTCGCTCGGCTTCGACGTGCCGATTGTTGGCGACTTCCACATCGTCCATGTGCCGTGGCCACCGATTGCTGGCTTCGCGCTGTCGATCGTCATTGCCGGCTTCTGCGGCTATCTCGTCGGCCGGCTGTCGTTCCGCGTGCGCGGCGCGTATTTCGTCATCGTGACCATCTCGTTCGCCGAAGTTGTCCGGCTGGTGGCGCTGAACTGGGTCGATCTCACCCAGGGCCCGCTGGCGCTGACCAACATTCCCTCCATCACCATCGGCCTGCCGGGCCTCGGCTATCTGGTGCTGAAAACGAAATTGCAGAACTATTATCTGGTGCTCGCGGTTGCCGCGCTGTCGTATCTGTTGATTGCGCGGCTGGTGCATTCGCATTACGGGCGCGCCATGCGTGGTCTGATGGAGAACGAGACGCTCGCGGTCGCCGTCGGTATCGACGTCACCAAGACGCTGACGCTGGCGGCTGTGATCTCGGCCGGCATCGCCGGGGCCGCCGGCAGCCTCTATGCGCATTACATCCGCATCATCGATCCCGATGTCTTCGCCTTCATCTCGACGGTGACCATGGTGATCATGGTCGTCTCCGGCGGCAAGGGCTCGCTCGCCGGTCCTGTGGTCGGCGGCGTCATTTTCGGCCTGTTGCCGGTGTTCCTGCGGCCGATCATGCCGCCGGAGGCGCAGTGGATCACCTATGGCTGCGTGCTGATCGTGATCCTGTTCGTGCTGCCATCAGGCATCGTGCCTAGGCTGGCGCCCCTGCTTGGATTGGAACGCAAGAAGGGAAGTACGTCGCGGAAGTCTGTAAACGCCGTGGAGGAGGGCGCATGACCGTGGCCCGCGAAACCATCCTCAGCGTCGATCATGTCGGCATGCAGTTCGGCGGCCTCGTCGCGCTGTCCGATCTCAACTTCTGCGTCGGCGAAGGCGAAATTCTCAGCCTGATCGGCCCGAACGGCGCCGGCAAGACCACCGCGTTCAATTTGATGACCGGCTTTCTCACCCCGACCAAGGGCGCGGTGAAGTTTCGTGACGTGCCATTGCGCGGTCTGAAATCCCACGAGATCGCCGATCTCGGCCTGATCCGCACCTTCCAGCGCACATCGGTGTTTCCGCGCGACACCGTGTTCGACAACGTGCTGATCGGCCTGCACCGCCAGGGCAAGCTCGGCCTCCTCAACGCGATCCTCGGCCTGCCCAAGGCGCGGGCCTCGGAGCGGCTGCTGCGCGAGCGCGCCGCCGAGCTGGTGTCGCGGGTCGGGCTCGAAGCCCGCGCCAACGATCTCGCGGGCTCGTTGTCTTACGGTGAGCAGCGCCTGGTCGGCGTCGCGCTGGCCTTGGCGGCGCAGCCAAAAATGCTGCTGCTCGACGAACCGGTGTCGGGCATGAACGCATCGGAAACCCACACCTTCGTGCAACTGATCCGATCGATCCGCGACAGCGGCGTCACCATCCTGCTTGTCGAACACGACATGCCGATGGTGATGGAAGTCTCCGACCGCATCGTGGTGCTGAACTACGGCCGCATCATCGCCGAGGGCACGCCCGAATTCATCCGCAACGATCCCGCGGTGATCGAAGCCTATCTTGGCCAGAGCGGAAAGAAGGCGGCCGCGCATGCTTGAGATCCAGGACATGGTCTGCGGCTACGGCCAGATCACCGCGCTGCGCGGTGTCACCCTGTCCGTGAAGGCCGGGCAGCTGGTGGCGCTGATCGGCGCCAACGGCGCCGGCAAGAGCACGACTCTTCGTGCGATCTCGGGACTCGTTCCGCCGCGCTCCGGCAGCATGATTTTCGAGGGCGAGGACATCACCTCCGCCAGCCCGCAGAAGGTACTGACGAAGGGGATCGCGCATTGTCCGGAAGGCCGTCGCGTGTTCCCGCACATGACGGTGGCAGAAAATCTCGACATGGGCGCGTACCTGCGCTCGGATACCTCAGAGATAAACGCTGACCGCGACCGCATCTACGGCGAATTTCCTCGCCTCGCCGAGCGCCGCAAGCAGGCGGCGGGCACGCTGTCCGGCGGCGAGCAGCAGATGCTGGCGATCGGCCGCGCGCTGATGTCGCGTCCGCGTCTGGTGATGTTCGACGAGCCCTCGCTCGGGTTGGCGCCCAACATCGTCGAGCGCACCTTCGCGATCATCCGCGCCATACGTGATGCCGGCACCACGGTGCTGCTGGTCGAGCAGAACGCCTTCGCGGCGCTGGAGATGTGCGATCACGCCTATCTGCTGGAGGCGGGCCGCGTGGTGCTGTCCGGCGCGGGCCACGACCTTATCGAGAACGAGCATGTCCGGCGGGCCTATCTTGGCGGCTGAGCCGGGCTGGGTCGTCGTCTGCAAAGCCGAGCGGCTGCGCGATCAGCCGATGATCTGCACGAAGGCGGCCGGCGTGGCGCTGCTGGTAATCCGCGACGGCGACCGGCTCTATGCCTGCGAGCGCGCCTGCCCGCACGAGCAGGCCGATCTCAGCCTCGGCCGCGTGACCGATGGCCGGTTGCACTGTCCACGCCATCAGGCCTGGTTCGACCTCATCGATGGGCGGATCTCGCCCGGCTGGTCCAGCCGGGCACTGCGGCGTTATGCGGTGCGGATTGAGAATGGCGAGGTGCAGGTGGACCTCGTCGGAATAGTTCAATCCTGAGCGGCTCGCACCGGCCAACCCCCAACGTCATTGCGAGGAGCGAAGCGACGCGGCAATCCAGAAGGCCGCGAACTCTTCAAGAACTGGATTGCTTCGTCGCAAGGGCTCCTCGCAATGACGGCTGTGGCTCGATTCAACCCGCCAGCGCTGCCGGCGAGATGCTGCGTTTCACTACGCTGCGCATCGCGAAGCTGGAATGCAGCCGCGACACGCCGGGCATCCGCGACAAATGCAGCTTGTGGATGCGTTCGTAGTCCGCCATGTCGCGCGCCTGCACCTGGACCAAATAATCGTCATTGCCCGACATCAGGTGGCACGACACCACATCCGGGCATCTGCTGATTTCCTTCTCGAACGCAGCCAGCGCATCCTCGCTCTGCCGCTCCAGCGTGATGTTGACCAGCACAGTCATCATGAAGCCGAGCTGGCTGGCATCGATCTCGGCCGAATAGCCGCGGATCACGCCGGTCTCCTCGAGCTGGATCAGCCGCCGCGCACAGGCGGTCGGCGACAGCCCCACGCGTTCGGACAGCTGCACCTGGCTGACTCGGGCGTCCTTGACCAACTCGCCCAAGATCTTCAGATCGAATGAGTCGTGCGTCATGGTCAGGCCTTCGGTGAAAAATCCCGAATCTGGTCTAACTGAAGCCGAAATCCTGCGCAATGAGGGGGTTTTGAGGCCCAGAACGCCGGGAACCGCCGCGTTGGAGCTGACATGATGGTTCCACCGCCGGTGACCCCACCGACCCTCCAGGAATGCTCCCATGAAAGTCGTTATTCTCGGCGCCGGCGTGATCGGCGTGACCTCGGCCTATTACCTCGCCAAGGCCGGTTGCGACGTCACGGTACTCGACCGACAGCCCGGCGCCGGGCTCGAAACCAGTTTTGCCAATGCCGGCGAGGTCTCGCCGGGCTATGCGTCGCCCTGGGCCGGGCCGGGCGTGCCGGTCAAGGCGGTGCGCTGGATGCTCGACAAGCATGGCCCGCTGGTGATCCGTCCGCAGGCCGATCCGGCGATGTGGCGCTGGATGTTCCAGATGCTGCGCAACTGCACAGCGGCGCGTTACGCCGTCAATAAGTCGCGCATGGTGCGGATCGCCGAATACAGCCGCGATTGCCTGCGCGCGCTGCGCGCCGATATCGGTATCACTTATGACGAGCGCAGCCAGGGCACGCTGCAGCTGTTCCGCAAGCAGTACCAGCTCGACGCCATCGGCGGCGATATCGAAGTGCTCAAGCAATACAACGTGCCGTTCGAAGTGCTGGACGTCGAGGGCTGCGTGCGCGCCGAGCCGGGCCTCGCCGCGACCCGCGATCGCTTCGTTGGCGGGCTGCGGCTGTCGGATGACGAGACCGGCGATTGCCATCTGTTCACCCAGCGGCTCGCCGAAGTGGCCGCCGGGCTCGGCGTGAAGTTCGAGTATGGAATCGATGTCACATCGGTCGACGTCGCCGGCGGTCGCATCGCGCGGGTCGCCACCAACAAGGGCGTGTTCACCGCGGATACGTTCGTCGTGGCACTCGGCAGCTTCTCGCCGCTGTTGCTGCGTCCGCTCGGCATCAAGATTCCGGTCTATCCGGTCAAGGGCTATTCGATCACCGTGCCGATCGTGAATGAGGCCGCCGCGCCGCAATCGACGGTGATGGATGAGAGCTACAAGGTCGCGATCACGCGGCTGGGCGACCGCATCCGCGTTGGCGGCACCGCCGAACTCAGCGGCTACGAGATCAAATTGTATCCCGACCGCAAGGTCACGCTCGACCGCTCGCTGACCGAGCTGTTTCCGGGCGCCGGCGATCTGTCGCGGGCGGAGTTCTGGAGCGGTCTGCGGCCGATGACGCCGGATGGTCCGCCGATCATCGGCGCTGCGCGCTATCCGAACCTGTTTCTCAATACCGGACATGGCACGCTGGGCTGGACGATGGCCTGCGGCGCCGCGCGCGTGCTCGCAGACCAGATCGTCGGCCGCACGCCGGATATCAAAGCCGACGATTTCAACCTGCATCGCTACCAATAGCGGCCGTTGCGACGTCTTCGTCTGCGTCATGACGGCCCGGATCGCTTTGTCACAAATCTTTCATGGGTCGCCGATAATGGAAGCGACGTAAGCCGCGCTGCGTATTTCGATCGCTCGATGGCCTTTCCTTTCGATGGAGAACTGTCGTGACCCTGAATCGTTTTGCCTTCGTGCTGTCCGCTGCCGTGTTCATCGCGGCATCGCCGGCAGCCCGCGCTGCCGACGTGATCTGCTACAATTGCCCGCCGGAATGGGCGGACTGGGCGTCGATGATCAAGGCGGTCAAGGCCGATCTCAACATCGACATGCCGCACGACAACAAGAATTCCGGGCAGGCGCTGGCGCAGATCATTGCCGAGAAGGCCAACCCGGTCGGCGACATCGGCTATTTCGGCGTCACCTTCGGCATGAAGGCCAAGGCACAGGACGCGCTGGAGCCCTACAAGCCCGCGGGCTGGGATCAGGTCGATGCCGGCCTGAAGGACCCGGAGGGGTACTGGACCACGATCCATTCCGGCACGCTGGGCTTCTTCGTCAACAAGGACGCGCTGGGCGGCGCGCCGGTGCCGAAATGCTGGGCTGATCTGTTGAAGCCCGCCTACAAGGGCATGGTCGGCTATCTCGATCCGTCGTCCGCGGCCGTCGGCTATGTCGGCGCAGTCGCCGTCAATCTGGCGCTCGGCGGCTCCGATACCAATTTCGAGCCAGGCTTGAAGTTCTTCAAGGACCTCAAGAAGAACGATCCGATCGTGCCGAAGCAGACGTCCTACGCCCGCGTCGTGTCGGGTGAACTGCCGATCCTGTTCGACTATGACTTCAACGCCTACCGCGCGAAATACTCCGAGAAGGGCAATTTCGAGTTCGTCATTCCCTGCGAAGGCTCTGTGGTGTTTCCGTACGTCGTCGGCCTCGTGAAGAACGCGCCGGACAAGGACACGGCCAAGAAGGTCATCGACTATCTGCTGTCCGACAAGGGTCAGGCGATCTGGACCAACGCCTATCTGCGCCCGGCTCGCAAGATCGAGCTGCCGGAAGCGGTCAAGGCCAAGTTCCTGCCGGACAGCGAATACGCTCGTGCCAAGAGCGTCGACTGGGGCAAGATGGAGCTCGCGCAAAAGGGCTTCACCGATCGCTACCTCGCGGACGTCCGTTGATCCCAGTGAATACGGTTATTGCTATCGGGTGCCCCGTGAGCGGGGCACCGTTTTCCCATGTCGCATAAATCCTTCGTCTGGCTGTGCCTGCTGCCACTGGTAGTGGTGACCGCTGCCTTCTTCCTGCTGCCGATGGCGCAATTGCTGGTGGTCGGCGCGTCAGGCCCGCGTGGCCTAGGTGCCTATCTCGCCATTCTCACCGAGCCGCGTTATCGCGCCACGCTGATCAATACCGTGGTGCTGGCGGCGGCAACGACGCTGGTCACCCTGGTGGTTGCAACGATCGCGGGGCTGTTTCTGCAGCGCCAGCGGTTTCCCGGTCGCGCGGTGCTGATCGCGATGCTGACGTTTCCGCTGGCGTTTCCCGGCGTGGTGATCGGCTTCCTGATCATCCTGCTGGCCGGCCGCCAGGGGTTGATCGGCGCGATCTCGCAGGCGGTGAGCGGCGAGAAGATCGTGTTTGCCTATTCGATCTTCGGGTTGTTTCTTGGCTATCTGTACTTCTCGATCCCGCGCGTGATCCTCACCATCATGGCGGCGGTGCAGAAGCTCGATGCCGGACTGGAGGAAGCGGCGCGCTCGCTCGGCGCCAGCCCATGGGCCGTGCAGCGCGACGTCGTGCTGCCGGCGCTGGGCCCAGCCTTCGTCGCCTCCGGCGCGATCGCTTTCGCTACCGCGATGGGTGCGTTCGGCACCGCGTTCACGCTGGCCACCAATATCGATGTGTTGCCGATGCTGATCTATACCGAGTTCACGCTCGCGGCGAACTTCTCGATCTCGGCGGCGCTGTCGATCGGGCTGGGCCTGATCGCTTGGGCGATCCTCGCGCTGGCGCGTTCGTTCAGCGGCAGCGCCGTCGCGGCGGCGGGCTAGGCCATGCGCGATCGCCTGATCTTCATCGGCCAACTTGGCTTCACGCTGCTCATCGCCGCCTTCCTCGTGGTGCCGGTGATCCTGTCGCTGATGGCCGGTGTCACCGTCAACTACTTCCGCGGCATTTCCTCCGGCGTCACCCTGCAATGGGTAATGCAGGTGTGGGATCTCTATGCCGGAGAGATATTGCTGTCCTTCGTGATCGCCATCGCGACGTTGCTCGTCACGCTCGTCATCGGCGTGCCCGCGGCCTATGCGCTGCATGTGCGCGGCGGAAGATTGTCGCGGGTGATCGAGGAGATCATCACGCTGCCGCTGGCGATCCCCGGCCTCGCCATCGCGCTGGCGCTGCTGTTGACCTATGGCGGGTTCGGCGACTTCCGCCGCTCGTGGCTGTTCATCCTCGCTGGCCATGTCGTGTTCACGATGCCGTTCATGGTGCGCTCGGTGATGGCGGTGTTCGGTAGCATCGACGTCAAGACGCTGGACGAGGGCGCAGCCTCGCTCGGCGCCTCGCCGTGGCCGCGGTTTTGCAACGTCATCGTGCCCAACGCGATGCCCGGCATCGTGGCGGGCTCGCTGATGGTGGTGACGCTGTCGCTCGGCGAGTTCAACCTGACCTGGATGCTGCACACGCCGCTGACCAAGACGCTGCCGGTTGGCCTCGCCGACGCCTATGCCTCGATGCGGCTCGAAGTGGCGTCCGCCTACACCCTGATTTTCTTTGTCATGATTGTCCCGTTGCTGGTGGCGATGCAGATGTTTGCCGACGAGGGCCAGAAGAAATGACGTCGATTGCGGGACACGGCGCCGCCGTACACATCGAGCGCTGCGGCAAGACGTTTGCCGATGGCACGCAGGCTCTGGCCCCTGCCTCGCTCGACATCGTCAGTGGCGAGACCCTGGTGCTGCTCGGCCCCTCCGGCTGCGGCAAGACCACCATGCTGCGCATCATTGCCGGGCTGGAAACGCCGGATCCCGGCGGCCGCATCCTGTTCGATCGCAACGATATGACGGCGGTGCCGATCGAGCAACGCCAGGTCGGTATGGTGTTCCAGTCCTATGCGCTGTTCCCCAATATGAGCGTCGCTGACAATATCGGTTATGGCTTGAAGATCCGCGGCGTCGGCCGCGCCGCGCGCGACCAGCGCATCGCCGAGATGGTGGCGCTGACCAATATCGGTGGGCTCGAAAACCGCCGGATCGACCAGCTCTCCGGCGGCCAGCGCCAGCGCGTGGCGCTGGCCCGCGCGGTGGCGATCCGGCCGCGGGTGCTGCTGCTGGATGAGCCGCTGACCGCGCTCGACGCCTCGTTGCGCGACCGGCTGCGCGGCGAGCTGAACCGCTTGCTGCGCTCGCTGGGGATCACCGCGATCTATGTGACGCATGATCAGGCCGAGGCGATGGAGCTCGGCGATCGCATCGTGGTGATGCGCAAGGGCGAGATCGCACAGATCGGCACGCCGCGCGAGGTCTACTTCGCGCCGCAGAGCCGGTTCGTGGCGGAGTTCGTCGGCGCCGCCAACATCATCGAGGCGCCGGTGGCCGAGGGGCATCTCGTGCTGCCGGGTGGACGCCTCGAGGTCGCGGCCGCAGCAAATGCTGCGGCCGCAACCGCCATGATCCGGCCGGAGACGATCGGGATCATCGACGCTGCGGAGGCCTCGCTGTGCGGCCTCGTCGACAGCGTCAGTTTCATTGGCGACAAGCAGCGCCTCGTCGTGACCGGCGCGGCGGACCGGCCGCTCACCGTCGATGCACCCAATACCATTTGCGTGAAAAACGGCGACCGCGTCGGCCTGTCGATCGCGCGTGACGCCGTGCGGCTGCTACCAAGCGAGGACTGATGTCGTCAAAACCCATCCTGATTGCGCAGATCTCCGACCTGCATATCAAGGCGCCCGGCGAACTGGCCTATGGCCGGGTCGATACCGCGGCGGCGCTGCAGCGCTGCGTCGCGGCGTTGAACGAGTTGCAGCCGCGCCCCGATCTGGTGGTGATCTCCGGCGATCTCGTCGATACGCCGACGCCCGGACAATACGACCACCTCAAGCGCCTGCTGGCGCCGCTGGCCATTCCGTTCATCGGCATTCCCGGCAACCATGATTCCCGCGCCATGATGCGCACGGCATTTCCCGACTGGAAGTATGCCGGGCCCGACGCGCTCGATCAGGTCGTGAATATCGGCGGCCTCGATATCATCCTGCTGGATTCCAGCGTCGACGCGAAACCGCATGGCGAGCTCGAAATGGCAAGCCTGCAATGGCTCGACGCTACGCTGGCCAGGTCGAGCGAGGCTCCGGCCCTGATCTTCCTGCATCATCCGCCGTTCCGTACCGGGATCGGGCATATGGACGTGCAGAACCTGCTTAATGCCGATGCGCTGGCGGCGATCGTGACGCGGCATCCGCGCGTGCAGGGCATTGCCGCCGGCCACGTCCACCGCGCCACGCTGACGTCCTTCGCAGGCGTCCCGGCCACGATCTGCCCGGCGCCCAACCATGCCGTGGCGCTCGATCTCCGCGCGCTGTTGCCGCCATCCTTCATCGTCGAGCCGCCGGCGTTTCATCTTCATGTCTGGTTTCCCGGCGAGGGCTTCGGCCACGTCGTTACCCACAGCGTCCCGATCGGGGCGTTCGACGGCCCGCATCCGTTCTTCGGGCCGGACGGAAAATTGCTCTGATCCCGTTCCGTTTACGCGGATGTCATGGCAACCTGTCACACAGCGAACAGATGCGCCGCTGAGCGCAATGTCACCATGGAGATTCCGCTGCGCGGCTTGGACAGGCTCAAGGCGATCGGCAGAAAGCTCGGCTGGAAGAGCCTTGGCTTCTGCATCAGCCTCGCGATCGCCACCTTTGCGTTCATATCCCTCAGCCAAGCGCTGAAGGGCGTCGATTTCGCCGAAGTCCTCGCTGCGATGCGGCAGACCGCGCCGGCCGCGATGGCACTGTCGCTCGGGCTGGTCGCGGTATCCTATGCCAGCCTGACGCTGTATGACCGGCTGGCGCTGGTGCTGATCGGGCGCGGCGACATTCCGTTCCGGATTGCCGCGCTGGCCAGCTTCACCTCCTATCCGATCGCTCACGGCACCGGCGCGGTGCTGCTGGTCTCCTCCGCGATCCGCTACCGCATCTATGCGCCGCACGGCATCGGCGCCGGCGACGTCGCGCGGATCTGCTTCCTGACCGGACTGACCTTCTGGCTCGGCAATCTCACCGCGCTCGGCCTCAGCGTGCTGTATGAGCCGGACGCCATCAGCCGGATCGATCATCTGTCACCCACGGCCAACAGCGCCATCGCTTTGGCGATCCTCGCCGGCATCGTGTTCTACGTGTGCTGGACCTGGAACGGCAGCCGCCAGATGGGCCGCCGCAAATGGGCGGTGCCGCTGCCTAGCGGGCGCAACGTGTTCCTGCAGATCGGCATTGGCCTGTTCGATCTCGGCACCGCGGCGCTGGCGATGTATGTGTTGATGCCGGCCGGGATGGATGTCGGCATTGCCCGCGTCGTCGTGGTGTTCATCGCCGCGACATTGCTGGGCTTCGCCAGCCATGCGCCGGCCGGGATCGGCGTCTTCGATGCGACCATCCTGATCGGACTGGGCGGCGCGCATAACGAACAGCTGCTGGCGACGCTGCTGCTGTTCCGGCTGTTCTATCACCTCGTCCCGTTCGTGCTGTCGCTGCTACTGTTCGGCGCGGTCGAAGCCTGGCGCAATGCCGTGCGCCGCGGCGTCAGTCCGGCCGGTTAGGTAGCGTCAGCACCGCGGACTGCGCGTAGCCGCAGTAGGGCCGCTCGAAGGTGAGGCGCGCGCCGGCTTTGGCGGCGAGGGCTTCCAGCGCACTTTGCAGCGAGCGGCGCGGCGTGACGTCGAATAGCGCCAGCCAGCGCAGCAGTACGGCGCGGGCGATTCGCGGCAGCCGTTCCTGATGTCCGAAATCGACGATGTGCAACTGGCCGCCCGGTTTCAGGCGCAGCACGGCCTGGTCGAGCACGGCGTGCCAGTCGGGGATCATCGACAGGCTGTAGGAGATCATCGCATGATCGAAAGCGGCGACCTCGAACAAGGCGGCGGGATCGAACGAGGTGGCATCGCCATGCGCGACGCGAATCCGACCGTTGAGGCGGTGGCGCTCCGTCGCGGCGATCGCTGTCGTCAGCATCTCGGTGGAGACGTCGATCCCGTAGAAATGCGCGGCCGGATATTTCCGGGCGGCCTGCACCAGATTGCGACCGGTGCCGCAGCCGATCTCCAGCACCATGGCGCCTGCGGCCGGCTGGATACGATCGATCATTTCGTCGCGGCCGAGCAAATAATAACGCCTCGTCGCGTCATAGATGTAGCGCTGCCAGCGGTACATCCGGTTCATGCGGCCGGTGGCTTCGCTCTGCCATAGCGAGGTCTCGGCGTCGTCGAAATCGGAAATCGAGCTCATGGCGTCCCTCTCGCAGCAGCCGGCGCAAAACTAATGTTTTCCACCGCTTCGCGACGCGGGTGTGACAGTGCGCGAAGCGCAGCAGCGGAAGCTCTGTCGCAAAACCGCAGCCTGCCCTTGGTAAAAGTTTCAAAGGGTCGATTCGAGGAAACGATGAACACGCATTTGATCACCGACGCCGTGCGTAACAGCCGCGCCAGCGAAGAGGCCGGCATCTGGGACCGGCTGTTTGCCTTCTGGTTTCGCCGCCTCGTCTACACCCAGATCTGGGAAGACCCCGAAGCCGACCTCGCAGCATTGCAGCTTGCGCCCGGCGCCACCATCGTCACGATTTCCAGCGGCGGCTGCAACGCGCTGTCCTACCTCGCGGCGAAGCCGGCGCAGATATTTGCCGTCGATCTCAACGAGGCGCATCTGTCGCTGCTCAAGCTGAAACTCGCCGGCCTGCGCGCGCTGCCAAATTATGCACAGTTCTGGCAGTTCTTCGGCGAGGGCTCGTCGCCCGCCAACGCCAAACTGTATGACTTCCGGCTGCGCCCGGTGCTGGACGCCGAGGCGCGTGGCTATTGGGACGAACGCGACATCCGCGGGCGGCCGCGCTCCAATTACTTCACCGACGGCTTTTATCGCCACGGTGCGCTCGGCCGCTTCATCGGCTTTGCGCATCAGCTCGCCAAAATCTTCCGCATCGACCTCGCGGTGCTGCTGCAGGACGATGCCCGTTCGCCGGCCCGGCAGGCCGCGATGCAGAGGCTGCATGGCCTGTTTCATTCCCGGCTGGCGCGTCTGATCACGCGGATGCCGGCGCTTTTGTTCAGCCTCGGCATTCCGCCGCAGCAGCGCGAGCTGTTGGGCGGCGGTCAGCCGCTCAACGAGGTGCTGCACCAGCGCCTGTTGGCCCTGATCGATGTCCATCCCAACCAGACCAATTATTTCGCCTGGCAGGCGCTGGCCCGCCGCTATCCCGGCCCCGGCGACACCTGCCTGCCGCTGTATCTGCAGCAGTGCCGTTTCGCCGACATGCAACGCGCCGCCGGTCGGGTGACGCCGGTGCATGCCAATCTGCGCGTCTTCCTGGAGGCGCAGCCGGCGCGGCAGGTCAACGCCGTGGTGCTGCTGGATTCGCAGGACTGGATGGCGCCGGATGAAATCCGCGCGCTGTGGAACGCGATCGATCGTGCCGGCCATGACGACGTCCGCGTGATCTTCCGCACCGCCGGCGCGGAATCGCCGCTGGATGGCCCCGAATTGTCGTCGCTGCAGGCGACCTGGCAGCGCGACGATGCCGCGAGCAGCAAAGCGCTGGCCGCCGACCGCTCCGGCATCTATGGCGGCTTCCATCTCTACCGGCGCGCTGCTGCGGCCTGACCGGCGATTGGGGGTGATTGCGTCGCGGCCCTCGGCAAGGTAATCGCCGGGCGAGGGCCGCTTGCATGCGCGGCTCGCACAAGCGAGGCGCTTCCCATGGCCAAGACGAACCTTCCGCTCGACGCCGACCGGCTGTGGGCCGATGTCATGGATCTGGCTGAGATCACCGATCCGGCGCGGCCCTATACAAGACGTTCGTTTACGGCGCTGTTTCTGGAAGGCCGTGAATGGGTGGACCGGCGCTTTCAGGAGGCGGGCCTGACCACGCGGATCGATACCGCTGGCAATCTGATCGGCCGTCTTGAGGGCCGCAACCCCGCGCTCGGCGTCATCGCAATCGGCTCGCACAGCGACACCGTGCCGTCCGGCGGGCGTTTCGATGGCATCGCCGGCGTGGCCACCGGCCTGGAAATCATCCGTGCGCTGCGCGATGCCGGCATTCAGCTCGATCATACGATTGAGGTGATCGACTTTCTCGCCGAGGAGCCCAGCGAATATGGTCTGTCCTGCGTCGGCAGCCGCGGCATGACCGGGTCGCTGGACGACACCATGCTGGCGCTGACCGAGCCGAGTGGCGAGACGCTGCGTGACGCGCTGGTCCGCGTCGGCGGCGATCCGAATCGGCTCGAAATGGCTAAGCGTGACGATATCCGGGCTTTTCTGGAACTGCATATCGAGCAGGGTATCGTGCTGGAATCGCAATCGCTCGATGTCGGCATCGTCACCTCGATCGTCGGCATCCGACGCCTTGAGGTGATCTTCCAGGGCGAGGCCGACCATGCTGGCACGACACCGATGGCGCTGCGCCACGACGCGCTGGTCGCCGCTGCGGCCACCGTGACGTCGGTGCGGCGTGTCGCCGAGGAACTGGCGGTCGAAGGCACGGACTACTTCGTCGCCACCGTCGGCATTCTCGGCGTCGATCCCTCCGCCTCGAACATCGTGCCGGGCCGCTGCCGGCTGGTGATCGACGCCCGCACCACGCAGCCCGCGCTGACGCAGCGTTTCGTCGAAATCATCGATCTTGAAAGCGCAGCGCATGCCGCTGCCGCGCGCGTTACGCGCGCGAGTTTTGCGATGCTTTCCGACGGCCCACCAGTGGCCTGCGATGCAGGCCTGCGCGCGGCGCTGCGGCAGGGAGCGGAGGATCTGGGCCTGAGTTTGACCGATCTGCCGAGTGGCGCCGGCCATGATGCGGCGTTCATGAGCCGGATCTGTCCGTCTGCGATGATCTTCGTGCCGTGCCGCGCCGGCAAGAGTCACGCGCCGGAGGAATGGTCCGACCGCGACCAGATCGCAGCGGGCGCCGCGGCGATCTATCAGGCGGTCAAGGCGCTCGACAGCCAGATCAGATAGCACTGGCCCGCGGGATTGACCTGAAACGTGGGCGTCTCGTGGGCTTCGATCGTGACGGCATCGGCGTGTTGAAGCGTAGTCTGTTCGTTCGATACGGTCACCCCGGTCGTGCCATCGAGCGACAGCACGATGGCAACGTCATCGCCGTCGAAACGACAATCCATCGGATGCGTGATGCGTATCACGCGATGCCCGAACCGCCCGCGCCGCGTCATGACATTGAGGTCGGTGATCTCGCCGGCCAGCAGTCGCGCGGTGGTCGGCGTGTCGCCCGGGAAGCTGAGCGGTGCGGACTCGCAGCCAAGGACGACAGCGGCTTGTTCGCCGATTTTCAGCTCCATACCGCTGCCCTGAATCACTGCCAGCGTGCGGTCGATGCCGTCGAACATCGAGAACGGCCCATCGGTCGCTACCTCGGCCATGCTGATACGCCAGTCGAACGACTCCAGCGATGCGCCGGCCGGGCCGATCGCGATCTCCGTGGTCGAGCCGCCGCCGTTCTTCCACGGCATCGCCAGTCGGTCGGAGGCGCGGAGAAGACGCACGGGGCTACGTCAGGCTCGGCAGGTCGAGACTATTCTCGCGCGCGCTCTCGATCGCGAGATCGTAGCCAGCGTCCGCATGGCGCATCACGCCGGTCGCCGGATCATTCCACAGCACGCGGCCGATCCGCGCGGCGGCTTCCGGCGTGCCGTCGGCGACGATCACCATGCCGGCATGCTGCGAAAAGCCCATGCCGACGCCGCCGCCATGGTGCAGCGACACCCAGGTCGCACCCGACGCGCAATTCAGGAGCGCGTTGAGCAGCGGCCAGTCGGATACCGCGTCGGAGCCGTCCTGCATCGCTTCGGTTTCGCGGTTCGGCGAGGCGACCGAGCCGGAATCGAGATGATCGCGGCCGATCACCACCGGCGCCTTCAGCTCGCCACTCGCCACCATCTCGTTGAAGGCAAGCCCTAGCCGATGGCGGTCGCCGAGGCCGACCCAGCAGATCCGCGCCGGCAGGCCCTGAAACGAGATGCGCTCGCGCGCCATGTCGAGCCAGTGATGCAGCGCCTTGTTGTCGGGCAGCAGCTCCTTCACCTTGGCGTCGGTCTTGTAGATGTCCTCCGGATCGCCGGAGAGCGCGGCCCAGCGGAACGGGCCGATGCCGCGGCAGAACAGCGGGCGGATATAGGCCGGCACGAAGCCGGGGAAATCGAACGCGTCGGAGACGCCTTCTTCCAGCGCCATCTGGCGGATGTTATTGCCGTAGTCGACGACCGGAATGCCCATGCGGTGGAAGTCCAGCATGGCGCGGACATGTTCGGCCATCGACGCGCGTGCGGCTTTGGCGACGCTTGCGCCATCGGTCGCGCGGCGGCGTTCCCACTCGTCGGTGGTCCAGCCCTTCGGCAGATAGCCGTTGACGGGATCGTGCGCCGAGGTCTGGTCGGTGACGGCATCGGGGCGGACGCCGCGGCGGACCAGTTCGGGGAATATGTCGGCGGCATTGCCGAGCAGGCCGACCGAGACCGGCTTTCCGTCGCGCGCGGCCTGCGCCATCATCTCCAGCGCCTCGTCGAGATTGGCAGCCTGCTTGTCGAGATAGCGGGTGCGCAGCCGCATCTCAATCCGCGACGGCTGGCATTCCACGGCGAGCATCGAAGCGCCGGCCATCACCGCCGCCAGCGGCTGCGCGCCGCCCATCCCGCCGAGCCCGGCGGTCAAGATCCACTTGCCCTTGAGCGAGCCGCCAAAGTGCTGGCGGCCCATCTCGACGAAGGTTTCGTAGGTGCCCTGCACGATTCCCTGCGAGCCGATATAGATCCACGAGCCGGCCGTCATCTGGCCGTACATCATCAGGCCCTTGCGATCGAGCTCGTTGAAATGCTCCCAGGTCGCCCAGTGCGGCACCAGGTTCGAGTTGGCGATCAGCACGCGCGGCGCGTCGGCATGGGTCTTGAACACGCCGACCGGCTTGCCGGACTGGATCAGCAGCGTCTCGTCGCCTTCGAGCCGCTTGAGCGTGGCGACGATGCGATCGAAACTCTCCCAGTCGCGCGCGGCGCGGCCGATGCCGCCATAGACGACGAGTTCGCCGGGCTTCTCGGCGACATCCGGATCGAGGTTGTTCATCAGCATCCGCAGCGGCGCTTCGGTCAGCCAGGATTTGGCGGAAAGCTCGCTGCCATGCGCGGCGCGGACGACGCGTTCATTATCGGTGCGGGTCATGGTGCATTCCTCGGCGAGAGATCAGCGGGTTGTAGTCTGGCCGTGCCAGACCCGGGCGTGCAGCGGATTAAAGCCCATGCGGTAGACCAGCTCGGCCGGGCGCTCGATGTCCCAGATCGCGAGGTCGCAGAACTTGCCGGCTTCGATGCTGCCGGTGTCATCGAATACGCCGAGCGCACGCGCGGCCTCCCGCGTGGCGCCGGCGATGCATTCATCGATGGTGAGGCGAAACAGCGTCGCGCCCATGTTCATCGCCAGCAGCAGCGAGGTCATCGGCGAGGTGCCGGGATTCGAATCGGTGGCGAGCGCAATGTTGACGCCGTGGCGGCGCATCGCCGCGATCGGTGGCAATTGCGTTTCGCGAATGAAGTAATAGGCGCCGGGCAGCACCACGGCCACCGTGCCGGCTTTCGCCATCGCGGCGACGCCGTCGTCATCGCAGAATTCGAGATGGTCGGCAGACAGCGCGCCAAACTTTACGGCGAGAGCAGCGCCATGCAGGTTGGAGAGCTGGTCGGCATGCAGCCTGACCGGGAGCCCGAGCTCGCGGGCCCTGGCAAACACCTGCGCGGTCTCCTCGACCGAAAATGCGATGCCCTCGCAGAACGCATCCACCGCATCGGCCAGGCCTTCGCCGGCGATGGCCGGCAGCATCGTGGCGCACAGCGCGTCGATATAGCCGGCGCTGTTGCCCTTCATCTCCGGCGGAATCGTGTGGGCGCCGAGAAACGTCGTGCGCACCGAGACCGGCCGCAGTTCGCCGAGCTGTCGCGCCGCCTGCAATTGGCGGCGCTCGGTGGCGAGTTCGAGGCCGTAGCCGGATTTGATCTCGATCGTCGTGACACCTTCGGCGATCAGCGCATCGAGCCGCGGAAGTGCGGCGGCAACCAGTTGTTCAGTGCTGGCCTCGCGCGTCGCCTTGACGGTCGATACGATGCCGCCGCCCGCGCGCGCGATTTCTTCGTAAGAGGCGCCGGCCAGGCGGCGTTCGAATTCATGGGCGCGGTTGCCGCCGTAAACGAGATGGGTGTGGCAGTCGATCAGGCCGGGCGTGATCCAGCGGCCATCGCAATCGGTGCGATCCGTTGCGTTAAACACCGGCGCGTCGCTGGCCGGACCGGCATAGACGATGCGGCCGTCGCGGGCGGCAATTACGCCGTCTTCGATTAGGCCGAGGCCCTCGCGCGATGGCGCCAGCGTGGCGATGCGGCAATGATGCCAGAGGTGGTCGACGTCTGTCATGGGCGCGTGATATGGGTTTGGGCAGGAGCTGTCCAGCGCTTCAATATCAGCGGAGATCTCTGTGGCCGCCCTCTTTTTCGATCAGGCGCTGCTGCCGGACGGCTGGGCGCGCGACGTGCGGCTAACGATCGCGGCGGGACGGCTGCAGGCCGTCGAGACGCAAACGACACCGCGGCCCGGCGACGAGCGCCACGCGACCGGCCTTCCCGGCATGCCCAATCTGCACAGCCACGCCTTCCAGCGCGGCATGGCGGGCCTCGCCGAAATCCGCGGCGCCACGGCCGACAGTTTCTGGACCTGGCGCGAGGTGATGTATCGCTTCGTCGGCCGCATGACGCCGGACGATATCGAGGCGGTGGCGGCGCAGGCCTTCGTCGAGATGCTGGAAGCCGGTTCTTCGCGCGTCGGCGAATTCCATTACATCCATCACGACATTTCCGGCGCGCCCTATGGCAACATCGCCGAACTGGCGGAACGGATCGCCGCCGCCGCCACCGTGACGGGCATCGGCCTGACGCTGCTGCCGGTGTTCTATGCCCATGCTGGCTTCGGCGGGCAGGCGCCGAACGAAGGGCAGCGGCGATTCATCAACGATCTCGATGGCTTTGCGAAACTGCTGGAGGCCAGCCGCGGCGCCGTGGCGGGCGTGCCCGGTGCCGTGCTCGGCGTCGCACCGCATTCGCTGCGGGCGGTGACGCCGGAACAGCTCGCCGCGGTGGCAAGTCTGGGCGATGGCCCGATCCACATCCACATCGCCGAGCAGACCCGCGAGGTCGAGGATTGCCTCGCCTGGAGCGGACAGCGTCCGATCGACTGGCTGATGGAGCACGCCGCGGTGGATCGCCGCTGGTGCCTGATCCACGCCACGCATGCCACGCCAGATGAAATTCGCCGGATGGCGCAGAGCGGCGCGGTGGCCGGCCTGTGCCCGGTCACCGAGGCCAATCTCGGCGACGGCACCTTTGAAGCGCCGGACTTCCTGGGGCAGGGCGGCGCGTTCGGCATCGGTACCGATTCCAACGTGCTGATCGGCGTCAGCGACGAATTGCGCCAGCTCGAATATTCGCAGCGGCTGGCGTGGCGGATCCGCAACGCGGTCACCGGCGCGTTGCCATCGACCGGCCGCACCCTGTTCGACGGCGCGCTGAACGGCGGATCGCAGGCGCTGGGCGTTGGGGCGGCCGGACTGCTCGAAGGCGCCTCCGCCGATATCGTCGCGCTCGACGGGGACAACGCTGCCTTGGTCGCACGCGACGGCGACGCCATCCTCGACAGTTTTGTCTTTGCGGCCCGCCGCTCGCCCGTCGACGCCGTCTGGGTGCGCGGCCAGCTTCTGGTCAGCGACGGCCGCCATCACGCGGCGGAGCCGATCGCGCGACGGTTTCGCGCCACTCTGGAACGGCTGCTGCGCGCATAACTCCTGACCGCAAAACGGGCATGCGCGACAAAAACTGGCAACGACTGCACGGGCGGCGCGCTCGACGCCGCTGTCGTCGCGCGATACATCTAACGCCGTTGCGGCCGTTGATGCGGCTCGCGCCCGCCCGAAGACCATGCCGCCGCCTGACGATTCTCATTCTCCAAACGGGACAATTTGATGCGTATTCTCACCGTCGCCGCCGCCCAGCTGGGCCCGATCCAGAAGGCCGAGAGCCGCGAATCCGTTGTGCAGCGGATGCTGGCGCTGCTCGAACAGGCCAAGGCGAAAGGCGCCGATCTGGTGGTCTATCCGGAATTGGCCCTGACGACGTTCTTCCCGCGCTATTACATGACCGACCAGAAAGAGGTCGATACCTGGTTCGAGTCGGAAATGCCGAACGCCGTGGTACAGCCGTTGTTCGATGCGGCCGCTGCGGCCAATATTGCGCTGTCGATCGGCTATGCCGAACTGACGCCGGACGGGCATCATTTCAACACCCAGATCCTGACCGACCGCACCGGCAAGATCGTCGGCAAGTATCGCAAGATCCATCTGCCGGGCCATGTCGAGTTCGACACCGAGCGCGCCTTCCAGCATCTGGAGAAGCGCTATTTCGAGCCGGGCGATCTCGGCTTCCCGGTGTTCCGCGCGCTCGACGGCATTTTCGGCATGATGGTGTGCAACGATCGGCGCTGGCCGGAATCCTACCGCGTGATGGGCCTGCAGGGCGTCGAGATGATCGTGCTGGGCTACAACACGCCGTCGGTGAATTCGCAGAAGCCGCAGGAAGGCCCGGAGCAGCGGCTGTTTCATAACCGTCTGTCGGTGCAGGCGGGCGCCTACCAGAATTCGACCTTCGTGGTCGCGGTCGCCAAGGCCGGCGACGAGGACGGCTTCCCGCTGATCGGCGGCAGCCTGATCGTCGATCCCGACGGCGTCATCGTGGCCGAAGCCGAGACCGAGGGCGACGAGCTGCTGGTCCATGCCTGCGACCTCGACGATACGAAGTTCGGCAAGAAGACCATCTTCGACTTCGAGCGCCACCGCCGCCCCGAGCACTATGGCCGCATCACCTCGCAGGTCGGCGTGATCCTGCCGTCGTAGTAGGGCGAGCGTTGCTCTATCCTCACCTCTCCCCGGCGGGGAGAGGTGATCCGCACGTTGCTGCGCGTTCCTACTGAAACATCACCACACCCAGCGCCATCGCCACCGCGGCCTGCGTCGGATCGATCACCGGCACGCCGAGTTCTTGCTCCAGCGCCTTGCGATGCCGGGCCATCCCCGCGCAGCCCATCACCACCGCATTGGCGCCGTCGCGGTCGATCAGTTCGCGGCCGACGCTGACCATGCGCGCCAGCGTGCCCTCGCCGGCGGCGGTTTCGGCGACGGTCATGTCGAGCGGGCGTTCGCCGGCGAGGCGGTCCATCAGGCCCATCTGCCGCAGATACCGCATGTGGCGGCCGATCGAACGCTGCGCCACTGCGATCACGCCGAAGCGGTCGCCGCGCGACAGCGCCGTCAGCACGCCGGACTCGGCGATGCCGAACACCGGCCGCGACGTCGCCTCGCGGCAGACCTGCAGGCCGGGGTCGGAATAGCAGGCGATCACGAAGGCATCGGCCGAATTGTCCGCCGCCACCAGCCGGCGCAGCGGCATCACCGCGCTTTCGAGGTCCGCCTGCGTCTCGACGCCGAACGGACCTTCCGCCATCGTGACGCATTCGATCTCCGGGCCGTCGTCGAAGCCGATCGGCCGCAGCGCCTCGGCCAGATTGAGTGTCACCTGCGGATTTGAATTCGGGTTGATTACGAGAATCTTCTTGCGCCTGCTCATGCCGGGCTCCTTGTCAGGGCGGCAGTATTGCCGGAAAGTGCTGCGCATCAAAGCGTTCAGTGAATGGAGCCTGATTTGTCCGATTCGATCTACGATCTCGTCATCCGCGGTGGCACGGTGGCCACGTCGAGCGATGTGTTTGCCGCCGACGTCGGCATTATCGGCGAAACCATCGTGGCGATCGGCAGCGGCCTGCCGGCCGGCAAGACCGAGATCGACGCGCGCGGCAAGCTGGTTCTGCCGGGCGGTGTCGATGCCCATGCCCATATCGAGCAGCTGTCCGCCGCCGGCATCATGAACGCGGACAGCTTCGAGAGCGCGACGAAATCGGCGGCGTTCGGCG
Organism: Tardiphaga sp. vice154; assembly: GCF_007018645.1. Taxonomy (NCBI): domain Bacteria; kingdom Pseudomonadati; phylum Pseudomonadota; class Alphaproteobacteria; order Hyphomicrobiales; family Nitrobacteraceae; genus Tardiphaga; species Tardiphaga sp. vice154. Next base: position 1,254,430 of record NZ_CP041399.1, read on the forward strand.
GCACTACCAGCGTGATCTGTTTTGCCGCCCAACATGTCGGCATGGACGTGCGCGAGGTGGTGACCGATTACACCGCGCTGGCGAAGCGCGGCGCGACGATCGACTACGCCTTTCACATCATCGTCTCGGATGTCACCGACAAGGTGATCGTCGAGGACATTCCCGCTCTGGTGGCCGAGGGCTTCTCGTCGATCAAGATCTTCATGACCTACGACCGGCTCCGGGTCGAGGACGAGAAGCTGCTCGATATCCTCGCTGCGGCGCGCGATGCCAAGGCGCTGGTCTGCGTTCACGCTGAAAATCACGGCATCATCTCGTGGATGGTGAAGCGATTGACCGAGCGCGGCTATACCGCGCCAAAATACCACCCTGTCAGCCATGCGAGGCTGTCGGAATCCGAGGCCTTCACGCGACTGATCGCATTCAGCGAATTGCTCGACCAGCCGATCATGATCTTCCACGTCTCGACCCGCGAGGGTGCGGCCGTGATCCGCGAGGCGCGCGGCCGCGGCGTGAAAGTGTTCGCTGAGACCTGTCCGCAATATCTGTTCCTCACCGCGGACGATCTCGACAAGCCCGGCGCGGAGGGCGCGAAATGGATGTGCAGCCCGCCAGCGCGCACGACGGACGACCAGGACGCGCTGTGGCGCGCGCTCGAACTTGGCGACCTGCAACTGGTGTCGTCGGACCACGCGCCGTACCGCTTCGACGATACCGGCAAGCTGCGCGCCGGCCCGAACCCGAGCTTCAAGCAGATCGCCAACGGCCTGCCGGGTCTGGAGACGCGGCTGCCGCTGTTGTTCGATGCGATGGTGTCGAACGGCCGGCTCGGCCTGTCGAAATTCGTCGAACTGACCTCGACGGCGCCGGCGCAGATCTACAACCTGCCGGGCAAGGGCTCGATCGCGATCGGCAAGGACGCCGACATCGCGATCTGGGACCGCGTGCGCGAGGTCACGCTGACCGATGCGATGATGCACGACAAGACCGGCTTCACGCCCTATGTCGGCCGCACCATCACCGGATGGCCGGAAACCGTGCTGCTGCGCGGTCGGGTGCTGGTCGAAGGCGATCGCTTTGCGGGCCAGCCGGGGGACGGTCGCCTGATGCTGCGCGAAGGGGGCGCCGCCGCGGCACCTGGCGGCCGGCGGGTCGCGGAGATGGACCCGGCGCGCAACTTCGGCGCCGAATTGCTATAGAGCGGGTTCGGCCAAGCATGCGGCCGGGCGTTTGCCGCCCGGTGGCCGCGCTTCAGGATGATTGCGAGACGCTGGTGCAGATGCAAACTCCCGTTCCCGACCGGGCGCCCACACCGAGGCGCCTGATCGTCGGCATCACCGGCGCATCAGGGGCGATCTACGGCGTCCGGTTGCTGAGACTGCTGCAGCCCTTGATGATCGAGACGCGTCTCGTGGTCAGCCCGTCGGCGAAAATCACGCTGGCGGAGGAAATGGACTTGCTTGTGTCCGACCTCGGCGATCTCGCCTACGTCGTGCATCAGGCCGACAATATCGGCGCCGCGATTTCCAGCGGTTCGTTCAAAACCCTCGGCATGGTGATCGCGCCGTGTTCGATGCGATCGCTGGCGGAGATCGCCACCGGCGTGACGTCGTCGCTGGTGACGCGCGCGGCCGATGTCGTGCTGAAGGAACGCCGCCGGCTGGTGCTGATGGTGCGCGAGGCGCCGCTGCACCTCGGCCATCTGCGCTCGATGATCGCCGTCGCCGAGATCGGCGCCATCATCTATCCGCCGGTGCCGACGTTTTATGCCCGGCTGGAGAGCCTGGAGCAGGTGGTCGATCACACGCTCGGCCGCGTCCTCGACCTGTTCGACATCACGACCGATGTAGTCAGCCGTTGGCTCGGACTGGCGCCGGACGAGGTTGGCGGGCTGCCGTGATCGGCAGGCCGGCGGCGTTGCCCGTCAGCCGCTTGCTTTGCTGTCTTCCGGCGAATCCATGTAGTGGCCCGACCAGTTATCGACGAGGCAGATATGGTCGTGCACCTCTCTGACGCCGTCGATGATTTCGGCCGCGACCACCGCGGCGCGGCGGGCGCGGTCGTCACTGATGCGGCCATGCAAGTGCACGACGCCGTTGCGGACGGTCACCTGCACGCCGATCGGGCGCCACTCGGCCGCATCATAGGTGCGCAACAGGCGCGCACGGATATCATCATCATCCGCGGTCGGTTGGGGGATTTCCTTGGCCATGCTCGCAAAGGCCTGCAGCAAATTGGACCTCGTCACGATGCCCACCAGCCGGCCTTGCTGCATCACCGGCAGGCGCTTGATACGATGCCGCTCCATCAGCGAGACCAGCTCGTCCATCTCGGTTTGCTCATCGACGGAGATCGCGGGGCGGGTCATGACGTCCTCGACCCTGCGACCGCTCTCGGCCACATATTCATTCGCCAGCCGTCCCGGGCTTGCGAGGAATTGCAGCCAGCGCGGTCGCTTGCGCTGCGTCCCGATCTCGGAGCGCCGCAGAAAATCGCTTTCCGAAACGATCCCGAGCAATTCACCGGCACCGCCTGTGACGGGCAATCCGCTGACGCGATGTTTCAGCATTATATCGACGGCGTCGAGTATCGAGGTCTCGGGAGACACCGCGATGACGTGACGGGTCATGATCTGTTCAGCGCGCATGGCAACCTCTGATCTTGTGGCCAGATACTAGATCCCGTCCGGCCACCAACCTTTGATCTGGCGCAAGAGGAAGGAATAGCGGTGCCGTGGGGACGGGGCAGCGGGCGGCGGGGCGAGCGTCGATCCCTGACAGGGCCCTGTCTGCACCCACCGCTTGATCCATGATGCCGCGCCCGCAACGCGATCGGAACCAAACACAATCGTTCAGATTGTCCTGCAAATCAACTAAGGAGCTTCCCATGCAGGGCGACAGTGCAATTACCTCGCTTACGTTCTTCACGCTCGTTTCCGGCGTCTTCATCATCGCCGGTTCTTTCATCTATTTCCTGCGTTCGCGCCGCAATCGCGAAATCGCGGCGGACGCGCTGCAAGGCGATGGTCGCGGCGGGCCGGCCAATGTGCCGTCGGGCGCAGCACCTGAACTTATTGGCCTCGCGGCCGTCATGCTGGCCGTCATGGGGCTGCTGGCGACCGGCTACAGCCGGAAGTCCAGTTTCGAGACCGCGCAGATCACGCCGCCAGTCGGCGGCAAGACGACTGGCATGGCGCAGGAGCCGGGCAAGGCAGATCAGCCCAAGGCCTATCAGCCGGCCAATCCGGCCCCTGATACGCGCACGGCTCCGACCGGCTCCAACACCGGCGTGGGCGCTGAAAACGGATCGACCGGCCAGGTTAAATAACCGCTACGCGACAGTGCGCCGCCAATCCTGCGGCGCGCTGCTTTATCAGTCGCAAGTTGATCTGCCTCATCTGTTTCGTCGTCGGACGCCGGAATCGTCATCGGTCTATCGGTTTGCGCTGCAGCGCAAATTGGATGTTTGCATTCCTCGACGCGCGGATACTAATCTCCGCTACCGCAATCAGGGCGCGATGAGCAGGTCCTCTATGGCGATAGTGTTTCCGTTTTCGGCAATCGTCGGACAGGACGAAATGAAACTGGCGCTGCTGATCGCAGCGGTCGATCCCAAGGTCGGGGGCGTGCTGGCGTTCGGCGATCGCGGTGCCGGCAAATCGACCGCGGTGCGCGCTCTGGCGGGATTACTGCCGAAGATGAAGGTGGTCGCCGGATGTCGCTACAATTGCGATCCCGACCGTGCCGAGGAATTTTGCGACGACTGCCGCAGCAATGCGTCGAAAGGCGCGCTGAAGGCCGTATCGGTCACCGTGCCGGTGGTCGATCTGCCGCTGGGCGCCACGGAAGATCGCGTCGTCGGCGCGCTCGATTTGGAGCGCGCACTCGCGCGGGGCGAAAAAGCTTTCGAGCCCGGCCTGCTGGCGCGCGCCCATCGCGGTTTTTTGTATATCGACGAAGCCAATCTACTCGAGGATCACCTCGTGGACCTGCTGCTCGACGTCGCCGCCTCCGGCGAAAACGTCGTCGAGCGCGAGGGTCTGAGCATACGCCATCCCGCCCGTTTCGTGCTGGTCGGCACCGGCAATCCCGAGGAAGGCGAGTTGCGACCGCAATTGCTGGATCGCTTCGGCCTGTCGGTAGAGGTGCGGACGCCGGATAATCTTCCCGACCGCATCGAGGTCGTAAAGCGTCGCGACGCCTTCGAGCGCGACAGCGCGGCTTTCGTGGCCGCCTGGGCCAAACATGAAACCCGGCAGCGCAAGAAGATCACCGCGGCACGCGACCATCTGGCATCGGTCGTCGTGCCCGACGCGGCGCTGGAGCGGGCCGCCATGCTGTGCATGGCGCTCGGCACCGACGGCTTGCGCGGTGAATTGACCCTGATGCGCGCGGCGCGGGCGCTTGCGGCGCTGGAGGGTGAAGCAACCGTCACCGACACCCATCTGAAGCGGATCGCGCCGCCGGCGCTGCGGCACCGGCTGCGGCGCAATCCGCTCGACGATGCCGGATCCAGCGTGCGCGTCGATCGCGCCGTTGCCGAAATTTTCGGATGAGCGCGGTGCGTTGGGCCGACGCGGTTCTGGCGGCGCAATTGTTTGCCGTCGATCCCGGCATCGGCCTGCTGTTGCGGGTTCGCGCCGGCCCGGTGCGCGATCGCCTGCTGGCCGCGTTAAAGGCCGCGCTACCCGCCGGACAGCCGTTCCGGCAATTGCCGCTGCATATCGCCGACAGCCGCCTGCTCGGCGGGCTCGACCTCGACGCCACCTTGCGGGCCGGCCGGCCGGTGGCCGAGCGCGGCCTGCTGGCCGAAGCCCATGGCGGTGTGGTGATGCTGGCCATGGCGGAGCGCGTGCCGCCCTCCACCATGGTGCATCTCACTGCGGCGATGGATTCCGGTGAGGCGCTGGTCGAGCGCGACGGCCTTTCGCTGCGCTGGCCGGCGCGGTTCGGCGTGGTCGCGCTGGATGAAGGCATCGACGATGAAGCAGCTCCCGCCGCCTTGCGTGACCGGCTGGCGCTGCATCTCGACCTCGATGACATGCCGGTGCGCGATGCCGAGGAATTTGCGCTCGCTGGCGAAGAGACCGACGTCGCACGAAGGCGTCTCCCCGGCATCGCGACGCAAGACGAACAGACCTCGGCGCTGTGCCACGCGGCGGCGGCGTTGGGCATCGTGTCCTTGCGGGCGCCGATGCTGGCGCTGCGCGTCGCCCGCGCCAGCGCAGCCTGGTACGGGCACGCCGAGGTCGAACAGGACGATATCGCGCGTGCTGCCCGGATGGTGCTGGCGCCGCGCGCGCTCGTCCTGCCACCGCAGACCGAGCCCGGACAGGAGCCGGACCAGCAGCCACCGCAGGACCCGTCGAAAGATACCTCCAGCGAGCATGATGAGCCACAACAGCCAGATCTCGATCGCGCGCTCGACGAAGTGATCCTCGCCGCGGCGCGTGCCGCCATTCCGCCCGGCCTGCTCGCGGCGCTGCAGGCCGAGGCCGGCGCCAGGCGCTCGCGTTCGGCGGGCAAGTCGGGCGCGATGCAGAAATCCGGCCAGCGCGGCCGTCCTAACGGCACGCGGCGCGGGGAGTTGCGCGGTGGCGCCAAGCTCAATGTGATCGAGACGCTGCGGGCCGCGGCGCCGTGGCAGGCGCTGCGGCGCCGCGCGGCCGGCGACACGTCGATGCCGCCGCGGATTCTCGTCGAAAAGGACGATCTGCGGATCAGCCGCTTCCGCCAGCGCAGCGAGACGGCGACGATCTTTGTCGTCGATGCTTCCGGCTCGGCGGCCCTGCATCGCCTGGCCGAGGCCAAGGGGGCGGTCGAACTGTTGCTGGCGGATTGCTATGTCCGCCGCGATCAGGTCGCGGTGATCGCGTTTCGCGGCGCGATGGCGGAAGTGCTGCTGCCGCCCACCCGTTCGCTGGCGCGCGCCAAGCGCAGCCTGGCCGGATTGCCCGGCGGCGGCGGCACACCGCTGGCTGCCGGGCTCGACGCCGCCTTCCTGATGGCCGATGCGGTGCGCCGCAAGGGGCAGACGCCCAGCGTCATCGTCCTGACCGACGGCCGTGCCAACATCGCCCGCGACGGCGCGCAGGGCCGTCCGCGCGCCGAGCAGGATGCCACCGGCGCCGCGCAACAATTGCGCGTCGCGGGCGTTTCATCCGTGCTGGTCGATATGTCGCCTCGACCGGGGCCATTGGCGGAAGCGCTCGCGCGAGAGATGGGTGCGCGCTATCTGCCGCTGCCTTACGCCGACGCCGCGACGTTGTCGCGCGCCGTGCTGGCCACGATGCCACGCAACTGACTGATCTGCGCCATTGTCGATTCCGGGGTGGCTGCTAGGCTTAAAGCGAATGATGACCGCAAGGGACGATACGATGAACGCGACGACTGCCAATCTGGCCCCTCCCCAGTGGGGCGATGGCACGTTGCCCGCGCCGGTGTCCGGCCAGTATCACGAGTTCACCACCCCGGTCGGTCGTCTGGCCTATTATTCCGCGAACCCGGAAGGCGGCAGCAAGCTACCGCCTCTTCTGCTGATCCACAGTATCAACGCGGCCGCCTCGGCCTATGAGGTGAAGCCGCTCTACGAGCACTATCGCCAGTTTCGGACGGTCTACGCGCTGGAACTACCGGGCTTTGGCCATTCCGACCGCAGCAAACGGGTCTACAGCGTCCGCATCATGACGGATGCGATACTGGCCATGCTGCGCGTGATTCAGGACGATCACGGCAGGACGCCGATCGATGCGCTGGCGGTGTCGCTGTCGTCGGAATTCCTCGCCCGCGCAGTGACCGAGATACCGCTGGCGTTTCGCAGCGCCGCCCTGGTGAGCCCGACCGGTTTCACGACCACGAAAAACAAGAGCAAGGACAAGGACGGCACAAGGGCGATGCCCTGGCTGCATGCGATCTTCGACTTTCCGCTGTGGAGCGAGGGCTTCTTCAGGCTGCTTAGCAGCCGGCCGAGCATCCGGTTCTTTCTGAAGAAGACCTGGGGCTCCGACAATTACGACCGTGGCCTGGCGGAGTATGATTATATCACCTCGCATCAGCCGGGCGCGCAGCATGCGCCGTATTACTTCGTCTCCGGCTATCTGTTCAGCAAGGACATCCTGCGGTTCTATCACGCGCTGACCTTGCCGGTGTGGATGTCGCACGGCGTGCGCGGTGACTTCGTCGATTACGGCGAGAAATCCTCGGTAGAGGGACGCGCGAACTGGCGCATCGACATTTTCCAGACCGGAGCGATGCCGCATATGGAAGCCGAAGCGGCGTTCATCGCGCGTTATGACGAATTTCTTGCGACGGTCGCGGAGTAGCGCATGGCTGTTTCATCCGTCGGACGGACCGGGCAAAGCGCGTTCGCCACCCTGCAAAGATGGTGTGAATGGCGATGCCCGAACTGATCTGGAGCAACGCCGGCGCGGATTGGCCCAACCGAGAGGCCAGCTTCTTCGTCGAGGCCGCCGGCATTCGCTGGCATGTGCAGCGGATGGGGCAGGGTCCGCAGATGCTGCTGCTGCACGGCACCGGGGCCGCCACCCATTCATGGCGCGGACTGCTCCCGCTGCTCGCGGCGCACTTCGACGTCATCGCCATGGATCTGCCCGGACACGGCTTCACCTCGCCGCCGCCGCCGCATCGATTGTCCCTGCCGGGCATGGCCGCCGACATCGCCCAGTTGCTCCGCACGCTCGGCGTTTCCCCGCAATGGGCCGTCGGCCACTCCGCCGGTGCGGCGATCCTGGCCCGGATGTGTCTCGATGAGCGGATCGCTCCCCAGGCGCTGATAAGCCTGAACGGCGCGTTGCTGCCATTCGACGGGGTCGCAGGTCACCTGTTTGCGCCGCTGGCTCGGCTATTGGCCAAAAATTCCATGGTGCCGCGCTTGTTCGCCTGGCAGGCGGGAAATGGCGGCGCCGTGGAGCGGCTGCTCGACAACACCGGCTCGCAGATCGATCCGCAGGGTGTTGCGCTGTATCGGAAACTGGTCCGCAATCCCGACCACGTCGCGGCTGCGCTACGGATGATGGCCAATTGGGATCTGGCGTCGCTGCAACACGCGCTGCCTCTGTTGAAACCCAGGCTCGTGCTGGTCGCCGCCAGCAATGATCGCGCGATCCCGCCGGCGCTTGCCAACCGGATCGGTGCAAAAGTGCCGGGCTCGGTCATCGAGCGCGTGGCCGGACTCGGGCATCTGGCGCATGAAGAAGCGCCGGCCGGGACTGCCGACATCATTTTCAAATACGCCCGGCCAGCCGTGGAGCCGTTCCCGGGTTAGAAGCCCGAAATATGTAAAGAAGATAGTACAGTTCTCCTCTAGCCAAGTGTCCATAATTTGTTACAGTGATGGCATGCTTGATCCGACAGCCGTCACATCAAGGGTGCCAGGACCTCACCAGCCGCATGCGGTGGTGATCGGGAGCGGCTTTGGCGGACTGGCGGCGGCCATCCGGCTGGGGGCCAAGGGCTATCGCGTCACCGTGCTGGAAAAGCTCGATGCGCCCGGTGGCCGGGCCTATGTCTTCCGCAAGGACGGCTTCACCTTCGATGCCGGTCCGACCATCGTCACTGCGCCGTTCCTGTTCGAAGAACTGTGGCGGCTATGCGGGCGGCGGATGTCCGACGACGTCACGCTGATCCCGGTGTCGCCATTCTATCGTATCCGTTTCGATGACGGCTCGCATTTCGACTATTCCGGCGACCCCGCTTCGATGCGCGCCGAGATCGCGCGGATCTCGCCCGAGGACGTCGATGGCTACGACGCCTACATGAAGGTCTCGGAAGCGATCTTCAAGGTCGGTTTCGAACAGCTCGGCGATGTGCCGTTCAGCAAGTGGACCGACATGCTGAAAATCGCGCCGGAGATGATCCGGCTGTCGAGCCATCGCAGCGTCTACTCGGTGGTCTCGAAATTCTTCAAGCATCCGCATCTGCGCATCGTGTTCTCGTTCCATCCGCTGCTGATCGGCGGCAATCCCTTCACCGCAAGTTCGATCTACTGCCTGATCGCGTTTCTGGAGCGGCGCTGGGGCGTGCATTTTGCGATGGGCGGCACGGGGCGGTTGGTGGAAGGCCTAGTCAAGCTGATCCACGGGCAGGGCGGTACGCTGCACTTCCGTCAGGACGTGCGCGAGATCATCGTCAGGAACGGCGCGGCATGCGGCGTGCGGCTCGCCAGCGGCGAGGTGCTCGACGCCGACATCGTGGTCTCGAACGCCGATTCAGCCACCACCTATCGCTATCTCCTGCCATCCGCGGCGCGGTCGCGCTGGAGCGACAAGAAGATCGAGCGCGCGCGCTATTCGACCAGCCTGTTCGTCTGGTATTTCGGGACCCGCAAGAAATATCCCGACGTGCTGCACCACACGATGCTGCTCGGCCCGCGCTACAAGGAACTGCTGCATGACATGTTCACGCGCAAGGTCCTTGCGGATGATTTCAGCCTGTATCTGCATCACCCCACCGTCGCCGATCCATCGCTGGCGCCGGACGGTTGCGATGCCTTCTATGTGCTGTCGCCGGTGCCGAATCTGGAGAGCGGCACCGACTGGAGCGTGACGGCCGAGACCTATCGTCGCGCGATAGCGCAGCGGTTGAGCGATACGGTGCTGCCCGATCTGGAAAACCAGATCGTGACCTCGCACCTTTTGACGCCACAGGATTTCCAGGACCGGCTGTCGTCGTTCCGCGGCGCCGCGTTCGGGCTCGAGCCGGTGCTGACGCAGAGCGCGTGGTTCCGGCCACACAATCTGAGCGAGGACGTCAAACAGCTCTATCTCGTCGGCGCCGGGACGCATCCGGGCGCCGGACTGCCCGGCGTGCTGTCGTCGGCGCGCATTCTCGACTCCATCGTTCCCGATGTCCGTCAGGTGGTGGCCTCATGATCGCTCGAGCAGATATCGCCGCCTGTCGCAGCTTGCTCAAAGGCGGCTCGCGCACGTTTCACGCGGTCTCGCTGGTGTTGCCGCGCAAGGTCGCCGATCCCGCCATCGCGCTCTACGCGTTCTGCCGTCTCGCCGATGATGCGGTTGATCTCGGGCAGGACCGGGCGGCAGCGGTGGAGCGCTTGCAGGTGCGGCTCGAACAGGTCTATCGCGGCCAGCCCGGCGCCCATCCCGCCGACCGTGCCTTTGCCGCCGTCGTGCAGCAATTCGCCATTCCGCGTGCGCTGCCGGAGGCTTTGCTCGAGGGCCTGGCCTGGGATGCCGAAAGCCGGCGCTATGAAACGCTGGACGACCTCACGGATTACGCCGCGCGCGTGGCCGCCTCGGTCGGCGCCATGATGACGCTGGTGATGGGACATCGTGCGCCCGATGTGATGGCGCGCGCCTGCGATCTCGGGGTGGCGATGCAACTCACCAACATCGCCCGCGATATCGGCGAGGACGCCCGCGCCGGGCGGCTGTATCTGCCGCTGCGCTGGCTCCGCGACGCCGGGATCGAGCCCGACGCCTGGCTGGCGCAGCCGGGTTTTTCGCCGGAAATCGCAGCGCTTGTGCAGTGCCTGCTCGATGCTGCCGATGCGCTCTACGCGCGTGCCGGCGCGGGTATCATGCATCTGCCATGGACCTGCCGCCCCGGCATTCAGGCCGCGCGTGCGCTCTATGCGGAGATCGGCCGCGAGGTCGAACGCGCGGGGCTGAATTCGATCGCAGAGCGCGCTGTCGTCTCGAACAGGCGCAAGGCCGCCGTGCTGGCGGGCCGGCTGATCGGCTCGAATAGGCACACGCAGGCGCTTTCGCAGCCGGCTTTGCCGCAGGTCCGGTTTCTGATCGACGCGGTGGCCGCCGCGGCGCCGCCGGCGCGGGGGGCGGAGCGCCTGCGTCCCGTCGAGGAACGGGTGGTCTGGGTGCTGGATCTCTTCACCCGGCTGGAGCGTCGCGACCGGATGCTGCGGCAGCAATCCTCGTAGAGGAAGTCGTCGCGACCGGGCGCGTTGCCGATGGAGCCTCCGGCATGGACAGTTATCTCGGCTTAATCGAATTGATCGCCGTCGTCGCGATGTTCGCCGCGGCGTGGGCCGTGCTCGAATGGCAGGGCCGCCGACTCGACCGCAAGAAAGCGGAGCGCGAAGCTTCCACGACTCGTCCCCGCGACAGCGGGGACCCATAGCCTCCGTCGATCGTAGTTGAAACGGTATCGTCGCGATTGCTGCGTTTCAGCTATAGCTCCAGCGTGTACGGGTCCCGGCGTTCGCCGGGACGACAGTTCAGCGGTTGCGGGTTCGATGATCAGCTATTTCCTCGCCCGCGGCATTCGAAACGGCAGCATCGCTTGCACCAGCGGCATGCGGAAGCGGTCCAGCGACAGGCTTTCATGCATCATCACCACCGGCTCGCCGCGCAATTGTCCGGCGACCGCGGACCGCGCATAGAACGGCGCGTCTTCCAGCGTGCGCAGCAGGCGCGGGTCGCTCTCGCTGCGCAGGCTGCGAGCGACCCGCCATCCGGTCTGTTTCAGCGCCATGCCATCGGGCGGCGTAAAGGGCTGCATCCGGCCGTCATCGCTGAAATGCATCGCCAGATTGGTGTGCGAACCGTCGCGGCGCCGGGCCTCGTAGAGAATTGTCGTGCCGTCCTGCAGCGCGCCGCGCGCCCATTGCCAGTCGCTGAAGCCGCTTTCGAGCGGCGCGTCGCCGTGGTTCATGTCGAAATAGCCGTCGCCCTGCCAGCGCAGTTGCGGCCCTTCCAGCTCCACCTGCACCCGCGCCCGCGGTGCGATCGGCCACCAGACATGGCGGCCGGATGCGTTGAGCTCGAACGCCTGCGCGTTCAGGGCCGACGGCACCACGCGGACGGTGCCGCGCAATCGTCCGGGAAACGGCATGGTGACTTCGTCGAAATGGATGGTCAGCGCTCTGCCATCCCAGTCCAGCCGGCTCGGGCCGATCTGCAGATGATCGGCGGAGCGCGACACGGCGCCGCGCGGGCGCTCGGTCATCGCCCAGCTTTTGCCGCCCGGGCGGTACAGCACGACATTGAGCGCGCAATGGTTCAGCGGATCGGCCGGTCCGCGGCGCCGGGCAAACGCATAATAGGGGGAGAACACGCTGCCGATGAAGGCGATCAGCGTGATGCCGCTCTGGCCATCGTCGCTCAGCGCGTCGACATACCACCACGCATAGCCGTTGCGCGGGACGGCGCGCGCGAAGTCAGGTCCGCGAGCAGGCAGGCCGCCGCCGCGCGGCCCGACAACGCCGCCATCGGCACACCCGGCCCCGGATGGACGCTGCCCCCCGCCAAATACAATCCCGGCAGTTTCGTCCGCACCCCCGGCCGCTGGAACGAGGCCGTCCAGCCGTGCGAGCTGCGGCCGTACAAGGCGCCGCCCGTCGCCGGAAACAGCTTGTTGAAGTCCGTCGGCGTCGTGATCTGGCTTTGCTGCGGGGAGCCCGAGATCGTCAGCCCGCAGCGTTCGAGAACGCCGAATGTCGCTTGCGCACATCGCTCTACCTCCATTGAACTATAAGTATGCCGGTCGCCATTCGCCGGGGCGTTGACCAGCACCAGCAGCCGCTCCTCGCCGCCGACAGCCGCGCTGTCGTCGTTACGGTCCTGCGCGCAGACGTAGACGGTCGGCTCGTCCGGCAGCGCATCGTGCTTGAAAATGGCGTCGAACTCGGCCGGATAGTCGCGCGAGAAAAACACGTTGTGGCGCGACAGCGCGAAGCCCGATGTCCTGGCCACCAGGCTCCAGGTGATCGCCGACAGCGAGCGGGCGCGCGGCGGGATCGCTGGTGCGGAACGGCCGGCCGGCTGGCCGAACAGGCCTCCCGCCACGGCCGACACATCCGCGTTGATGATTACCGCATCGGCGTCGATGCGCTCGCCGGAGCGCAGGACAACGCCGGTTGCGCGCCCGTTCGCGACCAGTACCTCGCAGACCTCGCTGTCATAGCGGACACGCGCGCCAAGCGATGTGGCCGCGCCGGCCAGCGCCTGCGCCAGCGCGTGCATGCCGCCCTCAACGCTCCAGACGCCGTCGCGCTCGACATGGGCGATCAGCATCAGGGTGGCCGGCGCCAGATAGGGCGACGAGCCGCAATAGGTCGCATAGCGTCCGAATAACTGGCGCAGCCGGGGATCGTGGAAGTATTGCGCGAGTGCTGCGGCCATCGATGAAAACGGTTTGATCTCCGGCAGTTCGAACAGCCCGCGAAACCCGTTGGCGCCGAGCAGCGCGGCCATGCTGGGCCGCCCGGCACGCAGGAACGGCGTTTCGAGGATGTCATAGATCCGTTTGGTATCGCGGCAAAAACTACGATAGCGCGCGGCTTCGGCGGCTCCCGCAAAGGCACCGATCGCGGCTACCGAACGTTCTTCGTCGGCGAACAGATCGAGCTCCGATCGCTCGTCCCAGGCGTGACGGGCCAGGATCGACAGCGCTTGCAGTGAGATATAGTCGGCAAAGTTTAGTCCGGCCTGCGCGAACAGTTCTTCGAACACCCAGCGCATGGTGAACACCGTCGGCCCGCTGTCGATGCCGCCAAGTTGCCGGATCTTGCCGCCGGGCGCCTGGTCGCGTTCCAGCAAAGTGACTTCGACGCCGGTTGCGGCGAGGGGGATGGCGGAGCTCAGCCCCGCCATCCCCGCCCCGACGATCACCACGCGATGGTGCGACATGCCCGGTAACACTTTCATGGACGAACGACGTGTAAATATATATTGACAGTTCGATGTGTCATGTCAATGTGACGTATATCACCGCCACGGGAGACTGTCATGGACGTCGCCAGCCGGATCGAACAAGCCCTCAACACCGCGATTGCCAGAAGCGAGGTGGCCGAATGCCCGCCGCGGCTGGCGGCGGCCATGCGCTATGCGGTGTTTCCCAAGGGCGCGCGGATCCGGCCCCGGCTATGCCACAGCGTGGCGGCCGCCTGCGGCGAAGACAATGCCGCGGCGACCGATGCCGCAGGCGCCGCACTGGAGCTGCTGCATTGCGCCTCGCTGGTGCATGACGACCTGCCATGTTTCGACGCGGCCGATACCAGGCGCGGGCGGCCCTCGGTGCACAAGGCGTTTGGCGAGCCGCTCGCCGTGCTGGCCGGCGACGCGCTGATCGTGCTGGCGTTCCAGACGCTGGCTCGGATTCCCTGCGCGCCGGAGCGGCTGGCGACGCTCACCCTCACCATCGCCAATTCGGTCGGCGTGCCCTCGGGCATCGTGGCCGGACAGGCATGGGAGTGCGAATCGCAGATCGATCTGGCGCATTATCACCGCGCCAAGACCGGCGCGCTGTTTGCCGCCGCCTCCGTGGCGGGCGCCGCCGCGGCGGGCGTGGATGCGGAGCCGTGGCGTATGCTCGGTGAAAAGCTCGGCGAGGCCTATCAGGTCGCCGACGACATTCGCGACGCCGCTGCCGACGAGGACGAGATCGGCAAGCCGGTCGGGCAGGACCTCGTGCACGGGCGGCCGAGCGCCGTGCTGTCCTACGGACTCGATGGCGCCGTGCAGCATTTGCATCAACTGGTGCGCGATGCGATCGGCGCGATGCCGCCCTGCGTCAACGGCGCGGAATTGCGCGCGCTGATGCTGTCGGAAGTGCGCCGCCTGGTGCCGGCCAAGCTCGCGCAATTCGCGGCTTAAAGGTCATGGCCGACGTCGCGCAGCGCGTGACGACGGTGCGGCATGTCCCGCCTCTGTCGTGGCGCGACCGGATGCTGTCGTGGCGCGATGGCGTGCTATCGAATGCGCGATTTCAGCACTTTGCGGGCTCCTTCGCACTGACGCGGCCGATTGCGCGGCAGCGCGCCTCGGTGCTGTTCGATCTGTGCGCCGGCTTCGTCTATTCGCAGGTCCTGCAAGCTTGTGTGCAACTCGGCCTGTTCGAGACGCTGGCGCGCGGGCCGCTCGGTGCCGATGAACTGGCGACGCGGCTGTCGTTGCCGCCGTCGTCGATGCGGCTGCTGCTCGACGCCGCGGTGTCGCTGCGGCTATTGCAGACGCGCAGCGGCGGTCGCTACGGGCTTGGTCCGCTCGGCGCTGCCCTGCTCGGCAATCCCGGTGTCGTCGCGATGATCCGGCATCACGCGATGCTCTATGACGATCTCAAGGACCCTCTCGCTCTGTTGCGTCACGAGTCCGGGGCAGGGCAGCTCGCCCGCTACTGGCCCTATGCCGGCACAAAGGCGCCAGCCGACCTCACCGGCGCGGACGTGTCGCCCTATACGGCGCTGATGGCGCAGTCGCAGCCGATGATCTCGGCGCAGGTGCTGGCCGCCTTCTCGTTTGCCGGGCATCGCTGCCTGCTCGACGTCGGCGGCGGCAATGGCGCGTTCCTGTCCGCGGTCGCGGCAAAATATCCGGAGCTGCGCTGTGTGCTGTTCGATCTTCCCGCGGTGGCCGCGCAGGCAAGCCAGCGCTTTCAACGCGAGGGGCTGGCGGCGCGGGCCCGCGCGGTCGGCGGCAGCTTTCTCGGCGATTCCCTGCCGCAGGGCGCCGATATCATATCCCTGGTGCGAATCCTGCACGACCACGACGACGATCACGTCATGACGTTGTTGCGCGCCGTGCACGATGCATTGCCGGCAGGCGGCATGTTGCTGATCGCCGAGCCGCTTTCCGGCACGCGCGGCGGCGAGGCGATCGCCGACGCTTATTTTGCCTTTTATCTGCTGGCGATGGGGTCCGGCCGGCCGCGCTCGTTCGAGCGGCTGCAGGCGATGCTGTCCCAGGCCGGTTTTGCCGACATCGCGTTGAAGCCGGCCGGCATGCCCATGCTCACTTGCGTGATCACCGCGCGAAAAATGTCGAGTGTCGTTGACACAAGTCATGTTAATTAGACTTGACACTCTGAAGCGTCAGCGTAACCTGACAGTTAAGGTACGACGGGTGCCTTAAGATCGGGAGCTAGCGATGGACACCATCGCCGTCGTTTTGAAACAGCCGGAGCAGATCGCGCTCGAACCGCTGGTTTTGACGGCTCCGGTCGCGGGCGACGTCGTTGTCGATGTCGATTTCAGCGGCGTTTCCACCGGCACCGAGCGTCTGTTGTGGTCCGGCAAAATGCCGGCGTTTCCGGGCATGGGTTATCCGCTGGTCCCGGGCTACGAATCGGTCGGCCGCGTGGTCGAGACCGCAGGCCAAACCGGTCTGCGCGTCGGCGATCCCGTTTTCGTGCCGGGCGCGAAATGTTTTGGCGAGGTGCGCGGCCTGTTCGGGGCGTCGGCCTCACGACTGGTGGTGCCGGCGGCGCGCATATTGCCGGTCGATGCGCAACTCGGCGAGCGCGGCATCCTGCTGGCGCTGGCGGCCACCGCCTATCACGCGCTGGCCGTGCCGGGCGCAACGCTCCCGCAATGCATCGTCGGCCATGGCGTGCTCGGCCGGTTGCTGGCGCGGATCGCGGTGGCGCTGGACCGCGCCGCGCCGCCGGTGGTGTGGGAGAAGAACCCCGTGCGAATGAGCGGCGCGATCGGCTACGAGGTGGTCGATCCCACCAATGATCCGCGCCGCGACTACCAGAACATTTATGATGTCTCGGGCGACGCCGGCCTGCTCGATACGCTGATCGGGCGTCTCGCGCCAACAGGCGAAATCGTGCTCGCGGGCTTTTATCACGAGCCGCTGACATTCGCTTTCGCCCAAGCCTTCATGCGGGAGGCGCGGATTCGTATCGCGGCACAGTGGCAGCCCGACGATCTCGCCGCCACCCGCGCGCTGATCGATTCCGGGCGCCTGTCGCTCGATGGCCTGATTACGCATCGCCATGACGCGATGGATGCGCCGACAGCCTATCGCACGGCGTTTGAAGACGCCGCCTGCCTCAAGATGGTCCTGAACTGGAGAGTGTCCTCATGAATGCCATCCCGCAGATCGACATGAAGGATGCGCTGCGCGCCGAAGCCGCGATCGAGCCCGATGCGCCGGTGACAAGTGCGGTCACCAAGGAGACGCAGATCATCGCGATCTATGGCAAGGGCGGCATCGGCAAGTCGTTCACGCTGGCCAATCTCAGCTACATGATGGCGCAGCAGGGCAAGAAGGTGCTGCTGATCGGCTGCGATCCGAAGAGCGACACCACGTCCTTGCTGTTCGGCGGTCGTGCCTGCCCGACCATCATCGAGACCTCGTCGAGGAAGAAGCTGGCCGGCGAGGAGGTCAAGATCGGCGACGTCTGCTTCAAGCGCGACGGCGTATTCGCGATGGAGCTCGGCGGCCCCGAAGTCGGCCGCGGCTGCGGCGGGCGCGGCATCATTCACGGCTTCGAGCTGCTGGAAAAGCTTGGCTTCCATGAATGGGGTTTTGACTACGTGCTGCTCGACTTCCTGGGCGACGTGGTGTGCGGCGGCTTCGGCCTGCCGATCGCGCGCGACATGTGCCAGAAAGTCATCGTGGTCGGCTCCAACGACCTGCAGTCGCTGTATGTCGCCAACAATGTCTGTTCGGCGGTTGAATATTTCCGCAAGCTCGGCGGCAATGTCGGCGTCGCCGGCATGGTGATCAACAAGGACGACGGCACCGGCGAGGCCGAGGCTTTCGCCAAGTCGGTCGGCATCCCCGTGCTGGCCGCCATCCCGGCCGACGACGACATCCGCAAGAAGAGCGCGAATTATGAGATCATCGGGCTGCCCGGTGGCGAATGGGCGTCGCTGTTCGAGACGCTGGCGACCAATGTCGGGCTGGCGCCGCCGGTGCGGCCGACGCCGCTCAGCCAGGACGGGCTGCTCGGCCTGTTCGCCAGCGAGGTCACCGGCCGCAACGTCGTGCTCGATCCCGCCACGATGGAGGACATGTGCGGCCAATCGGTGATCGACAAACCGTCGCTCGAAATCGTCTACGACGCCGCGTGAGATGAGCATGATCGGATCAGCATCATGAACGCCATCCTGCCAAGCTACAGCGGAACGATCGCCGACTCCGTCGCGCATGATGCGGTCGAGGTGGAGCTCGCCGTGGATGACGCGCCGGCGCCCGCTGGCGTCAATGCCGCGGCCACCCGGGCCGATGGCCTGGGCTGCCACGCCGGGGCCGGCGAAATGAAAGCTGCCGCGGCTGCCGCCGGCAAGAGCGAAATCCTCGATCGCTACGCCGCGGATTATCCGAAGGGCCCGCACGACCAGCCGCAGAGCATGTGCCCGGCCTTCGGGTCGCTGCGTGTGGGCTTGCGGATGCGGCGCACCGCGACGATCCTGTCGGGGTCTGCCTGCTGCGTTTACGGCCTGACCTTCACCTCGCATTTCTACGGCGCACGCCGCTCGGTCGGCTACGTGCCGTTCAATTCCGAAACGCTGGTCACCGGCAAATTGTTCGAGGACATTCGCGAGGCGGTGTTCAAGCTCGCCGATCCCGCTTTGTACGACACCATCATCATCACCAATCTTTGCGTGCCCACCGCGTCGGGCGTGCCGCTCGATTTGCTGCCGGACGAGATCAACGGCGTGCGCATCATCGGAATCGACGTGCCCGGCTTTGGCGTGCCGACCCATGCCGAGGCCAAGGACGTGCTGGCTGCGGCGATGCTCGAATATGCCCGCAAGGAAGCCGAGCAGGGCCCCGTCGCCGCGCCGCGCGGCGGCCGCAGTGAACGGCCGACGGTGACATTGATCGGCGAGATGTTTCCCGCCGATCCCGTCGGCATCGGCATGATGCTGGAGCCGCTCGGTCTGGCTGCCGGGCCGGTTGTGCCGACACGGGAATGGCGCGAACTTTATGCCGCGCTGGATTGCGCGGTGGTTGCCGCCATCCATCCGTTCTACACGGCAAGCTTCCGCCAGTTCGAACTCGCCGGCCGCCAGATCGTCGGCTCCGCGCCGGTCGGCCATGACGGCACCGAGGCCTGGCTCGAAGCCATCGGCTCCGCCTGCAACGTGCCGCGCGACAAGATCGATGCGGCCAAAAACAAATTCCTGCCGGCCATCAAGGCCGCGCTGGCGACCAAGCCGATCAAGGCGCGTATCACGGTGTCGGGCTATGAGGGCTCCGAGCTCTTGGTGGCGCGGCTGCTGATCGAATCCGGCGCCACCGTGCCTTACGTCGGCACGGCCTGCCCGCGCACCCCGTGGTCGGAACCGGACCGGCAATGGCTGGAAGCGAAGGGCACACGCGTGCAATACCGCGCCTCGCTGGAAATGGACCTCGCCGCGGTCGGCGAGTTCAGGCCGGACCTTGCGATCGGCACCACGCCGATCGTGCAGAAGGCCAAGCAGCTCGCGATCCCGGCTCTGTATTTCACCAATCTGATCTCGGCGCGGCCGCTGTTCGGTGTCGCCGGCGCCGGATCGCTGGCGCAGGTCGTCAATGCCGCGCTCGCCAACCAGAGCCGGTTCGACGAGATGCGCGATTTCTTTGGCGACACCGGTGAGGGCGACAAAGCCGGCATCTGGGAAGACACCCCGAAGCCAAACGCCGCCTTCAAGGAGAAGTATCGCAAGCAGATCGACGCTCAGGCGAAGAAGCGCAAGGCAGAGGAGATGATCTGATGCTGGTGCTGGATCACGATCGGGCAGGTGGCTACTGGGGCGCGGTCTATGCCTTCACCGCGGTGAAGGGGCTGCAGGTCATCATCGACGGCCCGGTCGGCTGCGAAAACCTGCCGGTCACCTCGGTGCTGCATTACACCGACGCGCTGCCGCCGCACGAGCTGCCGATCGTGGTGACGGGTCTCGGCGAGGAAGAACTCGGCCAGACCGGCACCGAGGGCGCCATGAAGCGCGCCCACAAGACGCTCGATCCCTATCTACCGGCGGTGGTGGTGACCGGCTCGATCGCCGAGATGATCGGCGGCGGCGTCACGCCCGAGGGCACCAACATCAAGCGCTTCCTGCCGCGCACCATCGACGAGGACCAGTGGCAGAGCGCCGACCGCGCCATCGTCTGGCTGTGGAAGGAATACGGCCCGAAAAAAATCCCGGAACGCAAGCCGCTGTCGCCCGACGTGAAGCCGCGGGTCAATATCATCGGCCCGATCTACGGCACCTTCAACATGCCCAGCGATCTCGCCGAGATCCGTCGCCTGATCGAGGGCATTGGCGCCGAGGTCAACATGGTGTTCCCGCTCGGCAGCCACCTGGCGGATATCCCGAAGCTGGTGAATGCCGACGTCAATGTCTGCATGTACCGCGAATTCGGCCGGATGCTCTGCGAGGCGCTGGAGCGGCCCTATCTGCAGGCGCCGATCGGGTTGCACTCGACGACGAAGTTTTTGCGCAAGCTTGGCGAACTCACCGGCCTCGATCCCGAACCGTTCATCAGCCGCGAGAAGCACACCACGATCAAGCCATTGTGGGACCTGTGGCGCTCGGTGACGCAGGACTTCTTCGGCACCGCGAGTTTTGCCATCGTGGCCAACGAGACCTATGCCCGCGGCGTGCGCAATTTCCTCGAGACCGAGATGGGGCTGCCGTGCACCTTCTCGTTCTCGCGCAAGGCAGGCGTCAAGCCGGACAATGACGCGGTGCGTGACGCGGTCCGCACAAAGCCGCCGCTGATCCTGTTCGGCAGCTACAATGAGCGCATGTATCTCGCCGAAGCCGGCGGTCGCGCGATCTACATTCCGGCGTCGTTCCCAGGTGCTGTGATCCGCCGCCATCTCGGCACGCCGTTCATGGGTTATTCCGGTGCAACCTATCTGGTGCAGGAGGTCTGCAACGCGCTGTTCGATGCGCTGTTCGGCATCCTGCCGCTCGGCAGCGACCTCGACCGCGTCGAGCCGACGCCGGCGCGGTTGCACGAGGAGATCTTGTGGAGCGATGAGGCAAAGGCGCTGCTCGACGAGGTGCTTGAGGCGCATCCGGTCTTGGTGCGGATTTCCGCAGCCAAGCGGTTGCGCGATGCAGCCGAGAGCGGCGCGCGCCGCGCCGGCGAGAAACTGGTGACGACCGATTTTGTAGCGCATGCCCGGACGGCCCTGAAAGACGGCCAGCCGGTGTGACAATTGTGAGTGAGCTGAACGCGCCACCTGTGGCGCAATTGCCAGGGAGAGACATCGATGTCCGACTATGTGCACAGCGACCGGCGATCGAGAGGGATCGCCACCTGGACGATGGAATCACGTGCGATGTTTGCCGCCTGTTATTTGCTGTTCCTGGTCCGCGCCGTCGTCCATCGCGCGATGCCGTGGCGCCGTCCTTCCGGTTTCGGCGCCGCCGGGCGCCGCGAGTCGATTTTCATCGAGGCTTCGAGTGCGGCGAGCGTGCTGGTCACGTCGTCGTTCATGGGGATGTAATTCGAATTCGTCCGGCTTGCCGGGCGGAGTTGCCGTGTTCTCAAGACCCGGCATTCGCTGTCGCCCTGCTCGGGCGGCGAACGGCCGCAAGGCCATTGTTAGGAGGCTTACAAAATGAGTGACGGTTCCATCTCGGGACTATCCGAAGCCGAAGCCAAGGAATTCCATTCGATTTTCATGACGAGCTTCTTGCTCTTCGTGGCAGTCGCAGTGGTGGCTCACATCCTTGCGTGGATGTGGCGTCCGTGGCTGCCCGGTCCCGGCGGGTACAAGACGGCGTTGGATAGCGTCCAGCACTTCGCCAGCGTTTCCATGTCCTATCTGACCTGAGGGAGATTCAAACATGTGGCGAGTTTGGCTTTTATTCGACCCGCGTCGTGCACTGGTGCTGTTGTTCACGTTCCTGTTCGGACTGGCGATCGTGATCCACTTCATCCTGCTCAGCACCGATCGATTCAACTGGCTCGAAGGCCCGCGCAAGGGACCGGCGAAGACGTCGGAGATTTCTCTGCCCTACACACCACCGGCCACGCCGTCGTGACGGCATGACAACCTGCATCCCGGAGCGGACGGCATGGCCCGAGCAGACCGCATCGCCCGCTCCGGATGCGACAGAACCAGACACGAACCAGACAACGCGCATTCGGTGAACATGACGTTCGCAGGCGGAGGATTGATCGATGGCCATGCTCAGCTTTGAAAAGAAATACCGTGTTCGCGGCGGCACGCTGATCGGCGGTGACCTGTTCGATTTTTGGGCCGGTCCTTTCTACGTCGGCCTGTTCGGCGTCTCCACCGTGTTCTTCACGCTGGTCGGCACCGCCCTCATCATGTGGGCCGCCGCGTTAGGGCCGACCTGGAACATCTGGCAAATCACGGTCAATCCACCGGACGCCTCCTACGGCCTGTCTTTCGCGCCATTGCAGGAGGGCGGTATCTGGCAGATTGTTACGATCTGCGCGCTCGGCGCATTCGGCTCGTGGGCTTTGCGTGAGGTCGAGATCTGCCGCAAGCTCGGCATTGGCTATCATGTACCGATCGCCTTCGGCTTCGCCATCTTTGCTTACTTCACGCTGGTGGTGATCCGCCCCGTGTTGATGGGCTCGTGGAGCTACGGCTTCCCCTACGGCATCATGACGCATCTCGATTGGGTGTCGAACACCGGCTACCAGTACGGCAATTTCCACTACAATCCAGCGCATATGATCGCCATCACCTTCTTCTTCACCACGTGCCTGGCGCTGGCGCTGCATGGCGGCCTGATCCTCTCCACGGCCAATCCGCCGAAAGGCGAGACCGTGAAAACGACCGAGCATGAGAATACCATGTTTCGCGACCTGATCGGCTACTCCGTCGGCCCGCTCGGCATCCACCGGGTCGGCTTGTTCATCGCGCTCTCCGCCGTGTTCTTCAGCGCGGTCTGCATCGTGATCTCGGGACCGCTGTGGGCCGAAGGCCAGGCCTGGTCGGAATGGTGGAACTGGTGGCGTAACCTGCCGATCTGGTCGGCGAACTAACAACGGTCAACGAATTTTTTCAAGAAAGCATCGTCATGGCCCAGTACCAAAACTTCTTTACGCAGCTGCAAGCGCGCAGTGATTTCTATCCGGGCATTCCGATCAAGACGGGCTCCTGGACTCGAGGCAGCTCGAGCAACTTCAATTATTGGCTCGGCAAGATCGGCGACGCCCAGATAGGGCCGGTCTATCTCGGCTTCACGGGCATCGCCTCGATCATCTGCGGCTTTGTTGCCTTCGAGATCATCGGACTCAACATGCTGGCCTCGGTCAACTGGAACCCGATCGAATTCGTCCGGCAGCTGCCCTGGCTGTCGCTCGATCCGCCGAAGCCGGAATACGGCATCACCATCCCGCCAATGCAGGAAGGCGGCTGGTGGCTGTTAGCCGGATTCTCGCTCACCACCTCGATCATCCTGTGGTGGATTCGCACCTATCGCCGCGCCCGGGCGCTCAACATGGGCACGCATGTGGCGTGGGCCTTCGCTGCGGCAATCTGGCTGTACCTGGTGCTCGGGTTCATTCGTCCGCTCTTGATGGGAAGTTTCAGCGAGGCGGTTCCGTTCGGCATCTTCCCGCATCTCGACTGGACCAACAACTTTTCGATCACCCATGGCAACCTGTTCTACAATCCCTTCCACATGCTCTCGATCGTGTTCCTGTATGGTTCGGCGCTGCTGTTTGCGATGCACGGTGCCACCATTCTGGCGGTCGGTGCCTATGGCGGCGATCGCGAGGTCGAGCAGATAGTCGACCGCGGTACGGCGCTGGAGCGTGCGGCGCTGTTCTGGCGCTGGACCATGGGCTTCAACGCCACCGCGGAATCGATCCATCGCTGGGCCTGGTGGTTTGCGGTGCTGTGCCCGCTGACCGGCGGAATCGGCATCCTGCTGTCGGGCACGGTGGTCGACAACTGGTTCGACTGGGGTGTCAAGCACGGGCTGGCGCCGCCGCGTTGACAGAGCCTCTCTATCCCACCCACCAAGCCGCACGCTTCAACAGAGCTTGAACGACGAGCGCCGTAAAGGACCAAGCGGAGTGGAGGAACACCTTTTGTCGGAGGATGTGGGTCCTGTCACAGATGTTCAAAACCCCGAACGAGTCGCTCGGCGACCTCGGCGCACAATCGGCCGCCAGCCTGATCGCGGCGGCGACCGATGTGGCGCTGGTGATCGATACGCAAGGCGTGATCCGCGACGTGGCGTTCAACAAGGACGAGTTGTCGCTGGAGCTCGATGGTCATGGCCGCTGGCGCGGTTCGAAGCTGGTGAGCACGGTCACGGCCGATGCGCGGGCCAAGGCCGAGGAACTGCTACGCGACGCGGTGGCAAAAAAATCCGCGATCTGGCGCCAGGTCAATCACCCGGCGCCGGGCGGCAGCGATATCCCCGTGCTGTACTCGGCGGTGAATATCGGCCGCGACGATCGCTTCGTCATCGTCGGGCGCGATCTGCGGCAGCTTGCCACCATGCAGCGCCGACTGATCAGCGCCCAGCAGTCGATCGAGCGCGACTACATCCGGTTACGCGACGCCGAGACGCGCTACCGGCTGCTGTTTCAGGTGTCGTCGGAAGCCGTCGTCATGGTTGACGCGCAGAGCCAGCTCATCGTCGAAGCCAATCCGGCAGCGCTGGCGTTGCTCGACGAAGCGGCGCCGAAGCTGACCAAGTCGGACTTCGTCAGCCCGTTCGCTGCATCGGATCGCCCCGCGATCCTGAATTTCTTGTCCGATGTCCGGGCCACCGGCCGTGACAGCACGCTCGAGGTTCAACTGGCCAAGTCGCCGCGCCGCTGTGAACTGTCGGCCTCGCTGTTTCGCCAGGAGGGTACCTCGCTGTTTCTGGTGCGGGTGGCGTCGCATCAGGCGATGGCCGGCAGTGGCGCGGCACTGAAGGCGACTGCGCTGCTGCTGCGCTACTTCGAGGCGGCGCCCGATGCGCTGGCGATCACCGAAAATGACGGCAGGCTGCTGAAGGTCAACACCGCGTTCCTCGACATGGCCCAGCTCGGCCATGAGGAGCAGATCCGGGGTGAGAATCTTGACCGCTGGCTGGGGCGCGCCGGCATCGATTTCGGCATCGTGCTGGCCAATCTCAGGCAGAGCGGCGCGGTGAAGATGTTTGCGACGGTGCTGCGCGGCGCGTATGGCGCTGTAGCGGAGGTTGAGATTTCCGCGGTCGCGGTGTCCGGCGGTGCCGAACGGTCGGTGTTCGGCTTTGCCATCCGCAACGTTGAGAAGCGGTTGTCCGCGGCGGTGGCGGGCGAACTGCCGCGCTCGATGGCGCAGCTCACGGAGATGGTCGGCCGGGTGCCGCTCCGAGACCTGGTGCGCGAGACCACGGATGTGATCGAAAGACTATCGATCGAGGCGGCGCTCGAACTGACCGGGGACAATCGCGCCTCGGCGGCCGAGATGCTCGGGCTCAGCCGGCAGAGCCTCTACGTCAAGCTGCGACGGTTCGGTCTGGAGCACGCGGCGGAGGATGAAGATGACAAGTGAGCGCGATAGGCGTGCGGGTGTCGTCATGGCCGTGCGGCCTGGCCGATTGCGGTTACAGGCGGCGCGAGCCACGGCGCGTCGCGGCTGGCAAGGCAAACCGAGGTGGGACCAATGACCGCGACAACCGGCACCGTGATCCAGCGTCCCGCGCTCTCGGTGGTGCTTGAGCTGTTGAAGCCGATCACCTGGTTTCCGCCGATGTGGGCGTTCGGCTGCGGCGTCGTTTCATCGGGTGTCGCGCTCGGATCGCGCTGGCCGCTGCTTGTCGCCGGCGTGCTGCTGGCCGGCCCGATGGTGTGCGGCACCAGCCAGGCGGTCAACGACTGGTACGATCGCCACGTCGATGCCATCAACGAACCCAACCGGCCAATTCCGTCGGGCCGTATTCCGGGCCGCTGGGGGCTCTATATCGCGATTGCCTGGACGCTGCTGTCGTTGGCGCTCGCGGTCACGCTGGGGATCTGGGGATTTGTCGCTGCCGTTGTCGGCCTCGCGCTGGCCTGGGCCTACAGCGCGCCGCCGCTCCGGCTCAAGCAGAACGGCTGGTGGGGCAATGCGGCCTGCGGCCTGTGCTACGAAGGCCTGCCGTGGTTCACCGGGGCCGCGGTGATGACCGCCTCGGCGCCGGACGCCCGTATTATTATCATGGCCTTGCTGTACAGCATCGGCGCCCACGGCATCATGACGTTGAACGACTTCAAGTCGGTCGAGGGCGACCGCCGCATGGGCATCGACTCGCTGCCAGTGCTGCTCGGCGTCGATCGCGCGGCGCGGTTGGCCTGCTGGGTGATGGCCGTGCCGCAGCTGGCGGTGGTGGCGTTGCTGCTGACATGGGAGCGACCAATTCACGCAGCCGCGGTCGCGGCCTTGCTGGTCGCACAGATCTTCCTGATGATGCATCTTTGCAAGCGTCCGCGCGAACGCGCGCCGTGGTACAACGGAACGGGTATCACCGCCTATGTCGCGGGCATGCTGATATCATCCTTCGCGTTGGCCTCGCTGCCGTGATCTGAAATGCCAAATGTTGCGCGTGAGATCGCGTGGAGTTGAATCGAAGACTTCGAACTACCGGCTTCGAATTGAAGATCTGGATATGAAGAAGACCTGGATATGAAGAAGACCTGGATAAGAACATGACGACTTTGTCCTGGCTGGGGATCGTGCGCTTGGGGCTGGTGCAGACCGGGCTCGGCGCGGTGGTGGTGCTGACCACTTCGACGTTGAACCGCGTGATGGTGGTCGAACTGGCGCTGCCGGCGATCCTGCCGGGCGCGCTGGTGGCGATCCATTATGCGCTGCAGGCGTTCCGCCCGGCCTGGGGCCATGGCTCTGACATCGGCGGTCGGCGTACGCCGTGGATCGTGGGCGGCATGACCGTTCTGTCGGCCGGCGGGTTTCTCGCTGCCATCGCCACGGCGACGATGACGAGCCATGTGGCCCTCGGCATCGCGCTGGCCGTCGCCGCCTTCTGCCTGATCGGCGCTGGCGTGGGCGCGGCCGGCACCTCGCTGCTGGTGCTGCTCGCCAAGCGCACCAACGACGCCCGCCGTGCCGCCGCGGCCACTATCGTCTGGGTGATGATGATCGCGGGCTTCATCGTCACCACCGCCTGCGCCGGCCATCTGCTCGATCCGTTTTCGCCGTCGCGCCTCGTCATGATCTCCGGTTGCGTGTCGCTCGCCGCCATGGTCCTGACCGTGATCGGCGTATGGGGCGCCGAGCCGAGCGGCGCGACCGTCGCTGCGCCGCCGGCGCAGAATCGTTCTGCCTCGTTCCGCACGGCGTTGCTGCAGGTCTGGCGCGAGCAACAGGCGCGGCGCTTTGCGCTGTTCGTGTTCGTCTCGATGCTGGCCTACAGCGCGCAGGACCTGATCCTCGAACCCTTCGCCGGCGTGGTGTTCGGCTTCTCGCCGGGGGCGACGACCAAACTCTCCGGCATCCAGCACGCCGGCACGCTGCTCGGCATGGCCATGGTGCCGCTCATCGGCGCGCTGTATCCGCGCTCGCGCGGAAATTTGCAGAACTGGACCATTGCCGGTTGCGCCGCCTCCGCGCTGGCGCTTGCGGCGCTTGCCGCGGCGTCGATGGTCGGGCCGTCCTGGCCGCTGCGCGAGACAGTGTTTCTGCTCGGCCTGACCAATGGCGTTTACGCGGTGGCGGCGATCGGTTCGATGATGGCGCTGGTCAGCAGGCAGGGCGAGAAGCGCGAGGGCGTTCGCATGGGGCTGTGGGGCGCGGCGCAGGCGTTTGCGTTCGGCATCGGCGGTTTTCTCGGCACGCTGGCCTCCGACGCTGCGCATGCCGTGCTGAAAGCGCCGGCGGTAGCCTATGCGAGCGTGTTTGCCGTCGAGGCCGGGCTGTTCGTGGTCGCGGCCGGCATGGCGATCTGGGTGCACCGCGCCGGTGCCAGCCAATATGCCGATCATGCAGTGTTCGATGACGCCAAAGCGGCGATAGCGGGAGGGGCAAGATGACCCAGGATGCCGAACTATTCGATGTCGTCGTGGTGGGTGGCGGGCCATCCGGGGCCACTGCGGCGCATGATCTGGCGCAGCTTGGCCGCAACGTTCTGCTGCTTGACCGTGCCGGTCGCATCAAGCCGTGCGGCGGCGCCATTCCGCCGCGGCTGATCCGCGACTTCGATATTCCCGATCACCTGCTGGTCGCCCGGATCAATTGCGCGCGAATGGTGTCGCCCTCCGATCAGCAGGTCGATATGCCGATCGACGGCGGCTTCGTCGGCATGGTGGACCGCGCGGAGTTCGACGAGTGGCTGCGCTGCCGCGCGGCTGAAGCCGGCGCCCGGCGCCGCACCGGCCTGTTCAAGCGCTTCGACCGTGACGACCGCGGCACCACGATCGTCACCTATGAAGAGCGCGCGGCCGACGGCGAGATGGTCGAACGTTTCGTGCGTACCCGCGCGCTGATCGGCGCCGATGGCGCGCTATCGGCGGTCGCCAAGCAGTGCCTGCCCGGCGCGGACCGGCTGCCTTATGTATTCGCCTATCACGAGATCGTCCGCGCGCCAGCAGCGCAAAGTTTCGACGGCGCGCGCTGCGACGTCTACTATCGCGGCACGGTGTCGCCGGATTTCTACGGCTGGGTGTTTCCGCATGGCGACACCGTGAGCGTGGGGACCGGTTCGGCGCACAAGGGCTTTTCGCTGCGCGGCTCGGTCGCCGAGTTGCGCCAGGCGTCAGGGCTCGGCGAGGTCGATACGATCCGCCGCGAGGGCGCGCCGATCCCGCTGCGTCCACTGCCGCGGTGGGACGACGGCCACAGCGTGCTGCTGGCCGGCGATGCCGCCGGCGTCGTGGCGCCAGCGTCGGGGGAGGGCATCTACTACGCGATGATCGGCGGCCGACTGGCCGCGCAATCGATCGATATGTTTCTGGAAACCGGAAACGCCCGCGCGCTGCGCACCGCGCGAAAGCGCTTCATGAAGATGCACGGCATGGTGTTTCGCATTCTCGGCATCATGCAGTGGTACTGGTATTCCAACGATCGCCGCCGCGAGCGCTTCGTCAGCATCTGCCGCGACCGCGACGTGCAGAAGCTGACCTGGGACGCCTATATGAACAAGGAGCTGGTGCGGGCCAAGCCGATCGCGCATGTCCGGATCTTCTTCAAGAATCTCGGCCATATGGCGGGGCTTGCCTGGGCGCGCCTGCATCCGTCGTGATCGCGCGGCATGGCTGAACTATTTGCCAACGGTCATCTGGTCGATGGAATCTTGCTGCTGGTCGGATGCGAGCTCATTGCCCTGATCGCGCTGTGGCGATGGAAGCGACGCGGTGTCGCGACCGCTGACCTGATCCCGAACGTTCTGGCTGGCGCATTTCTGCTGCTCACCTTGCGGCTGGCGCTAGCCGGTTTCGGGTGGATGGCGTGCAGCGCATTGTTGGCCGCCGCCGGTATCGCGCATCTGGCCGATCTCTATCGCCGATGGCACGCCTAGCCGTATCCCTGGCCGCATCGTGATCCCGGGCCAGTCGTCCGACAACACCCGTCACCAAAAAAGGATGGTGTCGCGCCCGGGGGAGCGCGACACCATCATGCGGGCAAAAATGACGCGGGGAGACGTCACTTCTTTTCAGAGAATTTGTCGATATAGGCGATCACGTCCTTGCGCTGCTGCTCGTCGGCGAGCTTGAACGCCATCTTGGTCGATCCGGTCGCCAGTTCAGGCTTGCCCTTGTCGGTGAGAAACTTTTTCATGAAGGCGTTGGGATCGGGCAAATAAGCCATGATCAACTCGTTGGTCCAAACCAGCCCATTTTCGCCGGCGGCTTTGTTGATCGCCGAATAGGCAAAGCCGGGAGCGGTGCCGGATTGTCGGCCGATGATACCGGTCAGAACCGGCCCGACCAGATTTTTCGCATCCGGCCCGATGCGGTGACAGGTCATACACTGCTTGAAAACCTGCTCGCCCTTGGCGGCATCCTGCGCCGATGCGGATCCCCCGACCGAAAGCAGAACGGCGACCACTGCAGCGACTTGAAGACGTTGACTTCGACTTCCCACGATTCTCTCCATGATTTTCATTCCTGCCGGCGCGGCATTGTGTTAAGATACGTTGACACGCAAAAAGGTCAAATCTCGTTGTCGATGAAATGTTCCTGGAAATGCCTGTAAAAGGTGTCATAGTATGGCATCGGCTGCCGGAGATTGCTGGTATGCAGTGGTATTCCGGTTAGGATCTCTCAGAGAATTGACTTGGAACAATGATTTGCCGCATTGCTCTCTAGGTTGTCGCCAAAGCGATGACTATGTGTCATGTAACGTTGGCATAAATTGTGCTTCGAAATGTGACAATCAGGCTTGGCCGGGTGGTCAAACACGATGAATATGATCGGCAAGCGAATGGTGCCTACTCCTTCCATGCAGCCTGACCTCACCCTTCTTCTCGATATGGAGGGGGTGATACGCGAAGCGACGCTCTCCACCGCCATGGCCGGCGAGAGCGTCGAGGCCTGGCTGGGGAGGCCCTGGATCGAGATCGCCGGCGGGCAAGGCGGCGACAAGGTCCGGCGCATGGTGGACGATGCGCGCGTCAGCGGCATCAGCGCATTTCGCCAGATCAACCAGCTTTTTCCGAGCGGCGCCGAAATTCCGATGGAGTTCACCACCGTCCTGCTCGGCGGTCGCGCCGGGATGCTGGCGGTTGGCAAAAATTTGAAAGCCGTCGCCGAACTGCAGACGCGCCTCATTGCGGCGCAGCAGACCATGGAGCGCGACTACTGGAAACTGCGCGAGATCGAAACGCGCTATCGCCTGGTGTTCGATGCCTCCGACGAGGCCGTCGTGATGGTATCCGCGGCCAATATGCGGATCGTCGAAGCCAACCGCTCCGCCGTGGAGGCATTGAACTCGTCGCGCCGCCGCAATGAGGATCTCGCCGGCCGCGAGTTGCTGCATGAAGTCGCCGCAAGTGATCGCGAGGCCGTCCGCGATATGCTGACGCGCGTGCGTGAGCGCGGCAAGGCGCTCAGCATTCTGGTGCATCTGGGCGCCGATGCGAAACCGTGGATGCTCAGGGGATCGCTGATCACTGCGGAGCCCGGCCATGTCTTCCTGCTGCAATTCACCCCGGCCACCCGGCCGCCGGAGCGCAGCAACGGCGCGGTCTCCAACATCGAGGGGCTGGTCGATTCTCTCCCGGACGGGTTCATCGCGCTCGACGCCGCCGGGGTCATCACGCACGCCAACCAGGCGTTCCTCGATCTGGTGCAGGTCGGCGCCAAGGGCTCCGTCGTCGGCGAAAGCCTCGGGCGCTGGCTGTGGCAGCCGGGCGCCGATCTGAACGCCCTGCTGTCGAATATCGACATGCATGGCACCGTCCGCATGTTCACCACCAGCATCCGCGGCGAACTTGGTACCGATACGGATGTCGAAATATCTGCGGCGGCCGTCGATCAAGGCGAGAGCCTTTCGTCAGTCCCGCCGGAGGACCGACGCATCGGCGTGTTGCTGCGCAACGTGTCGCGCCGGTTGCCAGCTCCCGGGGAGGGCGACATGCTGCGGACGGCGCTGGGTTCGCTGACCGAGCAGATCGGCAAATCGTCGCTGCGCAAGCTGGTGAAGAACACGGTAAGCATCGTCGAGCAGCACTACGTCAAGCAGGCGCTGGAGCTAGCAAAAGGCAACCGTACTGCAACAGCCGAAATACTGGGGTTGAGCCGGCAGAGTCTTTATGCAAAGCTCAACCGGTATGGCCTCGAAGACAGAGGGCCAGGCACAGAGGAAACCACCGGGGACTAGTTTTGGCGTCGCATTCCCTCGCTACCCCAGCGTTTGGAAAAGCCGACCTATCGAATTGCGAGCGTGAAGAAATTCACCTTGCGGGATCGATACAGCCGCATGGCGCGTTGCTGGTGGTCAGCGAGCCCGATTACCGCATCATACAGTGTAGTTCCAATGCCGCCGAGTTCCTGAAGCTCGGCGAGGTGCTCGGACTTTCGCTTTCCGATATAGATGGCGATCTGCTGGTCCGCCTACTGCCGCATCTTGATGCCGTGTCGCAAGGCACGCCGGTTGCGGTGCGCTGCCGGATCGGAAGCCCGGCCGCCGCGTTTGATGGATTGCTGCATCGACCGCCGGAGGGCGGCCTGATCATCGAGCTGGAGCGCGCCGGTCCCTCCGTCGATTTCACCGCAAACGTCGCCAGCGCGCTGGACAAGGTCCGCTCGACAACCTCGCTGCGTGCGCTGTGCGACGAGGCCGCTACGCTGTTTCAGGATCGCACCGGCTATGACCGGGTGATGGTCTATCGCTTCGACGACGAGGGCCACGGCGAGGTTTTTTCGGAACGCCGCAGGCCAGAGTTGGAAGCCTTTCTCGGCAATCGCTATCCGTCGTCGGACATTCCGCACATGGCGCGGCGACTCTATGAGCAAACGCGTGTCCGCGTGCTGGTCGATGTCAATTACGAGCCGGTGCCGTTGCAGCCGCGGCTGTCGCCGCTCAGCGGTTGCGATCTCGACATGTCGTCGTGCTTCCTGCGCAGCATGTCACCGATCCATCTGCAGTATCTCAAGAACATGGGCGTCGGCGCGACGCTGGTCGTGTCGCTGATGGTGGCCGGCCGGCTGTGGGGGCTGGTCGCCTGCCATCATTACGAGCCGCGCTTCATCCATTTCGAACTCCGGGCAGTGTGCGAACTGCTGGCCGAGGCCATTGCGACGCGGATCGCTGCGCTGGAGAGCTTTGCGCAGAGCCAGTCCGAATTGTTCGTGCAGCGACTCGAACAGCGCATGATCGAGGCGATGTCGCGCGATGGCGACTGGCGCAGCGCGATTTACGACAGTTCGCAATCGATCCTTCAGCCACTCGGCGCCACCGGCAGCGCACTGATCTACGAAGGCCAGGTCATTGTCGCTGGCGAGGTGCCGGGCACCCAGGAAATCCGCGCTATCGGAGCCTGGATCGACGCGCAAACGCGCGCGCCTGTTATCGCGACCGCGGCCCTTGGCCTCGACGTCCCGGCTTTTGCCGGACTGACCAAAGTGGCAAGCGGCATTGTCGCCGCGGCGTTCTCGGACAATCCCGGCGAATATTTGATCTGGTTTCGCCCGGAGCGGATCCGCACGGTGACATGGGGTGGCGATCCCGAAAAACCGTTCATTATCGGCAGCGACCCGCGCGACCTCTCGCCGCGGCGATCTTTCGCGCAATGGCACCAGCAGGTCGAAGGCACGTCCGATCCGTGGACGCCGGCGGATATCGCCTCGGCGCGGCTGATCGGGCAGACGGTGGCCGACATCGTGCTGCAGTTTCGTGCGGTGCGAACGCTGATTGCGCAGGACCAGCTCGAGCAGTTCAGCAGCCACGTCCGGATTTCAGAACAGCCGGTGATCATCGCCGATACTGCAGGCCGGATCCTGCTGGCGAACAAGGCCTTCAGGATGCTGGTGCCGGACCGCGACGGCGGGTTCGACGTGCTGCAGGATCTCGCCGATCTGTTCGAGAACGCCGACCAGTTCTCGTGGAATCTCGGCGAACTCATTCACCATAGCCGGCCGTGGCGCGGCGAGTTGTTGTTGCGCAACCAGGGCAATCGCGAGCAGCCGCTTTCGCTGCGGGCCGATCCGGTGCAGCCCTCGCGCGACCGGGTGCTCGGTTTCGTGCTGATCTTCTCCGATATCACCGATCGCAAGACGGCTGAGGCGGCGCGCAGCCGGTTTCAGGAGGGCATCATCCAGAGTCACCGCACCCTTTCGGTGCGGCTCGATTCGAAGGCCGACCTCGTCTACCAGAATCTGCTGGCCTCGGTGGTGGAGAACGCCCAGCTCGCTGCGCTGGAGATCACCTACGGCGTCGAGGCCGGTCGGATCGCCGAGATGCTGGAGAGCGTGCGCAGCTCGACGCTGCGGACCGCAGCGGTTCTGGAGCAGCTGATCTGGCACGCTTCGCGCACGGCGGGGAGCGAGAATCCGCGCAGCTAACGCCGGCGCCGCCTGTCCAGGCATGCCGGCCTGCCGCCCGGATGGCAGGTCAGCTCCCGCATCGATGCTTGTCAGCCGCGCGGTGTCAATCGCAGGATCAGCTCATGCGCCTGATGCGGCGCCGTAGCAGCGTCGATCGACATCATGTCCGCGCCCATCGATTGCACGAGGTCGGGCTGAATCATGACCATCGGTCCGCCCAGTATGATGCCGATCTTTCGGTTGCGGGCGTCACGCCGGATGGCGCTGATGTCCTGGCGGAGCTCGTCGAGGCGACGATCGCTGCTGACGGAAAATCCGACCACGTCGAACCAATGACTTTGCACCAGAGATATCAATTCCTGATGCGATGAAAACGGCCCGGTGCACAGATTCCAGCCCTCGCGGCGGAAAAACTCGGCGACCATCGACAGGCCGAAGCTGTGCTGTTCGCCGGGAATGATGGTCAACAATATGGACTGGCCGCTGCCGGCAGCATGGCCCTCGTTGAAAAAGGCATCGCCGAGCCGCCGCATGATCCGGTGCAGCCGGCCGACGCCGAGGGTCACCGTGACGAAATCCTCCGCGTCGGATTCCCAGAGCGTGCCGAGATGCCGCGCGGTGGGGGCCAGCAATTCCAGCAATACCGATTCGACGCTGGCGCCGCCGGCCAGCAATTTCTCGACGTGAGCGGATGCGGCCTCGTCATCGAGGCTGACGATCAGGCGGGCGAACGCCTCGACCGCATCAGGCTCGGTTGTATCCACGGCGACCGGTCCGGCCACGGCGGGAAGCGAGCGAAACGCCAGTACGATCCTGGGGATGATGTGGGTGCGCAGTGTTTCGACCACGCCCCCCGATGCAGGACGCAGGCGCGACATCGGATTTGCCAGTCGCTCTCTGACGCGGCGGGAGGGGCGTCCGGTATCGGTCGAACCGGTTGAAGCGGACTGCTCGTTGACGTCGGACATGTTCATACACCCCCCGGCACAATTTAACCCAATACCCCGATAAAGCGTCAAGTCTAATTTACGTATCGACTAGTTGACAGTTCTGAAAACCGAGCCTAGCCTTTCCGTATCAAGGCCGCACATAGGGAGTGGAGCGGTGTACGGTTCAAAGTCCTTCAAGGAAGCCCTTCCCTCGCACAACGAGCAGTTGTCGCTCAGGGACGGTGGTATTCCCCGGAGAACATCGCACCACCACGAAGCTGGACTGTCAATTGATCTTTACAGTGCGGCGCATGAAACCGTCGCTGCGGATGCTAAGGGACTCAGATCCCAAACCCGACGCCCGCCGCTTTACACGCCAGAACAACGCCTGCGCCGCGACGCCAGCCCGTGGACGCTGGTGCAGGGCGTGCTGGCCCCGGTACAATTTCTCGTCTTTCTCGTCAGCCTCGCTTTTGTCGTCCGTTGCCTGATTACCGGCGACGGCTATGCGCTGACGACCGCGTCGGTCGTGCTGAAGACGTTGACGCTCTACGCGATCATGATCACCGGTGCGATCTGGGAACGCGAGGTGTTCGGCTGCTATCTGTTCGCCCCCGCCTTTTACTGGGAGGACGTGTTCAGCTTCCTCGTTCTGGCGCTGCACACCGCCTATCTGGGTGCGGTGCTGATCGGCCTCGGTGATCCCCGGCAGCAAATGCTGCTCGCCCTTGCGGCTTATGCCACCTACGTCGTCAACGCCACGCAGTTCGTGCTGAAGCTGCGTGCAGCCAGGCTTGACGAACGAGCGGCGTCGACGACCGCCGAAGGGAGCCGCGCATGACCGTGCATATTCCGAATTGTGCCGTCAGTGCTGCCGCGGAGATGACGCAGCGACCGGTGCGTCGCGAAAGCGGGCAGCGCGAAGTATTCTGTGGGCTGACGGGCATCGTCTGGCTGCACCGCAAGATTCAGGACGCTTTCTTTCTTGTCGTGGGTTCGCGCACCTGCGCGCATCTGATCCAGTCGGCCGCCGGCGTGATGATTTTCGCGGAGCCGCGCTTTGCCACCGCGATCATGGAAGAGAAGGATCTGGCCGGGCTGACCGATGCCAATGACGAGCTGGACCGGATCGTCACCCAGCTGATCGCCCGGCGGCCGGATATCCGCCTGTTGTTCCTGGTCGGCTCCTGCCCGTCGGAAGTGATCAAGCTCGACCTGTCGCGGGCAGCGTTGCGGCTGTCGCAGCGTTTGTTGCCGGGCGTGCGCGTGCTGCAGTACTCCGGCAGCGGAATCGAGACGACATTCACGCAGGGCGAGGATGCCTGTCTCGCCTCGCTCGTCCCCACACTCCCCCGCGCGCGGACGAGCGAGGACACTCTTATGGTCGTCGGCGCGCTGGCCGACGTGGTCGAAGACCAGTTTACGCGGATGTTCGAGGCGCTCGGCATCGGCCCGGTGCGCTTTCTGCCGTCGCGCGATTCGCTGTCGATGCCCGGCGTCGGCCCGAGCACGAAATTCCTGCTGGCACAGCCGTTCCTCGCGGACACGGCGCGGGCGCTCGAAGAGCGCGGTGCCACGCGGATCGCGGCGCCGTTCCCGCTCGGCGTCGATGGTACCACCGCATGGCTGTGGGCCGCGGCGCAGGCCTTTGGTATCTCCCGCGGCGTGTTCGATGCGGTGACGCAGACCTCGCGCGACCGCGCCGAGCGCGCGCTGTCCCGCTACCGTGACGAACTGGGCGGACGCAGCATCTTCCTGTTTCCCGACTCGCAGCTCGAAATCCCGCTGGCGCGATTCCTGTCGCGCGAGCTGGGCATGAAGCTCGCCGAGGTCGGCACGCCCTATTTGCACCGCGAGCATATGGCGGAAGAACTGCGGCTGCTGCCCGGCGACGTGGCGATCACCGAAGGACAGGATGTCGACCTGCAGCTCGATCGCTGCCGGGCGGCCAAGCCTGACATCGCGCTGTGCGGGCTTGGCCTCGCCAATCCGCTGGAGGCCGAGGGCATCACCACGAAATGGTCGATCGAGCTGGTGTTCACGCCGATCCAGGGCTTCGAGCAGGCCGCCGACCTTGCCGAATTGTTTGCGCGGCCGCTGCTGCGCCGATCGCGATTGGTGGCCTGACATGCAATTGACTGTCTGGACATATGAAGGACCTCCCCATGTCGGCGCGATGCGTATAGCGACCGGGATGCAAGGCCTGCATTACGTGCTGCACGCGCCGCAGGGCGACACCTATGCGGATCTGCTGTTCACCATGATCGAGCGCCGCGACCGCCGCCCGCCGGTCACCTACACGACGTTTGCGGCGCGCGATCTCGGCGGCGACACCGCCGAATTGTTCAAGAACGCCGCCAGGAATGCCTATGACCGCTTCCAGCCGCAGGCGATGATCGTCGGCGCGTCCTGCACGGGCTCGCTGATCCAGGATGATCCCGGCGGTCTGGCGCGGGCGTTGAACCTGCCGATCCCGGTCGTGACGGTCGATCTGCCGGCCTATCAGCGCAAGGAAAACTGGGGTGCCGCGGAGACGTTCTATCAGCTGGTCCGTGCGCTGGCGGGACCCTCGGCGCCGCCACCCGGCACGCCGCGTGTCCGCACCGCTGGCCGGCGGCCCAGCTGCAATCTGCTGGGCGCCACCGCGCTCGGTTTCCGCCATCGCGACGACGTGACTGAAATCACCGCGTTGCTCGGCCGGCTCGGCATCGACATCAACGTGGCCGCGCCGATGGGCGCCACCCCGGCCGATCTGGCGCGGCTCGGCGACGCCGATTTCAACGTGGTGCTGTATCCGGAGATCGCGGGGCAAGCCGCTTCCTGGCTGCAGCGCATCTTCGGCCAGCCGTTCAGCAAGACCGTTCCGATCGGCGTCACCGCCACGCGCAACTTCATTGCCGAAGTGGCACATATGGCCGGCGTCGATCCCGCGCCGGCACTCAATGCGTCGTCATCGCGGCTGCCCTGGTATTCGCGCTCGGTGGATTCGACCTATCTGACCGGTAAGCGCGTCTTCATCTTTGGCGATGCCACCCACGCCGTCGCCGCAGCGCGCATTGCGTCCGACGAACTCGGCTTCAAGGTGGTCGGGCTCGGCACCTACGCCCGCGAATTCGGCCGCGAGATTCGCGAGGCCGCCAAGCTGTACGACGTCGAACCGTTGATTACCGACGACTATCTCGAAGTCGAAGCCCAGGTTGCCAAGCTGCAGCCGGAGTTGGTGCTCGGCACGCAGATGGAGCGCCACATCGCGAAGCGGCTGGGCATTCCCTGCGCGGTGATCTCGGCGCCCGTCCATGTGCAGGATTTCCCGGCGCGCTACGCCCCGCAGATGGGCTTCGAAGGCGCCAATGTGATCTTCGATACGTGGGTCCATCCGCTGATGATGGGCCTCGAAGAACATCTGCTGGCGATGTTCAAGGATGATTTCGAGTTTCAGGACGGGGCGTTGCCGTCGCATCTCGGCCGCGGCCATGCCGCACCACCCGCGGAGGCTCCGGTCGTCGCTGCAGCAGCGGTCGCGCCGCAGCCGGCGTCGGAGAGTGCCGCGGTATGGGGTGCCGAGGCCGAGAAAGAGCTGCACAAGATCCCGTTTTTCGTGCGCGGCAAGGCTCGCCGCAACACCGAACGCTTTGCCAATGAAAATGGCGTAACCACCATCACCGTCGAGACCTTGTACGATGCAAAAGCGCATTACGCCCGTTCTTGAGACGCCGGTCCGCGTCGTCATCGTGACCATGGACAGCCATTTGTCCGGTGCGGCGGCGCGTGCTTCCAAGGTGTTGCAGCGCGAGTTCCCCGGACTCGACCTTGCGGTCCATGCCGCGGACGAATGGGGCAGCAACGACGCGGCATTGGCGCGCTGTCATGCCGACATCGCGCGCGGCGACATCGTCATTGCCACCATGCTGTTCCTTGACGATCACGTCCGCGCGGTGATGCCGGCGCTGGCCGCACGCCGCGATGGCTGCGACGCGATGATCGGCTGCATGTCGGCGTCCGAGGTGGTGAAGCTGAGCCGGGTCGGCAAGTTCGATATGTCCGGCGAATCGATGGGCGTGATCGGCTGGCTGAAGAAGCTGCGCGGCAAGCGCGACGGCAAGCCCGCCGGCGGCAAGGGCGAGATGGCGATGCTGCGCCGGCTGCCGAAAATCCTGCGCTTCATCCCCGGCACCGCGCAGGACATGCGCGCTTATTTCCTGACGCTGCAATACTGGCTGGCGGGATCGGAGCAGAACATCGCCAACATGGTCCGCCTGCTGGTGGACCGCTATGCCGACGGCCCGCGCCGCGCGCTGCGCGGCATCGCCAAGCCCGCGGCCCCGGTCGATTATGCCGATATCGGCGTCTACCATCCGCGCATGGCGGCGCGGATCTCGGACAGTGCCGACCAGCTGCCGGAGCTTGCCCAGGCACGCGGCACGGTCGGCGTCTTGATGCTGCGCTCTTATCTGCTGGCAGGAAATTCCGGCCATTATGACGGCGTCATTGCCGCCTTCGAGGCGAAGGGGCTACGCGTGATCCCGGCCTTTGCCAGCGGTCTCGACCAGCGCCCGGCGATCGAGCGCTTCTTCATGAAGGATGGCCGCAGCCGCGTCGATGCCGTGGTGTCGCTAACCGGTTTCTCGCTGGTCGGCGGTCCCGCCTATAATGACGCGAAGGCCGCCGAGGACATTCTCGCGACGCTCGACGTGCCCTATCTGTCGGCGCATCCGGTGGAATTCCAGACGCTGGAGCAGTGGGGCGCGTCCGACCGCGGGTTGATGCCGGTGGAGAGCACCATCATGGTGGCGATCCCCGAACTCGACGGCGCGGCCGGGCCGATGGTCTATGGCGGGCGTTCCGACGGCGCCGGCGCGCCGTGCACCGGCTGCGATAGGCACTGTGTGTTCGAGCGCGCCGCGATCGGCGGCAACATGCATGTCTGCGCCGAGCGGGCGCAGATGCTGGCGTCGCGCACGCTGCGGCTGGTCGAGTTGCGCCGCGCCGCCCGCGCCGAGCGCAAGGTGGCGATCGTGCTGTTTAACTTCCCGCCGAACGCCGGCAACACCGGCACGGCGGCATTCCTGTCGGTGTTCGAATCCCTGCAGCGGACGCTGCAGGCAATGGCGCGCGAAGGCTATCAGGTCGAGGTGCCGGCCTCCGTCGACGAACTGCGCGAGCGCATTGTCGTCGGCAATGCCGGACGCTTCGGGGCTGATGCCAACGTGCATGCGCGCATTGCCGCCGGCGATCACGTCACCCGCGAAAAATATCTGCGCGACATCGAGGCGCAATGGGGACCGGCGCCCGGCCGGCAGCAGAGCGACGGCAGTTCGATCTTCGTGCTGGGCGAGCGGTTCGGCAACGTCTTCGTCGGGATCCAGCCGGCCTTCGGCTACGAAGGCGATCCGATGCGGCTGTTGTTCGAGAAGGGATTTGCGCCGACGCACGCCTTCTCGGCGTTCTATCGCTGGCTGCGCGAGGATTTTGGCGCCCATGCCGTACTGCATTTCGGCACCCATGGCGCGCTCGAGTTCATGCCGGGCAAGCAGGCCGGAATGTCCGCC
The DNA here is from genome assembly GCF_007018645.1 of Tardiphaga sp. vice154. Classification (NCBI taxonomy): domain Bacteria; kingdom Pseudomonadati; phylum Pseudomonadota; class Alphaproteobacteria; order Hyphomicrobiales; family Nitrobacteraceae; genus Tardiphaga; species Tardiphaga sp. vice154. The sequence goes on from NZ_CP041399.1 coordinate 1,294,524, forward strand.
GCCTGCTGGCCGGACCGCATGATCGCCGACCTGCCCAACATCTATCTCTATGCCTCGAACAATCCGTCCGAAGGCACGATCGCCAAGCGCCGCTCCGCCGCAACCCTGATCAGCTATCTGACGCCGCCGGTCGCGCATGCCGGACTGTACAAGGGGCTGCTCGAGCTGAAGGCTTCGATCGAACGCTGGCGCGGTTGCTCGCCGGAGGACGAGGGAGAAACCATCAACCTCGCGATCATGATCCAGATGCAAGCCAGCGCGCTTGAACTCGCCGAGGCCAGCCCGGCCTGGGGCAGCAGCGCAGAGAAGGCCATCGCGGCGCTGTCCGAGGCGGTGCTGGAACTCGAATATACCTTGATCCCGCACGGCCTGCATGTGGTCGGCGAGACGCCCTCGGTCGAGCAGCGCATCGAGATGCTGCAGGCGGTAGCCGATGCCTCGCATGGCGTCCGGCCGGACCGCGCTCTGTTCGAGGCGGTGGTGCGCGGCGAAAAGCTGGCCGATCTTGCGGACGATGTACTGGTCGAGCAACTCGCGATGATCGATCGCCTGATCGCCGAGGACCACGAACTGCCGGGTATTCTGCATGCGCTCGATGGCGGCTTCATCCGGCCTACGCCCGGCGGCGACGTGCTGCGCACGCCGGCCATTCTGCCGACCGGGCGCAATGTGCACGGCTTCGATCCGTTCCGCATTCCCAGCGCCTTTGCCGTGCAGGACGGTGCCGCGCAGGCGGCCCGCCTGATCGATCGCCATGTCGCCGACGGCAACGCACTGCCGGAATCGGTGGCAATCGTGTTGTGGGGCACCGACAACCTGAAGAACGAGGGCGCGCCGATCGCGCAGGCTCTGGCCTTGCTCGGCGCCCGGCCGCGCTTCGACAGCTATGGGCGCCTGAGCGGCGCCGAACTGGTCCCTCTGGCCGAAATGACGCGGCCGCGGATCGACGTCATCGTCACGATGTCCGGCATCTTCCGCGATCTGTTGCCGCTGCAGATCAAGCTGCTGGCCGAAGCCTGCTTCCTGGCGGCATCGGCCGACGAGCCGCTCGAACAGAACTTCGTTCGCAAGCACGCGCTGGCCTATCAGGCCGAGCATGGCGGCGACATGGAGACAGCGTCGCTGCGGGTGTTCGGCAATGCCGATGGCGCCTATGGCTCCAACGTCAACCATCTGGTCGAAAACGGCCGCTGGGACGACGAGGACGAACTCGCCGAGACCTATACCCGTCGCAAGAGTTTTGCCTATGGTCTGAAAGGCCAGCCGGTGCAGCAGACGGCGCTATTGAACAATGCGCTGGCCACCGTCGATCTGGCCTATCAGAACCTCGATTCAGTCGAACTCGGTGTCACCACCGTCGATCATTATTTCGACACGCTGGGCGGCATCAGCCGCGCCGTGAAGCGCGCCAAGGGCGGCGAGGCCGCACGTGTCTATATCGGCGACCAGACCCGCGGCGCAGGCACGGTGCGGACGCTGTCGGAACAGGTGGCTCTGGAAACCCGCACGAGGATGCTCAATCCCAAATGGTACGAGGGCATGCTCAAGCATGGCTATGAGGGCGTACGCCAGATCGAGGAGCACGTCACCAACACCATGGGCTGGTCGGCCACCACAGGCGAAGTGCAGCCCTGGGTGTATCGCCAGCTCACCGAGACCTTTGTGCTTGATCCCGAAATGCGCGAGCGGCTCGCCGCACTCAATCCTGTGGCGTCCGCCAAAGTAGCCAACCGCCTGATCGAAGCGCACGAGCGTAACTACTGGACGCCCGATCCCGAAATGCTCGACGTGCTGCGCCGGGCTGGGGAAGAACTCGAAGACCGCCTTGAAGGCGTGGGAGTTGCCGCATGAACATCCAGACCCCTCCATCAGCGTTGGAAGGCCACCTCAGGCTGAAGAGCGCCTCGCGCTGCGGCGACGGCGAAGGCAGCGTGCAGGTGCAGCTCGATCCCGCCCTGAAGATCGGCACCGCCAAGGTTTTCTCGGTGTACGGCAAGGGCGGCATCGGCAAGAGCACGACGTCGTCGAACCTGTCGGTTGCGTTCTCCAAGCTCGGCAAGCGCGTGCTGCAGATCGGCTGCGATCCCAAACATGACTCCACCTTCACGCTGACCAAGCGTCTGGTGCCCACGGTGATCGATGTGCTGGAATCCGTGAACTTCCACGCCGAGGAATTGCGGCCGGAAGATTTTGTTTTCGAAGGCTACAATGGCGTGATGTGCCTGGAGGCGGGCGGGCCGCCGGCCGGCACCGGCTGCGGCGGCTATGTGGTCGGGCAGACCGTCAAGCTCCTCAAGGAACATCACCTGCTCGAAGACACTGACGTGGTGATCTTCGACGTGCTGGGCGACGTCGTCTGCGGCGGCTTTGCGGCGCCGCTGCAGCATTCCGACCGCGCGCTGATCGTGGCGGCGAATGATTTCGACTCGATCTTCGCGATGAACCGGATCGTGGCTGCGATCGAGGCCAAATCGAAGAATTACGGCGTGCGGCTCGGCGGCGTGATCGCCAACCGCAGCCGCGACACCGACCAGATCGACAAATACGCCGAACGCGCCGGGCTGAACCGCGTCGCGCATTTCCCCGATCTCGACATCATCCGCAAGAGCCGCCTGAAGAAGTCGACGCTGTTCGAGATGGACGAGACGCCGGAATTGAAGGCCGTCACCGACGAATACATGCGCCTCGCCACCGAATTGTGGGAGGGCAAGGTGGTGCCGACATCCGGAAAATCGATGAAGGACCGCGACATTTTCGATCTGCTTGGCTTTGATTGAGGGATCCCGCCATGAACGCCGCCAGCTATCTCGAACGACGCGTTGAGCTGCAGACCTATTTCGACCGCACCGCCGTCGAGGCCTGGGAGCGGCTGACGTCGGACGCGCCGGTCGGCCGTATCCGCGCCACCGTGCGCGCCGGTCGCGACGAGATGCGCAATACGCTGCTGTCGTGGCTGCCTGAAAATCTCAGCGGCGCGCGGCTGCTCGATGCCGGCTGCGGCACCGGCGCGCTGTCGATCGAGGCAGCTAGGCGCGGCGCGAAGGTGGTAGCGGTCGACCTGTCGCCGACACTGGTGGGCGTCGCGCAACAGCGGATGCCGTCCGATATCGATCCGTCGTCGATCGATTTCCGCTCCGGTGACATGCTCGACGCCAGGCTCGGCCGGTTCGACTTCGTCGTCGCGATGGATTCGCTGATCCATTACTACGCTGCCGACATCTGCCGTATCATGGCCGGCCTTGCCGCGCGCACCGATGCGGCGATGCTGGTGACGTTCGCGCCGAAGACGCCGGTGCTCACCGTCCTGCACGCGGTCGGCCGGCTGTTTCCGCGAGGCGACCGCGCGCCGGCGATCGAACCCGTGGCATCGCAAAAACTGCTCGATCTGCTGGAACGCGAACAGGGGCTGGAGCGCTGGACTTCCTCACGCAGCCGCCGCATCGCTAGTGGCTTCTATACTTCGCAGGCGCTGGAGATGGTCCAACGATGAACCCGATCAACGCGACATTGGCCAAAGGCTGGATGAAGCTCGGTACGCGCTTCCTTCCGTTCGCCGATGCGGCGACCGCCGAGCTGCCGCTCGGCCGGCTGCTGCGGCTGTCGTTGTTCCAGGTCTCGGTCGGCATTTCCATCGTACTGCTGAATGGCACGCTGAACCGGGTGATGATCGTCGAGCTCGATGTCCCAGCCTGGATGGTGTCGCTGATGGTGTCGCTACCGCTGGTGTTCGCGCCGTTCCGCGTGTTGATCGGCTATCGCTCGGACAATCACCGCTCGGTGCTGGGTTGGCGCCGGGTGCCGTATATCTGGATGGGCTCGCTATTGCAGTTCGGCGGTTTTGCGATGCTGCCGTTTGCGCTGCTGGTGCTGTCCGGCACCGGTGAATATCCCGCGGTGTATGGCCAGTTCGGCGCCGCTTTGGCGTTTCTGATGGTGGGCGCCGGCATGCATACCGTGCAGACCGCGGGCCTGGCGCTCGCCACCGATCTGGCGCCGGAGCAGGCGCGACCGCGCGTGGTGGCGTTTCTCTATGTGATGCTGCTGATCGGCATGGCCGGCAGTTCGCTGCTGTTCAGCGAGTTGCTGCGTCAGTTCAGCGAGATCAAACTCATCCAGGTGATCCAGGGCGTCGCCGTCACGCAATTGGTACTCAACATCCTGGCGCTGTGGAAGCAGGAGGCGCGCAATCCGGCGCTGACCTCGGCGACCCGCGCGCGCCCGGCATTCCAGCAATCTTGGGCCAGATTCCGCAGCTCCGGCGGATCGGTGCGGGTGCTGGTGGCGCTGGCGCTGGGCACCGCGGCCTTCTCGATGCAGGACATCCTGCTGGAGCCCTTCGGCGCCGAAGTGCTGAAGCTCACGGTGGGTCAGACCACGGCGCTGACCGCGTTCTTTGCCGTCGGCACGCTCGCCGGCTTCGGCCTGGCGGCGCGCACGCTCGGGCGCAATGCCGATCCGTATCGCGTGGCCGGGTTCGGCGCGGTGGCCGGGGTGTTCGCCTTTGCCGCGGTGATCTTCTCGGCGCCCTTGAATTCGGTGGTCCTGTTCCGCATCGGCACCGCGCTGATCGGGTTCGGCGGCGGCCTGTTCGCGGCGGGCACGCTGACCGCGGCGATGGGGCTGGCGCGCGACGGCGAGAGCGGGCTGGCGCTCGGCACCTGGGGCGCGGTGCAGGCGACCGCAGCGGGCTGCGGCATCGCGCTCGGCGGCGGCATCCGCGACGTTGTGTCGTCGCTGGCTTCGAACGGCGTGCTTGGCCGCGCGCTCACCGATCCTGCGGTCGGCTACAGCGTCGTCTATCACCTCGAAATTGCATTGTTGTTTGCCACTCTGGTCGCGATCGGCCCTCTCGTCCGCACCGCGAATGTCGTGCCAACGCGATCTTCCACCCAATTCGGCCTCGCCGAATTTCCCAGTTAGCAAGAAAGGAGCCGTGCCATGCAGGGCGATTCATACTTGGACGTAGCACAGGTCACGCTTTACGTATTCTGGGTGTTCTTCCTGGGCCTGATACTGTATCTGCGCCGCGAAGATAAGCGGGAAGGGTATCCGTTGGTATCCGATACCGGGCGTGGCCGTCCGGTGCACGGCTTCTTTCCGCAGGAGCCGGATCCGAAGAGCTATCTGCTTCGCACAGGCCACGTCGCGGTGCTACCAAACCACGGCAATGACCGCCCGGACGTAGCCAGCGCGCAGGCAACGCCGTGGCCCGGCTCTCCCTTCGCGCCCACCGGCAATGCGATGCTCGACGGCGTCGGGCCGGGCTCCTGGGCCAACCGGGAGGACGTGCCCGAATTCACGATGGACAATATCCCGGCCATCGCGCCGCTGCGGCTGACGCCGGCGACCTCGCTGGAAGCCCGCGACGCCGATCCGCGCGGGATGAAAGTAATCGGCTGCGATCGCGAGGTCGGGGGCGTCGTGGTCGATGTCTGGATCGATCGCGCCGAATTGCTGGTGCGTTACCTCGAGGTCGAAGTGCCCGGCAAGCCGGCTGGCCCGGTCGCCGTCAGGTCTGATGGCGTCGTCGCAGCATCGACGTCGAAGCGCGTGCTGTTGCCGATGCCGTTCTGCCTGATCAACAAGCCGAGCGGCTATGTCAGCGTCCATGCGATTCTCGGCCACCAGTTTGCCGACGTTCCGGTGACGGCGCATCCCGACCAGGTCACCAAGCGCGAGGAAGACCGCATCGCTGGTTACTATGGCGGCGGCCTGCTCTACGCCACCCCGGCACGACAGGAGCCCTTGCTGTGAAACACGATATGAACCAGTCCAAGGACCTGCAGGTGCAGCTGCCGGCGGATGAGCGGCTGATCTGGTGCGGCAAGCCCGGCGTGCACGGGCTGGCGTGGCGCGCTTTTCATGTCCGCGATCTGCCGCTGTATTTCGGCGCCTTTCTGGTGTGGCGGCTGTGGACTTTGCAGGCCCGCGGCGCGCCGCTGGCCGACTATGCCTGGGCGACTGTCGTGACCGTCGGGCCGGCGCTGCTCTGTGCGCTGGTGCTGTACGGCCTGGCCTGGCTGTTCGCCCGCGCCGCGACCTATACCATCACCAGCAAGCGCGTGTTGCTGCATTTCGGCGTGGCGCTGCCGATGACGCTGAATATCCCGCTCGGCAAGATCGAGGGCGCCGCGCTGAAGACCTATCGCGATGGCTCCGGCGACATTCCACTGCGGCTGGTCGACGAACGCGTCTCGCATTTGCTGCTGTGGCCGTTCGTGCGGCCGTGGAAACTGATCGTCTCCGAGCCGATGCTGCGCGCGGTGCCGGATGCCGCCACGGTCGCGGCCCGGCTCAACGAGGCGCTCACCGGGCATCCGGGTCCGCTGGTGACGGCTGCGGCGAGCCGCGTGGCGGCGCCGAACGACATGCCGAACGCCGCCAGTGCTGCGGCTTGAAGGAGGACGTCATGAGCCAAGCTTTGCACGAGCCCCTGATTGCGAAAGGCGGGATACTCGCAGGCTGTGGCCTCGTGCTGTTCGCGCTCGTCACGGTCACCACCTCACGCCTCACCGGCGTAGGCGAAGTCCGCATGACCGTTCCCGCCGCCGTGGAGAGCCTTGACCTGAATTTCATGGACGGGCAGGGCGGTGCGGTCCTCGTGCTAGATCACCGTGACGGCCAGGTGATCGACACGCTCCCGCCAGGCAGCAACGGCTTCGTGCGCGTCGTGCTGCGCGGGCTTGCCCGGGAACGCAAGCTCGGCGACATCGGCCCGCAGCCGCCGTTCCGGCTCAGCCGCCACGCCAATGGCCAACTGACGCTGACTGATACCTCATCCGGTAAGAAGGTCGACCTCGACGCGTTCGGTGCCGCCAATGTCGGCGCCTTTGCGCGGCTGATGCAGGTGGGGGCGAAGACATGACCGGCCTGTGGCGCGCGCGACAATATATCGAGGTGCCTTGCACGGTGGAGATCGAGCAGACCTCCGAGACGCTGCATGCCCATGTGATCCTCGACGGCGATATCGAAATCGCGCCGGGCGATGCGGTGCAGGTCCATGACGCGCCGACCGGGGTAGCATTCGGCGAACGGCTGGTGGTGCGGCGCAGCGCCACGGTGGTGCGCGGCAACGCCTTCGACCGGCTGCGCGCCCGGATCGAAGGGTATCTCGAATTGACCGAACTTTACGAAGTCAGTTTCTCGGACGGGAGGGCATCATGATTCCCATGGAAGGCGGCGCTCAAGGCAGTCTGCGCACCGTCACGCGGCCAGGCATCAAGGGCAGTTCGGAAAGCCTCGACATCGCCCGGCAGGACACCATCCTCAGCCCGCGGTTCTACACCACGGATTTTGAGGCGATGGACCGGCTGGATGTCAGTCTGGTGCGCTCCGAATGGAACGCGATCATGGCCGAGTTGCGGGCAGATTATAACAAGGCGCATTTCACCAAGACCGACGAGTTCAAGAACGATCTCGACAGCCTGCCGCCGGAGCTGCGCCGCGAATTCAAGGATTTCCTGGTCAGTTCGCTGACCGCGGAGTTCTCCGGCTGCGTGCTGTATGCCGAAATCAAGAAGCGCATCAAGAACCCGGAAATCCAGGAACTGTTCGCGTTCATGAGCCGCGATGAAGCGCGCCATGCCGGCTTCATCAACGAGATCCTGAAGGATCACGGCATCGGCGTCGATCTTAGCTTTCTTACCAAGGTCAAGAAGTACACTTATTTCCGGCCGAAGTTCATCTTCTACGCCACCTATCTGTCGGAGAAGATCGGCTATGCCCGCTACATCACCATCTACCGGCAGATGGAGCGGCATCCGGAGCGGCAGTTTCATCCGATCTTCCGCTGGTTCGAATTGTGGTGCAATGACGAGTTCCGGCACGGCGAAGCCTTCGCGCTGCTGATGCGCGCCGACCCGAAATTGCTGCGGGGCCACAACAAGCTGTGGATCAAGTTCTTCCAGCTCGCGGTCTATGCCACCATGTATGTGCGCGACCATATGCGCCCGGCGTTCCATGAGGCGCTCGGCATGCAACCTACCGATTACGACATGCAGGTTTTCCGCATTACCTCGGAAATCTCCCGCCAGGTGTTTCCGGTGGTACTGGACATCGACAATCCGCATTTCCTCAAGGGCCTTGAGCGGCTGCGGGTGATCTCCGAAGCCATGGCCGACGCCAAGGCCCAGGGCGGGATGGTCTCGAAGCTGAAGCGGCTCGGGCTGAGTGCGGCGGCGGCGCTGGCTTTCGCCCGGCTATACCTGGTGCCTGCCAAGAAGAACGTGTTGCCCCGGCAGATATGTCTGCGTCCGGCGTGGTGAGGAAGCTGGCATGGGCTCCTATCTGACCCCACCTGTCTATGCAGCCTTTGTCTGGTGGTTCAGCACCGGAGCCGTTCTGTTGCTGGTCGGGCGCACGGCCTATGGCAGCGCGCTGAAGCTGGTATCGTCCGGCGCGCTGTTGCTGGCCGGATTATACGCCATCGCCGTCTCGGCAGACGACATCACGGCCGGGGGCGCCTATGCCGCCTTCACCGGGACGATCCTGCTATGGGGCGCGCAGGAGATCGCGTTTCTGGCGGGCTGGGTGACCGGGCCGCGGCCGCAACGCTGTCCCGCAGATGCCCGCGGCTGGCAGCGGCTCAGCCTCGCGTTGCAGGCGATCCTATATCACGAGGCGGCCCTGCTGGCATGCGGCGTCGCCATCCTGGCGCTGACCTCTGGTAGTGCCAATGCAACTGCGTTGTGGACCTTTGCCGCGCTATGGGTGCTCAGGCAGAGCGCGAAGATCAATTTGTTTCTGGGCGTTCCCGTCACCAATGACGAGTTGATGCCGGAGCCGGTCCAGTTCCTGAAAACCTATTTCGCGCGCAAGCCGGTCAGTCTGTTTTTTCCGCTGTCGGTGACGCTGGCAATCGCCGCGCTGGTGATCATGGTGCAGCGTCTGGTGGAGGTCGCCGCCACGCCGTTCGACATCGTCTCGCTGACGCTGGTATCGACACTGTTCGCGCTTGGCGTGATCGAGCACTGGTTCATGCTGCTGCCGCTGCCTGCCATCACCCTGTGGGGATGGGGTATGGGGCCGCAGGTTTCGGAGGACGTGATGGAGCAGGGTGGGGATATCAAGGACGACGTGGTACCGCCGCTCGCGGGAATTTCCAGTGCGAGCGACGCCGCGAAGCTGCGCTCGATCGGCGCGCGGCAGCGGCTGGAGGATGAGTTTCGCCAGCGCTTTCGCGAATTGCATCCGCGCCCCGATCTGGGCGCGGGTTTACGCGAGACCGAACCGGTCGCCACGATCAACGGGAGGACGTAGATGAATTACGAAAGCTTTTTCCGCCGCCAGCTCGATGGCCTGCATCGTGAAGGTCGCTACCGTATCTTTGCCGATCTGGAACGCCGCGCCGGCTCTTTCCCGCGCGCGATCCATCATCACCCGTCCGGCAAGGATGAGGTGACGGTGTGGTGCTCGAACGATTATCTCGGTATGGGGCAGCATCCGGCGGTGCTGGCTGCGATGCATGAGGCGCTCGACAGTTGCGGCGCCGGCGCCGGCGGCACCCGCAATATCGCCGGTACCAACCACTATCACGTGATGCTGGAGCAGGAGCTCGCCGACCTGCATGGCAAGGAAGCCGCCTTGCTGTTCACGTCCGGTTACGTTTCCAACATGGCGTCGCTGAGCACGCTGGCCTCGCGGATGCCGGGATGCGTCATCCTGTCGGATGCGCTCAATCACGCCTCGATGATCGAAGGCATTCGTCACTCCCGCGCCGAGACCCGGATCTTCGCCCATAGCGATCCGCGCGATCTGGAGCGCAAGCTGTCGGATCTCGATCCGAATGTGCCGAAGCTGGTCGCCTTCGAATCGGTCTATTCGATGGACGGCGACATCGCGCCGATCGGCGAACTGTGCGACGTCGCGGAGGCGCACAATGCGATGACCTATCTCGACGAGGTCCACGCCGTCGGTCTTTACGGCCCACGTGGCGGCGGCATCGCCGAACGCGAGGGGCTCAGTCATCGCCTCACGGTAATCGAGGGAACGCTGGCCAAGGCCTTCGGCGTCATCGGCGGCTATGTGGCAGCGTCGGTCACGGTTTGCGATTTCATCCGCAGCTTTGCCTCCGGCTTCATTTTCACAACCTCGCTGCCCCCTGCGGTGGCCGCCGGGGCGCTGACCAGCATCCGGCATCTGAAGGCGAGTTCGTGGGAACGCGACAGGCAGCAGGATCGCGTGGCGCGGCTGCGCGCGCGGCTCGACCAGGCCGGCGTCGCGCATCTCGACAATCCCAGCCACATCGTGCCGGTGATGGTCGGCGACCCCGTGCGCTGCAAGCAGATCAGCGACGTGCTGATCGACCGCTATGCCATCTATGTGCAGCCGATCAACTATCCCACGGTGCCGCGCGGCACCGAGCGGCTGCGGATCACGCCGTCGCCGCATCACACCGACGCCGATATCGAGCATCTGGTGCAGGCGCTGGCGGCGATCTGGGCGGAGATGGGGCTGGCGAAAGCGGCCTGACCGGGCGGCTGCGGCGCGGACATCGACCAGAGCGGGCAAGGCTGCCCGGTCGCCTCGGGCGGACCGATGGATCGGTCTGCCTGAGAAGCTTGCGCTTGCCGTCAGTGTGAGGAGCCCTTGCGGCGAAGCAATCAGGGTTACGGGGGCTGGCAGCTTTGGATTTCTTTCGCCGGTCTGATCGGGTAGGGAAGCCGCACCCATTTGCTTCCCTTGGATACCAGGCTTGCGGATTAACCCATCCATGCGCGGATCATCGGTATCGAGCGCTTAAGTCTGCCGCGTCGTATTCCTTGGACGCGGCGTATATGCTGGAAATCGCCCTGATATCGACCATCTCTGCCATTTTTTTCTCAACTAACTGACCGATAGAGAGAATTCATCTCCATACTGGCCAATCTTTGGTCTTGAGGGGCGCTCCCTGCGTCCGTAGGCTGCTCACAGTTAGTCGTGGGGTGGTCAGGATGTCCGGGCACAGTGATATCGATCAGGGAACGCTTGCGGTCCCCCATGCCACGTTGAAAGGCAATCAGGCCTACGACCTGCTACGCCGGGAGATCGTCTCCTGCCGCATCCTGCCCGGTACGCGATTTACCGAAGCCGAGCTGATGGATAAATTCGAGCTCGGCAAAGCCTCTTGCCGGATCGCCTTGCAGCGGCTGATCCAGGGCGGCTTCGTCTCTTCCATGCCCCGTCACGGCTACCGCGTGACGCCGATCACCGTCAAAGACGTCGATGAAGTGTTCGCGCTGCGCGTGGCGCTCGAGCCGATGGCGGCGCGCGCTGCGACCGGTCGGGTTGACCGGGCGCAGCTCGTCCGGCTCGAGCAGGCCTGCCGCGTTCGCATCCCCGTCGATATCGGCAACCAGATCGATTTCTTTCTCGAAGCCAACCGCAGCTTTCACATGGCGATTGCGGACGCCGCCGGCAATCAGCGTCTCAGCCGGACGCTGTCCGGGCTGCTCGATGAAATGACCCGCCTGGTGGCGCTCGGCTTCGGCGTGCAGCGCGTTCGCCCCAACATCGAGAACGACCATAATCTGCTGATCGAGCACCTCGTCTCTGGCGACGCGGACGCCGCCGAACTGGTGGCGCGCCGCCACGTCGAGACGTTTCGCGACATGGTGATCGAGAAAGTCATCGAAAGCCTGCGGGTCTCAGCCGTGCTGGTGCCGATCGGTCAAGGCGCCAACGCGGCAGGAGACGGCCGTTGAGCGTCGTTCGTCTGCAATGCGTCAGCAAATGCTTCATGCGCCGCGATGGCACGCAGCTCGAAGTTCTGCGTGACATCAATTTTGACGTGGAGCCGCGCTCGGTGACGGCGCTGGTCGGCGCGTCCGGATCGGGCAAGAGCACGTTGCTCAACATCATTGCCGGCCTGATCCCGCCGGATTTCGGCATCGTCTTCCTCAACGACGTGCGCTCGTCCGACTTCAAGGACTGGCGCTCGATGACCTATATGTTTCAGGAAGACCGGCTGTTTCCCTGGCGCACCACGGCGCAGAACGTCGGCTTCGGTCTCGAGGCTATGAACATCTCGCGCGCCGAGCGACGCGACCGGGTGCGGCAGACGCTCGAATTGGTCGGTCTGCAGGATTTCGCCGATGCCTATCCGCACGAGCTCTCCGGCGGCATGCGCAGCCGCGCCGCGCTCGGCCGCAGCCTGGTCACGGAGCCCACCATCCTGCTGATGGACGAGCCGTTCTCCAAGCTCGATCCCTCGATCCGGGAACAGATGCACCACGAGGTGCTGCGCATCGTGAACTTGCGCCAGATGACGGTGATCTTCGTCACCCATGACATGGAGGAAGCCGTGGTCCTGGCGGACAAGATCGTGGTGCTGCAGCCGAATCCGGGTCGCGTCCGCGAGACCCGCCCAATCGGCCTCGGCTACCCGCGCAATCCGCTGTCGCCCGACGTCGCCGAACAGGTGCGCCTGTTGCGCCTCGACCTCGCCTGAACTTCCGCACCTTTCCCGACATCCGGCCTACAGATCGATCCATGGCAGCCAGTCAAACTCAAATCACTCAGAATCGCAGATGGCGTCTAGTCGGGATGCGGCTGGCACTGATCGCCACTTTGCTGCTGATCTGGCAGATCGCCTCCATCGGCGTGCAGCCTTTCATTCTGCCATCGCCTGCGCGGGTCTGGCGGGCCTGGACCGGATTGGTCGCGTCGCCGTCATTCTGGTCGGATTTCGGCATCACGTTCTGGCGCATCATGGTGGGCTTCGCCTTCGCCGCCGTGATCGGCGGGGCGCTCGGCATAATTCTCGGCGCCAGCAAGTTCTTCGGCGATTTCTTCGAGCCGGTGCTGGTGGTGATCAACACGGTGTCGTCGTCGATCTGGGCGATCTTCGCGCTGATCTGGTTCGGTCTGTCGAACTGGAGCACGATCTTCGTGGTGTTCATGACCGCGATGCCGCTGATCCTGACCAATGTCTGGCAGGGCACCCGAACGGTGAATGTCGATTTCGTCGAACTGGCGCGCACCTTCCGGATGTCGAAGCGCCAGGTGCTGCTGAAGATCTACGTGCCGACCATTCTGCCGCTGTTCTTCGCCGGCGCGCGGCTGGCGTTCGGCTTCGGCGCCCGCGTCAGCATCGTGGCGGAAACGCTCGGCGCCTCGAGCGGCATAGGCTACCGGCTGCGCCAGGCCGCAGACCTCGTGCAGACCGATCAGGTGTTCGCCTGGACGCTGACGCTGGTCGGACTGATGATTTTCGTCGAAACGCTCGTGCTCAAGCCGCTGGAACGACGCCTGTTCTCGTGGCGGGAGCGTCCGTCCAGCTGAATTCTCCGCCGCCCCGTCAACATTCACACAGGAAGTGCACATGAAACGCATGAAGGCTCTCGCCACCGCGCTCGCGCTGTTTTCCGTCACGGCCGTTCCGGCGGAAGCCGCCAAGGTTCGCATCGGCTACTGGAGCTCGGGCATCAGCCTTGGATTCGGCGCGTATCTGGAAGCCGGCAAGTTCATGGAGAAGCGCGGCCTCGAGGTGGAATACGTCAAGTTCCCCGACGTCAACGCGCCGACCAAGGCGATGGCCGCCGACGCGATCGATTTTGCGATCGCCGCCAGCGCCGGCAGCGCGCTCAGCGTCCTCGCCGATGGCCTGCCGATGAGCATCATCCTGGCGACGCAGGTCGCCGAGCTCGACTTCGTGGTGCTGCAGGATTCGCCGATCGCATCAATGGCGGATCTGAAGGGCAAGAAGATCGGCATGTCGCCGGCGGGCAGCGCCACCGCGGCGATCGCCTCGGCCATCCTGATCAAGAATTACGGCATGAAGGACAGCGATTTCCAGGCGGTGCCCGGCAACGACCCGCGCGTCGCACAGTTTCTTGTGCAGAAGGACATCGATGCCGCCGCCCTGCGCACAGTCACGCTGGCGCTGTTGCCCGAGGTCAAGCTGAAGAAACTCAGCTCGTATCGTGACGAATGGAAAAAGATCACCGGCAAGGACGCGCCGCCGATCCTCGGCGTCGGCCTGATGCGCAATGTGTGGATGAAGGACAATCCGGCGGATGCCGCCAAGGTGGTGGCCGGCATGCGCGACGCCTATGAGGCCGGCAAGACCGACAAGGCCGGCGTCGCCAAGGCGCTGATGGCCGCGGGCAACATTCCGGAGCCCGAAGCCAAGGCCTATGCCGCCTTGTGGGACGGCATCTACACCGTCTCGATGGAGCCCGCCGATATCGAATCCTTCAAGGCCGAATTCGAGATCTTCAAGAGCATTGGCGTGGTCAAAGGAACGCTGCCCGCCACCGCGCTCGTAAGCGGCCCCTACGAAGGGTCGAAGTCCATCAAGTAATCCACCCTTTAAAGCCGTTCTGGTCTCCGCGGATCGATCCACGGAGACCAGCAATCCGAAAACACTGGAGGAAATCAGGATGCCCAAGACCATGAAAGCGCTATTGCTCAAGCAGCATGGCGACGTCGAGGATCTCGTCGTCGTCAACAACTATCCCGTGCCCGAAGCCAAGCCCGGCCAGGTCGTGATCCGCGTCGGTGCCTCGTCGTTCAACTATCACGACGTGTTCACCGTGAAGGGCATGCCCGGCATCAAGGTGCCGATGCCAGTGATCATCGGACTCGATATGGCGGGCGAGATCGTCGAACTCGGCGAAGGCGTCTCCGGCTGGAAGATCGGCGATCGCGTGCTGGTCAATCCGCTCAATCCCGGCGTCGGCCTGATGGGCGAAATGCTCGACGGCGGCATGGCCGAATATTGCGCCGTCACCGCGGGCCAGCTCATCATGATGCCGCCCGATGTCAGCTATGTCGATGCAGCGTCATTGCCTGTTGCCTATGGCACCGCGCATCGCATGCTGGTGACCCATAACACCGTCAAAAAGGGCGACAAGGTTCTCATCCTCGGCGCCAGCGGCGGCGTCGGCACCGGCTGCGTCATGCTGGCCAAGCAGATGGGCGCCGAAGTGATCGCCTGTGCGGGCTCCGACGACAAGATGGCGCGGCTCAAGGAGCTCGGCGCCGATCATGTAGTGAACTACCGCGACACGGATTTCTCGAAATGGGCGATCCAGCAATACGGCAAGCCGGAGCGTCGTGGCTATGGCGGCGGCGTCGACGTGGTCGTCAACTTCACCGGCGGCGACACCTGGGTGCCTTCGCTGAAATGCGTCAAGCGCGGCGGCACGATCCTGGTCTGCGGCGCCACCGCCGGCCACGATCCGAAGGAAGATTTGCGCTACATCTGGAGCTTCGAGCTCAAGGTGATTGGCTCCAACAGCTTCTACCATGAAGATCTCTCGGCGCTGATGGACATGATCCAGGCCGGCACGTTGAAGCCCGTCATCGACAAGGTGCTGCCGCTCGAACAGGCCTCCGAAGGCCTGCGCATGATCCGCGACCGCGAGGTCATGGGCAAGATCGTCGTTACTCCCTGAAGGAAAGCATCACCATGTCAGATACTCCCATGACCAAGGAACAGGTCGAAGCCGCCCTGCTGAAGGGGCCGTTTCACCAGTGGCTCGGCCTCACCTGCGAAGACGTCGGCGAGGGCACCATCCATCTGAAGGCCAAGTGGCGCCCGGAATGGGTCGTCAATGCCGCGGCCGGCTACACTCACGGCGGCATTCTGGCCACGCTGGTCGATCTCACGGCCGACTGGGCGCTGGTCTCAAAGACCGGCCGTGGCGTGCCGACGGTCGACCTGCGCGTCGACTATCACCGTGCGGCGATGCAGGGCGATCTCACTTGCGTCGGCAAGGTCATCAAGTTCGGCGGCACGCTCTGTGTCTCCGAAGCGCAGATCATGGATGCCGACGGCAAGCTGCTCGCCAGCGGCCGCGGCGTCTACATGATCCCGCAGAAGTAAAGGTAAACCCGGTGCCCGCGCTCGATCATGTCGTCATCAACACGCTGCGAAACATGGATGCTGCATCCGATGTCTTCTCAGCGCTCGGTTTCACTCTGACCCCGCGCGGGTACCACTCTCTCGGTTCCATCAATCATCTGATGATGACGAAGGGCGCCTATCTCGAACTGGTCGGTGTCCCCGAAACGGGACTGCAGCGACAGGACGTGCTGGACAGCCCGTTCGGGCTGAACGGCCTGGTGATCCGCACCGACAATGCGGACGCCACCTTTGCTCGGCTGATTGACACGGGCTTTTCAGCACAGAAGCCCGGCGAGTTTTCGCGTCCCGTCACGATCGACGGCGATACGCACGATGCGCGGTTTCGTACCGTGCGCTTTCCGCTGGAGACCTTCGCCGGCGGTCGGGTGTATTTCTGCCAGCATCTGACGCCTGAGCTGGTCTGGCGGCCGGAATGGCTCGGCCATCCCAATGGCTTCTGCGGCATCGACCGGTTCGTGATCGAGAGCCCGGATGCACGCGCGGACGTCCAGAATTACGCGGCGGCTTTCGACAGTCATGCCGAATGCTCGGTGTCCGGCTGGCAAGTGCCGCTCGCCGACGCCCAGATCGAGATCGTGAATGGCCCGACGCCCCGCTTCGCCACGGTGGAACTGTTGTTCGAGTCGCTCGACGACATCGAACGCCGCGCACAGGCGTTGAGCGACGTCGTCTGGCAGCGGAGCGGGGCGCGGGCGACGCTGTCGCTACCGGCCTTCGAACTCACACTCACCTGCCGGAGCCTTTGATGAACGTGCCTTCCAACCTCGGCGATTTCATCCGGCGAACGGACGAGCCCTCGCGTCCGTTGATCATTGGCGTCGGACCGGGGCAGGTCGAGCACGTCATGACGCGCGCCGCGCTCGACGAGATGGCGGACGCCTTTGCGCGCGGGTTGTTAAAGCGCGGCATCAAACGCGGCGAGCGCATCGCGATCCTCGCCGCGAACCGCCCGGACTTCGTCGCGCTGCTGCTCGGCGCGATGCGTGCCGGCGTAGTGCCGGTCCCGGTGAATTTCAAGTTTCCTGCGGCGACCATCGCGAACGTCATTGCCGATTGCGGTGCGCGTCTCGTGGTGCACGACGACGAGCGTCGCGCGGCCGTCGAACCCGAAAAATTTCCGGGCGTTGCCTTCGTCGCATTCGACGGGACAGGCGAGGGCGCCGTATCGTCGTGGCTCGATCCGGGCCCGTTCGTGCCGATCACGCCGCGACCGGACGAGCCTGCACTCAGTCTTTACACGTCCGGCTCGACCGGTCGCCCAAAAGGCGTGCTGCTGTCGCATGCCTCGCATCTGTGGGTGGCGGCGTTGCGCCGGCGCGAAGCCGATCTGCATGACGACCGCCTGCTGATCGCGGCCCCCCTGTATCACATGAACGCGCTGACGGTCTGCCTGATGTCGCTGGCATCGGGCGCCACGGCAATCCTGCTGCCGCAGTTTCAGGCCGTCGCTTACATCGAGGCGATCACGCGCTATCGTTGCACCTGGCTAACCGCGGTGCCGCCGATGATCGCCATGATGCTGCGCGAGAAGGACGCGCTGGCGAAGGCCGACCTCTCCGGCGTCCATACCGTGCGGATGGGCTCGGCGCCGGTGAACGACACGCTGGCGCGGCAGATCCGCGCGCTCTTGCCGAACGCCCGCATCATCAATTCCTACGGCACCACCGAAGGCGGTCCGATCGTGTTCGGAAATCATTCGGACGGCATCCCGCTTCCGACCGGCTCCGTTGGTTATCCGCATCCGGAAGTGGGCGTTCGCCTGGTCGGGCCGCATGGGCCCGAGAGCGGCGTGCTGCAGATGAAGAGTCCTGCCATCATGCTCGGCTATCACAACCGGCCGGACGTCAAATCGCCCATCACAGAAGACGGCTATTACGATACGTCCGACGTGTTCCGTCGCGACGACAACGGCTTCTACTATTTCGTCGGCCGCACCGACGATATGTTCGTCAGCGGCGGAGAGAACATCTTTCCGAGTGAAGTCGAGGAAGTGCTGGAGCAGCATCCCGACGTGGCACAGGCCAGCGTCGTGCCGGTGGATGACGACATCAAGGGCACCAAGCCAGTCGCCTTCGTGGTCCGCAAGCCGGGCTCATCGGTCGATGAGGACACCCTCAAGCAATACGTTCTGGCAAATGCGCCGGCCTATCAGCATCCGCGCCGCGTCTGGTTTCTCGACCATATGCTGCTCGCCACCACCAACAAGATCGATCGCGCGGGCCTGCGTGCGCGCGCCGAAGCTGAACTCAAGAAGACCTTAAACAGCCCATGAATGTCGTCTTTCCAAGACCTGGCCGGGTTCACGATCCGCGCTGGGTTGCACATGCCATCCATCTGATCGAGGTCGACATCAACCGGTCGGCTGACACCCATCTGATCCGGATCGAGCTGCCGCGCGTGTGGGGCATCGCGTTGTATCTGAAAGACGAGTGCAGCCATCCGACCGGCAGCCTCAAGCACCGGCTGGCGCGCTCGATGTTTCTCTACGCGCTGTGCAACAACTGGATCGGGCCGGACACCGTGATCGTCGAGGCGTCGTCGGGCTCCACGGCGATATCCGAGGCCTATTTCGCGCGCCTGCTCGGGCTGCGCCTGATCGCGGTGATGCCGCGTTCGACGTCGTCGGAGAAGATCGCCGCGATCGCCTTTCACGGCGGCGAGCCCTATCTGATCGATGGTCGCAACACATCGGAGACGGCCTGCCGGCTCGCCGCCGAACTGAACGGCCATTACATGGACCAGTTCACCTATGCCGAGCGCGCCACCGACTGGCGCGGTAACAACAACATCGCCGAATCCATCTTCGCGCAGATGGACAAGGAAGCCCACGCAGTGCCGAGCTGGATCGTGTGCGGCGCCCGCACCGGCGGCACCGCCGCGACGCTCGGCCGCTACATCCGCTATCGTAAGTACTCCACTCAACTGTGCGTCGCCGATCCGGAATCGCCGTTGTTTCACCAACATTTCGCCGACCGCACGGTCAGGCGCGTCGAGGCCTGTTGCAGCGTGATCGAGGGCATCGGCCGCACCCAGGTGGAGCCGTCTTTCATGACGGATCTGGTCGATCGGGTCGTCGTGGTGCCCGACGCCGAAAGCATCGCCGGCGCGCGCATGCTGAGTGCCATCATCGGCCGGCCCTGTGGCGGCTCGACGGGCACCAACATCTGCGCCGTCTTTGCGCTGATCCAGAAAATGATGGATAAGGGCGAGCGCGGCTCGATCGTGACGCTGTTGTGCGATTCCGGCGATCGCCATAAATCGACGCTGTATGATGATTCATGGCTCGCGTCGCAGGGGCTGGATATTGTCCCGATGACGCACCGGCTCGAAACCGTCTTCGGCGAAGCCCACTGACCGACAGGAAATAACATGAACGCATCGTTTGACTGGGCCAAAGGCTACGCCTCGCGCCGCATGCCGGTGTTCGGCAACAATGTCGTCTCCACCACGCACCCGCTCGGCGCGCAGGCCGGCCTGCGCATGCTCTGGAAGGGCGGCAGCGCGGTCGATGCGGCGATCGCCGCGGCGGCGGTGATGACCATCGTCGAGCCGTGCAGCAACGGCCTCGGCTCGGATTCGTTCTGCATCCTGTGGGACGGCAAGAAGCTGCATGGTCTCAACGCCTCCGGCTTCTCGCCGGCCGGCTGGACCCCGGAATATTTCCGCGGCAAGTATGGCGACGATGCCAAAACGCCGCCGGTGCGCGGCTGGGATTCGGTCACGGTGCCCGGCGCGGTGGCGAGCTGGGTCGCGTTGTCGGAGCGCTTCGGCAAGCTGCCCTTCGCCGATCTGCTGGAGCCGGCGATCGAGATTGCCGAGCGGGGCTATCTGGTGCCGACCGCGATCCAGCACAAATGGGTCGGCGCCTTCGGCGTCGAGGCGCTGGTCAAGCAGCCCGGCTTCAGCGAAACCTTTCTGCCCAAGGGCCGGCCGCCGGAAGTCGGCGAGCGCTTCGCCTTTCCCGCCGCGGCCAAGGCCCTGCGAAAAATCGCCGAGACGCGCGGTGCGGCGCTGTATGGCGGCGAGATCGCGGAAGCGATCGAGCGCCACTCGCGCGACGAAGGCGGCGTGATGACGGCGGCCGATCTCGCCGCCTACAAGCCGGAATGGGTCGATCCCATCGCGCAGGATTATCGCGGCTACACCGCCCACGAACTACCGCCGAACGGCCAGGGCATCGCGGCGCTGATCGCGCTCGGCATTCTCGATCACTTCGATCTGGCCGGTCTCGCGCCGGACAGTGCGGAAGCGCAGCATCTGCAGATCGAGGCGATGAAGCTCGGTTTCGCCGACACCTATCGCTATGCCGCCGATCCCGTCGCGATGGATGTCACGCCGCAGCAAATGCTCGACCCCGCCTATCTGGCGGGCCGCGCCAAACTGATCGACCGCAACAAGGCGCAGGACTTCAAGGCGGGCAACCCGGTGCGCGGCGGCACGATCTATCTGACCGCGGCAGATTCCTCCGGCATGATGGTCTCCTTCATCCAGAGCAACTACATGGGCTTCGGCTCCGGCGTCGTGATCCCGGAGTGGGGCGTGTCGCTGCAGAACCGCGGCTATGGCTTCAGCTTAGATCCGCAGCATCCCAATTGCGTCGCGCCGCGCAAGCGGCCGTTCCAGACCATCATTCCCGGTTTCCTGACGCAGGGCGGCCAGCCGGTGATGAGCTTCGGCGTGATGGGCGGCAACATGCAGCCGCAGGGCCATCTGCAGACGCTGGTCCGCATGATCGACTTCGGCCAGAATCCGCAGGCCGCCTGTGATGCACCGCGCTGGCGTTTCGAAGCCGGGCTCGACATCAATGTCGAGGACAACACCGATCCGAAGGTCGCGCAGGCGCTGGCCGATCTCGGCCACAACATCATCCCACTGCGCGACAGCTACATGGACTTCGGCGCCGGCCAGTTCATCTGGCGGATGGGCGATCCCGCCGTGGAGGGCTACGCCGCCGCCAGCGATCCCCGCCGCGACGGCCAGGCCGCGGTGAGCTAGCCTTTTTGCATTCAACTGATCCATCGGCCCGTCATTGCGAGGAGCGAAGCGACGCGGCAATCCAGAAGCTACAGGCAAAGACTGGATTGCTTCGTCGCAAGCGCTCCTCGCAATGACGGCTGGGGGTGGTCAGATCATCTCAAGTAGAAAATCCTTCGTCTCAAGCCATCGCATCCGCAGCCAGGCGGCCATCGACGACGTGAATGCGCCGCTGCATTTTTGCGGCCAAGGCGAGATCGTGGGTGACGGCGACCACGGTCTTGCCGTGCAGCGTCACCAGATCGCGAAGGATGTCGAACACCTGTGCCGTCGCCTGCGTATCGAGGCTTCCGGTCGGCTCGTCGGCGAGGATGACCGGCGGGTCATTGGCGAGCGCGCGGGCGACCGCAACGCGCTGGCGCTGGCCGCCGGACAGTTGATCCGGCGTCTTGTGGCAATGATCGCCGAGCCCCAGCGACGCCAGCAATTCATCGGCGCGCGCCGCGGCCGCGCGCGGCGACAGCCGGCCAAGCGCGCGCATCGGCAGTGCGACGTTCTCCGTGATCGTGAATTCCGGCAGCAGAAAGTGAAACTGGAACACGAAACCGATCCGCACCAGCCGCACTTCGGCGCGCTCCTCCTCGGTCATCACGGTGGTGGAACGCCCGTCGATCAGCACATCGCCGGAGGTCGGCAGGTCGAGCAGCCCCAGCAGATACAGCAGCGAAGACTTTCCCGAGCCGGACGGCCCAGTGATGGCGACGAATTCGCGCGGCATGATGCTCAGCGTGATGCCTTGCACCAGCGTGACCGGGACGACGCCGGAAAGCACCTTGCTGACATCGCGGGCCTCGATCAGCGCCGTCATGTGGCGCCCCGGATGATATCGACCGGATGCAGCCGTGCCGCGGCGCGGGCCGGGAAGTAGCCGGCAATCAGGCTGGAAAACAGCGCGACGCCGGTGGCGAGCGCGTAGTGCTTGACCGAATATAGCACCGGCAGATGGTTGTTGTCCGAGAACGGCGTCTTGAATTCCAGCGAGGCCAGTCCGCGGGTCAGAAGATAGCCGAAAATCCAGCCCAGCATGGCGCCGACCAGCCCGACGAACACCGCCTCGAGCATGAAGATCGCGCGGATCGTGCCGTCGCGGAAGCCGAGCGATTTCATGATGGCGATATCGCGGGTCTTCTCATGCGTGATGGTGGAGATGATGTTGTAGGTGCCGAAGCTCGCCACCAGCAGGATCGCGCCGACGATCGTATACATCAGTACGTTGCGCAGCGTGATCGCCGCCAGCAAGTCCTCCTGCGCCTCCTGCCAGGAGATCGAGCGGTAACCGGTCTGCTCACCGATCCGTTCGCTGATGGCGCGGGCCTCCAGCGGGTCGCGCGTCCGGATCCGGATCTCGTTGATGACGCCGGTCTGCTTTTCCAGGATCTGCGCCGTCTTCAGCAGCACATAGCCGGTACTCTCGTCGGTCATGCGAAAGCCGGAATGGAAGGTGCCGACCACCGTCGCGTTCATGCTGACGCCATCGGCGGAGGCGAGCGTGATGTTCGAATTGATCCGGGCGCCGATCTTTTTTGCCAGCCGATCGCCCAGCAGGATGGCGCCGGACGAGCGATACAGCGACGCCATCGTGCCTTGCCGCATGTGGCTGACCAGATTGGAGACGGCGCCTTCCGTTCTCGGATCGATGCCGACCACCGAGATAGTTAGATTGCGACCGGCGAAGCGCAGCACGGCTTTCGACTGCACCGAGGGCGTCAGCGCGCCTGGCACCCAGGTTTGCAAGGAAGCGATCGTTGCCATCGGGTTCTTGATGCCGGGGCGGCGCACTTCTGGCGTCAGCCCGTGAAACTCGGCGGCGGGGTACAGCCGTTCGGCAGGCTGGTGGGTCGGCTCGCGCAATTCGTCGGTTACCGAGATGTGCGGCAGCGAATTGACCAGCGTCTTGATGAAGTCGTCCTGCGATCCCTCCATCATGGCCGCCATCATAATGGAGAAGCCGACGCCGGTGGTAACGCCCATCACTGCCACCAGGGTCTGGCGGGCGCGGTGGCGGACATGCGTCCAGGCGATGCTCAGGATCAGGTTCACCGGGCCAAAGGCTCCCCGATCTCGAACCGGACGCGGGATCCGGTCTTGATGTTGGGCTCCGCCGGAGAGATGACCACGTCGCCCTCCGCCACCCCGTCGAGGATCTCGACGAAACCGCTGCCGCGGATCCCGAGTTCGACCTTGCGCCGCCGGGCGTGGCCATCCTCGATGGTGAACAGATGGCCGTTTACGATCGCATTGGCCGGCACCAGAATGGCGTCGGGCTTTTCACGGCTGACGATGTTGGCCTCGACACTCATGCCGACGTGCAGCGGCGTGTCATCGGGCAGGCCGATCCGGACGCGAAACGTCTTGGCTACCGGATCGCCCGCCGGCGTGATCTGCCTGACGGTACCCGTCAGCACCTGGCTGGCGAAGGCATCGGTGCGCAGCAGCGCCTTCTGGCCGATGCGGATGCGGGGAATGTCCTCTTCATTGACTTCGGCCACCACCCATAGCGGCTTCGCCAGGCCGATCCGATACAGCACGGTGCCGGGCTCGACCATGTCGCCGACCTCGCCGTCTTCCTTGAGGACGGTGCCGTCCATCGGTGCGAGAACCTTGTAGTAGTCCAGGCGTTGCGACTGCGCGGCGATCTGGGCGCGGATCCGCGCTAGGTCGCTCTCCGACCGCTGGTAGGCCTGCGAGGTCGCGACGCCGCGCGCCAGCAATTGCGCCTGGCGATCGAATTCGCGTTGCTGAAACTCCTCGAGCGCGCGCAGATCGTTCAGCGTGGCGATGGCTTCCTTGTCGTCCAGCCGGGCGAGCAGGTCGCCCTTGCGGACCTGCCGGCCTTCACAACGGCAGCGCTCGACGATGCGGCCGCGCACCAATGGCGTGGAGCGCGACCAGGTCTCGGGCTCGACCGATCCGGTTGCGTAGACAATCTCAGCCGCCGCGCCGCGGGTTACCCGCGTAGCGCCGACCGCCGGTCCGCGCCATAGCCACCACGCGGTTACCGCCAATCCTGCGATCACCACTAGCGCGATCATCAGTTTCGAGGAGAATCGCGGTGCTGGATCTGGCTGGGGCGGCAACGAGCGCTGGTTCACGTCGGTGGGTGCGGTCCGCATATCCATGAGCATTCCGAACGTCCGCCATCGGCCACGAGGTTGCGACGGGACATCTCACGCCGCCGCGCGCCGCGGTGGGTTGACCGAGATCAAATATTCTTCGCTCCGCCGAGCTATTTCGTCCGTCGCCGCTCGACGGCCTGCGAAAAATACCTCGAACCTGCGTGGGGCCTGTTCGATATCACATGCTACACTTGATATAGCTCAAGGGCTCCAAAAGCGGGAATATCTAATCTGCTATTGTTGCGCTTGCACCCACCAGCCTGGTGGAAGCGCAGGGCACGTCTGACGCCGCCGAAATTTCTGTTTAGGACGAGTCTTCTTGAGCCTGGTCTTCAACCTGAGGAATGCAGCATGTCGGAATATCAAAGCAACAGCTCTTCGGTCTCGGGCAGCAGTGCCGGCGCCGGTGCGCCTTGGGCCGCCGGTCTCATTGCCATGCGCGACGCACAAAAGGCCTTCATTGGTGAAGCAATGTTGAGCGCGAACGAGGCGATGGAACGATTTCGCATCGAATCGCACCTCCTGAACGAGTTCCTGTCCAAGATGGCCGGAGCCCACTCGGTCAAGGACCTCGCAACGATGTGGGAAGAGTGCGGACGCCACCAGATCGACTTTGCCCGGCGCGAATCCGAGCGATTTTTCGGCCACAGCGCGCGGTTGCTGGACACGACCACGACGTTGCTGAAGACGCCGCACCCCGGCAAGCAGGAACTTGAGTGACCAGGCAGGAGCTTGAGTGACAAGGACGCCGGTACGATTCGGTGCGTGCCTCCGGTTCGGTTCACAGACACCGGGCGGAGCGCTCTGCTGCTCGGCGCGGTCACTATGACGCGCGCCGCAGCTTTGCGCGGCCGGGGCTCCGCAGCGCATGAAATGTGCAAGGTGCAGCTATCAGTGCGTCATCAACGTCGGCACCGTCATGGCGCGGAACATCGCGCGCGTGACGCCGCCGAAAATGCGTTCCTGAAGCCGCGAGTGACCATAGCCACCCATCACGAGCAGATCGAGGCTGCAATCGGCCGCCAACGACAGCAGCGCGGGCTGAATGTCGCTGCCATCTGCCGTCGAGCGTTCGACCCGGGCTTCCAGGCCGTGCTGGGCCAGATAATCCGATAGCGCAACGGCGGAGGCGGTCGCCGTCGCGGGCTCATTGATGCTGAGAATCTGTATGCTGTCCGCCTTGCGGAGCAGCGGCATCGCATCACGCACCGCCCGGGCCGCAAGCCGGCCGCCATCCCAAGCGATGCCGACCCGCGCCAGCGGCAGCGCACCGTGATGGGTGTAGGGAATGAACAGCACCGGACCGCCGGACTCCATCAGAACGTCGAGGACCACTGAATTGTCATAGCTCTCGCGGTCGAAATCCGGCTGTTGCACGATCGTCAGGTCGTGCAAGCGGGCCGCGGCACCCAGGATCGGTCCGGCATCGACGGACATCGCGACGATCGATTGATAATGCGACGTGACGCCAGCGAGGCGAGCCTCGGCCTCGAACAATTCGCTCGATGCCGCCGCTCTTGCCAGCGCGCGGTCATGTTCGATGTCATAGGCTGCAGCCACCGCGGTGCCGCCTTCCATCGCGAACCCGACGACGGTGGATTCGTAGCCGATCGAAATGGCGTTGAGGGATGCGTTCTGAGCGACTGCGAAGGAGATGGCCCCGTCGATGACAGGGCGAGCCTGCTGTTCGGACGGGATATGCACCAGAATGCGTTTCAGCATGTCGTTCCTCCATAGGCCGCAAGACGATTTTTTCGAAGTGTATGCGGGCCTGAGAAGTTCGAATTGACGTAGCTCAAATCTGCGTCGCAGATGGCCGTCGCGGGCGATCGCCTGTGAAGGGAGTGCGTGACAATCCGCTGATCGCTGTGCGCCTGCAGCGGACGCGCCGATCAGGTCTGCTGGACCGATGCCTGGTGCGGTCGAGACATCGTGCGACGCGGTTGGCAGCTGTCAGGAACGGCGCCCGTTGCGATCGGATGGAGCTGCCGAGGGGCCGCCGAACCGGACCTTGCGTTGCTCTTCTTCGCTGATCAGGTTGAGAAGAACGGTGCGCTCGTGAGGGTCGGTGGTCTCGGCCAGATGCCGGCGCCACAGCTTCATATTCTCGTTGTGAATGAACCTGTCCATGACAATGTTCCTCCCCCGAATTGCCGCACTGTAGCATCGTAACGCTTCGGGCGTTGCTAGTCGATGCAGATAGTTCGATGGCGGGGTATTGGCCGCAGGAAAATCCCAATGGAACCCGGTCCTGGTCGATGCCCCTGATGGAACTCGTCCTGACCATCAGCCTGGGTGGGGCGTGGCCAGCCTTCGGCGCGTGAGACGGCGTTCTCAATGTCCCGCTAATTCGCGGCGTTCCTCGGCGTGCCGCACCAGCGCCACGAAGCGATAGAAACCGTGGACGAACTTGCCGTATGGCATTGTGATGAAAAGCGCGAAAACGATGCCGATGTGCGGCACCAGCAGGCCCATTGCCGTTGTCGCGCGCAATAACCGCAGCAGCAGGCCGGTCAGGCTGGTCATGAACAGCATCGCCAGGAAGGCGACGTCCATGCCGTACTTCTTGTCGCCCATCAGCGCCGGATCGCGGCGAAACTTTTCCCGCAGCTCGGCCGATATATTCAGCCGGATCCGCAAATGTTTGTCGATGGACCGAGCATCTGAGGTGGTCCCTGTTGTCTGAACATATTCTCCGCGTCGATAAGTGGAGTCTCTGCCGGGATTAGGCCGCCAAGCGAAGTGGCGGCTGGGTGAAGTAGGCTTGATCCGGATTCATGTCGTCAAGACTTGAATGGGGCCTTCGTCGGTTATAAAAGTCGAGATACCGGCCGATCGAATGTCGCGCCTCGCCGACCGTTTCGTAGGCTCTCAGATAGACCTCCTCGTATTTGACGCTGCGCCACAGCCGCTCGACGAACAAGTTGTCTCGATGCACCCTTGCCGTCCATGCTGATGGCGATGCCGTGGCCGGCGAGCAGGCCGGTGAAGGCCGCACCGGTGAACTGCGAGCCTTGATCAGTGTTGAAGATGCCGGGCTTGCCGTGACGGGCCAGAGCATCCTCCAGAGTCTCGACGCAGAAGGCCGCCTCCATCGTGATCGACAGGCGCCAGGACAGAACCCGGCTGGTCGCCCAGTCCAGCACGACAGCGATATAGACGAAGCCACGCGCCATTGGGATGTAGGTGATGTCCATCCCAGACCTGGTTCGGCCGCGTGATCTCGATACCGCGCAACAGATACGGATAGATCTTGTGGCCAGGTTCCGGCTTCGTCGTGCGCGGACGGCGATAGAGCGCCTCTATCCCCATCCGCCGCATTTTAGCGTCTTCGCATGCCGGCGGCCGATCTTGCACCCCTGCAAAGCCAGCAGGCCGCGCAACATACGCGAACCGGCGAAGGGATACTCCAGGTGCAGCCGATCGAGATGCTGCATGATGGCGAGATCGACTTCCGGCACCGGACGCAGCAGGTAATAGACGCTGCCCCGGCTGATCCGCAGAGCCTCAGCCTGCTTGGTGATCGACAAATCGTACTCGCGGTCGATCATCGCTTTGCGCTCAGAAATCCCGCCTTGGTGAGCGCTCCTTCTAAAAAATCGTTCTCCAGCGTCAGCTCTCCGATCTTGGCGTGCAGCGACTTCACGTCGATCGCAGGCGCGGCCGGCGGCCCGCCCCCAGGTCCGAAAATCTCGGACGCATTGCCCTCAAGCTGCGATTTCCACGCCGCAATCTGATTGGGGTGGACGTCGAAATGCTCGGCCAGTTGGGCTATCGTCCGGTCGCCCTTGATGGCTGCCAGCGCCACCTTCGCCTTGAAGGCCGCTGAGTGATTCCGGCGGGCTCGTCTGCTCATGGTCTCTCCTGATTCGCGGGCCTATCGTGCCCGCCGTCAGGCAGAAACTCCACTTAGCTTCCTGTGCAGATTTCCGGAACCGGCTCTATCAACCTGGCGTAGCCTCGCGACAATCTCTTCCGATGTATGTCTCTTCCTCGCCATTGATCTCATCCTCCATAGTCAAAACCATACTTCAGGGAGGACCACTTCAAAGGGGCAGATCAATCAAGGCCTGGTCTTGATCTCGATCAGCACGTTCTTGTATTCCCAGTCGCTGATATTGATCAATTCATGGGGCGCGCCGGGCTCGCGCCAGAGAACGCCGCCCGGAACCTCGTCGGTTTCGCGTTCGCGACCGTCCTCGAACACCATGATGTTCTGGCCCCTGGTGAGCGGGACGATCAGATAGGGCAGGTGATGCTGGTGCCAGTGCTGCCGCGAGCCAGGTTCCAGCTTGACGCTCCAGACACGCACCTGATCATTCTCGAACAGGATCTGGTCGCCGATCGGCCCCAACTCGCGGGATGGTGTGGATGTCATGGATCGTCTCCAACGGTCGGTGAGCGGTTAGTCTTGGCAGTTCGGTTCGACAATGCGACGATGAACCCGCACAATTGCTTTGTCGGCAATCGGCATCATTGCCGCGATGTGGTCGTCGGGCCGGATCAGCAGCACGGTGCCTTCCGCGCAGCCGGCGCGCGACCGCAACCTGTCGCCGACGTCAAAGAGTGACCGATGGCGGACGCCGGAGTCCAGCGGCGCATCCCAGCGCGACACGATCATGTGTTTCAGCCCCGGTTGATCGGCAGGCAGTTGTGGCTTGCGGCGCGGGTCGGTGAAGTACAGGGCCAGGAAGGTGTCGTCGATCAACTGGTGCAGCCGTACCGGGCGGCCGTCCGGGCCGTGCAACTCGACGTCGGGCATGCGATCACCGACCTGCAGCGGCTGCTCTGAGGTCTTGACCATGGACCAGTCGCCGATCTGGTCGACGTCGAGGCGGACGCCGAGCATGGTGCGCGTCAGCGCATTGCCCCAAGCATCGCCGGACATCGCCCGGGTCTCGCCCTGCAGGCCCAGCATATATTTGCGGCCGGCCTCGGCCATCTCGCCGGAGCCGAGTGCGGCGACTGGATGCTGCTCGCGGCTGTAGCCGTCGAGCAGGGCGTCTATGGCCCAGCCGCGGGCGACCCAGGCAAGCCGCCACGGCAAACTGATGGCGTCGAGGATGCCGGTATTCAGTCCCAGGGCCCACATCGGCGTGATCAAATGCGCCGCATCTCCCATCAGGAACACCCGTCCAGACCGCCAGTTGCTCGCGATGCGATGATGAATCCGGTACAGAATGGTATTCAGAATCTCCATGTCCGTTACCGGGCCGATGAACTTCAGCACCTTGGCCCGGAGTTCGTCCGCCGATGGCTCCGGAGCCTCGGCGGCGAGCGGGAACAGAAATCGCCAGCAGTGCGGCTGGCGGACCAGGACCATCCATTCATCGGGATCGGCGAAATAGGCCAGATACGGATAGTCGCGCGGGTTGGCGACATCGAGGTCGACCTTCACATCGACCAGCAGGTTGCGTGCCGAAAGCGATTCGCCCTCGACCTTGATATCCAGCTGCGACCGGATGGTGCTGCGCCCGCCGTCGCAGGCAAGCAGGTAGGATCCTTCGACCGTTTGCGCTCCGTTGGGCGTTTCGAACGTGGCGGTCACGCCATCATCATGATTGGAGAACGATGTCAGCCGGTGTTGCAGCCGAACCGACCCCGGCGAGCGCGTCTCGATCGCGTGGTGCAGGATCGGTTCGAGATGATGCTGCGGCAGGTTCACGACGAACGGGTATTGGGTTTCGCGATCCAGCAGCGGAGGTCGCACGGACGGACGCGCCGCGCCGGTCGCCCGCTCGATGTCGCCGATCTCATCGACGCGCAGCGCCTTGGCGAGAACATCGTCGGCGACGCCGTAGCGCCGGAAGGCTTCCAGCGTGCGGGTCAGGATGGTGCCGGCCTTGGTATCGCTGGAGAGCGAGTCGTCTTCCTCGAACAGCAGGAAGGGCAGGCCATAGAACTGCAGCGCCAGCGCTGTGGTGAGGCCAACAGGACCGGCGCCGACAATCAGGATGGGCTTCATTGTGGTCTCGTTACTCGTCGTCGGAAGCGGGGTAGGCGGTGTCGCGGCTCAGCACCGATGCGGTCATGGTGGCGGCGTCCGACAGCAGGAACAGCAGCGGCCCGACCACGTCGGCGGCCTCGCCGACGCCAATGGAGGTGCGCCAGCGCTCGTGGTCCGCGCCCTGATTGGCGGCGCGGTATTGCGCGGTATCGATCACGCCAGGCGAGATCAGGTTAAAGCGAATCCGGTGTTGAGCGACTTCCTTGGCGGCGCTCTTGACGAAGCCGATCAGCGCGCCCTTGCTGGCGGCATAGGCGGAGGCCTGCGGCCAGCCCTGATGGGCGAGGCCTGACGAAAACGCGATGATTGCCCCGCGTCGCCGCGCGATCATGCCGGGGATTACGGCCTGGTAGCACCATACGACTCCGTCGAGGTTGATGCCGAGTACCTGGCGCCACTGCGCCGGGGTCATCTCATGCGCGACAATGCGCGGCTGGATCGCTGCACCGCAAACCAGTCCGTCAATATGGCCGAAGCGGTGTTCGATGCCTGCGATGGCCGCGGCAATGGCGGCCGGGTCGCTGACATCGACGTGGATCGCTGATATCGATGCATGTTCCGCTGCAGCGGCATCCATGGCCGGCTGATCGACGTCGAGAATGACAACCTTGGCACCTGCGAGGGCGGCGGCGGAGGCCAGCGCGCGTCCGATCCCGTTAGCGCCGCCGGTGATGACGATGACATCGCCGTCAAATGAGAATTGAGCGCGCATCGATCAATGTCCGTGGGCGGTGGGCGGGAGCCAGCCCGCGACGAGGCGTTCGACCAGTTCGACCAGCATGTAGGTGGCGACGCCGACCAGCGACAGCGCCAGCAAGGCTGCGAAGGCGAGCGGCGTGTCCAGTTGCGACGTTGCGCTGAGCAGCAGGAAGCCGAGGCCCTCGCTGGAACTGACAAATTCTCCGATCACGGCCCCGATCACCGCCAGTGTCATGGCAACCTTGGCGCCGGTGAGCACGAAAGGAAGCGCCGCTGGAAACTGCACCTTGATGAAAATCTGCCAGGGCGTCGCGCGCAGGCTGTGCGCCAGTTCGAGCAGTTCGCGCGGTGTCGCGCGCAAGCCGGCGGTGGTATCGACAATGATCGGAAAGAATGACACCAGCCAGACGATCGCCAGCTTGGACTCGATCCCGGTGCCGAGCCAGATCATAACGATAGGCGCCAGCGCCACCTTCGGGACCGACTGCAGCGCCACCAGCAGCGGATAGAACATCAGGTTGAGGCGACGCGAATTGGCGATCGCCACGGCCATCGGCAATCCGACCAGCATAGCCAGGAAAAATCCCGCCAGTGTTTCCTTCAGGGTGATCCATCCCTCGCTGGCCAGAAGCGGGAAGCGCAGCACGAATGCCCGCACGACCTTGTCCGGTGTGGGGAGTACGACGGTAGGAAGATTGCCGATCCAGCAGAGCAGAACCCATCCGGCAATGACCAGAACGACGCCGGCTAGCGGATATGCGATGCGGGAAAATGAACGCGTCATAGCGGCACTGCCTGGACGTCCGTGCCTGCGGGAACCACGCCGAGTGCCTCGCTCGCGATCCGCTCGAAGCCGGTGAAGGCGGCCGTAAAGCGGACCTGCTGGGAGCGCGGATAGGTGAGATCGACCTGAATCTCCCTGGCGACCCGCGCCGGCCGCCGGCTGAACACCAGGACCTTGTCTGACAGATAGATGGCCTCGGAAATCGAATGCGTGACGAACAAGACGGTGGCGCTCGTCTCGTGGCGAATTTTCAGCAGAAGGTCGTTCATGTCCATACGGGTCAGTTCATCGAGCGCACCGAATGGCTCATCCATCAGCAGTAGGTCGGGTTGGTGGATCAGCGCACGGCACAACGCCGCGCGTTGCTGCATGCCACCCGACAATTGGTGTGGTCGGGCATCCTTGAAGGCTGCCAATCCCACCAGATCGAGCAATTCGATGGCGCGCTGCTTGGCCTTGGCATCGCGTCGCCGCAGGATTTCCATGGGAAACAGAACGTTGTCGAGGACCGTACGCCAATGCATCAGGCTGGGGCTCTGGAATACGAAGCCGTAATTGCCGAGCGGTTCGCTGATGTCCCGGCCGCCGATCACGACGGAGCCGGACGTCTTCGGTATCAGCCCTGCGATGATGCGCAGCAGCGTGGTCTTGCCGCAACCACTCGGTCCGAGAAACGAGATCAGTTGGCCTTTGTCGAACTCGAAACTGGCGTCATCAAGTGCCACGACGGGCGCTTTGCCTCGCACATCTTGTGGCACAAAGACCTTTCGGACATTCTGGATAGAACCAAAAACCATCTGCTCATTTCGATCGTCGTTCGGCCGGATTGGCCTGAATCTTGCTGAGTTCTGTTGCTGGCGGCATCGGGCGTGCCCCCAGCGCCACCTCCCCAAAAAGTCCATGTACATGCTGGTGAAATATCTTATGATATCTCATAAGTCAATTTCGACGCTGTGGGCGCGTTGAGGGTTTCATTGGTGAGCGGGAGATCGAAGATGCTGAAATACCTGTCGACCCTGATACTAGGAGTGTCGTGCTTGATCGCAGGCCCGTCGTTCGCCGCGGACCGCGACGTCAAATTTTCGCTCGACTTCATCAGCCTCGGGCGGCATGCGCCCTGGTACGTCGCGCTCGGCAAGGGCTATTACAAGGAAGAGGGGCTCAACGTCTCGATCCTTCCGTCGAAGGGGACGGCCGACGCCATTCGCTCGGTTGCCACCGGGACTACCGAATTCGGCTTCATCGACATTCCCAGCCTCGTCGCGGCCGGCAGCAATGCGTCGAACGTCAAGATCGTTGCCGTTAATTACCAGAAGCCGCCCTATTGCATTTTCAGCCTGAATCCCGGCGCCAACATCGATACCCCGGCGAAACTCGTCAATCTTGAACTGGGGTCCAGCTCTGCTTCGTTCGTGCCGAAGATCTGGGCGGCATTCATGGAGATGAAGGGCATCGACAGCAAGACCATGAAAGTCGTGAACATCGACGGTGCGGCCCGTGTCCCGATGCTGGCCGCCCACAAGATTGCGACCATCGACACATTCATCATGAGTGAGCCATCCATCAGGCGAGCCGTGCCGGACGCCAAGACAGTCTGTCTGTTTGCCGGGGATTTCGGCCTTGAAATCTACTCCAATTCCATCGGCGTGCAGGAAGAGTTCATGAAGAAGAACCCCGACGTAGTGAAGAAGTTCGTTCGTGCGTCGCTGCGCGGCTGGAAAGAGGCATTCGCCAATCCCGAAGAAGCCGCGAAGATCGAACTACAATACGTCAAGGCGCTGGATCCGCAGATCGTCGTCGATGAAATCAACATCCTGCGTCGTGTCGCGCTCAGCGACGATGTGTCTAAGTATGGCCTGGGCTACGTGTCGGCGGAGCGGATGAAGAACACCGTCGATTTCATCAACAAGAACATTGATGTGTCCGGTGACAAGCTGACTGCCGAGCAGATTTATGCACCCGGCTTCCTCCCGGAACCACCCATTCTGCCTTGATGCCCATCGGTGACCTCAAGCCGTGGCGGTGAGATGCGACCTCGCTGCGCGGCCATACGCCGCGCGACAATGCCGCGGCAACAGCGGAGACTTCTGATGCGTTTGCCAGGACTTCTCGTCGGATGTGCGTTCATTCTGACAGCCCAGATGCCGGTTAGTGCGGACACGTTTCCGACCCGGCAGGTCACGATCATCTCGCCGTATCAGGCTGGCGGAACCAGCGACATCATCGCGCGTCTGCTAGTCCGAAGGCTTGGCGAAATCTGGAAGCAGGCCGTGATCGTCGAGAATCGCGCCGGCGCCAATGGCGGCATCGGCCTCACCGCTGTCGCCCGTGCGCCTGCAGACGGTTATACGCTGCTGGCAGTGGCCTCCAGCGCGCTCACCATCAATCCGCTGATCTATCGCAACATCAGCTACGACGTCAGCCGCGATCTTGCCCCGATCAGCCGTACAGGCTTTGTGCCGAATGTGGTCGTGGTCAATCCCGCGGTGCCGGTGAAGGACCTCAAGGAGTTCATCGCCCTCGCCAGAAGCAAGACGGGCAGCCTCAACTTTGCATCGCAGGGCAATGGCTCCAACGGGCATCTGACCGGCGAGATGTTTGCCCAGCAAACCAACGTGCAACTCACCCACATCGGTTACAAGGGCAGCGCGCCGGCGGTCACGGACCTTGTATCCGGTCAGATCCAGGTGATGTTCGACAACCTGCCAACGGTGTTGGAGCAGATCCGCGGCGGTCAATTGCGGGCGCTGGCTGTCACCAGCGCCGCCCGGACGCCGCTGTTGCCGGATGTCCCGACCGTCGCCGAATCGGGCTATCCCGGTTTCGACTCCAGCGCCTGGTTCGCTGTGCTGGCCCCGAAGGCCACGCCGGAGGCGGTCCGCGGCGAGATCGAACGCGCCGTGGTGGCGGCGATGACGGACGTCGAGATCCAACGCAAGTTCAGCGAGTTGGGAATCACAGCCATCGCGGGTGGATCGGAAGAACTGGCACGCCGCATCGATGCGGAATCGCGGTCGTGGAAGTCCGTCATCGACAAGGCAGGAATCAAGGTGGAATAGTCGATTGCCTTGCCGCTTTTCCTTGCTCTGACCGACAGATTGTTGACACGTGACGAAAATTGTTCTCGACGTTCATGTCCACCTGATCACCCCCAACGCCGCGGCACTGGCGCAGTTCGATGGCGTGTCATGGGATCCCGCCTCGGAAAAGCTGGAGGTCGATGGTCATCAGATCGGCTTGAAGGGACTTTTCAGGCCCGCTGACCTCTTGAAGTGGATGGATGACAACGATGTCGGGCAGGCGTGGATCTCCGTGCCGCCGCCGGTCTATCGCCCGCATCTGGAAGCGGATGCGGCGGAGCGATGGCTCGGCCTGCTGAATGACGGGCTTGCACGCATCGTGCAGCAGCATCCGACGCGGCTGTCGCCCTTGTTTCATCTGCCGGTCGAGCATCCCGAACTCGCGGTTGCCATCGCCCGGGACAAGATCGCAACGGGACAGGTCCGTTTCTCCATGTCGGCTGGCGGCGTCGGTCACGTGCTGTCGGCCGCGGTCTACGAACCGCTGTGGGACGTGCTGAACAAGGCGGCAGGCTTTCTCTTCTTGCATCCCGGCGAGGGCTGCGATGCCCGGCTCGATCCGTTCTATCTGCACAACTTGTTGGGCAATCCCACCGAGACCGCCATCGCGACGTCGCATCTGGTGTTCGCCGCGGTATTGCAGCGTTATCCGGATTTCAAGATCTGCCTGGCGCATGCGGGCGGAACCGCGGCTGCGCTCGCCGGGCGTTGGCAACAGGGGCATGCGACCAAACGGCCCGGTCTCGATACGACCCACGAGGCGCCGCTGCTGGCGCTGCGCCGGTTCTGCGTTGACTGCATCGCGCATGACGACGGAGCGCTTCGCCTCGCCGCACAGGTTTTCGGAGAAGATCACGTCCTGTTCGGGTCGGACTGGCCGTTTCCGATGGGCCTGATGCAGCCTCATCGGCAATTGCAAGGGCTCGATAGTGAATTCAGGAAGAGGATCTTCTGCGACAGTCCGGAGGAACTGCTCGGCAAGGCCTGAACCATGCCGAGCTTCGATCAGCCGATCATGATGTCGGAATCGCCATAGAGATCCACGCGCTGCATGCGATTGCGCAACTCGCCGAGAATGCCGGCGCTGACGACGACCTCGTCGCCGTCGTGCAGAAAGATCTGCGGCTCGCGGGCATTGCCGACTCCGCTCGGTGTTCCCGTCAGGATCACGTCGCCGGGATGCAGCGTCATGCCGAACGACAACTCGGCGATCAACTCCTCGATCGGAAACGCCATCTGGGCGACCAGGCCATCCTGCAGCTTCTGGCCGTTGACGTGGCACTGCAGCCGGATGTTGGGAATGTCCAGTTCATCCGGCGTGACGATGACTGGTCCAAGCGGCATGGTGCCGTCGATACTCTTGCCCTTGAGCCACTGACCGCCGTGGCGGCGCTGCAGGTCGCGCTGCGAAACGTCGTTGGCCAGGCAATAGCCGAAAATATGATCCAGGGCCTTTGTCTTGGGAATGCTGCGACCGGCCTTCCCGATGATGATGGCCAGTTCGGCTTCATAGTCCCACTTCTGCGAAATTCGCGCGTCGAACGCGATCGGATCGGTGGGGCCGATTACGGCATCGGGGGATTTCGAAAAGAAGGTCGGAGCTTTCGGGCGATCGACTTCCTGACCGTCACGCTTGCCCTTGCCTTCCTCGAAGTGGTCCCAGTAATTCCAGCCGGTGCACAGCACATCCCGCCTGAAACGACGGATCGGCGCGGCAAGCTGCGCGCTCGCCAGAGGCAGGCGCTCGCCGGCATCGATCGCAGCACGGATCGCAGCGTCGCGGATATCCGCGGGCGCTGCGATCAGCGTCACCATGTCGCCGGACGTTTCCGGCAGCAGCGCGAAGGCCGCGTCGGTCGCGACGCCAACGCGCTCCAGGCCGTTCCATCGAAGGGTTGCAAACTTCATGTGACAACTTTCGGATCAGGCGATGACGGCGATGGCGTTGATCTCGATGAGGTAGTCCGGCGAGGTCATCTTGCAGATCTCGACCATCGTCGAGGCCGGCGCGATGCCCGTGAAATACTCACGACGAACCTTATGAATGGCGTCAAAATGCTCCATGTTGCGGACATAGACATCGACGCGGCAGATGTCGTCGAGTGTGCCGCCGGATTCTTCGACGGCAGCCTTGAGGTTCTCGCACACCTGCCGGGTCTGCTCCTCTATATTGCCGATGCCGGCAATCGTGCCATCGGCGCGGCGTGAGGTCATGCCGGACAGAAAGACAAGCCGCCCCTGCGCCTCGATCACGGTTGCCTGGGAGAAATGGCCGTTGGGCTGGCGCAGCTTGGCGCTGATGATCTGTTTCTTGGGCATGGAAGTCTCCGTCAGGAATTGAATTGGGGAGGAAGCGCAACGTTGAGCCGCCTGGCGGCGTCACGCAGCGAGGCGATCGTCGAATCGGCGATCCGGACCGTCCCGGAGAATTCGCGGTGCGCGCGTTCAGCGCGGTCACCGGGCACGCGGATGTCCGTCGTCCCGGGCGCCTTTCGCGATTCCCGGATCTTGTCGGAAAACCGCGAGGCGGCCTGCTTGAATTCCGCGACAGGCCGGAAGCCATCGATTTTGATCGCGATGAACAGATTCGAGCATCCGTAATTCTTGTTGAGATCGCCATACAATGGCTGCACTGCATCGCCGATAGCGCCCGACGAGAGCCCGCCGGTGAGCAGGTCGATCATCACGGCGAGGCCAAAGCCCTTGGCGCCTGCCGCGGGCAGCAACATGCCTTTGATGGCCTCGGCGGGGTCGGTGGTCGGGATGCCCTCGGATGTCGAGGCCCAGCCCTCGGGAATGCTCTGCTTCTTGTTCTCGGCGAGACGGATCTTGCCCATGGCACCGGCGCTCAGCGCCAGGTCGAGCACGATTGGACCGCCCTCAGTCGGCACGGCGATGGCGAGGGGATTGTTGCCGACGACGCGTTCGGCGCCGCCCGGCGCCGGCAGCAGCGGGCGTGTGTTGGCCATGACAATGCCGACGCAGCCCTCAAGTGCGAACGACCGTGCAAAACGTCCGGCAGCACCGAAGTGAAAGGTGTTGCGGACCGCGACCGCGGCCAGACCATGGGCCTGCGCCCGCGCGACCGCCAGTGCGACGGCCCTTTCGGCAACTACCTGACCGAGACCATTGTCCGCATCGATCACGATCTGCGCGCCGGTGTCGGAGATGATCCGTCCCTCGGCCGCAGGTACGACTGAGCCGGCTGCGATACGGTCCAGATACATCGGCAACAGCATCGTCCCGTGCGAGGCGAGGCCTTCGATATCGGCATCGACGAGCGCGGCCGATACCGTCGCTGCGTGGATCTCGGGCGTTCCGGCCGCGATCAGCAACTGTCTGGTGAAGGCGGAAAATTCTGACGCCGGGAGGGACTGGGAGTTGCTCATGATGGCAGTCGGTTCGTGCCGGCCATCAGTGCGCGTCCTTCTCGTCGGTGTACCATGACGGCTTTACGGGATAATGCGGGCCATCATAGACCTCGATCACAACCGTGTCCTCATACGCCAGCGTGGGGCCATGAACGTTGCCCTTCGGATTGCAGTAGAAGCTACCTGCCTTCAGGGTAACGCCCGTGGCGGTGTATTCATAATGACCAGACAGGCAGAACATCATCTGGTTGGACGCGTGCATGTGCGGCTGGGGAATGCTGGCACCCTTGTCGAATTTGATCAGCGCAACGGAGGC
Source organism: Tardiphaga sp. vice154 (assembly GCF_007018645.1). Taxonomy (NCBI): domain Bacteria; kingdom Pseudomonadati; phylum Pseudomonadota; class Alphaproteobacteria; order Hyphomicrobiales; family Nitrobacteraceae; genus Tardiphaga; species Tardiphaga sp. vice154. The sequence goes on from NZ_CP041399.1 coordinate 1,332,781, forward strand.
GCCCGTGACGTCATCCCGCCACAGCATTTTCTCGTGGACGCCGTTCAAGGACTTCTCGCGCCATGGCATATCGGCGGTCTGAATCAGAATTTCTTCGAGCGAAGGGGCGCCTTCGGGCAGCGTCATCGTGTAATCCTCCAAGGGCTTTTGTGCCCCACGACGCGCATGATATTTCAGGTGAAATATTTTTAAAAGGGCTAATTCTGGATGCCGGTCAGATCTGCCCGGCTTCGCCGCGCTTGCGGACGAACTCGCGGCGGTCAGTCAATCGGCTTGCCTGTCCGCCCGGTCCGCGCCACGGGCGGAAGCGATTGGCCGCTTCTGGACGTGGTGTGATGAACCTTGGTCACGCGCTCGCAAAGATTGGTGAGGTGATCCCGCATCGCCGCGGCTGCACCTTCCCCATCGCGGCTCTTGATCGCTTTGAGGATGGCGCGATGTTGCTTCTCGGACGCGTCCCGATCCAGCGTCTGCCAAAGGTGCAGGTACCAGGATCGTGAACAGCGCTCATGTAGCGACTTCGCGAAATCGCCAAGCACCCGGCTGCGCGACATATCGCAGATCTTGATGTGGAAGGCATGATCGCATTCGACAAACGCGTTGATCTCCCCGCCGTGATTCTGTAATCGACCCTGGCTGTCGAGAATGGCTTTTAACTCGGCTACGTCGTCGGGATGGGCATGCTCCGCAGCAAGCCGGGCAATCTCGGTTTCGACGGTCAGGCGGGCCTTCAGGAACTCGATAATCTGGCTGATCGAATCCGGTTGAACGATAATGCCCTTGCGAGGCACGACATCGATCAGTCCTTCGCTCTGTAGTCTCTGCAGCGCCTGATGCACTGGCGTCCGGCCGAGACCAAGAAGTTCGCAGATGGCGGCTTCGTTCAGATACTGACCGGGAAGGAAGTAAAGGTTGATCACCTTTTCCTTGATGGCTTCATAGGCCTGCTGCGTAAGGGAAGATGATTTGGTGGTTTTCGTTACCTTCCCCCGGGCGCTGGTCTTTTTTGTCTTAGGCACCTCGGTCATGGTAATTCTAACTGCCTTCATGGGGGGGCGCCTTGCTGAACGAGCCATCTATTGTCGAGCGGTGGCACGATAGCGACTTAAACCATTGTCGATATTTGACAATATCCATAGTATATGTTTTCGCACAATCTATAAAATGGGCCTAATTGCTCCGCCAGCCGGGGCGCGACCCGAACGTCGCAAAAAAACTTGGTCTCTCTCAAATCGCATCGCGCAGGCGCCGCCGATAATTTGAGCAATAAGGCCTTCGAAGGGCTGTACCAGGATATTCTCGAATGTCGGCTGTTGCCCAATGTCCGGCTTCCGCTCGACGATCTCCGTGAACGACACTCCGTCGCCGCGACGCCGTTGCGCCAGGTATTGATGCGCCTGACGACGGACGGGTTGGTGGTTTTCACTCAGAATCGCGGCTTTCGGGTCGCTCCGGTATCTCGCGATGACCTGATCTATGCCACCGACGTGCAAATCGACATCAATATAATTGCCTTCCGGAAATCCATCGCGCTAGGCGACGACAGGTAGGAAGGTGATCTTCTCAGCAGCTTCCATCGTCTTCCAAGATCTCGAGGAAAAATGAGATCGATGGCCAGGTTACAATGAGTTCCTATCATCCAGGCGGCCGTGGCGAAGTCGGGCGACGTCGGTGACGGTCTTGCATGTACGACTGCTGTTGGTTCATACAACGACATAGATGTCCCCTTCGCGCTCTACGATTGCGAATTTCCGCAGGCCATGCTTGCCGTCGTCGGCGCAGCGTCCGGTCTCCACGTTGAATTCCCAGCCGTGCCACGGACACACCAGGTGCAGATCCTCTGTAAAGCGCATCCCCTGATAGGAGCGGTCCTCGGCGATGATTTCCTCCGGCTTGTGCACCAGAACGCCTTCGCAGGCTGGGCTGCCTTGGTAGGGACAAAGATTGAAGAAGGCATGCAATACGCCTTTGGCGCGCAACACGCCGCTGTGCTGATCCTTGTGTTCGACCAGAATACGATCGCCCGCTTCAAGGTCGGTGGATCGGCCGGCAAAAACTTCCATTTGAATTCTCCGCGAGAAAAGATGCGGGGAAAAATGCCGATTGATTGCGCTTGCGGGAAACGCGAATTATTCTAATGCTTCTGAAACTATTGCATATGCCGTCTTCGGTTGCGTAGCCGCGGTGATTCAGGCCGTGGGTTTTCCATGCACAACGGATATCATCCCTCGATCAGCTATCTGCTCGCTTTTGAGGCCGCGGCGCGGCACCTGAGCTTCACCCGGACCGCGATGGAACTGAATCTTACCCAGACCGCGGTGAGTCATCGGATCAAGGCACTCTAGGATTTCGTAGGCGCGCGGCTGTTTGACCGGGATACTACTTTCATCGGGATCACTCCCTGAGGGCACGATTACCTGGAAACGGACAGGAACGCGCTGGCGTTCATCTCCGGAGCGACATCCCGTCTTATCGATGCGCAGAACGAGAATTCACTGGTGATCGCAACGCACATTCATTTTGGCCTCAACTATCTGATTCCGCTGCTGCCCGACTGTCAACGCTGCTTTCCGAAGATCGCGCTGCGAATCTGCACCATCGCCTCGTTCGATGGTCTGGACCGGCATGATTAAGATGTCGCTGTACGGTACGGTTCCGGAGACTGGCGCGGCAGAACGGCGCACCGTCCGGGATTTAAGGAATGCTTTCCGGTCTGCAGTCCAGCTTTGCTGGCCTTCGGCGCCGTATTGTCCAAGCCCAGCGATCCGGAGGCCCTTTCGATCATACGCACCGCGTCGCAAATCCTTGGCGATGACTGGCCACAATGGCTCGAGGCTGCGGAAGCCCGGGATGTCAAACTTCACGACGGGATCGTGTGCCACCAGTTGTTCGCCACCGTCCAGGCCGCAAGCCGCGGTCTGGGTGTCGCGATGGGACGAACTTCGGTGGTGAGCAACGAATTACGGTCCGGGGCGTTGATTGCACCGCTTCGATTGCGATTGCCGTTGACCACCGGTTCTTGTGTGAGTTCGAGCTTTGATAAGGCGACGCGACCTGCGGTGAAACAATTCACGGCGTGGATACTGGACAGACTTGGCAGTGGCGCCGGTCCTGCGGTTCCCGTCTGAGCGGCGGGAGATCGGCCCGGCTAATGTCGATCTTCGCCGGGCCGATGGTTATCATCAAGCTGTGCGCGGTCGGGTCATGTCTTGCAGGGAAATGGTAAATAGGAGGTGTCGATCACCTTCGAAACATCGATCGTATTGGCAAGCAAACCTTCGCGCGCCATGGCATCAATCGGGCCCTGGAAAAGATCCGTCGAGATGCATGCCTTTAGATCGCGGAAGTAGTCCTTGTTGGTCACGAAATAGGAATCAACAACGTCCGGCGACGATTTCGCCAGTGTCGAGGTGATCTCCACGGCCTTCGTGCGGTTCGCCGGATCGTAGAGCCATTTCAGGCCGTCGACGTAATCGGCGAGCCATGCCTTCACCGCCGCCGGCTGCGCTTTGAGATAGTCGTTGGTGGCCACCTGGAAGATCACCGCATAGGCCGAGAACGCGTCACGTCCCTGGAAGACCCGGCGGATGCCGCCCTTTGCAGTCTCGTTGGCAATGAACGGCAGCGGAAGCACCCCGCAGTCGATGCGCTTCTCGCGTAGCGCCGGACCGATGCTGGGAAAGGAAATCTCGACGATTTTGAGGTCCTTGCGCGGATCGATATTGTTTTTCTTCAGTACGACGCGCAGCAGCAGGTCAGTCGCAGTACCGAAGGCATTGACAGCCACTATCTTGCCCTTGAGATCATTCACCGTCTTGATGGTGCTGTCTTCGAGAACGTAGAATCCCTGCGTCGCATATCCTTCGCGCGCGTCCTGGAAGTCGTCGGCGATGGCTTTGATGCCATTGGGGACGGCGCCGCGCGCCACCGTGGTGGCAAAGGCGGGCAGCGACAGCGTTGCCAGATCAATCTGGCCTGCGGCGAGCAGCGACGCCGCTTCCGGTGTCCCACGCGTATAGGTGACGTCGAGGATGTAATCCTTGCCGTGGCGCTTCAGCACGTTTTCCTTCATCCAGTCGGTGAAGTGCACCGTGACGATCTCGTTGGCACCGAGTCCGCCACCCGTTGCATAGCGAATGTGCGGGATGCTTTGCGCGCGGGCAACATATGGCGCGGCGATGGTCATCGCTGCGCCGATCTGTAGGATCGTGCGGCGTGAAAAGGCTTTGGGATTCCCGATCGGGTCCTTCATCGATCTCTCCGTAAGTCAGGCCGTTTTACATTAAGATCGTAAGACAATATTGTTCCTTGGGATTTGTCCAGCAATAATGCGAGGCGTAGCGTTGATGAGTCGCGAACTGCATGCAGATTCTATTGTGGTCGGAGGCGGATCGGCGGGCTGCGAGCTTGCGCGGCCGCTGACCGAGGATCGGGATACGACGGTGCTGGTGCTGGAAGCGGGCGGCTGGGACCACGATCCGCTGCTGCATGTGCCGCTCGGCCACGGAAAATTGCTGGCCGATCGTCGCCTCGACCGGATGTACATGACCGAGCCGGTCAGCGGCCTGGACGAGCGCGTTCTGCGCTGTGAGCGCGGCAAGGTGATTGGCGGATCGTATTCCACCAACGCGATGGTTTATGTGCGGGGGCATCGCGGCGACTATGATCGCTGGGCAGACGCCGGGCTGCCATTATGGTCCTATCAACACGTGCTTTCGTATTTTTGTCGCGCGGAGAATTGGGAGAGCGACATCGACGCCTATTGGGTGAGCGGCGGACCGCTGGCGACCACCCTGTCGCCCTATGACGATCCGCTTGTGCAGTTCAGCTTCGACGCCGCCGCCAGCGCCGGCTTTCCCTCCACGTCCGACTAAAACGGCGGCGAGCAGGAAGGCTTTGCGCGTCTGCAGTCCACTATCGGCGGTGGTCGTCGGGCCAGCGCTGCGGTTGCCAATTTGCAGCCGGCCATGCGGCGCCCCGATCTGAAGGTATTGACCAAGGCGGTGGCGCTGCGACTCGTTTTCGAGGGCGACCGCGCCGTTGGCATCGAGTTTCTTCGCAGCTGCAAACGGAAAGTTGCTTATGCCATGCGCGGGGTGATCCTGTCCGCAGGCACGATCAAGACACCGCAGCTCTTGATGCTGCCTGGCATTGGCAATCCCGATAAACTGGCGCGAAGCGGAATCTCTGTAAGAAGTCGGCTCGACGGTGTCGGCGCGAACCTGCAGGATCACGTTCAGGCCGGTTTCGAGTATCAGCGGCGCCCGCCAGGCTTATTCCAGTGCGCTCTGTGACTCGACCGCATCGGCGCGAAGATGGGCCGCGCATATGTTTTCGGCAAGGTTTTGCTACCGATCTGCCAAGCGGATGGACGGCTTTTCTGAAATCCGAGTTTGCGACGGCTATGCCGGATATCCAGTTGCTGTTTCGTGCCCCGCCGCTCGTGGCACATCCATATCTGCCGCTCTTCACGCCGGCCTTTGAGGATGGGTTTGCCTGTCGCGCGGTCTTGCTGCGGACCGAAAGTCTTGGCCGGATTTCGCTGGCGTCGGAAAATTCGCTGGCGCCGCCGCGGATTGCGCAGTCGTTTCTGGCGACCGAGAAGAACAGACGCACGCTGCGCGACAGCGTCAGGATGGTGCAGCGGCTGGCGCGCGAGCCTGCCTTCGCTTCGTTCATCTCGGCGCAACTCGATCCGGCCTCGCCGGTCACCTCGGATGCCGATCTCGACGCGCATATCCGCGCCAGTACTGGCACGGTGCGGCATCCGCTCGGCACTTGTCGCATGGGGGCCGTGGATGACGAGGAAGCTGTCGTCGGCCCTGATCTTCGGGTCCGCGGCACGCGCGGCCTGCGCGTGGTGGATGCGTCGGCGATGCCGAATATGATCGGTGGGAACAACAACGCAGCGGTGATCATGATCGCCGAACATGTGTCGGATTTGATCAGCGGACGCGGGCCGCTGCAAGCTGCGGTAATTTGAAGCCGGGTTACCAGCCGTGCAGGTAATAATCGACGCCCTGCGGGGTGTCGATCCCGAGGTCAGGCTCAAGTTGCCGATATCGCCCGCGATAGAACAGCAAGGGCCGCGGCGTCGCCATATCGGCCACTGTATAGGAAGTAACCCGGCCAATCAGAATCTGGTGGTCGCCGCCATCGTGCCGGGCAAAGCTCTCACATTCGAAGCAGGCGCTGGCACCCCGGACCAGTGGCACGCCGTTGGCGCCGGCGACATTCGCGACGCCTTCCCATTTGTCGGTCGCTGGACGGGCGAAGCGGTTTGAAGTCTCGCTCTGCGCTTCGCTGAGAATGCTGACCGCGTAATACGGTGCGTTAGCCCAGATGTCGAACGCCTTGGCGCTGCGGGCGATGCTGAACAGGATCAGTGGCGGGTCTAGCGATACCGAATTGAACGAACTCACGGTGGCACCAATGCGTTCGCCGTCGGCGGTGACCGTCGAGACGACGGCGACGCCGGTCGGGAACAGGCCTAGGGCGTTGCGGAACTCGCGCGGATCGATCGTCATGGCAGGATCTCCAGAGGTGCAGACGTTGAACTGTGGCTGGCGGGGCGGGGGTCAATCGGAAGCATCGAAGCGAAATCATGGGCCGACTCGAACAACGCGGCAGCGGACAATACGGCGGCGTCGCAGCGCGGTCGCCCGACCAGTTGCAAACCGACTGGCAATCCGCTGCGAGTGAAGCCGCAGGGAATCGAAATGGCCGGGCAGGCCGTCACGGTAATGGCGTAGGTCAGCACCGGCCAGGCGAAGTAGTCCGTGAATGCGATACTGCCGACTTCCATCATGAGACGGATACCGACATCGAACGGGCCGGCGATCACTGTGCGGGGTCGCCAGAATGTCGTAATCGACAAAAAAGTCGGCCATGCGCTGGAATAGCCAGGCCCGGGTCACCTCTGCGTCGGCGATTTGCCTTGCGGTCTGCGCCAGACCTAGTCGGATATAGTGCAGGATCTCGGGGCTGAGCCGGTCTTCATTGCCGTCAAGCAGGCCGGCCGCGGCGGAGCGTTGCGCGTTGCGCAGCACCTGAAAGCATTGATCGGCGCCCGTCAGGTCGGGACAGGCCTCCTCGACAATGACGCCGAGGCTGTCGAAGGCGCGAACCGCGGCGCCACAGATGGCGCCGATTTCGGGATCGACGGGGCCGAGACCCAGATCGGCGCTCCAAGCGATGCGGCGCAGCGCGCGCGGGCGATCGACGGCTTCGACGAAAGACGTTGCGGGCGCGGGAAGCGCAAGCGGGTCTTGCGGATACTCCCCGACCATTGCATCCAGCGTCAATGCGGCGTCGCCGGCATTGCGCGCGATCGGTCCATCGACATTTAGCAATCCGAACGACAGCGGCAGCGGCCCGTGAGCGACGCGCCCCGGGCTTGGCCGCAGGCCCACCACCGAGCAGAACGAACTGGGAATCCGGATTGAGCCAGCCATGTCATTGCCGGTGGCCAGCCAGCATTGCCCGCTGGAGACCGCTGCTGCCGAACCGCCGGAAGAGCCGCCCGTCGCCATGGTCGTATTCCAGGAATTGCGCGTTGCGCCAAACACTTCACTGACGGTGTTCCCGCCAGCGCCGAACTCGGGAGTGTTCGACTTGGCGATCACGATTGCGTCGTTGTGCTCCAGCCGCTCGACCATGATGTCGGAGCAGGATGCGACGCGGTCGGCGTGGACCTGCGAACCCTCGGTCCATCGCACCCCCGCCACCGCGTTGAGATACTTGACCACGATCGGGAGACCGTAAAGCGGCCCGTGGCGAAGCGACGCATCGCCGTTCATCAAACGGCGGGCCCGGTCGCGCGCCCTGTCGAGGCAAAGGATCGGCGGGGCATTGAGCGCTCCTTGGTCTGCGAAATCCGCGCCGCGGCGGCCTCCACGAGATCGAGCGGCGTGATGTCACGCGCTTTCAACAAGGCCGCAACCTGCCGAGCTGTGGCGCGAAATAGGTCCATGGGTGCACTCCATTCGGGCAGGCATCAGATTGACAGAAGATTGTCATATGATCTTAATGTCAGAATATCCAGTGACGCTTGCCGGAATGAGAACTGCTGTGATGGATTCGATAGAATGCTGCTCATGACGTCGCCTACGACCCACATTCGAACGGCTGACGCGGCTGCGAAGATCGCCATCTGTGGCATTTCCAAAAACTTCGAGCGGCGCGGCGAATCGGTGCTGGCCCTCGACCGGGTGGACATGGCGATTGCCGAGGGTGAGTTCGTATCCATCGTTGGTCCGTCCGGGTGCGGCAAGAGCACGCTGCTGTATATGCTGGGCGGTTTCATCACGCCGTCCCAGGGAACGATCACCGCCAACGGCCATGTGGTGACCGCGCCGGGCATCGACCGGGGGGTGGTGTTTCAGGAATATGCGCTGTTCCCCTGGCTGACAGTGGAAGACAACATCGGTTACGCGCTTGTGGAAAAGGGCATGGGGGCGGACGAGCGCCACGCCATCGTTTCGCGCTACGTTGCGCTGATGGGACTGTCCGGATTCGAAAAGTCCTTTCCGCGTGAATTGTCGGGCGGCATGAAACAGCGCGTGGCGCTGGCTCGGACCTTTGCCTATGAGCCAGATATTCTGCTGCTGGATGAACCGTTTGGAGCGCTTGACGCGCAGACACGTGAGATCATGCAGGACGAGTTGCTGCGCCTATGGAGGCTCAATCGCAAGACGGTCGTAATGGTGACGCACGATGTCGATGAAGCGGTATATCTGTCGAACCGCGTCTGCGTCATGTCGAAACGCCCCGGCCGTCTGGTCGAGGAATTCAGGATCGATCTCGATCGTTCCGGGTCGCGCGAGAATGTGGTTCTGTCGGACCGCTACCGCAAATTTCGCAATGCCGTCTGGCTGTCGGTGCGCAGACAGGTGGACCCATCCCAGGCTGTCTCATGACCGCACGCTGGTTCAGACGCTTCGCCGATCAGGCCATTCCGATCGCACTGTTTACAGCGATCTGGCAGGCGTTGCCTACAGTCGAGTTGATCGATCCGTCCGTTCTTCCGAGCCCCGTCAGGGTTGCCAGGGCGCTATGGGATCTGGCGCAGACACCGTCCTTCTATGTGGATCTCGGCATGACGCTTTGGCGCGGACTCGCCGGGCTTTTTTTGGCGCTGCAATCGGAATTCCACTCGGCATCCTGATGGCGACATGTCCGCGCGCGCACGGGTTTTTCGATCCGCTGGTCAAGGTGACGTATTCATTGCCGAAGACCGCGCTGGTACCGCTGTTCATCCTGTGGTTCGGGATCGGCAGCACCACCAGTATCGTGGCGGTGGCGATGTCCACCATGTTGCCGCTGATCGTCTATACCTATCACGGAGTTCACGATACGCCGAACATCCTGATCTGGAGTGCTCAGGCGATGGGCACCGGCCAACGTGGCCTGATCTGGAAAGTATCGCTGCGCTCGGCGCAGCATGGCATTCTGACGGGCCTTCGCATCGGCCTCGGCTTTGCCTTCCTGATCGCGATTGCTGCCGAAATGATCGCAGCGAAGGTTGGCATCGGAAAGCTGCTGTTCATGTATGGTGAGACCGGAGCCTATGACTACATGTTCGCCGCCGTTTTCGCCGTGGTGATCGCCGCTTATGCGGCCGATCAGGCGTTGTTGTCGATCACGAACCATTGCCTGCGCTGGCAGCCTTCTGCGGGACAGCACTGATGGCCGTGGCAAGCCACTTACGTCGAATCCGGGAGGTGCTGATTGCGACCTATCCACTGCTGCTGGTTGCAGCAGTATGGGAAGCCGCTACGCAGGGCGGTCTGGTGCGACCGATATTCCTGCCGCCGCTTTCGAGTGTCATCGCCAGCTTTCCCGATCTGGTCCGCAGCGGCGAGATTGTCGAACCGCTATTGGTCAGCATGTACAGGGCTGCTGCCGGTTTGGCGATCGCTATGATCGCCGGCGTTTCTCTCGGCTTTATGATGGCACGGATACGCTGGATCAAATGGCTGTTCGAGCCACTGATTGCGCTGAGTTTTCCTTCGCCCAAGGTCGCCTTCCTGCCGATTTTCATTCTCTGGTTCGGTATCGATCATCTGTCGAAGATCGCGCTCGTCGTCAGCACCTGCATCTTTCCATTCATCATCGCTGCGGAAGCCGGAGCACGAACTGTGCCGAGGGTCCAACTCTGGGCCGCGGATATGATGGGAACGTCGCGCATGACCACACTGTGGAAGATTATCCTGCCGGCGTCGCTGCCGTCGCTGATGAGCGGCATGCGCATTGCCGTGCCTTTCGCGCTGGTAAGCACGTTTACCGCCGAGATGATCGCGGGCGGGGGCGGCTTGGGCGGCGGTCTGGTCTACGCGCAGCGCTTTTTCGAAACCATAACCGTGTTCGCGCTGTTGCTGGTCATGATCGTCATCGGCTACCTGATTGACCTGCTGGTGCTCGGATTGCGTCATCGCGTGCTGCGCTGGCATCAGGCCTGACGACGGCATTTGTGTCGCTTGGGAGTGCCTGGTGCGGCGCGCCTCAGGTCTCGACGCGTGGTGCAAGGTCACCCAACCGAAGTTGGGCAAAGACTTTCTCCACGTTCATTACGAGGTCTCGCATGACGCGTGCCGCCACCTTGAAGTCATGGTGGCTGATTCCGTCGAACAGGATATCGTTGATGTCGCGAACTAGCGGCGCGATGCGTTGCACTTCCGCTTCCCCGCGTGGGGCAAGCGAGACCAGCACGCTACGCCGATCGACGGCATGTGGCCTCTTGACCAGCAGGTCGAGCTTGACCAGTCGGTTGACATCCGTCGTGACGTGCGGTGCTGCCAGTCGCACATGTTCGGCGAGATGGCGGATGGTGACCCCTTCGCTGCCCTGCCGATAAGCCGTCCCGATCAATATCGCAAACTGGCTGCCGGTCAGGCCTAGCGCTTTTCCGAAGACATCCCGGCATCGCAGCAGGCCGTCCAATGCGGTGACCATTCCGTAGAGGCCGTCGCGGAAATCGCGATCATGGCCGTCTTTCAGGAAATCGGATCGCGATATCGTTGTGGGCGGCTGATAGCTTCGGGTTCCGCGCGCCGACGGCGGTTTTGTTGCTGGTACTAAGATCTTCGTGGAAGCCTTGGTGCTGGGCGAAGCGCGGCGGTCGGCTTTTTTCGAGGGCGATGTTTTCAACGATTTGACTTTCTTTCACGCGGCGCCGCCTGTTTTTCTAGCATCAAAAAATCCGTGCTCCAATCGAAGAAAATACAGAATATAACAATTGACAGCTACACAAATACATACATTATGTACTTATATTCCAGCGTCCGTTTTGACGCGTGATAGAGCGGGTTCCTTTACAGCAAACGAGGAAACATCATGAACGTCCAGGCAAGCCAGTTCATTCCCACCAACGGACGAGGCGCGTTTCGGAGCGGCGCCGATTTTCTGGCGAACCTGGCATCGACGCCACGCTCGGTGTTCGTCGATGGCGAACGCGTCAGCGACCCGAGCGAGCATCCCGCGTTTCGCGAAGCCGCCAGGCAGATCGCCGGCCTTTATGATTTCGCGTTCGCACCGGAAAATCTGGACATCATGACCTATGTCGAGCCGGAAACAGGCTGGCGTGCGTTGCGCTGCTTCCAGATTCCCAAGACCCACGCCGACCTCGCCGCCAAGCGCGTCGCCGCCGAAAAATGGGCCGAGCAGACGTTTGGCCTGATGGGCCGCACGCCGGATCATGTTGCCAACTTCTTCACCGGCTACGCGGCGAAGCCGTCGGTGTTCGCCAAATCCGGTCCGCAATATGCGGAGCGCGTCGTGAATTTCTACAAGCATCTGCGCGATAACCACCTGTACGTTGCGTATGCGATCGTTCCGCCGCAGATCGACCGCAGCAAGTCCGCGTCGAAACAGTCGGAACCGGATCTCTACGCCGGCGTCGTCCGGGAAGTGGATGGCGGCATCATCGTAAAGGGCGGACAACAGCTGGCCACCGGTGGTGTGTTCGCTGACTACCTGCACATCAGTAGCATTCATCCGCTGCAGCCGGGCGACGAGGCCTATGCGATTAGTGTCGCGATCCCGATGAGCGCACCGGGGCTCAAGCTCTATTCCCGCCGCGCGTTTGCCCAGCAGGCCACCAATGCCTTCGACTATCCGCTGTCGAGCCGCTTCGACGAGACCGACAGCTTTGTGGTGCTCGACGACGTGTTTGTCCCCTGGGAGCACGTCTTCATCTATCGCGACATCGAGTTGTGCCGTGACCAGTGGTGGAAGACACCATCGCACACCTACGGCAACCATCAGGCCCAGGCGCGGTTCGCCACCAAGCTGCGCTTTCTGCTCGGCATGGCCAAGAAGATGAATGAAGCCACCGGTAACGACAGTGCCCCGCCGGTGATGGTGCAGATGGGTGAACTGGCTGCGCTGGCCTCGATCGTCGAGGGCATGCATCAGGCGCAGGAAGCACTGGCCACCTTCGATGATGAGGGGGTGCTGTGGCCATCGAAGAGCATGCTCTATGCGGTGATGGCGTTGCAAGGCGAGATCAACCCGCGGATGATCGATATCGTGCGCGAACTGACGGGTGCAGCGATGATCTCGCTGCCGTCCTCAGTCAAGGACTTTGACAATCCAGAGGCCGCCGAGGACATCGCTCGTTTCTACAGGTCCTCGAACATGAGCGCCCGCGACCGCGTGGCATTGATGCGTCTGGCCTGGGACTTCATCGGCACGGAGTTCGGCAATCGCCACCAGCAATACGAGAAATTCTACGGCGGCGCCTCGTTCATCGTGAAGATGAACATGTTCCGTGCTTACGACTTCAAGCGCGCCGGTGCCCTCGTCGATCGGGCGCTCACCCTGCCGCCCGTCGAAGGCGCTTAAGTTCTCGGTGCTGTGAAATGAAAATGGCGCCGTTCATCCCGGCGCCATTTTTATGCGTTGTAGATGTCTCGGCCGCGGATCATTCCTGCAGGGCTTCTTCGCGCTTTTCGCGCACGGCCGGCACGATCACGACGAAAAGCATCACCAGCGATGCGATCAGAAACGACAGGCTGATTGGCTGCGTGATGAAAGTCGATGCGCTGCCACGTGAGATCAGCATGGCGCGCCGCAGGTTTTCCTCCATCATCGGTCCGAGAATGAAGCCGAGGATCAGCGGTGCCGGTTCGCAATCCAGCTTGATGAAGATGTAGCCAAGCAGGCTGAGGCCGGCGAGCAGATAGATGTCGAACACGTTGTTGCTCGAGGAAAATACGCCGATCACGCAGAACGCAAGAATCGCCGGAAACAACACGCGGTAGGGGATCTTCAGCAGCTTGATCCAGATTCGGACCAGCGGCAGGTTGAGCACCAGCAGCATCAGGTTGCCAATCCACATCGAGGCGATTAACCCCCAGAACAGGCCGGGCCGCTCGACCATGACCGTGGGGCCGGGGTTGATGCCCTGCACCATCAGTGCGCCGATCATGAGCGCCATGGTCGGATTGGAGGGGACACCGAGCGTGATCATCGGGATGAACGACGTCTGCGCACCGGCGTTATTGGCGGATTCGGGTCCGGCGACGCCGCGAATGTCACCTTGACCGAAATTGCGCGGCAGCCTTGCGACCTTCTTCTCCAGCATGTAGGACGCGAAGGATGCCAGCAGAGCGCCACCGCCCGGCAAGACGCCAAGCAGCGAGCCCAGCACGGTGCCGCGAAGGATCGATGGCGTCGAGGTCTTCAAATCCTGCCAAGTTGGCAAGGCGCGGCCGATCGGCTGCGCGGTCACATCCTGGTTCTGGTCGGTTTCCAGATTGGCGATCACTTCGGCAATGCCGAACAACGCCATGCTGATGGCGATGAACCCGAGTCCGTCCGTGAGTTCTGGAACGCCGAAACTGTAGCGTGCCGTGCCGGAATTGAGATCGGTGCCGACCAGTCCGAGTAGCAAGCCTAGGACGATCATGGCGATGGCTTTCAGTAGCGATCCTCTCGCCAGCACCACCGCGGCGATCAGGCCGAACACCATCAGCGAGAAATATTCGGCAGGCCCGAAGCGCAATGCGACCTCGGTGAGTAGCGGCGCAAAGTAGGCGATGGCGATGGTCGATACGCAACCGGCGAAGAACGATCCGATTGCGGCGATGCCGAGCGCTGGTCCGGCACGGCCCATGCGCGCCATCTTGTAGCCGTCGATGGCTGTGACCACCGAAGACGACTCGCCTGGAATATTGACAAGAATAGCTGTGGTTGAGCCGCCGTATTGAGCGCCATAATAGATGCCGGCAAGCATGATCAGCGCCGATTCCGGCGGCAGCACGAAGGTGATCGGCAGCAGCATCGCGATGCTGGCAACAGGTCCCAGCCCGGGGAGTACACCGACCAGAGTCCCCAACAGTACGCCGATGAAGCAGTAAAGCAGGTTCGACGCGCTTAGGGCGATGCTGAAGCCGAGTCCGAGATTGGAAATAATGTCCATAACGGTCCTAGAATGAGGGCCAGAGGGGCAGCGGCAACTTCAAGGCAAAGACGAACAGACCGGACGCCAGAACAGCCAGAAAGACCCCCAGCGCGACGCCTTCGATCCATCCGAACTCGCGATTGGCCAATCCGCCGAGCAGCACCAGAGTCAGCAATGCAATCACCAGGCCAAGAGGCTTCAGCACAAAGCCGAATAGGCAGATAGCACCGAGCAGGAAGCTCAGGCCGCGCCAGTTCAATGCATCGATGGTGTCCCGAATGCCAACGAGGCTGCGTCCGATGATTGCTGCGCCGAGCACCACCAGCACAATGCCGAGGACTAGCGGAAAGAAGCCGGCACCCATGCGCGACGGGGTCCCGAGGTTATAGCGCGGCGCCAGCACCGCAAAAAAGACGCCGAAGCCGAAAAACAGCATGCCCGCTGCGAAATCCTTCTGGCTTTTGACACGCATCGGCAATGTCCCGGGATACATTGAAAGGCCATGCAAAAAGGGAGGCGCCATGGCGCCTCCCGGTATCAATCAGGCGGCGTCGAAGCCGATCACTGCCTTGATCTCGAGGAAGTCCTCAAGGCCATAGAGGCCCATCTCGCGACCGTTGCCGGACTGCTTGTAGCCGCCGAAGGGAGCCTCGACGTCCTGAAGCTTGCCGTGCGGAGCACCGTTGAGATAGACGCGGCCGCAGCGCAGTCGCAGGCCGATACGTCGTGCCTCCTCCAAGGAACCTGCCCAGACGTAGCCGGACAGGCCGTAGATGGTGTCGTTGGCGATCCGGACCGCGTCGTCCACATCCGTGTAGGCGATCATCGACAGCACCGGTCCGAAGATCTCCTGCTGGGCGATGATGGCCTGCGGATCTACATAGGCGAACACTGTCGGCCGCACGTAATAGCCGCGATTGAGTCCGGGCGGATGTCCGGGACCGCCGACCACCAGCTTGGAGCCTTCCTTGATACCGGCTTCGATCAGCGTCTGCACGCGGTCATATTGCAGCTTGCTGACAAGCGGACCCATCTTCGTGGCGTCTGCCAGCGGATCGCCGACGACCACGGCGTCGGCGGTGGCGACTGCAAGCGCGACGGCTTCTTCCATCTGATCCTTGTGAACCAGCATGCGGGTCGGCGCCTGGCAGGATTGACCGGTGTTGGTGAAAGAGCGAAGCACGCCGGCCGGGACCGCCTTGGCGAGATCAGCGCCTGGAACGATGATATTGGCTGATTTTCCACCAAGTTCCTGATGCACTCGTTTGACGGTAGCTGCGGCCGTCTTGGCCACCATGATACCGGCGCGAGTCGAGCCCGTGAAGGACACCATATCGATGTCCGGGTGGGCCGAAATGGCCTCTCCAACCACCGGGCCATCACCGTTCACGAGATTGAACACGCCTTTGGGCAAACCGGCTTCGTGCAATACTTCGGTCAGCAGGATGGCGCTGAGCGGTGCAACCTCGCTTGGTTTCGTCACCACGGTGCAGCCCGCCGCGAGTGCAGGGGCGAATTTGGAGGCGATCTGGTTGATCGGCCAGTTCCAGGGGGTGATGAAGCCGCACACGCCGATCGCCTCACGCACGATGCGGGTAGAGCCCATCATGTGCCCGAAATCGTAATCCTGCAGCGTGATTCGCGCCTGCTTGAAGTGCGCGAGTGTGGTGTCAGCCTGCACCGTCTTGGCAAACCAGAGCGGCGAACCCATCTCGGCAGTGATGACGGTCGCGATTTCGTCGAAGCGCCGCTCGAAGACCGCGATGATGCGATCGAGCAGATCGAGACGTTCCTGTTTGGTCGTCCGTGAGAACGTCGCGAATGCCGCCCGGGCGGCCTTCACGGCGTGGTCGATGTCCGCAGCGCTGCCGAGGCTGATCTGACCGGCCACCTCTTCATTCGCAGGGTTGATGACGTCGAACAGGTGAGGGGTGATCGGATCGACCCAGTCGCCGTTGATATAGAACTTGGTGTTGTTCTCGCTCATGTCGGTGTCCTGACTTGTGTCTATATGCGCAGCGTTGCGAAGTTATTCGCCGCGCGAAAGCGGGGGGTTGGAATAGCCGGGCGTTACATAGGCATCGATGAAATACGGACGGCCAGCGCGCACGGCGGCGAGTCCGCGTTCGATCGCGGCTTCCAGTTCGGCGGCAGTCTTCACCGGGCCCTCGGACTCCACGCCTTGCGCCTTTGCCATGGCCGCGAGATCGATCACCGGTTCGGAGATGCGCTGCCCGATCCAGCGGTTTTCCGGCGGCCGGCCACGCATCTTGGCGACCGCTTCCTGATGCAGTTCGTCGTTGAAGTTCGAGCGGTTGTTGCTGACGATGAACAGCGCAGGGATGCCGTAATGGGCGGCAGTCCACAGCGCGGAGACGCCCTGCATGAAGTCGCCATCGCCGAGCACGGCGACGACCGGACGCCCCTGGTCCTTCAGCGCCAGCGCGACACCGATGGTGAGACCCGGGCCTGCCGCCAAGCCGGCGCCTCCGTCATGTCCCATGAAGTCGAGCGGATCGCGAAACGAATAGACGTCTCCGGCCCAGCCGATGGTGACATGGGCGAGGGTGAAGGTCTGCGATCCCCGCACCCTGGCCAGAGCGACCTCGATATCGCGCGGCCCCAACTCGGTTTGGGCGTCCTGAGTATAGGCTGGTTCCGGCGCGCTGTTGCGGTCATCGCCCTTCCACAGCCTCTTGCCGCCCAGCTTCTTCTCGAGCGCGGCCAGCACGTCCTCGACAAAGCCGTCGGCACCGGCCACCACCGGCACGTCGAGCGGCGGCAGCGAGAAGTAGTCCATACTCCAGCCGCGATGCAGGCCGGCATCGAGGGTGACATGGGCGATCTTCGCTGGATAGGAGTCGGTATCGCGGGTCAGCTGAAGCAGGAAGCCGTTGAGATCGACCCAGTCGAAGCTGACGATCACATCGGCCTGGCGGACGATGTCCTTGGCCTTCGGGCTCAGCCAGTAGAATGGTGGGATCACATGCAGCTTGTGTTCGGTCGGAAATACCGAGCGTTCGCGGATCGAAGTCATGACCGAGGCGCCGGTCAGTTCGGCGAGGCGTACGCGCGCATCCCAGGCTTCCTGCGAGCGGCCGCCGCGACCGAACAGGATCAGCGGGTTCCTTGCAGTGGCCAGCAGCTCTGCAACCGCCTCGATGTCGTGTTGGCTGGCGCGCGGCGCCGCCGCGGGCTGATAGCGCGCCGGGCTTGGCACGTTCATCGGTGCGTCCAGCTTCTGCTCCTGCAGGCCGGCGTCGAGACAGATGTAGACGGGCGCGGTGGGCTGGCTGTTGGTCAACTGCGACCCGCGCAGGAAGGCCTCGACAATGCCGTGCGGCGAACGCGGTTCGTCGTCCCACTTCGTGAAGTCGCGGATCAAAGCGCCCTGGTCCTTCGAGGTGTGGATCCAATCGATCCACGGCCGGCGCTTCTCGGGCGCCACCGGGCCGGTGGCGCCGACGATGATCATCGGCACGCGGTCGCACCAAGCATTGAAGATGCCCATCGAGCCGTGCAGCAGGCCGACATTGCTGTGCAGCACGCAGGCCATCGCCTTACCGGTCACCTTGGCATAGCCGTGGGCGATCGACACGACGTGATCTTCATTGAGGCACAACAGCATCTGCGGCGCCTCGTTGCCCAGATTGTTGACGAGGCTGTCGTGAAAGCCACGGTAGCTCGCGCCCGGATTGAGCGCGATATAGGGAATATCGAGCACGCGCAGCATCTGCGCCGCCACATCGCTGCCCCACTCGGCTGCGTTGGATGGCGTGACGGCGGGACGTTCGATCTTTTTCATAGCTCGTTCCTGGCTGGATTGAATGCTGTTGAATCGTTCCGCAGCGCTGTTCATTGGATAGCGGATCTGGTTGCAGCGAGCGCGGAGGTGCGGCGCAGACATGCGGGACCGACGTCGGTAATTTTCGTGCAGCCGAGTAGCGCCATCGCAGTTTTGATTTCGTCGCCGAGAATGGCGAGCAGTCGCTCAACGCCGTGCTGGCCGCCGGCGGCGAGCGCAGCGCCTTGAGCCTTGCCGAGACCGACGGCGTCGGCGCCCAGTGCCAACGCTTTCAGCACGTCGGTGCCGCTCATGAATCCACTGTCGATCAAGATCTTGCTGCGTCCGGCGATCACGGGCGCAATCAGTTCGAGTTGATCGAGTGTTGCCGCGGTATGATCGAGCTGCCGTCCGCCATGATTAGAAATATAGACGACGTCGATGCCGTGCTCGACGCCCAGAAGCGCATCTTCCGGCGTCATGATGCCCTTGAGAATAAGCGGCAGTCGCGTGCGGGAGCGCAGCCATGCGATCGTTTCCCAGGTCAGCCCCGCCTGCGCGCTGGTGATCTGAACGTGATGCTGACTTTTAAAGTTGACGCGATCGACGGCAGCGGCGGATGAAAAGCCGTTGGTCAGGTCGCGTTCGCGCCGGCCGTAAACGGCGGAATCCACGGTAAGGCACAGTGCTGCGCAGCCGGCCTGTTCGGCTCTCTGGACTGTCGCGTCGAGCCACGCGCGGTCGCCGCGGATGTACAGTTGTAGGACCAGGCAGGTGCCCGGCGACAGCCGCGCAATGTCTTCCAGCGATGGCGCGGCCATGATGCTTAGAAACATCGGTACGCGCGCCGCCGCCGCTGCTTTGCCTGATGCCAGGGCCGCAGCCTCGTTGAACAGGCTCAGCGATCCGATCGGCGCCAGAAAAATAGGGAGATCGACGCTATGTCCGAACAAGTGGAGGCCCGTCGCAATGCTGGTGACATCGCGGAGCACGCGCGGGAGAAATTCGCGGGCGTCAAGTGATGCGCGGTTGCGCGCGATTGTCGTCTCCGACTCCGCGCCGCCCATGAGGTAGTCCCAGATTTCAGGTTTGAGACGGGAATGCGCCAGCCGGAATAGGCCTGAAACGGTGCGCTCGCTCGTCGATATGTCCATGAAAGAAAGCGCCACCGCTACTTGACTAGCAGATATTAAGATTGTCTGACAAAGCTGTCAATCGGCCGGATGGCGCTTTCTTAGCCGTGCTACGATTTTTGTGCGACGCGATGCGATTCTTGGGCGCCAGGAGCGCAGGCTCAGGCTGCGCTGTCGTCGGCCTTTGACAATTCATAGGCAGCGTTGGCAGAAAGATGCGCATTCTCCACGTGCCTCACGGCGGCGTTGCGTGCAGCGTTGCCGTTCTTTGCTGCTATAGCCTCAAAGATCGCCTTCATTTCCTGCAGGCTGTGCTTGGCCCGGCCTGGTTGCGACATCGAATGTGCACGCAGGAAATTGATGCGCGCCAGCAGGCCATGCAGCGTTTCCTCGATGATGCGGTTGCCGCACATCCGAAGAATATGGCTGTAGAATTCCGACGTCGCGGACACTTCGGTCTGCATGTCGCTGGCGCGCACCGCCTTGCCGAAGGCGGCAAGCGATGCGCGCATCAGTTTCAGGTCCTCCGGCGTGGCGCGCTTGGCAGCAATGTAGGCTGCCTCGCCTTCCAGCAGCGCGCGTACCTGATAGATCTCGGTGGCGTGATCCCGGGTCAGCACCGGAATCTGCGGGCCCCGATTCGGGATGATTGAGACCAGACGCTCAGCCTCAAGGCTTCGCAATGCCTCGCGAATGGAGGGGCGGCTGACGCCCAGCATCTCGCAGAGATCGGCCTCGACCAGTCTGTCGCCGGGCTTGAACATGCCTTCTACGATTGCCTCCCGCAGCTTTTCGACGATCTGCTGCTGTACGGTCTTGGGAGAAATTCGAAGGTTAAGAGCTGCCATTTTCCCTGGTTTTTCCGATTTGTCGCGGTCCGAGACGATCGAAAACGGTATAACTCGCCTTGAACCATTCATTTTTCGCCAGGCGATTGCGCCATGGCGTGTTCCTTGCCGCTTCTCGCTCTGGCGATTGCAGCGCCTTGACGTCGGCAAGATACTGCAGCGCAATATGCGTATATTGGTCCGGCACGCCATCTGCAATACGCATCCGGCGCACCATCAACCAATCTTTTCACGCCATCAACAGCGGAAAGTGATCGGTCTCGTACCAGCCGTCGAAGTCGGCATGGGCTTAGGCTGGAATGTTGAACAGGACGGCGTAAAGCATCGGCGCGTCCATCAGGGCATCTGTTGCGGTCGATACGGGCGGCTTTACGGAGGTTTCGCCGCCGAGATAGCGGGAGGATCCTCTCACGTTAGTGAGCATCCAGGCCGTTTTTTCCGACGGTTTGTTCTTGATCACCTTGTAAGCATCGCTGGTCAGGACGCCGATGTCGTCCATCTCGTAGACCGCCAGAAAGCCGCCGTCGCCCTGGCGGCTGTAGCGCTGCGCGCTTACGAAGCCATCGCAAGCCATCCGGACGGGAATATGGTGCGTATCGTACCAGTTGTGAAACTTGTCGACGAGGGATGGACCCGGGATCATTTCCGAAAACAGAACCGCCTGGCCATTTAAAGTCATATGCTCAAACCCGATTGACAGATTGTCTGACGAAAGCGTATTTGTTCTAGGGGGACTGTCAAGCACCGAGATCAATTACCATGAAACTGAACATCCGCCGCACCAGTACGATCGTCGAAGACAAGAACGAGCATGCAGGACGAATTGTCGATGTGCCAGTTCGCAAGATCGCAATTGTAGCGGTAGTCGAAAATCCCTACGCGGCGAAGTCCGTGGAGGACCTCAGTCCACTGATCGATGCCAGCGTGTGGCTTGGCGGGCTGATGGCGAAAATGGCATTGCAGGCGCTTGGGACATACAGGGTGCAGAGCTACGGCAAGGGGGCGCTGGTTGGGCTGCATGGCGAGATCGAGCATGCCAGCGCGCTGGTGACGACGGCTTACGCCAATCCGATCCGTGATGCCATCGGCGGTGGCAAGGCGTGGATTTCGTCGATGGTCAAGATGTCTTCGCCCGGCGGCGCGATCGACATCCCGATGAACCACAAGGATGACGTCTACGTGCGGTCGCATTACGATGGAATGACGGTCGCTATCCAGGACACCCCGATGCCTGACGAACTGGCCATCATCTTCTGTCTGGCGAGTGCCGGTCGCATCGGTGCCAGGGTCGGCGGCCTGACCCACGATGAAGTGCTCCAGCGCGACGCAAAGGGCTGAGTCATGAAAACGGCCATCGTAAATCTTGGCACGATCGTAAGCGGCGATCTGCGCGCGCCCGTGGTTGCTGGCGACTCCATCATCATGGCCGATGGCCTGATTGTGTCGGTTGGAACTGCGTCGGCTGCGGCAGTCGATGCCTGCGACGTGGTGATCGAGAGCAAATTGCGTGGCTGGGTCGAAGCCAGTCGAGATGGGTTTGGCAAGCATAGGATGGATGAAAATGGCCCTCGGTAATATGACGCGACGGAAGTTCCTGTCTGCAAGCGCGGGCGCTCTGCCTTTGCTTGCCGCGCCCTCCATTATGGTCGCGCAGACCGCGCCGATCCAGATGAAGGTTGGTACGCCAACATTGAACGACGTGCAGCATGAGTGGATGAAGATTTTCCAGCGCATTCTGGAAGCCGACTCTGCTGGCCAGATCAAGGTCGAGATCTTTCCGGCGAGTCAGCTCGGTTCGATCCCGCGCATGATTGAAGGCACGCAATTCGGATCGATCCAGGCATTCGTAGGCCCGCCGGAATTCCTGAGCGGCGTCGATAGTCGCTTCGAGGTGCTCGGCGCGCCCGGACTATTCAAGGACACGGCGCACGCCAACCGCGCAATCCAGGATCCTGCATTCAACAAGGCCTTCCTGGCGCTTGGCGCCAACAAGGGGTTGAAGGGCGTAGGCATTTTCGTCAGCGGCCCCACCATCTTCAATACCCGCACCAGGATCGAGAAGCTTGCGGATTTCGAAGGTCAGAAGATCCGCGTGCTCGCCTCGCCGATCCAGACCGAGCAGCTAAAGAAGGTGAAGGCGACCGCCGTTCCGATGCCGCTGGGTGAAGTGCTGCCCGCATTGCAGCAGGGAACCATCGACGGCGTGATGAGCGTGCTGTCGGTACTGGCGGCGCTGCGCTTCTACGATGCTGCCAAATATGTCATCGAAACCGATCAGGCCATGGTCACCGTGGCCTCGGTGGTCAGCAAGCAATGGTACGACAAGCTGACGCCCGAACTGCAGAAGGTGGTCGATGATGCCGGCCGCAAGGCCAGTGTTGAAGTGTTCCCGTGGGCCGTTGATTTCACGGCGAAGCAGCGGGCGGCTTGGACCAGTAATGGTGGGATCATCACCGCTTTGTCGAAGGTCGACCATGACGAGTTCGTTCGCCTCGTCCGGCCGATCGGAATCGATGTGACCTCCAAGAAGCCGCAGGAGCGCGAGCTTTTCGAGTTACTGCTGAAGACCGCTGAGGCGACCACGTGAGCGGGGTGCGTGCCGCTGAGGTGTCGGTGGCTGCAACTGCTCCCGCTGTGCGTTCCGTGAGGTTACTGCGGCTTGGCAATATGGTAGCGTATGTCTCGACGTTCATTGCGGGCATTGCACTTGGCTCCATTGTTGTGATCAACGGCATGAATGTCATCGGCCGTTACTTTTTCTCGTGTCCAATCAGCTGGGCCGAGGAGTCGATGCTATATCTCATGGTGCTGGTAGTGTTCTCGGCCGTCGCCGCGGTGACGTGGAAGGGCGCGCACATCAGGATCGAATTGCTGCTCGACATGTTCCCGGCGAAGGCGCGCCGGATCGCCGCTGCGACCTCGGCTGCTCTTACGATCGTGATTTCACTCGTGGTGGCCGTAAGCAGCCTCGACGTAGTGTCGCAGCTGCTTGCGTTCGACCAAAGAAGCGACGCCATGGAGTTCCCGGTCTGGATTCCACAGTCGGCGGTGCTGGTTGGGCTTTTGCTGATCGCGGCGATGACTGCGCTGCGTCTCATCGTATTCGAGGCCAATGCGGGTGACCGCTCCTAACGAACGAGAGCTTTCAGGATGAATGCGCTGGTATTTGGTCTTTTGCCGATCGCATTGTTGGCGGTAGGCACTCCAATTTTCGTGACGCTGCTGATTGCTACGGCTGCTGGCATTCTCGTGACAGGCGACATTCCGCTGCGAGCGGTGCATACGGCGCTTTTCGGCAGCCTCGACAGCTTCTCACTGCTAGCTGTACCGCTCTTCATCCTTGCCGGCGACATCATGGCCCGTGGTGGTATTGCGCGCCGCTTGATCGAGCTGATCATGTCGATGATCGGTGGCGTTCGCGGCTCGCTGCCGCTGGCGACCATCGCCTCGGCGTCGGCGTTCGGTGCGATGTCAGGCTCGAGCGTCGCCTGCGTTGCGGCAATCGGCAAGCTGACGATTCCCTCTCTGGAACAAGCCGGCTATGGCCGAACCTTCGCAGTCAGCCTGGTGACTGCCACGGGCGTCATTGATGTCATCATCCCGCCATCCATCCCAATGATCATCTATGCGATTGCGGCGCAACAGTCTGCCACGCAGCTGTTTCTTGCCGGCATTGTGCCCGGCATCATCGTCGCTATTGCGCTCAGCATCTACGTGGTCATTCGCTCGCGGATTGAGAACATTCCGATCGGCGCCTCGCCACGCTGGGACATCATCAGGCCTGCCGCGCGGCGCTCGTTGTGGGCCATCATGGCACCGGCGCTAATCCTCGGCGGCATTTACGGCGGCGTATTCACGCCCACGGAAGCTGCCGGCGTCGCCTGCGTCTATTCCATCGTGATTTCCGTGATGGTCTATCGCGAGCTGAGCTGGGGCGACGTCTGGCAGATCACGCTGGAGGCGTCGTTCCTTGTTGCGCAGATCATGATCATTGTCGCGGCCGCCGGCACATACTCATGGCTGATCACCACCAGCGGACTTCCGGTGCAACTGGTGGGCCTGATCGACATGCTGGCTTTGCCGACCTGGGAGCTGCTGCTGGTGATCAACATACTCCTGCTGCTGGTCGGCAGTGTGCTGGAGCCACCGGCCGCAATCCTTGTGCTGGCGCCATTACTGACACCGATCGCGGCCAAGGCCGGAATTGATCCGATCCATTTCGGCATCATCGTGACGGTCAATCTGGCGATCGGCATGTTCATGCCGCCGTTCGGTCTTAACCTGTTCGCGTCCAACGCAATCTTCAAGACGCCGCTGCCGAGCCTGTACCGCGGCGTCGTGCCGTTCTTCTTCATCTATCTGTTCGTCCTCGGACTGCTCACTTACATCCCGGCGCTGACGCTTGCACCGATGGCGCTTTATCGCTGAAGCGGGCCGTTGGCCGGCTTTACCTCTGTTCTTTCTTCATTTTCTTTCCCAACGAGGAATAGCATGATAAAATGTTTCCTTGTCGCAGCACTGCTTGGCGTGGTCGGCGCAGCCCCGGCAATGGCGCAAAAATATCCGTCGAAGTCGGTGACATTGGTCATTCCCTATGCGCCGAGCGGGTCATCGGACATCGTCGGGCGTGGAGTCGCCCAAAAGCTCAGCGAGATCTGGGGGCAGCCGGTGGTAGTCGAGAACAGGCCCGGCGCCACGACGACGGTCGGAGCGGAATATGTCTCGCGCGCTACGCCTGACGGCTACACGCTGCTGCTGGCGGCGCCGCCGTTCGTGATTACGCAATACGTCTATCCGAACCTCACTTATACAATCGACAAGAGCTTCGAACCGGTATCGCTGGTGCTGTATTCTCCGCTCATCATGGTCGTCAACGCCACGTTGCCGATTCACAACCTCAAGGAGTTGATCGAATATTCGCGCAAAACTCCTGGTATGGTCTATCCGTCGCCGGGCGCCGGGACGACGCCGCATCTGATGGGGGAAATGCTGGCCCAGCGTGAGAAACTCGACACGATCCACGCGCCTTACAAGAGCGGCGGCCAGGGCGTGATCGATCTGGTGGCCGGGCGTCTGCAGTTCTACGCCGGTGCGCCGACCGAAGTGGTCCCGCACATTAAGGGCGGCAAGTTGCGTCCGATCGCCGTCCTCGGCGCCAAGCGGCTTTCCATCCTTCACGACGTGCCGACCTCACCCGAGCAGGGCTACGACTATCTGCAGGCCCAGACTTGGTCGACGATCGTGGCCCCGAAGGGTACGCCGAAGCCGATCGTCGACAAGATCAGTTCTGACATCGCCAAGGTCGTGAAGGATCCGGCGTTCGAGGAGCGCATGATCAGTCAGGGCGCCGTCATGGTTGGCTCGAATCCAGCGGAATTGGCCGCGTTCTATGACGCCGAGGGCGCGAAATATGGTCCTGTGGTCAAAGCAATTGGACTGAAGCCAGAGCAATAGACCTGATCGATATGCAGGCTTCCCATGTGGTGTGATCGCTAATCCAATTGTGGGCGCTGTCAGCTGGCGCGGGGTTATGCCTCGCTCAAAGACGTCGAATAGAATCATGCTGCCACCGCGCGTATGGACGCGGCGCTATGCCGCTGTCGAGGAAGGTCTAGGTCGGCTCGTCCTCAGAGCCTGACCGAAAAAGCGGCGAGTGATTCCGGCCAGTTGTGATTCCATCGGATCTGCAAATATTCGAGGGAGGCCACGATGCCATGGACCGAAATCACTTGGGCTCAGTATCAGCGCCGAGGCCGGCGTTACGCAAGCGATCTTACCGATGCGGAATGAAAGTTGATCGAGCGAAAGTTGCCTCCGCGGCGCCGGCTGGGTCGGCCGCGGAAAGTTCATCTTCGCAGAATCGTTGAAGCGATTCTGTACATTCTTTCCTCGGGCTGCCAGTGGCGGCCCTTGCCGAAGGAGTTTTCGCCGTACTCCAGGGTTCAAAGCTATTTCTATGCCTGGCGCGACACCGGACGATGGCAAAAGATCGTCCATGCGCTGGTGCGGTGTCAATCGGCGTCCAATCTTAGTATTGCAGGCCGAATGACAGCCAGCATGACGCGGGTGGGCGGCACCTTTAGTGCGAAGCCTAAATCGGAGTCTCGTATTATGCTGACCTCCGAAGTCTGGCGAGGAATTCCGCGAGATCGCTCCAGGATTGCGGATCTTCTATCTCAAAATGCAGATCACATCCTGAAAAAGCTGATCGTTCGATCGACACGATCGGTAAATGGTCGCCATCGCGCTGTGCCCTGATTTTCGCCAGTTGCTCAGATGCGCCTTTGTGAAGAAGAATGAAAAGCTCGGCTGCCGCTTCGCTCACCAGATCGAAACACGTGCTGAGGTTTTCTGCCTGCCGCGGTGAGGGCGCGGGGAAAACAAAGGCCCGCGGTCTGCATGCCAAGCCCCTGGCGCGCCAGAATTCTACTGCTGCTCCTCGTGCGCGGTCCGCCAGCATGTTTTCCTCGCCCAGCGAGATATCGCTCGACATTTGGCCGAGCTGCCTCGTCTCTGCCGTGGCGTTGCTTACGAGGTCGATCAGCTTCTGAGGCAGGAAAGGCTTGACGATGATCATTTCGAATAGCGAGTCGGCGCCGCGTCGCGCCGCGAGGCCATCGCGGTCCGCGGTAATTCCGACCAGCTTGATTGGCCGTCCCTCGTCGTTTGCCGCGTCGCGCATCAGCTTGGCCAACGCATATCCGTCCATCTCGGGAAGGTGATAGTCAACGAGCGCGATACTATATGGATTGTTCCGAACCAACTGCACGGCAACAAAGCCGTCCGGTGCCACATCCGTTTCAAACCCGGCGCTCAGGAGGATGGCCGTTGCGAGATCTTGAGCGATCGGATCATCTTCGACGAGCAGCACACGTGGTTTCATCGAGGTTTCCTCTTATTTGCTTTGGGTTGAGCCACTTGCTGCCGGCCCCCGATAGGCGGCGGCAGGCAAGCTTGTGTCGAGCGGTTGTTCCGCGCCGCCCTGGGTGCTGGGTGGGATAAGATCGACGAGTGGCTGTGAAACTTCGGCGCGAGCCATGCGTCTGACGGGCGCTGTGGGCTGAACGTGCCTGCCCTTATGATGCACGACGGAACGTGCGTCCTTCTGTGCCAGGTGCTTCGGCGACTGCGCGACCGACACGCTTTCCACCTCCCGCGCTTCCGCCTGTGCGGGATCGAGACTCAACTGGTCAACCATTCCTGCAAGCAAATCCAGCGTACCGCCATTTCTGCAAAGCCTGATACGGATAGAGGCAGGATTGGGCGTCTCGAGGGCGCGGGCTATTTTAAGATCGTCGATCCATTGCCATGCGTAAATGCAACGGGAGCCATTTTCCCAACGGCCGACGGCCAGCCCATACGGACCGTAATCGTTGCCGTGCGGTTGCTTGACGACCTGCATCGCCATTCGGGGGAACTGCGTCAAAAGCTCGGCGCGAATGCTCGCTTCGGTCGGCTTCGCCACGTTGATGGGCTGGTCAAGCACGGCCCGGTTCGAGGTCCGGATCCGTATATCGATCATGCTTGGGCCGAGGCCAGCGACGCGGCTATCGAGTTCGATCTGCTGATGGATGCCATCGGAAGAGCCGGTCCGCGATACGCGCACGACCCGGCCCGCGTCGGCCGGAAGTCTCGCAAATGCCGACTGTTGAGCCTTTTCAGCACTGGCATTGCTTTCGCGGACTGTCGTTGCAGCAAGCCTGTCGAGTTCGTCGAAAGACAACTTCTTGCGGTCGCCGGACTGCGAGCAACCGCACAGAACAGCAGCAATCAAACAAGCTATAAAAACGCGTATCATGACAGTACCAATGTTTCAGGGATGGAAACGAGATGGAGCGCTACCGCCGGGGGGTGAGGCGTCGCTGGCCGACGAAGCAGCGCCCGGGCGTGCCGCCGTGGCCACGCGGGAAGTGTCGGTCGCGAGTGCCGTATGCTCGGCGTACCAGACCGTCCCGATCGGCGCCTGCGCGTCGATATTTGCTGACAGGTTTGGTTGATCCGTCCCGTTCCAGGCGCTTTGTAGTTTCAGACCATATTTTTCGTATGGCAAGACGCCCACGCCGGGAACGCGTCTGGCGACGGTGACGGCGGCAAACACACCGCGTTCCCGCCACTCTGTCACCATGCTGCTGATTCCGCGAAACGTCTCTGCTGTGGGAAACCTGAGCGGATTTTCCGGCGCGACCGCGATCGGAAAGTCCGACCTTCTGATTTGTGGAACGTTGTTGGCAACTTCAACTGAAAGCACGGGTGGCCCCGGAACGGCTTGGCCTAGACGACCTTGCTGAAGCATCCGGCCCTTTGAGTTTCCACTGTTGCTTAGATCGAGGAATTCAGCGGACCTAGCCGCGACGCCAGTCTTCGCCGGCGCAGGGCCATCACAAGGGCTTGCCGGTTCGGCGCCCTGCTCGGGGAAAAGCAGCGTTAGAACTTTCGGAAACAATCCGTCATACCGATTCACGATCTCGACGAATTCCTGTTGACGCTTGAGTCGCCGCAAGGTCAGCGCGTATCCGAATACGGTCGTCTCCTTCGGAAACCATGCGACAGCTCGTCGGAACCAGTCGCTGGAGATCTCAAACTGGCAGGAATTGTAGGCATACCATGCCAAGGCCTGGGCGCCCTCTCCCGACGACGTCTGCGTCGTCACCGCTGCGAAGCGTGACAGACGGTCAGCTTCGAACCGCACGGGGGCGGCGCGCGTCAGTTGATCCGCCATGATGTCAATGAACAGAATCATGTTCGTTGCAGACGGTTCACGCCATGCGTATGCAACTTCCTCGGCCTCGCGCAATTGACCAAGCTTCCTCAGTGTATGCGCCAATCCGTGAGCCATCGTCGCGTCGCCGCCCTGCGCGATCGCAGTCTTGAACCATTCCAGCGCCTCATAGAGGTCTCCCCTCTTGAGGGCGTACCACGCGACGAGCCCGGCTTGGTTGGCATCTGCGGCGGCGCGCGCGTAGTTCCGGAATGCAGTCAGATCGGCAACCGACACGTTATTCGCCGGTTGATCGTGAAGGAAGGCGCCAATCCGTGCGCGCGTGATATCGATACCAAGCGAAGAAAACTCGCTTTCGCCGTTCGTGTCGGTCCGCGCCATTGCGATCAGACGTTCGGCATCGATCATAGGTAGCAAGGAAATCGCCCGCTGTACGGTGGCGAATCGTTCCTGCGATTCAGATCGGGTGCGCAATACCAGCGTCAGTATGTTGAGGGCGTCCTCGGGACGCTTCGTGCGGGCGTAGACCTCGGCGATATCCCAGAGAGTTTCGACATCCCCGGTGTCGGGCCCAAAGTCTCCGCGGTCAGCAGCGGCCGCCGCGGTCGCCCAGCGTCCCATTAGTTTGTTGGCTATGATTTCCTTCCGCAGTTCCTTGCGGCGAAATTTTTTGGCGAGATCTGTGGATGGCGTCCAGCCCGGTTCTCTGGTTCGACGGGCCTCGATCGCCTTGTGAAGTCCCTCCAGATTGTCCGAGGCGTACAATTCCCAAAGTTCGTTCTCGTTCTCACTGCTCGGGCGTGCGGTCCAGAGATCGGCGGGCGCCCGCCAGTTAGGATAGTTGCGTTGCAAACGGCGAATCTCAACATCGACGCGCTCCTTTTGCTTGCGCGAGGCATAGTAGCGCAGAGCAGATTCATCGACCGGTTGTCCCCCGGACCGGGCAACCGGCGTCAGGCCCGCAGCCTTCCTTGCGTCCAGATCCCGAGGTGCATCCGCGCTCCACGCCAAGTTTCCCAGAACATCGCAAACGAGCATAGCGCTCGCCAAAATCAGCCGCGCAGACATGACGGAAACCTCGTATGGACAGCGACTTGGGCGAGCATATGCAGGGTCACTGGGTAATAGTTTTCCGAGATCCGAACATTTCGGAACCCGGCCGGCAATCGCGTTCCCTTCGCCGCGCAAGCGGTCAGGTCCGCAATCGCCGAATAGCCACTTTCGCTGAATGAAGCGACAGTACGGCCATCGCCGGCATCGACGATCGGAAGTCCGTGCGCGGATCGTGCGTTCCATAACGCGATAAAAGGCGCATAGTCGCTTTCGGTGCCGATACCTGCCCAAGCGAGATAGAGCGGGATTCGGATTGCGTTATAAGAAAACGTCGCCGCCAGCCCCTGGGCAGGGCGCAGTTCGGCGTCGCGGGCGCTCAGCCATTCGGCGGGGAGTTTTGACTTGCTGGAACGGGAGGCCGCCAGAATCTTCATTCCAGCGCCGGTAATGGCGTCCCAGTCGATCTCCGGCGCTACCGACGCCAGCCGGTCCAACGCGGGAAATACCCAATAGGAAAGATTGACAATGGGGCCGTCGCTGCGGTCTTCGACGGCAAATCCCGAGACGGCCGGCAGCAGCAACGGTCCGAACGAAGTACGCATCAGGATCAGCTTGCGGCCGAGTTCGACTGCAATACGACGGCTTGCGACCCGGTATCCCGCATCGGACCAAGTGATTGCTGCCTCGGCCAGCGCCCATGCAATGAGCAGATCGCCATCGGAAGCATTATTCATGTCCGCGACCGCGGGCCTCGCGTCCGGCTCCCAGCGCCAGGCCATGAGTTGATCGCCTCGCACCATTAAGTTGGCGCGCGTCCAGCCCCAGATTCGTTCAAACGCTTCGCGATCGTTTGCAGCGACCGCCAGCAGCAAGCCATAGCCTTGTCCTTCACTGTGGCTGACGCGACCATTGCCGGTATCGACGATGCGGCCCTGCTCGGTCACAAATCGTTTTTTGTAGCTTCGCCAAAGTGTCTGATCGCTCAAGGCCCCGGCCAGTCGAGGCGCGACCTGCTGTGCCGCCGTCAGCAATCGGCCCGTATTGTCGTCAGCCCGCACTGGTATGGCGCCGCCGATTGTCACCCAGACGGCGAGAGCCGAGAGTCCTCGAAAAATTGCTGCAAACCGCATCATCCATTACTCCGGCCGCTGTGGCGTATCAGTGTCAAAGTCACAGCTGCCAGCAAGGAGGCGAGCAGCAAGGCGATCAGAAGGTAGGCGCCGGGGTTGAGGGAAAACCATCCGGCCGCGACGAGGCCGGCATTACGCAACATGAACGGCTGCGTCGCGACATAGCGCAGCGTCGAAGCCTCGGTCGATTCCAGCAGATTTCCGCGGCGATCCAGCACCGACATTCTTCCGCGTAGCCTCGACCAGCGTTGCGGATCGACCACCCGCTCTACGGTCTGCATGAGATCCGCGGATGAAGGCGCAGTAACTATTGTGACGAGTTCATTGTCGCTGGCTGTAAGATACCCCTGAGCGATGATCAGGGATGCAAGGGGATCAATTTGGTCCAGATTTCCTGTCGAACTCTTCAACGAAGAAAATAGTCCCTGCGCATAACGACCCGTGTTCGTCATCAAGGCCGCCGCAGTCTGTCGAATCCAGTTCCACGCGGAGCGCTGGGAAATCATTGCAGCCCAGCGGTCGCCAACATCATCCGGCAGGGCGCCAGTTACCAGCTCGCCTTCGTAATCGACGGGCGAGTTGCTTTCGCTTGGTCGGACAACGGTAGGCAGGACGTCACCATTGCGAGTCTCCCCGCGTATGCTCTCTGAAGCATGGACGCGATCTGCCCATCCCCGGCGCACCAGGTCCGGATGCAGGCCGATAGCCTTCATGACGATCGGATCGAGCGCGCGCGCAGGCGCTACCATCAAGGTATGCGAAATCGGTTTGCCGGTGGCCTCGATCTTGACCGCAAAGGGTATCAAGGTTTCTGCAGCTGCAGCCATACGAACGGCTAGCGTCACAGCCGCCGACAGGGACTCTCGATTTGGCAAAGGGACATAAAGGTTAGGCTGTGCCGCCGCTTGCGCGTAAGGGAAACCGGACGCTGCGGTTGGCGTCAAATCCGGAAGGCGTCCGGACCGCGCGATTGCCGGAAAGCGTATTTCGGTACTCGATAGCAACAGGAAGCGCTTTGAGTTGCGCGTTGCAAGTGCGCCCGCGTCGCATGCCACGTCGGACTTGTTAGGTACTTGCGCCAGGATCTCGATGCGGTTGGCGCCGGGTCGCAGGAAACCGAGCGGAACCAGGATCTCGTTATGGCGAAAAACATCGCCTGAGGGATTGGGCAATCCGACGCTGGCAGCATCTCTTCCGTTCACAGCGACCATGACCTGCGATTCCGCGCTCAGGCCCGCCGCATATCCACCCGCGAGATCGATCGTGAGCTTAGCATAATCCGCCGGAATGAAATCAGCGGGCATTGCGACATCCAGCGCGGTGCGAAAGGAACGACCGGAGAACTCGACGTTGGAGATTCCGACGTCGCCCAGGCGAATATGTTCTCCGCCATAGATCTTCAATCCCGATTGGTTGGCCGCCGCGCGCAGCCCTGACGGCGTGCCGATCGGTTCTGAGGAGGCCAGGCTCGAAAGTTGCACGATGGCGGCGGCAACATCCGCCTCGGTGAATCCTGTCACGACCAATGTTGGAGCGTCCTGGATCTGACCGGAAAGAAAAAATATTGACGGCCCTCCGTTCGATTCTTGATCCGCCGGGAAATTCACCGCACTCGCGATCTCGGAGCGCGTGCCGACAATCAGCTTTACGCCGTCCCGCAAGCCGCTGCTCGTCGTGAAACGAATGATGGGCGAACGGAACTGGCCGACCAGGGCGATAGCCTGCGATGCCAGCAGCACTTGTTCGATTCGTTGCAGTTTGAGACGTTCGGCAAAAACTACGTCGATCGGTAGCATACCGTCCGCCCGCGGGCGTAGCGCAGCCAGGTCGTTCAGATCGGGGGGGGCCTGCCGTTCTGGCCGGATACTGATCAAGCCAGTCTGCTGAGGGATAACTTCGGTCCATAATTCGTAGGTCGCATCCAGCGCGCAGTCCACGCCGTGTCGCTGCTCGACGGAAATACGCACGGCATTGAACCCGCGACGAAGAACACCCGGCGGAATATCGAATTCGGCTGGCTTTGCATTTAAAGGCGAGGCGATGCCAATCCGAGCAATCACGATCTCGTTTATAGAAAGCGTGAGAGTAGACAGCTGCGGCAACAGGGTCGCCGACGGCCGGTAGCCGATCCGGAAACGTTGTGCACTTCCGGCTTCATCAGCGGTAAGATAAAGCGGCCATTGCAGCCAACCGGTTTCGCCCTCGATCCGCCAACCGCCCAGCGCGGCCGGCATATGGTGAACCGGGTCAGCCGGCTCCGGCGAAGAGGTTGCCGGTGCCGCCAGCACCCTTGTTCCGACGACAGCTCGCGCGGTATCGAGCACCATAGACGACGGTGCGACGATGCTAGGCCGTGCGCCGATAGGCTGCGTCTGCGCCGACGCGCATGCCGCCGTCGCCACAAGCAAGGCCAAGGCGGAAAGGGATCGACAGAAAATCGTGAACGCCATCATGCCACCTGGAGGGTGCGATCGGTTTTGCCGATCTGTGTCTTGAGTGAAGCTGGTTCCGCCGCCGCGAGCTTAAGCACCAGATTTGCCCATTCGCCCGGGCGATCGACTGTCGGCTCACCCTGATCGGCTGTCAGCGGCAGTTGTCCGGGATGCCCCGTGGCGCCGGAGAGCAGCTGGATGCTTGTATCTGGCGCCGACACCACCGAAATGAGTTGCGGTTCGACGGCGTGAGTGGCGGATGATGACATAACAACCGGAGGCGCGATGGCACCGAAAAGTCTATAAGCGAGTGCAAGGCGCGCTACGCGGAAGGGGCCCTCTACGCTCCAGATCAGGAACTGAACCGTTCCTCTAAACAGGTCCATATGCCCACGCCGCCGCTCGAGAAAATTCGTGATGGCGGCGGCGTCGCCATACATCAGGTCGGCCAGCGACGAATAGTCGTGATAAGAAAGTCCTTTGAACGCGAGACCCAACGGTGCATCCGGCTCCGAACGCACGATCCTGACCGGCAGAGGAGCACTCGCTACGCAACCATCGAGTGGTTTCACCCTGAGTTCGCCCACAGCGCCGCGCTGCAGACTCGTGTTGTCGCCGTCAGCAACGTCAAATGCAGCAGCACAGCCGCCAGCCGATACATTCTCCACCGTCACGTCGATCGCGCGTGAGCCTACGCGAAGTTCGGCCGTGCGCTGTATCGGCAATCGCGGAAAACGATTGGCCTGCTTACGTTCGGCTACGGCACCGAGCGCGGCTCCCGCGATCACGAGATTGACCAAGGTCCAGAGACCGACGACCAGCATCAGACTCGTGACCCCAGGCTCGAATATATAGCGGTATCCCGCCGTCAGCACGCCGATCGCGAGGATAGCAAAGATTATCATGAGGGGAGGTGCAAGGCGCGACAGATGATCGCGGTCGAGCGACTGTCCCTTTGCCGTGACGTTGAACGTAGGCTTGCGCGGCGACGTCAGAACCGACAGGATAGCCTGCGTAAGGAATACGCCCTGTACGTATTCATACAATTCCGACATCCATGGCCACCGAACGCGGCCGTACAGATAATTCTGCAGCATTAAGTTTACGACGATATAGGTTGCGGTATAGGCAATCGCTTCGTCGATACTGGATACGAATATCTTCACGTCGAAAAAAATGTGCAGAAGCGGCGCCAGCATGAAAATCATGCGCGGCAGAGGAAACAGCCAGAACGTCATGCTGGAGAGATATGCCAGCCGTTGAATCAGTCGCAACCCCGGCTTTATTGCCGGATTCTTGAGCAGCATGATTTGAAACATGCCCTGGCACCAACGCGAGCGCTGGCCGATGAAGGAAGCAAAGGTTTCAGGCTGAAGTCCCGCGATCAATGGCTTGTCAACGTAGAGGCTGCTCCACCCCTTGGCGTGAAGTTCGAACGCCGTCTCGCAATCTTCTGTGATCGTGATACCGGAAAAGCCGTCCGTCTCATCCAATGCGGCACGACGCAGTAACGCTGCTGATCCGCAAAAGAATGATCCGTCCCATTTGTCGAGTCCCCGCTGGGTGATCGAGTAAAACATCTCGTTCTCGGACGGCATTCGGTCAAAGGTAGAAAGGTTCTTTTCGATCGGATCGGGGTTCAGGAAGACATGTGGCGTCTGTACTAGGAACAGTTTGTCGTCCTGCGCGAAATAGCCCACCGTCTCGCGCAGGAACTGGCGGAACGGGACGTGGTCGGCATCGAACACCGCAATTATTTCTGCATTGGAGGCCTTCAGGCCGGCATTGAGATTACCAGCCTTGGCATGCTCGTTGCTCTCCCGGGCCATATAATTGACGCCCAATTCCGTACAGAGTGCCTGAAGCGACGTGCGGCGGGCGCGCGCGCCGGCGGCAGAAGCCGGATTTTTATCGTTGCATTTCTGATCCGTGCCGCCATCGTCGAGCAACCAAACGGTA
The DNA here is from genome assembly GCF_007018645.1 of Tardiphaga sp. vice154. Classification (NCBI taxonomy): domain Bacteria; kingdom Pseudomonadati; phylum Pseudomonadota; class Alphaproteobacteria; order Hyphomicrobiales; family Nitrobacteraceae; genus Tardiphaga; species Tardiphaga sp. vice154. The sequence continues at coordinate 1,368,243 of NZ_CP041399.1, forward strand.
AATTTTTCCGCAGGATAATCCATTCGCCGGGCTGCACTCAGCGTCATGGCCAGGATTTCCTCGTCCTCGTTGTAGCTGGGCACGAAGACATCGACGCTCGGCAGCGCCTCGTCCGGCATCTCTGCCGGTCGCGACCGCGCCAGCGGATCTGCGTTGATGATGAGATTGATGGCAAGAAAGACAACGCAATAGAGTTCGGCGGCAAACAGGGTCGCGCCGATGCCCAGACTAACTGGTTCATTCCAGGACGGTAGCGTACTCGTCGCTCGCCAGTAAATGTACCGCAGCACCACCAGGCTGCCGAGCGTGAGGAATCCCATGCGGGCGAGACGGCCGGATCCTTTCCACCAGATGCCTGCCATGGCTAGTATTACAGTGATCGAAAGCAGGAGCTGCGTATCGACGCTGACGGGCTGGGCGAGCAGTAACACCATTGCAATTCCCGTTATCGCCCACACGAACCATCGCGCGAACGAAGCAACCCGGTGACGGAGGACGAGCGAACCTGAAACGTTCATCGAGGTACCTTGGACTGGATGGATATTAGACTGCCGCGCGTCAGCGCGTCGTGGCGAACACTGCAGGTCAATAGACGACGCGGGCGTCGAGAGTGCCGTATCCACCGCTGCGCCCGACCTTGTCGACGAGATACCCGCCCGACACGCCGAACTGAACGCCGCTGAATTTCATACCGGTGAGGTGCACGCCGATCCGCCATTGCCGGTAGAAATCGTCGCCGAGCGCGGAGAACTCAGGGCCCACATAGACTCCGGCGGCGGGAGCAACGCCCCAACGCAGTCGGGTATAGTAGGCATCGTAGTTCGTGGAATACGAGCCATAGCCGGCCAGCATCGTTCGCTCCGAAGGGGCGACATAGAATTCGGCGACTCCCTTAAAACCGAACTGCGTTCCGTTCGGCGCATGTCCCGGATCGGCATTGGAAAAGCGGGAGTCTCGGACATCTAGTCCGCCGTAAAAGGAATAAGAGGATTGTCCGCCTACCAGTTCGTACCCAGCAAGCAAGGCGCCCTCGACCTGGTCACCCCGTGTTCGGAGACCCGAACCCGCGGAGTCGAAAGTGTAGGTACCGATCAATCCGGTAGCACGAACCCGCGCCCCGCTTTTATCCAGCGAGCCCGGCGCGAAAGTAGCGGAAATAGCCGCGAAGCTCGAACCGGTTGACGTTGTGCTCGCTGAAGTGTCGACCGCAACGATCCAGCTCTCGTTTGGCTTCGCTGGTGTCGCACCAGTGTACCAGTCTGCGGCCTCGGCACTGCCGCACTGCATCAACGACATAAGCGCAATGGAAATTCCGCCGGACCGTCGTCGGTGGGTGGGGCTATGCGGAGCGCGCGCAAACAGCATGAACTTGATTCCTTCTTGCCGGTCTGCCGATCGCTTCGGTGGAGAATTGCGCGATCCGCTTGATCCGGATGGTGTGCCCGTATGACGCACGAGCGTCGTAAATGAATGCTTGATTTTGCCATTGGCGGTCGCGCGTCGAACGATCGAGCCTGAATGGTCAGATTTTTGGTCGCTCTTCTCGATCGTTGCGAATTCATCGCCATCATGCGCAAATGATGAGAGCGGCAGACGCGGATATTCGATCGGACTAGGCCAGTCGGATTATCAAGCGGGAAAAGTACATTAACGCGGCGTCAATCATGACCCGCGAAACTGAACGTATGAGGTTCTACAGCTAGAGCCGGGAGGCATCGCCGCCGCGGCGCAGGCGGGCCACGGGTGCCAAGGATTCACAACGGTGGGTCGCCATACGCAAAAGCCCTCTATATGTACCTGCTTGCAGAGGGTGTGTCGTGCGGGCTGCACCGGGTCGAACGATTGATGCGCCTACAAGCTCTCAGGGCGCGGCCGCGACGGCGTCGCCTTCCTCCTGATGGGTGTTGCGACGACCAGTTGAATCCGCCCAATACACCAGCGAGAAGTTCCAGCGATTGATGGCCGACCACGGCGTCGTCTGTTCAATGAGCCGGTCTGAAAATGTCTGGGACAACGCGGAGATGGACAGCTTCTTCTCGTCGTTGAAGACGGAGCGAACCGCGCGCAAGATCTACCGAACAAGGAATGACGCCAAGGCCGACGTGTTCGACTACATCGAATGCTTCTACAATCCGAAGCGTCGTCACTCGACCATCGGATATCTAAGCCCTATGGATTTCGAGCAAAGGGCCGGATTAGTTTAAGCCGGCGTCAACAGAACCGGGTGCAGCTCACCCCACGCATTTTGTCCAACGTGCATTTATGAAAAAAAGCTTACTCTGCACTCCCAATCATTTCCATATCGGCTGCCGCAAGTCGAACCCTGTTTCGCCCCTCACGTTTTGCTAAGTACAAGGCAGAATCTGCTCTCGCGATGCAGTTCTCCGGACTATCACTCGCCGCCGCACCCGCGACGCCGGCACTGAATGTCGCGGCGAAGGACTGGCCCGACGCATCGAATAGAAAATCGCCGAGCATAGTACGGATATTGTCAACGACCTTACCGGCAGCACAGGGCGGTGTATCCATCATCAAAATGCCGAATTCTTCTCCCCCATAGCGTCCAACGACGTCGGTGCGACGTAGCCGATTCGTTAGCAGGGTTGCCACCCCCCTTATGACCCTGTCGCCGACCGGATGACCATAACGATCATTGACGCTCTTGAAGTTGTCGATGTCGATCATGACAATACTTAGCGGACTTCCGGTTCGCCTCGACCGCTCGAATTCATGGATCAGTCTATCCTTGAATTGTCCGTGGTTGTATAGGCCGGTTAGGCTGTCGCGCTCGATCATTGAGCGTAGCGTTCTTGAGCGATCCGCCCTCAGCCGGACCAATGACACTAGATGTTTTGGATCAACGGGCTTGTTGATGAAGATGTCACCGCCGAACCTGCGTGCCGCCAATTGCCTGTCCAAGTCCTGCTCGGCAGACAGAAATACAATAGGCATAGCCATGTGCTGTCGTGATTGGCGCATCATTCTCGCAAGCTCTATTCCATCGACGCCAGGCATTTGAACATCCATCAGCACAAGGTCATGACTGGTGGCTTCAATAGCCGTAAGAGCTTCAACCGGATCGCTGACGATATAGACCGACATTCCAGCCGAACGGAGTATTTCCGCGTGCAGTTCAGCGGTAATGTGGTCGTCATCGACGATCAGGATTGATGCCGCCAGAACAGACCTCTCCGCAGCAAACTGCTTCAGCCAATCGCCAAGCTCGCCTATTTGCAGGGGCCGCTGCAGAATCGCCGTAATATCAGCGCGCGCCGCTGCAAGCCGGAAATCAAACGATGTATTCGACGCAACCAGGATTTTCGGAATGTGGGTCGGAATGGAAGCGCATAACTCAAACGATCGCTCGACGTTATCGCTGACGAGAACTGTAGTGACATTATTCCTTCCACAGGATCCTGCCCCGAAGTCGCCTTTGCCACCTCGAATTGCATTGAAGTTCATCTGCCGCACCACTGACAGCAACTCCTCAATGCCCTCGTCCCGCTCAAACACACAGACCAGCGGTAAAGTATCTTTTTCGTCGAGCATGTAGACCCGCCTTGGTTCGCCGGCCATAGCTGGCTTAATCTAGAGAGCTTTTCTCGCGTTCTCTTTCAAAGCTTGCTCGCCGCAGTTGTGCCCGCGCCAGGCTGGGCACAAAATCGGTTACGCACGAATTCGTCTACCTGCCTACACCTCCGAAGGACGTCGTTCAAACACCGATCAAGATCGCCGCCATTTTCACAGGCCTGTTCGAGATCTCTGGCGGAAGAAGAAAGGACGGTGAAACCCAGCATTCCTGCCGACGAAATAACGGTATGTGCATCCAACCCGATCTTCCTGTGATTTGCGGTGTCGCTGAAGCGACTTGCGAGATCCCGGACGAAGCGACGCGCGAGATCCGCTGCCTTTTCGGATCCGATCATATCAGCCAGCACGGAATACACATCCTCATCCAAGACACTGTCCGACAAGACGTGCGGTAGTTCGACCGCTGCGCTGTCAGCGCCGGCCGGTTGAGCAAGTATGCCGGCCTCTGGACCACCGCCAGCACGCCCCAATCCGACCCAGTGATTGATTGCGCGCCGAAGTTTGCCAGGGTCAAACGGCTTTCCTATATGGTCGCTCATGCCCGCGCGCCTGAAGTCCTCCAACTGATTGGTAAGTACCGCTGCAGTCATGGCAATAATCGGAATAGCTTCGTAGCAACTACCGAGAGCCCGGATACGGTTCGTTGCCTCCACGCCATCCATGATGGGCATCTGCACATCCATCAAAACAACATCGTACTTCTTTGCTCGCACGGCCTCGATGGCTGCGACGCCATTCTCCACGACGTCAACACGATGACCCCACTTCTCCAAGATCGCGACCGCAAGCTCCTGGTTCATCGGATTATCCTCAGCCAACAGAATGGAAGCAGGCGGATCGATCACGGCAGCCTCGTTTCCGTCGCCGACGTCTTCGCTGCTCAGAAGCGTATTGACCACTGGCAGATCGACAACAAACCAGAATTCCGATCCCTGTCCTTCGCCGCTGCTGAATCCGATCGTGCCGCCCATCAATTCGACGAGGCTTTGGCAAATGGAAAGTCCCAGACCCGTTCCGCCGAAGCTGCGAGATGTTGTGTTGTTAACCTGGCTGAATCGCTGAAAGATTCGCGGATACGCCTCGACCGGGATTCCGATGCCGGTATCCTTGACGCTTACTTTTAGTCGCGTGCAGACCGGATTGTCGCTTTCATTCACCGCGCCAATAACAATGGAACCATTGGTGGTGAATTTGAGCGCGTTCGACATCAAGTTCAAAATTATTTGGCGGAGCCTGGAATCGTCACCGAGAAGGGTCGTTGGCAAATCAGCCGCGAGTTCCACATTTATGGAGATGCCTTTCGCATCGGCGTCCCCTTGCAAGAGTTCGGCTGTATTCTCGATCAGCGATACCAGCGAGAATGGCCGGGGATCGAGCTCAAGTCGGTTCACCTCGAGTTTTGAAACGTCTAACACATCATTGACAATCGCTAGAAGCGTCTTGCTCGCGTTGTAGATGATGCGGACGTGTTTCTCGTTGGTGCCTTTCTCGATGCTGCCATTGGCGAGAATAAGCCGCGAAAACCCGATGATGCTATTGAGCGGCGTTCGTAATTCATGACTCATGGCTGCCAGAAATTCAGACTTTGTACGAGCCGCTGATTCTGCCGACTCCTTGGCTGCCTGAAGTTTCGCCTCGATCGCCTTTCTTGCCGAGATGTCCCGCATGGCCCCGAAGATTCCGGAAACTTCGCCCGTCTGCGGATCCTTAAGCACGCGCAATGTCGCCTCGGCCCAGATCCACCGGCCGTCGCGGTGACGTATTCGTTTGGCGACCGATTCCTGCTCCCGCTCTCCATTAAGCAATGAACGGTACACCTTCGCGACGCGTCCTGCGTCTTCCGGGTGTATCTGGTTGACCGGTTTCTCGCCGATCAGTTCGCTTTCCTGATAGCCTAGTACTTCCCGACAAGCCGGCGAGACGTAACGGCGTACCAGATCGAGATCGAGCTGGAATACCATGTCGGTGCTGTTCTCGGCCAGCATACGATAACGCGCTTCGCTTCCTTCCAGACGTCGCTCCGCTTCCCACATCGGGGTGACATCAGTCACCAAAACAAAAAAGCCTTGGACCCCGCCAGTATCTCCGAAATGCGGGATGTAGTTTGCCCAGGTATGACCGATAGTTCCGTCTGCCCTGGTCAGCGTGCGCTCGAAATTTTTCGCGTTTCCCGCAAGCGCCGCAAGGATATACGGCTCGTTCTTGACAAACAACGCCTCGCCCAGCAGCGACTGCATCGTCGTGCCGACCAGCGTCTCGGGGGCCCGACCAAACCACTCCAGATAGGCCTTGTTGGCAAAGCGGCAGCGCAAATTATTGTCCCAATAGGCCACCATGCTCGGAATTGCATCGATAATAGTTTTGAACTCAGACGCGCGCTCGATGACCTGGCGTTCCAGCGACCCGTTCAAGTTCTGAACTTCCCGCTGCGCTGCGACAAATTCGGTAATATCCCTGGCTGACGTTCCGATGCCAACGAGCCCGCCGTTTTCCACTTTCATTGGAAACAGGTTGACGACCATGTCCATCAGCCTGCCGTCCCGCGAGTGGCGTTGCGTGATCAACCGCAAGCCGACCTTGCTGTCCAGCACTTGTCGAAGAGCGTCTTTACTTTCGGACAGGAGATGCGGGGGAACGCCGACATCGAGCAATTGTTGGCCTACGGCTTCCTCGGCCTTGTAGCCGAACAGTTGCTCCGCAGCCGGGTTCCAGTCGGTAATCACGCCGCTCAAAGAGGTGCCAACAATGGCATCGCTTGAGCTTTCCACGATCGCAGCCAGACGCGACCGCTGCAACCAGGCCTCCTGACGTCGCCGCAGACCGGCGAAGTAGATATGGAGAAGGCCGGTTAGCAAAAGACCGCCGAGCAAGACTCCGGTAGCGATTAGTGCAGGATTAGGAAGATGCAGACGCGCAAAAAATAGCGGCAAAGCGCGCGTCTCCATCTCCCAATCCCTGCCAAAGACGCGGATCGGGATACGACGAAGATGTCCATCGGCCGTTGCCGGCTCACCGCTCGAGAAAAATGGACGCGATTCATTATAACTGCGATCACGTATCGAGAACGAAAACTGTCCTTGCGATATTTCAAAGCTGGCGACAACGTCGTCGATCACCAGCGGAGTGAAGGCCCATCCGATCGTCGCCGCGCGACGGTTCTCTGGATTATCGATCGACTGCTCGGGCCTATAGATCGGCAACATGAGCAAGAAACCGCGATCTTGCTGCCCAGACGCCTGAAGTAGGGTGATGGGCGCGGTGATGCGGGCTTCGCCGCTTTCCATGGAAGCGATCGCCGCAAGCTCACGGTTAGGCTCGGATGCGATATTGAACCCGATCGCCTCGTGATTGGATGCTTCGGGTTCGAGATATTGAATTACAAAGAGGTCGTCGTCGTGCTTGCCGACTTCGAGAATGGTGAACCCCGTCTCTCTCTCGCCCGCCGCCCGAGCTATGAAGGCATCCCTCGCATCCGCCTCAACGCGACGAACGAATCCAAATCCCCGGGAGCCGGCGAACTCTTTCGGCAGATCGCGAGTCTCGGCATAGCGCCTGAACTGCTGGCGCGATATCGAGTCGACACCGGATGCAACGATCGCACCACGTGCGCCGCGAAGGCCGAACTCGTAAATCTGAAGCTGGCGCACGAACTGCGACGCACCGCGGTCCGTCATTTCTTCAAATCGCGTTGACACCGTCCGCGCATTCCAGGAGCTGACCAGCACGGCGACAACCAAGCTTGCAACGATGCTCACAGCAAAGCCGCCGGCAAGGTCCCACCTCCCGAAGGCAGTCGAGAAGGATTTCGCAGTTCCGGCCATCGCTACCACTTCTATGCACCCTGGGTCCCGTGCGGCCGGTGTTCGCCCGACTCCGTAGCGAGACCGAAACAGGATACGAGGCGACGCTGGCGTCCAGCGGCCGGACCGAATCCGCATTGGCTGAATTATAACCGTGGACGCACCCACGACCACACAGAAACGTACATCATTCCATCGAAGCCGTGCTCAATGACCACGTTTCGCGCATCGGTTCCTTGCGCAACCTCTACCCGTCAGGTGAGCTGGCATACTGGAGTACCATATTGGTGCCGAGTTGCCAGCAAACTCGCGCGCGCCGTCGCGTGCCATCGGCGGAGATAACGAGCTCGAATTCTCGCGGCACCCCTAACGGTGCGTCAACGCGGAGACGAGCGCCACCGCCGGCCGGACCTGTGTCCGATAATGCTTGGCTCACAAACTTTGGGGTAGCGATCACGAACCAGCGTGATTGGATCGCAACCGTTTATAGATTCTACTTGATACCCTCGACCCATCGACGAAGTTCCGCCAATGCATTGTGGATTTCGATAGGCGAGTGGGCGTTTTTGAGAACCCTGACGAGTCTTATGCTTGCCGGAGATCCCGTCGCGATGGCATGCTGGCGGACGATTGACGCGGCGTAGGAAAGTCCCGCGAGCGATCCCTCTGTCTTCAGCAGGTCCGCGTAGGAGTTTAAGCCCTCAGGCGAACTCGAAGATCCCATCAGCTCATTCCCGGAAGCGTTACCCCAAAAGCAAGGACTTGCGCTCAAAGGGTGAGGTTGGATCAAGCAACGCGGGCAACGGCCGCCTCTTGACGGCAAACCTGCGATTGTTTCACGGAGAGTGATAGCCAAGGACCCTGCCTCCACACAATTAAGCTTTTCGATCTAGGTCTCAGGAAATCTCTCGGGTGCAAACGGCCGATCCCGGACAAGCGCCTGGCGACTATTCTTAATGGAACTGTCCCGACATGATGCCTTGTCCGCCCTGGTCTGGATGCCCACCGAGCCGAGCGGATATGCAGAGGATATCTCTATACGCCCGAGGCGGCTGAATTTTCGCCGTGCGCGGGTCCAACCCAGCGAGCGATAACGCTCACAATTTCCGCAAGCTTAAACGGCTTGCCAACGTGATCGTCCATGCCGGCATCCTTGAAAGCGATTATCTGCTTCGGGAGCACATTCGCGGTCATCGCGATAATTGGTACGGCACGGCTTTCGTGATCAGAGTTGCGAATTGCCCGCGTTGCCGTAAGGCCGTCCACAACAGGCATCTGAATATCCATAAAAACCAGGTCATAGCGGACGGACTGTATCATCTCGATCGCCTCCGCGCCGTTTGACGCGACATCAATCTGGTGCCCCAATCCCTCAAGAACCGCCTTGATTAATTCCTGATTGACTTCGAGATCCTCAACAAGAAGCAATTTGAGTTGGGTATGTCCGCTGTAGAGAGCTTTCGTCTCTTGCGGACGTAAGTGCGTAAATTCGGCGACGGGTAGACTTAACACAAACCAGAACGTCGAACCGCCTCCAGCGCGACTCTCCATTCCGATATCGCCTCCCATCGCTTCTACGATCTGTTTGCAGATGACAAGGCCCAGTCCCGACCCGCCAAACCGCCGTGTGATGGATCCGTCAATTTGACTGAACTGCTTGAACAAACCGGATTGGCGCGATGGTAAAATGCCAATGCCGCTATCCTCGACAAAAAAGCGGACGCGGACATGCTGATCCGACACGCTCTCGCAATCGACTCTTATCGACGCGAAGCCCGTGTCGGTAAATTTAACGGCGTTTCCCGCCAGGTTGAGCAAAACTTGCCGCAAGCGCTTTTCATCTCCGGTTACAAATTCCGGAAGGCCTTGTTGCAGTTCGAGACGAAGCTCTATGCCCTTCTGCTGCGCAATACCTGACAATATGTCGGCCACGCTCCCCACGAGCTCCGGGAGTGAGATGGGCGTAGCACTGAGTTTGATTTCTCCCGATTCCATCATCGAAAAGTCGAGAATATCATTGACCACCGTCAGCAACACCTCACCAGCCCGCTGGATCAGTCGGAGCCGGTGGCCGAGAATGTGGTCATCCTTATAACTATCGAGTATAAGGTCTGAAAAACCGATAATGCAGTTCAACGGTGTACGTATTTCATGGCTCATCCGGGCCAGAAACTCGCTCTTAACGGAGTTCGCCTGCTCCGCTTCCAACCGGGCTCGCGTCGCCTCAAGGCTCGCCGATATCAGCGCGGCCTCCGACAATCTGCGATCGGTAACGTCGAAGACCAGGCCCACCACGTTGGTCCGGCCGTCCGTAACATTGACATGGGCGCGGCCGAAGCTGTTCAGCCACTTGGTCGTTCCGTCAGGATGCGTGATCTGGAATTCGCCGGCGACTTCAGCTGCCAGATCGCTGGACGCGCGCCGAAGCTGTTGAATGATATTTGCACTATTCGTTTGGACAAGCGCCTGCCAACGGTCTAACGCAAGATCTACCGGCCCCAAGGAGTCGACTCCGTGCATAAGAGCGGCTTCCTTCGACAGGGTAAACTGTTGTGATCGCGGGTCGTAATCCCACCGTGCCGCCCCCGCCGCGTCCACCGCAATTTTAAGCAGATTGGTCGCTTCCTGAATCTCCTGCCGCTTCACGATGATGTTATTTACATCCAGAGCTGTGGTGATCCACTCGGAGACTGTCCCGTTTACGTAGAGCGGCGTGGAGACGATCTTGTGCCACAGGTATACGCCGTCGTGTCGCCGCAGCCGGCTTTCGTACGAAAAGTCCTGACCAGCCAAACGTGATTCGATGTGCTGTTGCTTCACGCGCTCGTAATCATCTGGAAAATGCACGATCACCGGTTCTTCGTCTTGAAGGCCGTCAGAGCCTTGAAAATCGCAAAATTGCTTGTTGACGAATGTAAGGCAGCCGTCCGCAGAATTGGAGACCCAGATCATTTGAGGAAGCGAAGCCGCGAGCGTACTGTAACGCGCTTCGCTTTCGTGGAAACGCCGTCTGTTGCTTTTCTGCTCAACAGCGAGCTTCTGCTGCCTCAGTTGCCCTACCACGATCATGGCGAATTCTTCGAGCTTCCGGCAATCAGCCGGCGTGAACGACCGCGGAGTGTAATCGATCAGACAAATGGTCCCGACGCGGATGCCGGGTTCAAGAGTGAGAGGTGCGCCGGCATAGAATCTGATGTAGGGCGCCCCGACCACAATCGGATTGTCTGAAAATCGTGGATCACACGTCGCATTCTCGATGACGAGTACATCGTCATGCTGGATTGCATGAGCACAGAACGATACATCGCGCGATGTTTCGGTTGCCTCAAACCCACACTTTGCTTTGAACCATTGTCGGTCTTGCTCGACCAGCGAGATCAACGTCGTCGGCACTGAAAAAAAGCTCTGCGCAAGTGAACATACCGCGTCAAAATGGCTCTCGGGCAAGGATTCAAAAACGTCCAGCGCGCGAAGCACAACCAGCCGCCGTGCCTCGTTGTCGACGTTCGCTTCGCTTGGTCCTGGTTCCGTTTCGAGAGTCATATTCGGTCCCTGCTATCTTTTCTCGAAGCTTCTTCTAGTCGACGGGAAAGCCTCGGTTGGAGGCGGGCTTACCTCTACCGCCGGATTGCAATCCAATCACTATCGATCTTGGCATGAAGCTCGGAAGATAATGTACTATGATTGTGCGGATAATAATTGCGATCTAGTCTAGGCCAATTGAACTAGACCGGCTATGCGTCCTTAAGTTCAGTGCTAATCGACCGGAGCGACCTTTAACGCCGAACATGCGCGTATACGGGGAACGGTAAACGCGGATTGCAGCAAGACTGCTATGGATGTCGGCCTGCCAGTCCACTCATGGAGCACTATGTGATTGCGCTGTTACGACATCAAACGTGTCCGCGCGTTCGGTCACGTGGGGTGACCTATGTCGTTTGGCTTACTGGTCAGGTATCGTTAACCTCATTAGGAACAGACGATGGTGATTTGACAGAGCCGATATGCCGTTCATCCAATTTGAGACCTCGGTCTGCCGTACGAGGTCTCCCGCACTGTATGCTCTGAACGTTGCGGATCTCACATAGCACCCCTGAGTAAACCTCTGCCGACATCGAGCAGCCGTAATGCCGGATGCAGTCGATGTGCGCAGCGGTGCGCTTTAGTCGCTCCGGACAATGATCGTTAGACCCCGGAGCTAGGCAAATGCGAAATTGAGACACGCGGAATTTCGCCATTAGCCGAACGACGGTCGGCAGCAGTGGCGGCTTAGTTCCTCCAAATAGAGGTCTGAAAACCGACTTTCCGCGCTCGCGGTGCTGAGAGGCGTTTCCCCGCAATTGATCCACCGACGATTCAAGCCGCGCCATCGGACTGATCGCATAGGAATCCGACTATCGATGATTCAGCAGGAGAATTCAACTGTTCCCGATTTCGAAACGGTTTAATTGACCAATAAGACCAGATACTTGACCGGATCAAGGTTGTTTATCGGCGAGCCTTCGAATCGTGCTACTGGTGGCACGGTTCGTTCAATATAATTCGTGGTTTACCGTCACTCTGATGTTGCGAAGAATTTTAGTATGACCGATCAAGTGGCAAGGGTAGCTCTCGTCGCTGACGACGACGAGTTTTTTCGTCTAGCGCTAAGCGGAATTCTGGATCGGCAACTCGGCTTTTCGCAGGTGATCGAGGTCGGATCCTTTGACGAAGCCATGGACCGGCTGGGGGACGGGGACCAAATCAGCCTCGCGTTGTTTGACTTGTCGATGCCTGGCATCATAAGTCCGGCCAATCTCTCGGCGGTGCGCGAATGCGCACCACAAACGAAGGTCGTTGTGGTTTCGGGATCCCGCGCACGACGCGATATTCTGGTCGCGCTGGAAGCGGGTGTTCATGGATACATTCCGAAATCTCTGGGCGCAGCGGAGCTTTTGCGCGCCCTCGAACATATCATGGGTGGAGCGATCTATGTCCCGTCATCGCTCGCTGAGCTTGATCCTGACCGGTCCATAGCGGAGGGGGACTCCACTGGAGCGGCACCGTTGGCGTCGCCATCGGAACTGCTCGGTACATTGACGCCACGACAGCACGAAGTGCTGAAGTTACTCGTACGCGGACATGCCAACAAGGAAATTGCTAGGGCTCTCAATCTTGGCGAAGGAACTGTCAAAATCCATGTCGCCGCTCTTTTGCGGAATTTGAAAGTTCAGAACCGATCTGCAGCAGCAGTTGCGGGGGCCCGCATAATTGGACTGCATGGCTGACGATGTGGCGGTCCATTCCGGTACCCTGACCAGCCGCTTTGGTGCAGCCCAGACCGGGCGGCGAGCACTGCACGTCTGGGATCGAGCAGTTCGTACCTTCCTTCCGTCGCGATTGTTTATATCGGGTTCGGCGATACAAGAGGCTCTTTCGAACAAGGCGAAGCTACTGCGCCTGACCGGCCGAGTCGCAGCAACGAAATCACTTCGCTCTTGAGTTTCGAAGGCGTGATGGGCTTGGTGAGAAATGTCACCACTCCCGCGTCGAGCAGTGCGCTGCATTCTTCGTCGAGAAACCGAGCGCTGATGAACGCCACCGGAGTATGCTGGATGCACGGGTTATTCCGCAGCCTTCCGAATAAGCTGATGCCGTCCTCTCGCGGCATGACAAGGTCAAGTATGATCAAGTTGAATGAAGCGCCCGACGCTGCGATCTCAATCGCCTCGGTGGCGTCGCTCGCGAAGACAACGTCGATTCCGAGCCCGTTCCGCAGGACGACGTCGGCGATCTCTCTCATAAAAGGATCGTCATCGACGAATAGAACTGACGTCATCGGTGCAATCCCCTGATCAACGTTGCGTGAGAGCTCCTGGAAGCCGAATTGGACTGAAATAGGCGGATCGCGCGAAGCTCGGATCTAGTCCCTGAGACATTCTTCTGACGCAGATTCCGGTGGTAACATTGGCCGCGCAAATACGCCGCCGACTGATTCGGCCCTAACTTATGTTAGCCGATCACACTTGGCGAGCCAACGTAGCACGGGCATCTCGCTACCCCCTACGTCGCTTGTGAGCAGGCGTTCGGCCTAGTCCGTTAGGATTAGGCCGAAAAATTGATAGCTCCTTCGGTCGAATCCCTAATCGATTTATTTATGATCGTTAAATATGATGCTCTCAAGCGACAGCTGCGGCTCCGAAGCAAACACTCTCCGCAAGATTGCGCGATAGAGACGAGGACACGCTCTCATGAACACGCATCCTGTTACTGGCGTCGCGCAAGAAGTGTCGCCCGAACTGAATGATTTGATCAAGATGCTGGGAAGCGAACGGGTAGTCGCACTGCTCTGCAAATTTCAGCTCGTTCTAGAGAACTCGTTGACGTGCGATCTCCGTAGCCACGCAGAAATCTCCATGCAGGCGCACAAGATGGTTGCGCAGGCCGGGATGCTCGGCTTCCATTCCCTGTCGAACGCGGCGCGAGAGCTGGAAGGCGCCGCAATGAAAGAGCTGAAACTCGACGAAGTTCACGGCATCGCCATCCGTGAACGGCAACGCGCGTTGGCCGAAATTCAGCAATTCAGAACCTTGCTGTCCAGCAGCCGGTCGTGTGTACCATGAGTTGCCCGCGTTGCTTGGAAGCACTCCTGTACGATTGGCGTCCGATTTTATCTTCTGCCGGCTGTGAAAGCCCCCCAGCCCACGGTACCGCAGCTCTAGCCGCACGACGCTTCGGTCCAGCAAAGGCCTTCTACCTTTGAAGCAAATTAGCCCCTTTGCCAGGTCCTCTGGCTTTATCGTCTTTGTCTCGCTCATTTGCGCTGCGATTCTCGCGCACGAAATCTACCGGAGTATTGAACGCCGGGCCGAGGTCATCGGGGACAGCCGGAAGGATACCGCAAACATCATGCGTTCGCTTGCGCAGCATGCGGCCGGGATGATGCGTACCGCCGATGCTATCCTGATTGGGGTTGTTGACGGGCTGGAGGATTCGGGCGGCATTATCGACGACGGAAAAACTGGCCCGAAATTGCGAGAGCTGATGGATCGCGTGCAGCAGATCGACGAGCTTGCGATTTTCGATCCGGAAGGTAACGGGTTCAGCACCAACGGCACGAAAACGATGCGGCTCAGCGCGCAGAGCAGCCCGAGTTTCACTTTTCACCGATCAGACCCTTCGCGAGAGATCTACGTCGGCGCGCCGATACGCAGTGCCCTGTCAAATTCCTGGGTTATTCCAATCTCGCGGCGACTGAGACGGCCGGATGGCGGCTTCTTGGGATTCGTCGCGGTGGGGATCAAGACGGCCGCGTTCCAGGACTTTTACGACCAGTTTGAGATCGGCCGCTCCGGCGCGATCCTGCTTGCGAGTAATGATGCGACACTGCTGGTCCGGCGTCCTTTCACCGAAAAGAACATCGGGAGAGATATGCGGAACTCTGTCATCTTTAGGGATCTACTGCCAAAATCGTCGGCCGGCGTAAAACAATTTCCCTCGACGACGGACGGCATCGTCCGCATCAACAGCTATCAGCGCGTCGAGGGCTATCCTCTCGTGGTCTCCGCCGCCTTGGCCACGTATGAGATTCTGGCGCCGTGGCGCCGAAGCGTCATTTATAGCCTGGCGAGAACATCTCTGCTTTGCGTGATCATTCTTCTCCTGGGCTGGGGCCTGCTCCGCCGCGAAAGGGAATTCAACCGACAGGCCGAACTGCTGAGGGCTACCATCGAGCGCATGCATGAAGGACTCATTGTGGTCGATAGGGACGACCGGATTTCGATCTGCAATCAGCAAGCGATCAATTTGCTCGGCCTTCCTCAGGCCTATTCGTCCTCCCGCCCCACCAGCGCGGAACTATTTGCCTATCAGGAGGGCAGAGGCGAGTTCGCCAACGTGTCCGAGGAGGTCCGCCAACGCCTCCGGCCACGAGTCAGTCAGGGCGCAGAGTATTCGTTCGAACGCACCCGCCCCGGCGGGGAGGTAATCGAAATCTACACGCGGCCCTTCGAGAGTGGAGGTGTGATCCGTACTTTCCGTGATGTTACCCTGAAAAAGAGGGCGGATCTGCAGATTTTCGAAAGCGAGCGCCGTTTCAGGTTACTGGCGGAGAACATGAGCGATGTAATCGTCATGCGGCGGGCCACCGACGGCGCCTGCATTTATGTTTCACCCTCTATCTTTCCGCTGCTCGGGTACACCGGCACCGAGTACGAGCAGCTTTCGGATCGTGACCTACTTCAAGACGAAGACCTTACCCTCAAACAGCATCTCGATCTTTCGTTGCATATGGCAGATGACCGGGTGACCTTCCTTTCCCAAATGAAACACAAGCAGGGTCACTGGGTCTGGGTCGATTCGGCATACTCGGTAGTGGACGGTGGCGATGGCGAAGAACGGCACGCGGTCGCGGTCATGAGGGACGTGACCCAGCGCCAGAATCAGGCAGCCGAGCTGATGGCGGCTAAGGTTGCGGCGGAAGCCGCGACGGCGGCAAAATCGCAATTTCTGGCTTCCATGAGCCACGAAGTCAGGACTCCCCTGAACGGCATTCTCGGCTATACAGATATTCTGCTGAACGACGACCGGTTGGAAGGCAAGCCGCGCCGGGAAGTGACCAAGATCCGGTCGGCGGGAAACGCCCTGCTCAGCGTCGTCAACGACATTCTCGATTTTTCGGAAATCGAGTCCGGCGGCGTTTTGATAGATCGCAGCGAATTCTCGCTAACCGAACTCATCGAATCCACGCTGGAAATCGTCGAGCCACTGACCACCGCGAAGGGGCTACATCTCGGTAGGAATATCGATCCATGCCTCGGGAAATACGTCTGGGGCGACGAAGGTCGTCTACGGCAGATTTTGCTGAATCTGCTCAACAACGCAGTCAAGTTCACCGAAGAAGGGAGCATCAGCATCTTGGTCGCCCGGCTGGCGGATGCAAATGGTTTCCAGACTGTGCGTTTCGAAATTTCCGATTCAGGAATAGGAATTCCGCAGGACAAGCGCGCCGGGTTGTTTGAACGTTTTTCGCAGATCGACAGTTCGGTTCGGCGTCGTTTCGGCGGGACTGGGCTTGGGCTTGCCATTTCCAAGCAGCTTGTGGAACTGATGGGGGGCGAGATCTCCTGCGAAAGCTCCGTAGGCAAGGGCTCGGTTTTTTCGTTTGCTCTGACACTCGAGGTGGCTTTTCCCCATCCGCTTACCCCTAAGGCGCCGGACGTCAGATCGGCGAGCGCAGATATGCACGTCCTGCTGGTGGAGGATATTGAGATGAACCGCGAGATTGCTCAGGCGATGATTGAGGCTGCCGGTTATTCGGTCGACGTTGCGGCGGACGGGAGCGCGGCGGTCGCTGCGATACAGTCCAAACATTACAATCTCGTTCTGATGGACATCCAAATGCCGGGCATGGATGGACTGACGGCAACCCGGCATATTCGTGCGGTCGATCATCCTGCGGGCAATGTTCCGATCGTCGCGATGACCGCGCACGTGATCCCGGCCGAGGT
This sequence comes from Tardiphaga sp. vice154, assembly GCF_007018645.1. Lineage (NCBI taxonomy): Bacteria > Pseudomonadati > Pseudomonadota > Alphaproteobacteria > Hyphomicrobiales > Nitrobacteraceae > Tardiphaga > Tardiphaga sp. vice154. The sequence goes on from NZ_CP041399.1 coordinate 1,385,122, forward strand.
GGAGCGGTTTCTCGCCGCCGGGATGAACGATCACATTGGAAAGCCGTTCAAGCGCGAGGTCCTTTATGCCAAGCTGGCGCAGTGGTGCCGGCCACGTATAGCGGGCTGACGAACCAGAGGCATCACCGTGGACGGCCGCAACTGCTACGAGATGTCCGACAAGCTGCAAACCAACTACGCCACCTTGCGGTTCCAGGCGCCACAGGTAGCGCGGGAACAGGGAGTCTAACCTCGACACCGCTGTGCGATCGGCCAACGTCAGGATCTGACGGCGTCGTTTCTGACGAAGCTGCTGGAAAAGGACTGATTTCCAACGCCGGTCATGACAATGTCATCAGCCGTACGGTTGTTCAATGGTGTGCAATGAGCGCCGAATTCCTAGCACTGGCCGATCCGCGGCTTGCCACTATGCGGGCCACTGGTGAGCGCTCCGTTGATCAAGCAATGCATGTGACACCGAGGCAGCCCTCAGTTGTGTGCCTTTCGCTGCACCCGACAGGCCTTCACGTAGAGACGACAGGTTGACGAGACCAGTCGGCTGTGAAGTAGCCGTCGCCAGGGCCAACACCATCTCCAGCACCTCACGGGCCGTTGCCACGCCTCGACCAAGATCATGGCCATAAGGAAATTCGTGGTACGAAGCGTGGTACGAAATATGACAAATCTTAAAAGTGCAGGCGAATATGGTAGCGAGGAGTGGACTCGAACCACCGACCCCAGGATTATGATTCCCGTGCTCTAACCAACTGAGCTACCCCGCCACAGGTCCGCGGGGGCGAAACAAACCCCGGCGAATGCGCGGCATATAAGGAGGCGGGGGACTCGATGTCAAGCAAGTCCCCCGCGATTTCCGCGCTGTCGATACATACCCCGCTTGGGCAACAAAGATCGCCAAATCAGGCGCTTGGCCGCCCGGCGTCGATCCCGGCGCCGTCATAGGCGTTTTTCAGCGCCGCCAGGTCGAGCTTGACCATGCCCATCATCGCCGTCATCGCCCGCTTGGCGCCCTCGCCATGGCTGTCGGCGAGCATTTCGGTGAAGCCCTTTGGCACGATCTGCCAGGGTACGCCCCAACCATCGTTCAGCCAGCCGCACTGCACCGCTTTGCCGCCGTCGGCGATCAGGGCCTCCCACAGACGATCGACCTCGGCCTGGTCGTCGCAGTTGATGGTGAACGACACGGCGTTGCTGTAGGGCACCGCCTGGCCGCCATTCAGCCCGATGAAGCTTTGTCCCGCGAGCGTGAAGGCGACCACGAGCACGTCGCCGGCCTTGCCGGGCGGCGTGTCGAGCGGGCTGCGCTGGACCCGGTCGATCCGTGAATCCGGCAACAGCGAGACGTAGAACTGGGCGGCTTCCTCGGCCTCCTTGGCAAACCACAGGCAGGGGGCAATCTTCGACATCGGCGTTCTCCTCCAATCAGGCGTCGGCTGCGGCGGGCTGTGACTTCGCCGCGGCTTCGAGGTCCATCCACGCCACTTCCCAGATATGACCGTCGGGATCCTCGAAGCTGCGGCCATACATGAAGCCGTAATCCTGCGTCGGGCAGGGATCGCCCGCGCCACCGGCTCTGGTAGCCTTGTTGACGAGCGCATCGACCGCGTCGCGGCTGTCGGCGGACAGGCACAGCATCACCTCGCAGGCGCTCTTGGCATCGACGATCTTCTTTGACGTGAACTGGCTGAATTTCTCATGCGTCAGCAGCATCGCGAAGATGGTGTCGGAAAACACCATGCAGGACGCTGTGTCGTCGCAGAACATGTCGTTCTTCGTCGCACCGATCGATTGGTAGAAAGCCGTGGCGCGGCGCAGGTCGGTGACCGGCAGGTTGATGAAGACCATCTGGGGCATTGGCGTCTCCTCTTGGAGTGTCCCTCCTAGGACGGCCGGAGGTGCCGTGATCCGACACCGGCGCTGGAATATTTTTACACGCTGAATGTTTGTCGACGAGGTGATGCGCTCGCGGACCTAATGTCGCATGAGACGTCCGATGCATTGTGCAACTGCGCAAAATAGTCGTTGATCTCGCGGCTTCAGGATCGCAGACTAAACGCAGGCCCGGACTTGATCCGCGGGACGAGATCGAATGATCCGATCCCGATGGCCGCACAGGGAGGATTTTTGATGTTGCTGCGAAATCGCTTCGCCGTTGCTGTGTTCGCCGCCACCGCGCTGTTCGGCGCCGCCGCAGGCGCGCAGGACTATCCGACCAAGCCGATCACCCTGATCGTGCCATGGCCGGCGGGCGGCTCCACCGACATCTCGATGCGCGCGATTGCCGATGCGGCCTCCAAGCATCTCGGCCAGCCGATCGCCGTGGACAACAAGGGCGGCGGCGGCGGTACGGTCGGCCCTGCAACGATGGCGGCGGCGTCGAAGCCCGACGGCTACACCATCTCGCAGATCCCGATCACCGTGTTCCGCCTGCCGCTGATGCAGGAGGTGTCGTGGAATCCCGACAAGGATTTCAGCTACATCATTCATCTCACCGGCTACACTTTCGGCGTCACCACCCATGCGGATTCGCAGTTCAAGACCTGGAAGGACGTCGTCGATTTCGCCAAGGCCAATCCCGGCAAGGTGACCTATGCGACGCCCGGCGCCGGCACCTCGCTGCATGTCGGCATGGAACAGATCGCCGGTCTGGCCGGCATCAAGCTGACCCAGGTGCCCTTCAAGGGCGGCGCGGAGACCAATGCCGCGGTGCTCGGCCAGCATACCATGCTGCAGGCTGACTCCACCGGCTGGCGGCCGCTGGTCGATGCCGGCAAGCTGCGTCTGTTGATGGTGTGGACCGAGAAGCGCTCGCCGAATTTCCCGGACGTGCCGACGTTGAAGGAAATCGGCTATCCGATGGTCTATGACTCGCCGTTCGGCATCGCCGGACCCAAGGGCATGGATCCGAAGATTGTGGCGAAGCTGCACGATGCCTTCAAGAAAGCGATCGAGGACCCCGCGGTGATCGCCACGCTGGCGAAATACGACATGGTGCCGAACTACAAGAACACCGAGGACTACAAGAAGTTCGTCGCGGAAGTAACGGCCTCCGAGCGCAAGGTGATCGAGACGATCGGGCTCGGCAAGAAGGCGAATTGATCTACAGCGGCCTTTCCGCTGTCGTCCCCGCGAAAGCGGGGACCCATAGCCTCCGTCCTATCAAGTCGAACGCAGGCGCTTGCTACCTTGCTTGAGCTGATACGACGGAGTGTATGGGTCCCCGCTTTCGCGGGGACTACGCGGAGGGGGTGGCGCGCAAGAGCCAAACAGTAGCCTGATGGAATACGTCGATATGACTGATAAAACCCGCCCGCCGTTCCGCCTCAACAATTCCGAATTCTGGACCGGGCTGATCGGCCTCGCACTCGGCCTCTTCGTGATCCGCTCCGGGCTGAAGCTGAAGCTCGGCAGTATCAACGATCCCGGCTCCGGCTATGTGCTGTTCTACACCGGCATCCTGATGTGCCTGTTTTCGATCTCGATCACCATCGCGGCGGTCACCGAGGGCGGGCCGACCTTCGGTTCGCGCTGGGAGGGCACGCGCTGGTCGCGGCCGGTCGTGATCATCGCCAGCCTGGTCGCCTATGCCATCGCGCTCGACCAGCTAGGCTTCCTGATCTCGACCATTCCGCTGATGCTCGTATTGCTGCGCGCGATTGATCCGGTGCGATGGACGCTGGCGGTGCCGCTCGCGGTGCTGGCGCCGGTCGGCGTGTGGTGGGTGCTGAAGCATGCGCTTCTGATCCAGTTGCCCTCGGGCATCTTTGAAATCGGCTGACCGGAATTCAATATGGAAGTCATCTCCAATGTCATGCAGGGCTTCGGCGTTGCCCTGCTGCCGATCAACATCCTGTACTGCTTCCTCGGTGTCTTCATCGGCACGCTGGTCGGCGTGCTGCCCGGCATCGGGCCGATCTCGGCGATGTCGCTATTGCTGCCGATCACGCTGTCGGGCACGCCGGAATCCGGCATCATCATGATGGCCGGCATCTATTACGGCTCGATGTATGGCGGCTCCACCACCTCGATCCTGGTCAATATTCCCGGCGAGGCGGCGTCGGTCGTCACCTGCCTCGACGGCCATCAGATGGCTCGGCAGGGCAGGGCCGGCCCCGCGCTCGGTATCTCGGCGCTGGGCTCGTTCATCGCCGGCACCTTCTCGCTGGTCGCCCTGATGCTGGTCGCGCCGAAACTGGCCTCCGTGGCGATCGCGTTCGGCCCCGCCGAATATGCCAGCCTGATGGTGCTGGGCCTGGTCGTGCTTACCTTTCTCACGCAGGGCTCGATGGCCAAGGCGCTGTTGATGGCCTGCATCGGCATCGTGCTCGGTCTGGTCGGCCTCGACGGCATCACCGCGCAGCCGCGGCTGACCTTTGGCCGCCTAGAACTGATCGATGGCATCGGCCTCGTGCCGGTGGTGATGGGCCTGTTCGGCCTCGCCGAAGTTCTCATCAACACCGAGCAGGCGCTCAAGCGCGACATCATCAATGCGAAGATCAACCACCTTCTTCCCAGCAAGGAGGACTGGAAGGCCAGCGCCGGGCCGATCGGGCGCGGCACGCTGCTGGGGTTCTTCCTCGGCATCCTGCCGGGCGGCGGCGCGGTGGTGGCGTCGTTCGCCTCCTATGCGCTGGAGAAGAAGCTGTCGAAGACCCCCGAACGGTTCGGTCGCGGAGCCATCGAGGGCGTGGCAGGCCCGGAAGCCGCCAACAACGCCGCCGCCGGCGGCGCCTTCATTCCGCTGATGACGCTGGGCATTCCGCCGAACGTGGTGATGGCGCTGCTGCTCGGCGCCTTCGTGATCCACGGCCTTCAGCCCGGGCCGCTCCTGATCTCGCAGAACCCCGGTCTGTTCTGGGGCATCGTCGCCAGCATGTATATCGGTAACGCCATGCTGCTGGTGCTCAATCTGCCGCTGATCGGCATGTGGGTGCAGCTCTTGAAGCTGCCCTACAACGTGCTGTTCCCGATGATCATCCTGTTCACCATCATCGGCGTCTATTGCAGCAGCAACAACGTGTTCGACGTCTACGTCATGATCGGCTTCGGCGTGATCGGCTACTTCCTGCGCAAGTTCGGCTATGAACCGGCGCCTTTGGTGCTGGCCTTCGTGCTTGGACCCTTGCTGGAGAACAATCTGCGCAAGTCGCTGATCCTGTCGCAGGGCGACCTGATGACCTTCGTCGAGCGCCCGATCTCGGCAGTCTGCCTGGCGATCGCCCTGGTGCTGCTGGTCGGCCCGTTGCTCCCGTCGTTCCGCAGGAAGCGCGAACTGGTGGCGCTGGACGAGGGCGCCTGAGCCTCACTCGGTAAGCGATTGTTCGTGGACAATTGTCGCGACGTTGATGTGGATCAACACCGCCATCCTTGATCCACATCAAGTGTCGAGCTGACAAGGTTGAACCGAACTGGATATCCGATGACTTGTGTCGAACCGGGCGCCTCATCGCACGATATAAGGCTCGGCCGCGCCAGGAACGCGTGTGAAGAATGCACGATGCGGGCCTTCAGCGTTTGTGGCGTATTGGAGGCACACGAACTTGCGACGCTCGAATGCCTGAGCCAATCCAAGATCTTTCCCGCCAAATCCATGCTGTTCGACCAGAGCGCGGTGGCTTGCAGCGTCTACAACGTGGCCGAAGGCTGTGTGCGGCTGTACAAATCCCTGCCCGACGGTCGCCGTCAGATCGTTGGCTTTGCACTGCCGGGCGATTTCCTCGGTCTCGCGCTGGTCGAGCGATATGGCGTCACGGCGGAAGCCGTCACTAACGTCAAGGTCTGCCGCTTCGCCCGCGGCGCCTTTGTCGATTATCTCGACACCAAGCCGCATCTGCTGCGCCGGCTGCACGAACTCGTCAGCCATGAACTGAGCCTTGCGCATGACCAGATGCTGCTGCTCGGCCGCCGCACCGCGGAAGAGAAAGTGGCGGCCTTCCTGCTCAATCTGCAGACCCGGTACAGCCGGCTCGCCCCTGTTTCGGTCAACGTGCCCCTGCCGATGAGCCGGCAGGATATCGCCGATTACCTCGGGCTGACCATCGAGACCGTGAGCCGCACGCTGACCAAGCTGGCCCGCGCCAAGGCTATCGTCGTGGTGCCGGACGGCATCCGCCTGCTCGCCCCCGAGCGGCTGGACAAGCTCGCGCGGGCGTAGCGCCCGGCGAGCGACGAATTTGATGCAGCTCAAGGTGGTCTCGCCCACCCTGGCCCTAAAATTCTCCATCAACGATGGAGAAGCCAATGCCCCTCGACAGCATGCTTGTTGCCGCCGGCGTCGTCCTGCTGTTCGTAGGCTTTGCCGTGCCGGTCGCCTGGGCCGTGCGGCAGACTGAGAAGCTCGACGACCGTCGCTGAACCTTACGGCGGCTGGCTGATTATTCTCCCGAAACATGCCAAGAAGTCCGGGCTGGCGGCCGTTCGACGCCGGCGGATGGTGGTTCGCGAAGGAGAATAATGTGGCTGCTCATATCGACCCGTTGGCCGGCAAGACGATTGATCCCGCTTGGCTGGTCAATGTGCCGCGCCTCGTCACGGCCTATTTCGCCGGCAAGCCCGATCCGGCGATTCCGGCGCAGCGCGTCGCCTTCGGCACCTCGGGGCACCGCGGCTCGGCCCTCGCCACCTCATTCAACGAGAACCATATCCTCGCCATCAGCCAGGCGATTTGCGACTATCGTCGCAGCGCCGGCATCGACGGCCCGCTGTTCATCGGCATCGACACTCATGCGCTGGCCGAGCCGGCGCTGGTCAGCGCGCTGGAAGTGTTCGCCGCCAATGGCGTCCATGTGATGATCGACCAGCACGACGGCTACACGCCGACGCCGGTGATCAGCCACGCGATCCTCACCTGGAACAAGGGCCGGACCTCGGGTCTCGCGGACGGCGTGGTGGTGACGCCGTCGCACAATCCGCCGGAGGATGGCGGCTTCAAATACAATCCGCCGAACGGCGGTCCGGCCGATACTGACATCACCGGCGCTATGGAGAAGGCCGCCAACGGTTTCCTCGAGAACGATCTCGCCGGCATCAAGCGGATGCCCTATGCACGCGCCCGCAAGTCGGAATTCGTCAAGCCTTACGACTTCATCACGCCTTACGTCGCCGACCTCGGCAACGTCGTCGACATGGAAGCGATCCGCAACGCCGGCGTGAAGATCGGCATCGATCCGCTGGGCGGCGCCGGCGTGGAATACTGGCAGCCGATCATTGATCGCTACAGACTCGATGCCACCATCGTCAGCGACGTCGTCGATCCCACCTTCCGCTTCATGACGCTGGACTGGGACGGCAAGATCCGCATGGACTGCTCCTCGCCCTATGCGATGGCGCGGCTGATCGGGATGCGCGACGAGTTCGACGTCGCCTTCGCCAACGACACCGACGCCGACCGCCACGGCATCGTCACCCGCTCCGGCGGGCTGATGAATCCGAACCACTATCTGGCCGCCGCGATCTCCTATCTGTTCGAACACCGCCCGAACTGGAGCCCGGACGCAGCGGTCGGCAAGACCATCGTTTCCAGCGCGATCATCGACCGCGTCGTGAAGAAGATGGGCCGTCGACTGGTGGAGACGCCGGTCGGCTTCAAATGGTTCGTCGATGGCCTGGGCGACGGCTCGTTCGGCTTCGGCGGCGAGGAGAGCGCGGGCGCATCGTTCCTGCGCCGCGACGGCACGGTATGGACCACCGACAAGGACGGCCTGATCCTCGGCCTGCTCGCGGCGGAAATCACCGCAGTGACCAGGGAGGATCCAAGCCAGCGTTTCGAGAAACTCACGCAGGAGTTCGGCGTGCCGTATTACGAGCGCATCGACGCGCCGGCCTCGGTAGAACAGAAGAGCCTGCTGAAGAAGCTGTCGCCGGCGCAGATCGCCATGACGGAACTGGCCGGAGATGCGGTGACCTCGACGCTGACCGAAGCACCCGGCAACGGCGTGGCGTTCGGTGGCATCAAGGTGTCCACCGACAACGGCTGGTTCGCGGCAAGGCCGTCCGGCACGGAGGATGTCTACAAGATCTACGCGGAAAGTTTCGTCAGCCAGGATCACCTGCGCCAGATCCAGGACGACGCGCAGGGGTCGATCGCGAAAGTGTTTGCTGCCGGCAAGTAAGACGCAGGTCTGAGCAAATAGAACGCGGTTCTTTCCCTCCCCCTTGCGGGGAGGGTTGCTGCGCGAAGCGCGTTCGGGTGGGGTAGCAACAGGCTTCGTCGCCCGTGGCACCCCCACCCCGACCTTCACTCCCGACGATGCTCTCGCATCGTCGTCCGTTCGGTCGACCCTCCCCGCAAGGGGGAGGGGACCACAGACGCCGGCGCTCAACCTAGTGTCCGCTCGTCCGCCACCTCAGCAGCCGCTGCTCGACCATCGACATCGCCAGCGCCGTGACGTAGCCGATCACGCCGAGCAGGATCACGCCGGCGAACAGGTCCGCCGACCGGAACGAGCGCGCCGACAGCAGCACCCAATGGCCGAGCCCGTCGAGGCCGGCGAGAATCTCGCAGACCACCGACAGGATCAGCGCCACCGTGAGGCTGAGCCGCATCCCCGAGATGATGTCGGGGCTGGCCGAAGGCAGCGCGATCTTGAAGATCACGGCAAGGCGCGACATGTGCAGCGAGCGCGCTACTTCGTAGAGTCTGGGCTCGACCGCGGCGAAGCCGTGCACGGTGGCCAGCAGCATCGGCCAGATCGCGCCGAATGCGATCACGAACAGCGCCATGCCCTGGGTCAGGCCGAACAGAGCGATCGCCACCGGAATGATCGCCGACACCGGCAGCGGCCGCAGGAATTCCAGCGACGGCGCGACATAGCTGCGCATCGCTTTCGAGGAGCCGATCATCGCGCCGAGCGCGATGCCGACGATGGACGCCAGTAGCCAGCCATAGGCCATGTGCTCCAGCGTGCCGATCGTCTTCGCCAGCAGGTCGCCGGAGGTGAAGCCGCGCACCAGCGAGGCCCAGGCGCGATCGGGGCTTGGCAGAAACACTGGCGACACGAGCTTGAGATCGGCCACCAGTTGCCACAGCGCCACGAAGCCCGCGGCGACCAGAAAGCTGGCGGCGCGCCACATCAGCACGGTGGCGTTCATCGCAGTTCTCCGGCGAGGGCCGCCGGCCCGAATAGATGTTTCTGCGCGAGCATCAGGCCGGTGTTCAGCGCGTAGCCGATCAGCCCGATCCACAGCAAATAGGCCAGCATCAGGTCCGGCCGCAACGCCTGCTGCGCGGTCATGATGCCGGCGCCGAGCCCGATCGGATTGATCGCGATCTCCACCGTGACGGCGACGATCAGCGCGATGCCGGCGGCGAGACGAAACGCGAGGAAGATCCGCGGCAGTGCCGCCGGGATGATGATCTTGCGCACCCGGTCGCCCGGCGACAGCTTCAGCGCGCGCGACACCTCGATCAGCCGCGGCTCGATGCTGCGCACCGCGGCGCGCGACAGGATCAGGATCGGCCATACGCAGGCAAAGGCGACGATCACGATCTCCATGCGGTAGCCGAAGCCAAGCGCGATTAGCGCGATCGGCAGCAACGCAATCGAGGGGATCGGCCGCAGCGATTCGATCGTCACTTCCATCAGGCGGTCGAACGGCTTGAAGATGCCGAGCGCGATGCCAAGCGCCAGGCCCACGGCACCGCCGATCAGGAGGCCCGCAAAGGCCGAGGCCAGCGTGTCGCGCGTGGCACCCAGGATCGAGCCGTCGGCAAAGGCCTCTACCAAAGCCGCGGCCACCGCTGAGGGCGGCGCCAGCGCGTCGCTCTGGATGTGGCTCGCGCGTGCCCAGACCTCCAGCCCGACGAGCAGCGCGACGGGCAGCGCCGCGGCCTTCCAGCGTTCCCTGTTCATGCTTCCGACGCCTTGATGAAGTCGAACAATTCGCGGCGCAGCCGCAGGAATTCCGGCTGCTCGCGCGTGGTGAGCTGGTCGCGCGGGCGGGGCAGGTCGATATTGAGTTCGATTCCGATGCGGCCGGGATGCGGCAACAGGCCGATGACGCGGTCGCCGAGGTAGATCGCTTCTTCGAGGTCATGCGTGACGAAGATCACGGTGGCGCCGCTGGCGGCGACCAGTTCGAGCACCTCGTCCTGCAACCCCTGCCGGGTCATCGCATCGAGCGCGCCGAACGGCTCGTCCATCAACAGCGCCTTCGGCTCCTGCGCCAGACAGCGCGCGATCTGCAATCGCTGCTGCATGCCGCCGGACATCTCTGCCGGATATTTGTCGGCGTGGTTCGGCAGCCCGACCTTCTTCAGCAGTTCGTCGATCCGCGCCGGGCGCTGCGCGGCCGGCATGCCGATCGTCTCCAGCGCCAGCGAGACGTTGCCGGCGGCGGTGCGCCACGGCAGCAGCGCCTTGCCATAGTCCTGGAACACGATTGCGACGTCGCGCCGCGGCGCGCGCATGGCGACGCCGTCGAACACCACGTCGCCGGAGGTCGGCTGATACAGGCCGGCGGCGAGCCGCAGCGCCGTGGTCTTGCCGCAGCCCGACGCCCCGATGATGCAGAGGAACTCGCCCTGCTTCACGTCGAGGCTGACGTCCTCGATGATGGTCTTGCCACCGAGATCGAGCGTGACATGCGAGAACGCGATCTGCGCTTTCGCGGGCGCGACGGCAGCGGTCTTGGCGAGCGGGCGCGCTGTGGCGGATTTCATTATGTTAGTCTCCCTGACCGGGCGGATAGACATAGGCCAGCGTCGAATGCAGATGCGATTCGAGCGCGGCCTGAGATGCGCCGATGTCGCGCGCGAGAATGCGATCGGCGAGCAATTGATGCGCCTCGACGAATTGCGCGCCGGAGTCGAAGCCGCGCATCATCACGCGGCGGTAGCGATAGGCCTGGTCGTACAGGTCGGAATGCGCCGACAACAGCCGCCTCGAGCCGCAGGCCGACAGCAGCGCGGTGTGGAATCCCTTGTGCAGCCGGTCGAAATCCGGCGCGCCTTCGCGAAAGGCGTCGCCAATCCGCTCGATATGGCGGCGCATCTGGTGCAGCGCGCCCAAGATGCCCGCCTCCCAGGCATCGTTGCCGTTCTGGATCGCCAGCCGCAGCGCCTCCATCTCGACCACGGTACGCATCCGCGTGATATCGGCGAGATCCTCGCGGCTGATGTCGGCGACGCGAAAACCGCGCTGGCCGATGCCGACGATCAGCCCGCGCGACATCAGCCGAGACAGGCCCTCGCGCAGCGGCGTGGCGCCGATATCATAGCGTTGCACCAGATCGACGATGCCGAGACGCGCGCCGGGCGCAAGACGCCCGGCAATGATGTCGTGCTGCAGCAGCGTGGCGGCGCGTTCGCTCAGCGTGTCCGAGCCGGACGCGTCCACGTCGCTGCGAGTTGCGTCCGCCATCCCGGTCCTACTTCAGCATGACTTTGTTGAGGTCGACCTTGCTCTGCAGCATCTTCTGCGAGGCCATGATGTCGATCCACCAGGCCAGTTGATCGGCTTTCAGCACCGGCTCGGACTTGTTGGGCGCCGACGCCTTCACCAGTTCAATCGTCTGTTTGGTGAACTTGGCGATCGAAGCTGCCGATTTCTCCCGGTCGTTGTTGACGATCGGCGCCGCTTCCGCGATCGCCGCACGGAATTTTCGGATGACTTCCGGGTTTTTCTCGGCCCAGTCGCGCGACGCGGCATAGAAGATGATCGGCTCGGTGCGATTCAGTTCGGCGGCGTAGCGCGCGCCGATCGTGCCCAGCCCGGCATTGGTCATGCGGGTGATGAACGGCTCGGCCGCCAGCACCACGTCGACGCCGCCGGACTTGATGATGTCGGCCATGGTCGGGAAGGTGACCTCGACGAAGTTCACGCTCTTCGGATCGACGCCCTTTTCCACCAGCCACTTGACGAACAGCACGTGGAGGAAGGCGCCGAGGCCGGGCGCGCCGACCTTCTTGCCGACGAAGTCCTTCGGCTCCTTGATGGTGATGCCGTTGCGCACGAAGGCGGTGATATTGGCGTTGGAATTCGGGTTCATCACGGTGGCGCCGGCCACCGCGACGAGATCCAGCCCGCCATCGACGGCCTGCAGGAATACGGTCGAGGTCGGCCCGCCGATCTGGATCGAGCCGGACAGGATCGCGGCCGGGATGTTGGAGTTGATGCCGATCAACGTCATTTCGACGTCGAGGCCGTGCTTCTTGAAGATGCCCTCATCGACTGCGACCATTGCCGACGCGCAGTCGGTCGTCGCGGTGCAGCCGATCTGGAGCTTGTTCTGGGCTTGTGCTGCACCTGCGAACAACGATGCCGCCAACGCCAGACCTGCGAGCTTTTTCATTTTTACCTCCCTGAATGCGATTTTTGCAATCGCCTCTTGTTTATCGATATTTTTTTTGATCCTATATTTTATCAAATAACAAAAGCAAGAGGGAGATCACGTTGAAACTCGCGACATATAGCGCAGGCGGCCAGCAGAAGGTCGGGCTGGTCCATTCCAACGACAGCAAACTGTTCGACGTCGCCACAGCCGCCGGCCGCAATGGCGGCAACCCCGCCTTCGCCTCGATGCTGTCGCTGATCGACGCGGGCGAAGGCGCGCTGGATACGGCGCGCGTCCTGTTCGAGAAGCACGGCAACGACGAATCGCTGTCGGTCGCGGTGGCCGGCGCCGATATCCTCGCACCGGTGCCTGAGCCACGACAGTGCCGCGACGGCATGTCGTTTCCGCTGCATATCTTGCAGGCGCCGCGCGGCCAGCAGAAACTGGCGGCCCGCGCCAAGAACGACATGGAAGAGCTGGCGCGAATCGAGGCCGAACCGCTCGGCGAATTGCCGGAAGTGTATCGCCGCCAGCCGATCTACTACATCACCAACCGCTTTTCGGTGCGCGGCACCAACACCACCGTCAAGTGGCCGCGTTACAGCCAGGTGATGGATTACGAGCTCGAATTCGGCATCATCACCAAGAACAAGGGCGCCAACATCACGGCCGCCAAGGCGAAGGATCACATCTTCGGCTACACCATCTTCAACGATTTTTCGGCGCGCGACGCGCAGCGGCTGGAAATGGAAGGAAGGCTCGGCCCCGCCAAGGGCAAGAGCTTCGATGGCGGCAACGTGATGGGCCCGTGGATCGTCACGCCCGACGAGATCGGCGATCCCTACAAGCTCAAAATGGAATGCCGCGTCAACGGCAAGGTGCGCTCCTCCGGCGTCACCGAAGGCATGCTGTTTCCGTTCGAGGAACTGATCGCGCACATCTCGCAGGACGAGACCCTGATGCCCGGCGAATTCATCGGCTCCGGTACCGTCGGAAATGGCTGCGGCCTCGAGCTTGGCTGGTATCTCGAGCACAATGACGAGATCGAACTCGAAGTCGAGAAGATCGGCGTGCTCAAGAACAAGGTGGTTCGGCAGGACGTCTAACACAGACTCGTCTGGTCTAATCGCCACAAACTGTCATTCCGGGGCGCGGGCGGCGCCAGCCGACTGCGAACCTCAGCCACTCCAATTGGAGTGGCGGGGAATCCCGAAGTGAGGCACACGTCGAGGTTCCGGGTTCGGTCCCGTCGCCTTCGGCACCAGCTCCGCCCCGGAACGACAACCTGAATCATAGAAACATTTGAGGAAACCCCCATGGCCCGCCGCCTCATCGATATTTCCGTGCCCTTGCAGAACGACGTGCCCGCCGATCCGCCGGGCAACCATCCGACCATCCAGTACATCGATCACCAGCAGGGCCTGCCGCGCATGCTGCAGTTCTTCGACGGGCTGAAGAAGGAAGACCTGCCGGACGGCGAGGGCTGGGCGGTCGAGCAGATCAGCCTGTCCACGCATAACGGCACGCATCTCGACGCGCCGTATCATTTCCATCCGACCATGAACCGTGGCGAACGCTCCTGGACAATCGACGAGGTGCCGCTGGAATGGTGCCTGCAGCCCGGCGTCAAGCTCGACTTCCGGCATTTCCCCGACGGCTATGTCGCCACCGCGGCCGACGTCGAGGCCGAGCTGAAGCGCATCGGCCATACGCTGAGCCCGCTGGAGATCGTGGTGGTGAACACCTCGGCCGGCGTGAAATACGGCCAGCAGGACTACGTCACCTCCGGCTGCGGCATGGGCTACGAGGCGACGATGTATCTGCTGGAGCGCGGCGTGCGCCTCACCGGCATCGATGGCTGGAGCTGGGACGCGCCGTTCGTCTACACAGCGAAGAAATATGCCGAGACCCACGACGCCAGTCTGATCTGGGAAGGCCACAAGGCCGGCCGCCACATCGGCTACTGCCACATCGAGAAGCTGCACAATCTGGAAGAGTTGCCTTCCACCGGCTTTACGGTGTCGTGCTTCCCGGTGAAGATCGAGAAGGCGTCGGCAGGATGGACGAGGGCCGTAGCCATCATCGACTGAACTACGACCAGAATGAAAAGACTACCAAGGGAGATGACGATGAAGGCTGGCGCAAAAGGGCTTGGCGCGTGCGCGTGTCATAGCGGCTTCAAGGTATTCTCATGCACCACGCCGAGCCGGCGTGGCTTCATGCTCGGGCTGGCTGGCGCGGCGGCACTGGCGACGACCGGGGTCGCCAGGCGCGCTCAGGCAGCGGCCGATGGCGCGTCGTTTCGCATCGACGTTCATCACCATCTCTCACCGCCGACCTACATCACCGCGTCGAATGCGGCGAAGTTCGGCGATCCGCTGATGAAGAACTGGACGCCGGCGAAGTCCATCGAGGACATGGACAAGGCCGGCGTTGCCGTCTCCATGCTCTCCGTGACGACGCCGGCGCTCAATCCGATCCCGCAGGCGCAAGCCCGCACGCTTGCGCGCGAATCCAACGAATACGCGGCCAAGCTGATGGCGGATCATCCCGGCCGGTTCGGCAGCTTCGCCATGGTGCCACTTCTGGACACCGAGGGTGCGCTGCGGGAGATCGCCTATGCGCTGGATGTCCTGAAGGCCGACGGCATCGGCCTGATGACGAGCTACGGTGACAAGTGGCTCGGCGATCCCTCGTTCATCCCGGTGATGGAAGAGTTCAATCGCCGCAAGGCCGTCGTCTACACCCATCCCACGGCGGCGAACTGCTGTGTGAACCTGGTGCCGACGCAACAGCCGGTGATGATCGAGTTCGGCACCGACACCACGCGGACCATCGCGGACATTCTGTTCAGCGGCAACGCGCGGCGCTTCCCCGATATCAAATGGATCTTTTCTCATGCGGGCGGTACCATGCCGTTCCTGATCGAACGCTTCGTGCGCAACCCGATGCTGGACCCGAAGGCAAAGGACACCGTGCCCGACGGGACACTGGCCGAGCTGAAGCGCTTCTATTACGACACCGCGCAGGTCTCCAATAAGGGATCGCTGTCGGCCCTGGCGGCGATCATCCCGGCATCGCAGATCCTGTTCGGGACAGACTTTCCATACCGCAAGAGCCTCGATCACGTCGAAGGTCTGCGGCAGGCGGGCGTGTTTTCCGACGAACAGATCGCGGCGATCGAGCGCGGCAATGCGCTGAAGTTGTTCCCGCGTCTGACTGGCTGAGCGAACGAGGGCTGGGCAGATGTTCGCCGGATCTCACTGCTCGTTGACGGCCGTTGGCAGCTATCGGTCAGTTCTTGATGGCATAGAGCGGGGTGCGCATCGTCAGTTGATAGGCCGGCTTCGGCACCCAGGCGACTTCGAAGGTAAGTCCGAACAGCCGGTTGTCGTCGTCGTCCATGCGCTCGAGATCGAGGCGGATGATGGGCTGGGTGAACGGCGCGACCGGGCTCCGGTTCACGAGCTGCGCGCCGCCGAAGGATTGCACGCCGAACCGGCCGGACAGCTTCCAGTTGCTCGGCCACTGATAGTAGCCGCCGAGATAGCCGATGATCGAGGGTTTCACGCTGGCGAGATCGGTATCGACGGCGACGTTCACATAGCGCCTGCCGGCCAGCAGCCCGGTGGTGGCGTCGGGGTCGAGCGCATAGTCGGCCTCGAGAATGGTGGTGAGGGTCGTGGTCGCCAATACGCTGGCCTGGATCGAGCGCGACAGCGTGGCCTGCACGGTGATGGTCGGCAACGTACCGCCGTTCTGCTGGATCACGTCGGCCTGCAGGCCGACATTCCAGGCGGTGGCAATGAGCGAACTCCATGACGTCGCATCGGTGCGCGACGTCGTGGAGCTGACGCCGCCATAGACCGAAATGCGGTCGGTGAGGTCGAGGGTGATCGGGGCGTTGACGGTGACCGACTGGCTGGCGGGTGAAGACAGCGTCGGCAGGGCGCTGAAATTCTGGAAGCCGATGCCGATCGCCCCGGCCGGCAGGGTGCCGTAGGTTGTCATCAGGTCGAGATACAGATTGGGAACGGTCTCCGAATTCGACGGGTCGTCATCGTCGTCGTCACTGGCCTTGCCGAAGGCAGGCGCGCTCAGCGCCATCGACGCGAAGAGCATCATGGCGATGGCGAGGAGCGCTGCCTGTTGGTCCCCCCCGCATCCGTCCCGAGCCGTTATGCCTCGCCCATTGACCATCCGTCGATCCAGCCATGCCACCTGCGATCGATGGCAGCGTATTCCACAGCGTCGCGATGTGGCAACACGTCCGCCGCCTCGGCCGAAAAGATCGCGACACCGTGGCCGCGATGCGATCAAACTTCGCCCAACGAATCGAAAAATCAGGGACCAGGAATGACCAGGACGAAGAAGAACCCGGATCAGTTGCGCAGCGCGCGCTGGTTTGCGCCCGATGATCTGCGCGCCTTCGGGCACCGCTCGCGGGCGATGCAGCAGGGCTATGCGCCGGAGGAGTGGAAGGGCCGGCCGGTCATCGCCATCCTCAACACCTGGTCGGATGCGCAGCCCTGCCACATGCACTTCAAGACCCGCGTCGAGGACGTCAAGCGCGGCATCCTGATGGCTGGCGGCTTTCCGATGGAGCTGCCGGCGCTGTCGCTGTCGGAATCCTTCCTGAAGCCGACCACCATGCTCTATCGCAACATGCTGGCGATGGACGCCGAGGAATTGCTGCGCGGCCACCCCGTCGATGGCGTCGTGCTGATGGGCGGCTGCGACAAGACTACGCCGGGCCTGCTGCTTGGCGCGACCAGCGCCGGCTATCCCGCGATCTATCTGCCGGCCGGTCCCATGCTGCGCGGCAACTGGAAGGGCAAGACGCTCGGCTCCGGCTCGGACGCCTGGAAATACTGGGACGAACGCCGCGCCGGCAAGATCTCCGACAAGGAATGGGTCGAGGTCGAAGGCGGCATCGCGCGCAGCTATGGCACCTGCATGACCATGGGCACCGCGAGCACTATGACCGCGATCGCGGAATCGATCGGCATGTCGCTGCCCGGCGCGTCGTCGATTCCCGCCGCCGATTCCGGCCACATCCGCATGGCCAGTGAATGCGGCCGCCGCATCGTCGAAATGGTGTGGGAGGACCTGACCCCTGCGAAAATCCAGACCCGCCACGCCTTCGAGAACGCCATCGTGGTGGCGATGGCGATGGGCTGCTCGACCAATGCGATCATCCATCTGATCGCGCAGGCGCGCCGTGCAGGCCACGACATCGGGCTCGATGATTTCGAGACCGCGAGCCGCAAGGTGCCTGTCATCGCCAATGTCAGGCCGAGCGGTGATACGTACCTTATGGAGGATTTCTATTACGCCGGCGGGCTGCCGGCACTGATGAGCCGCATCAGGGATCATCTGCATCTCGACGCGCTGACGGTAACCGGCAAGACGATCGGCGAGAACATCGCCGACGCCCAGGTCCACAATGACGACATCATCCGCACGATCGAGAATCCGATCTACGCCGAGGGCGCATTGGCGGTACTGAAGGGCAATCTGGCGCCGGACGGCTGCGTCATCAAACCCTCGGCCTGCGAGCCGCGCTTCCTCAAGCACTCCGGCCCGGCCCTGGTGTTCGATGATTATCCCTCGTTGAAAAAAGCCGTCGATGACGAGAATCTCGACGTCACGGCCGACCACGTGCTGATCCTGCGCAATGCCGGGCCGCAAGGCGGGCCGGGCATGCCGGAATGGGGCATGCTGCCGATCCCGACCAGACTGGTGAAGCAGGGTGTCCGTGACATGGTGCGACTGTCGGATGCGCGGATGAGCGGTACGAGCTACGGCGCCTGCATCCTGCACGTCGCGCCGGAATCCTGGATCGGCGGCCCGCTTGCGCTGGTCGAGAATGGTGACATCATCTCGCTGGATGTCGATGCCCGCATTATCCATTTGGAAGTTTCGGATGAAGAAATGGCCAGGCGCCGCGCGGCCTGGACTGCTCCGCAGCGGCACTATGAGCGCGGCTATGGCTGGATGTTCACCAAACACATCCAGCAGGCCAATGACGGTTGCGACTTCGATTTTCTCGAAACGGCGTTCGGCGGCAAGGTGAAAGAGCCGGTGATTTATTGAAAAGACGCGGGCGCTCTTGCTTCCTTCCCTCTCCCCTTGTGGGAGAGGGTGGATCGAATGCCCGCAGCGCATTCGAGACGGGTGAGGGGTAGCCAAAGACACCGAGCTTCATGGCTACCCCTCATCCGTCGCGGACTTCGTCCGCGCCACCTTCTCCCACAAGGGGAGAAGGAAGAAAGAGCGAGACGCTTGTCCGCGCAGGCCTACACCTTCTCCAGCACCCGCCGGATCTTGTGTGCCAGCGATTCCCGCGTATAGGGCTTCGGCAGCAGCTCCACGCCGGCGTCGAGGCGACCGCCGTGGACGATGGCATTCTCGGTGTAGCCAGAGGTGAACAGCACCACGAGCTTCGGCAATAGCTCGCGCGCGCGGCGCGCCAGCTCCGGGCTCTTGAGCGGACCGGGCATCACCACGTCGGTGAACAACAGGTCGATCGCCACGCCGCTCTCGACGATAGCCAGCGCGCTCGCCGCATCATGCGCGGTCAGCACGCGGTAGCCGAGCTCGGTGAGCAGATCGACCGCGACCGCGCGTACGCCGGCATCGTCCTCGGCGGATGGTCTCGGTGCCGCCCACGATCGGCGTGTTTTCGGCCGGCGCGATGACGTCCTCGCTGCGGTCGGCGCGCGGCAGGTACAGCTTGATCGTGGTGCCCTGGCCGACCTCGCTGTAGATCTTGACGTGGCCCTTCGACTGCTTGACGAAGCCGTAGACCATCGAGAGCCCCAGCCCGGTGCCATGGCCTTCCGGCTTGGTGGAGAAGAACGGCTCGAACACCCGCGCCAGCACTTCCGGCGGCATGCCGGTGCCGGTGTCGGTCACCGCCAGCACCACATATTGCCCGGGGGCCACGTCGTCGTGGGTGCGCGCATAGGTGTCGTCGAGATGTGCGTTGCCGACCTCGATAGTCAGCTTGCCGGTGTCGCGCATGGCGTCGCGCGCGTTGATCGCCAGGTTGAGCAGCGCGTTTTCGACCTGGGTCGGATCGATCAGCGTATTCCACAGCCCGCCGGAAACCACCGGCTCGATCTCCACGGCCTCGCCAAGCGAGCGCCGCAGCAGCTCGTCCATGCCGGTGACGAGCCGGCCGATATTGATCACTTTCGGCTCCAGCGCCTGCCGGCGGCCGAACGCCAGCAATTGGCTGGCCAGCTTGGCGCCGCGCGCGACCGCGGCGCTGGCGTTGTCGACGCGGCGCTGCGCCTTGGCATTGTCCGCGATGTCGCGGCCGAGCAGTTGCAGATTGCCGGAAATCACCTGCAGCAAATTGTTGAAATCATGCGCGACGCCGCCGGTGAGCTGGCCGACCGCTTCCATCTTCTGCGATTGCCGCAGGCTGGCCTCGCTCTCGCGCAGTTCGGCCGTGCGTGCCTCGACCTGCAGTTCCAGCGACGACGCCAGCGTGCGCAAATCCTGTTCGGCGCGGCGACGCTCGATTGCGGTACGGGTGCGCTCGGCGAAGTCGCGCATCAGTTCGAGTTCGTCGGCGCTCCAGGGGCGCGGTTCGGCGTGATTGAGATAGAACAACGCCACGAAGCCGCCTTGTTCGGTCACCGGCATGTTGACGAAGGACTGCGCGCTGATCGCCTTCAGGGCGTCGCCGCCCGCCGCGGTGCGCGGGTCGTCATACACGTTTCCGATCGCTACGGTTTCGCCGCGCCTCAAATTGTCGATGTAAGAGCCGTAGTCGCGGAAATGCAGCACGCCGGCGAGGCTCTTGATGCCCGGCGCGTTCCAGTCGCGTTCGATGTGGATGGTCTCGTTGCGGGGATCGATGGTGCCGTAGCCGGCGCGACTGACCTGCAGTGTGGTGCCAAGGATTTCGGCGGCGGCGAACGACATCTCGGCGATGTCGTCGAGATCGCGCAGCCGGTCGTCGAGCGCGACCCGGGCCTGCTGGCGGATGTCGGCAGCCTTGCGATCCGTGATGTCGATCGCAGCCCCCGGCAACCGTGCGGGCTGGCCGGCACGATCGCGGATCACCCGGCCGCGGGCCAGGATCCAGCGGATCGATCCGTCCGGCTGCCGGATGCGGTATTCGCAGGCGAAATCATCGGCGCCGTCCATGGCCCGTTTCAGCGTGGCCTGGAACACTGGCACGTCGTCGGGATGAAAGCTGCCGACGAAGGTGGAGATGGGCGCGCCGGCCTCGGCCAGCTGCGGATCGACATGGTAGATGCGGGCGAAATTGGCATCGGAGTGCACCACATCGCCCTTCAGGTCCCAGTCCCACACGCCGATCATCCCGGCCGCGCCGAGCGCCGCCGTCAGGCGCTCCTCGCTCTGCGCCAGCCGGTCTTCGGTTTCGACCAACGCCGCGATGTCGGCGTCGCGGTTGCGCAGCGCGGTGCGCAGGGCCGCGCAGACCGCCACCATGAAGGCGCCGACCAGCGCGTACAGCACGCCGCCAAACCAGATGTCGCCGTCGCCGATGTCGTTGCCCGCCCCGGCGAACAGCCAGGTCGCCATCGCCGCCGATAGCAATGTCGCGTACAGCCCCGGGCCGAAGCCGAGCACGAAGCCGGTCGCCATCAGCAGCGGAAAAAACGGCAGGTAAGGCACCCCCGTGACCGGCAGGGCTGCGCGGATCAGGGTGGCGACGGCGACGGCCAGTGTTGCCAGCGCGTAGCGTGCCGCTACGGGCGGCTCGAAGGTGAGCAGCGCGCGCAGCAGGCGGTCTGGCGAACGGGTGCGGGGCAGCGGAAAGTCCGATGGTCACGAGGACGGGGGAAGAACAAAGGCTACTAACAGCTATCGAATGGGCTGTCACGACGGCCGATTGAAGCGGCGATGGAACTCCCATCGCTTCGCGGTCTTGTCCCACGCGCCCCAACCGCGCGTCGATATACCCAGGGCAAACAGATGCGACGATTGATTGCGGCTTTCGGATTGACGCTACTGGCGAGCGGCCCGCTGTTCGCTGCAGGACTTAGCCCGGATACGATCAACGCTGCGGCTTTTACCGGCAAGATTCCCGCCGGGGACAGGCCTACCGCGCTCGCCGTCAAGGTGCAGGTACTGCTCGACCGCGCGCATTTCTCGCCGGGCGAGATCGACGGTCATTTCGGCGACAATGTCGAAAAATCTCTACAGGCCTTCGCCGAAGCCAACAGCCTGCCGTCGGGCAAGGCGCTGACGCCGGAAATCTGGACAAAGCTGCAGGCGCAGGCGAGCGATCCCGTCACGACGGACTATGTCCTCACCGAGCAGGACGTGAAGGGGCCGTTCCTCGATAAGCTGCCGGTCAAGATGGAAGACATGAAGGGCTTGAAGTCGCTGGGTTACACCAGCGCCAGGGAGGCGCTGGGCGAGCGGTTTCACATGAGCCAGGACCTGCTGACCGAACTCAATCCGAAGCAGAAATTCGATCGGGCCGGCGACAGCATCGTCATCGTCAATCCCGGCGCGAGTGCACCGTTCATGGTCTCGCGCATCGAGGTAGACAAGACGCGCCAGACCGTGAAGGCCTTCGACAAGGACAATGCACTGGTCGCGTTCTATCCGGCGTCCGTCGGCAGCGAGGAAAAGCCGACGCCGTCCGGCGTGCTCAAGATAGTCTCGATCGATGCCAATCCGACCTATCGCTACGATCCGAAATACAAGTTCAAGGGCGTGAAATCGACCAAGCCTTTCCGTATCCAGGGCGGCCCGAACAATCCGGTCGGAAGCACCTGGATCGGACTGTCGGAGAAGAGCTACGGCATCCATGGAACGTCGGATCCCTCGCGCGTCAGCAAGAGCGACTCGCATGGCTGCGTGCGACTGACCAACTGGGACGTGGCGCGGCTGGCCGCGTCCGTGAAGAAGGGCGTCGAGGTCAGCTTCATCGATGGCAAGCAGGCGGCAAAGTAGATGCGCTCTTACCTCGCCCCCTAGCGAAGCGAAGCTTCGCTAGGGGGCGAGGGGGCGCATGGCCGGTGCAAAACAACTACCCTCGAAAAGCCCGCACCCGTTTCACCATCTGTTCGACATGCGCCACCGGCGTTTCGGGCTGGATGCCGTGGCCGAGGTTGAAGATGAACCGCCCGCCGGCGTAATTCGCCAGCACGTCGTCGATCGCGCGATCGAGCGCGTCGCCGCCGGCGATCAGCACCAGCGGATCGAGATTGCCCTGCACCGCCACCTTGCTCTGCACATGCTCGCGGATGAACGCGGGCTCCGCCGCCCAGTCGATGCTGACGGCATCGACGCCGGTCGCCTCGACATAGCCCGGCAGCATCGCGCCGGCGCCGCGTGGAAAGCCGATGATCTTCGCGCCCGGCACTTTGGCGCGCACGCCCTCGACGATGCGCCTGGTCGGCTCCACCGACCAGCGCTGGAATTCGCGCGCCGGCAGGATGCCCGCCCAGGTGTCGAAGATCTGCAGCACGTCGGCGCCGGCGGCGAGCTGGCTGAGCAGATAGGTGATCGAGTTCTCGACGATCGCGTCGATAATTTTCGCGAAGGCGTCGGGATGACGGTACGCCATCATCCGCGCCGGGCCCTGGTCCGGCGTGCCCTTGCCCGCCACCATGTAGGTCGCCACCGTCCACGGCGCGCCGCAGAAGCCGATCAGCGTGATTTTCGGGTCGAGCGCGGCGCGAACCCGGCGCAGCGCCTCGTAGACCGGCTCGAGCTTTCCGAAGTCGGCCTGCGGGTTCAGCGTTGCCACCAGTTCCGGCGTGTCCAGAGGATCGAGCCTGGGGCCCTCGCCGACTTCGAAGCGCACCGAGCGGCCGAGCGCGTAGGGGATCACCAGGATGTCAGAGAAAATGATCGCGGCGTCGAAGCCGAACCGCCGGATCGGCTGTAGCGTCACTTCGGCGGCAAAATCGGGATTGAAGCAGAGGTCGAGAAAGCCGCCGGCCTGGGCGCGGACTTCGCGATATTCCGGCAGATAGCGCCCGGCCTGCCGCATCATCCATAGCGGGGGCACGGTCTGGCGGTGGCCATGGAGCACGTCGAGGAACGGTTTGGCGGTCGGGGACTGGGTCAAGGCGGCGGTTTCCGGGTTGGCGACGGCGCGAAGGATGATTTTCTGATACGGCTGTTGGCGCGGCAAGTACATACTGCAACGCGGCAAGGGTCGTTACGATAACCCAACGCGCCGACGCTGGAAAAGTCGCGTTCATTGACGTAACAACACCGCATGGACCAGATGACTCCCGATCCCAGCCATCCCGCCGAGCCACAGCGCGCTCAAGCCAAAGTCTGGTTCGAGTCGCTGCGCGACCAGATCTGCGCCGAGGTCGAGGCGCTGGAGCGGGAGGCGCCCGGCGAGGTGTTCCCCGGCCAACCCGCCACCTTCACCTACAAGCCCTGGACGCGGGCGACCGGGAGCGGCGGCGGCACCGGCGGCTTCCTGAGCGGCGGCCGGCTGTTCGAGAAGATCGGCATCCATACGTCATCCGCCAATGGCCGGCTGACCCCTGAAATGGCCAAGGTGATGCCCGGCGACGGCGTCGAGCTCGAGTATGTCTCGACCAGTATCAGCCTGATCATGCATCCGCGCAGCCCGCGCGTGCCTACCGTGCACATGAACACGCGGTTTCTGTCGACCTCGCAGGGCTGGTTCGGCGGCGGCGCCGACCTGACGCCGATGCTGCCTGAGCAGCGCACCGCCGAGGCGCCGGACACCATCGCCTTTCATGCGGCCATGCGTAAAGCCTGCGACGCCCACGATCCCGCCTATTATGAGAAGTTCAAGGCCTGGGCCGACACCTACTTCTTCCTGCCGCATCGCGGCACGGCCCGCGGCGTCGGCGGCATTTTCTACGACCACCTCAACAGCGGAAATTTCGACAACGACTTTGCCTTTACCCGCGATGTCGGTTCGGCGTTTCTCGATATCTATCCGAAGCTCGTGCGCGCCCGCATGATGGAGCCGTGGACCGACGCTGAGCGCGCGCAGCAACTGGCGCTGCGCGGACTGTATGTCGAGTTCAACCTCTTATACGACAAGGGCACCGTGTTCGGCCTGCAGACTGGCGGCAATATCGAGACCATCCTGAGTTCGATGCCGCCGCTGGTGAGTTGGGCATGACGGAGTTGCGCGCCGCTGCCCGCGGGCCCGTGTGGAAGCCGCTGCTGGTCGCCACCCTGGCCGCGTTTGCCGTCATCACGATCGGCGGCTTGCTCACGGACATCGGCCCATGGTATCGCGGCCTGACTAAACCGTCCTGGCAGCCGCCGAACTGGGTGTTCGGCCCGGCGTGGACGACGATTTTTGCGCTCGCCGTCGTCTCCGCAGTATCGGTCTGGCGCGCCACGACGGACAGAGCGCAGCACGCCTGGATCATCGGCCTGTTTGCTGTCAATGCCGGCTTTAACCTGCTGTGGAGTGCGCTGTTCTTCGCGCTGAAGCGGCCGGACTGGGCGCTGGCCGAAGTCGGCTTCCTGTGGCTGGCGATCGCGCTGCCGATGGTGGTGTTCTGGCGGCTGTCGAAGACGGCGAGCCTGTGCCTGCTGCCCTATCTCTTATGGGTCTCGTTCGCCGCGTTCCTGAATTTCACGATCGTCCGCCTCAACCCGCCATTCGGCTGAGGCGCCGTTCTTTTCCCCTCTCCCCCCGGACGCAGCTGCGCTGCTTGTGGGAGAGGGGACGATCGAGCTGCGACCTTCGAATTCTGGTCGAAGTATCAAAAATCTTCGGCGGGCTTTGCTATTTCGCCGCTTCCGGCAGCAAAGCGTTCTGCACCGCCCAGGACAGTTCGATATTGAGCTGGAACGCGAGCCTGCCTTCGTCGATCACTGCCTGCGGATCGGCGACCAGCGTGCCGGCCTGGTCGAGGGCGTTGCGATACTCGGTCTTCAGCGCCGTCAGATCGGGCGCGTCCGGGAAATCGTAGAACGATAACTCCGCCGCTCGCAGTCCCGGCTTTTTCATCAGCAGGCGCTTCAGGATCTGGCCGCCATTGAGGTCGCCAAGGTAGCGCGTATAGGCGTGCGCGATCAGCCGCGCGCCGTCGCCGTCGGCGCAGGCGTCGATGCGCTGCGCGTAGCGTTCGCCTTCCGGCAATATTGGAATGCCGGCAAAGCTGCCGCCGCACAGCGCCACCAGGTCGGCCTCCAAGGCAGCCGAGCGCTCCAGCCGGTACTGCGCGAGTGCCTTCAGGCTCGGCGTCGCGCGGTGGTGTTCGAGTCCGCGCTCCAGTGCCTGATAGGCCGTCAGCAGAATGCGATGCAGCAGGATGTAGCCGTCGCGGCTCGCCTCGCCGCGCAGCAGGTCGCTGATGACGCCGGATCGTTCGGCTTCGACGTGCAGGGTCTTGGTGCCGAAGTAAAGCGCGTTGACCACGCTTTCGGGGGCGGCTTCGCTGGGCTGGTCGGTCATGGCGCATCCTTGATATCCGACAGGCCATAGCCTGACGTCAGACGATCAATTGATCAATCCTGCTTTGACGGTCGCGTCAATCGCCGCCGTCGCGTATGCGGCAGGAACTCCGCGCCGCGCTCGCCGAGAAACTGTCGCATCGCCTGCGCCGGCGGCAGCAGCACCTTGTCCTGGCGCGAGACCACGAACCATTGCCTGATGATCGGCAGCCCGACCACGTCGAGCATCGTAAGCCGCCGCTCGTCGAGCTCGGTCGCCACCGTATGCGCCGAGATGAAGGCGATGCCGAGCCCGGCGATCACCGCCTGCTTGATGGTCTCGTTGCTGCTCATCGTCATGCCGATCAGCGGCCGTATGCCGGCGGCGCCGAACAATTGCTCCATCAACCCGCGCGTGCCGGAGCCGGGCTCGCGGGTGAGAAACGTCTCGCCGGCGAGATCGCTCAGCGCCAGATGCGGCTTTCGCGCCAGGCGATGCCCGGTTGGCGCGATGATGACATGCGGGTGGTCGCCGATCAGGCGGACGTCCATCTCGATATCGACCGGCGGCCGTCCCATGATGGCGAAGTCGAGATCGTAGCCGAGCAGCGCCGCGCCGATGTCCTTCCGGTTGCCGATCGTCAGGCGCACCTCGATGTCGGGATACAGTTTGGAAAACCCCGAGATGGCGAACGGCACGAAGTATTTCGCGGTCGACACCGCGCCGATCGAGATCCGTCCGGCGGTCTTGCCCGCCATCATTTCCAGCGCCGTGGCGCAGGCCGCCATCGCCGCCTCGATGCGTTCGGTCAGCGCCAGCACTTCGCGCCCGGCGTCGGTCAGCAGCATGCCGTCGCCGCTGCGCTGGATCAGCGGCAGCTCGGCCAGAGCCTGCAGATTGCGCAGCTGCAGCGTCACCGCCGGCTGGGTGAGGTTCAGCTTGCTCGCGGCGGCGGTGATGCTGCCGTTCGCGGCCAGCGCCGCGAGCGCCCGTAGCTGCCGGATCGAGACGTCGCGAAAGCGTTTGGGCATATAACAAAAACTTTCATCATGTCGTAGATAATGAAATTTCCCTTATTTACCACCGTGCGTCAATATCTGTGGGCAACAGGAGTGGTCGCCTTCGGGCGGGTCAATGCCACAACGCCTCGTGCCAGAAGGGGCGGAGCATTTCCTGGGAGACGACCATGACCGACCATCTGACGCTGTTTCAGCATACCAAATCTTTCGCGGGGCAGGATCCCGTGCGGCTGGCGGTAGCCGCGGCGGTGGACGCGTTTGCGACGGCCTCGATCGAGATCTCCGACCTGATCGGCCGCGGCGCGCTGGCCGGCATCACCGGCGCGGCGCACGGCGGCGAGAATGCCGACGGCGATGTGCAGAAGGACCTCGACGTTCGCGCCGACCAGATCATCCGGCACGCCTTGCAATCGGTGCCCTTTGCGGCGCTGGCCTCCGAGGAAGCCGAGACGCATGAGGATGGCGACGCCTCGGCGCCGATCTCGATCGCCTACGATCCGCTCGATGGCTCGTCCAATATCGAGACCAACATGACGGTGGGCACGATCTTCTCGATCATGCCGCACCAAGCCGGCGAGACGCCGTTCACCGGCCCCGGCACGGCGCAGATCGCGGCCGGCTTCATCGTCTATGGCCCGCAGACCTCAATGGTGCTGACGCTCGGCGAGGGCGTCGACATCTTCACGCTCGACCGCGCCGAGCGCGGCTACAAGCTCATCCGCCGCCAGGTCCGGATCCCGGCGGATACCGCGGAATACGCCATCAACGCGTCGAACTATCGCCATTGGGAACAGCCGGTGCGCGATTTCGTCGATGAGTGCATGGCCGGTGAGGACGGTCCCCGCAGCAAGAACTTCAATATGCGCTGGATCGCATCGCTGGTGGCGGAGGCCTATCGCATCCTGATCCGCGGCGGCGTGTTCCTGTATCCCGCCGACGCCCGCAAGGGCTATGGCGAGGGCCGGCTGCGGCTGCTCTACGAGGCGCATCCGATGGCCATGATCGTCGAACAGGCCGGCGGCGCCGCCACCACCGGCCGCGAGCGCATCCTCGATCTATCTCCCAACGCCATCCACCAGCGTGTGCCGTTGATCATGGGTTCGATCAACAAGGTGCGGCGGATCGAAAATCTGCATGTGGATCCTGCCGCCGCGACCAAGGCCAATCCTTTGTTCGCGCGACGAGGTCTTTTCCGTGTCTAGGGGCGTTCATGTCGCGAAAGCATCCGATCATCTCGATCACCGGCTCGTCAGGCGCGGGCACCACCTCGGTGAAGCGCACCTTCGAGCAGATCTTTCGCCGCGAGAAGGTCGAGGCGGCCTATATCGAGGGCGATGCCTTCCATCGTTATAACCGTCTCGACATGCGCGCCCGGATGGCGGAAGAATCCGAGCGCGGCAACAAGCACTTCAGCCATTTCAGTCCCGAAACCAATCTGTTCGAGGAGCTGGAAACCACCTTCCGCGACTACAGCGCCACCGGCACTGGCCGGACCCGCTATTACATCCATGATGATATCGAAGCTGCGCGGCATGGCGGCGTGCCTGGCACCTTCACCGAATGGCAGCAATTGCCGGAAAAATCTGACCTGCTGTTCTATGAGGGCCTGCACGGCGCCGTCGTCACCGACAAGGTCAATGTCGCGCAATATGCCGATCTCAAGATCGGTGTCGTCCCCGTCATCAATCTCGAATGGATCCAGAAGCTGCACCGCGACCGAAGCGACCGCGGCTATTCCACCGAGGCCGTGACCGATACCATCCTGCGCCGGATGCCCGACTACATCCATTACATCTGCCCGCAATTTACCGACACCGACATCAACTTCCAGCGCGTGCCGCTGGTCGACACGTCGAACCCGTTCATCGCGCGCTGGATTCCCACGCCGGATGAATCGATGGTGGTGATCCGCTTCAAGACGCCGCGCGGCATCGACTTTCCCTATCTGCTGTCGATGATCCCGCACAGCTTCATGTCGCGCGCCAATTCCATCGTCATTCATGGCTCCAAGCTCGACCTGGCGATGCAATTGATCCTGACGCCGCTGATCCTTCAGCTCATCGAGCGCAAGCGCGGGGCGAAATAGCAGAACTCAACGTCAATGAGGGAGCGGAGACCATGGCACGTATCACGCTGAGACAATTGCTCGACCACGCCGCGGAACAGGGCTACGGCGTGCCGGCGTTCAACATCAACAATATGGAGCAGGGCCTCGCCATCATGGACGCGGCGGCCGCGGTGGACGCGCCGGTCATCATCCAGGCCTCGCGCGGCGCGCGATCTTACGCCGGCGACATCATGCTGGCGCGGATGATTGACGCGCTGGAGGAGATGTATCCGCAGATTCCGCTGTGCATGCACCAGGACCACGGCAATGAGGAAGCTACCTGCGCCACCGCGATCAAGTACGGCTTCACCTCGGTGATGATGGATGGGTCATTGAAGGCCGACGCCAAGACCGCCGCCGATTACGATTACAACGTCGATATCACCCGTCGCGTCGTCGAACTGGCGCACTGGATCGGCGCTTCCGTCGAGGGTGAACTCGGCGTGCTGGGCTCGCTGGAGCACGGCGGCGGCGAGCAGGAGGACGGTCACGGCGTCGAGGGCAAGGTCAGCCATGATCAGCTGCTGACCGATCCCGACCAGGCCGTCGACTTCGTCCGCGCGACCAAGGTCGATGCGCTGGCGATCGCGATGGGCACGTCGCACGGCGCCTATAAGTTCTCGCGCAAGCCGGATGGCGAGATTCTCGCGATGAATGTCGTCGAGGAGATCCACCGCCGGCTGCCGAACATCCATCTGGTAATGCACGGCTCGTCCTCGGTGCCGCAGCCGCTGCAGGACATGTTCAACGAATATGGCGGCGAGATGAAGCCGACCTGGGGCGTGCCGGTCGACGAGATCGTGCGCGGCATCCGGCATGGCGTGCGCAAGGTCAATATCGATACCGACTGCCGCCTCGCCATGACCGCCATGTTCCGTAAGGTCGCAACCTCGAACAAGAGCGAGTTCGATCCGCGCAAATTCCTCAAGCCGGCCATGGACGCGATGCGCGAGTTGTGCCGCGAACGCTTCGAGCAGTTCGGTACCGCCGGCCACGCCTCCAAGATCAAGGTGATCCCGCTGGCCGAAATGGCCCGGCGCTATCGCTCGGGCGCGCTCGATCCGCAGATTGGCATGGCCGAAGCCGCCGAATGATTTCGCTCACGATCCGACCGCACATAACCCACTGGAGACTGTCATGAACGAGCATGCATCGATTACGGTCCGCGGCAAGGATCGCTACGTATCCGGCGTCATGGAATACAAGAAGATGGGTTATTGGGAGCCCGATTACGTGCCGAAGGACACCGATATCATCTCGCTGTTCCGCGTCACGCCGCAGGATGGCGTCGACCCGATCGAGGCCTGCGCCGCGGTGGCCGGCGAATCTTCCACCGCGACCTGGACCGTGGTGTGGACCGATCGTCTCACGGCGGCCGAGAAATATCGCGCCAAATGCTACCGCGTCGATCCCGTCCCGAATTCGCCTGGTCAGTATTTCGCCTATATCGCCTACGATCTGGACCTGTTCGAGAACGGCTCGATCGCTAATCTGTCGGCGTCGATCATCGGCAATGTGTTCGGCTTCAAGCCGCTAAAGGCGCTGCGGCTCGAGGACATGCGGCTGCCGGTCGCCTATGTGAAGACGTTCCAGGGGCCGGCGACCGGCATCGTCGTCGAGCGCGAGCGGATGGACAAGTTCGGCCGGCCGCTGCTCGGCGCCACCGTCAAGCCGAAGCTGGGTCTGTCCGGCCGCAACTACGGCCGCGTTGTCTATGAGGCGCTGAAGGGCGGGCTGGATTTCACCAAGGACGACGAGAACATCAACTCGCAGCCCTTCATGCATTGGCGCGAGCGGTTCCTGTATTGCATGGAGGCCGTCAACAAGGCGCAGGCCGCCTCCGGCGAGATCAAGGGGACCTATCTCAACGTCACCGCCGGCACCATGGAGGACATGTATGAGCGCGCCGAATTCGCAAAACAGCTCGGCTCCGTCATCATCATGATCGATCTGGTGATCGGCTACACCGCGATCCAGTCGATGGCCAAATGGGCGCGCAGGAACGACATGATCCTGCATCTGCACCGCGCCGGGCATTCGACCTATACGCGGCAGCGCAGCCACGGCGTCTCGTTCCGCGTCATCGCCAAATGGATGCGGCTGGCCGGCGTCGATCACATCCATGCCGGCACCGTGGTCGGCAAGCTGGAGGGTGATCCGGCGACGACGCGCGGCTATTACGACATTTGCCGCGAGGACCACAACCCGATGCGACTCGAGCACGGCGTATTCTTCGAGCAGGACTGGGCTAGCCTGAACAAGCTGATGCCGGTCGCTTCCGGCGGCATCCATGCCGGCCAGATGCACCAGTTGCTCGACCATCTCGGCGAGGACGTGGTGCTGCAGTTCGGCGGCGGCACCATCGGCCATCCGATGGGCATCCAGGCGGGCGCCACCGCCAACCGCGTCGCGCTGGAGGCGATGATCTTCGCCCGCAATGAGGGCCGCGACTATCTGCACGAGGGCCCGGAAATCCTGGCCAAGGCGGCGCTGACCTGTACGCCGCTGAAATCGGCGCTGGAGGTCTGGAAGAACGTCACCTTCAACTATGAATCCACCGATACGCCCGACTATGTCCCCACCGCCAGCGTGGCCATGTAAGGAGAATAATGATGCGTCTGACCCAAGGATGCTTTTCATTCCTGCCCGATCTCACCGACGAGCAGATCACCAGCCAGGTGCAGTATTGCCTGCAGAACGGTTGGGCGGTGAATCTCGAATTCACCGACGACCCGCACCCGCGGAACAATTTCTGGGAAATGTGGGGGCTGCCGATGTTCGACCTGCGCGATGCCGCCGGCGTGATGATGGAGCTCGCCGAATGCCGCAAGGTCTATGGCGACCGCTACATCCGGCTGTCGGCGTTCGACGCCAGCCACGGCTGGGAGTCGGTGCGCCTGTCCTTCATCGTCAACCGGCCGAAGAACGAGCCCGGCTTCCGGCTGGAGCGTCACGAGGTCGATGGCCGCAACATCCGCTACACGACCACGTCCTACGCCGTCGATTCTCCCGAGGGCCAGCGTTATGGTGGGTCATGACCGCGCTGGCGCCTGCTGAACCCGCTGAGCTGTCGGTCGAGCGCATCGACCTGCGCCGCGAGTTCAACGAGGTCGGCATCGGCGACGTGCTGGAGCAGCTCGATCGGGAGTTGATCGGGCTGAAGCCGGTGAAGACGCGAATCCGCGAGATTGCCTCGCTGTTGCTGATCGAGCGGATTCGCAAGCGGATGAATCTGAGTGCGGAAGTGCCGACGCTGCACATGTCGTTCACCGGCAACCCCGGCACCGGCAAGACCACGGTGGCGCTACGCATCGCCGCCATCCTGCACAAGCTCGGTTTCGTCCGCCGCGGCCATGTGGTGTCGGTGACGCGCGACGAACTGGTCGGGCAATATATCGGCCACACCGCGCCGAAGACCAAGGAGATCCTGAAGAAGGCGATGGGCGGCGTGCTGTTCATCGACGAGGCCTATTATCTGCACCGCCCCGACAACGAGCGCGACTACGGCCAGGAGGCGATCGAGATCCTGCTGCAGGTGATGGAAAGCCAGCGCGAGGACCTGGTGGTGATCCTGGCCGGCTACGGCGACCGCATGGCCAAGTTCTTCGCCAGCAATCCCGGCTTCCGCTCGCGCATCGCACACCATATCGACTTTCCGGACTATTCCGACACGGAGTTGTTTGCGATTGCCGAACTGATGCTGCGCGAGATGAACTACAAGTTCACGTTGGAATCCGCTGACGCCTTCGTGCGCTATATAGGTTTGCGCAAGACGCAGCCGCTGTTTTCCAATGCGCGCTCGATCCGCAATGCGCTGGACCGTATCCGGCTGCGGCAGGCCAACCGGCTGGTCGCCGATCTCGACCGCGAGCTCACCACGGATGATATCATGTCGATCGAGCCCTCCGACGTGCTGGCCAGCCGGGTGTTTGGAGCGGTTCAAAATCACGGAGATTGAGGGCTTCTAAAACAACAAGCCCGAAAGAGATTGAGCGAGGCGGGCGCAGGCCGTAGGAATTCGTGGGGTCGCAAAGGACACACGAATGAGCGCACAGCCCGCCAAGGTCGCCGACATCACCGACGAGCGTTCGGCGCAGACCTATCTCGACCAGACGGTAATGACCAATTTCTGTCGGGTGCTCGACACGTCGCGGCTGCCGCCGACGCTGGTGATGCATATGATGGCCGCCGCGCTGGGGCGCACCTACCGCGAGGTCGCCTCGGCGCATCTCGACGGGCAATGCCCATGTGGCTGGTGCCCGCTGCCCGATGTCGATATCGAGATGCTGCTCGCATCGCTGGAGGAGGCTGCCGCACCGAAGCGCCCCGACGGGCTGGAATCGATGGTGATCGCCGGCCGCGCCTGAGTCGCGCTTGCCCCATTGGCTGCCAATGCTTTAACCTTAAAGCAGTTGGCCCGATCCTTGAATGGTCGTGGGCATCGCAACCGGCGCAAAGAGATCCCATGACCCCGACATCTCCCGCTGACGATGCCACCCTGACGCCGGTCTGGCGTGAAGTGGCGCGGGCCATCGCCGATCTAGGCGCCAGACGCTGCTTCGGTCTGGTCGGTGGCGCCAATTTCAAGGTCACGCTCGGCCTCACCGATCTCGGTGTCGAGTTCATCGCCGCGCGCCACGAAGGCGGCGCGGTGTCGATGGCCGACGTCGCGGCGCGCCTGACGCGCGACCTCACGGTCGCCAGCGTCACCGCGGGGCCAGGCCTCACCAATGCCATCACCGGAATCGGCGAGGCCGCCAAATCCGACACACCGCTCTTGGTGCTGGCCGGTGACGTCGTGCGCGGTGATACGCGCTCGGCTTTCGCCTTCCATCAGGCCGAGCTGGTCCACGCCGTCGGCGGCATCTGGCGGCAGATCGCCGATCCGATGACGGCCTATGAGGATGCCTGGCAGGCGGGGTTGCTGGCGCTGCGCGAGCGCAAGCCCGTGGTGCTCAGCCTGCCGGTTGATGTGCAGGAGATCAAGGTCGCAGCGAAACTCGGCAGCAAGCACGCGCCGATCACAAAGACGCCGCCGGTCAATTCCGAGCGGCTCGATGAACTCGTTGCCACGTTGCGCGCGGCCAAGAAGCCGCTGATCCTCGCCGGCCACGGCGCCGTCGTGGCGGACGCCGAAGCGCTGCTGACCGAACTGGCCGACCGCACCGGCGCGTTGCTGGCGACCTCGGTGCAGGCGCATGGCATGTTCAGCGGCCACCCTTGGAATCTCGGCGTCGCCGGCGGCTTTTCCTCGCCGGCCACGGCCGAGCTGATGGCGCAGAGCGACATGCTCATGGCGTTCGGCATGTCGCTGAATATGTGGACCACCAAGAAGGGCAGGCTGATTTCCGACGCCGCCCAATTGGTGCAGATCGACGTCGAGCGCGGCCGCATCGGCGTGCATCGCCCGGTCGATCTCGAACTCGAAGGCGATGCTGCCGCCGTTGCAACTGCCGTGCTGGCGGCGCTGGGCGACGACCTGCCGGGCTGGCGCACGCCCGAGGTCGCCGCGATCATGATCGCCAGGAGTAACCGCAATTTTGCCTATGAAGACACCAGCGATGCCGGCCATATCGATCCGCGCACGCTCTCCAAGGCGGTCGATGACATCCTGCCGAAGGATCGCACGGTCGTGGTCGATGGCGGGCATTTCGTCGGCTGGGTGGCGCGCTATCTCTCGGTGCCGGACATGCGCGGCTGGTGCATCCCGATCGCGTTCCAGTCGATCGGGCTTGGCCTAGCCGGCGCGATCGGCGCGGCCGTGGTGCAGCCCGACCGGCTGACGGTGCTCGCCGTCGGCGATGGTGGTTTCCTGATGGCGATCGCCGAGCTGGAAACCGCGGTGCGGCTGAAGCGGCGGCTGTGCATCTTCATTTACAACGACAGCGCCTACAGCGCCGAGGTGCATCACTTCGTGCCGGAAGGCTATTCCGGCGCGATGGCGCAATTCCCGGTCACCGACTTCGCGGCGATTGCGCGTGGCTACGGCGCCGACGGCGTGGTGGTACGCACGCTGCAGGATCTCGCGCCGCTGCAGCGCTGGGTCGCTGACGGTGCGCAGGGCGTGTTCATCGTCGATGGTCGCATCAATCCGGCGCTGGTCGCGGACTGGTACCACGAGATTTTTGGCGCGGCGAATTTGTAGTTCCGGTTGTTCTTCCCTCTCCCCTTGTGGGAGAGGGTAGATCGACCGCGGAGCGGTCGAGACGGGTGAGGTGTAGCCGCGCGCTCCGAGCCTAGACACCCCTCATCCGTCGCGGACTTCGTCCGCGCCACCTTCTTCCACAAGGGGAGAAGGAAGAAAGAATCACCGCCACATACCGCGCATCCGTGCGCCGACGTCGAAGCGCACGCCTTGCGTCGCGGCGCGCGAGGCCGTCTCGGCACTCGCCATCGGCCAGCTCGTACGCTCGAACAGGTGCAGCAGCCGGTCCGGGATGAAGCGCGTGCGCGACGCGTAGACGTGGCGGTCGCCCTGGGCATTCTGGCCGTGGGTGAAGAAGCGCTGCGGCACCATCAGATGCAGCTCGTCCTTGGCGCGCGTCATCGCGACATAGAGAAGGCGGCGTTCCTCTTCCAGTTCGGCGGAGGTGCCGGTGCCCAGATCGGACGGCATGCAGCCATCGACGACATTCAGCACATAGACCGACTTCCACTCCTGACCCTTGGCGGAATGGATGGTCGACAGGATCAGATAGTCCTCGTCGAGCAGCGGAACGCCGGCCTGGTCGCTGGTAGCGTCCGGCGGGTCCAGCGTCAGCTCGGTGAGAAAGCGCTCGCGCGACGGATAGCCCGAGGCGATCTGTTCGAGCTGGATCAGGTCGGCGCGGCGCGTCATGCCGTCTTCATGGATGCGGTCGAGATGCGGCTCGTACCATGTCCGCGCTAGCTCCAGCTCCGCCGGCCAGCCGGCGCGTCCGGCGCGCAGTTCGGTCACCACCTCGACGAATCCGCGCCAGTCGTCGCCGGCGCGTTTCGGCGCGGGCGCATCCAGCAACGCGCCGATCGGATCGGCCGCCGCCGCCATGTGATCGAGCGCGCGCTGCGCCGAGGCAGGTCCCACGCCGGGCATCAGCTGCATCAGCCGGAAGCCGGCGACGCGGTCGCGCGGGTTTTCGACGAAGCGCAGCAGCGCCAGCACATCCTTGATGTGCGCGGCATCGAGAAATTTCAGTCCGCCGAATTTCACGAACGGAATGTTGCGCCGGGTCAATTCCACTTCCAGCGGCCCGGAGTGCGACGAGGTGCGAAACAGAACGGCTTGCTCCTTGAGCCGCGTGCCGCTTTCCCGGAGATCCAGAACGCGCTCGACCAGGCAGCGCGCCTGATCGGTTTCGTCCCGGATGGCAACCAGCTGCGGCTTTATGCCGGAGGCGCGGTCGGTCCACAGGTTCTTGGTGAAGCGTTCGCGCGCCAGATCGATCACGCCGTTGGCGGCGGCGAGGATCGGCTGCGTTGAGCGATAGTTGCGGTCCAGCGTGATGATGTCGGCTGCCGGCGAGAACTGCCCGGGAAAATCCAGGATGTTGCGCACGGTGGCGGCGCG
This sequence comes from Tardiphaga sp. vice154, assembly GCF_007018645.1. Taxonomy (NCBI): domain Bacteria; kingdom Pseudomonadati; phylum Pseudomonadota; class Alphaproteobacteria; order Hyphomicrobiales; family Nitrobacteraceae; genus Tardiphaga; species Tardiphaga sp. vice154. Next base: position 1,421,451 of record NZ_CP041399.1, read on the forward strand.
AAACGAATAGATCGACTGCGCGTCGTCGCCGACCACGGTGAGGCCGCGTCCGCCGGGCTTCAGCGCCAGCAGGATCGAGGATTGCAGGCGGTTGGTGTCCTGATATTCGTCGACCATGACATGGTCGAAGCGGTCGCCGATATCGGCGGCAAGCAACGGCTCGGTCATCGTCTGCGCCCAGTACAAAAGCAGGTCGTCGTAATCGAGCACGTTCTGTTTCTGCTTGGCGGCGACGTAAGCCGCGAACAGTTCGCGCAGCTCGGCGGCCCAGCCGGCGCACCATGGATAGTTCGCGCCCAGCACCTCTTCGAGGCCGGCCTCGGCGTTGACGCAGCGCGAATAGATCGCGAGGCATGTGCCCTTGGTCGGAAACCGGGCCTCGGTCTTCGAGAAACCGAGTTCGTGGCGCACCAGATTCATCTGGTCGGCGGCGTCCTCGCGGTCGTGGATTGTGAAAGCGGGATCGAGCCCGATCTGTTTGGCATAGTCGCGCAAGAGGCGCGCGCCGATGCCATGGAAGGTGCCGGCCCAGTGCAGCGCATCGGTCATCACGCCGGCGTTTGTCCCCATCACCTTTCGCGCGATGCGTTCGACGCGGCGGCTCATCTCGGACGCCGCGCGGCGCGAAAACGTCATCAGCAGGATGCGGCGCGGATCGGCGCCGTTGACGATGAGATGCGCGACGCGGTGCGCCAACGTATTGGTCTTGCCGGAGCCAGCCCCGGCGATCACCAGCAGCGGGCCGGCCGGCGCAGCATGGCGCGACAGCACGCCATGTTCCACAGCGCGGCGCTGTTCCGGATTCAGGGTGTCGAGATAGGTGGCGGGTGCAGGCAAGGGATCATCCGAGGTGACGAATCACGCTCGCTGATTCCCGCTTTGTTCGCAATGGTGGGTATTGGTGTGCCGGCCTCTCAGCTGTCGTCCCCGCGAAAGCCTGGGCCCATACACGCTGGAAAAGCAGTTCGAGCACCGTAGCCATTTCTCTGCCGTTTCAATTACTCCGGCGGAGTCTAGGCTCCCCGCTTTCGCGCGGACGACATTGAGTTTGTGGCTCGCGCCTTACGTCGCCCGCACTTCGCGAAGGAAGGCATCGACCTGGGTCTTGAGGTCTTCGCCATTGCGCGACAGGTCGGCGGCGGATTCCACCACGCGGCTGGCGGCGAGGCCGGTTTCGCGGGCGGCGTCGTTGACCCCCGCAATATTCTGCGAGACCTCGCCGGTGCCGCGCGCGGCGTCTGCCACGTTGCGGGCGATCTCCAGCGTGGCGGCGCCCTGTTCCTCCACCGCCGCGGCGATCGCGCTCGCGATCTCGCTGACGCGGCCGATCGTCGTGCTGATGCCCTGGATCGAGCCGACCGAGGCCTTGGTGGCATTCTGGATCGCGCCGACCTGCGCCGAGATCTCTTCGGTGGCCTTCGAGGTCTGCGTCGCCAGGGCCTTCACTTCGGAGGCGACCACGGCGAAACCGCGGCCGGCCTCGCCGGCGCGCGCCGCCTCGATGGTGGCGTTGAGCGCGAGCAGATTGGTCTGGGCCGCGATCTCGCTGATCAGCCTGACGACGTCGCCGATTTTTTGCGCGGCTTCGGCGAGGCTTTGCACTTCGGAATTGGTGGTGTTGGCCTGATGGACGGCCTCGCCGGCGACGCGGGCAGATTCGTTGACCTGCTGGGAGATCTCGCTGATCGAGGCGTTGAGTTCCTCGATCGCTGCGGCAACGGCCTGGGCGCTCTGGGTGGCTTCTTCGGAAGCGGCGGCCACGGCGGCGGTCTGCCGCGTCGATTCCTCGGCGGTCGCAGCCATCGACTGTGCGGTGCTGCGTAATTCGCCGGCGGCGGAACCTACCGCGCCGACGACACTGCCGACGCCGCTTTCAAAGCGGCTGGCAAGCGCGTCCATCGTCTCGCGGCGTTCCTGCTGGCTGCGCTCGCGGGTCTGCTCCTGCGCAGTACGCATCCGGTCGGTCTCGATCAGGCCGTTCTTGAAGATCTCGACGGCGCCGGCCATCGAGCCGATCTCGTCGTTGCGGCCGGCACCCGGGATCGCCACCGTATATTGGCCGGCAGCGATGCTGCGCATCGCGGCGTCCAGCGCCTTGATCGGACGCGCCATGCTGCGGCCAATGAACACCGCGATCAGGCCGGCGACCAGCAGAACGGATCCCGAGATGATCGCAAGCCAGGTCAGCGCGGTGATGGTCAGGGTGCGGTAGGCCGATGCGTCGCGCTCGATTTCGAACACCGCGACCGGCTCGCCGGAGAAGGTCTTGATCTGGCCGAAGGCGGTGGCGGAGGCCTTGCCGTTCAGCTCGCCGAACTGCATCACGGTCTCGCCGGCCAGCGCGCGGCGAAGGATCGCCGCATCCGCAGGCCCGGCCGACATCGTGGACGCCAGCGTCTTGGCTGCGTCGCCGCTGAGCTGGTGGATCGCGATATCGACGTTGAAGCGCGCTTTCATCGTTTCGACGAAGGTTTTGCCGAACGGCGCGCCGACATCGACGGCGCCGAGCACAATGTCGCCGTCCATCACCGGCGACGATCCGAACACGTTCAGCACATCGCGGCCGACCTCGACGCCGCCAAGCGCCTTCTTCGTCGCGATCGCCTGCGCCAGCATCTTGCGCCGCCCGGTCATGTCGTCGTCGAACGTGCCGGGATTGTGGCTGCGGGCAAAGGCGGTGCCGGGCGGCGTGGCGAGCGTGATCAATTCGAGGCCACGCGCCTTGATCTTCTGGTAGGGGTTGCTGAGAAAGGCGATCGCCGCGGCGCGATCCTTGGCGCGCAGGATGTCCTTGATCTGCTGCATCGATGCCAGCACGTCGGCCACGGCCAGATTGGTGCGCGTCTCGGCGTTCATGGCTGCGGTGATGTTCGCGTAATCGTTGCTCAATTCACGCTGCAGGGCGGTATCGACGATGCTCTGCTGCTGCCACATGCTGAAAGCCGCCAGTACGCCACACGATCCGGCTGCTACCAGGGAAATAGCCACGATCATACGAGCCGAAATGGACTGTAGTGCGTGCATCAGATGCCCCTTCTTCCGCGGGTAGCAGTTGCTGCGCGGCGGTTGTTCCGGTCGATAAACTACGGAAATCCCGTGAAGGAGCTTTTAATTGAAGGGAGGTTGCTTTTTAGTACAATGACTTAGGTAATTTAGTAGGGTTTGGAAGCGAGGCTAGGTGCCCGTCGCAGCCGACGTGGTACCAGACTGCGTGTTGGCGGAATCGTCGCCGCCGCTCCGGTTGTCCGTCGGCGGTTCGTTGCCGGCGCAGGTACGCGGCCGGGACCCGGTGCCAGGCGATTCGAACAGCCGGGCAAACGCCCGCCCGGATAGCGTCAAACTGTCGCGAATACGGTGTCGGATGTGGCATCGGCGCACCCTCGATCAGGCATGAACATGCGTGCGCACTGGTATAGTTGGGAGAAATTCATCAAGATTCAGGTGATTCGCTGCTCGAAACTGCACAGGTGTTCGCCGGGAGCGAGCGCCCGTGGCGCGCCTGCTAATTGTCTCGCTCGATGTGCGGCTTGTCATTCAGCACGGCGTTGAGCAGCGAGTTGTGCACTTCGATCTTGCCATTGTAGCTGATGAAGCCGAGTTTGCGAAACTTGTTCATGAAGAAGCTGACGCGCGAGCGCGTGGTGCCGATCATCTCCGCCAGCGTCTCCTGGCTCAGCTCCACTGCAATCGGCTGCGGGCGACCTTCCTTGCCGAAATGCGCGAGGATCAGCAACAGTCGCGCCAGCCGTTTTTCGCTCGAATTGAATAACTGATCGACCAGGTCTTCTTCGATCCGGCTGTTGCGCGTCAGCAGATAGGTAATGAACATTTCGGAAAAGGCCGGCTCGTCGTGCAGCGTAGCGATCATCGCGGTCTTGGTGATCGAGGTGATGACGCAGTCTTCCAGCGCGGTCGTCGTGGCGATGCGGAGCGGATGGCCGGTCAGGCAACCCTCGCCGAAGAACTGGCCAGCCTCCAGAATGCCGACGACCGCCTCCTTGCCTTGCTCGGAGAGCACGGTGAGTTTGATCCGGCCCTTCTGGATAAAGAATACCGCTTCCGCCTTTTCGCCCTGGCAGAAGATCATCTGGTTTTTCCTGTACTCGGTGATCGTCTTGCCGTGACCGACATGGGCGAGAAAGCTCTTCGGATCGAACTGGTCCTTGGGCATCTTGTCCAACATCGCTCGACCTTGCAGTATCCGCCAACGCTGGCTGTATCCTAACCGCTGCGCTCGCTACCGTACAAAGTTATTCTGAGTTGTGTTGGAGATTCTTTCGCGAATATGCGCTGCGCTGCGATGAAAGCGAGCCCCCGGCGATGGGGCATCGCATGCATACAAATGAAAATTCCCGCATGCAGGAACCAATGTTCCGACTGCACATTGATCGCGCACTTGAAACACAGCAATGCCGCAAAGGCTGGAGCCATCATGATCGATACCGTAGTAGTTCAACCCGCAGCGTCCGACGAAAATGTTGGCGCAGGCGTTTCCTGGCCGGCGATCTTTGCCGGGGCTGTCGTGTCCTGCGCGTTGACGCTCGTGTTGCTGACGCTCGGCGTGGCGCTCGGCGCAACTTCGGTTTCGCCGTGGTCAGGTTCGGGCGTGTCGGCGACCACCTTCAAGATCGCGACCGGCATCTACCTGATCGTGATCGCCATGATCTCCTCGTCCGTCGGCGGCTATATCGCCGGCCGCCTGCGCACCCGCTGGGTCGGCGTTCACAGCGATGAGGTCTATTTCCGCGACACCGCGCATGGCTTCGTGACCTGGGCGGTTGCCTCGGTGCTCGGTGCCTTGCTGCTGGCAACGCCGGCGTCGAGCATCATGGGTAGCGCCGCGACCGGCGCTGCGCAGGGTGTTGCGGCCAATGCCGGCCCGATGGACGGCTATCTCGATACGTTGCTGCGTTCCGACACCCCGGCCGCCAACGCCAATGCGGCCGACGCCCGTAGCGAACTCAACCGTCTGTTCACCGCCAGCTTCAAGGCCGGCAGCGATCTCCAGCCCGCCGACCGGACCTACATTGCCAAGGTCGTGTCGGCCCGCACCGGTCTCAGCCAGGCTGACGCCGAAGCCCGCGTCAACCAGGTCGTGACCGCAGCCAAGACCAATCTGGATGCGGCGCGCAAGGCGACCGCCTCGCTGGCGTTCTGGCTGACCGCTTCGCTGCTGCTCGGTGCATTCTGCGCCAGCCTCGCTGCGACGGAAGGCGGCGGACTGCGCGACGGCACGTGGGGCAAGAAGCGTCGTCTGAACTAAATCCGAAGTTCGTCGTTACCCTCACAACAAAAGAAGTTCGTCGTTTAACTCACATCATAAGGACACTCACATGCCCATTCTTCTCTGGCTCGTCGGCATTCCGATTCCTTTGATCATCCTGTTCCTGCTGCTGCGTTAAGTAATAGAACGTGAAAAGCCCGCCGAGCAATCGGCGGGCTTTTTGCTGTCGGGGTAGGGTGGGCAAAGCGAAGCGTGCCCACCATCCTCAAGGAAGCGGTGGGCACGGCGCAAGAGCGCCTTTGCCCACCCTACAGATCACGCCACCATCGAGGTCGGCCCCACGGCAGGCGTCTCGGTTTTCACCTCGTCGGTGATAACGGTGAAGCGTGCTAGCGGCGCTGCCCCAAAAGCCGTCGAGATGGCCACGTCCGCGGCGTCGCGGCCCCGGGCGATCACGACGCGGCCGATACGCGGGTGATTGTGGCGGGCGTCGAACGTGTACCATCGCCCATCGAGGAAGACCTCGAACCAGGCACTGAAATCCATCGGCGCGGGATCAATCGGTACGCCGATGTCGCCGAGATAGCCGGTGCAGTATCGCGCCGGAATGTTCATGCAGCGGCACAAGGTAACCGCGAGATGCGCGTAGTCGCGGCAGACGCCGACGCGCTCGTCATGGCCTTCCGACGCGGTGCGGTCGTTGCGGGCATGGTGATAGCTGAAGTCGATGCGCTCGTGGGCATAATCGACGATCGCCTGCACGCGCGACCAGCCACCGGGAACGTGACCGAACATCGACCAGGCGAGATCGGACAGCTTCTGCGTATCGCAATAGCGGCTGCCGAGCAGATAGACGAGCACGTCGTCGGGCAGTTCTGCAATCGGCGTCTGCCGGGCGTCAAGATTCACTTCGTCCGGCAGGCCGCTGTCGGAGATCAGAAAATCGTTTCTGATTTCGGTCAGGCCGGGCGGGGCGATGATGCGGGTGCAGGTATTGCCGAACATGTCGAGATAATCGCGGGCCTGAACATCCTGCGAGAACGTGACGCGGTGCGGAGTGAGCAAATCCGATTCCCGCGATGGATGAATGCTTAGCATCAGTATCATCGGGGTTTCCTGATAGCATTGAAACGCAATATCGTAACCCGCAAATATCTGCACCGACCATCTCCTTGAGTAAGCAATCGAAGGAATCGTTGCGAAACAAGTGGCGCCGGTGGTGCTTCGTTCCGGGATTCCGACTTTTAAAACTGCGGAAATTGTGGGCAGACACGACAACGCCGCCCCGGAGGTCTCCGGGGCGGCGTGTAGCAACGAGCGCTTGCCGTATCAGGCCTTCTTGGAGGGCCGATCACCGCGCTTCTTGTCCGCAGCGGCCTTGGCCGGCGCGATGGTGGCGGCATCGGCGCGGTTCATCTTCAGCATCAAGAAGGATCGCCCGGTCACCTGGTAGACGTGCCCGAACGGAAATTCGCTACCCTCGGGCGTCTTCGTCAGATTGGTATCTACCAGCAGGTTCCAACCCGAGCCACCGGTGGCCTCCGGCATGGTGAAATCGACCACGCCTTCGAAGCCGTTCAGCACCAGCAGAATGGTCTCGTCGACCGCCTGCTTGCGGATGCCGGTTTTCTGCGCGCGGCCATCCAGCAGCATGCCGAAGCACTTCATATTATTGTCGGACCAGTGATCGTCCTCCATCGGCCCGCCATTGGCATTGATCCAGGTGAGATCGCGCACATCCAGCGGCTCATCATATTCGCCGGTCAGGAAGCGGGTGCGGCGAAGCACCGAATTGTCCTTGACCAGCTTGATGGCACGCTTGGTGAAGTCGAGCAGGTCCTGGCCGTCGGCGTCGAGTTCCCAGTTGAACCACGAGATCTCGCTATCCTGGCAATAGGCGTTGTTGTTGCCGTGCTGGGTACGGCCGAATTCGTCGCCGCCGAGCAGCATCGGCGTGCCCTGCGAGAACAACAGCGTCGCCAGCATGTTGCGCTTCTGCCGGTTGCGCAGCGCGAGGATCTCCTTGTCGTCGGTCGGACCCTCGACGCCACAATTCCAAGAGGCGTTATTGGAAGAGCCGTCCCGGCCATCCTCGCCATTGGCCTCGTTGTGCTTCTCGTTGTAGCTCGCCCAGTCGTTCAGCGTGAAGCCGTCATGCGCGGTGACGAAGTTGACGCTGGCCCAGGAGCGGCGGCCGTGATGGTTGAACATGTCGCCCGAGGCCGACAGCCGCGGCGCGAGGGCCGCGACCGGCGCCTCGCCGCGCCAGAAGTCGCGGGTGACATCGCGGAACTTGTCGTTCCATTCCGCCCAGCCGGGCGGAAATCCGCCGACTTGGTAGCCGCCGGGACCGATGTCCCAGGGCTCGGCGATGAGCTTGACCGTGGTCAGCAGCGGATCCTGGTCGACCGCCTTGAGGAAGCCGCTCTGCTCGTCGAATCCGTAGACTTCGCGGGCCAGAATGGTGCCGAGATCGAAGCGGAAGCCGTCGATATGCATCTCGCTGACCCAGTAGCGCAGGCTGTCCGCCACCATCTGGATGACGCGCGCATGCGACAGGTTCACCGTGTTGCCGGTACCGGTGTCGTTGATGTAATAACGCTTCTTCTCCGGCATCAGCCGGTAGTAGCTGGCGTTATCAATACCCTTGAACGACAGCGTCGGGCCGCATTCATTGCCTTCAGCGGTGTGGTTGTAGACGACATCGAGAATTACCTCGAGCCCGCCGGCATGAAGCCTGGCGACCATCTCCTTGAATTCGCGCAGCGAGTTCGGGACGTCCGCGGCGTAGCGCGGATCTGGCGCGAAGAAGCCGATTGAATTATAGCCCCAATAGTTGGTGAGGTTCTTCTCCATCAGATAATCATCATTGATGAAGGTGTGGATCGGCAGCAGTTCGACCGAGGTGACGCCAAGCCCGTTCAGATAATCGATGACCGGTTTGGTGCCGAAGCCGGCATAGGTGCCGCGGATATCTTCGGACACGTCGGGATGCTGTTTGGTGAAGCCTTTGACATGGGTCTCATAGATGATGGTCTGGTCCCACGGCACGTTCTGACGGCCGGCTTCGCCGGTCCAGTCGAAATCCTTGTCGATCACCACGCAGCGCGGCATGAACGGCGCCGAGTCGCGTTCGTCGAAGGTGGTGTCGTCGCCGGTTTCCATCTTGTAGCCGAACACCGCCGGATTCCATTCCAGCGTTCCGGCATGCGCGCGCGCATAGGGATCGAGCAGCAATTTGTTGGGGTTGAAACGGTGACCGTTTTCAGGCTCGTAGGGGCCGTGGACGCGGTAGCCGTAATAGGTGCCAGGCGCGACGTCGGGGATGTAGCCGTGAAACACTTCGTCGGTATATTCCGGCAGTTCGATACGGGTCTCGACATCACCGTCGAACAGGCAGACTTCGACCTTGGTGGCGTTGGCGGAGAACAATGCGAAGTTGGTCCCCTTTCCGTCCCAGTGCGCGCCTAAGGGATAGGGTAGACCTTCTTCGACCGTTCTGTCCGTCACGTGAGCCCCGCATGTTTTAAAAGTCGCAATTGAAATGCGCAATACAACGGCGTGGCGGCCATTACGTTGCACCGCAATCCGCGCTTTCGGGCTTTATCTTATATTATCGGCGTGACAGCCGGATTGGGGCTGCCTGTACGTTGCCGTGTCACGCAGTTCGGCAACAGATACGCTAAGGGACAGGCCCATGACGCATATCGCGCACCACCGGCGGATTGCACTGCTCGGCGCGCCGGTTGAGGTCGGGGCCTCACAGCCCGGCACGCTGATGGGGCCCGCTGCGCTGCGTACCGCCGGCCTTGGCACATTGCTCGCCGGCCTTGGCTTTGCGGTCGAGGACCATGGCGATGTGGCGCCGCGGCACGGGGATCCGTCCGGCGACCCGCCCGACAATGCCAGGCATTATCGCGACATCCAGCAATGGATCCAAGCGCTGAGCGCGCGCGCCTGCACGCTGGCGCAATCCGGCGCACTGCCGATCTTCATGGGCGGCGACCACAGCCTGTCGATGGGGTCGGTCAACGGCGTCGCACGGCATTGGCACGCGCAGGGCCGCGAGCTGTTCGTGCTGTGGCTGGATGCCCACGCCGATTACAATACGCCGGCCACGACGATCACCGGCAACATGCACGGCATGTCGGCGGCCTTCCTGTGCGGCGAGCCGGGCCTCGACGGCCTGCTCGGCCACGAGCCGCGCGCGTCGATCAAGCCTGGAAATCTCGATCTATTTGGCATCCGCTCGATCGACAAACTTGAAAAGGAGCTGGTCGCTCGCCGCCGGATCGCTGTCGCGGACATGCGCGAGATAGACGAATTCGGTGTCGGCGTGCCGATCCGCCGCGTGATCGAACGTGTCAAGGCGCGCCACGGCGTGCTGCACGTCTCATTCGACGTCGACTTCCTTGATCCCGCCACTGCGCCCGGTGTCGGCACAATGGTGCCGGGCGGGGCGACCTATCGCGAGGCGCATCTAATCATGGAGTTGCTGCACGATTCAGGGCTTGTGGTGTCGCTCGACGTGGTCGAGCTCAACCCTTTCCTCGATGACCGCGGCCGTACCGCCCGCGTCATGGTCGAACTGGTCGGCAGCCTGTTCGGCCAGCAGATCATCGACCGGCCGATGCCGAGCAACGCGATCGTCCCGCCAGGCTGATGGAACCTTGATCGCCACCCGGGGTTGCCATGCATCGTTCATGTTTCAGGGAGCACGAAAATGATGAAGCGTCTTGCGATCATGGCCGTTGCTGCAGCGGCAATTGGCACTACCATTCCGGCCAGCGCGCAGAATTTTGGCGTGGGTGTCGGGCCGGACGGGGTTACCGTCGGCGCGGTTCGCGGCGACCGGTATCGCGATCGGGACCGTGACTATTACCGCGATCGGCGCGACCGCGACGAAACGGTCATCATCAAGCGCAACCGGGATCGCGATCGTGATTACGACCGGGGAGAACGCCGCGTCTATATCGAACGCGACTAAGACTGTAACGAGACAAAGCGGCCTTCCTGCGGGAGGGCCGCTTTTTCGTGCCCTTTTGTGTTCTCAATTGCCGGTTTAAAGTATCTTATGACATCTGCAGCAAACGTCTGGTGGCAATCCGGCACCATCTATCAGATCTATCCGCGCTCGTTTCAGGATTCCAACGGCGACGGGATCGGCGATCTCGCCGGCATCATCGGCCGGCTGCCCTATCTGCGGCAGCTCGGCATCGATGCGATCTGGCTGTCGCCGATCTTCCCGTCGCCGATGGCCGATTTCGGCTATGACATTTCGGACTATATCGGGATTCACCCGATCTTCGGTACGTCGGAAGACTTTGACGCGCTGGTGGCGGCCGCGCATGGCGCGGGCCTGAAAATCATTCTCGATCTGGTGCCGAACCACACCTCGGACCAGCATGCCTGGTTTCTCGAAAGCCGCAGCTCGCGCGATAATCCGAAACGCGACTGGTACATCTGGCGCGATGCGAAGCCGGACGGTTCGGCGCCCACCAACTGGATGTCGGAATTCGGCGGCAGCGCCTGGGCCTGGGACGAGGCGACGCAGCAATATTACTATCACGCCTTCCTCGACAGGCAGCCGGACCTCAACTGGCGCAATCCCGAGGTTCGCCAAGCGATCTACGAAGTGATGCGGTTCTGGCTGCGTCGCGGCATCGACGGGTTTCGCGTCGACGTGATCTGGCACCTGATCAAGGACGACGAATTTCGCGACAATCCTCTCAATCCGAATTACAGCGCCGGCCGGCCACCGCATGAATCCGTACTGCCGCTGTATTCCACCGACCGGCCGGAGACGCTCGATGTCGTCTCCGAGATGCGCCGCGTGGTGGACGAGTTCGACGACCGCGTGCTGATCGGCGAAGTCTATCTGCCGGTCGAGCGGCTGGTCGCCTATTACGGCCGCGACCTCGGCGGCGCGCATCTGCCGTTCAATTTCGCGCTGCTGTCGGCGCCCTGGAACGCGCATGAGATCGGCGATCTGATCGCGCGTTATGAAGCGGCGCTGCCGTTCGGGGCGTGGCCGAACTGGGTGCTGGGCAACCACGACCGTCCGCGCATCGCCAGCCGGGTCGGCGCCGCGCAAGCGCGCGTCGCTGCGATGCTGCTGCTGACGCTCAGGGGCACGCCGACATTATATTATGGCGACGAGGTCGGCATGAAGCAGTTGCCGATCCCGCCCGACAAGGTTCAGGACCCGTTCGAGAAGAACGTGCCGGGGATCGGCGTCGGCCGCGATGGTTGCCGCACGCCGATGCAGTGGGGAATAACCGAGAACGCCGGCTTCACGACGGGTGAGCCCTGGCTGCCGCTGGCAGAGGATTTCGCCAGCAACAATGCCGCCGTGCTGGCCAGCGATCCGCACTCGATCCTCAGCCTCTATGTCAAGCTGATCGATCTGCGCAAGCACCAGCCGGAACTCGTGTTTGGTGACTATGCGCCGGAGCCGACGGCGGGCGATCTGCTGGCCTACCGGCGCAGCTACGACGGCCAGACGCTGCTGGTCGCGCTCAACCTCGGCGCCGCACCGGCGTCGATGCATGTCGAAGGCGGCGAGATCCTGCTATCGACGCATCTCGACCGCAAAGGCGAGAATGTTTCAGGCCCGCTGGAGCTGCGTGCAGATGAGGGCGTCATCGTGAGGTTGCGTTCGTAGCCCGGATGAAATCGACACGCCGCATGGCGGCGTGCCGATGCAATCCGGGTTTAGCGCGTAGGTGGATGCGCCGGGCCCGGATTGTTATCCGGGCTACGGCTATTCCGGATGCGCCTCGGCGTCGTCATCGATATCGCTTCGTCGCAACAGATAATCCAGCCCGCCGACGCGGTACCAGCGGTGCGCGTAGGCCTCCAGCATCAAATGGTGCTTGCCCTTGTCGTCGGCATGGCTGTGGTCTTCGGTCAAGAGGTTGATCAGGTGCTGGTCCTGCGCGGTCTTGAGCCCGACCGCGAAGGACACCTCGCACGGCGTTTCGTCAAGGTTATGCACGAACAGCACCGAGTTGTTGCGCCAGTCATAGCGCATCACCAGCACCGCTGGGTTACGCGCCGCGATGATCGTAAAATCACCCCAGCCGATCTCCGGCACTTCCTTGCGCATCCGGATCATGCGTTCGGTCCAGTTCAGCATCGAGTTGGAATCGCGGCGCTGCATCGCGACGTTGACATGCTGATAGCCGAACGGCCCCTTGTCGATCACGGGGTTCTTCGGTCTTGCATGCTTGGTGAAGCCAGCGTTCGGTTCGGTCGACCACTGCATAGGCGTCCGCGCGCAGTTGCGCTCCGGCAGCGAGAGATCGTCGCCCATCGCGATCTCGTCGCCATAGCGCAGCACCGGGGTGCCGGGCAGCGTGTACATCAGGCTGTAAGCGAGCTCGAGCCTTCGGCGGTCGCCGCCGAGCATCGGCGCGAGACGGCGGCGGATACCGCGGTCGTATAGCTGCATTTTCTTGTCCGGGCCGAATTTCTCAAACACGATCTGGCGCTGTTCTTCGGTCAGGCGGCCGAGATCGAGTTCGTCGTGATTGCGCAGGAACAGGCCCCATTGCGCCGTGGCGGGCCGCTGCTTCGTCACTTTCAACGCCGCCGCCAGCGGTCGCGCATCGCCGGAGGCCAGCGCATAGAACAGGTTCTGGTTGGCGTGGAAGTTGAACATCATCTGCATGCGGTCGCCGTCGTCGCCGAAATATTCCATGTCGGTCTCCGGCTCGACATTGGCTTCGGCCAGGATGATGGCGTCGCCCTTCCGCCATTGCAGGAATTCACGGAAGGCGCGCAGCATGTCATATTGTTCGACGGGCTTGTTGACCTTCGGCCCCTTGGTGGCGATCACGAACGGCACGGCGTCCATGCGGAAGCCGGACACGCCGAGCTGCAGCCAGAATCCCATGATCTTGAGGATCTCCGCCTGCACGTGCGGATTGGACGTGTTGAGGTCTGGCTGGAAATCATAGAAGCGGTGGAAGAACCAGGCCTTCGCGTCCTTGTCGTGCGTCCAGGTGGATTTTTGCACGCCTGGAAACACCATGCCCTTATGGGCATTGGTGGGCTTCTTGTCGGACCAAACGTACCAGTCGCGGTATTTCGAGTCCGGATCGCTCCTGGCATCCTTGAACCAGGCGTTCTGGTCGGAGGTGTGATTGACCACGAGGTCGATGATGACGCGGATGCCGCGCTGATGGCAGCCATGGGCAAATTCGACGAAGTCGCCGAGCGTGCCGTATTTCGGATCGACGCTGTAATAGTCGGAGATGTCGTAGCCGTCGTCTTTTCCGGGAGAAGCCTGGAACGGCATCAGCCAGATCGCGGTGACGCCGAGCCCGTCAAGATAATCCAGCCGCCGCGTTAGGCCCTTGAAGTCTCCGATGCCGTCGCCATCGGCATCCATGAAGCTGCCCACGGAAAGGCAATAGAAGACGGCGTTCTTGTACCAGAGATCGTCGATCATGCGGGGCACCGGGCTGCGAGGACGGTGCGGATCAAGTCTCAAGGCGGGGCGGGGTTCCGATCCTTGTTCCCCTCTCCCCCAGCGCAGCGTAGCGTAGCTGCGCTCCGTGGGAGAGGGTGCCTAGGCGGCCTTCGGCCGCCGTTCTAAAAATTGAGGCCGATGCAAAGCATCGGCTTTGGCGCAGCGAAGGCGGCAGAGGGCGCTTGGCCGCAAGCGCAGGAGCCTGCTTCAAGAACCCTCTCCCGTCTCGAACCGCTCCGCGGTTCGATCCACCCTCTCCCGCCTGCGCAAAGCTTCGCTTTGCTTGTGGGAGAGGGGAAAGAGAAAGGCGCCGCCGATTGCTCGGCGACGCCTCATGGCATCCACTTCGATAGCAGCAGGTAACTCAATCTATACCGATGGTGGTCAGGTCCTGGAACCAGTGCTGCGCCTGCACGAACTTCTTCACCTTCGGCGACAGCGCGTGCGGGTTGGTGTCGTGGACGACCCAGACCAGCACCGCGTCGTCGACGATCAGCGAATGGGCCTGCGCCAGCAACTCGTCCTGCTTCGCGGAATCGAAGTTGTTCTTGGCTTCGTCGATCAGCGCATCGACCCTCGGGTTCTTGTAGCCACCCCAATTGACGCCGACCGGCGCGATCTGGCGCGAGTCGAAGAAGCGCACGATGGCGTAGAGCGGGTCCGAGGTCACGTAGGCGATGTTGTTCGCGGTGATGCCCTTCATGCTGTCGTCAGCTGCGCCCTTGCGCCACGCGGTGTACAGCACTTCGAGCTCGACGACCTTGAATTCGACGTCGACACCGATTTCCTTGAAGCTCTGCTGCAGGAACTCGTTCATCGGCAGCGACAGCATCTGGCCGGTGCCGCCATTGGCGATGATGAACGTCGCCTTCAGCGGCTTGTCGGGACCGTATCCGGCTTCCTTCACCAGTTTCTTGGCTTCGGCCAGATCATACTTGATCTTGAAGCTCGGTTTGCCGAACCATGGGGACGACGGATCGACCTGGCCGATCGCCGGCTTGGCGAGGCCGTTCATCAGGCCGACGACGGCGTCGCGGTCGATGGCGAGGTTGAGGGCCTTGCGCAGACGGACGTCGGTCCAGGGCGAGCCCGGCAGCACGCTGAGATGATAATTCCAGACGTGCGGCGTGACGTTGTCGACGAGCTTCATGCCGGCCGATTTCAACTGCGGCACGGCGTCCGGCGCCGGCGTCTCGATCAGATCGACCTGGCCCGCGAGCAGCGCGTTGGTGCGGGTGAGCGCTTCCGGCATCGGCACCAGAACGAGCTTGTCGACCTTGGCGAGGCGCTTCTTGTCCCAGTAATCCGGGTTCTTCGTGAGTTCGGCGAGTTCGCGCGGCACCAGCTTGGTCAGCTTGAACGGGCCGGTGCCCGACGGTGTGGCGGCGAACTTGTCCCAGTCCTTGCCGACCTTCTCATACTGCGCCGGGCTGGAAACCAGGAACCAGAGCATCTGATAGGGGAAGAAGGAGTCGACCGCCTTGGTGGTGATCTCGACGGTGCTGTCGTCGATCTTGGCGTAGCTGGCGACCGAGGGCAGGCGGGTCTTCACCTGTGCGCTCTGCCGCTTGTCGAACTGCGGTGCCTTTTCATTGAGCACCTTGTCGAGATTCCACACCACGGCATCGGCATTGAAATCGCTGCCGTCGTGGAACTTGACGCCCTGACGCAAGGTGAAGCGCCACTTGGTCTTGTCGGCGGGATCGACCTTCCACTCGGTGGCGAGGCCGGGGATCAGCTTGCCCGGGCGATCGGAGACGTCCATCTCCCATGCGACGAGCGGATCGTAGATGGTGTAGCCGGTGAATTGATAGGCACCCGCACCGCGGTCGGGCTGACCGGTGGTCAGCGGAATATCGGCCATCGAGATGCCGTAGCGCACCACCGACTGGGCGGTGGCCGGTGCGATGGCACCCAGCACGGCGGCAACGGCCGCAACCAGTATTGAATTCCGAACGCGCATCTAACCAAGCTCCATGGGATGAGAGAGAGTCGAGGAATTCTTGCAAACTTGATGCCACATTAGGCAGAGCGTGATGCTCTGTGTGCCAATGAGGCGCTGTGCCGCACAGCGAGTCACCCAAAGCAGCGACACGGCGCCGCTGGCACGGCCGTTGCATAAGAATTAGCCAGTGATAGGCTAGGCAATGCTGAGCCTTTCAATTCAGGGGGAATGACATTGATGCCTATCGAAAAGCCGACCAAGAGCCGCCTCGCCGTGGCGATTGCCATACTGAGCGTTGCGACCGCGTTGACCTTGCCGCAGGCCGCGCGCGCCGAAACCGTGCTGCGCATCGGCATGACCGCTGCTGATATTCCGCGCACGCTGGGCCAGCCCGACCAGGGTTTTGAAGGCAATCGCTTCACCGGCAACACGATGTATGACGGGCTCACGATGTGGGACCTGTCGTCCGCAACCAAGGCGAGCGTGGTGATCCCCGGCCTGTCCACCGAATGGAAGGTGAACGATGCCGACAAGACAAAGTGGACCTTCAAGCTGCGCCCCGGCGTCGTCTTCCATGACGGCGCGCCGTTCAACGCCGATGCCGTGGTGTGGAACGTCGAGAAGGTGCTGAAGCAGGACGCGCCGCAGTTCGACGCCAGCCAGGTCGGCGTCACCGCCTCGCGCATGCCGACGTTGGTGTCCGCGAAGAAGATCGACGACATGACCGTCGAGCTCACCACCAAAGAGCCGGACTCGTTCCTGCCGATCAACCTCACCAACCTCTTCATGGTCAGTCCGTCGAAGTGGCAGGGCTTCTTCGACAAGGCCGAAGGCGCCGATGCCAAGGCGAAGTCGCAGGCCGCCTGGGCCGTGTTCGCGCGCGAGCCGGCCGGCACCGGACCGTGGAAGATGTCGAAGTTCACGCCGCGCGAGCGGCTCGAACTGGCGAAGAACGATTCCTACTGGAACAAGGACCGCGTCCCCAAGGTCGACAAGCTGCTGTTGCTGCCGATGCCGGAAGCCAACGCCCGCACCGCGGCGCTGTTGTCCGGCCAGGTCGACTGGATCGAGGCGCCGGCACCCGATGCCGTCAAGGAAATCACCGCGCGCGGCTTCAAGATCGAGAAGAACGAACAGCCGCATGTCTGGCCGTGGCAGTTCAGCCGCGTCGAAGGCTCGCCGTGGAATGACATCCGCGTCCGCAAGGCCGCGAATCTCTGCATCGACCGCGAAGGCCTGCGCGATGGCCTGCTTGCCGGACTGATGGTGCCTGCGTCCGGCACGTTCGAGCCGGGCCATCCCTGGCGTGGCAAGCCGACCTTCCAGATCAAGTATGATTTGAAGGCCGCGCAGGCGCTGATGAAGGAAGCCGGCTTCGGCCCCAGCAAGAAGCTCTCGGTGAAGACGCAGACGTCCGCGTCGGGCTCCGGCCAGATGCTGCCGCTGCCGATGAACGAGTATCTGCAGCAGGCGCTTGCCGAGTGCTACTTCGACGTCAAGCTCGACGTCATCGAGTGGAACACGCTGTTCACCAACTGGCGCCGCGGCACCAAGGATGCGTCCGCCAACGGCGCCAATGCGACCAATGTGACCTATGCGGCGATGGACCCGTTCTTCGCTCTGGTGCGCTTCCTGCAGTCGTCGATGGCGCCGCCGGTGTCCAACAATTGGGGGTTCATCAACAACCCGAAGTTCGACGAACTGGTGATCAAGGCCCGCACCACCTTCGATCCCGCGGCGCGTGACGAGGCGCTGGCGGAATTGCATGCGGCGTCCGTCGACGACGCGGCGTTCCTGTACGTCGCTCACGACGTCGGTCCGCGCGCACTGAGCCCGAAGATCAAGGGCTTCGTGCAGCCGAAGAGCTGGTTCGTCGACTTCTCGCCGGTGTCGATGACGCCGTAAAAGCGAAGCGCACTTACTTCCCCTCTCCCCCAGCGCCGCGCAGCGGCGTCCAGTGGGAGAGGGTGCCTGAGCGCAGCGAAGGCGGGAGAGGGAAGGCCGCAAACTCCGAAGCCCCCTCTCCCGTCTCGAACGCGCTCTGCGCGTTCGATCCACCCTCCCTCGCAAGGGGGGAGGGGAAGCAAGAAATCGAAGGTGACCTTTGTTCGTCTATATCGCACGACGTATCGTTTACGTGATCCCGGTCGTGCTCAGCGTGGCGCTGGTGTGCTTCCTGCTGGTTCATATCACGCCCGGTGATCCCCTGGTCGCGATCCTGCCGGCCGACGCCTCGCAGGAACTCGCGGCGCAGCTCCGCATCGCCTACGGCTTCGACCGGCCGCTGCCGGTGCAGTTCGGGCTGTGGCTGTGGCGCGCGCTGCACGGTGATCTCGGCAGTTCGATCGCCACCGGCCGCCCAGTGCTCGCCGAAGTGCTGCGCGCCGTCAGCAATACGGTCACGCTGGCGATCGCCGCCGCCGCGATCGGCTTCACGCTCGGACTGTTCTTCGGGCTGATCGCCGGTTATTTCCGCGACACCTGGGTCGACAAGGTTGCCACCTCGATCGCCATCGCCGGCGTCTCGGTGCCGCATTACTGGCTCGGCATGGTACTGGTCATCATCTTCTCGGTGCAGCTCAACTGGCTGCCCGCGGTCGGTGCCGGTCCCGGCGGGTCCGGCGCCTGGGGCTGGGACTGGGAGCACATGAAATATCTGGTGCTGCCGGCGATTACCACCGCGGTGATCCCGATGGGCATCATCACCCGCACCGTGCGTGCGCTGACCGGCGACATCCTCTCGCAGGATTTCGTCGAGGCGCTGCGTGCCAAGGGCCTGCGCGAGACCAACGTGTTCCGCCATGTCATCAAGAACGCCGCGCCGACCGCTTTGGCGGTGATGGGCCTGCAGCTCGGCTACATGCTCGGCGGCTCGATCCTGATCGAGACGGTGTTTTCCTGGCCGGGCTCCGGCCTGCTGTTGAACTCGGCGATTTTCCAGCGCGACCTGCCGCTGCTGCAGGGTACCATCCTGGTGCTGGCGCTGTTCTTCGTCTTCCTCAATCTTCTGGTCGATATCGCGCAGGCCGCGATCGATCCGCGCATCAAGCGGAGCTGACCGTGCAGGACTTCATTTCATGACCGCAATGACCGACACGGCTCTGCAAGCCGCACCCGCGAACGCCGCGCGCGGCTACTGGGCCACGGTGGGCCGACGCATCATCCGCGACAAGGTCAGCATGATCTGCGCGGCCATTCTGCTGCTGATCCTGTTCGGCGCGCTGTTCGCGCCGTGGCTCGGCCTCGCCGATCCCTATCAGGGCTCGATGATCCGCCGCCTGCGCCACATCGGCACGCCGAACTATCCGCTAGGCACCGACGAGCTCGGTCGTGACATGCTTGCGCGCCTGATCTATGGCGGCCGGCTGTCGCTCTTGATCGGCATCCTGCCGGTGATCCTGGCGTTCGTGATCGGTACCTCGCTCGGCCTCGTCGCCGGCTATGTCGGCGGCAAGGTCAACACCGCGATCATGCGAACCGTCGACGTGTTCTATGCCTTCCCCTCGGTGCTGCTGGCGATCGCGATTTCCGGCGCCCTGGGTGCGGGCATCGTCAATTCGATCGTGTCGCTGACCATCGTGTTCGTGCCGCAGATTACCCGCGTCGCCGAGAGCGTGACGACCGGCGTGCGCAACGCTGACTTCGTCGAGGCGGCGCGGGCCTCCGGCGCCGATGCCTTCACCATCATGCGCGTGCACATGCTGGGCAACGTGCTCGGCACCATCTTCGTCTACGCCACTGGTCTGATCTCGGTGTCGATGATCCTCGCCGCCGGCCTGTCGTTCCTCGGCCTCGGCACCAAGCCGCCGGAGCCGGAATGGGGTCTGATGCTCAACACGCTGCGCACCGCGATCTACGTCAATCCCTGGGTGGCGGCATTGCCCGGCGCGATGATCTTCGCGGTGTCGATCTGCTTCAACCTTCTCAGCGATGGCATGCGCAGCGCCATGGACATCCGGAACTGATGTCATGACAGAAATCATCGAAACCCTCGACATGCTCGAACCTTTGCCGGATATCGGCGGCGCCGCGCAGCCGCTGCTGCGTGTCGACGGGCTGACCAAGCATTTCCCGGTGCGCGGCGGGCTGTTTGCCAAGAGCAAGACCGTGCGTGCCGTGGATAACGTGTCGTTCGATATCGCCAAGGGCGAGACCGTCGGCATCGTCGGCGAATCCGGCTGCGGCAAGTCGACCACCGCGCGTCTGCTGATGCATCTGATGGAACGCGATTCCGGCGACATCATCTATGACGGCCGCACCGTCGGCCGCGAATTGTCGCTGCGCGTACTGCGCCGCGGCATGCAGATGGTGTTCCAGGACAGCTACGCCTCGCTTAATCCGCGCCTGACCATCGAGGAGTCGATCGCGTTCGGTCCCAAGGTGCACGGCATGGCGGAGAACGCCTCGCGCGCGCTGGCCCGCGAACTACTCGGCAAGGTCGGGTTGCGGCCCGAAAACTTTGCCAACCGCTATCCGCACGAGATCTCCGGCGGCCAGCGCCAGCGGGTCAACATCGCGCGGGCGCTGGCGCTGTCGCCGCGTCTCGTCATTCTCGACGAGGCGGTGTCGGCGCTCGACAAGTCGGTCGAGGCGCAGGTGCTCAACCTCCTGGTCGATTTGAAGCGCGAATTCGGTCTGACCTATCTGTTCATCAGCCATGACCTCAACGTCGTCCGCTACATCTCCGATCGCGTGCTGGTGATGTATCTCGGCGAGGTCGTCGAACTCGGCCCGGTCGATGACGTGTGGGACAAGCCGGCGCATCCCTACACCCGCGCGCTGCTGGCCGCGATGCCGTCGTCCGACCCCGACAACCGCACCCAGACGCCGCCGATCACCGGCGATCCGCCGAACCCGATCGACCCGCCGTCCGGCTGCCGCTTCCATACGCGCTGCCCGTTTGCGGAGGCCGTGTGCTCCGGCGAAAGCCCGAAGCTTACCCAGATCGATGCCGCCGGCCATCAGGTCGCCTGCTATATGTTCATCCCCGGCGCCGCGCACAGCAAGGCACCGCCTGCAGAAACGTCCCTGTCATGACCGCGCCCACCCCCAAGCAGATCAAGGCGATCACCGACGTTGGCGGCCTGTCCGTCTCCGACGACGTCGCCACGCGCATCGCCAACGCCATCGGACCTGCCTACGAAGGGTTTGCTTCCGTTGCCGGCACGTTGCCGATGGATATCGAGCCCGCGACCTTCCTCGTCGTGCAGAATACGAAGGTCGCGAAATGAGCGTCACCGAACCCGCATTGCTATCGCTGACAGAAATCGCCGACGCCATCGCAAGCAAAAAAGTCTCTTCGCGCGAAGCCACGCAGTCCTGCCTCGACCGTACCGCGAAGTGGCAGCCGGCACTCAATGCGTTCATGTCGATCGAGGCCGATGCGGCGCTCGCTGCGGCGGACGCAGCCGACGCGGCGCTGTCGAAGGGCGACAGCCACGGCGTGCTGCATGGCGTTCCGCTGGCGCACAAGGACATGTATTACGACGAAGGCCACGTCGTCACCTGCGGCTCGCTGATCCGCAAGGACTGGGTGGCGACCACCACCTCCACGGCGCTGCAGCGGCTGAAAGATGCCGGCACGGTGCGGCTCGGCTCGTTGCAGATGGTCGAATTCGCCTATGGCCCGACCGGCCACAACGCGCATTACGGCGCGGTGCATAATCCCTGGCATGTCGATCACGTTACCGGCGGATCGTCGTCGGGTTCGGGCTCTGCCGTCGCCGCGCGCCTGACCTTTGCTGCGCTCGGATCCGACACCGGCGGTTCGATCCGGCTGCCGGCGCATTTCTGCGGCGTCTCGGGTTTGAAGACCACGGTCGGCCTGATCAGCCGCGCCGGCGCGATGCCGCTGTCGCAATCGCTCGACACCGTCGGTCCCTTGGCGCGCACCGTCGAAGATTGCGCACTGCTCACCGGCCTGATGGCCGGCGGAGATCCGCTCGATGCCACCACGAGCACCCGTGCGGTGCCGGACTACATGGCCGCGACCAAGGCCCCTGCGAAGGGCATGACCGTCGGCATCCCGAAATCGTTCTACGTCGACGATCTTGACGAAGGCACCGCGAAAATCCTGCAGGACACCATCGCGACGCTGAAGCGCGAGGGCATCAATATCGTCGAGGTCGATCTGCCGGACCAGCGCCAGCTCTCCGCGGCGTGCCAGTTGATGATCGCCGCCGAGGCTGCCGCGATTCACAAGCGTTGGATGATCGAACGGCCGCAGGACTACGGCCCGCAGATTCTGGCGCGTTTCCAGAATGGCTTTGCGGTGTCCGGCGTGTCCTATCTGGAAACGTTGCGCTGGCGCGGTCCGGCGCTGGCGGCCTATCTCGCCGCCGTCACCGGCATCGACGCGGTGCTGGCGCCGGTGTCGCCGTCGGCGGCGCCGACCATTCTGGAATCCGATGTTGGTGCCGCACCGGGCGCCGAAGCGATGATCCAGCGCATCACGCGCTTCACGCGGCCAATCAACTATCTCGGCCTGCCGTCGCTCTCGATACCCGCCGGCTTCAGCGCCGCGAAATTGCCGATCGGCATGCAGTTGATCGGCCGCCCCTTCGATGAATCCATCCTGCTGACGATCGGTGCCGCTTTCCAGCGCGCGACTGATTTCCACACGAAATGCCCGGAGCTGACATGAGCAACTTGGTCGAGGTCCGCAATCTCAACGTCAAATTCTCCGGCGAGCGGACCGTCTACGCGGTGAATGATCTCAGCTTCTCGCTCGGCGAGGGCGAGGTGCTTGGCCTGCTCGGCGAATCCGGCTCCGGCAAGAGCGTGACGCTGCGCGCTCTGATGCGCCTCTTGCCGAAGAAGCGAACGCAGATCACCGGCACCGTCAACGTGATGGGCAAGGACGTGCTGGCGCTCGACGACGAGGAATTGTCGGCGTTTCGCGGCCAGACGGTGTCGATGATTTTTCAGGAGCCGGCGCTGGCGCTGGACCCGGTCTATACGATCGGCCAGCAGATCGCCGAAAGCGTGATGCGCCACGAGGGCAAGAGCCATGCGGAGGCCACCAAACGCGCGCTGGAAATGCTGGAAGTGGTCCGCATCCCTTCGGCGAAGCGAAGGCTGGATGCCTATCCGCACGAAATGTCGGGCGGCATGCGGCAGCGCGCGATGATCGCGCTGGCGCTGGCCTGCAAGCCGAAGATCCTGCTTGCCGACGAGCCGACCACCGCGCTGGACGCCACCGTGCAGATCCAGATCCTGCTGCTGCTGCGCGAGTTGCAGCGCGAATTCGGCATGTCGATCATCTTCGTGACGCACGACATCGGCGTCGCCATCGAGATCTGCGACCGCGTCGCCGTGATGTATGCCGGGCAGATCGTGGAGCAGGGCACGCTGAGCCAGATCGTGCGCAGTGCGGTGCATCCCTATCCACGCGGCCTCCTGGCCTCTACGGTGCACGGCGCCAAGCGCGGCGCGCGGCTGGAGACCATTCCGGGCACGCCGCCCTCGCTCGACAAGGCGCCGGTGAACTGCTCGTTCGCGCCGCGTTGCAATTTCGCGCAGCCGCGCTGCGTCGGAGCGCCACCGCCGAACGTCCTCATGGAAGGCAACCGCGTCGCGCGGTGCATTCTCGCGGAGCCGGCGGCTGTGGCGGAGGCGGTATAACGGTCTCTCCGCCGTCATTGCGAGGAGCGAAGCGACGCGGCAATCCAGAAGCCGCAAGCGCGGCAATAGCTGGATTGATTCGTCGCAAGGGCTCCTCGCAATGACGGCGGTGAGGGCTGCGCTAATCTACACGGACAAATTCTTCAGCAGAAACGTCAGCGCCGTGTGCGCGAACGCCTGCATGTTGCCGGCGCGGTCATTGCTGCCGGTCTCCAGCGTCATCACCTCGCTCCGCGGACCCGCCACCGCCATGCAGCTGTGGCCGGCGGCGTCGCCGTAGCGGTTGCCGGTGGGACCCGTTGCGCCGGTCTCCGACAATCCCCAATCGCAGGAAAATCGCTCGCGGATCTGCTTTGCCAGCAATTGCGCATAGGGCTCCGATGCCGAGCGAAGACCTTTCATGGCATCATCCGGAATATCCATCAGGATGCGGCGGGCATCGCGGGTGTAGATCACGCCGCCGCCCTGAAAATACGCCGACGCGCCGGGCACGGCGAGCAACGCCGCCGAGATCAGCCCGCCGGTGGAGGATTCCGCCACCGCGATGGTCTGCTTGCGTGCGATCAGTCTGGCGGCGATCTGCTCCGCGAGCGGGATGAGGTCTTTCATGTAAATCCTTCTTCCTTCTACTCCCCTTGTGCGGGGATGGTTCGACAGCGGGCGCCTAGCGCCTGTTGCGCCACGAGAAAGCTTCCGAACGCGCTGACGGTAATGGACTGCGCGACGTCCCTTCATGACGCGGAATTTCTCTGCGGGGCTCTCCCGCCCCTTTATTTGGCACCGCTTGCAGCGCAAGATGCAGATGGAAACGCCACGAGAACAAACAAGAGGTCGTCATGAACGCCCGGGTCCAGATCGCCACCGAAACCGCTGCCAATGCCAGCCTGATCGCGCCGGATACGTCCGGCATGAATTTCTATCGCGCCGATCCGGCGCTGGCGGATCTGCTGCGCATTCATTTGCCAAAAGATCTGCTCGACCATATCGCGCCGCATCTCGACCGGCTCGGCGCCCTGGTTGGCGGCCCGCTCGACGAGGCCGGGCGGATGGCCGACCGGCATGGGCCGGTGCTGCACCAGCGCGACCGGTTCGGCCGCGACGCGCAGCGCATCGAATATCATCCGGCCTATCGCGAACTGGAGCGCGCCGCGTTCGGCGAATTCGGCATCCACGCGATGTCGCACCGCAAGGGCATTCTGGGGTGGCCGCAGACCTATCCGGTCACGGCGAAGCACGCTTTCACCTTCCTGTTCAACCAGGCTGAATTCGGCATGGGGTGCCCGATCAACGTCACCGACGGCGCGGCCAAATTGCTGTCGAAATTCGGCGACGCCGCCTTGCAGGCAAAATATCTCGACGGGCTGACGCAGACCGACATCGGCAAGCTGACGCAGGGTGGCCAGTTCATGACCGAGAAGGAGGGCGGCTCCGACGTCGGCACGCTGACGACCACCGCCGTGCAGGAAGGCGACCACTGGCGCCTGACCGGCGAGAAATGGTTTTGCTCCAATGCCGACGCCGAGATCGTGATGCTGCTGGCGCGGCCCGAGGGCGCGGTGCCGGGCACGCGCGGCGTCGGCCTGTTCCTGATGCCGCGGCACCTCGCGGACGGCTCGCAAAATCACTACCGGATCGTGCGCCTCAAGGACAAGCTCGGCACCCGCTCGATGGCCTCCGGCGAAATTAAACTGGAGGGCGCGATCGCCTATGCGGTCGGCCGGCTCGATCGCGGCTTCGTGCAGATGGCCGAGATGGTGAATTCATCGCGTCTGTCGAACGGCGTCAAATCGACGGCGCTGATGCGCCGGGCCTATCATGACGCGATGGCGGTGGCGCGCGGTCGCGTGGTGTTCGGCCGCCGCATCATCGACATGCCGCTGGCGCGGCGCCAGCTGATGAAGATCATGCTGCCAACCGAGCAGGCGCTGTCGATGAGCTTCCTTACCGCGGATGCGCTGGACCGTGCCGAAGCCGGCAGCCAGGACGCCGCGGCGCTTTTGCGCATCCTCACGCCGACGCTGAAATTCCGCGCCACGCGCGACGCGCGAAAGGTCTGCGGCGATGCGATGGAGATGCGCGGCGGCATCGGCTACATCGAGGAATTTGCCACCGCGCGGCTGCTGCGCGACGCGCATCTCGGGTCGATCTGGGAAGGTACCGGCAATATCGTGGCGCTCGATGCGCTGAAGCGCGCCGTCGGCCGCCACGGCGCCGAGGCGGCGCTGTCGGCGGATCTGCATGCGCGGCTGGAGGATAGTTCGAGCGTGCCGCTGGCCTGGCGCGACCGGCTGCATGGCCTCGTCGACCGCGCCATCGGCTTTGCGCGCGAGGTCGCGGCGCACGATGCCCATGAGGCCGATGCGCGGCGCGCGACCAGTTCGCTGTACCACGTCGCAAGCGCAGTGACGCTGGCGTGGGAAGCGCACCGTATCCATGCGACGCGCGGCGACGCCCGGCGTCTGCTGCTGTCGCGTCTGGTGATCGATCACCGGCTGAACGCGCCGGACCCGTTTGCGGTGATCGAGAGCGATACCCAGCGGGAGATCGTGGAGCATCTGTTGAGTGAACGCGACGTGAGCATGGCGGAGGCGGGGCGGCTGGTGGTAGCGAATTAGCGAAGCCGTTTCCCGGACGCGCTGCAGCGTGAAACGCTGCTGCGCAGATCCGGGATCCCGGTCTGGCAATCTACCACACCGGGACCCCGGATCAGCGGCGCACCAGCCCGCAAGTGCGGGCCAGTGCGCAGCATCCGGGGAACGTAGATCAAAACCCCTTCGGCGCAACGAAGCCGCCGAATGCCTGCTCGATCAATTCGGCCAGCTTCAGCGGCGTGCGGTCTTCCAGCCAAGGGCCGATGATCTGCATTCCGATCGGCAGGCCGTCCGCTGACATCGCCACCGGGATCGCCGTCGCGGGCAGGCCGGGCAGGGTCGCGATGCCCGGCCAGATCAGCTGATCGACGTAAGGATAGGCCTGGCCGTCGATGTCGATGACGCGCTTGTTCTGGTTCGGCTCGTGATCGTGCGGATAGGCCGGGGTCGGCATCACTGGACAGATCACGGCGTCGAATTGCGCGAACAGCGCGCGCCACTGGGCGCGCAGCCGGTTGCGGCCGGCGTCCGCGGCCAGCCAGTCGCGATGCGTCAGCACGGCGCCGCGCAACCGTTCGGCGGCGAGGCTGGTGTCGGCGGGGTCGAGTTTGGCGGCGCGCTCTTGCGTTGCGGCATAGACATCGGCCGGCGAGGATGCCTCGAGCAGCGCGATCAGCATCCGCATATACAGCCGCGCGCCGTCGGTCAGGTCAGGCAGCAGCGGGCTCGCGCGGGACACGGACGCGCCCGCTTTGGTCAAATTCGCCGCCAGCGTCTCGACCGCGCCGCGCACGCTGGCCGCGGTCCCGATCAGGGGATGGGTGTCGAGCACCAGCACGCGAAAATCCTTCAGCGCGGCGTGTCGCGCGGGCGGCAGAGCGAGCCGGTAGCCGACGCCCTCGTGCCAGGGATCGGGGCCGGCGATGACGTCGAGCGTCAGCGTCAGATCGGCAGCGCAGCGCGCCATCGGGCCGATCACCGAGAGATCGCGGGTCGGCGGCAGCGGCGGGAATGGTGGCGGGACATGACCGCGCGACGCCGCCAGATGCAGGGTCGGCTTGTGGGCGTAGATGCCGCAATAATGGCCGGGCACGCGCAGCGAGCCACCGATGTCGGAGCCGAGCGATAGCGCGCCATAGCCCGCCGCCAGCGCCGCCGAGGAGCCGCCGGACGAGCCGCCCGGGGTGCGGCCGAGGTCGAACGGATTGCCGGTGGTGCCGTAGATGTCATTGTAGCTCTGCCAGTCGCCGAGCCCGATCGGCACGTTGGTCTTGCCGAGGATGACGCCGCCGGCGTCTTTCACCCGGGTGATCGCCAGCGCGTCTTCCGCAGCGACAAAATCCTTCTGCGCCGGAAAGCCCCAGGTGGTTGGCAGGCCGGCGACGTTGAAGGATTCCTTCACCGTCATGGGAATGCCGAGCAGCGGCCAGCTCTCGCCGCGCGCTAGGGCTGCGTCGGCCGCATGGGCGGCGTCGAGCCCGCGTTCGAAATCCCGCACGCAGACGGCGTTGACCTGGCCGTCATGCTTCTCGATCTGCGCGATGGCGTCCTGCGCCAGCTCAACGGCGGAAACCTGCCGGGCCTTCAAGGCCTCGGACATCTCGGTGGCGGTCGCGAAAACGGACAGGGACGCGGTCAAGGCAAACTCCTGATGACGGATGAATCGTCACGAGAGTGCAAAGTCCGGCCGCCCGGCGCAAGCGTAGCGCCATGTCGGCACCGTCGGCACCCATGTCTTAGACCGACAGCGAATGCTTGCCGGCCACCGGATTGAGATAGGCGTCAAACCGGGCGCAGATGTTGCGCACGAACGGGCGACCGCGCGCGGTCAGCCGGAAGCCGGTCGCGGTGGGCTCGATGAAGCCGTCGGAATCGTCCGACACGATCGCGTCGGCTTCCTGCAGCACACCACTCGCGGTATCGCCGAACATCTGCCGGACGGCCGTGCCGGAAAATTCGAAGTCGCACATCAGGCGTTCGATCACGTAAGCGCGCAGCCGGTCGTCGGGCGCCAGCGCCCGGCCGCGCGCGGTGGCCAGTCCGTTCGCAGCGACGCGTTTGGCGTAGTCGGCGACCGCGACGGCGTTCTGCACGTAGCCTTGCGGCAGCTTGCCGATCGCCGAGGCGCCGAGTCCGATCAGGGCTTCCGTGCTGTCGGTGGTGTAGCCCTGGAAATTCCGGTTGAGCGGCTGCGTCGACAGGCTGTCTTCGCGGCGCGCGAAATGGTCGAGGCCGAGTTGCTGGTAGCCGGCCGCTTCGAGCATGGTCGTGACCTGACGCGCCATCGCGAACCGCTCGATGGCCCCGGGCAGTGCCGCCTCGTCGATCAGCTTCTGGTTGGACGCCCGGCCCGGCAGGTGCGCGTAGCCGAACATCGCGATCCGGTCGGGCGAAAGTTCCAGCACCTGCTCGATGGTGCGCGACAGGCTCTCCAGGGTCTGGTGCGGCAGCCCGTACACCAGATCGAAATTGACCGAGGTCACGCCGCGATCGCGGAACATGTCCACCGTGGTCCGGGTGATGTCGAACCCCTGCAGGCGGCCGATCGCGGCCTGCACGACGGGATCGAAATCCTGCACGCCGATCGAGATCCGGTTGACGCCGGCGCCGACCATGGCGTCGGCCTTGGCCACGGTCATCAGCCGGGGATCGATTTCGATGGCAAATTCCGCCGCGGGGTCAAACCGGAAATTGTGCCGGAACGTCTGGCCCAGCCGCGTAATGTCGGCGGCCGACAGGATGTCCGGCGAACCGCCGCCCCAGTGCAGATGCATGACGCGGTGCCCGCTCGGAAGCAGCCCGGCGACCGTCGCGATCTCCGCTTCCACCGTGTCGAGGTAGCGCGCCACGGGTTCGTAGCGGTGGGTCGCCTTGGTGCTGCAGGCGCAATACCAGCACAGGTCGTTGCAGAACGGAATATGCAGGTACAGCGACAGTGCCGCATTGTCCTCAAGCGCGCCCAGCCATGCGCGATAATCTGCGGGGGCCGTCGGGACGAAATGATTGGCCGTGGGATAGCTGGTGTAGCGCGGCAGCGGCGCTGCGCGGCGCATTACCAGCGCCTCATCGATCAAGGAAACGGTCATCTGTGGCTCCGCGGATGCGCCTCCGCACGGTCGGCTTTTGGAGCAGGATACCGGGCGCAGCCGCGGGCAGGATGATCTAAATCAAGCCTGTCCCGGGCCTGCCGGCTGGCATTGGTCCGGTACAGCCGGCCGGGATCGCTGCCCGGTGGGCTGTGCGGTGCGGGTTAGCCCGCCGGACCCGAACTCCGCTATGGCATCTCGCCGTTCCCGACACGCAGCGTTTGGCCAAGGTTAATGCCGGCGTGGTCGGCAGACCTGGCTTGGGCCGTCGCACAGGACATCGGGCGGCGATGGCCGTCGTTCAAACGTTCACGGCCGCAACGACTTGCACGGTGGCGAACATAGCGGGTTGGCCAGCAGGCACGGACGCCAGTCCCGTAGTTGTACGGTCCGATAACTTTACGAGCCCTGTTATCGCTTACCGTAGCTAAGTGGTTCTGGGTTCCGGCATTTTCCGCGAATCGGTTTGCACTTCGCGCGCTTGATTAGCGCTACCAAACTACTGGAGCGCCCATGTCCTGGCTGAACAATTTCAAGATCAATTTCAAAATTGGTCTGATCGTCGCCTCGGCACAGGTGCTGTCGGCGGCGCAGCTTTTGTCGCAGGACAGCGAGCGGCTGAAGGCTGAAGTCGGCAGGTTCCTGAATTCGGTTCGCGCGGCGTAATCGATCCACGCATCTGGCACCGGGTCGGGGAAGCGCTTTCCCGACCAGGTGTCAGATGCTGAATACCCAAAGTTCACATCAAAGGTAGTGAAATGAGCAAGTTAAACCGCATTGGATACAAGCTCGGTCTCGCCGGCCTTTTCGGCATCATATTGTCGATCGGCGGCGTCGCCAGCCAGAGGAGTGCGGAAAGCTCGCTTGCCGATGTCAATCAGCGCAGGGATACCCAGCAGACCATCTCCGAGCAGGTGCTCACGGCCGCGATCGGATTTCGGCGACTTCAGTTGATCGGCAAGGACATTCGTTATGCGAAGAATGTGGCCGAGATCGACCAAGGCCAGACGGATATCCCTGCGGCCAAAGCCTTGTATGAGAAGCCGCTGGATACCGCGATCGGTCTGACTTTGAACCCGGAAAACAGGTCGCGGTTCGAGATGATCAAGTCGCTGGCCACCGACTACAGCCTGGCCGTCGATGAACTGGCGAAGATGGGACGCACGAAACTGGATTTGCTCGCTGCCGGCAACGCTCAAACGACAAGCTGGAATGCACAACTTGATGCGTTGTTCGCATCCGCGGCGGTGAAACAGGATTCCAACCGCCTCGGTATCGAGCGCGATCTGCAGCAGGCCAGCGCGATGTTCAATGCCATTGCCGGTTGGCGGCTCGCCACAGCGGGAGAGCAGGGACTTGCGACATTGATTTCCGGCGGCGAGGCGAAGATCGCCGAGATCCTGGCGCGCGGCAGCGCATTGGCCGGCGATCCGGCAACCCGTCGTGAAATCGAAACACTCGCGCCCATCATGAAAGCGTTAATCGCGACGTCGATCCAGTTGATAAAGATCGACGAGAACTCGACCAAATTGATTGAGAGCCGGGCGCTGCCCGCCGCCAATCGCGGTTCGGAACTCATCACCGCGTCGCTGGTGGTTGCGCGAAAGACGGTGGCCGACGCGAAAGAATTGACGGCGGTGGAGACGCTGCAAGCCAGCCGTATCAACCTCGCATTGTCGCTTCTGGTCGTGCTGTCGATCATCGGTTCCGTGCTGTTTGCCTTCTTTGGCGTCGCCAGGCCGATGACGCGGCTCAATGATGCCATGGGCAGGATTGCGAAGGGGGAGACCGAAGTGGTCATCCCCGGTGCAGATCGCGGTGACGAAGTCGGCGACATGGCCAAGACGATCACCGTGATCCGCGAGAATGCCGAGCTGTCGGCGCGCGCCGAGGCAGATGCCCAGCGGCTCCAGGACACCAGAGGCGCCGCGCAGCGCAAGGCCGAGATGACGAAACTGGCGAATGATTTCGAAGGCGCCGTCGGGAAAATCATCCAGACCGTGTCGTCGGCCTCGACCGAACTCGAAGCCTCCGCCAATACGCTTTCGTCCACGGCCGTGCGCGCCCAGCAACAGACCTCGGTGGTGGCTGCGGCTTCCGAAGAAGCTTCGGCCAATGTGCAGTCCGTCGCTTCTGCGACGGAAGAAATGGCCTCCTCGGTCAATGAGATCAGCCGTCAGGTGCAGGAATCCTCGCGCATCGCCAATGAGGCGGTGGATCAGGCGCGCACCACCAACGACCGCGTCGGCGAACTGGCCAAGGCGGCTAGCCGGATCGGCGACGTCGTCGAACTGATCAACAACATCGCCGGCCAGACCAATCTGCTGGCACTCAACGCCACCATCGAGGCGGCGCGCGCCGGCGAGGCCGGTCGCGGCTTTGCCGTGGTGGCGTCGGAAGTAAAGGCGCTGGCCGAGCAGACCGCCAAGGCCACCGGCGAGATCAGCATGCAGATCTCCGGCATCCAGAACGCGACCCAGGAGTCGGTGGCCGCGATCAAGCAGATCGGCGACACCATCGGCCGCATGTCGGAGA
This sequence comes from Tardiphaga sp. vice154, assembly GCF_007018645.1. Lineage (NCBI taxonomy): Bacteria > Pseudomonadati > Pseudomonadota > Alphaproteobacteria > Hyphomicrobiales > Nitrobacteraceae > Tardiphaga > Tardiphaga sp. vice154. The sequence goes on from NZ_CP041399.1 coordinate 1,452,931, forward strand.
TCGCCTCGACCATCGCGGCTGCGGTGGAAGAACAGGGCGCGGCGACCCAGGAAATCTCCCGCAACGTGCAGCAGGCCGCGCACGGAACCACCCAGGTCAGTTCGAACATCGGTGACGTGCAACGCGGCGCGTCGGAGACCGGCTCGGCCTCGGCGCAGGTGCTGTCGGCGGCGCAGCTCTTGTCGCATGACAGCGAGCGGCTGAAGTCGGAAGTCAGCCGCTTCCTGAATACGGTGCGCGCAGCGTAGTCGGCGGACACCGACGCCCCCCATCGGATCGGGCGCGGGCGTAGTCCCGCGCTCTTTTTGCTGTTTGTGTGCCAGTCAGGCCCGGGCGGAGCAGCACGTATTCTTACGGATGCCGTTCTACAGGTTTCGTCAACGCGCTATGTCTACAACCGTACCGAAAATTCCTGGACTGCCCCCCAAACCTGCAAAGGAGCGTCTCGATGCGCCTGACCGTCAAATTGTCCCTGATCGCGGTCGTTTCCCTCTTGCTGATGTTCGTTGCGGGGCAGGGGCTGGTGGCGACCTCGAAGCTCAAGCTGGTCAATGCGAGCACCGAAGACATCTCAACCAACTGGCTGCCTTCGGTGAAGGTCCTCGGCCAGATCAAATATTCGGTCACGCGAGCGCGACTTGCCGAGTTCCGGCTCGGCTACGCCGATCGGGAGTCCTCGGACAAGCTCCGTGTGACTCTTGACGAGCGACTCGCGGCTTTCCAGCGGCTGGTCAAAGTCTATGAGCCTTTGATCAGCGGCCCCGAGGAGCGCAAGCTATGGGAGAATTTCACCGCCCGCTGGGCCGCATATCTCGAAAACCAGCGCAAGGGCTTTGACATCGACAAGGCCAGAAGTGCCGGCCAACCCCCTTATGTCGATAGCACGACGACGCGGTCGCTGTTCGAAGAGGCACTGACCGCGCTCGACGCCGACATCGAGTTCAACAACGCCGGCGCAGAGGCTGCGACTTCGTCGGCAGCGGCCACCTACAATCAGGCGTGGTATATGCTGGTCGTGCTGAGCAGCGTTGCGTTCGCTTTCAGCGTGGCCGCCATCCTGTTCGTGATCTTCCGCATCGTCGGCGGCCTGACCGCCCTCAACAACGCGCTCGGCAAGATGGCCGGCGGCGATCTCGATATGGTCGTCCCCGGCGCCAGCCGCGGCGACGAGGTCGGCGACATGGCGAGGAATGTCGTAGTGATACGCTCCAATGCCGAGCGCAAGGCGCGCGAGGAGGCCGAGGCCCAGGGCCGGCAGGAAGAGATCGCCGCCGAGCAGCGCAAGCGCGACATGTACCAGCTTGCCGATACGTTCGAAGCCGCCGTCGGCGAAATCATCGAGACCGTGTCGTCGGCCGCGACCGAGCTGGAAGCCTCGGCCGGCACGCTGACCGCCACGGCCGAGCGTTCGCAACATATCACCACGGCGGTTGCCGCGGCGTCGGAAGAGGCCTCCACCAATGTGCAGTCGGTGGCCTCCGCCACCGAGGAGATGGCGTCGTCGGTGAACGAGATCAGCCGTCAGGTTCAGGACTCCTCCCGCATCGCCGGCGAAGCGGTGTCGCAGGCCGAAAAGACCAATGAGCGGATCGCCGTGCTGGCCGCGGCAGCCAGCCGGATCGGCGACGTCGTCGAACTGATCAACAACATCGCGGGTCAGACCAACCTGCTGGCGCTCAATGCCACGATCGAAGCCGCACGCGCCGGCGAGGCGGGTCGGGGCTTTGCCGTGGTGGCCTCCGAGGTCAAGGCGCTGGCCGAACAGACCGCCAAGGCCACCGGCGAGATCAGCGTGCAGATCAACGGCATGCAGGCAGCGACCGGCGAGTCGGTGACTGCGATCAAGGAAATCGGCGTCACCATTTCCCAGATGGCCGAGATTGCTTCCACCATCGCCGCGGCGGTCGAGGAGCAGGGCGCCGCGACGCAGGAAATCTCGCGTAATGTGCAACAGGCCGCGCAGGGCACGCAGCAGGTCAGCGCGAATATCACCGACGTGCAGCGCGGCGCCACCGAGACCGGCTCGGCCTCGACGCAGGTGCTGTCGGCGGCGAAGACCTTGTCGCGCGACGGCGACCGGCTGAAGGCGGAAGTTGGCAAGTTCCTGAATACCGTGCGGGCGGCCTAAACGCCCGCCGCCGGCACGGTCGCCGTTTCGGCCGCGCCAATGAAGGACAGCAGCAGTCGGCTCACTTCGGCCGGCTGCTCCTGCTGCACCCAGTGGCCGGCGCCATCGATCAGATGCACGCCGCGCAGGTCGGTGCAGGCCGTGCTCTGCATCGCCTCGATCGCGCCGGGGCGCTGGTAGATACCCCAGTCCTGTCGGCCGGAAATGAAGCAGCACGGCACGTCGATGGTTCGGCCCGACCAGGTCTGCTGTTCCGCCGTGAAAGCGCCCGACGTGCCGCAGCGATACCATTGCAGCCCGCCCTGGAATCCGGTGCGGGCATATTCACTGGCATAGAAGGCCAGCTCACGCTCCGGCAGCCAGCCATTCGCCGCTATCTGCTGCGCCGACGGCATTTCGGCCGCGACCGTTTCGGCCATCGTCCGGCCGAGGTCCATCACGTAATAGGTCGGCAGCTTCGCCAGTTCACTGGCGGTCCAGGCTTGCAGCGGAAGCGGCGTGTTGCCGGTCCAGTCCGCGCTCTTGTGATGATAGTAGCCGCGCAGAAAATCATGCACGCCCTGCGGCGCATGTTGCATGTCGGCATTGGCCTTGCGCGTGGAATAGTACCATTGATAGTGCTCGCGCGGTCGCGGCAAGGCCGCAAGCTCGCGATGGATCGGATCGTCCACGGCTGCCGCCGCGGGTCGGCCGGCGGTGTCGAACGGCAGCGGCGGCGGCCCGGCAAACGGGGCGCTCATCAACGCGACCTTGCGGAACACATCCGGCCGAACCAGCGCGCACCATGCCGCGACCGACGAGCCGAAATCGTGCCCGACGACCGCCTCGACATGGCGATACCCGAAGGCCGATATCAGCCCGAGCGCATCGCGCACCAGATTGAGCAGCCGAAACGGGCGCAGGTCGCCGTCATAACCGGCCTCCCACCCCGTGGTGCGACCGTAGCCGCGCTGGTCCGGCGCCAGCACGTGATAGCCCGCCGCCGCCAGCACCGGCATCACCTTGCGCCAACTGTAAGCCAGTTCGGGAAAGCCATGCAGCAGCAGCACGCAAGGGCGGCCGGCGCTCTCGAAGCCGGCCTCCAGCACATGCAGGCGCAGGCCGTTGATATCATCGACAAAGCGCGAGCGAATACCGGGCGGCAGAATATCGGCGGAGATGGCGTCCAAGTTTCGCTCCCGTGTGATTCTTGTTGTTGGAGCAACATTAGCACGGTTGCGCGCGGCGATCGTAGGGTGGGCAAAGGCGCCCTTGCGCCGTGCCCACCACCCAACCGCCAAATGGTGGGCACGCCGCGCCGCGCGTTGCGCGCCGCGGCTTTGCCCACCCTACGAGCATCTACCGCCTGAACCGCGCCACGAGCTCGACATGCGGCGTATGACGGAACTGATCGACCGGCGTGACGCTGTCGATCTTGTAGCCGCCGTCGATCAGGATTTTCGCGTCGCGTACAAAGCTCTGCACGTTACAGGACACCGACACCACGGTCCTGACCTTGCTCGCGGCCAGCTTCTCGGCCTGTCCCTGCGCGCCCTGGCGCGGCGGATCGAACACGACGCAATCGACATCGCGGAGCTCCTGCGCCACCAGCGGGCGGTAATAGAGGTCGCGCACCAGAGCGGTGATCGGCTTGAGGCCGGAAGTTTCCTTCACCGCCTGTTGCAGCGACAGGATCGCGCCTTCGTCGGAATCATAGGCCATGACGCGCGACTTCGCGGCAAGCCGCAGCGCGAACGGGCCGACGCCGCAGAACAGATCGACGATCGTCTTCGAGCCCTTGCAGGCCTTCATGACCAGCTCGGCCAGAACTTCCTCGCCGGCCGCCGTCGCCTGCAGGAACGAGCCAGGCGGCAACACGACCTGCGCCTTGCCGACCGTGATCATCGGCGTCGTTCGCATCAGCACCAGTTCGCCGTGGCGCGTGAGGCGCGCCAGCTTGAAGTGCTCGGCAAGTTGCGAGAGTTTGGCGATCAGCGGCGTCGGCAGCGGGCCGGTGCCGCGGACATCGACGTCGAGGCCGTTGCTGGCCGCGGTGATCTGGATGTCGAGCGGCTTGTCGGTCGGCTTCAGCAGCAGCGCCACCGCGCGGGCGACGTCGAGTGCGCCGTTCAGGCCGGGATCGAGGATCGGGCAGTGTTCGATCGCAATGATGGCGTGGCTGGCGGCGGCGGAAAAGCCGGTGCGGATCTCGTTGTCGCCGCCGCGGCGGGCATGCGCGGTGATGCGGCGGCGGCCGGCACCGTGGGCGTCGATGATCGGATCGACCGGGCACTCGATGCGGGCATGCGCCAGCGTGTCGACCACGATCTGGCGCTTCCAGGCCTGATAGGGGGCGGGCTGCCAATGCTGGATGGCGCAGCCGCCGCAGCGGCCGAAATAGGGACAGAACGGCTCGATCCGCTCGGCGCTGGCGGTCTCGACATGTTCGAACTTGCGGCGCTCGGCATGGCCGGGGACGGCGCTCGCCTCGACGATCTCGCCGGCCAGCGTATACGGCACGAACACCGTTGCGCCCTCGACGTAGGCGACGCCGTCGCCGCGCTGTCCGACATGGTCGATGGTCAGGCGTTCACCCACGGCGGGCGCCGAGGAAGAATTCGAGATTGCCGTCGCCGCCAGCGATGGAGGAGGGGAAGATGTCAATGTCGGTACAGCCTTGTGTCGCCACGAATGAAGCGATGTCGTCGCACACCGCCTGGTGGACGGCAGCGTCCTTGATGATGCCGCGCTTGCCGTGTTTGCCGGGCGCTTCGAATTGCGGCTTGATCAACGCCAGGAGGTGCATCGGCGAGGCCGAAAGCTGCAGCGCCACCGGCAGTACCGCCTTCAGCGAGATGAAGCTGACGTCGATCACTACCACGTCCGGCCGCGCCGGCAGGCGCTTGTTTTCGTAGGCGCGGATGTCGGTCTCTTCCAATGAGACGATCTTCGGATGGCCATGCAATGACGGATGCAACTGGCTGCGGCCGACATCGATGGCGAAGACAAGGCTGGCACCGTTGGCCAGCATCACTTCGGTGAAGCCGCCGGTAGACGCGCCGACGTCGAGGCAGACATGGTCCTCGATCTCGATCGGGTAACGCTCCAGCGCGCCGGACAGTTTGACGCCGCCGCGCGACACGAAGGGATGCGCCGGCTCGGCCTGGATCACCGCGTCTTCGGCAATGCTCTCCGAGGCTTTTGCGACGAGCTTGTCGTCGGCGAAGACCAGGCCGGCCTCGATGGCCGCCTGCGCGCGGGCGCGGCTTTCGAACAGGCCGCGGTCGACCAGCAGCATGTCGGCGCGTTTTCGCGCGGTCGGCTGGTTGATCGGGCGCCTCGTCATGCTTGGAGCTTCGTGCTGGTGGCGAGGCGCAGGCAGTCCTCGAAGCCGGCAAGGTCATGCCAGCGATCGGCCGGCGTCTGGCGCGGCAGCACCATTGGTGCGCCATGCAATTCGAGCGCATGAATCATCATCAGATTGTCGGTGTGGCCGAAGTCTTCCACGGTCAGTCCGTCGGCGTCCACGAGGCGGCCATGCTGCGCGGTGACATCCGTCAGCCGTCGTACGCGATCGACATACAAAGCGGGATCGTTGCAATAGGCGAAGCAGTTTTTGCCGCGGCCGGCCATATAGCCGAGTTCATACACCGTGCCGGCATCGGCGCCGGGGCCGCGGAACGGGGTGAGGTTGGCGATGATCGCGTCGGCCTGGTTCATCATGGCCTCGTTGCCGCGGAAAATCTGGAGCGAGGCGTCGGGCGCCGCGAGATCGACGCTGTTGTCGAGCGGGTAGAGGCCGGTGACGCCGTAGTGCCGGCAGAGATCGACCTTGCGGCGGCCGATGTCGATGGCGTCGGGCAGGAAGACATCGGGGCCTGCCAGATAGATTTTCATGAAGAACGCCTCACTGTCATTCCGGGATGTGACAGACGGCGAAGCCGGATGGCGCAGGCCCGGAATCCCGAGATGTTCATCGTCCCATCTCGGGGTTCCGGGTTTGCTCGAGCTTCGCTCTCGCGCCCCGGAACGACAGTATCTTTCTTACGCCAGCTTCACCGTCTCGGCGGTGAAATCCTTGCCGAGGGTCTCGAACACCTTCCGGACGATACCCTTGGCATCGAGACCGGCGCGACCGTACATCGCGGCCGGCGAATCATGGTCCTGGAAAGTGTCGGGCAGCACCAATGAGCGCATCCGTACGTTGCCATCGAGCATGCCGTGTTCGGCCAGCAACTGCATCACGTGGCTGCCGAAACCGCCGATCGAACCTTCTTCGATGGTCAGCAAGATCTCGTGGTCGAGCGCCAGTTTGAGGATCATGTCCTGGTCGAGCGGCTTCATGAAGCGCGCATCGGCGATCGTGGTGGACAGGCCATGGGCGGCGAGTTCGTCGGCGGCCTTCTCGCATTCGGCGAGACGGGTGCCGAACGACAGAAGCGCGATCTTGCTGCCCTCGCGGATGATGCGGCCCTTGCCGATTTCGAGCGCGACGCCGACTTCCGGCATCTCGATGCCGCGTCCTTCGCCGCGGGGATAGCGCAGCGCGCTTGGCGCGTCGTTGATGGCGACCTGGGTGGCGACCATGTGGACCAGTTCGGCCTCGTCGGCAGCGGCCATGATCACCATGTTCGGCAGGCAACCCAGATAGGCGTTGTCGAACGAGCCGGCATGGGTCGCGCCGTCGGCGCCGACCAGACCGGCGCGATCGATGGCGAAGCGCACCGGCAGGTTCTGGATCGCCACGTCATGGACGATCTGGTCGTAGCCGCGCTGCAGGAAGGTCGAGTAGATCGCGACGAACGGCTTGTAGCCTTCGGTGGCCAGACCGGCGGCGAAGGTGACCGCATGCTGCTCGGCGATGCCGACGTCGAAGGTGCGGTCCGGGAAGGCCTTGTTGAAGATGTCGACGCCGGTACCCGACGGCATCGCCGCAGTGATGGCGACGATCTTGTCGTCCTTTTCGGCTTCCTTGACCAGCGAGGCGCCGAACACGTTCTGATAGGACGGCGCATTCGGCTTGGATTTGGACTGCGCGCCGGTGGCGATGTCGAACTTGACCACCGCATGATATTTGTCGGCGGCGGCCTCGGCCGGGCCGTAGCCCTTGCCTTTTTGCGTGACGACGTGGACCAGAATCGGACCGGTCCCCATGTCGCGGACGTTCTGCAGCACCGGCAGCAAATGGTCGAGGTTGTGGCCGTCGATCGGACCGACATAGTAGAAGCCGAGTTCCTCGAACAGCGTACCGCCGCCGGCCATGAAGGCGCGGGAATATTCCTCGACCCGCTCGGCGCGGTCGGCGATTACCTTCGGCAGATGCTTGCCGAGCTGCTTGGCGGCATCGCGCAGCGAGCGGTAGGTCTTGCCGGAATACATCCGCGACAGATAGGCCGACATCGCGCCGACCGGCGGGGCGATCGACATATCATTGTCGTTGAGGATGACGATCAGGCGGGAATTCATCGCGCCGGCGTTGTTCATCGCCTCATAGGCCATGCCGGCTGACATCGCGCCGTCACCGATCACGGCGATAACATTGTTCTTGCCGCCGGACAGGTCACGGGCAACTGCCATGCCGAGGCCGGCGGAAATCGAGGTCGAGGAATGCGCCGCGCCGAACGGGTCGTAGTCGCTCTCGCTGCGCTTGGTGAAGCCGGACAGGCCGCCGGGGGTGCGCAGCGTGCGAATGCGATCGCGGCGACCGGTCAGAATCTTGTGCGGATAGGCCTGGTGGCCGACGTCCCAGATCAGCCGGTCGCGCGGCGTATCGAAGACGTAGTGCAAAGCGGTCGTCAATTCGACGACGCCGAGCCCTGCGCCGAAGTGGCCGCCGGTAACTGACACCGCGTCGATGGTCTCCTGACGAAGTTCGTCGGCGACCTGTCGAACCTGCTCGACCTTCAGCTTGCGGAGATCTTCCGGCGTCTTGATGGTGTCGAGCAACGGTGTCTTACTAAAATCGGTCACGGTACTATCCAATTTTACACGTCCGGGACTGCGCCTGGCATCCGGGACGGCCGGCGGTTCGCGCAGCCATCGTCGGGACATTCGCAGCTTCCGGAACCGGGAAGCCTGTTTCGAGGCCTTGTAATGGGCCCCGTAGTTTCACTGTGATATCTATCACGCTTGGCGGCCCCCTCCGTCTGAACATTTTTGCCAGATGAATGAAGCGCTTATCAACGTTAATGGCCGGCATCGAAGCGCGAGCGCCAGCGCATAGTCCCAGTCCCTTTACACCAAAGCGACGGCTAAAGCCAACTGCCGCGCGGGTTGTTTCGGCAGCGCAGCACCTAATGTGGGCAATTGCGCAACACTGCGCGCTCAACCATGCCGGCAGGCCTCGGTGTTCCGCCGGACGGGAAAGTCAGGCCTCGCTTCGGCGTCCAGACCCAGCTGGTCCCAGGCGCTCCGCCGCGTCGACGGGGCGCCCGTGACCAGTGCAAGCGCCGCCTCCGGCTGGCTGAAGCGCTCCGTCAGCAACACCGGGCCGCAGACGATCATGTAGAAATCATAGGTATGGGGCCGCTCATTGGCCATCACGAACTGGAAATGAACCCGGAAGAACTTCCAGCGGAACCGGTTGTAGTGGTCTGGCTGGACAATCTCGCGGAACCGGACCGGCACGATGGTCGGGTTCCGGCGGTTCGGCCCGGCGTCGATGCGGTGACCGGTGACCGGATCGAACGGGAAGAAGTTCATCACGTCCTTACGCGATTGCACGTCGATCCACTCGATAGAGGGTTCCGTCGCCAGCAGGCGCAGATGGTCGCGGAAGCCGGTCGCGGCGGCATGGAAACCGACGATCGGCATGTTGCCGCCCAGCGTCAGCAGCACAATTCGGGGGCCGTGGCGGCCGAGATCGGGATCCAGCTCGAGCGCGCGGGCAAGGATTTCAGAGCCAAGAAATGAACCGGAGGAATGTCCGACCAGCACGATCTCCTGCGCCGCGCTCGATTGGGCGACCTCGACCAGATGCTGCGCGAAGCGGTCGATGCGGGCGTCCCACTCCGGCCGCTGGCCGTGCGAGAACTGCCAGGTGAAGATGGTGTCGGACATCAGATAGAGCAGGTAGCTGCGCTGCTCGGTGGCCTTTAGCAGCGTACCGAGCGCGGCGACGAACAGCGCTGTGGCCGCCATTGCGGCGAGGAAACTGTGGATTCCCAGCCATTGCAGCCCCCAGCCGAAGCCCCAGGCCACCGCGGCACACCAGATCGCCTCGTTGAGCAGCAGGATGTGGGGATAGGAGATGAAGGTGGCGAACCGCCAATGCGCCGCCCAGAAGCGGCCCATTGTGCCGGAAAAAACCAGCCGCCAGTAGATCGCGATCGCATAGGCCAGCGTCTTCCAGACCGGCCAGGCGAGATCGCGCTGAATCAGGTCTTCCCAGCGCAGGAACTCGTAATCGGTACGGGTATGCCAGCCCTGGCCGGTGGTCTCGATGCACCAGGACGCGGATTCGGCAGCGAATTCGCCGTCCGGCGGCCGATTCGGCCGGCTGACCGTGGTGGCGAGGTCGTATAAATGCCCGAACTTGCGCAGTTCGGTGCGAAACATACGGTAATATTGCGAGAGGCCCCGCGGGTCGTACCCCTGCACATAGATGACATGACGGTGATCGACGCGCACACTGGTACCCCGGGTCTGACGTCAGGACTATAGCAGCCCGAAGGGTGCACCAAGCGTTAAATCGGCGCGTTACTGGACGTCGAGCGGCTCGGTGCCGGTCACCTGACCGCTGGAATCCGTGGTGATCTTGTCCACCCGGGCCTCGGCCTGCCGCAACAGCTCATCGCAGCGGCGCTTCAGGGCTTCGCCGCGTTCATAGATGGCCACGGATTCCTCCAGCGGCACCTTGCCGTCCTCGAGCCGCTTGACGATGGTTTCGAGCTCCTCGATGGCGCGCTCGAACGTCAATTTCCTGACATCGGCATGGGTCGGTTCAGCCATATCGCATTCCTGGGCGCTTCACGCGCCATTCGAAGGGGGAGGTCAGCCGATGTGGTGCCGGTTACGCGCCCATCAGCGCGGTGACATGGGCCGCCACCGATTCCTTGAGGCCCAGCAAATCATAACCGCCCTCCAGCACCGAGACAATCCGGCCCCCGGCGGACTTGTCGGCCACGTCCATCAACCGCTGCGTCACCCACGCAAAATCCTCGGCGTCGAGGTTCAGCGAGGCGAGCGGATCGCGTTTATGCGCGTCGAAGCCGGCGGAGATGACGATCAGTTCCGGCGAGAATTTCTGCAACTGCGGCAGGATCAGGTTCTCGAACGCGGCGCGAAACCTGGCGCCGCCGTCGCCGTCATGCAGCGGCGCATTCACGACGGTGTCGTGCTCGCCGCGCTCGCCGGCGGCCCCGGTACCCGGAAACAGCGGCATCTGGTGCGTCGAGCAATACATCACTGTGGGGTCCGCCCAGAAGATGTCCTGGGTGCCGTTGCCATGATGGACGTCGAAATCGACCACCGCGGCGCGCGCGATGCCGTAGGTCCGCTGGGCATAACGGGCCGCAATCGCAGCATTATCGAAAAAGCAGAAGCCCATCGGCTTGTTGATTTCGGCGTGATGGCCGGGCGGCCGCGTGGCGACAAAGGCGTTGGCGGTCTCGCCCTTCATCACAGCGTCTGTCGCTGCGACCGCACCGCCGACGCCGCGCATCACGGCTTCCCAGGTGCCCGGCGACATCGAGGTGTCGCCGTCGATATAGACCAGGCCGCTGGCGGGGGCCATGTGGCGCAATTCATCGACGTAATGGCCATCATGGCACAGCGTGACAGTGTCGAGATCGCCGATCGGGGCTTCGCCGCGCACCAGCCTCTCGAAGCGTGCCTCGCCCAGCACGGTGGCCACGGCGCGCAGCCGGTCGGGGCGTTCGGGATGGCCGGGCGGCGTCTCGTGATCGAGACATGCAAGGTGCGAGAGCAGGAGTGTCATTCGGAAAATCCGGGCGCGGGATGCGCTGATGGGGCTGCGTCTCAGCCTAATTGGTATTGGCGGGTTCCGAAAGGGTGGCAACGCAAGGGGGGGTGGTCTTCCCTGACCCTTTTCAGAAAAAGCGTCCGCGTCCCGCGCGTCAAGCGGATATGCCGTTCTATTCACGGCAGGGGGACCGCGGTCAGCATAGTCACTCGGCACATCAACGGCCGTAATGTGGTTCTTCATTCTACATTCAGCGCGATATCACAGAAACGCGAAAATGAAGCCTCGTTAAACGCGTTTGCGATCGAGACGTGAAATCCTGCCGAAGCTCCGCCTCTCGGACGGTGCCGACACCACCAGGTACCGAACGACGATGTTGCAGCTATGGAGAACACTCAGGGCCCCGCCCGGCCTCTTTCGAACAGTGTGGCTGTTCACGGTAATCGTGCTGTTCCAGGCGTTTGTTGCGGGCATCAGCATGGAGACGTTGTCGTCGGTCCGCGCCTATGTGGTCGGTGAAAGCCTGTGGTCGAAGGCACAGGCTGATGCGATCTATTCGCTCAGCCGTTATGCCGAGACCGGAGAAGACAACTACTATCGTCGCTATCAATCGGCCATCGCGGTTCCGCTCGGGGGGCGCAACGCACGCCTTGCGCTGGAGCAGCCGGTACCCGATCCCAAGCTCGCCTTTCAGGGCTTGTTGCAGGGCGGCAACCATGCCGAGGACATTCCTGGCATGATCTGGCTGTTCCGTCGCTTCAGCGACACCAGCTATCTCGCCCCGGCGATCCAAAGCTGGCGTGACACCGCTGCGGTCATCCAGAAACTCGTGGATACTGCCGATTCGATCCATCGGGATCGGCAGGCCGGGCGAGTCGGACCGATATGGCTGGCCAGTCGCAGATCACAGATCGACAGTATCAGTGAAAGGGCGACGCCGCTGGCCGTGGCGTTCTCGGAACGGCTCGGCGTGGGATCGCGTGCGATCCAGAGGCTGCTGCTGATTGTCAACCTGCTGACCGCAGCACTGCTGATCCTGCTCGGAACCTGGCGCGCCCGCTATTTGCTGATCCAGCGGCTCGGATCCGAACTGGCGCTGAAGACCGAAAAGGAGCGGGCCGAGATTACGCTGTCGTCGATCGGCGAGGCCGTGATCTCGATCGATGCGCGTAGCTGCGTCGAATATATGAATCCGGCCGCCGAGCGGCTGATGGCGACCGATGTGGACCATGCGCGAGGCCGGCAACTGTCGTCGCTGTTCCAAATCGTCAGCCAGGCCAGGATGCACGACAAGCAGCAAGATGGCGGCGAAGACAGCCAGACGACAATCGCGAAAGTCCTGGAAGGCAACACCAGTACGCCTGCCGGGCATCCGCAACTGCTGATACGTCGCGATGGCAGCTCGTTGCCCGTCTCGTGGGGTGGCACGCCACTGCAATGCAACGGGCGGACGGCAGGCGCCGTATTGGTGCTGCACGATATGACTATCGAGCAGGAGTATCTGTCTCGGCTGGCCTTCCAGGCCTCGCACGATGCGCTGACCGGCCTGGCCAATCGCCGCGAGTTCGAGCGCCAGCTCGAAATGGCGTTGCCGCGGGTCGATCCGGCGGTGCGACCGCACGCGCTGATGTTCCTCGATCTCGATCAGTTCAAGGTCGTCAACGATACCTGCGGTCACGCCGCCGGCGACCAGTTGCTGCGGCAGGTCTCCGGGGTGCTGGAAAAGCATCTGCGCGAAGGCGATCTGGTGGCGCGGCTGGGCGGCGACGAGTTTGCCGTGCTGCTGCAGAACAGCGACGCGCAGCGCGCGATGAGCACCGCCGAACGGCTGCGCCATACCGTGGAGGAACTGAACTTCGTGTGGAACGGACGCGCCTTCAACGTCGCCGTCAGCATCGGGCTGGTGTGCCTGTCCGAGCACGAAACCCTGGTCGAGGCGCTGCGGGCCGCCGACGTCGCCTGCTACCTGGCGAAAGAAAAGGGCCGCAACCGCGTCCAGCTACATCACGCGAGCGATTCCGATCTGATGCAGCGTTTCGGCGAGATGACCTGGGTGCAACGGATTCACGAGGCGCTCGACGAGGACCGCTTCTGCCTGTACGCGCAGAAGATCATCGCGCTGCAGGAAGCCGAGAACCAGGGCTTGCATATCGAGGTGTTGCTCCGGCTGCGCGACGAGACAGGTCAACTGGTGGCGCCGGGTCAGTTCATTCCCGCGGCGGAGCGCTACGGCCTGATGCCCCTGATCGACCGCTGGGTGATCCGCAATGCCTTCGCTATTCTGGCGGCGCGGTTCGCCGGGTGCTCATCGACGCCGATCGAAACCTGCGCCATCAACCTGTCGGGCTCGACGTTCCGGGATGAGGGCTTCCTCGATTACGTGCGTGAACAGCTCGATTACTTTTCGATTCCGCCCACGATCATCTGCTTCGAGATCACTGAGACCAGCGCGATCGCCAATCTCGCGGACGCGCACCACTTCATCCACGCGCTGCAGCAGCTGGGCTGCCGCTTCTCGCTCGACGATTTCGGAAGCGGCATGTCGTCCTTTGCCTATCTCAAGCATCTGCCGGTGAACTATCTCAAGATCGACGGCGGCTTCGTCAAGGATATGCTTGTCGATCGGATCGACCGCGCGATAGTCGAGATGATCAGCCATATCGGCAAGGTGATGGGCAAGCGCACCATCGCGGAATTCGTCGAGAGCCAGGAGATCCTAGAGGCGATGCGCGAACTCGATGTTGACTATGCGCAAGGCTGTGCGATCGGCAAGCCGGAGCCATTCGATATTCGGGCCGATTTCGTTGGGACACGGCGCGAAGCCCGGCGCGACGTGGCGTAAAATTCGTAGCTCGGATGAAGTTGCCGTGCCGCTCGCGGCGCGGCGACGCAATCCGGGAAAGTCGCCCGCGTGGACAGGCCGCCCCCGGATTGTCATCCGGGCTACGGCACCCGCCCAATCCGTCCTGGTGCCGGCGGACCGACCGGACTGTTCGCGCCGAAATAGGCATAGAGCGCATCGACGTCGTAGACGCCGACCTCCGGCGCGGTGCCGCCTTGCAGCGCCGTGAACCCGTCGCCGCCGACCGACAGGAACTGGTTGATGGTGACGCGGTACGACGCAGCGGGATCGATGCGCTGGCCGTTTAGCATCATGCGATCCGGCAGCACGCGGTGCCCGGTGTCGGCGGCGGCGTTCCAGACGTAGGAGAACCCGATCGATACCTGCAGGATTCGTGGCCGTTTCGGGTCGAGCCACTGCTGTTCCAGCGCGGCCTTGATCTGCGCGCCTGTCAGCGTCAGCGTGACAAGCTGGTTGCGGAACGGTTGTGCCGCGAACACGTCGCCGTAGCTCACCGCGCCGTCCGCGCGGCGGAGGATGTCGGCGCGAATGCCGCCGGGATTGGTGAAGGCGATCACCGCGCCGGCCGCCTTCGTCGCCGCCAGATGGGCATCCGCGATGATATCGCCGAGCGGGCTTTCGCCGGTGGTCATGTCCGGCACGCGCGTCAGCGTTTCGGTCAGCGATCCGGCCGGCCGCGCCGCGATCGGCGCGGCGACCTTGTCATAGGCTGCGAGCAAAGCGGTCTGGGAGGGATCGGCCGCGTAGGCCGTGGTGTGCACGATGAGGTTATTGGCCTTGGCGCTGACCACGTCGCCGGTCGCGCGGTCGAGCTTGAGGTCGATCGCGGTGACGACGGTGCCGTATTTGTCGCCGGAGGTGACGAGGCGGCCGTCGATCTCGCAGGTATAGGCGCGGTGGGTATGGCCGCTTATCACGACATCGACGGCGCGATCGAACTTCCTGACGATATCGACGATCGGCCCGGAGATGCCCGGGCATTCATTGTAGTCGCCGGTCGGATAACCGCCTTCGTGAATCAGCACCACGATCGCCGCGACGCCGCGCGCCTTCAGCTCCGGCACCAGCGCGTTGACGGTGTCCGCCTCGTCGCGGAATTCCAGTCCGGCAACGCCGGGCGGCGACACCAGCGTCGGCGTGGCTTTCAGCGTCAGCCCGATGAAGCCGACCGGGATGCCGTCGAAAATCTTGATCTCATAGGGCGGCAACAGCGTCCGTCCGGTCGCGGTCTCGATGGTGCTGGCCGCGAGATAGCGAAACGTCGCGCCCATGAAGGGATGCGGACCACGGCAGCCGTCGACCGGATGGCAGCCGCCATTCTGCATGCGCAGCAACTCGGCGCGGCCTTCGTCGAATTCGTGGTTGCCGACCGAGGCGATCTCCAGCCCCATCATCGACAGCGCCTCGATGGTCGGCTCGTCGTGAAACATCGCCGAGAGGAACGGGCTGGCGCCGATCAGGTCGCCGGCGGCGACGAATACCGAGTTCTTCTTGCCGGCGCGCAATTGCTTGACCAGCGTCGCCATGTGCTCGGCGCCGCCGGCCGGCACGGTGATCTTCTTCGTCTTGTCGGCGGGATCGTCGATCACGATGCCGCCGGGCGCCGGCCGCAGATTGCCGTGGAAATCGTTGATCGCGAGCAGGGTGACGTCGACGGGGGCGGATTGAGCGAAGGCGGCTGACGAACTGATCGCGAACGCTGCGAGCGCTACTACACACGCGCTCTCCACGAGTCGTCCCTGCGAACGCACGGACCCATACGCCGTGCAGGGATGATGCGGCAGAACGGATGCGATCTTTTTCAACCACCCCCAACGGAGGTTATGGGTCCCCGCTTTCGCGGGGACGACGGGAGAGGCCGGTGTAAACAACGCCGCTCTCACGCCCGCTTGCGCGAGAAGAATGCCCTGAAGGCCGACATCGCTTCCTTGGATTTCATGCGCTCGCCGAACAGGTGGCCTTCCTGGTCGATGCGGCGCGTCAGGTCTTCCGGCGGCAGCTTGATGAGTTTGCGCGAGATCGCCACGGCTTCGACCGGCAGGGCCACGATTTCGCGGGCGACCTTGTGCGCTTCGGCTTCGGTATGGCCGGGTGCCACCACGACGTTGACGAAGCCGGCCTCGCGGGCGTCTTCGGCGCTCGCCTTGCGGCCCATCACCAGCATCGCGAAAGCGCGCTGATGGCCCATCGTGCGCGGCATTAAAAGGCTGGAGGCGCCTTCCGGCACCAGGCCCAGATGGATGAACGGCGTCGAGAAGGTCGCGGTGGACGACGCCAGAACGTAGTCGCAGTGAAACAGCAGCGTGGTGCCGATGCCGACCGCAATGCCGTCCACTGCGGCGATGATCGGCTTGGTGTTGTGCGCCAGCGAATACAGGAACTTGATCGCCGGCGACGAACCGAACGGGCCGGCCTCCGTGGTGGCGGTGGCGACGAAATCCTCGAGGTCGTTGCCGGCGGTGAAGACGCCGGAGCCGCCGGTGATGATCAGGCAGCGGATCGCCGGATCGTTCTGC
Source organism: Tardiphaga sp. vice154 (assembly GCF_007018645.1). NCBI lineage: Bacteria > Pseudomonadati > Pseudomonadota > Alphaproteobacteria > Hyphomicrobiales > Nitrobacteraceae > Tardiphaga > Tardiphaga sp. vice154. The sequence goes on from NZ_CP041399.1 coordinate 1,469,340, forward strand.
GCCGAGTCGATCGCGGCCGTCATCGCGCGATACATGTCGTGGGTGATCGCGTTTTTCTTTTCCGGCCGCCGCAGCGTGATGACGCGGGTGAAATCTTCGTCGGTAACGATGAGGTGGCCGGTCATGGCGCGTCCTTGTGTCGGTTGCAGCAACTCGGGGTCAGGCCAGCAGCACGGCGTCGGCGGAGGTCACCGATTCCGCGCTGTCGATCACCGTGCGCTCCAGGGAGCCTGCCTGCACCGCGACGTTTTCGGCAAAGAACCGTGCCAGCGTGACGTAGCGCGCGGGATCGCCGCCGATCTCCTTTGCCGCCATCGCCTCATTGGCCAGCATGCAGCCGCCGACCGCCGAGCCGAACAGCCGCAGATAGGGCGTGGCGCCGGCCAGCGCGTCGGAGGGTGCAGCGGCCAGCCGCTCGAGCAGCCATTTGCTGGTGCGATCGAGCGACCCCAGCGCGTCGCGCAGCTTCGCGCCAGTAGTGCCGAACGCGGGGTCGTTGGAGGCCTCGACCCGCGACACGATGACGGCGAGTTCGTCGAGCAGCGCCCAGACCGAGGCGCCGCCATGCACGCCGAGCTTTCGCGTCACCAGGTCGATCGCCTGGATGCCGTTGGTGCCCTCATAGATCGTGGCGATGCGGGCGTCGCGATAATGCTGCGCGGCGCCGGTGTCCTCGATGAAGCCCATGCCGCCATGCACCTGTACGCCGAGCGAGGCGACCTCGATGCCGATGTCGGTGGAGAAGGCTTTCGCGACCGGCGTCAGCAGCGCGCCGCGCGCCGCGGCATCGGCCCGTACCTTCGGGTCGGTGCTGCGGGCGGCGACGTCGAGCGCCACGGCGGTGGCGTAGCAGATGCTGCGCGCCGCGGCCGTCAGGCTGCGCATCTGCATCAGCATGCGCTTGACGTCGGGCTGCACGATGATCGGCTGCATGTCGTGGCCCTTGCTGCCGGGCGCGCGGCCCTGCTTGCGCTCTTGCGCGAAGGCCAAAGCCTGCTGGTAGGCCCGATCGGCGATGCCGACGCCTTCGAGGCCGACGCCGATGCGGGCCTGGTTCATCATCGTGAACATGCACGCCATGCCGCGGTTTTCTTCGCCGATCAGGTAGCCCACCGCGCCATCCTTGTCGCCCATCGTCATGGTGCAGGTCGGCGAGGCGTGGATGCCGAGCTTGTGCTCGATGCCGGAGGGGTAGATGTCGTTGCGTTCGCCGAGCGAGCCATCTTCGTTGACGAGGAATTTCGGCACCAGGAACAGCGAGATGCCCTTGGTGCCCGCGGGCGCATCGGGCAGCCGCGCGAGCACGAAATGCACGATGTTGTCGGTCATGTCGTGGTCGCCATAGGTGATGTAGATCTTGGTGCCGAACAATCGGTAGCTGCCGTCCGGCGCGCGTTCGGCGCGGCTGCGCAGCGCACCGACATCGGAGCCGGCCTGCGGCTCGGTCAGCTGCATGGTCCCGGTCCAGTCGCCGCTGACCAGCTTTTCCAGATAGATCTTTTTCAGCTCGTCGCTGCCATGGGCGTGCAGCGCCTCGATCGCGCTCAGCGTCAGCATCGGGCACAGGCCGAACGACATGTTCGCTGCCGACCAGATCTCCGAGCAGACCGCGTTGATCGCCGTCGGCAGGCCCTGGCCGCCGAACGCCTCGGGGCCGGATACCGCGTTCCAGCCGGCCGCGGTCCAGCGCGTATAGGCGTCTTTCCAGCCCGGCGCCGTGGTGACCCCGCCGTTTTGCAGCTTGACGCCTTCTTTGTCGCCGATCTGGTTGAGCGGGGCCAGCACCTCGGTCGCGAAGCGCCCGGCCTCCTCGAACACGGCGCTCGCCAGGTCGCCGTCAAAATCGCTGTAATGCCCGGCACTTACGGCAGCCTGCAGGCCGGCGCCATGGTTCAGCGAGAGCAGCATGTCATGAATGGGGGCACGGTAGGTCATGGCCGGATCTCTCTTGCGGGGGTGGGAGCCGTTGCAGAACGTCTTCCCACGAAACGGGGCCGCTCTCAACGGCCCGCGCGCGAAATTCGCCACTGGAACAACCGGGCTGGGTGGTTGAAAAGGGGTACGTCTCTCTATAGACCGGCGTGGCCGGAGGGAATTCGCGCAAGACCCGCTTCCGCCGGCTTCCCGCAGGTCTATTGGGGCGTCGCCAAGCGGTAAGGCAGGGGATTTTGATTCCCCCATGCGGAGGTTCGATCCCTCCCGCCCCAGCCAGGCAGTCCGGGCATTCGGCCAGACCGCCCGATTAGTCGAGAAAAGCCTGCAATTGGCGGGTTTTCTTGCCTTCGGCAAGGTCTCCGGGTGGCGGAATGGGCTACGAGGGCCGCCGAAATCCCGAAAGTCTCCGGCTGACACCCAAGAAATTCCCGTTTTCGGGAGACAATAGGCAGAGACTAGGTTTGATCAGCACTGCTAGGCGGGGCCGGAGTACATTTTTGTCAATCTCTGGAGAAGCACTCATGGGTTTCGGCATATCCAGCTGCGCACTGCCACCCAAGGGCGGGAGTGCTACCAGCTAAAGCTTGTGATCGAATGAATGATGAGCATCAGTGGCATGGCTTCGGAGGCAGCAAGCGTGAGAACAGTAACATTCGATCAGCTGACCACGTCCAACCTATACGTTGATGCGACCTATCAGGGAGGACGTCGTGGCAATATGGGAGATGGTCCGCTCCCACGTCTTCTTCGCATGGATAGCCTCGGCGGGTTCCGCAAACGCGGCAGCGTGGCAGGCAAGCTCCAAATGCTTGTCCTAACTTCAAGCATGGCTGACACGGACTGGCCGGATTCTCTCGATCGAGAGACGGGCGTGTTCACCTATTACGGTGACAACAAAAAGCCCGGCCAGGAACTTCACAAGACCGGCCGCGACGGCAATCTCATCCTTCAGAAGATATTTAACGCGGCCCGTTCCGGCGTCGAAGGAAGGCGCGAGGTGCCGCCTACCTTTCTTTTTGCAAACGCGGGCACTTGGCGGGACATGATTTTCTTGGGGCTTGCTGTGCCCGGCGCATCCGACCTCGATGCATCTGAGGAGCTTGTTGCGATCTGGCGCACGGCAGGCGGCCAGCGCTTCCAAAATTATCGTGCAAGATTTACGGTGCTGAACGTACCGACAATTACGCGGACGTGGCTAGACAGCCTGATTGCGGGCAAGCCTGAGGATGAGCTTGCGCCGGAAGCATGGCAGACGTGGATAAAGACCGGCCGTCGAAAGGCGCTGATGGCGACCCGTTCGCTGGAGTATCGCAGCAAGGGCGAACAGCTGCCAAGAGACAAGGAAGGTGAAGCCATCGTCCAGGTGATACGCGACTATTTCAAGGATACTCCGCATGCATTCGAACATTGCGCTGCTGCTGTAGCGCGTTTCATGATGCCAGACGTCGTGTCGCTGGACGTCACGCGGCCCTCTCGCGACGGCGGACGAGATGGCGTGGGCCAATTGCGCGTTGGCGCGGGGCCAAGCGGAATCCTCGTTGATTTTGCGCTGGAGGCAAAATGCTATTCGCCAAGCAACTCCGTCGGCGTCCGCGAGATGTCGCGGCTGATTTCCCGGCTTAGACACCGTCAGTTCGGTGTTCTGGTTACAACCAGCTGGGTCGATCTTCAGGCCTATAAGGAAATCAAGGAAGACCAGCATCCCATCGTCGTTGTTTCAGCTGGGGACATTGTCGATCTGCTTCGCAGAAACGGAAAAGGCAGCGCCGCGATAGTCACTACTTGGCTCGCCGAGGAATTCCCTGCAGCCACTCAGGAAATGGCCGCATCTTCCACCGACACTGTGCTTCCGATCACGCCGGCGCTCTGACAAGCGGTAAAGGCCTCCAGCGCGGGCTTGGCCTGTCTAGGGGATGGCTTCTTGTCCCACCCCCCGGCGGCGTAGCTGGCGATCGTTCTACAGATAGCCGCAACCTTCCAGTGGACCACGCCAGCCTTGTAGCCGCGCTCAGCAACCTCAAGCCAAATTGCAGCGTTGACGGTCATGCACCGCTCGATCCGCTCATAGTCGGCGACGGAATGGGATCTAGGGTGCGCGATCGCAGTTTCGTCGCCATCGGCTGCTTCTACAAAAGACAGCTCCGGCGGGAGCGGGTCGGAAAGCGATGGCAGCTTGTTCATTGTATCGAGCCAGCATTCTTCCTTCTTGAACCACTCGCTTGGATTCTTCTGGCCGGCGGACTGGCGCAGAAGCATATCGATCTGGGGAGCCCATGCCTCGACCAGCCGTTCAAGCTCGGCGCTGACAGACTGACGGGACCACAGACCGTCAAAGTCGACCCGGCCCCCGGTCTTCTGAGCAAGGCCGGAAACCACGTAGGCCGTGATCTGCGCGCCATACGCTGGAAACTTCATCGCCCGGATCTTCTTCTCGACGGCGCGATAGACAATGGCTTTCGCAACAAGTCGCTTGAACCAGGCGGTGTCCGGCGGAGGGGGCGCGCTGTCCTTCATCCGCTGCATGAAATGCTGAAAATTCTTCTGCCCACCAAGACAGACCCGGTAGGGCAGACCATCCCAGGCCGTCAGATAGCGGGCCACATCAAGCTTGCTGAGCCGTCGCTGTTTGGGTGTCTGTGCCCGGAACGTCTGCTGGTCGGACTTGCGATAGGCCGCCTTGGCCTCTGCTGCCAGGTATGAACCCCGGGCGCGTTCGTAGAACCAGCGCCCCTTGCCATCATCGAGCCACGTGTTGTTTGCCAGCGTCTCGATCAGCTGGTGCCAGGGATCGCCGGCTGAGAAGTCTGCGAGCTGGACGGTATTCTGCCGGTTTGCCGCCCGTGAGATGGAGGCCACCATCTCGCTCAGGTCGGCGCCGCCGACCTTGATGATCTTGATGGGAACGGCAACATTTTCTAGGTTGAGGCTGTCCTTGCGACGCGCCCGGTGAAGCGAGGCGGTCGTCTGGCCGCCGTTGACGATCTGCAGGCCCTTGAGCGACTTGATTGAGGGGCGCCCCGCTCGATCATTGACGATTTCAAGGTCATCAACCGTTGCGACGATGCCGTTATTGTAGGCCAGGAACATCGATGGCTGGTCGGCGATGGTGCGTCTGAGTTCTGCATTGACACTCTTTCGGCCCTGGAGACCCAGGAACGCGCGCACGTTCAGTTCGAGCAGACGCACACCGTAGCGATCATAGATGCGTGACAGCGCCTCACCGGGCAGCACTGAGAGATAGGCGTCATATTCGCCCGCCTGACTGGGAACGTGCAGACAGGCGACCGGACCCCCAGTCAGAGCTTCCAGGTCGACGGCGATGTCGGCACGTGTCTCGCCGTCGCCAAGTATCCTCTGCAGCCGTGCGATATCGTAGGTGTCAAACTCGACCTTGCGATCCCGCCAGTCGGTCGATCCGGTGGTCTTCTCGACAATACCGTTTGTGAGCAGGATGATTCTGACGCTTCCAAGCGTAGGTCCTTGAGTCTCGATGAGCCTCGCAAGGTCACTCGCGTCGCTGTTCGACGGTTCGAGCTGGGTGGCCAGCCCCTCGATTGAGGCGTTTACGAATCGGATGGCACGCTCGAAGGCACGCGTCACTTCGGCCTGGGGTACCCGGGTCGGCGGAAGGTCTTCACGATAGATTGTCGTGAAGAGCTCAAGTTTGGAACGCTCTTCGTCGTATGCGTAGCCATCAATACGGTATATCGCGTTTCTGACGCGTCCCTGCTGAAAAAGCGGGAAGGTGCCAACCAGATGACCGGCATCTTCAAGACGCTCAAGGATCAGCTCCGTGAATATTTCCTGGGAGAACGGCGCATCAGCTGACAGCGCGTCTTCGACCTCACCGGCGAGTTCTTCGGCAAATCTGGCAATGATGTCGTCAGTCACTGGCACCTCCCTGGACGAACGCATCAAGAGCGGCGGTCGCATCAGCGGCAAAGGCGGCGATGGCTCGAACTTCAAGCGTATATGTTGCTTCGGTAATGGCAATTGGCAGAGCCGCGCGGCTCAGACGAGGAAAGACTTCGGTTATGGAATAGGCGTCGATGGATCGTTGCTGGACTTTCGGTGTGAGTCTGGCTGCATCGTCATCCGGCATGAGACCGCGGCGCAGAAGTGCATTATCGAATGCACGGCGCGAAGCATCATCCGGCAGGATGCTGCTGATCGCACCGATAATGTCCCGGAGGCATCGGGCACCGGGGACTTCCACAAGCCTGACGTGGAGAAGGTCAAGCCGCCGAAGACCGGTCGTGTCCAGCTGGTCGAGCGCCGAGATCGTAATCGACGACGAGGGGCCAAGTCCCGCTTTTACTTCAAGTGCGTGACCACCGCTCTCAAAGTCATGCAGACCGTCATCGGGCGACTGCCACGTCGCCAGTCTGTACGGGTCAGCAGTGAGCAACTGCTCCAGAACAAGAAGTTCGCCTATCAGACCGATTGTCTCCGGCCGCGAAAGGCCATCGCGCCTGTCTCGAAGGAACCGTCTCCAGGCATCCAGTCTAGCAAGAAACTGTTCTAGAGCATCCGCCATCACGGCTCGCGTAGCGGCAGACACGACATCAGCGCAGATGGTGGAAAACAGGTCGCGTCTGCTGCTGTCCTCCAGAGACAGAACGAGAAACGGCCCGGACTGGTCCGGCATGGTACTCAGCCGCATCCCGCCAAGTTCAAACAAGGCCTCGGGGGCAAGGGTAGTCTGGAGCATCAGGCAAGGGGCATTGTCACTGGCGCGCATCCCGGCAAGAATATCCAGTGGCATTTCCGTCGAAATCAGCTTCGTCCGGAACTGACGCGCCAGCGACACTGTCTTCGTCAGCTCGTCCCAGGCATCATTGAGCGCTTGCAGCCAGTTCATCATGAGTCCTGGCGCTGCTCGACACTGTTGATGAGGTAGATGCGCGAATCTGCTGCATCGCTGTCCGGGAAGCTGACGACGACGCTGATGACGGGGCGATCAGTAGTCTCGACCTCAGCCTTGTCCGGATCGATAGGATAGATGATCAGAAGTCCGTTCTGCGGTCGGCCGCCCCGGACCTTGCGAATGAACCGGCCGGACGGAATGTTGGTCTCGGAATCGGGCCGGGAAGTCCTTTCCTCATTTGTCCTCGAGAGAGCCTCTTCGAATTCGGCATCAGTCAGATCGATCGCCTGATCCAGAGGGCTCAGAGTCGTACCAATAATGAATCGATTTTCCGACGTCTGCTGGCCGTTTCGCGACTTCCTGCGATTACGGAGCACGCACTTGCGCCGGCGGCCTCCAAGGTCGACCTCCTTTTCACTGCCGGTGGCGAGAAAGACGGTCCAGTCCGTCAGTTCCGGGGGCTGCATGGCCAGCTGACCATTGATGAAAACGGAAAGCTTTTTTCCATCGACCTGATCACTCTCCGGCGGAAAGGTCAGGTTCTTCAGGTACTCGGCAACTTCTCTGCCGGCTACCCCGGTCCAGAGCGTGCCATCGGCTCTCGTGTTCCCCACGCCTGGTCGGCGTGGGTTGTCGATGCCTGCACCAAGGCGTGACAGAAAGTCGTCGGAAATCGCCGCGTTGCGTTCAACAGTCACGCGGTCGCGGAACATGACCGTCTGCACCTTGCCTTCACCAGCGTAGCTGCTCTGTCGAAGCTCGGCATGTCGCTGCTTGTTTTTTGCAGTCACCTGCAGAATGTCGTGAACAGCAATCTTGAGCCCAAAGTCTTTCGGGGTTGCGTCCATCTGGGCCATTTCAAAGAACTGCGCTCGCAATTCCTTCTGAGCCGTCGCGACGTAGCGGAACCAGTCCTCCATGTCGGGCGTCGCAAACAGACGGCACAGGTCGGCAAAGCCACGGCGGTAGCCGAACCAGCGTCCCATCTGAAGGAGACTGTCGTACTGACGAGAGACACGAAGGAAATAGCTGACCGAAAGCCCTTCAAGGGTAAGGCCGCGCGAGAGTTTGTCGCCACCCACCGCAATGACCGAATAGCCGACGTCCTTGTAGGCATCGTAGTCGATGTCCGCCTTGGTCTTGCCGTTCGCCGTAATAACCTGGATCTTATCAGAGCTTTCAGCGATCTTCGCCACGACCTGATCCCAGGCCACGGGCATCGTGTTCCGCCCGTAAACTGTGGACCTGACTGCTTCCGTCGTCGGGAGATAGTCTGATTCCCATACCGCCTTGAGGCGCTGCATGGTTTCGCGATCGCCGTTGGAAATCATTGCACGCGTTTCGCGCAGATACTTCTCGACCTGACGGTGGACCTCGGTGTGAACATCGACAAAACGTGAGACATGAACGAGCATCGAATTGTGTTCAGTCTCCTGTCCTCGCGCGGCGCGAGCGGCGCAGGTCAGAAGGAAGGCGTCGACCGCATTCTCCAGACTCGGCGGAATGACATCCTGGCCATTGAAGCGCGGTCTGAGATACTTGTCGTGCGGGTCCTGTATCCAGTCCTCCGATGTCTGATCGAAGGGCCGGACCAGAGGCAGGCCTGGATTGTCCGCATCATCGTTGGTGCCGAAGACCGCGGCAGGTCCGAAGTAGTCGTCCGGTGGAGTAAGCGACACGATGAAAGTCGACGGGAAGAGGTCCGGTCCGTAGTCATTTGCCGTTCGCTCATCGTGAATGAGGATGTTTGCAAAAGGTGTTGCAGTGTAGCCCACATAGACCCTGCGATCGAATGACATGAGCAGGCGCCTGATCTCTCCGTTGACGCGCTTCGGATCGTAATCCTGCTCGAATGTGCCATCCTCAAGAATGGGCTGATCGCCGGTATCGACCGACGCCTGGTCGGACTCGTCGTCGATGACAAGAACCGGCGCTGCCTTTGCTGGCCCGGGAAGTCCTGCGATCCAGCTATTAAGATTCTCCAGGACCTTCGCATTCTTCTTGACGATGAATACGCAGGGCTGACTGACCGGTGAAAAATTGAACTGGTCGGCCATGCGTTGGTTGAAGTCGCCATTCGCATCAGCCATGGTCAGGCTGTCGACGGTCAGCTGCGGATTGAAGTTGCCAACCCCGATGATCCGCAGAGGCTGGTTCGGCACCCGAGTCTTGGGATTCGTGTCGTAGCCAAGAAAGTCCTTGTCAAAACGCTTCTGGGTCTGAAGACGCAGTATCTTGTGCATGCCGGCAAGTACGATGATGATGCGGTAGCCCGCATCTGCCGCACGGTTCACGACTCCCGCGTAACTGGCGGTTTTTCCGGACTGCACATCGCCGACGACGAGCCCGCGCCAGTCCCAGCTTCCCGGGCGCTTCGGATCATCCATGACCTCCAGAATCCGGGCGGTGCTCTCCTGCAGTTGCTGGATCGACTCGACCGGCCACCCGTCTTCCTCCAGCTTGTAGAGATAGCGCTGCATGAACGGGCCGGGCTGCCGACGTGCCCCGAGATACCAGGGGGCAGGTCTCTCCTTGTCCTGCAGCGCCAGCGCCGGACCCTGCTCTGTTACGAAGATCGTCCAGAGCATCCGTTCAGCGGCCTCCTTCTGCTCGGAAGTAACGGCCTGCCTGGTCATCAGCGTGAATGTCTGAGCATCCAGGTCCACAATTCTGGCAATGCCCTCCCGATTGATGACCTCGCCGGATTCTTTTTGCACCTGCAGGATTTTTCTTGCTCTGAGCGCGAGTGCCTCAACGATGTCTGTCATGTCGCTTCCCTCATCCTCCGCACGAGTTCCGCTCTCAGCTCGGTCAGGTCACCGGGAAGACTGACGAGTAGCATGTTTGCGCGCTGATCCGGGGTCATGGATGCCGGCAGAGCCTTTCCAAGTTCAAGAAGCTGATTACTCAGCTGCGCGATCTCGTTTGCATCCATTGGCGTTACCGCTGTGGCTTCCGTTTCGGACACGTCAAGCCAGATACGCTCAATCGGTACGCTTCTTTCGATGATCGACAGCATGGCATTCAGAGGGCGGACGCCGCCTGCGCTGTTTCGAAAGGCTACGACCAGAGGATGTTCGCGGTTGATCCTGTACTGAAGGCCTTTCGGACCTTTCAGTGCCAGCCAGACCGTGGGCGCCGCGTGCGGGAGCCCGCGCGCGTGAGCGCCCTGACCTCGGAAGGCAAAGACCTCGCGGGCCTCCTGACGGCAACGACCGCCGATGGCTGTCAGCCGCGCCCGGAGCGTGCCGGGCGGACGCGCCTGGGATTTACGAACGTCGATTCGCCAGTCCCTGTCCAGATCGGTGGGAAGATCGACCTCGATGCGCGCGAGACGGCTCGCCTCATCGCGGGTCCACGTACGAACACCACCGAGACCGAGCCAGCTGCCGGCGACGAGCATCCGCTTTCCGCGATAGACGTAGAAGCCCTGACGAGCTGCCCAGCCGCCATGGCCTCCGGCAGTCTCGTATTCCGCTTCATTTGCAAATCGATCGCGGTGCGGGAGTACATAGGGTCTGACGGTGAAAGCGGAGCCCGCATGGCGAATCCGTTCGGATGGCAGCTCGCGCGTTGAAGGATGCCCGGTCTGAAACGGGTCCCAGGCCTTTATCGCACGTCCGTTGCAGATGATGGCAAGTCTCGTTGCATCACCATCGATGAACCGATGGAAAACCATGCCAAGGTGGGCGCGGAGATCCTCAAGGCGAAGGTAGAAGGTCTCTTTCGCAAGCCCCGACAGGCCTCCCAGGGAATCCATTCGATCCCACAGAACGACAGTGCCATGTTCAAGCTGGGCCAGTTTGGTGACCAGGGGGTGCTTTGGCATGACTGCCGGAACGGTCGCGAACCATCCGCGTTTCGCTATTTCGTCAACGTCCAGAACCAGCGCCGATGTCTTGCTCACTGTTCTGCTGATAATCGTGATTTGGCGGCACTGGGACAGCGACGCTGTCTTCAGTCCCAGTCCGAACCTGCCCAGATCGCTGGCCGTTCGCGTAGAGGCTGGACCCGTACCGCCGAAGCGCAGCGCTTCGGCCAGCGTCGTACGGTCCATCCCGTTGCCGTTGTCGAACAGCGCGACCTGCGGGTGACCGTCATTCCACTCGATTTCGAGTTCAATGGTCGCGGCCTCTGCCGCGATGCTGTTGTCAATCAGGTCGGCGATCGCCGTTTCCGGAGAGTAGCCGAGACCCCTGAGGGACTCGACAAGAGCTGCGGCCGACGGAGTGATCTCGACGGGCCGCTCTTTTGCCATCTCTAGGCAACCTGACGATCATCAGTCTGATCTGCAGACTGTGCTGCCCTATCCAGCTGTTCACGAACGACGCGGGCGACAGCCAGGCCGAGCAGCGGTGGCACCGCATTTCCGATCTGCCGGAAGGCAGCATTCATGGCACCTGAAAAGACAAAACCATCCGGAAAAGACTGAAGCCGTGCAGCTTCGCGCACGGACACCGTCCGGCACTGCTGACCGTCATAATGGATATGCGAATAAGTGTCCTTGCCCATGTGAGCCGTCAGCGTGCGCGACGGCTTCGCCGGATCAAGCTTCCACCACTTGTTCGGAAATTTTGCGGGATCGTAAGGCGGGACCATTGCACTTCTGAGATCGCGATAGGCCGCAGAGTTCTTGTGAACGCCGGTGAGGCGCTTTTTACGCAGGGCCTCCTCGAACATCTCCTCGGCAAGCTTTCTCGCCAGCGGATAGTCGGCACCATGATCCATGGCTTCGAAAATTGGAAAGTCGCGAGGCGTCAGACGAACGAGATGACCATCCGTGCCGGCGTCGCGGCCGAATCCATCCCAGCTCCGCATGAGGCCGGCGTATTCCGAAAGTGCTTTCTTGCTCTCGCGATACGGCAGGGTGTCGGTAAGCTTGCGTCGGCGGATCACTCGCGGTTCGCTGACATGCTCGGTGATCCGGGGAAGGTCTGCCAGAGCCTGCCTCGCCCCCACAGCCGGCTTCAATGTGTCGGACGGTTGGTGAAGCTGGTGGAAGCGCCCGCTGGTCTGATCGACGTGTTTGAGAGCAACCCGGCGGGTCCCCTGATAACCGCTCGGCAGCTCGGCGAAGTGAGTGGGCACGGGGAAGCGAGGGTTCTCTCCAGTGACGCGGGCGAGGGCTACAATGAACAGGCGTTCTCTGATCTGCGGCACACCGAAGTAGGCAGCGTTGAGAAGTGTGTATCCTGTCGAATACCCGGCAGCTTCCAGATGCTCGCAGATCTCCTCCGGAACGTTGTGCCCGCCGAAATTGAGAATATCGGGAACGTTCTCGATGATGATCGCGAGCGGTTGCGTATCCTCAACGTATTTCAAAAACCGGCGATAGAGCGCGGCGCGCGGGTCCTTCTGGAAAGCGTCCTCTTCACCGCCGGACATGGAGCGAAGCTTTGACCGGCCGATACGGGCAAAGGCTTGGCAGGGCAGACCGGCGGCGAGGACGTCAAACGAGTCCGCCGTAGCAGTCGACAGCTCAAGTTCAGCTACCAGCTCATCTGCCGATACCGTCTCCATGTTTCGCGGAGCGGCCCAGGGGCCTGCCACGTCGTGACCATTGGCGAAGTTGAGGGCGTAGCTTTTTGCGGCTTCGGGATCGATCTCGATGTGGGCAGCAAGTTCAAATCCTGCGGTCTGCAAGCCCAGGGAGAGGCCGCCGCAACCGGAACAGATCTCGAGCGCGCGCGGACTTCCACCCGAGCGCAACCGGGAGAGCTTTCTCTGGCGAATCAGTAGCGCATCTGCGGCAATCATCGGGGACACAGCATTTCCTTCAACCTCTTGTGAAGGCCGTCAGAATCCGTGGTCTCACACTCCCAGATGATTGCGACGCGCCACCCCATTCCCTCCAGCCCCGCCTGCACGCTTCTGTCGCGTGCCACGTTCTTCTCAAACTTCTCGTGCCAAAATTGTATATTTGATTTAGGCACATAGCAATAAGGGCACCCTTCATGCCTGTGCCAAAAACAGCCATGGACGAACAGGGCGGTCTTCCTGCCCGGGAAGACCAGGTCCGGCGACCCGGGAAGCTTTCTGACATGCAGGCGAAAGCGGAAGCCGAGCCGGTGTGCCGCGCTGCGCACGACCAGTTCGGGCTTCGTGCCTTTGCCGCGAATGCGGCTCATCATCTCGGACCGGCGCGCCGGGCTCACAATATCTGCCACTACATCACATCCCTGGTCGCATCGCAGATGAGCTGGTCTATTGCTTGGCAAGGTTGCCAATAACAGTTGCCGGCGCGCTTGATCGCTCCTGGAAGCTCTCGCATCGATAACTTATGAAACTGACGGCTCACGCGAGAAAAGAATATATTCCTTCATGGTATTCATGAAGGAAAGTTGACGAGAAATCTCGAAAATCCTTGCCTGAACGTCAAGCTTTTGCGATTTCCGCAAAGGCAGACTCGCCCCGTTGCGGGGCACTAATATGCCGCGCCGATGGTACACGTTGGGTACATCTTAGGAACTTATTTCATAATAGGAAGAAACGCCGTGAGACAAAATCAATAGGTTCCATAACATTCGATAGACGAGCTATCTCAGCAACGGCCGCTGGTCTATCCATGCCAAAGGCAGCGTCTTCCATGCATGCTGCCGTTTGATATCGGTGGGCTGGGTCCCATCCAGGATAGCTGAAACCAGGCTGGGCGACAGAAACGCCAAGCGAAGCTCCTGCCGAACGACCTTGGGGTGGATGTTTTGCGCCGCAGCGAGATTTTCGATGGTGTCGTAAGCACCGTCCTGCAGTGTGTGTAGCCAGTGACGCGCCCGAACCATCGATTGGATCAAGCTCTCGTCCGGTTTCCAGTTGTCGGTGTTGTGGTTCTCGATGAGAGATGACGAGCCCGTCGTCCGGCTCTGCCAAGGCAGAGCAATATCTCCGGGAGTACGGCCGGCAGCCGGGAGGTCATCCGGGGACGCCATCTTGATCAGCACCTCACTGCGGCTGACGATGATGCGGTCGACCAGTTGTAGGGCGGCGCGACTATCTGCTTGTGGTATCGCGCTGGTCGGCGTTCGCGACGGTAATGCCGCAAGTACGTAGTCCTCGATTTCCTGGGCGGGGACCCGGCCCAAAGATCCGACCTCGGACTTGCGGCCGCGCAACAGAGCCGAGCTTACGTAAAAGCGATACCGGACCCCATTTTTCGCCGAGAAGCTTGGGGTCATGCGGTTACCGCGGTCGTCATACAGCTTTCCCATGAAGAGCGCTTCACTGGCGGTCTGGCTGGCTTTCCGGCGGATCGAGTTGGACCGAAGAAGCGCTTGGACTGCGTCGAACACCTTGCGGTCGACGATCGGTTGATGCTCGCCTGGAAACCACTTGTCCTTGTGGCCGGTCTCGCCGACATAGACCCTGTTTTTGAGAAAGTGAGCGAGCGGACCGTAGGTGAACGGAATGCCGCCGTTGTACTTGGCGACTCTGGTGGTCCGGCGCTTTGTCACGATGCCCCGGGCATTCAGGTCCGCGACCAGTTTGGCGAAGCTCTCCAGCTCCAGATAGCGCTTGAAGATTGTGCGGACGGTTTCGGCCTCATCCTTGTCGATGACCAGCTTCTTGTTCACGGCCCGGTAGCCGAGCGGCACTGTGCCGCCGGTCCATTTGCCCTTCCGCCGGCTCGCCGCGATCTTGTCGCGGACACGCTCGGACGACAGCTCCCGCTCAAATTGGGCGAAAGACAACAGCACGTTCAGCGTCAGCCGTCCCATGGAAGAGGTCGTGTTGAACTGCTGCGTCACGGCCACAAACGAGATCGACTTGGCATCGAAAGCCACGACCAGCTTGGCGAAGTCAGCGAGCGAGCGTGTCAACCGGTCGATCTTGTAGACGACAATGACGTCGACCTTTCCGGCGTCGACGTCCTTTAGCAGTCGCTGAAGTGCCGGGCGGTCAAGATTGCCACCCGAGTAAGCGGGGTCGTCATAGCGCTCGGCGAGGGCCCGCCACCCCTGCGAGGCCTGACTCTTTATATACGCCTCACAGGAGTCACGCTGGGCATCGAGCGAGTTGAATTCGAGGTCCAGCCCGTGCTCGGTCGATTTCCGGGTGTAGATGGCGCAGCGGAGCGGCTTGATCGGGCTAGAGGCCATGGCGACGCTTCTTGATGCGGATTTTCACCTCTGCCAGTTCCACGTTCCGCTTCCGGTAGTCACTGCCGCCGCCGAGCGGTGGCTTTCGCACCGACGGTTCCTTGACGTCCTGCTTGACCCGCAAACCGAAGAAGCGCGGCCCGTTCCAGCGGGTGCCGGTGATCAACTGAGCGACTTCCGAGAGATTGCCGTAGATCTGGCCGTCAAAGGCAAAGCCGTCCGCCAACACGGTCACCCGGTAGCTCTTGCCCTTCCACTGGCGCACGAGGGTTGATCCTGCCTTGATGCGTGGAGGCAGCACGAGCTTGCCGGTCGGCTTCGCGG
This sequence comes from Tardiphaga sp. vice154, assembly GCF_007018645.1. Classification (NCBI taxonomy): domain Bacteria; kingdom Pseudomonadati; phylum Pseudomonadota; class Alphaproteobacteria; order Hyphomicrobiales; family Nitrobacteraceae; genus Tardiphaga; species Tardiphaga sp. vice154. Next base: position 1,484,559 of record NZ_CP041399.1, read on the forward strand.
CATAGGACTTGATCAGTTGGTCGAGCTGCCGCTGGACGGGGCGGGGAAGACCGCCATATGCCCTCTCCTGAATGCGCTGGGCGATGCTGCGTCGGAGCAGATCCGGTCCGTATGCCTGCGGCGGATCGGTACGGAACAGCTCCCGGTAACGGCCGCGCAACTGGATGATCGGCACGGCCGGGAGCCGATCTAGCTCGGCCTCGACTGCTGGATCGCGATGTTTGGCGTTGGTCACCGGCATCACCGCTGACCGACCGGCTTGGCGATCTTGTAGACCCGGACCTCGTCAACCATCTCCGATGAAAGCTTGAGATTCAGCTTCTTCTTCACGACCCCGGCCAGAAATCCGCGCACGGAATGGGGCTGCCAATCAGTGGCCTTCATGATCGCAGCGATGGTGCTGCCCGTCGGCTGGCCGAGCATGGTCAGGACCTTCTGCTGCTTGGACGAGATGGCGGCCGGTTTTGCTGGGGAAGCGGAGGAGGGAGACGGGGGCTTGGTCGGGCGGGCTTTGCTTGCCGATGCCGGTTTCTTAGCGGCCGAACGGCTGGGGTTTGCTATCGCATGAGCCGGTTTTGCGGGGGCTGATTTCTTATTTGCCGTGGTGGCCATCTTGCTCTCCTGTTCGACGACAGCATCCGCTGCCACCGACACAGCCCCGCGATGGCGGGGCCAAGGAGAGCCAAACTAGACCTGCTTACTCTCGGCTGAGCCGGCTAATCAACGAGGCGGCGTCATGTAGGCGGCCAGCCTCGTAGAGCATCTGGTCGATCTCCATGGAAAAAGTGATGCCCTCCGTGACGCTGCCCGAGGCAGCGCAGATGTCGGCGGCCCTGCCGATGCGGGCCGCATCGGCCAGTCGAATGGCGATTTCGCTCAAGATGAATTTAAAGGCGGGGTCGATTGCTGCGCGGTCCATGGCGTCCTCCCTGAACTGGACGTAGTACCGCTCTGGTGCCGCCGAAAGTCGAGCGATTGTCGAGCAATCTTGTGGCTCTTACTGGCTCCGCCCGATCATGAAATGATCGATGAAAACGCCGCTGAACCCATCCCCACGGCTAGCGAACCGACTTCCTGGGTCTGCCAGCCACCTTCTAGGTCGGTTCGCCCGCCACGAAGGCCTTAAGCAGCTTGACAGGATCGGCGTCCAGGGCCCGAGCAATGGCAATAAATTCGATCAGGTCGATCCGGCGCTCTCCACCCTCGTATTTTGCGATGAAGGACTGAGGTTTCCCGAGCTTCGCGGCCAATGGCTGCTGTCGAACGCCGGCATTCTCCCGCACAGCAACAAGCATGGCGATAAGCCGGGCGTATTCCGCCGATTTGAGGGACTTCTGCATGCGCCGCCAGGGCCGAGAATCGGCGGCGGCAAATTTGATCCTAGAATAGGATTATCCCAAAACTGGATAGTGCGGCCCACAAGCATTATTGTCTGCGTCGACCACGCAATTGGGCTGGCACAAACTTGGGCGTACAATGAACGATGCACTCAGAGCCGCTGTATTCGCACGTGATAAAGCTATCTGTTCGTTTTCCGGTCTTTCCGTCTGGTATCTCGATCATGGCACGGCGCCTTTTTCGCACGCCGACTGGGTCGATCATGTCAAACCGAAGTCGCGAGGTGGAAAGGACACCTTAGAAAATCTGGTCTGCGCTTCATTTTTCTACAACTGCAAGAAGCTCAACAATGGATCAGACTGCCAATATCTTTTCAGCGAGGGCGCACCGACCGAAATCTTTTACTTTACACACGGAGAGCTTTCATCCCAGCAAGCCTCGCTACTGAACAGCCATAAGAATATCACGGCCCCCGACTGGTACTTCAATAGAGCGATCTACAATGTGATGGTTGCCATCCAGAATGACCTTGCCAAAGTAGACGCAACGCGCGACCGCGAGTATTGGTTGACCTCAGCCCGCAAGCGGATCGAAACCTGGAAGAAAATGACTAGCGCAATTTCCTCGTTCGAATCACGAGGGCTTGTGCGTTTCCCAGATGCCGAAGATATAAATTTGATGCTTAGCCTTTGCTCTGCCCCATATGAAAAATGGGGGAAAATATACAAGCAACTGCTGAAATGCACGCGCGACAATGAAAATACACTGGCAAAGTTTCTAAAGGCGAAAAGTGCGTCTGCTCGGAAGCGCACAGTTTTGGAGGCCGAAGCAAAGCGCTTCGTGACAGCACCATTGATCGAGGTGATCCGCAAAAATGCGGGTCTGTTATAGAAGATTCGGCGGCGCTTTAAGCGCCGCCGCTGATGTCAGCATCACTTGCCATGTCTATTTCTTACCGAGCAGCTTTGTTTTCAGCGCCTTGATCCTGTCGTCGTCGACCTCTGATCGAAAATCGATGTCCCACGGTAAACCAAGAGACCGCGAAATAGTCCCAATCATCTTCCAGACGAACTTCAGCTCCTCGTGGGTATCACGCAGATCGGTGTCACTCGTATCGGAGGCCAGAATGTCATTCATCATCGTCTGCCACCATTTGAGCAGGCTGAGCATGAGAGACAACAATTCGTCTTCGTCCGGCGTGGTTGAAATGCACGCATACTCCTCCTTTTCGAAATCGAGCACGATCGTATCAGGGTGAGGACACCCAGGCGGCAATTTTAACCTGCGAGTTCCAGCCTCCGTGAAGCGCTTTTCCCAAGACATCTTATATTCTACAGCCAGCGCGAAGCGCTCCGCCTTCTTTTTCGCGCGCCTTTCCTGAGCAAGGGACAGGCCTTCAAGTGCAATTTTCTGAGCGCGCGTATCACCGCTCGCTGCCTGACGGTTCAGTTTCCTAACAATTACGCGCGCCGTCGGCATCGATGTCTCCTTTCCATTGTCTTTGACTGCCATAAACCGAGCGCCCTCTTCCTCAAAAATCTGCGCAAGGTCGTCCGGGGCAGGGTCCTTGTTCTTCGCGCCCTTTGGCCGACCGTTCGGATTCGGTGACTTTCCCGGTTTGAACTGATGGTCCTTCGGCGGTTTCCCATAACCGACTTCGTAATCGCTGGATGTCGGCGGCGTTCTGGAGCCCTTCTTCTTCATGGCGCGCTCACAGAACGTTGAGAGCGGCAAGCCGCTCGGGCGCCAACTCGTCGAACGTAACGCCGGTGTCGGCGTGGACCGCATCTTTTTTAGTAATTGCCTGCCAACGGCGAATAGCCGTGTCGACGTAGGCGGGATCAAGTTCCAGGCCATAGGCATGCCGGCCAACGCGCTCGGCCGCCAGGATGGTCGTGCCTGACCCACAAAACGTATCGAGCACAATATCGCGACGCTTTGTGCAGTCCCGCATCGCGTCGCTCACCAGTGCGACGGGCTTAACGGTAGGGTGATCGCGCAGATCGTCCATGCGCCCCTTGCGGAAGGTGTTGACGCCGGCATACGGCCAAACGTTGCTGCGGGAACGACCATGGCGCCCCAGCTCAACGTTGTTCAAGTGCCCCTTATCGCCAACCCGCAAGACCAGGATTTCCTCATGCTGGCTGCGGTAAAAACTACCCTGGCCGGCATTGGTCTTGGTCCAGACCGCCGTATTGATGTGAGCACCATAGATGCCATTCGCGACCATCGTCAGTTCAGCGAGGTTTCGCCAATCCATGCACACATAATGAAGAGAGCCGTTGCTTGAGACCCGCACTGCGTTGGACAGGCAAGAGGTCAAGAACTCGCGAAATTCCGCGGGCGTCTGCTCGCCGGAGGCCTCGGCGAATTCGCGATGCTTCGTCTTCCCGCGGCCAACAACGCTGGCAACCGAGACGTTATAGGGCGGATCCAGGAAGGCCATCGACGCACACGCACCACCCATGAGGCGATCAAGATCCGTCTCATTCCGGGCATTTCCGCACAGCAAGCGGTGAGGACCGAGAAGCCAAAGATCGCCAAGCCGGCTAATCGGCTTCGAAATGACATTGTGAAATTCGTCGTCGGGGTCGCGCTCGGGGCCGCCGAAGTCGACCATCAGCTGATCGATCTCGGGGATATCGAAACCCGTTAGCGTGATATCGCTGCCCTCAATCTCGAGCTGTGCGCTAAGTTCGGGAATCTCAAAAGCCAGCTTCTGACGATCCCAGCCGGCATTTTCGGCAATCTTGTTATCCGCCAGCATAAGCGCCCGCTTGCGGGCATCCGACAAACCGGTCACGGTGATGACCGGTACAACGCTCAGCCCAAGGCTCCGAGCAGCCTCCAGCCTTCCGTGACCGGCAACGATGACGCCGTGTTCGTCGGCAATGATCGGGTTCGTGAAGCCGAACTCGGCGATGCTGCGGGCAATCTGGCCCAGCTGCTTCTTGGAGTGCGTACGGGCATTCCGCTCATTCAGGGTCAATGCCAAAATTGACGTCTCAGCCTTATAGGTGATGGCAGACATAACCGCTCCTTCGGCGCAGAAGGCTCTGCGCTGCGAGTTAATTGCAAAGGGTGAAAGTCAGCCCGAATTCATCGCCACGCATTGCGGCTCGACGGCTTCTTTATCGGAGCGCTTCGCTCGCGAATTAGAAGGGGGCCCGGCATTGCCGGCAGACCTGGTAAGCGAGTTAGCAGCGGAGCCGTTGGCTATCGCACTGTGGCTTACAAACCTACGATACAAGTTCTTTCTAAAAGGTGCAACGAATGATCTTTACTCTCTTTGCGTGAGTAAAGATTCGCGTAATGGAGCGATATGGAACGGCGGCTCATGGCGGATATTGTTGAAAAAGTCGCTTTCCGCTCCGGTTCGAAATTTCCTAGCCTCGCTGGTGTGCCTCGCTCATAGTGACCTGAGGGACCGCATCGCATCCCGCAAAATCGATCACGGGTCATCGAGAGTTGGCAGAAGCAGCGTCCAACGACGGATGAGACTGAACGCGGGTTTTGGCAAGATTTTTGAGGTCGATCAATTTTCGACTTTTTCAACAGTATCGGCGCCAAGCGGCCATCGGGATCTGTTTCCAGAAAACTCTCCGCACGCTGCATCGAACTTGGTGCATTCGTCCGTCTTTAGAATCCCAAGTTAATCTCGCTCTTACCTGCCAGCTTCTGAGAGCTTGGGCTCTTGTCCGTCGACCGGCGAGATTGCGGTGAGATCGAACGACTCCCCGCGCAGCAACGACAGTGTGGCCAGCGCGCGGTCTCGGTCGCCTTCGAGGAGTTGGCCGAGGTGGGTCACGGCTGCGTTCGGCTTGCGCTGCCGTATGGTCCTCAATGTTGCGACCATGAGGTCGGCACTCATGCGGCGGATGTCACCCGTTTGATAATCCAGCGGCGTCTTCCAGATGGTTTCCCAGACCGTCTGATTTGCGAGATCGGTGAGAAGCTCGACCAGCAACTCGTTCCCCGAACCGCGCGCGATCGTTTTCACGGCGCGCGTCGTAATATACGCGAAGGCGACAGGATCATTGACCTCCACCATTGCTTTCAGTTCGTCGCAACGGCGCTCCAGCGTGTCGACAAAGCTTTCGACCGGCGAGGTCGCCATCGTGCGCACCGCCAGCATCGACAGCGCGGCCCGGACATTGAACAGGTCGGCAACCGACTTCAGCGACAAGGGCCGGATATACGCGCCACGGCGCGGACGAACATCGACGAGGCGGCGGCGCTCGAGGATACGGATGGCTTCGCGGATTGGCCCGCGACTGACGCCGAAGTCGCGCGCCAGATCAAGTTCGACCAGTCGATCGCCGGCTTTGCGCCGGCCTGACACGATTTCGGCACCGAGTTCTTCCGCGACCTGATCGGGAAGCGTGCGCGGTTCAAACCGCTTTGCCTGATCTTCCTCGTGGCCCGTCAATGGCGTGCGGAGCGTCGCGTCCATGACTTCCTCCCGGTCGCTGATGTCTGCTCATCCATCATATGGTTCATTTTAGCGCATTAGTCTATTGTTGACAATTGACAGTTCATGCCGTTTCATCGTTGGGCTGACGCGCAAGACTCCGGCCAAAGCCGGGCTGCGATCGACGTTCCCGGCACAAGATCGGGAATCGCCAGGGAGGTGAACATGGAGATGACGTCAGCTCTGACGTTTGCGTCGCCAAACCCATCGTTGACCGGGAGCGCCGCGGCCAACCCCGCGCGCCGGCTTATGGCCTTGTTGCGCACTTGTCGCCTTATGGATGTTGCAAGACGCCGGTTGGACGTGCCGCAATGACAGGCCTTGCCGATATTGCTCTAACCGCCCTGCCAGCTGACGCAGCTCAGGCGTCAGTCAACGCGGTGTCGCTCCTCGAGGTACGTAATCTCTCGCTGTCTTTTGCTACGGGCCGAAATGCGCTGTCGATCACGCGAGACGTCAGTTTCTCGATAGCACCCGGAGAGCGCGTTGGGCTTGTAGGCGAAAGCGGCTGCGGCAAGACGGTGACCGGCCTGTCGCTGCTTCGACTGTTGCCACCATCCGCCCGCATCGAGGGAGATATCCTGTTCAACGGCGTCAACCTTGCGACGCTGTCGCCGCGCCAACTGCGCGCGGTGCGCGGTCGCGACATCGCGATGATCTTCCAGGAGCCGATGAGCGCGCTGGATCCGGTTTTCACCGTCGGCGAACAGATCAGCGAAGCCTACCGTACGCATTTCCCGGTCAGCCGGGCGGAAGGGCGCGAGCGTGCCATCGCCGCGCTGCGCGAAGTCGGCATTCCCGCGCCGGAGCGTCGCTGCGACGAATATCCGCACCAGATGTCGGGCGGCATGTTGCAGCGGGTCATGATCGCCATGGCGCTGATCTGCAAGCCTAAGCTTCTTGTCGCCGACGAACCCACCACGGCGCTCGACGTCACCGTGCAGGCCCAAATCACCGACCTGTTGCGCTCGCTCAGCGAACGGACGGGAACGGCGCTGGTTTTCATCACCCATGATCTGGGCGTCGTTGCCGAGACCTGCACCCGCATGATCACGATGTATGCTGGAGAGGTCGTGGAAGATGCGCCGGTCGATGACGTGCTGACGCGACCGCGGCATCCCTATACGTCCGGCCTGCTGCGCTCGCTGCCGGGGCTCAGCCAGCGCCGTGGCGTCCTCGCGTCGATCCCGGGCCGCGTGCCGTCGCCTAGCGCCATGCCCCCCGGTTGCCGGTTTCGGTCGCGGTGCCCGCATGCCATCGCAGGCTGTGAGCAGGAGCAACTCCTGCTCGATATCGACGAGGATCGTGCGGCACGTTGCTGGCGCGCGCCCGAACTCGAATTGCCAGGGGCGGTAAACTGATGTCGTCGCTTACGCATGACAACCCGGTCGTCAAGGACCGCCGCGAGGTTCTTGCGGTGCGGGACCTGCGCATCCTGTTTCCGACGCGTGACGGGCGCGACACGGTCAAGGCCATCGACGGGATGGATTTCGAGGTACGCAGCGGCGAGACGTTTGGCGTGATCGGCGAGTCCGGTTCCGGAAAAACCACGCTCGGGCGCGCGCTGGTATCGCTGTTGCCGCCAACGCACGGCCATATCCTGCATGACGGCACCGATCCGGCGACGCTCGGCACCGGCGCATTTCGAAAACATCGCCGCGACTACCAGATCATCTTTCAGGATCCGAACGCGGCGCTCAATCCGCGCATGACGATCATCGACAGTGTGGTCGAGCCGCTCGAGATCATGGGCGACGGCGACCATGTTTCGCGTCGTCGCCGCGGCATCAAGGTGCTGGAGCGCGTCGGCCTCGCCCCCGAGGTAGCGGACCGCTATCCGCATCAGTTATCCGGTGGCCAGAAACAGCGCGTCAATATCGCGCGCGTGCTGACGCTGCGGCCGAAGGTGATCGTCTGCGACGAGGTTGTGGCAGCCCTCGACGTTTCGATCCGCGGCGACGTGCTCAACCTGTTCGCCGACCTACAGCGCGAATTTGGGCTGACCTACGTTTTCATTACCCATGACATTGCTGTGGTTTCGCATATCTCGGACCGCATCGCCGTTACCTATCTCGGCAAGCTGATGGAGCTTGGCGACGCGAAGGATGTCGTGGAGCGGCCGCTGCATCCCTATACGCGGGCGTTGCTTTCGGCCGAGCCGATCCCGCTGCCGTCAAGCATGCGCGTCGATCGTCGCATTATCCTGGAAGGCGAGATTCCGAGCCCGGTCTCGCCGCCCTCGGGCTGTCGCTTCCGTACGCGTTGCCCCTCGGTGCAGCCGCGCTGCGCGGAGGAAATGCCCGCCTGGCGCGAGGTGAAACCGGGTCATCGTGTGGCCTGCCACTTTGCGACGGCCGACGGGCCGCCGCCCGACAATCAAAAAGCGCAACGCGCATCATAAAACTGGGAGGAGACACCATGCGAACGATCGACCTCGGGAACGCGACGTTGCGTCGCCGCGATATTCTCGCGCTGATGGGCGGCGCCGCGGCGACTGGCGCGCTTGGATTGCCGGCGCTGGCGCAGGACGCCAAGAAGGGCGGCGTGTTGAAGGTCGCAGCGCCCGCCAATCCGTCCTCGCTCGATCCGGCGACCGGCGGCGCCGGTTCGGATCACAGCATCCTGTGGACGATGTATGACACGCTGGTCATCTGGGATTACGAGACGCTGAAGCCGAAGCCCGGCATGGCGAAGTGGTCGTTTCCCGATCCGAAGATCATGGTGCTCGACATCACGGCCGGCATCAAATTTCACGATGGAACCCCGCTCGATGCCGAGGCGGTCAAGTTCAACCTCGACCGTAGCCGCACCGACCAGCGTTCAAATATCAAGCCCGACGTGTCCAGCATCGAAGCGGTCGAGGTGACCGGCCCGCTGCAGGTCACCCTGAAGCTGAAGAACCCGGATACCGCGCTGCCCGCGATCCTCAGCGATCGTGCGGGCATGATGGTGTCGCCGACCAACATCAAGGCGCTCGGCAACGACACCGATCGCAAGCCGGTGGGCGCGGGCCCGTGGAAATTCGTTCGTTGGAACGACAACGAAATCATCGTGGTGACACGTCACGAGGATTACTGGCAGAAGGGCCGGCCCTATCTCGATGGCATCGAGTTCAACATCATTCCCGAGAACGCCACGGCGTTGCGCTCCGTGGTGGCCGGGCAGAACGATATGGCGTTCCAGTTGCCGGCGCGGCTGAAGCCGGTGATCGAACGCGCAAAGAGCCTTTCCGTCGTAAGTTCACCGACGCTGTACTGCATCCAGCTCTACCTCAACTATGGCCGTTCGCCGCTCGACAATCTCAAGGTCCGCCAGGCGATCAATTTCGCGCTTGACCGCGATGCCTTCGTCAAGGCGACCTTGAGCGGACTGGGCGAGCCCGCCCGCATGACGCTGCCGAGTTCGCACTGGGCCTTCAACAAGGATGTGGCGGGGACCTATCCGCACAATCCCGACAAGGCGCGCGAACTGCTCGCCGAGGCCGGATACAAGGACGGCCTCGAACTGACGATCGGCGGCTACATGGATCAGGATTCCGTGCGCCGCGGCGAGGTGATCCAGGACCAACTCGGCAAGGCCGGCATCCGTCTCAAGTTCACCCGAGGGACGATCGCCGAAATCAGCGCGCAGTTCTTCGCTACCGAGAAGAAGTTCGACCTCCTTGTGTCGGCATGGACCGGTCGTCCGGACCCGAGCATGACCTACGGGTTGAGCTTCGACAAAGGCGCATACTACAATGCCGGGCGCACCGGTGACCCGGAGCTTTCGAAACTGATCCAAGAAAGCCGCATCAGCGAGGATCTCGCCAAACGCGCCGAAGTGTTCGCCAAGATCCAGCGTTTCACGGTTGAAAACGCCCTGTCGGCGCCGCTCGCCTTCCAGTTCGAGCTTGATGCCTTGTCGGCCAAGGTCAAGGGCTTCTCGCCGAACCTGCTCGGCAAGCCGAAGTTCGAGAACATCTCCCTCGGGTAGATCCTCGGTTAATCTCTGGGCGCCGCGATCTCGCGGCGCCTCATTCGGATGTAAAATCTGCATGTTGAATTCCGCACGTTTCCGCATCGTCGGCCGGCGCCTGCTGCAGACGATCCCCGTAGTCGTATTGTCGACTTTCATCGTGTTCGGCCTGCTCAAGCTGGTGCCGGGTGACGTTGCCGTGACGTTGGCCGGCGACAATGCGTCCGACGAGCGCATCGCCGAGATCCGCGAGCTCTACGGTCTGAACAAGCCGTTCTTCCTGCAATACGGATCGTGGCTGTGGAAAGCCGCGCATGGCGATCTGGCGCATTCGTTGATCTCCAACGAGTCGGTGCTGACCTCGATCCAGCGCTGCCTGCCTCACACGCTGTTGATCGTGTCGCTCGCACTGCTGACGGCGCTGGTGATCGGGATTCCGCTCGGCATTGCCGCGGCAGTCAAGCCGGGCTCGTGGATCGACGGTGCCGTGATGGCGATCGCGTCACTTGGCGTCGCGGTGCCGAACTTTTGGCTCGGCATGTTGCTGGTTGCGTTTTTTTCGCTGCAACTGAACTGGCTGCCGGCGACCGGCGCGGTATCGCTGATGACGGATCCGTGGGCTGCGCTCAGCCACGCCATCCTGCCTGCGTTGGCGCTGGCGTCCGGCGGGGTCGCTGAAGTGGCGCGGCAGCTTCGCTCCTCGCTGGTCGAGATCCTCTCTTCCCAGCAGGTGCGGACGCTGCATGCCAAGGGTCTGCCGCCGTCGTCGATCCTGTGGCGCCACGGCTTGAAGAACGTGAGCGTCAACCTGCTCACCGTTGTCAGCCTGCTGGCAAACCGCATGCTTGCGGCGACCGTGGTGGTCGAGGCCGTGTTCGCGATTCCCGGCATGGGCGGGCTGATCGTCAACGCCGCCATGCACAGGGATTTTCCCGTCGTTCAGGGCGTGGTGTTCACCATGGTGCTGATCGTCGTCACGCTCAACCTCCTGACCGACATTCTTTATAGCGTGCTCGATCCGAGGATCTCCTCATGACCGACACCGGCATCCCCGCCGGGCGCCGGCCCGGGCGTCTCTCCGGCTTTGCGGGCTGGCTCGTTAACGACATTCGCGGTGCGCTCAGCCTGGCTATGCTGGTCACGTTGTTGCTGATTTCGCTACTCGGCCCGTGGATCTCGCCCTATGCGCCTGCGGCGCAGGACCTTGACGCCGCGATGGCGCCGATGTCGGCGGAGCACTGGCTCGGCGCCGACGATCTCGGCCGCGATACGCTAAGCCGACTGATCTATGGTGGCATGGCTTCTCTCTATGCGAGCTTCCTCGCGGTGATCATTGCCGTTCTGATTGGCGTGCCGGTGGGCATCCTCGCCGGCTATCTCGGCGGCTGGGTCGATACCGTGATCAGCCGCATCATCGACAGCTTCCTGTCGTTTCCAGCGATCGTGCTGGCCATCGCCGTCACCGGCGCGCTGGGCATCGGGCTCACCAACGGCATGATCTCGGTCGGCATCGTGTTCGCTCCGCAATTGGCGCGGCTGGTCCGCGCCCGCACGCTGGTGGTGCGCAACGAACTTTACGTCGATGCCGCGCGCTGCTTCGGCGGATCGACCAAGCGCATTCTGTGGCGCCACGTTCTGCCGAACGCGATCCAGCCGGTGATCGTGCAGGTGACGCTGCTGCTTGCCGCGGCGCTGCTGGCGGAGGCGAGCCTCAGCTTTCTCGGGCTCGGCATCCAGTCACCGGACCCGAGCTGGGGCGCAATGCTCGCGCGTGCCTATCAGAACATGGAGATCGCACCGGAACAGATGTATCCGCCGGGCATCGCCATCCTCGTTACGGCGCTGGCGTTCAATACGCTAGGGGAGTCGCTGCGCGTCGCGCTCGATCCCACCATGAAGCGCAACTGATCCAATCAAGAAGGAAGACGGTCATGACCGCAAGTACCGAGGAAGCCGACTATCTCGCTGCCCTGCATGACCTGTGGGACAAGGCATGGCCCGAGCGAACGCCGCGCAAGCCACAATATCCGCATGGCGAGATCCCGCTGACCGAATATCTGCGGGCTTGGGCAAAGACGCGGCCCGATCACCCCGCGGTGATCTTTTACGGCCACGTCACCACCTATGCCGAGCTGGATGCGCAGAGCGATCGGTTTGCGGCGCTGCTGATGCAGAAGGGCGTCGGCAAGGGCGACCGCGTCGCCGTATTCCTGCCGAACTGCCCGCAATTCCATATCGTGTTCTTTGGCATCCTGAAGCTCGGTGCGATCCATGTGCCGGTCAGCCCGCTGTCGCGTGCCTTCGAACTGGCCTACGAACTGAACGATACCGATGCCGAGGTGATCGTCGCGCTCGACCATCTGGCGTCAGTGGTCGCGCAGGTCAGGGGCGAGACCAAGCTGCGTGATGTAATCGTCACCAGTCTTGCCGAGGTGATTCCGGAGGCGCCCACTATTCCGGTGCCGGAATCGGTGCGCGCGCCGCGCGTCCCTGTGCCTGGCGCCACCGATCTGCTGCCCGCGCTGGCGGCCATGCCTGCGCCGAAGCCGCTGCCGCCGGCGTCGCTCGATGACGTCGCCGCGCTGAACTATACCGGCGGCACCACCGGCATGCCGAAGGGCTGCGTGCATACCCAGGGCGACATGGTCTATACCGCGGCGGCCAATCACGGCATCTCCGTCGTTGCGAACGAAGACAGTGTCTTCCTGTCGTTCTTTCCGGAGTTCTGGATTGCCGGCGAAAATCTCGGCCTGATTTTTCCGTTGTTCACCGGCGCCACTCTGGTTCTGTTGGCGCGCTGGGACGCGGTCGGCACGTTGTCGGCGATTGATCGCTACAAGGTCAACGTCACGGCGATGCCGGTCGACGGCGCCATCGAGCTGATGGAGCATCCGCGTTTCGGGGAATTCGATTTGTCGTCGCTCAATCAGGTGCGCGTCGTTTCGTTCGTGAAAAAGCTCAATCCCGACTACCGTAAACGCTGGAAGGACCTCACGGGAACGATCCTTACGGAATCATCGTGGGGCATGACCGAAACCCATACCTCGAACACGTTCACGGTAGGCTTTCAGGGGGACGATTATGACCTGACCTCGCGGCCGATCTTCGTCGGTTTGCCGGTGCCGGGCGCGGAGTTCAAGATCACGGACTTCGAGACAGGCGACCTCGTGCCGCTTGGCAGCGACGGTGAAATTCGCGTGCGTACGCCGTCGCTGCTGAAGGGCTACTGGAATAAGCCGGAGGCGACCGCGGAGGCGCTGGTCGATGGCTGGCTGCGCACCGGCGACATCGGCACCATCGATCCCCAAGGGTTCTTGCACTTTCTGGGCCGCCGCAAGGAGATGCTGAAGGTCAAGGGCATGAGCGTATTTCCACCGGAGATCGAGGCGCTGCTCGGGCAACATCCCAAGGTTCTCGGATCCGGCGTTGTCGGACGCGAGGATACCAGCAAGGGGCAGGTGCCGGTCGCCTTCATACAGCTCAAGCCGGAGATGATCGGTACCATCACCCCGGAAGAGGTGCAGGCGTGGTGCGCCGAACGGATGGCCGTCTACAAGGTGCCGGAAGTCCGCTTCATCACAGCACTGCCGATGACCGCCACCGGCAAGGTGAAGAAGCAGGAACTCGACGCCAGCGCGCCCCTTTAGTCGAAACTCGCCATGTCCCACGGGGGAGCGGCGGATGCCGCTACCCCGACCGCGTCTGTTGTCACGGAGAATTCAATGCCCTTCCGCAAGCTCTTGATCGCCAATCGCGGCGAGATTGCTATTCGCATCGCGCGCGCCGCCGCCGATGCGGGCCTCGCGACTGTCGCGATCTATCCGGCCGATGATGCGATGTCACTGCATGTGCGCATCGCCGATGAGTCCAGGGAAGTTCCCGGGCGCGGTGCGCGGGCCTATCTCGATATTGAAGGCGTCGTCGAAGCGGCGAAGGCGATGGGCTGCGACGCGCTGCATCCCGGCTATGGATTTCTCAGTGAGAACGCCGAACTCGCGAGTCGTTGCGGCGAGGAGGGGATCACCTTTGTTGGCCCGTCGCCTTCAGCACTGCGACTGTTTGGCGACAAGGTCGCGGCTAAAGACCTCGCCATGCGCTGCGGTGTGCCGATCATCGCGGGCACCACGGGCCCCTCGACGCTGGAGGAGGTCAAGGCCTTCTTTGCCTCGCTTGGCAGCAAGGGCGCGGTCATGATCAAGGCGATGGCCGGCGGCGGCGGCCGCGGCATGCGGATGGTCGAGAATGCGGCGGATCTCGACGACGCCTATGCGCGCTGCCAGTCGGAGGCGAAGGCGGCGTTCGGCAGCGACGGCGTCTACGTCGAGCGCCTGATCCGCGATGCGCGGCACATCGAGGTGCAGATCATCGGCGATCGTCACGGCCACATCAGTCATCTTTGGGAGCGCGAATGCAGCGTGCAGCGCCGCCACCAGAAGCTGGTAGAGGTGGCGCCGAGCCCGTCGCTTTCCGACGCGCTGCGTGGCCGAATTCTGGATGCCGCCAAGAAATTGGCCGCGGAAGCGAGTTACGACAGCCTCGGCACGTTCGAGTTTCTGGTCGATAACGAAGCAGGCGACGGCGATGGCGCCTTCGCCTTTATCGAGGCCAATCCGCGGCTGCAGGTCGAGCATACGGTGACCGAGGAAGTGCTGTCGATCGATCTGGTGCGTTCGCAACTTGCGGTGGCCGATGGCGCCACGCTGGCATCGCTTGGCCTAGATCAGGCCGCGGTGCCGAGCCCGCGCGGCTTCGCCATGCAATTGCGCATCAACATGGAGACGATGGACGCGACCGGTGCGACGCAGCCCACCGGCGGCACGCTCGCCGTATTCGAACCGCCGTCGGGTCCCGGAGTGCGCGTCGATACGTTCGGTTACGCCGGCTACAAAACGAGTGCGGCTTTCGACTCGCTGCTGGCCAAGGTCATTGTTCATACGCCCTCCGTGTGGGCAGACGTCGTCGCCAAGGGCGCGCGCACGCTGCGCGAGTTCCGCATCGAGGGGGTTGCAACGAATATCTCGTTCATCCAGGCGATCCTGGGTAATGCCGATTTCAAGGCCAACCAGATCAGCACCAGCTTCATCGATCGCAACGTGGCGGCTTTGGTCGGCGCTGCTCAAGCCACCGGCACGCCGTTGTTCGCCGCGATAAGTGCCCCCGCGCTGGTCACTGCGTCTGCGGACGTTGTGCGCGCGGCACCCGAGGGCGCTGTGGCGGTAGCTGCGCCGTTGCAGGGCACGATCGTGTCAATCCCCGTTGCCGAAGGCGACGTGGTGCGTCCCGGTCAGCAAGTGGCAATTATCGAATCGATGAAGATGGAGCATCTGGTCACCGCGCAGCAGGGCGGGCGCGTGGTGCTGATCGCCGCCGCCGATGGCGACACGCTGATGCAGGGCAACGCCATTCTCTACATCGAGCCGCAGGACGTTGCTGGCGACCTGGCGGCCGAGGAGGCTGAGGTCGACCTCGATCATATCCGGCCGGACCTCGCCGAGATGTTGGCCCGCCAGGCTCATACCTATGACGAGAACCGTCCGCAATCGGTCGAGCGCCGCCGCAAGACCAACCAGCGCACCGCGCGCGAGAACATCGCACAACTCGTCGACGAAGGCTCCTTCATGGAGTATGGCAGCCTCGCGATCGCCGGCCAGCGCCGCCGACGGGCGGTCGACGATCTCATCAAGAACACGCCGGCCGACGGCCTGGTCTCTGGCGTCGCCACGGTCAACACCGCGCAATTCGGCGAGCACGACGCGCGCTGCATGGTGATCTCCTATGACTACACCGTGCTGGCCGGCACTCAGGGCCACATGAATCATAAGAAGATCGACCGCATGCTGTCTCTGGTCGAGCAATGGCGGCTGCCGCTGGTGTTCTACGCCGAAGGTGGCGGCGGCCGTCCCGGCGACACAGACCGGCTCGGCCTGACCGGCCTTGACGGTCCGTCCTTCGTGCAATTCGCGAAACTCTCCGGACTGGTCCCGGTGATCGGCGTGGTCTCCGGCTATTGCTTCGCCGGCAACGCCGCGATGCTCGGTTGCTGCGACGTGATCATCGCCACGAAGAACGCGTCGATCGGCTTGGGCGGGCCAGCCATGATCGAGGGCGGCGGCCTCGGCGTCTATCATCCGGCTGAGGTTGGGCCGGTGTCGTTCCAGTCGCCCAACGGTGTTGTCGATATTCTCGTCGAGGACGAGGAGGAGGCAACGGAAGTTGCCAAGAAATACCTGTCGTATTTCCAGGGGCCGGTTGCCGACTGGCGCGCGCCCGATCAAAGGCTGCTGCGGCGCGCGATCCCGGAAAACCGGCTGAGAGTTTATGATATGCGCGCGGTGATCGACCTGATTGCCGACGAAGGCTCCGTGCTCGAGATCCGTCGCGAGTTCGGCATTGGCATGGTGACCGCCTTCATCCGGATCGAAGGCAAGCCGTTCGGTTTGATCGCGAACAACCCCAAGCATCTCGGCGGCGCCATCGACGCCAATGCCGGCGACAAGGCGGCGCGCTTCCTGCAGCTTTGCGACGCCTTCGACATTCCGATCGTTTCGCTGTGCGATACGCCAGGTTTCATGGTGGGGCCCGAAGCCGAAAAGACCGCGATCGTGCGTCACGTCGCGCGCATGTTCGTGACCGGCGCCAGCATCACGGTGCCGTTGTTCGGCATCGTGCTACGCAAGGGCTACGGCCTCGGCGCACAGTCGATGATCGGCGGCGGCTTCCATGCCTCGTTCTTCACTGCGGCGTGGCCGACCGGCGAGTTCGGCGGCATGGGGCTGGAAGGCTACGTCCGGCTCGGTTTCCGCAAGGAAATGGAGGCGATTGCCGATCCGGTCGAGCGCGAGGCCTATTACAAGAAGAAGGTCGCCGAGCTCTATGCCAGCGGAAAGGCGACGTCGATCGCGTCGGTCTTCGAAATCGACAACGTCATCGATCCCGCCGAGACGCGACGCTGGGTGATGGCCGGCCTGCGTTCCGTACCGAAGCCGCCGGAGCGAGTGGGCCGCAAACGGCCCAACATCGATACCTGGTAAGACACACGCTTGATCGACCCTGACGGAGTAACCGTGATGACATCAGACGCATTCGAAACGGAAATCGAAGACACGGCGGACGCGTTGATTGGTCCGTGGCGTCGGCCGCGCCAGATGCTCAACGCGCAAGTCTACGATTCCCATGCATCGATCCATGACGATGCGACGGCGCAGAAGCTTGGCTTCAAGGGCGGCACCATCGAGGGGCCGACGCATTTCAGCCAGTTCGCGCCGCTGTGCGAGCGGGTGTGGGGGCGGCAATGGTTCGAGACCGGCTGCATTTCGGCGCACTACCGAAGCGTCGTATATGAGGGCGAGGCGGTTCAGGCTACCGTCGAGAAGCCGACGAGCGGCAAGCAGTATGGCGCGATCCGGATGCTGAAGCGCGACGGCACCGAGGTGTTGCGCGGTAGCGTCTCTGTCGGGCTGGATGCGCCGCCGTCGGCGCTCGATATCCGGCTGACGGAGCTGAAGCCGCTGACCGACGCTGTCATCCTGCGCGACGTCACGGTGGGCATGACCACCGCGCCGCAGGTGGTGCGAATGGATGTCGATCAGCACATGGGAGATTTATATCCGTTCTCGCTGTCCGAGAAGCTGAAGGTCATCACCGAGCCGTCGTCCTATTACGCAACCCATCGAGCAAACGTGTAGCCGAAGCGTATCCGGTCAGACAGAAACGTAGTCAAAGAAAAATCCGCCAAAAAGGCGGGTTTCTCGTTCACCGTCGGTAGTTGTTCAACTTTTAGGGGCGACCGGCTTGAAAGCCTCTTTGTAAAGGTCGCCAATCTTGGTCGCTTCGGAGACAAAATTTTCGTATGCGGACTTGGTATATTCACTAGTCGCTTCCATAAAAGTCTGCGGGGACTTCAAGGTCGCGAGCTTTTCAAAGTAGGTCTTGCCTGCTTCCATAGAAGACTTTGCATAATCGGAATGTGCTGTAGCGATGGCCGCGAAATTCTTTTGGACGCTAGTAAAATCCGTCATTGGAAATCCCATTCTAGTATTGCCAGAGCCATCTCCGTGCAACTGAAACTTGTTCTGGCACATGCTTACGCCTTAAGCAAAAGAAATTGTGCGACGCAACATAAAGCGGTACTTCTGGGACTTGCAGTTTCACATCGACCGTCGCGGAACTAGGTGGTGGACTCATAAGCTCTGAGCCAAAGCCTGGTCGATGCGATGAGAACAGCGGCGAGGAAGTTTCTGGCGAGTTTGTCGAAGCGGGTGGCAATGCGTCTGAAGTGTTTGACTTTGCAGAAGAACCGCTCGATCAGATTGCGTTGCCATAGAGCCCGGGATCGACCGAACGCTGAACCTTGCGGTCGCGCTGGGTCGGAATGTGGGGCTCTCCGCCGTGCTGGTGCACCATCTCGACGATGGTCTTGGCGTCGTAGCCGCGGTCGGCGACGAGAGCCTTGGCAGGTGGCAGCCCGTCGAGCAGCGAAGGGGGCTAACTTTCGCCTGATCGTGTCCGGCCCGATCGGCGTCAAGGAGATCGACCCGCTGATCCAGAATCTCCAGATCGACAAGGAAATCTTGGCCGATCAGGATGAAGGCCCGGACGATGACGACGGCGCGAACGCCACAGCGATCAAGCCGCCTCAGTACTAAATGAAAGAGGCCGCCCACTGAGGCGGCCTCTCAGTGGCAATTCGTTATTTACTTGGACATTCCCATTTCCATGGCTTTATTCATGTGCGTTTTGCAAGCAGCCATGTCCTTCTTGCCCATCATGTCCTTCGCCATGGTCATCTCCTTCATAGCCATGGTCTTCTTTTCGCCGGACGGCATCTTGTCCATGTCGGCGCTGGCCTTCGTCATGTTCGCATCAGTGCAATCCATCATTTGCGCCGAGGCTGGCGCAATCGAAAACAAAGCCGACACCGCAACAACTCCAAGTATTGCTTTAAACATTACTTCTCTCCAATGCCGAGGAATCTCGACACCGGCATAATGTTTCTATTCATGTCCGGTTCCGTACAATAATTCTGCTGTTATCCGCTCTGCCGCGGAGGTTTGAAACTAAGCGTGACGACGCTGACTGGATGGGCCATTTCAAACTAGGCCACTGCCAAAATCAAAATAGGCCACTGAGGGCCGAACTAGGCCAGTACCCAAAATCCTTGGTTACTGGTCGGCCCATGTGGTCCGGAAACGGTCAGCTAAGCCTGAAAAGGGCCGCGTCATCCTTCGGGGTGGCGCGGCTTTTTTCGTTTCATGCGGCCTCGGGCATCTTTAGCAAACGCCATTTCGGGCCAGTGATCCCTATGCAAATTGATGCTTCGTCTCCTACGAGGCGCAGCCTCAGATAAACGTTGTGCTTCAAGTGCCGGCTTCAGTTGAAGTGATGATCGCCCGCGAAATTTAGGCAATGGAAACCCTGCGGAGCCACTATGCGTCTTGCCGATATGGGTCTGTCGTGAGCTGCACCCGGTTCCGAAGACACCAAGTTAAGTGTTTTATGGAGCTGGAGGTGTGTGATGGAGAGACGGAAGTTTACGCGAGAGTACAAGCTTGAGGCGGTCAAGCTGATCAAGGATCGGGGCGTGTCCTACGCCCAGGCTGCCGAAGACCTCGGCGTTCATCCGACGCAGCTGCGTGAATGGGTCAAGAAGTTCGCCGACGACCCACAATATGTGTTTCCCGGCCAAGGTCAAATGAAGCCGGAGCAGCAGGAGATTACGCGTCTCAGGCGCGAGGTTGCCAAACTGAAGGCTGAACGCGACATCCCAAAAAAAGCCGGGCGGATTCAATCGGTCGTCGCAACAGGGCCATGGTTAGCGGATTGGAGGTTCCGGTCAAGCGCCTCCGCGGGTGTCTTCCAGCCGAACGTCTTGCGCGGTCTAGTGTTGAGGGTCTCGGCAACAGCAGCAAGCGTGTCGGTGCCGTGCACGCTGAGATCGGTCCCCTTGGGAAAATACTGCCGCAGCAATCCGTTGTTACTTTCGTTCGTTCCTCGCTGCCACGGACTTTGCGGATCACAGAGTAGACCTGCACGCCAGCATCGATTTTCAATCGGGCGTGCTGTGCCATCTCGGCTCCCTAATCCCAGGTCAGCGAGCGACGGAGTTGTTCGGGCAAAGTTACGACGGTACGAGCGATCGCGTCGCGAACGGCCTCCGCGCCATGACTGTCATTCGGCCTGCAATATTGGCTCTGACGCAATTTTGGTGCAGGCGGATCATGGAGCGCCGATTAGTCGGGCTTGGAGCAAGTCGAGCTTGGCGCGTCCATACATCTGACGCTTAACGAGCTTGAGTTTTGTTATTTGCCCTTCGGTCTGCCCGTTGGACCATGCCGATGTTATTGCAGCGCTGACCGCGGACTTGTCCCTGGTGACGCCGTTGGCGAACGACGCGACCAGGCTGCCGGTTGCACGCTCTAGCCAGGGTTCAAGGTCTGCGTGAGACTTCTTGCGGATCTTCGCATGGAACGCCGTGATGATTTCACGCGCTTCGACCAGCTGAGGAACACCGGACTCTACCGCCGCGACAGTCACGGTCTCCGCTTTTGATAGCGTATCGCGGCCGGTGGTCATCAGCCGAGCGACGGTTCTGGCCGACGGCAGTCGGTGCAGCGCCTGGTCATCGACCGTTTCTGCGCGCCGGCGACGTGTCGCCCATTCTGCAACGACCCGCAGTGAGCCTCTGAACCCTCGCGTCTTGAGGCGGCGCCACAGCTCGGCACCATTGTGATGACCGGCAAGCCATTGCGCATCGAGCCATTGCAGATGACGTTCGAGGGAGCTCTCTCGAATACGAAACACGTCGGATCGTTGCCCCCGCAGAATCCGACGGACGAGCCCTCGGCTATGTCCGCTGAGCCGTAAGCGTCGTCCTCAGGCCACGGCTCTGAGGTCTTGCTCTATGTAGGCCCACGGCAATAGCGCTTCGATATCGCGGTTGGGGTGACCGTTGGCGATCATGCTGAGGACGTCGGTTAGATAGCTAAGCGGATCGATGTCGTTGAGTTTGCAGGTCTCGATCAGGGAGGCGATGGTTGCCCAGTGCTCGGCACCACCGTCGGAGCCCGCGAACAAGGCGTTTTTCCGATTCAGCGTGATCGGGCGGATGGAACGCTCGACGGCGTTATTGTCGAGCTCGATGCGGCCGTCGTCGAGGAAGCGGGTCAGGCCCTCCCAGCGCGACAGCGCATAGCGGATTGCTTCGGCGAGCTTGCCCTTCTGGCTGACCAGCCCGAGTTTTGCGCGCAGCCATGGCTCCAATGCGTCGATCAGCGGGCGGCTCTTCTGCTGCCGCACAATCTGACGCTCCACGGCACTGCGGCCGCGGATGTCGTTCTCGATCGCGTACAGCGCGGCGATGCGCTGTAGCGCTTCGCTGGCGATCGGCGCAGGTCCGGGGGTGGCCAGCTTGTAGAAGTTACGCCGCACATGGACCCAGCAGAATGCCAGTTGCACGTCGCCGCGCTCGGCCAGCCGGCGGTAGCCGGCATAGCCATCGACCTGCAAGATGCCCTTGAAGCTGTCGAGATGGGCGATCGGCCGCTCGGCTTGCGGTCTGGGGCGTAGACATAGGCCACGCCCGGCGGATCGGATCCGTTCCATGGCCGATCGTCGGCGGCATAGGCCCACAATTATCCGGTCTTGGTGCGACCGCGGCCAGGATCCAGCACCGGCAACGTGGTCTCGTCGGCAAACAGTTTGGGCCGCGCTTTGAGCTTGTCGAGCAGGCGTTGGTGCAGCGGACGCAGATGCCAGGCGGCATGGCCCACCCAGTCTGCCAGCGTGGATCGGTCGAGGTTGGCGCTCTGTCGAGCGTAAATCTGCGCCTGCCGATAGAGCGACAGATGGTCGGCATATTTGGAGACGAGCACCTGGGCGATGGTGGCTTCGGTTGGCAGCCCGCCTCGATCAGCCGCGCCGGCGCCGCGGCCTGTAAGACGCCATCTTCGCATTGGCGACAAGCGTATTTCGGCCGGATCGTGACCAGCACCCGGAACTGCGCCGGCACGATATCCAGCCGCTCGCTCTTGTCCTCCCCGATCCGGTGCAACGCGCCTTGGCAGCAGCGGCAGGTCTTGTCGTCGATGTCGATGGTGGTCTCAATCCGCGGCAGATGCGCCGGCAGCGCGCCGCGATTGGCCCGTCGCTTCGCAGCTCCCGCCTGTCGTGCGGCCGGTGCCGCCTGCTCAGCTTCTGCTGCGTCATGCGCCGCCGCCTGCTCAACCTCTTCCAGACCGAGCAGCATCTGCTCCTCGGGCAGCGTCTCCGCCCGGCGGCCGAACTGGTGGCGTTGCAGGTCCCTGATGATCTGGCGCAGCCGATCGTTCTGCGCCCGCTCGGCGAGCAGCATCGCTTTCAGCGTCTCGGAATCATCGGGCAATGCGTCGCGCGGCATGATCAAATCAGATCATATTTACCGACATTTTGCGACACGTCCGACGCGACTGATTCAATTCGTCGCAGTGCCAGCTATCAACCCGGCTGTGCCGGCGTCACCGTCTCGCGCGCCGTGTGAACACGCCGCCAATCTAGCCCTTCGAGCAGCGCCGACAATTGCGCGGCCGATAAATGGATCACGCCGTCTTCCATCTTTGGCCAGCGGAAGATGCCATCCTCCAGCCGCTTGGAGAACAGGCACAGACCCGTGCCGTCCCAATACACCAGCTTGATCCGATCCGCGCGCTTGGCGCGGAACACGTAGACCGCGCCAGAGAACGGATCCGCCGCCATGCTCTCGCGCACCAGTGCCGCCAGCCCATCGGCGCTCTTGCGGAAGTCTACAGGTCTGGTCGCGACCATGACGCGGACCGCGCCGGTCGGGCCGATCACGCGCCGGCTTTCAGCGCCCGCAATACCGCGGCGATGGTGTCCGACGGAGCGCCCGCGCCGATGCGTACCGTCACGCCGTCGATCGCAACCTCGATCGTTCCGGCGGACGGTTCATCCCGATGCTGTCGCCGCGTCTTGCGCTGCAGGTGTCCAGCCGTGCCGGACGGTGCCGCATCGATGACCGCAGGGACGAACTGCAGTTTGTCATCCCTGGAAACGACCGCTCGAGCTTCTTTGACCTGCCGGCGCCAGCCAAACAATTGCTGCGGCGACAATCCGTGCCGGCGTGCCACCGCGGAAACCGTGTCGCCGCTGGCCTCGACCTCCGCGACGACTCGCGCCTACTCCTCGTCACTCCATGTCCGACGGCGTCCCGCACCGGAGAACACCTCCAGCCGGCGAACCGGCTTGGTGATAGCACTATCCACTGTGTCCATTCTAAGCCTAGCGGTTGCAAAGAACTGAAACGTCGCAGATCTGTCAACGCCGGAGAGATTTTACAGCGGCTGGCCGGAGTAAAAGTGCAGCACGGACGCAAGCAAGAAGGCCCCCGATCGGGGGCCTTCTTGCTTTTCGCGTTTTATTCCTGAGGGGCCGCGTCCGCCGGCGGTTCTGACCGCGCTCGGCGTGACCGGCGCCTGGAGTCGGCGAGCCTGAAGCTGTCGCCGTTCATTTCGAGGATATGGACGTGATGCGTGAGGCGGTCGAGGAGCGCGCCGGTGAGCCGCTCGGAGCCGAACACGGATGTCCACTCGTCGAACGGCAGATTGCTCGTGACCAACGTGCTGCCTCGCTCGTAGCGCTGGCTGAAGACCTCGAACAGCAGCTCGGCCCCGGTCACAGAGAGTGGTACATAGCCGAGTTCGTCGATGATCAGCAGCTTGTAGCCGGCGAGCTGACGCTGAAGACGCAGTAGCCGTTTTTCGTCGCGCGCTTCGAGCAGTTCGTGGACCAGAGCCGACGCCGTGATGAAGCCAACCGATAGACCCTTCTGGCAGGCCGCCAAGCCGAGCCCGAGCGCGATGTGGCTCTTGCCCGTGCCGCTGTTGCCGACAGCAATGATGTTTTCGCGCCGCTCGACGTAGTATCTCCCGCGCGGCTCCGATCTGTCGCTGCTGTCAACGCCGGAGAGATTTTGCAGCGGCTGGCCGGAGTAAAAGTGCAGCACGGACGCAAGCAAGAAGGCCCCCGATCGGGGGCCTTCTTGCTTGTCGCGTTTCATTCCTGAGGGGCCGCGCCCGCCAAGCCAAAGGTCGCAGTCAATACGAGGGTAACGTCAACTTGCCGGCATTTATTTCGGCAAAGATCTTAAAACCCTTTATTCCTAATGAGTTGTACGTGACGTCGAGCCAGATCGAGTTTCGGACAATGAAAAGCGGGAAAGCTTTTGGTTACCCGGCGGAATTGCTACCAAAAATCGGCGGCGTTTTCATCGACGCGGATGAAGCTGGCAAGCTTACAGCCATGCAAAAGAAAATTGCGGCCAAAGCCCGCGTCTTTAAGCCCTGCTTAGGTCGTGATTTGCACGCCGCGAGGCCGCAGTATCTTCGTGTTTCCGTGAAACACGCTTGGCACAATCCACGGACCTAGGTTGGCAAATATGTCACGAGCGGTAAACTGCGCAGGCGCAATTCTGGCGGCGCTCGCGGAGGCCCAATCAAACTTGATTGGCAGAGCGGTTGTTCTAACCGATGGAAAGGCGGGAACGGTCGGGAGCGTGAATCTCGATGAGGATCACGGTCTTCGAATCACCATTGATGGGCACGATGGGAATTGGCCAGTTTCGACTATTAAGATGACGGCGGCTTGATCATCCCGCCGTAATCTTGAGCGACGATCGACTGATAGGACGCGGCATCTCCGACCGGCGAGGCACGTCACGATGATCAATTGATGATATGCGCCGATATCAGCGCCTGCTTGAACATCGCATTCAGCGCGGCGGTGATATCGTCCGGGGTGTTGGCTGTGAAGAAGAAGCCCGGCGACGCGCATTGCGTCAACGCACCGGGGATAGAGGGGATGATGGCGTTGACGTAATAGTCTTCGTTATTGCCAAAGCTGGTCGGATTCTGGATCGGCTGGTACGGGATATAGAGCACCGAGATCGTGATGCCGCGGTTCTTCATCGCCGTGCAAAGATTCTTGTCCACCACAGTGGCGTGATTGTCGCCAGACCAGTTGCCGCCCCACTGAATCTGGTTGTTCTGCGCGCCGTCCGTGATCAGAAAGACGAAGGGCAGCGTGTCGGTCGCGGTCGAACCCGTACCGACGCTGGTGATGAGCGTGTTCATTCGCGGAAATGCGTTCTCGAAATGCGTGCCGCCGGAGCCGAGCGTGGCATTCTGTCCGGTGTCTAGCAGGCTCGCCAGATTGGCCGCGGCGTAGTTGATCGTGGATGTGTTGCTGGACGATCCCGAAATGGCGCTCGTCAGCCCGAAATAGGCGTACAGATTTTGGATGTAGGGATACAGTCCGATCCGGAACTGGTTCGCCACCTTCGCCGTGGTGTTGGCGGTGATGAGCAGCTGCTGCACGGCATAACCGACTGCGTCCGCGCGCAGCTGAATGCAGGCGGACGTGCCCGGTGTCGAGCATGCCGTGACCGGAGTGTTGAAGGATTTTCCGGCCGTGCGCGAGAGCGAAAATCCCATGCACTTGCCGCCGGTGGAATATTTCTGGTCGGAATCCGCACAGGCGTTGGCGCCGGTGAAATGACAGGCGAAGGTGCAGCCATTCGGATAGGATTTGTAATTATCCGGATTAATGGCGGCGAGCCGGGTCTGTTCGGCGTCGGTTGATGGCAAACCCATCGATCCCGACACGTCGAGCATCAGATAGAAATCGAGAAAGGTCGGCAGCGATGCCTCCGAACTTGACGACCCCGAAACGGTCATGGTGCGCCAGCCGGCAATCGCCATGAAGGTGGTCGCCACCTTGGCGGTGAACTGGACCGAAGCCCTTACGAATTTGCCGTCCTTGATCACGGTGATGGTGGGCGTCAGGTTGGTAACGCCGGCGATCGTCGATGTCCGACCCCCGAAGAATTTAGTGGCGTCGTCGCCGCCGGCGCTGACCGTGCCGTCGGTCATCATCGCCTGCGCGGCGAGGAAACCCGGGGACTTCGCGGAAACCGCGGCGACGCCGGCCGCGTCCGCGGCGCTCTGCAGCGCCGAGCGCACGCTGGCAGCGCGGCTGTAATCCACCGCGCATCCGATGGCGATGATTAACGGAACGACCGTGATGCCGAAGAGCAGCGCGATGCTGCCACGCTGATCCCGGCGAAAGCGGCCGATCAATCCAAGCCAGTCTGTCATCTCAACTTACGCCCTTGCTGGTCGCAAATCACCATGACGCCTCCCGCCGGGTGTCCGCACGACGCAGCACGTTCTGGCTGCGTCGTAAGGAGAGAAGTACCACGGAGAGGTTAGAAGAAACCTAATTGAATGCAGAAAGCTACCTGTGCGGGGGGTATGGTATCAAATTGCCGGATGGATAGCAGTAGCCCTCGCGGACCGAGTCTGTTATCTAACGCCGGGACGCCCGCTGGACGCTGCGCGCTCTTGGGCAATGCTTGAAGCCAGCAAGTCTTGTTCAGCTGTCCAAAGCTGACGTCAGACTTTCAACGCACTGTCGAAGCTTGATAAGGGCTAAATCTGTAGGCTCATCTTCGACATTGTCAACGCCGGAGAGATTTTACAGCGGCTGGCCGGAATAAAAGTGCAGCACGGACGCAAGCAAGAAGGCCCCCGATCGGGGGCCTTCTTGCTTGTCGCGTTTCATTCCTGAGGGGCCGCGTCCGACGGCGGTTCTGACCGCGCTCGGCGTGACCGGCGCCTGGAGTCGGCGAGCCTGAAGCTGTCGCCGTTCATCTCGAGAATATGGACGTGATGCGTGAGGCGGTCGAGGAGCGCGCCGGTGAGCCGCTCTGAGCCGAACACGGACGTCCACTCGTCGAACGGCAGATTGCTCGTGACCAACGTGCTGCCTCGCTCGTAGCGCTGGCTGAAGACCTCGAACAGCAGCTCAGCCCCGGTCACAGAGAGTGGTTCATAGCCGAGCTCGTCGATGATCAGCAGCTTGTAACCGGCAAGCTGACGCTGAAGACGCAGTAGCCGTCTTTCGTCGCGCGCTTCGAGCAGTTCGTGGACCAGAGCCGACGCCGTGATGAAGCCAACCGATAGACCTTTCTGGCAGGCCGCCAAGCCGAGGCCGAGCGCGATGTGGCTCTTGCCCGTTCCGCTGTTGCCGACGGCGATGATATTCTCGCGCCGATCGACGTAGTCCGAGCGCGCCAGTTCCAGCACCAACATCTTGTTCAGCGATGGCAACGCCAGGAAGTCGAAGCTATCGAGGCTTTTAACGGTCGGGAACCGCGCCGCCTTGATCCGGCGCTCCACCATGCGTCGCTCGCGATCAATCATCTCCATCTCGGCCAGCCGCATCAGGTAACGCGGATGGTCGACGCCTTCAGCCGCACACAGCCGGGCGACCTTGTCGTACTCCCGCAGGAACGTCGGCAGCTTCAACGCCTTCAGATGGTGGGCGAGCAGGATCTGCGGCGCGTCGGTCATACCGCCGCACCGGCCAACAGATCCATGTACGACCGCGCCGATGTTGTCGCGACCGTCGCTTTGGGCAAATACGGATAGATCGTCATGTCGAGGCGTGGCGGACGCCGCTCGATGCGGCATAGCACCAGATGCTTCACGGCATCGAAGCCGACCGCTCCACGCACGATGGCGTCGCGCACGGCGGCCGCCACGTCGTCGACCTTGAACACCTCGATCAGCCGCAGCACCTGCACAAACTCGCGCTTGCCGGACCTGCCCATACGGGCCTCAAGCAGGCGGCGCAACGTCGCGAACTCCTCGGGCAACTTCCAATCGGCGAGCGGGGCTGCCTGGTCGAGCGCATTGGTTTTCTGCTCGATGAGCGCCAGGTAATGCAGCGGATTGAACACGAAGTCCTCGCGCGCGTAGGAGCGGGGATGGCGCGCAATCACCTCGGCTCCGCAGGCGATGATGACCTCGTGCACGTAGCCACGGACCAGAACCTTCTGGTGCCCATAGGCCGTCGGCACCGAGTAGTCATTCAGCCGATAGCGCACCAGCGAGAGCGAGTTGACGCTGCCCGGCTTCTTGTCGCAAGCGTCGTAGGGTGCCGGCAGCGGCTTCTGGAACGCGGCGAGATCGTGCTGCAGCCGCTCGCCAATCGTGCCGTCATGGCCGCGCAGCCGTTCCGCAAGGCGCCTCCGGCACCCCTCCAGAAGATGCCCGTTCAAGGCCTCGAAGTCAGCGAACACGGGGATCGGCACCAGGAAGTTCCGCCGCGCATACCCCACAAGCCCCTCGACCTTGCCCTTGTCGTTACCCTTGCCAGGGCGGCCAAACCGATCCGTGAACAGGTAATGCGATTGCAGCTCGCTGAACACGCGCGTGCGCTGACGCTTGCCATCGCCGAGAATGCGGGCAACCGCGATCCTGGTGTTGTCATAGAGGATCGACTGCGGCACCCCGTCGAAGAACGCGAATGCTCGCACGTGCCCGTCGCAGAACGCTTCCGTCGTCTCCGCCGGATAGCCCACCACGAAGATCGCGTCGGAGTGCGGCAAGTCCATCGCGAAGAAGTGGATCTTGCACTCGACGCCGCCGATGACGCCGATCGCTTCGCCGAAGTCGGCCTGGGCATGCCCCGGCGGATGCGCAAGCGGCACGAACATCTCCTGCGTCCGCTGCCGCCAGCCGGCAACGTAGTCCTTCACGATCGTGGTCTTGCCCGTAAACCCGTGCTCGTCGCGGAGCCGCTCGAAGATCCGCTTCGAGGTATGCCGCTGCTTCTTCGGCCGGTCCTTGTCGGTCGCCAGAATCGCATCAATAACACCGCTGAACTCGTCGAGCTTCGGCCGTAAAGGCGGCTTCCTGCGCACGTACCCGGGCGGCACCGAGAACTTCAGCATCTTCGAGACCGTCCTGGCGTTGATGCCGAACCGGTCTGCCGCAGCGCGCTCGCTGATCCCCTCGATCAGAACGGCGTGCCGGACCCGCGCGTAAAGCTCCACTGTCTTCATCCCCCGTCCCCTGCCGTTCCTGACAAAGGACTCTAACTGCCGCAGTTTTACTCCGGCGCAGCCAATCAAATCGGCCGCTTCAGTGAGGCAGTATTGCTCCGGCTTTTACAATCGTTGAGTTGCCTAAAGCGCAGCAATAAAAAAGGCCCGCCGAAGCGGGCCTTTTGTATATTAGCGCGGGCCGTACAGTTCACGCTCTTTACGAACCTCGTCCGCACCATAGGGCTTGCTTGCCGGATCGTACCCGGTCCAGCCGCTCTTCTGCCAAGCCGTGCTCCGATCGCGCAGGTTAACTGACGACTGGTTTAGGATGGTGTCAAACCGACTCCGCTCGGCATCCGGCACCTTAGCTGACACCAGGGTGCCCCCTCGGCGGACGCCTTCCGCATATAGCGGCGCCTCATCTTTCGGTACTCCGGCCTCGGTCAATGCGCCGACTACGCCACCCGTTAACGCACCCGCGGCTGCGCCGACGGCGGTTGCAGCAAGCCAGCCAGCGGCGACGACAGGGCCGAGACCTGGAATTGCTAGAAGACCGAGGCCCGCCAGCAACCCGGCTGCGCCACCGAGACCTGCACCGACACCTGCTCCGGTACCAGCGGCTTCAGCACGGTCATCGACCCCGTCGCCGTCACGATCTTTTTTGCCGCCATACCAATTGTCTGAATTATTGGCGACAATGCTTATTTCTGAATGTGGTACGCCAGCGGCCTCAAGGCCTGTAACTGCCTGTTGGGCTGCGGCATAAGTATCATAGAGTCGCGAGATGGTTACGGTCATCATAATCTCCTGATTATTTGGCAGCGTTTACGTTGCCCTGAAAGTCCACGCTAATGGAGCTTGCCGAGCCGGCTTTGTTTGCTTTGCCCCGCCAGACGCCATTGTCGTCTTTCTTAAGGTCGGTGACGTCTGAGTAGCCGGCCTTCTCGATCGCGCTTTTCGCCTGTCCTTCGGTGAAGGAATTCCGACCCGCTACGGGCGCGTCAGAATTTTTTTGATCGCTATTGATGGGGTTATTGCCTGGCCCATCTTTCGCGGTCGGTGCCTGAGCAAATGCTACGCCAGAAGCTAAGACCGCTATTACGGTCATCGACATAAAACGTTTCATATGTTTCCTCACGAGTTAGTGTTGGGCGCTTTCAACTCGCGCAGAGCTGGACGGTTCCCTTGGAACTTAGCCGAGCCGGAGTGTACGGTCGCGGGGAGGTCAACGTCGCGGCCGCCCAGCGGGATAGCGGCGGTTATAATGCACTCCACTGATCGAATTCCGCGGTCTTGATGGCCGTCAATCCAATCATGACCATCTTGCCGTCGCGGTCGATGACCTATTCGATATCGACCGTTCAAATCCAAAGTCAACGTGGCGCCCGCGATCTGCGCCCATCGAAGGCTGAAAGGATGGGGTGCTCTCCATCGCCGCATCGCACGCAGCAATTGCCGCTCTGCAAACGGCAGCCGCGGAGGGGCCGGTCGTAACGTGACCTTCCCCTCGAATCACTTGGTGCCGCCAGTAGCGCGCTTGGAGACGACCCGCTTCCGATTGGTCCGCTGTGCACAACTTCCGGATCTGTGGACATCTGACATTCGACGCAGATACCGTCACAGTCTAAACGGGATCGCGCAGGTCGGTCGAAAACGGAGCGGGAGTGTGTCGCTGCAAGTGGCGATTGTGAAGGTACTGGCAAGCTATCCCGACGGCCGCGCCACGGTCGCCTCGATAAACTGTGACCTTGCGATTCTCGCCGGTGCTGGACCGGGTTGGACCGAGAGGCTTAAGCGGCTCGCGGCGCGCGTCCCGGATCTCGATATTTTCGGTCAAGGCATGGTCACGCGTGACGACGCTGGGTGGCAGCTAACCGACGCCGGCCGAGACGTTCTGCACGTGATGGAAGCGCCGGTTCCGGATATGCAATGCGCAGCGGTGCCTAGGTTGGGGATCGTCCCGGAAGCAGAACGGCCGCTTTCACCACTCAGGATCGTCCGCCTGAAAGATCGAAGTCGACGGCGCCGTCGGCCGGTGGCTTTGATTCAAACAGCTTGAACCTGCACCACGTCGCAGCGCCGCACGGGCGTGACCATTGACGAAACGCGAGCCTGCACCGATGGTGTCTTACGTAACTGAAATTCACAAGGATGGCGGGCGGCGGGGCATCACGACTCACGCCGGGCCTTTGGAAAAAGCCAAGGTGGAGGCCGCTGAGGCACTCAGGCAACACCGGGCCGAGTTCGTCCTAGTGATCGACCTCGACAACTTCGCCGAGGTTTAGTCCTTCCATCGTGATACTTCAGGACTGAGCTGCACCCGGTTCCGAAGACACCAAGTTAGGTGTTTGGACTGCCCCTATATCCGTAGACAAGCCCGGCCTATCCTTTGAGCATAGGAGGCAGCTTGTGAGTACACAGAGATTTACCCCGGAATTCAAGGAAGAAGCCGTCAAGCAGGTCATCGACCGAGGCTATGGCGTGCCAGAAGTCGCGGCCCGTCTGGGCGTTTCAGCGCACAGTCTTTACAAATGGGTGAAGGCCGTTTCCTCCGACAAATCCGAGCAGCACTCGAAAGAGCTGCTCGAAGCCAAGAGCGAGATCTTACGCCTCCGCGCGCAGGTACGGCGGGTGGAGGAGGAGCGCGATCTGCTAAAAAAAGCCGCGCGGTACTTTGCCAGGGAGCCAGAGTGAAGTACCGCTTCATGATCGAGCATCGGCATGATTACGCGATGACGCTGATGTGCCGGGTGCTTCGTGTCGCCCGTGCCGGTTTCTATGCGTGGCTGCAAGAGTCTGTTTGCGATCACGCAAAGGAAGATACGCGATTGCTCGTCCTGATCCGTGCATCGTACCTGGCCAGCCGCGGGGTCTATGGCGCACGGCGGGTGTTCGGCGATTTGCGGGAAGCTGGCGAAAGCTGCGGTCTTCATCGTGTCGAGCGCCTCATGCGCAAACACAAGATCAAGGCCGTACGTGGCTATAAATCGCCACGCGCGATCGTTGGTCGCCCGTCAATCATTGCGCCCAATCATCTGCAGCGCGCGTTCACCGTAGATGCGCCCAACACGGCCTGGGTGACCGACATCACCTATATCCGAACATGGCAGGGCCGGCTGTACCTGGCAGTGGTGGTTGACTTGTTTGCTCGCAGGGTCGTGGGCTGGTCGATGAGTGCCAGTCTCTCGCGAGAACTGGCCCTGGACGCGCTGCTCATGGCCGTATGGCGCAGGAAGCCTGACAGACGGGTCATCGTGCATTCCGACCAGGGCAGTCAGTTTGGCAGTGATGACTTCCGTCGATTTTGTCAGGCGCATAACCTCGAGCCAAGTATGAGCAGGCGAGGCAATTGCTGGGACAATGCTGTAGCGGAGTCCTTCTTCAGCAGTTTAAAAAAGGAACGTGTCCGCAAACGCGTCTACAAAACCCGAGATCTGGCCCGAGCCGACATCTTCGATTACATTGAGGTGTTCTACAACCGAACCCGCCGTCACAGCCATCTGGGCGGCGTCAGTCCCGAGGCGTTCGAAAGCGCCGCGGCATGAGGCTGGGATTTTGTCCACGAGACCGGCAGCAGTCCACTCAACGCCGCCTCTCGCGAGATACGCCTCTTGCATCTTTAGAACGGCACCTTGTGAACTTCGTCTCCGTCCTCGTCGATTACAACGACGTTGCGGGCGTCCTTGCTCGCCTGAATAAGTGCGAGCTGGTGGGCAATGAGTTCGGCCTGCTTCTTGGCTTGTTCTTCGTTTCTTAGCTCCACCCCTATAAGGTCGTCGAGCTTCGTGCCGTCTACGATAGGGAAGTGGAATCTGGGCATATGTCCTCCGCGCGGTGCAATGCCTGGACCTGAGGGATGTTCCTAATCCGACCGTTTCTTGTCCGCCGCGACACGAAGCTGACCGGCTTCCTTCATCGCTTTTGAACGGGCAGGGCCGTGTGGAAGCTGACGCGCCGCCTCAAGGGCATCATGTGCCTTGGCATCAAGCTCCCAATATTCGCTCATCTCGGCGCCCGGAGAGAAGTCTCCACCCACTGTGCCGACACGGAATCCGATTGCCCAAGACTGACCGATTCAGTCTTCATCGTGTAGCAGCGTCCGCATTCATAGACGTGGCTCTCAAAACCCCTGACGCCGGGATCTACCCGCTGGAACTCCATGCGCCCCTGGCAACGTGGACATCTCGGTGTCTCGGTCATTTCGGCCCCGATTTAAAGAGACTGAACCCCGGGTTCCTCCAAGAGTTCTATCACGGAACCGAAAGTTCCGCCTTGCCTTATGTTAACCATTTATTCTTATCAGGGCAAAACAAGGTTTGCCATGGGACTCGATTATATCCGCTGGAAATTGAACACATGCGGCTGCAAATTCGCCGCCAGCGCTCTGACATCCTTCGCCTTCAGCGGGCGGGTATCGACATCACGTCGGCCGAGGCCCTGCTGTCCCGGATGCAGGACAAGGTGGACGGGCTTTGCGCCGAGCGGGAACGTCTTGTGGGGGAGCAACGCCTCCGGCTCGGGAAGATTGTGAAGGGGACTCCAGCCCGGAGCAGGGCGTGATGGACAACCTGCGGCGTTTTCCGCCCTGGACTATGGAGGAGTGTGACCACGGCTTCACCGTCCGTGACGGCTCTGGATTGTTCTTGCTGACGGTCCCGCATCGCGAAGACTTGCACGTCCGGGGCTACCAATACGCCCAACAGTTTCTCTCACGGGACGAGTCGCGGAGGATTGCAAAAGCGATATCGCGGCTTCCTGATCTTCTCAGGCGTCCGCCGTACTGATTGCGATTTAGTAACCTTAGAAAAGCACCCGTCTGACCGGGAGGGGGCCACAATCAGACGGGCCAAGAGAAGCCTCGGGAGGAGCTAAGGCTTCGCGCGACAACCTGAGCGATCGCACGAAGTTCCAGCGACTGGAACTATATTAACCGGCAGAGTCGGCCACCCGGCGGACAGTCTTCCAGGTTCCTTCTACGCTCTGCCAGAGCGCGTTGACATTCATCGCCGTGCTTTTGCCGACACCAGATCTTGCTGGGCGTTCAGGACGTCCACCGTCGTGCGCTGGCCGCCGCCGCCCTCGCGTTGCACGCCAGCCAGGGCGACGCCAGCGGCGCGAACTTCGGATTCGGCAGCGCTGACTGCGGCCTTGGCGCCTTCGTTGGAGACCCAGGCCGCGGTGGCGGCTGTGCGAGCCTGGTTGCGAACCATATCAAGTACCAGCCGGCTTTGCGTGGTGAGTTCCTTGCCCTGCTGAGGCTGCGCTGCGGCCAGTCCGCCGTCATAGACTGGGGCGGTGACCGCCGCCACGACCGAACCCTGGTTCCAAGCGTGGCGGGAACGGCTGAACATGGTTCGGGCCACACACTTAGCCGTCAAATCGGGCAAGTTGCAGTTCGAACAAGCCCCATTCGCAGGAAAATAGATGCCGAATTTTCGTTTCCAGCTGGTCGATGCGACCACCGTCGCCGACCAAGGCGAACAGCCTTTCGAACAGGACAAGCAGGCTGTGGCCGCTGCGGCCGGCATGGCGCGCATGACCTGATTGTCGCCCGTCCCGAGCTCCGGGACCGCGGTTTCAAGATCCTGTCACCGACGAGACCGGGGAGGAGATCCATCTCGCTCCTCTCGATCCGATCAGACCTCTCTAGGCGTGCTCAAGGCACCATCGTTTGAGGGTCGAACACGGCCAATCTTCGCGTAACCGCCGATGTAAGGTCGCTCGATGAATTGTCGCTGAGAAAGCGGTCCAGCGTCGCCTCGATCGACTCTTTCACAAGATCGGGACCCCGGTCGCTCATGTCGGTGTGCCGAGCATCGGTCTGGACGATGTCGATTCCGGCGGCTTTCGCCGCCTCCTCGTCCGGGACCACGCCGGGATCCGCCTTGAAGACGTTGTCGTGCGACCGGAAGGACAGGATCTTGAGGCGGGCGTCCGTCACGAACGGAACACGAAGGTTGTCCAAGGTAACGACTTGTTTCACCCGCGAGGCGTGCTGCTTCGCGTAGTACATCGAGATGTCGCCGCCATTCGAATGGCCCAACAATGTAAGGTCGCCGTAGTCCGCGTGGGGCTGCCGTTTTTCCATTTCGCCGAGCACGAAGTCGATGTTGGCCTCGCCCCGCTCGTAGATCTGCAGCCGCCCCGCATATAACGCGCCCTTCACGGTGACCAAGGGGGCATCGCTCGGCAGGTCGTGCTGGATGCTGAGCACGAGATACCCCCGGGCCGCCAGCGCGTTCGCGATGAAGGAATATTCGGTGTTCTTGACAGTATTGCCTTGGCTGATCACCGCGACAGGCAGCGTCGAGTAGCCGGCGTCAGCCTTGATTTCGGCGTCGCGGCGGACGGCCACATCCACCATGACGTCGCGGTTTCGCACTTGATCATGCAACTCCAGCGATTCATGGCGAATGGCTAATTTGCTGAAACAAAAATATCCGCCGATCGCGACAACGGCCAACGATGCCGCGACTTTCCACTTGTTCACCTATCGTCCCTAACTTCTGTCATTCATCATTGAGGAAGGCACACCCTTTACCTCTTATACCAAATCTCAGAAATTGTGACTCGTTGACGATTCCCAAATCAGTTTCGCTCTGATTCATTGGTGGCGAACGATTGAGGTTCGTCATGTCTATCTGACCGACGTCCTCATGCGTATCGTCGATGGTCACCCGATATCGATTAACTGCTGCCGTGGGCCTACAGAACGCAATACCTCAAGGCCGTGACCTAAGAACAGCGCTTACGATCGATCATCGCCCGGTGCACGATTACACGATGACGAACGACGTTCAGTACATTCCGCCGGAGGCACGGCTTCGTTCAATCCGGATCAGCGAGTCAGCCATTCTGCTGGTTGGTGGCCCGGGCCGTTTGAACAGTTGTTGCCGTCGCTAAAGGCCCAGGGCTTTCCGGGGCGAGTCAACCAAGCCAGAACAAACGTTAACGCCAGCGTGGGCAGGGCTGAGCCCCACTGGGGCGCCCATTTGGTGAGCGTATGGTAGAGCGCAATCCCGGCGAGCCACAGCAGTGCGGCCGTGATGTCTACTTTGCGCGATGAAAGCTCAAACTCGGGTTTCCCCGAGCCGAGCCGGCCTAGTATCACGCCATACAGGGGCACAAAAACAGAGCTCAACATGAGCAAAAAGGGCTCGAGGCTGTGTATGGGAAGTACCAGTGCCAGACCCGTACACAGCACGGCCAGCAGCAGACCCCAGCGGCGGATGCTCCAAGCGGGCTTAAGGCTGTGCGCAGACACCGAACCCGAATACACATCGCCATAGGCGTTGTCCAACTCGTCGATCAGGATCAAGCCAAGGGCAATTAGGCCGCCTTGTGCAAGCAGCAGGGCGCCGACGAGATGGGTGCCGGGCTCGGCTACGCTCACAACCATCACACCTAAAGTGTAGCACCAAATGTTGGCCATCGCATAACCCAACCAAGTTCCGCCAAAAGTGCCGCGGCGACTGCGGCCATAGCGGGCATAGTCGGCCACCAGTGGCAGCCAAGACACCGGCATGGCAATCACTAGATCCATCGCCGACATTAGGCCCATGCTGCCATTGCCCGGGCGAGCCCAAAACACATCAAACCCTTGAGCATGCAACTTCGAGCCAAATTGCCACGTCAGCCACAGCAGCGACGCAATCACCAGCGGCAGACCAAAGCGGCTCACAAAGCGGCGTACCAGTGTGACCATCGAGCCGGCCATCAGCGCCGTCAGCACGCCGCCCCACAGCAATGTGGTCAGCACCATGCCTGGTGGATCGTCGAGCGATAGGCCCAGGCTTTGCTTGCCAATGGCCGCAGTGCCCTCGCGCATGATTACCAGCTCAAATGTGGTCCAGCCAATCAGCTGCGCGATATTGAGCATCACAGGCAGCCGTGCAAACATGCTGCCGTAGGTGCGGTGCATCAATCCTGCACTCGACAGACCGCTGTCGCAGCCCAAGCTGGCGGTCCAAGCCAGCAGACCCCCACCGATCAGGGAGCCCAGCACAACGGCCATCGCGGCGTCGTGTGTGCCGACCGCAGGCACAAGATAGGCACCAATTTGCATCACCAGCAAGCCAACGCCAAGGCTGAACCAGAGCGAAGCGTGCGTGTTCCAAGCGAAAATTCGGCTGGATGTCTCCAGAGGCGTCAATGCCTCGTTACTAGACGTTTTGGATATAGTTGCCATCAGTAGGGTTCCAAGGTTGATCGATTGTTCGCCAGCAACTGATTGAAACGGGATTGATAAGCTGGACTTGCTTGATGCCTCGGATTCCGATTGCCTCCTTTGCCGCAGCTGGCATTATCACGTTAGCGCAGGCGTTTTCGGGTTTTGACGGAGCCCGCTAAGTTGAGAATGCTACAACGCCATAGAATGAAACTGACGGAGTCTTGGAAATCTCGTTAACGTGGCAATGCCACCTCGACGCAGTCCATGTACTTGCACTTGATGCATTCGTCGTTGACGATGTAGGTCAATCAGGCCTCCTTCCGGCAGATTGCAGAGGTCAACTCATTCACCATGTGCGCCATCGCGATGCTCGCTCGTTGGCTGATAATGGACGCATAGAAGACCCGTGTCCTCGGGCTCGATCGGAACGCCGAACAGTAGACATTTGAGGGACGAGAGGGGTGCGTTCGTTTCGTCGCAGCAGGTTTTTCCACCGAGGTGCGCGCAGTCCTGGCAAACCCCGAAGCGCCGATGTGCCCCACTCGCAGCGACAGTGGTCAGCACTTGGTGCAGGGCATGGTGCATCGCAGTCTGCTCTTCCGCGTCGAGCGAATTCACGGCGCGCACTAGAACTTCGAACGGATCGCGCGCAACCGCTTTATTACCTTTGCCCGTCAATCGGAGATTGACGCTTCGCCCATCCGCCGCGGATCGGCGTCGGACCAAGTACCCACCTGCCTCAAGCGCCTTAATGGTTTGCGTTGCCGTGCCACGGGTGGTCGCTTGAAACTCCGCGAATGCCGATGGATTCCGGGAGTATTGATTGGCGCGGGCGAAGTAGCGGAGCGCCATCCATTGGGCGGGACTGAGTTCGCCGTCATAGCCCTCGGCTTGCACGAGCCGCCCCACCAGTATCAGGAGTTCCGCCGTTTCACGCGCTAACATGATTGCCTCTTCGATGAATCCGTACAAGGATAATAGCGTTTCGAATTCAACTTGACAACTGATTGGATGACAAATAGTTTTGTTTCGAAAGTAATTAGAGCGACAGAGAAGCTAATTAAGAACGACAGAAGAGAAATCTCGTACCGGTATTGTCACGTTAGCGCAGCAAAAGAGTTTTCGGGTTTAGACGGAGCCCGTTAAGTGAATGAAAATGGTACAGCGCCATGGAACGAAACTGGCGGAGTTTGAAAGCAAATTCTCTCAACGTGACAATGCCAACCCGCGGTCCTTGAAACCGCAGCGGAGGAAGAAAAATGCCGGCAGTTCAAGAGACCATCGAGCGAGTCCGTCACCTCAATGTCGACCAGTACAAGTACGGGTTCGTTACCGATATCGAGTCCGACAAGGCCCCGAAAGGGCTTTCTGAAGATACCGTTCGTTTCATCTCGGCCAAGAAGAACGAACCGGCCTGGATGCTGGCCTGGCGGCTGGAAGCCTATCGCCGCTGGCTGACCATGGAAGAGCCGACTTGGGCGCGTGTCCACTATCCGAGGATCGACTATCAGGATCTGTATTACTACTCGGCGCCGAAGCGCAAAGAGCTGGCTTCGCTCGACGAAGTTGATCCGGAAATCCTAAAAACCTACGAGAAGCTCGGAATTTCTCTTCGCGAACAGGAGATGCTCGCCGGTGTCGTGCGCCCCGAAAGCGAGCGCCGCGTAGCTGTAGACGCTGTGTTCGATTCTGTTTCGGTCGCAACGACGTTTCAGGCCGAGCTGAAAGCAGCTGGCGTCATTTTCATGCCGATCTCGGAAGCGATCCGTGAGCATCCGGACCTCGTGAAGAAATATCTCGGCACGGTGGTGCCGACCACCGACAATTATTTCGCGACATTGAATTCGGCGGTGTTCTCCGATGGCTCGTTCGTTTACTTGCCGCCGGGCGTGCGCTGCCCGATGGAGCTGTCGACTTACTTCCGCATCAACGAGGCAAACACCGGCCAGTTCGAGCGCACGCTGATCATCGCCGACAAGGGCGCTTATGTGAGCTATCTCGAAGGCTGCACTGCGCCGCAGCGCGACGAGAACCAGTTGCATGCCGCCGTGGTCGAACTCGTCACCCACGACGATGCCGAGATTAAATACTCGACGGTGCAGAATTGGTATCCGGGCAACTCCGAAGGCAAAGGCGGCATCTACAATTTCGTCACCAAGCGTGGCGATTGCCGTGGCAAAAACTCAAAAATTTCGTGGACGCAGGTCGAGACGGGCTCGGCGATCACCTGGAAATATCCGAGCTGCATCCTGCGCGGCGACAATTCGCGCGGCGAGTTCTATTCGATCGCGATTTCCAACGGCTACCAGCAGGTCGATTCCGGCACCAAGATGATCCATCTGGGCAAGAACACCACCAGCCGGATCATCTCCAAGGGCATCGCGGCGGGCGTCTCGCAGAACACCTATCGCGGCCTCGTCACCGCGCATCGCAAGGCCACCGGCGCGCGTAACTTCACCGCCTGTGACTCGCTGCTAATCGGCGACAAGTGTGGCGCACATACCGTGCCCTATATCGAGGCGAAGAACTCTTCCGCGCTGTTCGAGCACGAAGCCACCACGTCGAAGATCTCCGAAGACGTGCTGTTCTATTGCGTGCAGCGCGGGCTGTCGCAGGAAGAGGCCGTCGGTCTCGTCGTCAACGGCTTCGTCAAGGACGTGCTGCAGCAACTACCGATGGAGTTTGCGGTCGAGGCGCAGAAGCTGATCTCGATCTCGCTGGAAGGGAGTGTTGGATGACCGCGTTGCTCGAAGTCAAAAATCTCAAGGTTCAGGTCGAGGACAACGAGATTCTGCATGGGCTGACGCTCACCGTGAACGCGGGCGAAGTGCACGCCATCATGGGGCCGAACGGCTCCGGCAAATCGACGCTGAGCCATGTCATCGCCGGCAAGCCGGGCTATGAAGTTACCGGCGGCGAGATACTGTTCAAAGGCGAGGACCTCTTCGAAATGGCGCCGGATGTGCGCGCCGCCAAGGGCGTGTTCCTCGCGTTCCAGTATCCGGTGGAAATTCCGGGCGTGGCGACGATGACGTTCCTACGCACCGCGCTGAACGCCCAGCGCAAGGCGCGTGGAGAGAGCGAATTCTCGACGCCTGAATTTCTGAAGAAAGTCCGCGAGGTCGCGGGCAAGCTGAACATTCCGCAGGACATGCTGCGTCGTGGCGTCAACGTCGGCTTCTCAGGCGGCGAGAAG
This sequence comes from Tardiphaga sp. vice154, assembly GCF_007018645.1. Lineage (NCBI taxonomy): Bacteria > Pseudomonadati > Pseudomonadota > Alphaproteobacteria > Hyphomicrobiales > Nitrobacteraceae > Tardiphaga > Tardiphaga sp. vice154. The sequence continues at coordinate 1,524,568 of NZ_CP041399.1, forward strand.
AAGCGCAACGAAATTTTGCAGATGGCACTGTTTGAGCCGAGCCTGTGCATCCTGGATGAAATGGATTCAGGCCTGGATATCGATGCGCTGCGCGTCGCCGCCGACGGCGTCAATGCTTTGCGCTCGAAGGATCGTGCGATGGTCATTATTACGCATTACCAGCGGCTGCTGAATTACATCATTCCCGACTTCGTGCATGTGATGTCGAAAGGACGCGTCGTGAAGAGCGGCTGTAAGGAACTGGCGCTGGAGCTGGAGAAATCCGGTTACGCCCAGTTCGAAGACGTGGCGGCTTGACGCGTAAGCCGCAAAAGTGAGCGCCAGTTTTATAAGTGGAATACGCGTAATTGATAGAACGGTTTGAATGATGAACGTTGCAGTGGCAAAGACAAACACCGGCCGGGCGCTTGGCGAAGCATTCACCGTCGAGCGCGAGCGGCTGCCCGGTTCGGGCATGGTCATGGATGCGCGACGGAAGGCGTTCGAGGATTTCGGGCGATTGGGCCTGCCGCATCGCCGCGTCGAGGACTGGAAATACACGGACTTGCGCGTCTCTATGCGCGAGGTGCTTCCGCTCGCGGCGCCCCCGGATCAGGCGGCATTGACGCGAGCCGCTTCTGCCTTGAAGTCGCTGCCAGTGGAAGGCGCACGTCAACTTGTTCTGGTCGATGGCCTATTCGCGCCGCAGTTGTCCAATCTCGGAAAGCTGGAAAAGGGCCTTACCATCCGCGCGCTGCGCGATGTGCTGGAGTCCGGAAACGATGTTATCCGAAGTCAGCTTTTGCAGTCCGGCACTTCCTCTGATCCGATGATCGCGCTGAACACGGCGCTGATGACTGACGGCGTTGTCGTCGAGGTCGGCGATGGAGCTGAACTGGTGCAGCCGCTGCATATTGTCCATTTCGCCAGCGGCGGAAGCCCTGCGGCGATGGTCACACGCTCACTTCTGAGCGCCGGTGACAATACAAAGGTTACGCTGATCGAGAGTTTTATCGCGGCGGAAGGCGCAAAAGCCTATCAGGTCCACGACGCGCTGGTGGTATCCCTCGGCGCGAATGCGCGGCTCGATCATGTGCGTCTGATGCAAGATGCTCGCGACGCCTTCAATATCTCGACTATCCTTGTTACGCTCGGTGCGAAATCCCATTTCAACACGTTCAACCTGACGGGCGGCGGCAACCTCAGCCGCTATCAGGCGTTCATCACGTTTGCGGGCGAGCATTCCCGCGTTGAGACCAACGGAGTCAACCTGCTCAACGGCACCCAGCATGGCGACACCACGCTGTTTCTCGATCATGCCGTGCCGAATTGCGCGAGCCGCGAAGTGTTCCGCGCGGTACTAGACGATCGCGCCCATTCGGTGTTTCAGGGCCGCATCGTCGTACGTTCCCATGCGCAGAAGACCGACGCCAAGATGATGACGCGCGCGTTGTTGCTCTCGGATGAGGCCGAATCCGAGAGCAAGCCCGAGCTGGAAATTTTCGCTGACGACGTGACCTGTGGTCACGGTGCGACGACCGGCGCGCTCGACCAAAGCCTATTGTTCTATCTGCGCGCGCGCGGCCTTTCCGAGAAGGAAGCGCAGGCGCTACTGATCGCGGCGTTTGTCGGCGAGGCGATCGAGTCCATCGTCGATGATAATCTGCGCGATATCGCTGTTGTCGTCGCGGAGCGATGGCTGGCGGCGCGAGGCTGACGATGCATCCGGCGGTCGCAAACGGCTCATACGATGTCGCGCGTGTGCGGGAGGACTTCCCGGCGCTGAGGTCGATACGCTGGCCGAGTCCATGGTCAAGGCACGAGAGGTTTTCGCATGAGTGACGACACGCCCACCGTTGAAAAGCCCACCACAGAAAAGCTCGCGACTGGCGCGCAGCCCGCGCCGGCCGGAAAACCTTCCGCGCTGCCGGAGGCCGAGATCACCCGGCTCACCGACGAGATCGTGACCGCGCTCAAGACCGTCTACGACCCAGAAATTCCGGCCGACATCTACGAGATCGGCCTGATTTACCGCATCGACATCGCCGACGACCGCACGGTGAAAGTCGACATGTCGCTGACCTCGCCCGGTTGCCCGTCGGCGCAGGAACTGCCGGTGATGGTGGAGAACGCCGTTGCCAGCGTGGCGGGCGTCAAGGAAGCCAACGTGGCGGTGGTCTGGGACCCGCCCTGGGATCCGAGCCGGATGTCGGAAGAAGCGCGCGTCGTCCTCAACATGTGGTAACCTAATCCTCGGCCTGAAGCCCCCACATTGAGGGAGCAATCGTTTGTTAAATTCAACCTGTTGCAATTTTCAACTGGCTCGGAGAACATGATGGCCACAGCCCCGCTGAGACCCCAGATGATGCGGCTTACGGATGCTGCCGCAGACCGCATCAAATCCGTGATGGCTAATGCCGGCCGACCGATCGTTGGCGTGCGCGTGGGCGTCAAGAAGGGTGGCTGCGCCGGCATGGCCTACACCATGGAATATGCGGAGAAGGCCGGGCCGTTCGACGAGGTGGTCGAGGACAAGGGCGTGCGCGTCCTGATCGACCCCAAGGCGGTGCTGTTCCTGCTCGGCACCGAGATGGGCTACAAGGTCGAGAAATTGACGGCACAGTTCGTGTTCAACAACCCGAACCAGACGTCCGCCTGCGGCTGCGGCGAATCGGTTCAACTCACTCCGGCGACCGAAACGCACTAATTTCGACAAGGCGTCTTTCGATTGACGCGGACGACATCCGCGAGATGTTGCCGCCTTCCGGCGAAATGAGGACATCATGAGTGTCAACGTCACAGCCCGTTCGCTTTTGCTGACCGAATTCGTGTCGGCGTTTTTTCTCGCCATGCGTTATTTCTTCAAGCCGAAGCCGACGCTGAACTATCCGTTCGAGAAGGGGCCGATCTCGCCGCGCTTCCGCGGTGAACATGCACTACGCCGTTACCCCAATGGCGAGGAGCGCTGCATCGCGTGCAAGCTTTGCGAGGCGATCTGCCCGGCGCTGGCCATCACCATCGAGGCCGGTCCGCGCCGCAATGACGGAACCCGCCGCGCCGTGCGTTACGACATCGATATGGTGAAGTGCATCTATTGCGGATTGTGCCAAGAGGCATGTCCCGTCGATGCCATTGTCGAGGGGCCAAATTTCGAATTCGCGACCGAGACGCGCGAGGAGCTGTACTATGACAAGGCGAAACTTCTCGCCAATGGCGATCGCTGGGAGCGCGAGATTGCGAAAAGCATAGAACTTGATTCGCCCTACCGGTGAGGTGAGGGCATGATCCTTCCCGCGCTGTTCTTCTATCTGTTCGCCGGCGTATGCGTTGCATCCGCCGGTGAATGGTGATTGCGTCGCGCAATCTCGTGCACTCGGTGCTCTTTCTCATTCTGGCGTTGGTCAACGCATCCGGCCTGTTCGTGCTGATGGGCGCCGAATTCCTCGCAATGATCCTCGTCGTGGTTTATGTCGGTTAAGTAGGGACAGGTGCTCGGTGTAGGCGCGCCACTCGGCGGACGCCTCTGTCTTCAGGCGCTCAAAGAAGCTCTTGGTCTCCTCCTGGACTTGCTCGATGCCTCGGATCTCGATTGCCTTCTTTACGAAGCAACGGGCACCAGATGCGGACGCGAGCTTCCATAGAATGAAAGCACACGCCGCAGCTCGATCGCGTGGAAGGCACACGCGCCTCCGGGCTCGTCGGATCGCCAGAAAAGCCCCCAGAACCTGGGCCGCCAAGAAGAACCCGCAGACGAGAATGCCGGGCCGCATCTTGCTGACGCAAAGTGCAGCCAACATCAGGCGACCGGCGGCGACGTCGTCCTCCATGAGGGTCTCAAGTGCCTCACCGATAAGATGAATTGTCTGCGACGGCTCAAGTCCGAGGCGGTCGGCGAGTTCTTTGTAAGTCGTGAGGTTCCCGGTCTGGGCCTGATCTATGAGAGCTTGGCGGAGACGTTCTTTCAACATGCAACTCCGATCAAGTTCCTCGCTCAAGAGCTGTCCTCGCTGACGACCTCGCCGGTCGTCGTGACAATAAGCCGGAATACCCGATCTCGATAACGAAAGGTCAGGCGGAAGCGGCCCTCGTCCTCACCGATACCGCGCTCGCTCGTGCTGTAGACGATGCCGCGTCGCATCTCGACCATGAGCTGCTCAACCGGCAGTTTGAGACCCCGGGCGACCGGCGTCGCATCGACCTCGACGGCGCCCTCCGGCACGCGGATGCTGGTGGCGATCTCATTCGCCGTGTCGGTCATGAGCGCGCTCGCTCCTTGGCTGAAAGTTTGACGCACGGGAGTTCCGTTTCGTCAGGCTGCATTGGAACGCCGAGCAGCAGGCATTCGAGGACCGATGAAGGCATGTTTGTTAAGCTGCAGCAGATGTCTCCGCCGATGTAGCAGCAATCCCGGCAGACGCCAAAGCGCCGATGCGACCCGCTCGCGGCTACGGCAGTCAGCACTTGTTGCAGGGCGTGAACGGCGGCGCGCTGTTTTGTATCGGGGGCCGCGACTCCCCGCATTAGAACTTCGAACGGGTCGCGGCGAGTGCATCGCGACCATTGTCGGTCAGTTGCAGACTGACGCTGCGTCCATCGATCTCCGACTTCTGCCGGTGCAGGTAGCCGCCGGCCACAAGCGCTTTGATGCCTTTGTGTCGCGGTGCCGCGTGTGATCGACTGCTCAGCGAAGGCTGAGGGAGTGCGGGAGAGCTTGGCCCCGGCGAAGAAGCGGAGCGCCATCCATTGGGCCGGGCTCACCTCGCCGTAATAGCCTTCCCCCTGCATGATCCGCGCTGCTTGCAGCAGAAGGGCCGCCGTTTCGCGTGCTGACATGTTGACCTTTCCGACAAAGTAGTAGTCGTTCGAAATCATATTGACAAGTGGTCTGGCGGTTGTTAGTTTGGTTTCGAAATGAGTTGAGGCGGGAATGAACACCAGTCCAGTTGTCGACGATGCCGTCGAGCTCATGGTTCGGCTGGCTGTCACTGATCCCCACGTAACAGCAGCCGAGCTCGCCCTAGTGGCCCGTTCGCCGTCATCCACGGAGGCGCTGTTGGCTCGATTGCGGAGCGGCAATCCACAGGCGCGGTTACCGCTTGGCGCGACCGGCTGCGTTGATCTCGGCTGCGGATATTTTCGAAGCCGTGAGCGGGGGGAAGTGCGACCCGGCCTTGCCGGCGATATCTCCGGATCTCCGACCCGGGGACGCGGTAATCGGGGTAAATCTGCTTCAAGCGGCGCTCAAGACCTATATTCTGATTTTCCTGCGCGGGGTCAGGCTCGCCGACCTGCTGCCTGACGCAGCGACCACACCTGCCGACCGCACTCATTCGCCGAGCCGTCCCATCCCTCATCGGATGAGCTCTGCACTGATCAAGCAGACAACAAAGTGCTGAAGAGCGCAGCGAAGGGATATGCGATGCTCATCGAAACCGAAGCGACACCCAACCCAGCAACCTTGAAATTCAATCCTGGTCGGATGGTCGGCGGCGACTGTACACACCAGTTTTCCGATCGCTCCGCTGCAGCCGGCTCGCCGCTTGCCCGGCGCCTGTTCGCCATCGACCAGATTACGGCAGTCTTCTTCGGACCCGATTTCATCACAGCGACCAAGACAGACGCAGTCGACTGGCCGACCGTCAAGCCCGCGGTGTTCGGTGCAATTATGGAGCACTACGTCGCAGATGATCCTCTGTTTGATGTCGAAACGGCAGAGACCGGTCACTCGGCAGCAGAGGAAGACAGCGATCTCGTCAACCAAATAAAAGAGCTTCTGGACACGCGCGTACGCCCCGCCGTCGCTCAAGACGGTGGCGACATCGTCTTCCGCAGCTTCCAAGACGGGGTTGTCTATCTGCATCTGCAAGGCAGTTGCGCCGGATGCCCGAGCTCGACCGCGACGCTCAAGACTGGCATCGAAAACATGCTGCGTCACTACTTGCCGGAGGTCACGGAGGTTCGTTCAGTTTAGCCGGCATTTCTCACGGTCACAAGGAATAGAGCCGCTCATCGGAATTTCTTACGACTGGTCAAGGAATTGAAGGCCAGGAGAAATGCAGGTTAGAGAGCCTGTCGGCGGCAGGGACTGGTTGCTAACTAAGCTGACCTGTGGGTTCTGGAACGTCGTGTAGCAGGCAACGAAACAAGACGCGTGCCATGCCACGGGCACTGGACCGCAGAGAGGGCACTCGCTCAATCACCAATATGGACTGCAACTCATGATCGAGCAGAGCGCGATGGAGACGGACAGTTATCCGAAGTTTCATAACGAGGCCGGAGCGCCAATCGTGCGCATTGGCTGACGTGAGTTCAAGTGCATTGCGACAATGCCGCCACAAGATCATCCGCACGTCTATCTTAACATGGGTAATGCCAATGAGATCGTTTGCCCCTATTGCGCGTCGCTATTCCGCTTCGATCCTAGTTTGGGCTTACGCGAAGCAGAGCCAGCGTCTTGCGGCTACAGTGATGCCGATTTCGAGGCTTGGGCGCGACAAGTACAAACCACAGCGTAACCCGCTGCCAAGCCGAGCCATTGCGCGTCAGCGTGCGGCCTCTGGCTGCACGCTGACGCGTGAGCGTAGGAGCCACTAGATCCATGAACGCCCAGCTGTCACCAGGCCTAACCAACACATCAATGGTCGACCCTTTCGGGCGCACCGTCAGCTATCTGCGCGTGTCGGTGACCGATCGCTGCGACTTTCGCTGCGTCTACTGCATGTCGGAACACATGACCTTTCTGCCAAAGAAGGAGCTCCTGACGCTCGAGGAACTCGATCGGCTGTGCAGTGCATTCGTGGCGAAAGGCGTGAAGAAGCTTCGGATCACTGGCGGCGAGCCGCTTGCGCGCAAGAATATCCTTTGGCTGTTTGAGGCCCTTTCCCGGCACCTGAAAACCGGCGCGCTTGAAGAGTTGACGCTGACCACGAATGGTAGCCAGCTCCCGACGTATGCGCAGGCCCTCAAGGATTGCGGCGTTCGGCGCATCAATATCTCGCTTGACACGCTGCAGCCCGACCGTTTCCGCGCCATCACGCGGTGGGGAGATTTCTCGCAGGTAATGGCGGGCATCGAAGCCGCGGAGAAGGCGGGGCTCAAGATCAAGCTCAATGTTGTCGCCCTCAAGGGCGTCAACGAGGACGAGATCGAGGACCTGATCCAATTCGCGCACGGCCGCGGCATGGACCTGACGCTGATCGAAACGATGCCGCTCGGCGACATCGACGGCGACCGCACCGACCAGTACCTGCCGCTCTCCATCATCCGGGCGCGGCTGATGGACCGATGGACGCTGACCGACATCCCTTACAAGACCGGCGGCCCGGCGCGCTACGTCGAGATTAAGGAGACCGGCGGTTGCGTCGGCTTCATCACGCCAATGACGCACAACTTCTGCGAAAGCTGTAATCGCGTGCGCCTCACCTGCACGGGCATCCTCTACATGTGCCTCGGTCAGGATGACGCGGCAGATCTGAGAAAATCGCTTCGCGCGAACGGTGACGATGTGGCACTGTTCGATGCCATCGACGAGGCGATCTCGCGCAAGCCCAAGGGCCATGACTTCGTCATCGACCGGCGCACGAAGAAGCCAGCCGTTGCGCGGCATATGTCCGTGACCGGGGGGTGATTGTGGGCGCAGCCATGTCAGGTCGAAAACGACTGTGGGCTGGCCGAACGGCGATGTCGCGCGTGACAGTTTGACGGAGCAAAGGAGACGAGTTCGCATGGCCATGGATGCACTGGAGATCGAGCGCCTCATCAAGGCCGGACTGCCGGATGCCCAGGTGATAATCCGGAATCTGGCTTGTGACGGCGACCATTACGAGGCGCATGTCGGCTCGAAGCTCTTAAAGACAAGACGCGCGAGCAACAGCACAAGACAGTCTACGACGCGCTTGAGGGCCGCATGGGCAGTGCGCTGCATGCGCTCGCACTGCAGACCTCTATATATACCCAAAGACGCTTAAACGCCGATCAGGCCGTAGCACCGAGTCACGGAGAAAGGAACGCCATGAGCGAGCAGGAAGCCCACGATTTGATCCGCAAGCAGGTCACCAGTAATGACATCGTGCTGTTCATGAAGGGCACCAAGCAATTCCCGCAGTGCGGGTTCTCGGGCCAGGTCGCACAGATCCTTGGCCATCTGGGCGTCGACTACAAAGACATCAACGTGCTCGACGATCCAAGAGTCCGCGAGGGTACCAAGTCCTACACGAACTGGCCCACAATCCCGCGGCTCTACGTCAAAGGCGAGTTCGTCGGCGGCTGCGATATCGTCCGCGAAATGTTTCAATCGGGCGAGCTGCAGGAGCTGTTAAACCAAAAGGGAGTGCCGACGGCACGGCGCGTGGCCGGGGCCGAAATCCTATCCATGGGCGGAGTCCTGCCGCCTGATTGACGGCCAGCCGCAAGGCCACCGTCCCTCGCAACCCGTATCGCAAAAAAGGGAATCACGAGCCATGACGACCACATCCATCACCGTCACCGAGCGCGCGGTCGAGCGCATCGCGCAGATCGTCTGCAACGAACCTGACAAAAAGATGTTTCGGATCAGCGTCGAGGGCGGCGGCTGTTCGGGCTTCGAGTACCGCTTCGATCTCGTGCCCAAGGCGGAGCCCGAAGACGCCGTGATCGAGCACGCTGATGCGAAGGTCCTGGTCGATTCGCTCTCGCTCGTCTATCTGGCGGGCTCGGAGATCGACTACGTCGACGACCTGATAAGCGCGTCGTTCAAGATCAAGAATCCGAACGCGACCGCCGCCTGCGGCTGCGGCACGAGCTTCTCGGTCTGAAGCCGATCCGTCACGGGCACACTCGCGTGCTCGACACTCGCGCCAATGCTTGAGAGCTTCCTGAATGTCTATCGCGGCGACCATCCGAGAGAAACTGATGATCGCGCTCCGGCCGACCCGGCTCGACGTGATCAACGAGTCGCATGTGCATGCGGGCCACCGGAGCTCGCCCGGCACGGGCGAAAGCCATTTCCGCGTGCTCGTGATGTCGCCCGAGTTCGCCGGCAAATCGCGGGTCGACCGCCACCGGCTGGTCAACGACACGCTCGCCGCCGAGTTGAAAGGCCGGGTCCACGCCCTCACCATCCAAGCTTACGCGCCGGCGGAAAAGATGCCGGAGGGTCAAAAAATTGAAACTGCCGTAAAGGCGGCAGTTGTCCGAGCTTCTTTGTTCGTACGGAGGTGCCGGAAGATCGTAGCAGCCGTGAAGAAGTTCGTCGACCTGCACAACAAGCTTGCCGCGGGCGCCGGTGCAGGGACAACAGGTCGCAAGCGACATCGGACACTCAAGCCCTTTTTTGCCGAACCAGATTTATCAGGCTGCCCGCCAGCACCATTTCCACCTCGCGCGGCGTCATCGGGCGCTCGGTCTTCTACCAACGGCCGCGGGTTTTGACTCATTTTGGGATTCCCAAATCGGGGAAACTCTGACTCGATTTGATTTGACGGCAAAGGAGCTCCGTGCGGCGGCGAGCCGAGAGAAGAATGGTTCCGCGGCGCGGCGGATGCTGGCTCTTGCCATGGTGCTCGATGGGGCGGATCGGAAGTCGGCGGCGGAGAGCTGCGGCATGGATCGCCAGACCCTGCGGGATTGGGTGCATCGCTACAACGCCGAGGGCTTGCGCGGCCTGCACGATTTGACGACGCCAGAGGTCCCAAGTCCCGATCCGGCCCGTCATGGGGTGGTGCGCTGGCGGCGTGTGGATTTGCGTGACGAGTTGGAACGACGGTTCGGCTTCGTGCTGCACGAACGCTCGGTCGGTAAGCTGCTGGCCAAGCTCGGCCACCGTCGGTTGTCGGTGCGTCCGCGCCATCTCCAAGCCGACGAAGAAGCCCCGGGAGGCGTTTAAAAAAACTCTGCCGCAAAGATCGCGATTGCGGCGCGGCTCCCCGACGACGCCAAAGACAAACCCCATCGAAATCTGGTTCCAGGACGAGGCTCGAATCGGCCAGCAGGGGACGCTAACCCGGGTTTGGGCCAGACGGAGAACCCGACCGCGTGCGCCGCGTGACCAACGCTACCAGTGGGCCTACATCTTCGGCGCCGTTTGTCCGCAGCGCCGCGCAACGGCGGCGCTCGTCCTGCCCGTCGCCGATACCGATGCAATGTCCATGCATCTCGCCGAAATCGGCCGCCGTGTCGCACCGGGAGCGCATGCTGCGCTCGTCATCGATGGCGCAAACTATCACGTCGCGGCGCGCCTCGCCGTTCCAGACAACATCACGCTCGTCCGCCTGCCGCCCTACGCTCCTTAGCTAAACCCAGTCGAGAATGTCTGGGAATATCTCCGCCGCAACAAGCTCCCATCACCGTATTCGAAAGCTACGACGACATCGTCGACAAGTCCTGCGCCGCCTGGCGCTTCTTCGCCGATGACCCCGAACGCGTGGCCTCAATCACATCCAGAACTTGGGCGACGGTCAATCCCTGAGGCCTTTGGTATTACTTATCGGCCTTTTTGTCCTCGACATTCCGAAACGGTGCCATTTGACTGTCAGGAAAGCTGCGCGTGATCGTTAAGGGATCGCTCGCAGGAAAGGTTTGTTCAAGTTCTCGATTAAGCTGTTCGTGGAGGTCCTGGTGCTGCTCGCGCGTCTCCTTTTTCTTCGGCATAGCGGTAACCTCGGTTTCAGAACTCAAACGATAAAGCAATAATAAGCGCTTGGTACTATAGACGCAAACGTAGATCATGCTTCCAGCGCGATTTCAAATTAGCGCTGACGCCAAGTCGCCGGCAAAATGACGTTCCCTCGTTTCACTATTTGACGTAAAAGGGCTCTCCCGCCATCGCCACCTCCAGGCCGCTCCGCCCGATGGCCAGCAATGGTTTTCCCCGGCACAACGAAGCGCTCCATATGCAGGGGATTGCTCACGCCGCTACCGGACCGGCTCTACCAAAGACCGAACCTCTTGCAGGCGCTGCTGGACGTAAATCTTCTCCGGCTGATTGCGTGAGAAGGCGACGTCGATGCGAGTGAGCGCGCCGATCGACAAGTAATCCTGCCATTCGAGCTGGTATAGGAAGTCAAACGTGTAGTTGCGCTCACCGAAGAACAGCCAGCTCGGACCCTTGGCTCCGGTCTCGAACCGCTCCTCGACAAAAGCGCGATAGGGGGCAACGCCCATGCCAGCACCGATCATGATGATCGGACGTGCACCGTCTAACGGCAGGCGGAAATGGCGGTTCGGATTCACGTAGATCTTGGCGGTATCACCAATGCGGCGCCGGTCTCCGAGATGGGTCGAAGCGACGCCCTTGCGCGCCTTGCCGTACGAGTCCCACCGCACCGCGCCGACGAGAAGATGCGTCTCGCCAGGGTGCGCCTTCTGGCTCGATGCGACCGAGTAGAGCCGGCCCGGCAGCGGCCTCAGGAGGCCGAAGAGCTGGTCCGCTGACAGCTTCTCGGGAAATGCTTGGAGGAGATCTATCAGCTGGCGACCGGCCGCGAACTTGGCGAACGCCTCCTGCTCCTTGAGCTTGGCCACATCGGCGCGGCCGGTCAGCTTTGCATACGCCTCGACCAGCGGCCGCGACAGCGTCGTAACGTCGTACCTCTGGCGCAACTTCTGCAAAACCACGGCCTGCGAACCGAGCCCTGCCGCCGCGGCGACCTCGGCGACGAGGTCGGGATCGTTCTCAAGACTATGCCGATAGCGTCACCCGGCACATAGGTGAAGCCAGGAGCATCGGAGGCGAGTTCGACGTGCCAAGTCTCGCGCGTCGAGCTGGTGCCATTGAGGTTAATCAACGCCGTGATCTCGGCTTCGAGCGGGGTCGTCGCGTGTAGAGCGGCTCGTCCTCGTCCGCCGGTTGCGCAGAGCTATTGAAGTCAACGTGCACGACCGTCAACGACGGCGCATCGGCCGGCGCAAGCTTGGTGGCGCGCCCTGCGTCCACTCGACTGCCTGCTTCGCGAAGTCGAGATCGAGATCGATGCGGTCGGCCGCACGAGAGGCGCCCAGCGCCTCGAGGCGCGCATCGATCGCGTTGCCGGTCGCGCAGAATTGCGTATAAGCCGTGTCGCCCAGCGCGAGCACCGCGAACCGGACGTCATCGAGCCGCGGCGCACCGTCGCTCATCAGAGCATGATAGAAGTCGGCCGCGCGGCCCGGCGGTTCGCCCTCGCCCCACGTCGCCACATAGACGATGAGGTTCTTCGCATTGGCGAGGATGCCCATGTCGGCGTCCGCCATGTCGATGACGCGTGCATCGAGGCCGTGCTTCTGTGCGGCCTTCTTCGCCTTTATGGCGAGGCCTTCGGCATTGCCACTCTCGGAGGCGTAGAGGACCGTGAGAGACGCCCGCGGCTTAGCGCAGCCGCCGGTGCCGCCAGAGCGCCCTGCACCGCCTCGAAGCCCGCGAAAAAGCCAGCGAGCCAGCTTCGCTGCAGCGGCGTCGTTCGCGCCACGACCTTGTTCAAAACGCCAATCTCCTCCCGAGAAAACGGAGCGTTCTTGGGGAGTAGCGGTACGGCATAAATGCTTCCTCAAATTCATTATCTATTGGTCCGGCAGGGCGCCCGCGTATGGGCGTTGATGCATGGATCCCCGGTGGACGGAATGGGCTTAGTGCTGACGAAGGCCAAGCAGCTCACCGCCATCGAAGCCAGGATTCGCGCCGACCTCGTCGGCAGCGCGACCTTGGAAGACGTGCTAAAGAAATGCTCACGTTTCTTGCCCGGGAACGACTGCTCGGTGTTTCATCTCGAACGCCGATTGGCCGTTCTCCTCGTGTTCGTTGAAGCCTGCTTCACGCCGGCCACGCTGAATGCTTCGATTTTGTCGCCTCCGGTTTTCATGCTGTAAATCCTTTGAGTGATATGGATAGTTAAGGGTCACCTTGGGCCGGAAGAAGTAGCGCCTCGCGCGCGGCCCGTAGACGCGCGAAATCTTCGGCAGCGTGATAAGAGGAACGCGTCAGAGGCGAGGCCGAGACCATGAAGAAGCCCATGACATAGGCCATGGACTCAAAGCGCTTGAACTCCTCCGGCGTGACGAAACGATCGACGACATGATGCTTGGGTTCGGCTGTAGATACTGGCCGATGGTCAGGAAATCGACATCGGCCGCGCGCAGGTCGTCCATGACCTGGCGGACCTCGACCTCGCTCTCTCCCAGGCCGACCATGATGCCGGACTTGGTGAACATCGCGGGATCCAATTGCTTGACCCGATCGAGCAGGCGCAACGAATTGAAATAGCGCGCGCCCGGCCGCACCGAGGCATAGAGCCGCGGCACGGTCTCCAGGTTGTGATTGAAGATATCCGGCTTGGCCGCAACGACGGTCTCTTCCGCACCGTGCTTGCGCAGGAAGTCCGGGGTCAGCACCTCGATGGTCGTGTTCGGGGTCGCTACGCGGATGGCTTGAATCACTGCCGCGAAATGTCCCGCCCCACCATCGGCCAGATCGTCACGATCGACCGACGTAATCACGACATGCGCAAGCCCGAGGCGGGCCACGGCGGAGCCGACATTGGTCGGCTCGAAGGGGTCGAGCGCGCCCGGCTTCCCGGTCGCAACATTGCAAAAGGTGCAGGCCCGCGTGCAGAGCGCGCCCATGATCATCATGGTGGCGTGTTTCTTGGACCAGCATTCCCCGATATTGGGACAGGCCGCTTCCTCGCACACCGTGCGGAGATTGTTTTCGCGGATAATCCTGCGCGTCTCGTGGTAGGTGGACGAGGTCGGCGCCTTGACCCGGATCCAGGCAGGCGTGCGCTGAATCGGATTGTCCGGCTTGTGCGCCTTTTCCGGGTGACGGGGCCGGCTATCAGTCGTTAATGTCATTGAAAAACCCGATCACTTCTGTTGCCCATGTTGAGATGGATATGTGGGTGGTCATCGGCGACTCCCAGTACGTCGCAGGTTGTTCAAGCTGCTCTTTGTCCGTCCGGCGGGCGAGCATCGTCGTCGTCTCGACTGCCTATCCCGTCGGGTTCGAGGGTGGTGCGCATGCCGGTGATGAGTCGCGCGCCGCGCTCGAAGCTGACATAGGACCAGAGCCACTGCGTCATGACGATCAGCCGATTGCGCAGACTCATCAGGAAGTAGATGTGGGCGATGCCCCAGATCCACCACGCAAGCCGTCCCTTGAGCCGCAAGCGCCCGAACGCGATGACGGCTGCCTTGCGGCCGACCGTCGCGAGCTGGCCTCGGTCCCGATAGCGGAAGGGGGGTGGCTCGGCCTTGCCGATCAGGCGCGCCTTGATAGCTTCGGCTACATAAGCGCCCTGCTGCTTGGCGACCGGGGCGATGCCAGGGAATGGCTCGCCCGCATTGTCATGAGCGAGCGCCGTGTCGCCGATGACGAAAACGTCGTCCATGCCGGGCGGCCGCAAATCGGTTCCGACCAACACACGGCCAACGCGATCACCCTCCACGGCGAGCCAGGCGGCAACCGGCGAGGCGGCGATCCCCGCCGCCCAGATCACCGTGCCCGCGGACACGTTCTGGTCGCCCAGCGTGACCCCGGTCGCACTGCAACGCGTGACCGCCTGTTTCAGGCGGACATCCACGCCGAGGCGCCGAAGCACCTGCTCAGCATAGCGCGACAGCGGTTCCGGAAAGCTTGGCAGTAACCGTGGTCCGGCCTCAACCAGCAGCACGCGCGTCTGCCGTGGATCGATGGCGCGGAAGTCGGCCGCGAGCGCCTTGCGCGCCAGCTCGACGACGGCGCCGGCCATCTCGACTCCGGTCGGCCCGCCGCCGACGATGACGATCGTCAGGAACCGTTCGCGCTCGCGCGCATCGGCTTCCATCTCCGCACGCTCGAAGGCGAGCAGCAGACGGCGGCGGATCTCCGTGGCGTCGTCGATCGCCTTCAGGCCGGGCGCGTGGGCGGCCCAGCTATCATTGCCGAAATAGCCATGCGTCGCCCCGGTCGCGAGCACCAGAACGTCATAGCTAATGTTGCGATCTGCCATGATTACGCGTTTGCGCACACGATCGACCCCGGTGACCGCGCCCAGCAGCACGCTTGTGTTGCGCTGGTCTCGGACCAGACCTCGAATAGGCCAGGCGATGTCGGCCGGCGACAGTCCGGCCGTCGCCACCTGGTATAGCAGCGGCTGAAAGAGGTGGTGGTTCTCGCGGTCGATCAGAGTGACCTCGACGGCTGCCTTGGCGAGCCGTTTCGCGGCGGTCAGGCCGCCGAACCCGGCGCCAACAATGACCACGTGCGGCCGGCCGCCCGCGCTGCCGCGCGACACGAGCCTCAACCGGGTCGAATCCGATGCCTGATCCGAGTGAAGGCCCATGCCTCTTTACCCGCTCTTGCCAGTGGTTGCCGTTGCCGCCCAGAACGCGACCGCGGCGGCGAACTCCCGCGCATGGAAGGCCCACGCCTCGAGTCCTGCTTCATCGCCGTCGAAGCGTCCGAGCCGCGCCGCGCAGTCGAAGAACCCTGGGGCCGGCAGGCCGCCCCGCGCCTTGCTGATGGCGATGGCCGCGATGAAGGGGCGGGCGGTCGCCGCATCCTCTGCCATGAGATGCTCCAACGCCTCCGCCACCTGATGAATGGTGTTCGGGGGCGTCAGCCCCAGTGCCTTGGCAAGCTCCTGATAGGTGATCGGAACCCGCCGCTCGGCAATCTTTTGAAGGTGCTTCCGAAGCCGTGAAGCGATCGTCTGAAGGCGGTTCCCATCGGTGTTCGTCGTTACAGCGAGGTCTTCTGGTATAAATGTCATGACGCCTTCCTCACAA
This sequence comes from Tardiphaga sp. vice154, assembly GCF_007018645.1. Classification (NCBI taxonomy): domain Bacteria; kingdom Pseudomonadati; phylum Pseudomonadota; class Alphaproteobacteria; order Hyphomicrobiales; family Nitrobacteraceae; genus Tardiphaga; species Tardiphaga sp. vice154. Next base: position 1,540,261 of record NZ_CP041399.1, read on the forward strand.
GATTGAACAGACTCACTTGATCGTTATTTGTTGGTGCGGTGCGCGGCTCAAGCCGTCCTCGCCTCTCCGCTCATGGCGCGGCGGGCGTCGGTGCAGATGCGCTCGACCATCGAGGCGAATCCATTCGAGCGCTGCGGCGTCAAGTGCTCGGCCAACCCGAGACGCCGGAACACGCCCTGCACATCGACCCGAACAATTTCATCCGCGCAACGGCCCGAGTAGATCGCAAAGAGCATGGCAATGAGGCCCCGCACGATATGGGCGTCACTGTCGCCCCTGAGGATGAGGCACGACGCGGCCGCGGCGGGGGCGCCATTGACCTCGGTCGCGAGCCAGACCTGACTGGCGCAGCCGCGAACTTTGTTTGCCACCGTTCGCGCCGATTCCGGCAGCGGGGACAGGGTTGCGGCCGAGCTCAATAACGTAGCGATAGCGGTCCTCCCAGTCATCCAGCAGCTGGAAGTCCGCGAGGATGTTCTCGAGCGTCATGGGTTTTCCATCTCATCTGCGACAGGGGATATCACGTCGGCAGCCCCGGCCTCTGCGCCAGTCCCGATGTCGCTGTCGCCGGGCTTGGGCGAAAAGTATTTTTCATACTTGCCCGGCACGCTTTCCCACTCCTTTGCATCTGGCGGCGGCTCCCGCTTTGCGATGATGTTCGGCCAAACCCGAGCAAATTCGGCATTGATGACGAGCCATTTTTCGAGTCCGGGCGCGGTGTCGGGTTTGATCGCCTCAACTGGGCATTCCGGCTCGCAAACACCGCAATCGATGCATTCGTCCGGGTGGATGACGAGCATGTTCTCGCCCTCGTAGAAGCAGTCCACAGGACACACCTCGACGCAGTCCATGTACTTGCACTTGATGCATTCTTCGTTGACGATGTAGGTCAATCAGGCCTCCTTCCAGCAGATTGCAGAGGTCAACTCATTCACCATATGCGCCATCGTGGTGCTCGCTCGTTGGCTGAAAATGGACGCATAGAAGACCGGCGTCCTCGGGCTCGATCGGAACGCCGAACAGTAGACATTTGAGGGACGAGAGGGTCGCGTTCGTTGAGTCGCAGCAGGTTTCTCCACCGAGGCACGCGCAGTCCTGGCAAACACCGAAGCGCCGATGCGCCCCACTCGCAGCTACAGTGGTCAGCACTTGGTGCAGGGGGTGGTGCATCGCAGTTTGCTCTTCCGCGTCGAGCGAATTCACGGCGCGCACCAGAACTTCGAACGGATCGCGCGCAACCGCTTTATTACCTTTGCCCGTCAATCGGAGATTGACGCTTCGCCCATCCGCCGCGGATCGGCGTCGGACCAAGTACCCACCTGCCTCAAGTGCCTTGATGGTTTGCGATGCGGTGCCACGGGTGGTCGCTTGAAACTCCGCGAGTGCCGATGGGTTCCGGGAGAACTTGTTCGCGCGGGCGAAGTAGCGGAGCGTCATCCATTGGGCGGGACTGAGTTCGCCGTCATAACCCTCGGCTTGCACGCGCCGTCCCATCAGCAGCAGGAGTTCCGCCGTTTCGCGCACTGACATGATTGCCTCTTCGAAGAATTGCCTATTCGAACATAGTAGTGTTTCGAAATCAACTTGACAACCGATTAGATATTGATAGTTTTGTTTCGAACCTATCGGAGGGTGCTAATTATGGTCCACACCGCGGCCGTGCCGATCCTTACGACTGAACGCGGCCTCACCCATTATCTTGAGGAAATCCGGCGGTTCCCGATGTTGGGGCGCCAGGAAGAATATACGCACGCCAAGCGTTGGCGCGAGCATGACGATCGCGACGGGGCGCACCACCTTGTCACCAGCCATCTGCGACTCGTGGCCAAGATCGCCATGGGCTATCGCGGCTATGGTCTGCCGATTTCCGAAGTTGTCTCCGAGGGCAATGTCGGCCTGATGCAGGCGGTGAAGCGGTTCGAGCCCGAGAAGTGCTTCCGTCTCACCACCTACGCGATGTGGTGGATCAAGGCGTCGATCCAGGAATACATCCTGCGTTCGTGGTCGCTCGTGAAAATGGGCACTACCGCGAACCAGAAGAAGCTATTCTTCAACCTGCGCAAGGCCAAGAGCAAGATCTCCGCGCTTGAAGAGGGTGATATGCACCCCGATCATGTGAAGGCCATTGCGACCCGGCTCGGCGTCACCGAGCAGGACGTTGTTGATATGAACCGGCGTCTCGGCGGCGACGCATCGCTCAACGCGCCGATCCGCGACGACGGCGAACCCGGCGAATGGCAGGACTGGCTGGTCGATCATTCGCCCAACCAGGAAGCCATCCTCGCCGAGCACGAGGAGTTCGATCACCGCCGCAACGCGCTCAACGGCGCAATGGGCGTGCTCAACGACCGCGAGCGCCGCATCTTCGAGGCGCGACGTCTCTCCGACGAGCCGATGACGCTGGCAGATCTCGCCCCCGAATTCGGCGTGTCGCGCGAACGCGTGCGGCAGATCGAGATTCGCGCGTTTGAGAAAGTGCAGAAGGCGGTCAAGAACCGCATCGCGGCGATGGAAAGCCTAGCGGCGCTGCCGGTGCATTAGCTTCCGACCTCTCCCGTGATGGGAGAAACTGCCGATGGACATGTCGCTTTGGGTGCGTTTTACGGACATTGTCACGTTAACGGGATTTGCTTCCAAGCTCCACCAGTTTCGTTCCATGGCGCAATAGCACTTTCAATCACTTAGCAGGCTCCGTCAAAACCCGAAAACGCCTTTACCGGGGGAATACATAGATAGGAGGAAAAGATCGATGGCTGACTTTGTGAAGGCAGCGAGGACAACTGAGATCTAGCCGGGTCAGGCGCCTCTGGTCGAGGTAATGGGCAAGCAGATTGCCCTGTTCAACGACAGCCAGTTCTTCGCGCTCGACAACACCTACACTCACCGCGGCGAGCCTCGCGCTGATGGAGAAGTGACCTGTCCTGGCACGGCGCCACATTCGACGTTCAGACCGGCGAAGTCGTAGGTCCGCCGGCCCAGCGAGCCGTTGTGCGATACGGCGTTCGCGTGACGAGAACCGACATCGAGGTCGAGGCGTAGGAGCAGCCACCGAGCACGGTGAGAAAAGAAAGGAACTGAGGAATGCAGACGACCGACCCGCACGACGACGACCAGCACGCGCCTGGCGCGTCGTCCCAAGCATCCGCCAGCCCAGAGAAGCTACCTGGGATCCGCCACGTCATCGCGGTCGGCAGCGGCAAGGGCGGCGTGGGCAAGTCCACGGTCAGCGTGAATCTCGCGTTCGCGCTCCAACAGATCGGGGGCAGGATCGGGCTCGTAGATGCGGACATCCTCGGCCCGAGCATCCCTGGCATGCTGGGGCTTCCGGTCGGTCAGCCGCCCACGACCACCCCGGACGGCAAGATCGTCCCCGCCGATCGCCACAACCTGAAAGTAATGTCGATGGGCATGCTGACGGGGGACGACAGCCCGGTCATCTTGCGCGGACCGATGGTGGGCAAGTACCTGAAGATGTTCATCGGTACCGTGCAGTGGGGACGCCTAGACTACTTGATTCTCGACCTCCCGCCCGGGACCGGTGACACCCAGCTGACGCTGGCGCAGAGCTACCCTTTGTCAGGTGCGATCATCGTGACAACGCCGCAGGACGTGAGCTTGAAGATCGCCCGTCGCGGTTTGCGGATGTTCGAGACCGTTCATGTCCCCATACTCGGCATCATTGAGAACATGAGCACCTTCACGTGTCCTCACTGCGGAAAGGGCACAGACGTGTTCCGCAGTGGCGGCGGTGAGCGGATGAGCAGGGAGCTCGGCGTGCCGTTCCTGGGCGCAATCCCCTTGGACGCAGACATCGTCATGGGCGGCGATAACGGCCGCCCGATTGTCCTGGAAAAGCCGAACTCAGTGGCTGCTATGGCTTACCAGGCAATCGCCACGGAATTGGCCGGCCACCTCCAGGGACTTCCAACCACGGGGCTGAAGCCGTTCGCGTGGACCTGGGAAACCGGCAAGGACGAGCCTCGCTGGGTCGAGAGTGCGATCCGACCATCGGGCTCGCGAACGACGGCGATTGGCTTCCGCCTGCGCGACACTCGCACGCTGTCCGTGCTCTGGGAAGACGGCCAGCGGAACGACTTCGACGTCCGGGACCTCCGATTGGCGTGCCGATGCGCCGTCTGTGTCGAAGAGATGAGCGGGCGCCCTCTCCTGGATCCAAAGAGCGTGCGACCGGACGTAACCCCCCGCACGATCACCAGCGTGGGCAACTACGCCATCACCATCAGCTGGAACGACGGTCACAGCACGGGGATCTACTCGTTCGAGCACCTGCGGGCCTTCGGTGAACGCGGTGCAGCCAGGGTTGTGGAAGATGTCTGAGGTCCTATCCATAGACCCGACGACCACCGTCCGCGCCGAGACATCACAGGCCGACCCCGACACGTGCAAGTTTACGGTCAGCCGGACAGTGCATCCGGGTGGCCCGTTCTTTTTCGACAGCAAGGATCGGGCATCCGGCTCGCCCCTCGTCGAGCGACTCTTCGCCCTTCCGGGCGTTTGCCATGTGCTCGTGGCCGAGACCGTGGTGACGGTTGGAAAGGACCCGAGTGTCGCGTGGTCGGCGCTGAAATCGGCAATCGGCGCGGCCATCCGGACGCAGCTGCTCACAGGTGTGCCCGCGATCTTCGAGGCTCCTCGCACCGCAGGTGCGCGGGGCCGAACCGACGACGAGATTCGTGCGTGCGTTCAAGAACTCCTGGATCGCGAAGTGAATCGTTCGATCGCAAACCATGGCGGGAAGATCTCAATCGTCGACGTTCGGTACGGCAACCTCTTCATTGCGATGAGCGGAGGCTGCCAAGGTTGCGCTGCCTCTTCCGTCACCTTGCGACAGGGGTTCGAGGTCATGGTGCGCAGGGTGGCACCGGAGATTGTCGACATCGTGGACACGACGGACCACGCGGCCGGCGAGAAACCCTTCTACCAGCGCACGGTTTAGGAGACGTCGATGGTAAAGCGAGACATGGGGACAAGAACCATGACCAATTCCGAGATGTAGGATCGGCAACATCATGTTCGAGCAGCTTGATGCGCGAGGGCCGCGTCTTGTCGCGCAGAAGGCCAATGAGACCTTCCTCGGCGAAGCGCTCTTACCAGCGCCAGACGCAGAGGCTCGATCAGCAACGGAACAATCATACCGTGGCCCGGGCCTCGGACTCGATCTCGATGGGCCTCATCTTCGACGACCGAGGCAACCGGATGACGTCAATGTATGCGGTCAAGAAAGGCGTTCGTTACCGTTACTATGTGTCATCCGCCCTGAGCGGTGGCCCGGTGGTTGCCGCGAACGCCCAAGGTGCGCCGACGACGACGATGAGGCCCTTGCCAGGGCGAGAGGACTGAGATGAGCGGGTCGGAGGTCGAGCGCGAAAATATCGTGACGGATGCGCTGTCGGCGGACCCCGGCCTTGAAATCGTTTGAACCCGCTTGTGAGCATCCTCGGGAGCATACCTGGCGCCCGCCCGCAGGATGGTGCCAGCAGCGCTGCATCCGAAGCGTATTGCTCCGCCGACGATGCCCTCGACGGAGGCCTTACCGTCATCGAAGGATCTTGAGTTCTTCAATGGACTTGATGGATTTTCTGATCAGGGACGGGAATATGTCACCATCCTTACGCCGGGCCAATCGACGCCGGCGCCCTGGATCAATGTTATCGCCAATCCCACCTTCGGATTCCAGGTGGGAACCGAAGGTGGCGGCAGTACCTGGTCGGTCAACAGCCGGGAAAACCAGCTGACGCCGTGGTCGAACGATCCTGTGACCGATCGGTCGGGCGAGGCGTTTTATCTTCGCGACAACGAGACCGGCGAACTCTGGAGCGCCGCTGCGTTGCCGATCCGGACCGAGGGCGTAACATATGTTGCACGTCATGGCCATGGATTCAGTCGATTCACACATACGGGCCGGGACATCGCAGTCGATCTGGTGCAATTCGTGCCGTTGGTCGATCCGATCAAGATCTCGCGCCTCAAGCTTCACAATCAATCGGGCCGCGCGCGAGACCTCTGTGTTGCGGCCTATGTGGAATGAGTTCTTGGCCCCTCGCGCCAGGCGTCTGCGGCATTTGTCGCAACGGAGATCGATGTTGCGACCGGCGCAATGTTCGCGCGAAATCCCTGGATCGCTGCTTTCGGATCGCGGATCGCCTTCGCTGACTTGGGCGGCCGGCAGACAGGCTGGACCGGCGATCGCCACGAATTCATCGGTCGCATGTCAACGCCGGAGAGATTTTACAGCGGCTGGCCGGAGTAAAAGTGCAGCACGGACGCAAGCAAGAAGGCCCCCGATCGGGGGCCTTCTTGCTTGTCGCGTTTCATTCCTGAGGGGCTGCGTCCGACGGCGGTTCTGACCGCGCTCGGCGTGACCGGCGTCTGGAGTCGGCGAGCCTGAAGCTGTCGCCGTTCATCTCGAGAATATGGACGTGATGCGTGAGGCGGTCGAGGAGCGCGCCGGTGAGCCGCTCTGAGCCGAACACGGACGTCCACTCGTCGAACGGCAGATTGCTCGTGACCAACGTGCTGCCTCGCTCGTAGCGCTGGCTGAAGACCTCGAACAGCAGCTCGGCCCCGGTCACAGAGAGTGGTACATAGCCGAGTTCGTCGATGATCAGCAGCTTGTAGCCGGCGAGCTGACGCTGAAGACGCAGTAGCCGTTTTTCGTCGCGCGCTTCGAGCAGTTCGTGGACCAGAGCCGACGCCGTGATGAAGCCAACCGATAGACCCTTCTGGCAGGCCGCCAAGCCGAGCCCGAGCGCGATGTGGCTCTTGCCCGTGCCGCTGTTGCCGACAGCAATGATGTTTTCGCGCCGCTCGACGTAGTCGGAGCGCGCCAGTTCCAGCACCAACATCTTGTTTAGCGATGGCAACGCCAGGAAGTCGAAGCTGTCGAGGCTTTTAACGGTCGGGAACCGCGCCACCTTGATCCGGCGCTCCACCATACGTCGCTCGCGATCAATCATCTCCATCTCGGCCAGCCGCATCAGGTAACGCGGATGGTCGACGCCTTCAGCCGCACACAGCCGGGCGACCTTGTCGTACTCTCGCAGGAACGTCGGCAGCTTCAACGCCTTCAGATGGTGGGCGAGCAGGATCTGCGGTGTGTCGGTCATGTCGCCACTCCGGCCAACAGATCCATGTACGACCGCGCCGATGTTGTCGCGACCGTCGCTTTGGGCAAATACGGATAGATCGTCATGTCGAGGCGTGGCGGACGCCGCTCGATACGGCACAGCACCAGATGCTTCACGGCATCGAAGCCGACCGCACCGCGCGCGATGGCGTCGCGCACGGCGGCGGCCACGTCGTCAACCTTGAACACCTCCATCAGCCGCAGCACCTGCACAAACTCGCGCTTGCCGGACCTGCCCATACGGGCCTCCAGCAGGCGGCGCAGCGTCGCGAACTCCTCGGGCAACTTCCAATCGGCGAGCGGGGCTGCCTGGTCGAGCGCATTGATTTTCTGCTCGATGAGCGCCAGGTAGTGCAGCGGATTGAACACGAAGTCCTCGCGCGCGTAGGAGCGGGGATGGCGCGCAATCACCTCGGCTCCGCAGGCGATGATGACCTCGTGCACGTAGCCACGGACCAGAACCTTCTGGTGCCCATAGGCCGTCGGCACCGAGTAGTCATTCAGCCGATAGCGCACCAGCGAGAGCGAGTTGACGCTGCCCGGCTTCTTGTCGCAAGCGTCGTAGGGTGCCGGCAGCGGCTTCTGGAACGCGGCGAGATCGTGCTGCAGCCGCTCGCCAATCGTGCCGTCATGGCCGCGCAGCCGGTCCGCAAGGCGCTTCCGGCACCCAATTAGAAGATGCCCGTTCAAGGCCTCGAAGTCAGCGAATACGGGGATCGGCACCAGGAAGTTCCGCCGCGCATACCCCACAAGCCCCTCGACCTTGCCCTTGTCGTTACCCTTGCCAGGGCGGCCAAACCGATCCGTGAACAGGTAATGCGATTGCAGCTCGCTGAACACGCGCGTGCGCTGACGCTTGCCATCGCCGAGAATGCGGGCAACCGCGATCCTGGTGTTGTCATAGAGAATCGACTGCGGCACGCCGTCGAAGAACGCGAATGCTCGCACGTGCCCGTCGCAGAACGCTTCCGTCGTCTCCGCCGGATAGCCCACCACGAAGATCGCGTCGGAGTGCGGCAAATCCATCGCGAAGAAGTGGATCTTGCACTCGACGCCGCCGATGACGCCGATCGCTTCGCCGAAGTCGGCCTGGGCATGCCCTGGCGGATGTGCAAGCGGCACGAACATCTCCTGCGTCCGCTGGCGCCAGCCGGCAACGTAGTCCTTCACGATCGTGATTTTGCCCGTAAATCCGTGCTCGTCGAAGAGCCGCTCGAAAATCCGCTTGGACGTATGCCGCTGCTTCTTCGGCCGGTCCTTGTCGGTCGCCAAAATCGCATCAATAATACCGCTGAACTCGTCGAGCTTCGGCCGCAACGGTGGCTTCCTGCGCACGTATCCGGGCGGCACCGAAAACTTCAGCATCTTCGAGACCGTCCTGGCGTTGATGCCGAACCGATCTGCCGCAGCGCGCTCGCTGATCCCCTCGATCAGAACGGCGTGCCGGACCCGCGCGTAAAGCTCCACTGTCTTCATCCCCCGCCCCCTGCCGTTCCAGACAAAGGACTCTAACTGCCGCAGTTTTACTCCGGCGCAGCCAAACAAATCGGCCGCTTCAGTGAGGCAGTATTGCTCCGGCTTTCACAGTCGCAACGGGACGCTTGCTAATCCTGCTGGATTGCGTGTCGGAACACCATTGTCCAAAAGCACAGGAGCCGGGCTCGATCCGTGCAGCGCGCTGACCACGACGATCAAGCTTGCCCCGGGGGAAAGTATCGAGCTCGTCGCCTTTATCGGCCAGGCGGCGAGTGCGGAGGATGCGCGAACCCTGATCGAACGTTACCGAGTGGCCGACCTGGACGCCGTGCAGTCCGAAATTGTCCAATATTGGGATGATTTCCTCGGCGCCGTTCAAGTCAAAACGCCCGATCGCTCAATGGATATCATGCTGAACGGCTGGCTTCTTTATCAAACGCTTGCCTGCCGCATCTGGGCGCGATCGGCATTCTATCAATCCAGCGGTGCTTACGGGTTTCGTGACCAGCTTCAGGATGGCACCGCGCTCGTCGCGGCACGCCCTGCGATGACGCGAGAACACTTACTACGCGCAGCCTCACGACAATTCGTTGAAGGCGACGTCCAACATTGGTGGCTGCCCCATTCCGGCCAAGGCGTGCGGACCCGCATTTCCGACGACCGTGCGTGGTTGGCTTACATCACCGCGCACTACGTCGAAGGCAGCGGCGATACCGCTGTATTGGATGCGATGGTGCCTTTCCTGGAAGGCCAGACGCTCGCTGCACGTGAACACGACAGCTTCTTTCTGCCAACGGTCTCGGATGAGGTCGCCACTGTCTTTGAACACTGCGCCCGTGCACTCGACCAGAGCCTTGCCCTGGGTGGACATGGCCTACCGCTAATCGGAACTGGCGACTGGAACGACGGAATGAATCGCGTCGGTGAAGCAGGCAAGGGCGAGAGCGTCTGGCTGGGCTGGTTGTTGTATGCGACGTTGAATGCATTTGCTCCCTTGGCCGATGCCCGCGGTGAAACTGGCCGCGCCTCTGTCTGGCGAGCCCATGCTATGGCCCTGCAGTCATCGCTCGAACGTGAGGCATGGGACGGCGACTGGTATCGGCGCGGTTGGTTCGACGATGGCACGCCTTTGGGATCGGCAGCGAGCGATGAATGTCAGATCGATTCGATCGCCCAGTCATGGGCAGTCATCTCGGGCGCGGCCGATTCCGAACGTGCTGCGCGAGCGATGATGGCAGTTGAGCGAGAGTTGGTCCGTGTGCGGGATGGCATCGCGCTGCTGTTCAGGCCTCCGTTTGACAAGACCTCGCTCGATCCGGGTTACATAAAGGGGTATCCGCCGGGCATTCGCGAGAATGGCGGCCAATACACACACGCGGCGCTTTGGTCCGTCATGGCTTTGGCGAAACTGGGCGAGGGCGACAAGGCGGCGAGTCTGTTTTCGCTTCTCAATCCGATCAATCACGCACGCGCCCCAGCCGCTGCGCATCGCTACAAGGTCGAGCCCTACGTTGTCGCAGCAGATGTCTACGCGGTAGAGCCGCATGTCGGGCGCGGCGGGTGGACATGGTACACCGGCTCCGCGGGATGGATGCAGCGTGCCGGTATTGAGAGCATTCTTGGCTTGCGCATCATTGGGACCTCGCTGCACTTAGATCCTTGCATTCCGAAGATCTGGCCGCGGTTTGAAATCACGCTTCGATACCGAACCGCCCGCTACGACATTTTTATTGAAAATCCGTCCGGCGTCAGCCGGGGCGTCGTCCGTGCGGAGCTTGAAGGTGCCGCCTTACAGCCGCGCCCGGAGGGGATACCTTTAGTTGACGACGGCGCGATCCATCGGCTGCGGATCGTACTTGGATAGGGCTGAAAATTTGCCGCTAGAGCATAAATCATTTTCGGAGATGAAATTCCCTGTTATCGAATAGAAATTCCCTGTTCTTTGAAATATGTTGCCTGTTAATTTGAGTAGGGAATTGCGAGAGAATCCGCTGCGGCGCAGTGGTTTCGTGCTCCAGACTCGGCGCTTGGAGCCTCGGAACCGCAAATTTCCCTGTAAAATTCCCTGTTAGCTGGGAATTTCAGTGGAGACGGGTGCGATCAGTACTGCGTCGCCAGCCAGGCCGCCCTGCTGACATGAAATCATTGATGAAATCGGCCTGGCTGGGGCGCTGATGCACAGCGCTGCGACACGTCGCTGCTGCACGGGTGTTGCGCTCAATGGGTTTCCACATCTTTCGGAGGCAAGCCACCTACTATTGGAGACGTCGGACACCTGCCGTTCTTGTCAATTGCCTGGTTCGCCCGCATGTTTTTCTAAGCCTGAAAACCACGAGCCGCGCCACCGCCCGTCGCTTGGCGGCCCAGCTCGATCTCGTCCTGGAAGACGCCGCGATGCTCGCAGACGCCGCTGAAATTCATCTGTCACGGTCTCAAATCGACGCCATGCTCCATGCCGTCGTCGATGCGCATCTGGTCAAATTGGAACGGGTGGCGCTGGCCGACAAAAGTGGGCCGGGGTTCGATCTGGAACGGTCGAAGCGCGACGACAAGAGGGCATTCTGGACCTACACGTTGCTGGACGCCCAGGGCGTTACCGCCGTCGTCAGAGACGAGGATCGCTTGCGGATGTCCGCGGACGGTCTCTCCGAAGCCGACATCGAGGCGGTCATTGACCATCTGGCCCTGCTGCGCATCAATGAAATGATCCCGACCAAGCACCACATCCTGCAGCGGATGCTGCAAGCCGTGGCGGCGCGGCCGACTGCGATGAACATTGATGTCGCGCAAGGGACGTACCTGCGCGGGATAGCGTTGGCATTGGCCGAGATCGATCGCCGCTACGGGGGAGTACGGGTCGAGGATCAAGGTTTGGTGGATCGCATGATGGCGGCCCGAAACGATCCACCAAAGGCGCCTTGGGCGGCCGCAGCTCCGGTGGTGGATCGTCTCGCCGACCCTCTTTCCGAGGATCGTGCCTCGACTGTTCCTCAATTTGTTCCTTTCAGCGATTTCACGCAATTTGCGGAGAGCGTCATCGCGCAGAACTCCAATGACAGTCATTGGGACGAAAAGACCCAGAGGCAGGCGAAAAGCATCTCGAACCTGTTCGTCAAGTTCATCGTGCAGGATCAGTGCATTCTTGACGTGAACTTGCTGCTCCAGAAGCATGTCGGTGCATTTGTCGACTTCCTGCGCCATGACATCTATGTCCATTACGGCAAGTCGGTGCGCGACGAGAGGGCGACCATTCAGGAGCTTCGCGACAAAGGAAAGTCGGTCGCAGAGGAAAAGCGCGGCATCGGGGCAGATACGCTGAACCGACATCTGACGTTCCTTGATCAAATATTCGGCCACGGTAGTGCGCGCGGCATCAAAAGCTTCGATTCGATCAATCTGAAAAAACTTCGTGGCAAAGCGCAAAAGAAGGACGCAAAACGTGCCCGCAATGCCAGAGCCAAATTGCCGATTGAGAGTGCACGAGCGATTTTTCGCACGCCACCGTTCACCAATTGCGCCGGCTGGGACGATCTCGACGCGCCGGGTGAAGCAGGCGCGAGCCAGATATTTCACTGCGCGTTGTATTTCGTTCCGATCCTGATCTACTACTTGGGTGCTCGGCGAGAGGAGCTGTGCGGCGCAATGGTGGACGACGTTATTCTTGATCGTGAGGAATGCCGTCCGTACATCTACATCGCGGCCAACGACCAGCGACGCATCAAGAATGTCCAGTCCGAACGACACTTGCCCCTTCATCCTGAGTTGGTCCGATTGGGCTTCCTCGATTACGTCAGGACGATCAAGGCGCTTGGCTATAAGTTGCTGTTCCCCGATTTATTTTCTCCCAGCAGCCGCTCTCCGCTGGGAAATCGTTTTTACAAGCAATTCAGACCGATCCTCACGTCAGCCGGTATCACGGAAGAGGGGTTGGGCGCTCACGCCGTGCGGCACCTCTTCAACGCTCAGCTAAAGAAGAAGATGTTGACGGAAGAGGATCGCGCAGACCTGATGGGGCACGGTGGCAACAGCGAAACGAGCGAACGCTACTGCGAAGCCCATGAGCTCGATACGCTATTCGAGTTCATCATGAAGCTTCCCGTGATCACCGATCATCTCGAGCATCAGGCCATAAATCTGATGCCGTGGATTGTGAGAAAAGAGGTTGCGCCGTTTTCGCAGCCATCACGTTCAAAGCCCCCGCACCATCTTGCTCGCGCCACACAATGACCAATCCATAAAATCGATTCGTGGGACGGGGCGCCTTGACCGACACACTTAAACAAAAACCGGCCTCCACCGAGCTGACAGGCGGTGCGGGCTTCACCTACGAAGACACGGTCGTCGCCTATTACCTCGCGCATCTGCTTCGGCACGAGCGCGCGGCAGGCCAGCCTGGCATTGTGATCAGCGTCGCGGTTCAGCAGCAGGGCCACGGCCATCCCATGGATGATGTGATAGTCGGTCTCGACGACGCGGGGGTAACCGCGCTCCCAGCGGATAATAGTCGGGCTGCGATTGCCGAACGGGGAGTATGCACACCTAGCGCGATGGGACCCCAGATCAATCTTCGTCATTGTCCAGTAACGAAGCCGACAAGCCTCTATCCCACTTCGGAGCCAGCTCCACACGGTGGGAGAGCCAGCCGGTCCCGGCGTTCGTAGCGACGCCGTGGTAAGCGGCCGGGCGGCTAAAATCCTGCGGCCGTCGTGACGAGGCTCATCAGCTCGTGTGCCCCTTCCATCCGAACGGCACTAGCCGGCCGCAGATCCGGTCGCACGGATACTGTCTCATCGCAGGCTGCTCGGCGGCAACGTCCGAGCATCACGGTCGACGGCCCGTCCATACTCCGCCAACAGCCGCGCGACTTCTGCACCGCCGATCCTGCCTTTCACAAGGAGGACTTCCGACACCGCCTGCAGCGCGTCCTGGTGTTTCCGGAGAAGAGTGTGGCAGGCCTCCGACGCCTTTGTCAGAACCTCGTTGGCCGCGAGCCGCACCTCCGAGTATGCCAGCAGTTCCTCGGTGCGCTCGCGCGACGCCAAGTAGAGCAGGGGGCGAGACCCGGCCAATCCGAACGACCCAACCATCGCGGCGGCGGCCGATCCGGCCACTTCGAGGTCGGATCCGGGCCCGCCACCAGCGCCATGACTAGCCTGTGATAGCAGCAAGGCTTCTGCAGTTCGTCCGGCCAGAAGAACCTGCAAACGGCGGAAGTAGTCGTCGTAGGTCCCTGCCACTTCGGCACGCTCGGTCCTCGTTACCCTGCCGCCAGTACCTTGTGAGGGCGTGATGGTCGCATGAATGCCGGCAGCCCCGTTGAAGAGCACGTCGAGCAAGATGTGTCCGGCTTCGTGGACGGCAGCACGGCGGCGAAGCAGCTCCGGCCTGTCATCGGCGCCCTTGACGACGCCGCTTAGGTCGCCCAGTGAAAGCGGCCGGCCGCCGTCGTTGCGCGCCACGCGGCGGGCATCGGCCACGATGCGCTCGACGTCGGCCCCAACGCCGCCGAGTGACAGTTCACAGATCTCGGTCAGGTCGGCGTTTTCAAGATCGCCGCCGAGCCTCACGCGAAACATTTTCTCGAGGTCGGAGAGGCCGGGAAGGCCGATCTCGATCACGGGGTTCAGACGGCCGGCGCGCACCAAGGCGGGGTCGCAGCGACGGATGTCATTGCAGGCGGCGATGAAAACGAGTCCTTCCTTTTCGCCCAGACCATCGATGAGCTCGAGCATCGCATTGACCACCTCAATTTGATAGTCCGCATGCGAGTGCGTCAACTTTCCACGATTGGGAAAAGAATCAAATTCGTCGATGAAGAGAATGCAGCCTCCGTGTGTAGCTGCAAGGTTCCTCGCTTTTTCGAAGTCCTGTCTCATAGCTCTCAGAAGGTGCCCTAAGTGTCCCTCCCCCGAGGCTTGCCAACCTGACAGGCTGGCTGTGACGATAGGCAACTTCGCCGCTTGGGAGAAGACCAGGGCGAATGTGGTCTTCCCCGTCCCGGCCGGGCCGTTCAGCGCCGCGGACGTGGTCGCCAGACTCCAGGAAATTTCGTTTCGCCTCCATGCCGCGATGTCGGCGATGGCCGCGTGCGCCCAGGTAACGGCGGCGTCCATGCCGTGCAGCTGGTCGAGCCGCAGGTCGCGCGACTTGCGCGGCGCTGTTTTTCCGGCGGCCAGATCGGTCAAGCGTAGCAGGCAGTCGGCCGGCTTGCGGTCGAAGCGGACGGCAATCGCCAGTTCGCTCAATCCGGTGTGCGCGACGGTCGCCGCGTCGGGAGTCCTTCGGCACTTCGTCGCCGTGACCACTTCGATCGTCCGGACGATCGCAGTCGCGTCAAGCGAGGGAATCGCGATCCTGTCGGTGGCGGCGAGCAGAAGCTCGGCCGGCAGATGGGCTTCGGCGCGCGGCGAGAAGGCGAACACCGGCACGGCGATGGACAGGGCGTCCAACGCCGTCCGTCGCATGTCGTCGGCATCTTTCGGCTTCGCAGGCATCTTGGCGACGACGAAAACGGCATCGTATTGACCGTGACGAAGCGTTCCGCCCCCGCTGAACTTCGCGCAGATCGCGGCCGGCGGGAGGACTACGTCCTTCCACACCCGCTCGATTCGCCCGAGCACGTCGGGATCGGGCACGTCGATGATCACGACCGGCGCTGCGGTCCGGATGGCGCCCGCGAGCCCGTCCCGGCGATCAATCTGCCTGGCAAGGAGGAGCCGGACCGCGATGTCGACCGCCGTCACTGCTTCGATCTTGTCGTTCTTGCCGGCGTCAAAGCTGTCGTCGTCGTCCTCATGTGAACGCCGTCGCAGCGCTGCCAGCCCGTTGAATCCCTTCACCGGCGGAGCGGCGACCGGAGCATCGAGCTGCTCGCCTCGCAGCGCCTTCGCAGTGGCCATGTTCTTGCGATAGGCCCGGGAAGCATCGACCGCGCGGCGGTGGACCTCGGCTTCGACGGGTCCCATGACCGGGCACGTGCCGACTAAGTCCATCGCGGCGGTCTGTTCGGCCGGGGCACCACGCGACCCGCCGCCGCGCGCGGCCTTGCCCTTATTCTTCTTCGTCTTCGGTTGCTTGTTATTCACGGGGACAGTCCTGTCTGATGGCGGTCGCTAGGGCGGATGCACCTGCGGATCCCGGGCTATGGCGAAGGGCTTCGTGGGTCGGGGCATCGGTCTTTCCATGGTGGTGGTGGTGGTTGTGGTAGTCATGTCGGTGGTGACGGCCCGCTAGGGTGGATGCACTTGGAACGTGAGGAGTATGGCGAGGCGGTTCGTGGGCTCAGTCATCGGCGATCTCCATGACGAAGGCGGGGTGGAGGCTAGTGCTATCGCGCGGGTAGCTCGGGCATGGCCGCGGTGCTGTAGAACTGGGCATGGAGACCAGACATGACCTGGACCCTCACGTCAGATTCTCACCGTCGCCGTGGCTGCGCCTGAGGCGCTCGTCGAGCTCCGGCCAGGCGTCGCGGAAATTGTGCGCGAGCCACGACGTGGCGAAGCGGCGGCGGTCTACGCGGTCGATCGGCATCCGCCTGATGAGATTGGAGAGTACCAGCGCGGCGCCGGAGCTTCCGCGCAGCACGTTGTGCAGAAGCACCGTCATCGTGAGGTCGGTACGGATCGTGATCTGGTCCGGGATGTCCATGTTGAGCGCCAAATTGATGGCGCTGGCCGGGTCTCCAGCGATCGCGAGGCGCCAGATCTCCATGGTGGACGAGGTGCGGCGCATGCACTCGTTGACGGCGGCGCGGTGATCCCGATGGAAGCGGTGTGCAGGCACGGAGCGCCACAACAGATGAGCGTGTTCCCAGTCAGACGGCTTCTCGCCGAGAAAGTGCGCATCGATCGAACGCGGTTTGGACATCTCCAGAGCGCGGGCGATGCCGCGGGCGGGTTTCGCTTTTTTCTCGTCGGTACGCATGGTCATAGCTCTCCGTTCGCGCCGAAGGGCGCGCTGTGTCCGTTCCAGGCCGTATTGTTCAGTTTGGTTGGTGGAGGGAGCGCTTACTCAGAAGCGCTCCCCGTGCCTCGCCAAGCCGGGCCAATGCCCTGCCTCGCCGGGCCACGCCCCGCCGAGCTGCAAATTTCTATTCCTTGCGTTCTTCGGCGAGATATGTGCCGAAGGTCGGTCTCCAGTCCCCGAGACCTTTCGTGAAGCCCGCCGTCATGAAGGTGTCGAGAACCTCGGCGCGGTTCAGGAGCGTCGGGAGGAAGAGCACGTCGAACTCGACGGCCCAGGTATCGAAGCGGGCGCGCGTCCGAATCGTGCGGGCGCGTCCCACCCGTACCGTCGTCCGGAACACGAAGCGGTCGTCGCAGCCGAGTTCGTCGAGGTCACGCGGACCTTCGTATTCCAGGAAGGCCGGCCGTTCGATCTGGATGCCTGCCGAGGCCTCTTGCCCCTTGTTGCTGGCCCTCGCGGCCAACTGGAACGTCTTCAGGAGAGCTTCCGCCGGAATGCACGGGCGGCCTTCGTACAGCCACAAGCCGCCGTGCCATTCGATCCGCGAAATCTCAAGATGATCGGCGGTGGTCTTGCTGCGCTTGGACGTGATCTTCGTGAGCCGCGCTCGGATCGGGTCGAGCGGATCGGCTAGGCGGGAGGAGTGCATCAGAAGCGGGCGGGTGCCGGTCAGACGCATGTGGACCTTCTCGGCGTTCATCACGCCACCTCCATGCGCGTCGGATCGACCAGCGGAGCGTCGATGCGGATCGGCCTCACATCGGCACGCAGCGGCTCGAGCAGCGCGTAGTGGCGGGCTCGCAAGAACGACGTCACTTCGCGGTGGCAGGCGGAGCACAGCGTCGTCAGGTCACCGTCACGCTCGCACCCGAGACGGTCGTAGACGCGGTGATGCGATTCCAGTGTGGCACCTTCGTCGGCCTTCGCTGGGCAGAGGCGGCACTCGAACCGCGCAGCCTGGAATTCACGGAGCCGGGCGGGATTGGTCCGCCAAGCGTTGCTCTGGATGTACTCGCGGTAGGTCATGTTGGTCCCTTTCGTCGAGGATCAACATGCCCTCTCGTAGGCGGGCAGTCAATTTAATCTTCTCAAAATGGGAAGGATAATTTTTGCTAACCTTAACGTTTCGCTTTAGAACGGACACATGAACGAACCTTCGATACCGCCAGACACCTTCATTTCGGCAGCCATGATCCGCGCTGCGCGGGGGCTGTTGAACCTCTCCCAGACCGCTCTCGGCGAGTGTCTGTTGCCCAAGTTGTCCCGACGTACGATTTCCAAGATCGAAACCGATGCACCCGGACGCCCGGATGAGCGGCGGCGAAACGTACTCAAGGCAATCCGGGAAGCGCTTGAAGGCAAGGGGATCGAGTTTCTATTCGGCGATGCCGACTTCGTCGAAGGCGTCAGGCTTCGCCGCGGGTTCAATTAACGTACGCCGTCACGGGAGTGACTTCGATCTGGCGGCAGCCTAGTTACAGCCACGTCGAGGAAGTTTGACGCCGTTGCGGCCGCGCGGTCGGCTCTTTCCCGGGAACTGCCAGACCTCACGATGCAGGCCGATGTGCGTCCTTAGCGACCTATATTATCGCGGGGCGCCGTCGCGATGGTCGGGACGGTGTTCCGCCGCCGTGACCAGCGATGCCTGCAGGATCGCCAGAGAAGGAGTCACGCTGATTACCGACGCTTCCAATGCCAGCAGGCCGGCGACGTCGTCTTTGCGACGCCGACTTATTCGGCGTCTGGTTGCCGCTGCTACGTGCGACATGCAGCATTCTTTCGCCAAATCGCCGATGAAATAATGGGCCGGTTTGATCACCGATGGCCAGCCGGTCTCCGATCGGCCGGTTATGGCGCAAAGCGGCCGTTGCCAACTTGCAATGGTCTTACGCGGCGGCCTCACAACCAGCTTGGAGCAGGTCCACCACCGGCGGCGACCGAAACGGAGGCGCCGCGGGGGCCGATGCCCGGGCCTTCGCGCTGAAGATTGGTGCAATAGGCGAAGGACATGTTGCGGTCGCGGTCGCACCAGGCGAAAGCGCCACCGGTGCCGGTGTGGCCAAACGCTTTCGGATTAGACCCCATTGGCGCCGTCTCCGGCTCATTGTGCATGAAGCCGTACCCCATGCGCAGCCGCCGCCGCGTCATGATACAATCGTTGTCCCAGACCAGTTGCGACGCGCGCTCGACGGCCTCGGCCGAGAGCAGCCGGACGCCATCGATTTCGCCGTCGCCGGCCAGCATGGCATAGACCCGAGCGATGGCGCGTGCATTGCCGTGGCCGCCGAACGAAGGCATTTCAATCTCGCGCAGCTCGCGGATGTTTTGAAAGTAGCCTTTCGGCCCCGATCTGAACGCGCGCGACAGCGGGGTGGTGGGATCTCCGGCAATCTGGAAGAAGCCGTTCTTCGGGTTCTCGTGCATATCGGAGACGCGCGCTATTTCGTCAGGTTGCAGGCCGATCTGATAATCAACGCCGAGTGGGCGTGTGACCTCCTCGCGCCAGAACTTGCCGATGCTTTTGCCCGTGGTGCGGCGGACCAGCTCACCGAGCAGGAATCCGATATTGACGGAGTTATAGGCGCCGCCGGTGCCGGGCTGCCATGCCGGCTCCTGCACCTCCAGCGCCTTGACATGGGCATTCCAGTCGAACCAGGAACCTGCGGGCGCAGCGTCGGAAAAGATCACGCCGTCGGTGTGCGACAGCACATGACGCACCAGCACGGCTTCCTTTCCAGCTTGCGCGAATTCCGGCCAGTAGTTGGCAACCGGTTCATCGAAGCCGATCACGCCCCGGTCAATCAGCATATGGACGCAAAGCGCCGACATGCTCTTCGACACGGAGTTCATGATCACGATCGTATCCTTGTCCCACGGCAGCTGCTTCTGCCGGTCGACGTAGCCGCCCCACAGGTCGACGACCTTTTCGCCATCCTTGTAGACGCAGACCGACGAGCCGATCTCGCCGCGGTGCTCGAAATTGTCTTCGAAGGCGCGGCGCACCGCTGCGAAGTCGGGATTGCACGTCCCTTCAATTCGAATTTGATCAGACATCAGGCGCCTCGCTCGTTCTGGAGATCAGTTGCCGCTGGTGGCGAGCTTCTCGCTCGCGACCACGTCTTTCCAGCGGGCAAACTCGGCTTTCACCAACACATTCGCGGCCTCCGACGAAAGCTGGTCGTCGGGAAAGGCCTCCACACCGTTCTGGGTATAGATGGCCTTCACCTTCGGATCGGCCAGCGTTTCGCGCAGCGCGCGATTGAGGCGCTCAACGATCGGCTTCGGCGTGCCGGCTGGCGCGAACAATGCCTGCCAAAACTGGATTTCGAGCTTCGGATAGCCGGCTTCGCCGAAGGTCGGAACGTCCGGCTGCGGAGGATGGCGGCGCGGTGCGCCGAAGCCGAACGCCCGGATCTTGCCGGCCTCGATCAGAGGAGCCGCTGTCGACGGGGCGGCCCAGACCAGGTCGGCATGTCCGCCGACAATGTCGTTCATCGCCTGGCCGCCGCCGCGATAGCTGATGAGCGTTGCGTCGGCGCCGGCCGCCTTCGAAAACAGCACGGCCTGCAAATGCGCCACGCTGCCGATCCCCGGATGCGCGAATTTCACTGGCTTGCCCGGCCCCTTCATCCACGTCACGAGCTCGCTGACGGTCTTGGCCGGGATGTCCGGGCGGCCGACGAGGAACGAGTACGACACGTTGACCATACCGATCGCCGTGAGATCCTTCAGCACGTCGATCGATGCGCTGGGGTTGAGCAGTGCCGATATCAACAGGCCGTTCTGGTTGATCAGCAATGTGTAGCCATCAGGTGCAGCGCGGGCGGCGCGTGTGGTTCCCGCAAGACCGCCGGCCCCTGCGACATTTTCGATGACGATGGTCTGGCCAAGCGACTGCGACAGGCGATCGCTGATCGACCGAATGGCAATGTCGCTCGGCCCGCCTGCTGCATAAGGCGAGATCACGGTGATCGGGCGCGTCGGATAATCCTGCGCCGGAGCTGATCCCGCGCCAAGCATCAGCGTAAGCCCCAACACGCCGGTCATCCAACCCGATCGTTTGCGCATTTCGTTTCCTCTCGTTTTTCAGTCGCGGCGCCAGCGCTGTTTTGTTTTCTGCTGCACTGCATCACGCATGTGCGAACTTGCGTTCACGCTGCAGTGCAGTTGCACCGCTAGCATGTTTCAGATTCATTCCGCCGATACTTTTTTGAGATCGATTGCTTTCAATAATTGTATTGGATTGGCGTCGAGCCGTGCTCCTAGTGTCGAGGCAATGAGCTCACCGGCCGCCGGACTTCACGCCATGCTTCAGCGTATCGCTGTTCCATCTAAGCGGCCGATCGCGACATGCCATCGGCGCTCAAATAGTTGAAAGAAGCACGCTGTGACCCTTCATTTGCGAGCCAAAGGATCCACCATGCCGACGACCGGGACCAAGCCTTCGGCCCGTCCGATGATCCGCATCGATCATGTCGACAAGGTATTCACTACGGTCGCGAACGAACGGATCACGGCGCTTAGCGATATCTCGATGGACGTTGCCGAGGGTGAGTTCATCACCATCGTAGGGCCGTCCGGCTGCGGCAAGAGCACGCTGTTGAAGATCATGGCCGGACTGCAACCGGCGACGTCAGGTGCGGTCGAAATCGACGGCTCGCCGGTCACATCGCCTCGCCGCGATATCGGCGTCATGTTCCAGAACCCCATCCTGTTTCCGTGGCGCAGTGTAATCCAGAACGTCATGCTGCCGGCGGAAGTGCAGGGGATGGACATGACGGCCGCGCGCGTGCGGGCGAAGATGCTGCTGGAAATGGTCGGCCTAGCCGAATTCGAGAATAAATATCCCAAGGAACTGTCGGGCGGCATGCAGCAGCGCGCCGCCATTAGTCGAGCGCTGCTGAACGATCCACGCACCCTGTTGATGGACGAACCATTCGGCGCACTCGACGCGATGACGCGCGAGCAGATGAATCTCGAACTGCAGCGAATCTGGGGCGAGAGTCGCAAGACCGTCGTGCTCATCACGCATTCGATTGCGGAGGCCGTCTTCCTCGCCGATCGCGTGCTCGTGCTGAGCGCGCGTCCAGGCCGCATCGCGCGGATCATCGATGTCCACATTCCACGGCCTCGCGCCATGGCCGTTCTCAGCGATCCGGAATTCGGCCGGATCTGCGGCGACATCCGCCAACTGCTTTACGGCCTTGAAGGCGGTGTCGATCTGTCCGCCACGACGGGAGGACTCTCATGACCGCCACCGACTTGCCGACCCACGTCGTCACCCCGGTCAGGCTCGTCTCCCGCGCGAAGATGATGGCCGCCCAGCGCCCCGAATTAATCATTGCGCCGGTATCACTGGTGCTGCTGCTGCTTGGCTGGGAGTGGAGCGTCAATGCCTTCGACGTGCCGAGCTACATTCTGCCGCCGCCAAGCCAGATCTGGACCGCGCTGGTGCGGGGCCTGAATTATGGCCTGAACGATCGCGGCGGATATTGGCTGCACGCACGGGTGACGCTGACGCAGGTGCTGCTCGGGTTCTTCTTCGGCAGCGGCGCCGGGCTGTTGCTTGGCACCATCATCAGCCAGTTCCGGTTGCTCGAGGCGACGCTGCGCGTTTATCTGATCGCGATCCAAAGCCTGCCAAAGATCGCCTTGGCGCCGATTGTGGTGATGTGGTTCGGCTTTGGCGTGACGTCGAAGGTTGTGATCATCGCCCTGCTGACTTTCTTTCCGCTACTGGTCACTAGCCTCGCCGGTTTCCGCGCCGTCGACCGCGAGCGGCTTGAGCTGATGAGGGCCCTCGGCGCCGGCTCATGGATGATTTTCTGGAAAGTTCGCGTGCCGTCCGCGCTTCCGTTTATTTTCGCCGGCCTGGAGATGGCATCGGTGTTTTCCATCGTCGGCGCCGTGGTCGGCGAGTTCGTCGGGGCTCAGCAGGGCTTGGGCACGCTGATCCTGTCGATGACGGCGCAGATGGACATGTCGGGTACCTTCTCGGTTTTCATCATTCTGTCGCTGATCGGCATCGGCATGCATGCCGGTCTGCGCGCGATCCAGAAGCGCGTGCTGTTCTGGTCGGAGACCGAAGCCACGGACGTCACGCCGGGCGCGTGACGTCGGGAAAATCAACAAGAAAACAATCTAGGGAATGTCCATGCTGCAAAACGATCCGGCCTTTCTGTTCTTTCCCGAGAGTTATCGGTGGTCGACCGGGCTGTTGCTCTGTCTCGGTGGCGCGCCATGGGGTGGCGCGGAGATCAACGAAGTCCATCGCGTCGGCACGGCCCTGCGCGACAAGGTTGGCGACGACCAGGCCTGGTTCGACGAATGGACCAGGATGGGCGAGAAGGTCGAGGCGCGCGGCCGGGCGGCCATGGCGCGCGGAAAGACCGTCACAGCCATCTCTTGCCTGCTGCGTGCCAGCCATTATTACCAGACCGGCGAGCGTTTCCTGCATCCGAAGTCGGAGCGCGGCTCCAAGATTTATCATCGATCGGTGCAGGCTTTTCGCGACGCGGCCGGCATGATGACGCGTCCACGGATCGAATTCGTCGAGGTGCCCTATGAAGGCAAGTCGCTGCCCGCGATCCTGGTTCATCCGGATCAGGACGTGGCCCGGGGCAAGCCGGCACCGGCGATGGTGTTCTTCGACGGCTTCGACGTCACCAAGGAGTTGCAGTATTTCTTCGGCGTTGCCGATCTCGCGGCGCAAGGCGTCGGCTGTCTGATCGTCGATGGCCCCGGCAACGGCGAGAGCGTGCGTTTCCGTGACCTGCCGCTGATTGCCGAAACCGAACGTTACGGGACGGCGGCCTACGAGTATCTGGCCGCCCGGCCGGAATTCGATGCCAAGCGGATCGGCGTGATGGCGATCAGCCTGGGTGGCTATTACGCGCCGCGCGCAGCCTCGCTGGAACCGCGCTACGCCGCGTGCATCGCCTGGGGCGCGCAGTGGGATTATCACGACAC
Organism: Tardiphaga sp. vice154; assembly: GCF_007018645.1. Lineage (NCBI taxonomy): Bacteria > Pseudomonadati > Pseudomonadota > Alphaproteobacteria > Hyphomicrobiales > Nitrobacteraceae > Tardiphaga > Tardiphaga sp. vice154. The sequence continues at coordinate 1,563,818 of NZ_CP041399.1, forward strand.
CTGGAAGCGCCGGTTCGAACTGCTCGACTCCGGCAAGCTGCCGTCGCTGTCGGTGCCGCCGGAGCATCTCGCCTGGGTGATGGGCACGCAGACGCGCGACGAGGCGATGCAGAAGCTGGAAGGCTTCAAGCTCGACGGCATCGTTCAGAAGATGCGGTGCCCATTCCTGATGCTGCACGGTGCGCACGACCAGCAAATCCCGCTCGAGCTGGCTCAGAAATGCTTCGACGCCGTGGGGTCGGAAAACAAGACCATGATGGTGTTCAAAGCCGAGGAGGGCGGCCACCATCATTGCCAGGTCGATGATCTCTCGCTGGGCGTCTACTCCATGTGGGACTGGGTCACCGACGTGCTCAGGCCGGGCACCTGAACATGACCGCCGACGCGATCTTTCCGCGCTTCAGCGACGCCGAGTACCGCCGTCGCTATGCGGCGGTGCGAGCGGAGATGGCGAAGCGCGGCATCGATGCAGTGATCGCCGCGGGCGACTCGGCGTTCCGGTTTTCGAACCACGCCAACGTACAATGGCTGACCAATTGGCTCGATCCCTATGCCGCTTATGCGGTAATCACGCTGGAGCAGGATCCCATCCTGGTGATTTCCAATCCGCTGTACCTGCACACGGCGCGGCGGGCCTCGGTCGCGACGGAGATCCACGGCGTCTATACGCCCGGCAAGACGATGGGCGAGCGCCTGACTGAACTTGGTCTCGGGAGCGGTACGATTGGCCTAGCCGGCGTCCGTAACGTTGGACGAGCGTCGATGGCATTCGAGCATCAACGCGATCTGACGGCTGCGATGCCGAACGCCCTCTTCGTCGACGCGCTGGACGTCATGCAGGAGGCGCGGCGGATCAAGAGCGCGGAGGAGATCGGCTGGTTCGAGAAAGGTGCGGAGTATACCGATCGAGCAGTAATGGCCATTGACGGCAGCCTGCGCGAGGACATGCCGGAGTTCGAGCTCTCGGCGCGCATCCAGGAATCGTTCCTCGACGATGGCGGCTCGCTGATGTTTCATTTTCTCGGCGCAACGCCGATGACGGCGCCCGAGCTGATCTTTCCCTGGCAGTACCCCTCGACGCGCCGGACCCGCGCCGGCGATGTTCTCCTGACCGAGATCAGCGTCGGCCATTGGGGATATGCCGGGCAGGTGCAGCGCGCCTATACCGTGAACGCGGCCCCGACTGCCGCCTTCCAGCGCCTGCATGACACCGCCGTCGAGTGCTATCAGCGCATATTCGAGGCTTTGAAGCCGGGAGCATCGGAACGCGACATTCTGGACGCGGCGCGCTTCGTTGAGCGACAGGGCTACAAGACGCTCGACGTCCTGATCCACGGCTGGGGTATCACCATTGAGCCGCCGCGCGCTGATCTGTCCTGCGCCATGATCAAGCGCGAGTGCCTGCCGTTCACCGTCGAGGAAGGCATGCTGTTCGTCATCCAGCCGCATATCGTCTCAGGTGACGAGACCTGCGGCGTCCAGGTCGGCAATCTCGTTTGCGTCGACGGCGACGGAGCGCGGTCGCTGCAGAAGGCGCCCATGGATTTTTTCAGATCGCGAAGCGCATCCTAGAAGAAACACAAAAGCTGCCGGAGGATTCCATGCTGACGAGACGTGCTTTTACCGCTTCACTGGCTTCGGTCGGTGTTACCATGTTGTCGGTTCATCAGAGCCGCGGTCAGAGTCTGCCGACCATCCGCCTCGGCAATGCCGCCGGAATCGTCGACCCCCAGCTCATCTTCATGACGATGGGCCAGCACCCCAAGATCGACTATTACAAACAGGAAGGCTGCGCGCTCGACATCATCAACATGAGCGGCTCGGGCCAGACCATGCAGGCGATCATCGCTGGCCATGTGGAGACCTCGTCGCTCGCTCCGATCGCCTATCTTCCGGTCTTTGCCAAAAATCCCAATGTGGACGTGGTCTACGTCTATGCTTGGCTGCGTTCGCCGCATTGGGGCGTTGCCGTCAAGCCGGACAGTGCGATCAAATCTCTGCAGGACCTCAAGGGCAAGAATATCGGTATCCGCAACAAGGGCGATACCGGCTATTTCGGCGCCGTCGGCATGCTGAAGGAAATCGGCATCGACCCCGACAAGGACGTCGAGTGGATCTCGGTCGATCAGGGCGGCCCGGCCGGCGATGCGCTGTATCGCGGTCGCGTCGACGCCATGGCGTTCTGGGACGGCGGTTTCGCGCGCATGGAGACCGCGGGCTTCAAGCTCCGTTATCTGCCGAACTCGCCGGGAATGCAGCAGTTGTTCGGGCAGGCCTATTGCGTCCGCCGCTCGGACTTCAAGAAGAATCGTGACGTCTATGTTCGCTTCTTTCGCGCCATGGCGAAGTCGACGGTGTTCGCTTATGCCGACACCGATCTGGCCATCAAGCTGCACTGGGACCTCTATCCGGAGACCAAGCCCAAGGGTAAGACCGACCAGGAAGCGATGGCCGAGGCACGTGTGGTGGTGAACAGCCGCCGCGAAAAGTGGATGCCGGCGCCGTGGCAGGCCGACAAACGCTTCGGCGCGATGAATGCCGACGAGTGGCGAGCCCAACTCAAGTTTCTCGGACTCGAAGGCACGGTCCCCAGCGTCGATCCGATCTTCACCGCCGACATCCTCGACGACGTCAACAATTTCGACCGCGACAAGGTGCTGGCGCTGGTCAAGACGCTGAGCAGTTGATGACAATGCCGCTGTTTCTCGACGAGGCTGCCATCGCGCCATTGATCGACATGGCCGACGCCGTCGATTGTCTGGAACAGGCGTTCAAACGCTGGCGCGATCCGGGGGTCGTCAACATGGTCCGGTCCCGCGCGCGGCCGCCGCACGGCGTGCTCAATCTGATGGGCGCAGTCGACGGGCCTGCGGGGGTGTACGGCTACAAGTCGTATTTCGCCGCGGCGGCATCGGTGCGCTTCCACATCGCGCTGCATTCCGTGGCGGACGGCCGCCTGCTCGTCCTGATGGAATCCTCGCTGTTCAGCCAGGTTCGCACCGGCGCCGCCAGTGGACTCGCGACAAAACTCCTTGCGCGCCCGAACGCTTCCACGCTTGCACTGATCGGGACAGGACGTCAGGCGACGGCGCAGGCGGAAGCCGTCTGCGCCGTGCGGCCGATCAAAAGGGTCAACGTCAGTGGCCGCGATCCGGCGCGTGCTGCCGCCTTCGCCGAACGTCTTCGGCGACTGTTGCAGATCGACGTGGTCGTTGCCTCCGATGCACGCGCCGCCGTGGAAGATGCAGACGTTGTCGGCACGATCACTCGTTCCTCGACGCCGGTGATCGCGGCATCGTGGCTGAAGCCGGGTGCTCACGTGAACGCGGCCGGCGCCAACACGTCCGATCGTCGCGAGATCGATCCGGCGACGCTCAAGCGGGCGGCCGTCCTGGTGACCGACGATCGCGCGCAAGCCCGCGTTGAGGCTGCCGAACTGATGGATCTGCATGCAGCCGGCGAGATGTCCTGGAATGATGTGGTCGAGCTTGGCGACCTGCTGAGCAGCCCGGTTTGCTGGACACGCCGCTCCGCCGATGACGTCACCGTCTTCAAATCACTCGGCATCGCCTTCGAGGATGTCGCTTATGCCAACCACCTGTATCTGCGCGGCCTGGCTGCGGGCCTGTGGCGGGCGGAGGACTTCCGCACCACCTGACGGCGTTCGTCACGACGCGCGCCGGACGTGATGGTCGGCGCCGAACGCGCCCGACGCCAGCAGCTTGCGCATCTCCTGCTCGGTCAGGTCTATCATGCAGCGTACCGCCGGCGTGAGCGGCCGATCGTTTCGCCATGCCAGAACGCGGGTGAGACTCCACCCGTCGACCTGGCACAGCGAAACCGTATTCGTCACATGGCTCGGCGATACCGCACTGTAGGGAAGCAACGCATAGCCGAGTCCGGCCTGAACGAAGCTGTGCTGCAGCCGCATGCTTTCCGTCTCGGCCACGATCCTGAGCTGTCCGCCGTGCTGGTCGACGAAATTGTCGAGCCAGCCGCGCACCGTACTCGGCGGCGTGGTCAGCACCAGCGGCCGTCTGACCACGTCCTCCACGCTGCAGCTTGATCCCTCGGCGAACTCGCCCGGCGGGCCGACAAGATAGACCGCTTCGCCAACGAAGCTGTGCAGGTCGAAGTTGCGCACATCTGCCAGGCGCCCGTTCGGAAGGACGGCAAGGTCGATCTCGTTGCTGTTGAGCCAGTCGGCAAGATGGCCGACGCCTTCGTAGAAGCGTAGCCGCACGTCGGGATAAAGCGAAAGATAGAGTTTCGACAACCGGCAGAACAGCACGCTGGCAATCGACGGCGGTGCGCCGAAGGCGACTGTGCCGCGTGGGATCGTTCCCTCCGCCATCACGTCGGCGCGGGCCTGTTCGGTCTGCCGAAGAATGAAGCGCGCGCGTTCTAGCAGCAGGGCTCCGGCCGCAGTCGGCGTGATTCCGTCGCTGTGCCGATGGAATAACTCCACGCCGAGTTCGGTCTCCAGCATCTTGATTTGGCGGGTCAGCGCCGGCTGGGCGATCCGCAGGCAATCGGAGGCGCGACGATAGCTGCCGAGTTCGGCAATCTTCGAAAAATATTCGAGCTGCTTACTGTTCACGCGAGCATTTCCCCTGCGTGGCGAGTTGGTCCCGCCGATACCGTTTTTGTATCGGCTGCATCTAATAATGATATTTGAAGATGATCAAGTGGCCTTGTAGCGTTTGGCTGTCGTCAGTCGGGCGAACCTGCGGCACCACGCCGCGACCGCTGTACGTCGCGCAGTAAGATTTCCTCACAAATTACTGGGGCCACGATGTCCAACAAAAATGAGATCCGCGACGGCATGCGGATCGATTGGGATGTTCCGATCACGATGGAAGACGGCGTCGTCCTGCGTGCCGACATCTTCCGCCCGCTGAATGATACGCCATGCCCCGCGCTCGTCACCTACGGTCCATACGGCAAAGGTCTGGCGTTTCAGCAGGGCTACAAGACGGCCTGGGAAATCATGGAGCGCGACTATAACGACGCGCTCGAGGGCACGTCGAACAGATACCAGAACTGGGAAGTTCCGGATCCCGAGAAGTGGGTCCCGGATGGCTACGCCTGCGTACGTATCGACAGCCGCGGCGCCGGACGGTCGGAAGGGTTTCTCGCGGTGCATGGCCCGCAGGAAACCCGGGATTTTGCGGCGTGTATCGAGTGGATCGGGTCGCAGCCGTGGTGCAGCGGCAAGGTAGGCCTCAACGGCATCTCCTACTATGCCGCTAACCAGTGGCGGGTCGCCTCGTTGCGGCCGAAGCATCTGGCTGCCTTGTGCATCTGGGAAGGCTTTGCAGACAACTACCGCGATGCAACGCATCACGGCGGCATCCTCTCAGTGTTCCGCAAGAACTGGCAGGACATGCAGGTGAAAACCGTGCAGCACGGCGTCGGCGAGCGAGGCGCGCGCAGTGTCGTTACTGGCGAACTCGTCTGCGGGCCGGAGACGCTGTCCGAGGAAGTTCTGGCCGCTAACCGCGCCGATATGCCGCGCGAATTGCTGACCCATCATCTTGATGGAGATTATTACTGGTCGCAGGCCGGCGATATGGCGAAGATCGAGGTGCCCTTGCTCAGCGCCGGCAACTGGGGCGGCCAGGGTCTGCATTTGCGCGGCAACGTCGAAGGTTTCGTCAACGCGGCGTCGACGCAGAAGTGGCTCGAGATGCATGGCGGCGCGCACTGGGCCGAATTTTATACCGATTACGGGTTGGCGCTGCAGAAGTGCTTTTTCGGTCATTTCCTGAAGGGCGAGGCGACCGGCTGGGAGCAGCAGCCGAAGGTGCAGTTGCAGATCCGGCGGCCGGGCCTGACCAAGTTTCCGGTGCGCGCGGAAAACGAGTGGCCGCTCGCGCGCACGCAGTGGACGAAGTTCTACTTCGATCCGGACACACGCGCGCTGACCACCGACGTCCCCACATCCAGCACGACGCTCGCCTATGACGCGATGGGCGACGGTCTCACTTTCATGTCCGCACCGCTCGAGCAGGAGATGGAAATCACCGGCCCGTCCGCCGCAAAGCTGTTCCTCAGTTCGGCAACCGCGGACGCCGACGTGTTCCTGGTGCTGCAGGTGTTCGATCCCGAGGGCACGGAAGTCGTGTTCTACGGAGCGCTCGATCCACATACGCCGATCGGGCAGGGCTGGCTGCGCGCGTCGCATCGCAAGCTCGATTCGTCGCGCAGCAAGCCCTATCGTCCCTACCACGCCCACGATGAGCTTCAACCGCTGACGCCCGGCGTCAGCACCGAACTCGACGTGGAGATCTGGCCGACCTGTATCGTGATCCCGCGCGGTTACCGCTTCGGCCTCTGCGTGCGAGGCAAGGATTATGTCTGGGCGGGCGCGGCGACGAGCCTGTCGAACATGAAGCGGCCGATGACCGGCTGCGGGCCGTTCGTGCATGACGATCCCGAAGATCGCCCGGCCGAGGTCTTCGGCGGCGAGAACACGTTGCATTTCGCACCGGACAACGCACCCTTCGTTCTGTTGCCGGTAATCCCGCAGACACAGAGCTGAGACGACGGCGATCGAAGTGGCGCGAAGGTTCTCCATAGAAGAACCGCGCAGGGGAGAAGACGAATGGACAAGGGCGATGCCGGCGTTCGGCTGACGCAGGACAACATGCTCATCGAGATCGACGTTCCGATTGCGATGGATGACGGTGTGGTGTTGCGGGCCGACATCTTCCGGCCCGTCGAGGCCGGCAATTATCCTGTCATCATCAGTTACGGCCCTTACGGCAAGGGCCTGCCGTTCCAGACCGGCTACAAGACGGCCTGGGACATCATGGCGTGCGAGCACCCGGACGCCGTGGCGGGGACCTCCAGCAAGTACGCCAATTGGGAAGTGGTCGATCCCGAGAAGTGGGTGCCCGATGGTTACGCGGTGGTGCGCGTCGACAGTCGCGGTGCCGGCCGGTCGCCGGGCTATCTGGACCATCATTCGCGGCGCGAGACCCAGGACTTCTACGATTGCATCGAATGGGCAGGCGCGCAGCCGTGGTCGAACGGTAAGGTCGGCCTCAATGGCATTTCCTATTACGCCACCAATCAATGGCGCGTGGCCGGCCTGGCCCCGCCGCATCTTGCTGCGATCTGCGTCTGGGAAGGCTATGCCGACCGCTACCGCGACGCCACGCATCACGGCGGCATCGCCTGCACCTTCCAGAAGAACTGGCAGGAAATGCAGGTCAAATCGGTGCAGCACGGACGCGGCGACAACGGTCCGCGCTCGCCGTTGACCGGCGACACCGTCTGCGGTCCGTCGACGCTGTCCGAGCAGGAGATGGAGCACAACCGCTCGAAGCTGTGGCCGGAGATCATCGATAACGCGTTCGACGGCGACTTCTATCGGGTGCGCTCCGCCGACTGGGCAAAGGTCAAGGTGCCGCTGCTGTCCTGCGGCAATTGGGGCGGTCAGGGCCTGCATCTGCGCGGCAATATCGAGGGCTTCGTCCATGCAGCCTCGGAGCAGAAATGGCTCGAGATGCATGGCGGCTCGCACTGGGCACTGTTCTACACCGATTACGGCGTTGATCTGCAGAAGCGTTTCTTCGATCGCTTCCTCAAGGGAAAACAGAACGGGTGGGAAAAGCAGCCCCCCGTGCAACTGCAGATCCGCTATCCCGGCGAGAAATTTGTGCTCCGCCATGAAGGCGAGTGGCCGATCGCCCGTACCAACTGGAGCAGGGCCTATCTGCACGGCGAGACGCTGGTCGCTGAGGCTCCGCAAGGTGGCGCGGCGCAGGTGACGTTCGACGCGACCGGCGAGGGTGTGACCTTCCGCGCGCCGCCGCTCAAGGAATCGCTCGAGATAACCGGTCCGCTCGCCGCAAAGCTGTACGTGTCGTCGTCCACCGTGGACGCGGACGTGTTCCTGATCTTTCGGGTGTTTGACCGGGCGGGCGACGAGGTCGTGTTCCAGGGCGCTCTGGACCCTCATACGCCGGTGGCGCAGGGCTGGCTCCGCGCCTCGCACCGCGAACTCGATCCTGTCCGGTCCCTGCCGTACCGGCCGTGGCATGCCCATGCCAGCGCGCAACCGCTGGTGCCGGGCGACATCTATGAACTCGACATCGAAATCTGGCCGACATCGATCGTGATCCCCGCCGGCTACAGCTATGGGCTGACCGTCCGCGGCACCGACTACGAATACGCCGGACCGGCGGCGACGCTGTCGAACATGAAGAACCCGATGAAGGGCTGCGGCCCGTTCGTCCACGACGATCCGGAGGATCGTCCTAGTGACATCTTCGGCGGCAAGACCACGCTGCATATCGGCGGCCGGCACGCGCCGTATGTGCTGCTTCCAATCGTTCCGCCGAAGCAGGAATCCTGAAAGACACTTACGAGCGAATTCGGAAACAAGTGACGAGGAAGCGGGGACGCAAATGGGCGAAGGCATTGGGATGATTTTCGAGAAGGACGTCCTCATCGAGATGGACGACGGCCTGCACCTTCGCGGCAACGTGTTCCGTCCTAAGGCCGAAGGTCGCTATCCTGTGATCATGGCGCAGGGCGTCTACGGAAAGGACGCCCATTTCGAGGACGCCTTTTCCGTGCAATGGGGCAAGCTGCTCGCGATCTATCCCGACCTTTGCGAAAACGGTTCGACGGGACGCTATCTGCGCTGGGAGACCGTCGATCCCGAACGCTGGGTGCCGTTCGGCTACGTGGTCGTTCAGGTCGATGCGCGCGGTACCGGCAAATCGCCGGGCTATCTCGATCCCCGCTCGCCGCGCGAGATCCAGGACTACTGCTGTTCGATCGAATGGGCGGGAACGCAACCCTGGTCGAACGGCAAGGTGGGCCTTGCCGGAATTTCCTATTACGCCTTCACGCAGTGGGCCGTCGCCGCGCTGAAACCGCCGCATCTCGTCGCCATAATGCCCTGGGAAGGCTACGTGGACTACTACCGCGACGGCAGCCATCACGGCGGCATCTATGCCAATGCTTTTACCTCGGCCTGGTGGCCGCGCCAGGTGCTGGTCAACCAGCACGGCAACGGCGACACCACCTATTTCGACCGCGACACCAACCAGCCAAGCACCGGACCCGCGCTGCGCCCTGACCAGCTCGAGGCCAACCGGACCGATTATCCGGCGGACCTGCTGCGCCACAGATTGGATGACGCCTGGTATCAGGAACGCACGCCCGATCTCAGCCGGATCTCGATCCCGGTGCTGTCCGCGGGCAACTGGGGTGGCCCCGGCGTTCACATGCGCGGCAATGTCGAAGGCTTCTTGAACGTCGCCTCGACGGACAAGTGGCTGTCGATGCACATCGGCACCCATTGGGACAGCTTCTATCTGCCGGAATACGTTGCAATCCAGCGCCGTTTCTTCAATCGTTTTCTCAAGGGCGAGAATAACGGCTGGGATCAGGAGCCGCGCGTGCAACTCGCAATCCGTCGGCCCGAGAGCACCATTCGCGGACCGAACACCGCGGCGTTCCGCATGGAGAACGAATTTCCGCTCGCGCGAACGCAGTGGACGAGGTTTTACCTCGATGCACAGTCTTCCGCAGTGTCGACGGTGAAACCCGATCACGCAAGCGCGCTGGAGTACGAAGCGTGGGGCGAGGGCGTCACGCTGCTGTCGCCGCCTTTTGCTGAAGAGACCGAGTTCACCGGTTTCGTCACCGCGCACCTTTTCCTATCGTCGTCCACCGATGACATGGACATTTTTGCCACCATCCGCATCTTTGATCCGCGGAGTCAGGAAGTTGTTTTCACGGGCGCCCATGAGCCAACTCCCGTAACCCGCGGCTGGCTGCGTGCGTCGCATCGTAAACTCGATCCCAAACGCACGCTCCCTTATCGGGCGTTTCATGCCCATGACGAAATTCAGAAGCTCGATCCCCGCCGGATCTACGAGGTCGACGTTGAACTCTGGCCGACCTGCATCGTCTTCCCCAAAGGATATCGCCTTGCCCTGACACTGATGGGGAAAGATTTCGAATTTCCCGGAACGCCCGGGCGACTGCTGCATAACCACCCCGTCGACCGGCCTGCCGGCGTGGCCAGCACGAATACGATCTGCACCGGCGGCGACCAGGCGTCGTATTTGCTGATGCCACTGATTCCGAGCGCATCGTGACGCCGCGCAGCAGTCAGTTGACCGAAGCGCCGGATGCTCGCGCCCGCACGCGAAAGTCAGCGAACCCGCCTACGACGGCCAGCCAGTGGAGAACGATCATGGTTTTTTTCGGCGCGCGCTATCGCAACTGCTTGTCTCGAACCCTGTTGACGATCTGTGCGTCGTTGACCGTGGGCGCATCGGCGGCCTCGGCCGAAGATTATCCTGACCGTTCGCTCAAAATCGTGCAGCCTTTTGCCGCCGGAGGCTCGACCGACGTCCTCGCCCGTGGCCTGGCGCAGAAGCTCAGCGAGTATCTGCGCCAGCCGGTGATCGTCGAGGCGCGGCCCGGTGCCAATGGCATCATTGCCACGCAAGCCGTCGCAAAATCTCCGCCGGACGGCTACACGATCCTGCTCACGACCGGCTCCTTCACTGCGAATCCGCAGGTCGCGAGCAAACCGCCATACGATGTCTTCAAGGAGTTCAAGCCGATCACGCAACTGGCCGGTTCCTATGGACTGGCTCTGCTCACTAACCTGCCGGCGAATTCGGTGGCGGAACTCGTCTCTGATGCGAAGAAGGCGGCAAAGCCGCTCTCCTATGCGACGTCCGGCGCCGGCAACCTGACCCATATCGCGGGCCGGCTGTTCGAGTTGCGAACCGGGCTCGACCTCACGGCGGTACCCTACAACACGCCCGCCATGCTTTCCGACGTCATGACCGGCACCGTCAGCATGACCTTCAACTCGCTGTTCACGGCTGTTCCGATGGTAGGGCAGAAGCAGATCAAGGCGCTGGCCATCACTGGCGACCGCCGGTCGCCGGCGCTTCCCGATACGCCGACCATGGCGGAAGCGGGCATGAAGGACTACAATCTGACGGGATATTTCGGCATTCTGTTCCCGGCCGGCGTCCCGACCGACCGGGTCGAGCGTATCTACCGGGAAACAATGAGAGCGCTCGAGACGCCTGAAGTCAGGAAGCTGATCGAAGAGAATGGTCTTTACGTGGTTGGCTCATCCCCCGACGAGTTTGCTGCCTATATCAAGCAGGACTTCGACTATCAGAAAAAACTGATGGATGAGGTCGGACTCCGGCCTAACTGACGGCGTCCAAGAACGCATCGCGCTCGATTTATCGGGCGTCCGCGACGGGTGACGATGGCCCGCGTCATCCGCAAACCCGTCAAGCGATATTGAGAACCAGGTTGCCCAGCAAGGTGCCGCCCTCGACCATCTCGTGCGCCTCGACAATTCGATCCAGGGGCATTTGGTAAGCGACGGTGTGAACGAGGCTGTTCTCGGTGAGCAGCCGACCGATCTCGGCAAGCCCACTGGCCCGGTCGGATACGGTCAACTCATAGATAAAGGCAAACGAAAGGCGGATGTTCAAACTCATCAACGCAAGGCTGGGAAGCGTGCTCTGCTGAGCTGACATGCCGTAGACGGCGCAGGTGGCATGTGGCTTCAGTATGTCGGGATAGTACACGGCGTTCCGCGACAAATCCATTTCGATGATGGAATCGACACCGGACGGCGCCAGTTGCCGCACCTTCCGAGCGACGTCCTCCGTGAGATAATTGATCACCTCGTCTGCGCCGGCAGACAAAGCATGCGCGGCCTTCTTGTCGCCACTGACGGTCGTCATCACGCGCGCGCCACGCCGCTTCGCCAGCTGGATCGCGTAATGTCCCACCGATCCGGCGCCGCCGGCGATCAGAATCGTGTCGCCAGGACGTGGATCTGCCAGATGAACGGCATGGATGGCGGTGAAGAGCGGAATTCCGAGGCAGGCGCCGATGTCGAAGCCGATGTTGTCCGGCAGGAGCACGGCCTGCTCGGAGGGCAGGGATATGTATTCAGCGGCCGTCCCGAAGGCCCGCTTCCACTGGCCGTTCCAAATCCAGACGCGCTCGCCGATCCGACTCGGCGCGACGCCGTCACCGACGGCATCAATGATGCCGGCTCCGTCGCTATGAGGCACCACGAGCGATGCCGGCATGGGGCGGAACCCGCCAATTCGCGCTTTCCAGTCGGACGGGTTGACGCCGCTCGTCATCAGCCTGACGCGGACTTCTCCGGGCCCCGGCACGGGGGTCTCGAGTTCGCCAAGTTCGAGGACGTCGCTCGCGCGTCCCTGGCTTCGATAGAAGGCTGCACGCATCTGCTATTCCACTCCAAGTGCCGAAATCTCGATCGAAAGGGTTCCGGCCGAAACGCGGTTCGCCCTGCAACCTCGGCAAGGCGACAGGCCGTCTTGCCGCTGATTGCGTAGCAGAATTCGCCCTCGACGTCTGTCATGGTGCAGACGACGATGATGCAGCTTGAGCCACTCGACCTTAGTCTTCACATCCCGCGTTCACATGCGGCACCGACCATTCGGTAACCGCCATCGCCTCCAGCTTGGGCGGACCGAGAAAGGGAGCCGACAGGCAATAGAGCCCTGCATGGGTCGAGACCCAGATCAGGTTGCGGTCCCACTCGATGAAGACAGCTTCGGTCGTCCCGCGGCGCCAGCTCATGTAATCGTCGATCTCGCCGTCGCGCGGCGGGACGAAGTAGGCGACTTCCTTCGGTTCGGTGGGGTCCGATATGTCGAAGAGGCGGATGCCCGCGTTCAGATACGACAAGGCGACGACGTCCGGACGTGCCTTTCCTGGCGCGATCCAGTGTTGCATCACGCGCGAGCTGAAGCGGCCTCGCGCCATCGCGAAATCCTTGTAGGGCGCGTCCGGGTGCGGCATCGGCCGGGGAAACAGGCCGATGATGCGGGGACGCGCCGGGTCTTTGACGTCGATCACGTAGCTCGTGTGCCAGGGTTCGCGCGCATCGGCTTCGAGCGACTCCGGGATGCCGATTACGAGGTTCTGCAACTGCGGAAACCGGGCAGGCTCGGCGTTGACAGGAACGACGTGGTGAAAGGGAATGCCGCCGATCGCCTCGAGCGGGTGGGAGACCTTGCCGTAGACTTTCGGATTCCGGATGTCGCTCAGGTCGTGCACGTACAACCCGAAATGGCCCCAGCCGCCATAGCCGACCGTGCCGCCGTCTTCGACGCGGACCGGGACGATGCAAGGAGTCCGGGTGCTGGTCCACGAGGATTGATCGCCGGCAAACGGGTAGGTCGTGCGATACAATTCCTCCTCGTCGAGCCGCTGGCCCGGTACCCACCATCGCGACACCTCCTTGACGTTGGCAGGATCGGTCATGTCAACGATCATCAGGCCGTTGCTGTAAACGCGCTCGGTGCTCTCCATACGGAGCTGGTCGTCCCAGCCGCAGGCTAGGTAGGCGTATTGACCGCCGTCGTAGAACGGTAAATGCACGCCGTGGCCGGAGGCGCCGGTATTGAACTCGCTCAGCAGTTCGGGCTTTTCCGGGTTGGTGACATCGTACGTCTTGATGCCGCGGAAGCCGGGATCGCTCAGTGCCTTCTTGGCATACTCAAGATGATATTTCCCTCGCGGATACTGCGGGGTGCCCGGCGTCAGCGGCATTTGATGCGCGACCACGCGTATCCATTTTCGAAGCGTCTTGTTATAAACGCAGCTGGCGAACACACCTGACGTCGTGTCTGCGAGCACCTGTGCCTTCAAAGGTTCAGTCACATCGACCCATCCGCCCTTGAAGGCAATCAGGCGTCGCTTGTTTTTCGCCCATAGGCACGAGTGCTCGTCTCCGAAGATCATGATGTCGATCTCGGGGTAATGCGCGATGACCTCCATATTGGATATATACTGTTTCCGGTCGAGGTAGGTGAGCGCTCCGGCCGGCATGCGGAAGGGAACCGTTCCACCACCTTCCATGACGCCGTTCGTTGCTACATCAACACTCGCGATCGTCGATTGCCTGCTGGTTTCGGCCATTGCGTTTCCTCGTCGAGATGCGTCGGCTTTCGGCTTGGCAAAGCCGGACTATTGAGCGGCGATACCGAGTTCGTTGATCAGGCCGGTAAATCGGCTGTAGTCGCTTTGCCAGAGGCGGCCGAGATCTGCGGGCGTGCCGGGAGAAGGGTCGATATGCAGACTCTTGACGTGCTTCTGCGTGTCCGGATCCGCAATGGCGCGGTTCACTGCGGCATTGATGCGTTCGATCATGGCAGGCGGAGTTCCCTTCGGCGCGAAGAAGCCGAACCAGCCCAGCATCGTGAAGTCGGGAACGGTTTCGCTGATGGTCGGCATATCCGGCGCCGCCGGGTTGCGGGTCCGGGCGCTGACGGCAAGTGCCCGCAACGAACCGTCGGTGGTATAGCTCAGGCTGTTGGCAAAGCTGAGCGAGCCGGCCTCGATCCGTCCGGAGACCAAGTCGGGAACGATCTGCACGCCGCCCCTGTAGGGGACGTGAACGTAGTCGAGCCCCGCTTGCTTGCGCAGCATCTCGAACATCAGATGCGGGAAGCTACCAAGCCCGACCGTTGCAATCTTCACGGTTCCAGGATTTGCCCTGGAGTAGTCGATAAGTCCTCGCAGGGAGGTAACCGGAAGGGCAGGCGTCGTGAGTATCGCAATGTAATTCACATAGGTAAGCGCCACCGGTTCGAGACTTGCTCGCACGTCGAACTGCCATTTGTTCATGATGGGCGTGATCACCATGCTTCCGAGCTGGCCGACCGTCAGGGTATGGCCATCCGGCTGGGCAGTTGCGGTCGCCTGCAGTCCGGTGAGTCCGGACCCGCCGGGCCGGTTCTCGATGACGAGTGGCTGCCCAAGACTTTTCGCCATACCGTCGGCGAGAAGTCGCGCGATGATGTCGACAAGATCTCCCGCAGGAAAGGGAACGATGACTTTGATTGGCCGGGTGTGCTGCGCTTGCGCCCGGGCGCCGTTCACCCAAGGCAAGGCTAATGTCACAGCAAGCAGCCAAGCCCATCTGACATCCAGCATCCTTCGGCCGATCATAAAGCTCTCCCTGCGGAGATATGGTTGGACCCCGTTCCAGAAATGTCGTTCGCGAAGGCAGCCCGCCGGAAGTTTGACGGGACCTGTCCGCCGTTCGCGGTGCGACGGATTTTACATGTACTTAGACCGTCGTGCCTCTGCATGGCTTGGCTCCCGGGATCGGGCATCAGTATTCAAGCAACTTGAATGGATGTCAAACAACCTCAGAAGCTCGGCGGTGTGTTCACGACGATGAACTTTGCCGGCTTGCCGCTCGAATTCTTGTAGCCGTGCGGAATCTCGGAGCGATAGCAGATCGAATCACCGGTGTTGAGCAGGTACTTGGCGTCACCGATGATCAGTTCGACCTGCCCTTCGATGATATAGGCGACTTCCTCGCCCTCGTGCGTCACCAGCCCTCCGCCGCTGCCGCCGGGGGCGAGGTTGTGGATGCTGCCCTGCAACAGGCGGGCCTTGTCGTAAGGGATCAAACGCTCCAGCGTCAGCCCCGGTCCGCTGCGCAGCGGATCCGTCTTGACGATCGGCCGCTCGCCGGCCCTCGACAGAAGCCCGTCGGGCTCGGACGGTTTTTCGAATAGCTGGCCCACCGTCAGTTCCAGTACCTCGGCGATCCGGTAAAGCGCGTTGAGCGACGGCACAGCGCGGCCGTTCTCGATCTTGGAGATCATGCTTTCCGAACAATCGGCGGCCTCGGCGACGTCCTTGAGGCGCAACCCCTTGGTCATCCGGCCGTGGCGCAGACGCACCCCCAGATATTCGTTGTTTCCAGCGGGCACGGCGGCCGGCTTCTGCTTCGAGGAGGGCCGCTTCTTCGTCTTCAACATCTAAAATCCAAATCGTGAGCCAAGCGAGCGCCTACGTTCCATCACTGAAACTTTGACGACAACTGCGATCATATCGCAACCCCGAACACCCGCCGCGCTTCATGGCACACACGTGCTCAGAAAGTAATCGGGCTTGCTCAATGAGAAAGCAAAAAGGAACTGAATTCAAATGACTTGAATTAAAAATTTCACGCTGTTAGCTTTTCCGGATCAGCTCCCGGAGCGGAGCATTGCTGCAAGCCGTACTTGGGAAGGAAGCGGATGTCCGAAGAGTTCCTCATCGATCAGGTCACCAACGAAACGCACGGTGTGTATCAGCCCTATGGCTGGCACCACTGGCCGCAGTTTCCCTGGATGAGCTATCAGTTCCGGCGCGCCCTCGGCGAGACGCAGGAGGGCGGTGGCGCGGTGTCGGAGTGCTTCCTGGCCGCCAGCCGGATGATCCCGGGCGACGAGGAGAGCTGGCACCGCGAGTGGAAGCGGATTGCCGACTTCAACCAGGAGCGCGGTGATTCCGAGTTCGGCAAAGGCCATGTGCGCACGGCGATGAATTGCTGGCTGCGCGCGGCCAATTATTATCGTCACACCGAGTTCTGGCTCAAATACACCGATCCGCGCCGAATCGAAGCCTTCACCGACATGGAGGAGTGTTCTCGAAAATTCATTTCGAACCTCAATCCCGCGGGCGAAGTCCTGCAGATACCCTACGAGAACGACAAAACCCTGTTTGCGTATTTTGTCCGTGCGCCGTTCGATACCGGCAAGCAGCCGGCTCTGATCTGCATGGGGGGCCTTGACTCGATCAAAGACGAAATGTGGTTCATGCAGGCGCACGGCGCCCTGCAGCGCGGCATCTCGGTGCTGATGATCGACGGCCCGGGGCAGGGCGGCACGTTACGCCGGCACGGCTTGCCGACCCGCGTCGACTACGAAGTCCCGATCGGCAAGTGCATCGATTACCTGCTAACCCGCGACGACGTCGACCCGGCGCGCATCGCGGTGTGCGGTTCGTCGCTCGGCGGCTTCTACGCGGCGCGCGCCGGATCCTACGAACATCGCCTGGCGGCAGCGATTTCGCACGGCGCGATCTGGTCGATCTCGGAGTTGTGGGCCAATGCGACCGAGACGCATGGCCTTGCTGATCACATCAAGACCGTGTTCGGCGCGTCTTCGATGAAGGAGGCGCTGGAAAAGGCCCGGCCGTTCACGCTCGAAGGCCACCTCGAGAATATGAAATGCCCATACCTGATCGTTCACGGCGGCCATGACGTGCTCGGCGTGGCGCAGGCTTCGCGGGTCTACGATTATGCCAGGGCCAAGGGCGTCAATGCGACCTTGCGTCTGGTGACCGAAGAGGAAACCGGTGCCGACCACTGCCAGCACGACAACCCGACCATCGGGCAGGAACTGATGGCCGACTGGCTCGCCGGTGTGTTCGGTATCGACGAACGCGAATTGCGCAAGAAAGCCACCAATCCCTTGATTTGATCCAAACCGCCTCGAAAGGAGATCGCGATGTCCGAAGTGAAGTCCTATGGCGACGCCTACTACTCGATGACCTGGATGGGACCGAAAGGGTATCCCGAAGGCGGCAATTCGGGCCGCTGTTATTTCACCGGCATGTTGGGAATGCTCCGGCTGCACGGCGAGAGCGACGTGCTGTTTGCGGACGGCACGTCGGGCGACGGCTTTTCGTTTCGCTGGAGCCCGGTATGGGGCGCGCCTGCGTTCAACGGCGGCGCAGGGGCCTTCCATGAAATCTGGGAATATACGCCGAAGGCGCTCGGCTACGTCGGGCACTGGGAGCAGGACCATGAGGGGGGCTTCGACGAGGCCTTCACCAAGCTCTGTGGTCTGGTCGATCGCGGCATTCCGGTCCAGGTCGGGCTGCATTATTCGCTGATGCTGCCTTATGGCGCCAAGACGTCGCCGCGGCTTAAATTCCAGCATGAGACGATGGGCAAGACCGGGTTTGGTCACCACGTCGTGGTCGCCGGTTACGATTTGCAACGTGGCACGGTCACGATCTTCGAACCCAACGATATCTTACCGCACTCGCGCTACGAAGCGCCGATCGACGTGTTTCGCGCCGCATGGGAGCAGTCGATGCAGCGCGGGCCGAAGGGCTACGAGCCCTGGGAACATCACCACCCGTTCGGCGGCGAGTGGAGTTTGCATGACGGCTATGGCCCATACCTGATGGTCTGGGTCGAGCCCGAGCGTGATCCGCACTGGGACATCGCGCAATCGATCCGGCATTCGTTCCGGCGTAACCTCAAGATCCTGTCCGGGGAGTATCCGAAGCCCTATGCGCTGTTTGGCAACCAGTGGCAGATCCCGCGCTTCGAGACCGGCGCGCCTGGCATGGCGGCCTTCGCGGCCCTGGTCGTCAGCGGCGCGGTGAAGGATACCAATGGGCCCAATGGCGCAACGATCCCGCTGTTCGTGCGCGGCAACATTCCGAACCACGGCGTGCTTGGCCGGGCAGGCGCTGCCGGCTATCTCCGGCGTGTCGCCGCAGAACTGGGCGTGCGCGGCCTGGCGAATGCCGACGTGCTTGCTGCGGCACAGGAAATGCAAGCATCTTCGGAGTTGTTCAAGACGCTTCGCTACGAGGCAGACCTCGCCAAGGCCGGTGAAGTGCTGTCACGGATCGCAGCGCATGAGGTGGCCGCGCTGGCATCAATGACCAAAGCATGGCCGGTGGTGCAGACGATTACGGAACATGCGCCGTCGCGACAGGACGTTGCGGCGGAGTAGCCGGGCGGCTGCTTCGCAAGGATTTAGTAATTCGCTCGGTGAGCGTCAATGCATATTGCCAGGGGATCATGACGATGACGTTGAAGAGTGTATTACTCGGCTTCTGCGCCTGCATCGCGTTGGCCGGCAGCGCCGCGGCGCAGCAGGACAATTACAAGGTCCGCGTCGTTGCCGGGGCCCCGGGATACGACCACATCCAGCCGTTCATCGCGGAACACCTCAAGCTGTGGGATAAGTACGGCGTCAAGGTCGAGTTCATGGGCGGGAATTATCAGCGTTCCAACCAGCAGATGTCGATCGGTGATTTCGACGTCGGTTATAACCAGTACGCATCCTCGATCCGCTATCTTTCCGCCGGCATCGATAGCGTCATCGTCGCCGCGTCATCCGCCAATTGCGCGATGATGATTGCCGGACCGAACGTCAAATCGTGGGCCGACGTCAAGGGCAAGCGCGTCGGCATCGTCACCAAGTTCGACGTGCAGGCGCTGACCCTGACCAAGCAGATCCTGCCGCGTTTCGGGCTCTCCGAAAAAGATGTGCAACTGGCGCTCGTTCCGGTACCGGAGGTCGCATCTGCTTTGCTTACCGGCGACATTGCCGCCGCGTTCCCGTTCGAGCCCTACGGCACCGACGCGCTCGGGAAGGGTGCCAAGCTGCTTCTGGCGCCGAACGACCTGATCGACAAGACCAAGCTGGATTCGGACATGCTGCGAAACGGCATGATCATGACCCGCAAGTTTATCAAGGAGCATCCTGAACTCGCCAAACGCCTTGTGTGGGCGCATCTCGACGCCGTGCACTTGATGAAGACCGACAAGAAGACGGGTCTCGAGGTCCTGAAGCATTACACGCCGAACATCGACATCTCGCTCCTCGACAAGTCGTATGACAGTTGCGGCTGGCAATATAACGAGCCGCCGAAAGCCTGGATCGAAGCGTTGATCGGCTGGATGAAAGAGGACGGCCTGCTGCAGAAGCCCGTCACCTACCAGGACGCCGTCGATATGTCGCTGGCCGAGAAATATCCGGGTTATCCCGGCTACGAAAAGCTCAAGTGAGCCGCTCGGACATGGTGATCATCAAGTCGCTGAGCAAGAAGTACACGTCGCAGGGTGCGGACATGGCCGCGCTGATCGACATCAATCTGGAGATCCAGGAAGGCGAGTTCGTCTGCCTTCTCGGTCCCTCCGGCTGCGGCAAGTCGACCTTGCTAAAGATCGTCGCCGGCCTCATTCCCGCAACATCCGGGGAGGTGGCCATCAATGGCCAGGCGATCGACGGCCCCGGTCCCGAGCGGGCCGTCGTGTTTCAGGACTACGCGCTGTTTCCCTGGATGAGCGTCCGCGACAACATCGAATTCGGGCTGGAAGCGCGCCGGATGGCGGCGGCCGAACGAAGAAAGATTTCCGACAAATTGCTGCGGGTTGTGGGCCTTGCCGATTTCGCAGATCGATATCCACACCATCTGTCGGGCGGCATGAAACAGCGGGTCTCGATCGCGCGCGCGCTCGCCGTTGATCCGTCGCTGTTGCTGATGGACGAGCCGTTCGGCGCGCTCGACGCTCAGACGCGCCAGACGCTGCAGGACGAACTGCTGCGCATCTGGCGCGAATACCGCAAGACCGTGATCTTCGTGACCCATTCTATCGAAGAGGCGATCTACTTGTCCGACCGTATCGTGGTCATGACGGCACGGCCGGGGCGCATCAAGGAAGTCATCGCGATCAGTGAACCGCGGCCGCGCGACATGACCGGCACGGCGATGAACGAGCGGCAGCGCGAGGTCCGCGCCGTGCTCAACGAGGAAATCGAGCGCGCGGCTGTCCTCGAGCAACGGGACATGATGGTCGGAGCATCCCATGGCTGATTTATCGTACAACAAAGCCAGCGAGGCCGGTGCCACTCTTGCCGCGTCTAGGATTCTGGGCCGGATGGTGCCGGGCCGCGACCGGCTGCTGGGTATCTCCACCATGGTCGTCTTCATCGCCGGATGGGAGATTGTCTACCGGCTCGGTCTGATGCCGGTGTGGGCGTTCCCATCGCCCTGGAAGGTCGTTCTCGCGTTTCAGGAATTGATCGCCAACGGCAAGCTGCTGACCAACACCGCGGCCAGCGTCGGCCGGCAGGTCACTGGCGTCTTGCTGGCCGCGCTGGTCGGCATTCCCGCCGGCCTGGCGCTGGGCGCATCACCGACCGCGCGCGCGGCGTTTCTTCCGCTGTGCCGGCTGCTTTATCCGATCCCGGGTATCGCCTGGATTCCGCTCTCCATCCTCTGGTTCGGGGTCGGCTTCAAATCTACGGTTTTCGTTATCTTCTTCTCCGGCGTCTGGTCGATCATGTTCAACACCATGACCGGGGTGCAAACGCTGAGCGGCCAGTACACCGACGTCGCCCGCGTCTATCTGGCGTCGCGCAGGTTATATACCTGGCGCATCCTCATTCCGGGATCGCTGCCCTACATCATCACCGGCATGCGGCTCACCTACGGCGTAGGCTGGCGCGTCATCGTCGGCGCGGAAATGATCTCGTCCATCACCGGGCTCGGCTTCCTGATCGACGACGCGCGCTGGCAGCTGCGGCCGGACATCATGATCACCGGCATGATCACCATCGCGATGATCGGCTGGGTCTCGGAGAACTGGTTCTTCGACTGGGTCGAGCGCCGGACGATCGAGAAGTGGGGCATGAAGACGACCTAGCCTCGAAGTTTCACCTTTCATTGCCATCCAACGATTCGAGCATCTGCATGACCAGCGCCAGCGCCGCCGAGAAGAAACTGATCGACTCCGAAGTGGTGGACGAACACGCCCATTACGAGCCTTATGGCTGGCACCACTGGCCGAAATATCCCTGGCCGTCCTATCAGTTCCGGCGTTCGCTGGGCGAGACGCAGGAGGGCGGTGGAACGGTTTCGGAGAGTTTTCTGGCGGCGAGCCGGATGATCCCTGGCAACTACGATAGCTGGCACAATGAATGGATGATCGTGGCCAACGCCAGCATGGCGCGTGGCGAACAGGCCGAGGCCTATGGCCATATTCAGACCGCGATGAACTGCTATCTGCGCGCGGCCGATATGTATCGTTCGGCCGAATTCTGGCTCGATCCCGCCGATCCCCGCCGACTACCGACGTTCGATAAGTGTGAGGCCGCCACTCATCGCTTCATGAACTGGACGGTGCCAAAGGGCGAGATCGTCGAGATTCCCTACGAGCCCGGCATGCCGATGACGGGCTATTTCTTTCGTTCGCCGTTCGGTGACGGCAAGCAGCCGGTGCTGATTTCGTTCGGCGGCCTCGACTCCTTTAAGGATGAGCTGTGGTTCATGACCGGCCGCGGTGCCCTGCAGCGCGGTATCTCGGTGTTGCTGATGGACGGGCCGGGGCAGGGCGCAACCCTGCGCCGCTACGGGCTGGTCACGCGTTACGACTACGAGGTGCCGGTCGGCAAATGTATCGACTGGCTGGAGCTGCGGGACGACGTCGATCCCGGCCGCATCGCAGTCTCCGGGTCGTCGTTCGGTGGCTATCACGCCGCACGGGCCGGCTGCATGGAGCCCCGCCTGGCGGCGGCGATTTCGCACGGCGGCGTGCTCAGCCTCTATGATCGCTACAAGGACCGCGCCGAGGATCACGGCCTCGCTGGTCACATGAAGTGGGTGTTCGGCGCCGACACGATGAAAGGCGTTGCGGAGAAGACCCGCAATTTTGACCTGCGCGGCGCGTTCGAAAACATGAAGTGTCCTTATCTGATCCTGCACGGTGGACACGACGTGCTGGGCGTCGAAGCCGCCAAGGAGGGGTATCAATACGCCAAATCTGTCGGCGTCGATGTGACCTTCATTCTGGTGGAGGCGGATACGACCGGCGCCGAGCACTGCCAGCACGACAATCCGACACTGGGCCAGGAACTCATGCTGGACTGGCTGGCCGACAAATTCGGCATAGATCAGCACGGCCTCATCAAGACCTGATAGACGATCTTCAAGTCGTCCTAGGGAAGCCGCCGATACCAGTGCAGAGTGCTGCGCGTCCCCGGCTGTTAATCGGCACGCCACTCAGCTTCTTTTTCAGTCAGCCTCTCATGCCTCTACTTTTGAATCCTGACCTGCCCCGCCGATTTCCTTAAGTTGAAGTTAGAGTCCGATTTTCTGTGCTCTGAGACCGAAGTTTGGACCACCGGCAATTAGAGTTTTCCGGCTTTTGCTCTGGGACCGAAGTTTGGACCACCGGCAATTAGAGTTTTCCGGCTTTGTCATGATGGCGGGCTGGTTGCGCCGTCACGATTGAGCAACGAAATCGGGGTCTTCTGCCCGATTGCCCCATGGGGGCGTTCTTCGTTGTAGTATCTGCGCCAATCCTCCAATTTTGTCCGGGCGTCGTCAAGGGTAAGGAACCAATGAGTGTTCAGACACTCTGCGCGGAAGCGCCCGTTGAAGGCTTCGATGAACGCGTTGTCGGTCGGCTTGCCAGGCCGGCTGAAGTCCAGCGTGACGCCATTGACGTAGGCCCACAGATCGAGGTCACGGGAGATAAACTCCGAGCCCTGGTCGCAACGGATGGTCTTTGGATAGCCGGCCACTGAGCAGATTTCCTGCAGCTTCTGAACGACGTTCTCGGCCCGGTAACTGAAGCGCGGATCAAGGGCCGGCACATAGCGCGAGAAAAGATCGACGATCGTCAGCACACGAATTTTATTGCCGGTGGCCAGCTGATCATGAACAAAATCCATCGCCCAGGTTTCGTTCGGCTGGGTGGCAGCTTTGCGATCGTCCCGCAGCTTGGCCTTGATCCGTCGTTTCGGCGTTTTGTTGCGCAATTGCAGGCCTAATTCGCGATAGATGCGCCGTGTCTTGTTCTGGCCGAGTTGCCATCCCTCACGCCGCAGCAGCACATGAACACGCCGGTAGCCGAAGCGTACCCGGGTCTGGCAGATCTCTCGGATTCTCGCCTCGAGACTGGCCTGTTCGGGTCGCCGCGATTTGTAGTGATAGGTTGAGGTGTCGACCTCGAATACCCGGCAGGCGCGCCGGATCGAGATGCCCCATTCACCACAGATCCCGTCGACGAGCTTGCGCTGACGAACAGGCCTCAAATTTTTCGGCGGATGACGTCCTGCAGCATCTCCTTGTCCAGCGAAAGGTCGGCCACAATCCGCTTCAGCTTGGCGTTCTCGTCCTCGAGTTGCTTCAACCGCCGCATCTCGGTCGGCAGCAAGCCGTCGTATTTCTTCTTCCAGTTGAAATAGGTCGCCGCGCTGATCCCCGCCTTCCGGCAGATGTCCGCCACCGGCATGCCATCAGCGCCTTGCTTCAAAATGAACGACTTCTGGGCCTCCGAAAACTTCGATGCCTTCATTGTTCTCCGCTCCTTCCAGCCCGGGAAGTCTAGCGGAAAACTCTAGCCATAAGTGGTCCAGTTTGGCGGCCTCAGATCATCTGAAGGACGGAGATGAAGCGAGCCAGGTTTACGGAAGAGCAGATTAGTGTTTGCTAATAACGCCGAGCCGAATTTAATCCAATACTTTCCGCAGAAATCGAAAAATTCGATCGATCTTTAGGCTAGTCCACCGACAAAACGCGCCAGTACAACGCCGGCGAGCGCGATATGAGCCAGTGTGATCGCCACTGACAGTCCGTGCAGCGCATTGAATCGTGCCCGCGCCCCTGTGTCCGTAGCCCGGTTAATTGCAGGCATCAGAATCTGACGGACGGGCAGCGTAGTTACTGCGATGGTCGTCAGCAGCACGGCCGACAGAGGATCAAAAGGCCAGACCAGCGCTGTCGCTACCGCAGCCGTACCCATGACGAAAAGGTAGAACAGCGGAAACGCGCGGCGTATCGTTGGCCCCGCCACATCAGGAGGTAAGGCGCTGAAGAGGAAGGCCGCAAAGCCGAACGAATAAAGCGTTATTCCTCCGAAAAGGAGCGCCGTGATCAGAAGTGCGGCGGTTAGCATCTGTAGGTCTCCGGTTTGCGTGCGATCCCCATGTAGAGAATTGCAGTCACTGGCAGCGGCCCAAATTTCAGGTCCAGCCGCCGGTTCACGCCGCACGGGCCAAGCCCTGTGATGGGGCCGGGCACCAGGCCCGCACCCTGTATCGCGTGGTGCAACTCACGCGGCTTGATGAAGAGTGCTGGATCATGTGTGCCTTTCGGCAACAGGCGCAGTACGTCCTCGGCCACGGTGATCGTAACAAGGCGCGCGATCGGATTGCGGTTGATCGTGTCGAATAGGAGCACCCCGCCAGGGCGCAACACGCGTGCAATCTCGGCCAGCACGCGGCTTAGATTGGCCACATGCTCCAGTACGTCGACGCAGACTACCGCATCGAAGTTCGCGGCGGCATAGGGCAGTGCCTCGCCAGCGCCCACGTCATAGTGGATTGTCAGGCCCATGGCGCTTGAATGGCAGCGGGCCGCCGCCACCGCCTCAGCCGCCGGGTCGATACCGGTCACGCGGGCCCCCCGCTCTGCCATCGCCTCGGCCATGAAGCCACCGGCACATCCCAGATCGAGCACGTCCTTTCCTGACCACTCGAAATGTCGGTCGAACCATTTCAGTCGCCCTGGCACGAGGTTCTTCAGTGTGCGTACCCACCGCACCTCGTCCGACCACCACTGGTCAGCCACCCGATCGTAGATCGTCTGATCATTGCGCATGGGGACGGTCCTTGGCTCGCGACCGGCGGGCCACGGCGTAGGGAATAGTGTCGCGGTAGCGTTGGAACCGGTCACCATAGCGCGCGGCAAAGCGGCGTTCTTTCAGTCGGGGCGCCAGCAGGCAATAGGCGGTGTAGCAGACAGCCAGCGCCAACTGGTCCGGCGTCCAAACCGGCACCGTCCAGAGCGTCAGCGCAAAAGCCACGTAGATCGGCTGACGGATCACCCGGAAAAGACCATCGGTCGGCATGTCGGGGAACACAGGGCGGATCCGCGCCATCAAAGACATCCATCCGAGTGCGCCCGACTGAACCTCAGCACCCGCGTCGAAGCTAGCTTCCAATAGTAGCAGCCAGCTTGCAGCATAGACAGCGCAAATAGCCCAGAACGCCGTGCCCTCAGCCCGCCACCAGACGATGCCCGATGGCGTCCAAAGCGCGAATAGCGCCAAAAGCTGCGCCGATGCAATAATTGCGTAGGTGGTGGTGGCGAGCGTCGCGCCATGCGGGCCTGGGATCACGCGGGCGAGCCACCGCCCACCGGGGCCGGTCAAGAGCAGCGAGTGGGCAAGCGGAAACTGCAGGATCAACGCCAGGTTCGCCAACAGTGCCCAGGGCCAGGGCACGCGGCCAAGGCTCTCGCTCAGGCCGAATAGCATGGCGGCGATCATGGCAAGCACGGCCGCGGCGAAGACCGCATGGCAGACCAGCCCAAGCGCTATTGCTAGTGCGATCCTTCCTGCCCCTGGCGGCGGGCTCCAGGCCGCGCGGATCAGGGCGATCAGGCGGGCGATACGGGGGTCGGCGGTCATGACATCTGCGCCACTAGATCGTTGGCGATGGCCGTACCGCTTGTCCAGGCAGCTTCGACGCGTGGACCGATGCACCAGTCACCGCCAAGGTAGAGCGACCCGCCGGCATCGCGCAGAAACGGCTTGCCGAGTGGAGCCGTCACGCGCGCGTATCGCCAGCGGTGCGCAGCGGCGTGGCTCACACGGTCAATCGTCACGCCAAGCCGGTCGCAAAGCATCGGCAGCATGAGCGCGGCGATTGTAGCTGGGTCATCCTCCAGATGTGCGGAGCTGAATGTCGGACTAGCCTGCGCCACCCAGGCCACAGCGCCGTTCGAAACACTGATCGCAGGTTGCCCCGGCTTCGCGCTGTTTTGCGCGATCCACGCAAGCGGTTCATCCGGAGACTCGCGGGTCACGAAGGGCGGGCGCGCCAGGATACCAGCCATCAGCGTCAAGCAAGGATCCATCCGCACCTCGCCGATCATTGCCACCAGTGAATGGTTCGCGCTCAGAAGACCCTCCACTTGCGGTGCAGGAACGGTGACGACGACGCGAGCGGCAGGGTAACACGAATCCCCCGCCAATACCTGCCAACCGCCTTTGCTAGGTCTAATAGTGTTGATCTGCACTCCCTGGCGGATGTCCAGCCCTGCCGCCAACGCCTTTCCTATTGTCGCCATACCTGGCATGCCCACCACGCGGGCGCGTCCCGACCCATCGGGCCATGGAATAGCAGAGCCCGCGGCAACGAGCTTCCGCAATACCGCGGCAAAATCTACGCCCTTCGCGGTCACGTATTGCGCGCCATGGTCGAATTGCAGCCCGTCTGCCCGGCGGGTCGCCACCCGCCCGCCGATCCCGCGCCCCTTTTCAAATAGGACCGTGCGCACACCGGCCTGCATCAGCCGCTGCGCGCAAGCCAGCCCCGCGATGCCCGCGCCCACGATCACGACAGGGATCATGCCAACCCCATCTCATGCAAGATGCGTGGGATTTGCTGTTTGACTTTGAAGAACCCGGCCGTCGCGTCGGGCCAGATCGCACTGTCCCAGTCGCGCCGCCATTCCGCGAGCACGATCCCCCGCGCGGCCAGCACCGGCACAGCTTCGGTTAACCAGTCATACAGAGGTCCGCGTGGAACATAAGGCGTGACGATCTGCGTCACATCCGCGCCTTCCGCCCAACGCGCCAGCACTTCGGAATGATCAGCTCGCAGGGCGGCCCCAGGAATCTTCGTGCGCGAAACGGTATCGGCAAGCGCCACATTTTCAAATTGCGCGACCGCATCCGCTACTGGGAGCGGCGACCTCAGGTGACTGGCCGCCAGCGTGGCAGCCGCTCGAATGTCCAGGCTATCGTGCGCAAAGTCCTCGATCCCACAGTCTTCTTCCGTGATGAGGAGGCCAGTCGGTCTGCAACGCTGCGGCGTCGTGACGGCCCGCAACGGCAGCAAAGGGGGTAGCCCATCGGGCTCGTACGCCTCCAGCCCTGCCACGACCTCAGCAAGGTTGCTGTCGCTTGGGGTAAATCTCTGCCCGGTAAAGGTGGCGATGTTCCATGCCTGCGCGCGATAGGGTTTGCCGCGCGTGTGCAAGCCCGCAACCCACCGCCAGCCCAACGTGTTCGACGCCGGATCGCCATCGATGAGGTGGCGATAGAAGAAATCTGCACCCAGACGCCACGGCAGGCCCAGCGTGAAGATCCATATCGATGCAAACCACATGCGCGCATGATTGTGCAGATAGCCGGTTTCGACCAATTCCCGCGACCAAGAGTCGAAACAGTCCAAGCCCGTCTCGCCAGCTTCGGCGCAGGACAAGTTAAGGCGCAATCGGCTGTCACGTCCAAGTTTAGCCAAATCGTCGAGGAGCCCGTTGCGGTAGCTGTCCCAGACTTGCGGGCGGCGCTCCATCCAACCCTTGAAATAACTACGCCAAATAACCTCTTCGATGAATTTGCCAGCCGTCGTCAGCCCGTGCGCCGCCAGCGCCGCGGCTATGACCTCGCTCTCGGTCACCAGACGGCGGCGGATCCAGGGCGACAGCACAGACACCGCCTCGCGATTCCTGGGCCCGATGTCATAGCTGCGCCCATTCGCATATTGCTGCCCCATAGCCGGCGTGAAGGCCTTCATCCGGATCAATCCGTGCTCACGAGTGGCAGTAAGATCTAGCATTTATCTGTCACGGCCTGATAGGTTATAGCTTGCGAGATGTAGTCTAAAGATTCACAGTATCCAGAAGAAAACGCATATCTTCTGTCAATCGGCATTGGACTGGCCCATTGTCAGCATAAAAAGAGGCTTTGACGCACTTTTGGTGCAGGCGCATCATGGTGCGTTGATTTGTCTTGCTTAAAGCAAGTTGAGCTTGGAGCATCCATTGTTATTACAGGGCTGACCGCGCAATTATCCCAAGTAACACCGTTAGCGAAGATCGCGGACAGAAAGCAGATTAAACAGAGATGTTGTCCGGTAGAGTCCGCAATGCGCTCTATAAAGTTGCGGCGATAAAATCAAAAAGTGCGAGGCTCGAGACAACCGAATGCTTGTTTGTAGTCCTTGCGGCGACCCTGACCCGATCGGAAGACAATAGGGTTTGCCGCAGCCATCGTGCAAGTCGCAAGCGCGATCTCGACCGCGGTACTCTCGCTCTCGGGCGGGGCTGAGCCAGACGGCATCCGGCTGGCGGATGCCGTCTAGACCACTGGGTGTGCTTAGTGCTTCGGCATGATGACTTGATCGATCGCGTGGATCACGCCATTAGAGGCGGCAACGTCGGCAATCACGACGGTCGCGCCATCTACCTTTACACCCGAGGTGGCGTCGACGGCAACTTCGCTGCCTTCGACGGTCTTGACGTGCATTGTCTTGCCGGCGATGTCAGCGGCCATCACCTTCCCTGGAAGCACATGGTAGGTCAGGATCTTAACCAGCTTTGCCTTGTTCTCGGGCTTGAGAAGGTCATCGACGGTGCCAGCCGGAAGCTTTGCGAAGGCGTCATCGGTGGGCGCGAATACGGTGAACGGGCCTGCGCTCTTCAGTGTCTCCACAAGGCCGGCGGCCTTGACTGCAGCCACGAGTGTTCCGAATTTGCCAGCGGCAACCGCAGTATCGACGATATCGTGCATGAGTTTTAACTCCTGTTGGATTAATTAATCGAACCACTGATAATACCGATACCAGGAGACGCTTTCTTGGCGCACCCTGGTCCGGGTAGAACACGACAGATCAATTGTCAGCTGACCTGTAGCACAGGTGCTCGATCTCGCGAGCGATGGTTTCGATACGTAAATAGTCTGTGCCTGAGGTTCTACGCGCCAGGTAACGAATTGGATCAGTCATATCGGCAAGCAGAACGATATTTTTATCTCCACTGTAAGACTTAATTGCGTCATACTTCCATCTTCGCGCGCCGGATTAGTTGCCAGCGCACGCGATTGTCGGATATCACTGCGATTATCGCTCCTAGAACCAACCTTACAGCTGCGGGAGACCCGGTCATTGGTGTGTTGCGGTGACGCAGTCCGCGGGCTCGCTCCGCCGATCGGCGTCGATAGGCACGCCGAGGTGGTTCTACACAAATTCGAAAGCATAGCAGTCCAGCATAGAATTTCCGTTTTCACCATTGGCCATTCCACGCGCCCCGTCGGTCAATTTATCGATATGCTCACTGCTTCGGAGGCACGATGATCATTATGCGCTCATTCGTAGTTTTATTGGGCAACAAGGCGCATAGCCAGAGTAGAAGTACACCGAGACTGCCAAGCAACGCTGCACGTGATTGATTTAGGGAGATAGACGGTGATCGGGACATCTGATTACCAGAGTGAGCTAAATTTCTATTTTGATCTGCGCTGCCGCATTTGGAAAAAGTCTACTCGCTGCTATCGCCGCCTGACGTACCCTTGAGAAACTTTGCTATCGTCGACAAATCCTTGTCGCCCCGCCCGCAGAGATTTACCACCATCAGGTGATCTTCTGGATTGGAGGGGGCGAGCTCGATTGCCTTAGCAATCGCATGCGCTGGCTCAAGAGCTGGGATGATGCCCTCAAGTCTGGAACACAGGCTCAAAGCGAACAGCGCCTCCTGGTCGGTTGCGGTGCTATAGATCACCCGGCCAACAGAATTCAACCACGCATGTTCCGGACCGATCCCGGGATAGTCTAGCCCGGCCGATATTGAGTGCCCTTCGGCGATTTGTCCGTCATCATCCATCAGAAGATAGGTGCGATTTCCATGCAGTACGCCGGGCCTCCCTCTGTTGATTGAAGCTGCATGCGAGGCGGTGTCCAAACCATGCCCGGCTGCTTCCACTGCATGCATGCTAACATTCATGTCGTCCAGGAATGGATGAAAAAGACCGATGGAGTTAGAGCCGCCGCCGACACATGCGATCAACGAGTCGGGTAACCGGCCTTCTGCCAGAAGCATTTGCGCCCGAGTTTCCCTGCCGATGACGCACTGAAAATCACGCACCATGACAGGATATGGATGCGGCCCCGCGACGGTGCCGATGCAGTAGAACGTATCGCCAACATTCGTCACCCAGTCGCGCAACGCCTCGTTCATTGCATCTTTCAGCGTCCCGGACCCCGACGCAACAGGCCGCACTTCTGCGCCAAGGATACGCATCCGAAGGACGTTCGCACTTTGCCGTTCCACATCGACGCATCCCATGTAAACGACGCATTTGAGGCCGAGGCGCGCGCACAAGGTCGCCGTCGCCACGCCGTGCATGCCAGCGCCTGTTTCAGCAATGATGCGCTGT
The DNA here is from genome assembly GCF_007018645.1 of Tardiphaga sp. vice154. Lineage (NCBI taxonomy): Bacteria > Pseudomonadati > Pseudomonadota > Alphaproteobacteria > Hyphomicrobiales > Nitrobacteraceae > Tardiphaga > Tardiphaga sp. vice154. The sequence continues at coordinate 1,594,629 of NZ_CP041399.1, forward strand.
TTTCCCATGCGAACCGCGATCAGAAGTTGCCCCAGGACATTGTTAATCTTGTGCGCGCCGGTGTGATTCAATTCGTCGCGCTTAAAGTAGATCTTGGCGCCGCCGAGATGCCGCGTTAGTCGCTCGGCGAAATAGAGAGGGCTCGGCCGTCCGACATAGTCTTTCATGTAGCTGTCGATCTCACCCCGAAAGACAGGGTCCTTCCTCGCGCTATCATAAGCAATCTCGAGGTCGAGGATGAGCGGCATCAAGGTTTCAGGAACGAAACGTCCGCCGAACGGACCAAAATGTCCCGTCGCATCAGGACTGGAGCCAACTAATTTCACGTCTTCAGCAATCATCCTGATTCCAAAATAAGTACGGCCGGGCAGCGGGCCAGCTCGGTGCATCCAGTCTGCAACAGTTCTTACGTCGTTAAGACGGCGTTGGATCACTGCGAGCCAACAAATTTATGGACGGGATACGTCTAGGTCTTAATGCAGCGCGATTGCAACGGATTACCGGTGGGTTGGTGAAGCGGCACGGTGCGCGTGGTAGTCGTTGAGGTTCGCCAGGAGCTGTTCATTCCGGGGCGCGATCTAGCTCGAGCAGGGCCTTGCGAAGCAAGGCCTTCACCGCCTCGACCGAAAGACCGAAACGCTGCGACAGCTGTTTGCGGGTTTCTTCGTGAAGATAGGCTGTCGCGAGGACAAGGCGCCCATGTGGCTCGGGCTCGCCACGCAGGCATACGCAATACTGTGCAGGTTGCTGGATAGCCAGCCATTCCGGATGCGTAAGACTATCACCTTGCGAAATAAGGCCGATATCGGCTTTGCGCAGATGGCCGATTGCGAGGTTGCGAACAATCGCAATCATCTAGTCGATTGGCAGATCTAGCGAGCCGTCGAAGCGCGCCGCATCTCTCCAGATCCTGACGTAGGTTAGTTGCACGGTCTCTTCGGCAAGGTCGCGGCTTTTCAGAATCAACAGAGCGACGTTGAAGAGCTTTCCGCCAGTCAGGCGATAGAGCTCGGCCAACGCAGCGGGTCCTCGCTGGCAACCCTTATTAAGAGGGCTGATTTCGCCGGTCTCGTGTTTCGAGGCGACGATCGATGGATCGCCAAGTGCGGCCTGCGATGGCTCCGGCGCCTGACGCCGCGGTTCGTTTCAGCGGCTGTTGCTGGGTCATGTTCTTCAAAGCCCCGCAAGTTGCAAGACAATGAAGCCGGAAAGTCCCGATAAGGCGGTGACAAACGATCTCCATGCCATATCGATCAGACTCATCTGGAGGGACCACCGTCTAAGCGTCGCAAGATTGGTCATGTCGGAAGTCGCGAAGGCCAATAATCCAAAGAGGGCGCCAGAAAGCATGACAGACGTCCAAGATCCGGCTGGATGAGCCGGAGCGATGACAAAGTAGACGATGCCCACGATATACATCAGGTAGAACGATATAGCCGCTTTCCAACCCGGCGTTTCTAGCATTATCTCGCCGATCGCGCTCCGGTAGAGACCGATAGTTCTGCTCAGCCAGACAAGATGGCGATCATAAAAACTCTCGCTGTTGCCAGATAGGCCGTCAAATATTTTACCATGTGACGTCCTGATGACCGCGCGAGTTCGTGTGGGTTTGCTTCAGATTCCAAAGAATGGCTGAAGCAATCGGGCAAAGATACTTTTGAACCTCAACGGCGCATCGGTAACTGCCAGACAGATGCAGTCGTCGCCGGTTCCAGCGTATGGCTGATGCTCGGTTCGTTCATCGGTCTCGGCGACGTCACCACGATACAAGATGATGTCGCGATCACAAAGGCTGCCACTCAGGACGAGCGTCAGCTCGCGACCGTTGTGGCCGTGCGAAGGAACCGTCATCCCGCTCCCAAACCGTAATAGGCGCGCCATTGAGCGAGTATCATCTGTTTGGATTACGACCTGGTGAACCTTTGGTGCGAGCCGCTTCCAGCGCAACTGGCTCACGTCTCCCCCGACGTACTCGCCAAGCGGTGCGGGCAGGAGAGGATGCGAAGACTGACTCGGTCGGTGCGGAGAAGGATCCACTGACTTCGGCGTTTGCGCATGCAACATCACATCAGCCATCATTGTCGGGGATACCGCTGTCTCTTCAAGAGAATCGAGCAGGTAGCCACCAAGCATGTCCGCCCCCGTCGCGCGTGACCGACAATGCGAACAAAGCGTCAGATGGGATGCGACCAGAAGGCTTGAGGCTTCATCCAGGCCGCCGGCCGCATAGCTGGTCAGAATGTCGTCACTGATGTGAAACTTTATCATTGGCCGCCAGACCCCTCGTTCGTTTTGATGGCCGAACGAATCTTTCCGAACGCGAGCCGTATGCGGGATTTGACGGTCCCCAAAGGTACGTTCAACTGCTTTGCAATCATGCCGTGCGAGAAATGTTGATAAAAAGAGAGCATGAGAACGTCCCGTTCGCTTGGCGAAAGGTCTTTCAGAATTTCCTGAACGCGATCGTTCATCTCATCCCGCTCAAGAAGATCGTACGGTCCTAGGGGATCGTCGGGTACAAAGGCGGGGTCACGAGGGTCAAATTGCGGCCGGCTACTTTTTCGGAACCGGTCGATGCTCAGATTTCTTGCAATCGTAAAGATCCATGTTGAAACGTTTGCCTTTGCTAGATCAAACTGATTGGCATTTGACCAAACCGAAACCATCGTCTCCTGAGTGATCTCTTCGGCAAGAGACGCGTCAGCTCCAAGCTTCATACAGTAGGTTTTGACGCGCGGCGCAAAATGCCGGAACACGTTCTCAAAGGCGGCGCGATCACGGGTCAGCGCAACACGGGTCATCGATTCTGCAAAGAGAACCCGCGCTGCATTTGTTTCGCTCGCCACTGGTGACTTTACGATCATTCCCGTCTCGGGTTGTCTCCGGTCGCTGCGGTGATTGGAGATTGTCTTCGAGGTCGACTGGCGACGACCATTGCACAAAATCGCCGAAATCCAACCATGCTTCAATGCGGCGCAAGAGACCGTTGTCCCGCCGCTCCGCGCCGCGGGCGCGAATGCAAGGACGGCATAAATCATCATGGTTGGTTCGCGATCGCGAGAAATTCCTGACGGGTTGAAGGATTGTCGCGAAAGCAGCCCAACATGCAGCTTGTCACCATTTCAGCACCTGTCTTGTGAACCTCGCGACTGGACATGCAGTGGTGTGTCGCTTTGAGAACGACGCCTACCCCTTGCGGCTGTAACGACTGCTGGACGGCTGAAGCTATCTCAGACGTCAGTCGCTCCTGAATCTGCAACCGCTTTGCATAGGCGTCAACAACGCGCGCCAGCTTTAAAAGACAAACAACGCGGCCATTTGGAACATAGGCAACCCATGCCTGGCCGACGATCGGCGTAAGATGGTGCTCGCAATGACTCTCCAATGCGATACCGCGAAGAATGACCATTTCCTCATAGCCGCCGGTCTCACCGAAGGTTTTGTTCAGTATCTCGATTGGATCCTGATTGTATCCGGCAAAGTATTCCTTGAACGCACGGGCGGCCCTGCTAGGCGTTTCGATAAGATCTTTGCGAAGCGGATCATCGCCTGACCATCGTATAATTGCCCGGAAAGCCGCTTCGACTTCTTCAAGCGAGGGCTTCTTTTGTTTGTCCGCCGCGAAGCGGCTGCCTTGTACGGTCACGGTACTGTCCTATTTACCAGTCGGCCGGAAGCTGGCGTTTTGATCCTGATCGATAAAGAAGTGGTGCCCGGTCGCGGGGCAACGACCGGGCACAATGCGGTCATCAGTAGCGGGGGCACTGCCTGATAACCGTATTAATGCTCTTACGGCTGGCGCGCGAATTTGGATCACACGATAGCAAATTCTTTTCGGCCAAGATGAGGCAAAGTCCGCCCTGGTTGCTTGGAATGATAATTGTGGCCGACCGCACCCGAACTCTGACCGGGCTCACGAAACCGTGATCGAAGGGGGCGATCGAACGAAGATTGAACCCGGTACAATCTTCATGATGAAGCAAATCGAAACCATCGCCGGCTCAGAAAGAAACAGCGGCACTGAACGCTCACGCCGGCGGTAGGCACCGCCTCGTCCTTTTATCGGGAGTGGAAGCAGCAGGCAGCAGGAGCGCTCCTAGGGGGTTGCCGGGCTTGGCACTTAGACCGGAAAGGCCTCGCGCATAGCCGACCTTTTTATCTGGCAGCTGCGTTAGAGCGTAAGCGTCGTCCGACCCCACCTTTCGGTAGATGTCCTGACCTGCGACCTTTCGGTCCTCTCGAACCGCTAGGCTTAGAATGGACACAGTGGATAGTGCTATCACCAAGCCGGTTCGCCGGCTGCAAGTGTTTACCGGTGCAGGTCGCAGGCGGACGTGGAGCGACGAGGACAAGGCGCGCATAGTCGCCGAGATCGAGCGCCGCGGCGACTCTGTTTCCAGCGTTGCGCGCCAGCATGGATTGTCGCCCGAGCAATTGTTCGGCTGGCGCCGGCGGGTTCGGGAAGCGGATGCGGCCGCGTCCGGGGATGACCTGCGGTTCGTTCCAGCTGTCGTCGATGCGGCGCCGTGCGACACAGCGGCACCGCGGCAATCCAAGACGCGGGCACATCGTCGGGACGGCCCCTTTTCCGGAACGATTGATGTTGCGATCGATGGCGTGACAGTGCGAACCAACGATATGCCCGGATGTTCCATCGAACAGGCCGTCAACGCTACCTTGAAGGACGTTTTTGACGATGCTGAGCGACTGCTGTTGAAGAGGCTCGCAGGAGTGACGCTCGGCGAAATCGCCAGAAGCTTTCCGCCTGTCGGCAAAACTCGCGGGGCGCGACGTCGCGCTTCGTGAATCATGAGGTTGATGATGCCGCTTCCATGAGCTGGTCTATTTCAAGTTGGCTCACCGTGGGGCGGGATCATCAAAATTCTCGCCTGCGAACGCGCTCTTGAAGCTTGAGAGGTATGTCAGCTTCTGGCGCAAAGCGGTCAATGGAACTGCATCTTTCTGTTGCCAAGGCAACTATTCTGTGAGAACTTTTCCAATGAGCGCAGAGCGATTAATCGCCGCGCCTGAGGGAGAGAAACGATGGTGGACCACGCCTGTGGTGCAGCAATCGCACGTGCGCGCGAACTTCTATTCGGAGGGCTCGCTGACGGCGTCGAGATTGCGGTGAATGCGGCGCAACAGGTCGATCAGCACTTCACGCTCCCGTTCGTCGAGGCAGGACAACAGCTTCCGTTCGCGTTCCAGCGCAGCGCCGATCACGGTGTCATGCTTGTCGCGCCCCTTCGCCGTCAACGCGATCGAATGGCTGCGGCCATCCAATCGATCGGTTTCGATCTTGATCAATCCACGTCCCTGCAGCGCTGCAAGCGTGCGGCTGACCGGGCCCTTGTCGAAGCCGATGACGTGGCAAATGCGCGACGCCGGGATGCCGGGCTCGATCGCCAGCAGCGACATGATCCGCCACTCGGTGACATTGACGCCGAAACGCTTTTGGTAAAACGCCGTCGCGCTGCGCGACAGCTTATTGGCAATGAATGTCACGAAGGCCGGGACGTAGCGCTCGAGATCCAGCAATTGTCGGGCATGCTCCGCAGCAGCCCCGGTTTTGGCGGACTTCCGGCCGGCCTTGCTCGTCCCGTTCATGCCCATGCCCATGCAATCCGACTCTCTCTGCCGCCAGGCCGGTGCGGCCGGCCGGGTCACTACGCCCAGACGTAAAGACAACCAGCCGCAATTGCCAAGAAGAAAAGCAGGAGCTTTCATGGTCGCAACAGATGCTTCACCCTCCGCCGTCAACACCGCGATCCTGGCGTTTGGCAGCAGCCCGCAGGGGGCCGGCTCGACACCATCGATTCCCCATTCGGATATCGATCCGTTCGCGATGGATTTCTTTGTCGATCCGCATCCGACGCATGAAGTGTTGCGCGAGGCAGGGCCTGTGGTTTACCTCGACAAATGGAACGTGTTTGCGGTGGCGCGCTACGCCGAAGTCCATGCCGTGCTCAACGATCCGCAAACGTTCTGCTCCAGTCGGGGCGCCGGGCTCAGCGACTTTGCCAAGGAAAAGCCGTGGCGGCCGCCGAGCCTGATCCTCGAAGCCGATCCGCCGGAACATACACGGACCCGAGCGGTGCTGAGCAAGGTGTTGTCGCCGGCGGTGATGAAGCAGTTGCGCGACGGCTTTGCCGCAGCCGCAGATGCAAAGGTCGATGAACTGCTGCAAAAAGGCAGCTTCGACGCCATCAGCGATCTCGCCGAGGCCTATCCGCTGTCGGTATTTCCCGATGCAATGGGGTTGCAACAGGAGGGACGCGAGCACCTGCTGCCCTATGCCGGCCTGGTGTTCAACGCCTTCGGCCCGCCGAACGAATTGCGCGAAGCCGCGATCGCGCGCTCGGCGCCGCATCAGGCTTACGTGCTGGAGCAGTGCCAGCGCGACAATCTCGCGCCCGGCGGATTCGGCGCCTGCATCCACGCCCGTGTCGATAGCGGCGACATCACAGCGGCCGAAGCGCCGCTGCTGGTACGCTCGCTTCTGTCGGCCGGGCTCGATACCACGGTGAACGGCATCGGCGCAGCGGTCTATTGCCTGGCGCGATATCCGCAGGAATTTGCCCGGCTGCGCGCCGATCTGTCGCTGGCCCGCAACGCTTTCGAGGAAGCCGTGCGCTATGAGAGCCCGGTGCAGACCTTCTTCCGCACCACGACGCGGGAGGTCGAGATCAGCGGCTATCATGTCGGCGAAGGCGAGAAGGTCCTGATGTTCCTGGCGGCCGCCAACCGCGATCCGCGGCGCTGGGCTGAGCCTGATCGCTACGATATCACGCGCAAGACTTCCAGCCATGTCGGCTTCGGATCCGGCATCCATATGTGCGTTGGCCAACTGGTGGCCCGGCTTGAGGGCGAAGTGATGCTTTCCGCACTGGCACGCAAGGTTGCGGCGATCGAGATTATCGGGGAGCCGACGCGCCGCTTCAACAACACGCTGCGGGGGCTGGAAAGCCTGCCGGTCAAGCTCACCGCCGCCTGAGGAGATTCCGTGCCAAGTGTCACCTATATCCATTCCGACGGCCGCTCCGAGACCGTCGATGCCCGCGATGGCGACAGCGCGATGATCACGGCGATGCAGAGCGGCGTCGACGGCATCGTCGGCGAGTGCGGCGGCGGGCTGGTCTGCGCCACCTGTCACGTCTATGTCGACGATTCCTGGATGGAGCGGGTCGGAACCGCCGCGGCCGACGAAGACGAGATGCTGGAAGGCGTGGCGGCCGAGCGGAGCCCGAACAGCCGGCTGTCGTGCCAGATAAAAATGAGCGATGCGCTCGATGGCCTCGTGCTGCGATTGCCGGACCGGCAATTCTAGTTCTTAGAACGACGCGCCCGGCAACGTCCGGACCCGCGAAACAACAGGGAGGGAATAAGATGAAGAACGTGAAGACAGTTCTGGCGGCGGCGGCATCGTGCCTGATGGCCAGCGCCGCGCAGGCGCAGATTTCCGACGATGTCGTGCGCGTCGGCGTGCTCAACGACATTTCCGGCGTATTCCAAGACACCAATGGCATGGGCTCGGTGGAAGCTGCGCGGATGGCCGCGGAGGATTTCAACGGCGGCGGCAAAAACATCAGGGTCGAGATCGTCTACGCCGACCACCAGAACAAGGCCGATGTCGGCTCCGGCATTGCGCGCAAATGGCTCGATGTTGAGAAGGTCGATGCCATCGTCGACGTGCCGAATTCATCGGTCGGGCTGGCGATCAACAACATCGCGCGCAACACCAAGATGACCTTCCTGGCGTCATCCACCGCCACCTCCGACCTGACCGGCAAGGATTGTTCGCCGAACACCATCCAGTGGGTCAACGACGCCTGGGCCACCGGCAACACCACGGCTGCGGCGATGATGCAGCGTGGCGGTGACGACTGGTACTTCCTCACGGTCAATTACGCGCTCGGACAGGGCATCGAGGCCGAGGCCAGCAACTACATCACCAAGAATGGCGGCAAGGTGCTTGGCTCCTCGAAGCACCCGCTCGGCACCTCGGATTTCGCTTCGCTGCTGCTGCAGGCGCAGGGCTCCAAGGCCAAGGTCATTGGCCTCGCCAATGCCGGCGCCGACACCATCAACGCGGTCAAGCAGGCCGGCGAATTCGGCATGCAGGACGGCCCTCAGAAACTGGTGGCGTTCCTGATCTTCATCAACGACGTCCACGGCATGGGACTCAAGGCCGCACAGGGACTGCTGCTGACCGAGTCATTCTACTGGGATCTCGACGACGACACCCGCGCCTTCGCCAAGCGTTTCGCGCAGCGCCCCGGTATGAACGGAAAGATGCCGAGCGGCAACCAGGCTGGCGTTTACGCATCGACGCTGGCCTATCTGAATGCGGTAGTGGCCAAGGGCAGCGACGATGCCGGTGTGGTCGTGCCGCAGATGAAGACGTTCAAAGGCAAGGACAAATTGTTTGGAGACATCACAATCCGCGCTGACGGCCGCGTCACCCATCCGATCTATCTGTTCGAGATAAAGAAGCCTTCAGAATCAAAATACCCCTACGATTATTACAAGCTGCTTTCAACGGTGCCCGCTGAGAAGGCCTTCCGTCCGATTGAGCAGGGCGGCTGCTCGCTGGTAAAATAGGGCTGGAGGAACCGGGCGCTGGAGGGCGCCCGGCATACCAAGTCGCGGGCAGTGGCGGCCGCTCTTGGCGCGAAGTGGCCACCGGCGTGGGGCCGGTGGCCATGGTCTAGAGCTCGATCTGTTCTGCCATGCTTAGAGCGTCGTCTACCTCGATGCCTAAATATCGAACCGTGCTCTCCAACTTCGTGTGACCGAGCAGGAGTTGAACCGCTCGTAGGTTACCGGTCTTTCGGTAGAGGTGCGCTGCCTTGGTCCGACGCATCGTGTGCGTGCCATACAATTTCGTGTCTAGGCCTATGCTTTCCACCCACCTGTGCACCAGTCGAGCATATTGGCGGGTAGATATGTGGAGACTTGCATGAAGGCGACTTGGAAAGAGAAATCGCGTGCCCTTAGCTCGGAGCATCGGCAGGCAGGCTTCAATGGAATTTCTTGATTGCTCCGTGATTTCGAATTGCACTGGTCGCCCTGTCTTCTTTTGAACGATCGTCGCTCGGTTTCGTACTTTAGCTCCCGAGAAAATGTCGTCCAGACGCAGCTTGACGAGGTCGCAAGCTCGAAGTTTGCTGTCGATCGCCAGGTTGAAGATTGCAAGATCGCGCTTCGATCCTGCGAGTTCTAGGCGAACGCGGATGGACCAGACGTGTTTTGGCTCGAGCGGCTTCTTCTGACCGACAAGCAATCCCTTGTTCCAAGATTGCTGCGTTTTAGCGGTAAGACGTGCAGACATGAGGAGGCCTCCGCCGTCCCGCCCACCGCATCGCTCACCGCGAGCAAGCCAATCTATTCTGACTTTCTGGTTTAGTCCGATCGAACAGATTTCTGGCTGGCCGCCTATGGCGCAGAGCGGACAATGGGTGGATCGCTCATTCCGATGTGAGCAATCCGTCGGCGAGAACAGAGCAGCTCTTGGCAATCTCGCTGGCGTCCGCACATTGGCATCGCCAAGTCCTTCAAAACGAATTCAGATGCTGCGATCCGGTCAGCGCCATTGGCCATCGGCGCCCTGCACATCACCCATCCAATTCACTTTCAGCCGGTCGACACAATTTCTTGGCGCAGGTGATGCATAAGGTAGCGCGGGCATATGGGAAGTCCACTTTATCAAGTTAGATTGCTAGGCACGCGGCGAGCCGGAAGACGGAGCTCATCTGAGTTTGGTGTAGAAGAGGGTATCGAGGCGGAGTTTTACGAATGGTCGGGGCGCCTCGGCGTCGCCGTGCTGAGCCGATCATCATCGGAAAAGCAATCGAACAAGGTTTCGCTTCGGCCGGGAGAGGTGCAACGACCGAGTGCAATACGATTGTGGTTTGCGGCATACAGGAAATGCCGTGATTAGATACCGATGGCATTAAATCTCCGTGGCGCCTGGAATTTAGGCTGCGCCTAGCACGATGAGGCGTGGGTCAGAACTAGGGATCGTTTAGGGCATTAAGTGGCGTAGAAAGTCGGTCCGTTTTCGGCCCAACTGACGGTAACAGTCCCCAGCCGGCTGCACGGATCGTCATCAGATTGAGATCCAGTTCGAATTTATACAGCTCCCAACCGGACCAATGCCTAGGCTCAAGCTCGGCGAGCTCAAGAGGAAAGTCGACGTCGTCGACATCCGGCATTTCATCCCGCTCTGCCATGAACAAAATGACTGACTTCGTAAGCTCGCTGCCGCACAGGTCCAATAACCGCTTGAGATTTGCCTCGTGATCGGGATGTCGCTTCGTCAAATGTTCGTGAAGCAGTCTATAAGCCAGCTGCGTACCAGCGTTTTTGCTGATCCGGTGACGCACATCCTCGGCAAATCCCAAAGGAGGCGGGGGCGGCTCCGGAATTGCGACCTTAATTTCCGGAAAGGGATCCAGATCGCCGAGCATTTTACTGATCACGGCGTCAGCATCTGGTTTTGCCACCCAATGCGACGGAAGAGCGCCGGGGACTGAGCGGCGTGCCGCCTCGAGCAGGTCGGCGGGCGTTTGAGCTAATGCTGGATCAACGTAAATTTGTGCGTTCCCGATCCGGGTGGACGCCAGCAAGAGCCCTGCCCATACCTGCCGAGGATTGGTGAGTTTGATGACAAGATTTGTATTGGACGGCGCGTCCCAGGCATCTCTGATCGAGATGGCATCTGCTGAGCGGATCGCCGGACCATTCACGAAGTGGAGCCTGGCCACTTCGCCGTGACGGACCACCTCAATCCAACCGGCAACCGCGTCGATGGCCACAACCTGCGCCAACTGGTGGGCATCCATCGAGCTGGGAAGCCCCCTTCGTCCTAGGGTTACGATCCATGCGCCAATCGAAAGCGTTATCTCGCCGTGCGGTCCCGCAAGAGTCTGTCGTTCTTCATTAGCTCCCGCAAGCCGCCGGGCAGTCTTGATCGTGTTGTTGACGTCTTCCACCGCCGCAGGATTGTCGAGAACCATGATCTGTAGCGCGTCGCCGATGCGAACGTCCGGGCGCGTGCTGAAATTGATGACACCCAGGTTGACCATCGCTTCAACGCCCCGACGCAGCAGCCCCGATCGAAGCAGGCGTTCGATGGTCGGCATCCGGCCTTCGTCTTGATCGACGGAGAAGTCGGACTGGGGCCGGTCGGCAACATGAGCGGCAAGACCCCGGCATACGATACCTGTCTGACGGCCTTGGTCGTGCCCGAGCAGCAGAGCGGATCCACTTTCGTTCGCTGAAATAATCAGTCGTGCCAAGCGCCGATCATCGACCAGCTCGGCGCGTGGAACCATGATGAGACGCCCGCGCTCTATGTAAACGCCCCTCTTACGTCCTCTTACACGCTGGTCGGGCGTGCCCATCACCATGTCGAGCGTGCCCAACACCGGGTGATAATCCGCCAGGGCCTGAGCGGCTCTTTCGCAGTGGGACAGTGCGCTTCCGAGGATCAACGGAGGTTTGCCCTGTTTGTGCGTTCCGTAAAGTTCGGAAAGCCGTTCCGCGACGGCATCATGATCAGCCCTGGTCACAGCGGCTATTTTGTCGCCGGCCCGATCGATGAGCTTGGCGGTTCGGTCCATAAGGCGTGCGATACGACGGGTCGTTACGTAACGTTGCTTCGTCGGTTCGGCCGTATCGGTCAGCGAGGTGACGTTTTCATCCACCAGAATACGATCCACCTGGGCGCGCCTGTCATCCTCATTGTCGATGAATCGAGCACAGAGCCGATGCAACTCGGCGACGCGGAGCGCTGAGCGGCCTTTTAGCAGGCCTTCGATCAGATGCGTCGGGCTTCCCTTGATCATGTTAAGATTGGCGAGACGCCTTTGCTGACGCTGAATGTTGATCCACTGCGTGGAGATACCGTCTGGAATTTTTGCGCGAACATGTCGCTCCGGCGCTGGCGCCGGTGGATCGACAACGAGATCCATGCCGCGTTCGGTGAAGAACGTTTGTTGGATTTCCCAGCTGAGATCCGGCCAGCCGGTTCCCTCCGCTACGCGGATTTCGTCACCGTATGATCCAAAACGGGCGAAGAGATTCTGAATCTTCAGGCCGAACGAACCGTCGGGATTCATTGGTCGAAGGCCGATGTCCGCATGTGCGTGACGATTGATCGAGGCGTTGTGGATCGCGAGGTGGATCGGAATTGGATGCGATCCGCACGGATAGCGTACGATCCTCCGTGCAATGATCAGCGCTTCGTTTAGCGAAACTTCGAACTCGGGAGGGAGCGCCACAATCACCGCCATTACGACTTGCGGCTTACGGATCCGCGCGGACAGCGGCGTGCGGATCTTTCGAAGTTCAACCGCATCCAGTGCATGGGCAAGAACCGCGGGTTCCAGAAAATATTGGGGCACATTCGGCGGCAGAAGAACCTCGACGTGAGCGAGGTCGTCGCGCAGATGGGAATAGTCGAACAGTGGAACTTCAGCCCGAGGATCTGCCATGACGGCGCGTCCGACATAGGCAAAATCCCATGTCGCACTCGAATATTTGGCCAGTTTGATTGGTCGCGCCAGTACGAATGGGATTGCCAACAACGGGCCCTTTCCACATTTAATATATTGAGCGTCGCAGAGAGATTTGAAAGCCGCAAGCCGCGGGTTTTTCGAAGTTGGCGTTTTCTCACATCCATGATGTTCTGCGGTCGTGAAACAGAGGACGATCGCATGCAACGACAGACAACGCTTGTTCGTGAAATTGAGTCGCTCCAAGCCAAAATCGCAGTGCGTCGCCAGGATCGCGCGCGCATCGACGACGAGATCTCGGATCTCGTGGCAGCCAATAAAGCGAAAATTATGATGCTTGTGGCAACCACTTTCGAACGGTTGGATCTTAGCAACGTCCCGGTAAGTACGCTGTTGTTGTCTCTCTCGAAAGTCACCGCGGACACTGTCCATCAGCCCACAAGCCTGGCCGCTGCTGGTAACATCCCGGCCTTCGTGCGGTTCGGACGGAACGCGTCGCCCTCGAACCGCGAGCTGCTCGTGGATGCTGGCCTGCACTGGAATGGACGGGAGGGCGGGTGGGTCGGTCAAGTCACGGAGGCGCAGATTGCTGATCTACGCCGCACGTTCGGCGGGCGTCTGGAGAAGCCGGAGGCTATCCGTGCGGAGATGACCCGGGCAGGCCCCTTGGATACACTCAGGAGCCGCTGTCCTCCGACGTGGAGACCGTCGTGACGTCGCCCGAGGGCGGCCAGTGGCCCGCCTCGACGGCGTTTTCGAAAGATCTCAATGCATCGGGCAAGCTGCCGCCGCCGGCCGGCTTCCCGCTTCGGCGCCTGCCCGTGACCTGAGCGGCATAGTGGCGCGGAGGTCGACTGTCCCAAGCCGGTGTACGTCGTGCCATCGTTGAGCGCCTGCGCATGTTCTACCGCTCTTGCAGCATGACGCACTAAGGTGCTACACGAGGCGAGTGTTGCTCCGGATTCTTGAGTGATTTCAGTGGCGTACAGATGGCGCCGATCAGGCTGCGTACCCTCCCGCCCCAGCCAATAATAACAAGGGCTTAGCAATCGACGAGCACGCATCTTGCTAAGCAAGTCGACCCCAAGTCGACGCCGGCTCACGCTTCGGGTGCCTCATCGGTAATGACCGTCCTCAATTTCGCGAGCGAAGTGCTCCAGGTCCGGTGCTTCCTGCATTTCCTTCGCCTGTCTCAACCGATCGATAATCTGATCGTCTGTCATTTTCCGATAGCCCTCGATTCTTAACAATGCTCGATCGAGCTGAACTGCTTTCAACCGACTCCGCCTTGCAGGCTGCTCCGCCAGAAGAAGCAGAGGCTGCATAGTTAAGCGAGCAAGCTGAAATACCGGCGATTTCGTAGGTGCGCCCTGTTTTGTTTTACTGTCGTTAGACGGGATCGTAGACGGGACTCCACGAGGAAGAGCTTCGAAAACAAACCAAAAATAAAGTACGAGAAAAAGATCAACGGGCTTGCGTTTGTTAACGCTGAGGCCTTTTTCGCAAAGCGCTATCAACGGGTCTAGCTCGCTCTCGAATGACCCTCGTTGCGCCAGCGCAAGTTCAGGCTTGATCGATGCAGCCATTGGCGGTCTAGGTTCTGGAACCGAGGATATCCTGATGGCCAAAATCGACAGTTCGCTGGTAGCCGACCTGCCTCTGTTCGCAGGCCTGTCAACTGCCGACCTCGACGCGATCCTGAGCGAGGCCCGTTCTGTGCGGATCGCAAAGAACACAGCGGTGTTCGAGCATGGCGACGAAGCGCACTCTTTCTTCGTGCTGCTGCACGGACACGTCCGCGCCAGCAAGACTACACCGACGGGTGAACAGATCGTGGTGCGCTATGTCGCGACGGGAGAAACTTTCGGGGTTGCCAAGGCCATCGGCCTGCAACGGTATCCCGCGACGGCGATCGCAGTCGTCGACAGCGTAGTGCTCGCCTGGTCGTCAGAAATCTGGCCACGGCTGGTCGAGCAGTTCCCGGCGCTCGCCGCCAATACCTTGCAGACCGTCGGCGCGCGTCTCCAGGAGACCCATACTCGCGTCGTCGAGATGTCGACCGAACAAGTTGAGAAGCGCATCGCGCACGCGCTGTTGCGGCTAGTCAATCAATCCGGACGCAAGGTCGACCACGGCGTTGAAATCGACTTCCCGATCAGCCGACAGGATATCGCGCAGATGACCGGGACCACCCTTCACACGGTAAGCCGCACCCTGAGTGCTTGGGAAAGCAAGGGCCTAGTGGAGAGCAGCCGCCAGAAGATCGTCGTCCGCGAACCGCACAAGCTATTCATGTTGGCAGAGGAAAAGCCGGACGAAGCACCCTCGTTCAAGCGGTGATGGTTTCCCTCGCAGCGCGCAACGCGGTCAGGAACGCGTCGCGATCGACGCCATGCTCCATGCATGCGTCGTCCACCGAATGAAACGCGGAAATAGGACAACCGATGCATTCCATCCTGAAATCCAGGAACACACGGATAGTCTCAGGTCTGGCCCTCATCATCTCGCCGACGATAGTGTCAAAGCCAATGGGCATTCGTGCCTCCGTTCCGGATGCATCCATGCGCCTCGAGGCGGCGGCGCTCTTTGTTCGGGAGCAAGCAGTTCGACGATAAGCCGGCGTCTTCGCAGTTTGCTCTGCGGTAGGAGCGCGTGACTGATTCGCGCTGGATGCTCGACGATCGACAAGCAGATGCGATACCGGTGTACCGCCTTATTCGGCTAAGGTCGCAGCGATTGTTCGCAAATCGGCGAGCCTGGTGATCGCCCGAGCAGCGAGCTTCTGTGTGAGCTCAAGCTGGTCTTGGTCGCCGGCATGATCGGCCTCGTCGAGATAGATCGACGACAGCTGTTCCGCACGGCGAATAGCACGACGCCTCGCTTCAATCGTGCCTGAGGCCTGGACGTTGCTGGGCATGGGCGCGTCAACGTCATTTCCTGTCGCGGCAAGCAGATGGCGGCGAACGACCAGCGGAAGGGCTCGTGCCCATTCGATAATGTCTTTCTGAAGCAGACTTTCGAGCAGCGCTGCCAGCGGGATGTCGCTGCTGCCGTCCGGCGATTGCTCTCCGTGAACATGACGTTCGCTGCGCCAGGCGAGACGGCGCTCGCGACGCAGTTCGTTGGCATCATGTAGCGCCTCGCGCGCCATATCCTCGCCGGCGGCGCGCACAGCGCTGTTTTCGGCGAGTGCCGCGACATAGGTCCAGAACACGAAGCCGCGCTCGCGATGGCGAACGGCAAGCGCCCATACCAGGTAGGGAGTCGTGAGAGATGAGCTTGCGAGTTCAAGCAATTCTTCGGCGGGAACAAGATCGGTCGGCGCCCAGTTCAGTTGCGTTAAGTCCGGTAGCTTGCTTAACTCGGCGACGCAGGTTAGGCTGACGGCCTGCGCGCGTTGGAGCGCGTTGTGTTGAATCTTTTCGAATACAGATCGGACGGGTCCGAAAGACTCCTCGCAATCAGTTTCGGAATATCTTCCATATCGGCGCGCTGCCGTTTCCGCTTGATCAAATGCAATTGCATAGAGTTCCGCCGTCGTCTCGACCGGGGCGCGCGGTTCGTTAGTCAACAGCAATTCCGTGCGCATCGTTGATACCCCTGGCTACAAGTTGGCGATCGAACAGTAAGTTTGTTCTAGCGCAAAGTGGCTCCGATTTCGATCAGTATAAGATCGACTTAGACGCATATATCGCGATCCAGAACAACGGCGTTCTGCTGACAATTGGAAGCGGAACCGTTGCGACAATTTTTCATCATTCCTGCACTATTGGGATTCGTTCTGGCTATTTTGGCCGGAGCGTTTTCGGCTGAGGCGTATGCCGCGGGTCGCTTGAGTGATTTCGTGGGCAAGGCCGTGCCCAGTGAGCTCGTTCCCGGTGCCAATCGTGTCGGGTCGCTGCAGGGCGATCAGGCGATCATGCCGGCCTATAAGGATGAGCAACTCCTCGGCTTCGTCTATCTGAATTCCGATTTCGCGAACGCCACCGGCTATTCAGGCAAGCCGATCCAGTTATTGGTCGGCATCGACCCCAAGGGCGTCATCACCGGCCTCAAGCTGGTCGATCACAAAGAGCCCATCGTTCTCCTGGGAATTCCCGAGAAACGGATCATGGAGGCCGTCAACAAGTTGATCGGCGCCGATATCGCCGGCGTGGTGCGCGGCGCAGCGCCGGCACCGCAGGTCGATATCGTCAGCGGCGCGACAGTCACCGTGCTGGTGATGGGCGACAGCATCGTTCGCTCGGCTACCAAACTGATCAAGAGCGGGCGGCTTGGCACGCCTGGCGGCGCGCCAGTCGCGGCTGCACCGCAGGCGGTGAAATCGATCGACGCGGCAAAGGGCGATATTCGGGACTGGGAGAGTCTGCTCGGCGACGGCTCTATCCGCCACCTGGTCATGTCGGTTGCCGATGTCAACGCCGCGTTTGAGAAGGCGGGCAATGCCGCCGCGGCAGCGCGACCAGAGGAGGGCGACCCCGCCGACGTCTTCGTCGATCTCTATGTCGCCGATGTTGCCGTTCCGACGATCGGCCGGAGCCTGCTGGGCAACGACGGCTTCGCCCGCCTGTCCGGACGGTTGAAGCCGGGCCAGCAAGCCTTGGTCGTGGCAGGTCAGGGGCGATACTCCTTCAAGGGTGCCGCCTATGTGCGCGGCGGCATCTTCGACCGCATCGAACTGATCCAGGACACCAACAGCATCCGGTTTCGCGACCGTGACCACACGCGGCTGGGAAGTCTGGAAGCCGACGGGGCTCCTGCGTTCCCCGAGATTGGCCTGTTCGTGGTGCCGTCTGAGTTCACGCTCGACCCGACAGAGCCATGGGCTCTTCAATTGCTGGTCCAGCGCGTCATCAGCACCCGGGAGAAGGCTTGGCTGACCTTCGATCTCGGCTACGCGCTTCCCGACATCTATCTGAAGCGGGAACCGGTGGCGCCGTTCGCCCCGCCTGCGCCATCTGCGAGTTCGGCTCCGCCGTCTGTCGCAGCGGCAGGCGCTGCGCGCGCGCCTGCTACGGCCGAGGACGAGCCGCTTTGGATGAAAATCTGGCGCGGCAACACGGTCAAGATCGCAACGACGATCTTCGCGCTCGGTGCGTTGACGGTGATCTTTTTCTTCCAGAATGCGCTGGTCGCGCGGCCCCGACTGTTTGTGTGGGTGCGCCGAAGCTATCTCGTCTTCATCCTGGTCTGGATGGGCTGGTACGCTAATGCCCAGCTCTCGGTCGTCAATGTCCTGACCTTCGCCAATTCGCTGCTAACCGGCTTCAGTTGGGAGTATTTCCTGTCGGCGCCGCTGATTTTCCTGCTGTGGGGAGCGATCGCAGCAGGACTGCTATTCTGGGGCAGGGGCCCCTTCTGCGGCTGGCTGTGCCCGTTCGGGGCATTGCAGGAACTGCTCAACGTCTTCGCCCAGGCGATCAAGATTTCGCAATACCGCGTGCCATGGGGCCTGCACGAGCGGTTATGGCCGATCAAGTATATCATCTTCCTCGGCCTGTTCGGCATGTCGCTATACTCGACTGGCTTTGCCGAACAGCTTGCAGAGGTGGAGCCGTTCAAGACGGCCATCGTGCTGAAATTCGCGCGCGAATGGCCCTACGTCATTTATGCCCTGACGTTGCTGTCGGCCGGGCTGTTCGTCGAGCGCTTTTTCTGCCGCTATATGTGCCCGCTCGGCGCCGCGCTCGCCATTCCCGGCCGTATCCGGATGTTCGAATGGCTGCGCCGCTATCCGGAATGCGGTACGCCCTGCCAGCGCTGCGCCAAGGAGTGCCCGGTGCAGGCGATCCATCCCGAGGGGCACATCAACGTCAATGAGTGCATCTACTGCATGCATTGCCAGGAATTGTATTTCGACGATCACCGCTGCCCGCACGTGATCCAGGTGCGGCTGAAGCGCGAGAAGCGCGAAGCCCTGTCGTCGCCGTCGATGCGATCCGGCAAGGGGCCTGCCACCGTCATCACCGCCGGAGGACGCCCAATCGGATCGTCTACCGCCACTGCCGCACCATCAGCAACCGAAAGCCCAGGAGGCTTATTATGAGCGAAAACAGCAACAACAACGGGAGCGGCGTCAGCCGCCGAACCCTGCTCGGAACAGCGGCTGTCGCCGCGGGCGTCGGCCTGGTGAGCGGCGTTGGGCTGTCGGCCACGACGGCCGATGCGCAGACCAAGGCCGGCGCACCGAAGTCGACCGCTGCGCGTCCCGCCGTGCACAAGGCGGAAGTGCTTCCAGGCGAACTCGACGAATACTACACATTTTTCTCGAGCGGCCAGTCCGGAGAGATGCGTATCGTTGGCTTGCCGTCGATGCGCGAATTGATGCGCGTGCCGGTGTTCAACCGCTGCAGCGCCACCGGCTGGGGCCAGACCAATGAGAGCCTGAAGGTCCTCACCGAAGGCCTGCTGCCGGAGACCCGCGAATTCCTGAAGACCCGCGGCGGCACCTACATGAACGGCGACCTGCATCATCCGCATCTGTCCTTCACCGACGGTACCTATGACGGCCGTTACGTGTTCATGAACGACAAGGCCAACACCCGCGTCGCGCGCGTGCGGCTCGACGTCATGAAGTGCGACAAGATCATCGAACTGCCAAACCAGCACACCGTGCACGGCCTGCGCGTGCAGAAATTTCCGCGCACCGGCTACGTCTTTGCCAATGGCGAGGACGGCGTGCCGTTGCCCAACGACGGCAAGATTCTCGACGACAAGAAACAGTATCGAGCGATTTTCAGCGCGATCGACGGCGACACCATGAAGGTCGCCTGGCAGGTGATGGTCGACGGAAATCTTGACAACGTCGATGCCGATTACCAGGGCAAATATGCCTTCGCGACCTGCTACAATTCGGAAGAGGGCGTCACCCTTGCCGAGATGACCGCCAACGAGCAGGACTGGGTGGTCATTTTCAATATCAAGCGCATTGAGGAGGCCGTCAAGAACGGTGACTTCAAGGAGATGAAGGGCGTGCCGGTCATCGACGGCCGCAAGGGCTCGAAGTACACGCGCTATGTTCCAGTTTCCAACAGCCCGCACGGCATGAACACCGCGCCCGACGGCATCCATATCGTCGCTGCCGGCAAGTTGTCGCCGACGGTGACGGTGATGGACGTGCGCAAGTTCGACGATCTGTTTGACGACAAGATCAAGCCGCGCGACGTCGTGGTCGCCGAACCCGAACTCGGTCTCGGTCCGTTGCACACCGCCTATGATGGCAAGGGCAATGCCTACACGACGCTGTTCCTCGACAGCCAGATCGTGAAGTGGAACATCGATCTCGCCAGGCGGGCCTTCAAGGGCGAGAAGGTCGATCCGATACTGCAGAAGCTCGATGTCCACTATCAGCCCGGCCACAACCACACCTCGATGGGCCAGACCAAGGAGGCCGACGGCAAATGGCTGATCTCGCTGAACAAGTTCTCCAAGGATCGGTTCCTCAATGTCGGCCCGCTGAAGCCCGAGAATGACCAGCTGATCGACATCTCCGGCGACAAGATGGTGCTGATCCACGACGGCCCGAGCTTCGCCGAACCGCATGATGCCACCATCGTCCATCGCTCCAAGATCAATCCGGTGTCGATCTGGGACCGCGCCGACCCGATGTTTGCCGATGCGGTCAAGCAGGCCAAGGCAGACGGCATCAAGCTCGAGGATGACTCCAAGGTCATTCGCGACGGCAACAAGGTGCGCGTCTACATGACGTCTACCGCACCTGCGTTCGGTCTTGAGCAGTTCCAGGTCAAGCAGGGCGACCAGGTCACCGTCTACGTCACCAACATCGATTCGGTGGAAGATCTGACCCACGGATTCTCCATCGTGAACTACGGTATCAACATGGAAGTCGCTCCCATGGCCACGGCGTCGGTAACGTTCTCGGCGGATCGTGCCGGCGTCTACTGGTACTATTGTTCGTGGTTCTGCCATGCCATGCACATGGAGATGAAAGGCCGCATGTTCGTCGAGCCGAAGACGGTCTGAGGCAGGAACGACACGTGAACCTCCTCCTGCGCCTTGTTCCGGCGGCGATCCTCGCCGCCGGAGTGTCGATCTCCGCCAGCGCGGAGACGCTGAAAGCTGTTCCGGACCAGCCGCTTCAGGCCGTGCTGGACGGGGCGCAGGACGGCGACGTCGTCGAACTCGGCGTCGGGGAATACAAGAGCGCCATCCGGATCGAACGCCGGCTGGTACTGGCGGGACGGCCCGGGGTCGTGCTCACCGGCACGGGGTCCGGCAACGTCATCACCGTGACCGCACCGGACGTCACCATCCGTGGTGTCACCATCAGGGGATCGGGCCGCAACCTTCAAACCATGGATTCCGGCGTGTTCCTCGAAAAGACCGCGGAGCGGGCGCTGGTCGAGGACAACCGGCTGGAAGGCAACCTGTTCGGCATTTATGTACATGGCGCCAAGGGCTCGCGCGTCTTGCGTAACACCATCGAAGGCCTGCGTGACGGTCGCGTCAGCGAAGCCGGAAACGGCGTCTCGCTGTGGAACGCACCCGATGTCACCATCGGCGAAAACACCTTCCGCTACGGACGCGACGGCATCTTCACGATTTCGAGCCGCAAGGACCGTTTCATCAATAACCGCTTCGAGCATGTGCGGTTTGCTGTGCATTACATGTACACCAGCGACAGCGAAGTCAGCGGCAACGTCTCGATCGGCAATCACGTCGGCTACGCCATCATGTTCTCCAACCGGCTGGTGATCCGCGACAACGTCTCCGATCGCGACCGCGACCATGGCATGCTGTTGAACAGCGCCAACTATGCGGATATCGACGGCAACCGGGTGACAGGGGGACGGATCGACAACATCGAGGCCACGCGCGACGACAGCGCGGACGCCGAGCCCGGCATGCCGCCTGTTGAAAAATCGCGGGAAGGTCAGCGCAACGGGCCGGAGAAATGCGTCTTCATCTACAACGCCAACAAGAACAGGTTTCGCAACAACTGGTTTGAGCGCTGCGAGATCGGCGTGCATTTCACGGCCGGCTCGGAAGGCAACGAAATTACCGGCAATGCCTTCATCGGCAACCGCAATCAGGTGAAGTATGTCGGCACCCGCGACCTCGACTGGTCGAAGGGCGGCCGCGGCAACTACTGGAGCGACAATCCGGCGTTCGACCTCAATGGCGACGGTATCGCCGACACCGCCTATCGACCTAACGATGTGGTCGACCGCGTATTGTGGACGGCACCACAGGCAAAGGTGCTGATCAACAGTCCCGCCGTACAGGTGCTGCGCTGGGCGCAGGCGCAGTTCCCGGCGCTGTATCCCGGCGGCGTCATCGATAGCCGTCCGCTGATTGCTCCGCCACCGAAGCCGATTTCCAGCCGGAGTCTGAAATGAACTCGACCGTCTCCGTCAGCGGCGTGACGAAAAGCTATGGTGCGGTGAAAGCCCTGCGCGACGTGTCGTTCACGCTCAGCCCCGGGCGGCTGTGCGCACTGGTCGGCCATAATGGCGCCGGCAAGACGACGCTGATCAAGCTGCTGCTCGGCCTGATCCATCCCGATCACGGCGAGATCCGCGTGCTCGGACAGGACCCGGCAGCGGGAGAATTCTCCGCACGCCGGCAGCTAGGTTATCTGCCAGAGAATGTCGCGTTCAACGCGGCGCTGACCGGCCGTGAGACGCTGGCGTTCTATGCGCGGCTTAAGCGGATCGAACCGGCGTCTGGGTGGCCACTGCTCGAGCGGGTGGGTCTCGGCCACGCGGCCGACCGCCGGGTCGGTACCTATTCCAAGGGCATGCGGCAGCGACTTGGCCTGGCGCAGGCACTGCTCGGCCGGCCGCGCGTGCTGTTGTTGGACGAGCCTACTACCGGACTCGATCCGGCGCTGCGGCTGACGTTTTATGAGATCCTGCAAGAGCTGCGCGATGACGGCGCCATGGTGCTGATCTCGTCGCATGCGCTCAACGAGCTGGAAGACCGCGCCGAACATGTCCTGATCATGAACCGCGGCGTCCTGGTGGCGCAGGGCACGCTGGCCGAACTGCGCTCGATCTCGCAATTGCCGATCCGCCTGACGCTCGATTTTCAGGCTGATGCTGACGGTACGCGGCCGTCGTGGATCCCTAACGACTCCGTGGCCGTCGAGCGGGGCTGCGTGCTGCTGGCCCGCGACGAGGCACAAAAGATGGCGCTGCTGCGGGCCGCCTCGGGCGACCAGAGGGTCACTAACATCGATATCGCTTCGCCGACGCTCGACGATCTCTATGCGCACTTCCTCCGGTCGCAGGAGAACGCCGCGTGAGAACGATCCTCATCGTCGCCCGTAAGGAAATCCAGGAGGGCCTGCGCAACCGCTGGGTCCTCGCGACCACCTTGCTGCTCGGCGCGCTGTCGCTGTCGCTGACCTTCCTCGGCAGCGCACCGACCGGCAATGTCGGCGCCGGCCGCCTCGACGTAGTCGTCGTCAGCCTCTCCAGCCTCACCATTTTCCTGCTGCCACTGATCGCGCTGCTGATCTCGCACGACGCGGTGGTCGGCGAAATGGAGCGCGGCACCATGATCCTGCTGCTCAGCTATCCAGTCGGCCGCTACCAGGTCATTCTCGGAAAGTTCTGCGGTCATGTGCTGATCCTCACTTTCGCAACCGTCATCGGCTACGGCGCGGCCGCAGTGGCGCTCGCAATTACCGGCGCGTCGGTGCTGGCGGCGAGCTGGTACGCCTTTGCCGCGATGCTGGGGACCTCGGTCATGCTCGGCGCCGTGTTCGTGGCGATCGGCTATCTGATCAGCAGCATGGCGCGCGACCGTGGCACCGCGGCCGGTCTGTCGGTCGGCGTCTGGTTATTGATGGTGCTGGTGTTCGACATGGCGCTGCTCGGGATCCTCGTCGTCGACCAGGGGCGGATCGTCTCGGCGCAGGTGCTGGAGTGGCTGCTGTTCCTCAATCCCACCGATCTCTATCGCCTGAGCAACCTTACAGGCTTCAACGTCAGTCAGTTCTCCGGCATGGCCGGGCTGGCCGGCACGGCAACGACGGGACTGGGTGCGCTCCTGGCGGGCTTGACGTTGTGGATCGTGGCACCGCTTGGACTGGCCACGCTGTTCTTTGCACGGAGGGAATTATGATCTCGCGGATCGTGTGCGCCTTCATTGCAGCCGTGGTGCTGGCTGGGTGCAATCAGGACGCCGGCACAACCGTGCCGCCGCCAGTGGCGTTGAACAGTGACGCGATGGGCGTGTTCTGCGGCATGAACCTGCTGGAACATCCCGGCCCTAAGGGGCAGATCATCACCGGCAGTCGGATCGATCCGTTCTGGTTCACCTCGGTGCGGGATACCGTGGCCTTCACCCTGATGCCGGACCAGCCGCGCGACATCCGTGCGATCTACGTCTCGGATATGGCGAAAGCGCCGAACTGGGAAGATCCCGGCGCCACCAACTGGATCGATGCGCGCAAGGCCTTCTACGTGATCGAGAGTCGCCGGCAGGGCGGCATGGGCGCGGCGGAAGCTATCCCGTTCGGCAATCGCGCCGCCGCCGATGGCTTCGTCGCCACGAATGGCGGGCGCGTCGTGACGTTTGCGGAGATTCCGCCGACCTATGTGCTGGGCAGTGACAACGTGGGCGACCAAAGCGAGCGCGATCATTCCGACACGAAGACAAATTGAGGAGCAATCCATGCTGAATCGGGATATCTCGCGCCGGCGCATGATTGCCATCACGGCGATGGCGGCCTGCTCCACGGTGCTGACGGGGCGTCCCGCGCAGGCCCATGAGGCGATCCGCTGGCAGGGCTCTGCGCTCGGCGCGCAGGTGTCTATCGAAATTTACCATCCGGACCGCGTCGAAGCAGAGCGGCTGGTGCAGCATTGCATACTGACCGTACGGCGGCTGGAAGCGCAGTTCAGCCTGTACCGCGCCGACTCGGCGATCTGCAGCCTCAATCGCACCGGCGTGCTTGTGTCGCCGGACGCCCACATGGTCGCGCTTCTCAAGACGTCTCTGTCCTTTGCCGAAATGACCGATGGTGCCTTCGATCCGACGGTGCAGCCGTTGTGGCGGCTTTACGCCGATCATTTTGCCGCCGACCTGCCCGATCCAGCCGGCCCATCCACGGGCAAGCTTGCCGACGCGCTGGCAAAGGTTGGGCACCGCGGCCTGCTGGTCGGTCCCGACCGCATTGCGCTGGTCAAGCGCGGCGCGGCTGTGACCCTGAACGGCATTGCCCAAGGGTACGCCACCGACCGTGTCGTCGACAGCCTGCGCGAGGCCGGGCTATCGACGACACTGGTCGACATGGGAGAGATCCGCGCGATCGGCGGCCGGCCCGACGCGACCCCGTGGCGTGTGGGCCTATCCGATCCGGATCGACCCGGCCTGCTCACCGAGACCATCGATCTGGTCGATCGCGCCGTCGCCACCACTGCCGGCGCCGGATTTCATTTCGACGGGCCCGGACGGTTCACGCATCTGTTCGATCCTGCGAC
Source organism: Tardiphaga sp. vice154 (assembly GCF_007018645.1). NCBI lineage: Bacteria > Pseudomonadati > Pseudomonadota > Alphaproteobacteria > Hyphomicrobiales > Nitrobacteraceae > Tardiphaga > Tardiphaga sp. vice154. The sequence goes on from NZ_CP041399.1 coordinate 1,619,599, forward strand.
GGGTCGCAGTCCGGCGCTCTATCGGACCGTCAGCGTGATCGCACCGACGGCGACGGAAGCCGACGCGCTTTCGACTGCGTTCAGCACAATGCCGCTGGCTCGCATTCGCCACATAATATCCCGTCGACCGGCCGTGCAGGTCAGGCTGGTCGATGCGAGCGGAGCCACAATTATCGACGGCGCGTAAGTTCGAGCAGGCCCCCCGGACGGGTCGCATCATTTGGTGCAACAGGCAAAGCGCTCGACCCGCATGGGCGAACCCAACCAGGAGAACAAAATGCGCAAGTTCATTTTCGCAGCCATGCTGGCGATCGCCGGTTCAAGCCAAGTTCAGGCCCAGGACGCCGCCGCTGGCGAAAAGGTGTTTGGCGTCTGCAAGATGTGCCATCAGATCGGCGAAACCGCGAAGAACGCCGTCGGTCCGCAGTTGAACGGCCTCATCGGCCGCAAGTCGGGCACCGTCGCGGGCTATTCCTATTCGGCCGCCAACAAGGATTCCGGAATTACCTGGGACGAGGCCACCTTCCGTGAATACATCAAGGACCCGAAAGCCAAGGTCCCGGGCACCAAGATGATCTACGTCGGCCTCAAGGATGAGCAGAAGACCAACGATCTCGTCGCGTTCCTGAAGCAATTCGATGCCGAGGGGAAGAAAAAATAGAAGCAGCTACGTTCAGCTGACCAAAGGCTGATACACCCATTTGGGTTTCGACAGTGATCAGTCCTGACGAGCATCTAAAGAAGACGTCATTTTAGCAAGCCGCAGGCTGAACCGGACGGTGAATGCCGAACGCCGCTTCGAATAGAGGGCCGTCTGCTTGCTCCTGCCGTCCGCCGATATAAAATCGGTTTCCGGTGCGATGCCGGCACTTGCCGGTCATGAATCGATGATGGCAGGTCAATCTCTGCATCCTCGTCGCCCGACGGCCTGCAAAGATCCGAAACGGCGCACGCTTCGAGTCCTTGTCGCTGCCATGTCGGTGATGAAGCCGCAGGATGGAACTATTCATCACGGTCAGCCTTCGTCGCGCGACGACTCTCCGGTAATCTCAATAGCGTCCAGAATTTTATTATAGTTCTGTCTTCTATCGTACATAGCGTGTACAGTGCCATTGCTGGTGAGATCTCGGCTCCTCCAGCGGCTTAAGATCCGGTCGTCCCCGACAGAGAGTGTATCCGTGTCGATAATTCTTCTGGAGCGCGGATCGAAGAAGCAGAAGGCATCGAGCTTGCTCGCGAGCCCTTCTAGCGGGCTTTTCGTTGCCGACCTCGACGTTTTTTCCGGCGTTAAGCCGCGGTACCTAGGGGCTTCGCCTCGCGGGCAACTATTGCGAGCAATCTTACTGATAGTCTGCCTACTGGATGGAGGCTCGGTTCTTGCTGCTGAGGCGCCGCCTGACACGATGGCAGCGCGGATGCAGGCATGCGCGTCCTGTCACGGCGCGCAGGGCGAGGGAACCAATGACGATTACTTCCCCCGTCTGGCGGGCAAGCCGGCGGGCTATCTCTACAATCAGTTGATCGCGTTTCGCGAGGGCCGGCGCCGCTATCCGCCGATGAACTTCCTCCTCGAATTTCAGAACGATGCCTATCTGCAGAAGATGGCGGAGTATTTCGCCGAGCAGCGGCCGCCATTGCCGGCGCCGGCGACTCCAACTGTCAGCAACGATCTGCTCGCAAGGGGAGAGCTGCTGGCGACGAAGGGCGACCCGCAACGCAACATTCCGGCTTGCGCGGGCTGTCACGGTCCGTCCTTCACCGGGATGGAGCCGGCGATACCCGGGCTGCTGGGCCTGCGCCCTTCCTATATCAGCGCGCAACTCGGCGCGTGGCGCTACGGCACCCGTACCGCGGCGTTGCCGGACTGCATGCAACTCGTGGCGGGCTATTTGACCGAGGACGACGTCAAGGCGCTGGCAGCGTGGCTATCGTCGCGCAAGGCTCCCGCCGACACCACGCCGGCGCCGCGCGGCAGCCTGCCGATCCCGATGCCGCTGGCGTGCGGCAGCGAACCGAATTGAGGGCGTCGTGATGATCACCCGCATTTCCGGAATGATCCTGGGCGCCGCGCTGATCAGCGGCCTGTCGGTCGCAGCTGTGCCGGCGCAACAGCCGGTGACACCGCCGTCGGCCGCGCCTGCCCCGCAGCCGGCCAAGGTGCCGACGGATTCAGTCATCGCGCGCGGCGAATACCTGGCGCGCGCCGGTGATTGCATCGCCTGCCACACGGCGCCGGAGGGCCAAACCTTCGCCGGAAGCCGCGCCATGAAGACGCCGTTCGGCACCATCTTCACGTCAAATATCACGCCCGATCCGACAACCGGAATAGGCAAATGGACCGCCGACCAGTTCTACACTATGATGCACACCGGGCGCTCGATTGACGGTAGCCTGCTGTATCCGGCAATGCCATTCGCCTCCTATACCAAGGTCACGCGCGACGACAGCGACGCGATTTTCGCGTTCCTGATGTCGGTGCCGGCCGTGAAGCAGGCCAACCGCCCTCACGACCTACGGTTTCCCTACAACAACCGTTCGCTGATCATCGGCTGGCGCACGCTGTACTTCAACGAAGGCGAATACAAGCCGGATCCGACCAAGTCCGCGGAATGGAACCGGGGCGCCTATCTCGTCGAGGGACTCGGCCATTGCGGCATGTGCCACACGGCGATCAACGCTTTGGGCGGCAGCTCGGACTCGCAGGCCTTCGAGGGCGGGCTGATCCCGATGCAGAACTGGTACGCGCCGTCGCTGACGTCGAACAAGGAAGCCGGCCTCGGCGACTGGGGCATCAAGGACATCACGGAGCTGTTGCGCGACGGCATTTCGCATCGCGGCGCGGTCTACGGCCCGATGGCCGATGTTGTCTATAACAGTCTTCAATATCTCAGCGACGACGACGTTCGCGCGATGGCGATCTATCTCAAGGGCCTGGCACAAGGCAGTTCGCCGGACCGGCCATCGCCGCCATTGCCAACTGCCGAGACCAGCCTGCTCGTCAGCTTGGGAAAGCCGATTTACGACAGGCAATGCGCCAGCTGCCACGGCACCGAAGGAGCCGGCAAGCCGCCACATTATCCGCTACTCGCCGGCAACCAGTCGATCCAGATGTCGTCGTCGGTGAATGCGATCCGCATGGTGCTCAACGGCGGCTTCCCGCCCGCCACCAAGGGCAATCCGATGCCGTATGGCATGCCGCCCTTCGCGCATGTGTTGTCCGATGACGAGATCGCGGCGGTTGTGACCTACATCCGCACCTCTTGGGGCAACCGCGGCGCTCCGGTGTCGGCACGCCAGGCCAACGAACTTCGTTCCGCGACGCTGAACTGAGACATCCCATGATCAATTCACCGTTGCCATCCTCCGACAGATCCAAGCAAGACGAGTCCGTGCATGTCATCGTCCGCGCCGGCCCGCAAGGCGCAATCGCCGTGGCCGGTGTCGCAACGGCGATCGTCGTCGGATTGTGGTTCGCGTTCTATCTGCTGGTCTATCTGCCCCGCGTATATGTTCCATGAAACCAGCATAAACACCGCATGGCCCGATCATGACCGAGAACAGCGAAGCCTCCCACGACGTCGCCGCGCGTATCGAGCGGCGCTGGGCGATGGTGTCGATGGCCATCGTGGTGGTGCTGGTCGGGATCGCCGCGGTGACCGGCATCCAGCACGCCTCGATGCCGCAGGGCCGCGTCGAGACCGCCGATCCGAAGACGCTGCACCTGACCGGCGAATTCATCGAAAGCAATCTCGGCACCGCAGTCGAGGCCGACGGCTCGGTGATGGTGCGCGCCATCGGCCAGCAGTTCTCCTTCACGCCGCAATGCATTTTGGTGCCTGCGAACACGCCGATCACGTTCCGTACGACCAGTGCCGACGTCGTGCACGGTCTGCTGATCGAAGGCACCAATATCAATTCGATGCTGGTGCCGGGCTATATTTCCGAATTCAAGGCCAGCTTCAAGGAGCCGAAAGAGCATGTGATGCCGTGCCAGGAATTTTGCGGCATCGGCCACCAAGGCATGTGGGGCAGGGTCAAGGTGATCGACAAGGCGGCTTTCTTGAATCTGAAATCGACGCGCGGGAGACTGACCTGTGTTGACTAACCGGCGGCTCATACTCGCGCATTTCTGGCTCGCCTTCACGGTGTTCGGCCTGGCGATCCTGCTCGGCGCCTGGCAGATGTTCGTGCGCAGCCCGCTCAATATCTGGCACTTCAATCCCGAGCTGTATTATCGCTCGGTGACCGCGCATGGCTCCGCGATGGGCTATGTATTCCCGACGCTGATCGCGATGGGCTTCGGCTACTTTATCACGGAGACAGCGCTGGAGCGGCCGATGATCGGTCGGCGTTGGGCCTGGGCGTCGTTCCTGCTGGTTGCAATTGGCGCCGTGGTGGCGCTGGTGCCGGTATCGATGGGCCTGGCGTCGGTACTCTACACCTTCTACCCGCCGCTGATCGGCAATCCGTTCTATTACATCGGCGTCGTGCTGGTTGTGGTGGGCTCATGGATCTGGGTCGCGCTGACCTCGATCAACCTGTACGCTTGGAAGCGCGCCAATCCGGGCAAGCCAATTCCGCTGGCGATGTTCGCCAATACGGCCGGTGCCTATCTGTGGGGCTGGACCGCGGTCGGCGCGGCGCTGGAAATCCTGCTGCAGATCTTGCCCGCGGCGCTCGGCCTCACCACCACGATCGATGCCGGCCTGTCGCGGGTGCTATTTTCGTGGACGCTGCACGCCATCGTGTATTTCTGGCTGATGCCGACTTACATTGCCTATTACACTATCTTTCCGCGGGCGATCGGCGGGCGGATCTACAGCGACCCGATGGCGCGGATTTCCTTCATCCTGTTCCTTGTCGTCTCGATGCCGATCGGTGTCCACCATCTGTTCACTGATCCGCAGGTCGGCGCCGGCTTCAAGTTCATGCAGTCGGTGTTCACCGGACTGGTGGCGCTGCCGACGCTCCTGACAGTGTTCACGATCTGCGCCTCAGCCGAAATCGCCAGCCGGATGCGCGGCGGCCGCGGCGCGTTCGGCTGGGTCTCGGCGCTGCCGTGGAGCAATCCGATCATGCTGGCGACGGCGCTGTCGCTGGTGATGCTGGGCTTCGGTGGCGCCGGCGGCCTTGTCAACATGAGCTATCAGCTAGACAGCTCGATCCATAATACGCAGTGGGTCACCGGCCATTTCCACCTGATCTTCGGTGGCGCCATCGTCATCATGTACATGGCGATTGCTTATGACACCTGGCCGCAGCTCACGGGCCGCCCGCTGCAAAGCTTCAGGATCATGCGGACACAGCTGTGGCTGTGGTTCATCGGCATGATCGTGACCACCTTCCCCTGGCACTATGTCGGCATTCTCGGCATGCCGCGCCGTATGGCGTTTTATGACTACGCCAATCCGGCGGTGTCGCCGCAGGCCTTCTCGGTAACGATGTCGGTGGTCGGCGGGCTGATCCTGGTAATCTCGACCGTGCTGTTCTTTATCGTGCTGATCCGCGGCCAGATCGTGCCGAAGCTCACGCAGGAGCCCTATCGATTCGCCGTCGCAGTGCACCAGCCAGTGCGGCTGCCAATCGCCCTGAACAGTTTCGGGCTTTGGATAGCCTTGATGGTCGGGCTCACGCTGGTGAACTACGGCTATCCGATCGCCCAATTGGCGGTGCTAAAGCAGACATCGGTGCCGGTGGTCTATATGGGAGCCGGGAAATGAGCGACCAGCAGTTGTATTCCTGGCGCAATCCATGGTTCGCCGCCAGCGTCGGTTTTGTGGTTTCGGTGGCCGTGGGCGCGGCCTTGCTCGGTCTTGTCGGTTTGCCGCTGCTGCAGCCGGACCTGAAACTCGGCGGCATCTGGGACGCGATCTGCAGCGCCGCCGGTGTGCCGCGCGCGGCACCGGCCAGCGTGGCCGTCCAGCCCGATTTCACGACGTCGAAGGTGGTAATGACGTCGGAGATGCTGACCAGGCAGGATGCGATTTCGATCGGCCGCGGCGCCACGCTGGCGCAGCGCTGTGCGATCTGTCACGGGCCGCAGGGCGTCAGCGACGCCAATTCGCCGAACCTTGCCGGGCAATTCGCCGCGGTGACTTTCAAGGAGCTGAACGACTTCAAGACGGGCGCCCGCGTCAACGCCACGATGACCCCGTTCGCGATCAACATGTCGCAGCAGGACATGCTCGACCTCGCAGCCTATTACGCCTTCCTGCCGCGCGTGCCGCTGAGCCATCCCGGACCGCCGCTGCCAGCGCCCGTGATCGTCATCAATGGCGCGCCGATGCGTAACATCGCGCCGTGCGGCTCGTGCCACGGGGGGATCGACACCAAGGCCGGTGCGCCATGGCTCGGCGGCCAGTCGGCGGTCTACATCAAGGCGCAGCTGCAAGCTTTTGCCAGCGGGGCACGGCGCAACGACATTAGCGAGCAGATGCGCAACGTGGCTCGGCAGATGACGTCTGAAGAGATCGATATGGCAGCGGAACATTACGCCTCTCGCCCCTGATGCGACGTACCGCACTATGAAAAGTACATAAGCAAGAAAGTTAGCTTTTGCTGGTGCGATTTCTCACACAGCTACGGTGCCATGATAAGTTTATTCTTATGAAGGTCCGTCTTGCCGAAAACGAAGAACTTCCAGCTGAATGCACGGGTGAGCCGACGGATCGGCTACGTTCGGCATTGCTGAAAGCTGCAGACGGCCGGCACTAGTGGATTGCAAGTTACCGAGCTGAAAGATGCCGCCCCACCAGTTTAAGGCCCCGGTCTCCCCGGGGCCTTTTGCTATGCGGCCTCGCTTGTTTCCAAATCATCGTTCGCTGGTTGTTCGAACAGAGCACTTTCGGACAGACTTGCCTTGACCAAGGCCTGAGCCAGCACCGGGCTCACCGAATTGCCACACATGCGCACCTGTGACGCCTTGGAAGGCTGTTTTCCTTCCTTGGTTCGTTCTGGCCTGCCCCCGAACTTTCATCCAGTCGCGATTAGAGTCTCGGCGGATGTTGAAGTGCTCCCCAAAACTAGGCCAGCCGGAGCTGGAATTTTCCGGGGTTAGGCTCATGCCGGCGGGGGCGCCGATGAGCCATTCAACAGCGATATCGGCGCCTTGTTACCGATCGCGCTATGTGGCCGGACTTCGTTGTAGTCTCTACGCCAATCCTCCATTTTCTGCCGTGCGTCGTCAAGGCTCAGTAACCAGTGCGTGTTCAGGCATTCGCTTCTGAACTTGCCGTTGAAGGATTCGATGAAGCTGTTGTCCGTCGGCTTGCCTGGCCGCGAGAAGTCCAGCACGACGCCCTTCTGATAAGCCCAGATATCGAGATCGCGAGAGATGAACTCTGATCCCTGGTCGACACGGATGGTTTTCGGATAGCCAACGGTCTTGCAGATGCGCTCTAGGGTGACCACGACATCCTCGCCACGATAACTGAAACGCGGATCGACGGCTGGCGAGAAGCGGCTAAAGGTATCGACGATCGTCAGCACGCGGATCTTGCGGCCCGTGGCGAGCTGGTCGTGCACGAAGTCCATTGCCCAGGTCTCGTTGACCTGGACAGCATCTGTTCGATCCTCACGCAGCTTGGCCTTCACGCGACGCTTCGGCGTTTTGTTGCGCAATTGCAGGCTCAACTCCCTATAAAGACGGTAGACACGCTTGACGTTGACGTCCCAGCCCTCACGCAGCAGTAGGACATGGACCCGGCGATAGCCGTATCTCACCCGCGTCTCGCAGATCTCCCTGATCCGGTGTTTGAGAGCGGCCTGGTCGCCACGCTTCGACTTGTAGCCGTAAAGTGCGCGATCGATCCGGAGCGTCGAACAGGCCCGCCTGATCGAGACCTTCCAGTCGCCGCACACCCTGTCGACAAGCTCGCGCTTGCGGTCAGGCCTCAGAGTTTTTTTGAGAGCACATCCTGCAGCATGGCCTTGTCCAGCGACAGGTCAGCTACGATCCGCTTCAGCTTGCCATTCTCTTCCTCCAGCTGACGCAAGCGCTTCATCTCCGAGGGCATCAGGCCTGCATACTTCTTCCGCCAGTTGTAAAAAGTAGCCTCGCTGATCCCGGCCTTGCGGCAGACCTCCGCGACTGCCGAGCCATCTTCCGCCTGCTTCAAAACGAATACGATCTGCGCTTCTGAAAACTTCGATGCCTTCATGGAACTCTCCTCGTCCCCGTCAGGGGATCATAAATGGAAAATTCCAGGTCAAACTGGCCTAATTTGGTGGGGGCACGTCAGATGTTACGCCGTTGGGCGCGGGGTGAGCAACGTGCGGTCGGCGGAGCTGGTCGGAGTTGCGGAGCCGATCGCACGTTGCGGTGAGGTTAGCGGCATAGGCCGCAGGCGTCAGGTAGCCCAGGCCCTTCTCAGAGGTGTGGTAACGAGATATGTTATATTCGCTCGGGCGTTTGGTGCATGCTCAGAGCGCGATCCAAGGCACTGCAAGGCGAGTGATAATCGTCGAAACGAGGATGAGACTTATATGATCATGAGACGAGATGTTCTTTTAGGTGCCGCAGCAGCGCTTTCTGCAGCATCGCTTGTCGAACCTGCGGCGGCGCAATCTGACAGCGGCACAAGTGCGAAAACCTATGTCCTGGTTCATGGCGCATATGGCGGCGGGTGGATTTGGCGGGATGTAGCGGAGGGGCTCCGGAAGCAGGGACATAAGGTTTACACACCTACGCAGACCGGCCTCGGTGAGCGGGCGCATCTGATCTCGCGGCAAATCACTGTCAACACGCATATCGAGGACGTCGCCAACCTGATCGAGACCGAGGAACTTAATGACATCATCCTCGTCGGTCACTCTTACGGGGGCATGGCGGTGACTGGCGTTGCGGATAGGATGCCGGAGCGCATTCGGCATATCGTCTATCTTGACGCTCTCATCCCGGAGAACGGAGAGAATGCTTTCAGCATTCTTCCGGCCGGTGCGGAAGCTGCACGCAGAAAGACCGCTGTCGAACAAGGCGGCGGCGTTGCGTTGCCGGTGCCCGGACCGGAAGGATTTCCAATCCCCGATGGCCCCCGCAAGGACTGGTTCATGCGGCGCCTGCGTCCCCATCCCATCAGTACTTATGAGAGCGCGGTTCGCCTGACCAAGCCTGCAGGTGCGGGCCTCCCGGTCACTTACGTGGCCTACACCAGTCCGGCGCTAGCCTCGATTGAACCGAGCCGCCAGCGGGCCCGAACGAAAGCCGGATGGAAGTACATTGAACTCCCTGTTCCCCATGACGTGGAGATTCCGAATCCGGAAAAAGTCTACGAACTGCTTATTTCGATAAAATAGCGCGCCTCAGCGACCTGATTGGTTTGTCAGGCACAGGAATCCGGTTGCGTCCCCCAAGCGCAACCGGATCAGTGTCCGGCAGCATATTTAACCTTAAGAGTGTCAATTCATTTGGATTGCGTCTCAAGGCCCGAAGCTAGATCGCAATTGCAGCTTCCAGTCACCGTCATCCTCGGTGAAGACATACAAGGAATCGTAGACCCCGATGACCGATCCGTCCTCGCGGTAGCGCGTATATTGAACGGCATAGTGCGCTTTGATCGGCGACGACTGAAGAAGCTTGATTTCGGTCCATGCGCTGTGGTGCCAGCCTTGCTGCTCCCCCAGCTTGGTGAACAGATCCATGGGATTGTTGCCCGGCGCTTCATAAACGAACAGCTCATTGGCGGCGGCTCTCACATGCGGAAAGCGCATGACCGCGTCCATTCCGAAAGCATCGTGGCGGTTCAGCGCTTCCATCCATTCAACGAGTAGCGCCTCGCACCGCTGCGCCCCTTCGTTCGAGATACGGCCTTCGCGAGCGTCATAGGTTAGCTTGAGGCTGTCCGAACCCAACATAGCTGCTCCAATACATCAAGATGTGTAACGACCTTGCCTCAACGAGTGACGATGCTGCGCGTCGAGTTCCGCGACGCATCGAATGAAATCGCGGACACGCTAGGCGATATTGAGAACCAGGTTCCCTTGTAATGTGCCGTTCTCGACCATCTCGTGCGCTTCGACGATCCGATCTAGAGGTAGTTGTTGAGCGACGGTATGAATGAGGCTGTCATCGGTGAGCAGGCGAGCAATCTCGGCGAGACCAGGGGCCCGCTCTGCTGCGGTCAGCTCATAGATGAACGCAAACGAGAGACGAATGTTCAGGCTCATCAACGCGAGGCTGGGAAGCCTACTCTGCTGAGCTGACATGCCGTAGACGGCGCAGCTCGCATATGGCTTCAGGATGTCGGGATAGTAGGCGGCGTTGCGCGACAAATCCATTTCGATGATCGAATCGACACCGGACGGCGCCAGTTGCCGCACCTTCCGGGCGACGTCCTCCGTGCGATAATTGATCACCTCCCGGGCACTCAGCGGCCCGGGGCTTTTGCCTGACGCACTGCCGCATGCCGCTCCGTCGGCTGAGGCCGGCCGGCCGAGCGTAAGCCTGGTCGCTGCGGCTACAGGCTGCTCGCCTCGATCCGCTCGTTGAGCTTCTGGTCGACGATCTTCACGGTGCGGTCGATGTCGGGATTGGTCATGCCGAGCTGATGAGAGATCAGCTTCACCAAGAGGTCGACCCGCTCGATGAAGGGCGCGCCGCTGGCGACCGCGCGCGCGGCCGAGGACGGCTTGAGCAGGCTCTCCGCCGCCTTGGCGTATTTGGCGAAGGGCACCTGGTCCTGCGGATCGGCGCCGAGCCGCCGCGCCACCGCGTCGACATGGTCGTAGATCGATTGCGAGACCTTGAGGTCGCCGTGCACGGCATCGCGGATCGACTGCGGCTCCTCGGGCGTGATGCAGCGGTAGTTGCCGGTCAGCAGCATCGACCATTTCGCCAGCGGCACGAACAGCGAGTCGAACACCCTGAGCTTCACCGGGACATCGTGGCCGTCCAGCCGGACGGCGTCGATGTCGGCCTCCAGTTCGCGCAGCAATTGGTTGTGCTTCTCGTCGGCGAAGATCGCGGCCTTGAAGTTGGTGGGCAGGCCGACATGCAGCACGTTGGCCGCCTCTTCCGGGGGACGGAAGGCCTGCGGATCGGGCGAGCACAGCGTGACCAGGCCGGGCTTGAAGCGGTCCCACACTTGGGCGTTGGTGTAGGCCTCCTGCAGATCCATGTCGGCAAGCCCCGGGATGCGCTTGAGATAGGGCAGCGGCGGCATGTTCATGATCGACAGGCAGGGCAGTTCCGCGGCGGCGATCTTGATCATCAACACGCGGATGGTGTGGTTGGTGTATTGCGGCTCTTGCATCGCCAGACCGACCAGATCGTAGCGGGAGAGATCAACGTCGCCCGGAGAGGTCGCATCCAGTTTGCCCGGCAGGTCGCGCGAGAAGATCGAACGATGGTTCGGCTCGTCGCGCAGCTTGATGCGGACCTCGGTACCTTCGCGGTTGATCAGTTCGGCGGTCTTGCTACGGCAGACCAGGGTCACATTGTGCCCGGCCATCAGCAGCTTGGTGGCCAGCAGCGAGCCATAGGAAGCGCCGAGGATAAGGATATTACGCGGCATTATATTTCGTCCCCAAACTATCTTTGGCGTCGGGCCGACCGGCTCGGCGCCAATATGTTTATTTGCCCGGACCGATGCTGCAGCGCAGCGTCGCAGTCCAGCAGTCAATTTAGCTGTAGCCGCGGTTCAGTAGGCGGGCAAGTGTGGCGCCCGCTTGAACGGCCGGCCATGCGCCAATCTGTCCCGCCTGTCAGGAGTGCCAGACGCCCTGACAGTGCTACTGTCGCAAAAAAAACATAGGGGGAGTGAATCATGCCAAGCGAAATGGATCGCCGTCGTTTTATCGCGGCCGGAGCGGCAGTCGCCGCAATGCCGCTGCTGTCGCGCGATGGTTTTGCGCAAGCCGCGTGGCCGTCTCGGCAAATCCGCATGATCGTCAGCTATCCCGCCGGCGGGCAGACCGATCTGCTCGGCCGCGCATTTGGTGATTTCATTTCCCGGAAGGTCGGCCAGACCGTCGTGATCGAGAACAAGGCGGGCGCATCGGGGGCGATCGGAGCGGCGGAAGTCGTCCGCGCCGAGCCCGATGGGCACACCATCCTGTGCTCGATCTCGACCACCTATGTGATGAACCGGGTCATGATGAAGGCCCCCGGCTACGACATGGACAAGGATCTGACACTGCTCAGCCTGATCCCCGGCGCCGGTCTGCCGCTGGTGGCCAGCCCGAAGTCCGGCGTCACCACGCTGGCAGAATTCGTCGACTATGCGCGCAAGAGCGGCAAGGTCAATTTCGGCACATATAGTGCGGGCTCGTCACCGCATATGACGATAAACGAGCTCAACCGGCAGTACGGGCTCAACATCGAACCGATCCATTATCGCGGTGAGGCGCCGATGTGGACCGGTCTGGCGGAAGGCACGCTAGACGTTGCGATGGGCAGTTACACGGCCGCGCAATCGGTGCTGCAAAGCAACCGCGGCGTGGCGTTTGCCGTGCACTCGAAGAAGGTCGATGCGATTCCGAGTGTCAAAACGCTGCCCGACCAGGGCGCCACCTCTCGGTTCTTCACAGTGAGCGGCTTCACGGGCTGGGCCGTTGCGAAGGCGACGCCGCAACCCATTGTGGACAGGCTGTCGCAGCTCTTCGTAGCCGCCAATGATGATCCCAAGGTCAAGGAGGTCCTCGCGACCTTCGTGCTGGAGCCGGCGCTCGGTTTCAAGGACAGCAACGCCCTCTACCAGCGCGAACTGCCGGTGTGGATCGAAAGCGCGCAGGCGCTCGGCTTGCAACCGGTCTGAATCTGGTCGAAAAGTCAGGCCGTGGAAGCGGTCGTTGCGGTCGCTGGATTGGAGCGCCCGTTGTCGGAACTGAACCATGCGGCGCGCACGGTGCGTCTCGACGCCAAATGAGCTGACGCGACCTCGATCGCGCCGGTCGTTTCCGCAAATCTACCCGTCATCCGAAGCGTCGGTGACGTCGTTGTCGAAATCTATGCGGCCGGCGTCAATCCGTCGGACGTAACACTTATGTGGGCATCGACACCCTGGGCTTTTCCTCTTCCACCGGCAGCGGCAAACTGTTGAGCGATTGCTCCGTATTTTCGCAGCGCCAAGGCAATGGCAAGCCGGGTTAACTCGGCTCCTCGGCGAGCACGGGAATAACAGTTCTTCTCTTGGTTTTGCTCTTGTATGTTCACGACTTTCGCGAGATGCGGTTGCGAAATTTCTGTCGGACTTAGCTGCGAAATTTCCGGACGTGCGCTGGTATGCGACAAACGTCGTTTTTGACGGAGAATCAAACTTAGCCGTCGAATGGGTCTCTACACGAACGATCGGCGGCAAATCCAATCGCGTCCAAGGAGCGTCTGTCATGCGCTTGAAAGATGGAAAATCGCGGCCAACTCCGATTATCGCGATCGCTCCTGATGCACCGGAATAGAATCTGGTCTGCGCTCGCCGGCCTCATGGCAGGCTTCGTTGGCAGATTCGTTGCCGTAGAATTCTTGAAGGTTGCCTGAGACTGGAATGAATGCCAGCGGCGGCTCTCTAAGAGGCGCTCGCCGCTCGCGCGCGCTATGATCCTCGACTCGTCCATTCCGACCGCACGGATGGTCCAACAAGGATCGTAATTGGTGCTGCTAAACGTGCTTACTGAACGTTCAGGAACTGCAGCAGCGTCTGACGACGCAGCCACGCAATTGCCAGTGTGATGCCGAGCAGGACGATTGCCGGCGCCGGATTACCGCCTATTACGAAAAGATCGGTGATGACCGCTCCCACCATGGTGGCGCTCAACGCTACCGAGCCGAACGCAGCAAGGCCCGGAAACAACAACAACAGCCCGCTGGCGGCCATAAGCGGCTGCCCTTGGGCGACAGGCGAACCTGAACATCAATCGAGCTGACGGCTGAAGCGCCGGAAACGCGCCCGCGCCATCCTGGCCGCCGGCGGCGGGACGGCATGTTCAGGCACGGATCGTTTGCGCGTAAATTCGGGGCAAGCGATCCACCGGCACCCTTTGTCAATTAACCGCGTAAACAACATCCAATGAAATATGCGCAAAACGCGCAAATATGGTTGTTAGATGCGCATTATGCGCATATGTCACTCACGCTGCGCTATTCTGGAAAGATTTTTGCGCGAAATAAGCAATATGCGCAAAGCGCGGGAAGGATACACCATGCAGGTTCCAATCAAGCGGGCGATCGAAAAAATTCCCGGCGGGATGATGACGGTTCCGCTCTTGCTCGGCGCGCTGATCGCCTTCTTCTTTCCGGGCACTCCGAAATTCTTCGGCTCGTTCACCGGCGCACTGTTCTCCGGCGGCGCCCTGACCATCCTTGCCGTGTTTTACGTCTGCATGGGTGCCAGCATCGACTTCAAGGCCACACCCTACATCGTGAAAAAGGGCGGCACCCTTCTTATCGTCAAGGTCGGCGTCGCCATGATCCTCGGCCTGATCTTCGGTCGCTACCTGGGCGAAGCCCCCATCACGGCCGGCATTTTTGCAGGCGTCTCCACGCTGGCCATCGTCGCCGCGATGAATGACACCAATGGCGGCCTCTATATGGCGCTGATGGGTCAGTACGGCCGCCCGCGCGACGTCGGCGCCTACACCATCATGACACTGGAAAGCGGTCCTTTCCTCACCATGGTCACGCTCGGCGTCGCCGGCCTGTCCTCGTTCCAGTGGCCGGCGCTGGTCGGCGCGATCCTGCCGCTGGTGATCGGCATGATCATCGGCAATCTGGACCGCGAGATGCGCGCCTTTCTCAGCAAGGCCGTGCCCGTGATGATCCCGTTCTTCGCCTTCGCGCTCGGCACCGGCCTCAACCTGTCGCAGGTCTGGCAGGCCGGTCTGCTCGGTCTGGCGATGGGCGTTGCCGTCGTCGTCGTCACCGGCATCCCGCTGTTCTTCGCGGATCGCCTGACCGGCGGTAACGGCGTTGCCGGTGTCGCGGCGGCCTCCACTGCGGGTAACGCCGCCGCCGTGCCGGCGATCGTTGCTGCCGCCAATCCGGCCTATGCCGACGCCGCGGGTCCCGCGACCATCCTGATCGCTGCCTGCGTGGTGGTGACTGCGATCCTGACGCCGATCCTCACCTCGTGGGTGGCCAGCAAGGTCGGCCGCGACGTCGAGCCGGACGCCGAGGAAATCGCCTCTGCCGATCCGGTCATCGCAGCGCCCGCACCGGCGGTCGGTCGCTGAGATGGCGCATGACTGGCTGATCCTCGCGGACGACCTCACCGGTGCCGCTGACTGCGCCATCGCCTTCGGGCGGCGGGGACGCGCGGCGGCGGTGATGTGGGAAGACGTTGCCGACGCGTCGGATCACCAGTTGCCGGTTCTCGCTTATGACGCCGCGAGCCGGGGCCTGTCGGCCCCGGCCGCGGCCCGCCGCCACGCCGACGTGTTGGCGCGCCTCGCCGAGCCCGGTCGCATCCTGTTCAAGAAGATCGACTCGACGCTGCGCGGGCAGCCGGCCGCAGAGATCGTGTCTGCGCTGACGCATCTGAAGGCGCAGTCCGGCCCCGCCTTCGGCGTGTTCGCGCCGGCCTTTCCGGCCACCGGTCGCACCACGATCGACGGACGGATTCACGTCAAGGGCCGCCCGCTCGAAGAAGCCGAAGTCTGGGTGCGCGAGCACACTTATCCGTCCGCCCACCTCGTCGAGGTGCTGGCCACCGCCGGCATCCGCGGCGATCATGTTTCGCTGGCGACCATTCGCGGCCCCGACCTCAGGGCCACCTTTGCCAAACTCGCCGCCGAAGGCGACGTCGTTGCGGCCTGCGACGCCGAGACCGACCACGATCTGCATCTCATCGCGGAAGCCAGCCTGCAGGCCTCGCCCTCGACCTTCTTCATCGGCAGTGCCGGCTTGGCGCATGCGCTGGCTGGCCTCGATGCCGACACCGATGTCGAACCGCTGCGCATTCCGACCAGCAAGCTTGGCACGCTGATCGTCGTCGGCTCGCTGGCCGGCGCGTCGCGCGCCGCGGCGCGCGAACTGGCGGCGACCGGCACCGTCGAGCATTTCCCGGTCACGCCGGATACCTTGCTCGGTGAAGGCGCTGACCGCGACCGGCTTGCGGCCGCCGTGAAGCTGCGGCTGTTGACCGGCGGCGATGCGCTGGTCGAGATCACGATGGACGAAAAGCCGGACATGTCGCTGGGCGCGCAGCTGTCGCAGGGCCTCGCCGACGTGCTGGCACCGGTGGCGCCTTCGATCGGCGCCTTTGCCGCGACCGGCGGCGAGACTGCCGCAGCATTGCTGTCGCGCTTCGGCGTCAACGGCATTCGCCTCGCCGACGAGATCGAGCCCGGCGTGTCGCTCGGCCTGACGCTCGGCGCCCTGTCCGTTCCGATTGCCACCAAAGCGGGGGCGTTTGGTGATGAACTCAGCCTGATCCGCATTGCCGAACGGCTCCGCGCCGTTCGAACCAAAGGAAGCTTCTCATGACCCGTCCCACCATTGCGATCACCATGGGCGACCCGGCCGGCATCGGTCCCGAGGTCATCATGAAGGCGCTGGCGCAGCCTTACGCCAACGAGATCTGCAATCCGCTGGTGGTGGGCGACGCCGGCCGGTTGCGCAAGGCGGCCAAGGCTGTCGGCATCGCGCTGGAGGTCGACGCGCTGGCGAAAGCCGAGGATGCGAATTTCGGCGCCACCGCCGTGCAGTGCCTCGATCTGAAGAACGTGCCGGACGATCTGCCGTTCGGCCAGATGTCGCCGGTCGCCGGCGACGCCGCCTATCGCTACATCGAGAAGGCCGTCGAGGTCGTGCAGTCGGGTTTTGCGCAGGCGATCTGCACTGCGCCGCTCTCCAAGGAAGCGCTGCATGCCGCCGGCCACAAATATCCCGGCCACACTGAACTTCTGGCGCACCTCACCGGCACCAAGGAAGTGTCGATGATGCTGGTTACGCCGAAGCTTCGCGTCATCCACGTCACCACCCACATCGGCCTGATCGATGCGATCCGGAAGATCGAGCCGGGTCTTGTCGAGCGCGTCATCACACGCGGCCATGACGTGCTGATCAAGGCGGGCATCGCCAATCCGAAGATCGGCGTCTGCGCCATCAATCCCCATGCCGGCGAGAACGGTCTGTTCGGGCAGGGCGAGGAAGCCGAGAAGATCACGCCGGCCGTCGAGGCCTGCAAGGCCAAGGGCTGGGACGTGCAAGGTCCGCTGCCTGCCGACACGCTGTTCTTCCTGGCCGGCCGGGGCGACTACGACATGGTGGTCGCGATGTATCACGATCAGGGCCATGGTCCGGTCAAGGTGCTGGGCCTGGAATCCGGCGTCAACATCACCGTCGGCCTGCCGATGATCCGCACCTCGGTCGATCACGGCACCGCCTTCGACATCGCCGGCAAGGGCATCGCCGACGAGCGCAGCCTGATCGAGGCGCTGCGCCAGGCCGTGGATCTCGCGCCGAAAGCCGGTCTGGCGGCGTAAGTTTTCACTGTCATTCCGGGGCGCGCGCTCTTGCGCGCGAACCCGGAATCCCGTTGTGCTCTATCCAGATCGAGATTCCGGGTTCGCCGACGCGAAGGCGCGCCGGCGCCCCCGAACGACGAGTGTTGCAGGGGCGAGTCCGATGTCGATGCGCAGCAAGGAACGTCACGCCCGTCTGCTGGAAGCGCTGAACGCCGGCGAGATCGACGTCGACGATCTGGCGCGCCGCTTCGATGTTTCCGCCTCCACCGTGCGGCGCGACCTGCAGCATCTGTCCCGCAACAACGCCGTGCTCCGCACCTATGGCGGCGCCATTCTCACCGGGCCTGCGGCCGAGACCACGCTCGAGCAGCGCCTCGCCGTGCAGGGCAAGCAGAAGCAGGCTATCGCATGTGCCGCCGCGGAGTTGATCCGGGATGGCGACACGCTGATCCTCGATGCCGGCTCGACGGTGGCGGCGTTCGGCCGCCTGCTGCTGCAGCGCCGGCTGCGCGTCATCACCAATAATCTGGCGCTGCTGCCTTTTCTCGCCAAGGCGCCTTCGATCGACCTCGTGGTGTTGGGCGGCGCGCTGCGCACCACCAGCATGAGCACGATGGGGCCGCTGGCGCACGACGCGCTGCGCCGCATGACGGCGGACCGCGCCATCATGAGCGCCGACGGCGTGGTGTCAGGCCGCGGCCTGTGCGAGGCCGACCTCGAACAGGTCGCGCTGAAGTCGCTGATGATGGAGCAGGCCAAGGACGTCATCGTGCTGGCCGACGCGGGCAAGCTCGGCCGCGCCGAGCAATCCGCCTGGGCACCGCTGCCGCCGCGATGGACGCTGGTGACGGATGCCGGCGCTTCGGACGAGCAGCGCCAGCGCCTCACGGACGCCGGCGCGCGCGTGATCGTGGCGGGTGGACGATAGAAGCTATTTCCTTGCTAGCACCGTCATCACCAGCTGCTCGGCGTAGCCCTTCGTCAGCGCCCGGAATCCGAACACGTATTGATAGAACAGCGTGCCGTAGATCCGGTCGTAGAGGTCGCCCGCGGATTCGGATGCCACAATGCTGTCATCCCGCTGCCCGGCTTTGATGATCTGGATCGCAACGTCGCGACGGATCGCCAGATACCGTTCCGAAAAGATCTTCGCCGAGCCGGTGCCGGCGATGCATTCGGCGATCACCGCGAGCTGAACCTTGCCGAAGTCGCCGTTCAGCGCCTTGACGTAAGCAGCTGCATGTTTCCGCATCCGCGCGAGGGGATCGCCGGTCTCGGGCAACGGCAGCATCGACGCGGCCTGCCGCAAAAAGGCATCGATCAGCAGCGCCTCGCGCGACGGCCACCATTTGTAGATCGTCATTTTCGAGACGCCGCAATCGCGGGCGATGGCGTCGATGCTGGCTGCGGCCAGGCCCTGCGACGCCATGATGCGATAGGCGCTCTCGAGGATGACGTGTTCGGTCTCGGCCGAGCGAGGCCGGCCGCGACGCGCGGGCTTGCCATCCACCGTCGGCATCATCGCTGCCGTTACGACGCCGGCTGCCGGGCGCGGCGAAACCACGCCAGCGTCTCGCGCGTCACCGCGAGATAGCCGCGGCCGCGATGTTCGATGCGGTTATCGACGATCGCGTTGAGCTTCGGCAGCGCATGGAACGGGACGGAGGGATAGGCATGGTGCTCGACATGGAACGGCATGTTCCAGGTGAACCACTTCATCAGCCGCCCGGTATAGGTCGTCCGCGTGTTCTCGAAGGCGCTTCTGGTGTGGTCGCAGCCGGTGTGTTCGGCGAACAGATAAGGCCGCAGGAACCACTGGCCGACCACCAGCGGCAACAGCCAGACCCACAGCAGTACCGTCGAGGACAGCGCGGTCGAGCCGGCCAGCAGCACCACATAGACCAGCGCATAGAGACGCGCCTCGCGCAGCACCAGCGCGCGCCTGTTCTCGGGAATCCACGGCACCACCACCTGGCCTGTGAGCGCGTGGCGGAACATCAGGCGGACGCGCTTGAACAGATAGACGATGCCGGAATAGGCGATCGCCAGCTGGGTGTCGGAGGTCGGCACCGTCGCGAACATCAGCTCGGGATCGCGTTCCGGATCCTGAGTGAAGCGGTGGTGGTCCCAGTGAAACAGCGTGTAGTATTCCAGCGGATACATGATGGTCAGCGACGCCGCGTGACCGAGCACGCTGTTCAGCCAGCGCGTCCGGAACACGGTCTTGTGCGCGGCTTCATGGACCGGCATGAACAGAAAGGCGACGAGGTAGCCCTGGATCAGGATCAGCGGAATGGTGAACAGAACGCCGTAGTGGTTCAGCACCATCCACAGCAGCGTGCCGGCGAGCGCGATCGCGCCGAAATGCGACAGCGATCGCACCGCGCCCGGCAGGTTCGACTTCATCGACAGTTCCTTGAGTTGCGCCGGGGTGAGGGTGCGTCCCTGCGGGATGTCGTGGGCATGCATGGTCATGGCGAAGCTCCCGAGATCAGTCGTTCAGAAAGGCTGCGATGGTCGTGTTGATAAAGGCGCGGTCGGCCGGGATCAGCGCCGGGTTGCCGGCGCGGTGGCCGTACAGTGACGGGATCGGCTTCAGCTCGGCTGAGCGGGCATTGACGAGCTGCGGCAGCTCGGCCGCGTTGTCCTGAACCTGGAAATAGCAGTCGGTCTGGCCCGGCATCAGCAGCATGCGCGTGGTGATCGCCGCCAGTGCCTTGGGAAGATCGCCGCCGAACGAGGCATGGTGGCTGATGTCGCCGCGCTGCCAGATCCCGATCTGCGCCAGCAGGTCGTTGGCATCGCGCCGCGCAAAGGCGCCGTCCCATGACCGCGCCAGAAAATCCTCCAGCGAGGCGAAGCCGAGTTCGCGCCACAACTCGTCGCGGTAGAATCCGTGCGACATCGCCCAGCCGGCATAGACCCGGCCCATCGCGCGCATGCCCGCGACCGGCTGCGCGATGAAGCGGCCATCGACGAACGCGGGATCTGCCGTCAGGGCCGCTTTCACACCTTCCAGGAAGACGTGGTTGAACGGCGAGCATTTCGCGCTGCCGCAGACCACGGCGGCGCGCTGCACCATCTCGGGATAGGCGGCAGCCCAGTGATAGGCCTGCATGCCGCCCATCGACCAGCCATAGACCAGCGCGATCGTCGAGATGCCGAACTGCTCGGTCAACAGCCGGTGCTGCACCGACACTGCGTCGTAATAGCTGACGGTCGGGAACGGCTGCTGGGGCAAGTTGGACGGCGACGACGACAGCCCGTTGCCGAACAGGTTCGGGATCACGATGAAATAGCGCTCGGGGTCCAGCGCGCCGCCGGGCGACACCAGCCACTCGGTGTCAAAATGCTGCGCGCTGAACGACGTCGGATAGACGATGACATTGTCTTTCGCGGCATTGAGGCGGCCATAGGTCTTGTACGCCAGCCGCATGCTGGGAAAGACCTGGCCGGACTGCAGCGTCACGTCGCCGGCGTCGAAGGTCTCGTAGTCGATTGGCAAGGTCATGCGAATATCCACGGCCGCGGGGCATAATTAGTGGATATTTTGTACAGTTATTGGCTGGCGGCGCAATGACAAATTGACGCCGAACGGCGCAAATAGCGGGCAGGGTATTGCCCGTTATCTGCGTCGTGGCAGGGCGACCCAGGCCCTGAAGACTAGGTCTGACTGTTGTAGTAGTGCGGCATCGAGCCCGGCGACAAAGCCTCGTTGGAGCGCCGGCCGAGGAAGAACAGGCCGCTGGCGGCGTCCGCCTTGGCGCGGCCCGTGCTGAAGCCGTCGAGAAACCGCAGCCAGAAAAAGGGCAGGGCGGCAATGCGCGATGCGCCGTCGCCGACGCCGAGCGTGCGGAACAGGTAGCGGATCGACCACAGCAGCGAGACGCCGCCGCCCGTCACCGGGCCCGCGCTGATCTCCGAGAAATTCCGGAACAGCCAGCGATGGCCGCTCTGCGTGAACCTCGTGAAATCGTAGGCGCGTTCGTGAACCTGCTGCATGAACGGCGTTTCGGCATAGACCAGGCCGTCCTCGCGCAGCACGCGGTGGATTTCCGACACGACCTCGGCCGGCTCGAGCACGTGTTCCAGCACCGCCTGGATCCAGACGCCGTCGAATGAGCCATCGACGAAGGGCAGCTTGTGCGCATCGGCGACCAGCACGGTATTGGGCGATGAAAATACGTCGGTGCCGACGACGTCGAGCGACGGATTGGCGTAGAGAGCATCGGCGCCCGAGCCGATCTTGGCGCCGCCGACCACCAGAATGCGTGGCCGGGCGGATTGCTCGTCGGCCAGCGCAACGAATTTTTTGCAGTTCTCCGCCGCGACCGGGTTTTCTCCGAATGTGAAGCGGTGCAATCGCGATCCTATCGACTCGCCTTGCACGTCGCGGTCCAGTACCGAGTTGCTATCGCCGTCGTACAGGCTTCGTTCGAAGATGCTGGCGCCGAAGTCGATCAGCACCTTCTGCCCGTCGACGACCGGGAATCCCGCGGAGGCGTATTTACACTCGGGATTCGAGCAGCGGTGCTCTCTTTCGCGGCTGAAGAGCGCGGACCTGCAGCGCGGACAACAGGTGATGTCATCCAGAGCAGCAACTTCCGGTCTTGTGGTTTTCGATGGTGGCTTGGTCATTTATCCCGATCAGCAGCCGGAGAAACGATGCGGACGACCGGTCGAAGGTCGTGAGGTTGCGTCCGGTGAAAACTTGTCCTGGATCAAGTCGCGTGTTGCGCGAGGATTTATCCTCAATCACGGCGGTGGCTGTTGTGTGGTGTCCGCGTGGCAGGCACGCGTTCGCGCCGCCGGGGTGCGTCACTTCCGCGCCATTGTTGGGTGAGCCATTGTGTATAGAGTCGGGATGAAACTTGCGGTTCGCTCTCCGGACCGTGAGGGCGGGCGAGGCCGGAGCGGGCGCGCTGGCGCCGAAAGAGAAATGCAATGGCACTGAAGTCCCTGGTTGTCTTCGTCGATCCCACGCCCGAGGGCGAGGCGCGGGCGCGCTATGCGATCAAGCTTGCCGTGCAGCACGACGCGCATCTGATCGGCGTGTTCATTTCCGCCACCGCCTGGAGCCGCAATTCGGCCGATGGCTTCGTCAGGGGGCCGGCCGCGATTCGGGAAATGGTCGAGCGGCACAATGTCCAGGAGACGGACGCTGCGGCTGCCGCACTGAAGAGTTTCGAAACGCTGGCCGGGCGCGAGCAACTGAGCCACGAATTCCGGCTGATCAAGGAAGCCGATGCCAAGGAAGTGGTGCAACTGCACTCGCTGCATACCGATCTGGTGGTCTCCGGCCATCCCTCGCCGGGCGACATGCCGGCGATGGATTCGGTCGATGCGATGCTGATGGCCACGGGGGTTCCGTTTCTGGTGGTTCCCGATGGCTGGCAGAGCAATGAGGTTGCCACTAACATCCTGTTCGCCTGGAACGCCAGCCGCGAGGCGAGGCGTGCGATCACCGATTCGCTGCCGCTGCTGAGCCATGCGAAGTCGGTCGCCGTCGTCGTGATCGATCCTCAAAAGAACGCCGCGCACGGCGAACAGCCTGGCGCCGATGTGGCGCATTACCTGAGCCGGCACGGGGTCAACGTTCGCGTCGAACAGCGGCAGTCCAACGGCGCACCGGTGGCCGAGGTGTTGCGCACGTTCGCTGTGGAGGATGGGTCGGACCTGATCGTGCTCGGTGCCTACAGCCATGCCCGGACCCGGGAATTCATTTTCGGCGGCGTCACCCGCTCGCTGCTGAAGAAGGTGACCATTCCGATGCTGCTGGCGCATTAGCCCAGGCTCTGGCGCCCGCCCTTGAAGCTGAAACTGGACCACCTCTCCCCGCTGGGAGAGGTCGACCGGCGAAGCCGGGCGGGTGAGGGGGGCTCGGACCTGTCGATGGCGCCGCGGCCCCTCACCCGGCGCTGCGCGCCGACCTCTCCCCGCTGGGGAGAGGTGAAGAAATATCAGCAGCAGGGCGGATCGGCGAGGTGGTGCTGCGCGATGGCGCGGTTCAGCGCGTCGAGCGCCGGCGCCAGCTGCCTGTTGGCGGAGAGGCCGGCGCGCATCTGCCCCAGCACTTCGCGGCGTGCCGCGGGAAGGTCGATGCCGGTGACGCAATGGTTTTTGACCACGTTGCGGCCGCCGACAATCAGTTCCGCGATGTGGCGTGCCGTGCCGCGCGAGAACAAGAGATCGACTGGATCGGGCTCGGTCAGCAGCGCGTCATCGTCGAGCGCAGCCCAGTCGAGCAGCAGCATGTCGGCCGCAGCACCGGCGGTGAGGGCGCCGCTGTCGCGGATATTGGTCACCGCAAAGCGGCCATTGGCGACGGCGCCGTCCAGCGCCCGGTGCCGGCTGGCATGTTCGAAGCCGGTGCCGGCATACATCAGGTAAGACAGCCGCAATTCACGCAAGGCATCGTCATCATCATCCAGCGCCTTGCTGTCGATCCCCAGCGCCACGTTGCAGCCGGCCGCCCGCATCTTTTGCGCCGGCGCGATGCCGGAATGCAGATGCAGGTTCGAGCTGGTGTTGACCGAAATGGTGACGCCGCGCTCCGCCAGCAGTTCGAGTTCGTCGGGCCTTGCCCAGACACAATGCGCCAGCGTCAGCCGCGGTGACAGCAGGCCGATCTCGTCGAGCATGGTGACGACCCCGCCGGGATAGTTGGCGTCGGCCCATTGCCGCTGGTACTTGGTTTCCAGGAGATGCATGTGGATGCGCCGCCCGTTGCGCCCGGAGGCTTCCGCGACCGCGCGCAACAGCGCGTCGCTGCACCACTGCACGCCGTTCGGACCATATTGCACGTCGAAGCCGGGACCGGCGGACGCCGCGGCGACGTCATCGACCAGTCTGATATAGTCCTGCGGCGCCAGCGGCGGGCGGATGAAGCGCGCCTCGATCTCTGCTCGCATGGCTGCGGGCAGGGCGGCAAGGATCGGCTCCGACGGGCCGTAGACCAGCGGGTTGCGGTCCTTCATCGACACCGCAAAGCCGGCGCGAATGCCGACATCGCGCGCGGCGCGCGCCACTCCCGCGGCCTCGGTCGGCAGGTCGGTGAAGCCCTGCGCCCGCGTGTAATGGTTCATGATGGTGCCGGCGCCGCCCAGCGCGCCATTGGCGAAACTCATGCAGGCCGCAAGATAGGGATCGACAGCCGGGAACAGCGCCAGATAGTGGATCCAGGATTCCAGCGGCTTGGCATCGGCCCCGATCGAAGAGGTGCGGATGGCGCGGCCGTGGTCATGTGCATTGACCAGCGCCGGCATCGCCAGCAGCTTCTCGACCGTTGCCTGAGCCGAGGGATCGATCGACGCGATCTTGCCCGCCGCGATATGGATCGTCTGCGCGCCGGCCAGCGGCCCGTGGGGGCCGATGACATGCGCGCAGTGGATGGTGCGGGTCGCGTCCATTACGGCGCGATGGTCGGAGGCACGCGGTCGGCCCTGGCCGGCAGGAACGAGCGGTCGAATATCTTGCCGACGTCGGGCTTGTTCGGCAGTTCGAACGAGGTCGCGATGGTTGAGATCGACGAGGTCAGCTTCTTGTCGCTGAGATCGCCGAGGCCGAGCTCACGCACCTCCGGCGTGTCGATCAGGTTCTTGTAGACATAGAGCAGGCGGCGCTTCTCGAGGTCCTTCTTGATCAGCGGCTCGACCTCGGCCAGCACGTCGGTCGCGGCGTCGGGGTTCTGCACGGTCTTCTTCAGCGCGCGGTTGATCGCGCGCAACAGGCCGTTCACCGCCTCGGGATGTTCCTTCGCCAGCTTCTGCGACACCATCACGCCGTTGGAATAGAGATCGAGGCCGAGGTCCGAATAATACAGCCAGCGGAAATCCTTGTCCGGGTCGAGCTTCATCGCCACGAAATTGAGATAGCTGGTCGTCGAGAAAACCGCGGAGGCATCGACCTGGCCCTGTAGCAGGATCTGCTCCTGCAGCGCCGGCGTCACCTGGGTGATGTTGATCTTGCTGTAATCGACGCTGTTGGTCTTGGCGAGCAGCGGCAGCAGCTTGACCGCCGCACCTCCGGCCGGGGTACCAAGCCTGGCGCCTTCGAGGTCCTTCAGCGTCTTGATCGGGCCATCGGCCTTCACCACCAGCGCGAACGGCGCCTTGTTGTTGATCATGTAGACCATCACCGGCGCGTCGGCGGGCTTGGTCGCGGCGTTCTGGATGATGGCGTTGATGTCGCCGAAGCCGTCGTCATAGGCGCCGGACATGATGCGCGTCACGGTGACCGCCGAGCCTTCGCCCTGGTCGATGGTGACGTCGAGGTTCTCCGCGGCGAAATAGCCCTTGGCCTTGGCCCAGTAGTACCAGTCGTGCAGGCCCTGCAGTTTCCAGTCCAGGGTAAATCTGATCGTCACCGGCTCGGCGGCCGAAGCAGCCGCGGCCAGCGGAAGGATCAGACAACTCGCCAGGGCGAAGGACTTCAGAAGTCGGCGCATGCTCGCAGGTCTGCATATGCACGGGCTTGTCGGTCGCCAGCTTGGGTCTTCGCAGTGCGGCGTTCAACCGCCAAGAAGTGCATGCAGCGGTGCCGAAACGGCCTCACCGGTCAGAGCCATTTCGGCACCTCGGTGCGCTCGAAGGACCGCAGTCTGTCGAGCAGGGGCGCAGCGTTCGGATCCACGCAGATCGAATGGCGGTGCGCCGGCGGCAGGAATCTGGTTTCGACCATATGGTCGATGAATGTCAGGAACGGCGCGAAGAAGCCGTCGATATCGAGCAGGCCGACCGGCTTGTCGATCTCGGAGAGCTGGTTCATCGTCCAGACCTCCATCATCTCCTCCATCGTGCCGATGCCGCCCGGCATCGCGATGAAGGCGTCGGCCAGCTCGGTCATCCGCTCCTTGCGGTTGCGTAAGGATACAACCCTCTCGCTGCGCGTCAGGCCGGCGTGGGAATGACCGCGCGCATGCAGCCGCTCGGTGATCACGCCATGCACGCTGCCGCCATGGCTCAGCACGGTATCCGCGACAATGCCCATCAGCCCCTTGGTGGTGCCGCCATAGACCAGCGTGATGTTTTCCCGCGCCAGCGCGGTGCCGAGCTGCCGCGCGCCCTCGGCGTAAGCCTCGGAGCCGCCGAAGTTGGAGCCGCAGAACACGGCGATGGAATTGATCTGGCGGAGGGGCATGGGATTAGTCCTTCGTGATCTGGCGCTGCTGCCAGTGCTCCCCTCCCCCTTGCAGGGAGGGGTCGGGGGTGGGGGTGCCACAAGCGACGCGGCCCGCGGCTACCCCCCTCCCCGACCCTCCCCCGCAAGGGGGAGGGAGCTGATAGCACATGCCCTGATTGCTTAATTCGACAGTGACCGTCCAAAGCTCAGCCAACCCGATCGAGCAATTCCCGCGAAATCATCGCATGGATGCCCTTGCTGCGGTTGACGACCTGCGTCACGCGCAAATCGACAGCAAGGCTGCAAAGTCGGTAGGCGTCGTCCGCGGTAATGCCGGTGCGCGCAACAATCAGCCGGATCATCCGCTGCAAGGCGACCTGCATCGCGATGTCCAGATCCTCGTCGAACGCCATGGTGATCGCATGCGTCGGCGTTTCCGCCCATGGCGCGTCGAGATTGGCATTCTTGACCAGGTCGATCTTGAAGGTGCCGGTCAGCCCGGTCTCGACGGCAGTCAGGCAGACCTCGCCGTCGCCCTGCGCGCCGTGGCCGTCGCCGGCCGAGAACAGTCCGCCTTCGACGGCGACCGGCAGATACAACACCGCGCCGGCGCCGAGTTCCTTGTTGTCGAGATTGCCGCCGAACGAACTCGGCATCACCGAGCTGACGCGGCCGACCTCTGGCGCGGGCGCCACGCCCATCACGCCGAAGAACGGGGTAGCCTTCAGCACCATGCCCCACGGCGTGGCGATCGTGCCGGCCGCGCGGTCGATGCCGAGATGAATCAGCCGCTCGTAGGGGAAGTCCTCAGGCAGCGCGCCCATGCCGGGCTTGATGATGTTGAAGCCCCAGTCGTCGGCCAGTTGCACATCGACGATCTCGACGCGCAGCGCGTCGCCGGGCATTGCGCCACGGATGGCGACGGGGCCGGTCAGGATATGCGGTCCCAGCTCCGGCTTCACGGCCGCCTGGATGGCGCGCAGTTCGGGGCGCACGTGATACGGGCTGCCGTCGCGTGGCGCTTCGGCGACGCCGCCGCTGACGCTGTTAAGCGTGAAGGTTTCGCCGGGCTCGACGGTGGCGAGGGGCTTCAGGGCTGCGTCGAAGTAGCCCCAGTGGATCGTGTCGGGTGAAGGCTGAATCTGTTTCATGGGATCAGGCTAGCCGCCGGCCGCGAAATTGTCACTGCGCACCGCCCAGCCGGTGACGCGAGATGTTCGTACGCTATCCGCAGCCAGATTGCCGACGCCGAGCGGATGAAATCGCAGGTCGGGGATCTGCGCGGGCTGCGGCGCGGGCCGATCCAGATTGCCTGCAGCCAGGCGCTGGCGTTCGACCTTCTGGCCTCGCAGGTCGCAGCGTTTCAAAGGCAGCATCCGAAGGTGGTGTTCGATTGCAAGGTGGCGATCTCGGCCTTGGCCTGGTCGGCCGCCCGGTCGATAGCCGCGACGTGCCCGCCGCCGATCTCGTGCTGTGCCAGTTGCGCGGCCGTGGCCTGTCGGTGGCGGCGGCGATGTTTGCGGAAACGCTGGGCAAAAGCATGCAGGCGATGAGACCGGCGGGGTAAGGGTTGTGGCTCCTATCAGACGGCCTGCTGCTGGCTCGCCAACAGCGCCACGCAGTCGCGCGCGATCGTCGTCTCTTCGCTGGTCGGGATGATGCGCACCTCGATCTTGCTATTCGAAACGGAAATGACGTCAGCACCGGCATCATTGGCTGCACGATCCATTTCGATCCCGAACCAGCCAAGCCTTGCGCAGATGCGTTCGCGGATTTCCCGGCTGTGCTCGCCGATGCCGCCGGTGAATACCAGACACTCTAGCCCGCCGAGGCTGACGGCCATCGCCGCGATTTCCTTGGCGGCGCGCTCGACGAACAGATCGACCGCCTCGATCGCATGCGGCTCGGGGCTCGCGACCAGCACGCGCATGTCGGCGGACAGGCCGGACACGCCGAGCAGGCCGGACTCGTTGTACAGCATCCGCTCCAATTCGGCCGCCGACATGCCCTGCTGGCGTTGCAGATACAAAAGCACGCCGGGATCGATCGCGCCGCAGCGCGTGCCCATCACCAGCCCGTCGAGTGCGGTGAGGCCCATCGTGGTATCGATACTGCGGCCATCCCGCATCGCGCACAGGCTGGAGCCACTGCCGAGATGCGCGACCACGGTGCGCTTGGCCGCTAGCTTCGGCGAAATCTCGGCGAGGCGATGGGCGATGAACTGATAGGACAGGCCGTGGAAGCCGTAGCGGCGGATTCCCATCGCGTCGTATTTGCGGGGAATTGCGAAGCGGCGCACCAGCGGGCCGAGGTCGTGGTGAAACGCGGTGTCGAAACAGGCGATCTGCGGCAGCTCCGGTCGCAGCGCCAGCAGCGGCTTGATCGGTTGCAAGCTGCGCGGCTGGTGCAGCGGCGCCAGCGGGGTCAGGGCATGTAGCGCCGACAGCACATCTTCATCGATCAGCACCGGCGCAACGAAGTGCGGCCCGCCATGCACGACGCGATGGCCGATCGCGATCAACTCGTCGCAAGCCAGATAGCCGTCGACCCAGCGCAAGATGTCGTCGAGCAGCCCGGTCTCGTCTCCGCGGTCGGGCTGTTGCTTGTCGAACAGCACCTCGCCGTCGCTGGCCTTGATGGTCAGTTGCGGCGTGGCGTCGTGTTCGTCGAGCAGGCCTTTGCACAATAGTCGCGGACCGTCCGGTGCGATCTCGAACAGCCCGAACTTGATGGTGCTCGAACCGGCGTTCAGGACCAGGATGGCATCGGACATGCCGCGTCAGTCTCCGGCTTCGGCGGCCGTGCCGTAGGGCCAGCCCCAGTCACGGATCTCCGGCATGTCCTCGCCGTGGGCGCGGACATAGCGGGTGTGCTGGATCAGCTTGTCGCGGAATTGCTGCTTGACCGCGGCGGAAGTAACGCCGAGGCCGGGCACGCGTTCGAGGACGTCGATGGCGAGGTGATAGCGATCGAGCCGGTTCAGCACCACCATGTCGAACGGCGTCGTCGTGGTGCCCTCCTCCTCGAAGCCGTGCACATGCATGCACGCATGGTTGTTGCGGCTGTAGGTCAGCCGGTGGATCAGATGCGGGTAGCCGTGGAACGCGAAGATCACAGGCTTGTCGCGGGTGAACATGTCGTCGAACTCGCGGTCGCCGAGGCCATGCGGATGTTCGGTGTCCGGCTGTAGCGTCATCAGGTCGACGACGTTGATGACGCGGATGTTCAGGTCCGGGATCACCTGCCGCAGCAGGTCCACGGCGGCCAGCGTTTCCAGCGTCGGCACGTCGCCGCAGCACGCCATCACCACGTCGGGCTCATTGGCGGCGCGTTCGGTGCCCGCCCACGGCCAGATGCCGATGCCGGCGTCGCAATGGATCGCGGCCTGGTCCATCGTCAGCCATTGCGGGGAGGGCTGCTTGCCGGCGACGATGACGTTGATGCGGTCATAGGTGCGCAGCACGTGGTCGGTGATCCACAGCAGCGTGTTGGCGTCCGGCGGGAAATAGACGCGAACGATATCGGCTTTCTTGTTGGCGACCAGATCGACGAAGCCGGGGTCCTGATGGCTGAAGCCATTATGGTCCTGCCGCCAGACATGCGAGGTCAGGAGATAGTTGAACGAGGCGATCGGCCGCCGCCACGCCAGGCCGCGCGACACTTTCAGCCATTTGGCGTGCTGGTTGAACATCGAATCGACGATGTGGACGAAGGCCTCATAGCACGAGAACAGGCCGTGGCGGCCGGTCAGCAGATAGCCCTCCAGCCAGCCCTGGCACAGATGCTCGCTGAGCACTTCCATCACCCGGCCATCCTGCGCCAGATGCACGTCATAGGGCTCGATGCCCTCCATCCATTGTCGTTCGGTCGCCTCGAACACGGCGTCGAGCCGGTTCGATGCGGTCTCGTCGGGGCCCATGATGCGGAAGTTGCGCCGTTCGGCGTTCAGGACGATGACGTCGCGCAGGAACTTGCCCATCTCGCGGGTGGCTTCGCCGAGCACGCCTCCGGGCGTCGGCACGTCGATGGCGTAGGTGCGATAATCCGGCAGGATCAGTTCACGCTTCAGCGCGCCGCCATTGGCATGCGGGTTGGCACCCATCCGGCGGACGCCCTCCGGCGCCAGCGCCTGCAGTTCCGGGACGAGCCGGCCGGCCTCGTCGAACAGGTCTTCGGGGTGGTAGCTGCGCATCCATTCTTCCAGCAGCCGAAGATGTTCGGGATTGCCGCGCGGATTGCCGATCGGCACCTGGTGGGCGCGCCAGAATCCTTCGACCTTGAGACCGTCGACTTCCTTCGGTCCGGTCCAGCCTTTCGGGCTGCGCAACACAATCATCGGCCACTTCGGCCGCGCGGTGTTGCCGCCGTCGCGGGCGGCCTTGTGGATGTCGCGGATGAGCGCGAAGGCGATGTCCAGCGTCGCGGCCATCAATTGATGCATGATGGCCGGATCGCTGCCCTCGACGAACAGCGGCTCGTGACCGTAGCCCTCGAACAGTTTGCGCAATTCGTCGTCGGACATCCGCGCCAGCACGGTCGGATTGGCGATCTTGTAGCCGTTGAGATGCAGGATCGGCAGCACCGCGCCGTCGTGCACGGGATTGAGGAACTTGTTGGAATGCCACGACGCGGCCAGCGCGCCGGTCTCGGCCTCGCCGTCGCCGATCACGCAGGCGACGATCAGGTCGGGATTATCGAACGCCGCGCCATAGGCATGGACCAGCGCATAGCCGAGCTCGCCGCCCTCGCTGATCGAGCCCGGCGTCTCCGGCGCGGCGTGGCTGGGAATGCCACCGGGAAACGAGAACTGCCGGCACAGCTTCTGGATGCCCGCGGCGTCGCGGCTGATGTCGGGATAGATCTCGCTGTAGCTGCCCTCGAGATAGGTGTTCGCCACCATACCCGGCCCGCCATGCCCGGGTCCGCACACATAAAGGATGCTGAGATCGTCGGCCCGAATCGCGCGGTTCAGATGCGCGTAGATGAAATTAAGTCCGGGCGTGGTGCCCCAGTGGCCGAGCAGCCGCGGCTTGACATGGTCGCGTGTCAGCGGCTGGCGCAGCAAGGCGTTGTCGAGCAGATAGATTTGTCCGACCGACAGATAATTGGCGGCGCGCCAGTAGCGATCGATCAGGTCGAGTTCCGGATTGCTCAGGGTGGCAAAAGGAGGAGAAGCATCGAGCATGGGGGGCCTTTCACGTCGGACAAACACGCGCACCGTTGCTCTATGATACGCCATAGCGGCATACGTTCCGTGATGGCGGTGACGCTGATATGACGGTGCCCGACGCCTCAGCGTTGCATGCCACTGAGTCGCGCAATTGAGGCAGATCAATAGACGCCGCCGGGTCATATTGCGCATGGAGCAGCACTGTGCGCGAATGCCGCGCGCAGTGCTTCGAGGCCAAACTTCGCATGATTGAGGCTTGAAGGATGTCGACCTATCATCTGACCAATCTGCTGGCGCCGCATTCGGTTGCGCTGGTCGGCGGCAGTCCGCGGCCGGGATCGGTCGGGCAGGTGGTGCTTCGGAATATCCTGGAGGCGAAATTCGCCGGCAAATTGGGCGTCGTCAATCCGCACCACCGCGAAATCGCCGGCGTTGCCACCGTCCGCAGCCTAGCGGATCTGCCATTTGTGCCAGAGCTGCTGGTCATCACCGCGCCGGTGGCCGCGATTCCCGGAATTATCGAGGAGGCCGGCCAGCTCGGGGTGGCCGGTGCGCTGATGATCTCGGCGGGCCTGGGCGCGGGCGATGGCGCGCTGGCGGAGAAAGTCGAAGCCGTGGCGCGCCGCTATGGTATGCGGCTGATCGGGCCGCAAAGCATCGGCGTCATGATGCCAAACGCCAAGCTCAACGCCAGTTTCGCCGCCCATATGCCGCGCCCGGGAAATCTGGCGCTGATCTCGCAATCGGGCGCGATCGCCGCCGGCATGGTCGGCTGGGCGGCGCAGCGCTCGGTCGGCTTTTCCGGCATCGTGTCGATCGGCGACCAGCTCGACGTCGACATCGCCGACCTGCTCGATTACTTCGCGCTCGACGGCAAGACCCGCGCCATCCTGCTCTACATCGAATCCATCCAGGATGCCCGCAAGTTCATGTCGGCGGCGCGGGGTGCTGCACGCATCAAGCCGGTGATGGTCGTCAAGTCGGGGCGGCTGCTGTCGGGCGTGGTGGATGCGGCCACCCATACCGGCGCGCTGGCAGGCTCCGACGCGGTCTATGACGCGGCCTTTCGTCGCGCCGGCGTGTTGCGGGTGTCGGACCTGCGCGAATTGTTCGACTGCGCCGAGACGCTCGGCCGCATCAGCTCGCCCGCCGGCAAGCGCCTCGCGGTGCTGACCAATGGCGACGGCATCGGCATCCTGGCGATCGACCGGCTCAACCAGCTCGGCGGCACGCCTGCCGTGATATCGCCGGAGGCCCACGCCAAGCTCGATGCGGTGCTGCCGCATAGCTGGTCTGGCGCCGGGCCCGTCAACATCGTCGGCGACGCCAATGCCGAGCGCTATGTCGCGGCATTGGAAATCCTGCTCGCCGATCCCGGCAACGACGCCATTTTGGTGATGAATGTGGAGACCGCCATCGCCTCGGCCGAGGACATTGCGGGCGCCGTCACACGGGTGGTCAAGACCTATGTCGATGCCCATCGCGGTTTTGCCAAGCCGGTGCTCGCGGTGTGGGTCGGCGCCGCGCCGAAAATTCTGGCGATGCTGAGCGCTTCCGGCATTCCAAACTATCCGACCGGCGGCGACGCCGTGCGCGGCTTCATGCATCTGGTGCAGCACCGCGAACTGGTCGATGCGCTGGCGCAGGTGCCGCCGGCGATGCCGGAATCCTTCGTGCCCGATATCGACGCGGCGCGCGCGATCGTGGCCGGCGCGCTTCGCGACGACCGGCGCTGGCTCGATCCGGTCGAAGTGCGCGAATTGCTGCAGGCCTACGAGATTCCGATGATCGCGACCTTCATCGCCGGGGATGTCGAGGAAGCGGTACGCCATGCCGCGACGATCCTGGCCGATGGCGCGACCGTGGTGCTGAAGATCATGTCACGCGACATCGTGCATAAATCCGATGTCGGCGGCGTGGTGCTCAATCTGACCACCGTCGAGGCGGTGCGTCTGGCGGCGACTGACATTCTCGCCCGCGCCCGCGAACTGAATCCGGGGGCGCGGATCTCCGGCGTCATCGTGCAGCCGATGATGGTGCGGCCCAAGGCCCGCGAACTGATTCTCGGCTTCACCGACGATCCGATCTTCGGCACCGTGGTGGTGTTCGGCCGTGGCGGCACCGCGGTCGAGATCATCAACGACAAGGCGCTGGCGCTGCCGCCGCTCGACCTGCCGCTGGCGCGCGATCTGGTCGGCCGCACGCGGGTGTCGCGGCTGCTCAACGGCTATCGCGACGTGCCGCCCGTGCAGCCCGATGCGGTGCCGCTGGCGCTGGTGCGGCTGGCGCAGATGGCCGCCGACCTGCCGGAGATCCGCGAACTCGATATCAACCCGCTGCTGGTCGATGAGCATGGTGTGCTGGCGCTCGATGCCCGCGTGGTGATCGGCGCGGTACCGCGAAAATTCAGCGGCAAGGGCCCGGCCAATTTCGCGGTGCGGCCCTATCCCTCGCAATGGCAGCGTACCATCGAACTGAAAGATGGCTGGCGCATCTTCATTCGCCCGATCCGGCCCGAAGACGAGCCCGGCATCCACGAATTTCTGGCGCATGTCACCGACGAGGACCGCCGGCTGCGCTTCTTTGCGCCGATGAAACATTTCACCCATGAATTCATCGCGCGGCTGACGCAGCTCGATTACGCCCGCGCGATGGCCTTCGTCGCCTTCGATGCGGTCACCCATGAATTGGTCGGCGTGGTGCGGCTTCATTCCGACTCGCTCTATGCCAATGGCGAATATGCGGTGCTGCTGCGCTCGGACCTCAAGGGCCGCGGGCTCGGCTGGTCGCTGATGCAGATGATCATCGAATATGCGCGGTCGGAGGGGCTGACCCACGTCTCCGGCGAAGTGCTGCGGGAAAACACCACCATGCTGGCGATGTGCCGCGGCCTCGGCTTCGACGTGAAATCCAATCCGAACGAGCGCGATGTCTGCAACGTGACCCTGAAGCTCGATTCCGCGCCGGTGATGGAGTAATCGCCGGGAACCGGTCCGCCCAGCTTTCATGGTATCGTGAAATAAAACCGTTGGAAGACGCGGTCGCGACATATAAAGACGGCGGCAACGCATTTTCGATCGGGAAATTACCATGAATACGCGAATTCTAGCCACTTTGGCCGTGTCGGCGCTCGGCCTTGCTTCTGCGTGGATCGCTCCGGCGCGTGCCCAGGACGTCACGATCGGCGCCATCGAGATCCTGACCGGCCCGAACAGCCGCTATGGCTTCGCCATCCGCAACGGCCTCGATCTGGCGCTGGAAGAGGTCAACAAGACCGGCGTGCTCGGCGGCCGCAAGCTGGCGATCCAGTATGAAGACAGCGCCGGCAACAAGGACCAGGCGGTCAATGGCGCGCGCAAGCTGATCGGCATCACCAAGGTGCCGCTGATCATCGGCCCGACGCTGTCGAACGAGATGTTCGCCGCCGGTCCGGTCGCCAATGCGCAGAAGGTGCCGATTGTGGGCACCTCGACCACCGCCGCCGGCATCACCGCGATCGGGCCTTATGTGTATCGCACATCGCTGCCGGAAAGCGACGTGATCCCCGTCACGCTGAAGCGCGCGCAGGAAAAGTTCGGCATCAAGAAGGTTGCCGTGATGTATGCGAACGACGATGCGTTCAGCAAATCCGGCTACGATGTGTTCAAGGCCTCGCTGGACAAGATGGGCATCCAGATCCTGACCACCGAGACCTTCGGCTCCAAGGACAGCGATTTCTCGGCGCAGCTCACCAAGATCAAGAGCCTGAATCCTGACGCGATCGTGGTGTCGGCGCTGGTCGAGCCGGCCTCGGGCATCCTGCTCGGCGCCCGCGCCGTCGGCATCGATCCGAAGGTGCGCTTCATCGGCGGCAACGGCTTCAATTCGCCGAAGCTCGGCGACATCGCCGGCGAAGCCGCCGACGGCACGCTGGTTGGCAGCCCGTGGTTCATCGCCAAGGACGATGCGGCCAACACCAAGTTTGTCGCCGCCTATCGCGCCAAGTACAAGGACGATCCGGACCAGTTCGCCGCGCAAGCCTATGACACGCTGCACATCGTCGCCAACGCGATCAATACGGCGGGCGCGCCGGAGAGCGAGAAGATCAAGGCGGCGCTGCAGGCCACCAAGTATTCGGGCGTGATGGGTCCGTTCTCCTTCACCGACCAGCGCGATCCCGCGGACGCGTCCGGCGTCGTGGTGATCGAGATGAAGGCCGGCAAGTTCCAGATCCTCAAGTAACGGACGATCGAGACCGCGGCCGGTGCGCAAGCGCCGGCCGTCGTTTTGGCGGGCACTGATATGTTAGCGCAAATTCTCCAGCAGCTTCCCCAGCAGCTCGTCAACGGGCTGGTGCTGGGCTCGACCTACGCGCTGTTCGCGCTGGGCTTCACGCTGATGTTCGGCGTGCTAGGGGTCATCAACCTCACTTATGGTTTCTATTTCACCACGGGCGCGTTTCTGGCGCTGTACGGCACCAAGATGCTGGCGATGCCGATCTGGCTGGCGCTGCCCGCCGCGGCGGTGGTCACCGGCCTGCTCGCGATCGCGCTCGATACCATCCTGCTGACGCCGCTGCGTCGCAAGAAGGCGCCGGAGCTGTCGTCGCTGATGGTCACGCTCGGCGGCACGTTGTTGCTGTATTCGTCGATGACCGGCATTTTCGGCACCGAGATCCGCCGCCTGCCGCCGGCCATCATCAGCCACGCCGCGATCACCTTCGGCAGCGTCCGCATCAACCTGTCGCAGATCCTGATCGTCGTCACCACCGTGCTGATCGTCGGCGGTTTGCTCGCCGTGGTGCGCTTCACCCGCTTCGGCCTGTCGATGCGCTCGATGGCCGAGAACGGCGAAGCGGCCGAGCTGATGGGCGTCAATACGGATGCCGTGGTGCGGCTGGTGTCCTTCATCTCCGGCGCGCTCGGCGCCACCGCCGGCGTGTTGATCGGGCTGAACTTCAATGCCATCCAGCCCTATATGGGCGAGGCGATGATGCTGAAGGGCTTCGCGGTCATCATCATCGGCGGGCTCGGCGACATCAAGGGCGCGCTGATCGCGGGCGTGGTGATCGGCGTGCTCGAGGCGCTGACCGCCGGCTTCATCTCTTCCGAACTCAAGGACGCGGTCGCTTTCATCCTGTTGATCGCCACGCTCTGGTTCCGTCCGGTCGGCCTGTTCGGCCGTGCGCCGGTCAAGCGCGCCTGACGGAAAATCCCATGTCCGCATTTCTCGACAATTTCATGTTTTCCTACCAGGCGGTGATCTTCGCCGTCGGCATCAATGGCCTCTTGGCGCTGTCGATGTATGCCGTGCTCGCGGTCGGCCAGCTCTCGCTAGGTCAGGCCGCCTTCATGGGCATCGGCGCCTACGTCTCTGCACTCTTGACGATCAATCTCGACTGGCCGTTTCCCGCCGTTCTGCTGGCGGCGATGCTGGTGCCGGCGCTGCTCGCGCTGCTGATCGGGGGGCCGACGCTGCGCCTGACCGGCGTCTACCTGGCGCTGGCCACCATCGCCATCGTCGAGATCCTGCGCATCTTTCTCAATGCGTCGAGCTACACCGGCGGTGCACTCGGCCTGTCCGGCATTCCCAACAAGACCACCGTCGCGCTGATCTATGGCTCGCTGGCGGTGGTGCTGGCCGGCTTCGTGCTGGTGGCGCGCTCCAGGCTTGGCCGCGCGATGGAAGCGGTCCGCGAGGACGAGATCGCCGCCGGCGTGATGGGCGTCAACCTGCCGGCGATCAAGCTCGGCGCGCTGATCGTCTCGGCGATGATCGCCGGCCTTGCCGGCGCGCTCAATGCCCACGCCAACAGCTTCATCGGCCCGAACGACTACAGTTTCGAGCACGCTGTCACGATCATTTCCTTCGCGCTGCTCGGTGGCATCGGGTCGCCGTTCGGCCCGGTGCTGGGGGCGGCGATCCTGACGCTGCTGCCGGAATTCCTGACCTCGCTGCAGGATTTCAAGCTGGTGGTGAACGGCTTCATCATCGTGGTTGCGGTGCTGTACATGCCGCGCGGGTTGCTGACCTGGCGCATCGGGCGGGTGGGGCGATGAGCAAGATTCTCGAGATCAATGAGCTCACCGTCAATTTCCGCGGCCTGGTGGCGGTCGATCATGTCAGCTTCACGGTCGATGCCGGCACCGTGCACGGGCTGATCGGCCCGAACGGCGCCGGCAAGACCACCTGCTTCAATTTGATCTCCGGCCTGATCCCGCAGACGTCGGGCCAAGCCTCGCTGGCCGGCCTGCCGCTGGAAGGCTCGTCCTGGCAGCGCACCCGCGCCGGCCTGTCGCGCACCTTCCAGAACATCCGCATGTTCCAGGACATGACGGTGCGCGAAAACGTCATGACGGGGATGCACGCACGGCTGCATGCCACGCTACCGGAAATCCTGTCACGCCTCGGCCGCTTCGGCGGCGAGGAACGCGCCGCGGTCGCGCGCGCTGACGAGTTGCTCGACTTCGTCGGCCTCACCGCTTTGGCGGATCGCCGTGCCGGCGACCTGTCTTACGGCGACCAGCGCCGGCTCGAGATCGCCCGCGCGGTGGCCTCCGACCCGAAGCTCTTGATGCTGGATGAGCCCGCCGCCGGCATGAACCCGACCGAGACCCGGCAACTGGTCGAGCTCTTGCTGCGGCTGAAGCAGAACGGGCTGACGCTGCTGCTGGTCGAGCACGACATGCATTTTGTGATGAGCCTGTGCGACCGCATCACGGTGCTCAATTTCGGCCGCAAGATCGCCGAAGGCAGCCCGCGCGAGGTGCGCGAGAATCCGGCGGTCATCGAAGCCTATCTCGGCCACAAGGTCGCCGAGCGCCTGAAGGGAGGCGCGGCATGAGCGTGCTCGAAGTTCGCGGCCTGCGGCTCGGCTATCACCGCAGCGACGCCGTGCATGGTATCGATCTCGATGTCTCCGAGGGCGCGGTGGTGTCGCTGATCGGCGCCAATGGCGCCGGCAAGACCACGACGCTGCGCGGCCTCAGCGGCTTGTTGAAGCCGCGTAGCGGCTCGGTCAGGTTCGACGGCCAGGAGATGGCCGGGCAGGCCGCCTACAAGACCACCCGCGCCGGCATCGTCCAGGTGCCGGAGGGCCGCCAGATCTTCGCCAACATGACGGTCGAGGAAAATTTGCGGATGGGCGCCTATCTGGTGGCTGACGCCGCCGAGATCGCGCGCCGCCGCGCCGGCGTGCTGGGCCGCTTCCCGCGGCTCGGCGAACGGCTGGCACAGCTAGCGGGGCTATTGTCCGGCGGCGAGCAGCAGATGCTGGCGATCGGCCGCGCGCTGATGTCGGAGCCGCGGCTGCTGTTGATGGACGAACCCTCGATGGGGCTGGCGCCGCTGTTCATCGAGGAGATCTTTGCGATCATCCAGAAGCTGAAGACCGAGGGCCGTACCATCCTCTTGGTCGAGCAGAACGCGCAGGCCGCGCTCGAAGTGTCGGACTATGCCTATGTGCTGGAGAGCGGCCGCATCAAGCTGCACGGCCCGGCCGGGGACGTCGCCAACAATCCCGAAGTGATCTCGGCCTATCTCGGTTCGGGCTGATTGCCCGAATTTCGCGTCCACGCCGCGCTCGCCTCTCCTCGGTGGCGAGAGGCGAGCGCGGCGCAAAATCGGACATTTTCAGTGACCTGCCGCGCAATACCCTTTAGGTATGATCCGGCAGGAGTCATTATCTTGTTCGACGGATTTTACAAAAGTGAATTTTCCATCAATGACGCGGTCGGCCGCAGTGTGACGCATGTCCGCGGCGGCAAGCTGCTGGGCGGCAATTCGGCGTTTTCCCACACCGGCAGCTATGTTGAGGACGACGGCGAGATCATTCTGGAAGTTACCAGCCGCCTCCACACCTCGGATCCCAAATATCCGTCGCTGCTCGGCTCCGACGTGTCGATGATCCATGTCCGCGGTCGCGCGGACGGCCGCAATTATCGCTTCGAGGGCACCTCGCCGCAGGTGCCCGGCGCGATGTTTCGCTCATTGATGACGCCGCTTGGCGACGACGACATGCCGCCGGCCGGCAAGGTCGGCGACGGCGGCATCGGCGACGGGTTGTACGCCGTGCAGTTCCGGATGCTGGACGGGCTCAAGGACGGCCTCAATGGCGTCATGCTGCTGAAGGACGGCCGCATTCTCGGCGGCGATGCGTTCTTCTACTATGTCGGCGCCTATGCCTCTGCCGACGGCCGCTGGAAAGGCGAGATCATCAACCAGGAGCACACCCCGGCCAGCAGCGAGCATCTGCTGTTCAGTGGCCATGAGGTCGGTATCGGCTTCGCCGGTACCTGCAACGTCGAGGGCGCGGAGCTGGAGGGGACCGCGCTCGCCGGCAAGCGCAGCCTGCGTCTGCGGGCCAGCCTGAAGCTGGTCTGCAAGGCCTGACGATCACCTCGTTGGCCATCAAGCCAGAGCCCGACAGAATTTGACTAATTTATAAGCAAAAACCGCGTTCTGTATGTAATGGCGATCGTCGGTATCCGGTCTCCGCTTCGGGTCTCTTATTTCATTATCGAAATCCGTACGATCCAGATGGCACAAACCTTGCGAGGTCCTATCCAGAATATTCCCTGGATGCTGGAGCCTCTTATGAAGCGTCGCGACTTTCTCAAAACCGTCACCGGCGTAGCCGCCGGCGCCATGGTGCCGGCATCGGCGTTCTGGTCCACCGCTAACGCCGACGCGCGTTCCGCGACCCTTCTAATCGTCTCCGAGAGTGGTCCGAACAACATCGATATCATGGGCGTAGGCACCAACGTGCCGGGCTACGAGGTGTCGTGGAATTGCTACGATCGCCTGATCACCCACGAGATGAAGGAAGGCCCCGGCGGCGTGCAGTATTACGACCGCGACAAGTTCAAGGGCGAGCTCGCCGAGAGCTTCACCATCGACGACAAGTCCGCAACCTTCAAGCTGCGCAAGAACGCCAAATTCCACGACGGTACGCCGATCACCGCCAAGGACGTCAAGTGGTCGCTCGATCGTTCGGTTTCGGTCGGCGGCTTCCC
Source organism: Tardiphaga sp. vice154 (assembly GCF_007018645.1). Lineage (NCBI taxonomy): Bacteria > Pseudomonadati > Pseudomonadota > Alphaproteobacteria > Hyphomicrobiales > Nitrobacteraceae > Tardiphaga > Tardiphaga sp. vice154. The sequence continues at coordinate 1,660,279 of NZ_CP041399.1, forward strand.
GACTTTCCAGATGAGCGCGGGCTCGCTGAAGAAGCCGGAGCAGTTCGTCATCGTCGATGACTACACCGTGCGCGTCGACTTCATCACTAAGGACCGGCTGACGATTCCCGATCTCGCGGTGATCGTGCCCTGCATCATGAATTCGGAGCTGATCAAGAAGAACGCGACCGAGAAGGATCCGTGGGGGCTCGAATACACCAAGCAGAACATCGCCGGCGGCGGTGCCTACAAGGTCACCAAATGGACCGCCGGCACCGAAGTAATCATGGAGCGCAACGACCACTGGGTGTGCGGCCCGCTGCCGAAGATCAAGCGCGTGATCTGGCGCATGGTGCCGCAGGCCGGCAATCGCCGCGCGCTGCTGGAGCGCGGCGATGCCGACATGTCGTATGAGTTGCCGTACAAGGATTTCCAGGAGATCAAGGCCAACGGCAAGCTGAAGGTGGTGTCGCTGCCGTTCTCCAACGGTATCCAGTATATCGGCATGAACGTCACCAAGCCGCCGTTCGACAATCCGAAGGTGCGCCAGGCGCTGGCCTATGCGATCCCGTACCAGAAGATCGTCGATGCCGTGTTGTTCGGCCTCGGCAATCCGATGTACGGCGCGTCGGCCGATCGTCCGACCGAGGTGGCGTGGCCGCAGCCGACCAAGTTCAATACCGACATCGCCAAGGCCAAGGCGCTGCTCGCCGAGGCCGGCTATCCCAATGGGTTCGAGACCACGCTGTCGTTCCGCGCCGTCGACGGCATCAGCTTCACCGTCGGGCATGGCGAGAGCGTCGGGCTGGTCGGCGAGTCCGGCTGCGGCAAGTCGACGACGTCGATGATGGTGATGCGGCTGATCGACAAGACCTCCGGTAACATCGTCTTTGATGGCGATGACATCGGCGCCATGGCGCCGAACGCCTTTGCCCGGCTGCCGCTGCGAAAAAGCATCCAGATGGTGTTTCAGGATCCGACCGACAGCCTCAACCCGCGCTTCACCGCGGCGCGCGCCATCGCCGATCCGCTGATGCAGCTCGGCGATATCAGGGGCGGAGACGCGCTGCGTGCAAAATGCGAGGATCTGGCGCGGCAGGTCGGGCTGCCGCTCGATCTGCTCGACCGGTTCCCGCACCAGATGTCCGGCGGCCAGAAGGCCCGGGTCGGCATTGCACGCGCCATTGCGCTGCAACCGAAGCTGATCATCCTCGATGAGCCGACTGCCGCGCTCGACGTCTCGGTGCAGGCGGTGGTGCTGAACCTGTTGCAGGACCTCAAGCAATCGATGGGGATGAGCTATCTTTTCGTGTCGCATGATTTGAATGTGGTGCGGCTGTTGTGCGATCGTGTCATCGTGATGCGATCCGGGCGAATCGTGGAGCAGGGGCCAACGGAGGCCGTGCTCGACGCGCCGCAGGACGACTACACCCGCGAACTGCTGTCGGCGATCCCGCATCCGCCGCTGCCGGTTCACTAGACTTGCAACGAATTGGAGTGCCCGTGGCCGAACCGCTGGATGATTATATCGACGCCGTAGCGAACGTGCTCGGCCTGCCGGTCGAGGACGCTTGGAAGCCGGTGATCCGCGCCAACCTCGCGGTGACGCTGAAGATGGCGCGCATGGTGGATGAATTCGTGCTGCCCGATGAGTCCGAACCGGCCAGCATCTATGCAGCCTGATCCTGTCATGACACCCGCCGGCGAATGGCTGCCCGCCTCCGAGATCGCGCAGGCGATCGCGTCGAAGAAGATCACCGCGATTGCCGTCACGGAAGCCGCGTTGGCGCGCATCGGCGCGCATAATCCCGTGTTGAACGCCTTTACCGACGTCACCGCCGAACGCGCGCGCGCCACGGCCAGGGCGGTCGATGCCGCGGTCGCCGCCGGTGAAAAGCTCGGCCCGCTGGCCGGCGTGCCGTTTGCGGTCAAGAACCTGTTCGACATCGAAGGCCTGCCGACCCGTGCCGGCTCGAAGATCAACCGCGATCGCGCCCCATCGACGCGCGACGCCACGCTGATCGAACGCATGGAGGCGGCCGGCGCGGTGCTGCTCGGCGGCCTCAACATGGGCGAATACGCCTATGACTTCACCGGCGAGAACGTCCATGACGGCGATTCACGCAACCCGCATGACACCACGCGGATGACCGGCGGCTCGTCGGGCGGTTCGGGCGCCGCGGTCGGCGGCGGGCTCGTGCCGCTGGCGCTGGGCTCCGATACAAATGGCTCGATCCGCGTGCCATCGTCGTTCTGCGGCGTGTTCGGCCTGAAGCCGACCTATGGCCGGCTGTCGCGCGCGCGCTCGTTTCCCTTCGTCGCCAGCTTCGATCATCTCGGTCCGTTCGCGCGCACCGTCGAGGATCTGGCGCTGTCTTATGACGCCATGCAGGGGTCGGACGTCGACGACGCAGGCTGCTCGACGCGTGACATCGAGCCGGTGTCGGCGCTGCTTTCGCAGGACATCGGCGATCTGCGGATTGCGCTGGCCGGCGGTTACTTCCAGAAGTTTCTGTTCCCGGAAGCCAGGGAAGCCATCGCCCGCGTCACCACGGCGCTCGGCGTCACCCGCGAGGTAGAGATTCCGGAAGCCGCACGCGCGCGCTCGGCGGCCTATGTGATCTCGACCTGCGAGGGCGGCTCGCTGCATCTCGACCGGCTGCGCACGCGGCCGAACGATTTCGATCCGGCGACGCGCGACCGGCTGCTGGCCGGCGCGATGGTGCCGGCCCCTCTGGTCGATCGCGCGCAAAAATTCCGCCGCTGGTACCGTACGCAGGTGCTGGAACTGTTCAAGACGGTGGACATCATCATCGCGCCGGCGACGCCATGCGTCGCGCCAAAGCTCGGCCAGGTCAACTTCACGCTCGATGGCGAGGAGCTCCCGGTGCGCGCCAATATCGGCATCCACACCCAGCCGATCTCGTTCATCGGCCTGCCGGTGGTGGCGGTGCCGATACCGCTCGATCCGATGCCGATCGGCGTTCAGATCATTGCTGCCCCGTGGCGCGAGGACCTCGCGCTGCGCGTGGCTTACGCCTTGCAGAAGGCCGGCGTCGCCGCAGCCCTTCGTCCCAAAGGATTCTGACGATGGATATCGATCTTCCCGACGTGCTCGCCGAAGTAGGCGCGGCTTTTGCGCGCTATGAGCAGGCGCTGATTACCAACGACACCGCGGTACTCGGCGAACTGTTCCGCAATGATTCCCGCACCATCCGCTACGGCGCGGGTGAAAATCTCTACGGATATCACGAGATCCAGGCGTTCCGCGGCGCCCGCCCGGCGGTCGGCCTGATGCGCCGCACCGAGCGGACGGTAATTTCGTCCTATGGCCGCGACACCGCGGTCGCCTCGACGCTGTTTTATCGCGACAGCGCGCCGGGCAAGGTCGGCCGTCAGATGCAGACCTGGGTGCGATTCGCCGAGGGCTGGCGTATCGTTGCGGCCTCGGTCAGTATGATCGACGAGCCGAAACCGACGGCCGAAGGCTGAGGCCGGGACCAAGGGACGAGCATGAGTTTCGACGACATGCTGGTGGTGCCCGCATCGAAACCATCGGGCCGCAAGGCCAGTCGAGCCCGGCTGTCTTCGGGCATCGTCAAGGTGACGCGCGCCGAAGAATTGCGGCTGCAACTCGCCGACGATATCGTCCGCGGCGTGCTGCCGCCCGGCGCCTCGCTCGACGAGACCGAAATCGCGCGGCGCTTCGAGGTGTCGCGCACGCCGGTGCGTGAAGCGCTGCGGCAGTTGGCGGCGAGCGGGCTGGTGGATTCCCGCGCCCATCGCGGCGCCTTCGTGGCGCAGCCGTCGCCGGAACGCCTGACCGGCATGTTCGAGGCGATGGCCGAACTGGAAGCGCTGTGTGCCGGGCTTGCGGCGGAGCGCATGCTGGCGGTCGAGCGCCACGCGCTCGAAGCCGTGCACGAGGAATTGCGCGTACTCAGCCATGCCGGCAATCCCGAGCGCTTCGCCGAGGTCAACGAGCGTTTTCACAACATGATCTACACCGGTTCGCAGAACGACTATATCGCGGAGATCACGCTGGCGACGCGGGTTCGCGTGCAACCGTTCCGCCGCGCCCAGTTTCGCAACCTCGGTCGCCTCGCCAAGTCGCAGGCCGAGCACGACCGCGTCGTCATCGCCATCCTGCGCGGCGACCGCCCCGGCGCCGCCGCCGCGATGCGCGCGCATATCGAGCTGGTGCGCGGCGAATATGAGCATTACGCGGTGACGGTGTAGTTCGACCCCAGTTGTCGTTCCGGGATGCGGCAGACGGCGAAGCCGGCTGACGGAGACCCGGAACCTCGAACAGTTCAGCGCAAAACATCTCCAGATTCCGGGTTCGCTCGCACTGGTGCGCTCGCGCCCCGGAATGACAATTACTTCGCCGCTTCCTTCGCAAACGCCCGCCAGCCGCCGAAGCTGGAGATGTCGCGGGCGCCCTCGATCGCCGTGGCTTCGACCAGGAAGCCCTTGACGCCGGAGCCATCGGCCAGTCGCAGCGTGCCGATCGACAGCGGCGAGGGGATCGCCGCGACGAACTTGCCGAACGCCGCCGCCGACAGCGCCCAGACCTCGACCTCGATCGCCGAGCCGGAGCCTGCTTCGACGCGCAGCAGGCCGGGCTTGGCCGGCGTCGTGCCGTCCAGCGCATAGAAGCAATAGTCCGGCGCGGTCGTCTTTGCGTTCAGGAGCCGGCCGCCGAGCGCCTGCAACTCGCCGTTCAGCGCCATCCCGGTCAGATGCGCGCCGACCACGGCGATGGCGATCTCGTCGCCCCGAAGCGTCGCGGGCACCGCGGGCAACAGCGGCTGCGGGACCGCTTTCGCGCCCATCGGCAGCCGGGTGTCGGCGTGGAAGGCGCGGCCGAGGCTGGCGAGCTTGGCGTCATCGCCGCCGGGCGCCAGCAACGTGATCCCGAACGGGATGCCGTCGGCGCGCATTGCGGCGGGCACGGCCAGACCGCAGAGGTCGAGCAGGTTGACGAAGTTGGTGTAGGTGCCGAGCCTCGAGTTGAGCTCGATCGGATTGGCCAGCACCTGCGCCGTCGTGTAGGCGGTCGGCGCGGTCGGCAGCACCAGCGCGTCGATGGCGGCGAAGGCCGTCTCGGCGGTGCGCTTGAGGCTGTGCAATTTGTACAGTGCGGCGAAGGTGTCGGTGGCGCTTTGCCGGGCGCCGGCGAGGGTGATCTCGCGTGTCACCGGATGGATCGCGTCCGGCGCCGACGCCAGCAGATCGCGGATCACCAGCAGGCGTTCGGCGACCCACGGCCCGTCATAGAGCAGCCGCGCGGTCTCGTAGAACGGTTCGAGGTCGAACTCGACCAGGGTCGCGCCCAATGATTTCCAGCGCTTCAGCGCCTCCGCATAGGCCTTCTCCGACACCGTATCGCCGAAGAAGATCAACTGCCCGTTGCGCGGCACGCCGAGCTTGAGGCCTTTGGGAATTTCCGTCAGCGCGCCGACTTCGCGCTGGCGCGAATAGGGATCCTTCGCATCATAGCCGCCCATGACGTCGAGCGCGGCCATCGCGTCGTCGACGCTGAGCGCGAAGATCGACACGCAGTCCAGCGTGCGGCACGCCGGCACCACGCCGGTGGTCGGGATCAGGCCGAGGCTCGGCTTCAGTCCGACGATGTTGTTCAGCATCGCCGGCACCCGGCCGGAGCCGGCGGTATCGGTCCCGAGCGACAGCGGCACCAGGCCGGCGGATACTGCCACCGCGGAGCCCGAGCTGGAGCCGCCGGGGATCAGGTCGTCGCGGACCGCGTTTTTCGGGATGCCATAGGGCGAACGCACGCCGACGAGACCCGTCGCGAACTGGTCGAGATTGGTCTTGCCGATCACGATAGCGCCGGCGGCGCGTAGCCGCGCCACCGCGGCGGCGTCGCGGGAAGGCGTATAGGCAAAGGCCGGACAGGCGGCGGTCGTCGGCAGTCCGGCGACGTCGATATTGTCCTTCACCGCCACCGGCACGCCGTACAGCGGCAAGGTCGCACCGTCCCTGGCGGCCAGCGCCACGGCCTCGGCGAGCGCCTCGGCCTCATCGCGCAAGCTGATGAAGATGGCGGGATCGCCATGCGAACGGATACGCGCGAAGCTACGCGCGACGGTCTGTGCAGGCGTCTGGGTGCCGGCGCGATGCGCGGCGACGATCTCGGCAATGGTCTCGGTCACGCGGCGGACCTGCTGCGGATGGCGCAAGGGCGCCACCCGCCGGGGGCGATGGTTTCATTCAGCAGGTACGGCAAGAGAAGGCTCCGATTGCAAGACAGAAACAGGGACGGTGCCGAACTTCTCCGCTGCATACAGCCCGGCCGCAACCAGAGCATAGGCCAGCGCGACGCCGGGCGTCACCCCCCAACCGCCGCCGATCCCGATCGCCTCGCCGTGCATGAAGCCGAAATAGGTCATCACCGCGCCGGCCAGGGCGAAGGCTGAGGCATGGACGAATTTGCGCTCGATGACGAACACCGCGATCGCGCCGAGCACCAAGCCGGTCAGGATCGAGCCGCCGCCCATCACTTCGAGGCCATGATACAGCACGCCGTTCTGCGCCATCTTGGCGACGAAGTCTGGCGCGTGCTGGGCGCCGAAATTCATGCCCGCAGCCCCGAGCGCGCCGGACAGCAGCACCGTGGCCCAGGCCGCCAGATGCGGCGTCAGCGACAGCGCGATGGCCGGGGCGTGTTCGCGCGGCGTGGTCTCGAACGCCTGCGCGCAGATCAGCATGCCGATGTACAACAGGATCGGCGAGATCGCGACCACCGGCACGATCGCCAGCATCAGCGAGATGATGCCGAACCATGACAGCACCACCACCATGATGCCGGTCGCCGCCGAATAGCCGATCCGGCCGCCCATCGCCTTCCAGCCGGGATGGCCGATATAGACCGCGTTGATGAACGGGTTGCCCATCAGGCAGCCGATCAGCGACACCACGCCGTCTGCGGTCAGCACGCGCGTGGTCGGATAGGTGTCGCCGGCGGCTTCCGCGGACTCCACATTGTCCATCGCCTCGACCAGATCGTAGATGCCGTAGGGAATTGCGGTGACCAGGATGATGCCGAGGAACTGGAAGCCGGAGAACACGTGATCGAATGCCGGCAGCGGGATCGAGAAGCCGAAATTGCTGAAGGCCGCGGCGACGCCGGCGGCGCTGACGCCGCCGATGCCGAAGCCCAGCAGGGTCGATCCCCATGCGATCGCCATGCCGACGCCGATCGCGACCAGCCCGGCCGGAATGTTCTTCGGATATTTATAGCCGCCGAACCAGCTCAGCATGATGATGGCGAAGCACGTCAGGGCGATCACCGGCGTCATGAACATTTCCAGCGCCGGGCGCATCGCGATGAAGGTGATGGAGACGCCGGCCAGCGTGCCGAGCAGCGCGGCGCGCGGAGTCACCTTGCGGATCCACGGGGCGATGAAGCCGCCGATCATCAGGATGAAGCTCTGGAAGAACACCCAGACGAGGCCCGCCTCCCAGCCCTTGATCGGATCGCCCGTCGTGAGCGAGATTGGCAGCATGATCACGAAGGTGACGATGAACATATGCGGCACGCTGATGCCGGACGGCAGCGCGCAGACGTCCGAGCGGCCGGTCTTTTGCGACAGCTTGTAGGCAAGATACGCGTAGTAGAAGGTCGAGAGACACATCATCAGGCCGAGCGCCGGCAGGATGCGGCCGAATACGATCGAGTCCGGCATCTTCAGCACGAAACGCAACAATCCGGTGAGCACCAGCATGTTGACGAGGATGTTGGTGCCGAAACCGAAAAATGCATTCCAGTCGCCCGGTGCCCACAACACTGGCTTGAAGTCGGATTTTCCGGCAGTCCCCGTGATCGTGCTCATCAAAATGCTCCCCTGTCAGCTGTGTGAAATCTCCAGAACGTTCTGCTCGTCCATCGCTTGCAGCACCGCAGCGGAGTCACTGACCCAGCCAAAAATGCCGCCCTGGGCTTTGATCATCTTCAGGCCCATCTCATGAAATTCCGGGAAGTAGGAGGCGCAGCCATCGGCCAGCACGATGCAACGATAGCCGCGGTCGTTGGCCTCGCGCACGGTGGTGTTGACGCAGACCTCGGTGGTGACGCCGCACACCAGCAGCGTGTCGATGTCGCGACCGGTGAGGTCGGCACCGAGCGTGGTGGCGTAGAACGCGCCCTTGCCGGGTTTGTCGATCACGATCTCGCCTTCGACCGGATACAGCGCCGGGATGATGTCGTGGCCGGCTTCGCCACGGATCAGGATGCGGCCCATCGGCCCGGGATCGCCGATTCGCAACGATGGTGCGCCGCGCTCGATCTTCGCCTTTGGCGCGTCGGACAGATCGGGCAGGTGGCCCTCGCGGGTGTGCACGACCATCAGGCCGATCGCGCGCGCGGCCTTGAGCACCGCAGCGATCGGTTCAATGGCACGGGTCAGTTGCGAGACGTCGTTGCCAAGCGTCTCGCCGAAGCCGTCGGGCTCAATGAAGTCGCGCTGCATGTCGATGATGAGGAGCGCAGTGGTTCCCCAGTCGACCGCGATCGGGCCGGGCTCGGCGTTCAGCGTCACTACCAGCGAGGGGTTTTCCATGGCCGATCCGGTTCGCGAGCGATGGGTGTCTCGGGAACGGCGAAGCAAACGTCGTGCCATTGTATACAATGAGTGCAGCGGCGATGACGTGGCTTATATGGCGTGGTTTTTGGCTTTGAAATGCCTCATTTTCTAGTTGATGTAAGGTCGCGTTTGCCAATGAGGGGCGGCTGTGCGCAGCAAAACGCCCAGCAAAAATGCCGGGCGTGGTGATATTTTAATCTTCTTTGATGCACGCCCCAAAAATAGGCTGGCACATGCGGCCTCGAACTACTGGCCGTGGTTGACCAGCACCTGATTGCAGGCGGGGGAAATATTCGGACGGTTCTGCTGCAGGCAGCTCAGAATGACAAGGTCACCCTGATCGAGAACCCGGGGGCAGAACTTCTTGACGTCAGGCGCGCAGGCTTTCTGTTCCGCTTCGGTGCCGCTCTGCTGGGCAGAGGCACCGCTGAGAAGAAGAGCTAAGGTAAAGGCAGTGGCAGTGATGGTTTTGAACATGGTGATCCCCGGTTTCGTAAACTCAAGCGATTCGGCGAACAGTTGTTCCCGCCAACTGCCAAAGATCGCAAGTCAAAACTTCTCTGCCACGAGCGGGCGCTCGCGGCGGAGGTATCAATGGCAGATCATCGTGACTTGACGCTGGGTTCGCGGCTCCACAGCCGTAGCTTGCCAAGCTCTTTGATGAAGCCGTCGATATCGGCGGGGCTGGCGAGTTCGATGAAACCTTCATCCATCGAGTCGGCGAGCCCTGCCTTGGCGAACAGCGGAACGGCGGCATCGACGTAGCCGATGAACTTGCAATGCGCGAAGGCGTCGGCGACGAAGTCCCGGGCGGTGGACTCCATCAGCAGGTCGTCGATGCCCTTGGCGCCGGGCAATAGCGCCACGGCGTCGTACAGTACCGATGGGCCGCCATCGATCATCTGGTCGGCTTCGATGAGTGTGCCGTCGCTGGCGTCGGCACCTCCGACCTTGGGCGCGATGATCTCGAAGGTGGCGCCGGCCTTGAAGACCGCCGCCTGAAGCGCCGCCAAAAGCTTGGCGTCGGTCCCGTCGGTGACGACGATGCCGAGCTTGCGGCCCTCGAACCGCCCGGGCCCCTTCATGACGATGCTGAGCGCCGCGGACTCCGAGAGATCCTGCCGGGTCGGCTGTGCGGCATCGGCGGGCTCGGGCATCTCCTTGATCCCGAGCATCGAGGCGACCTTGCTGGCGAGGCCTTCCTCGATATTCAGGAGATGCGACACCATCCGTTCGCGGATCACAGGCGTCTTGACCTTGCTGAGTTCGAAGGTCAGCGCAGCCGCGATATGGTGCTGCTCGCCCTTGGTCTGGCTGAGGAAAAACTGCCGCGCCTGGCTGTAGTGGTCGGAGAAGCTCTCCGGACGCAGCCGGGTCTTCGGGCCGTGCTCGATCGCGGCAAAGGACCTGAAGCCGCGCTCTGGCGACTGTCGGGGACCGGCGCCGAAGGAATTCGGCTGATAGTTCACGTGGCCCTTCGGATTATGCATCGCGCCGTGGCCGTCCTGCTGGAAGTGCGCGAACGGGCATTTCGGCGCGTTGATCGGGATATGCGTGAAGTTCGGTCCGCCGAGACGCTTCAACTGCGTGTCCAGGTAGGAGAAGTTGCGGCCCTGCAGCAGCGGATCGTTGGAGAAGTCGATGCCGGGCGGCACGTTCTGCGTCATGAACGCGACCTGCTCGGTCTCGGCGAAGAAATTATCCGGCATGCGGTCGAGCACTAGACGCCCGATCGGGATCGGCTTGAGGATTTCTTCCGGGATCAACTTGGTCGGATCGAGCACGTCGAAGTCGAACTGGTCGGCGAATTCTTGGTTGAACAGCTGCACCTGCAACTCCCATTCCGGAAAACTGCCGGACTGGATCGCGTTCCACAGGTCGCGGCGGTGGAAATCGGGATCGGCGCCGTTGATCTTGACGGCTTCGTTCCACAGCACCGACTGCAGGCCGAGCTTCGGCTTCCAGTGGAACTTCACGAAGGTGGATTCGTCCTTGGCATTGACGAAGCGGAAGGTGTGGACGCCGAACCCTTCCATGAAGCGCAGTGAGCGCGGCAGCGTCCGGTCTGACATCTGCCACATGACCATGTGCATGCTCTCCGGGGTCAGCGAGATGAAGTCCCAGAAATTGTCATGCGCCGACTGCGCCTGGGGAAACGCCGAGTCCGGCTCTTCCTTGACGGCGTGGATCAGGTCGGGAAATTTGATCGCGTCCTGGATGAAGAACACCGGGATGTTGTTGCCGACCAGATCCCAGTTTCCTTCCTTGCTGTAGATCTTGACCGCGAAGCCGCGCACGTCGCGCGCCAGATCCGCCGAGCCCTTGCTGCCGGCGACGGTGGAGAACCGCACAAAGGCCGGAGTGCGCTCGCCGGCGCGCTGGAACAGATCGGCGCGGGTGTATTTTGCCAGCGACTCGTAAGTTTCGAAGAAGCCGTGCGCGCCGTAGCCGCGGGCATGGACCACGCGCTCGGGAATGCGCTCGTGGTCGAAATGGAACATCTTCTCGCGAAAATGGAAGTCCTCGATCAGTGCAGGGCCTCTGGCGCCGATCTTCAGCGTGTTCTGGTCATCGAGCACCGGTCCGCCGTTGGCGGTGGTGAGGATCGGCGTATCGCCCTCGGCAATCTGGTGCAGTTCGCCGCCGGCGCCCCGGACGAGTTGCTGGTCGTGAATTGTGACGGTCGCCGGTTTTGTGCCGGACCGGGTGGTGGATTTTGCCATGTGGGGTTCCCGCTGAAGATGGAGTGCCCATCCAATGCGGAAGGTGTGATTGTGTTCCGGTGGACGATGCCCGCCAAAAGCGCCCGCCGAAATCTGCCGGCGCCTGAGTTGGGGAGACTTCCGACCAGGTTTTCTTTTTTGGACCCTGCGCCATTGACGGCGTCCTTATGCACATCGAACGGCCTGCTCAAGACGCTCGATCTGCTTGTCGGTCCCGTCGGTATGAATTTTGAGGCCGGCCGCTGCAGCCCATGCTGCAACAGGTCGGTCATGGTCTGAATATCCTTGCTGAAAAACCCCGTCCTTTGCTTCACTAACAGCCGGTAGTCGCCTGCATGACGGCAACTACCGGTCCGGGTTCTGTGATTTTTCCCGGGCCGGGTCCGTGTTCTGCTATTAGGAAGCAAGGCGTTCGCGGCGGCGAGTTACGGTCGGGGAGGGCATTGCATGTCGGTTCGCGCGGTGATCCCGGCCCTGATCGGCACTATGCTGCTGCTCACGGCGCCCGGCCGTGCCGACGAGATCGATACCGAGCATTTGTTCGGCTTCATGATCGGCAGCGATGTCGGCCGGGTCGGCGAACGTGAGTACGAAAGCCGGACGACGGGCCGGCTGTCGCGCCGAGGCGGAGGCTATCGCGCGATCGGTCAAGAATTCGAGCTGGAATTCGTGCCGGCGAAGGACATGCGCGTCGAACTTGGTACTTCGATGGCGGCGCACGATATCGAGGGCGTCACCGGATTGGCTGATCGTCGCCAGTCCGGCTGGCAGGGTCTGTCGATCGACCTGCGCTACCGGTTTCTCAATCGCGAGCATCACCCGTTCGGCCTGACGCTCAGAGTCGAAGCCGGCACCAGCCGGATCGATAACGGGAGCGGGCTGCCGGCGCGGTCCACCGGCGGCGACATCACGCTGGCGCTGGATCGCGAATGGATTCCGAACTTCCTGGTGGCCGCCATCAACCTCACCTATCAGCCGGAATGGAGCCGGCTCTCCTTCGGTGGGACCGAACGCGAAGCCACGATCGGTATTGCGGGTGCGATGATGGCACAGCTGCGCCCGGGCTTCTACCTTGGTGGCGAGGCGCGTTACTTGCGTACCTATGAAGGGTTCGGCCTGCAGGAATTTTCAGGCGATGCCCTTTTTATCGGACCGTCGGCCTATCTGCAACTTTCGCCGCGCGCCTGGCTTGCCGCAGCATGGAGCGTGCAAGCATGGGGGCGTGACAGCCGCCCAGGCAGTTCGCTCAATCTCGAAGGCTTCGAGCGGCATCAGGCGCGGCTTATCTATGGTATCGGCTTCTGACCGGCAATTTCGCTGCTGGTATCATCAGCCGCCACGCTTGCTAGCATGAAACTTCGCGACTCGGTGGCCGTTTCTGGCTGTGCTATCCTGTTGCGAAGCAAGGAGCCTGGCATGAGCCCGATTGAGCTGATTGTAACCGTCTGCGCGGTGTTGTCGCCGAGCACCTGTGAGGAAACCCACTTGACCTTCAATTCGACGATCTCGCGACAGCAATGCACGATGGGGGCGATGCCCTATATCGCGCGATGGGTCGGTGAGCACCCGAAATGGAAGGCGGTGAAGTGGCGCTGCGAATTTCCACACAGCCGGGCCGACATCGGCGCAAGCCGCGCCGGCTAGGGATGACGTGTTGTGTGCCTTGCGCTCCGTGCCGGCCAAGGGCACGCCGCCTGGCGCGGTTCCGACAGCGGCTCGACGCAGGCTTTGCGTCCGATGCGGTGCCATCGATCCCTGCAATGCAGCACGTTTGACGGATTTTCAGCCGGCTGATTTGCTGGCACTCTCGGACGCTCAGCGTTGGGAGGACCGGAGTGAAAGCGATGTGCAGGATCGGGAGACTACTCGGCGGATTGATGCTGGCCTGCACCGCGCCTGCCGCGGCGGCCGGGTTGAACGATTACCCGACCGCCATCCGCTCCGATTATGTGTTCGCCTGCATGAAGGCCAATGGCGAGAACCGGCAGTCGCTCGAGCAGTGTTCCTGCTCGATCGACGTGGTGGCGTCGCTATTGCCGTATGACCGTTACGTCACCGCCGAGACGGTGCTCAGCATGGCGCAGGTGCAGGGCAATCTCGGCGGTCAGTTCCGCTCCGCGCCGCAGTCCAACGCGGCGCTGACCGACCTCAGGCGCGCCCAGGCCGAAGCCGAGGTACGGTGCTTCTGACCGGAATTCGGGCGGCCTGAACTATATCCCCGACCCCTCGGCCTTCCACTCGCCCGCGAACAGGTGCCCTTCGGTATCCCGTGCCTCGACGCGGTAGCGTTTGGCGTCGCCCGGCAGGTGGGTGAAACGGAGGTTGGGATCTTCCGAGATCGAGATCCCGCCCTGCAGCGACAGCAGCAGGCGGTCGTCCTGCCAGATCTTGATGTCGTTGACGAAGAACGCCGGCACGTAGTGCCGCGTCACCTGATCCATCTGCAGGCCGGAATTGTTGGGGTGGCCGATCATTACCTGTGCTTCGCGGGCGCCGCTGGCCGGGGTGTCGCCGGTCCGGGCGAATTGCCGGAAGCGGATCTGGCCGAGCCTGCCGCGCGCTTCCTGCGCGTTTTTGGCCGCCGGTGCGGAGCAGCCGCCGGAGGCCTTCACGAATACCTTCGTCATGTAGAGCTGGCCGTCGCTGAGTTCGGCCACCGCATGGACGTCGCTGTAATTGTTGACGCGAACGCGCGTGGAAATTTCCGAGATTGTGGAGTCCGGGCCGAACTCGAAGCGGCCGGCCATCGGCGCCGGGTTCTGGTCGATCACCAGCGTGATCGCGCGAACGCGGCGGCTGTCGCCTGGCGGCAGCATGGTGCGCAAGGTCACCGGCACGATCGCGGCATCCTCGGCGCGGGCGGGCATCTCGATGGCGAGCACGCCGGCGCCGTCCAGCATCGGGCGGCTATCGAAAATGTCCTGCACCAAACCGGGCCAGGGATCGTAAGGCGGGTCGGCCGCCTGCGCGGGACCGTGAAGCACGAGGACAAGAAAAGCGGCCTTAAAAAGACGACCTGCGATCATGGCGCGATCTCCCGTACGAGGCGGCATTCTACGCCGTCCTGCGGCTCATTCCCACTCAATTTCCGAATAGGCCGCGGTGGCGTTGCGGGCATGGTAGTCGTCGACCAATTGCCATCGCGATGGTTCCGGCGCGCCGGCCTGCTGCGCCGCACGCAGCGGCGCGCCCTGGGCGATCAGGGTGCGGAGATCGGCGTCGAGCCGTTGCAGATAACGCCGCTGGTCGGCCAGGACAGCCGGCCACTCGCCGACGGCGCCGTGGCCGGGCACGACGCGGTTGGCCGGCAAGGCCGCCAGTTTGTCCATCACGCCGAGCCAGCCGCGCAGGCTGCCATCGACGACCGGAATATGCCCGCGAAACACCAGGTCGCCGGCAAACAGCGTGCCGGTCGCATCGTCCATCACGGTCAGGTCGCTGTCGCTATGGGCCGTCGGCCACGCTCTCAGCGCCAGCGTGCGACCGCCGAGATCGAGCGTCGTGTCGTTCTCAACCAGCAATGTCGGCGCGACGATCCGAACTTCGTCGATCAGCGCGTCGCCGAGCAGGCGACGGAATGCGGCGAGATAATGCGGCCCGCGCTGCGCCAGCGCCTGCGGCAGTTGGCGGTGGCCGACATGGATGACGCCGTCGCCGGTAAAAGCAGCGTGGCCGAAGACATGATCGGGATGGCCGTGGGTGGCGATGACATAGCGCACCGGAAGTCCGGTGCGCTGGCGGATGGCCGCGCGCAACTGCCGACCGACGCGCACGCTGCCACCGCTGTCGATCACCGCCACGGCATCGCGCCCGACGATGAATCCGAGATTGGCGATGTCGCCGGCATTGGCTTCGTCCATCAAGGCGATCCGGCCCGCATGCACGAAAACGCCAGGAGCGATCTGATCCACAGCCAGGGCCGGTTCGTCGTGCTGCGCTTGCACAATGCCCGTCAGTAAAATCGCCAGCGTTGCGAGGAGGATGCTGCTACGCATCATGCGTAAGTATCCGTTACGTACTTCGTTCAGAGAGTTGGCGACATCTGCTAGCAGGAATGCCGAACTACACAAAGCGGAAAGTCGTCAGGCGTGATTTGTGTTGCACGAAATGTTGGGCGGTACTAGCATCTGCCGGCATTCAACTTCAACGGGACTTCGGTTCGTTGGGATTGCCGGTGTCTTCGGGGATGGCGGCATGCGAAGAGACGAGAATGTCCTCCGCCGCTACCGCTATGTCTGCACTGCTGAAATGCAATCACGCGGCTAGATCAAGGTGCTGGGCGAATCCGTCTCATGCCCATCGCAATGCGTCCGATCGACAGACATAAAATTCTACAAAAGACATCGTGGGAGGATACGACATGCACAAGGTGTTATTCGCCTGTCTTGGCGCGTTCACGGCCCTGGCCGGCAGCGCTGCCAATGCCAATGATGAACTGATAAAGATGGAGAAGAATGCCAAGGACTGGGTGATGCCGGCTGGCAATTATGCCAACCAGCGCTATTCCGAGCTCAAGCAGATCACCGCCGCCAATGTCGGCAAGCTGCAGGTGGCGTGGACGTTTTCCACCGGTGTGTTGCGCGGCCATGAGGGCGGGCCGCTGATCGTCGGCAATATGATGTATGTCCACACCCCGTTTCCGAACATCGTCTACGCGCTGGATCTCGCCAAGGAAAACAAGATCGTCTGGAAGTACGAACCAAAGCAGGATCCTAACGTGATCCCGGTGATGTGCTGCGATACGGTGAACCGCGGCGTCGCTTATGCCGACGGCAAGATATTCCTGCACCAGGCCGATACCACGCTGGTCGCGCTCGATGCCAAGACCGGCAAGGTCGAGTGGTCGGTGAAGAACGGCGATCCCGGCAAGGGCGCCACCGGCACCTCGTCGCCACTGGTCGTCAAGGACAAGGTGCTGGTCGGCATCTCCGGCGGAGAATTTGGCGTGCAGTGCCACGTCACCGCCTACGACCTCAAGACGGGCAAGCAGTCTTGGCGGGCCTATTCGGAAGGGCCGGACGATCAGATCATGCTCGATCCGGTATCGACTACCGAACTCGGCAAGCCGGTCGGCAAGGATTCCAGCCTCCGGACCTGGCAGGGCGACCAGTGGAAGATCGGCGGCGGCTGCACGTGGGGCTGGTTGTCCTACGACCCCGCACTGAACCTGGTCTATTACGGCTCCGGCAATCCCTCGACCTGGAATCCGAAGCAGCGGCCCGGCGACAACAAATGGTCGATGACCATCTTCGCCCGCAATCCGGACACCGGCATGGCGCGCTGGGTCTACCAGATGACGCCGCACGACGAATGGGACTATGACGGCGTGAATGAGATGATCCTGACCGACCAGGAAATGGGCGGCCAGCCGCGCAAGTTGCTCACGCATTTCGACCGCAATGGCCTCGGCTACACCCTCGATCGCGCCACCGGCGAATTGCTGGTTGCCGAGAAGTTCGATCCGAAGGTGAACTGGACCTCCGGCGTCGACATGAACAAGAACTCGCCGACCTATGGCCGCCCCAAGGTGATAGCGCAATACTCGACCGAAGCCGGCGGCGAGGACAAGAACACCAAGGGCATCTGCCCGGCGGCGCTCGGCACCAAGGACCAGCAGCCGGCGGCCTATTCGCCGGATACGCAAATGTTCTACGTGCCGACCAACCATGTCTGCATGGACTACGAGCCGTTCAAGGTAAGCTACACCGCAGGCCAGCCCTATGTCGGAGCGACGCTGTCGATGTATCCGCCTCCGGGCGACAGCCACATGGGCAACTTCATCGCCTGGGACAACAAGACCGGCAAGATCGTGTGGTCGCTGCCGGAGCAGTTCTCGGTGTGGTCCGGTGCGCTCGCCACCGCCGGCGGCGTGGTGTTCTACGGCACGCTGGAAGGCTATCTGAAGGCGGTCGATGCCAAGACCGGCAAGGAGCTCTACAAGTTCAAGACTCCGTCCGGCATCATCGGCAACGTCACCACCTATGAACGGGACGGGCGGCAGTACGTTGCCGTGCTGTCCGGCGTCGGCGGCTGGGCCGGGATCGGCCTTGCGGCCGGCCTGACGGATCCAACCGCCGGCCTCGGTGCCGTCGGCGGCTATGCGGCGCTGTCCAACTACACCGCGCTCGGTGGCGCGTTGACGGTGTTCGCATTGCCGCAGTAGCGGCTTGCGGCCGACGAGCGGCTGGTGCGTGGAGCGATCCAGGCGCCAGCCGCGGACCGCGTTGCCTGGACTACAGAGCCATGATGCGTCCGTAACAGACGCGTTCAGCGACAAGAAAATCAATCAAGGAAATGCCTGTGCGTGCTATTCTGTATGGAACGGCCCTGGCGGTCGTCGTGACCTCGGCTCATCCGGTTTACGCCGAAACTCCTCCCGATCCGGACGCTGTGAAGGAAGAGGCGGGGAAGTATTTCGACGTTCAGGGAAACCCGACCTTCAAGATCATCAGCGGCAGCACCGACTGGTACACCTATTCCGGATATCGCCGCTATCATTCGGAATGCCATGTCTGTCATGGCCCGGACGGTGAGGGCTCCAGCTACGCGCCAGCGCTCAAGAACTCCGTCAAGGCGATGAGCTATGGCGAATTCATCGAAGTGGTTGCCAGCGGTCGCAAGAACGTCAATGCCTCGCACAGTAGCGTGATGCCGGCGTTCGGCGATAATCCCAATGTCGCCTGCTACATGGACGATCTCTACGTCTATCTGCGGGCGCGCGGCGCCGATGCCGTGGGCCGGGTCAGACCGGCGCGGCACGACGACAAGCCCTCTGCCGCGCGGGAGGCCGAGGATTCCTGCATGGGCACGAAGAAGTAGGCAGACGAAACGGTGTCGAGGGCCGGCGTGTCAGTCGAGCGAGGAAGAGGACGGCGATGACCGGTTTAGCTGGCGGCCGATGGCCGAGCATCATTGTTGCCGGCGTCGCGGTCGCAGCGTGGCTGCAGGCGACGCCTTCGGCTGCGCAGCAACGGCCGGAGGGCGGCGATCTCTCGATCGAACTGGTCGATCCCAATGTGCTTCGCGTCTGCGCCGACCCGCGCAATCTGCCGCTCTCCAACGACAAAGGAGAGGGCTTTGAGAACAAGATCGCCGAACTGCTGGCCGCCAGACTGCAGAAGCGGCTCGCCTACGCCTTTTTTCCGCAGGCGACGGGCTTCTTCCGGATGACCCTCGGGGCGCATCGCTGCGACGTCGTGATGGGCTATCCGCAGGGCGACGATCTCGTGCAGGGCACCAACCCCTACATGAGAACGGCCTATGCGTTGGTCACGAAATCGGGCAGCGCGCTTGAAGATGTCACGACGCTGGCCGATCCACGCCTGAAGGGCAAACATATCGGCATCGTCGCCGCGACGCCGCCGGCCACCAACATGGCGGCCAACGGGCTGATGGCCAATGCCAGACCCTACGCGCTGATGATCGACACCCGGATCGACTCGTCAGCCGAGGCCATGATCAAGGACATCGGCTCGGGCGCGATCGACGCCGGCGTGCTGTGGGGGCCGATGGCAGGCTTTCATGCAAAGCAGGCCGAACCGCCGCTCCGCGTCACGCCATTGTTGAGCGAAACCAGCGGGCCGCGGATGACCTACCGGATCGGCATGGGCGTTCGCGCCGCCGACCAGAACTGGAAGCGGCTGCTGAACCGCTTCATCCAGGACAACCAGGCCGAGATCAACGCCATCCTGCTCGGCTACGGCGTGCCGCTGCTCGACGACAGCGACCGCCCGATCACCGCGCAGGTTGTTGCGCCGAAGCCGTATTGATCCGGCGTCTGACAGCGGGGCTGGTCGCCGCATGGGCCGCCGCATCGCCTGTGCAGGCGCAGGAGGCCGTGCCCGAGCCGCCCGGTTACCGCACCGACAATTACCGCGCGCCGGTGCCGGCGACCCTGCATGGCGCTGTGGTGCTGACCACGGCCGAGGCCGAGGCGCTTTGGCGTGCCGGCGCGGCCGCCTTCATCGACGTGCTGCCACGCCCGCCGAAACCGCCCAATCTGCCGGCGGGCACGGTCTGGCGCGAGGCGCCACGGCCGCACATCCCCGGCAGCCTGTGGCTGCCCGACACCGGCTATGGCGAACTGGCGGAAGTTACCGAGGATTATTTCAGGCGCGGGCTGCAGCGCGCCAGCGCCGGCGACAAGGCGCGCAGGCTGGTGTTCTATTGCCTGGCCCATTGCTGGATGTCGTGGAACGCGGCCAAGCGCGCGCTGGGCTACGGCTACGCCCATGTTGCCTGGTATCCCGACGGCACTGACGGCTGGCACGACGCCCATCTGCCGATGCAGGACGCGAAGCCGGAACCGCGGGCCGGGGAATAGCTGCCGTCATAGCGAGGAGCCAAGCGACGCGGCAATCCAGAGCCACACTCTCGGCAAGAACCGGATTGCTTCGTCGCAAGGGCTCCTCGCAATGACGGCGCAAACGACAACGGCGCGGCAATCCCTCGGGAATGCCGCGCCGTTGTTACTGCAATTCAAAGCGGCGCCGGGGGCAGCCGCGTTTCGCTTAGACGGCGTCCTTGGCGGCCTTGACCGGGCGTGCACGCACGATCTTGCGGGCCGGCTTGGCCTTGAAGGTCATCGGCTCGCCGTTGAATGGGTTGGTGCCCTTGCGCGCCTTGGTGGCGGGCTTCTTGACGACGACGAACTTGGCAAAGCCGGGGACCAGGAACACGCCGTTCTTCTTCAGTTCCTTGTAGCCGACCACGGCCAGGGTCTCGAGAACGCCCTTGACGTCCTTCTTGGTCAGATCGGGATGGGACTCGTTGATCTTCTCGATGAGCTGCGACTTGGTCATTTGATCGGCCATTGGGCACCTTTGTGTTAGTGATTCGGTGAAATAGACACTAGTGAAAATCGCAGAAAAAAACCCGGACAGAATACAATCTGCACAGATTTTGCCTAAAAAAACAGTGCTTCTAGCGTTTCAATCCCCGATTCGTCTTGTGTGACAGGCTTTGGCTGGCGACGCGCGCCGATTCAACCTGTATTGCAGGCTCTGCGGCATCGGTGGCTTCCCCGTCCGCGAACGCCGGTTGCACCGATGTGCCGGGTGTTTATGGTCGATCCATGACCGACTTTCCCCGCTACGCCATCTACTATGCCCCTTCGGCTGGCGCTCCGCTTGCGCGCTTCGGCGCCGAAATGCTCGGCTACAATGCTTTCACCGGCCACGACGTGGCGTTTCCCGCCGCGGTGGTTGCGCAGTTTCCGGACTGGCCGGCATTGACCGGCGATCCGCGCAAATACGGCTTTCACGGCACCCTGAAAGCGCCGTTTGCACTGGCGCCGCTGGAGCACGAGGCCGGGTTGATCGCGGCCTGCGACAGCTTCGCCACATCTCCCCGCGCCATCCCGGCGATGACGCCGCTGGTGCAGGCGATCAGCAGTTTCATCGCGATCGTGCCGGCGGCCCCCAGCGCTGAACTCAACTCGCTCGCGCAGGATTGCGTCGAGGCGTTCGACCGTTTCCGTGCGCCGATGACGCCTGCCGATCGAGCCCGCCGCAAGCCGGAGGCGCTGACAGCGCGCCAGGTCAAGCAGCTCGATCGCTTCGGCTATCCCTATGTGCGCGATGATTTCCGTTTTCACCTGACGTTGACCGGGCGACTTCCGGCGGAGCGCGCGGCCGAGGTGCTGGCGATGTTGCAGGCGCGGTTTGCCGCGCTCGATATCGCTGCGCTGCGGATCGACCGGCTCGCCGTGTTTCGGCAAGACAGTGCATCGGCGCGATTCCGTATCGTTCATGAGACGGCGTTGACTTGATACTTGGCAATGTTGTTGTCGCATCTGCGTCGCCGCTGCGGCGCAACACGGTACTGCCTGCGAATCTGCATCAAAATAATCCGGGAATGGCTTCAGCGTCCTTGACGTCGCGCGCCAGCGTGCAATGATTTGCGGAGAAACTTGAGGACGTACGTCCGATTGCCCAGGCGATGCCACGCACCGCCAACTATCAATCAAAAATCAGACAGGAGGATTGACCCATGACCGTTCATATCCACCCCTCGGTTGATAACGGCGTCAAGGCCGGCTCCGGCAGTTTTGCCGGCGGCACGCTGGTCTGCAAATGCAAGGATCGGCCGGTCAAGGTCAGCATCCGCGGCGACGTCGCGCACAATCACGCCTGCGGCTGCACCAAATGCTGGAAGCCGGAAGGCGCCATCTTCTCGGTCGTCGCCGTGGTGCCGCGCGACAACCTTTCGGTGACCGAGAACGGCGACAAGCTTGCGGTCGTGGACGCCTCCGCGACGATCCAGCGCCACGCCTGCAAGGTCTGCGGCACCCATATGTACGGCCGCATCGAGAACAAGGCGCATCCGTTCTATGGACTCGACTTCATCCATCCCGAACTGTTCGAGGAAGGCGGCTCCGCGGCGCCGGGCTTTGCTGCCTTCGTGTCGTCGGTGCTGGAGTCCGGGGTGCAAACGAGCGAGATGGACGGCATCCGCGCGCGGCTGAACGAGTTGGGGCTGCAACCCTATGACTGCCTGTCACCGGCCCTGATGGACGCGATCTCCTCCCACGTCGCCCAGTCCCGCGCCAAGGCGGCTTAGGACGCCCGCCTGATCTCTTCTGCCGGACTTGATCCGGTCCCGCCGGCGGGCGCATATGCCCCCCGCCGGCGCGTTGCCGGCGATTTTTTCTCCAGCGCCGGAGCCTTGCCTCATGACGATCGAAACCGTCTCAACAATCCGCTCGCATGGCGGCACGCAGGGCGTCTACAAGCACGCCAGCAGCTCGACCGGCACCGGCATGACCTTTTCGGTGTTCGTGCCGCCGCAGGCCGCCGAGAGAGCGTGCCCGGTGGTGTGGTATCTGTCGGGTCTCACCTGCAGCCACGCCAATGTCACCGAGAAAGGCGAATACCGCCGCGCCTGCGCCGAACTCGGCCTCATCTTCGTCGCGCCCGACACCAGCCCGCGCGGGGACGGCGTGCCCGGCGATCCCGCCCAGGCCTATGATTTCGGCCTTGGCGCCGGCTTTTATGTCGATGCGACGCAGTCGCCATTCGCGGCCAACTACCGGATGTGGAGCTACATCACCGCCGAACTTCCGTCGGTGCTCGCCGCAAACTTTCCTGCCGACATGAGCCGGCAATCGATCATGGGCCATTCGATGGGCGGCCACGGCGCCCTGACCATCGGCCTGCGCCATCCCGGTTGCTACCGCGCCGTCAGCGCCTTCTCGCCGATCGCAGCACCCTCGCAGGTGCCGTGGGGCATCAAGGCGCTGGGCGGCTATCTCGGTCCCGACCGCGCCGCCTGGCGCGCGCATGATGCGGTCGCGCTGATCGAGGATGGCGCGCGGATCGGCGAATTGCTGGTCGATGTCGGCGATGCCGATCCGTTCCTGACCGAGCAGTTGCGGCCGGGCCTTCTGGAGAACGCCTGCGCCAACGCCGGCATCGCGCTGACGCTGCGCCGCCAGCCCGGCTACGACCACAGCTATTATTTCATCTCGACCTTCATGGAAGACCATCTGCGCTGGCATGCGGAGAGGTTGGGCGGAACGTAGCCCGGATAAGGCGGCGCGATGCGCAGCATTGCGACGCCGCCATCCGGGGACGGTGTCTCTACGAGGGGGCGGCCCCCGGATGTCGCTCGCGTCCTCACGTTGCTCAGGCGCAAGCTCATCCGGGCTACGCCAGCCAGTCTACTGCGCCCCCGGCGCGCCATAATTCGGCGCAAGCAAGCGATTGCGTAACAGATAGCTCATCGCGCGTGACCAGGACTCGTCCGTATTGCCACGGAAATCCGCGCTCATCGACGTCACCAGATGGCCGGTGCGGGCGTTGCGGACGTAAATGTTCATGTTGAGGATGAGGTTCGACACTTTCTGCACCGTGCCGGTCACCGCCAGATCGGCACCCAGCTTCTGCGCGAACTGCACGTCGCAGCCGCCGCAGGCCTGCAGGTTTGCATTGCGCGCTTCGGCGCGCACCGGTGCGATATCGACCAAGGTGTACCGGCCGGAGTCCGCCAGTCCCTGGCGCAGCTGATCGCCGGCACGCAGCAGCCGCGCCTGCTCGTCGGCGCGCTGGCCGTCCTTCTCGCCCTGCACGCTGCTATCAATCAGCTCGAAATCGAACACCGCCGTTTTCGGCTCATCCGCCGAGGCGGCTGATGACAGCGTCAGCGATAGCAGCGCGATGCAGCAAAGCCTGCGCATGATCGTTTTCCAGCGGAACCAGCCACAGCAAATTGGTCGTTGCAACTTAGGCTGGATCAGCCATGTTTCAAGCCAGAAGTCTCCGGATCGGCTGCCGTCGAGGGAGGCTTGAGGGAGGTGCCCTGTGGCCCGGCTTTGGTGGGCGATCGTGTGGTTCGTGCTGGTCACCGGTCCGGCGGCGGCGGAACCGGTCGAGATCCGGATCGGCTATCTCGGCCCTGCCGGGTTTCGCCCGAGCCTTTCGCTGGTGCAGCATGGTGCCGGCAATGACGGCCTCGCCGGTGCGCGGTTGGCGATCGAGGACAACAACACGACCGGGCGCTTTCTCGACCAGCGTTTTGTGCTCGACGACGTGCGGCTGAACAACAAGGACGATGCGGCGATGGCCATGACGGCTCTGGCGGATCGCCGCGCCTCCTTCATCGTCACCGATCTGGCCGCCGACGATCTGTTGAAGGCTGCCGATGCGGTACGCGACCGCGGCGTCACGCTGCTCAATGCCGGCGCCACCGATGACCGGCTGCGCGAGCAGGACTGCCGGCGCAACGTGCTGCATGTCGCGCCATCCCGCTCGATGCTGGCCGATGCGCTGGCGCAATATCTGGTCTGGAAGCAGTGGCGCCGCTGGCTCCTGGTGGTGGGTTCGCATCCGCCGGATCAGCTCTACGCCGACGCATTGCGCCGCGCGGCGCTGCGGTTCGGCGCCAAGATCGTGCAGGAGCGTATCTTCGAGGACAAAGGTGGCGCGCGCCGCACCGACAGTGGCGTCACGCTGATCCAGCGCCAGATGCCGGCGTTGACGCAGTCGGCTCCCAATCATGACGTGCTGGTCGCCGCCGACGAGAGCGAGGTGTTCGCGCTGTATCTGCCATATCGCACGTGGGACGCGCGGCCGATCGCGGGCTCCGCCGGGCTGGTGCCGACGAGCTGGGACGCAGCCCATGACCAGTGGGGTGCGATCCAATTGCAGAATCGCTTCGTCAAGCTCAATGCGCGCCGCATGACCGCGCGCGACATGCAGGCCTGGACCGCGGTGCGGATGGTCGGCGAAGCCGCGGCGCGCGTGAAATCCGGCGATGCGAAGACGATTGCCGAATTCCTGAAAGGTCCGGACTTCGCCATTGCGGCCTTCAAGGGCCAGCCGCTGACCCTGCGCGACTGGAACGGACAATTGCGGCAGCCGGTGCTGCTCGCCGATGGCCGCATGGTGGTGTCAGTATCGCCGCAGGAAGGGTTTCTGCACCAGATCTCCGAACTCGACACGCTCGGCGTCGATCGTGCCGAGACGAAGTGTAAATGGCAATGAGGTGCGTGATGCGATCAGGCGATGACCTATCGGCTCCGTCATTGCGAGGTCAGGGAAAGCCGGTGGCTTTCCCCTTTGCGAAGCGACGCGGCAATCCAGAAAGCCGCATCCTCCGCAAGAACTGGATTGCTTCGTCGCAAGGGCTCCTCGCAATGACGGGGAGGGGGCGGAGTTTGGCCCGCATTCTAGCGCTGGCTGTTCTGATCGCCTGCGGCACCACCGTCCCTGCCGACGCCTTCATCGCCTATGTCTCCAACGAAAAGAGCAACACCGTCTCGGTGATCGACACCGACACCTGGACCGTGACAAAGACCATTCCGGTCGGCCAGCGTCCGCGCGGTATCGGTTTCACACGCGACGGCAAGTTCGTGCTGGTCGCCGTGGGCGACGACGACACCATCAAGATGATCGATGTCGGCAAGCAGCAGGTGGTCGATACGCTGCCGTCCGGTCCCGATCCCGAACTGTTCGTGCAGGATGCCGAGGGAAAACTGCTCTATGTCGCCAACGAGAACGACAACACGGTGACGATCATCGATATCGCCCGTCGCACCCGGGTTGGCGAGGTGCAGGTCGGTGTCGAGCCGGAGGGCCTGACGATCAGCCCGGATGGCAAGATCCTGATCAATACCTCCGAGACCACCAACATGGCGCATTTCATCGATACCGCGACGCGCCAGATCGTCGCCAATGTGCTGGTCGATGCGCGACCGCGCTACGCCATCTTCAAGCGTGACCATTCCGAACTCTGGGTGTCGGCCGAGATCGGCGGCACCGTGACCATCATCGATCCCGCCCGACGCGAAGTCACCGGCAAGATCAGGTTCGCCATTCCCGGGCTGCGCCGCGAGGCGATCCAGCCGGTCGGTATGGCGCTCACGAAAGACGGCAAAACCGGCTTCGTCGCACTCGGCCCCGCCAACCGGGTCGCCGTGGTCAATGCGACGACGCATCAGGTCACGAAATATCTGCTGGTCGGGCAGCGCGTCTGGCAGATGGCCTTCACCCCGGACGAGAAATATCTACTGACCACGAA
Organism: Tardiphaga sp. vice154; assembly: GCF_007018645.1. NCBI lineage: Bacteria > Pseudomonadati > Pseudomonadota > Alphaproteobacteria > Hyphomicrobiales > Nitrobacteraceae > Tardiphaga > Tardiphaga sp. vice154. The sequence goes on from NZ_CP041399.1 coordinate 1,686,104, forward strand.
TGGTGTGTCCAACGACGTCTCGGTGATCGACGTCGGAACCCTGAAGGTGATCAAGACCATCCAGGTCGGCGAATTGCCGTGGGGCATTGCGATGGCGCCGCCATGATGCCGAACTCCGCCGGGCTTCCAATGCAAGACAGGTGCAGCGCGCCGGCCATTGCCGCCGCGCTGGCCATAGACGCTGTCAGCCATCACTATGGATCACGCTGCGCGCTCAAGGACGTCAGCCTCGAGGTCGCGCCCGGCAGCTTCACCGCACTGCTCGGCCTGAACGGCGCCGGCAAGAGCACGCTGGTGTCCCTGGTGACGCGCTTGTTCGGCGTGCAACGGGGGCATATCCGCATTTTCGGCCACGATACCGGCCGTGAGCCCGGCGAGGCGCTGCGCCGGCTCGGCGTCGTGTTCCAGCCACGCACGCTGGATCTCGACCTGTCGGTGACGCAGAACCTGCTGTACCACGCCGCGCTGCACGGCATCGGCCGGCGTGAGGCGCGGCTGCGCGCAGGCGACGTGCTGGCGCAGGTTGCGCTGTCGGATCGCGGTATGAGCAAGGTACGCGACCTGTCCGGCGGGCAGATGCGACGGCTGGAGATCGCGCGTGCGCTGCTGCACCGGCCGCAACTCCTGCTGCTCGACGAGCCGACCGTCGGCCTCGACGTCCGGTCGCGCGCCGACATGCTCGGCCACATCCGTGCGCTGGTGCGCGAGCAGGGCATCAGCGTGCTCTACACCACGCATCTGTTCGACGAGATCGCCGACGGCGACCAAATCGTGGTGCTGCATCAGGGATGCGTGCTGGCGCAGGGCCGGCTCGGCGACATTCTGGCGCAATCCGGCGCGCGTGACCTGCACGCCGCTTTCATGCGGTTGACCGCGGAGGCCGTGCCATGACGATCGAAGTCGCCATGCCGCGGCGCGGCTTCACGCTTTCGCAATATGCCGTTTGCATGAACGGCATTGTGTGGCGCGAGGCGCTGCGATTCCTGCAACAGCGCGAGCGTTTCGTCTCGGCGCTGGTCCGGCCGCTGGTCTGGCTGTTCATTTTCGCTGCCGGCTTTCGACAGGTGCTGGGCATTTCGATCATCCCACCTTACGAGACCTATATTCTCTACGAGGTCTACATCACGCCCGGATTGATGGCGATGATCCAGCTTTTCAACGGCATGCAGTCGTCGCTGTCGATGGTCTACGACCGCGAGATGGGCAATATGCGAACCCTGCTGGTGAGCCCGCTGCCACGCTGGTATCTCTTGTTCTGCAAGCTGCTCGCCGGCACCGCGGTGTCGGTGCTGCAGGTCTATGCGTTTCTCGCGATCGCCTGGTTCTGGGAAATCGAGCCTCCGCCGCTTGGCTATCTGGCCGTGCTGCCGGCGTTGCTGCTGTCCGGGCTGATGCTCGGCGCGCTCGGCATGCTGATCTCGTCGGGCATCCGGCAACTGGAGAATTTCGCGGGCGTGATGAACTTCGTGATCTTCCCGATGTTCTTTGCCTCCTCTGCGCTCTACCCGCTGTGGCGGGTGCAGGAGGGCAGTCCGTTGCTTGCCTTCGTCTGCGGGCTCAATCCCTTTACGCATGCCGTCGAACTGATCCGTTTCGCTCTGTATGGTCGCCTCAACGGCGTGTCGCTGGCCGTGGTCGGCGGCTGTGCGATCGTATTCATGGTCGCGGCGGCAATGGCCTATGACCCCTCGCGCGGTTTCGGTCGCCGCGGTCCCGCCGGAGCAGAGACATGAAAACCCGTTTCATTATCGCAACGCTGTTGGCGCTGGTGTGCGTGCCGGGCATCGGCCATGCCGCGGATCCGCGCTATCCGGACTGGCCGTGCGTGCAGGCCAAGGTGCCCGAAGTCTCGCTCGCCGCGGTCTGGGCCGGGCCCGACCTCGGCGATGCCACGGATAAATGGAAAGAGGACATGGCGGTCAGCGCGCTGGTCGAGCGCCTGGCGGCGCGGCGCACGCCGCTCGACGAGGCGGAAAAGGCGCTCAACGAATTTCTCGCCGGCGCCGGCGACCGCAAGCTCGACAAGGGCAGGCGGCTGTTTGCCGGCCTGTTCGAGACGCTGAACGCGCAGCGCTCCTCTGTGCTGAACGGGCTGGAGCGCGTCACCCGCAAGCAGCGCGGCGCCGCCGACGCGATCCGAGCCGCGACCTTGTCGATGCATTCGTTGCAGGACCAGGCTTCGCCGGACCCGGCGAAGATCGAGCAACTCAGCAACCAGCTATTGTGGCAGACGCGGATCTTCGAGGACCGCCAGCGCGTCATCAAGTTCGTCTGCGAGGTACCGGTGGCGATCGATCAGCGGCTGTTCGCGCTGGGACGCGCGATCCAGCAGGCGATGGAATAGGGCGTCAGTCCAGCAGCCGCTTCTTGTAGGCCGAAGCGTCCATGTCCCGGATATCGACGCTGAGGCTTTTGGTGTGCGGCAGCACCGCCACCATCGCCGCGCGCAACACTTCGCTGAGCAGCACTTTCTGTGCCGGCGTGCGACCTTCCAGCAGGTACAGCGAGACATGGCAGAAGCCGTCGCGCGTGCCGGCTACCAGATAGTCCGTATAGGCCATCACCCGGATCTTGAGGTCGGCGGCCTGCACCACGCCGGTGCCCGCCGCCGCCTCGTGCAACGCGCGCATCAGGGCCGCGGCATCGAAACGGGCATGGCCTTCGGTGGAATGTTCGATGATGATGTGCGGCATGGCTTATGGTCCTTGGGGCGGTTCGAACTCTCGGCCGTCATTGCGAGGAGCCCTTGCGACGAAGCAATCCAGTTCTTTGAGAGGTCGCAGCTCCTGGATTGCCGCGTCGCTTCGCTAAGGGGAAGGCCAATTGGCTTTCCCTGACCTCGCAATGACGGCTGAAAAGCCGGAGCAGTTTTCTACAGAAGCATCGACTTCACGCTGTCTGCGGCTTCGCGCAGCAGCGGCAGAAAGCGGTCGATCATTTCGCCAGTGGAGATGCGATCGACATGAGCGCCCATGTTGATGGCGGCGACGATCTCGCCATCATAGCGGCGCACCGGCACCGAAATCGAGCGAAAGCCCGGCTCGGCCTCGCGATCGACCAGCGAATAGCCCTTTTCGCGGTCGGTCATGATGGTGGCGAGCAGCAGGTCGCGGTCGGTGACGGTGAACGGCGTCATCGCCTTGAGCTCCATCGCGCTCAAGGCCGCGGCGAGGTCGCTGTTGGAATATTTGCCGAGCATCGCGCGGCCGACCGAGGTGCAGTAGGCCGGCAGCCGGTAGCCGAGATCGATGCCGGCAGAAAACACCCGCGCCGGGCTGGCGCGGGCGATGAAGATCACTTCATGGCCGTCGAGCACCGCCAGCGACGAGATCTCCTGCGCGGTGCTGGCCAGCCGGTCGAGCACCGGCTGCAGTACCGCCACCACCTGGTTCGACGACAGGAAGGAGGCCGCCAGCACCAGCACGCGCGGCGTCAGTGTGAACAATTTGCCGTCGCTTTCGACATATCCGGCGCGCTCCAGCGTGAACAGGATACGCCGCACCGTGGCGCGCGGCAGGTCGGCCGCCTTGGCGAGGTCACTCAGCGTCATCGGGCGGGGATCGGCGCCGAACAGTTCGAACACGCGCAAGCCGCGGTCGAGGCTCTCGATGAAGTCGGTATTGCCGCGCTCCTCGCCCTCGGCGCGCTTCGGTTTCACCATGATGCGCGTGTCCGGGTCACGCGGCTTCCACTTTCTTGAGATCGAAGCCGAGATCGGCGGCCTGTTCCGGCGTCGGCGACAATGACGCCGCGATCAGGCGGCGCGCGATCATCTGGTCTCCGGGCCGGTTGATGCTGTCCACCGCCATCAGCCGCGTGCCGCGATAATAGAACACCGAGAACTTACCCTCGCTGATCGCGCCGCGGATCACCGGGGTGTCGTCGGGACCCGACAGGCCGACGATCTGCAGCTTCGCGTCATACTGGTCGGACCAGAAGCGCGGCACGGCCTCGTAGGGCTCAGGGTGGCCGGCGATTGCAAAGCCGGCGGCCTTGCCCTGGTCGGTGGCGTTCTGCACCGATTCCAGCCGCACGCGGCGGCCGGCATAGATGTTGTGGTGGTTGCTGACGTCGCCGGCGGCGTAGATGTTGGGGATATTGGTCTGGCCGTGGGCATCGACGTCGATGCCGTTGGCGCACAGCACGCCAGCCTCGACGGCCAGTTCGTCATTGGCGATGCCGCCGATGCCCGCGATGATCAGATCGCCGCGGACCCGGTCGCCGTTCGAGCACACCACGTCGTGCAGGGCGCCGTGGTTCTCGATCGCCGTGACGCTCTGCTGGAAGCGGATATCGACGCCGTGCGAGCGGTGCATGTCGAGCAGGAATTGCGAGATCAGCGGCGACACCGCGCGCTCCAGGAGGCGCGACACCGCCTCGATCATCACTACCTTCTTGCCGGCCTTGGCGGCGGTCGCCGCGACTTCCAGCCCGATGAAGCCGCCGCCGACGATGACGACTTCCTTCGCCGCCTCCAGCCGCGGCTTAAGGTTCACCGCGTGATCCAGCGTGCGCAGATAGACGATGTCGGCGCCGTCGGCGCCCGGCACGGCGAGCTGCCGCGCGCGCGATCCGGTTGCGATCAACAACTGGTCAAACGTCAGTCGCTCGCCGTCTTCCAGTTCGACGGTGCCGGCGTCGCGATCGATGCGGACGGCGCGATGGCCCAGACACATCTCGATATTCTGGGCCTTGAAGTAGTCGTCGCCGCGCAGAAACAGGTTGCTGTGGGTAACGCTGCCCGACAGGAACCCCTTCGACAGCGGCGGCCGCTGATAGGGCAGGTGGATCTCGTCGGCGACGATCCGGATCGGCCCCTGAAAGCCCTTCTCGCGGGCGCTGATGCCGGCCTGAACGCCGGCATAGGACGCGCCGATGATGACGAGGCCGCTCACAGCCGCAGGCCCATGACCGGAAATCGGGAAGTGTGAGGATATGTCGGCATCGCGGGCTCCCATGCGTATCGAGGTATATTGAACATGTGTTCGTCCGGCGCAAGTCGATGCAGGATCGCTGCGGCTGCATCAGTGCTTGTTTTGTCGCCATGATCTGGCGCAAAATTCCACTTGCTTGGAATTATTCAATCTCTAAAATCGCCCATAAGTTCAATAGACGAACAAATGTCTGCGGCTTGGGTTTGTTTGTCCAGCCTCCCGAAAGGCCTCCTTGCCATGATGAGCCAAGAGCAAAACGACCTGATCACCCGGATCGGACCGAAGGCACCCGCCGGCAAGTTGATGCGCAACTACTGGCAGCCCGCGGCGCTGGTCGATGAGCTGGAAGGCGAGCGGCCGATCCGGCCGGTGAAATTGCTCGGCGAGGATTTCGTGCTGTTTCGCGATGAGCAGGGCCGCTATGGCCTGCTCGATCGCGACTGCCCGCACCGCGGCGCCGATCTGGCGTTCGGCCGGCTCGAAGGCGGCGGCGTGCGCTGCGCCTTCCACGGCTGGCTGTTCGACGTCAAAGGCAAGTGCCTGGAGACGCCAGCCGAGCCCGCTACATCGAAACTGTGCGCCGGCATCAAGCAGCGCGCGTTTCCGGTGGTCGAGAAGGGCGGCATCCTGTGGGCCTATCTTGGCGAAGGCGAACCGCCGGCCTTTCCGGAGCTCGACTGCTTCGCGGCACCCGGCGCCTACACCTTTGCCTTCAAGGGCCTGTTCGACTGCAACTGGCTGCAGGCGCTGGAAGTCGGCATCGATCCCGCGCACGCGTCGTTCCTGCATCGTTTTTTCGAGGATGAAGACGTTACGGCCGCTTATGGCAAGCAGTTCCGCGGCGCCTCGGCCGGCACCGAACTGCCGATGACCAAGATTCTTCGCGAGTATGACCGGCCGATCATCAATGTGGAGTCGACTGAGTTTGGCCTGCGCCTGATCGCGTTGCGCCAGCTCGATGACGAACGCACCCATGTCCGCGTCACCAACCAGATCTTCCCGCACGGCTTTGCGATTCCGATGAGCACGGAAATGACCATCACGCAGTGGCACGTCCCGGTCGATGACGAAAGCTGCTACTGGTACGCGATCTTTACCAGCTACACCAAGCCGGTCGACAAGGTGAAGATGCGCGAGCAGCGCCTGGAACTTTACGAACTTCCGAACTACACGTCGCGGAAGAACCGCAGCAATGACTACGGCTTCGATCCGCACGAGCAGGCGCACGAGACCTATACCGGCATGGGCGCCGACATCAACGTCCACGACCAGTGGGCGGTGGAATCGATGGGCAAGATCCAGGACCGCACCCGCGAACATCTCGGATCGAGTGACAAGGCGATTATCGCCTACCGCAAGCTGCTGAGGGCCGAGATCGAGAAGGTCGCCGGCGGCCAGAAGCCGATGATGTTCCTCGACGAGGCCCACGCCCGCAGCATCCAGGGCCCCGGCACGATGGACGGCATCGGCCCAACCAAGGGCTGGGAAACCTACTGGATGGAAGTCGACGTCGCCCGCCGCCGCGGCGCGCCATGGGCGGCCCCCGTGCCGAACGAGACCCCCGCTACCGTGACGCATCTGTCGGCGGCGGAGTAAGCGCGGCGGCAAGCGGCTCTGCTCCCTCCCCCCCTTGCGGGGGAGGGTCGGGGAGGGGGGAGCCACAAGCTCTGTCGCCCGTGGCACCCCCCACCCCGGTCTCCGCTCCTGATGATGCTATCGCATCATCACTCGCTCGGCCGACCCTCCCCGCAAGGGGGAGGGGAGCCATCTCGTTCGTGAACTGCACTGAAAGTTGCTCGCATGAGTTTCGTCGAACGCCACGGCCTGTGGTCCGCAGAACAGAAGGACGCCGCCGTGCGGCTTCGGCGCATCGTCGAGGAGCAGAAGTTGGAAGTGATCCGGCTGTCGTTTCCCGACCAGCATGGCATTTTGCGCGGCAAGACGCTGATTGCCAGCGAGGCGCTGCGGGTGCTGGAGAACGGCTGCAACATCACCACCACGATGTTCGCCAAGGACACCTCGCACAAATCGGTCTTCCCGGTGTTCACCGCCGGCGGCGGCTTCGGCATTCCGGAAATGCAGGGCGCGGCCGACGCGCTTATGATCCCCGATCCGCTCACCTTCCGCGTGTTGCCCTGGGTCGAGGCCACCGGCTGGCTGTTGTGCGACGTGCATTTCGCCGATGGCCGCCCGGTGCCGTTTGCCACCCGCAACCTCTATAAGGGCGTGCTCGCGGACCTCAACAAGCGCGGCTACGACTTTGTCGCCGGGCTCGAAGTCGAGTGCCACATCTTCAAGAACGAAGAAACAAGGATGGCGCCAGAGGATGCCGGTCAGCCGGGCCGATCGCCGGAAGTCAGCCTCTTGTCGCACGGCTACCAGTACCTTACCGAGCAGCGCTACGACCAGATGGAGCCGGTGCTCGAATTCATCCGCCGCGACGTGATGGCGCTCGGCCTGCCGCTGCGCTCGGTGGAAGTCGAATATGGTCCGAGCCAGTGCGAATTCACCTTCGCTCCGACCGTGGGTCTGACGCCGGCCGACAGCATGGTTTTGTTTCGCTCCGCGGTGAAGCAGATCTGCCATCGCCGCGGCTACCACGCCACCTTCATGTGCCGCCCGAAAATTCCCAACGTCGTGTCGTCGGGCTGGCATCTGCACCAGTCGCTGGTGTCGCGCGACGGCGGCCGCAACGCGTTCATGTCTACCGACGCCGGTGAACAATTGTCGTCGTTCGGCCGCGGCTATCTCGCAGGATTGCTGGCGCATGCGCGCGCGGCGACCGTGTTCACTACGCCTACCATCAACGGCTACAAGCGCTATCGCTCCTACTCGCTGGCGCCGGACCGTGCGATCTGGGGCCGCGACAACCGTGGCGCGATGATTCGCGTACTCGGCGGTCCCCATGATTCCGCGACGCGGCTGGAAAACCGCGTCGGCGAACCCGCCGCCAATCCCTATCTCTATATGTCGTCGCAAATTCTCGCCGGCCTCGACGGTGTCGATCGTGTTCTCGATCCAGGCCCCTCGGCCGATTCGCCCTATGAGAGCGATGCGCCGCTTCTGCCGAAATCGCTGCGCGAGGCGGTGTTCGCGCTGAAGGACGATCCGTTCTTCCGGGAATCCATGGGCTCGACCATGGTCGACTACTACACCCACATCAAACTCGCCGAGATCGAGCGCTTTCAGTCCGAAGTGTCGGACTGGGAGCAGCGCGAATATTTCGAGATGTTCTGATCCGCGGCAGGTTTATTGAATAGGTTTTTCCCGAACACAGCTTGCTGACAAAGTTTTCTCTTTCGCAACGAGGACGTCCAACATGCATCGCCCCACGAAATCGATCCTGTCGCTCGCCATTCTGGCGCTGATGACCGGAACTGCATCCGCCGACGTCATAAAGGTCGGCGTGATCGGCACGATGTCCGGCCCCTACGCGCTGTTCGGCGCCAATTACAAGATGGGCATCGACGCCTATGTCGCCGAGCACGGCAACAAGGTCGGCAATCACACCGTCGAGTTCATCTACCGCGACGAGGAAGGTCCGAACCCCGCCAAGTCCAAGGCGCTGGCGCAGGAGCTGATCGTCAAGGACAAGGTGCAGTATCTCGCCGGCATCTATTTCACGCCGAACGCGATGGCGGTGGCGCCGCTGCTGGAAGAATCCAAGACGCCGCTGGTGGTGCTGAACGCCGCTACCTCCTCGATAGTCGAGAAGAGCCCCTACATCGTCCGCACCTCGTTCACGATGTGGCAGAACACCGTGCCGGCGGCCAACGTCGCCTACAAGAACGGCTCGCGCAAGGCGGCGATCGCGGTCAGTGACTACGGCCCGGGCATCGATGCCGAAGCGGCGTTCAAGAAGACTTTCGAGACCGATGGCGGCGCCGTGGTCGAGGCGATCCGCATCCCGATGAACACCACCGACTTCAGCCCGATCATGCAGCGGATCAAGGCGGCCGGCGCTGACACCATCTTCTGCTTCCTGCCGTCCGGCCCGCCGACCTTCGGCTTCTTCAAAGCCTATATCGACAACGGCCTCAGGGCCGACGGCGTCAAGCTGATGTCGACCGGCGACATCGTCACCGAGATCGATCTGCCGAGCATCGGCGACAGCGCGCTTGGCGTGCTCTCGACCTATCACTACGCGGTGTCGCACGAGAGCCCGGAGAACAAGCAGTTCCTGGCCTCGATCGTGAAGAACGGCGGTAAGGTCGAGGACGTCGCGATGACCGGCGTCGCCGCCTATGACGGCGCGCGCGTGATCTACGAGATGATCAAGGCCACCGACGGCAAGCGCGACCCGGACAAGGCGATCGCTGCCGTCAAGGGCATGAAGTGGGTCAGCCCGCGCGGTCCGGTATCGATCGATCCTGACACCCGCCACATCCGCCAGAACGTCTATTTGCGCACCGTGGTGAAAGAGAACGGCAAGCTGATCAACAAGGAAAGCGACACGATGTTCGCCGACCAGCCGGATTGGGCGCTGAGCAAGAAGTAAACCTCTCACTGTCGTTCCGGGGCAGGAGCAGCGTCAGCTGCGACTGAACCCGGAACCTCGATGTGAGACGATGAACATGACGGGATTCCGGGCTCGCTCGCGCAGGGGCGCTCGCGCCCCGGAATGACAGACTTATCTCTCCGCTAATCTCAGGCTTCATTCATCCATGTCCGCCGTCGCTTCCTCCATCCTGCTCACCAACGGCCGCATCTATCGCTCGGCGTGGGATGAGACGCCAGCCGACAGCCTTGTCGTGTTTGACGGTCGTGTGCTGTGGAGCGGCGCGCGCGCCGATGCGCCGGCCGCCGAACGGACCATCGAGCTCGATGGCGCGACCGTGCTGCCGGGGTTGACCGACGCGCATATTCATCTGTTCGCCATCGCGCATGCGCGGCTGCAGGTGCCGGTGACGCCGCGCGATGCGGGCTGCATCGATGCCGTGTTGAAATTGCTTGTTGCCCGCGCGCAGAAAATCCCGACCGGCCAATGGGTCTATGGCGCCGGTCTCGACGAGAACGGTCTTACCGAACATCGCCTGCCGACGCGGGCCGAGATCGACGCTGCGATCCCGCATCATCCGGTGATGATCCGCCGCTTCTGCGGCCACGTCGCCGTCGTCAACAGCGCGGCCTTGAAACTCTTCGACATCGACGACAGCGTCGCCGATCCCGAAGGCGGTGGCTTTGGCCGCGATGGCCATGGCCGTCTCGATGGCAGCGCCACCGAGAGCGCCGCCGAATTGATTTTCCGCGCCGCGCCGCCGATGGACCGCGCCGAACTGATCGCCATGCTGCGCGCGACGATCGACGATAGCGCGAAGCTCGGGCTCGTCGCGGCGGTGGAGGCGGCGGTCGGGTTCACCGTCGGCTTCGACGGTGAATTTGCGATCTGGAACGAGCTGCGCAGCAGCGCGCCGCTGCCAATGCGGCTCGGCTTCATGAACCAGCTCGATCCCGAGGAGGCCGCGCAGCGCGGCCTCAAGCCGATCCAGGATCCCGACTGGCAGTCGATGACGTTGAAATATTTTGCCGACGGCATCGTCGGCGCGCGGACTGCGGCGGTCAGCGAGGACTATGCCGACACGCCGTCGCGCGGCTTTTTCATGCGCGACGAGGCCGAATTGCAATCCGTCATCATCGATGCTCACGCCGCCGGCTGGCAGGTCGCGGTGCATTGCTGCGGCGACCGTGCGATCGATGCCGTGATCGAAGCCTATGAACAGGCAGAGACCGCGCAGCCGCGCGATCAGGCCCGGCACCGCATCGAACATTATTTCGTGCCGCCCGCCGGCGGCCTCGCGCGGATGAAAGAGCTTGGCGCGCTGGTGGTGACGCAGCCGAGCTTCCTCACCCGGATGCGACGCTCGATCGCCGGCGCTTTTGGCCCGCGCGCCGACGGCTGTTATCCTGCTCGCTCCGTCATCGACGCCGGTGTCACCTATGTCGCGACCTCCGACGCGCCGACCGGATCGTGGTCGCCATGGGACGGCATCGCCGACGCAGTGCATCGCGCGGCCGATTCCGGCGCGCCGATCGGGTCGGGCGAGGCGATCTCGGTCCGCGAGGCGATCCACAGCTATACCGTCGGCGGCGCCTTCGCGATGAAGCAGGAGGCCTGGCGCGGCACGCTGGAGCCTGGCATGGCCGCAGATCTGATCGCCATCGACCGCGACATCTTCGCGCCGGAAGTATCGTCATTGCGTGATACCAGAGTGCTGCTGACCATGCTGCGCGGCGACGTCGTTCACGACACGCTGTCCCAGTCGGGCCGGCATTGCGCTGCGTCTGCGGCATAGGGGAAACATGCGCCTCGCTCTCAGCATTCTCACCGACGCGCTGGCCTATGGCATGGTGTTGTTCATCATCTCGATCGGCCTGTCGATCATGATGGGCCTGATGCGCGTGGTTAACCTCGCGCACGGCGCCTTCGCGATGATCGGCGGCTATCTTGCCTCCTATGCCATCCGCGACCTCGACGTGCATTACAGCGTCGCGATCCTGCTGGCGGTGGTCGGTACCATCCTTGTCTCGATCCCGTTCGAAATGCTGCTGTACCGCCGGATCTACCGGAAATCCGATCCCCTGATCCAGGTGCTGATGACCATCGGCATCACTTTCGTCATCATCGGCGTGGTCAATTTCATCTTCGGCCCGACGCTGAAGTCGATCCCGCTGCCACCGCTGCTCAGTGGCCCGCTCGACATCGGCTTCCGCTCGATCCCGACGCATCGACTGTTCGTGGTCGCCTGTGGCGTCGTCACCGCGCTGTCTCTGTGGTGGCTGATCGAGAAGACCGAGTTCGGCATCAAGTTGCGCGCCTCGGTGGATCACTCGGGCATGGCGGATTCGCTGGGGATTCGCACCGAGATCATCTATGCCGTCACGTTCGCGCTGGCGATTGGCCTTGGCGCCTTCGGCGGTGTGGTCGGCGCCGAAATCCTGCCAATCGAGCCGTTCTACGCGCTGCGCTACATGGTCACGTTCCTCGTCGTGGTCTCGGTCGGCGGCGCCGGCTCGATCGTCGGTGCACTGTCGGCCTCATTGTTGCTGGGTCTGGCGGACACCACGGGCAAATATCTCGCGCCGGAGTTCGGTGAGTTCTTCTTCTACCTCACGGTGATCTTCATCGTCTTCGTATTCCCTCACGGTTTGTACGGGAGGTCGCACGCATGAGCGAGTTCGCGCTCCACCATGTGCCGGCCCGGCGACACGCCCCGTTTTTGCAAGACGCCGCCAGCACGATGGCCATCGTCGTGCTCGGCGCGGTCGGCTATTTCCTGTTCCCCGAGGATCTCGCTTTCCTGACGCGGCTGATCGGCATCGCCTTCCTCGTGCTGTCGCTGGATCTGGTGACCGGCTATTGCGGCATCGCCACCCTCGGCCATGCCGCGCAGTTCGGCGTCGCGGCCTATGCCGTCGGCATCGCCTGCGTCCGCGGCGTCACCGATCCCTTGGCGCTGCTGCTGGTCGGCGTGTTTGCAGGTACGGTCATGGGCCTGATCTCCGGCGCGCTGATCGCGCGGTTTCGCGGCCTGCCGCAGCTTGTGCTGTCGATCGCCGTCGGCCAATTGGTCGCCGCGCTTGCCAACAAGCTGCAGGGTCTGACCGGCGGCAGCGACGGCCTGTCGGGCATCTCGCCTGGCAAGGTTCTCGGCCTCTACAATTTCGACATGTACAGCCGCACGGCCTATCTGTTCTCGCTGACGGTCCTCATCATCGTGTTCGTCGCGCTGTCGCGCTTGGTGCGATCGCCCTTCGGGCTGATGTGCCGCGCCATCAAGGACGATGATTTGCGCGCCAGGATGATCGGCGTCGCGGTCTATCCGCGCCTTGTCATCATGTTCGGCGTATCGGGTGCGGTCGCCGGCGTCGGCGGTGCGCTGACCGCGATGAGCACCGGCGTGGTCGGGCTCGACAGCGTCTCGTTCGAACGCTCCGCCGAGGTGCTGGTGATGCTCGTGCTCGGTGGCGCCGGCCATCTGTGGGGTGCGCTTGGCGGGGCCATCATCTTCATGATCTTCGAGCACATCGTCGCGGCCGCCAATCCGTTCCACTGGATGACGCTAGTCGGATTGCTGCTGATCGGGATCGTGGTGTTCGCGCCGAAGGGGCTGATCGAGCCGGTGCTGACGCTGTTTGCGCGCATCGGCGGAAAGGGCAGGGCGTCATGAGCGGTTTGCTTGAAGCACGCAACGTCTCGCTCGCCTTCGGCGGGCTGCAGGTGACGCGCGACGTCTCGTTCCAGCTCAATGCCGGCGACCGCGTCGCATTGATCGGCCCGAACGGCGCCGGCAAGACCACGCTGGTTAATCTGATCACCGGCGATCTCGCGCCAAGCGCCGGGCACTTCTTCATGGGCGACGACGACATCACCGGCTGCAGCATCCCGGAGCGCGTGCAGCGCGGGCTGGTCCGCACGTTCCAGACCACGCGGCTGTTCCAGAACCTCACGGTTGCCGACAACGTCGCGCTCGCGATCATGCAGCGCAGGCGCATCTCGAAGCGCTTCTTCTCGTCATCGACCGAACTGCCGGAAGTGCGTGCCGAGTGGTGCGAGATATTGGCGAAGCTCGGCCTCGACCGCCTCGCTTATCGAAAGGTCATCGAACTGGCTTACGGCCAGCAGCGGCTGATCGAGCTGGCGATCGGCCTCTCGCTGCGGCCCAAGGTGCTGCTGCTCGACGAGCCTGCCGCCGGCGTGCCACACGACGAAGCGCCGAAGATTCTCGAGGCGATTAATGCGCTGCCGTCAGATATCGCGGTGCTGATGATCGAGCACGACATGGATCTGGTGTTCAAATTTGCCACCCGCGTTTTGGTGCTGGCGGCCGGACGGTTGATCTTCGAGGGATCGCCCAAGGACGTGACCGCGGATCACGAAGTGCGCCGCGCCTATCTCGGGAGCTATGCCGATGCCCGCCGCAACGCTTGAAATCGACAACCTTTGCGCCGGTTACGGCCTGACTCGGATCATCGAGGACGTCTCGTTTTCCGTGGCCGCAGGTGACCGGCTCGCCGTGCTCGGCCGCAATGGCATGGGCAAGACCACGCTGCTCGCCACCCTGATGGGCCTGACGACGCGTCATGGCGGCGGCATAAGCATCGGCGGCGTGGATGCGGCAGCGCTGCGCACCTCGGCCCGCGTCGGCCTGGGGATCGGCTATGTGCCGCAGACCCGCGATATCTTTCCGTCGCTGACGGTGGAAGAAAATCTGCGCACCGGCCTCAAGGGGCGGCCGCCGGCGGCGCTGGAGGAGGCCTATGCGATGTTTCCGCGGCTGCGCGATCGCCGTGGCAATTACGGCATGCAGCTATCCGGCGGCGAGCAGCAGATGCTGTCGATGGCGCGCACGCTGCTCGGCAAGCCACAATTGCTGCTGCTCGACGAACCGCTGGAAGGTCTGGCGCCGGTGATCTGTGACGAGCTGATGGCGCTGCTCGGCCAACTCGCCGCCAGCAAGGAAGTCACCATCATTCTGGTCGAGCAGCAGATCGAACGCGCGCTGGATTTTGCCGACCGCGTGATGGTGATGGAGCGCGGCCGCACCAGCTGGACCGGCAAGCCGCAGGAGCTGACGGCCGACCGCACGCTGGTCGATCGCCTGGTCGGCGTTGGAATTCACTGAACCTGTAGCCCGGATGAAGTCGATGCGCCGCTTGCGGCGCGCCGACGAAATCCGGGAAAGCATTTGTGATCTGACGGTCGGTCCCGGATTGCGCTATGCTTCATCCGGACTACGATTGTCGTCACGCTCGGAATATCGTGATGCCCAATAGCAGCAGCACGACGAGGATGGCGGCGAAGATATAGAACAGCACCCGCGCGACGTCGGCCGAGGCCGCGGACACGCCGGTGAAGCCGAGAATGCCTGCCATGATCGACACGACAAAGAAGATCACGGCCCATTTGAGAATGGTCATCGCATAGCTCCCATTAGGAATCCAAAACGCGAAGCGGGCGCAGAAAGTTCCAGGGCGCGGACGCGCCCGAGCTGCGAAGGTGCTCGATGGCTGAGGTGAGATACGCGTCGCGGTCGCAGCGGCGGCAGGAATTTTAACGCGTCGGCCTATCGGCTCCGCATTTCTCGATCGGGAAACCAAATCATCGCGCGCCGGCGTTGCAAGCCCTGGTGATATCTGCCGCTGCCTGCAGCAAGTGCTGCATCAGCCGGGTCTGTGCTTCCTTCGGGGTCCGAACGATCGGCGCCACGAAGGAGACCGCGGCGACGACGCTTCCGTCGTCGATAATCCCCGCCGCGCCGGACACGACATGTGGGGTGATTTCAGCGCAGGACTCCGCCCAGCCCTGCTGGCGGATCGCGACAAGTTCGTCGCGTAGCGCCATGCGATGCGGCGCAAAGGCCGGATCGTGTGCCACGGCGTCGTTCAGCGTCGCCTCGATCTGCGCCGCCGGCAGATGCGCCAGCAGCATCTTGGGCGCCGCGCCGCGATGCAGCGGCAGTGCCACGCCGACCTCGAAGGTCATCCGGAAGCGCGACGTGGCATCGAAGCGTTCGACACAGACGGCACGGTCGCCGGAGCGGCGCACCAGCATCACGGTCTCGCCGGTTTCCTGCGACAGCGAGCGCAGCCGCGGCCGCGCGATCGAGACCAGCCCGGTGCTGGCGCGGGCGGCGTGTGCCAGCCCGAGCACGCGCGGCGCCAGCACGAAGCAGCCGCGCCCGTCCTCGTCGATCAACGCCGCTTCCTTGAGAATGTTGAGGTAGCGATAGGTCGAGGACAGCGGCAGGCCGATGCTGGCCGCCAGGCTTTCAGCCGTATGCCGCGGCGTATCCACCGAGAATGCCAGCAGCGCGCGCAGCACTTTCCGGGAGCTGCCTTCCGCCGGAGGAGCGCTTTTCGCGGCATGCGCTGCGGCCTGCAGAGCTGTAGTATGATCCAGCACCGACATCCCCATTCAGCCGCATTATGGCGGCCCAAGAATACAGCTTTTGGGTGTTATAAAATAAGATCGGGTTGCCGGCAAACGAGAAACGCGAAACGGGCCATCGACTGCAGTTAATAGCTATTTAAATTAGATTGTCGCAAATGATCGGCGATCCCGAGCAATTGTGTCCGGATATTGCTGGCGGCGGTTACCTCCCAGAACGCTCCGCGCGTCGCGGGGCCCACCGCGTAAAGCCCCGGCTGCGCGATGCCCGCGATGTCGCGCAGCCGGCAGTCTGGATCGACATCGAGGCCCAGGCCCAGCGCGCCGCGGCGAGCCTGGCCGGACGTCAACAGGGCGCCGATCAGCGGATCGCGGATGCGGTCGTAACGCTCTTCCGGTCCGCTGCAGTTCAGGATCCAGTCGGTAGCCAGATGCTCATTGCCGGCGCCGCGACGGCGCAGCGTGACGTGGTGGCCATCGGCCGTGGCGCTAGCTACGACGATGTTGCCGGCAAACACGCGCAGTCGGCCGTCGCGTTGCCATTGGTCCAGCAGGGCCGCGACATCCGGAGCCAGCCGGTGGCGATGCGACAGCCAGTAGGCCCGCAGATGCCGCGAGAAGCGCGCGCGCTCGGCCGTCGAAAACTCCTTCCAGAACGCCGCGGTCTGCAGCCGGAACGTATCGACCGAGGTCTGCCACGGCAGGCCGGCCGCCTGCTTGCGCCGAATATCCTCACGCAGCGAACGCAGCAGCCCCCGCACGGTGCGGACCGGCCAGTGCTCGACCGGATCGGGATCGGCGACGGTCACCACATCGACGCGCGGCAGCAGGCCGCGGCGCGACACCATCGTGATCTCCTGCGTGACGCCGCGATGAACGAGATCGATGACGACGTCGACGGCGGTGGCGCCGGTGCCGATCACCAGCACGCGATGATCCGGCGCAATCGCATCGAGCGCGCCCTTGGCCCAGACATTGTCGATCGAACGCGGCGACGGGGCGATGCCGGGAAACGGCGACGGCGGCTGGTTGCCGATGCAGACCAGCACCAGATCGGCATCGATGGCATCGCCCGAAGCCAGCGCGATCCGGTAGCCTGCGCCTTCGCGCGCGATGGCCGTTGCCGTATCGGTTCGCTTGTCGAGCCGGCCGGTACCGTCCACCTCGGCCAGCCGGTCACACAGAAAATCGCCATAGGTCCAGCGCGGCACGAAGGACTGGGAATAGTCCGGCCCGGTGACGTCGCCCCGCGCCGCCAGCCAGTCGACGAAGGCTTCGGAGTCCTCGGCATCGACGCCGCCCATCTTGAAGGCGGGGACATTGATGCGATGCCATTTTTCCGACGCGGAATAGGCCAGGCCGCGACCGAACCGGCCGTCGCGGTCAAGCAGCGTGAGGCGGCCGATGCCCGGAAGCTTTGAGAGAATGATGGCGGCCAGCGTGCCGGCGGCTCCGCCGCCGATGATGGCAATTTGGCGGGTGGTGCGGGGAGAGGTCATGCGATGTTCTATTCGCTGCTGCGCGTCGCGCCAAATTATTCCGGCGGCGCGTAGGTGGCCGGATCAACGGCGCCCGGCCGGCCGTCGAGCGAGAGCTTCGCCACCCGCGGCGGCGTCTCGGCGATGACGCGGCCACGGCGGATCACGGCGAGCCGCGTTGCCTTCAGCCGGATCGCCTCGATCGGATCGCGGGCCTGCAGCAGCACCAGATCGCCGTGGCAGCCGACGTCGATTCCGTAGCCTTCGAGGCCCATGATGGCAGCGGGATTGGTCGTGACCGCGTCGAAGCAATAGCGCATGGCTTCCCGACTGGTCATCTGGGCGACGTGCAGCCCCATATGGGCCACTTCCAGCATGTCGACGGAGCCCATCGAATACCACGGGTCCATGCAGCAATCCTGCCCGAACGCCACGTTGATGCCGTGCGGCCGCATCTCCGGCACCCGCGTCATGCCGCGGCGCTTCGGGTAGCTGTCGTGGCGACCCTGCAGAACGATGTTGATCAGCGGGTTGGCGATTGCCGCGACGCCGGCTTCGGCCATCAATGGCAGCAGCTTGGAGACATAGTAATTGTCCATCGAATGCATCGAGGTGAGGTGCGAGCCGGCGACGCGGCCGTGCAGGCCGAGCCGCTGCGTCTCAAAGGCCAGCGTCTCGATGTGCCGTGACAGCGGATCGTCGCTCTCGTCGCAATGCATATCGACGCGCAGGCCGCGCGCGGCCGCGATTTCGCACAGCGCCTTCACCGACGCCGCGCCGTCCGCCATAGTGCGCTCGAAATGCGGGATGCCGCCGACGATGCTGACGCCCTTGTCGAGCGCACGGGCGAGATTGTCGGCCGCCGTCGGCGAGCGGAAATATCCGTCCTGCGGAAACGCCACCAGTTCGAGATGGAGATAAGGGGCGACCTGCTTCTTGACATCGAGCAAGGCCTCGACGGCGAGCAGCCGGTCATCGCAGATGTCCACATGGCTGCGCACCGCAAGCACGCCCTGCGCCACCGCGAGGTCGCAATATCTCAGCGCGCGCTCGACGAGCGCCTCATAGGTCAATAGCGGCTTCAGTTCGCTCCACAGCGCGATGCCTTCCAGCAACGTGCCGGATATGTTGAGCCGCGGCAGGCCGAGCGACAACGTCGCGTCCATATGGAAGTGGATGTCGATGAAGGGCGGTGACACCAGCTGCCCGGCGGCGTCGATCACGCGCCCGGCGTCGCCCTCAAGCTGCGGTTGCACGGCCTGGATCCGGCCGTCCGAAATGGCGATGTCGTGGCCGCGGCGGCCATCCGGCAGGTTGGCGTTGCGAATAAGCAGATCGAACGTCATGCGGACCTTTGCGTCGTTGCAGCCCCGAATTATCGACGCTGCGGCGTGGCATTGCAAGGCGGGAGGCGCGGCCAATGCCGGTGCTGTGCGCCTCCTGCTTCGCGCCAGGCGGCTTGCTCGCTGACGTCAGTCGTGATGCACATGCTGCCGCATCAATTGCGGCAGCACGAACGGGTCACCGTCGAGCGTACGTTGTACGATGACATCGATCCCGAACACGTCGCGCAACATGCCGCCGGTGATGGTTGCCAGCGGCGTTCCTTCCATGTGCACGCGACCGTGATTGAGCACGACGATGCGGTCGGCGAAGCGAACCGCGAGGTTGAGGTCATGCAGCACGGCGATGACGGCCGTGCCTTGTCGGGCGCGACGCCGCGCTATCTCCACCAGCGCGATCTGGTGCTGGAGATCCAGGCTCGACGTCGGCTCGTCGAGCAGCAGCACGCCGGGACCGTGCGCGGCCTCGCCGCACGCAAGTTGCACCAGCACCCGCGCCAGATGCGCGCGCTGCTGTTCGCCGCCGGACAAGGTCGGCAGTTCGCGGGAGCGGAAGTCATGCAGGTCGACTTCGTCGATCGCCGCATCGACCAGCGCCTGCGCCCCGGCCTTCGACTGGTTGCCGCGGCCCATCCTGACGACTTCCTCCACCGTGAACGGGAAGCTGACGCTGACATGCTGGGACAGCATCGCGCGCCGCAGCGCTAGGTGCGATGGCGTGTAGCCGGTGATCGCGCGACCATCGAGCTTTATTGTCCCGCGCGACGGCTGCAGGTCGGCGGACAGCGTCCGCAGCAACGTTCATTTGCCGGCGCCGTTGGGCCCGACGATCGGGACCATCTCGCCCGGCATGAGTATGGCAACCGTACCGACAACGACCAGACCAAGACCTATCACTATTCGACGTCCGGTGCCGCGCTGTGCGGCGCCGGCAATGCCGGCAACAACATCTCCGGCTGTGTCGGCGACCAGCGCGGCTATCTGCTCGACACAATCGTAGTCGACGTCAACAACACCTCGCGCTTCGAGCTTGGTAACCGGCAAAACGCGGTTACCTACGGTCTCGACGCGTTCAATGACAAGGTCACCAACACCGATTCGCGCGGCAATTCCAACATCACTACGCCATCAGGCGAGCGCACCGTGTCGGGCGGCTTCGTCCAGCTCAAGAACAACTATTCGAGCTGGCTCGAAATCATCAGCGCGCTGCGCTACGATCGTTACGAGCTGAATTCGAGCGGCTTGACCGGCGGCAATACCTCGTCGAGCGGCGATCGGCTGTCGCCTAAGATCACCGTCGGCGTCACGCCGGTGGCGGGTTTCACGCCCTATGTGAGCTATGCCGAGGGCTACCGCGCGCCCTCGATCACCGAAACCCTGATCGCCGGCGCCCACGCCACCGGCGGCGGACCGAATTTCTTCAACTGCGCTAATGGTACCTCCGGGCTGTTCTGCTTCCTGCCAAATCCGAATCTGCGGGCGGAGGTCGGCAAGACCAAGGAGATCGGTGTCAATCTGAAGTACAACGACATCTTCGCCTCGGGCGACAGCTTCCGCGCCAAGTTCAACTTCTTCCGCAACGATATCGACGACTACATCGACCTGGTCGCCTCGACCCCGGAGAGGACGGCGTTCGGATCCTATAGCCGCAACTACCAGTATCAGAACATCGCATCGGCGAAGATCGAAGGTTTCGAGGCCGAGACGTCCTACGACGCCGGGCTGTGGTTTGCCGGCGTCGATGCCACCGTGCAGAGCGGCAAGAACGCCAATACCGGCGTCGGTCTCGTTACCGTGCAGCCGCGCAAGATCACGACGACGGGCGGCGTCAGGTTGCTCGACCGCAGGCTGACGATCTCGGCGCAGTGGGCTGCCGTGGCCGCCAATACCGACATCCCGGTCGGCTATTCGCTATCGACGGCCTACGATCTCGTCAACCTCTACGTCGCCTACCAGCCGACCCGGGACGTCACGCTGAACTTCTCGGTCGATAATCTGCTCAACCGATATTATCGTCCCTACGCCATTCCCGGTAACTCGGTGGACGGCACCACCCAGAACGACGCGCTGCCGGTCCCGGCATCGTCTTCAAGGGCGGCATGAAAGTGCATTTTGGTGGCGCGTGATCGCCGGTCTCTCATGTAGCCCCCGCGAAATCGCGCTGATGCCCCGGCGCAATTTCGGTTATGATCCACCATGTAAAAAGGAGAGTGTCCATGTTCATTGCGATGAATCGCTTCCAGGTCAAAACCGGCTCCGAACAGGCGTTCGAGACGATCTGGGCCACGCGTGAATCCTATCTCAGCGAGGTTCCGGGTTTCATCGAATTTCATCTGCTGAAAGGCCCGGTCGCCGAAGACCACACGCTGTACTCGTCGCACACGACCTGGGCCAGCAAGGCCGATTTCGAGGGCTGGACCACCTCCGAGCAATTCCGCAAGGCGCATGCCCGCGCCGACAATTCGTCGCCCGGCGCCAGCCTCTATCTCGGCCATCCCAAATTCGAGGGTTTCGAGATCATCCAGTCCGAGCGCAAGACCAGCGCCGCGGCCTGATCATGACCGCCACCATGGGCGACGATCTCGCCAGCTATTTGCGCAGCAATCCGGGCGCGGTGATCGAGGACGTCGCGCGCGAGTGCGCCGTCACGCCGCGCGCGGTGCTGGAGGCGTTGCCGGCGGAGATGGTCACGATCACCGGCGGCGCCGACGCTTTCGTGACGGCGATGCAGGACATCGCCGGATGGGGCGAAGTGACCTTGATCGTTCATACCGAGGACGGGATTTTCGAGATCACCGCGCCTGTGTCGGAAGGCCAGATCGGCCATGGCTACTTCAACCTGACGAACCCCAAGGGGCTGCACGGCCATTTGCGTCACGCCCGCTGCGGTGGCGTGGCCTTTGTGGAGCGGCCGTTCATGGGCAAGCCGTCGGCCTTTGTCGCGTTTCTCAATGTCGATGGTGGCGTGATGTTCAAGGTGTTTGTCGGCCGTGACGAGTACCGCGCGCTGAAGACGGACCAGCTCGAACGCTTTCGCGCGCTGGCCCGTCGGATCGGCAGCTGAAGCTTAACCGCGAAAATCGATCGCCCGAAGGATGATGCCGGGCGGCTTGCCTTCGAGTTCGACGGCAATGAACTTCTGTGACGCGCGTTCGCCGATCTTGTCGCGCAGTCGCAAAAATTGCTGTTCGCGCTGGCTGGCCGATGTTCGCTTGACGCCCTCGATCTGGTCCATCGCGTCCGTGCTGATCGCGCACGGCACGCTGGTGGTGTCGTCCATCATCGTGAACAGCACGACCGAACGGTCGATATCGTAATCGGTGAAGCCGGCGTCGGTCAGTGCCATCTTGGACCTACTTTCGCTTCGCGGGCGGATTGAGCCTGGCGATTTCGCTCAGGCAATCCTGCTCGGTGGCATGCGGCCCGCTGACGAAGGTGCCGCTGACCTTGGTCGAATACCAGCCGGACTCGCAACCGAGACGGGCCGACTCTTCGGCCTTAACGTGACGCGACAACAGGTTCTGCATGCGATTTCCTTTGGGGTGACCGCGACGGTGCGCCCTTTCCCCGGCAATAGCCATGGCTATGTTGGCGCTCTTCCTTCCCTCTCCCCCCGCGCAGCGCAGCTGCGCGAGGTGGGAGAGGGTGGCCGCGCGAAGCGCGGACGGGTGAGGGGGCGTGTTTCGCGGCACCCCCTCATCCGTCACGGACTTTGTCCGTGCCACCTTCTCCCACAGGGGAGAAGGGACGATGGAACCGCAAGAGTGGAGATAACTAGACCCCCGCGATCACCGTCTTGCGGTACAGCGCGCTGTAGCTGGCGGCGGAGATGTTCCAGCTGAACGATTTCGACATCGCGCTGCGGCGCATCGAGTTCAGCCGGTCTTTCGATCCGAAGGTCGCAAAGGCCCGAAGAATGCCGCCCAGGAAGGACTCAGTCGATGGCTTGCTGAACAGGAAGCCGGTCTCGCCATCGACGATGGTTTCGGCGAGGCCACCGGTCTGGTGGCCGATCGGCAGCGAGCCGAACCGCTGCGCATACATCTGGCTCAGGCCGCAGGGCTCGAACCGCGACGGCATCAGCGTGAAGTCGGAGCCAGCGAAGATGCGGCGGGCCTCGCGGTCGTTGAAGCCGATCGCCACGCCGATCGAATCGGGGCGGCGGCGGTGGGCGTCCATCAACGCCTGCTCGATCTCCGGCTCGCCGGTGCCGGTGACGACGATCTGCCCGCCGGCCGAGACGATGGCGTCGGCCGCCGACAGCACGAGATCGACGCCCTTCTGGTGCACCAGGCGGGCGACCAGACCGAAAATGGGCCCGCGTGATAGCGCGAGCCCGAATTGCTGGCGAACGCCGTCGGCATTGGCGCGTTTCGCTTCCCAGTCGCCGGCGCCGAACGGGCGCATCAGTTCCGAACAGACGCGCGGGTCCCAGCTCTCGTCGATACCGTTGAGGATGCCGGTGAGCTGCGCCTTGCTGGAACGCTGCCGCAGCAGGCCCTCGAGACCGCAGCCGAGTTCTGGCGTGGTGATCTCCTGCGCATAGGTCTCGCTGACTGTTGTCAGGTGCGTCGAATAGATCAGCCCGCCCTTGAGGAAGGACAGCTTGTCATAGAATTCCAGCCCGTCGATATGAAAAGAATCCGAAGGCGCGCCGATCCGGCGCAGCGTCTCCTTGGGGAACAGGCCCTGATAGGCGAGGTTGTGGATGGTCAGGATGGTCGGAATCTTGATCTGGTTCCAGGCCAGATAGGCCGGCACCATCGCGGACTGCCAGTCATTGGCGTGCACCAGGTCGGCCGACCAGTTCGGGTCAAGCTTGCCGGCGGCCAGAAGTGCCGCGGCGGAAGCAAAGCGTCCGAAGCGGACGTCATTGTCCGGCCAATCACGGCCGCCGGCGTCGCCATAGGGGTTGCCAGGGCGGTCGTAGAGCTGCGGGCAAAGCAGGATGTAGATGGGCATGCCATCCTTGGTAGCGGCAAGGCCCAGCTGACACGCCGGCATTTCCGCCAGCACCGGCGCCTCGCCGACCACCTCGATCGTCTGGAACTGCGCCACGACGTCGCGGTATCCGGGCAGCATCACCCGCACGTCGCTCCAGATCCGCAATGCCCGGGGCAGGGCGGCGGAGACCGCAGCAAGGCCTCCCACCCGAACAAAATCGTCAATCTCTGATGTGACGAACAGGACCTTCACGAACCAACCTCGCGTCAGCGATTATTGCAGCTATGCAAGCCTTGTTCCATCGCCATGGAACCGTGCGGAACCGAAGGACCGGAAGTCGAATTGATACTTGCAGTGCAAAATTATCTCTGCACTGCACTATAGCACACCCCTTAATACGCCATTGCGAAATACCATCGCAGTCCTGAAGATTCTTTTCGGACGGTCAAGACGGGCGGACAGCCAGTCGCATGAAACTCAACACGCAGCCGACGGCCGCGAAGCCGGCACCGAGCGCCAGCGCCCAGGTTGCTGCGCCCGCGTGGCCGATCATGCCGAAGCAGAACGCGGCCAATGCCGCGCCGGTGGTCTGCCCGGTCAGGCGCGCGGTGGCGACGATTCCACTGGCGCTTCCCGAGCGTCCGGGCGGTGCACTTCCCATCAGCGCCTTCATGTTCGGCGCCTGAAAGAAGCCGAAGCCGGCGCCACAGATCACCATCCGCCAGACGATATTGGCGATGCTCGGTTCCGGCGGCAACATCGCCAGCAGCGCCATGCCGATGCCGAGCATCAACAGGCCGATGCCGCCGAGCATGCCGGCGGGATAGCGGTCCGACAGCCGGCCGGCGATCGGCGCCATGATGCCGACCACCAGCGGCCATGGCGTCAGGAAAAAGCCGGTCTCGACCTGCGAGCGGTGCAGCACGTCTTCGAAGTAAAACGGCAGCGACACGAAGGCGAGGCCCTGCACCGAGAACGCGCAGATCGCGGTTGCCGCCGACAGCGCGAATACCGGCCTTCGAAACAGATCGACCGGCAGCATCGGCGCCGGATGGCCGGCCTGGCGGCGCAGCAGCAGCCAGCCGAACAGCAGGCCGGCCACCAGTTCGCCGATCACGACAACGGGCGCTGTCTGATGCGCGGCGCTGCCGAGGCCGAGGATCAGCAGTCCCAGACAGCCCGATGCCAGCACCGCCCCCGGAATATCGAACCCGTGCGTGGCCCGCGACGTTTTCGGTAGCGTTTTCAGGCCGATGGCGATAGCCAGCAGGCCGAATGGCAGGTTGATGGCGAACAGCCACGGCCAGGTCGCGACCGACAGGATCGCGGAGGCGATGGTCGGCCCCAGCGTGAAAGAGGTCGCCACCACCAGCGCATTATGGCCAAAGCCGCGGCCGAGCCGATGCCGGGGGTAGACGAAACCGACCAGCGCGGTGTTGACGCTCATGATGCCGGAGGCGCCCAGCCCCTGCAGGACGCGGGCGATCAGCAGCGTCTCGAGCGACCACGCCAGCGCGCAGAACACGGACGCCGCGGTGAACAGGATCAGGCCCCCGATATAGATGCGCTGGTGGCCGACGATCTCGCCGAGCGCGCCGAGCGGCAGCAGGGTGGCGACCATGGCGATCTGATAGACATTGACCACCCAGATGACGTCGGCCGGGGTCGCACGCAGGTCGGCCGCGATGGCGGGCAGGGCGATATTGGCGATTGCGGTGTCCAGCGAGGCCATCGCCAGCGCGGTGAAGATCGCCACCGTCGCCCAGCGCCGCTGCTTCAGCGTGAGGCCATCAGCCGGCGAGTGATCGGGCGCCGCAAGTCCATCAGCCATCGCAACAATTCCTCGGCCGGCGCCACATGCAGGCCGGGAGCCGCTATGTAGGCCGGATGCGCCCCCGCCTACAGCCGTGGTACTGCATGAGGCGTATGCAGGGGCTCCGACAAGTTCGCCAGCGATCGAGCTGCCGATGTTCTGTCACCTCTCCCCGGTAGGGAGAGATTAAAGTGAGCGTCGTTCCTGGTTTAGTGACTTAGCCAGCCTCGCCGCGGGGCTTTTTGAACCACACGCCGGAGGCCACGGCGCCGGCGATCAGGCTGCCATAGATCGCCAGCGCTAGCGCAAGGCATGCGAACAGCCAGGTCAGCGATCCCGTGAGCCGCAGCACCAGCCAGCCGCCGCCGACCGAGATCGCCAGCCGCAGCACGCCGGCGGCCAGCGGCCAGATCATCTTGCCGGCGCCCTGCGAGGCGAAGTACAGCGACAGGCCGAGGCCGAAGAAGCCATAGGCCGGGCCGACGATGCGCAGATACGCGCTGCCGGTTTCGATCATCTGTGGGTCACTGCCGAACAGGCCGAGCCACGCTGCCGGCCAGATCGCCGCGGCGAGGCCAACGGTCTCGGTCAGCGCGAACACCATGGCGCCGCCGATCAGCGCGATGCGCAGCGCGCGCGCTTCCAGCCCCGCGCCGATATTGGTACCTACCAGCGCCACCAATGGCCCGC
This sequence comes from Tardiphaga sp. vice154, assembly GCF_007018645.1. NCBI lineage: Bacteria > Pseudomonadati > Pseudomonadota > Alphaproteobacteria > Hyphomicrobiales > Nitrobacteraceae > Tardiphaga > Tardiphaga sp. vice154. Next base: position 1,712,194 of record NZ_CP041399.1, read on the forward strand.
CGAAGCCGAACGCCAAGGGCACCATCAGATATTCCAGCCGCACCCCGGTGCCGAACCCGGCGACCGCCTCGCCGCCGCCATGGGCGCCGACCAGAGCGGTTGTGAGCAGAACTGTCAGGCTGGTCTGCAGCGACACAACCGCTGCGATGGCGCCGACGCGCAGGATGTCGATGGTGAGATCGCGGCGCAGCCGCGCCGGCTTGAATTGCAGGATGCAGCGACCGGAAAGAATATAGACGGCGAGCACGGCGGCGACGATCGCGGTGGTCAGCACCACGGCCCAGCCGCCCCCGGCCATGCCCAGCGCCGGGATCGGACCCCAGCCGAAGATTAGCAGCGGCGACAGCGGGATCAGCAGCACCACGCCGATGCAGACCGCGAGCGAGGGCACCAGCATGTTGCCGGTGCCGCGGATGATGCTGGCCAGAGCGTTCATCAGCCAGACCAGTACACTGCCGCCGAACACCACGTTCGAGTACTGCATCGCGGCCTCGAGCGCGCCGCCGTCGGCGCCCATCGCCCGGTACAGCGGCCGGCCCCAGATCAGGAACAGCGCGGCGCCGAACAGGCCGATCGCGACGTTGAGCACGACGGCGTGCATCACCAGCGCCTCGGCATCGTGATGGCGGCGGCCGCCGAGCGCGCGGGCGATCGCCGAGGAAATGCCGCCGCCCATCGCGCCGGCGGACAGCATCTGCATCATCATGAAGCCGGGAAACACCACGGCCATGCCGGTGAGCGCGTCGGTGCCGAGCTTCGATACCCACCAGGTCTCGATCAGCCCGGTGGAGGCCTGCGCCAGCATCACCAGCAGGTTGGGCCAGGCCAATCTGAGCAGCGTCGAGACGATCGGCGCCTGCAGCAGCATTCTGGTCCGCGGGTTCATCTCGGGCGCGGCGGTGGCCGCGATGATCGCCTGCGGCGCATCGAGCTTCATGGGCTGCCGTCCTGTGATGTCGCGGAAGTCTTGCGCGTCAGACGCTTCCTGACACCCGGGCCCGCGGCAGGGCCGGGGGCGTTGGCATGGGTGGCGTCGGTGATCGGCTGGCCGGTGTTGCGGTCGATCAGAATGGGATCGGCCGCCACGCCGGTAGCGCGATCGACGAGCATCACGCTGGCGCCCTCGGGCGCGAAGTGCCGGTTGCCCCAGGCCTGCAGCGACAGCAGGATCGGGCGGAAATCGCGACCGCGCGGGGTGAGGATGTATTCGTAGCGTGGCGGCTTTTCGCAATACAGCCGCTTCTCCAGCAGTCCGCTATCGACAAGGGCTGTCAGCCGACGGGTCAGGATGTTCGGTGCAATGTCGAGGTTCCGCTGAAACTCGTCGAACCGCGTGATGCCGTGGATCGCATCGCGCAGGATCAAAATGCTCCACCACTCACCGACGCGCTCGAGGCTGCGGGCGACCGGGCATTGCATGTTGCCAAAATTCTTACGCTGCATGCGGCCAGCCTACGGCAGTGACTATCATCATGCAAGTAACTATTGCGGGCGATTCCGCCGCACCCGCACAGGGCGATGGCGCGAGGGCATGCCGCGCGTCGCAATCGCCATCGTGCCGCGCTCGGTTTCGTCAGGCGGGCCGACGCGATCCTGCCGCACGGCGCGGCCAAACACCCGATGCTGCGAGTGGGCGGTGCTGGAGCTGTGTCTACAGGCCGGATGTGCGACCGGCTCGAGCGACGCGCCCGAACACCCTGCGGCCGGTCGCGAACCGTGAGGGCAGGGCCACCGGCGAGTGCCTGCGCACCATCCGCCGATCGCCGGCTGACGCGAAGGCGTCGCTTGCCGCTCAGCTACCGATGCGATGGTTGCTGCTTGATCAATGTCGGAAGACCCAGCAGTGAGGACAGCGGCGCCGCTTTGTCCATCAGTAGCGGCAGGCCAAAGGACGAGTGGCGGGACCCGAACCCGCTCAACAGCTTGATGCCCAACAGGGCCGATAGCGAGAAGGAGGGGGATGAAAGCGTCCGCAGCCCCCAGAATCGGGAGAATGGCGCTGCGTCGTCCAGCAACACCGGCATCTGCAGGGCGCACGACATCGGCGTCGCCTCGTCCCATAGCATTGGGCGGTCTTCCGGTTCGGCAATGCCGGAGGCAATCGGGCTGAACATGTCGAGGATGCGGATGGCTTTGGCGGCACCGCCGAACGCTGCATGGACGGTTACGAGCGATCCGCCCCGCGCGAGGCCCCCCGCATAGATCCGTGCATGGGCCTTCAGAACATTGCCCTTGGTGATCTCCGCGACGAGATCCTCCATGGGACCATTGGCGCCGCTGGACAATGCCAGATGAACGTCCGAATAGCCTTCTCGCTCGAGTGCCGCCTTCGCGTTCACCGCCTGCTCCGGTAATTCGTACATCCGGCTGATCGTCTGGCTCATGGTTTTTTCCCGTTCCGATGCGGTCGCACCCAGGTTTCGGCGTCATCCTTCGATTGCGGCAGGCTCTGCACAGGCCTGGCCGCGGTAGCGTATTCCGGCCATCGTTATCAACGTAGCCATCAGCAAACAGATCTCAAGGGAGTACACGGAAACATATCCAGCCGCTGCGCCCAGAGGGGTCTCGGGAGCGAGGGTTGCAACGATGTCGCGAATGATACCACCGAGCGCGATGGCCACGCCCGCCGCCGAGGCCTGTACGGCTCCCCACGCGCCGAGCGCCAGTCCGGTCTGGCCCGGCGGGGCAAAGTTCATGGTGGCAGTGAGCGTGCCATGACCGAACAGCCCGGCGCCGAAACCGATCAACAGGGTGCCGGCGCTGAACAGCAGCGCCGAGGAAAATGGTGCGGCGAGAATGACCGCAGCGAACGCCGGAATGCCGACTAGCACGCCGTAGCCGGCCATGCGGAACGGATCGTAGCCGCGGCTCAGGATCCGCGACGCCAGACCAAAGCCGCACAGCCCGCCAGCGGCCAGGGCTGCGGTCAGCTTGGTCGTGTCCGCCACGGTCAGTTGCAGGATCTGCCCGCCATAGGGTTCGAGCAGGACGTCCGACATGGTGAAGGCCATGGTGCCCAGGCCGACCGCTATGAGGCGTCGCATCGACTGTTCGCCGCTGATATAGCTGTCCCAGGATTGCTGGAACGTCGGCTGGCGAGTTGCGGTCTTCGTCGATCGGCTGCGCGGTTCCATCTTCCAGAGCGCCACGGCGTTGAGCACGATGGTGACGACCGCCGAGGCCTGAATCACCTGGATCAGGCGCGCCGGGCTGAAATCTGCGAGCATCAGGCCGAACAGCAGCGCGCTCGCGATGGTCCCTAATAGCAACATCACATACATTAGCCCGACGACCTTGGGCTGCGACTCAAGCGGCGCGAGATCGGTGGCCAGCGCGAGGCCGACGGTCTGGGTCGTGTGCAGTCCGACGCCGACGAGCAGGAAGGAAAGCGCAGCGCCGAGCTGGCCGATCCAGGCCGGTGCGTTGCCGGCATTGCCGCCGCCGGAAAGCACCAGCAAGGCGAACGGCATGATGGCCAGGCCGCCAAACTGCAGCATCGTGCCCTTGTAGATGAAGGGCACACGCTTCCAGCCCAGTTCGGACCGGTGGGTGTCGGAACGAAATCCGATCAGGGCACGGAACGGTGCAAAGATCAGCGGCATCGCCAACATCACGCCGACCAGCGAAGCGGGCACGCCGAGCTCGACGATCATGACCCGGTTCAGGGTGCCGATCAGCAGCACCAGCGAGATGCCGACCGAGACCTGAAATAGCGACAGCCTCAGCAGCCGCGACAGCGGCAAATCGGGCGTGGCGGCGTCCGCGAACGGCAGAAAGCGCGAGCCCAGGCCGATCCAGGTTTTCATCAGTTTTTGACTTACGCGATTCATCATCTCAGAATCTCTGATGCACCCCGGCAGATGCGTCGAAGCAGCCAAGCGCCCTGCCGCTCCGCCGCGAAAATGGCCGGGACCCGTGGATCCCGGATCGTTTTCATATCCGCGAAAAGTGCTCGTTCACTTTTCGTCTGATGGGGCGAGGGTGGCGAGCGAGACCTTGTCGAACGGACGCATCGACGCATCACCGGTCACAGTCTGCGCCTGCGCTGGAGCGGGCGCGACCGTGACGACGAAGGAAGTGCCGAGCCTGGCGGTGTCCGCAGCGGGTGCGACCGAGATGACATAGCCCGGCACGGCCCGGTTGGTCAGGGCGACTGGAGACACGGATTCCTCCAGCGATGCTGCCTTCTTGGATTTTCCTCCCTCCAGAAAGGCGCCAAACCAGTTCGAATGCGTCAGGACCGAGTAATGCACGATGAGAGATGTCACCGCGACACTACCCAGAAACAGCGGCAGGCCGACTGTGGGATTCACCACGCACCAAATTCTACCTTGATTCATGTCGACCCCCTCAATGCAGCCAGGGCGAATAGATGTAGGCAAGCAGGTGCGCGAACGCCGAAATCACGAAGAACACGCGGGCGCCGTCGATGACGTGCTTGTGTAGTTCTTCCGATTCCGGGATCGTCAGACCGGTTGGCCAAACTCTGTTGACATCATCTGCCATTACGTACCTCCTGGAAGTCTGTCAGGTTGATCAGTGCTGAACCCGCACCGGGCTTCGACCTTTTCGCCAGGGCGGACGCATTCGTTCGCCTTGATGCTACAGATCGCTATTCATCCGAGCACAGATAGCCGATCGCTTGGCTGCATCAGCCAGACGTTGACTATCGGTGGTCGCCGTTCCGATTCATAAGGTCGCGCTGATACGGAACTTGAATGTAAATTCTACCTTACGTAAAGTGTCGTCAATTGTAATTGACACGTGATCTTGTCCGGTAAATTCCCTACGGGGCGATAATTGTCATGCGATTTACTGACGTCAGGATTTGCGTCGAAATGGGCTTTCCCCCTCGCTGCCAACCGACGGGGCGGTGAACGATGGACCTTATTCTCGACCGCGGACCATCATCTCTCTCGACCGCCTTCGATGCGGCGGCGCTGACGCTGTGCGACCGCGAGCCGATCCATACGCCCGGCGCGGTGCAGCCTCATGGCGCGCTGCTGGCGCTCGACCGGGATCTCCGGATCGTCCATGCCGGCGGCGATACGCAGGGTTTGCTGGGCGTTTTACCGCAATCGCTGCTCGGCGAGCACGCGGGTCAGGTATTTTCCAGCCCGCAAGTAGCAAGACTATCCGCCCTGGCCAAGCAGGTTGGCCAGCCGCGCGCCGTGCATACGTTCAGTATCGCATATGAAGCAGGACGCTCGGCGAACTGCGACGTGATTGTCTACCACAGCGGCGAACTGCTGGTGGTGGAGTTCGATCCGCGGCGCGAGCCGGCGCCCGACAACCCGCTGGCCGTCATTCGCGCGATGCTGCACCGGGTTCAACAGGCCGAAAGCAGCAGCGGCTTCTGTCAGTCGATTGCCGACGAAGTACGTCGTGTCATCGGTTTCGACCGCGTGATGCTCTATCGTTTTCTAAACGACGGCAGCGGGGAGGTGGTGGCCGAGGCCACGGCCCCCGGCGCCGGGTCCTTCCTCGGTCTGCATTACCCGGAATCCGACATTCCCAAGCAGGCGCGCGAATTGTATCGGCTGAACTGGCTGCGGGCGATCCCGGATGCCCGCTATTCGCCGGCGCCGATTTTGTCAGAGCCGGGAGCATCCAGCGTCCTGTCGCTCGATCTCAGTAGCAGCGTGATCCGCAGCGTTTCGCCGGTGCATTGCCAGTATCTGGCCAATATGGGTGTCGTAGCCTCGCTGTCGATGTCGATCATCATGCAAGGCCGGCTCTGGGGCTTGATTGCCTGTCACCACAGCGCGCCTCGCTATCTGCCCTACAGCTTGCGCGAGGCCTGCGGACTGTTCGCCGAGATGGTCTCATCGCAACTCGAGGGCAGGGCCGCCGGCGAGAGCTTCAAGACCGAGCAGCGTAGCCGGCAAATTCATGAAGAACTACTCAATCACATGAGTCGTGAGTCCGAACTCGCCGCGGGTCTTGTTCGCTTTCGGCCGAATTTGCTGGATCTCGTTCCTGCCGGCGGGGTTGGTCTGTGGATGGACGGCCAGTTCACCACGATCGGCGCGACGCCGCCGCCGGCCGAGATCGAGGCGATGGTTGGCTGGCTGAACGCGACGGTCAAGGAAGGCGTCTTCCATACCGACCATCTGGCGCTGATCTATCCTCCGGCAGAACGCTTTGCCGGCGTTGCCAGTGGATTGCTGGCGCTTTCGGTATCCAGGAATCCACGCGACTACGTGCTCTGGTTTCGACCTGAACTGGTTCAGACCGTGAACTGGGCCGGCAGGCCGGACAAGTTCGTCGAGGATGCATCCGATTGCCAGGTGCTGACGCCGCGCAACAGTTTTGCGCTGTGGCAGGAAGAGAGACGGTTGCACGCAACGCCCTGGCTCGGAGCGGAAATCGAGGCGGCGCACCGGCTGAGGCTGGCGCTGCTCGAAGTCGTCCTGAGCCGGATCGACCAGATCGCGCGGGAGCGCGAGGCGGCCCGGATCCGGCAGGAGCGGCTGACCAGTGAATTGAACGAACGCCTGGCGCAATCCGAACGCCTGGCGCTGGCGCTCAGCAAAGAGACCGAGTTGCGCGCGGCCGTGGAAGGCGATCTCACCCAGGTGCTGCGCCGCATGGTGACGGACCAGGAGACGGAACGGCAGCACATCGCCCGTGAACTGCACGACACGCTGGGGCAATCGCTGGCCATGCTGCAGCTGGGATTGCAGGCCATCGGCCAGGAAGTGCCGGCGGGCGACAGGGTTCAGCAGCGCCTGAACACCATGAAGAAGCTCGCCACCAGCCTCGGCCTCGACGTCAACCGCCTTGCCACGGAAATTCGCCCGTCATCCATCGACGACCTGGGAATACAGAAGGCGATTGAAAGCCTGCTGGAAAGCTGGAGCGAAACGACCTCGACCAAATACTACCTGCATCTGTCGCCGATGGACGTGCGTCTGCCGAAGCCCGCGGAGACCGCGCTGTACCGGGTTCTGCAGGAGACCCTGGCCAACGTCGTGCGCCATGCGGAGGCCAGCAATGTCGGCGTGATGTTTGCCGTCGCGGACGGCCAGGCAAGTCTGATTGTCGAGGACAATGGGCGCGGTTTTCCGGCCAACTACGACGAGAATGGGAACAGTCCCGCCTTGCGACTCGGTCTGCTGGGCATTCGCGAGCGCCTCGCCCTGGTCGGCGGCACGCTGGAGATCGAATCGTCGCCCGGCCGCGGCACCACCGTTTTTGTCAGGATTCCAATCTAGATGACATCCTCTCAGCCATCTGAACGCCTGCGCGTGTTCTTTGCCGACGATCATCCGATCGTGCTCGACGGCATCAAGGCCCTGATCGCCGAAGACGAGCAGCTCGACCTCGTCGGCTACGCCCTGGATGGACCAACGGCGTTGCGCCGCGCGGTCGAACTCAAGCCCGACGTGGCGGTGCTCGATCTCTCGATGCCGGGAATGAACGGCATCGACGTGGCAAAGAAGCTGATCGCCGCCTGTCCGACCTGCCGCGTGCTGCTGTTAACGGTGCACGAGGACGCCGCCTATCTCCGGCAGGCTCTCGAAATCGGCGCGGCCGGCTACCTTCTCAAGCGCACGGCGACTGAAGAGCTGAACCGCGGGATCCATGCGGTGGCCTCGGGAGGGGTGTATCTCGATCCAGCCATCGCCGGCCGCGCCGTCGGTTCCGCAGCCCGACAACTGCCGATCCGGACCGGTGCGCTGACGAAGATCGAACTCTCTTCGCGTGAAGTCGAAGTCGCAGGCCTGACGGCGGCCGGCTACAGTTCCAAGACGATCGCGCTGAGACTGAACATTGGCGTCAAAAGCGTCGAGACGTACAAGACCCGCTACATGCACAAGCTCGGGTTCCAGAGCAGGGTCGAACTGATCCATTACGCCATCGCCCAGGGTTGGCTCGGCACACCCTGAGGCCACGGGTCGGGTGAGTTCCCGCGCGGCCGGTGACCCCCTGTATGGCGCAGCCGATTGTTGCCCGTCTGTCATCTCTGCTATGCTAAGGCCCGTGCAGCGAGTGCTCGGCAAACTGATTTCAGGAGAATTCGATGCGTAAGTTTTTCACGGTGCTGGCCGCGCTGGCCACCCTAAGTCTGACCAATTGCGGCTACAACGCGATCCAGACGACCGACGAACAGGTCAAGTCGGCGTGGTCCGAGGTGGTCAACCAGTATCAGCGGCGCGCCGACCTGGTGCCCAATCTGGTCAATTCCGTGAAGGGCTTTGCGCAGCAGGAGAAGGATGTGCTGCTCGGCGTTACCAATGCGCGCGCCCGGGTCGGCAGCGTCCAGGCCACGCCGGAAGTCGTCAACGATCCCGCCGCCCTGCAGAAATTCCAGGCCGCGCAGGGCGAGCTGTCGAGCGCGCTGTCGCGTTTGCTGGTGGTCACCGAGAACTATCCGCAGCTCAAGTCCGACGCATTGTTCACCAACCTGATGTCGCAGCTCGAAGGCACCGAAAACCGCATCACCGTGGCGCGCAACCGCTACATCAAGACCGTGCAGGACTATAATGTCGGCGTCCGCACCTTCCCGAACAACATCACGGCGATGATCTTCGGCTATAAGGAAAAGCCGAACTTCTCGGTGGCCAATGAAGGCGAAATCTCGACCGCGCCGAAGGTTGACTTCAACGCGCCGGCGCCGGCACCAGCCGTCCCCGCACCTGCCAAATAGGCGGGCGGCAGGCGCATGACCGTGATCAGGGCGCTCTGCGCTAGCCTGCTGGCGCTGCTGCTGTTAGGCAGCGCCATGGCTTCTGCCGATGTCGCGGTGCCGCCGCTCAGCGGTCGCGTGGTCGATCGCACCATGACGCTCAGCCAGAGCGAGCAGGCGGCGCTCGACGCCACGCTCCGCGCCTTCGAGGCCCGCAAGGGCAGCCAGGTGGCGGTGCTGATCGTGCCGACCACCGCGCCGGAATCAATCGAGCAGTTCTCGATCCGGGTGGCGGAAGCCTGGAAGATCGGCCGCAGGAAGGTCGATGACGGCGCGATCCTGGTGATCGCCAAGGACGACCGCAAGCTGCGCATCGAGGTCGGCTACGGCCTCGAAGGCGCGCTGACCGACGTCACGTCGAAGCGCATCATCGACCAGATCATCACGCCGAAATTCAGGACCGGCGATTTCGCCGGCGGCATCACCGCCGGCACCGATGCGATCCTGAAAGTGATCGATGGCGAACCGCTGCCGGCGCCTGAGGTGCGGCAGCCGACGACGAACTTCGTCAATCAACTCGAAGAGTTCGGGCCGTTCCTGCTGTTCGGCGTGCTGATCGGCGGCGGCATCCTGCGCACCATCTTTGGCCGCCTGTACGGCTCGATCGCGACCGGCGGGCTGGCCGCATTGGTGGTCTGGATGCTGATCGGCACGGCCTTGCTGGCCGGTGTCGCGGGCATCATCGCATTTGTTTTCACCCTGGTCGCCGATAGCTTCATGGGCGGCGGCGGCGGGCGTGGCGGCGGCTATGTCGGGGGCAGTGGCGGATCGTGGTCGTCTGGCTCGTCGAGCAGCAGCAGTGGCGGCTTCAGTGGCGGCGGCGGCAGTTTCGGCGGCGGCGGCGCATCGGGGAATTGGTGATGTCAATCGCACGGATCACGAAGCATCTGCTCGGCAACCGCTCGCGGGTCCGCAACGCGTTTCCGCCGCAGGCGTTGGCGGCGATCGAGCAGGCCATCCGGGCCTCTGAGGCCAGCCACGCCGGCCAGATCCGCTTCGTGGTCGAAGGCGCGCTCGACGGCGCGCCCTTGTTCCGCGACCAGTCGGCGCGCGAGCGGGCGATCGACGTTTTCTCGCAACTGCGGATCTGGGACACCGAGCACAATAATGGCGTGCTGATCTATCTCCTGCTGGCCGACCGCGACGTCGAGATCGTGGTCGATCGCGGCATCGACGCGCATGTCGGCGCGGCCGGCTGGGAAGCGATCTGCCAGGCGATGGAGGCCGAATTCCGTGCCGGCCATTTCGAGCGCGGTGTCATCCGCGGAATCGCCGCCGTGACGCAGCATCTGGCCACGCATTTCCCGCGTGACGGGGCTGCCGCCAACGAATTGCCCGACGCGCCGGTTATTCTGTAGATTACGCCCTGATCGACGGCCGTTCGGCGACGCGTGCGAACCATGACGCCAGGTTGGCATTGGCGGGATCCAGCGGCTGATCGACCTGTCCGGCAAAATCCAGCCAGCAATACAGCACGATGTCGGCCACCGTGAAACGATCGCCGCACAGATAGGTCCGTCCGGCCATCTGGCCATCGAGCCAGCGCAACCGGTCCGCGGCGATGTTCTTCAATCCCTCGGCACCCTCCGGCACGCAGACGATGCGGCGTTCGAAGCGCGGCAGTCCCTTGCTGAAGCGATAGCCGTTGGCGATGTGCTGGCAGATGTTGAGGTCGATCCGCTGCCGCCACATCCGCGCTTCGGCGCGCTCGGCCGCCGTGCTGCCGATCAGCGCAGGCGCGGGCTGGACCTCTTCGAGATATTCGCAGATCGCCACGGTTTCCGACAGGAAGCTGCCATCGTCGAGTTGCAGCGTCGGCATCTGGCCGTGCGGATTGCGCGCCAGGTGCGCCGCTTCGCGGTTCTCGCCCGCCGCCAGATCGACGCTTTGCACCGGCATGCCGAGGCCTTTTTCGGCCAGAAACATTCGCACCACGCGCGGATTGGGCCCGATCGAATCGTACAGTTTCACGCGCGTTCTCCCTGAACCTTGTTGAACGCTTTTTGACGAAATCGGAGCGGCGTCGTCAAGCGGCGCCCGGGCCGGGGCAACAGGTGAAATTTTGGTAACCGCGGCGGCCGGTAAGGATTTGGCAAGCAATGAAAGTTACCAAATGGTTCATCCTTTCCGGAGCATTTGCCGTGAGCGACACCCCGACCCATTCCAGCGAACCCCACGATGCTGCCTCCGACGCGGCCCATGTCGACTCGCCGAAGCTGGTGCCCGAGCAGTCCGGGACGCCGCGGATCGAGGCGCCGAAGGTCAAGTCGCCGCACACCGCCAGCAAGATCATGATCATGTCGCCGCAGCGCGAGCGCACCTGGGAGGATTTCGTCAAGGAAGCCGACCGCGATCCCGACACCCACGCCGAGGCCGCGCCGCGCCAGCGCCGGATCTCCGCGGTGGCGATGGTCATTGCGCTGGCTGCGATCACCGGCGCCATCGGCGGCTCGCTGGCCACGGCAGGCATCAGCCAGATGTTCGGCCGCGACGATAGCAGCAACACCGCCAGCCGCGCGCTGGAGGAGCAGGTGATGCGGATCGATGCCGATATCGCCGCGCTGAAGATCAGCACCGAGCGCAACGGCAAGCAGAGCGCCGCCCAGATCGGCAAGACCACGGACCGCCTCGACCGGGTCGAGAAAGCCCAGGCCGAGCCCAATGCCAAAATCGCCCGCCAGAACGACACCGTCGCCAAGCTGAGCGATACGGTGGCCAAGCTCAGCGAGACGGTCGCCAAGCTCGGCGAGACCGTCGAGAAGCAGCGCCCGGCGCCGGCGCCCGTATTGTCCCCGGTGGCATCCGTGCCTGCCAGGGAAGTCACCGGCTCGATTTCGGCACCGGTGCCCACGCCGGCGCCGAAGCCGGAAGTCGCCCGGTTGCCGACGGTGGAAGGCTGGAACCTGCTCGACGTCGGCAATGGCGGCGCCACCATCGAAGGCCGCTCGGGCGTGTTCGAGGTCTATGCCGGCGATCCGGTCCCCGGCCTCGGCCGCATCGATGCGATCCGCAAGCAGGACGGCCGCTGGGTCGTCGTCACCAGCAAGGGCCTGGTCGTCGCGCGCTGATGCGGGGACGGGGTTTTTAGGCTAGCTTTTCGGTATCGTGCCGGCGTGAGGCAGGCACGATCCGGAAACGCCCGTGCGATATCGCTTCGCTTTCATCGTCCTGATCTGCGCAATGGTGCCGAATTTCATTCAGGCTGAGCCCGCGCAGGGGCTCGCCATCACCGATCCGCACACATTGCGCAAACTGGATGATGGGGACCTTGGTCTCGGCCGGATGCTGGCTGCGTCGCGCAATCCACCCCTGACGAATGACGTGCTGTTCGCGCAGCCCGCGCTGGCCCCGCTGCGCCGCGCGCTGGAGGCCGAATTCACCCGCTATGTTGAGCGCCACAAAGCGACGCGGCCCGGCGAGAGCCTCGGCGTCGGCGCGTCGTACGATGTCCAGCTCTTCGACGAAGCGCAACTCTACGCGGCCGATACCCGCTTCGTATTGACCGGCGTCGTCAATCGCATGGACCGCGCCTTTGTCGCGCCCGAGACCTGCGGCGAGATCCGGCTGATCTATCGGCTGATGGGGAACGGCGAGGGCGCGCCGTCCCGGTTGCCGATGACGCTGAACCTGGTGCTGCGCGCCAGGCAGCCCGGCGATGCGCAAAATTGCGCGGAGATCGCGCGACGCTGGCTGTCGTCGGACGCGCCTTTGGCGACGTTGACGCCGGATCATATCGACCGCCTGGAGATCAATCTGCAGATTGCGCATGCGCCGCGATCGGCCACCCGCGAATTTCGCACCCACTATCTGCAGAAGGTGTTTCGCCGGGGCGCGCCGGGCGCCGCCTTTGCCGAGGCGGCGATGGAAAACCAGATCGACGCCGAGCGGCTGCTGGCCGACGCCGACCTCGCCCGCGCGTTCAGGACGTGGCTGCTGACGCCCGATCATCTGGCGGCTTTCGACGCCGGCACGGTCGTCATCCCGGAGGAATTTCTCGCCACAAGCTCGGTGGCCTCGACCCCGGCCGGCATGGCGCGGTCGAGCCTGCAGCCATCATTCGGCCTGATGCAGTCCGACCACGCCGGCAGCAATGCCGTGTTCAGCGACGGCGATATCGTGGCGGCACTGGCGGCGGTCGCCTCGCGCGGCGTCGTGCTGCAGAACATCCATTCGCCGGCAGGCTTTGTCCGGCGGCTCGGCGACATCGGTTGCGGCGGCTGCCATCAGGTCCGCGGCATCGGCGGCTTTCACTTCCCCGGCGGTGACGCGGCGTCGCCTGCGACGGTGGCGATGTCGCCGCATTTCAACGGCGATCAGCCGCGCCGCCGCTATATTCTGGTCGCGCTGCGCGACGGCGTGGCGCCGGATTTTTCACGCGGCTTCTCCGATCGTCCGCAGGCGCGGCGCAGCACGGGGCTTGCCGGCACCGCCATGCTCGATGGCTGGGGCGCGACGTGCTACCGGCCGCAACCGATCGACAATGATGCCAGCTTTGCGGCGTGGAATTGTGCCGAGGGATTGTCGTGTCAGCCGGTCGGCGCCGACATGGCGTCCCGCTTCGGCATGTGTTTCGTCCAGTAGAACGAGCGCGCGATGAACGAGGCCGACAAGGACACCAAGGAGCGTAACGTCGCCATCGTCGACAACGAAAGCGCACGTCAGACCAGCGGCGATGTTCGCGTCAGCACCTGGGCCATCGCGATCACGGTGCTGGTCGCGCTCGCCGTGTTCGGCTGGCTGCTGGCGCGATAGAGGCACCGAAAGGATCAGGAGGGGGGACACGGCGCAAGTGCGCCTTCGCGCTCCTGTGAGTACGGCAATAAAAAGCGTCCCCGGATCTCTCCGGGGACACTCTTGAAGTCAAAGAATTCAGGAACCTCTTAGCCAGGCATCAGCACGGTGTTGACGACATGGATCACGCCGTTCGACTGGTTGACGTCGGCAATGGTGACCCGCGACATGCCGCCCTTCGCATCGACGATGAACACCTTGCCGCCGCTGCGCTTCACGGTGAGCTGCTCGCCTTCGACGGTGGTTAGCTTCTTGCCGTCGGTGAGGTCGGCTGCGTTCATCTTGCCGGCGACGACATGGTAGGTCAGGATCTTGGTGAGCGTCGCCCTGTTTTCAGGCTTCACCAGTGTAGCGACGGTGCCCTTGGGCAGCTTGTTGAACGCGGCGTTGGTCGGCGCGAACACGGTGAACGGACCCGGACCCGCCAGAGTGTCGACGAGGCCCGCGGCCTTCACGGCTGCGACCAGCGTGGTGTGATCCTTGGAGTTGACGGCGTTCTCGATGATGTTCTTCGACGGGTACATCGGCGCGCCGCCGACCATCACGGTATTCTCGCCTTTCATCATCTTGGCGGTTGCGGGCTGCAGGAAGCTCGCGGAAATCATCAGCGTGCTGAAGGCGGCGAAAGAGAGCAGGGCAATACGCTTGGACATTTGATTGTCTCCATTTGTACTTCAAAACGCCGGCGAGAATTCGCGAGCGGACTGATCGAGTTTTGCAGCGAAGCGCTGTCGCGTTGTCTTCAGCAGCTACGCGGACCGGCACAAACGGTTTCACAAACGAAAATCACCGCCGAATCGGCGGTGATTTGGAACGATCTGAAACTCTTTGGCGAACGCGACGTATAATCGACGCCCGTGCAGCAGGTGAACCTATCAGCCCACCGTACCCGTCGCTCGCAAGGCGGCGATCGCGGCATCATCGAAGCCTGCGCTGCGCAGGATCTCGTCGCTGTGCTGGCCGACCGAGGGCGGCATCCGCGGTTTCTTCTTGGCACTGCCTTCGACCCAGATCGGACTGTTGATGGTCATCAGGCTGGAATCCTCGAACGGGATCAGCACGTCGTTGTCCTTCATCTGCTGATCGTCCGGAATGTCGTCGAGAATGCCGACGACGCCGAAGATCAGTCCCTGGCCGTCGAGCCGCGCGCGCCAGTCCGGCCAGTCGCGCGTCGCAAACACCTCGTCCAGCACTGCGATGAGTTCGAGCGAGCGCGCGTGGCGATCCGGCTTGGTGGCAAAGCGAGGATCGTTGGTCAGGTCGTCGCGTCCGAGCGCGCGCGTCAGCACCGGCCACTGCTTCTCCTCGTTGAGCAGCGACAGCATGATCCAGCGGCCGTCGCGGCATTTGTAGTGGTTGGTAACGGCGTTCAGCGCGCGCTCGCGCGGCCGGCGCTTTTCGAATGTCGCGCCGACCAGCTTGGCTTGCGCCAGCACGCTGGAGGACCACACGCCGTTGGCCATCAGGTTGGATTTGACCTGGCTTCCCTTCCCGGTCCGCTCGCGCTTGTACAGCGCCATGGCGATGGCGCCGAACAATGCCATCGCGCAGGGGTGGTCGCCCATTCCCGCGACCGAGCGCGCCGGTGTGGTGTCGTCGTCGGCGCGAACCAGGTCCATCAGGCCGGAGCGGGCCCACCACGCCGTGGAGTCGAAACCCGGCTTGTTCGCCTCCGCGCCAAGGTCGCCGTAGCCGGTGAAGCAGGCATAGACCAGCCGCTCGTTGAGCGGCGAAAGGTCGGCATAGGCCATCTTCAGGCGCGCCCGCACCGGCGGCGGAAAGTTGGTGATGAACACGTCGGCCTCGGCGACGAGTTTGTAGAGCACGGCCTGTCCTTCGGGTTTCGCGAGGTCGAGTGCCAGGCTCTTCTTGTTGCGGCTCTCCATCATCCACGCGTAGTTGTGCTCGCTCTTGGGATAGCCGGGCAGGTTGGGCAGGTTGCGGTAGGGATCGCCGGCGCCGGGCGGCTCGATCTTGATGACGTCGGCGCCGAAATCGGACAGCACGGTGGCCGCGGCCGGCGCGGCAATGAAGCTCGCGCAATCCAGAACCTTGAGGCCCGCGAAGATACCGTCGTCCATGTCTCACTCCCGAAGATTATTGTGATTGCCGTCCACCGGAATTCGTTCGCTTCTGAGGCAAGATCGAATTTGGCGGCGCATTTGAACCATCTCGCTGCAACGATGCAACATGCGGACGCGGCGGGCTGCCGTGCGCAAAACGCGGCGGCCGGCCGCCGCTTGGCAGGGATCGGGCGCTGCGTTAGTTTCAGCTCCACTCATCACGTTGGAAGCTGTCGATCATGCGAGTATCGGTTCTGGGAAGGCGCAGCGCCCTGGCTGCGTGCATGTTGGCGATCGCTGCAACGCTTGGCGGCACCCCGGCCGCGCGCGCGGTCGAACTGAGCCCGGGGATCAGCGAACTCTACACCTCGGTGTCGATCTATCCGCCGTCGGCGGATTCGATGACGGTCTGCTATGGCTTCGTCTGCCGACGCCGCCATATCCTGGATTTCGGCCCCGGCGACAAAGCGGCGCTGACCAAGATCATGGCCACTGGCAAAGCGTCGGCCGTGGCGGAGCGCGCGGCTGTGCAGAAAGCGGTGATCTGGTTCGATCGCCGCGTCGGGCCGGTGATCGGCACCGACAAGCGCATCGCCAATGCGGACATCCGCTATTTCGACGACAAGCATAATTTCGATTGTTGGGACACCACGCGCAACGTGACCAGCCTGCTCTTGATCCTGCAGGACTGGGGCCTGCTGAAGCATCATGACGTGGGAAATCCGCGCTACCGCGGCAACCCGCTGGCGCTGCAGACCCCGCACAACACCGCCGTGCTGCTGGACCGCGCGACGCGTGGCGAATGGGTGGTCGACCTGTGGACGCGCGGTTACGCGCAGGCGCCCGACGTCAAGCCGGCAGATCAATGGGTCAAGGAAAACTAGGAGAGGAGGGGCGCTGAGCGCCGACGCGCTGCCGAAGCAGACGCGTGGACTTCAAATTAGGGTAGAGCGCACCCCGCGGATCGAATTAGCGCAACCTGCGTGGACCTGCGAGAACCTCATTGCGTGCAAGAGAGGAAACCTTTGGGGTAACCGCTCTTGCCGAATGCGCTCTAAGTTGTTGAAACGTGATCTTCTCGGAGACTGGCCTGGATTAATCGAGGGAGCGATCCGGATCACGCCGTCGCATCAAACCTTGAGGTTTTCAGCCGAGGTCTTGCCGCGGTTCGCGACTTCCTCGTATTCAACGGTCTGCCCTTCGTTCAGCGAAGAAAGACCAGCCTTCTCGACTGCCGAAATATGAACGAACACGTCCTTGCCGCCATTGCTGGGCTGGATAAAACCGAAGCCCTTGGTGGCGTTGAACCACTTCACAGTACCTTTAGCCATCACGTCGTCTCCGCGGGATAAAAAAAATAACGAATTGTCGGTCCCCGCAAACCGGCATATCCGACATGCGCACGATAACTGCTCCCTGCCAAGTGTGATAGCGGAAACGACGTGCAAAAATCGACGAAACACGCCGGTATTTTCGCTTTTTTAGCGATTTAGCCCAGTTTTGAGGCGTTTTGACGCGCCTGAAAGCACTTCGCACGCAGTGCGGCATAAACCTTCGCGGTTGCGAAAGGTTGTGGCGCTCGCTCGGGCGATGCGTGTCAGGCAGCTGCCGCCGTGTCTGTGACCAATGCGGCGGGCTGTCGTGCGTCGGCCATCGCCTGCACCAGCATCGGCTCGATCCGGCCGCGGATGGCGACCTGCTGCGCGGCGGGAAGGTCGCTGGCCTGCAGGCCGGCCATCGCGCAGACGTCCTGCGATACCATGAGCTCGCAGCCGAGGTTCTTGGTGAGGTCCTGCAGCCTTGCCGCGACGTTCACGGAGTCGCCGAGCGCGGTGAACACCATATGGTCGCGATAGCCGATGTCGCCGATGATGACTTCGCCGCCGTGAATGCCGATGCCGAAGCGGATCGGGTCCGGCAGGTCGTGCTTCATGGCCTCGTTCAGCTCTTCGATATTGGTCGCGATCATCGCCGCCGCGCGCAGCGCCTGGCGCGAGGCGGTCGGCGGATCGCAGGCGAGGCCGAACAGCGCCAGTTCGCCGTCGCCGACGAACTGGTTCGGCTCGCCGCCGCAATCGCTCACCGCCTGCGATACCGCCGCGAGAAAGCGGTTGACGATGAACACGGTATCGAACGGCAGCCGGTGTTCGGCCAGTTTCGTCGAGCCGCGCATGTCGATGAACATGCTGACGAGATAACGCTCCTGGCCGACGCGCTGCGGACGTGCCGCATGCGCGTGGGATGACATCGCGTGGGGCGCCAGCAATTGCAGGAAGTCGAGGTCGGTGTTCGGGCGCAACTGGCAGGCCAGCCGAATCGCCGGGTCGGCGGCGGCGCCGATGCGGCCGAGGATGAAGGCCTCGCGCGGCGATGGAGCGGGTAGCGCGCTGGTATCGCCGATCACGCGGATGCGGCAGGTCGAGCAGCGGGCGCGGCCGCCGCAGACGCTGGCATGCGGCACGCGGTAACGCAGGCTGGCTTCCAGCACGCTCAGTCCACGGGGCACGCGGACAGTTCGGCCATCGCCATAGGACAGCCGGATCAGGCCGGTGCGGCGTTCGGCGATAATGCGGAAGGCGCGCGCGGCCAGCGCCAGCCCGAGCAGGCCGAGATAGATCGTCAGCGCCGTGTCGCTGATATCGGACAGCGCCGCGTTCTCGGCGGCGGTACCGACCTGCTTCGGCGACAGGTTGGCCTGCTGCCATTCGGGCGACGTACTTTGCTGCACGACCGTGCGGCCGCCCTGATACAGGCCGAGCATCGCCAGCGTCGGCAGCAGCACGGCGGCGGCCAGCAGCCACGGCGCGGCGCGCCTAAAAAACGGTTTGATGCGCAGCCAGAAATACAGCCCGATGCAGCCATGCACCCAGGCGATCAGCATGGTCGCGTAGATCAGCCACATCCGGTACGGCACCAGCACCCAATAGCCATAAAAGACCTGCTCGTAGCCGCGCTCCTGTCCGTACAACACGTGGCTCAGCCGCATCCCGACGACATGGCCGATGATGAGCGCGGGAATGCTGAGGCCGAGCAGCAATTGCAGCGGCTCGATCGCCTTGCGGTGGAATTGCCGCCGCTCATACAGCGCCCAGATGCCCAGCCCGGCATGGATAGCCGCCGCCGAATAGAACAGATAGGCAATCGGCCTGAATTGCCAGAACGCCATGTGCCAGTCGATGCCGGCGCCCATCGCAGCTAGCGAGACGTTGCCGAGTGCGTGATTGAGGAAGTGGCTGACCAGATAGGCGAACAGCACGAGTCCGCACGCGAGCCGGAGCTGCCGCAGGCCGAGGCCGCGGAGCGAGGAAACCGGCTGCGGTGCACTGAGGTCGGTCATGGGATCCGTGGCAGGCGTAGCCGGGCGGCCGGTCCGGGCACCATGCCCGTCGGCGGCGCTTTGCGCCAGCATTGTCAACACGTTGACAGCGGGCATGGCGCCGCCCAAAAGCTCGGCGATGACGATATCGAACCGCCCTTTGACGCTCGAACGCAACGTGCCACGCAACGCCCTCTGGGTAATCGGCGCTCTGCTGCTCGCCTTGACCGCGATGCGGCTGGTCTATGCCGGCCTGTTCGAATTGCGCACCGACGAGGCCTATTACTGGACCTGGTCGAAGGAGAGCGTGCTGTCGTTCCTTGACCATCCGCCGATGATCGCCTGGTTCATTCGGGCGGGCACGGCGATCTTCGGCGATACCGGTCTCGGCGTCCGCTTCATGGGCATCGTCGGCATGCTGGTAACGCAAGGCCTGCTCGCCGACATCGTGCGGCGGGTGACGCAGGATTTGCGCGCGATGCTGGTGGCGGTGCTGCTGCCGGAGGCAGCGCTATATTACGGGCTCCTGACCGCCAAGGTCGCGCCGGACGTCGCGATGATCCCGTTCGCGATGGCGATGATCTGGTCGCTGGTGCGGCTGGTCGAGAGCGACGATAACAGCTGGTGGCTGGCGGCGGGCCTGTTCGCCGGGCTGGCGCTGCTGTCGAAGCTGACGGTGGTGATGCTGGTGCCCGCCATCCTCGCTTTCATGCTGGTACCGGCCTGGCGCGGGCGCTGGCTGCGCAGCCCGTATCCGTGGCTGGCGGTGCTGATTGCCTTTGCGGTGTCGTCGCCGGTGCTGATCTGGAATGCCGGGCACGACTGGGCCTCGTTCAAGTTCCAGTTCATCCGCGCCACCACCAACAATGAAATTTCGCTGCGCACGGTCGGCGATTTCCTCGGCTTGCAATTCGGCCAGGTCGGGCTGATCGTTCTTCCGGTCGTGCTCTCGGCGATCGTGCTCACCGCCTGGCGCGGATATTCCCGCCGCGAACCGGTGGCGATCCTGCTCTCAACCGCCGTGCTGGTGCCGTTCGGCTACTTCCTGTGGAAGTCGCTGACGCTGCGGGTCGGCGACACCTGGCCGATGTTCCTGTGGCCGCCCGCCTTCGCGGCCGCGGCGATCAACGTCTCGATGATT
The DNA here is from genome assembly GCF_007018645.1 of Tardiphaga sp. vice154. NCBI lineage: Bacteria > Pseudomonadati > Pseudomonadota > Alphaproteobacteria > Hyphomicrobiales > Nitrobacteraceae > Tardiphaga > Tardiphaga sp. vice154. The sequence continues at coordinate 1,732,197 of NZ_CP041399.1, forward strand.
GGTCGCGGGCAATTCTCACCGGGCATGCTGAAGTCCGGCGTCGCCTGGACCTACGGCGCCATCGCCTCCGGCATTCCGCTGGTCGTGCTGGTGTTTCTGTATTGCGTAGCGAGCCCGTGGAATCTGATCGGCAAGAACGACCCGATTGGCGGCGAGGCCGGCTATGCCGCGCTGGCCGACCGCGCGGTGGCCGAGATGCAGACATCGGGCGCGACATGGATCGCGACGACGGACTACCGGACCTATGCGATGCTGCGCTGGCATTTGAAAGACCGCGTACCGGTGATCCAGATCAACCAGCGCGCCCGTTTCCTCGGCTTCCGCGATCCCGGTGTGGCGGTGATCAGGGATCATGCTGGCCTCTACATCGCACAGGTCACCGACGACGATCGTTCGCTGCTGGCATCGACCCCGGCGGTGCTGGCGCCGCTGGCGACCGTCGAGACGATGTTCCGCGACGTGGCGATGAAGACCTACCGCATCGAGAAGCTGACCGGCTGGACGCCCGAACTCAATCCTGCGCCGGGCACGCCGTTCTATCGCTGGCCGAATCTGGCGATGGGGATTTCACCGAACTATCAAGTCGCATCGCGCTGAAGCGGCACTCTTTCTTCCCTCTCCCCTTGTGGGAGAGGGTGGATCGAACTGCGAAGCAGTTCGAGACGGGTGAGGGCGCGCGGCACGCTCCGCGCTTCATTGCTCCCCCTCATCCGACGCGGACTTCGTCCGCGCCACCTTCTCCCACAAGGGGAGAAGGAAGGAAGAAGCGCGTCGTGGCTTCAAAGCATCTCTTCGTCCTTCTTGCGCAGCAGGTCCTTTGCGAGATCCGCCAGCGCCGGGCGCGGCAACGCCGTGAACGGCAGCGGCCGTGTCACGTCGATCGCCGCCAGCCCCAGACGCGCCGTCAGCAACCCGTTCAGCACGCCTTCGCCGAGCCGCTGCGAGAGTTTCGCGGCGATGCCATGGCCGAGTATCTGCTGGATCATGCTGTCGCTGGCCGCCATGCCGCCAGTGATGGCGAGGTGCGAGAGGGTGTGGCGCATCAGCCGGATCATGCCGAGCGTGCCGGGCCTCCCGCCATAGAGCCGCGCCAACTGCCGCACCAGCCGCAAGGCGGCGGCGAACACGAACAGCACATCGATCAGCGCGCGCGGGCTGATCGCGGTGACGACCGAGACGCGCTGCGCGGCGACCGACACCAGCCGCCGTGCTTCGATGTCCAGCGGTGACATCAACTCGCGCTCGGCGAGCTTGATCATGTCGGCGCCGTCGATGATGTCGTCGGTGTGGTTCTGCAGCGCGGCGCGGGCCCGCGCCAGTTGCGGATTGCCATGCGCGATCTTCAACAAATCCTGCACGATGACGCGGCTCTCGGCGCGGTCGTCGCTGATGATGGTGGCGAGTGCGCGGGCATGCAGTTTCTCGATCGTCGCCAGCCGCGACAGGCTGATCGCTTCGCGGACGATGATGACGCAGAGCGCCAGCGTCACGAGCGCGGCGAGGCCGACGCCGAGAAAGCCGAGGCCGTCATTGATCGCAAACAGGTCCTGTACCAGATGGGTGACGCCGAGGCCGGCGCCCAGCAGCACCAGCCCGCCGAGCGCGCTCCAGAACAAGGTGCCCCAGCGAAAGCCACTTCGGAGCGGCAGCGGGGTTTCGATCACCATGGGCATGGCCATCGGATCGGCTTCCGGCGTGATCCGGATGCTGCCGCGTCCGAGGCGGCCGGCATCGTCGTCGGCATCCATCAGCGTGATGCGGGAATCATCGAGCCGGAAGGTGGCCGGCCGCCTGGTCGAACGTTCGGTCATTTCAGCCTGTCTCCGATCAGGAACTGGAGCGCGCGGTCGAGGCGGATGTGAGGCAGCGCCGGCTCCTCGGCGCCGTTGCGCACCAACCTGGGCGGCCGGAAGCGCAGGAAGCGATAATCGGCCTTGTCCGGAGCGTCGGTAGAGAGACCCCTGAAGGCGCCGCCCTCGAATAGCCCGTCAAGGTTCGCCGGCAGGTCGCCCGGAAAGGTCGCTACCTCGGTCTCGCCGTCGAATGCCTCACCATTGGCGAGTTCGCCTTTCGCCGGCGTGCCGATGATCGAGGGCAGCTTGTCGCGCCCGCGCTGCACCAGCGCTTCCTTGGTCGCGCGCACGGCGGCGAGCGCCACCACATCGACCGCGGCGCCGGCCAGTTCGGAGCGCGCCACCGCCTGGCCGACGGTTCGCCGCAGTACCTCTTCCAGCCGGTCGTGGCTGAGATGGTGCAAATGATCGGCCTTGGTGGCCGCGAACAGGATGCGATCGACCCGCGGCCGGAACAGGGAGGAGAAAATGGTGCTGCGGCCGATGCGGAAGCAGTCGAGGATGCCGGCCATGGCGGCTTCCAGATCGTGCAGCGCCTCGGGCCCGGCGTTGAACGCCGACAGTGCATCGACCAGCACGATCTGGCGGTCCAGCCGCGAGAAATGATCGCGGAAGAACGGCCGCACGACCACGTCCTTGTAGGCCTCAAAGCGCCGTCGCATCATCGCCCACAGCGAGCCATCCGGCGCGCCGCCTTCCGTCACATCGAGCGGCGCGAAGGTCAGCGCCGGCGAGCCGGCAAGATTGCCGGGCATCAGGAAGCGGCCGGGTGGCAGCAGGCTCATGGCGAAGCGGTCGTCGCGGCAGGCGCTCAGATAGTCGGTGAAGAGCTTTGCGGCAATCAGCGTCGTCTGCTCGTTCTCCGGCGCGTTCGGGTCGAGCGTCGCGAGATGCGCCAAGAAGTCACGGGCCAATTCGGCACGAGGCCCGGCGCGCGCCAGCAACAGGCTTTCCGCCGACCATTCCTCGAAGGTCTTGTTCAGCAGCGGCAGGTCGAGCAGCCACTCGCCGGGATAGTCCACGATGTCCAGCGTCAGCGTGCGTTCGGCGCCATTGCTGCGCTGGTAGTCGATGACGAGGCGGAGTTCGCTGATGTCCACCGTGGAGTTCGGCCAACGCCGTTCCTCCACCAGGGTGCGCAGATGTTCCTCATAGGCAAAGCGCGGCACGTCGTCGTCGGGCTGCGGGGCGAGGCGGGCACGGGCGATCCGGCCGGTGGCCAGCGATTCGAACACCGGGAAACGCCCGCCGCGGGTCAGGCCATGCACCAGCGCGGTAATGAACACCGTCTTGCCGGCGCGTGACAGGCCGGTGACCCCCAGCCGCACCGTCGGATTGAACAGGCCGTCGCCACAATCTTTCAGCGCCCGGGCGGACAGCCGGGCTTCTTCGACGAGTTCGGACAGGCGGGCCATGAACGGGAGGTCTCACGAAAAGAGCACAAAAGAGACAAGCGGCTGCTCTGAAAGTGGCGATTGCCCGGCTCAAATCAAGCATATCGATATTGCATCGCAACCTTGTCGCCGGCGTATCGTTGACCCGCGCCGGCCCATGATTTATCGCTGACCTGACAGCGAAGTCACTGGGCTTGGGGCACGCCACCACTGCGCCGGACAGAACTTTCATGGCTATTTTCACACTCAAGCAGCTCACCACGGACACCGCCCACATCGTCGCCGGTGCGATCCGCTGGAATTACGACCGGGCTGAACTGATCGCCGATGGCATCGTTCATGGCATCGGCGTCTCCTTCGGCCTGATCGCGGCGACAGCGCTGATCGTGGTTGCCGCCATGTTCGCATCGACCTTTGAGGTCGTCACCGCGTCGGTCTATGCAGCCGGCCTGCTCGCCATGCTGTGTTTTTCCGCGGCCTACAATATTTGGCCGGTGAGCCCCCGCAAATGGCAATTGCGCCGGTTCGATCACTCGGCGATCTATCTGCTGATCGCCGCCACCTATACGCCGTTCTTTGCGCAGATGCAGGACACCAGGCTCGCCGCAGCGTTGCTGGCCGGCGTCTGGTCGGTGGCGATCGCCGGCATTTTCATCAAGCTGAAATATCCCGGACGGTTCGACCGCGTCGCGGTCGGCCTCTTTCTCGCGATGGGATGGAGCGGGGTGGTGGCCTATGATTCGGTGTTCACGCCATTGCCGCCCCTGGCGGTCTGGCTGATCGGCATCGGCGGAATGCTCTATACGCTCGGGGTGATCTTCCATGCCTGGCAGCGGCTGCGTTTCCAGAACGCGATCTGGCACGCTTTCGTGCTGATGGGCGCGGCCTGCCACTACACTGCGGTGCTCGATGTGGTGATGAGCAATTCTGCCTGACCTGGCCGCAGGCCAGGCAAAGGCGCGATGGCGCCGTGCCGACCGCAAAGCTGGCAATGCTGGGCACGCTTCGTTACGCTCCGCATCAAGAAGCTTGCCCACGCTATGAACAAAAGTATCAAATCAGGGAGTTACGCATGCAGGTCGCTGGTAACGTCGTCGTCGTCACCGGAGGCGGCAATGGCATCGGCCAGGCCTTGTGCGAGGCGTTTCACGAGGCCGGTGCCGCGAAAGTGGTGGTGGTCGATCTCGACGGCGAGCGGGCCCGCGCGGTGGCTGCTTCCGTCGATGGCGTGGCCTTCACCTGCGACGTCGGCCGTGAGGCGGATATTCTTCATGTCATCACGGAAACCGAACGGCAGTTCGGCCCGATCGCGCTGTTCTGCTCGAATGCCGGGATCGGCGGCGGCTTCGATCCGCTGACGGTCAATGCCGGCGGCACGTCCGACGAGCCGTGGCAAAAGAGCTGGGCGATCCATGTGATGGCCCATGTCTATGCCGCGCGGCACCTTGTTCCATTGATGCAAGCGCGCGGCGGCGGTTATTTCCTCAACACGATTTCCGCCGCGGGCCTGCTGTCGCAGGTCGGCAGCCCGGCCTATTCGACCACCAAGCACGCCGCGGTCGGCTTTGCCGAGAACCTCGCGATCTCGCACCGCGCGCACGGCATCAAGGTCTCGATCCTGTGTCCGCAGGGCGTGGACACTAACATGCTGAAGTCGATCCCGAAGGGCCCGCAATCCGGCGACGGCGATCTCACGCCGCAGCAGGTTGCGGCCGACGCCCTGGCCGGCATCGAGGCCGAGACCTTCCTGATCCTGCCGCACCGCCAGGTGCTCGATTACATGCGCAAGAAGACCGAGAATTACGACCGCTGGATCGGCGGCATGGCCAAGATCCAGGCGAAAATGCGGGAAGAATTCGGCGGGAAGTGAGTTTAGTTGCGGAGCCGCTGACTTTCTTCCCTCTCCCCTTGTGGGAGAGGGTGGATCGACCGCGGAGCGGTCGAGACGGGTGAGGGGTAGTGTTGCGCTCTGCAGCCCCCTCATCCGACGCTGACTTCGTCAGCGCCACCTTCTCCCACTAGGGGAGAAGGAAGAAAGAAGGCGCGCGCTCGCTACTCCGCCGCTTCCAGCCTTGGCGGCGTGCGCTTGACCGCCACCGGCGGATCGAATGCCTGGATCGGCGGCAGGTTGCCGGTGAATTTCTCCACCTCCACCGTCGTCAACTGTCCGCAGCAGCCCTGTGCCAGCGAGGACGTGCCGACATCTCGCGTCAGCACGTTGGGATTGCCGTGCACGCAGAGCGGATTGTCCTCATGGGCATCCTGCGGATCGTACCAGGCGCCGGTCGGCAGCTGGATCACGCCCTGCATGACATCCTCGGTGACGGCGATCGCGGCGAGGCAGGCGCCGCGGCTGTTGAACAGTCTGGCGATATCGCCGTCCGCCAATCCGCGCGCGGCGGCGTCCAACGGATGCATGCGCGCGACTTCGCGGCCGCGGCGCTTTTCGGCCAGGCTGTGGCCGCCGAAATCGAACTGGCTGTGCAGCCGGCTCGCGGGCTGGTTGGCGACCAGTTGCAGCGGCGTCGCGGGCGTCACGACATCGACCGGCGGCAGCCAGGCGGGATGGCCGGGACAGTCGGCATAGCCGAAGCCGGCGATGCGGTCAGACGCAATTTCTATCTTGCCGCTGTGGGTCGGCAATGGCTTGCCCGCGGGATCGTCACGGAAGGCGCGCACGGTGCCGCCGTCATGCGGCAGTTGCGGCAGCATCATCTCGCCGCGTTCCCAGAACGTGTCGAAATCCGGCGCCTCGAGGCCAAGGCCCGCTAGCCCATCCTGCGTCGACTGGTAGAGAAAGCGCAGCCACTGCTCGGTGCTGCGGCCTTCCGTAAACGCTTCGGCGCAGCCCATCCGCTCGGCCAGGCCTGAAAAGATCGTGTAGTCGTCGCGTGCCTCGCCAAAGGGCACGGCAAGGCGGTGCATTGCCACCAGCAGTGGATCGGTCGGCGCGCCGCCGATATCCTCGCGCTCCAGCGTCATCGTGCAGGGCAGCACGATATCGGCGTGTTTCGCGGTCGCGGTCCAGCCGATCTCGTGCACCACCAGCGTGTCAACCTCGGCAAAGGCCCGGCGCAGCCGCGCGAGGTCCTGGTGGTGGTGAAACGGATTGCCGCCGGCCCAGTACACAAGTTTGATGTCGGGATAGGTCAGCCGCTCGCCATTGTAATCGAACGGCTGGCCGGGATTGAGCAGCATGTCGGAGATGCGCGCCACCGGAATGTAGTCGCTGACGTTGTTTTTGAGCTGGTTCAGCGCGGCGATCGGCACCGCATTGTGGCGGCGGCCGTAATTGGCGATCGAGCCCAGCGCATAGGAGAAGCCGCCACCGGGCAGGCCATGCTGGCCAAGCAACGCGGCCAGCACCGAAGCCATCCACACCGGCTGTTCGCCGTGCTCGGCGCGCTGCAGCGAATGCGCGACGGTCACCAGCACGCGCTTGCCAGGCAGGCGGCGCGCGATCGCGCGCATCGTCTCCGCAGAAAGCCCGGTGATGTCGGAGGCCCAGTCGGCGTTCTTCGGCTGGCTGTCGCTGCGGCCCATCAGATAGTCTTCGAATGTCTCCCAGCCGTGGCAGTGGCTGGCGAGAAACGCGCGGTCATGCGCGTCGTCCATCACGATGGTATGCGCCAGCGCCAGCATCATCGCGGTGTCGGTGCCGGGCCTGATCTGCACCCACTCGTTGTTCACCTCGTCGGGCAGGTCGGTCTTCAACGGGCCGATCAGCACCAGTTCGCAGCCGCGCCTGGAGGCCGCGATCATGTCGCCGTGCTCGGTGTGGCGGCTGATGCCGCCGGCGGCGACGCGCGAATTCTTGGTGTTCATGCCGCCGAAGGCGAGGATGACGTCGGTGTAGTCGACGATGTCGGCCCAGGCGACGTTCCGGCGCGACACGTCGTCGTAATTGCCGAGAATGTGCGGCAGGATCACCATCGAGGCGCCGGCCGAATAGGAATTGATCGAGCGCACATAGCCGCCCAGCGCGGCGTTAAGGAAACGGTGCAGCTGGCTCTGCGCGTGATGGAAGCGCCCGGCGCTCGACCAGCCATAGGATCCGCCGAACACCGCCTTGGCGCCGTGCTTGTCCTGAACGCGCTTCAGCTCGGCGGCGAGCAGGTCCTGAACCTCGTCCCATTCCATCTCGACGAATTCGTCGCGGCCGCGGCGGGCGTCCTTGCCCGGACCGTTCTCCAGCCAGCCGCGGCGGACCATCGGCTTGGCTATGCGGGCCTTGTGGCTGAGCGCCTCGGGAAAATTTTGCAGGATCGGATTCGGATCGGGATCGTTCGGGTGCGGCTTGATGACGAGCTTGCCGCCGATCCACTGGCCGGAAAACACTCCCCAATGCGAATTATGCGGCTTCGCCGGCGTGTCCTTGACCTGTTCCGTCATCGAAAAATCCCATGAGTCAGTGCCTCAATGCTTTTTGCCATATAACATGGGCACGGCGGAATCGACGATGACTTCGACAAGGCTGACGCCCACATGCTGCAGGCTTCGCGTCAGCGCCGGCGCCAGATCGGCCGCCTTGCTCACGCGGACGGCATCGCAGCCCAAGCCCTGCGCAATCTTGATGAAGTCGATGCCCGGCAGATCGAGCCCGGGAACATTGCGCACCTGCATCACCTGGCTGAACGAGCGCATCGCACCGTAGCCTGCATTGTTGATGACCACGATGGTCAACGGCAATTTGCGTTGGGCGGCTGTCCACAGCGCCTGGATCGAATACATCGCCGAGCCGTCGCCGATCAGGCAGACCGTGCGGCGGTCGGGGTGCGCCAGTGCCATGCCGACCGAGGCCGGCAGCGAATGGCCGAGGCCGCCGGACGCCATCGTGTAAAACGAATTGGCGCCGCGCATCGGCATGAATTTCTGCATCGCCGGGCGATGCGACGGCGCTTCCTCGACCAACAGCGCATCGCTCGGCATCGCCTGCGCCAGCGTATGCAGCAGAAAGTCGGCCGGGATCGGATCGGCCGCGGCAGGCGGCGGCGGCAGGATACGACCCGGCGCGGCGACGCGCTTGGTAGCCGGCAACAGGTCGAGCAGCATCGTCAGCGCCGGCTTCATGGTGGCGATGATGCTGGAGCCGACCGGCATCACGGCGGCGGAGGTGGCGTCGTCGGTGATCTGGAAGATCGTGGTGTCGCCGTCGAAGATTGGCGCGTGACCTTCGACATGGAAGGTGAAGACCGGCGCGCCGATCACCACGACCAGATCGTGCTCGCGCAACGCGTCGGACAGTTGCGCCGGCGAGGCGTGCAGGAAGCCGGCGAATTGCGGATGCCGTTCCGGAAAGCTGCAGCGCATCGAGAACGGGCTGACCCACACCGCGGCTTTCGTTTTCTCCGCGACTTCCACCATCAACGCGACCGCCTGCGCGCGATCGACCGCGGGGCCGACGATCAGCGCCGGCTTCTTCGCCTTGCCGAGTGCTGCGACCAGCTCCTGCATGGCGACGGGATCGGGGCCCAATTCGCGGCTAATCTGCCGAGCTGCGATCGATTGCGCCGGATGGGTCCAGTCGTCGATCGGCACCGACACGAAGGTCGGCCCGCAGGGTGGCTGCATCGCGACATAATAGGCCCGCGCGATCGCGGCCGGCACGTCTTCGGCCCGCGCCGGCTCGACGCTGAACTTGACGTAGGGCCGAGGAAATTCCGAGGCGCGCTCGGCATAGAGAAACGCCTGCAGCGGCAGGATGCTGCGCGCCTGCTGGCCGGCGGTGATCACCATCGGCGTCTGGTTGCGATGCGCGGTATAGATGTTGCCGAGCCCGTGGCCGACGCCGGCGGCGGAATGCAGATTGACGAAGGACGCATTGCGCGTCGCCTGCGCGTAGCCGTCGGCCATGCCGATCACCGAGGCTTCCTGCAGGCCGAGCACGTAGTCGATGTCGTCCGGCCAGTCCGATAGGAACGGCAGTTCGGTCGAGCCGGGATTGCCGAACACTTTTGTGATGCCGAATGCTCGGAGCAGGTCGAGTGTGACGCTCTTGACGGTATTGGTGCGTGTTGTCGTCGTTTTCTTGGCAGTCACGGGCGATCCTTCTCTGGCGGAAGTTTGATACGCGACGTCAGCGAAGACGGGTCCACTCGGTGCTCTTGCAGATCACGCCACCGAGGATACAGCCCCGGGTCGACATGCGGTCGCCATCGACCACGATGGTGGCCGAATAGCTCTTGCCGGTCTTGGGATCGAGCACTGTGCCGGCCAGGTCCGCGCCGGACGACTTCACGTCGAACTCGATACGTTCGCCGACCTTCTCGTCGGTGACGTCGGGACGGATATAGATATTGGTCATGCAGATGACCTTGCCGCATGGCGCGACTTTGACGCGGGCGATGCCATCGCCGCGTTGCCAGGCGCCCATCAATTCGTCGGCGGCCTGCGCCGACGAGGCGCTCAGCGCCAGCGCGATGATGAGTATGCGCGCAATCACCATGTCGCTGTCGCCTTCATTGTCGGCGCCCCCTTGTCGTTGGCGGTCCAGAGCTCATAGCCGATATCGGTCTTGTTGGCATTCACCGAGAATTCCGCGCCGTCGAACAGCGGCTGCACGCCGCGGTAGCTGAATTTGGCGGGCGCCTTGCCGCCGTGCAGCTTCGCCGCCAGTTCGACCAGCAGCGCCGCCTGCATCGGGCCATGGAACACCAGGCCGGGGTAAAATTCGACCTTGGTGACGTAGTCGCGGTCGTAATGGATCCGGTGGCCGTTGAAGGTCAGCGCGGAATAGCGGAACAGCAGCACGGGATCGGCGTAATGCGTCTCGCTGTGCTGCGCGGCCGGCACTTCCTTTGGCGCCGGGGCAGGTGGCGCCATGCTGGTCGGCGCGTCGCGGTAGACGATGTCCTGGCGCTCGCGGATCGCGAGGCCGCGCGGCGTGGTGATGAGGTGCTCGACGGAGACGAAGCACAGCGCGCCGGTCGAGCCGGTCTTCAGCGTGACGTCGAGGATTTTCGACGTCCGCGTCACGGCGTCGCCGACGAGCAGCGTGTCCAGAAATTCCAGCTGGCCGCCGGCCCACATCCGCCGCGGCAGCGGCACCGGCGGCAGGAAGCCGCCGCGGGCGGGGTGGCCGTCTTCGCCTAACTTGTCAGCGGGCGCCACCGGCTGCGCCAGGCACCAATGCGTGGTGTAGGGCGCGGCATCGCCGGGGGCGGGCGTGCCGATGTCGAGAAACAGCGTCGCGCGCAGGCCCTTGACGAGTTGGGCCGTGACGACATCGCTGGCCTCGTCGGTGCGGCCGATCCAGGTGCGAAGGTGATCTAGATCGAGGGCGTCGGTCATGTCCGCTTCCTATTTCTGTATTTCGCCGATGCCGGGCACCGCGCCGTAGGTGCGAGGCGCGTCGACGAAGATCGCGGCCGGCGCGGGGTAGGCGACGTCGCCATTCGGCGTCGCCACGGTGATGCGGCGCAGATGCGGATGGTTCGCGAGGTCGGCCATCTCGTTGACTTCGGCAAAGGCGATGTCGGCTTCGGTCAAACGCTGCAGCAGCGCGTCGCGGCTCAGCGATGCGAAAATGTCCGAGACAGTCTGATCGGTGAAGGCGCGGTTGCGCACGCGCTCGACGCCGTTGACCAGCCGCGAATCGCTGGCCAGTGAGGCATCGCCTAGCACTTTTGCGCACAGCGTCTTCCATTCGCGCTCGCTCTGGATCGAGATCAGAATGTCCTTACCGTCCTGCGAGCGAAACACGCCATAGGGCGCGATCGAGGGATGTGCGAGCCCCATCCGCTTCGGCGGGTTGCCGGCTTCGGCATTGAGCAGCGGCACCGTGAGCCAGTCGGCCATCACGTCGAACATCGAGATGCGGATGTCGGCGCCCTGGCCGGACACCGAGCGGCCGATCAGCGCCTCGAGAATGGAAGCATGCGCGGCGGCGCCGGTAGCGACGTCGACGATCGAGACGCCGACGCGTGACGGGCCGTCCGGACCTCCGGTGATCGAGGCAAGGCCACTCTCGGCCTGGATCAGGAGATCATAGGCCTTGCGATGCGCGTAAGGACCGGTGTCGCCATAGCCGGTAATGGTGCAGCAGATCAGTCGCGGATAGTCTTTTCGCAAACGCTCGAGCGTGAAGCCGAGCTTGTCCATCGAGCCGGGCTTCAAATTCTGTAGAAACACGTCGGCGGTGGCGATCAGTTCTTCGAGCGAACGGCGGCCTTCCGGCGTGGAGAGGTCGATCGCCACGGAATCCTTGCCGCGGTTGAGCCAGACGAAATAGCTGCTCTGGCCCTTAGCGGCATGATCATAGCCGCGCGCGAAATCGCCTTCCGGCCGCTCGATCTTGATGACATGCGCGCCGGCGTCCGCCAGCCGCGAACTGCAGAATGGTGCGGCCACCGCCTGTTCGACGGCGATGACGGTCAGGCCTTCAAGCGGCAGCATGGTAGTCTCCGAATTCATTCACAAACGAGCAATGACGCGCTGTCACCTCTCCCCACCGGGGAGAAGTCGACCGGCGAAGCCGGGCGGGTGAGGGGGCACAGGCCTATCGATGACACCCAGCCCCCTCACCCGGATTGCTGCGCAATCCGACCTCTCCCCGCAGGGGAGAGGTGAACCGCGCGCGTGGCAAGTTACCGAGCAGACCGTAGTCGCGTCAGTAAGAACGCGGCATGCCGAGCACGTGCTCGGCCACATACGACAGGATCAGATTGGTCGAGATCGGCGCCACCTGATACAATCGCGTCTCGCGGAATTTGCGCTCGACGTCATATTCCTCCGCAAAGCCGAAGCCGCCGAAGGTCTGCACGCAGGCGTTGGCCGCTTCCCAGGACGCGTCCGCTGCCAGCATCTTGGCCATGTTGGCCTCGGCGCCGCAGTCCAGGCCCGCTTCGTACTTGCGTACCGCTTCCTTGACCATCAGTTCGGCGGCGCGCATCGACGCGTAGCTCTTGGCAATCGGGAACTGAATGCCTTGGTTCTGGCCGATCGGGCGGCCGAACACCACGCGTTCCTTGGCATAGGCCGTCGCCTTGGCGATGAACCATTTGGCGTCGCCGATGCATTCGGCGGCGATAAGGATGCGCTCGGCATTCATGCCGGACAGAATGTAGCGGAAGCCCTTGCCTTCCTCGCCGATGAGATTGGCCGCGGGCACCTTGAGGTCGGTGAAGAACACCTCGGTGGTCGCGTGGTTCATCATGGTGCGGATCGGGCGGATCTCCAGGCCGTTGCCCTTCGCTTCCTTCATGTCGACCAGGAACACCGAGAGACCATCGGTGCGCTTCGCCGACTGGTCCTTCGGCGTGGTGCGTGCCAGCAGCAGCATCAGGTCGGAATGTTCGGCGCGGCTGGTCCAGATCTTCTGGCCGTTGACGATGTAATTGCCGTCGGCATCCTTCTTCGCAAAAGTCTTCAGCGAGGTGGTGTCGGTGCCTGACGTCGGCTCGGTGACGCCGAAGGCCTGCAGGCGAACTTCGCCGGTCGCGACCTTGGGCAGCCACTGCGCCTTCTGGGCATCCGAGCCATGCCGCAGCACCGTGCCCATCGTATACATCTGGGCGTGGCAGCCGCCGCCATTGCAGCCGGCGCGCTGGATCTCTTCCAGGATCGCGGCCGCGGCAGACAGCTTGAGGCCGGAGCCGCCATATTCTTCCGGGATCAGCACCGAGAGATAACCGGCTTCGGTCAACGCATTGACGAAGGCCGAGGGGTACGCCATCTCGCGGTCGAGCTTGCGCCAGTATTCGCCGGGAAACTGGGCGCAGAGTTTGGCGACGGCGTCGCGGATGTCATGAAATTCGTCTTGTTCCGCGGCTTCATTTTTCATCGAGGAATTTACATTCTCTTATTGGGAAGAATCAGACAGACGAGCCGGGTTACGAGACCCTGACGGGCAGGGACTCGTAACCTTTGACGAAGCTCGAATATACCCGCGTGGGTTCACCGACAACCTCGATATTGGCAAACCTCGCCAGCATTTCCTCCCATACGATCTTGAGCTGCAATTCGGCCAGCCGCATGCCGACGCAGCGGTGGATGCCGAAGCCGAACGACAGATGCGTGCGCGGTCGCGCGCGATCGATGATGAATTGGTCGGGATTTTCGATCATTTCGTCGTCACGATTGCCGGATACGTACCACATCACCACCCGGTCGCCCTTGCGGATGGTCTTGCCGCCGATTTCGGTGTCGACCAGCGCGGTGCGCCGCATATGCGCCAGCGGCGTCTGCCAGCGGATCACTTCCGGCACCATGCTGTCGATCAGTGTCGGATTGTCGCGCAATTTGCGAAACTGCTCGGGGTTTTCGTTCAGCGCCAGCACCGAGCCGGTCATGGTGTTGCGCGTGGTGTCGTTGCCGCCGACGATCAGGAGGATGATGTTGCCGGTCAGCGTATCGGCGTCCATGAATCGGGTGGCGTCAGAGTGCGCCATCATCGAAATCAGGTCATTCCGCGGCTCGGAATTAACGCGCTCGTTCCACAGCCGGTTGAAATAGGCGGCGCACTCGTCCATCTCGCGGCGGCGCTCCTCCTCGGAAGACACGATACCGCTCTTCGGCAGCGCGGTGGAGACGTCTGACCAGCGCGTCAGCTTGCGGCGCTCCTCCCACGGGAAGTCGAACAGGGTCGCCAGCATCTGCGTGGTCAGTTCGACCGAGACGCGCTCGACGAAATCGAACGTCTCATTGCGCGGCAGGCCGTCCAGCACCTTGCAGACCCGGCCGCGGATCAGCACTGCGAGTTCGTCGAGATGCTGGGGCGTGAACATTGGCGACACGGTCTTGCGCTGCGCGCTGTGCTGCGGCTCGTCCATCGCAATGAAGCTCGGCCAGTTGTAGCCTTCCGGCACGTCGCGGATCGCGATGCCGCCATGCTTGACGTCGGACGAAAAGATGCCGGCGTTGGTATCGACATGCATGATGTCGTTATACTTGGTAACCGACCAATACGGTTCGATCGGTGCGTTGGTGCAATAATGCACAGGCTCCTCTTTGCGCAGCCGTTCGAACCACGGCCATAGCGTGTCGTCGCGGAAAAGCTTGGGCGCGCCGGGGTGAAAATCCTTCAGCGGCGTTGCATAGGCCTGCTCGCGCGCAAGGCGCTGGCGTGCAGCTTTTTCGCTCTCGATGGTGCCGTGCATGTGGCCAATCCCTGTGTTCGTCCCGATGCGCGCCGTGGTGGACCCGGCTGCCTTGTTGGGCCGAATTACACCCCGTTGCGGGCCGGCGCGCAAGGCCGCCAGCCGGTTTTTGCGCCCAAGGAAGGGATTGATCTGGCACGGTATTTCCTGTCTTCAATAGGCAAACGCGCGCGCCCGACGCGCCACGCAACTGACCGGAGGCACGCCTGATGATCCCGAACGCCCAGCGCATGTTCAATTTCGATCTTGGCGAGACGGCGGACGCGATCCGCGAAACCGTGCGCGATTTCTCGCAAAACGAGATCGCGCCGCGCGCCGAGGAGATCGACAAGACCAACACCTTTCCGCGCGACCTGTGGCCGAAGCTCGGCGCACTCGGGCTGCACGGCATCACCGTCGAGGAGGAATATGGCGGTTCGGGGCTGGGCTATCTCGAACACGTGCTGGCGGTCGAGGAAATCTCGCGGGCCTCGGCCTCGGTAGGCCTGAGCTACGGCGCGCATTCCAACCTTTGCGTCAACCAGCTGCGCCGCAACGGCTCCGAGGCGCAGAAGCGCAAATATCTGCCGAAGCTGATCTCCGGAGAGCATGTGGGGGCGCTGGCGATGTCGGAGCCGGGGGCGGGCTCCGACGTGGTGTCGATGGCGACGCGCGCCGACAAGAAGGGCGACCGCTACGTGCTGAACGGCAGCAAGATGTGGATCACCAATGGCCCGATCGCGGAGACGCTGGTGGTCTATGCCAAGACCGACCCCGCCGCCGGCGCGCGCGGCATCACCGCCTTCATCATCGAGAAGGGCATGAAGGGATTTTCCACCGCGCAGAAACTCGACAAGCTCGGCATGCGCGGCTCCGATACCGGCGAACTTGTTTTCGCCGATTGCGAGGTGCCGGAGGAGAACGTGCTCGGCACCGTCGGCCGCGGTGTCAACGTGCTGATGTCGGGACTGGATTATGAGCGTTCGGTGCTGGCGGCGGGGCCGCTCGGCATCATGCAGGCCTGCCTCGATATCGTGATGCCCTATGTCCACGAGCGCAAGCAGTTCGGCCAGCCTATCGGCACGTTCCAGCTGGTGCAGGGCAAGGTCGCCGACATGTACGTGCTGATGAATGCGGCGCGCGCCTACGTCTATGCGGTGGCGAAGGCCTGCGACCGCGGCGAGACCACGCGCGAGGACGCCGCCGGCGCCATCCTGTTCGCGTCGGAAAAGGCGACGCAATGCGCGCTGGATGCGATCCAACTGCTCGGCGGTAACGGCTATATCAACGACTATCCGACCGGGCGACTGCTGCGCGACGCCAAGCTGTACGAGATCGGCGCGGGGACCAGCGAAATTCGTCGGATGCTGATTGGAAGAGAGTTGTTCGAGAAGGGGGCGTAGACTTTACCTGTCATTCCGGGGCGCGGGCGGCGCCAGCCGACTGCGAACCCGGAATCCCGATATGTGAATCACCATCTCGGGATTCCGGGTTCGGTCGCAGCTGACGCTGCTCCCGCCCCGGAATGACAATTCAATTCGCCAGCCCGTTCACCTTCGTCACCCACGCCCGCACATCCGCCAGCACCTGCGGCATCACCTTGTCGACGTCCTGCACCGTCATCCCCGCCTTGATGCGGGGGTCGTAGAGGATGTTGAGGAGATACTGGTCGAACACGTCGAAATAGCCCATCTGGACGTTGTCGTTGAACATCGTCCACGGCACGGTGTCTGTGTCGTTGATCGGCCCCAGCGACTGCAGCAGTTCTTCATAGGCGCAATCGAGAAAGATGAAGTCGCCATTGTCGACCGTCAGGATGACGTCGGAATGTTCGATCTCGAACGCCTCGTTCTTGCGGAAGCCGGACAGGCATTGCGGATCGAGCGAGTTGCGGATTTCTTCGGCGCGGTCGCTGCCGTAGAAGTTCGAAATGGTGCGGTGGAGGTCGCGGTCGCGCACCAGCTTGACATTGACATTGGCGCCGTCGGAGGTGTCCGACATCGCAATGTCGAGGTGCTTCACGCGCAGCGCGATGTCGGTGACGATCCTGGTGATCTGCGCCTTGCGGTCGGCGCGGCCGTCGGCGAAGACGCGGACCGGCAGCTCGTATTTGCGGATACGGTCGACACGGCCGGCGAGGTGGTATTCGGCGCCGAATGCGGTCTTGAGAAAACCATCGACGATCTCAGCGTCGGTGAAGATCTTCTTCTCGGCGCGCTGGCGCGAGGCGACCGCCGCAGGCTCGGCCGCGTGCGAGGCCGGGGCGTCGCTCATCGTGACGGCGAAAGCGGCCGCGGCGATGGCAAAAAGCGGGGAGATGAAGGAGGCGCGCATGACTGCAAACTGTCGTATGGCACCGCGCCGCGCAAGCCTCGATACCCGCCCGGGTGGAAGATGTGATCGTCTTCCCGGGCGGATAGAGGTCGCCGGTCAGTTCTTGACGATCACCGTCGCGCCGACCGAGACGCGATTATAGAGATCGGTGACGTCGTCATTGGTCATGCGGAAGCAGCCGGACGACACCGCCTGGCCGATCGTTTCCGGCTCGTTTGAGCCGTGGATGCGGTACAGCGTGGAGCCGAGATACATTGCCCGCGCACCGAGCGGGTTGTCGGGACCGCCGACCATGTGGCGCGGCAGGTCGGGACGGCGCGCCAGCATCTGCGACGGCGGGGTCCAGCTTGGCCATTCCTTCTTCGCGGTGATCTTGTGGACGCCGCCCCAGCGGAAGCCGTCGCGGCCGACGCCGATGCCGTAGCGCAGCGCCTGGCCGTTGCCCTGCACCAGATAGAGCCGGCGCTCGGCGGTGTTCACGACGACGGTGCCGGGAGCGTAATTGCTCTGGAAGCCGACGACCTGGCGCGGGATCGGGCTGGTGCCGCCGGAATATGTAAAATTGGAAAAGAAGTTGAGCAGCGACGGCGAGTCGTCGACCTGGAAGTCTGGCTTCGGCTCGCTGCGCATCCTCGCCTGGGCGGGCAGTGCGGCGGTGACCAGGGCGGCAGTGGCAACAAGGAGGGCAAAAACGCGCTTCATCGGATTCCTCACCAGTGGATTAAGCCCCAGAGAGGCCACAATCCCGCGAGTTTCGCAAGCCACAGCCACGTGAGCCGGCAATGCGGTGGCGCCCTTTGACGGCCCCCCCCGAACAATGGTTGATCTGCACCCGACATAAAATGATCAAGGGAGTCGAAGATGAATGGTGCGGAAAGCCTGGTACGGACGCTGGTGGCAGGCAAGGTCGATGTCTGTTTTGCCAATCCCGGCACGTCGGAGATGCATTTCGTCGCCGCGCTCGACCGCGTCGAGGGCATGCGCTGCGTGCTTGGCCTGTTCGAAGGCGTGGTCACCGGTGCCGCCGATGGGTATTACCGCATGAAGGGCACGCCGGCCTCGACGCTGCTGCATCTCGGCCCCGGCCTCGCCAACGGCCTGGCCAACCTGCACAATGCCAAGAAGGCCAATTCCGGCATCGTCAACATCGTCGGTCAACACGCCGTCTACCACATTGAATACAATGCGCCGCTGACATCGGACATCGAAGGCCTCGCGAAGCCGATGTCGCAATGGGTTCACACCTCGCCGGATTCGAAGTCGGTCGCCGGAGACGGCGCTGCCGCGGTCGCCGCCGCGAAGCTCGGCCAGGTCGCGACCCTGATCCTGCCCGCCGACACCGCCTGGGGCGACGCCGACGGCATCGCCGAGGTGCATGCGCCGGCGCAGAGCGCCGGCTACTCGACGCAGGCGGTGGACGCTGCCGCCAAAGTGTTGAAGTCCGGCGAGCCGACGCTGCTGCTGTTGACCGGTAGCGCGCTGACCGAGCACGGCCTGGCGCTGGCGGCGCAGATCGCTGGCAAGACCGGCTGCAAGGTGATGGGCCAGACCTACAATCCGAAGATGGCGCGCGGCGCCGGCCGCTTCGCCATCGACCGCATTCCCTATGTGATCGAGCTGGCGCTGCCGATCCTGAAAGCGTTCAAACACATCGTGCTGGTCGAGGCCAACGATCCGGTCGCCTTCTTCGCCTATCCGAACAAGCCGAGCATGCTGAAGCCGGAAGGCTGCGACGTGTATCGCGTCACAGAGAACGGTGAGAATTCGGTCGCAGCACTTGAGGCGTTGGCCGGCGCGCTCGGCGCCAGGCCGGCCGATGTGCAACCGCAGAAGCTGATCGAACTGGCGAAGCCGACTGGCGCGCTCAACCACGCCTCGATCGCGCAAGCGATCGCGATGGCGATTCCGGAAAACGCCATCATGGTGGACGAGTCGCTCACCACCGGCCGTGGCTTCTTCCCGCCGACGGCGGCAGCGAAGCCGCATGACTGGCTGCAGAACATGGGCGGCTCGATCGGCTTCTCGACGCCGGTGTCGACCGGCGCTGCGGTGGCGTGTCCGGACCGCAAGGTGATCTGCATGGTGGGTGACGGCTCGGCGATGTACACGCTGCAGTCGCTGTGGACCCAGGCCCGCGAAAATCTCGACGTCACCACCATCGTGTTCGCCAACCGCAAATACCAAATCCTGCTCGGCGAATTCGACGGCGTTGGCGCCGGCCATCCCGGCCAGCGCGCGCTCGACATGCTCAACCTCGATCGTCCGGCGCTGGATTGGGTCGCACTCGCCAAGGGCATGGGCGTGCCGGCGCGCTCCGTCACAACCGCTGATGATTTCAACAAGGCGCTGGCCGATGCGATGGCCGAGCAGGGCCCGAAGCTGATCGAAGTGGTGACCTGACCGGACGCACAGCCCCGTGAATAATGCCGCCGCGATGGCTTTTCGGTACCATCGCGGCATGGAATCCTGGTCCCGTTCTTGCCAGCAATTGTTGAGCGATCGAGCGCGGGATGACGCATCGATACACATCGCAGCAATTGAGGGACCGGCATGAACAGGCGTGAATTTACCAGGTCGATGGCGTTGACAGGCACGGCGATCGGCGCGGGCATCCCGCTCGGCCTGACGCGCGCCGTCGGTCATACCAAAGGCGGCACGCTCAACACTATCATCCAGCCCTAACCGCCGATCCTCGTCACCGCGCTGAACCAGCAGCAGCCGACGCTGACGCTGGGCGGCAAGATCTATGAGAGCCTGTTGCGCTGCGGCCCCGATCTGAAACCGATGCCAGGCCTTGCCGAATCCTGGACGGTGTCGCCGGACGTCCTCGTCTATACGTTCAAGCTGTTCCCGAAGATCACCTTCCATGACGGCAAGCCGCTGACCTCGGAAGATGTCGTGTTCACGGTGATTAAGGTGCTCACCGATACCCGCGCCCGTGGCACGTTACTCCGCATCGACAAGGCCGAAGCGCCCGATCCGCTCACGGTGGTGTTCACGCTGAAGGCGCCGTTCGCACCGTTCCCCAATCCGTTCGACTGCACCACCGCGCCGATTGTGCCCAAGCATATCTATGGGAACACCGACTTCCGCAAAAATCCAGCCAACGCGCAGGCGATCGGCTGCGGCCCGTTCAAGCTCAAGGAATGGGTCAAGGGCTCGCGCGTCCATCTCTTCAAGCACGAGGGCTACTACCGTGCCGGCGAGCCGCATATCGACGAGATTTTCTACCGCGTGATTCCGGACGCCGCGTCGCGCTCGGTCGCGCTGGAGCAGGGCACCGTGCAGCTGACGCAGTGGACCGACGTCGAACTGTTCGACGGGGCTCGCCTGATGGTGCTGCTGTTCTCGGTGCAACTGAACTGGCTGCCGGCGTTCGGTTACGTCACCATCGGCGTGCAGCAGACCGCGATGGAACGCGCGCTCGACATCGGCAAGCATCTTCTGCTTCCGGGCCTGTCGCTCGCCGCCGTGTATCTGGCGATCTACGCGCGCTTGATGCGTTCCTCGGTGATCGAGGTGATGCATCAGGATTTCATCAAGACCGCACGCGCCAAGGGCCTCAAGCAGGGCCGCATCATCCTGCGCCATGTGCTGCGCAATGCCATCCTCCCGGTGGTCACCGTCGCCGGCATGCAGGCCGGCGCTCTGGTCGGCGGCGCCGTGGTGGTGGAGACCGTGTTCGCCTGGCCAGGCCTCGGCCGGCTGATCTACGACTCGGTGCTGCAGCGGGACTATCCAGTGATGCTCGGCATCTTCCTGGTGATGTCGGTGATCGTCGTCGTGCTCAACTTCGTGACTGACGTGATCTACCGCATGGTCGATCCGCGCGTCACCACCAACGCGTCCTGAACGGAGACCCCCGCCATGGACAGCCTCAAGATTTTCCTGCGTCGCCCGGCCGGCGTGATCGGCCTGATCTTTCTCATCTCCGGCGGCCAGCGCCAGCGCATCTGCATCGCGCGCGCGATCGCGCTGAAGCCGTTGGTGTTGGTGGCCGATGAAGCGGTATCGGCGCTCGACGTCTCCGTGCAGTCGCAGATCCTGGCGCTGTTCGCCGAATTGCGCGCGGAGATGAATCTGGCAATGATCTTCATCACCCACGATCTGCGCGTCGCTGCCGAGATCGCCGACCGCATCGTCCTGATGCGCCGCGGCCAGATCGTCGAGCAGGGCGAGACCCAGGCGATTTTCGAGAATCCGACCGATCCCTATACGCGCGCGCTGCTCGATGCGATTCCGGGCCGCGGCATGTTTGCCGGCCCCGGCGCCAAATTGCCGGAACCGGCAAGCGTGTAAAACGGCGGGATCCGCCGTTAACCGCTTGGTAACCAAGCCGTCGCACCCTGTCGGGGAATGCAGCGGAACCGGCGATACGGGCCGGCAGTTGCATCAGAAAGCCGTCCGGTGTCACGCCCGGGCGGCTTTTTTGTTACCCTGCGATGGTAGAAAGCCTGGTCGCGAATGACGGGAGCTTCCAAGCGATGGCCGGCCCTGCGCAATTTGACAGCGGCCGCTACCGAAACCGCTAATTGAAATAGCAAAATGATTGAGGCGTTATCGAACAGTCGGGGTGTCGCACAGGGGCCTCGCCAGAAACCCGCCGCGCCGGATTGTTATCGGAGAGCAGATGACAGCGGTTCCTACGACGGCCGTCGCGTCTATCTCCCGGAACCTTTCGGTGGGACGGCGCCATTGTAGTCCAGCATCCTGATCGCTTCATCCGCGGCCCCGACCATTCCGGACATCAACTTGCGGTACTTGTCGAAGTCCGACGCTGACAGGCTGCGGAACATTATGTCGTTTACCGAACGCTGTAGGGGGGCGAGTTCGTTGAGCCGGTCGCGGGCTTTCGGCGTAATTGTGAGTACGACCCGGCGACGGTCCTCCGTATCGGTTTGCTTCTCGACAAGGCCGCTGGCGACCAGCTTGTTGATTTCGATCGTGATGAAAGCGCCGCTGAAATGCAGATGTTCCGCCACCTGATTGACGCCGACCTTCTCATCGTCGGAACTGAGATGGGCGATGGCGATCAATACGGTGTATTGAGTTCCCGATAGCCCGATCACCGCGCCGAGTTGGCCGCGAACCGCCTGAAGCCTTGCCGTAAACGCCAGCGTATCGTGAAGGAACTGCCGAAAAGCCCTGTCTGAGCCGCCCACCATCAACTGCGCTCGGGTGATCGTTGGTTCGATCTTTGCCCTGCGTTGCTTCGTCTTCATCGCCATCGTGTTCCCCGCGCACCCGCTATTCGTATATCCGGCGCACTGATAACAAACAAGTTGCGTGCCGAGCCGTACGCTGCGTGAGAGGCATGCGTGAAATGCCGACTGGTCGTTACCAGAGTAACTTTCCGGTAAAGGTAGTTCCATCGACGGGTCGTCGATGATGCCCCGCGAGGGAACTTAAACGCGTCCGTTCGGAACCATAGCCGCTGTCGCCGCGTTGCGGCCCGGCGGAGCGGGCAAGGTTTGAATTGATACGACGGAACCGATCGGGCCTCGCGTTCGCGGGGGACGATCCGTGAGGGAGCGAGTGGCGTTCGCTCTGCTGAGCAGGCGGCGAAAGAGCGCCGCGTCGCTTCAATCGATATGGACGACCCGCAGATTGTTAGTTGTGCCGGTTTCCTTGAACGGAATGCCGGCGACGACCACGATCGAATCCGCCGGTTTGGCAAATTCCTCGCTCGCCGCAATCTGGGCGGCCTTTTCGACCATTTCTTCATAGGTGCTGATGTCTTCCGACAGCACGCTGTGAGCACCCCAAAGCAATGAGAGCTGCCGCGCCACGCCTTCGTGCGGCGTAATCGCGAGCAGCGGCACTTTCGGCCGCTTGCGGGCGATGCGCGCGGCGGTGGTGCCGCTCGAGGTGAAGGCCACGATCGCCGATGCATGCAGGGCCGCGGCGAGGTCGGCGGCTGCGGCGGCGACGGCGTGCGGCGCGGTCTCCTCCTCGCCGGGATGCGAGGCGTCGATGATCGCGCGGTACATCTTGTGCCGCTCGGTGCTCTCGATGATGTGGCTCATCATGTCGACCGCCTCGACCGGATATTGCCCGGAGGCGGATTCCGCCGACAGCATCACCGCGTCGGCGCCGTCATAGATCGCAGTGGCCACGTCGGAGGCCTCTGCGCGGGTCGGCGTCGGAGCCGCGATCATCGAGTCCAGCATCTGCGTGGCCACGATCACCGGCTTGCCGGCCATGCGGCAGGCCCGGATCAGTTCCTTCTGCCGGCCCGGCACGTCCTCGTGCGGGATCTCCACGCCAAGGTCGCCGCGCGCCACCATGATGGCGCCAGACAGCCGGATGATGTCGTCGATGTGCTCCAGCGCCGCAGGCTTCTCGATCTTCGACATCACGCCGGCGCGGCCGTTGATCAGCGACAGCGCCTCGATCACGTCGCCGGGCTTCTGCACAAAGGACAACGCCACCCAGTCGACACCGAGTTCCAGCCCGAAGGCGAGATCGGCGCGGTCCTTCACGGTCAGCGGCGACAGGTTGAGTACGGCGCTCGGCACGTTGACGCCCTTGCGGTTCGAGATCACGCCGCCGGTGATGATCCGGGCGTCGATGAAATCACCGCCGAGGCCGGTGACGCGGACGCGAATCCGGCCGTCATCGATCAGCAGGTCGTCGCCCGGCGTCACCGCATCGAATATCTCGGGATGCGGCAGCGGGATCGACAGGCTGTCGCCATCGACGCCCTGAAGCACGAAGCGCACCCGTTCTCCGGCGATCACCGTGATTTTGCCGTCCTTGATGGTGCCGACGCGGATCTTGGGTCCCTGCAGATCCTGCAGGATGCCGATCGGTCGGCCGACCCTGGTTTCCAGCGCGCGGATCGCAGCATGCACCCTTGCGTGATCCTCGTGGGTGCCGTGGCTGAAATTTAGCCGGAACGTATCGACGCCGGTCAGAAACAGTTTCTCCAGCATTTCCGGCGACCCGCTGGCGGGACCCACGGTAGCGACGATCTTGGCCCGACGATTGCGACGCATGTTTCATTCGGCCGCAAGGCCGCCTCTGCAAGCTCTGGATTCGTGCCCGCGCGAAGCAGGCCGTGACGTCGGGAATCTATAGCGGTCGGGTATGACAAGATAGGCGTGCAGGCGGATGCCGCTGCCCACGTCTGCATGGCGATCGAGATGCGCGTACCGATGTACCGGATCAAAGTTAAAGGAGGTGGTGGGCGATGCAGGGATCGAACCTGCGACCCCACCCGTGTGAAGGGTGTGCTCTCCCGCTGAGCTAATCGCCCGAAGTCGCGCAATAAGAGCCGGGCGGGTAGCCCGGCGGTGCGTGACGCCAGTGGCGCGATTTAGGGAATAGGGGGCGGGGGTGTCAAGCCGCGCGGGCGGCGATAGCGAACATTGTTCGCAAGACGCCGGCCGATCCGCCTTCTCAGCCCTGCTGGACGTGGGTAGCTTGGCTCTGCAGCGCCTGGATGCGGTCGGCCAGCGTGGCATGGGCGGGAATTTTGGCGCCATTGGCGGCCTTGCCGATGTCCGCGGCAGGCGCCGCCGCGAGAATCGCTTCAATCTCCGAATTGGGACCTTCCAGCGTCATCGCCAGCCGGGCGACCTTGGCGGCGATGTCGTTGATGCGCTCCCGGAGCAGGGCGTTTTCGACCCGTTCGGTGGCCCAGGCGCTTTCGGCCTGCTGCCCGACCATCTTGAGTTCGTTCTGCTGCCGGGCGCGTTCTTCGCGAACCGTCTGCAGTTCGCGCTCGACGGCGACCTTTTCGGCCTGCAGCGTCTGGATCAGGCTGGCCGACGTGCCATCCTGGCGGGCGGCTACCTCGACGCGCAAATCCCTTGCGATTCGCTCCGATACCTCGGCGGCGTGGCGGAGCTGGCTGTTCTCGAATTCCCGCTCGGCCATGCGCCGGTCGTGGTCCGTCTCGGCGCTCTCCAGCTCGGTGATGCGGGTGCCAAGCCGCTCGGCCTCCTGGACCTGCGCCATCAATGAACGATCGAGATCGGCGACGCGCTGGCTGAGATTTTCGACGCGGCCGCGCGCCTCGCCGAGCAGCGCGGTGACGGTGGTGGTCTCGCCACGCTGCAGTTCAAGCTGTTGCCTGGTGGCGGCGAGGTCGCGCCCGGTATCGGAGACCTGGTTTTTCAGAACCTCGATCTGGGCCCGCGCGCTTACCAGCTCGACCTGGCGGCTGTCGGCCAGCATCGAGCGCTCGGAAAGTTCATGCGCGGTGCGGGCGAGTTCGGCCTGTTTGTCGGTCATGGCCTGCGCGGCGGCTGCGAGATCCGTGATCCGGCCGGCGAGGTCGGCTTCGGTCGCGGCCAGCTTTTCCTTCAAGGCGGCTTCGCGCGCCTCGAGGTCGAAGATCGTCGCGGCCTTCTCGCCCAGTTCGAGCTTGAGCCGGTTGACGGCGTCGGTCTTCTTGCCGATTTCGGCGAGATGGGCGGTGGTCTTGTTCCTGAGCTGATCGACATTGATTTCCAGCTTGCGCGCCGACATCGCGAATTCGGCGCGCAACTGGTCCTTGTCGGCCTGGATTTCCGCCATCGACAGCGGCGTGGCGGCTTCGAGCCGGCGCTTGGTGAGGCGCACGGCGCGGTGATGCACCAATGGTGCGATCGTCAGGGCGACCAGAATCGCCACCAGAAAACCGATCGCCAGATACATGATCGGCTCAACCATGACTCAAACTCCCACCCGCGAAAACGCAGGGGTTAGCATGCCATGCGGGCGGCGGAGAAGGCCAGTTCAACGCTTCGTTAACCTGAATGCGGCGGGGCGGCGCGGCGCGCGTCCGGCCGCCGCGATCAGAACGGATTCCAGGTCGCGCTCGGCGTGAACTTGAGATAGCCGATATTGGCGCCCAGCCGCAGTCCGAGGCCGGAGCGAATCGGCACCAGCACGATGTTGTCGGCGGTGAGCGCGGTCATGCCGAAGCCGCCGATGATGTAGGCGGAGCCGTCGATGCCGCCGAAACGCTGGTAGATCGCGTTGGTGGCCGGCAGGTTGTAGACCAGCGTCATGGTGCGGGCGCCGTCGCCACCCCAGTCGAAGCCGACCGAGGGACCCTGCCAGTAGACCCGGAGGTCGCCGGCATTCTTGGTATAGAGGGTGCCTTCGCCGTAGCGCAGCCCGGCGACGATCGCGCCGGAGCCTTCTTCGCCGAGAATATATCCGTTCGGCAGGCCCCATTGGCTGACCGCGCGCTCGATCACCGACGCCAGGCCGCGCGAGACATTGCCGAAGAAGCGGTGTCCCGCTGTGGTCAACTCGTCCGGTCCATAGCTCGAGGGCTGGGCGGCCGCCTGCCGTGGCGGACGCGGCTGCTGGGCCTGAGCCGGCGACAGGCCAACCGTCATCGCGGCCAGCATCAGCACAGCCAGGCGAGAAACGAACGTCATGAAGAAACCCCTAGGTATTAAAAGTTGACCGCGGCCTTAACCGGATGCTGACCAGCACGCCCTAAAGCTGCGTTCAATGTCCCCGACTCCCATACTATCGGTATCAACTATGACGGCACAACGGCGACAATTGATAGGGCATTGCCGCGGATTCGCCTTGATCTTGCTGCTCGCCGCAGTGCCGGTCCCCGGCCATGCCGGCACCACCGAACGCGTCGTCACCGATCGATTTACGGGCCTGGCGATCGCCGGTTTCGATCCAGTTGCGTATTTTACCGATGCCCGCCCGTTACCCGGCGATGCCGCCTTTGAACTGTCGGAGGCGGGCGTGGTCTGGCGCTTTCGCAACGAGGGCAACCGGGCGTCGTTCGCCGCGAATCCGGAGATCTACAGTCCGCAATTCGGCGGCTACGACCCTGTCGATGTCGCCCGTGGCGTCGCCTATCCTGGCAATCCGCAGCTCTTTCTGGTGCTGAACCAGCGGCTCTATTTGTTTGGGCACGCGGAAAGCCGCGACGCCTTCGCCGCGGCACCGGCGACCGCGCTGGCGGAGGCCCGCAAGCGCTGGACAACGCTGCAGGTCGAACTGTCGCGCTGACGCTCAGCCACGCGGCACGGCGGTGGGGTCGCCCCAGGCGATGAATTCCGGCACGATGAAATCCGCCCGATGGCCGCCATAGATCACCGCCCCGCCCTGGCTGTCGGTGACGATGCCGCCCGCGGCGACCACCACCGCCTGGCCGGCGGCGATGTCCCATTCGCAGGTCGGCGCCAGCCGTGGATAAAGGTCGGCGGCGCCCTCGGCGACCCGGCACAGTTTGAGCGCCGAGCCCAGCGGGACGCGGACGGCGCCCGGCCGGGCGTCGATCAGCGCCTCGGTGCGGGCGTCACCATGCGAGCGGCTGACCGCCGCGATCCACGGCGCGCCGCCCCGGGGCATGGCGCGGGTGCGGATCGGCGTCACCGAGCGGATACGGAAGTCCGGCGACATTTCGAGCCGCTCGGCGCCGCGGCCGACCAGCCCGCGCCAGATCAGCCCGAGATCCGGCGCGCCGACGACGCCCAACACCGGCACGCCGCCCTCCACCAATGCGATATTGACGGTAAACTCGCGGCGCCCGGCGACGAATTCCTTGGTGCCGTCGAGCGGGTCGATCAGGAACAGGCGACCGGGATAGGGCGGGCAGGCGAGCTGCAGGCGCTCTTCCGACAGCGTCGGAATATCCGGAAACAGCCGCGCCAGCCCCTCGGCGATGACGCGGTCGGCGGCGAGGTCGGCTTCGGTTACCGGCGAACCATCGGCTTTGCCATCGATCGACATCGCCTCGCGGTTGACCGCGCGGATCGCGGCCCCGGCCCTGGCCACCAGCCCGGTGAGCGGCGCCAGCAAAGCTGCGGTGTCATCGAGATCCAGTGCCGGATCGTTCTCCAATCTGTGGTTCATTTCCTCGCGCTCTGAATAGCCGTCCGACCGTGTTTCGGCCTTGTACGGCCGCATCCGCCTGCGTTGCGGTGGCCGCACCGTTCCCCACAGTGTATCAAGCCGTAAAGCAATGCCATGATTCGCCGTCCACCATACGGCCATCCAGGAGCGACCCGATGTCCGATACGCCCACTCCCGGCCTGGCCCCTGACGCGCTCGAACTGGCCGCACTGCTGTGCTCGCGGGTCTGCCACGACCTCATCAGCCCGGTCGGCGCCATCGTCAACGGGCTCGAAGTGCTCGACGACAATCCCAAGCCGGAAGACAAGGAATTCGCCCTCGACCTGATCCGCAAGAGCGCAAAGACCGCCTCGGCCCGGCTGCAGTTCTGCCGGCTGGCCTTTGGCGCGGCGGGCTCCGCCGGCGCACAGATCGACCTTGGCGACGCGGAGAAGATGGCGCGCGGCCATCTCGAGGACGCCAAGACCAGGATCGAATGGAATCCGACGCGCGCCTATCTTCCGAAGAACAAGGTCAAGCTGCTGCTCAACATGCTGATCATCGCGCAGCAGACGATTCCGCGCGGCGGCGTGCTGACTGTCGATCAGGTCGGCGAAGGCGACGCGCTCGGATTTCGCGTCAACGCGGCCGGTTTGAACGCCCGGTTACCGCAGAACATCGTCGCGCTGCTCAGCGCCGACCATGCCGGCAACGTCGATGCCCATGCGGTACAGCCTTACTATACGCGATTGCTGGCACAGGCCTGCGGCCTCAGCGTCAGCATGGCAGCCGAAGGCGAGGCCATCGTCGTGACCGCCGTTTGAACCGCTGTCGCGGTCCACAGCGTTAACGGCGCCTTACGGAAGTAGCCATAAACGCAGGCGGCTACCTACCCGGCGCATCTATCTGTCCAATCAGGGCTCTTACGGCCCGGATACGCAACCAATATTAAACGCTTTGCGGTGAAAGTAGCCACATTCCGAAACGGGTCGCGCAATCGCGCGCGTGGAATGCGAAGGCCAATTTCATGGACGATCTTCTGCGGGAATTTTTGACGGAAACCAACGAGAGCCTGGACACGGTCGACAATCAATTGGTCCGGTTCGAACAGGATCCGAACAACGCTAAAATTTTAGATAATATTTTCCGCTTGGTACACACCATCAAGGGCACCTGCGGCTTTCTTGGCTTGCCGCGCCTGGAAGCGCTTGCGCACGCCGCTGAGACGCTGATGGGTAAATTCCGCGATGGCATGCCGGTCACCGGAGAGGCGGTGACGCTGATCCTGACCACCATCGACCGGATCAAGGAAATTCTTGGGCAGCTGGAGGCCACCGAGGCCGAACCGGAGGGCGTCGATCAGGACCTGATCGATGAGCTTCATCACATGGTTGAGAAGGGGATGGCATCGATGAGCGCTGCGCCGCCGATCGTGCCGGACGTCGTTGAGGCACCGGCTTTGGTGGTGCCGATGCTGGAGCGCGAATTGCGTCCTGGCGAAGTATCGCTGGACGAGCTGGAGCGGGCGTTCCAGGAAACCGAGATCGAAGTGGCGCCGCCTGCGGCTGTCGCAGAACCCGCGCCGGTGGTCGCCGTGGTCGAGAAGGTCGCGCCGAAACCGGCAGCGAAGAAATCCGTCGTCGAGATCGAGACCCCGGAAGGCGACAAGGTCGCCAACCAGTCGATCCGCGTCAACGTCGACACGCTCGAACATCTGATGACGATGGTGTCCGAACTGGTGCTGACCCGCAACCAGTTGCTGGAAATCAGCCGCCGTCACGAGGATACCGAATTCAAGGTGCCGTTGCAGCGTCTGTCGACGGTGACCGCAGAGCTGCAGGACGGCGTCATGAAGACGCGCATGCAGCCGATAGGCAATGCATGGCAGAAGCTGCCGCGCATCGTCCGCGATCTCGGCGGCGAACTCGGCAAGCAGATCGAACTCGAAATGCACGGTGCCGACACCGAGCTCGATCGCCAGGTGCTCGATCTGATCAAGGATCCGCTCACTCACATGGTGCGCAACTCTGCCGATCATGGCCTTGAGACCGGCGCCGAGCGCGCCGCGGCCGGCAAGCCGGAGCAGGGCACGATCCGGCTGTCCGCCTATCATGAAGGCGGCCACATCATCATCTGCATCGCCGACAACGGCCGCGGTCTCAACACCGAACTTATCAAGGCCAAGGCGATCCAGAATGGCCTCGCCTCCGAAGCCGACATCGAGAAGATGTCGGAAGCCCAGATCCACAAGTTCATCTTCGCGCCCGGCTTCTCCACCGCGGCAGCTGTTACCAGCGTCTCCGGACGCGGCGTCGGCATGGACGTCGTGCGGACCAATATCGACCAGATCGGCGGCACCATCGACGTCAAGTCGGTGGCCGGCGAGGGCTCCAGCGTCACCATCAAGATCCCGCTGACGCTGGCGATCGTCTCGGCGCTGATCGTCGAAGCCGGCGGAGACCGTTTTGCGATCCCGCAGCTTGCGGTCGTCGAACTGGTGCGCGCGCGCGCCAATTCCGAACATCGCATCGAGCGTATCAAGGACACCCCGGTGCTGCGGCTGCGCAACAAGTTGCTGCCGCTGATGCACCTCAAGAAGCTGCTGCAAATCGACGACGGCACCAACTCCGAACCGGAGAACGGCTTCATCGTCGTGACGCAGGTCGGCAACCAGACCTTCGGTATCGTCGTCGACGGCGTCTTCCACACCGAGGAAATCGTCGTCAAGCCGATGTCCACCAAGCTGCGCCATATCGGCATGTTCTCCGGCAACACCATTCTGGGTGACGGCGCGGTGATCATGATCATCGATCCCAACGGAATTGCGCAGGAACTGGGTGCGGCCGGTTCGGCGGTTACCGAGATCTCCAACGAAAACATGTCCAAGCACGCCAATGCGTCCGAGCAGCTTACTTCGCTGCTGGTGTTCCGGGCCGGCTCCTCGCAGCCAAAATCGGTGCCGCTGGCACTGGTCACGCGGCTCGAGGAGATCGCCGCCGACAAGATCGAATCGTCGAACGGCCGTTATATGGTTCAGTACCGCGATCAGCTGATGCCCCTGGTGCAGATGGACGGCGTGTCGATCCATACCAGCGGAACGCAGCCGATTCTGGTGTTCGCCGACGAGCAGCGCTCGATGGGCCTGGTGGTCGACGAGATCATCGACATCGTCGAGGAGCGTCTCAATATCGAAGTGGCGGGCGCACAGCCCGGCATTCTCGGCTCCGCCGTCATCAAGGGGCAGGCGACCGAAGTGATCGACGTCGGCCATTTCCTGCCGATGGCATTCGCCGACTGGTTCACGCGCAAGGAAATGAAGGAGTTCGCCACCACGCAGTCGATCCTGCTGGTCGACGACTCCGCATTCTTCCGCAACATGCTGGCGCCGGTGCTGAAGGCGGCAGGCTACAAGGTTCGGGTTGCGATCAACGCGCAGGAAGGTCTGGTCGTGCTGCGCTCCGGGCAGGAGTTCGATGCCATCCTGACCGATATCGAAATGCCCGACATGAACGGCTTCGAATTCGCCGAAGCCATTCGGGCGGACCAGAAGATGTCCCACACCCCGATCATCGCGCTGTCTTCGATGATTTCGCCCGCGGCGATCGAGCGCGGCCGGCAGGCCGGCCTGAACGATTATGTCGCGAAGTTCGATCGGCCTGGTCTGATCGCCTCGCTGAAAGAACAGACCAACCAAACCACCAGTCAGGCGGCGTAAGATGACCATGACCAGCAAGACAACCACTTCCGGCGGCGCCATCACCGAATTCGTCACCACCATGATCGGTGGCCAGCTGTTCGGCATGCCGATCTCGCGCGTGCAGGATGTGTTCATGCCGGAACGACTTACCCGCGTGCCGCTTTCTTCCAGCGACGTCGCCGGCGTGCTCAATCTGCGCGGACGTATCGTTACCGCCATCGACATGCGCTCGCGCCTCGGCCTGCCGAAGAACGACGATGGCAAGCCGCCGATGGCGGTGGGCGTCGATCTGCGCGGCGAATCCTACGGCCTGCTGATCGACTCGATCGGCGAAGTCCTCAAGCTTGCCGACGACAGCCGCGAGGTAAATCCGGTCAATCTCGACCCGCGGATGGCGAAGATGGCCGATGGCGTTCACCGGCTCGACGGCCAGTTGATGGTCGTGCTCGACGTTGACCGCATTCTCGAAATTTCGCCCGACAAGCTGGCTGCCTAAGGCCGGCGCGCGCGCAATCAAACGTCCTTCGGGACACAGAGGCAGAGGCCGAAAATGAAGACTTGTCTGGTTGTCGATGACTCCAGCGTCATCCGTAAAGTTGCCCGCCGGATACTCGAAGGTCTGGATTTCGAGATCACCGAGGCCGAAGACGGCGAGAAGGCCCTGGAAGCCTGCAAGCGCAGCCTGCCGGACGCCGTGCTGCTCGACTGGAACATGCCGGTGATGGACGGCTACGAATTCCTGCGCAACCTGCGCCGGATGCCGGGCGGCGACGGACCGAAAGTGGTGTTCTGCACCACCGAGAACGACGTCGCGCACATCGCCCGCGCGCTGCATGCCGGCGCCAACGAATACATCATGAAGCCGTTCGACAAGGATATCGTGTCGGCCAAGTTTCATGAAGTCGGTTTGATCTAGGCTTCGCAACCGGGCGTTCGCGCCCGTTTCTGATCGTCACGCAAGTTCATTTGTAGCGTTCGTTGCGTCTGGTGAGTGATGAGTATTGCTGTGATGAGTGCCCCTGTGTCGGATACGGCGCGGTATGAGCCGTTGCGTGTCATGGTCGTGGATGACTCGGTCGTCATTCGCGGCCTGATCTCGCGCTGGATCGAGGCCGAGCCGGACATGACCGTCGCTGCTTCGCTGCGAACCGGGCTCGACGCCGTCAACCAGGTCGAGCGCATCAATCCCGACGTCGCTGTGCTCGACATCGAGATGCCCGAACTCGACGGCATCGAGGCGTTGCCGCAACTGCTGGCCAAGAAGCGCAATCTGATCGTCATCATGGCCTCGACGCTGACCCGCCGCAACGCGGAGATCTCGTTCAAGGCGATGTCGCTGGGCGCGGCCGACTACATTCCGAAACCGGAGAGCACCCGCGAGAATGCGGCCGCCGACGTATTCAAGCACGATCTGCTGCAGAAGATCCGCCATCTCGGCCACAAGGTACGGCGCCTGAAATCTGCTGCTGCGCCCTCGATCGTGCCGGCAGTGGCGAAGCCGGCGGCGCCGTTGACGGCGCTGGGGCCGGTGGCGGGGCAGGTCCAGCTCGCCAAGCGTCCGTTCAGCCAGATCATGCCGCGTGTGCTGCTGATCGGTTCCTCGACCGGCGGCCCGCAGGCGCTGATGACGCTGGTGGCCGAGATCGGCGCCGTCATCGACCGCGTTCCGGTGCTGATCACCCAGCATATGCCGCCGACCTTCACCACGATTCTCGCCGAACACCTGACGCGCACCAGCAAGCGCCCTGCGCACGAAGGCGTGGACGGCGAACTCGTCAAGCCCGGACAGATTTATCTGGCGCCGGGTGGCAAGCACATGCGCGTGGTCAAGCACGGCACCAATATCACCATCGCGCTCGACGATGGCCCGGCGGTCAATTTCTGCAAACCCGCGGTCGATCCGCTGTTCAACTCCGCGATCGATGCCTGGCAAGGCGCCATCCTGGCGGTGGTGCTGACCGGCATGGGCTCGGATGGCATGCGCGGCGGCAAGGACATCGTCGCCGCCGGCGGCGCCGTGATCGCGCAGGACGAAGCTACCAGTGTGGTGTGGGGCATGCCGGGGGCGGCTGCCAACGCCGGAATCTGCTCGGCAATTCTGCCGCTCAACCAGATCGCTCCGAAACTGGTTCGGATATTTTCGGGGGACCGCTCATGACGCCGGCCGATTACGACTACCTGCGCAAATTCCTGAAGGAACGCTCGGGCCTCGATCTCTCCGTCGACAAGCAGTATCTGGTGGAAAGCCGCCTGATGCCGCTGGCCCGCAAGGCCGGCCTCACGACGCTCGACGAGCTGGTCCAGAAAATTCGCGGCGGCTCGACGACGCTCGGCGCCGACGTGGTCGAGGCGATGACCACTAACGAGACGTTCTTCTTTCGCGACAAGATTCCGTTCGACCATCTGCGCGAGGCGGTGATTCCCGAACTGATCCAGACGCGCGCGTCGCGCAAGAGCCTGCGGATCTGGTGCGCGGCGGCCTCGACCGGGCAGGAGCCCTATTCGATCGCGATGTGCGTGAAGGAAATGAGCGCGCAACTCGCCGGCTGGCGCATCGAGATCATCGGCACCGACATCTCGCCGCAGGTGCTGGAGAAATCGAAATCCGGTCTCTACACCCAGTTCGAGGTGCAGCGCGGGCTGCCGATCCAGCTTCTGGTGAAGTACTTCAAGCAGACCGGCGAAATGTGGCAGATCAGCTCGGAGATCCGGGCCATGGTCCAGTATCGGCAGCTCAATTTGCTGCAGGACTTTTCCCATATGGGCAAGTTCGACCTGATCTTCTGCCGCAACGTTCTGATCTATTTCGATCAGGACATGAAGTCGCAGATTTTTGGCCGACTGGCCAAGGCGATGGAGCCGGGCGGTTTCCTCGCTCTCGGCGCCGCCGAAACCGTGGTCGGTCTGACCGACGCCTTCAAGCCGCAGGCCGACCGCCGCGGATTGTATCGTCCGACCGCCGTGCTTGCCGCGCCGTCGATCGTGCCGGGCATGGGTACGGGCATGAAGGTCGTCAGCGCGCGGTAGATTGCGCTTTCATTCCGGCATGCTGCAGACGGCGAAGCCGTACGATGCAGGTCCCAGCCAATCCAACTGGATTGGCTGGGATCCCCCGCGTGTTCCTCGTCACATATCGAGATTCCCCGCCACTCCAATCGGAGCGGCTGAGGTTCGCTCGCGCCCAGGAATGACAACAAGCGTTTCCCAAACAAAAACCCCGCCGTTTCCGGCGGGGCTCAGTTTCGGGAGGTTATGACGAACGCGCAGCAAGCGAGATCAGGCCGGGATGCGGATTTCTTCTTCGTGCGGCTCGCGCAGCACGTAGCCGCGGCCCCAGACGGTTTCGATGAAATTGCGGCCGTCCGACGCATTCGCCAGCTTCTTGCGCAGTTTGCAGATGAACACGTCGATGATCTTCAGTTCGGGCTCGTCCATGCCGCCGTAGAGATGGTTGAGGAACATTTCCTTGGTAAGCGTGGTGCCCTTGCGGAGCGAGAGCAGCTCCAGCATCTGGTATTCCTTGCCGGTCAGGTGCACGCGCTGGCCGCCGACTTCCACCGTCTTGGTATCCAGGTTGACGACGAGGTCGCCGGTCTGGATCACCGACTGGGCATGGCCCTTGGAGCGGCGCACGATCGCATGGATGCGGGCGACGAGTTCGTCCTTGTGAAACGGTTTGGTCATGTAGTCGTCGGCGCCGACGCCGAGGCCTTTGACCTTGTCCTCGATGCCGGCGAGGCCGGAAAGGATCAGAATCGGGGTCTTGATCTTCGACACCCGCAGCTGCTTGAGCACATCATAGCCGGACATGTCCGGCAGATTGAGGTCGAGCAGGATAATGTCATAGTCATAGAGCTTGCCGAGATCGACACCCTCTTCGCCGAGATCCGTCGTATAGACGTTGAAGCTCTCGGATTTGAGCATCAGCTCAATCGACTGCGCGACCGCGCTATCATCTTCGATTAACAAAACGCGCATGCCAGTCCCCTTTAGTCGCCGCTCCGGGCGTCAGGTCGGCCGCACTTGCGGCACCAAAAAACGCCTTTGAACAACTGATTCGGATCCTGACGACATATGGTTAACAAAACCTGATTCCCCTGTGCAAGACCAAACCGTGCAATTTTTGTCGAATCGCCATAAGATATTGCTGTAAAGGCAGTTTTTGTTCCCGCAGCCGTTCAAGTTCCACATTAAGAGTCAGCGCTAACCGACTCCATCGACTCGCCCTTCGTTCTGAAAAGCGAATGCTCTCAGCTTCCTCAGACAATGACGTAATGATTAACGATGCGGGTAAACACGGAGTTAAGGGTCTGCCGGCAATGCCTGGAAACTTAAGGTTTTCGCAATGAAAGCACTCGCGGAACAGATTGCCGATCTGGACGGCGTCAACATCTATGGACGGGTGGTTGGCGTCCGCGGGCTGATGGTGGAGATCGCAGGTCCCATCCATGCGATGTCGGTTGGCGCGCGAATCGTGATCGAGACCGGCACCAACCGCTTCATTCCGGCCGAGGTCATCGGCTTTTCCGGCACCAATGCGGTGGTGATGCCGTTTGCCGGGCTGGAAGGCGTGCGCCGCGGCTGCCGCGCGGTGATCGCCAATGCCGCCAGCCAGGTGCGGCCGTCGTCGGCGTGGCTCGGGCGCGTCATCAATGCGATGGCGGAGCCAATCGACGGCAAGGGGCCGCTGCTGCAGGGCCCGTCGCCGATGCCGTATCGCAATTCGCCGCCACCGGCGCATTCGCGCAACCGGGTCGGCGCGCCGCTCGATCTTGGGGTGCGCTCGCTCAACACCTTCCTGACCTGCTGCCGCGGCCAGCGCATGGGCATCTTCGCCGGCTCCGGCGTCGGCAAGTCGGTGCTGCTGTCGATGCTGGCGCGCAATGCCGATGCCGACGTCTCGGTGATCGGTTTGATCGGCGAGCGCGGTCGCGAGGTGCAGGAATTTCTGCAGGAAGATCTCGGCGAGGAGGGGCTGGCGCGCGCCGTGGTGGTGGTGGCGACGTCCGACGAACCGGCCTTGATGCGCCGCCAGGCCGCCTATCTCACCATGTCGGTGTCTGAATACTTTCGCGATGAGGGCAAGGACGTCATGTGCATGATGGACTCGGTCACCCGCTTTGCGATGGCGCAGCGCGAGATCGGCCTGTCGGTCGGCGAGCCGCCGACCGCCAAAGGCTATACGCCGACGGTGTTCACCGAACTGCCGAAACTGCTGGAGCGGGCAGGGCCCGGCACCAATCAGGGCTCGATCACAGGTATCTTCACCGTGCTGGTCGATGGCGATGACCACAACGAGCCGGTGGCCGACGCCGTGCGCGGCATTCTCGACGGCCACATCGTGATGCAACGCGCGATCGCCGAACGCGGTCGCTACCCCGCGATCAACATCCTCAAATCGGTGTCGCGGACGATGCCGAAATCCTGCGATCCCGCGTTCCTGCCGACGATTACGCGCGCCCGCCAGATCATGGCGACCTATTCCGACATGGAGGAACTGATCCGGCTCGGCGCCTACCGGGCCGGCTCCAGCCCGGAGGTCGACGAGGCGATCCGGCTGCACGAGCCGCTCGAGACCTTCCTGCGCCAGCGCAAGGAGGAGGTCTCGCTGCTGGGCGATGGATACAGGCAACTCGAACAAATCATTGGCAGTTTGGAAACGGAACGCTAACTTTGTCCGGTCATCATCTGACCCAGAGTAGAGTTTGTGCCGGCGCCTTCCTTACGGGAGACCGGTGGCGTCCCGCGTATGATTTGGGACTTCTGGGGAGTACGAGTCGATGAAGTCACGTGACACGCTGATCCGACTGAAGAAGTTTCAGGTCGACGAGAAGCGGCGCCGGGTCAATCAGATCGAGAGCATGATCGCCGATTTCCAGCGCATGTCGGTCGATCTGGAGCGCGAGATCCAGACCGAGCAGGACCGCGCCGGCATCCAGGATCCCTCGCACTTCGCCTATCCGACCTACGCCAAGGCCGCGATCCAGCGCCGCGAGAACCTGACGCGCTCCGCCGACGAACTGCGCATCCAGCTCGAGGATGCCAAAAGCCTGCTCACCGAAGCGTTCGAGGAATTGAAGAAGGTCGAATTGCTCGACGAGCGCGACCAGGCCCGCGAACGCGCCGAGGAAAGCGCCCGCGAGCAGGCCGACCTCGACAGCATCGGCCTGATGCGGGCCCGCATCGGCGCCGTTGCCTGAGCGGCGAAGCCATTCATGCAATATCGAGCCCGGACCGCGAGGTCCGGGCTTTTTGTTGCGCGCTGTCCACAGTCCATGCCGTGCCATGGCCCGGTACCGTGAAAGTATGATACGACAGCTCCGACCGCGTCCGGACTCAGGCAAATAGCGGTGGGATATCTTGAGGTTGGGGACACTGAATGCTGACGCCGGCTGAGCTCGTCTGGCTGATCGCTGCGGTTGCAAAGGGCGACGAGGTTGCGTTCGAGCGCCTCTACGCGGCCACGCGCGCGAAACTCTTTGGCGTGGTTCTCCGTATCTTGCGCAGACAGGATCTTGCGGAAGAAGTTATCCAGGAGGCCTATGTCAAGATCTGGAACAGTGCCGGGCAATTCAATCCCGGGCTGGCTTCGCCAATTACGTGGATGGTATCGATTGCCCGAAACCGGGCGATCGATGTGGTCCGCAAGAAGGGCGAAGTATCGATCGAGGAAGAGCCGGCCGCGATGGAAGTCGCCGCCGATACGCCCGATCCGCTTGCGCGTCGGGAAATGACCGAGGAGTTGAAACGCCTGTTGGAGTGTGTGGGACGGCTTGAGCCGGACCGCCAGAAACTGGTGCTGCTTGCTTACTACAATGGATGGAGCCGCGATCAGCTCGCGGTGAAGTTCTCCGCGCCGGTGAACACGGTGAAGACATGGCTGCGCCGCAGCATGTTGGATATCCGGGAGTGTCTGGGATTGGTATGATGGCCTATAGCGAAGACCATATCGTGCTGGCGGCGGAATACGTGCTCGGCACCCTGGACGCCGATGAGCGCGCGCAGGTCGATACCATGATGACCGTAGACAAGGAATTTGCCGGGCTGGTCGATGCGTGGTCGCGCAAGCTCGACGTCCTCAACCAGATGGTCGGCCTCGTCGAGCCTGGTCCCGAAGTGTGGGAGCGGATCAAGCGCGCTGCCGGCCTGTCCGGCGCGCAGCAGGCTCTGATCCTTCCCGCGGCGCCGGTCGCGGCTGTTGCCGCCGAGCAAGCTGCGCCCGTCGAGGCCGGCCGTCCCGCCATCGATTTACCGTATGATAGCTCGCAGGACGGTTCGAACGTCGTTGCCTTCTCGCAGCAGGCGCGCCGCTGGCGCAATGTGGCGACCGGCATGATGGCGATCGCCGCGGCCCTGGTGGCGATGATCGGCCTGCAGGCGACGCGCCCCGATCTGCTCCCGGAAGGCCTTCGCCCGAAGGCGCCGCAGGTCGCGCAGGTTTCGCCGCCGGCGGCCCCCGTTGCGCAGGCCCAGTATGTGGCGTTGCTGCAGACCGATGCCGCGTCGCCGGCCTTCATTCTCACGGTCGATTCCGCCACAAAGAACTTCACTGTCCGCAAGGTCGGTGCCGAGCAGCAGCCCGGCAAGGACTATGAGCTGTGGATCGTGTCCGACAAATTGCAGGCGCCGCGTTCGCTGGGTGTGATCGGCGGTCATGACTTCACGACGGCAGCCGCACTGGCGGCGTATGATCCGGCGATGGTGAATGAGGCGACCTATGCCGTCACGGTGGAGCCCACCGGCGGCTCGCCGACCGGCAGCGCCACCGGCCCGATCGTGTTCACCGGCAAGCTGATCGAGACGGTGCCGGCTCCGGCGAAGTGATCACGGGCTGCGCTTGTTTCTTCCATCTCCCCTTGTGGGAGAAGGTGGCGCGGCCGAAGTCCGCGTCGGATGAGGGGGCGCCGCCAAGCACTACCCCTCACCCGTCCGCGCTACGCGCGGCCACCCTCTACCACCTAGCGAAGCTTTGCTTCGCGCGGGGGAGAGGGAAAATGTTGCGCGCGTCGCAAGACAATCAAATTTCAGACAAAGAAAAACGCCCGTGGGGAGCGGGCGTTTTCCATTTGGAAGTCCACCCGGGGGGAAGTGGAGCTTCGCTGGATTCACACGACGACCTTGGGGGACATCGCCGCGCGAATTCGTGAAATCGTTAGCGCACCGCGGTGGCGCTGGAGCTGCCGATTGCGACCGGCTTGCCGGCCTTGATCACTTTGGCGGTCTGCGTGTAGCCCTCGTTCGAATTAACACGGGCGCTGATGCCGAGCCCGGCCACGAAAATACCGGCGATCAGGGCAACGATGACCACCTTGAGGTGGGTCATGCGGTCCGCGCTGTAAATCGAATGGTTCATCCAACGCTCCTGCCGTCTGTGCCTTCGACCGTTGGTGTCATTACCGGTCTGGCTGGTTCAACATCTCATGGCAAAGAACGTAGGGACGACGCCTTACGTTCCAAAGATGTGTTCACAAGGCAGTGAAGAGACGTGATCAGGCGCGATCAGACCGCCTGGCTGTTCAGTCGAAATCGGAAAAAATACCATTTAATCAAATGCTTGAAACTTTGAGTGCGAGAAGCGATGAACGGGCCGCGCCCCGCGACATTCTGGCAAACCGCTTGTCTGTGACGAATTTACATCATCTCGGGCGCGCCGGCAGGTCCTTGTCAGACGCTGCCGACGGTCTTCAGGCGGGCGCGCGGATGAATTTCGGCCTGCGACAGCACCGTGGTCTGGGCCCGGAAGCGCTCGACCAGCGAGCGCACGAACGGACGGATTGAGGCCGAGGTGACCAGCACGGGGGCTTCGCCTTCGCGGGCGGCCTGTTCGAAGCGGTCGCGCACCGTGGTCATGAATTCCGACAGTTTGGACGGCTGCATCGCCAGGCTGCGCTCTTCGCCGGTGCCGATGATCGACTCGGCAAAGGCCTGCTCCCATTTCGCCGACAGCGCGATCAGCGGCAGGTAGCCATTATAGGAGGTGTTCTGCGCGCAGATCTGGCGCGCGAGGCGGGCGCGGACGTGCTCGACCACGGTGGCCGGATTGCGCGAGAACGACAGCGCGTCGGCAATGCCTTCCAGAATGGTGGAGAGGTCGCGGATCGAGATCCGTTCGGCGAGCAGCAGCTGCAGCACGCGCTGGATGCCGGACACCGTAATCAGGCTCGGCACGATGTCCTTGATCAGTTCGCCCTGTTCCTTCGGCAGGTCTTTCAGCAGCTTCTGCACTTCGCCATAAGACAAGAGGTCGGCGGTATTGCCCTTCAGCAGCTCGGTGAGATGCGTCGACAGCACGGTGGCGGCATCGACGACGGTGTAACCCTTCATCGTCGCCTCCTCCTTCAGCGCAGCATCGACCCAGGTCGCCGGCAGGCCGAAGGTCGGCTCGGTGGTGTGGATGCCGGGTACATTGACCTGCTGGCCGCCGGGATCCATGACCATGAACTGCGCCGGCCAGATCCGGCCGCTGCCGGCGTCCACTTCCTTGATCTTGATGACGTAGGTGTTGGCCTCGAGCTGGACGTTGTCGAGGATCCGCACCGACGGCATCACGAAGCCCATCTCCACCGCCAGCGACTTGCGCAGCGCCTTGATCTGGTCGGTCAGCCGGTCGGTGCCATCGGGGCCGTTGACCAGCGGCAGCAGCGCATAGCCGAGCTCGATCTTGAGATCGTCGATCTTCAGCGACGCCGAGATCGGCTCGTCGGCAGCGGCGGCAGCAGCCGCGGCTACCGCGGGAGCCGCGGCTTCGCGGGCCTCGGTCGCCTTGACAGCCTTGTTGTTCTTGCTGGCCTTCCAGGCAAGCCAGCCGGCGCCGCCGCCGAGTGCCAGGAACGGCAGCATCGGAATCCCCGGCAGCAAGCCCAGCGCCAGCATCACGCCAGCCGACATGCCGAGCGCCTGCGGATAGCCGGACAATTGCTTCATCAGCGCCTTGTCGGCGGCGCCCGTGATGCCGGCCTTCGAGACCAGCAAGCCCGCGGCGGTAGAGACGATCAGCGCCGGCACCTGCGTGACCAGGCCGTCGCCGACGGTCAGCAGCGTATAGGTGCGCGCCGCTTCGGCGAATGACAGGCCCTGCTGGGCGACGCCGATGATGATGCCGCCGATGATGTTGATGAACACCACCAGCAGGCCGGCGATGGCGTCGCCGCGGACGAACTTCGAGGCGCCGTCCATCGCGCCGAAGAAGCCGCTTTCATCCTCGAGGTCCTTGCGGCGCTTCTTGGCAGTGGCCTCGTCGATCAGGCCGGCGGACAGATCGGCGTCGATCGCCATCTGCTTGCCGGGCATCGCGTCCAGCGTGAAGCGCGCCGCGACTTCGGCGATGCGGCCCGAACCCTTGGTGATGACGACGAAGTTCACGATCACCAGGATCGCGAAAACGATGATGCCGATGACGAAATTGCCACCCATCACGAAATTGCCGAACGCCTCGATGACATGGCCGGCGGCGGCGGTGCCCTCGTGGCCGTGCGACAGGATCAGCCGGGTCGAGGCCATGTTGAGCGACAGCCGCAGCATGGTCGAAATCAAGAGTACGGTCGGGAACGACGAGAATTCCAGCGGCGTCTGGATGAACAGCGCCGTCATCAGGATCAGGATCGACATCGTGATCGAAATCGCCAGAAACAGGTCGAGCACGATCGCCGGCAGCGGCATGATCAGCACGACCAGGATGATCAGCACGCCGAAGGCGAGCGCCAGATCGCCGCGCAAAATCATCGAGCGGAGGTCGCTGAACGTGAAGCCCGCCTTCGGCGCCCCGCCCAAGCCTGATCCCGCTACCAAATCCGTCATGTCTGCCGCTTCCTGCCGCGAAAATCCTCCGCGGGCGCCGAACGTCTGGGCGACGGCCGAGGGGCCGCCGGATCGAAAGTGAGGCACCGCACTGGCTTCCACGGGCATTCCCCGATCGGCTGACGAGACGCGACTTCACCCGGCAATTCTTGCCGGGTGTATGGTTAGCAAAGGGTTAATTTCCGGTCGTCGGGGCTGCGGCATATGGCGATCTGTGCTGCGGCGGGCACGCTGGTCGTTGTTGCGCTGCTTCTGCATGGCCCCTTCCCGGGCGGTTCGCTTGACGGGCGGGTGGCGCCCCACGATGTTGCCGCCGTGGAAAAAGAATTCAGGATTCGGGAGTTAACGCCCCATTTCATCCCCGACTCGCGCCAGGCGTGGGCGCGGCTCGGCATCGCCT
The DNA here is from genome assembly GCF_007018645.1 of Tardiphaga sp. vice154. Lineage (NCBI taxonomy): Bacteria > Pseudomonadati > Pseudomonadota > Alphaproteobacteria > Hyphomicrobiales > Nitrobacteraceae > Tardiphaga > Tardiphaga sp. vice154. The sequence goes on from NZ_CP041399.1 coordinate 1,774,547, forward strand.
TGATCATTGGCTCGATCGGCTCGGTCGGGATGTGGTCGGTGGTGGTGGCGCTGCCGGCGGTGCAAAGTGAATTCGGTGCCAGCCGCGGCGGCGCCTCGCTGGCCTTCACGCTGACGATGGCCGGCTTCGGCCTCGGCGGCGTCGCCGCCGGCCGGCTGACCGACCGCTTCGGCATTGTCGCCACCGTGGTGCTGGCCGCCGTGCTGATGGGCGCGGGCTATCTCGCGGCCTCGTTGTCCACCGCGCTGTGGCAGTTCAACCTGATCCATCTGGCGATCGGCGCCGGCGCCTCGGCGACGTTCGGCCCGCTGATGGCGGAAGCATCGCACTGGTTCGAGCGCCGCCGCGGCATTGCGGTGTCGATCGCCGCCACCGGCAGCTATATCGGCGGCGCGTTCTGGCCGCCGCTGGTCAATTGGGGCATCCAGAACCACGGCTGGCGCTTCACCCATGTCGCGGTCGGCCTGGTCAGTTGCGGCCTGATGCTGGCGTTCCTCTTCATCCTGCGACTGCAGATGGGAGCCGGTTCGCGCCGCAGCCACATCGACGCGCCGCCGCCGCGGATCGATTTGCGGCTCGGCGGCCATGCGCTGACCATGCTGCTGTTCACGGCCGGCGTCGCCTGCTGTGTGGCGATGGCGATGCCGCAGGTGCATATCGTCGCGTATTGCGGCGACCTCGGCTATGGCGCGGCGCGCGGCTCCGAGATGCTGTCCCTGATGCTGGCCTGCGGCATCATCTCAAGGGTCGGCTCCGGCTTTCTCGCTGACCGCATTGGCGGCATCCGCACGCTGCTGCTCGGCTCGGTGATGCAGGGCGTGGCTTTGCTGTTCTACCTGTTCTTTGACAGCATGGTATCGCTCTATGCCATCTCGGCGATGTTCGGCCTGTTCCAGGGCGGCATCGTGCCGGGCTATGCGATCATCATCCGCGAAGCGCTGCCGGCGTCGGAGGCCGCCACCCGCGTCGGCATCGTGATCCTCGGCACCGTGGTCGGCATGGCGCTGGGCGGCTGGATCTCCGGCGTGATCTTCGACGCCACCGGCTCCTACGCTGCCGCCTTCATGAACGGCCTCGCCTGGAACGCCGTCAACGTCACCATCATGGTGGCGCTGCTGTTGCGTGCGCGACAGCGGCTGGCGATGGCCTGAGCTACGCCGCTTCGGCGTTGCCGGTGACGCGTTCGCGCAGCCGGCGCAGCATGCCCTGTCCGCGGCGGCCGAGGAAACGGGCCCAGCGCCGCGCCTGCCAGGGCAGGCCTTCGCCGATCGAGACCGAGCGGAAGTGATAGGCGGTGGCTTCCGACCAGGCGTCGCAGGCGACCTTGGCGGGATCGTCATAGAACGCGCCGATCTTGTCGGCGCCCATGCCGTCGGTCGCGAGCCACTCCGGGATGTAGGCGTTGCACAGCCTTTCCACGTCGGTGAACACCATGTCGGTGCCGGTGCCGGCGGCCGGGCAGGAGGTCGAGAAAGCGTCGCCGACCAGTACGACACCGGCCGGGCGATGGCCGGTCGCGACATAGAGATCGGCCGGGCGGATCCGCAACTGGCCGGTGATCGCGAATTCGCCGGTGAAGTGGCGCAGCCTCGGAAACAGACGGTGCAAAGCGTCCACCGGCGCGTCGCGCATCTCGCGCAGCCAGGGGTCGTCCATGTCGCGGTACACGAACAGATTGGCGCGCATGCCTTCGGTCACCGGAAACAGCGTCAGATAGGCGGCGCGGTCGCTCGGCCGTTCCGAGAAATAGGTCAGCGCCGGGAAGTCGAAGGCCGGTCGTCCGCGCGGGACGATGTCGAAGCCGATGGTGATGCTGTGGCACTTGCTGATGATCTGGCGCTCGATGCCGAGCTGGTGCAGCAGCCCGATGTTCAGCCCGCTCGACAGCACCACCAGCCGTACCGAAATCTGTTCGCCGGTAGATAGCGTCAGCGTCTGCCGGTCCGCACTGGTGGAAATCGCCGTGACCTTGGCCTCGATCTGGTCGATGCTGTCCGGGATTTCGCCGCGGATCGCATTGACCATGTCGTGGTACAGTATGCCGAACTGGCGGCTCGGCTTGCGGTCGATCAGATAGCCGAACCGCGCGGTCCAGATCTCGCCATCGTGGCGGCCGGCGCGCAGCGCGGCATCGACCAGGCCGGTCTTGCGCAACAGCGCGAGCTGATTGGTGCTGATCTTTTCGGAACGCAAATCGGGTGGATATTTGGCGTGCGGATCGATCACCACGGCGGAGACGCCGGCGCGCCCCAGCATGGCTGCCGCCGTCGAGCCGGCGAGGCCACCGCCGACCACCGCAATATCCGTATATCGCATAATTCCCAGCCTTGTGGACCTGCGACATTCTGGCAGGGATTGGCAAATAAAGCCTGAACAAGCGAACAACGGCCTTCACCCGTCGGCGGAGACCCGCGACATCGTCGGGCAAGGTGCGTCATGGCGGCTACACACGGGGAACGGGATGCCAAGCGTCGCGTTGGCGCGTCATCTTCCTCGAACGAAAGTAAAGCAGATGAAAAGGTTTCTTGCGACCGCCGCGGCGGTTCTCCTGATTTCCGGTATCTCCGCGGGTTCGGCTTCCGCCAAGCACAAGCGCCAGGGCATTTACACCAACACGAAGTCCCAAGGCGTGACCACCGGCCGGTCGGCGCCGACCGGCGGCAATGCGGCGCTGTCCGGCAATAATGGCAATTCCGGCAGCGGCAGCAACTCGCTCGGTAACGTCAAGGGCGGCAATTCCGGCGGCATGCGCTAGGCGTCGTCAGCTGCTCAACGGTCAGATCGCAGCCGTGCCGTCTCTTTGCTGCGATCGACCGGGCGTCACCGTGTAGCGCAGATGCACGGCGCCATGGTCGATCTTCTCGCAGGAGGCCAGGGACAGTTCGGTCTTTCCGGCCAGCCCTGCGTCGCCGAAGTTGACGATGGATGTGCAGCCCGCTCGGGCATCGAGCGCCGGCGTCATGATGACGTTGAATTCATCCACCAGCCCGGCTGCGAAGAACGCGCCATTGATGCCGCCGCCGCCTTCCAGCGCCAGCCGCTGGATGCCGAGTTCATGGCGCAATACGTCCAGCGTTGCTGCAAGGTCGATCTCGTCGGCGTCTGACACGATGTAGGAAACACCATCGGCGGCGAGTTCGGCGAGATGCGCGTCGGTCACGGCGCGGCCGAGCAGGACCACGACATGATCGCCATTGATGTCGGGCCGGCCAAAATGCAATTTTCCGGACGTATCGAGAGCTATGGCGAACGGACGGGCGTCTCTCGCCGCGAAATGATGCGGGCGCTCGACCGAGACTTTTCCGGCAGGCGGATGCGGCGCGCCCTTGGCCATTTCGGCCATGGTGACGCGCCCGGCGATCCACGCGTCGGCCTTCAGGCTGTCATGAATCTTTTCGTAGCTCGCTGACCAGTCGTCGCGCGATCCGTCCGGGCTGGTGGTCCATTTGCTGAGTGACAGGCTGCCGTCGAGCGAGGACACCATGAGGCAGACAACATAAGGCTTGGTCATTTCGTCTCCTGAACGAAGCCGCGGGGAGGGCGCCACGCAGCGAGCCTGACGGCAAAAGGGCGGCATGACTGACAACGCCGGCCACGGCGAAAAGACCCATTCTTCGAAAACACGGCTTACATGAAGCCCCGGGCGCGCCCGAGACGGAAGATCGAGGCATTTGGCAAGGCCGAGTGTGGAGCGACTGTCTTTCGGGTCAAGCGTTTTTGGGCTGCCATGGCGTTTTGTCCCGGAGGATGGCGTTGAGGATGGTGAGTAGCTTGCGGGCGACCGCAATGATCGCCACCAGCTTGGGCTTGCCGGCGGCAACGAGTTTGTCTCGAAACAGTTTGAGCGTCGGATTGAAGCGAGCGGCGACCATGGCGCCCATGAACAGCACGCCGCGCACGCTGGCTCTGCCGCCGCCGATGAAGCTCTTGCCGCGCCATTGGCCGGATTGCCGGGTCCATGGCGCCAGACCCGCAAGCGCGGCGATCTGACGGCGATCAAGCGTGCCCAGTTCCGGCAATTCGGCGATTAGGCTGCGGGCAATCGTCGGCCCGATGCCCGGGACCGAGGCCAGCAGATCTTCCTTCTCGGCCCAGGCCGGCGTGCCCTGGACGTGATCGCGGATATCGTCGTCCAGTTCAGCCAGCTCTTTCTCCAGCGCCTTGCGCAGCCGGGCGATGCTCTTCTTCAACCGCGGATTACTGACGCGACGGGCACGCTGGCTTTCCGCCGCGATCATCTCGACGATCTGGCGCCGGCGCGCGACCAGATCGGCAAGCAGGCGCGTCATCTCGTCGGGCAGCTGACGCAGCTGCGGTTTGGTCGCCTCGGCAAAATGCGCGATCACCATGGCATCGATCGGATCGGTCTTGGCGCGCTTGCCAACCGCGTTGGCAAAGAAGCGCACCTGCGCCGGATTGACGATCACCACCGGCAGGCTTGCTCCGCCGAGGCCCGCTGCGACAACCGTCTCGAAGCCGCCGGTCGCCTCGATGGCTACCAGCCGTGGCGAGATCGCCTTCAGTCGTCCGATCAGTTCGTCGATCCCCGCGCCATCTCGGGCGACCGCAAAACTCTGGCCCGTTGGGCGTACCGCTACGTCCAGCCGGTCCTTCGAAACATCGATGCCAACGTAAATCGCGTCCATCTGATCCCATCCTTGCGCAAGCGGGCTCGCAAAGCGGCCCAAGCGACTGTTCGGGTTCGATGGAACGGCAGGCGAAGACCCACGCTCCCCAACGGGCTTGGTGTCCCTCAGGTGATGCGGTCTTTCGCCTGCCACCGCTCCGCCAAGCTTAGCAGAAACGGCATTCGGCAAATTACAAGGTGCCCGTGCGCAGCCGGACACTTTCGCAGGGCACCCCCTTGATGCTATGCAGCATCAGCTTCGGTATCCAATTCTTTGAACGCTTGTGGTGAGCCGTTGAATTATTCCGGAAAATTCCAGCTCTCAGGCATGGCCACGACGCCGGATTTCGGCGGCGCGACAAGCGACGGGTCGTCGTCCGGCGGGCACACCGTCATCGTCCCCGATGCCCATCTGCTGTTTTCCGGTGACTACAAGCGCGCCGGGCTCGATCTGGTGCTGTCGAAGGACGGCCACGAACATGTGGTGCCCGACTATTTCAAGGGCGTGGCGCGCGCGACGCTGGCGTCGCCAGATGGCGCTCATCTGTCGGGCGATCTGGTGACCGCGCTGACCGGTGAGGTGCAGGTGGCCCAGCTCGGCGGCGCGGCTGCCGCAGCGCCGGTGATCGGCACGGTGACCCGGCTTACCGGCAGCGCCACGGCGATCCGCAACGGCGTCTCGATTCAGCTCAACATGGGCGACACCGTCAACAAGGGCGACGTCGTCCAGGCCGGCGCCGATTCGACGCTTGGCATCACCTTTATCGACGGCACGGTGTTCGGGCTTTCGGCCAATGCCCGCATGGTGCTCAACGAGATGGTCTACGATCCCAACGGATCGAGCAATTCCTCCCTGCTCAGCCTTGTGCAGGGCACCATCACCTTCGTCGCCGGCGAGACGGCCAAAAAAGGCGACATGCGGGTCGATACGCCCGTGGCGACGATGGGCATCCGCGGCACCGCCGTGCTGGTCGAGATCGGCTTCGAGGTGCCCGGCCAGGGTGGCGCGCCACCGGTCAAATTCCAAGTGCTGGTCGAGCCCGGCGGAAGGGTGGGGTCCTACGTACTGTACAGCCGGGCCGATCCGACCATGGTGATCGGCACGGTCAACGCGGCCGGGCAGGTGACCAGCGTCACCGGCACCGGCGATGCCCTGACCTCGCAGGCGCCGCCGCTGTCGCCGGAGGCGCTTGCGATCATCGCGCCGATCTTCCAGCTATACTTCCCGAATGTCCCGAATCCCAATCCGAGCGGCACCCTGCCTGGCGGTAGTTCGCCGCCGCCCGGCACCGTGCCCGGCAGTTCGGATCCGCAGCCGCTGAATTTCAATCCGTTTCAGGGCCTGACGCCGGAAGTGCCGCGGATCATTCCGATCAACCTGCCGGATGCGCCACCTGGCACGCCGCCGGTCCTGGTGACCGTAACGCGGCCGAACACGGCGCCCGTGATCGAGTCGGCCCGCCTTGCCGTGTCCGAGGGCGGCACCGTGGTGCTGGGCGCCGGCAGCATCGGCGTCGTCGATACCACCAGCACGGCGTTCACCTTCACGGTGTCCGGCGTCAGCCATGGCGCGTTCCAGACCTCGGCCGACGGCATCGTCTGGGTCGCGGCAACCAGCTTCACTACGGCGCAGCTCATTGCCGGTCGCGTCCGCTTCGTCCATGACGGCAGCGAGGTCGCCCCGACCTTCACGATCCGGGCGGATGACGGCGCCATCCTCAACAGCGCCAGCAACCTGCTGCCGGGCAGCGTCATCTTCACGAATGTCAATGATGCGCCGGTGATTACCTCGGCCGGGCTCTCGGTGAAGCAAGGCGGCATTGTCCTGCTCACGCTCGCGAATGTCGGGATTTCCGATCCCGACAGCAGCAGCTTCACTTACTATGGAACGGCAACCCACGGCACGTTCGAGATCTACGATACCGCAACTGGTACATGGTTAGTGGCATCCGCGACCCGCCCGTTCACATCGGCGGAGATTGGCGCAGGCCATGTGCGCTTTCATCACGATGGCAGCAGCGCGGCGCCGGAAATCACCGTGATCGTCAGCGACGGCAGCATCAGCAGCGCGCCGGTTGTCGCGGATGTCGATTTCACGCCGGTGCCGCCGGACACCGTCTACCACCTGACCTCGTCCGACGGCACCTCGATCGATGTCGGCCCGGGCGGCGCCACCAACGGCTTCGTTCTGCCAGGGATGGGCAATGTCACCACGCCCGGCACGCCGGAAGACCGTATCGTGCTCGGCTATCATCTTGGTCAGAATTCAACGCCGGTCGTCGTCAACGGATCGCCGCTGATGAACGATACCGACTTCACGACCATTTCGCATACCCAGGTTCACAACCAGGACGGTTCGAACTCGGTGGTCACCACGCTCGGCGCCGGCAATAATGTGACCCTGACCCAGACCGTCACGCTGGGCGCAGATGCCAATTACTTCACGACTACCATCGAAATCTTCAACGGCAGCGGCTTGGAGCTGACCGGCGTTCGCTTCATGCGCAATTTCGATCCCGACCAGGATGTGCAGACAAACGGGATCTACGCCACGCGGAACGACGTGATTCACAATCCGGCCAATGCGAACGATGTCGCCATCGTCTCCGCAAAGGGGGCGGCGTCGGGGGCCGAGGTCGCGCTGATCGGACTGAACGGAGACTGGCGCGCGTCGTCCTATGGTTTCACCAACACGAATCCGTATGCAACGCAGGCCTTTGGCAGTCCGACCGATCCCAATGGCGCCCAGGGCGATCATGCGATCTCGATCACTTACGATTTCGGCAGCATCGCGGCGGGCGCACATGCCACGACGACCTACATCACCACCGCCAATGTCGCGACCGCTGGCAGTAACGCGTTGTTCGGGACCAACGGCGCCGACAGCATCAACGGCCTCGCGGGTGACGACTTGCTGATAGGTCTCGGCGGCGCAGATAACTTTGTGTTCACGGCTGGTTCCGGTCGCGACACGATCTATGATTTCCAGACGAGTATCGATCACATCGATCTACAGGCACTGTCGTCGATCGTCACGCAGAGCAGTCTGGGCACCTGGATGGCACAGAATGTCATGGCCAACCCGGACAATTCAGCGGATACCCTGATCACCCTCGATAGCGGCAACTCCATCCTGCTGCACAATGTGGCCCATACGAGCCTGAGCGCCAGCGATTTCATTGTAAGCAACTTCTCCGTCTGACATGGCGCGTCAACTTTCTGCAGGGGCCATTTGCCCAAACTTCCCGGCCAATGCCATAATGAGCGGCAGGTCGCAGTCCGGGACGGCGTAACGCGCCCCCCAAACCGCCGCCCACTGATCGCAAGGGTCTGATGATGCAGCGTTCCTTGTCACGAGTCGGCCAACCCGCGAAGTCCGAGCTAGGCAACGCCCTGCGGGCGTGCCGCGGCGCCTTCTTTGGCGTCGGCGTGATGAGCTTCATGATCAACATCCTGTATCTGACCGGCTCGTTCTTCATGCTCGAAGTCTATGATCGCGTGCTGCCGAGCCGCAGCGTGCCGACGCTGATTGCGCTGATCGTGCTGGCCGGTGGCCTCTACATCGCGCAGGGCGTGCTCGACCTGCTGCGCGGTCGCATCCTGGTGCGGGTCGGCACCTCCATCGACGAGGCGCTCAGCCCGCGGGTGTTTGAGACCGTGGTGCGGCTGCCTCTGTTGAAGGGCGGCCAAGGCGAGGGGCTGCAGCCGCTGCGCGACCTCGACAATATCCGTGCCTTCCTGTCCGGCATGGGGCCGGGCGCGCTGTTCGACCTGCCGTGGCTGCCGCTCTATCTGGCGATCTGTTTTGCCTTCCATCCGCTGATCGGCGTCACCGCTACGGTCGGCGCGCTGATCCTGGTGGGGCTCACCGTGCTCACCGAGGTGCTGACGAGGCGGCCGGCGCAGGATGCGCAGGGGCTTGCAGCGCAGCGCAGCGACATCGCCTCCAGTAGTCGGCGCAACGCCGAGGTCATCGTCGCGATGGGCATGGCCGGGCGGCTGACCCGGCGCTGGGCCGGCGCCAATGATCGCTATCTCGACGGCAACCGGCGCACCAGCGACGTCGCCGGCGGGCTCGGCGCCATCGCCAAGGTGCTGCGCATGATGCTGCAATCGGCGGTGCTCGGCGTCGGCGCGTATCTGGTGATCAACCAGCAGGCCACCGCGGGCATCATCATTGCCGGCTCGATCCTGAGCGCGCGGGCGCTGGCGCCGGTCGATCTGGCGATCGCGCACTGGAAGGGCTTCGTCGCGGCGCGGCAGAGCTGGCACCGCCTCAACGGGCTGTTGCAGGCGGTGCCGGCACAGGCCGCGCCGATGCAATTGCAGGACCCGTCGCGGACGCTCGCGGTCCAGGCCGTCAGCATTGCGCCGTCGGCCGACGGCCGGGTCACCGTTAGCGATATCAGCTTCGTGCTGGAGGCCGGGCAGGGGCTCGGCATCATCGGGCCGTCCGGCTCCGGCAAGTCCTCGCTGCTGCGCGCGCTGGTCGGCGTATGGCGCCCGGTGCGCGGCCATGTCCGGCTCGATGCGGCGAGCCTCGAGCAATGGTCGTCCGACGATCTCGGCCGCCACATCGGCTATCTGCCGCAGGACGTCGAACTGTTCGCAGGCACGATTGCGCAGAACATCAGCCGCTTCGATCCCGACGCCCCGGCGGAGGCCATCATCGCCGCGGCCATGCAGGCCGGCGTGCATGAACTGATCGTCACCATGCGCGACGGCTACGACACCGAGATCGGCGAGCAGGGGGGCGTGCTGTCGGCCGGGCAGGCGCAGCGCATCGCGCTGGCGCGGGCGCTGTATGGCGAGCCGTTCCTGGTCGTGCTCGACGAGCCGAACTCCAATCTCGACACCGAGGGCGACGAGGCGCTGACCCGCGCGGTGCGCGCCGCGCGCGCCCGCGGCGCCATCGTCATCGTCGTCGCGCACCGGCCGATCGGCATCGAGGGCGTCGACAGGCTGCTGGTGCTGAAGGACGGACGCATGCAGGCGTTCGGGCCGAAGGAGACCGTGCTGGCGCAGGTGCTGCAGCGCCCGGTGCCGCCGCCGATCAAGATCGTGTCCGATGGCGGGGTGGCCAAGCCATGAGCATTCCCGGCACCGCTCGGCGCTCGATCCGTTTTCATCTGGTCATCGGCCTGGTCGTGGTGCTGGTGCTCGCCGGCGGCATCGGCGGCTGGGCCGCAACCGCGCAGATTTCCGGCGCGCTGATCGCGCCGGGCTCTGTGGTGGTGGATTCCAACGTCAAGAAAGTACAGCATCCGACCGGCGGCGTGGTCGGCGAATTGCGCGCGCGCGATGGCGACGTGGTTCGCGCCGGCGACGTCGTGGTGCGGCTCGACGACACCGTCACCAAGGCCGGCCTTGCCATCGTCACCAAGAACCTCAACGGGCTGTGGGCGCGCGCGGGACGGCTGGAGGCCGAGCAGCGCGGCGCCGAGCGGATCCATTTCCCAGCCGTGCTGCTCGAGCAGATCGCCGACGACGAGGTCAAGAACGTCGTCGCCAGCGAGACCAAATTGTTCAATGTCCGTCTCGCCAGCCGCACCGGTCAGAAGGCGCAGCTCCGCGAGCGCGTGCTGCAGCTCAACGAGGAGATCAATGGCCTGGCCGCGCAGCAGGCCGCCAAGTCGCGCGAGATCGAACTGATCGAAAAGGAACTGATCGGCGTGCGCGGACTGTACAACCAGCAACTCGTGCAACTTTCGCGGCTGACCGTGCTGGAGCGCGACGCGGCGCGGCTTGCCGGCGAACGCGCGCAGTTCATGGCCGCCCGTGCCCAGACCAAGGGCAAGATCACCGAGACCGAACTGCAGATCATCCAGATCGACAAGGATCTGGTGTCGGAAGTCAGCAAGGATCTGCGCGAGACCAATGACCGGATCGGCGAATTCGTCGAGCGCAAGGTCACCGCCGAAGACCAGTTGCGCCGCGTCGATATCCGCGCGCCGCAGGACGGCATGGTGCTGCAATCCACCGTGCATACCGTCGGCGGCGTCATCACCGCCGGCGACGCCATCATGCTGATCGTGCCGCAGACCGACAGTCTCTCGGTCGAGGCGCGCGTCAATCCGCAGGACATCGACAAGCTGGTGATCGGCCAGAAGACGCTGCTGCGGCTGTCGGCCTTCAACCAGCGCACCACGCCCGAACTGAACGGCGTCGTCAGCCGGGTTTCGCCGGACACCACCACCGACCAGCGCACCGGGCAGAGCTATTACACCATCCGCATTTCGATGCCGGCGTCCGAAATCGCCCGGCTCGGCGACGTCCGCCTGATCCCCGGCATGCCGGTGGAGGCCTTCGTGCAGACCGGCGACCGCACCATGCTGGCCTATCTCGCCAAGCCGTTCAACGATCAGTTGATGCGCGCGTTTCGCGAGAAGTGAGCAGGCCGGATGTCGCGATGAAGCGGATGCGGAGGGTGCGCAGGCTGGCGCGAAGGTTCGGACGCGCGCGTGCGGCCTGTGTCGTGTTGCTCATGGTGCTGGCGACGTTGCGGATCGGCGATCCGCCGGCGCTGGAAGAAGTGAGGCTGCGCGCGTTCGACATGTTCCAGGTGATCCAGCCGCGCGTGAAAACGGCGCGGCCGGTGGTGATCGTCGATATCGACGAGGCCAGCCTGGCGCGCTTTGGCCAGTTTCCCTGGCCGCGGACCAGGATTGCTGACCTCGTCGATCGGCTCAGCGGGCTCAAGGCCGTGGTGATCGCCTTCGACATCGCCTTCCCGGAGCCTGACCGCACCAATCCCGCCGCCGCCGCAGATGCCATTGCCGGGCTCGACGATGCCACTCGCGACAGGCTTCGCGCGCTGCCGAGCAACGACCAGGTGCTGGCCGAGGCGGTGCGCCGCTCCCGCGTGGTGCTGGGCGAATCCGGCATGTCGAGCGCGGCCGCGCCGCTCGACCCGTCGCTGCCGATGACCGGGCTGGCGATGCTGGGCGGCGACCCGCAGCCATATCTCGTCAGCTTCCCCGGCCTGTTGCGCAACCTGCCGGAGCTGGAGGGCGCCGCCGCCGGCCGCGGCCTGTTCACCATCCGCAACGAGCGCGACGGCATCGTGCGCCGGGTGCCGATGCTGATGCAGGCGCAGGGCGCAACGATGCCGGCGCTGACCTTCGAGATGCTGCGGGTCGCGACCCGCACCGATACCATCTTCGTCAAGTCCGACCGCGCCGGTATCCGCAGCATCGCGGTGCAGGGCTTTGAAATCCCGACCGACCGCAACGGCCAGCTCTGGGTGCATTTCGCCAGGCATGATCCCGGCATCTACGTCTCCGCTGCCGACGTGCTGGACGGCCGCGTGCCGGCCGACCGCGTCGCCGGCCGGCTGGTGCTGATCGGCACCTCCGCGATCGGCCTGCTCGATACCAAGACGACGCCGCTCGATGCCGTGATGCCAGGCGTTGAGATCCACGCCCAGGTGCTGGAAAGCGCGCTGACCAGGACGGTGCTGTCGCAGCCGAACTACGCGATCGGCGCCGAATTATGCGTCGCGCTGCTGCTCGGCGCCATCGTGATCTGGCTGGCGCCGATGTTCGGCCCGGTGACGCTGGCCGCGATGGGCGCGGCGTTCGCCGCCGCTCTGGCCGGCGCGTCGTGGTTTTTCTACAGCCATCACCGGCTGCTGCTCGACTTCACCTATCCGTTGCTGTCGACCACGCTGATCTACCTCGCGCTGATCTTCAGCAATTTCGTCCGCGAGCAGCGCCAGCGCCGCCGCATCCGCTCCGCCTTCAGCCGCTATTTGTCGCCGGCGCTGGTCGAGCAGCTCGCCGAGGCGCCGGAGCGACTGGTGCTGGGCGGCGAGGAGCGCGAGATGACGATCATGTTCTCCGACGTGCGCGGCTTCACCGCGATCGCGGAGTCCTACAAGCACGATCCGCACGGCCTGACCACGCTGATGAACCGCTTCCTGACGCCGCTGACCAACGCGATCCTCGCGCGCAACGGCACCATCGACAAATATATGGGCGACGCGATCATGGCGTTCTGGAACGCGCCACTGGACGATGCCGCCCACCAGATCAATGCCTGCCACGCTGCGCTCGACATGCTGGATCGGATCGAGGCGCTGAACCTGGTGCGCGAGGCCGAGGCGGCCAATGGCGGCCATGCCTACCAGCCGATCCAGGTCGGCATCGGGCTCAACACCGGCACCTGCGTGGTCGGCAATATGGGCTCCGACCTGCGCTTCGACTATTCGGTACTCGGCGACAGCGTCAATCTCGCCTCACGGCTGGAAGGCCAGTCCCGGCACTACGGCTTTCCGATCATCGCCGGCTCCGCCACCGCGCTGGCGGCGAAAGAGCATTTCGCGATCCTCGAACTCGATTTCATCACCGTGAAAGGCAAGTCCGAGCCGGAAGTGATCTACGCCATCGCCGGCCCCGCCGAGATGGTGAATTCCGCATGCTTCCAGCGGCTGCGCAACCTGACCATCGAGATGCTGGCCTGCTACCGCAGCCGCGACTGGGGTGGCGCGCTGGACGTCATCCGGCGCGGCCGTCACTCCGAGGCCGCCGACACTCTGGCGCGATTATACGATCTCTACGAAGCCCGCATCGTCGCCTTCCGGCAGCAGCCGCCGGAGCCGGACTGGAACGGCGCGGTGGTGCTGGTGGCGAAGTGACGGGCGCCCGCGCCATGCGCGGGCGGCTTGGCGTCTTGCGGTCGCCTCGATGTCGTTTTGGCGAAACCACGGTAAACGTCGTCCCGGCGTGCGGCGCCCGGCCCCAGCAATGTTGCGCCAAACGCTGCGGGCGGGCGCCCGATATCGTATGACGACAACGTGCGGATCCCGTCAGACGCGAAGACGTATCGGTGGAGAATATAGCGTCCGCTATGTCGGATGCCGGGCAAACAGCCCGGTGGGTTCGGCGTACACGACCTGACATCGCCTCGTGTTCATCTCGCGCCAGTCGCCGACCGAGCGCATGACACCTCGCCTCCAGCCCGACCCGCCCGCAGGAGGATGCCATGGATCATTTCATCCACGCCGGTAATCTGGCGATTTTCAAGAAGCGTCTGGCCGAAGTTCTGAGCCCTGCCGAGCGCAAAATCGTTCTGGAACTGCAGGCCGAGGAATTGGCCAAAGCCGCTCTGCCGAAGAGGTAGGGGCAAGGCGCACGCGGGCGGCGGCAGGGGCGGTATGCGCTTCGCCGGAACGTCGCCCGCGGTTGATCCGGGTGGCACCCGTAGTGCCGGGCGGGACGTGTATCGCGCGAGGCGCCTGCGCGTCCGGTGGCCGGTGTGTCAGGCGGGCTCCACGCCGGGCTGGGTTCAATATCCTCGTGGTTCTAGTCAACGCACCTATGCAGGCACTGATCGCAATCGGCGTCTTTCCCGCCGTCCAGATCCTTGCTCTGCCGGCACATGATCGTGGCTTCCCGCGCCAGTCAATGGCATTTGAAGGCCAAATCCATCATCTCTGCTTTTTCCGACCTGGAGCGGCCAGACAGCCTTGCCCGCTGCTCGAACTCGTCAGCCTTAGCTCTCAGTTCGGTGATGGCCCCGATCATTTCTCGTCCTGACTGCACTATCGGGTTCGACATTGCTCGTGCTGACAGTGATGATCAATTCCGGTGAGTTACGGATCTGAGACGTATAGTTAATAGTTGGCTCACTTGGCGGGCTATCGTAGTTGCGGCGCAGGCGCTAGGCCGCTCAAATTTGCGGTAATCCGGCGCACGGTGGCAAGCCGGTCGTGAGCGGGCTCGCCGGGTGTCTCTGCCTCCCGGATGCACGGCTGGTAATTAAGTCCGTCGCCATCATGCGAAAACATCGGCGTCATACGCACCAGCGGTGATCGGCGGCTATGTGCTGAAAAGACGGGCCCGTGCCAGCGTGATGGAAGGCAATTCGCCGAAGGCCTTGCAATAGTCTCTGGCAAAATGGCCGAGATTGGCGAAGTTGCAGGCCAGTGCAATGCCAGTGACTGTTGCTGCCGCGTCGCCAGCTTGCAGCATTTCTTTAGCACGCTGCAGCCGCACCTGCTTGGCGAACAGTCGTGGTGAATAGCCGCGATGCGCGACAAAGGCGCGTGCCAGCGTTCGTGCGCTGACGCCGGTGATCTCAGTCAGTTCCTCAATCTCGACTGCGCGCTGCCAATTAGCTTCAATATACTGCTCGGCGCGACGAACATGGGCCGGCGTTCCGGCGCTGACATCGCTTTCAAGCAGGTGCGTGAAACTGTGACGGACCGTGCAGAGAAACGAGACTTCGATCGCCTGTTCAAACTGGTGTACGATCGGGACGGGTAATGCGTCATGCGCCGGGTTGAGCTGGCTCCGGCAGAAATGGGCGAGTTGAACCAAGCGCTGCACTTCAGCCGTATCCGTGCGAACGCAATTATCAAATACAAGGTCACCCTTCGGCGCGAAGCCCAGCATTGCGGTGAGCCTGCTCTTGAGCCCGTCGTGGCCGAGACGCAGCACCATCTGCTCGTAGCCGGCGTGAAATTTCAGCTTGGACGCGCGGCCAGGCGATGTCACGCAGCCGTGCTGCGGATCGACTTGCACCACCTCGCAACCGACCGTCGTTGTCGAATGGCCTTTGGTCCCGATCTGAAAACGCACGGCGTCGGTCTCGTCAAAATGCGCCACCGCCTCGCCGCCATAAGCGCAGATGCCAAGCGATACTCGGTCCGTGATGATAAAATCGCCGTAGCCTTCGAACGCGCCGGCCGGCGGCCCTGTGAAATGACTGGCACCGAAGCGCGTCAGCATCGCATGACGCATTTCTTCCGGGTCGCTCGTATGCACGAACGAGTGCCGGCGTAACGGCGCCGAGGGCGATATAATCACGGACGACCCTGCTGAGATGAGATGACGACCACAATCCTTGCACCTTCCACATCAGCACCGCTAATCATTTTTTTCTTTAGTTACTACATGAGCGTACGAAACCCGACATTGTCCGGATCTGAGCGACGACAGCAGAGCTCGGACTAACGCAACGTTCTTCTTGATGAACTAAGCATGTCATCGAGTTCACCGACAGCTTGCTCGCTTAGACGCAAAGGCGGCCACCACAACCAAGGCGGCTTTTAAACTCGGTGAAAGTCGGCATCACTCCCTGCGATCATTTCTGAAAACTTAATTTGCGTGCGGTCACGGCCCGGTGCCGGGGACTGCCAGCAGAGGATTATCATGCGCACGAACTTGCCCATCACCGCTGCTGAGTATCCAATTACCGACGAGACCCTTATTGTTTCGAAGACCGACACCAGGGGAAACCTGACCTATTTTAACGATCAGTTCGTTGCGGCATCCGGCTTCACCGAGGCGGAGCTGATGGGGCAGCCGCACAACTTCATCCGGCACCCGCACATGCCGCCGGAGGCGTTCGAGAATATGTGGATGACGCTGAAGCTGGGCCAGCCATGGGTTGGTGCCGTGAAGAACCGGCGCAAGGACGGCGGATTTTACTGGGTACTGGCGAGTGCGACCCCGATCTGGGAGAGCGGTCAGGTCAGCGGCTACATGTCAATTCGCTCGAAGCTGCCCGCTGACCAGCGCGTGGAAGCCGAGCAGGTATACGCGCTGATGCGCGATAAGAAGGCGCAGAAGTATCGTATCGATGCCGGTGTGATCCGTCGCCGCTCGGCGTTCGACCATATCGCCGTGTTCACCCGGACCTTGAAGGCGCGGCTGACGACGTTGATCGCAGTGCAGGCTTTGGTCATGTTGATTATCGGCCTTACCGGCGTTCTGGCGACGCGCGACAGCAACACGCGTCTGAAGTCGATTTATGAAGATCGTGCGATCCCGCTCGCGCAACTGTTCCAGATCAACGACCGCATGAAGGACAACACAATCGCTCAATACGACGCCGTCACCCGTGGCCGCGCCGGCAATCCGATCGGCGATATCGCGGGCCGCGTAACCGGCAATACCGAGGCGATTTCCAAAGTCTGGGCCGAATACATGGCGACCTACCTGACCCCGGAAGAGAAGGATGTTGCCGAAGCTTTCATCGTCAAGCGCAAGAGCTACGTTGAAGGCGCGGTCAAGCCGGCGCTGACCTTGCTCGCAGATCGCAAGTTCGAGGAGGCTGCAAACTTGCTGGCTGGCAGGGCTAATGAACTGTACGCCTTGGCAAAGTCGGACCTCGATAAGCTGGTCGCGATTCAGGTCAAGGAAGCCAAGAACGAATTCGAGACCGCGGAGAGCCGATATACTTTGGTGCTCGGTTTTGCCGTCGCCATGCTGACCGCCGGCATTCTGCTGTGCGCCTGGCTCGGCCTGCAGACCATCCGGGCCATCGGCCAGCCGCTGACGCGGCTGAATGGCGCGATGGACAAGATAGCCCAGGGTCTGTTCACCACCCGGATCGTCATCGATCGCGACGACGAAATCGGCATCGCGATGCGCAATGTGCAGGCCATGCAGTCCAAACTCGGCTTCGATCGCGAGGAGGCGATGGACGCCGAGAAGCGGATTGCCGTACAGCGCAAATTAGACCTGCACAGGCTGGCCAACGATTTCGAAGATGCCGTCGGCGAGATCATCGACACCGTGACGTCGGCCTCCACCGAGCTTGAGGCATCGGCCAGCACGTTGACTGCGACGGCAGAACGCTCGCAGGAATTGACGACAATGGTGGCGGCCGCTTCAGAAGAAGCCTCGACCAACGTCCAGTCGGTCGCGTCGGCGACCGAGGAAATGGCGTCTTCGGTCAATGAGATCAGCCGCCAGGTGCAGGACTCCGCGCGGATCGCCGGTGAAGCCGTGGCGCAGGCCGAAAAAACCAACGAGCGCGTCGGGCTGCTGGCGACCGCGGCAGGTCGTATCGGCGAGGTGGTTGATCTGATCAACAATATCGCCGGGCAGACCAACCTGCTGGCCTTGAACGCGACGATCGAGGCAGCACGCGCCGGAGAGGCCGGCCGCGGTTTCGCCGTCGTGGCTTCCGAGGTGAAGGCGCTTGCCGCACAGACCGCCAAAGCGACTGGCGAGATCAGCGCGCAGATCGCCGGGATACAGTCGGCGACCGGCGAGTCGGTCCTGGCCATCAAGGAGATCAGCGCCACTATCGATCATATGGCGGAGATCGCCGCGACCATCGCGTCGGCGATTGAAGAACAGGGTGCAGCCACGCAGGAAATTTCTCGCAACGTCCAGCAGGCGGCGCAAGGCACGATACTGGTCAGTTCGAACATCGCCGATGTTCAGCGTGGTGCGACGGAGACCGGGTCGGCTTCTTCACAGGTTCTGTCGGCGGCGCAGTCGCTGTCGTCGGACAGCAACCGGTTGAAAGCAGAAGTCAGCAAGTTCCTTGGCACTGTCCGCGCTTCTTGACCTAACGAGAGCCCGGTTCACGCCGGGTTTTCACCTAACTTGGAGCACCGGTGCGTACCATGAGCAACACCGTTCAAATGTTTCGATCTCAGCCCGTACTAGAGTCCACCGGTCGTTCAATCGGTGAACCTTGTCCGAACCCGACGGTCGTCGCGGACGTTGTCGCATCGACGGACCGGCTGATAACCAAGGCATAGAAGCTCAGCCAGCATCTGGCCACTGTCCATCATGCCGTCGGCATGATGCGCGAAAGCGGTCTTTCGGCGATTCATCAGAGAGTGGCACGGACCAACAAGGAAGTCCTTGCTCTGGCCCGGCATGCGCTAACGATTGTGCTGGACAACCTACGTGACATTCGACTGCGGCTCTCCGTAGGTTGATTGAAGAACAAAAAGCGGTGGTCTCTGGGGCGGTAGGTTCTCCGGGGGGATGACAGGTCTGCAAGGCTTTGACAGCATTGGTGGGCCCGGCAGGACTCGAACCTGCAACCAGACCGTTATGAGCGGTCGGCTCTAAACATTGAGCTATAGGCCCCGCCAGGCGCGAGCGTGCGGCCAGATCAATTCATATTCTCGCTGCGGTGCAGCGCGACGTCCCGTATTTTTCACTTGATAAATAAGGTCGTCTCGTCGACAATCTCGCCAACAAGAAAAGCAGGCGAGGAAACAAATGGCTCAATCGACCGAACAAGACGGCATGCTGATTGACTGGGATGTCGAGATCCGCATGGATGACGGCGTCATGCTGCGCGCCGACGTTTTCCGCCCGATCGATGGTGGTCAGTATCCGGTGCTGTTGACCTACGGTCCCTATGCGAAAGGCCTGTCGTTCCAGGAGGGTTATCCCAGCGCCTGGCAGACCATGGTCGCCGGCCATCCTGACGTAGCCTATGGCTCGACTAACAAATATCAGAACTGGGAAGTCGTCGATCCCGAGAAGTGGGTTCCCCACGGTTACGTCTGCGTGCGCGTGGATTCCCGCGGCACCGGACGCTCGCCGGGCTTCGTCGATCATTTCTCGCCGCGCGAAAGCCGCGATTTCTACGAATGCATCGAGTGGGCCGGCGTGCAGACCTGGTCGAACGGCAAGGTCGGGCTGAACGGAATTTCGTATTACGGCATCAACCAGTGGCAGGTGGCGTCATTGCAGCCGCCGCATCTCGCTGCGATGTGCATCTGGGAAGGTTCCGCGGACTGGTATCGCGACATGACGCATCACGGCGGAATCGTCTCGACGTTCTGGGCGAACTGGTACGACATGCAGGTCAAGACCGTACAATACGGTCTCGGCGAGCGCGGGCCGCGCAGCAAGGTCAACGGCGCGCTGGTGTGCGGCGACGAGACGCTGTCGGACAATGAACTCGCCGCCAACCGCTGCAGCTTCGGCGACGACATTCTCGCGCATCCGCTCGACGACGACTATCATAAGGCGCGTTCGCCGATCTGGGACAACGTCACGGTGCCGTTCCTGTCCGCGGCAAACTGGGGCGGCCAGGGCCTGCACCCGCGCGGCAATTATGAGGGCTATGTTCGGGCGGCATCGAAGGATAAATGGTTGGAATGCCATGGTCTCGAGCACTGGACGCATTTCTACACCGATTACGGCCGCGAGTTGCAGAAGCGGTTCTTCGACTTCTTTCTGAAGGGCGAAGCCAACGGATGGGACAAGCAGCCCAAGGTGCAGCTGCAGGTGCGTCACACCGATCGTTTTGTTGAACGTCACGAGGCCGACTGGCCGCTCCCGTCGACACAGTGGACCAAGTTCTATCTCGATCCCCGCGACCATACGCTGTCTCTCGAGAAGCCGACAGACGCCGCACGGATCTCGTTCGACGCGCTGGGCGATGGTCTCACCTTCATGTCGAAGCCGATGACCGTCGACACCGAGATCACCGGCCCGCTGGCCGCGGGCCTGCGGGTGTCGTCGAGCACCGAGGACGCCGACATCTTCCTGGTGTTCCGCGTCTTCAGCGGGGACCTGCGCGAGCAGACCTTCGTCGGCGCGATCGATCCGCATACGCCGGTGGCGCAGGGCTGGCTGCGCGCGTCGCACCGCAAGCTCGACGACAAGATCTCGACTCCGTACCGGCCGTATCACACCCATGACGAGGTGCAGCCGCTGCAGCCCGGCGTCGCCGTCGATCTCGCGGTCGAGATCTGGCCGACGTCGATCGTCGTGCCGAAGGGCCACCGCATCGCGCTCAGCGTGCGCGGCAAGGATTACATCTGGCAGGAGAAGACCGGCGCCAAGCTGTCGAATTTCAAGAACGAGCTGACCGGATGCGGACCGTTCCTGCACAACGATCCGCGCGACAGGCCAGCTAAAGTATTCGGCGGGACCACCACGCTGCATATCGACGAAGACGGCTCCAGCCACGTGCTGGTGCCGATCGTGCCGACCCAAAAATAAACGGCGAAAACGCCGAACCAAACATCAACCAAGGGAGAGAAACGATGGGTATTTCACGTCGCAATTTCGTTGCCGGCGCGGCCGGCCTCGGCCTGAGCACGGCGCTGGTGTCGCGTCCGGCCCGCGCGGCGGACGAGCCGATCCGCATCGGCCTGCTGACCATCAAGACCGGGCCACTGGCGTCCGGCGGCATCGACATGGAACGCGCCATGATCATGTATCTCAAGGAGCGCGACAACAAGATGTCCGGCCGCCCGGTCGAACTGATCTCCGCCGACACTGCCGGCGTGCCGGCGACGGCGCGCACCAAGACCCAGGAACTGGTCGAGAAGAACAAGGTGCACTGCCTCATCGGGCCGCTCGCGGCCTTCGAGGCGCTGGCGATCGACGACTACATCCGCCAGGCGCAGATCCCGACGCTGTCGGTCGCCGCCGCCGAGGACATGACCCAGCGCAACGCCAATCCGTGGTTCGTCCGCGCCACCTCGACGTCCTCGCAATGCGCGCATCCGCTCGGCGAATACGCGGCGAAGGAATTAAAATACAAGAAGATGATCACGATCGGCGACGACATCGCCTATGGCCACGAAATGTGCGCGGGCTTCCAGCGCGTGTTCGAGGACAATGGCGGCAAGGTGATCCAGAAGCTGTTCTCGCCGCTCGCGGTGCCCGACTACGGTACCTATGTCGGCCAGCTCAAGGAAGCCGACGCGATCTTTCTGGGCTTCGCCGGCTCGAACGGCTTCCGCTTCCTGCGCCAGTTCGTCGACTACGGCATGAAAGACAAGATGGCGGTGATCGGCGGCATGACCGCGCTCGACGAGGCCGTGTTGCGCAACATGGGCGACGAGGCGCTGAACATCGTCACCACCTGCTGGTACTCCGCCGAGCTCGACGCCAAACCGAACCTGACCTTCGCGCCGGCGTTCCGCAAGGAGTTCAAGTACGATCCGGGCTTCTACGCCGCCGGCACCTATGTCAACGGCGCCGTGCTGGAAGCGGCGGTCAAGGCAGTCAACGGCAAGGTGGAGAACAAGGCGGCGTTCATGGCGGCGCTGCGCGCCGTCAACGTCGATACCGCGCGCGGTCCGGTCAAATTCGACGACAAGGGCAACGTGGTCGGCAACGTCTATCTGCGCAAGGTGACGCGCAAGGACGGCCGCCTGGTCAACTCGGTGTTCAAGACCTATCCCGACGTCAGCCAGTTCTGGACTTATGGCGAACAGGCATTTCTCGCCAACCCGGTCTATTCGCGTGATTATCCGCCGGCCAAGAATCTCGAGAAGTGAACTGACCTCGTGAATGCCGCGCCCGATACGGGCGCGGCTTATTTCACCGCGGAGCTAGTTGGATCGCGTGCGATCCGGCGCCTGTCGAGCGGTCCGACGCTGCGGCGTGAATGCGTCGAAATCCTTTGGCTCAATCATGTAGACGCAATGCGTCTGGCTGAGCTGCAGGATGCCCTTCATCAGCACGGCAAAGATCCGTTCGATCCTGTGCATTTCCGTTCCCTTGCAGCATCGGTCGTGTCGCCGATCGTGGTGCCTGACTGTGGAGACGCGCGTCAGCGGTGCAAGCCAAGAGTCGGTGAACCCTTCCACATCTTGTTGTGCGTTGCGGTCGCGTGGTCGCCGGCCTCGATATTGACAAGCTCAACTGCAAATGATCAGTTGATCAATAAAAGCAAAGAGGAAACCAACATGGATATCAAGGTCGGCAAGGACGCCATCGCCGAGGCCAGCAAGAAGCTCTCAAACTGGGGCCGCTGGGGCAAGGAAGACGAGATCGGCACGCTGAACTACGTGACGCCGAAGCACGTCACCGAGGCCGCCAAGCTGGTCAAGCAGGGCAAGGTGTTCGGCATGGGCATTCCGCTGAACCAGCAGGGCCCGCAGAGCGGCCTGTTCGGCGGCCGCTGGAATCCGATCCACACCATGCTGGCGACCGGCACCGACGCGATTGCCGGCAACCAGGACATCACCAACAAGATGCGTTACTCGGACGACGCTATCAACATGCCGGTGCAGTCGGCGACGCACTGGGATTCGCTGGGGCACATCTTTTACCAGGACAAGATGTACAACGGCCACGACGCGCGTAACGTCGACAGCCGCGGCGTGCACAAGCTCGGCATCGAGCACACCCGCGACCGCATGGTCGGCCGCGGCGTGCTGCTCGACGTCGCGCGCTTCAAGGGCGTCGAATCGCTCGACGACGGCTACGGCATTTCCAACGACGAACTCGACGCCGTCGCCAAAAAGCAGGGCGTCGAGATCAGGGAAGCAGATTTCGTCATCATCCGCACCGGCCACATGGAGCGCTGCATCAAGAACAAGGCGTGGGGCAACTATGCCGGCGGCGACGCGCCCGGCGTGAAGTTCGAGAACTGCTATTGGAGCTTCGAGAAGAAGATTGCCGCGATCTGCTCGGACACCTGGGGTGTCGAGGTACGTCCCAACGAGACGCCTGAAGTCGCGCAGCCCTGGCACTGGGTGGTGATTCCCGCGATGGGCCTGACGATGGGCGAGATCTTCCATCTCAAAGACCTCGCCGACGACTGCGCCGCCGACGGCGTCTACGAGTTCATGTTCGCCGGCCCGCCGCTGGTGATCACCGGCGGCACGGGATCGCCGATCAACCCGCTGGCGATCAAGTAGTCGCGCAGGTCCAACCGAATCGCTTGGCGCACGGCTCCCGGGTTTCCCGGGAGCCGTTTCTCTTTGACCATCGATGATGGGTAGGGTGGGCAAAGCCTCGACGCGCCCGGCGCGGCGAAGCGTGCCCACGCGTCCATACTTTGCGAACCAAGCGTGGGCACGGCGCAAGGGCGCCTTTGCCCACCCTACAAATCCCCGACTTCTCTCCGCTTGAGCGGGCGCTCTGCAACACGCGATATATCGGTTGCATTTGGCGGGCCCGTCGGGAATTCTCTGCCTGTGGTTGCGCGGCACGCGCCCATGTGACATCTCCTGCCGATATCCGATCGCCGCGGCGGGGATGAGGCCTTCGACCGACGGATCATGATGAGCAAGAAAGCCCTGATCGCAAAAGCCGCGGCAGCGCCGAGGCGCCGGCGGCTTTCTCCGGAAGACCGGCGCAGGGAAATCCTGCAGGCGGCGACGACGTTTTTTTCCGAAGAAGGTTTCAACGGCGGCACGCGGGAGCTGGCGCTGAAGCTCGGCGTGACGCAGCCGCTGCTGTATCGCTACTTTCCGAGCAAGGACCACCTGATCAAGGAAGTCTATCGCACCGTCTATCTCGAGCGCTGGGATCCGCGCTGGGACCGTTTGCTGACCAACCGCACATTGCCGATCCGGGAGCGTTTTGCCGAATTTTATCGATCGTACACGGACGTGATCTTCACCCGCGAGTGGATGCGGATCTATCTGTTTTCCGGCTTGAAGGGCCTCGATATCAACCGCTGGTATCTCGACGTGGTGCAGAAGAAGATCCTGACCCGCATCATCCAGGAATATCGCCATGAGGTTGGGCTTGCGCCGCAGAAAAAGCCTTCCCCGATCGAACTCGAGCTGGCTTGGGCGCTGCACAGCGGCATCTTCTATTACGGCGTGCGCAAGCTGATCTACGAAGCGCCGGTTCTCGAAGACAAGAACGAGGTGATCTCAGTCACCTTGAACGTGTTCCTGCTGGGGATCGGCCGGCTGTTCGGCACCGACATCGGAGAGGTGCCGTCGCGCAAGCCGTTGCTACGCGCCGCGTCAGTACAGCGCAAGAGCGCCGCACGGGCCTGACGGCTTCCGCCATCAGGCCCGAACAGTCCTACAGTCCCAGAATGCGCTTGGCATTGCCGCCGGCAAGCTGCGCCAGCGTGGTCTCGTCCATCCCGTTGACGCCAGCGATGTGGCCGATCGGGTTGTACTCGGCCATGTCGAACGGATAGTCGGTGCCCATTACGATGCGGTCGGGTCCGAACAGGTCGAGCATGTAGGCGAGCTGGTGATAGCTGAACACGACGGTGTCGAGATAGACCTGCCGCAGGTAGGTGGTCGGCGGCAGCGGCAGGTTGCCGTGCGAATCCTGGCGCGCGCCCCAGGCGTGATCGATGCGGCCGGAATAGCCCGGCAGATAGCCGCCGCCGTGCACGGCCATCAGCTTCAGTTCCGGGAAGCGCGCCAGCGTGCCGGAGAAGATCAGGTTATGCAGCGCCAGCGTGGTTTCCAGGGGGTTGCCGAGCACGTTGTTGAAGTAGAAGTGCGTCAGCCGGTCGCCATGCGTGAAGCCGTTGGGATGCATCATGATGAAGGCGCCGAGCTCTTCCGCCTTGGCGAAGAACGGACGGAACTTGGGATCCGACAATTCCTGGCCGTCGACGTTGGTCAGGATCTCGACACCCTTCAGCTTGAGATGGTTCATGATGTAGTCGAGTTCGCGCACCGCGATCTCGGGCTCCTGAAGTGTCACCACGCCGAGGCCGACGAAACGGTCCGGGCGCCGCGCGCAATATTCGGCGACGCCGTCATTGGCCATGCGGTGCGCGGCTTCCGCGATCTTGGCATCGACCGAGTAGTAGCACTGGCCGGGCGCGGGGGCGACGACCTGGATGTCGATGCCCATCCGGTCGAGATCGAACAGGCGCTGGTCGATCGTCGTCATGACATTGGCGATGTCCTTGTCCTGCAGCGCGTTGATCTCGCGGGTCGCTTCGTCCGAGAAGTGCGCTAGAGGAATGCGGCTCATGTCGACATGCGGCTGCGCATGCGCGGAGGCCTGCGGCACCACGATGTGGGCGTGGATGTCCACGGTGAGCGATTGCGGTCGCCGCGCGCGGCCGTCGGCGTCATGGATACGGGCGGCGGTTCGGCCGTAACGGTTTTTCTTGTCAATCATGGTGTACACTCATGTTGCGGAGACGGGGCTTCAGATGGTTACGATACGGCCGCTAGCGGCGGAACGTTTGATGGCTTCGAACGTGCGCACGTTCGCCAGCATTTCGTGATGCGGCACCGGATAGGGCGTGCCGCCGAGCGCGGCACGACCGAACGCCTCGATGTTGTCGCGCACCGCCGGATGCGCCGGATAGTCCGAGACGATCGGCGCAGCATCGCGCAGCGTGCGGGTGACGTCCCAGCCGGTCGGGTGTTCCGGATGGGTGCGGTCGCGGATTTCCATCCAGCCTTTCGAGCCGAGCAGCGCCAGCCGGCCCATGAAGGGCGTCGCCAGCACGGCCGTCAGCGTCGCGCTGGCGCCGGATTCGAAGGTCAGCATGATCGATAGCATGTCGCCATTGGCGAAGTGGCTGCCGCGGGTGGCGAGATGCGCCCAGACCTGCTTCGGCTGGCCTAGAAATGAAATGGCCAGGTCAACCAGATGGATCCCGGTCGCCGACAGTGGTCCGACGGGATTCTCCGTCGGTGACAGCCGCCAGTTGTCGGCCGGCAGGCCGAGGAATTTGTCCTGGCTGAAGTTGGCCTCGAACACCAGCGCCTCGCCGAACTCGCCGTCGGTGAAGCGCTGCTTCATTTCGATCACGGCCGGCTCGAAGCGCCGCTCGTGGCCGATGCCGAGCGTCATCCCGGCTTTCTGCACGGCTTCGATCGCGCGCTCGGCTTCAGCACCGGTGGTGCATAGCGGCTTCTCGCAGAATACGTGCTTGCCGGCGCGCGCCGCCGCCTCGATCTGCGCGGCGTGTTCGGTTTGCGGCGAGCACAGGATCACCGCCTGGATGTCGGGTCGCGACAGGGCTTCCTCGAAGCTGCCGCACGTCGCCATGCCGAGCTCAGTAGCAACCTTGTTGCGAACGGCCTCCAGCGGGTCGACGCCAAGGAGCGGCTTGACGACGTCGCTCGAAGCCAAAGCGCGGGCGATCGTCTGCCCCCACCAGCCCAGTCCGATAATAGCCGCGTTGATCATGCGATATTCCGATGTCGATGGAGGTTACTTGCGCGACGACCAGTAGGCCGGGATGCTGCTGATGACGTCGTTGTCGCCGAGGCCTTCGGCTTCGGCTTCCGCGAACACGGCAGCCGCGCTTTCGGCAACCGGCAGCGTGGTGCCGAGCTTCTTCGCGTAGTTTACCGCGGTGAGCAGGTCCTTCTTGCCGCCGCTCACCGAGAACTGCGTCGCAGCGCGTTCGCCGGTGGCGAGCAGTTTGACGATGTCGGCGGCGCGCATCTTAAGCGCGGGCGGCGCGCCGGGCGTGTCGGCGAGAATGTCGATCAGGCGCTCCGGCGGCAGGCCGAGCGGCCTGCACAGAGTCAGCGATTCCGCGAGTGCCTGCAGATAGACCATTAGCGGCAGGTTGACCGCGAGCTTGACCGCCGCACCGGCGCCGAGCGCGCCGACGTGCTCGACGCGGCGACAGAGCTGTTCAAGCAACGGCAGCGCGCGCGCGAAATCGGCCTCCGTGCCGCCCGCGAGGCCGAACAATTTGCCGTCACGCGCCGGCCCAACGGTGCCGCCGACCGGGCATTCGACGAAGCCGCCGCCGGCCTTGGTGACGGCCGTGCCGAGTTCGATCATCGTCTCCGGCAGCACGGTGCTCATGTCGATGATGAGCTTGCCGGCGAGGTCCGCTTTCAACAGGCCATTGTCGGCGTTGTAGACCGCCTGCATCGCAGCATCGTTCAGCAGCATGACAATGGTGATGTCGCAGGCCGCGACCAGCGCCGCCGGCGTGTCGGCGCGGCTGGCGCCGGCATCGACCAGCGGCTTGGTCTTTCCGGCGTCGCGATTCCACACCGTAAGGTCATGGCCTTGTGACATGACCCGCTGGCCGATCGCCGCGCCCATCCGTCCCGTTCCGCAGATCCCGATCTTCATGCTGGTTCCTTATTCATTGCGCGTTGATGGCGGCTTCGAGCCGGTCGAAGGTCAGTGGCATGTCGCGGCCGCGGACGCCGAGCGCATGCGCGATCGCGTTGCCGATCGCGGCAGCCACGGGGCCCGCCGCGCATTCGCCGGCGCCGAGGGCGAATTCGCCGGGGCGCTCGATGATGGTGGTCTGGATCCGCGGGATCTCGGAGAATTTAAGGATCGGGTAGTCGTCCCACGCGCGTACCGCGAAGCCGTCGGATGTCCACGACACCTGCTCCTTCAGCGTCCAGCTTGCGGCCTGAATCACGCCGCCCTCGATCTGGTTGAGCGTGCCGTCGCGATGGATGATCTCGCCGGCATCGAGCGCGCCATAGACGTCCTTGATGGTGATGACGTCGGTGATCTCGACGGTCGCGACCGCGGCGTAATAGGCGCCGTGGTTCTTGTAGCGGCTGAAGCCGATCCCGCGGCCGATGCCTTCGCCGCCCTTGTCCGCCGGGTCCCATTGCGCAAGCTCAGCGGCGGCGCGGATCACCGCTTCGGCGCGCGGCTCGTCGAGATGGCGCAGCCGGAATTCGACGGGATCGATGCCGGCCAGCGCCGCGAGCTCGTCCATGAAGCTTTCGATCGCGAACACGTTGCAATGCGCGCCAAGCGACCGCAGTGCCGAGGATCGCAAGGGTCCCTGTGGCAGCAGATGATGCGTGATGCTACGCTTGCCGAGATTATACAGCGGCACGGCGTTGCGGTCACCGCCGCCATAGGGACGCGGCGCCTCGCTGGGCGGACCCGGCGGATGCGGCGGATCGATCTGCTGTGCGGCGAGCAGGTTGACGCCGTCGCCGAAACCGGGCCGCGCCAGATGCGGCGGGCTCCAGACGGCGTGGCGCCACTCCACGATCTGGCCGTTAGCATCAACCGCGCCATCGAGCTCGACACGCATCGCAGCGCCGAATGGCGACCAGCTCAGCTCGTCGGCGCGGGTCCACTGGCACATTACCGGCACTTTTGCAGTACGCGCTAGCAGCGCAGCGTCGAGTGCCACGTCATCGGCGCCGTTATGGCCATAGCACCCGGCGCCCTGGGCGTGGATCACGCGCACGCTGTCGTTCTTCAGATGCAGCGCGCGCGCCAGCGCGCCGCGCAGCGGGTGGATGCCCTGCGAATGCGACCACACCGTCACTTGATCGGCGTCCCATGCAGCGATAGCGCAGGAGGGACCGATCGAGGCATGCGCGATGAACCCTCGGGAATAGGCGGCGTGGTGGCGATGCTGCGCCACCGGCTCCGGACCTTCGTCCGCAAGAAAGGTCGTGCTGCGCGGCGTCAGCGCCGCGATCCAGGCGTGCGTATCAGCAGTTTCGGGCAGTTCGGCGTCGCGCTGCCACTGCGCGGTACGGCCGGCGACGTCGATCGCGCGCAACGCCTGCTCATCACGGCGCGCGACCACGCCCATGAACGAGCCGTCGACCACGACGGCGACGACGCCGGGCAGGGTGGCCACTTTGTCAATATCGAACGAGACGAGGCGGTCGCGGGGATGCGCGCCACGCATCACGCGGCCGTAATGCATGCCGGGCAACGCCATGTCCTGGATGAAGGCCGCGCCGGTCAATTTGCGGTCCAGGTCGAGCCGTTGCAGGTGGCCCGCATCGATGGTGCCGCCGAGCATGCGTGGCTCCGGCAGGTCGGCGGTCGACTGATCGAGATCGACGTCGGCGGCGAGGGCCCAATAGCTGACGCCTTCGTTGCTTTGGGCGCGGGTGAAGACGCCGGCCTGCACCACGATGTCGCCTTCGCCGAGCACGGTCTGCGCGCGCTGCGCGAACAGTTCGCGAACCATCGCGCAGACCCAGCGCATCGCCGCGCCGCCATGTTCCACCGAAAAGCTGCCAGCCGTGTAACCTTCGTCCGGCGAAGTGTCGGTGTCGGCCGGCTGCATGCGGATACGCGCCAAGTCGACGCCGAGTTCCTTGGCCGCGATCGCGGCGATCGCGGTGACGGCGCCCTGTCCCAGTTCCACCTTGCCGGTGCGAATGGTGATAAAATCCGATCCGTCGATCGAGACCCACCTGCCGAGCCGCGGATTGAGTGCCAGATTGGCGGGGAGCTTCGTCATGAAGCAGTTCCCGGCGTGCCGGCGATAGCACGATCGATCGCGCGCAAGATGCGGCCCTGCGCGCCGCAGCGGCACAGGTGGCGCTCGTCCAGCGTCTCCACGATCTCGCGGCGGTTCGCCGGCGGGGTGCGGCCGAGCAGCCCGGTCACGGTCATGATGATGCCGTTGATGCAGTAGCCGCATTGCGCGGCCTGCTCGTCGAGGAAGTTTCGCTGCAGGGCGCCTGGCGCCCCGTTTCGGGTCAGGCCTTCGATGGTCACGACGTTGCGGTTAGCAACTGTGTACAGCGGAGTGGTGCAGGACTGGATCGGCTGGCCGTCCAGCAGCACCGTGCAAGCGCCGCAATTGCCCTGCGCGCAGCCGACGCGGGTTCCCTTGAGGTCGAGATCCTGCCGCAATGCCAGCAGTAGCGACAGATCTTCGGCGGCCGTCACGGTCACGGCGGCGCCGTTGACGTTGAATACCCACGTTCTCTCAGCAGAATTTGCCAAAACCATTGTCTCCGAATTGATCAATGGGCGTGGTAGACGCCGAGATGCTTGGCGACAAGGTCTTCGTCCGTGCGGACCTGCTCGGCAGTTCCTACAAAAGCGCAGCGGCCGGTGTTGAGGATCACCGCCTGGTCGGCAACCTCGAGTGCCAGCTTGCGGTTCTGCTCGACCAGGATGATCGACTGTCCCTCGGACTTCAGTCTCTTGATGGTCTGGCCGACCTCGGCGACGATCAGCGGCGCCAGCCCTTCCGAGGGCTCGTCGAGCAGCAGCACCGAGGGATTGCCCATCAACGCGCGCCCGATCGCCAGCATCTGCTGCTCGCCGCCGGACAGCGTGCCGGCATATTGCGCGTGGCGTTCCTGCAGCCGAGGGAACATTTCGAAGATGCGTTCCAGCGTCCACGGCCGGTCGGTCTCGTTGAGCCGCTGTCGCGCGACGACGAGGTTTTCGCGAACGGACAGCGACGGAAAGATCCGGCGGCCCTGCGGCACCAGGCCGATTCCGAGCCGCGAGATGCGTTCCGGGCTCAGTCCGGTGATCGGGGTTCCGAACAGCCGGATTTCGCCCTGCGGCGGCGTAAGAAATCCGACGATGGTGGAGATGCAAGTCGTTTTGCCGGCGCCGTTGCGTCCCAGCAGCGCCAGCACCTGGCCGGCCTGCAGGGAAAAGCTGACACCATGCAGCACATGGCTGTCGCCGTAGAACGTATCGATGCCGGTGAGGTTGAGCGCATCAGTTGCCAAGGTACACCTCACGCGTTTTCTCGTCGGCGATGACCGCGTCGCGCTCGCCGTCCACGATCACGCTGCCATAGTTCAGCAGCGTCACGGTCTCGGCGAGATCGAGCGCGGTATCCATGTCGTGTTCGATCATGACTACGGCGGTCTCGCGCGGGATCTCCGCGATCAGCGCCTTCACCGTCGTGCGCTCGGAGGCCGACAGGCCGGCGAGCGGCTCGTCGAGCAAAAGCACGCGCGGTTTCTGCGCCAGCGCCATCGCCAGTTCGACGCGACGCTTCTCGCCATAGGCGATGTCGGAGACCGGATGCGAGGCGCGATCTTCGAGGCCGACCATCGCCAGGATGCGGCGCGACTCGCGGGCAAGGTCCTCGTAGGATGACAACGAGCGGAACGGCTGCCAGCGCTCCCGCCGCAGTCCCATCAGGCCCAGCGTGACATTGTGCTCCAGCGTGTCGTCAGTGAACAACGTGATGATCTGATAGGTCCGCGACAGCCCGCAATGCGCGCGCTGGTCGGGCCGCAGCCGCGTGATATCCTGGCCGAACAGTTTGACCTGGCCGGAATTCGGCAGCATGTCGCCGGTGATCTGGTTGAACAGGGTCGTCTTGCCGGCGCCGTTGGGACCGATCATCAGGCGGCGCTCGCCGGGACGCACTCTCAGCGAGACGTTCTTGGTGACCTTGAGGCCGCCGAATGCCTTGCAGAGGTCGGTAATCTCCAGTGCGTATTCGTGAGTCATGGCTGCGTCCTCCCGAACCGGCCGAGCAGCTTGCGTGCGCCGGGCACGATGCCGGTCGGCATGAACAGTACGATCAGAAGGAAGATGATGCCGAGCAGCATGTTCCAGCGCTCGATATAGGCCGAGGCGTAATTCTTCAGTAGGCTGACCAGGGCTGCGCCGACCACCGGGCCGCCGAGCGTGCCCGAGCCGCCGGCGATCACCCCGAGCAGGCCCTCGGCGGAGTTGGTGATCGAGAGCGAGGTCGGGTGAATATACTTGTGATAGTAGACGTAGAGCAGGCCCGCAATACCGGCCCAGAAGCCCGCATAGATGAAGGTGATCCAGCGGATCATCCAGGGATTGAAGCCGAGCGCCGCCATCCGGCGCGGCTGGTCGCGGACGCCCTTCAGCGAGGAGCCGAACGCGGACATCACAAAGATCGCCATGGCACCGAAGGCGAAGGCGCTGACGATCAGCGTGAACCAGTAGAACTCCGCCGGGCCTTCCAGCGAGATGCCGAACGGCAGCGGCCGGGTGATGCCGGAAATGCCGTTGTCGCCATTGGTGAACCCTGTCATGCGATAGGCGAGGCCCCACAATACCTGGGACATTGCCAGCGTGATCATAAGGAAGCCCAATCCGGTTGCGCGCAGGGCGAGCAGGCCGAACAGCGCGGCGCAGATCGTGGTGCCGACGATGGAGATCAGCGCCGCGGCGCCATTGCCCATGCCGTACTGCGTGGTCAGGATCGCGACGATGTAGGACGCCAGCCCCATATAGGTGGCATGCCCGAGCGAGGTCATGCCGCCATAGCCGACGAGCATGTTGAGGCTCATCGCGAAGATCACGGCGATCAGCACCTGCGTGCTCAGGTTGACGTAGAAATCGCCGGAAAATAGCGGTAGCGCGATAAGCCCGATGGCGAGGAGGACGAGAGCGAGTTTCTTCATGTCTGGAGTCGCCCGAACAGGCCACGCGGGCGAAACGCGATGACAGCGATCATCGGCAGGAACAGGATGATGTAGGCGAGATCGGGGACCAGTGCGGCCCCAAAGGTGTAGATGAAGCCGATGATGAAGCTGCCGACGAAGGCGCCGAGCAGGCTGCCGACGCCGCCGAGGATGACGACGATCAGCGCGAGCGGCAGCATGTCGGCATCGAGCCCGGGATAGGCCGACAGCACAGGGCCGCCGAGCACGCCGCCGGCGCCCGCGATGCCGGCACCGAGGCAGAATACGGCGGTAAACAGTTTCGAGACGGGAATGCCAACCGCACGCGCCATCTGCCGGTCATCGACGCCGGCGCGGATCATCGCGCCGATCCGCGTGCGCTCAAGCAAGAGATAGAGCGCAAAGGAGACCGCCAGCGCGCAGGCGACGATGACCAGCCGGTAGGTCGGGAACACGAAGCCGAACAGCCGAGTCGGCGCCTGGAAATTAGCCGGCGTCGGCACCGGGATCGGATCGCCGCCCCACAGGATCAAACAGGCGTCGGCAATGATCAGCGACATCCCGAGCGTGACCAGCACCTGGCCGAGCGGGTTGGTACTGAGACGGCGCAGCACCAGTCGCTCGAACAGGCCGCCCAACGCCGCGACCAAGAGGCCGCTTCCGATCGCCACAACCCAGAAATTGAGGCCTTCGAAGGTGCGCAGCGCTATTGCGCCGAAATAGGCGCCGAGCATGAAAAACGCGCCATGCGTCAGGTTGGCGAGCCGCATCAGGCCGAAGATCAGCGAAAAGCCGGAGGCGAGCAGGAACAGCAGGGCGCCAAGCGACAGGCTGTTCAGAGATTGAATGATCCAGAACTGCATGGATCAGTCCGCGCGTCGACGCAGCATGGCGGCAAGCAGCAGTGACCGCCTATGTTCGACAACGCTGATGATTTTTCGAACCGACATGGCCAGTCTCCCTCCCTGGGATCAGCGGCACCATCCCTTTGCCATTGGCCGTTTGGCGCGGCACGCAAAGAGTAAGGCGCAGTTGCAAGCAACTTACGAATGGTTTGTACGTTCCTAACCGCTTCTGGTGGCGGCCTGTGTTTGCACCGAGCGTAAATTGGTCGTCTGCAATTACGACCACAGTGTTCTCCACTCTCGCTAATTTATCAAGTGAAAAATTAGCGTTGAGCGACCGGTTGATGCCGCATTGCAACCGACTACTTCGCGTGCATCTCGTTTCGATACCAGTCGCCGATCTCGCTCGCGGTCATCAGCGCCACGCCATCGTGGCCGATGACGTAGTCAAGCACTTCCTCAAGATAGCGGATGCGGTGCGGCACGCCGGTGATGTAGGGATGGATAGACAGCGCCATCACGCGGGCGTTGTCGGCACCTTCCAGGTACAACCGGTCGAACTGGTCCTTGCAGCGCTGCACGAAGACGTCGGACGGAAGATGCTGCAGCGCGTGGATCACGATGTCGTTGGTTTCGACAGTATAGGGCACCGAGGTGATGATGCCGTGCGGTGTCTGGATCTCCTGCGGCAGGTCGTCGATGACCCAGTCCGCGACGTATTCGATGCCGTTGGCGCGAAGCAGGTCCAGTGTTTCGTTATTCTCGGTGAGTCCGGGGCTCTCCCACGACCGCGGCGCCTTACCGGTGAAGGCGCCAATCGTGTCGACGGTGCGCTTGATCGCATCATTCTGGTTCTCAACCTTGTGCATCGGCCCCTGTACGAAGCCGTGACCCATAAATTCGAAGCCGGCGTCGCGCGCCGCTTCCGCCACCCGCGGATAGGAGTTGCAGACGTTGCCATTGATGGCGAGCGTGGTCGGGATGTTGCGATCGGTCAGCGCCTTCATCTGCCTCCAGAAGCCGGCGCGCATGCCGTATTCATGCCACGACCAGTTCGGCACGTCGGGCAGCATCGGCTGTCCCATCGGCGGCGACAGCACGGTGCGCGGCATCGAATTCTCGATGCGCCAGTCCTCGACATTGAGGATGACCCAGAAGGCGAGCTTCTTGCCGCCGGGCAGGGTGAGCTTGGGACGGTCGAACAGCGCCTGGTAGGGAATGCGATCGGTAATGGCCATGGTCTATCCGACCGCCTTTGCGCGCGCCGGAGCGGACGCATTGATGAGCGGCATCACCTTCTCGGCCATCAGGATCATCGAGCGGCGGCCGAGCTCACGATCCTTCCAGTCCTTGCCGGCATAGAGCAGCGTGCCGAACTCACCGACCTCCTCTTGAAAGGCGAGGATTTGGTCGGCAACGCTGTCCGGCGTGCCGAAGATGACCAGCTTGTCGATAACCATCTCCAGCGTCACTTCGTGGTCGGGCTGGTCGCGGTGGGTCTTGAACAATTCGATACGACCGTTCTTTTTCAGCTTGGTGAACAACGAGCGATAGTAATAGGCGTAGGGACCGTCAGGATCGGTCGCGTAGGCTCTTGCCTTCGCGGCATCATCGGCAACGAACACGCTCTTGGCGACGCGCCAGTTGGCGGGATCGGCAGCGCGGCCGCTGCGCTCGCAGCCCTCGACATATTTCGGCCAGTGGCTCTTGACCCAGGCCGGCATCAGGAAGTTCGCCGAGATCGGATCCCAGCCGCGGATCGCGGCTTCGGTGACGCCCTTGGAAAACGGCGCGACCGCGGTGACGACGATCGGTGGATGCGGGCGCTGCAAGGGTTTCGGGATGTAGCCCTGGCCGATTTCCTTGACGAGCGTCTTCTCGGTCGAGACCGTCCAGTACTTGCCCTTCAGGTTGTACGGCGGCTCCGAGGTCCAGATCTCGAGGATCTGGTTGATGGCTTCGAGGAACATCTCGTGGCGGTTGGCGTCGAGATTGCCGAACACCTCGGCGTCGGACAGCAAGCCGCCGGGGCTGATACCGAAGATGAAGCGGCCGTCGAGCATGTGGTCGATCATCGCCAGCGTCGAGGCGACCGCGGCGGGATGGCTGTTCGGCATGTTGACGGTGCCGGTGCCGAGCCTGATCTGTTTGGTCGCGGCGGCGATCCAGGCAATGAAGGCGACGCATGAGGTAATGTTCTCGGCGCGGTCGGTGACGTGTTCGCCGACATAGGCTTCGCTGAAGCCGAGTTCATCGGCGAGCAGGAACGCCTCGCGGTCCTCCGCCAGCGTCTGGCGCCAGTCCTTGTCGAGCGGATGGATCGGCATCGTGAAGAAGCCAAGCTGCATGAAGTGCCTCCCAATTCTGTTGGGAGAAACCTAGAGATTGTCATGCAGTATAAAAAATGATTATTTCTACTGTCTCGCATCAAGGAAGTTGATGGAATGGTCTCTCTCCGACAGTTGAAGTCTTTCGTCGCAGTGGTCGAGGAGGGTTCCTTCACCGCCGCGGGCGAGCGGGAGGGCGCGACGCAGTCGGGTATCTCGCAACACGTCAAGACGCTCGAGGAGGAACTTGGCACGCCGCTGTTCGGCCGCAACGGCCGTGCGATCGAGGCGACGCTGGCGGGGAAGCAGTATTATCTCGACTGCGTCGATATTCTGAAGCGTCTTGATGCAGCGCACCATGAAGTCGCCGTCCGTCAGAACGGGGGCGTGGCGCGGATCGGGGTGATGCCGACGATCTCGCGCTCCATTCTCGCGCCAACGCTGGACAAGTTCCTGCAAACGTCGCCGGGCGCGGAGATCAGCATCATCGAGGCCTATTCCGGGGTGCTCACCGATCTGTTGCTGAAAGGCGAACTCGACCTCGCGGTGGTGCCGGCGTTCGAGGGCGCGGTCGGGCTGTCGAGCCACCTGCTTCTGCACGACCGCGAAATGCTGGTGACGGCCAAGCGCCACGACGGCCAGCATCTCACGCCGGTCAGCCTCGCCAGCCTCGGGCCGTTGAAGATCGTGTTGCCCGGCAAGCAGAACACGCGGCGCCGCAACATCGAGACCTACTTCGCCGCCAACGGCGTCAACGTCGCGCGCCGGCTGGAGATGGACGCGATGATGGGGACGCTCGAATTCGTCGCGGCGACCGACTGGGTCGTTGTCCTGCCGTTCGTGATGATGTCGTCCGACATCGACCGTGACCGCTTCGACATCCGGCCGCTGGCCGATCCGCCGATGTATTCCGACTTCATCCTGATCGAGCCGTCGCGCAAGCTGATGACGCCGGCGGCAGCCCTGTTCGCCAGCGTTCTGAAGGCGGAGTCCGAGCGATCGACGGAACTGTTCCGTGCTCGCGTGGCGCCGCAACTCAACGACTGAGCGCTATTTAGCCGGCGCGCGCTTGTCGAGCACCTCGAACACCGCGGCGGTGTCCTTGTCGCCGAGGCCTTGCTGCATCGCCTCGGTGTAGACCGGCTGAGTCAGGTCGAACATCGGCGTCGGGCAGTGCAGTTCCTCGGCAAAGGCGCCGATGATCGCCATGTCCTTTTTCCAGGTCGAGATTCGCATGGTTGCCGGCTCGTAGACGCCTGACACCATCATCGGCGCGCGCATCTGGAACATGCGCGAGCCGCCAGCGCCGGGGCCGACCAGTTCGACGACCTGCTGCAGGTCGAGGCCGGCGCGCTGCGCCAGCACCATCGCCTCTGCGGTTGCGACATTGTGAATGGCGACTAGATGGTTGGCGACAAACTTCATCCGGCTGCCGTTGCCGTAGACGCCGAGGTCGGCATTCTGCTTGCTGAAGTCTGCGAAAAGCGCAGTGCATTTCGCGATCGCTGCGCTGTCGCCAGATGCATAGACGATGAGGTCGCGCACCGCGGCTTGAGCGCCGGTGCCGCTCAACGGGCAGTCGAGCGCGATGTGTCCGGCGGCGGCAAGGATGTCGCGGAAGCGAAGCTTGTCACTGATCGTCAGTGTGCTCAGTTCCACGACGATCCGCGGGCTCGCGCCCGAGCGGCTGATCTCTTCAGCAACTGAAAACGCGGCGGCGGGGGAGGGGAGGCTGGTCATCACCAGCTCCGCCTTTTCGACGACTTCGGCGATGTTGGCCGCAAGGGTGACGCCTTTGGCAGCCAGCTCGCTGCCGCGCTTCGAATCGACGTCGTAGCCGATCACGGTCCAGTCGCGTTCGATCAGGTTGGGCGCAATCGCGCCGCCCATAATGCCGAGGCCGATCATTCCAACGGTCTTGCTCATCTCGATCACTCCGGCTGTCTGGTGCACTATCGTCTGTGCTTGAAAACTTATTAATCATTCGATAAACAGATTTCGCCGGTGGCCGCAATGATCTCTTCTGCTGCGCTGCACGCGTATGCCTTCGTCTGAAACCCGTCGAGCAAGGATAATCTCATGACCTCCCTGACGCTTCACTTTGCCGACACGTTGATCGACGCCGCGTTGAAAAAGGGCCGCGAGCTGAAATTGGCGCCGCTGACGGTTGCCGTGCTCGATGCCGGCGGCCACCTCGTCGCCCTGAAGCGCGAGGACCATTCCGGAATTTTTCGCGTCGAGATCGCCAGTGGCAAGGCCTATGGCGCGCTCGGCATGGGTTTCGACTCGCGCGAACTCGGCGAGCGTTCGCAGAAGATGCCGGTGTTCTTCGGCGCGCTGGCCGTAGCCAGCGGCGGCCGCATGGTGCCGGTCGCCGGCGGCGTGCTGATCCGCAATGCCGACAATCATGTGATCGGCGCGGTCGGCATTTCCGGCGATACGTCGGACAACGACGAGGTGTGTGCGATCGCCGGCATCGAGGCCGCGCAGGCCGGCTGATCCACCTGCAGCGATGGACTACGGACGCCAAGGCGCGCCAGCCCTTGTCGAAGCATGATCGTCGTGATAATTATCAGTCGATAATTAAAAATATCCAGGGAGAGCCAGCATGGCGAAGTACCTCAAGCGCGGTCGCGATGCGACGTTGCGCGCCGAAGACGATCACGATGTCCGCGTTGCCGTCGAGGCCATGCTGGCGGACATCGAGAATCGCGGCGACGAGGCGGTTCGCGACTTGTCGGTCAAGTTCGACAAATGGGACCGCGCAGATTACCGGCTCACCGATGCCGAGATCAAGGACTGCCTGGCGCAGCTCTCGCAGCGTAATCTCGACGACATCAAGTTCGCGCAGACCCAGGTTCGCAATTTTGCCGAACACCAGCGCAATTCGATGAAGGATGTCGAGGTCGAGACGCTGCCCGGCATCGTGCTCGGCCACAAGCATATCCCTGTCAATTCGGTCGGCTGCTACGTCCCCGGCGGAAAATACCCGCTGCTGGCCTCCGCGCACATGTCGGTGATCACTGCCAAGGTCGCTGGCGTCGACCGTATCGTCACCTGCGCGCCGCCCTATCAGGGCAAGCCGGCGCCGGCGATCGTGGCCGCGCAGCATCTCGCCGGTGCGGACGAGATCTATTGTCTCGGTGGCATCCAGGCCGTCGGCGCAATGGCGATCGGCACCCAGTCGATCGCTTCCGTCGACATGCTGGTCGGCCCCGGCAATGCCTATGTCGCCGAAGCCAAGAGACAGCTGTTCGGCCGCGTCGGCATCGACCTGTTCGCCGGCCCGACCGAGACGCTGGTGATCGCCGACGACACCGTCGACGGCGAAATATGCGCAACCGATCTGCTAGGGCAGGCCGAGCACGGCCCGAACTCGCCGGCCATTTTGCTGACCAATTCGGAGAAGCTCGCGCGCGACACGATGGCCGAGATCGAGCGGCTCCTGCAGATCCTGCCGACCGCCGCGGTCGCCCGCAAGGCGTGGGAGGATTACGGCGAGGTGATTGTCTGCTCGTCCGAAGAGGAGATGGTCGAGGTCGCCGACGGCATCGCCTCCGAGCATGTCCAGGTGATGACGCGCGACCCCGATTACTTCCTCAAGCACATGACCAACTACGGTGCGCTGTTCCTCGGGCCGCGCACCAATGTCGCTTACGGCGACAAGGTCATTGGCACCAACCACACGCTACCGACCGCAAAGGCGGCGCGCTATACCGGCGGCCTGTGGGTCGGCAAGTTCATGAAGACCGTGACCTACCAGAGGGTGCTGACCGATGAGGCCTCGGCGATGATCGGAGCCTATTGTTCGCGCCTTTGCCTGCTGGAAGGCTTTGTCGGCCACGCCGAGCAGGCCAATGTGCGCGTCCGCCGTTACGGCGGCCGCAATATTCCCTACGGCGGTCCGGCCGAATGAGCGCGGTCACGCTGCCGACCACGCCGTCGTTCCGGCTCGACGGCCGCCGCGCGCTGGTCACCGGGGCAGGGCGCGGCATCGGGCTCGCCGCCGCTGCCGCTTTGGCCGAGCATGGCGCGCACGTCACGCTGTGCGCGCGCACGCCGGCGGAGATCGATGAGGCCGCAGCCGCCTTGCGCGATCGCGGCCATCACGCCGACAGCCTCGCGCTCGACGTCACCGATCTCGCGGCGTTTGCTGCCGCAGTTGCAGCCGCACCGCCGTTCGACATTTTTGTCAACAACGCCGGCACCAACCGGCCGAACCCGTTCCTCGACGTGTCCGTCGTGGATTTTGACGTTGTGATGAATCTCAACGTCCGCGCCGCCTTCTTCGCGGCGCAGGCGGTGGCGCGGCGGATGCGGGATGCGGGTGTGAAGGGCTCGATCATCCATATGTCGTCGCAGATGGGGCAGGTCGGCGGCGTCAACCGCTCGCTGTATTGCGCGTCGAAATGGGCGATGGAGGGTTTTTCGAAGTCGTTGGCCCTCGACCTCGCGGCCTCCGGCATTCGCAGCAATACGTTGTGCCCCACCTTCATCGAAACGCCGATGACCAAACCGTTCCTCGAGAACGCCGCGTTCCGCGACAGCGTCGTCGCGAAGATCAAGCTCGGCCGGGTCGGGCAGGTCGAAGACCTGATGGGCGCGCTGGTGTTCCTGGCCTCTGATGCATCGTCGCTGATGACGGGATCGTCGCTGGTCATCGATGGCGGCTGGACCGCGGACTAGTCGCGGTCAGCCAATCTTGCAGGTCTTCACGACCCAGTCGACCACCTGCCGGCCGACGTTGTCCTCGCGACCGGTGTAGAAGTGATCGCAGTCTGGGATGATGCGCGCCTCGCACGGCGCGCCGGCGGCGGCGGCGAAGGCCTCGACCGGATAGGATTCAGGCAGCTCCTTGTCGCCGCGCAGATATAGCGAGGGGCAGCGCACCTTTGGTGCGTTCCCAACCGTGCTCGGTGTGTTGCGGGCGCGGTCGAGAAAGCTCTCGGCCGAAATCACCCACCACCAGTCGGGCAGCAGCATTAATTCGCGTCCGGCGCCGCGCGCCACCATCGCTTCGGCCTGCGCGGTCAGCTCTTCCAGGCGGTCCTGCGCGAACATGCCGGCGCGGCTCATCTGCGGCACGTTCTCGGTGCCGCCGACATGCGCCGACATCAGCACCAGCGCGCGCGGTTGGCCGTAGTCGTCGGCGCAATGCTGCGCGGCGAGCATGCCGCCATTGCTGTGCCCGATGACGATCGGCTTGCGATGGCCGCGCGCTGCCAGCCAGTCGGAGGCCGCGCGGTTGTCGGCGATCGCCTCGCGCGCAAGCTGGAACGAGCCGCCGCCGACGGTGCGGCCGTGCAGTGAGGTCACCATGTCGTGACCCCGGCGATTGAAGGCGAGCGACGCGATGCCGTGCTCTGCCAGATGTGCCGGCAGGAATCGCGATGGGCCGGTGTAGAAGTTATGGCAGTTGCCGTGGAACAGCAGCGCCGTCGCTTTGATCTCACCGGCCGGCCGGTAAAACAGCCCGTCGAGCGGTTCGGCTTCGGTAACGATGGAGACGAGTTCGAGATGCATGGCCGTTTCCCTGAAGTCTGCTGCATGGGCTGATGGCACGGCAGATGCCGCGTGGCAACGCACGGCAGGCTGGGATCGCGCGGGATCAAGCGGATAGGCTGCGCTTTGTCTTCGTTGCCACAGTGCAGTGCACGGCGCGCCGATGTGCGCTGCACTAGCGGCCGGTGCGAACATTCCTGGAAAACAACTTGCGCGACGACATGACTTCATCTATTTATCGGACGATAAATTCAGGGAGACGTCAAAAATGAAAGTCACTGGTTTCAATCACCTGTCGATCGGCTCGCGCGATCTAGACGAGTCGACGCGGTTCTACACCGAGGTGCTCGGCATGGAGACCATCCCGACCTACAATTTCGGCTTCAAGACGCGCTACCTGCGCTGCGGCGATCTGCAGCTTCATCTGTTCCAGCTCGAGGACAGCATCCCGACCTATCAGCACTTCGCGCTCGACGTCGACGACTTCCACGCCGCCTACGAGGCCGCCAAGAAGATCGGCGCGCTTGATTCGACGGCGTTCCGCAATCCGGTCAACGAGCTGCCCGACGGCTGCGTGCAGATGTATCTGCGCGATCCATCCGGCAATCTGATCGAGATCGACTGGCCGGATGTCACCACGCTCGACCGCTCGAAAATTCCGGAAATGAAGCTGCTGTCGGAATTTGCCACGCAGGATGCCGAGGGTCTGAAGGCGTCGCTGTATCTCGACCGTCCGCACATGAAGCCGGATATCGCCAGCAAGATCGCGTCTTAACCCGCGCAGGAGGTCACCATGACGAGCCGCGTTCACAGGCTGGACCCTCAGACCCGTTCGGCCAGCCACGACGATGCCTACGCCGCCCTGTTGCAGCGCGCCCGCGACCTGCAGGCGAAGCTGCGCGAACGGGTGGGGACCACCGAGGAGATGCGCCGCCTGCCGCCGGAAACCGAGCAGGACCTGCACGAAGCCGGCCTGTTCCGTATCCTGCAGCCGAAGCGCGTCGGCGGCGCTGAACTGGACTACGTGGCGCTGATCGACTTCGCCGACGTCGTGGCGCAGGCCGACGCGTCGGTGGCCTGGAACCTGGTCAATCTGGCCAGCCATCACTGGATGCTCGGCATGTTCGATCGCCGAGCCCAGGATGCGATCTGGATCAAGGAGCCGGACGCGCTGAT
The DNA here is from genome assembly GCF_007018645.1 of Tardiphaga sp. vice154. Taxonomy (NCBI): domain Bacteria; kingdom Pseudomonadati; phylum Pseudomonadota; class Alphaproteobacteria; order Hyphomicrobiales; family Nitrobacteraceae; genus Tardiphaga; species Tardiphaga sp. vice154. The sequence goes on from NZ_CP041399.1 coordinate 1,816,535, forward strand.
TGCGTCCTCCTTCGTGTTTCCAGCCGGCCGCGCCAAGAAAGTGCCGGGCGGCTATCAACTGTCCGGCCGCTGGCCGTTTTCGTCCGGCGTGGATTCCAGCACGTGGAACATGCTGGCCGGCATCGTGTCGTCGGAAGACGAGGCGGACGGCGTCGAGTACCGCGTGTTCCTCCTGCCCCAGGCTGACTACACCATCATCGACACCTGGAAGTCGTCCGGCCTCAAGGGCACCGGCTCCAACGACGTCGAGGTCACGGACGTGTTCGTGCCGGAGCATATGACGCTGGCGGTGCGCGATGTCGCCGGCGGGCCGTCGCCGGGGAGCGTCGACAACCCGGGCGCGCTGTTCGCGCTGCCAGTGTTTGCGTTGTTTGCCTTCGTGCTGTCGGGCGTGGCACTCGGCAACGCGCAGGCCTGCCTCGACGATTACGTCGGCATCGCCCGGCACCGCGCCTCGACCTACAATCGCGCCAAGCTCAGCGATCTGCAGACCACGCAGATCAAGGTCGCCGAGGCCTCGGCGAAGATCGACGCCGCGCGGCTGGTCATGCGGCGCACCTGCATCGACGCAATGGAGGATGCGCGTCGCGGTTACATACCCGACATGGCGGAGAAGACGCGGTACCGTCGCGACGGCGCTTATTCGGTCGGTCTGTGCACCGAGGCCGTCTCGCTGCTGTTCGCCGCCAGCGGCGCCCGCGGTCTCTATACGACCGGCGCTTTGCAGCGCCAGTTTCGGGACGCGCATGCGGTCAACGCGCATATCGCCTTCAGCTTCGACGCCGCCGGCACCAATTACGGCCGCGTCGCACTGGACCTGCCTTCCGAAAATCTGACCCTGTAGGGCACGCGGCATGACAACAGCCTCACATCCGAACGATCCCGAGAACGAATACGCTCACGACAATTCGGCGATCGACCCGCGCGATTTCCGCAAGGCGCTCGGTCAATATGCCACCGGCGTGACGGTAATCACGGCGGCCGGCGAGAACGGCGAAAACGTCGGGCTGACGTGCAACTCGTTTGCGTCGGTATCGCTCAATCCGCCGCTGATCCTTTGGAGCCTGGTGTCGTATTCGCCGAACATGGCCAACTTCCAGAACGCCAGCCACTTCGCGGTCAACGTGCTGCACGCATCGCAACGCAATCTAGCCAAGCAGTTTGCGACGCCGGCCACGGACAAGTTTGCCGGCGTGTCATGGACGCCGGGCCTCGGCAACGCGCCGGTTCTGGCGGACAGCGTCGCCACCTTCCAGTGCCGCAGCGCAGACCGCTATTATGGCGGCGACCACGTGATTTTTCTTGGTGCGGTGGAAGCCTATCATTACAACGGGGGCGAGCCGCTTCTGTTTGCGCAGGGTTGTTTTGGACAATTCGTCGCCGAGAGCTAGATCGAGCGTACTGCATGGCCAGGAAAACCGCCCCGCTACCCGCGGTGGAAAAGCGCAAGCGACTGTCGCCCGACGACCGTCGCAAGGACTTCATCCGCAAAGCGACCGAGTTCTTCGCCGATGAAGGCTTCAACGGCGGCACCCGCGAGCTGGCGCGCAGACTCGGCGTCACCCAGCCGCTGCTGTACCGCTATTTCCCGAGCAAGGACGACCTGATCGAGGAAGTCTACCGCACCGTCTATCTCGAACCGCTGGAAAGCGGCTGGGAGAAGCGACTGACTGATCGGTCGCGGCCGATTCGCGAACGGCTGCAGCAGTTCTACAATGCCTATACCGACGTGATCTTCACCCGGACCTGGCTGCGCATCTACCTGTTTTCGGGTCTCAAGGGGCTCGACATCAACCGGGCCTATGTCAGCGTGGTCGGCGAAAAGATCCTGACCCGCATCATCAAGGAATGCCGGTTCGAGGCCGGGTTGCCGACCCGCGGCAAGCCGACGCCGTCCGAAATCGAGATGGCCTGGGTTTTCCACAGCGGCATTTTCTATTACGGCGTCCGAAAGTACATCTACGAGTCGCCGGTGCTGGAGAGTAAAGAGGACATGATCGCCGCGGCCCTCGACGTCTATCTGGCCGGCGTCGCCAAGGTGTTCGCGACGGCGAAGCATCAGGCCGACAATGCCTGATGTGCGTGCCAATATGCCGCGTGGCTGCAACGACATGGTGCAGCGCGACAAGTTGCTGGTTTTACGCAGGCTCCCGCGCCCGATGAATTAATCGACCGATAAATAAACTTGACGTTTAGGGTTGTCCGCTCTTTAATCCGGCAAGGTCCCGACAAGTGGACCACGGGAGGACGACGAATGAAAGCTTCGGCTTTCAGCTATATCAAACCATCGACCGTCCAGGAAACGCTCGCGCTGCTCGCCGCACATGGTGAGGAGGCAAAGCTGTTGTCTGGCGGCCAGAGCCTGATGCCGGCCCTGAACTTGCGGCTGTCGGCGCCGGAATGGCTGATCGATATCGGCGGGCTCGACGATCTCAGGGGAATTTCTGTTTCCGACGGCGTGCTGCGCATCGGCGCCATCACCCGTCATGTCGAACTCCTGCGTTCATCAGAAGTCGCGGACAACGCACCGCTGCTGGCGCAGGCAATGGCGCATGTCGCGCATCCCGCCATTCGCAACAAGGGCACGCTCGGCGGCAACCTCGCGCACGCTGATCCCGCGTCCGAAATGCCGGCCTGCATGGTCGCGCTCGACGCGGTGCTCGTGGCCCGCAATGCAAAGCGGGAGCGGCGCATCCCGGCCACTGAATTCTTCACCGGCGTTTACGAGACGGTGCTGGCGCCCGACGAGATGCTGGTGGCTGTGGAAGTGCCGGTCGCCGAGGTCGGTCAGGTGCATTACTTTCACGAATACTGCCGTCGCAGCGGCGATTACGCCATCGTCGGGCTGGCCGCTTCCGCCGTCGTCGAGGGCGATCGCTTCGCCGATCTGCGGCTAGGCTTCTTCGCGGTCGGCGATCGGCCTCTGCTGGCCAACGCGGCGCGCGAGTTGATCGGCAGGTCCGTCGACGCCGCAGCGCTCGCCGCAGCGCAGGCGGCGCTGGAGGCCGAACTCGATCCGCAAGAGGACCAGCAGGCCTCCGCTTTGATGCGCCGGCACATGGCGCGGCAACTGTTGGCGCTATGCGTCGCCACGCTGCTGCGCCGGCCCGACCTCGAAATCAGGAGGTCGGCATGACCGCTCCGGTGCCGATTCAATTGACGGTCAATGGCGAGCGCGTCGAGGCGCAGGTATTGCCGCGGCTCAACCTCGCCGACTTCCTGCGCGACCAGCTAGGCCTCACCGGCACCCATGTTGGTTGCGAGCACGGCGTCTGCGGCGCCTGCACGGTGCGCGTGGACGGCGAGATCGTGCGCGCCTGCCTGCTGCTGGCGGTGCAGACGCACGGCATGGCGGTGGAGACCATCGAAGGCATTTCCGACAGCGGCGAGGTTGCCGACCTGCAGGCCGCGTTCCGCATGCGCAACGCGCTGCAATGCGGCTACTGCACGCCGGCCATGCTGATGACCGCGCAGGACCTGCTGCGCCATGAGCCCGCGCCGGACCGCGAGCAGATCCGCGAGCATCTGTCGGGCAATTACTGCCGATGCACCGGCTATCACGCCATTATCGATGCCGTCGAAGCGACGGCGCTGGCGCGCCGGGGAGAGGCGTCATGAACGACGGCGTTGATTTAAACCGCGGCCTTTCAGTGCTCGACCGGCCGAACTCCTACATCGGCAAGACCGTGCCGCGGCCCAATCTCGACCGCCTGATGCAGGGCCGCGGGCAATATGTCAGCGACATGAGCCTGCCGCGGATGGCGCATGTCGTGTTCCTGCGCTCGCCCTATGCCCATGCCAGGATCGTCAGCATCGATGCCGCCGCCGCCAAGGCGATGCCCGGCGTGATCGCCGTCGTCACCGGGCGCGAACTGGCCGAAGTCATCACGCCGTGGGTCGGCGTGCTCACTCATCTGAAGGGCCTGAAGTCGGCGCCGCAGCACGCCATCGCCATCGACCGCGTCTGCTGGCAGGGCGAGGCCGTCGCCGCGATCGTCGCGACCAGCCGCGCGCTCGCCGAAGACGCTGCCGAGCAGGTGATGGTCGACTACGAGGAGCTGACGCCGGTCACAGACATGCGCACGGCGCTGGCTACCGAGACGCCTGTCATTCATCCCGACCTCGGCGACAATCTCGCCTTCGAGCGCAATCTCGATGCCGGCGAGATCGACAAGGCCTTTGCCGGTTCCGACGAAGTGGTTGAGGCCGAGTTCGTGTTCGGCCGCCACACTGGCGTGACGCTGGAGCCGCGCGCGGTACTGGCCGACTGGAACCCGGGCGATCAGCGCCTGACGATCTATCAGGGCACCCAGGCGCCGCATATGGTGCAGAATATCTCTGCCAAGCATCTCGGCCTCGAAGAGGCGCAGGTGCGGGTGGTGTGCAAGGACGTCGGCGGATCGTTCGGCATCAAGGTGCACATCTATGCCGACGAGATGGCGACCTATGCGCTGGCCAAGCTGCTGCGTCGCCCGATCAAGTTCGTCGCCGACCGGGTCGAGAGTTTCAACACCGACATCCACGCCCGCGACCACATCTGCAAGGGCCGCATCGGCGTCAACAAGGACGGTACCATCACCGGGTTCGAGATCGACGATCTCACCGGCATCGGGCCGTATTCGATGTATCCGCGCACCAGCGCCATCGAGGCCAACCAGGTCGTCAACCTGGTCGGCGGCCCCTACACCGCGCCGAACTATCGGGCGCGCGCCCGCGTCGTGTTCCAGAACAAGAACGTCACCTGCCAGTATCGCGCCGTCGGCCATCCCATCGCCTGCTCGGTCACCGAGGGGCTGGTCGATCTTGCCGCGAAAAAGATCGGCATGGACCCGGTCGAGATCCGTCGCAAGAACCTGATCGCCGACGACGCTTACCCCTGCGCGTCGCCATCCGGCATGAAGTTCGAGGCGCTGTCGCATCAGGCCTCCTTGGACAGACTGTTCGCGATGATGGATTACAACGCGCTGCGCGCCGAGCAGGCCGAGCTGCGCAAGCAGGGCATCTATCGCGGCATCGGAATCGCCAGCTTCATCGAGGTCACCAATCCGGCCGCGGCGTTCTACGGCGTCGGCGGGGCGCGGATCTCGTCGCAGGACGGCGTCACGGTGCGGCTCGACGCCACCGGCGCGGTGATCTGCCAGACCAGCCTCACCGAACAGGGCCAGGGCTCGGAGTCGCTGACGGCGCAGATCGTCGGCAGCGTGCTCGGCGTGTCCATGAACAATGTCCGCGTGATCCTCGGCGACACCGACAATACGCCCTATGGCGGCGGCACCTGGGCGTCGCGCGGCGCCGGCATCGGCGGCGAGGCGGCGCTGCAATCCGCCAAGGCGCTCCGTAGCAACATCCTCGACGTCGCCGCGGCGATCCTGCAGGCCCAGCCCGGCGATCTGGACATCGTCGACAACGCCGTGGTCGACGCGGCCGGCGGCGCGCAGCGCATCGAGCTGCACGAGCTGGCGCGGATCGTGTATTTCCGTCCGGACACCCTACCGCCGGGCTTCCAGGCCGAATTGATGGCGACGCGCCACTACGTGCCGCGCGATTATCCCTTCGCCTTCACCAACGGCGTGCAGGCCTCGTGGCTCGAGGTCGATCCCAATACCGGCTTCATCAAGCTACTGAAGCACTGGGTGGTCGAGGATTGCGGCACGCTGATCAATCCGCAGCTCGTCGACGAGCAAATCCGCGGTGGCGTGGTGCAGGGACTGGGTGCGGCCATGTACGAGCATTGCATCTATGACGAGCGCGGCCAGCTCACCAACGCCAACATGGCGGATTATCTGGTGCCGATGGCCGGCGAGATGCCGGATATCGACGTCGGGCATGTGGTGTCGCCGACCATGGAAAGCGAGCTGGGCGCCAAGGGGGCAGGCGAGGCGGGCACGGCTGGTGCGGCCGCCTGTGTCGCCAATGCCGTCAATGACGCGCTGTCGCCATTCGACGTGACGATCACCGAAATTCCACTGACGCCGCGGCTCATTCTCACCGCGCTGGGAGTGGCCTGACCAAGACGATGACCAAGCTGATCGACAACGACAGCATTTAAGAACGCCAAAAAACGCCAAGGGAGATACACATGACCAAGAAGACGTCCGGACTGATAACCCGCCGCCGCCTGCTGACCACCGTCGGCGCCGGCGCGGTGCTGGCGGCCTCGCCGTTCCGCATCAACCTGCTGCAAGCGCAGGAAGCGACCATCAAGGTCGGTTTCCCTGTGCCGCTGACCGGTCCCTACGGCACCGAGGCGCAGGACCAGGTTCGCGCCGCCGAAGTGGCGATCGCCGAGTTCAACGAGGCCGGTGGCCTCAACGGCCGCAAGGCCGAGCTGCTGGTGCGCGACGACAAGCTCAATCCGGGCGAAGCAGCAACGCGCACGCTGGAACTGATCGAAAAGGAAAAGGTCAATTTCATCGTCGGCAGTCTGTCGGCGGCGGTGCAGCTCGCGGTCAACAACGTCACCAAGGAACGGCAGATCATCTTCAATTCGATCAGCCAGTCCGACACCATCAACGAAGTCTCCGACTTCAGCAAATACACCTTCCACGAGGCCCTGAACCCGCACATGACGGCCGGCGCGGTCGGTCGTTACGCGTTCCCGAAATTCGGCAAGAAGGTCGCCTTCCTCACCGCCGACTATGCCTATGGCCATGAAATGGTGCGAGGATTCCAGGAGGCCGGCAAGGCCTTTGGCGTGGAGACGCTGGTGGACATCCGCCATCCGCTCGGCACCACCGATTTCTCGGCGCTGCTGCCGCGCATCCAGGCGTTGAAGCCGGACATCTTGTGCATCAGCAATTTCGGTCGCGATCAGCAGATCGCGCTGAAGCAGGCTACCGACTTCGGCATGAAAAAGTCGATGAAGATCATCGTTCCGATCATGCTCTACACCGGCCGCATCGCCGCCGGCCCGCAGGCCTTCGACGGCGTCATCGGTGGTACGTCCTACTACTGGGGCATCGAGGACAAGATCGCCTCGGCCAAGGCGTTCAACGACCGCTTCCGCAAGATGCACGGCGGCAAGGTGCCGTCGGATTACGGCGCGCTCGGCTACGGCGGCGTGAAGACGCTGCTGATGGCCGCCAAGGCCGCCGGCAGTCTCGATGCCGACAAGGTGATCGCCGCGATCGAGGCGCTTAAATATGACTACTACAAGGGCCCGCAGTACTACCGCGGCTGCGATCACCAGTCGGTGCAGTCGGTGCTGATCATCGAATCCAAGGCTAATCCTGCGAAGGGCGACGCCGACGTGTTCAACGTGGTCGAGACCGAGGCGCCGAACGAGGCCAACCTGCGCACCTGCGCGGCCCTCGGCCACAAGGCCTGACCCTGACGGATACGGATGCGCGCCCGCTCCGGGCGCGCATCGCTTTTGGAGGAATGCAATGGCCGGGCTGAGTTTCGATCTGATCGCGCTGCAACTGTTCACCGGGCTGGCGCTCGGCGCGATCTACGTCTTGTTTGCGATTGGCCTGTCGCTGATCTTCGGCATGCTGACGGTCGTCAATTTCGCCCATGGTGCGTTCTACATGATCGGTGCTTATGTCGGGCTGTTCTTGCTGTCGCTGGGCGGCAATTTCTGGCTCTGCCTGGTCGCGGTGCCCTTGATCGTCGGGGTCAGCGGCATGATCGTCGAGCGCTTCCTGATCCGCCCGCTGTATGGCCGCGGCATCGACTATCCGCTGCTGCTGACGTTCGGCCTCAGTTATATCATGGTCGAACTGATCCGCATCGCCTTCGGCAAGAGTGGCTATCCGTTCGACACGCCCGAACTGCTGCAGGGCGCGGTCAATATCGGCGTCGGCTATTTTCCGCTGTATCGGCTGTTCGTGATCGGCGCCGCCGTCGCCGTGCTGCTGGCGCTGTGGCTGTTCCTTGAAAAGACCAGCTTCGGTCTGATCATTCGTGCCGGCGCGCGCGACCCGCAGATCGTGAGGGTGCTCGGCGTCGATGTCTCCAGGGTCTGGCTCTACGTGTTCGGGATCGGCACGTCGATCGCCGGCCTTGCCGGTTTGCTTGCGGCGCCGCTGCAGGGCGTCATCCCCGAAATGGGCGCGAACATTCTGGCCGAGGCTTTTGTCGTCACGGTGGTCGGCGGCATGGGGTCGATCGGCGGGGCGGTGATCGCGGGCCTCCTGGTCGGCGTCGTCGTCAGCATGACGTCATTGTTCGCGCCGGAAATGGCGAAGGTCTCGATCTTTGCGCTGATGGCCGTCGTATTGCTGATCCGTCCGCAGGGCTTTTTCGGCCGCGCCGGTCTCATGAGCTAAGGTCGACATGTCCATGAATGAAATATCCCAGACGCTGGTCCAGACCAGCGCCGAGCCGCGCAACTGGTTCGAGACCGCCCGGCGCCATCGCGCGCTGCTCGGCAGCCTGTTCGTGCTGGTGTTCCCGCTGATCATGCCGTTCACCGCGCTGGCGGTGAACATCCTGATCTACGGCCTCTACGCGCTCGGCTTCAACCTGCTGTTCGGCTATCTCGGCCTGCTGTCGTTTGGCCACGCGGCCCTGTTCGGCACCGGCGCCTATCTGTGCGGCATTGCCATCGTGCATATGGGACTGCCGTGGTACGCCGCGATCCTGATGGGCATTCTGGGCGGTGTGGTGATGGCCGCCACCATCGGCGCGCTGGCGATCCGAACCCGCGGGATCTATTTCGCCATGGTGACGATGGCGCTGTCGCAATGCGTGTTCTACCTGTTTTACCAGGCGGAGCGCTGGACCGGCGGCGAGAACGGGTTGCGCGGCATCAACGTCCGCATCATAGATATCTTCGGTCTGAAATTCGACTTCATCCATCCGCTGACGCGCTATTATGTCGTCGCCGCCTTCGTGATCGCCGCCCTTTATGTGCTGTCGCGGATCCTGGCGTCGCCGTTCGGCGCGGCGATCGAGGCGGTGCGCGAGAATGAGGCTCGCGCGCGGGCCTCCGGCTACAACGTCACGCTGACGCGGCTGATCGCCTTCATCCTGTCCGGCGCGTTCTGCGGGCTTGCCGGGGCCCTGATGGCGCTGCATCTATCGATCGTGCCGATCGAAATCCTGCACATCGAGACCTCCGGCATGGTGGTAATGATGTCGCTGCTCGGCGGCATGGGCACCTTCTTCGGCCCGTTCGTCGGCGCCGCGGTTTTCCTGATGCTGGAAAACCTGGTGTCGCTGTGGACCGTGCACTGGCAGTTGATCGTTGGCGCCGTGTTCGTGGTCTGCGTGCTGTTCTTTCCCGCCGGCATCTGGGGAACCATTTTGAAGTGGATCAAGCCATGAGCGCGGCAACGTCGCAGGTCATCATGCGCACCGAGGGCGCCAGCAAAACGTTCGGCGGCTTCAAGGCGCTGAACAACATCACGGCGGAGTTCTCCAGCGGGGCGATCACCTCGATCATCGGCCCCAACGGCGCCGGCAAGAGCACCTATTTCAACCTGCTGTCCGGCGCGCTGCAGCCCTCCAGCGGCAAGGTCGAGTTCGAAGGGCGCGACGTCACGAAAGTGCCGCAGCACAAGTTCGCCCATATGGGCATTGCGAAGTCGTTCCAGATCACCAACGTGTTCCCGCAACTGACAACGCGCGAGAACGTCCGCGTCGGCCTGCAGGCCTTCGTGTCGCGCTACAACATGTGGAGCCCGCGCGCGAAGCTGCCGGGGCTGGTCGAGCGCGCCGATGAATTGCTCGTGCTGGTCGGGCTCGGCAATCGCCGCGACCGTCTCGCGCGCGAACTGGCGCATGGCGAACAGCGCGCGCTGGAGATCGGCATGGCGCTGGCCAGCAATCCGCGGCTGCTGCTGCTCGACGAGCCGACCGCCGGCATGAGCCCCGAAGAAACCCGGGTGATGATGGACCTGATCGTCAAGCTGGCGCGCGAGCGAACGGTGATCCTGGTCGAGCACAAGATGAAACTGGTGATGGGGATCAGCGACCGCATCCTCGTCCTGCACCATGGCGAGTTGTTGGCGCAGGGCACGCCGACCGAGGTCCGGCAGAACGAGCAGGTCAAGCGCGTCTATCTTGGCCAGCGGGAGCACTGAACGATGTTGCAGGTTTCCAAGCTCAACGCCTGGTACGGCGCCAGCCATGTATTGCAGGACATCGCGCTCGAGGTGAACAAGGGCGAGATCGTCTGCCTGATCGGCCGCAACGGCGCCGGCAAGACGACGACGCTGAAATCGATCATGGGGCTGGTCAAGACCGGCGGTTCGACGATGTTCAAGGGCAAGGAGATATTAGCCGAACCCGCTCATATGCGTTTTGCTTTGGGCCTCGCCTACGTGCCGGAGGAGCGCCGCATCGTGCAAGGCCTGACCGTCCGCGAAAACCTGCGGTTAGGTCTCGTCGCCTCGGCGTCGAAGTCCAACGAGGTCAATCTGATTGCCGAGATCGCCGAGATCTTCCCGCGGCTGGCGGAGCGGCTCGATCAGGATGCCGTGACGATGTCCGGTGGCGAACAGCAGATGCTGGCGATCGCGCGCGCGATGATCGCCAAGCCGGACCTGATCATGCTCGACGAGCCGTCGGAAGGCATCATGCCGGTGCTGGTCGACGAAATGTTCGAACTGTTCCGCAAGATGAAGTCCGAAGGCACCACCATCTTGCTGGTCGAGCAGAACGTGGAACTCGCACTGGCGATCGCCGATCGCGCCTACGTGCTGGACCAGGGCGAGGTCGTGCATCACGCCACCGCGACCGCGCTGCTCGCTGACGACGAGGTCAAGGAACGCTACTGCTCGGTATGACCTATGCGTTTACGGATCGGGCCGTTTGTCTGAGGCAGGGCTAGCAACGGCGACCGTCCGCTTGCTCGCGGCGTTCCGCCGGCGGCGGGCACGTCGCTCTTCAGAATGGCATCCTGCATGACCGCCCATCCCGACGCCAAAACGCTCAGCTAAGGCGGCCTTGATTGAAACGTAGAGGACGACGACATGACCGGTACCGACACCGCATTCCAGCTCGAGGAAGCAACGATCGCCGAATTGCATGACGCGATCCGCGCCGGCAAGACGACGCTGGTGAAGGTCGTGCAGCACTATATCGACCGCGCCCGCGCCTATAACGGTGTCGCCAGCCTGCTGCTGACGGAAGACGGCGCGCCGGTCCCGGAAGCGGTCGGCACGGTCCGCGCCACCGCGCCGCTGCAGTTCCCGACCGAGACCGTCAAGGCGTCGAAAATCCTGCCCGATCTCGACAGGTACAGGGGCGTTCCGTTGCAATTCGGCACCATGGAGTCCACGGCCTCGGACCCCGGCGTGCAGCAGCAGTTCGGCATGATCGTCGGCAAGCCGAACGCCGGGCAGGTCAATGCCATCGGCACTTTCAATATCCGTGGCGAGCGCTCCGTTACCTGCAAGGGCGACTTCGATCGCCACCCCTCGCTCGGCGCGCTGCCGAAGGGCGCGCCTGCTGCCTGCGAATTCTTTCGCCAGCAGCCGGACGCGCTGGAGCGCGCCGCCGAGCTCGATGCGCAGTTCGGCAGAAATCCCGATCTCGAGAAGATGCCGATGTACGGCGTCGTGTTCTCGTTCAAGGATTCGTTCGACACCAGCGACATGCGATCGACCGGCGGCGGCGACGCCGCCTATGACATGGATGCCCCGGCGCGCGATCATGTGCTGGTGGATCAGCTCCGCAACAAGGGCGCGATCATTTTCGCCAAGGCGGTCTGCACGGAATATAACGGCCGCGCCGGCGATCCCGGCGGTCGCCACGAGCCGGACAAGGTGCTGGCGTCGACCAACGGCCACCAGCGCTCGACCTGGGCCGGCAATCCGTCGAACCCCTATGATACCTCGCGTTCGGCCTCGCTGGGATCGAGTTCCGGCTCGGCGCTGTCGGTCAGTACCAATCTGGTGATGGCGAGCCTCGGCGAGGAGACACGCGCCTCGTGCCGCGGCCCGTCCAACCACAATGCGGTCGCGCTGATCCTGCCGCACAAGGCAATGCTCGGCTTCGACGGCGGCGCGATCGGCGCCGACGTCTATTGCGACCGCAGCGGCATCCACGCGCGCTCGGTCGTCGATTGCGCCAAAATACTCGATGCGCTGAAGGACCCGGTCGAGGGCTATTACGACAGACGCGATCCGTTCACCGCGGTGCCGCGTTCGTCGGTGCTGGGAACGCTTTATGCCAGCCACGTCACCATGCCGGGGACGCCGGGCGCCCTGGCCGGCATGCGGATCGGCGTGATCCGCGAGTCGATGGTGTACCCCAAGGGATCGAAGACCGAAGAGCCGATCGTCACGGCGGCGTCGCGCGAGATCAAGGAGATGCTGGGCGGCAAGCTCGGCGCTACACTTGTGGAATCGACCGATCCGCTGTGGACGCGGGACCCCGATATCGAAGTGATGACGCTGGATTATCGCCGCGCGCTGCACCAGCTGATTCCGCTGTTCATGCCGGACCTGCTGTTCCGCCTCGGCGCGAACGGCACGCCGCTCTACAAGGAGTTCGAGGCGGCGATTGCGCCGACCGAGTTTCTGCCCGGCAGGACGTTCGGCTCCGGCTCAATGCAGCCGATCGACTATTTCGTGGCGTTGGCCGAAGGCAAGATCGAGGGCCCGGTCAATCTCGATATCGCGACCATCCAGCAGCAGGAGCTGGCGCCGACCTTCCGCTATCATATCTCGCAATATCTGATGCGCCGCGCCGACGACTGGAAGGCCGCGGGTTACGAGGAGTCCCTGAAGGACTGGGCGACGCTTAATGCGCGCTCGAAATTCTGGGGGGACGATCAGCGCGCGGCCTTCAGGAACTGGGAGGAGGTCCGAGACCCCCGCAACCAGTTGAGCGGCCGGCAGGGTGTCAACGAGCGCGTGATGTTGCGCGAATTGCTGCGCCGCGCCGACATGATGGTGATCCTGGAGAACAAATTGGACGCCTTGGTGCGGCTGCATACGCCGTGGGCGCCCGGCCTGATCGGACATCCGCACCAGTACGACATTCCGAGCAACCTGCGGCCAGAATCGCTGATGGGGCCAAACGCCGGCTTGACCGAGGTACTGATTCCGGCGGGCTTTGTGACAACAACTTATGATCCGGTGTTCAAGCTCAGCGACGATGGCATGCGCTACGTCTCGGCGCCGTCCGACACGCCGACGCAACTGGCCGAGCCCGGCCTGCCGTTCTCACTGGTGTTTCGCTGCGAGCCCGGCAAGGAAGACATCATCCTCAAGATCGCCTCCGCCTATGAGGCCGCCTCGAAGCGTCGCGTTCCGCCGCCGGCGTTCGGTCCGCTGCCGGGCTCCAAAGCAGCAGCGTCCTTTGGAAAGTAATCCCAACCCACCTCCGCAGATAATTCCTTCCGAATCTCGTCGAACCAGGCGGCATTAACAGCGAGAAATTTTTTCGGCCTGTTCGCGCAGTGTTGCGGGCAGGAAAGGCGTCCATTGATGCGTCAACGTGAAGTCGGCGCAGCATTCAAAATTAGAACAAAAAGCGACAGTTTCCGGGGGAGCCGGGGGTGTCGAGTTTGCAGGGCGCCAGATAGGCCGCTAACTACTGATCTAAGTGGTGGGCCCGACAGGACTAATCGCACCATCATTGAAATCGTTAGGAAATCTCTGATGTCCGGCCGCGCTTCGCTTTTTACGTGATCGCGAACGTGTAGATTCGTGACAACGATGGTGGCCAACGTCAACCGGCGGAGCTGGGAGTGACGGCTGCGGATAGTGCCGCGTACATATGAAAGTGCCCGGCGGTCAGGCCGGGCAGCTTCATGATGAACCCTCATCGGTCATGGTGGCCATTTTTCATGAAATTCTAATTATGTGAACGTTTTTCATGCATTATACTAAATCTCGAACGAACAGGCTTTAAAGTGAAAGTTTTTCAAGGGGCGTGAAGATTTTTCATGGATTTTGGTGTGAGCAAGGATTTTTCAGGGCCAGTGAGTGTTTTTCACGACAGAAGGTTGCCGGAGACGGCGACCCCTGCGGGATATGCCGCCCTGATCGATGCTTACGCACTTGAGGCCCCAGTCCCCCGCACACTCAGCGCAATCGGTGCGAAACATCGCATTATCGAGGATGCAGGCTGGCGTATTTACACGCCGCGCCACGCGCCGGAAGCCAGTCTTGAAGGTCACCTGACCTTTGCCCTTAAGAACGAAGGGCTCGACCTCGCAGTCCTGAAGCGGCTCTTCCTCACCGTAAAGCCGGGCGACATCGCAGAACTGGTTCGGCAAAAGCCGACTGGAGTCTACACGCGGCGCGTCTGGTTCCTTTATGAATGGTTGCTCGGAAGCGAACTCAAAGTTTCAATCCAAGACAAGGTCACATACGTCGATGCAATCGATACCAGCATGCAATTTGCAGGACCGGGTCAGAATTCTGCTCGTCACCGTGTCCGCAACAACATGCCAGGGACTCGCGATTTCTGCCCAATGGTCTTTAAGACGGCGGCACTCGACGAATTTATAGCGCTCGACCTGAAAGAACGCGCCCGCATTGTCGTCAGTGAAGTGCCAAAAGACTTACTTGCTCGAACTGCCGCATTCCTGCTTCTGAAGGACTCAAAATCGAGCTACGTCATTGAAGGCGAAAAGCCCCCGCAGGACCGCATCCAGCGTTGGGGCAGGGCAATTGGCGAAGCCGGACGAACCCCGCTTGACGATCAGGAACTGCTGCGCTTGCAGCGCATCGTCATCGGCGACGAACGTTTTGTGAAACTGGGCTACCGCGACCAGGGGGGATTCGTCGGGGAATATGACCGCGATACGCAGCGGCCTATCCCGGATCATATCAGCGCTCGGCATGAGGACCTGGATCTTCTCATCGAGGGACTGATCGCATTCGACCATATAGCTGAAAATGATATCGATCCTGTCATTGCAGCTTCCATCCTAGCGTTTGGCTTTGTCTATATTCATCCTTTCGAAGACGGAAATGGACGTATTCACCGCTATCTGATGCACCACATGCTGGCACGGCGCGGGTTCAATCCCCCTGGCGTGCATTTCCCGGTCTCGGCAGCAATCCTCGATAAGATCGATGAATATCAGAACGTACTTGAGAGCTACTCAAGCCGTTTGCTTCCGCTCGTCAAGTGGGAAGCTACGCAAAATGGGAACGTCAAGGTTCTAAACGACACTGGGGATTTCTACCGCTTCTTCGACGCAACGCCGCATGCAGAATTCTTGTACTCTTGCGTCCGACAGACCATTGAGCACGATCTGCCGAATGAGACGCGGTATCTGCAGAATTTTGATAAGTTCAGGACAGGCGTTGAAAGTCTGGTCGATATGCCCGAACGCACCCTCAATAATCTGCTCGGGTTCTTACGTCAAAACGGTGGGCGTCTTTCCAAGCGTGCGACTGAGAATGGATTTTCTGCGCTGACAGCGGAAGAGATCGCTTCAATTGAAGCGCTGTACCGTAAATCATTCAGCTTGGATGAAGACACTCGTGAGTGATCATACCGCTCAAGATGCCGGTACATTCACGCCCTCCAGCGGAGGCGCGTCACTTGAAGGCTACTTTTACCAACTAGATGTTTCTATTCTCACGGCTCTTGATCTCGTGCTGGCCAAGAAAGTCGCTCAGGAGATTATTCTAGAGCCGACGACCGATGAGGATTTGGAGGCAGACCTTGAAGACGAGCCGGGAGCATTGTCAGAAATACTCGCTATCGACAACTATCGTCTGGTCGCCCAGTGCAAACTTCGAAGCACGGGACCTTGGAAATATGAGGCACTCAACTCTCTCCTTGCCCATGGAAAGAGACGCAAGCCTGCACGCGATAGATTGATCGATTCCCATCTTCGCTATCTTTTAGTTACCAGCGCTGACTTGGACGCCGTGGCGCGAGGCTTACGGATCGAGAATATCGGGCAGTGGCCCGCGGCAGCAGATTTGCCTCCCGACATGGCTAAATACCTGCCAGCGGACGCAGGTGGGCGTATCTCCGCACGTCGCCCGTAAACTAGTCACGGGATTTCAGGAGAAGTATCAAAGTGATTGTAAGTCATTGAAATCATTGGTGGGCCCGGCAGGACTAATCGTACCATCATTGAAAACATTAAAGAATATCTGATTCTCAGCAGTGTTCCGGTCTTTACGTGATCGCAAAAGTGTACGTTCAAGTCAACGAATGTCGTTCATCTCGACTGCCTATATGGGCGCTGCGCGTCTAGCGCTGGGCGGCAATCTGACTCCAGCCTCGCATTGAATAAGCAACCTAATGTTGCTATTGCTGAAAAAATAACTAAGAATTGTAATGTGCTGATTTTATTGTACCGAATTTAATGGAGGCAATAATGACACTGAGGCTGGACGTTCCCATTGATCAATCCCCTGTTCCGGCTGCAGTCGACGCTTACTATCAGTTCCTTGTCGATCTCTTTCCGCCCGGTCCGAGAGATCGCTTGGCTATATTTGGTACTTGCCTCGAATTCGATATTACAGAAAAGTCGCGGTTATATAACGACTTTGTCGTTCGAGCATTTGCAGATCGCAGTGTGCGCGTGTCTCCGGTCCCCGGCCAGGCGGCCGGTGATTTCGCTGACCGGTATTCGACCCGCTACACAGACATGGTGCGACTAATCATTCAATCGCTGGATTCTGAGCTATCGCCGAATGATCAGGCTCAGATAGATAGACACCAAATCGCGATCGTTGCAATCAGCAACGACAGAGATCACTGGCTTCAACAGGTTGACGATGATTGGGCGCGAAAAATGCAGCAACTGGGCATCGACCCACGGCTGATTGACACTGACGAAAATACGCGTCGGCGCTATTATGACGAGCGCGTTATGTTTTTGACTGAACGACGCTATGCACAGCGACTGTGGGGGTCGGGTGGATTCAATTCTAATATTCGAGACAGGGAGGTTTTGATTGGGGCAATTAGGCGGCGCGGTTTTCCTGATGATGATTATGCCGAACTGTATAATATATATACAGCGATAGTTGACGAAATGGTCATACGGCCGAGGCGCCCCGATCTTGAAATAGCTCACGGTTGGGACGAATACACTATCCAAGATCCAAGACATTTTGGATTGCCCGCAGTCTTCGATATTGCTCCAGGCCTTCAATCGATTGTAGATCCGCGGACTATCTTGCGGGGCAGTGGTGCTAGAGATTTCTCAGTCTCGACGAAAACTACTATAACGAATGCGCACGATACTGCCTGGAATGCATCGGCGAGCGGATCGTACATGGTGTTCTTCCGAGGCGAGATAAACTCAAGCAATGAGTCGCATTTCAGGCAGTCGATTAGCCGAATTCGAAAAATTAGCGTTGGGTTTGAACATCTGGGCGAACTCCAGGTGATGAGAGATCGTTGGTTCTCGTCGACAGTCTTCACCGATAATGAAAGGGTTAAAGATTTTTTGAAGAAGCACCCTGCTTTAGCAGAGCGCCTTAGTCTTCTCACAACCGGCGTAATCGTTGGGCGAGGCCTAACGCTCACACTGCAGTTCAGCGATATAAATGACGTGCAACAGTGGGGATCATCGTCGACTTCGGGCAGTGGTGGCGTTAATGTTTACGGGTATCAGCTCGGTGGTCGTGGCGGGGGTTCGTCCAGCTACAACAATCATACGATAAATACGGTCGACCAGACCGTTACCTTTAAAGACGATGGGACGGTATGCCGACTTATAGGGCTTAGAGTGACGCCTGTTAACCCAGAAATTTCGTTTGAAGACGTCGGCTACAATTCCCGACCTATTTGGGATATTCCGGATCTGCAAGCAGAGGCTCTGGCAGCACTTGGCCAGAACTCGGACGTCGGCAAGGAGGCTATAATCAGCACCTTGCGTAAGCGGCGACGTGGCGGTAGCTAGGGTCAAATGCGAGTATTTGATAAAACGTCAAGGATGTTTGGCCCTTTACTTATAGCCGCAGCATGCCTGTCGGGCTGCTCGCAAATACGATACTATCCACTTTGCGTCTTCGGCCCCGACCCCAAGTTGGCATCGCAAGCTGAACTACACGCCAAGATTATCGCCTTTGTTAAAAAAACAATAGGCGAGGAGGCAAAGGTAGCGATTGGCCCCAACGACCGCTTTGTTACGATCGAGGCACTTCATGATCAGCACGAAGCGCTGTCCTCTGGATGGTCCCGCGTTGCATGTATAGGGCAAACACGATTCGACGTTGAATACCGTCAATACAGATCTTGCACATATCTGATTTCGGCAGCCTTTCGAGACGGAGGCATTCCACCGCTAGGTGATTGGAGCGACGGCATTCGTAAGTCAGACACCGTGTTTTGCGGTCAGAAAGTTGATGGCACCTCTCGGTCAATGCCGGAAACGGGAGAAGCCCTTGAGGAGCGCAAAAAGCAATAGCGCTTTTGCGATCTTTTGCTTTTTGAAGACATCGGCTAAAATGACCTAGGTGTCGTCGTGCGGGTCGTGCCGTTCATCTGATCGCCGCTGAAGATGGGATCGCTTTGAGGATTTGCGCGGCCCTAGCAGGACCAGCGAGCGGGCTGACTGGGCAAGCGGATCGCGGCACGGGACCCCAGAGGCCGTCCAAGAGCCCCCGCCAGTGTTCGAGCGTTGTGCTCCATCTCTGCCACGGCTGCAGAGACGATTGCCGCTTCAATTCGGATGCCATTAGGACATGTCCGAAGAAGTGCGGCGAAGCCGTATCGAGATCACACAGCGTCCGGAGCGGCCATAGTCGCTTCAAATTACTCGGAAGGTACAGCATGTGGTGCGAGTTCGCACGCGGCGTTAAAATCGGTCATTTGCTTTGTGATTTCTTCCTGAGCGGTGACCTGAGCCCCAAGCTTCATCCAGCGATGGGAAGAATCCTTTGATCATTTGAGCCTGTGTGGCTCGGTGATGCAACGGGACGGGGCGCGGAGCTCCAAATCAGCTCATGCGGTCCGTCCCGTTGCATGTCGGACGCGTGGAGCTTGGCATAGGTAGCCGGTGGAAGATTGCCGATCGCGCTGTGAGGGCGGACGGTGTTGTAGTCGTCCTGCCATTCAGCAAGGACTTCGCGGGCATGGTTGAGGGACGAGAACAACGTCTCGTTCAGGAGTTCGTCGCGCAGGCGCCCATTGAAGCTTTCTACGAATGCGTTCTGCTGCGGCTTGCCTGGTGCGATGTAGTGCCATTCGATCCTGGTCTGCTGTGACCATCGCAAGATGGCCATGCTGGTAAATTCGGTACCGTTATCGCTGACGATCGTTAGCGGGGGACCACGCCGGGCGATCACCGCATCGAGCTCTCGGCCGACCCTTGTGCCCGAGAGCGACGTATCGGCAACCAATGCGATGCACTCGCGGGTGAAGTCGTCCACCACGGCCAGCATGCGGAAGCGCCGGCTGTCGGTCAGCGTGTCGCTGACAAAGTCGAGCGACCAGCGATGGTTGGGACCTTGGGGCAACGTCATCGGAGCCCTTGTTCCCAGCGCTTTCTTGCGACCACCACGCCGTCGAACCTGAAGCCGCTCCTCGGCGTACAGACGCCGCAGCTTCTTGTGATTGATCGAAACGCCATCGATGCGCAACAGTAGGAGCAGGCGACGGTAGCCAAACCGCCGTCTGATATTGGCCAGTTCGCGCAACCTCGCGCGAATGACAACATCGTCGGGCCGCACGCTGCGATAGCGTACCGAGGTTCGATCCGCTCCGATGACCGCACACGCCCGCCGCTGGCTGACCTCAAAACTTGAACAAAGGTGAGCCACAGCTTGTCGCTTCGCGACGGGCGTCACCATTTTTTTGAATTGAGATCCTTCAACATGGCGTTGTCGAGCATCGCTTCGGCCAGCAGCTTTTTTAGCTTGGCATTCTCGTCGGTCAGAACCTTCAGGCGGCGGGCCTCCGACACATCGAGCCCACCATACTTCGCCTTCCATTTGTAGAACGTCGCGCTGCTGATCCCGTGCTTGCGACAAACGTCCCCGGTCTTTGAGCCTGCCTCGTGCTCCCGCAGGATCGCGATGATCCGCTCTTCCGTGAACCTCGACTGCTTCATCTCCGTCTCCCTTCAGGTGACGGATTCTACCCATTTTTGGCGGAAGTTCAGGGGCTCAGGTCATCGACAACTATCGTCTGGTCGCCCAGTGCAAACTTCGAAGCACGGGACCTTGGAAATGAGAGGCACGCAACACTCTCCTTGCCCATGGAAAGAGACGCAAGCCTGCACGCGATAGATTGATCGATTCCAATCTTCGCTATCTTTTAATTACCAGCGCTGACTTGGACGCCGTGGCGCGAGGCTTACGGATCGAGAATATCGGGCAGTGGCCCGCGGCAGCAGATTTGCCTCCCGACATGGCTAAACACCTGCCAGCGGACGCAGGTGGGCGTATCTCCGCACGTCGCCCGTAAACTAGTCACGGGATTTCAGGAGAAGTATCAAAGTGATTCTAAGTCATTGAAATCATTGGTGGGCCCGGCAGGACTCGAACCTGCAACCAGACCGTTATGAGCGGTCGGCTCTAACCATTGAGCTACAGGCCCCGCCGGGCGCGTGCGCTGCGGTGCCTGATCCCCATACAGGTCCGGCTGCGATCCGGCAATCGTTCCCCGGCGGGAACTTTGCGCCGGGCCTCACGTTGCACTGCCGAACCAACTGGGGAATGCACCATGCTGCGCTGGGCCATCATCTGTCTCGTGATCTCGTTGCTGGCCGGCGGCCTTGGCCTGACCGGCATTTCCGGCTTCGCCAAGCGGCTGTCGATGATCTTCTTCGGCCTGTTTTTCCTGGGCTTCCTGCTGTTTCTGGCGGCGACCTATCTGGTCGTGGGCGCCGCGACGTCGTCGCTGGTGCCGGCGCTGGTCGCGATCAGCGTCTGACGCCTTTGGGCGGCGCGGCAGCCCTGCCGCGCCGCCCGGGGTGCCTCAGTCCACCGATACTTTGGCGAACTCGACCACCTTGCGCCATTTCTCCGTCTCGCTGGCGACCAGCTGGCCGAACTCGGCCGGCGACATCGGTTTCGGCAGTCCACCGACCTCGGCGAGCCGGGCCGCCAGCTTCGGATCCTTCAGCGCCAGATTGATCGCCTTGTTGAGCGTCTCGACGATCTCGGGCGGCGTGCCTTTGGGCGCGGCGACGCCGTAGAAGCCCACCGATTCGAAGCCGGGCACGGTCTCGGCGATCGCCGGGATGTCCGGCAGGCCCGGCCAGCGCTGCGGCGTGGTCACGCCGATGGCGCGCACGTTGCCGCCGCGCGCCTGCTCCAGCGCGGTGGGCAGGTTCTCAAAGATCAACTGCACCTTGTTGGAAATGATGTCGGGAAAGGCGATCGCCGAACCGCGATAGGGCACGTGCACCATGTCGCATTTGGTCATCGCCTTGAACAATTCCGCCGACATGTGCACCGACGTGCCGTTGCCCGACGAGGCATAGGAGATCTTGCCGGGATTGGCCTTGCAGTAGTCGATGAACTCCTGAACGGTCTTCACCGGCATCGCGTTGGCGACCACCAGCATGTTGGGAAACTGCATCAGGCTGGCCACCGGCACGGTGTCGCGGAGGAAGTCATAGGACAGTTTTTTGTACAGCGAGGCGGAAATGGCGTTGTTCGGCGCCACGTAAAGCAGGGTGTAGCCATCCGCCGGTGCGGTCACCGTTGCTGCGGCGGCGAGGTTGCCGCCGGAGCCGCCGCGATTTTCCACGATGAACTGCTGGCCGAAATGCTCCGACAGCCATTGCGTCATGATTCGCGCGACAATGTCGGAGGGGCCGCCGGCGGCGAAGCCGACAAGCAGGCGTACCGGCTTGGTGGGGTAGTCCGCCGCGGAAGCGGGCGCGGTGGCGAGGCAGAGCAGGCACAGCATTGCTGCGCGCCAGAAAACAGTCATTGATCCTCCAGGATATTCCGCCATCAGCGTGGCCGGGTGGCAAGGCTCAGGGCTTGCCTGATACCGCCATGCTTTCATAGATCGACGGATTTGCCTACAAGCGTAGGCTGTCGCCGATGGTCTGGAAACCGATATGAAAATTGTTGCACTGGCTTGCCTGGTTGCGCTGATCGCGGGCACCGCGGCGGCACAGGATGGAGCAAAGCCGATGACGACCCCGATCCGGATGGGCACGGCGACGCCGGGCGGCGGCTTTCCGCTCTATGGCGACGCCTTCGCCGAGGCGATGAACGGGGCCGACCCGACCCTCGCCATCGCCACGCGCAACACGGAGGGCAGCGCCGAGAACATCCCGCTGCTCGAGCAGGGCGCGCTCGATATCGCATTGGTCGCCGGCGAGCCCGCTTATGAGGCGTTCGCCGGCATCGGCCGCGCGCCAACCCGGCTGAAGATCCTCACCGCGATCTATTCCAACCCCGGCATGTTCGTGGTCCGCGCCGACAGCCCGTACCGGACCATCCGCGATCTGGTCGGCCGGAAGGTCGCGTTCGGCGCCAAGGGGTCCGGCCTCGTGATCCTGTCGCGCTATGTGCTGGACGGTCTCGGGTTGAAGCAGGACGAGGATTTTGCGGCGGTCTATCTCGACCGCGCCGGCGACGGCCCGGCCATGGTGCAGGATGGCCGCGTGGCGGCGCTGTGGGGCGCGGGGATCGGCTGGCCGGGTTTTCGCACGATGGCGGAGAGCGCGGGCGGCGCGCGCTTCATCGCGCCGGACGCCGCCGAGATCGCGCAGATCCGCGCCAAACATGTCTTCCTCAAGCCGCTGCTGGTCGGTGCCCATTCCTATCCGCACCAGCCGGTGCCGATCGCCTCACTCGGCTCGTGGAGCTACATCCTGACGCGGGAAGACCTGCCCGACGACACAGCCTACCGGCTGGCGAAGACGCTGCACGGCGCGGAAGCGACCTTTGCCGCGAAACTGCCGCAGGCCGCCGAGACGACCGCGTCGAACACCGTGGCCGCGGCGCCGCGCGAGGAGTTGATTCATCCCGGCGTGCTACGTTATTTTCGCGAGATCGGACTGGTGAAGTAGCTCTTCCTTCCCTCTCCCCTTGTGGGAGAGGGTGGCCGCGCGATAGCGCGGACGGGTGAGGGGTAGCCACAAGCTCTGTCGCCAAGAAACCCCTCATCCGTCGCGGACTTCGTCCGCGCCACCTTCTCCCACCTAGCGAAGCTTCGCTTCGCGCGGGGGAGAAGGAAGAAGCGCGTCGCTGATGCTATGCGCGCTACTTCTTCCCCAGCCCGCACGCCGGATCGGGCGGGCCGAACGCCTCGTCTCCGGAGATTTTTGCCAGGATCTTGTAGTAGTCCCACGGATATTTCGATTCCTCCGGCGACTTCACCTGCACCAGCATCAAATCGTGCACCATCAGCCCGTCCTCGCGCAGTCTTCCGTTGCGGGCGAAAAAGTCCTCGATCGGCTTCTCGCGCATTTTGGCGGCCACTTTCAGCGGCTCGTCGGTGCCGGCTTCCTTGATGGCGTTGAGATACACCATCACCGAGGAATATACCCCGGCCTGCCACATCGTCGGCATCCGCTTCATCTTGTCGAAAAAGCGCTTCGACCAGGCGCGCGTCTGGTCGTCCATGTCCCAGTAGAACGCGGTGGTCAGCAGCAGGCCCTGCGCGGTTTGCAGCCCCAGCGAGTCGATGTCGGTGATCAGCGCCAGCAGGGCGGCCATCTGCTGGCCGCCCTTGAAGATGCCGAATTCGCCGGCGGTCTTGATCTCGTTGATGTTGTTCGGCGGCCCGCCGGCGATGCCGATGATCTTCGCTTTCGAGGCCTGCGCCTGCAGCACGAAGGACGACATGTCCGAGGTGCCGAACGGCGGCCGTGCCGCGCCGAGAATTTTCGCGCCGGCCTTGTTGATCACGGCGGAGGCGTCGCGCTCCAGCGCGTGGCCAAACGCAATATCGTCTGTGATGAAGTACCAGGAGTCGCCGCCGCGCTTCACCACTTCCTGCGCGGTGCCGACCGCGAGTGCGCGGGTGTCGAACACCCATTGCATCGTGTAGGGCGAGCAGAACTTGCCGTGGAAATCCGCAGCGCCGGTGGAGTGGGTGATGAACAGCCGCTTTCTGTCGTTGGCGACGTTCTGCACCGCAAGCCCGACCGCCGAGACCGGCACGTCGACGATCAGATCGACCTGATCGATATCGTACCAGCGCCGCGCGAGCGCGGCGCCGATGTCCGGCTTCAACTGGTGGTCGCCGACGATGACCGAGATGGGTTTGCCCAGCACGCTGCCGCCAAAATCCTCCACCGCCATCTGCGCCGCGGTCACCGAGCCCTGGCCGGACGGCGTCGAGGCCGGGCCGTTCATGTCGGTCAGCACGCCGATCTTGACGATTTCGTCGGACAGTTGCGCGGAGGCGGCGGAACTGAGCAAAGCGAGCGCGACGGCGCTGAGAATGGACAGTCGTGTGACGTGCATGAAGGTGGCCTCCCGGAACCGCGGCACTGCGGCCGCTTGATAGCGCAGTGTAGAACGCGGCGGTGGTTCGAGCAATGCAACGACGCGCTCGCCACATAACCGCTGTCGTCCCGGCAAGCGAGCCTGCGAGCGCAAGCCGGGACCCATACGCCGTGCAGAAATGTTGCGGAAGGACGGTCGCCGACGGCGCCTCACCGGAAGCTCGGCGTGTATGGGTCCCGGCGTTCGCCGGGACGACAGAAAGACGATGAACTTTTCGTATTGACCGAATTCCTATCAAAGATTATAAGCCTATTTACCTCATCCCGTTGAGGGGCGTTTCCCGGGACGCCAGGAAGTGGGGGTGGGGCGGTGGCGCCTGCGGGCGCGGGGTGGACGTCACCTCGCGCACTCGGGAGGCTCCGGGTCGCCGTCCGGCCCCACTACGGGGGTCTGCCGCACGTTGTCGGCTGGACGTGGACAGGGAAAGGCAGGGAAATCCTGCCGGAAGCTGTCCCGGAAGCACGGTCCCGGGGACATAAATCGCCACGGTGGAGCGTCGAAAGGCGTTTCCGCAGCTATCTCCGATTCGTCGGGGATCGGTTGCGGCCACTCGACCAAGGCGCGCCTTTCGGCGCTCCGCCTCCCCTCGTTCGGGAGGCTCGCGGATCAGACCTTCACGCAAACATTTTTGCGGGCAACGCGATGGCGTGCCCGGACGACGGCACGCTTTCAGCAGGGAGCCAGCGACATGACGACATTATGGGACGTCGGACATCTGCAAGACGCCGCGCGCGAGCGCCAGGAACGGATGCTGCAGCAGCAGCGCGAAGCCGACTGGGCGGCGGCGCAGTGCGAGGTCGATCGCCAGATCTGCGATGCCAATCGTGGCGCGCTCTATTGCCCGAGCCGCAAATGCCGCCGCGCCCGGCGCTGCCTGTGGCGCGCGCCGATCTGCGCGCCGCTGCTGCTGTTCCAGGTGTCGCCGGCGCGCGACCGCGAACTCACCGAGCAGGTCTACACGCAGATGCAGCTCACGCGGCGCGCGGCGGTCACGGGCAGAGGAGGGGCGTCATGACGGCCGGCCGGCGTCGTCGCGCAGCCTCAGCCGCCGTCGAGCGCGGCCAACCGCTCGGCTTCCGCGAGGTCGTCGATCGTGTTGGCATTGAAGAACGGATCGAGCGGCACCGCCGGCCATTCCACCGTTGCCAGAGCGTAGCGCGCCGTGAAGCGACCGACCTTGCGGACGTCCTCTTCGACCAGCGCGTGCCGCAGCTCGTCGCGCAACGCCACGTCCCACAGCCCGATCACCGGATGCGAGTGCCCGGCGGAGGCCGCGACGGCGAGTTGCGCATTCTCCGCCATCCGCGCCGCGTGCAGCCGTGCTGTGAGATCGCGCGGCAGGAACGGGCAGTCGCCCGGCGCGCTCAGCATCCAGCGCACCTCCGGCCGGTTCAGCGCGGCCCAGTCCAGCGCCGCCAGAACGCCGGCGAGCGGGCCGGGGAAGTCGGCGACGCTGTCGGCGATCACCGGCAGGCCGAAGGCTCCAAAGCGCCCGGCATCGCCATTGGCGTTGAGGATCACGCCGTCGCATTGCGGCGCCAGCCGGTCGATCACGCGCTGCAGCAGCGGGCGCCCGGCGATGGCGCGCATCGGCTTGTCGCCGCCGCCCATCCGGCGGGCGAGGCCGCCGGCGAGGATCACGGCCGGCGTGGGAATGTCATGCGCACTCATTCGCGCTGCATAGGACATTTGCAAGGGCGCGGCTATAACGCCGCCAGACGGACCAAAAGACACTTGTATCATGACGACGACCCTACTCGATCTCACCGGCCTGAAATGCCCGCTGCCGGCGCTGCGGACGCGCAAGGCCTTGCTGCGGCTTTCGCCCGGCGAACGGCTCGAAGTGCACTGCACCGATCCGATGGCAGTGATCGATATTCCCGCGATGGTGCAGCAGGCCGGCGATCGCATCGATCGTTCGGAACGTCGCGACGAGACCATGATCTTTATCATCGAAAAATCCAATCGCATGATAGGCGATCGCGATTAAAATTGCTGCGATGCGGCGGAAATCGTTGAAGAAAATCCATCGAGTCAGACTTTCTTATTATCGACTCACGCGCAGTGTTCTGGCCATTTGATGGTCAGATGAGCGGCGTCGGCGATTCACGTCGACGAGCCGCGGGGAATGCCAACCCACATCCATCACTGGCGACAACGCCGGCCATCTCACGGAGATGGCCGCATGGGAGGCTGCATGACGACGATTGGTAGTGCCGGAACTGTGTCCGGCAACAGACCCGGTATTTTCGAACGCGAGCGCATCATCGCGACCGCCGGTTTCAACCGCTGGCTGGTGCCGCCGGCGGCGCTCTGCATCCATCTGTGCATCGGCATGGCCTATGGCTTCAGCGTGTTCTGGCTGCCGCTGTCGCGCATGATCGGCGGCAACGCGCCGAAAGTCTGCGCCGATATGACGATCTTCACCGAGCTGTTCACCACCACTTGCGACTGGCGCGTGGCGAGCCTCGGCTGGATGTACACCTTGTTCTTCGTGCTGCTCGGCGTCTCCGCCGCGATCTGGGGCGGCTGGCTCGAGCGCGTCGGCCCGCGCAAGGCCGGATTCGTCTCGGCGCTGTGCTGGTGCGGCGGCCTCGTGCTCGGCGCGCTCGGCGTCTACACGCATCAACTCTGGTTGTTGTGGATCGGCTGCGGCGTGATCGGCGGCATCGGCCTCGGGCTCGGCTACATCTCGCCGGTATCGACGCTGGTCAAGTGGTTCCCGGATCGCCGGGGCATGGCGACCGGCATGGCGATCATGGGCTTCGGCGGCGGCGCGATGATCGGCGCGCCGCTGGCCAATCTGCTGCTGACCTATTTCAAGACCCCGACCAATCCCGGCGTCTGGGAAACCTTTTTGGTCATGGGCTTGATCTACTTCGTGTTCATGACGATCGGCGCGTTCTCCTATCGCATCACGCCGCCGAACTGGGCGCCCGCAGGCTGGACGCCGCCGGTCAAGGCCGATGCGATGATCACCAACGGCCACGTCCATCTGCGCCACGCGCACCAGACCCGGCAGTTCTGGCTGATCTGGGGCGTGCTCTGCCTCAACGTCTCCGCCGGCATCGGCGTCATCGGCATGGCCTCGCCGATGCTGCAGGAAATCTTTGCAGGCGCTTTGATCGGCCTGCCGAACGTGCCGTTCGCATCGCTCACGCCGGAGCAGAAGACGGCGATCGCCGCGATCGCCGCCGGCTTCACCGGCCTGATCTCGCTGTTCAACATCGGCGGCCGCTTCTTCTGGGCGTCGCTGTCGGACAAGATCGGCCGCAAGAACACCTACTACGCGTTCTTCATCATCGGCATCGTGCTCTACGCGCTGGTGCCGACCTTCGCGGCGATGGGCAGCAAGGTGCTGTTCGTGGCGGCGCTGTGCATCATCCTGTCGATGTATGGCGGCGGCTTCGCGACCATCCCGGCGTATCTGGCGGACATCTTCGGTACCCAGTTCGTCGGCGCCATCCACGGCCGGCTGCTGACGGCGTGGGCGACCGCGGGCATCATCGGCCCGGTGGTCGTGAACTACATCCGTGAATTCCAGATCAGCGCCGGCGTTCCGCAGGCGCGGGTCTACGATTTCACGATGTACATCCTCGCCGGCATGCTGGTGCTCGGCCTGATCTGCAACTTCCTGATCCGCCCGCTGCCCGTGGAGCGCTTCATGAAGCCGGAGGAGGTCGCCAAGCTGCAGGCCAAGGGGGCCGCAGCCGCGACCGTCAGCGGCGGCGCCTACGGCATCGGCAAGGGCGGCCTCGACGCCACTGCCGCCGCGTTCTGGGCCTTCGTCGGCATCCCGCTGGCCTGGGGCATCTGGATCACGCTGCAGAACGCGGTCCGGATTTTCTGATCGTGAATCGTGCAACGCGCCGCGGCGGGCCAATGCCTGCCGCGGCGTTTTTATGCCGCGGCTATGAGCCTGCGCTGCGGCCCGTCTCGATTTCATATGCCGTTCTCCGCATCTTCCCTGCAACGTCGCGCCTCTCGCGCGCGGCGGATATGGAAGACGGACCACGACGATGTTCTATTCACGCGACCACCAGCTTCACGATTTTTCGGGCGACGACGCCTACCGTTCCTGGCTGATCAACCGCAACCAGGCGCCGATCGTCCACCATTCCGGCGACATGCACTGGAAGCGGCTGCTGGTGGCGGCGCGCCACGCGGTCAATCACGTCAGGGGTTTCTGTGCTGCGCTGCGCGTGGCGCTGGTGGCCGACAAGATGCGCCGCGCGCACCGCGACCTGGCGCAGCATGGCATTCGCATCCCAACGCCCTGCCGCAACGATCGGAGCGCGACATGAGCCGGGATCGTTCGGCCGCGATTTTTTCGCGGATCGGTTCCTACAGCAAGTACGCCGGGGCATTGCTGAAGCTTCTGCGCTCGCTGTGGGATGCGCCGGTTGGCTACCGGCGCGAGGCGCATTACATGCGCGGCCCCGGTCCGAAGTGTCGCGAGAAGCAGGCCGGCAAGCACGAACAGAAGTGATAGCCGTAGCCCGGATGAGCGAAGCGATATCCGGGACCGGCTTTTCGCTATGAACGCCATCCCCGCATGTCGCTTCGCTCATCCGGGCTACGATCTACGGCCCCAATGCGATCGCCATTGCCTCCGCGATGGCTTTTTTTTCCGTGCTGCTCGGCTCCACCATCGGCAGCCGCAAGCGCGACAATTGCAGCAGGCTGAGCGCGTATTTGAGCGATGCCGGAGTTGGATCTTGCGCCAGCACGTCGCCCAGCGGCGCAAGCCGGTCCATCAGTTCGGTGGCCCCGATCACTTCGCACTGCCGGCACGCCAGGTGCATCTCGCGCATCAACGCTGGCGCAATTCCGGTGATCGCGGAAATGCAACCGTCGCCGGCGTAGAACAGGAACGGGATCGCGGTGTCCGCGTGCCCGGACAGCAAAACAAAGCTGCGCGGCAGTCTGCCGCGCAGCCGCAGCGGGCGACTGATGTCGCCGCTGCCGTCGCACAGGCCGATGAATTGCGCCGACTCCGCCAACTGCACCAGCGTGTCGTCGGCCAGCGGTCGCATCGTGCGGCCGGGCGCATCGTGCACGATGATCGGCAGCGACGTCGCCGCCGCGATGGCCCGGAAATGCGCGGCAATGCCGGCCTGGGTCGGCTTGTTGTAGTACGGCACGACGCAGAGGATCGCGTCGGCGCCGGCGTGCTCGGCCTGTTGCGCCAGCGCGATGGCCTGTGCGGTGGCGTTGGATCCGGCGCCGGCGATCACCCGGATGCGACCGCGTGCTGTCGCCACCGCCGTGCGGACCAGCGTGTCATGCTCGGCGGCGGTCAGCGTGGGCATCTCGCCCATGGTCTCGCCGACCAGCAGGGCGGTGGCGCCGGCGGCAATCTGCCGTTCGGACAACCGCGCCAGAGCGGGGAGGTCGAGACTGCCATTGGCGTCGAACGGCGTCGGCAGGTCGGCGATGGCGCCGCCCAGCCACGAATGGTCGATTGATGAGGTCATTGAAAATGGCTCAGGCCGCGCGCGACCTGGCTTCAGGCGCCGCGGCCTCGGCCATGACGGCGACGTGCGGCTTCGCCGCCATATCGAGCTCGAGCACGCAGCCGATGGCGATAATGGCTTCCGGGTGACGGCCGTTTTCAAACAGCGCGTAACGCACGG
The DNA here is from genome assembly GCF_007018645.1 of Tardiphaga sp. vice154. Lineage (NCBI taxonomy): Bacteria > Pseudomonadati > Pseudomonadota > Alphaproteobacteria > Hyphomicrobiales > Nitrobacteraceae > Tardiphaga > Tardiphaga sp. vice154. Next base: position 1,846,473 of record NZ_CP041399.1, read on the forward strand.
CATCGGCGCGATGCGCGAACAGGCCGCCAAACAGGCCATTCTGCTCCTGAGCGACCCATTGGCCGCGGCTGTTGCGGCCGATCAGAACGAGGGAGGTGCAACATGAGGGAGGTTCGACGAAGTCCACGAGAAGTCTCCTGGAAGGGATGAAGGGAGAGGCGACGCGGTGGCCGGTCAGGCGAAATTTTCGCACAGCATCGGCTCGAAGGCGGCGTCGCTGGGATTGGAGGCCGGGACGGCGGCAAGCCGCGACGGCGCGGTGTCGGCAGCAGCCGCGACAAGGGCACGGAGGATGGCCAGCGCCATGTTCGGGTGGTGCGACTCGCTCGCCGTGTCGAGCCATTCCGGCATCGCGCTGGCACGCGACAGCGCACAGTGCCATTCGCCGTCGTCGAAAGCGAGGCGGCGCAGCTGCCAGTCCGGCAGTTGCAGCGCCAGCAGGGCCAGCGCCGCGTCGTTCCAGGCGCGGGCCGCAATCAGGCGCTTGAGGCAGGCGACCGGCACGGCCTGTCGCATCGGATCGCCGCCTTGGCAGGCGGTCGCGATCAACTCGTTGAACAGCGCCGCCGTGGGCGTCGGTGTGTCGGCAAACGCCTGGTCGGCGGTGAGGTCGTGAAGGGTTCGAAGGGCTTGCATGGCTGGATCTCGCTTGGTGCGGTCTCGATCACGACCGCACCTGCAAGATGAGCCCCTCGCCATTTGAAAACGAGACAGGCCAGAGTGCTCAGATATAGGCGCGCCATAAGTGCGCTGTCCGCGGGACATGTCATGCGACGGGACCATCGCCTTTTGCCAAGCTTAATTTTGGCCACCGGTCGAAGACGTATAGCCAGTTGCTGCATTCCGCGCGCTGCCGGGTCTACGGGTCCCCGCTTTCGCAGGACGACAGCAGGTATCCGATAACTGCGGAGAATACTGCAGGCTGACTGGTCTACTTCGTCTGCACCGTCGCCTTCAGCAGTGCCGTCTGACAATCGTCGATCTGACCCTTGGCCAGCATGTCTTTCGCCGTCGCGATCTCGCTCGCTGCGGTCTGCTTGTTGCGGCCGTCCTTCATCTTGACGACCTTCTCCTCAAGACTTTCGATACTGGTTTTGCTGCACTCCGGTTTCTCCAACGTTTGTGAACAGGTCGGCGCGGACAATGACAGCAAGCCTGCCGCCAGGATTACCGACTTCAGCATCAGCTCGCCTTGCGCTGGCGTGCGGAGGAGCGGTGCGCGGCCTTCTTGGCGGGCCGGGCGCGTGAAGCCGCGGCCTTTTTCGCCGGTGCAGGCTTGGCTGGCGCCTCCTTTGCAGACGCCTCCTTTGCAGACGCCTTCGCCGATCCCTTGCCGCCCTTCAGACTTTGCTGCAGCGCGTCCATCAGGCTGATGACATTGTCGGGCCGCTGTTCCTTGTCGGCCGCCTTCGCCGGCTTGCCGGAGACCTTGCTCTCGACCAGCTTCTTCAGCGCATTCTCGTAGTGGTCCTCGAATTTCGAGGGATCGAAATGCGAGGCCTTGCTGTCGAGGATATGCGCCGCGAGGTCGATCATGTCCTTGGAAATCTTCGGGCTCTTGATGTCCTCGAAATAGTCTTCCTCGTCGCGCACCTCGTAAGGGTAGCGCAGCGTCGTGCCGATCAGGCCCTGGCCGAGCGGTTCGATGGCGATGATATGCTCGCGGTTGGTCAGCACGATCCGGGCCAGCGCCACGCGGTCCTTGTCCTTCATGGCGTCGCGGATCACCGCGAAAGCATCCATGCCGGCCTTGCCGTCGGGCGCGATGTAGTACGGATTGTTGAGATAGCGCTTGTCGATCTCGTCGCGCGGCACGAAGCTGTCGATATTGATCGTGTGGTTGCTCTCGATCTGGACCTCGTCGAGTTCTTCCTTGGCGATCTCGATGTATTCGCCCTTGGATACCTCGTAGCCGCGCGCCTTCTGCTCCTTCTCGACGATGTCGCCGGTCTCGGCGTCGATCATCTGCTGCTTCAGCCGGTTGCCGGTTTCCTTGTTAATCATGTGGAAACGGGTTTTCTCAACGGTCGTCGAGGCCGGGTACAGAACCACGGGGCAGGTCACGAGAGAGAGCTTCAGGGAGCCTTTCCAGTAGGCGCGGGGCGGGGCCATCGAACGTCCTCCAACTCGGGTACTGAAACAGGTCACCCATCGCCATGCGGCGCAGGCGGGTTAAACTTGGAACTTCAACGGCAATTGCCGGTTTTGGTTCCTGGCGCGGAACGCGCCGGGTGGTAGCAGTGGGGTCTTCCGTGGTCGACAAGCAACTCTCCCTTTACCGCAAGAAGCGCGACTTCGAGCAGACCCGGGAGCCTTCCGGCGAGACGGCGGTGGCACCCTCGAAGCGCCGCCGCTTCGTGATCCAGAAGCACGATGCAACGAGGCTGCACTACGATTTGCGGCTGGAATTCGACGGCGTGTTCAAGTCCTGGGCGGTGACGCGCGGCCCGTCGCTCGATCCCGCCGACAAGCGCCTCGCGGTCGAGGTCGAGGACCACCCGCTGGACTATGGCGACTTCGAAGGCACCATCCCGAAGGGCCAATATGGCGGCGGCACGGTGCAGCTGTGGGACCGTGGCTATTGGGAATCGGAAGACCCGGAGAAGGGTTTCAAGAACGGCGACCTGAAATTCACGCTGGACGGCGAAAAGCTGCATGGCGGCTTCGTGCTGGTCCGCATGAAGCACGATCGTAGCGGCGGCAAGCGCACCAACTGGCTGCTGATCAAGCACCGCGACGAGTTCGTCAAAGAGGGCAAGGCCAATAAGCTCCTGGACGGCGACGCCTCGGTGGCCTCGGGGCGCTCGATGGCCGAGATCGCCGCCGGCCGCGGCAAGGCGCCCAAACCGTTCATGACCGGCAAGGCCGCCAAGCCCAAGGCTGATGCCGTCTGGGATTCCAATCACGGGATGGCCGCCGACGAGCGCGCCAGCCAGACGGTGAATACCAAGGCCGATGTCGCCGCGGCGAAGAAGGCGCCGGCGAAGAAAGTCGCAAAGAAGACCGCCGCAAAATCCGCAACGAAGAATGTCGCCGAAATGCCCGGCTTCGTCGCGCCGCAGCTCTGCGCGATCGTGGATCGGCCGACTTCGGCCTCGGGCTGGGCGCACGAGATCAAGTTCGACGGCTACCGCGTGCAGCTCCGCGTCGAGGGCGGCCGCGCCACGCTGAAGACCCGCAAGGGCCTCGACTGGACCGACAAATTCCAGGCCATTGCGAAAGAGGCCGCCGGCCTGCCGGATGCCATCATCGATGGCGAGATCGTCGGGCTGGATTCCAACGGCGCACCGGACTTCGCGGCATTGCAGGCGGCCCTGTCGGACGGCAAGACCGACACGCTGATCTTCTTCGTCTTCGACCTGTTGTTCGCCGACGGCGAAGACCTGCGAAAGCTGCGGCTGGAGGAACGCAAAGAGCGTCTCAAGGTGCTGCTGGAGACCGCGCGCGGCAAGCGCAAGGAAGGCCTGATCCGTTACGTCGATCACTTCGAGACCGGCGGCGACGCCATCCTGCAGTCGGCCTGCAAGCTGTCGCTGGAAGGCATCGTCTCCAAGAAATTGGCGGCGCCGTATCAATCCGGCCGCTCCGAGAACTGGACCAAGGCCAAGTGCCGCGCCGGGCATGAAGTGGTGATCGGCGCCTGGAAGAGCAACAACGGCCAATTCCGCTCGCTGATGGTCGGCGTGCACCGCGGCGATCATCTGGCCTATGTCGGCGTGGTCGGCACCGGCTTCGGCGCCGACAAGGTGAAGGCCATCATGCCGGCCCTGAAAAAGGCCGCGGCCAGGCAGAGCCCGTTCGGCGGCAAGGAGACGCCGCCCGGCGGCCGCGAGGTGCACTGGCTGAAGCCCGAGCTGGTCGCGGAGATTGAGTTCGCCGGCTTCACCGGCGCCGGCATGGTGCGCCAGGCCTCGTTCAAGGGCCTGCGTCAGGACAAGCCGGCCGAGGAGGTCGAGGCCGAGACGCCGAAGAAAACCGAACTCGCCGAGCCGAAGCGGCGCCCTGCGAAGAAGGCGGCGCCTGCCAAAAAGACGTCGAGCGGCAGCGCGACCGTGATGGGCGTGGCGATCTCCAAGCCGGACAAGGAGTTGTGGCCGGACGCCTTCGACGGCGAGCCGGTGACCAAGCGTGACCTCGCTGAGTATTTCGAGGCGGTGGGCGGCTGGATGATCGGTTACCTCAAGGGTCGGCCGTGTTCGATCGTCCGTGCGCCAGATGGCATCAAGGGCGACCAGATGTTCTTCCAGCGCCACGCGATGCCGGGCACGTCGAACCTGCTGGAGCTGGTAAAAGTCTCCGGCGACCGCAAACCCTATCTGCAGATCGACCGCGTCGAGGGACTGGCCGCGGTGGCGCAGATCGGCGGGCTGGAATTGCACCCGTGGAATTGCGCGCCGGACGCGCCGGAAATTCCGGGCCGGCTGGTGTTCGATCTCGATCCCGCACCGGACGTAGAATTCTCCGCGGTGATGGATGCCGCGCGCGAGATGCGCGAGCGGCTGACGGCGTTCGGGCTCGAAAGCTTCTGCAAGAGCACCGGCGGCAAGGGCCTGCACGTCGTGACGCCATTGGCCCATGGCGCCAGGGACAAGGTCGACTGGAAGGTCGCCAAGGCGTTCGCGCAGGGCGTCTGCCAGGCGATGGTCAGAGATCATCCCGATCGCTATTTGATCAACATGTCGAAGAAGTTGCGCGGCGGAAAGATCTTCCTCGACTATCTGCGCAACGACCGGATGTCGACCGCCGTTGCCGTGCTGTCGCCGCGCGCGCGCGACGGCGCCACGGTCTCGATGCCGCTGACCTGGGCGCAGCTACGCAGCGATCTCGATCCGAAGAAGTTCACCATCCGGACCGTGCCGGCGCTGCTGAAAAAGACCACGGCCTGGGAGGGTTACGATGATGCCGCCAAGCCGCTGAAGCCGGCGATCAGGAAGCTGGGCTGATGTAGCCCGGATGACAATCCGGGGAAGGCGGTCTTTTTGGAATCGTCGGCCCCGGATTGCCATCCGGGCTACAAACAAAAAAACGCGCGGCCCGTTTCCGGACCGCGCGCTTTCTCAAATCCTGAGCTTACAGCTTGCCGAGCAGCAGGAGGATCAGCAGGATCACGATGACCAGGCCGAGACCGCCGCCGCCATAGACGCCGGTGCCGTAGAACGAGCCGCCGCCGATGCCGGAAAAGCCGCCGAGCAGAGCGATGACGAGAATGATAAGAATGATTGTACCGATAGACATGAAACTCTCCTCAGCCTGGCAGGCGGCATGGACTCCTCTGCCTTCATGCGACAAAAACGCCCGATCATCGCTAAGGTTCCACTGACGAAACCCGAATGCGTCGAGGGTTTTATTGGCACGGTCCGCGCTTACATGCGTTGGATGAGTTCGTCGCCTTGGAGGAAATACCGATGTCTGCACCGCTCGTCGTCTCGATCCCGCATCGCCTTGGACGCGAGGAAGCCTGTCGCCGTCTCAAGACCGGGCTGACCAAGGCTGCGACGTCGGTGCCGGTCCTCAAGGTCGATGAAGAACGCTGGGAGGGCGACCGTATGATCTTCCGCGTTCGCGCGATGGGGCAGGCGGCCTCCGGCCATGTGGATGTTTCCGAGGATAGCGTCCGGGTCGAGGTGACGTTGCCCTGGCTGCTGCAACGATTTGCGGAAGTGGCGCAGGCGGCGATCAAGTCGCGCGGCAATCTGCTGCTGACCAAGAAGGGCTGATGCTGCTTTGCAACATCAGAACCAGCACTGCGGGATGAGAATCCGGCGCCGGCAACGTCAACCAGTTGCAAATAAATTGATGCAAAAATCGGACGTGCGGAGGAAGGGAACCGAACTTCGCGAGTCGGCACGAAATCCGCTTGGCCGCCCGGCCGTCGATCCCGGGCGGCCTTTTCGTTGCTATCGCAAGCGCGTCGAACGAACCCGCGGGGTGCCTACAGGCACCTGCGCCTTGATAACCGCGACCGGCATGCCTTTCAGCAGGCGGGCCACATGAAGACCGCCTTCCGCATCGGCTGCGCCTTCAACCGCATAGCCCGGCGCCAACACCTGCGCTTCGATGGCGTTCGCGGCGGGCCAGGCGCGCCCACCCTGCGTCAGCTCTCCGAAAGAACGGCCGATTACCACGATTGCGGCGTCGCGGCCGTGACGCCTTGCGAAGGCAATGACGTGCTCGGCATGTGGCCCTGTGACTTCCAGCGGCTCGTAGTCGCCCTGCGTGAACACCTCGGCCATCTCGCTGCGCAGGCGGATCAGCTCGCGCGTCCAGGCTAGTTTGATGTGGCCGCTGTCCCAGTCCTGAGCTAGCGCGTCCCAGTCCGGGGTCTGCACCTTGGCGAGGATCGCGGCGCGCTGCTTGAAATTGACCGGGCGGCGATTGTCCGGGTCGACCAGCGAGAAGTCCCACAATTCGGTGCCCTGATAGAAGTCGGGCACGCCGGGCATCGTCGCCTTCAGCGTGATCTGGCTCAGCGAGTTCAGCGCCCCCAGCAACGAGGTCCGCTTCGAGAACGTCTCCAGCGCGTCCAGGAATTCGCCCGACAGGGCAGGATCGAGGATGCGCTCCAGAAAAAGATTCAATCCCTTCTCATAGGCATCGTTGGGATTGAGCCAGGAGGTTTCCTGCTTGCCCTCGCGCGCCGCCTTCAGCGCATAGGCCTGCATCCGCTCCACGAACGTGCCGTCGCGCTTTTCCAGCGGCAAGGCGCCGAGCAACGCCTGGTACAGCATGTATTCGAAGGCGGCCGAAGGCGCGCGCATGTCGCCGTCGATTACCAGATGCGGTGCGTTCAGCACCTTCCAGCGGCTGACCGCATTGGCCCATTCGCCGGGCAGTTCGGCCAGGGCCAGTTGGCGCGCGCGGGCGTCCTCGCCGCGCTTGGTGTCGTGCGTTGCGGTCGCCGTCATGCCGTGCGGCCAGTCGCGGGCGCGTTCCTTCATCATGTCGTGGAAAGTGCCGAGCGGCATCGCATTGGCGCAGGGATCGCCGCCGACCTCGTTGAGCGCCAAAAGGCGATGGTAGCGGTAGAACGCCGTGTCCTCGAGCGACTTTGCCATCGTCGGGCCGGTGAATTGCTGCACCTTCATGGCGAAACGGCGCACCCGCGGCTTGCTATGGGCGACGCGGCCGGGCTTCAAGAGGTCGAGGGTCAGCGCGTCCTTGAGGAAGTCGAACAAGCCCTCATCGGCGCCGAACCAGTCGGTGCGGGCCTTCTCGATCGTGGTGGAGATCAGTTCGCGGTCGAGTGTGGAGGGGCCGGTCGCCGTGATGTAGGTGCGGTAGACCGGGAAATGCAGCACGTAGAGCTCGAAGGCCTGCCGCAGCGTATCGGCCGAGAAATCTCGCGTCGTGTAATGGCCGCCGGCGATCCGCGCCAACAGGCGCGTCAGTACGGTGAACTCGCTGAGCAGCAGCGTCTCCAACACGCGCTGCTTGGCCTCGCGCAGCACCGGTGCAAATTTCGGCGAGGAGTTGCTGACCTGGCGCCAGATCTCGTCGAGCGGGTCGAGGCCCCGGGGCTCGACCAGCACCTGGGTGATGGCGTTGAGCCATTCATAGCCCGTGGTGCCATGAACGCCGGCGAGATCGACCAGTCTTTCGTCCTCGCCGAGAATCTTCTCGATCAGCACGTAGAACGGCTTCGACTTGTCGACCTGTGCGTCGCGCACCAAGCGTCGCAGCCGCTGGAAATACTGCGCGGGGTCGCGCAGCCCGTCGATGTGGTCGAGCCGCAGGCCCTGCAGCTTGTCCTCGGCGATCAGGCGCTTGACCAGCGTATGGATGGCATCGAACGTGCCGGCGTCTTCGACGCGCAGGCCAGCCAGCGTATTGACGTCGAAAAACCGCCGATAGTTGATCTCACTGGACGCCAGACGCCACTGGCCAAGCTTGTAGTGCTGACGCTCGAGGAGATTGTGCAGGGTCTGGATTTGCGTCGGGCGGTCTGCCCCGGCGCGGTAGGCATCAAGGCCTTTCTCGATCAGCGCGGCGCCACCGGCAACGGCTGCCAACTCTTTCTTGAAGCCGGGGGCTTCCGAGAGGTTGGGATGGCGCAGGCCCTTGTAACGCGAGGCGAATGCGAGGATCGCCTTGCCGGCGGGCGTTTCGGCGGCATCGGCCTCCTTCACCACGGTGCGCAAAATCTCGCTGTAGCGCTCCGGGGCGATCGGCAGGCGGTGCTCGAAATACCATGCCGAAAAGCTGCCTTCTTCCGCATCGAACTTCAGCTCGATCTCGCCGGACTCCAGTGCCTGGCCGTAAGAAGTGCCGATGATCGGCAGTAGAACGCCGCCGCGGGCGCGGTAGGGCAGGGTATCCCAATCGATGTCGAACGAAACGGCGTGCGGCGACGCCTGGCCCCATTCCAGCACGCTCAGCCACCACGGATTGTCGGCGAAATGCACGCCGACATGGTTCGGCACGAAGTCCAGGATCAGGCCGATATCGTTCTTCTTCAGTTCGGCCGAGAGGCGCTCGAAACCTTCTTCACCGCCCAGCACGGGATTGAACTGGGTGTGGTCGACGATGTCGTAGCCGTGCGTGCTGCCGGCACGCGCCTTCAGGAACGGCGAGGCATACAGGTGCGTGATGCCCAGCGATTTGAGATAGGGCACGACGGCAGCGGCGTGATCGAAGGTGAAATCGCCGGTGAGCTGGAGGCGGTAGGTGGCAACGGGGATGGCAGACGTCATGTTTAGTTTTCCATTCGCCAGGACACCGACCACGGCGCCACCTCGTTGAGGGCATCGCGGCCCCACAGGTTCGTGCCAGCCAGGGTCGGTCGTTCGGCGATCGTGTTACCGGAGAGATTGGCCAGCAGGCGTAGCGTGGCGCCGTCACCCATCGTCCAGTGGGCGGTGAGAAGGCCGTTATCGGCAGCCTCCGCAGCGCCGAAGCGTGCGCCACGGAGCCGCGGAATGATGTGCTGCTGGCGGAGCGCGAGCAGGTCGCGTACCAGCTTCAGCCGCTGCTGGCCGGCGGCTTCGTCAAGATTCTTCCAGTCGAGCACGGCGGACTGAAACGTCGACTCGTCGAGGGGATCGGGAATTTCGTCGCCGTATTTTTCGTAAGCCGAGGCGAATTCCTTCTTGCGACCCTGGCGGACCGCTTCGGCGAGGTCGCCCTTGAAGTCGCAGAAGAACGGGAAGGGTGCCTTGGAGCCCCATTCGTCGCCCTGGAACAGCATCGGCACCATCGGCGCCAGCAGCGTGATGGTCAGAGCGGCCTCGATCGCCTTCGGCTTCGCGATGGCTTCCAGCCGGTCGCCGAGCGCACGGTTGCCGATCTGGTCGTGGTTCTGCAGGAAGTTGACGAAGGCCGAGGGCTCGAGCTGGCCGCTCGGCTCGCCGCGCGCTTCGCCATCGCGATGCGCGGAAGGTTCGCCCTGATACGCGAAGCCGGAGGACAGCGTGCGTACCACATGGTCGATCGGGCGCGGCGAGTAGTCGCTGTAATAGCCCTTGTCTTCGCCGGTCAGCAGTACGTGCCAGGCGTGATGATAGTCGTCATTCCACTGCGCGCGGTACTTGCCGCGCGCCGGGTCGGTAACGGGATCGAGCAAAGCGGCCTTGTTGTCATCGTTCTCCAGCACGAGGTGGATGAAGCGGCCGGTCTCGGCGGCGAGTTTGCCAACCTCGCGGCTGAGTTCGTGCAGCATCGGGATCTCGCCCTGCTCGGGGATGGCGTGCACGGCATCCAGCCGCAGCCCGTCGAAGCGATAGTCGCGCACCCAGGCCACCGCGTTCTCGATCGCATAGGCGCGGACCTGCGGCAGGTTGTAGTTGATTGCCGAGCCCCACGGCGTATGCGCGTCGCCGAAGAAATCGGGCGCGTAGGAGCCGAGGTAATTCCCCTCCGGGCCGAAGTGATTATAGACGACGTCGAGAAACACCATCATGCCGCGCAGATGCGCCTCGTCGATCAAGGTCTTGAGATCCTCGGGGCGACCGAACATGCAGTCCGGCGCGTACCACAGCACGCCGTCATAGCCCCAATTATGCCGGCCGACGAAATCCGCCAGCGGCATCAGTTCGAGCGCGGTGATACCGGTTGCCCTCAGATGATCGAGCCTATCGATCATCGCGAGATAGGTGCCCTCGGGCGTGAATGTGCCGACATGGGTCTCGATCAGCACGGTCTCTTCCCATGGCCGGCCGCGCCAGTCGGCGGCTTTCCATGGGTAGGCGTCGTGGTCGATCACTTCGCTGGGGCCGGCGATATTGCCGGGCTGGAACGAGGAGCCGGGGTCCGGCACGTTGTCGGCGCCATCGATATGGAAGCGATAGGTCGCGCCGGCCTTGACGCCCGGCACTTCGGCGGTGAACCAGCCGTCGGTGTCGCGGTCCAACGGATAGAGCTTGTCGAGCATCACATCGACACGCTGGGCGGCGGGCGCCCATAGCCGGAACTCCGCGCCTGTCGATGTCAGGCGCGGTCCAAAACTTCGCTTACTCATGAAAAAGAACCTGCAAATGCGAGAACGGATCGCGGCGGCGCATCGATGTCGCTGCCGGAAGGAAGGATGGCGATCGACAGCGCGTCGTCGGCGGTGTTGAGCACCTGGCGCCAATGCTTGTATTCTGGCAGCTTCGGCAGCTTGAAGGGGATGCCCTCGGGCGCCGAATTCAGCACGATGAAGATCGGGTTCTGGTTGTCCTCGCAGGGGCTGAGCACATAGGCCAGAAATCGGCCATCGGGAAACGCCCAGTCCTGCTCGGTCATTTCCTCGGCCGCGGGCGTCAGCCACAGCACACCATAGGTGCCGTCGGCACGGCGACCGTCTAGCCACCTCTGCGCACGGATCTGCGGGAAACGCGCGCGGAGTTGCGACATGTAGCCGACGAATTCGGTGAGGTCGTCTTCCTTGAGGCCGAGATTTTCCCAGCCGACCCAGCCAATCTCGTTGTCCTGGCAGTAGGCATTGTTGTTGCCGTCCTGCGTGTTGCCGACCTCGTCGCCGGCCAGAATCAAGGGAACGCCCTGCGCCAGCATCAGGCAGGCAAGCTGGTTCTTGCGCAACTGCCGGCGCAACGCCTGCAGCGCCGGATCGCTGGTCGGGCCTTCTACGCCGAAATTGTTGCTCAGATTGTCGCTGGAGCCATCGCGGTTGTCCTCGCCATTGGCAAGATTGTGCTTCTCGTTATAGGAAAACAAATCAGCCAGCGTGAAGCCATCATGCACTGTGACATGATTGATGCCGGCCCGCTGCTTGCGGCCGTCATGGTTGAACACGTCGGACGACCCCGTCATGCGGCTTGATACTTCCCCGATCAGGCTTCCTTCGCCACTCCAGTATCGGCGTAACGCGCTTCGGTACTTGTCGTTCCATTCGGACCATTGCGAGGGAAACGCGCCGACCTGATAGCCGCCCATGCCGAGATCCCAGGGCTCGGCAATCAGCTTGACCGTGGCCAGCAACGGGTCCTGGCGCACCGCGGTGAGGAAGGCGCTGTTGCGATCGTAACCATTGGGATTACGAGCCAATTCGGTGGCGAGATCGAAGCGGAAGCCGTCGACGTGGCACACCTCGACCCAGTAGCGCAAACTGTCCATCACCATCTGCAGCACGCGCGGATGCGTCAGGTTGACGGAGCTGCCGCAGCCGGTGAAGTCGTCGTAATAGCGCTTGTTGTCCGGCATCAGCCAGTAATAGGAGGCGTTGTCGATGCCGCGGTAGCACAGCGTCGGGCCTAAGTGATTGCCTTCGGCGGTGTGATTGTAGACGACGTCGAGGATGACCTCGATGCCGGCATCGTGCAGCCGCGCCACGGTGGTGCGAAACGAGTCCAGCGGATTGTCGGCGCCGTAGCGTGCTTCGGGCGCGAAGAACGACAGCGAATTGTAGCCCCAGTAATTGGCGAGCTTCAGCTCGACCAGCCGGCGGTCATCGACGAAGCTCTGCACCGGCAGCAGTTCGATCGCGGTGACGCCGAGCCGTTTCAGGTGGTCGATCATCGCCGGGGATGACAGCCCGCGGTAGGTGCCGCGGATGCCGGGTGGTATGTCCTTGCGGCCCATCGTCAATCCCTTGACGTGGGCCTCGTAGATGATGGTGTCTTCCCACGCCACGCTCGGCCGGGATTCCTTGCGGCCCCAGTTGAAGGTCTCATCGACGACCACCGCCTTCGGCATGCCGCGGGCGTTGTCCCGGCGATCGAAGGAAAGGTCCTCGCGCGCGCTGCCGGTGCGGTAGCCGAAATGCGCGTCGCTCCACACCAGCCGGCCGGCCATCCTCTTGGCATAGGGGTCGAGCAGCAGCTTGTGCGCGTTGAAGCGGTGGCCATGCTCGGGCTCGTAGGGCCCGTGCACGCGGTAGCCATAGAGCTGGCCCGGCGAGACGTCGGCCAGATAGCCATGCCAGACGTCTTCGTTGCGCTCCGGCAATTCCACCCGCTCCAACTCGCGACGGCCCTGGCTGTCGAACAGGCAGAGTTCGACCTTCTGGGCGTTCGCCGAAAACAACGCAAAGTTGGTCCCCCTGCCGTCCCAGCTTGCACCGAGGCGAGAGTGAGTTCCGGTGGTAACGCGCATGTTTAGAATTCCGGTATGAGAAAAATGGCGGCCAGCGGCGGCAGAGTGAGGTTCAGCTCCGGCACCAGCCCGGTGGTCTGCACCTCACCAGCATTGCCCACATTGCTACCGCCGTAAATCCCGGCATCGGAATTCAGGACCTCGCGCCACTTGCCGGGGAACGGCACCCGGACCTTGTAGTCGCGATAGACGTTCGGCGAGAAGTTCACCACTACGAGGCACTGGGCGCGTGGATTGGCGCCCTTGCGCAGCCAGGCAAAGACGTTGGAGGCGGCGTCCTCGGTGATCACCCATTCGAAACCGGCCGGATCGCAGTCCAGTTCGTGCAGCGCAGGCTGGTTGCGATACAACTCGTTGAGGTCGCGGACCAGCGACTGGATACCGACATGCTTGGGCTGTTCCAGAAGGTGCCAGTCCAGCGAACGGTCGTGATTCCACTCCCGCTCCTGGGCGAATTCGCAGCCCATGAACATCAGCTTCTTGCCGGGGTGGCCGAACATGAAGGCGTAGTATGCCCGCAGATTGGCAAAGCGCTGCCAGTCGTCGCCGGGCATCCGCCCGATCAGCGATTTCTTGCCGTGCACGACTTCATCATGCGACAGCGGCAGCACGAAATTTTCCGAGAACGCATATTGCAGACCGAACAGGATCGAGCCGTGATGGTATTTACGGTAGATCGGATCCTGGCTGATGTAGTTCAGCGTGTCGTGCATCCAGCCCATGTTCCACTTGTAGCCGAACCCGAGCCCGCCATATTCGACCGGGCGCGACACCGACGGCCACGCGGTAGATTCTTCCGCCGCTGTCATGGCGTTGGGGAATTTGGCGTAGACCTCGCTGTTGAAGCGGCGCAGGAAGTCGACGGCTTCGAGGTTTTCCCGGCCGCCATACTTGTTGGGTATCCAGGCGCCGGCGTTGCGGCTGTAATCGAGGTACAGCATCGAGGCGACCGCATCGACGCGCAGGCCGTCGATATTGTAGCGCTCCAGCCAGAACAGCGCGTTCGACACCAGGAAGTTGACCACTTCGGTGCGGCCGTAATTGTAGATCAGCGTGCCCCAGTCCATGTGCCGGCCCTGCAGGGGGTTGGCATGCTCATAGAGCGCGGTGCCGTCGAACACGCCGAGGCCGTGCGGATCGTCGGGGAAATGGCCCGGCACCCAGTCGAGCACCACGGCGAGGCCTTCGGCGTGGCAGGCATCGACCAGCGCGGCAAAGTCGACCGGGGTGCCGAAGCGGCTGGTCGGCGCGAACATGCCGGTCGGCTGGTAGCCCCACGAGCCGTCGAACGGATGCTCGTTGACCGGCAGAAATTCGATGTGGGTGAAGCCGAGATCGCGGGCGTAGCGCGGCAGCGTTTCGGCCAGTTCGCGATAGGTCAGCCAGGCGTTTTCGTCGCCCTTGCGGCGCCATGAGCCAAGATGCACCTCATAGACCGACATCGGCTTGTTCAGCGCGTTGATATCGGCGGGCGCGGGACGCGGCAGGGGGATGTGTTCTTCATCGACCACGATCGAAGCGGTCGAGGGACGCAGCTCCGCCGCGAACGCCATCGGATCTGACTTCAGCGCCAGCTTCTGGCCCTGCGGTCCGGTGATGGCGAATTTGTAGTGATCGCCGGCGGTCGCCGCCGGGACGAACAGCTCCCAATAGCCGGCACCGCGCACCCGCATCGGGTGACGCCGCGGGTCCCAGAAATTGAAGTCTCCGACCAGGCTGACGCGCTGCGCGTTCGGCGCGAAAACGACGAAGCCGACGCCTTTGACGCCTTCCAGCGTCATCGGATGCGCGCCGAGCTTGTCGTACAGGCGCTGGTGGGTGCCTTCGCCGAGCAGATAGAGGTCGAAATCGGTCAGGATCGGCGGAAAGCGATAGGGGTCGTCGAGATCGACGGTGTTGTCGCCATAACGGGCGCGCAATTGATAGGTGGTCGAGCCATTGGCGAGCGGGCCCACGAACAGGCCGGCCTCATGGAGACGCTCCAGCGCCGTCGTCGCGCCATGGGCATCGATCGCATCGACATTGCTCGCGCCCGGCAGGAAGGCGCGCACGATCGTCCGGTCGTCCTCCTGGTGGGGTCCGAGATAGTGAAACGGATCGGCGTGTCGCCCTTCGACGATTGCATAAGCCTCTTCGGGTAACTTGATCATGAAACATCCTCAGAGTGCTGATTCAAAATACGCAGCGTGCCGGCCAACGGAACACGCAGCCAGTCCGGGCGATGCGCAAGTTCGTATTCGATCTCGTAGAACGCCTTCTCAAGCAGGAAGAAGTCCAACATGGCCTCCGCCCTGGCCGGATCGGCGGGCCACAGTCTCGCATCGGTCACGGTAGCGCGATAGGCACCAACGAATGCCGCCGTTGCGCGTTCCCGCCAGCCGTCGAGCGCCGCGGCCAGTTTGCCGTTTTCGTCGGGGGTGACCTTGATCGCACGTTCCAGCGCCGCTGTGACCGAATAGTCGATCGAGCGGATCAGGCCGGCGACGTCGCGGGCCGCCGGCGCCTTGCGGCGGCGCTCGGCGATCGGACGGCGCGGCTCGCCCTCGAAGTCGATGATGAAGATGTCATCCTTGACGATCAGCATCTGGCCGAGGTGGAAGTCGCCATGGTGGCGGATCTTCAGCCCGTCGATGTCTTGCGGCAACAAGGCTGCCAGTCGCTCGCGCAGACCGTCACGCAGCGCTAGCACCTGATCGATCAACGCGCGATCGGTTTCCTTGGCTCCGGCGCGGCGCTGCTGCATGCCGTCGAAGGCGACCTCAGCGCGGGATACAATTTCTTCGATCCACAGCCGGACGTCGTCCGCCGTATTCGGCTCGGGCGCAAAGCCCTCGACGTTGTCGTGGCTGCCCAGCGCCATGTGCATCTCGGCGACGCGGCGGCCGGTCTGCACCATGTAGCGCAGATACGGCACCTGCTCGTCGCTCTGGGCGAGCTCGGCACCATTGACGAGCATTTTCTGCTCATCGACGAAGCGGTCGAGATAGGCTGAAGTAACGGTCCAGGCGTCGCCCTGATTCTGCACGAAGGCGTGGATGATGGCGATCGCGCTATGCTGGTCGCCCTCGATCAGCTCGATGCTGCCGAGCAGCGCCGGGGTATTGGCATAGCCGGCGACGTCGGTTAGAAAGCGGCCGACCTCTGCCTCCGGATTGATGCCGGTCTGCAGCTTGCGATACAGCTTGACGACATAGTCGCTGTCGACCAGCGCGGTCGAGTTCGACTGCTCGGTTTCGACCGCGCGGATATGCTCCAGCGGCTTGACCGGCAGCGTGGCGAGCTTGGCCGTCGGGCGGAATTCCAGCCGGGCGCCGCCTTCTTCCGTGGTGACGGAATGGCGCAGGTTTTCCAGCAGCAGCGAGATGAACTCGGCATCCGTGGCGACATCGAGCAGCGTGCCCTCGCGGGCGCCCTGGCGCACGGCGGCGAAAGCCCGCGCGTTGTAGCGCTCGCGATCGAAGCGCACCCAGTCGATCTGCATCGGCAGCAGGTAGCGTGTCGCGACGCCGCGCTGCGTGCTCTCGAAGAATGCCAGCCATGGCCGGTTGTCGCCTTCGTTGGCGAACGGGATCGCCGAAGTCAGCCGGGTTTGGATCGCCTTGGGGTTTCGTTCCGGATACCAGCGCGTGCGCGCCAGATGAGCCGGCAGCACGTCGCGTTCGAATACGCCGCGCGTTCGGCCAAGTGTCATCCACGACGAACCGAGCGGCACCACCAGCGTCTCGAATTCCGGCACCACGGCGGGCTGGGTATGTTCGGACTCGTCGCGCTCTTCCAGCAGGAACCAATAGAAGCCGTACGGCGCCATCGTCAGCATGTAGGGCAGCTCGCCGATCGCTGGAAATTTGTTGCGGCCGAGCATTTCGCAGGGCACCCGCTCTTTCCACGGCGACAAATCGAGCTCCGTCGCCTGCGCGGTACGCGACAGGTTGGCGACGCAAAGAATGACCTCGTCGCCGAACTGGCGGACATAGGCCAGAACCGAGCGATTGGTCGGTCGGATGAAGGTCATGGTGCCGCGGCCGAAGGCCAGCGTCGATTTGCGAACCGCCATCAGCCGCTTGGTGGCCGAGAGCTGCGACGACAACGAGCGCGACTGCGCCTCGACATTGACGGATTCATAACCGTAGACCGGATCCATGATGGTCGGCGCATAGAGCCGTGCGGGATCGGCGCGCGAGAAACCGCCATTGCGGTCCGGGCTCCACTGCATCGGGGTACGAACGCCGTTGCGGTCGCCGAGGTAGATGTTGTCGCCCATGCCGATCTCGTCGCCGTAGTAGATCACCGGCGTGCCGGGGAACGACATCAAGAGCGAGTTCATCAGCTCGATCTTGCGGCGGTCATTGTCCATCAGCGGCGCGAGACGGCGCCGGATGCCGACATTGATGCGGGCTCGCGGATCATTGGCGTAAGTGGACCATAGATAATCGCGCTCGACGTCGGTGACCATTTCCAGCGTCAACTCGTCATGGTTGCGCAGGAACATCGCCCACTGGCAATCCGCCGGGATGTCCGGGGTCTGGCGCAGAATGTCGGTGATCGGAAAACGGTCTTCCTGGGCGATCGCCATGTAAATGCGCGGCATCAGCGGGAAGTGGTACGCCATGTGGCATTCGTCGCTGTCGCCGAAATATTCCTGCACGTCCTCGGGCCACTGGTTGGCCTCGGCGAGCAGCAGCTTGCCCGGCGCATAGGCGTCGAGCTCGGCGCGCAGGTGCTTGATGACCTTGTGAGTCTCGGGCAGGTTTTCGTTGTTGGTGCCGTCGCGCTCGACCAGATAGGGGATCGCATCCAGTCGGAAGCCATCGACGCCGGCATCGAGCCAGCGTTTCATCACCTGTACCACCGCCGAGACGACGCGTGGGTTGTCAAAATTCAGATCGGGCTGATGCGAAAAAAATCGGTGCCAGTAATAAGCCTTGGCTTCCGGGTCCCAGGTCCAGTTCGACTTCTCGGTGTCGGTGAAGATGATCCTGGTGCCGTCATATTTCGTGTCGCTGTCGCTCCAGACATACCAGTCGCGCGCGCTCGAGCCCGCCGGGCTGCGCCGGGCGCGCTTGAACCAGTCGTGCTGGTCGGAGGTGTGATTGATGACCAGCTCGGTGATGACCCGCAGGCCACGCCGCTTGGCTTCGTGGATGAAGCGGCGGAAGTCCTTCATGGTGCCGAAATCGGGATGGATCGATCCGTAATCGGCGATGTCATAGCCATCGTCGCGGCCGGGCGACGGGTAGAACGGCATCAGCCACAGCGCGGTGACGCCGAGTTCCTGCAGATAGTCGAGCTTATCGGTGAGGCCGGCAAAATCGCCGATGCCGTCATTATTGCTGTCCGAAAAGGCTTTGACGTGCAGCTGATAGATGATCGCATCCTTGTACCATAGATGATCATCCTTGGCGCCCGGCGCGACAGTCGAGTCGATGGGAGACATGACGTTCATGGGAAGTGCTTTCAGGCGAGGCAACGGAAGAAGATGGCGGGGTCGCGCATCGGATCGATCCGGATGCGAAGACCACCCCATTCGACCGGATGGCGCTCTCCGGTAATGATATTCTCGACCGCGGCCACGTCGCGGCGCTCGCCGTCGATCATCACCTGGCTGTTGATCGGCAGCCAAACCTCATGGACGTCGCGCGAAAGCGAAATCGCGCCGGCCACCATGTTGCTGTGGTCCACGGATTCTTTCACGAAACCGATGACATTGACGTCGTCCACAGCAAGGAAGCGCAGATTGCTGGTCTGCTGGAGTGCCTTGTTCGCGCGGCGCGCCATGTTGAGTTCGCGGATATAGGGCTTGATATTGCCGGGCTTGTCCCAGTCGCGGACCCGGATCTCGTATTTCTCGGAATTCAGGTACTCTTCCTTGCCCGGAATGGCCTCGTTTTCGAGCAGCTCGAAGCCGCTGTAGATGCCGTAGGTCGACGACAGCGTCGCCGCCAGCGCGACGCGCGCCTTGAACATCCAGGCTTCACCTGACTGCAGATGAAAAGGCAGGATGTCCGGCGTGTTGACGAAAAAGTTCGGACGGTAGAATTCACGCTCGGGATAACCGCACAATTCGTTCAGATATTGCTCGATCTCCCACTTCTCGGTGCGCCATGTGAAATACGTATATGACTGCGAGAAGCCGAGCTTGGCCAGGCCCTTCATCAACTTCGGCTTGGTGAAGGCCTCGGCCAGAAACAGCGCGTCGGGGTGCTTGAGCTGCACTTCATGGATCATCCACTCCCAGAACCGCAGCGGCTTGGTGTGCGGATTGTCGATCCGGAAGATTTTGACGCCGTGATCGGCCCAGAACAGGATCACGTCGCGCAGCGCATTCCACAGCGATCCGGCGTCGTCGCAAGTGAAGTCGGGGTTGTGGATGTCTTCGTATTTTTTCGGCGGATTCTCGGCATATTTCATCGTGCCGTCGGGCCGACGCTTGAACCAGTCGGGGTGCTCGGTGATCCAGGGATGGTCAGGCGAACACTGCACGGCGACGTCGAGCGCCACTTCCATGTCGAGCGACTTCAGCGCCGCGAGCAGCGCCTGGAAGTCGTCCATCGTTCCGAGGTCGGGATGGATGGCGTCATGGCCGCCTTCCTTGCCGCCGATGGCGTAGGGGCTGCCGACGTCGCCGGGCTCGCCTCTCAGCGCGTTGTTCTTGCCCTTGCGGTTGGTCACGCCAATGGGATTGATCGGCGTGAAATAGACCACGTCGAAGCCCATCGCGGCGACGTCCGGCAGCCGCGCGATACAATCGCGGAAGGTGCCGTGCTGGCCCTCGATCTTGCTCTGGCTGCGCGGCATCATCTCGTACCAGGCGCCGTTGCGGGCGCGCTCGCGGTCGATCATCAGCGGCAGCAACGGCGAGCGTGTCAGGTCGGGGCGCGCCTGGGCTTCCGACATCGCGGCGCGCAATTCGGGCGCCAGCAGCGGCGCGGTGTCGCCGGTCTGCAGATAGTTTTCACACTGCCGCACGATCAGCGCCGAAGCCTCCTGACCGCCGGACTGTGCCTTGGTCATCAGCCCCGCGCCTTCCAGCGCGTCCAACGTGACATCCTGGCCAGCCTTCAACTTCAGCTCGAAGCCATGGCGCCAGGTGGCAAATTCATCGGTCCATGCCTCGACGGCATAGACATAACGGCCGATGCCATCCGGCATGAACGAGCCGCCCCAGCGGTCATTGACTTCAAGCGCCATCGGCGTGCGGTTCCAGACGCTGTCCTGCTCGCGGCGCCACACGATGGCAGCTGCGACGATCTCGTGACCGTCCCGGTACAGGTCGGCAAACACCTCGATCGGCTCGCCGGCGATCCGCTTGATGGGGAAGCGCCCGCCGTCGATGATCGGATAGATGTTCTCGATATGGAAAGCACCATTGGTGGCGCTTTCGACAGTCTGAGTGGTTTTGTTCACGTTGAGGCCATCGACAAGAGGATGTCGTCCCAATTCGAGTTGCGGAAAAGAGACGTTGCGATCATATACAAAGTGCGGCAACGGGCGTTAGTTCCATCGGGAACCGAGCTTAAGCATATGCGTTGAAAGCTGCTATCCTCTTCGTGGAATTCATAAATTTCGCAACGATCTGTCATTGTTGCGTTGCAAAGAACGTGCCCGCATGGACCTTTTTACCAAAGCCGCCGAACTCGGAATCCAGACCGGTTTTCATGATGGGCAGGGGCACTGGCACACCACCGACGAAGCCGCGCTCAAGATCATTCTCGACGCCATGCCGGTGCGTACCCAGCACCGCTTTCTTACCGGACCGGTGGTGGTGCGGGCCGAGCAGGCCGAGCGGACCTTTCTGACCGACGCAGCCAGTTTCCCGCTGAAGTGGGAAATCATCGACGGGGTCAAAGTCCTGGCCGAGGGCGAAACCGCTGATCGCAGCATCCTGTGGCCGCTCGACCTGCCGGTCGGGGTGTGGCGGGTCCGGCTGACCGACGCCTCGTTGTTCTCCGAAGAGGCGCCGGTCATCGTGGCGCCGGCCAAGGCGTTCCCCGGCGAGTTCGAGCGGTCCTGGATCCTCGCGGTGCAACTCTACGGGCTGCGCTCGGAGCGCAACTGGGGCATTGGCGACTTTACCGACTTGCAGCGGCTGATCGAGATGGCGGCGTCGCTCGGCGCCGGCGGCGTCGGGCTCAATCCGCTCCATGCCCTGTTCGACGATCGCCCCGCCGAATGCAGCCCGTATTCGCCGAACAGCCGGCTGTTTCTCAATCCGCTCTATATCGACGTCGAGGCATTACACGAATTCGCTGCCACGGACAGCGGCGACACGCTGGCTCGTCTGCGCGCCAGCCCGCAAGTCGAGTACGCCGCAGTGGCCGCCGCGAAGAGCGAGGCGATGCGTGCAGCCTTCGAGATCTTCAACGCAGATCCGGCGTCGCCCCGCCAGGTCGCCTTCGCCGCCTTTCGCGCCGAACGCGCGCCGCTGCTGACGCGCTTTGCCTGTTTCGAGATGCTGCGGCACAAATATCAGAGCGCGTGGTGGGACTGGCCGGAAGAATTCCAGCACCCCGACGACGACCAGTGCGCCCGTCTGCGCGCCGGCCATGACGCCAAGGAAGTGGCCTATATCGAATACGTGCAGTGGAACGCCGACCTTCAGCTCAAGGCCTGCCATGACCTCACGGCCAGGCTCGGCATGAAGGTCGGGCTCTATCTCGACGTCGCCGTCGGCGTCCAGAGCGGCGGGTTCGATGCCTGGAACGAACAGGTTGCCGTTTCGCGCCATTTGTCGATCGGCGCGCCGCCGGATCTGCTGCAGCCGGCCGGGCAGAACTGGGGTCTCGCCGGCTTCAACGGCGCCGGGCTCGAGACCAATTCCTTTGTGCCGTTCAAGGACATGCTGCGGGCATCGATGCGCTACGCCGGCGCGATCCGGCTCGATCATGTGCTCGGCCTCAACCGGCTTTACGTGGTGCCGCACGGCTATTCGGCCGCCAATGGCGCCTATGTGAAGATGCCGCTGCAGGCGTTGCTGGCCGTGACGGCACAGGAGAGCGTTGCCAACCACTGCGTGGTGATCGGCGAAGATCTCGGCACCGTGCCGGACGGCTTCCGCGATGAACTCGCCGACTGGGGCGTCTGGTCATATCTTGTCATGATGTTCGAGCGCGACAGTCACGCCGCGTTCCGTGATTTGGGCCACTACGCCACCAACGCGCTTGTGACCTTCAACACCCACGACCTTCCGACCTTCGCGGGCTGGCGCAGCTATGCCGATCTGGTGCTGAAACGATCGCTCGGCATCGATCCTGGCGAGAGCGACGACGCCCGGCGCTATGCCATCGAGAAACTCGGCGACATCCTGCGCCAGCACGGCATCGATCATGCCGACCTGGACGGCGTGATCCGCTTCCTGTCGCTGACATCGACGCGGATGCTGGCGATCGGACTCGAGGACCTGCTCGGCGTGGTCGATCAGCCCAACATTCCCGGCACCATCGACGAGCACCCGAACTGGCGGCAGCGCCTGCCCGTGGCCGTGGACGAAATCGCGGAGGTGATCGACGCGGGCGCGCTTCGAAGCGCCTTGCACGAACGTTCGGGCGAGGTCGCCTGACGTTGTCGGGCCTTATCGAGGACTATGCGCTGATCGGCGATTGCGAGACCGCCGCTCTGGTCAACCGCGACGGGTCGATCGACTGGCTGTGCTGGCCGGCGTTCGATTCCGATGCCTGCTTCAGTGCGCTGCTCGGCGATAGAAAGCATGGCCATTGGGGCATCGCGCCCATAGCCGAGGTGACCAGGTGTACGCGACGATATCGCGGCGACACGTTGATCCTGGAGACGACCTTTGAGACGGCCGAGGGGGCGATCACCCTGATCGACTTCATGCCGCCGCGCGGCGCGGCCTCCGACGTGGTCCGCATCGTGCGCGGCGAGCGGGGCGTCGTGAAGCTGCGGATGGAGCTGGTGGTGCGGTTCGGCTTCGGCGTCAACATTCCCTGGGTGCAGCGACAGGACGACGGCACGCTGCTCGGCATCTGCGGGCCCGACATGGCGGTGCTGCGCACCCCGGTAGCGACGCATGGCGAAGACCTGACCACGGTTGCCGAATTCGAAATCCGCGCCGGCGACAGCGTGCCGTTCGTGCTGACTTACGCTCCGTCGCATCTGCCGGTGCCGGCGCCGATCGATGCCGAAGGCGCCCTGACGGACACCGAGGATTTCTGGACCGAATGGAGCGGGCGCTGCACCTATAAAGGCGAGAGCCGCGATCTGGTGATGCGCTCGCTGATCACGCTGAAGGCGCTGACCTATGCGCCGACCGGAGGAATCGTCGCGGCGCCCACCACTTCGTTGCCGGAGAAGCTCGGCGGCAGCCGCAATTGGGACTATCGCTATTGCTGGCTGCGCGATGCCACCTTCACGCTCATGGTCTTGATGAACTCCGGCTATACTGAAGAAGCGCTGGCCTGGCACCATTGGCTGCTGCGCGCCGCGGCAGGTTCGCCCGCCGATATGCAGATCATGTATGGCATCATGGGCCAGCGTCGGTTGCTGGAGTGGGAGGCCGACTGGCTGCCCGGCTATGAAGGCGCGCAGCCGGTCCGGGTCGGCAACGCCGCGCATGCGCAAATGCAGCTCGACGTCTATGGCGAACTGATCGATACCTTGCATCAGTTTCGATTGGCGGAGCTGGAGCTCGACGGCGAAAGCTGGGCGGTGGCGCTCCGGGTGCTCGAACACCTCGCCGGCGTCTGGGACCAGCCCGATCACGGCATCTGGGAGCGCCGCGGCGTCGGCCATCATTACGTTTTCTCGAAAGTGATGTGCTGGGTGGCGTTTGATCGCGGTATCCGCAGCGCCGAGAAATTCGGTCTCGACGGACCGCTCGACGAGTGGCGCGCGTTGCGCGACACCATTCACCGCGACGTTTGCGAGAAAGGTTTCGACAAGGATCAGAACGCCTTCATGGAATTCTACGGCGCCGATGTGCTGGACGCCAGCAATCTGCTGCTGTCGCCGGTTGGCTTCTTGCCGGCGTCCGATCCGCGCATCCAGGGCACCATCGCGGCCACCGAACGCCATCTGATGCGCGACGGTTTCGTGCTGCGCCACGATCCGCGCGAACAGACCGGCGAGACGCAGCCAGTGGAGGGCGCCTTCCTGGCCTGCAGCCTGTGGCTGGCGGATGCGTATCTGCTCGCCGGCGAGATCGCCAAGGCGCAGGCACTGTTCGATCGTGTCACAGGCATTGCCAATGACGTCGGCTTGCTGGCCGAGGAATACGACTCGATCGCGCGGCGCCAGACCGGAAATTTCCCGCAGGCGCTGACCCATATCGCGCTGGTCAACACCGCGCATAATCTATCCGGCGCAAAGCGCGCGGCGGAAAAGAAGCGGTCGCGCTCGGATTGCTAGGCGCATGCGCCTTAATGAACATTGTCATCCCGGCAAGCGAGCTTGCGAGCGCAAGCCGGGACCTATAGCCTCCGTCCTCCCGATGAGACGCCGTGGCAATGTCTGATAGCTGCGACGAGCCCGGAGGGTATGGGTCCCGGCTCGGCGTTCGCTGGCGCTCACTGGGCCGGGACGACAGCTAGCCCCCGGCATTCCTCCGCAAGATCAATTCCACCGCGCCGGCGAAACCGTCCTCTTCGTTCGACGTCGTGACATCCGTCGCTTTTGCCTTCACATCATCCGTTGCATTGCCCATCGCTACCGACAGCCCCGAAAACTTGAACATAGGCAGATCGTTCTGCATATCGCCGATGGTGGCAATAGCATCGAGCGGAATATTCAGCCGTTTGGCCATCGCGGCGACGAAGGTGCCCTTGTTCTGGCCGGGCGGGGTAATGTCGAGATAATAGTTCTGCGAGCGGACCGCGACGGCGCTTTCGCCGAGCGCCTGCTGCATCGCCGCCTCGCAGCGCTCCAGCAACGGGAAGTCGTCGCTGGCGCCGACGACCTTGCAGACCCGGCCGAGATACGGCGTGAAATGATCGACGATCACCGGATCGTGCTGGATCGTGCTCTGCTCACGCGGCACGTAGATTCCGTCGTTGCGCTTGATCAGCCATTCGTCATTGGTGAAGATCCAGGGATCGACGCCATATTGCTCCAGCACCTCGATGGCGCGCGCGGCGGCAGCCTGCGGGATCAGATGCTGGGCGATGACTTTCAACTGGCCATCGACGATCGAGCTGCCGTTGAACGGGCCGATCGGCAGCGTGATGCCGAGCGGCTCGACCAGAAACCGCATGCCGACCGGCGGCCGGCTCGAAGTGATGGTGAAGCCGATGCCGGCATCGCGCAGCTTCTGCACGGCCGCGCGGGCGGCGTCGGTGAGGACCTTCTCCTTGGTCACCATGGTGCCGTCGACATCGGAAACAACGAGCGCAATACGAGTCATGTAGAAGTCCTGTTAGATAGCTGGCCGATGATCGCATCGACGATCGCTTCGACCGGGGCATCGATCGCAACCGAAATGGGCCTTTCATCCGGAGCCGGCGGCTCCAGCGTCTTGAACTGGCTGTCGAGCAGGCCCGGCGGCATGAAGTGGCCCTTTCGGCTCTTCAATCGGTCCGCGATCAGCGCCGGGTTGCCGTCGAGATAGACGATGCCGATATCGCGGCGGCCGTGCACCAGCACGTCGCGATAGGCACGCTTCAGCGCCGAGCAGGCGACGACGACATGGCCGCCGCTGCAGGATACTCTTTCGATCTCGTCGGCGATCGCCTGCAGCCACGGCCAGCGGTCGTCGTCGGTGAGCGGATGGCCTGCGCTCATCTTGGCGACATTAGCTTTGGGGTGAAAATCGTCGCCGTCCTCAAAGGTCCAGCCGAGCCGTTCGGCGAGCTTTTCGGCGATCGTGCTCTTGCCGGAGCCGGCCACGCCCATCACGACCAGCGCGCAGAACTTTGCATCATCCATTATCGCGGTCCGGCATTGCCGAGCGGTCGCACAGGAAGACGGTTTCGCCAGCGCGGGCGCGCGCACGGTTGGCCGGCAGGTCTTCGCCGGACATCAGGCGCGACAGGATGGCGCGCTTGTCAGGACCGCCGAGCAGGAACAGCATCTCGCGGCACGATCCCAGCGCCGGCAGGGTCAGCGATACCCTGGGCACGAACGGCGCCACATGGGCTTCGGGAACGCCGACCACCCAATGGTCGGTCACCTCGATCGCCGGATAGGTCGGAAACAACGAGGCGACGTGGCCATCGGGGCCGACGCCCATCAGTACCACGTCGAACAGCGGATGCGCCGGATCGAGGTCCTGCGCGCCATTGAATAATTGTAGCTCGCGTTCATACGACGTGGCGGCCTCGGCGGGGCTGCCGGCGCTGGTATTTATCGGGTGAATGTTGGCGGCCGGTGCGCAGCGATCGAGGAAGATCGCGCGGGCCTTGCTCATATTATGCAAGGAATCGCCGGGCGGCACGAAGCGGTCGTCGCCGATGAACCAGTGCACGCGGGGCCATGGAATCCGGCCGGCAAAGGGCTGCTGGCCGAGCAGCTCATAAAGCTGCTTCGGGCTGGATCCGCCGGTCAGGCAAATCGCGATCCGGCCGGGATTGTCTGCAATCCGCGCCATCACGCGCGCGGCGGCGGCCTCGGCGAGCGCGGCGGCGTCATCGACAACGACGATTGCTGGGCTTGGGGCGGCCATCAGCAAAGCTTCCGCCAGCTGCGACCCTCACGTGTCATCAGTTCATCGGCCTCCTCAGGGCCTTCGCTGCCCGCCTTGTAGGGCCTCAGCCCATCGGCACCGGCCTTTTGCCAGGCATCGAGGAACGGCTGCACCGCACGCCAGCCGGCCTCGACGCCGTCGGCGCGCTGGAACAGGATGTTGTCGCCGATCATGCAGTCGTAGATCAGCGTCTCGTAGCCGGTGGCCGGCGTGGCCTTGAAGTAATCCTTGTAGCGAAACGTCATCTCGACGCCGTCGATCCGGATCGAGGGACCGGGGATCTTGGTGTTGAAATGCAGCGCGATGCCCTCGGTCGGCTCAATGCTGATGACCAGATAGTTCTGCACCAGTTCATCCACCGACGTGCCGCGGAACATCGCGAACGGCGCCTGTTTGAATTTGATCGCGACCTCGGTGCGCTTGGTGCCGAGCGCCTTGCCGGTGCGCAGATAGAACGGCACGCCGGCCCAGCGCCAGTTGTCGATGGTCAGTTTCATCGCGGCGTAGGTTTCGGTGGTGCTGTCGGACTTGACGTCTTTCGACGTCAGATAGTCCTCGATCTCGGTATCGCCGATCGTGCCGCCGGTGTACTGGCCGCGGACCGAATTATTCAGCGCCTCGGCCTCCGACTGGATCTGGATGGCGCCCAGCACATCTGCCTTCTCCGAGCGAACCGAATGCGCGTCGAACTTGACCGGCGGCTCCATCGCTACCAGCGACAGCAACTGGAACAGATGGTTCGGCACCATGTCGCGCAACGCGCCGGTGGCGTCGTAGAAGCTGCCGCGGTGGCCGACGCCGAGCTTCTCGTCGACCGTGATCTGGACGTGGTCGATATGGTTGCGATTCCAGATCGGCTCGAACATGCCGTTGGCGAAGCGCAGCACCAGGATGTTCTGCACCGTCTCCTTGCCGAGATAATGATCGATCCGGTAGATCTGCCGCTCTTCGACAAGGTCGAGCAATTGCTTGTTGAGCTGTTTTGCCGACTCCAGATCGGTTCCGAACGGTTTTTCGACGACCAGGCGGCGCCACGCGCCATTCTCCTCCAGCATCCCGGTTCGCGACAGCTCGTTGGCGATCGGCGCGAAGGCGTTGGGCGGGGTCGCCAGATAGAACAACCGGTTGCCGGTCGTCTCCCGGCGTTGCTCGAGTTTGTCGAGCTCCTCGCGCATGCGGTCGAACGAGGAGGGATCTTCCGGGTCGGCGGCAATCGATGTCAGGCAGGACAACAGCCCGCGCGCGATCTCGTCATCGACCGGGCGGGTGGCGAACTTCTTCAGGCCCTTGAGCATGTCCTCGCGCAATTCATCGCTCGGCATGCTTTTGCGCGCAACGCCGACCACGCAGAATTTCTCGGGCAGCAGGTTCGATACCGCAAGATTATAGAGCGCCGGCAGTACCAGGCGGTGGGCGAGATCGCCGGTCACGCCGAAGATGATGAAGGAGCAGGGATCCGGCGTCTTGGTGGTGGGGGCTTCGGTCATCAATCGGCTTTCGGCTTGACGATTTCGGGCGCAGCCTGCTTGACGGGGTGAGGATGCTGTTCCGGCTCCTTGTGGCCGCCGAAGCCGGCGCGCATCGCCGACAGAATCTTCTCGGCAAAGGTGTGCGTCTTGCGCGACCTAAACCGCGCGAACAGGGCCGCGGTCAACACTTCGGCCGGCACCGACTCATCAATCGCGGCGTTGACCGTCCAGCGGCCCTCGCCGGAATCCTCGACATAGCCGGAATAAGTATCGAGCGTTTCGTTCTTGGCGAGCGCGGAAGAGGTGAGGTCGAGCAGCCATGACGGGATCACGCTGCCGCGGCGCCAGACTTCGGCGATGTCCGGCAGGTTCAGCGTAAAGCGATGCGCTTCGGGGAGCACTTCGAGATCGGCATTCTTGAGAATGTCGAAGCCCTCCGCATAGGCCTGCATCAGCCCGTATTCGATGCCGTTATGCACCATCTTGACGAAGTGGCCGGCGCCGACCGGGCCGGCATGGATATAGCCCTGCTCAATGCGCGGATCGCGGCCGTCACGGCCGGGCGTGAGCGGAATGTCGCCGGTCCCCGGCGCCAGCGTGGCGAAGATCGGGTCGAGCCGGTCGACGACCTTCTTGTCGCCGCCGATCATCATGCAGTAGCCGCGCTCGAAACCCCAGACGCCGCCGGAGGTGCCGACGTCGATATAATGCAGGCCCTTTTCCTTCAGCGCCTGGCCGCGGCGGACGTCGTCCTGCCAGAACGAGTTGCCGCCGTCGATGATGACGTCGTCGGGCTCCAGCAGATGCGTCAGTTCGTCGATGGTGGTTTCGGTGATCCGGCCGGCCGGCAGCATCACCCAGACCGCGCGTGGCTTGCTGAGCTTGCTGACGAACTCCTGCAGCGAGGTGCTGCCGACGGCGGTCTCGGCCACCAGATCGGCCACCGCCTTCGGGTCCTTGTCATAGACCACCGCGGTGTGGCCGTTCTTCATCAGGCGACGAACAATATTGCCACCCATTCGGCCAAGGCCGATCATGCCAAGCTGCATTTTACTGTCCCTGCTTACTGGATTGCGGCGAGGATGGCCTTGTCGAGCTCCGCCAGCCCCGCGGCCAGGTCGCCCTTGAGATGAACCCGCAAGGCACGACGGCCGCGTTCGGTCAGGACACCGAAATCGCCGCGCGCCTGCGCCGACTTGATGATACCAAACGACGCCTTCTGGCCGGGGACCGCGAGGTCGGCGGCATCGTCTGCCGTGATCTGCAGGAATACGCCCGACGCCGGCCCGCCCTTGTAGGCCTGTCCGGTGGAGTGCAGGAAGCGCGGGCCGAATTCGGCGCAGGTCGCCAGATGCTTGCTGTCGCGCACCGCCATCCGCATTTTTTGCAGGCTGGCGATATGGTCGGCATCGCGATCGATATAGGCCAGCAGCGCGACATAGTCGCCGGCGCCGGCACGGCCAAGATGCGCCTTGATCCACGAGTCGAGGTCGTCACCGGCACCCGCTTGGCGCAGCGCAGTCGCGTTGGCCTCGTCGGTGTAGAGCTCGACATCGCCGATGGTCGCAGCGGGCGTTTCCGCCGGCAGCGATCCGCTCTTCTCGAACGCTGCCGTCAGGTCGCGGGTCTTGATCTTGGCGTCCTCGACGTCGGGCTGGTTGTAAGGGTTGATGCCGAGGACGGCACCCGCCACTGCGGTTGCGATCTCGAAGCGGAAGAACTCCTGGCCGATATGGTCAATCGACTTCAGCACGATGCGGACGACGGGATGCCCCGCCTTCTCCAGCGCGTCGAGCTTGGCGTCATGCGCCGCGTCGTCTTCGCCTGACGTGCGCAGGTCGATGAAGAACCGATCGGCGCCGTAGACCTCGGGCGCGCCCAACGTCTCGCCATCGACCGGCACGAGGCCGCGGCCTTCCTTGCCGGTGGATTCCGCGATCAGCTGCTCGGCCCAGGCGCCGAATTCGGAGATCCTCCTCGACGAAAGAATGGTGACCTTGTCGCGGCCATCCAGACCTGCGGCACCCATGGCGAGACCAAGCTGCACGCCGGGGTTTTCCGACGGCGGCACGTCCGGTCCGCAGGACAGCACCATCGAATGCGTCAGCTCCAGCAACTTCGCGACATCGATGCCCGCAGCCACCGCCGGCACGATGCCGAATGGTGACAACACGGAGTAGCGCCCGCCGATGGTGGGATCGCCGTGGAAGATGCGCGCGAATTTCTGCGCCGTGGCGACCTTTTCCAGCGACGAGCCGGGATCGGTGACGGCAACGAAATGGCCGCCGGCCTTGTCGGCGCCGACCGCCTTCGTCACTTCGGCAAAGAAGTAGTCCTTCATCACGTTGGGTTCGGTGGTGCCGCCGGATTTGCTGGAGACGATGAACAGCGTCGTCGCCATCTTCACCGCGGCACCCGTCGCGCGGACCTGCGCCGGATCGGTGGAGTCCAGTACACTCAGCTTCGGATAGCCCGCAGCCTGCGCAAAGGTCTGCGCCAGCACGTCCGGCCCAAGGCTGGAGCCGCCCATGCCGAGCACGACGGCGTCGGTGAAGCCCTGTGCCTTCACCCATTTGGCGAAGTCGGCGTAGTCAGAGAGCTTGGCCTTCTCGGCGGCCACGCTGGTCAGCCAGCCCAGCCACTTGGCCTCGTCAGTGCCGGTCCAGACCGAAGCATCCTTCTGCCACAGCCGGCGGATCTTGGCGGACGCACGCCATTCCTCGGTGCTGGTCTTGACGGTCTCCGCGAGCGCCTTGGCAAGGCCGAGCTGCTGGCTGTCGTTGCCGGCCTCGAGCGATTTCGCGCGCTTGTGGGCCACCGCGCCGTACAGCTTGTCGGCGGCGTCGGCGAACAGCCTGACGCCGTTCGCCACCAGGTCGGCGGTGATCTTGTCGAGCGAGATGCCGGTCTTATCGAGATCGGCGAGTACCTTCTTCGCGCCCTCGATATCTTCTTCGAGGCTGTTGCGCAGCAGGCCGTGATCGCGGAATGCGTCGAGCGTCGCCGGCGGCACGGTGTTCACCGTATCCGGCCCGATCAGCTCCTCGATATAGACCGTGTCGCGATATTCCTTGCTCTTGGTGCCGGTGGAAGCCCACAGCAGCCGCTGCGGCTGCGCGCCCTTGGCCTTCAGCTTTTCCCAGCGCGCGCCGGAAAACAGTTTCTTGTATTCCTGATAGGCCAGCCTGGCATTGGCGATCGCGACCTTGCCCTTCAGCGCGGCAAGCCGTTGCCTCTCGGCCGGGTCATTGGCCGCTGCGATCTTCTCGTCGAGCTGCTTGTCGACCTGCGCATCGATGCGGCTGATGAAGAAGCTGGCGACACTGGCAATACGCGACGGATCGCCGCCACCGGCGACGTAGGTTTCGAGGCCTTTCAGATAGGCTTCGGCGACATCGAGATAGGACTGCTGGGCAAACAGCAGCGTGACGTTGATGCTGATGCCTTCGCCGATCAGACGCTCGATCGCCGGCACGCCTTCGGTGGTCGCCGGCACCTTCACCATCAGGTTCGGTCGCTTGACGCTGTTCCACAGCCGCTGCGCCTCCTTGATGGTGCCCTCGGTGTTCAGCGCCAGATAGGGCGAGACTTCGAGGCTCACGAAACCATCGGTGCCGTTCTGCGCTTCATAGACCGGCATGAGCACGTCGGCGGCGTGCTGGATGTCCTCGATCGCCAGCGCCTCGAACAGGTCGGCCACGGCCAGGTCGCCGCTTTGCAGCGCCTTGGTGATCGGGGCGTCGTATTCGTCTGAGCTGCCGATCGCCTTTTCGAAGATCGAGGGGTTCGAGGTGACCCCCTTCACGGCGTCGCTCTCGATCAGCTTCTTGAGGTCGCCCCTGGCGATGAAGCCACGGGCCAAAAAGTCCAGCCAGACGGCCTGACCATGCGATTCAAGTGCTTTGACAGGGTTCATGTTGCCTTGTTCTGTTCGATTTGATGGCGTGCCAATGCCATCGGAAGCAGGGCGCGCAGTCCGCATGGGCGAAAACGCCCGCGGCCCGGCAGTATGATCGCCCCAAAGCCCTACGCCTTGCAAGGCCAGGGGTTCCATTGCGGTGACATCCCGACGTATCGCGTTTTCGTGTTTTCCGGATGACGGGAACGGACGGGGTATGTGTCCCGGATCTGCGTTCGCTGACGCTCACTTGTCCGGTGCGGCGGGAGCGGCTGGCCTCACAAATCGCTTTTCGCAAGGTCCCATAGCAGCCGGTAAGTGCCGATGGAAATCAGCGTCGCGCCGGCAGCGGCGATGGCGGCGTCAAATCGGCCGTCCATCAGCCGAGCGACCGCATCGGGATCGGTGCCATCGATGAGAACGTACCAGTCGCGCGCGGCCGGATTGGGCGCGGCGGGATCGTCGGTCAGCGGCTTCGACAGGCGGGGATCGCTTTCCATCAGATGCATCGAGAGGATGCCGTCGAGCGTGCCGGGATCCAGCAGTGCCCGGATCGCCTCGCGCAATGGCTCGGCACCGCCCTGCGGCGGTCGGATCCGCAGCAGCCCGAGCGCGGCGCCGCGGCCCTGGCCACGGCTCACGGTGATGCGCGCCACCGAGCGCAGCATGTTCCGGAAGCGGCCGATATTGGTCTTGGACCATTCCGTCTGGTTGGCCAGCGCCGTGCGATAGGCGTCGCTGTCCAGCACGTCGAAGTTCTCGGTCGAATACAGTCCGAGATATTTCGGTGCAGCGTCAATCGCGACATAGCGCCGTGCCTCGACGAAGCCGGGGATCGCCACGCGCTCGGCCAGATGCTCGCCGTCGTACCAACGGTTGAAGTCGCGCTCATGTTCGGCGTCGATATCCATCGATGTCATCAGCATGCCCGCCCCGGCGATCGGCATTCCCTAGTCTTTCAGTTTCGAGGCGAGGTCAGCGATCGCCTTCATTACCGCGTCGCGCACGCCGGGGTCGTACAGCGAATGCCCGGCGCCTTCGACGATGCGAATCTCGGCGTTGCCCCACGTCGCCGCCAGCGCATGCGAGGTCGATGGCGGGCACAGGAAATCGAATCGACCCTGCACAATGATGCCGGGGATGTCGCGCAGCGTTCCGGCTTCCGCCATCAACTGGCCGGGCCGCATGAAGCAGTCGTGCCGGAAATAATGCGCTTCCATGAACGGCGTCGCCGGGAGCGGCTTCGACAAGTTGCCAAGCTCCGCCATGTCGAGCCGCGTCCGCTTCGGTGCGTGCTCGGACAGAATGCTCTCGGTGCCGCCCCAGGCCCGCGCAGCGGGCGTATGGATCGAGGCGTCAGAATCGAGGATACGGCGATAGTAATTTGGCAGTGGGTCGGCGCGCTCTTCAGCGGGCAGGGCGGCGAGGAGGTCTTCGTAAAGCCCGGGATAATGCCGCGGCAGAACGTCGAGGAAGGCTCCGTCGAGTTCTTCCCGCGTGCCGAGGAAGGTCGCGCGCAGCACGATGCCGCTGACCCGGTCGGGATGGGCCTGCGCATAGGCCAACGCCAGTGTCGCGCCCCACGAGCCGCCTACCACCAGCCATTGGGCAAAGCCGAATTTTTCGCGGATCGCCTCCATGTCGGCGATCAGATGCGCGGTGGTGTTGGCCTTGCGAAGTCCCTTCGGTTTGCTGCGGCCGGCGCCGCGCTGGTCGAACAGCACGGTGTGAAAGCGCTGCGGATCGAACAATCGGCGGTGGTCGGGCTGGCAACCGGAGCCGGGGCCGCCGTGCAGATACACCGCCGGAATGCCCGCGGCGCAGCCGACGCTTTCGACATAGATTGCATGGCCGTCGCCGACATCGAGATGTTCGGACGTCAGCGGCGCGAAGGGATCGGCGGCGCCGGCGGCACGGCCGGCATCGGCATCAGCCATGGGGATCGGTTTCCAGCGTGCCGCCGGCGAAGTTGCGATACAGAAAGCGCGTGGCGCCTTCCGTCGATTCGGTTTCGGCCATCTTGAAGATTTCCTCGTGCCGCGGCGACAGCGTGCAGGCGGGATCGGTATTACCCGCGTCGCCGGTCAGCGCAAAGGCCTGGCAGCGGCAGCCGCCGAAATCGATCTCCTTGAAGGCGCAGCTCGCGCAGGGTTCGGGCATCCAGCCGGTGCCGCGATAGCGGTTGAAGGCTTCCGAATTCTGCCAGATCCAAGCGATCGAATGGTTCGAGCGCACCGACTCGAACTCCATCCCGGTGATGGTCTCGGCGGCATGGCACGGCAGGATCTTGCCGGACGGCGAGATGTTGAAGAATTGCCGGCCCCAGCCGCCCATGCATTTCTTCGGCCGCAGCGCGTAATAGTCCGGCACCACGTAATCGATGTCGAGAATGCCCTTCAGGCGCGTGCGCGCGTCCTCGACGATGCGCGTCGTATCCTCGATCTGCTCCAGCGTCGGCATCAGGGCGGCGCGGTTCTTCAGCGCCCAGCCGTAATATTGCACATTGGCGACTTCGAGCCGGTCGGCGTCGAGATCGATGGCCATCTGGATGATGTCGGCGAGCTGGTGCAAATTCTGCCGGTGCATCACCGCGTTCACCGTCAGCGGCATGTCGAGCTCGCGCGTCCAGCGCGCCACTTCGAGTTTTTTAGCGTGGCCATTGCGGTAGCCGCCGACGCGGTCGGCGACCACCGGTTCGTTGCCCTGGAAGCTGATCTGCACGTGGCAGAGGCCTGCATCGGCCAGCGCTGCGAGCTTGTCGCGTGTCAGCAGCACCGCGGATGTGATGAGATTGGAGTAGAGGCCGACGTCAGTGGCGTGCTGCACCAGCTCGACGATATCCTTGCGTGCCGCGGGCTCACCGCCCGAGAAATGAATTTGCAGCACGCCGATCTCGGCGAGCTCGGTTAGAATCTTCTTCCACTCCGCGGTGGTTAGCTCGTTGCTCGATCGCTCCAGCTCGACCGGGTTGGAGCAATACGGACACTGCAGCGGGCAGCGGTGCGTCAGCTCCGCCAGCACGGCGAGCGGAATGCCAAACGTCTCCGCCGTCGAGCGGGTCTTCTCCATGATCGCCAGACCGTCGGCGGGGTCCGCGGCGAACACCGGGGCCGCATCGGTCAGAGTCGGGCTCATGTCGCCTTCTCCTTTGCCTGGGTCAGGAAGCCCTTGTTGGCGAGATCCTGTAGCATTGCGATCACGTCGCGACCGATGTCCTCGCGCGGCGCGGCATATTTCGCCGCCAGCAGGTCGATCATGTCGGCAACGCTGCGCGCGCCGTCGCAGAGCTGCAGCACTTCCACGGCGATCTCGTCCGGTGCCAGCACGCGCTCCGGCGCCAGGATCACCCAGACCTGCCGGCTTTCGTCGAATTTCAGTCTGGCATGGCGCGGCAGCACCGGCCGGCTGGCCTCGTCGACTTGCAGGCGTCGGCTGCGCGGTTCGGTCATGGTCTCTCTAGCTCGCGTCGGGCACGAAGGCGCCCGGCGGGACAAAGCCGTTGACATAGGCGTGGTACAGCGCGTCGAGCTGCACCCACAAAACATTGGTCTTGAAGATCAGCGCATTGCAGACCAGTTCGCGCAAGGCCGGCGTGGTCGCGTGGCGGCGCACATAGTCGAGCGCAAAATTGGCGTCGCGCGGCGCCTGCGTCAGGCGGCGGCTGAAATAGCTCATGATGTCCGGATTGACGAATTCGTAATGCTTCAGCATTCCGGAGATGCGCTCCTCGTGCAGGTTCGGCGCGAACAATTCGGTCAGCGACGAGGCGATCGCCTCCAGCGGGCTCTTGTCGCGCACGAAATGCACATAGGCATCTACTGCGAAGCGCGTCGCCGGCAGAATCCCTTCACCGGATTCGACGTAGGCACTGTCGAGGCCAAGGCCTTCGGTCAGCTTCAGCCAGCGCTCGATGCCGCCCTCGGCGCCGGCGTCGCCGTCATGGTCCTCGATGCGATGTCGCCATTCGATGCGGGTGGCGCGGTCTCGGAAGCGAGAGATCACAACGGCGTCCTTGATCGGGATCGTGCTCTGATAGTAGTAGCGGTTGAGCGCCCAGGCCTGCACCTGACCCTTGGTGAGTTTGCCGCCGTGCAGCAAATGATGGAACGGATGCAGGCTGTGATAGCGGGTTGCGCCGATGTGTCGCAGCGTCGCTTCGAGCTGTTCGGCGCTGTCGAGCGGCGTATTGGCCATCAGAGAGAAAGCGGTGAGATCGTTCATGGCGTGATCTCCATGCCGTCATGGCCGATCTGCCAGCCGGCCTGTTGAACCTTCGCCCGCTGCGGGGAATGCGGCAGCAAGGCCGGGTTCGAATTGTTGATGTGCAGAAAGACTTTCTGCGCGATGTCGGAATCGGCCAGCATCGCGATGGCGCCGTCGGGGCCTGACATGGCGAGATGCCCCATGCGCTGCCCGGTTTTCACGCCGAGGCCGGCGTCGATCAATTCATTGTCGTGCCATACCGTGCCGTCGAACAGCACCAGCGGCGCGCCATGCAGGCGCTGTTGCAGTTCCGGCGTGACGCGGGCGCAGGCGGCGACGAAGAAAAAATACTGTCCGGTCGCCCGATCCTCGATCCGCAGCCCGAGCGTGTCGCCGTCATCATCCGTGCCGCCGGGGTGGGCATGGCCCTCCAGATACCAAGCCCCCTTGCCGGGCACCGCAAACGGCAACACGGCCAGCCCCGAAGGCGCGCCATTCGGTAGCGTCGGTTCAAAACCCTGATCGATGGCGAGCGATTGGCGGTGCACGTTCTTCTCGGCGAGCACATTGAAGATGCTGTTGGCTTGCAGGATCGCCAGCACTCTTGGGTGCGCGTAGAGGGTAAATGGCGAGCCCTCGCGCATCGACAAGAGCCCGGCGACCGCATCGACTTCACCATTGGTCAGGATGACGCCGGCGATCGGCGAGTGGCGAAGCTGGCCTGCTTTCGGATGCAGCGGCGGATTGGCAATCAGTTGCTGCCGCAGATCGGGCGAGGCGTTGATCAGGAACCAGTGTTCATTATCGACGGTTATGGCGATCGAGGCCTGACTGCCCTGCAGCGCCGGCATTTCGCGCGCAGCGCGACAGATTTCGCAGCCGCAATTCCATTGCGGAATACCGCCGCCCGCTGCGGCGCCGAGAACGATAACACGCAACATGACATCGCCCCTGGGCCGCAACCGGAAGGGGCGCCTTCATAGGATGAAGGCGCCCCGGAGGTCAGGTCTTACTTGCGCGCGGCGCAGGCGTACATGTTGATTTCCATGCCAACCGGCACTTCGACGATCTTCGGTGCTTTCCATGCCATCTTCGGTCTCCCGCTTGGCGCAGCAACAGCGCTGCACTCGTTGAATGTAGTACCTGCCGAAAGGTTCGCCAACAGTCTCGTCAACACAATAATGGGTTCAGAGTGCGGTGCACCAATTTGCGCAGGTGCAACATTGCACCTGCGCAAATGTTCCACATATGGCCATCAATCGCATCATGCGCTCACGTCAACGGATTTCGCCCATGCCGCTTTATTTTTTCCACACCCGCCTGGGTCCGGATCTCGTCGCCGACCCCAATGGCGAGCAGTTGCGTGACCCGGACCATGCCTGGGAGGTCGCCCGCGCGATGATTCGGCAATTGCTGCAGACCGAAGACACCCGATCCGGGCTGCTGTCGGCCGTTCTGGAAGTGACCGACGCAGAAGGAGAGATCGTGCTGGAATTTCCGTTCAGCGAAGCCCTGATCGAGACGCCGGAGGCGGGCACTACCCGGCATTGACGCGCAATGTCGCAGTGGGGATTGCACGGTCGCGAGAAATATTGAAACTGCGTAGCGGTAAGTCTCGGGGCGGCATTCACGGCCGTCGATAGAAGGCTTCCGCAAAGGGAGAATTTCATGGCCGTTTATGCCTCCGCTCGCTCGGCGTTGCTCGCCGGCGTTTTCATCAGTGCCTTCCTGTCCCAAGCTGTCGCTCAGCAACCCGCGGCGCCGACCGAAAGTACCCCGGCAGCCACGCCCGCTCCCTCTCCTATGCCGGCTGCGCCGGCGCCGGCGCCGGCCGCTGCCGCGCCGGCCTTGCCGCCCGGTTCGCCGCTGATTGGCCGGCCGGCCGATAGTCCGGCCGCCGCCAGGCTCGCGCCGGTCGCGCCGCCGCCGATCGCCTCCTCGGTCGACAAGCTGCCGACGGCGCGGTTGAAGCTGCCGCCCGGCTTCAATATCGAGGTCTATGCCGCCGGCATGGCCAATGCGCGCACGCTGCGCGAAGGCGACAAGGGCACGGTGTTCGTCGGCTCCCGCCTCGTCGACAAGGTCTATGCGGTCATCAACAAGGACGGCAAACGCTCGGTCAAGGTGCTCGCCTCCGGCCTGTACCGCCCGAACGGCCTCGCCTTCAAGGACGGTACCTTGTACATCGCCGAACTGTCGAAAATCTCCAAGATCGACAAGGTCGAGGACAACCTCGACAACCCGCCGAAGCCGACGATGATCTACGACAACCTGCCGAAGGACGAGGCGCACGGCTGGAAGTTCATCGGAATCGGCCCCGACAACAAGCTCTACGTTCCCGTCGGCCAGCCCGGCAACAGTGTGCTGCATGACGACGCGCACGGCCAGATCCGCCGCATCAACCTCGATGGCAGCGGCGCTGAAGTGGTGGTGCGCGGCATGCGCAATACGGTCGGCTTCGACTGGAACCCCGAAACCAAGGAGATGTACTTCACCGACAATGGCCGCGACTGGGTCTCGGAAAGCGTCCCGGAGGACGAGCTCAACCGCGTCAGCAAGGTCGGCGAGAATTTCGGCGCGCCGTATTGCCTGCAGGGCAACATCCTCGATCCCGAATTCGGCTGGGGCAAGTCGTGCGCCGACTACACCGCGCCGGTCGGCCTGCTTGGTGCGCATACCGCAGCACTCGGCATGCGGTTCTACACCGGCAAGGCGTTCCCGGCGGCGTACAAGAACGCGATCTTCGTGGCGCGGCACGGCTCCTGGAACAAGTCGCAGAAGCTCGGCGGCGATGTGGTGGTCGTGAAGCTCAACAAGGACGGCACGGTGAAGTCCACCGAACCGTTCCTCACCGGCTTCATCGACAACAATAATTATATCGGCCGCCCGGTCGATGTGCTGCCGTTGAAGGATGGCTCGCTGCTGGTCTCCGATGACTGGAACGGCGCGATCTATCGCATCACCTACGGCAAGCCGAAAGTCGCGGCGCAGTAAGGCAGGCCGTTCATCATCCATTGCAGAGCGTCCTGTTCACCTCGATCCGCAAGCGGGAAGAGCAGGGGCAGGGCGCGCACTCTCCACGGTCGTCTCCGCGAAAGCGGGGACCCATAACCTCCGGCTTTTAAGATGATCTTCCGACTTCTCCGCCGCGCCTTCGCAGGCGTCGGCGGCTATGGATCCCCGCTTTTGCGGGGACGACCCCGTGCGACGTTCGTCGTTTTACTTTCGCTCGTTGCAGTGGGGCCGACCATATCTCACGCCGAAACCATCGCCGATCGCACCGCACCGTGCCTTGTCTGCCACGGCGACAATGGCACCTCGAAAACCGAGCACACGCCCTCGCTCGGCGCGCAGCAGCCGGCCTATGTGCTGATCCAGCTCTATATGTTCCGCGAAAGGCTGCGGCTGTTCGCGCCGATGAACGACATGGCGAAGAACCTGACCGACGACGACCTGCGCAGTTTCTCGGACTATATCGCCGCGCTGCCGAAACCCGCGCCCGCGATCGATCCCGGCGATCCCGCGCGGATGGCACAGGCCAAGTTGCTAACGTCGAAATTTCGCTGCGATTCCTGCCACAACGCCGACTATTCCGGCCGCGACAACATCCCGCGCATCGCCGGCCAGCGTGAGGATTACCTCGCCCAGACCCTGCACGACTACAAGACCAATACCCGCCACGGCTACGACGCCACCATGGCCGACGTGATGCAATCGGTCAGCGACGCGCAGATCGTTGAGCTCGCGTATTTCCTCGCAAGGGTGAAGTGAACGTCTTCTTTGCATTGGATGTGATGCGAAGGCGCTGATGGTCTCCCTCCCCTTGCGGGGAGGGTCGGCCGAACGAGCGATGATGCGATTGCATCATCGAGAGTGGAGGCCGGGGTGGGGGTGCCACAGGCGATGGCGTTTGTGGCTACCCCCACCCGACCGGGCTTCGCCCGGCCCCCCTCCCCGCAAGGGGGAGGGGAAGATCCGCGCTCCGCTCGTACAGTTGCATGTCGGACGGCCCCCATTGGCCTTCTGCTTCCTGCTGCGATAACAAGCTGCAAACATGGAGCGATGCATGAACGATCTCTGGCGTCTGTCGGCTACCGACCTTGCAGCCCTGATCCGCGACCGCAAGGTTTCGGCGAAGCAGGCCGCCCTCGCCGGGCTGGCGCGGCTCGACGCGGTCAATCCGGCGATCAATGCGGTGGTCGAGCATCGCCCCGAGGACGTGCTGGCGCAGGCCGAGGCCATCGACGCGGCCATCGCGCGCGGCGACGCGGTCGGGCCGCTGGCCGGCGTGCCGGTCACCGTCAAGGTCAATATCGATTATGCCGGCTATGCCACCACCAACGGCGTCGGCATCCAGAGCAACGTGCTGCCCGTCAGCAACAGCCCGGTGATCGACAATCTGCGCAAGGCGGGCGCCGTAATCCTTGGTCGCACGAACTGCCCGGCGTTTTCATATCGCTGGTTCACCAGCAATCTTCTTTATGGCGACACCAAGAACCCACGCGATCCTTCGATTACGCCGGGCGGCTCGTCGGGCGGCGCGGCAGCATCGGTCGCCGCCGGAATCGGCCACATCGCGCATGGCACCGACATCGCCGGCTCGATCCGCTATCCCGCCTATGCCTGCGGCGTGCACGGTCTGCGCCCGACGCTCGGCCGCATCGCGGCCTATAACGCGGCGCTACCGGAGCGCATCATTTCCGGCCAGATCACCGCGATGTCCGGCCCGCTGGCCCGCACGATTGCTGACGTCCGGCTCGGCCTCGAAGTGATGTCGCAGCCCGATATGCGCGACCCCTGGTGGGTGCCGGCGCCGCTGGACGGCCCCGTGATGCCGAAGCGCGCCGCGATGGTGCTGCGTCCCGACGGCCTCGAAATCACCGCCGACGTCGAAGCCGCGGTGCGCGATGCCGGCCGGCGGGTGCAAGCGGCCGGCTGGGTGGTCGAGGAAGTCGACAACACCCCGGCGCTGCGCGAGGCTGCCGAGTTGCAGACCACAATCTGGTTCGGCGACGGCTATCAGGGCATGCTCGACGCCGCCGAGCGCGAGGGCGATCCCGGCGCGCTGGCCTGCCTGCGCGGCATCAGGCCGAAGCTCGAAGGGTTCGAGCAGGGCGGGCTGTCGCGGGCAATGGTGCGCCGCTCGAGCTTCGTGCGGGACTGGCAGATGTTCCTGCAGCACTACGCGGTGGTGCTGATGCCGGTGTCCGGCGAACTGCCATTCCCGGACCAGCTCGACCTCAAGGACGAGGCCTCCTTCGCGCGGGTCTGGGCGGCGCAGATG
The DNA here is from genome assembly GCF_007018645.1 of Tardiphaga sp. vice154. Classification (NCBI taxonomy): domain Bacteria; kingdom Pseudomonadati; phylum Pseudomonadota; class Alphaproteobacteria; order Hyphomicrobiales; family Nitrobacteraceae; genus Tardiphaga; species Tardiphaga sp. vice154. Next base: position 1,887,485 of record NZ_CP041399.1, read on the forward strand.
CCGCAGATCGGGATTCCCTTCATGGGCCTGCCGGCGCTGTCGGTGGCGACCGGCCTGGTCGGCCGGGTGCCGACCGGCGTGCAGATCGTCGCCTCCCGTTACCGCGAGGATCTTTGTCTGGCCGCCGGCGAGGCGATCGAGGCGGGGGGCACGCCGGTATCTCCGATCGATCCCGTCACGGCCTGAAGGATAAAACGATGGCAAGCCTGTATGATTTTTCGGCCAGGACATTGGCCGGCCACGATGTCTCGATGAAACAGTTCGAGGGCGAGGTGTTGCTGATCGTCAATACCGCCAGCGCCTGCGGATTCACGCCGCAATACAAGGGCCTGCAGAAGATTCACGAGCAATACGCACCGCGCGGCTTTGCAGTGCTGGGCTTTCCCTGCAACCAGTTCGGCGGTCAGGAGCCGGGCGATGCCAGCCAGATCGCGGCGTTCTGCGAGAAGGATTACGGTGTCAGCTTCCTGATGTTCGACAAGGTCGACGTCAACGGAACCCGCGCCCATCCATTGTATAATTTCCTGAAATCTGAAAAGTCAGGGCTGCTCGGCGCGGCGATCAAATGGAATTTCACCAAATTCCTGGTCGATCGTGCCGGCCAGGTCGTCGGCCGCTTCGCGCCCACGACCACTCCTGAATCGCTCAAAGAAAAAATCGAGGCGCTGCTATGACCGACACCAACGATGCCCCGCTGGAATTGCCCGATCGTCTGTCCACCGATCCGCGCAGCCCGTTCTACAATGCCGAGGTGTTGCAGCGCGATGTCGGCATTCGCTTCAAGGGCGTCGAAAAGACCAATGTCGAGGAATATTGCGTCAGCGAGAACTGGGTGAAGGTGCCGGCCGGCGCCGCCAAGGATCGCTACGGCAATCCGCTGACCATCAAGCTGACCGGCCCGGTCGAGCCGTATTTCCGCGACCAGGCGTAAGCAACAAACTGTCATTCCGGGGCGCGGGCGGCGCGAGCCGAACGCGAACCCGGAATCCCGAGCTGTTCATCGTCCCATGTCGAGATTCCGGGTTCGCTCGCGCTGATGCGCTCGCGCCCCGGAATGACGGCTGGAAGGCTGGCTAGCAAAAAGGCGCGCGCCGCATAAATTTGAAGCTTAAAGCATTTGCGGTTTTGCGCTATGCTTCTGCAGCCGTCACGATGGACTCATCAGGCCCGTCGCGATCGCGAGGCGTTCATGGCCAACGAGGACCGGGAATGAAAGTGGCGACACTGCGTTCGGACGTTCAAGCCGTTTCCCAACCGTTGCCGGGCGTGGCACCTGCATCGGCGATGATCCATATCGATCACGTCTCGCAGCGTTTCCAGACCGCCGGGCGGCAAAGCCATCTGGCGCTCTCGGATATCAACCTGACGATCGACGACGGCGCCTTCGTCTCGATCCTCGGACCTTCCGGCTGCGGCAAATCCACGCTGCTCTATATCGTGGGCGGCTTCGTCGCGCCAACCGAGGGCGTGGCGCGTATCAAGGGCAAGACGATCACCCGGCCGGGCCCGGACCGCGGCCCGGTATTTCAGGAATTCGCGCTGTTTCCCTGGAAGAACGTGCTCGGCAACGTGATGTACGGTCTGCGCCAGCAGGGCGTTGGCAAGGCCGAAGCGGAGGCAAAGAGCCGCAAGCTGCTGGAGATGGTCGGTCTCAAGGATTACGGGCATTTCTATCCGAAAGAATTGTCCGGCGGCATGAAGCAGCGCGTCGCGATCGCCCGCACGCTGGCCTACAATCCCGCCGTGCTCTTGATGGACGAGCCTTTCGGCGCGCTCGATGCGCATACCCGCACGCGGCTGCAGAACGACCTGCTCACCATCTGGGAACGCGACCGCAAGACGGTGCTGTTCGTCACGCATTCGGTGGAAGAGGCAGTGTTCTTGTCCGACAAAGTCGTGGTGATGACGCGCTCGCCGGGCAGCATCAAGGTCGTCGTCGATATCGACCTGCCGCGGCCGCGCAAGCGCGCCGAACTACTGCTCGATCCGCGCTACCAGAAATACGTCGTCGATATCGAAAAACTGATCGACGATACCGGCGAAGACGAGATCCACGTATGATCACGCCGACCGCGATGCTTTCGAAATCGGCGCCGCTGTTGGCCTGTATCGGGCTGTTGTGCGCGTGGCAGGCGACCTCGCTGCTGCTCAACACCGAGAGCTTTCCGACCGCTTGGGAGTCGCTGCGCGCGGTGCCGGCAATTCTCACCGACAATGAATCGCTGGTCAATATCGGCGCCTCGCTGCGCCGCATGGCAATCGGCTTCGCGCTCGCATTGCTGTTCGCCATTCCGCTCGGGCTGATGATGGGCCGCGTCAAGCCGGTGGCGTCGTTCTTCAATCCGCTGCTGATGGTGATCTATCCGGTGCCGAAAGCCGCGTTGATGCCGATCATCATGCTGTGGCTCGGCGTCGGTGATCTGTCCAAGACGCTGGTGATCTTCCTCGGCGTCAGCCTGCCGGTGATCTATCATTCGTTCCAGGGCGGCCGTGCCGTCGAAGAGAAGATGCTGTGGTCGGCCGCGGCGATGGGCATGTCGGCGCCATCCAGGATGTGGCGCATCGTGCTGCCGTCGGCGCTACCGGAAATTCTCACGGGCTGCCGCACCGGGCTGGTGCTGGCGCTGATCACGATGGTGACCTCGGAGATGATAGCGCGGCAATCGGGGGCGGGCAACATCCTGTTCAACGCGCTCGACATGGCGCAGTACGACACCACTTTCGCGATGATTATGATCATCGGCGCGATGGGCATTGCGCTCGACGCGGCGTTCGAGAAGCTGCGCGGTTCGCTGGTACGCTGGTCGAAGCCGCTGCACGACATGCCATTGAGCTTCTCATGAACCCGGTCATCACCAAGGTCCTGCTCGGCATCACCCCGATCGCGCTGCTGATTGCCGGCTGGCAAGTCCTGGTTTCGTTCGGCTACGCGCCGGTCACCTTGCTGCCGCCGCCGGGCGCCGTATTCCTGCGCCTCGCACAGCAATTGCTGACCAGCGATTTCCTGGACGAAATCGCTGCGACCCTCATTCGCCTGTTCGCGGGCTTTGCCATCGCCGTCGTGCTCGGCGTAACCATCGGCCTCGCCGCCGCGGTCAGCCCGGTGATCAATTCGGTGGTCAAGCCGCTGGTCCGCGTGCTGGCGCCGGTGCCGAAGGTCGCGCTCTATCCGGCGCTGCTCCTCATTCTCGGCTTCGACCACGCCTCGAAGATCACGCTGGTCGCAGCCGATGCGCTGTTTCCGATTCTCCTGTCGACCTATTACGGCGCCACAATGGTCGAGCAGAAGCTGATCTGGTCGGCGATGGCGGCGGGCACGCCGCGTTGGCAGATCCTGTTCAAGGTGGTGCTGCCGGCGGCGATGCCCTCGATCCTCACCGGTTGCCGCATCGGCCTGGTGATCTCCTGCATCGTGGTGTTCCTGGCCGAGATGATCACCTCGACCGATGGCCTCGGCCACATGCTGGTACAGGCCGCGCGCACCTTCCAGACCGTAGACATGTTCGTGCCGCTGATCACGATCTCGCTGCTCGGGCTGATCCTGAACAGCCTGCTGCATGGGCTGCGGACATATTTGCTGAGAGGGTTTCCGGAAGTGTAGTGCTCTATCTTCTTTCCCTCTCCCCTTGTGGGAGAGGGTGGATCGAACCGCGAAGCGGTTCGAGAAGGGTGAGGGGTGCCGCATGTGCCGTCGCCAAGTAACCCCTCATCCGTCGCCGACTTCGTCGGCGCCACCTTCTCCCACAAGGGGAGAAGGAAGAAGGACCGCATCGGTTACCCGAACCCGTAAAGCTTCACCGCATTATCGACCAAAATCTTCTTCCGCGACGCTGCATCCGGTGCCCAGACCGCGAGCTGATTCAACAGCCTCCCGTCATCGATCTGCAGCAGCGGCGTGACATCGGTCGGTTTCTTGCCGGCGGGCGTCACCGAATCCGGATGCGGCCAGTCGGTGCCCCAGACGATGCGGTCGGGATTGGCCGAGATCAGCGCCTTGGCCAGTGGCACGACGTCGTTGAAATCCGGGCCTTGCATGGAAGCGCGATAGGCGCCGGAAATCTTGACATAGGCGCGGCCCGCTTTGACGAGCTCGAGCAGATCCGAGAACCCCGGCTGCTCCGGCCCGAGTGCTGCCTGCGCGCCGCCGAAGTGATCGAATACCAGCGGCACTGGCGACGCCAACGCGATGTCCTTGATGCCCGGAATGACGGGCAGGTTGGTATAGATCTGCAAATGCCAGCCGCGCGCCTTGATGCGATCGATGCCGGTCTGCACACGCTGCCGGGCGATGGCCGGATCGTTGGTGCCGGTGGTCGCCAGATTGACGCGAATGCCGCGGATGCCGGCCGCGTGCATCTCGTCGAGTTGCGCTTCGGTCGTCTTGTCGTCGATCACCGCGACGCCGCGGGCGTCGGCGCCGCGCACCTTGATGCCGAACAGGGTCGCCGAATTGTCGGTGCCGTACACGCTCGGCGTGACGATGACGACGCGCTGGATGCCGAGCGCCTTGTGCAGCGCTGCCATCTCCTCGGGCGAGGCCGGCTCCGGCGTATAGACGCGGCCGGCGAACATCGGGAATTTTTCGGGATCGCCGTGGATGTGCGTATGGCAATCCACGGCGCCGGCCGGCATTTCGAAATTGACAGCCGTGCCGGGTTGCGACGGTTTCGCGAAAGCGGATCGGGCACTGAGTATGAGCGCGGCGGCAGCCGAACCCCGCAAGACATGACGGCGTGTCAGCATGTGGTCCTCCCTGTGGCATCACCGGTTGTCCGGTGATTGTTTGCCTCAGGGTGCGCCGTTCCGTCGCGGCCCGCAAGCGCGCGACGTGCTGCAGTGCAGGGAGACGACTATCCCAGCCGCATGTCCAGCAGCCTTCTGCCTTCGGTCTTCAACTGCTTCTTCACGGCGCTGGAGGCCGCGATCTCGTAGTGGTCGGCGTAGGCTTCGTGGTTCTTCTCGATATCGTCGAGGCGATAGAGATAGTTCACCATCAGCCCGGCAGATTCGCGCAGTCCTTTCATTGAGACGTCGCCGAGCCAGTCGATGCGCTCAAGGCGCGCGCCGTTGCCGAGGTGGAAGCGGGCGACGGAATCCACCGGGCCGCCGCGCGCCGATTTCGCCTTGAGGAAATAATGCGCTGCGAGCGGTTCGAGCACGGTGCGGATCTGGGCGGCCAGCGGCGCGTCGTTGATCCATCCGGCATCGTCGAGATGCGCCAGCAGCGTGCGCTCCTCGTCGGTGATCGGCACGTCGGGCGCGCGCTGCAGCCACTTCATGAAGCCCGGCACCGGCGACAGCGTGACGAAACTTTCGAGCTTCGGCAGTTCGCGGCGCAATTCCTCGACTACCTGCTTGATCAGGAAATTGCCGAACGAAATGCCGCCCAGCCCGCGCTGGCAGTTCGAGATCGAATAGAACACCGCGGTGCGCGCGCGCTCGATCGCCACCGGTTGGCGGTCTTCTGCCAGCAGCGGCGCGATGGCGCCCGGAATGGTCTCGGTCAGCGCCACTTCGACGAAGATCAACGGCTCGTCAACCAAGGCGGGATGGAAAAATGCGTAGCAGCGCCGATCGACCGGATCGATGCGGCGGCGCAGATCGTTCCAGTCGTGGATCTCGTGGACGGCCTCGTATTTGATGACCTTTTCCAGAATGATGGCGGGTGTCGACCAGTCGATCCGGCGCAGCACGAGAAACCCCCTGTTGAACCACGATGCCAGAAGATGCACGCAGTCGCGATCGACGACGGCGAGTTCCTTGTGTGCGCCCTTGAGGTCGAGCAGGTCGGCGCGCATGTTGACCAGTTCGCCGGTGGCGCCCGGCGCGCGGTTGAGCCGGCGCAACAGCTCCTGCCGCCTCGGCTCCGAGGCGAAATGCAATTTACCGGCCGTGTCTCCGCTCGGATCGTTATGCCAGGCGGCGATGGCGCGCTCCAGCCGGTCCGCGTCCGGGCCGAACTGGCTCGCCATCGTCTCGAAGAAGGTCAGCCGGCCGGCTTCGTCGAGCTGATGGTAGCGGTCGAATACGCCGCGGGCGATCGCGGTCCCCGAAGCCTCGCCGCGACCCGACAGCAGTTCGGTACAGAGCTCGACCAGGTCGGAAGCGTTCTGTCGTGCATCAACGGACGCCGGCCCCAGCCGCAGCAGGGTGCGGCCGCGCTCCGAGATCGAGGCCAGAAGGTCGGAGAAGAAGTCGTTACTCATGGTCCATCAATTCCCGGCTGCTCAGCCCAATCAGACGACCCCGTATATCGCATTGCGGTCGATATTGCGCGGTCATTTGAAGCATGAAACAATTGTGAGCGGGCGGCATGTCGGCAAGACAATTGCATGGCGATGGTCTGACGATCCGGACACAGGGGACTTCAAGATGAAGCGGACTGCACTTACACGTCACGTTGTTGCGGCACTGGTGGCGGGCGCCACGCTCAGCGCCGGTTCGGCCTTTGCCCAGCAGACCATCAAGGTCGGCTGGACCATTCCGGCCGAGGAATCCAAATACTGGATGATGAAGCGGCCGCAGGAATTTCCGAATATCGGCAAGGCCTACAACATCGAATGGGTGCAGTTTCAGGGCACTGCGCCGATGACCCAGGCGCTTGCCGCCGGCGCGCTGGATTGCGCGACGCAGTCACCGCTGGCGCTGGCGCAGGGCGCTGTCAATGGCGGGCTGAAGGCCTATATCGTCGCGCAGCACGTCTCGGAAAAGCCGGGCAGCTATTCGGTGTATTGGGCGGTCAAGGATGATTCGCCGATCAAGACGATTGCCGATCTCAAGGGCAAGACGATGTCGATCAACACGCTCGGCTCCGGCATTTATGGGCCGATGGCGATCCTGCTGAAACAGGCTGGTCTTGACGCCGCCAAGGACGTCAAACTGGTCGAGGTCGGCTTCGCGCTGTCCGAAGAGGCGCTGCGTTCAGGCCGGGTCGATTCCGCGGTGATGAACCAGCCGTTCGCCGCGCGCATGGAAGCCAAGGGCGGCACGCGAAAACTGTTCTCGCTGTCGCAGCAGCAGCCCAATATCGTGCACATCCTGGAAGCCTGCCGCGTCGACTTCATCGAGAAGAGCCCGGACCTTGCCAAGCTCTATGTGCAGGATCTCACGCTCGGCATGCAGAAGGCGCTGGCCAACCGCGACGAAACCTTGAAGGTCGTCAACGAAGTCATGAAGGCGCCGATCCCGGTGCTGGAAACCTATCTGCTTAAGGACAACGACTTCGCGCGTGACCCGGGTGCGGCGCCGAACTTCACGGCGATCCAGCAGATGCTCGACGTCTATGTCGAGACCGGCATGCTGTCGAAGAAGATCGACGTCGCCGGCTGGAAGCATCCGACCATCGTCGCGCCGCTGAAGTAAGCGAACGTTCGGGAAAAACGGCGCTGCATCGAATCGATGCGGCGCCGTTTTGTTTTGCGGCCTCAAACTTCGTCGTCATCCTGAGGTGCCGTCGCGAAAGCGGCGGCCTCGAAGGATGCGCCGCGAGCGCCGTCTCCCGTCGCCGCATCCTTCGAGGCTCCCCCTTCGCGTGAGCGCCTCAGGATGACGACTTCGGAGATGCCGCAGTCCCCCTACTCGCCGTCCTTTTCCGCCATGCCGCTGTCGATCAGCAAGTCCAGCGCGTGCTTGATCGTCGCGCGCTCGCTGTCGCTGAACTGCTTCAGCAACTCAGCTTCATGCGCTAGCGCCGCTGCCTGCACCGGCTTGACACGGGCGCGGCCCTTTGCCGTCAAATGCAGCGTGACGCGGCGGCGGTCTTCCGACGCGTTCTGCCGTTTCAGGAACCCGTCGCGCTCCATGCGGTCGAGCACCTTGGTCAGGCCGGGCTGCTTCATCAGCGCCATCGCGGCCAGTTCACCGACCGACAGGCCCTCGACATCCATCAGGCAGGCCAGCACGCGCCATTCAGGCACGGTGAGATCCCATTCCTTCAGCCGCGCATGGAATTCGCGGGACACGTTGAAGCTCGCGCGCGCCAGCAAATATGACAGATAGTTGCGCGCAAAGCTGCCGCTGGCGAGTTTCGGCGCGCGGCGCAGCGCGTTGTCGATGCGACGCAACTCGCCGGAATGAAACACCAGCGGATCGTGATTTCGCTCGACGAAGCGCACGACCTCGCCGACCAGGATGGTGTGGTCGCCGCCGGGATAGCGCGCCCAAGTCTTGCATTCGAAGATCGGCGCGAGACCCTCGATCAGCGGCGCGCCGGTGACGCCGGGCGCGTGCACGATGTCGGCGAACTTGTCGGAGCCACGGCGGCCGAACCGCATCGCCAGCTCGCCATGATTGGCCCCGAGAAAATGAATCGCGAACGCCTCGGCCGCGACGAACGGATCGTGGCTAGGCGACGATTTGGCGACGCTCCACAACACCAAGGGCGGATCGAGCGATACGGAGGAAAACGAATTCGCGGTCATGCCGACGGGATGGTCGCCCGCCATCGCGGTGACCACCGTCACACCGGTCGGAAACTGACCGAGCGCCTGGCGAAACGGCACCGGGCTTACCGCCTGTGTGGCCTTTGCGTTGCTGTCATCGGTCATCGAACTGCGCCTGGTGTGCGGGGACAGCGCGCGATTACGCGCTGTGCTTTAACGTTAAAAATATGCCTTTTCATATAACACGCTCGCCCCTATCATCCAACGATAATCGCCGTAAACACTGGAGAACACGCATGCTGGCAGATCGCATCGAGGCGAAATGGATCGACGCGTTTTGCGAGATTTTTGAGCGCTGCGCGGTCAAGCCCGGTGATACCGCAGCGATTCTTTCCGAGACGCAATCGCGTGCGCTCAACGTGCACCTCGCAGAACTGGCGCTGCTGCGGATGGGAGCCAGGCCGTTCCATGTGATCCTGCCGACGCCGCGCAACCGGCAGGTGGTGCCGATCCGCTCGACCGGCGCGTCGGAAGCGATCGGGCAGTTGGGCCCGGTGGTGTCGGCCCTGCAGCAGGCCGGCTTCGTGGTGGATTGCACCATCGAAGGCCTGATGCACGCCAAGGAGACGCCGGAGATCCTGAAGGCCGGCGCGCGCATTCTGGTGATCTCCAACGAACACCCCGAAGCGCTCGAGCGCATGGTGCCGGACAGCGCGCTGGAGAAGCGCGTCCGCGCGGCGGCGAAGATGCTGCGCGGAACCAAGAACATGAAGGTGACGTCGGCGGCGGGCACCGATCTCGATGTCGATATGCAGGGCGCGGCGACGGTCGGCGTCTGGGGCTGGACCGACAAGCCCGGCACGCTGGCGCACTGGCCGGGTGGCATCGTGGTGAGCTTCCCGAAAAGCAAGACCATCAACGGCACGCTGGTGATGGACGCCGGCGACATCAACCTGACCTTCAAACGCTATCTCACCTCGCCGGTGCGTATGGTGCTGAAAGACGACTATGTGGTGGAGCTCACCGGCGAGGGCGCCGATGCCGAGATGATGAAGCGCTACCTCGCGGCCTGGGGCGACAAGGAAGCCTATGCGGTGTCGCATGTCGGCTGGGGCATGAACCCGAACGCGCGCTACGAATCGCTTGCGATGTACGACCAGCGCGACACCAACGGCACCGAGATCCGCGCCGTCGCCGGCAACTTCCTGTTCTCCACCGGCGCCAATGAATTCGCCGGGCGCTACACTGCCGGGCATTTCGATCTGCCGGTGTTCAACACGACGATCACGTTGGACGGCGTAGAAGTGATCAAGGCCGGCGTGCTGCAGGATGTGTTCGGATAGTTTGCGGCGCTCGTAGCCCGGATGGAGCGCCGCGCAATCCGGGGAAACCGCGCCTAACTGATGCGCCGGCCCCGGATTTCGCTGCGCTTCATCCGGGCTACATCTACAGCACTGGCGGTTTGGCCAGTTCGAAATGCCTGAGCAAATCGACAAAGGCCGCCAGCCGCTGCTCGCGGTAGGCATCGACGTCCATGCCGGCATAGTCGAGGAACCCCTCGCCGGTTCGCAGGCCGACTTTTCCTTCGGTCATGTTGCGGCCGATGATATCGGGTGCTGCATAGCGCTGATTGCCGAGCGCGCCGGTGAGATACTGGCTGGCATAGTGTAGGATATCGCCGCCGCCCCAGTCGATGAATTCCAGCAGGCCGAGCACCGCGAAGCGGAAACCGAAACCGTATTTGATCGCCTTGTCGATATCGGCAGCGGACGCAACGCCTTCCTCGACCATGCGCGCGGCCTCGTTCATGGCGAGCGCCTGAATCCGCGGCACGATGTAGCCGGGCGTCGCCGCGCAAACGACGGGCTTCTTGCCGATGCCCTCCAGCAGCGTAAGGACGCGCGCGGTGATCGCGGGATCGGTCGCGTTGCCCGGCGACAGTTCGACCAGCGGCACCAGATAGGCCGGATTGAGCCAGTGCGCGTTGAGGAAGCGCGCGGGATGCTCGACCGCGCTCGAAATGTCGTCGACCAGGATTGTCGAGGTGGTGGAAGCGATGATCGCGTCGGGGCCGGCAAGCCGTGACGCCTTCGCCAGCGCGTCGCGCTTGAGGTCGAGTACTTCCGGCACGCCTTCGAAAATGATCGCGGCCGAGGATAGCGCTGCCGCAGCGCCGGCCTCCGGTACCACGCTGACTCGGGACATCAATGTCTCGACATCGGCCGCGCTCAACAGACCGAAGCGCGACAGCGACGCAAAGGTCTTGCGGATCTCGCCGAGCGCCTCGGCTTCCAGCACTGCGAACTTGTTGGCATCGCGCGCTTTGAAATCGACGATCGCGACGTCGTGGCCGGCATAGGCGAAGGCCACCGCAATGCCGCGGCCCATGCGGCCGGCACCGAGGCAGGCGATGGCGTCGCGCGCGGTCATGACGCGAACCCTTCACGCAGCAGTTTCAGAAGACCATCGCGGTCGAGATCGCCGAAACCCAATGAGGCCAGCGTGCGGCCGCCCTGCAAGAAGTTCTCGCCGCAGATGGCGCCGCCGATCGCCAGGAATGCTTTCATCAAGGGCGTATCGGTGCCGGAAAGCGTCGCGCAGGACAGGAAGAACGACAGGCCGGTGCGCAGATCCTCGCGCATGTAGCGGTGCTCGGTCAGCACGATATGTTCGCGCCAGTCGCCGGAGTCGGTGAGACGGTCATGCGAGCCGCGGCCGTACATCCACTCCTCGCCATCCTTGGCGTAGTGCTGCACGAGGGGGAAATGCGAACCGCCATAGCCGAAGGCTTCGCGAATGGCGATGCGCTCGGCATCGAGCGCGTCGGTGACGCGGCGGATCGCGGGTTGCGTGCCTTCCTTGTGAATGTCCCAGGTTTCGAAATGCTCCAATGGCCCGGCATTCATCACGATCAGCGGCGGATGGATGATAGGGCCGGCATTCATCAGCGCGCCGGACAAAGCATCGCCGCACGGCTCGATCACGCCCTGGAAGGCCTTGTCAATCACCTTGCAGGCGTAGTCCGACAGCGACAGCGGAAACACGCCGGTCGGCAGCCGCTTGGCGCGGATGGTGATCGAGACCTCGAAGGGCCCGTGCTTGCGCGCCAGCCAGGGCAGCGTGCCGGTCTCGGCAAAGGCGACGCGGGCGTGGTTGCCGGCGTCATGGGCAGCTTTGGCGAAGATCATCGAGCCGAAGGTCGCCGGCGGAAGATACACCACCTGGCCATCCGCCAAATGCGGCGAGAGCTGCGCGGCGATGTCGGGCTGCGCGAAGGCCGGTGTCGGGCACAGGATCAGCTCGGCGTCGCGAATCGCTTCGGCGATGTCGGTGGTGACCAGTGCGAGCCGGGTGTCGTGGGTGCCCTGCGCGTTCTTCACGACAATCCGCGAGCCGGCGGCGCGATGCGCGGCGACGGCGTCGGCGTCGCGGCGCCAGAGGCGGACCTCGTGGCCCTGCAGGGTAAAATCACCGGCCGCCGCAAACGATCCGTTGCCGCCGCCCAGAACTGCGATTTTCAATGGGATTCTCCGTCGATCGGCGTCGCCGCCTGGTCTTGCTTCAACTTGAAATGCTGCACCTTGCCGAGCGCAGTGCGCGGCAGCTCGGTGACGAAGACGATATCGCGCGGCACCTTGAAGCGGGCGAGCTGCGTCAGAACATGTGCGCGCAGCGCTTCGGCGGTAACGCTGCCATCCGGCCGCCGAATCACATAGGCGACCGGCACCTCCGTCCATTTCGGATCGGGCAGGCCGACGACGCCGACCTCGGCAACGTCGGGATGCTCCAGCAGCACGCGCTCGACTTCCGCCGGATAGATGTTCTCGCCGCCGGAGATGATCATGTTCTTCTTGCGGTCGTGGACCCAGAAGTAACCGTCGGCGTCGCGGGTGCCGATGTCGCCGGTGCGGTACCAGCCGTCATGCAGCGCCTCCGATGTCGCCGCCTCGTTGCCCCAATATTCGAAGAACACGTTGGGGCCGCGCACCGCGATCTCGCCGGCGGTGCCGGTGGGCAGTTCGGTGCCGGAATCATCGACGATCATGGCCTCGCAGCACAGGCCGGGCAGGCCGGTCGAACCGGTGCGCGAGAGGTCGCCGCCGAGCCGCGTGTAGATCGAAATCGGGCAGGTCTCGGTGGAGCCATAGACCTGCAGCACCGGGATGCCGCGCGCGCTGAGCCGGGCAATCAGATGCGGCGGCACGATCTGCGAGCCGGTGGAAACCGCCTTGAGGCAGACCACGTCGGCGGCGGCCCATGCCGGATGCTCGGTCATCGCCTGGATGATCGCCGGCACCCACACCGTCAGCGTCGGTCGCTGATGGGTGATGGCGGAAAGCGTCGAGTCGGGCGTGAAGCGGGCGTGGATCGTCACTGTGGCGCCGATGTGCAGCGCCGGCGTGGTCTGGATGTTGAGGCCGCCAACATGGAAAAACGGCAGCACGGTCAGCACGTGGTCGTCGGAGGTCAGGCCATGCATGTGCTGGCTCATGATGCCGTTCCACAGCAGCGCCTCCTGGCGCAGCACGGCGCCCTTGGGGCGGCCGGTGGTGCCGGAGGTGTAGACGATCAGAAGCGGGCAGGTGAGGTCGGTATGCGGATTGCGGCCGTCGCCTGACGCCGTCGCCAGCAGGGCTTCGAATGTTCGCGCCGGAGCAGGCGGCGAAAAATCGAGCGCGATGATTCGGGTGTCGGGCAGCTCATTGGCCAGCGCCGGCAGGATCGCGGCGAAAGCCTGTTCCAGCACCAGCACCTTCACCGACGCATCGGCGAGAATGAACATTTGCTCGGCCACCGCCAGCCGCCAGTTCAGCGGCACCAGCATCGCGCCGAGCCGCGCGCAGGCATAGAGCAGCACCAGATAGTCCGGCCGGTTGAGGCTGAGAATGGCGACCCGGTCGCCGCGGCCGACATGGCATTCGGCCTTCAGCGCCTTCGCGGTCGCCTCGATGCGCGCGTTGAAGACGGCATAGCTGAGCGTCGCGCCCTCGAAACGAATCGCGGGCCTGTCCGGCGTGAAGGCCGCGTTGCGGGCGATGAGGTCGGAGAGATCCACGATGGGTTATCCGTCTGTCGTGCGAACCTGTTCAACTCTCGGCGCACTCTGCGGTCATCCTGAGGTGCCGTCGCCCTTGCGACGGCCTCGAAGGATGCGCCGCAAGCGCCGGCGTCTGTCGCCGCATCCTTCGAGGCTCGCCAAGTGGCTCGCACCTCAGGATGACGGTGACGGAGTCCTACTCGTCCTTCTCGCCCTGTTCGTACAGCGCGTCGCGGCCGATGCGGTCGAGGCAGAGTTCGGCGGTCCATGGCAGCATCAACGCGCCGCAACGGCTGTCGCGGTAGATGCGCTCCAGCGGAAGCGATTTCAGCATCGCCTGTCCGCCGCAGGTGCGGATCGCCAGGGTCGCGATCTCATTGGCGCCTTCCATCACGGAATATTGCGCCGCGTAGGCGCGCAACACCTGCTCCTTGCTGGGGTTGGCGCAGGCCTCGGTCACCGCCTGGAACCAGATGCCCTTGATCTGCTCGAGCTTGATCTGCATCTGCGCCACCGCGATCTGCTTGGTCTGATACATCCTGCGCTTCACCGGCGGCGTGCCCGGCACTTCGCCGCGCAGATATTTGACGGTGAAATCATAGGCCGCCTGCGCGAGGCCGACATAGGTCGGCGACAGCGTGAGAAACATATGCGGCCAGCGCATCGCGGCCTGGAAATACACCCCGCGCGGCATCAGCGCCGCGTCATGCGGCACGAACACGTCCTTGAACAGCAGCGTGCGCGAGACCGTGCCGCGCATGCCCAGGGGATCCCAGTCGCCGACCACCGCGACGCCCGGCGCGTCGGCCGGTAACGCGAGATACAGCGTATTGCGGCGCGACGCCTTCTCGCCCTCAAGCATCTCTGTGCACAGCACGCCATAGTAATTTGCGTGGCCGGCGAGCGAGGCAAAAATCTTCTTGCCGTTAACCAGCCAGCCGCCCTCGACCGGCTTCGCCTCGGTGCCGAAGGCGACACCGCCGGCGGCGGCCGCGCCGCCTTCGGAGAACGGCTGCGAATAGATCGCGCCGTCTTCGACAATGCGCTTGTAGTGAATGGCGCGGCGGCGCTCCTGGTCGGCGCGGGTCGGCTCGTCCATGTCGAGGTCATCGGCGAGCGGGCCGGACCACAAAGTCGAGCAGACATGCATGTTCCAGGTCAGCGCGGTGGCGCCGCAATAGCGGCCGATCTCGGCGGCCGTCATGGCGTAGGTCTGATAGTTCGCGCCGAGCCCGCCATGCTGTTTGGGGATCGCGATGCCGAGCAGGCCGGCTTCGTGCAGGTCCTTGTAGTTGTCCGACGGAAAGCGCGCTTCCTTGTCCCAGATCGATGCGCGGCCGGCGAACACGCTTTGCCCGAGCATGCGCGCGCGGGTCATTATCTCCGCCTGCTCATTGGTGAGGCCGTAGGCCTTGGGATCGAAGATCGGTCTGTCGAGCACGATGGCGTCGAGGTCGAGTTTAGCGGGCATGTTCATGAGGATGTTCCCGAAACTTCGTGGCTGGTGGTGAGAAAGTCGCGCAGCACTTCGTTGAATTCGTTGGGACGTTCAAAACCGGCGAGATGGCCGACGCCTTCGAGTTCGACATAGGTCGAGCCCTTCACGAAGGTCGCCATCTTGGCCATTGTCTTGGCCGGGGCGTTGTTGTCCTTGGAGCCGGACAGCAGCAGCGTTGGTACTGTAATGTCGGCAAGGTTCTTGCGCAGGTCGAAGCCGATCATTGCCTTCATCGAGCTGCGATAGCTGTCCGGCTTGACCGACGCCATGCAATCGAGCGCGAGCGCCACGCCGTCAGCGCTGGGCTGCTCGCCGACCAGATCCTGCACCAGCTTCGGTGCCATCGACACCATCGTCTCGCCGCGATCGAGCGGGCCAAGCCGGGTCTCGATGAAATTCTTCTGCCATTCGCCGTCGGAGCTGCCGAACGCCGAGCTGGTCTGCGCCAGCACCGCGGCACCGGCGAGATCGGGATGCATCACGAGAAACTGCTGCACGATCATGCCGCCGATCGAATGGCCGACCAGCACCGGCTTTGTCGCGCCGAGTTGTTCGAGGAAATCCTTCAGCGCGTCGGCGAGCGTGGCAATGCTGGTGACGGGTAGCGGCTGCGAGCCGCCATAGCCGGGCATGTCCCAGGCAATGGCGTAGTAACGGTCTGAGAAGGCGTCTAGCTGGCTGCGCCAACCGCGCGCCGCGCCGCCGATGCCATGCAGGAATACCAGTGGCACCGCCTTCGGGTCGCCTGCCGCCTCATAGCCGAAGCGACCGTCCTTGGTGGTCATGGCTGTTGTGTCAGTCACGTGCATCTCCCTGGGCGGGTTGAACGGGGGTAGATCCTAGCAGGCAAAAATTATATGAAAAGCGATTGTTTTAGACTTAAAGCGCTTCCGGATGCCTAGCTGGTGGGCAATTGCTGCGCTGCACCTGTCTCCTGCTCTCCGTCGTCATGGTGAGGAGCGCGCCTTTGGCGCGCATCTCGAACCGCGGCGTCAATCGGTCATCCTTCGAGACGCGGTCGCAGGCGACCGCTCCACAGGATCAGGGAGAGTTTGTGGAAACAGGGCTTCGCATCAACGGCCGTGCCCCTTGCCGGAAATCTCTTTAAGTTTAAAACAATCTCATCGCGGAGCAGGAAAGCCAAGCATGTCCGATCAATCGTTTTTATCGTGGCCGTTTTTCGAGGATCATCACCGCAATTTGTCGGCCGAACTGTCGCAATGGGCAGCAGCCACCGTCCCTGATCTGATCGACCATCACGATACCGATGGCTCCTGCCGGCGGCTGGTGCGGGCGCTGGGTGAGGCCGGCTGGCTGCGGGTCGCGGTGCCGGCCAGCCATGGCGGTCTCTATCCGAATTTCGACGTGCGCGCATTGTGCCTGGTACGCGAGACGCTCGCCTATGTCAGCGGCCTCGCCGACTTTGCCTTCGCGATGCAGGGGCTTGGCACCGGGCCGATCAGCCTGTTCGGCAGCGACGAGTTGAAGGCGCGCTACCTCCCACGCGTCGCAACCGGTGAGTCGATCGCGGCCTTCGCGCTGTCGGAGACCGATGCGGGCTCCGACGTCGCGGCGATGACGACATCAGCCGTTCCGGATGGCAACGACCATGTCCGCATTACCGGCAGCAAGACCTGGATTTCCAATGGTGGCATCGCCGATCATTATGTGGTCTTCGTGCGTACCGGCGAGGACGGCGCGCGCGGCATCAGCGCTTTTGTCGTCGATGCCGACACGCCCGGCCTGACCATATCGGAGCGAATCGACGTGATCGCGCCGCATCCGCTGGCGACGCTGACCTTCGAGGACTGCCGCGTGCCGCGGGCCAACCAGATCGGCAAGGACGGCGAAGGCTTCAAGGTCGCGATGGCGACGCTCGACGTGTTTCGCTCCACCGTGGGCGCCGCGGCGCTCGGTCTCGGCCGGCGCGCGCTGGACGAGGCGGTGCATCGTTCCGTAACGCGCAAAATGTTCGGCCATACGCTGGGTGACCTGCAACTGACGCAAGCCGGCCTCGCCGACATGGCGACCGACATCGACGCCTCCGCGCTGCTGATCTATCGCTCGGCCTGGACCAAGGACCAGGGCGCGCCGCGCATCACCCGCGAAGCCGCGATGGCCAAGATGTTCGCCACCGAAGCCGCGCAAAAGGTGATCGACCGCGCCGTGCAGATCTTCGGCGGCATGGGCGTGCAGTCCGGCGTCAAGGTCGAGGAGCTGTACCGCGAGATCCGCGCCCTGCGGATCTATGAGGGCGCCACCGAAGTGCAGAAGGTCATTATTGGTCGCGAGTTGATCAAGACGGCGCAATCCAGCTAAGTCGGTCGGGCGAGCCGGTCACGGCTCGCCCGCGGCCCGTCAAGCGGCGGTGGCTTCCGCCGTGTAGTCCGGCGTGGAAGCCAGAAACCTTGCATAGGCATCGGCGTCCGGCGGCGTGAATTTCTCGACCAGCGCGCGGCGCCGCCTGTCGCGGGCGCCCATGTCGTCGAGTAGCTCGTCGAAATGCTTGAAGTGATAGGGGGCCACGCAGAGCCCGCCATAGATGCCGGCCGCGGGCCGCTCGACGCGCTTGAAATGCAGCATCTCGTCCATGTTCCGGTGCATCTCGGCCGCCGTTGGCTGTTTCGCCAGCATGCCGTCCGCATAGCGGACCAGCCAGTTGGCCGCCATTTCCGCCGTCAGCACCGAGCAGAAGCTGGAATTGAATCCGACGAATCCCATGTCCGGCAGGTCCGGGTTGGCGATCACGCGATACAGACGGTACTGACCGTCCGACTGGATCAGCCTGTCGCGATATGGCTGCGGCAGGAACGGCACGCCAAGCTTGAACCCGATCGCCTGCACCACGATATCCGCCTCGACGCGCTGGCCGCCCGACATCACGATCGTCTTGCCGTCATAGTGGTCGAAGGTGCCGCGGATCGCCTTGATGCGGCCGTCGGCGACCATCGGGAAAAATCCCGGCGTGGCGATCGGAACCGAACAATTGATGCCGTCCTCGATCCGTCCGGCCGGCACCATGTCGCATTTCTTGAGTTTGAGCTGCGCCTTCAGCAAGGCTTCCAGACCGCGCCAGTTGGCCCAGACGAAGGGCTTGGCAATCGCATGATTGAGCCGCGACAGTGCGCTCAGTCCCCAGCCGCGAAACATTTCCTCCTGGGCGCGGATGTAAAGGATGCGCTTGAAGTTGATCACGCCGCCGATGAAATAGGGAATCCGCCATACCGGCTCGCGATAGACGAAGGTCACCTCGCTGGCGCCGGCATTCACCGACTGCACGGCAATATCGGTGGCCGATTTCGATCCGCCGAGTACGACGACCTTCCGGCCTTTGACGATGGATGAATCGGTGTGCTCCGCCGAATGCCGTATAATACCGCCGGCCGCTTTGAAGTCGTCTTCGCCGGCATGGTGCAATTCCTTGCGCTCGTTGAACTGCCCGGTGCAGACGGCGACGAAATCGAATATTTCTCGCGTGGTGGTGCCGGCCGCATTGCGGATCTCCAGCGTCCAGCCTGGCTGGCCGTCGTCGCGGCGATTCATGCTGACGACGGTCGTCTCAAAGCGCATCAGCGGGAGCAGTTGGTAGTCACGGGCATAGTCGGCGAGATAGGCGTAGACCTGCGGGCCTTTGGGCCATTCGGGATAGTCTGCCGGCATCGGCTTGTCGGTGAAGCGGTAGAGCTCCTTGGGGCTCTGCGTCTGGACCCCGGGATAAGAGCGCGCCGGCTCCCAGACGCCGCCGAGGTCGCCGCTGCGTTCCAGCACCGAGACCTTGTGCCCGCGCGCGGTGAAAGCCTTGGCGGCGGCAAGGCCGGCGATGCCGGCGCCGATGACGCAAACGCTTTTCTGTCGGACCATGGCTTGTCTCCTGTTGATGCCCGACTGATCGGGGAGCGTGCGGGATCATGCGCGCGGGCTCCGGCCCGGGCGCGACCTGTGCCGGTGAAAGAGGTGCGGGTCGCGCGCGGGCTCCGGCCCGGGCGCGACCTGTGCCGGTGAAAGAGGTGCGGGTCGTCGAGCCTAATCGTTGGCTTCCGGCGGAAGGAAGTTCACTTCGTGGTCGGCAGACACCCGGACAATAGCTTCGATGTCGCTCATGTTATGAAGCTGCTTGAACAGCGCTTCGAGCTTCTGTGTCGGCGATACCCAGAACAGTGCCCGGGCGGGTTTGTCCGATTTGTTGAAATAGCCATGCGGAATGCCGCGCGGCAGCCGCACCAGATCGCCGGCAAAGGCGCGGACCCACTGGCCATCGAGTTTGAGATCGAGCACGCCCTCCTGTACCAGGATGAACTCTTCCTGGGTGGGATGGATATGCACCGGCACAAACTGGCCGGGATCGCTATTGGTCTCGAAAGCGAAGGTGGACTCGGAGATGGCCTTCGGGAAGTAGACCTGTCCGAGGATGTTCCAGGTGGTGCCGCCATAGCCCGTCCCGTTCTGGGTTATTCCTTTTTCGAGTGCCGCCATGTCTGCGTTTCCTCTCGTTAATGCCTTTGGGAATGCTGCGTGGCTTGCGGGAATGTCGCTAGCCGTTGAACGAATTCATGATCCAGCCGACGAAATAATTACCGCGACTGGCCCGGCGCGCTGCGCCTGCACACTCCTTTTTGTAGTCGCGGACCTGCGCATTCATTGTGCAGCACGGCAAAATTTGCGGCGCAGCGCCTGCTAGGCGTG
Source organism: Tardiphaga sp. vice154 (assembly GCF_007018645.1). Taxonomy (NCBI): domain Bacteria; kingdom Pseudomonadati; phylum Pseudomonadota; class Alphaproteobacteria; order Hyphomicrobiales; family Nitrobacteraceae; genus Tardiphaga; species Tardiphaga sp. vice154. Next base: position 1,907,085 of record NZ_CP041399.1, read on the forward strand.
ACGATGCGACTTGGCTAGTCTGGGTGCCAGGGCGTGCAAGCGATCGGACCATGATGGTGGATGCTGCGATACCGAGCCATGCCGAACCGATCCGCGCCGAGAGGCTTGCGGCATTCTCCCGCGTTTCCACCACGGACCTCGATGAGGCCGCCGAGGCAATCGGGCGCATCTTCTGTCCGCACGTGCTGGATCCGGTACAGCGTTCCTGGCCGGATTTTCACGCGCAGCACAATTGCGCCGCCTTGAACGGCTGTTCGGTGAATTATGTGTCCTATGGCGGTTCGGTCGCGATTGACCCCGGCTGCCTCGATCGCTTCTTCCTGTTGCAGATCCCGCTGCAGGGCGGCGCGCGGATCGACACCGGAGGCCGGACGATCGAGGTTTCGGCGGGGCGTTCGGCGTCGTTGCTGTCGCCGACCATGCCGACCCAGATGGTCTGGCATGACCACTGCGCCAAGTTGATCCTGCTGGTCGAACGACAACTCGTCGAGCAGCGCGCGGCGGCGCTGGCGGAAAAATCGGGTGTTGCCATCGAATTCGATCCGAGGATCGATCTGAACACGCCGTTTGGCGTCGCGCTGCGTTCCCAGATCGAATACCTCGCCGAGCTCGCGGAGCGATGCGGTCCCGGGCAGCAGATCTCGCCGATGATCGCGGCGACCCTGCGGGATTCCATCATCGGATTGCTGCTCACCGGTCAGCGACATACCCTTACCGACAATATCGAACGGCTTCCGGCGCGCCTTGGCCCGTTGCCGTCGGTGCTGCGAAAGGCACGGGACTATCTCGAAGCCCATGCGACCCAGCCGCTCGATCTCGAGCGGCTGGCGCGCGAGGCGGGGATCGGGATACGGTCGCTGCAGCTCGGCTTCCGACGGCATTTCGGCATGTCGATTTCGGACGCGCTGCTGGATATCCGGCTGACGCACTTGCAGGCCCGCCTGATGTGCGCTGCGCCTGGCCAGCGCGTGACCGATCTGGCCTTCGATCTCGGGTTCACCCATCTGAGCCGGATGGCTAACGTATACCGCCAGCGTTACGGCGAGAGCCCGTCGGAGACGCTGCGCCGCCATCGCTAGTATTTGGCTAGTATTCGTCGATCCGGCGCTTCCTTGCAAAAGCTTGAAGCATAAAATAATATCCGGGCAGGCTCATGGCGAGCCTGCCGAAGGTGACGCATGTCCGGATTGTCCCGTTCCACCCACGCGCTGGTCACCGGCGGCGGCCGCGGCATCGGCCGCGCCATTGCCGCGTCGCTGGCGCAGGCGGGTGCCACGGTGACGATCATGGGCCGCAACCTCGCTTCGCTGGACGAGGTGATCGCCGCCGGCGAGGCGCACTTCGCCATCACCGCCGACGTCTCCAATCAGGCTTCTGTTACAGCCGCCATCGCGGATGCCGCCACGCGGCAGCCGTTCGACATTCTCGTCGCCAATGCCGGGGCGGCGGAATCCGCGCCGTTCGGCCGTTCTGACGCGGCGCTGTTTCAGCGCATGATGGACGTCAACTTCATGGGCGTTGTCTACGCCGCCCAGGCCGTGCTGCCGGGCATGGTCGCCGCCCGCAATGGCCGCATTGTCGCGGTGGCCTCCACCGCCGGCCTGAAGGGCTATGCCTATGTCAGCGCCTACGCCGCCGCCAAACATGCGGTGATCGGGCTGGTGCGCTCGCTGGCGCTGGAGGTCGCGAGCAAGGGCGTCACGGTGAATGCCGTTTGCCCGGGTTTTACCGAGACGGATCTGCTGGAAGACAGTATCGACAACATCATCAGCAAGACCGGGCGCACGCGCGAGCAAGCCGTTGCCGAACTGTCGAAGCATAATCCGCAAGGCCGGCTGGTAACGCCGCAGCAGGTCGCCGATGCCGTGATCTGGCTGTGCGGAGAAAAGGCCGGCGCGATCACCGGCCAGGCCATCGCGGTTGCCGGCGGCGAAATCTGATACCTAAAAAATAATCGCAGGGAGTTCTCATGCAAAAGTTCGCCAATCCCGTCACGCTGCCGCTGGTTGATTACAGACCGGAGCACTTCCTGCTCACGGTCGCGGATGGCATCGCGACCGTGACGCTGAACCGGCCGGAGCGGAAGAACCCGCTGACCTTCCAGAGCTACCGCGAACTCACCGACTTCTTCCGCGCCTGCGCGATGGATGACAGCGTCAAGACCATCGTGGTGACCGGCGCCGGCGGTAACTTCTCGTCGGGCGGAGACGTGTTCGAGATCATCGGCCCGCTGGTCGAGATGAACACCAAGGACCTCACCGCCTTCACGCGGATGACCGGCGACCTCGTCAAGGCGATGCGCGGCTGCCCGCAGCCGGTGATCGCCGCCGTCGAAGGCATCTGCGCCGGCGCCGGCGCTATCATGGCGATGGCCTCCGACCTCCGGATCGCCGCCACCGGCGCCAAGGTCGGCTTCCTGTTCAACAAGGTGGGCCTGGCCGGCTGCGACATGGGCGCCTGCGCGATCCTGCCGCGCATCATCGGCCAGTCGCGCGCTTCCGAGCTGCTTTATACCGGCCGCTTCATGACCGCCGAGGAGGGCGAGCGCTGGGGCTTCTTTAGCCGCATCGTGTCGTCCGGCGAGGTGCTGACGCAGGCACAGGCACTGGCGAAGCAGATCTCCGAGGGCCCGACCTATGCCAACACCATGACCAAGCGCATGCTGGCGATGGAATGGGCGATGTCTGTGGAAGAGGCTATCGAGGCCGAAGCCGTGGCGCAGGCGCTGTGCATGACCACCGACGATTTTGCCCGCGCCTTCCACGCCTTCGCCAACAAGCAGAAGCCGGTGTTCGAGGGCAATTGACGTCGTCTGTAGCCCGGATGGAGCGCAGCGAAATCCGGGGCGGGCTCCCCTGTTGACGCTCTGACACCGGATTGCGCTGCGCTCCATCCGGGCTACGCGATGTCATTCCGGGCACCTGCTGCCGCCCAAACAGGCTTGCGCGGAAATGCTTTAGGATTAAAATATCTACGTCGAAGCTCGACAGGAGGCTTGCATGAAGATCGCGATCATCGGTGGCGGACCGGCTGGGCTCTATGCCGCGATCCTGTTGAAGAAGCAGCGGCCCTCCGCCGACATCACCGTCTACGAGCGCAACCGGCCGGACGATACCTTCGGCTTCGGCGTGGTTTTCTCCGACGCCACCCTCGACAATTTCGAAAAATACGACCTGCCGAGCTACCAGCGCATCACCCAGGAATTCGCCTACTGGGACGATATCGCCGTGCATTTCCGCGGCACGGTGCACCGCGTCGGCGGCAACGGCTTCTGCGGCTGCTCGCGCCGCACCCTGCTGCTGATCCTGCAGGAGCGCGCCCGCGAACTCGGCTGCCGGCTGATGTTTGAGGTCGATGTCACCGACGAGGCGCAATTCGCCGACGCCGATCTCATCGTGCTGTCCGACGGCATCAACAGCCACTTCCGTAACAAATATATCCAGCACTTCGATCCGACTACGGACGTGCGCTCCAACAAGTTCACCTGGATGGGTTCGACCCGCCCGCTGGATGCCTTCACCTTCCTGTTCGAGGAAACCGAGTGGGGCCCGTTCATCGCCCATGCCTATCAATACGAGGCGGGCCGCTCGACCTGGATTTTCGAGACCGATCCCGAGACCTTCAAGCGCGCGGGCCTGGAGGGCCTGAGCGAGCAGCAGTCAGCCGATCGCATGGAGCAGATCTTCAGCAAATTCCTCGAAGGCCACAAGCTGCTGATCAACCGCTCGATGTGGCGCAATTTCCCGATGATCCGCAACAAGCGCTGGGTCCGCGACAACATGGTGCTGCTCGGCGACGCCAAGGCGACCGCGCATTTCTCGATCGGCTCCGGCACCAAGCTGGCGATGGAAGATGCCATCGCGCTGTATGAGGCGATGGCCAAGGCGCCGACGACCGAAGCTGCGCTGAACGACTATGAGCATGGCCGCCGCGAGGAGACCGAGAAGATCCAGCACTCCGCCGACGTCTCGCTGGTGTGGTTCGAGCACGTCGACCGGTTCTGGGATTTCGACCCCGTGCAGTTCGCCTTCGGCGTCATGACGCGATCCAAGGCCATCACCTACGACAACCTGACGCTCCGCGCACCGGACTTCGTCAAGGAAGTGGACAAAGCGTTTGCGCTGCAGGTGCAGGCCAAGGGCTTCGACGTCGACCTGAAGAAGCCTGCGGCGCCGATGTTCCAGCCGCTGCGCTTGCGCGATATGGTGCTGGCGAACCGCGCCGTGGTGTCGCCGATGTGCATGTATTCGGCCAGCGAAGGCGTGCCTGGTGATTTCCATCTGGTGCACTACGGTTCGCGCGCGATCGGCGGCGCCGGCCTCGTCTTCACCGAGATGGTCTGCGTCGGCCGCGACGCCCGCATCACGCCCGGCTGCGCCGGGCTGTGGAATGACGAGCAGCAGGGGGCGTGGACGCGCATCGTCGATTTCGTGCACGCGAATTCGGCGTCCAAGATCTGCCTGCAGCTCGGCCACGCCGGGCGCAAGGGCGCGACCAGGCTGATGTGGGACGGCATGGACCGTCCGCTCGAAGAGGGCGGCTGGGACGTGCTGTCGGCGTCGCCGCTGCCGTATTATCCGGACAGCCAGGTGCCGCGCGAGATGGACCGTGCCGCGATGGATTCGGTCAAGGCCGAGTTCGTGGCGTCGGCCGAGCGCGGCGATGCCTGCGGCTTCGACATGCTGGAGCTGCACTGCGCCCACGGCTACCTGCTGGCCAGTTTCATCTCGCCGCTGACCAACCAGCGAACCGATGACTACGGCGGCTCGCTGGACAATCGTTTGCGCTTCCCGCTGGAAGTATTTGCGGCGATGCGCGCGGCGTGGCCGTCGCACAAGCCGATGTCGGTGCGCATCTCCGCCACCGACTGGGCCGAGGGCGGCATCACCGGCGACGACGCCGTGCTGATCGCGCGCGCCTTCGCGGAAGCCGGCGTCGACCTCGTCGACATCTCGACCGGCCAGACGGTTCGCGATGCCCAGCCGATCTACGGCCGCATGTTCCAGACGCCGTTCTCCGAGCAGGTCCGCAACGAGAGCAAGGTCGCCACCATGTGCGTCGGTAACATCACGTCAGCCGATCAGGTCAACACCATCCTCGCCGCCGGCCGCGCCGATCTGGTGGCGCTGGGCCGTCCGCATCTGGTCGATCCGTCCTTCACGCTCAAGGCTGCGGCCTGGTACGGCGCGAAAGATGCGTATTGCCCGCCACAATACATGCCCGGCAAGGAGCAGATCTTCCGCAACAGCGTTCGCGACAAGCTCGATTTCGAGGATCTGAAAATTAAGGCTAAGCCGAAGACCCGCGCCGAACTGCGCGCCGAAGCCGCCAAGCCGCTTGCGGCGGAATAGGGCAGATGGCACGCTGAATTCAGCAAGGCGGCGCTCAAACGCCTCTCCCCAATGGGGAGAGGTGAAGAAGATCCGCAGTCTGGCACTAGTTTGAGTGGAGTACGTTCGATGAAAGCGATCATCGTTGGCGGTGGAGTGGGGGGCCTCACCACGGCCCTGATGCTGCGGGCACGCGGCATTCACTGCGAACTCTATGAGCAGTCGGACAGTATCCGCGAGCTCGGCGTCGGCATCAACACGCTGCCGCATGCGATCCGCGAACTTGCCGGCCTCGGCCTGCTCGACGCGTTGGACGCCGTCGCCATCCGCACCGACGAGCTGCATTATCTCAGCCGCCATGGCCAGGAAGTCTGGCGCGAGCCGCGCGGCATCGCTGCCGGCTTCGACGTGCCGCAATTCTCGATCCACCGCGGCCGGCTGCAGAGCGTGATCCATCGCGCCGTCGAACAGCGACTTGGGCCTGAGGCGATTCATACCGGCCGAAGGCTCGGTGCGTTTACGCAGGACGAAGGCGGCGTCACCGCGCATTTCTTCGACCGCTCCGGCGCCCATGTCGAAACCGCGCGCGGCGATATCCTGATCGGCGCCGACGGCATTCATTCCAAGGTGCGCAGCACGCTGTTTCCCGACGAAGGCGGACCGGTCTGGAACGGGCTGATGCTGTGGCGCGGCGCGCGTGACTGGCCGGCCTTCCTCACCGGCAATTCGATGATCGTCGCCGGCGGGCTTCATGCCAAGGTGGTGGTGTATCCGATCGCGGAAGGCGTGACGCCGGGCAATCGCCTGACCAACTGGGCGGTCCTGGTGAAAATCGGCGAGGGCGGATCGCTGCCGCCGCGCCGCGAGGACTGGTCGCGTGCCGGCAAGCGCGACGAACTGATGCCGCATGTCGCGCGCTTCAACGTGCCGCATATCGACGTGGCGGCGTTGATCACGGCGACGCCGGAGTTCTGGGAATATCCGTGCTGCGACCGCGATCCCTTGCCGTACTGGTCGAGCGGCCGCGTCACGCTGCTCGGCGACGCCGCGCATCCGATGTATCCGGTCGGCTCCAATGGCGCCTCGCAGGCGATCCTGGATGCGCGGGCGCTTGCGGATTCGCTGGCGCATGCCGAGCATCCGCGCCAGGCCCTGATGGCCTATGAGCGCAAGCGGCTGCCGATGACCGCCGAGATCGTGCGCGCCAACCGCCGCGGCGGGCCGGAGGGTGTCATCGACGCCGTCGAGCAGATTGCGCCGGACGGCTTCGATCATATCGACAACGTGCTGAGCCACAGCCAGCGCGAGGCGATCGTCAAGGGCTATGCCAGCAAGGCCGGCTTCGCCGCGCTGCCGGGATTGTCGGTGGTGGGCGGATAGAGAGCGCGACTAGGTCGCTCTTTCTTCCCTCTCCCCCGGTGGGAGAGGGTGGATCGAACCGCGAAGCGGTTCGAGACGGGTGAGGGGTAGCCACAAGCTCCGCGCCTTGCGACTACCCCTCATCCGCCTCCGCTTCGCGGAGGCACCTTCTCCCACAAGGGGAGAAGGAAGGAAGACCTCACGCTCCCGGGGGCGGCGGCAGGAAGTGGATGTTGTATTCCGCGGCCAGCGCCACGACGTCCGCCGGATTCTGCTCCTTCATGTTGTGGATTGCCCAGAACAGGTCGTAGAGCCGCCGCGTCGGCGACACCCAGAACAGCACCTTGGCGGACTGGTCGGTCTTGTTGAAGATGCCATGCGGCACGCCGCGCGGCAGCCGCACCAGATCGCCGGGCGTCGCCTGGGTCTCGCCGTCGCCCAGCATGAAGTCGAGCTTGCCTTCGAGGATGTAGAGATATTCGTCCTGGTCGGGATGAATGTGCGGCGGCACGAACGTGCCGACCGGGAAGGTCGCGTGCCACGAGAAGGAATCCTCGGTGCAGGTTTTGGGCACGTAGACCTGGCCCAGGATGTTCCAGGTGATGCCCTGCATGCCCTCATTGGCGCGCGTGATGCCGGCGGTTTCGGTTTTCATGGTCGTCCTCCTTCGATGGCGTGCAGTTCGTGAGCCGGATTATACATGCAGAAAGCGATCCTTGATGGTTGGATCGTCTTTCAACTCGGCCGAGGTGCCGGTCCACACCACGCGGCCTTTTTCGATGATGACGTGGCGGTCGGCAAACGCGGCGAGCGCATCGACGTTCTTGTCGATCACCAGGATCGCCTGGTGCTCGGCCTTGAGCTTCTTTAGGCAGCTCCAGATCTCCTGCCGGATCAACGGCGCCAGGCCCTCGGTGGCCTCGTCGAGGATCAGCAGCTTCGGATTGGTCATCAGCGCGCGGCCGACCGCCAGCATCTGCTGCTCGCCGCCGGACAGTTGCGTGCCCATATTGCCGCGGCGCTCCTTGAGCCGCGGAAACAGTTCGTAGATGTCCTCCAGCGTCCAGCGCGCCGGCGGGCGGCGCACCGCTGCGGTGGCCAGCAGGTTTTCCTCCACCGTCAGCGTCGGAAAGATATGTCGGCCTTCCGGCACCAGGCCAATGCCGGCCTGCGCGATCTTGTAGGACGGCAGCCCCGTGAGCGGCGCGTCGTCGAAGGTGACGCTGCCGCCGGTCGGCGGCATCAGCCCCATGATGGTGTTGATGGTGGTGGTCTTGCCCATGCCGTTGCGGCCGAGCAGGGTCACGACCTCGCCGGCGCCGATGTTCAGCGAGATATCGAACAGTACTTTGGCGGCGCCGTAGGCGGCCTGCAGATTCTGTACGTTGAGCATCAGAGCACCTCCTCGCCGAGATAGGCGGCGCGCACATCCGCATTGTCGCGGATGCTCTGCGGCGTGCCGGAGGCGATGATGCGGCCATAGACCAGCACCGAGACGCGGTCGGCCAGCGCGAACACCGCGTCCATGTCGTGCTCGATCAGCACGATCGGCAGTTCGCGGCGCAGCGCCTGCAGCGTGTTGATGAGCCGCTGCGATTCGTCGTGGCTGGTGCCGGCGAGGGGCTCGTCGAGCAGCAGCAGTTTCGGCTTTGCGGCCAGCGCGATGGCGATTTCGAGCTGGCGCTTTTCGCCGTGCGACATCTGCCCGGCGGGCACATCGGCGCGAGGGGCGAGGCCGAAACGGGCCAGCAGCGCCATCGCGATCTCGTTGAGGTCACGCTCGCCGGCGGCATTGCCGAGGAATTTGAAGCTGGAGCCGGAGCGCGCCTGCACGGCAAGCGCCACGTTCTCCAGCGCCGAGAAGCGCGGCAGGATCGAGGTGATCTGGAACGAGCGCACCAGCCCGAGCCGGGCGCGCTCCGCCATCGACAGCCTTGTGACATCCTGGCCGTCGAACACGACGCGGCCGGAGTCCGGCCGGGCGAGGCCGGAGATCTGGTGGATCAGCGTGGTCTTGCCGGCGCCGTTCGGGCCGATGATGGCGTGCAGCTCGCCGGGCTCGATGGTCAGCGTGACGTCGTCGGTGACGCGCAGCGCGCCGTAGCTCTTGCGCAGGTTCTGCAGTTGAAGGGGCGCGGTGCTCATGACCTGCTCCCCAGCCAGCCGCCGATGCCGCCACGCGCGAACAACACGACCAGGATCAGGATCGGGCCGAACAGCAGCGCCCAGTGCTCGGTGTAATGCGACAGGATATCCGCGAGCAGGCTGAACACCGCGGCGCCAATGATCGCGCCGTGCAGCGTGCCGAGGCCGCCCAGCACGATCGCAAAGATCAGGTCGCCGGAGCGCTGCCAGCTCGCAAAGGCCGGGCTGACGAATTCGGTCTGGTTGGCGAACAGGCAGCCGGCGACGGCGGCGATCATGCCGGCGATCACATAGGCCGTGAGCTGGTAGCGATAGGGCGTAAAGCCGATCGCCTCCATCCGCACCGGGTTCTCGCGGATGCCGCGCAACACCCGGCCAAAGCGCGAGGCGACGACGCCGCGCAGCAAGAGGTAGCCACCGAGCAGGAAGCCGAACACCACGTAATACAGCACGACGTCGTTCTTCAGGATTTTTGAGCCGAACAGCGTGCTGCGCGAGGCCAGCGTCATGCCATCGTCACCGCCATAGGCGGCGAGCGAGGTGCCGAGGAAGTACAGCATCTGGCCGAACGCCAGCGTAATCATGATGAAATAGACGCCTTTGGTACGCAGCGAGATCGCGCCGGTGATCAGTGCAAACACGAACGAGGCGGCCAGTGCGACGCCGAGATGGACAAAACCGTCGGTGATGCCGTGGCTGGACAGGATCGCGACGCTATAGGCGCCGATCCCGACAAAGGCGGCGTGGCCGAACGAGACCATCGCGCCATAGCCGATCAACAGATCGAGCGACATCGCCGCCAGCGCCAGCACCATGATCCGGGTGACGATCGAGAGCACGTAGCTCTGCGCGCCCCACAGCCCGGCCAGCGGCACCAGCGCGAATAGGGCAAACAGCAGCAGCGGCAACAGATAGGCGCGGCGCGCGCGGGGCGCGGTGATAGCGGGGGTGACTTGCAGGTCGACTGAATCGTTCACGGTCATTCCCGCTATTGTTTCGACGGGAACAGGCCGGACGGCCGGAAGAACAGCACCGCGGCCATCAGGATGTAGATCAGCATCGGCGCGATGGCGCGGCCGGTCTGGCTGGCGGTGGACGGATCCAGCACCAGCTTGAGCAGGGACGGTGCAAAGAACCGGCCGAGCGTATCGACGAGACCGATCAGGAGGGCTGCGATGAAGGCGCCGCGGATCGAGCCGATGCCGCCGATCACGATGACGACGAAGGCGAGGATCAACACATTGTCGCCCATGCCGGGCTCGACCGACAGGATCGGCGCCACCATCGCGCCGGCAAAGCCCGCCAGCATGGCGCCGACGCCGAACACGATGGTGAACAGCAGCCGGATGTTGACGCCGAGCGCCGAGACCATTGCGGCATTGCTTGCGCCGGCCCGCACCAGCATGCCGAGCTTGGTCTTGTTGACGACGAGATAGAGCGCGAGGCCGACCGCGAGGCCGACGGCGATGATGACGAGGCGATACACCGGATACAGCATGCCGTCGGCGATCTCGATGGTGCCGGACAGCGCGTCGGGCATCGGCACGTTGAGGGGGGCGGCGCCCCAGACGAACTTGACCGCCTGGTTGAGGAAGATGATCACGCCGAAGGTCGCCAGCACCTGGTCGAGATGGCTGCGGTCATAGAGATGCCGGAAGATCAGCACCTCCAGCAGCAGGCCGAACACCAGGGCGGCCGGCAGCGCCAGCGCGAGGCCATACAGGAAGCTGCCGGTCATCGCGGTGAAGGCGGCGACGAAATAGGCGCCGACCATGTACTGCACGCCGTGCGCGAGATTGATGAAGTCCATCACGCCGAACACCAGCGTCAGGCCGGCGGCGATCAAAAACAGGATCAGCCCGAACTGCAGGCCGTTCAGGATCTGGACGAGGGCAAGGGTGACGGTCATGCGAGAGATACGATCTTTGCGCGGCTGGTGAAAAACCCACCGCGTCGTCCCCGCCTAGTGCGCCTCCGGCGCACGCGGAGCGGGGACCCAGACACGCTGGCGAACTAAACGAAGCGATAGAGTAGCAACGACGCCGTTTCAACTATGCTGGCGGTGGCTATGGGTCCCCGCTTTCGCGGGGACGACATGAGAGGCCGGCGCGTCTTACCGAGGCGCGCCGGCGATCGCTTTACTGCGGTGTGCAGCTGGCGGCGTATTTGTCGGCGTAGTTGGTGAACACCTTCTGCGCGATCTCGGTCTGGAACTTGCCGTCGGCGCGCTTGGCGACCTTGGTCAGATAGAAGTCCTGGATCGGGTAGCCGTTGGCGCTGAACTTGAAGTCTCCGCGCAGCGACTTGAAGTCGGCCTTCTTCATCGCCGCCGCCACCTTGGCCTTGTCGGAAAGGTCGCCCTTCACCGCGACGACTGCGCTGTTGATCAGCATGGCCGCATCGTACGACTGGAAGGCGTAGGTTGCGGGCACGCTGTTATAGGCCTTCTCGTATTCCGCGACGAACTTCTTGTTCTGCGGATTGTCGAGGTTCGGCGCCCAGTTCGAGCCGCCGAACATGCCCAGCGCTGCGTCCTGCTGCGCCGGCAGCGTCGATTCATCGACAGTGAAGGTGGAGAGGAACGGGACGCGGTCGAGCAGGCCGGCCTGCTTGTACTGCTTGACGAGATTGACGCCCATGCCGCCCGGCATGAAGGTCAGCACGGCGTCGGGCTTGGCGGCGGCGATCTTGGAGAGCTCGGCCTGGAAGTCCAGCGTGCCGAGCGGCAGGAAGGATTCCTCGACGATCTCGCCCTTGAAGTCCATCTTCACGCCGGCGACGAAGTCCTTGCCGGCCTGGTAGTTCGGGGTCATCAGGTAGATCTTCTTGTAGCCGCGCTCCTGCGCGACCTTGCCGAGGATCTGGTGGATCTGGTCGTTCTGGTACGACGTCACGAAGAAGTACGGGTTGCACTCCTTGCCGGCGAAGCTGGACGGGCCGGCATTCGGCGAGATCAGAAAGGTCTTGTTCTCGGTCACCGGCTTGTGGATTGCGCCGAGGATGTTGGAGAAGATCGGGCCGACTACGAAGTCGACCTTGTCGCGCTCCAGCAGGCCTTTGACCTTGGTGACGGCGACGTCGGGCTTCAGTTCGTCATCGACGACGACGACTTCGACGTCCTTGCCGCCCATCTTGCCGCCGAGGTCCTTGACCGCGAGGGCGAAGCCGTCGCGGGCCTGCTGGCCGAGCACGGCGCCAGCGCCGGACAGCGACACGATCACGCCGACCTTGATCTTTTCCTGCGCGACAGCGGGTACCGCTGCGACGCCCATCAGGACGGCCAGGCCGGCCAGTTTGATCTGCTGCTTCATGGTCTCTCCTCTGCTCGGCCGCGCGTTGCTGCCGAAATCCCGCCAACCCAAAATGATGTCCTGCCCCAGAGACTATTCTGAGGATGGCTGCCGCCGCAAGCGTGCGTCTCGCGCGCCAAACGGTTAAAACGGCTATGCAAGCGGCAGGCCAATTTGTTTGAAGCCTAAACAAATATCCGGATTTGGCCAGTGGCCCGGCTGCGGCGTTTTGGCTTGCAGTCGCCGGGTTATTTGTTGAAGGTCAAAGCATCGGGCGCGCAGACTGGTACGCCGTTGGGGATTTCCGGCGGCGTTGCTATCGTGGCGGCCCCAGCCAGGTAAGATTGCAGCATGATTCTCGATTCCGAGACCAAGGCGGTCGAACATTCCGAAGATCACGGCGACGAGCTGCGGCTGTGGCTGCGGCTGCTGACCTGCACCACGCTGATCGAGGGCGAGGTGCGCGGGCGTCTGCGCGAGCGTTTCGACGTGACGCTGCCGCGCTTCGACCTGATGGCCCAGCTCGACAAGGTGCCGGACGGCATGACGCTGTCGGACGTCTCCAAGCGCATGATGGTGTCGAACGGGAACGTGACCGGGCTGGTCGAGCGTCTGGTGGAATCCGGTCATGTCGATCGCCGTACCTCGGATACCGACCGTCGGGTCCAGGTGATCCGGCTGACCAAACTCGGTCGTGCCGAATTCCGCAAGATGGCCGAAGAGCACGAGACCTGGATCGCCGAGATCTTTGGCGACCTGGCGCCGAAGGACGTGCGCGAGCTGATGCGCCTGCTCGCCAAGACCAAGGCCTCGGCGCAGAAGGCGGCGCAGAAGTCCGGCGCCAAGCCCGGCAACGGCAAGACGCCATGAGCGCCGTGATCGATCTGGAGGCCGAATACAACAACCGGGCCCGCGTCCCGGAAAATCCGGCGCTTATTGCCGGCTGGGCGCGCGACGCCAGGGCCTACCGCGAGGTCTGTCCGTCGATGCTGGTGCTGCGTTACGGCACAGGTGCGCGGCACACGGTCGACTTCTTCCCGGCCGATGGTCGCGGCCCGATCGTGGTCTTCATCCACGGCGGCTACTGGCAGGCGCTCGATCCGTCGTTCTTCAGCCATCTTGCTGCAGGCCTGAACGCGCACGGCATCAGCGTTGCGATGCCGTCCTACGATTTGTGTCCGAACGTTTCGGTCGGCGACATCATTGAGCAAATGCGTTCCGCGACGCGCGAACTGGCGAAGTTCGAGCGGCCGCTGGTGATGTCCGGCCATTCCGCCGGCGGCCATCTTGCCGCCGGCATGCTCGCCACCGAATGGCGTGCGCTCGATGCCGCACTGCCGCAAGATCTTATCACGGCGGTCTATTCGATCTCTGGCCTGTTCGATCTCGGACCCCTGGTGCCGACCTCGGTCAACACCCCGCTGCACCTCAACGACCTGAGTGCGCGCGAGGTCAGCCCGCTGTTCTGGCCGATGCCCTCGCACGGAAGTCTCGATGCGGTGGTCGGCGGCGAGGAGAGTTCGGAATATTTCCGGCAGAGCCAGACCCTGGTCGATTGCTGGGGCACCCAGATTCCCGCGCGCTATGAAACCATCCCCGGCACCAACCATTTTACCGTCATTGCCGGCCTGGCCGATCCGCAATCGCCGATGACGCTCCGTTTGAAGCAATTGGCGCAGCGTTAGGCGGCGTTTGCCTAAACTTCCTGCGCGGCTTTGCGCCCGAAACCGCAAAAATCCGTCGATCGGCCGGTCCGGGCAGTTGCACCTAATTGTTTTAAGTCTAAAATGATATCAGACGCGCGGCGGGCCTGGCGTCGGGCCGCGACATCGTGACAGGAGCAAGCAATGGCCATCGCCGAGGCTCACCTCACACAGGGTATGGACGATCCATCCTATACCTCGCATGTCGATACCTTCGCGCGGGACAACATGCCGCCGCCGGAGCAGCTGCCGGAATTTCTGTTCACCCGGCCGGAGTTTCAGTACCCGCCGCGCATCAACTGCGTGGTGCCGTTTCTCGACCGCTGGGTCGAGGAGGGCCATGGCGACGCGCCCTGCATGTTCGGCCTCACCGACAGCTACACCTACCGCGAGCTGCAGGCGCTGGTGAACCGGATCTGCAACGTGCTGGTCGACAAGCTCGGCCTGGTTCCGGGCGGCCGCGTGATGCTGCGCTCCGCCAACAATCCGATGATGGTCGCGACCTATCTGGCGGTGATCAAGGCCGGCGGCGTCTGCGTCGCCACCATGCCGCTGCTGCGCGCCAAGGAACTGACCTATCCGATCCAGAAAGCGAAGATCCCGCTGGCTTTGTGCGACAGCAAGCTCGTCGACGAAATGGAGAAGGCCAAGCTCGCGGCACCCGAACTGCGGCGCATCGTCTATTGGGGCGTCGATGCCCCGGATTCGCTGGAGGCGATGATCGCCGATGCCAGCCCGGAATTCACCGCGGTCGATACCGCCGCCGACGACGTCTGCCTGATCGCCTTCACCTCTGGCACCACCGGTGATCCCAAGGGCACCATGCATTTCCACCGCGACATGCTCGCGGTATGCGACGGGTTTGCCCACAACGTGCTGCGCGCCTCGAAGGAAGACCGTTTCATCGGCTCGGCGCCGCTCGCCTTCACCTTCGGCTTCGGCGGCGTGCTGTTTCCGCTGCACATCGGCGCCTCCTTTGTGGTGCTGGAGAAGGCCGGGCCGGAAGAGCTGCCGCCGGCGATCGAGAAATTCAAGGTCACGGTGTGCTTCACCGCGCCGACCTCGTACCGCGCGATGCTCGCCAAGATGGGCTCGCACGACATCTCCTCGTTGCGTAAATGCGTTTCGGCCGGCGAGACGCTGCCGAAGGGCACCTACGACGCTTGGCTGAAGGCGACCGGCATCAAGCTGATGGACGGCATCGGCGGCACCGAGCTGCTGCACATCTTCATCTGTGCGGTTGAGGAAGAGATCCGGCCGGGCTCGACCGGCCGGCCGGTGCCGGGTTACATCGCCAAGATCATCGACGACGAGGGCAACGACGCGCTGCCGGGCACGATGGGACGGCTCGCGGTGAAGGGCCCGACCGGCTGCAAATATCTCGCCGACGAGCGCCAGAAGAGGTTCGTGCAGAACGGCTGGAATATCACCGGCGACACCTTTATCATGGATGAGGACGGCTACTTCTGGTACAAGTCGCGCTCCGACGACATGATCGTCTCTGCCGGCTACAACATCGCCGGTCCCGACGTCGAAGCGGCGCTTCTGACCCATCCGGCCGTGACTGATTGCGGCGTGGTCGGCTCGCCCGACGAGGCCCGCGGCATGGTGGTGAAGGCCTATGTCGTGCTGGCGCCGGGCTTTACCGGCGACGCCGCGCTGACTCTGGAGTTGCAGAACCACGTCAAGCGCGAGATCGCGCCCTATAAATATCCGCGCGCCATTGAATTCGTCACGCAACTGCCGAAGACCGAGACCGGCAAGCTGAAGCGCTTTGCGCTGCGGCAGTTCGCGATGGCGGCGGAATGACCATGACCGTTTTGCGCTTGAAGGAGTATTGCCGTTGACCGCCCCCAAGGGCCCCACGCTGACCGTGGTGCCGAATGCCAATAATGACGGCAAGACCAATGCCGATCCGTCCTATCCCCGCGTGCTGCAGCCGTCCGGCTGGCCAGCGCCGAAGGGCTATTCCAACGGCATGACGGCCGATGGCCGCCTCGTCGTTACCGGAGGGGTGATCGGCTGGGATACCGAGGGCCATCTGCCCAAGGACTTCTCTACCCAGGTCAAGCAGGCGCTGGAAAATATCGCCGCGATTCTCGCCGAGGGCGGCGCCAAGCCGGAGCATCTGGTGCGGCTGACCTGGTACGTCGTGGACATCGAGGAATATCTCGGCGACCTGAAGACGCTTGGCCGGATCTATCGCGACATTTTCGGGCCGAACTATCCGGCGATGGCACTGGTGCAGGTGGTGCGATTGGTCGAGCGTGCCGCCCGCGTCGAGATCGAAGCCACCGCCGTGGTGCCGCGCTGATCCGCACCGCTCAGCGTGACTGAAACAGCATGAGGCGGCCGTCTGCGCCGCCAGCAATGAGAGCAAGCCGTCCGGCGACGGTGACGGCGCCGATGTTGGTTGCGACGCGCGATGGCAGCGCGATCCGCGCGATATCGTGAATTTCCGGTGTGAACGAAATCAGGCGCAACGAGGCACGGTCGAGGCTCGGGATCGCCAGATCCGGATGACCGTCGCCGTCGAAATCCGCTACCCATTGCAGGCCCAGCGCGCGCGATCCGATGAAATGATTGGCCACGTCGGGCACCTCGGCGGTCTTCACCAGCCGGCCGTCGTTGAAGGACCACAGTTCGAGCCGCCCGACGACGTGGGGCTGCCGCACCACGGCGATATCGGTCTTGCCATCACCATCGAAATCGGCGACGCCCGCCGGATTGAGCCAGGCATGAGGACGCCCGATCGGGGGCGTTTCGGCGACGATCGCCATCGTCGCGGGGTCGATCACGGCCAGCGCCGAACCGCGCGCGAGATAGGACTTCACGACGACGATTCTCGGCTGCCCGTCGATGGTCACGATCCGCGGCCACAGATCCTCGAACACGGCGTCGTTTCCCAGCGTCACCGATCCGCTTTGGCCGTCGCGCCGAACGATCGTCAGGCGGCCGGCTTCAACGGCATCGCCGAGGACGCCGTGATCGTAGCGACTGGTCGGCGCGGCCAGCCAGGCGCGAGCGACGGCGCCCGTGCTTTCGGCCACCCGTCCGTCGGCCAGGGCGCCTGCTGGCGGCGCAGCAGGTTTCGGGCAGGCTGCCGCGACCAGTTTCGTCTCGATGGTTTGATAGCAGAGCTTGCCGATGGCGATCCGCACGGCGGCGGAGTGGGCCTCGATCGAATCGACCCGGCCGGGTGCGTCCAGCACCTCCACGCGCCACTCGGCCGCTGCCGAAGGAGCACCGAGCAGTAACGAGGCCGCGACAAACGAGGCAGCCGCCAAGGGTCTGTGCAATTCGAGTCTCCGCGTGGTGCTGCCGTAGGCGTTGTAGATTGATCGTGCGCCGCCGCTCGTCTGTTGTCGTGCGATCAAAGCTCCGCAAGGCCTGTTCATCACGATGAACAAGCCTTGCGGGCCCTGTCGCGATCGTGGACTTCGGAGAGCGTTACTTCTTCATCCCGTCCTTGGCCATGCCGTCCTTCTTCATGCCGTCCTTGTCCATCATGCCGTCTTTCTTCATGCCATCCTTGCTCATCGTGTCCTTGCTCATGGCATCTTTGCTCATGGAGTCCTTGGACATGCTGTCCTTGCCCATCTTGTCCTGCGCATGGGCAGCCCCTGCGGCGACGCCGAACGCGAGCAAGGCGGCCGACAGCGAAGCGGCGATACGTGAATTTGTGGTCATTGGTGCGATCCCTCTGAGACAGGTTAGACGATCAACGTCGTCCATAGGCATACGGGGCGGAAAACAGCCGCGTTACGCGGCGTTCGATCGTTCTCGCGAAAAATCCCGCTCGTTCACCGTGACGTGATCTCAGGATTGGGGCACCGCAGCCCCTGCTGCCTCACGCCTTTTCTGCAAATTCCGTCGGGGTCTTCCCGGTGACTTGCCGGAAGGCGTGCGAGAAAGCTGAAAAGCTGGCGTAGCCGAGATCGGCCGCGAGTTGTTTCACCGGCGCCTTGCGGTCCATCGATAGCCGTTCGATCGCCGCCGCCATCCGGGCGCGCTGGCACCAGCTCCGGAAGCTCAATTGGGTTTCTGTCAGGAACAGTCGTGACAGCGTCCGCGCCGAGGTGCCGACCGAGCGCGCCAGCGCCTCGATTTCATGCGATGCGGTGGGATCGGCCAGCACGATATCGGCGGCGCGGCGGCAGCGCGGCTCGTGCGGCAGCGGGATGAACGTCGTCGGATCTTCCGCCTCGTGCAATTCCAGCAACGCCAGCCGGACCAGCAACTCGTTGCGGCCGGCGTCGTTGCGTCCGTCGAACAGCGCGAGGATGGCCTGATGCAGCAGTTGCGAGACGCGGACGACGAATTCGACGCTGAGATTGGCGCGGTGGGCGTCGTCCCGCTTCATCCAGCCGACGTCGAAATACAGCGAGCGCATCTCGATGTCGGCGAGCACATCGATCGCGTGCGGCAGTGCGGCGGGCATCCAGACTGCGCGATCCGGCGGCACCAGCCAGCGGCCCTTCGGGGTCGTGACCTGCATGGTGCCTTTGGTGGCAAATATCAATTGCGACTCGCGATGCGCGTGCGGCTCGATCCGGGTGCCCTTTTCGTAGCGGGTCGCCATGAAATGAACGCCGCCCCCCGTCGTCTGGCGGCGGTCGGACAACGGACGGATTGGCGCTTTGCCGATAATCATTGGCGACATCCCGACAGCATAACTTCTTATAACGAATTTCCAAGCTCTGCAGGAATCGCTTCATGAACGTCCCCGCCCGTGTCATCACCCTCGTCAATGTCGCGCATTTCATCGATCATTACGCGATGCTGATTTTCGCCGCGGCCGTCATCGTGATGGGGCCGACGATGAACATGACCTACGCCGAACTGCTGCCCTATGCGACGCCGGGCTTTGTCGCGTTCGGCGCGGGCTCGCTGGTGACCGGCTGGCTGGGAGACCGCTGGAGCCGGCGCCACATGATGGTGATCTATTTCTTCGGCATCGGCGCCTCGATGATCGCCGTGGGCCTGGTGCAGACCCCGCTGCAACTTGGGGCGGCCTTGTTCTCGATCGGCGCCTTCGCCTCGATCTATCATCCGGTCGGCACCGCGATGATCGTGTCCTATGCCGACAGGATCGGCCGCGAGATGGGCATCAACGGCGTGTGGGGCAATTTCGGCGTGGCGTCGTCGGCGCTGATCACCGGCGTGGTCGGGCAGTTCCTCGGCTGGCGTTATGCGTTCATCCTGCCGGGGCTGGCGACGCTGGCGCTGGGCGTGGTGTTCATGCGCGGCGTGGCGCATGAGGACCGCTCCGGCTTCAGGCAGGCGGCGGCGCAGTCGCGCGTCGCCAAGTCCGACATGTGGCGGGTGATTCTGGCGCTATTGATCACCGTGATCGCGATCTCCACGACGTTCAATGCGGTCACCGTCGCGCTGCCGAAACTATTCGCCGAACGTCTGTCCGACCTGACGCAGAGCCCGGCGCTGCTCGGAGTCATCGCCGCGGGCGTCTACGTGTTCGGCGCGTTGACGCAATACAATATCGGCGGGCTGATCGACCGCTATTCGCTAAAGGCGGTGTGCGTGCCGCTGTCCTTCGTGCTGGCGCCGTTTTTGTACTTCGCAGCATCATTGTCCAACATCTCGCTGATCGTGGTGGCGATCGGCATCATCATCGGGCTGTTCGGACAGATCACCGTCAACGAGGCGATGGTCGGCAAATACACCAGCGAGGAATGGCGCTCGCGCGCTTATGCCGTGCGCTACTTCGTCGGCTTCACCGCAGCCGGCGCCTCGGTCGGGCTGGTGTCGTTTCTGTACGAGAAGGGCGGCTTCATGATGATGCTGCACAGCTTCGCAGCGCTGTGCGTGCTGGTGATCGTCGCCGCGCTGATCCTGCCGCCGGAAATCCCGGTTGCACAGACAACCGAATCTTAACGCATGCTCGCCGGTGCACGACGGGCAGGACTGCGCCGTAGTCCATTTGGGCTGCGCCAAGCGTAAGGCGGGAGGCTCTCATCCACACAAAGTGATTACCTGCGTACGGCATATTTTGCTAGCGACGGGGTTTAACCAAGCAGACCGTGTTGTTTCACCCAACGGCAGCTTTCATCAATCGAGACATAATTTGCTGGAATCCGTCAAGTACGAGACGCTTGTCGATCAGATCTACGAGGCGGGTGTGGTGCCCGAGCACTGGCCGCAGGTGTTCGATCGCCTGGCTGAGATGGCCGATGCGGAAGGCGCGATGTTGTTCGCGGTCGCGCCGGGCGCGCCGCGTTTCATTTCGTCGGCCAAAATTCACGAGCGCATCGATCGCTGGACCAAAAGCCCGTTCGCCCACCGCAATCCGCGCAGCGACCGCCTGATCCCGCCGAATGAAGCGCGTTTCCTCACGGACCTCGACAAGTTTACTCTGGAAGAGCTTGAGAACGAGAGCTTCTACACCGACATCCTCCGCCCTGGAGGACTTGGCTGGTGCGCCGGTACCTCGATACGAGCGCCATCCGGCGACACGCTGGTGTTGTCGATCGAGAAGGCATGGGCCAACGGCCCGGTGCCGCGCGCCGTGGCGGATCAACTCGACATGCTACGCCCACATCTGGCGCGGGCCGCCGTCCTCGCGGGCCGTCTCGGCTTCGAGCGGGCGCGCACCGCCGTGGCGACGCTGGAAATGATCGGTCTGCCCGCGGCGGCAGTAACCGATGCCGGGCGGGTGGTCGCGGCCAATCCAGGCTTTCTGGCCAGCGCCCCTGCGGTCGGCGTCGGTGCGCAGAACCAGGTTCAGTTCAGCGCCGCGGTAGTCCAGCAGATGTTTATGGAGGCGCTGGCACAGCCGAGTTCGCTGGCCCGCACCGGCCGCTCGATCCCGGTCGCCGGCACGGCGGCCTCGCCGCCGCTGATCGCCCATGTGCTGCCGCTGCGGCTGGGTGGGCTCGACGTGTTCGCCGGCGCGGTCTCGATCCTGTTCCTGACGCCGTTGACGCCGCAGAGCAGCCCGGCGCCGGAAATGCTGCGGGCTTTGTTCGATCTCACCCCCGCCGAAGCCCGCATCGCCAGCCTGCTGATCGATGGCAATACGCTCGATACGATTTCGAAGGCGCACTCCGTCAGCCTGAATACGGTGCGTACCCAACTCAAATCGGTGTTCCTGAAAACCGGCGTCGACCGTCAGGTCGATCTGGTCAGTCTGCTGGGTCAGCGTCAGGCGTCGCTCTGAAGGCGGGTTCCGTCCGGCTCGACGCAAATGGCCGGCCCGAAGGCCGGCTCGACGGAAATGGCCGGCCCGAAGGCCGGCCTGGACGTAAATATACCCGTCAAATGTCTTGCGCTTCGTCAATACATGGTCCGCCGAAGCGGTAATTGGATCGATCGACGCGCTGCCTTAGCAGCCGCAAAACAATCCTCCGGTACGGAAGTAGGCGACAGGCGCGATCGGCGCGTCACCCGTTTGGGTGATGCGCTCCGAATTTCTTGTTAACACTTCCGGGCATCACGAGTTGACGTGCACGAAATCGCGCAGCAGCGGATAGATCTCGTTGTTCCAGCGGCGTCCGCTGAACACGCCGTAATGGCCGACGCCAGCCTGCATGTGGTGGACCTTGCGATAGGCGCGCACGCCGGTGCAGAGATCCTGGGCCGCCAGCGTCTGTCCGATCGAGCAGATGTCGTCCTTCTCGCCCTCGACCGTCATCAGGCCCATGCGCCGGATCGCCCCCGGATTCACCGGACGTCCCTTGTACATCATCTTGCCCTGCGGCAGCAGATGCTCCTGGAACACGTCGCGAATGGTCTCGATGTAGAACTCCGCGGTCAGGTCCATCACCGCAAAATATTCGTCGTAGAACGTCTTGATGATTTCGGCCTTTTCGGTCTCGCCCTTGGCCAGATGGTTGGCGAGGTCGACATGCGACTTGATGTGGCGTTCCAGGTTCATCGAGACGAAGGCGGTCAACTGGATGAAGCCAGGATACACTTTTCGGAACGCGCCCTTGCACTGCAAGGGCACGTAGTTGATCAGATTGTCTTCGAACCATTTCAGCGGCTTACTCTTGGCGAAGTCGTTGACCTTGGTGGGGGCGATCCTTGTGTCGATTGGCCCGGCCATCAGCGTCAGGCTGGCCGGCCGCGCGGGATGATCGTCCTCCGACATGATCGCTGCGGCGGCCAGCGCCGATACCGACGGCTGGCAGATCGCGACCATGTGCGAACGCGGCCCGAGTTCGTTCATGAAGAGGATCAGGTGCTCGGTGTAGTCATCGAGCCCGAACTTGCCGGCGCTGAGGGGGATGTCGCGCGGATTGTGCCAGTCGGTAATATAGACGTCATGGTCCTGCAGCAGCGTCGCCACGGTGCCGCGCAGCAGCGTTGCAAAATGGCCGGACATCGGCGCCACCAGCAGCAGCTTCGGCTGCAGTGGCGAGCCTTCTTTCTTGAAGTGCAGCAGCGAGCCGAACGCGGTGGAAAAGACCACCTCCTCGACGACGTCGAGGAGGCTGTTGCCGACCGGCACCGGACCGATCGCGAATTCCGGGCGGACATAGGTCAGGGCGGTACGCGACACCAGCTCCAGCGCGGCGGAGAGGCGGCCGAACACTTTGTCCGATGTGCCTGCCGGGACCAGGTTGATATATTTCAGCGCCTGCGCCGCTCCGGTTCGCCATGGCGCCGTCAGATCCATATGGTTCTGGTAGGCCTGATACATCATTGACATCATCCGGATCGCTTCCCTGCTATAATGATATGCAATATTGAAGCCAGCGGGGAGTCAAATCATCTGTCAAACTGGCACATGGTTTGCTGAACAAAATGCGGGCAACCCGGTCGTCGAGTACCGGTCCGCTCATCTGGCGCAGGGAGATGGTCATGACGCGGGCGACACTGACGCTGAGCAGCAAGAACTATTCGTCCTGGTCGCTGCGCGGCTGGCTGTTGACAAAATTATCCGGGCTGGAATTCGACGAGATCATCACCGGACCCGACGATGCCTCCGCGCGGGCAGAAATCCTGCTGCTGTCGTCGTCGATCCTGGTGCCGTGCCTGCGCCACGAGGGTGCGGTGGTGTGGGACACGCTGGCGATTGGGGAATATCTCAACGAGGTGATGCCGGAGGCGCGGCTGTTGCCAGCCGACCGCATCATGCGCGCGCATTGCCGGTCGATCTCCGGCGAAATCCATTCCGGCTTCACCACGCTGCGCGCGTCGTTGCCGGTCAACATCAAGGGCTACTTCGCAAATTTCAAGATCTGGTCGCGCGCCCAGGCGGATATCGATCGCGTCTGCACGATCTGGCGCGAATGCCTGAACCGGTCCGGCGGCCCGTTTCTGTTCGGCGAGCGCAGCATGGCGGATGCGATGTACGCGCCGGTGGTCACGCGCTTTGCGACCTACGACGTCAAGCTCGATCCGCAGCTTTCGGCCTATGCCAGCATGATCCTGGCGATGCCCGAAATGCAGGAGTGGATTGCCGCGGCGAAGGAAGAGCACGAGGATATTGAAGAACTCGAAGTGGAGTACTGAGGCCGTAGGGTGGGCAAAGGCTCGCTTGCGCCGTGCCCACGACCGCGCGGTGCGCACGCTACGATTTGCTCACCCTACAACTCCATTCGGCTCAATGACCGGGCAGGGATGCTCAACTAATATCCAGTAACGGCGCTAATCTGGCGGCTATTCCGCCGAAAATCGTCCCTCTCACCGCCCTTTCAGGCCGAGCTGGTATCAAAGCCTGCTGAAGCCCGCTGGCGCGGAATTCGCATGGTGCATTGCGATAGCAACCGGGCCGCATTGCCGGCCCGCGATGGAGGGCACCATGAATATCCATGCTGCGATCGATCCCGCACGGCCCGGACTGACCCACCCGGAGGGCGACCCGCTGCGTCTCAACCATCAGGATTTCATCGCCATCGACCGCCACAAGGATACCATTTATCAGGCGACGTACCGGCCGCAGGCGCTGTATAGCCGTGCCGATGCCGGCTTTCATGCCAACAACGAAACCTTCCTGCTGCATGAGGTGGCAACCAACCTGCCGATTTACCGCGAGGATACCGGCCCGACCGATTTCCATCTGCACCTGCCGCCGGGTGGCTTCCAGCTGGTGCTTGTCACGTCCGGCCTGTTCACCTTCGACTATGATGGCCGGATCTATTATGTCGGCCCGGGCGCGGTGATGCTGCAGAGCGCGATCGTGCATCGCCAGCTGTTCTACACCTGGTCGGGCCTGCCGACCGAGGAGAACCTGAAGACGCCGCAGAGCGTGGTGCCCGACGCGCTGTCGATGGGGTACTCCGGCAAGTTTCTCGAAGCCTTCGTCACCGATCCCACGACGTTCCCGAATCCGACGATCGTCGGCCCCGACCAGATCGACGAGGCCGAAACGCCGCGCGTGGCCTGGACCCATGGCATGCATGATCGGCCGGTGGACGCCGGCTTCTGGTTACAGGACCCGCTGGCGCTGGAGGCGCTGTTCAGGCCGCTCAAGGACGGCGCGATCAAATCGACCATGCCGGCCTATGTGCGCGACATCGGCATCGATGTGCCGAGCGGCCATCTGGTGACCGGTCATATCCTCGCCACCGACCCGCGCGGCCAATCACTGCTGCCAAAAAGCAGCGCGGCGGCCGTGGACGCTGACAGCTTCACGAAAGGCGAGGTCGTGATCTATCGCGTGATCCGCGGCACCGCGGAATTCAGCGACCGGTCGGGCAGGAATTTTGAACTTGCGGCGGGTGACGTGGTGACAGCGGGCAGGGAGTCGATCCGGCTGGTCGGCCTCGGCGAAAACACTCAGTTGCTGCGGCTCGGCCTGCTGAAAGGCCTGGAGCAGCTTCGAAGCTGGACGCCGACCCAGCGCGACGAGATCGACGGGCTGGCAGGCCGGATCATCACCCGCAGGGATACGCGTCCGCTGCGGACCGAGGGCCAGCCGGTGGGGTATCTCTACGCCTGAGTGCCTGCGCAGCCGGGACCGGTCGCGCGGCGTTAACCTTTGCTACACGAAATGCCTTGGCTTGCTGGGCCTCTTCTCACCGGATCTGGTGCGCGCCCCCGGGCATGTCCCAAGATGCATTCACAAGCACTGACGAGCGAATCGAATTCGCTGATTCGGGCCCGCTTCGTTCCCGCCGCGTACCAGAGGTTAACGCGATGGCGTCCGGTGTCGCAGTTGAGGACAGTTTTCAGCCGAAGCGGGGCAAGCGCCAGCCGACCACCGCGGCCTCGACCACGCTGCCGGATTCGGCATTGTGCCACTCGCCCGCGGCGAAGGTGCAGGGGAACGGGAGCTGATAGGTGCCGTTGTGGTCTTCGCACAGCACCTGCACCGCCTGATCGGGGGGCGGATTTCCCTCGCCGTTGAATTCCGCCAGTCGTCGTTCGCGCGTTGCCATGTCGAGATTCTCCATGACGGCAACGGAGGCGGCGTGTCGTTGTTCCGCGCCCGCGGCGTTCCGCCTCCCTGTATCACGGTTGACAGGCGGAGGTTCTGCCCGCTTGGCTTTCGGAGCATTCACGATAACAAGCGAGGCCCGACGATGCTCAACCGGATGATGGCAGCAACGATACTGACGACGTTCACGGCAGGTCCGGCGCTGGCGCAGGACGTGCCGGGAATCGAGATCTGCACCGTCGAAAAGACCATGGAGCGCCGCACTTCCTGCCTGCAGAGCAATGTGAATTTCCTGCAGACCAGTCTTGGCAAGCAGGGCCGCGAACAGCAGCAGAAGCTCGACGCCGCAACGCGCCAGATCGAGGCGCTGCGAATGACCCTGGCAGGCTTGCAGAAGACGGTCGAGGAACTGCAGGCGGCGCAAAAGAAGCCGGCGGCGGCGCCGGCCGCGAAAGACGCGCCTAAGGATGCGACGGCAAAATAAACTGATGTCATCCGGGCGAGGCGAGCGCCAACGAGCGCCGAGCCTGATCCATAACCTCCGAGCCTGTGGCTTTCAAAGGCATTGGCAACAGCACGCAACTTGACGACAGCGTGTATGGGTCCCGGCTTGCGCTCGCAGGCTCGCTTGCCGGGACGATTGCGCAGGTGCCATGCGTGGCCACGCCTTGGCAGCGCGGCGGATGTTTGCGTAAGTTCGTCGCAAGCGACAACAAAAAAAACAAAGGGAGTTTTCATGTCCAACCCCGCCATCCGCGTGCTCGCTACCGATCTGGCGTTCCCCGAAGGCCCCGTGGTGCTGCCGGACGGCTCTGTGGTGCTGGTGGAAATCCGCGCGCAGCAATTGACGCGGGTATGGCCGGACGGACGCAAGGAAGTGGTGGCCAAAATTCCCGGCGGGCCGAACGGCGCGGCGATGGGGCCGGACGGCAAGATCTATCTCTGCAACAATGGCGGCTTCGGCTGGCATCCGTCGCGCGGCACCTTGATGCCCGGCGCGCCGGAGCCGCATGAATATATCGGCGGCTCGCTGCAGCGCGTCGATCTGCATTCCGGCGCGGTCGAAACCTTGTTCGACAAATGCGGCGAGCACGGCCTGCGCGGGCCGAACGATCTGGTGTTCGACCGCGAGGGCGGGCTGTGGTTCTCTGACCTCGGAAAGCGCCGCGCCCGCGACATGGATGTCGGCGGCGCCTATTACATCAAGCCGGGCATGACCGGCATTTCCGAGCAGGTGTATGGCGTGCTGCCGGCCAATGGCATCGGCCTGTCGCCCGACGAGAAGACGATGTACATCGCGGAGACGCCGACCGCGCGGCTGTGGGCTTACGATCTTTCTGCGCCCGGCGAGGTCAAACCGGCGGAGGTGATCTACCGCGGCGAGCGCGGCCATCCGATCGCCGGCCTCGGCGGTTACCAGATGTTCGATTCGCTCGCCGTGGAAGCCTCCGGCAACATCTGCGTTGCGACGCTGGTCTCAGGCTGCATCTCGGTGATCGCGCCGGACGGAAAACTGGTCGAGCAGGTGCCGACCGGCGACCGCGTCACCACCAATATTGCGTTCGGCGGGCCGGAGCTTAAAACCGCCTACATCACGCTGTCGGGCCGTGGCGAACTGATCGCGATGGACTGGCCGCGCGGCGGCCTGCCGCTGAATTTTCTGAACAAGTAATTTTGTCATTGCGAGGAGCGAAGCGACGCGGCAATCCAGAGCCACTGGCGAAGACTGGATTGCTTCGTCGCAAGAGCTCCTCGCAATGACGATAGGGATAAATATGCCGTGGCTTGAACCTGTAACGCTGCAAGGGGCCCATGCCCGGCTCGAGCCGCTTTCGAAAGACCACACCGACGGCCTGATGGCGGCGATCGGCGATCTCTCCAGCATCTGGTACACCGCGATCCCGACCGCCGAGAAGATGCCCGCCGAGATCGAGCGGCGGCTGGCTTTGCAGGCATCGGGCGCGATGCTGCCGTTCACGGTGGTCGATGCCGACGGCCAGGTCGCCGGCATGACGACTTACATGAACGTCGATGCCGCCAACCGCCGCGTCGAGATCGGCTCGACCTGGTACGCCAAACGCGTGCAGCGGACCGCGCTCAACACCCAGTGCAAGCTGCTCCTGCTGCAGCACGCCTTCGAGAAACTCGACTGCATCGCGGTGGAATTCCGCACGCATTTTTTCAACCACCAGAGCCGCCGCGGCATCGAGCGACTCGGCGCGAAATATGACGGCATCATCCGCAACCACCAGATCGCCCCCAACGGCACGCTGCGCGACACCGTGGTGTACAGCATCATCGCGTCGGAATGGCCGACCGTGAAGGCGCATCTGACCTATCAGATGGAGCGGGAGAGGTAGGCGGTTCTGCGATTTTGGAACGGTCATGTTTTGTCACCTCTCCCCGTTGGGGAGAGGTGACAAAACATTAGTGGCGGGATTTGGCGTGAGACATATGCGAGCTCACATCGCGTCCGGCCGGTACAGCGTATCGACCGTCACCGTGCCCACCGCGCGCGACACGCACGGGCAGATTTTCGTGTTGCCCTGCTTCTGATGATCGCTGAAGAACACGTCTCGGTGGTCGATCTCGCCGTCGACCGCCAGCACGTCGATGGAGCAGACGCCGCATTCGCCGCGCTCGCAATCGCTCATCACTTCAAAACCTGCGTCGTTGAGCGCCGCCAGCATCGAGCGGTTTGCCGGCACCACGATTTCCTCGCCGGAGCCCTTCAGCCGCACGCGGAATTCCGCCGTCGGCAACAACCCGCTGGAGCCGAACGTCTCGTAGCGCAGGTCGGCCGGCGCGCGGCCGGCGTCGTTCCAGGCGCGCCGCGCCGCTTCCAGCATCCGCATCGGCCCGCACAGGATGGCGATGGCGTCCGCGGGGAGGGCGTCGAAGGTGGCGGCGAGATCGAGACGGTGGCCCTCGTCGCTGGCGTGGACGTGCAGCCGCTCGCCGAGCAGGCCGGACAATTCGTCGAGATAGGCGGCGTCCTTCCGCGACGTCATTGCGTAATGCAATTGCATGTCGATGCCGGCGCGCGGCCGCAGCACCGCGGCAATGCCGGTGATCGGCGTAATGCCGATGCCGCCGGCGATCAGGCAATAATGGTTGCGCGTCCAGTCGATGTCGAACAGCGACGACGGGCTGGAAATCTCCAGCCGCGCGCCCGGCTGCAACGCCCACATCGCCCGCGAGCCGCCGCGGCTGTCCGGCGCCAGCCGCACGGCGATGCGCAAGCTGTCGGGCTGCCGCTCGCCGACCAGCGAGTACGACCGCGTCTGCGGCTGGCCGTCGATCAGCAGGCTCACATTGATGTGGCTGCCGGGCGGGTAGGAAGCGACCGGCGCATCCGGGCGCAGCGTGATTTCGCGAATGCCGGGCGTGACGTCGCGGGTCGCAGCGACACGGCATCCGGTCCAGTGTTCGGCAAAGCGCATCGGGTCTCTCCCCTCAATCCGTAGTGGCCGACGTCACCAGCGCCAGCGCCGGCAGCAGATCGAGATGGCTACGGTTGCGCAACGCCAGCCGCAGATTGCGCACCGCGAGGCGGGCGTGCTCGCGCATGATCGCTTCGGCGCGCGCGCCCTCGCGGTTCTCGATCGCGTCGACGACGATGCGGTGGTGCTCCTGGCCGATCAGCAGGATGGTGTGCGCCTCGGGCAGCGCCGACTGCGCCATCACGAAGGCGGAGGGCGAGGCGAACGGCATCGCCGAAGCACGATCGATCTGCCGGATCACCGGGGCGCTGCCGCACAATTCGGTGAGCAGCGCGTGGAAGCGCGCGTTCAGCGTGACGTAGGCGGAAAAGGCTTCGACCGAAATTGGATCCTGCCGCACCAGCCGGTCGAGGTCGGCCAGGCATTCCTTCAGCGGCTCAAGGCTGCGGGCGGACGCGCCGCGCTCGGCGGCAAAGCGCGCGGCGAGGCCTTCCAGCGTGCCACGCAGCTCGATCGAATCCAGAATGTCGCGTTCGGAAAATGCTTTCACCATGAAGCCGCCGGAGGGGATCGCCTGCAGCAGGCCCTCGTCCTCCAGCCGCACCAGCGCCAGCCGCACCGGCGTGCGCGACACGCCGGTGATCTCAACCGCCTGCAACTCGCTGATGCGCTCAGTGGCGCGCAGCCGGCCGGACAGGATCATGTCGCGCAGCGCCAGCTGCGCGCGCACGGTCTGCGACACCGAGCGGTCGGATTCGCGCTCGCTCATGGCGTCACTCCGCCGCCTGCAGCTTTTGCGGCGTCGTCTCTTTAGCCACCATGCGTTCGATCACCTTTCGCGTCCACATCGCGCCGGCGTCGATATTGAGGTTGTAGAACACGCGGTCGGGATTTTCGTCCATCGCGCGTTGCTGCGCTTCCAGGATGATCTCGTCCTCGCGGAAGATCGCCGAGACGCCTTCGCGGATCTCGGTGGTGATCTTCTGCTCGGTGATGCGGTGATTGCGCACGAACGCCCAGAAGTAGTGGCAGGTGGTCGCGGTCTCCGGCGTCATGGTGTTGAGCACGAAGCCGTTGACGCCCTGCGAGCGGTCGCCCTCCGGCGCGCCGGTGCCGGCTGGCGCCACGCCGACGTCGATGCACACAGTGCCCGGCGCCTGGAAATGAATGATCTGCCAGCGATCGACCGGGCCGGACTTGCCGAGCTGGGCTGCCCAGAACGGCGGCGCCTCGATGCCTTTCATCCAGCGCGTCACGGTGACGGTCCGGTCGCCATGGGTGACATCGAACGGCGCCTCCGCGACGTCGTCCTGGCCGATGCTGGAGCCGTGCACGAAGGTCTCGTGGGTCAGGTCCATCAGATTGTCGACGACGAGGCGCCAGTCGCATCTGGCGTGGATGGTCTTGCCGTCGCCGGCCCATTCGGGATCGTCGTTCCAGCGCATGTCCGGCACCAGAGCGGGGTCGGCCAGCGCCGGGTCGCCCATCCACAGCCAGACGAAGCGGTGCTTTTCCACCACCGGATAGGCGCGCACGCAGGCCGAGGGATTGATGGTCTCCTGCGACGGCATGAAGGTGCAGCGGCCCTGCGCATTGTATTTCAGGCCGTGATAGCCGCAGACGACGGTGTCGCCGTCGAGCCGGCCCTTGGAAAGCGGGACGAGGCGATGCCAGCAGGCATCCTCCAGCGCCGCGACGGCGCCGTCCGCGCGGCGATACATCACCACATGCTTGTTGCAGATCGTGCGCGGAAACAGCGCGTGCTTGATGTCGACGTCCCAAGCGGCGGCGTACCAGGCGTTCATCGGGAAGGGAGCGGTCATCGCGGCGTCCTCCTACAAGGAATCCAGATTGTATACCGAATTCCTGATTCCAAGTATTCTATCGATTAAATATCCGCATGCATAGACATTTCAGTATACATAAAATCCATGAGCTTACGTCGCGCATTTTATTATCAATTTTAGGTTGCAGTTTGTTCCTGACTTGTTCCAAAATCCGGTTGCCGGAGTTAGGGGGCTCTCATGAGTGGATTGGAAACACGATCGGACTCTGAACTGGTGCAGGCGTGGATAGACAACGTGCGTGAGCACGATGCCATCGAGCACGTCGGGGCGGGGAACCGCCATTTTGGCGAGCGGATGAAGATCGTCGACGAGTTGATGGCGCGCAGCGACGGCCGGCTGAACCTGATGCTGCCGCTCCTTGAGCATTCCGATCTCGACGTGCGATATACTGCGGCGTTTTTATTCCGGGAGGCCGATCCGACCGTGTTCCGCAAGACGTTGGCGGGACTGAGCACGATGGGTGGCAAAGTGGCCGCCGATGCCGCCCGGATGCTGGCAGCCCCACCGCTGGCCAAGTCCGTCCCGCAGCCGCCCATTCCTGAAGACCATCCGCTGTTCTGGGCTGCCCGAAATCCGCCTGCGCCTAGCATGCCCCGCGATGAGGTGGAGCGGCGGCTATCCTCTCTGTTTCCGGCGGAGCACAAGAAGTTACTGTCGTTGTTGACGCCTGCCATAGGGCTGTGGCCGCAGCCTGCGGAGGCCAGCGCACCGATTGCGGGGTCCCGACTTGGCGGAATGCCCTACGCGCCGCCGGGCTGGACATGGCCGGTCGAAGAAGGTGAGCCGATGCTGTTCATCGGCCAGATCAATTGCGCCGATGTCCGTCACCTGCCAGGCGCAGATGTGTTGCCGTCGGACGGCGTGCTCGCGTTTTTCGGCGATCATGACGCCGTCCAAGGCTGCACGTTCGCGATGGGCGGCGCGGTGTTTCACTGGCCCGAAACGTCCGAATGGACGCCGGCCGTCCCGCCCTTGGAAATCCTGACGGTGTTTCCGCGCGCCGAACTGCTGTTTCGCCCCACGCTGGAGATGCCGGATCCAAAGAGCGAGGCGCTCGCTTCCGTGTTGAAGGACAATGGTCAACGGGAAGTCTACCGCGAATTTCATGCCGCATTGCAGTCGTATGGCATGCCCGACGGATATGAATACACAGTCGATTTCGGAAGCATGCTCGGGTGGCCGCGTCTGGTGCAGCACGCCGAACTCGAGTTGTTCGATGTCGATCCCGAGGACGCCCGCGTGCTGCTGCAGATCGGCTCCTACACCAACGGCCGTGAGTTCGGCGATTGGGGGCCGGGTGGATCGATATATTTTGTCACCTCGAACAGCGCGCTGGCAGAGAGAGACTGGGAAAGCTGCGAACTTACCGGACAATTCACGTAAGTCTCCGCCTGCGCGACTGCGGGACGCGCGAGGGGCAGTTGACGTACGCAGCGATCCGGCAATGCCCCGACCTCGAAAACATTCCGCGGCAGTCGGGCGCCTCCCCCGATGTCGCCAAGTATATTGACTATCGTCCTATGTAGGCTTATGATCCTCTTGTCCCGCTCATGAGGGGCGCTTCTCGAGGGCGCTCTGGGAGTGGAGCGGGATGCGGCGTCCCGCATGCGTGCCTCGCAAGCACGCCCGGGAGGCCTCGGGTCACCGTCCGGCCCTACTACGGGGGTCTGCCGCACTTTGTCGGCTGGACGCGGGACAGGCAAACGGCGGAAACGCCGGCGGGTATCGTCGCCCGTGCCACGTCCCCGGAAGCACGGTCCCGGGGTCTTAAATCCCGCGGTGGCGCGCCTACAGGCGCCGCGGTTCATCGCGAGATGGATCGCGTCCCATACCACCTCCGCGCCTGTCGGCGCGCCGCCACCCCTCGTGGTTTCGAGGGGAGAATGTCCTTGATAGCTCGGGGCTTTTGCCCGCGAGAAGGCGAAGCCGTGACTGCAGGAAGATCGAGATCGTCCCGCAGGGCCGTCCGGAATACGGCGCGCGGCCGTATCCGGACATGCGAAACGGCCTCGCCTCAGACTTCCCGGCGGTTCAGGAACGCCAGCCGCTCGAACAGGTGCACGTCCTGCTCGTTCTTCAGCAGCGCGCCGTGCAGCGGCGGGATCAGTTTGCGCGGGTCGCGCTCGCGAAGCTGTTCTGCGCTCATGTCCTCGTTCAGCAGCAGCTTCAGCCAGTCCAGCAATTCGGAGGTCGAGGGCTTCTTCTTCAGGCCGGGCACGGCGCGCACCTCGAAGAAGATCCGCATGGCTTCCGCCACCAGCCGCTGCTTGATGCCGGGGAAATGCACCTCGACGATCTGCTGCATCGTCTCCATTTCCGGAAACTTGATATAGTGGAAGAAACAGCGGCGCAGGAACGCGTCGGGCAGTTCCTTCTCGTTGTTGGAGGTGATCATCACGATCGGGCGCTTGGCGGCCTTGATGGTCTCGCCGGTCTCGTAGACATGGAATTCCATGCGGTCGAGTTCGAGCAGCAGATCGTTGGGGAATTCGATGTCGGCCTTGTCGATCTCGTCGATCAGCAGCACCGGGCGCTCGGCATGGGTGAAGGCTTCCCACAATTTGCCGCGCTTGATGTAGTTGGCGATGTCTGAGACGCGGGCGTCGCCGAGCTGGCTATCGCGCAGCCGCGACACCGCGTCATACTCATACAGGCCCTGCTGCGCCTTGGTGGTCGACTTGATGTGCCAGGTCAAAAGCGGTGCGCCGAGCGCCTTGGCGACTTCCTCGGCCAGCACGGTCTTGCCGGTGCCAGGCTCGCCCTTCACCAAAAGCGGCCGCTCCAGCACGATCGCGGCATTGACCGCGACCTTGAGGTCATCGGTGGCGACATAATTCGTGGTGCCGGTAAACTTCATCGAGGCTCTGCCTTCTTATTATGGGGCGCGATAGGGGGCATCCGGACATGCAACGACCGCCGGACGGCGGTCGCAGGATGGGTGCGAAAGACGTCAGCGCCGGATCAGTGACAGGATCACGAGCACGACCACGGCGCCGATCGCCGAATTGATGATGGCCCGAACAATGCCGGTGCCGAGATTGACGCCGAGCTGCGGCAGCAGCCAGCCGGCGACCACCGCGCCGATGATGCCGATGACGATGTTGCCGATCAGGCCGAAGCCGCCGCCGGTGACGATCAGCCCCGCGAGCCAGCCGGCGACGGCGCCCACCAGCAGCCAGACCAGGATGGATTCTATACCCATGTCTTGTTACCCCTTGAAGAAGGTGGCCGGCACCCAATGGGCAGCCGACAGCCAGCAGAGCGAATGTCTGCTGCGCGCCAACTTAAATGAAAAACCGCCGAGGTCCAGACCGGGCGTTGCAAGCGATTTCCCGCGACGCGGCATCAGCCATGCGGTTCAGGCAGCAATTCCGGCGCGGCCCTTGACGGGCCGCGTTGCGCGGGCAAACTGCGCGCCATGTTCTTGAACTTCTTCACATCGCTGCGCGATGCCCAGGTCCCCGTGACGCTGCGCGAATACCTCACCTTGATGGAGGCGCTCGACGCCGACCTTGCGGGTCAGTCGATCGAGAATTTCTATTATCTGTCGCGCGCCGCCTTGGTGAAGGACGAGCGCAACCTTGACAAGTTCGACCGCGTGTTCGGCACCGTGTTCAAGGGGCTGGAAAGTCTGCTCGACGGCATCGACAAGGCCGAGATCCCCGCCGAGTGGCTGAAGAAGCTGGCCGAGAAATATCTTTCCGAGGAAGAGAAGAAGCAGATCGAGGCGATGGGCTGGGACAAGCTCATGGAGACGCTGCGCGAACGCCTGAAGGAGCAGAAGGAGCGCCACCAGGGCGGCAGCAAGTGGATCGGCACCGCCGGCACCTCGCCATTCGGCGCCGAGGGTTACAATCCCGAAGGCGTCCGGATCGGCCAGGACAAGAGCCGGCACCGCCGCGCGGTCAAGGTCTGGGACAAGCGCGAGTTCAAGGACCTCGACGGCAATGTCGAGCTCGGCATCCGCAACATCAAGGTGGCGCTGCGGCGCCTGCGCAAATTCGCCCGCACCGGCGCGCCCGACGAGCTCGATCTCGACACCACGATCAAGGAAACCGCCAATCACGGCTATCTCGACGTCCACATGCGGCCGGAGCGGCGCAACGCCGTCAAGGTGCTGGTGTTCTTCGACATCGGCGGCTCGATGGACTCGCATGTCGAGCAGGTCGAGGAATTGTTCTCGGCGGCGAAGAGCGAGTTCAAGCACATGGAATATTTCTACTTCCACAACTGCCTCTATGAGGGCGTGTGGAAGCAGAACAAGCGCCGCTTCACCGACCGCACGCCGACCTGGGACGTGCTGCACAAATATCCGCATGACTACAAGGTGGTGTTCGTCGGCGACGCCTCGATGTCGCCTTACGAAGTGATGGTGCCGGGCGGTTCGGTCGAGCACGTCAATGAAGAGGCCGGCTCGGTCTGGCTCGAGCGCGTGACGCAGACCTATCCCAATGCGGTGTGGCTCAACCCGGTGGCCAAGAAGCACTGGGACTATTCGGAATCCACCACGCTGATCCGCCGGCTGTTCTCAGAGCGGATGTATCCCTTGACCATCGAGGGCCTCGAAGGCGCGATGAAGGAACTGGTTCGGAAATCATGACGCAAGCCATTGTCCGCGGCATCAAGGCGATGATCGACGAGGCCAATGCGGTGGTCGAGGTGCTGAGCGCGGAGGATGCCATCAAGGCCGTGCAGCAGCCCGATGTGATCCTGATCGACATCCGCGATCCCCGCGAGATCGAGCGCGACGGCCGTATTCCCGGTGCGTTCTCCTGCACCCGCGGCATGCTGGAATTCTGGATCGATCCGGAAAGCCCCTATGCCAAGCCGGTGTTTCAGGAGAGCAAGAAGTTCATTTTCCATTGCGCCGGCGGATTGCGCTCTGCGCTGGCGGCAAAGACCGCGCACGACATGGGCCTCGCGCCCGTGGCGCACATGGCCGGCGGTTTTGCCGCCTGGCGCGATGCCGGCGGTCCGGTCGAAAAGGTCGAGCCGCGGAAGGCGAAGTAACGCCCCGTTGTCATTCCGGGGCGCGAGCGCGCCAGCGCGAGCGAACCCGGAATCTCGGCATGGCAAAGCATTTCAGGATTCCGGGTTCACGGTCGGCTGGCGCCGCCCGTGCCCCGGAATGACAGCCAAGGGCATCTCATGACAACCACCACCGATCCGCTGGTTTCCACCGACTGGCTCGCCGCGCATCTCGACGATCCCACGGTCCGGATCCTCGACGCCTCGTTCAAGCTGCCCGGCGTCACGCCGCTGCCGCGCGAGGATTTCCTCGGCGCGCATATCCCGGGTTCTGCGTTCTTCGACGTCGATGTGATCAGCGACCACGGCCTGTCGCTGCCGCATATGTTTCCCAGCGAGGGCCACTTTGCCGACGGCGTCGGCGCGCTAGGCGTCTCCAATGCCCATACCGTGGTGATCTACGATGCCGGCGGCTGGGTAGCCGGCCCGCGGGCGTGGTGGATGTTTCTCGCCTTCGGCCATGCCGATGTGCGGGTGCTGGACGGCGGGCTGCAGAAATGGCGTGCCGAAGGCCGCGCGATCGAAAGCGGCGAGGTCGATCCGGTGCCGGCGCGCTACACTGCCTCGTTCGACCAAGGTTTCGTGCGCAGCCGGCAGCAGGTGGTCGCCAATCTCGACAGCCGCGCCGCGCAGCTCGTCGATGCCCGGCCGCAGCCGCGCTTCGAGGGCAGCGTGCCGGAGCCGCGTGCGGGCCTGCGGTCCGGCCACATTCCAGGCAGCCGCAACGTGCCCTATGCGAAATTGTTCGATGCCGCGACCGGCACGATGAAGCCGCTGGGCGAGCTACGCGCCGCCTTCAAGGATGCCGGCGTCGATCTCGACAGGCCGATCGTCACCACCTGCGGCTCCGGCGTATCCGCGCTGGTGCTGACGCTGGCGCTGTACCGGCTCGGCGTGCGCGGCACCGCGCTTTATGACGGCTCGTGGGCCGATTGGGGGCAGGCTGACGGTCCGCCGGTGGCGAGCGGGCCTGCGTAACCGCTTAGCGTTGCGGTTGCTGCCAGCCGAACGTTTCGGCCGGGGCGGGCGCCGGCGCTTCGGCGCGGGCATCGAGTCGGCGGCGCTTGGCCGGCTTTTCCCGGATGGCGGCCTTCTTCGGTTTCGTCGTCCGCTTGGCCGGCTCGGCGACCGGTTTGGCTTTCGGCAGCGGCACCGGCTCGATATCGACGGCCGGTCCGCCCAGCGTGGCGATGTTCATCACTGCGATCTCGGTGTCAGCCGCGGTCAGCGTCGAGACCGGCTGGTCCGTGGCCGTGGGCGGCGCGATGGCGGCGACCATGGTTGGCTCGTCGGCGCGGGGGGCGGCCGGAGCCGCGACGGCAGGGACCGCTGCCGGCAAGGTTTCTACCGGGGCGACCTGCTCCAATGC
Source organism: Tardiphaga sp. vice154 (assembly GCF_007018645.1). Classification (NCBI taxonomy): domain Bacteria; kingdom Pseudomonadati; phylum Pseudomonadota; class Alphaproteobacteria; order Hyphomicrobiales; family Nitrobacteraceae; genus Tardiphaga; species Tardiphaga sp. vice154. The sequence continues at coordinate 1,943,943 of NZ_CP041399.1, forward strand.
GGGCGCATTCGGCGCGGGATCGGCGGCACGGGCGCGGGCGTCGGCGGGTTGCGCGTCAGGGATGAGCGAGGCCTGTCGGGCCGGTTCAGGCTCCGGGGCGGGGATGTCGTGCGGTACGGCCGCAGCAGGCGCATCGGCGGCGGTGGCTGTCGAGGCCTCCGGCGTCTCGACCCGTAACATGGACAGCGTTGCCGCAGCGTCCGGCGGCGGCTGGGAGGCGAACACGGTCTGCGGCGCCGCGCGCCGAACCGGCAGGCTGGCGACATTCTCACGCGCCGAGCGCAATAGCGCCGTGGCGCCGAAGCCGAACACCAGCAGGGAGAGGCATAGCACGACGGCTGCGACCAATAAACGGAAACCGGGAAGCATGAATGAGTGTTCCGCCTTCGCCGGCTAATGCCTGAAGGCCCTCGAGCCATCGGGGACGCGGTGTGATACTGGGATCGGCCGTTCCGCAGCGGTAGAGCCGGTCTGCGCGTCGCGAATCAACGATAACTAGAATACCGCACGGCCTCGAAACCGTTTGTTAAAAATTCACCGTCACAACAAATTGCAAGGGACCGCGCCGGTATGCGGCGCGACGGCCACGCTGCGGGCCTCATCGCGCAAATATGACCGCATTGCGCGGGTTTTTTGCCGGATTTGTCTTGAATGCGCCGTGATCGCCTGCGATCTCTTGGTGAGCGATCCGGTGTCGGCTTGGGTTAATACAAGGGCCATGATGATCAAGCATGTTTTGACGATTTTTGCGACGGTGGCGGTGAGCGCCTCGGGCGCATCCTTGGCTGCGGCGCAGACCTATTCGACGCCATCCAGCGGCTATTCGATTCCGCCGGACCCGGCCTATCCGCCCGGCGGCTATCCCGCTGACTCGCGCGGCCGCGCCATGGACGCGATGCCGGATTTCGACGCGCTGGACGAGGATGACGCCGCGCCGCGCGGCCGCTCCGTCGAGCGGCTGCCGACCCCCGGTCCGGTGATGTCGCCGGACGATCCGCGCTATGGCCGTGCCCCCGGCGCTCCCGTCTATTCTGATCGCGCCCCGGTGCCGCAGGGCCCGGTGATGTCGCCCGACGATCCGCGCTATGGCCGCCCGATGGGCCCTCCGCCCGTGATCTATTCCGACCGCAACCCCAACGATGGCCGCGGCATGCGTCCGCCGGAAGCCGTCGGCGCGCAGCAGGGTGGCTATGCCACCGGTTCAGTCCCGCCGCAGGGCGGCGAACCGCGTCCGGTTTCGCTGTCGGCGCTGCCGGTCGAGGAGCAGCCGGAGAGCGGCGACTTCCAGCTGCCGCCGAATTTGCGTCGCCAGGAAGTGGCGTTCGCCACCAAGGAGCCGGCCGGCACCATCGTGGTCGATACGCCGAACACCTATCTCTATTACGTGCTCGGCAATGGCCGTGCGATGCGCTACGGCGTGCGCGTCGGCCGCGACGGCTTCACCTGGACCGGCGTGCAGAAGATCTCCCGCAAGGCGGAATGGCCGGATTGGCATCCGCCGACCGAGATGATCGAGCGCCAGCCCTATCTGCCGCGCTTCATGGCCGGCGGCCCCGGCAATCCGATGGGCGCCCGCGCGATGTATCTCGGCTCGACCGTGTTCCGTATCCACGGCACCAACCAGCCCTCGACGATCGGCAAGTTCGTGTCGTCGGGCTGTATCGGCATGGTCAATGACGATGTCGCGGACCTGTTCGAGCGTGCCAAGGTCGGCACCCGCGTCGTCGTGCTGCCCGGTGGCAAGCCGCCGATCCCGACCACCACGGCCTCGGCCGCGCCGATCCCGGGTCCCAACGCCGGCAACCTGCCGCCGGCCCCGATCCCCGGCAGCCAGCCCAGCTCGGTGCAGCCGCTGCCCGCGCCGGTGACGATCCGCTAAAAGTTTATCTACGCAACGAAAATGGCCGCCACGTTTTGACGTGGCGGCCATTTTTATTGGCTGGCGGTTAGCCGAGCTTCCGCAGCGGCTCGCCCCGCAGCCAGGCTTCGATGCCTTCGATCATTTCGCAATAGATGCGGCGATAGTTCTCCGCGGTGACATAGCCGAGATGCGGCGTGATCACGACGTTGTCGAGTTGGCGCAACGGGCTGTCGATCGGCAGCGGCTCCTGCGAATAGGTGTCGAGCCCTGCGCCGGCGATTTTGCCGGCCTGTAACACCTCGAGCAGCGCCGCTTCGTCGACGATCGGACCACGCGCGGTGTTGATAAGGTAGGCCGTGGGCTTCATGCGCGCGAGGTCGGAGCGTCCGACCAGCCCGCGCGAGCGGTCGCTCAGTACCAGATGTATGGTGATGATGTCGGCGGTGGCGAACAGCTCTTCCTTGGTGGCGTAGGTCACGCCTTCCTTCTCGCAGGCTTCCGGCGTGAGATTGCTGCTCCAGGCGATGGTCTTCATGCCGAGCGCCCGGCCGATGGCCGCGACCTGGCTGCCGAGCTTGCCGAGGCCGACGATGCCCAGCGTCTTGCCGCCGACGTCCTCGCCGAGCGTGACCTGCCAGGGCTCGCCGGCCTTCATGCGGGCATTCTCGAAGCCGATTTTCCGCGTCAGTTCCAGCATCAGCCCGATGGTCAGGCCAGCAGTGGGATTGCCGACCATCGCCGTGCCGCAGACCACGACGCCGCGCGCCTTGGCCGCTTCGAGGTCGATGGCGGCATTGCGCATGCCCGACGTGATCAGCAGTTTCAGTTTCGGCAGCGCCTCGAATACCGTGCGTGGAAACGGCGTCCGCTCGCGCATCGCGCAGACGATCTCGAAGTCCTGCAATGCGGCGATGGCGGCATCGGGCGAGGCGAACGGCGCGTCGAACACGGTGGTTTCGACACGGTCGGCGAGCGGGCCCCAGTCGGCCAGCTTGAGCGCCATGTTCTGGTAGTCGTCGAGAATTGCACAGCGCAGCCGCGTCATGGGTCCATCCGGTGGGGTAAGGACGGCGATCGGCCGTCGGGATGGCGCATGCTTACCTGCTATAGCGGTACCTGCAAACGCGGCCTTGCCTTGTATCGTTCAGATCAGCGTGAAGAGGATGACCGGCGCTTGGCGGCACAGGCCGGGCCGGGGCCGCGCATGTAATGCAGTTCCGGGCGATATGGATTGAACGCGGCGACGAAGAACTGCTGCCAGAACTGGCGAATTTCCTGCAACAGGCCGGTCGGCGGGGCGCTGCTGGCGGGGAGAGGGGATGAGGGTTCGGAAGTGATGCTGGCCATGTCGGGCTCCGCAGTTCGCGCGACTTCGGTCGCGGAAGGGCGTCTTGTCGCCCCTGCAGCCAACCTCGGCTTGAGTCGTTAAAATGCGGTTTGAAGTGTCATAACGCCCGATTTTCCCGAGTTTATACTTGCCAAATTACTACCCCGGTTGCCCTTTGCGGCCCGCGTCGTTACATCAGCATCAACCCCGATCACGCCTGCGACAGCTTCAAGGATTCCGATGGCCCGCCAGTTCGTCTACTTCATGGAGGGCCTCACCAAGGCCTATCCGACCCGCAAGGTGCTGGATAACGTCCATTTGTCGTTCTACCCGGACGCCAAGATTGGCGTGCTCGGCGTCAACGGCGCCGGCAAATCGACCCTGCTCAAGATCATGGCCGGCCTCGACAAGGAATATACCGGCGAGGCCTGGGTCGCCCAGGGCGCCCGTGTCGGCTACCTCGAACAGGAGCCGCAGCTCGATGCCGCGCTGACGGTGCGCGAGAACGTCATGCTCGGCGTCGCCAAGCAGAAGGCGATCATGGATCGCTACAACGAGCTGGCGATGAACTATTCGGAAGAGACCGCCGACGAGATGACCAAGCTGCAGGACGAGATCGAGGCGCAGGGCCTGTGGGATCTCGACAGCAAGGTCGATCAGGCGATGGACGCGCTGCGCTGCCCGCCCGACGATGCCGATGTCACCAAGCTGTCAGGCGGCGAGCGCCGCCGCGTCGCTTTGTGCAAGCTCCTGCTCGATGCGCCCGAGCTGTTGCTGCTCGACGAGCCGACCAACCATCTCGACGCCGAATCCGTGTCATGGCTGGAAGGCCATCTGCGCGCCTATCCCGGCGCGATCCTGATCGTGACCCATGACCGCTACTTCCTCGACAATGTGACGTCGTGGATCCTCGAACTCGACCGCGGCAAGGGGATTCCCTACGAGGGCAACTACTCGTCATGGCTGAAGCAAAAGCAGAAGCGGCTGGCGCAGGAAGGCCGCGAGGACGTCGCCCACCAGAAGACGCTGGAGCGCGAGCAGGAATGGATCTCGTCGTCGCCGAAAGCCCGCCAGGCCAAGTCCAAGGCGCGCTACCAGCGCTATGACGAGCTGCTCAAGAAGGCCAGCGAGAAGCAGGTGCAGGGCGCGCAGATCACCATTCCCGTGGCCGAGCGTCTCGGCGACAACGTGGTCGATTTCGAGGGCTTGAGCAAAAGCTTCGGTGACCGCCTGCTGATCGACGATCTGACCTTCAAGCTGCCGCCGGGCGGCATCGTCGGCGTAATCGGCGCCAACGGCGCCGGCAAGACGACCTTGTTCCGCATGATCACCGGCCAGGAGAAGCCCGACGCCGGCACCATCACGGTCGGCGAGACCGTGCATCTTGGCTATGTCGACCAGTCCCGCGACTCGCTCGACGGCAAGAAGACCGTGTGGGAGGAGATCTCCGGCAATAACGAGCTGATCCTGCTCGGCAAGCGCGAGGTCAATTCGCGCGGCTATTGCTCGACCTTCAACTTCAAGGGCGGCGACCAGCAGAAGAAGGTCGGCTCCCTCTCCGGCGGCGAGCGCAACCGCGTGCATCTGGCCAAGATGCTGAAGTCCGGCGCCAACGTCCTGCTGCTCGACGAGCCGACCAACGACCTAGACGTCGATACCCTGCGCGCACTCGAAGAGGCGCTGGAAGACTTCGCGGGCTGCGCCGTGATCATCAGCCATGACCGCTGGTTCCTCGATCGCATCGCGACCCACATCCTGGCCTTCGAAGGCGACAGCCATGTCGAATGGTTCGAGGGCAACTTCCAGGACTACGAGAAGGACAAGATGCGCCGCCTCGGCCATGATTCCATCGTGCCGCACCGCATGAAGTACAAGAAGCTGACGCGCTAAATCTGGAGGGAAGAAGCACTCAACCAGAGCAAGCACCATCGGCATGCCCGGCCTCTTGCCGGGCATTCACGTTTGCGCGGCACGTCGGCGGCCACCAACGGGGCTTCGGTGCCGCAGGCGGGGAAGCCCGGCGATGCCCCGACGCAGCTGATCCACCCCGCGGCGTCGCAGGCGTGTCCTTAGTGACAATCCGTCTTGCCCTGCCCATTGCGCTGGCATACGTGCTTCAAGGGGCAACGTGAATAACGGACGGATAACGGTATGGCCGACTGGAACGCGCAGCAATATCTCAAATTCGAGGACGAACGTACCCGCCCGGCACGCGACCTGCTCGCGCAGATCCCGCTGCAGGATGCGCGAAAGGTGGTCGACATCGGCTGCGGACCCGGCAACTCGACCGAGCTTTTGGTCAAGCGCTGGCCGCAGGCCGCGGTAACCGGCGTCGATACCTCCGCCGACATGCTGCGGCAGGCCCGCGAGCGGCTGCCGGCGCACAGCTTCATCGAGGCTAACATCGCACACTGGGCGCCGCCCGCCGGCACCGACGTGATGTTTGCCAATGCCGTCTTCCAATGGGTCCCGGATCACCTCAAGCAGTTGAAGCGGCTGGTCGGCTCGTTGCCGCCGGGCGGCGCGCTGGCGGTGCAGATGCCCGACAATCTCGACGAGCCATCGCACATCCTGATGCGCGAGGTGGCCCATCAGGAGCCGTGGCGAAAACAGCTGTCGAAGGCCGCGGAGCTTCGTGACTCACTGCCGAAACCCGGTGTCTATTACGATGCGCTGCGGCCGCTGTGCTCGCGCGTCGAGATCTGGCACACGATCTACAATCACGTGCTCGACGATTCGACGCAGGTCGTCGAATGGGTCAAGGGCACCGGCCTGCGCCCGTTCGTCGATCCGCTGGAGCCGCCCGAGCGCAAGGCCTACCTCGCCGAGTACACTGCGCGGATCGCCGCCAGCTATCCGCCGCAGGCCGACGGCAAGGTGTTGCTGCGATTTCCGCGGATTTTCATCGTTGCGGTGAAGTAGGCTGCTGCGGCGAGTTGCCGCGCGGCGCGACATCATCGCGGCGGGATCTCCACGATATAAGATCGCTCTGAATTCGCGCCGCGATTCCTGCCTGAGCCGAGCCTCCTGGATGTCCATGACCCCCGAAACGCCGTTGCCGCCAAAAGGCTTCCCTTTGCGTCCGATCCCGATGCTGATCTTCGGCTCACGCTGGCTGCAGCTGCCGCTCTATATCGGCCTGATCGTGGCCCAAGGCGTCTATGTCGTCCTGTTCCTCAAGGAACTCTGGCACCTGTTCAACCACGCCTTCGATTTCAGCGAGCAGCAGATCATGCTGGCGGTGCTCGGCCTGATCGACGTGGTGATGATCTCCAATCTTCTGGTGATGGTGATCGTCGGCGGCTACGAGACCTTCGTGTCGCGGCTCAATTTGCAGGGCCATCCGGACGAGCCGGAATGGCTCAGCCACGTCAATGCCAGCGTGCTGAAGATCAAGCTGGCGATGGCGATCATCGGCATTTCCTCGATCCATCTGCTGCGCACCTTCATCGAAGCCGGCGCGCTCGGCTCCGCACGCGCCAGCAACTACACCGAGACCGGCGTGATGTGGCAGACCATCATCCACACGGTGTTCATCCTCTCGGCGGTGGGCATCGCCTATGTCGACCGGTTGTCGAATCTCGCGACCGAAGAAGCACGGCGACAGGGTGGCGTCGAGCACGCGGCCGGCCAAGGCAAGCGCCATTGAGGGCAATGGGATCGCGTAGAACGGCTCAGGAGACTTTCTCAGCGAGCCACATTTTGATCAGCGACTGATAGGGGACATCGCGCTTGTTGGCGGCGATCTTGATTTCCTCGAGCAGCCCGATCGGTAACCTGATCGAGATGGATGTGGTTGAAGGCTTGAGATTGGGGAAACGGACGCGCTGGGCTTTGCTCCAGTCCACGTAATCGGTGGAATCGTGTGTCTCCCAGAACTTTCGCTCATCGGATTCGTTTTTGAAGACGGGAATGGGCTTAAGTCTGCTCATAATCGCTCCGCTCCTTTCTGTTCATGTCGCGCGCTGAGATGATCCGAATCAACGTTCGGTCATTCCTGAGTGTGAACGTGACGTGTAGCAATCGATTTTGAGCCGTTTTTCCCAGCGCGTTAAATCGCTGCTCGGCGCCGCTGTGCTTCGTATCCTCGACAACGATCAGCGGATCGTTGAAGAAGACGCTCTCGGACTCTGCCTGGGAAACGGCATGCCTGTCCGCGCTCTTGCGTTCGTTGCCAGCGTTCCAGTTGAAACCTGTGATCCGGTCGAAGTCGATCATGTTGTATATAACCAGAATATACAAAAATGAGGCGTGAATGCAATATCAGCCAGAAACCTTCAGATGCAAACGGCTTCTTTTCGCGCTCACGTTGATGATCAGCTTTGCATGCCCGCCAACTGCCCAAGCCATCGATGCCGGTTTCACCGCCTTCCTCGCCGCCGTGTGGCCGGAAGCCCAGCAGGCCGGCGTGTCGCGCAAGACCTTTGACGACGTCACGCGCGGACTGGAGCCGGACTACAAACTCCCCGACCTGGCGCTGCCTGGTCGCCCCGCCACGGGGGCGCCGTCGCAGGCGGAGTTCGTGCAGGTGCCGGCCGATTATGTGAAGGAGGCCTCGATCGCGCGGCTGGCGGCCGAGGGGCAGCGGCTGATGCAGAAGCATCGCGCCACGCTGACGGCGATCGAACGGCGTTTCGGCGTGCCCGGCACCATCATTCTGGCGATCTGGGGCCGCGAGACCGATTATGGCCGCCATGCGCTGCCCTATGACGGCATTCGCGTGCTGGCGACACAGGCCTATGTCGGGCGGCGAAAGGACCAGTACCGCGGCGAGCTGATCGCCGCGATGCGGCTGATCGAGGACGGCGACGTCAGCCGCAAGGATCTGCGGGTGTCGTGGGGCGGAGCGACCGGGCTGACGCAGTTTCTGCCGTCCGAACTCGGCAAGCACGGCGTCGACATGGATGGCGATGGCCGCGTCAATATCTGGACGTCGGTGCCGGATGCGCTGGCGTCGGCGGCGCAGCAGCTCACGAACAAGGGCTGGCAAGCCGGCCTGCGCTGGGCCTATGAGGTTCGCGCGCCGGCCAATGCCGACTGCACCATGGGCGTGCCCGAGGTAACCAGGCCGATCGGCGAATGGTTGCGCATGGGCTTCGTCCCGGTGCGCGGGCAGCAGCTCAGCACCGCGGAGTTGGCGCAGCCGGCGTCGCTATTGCAGCCGGAGGGCATCTATGGCCCGGCGTTTCTCACGACGAAGAACTACTTCGTCATCAAGGAATATAATTTCTCCGACCTCTACGTGCTGTTCGTTGGCCATCTCAGCGATCGCATGACGGCCCAGCAGCCGTTCGCAACGCCGTGGTCGGCGTCGAAGCAATTGCGCAGCAGCGACGTCGAAGCGATGCAGCAGCATTTGACGCGCATCGGGCTGTACTCGGACAAGGTCGATGGCAAGGCCGGCATGAAGACCCGCGCAGCACTCGGCGCCTACCAGAAGTCGGTCGGGCTCAAGGTGGATTGCTGGCCGAGCGAAACGCTGCTGCGCGCGATGGCCGGCCGGTAGTCGCGAAAAAACCCGGCCGCGCGAACGGCCGGGTTTTGAATCGCAAGCCGCGCGAGACAGGCGCGGCGATATCAGATCAGTCGCAAACCTCGACCGGACGCGAACGCCAGACGCCACGGTATTCGTCCCAGACGCGCTGGCGGACGATGCGGCAGGCCGGCTCTTCGACATAGACCGGGGCGGGGGCATAGCCGTAAGCGGGGCCCGGGCGGCTGGCGGCGATCGCGCCGCCGAGCAGGGCGCCGCCGATCAGGCCACCGGCAACGCCGGCCGCGATACGGCCGCCGTCGGCACGGGCAGCGGGCATTGCCGAAACCAGCGAGCCGGCAACCGTCGCGACGGCGAGCATGGCGGAAATGGTCTTCTTCATGTCAGATCTCTCCTGAAGGCGCCGCAGGCGACGCGCGGTTATAGGTACTCACGCTGAATTCGGAACGACGATCTCGCTTAAACCGACTATTCGTCAACCCGACGTAAACGTTGCGGACCAGTGTTCCCCAAATAACGGTTTTTTCGGGCCGTTGTCGTCAGAACACACAAATGTTTGCCATTCTGCTGATCCGCCGCGTGATTGTCGACTAGCCGCACACCCGCACGCGGCGAATCCGCCAGCCATAGCCATCCCAGAAGCGCTGGCGCTGCCAGAAGCAGTTGTCATAATAGGAGGGTCCTGCCACGTAGGCTGGGCCACCGTAATAGCCGTAGCGCGGGCCGTAACCCGGACCGGCATAATAGCTCGGACCGTAGCCGTAGTGGGGGGCAGCCAGCGCGCCGCCGATCAGGGCGCCGCCGATGACGCCGGCCGCGATTCCGGCGCCGAGACCGTGCTGCGCGTGGGCAGGGGCCGGAGCCAGGGAGGAGAGAGCCAGGGTGGCAACGGCTGCCAGGGCCATCAGGGTTTTCTTCATGGCATCACCTTCGTGAGGATTTGCAGCAGGTATCTGCTGCGCGGCTATGAAAGTTTCACAGGGCGTTTGAACGATCAATGAATAAACGCGCCGTACTTGGCCCAAACGGCGGCGATGCGGCGGCCGTGAGGTTGCTGAAAGTGTCTGACCGCTGGCGAGCGGCCTCGCCGGATTCGTGGCTGCCAGCAGAGGTCCGTGGACCCGCTCGGGCGCGATCGCTCGCGAGCGTATGGGGACCGTCCTAGTTTGGAATTGCTTGAAAAAGCGTGTTTTCCTTTTGCATCCAGGCCGGCACTTTAATACTCAAAAGGTGCCCAGACCTGCGAGCGTAACTTCTCCATGATCGTTTGTTCCTGCAACGTTTTGTCCGACCACGATGTCCGCAACGCCTGCAGCAGCGCGCAGGCGCCGCGCACGCCGGGCCAAGTCTATGGCTGTCTGGGCTGCAGCCCGCAATGCGGCCGCTGTGCCCGCACCATCAAGAAGATCATGGACGAAGCGCTCGGTGCCTGCGGCAATACGTGCTGCCCTGGCTGTCCGCATACCGCGACCCAGCCGGAACGGCAGCTTCTGGTGCTCGAAACCGTCGAGCTTCAGGTCGAAGTGCACAGCCATTCCCATGCCGCGTCTCCGGACGTCGCCAAACGCGCGGTCGCCTGAGCCGCGTTGATCCAGACCCCGTCTGTACTTGTTCGCCGTCGCGGCAATCTTCGTAGCGAGGGTTGCCCTACGTCCTGTCCTGATTTAGAATCTTTCTAAATCAGAGAGGCTTTGAGCCTCGCAGCAGGAGTTCATCATGCAGGGCGACCCGAAGGTCATCGAATACCTCAACAAAGGCGTGCGTAGCGAGCTGACGGCGATCAGCCAGTATTGGCTGCACTTCCGCTTGCTCAACCATTGGGGCTTGCTCGAAATGGCCAAGGTCTGGCGCAAGGAGTCCATCGAGGAGATGGTCCATGCCGACAAGTTCATCGATCGCATTCTGTTTCTGGACGGATTCCCGAACCTGCAGGTGCTGGATCCGTTGCGTATCGGCCAGAGCGTCAAGGAAGTGATCGATGCCGATCTGGCCGCAGAGATCGGCGCCCGCACGCTCTATCAGGAAGCGGCGACCTACTGCCACAGCGTCGGCGACTACGTCTCCCGCGACCTGTTCGAGCAGCTGATGAAGGACGAGGAACACCACATCGACTTCCTCGAAACCCAGCAGCACGTCATCGAGCGCATTGGCATTGATCTCTATACCCAGAAGCACGTCGGCGGGCTCGAGAGCGAGTACTAGGCGCCAGGTCATTCCGGGATACTTTCCGTTCGGCGAAGCCGAATGGAGCGCAGACCCGGAACCTGGAGCTTTTCTGGACAACACCTCCGGATTCCGGGTTCGCGCGCAGCTAGCGCTGCTATCGCCCCGGAATGACCGTCGTTACGACGTCCGTTTTGCCGGTATGGCCGGCATCGGACAATTCGCGAAGGCGGCCCGGAGTGCTGCCTCCGACCCTTCCAGCGGATATTCCGCGGAGGTTCGCCCCGCGATCAGCGATCGGATGCGGATGTAAAGCCGGCGCGACCCCGGCAATTCGCTAAGGAACGTGGCCAGCGCGGCCGGCTCCTCGATCACGAACATCTGCCGGTCCTTGATGACCCGCGCATCGACATCGGTGTGACCCGGCCTGTCATCGAACCGATAGCCGAACACCGATTCGCGGTCATTGCCGATCTTGAAGGAGAACGAGAACCGCGCCAGCGGCCGGCCATCGAAACAGGTGAGCTGGAAGCCGGAGAGCTTTGGAAAATCCACGTAGCTGTTCGAGCCATAGCCGAACACGGACGCGCTCGGCAGCGGTGCGCCGGTGACGGGGTCGATCTGCTGGGAGATGTACCATTCTCCCGAGCGGGTCTCGCCCGCATTGCTCACATAGATGTCGCGCGCGCAGCCGCCCGACAGTCCCGCGACAATGATACCCATCCACGCAACGCCACGCACCACGCTCTCCCCTCAGCATCGCAAGATTGCAACCTGAAGGCGAATAATGCAAGGGCGAACCATGAGCCTAGAGTTGCTGGCGGTAGGCGGCATCTATCTCGGCCTGGCCGACCGGCTCGCCGATCTGGGTCTGGTCGTGCACGATCTCGGAAATGCTCGGCATCACCGAACGCTTCACCTGTGCCTCGGAGGACCACAGCTTCGAACGCATCAGCGCCTTGCCGCAGTGGAAATACGCCTCGGTCACGGTGATGCGCAGTACCGCCCGCGGCAGCTTGCCGAATTCCTCCATCGAGGCCATCAACTCGGGATCGCGGACCAGTTTCGCCATGCCGCTGACACGCAGGCTGTCGTCGATACCCGGCACGAAGAAGATCAGTTGCAAGAAGCCGCTGCCGTGCAAAAGGTTCTGGAGCGTATCGACGCGGTTGTTGCCGGGGCGGTCCGGCATCAGCAGTTCGCTCGGCGATGTCACCCGGACGAAGCCGACACCGCCGCCGCGCGGCGAGGCATCGACGGTGCCGTCGGGGCCGGAGGAGGCCATCACGCAGAATGGCGACAGGCCGATGAATTTGGCGGAGTGGACGTCGAGCGTCGGCCGCGCCTTGGCAATCACGCGGCCATGCGGTGCGGGGTAGATCGAGCGAAGGTCATCGGCAGCCACTTCGGTCACATGCATTCTCCAGTTACGGCGACGAACGTAACAGCCGGGAGAGATCCGGAACAGCATGGCAACTGAATGGCCGGGATGCGTGCGCTAGCGCGCGTCGGCGCGCCGCGTCCGGCTGCACGGCCAGTCGATGACGTGGGCGCAGTACAGCGCCCACCAGATCAGCACCGGCTGAAACGCCAGGCGCGGTCCGTGGTACCACCAGCTGTTGCCGATCACGGGCATCTCGATGCCCTCGAGCGCATGCGTGAAATTCGCCGGCCAGACGCATAGCGCATACAGCGCCAGCGCCACGCCGGCCCACCGGCGCAGCGGTCGGGTGACCAGCGCGGCGGCGGCGGCGAGTTCGAACACGCCGGTGAGCAGGATGACCGCGGTCGGAATCGGCACCCATGACGGCATGATCAGCAGCAGCTTGTCGGGCACCCAGAGGTGCGCGACGCCCGCCGCGACATAGAACGCAGCCAGCACCCAGCGCAGCGCCGCGCGGGAAGGACCGCGCGACGCCGACGTTTTATCTGCAGTGTTCACGCGCGGGGCGGCTCAGGATTTGTCGACGATCTGGGTGGTGGGACGATCATTGCCCGGGGCGGTTTCCTCGTGCCACTGGCCCTTCTCGTCCTCGAACTGGATCACTTCGGTGCGGCCCGGCACGGTCTGCTCGGTGGCGGCGCGCTTGGCGGCGGCGGCGGCCAGCGCGTGGCTGGCGAAGGGCTCGGAGAACACGGCGCCGACCTTGTAGGCCCAGCCGCCATCATGTTCGACGATCACATAGGTAACTTCCGTCATGGTAGTCTCGCTGTGGTTGTGCGCCCGTAAGCGCCAGAGGGTGGTGTGCAACGCACGAGACGTCGAAATCGACGATATTGATCCGGGATCTTCAGATCCGGGTGAGCGCCACGCCAGACACGGGTCACACGCGGCCCGACGCTGCAATATGGCAGGCGGCGGCGGGTTCGGCAAAGTTAGGCCGTTTCTCGCAATGCAAAGGCAGGTTTTAACGGTATTTTGAGACCCGCGCCTTGATGGTCGCAGCCAATGGAACCCTATCTCAGCGACCTCCGGCCGAGCATTGCCGCCATCATTGCGGCCCGACGCGCGCAATTGGGCGTGCGGCTCTCATCCGCGGCGCTGATCATCTGTATCTTCCAGCTGCAGACCGGCTTGAGCTGGGCACTTGCCTGGGGCGTCACATATTTCACTGTGCAACTCGTGGAATATTTCGTTTTTCGCAAGGTCGATGAAACCCGGGCCATGGCGCGCAGCGCGGAACGAGTTTTTTTCGCGCTGACGATGGCCAACAGTGCGGCGTTCACATCGTTCGGCCTGCTGCTTGCCGCCTCCGGCAGTTGGGGCGTGATGTGCGCCGGCATCCTGTGGTCGGGCACGATCGCCCATGTCACCATCAACAGCGGCGGATCCCGTCAAACGCTGCAATGCGCCCTGCTGCCGCCGGTACTGGCCTTCTTCGCCTTGCCGGGATTTATCCTGCGCGACGGCGGCAATCTGACCGACTGTATCACGGCTGTCGCTGCTGGGCTGTTCAGCGGCTTCGGCACTGTTGCGATGTGGAACGTCTATCAAAAGCTGCTGAAGTCGGCGACGCGCGCCCGCGAATTCGGCCGGCAGGCGCAGTTCGATAGCGAGACCGGGCTGCCGAACCGGGCCGCGCTTAACCAGCGCACCGACGAACTGGCATCCACTGCGTCCGGCGTCGTCGTCGTTGCAGCGATCGGCATCGACCGCTTCAGCCATCTGCGCGGTGCCATCGGCCACGCCCCGATGGTCGAACTGATCGCGCAACTGGCCGAGCGTCTGAGCAGCGCCTTCAACGGCATCCCGGTGATGCGGCTGTCGAGCGGGCATCTGGGGCTGGCCTTCGTCGCCCGCGACATGGCGGAGGCCTTCCATCTGGCTGCCACCCTGCAGGGCGCGGTGACGCGGCCCTTGCAACTGCGCGACACCCATGTCGATGTCAGCGTTACCATCGGCCTGTCGGAGGCCGCCGACGCGCTGCAACACGCCGCCGATCTGGCGATCCTGGACCGCGCGCTGATTGCCGTGGAGCAGGCCCGCGAGGCGCGCCGCCATATCGCGAGCTTCGATGCGAAACTCTATGGCAACCCCGGCGCCACGCTGTCGCTGATGAGCGAGATGTCGCGCGCGTTCGACAACGGTCAGATGACCATCGCCTATCAGCCGAAATATGATCTGCGTTCCGGAGCGATCGTCGGTGCCGAGGCGCTGGCGCGATGGGACCATCCGGAGCGCGGCGCGCTGCGCCCGGATCTGTTCGTCGAGATGGCGGAGGAGACCGGCCATATCGGCGAACTGACCGAATGGGTGCTGCGCCGCGCGGTCCGCGATCAGCATCGCCTGCGGGCGGCCGGCTTCAACCTCAGCATTGCCGTGAACTGGTCCGGCCATCTGCTCGACGATGTGGGCTTTACCGATACCGCGCTGGAGATCGCCAGAGGCGCCGCCGGAAAACTATGCCTGGAAGTCACGGAGACGGCGATCATCGGCAACGCCGGACTCGCCCGCCAGACACTGGAGCGGCTGCGTGCGGCCGGCCTGACGATCTCGATCGACGACTACGGCTCCGGCCTGTCGTCGATGGCCTATCTCAAGAACATTCCTGCCGATGAGCTGAAGATCGACAAGGCCTTCGTGCTCAACATGGCGACCGATCCGGTCGACGCCGTGCTGGTCCGTGCCGCCGTCAGCCTCGCCCACAGCCTGGGCCTGCAGGTGGTCGCCGAGGGCGTCGAGCAACAGGCCGCGCTCGACCTGCTCGGCGAGATGGGGTGCGACCTGGCCCAGGGCT
Source organism: Tardiphaga sp. vice154 (assembly GCF_007018645.1). NCBI lineage: Bacteria > Pseudomonadati > Pseudomonadota > Alphaproteobacteria > Hyphomicrobiales > Nitrobacteraceae > Tardiphaga > Tardiphaga sp. vice154. Next base: position 1,959,026 of record NZ_CP041399.1, read on the forward strand.
ATCTGATTGCCCGCCCGATTCCGCTGCAGGACCTCGTGGCCTATCTCGGGGATCGGGCGACCGACCCGGCCAGCGCCGCAGTATAGGGTTTAATGCTTCTTCTTCTTGTGGTGCTTCTTGCCGCTGTCGTCGTCCGGCTGTTTTACGTCATGGGCTCCGGCGTCCTCGACGATCATCGCGGCGACGCGTTCGGCAATCTCCTGCGCTTCGCGCCGTTCGCTGTCTTCGCGCTCTTGCGCCTCCCGCGCGCGCAGCGCGCGGTGCTCGTCCCAGGCGTCGAAGATCAGGTGCAGCCACGGCATCACCTGCTCGATGGACGGCAGCGCGCCGGCGGGCCCCGGCTCGCCGCGGGGGCCCGGCGGGCCTTGCACGCCGGCTTTGCCCTGCGGGCCGGCTTCGCCCTGCTTGCCCTGCGGGCCCGGTTTGCCTTGCGGACCGGGCGCTCCGGGCTTGCCGACGGGGCCCTGCTTGCCCGGCGGGCCGGCTTTGCCGGTGACGCCGGGCTTGCCCGGGCGACCGGGATGGCCCTGCGGTCCGGGAATTCCGGGCTTGCCGTCGGGGCCTCGCGCGCCCGGACGAAGAACGACTTGCTTTGCCACGCTGCTGCTCCCGCTGATTCCTTATCCATCGTAGCAGCAGGGGCATGACGGCTTCAAATCGGCTCGGGGGCCGCCGCCGCGCCGGATGGCTGGTCGCGGCCGACATGGCCGGGACCGTCGGTGGTCGTCCCGGGCTGGGCCATCGGGCGATGGCTGCGGTTGCTGACGCGAAACAGCGTATGCACGGTGCCGCCGACGGTGGCGCAGCCGCCGCGCATGTTGGGCAGGATCAGGGTGGCTTCGCTCATGGTCATTCTCCGTCTGGTTGCACCGGGAGAATGTCCGTCGAATTGTTTGGTTCGTGGTGAACGCTTGTTATGGTTGATGAAGGGTAAACGCGCGTCGACGGGATGCGCCATCGTCATCAACGGGAACACCGGGTTCAAGGCGGCCGGCGGGCCAGGCCTCGGCTTGCTTCGCTTGTCGGGGCTGGCTAGACGAGGGCGCAACCGGGGAAACCGGGCGGAGGAGCGTCTCATGGGAAGCAGAGTGATCATCGCCGGCGGCGGCATCGGCGGGCTGGTGACCGCGCTGACGCTGCACCAGATCGGCGTCCCCTGCGTGATCTACGAATCCAGCCGCGAGATGCGCCCGCTCGGCGTCGGCATCAATCTGCAGCCCAATGCGGTGCGCGAGCTCGGCGATCTCCAGATCACCGAGGCCGATCTCGACCGCGTCGGCCTGCCGGCCCGGGAATGGGCGCTGGTCGGCCTCAATGGCAACGATATCTATTCCGAGCCGCGTGGCCGCGCCGCCGGCTATCGCTGGCCGCAATATGCCGCGCATCGCGGCCGCTTCCACATGCTGCTGCACGACGCCGTGGTGGCGCGGCTGGGACCCGACGCGATCCGGCTCGGCAGCCGTGTCTCCGGCTACGCCAGGACCGCCGACGGCGTCACGGCGCAGATCGAGCGCGCTGACGGCTCCACCTTGCAGGAGCACGGTGCGCTGTTGATCGGCGCCGACGGTATCCATTCCGCGGTGCGCGCCCAGATGCATCCCGCGCAGCCGCCGATCCACTGGGGCGGCGCGCTGATGTGGCGCGGCACCACCTGGGCAAAACCGACCCGCACCGGCGCGTCCTTCATCGGGCTCGGCACGCATCGCCAGCGCGTCGTGCTCTATCCGATATCACAGCCCGATCCGGTGACCGGGCTGTCGATGATGAACTGGATCGCCGAGGTGACGGTCGACAATGCTGAGGGCTGGAAGCAGCAGGGCTGGTTTCGCCAGGTGCCGACCGCCGATTTCGTGCATCATTTCGACGGCTGGGTGTGGGACTGGCTCGACGTGCCCGCGATGATTGGCGCGTCCGACGCCGCGTTCGAGAATCCGATGATCGACCGCGATCCGGTATCGACCTGGCGCGACGGCCCGGTGGCGCTGCTCGGCGACGCCGCGCATGCGATGTATCCGACCGGCTCCAACGGCGCCAGCCAGGCGAACATCGACGCCCGCGAACTCGGCGCCGCGATGGTCGTGCATGGCGCCACTGAGGCCGCGCTGGAAGCCTATGACGCCAAGCTGTGCGGCCCGATCTCGCAACTGATCCTGCGCAACCGCGGCGCCGGCCCGTTCGGCCTGTTGAACCTCGTCGACGAGCGCTGCGGTGGCACCTTCGATGATATCGACGACGTGATCCCGCCAACTGAGCGCGCAGCCTTCATGGCCGGCTACAAGTCCGCGGCCGGGTTTGCCATCGAGACGCTGAACGCGGCGCCGCCGACGATTGCGCCGGGGGCGCAGGTGAAGGAGACGGTGGAAGTATAGTCGAGGTGTAGTTCGTAGGGTGGGCAAAGCGAAGCGTGCCCACCCACCCTCGGCCGTCTCATGCAAACCTCTCGACCTTCGTCAGTCCGAACAGTCGAGCCCGTACCGTTTCTTGAGAGCTTCGTATTGATCTGGCGGCTCCTTCGCGAGCAGCGCGCAGCCGGTGTAGTTGCCCTTCCGGCGCTCGCCGATCACATAGGTCCAATCGGCGATGTCCTTCTTCTGGAAGGCCAGCCGGTCTCCGGACGCCAAGTTGCTGAAATTGCGCGGCATGCTGGCGACAACGCCGACGAAGCCGGCGCCGTCCCGCTTGAACGGGTTGACCCAGATATATTCGGCTTGGTCATCGCCGAACGGCAGCCGGATTTTCAGGGAAAATCGACCGGCCCCCGGCGGTGGCGCGCCGGCGATCGCCAGAAACCCGTCCAGCTCCGCGCGTGCCCGCTGCATCGCGGCGGTCACCGCAGGATCGCCCGACTTGACCGAAGCGATGTCGTCGCGCTCTGCCGCGCCAGGTTGCTGGGCGCTGGCCGCGGAAGACAGGGCCGACAGCAAAGCGACGGCCAGAAGATGACGCCACATCACACTCGCCTCGATAAAAAAACAACAACTAGTAGTTGATATTCTGTTCGCGTTATGTTCGAATTGTCAAGGGGTGAGCAACCGGCGCGCAAATTGGCGGGGGAGGCGATGGCAAGATGGCTCCGTTGGATAGCTGCAGCTCTGGCCTTCACGGCGCCGGCCAGCGCCGCCGACAGCTTTGCCGACCTGCAGGCCGCGTATCATTGCGACGTGGTGCGCCGGCTCGAACAGATCTATGCGGCGGGCGATCCCCGCATCGATCTCAACCGCTATCTGGTCATCGACCTGCCGGCGCGGACGCACGCTTATGTGCAGTGCCAGATTTTTGACAATCGCACGCGCATTCATTGCGAAGCATCGTCAGGATTCTGGTTCGCCAAGAAAGGCCAGAAGCGCACCCTCTACCTGCCGCCGCGCGCGGTTGCAGCACTGGCCAAACTTGGCTTCGATACCGACGACCGGGCGGGCAACTTCAATCTCGATCAGTACGTCGACAAATCCGCGAATTTTCATCCGCTCGCAGATCTCATGCTGCGGGCTTTGCATGACGGCTACGGCGCGCGCAGCGACATGAAGCTGCTGTTCAACGCACCGTTTGCGCCGGCCACGCCGGAGAGTTGCATACCGGTCAGCTGAGATCCTGCCCGCGCCAAGGGCCCACGATGGAGACGATGAATGTCGATGGAAATCTATGTTCTGTCAGATCGCCAATTGTCCTCGATGGAGGCTTGGCAAACGGCGGTGGAGCAATCCGGTGTGTCGCTGCGGCTGTCTCCCGCGACGCCTTTCGCGGACTTGCACGGAGCGTTGCCGGTCGTGCTCGACCAACGCCCGACGGCGTTCGAATGCGATCACTGCAACGCCAGGGAATTGATGGAGGATCCGCCCGCGGAGGTCGGGTTCGACCGCGCATGGGCTTACGCGCTGGCGTTTCGATGGGGTGCGGATATCTATGCTGGCGCCTCCGCCTATGCGGCAGCGGCGGCTTACGCCGCTGCAACGGACGGCGTCATTCTCGATTGCGAGGAGGGACAGTTCATCTCGGCACAGCGGGCCGTCGAGATTTCCCGCGAACTGGCGCAGAGCCAGCCGATGATTGACGAAGCCGTACGGCGAGTTCTGGAATTGTTTAAAAAGCAAGCCCCGCAATAGAGCGCAGCACGCCCGCCCCGAGCGACTGGCGCTCATATCCGCCAGTCTCGCCTGTCACCCCGCTCCTACGCGCTACGCCTGCTACATCCTGGCGCCGCTGTTGTAGGCGTCGACCAGCTGGTTGTAGTCGCGCAACAGCCGCGGCGGCGAGCCCTGGACCATCCAGCCAGAGCCGGTCCCGCTCAGCATCATCTTGTCGCCGGACGAGTAGGGCACCTTGTCGCGGATCCGGCGCATCAACTGCTTGGCCGTGGTCAGGAACGATTTGGCTTGGCTGATGAACATCGAACCGACCTTGGCGTCGCCCGAAGCACTCGACGCCTCGATGGCCTGGACAGTGGCCTCATAGGCCTCCAACGCCTTGGTGATTGCCGCGATGTCGGGGCTCGTCGTGTCCTCCGCGCGCAGCACGCGCTTGGCGTCGATCATCAATGCTGCCACGTGATAGCGCGCGCTGCGGCCTTCCTTGGCTTCGATCGCCACCAGTTCCTCGGCCTTGCGCTTGTCGTTGATCGCCTCGACGCCGTCGCGAAGATTCTTGTCGGCGCTCGCAAAGGCGTCCCACGCCGCGACCAGGCGCGGATGCAGGGCACGGCCCTTGGCCATCTTGTCGTCCTTGTAGTTCTCCTGCGTGTAGTAGTCGTCCGCTTCCTTGAGCAGCGGCGCCAGCGTGGTCACGGCTGTCACATAGGCGGTCGCGGCCGCTTCCAGCGCGGCATCGCGCGGTTCCAGCGCGTTGGCCGCCTCGGCCTTCTTCTGGCAATCCGCGGTGTCGTAGATCGTGTAGAGCCCGTAGACGATGCGCTCTTTGCCGGTCGGCCCGTTCTTGCCGACCCAGCTGAAATAGCGCGCCCGGGAATCGAGCGCGCGCGCCGACAGCCGGTTGATGCAGCCGACATAGGCATTGAGCTTTTCGGTGGCGGGAGGGGTCTGGGCCGATGCGGAACCGCCTGATATCGCCGAGGCAAGGACGAGCGCGGTGGCGATCGATGCGCGAATGGTCGTCATGAATTGTTCTCCAGCAGTTTTCAGCCTTGCATTAGAGAGGGGATATCAATCCTGAGGTGATCTGCAAAGCAACTGGAACGCGATGCCGCGGGGAGCGCTCAGTCATTTCTGACCTCGCGTTTTCTCGTTGTCGCACCGGTGAGTAAAAATTGACAGTAGGACTATAATCTAGTATAGTGCTGATTTCAACATATGGAAAGCATCATGGATGAGTTGCTTGAAATGAGACGAAACATAGCGCTCTGGAAAGGCGAACTCAGCGCGATCAAGACGGAATTGATCTCTCGTCGCATCATGTGCGCAGCAACAAAAGCTGGATACAATCCGAACGAACCCCGCGACGAGCGCGGTAGATGGACGAGTGAAGGTGGGGTGGAGGTTACCACCTCGTCGGGTTTCCTGACCGGGATTCCTGCAATCGACCAAACCTCGCAGGCGCTTAGCGAAACCTTGGTCCGTGTCATGGAGTTGCTGGATTATTTGCCCACAATGAGCCCCTCGCAATACGGCACCGCGGTTCATGGTGCGTTTGCGCTCGCATTGTGGTGGCAGGACCTTCCCGGCGTTGGAGATATCGAGAGGAGTTTCAGTCTCGATACGCTTGATCCATATTACGGGATGGCTGGGACGATCCGGACGGACGCCACGCTGCGCAACGTGCAGGGTGATGTCATCGCGATCTATGACGTAAAAACCGGCGACGCAAGAATATCGCCAGCAAGGGCGAACCAACTGCGCGAGTGGACCCGCGCTGCGCCGGGTACGCCGGTTTTCGAGCTGAATGTGGTGCGCGGCATTACGCGGAAGGGCAAGAGATGGATTTCTTCCTGTTCACTTTATCTGGCGCCGGCGATCGCGCCATTGACACGAGGGAGACGGTGAATGTCGATGGAAATATATGTTCTGTCAGACCGGCGGTTAGCGTCGGTGGATGCCTGGCAAAAGGCTATCGACGAGGCCGGCCTTCCGCTGCGGCTGTCCGGCGCCACGCCGTTTGCTAAACTGCACGGCGCACTGCCGGTTGTGCTGAACCGACGCCAGACGGCATTTGAATGCGATCACTGCAAGGCGAGGGAGTTGATGACAGAAACGCCAAGTGTCGATTTCGGCCGTGCGTGGACTTACGCGCTGGCGTTTCGATGGGGCGGCGACGTTTATGCCGGCGCGTCCGCCTATGCGGCGGCGGCGGCCTACGCAGAGGCAACAGGCGGGATTATTTTCGATTGCCAGGAAGGAAAGCTCATCTCTTTGCAGCAGGCTGTCGACACTTCACGCGAGCTGCCGCAGAGCCAGTCCGTAGTGGACGAAGCGATACGGCACGTAATTGAGCAGTTTAAAAAAGAGAACCCGCGTAGAAACAAGCCATAAGCCCGCGGCGGATGAGCAGAGCGTCATCCGCCGCCTCGTCGCGAAGGCGGCGGGTTAGCTTCGGCTAACCCGCCCTTGTAATAGCAAATCGGGATATTGTCAGCTCGTTCCGAGAGGAATGCTCTGCCGCGGACGGCCATCCGCGGCAGAGCGGCTGGCGATCGGATCGTATCCGCCCTGAGTCGTCTGAGACTGCCCCGTAGCGGGATCGCGCCAGCTCCTTCATCGGACCCGGATGGTTGCCGGAACAAGTTGGTTCGCTTCACAAGGCAGGGGTCGACGAAGATGACGAACAATAACACGGAAACGGCCGGCATCGATACGGCCAAAGACAAGCTCGACATTGCGGTGCATGGCCGGGAGCAGCGATGGCAGGTGCCCAACGTAGCGGCGGGATGGCGGCAGTTGGCGGCCGATCTCGGTAAGGCAGGCGTCACCAAAGTCGGTATCGAGGCCACCGGTGGTTATGAACGTGGCGTGGTTACGCATTTGCGCACCAAAGGCTTCGTCGTGCTGGTGCTGCAGCCGATCCAGGTCAAGAACTTTGCCAGGCTGCATCTGCGGCGCGCCAAGAACGACGCCCTGGATGCCGTGCTGGTCGCCGCCTGCGCGGCGGTGCTCGATCCTCCATCTGTCGACGCGGATCCAAGGCTCACGGAGCTGGCAGATCACCTGACCTTCGTCGAACAGATCGAGGAAGACATGGTCCGCCTCAAGACTCGGCTCGAACATATCGACGAGCCACGACGGCGGCGTCTGGTCCTCAACGACATCGATCGGCTGAAGGCGCGCCGAGCCACCGAACTCCTACGAATCGCGGGCCAACTGCGCGACCATCCGGATCTGGCGCGGCGCCTCGATCTGGTGCTCAGCGTCCCCGGCATCGGCGAGCGGACTGCGCTGGCGCTGATCATCCGCATGCCTGAGCTCGGCCAAATCAGCCGGGAGAAGGCGGCAGCTCTTGCCGGCCTTGCGCCGTTCGACGATGACAGCGGCAAGCATAGGGGGCAGCGCCACATTGCAGGTGGTCGAAGCCGCCTGCGTCGCTCGCTGTTTGCTGCGGCGCTGCCGGCCTCGTTCCGCTGGAACAAGGCCCTGTGCGCGCTCTACGAGCGCCTGAAAGCCCGCGGCAAGGCCCACAACGAGGCGCTCATCGCCTGCGCTCGCAAGCTCCTCATCTACGCCAACACCGTCGTCGAGCGCGGCACGCCATGGGTTGAAAAGCAGGCCGCGCTTTAATGGTTGCTACGGACTGTATCGGTGTCTGGCGCGGCAGAGCAACGAAACCGGCTGGTGTCCAGCGCTAGGCATGGTCAGGTGAACAGCTGCGCGGCAAAGTCTGACGCGGAGTAGCGTGGGAGCTTCTGGTATTGTCAGGTCTATCGGATGTCGCACAGTTCGTAGTTCGATCGCGGCACGAAGGATATTCTTCGCTGCTGTGCAAACTGCGCGGTGCCATTACGTTGAAATCAGTTCGATCTAAAACAGAAGTTCATTCTTGGTTGTGCGGGCTGTAGAAACCGTTTGATGAAGCGGGCAGTCATTTTTGCAGTCAGAAAAACATCATGGAGCATCTCAATTTCAGGTTTCGCGACGAAGGAAAATCTGTAATATTTTACCAATGTCTATAATCCAAACTCCGCCACGCAGGCCGGCGCAGTCAAGAGCAGCTGGAATCAAAAGTTTGAAATTAGCAACTTGCATGCCGAAGGTATGTTGGGCGTGACCGATGTGGCAAGTCCTATGGCCTTACGTTTCGAGCAAGATTTTCGGTTCATGTATCTGCTCGTGGTATCGGCCATTATCTTTCTAGTTTTTAGCCTGCTTAAAATGCTGAAGTATCGAGCGTCTTGGTACTTTTCGATCAGTGCGCCGGGCGCGTTTATATTCCCTGCTTATTTTGCTTATTCCATCATTGGCAATTGGCCCAACTGGTACGAATTGATCGTGATCTGGTTAAAGGGGCTTCCAATATTGATGTTTCTTTTTCCGGTGTTTTGGATATTTCCAATCATTCTTGCCAAGCAGATTTGTAGCTTGAGGGCGTCTCGTTTTGTCTTAATGAATCTCGCGTCCTTAGCGAATTGTGCAGTGCTCGTTGGCCTGTATGTCTGGTGTGACGTAGCTCGTGCCTTTGTTATCTTCTACATTGAAAGATAGTTTTTGGCTGGGAGGGGGATTTAGCCCGTAGCCCGTAGGGCGGATTAGCGCAGCGTAATCCGCCGCCTCGTCGCGAAGGCGGCGGGTTACGCCTTCGGCTAACCCGCCCTACGCTCGTTGCTCACAGCACCTTGTTGCTCGCCTTCACGGCTTCGGCCTGCACGTAGACCTGCTCGCCCATGTCCTTGAACTTCTGGCTCATGGTGGCCATGCCGTCCTCGATCACGCCGGAGATCGACATTCCCATCGAGCCTGCGCCGCCCAAATTCAGCGCCGCCTTCTCGTTGTCGCCCAAAGTCGCCGCGTAGTCGCGGACGTCCTGGGTGATCTTCATCGAGCAGAATTTCGGCCCGCACATCGAGCAGAAATGCGCGACCTTGTGGGCATCCTTCGGCAGCGTCTCGTCGTGATAGGCGACCGCGGTTTCGGGGTCCAAGCCGAGGTTGAACTGGTCCTGCCAGCGGAAGTCGAAGCGCGCGCGGGACAGCGCGTCGTCGCGCAGTTGAGCGGCGGGATGGCCCTTGCCGAGATCGGAGGCGTGCGCCGCGATCTTGTAGGTGATGACGCCGACTTTCACGTCGTCGCGGTTGGGGAGACCCAGATGCTCCTTCGGCGTCACGTAGCACAGCATGGCGCAGCCGAACCAGCCGATCATCGCGGCCCCGATGCCGGAGGTGATGTGGTCGTAGCCCGGCGCGATGTCGGTGGTCAAAGGCCCGAGCGTGTAGAACGGCGCCTCGCCGCATTCCTTGAGCTGCTTGTCCATGTTGATCTTGATCTTGTGCAGCGGCACGTGGCCGGGGCCCTCGATCATCACCTGGCAGCCCTTGGCCCATGCGATCTTGGTGAGCTCGCCCAGCGTCTCCAGCTCGGCGAACTGCGCGCGGTCATTGGCGTCCGCGATCGAGCCGGGGCGAAGGCCGTCGCCGAGCGAGAACGACACGTCGTATTTGCGCATCAGGTCGCAGATCTCTTCGAAATGCGTGTAGAGGAAGCTCTCCTTGTGATGCGCGAGGCACCACTTCGCCATGATCGAGCCGCCGCGCGACACGATGCCGGTGACGCGGTTGGCGGTGAGGTGGATGTAGGGCAGGCGCACGCCGGCGTGGATGGTGAAGTAGTCGACGCCTTGTTCGCACTGCTCGACCAGCGTGTCGCGGTACAGCTCCCAGGTCAGCTTCACCGGATCGCCGTCGCACTTCTCCAGCGCCTGGTAGATCGGCACGGTGCCGATCGGGATCGGCGCGTTGCGCAGGATCCATTCACGCGTGGTGTGGATGTTGCGGCCGGTGGAGAGGTCCATCACGGTGTCCGCGCCCCAGCGGATCGACCACACCATCTTGTCGACTTCCTCCTCGACCGACGACGTCACGGCAGAGTTGCCGATATTGGCGTTGATCTTGGTCAGGAAGTTGCGGCCGATGATCATCGGCTCGAGTTCGGCGTGGTTGATGTTGCAGGGGATGATGGCGCGGCCGCGGGCGATTTCGGAACGCACGAATTCCGGCGTGACGAAAGCCGGCAGCGTCGCGCCGAAGCTCTCGCCGTCGGCCAATGCGGCTTCGGCGCGTTCGAGCTGCACCTTGCGGCCGAGATTCTCGCGCTCGGCGACGTAGATCATCTCCTTGGTGATGATGCCCGCGCGCGCGAACTCATACTGCGTGATCATCGCATCGCCCACGCCGCGCATCGGCTTGTGATAGGCGGTGAAGGACTTTGCGGCATGTGCTGCGCCGACATTGCCGTTGTCTTCCGGCTTGACGTCGCGGCCCTGATATTCCTCGACGCCGCCGCGCTCCATCACCCATTTGGCGCGCGGGCGGGGCAGGCCGGCATTGACGTCGATGACGACGTTCGGATCGGTATAGGGGCCGGAGGTGTCATAGACCGGCAGGTCCGGCTCGCCGGCGCCCGGGGACAGAATGATCTCGCGGATCGGCACGCGCAAATCGGGCGCGCTTTCCGGGATCGCATAGACCTTTCTCGACGACGGCAGCGGGCCGGTGGTGACGGCGGGGCGGGTGGTGTCGGGATTGGAGCGTATGTTCATGGGGTATCCTCCGTTATCGTTCTTGATTTAAGCGGCGGCTTCGGCGGACGCGCCGAGCCAGTTCTTGACGCGCGTATCGGGATCGGCGTTCTGCGTGACGTCGCTGACGACGGCGATGCTATCCGCGCCGGCGGCAAAGATTTCCGCGGCCTGTTCGAGCTTGATGCCGCCGATCGCGACCAGCGGGAGGGCGCCGATGCGCTTCTTCCACACCGTGAGTTTCGGTATGCCCTGCGGCGCGAAGCGCATCGATTTCAGCGTGGTCGGAAAGATCGGGCCGAGCGCGATGTAGTCGGGCTGCGCACGCAGCGCGGTTTCCAACTCCTCGTCGTCATGCGTCGAGAGACCAAGCGTCAGCCCGGCCTTGCGGATCGCTCCGACGTCGGCTTCGGCGAGGTCTTCCTGGCCGAGATGCAGATGCTTGGCGCCGAGGTCGATCGCGACGCGCCAGTAGTCGTTGACCACAAGCTTCGTCGCGGTGCCCGCGGTCACCGCCAGCGCCTCGCGAAACAGCGCCGTGGCGGCGGCGTCGTCGAGGTCCTTGGCGCGGAGCTGCACGGTGCCGACGCCGAGCGCCGTCAGGCGCTTGACCCAGGCCACGGTGTCGACGACGGGATAGAAGCGGTCAGGATACGGCATGCCAGAACGGGGTCCCGATGACTGGAGTGGAGGGAGAGGCGAAATCGCGCGGGCCCATCAGGCCGGCCTCATAGCCGGTGCGCCCGGCCTCGACGCCGAGCCGGAACGCGCGGCCCATCGCGACGGGATCGGCGGCCTTGGCGATCGCGGTGTTGAGCAGCACGGCGTCATAGCCGAGCTCCATCGCTTCGGCGGCGTGGGACGGCGCGCCGAGACCCGCATCGACCACCAGCGTGGCATCCGGCAGGCGGTCGCGCAGCAATTGCAGCGCGTTGCGGTTGGTGATGCCGCGCGCCGAACCGATCGGTGCCGCCCACGGCATGATCACCTTCACGCCGGCATCGACCAGCCGCATCGCGGCGCTCAGATCCTCGGTGCAATAGGCGAACACTTCGAAGCCGTCCTTCATCAGGATCGCTGCGGCCTCGACGGTGCCGACCACGTCGGGCTGCAGCGTGTCGTTGTCGGCGATCACTTCGAGCTTGATCCAGGGTGTGTCGAACAATTCGCGGGACAGTTTTGCGGTGGTCACCGCATCGCGCACGGTGCGGCAGCCGGCGGTGTTGGGCAGGATGGAGACGTTGAGTTCGCGGATCAGGGACCAGAACGCATCGCCTGTCTTGCCGCCCGCGGTCTCGCGGCGCAGCGACACCGTGACGATCTGTGCGCCGGAGGCCTGGATGGTCTGCTGCATGATCGCCGGCGACGGATACAGCGCCGAGCCGATCATCAGGCGGGAGGTGAATTCCTTGCCGTAGAGATTCAACATGGTCGTGACCTTAGGTCGTCGGATCGTTCGGGCTGGATTTGAAATAACAGGGGGAGGGGGTCCAGCATCCTCAACCTCCCTGCCGCGGAGAAATGATCTCGATCTGGTCGCCGCTGTTCAGCGGCGTCGTCGCCCAGGCGCTGCGCGGCAGCACGTCGTAATTCAGCGCGATCGCAAAATGCGTGCCCTCATAGTCCAGCTCCGACAGAAGCGCATCGACATGCGAGGCGGTGATGTCGCGCACTTCGCCGTTGACCGTTACGCGCATTGCATCACCTCATTGTCGATTTCGCCACGCGCGACATAGGCCAGCGTCAGCTCGGCCAACGCCGGCGCCAGCAGGAAGCCGTGGCGATAGAGTCCATTCACTTCGATGCGATCGCCGTCGATGACGATGCGCGGTAAATTGTCGGGGAAGGCCGGCCGCAGCCCGGAGCCGATTTCGAGAATGCGGGCTTCGGCAAAGGCCGGGTGCACGGCATAGGCGGCGCCCAGCAGCTCCAGCGCCGAGCGCACGCTGACGCCGTTGTCCTCGGCTTCAATCGAGGTGGCGCCGAGCATGAAGCAATGATTGGCGCGCGGAATCACATAAAGCGGCCAGCGCGGATGCATCAGCCGGACCGGGCGCGACAGCTGCACTTCGTCGGTCTCGATCAGGATGATCTCGCCCTTGACGCCGCGCAGCGCCGGCTGGCGGTCGCGCGCAAAAATGCCGCGGCAGTCGATCACGGTGCCCGGCAGGTCTTCCGGATGCTGTTCGCTATTGAATTTGATCGTGCCGCCCAAGGCTTCAATCTGCGCATGCAATTGCGGCAGCGCGCGGCGCGGCTCGACATGGCCTTCGTCGGGATAGAACAGCGCGTCGCGGTAGCGGCCGTCCAGCGACGGCTCGAGCTCGGCCAGTGCTGCGGCATCGAGCCTGGTGTGGCCGGAGGTCATCTTCGCGAAGCGATCATAGTCGGCGCGGTCGCGGGCATGCGCGACCACCAAGGAGCCGTTGAACTGCGCGTCGGGCAAAGCCTGCCGCCACAGATCCAGCGCGCGAATGCCGAGTCGGGAGACCACGGGTTCGGAGACCTCGGCCTCGCACCATGGCGCCAGCATGCCGCCGGCCCAATGGCTGGTGGCGTCGAGCATTTCGGGGCCGCTGCGTTCGTGCAGCGTCACCTGGTGGCCGGCTTTGGCGAAGGTCAACGCCTGCCATGCGCCGGCAATGCCGGCGCCAATCACTGCGATGGGGGATTCCCCACGCGCCACTTGCGAGTTCTGCAACATCCCTGTCCCTTCGCCGGCATGACCCGGATCAGGTTCAAAGGGTCACCGCGGTCTCGCACGTCCCTGCCGAATGCAGTTGCGAGCTTGCGGTATCTCAGCTCCTCGTCGGAGCTCCCCTCGGAACGCCTCTAATGTAAGCCGATGGGCGCGGGTGTCAACGCGGGCCGGCGGCTCCTGCACCGATTAGGGCGTCGGAACCTGCGCGCTGGCACTGGCGCTGGTCAACTCGTCGAGCCGCGGGATCGCCAGGAACGGCCCGGTCTTGCCGCGCTGGCGCTTGGCGGCATAATAATAGCCGCCGGCATAATACGACACGGCGCGGTTATGATCGCCATTGGCCGCGCGAAAGGCGCCGGCCAGATATTTCACGGCGTAAGTGAGATTGGTCTCGGGATCGCGCAGCCCTTCGTCGGTGCCGGTGTAGCCGAGCCCGCGCGCGGTGCCGAGCTTGATCTGCATCAGGCCGATGGTGCCACCGCGGCCGATCAGCGAGGGATGATATTTGCTCTCGCGCACGATGACCCGGTGCACCAGGTCTTCCGGCACGCCATTGGCTTTGGCGTGAGTGGCGACCATCGCCTCATAGGCACTGCGCTGCTGCGCTTTCGCGGACTGCGGAACCAGCGTTACGGCGATGAGCCCCGCCAGGGCAACGATACTGCGCATCAATCGGCCTCGAGATCTAGCAATCGGCAACCGGCCAGCGGCCTGGTGTCGATGTCCTGGACTGGCCGTTTATGGCGCGAATGACTCCATAATGTGGCAATGAATTGGGTTCCATTTACCTGAAATTATGCCTGCCGTGGTTCGCTGCCGGTCCGATCCCGCTTGCACCGCCCAAGGCCGCCATGACGATCGCCGTCCCTCATGCCGTTGCAGAAGCCCGTCCCGGGCGGTTGCCGCTATGGGTCGGCCTCGGGGTCTATGCGCTGGCGCTGTTGGCCGGCAGCCAGTTGCTCAACGATCCCGACACCTATTGGCAGATCAGTGTCGGGCAATCGATTCTCGACCACCGCGCGGTGCCCACCATCGATCTGTATTCCTTCACGATGCGCGGCCAGCCGTGGGTCTCGACGCAATGGCTGTCGCAGGTGCTGTTCGCCGGAGCCTATGGCGCGTTCGGCTGGACCGGTCCGGTCGTGCTTACGGCGACGGCGGTTGCGGCCACCTTCGCGCTGCTCACCCATTTTCTCCACCAACGCCTTGTCGAGAGCACGACGCTGATCTTCGTCATGGTGGCGCTGGCCTTGATGCTGGACCATCTCCTGGCGCGGCCGCATGTGCTGGCGATGCCGGTGATGGTGGCCTTCGTCGGCGGGCTGGTGGCGGCAATGGACCGCCGCGGCGCGCCGTCCCTCGCCTTGCTGCCGCTGATCGCGCTGTGGGCCAATCTGCATGGCGGCTTCGTGCTCGGCCTGGCGTTGATTGCCCCATTGGGCATCGATGCGATCGTTCACGCGGAGGCCCGCCTGCAGAAGGCGCTGCTGCTGCGCTGGGTGCTGTTCGGCGTCGCCGCCTGCGCTGCCTGTTGTCTCACGCCCTATGGCTGGGACTCGCTGCTGGCGGCGCGGCGCATCCTCAATCTCGGCGCCGCGCTGGCGATGATCGGTGAATGGCGCGCGGCCGATTTCGGCCATCCGGGCCCGCTCGAGCTGACCGTGCTGGCAGGCTTTGCGCTGGTGCTGTGGCGCGGCGTCACGCTGCCGCCGATGCGGATCGTGCTGGTGCTCGGCTTCGTCTTCATGGCGCTCAGCCATGTCCGAAATGCCGAAGTGCTGGCCCTGCTGGCGCCGCTCGTGCTGGCCAAACCGCTCGGCGAGCGGGTAGGGCGCGGGTCGGCTGCGGAGCCTGCAGCGCCGCGCCGCCTGCTGTTTGCCGGGGTCGCGATCGGCCTGCTGACGTTCATCATCGCATCGATACAAAATTATGCGCCGTATGACCGCAGCTCGCCGGCCGCCGCCGTCACCGAGCTCAAGAAGCACAACCTTGCGCGCGTGTTCAACGATTATGATTTCGGCGGCTACCTGATCTGGCGCGGCGTGCCGACCTTCATCGACGGCCGCACCGAACTGTTCGGCGAGAAACGGATGGTCGACCACAACAACGCCAGCGGCCTTTCGGAGCCGGATAACCTGTTCCGGCTATTGCGCGACCACGACATCGAGGCGACCCTGCTGCGCACGCAGAGTGCGGCGACCAAACTGCTGGATCATCTGGATGGCTGGCAGAAAGTGTATTCCGACGATATCGCGACGATTCATTTGCGCAAGGCAGGTGCGGTGCATAGCGTCGAGCCGGTGGTGAACGTCGACAAGAAGTGAGAGCTACGCCGCCTTCGCTTCCTTTACCGGCAGCGTGATGCGCACGATCAGGCCGTTCGGCTGGCGGTCGTGCAGCGTGATCTCACCGCCATGGGCGACCACGATCGCACGGGCGATCGAAAGGCCGAGGCCGAAGCCCGAGGCTTCATGGTCCATGTTGCGGGCGTTATCGCCGCGCACGAAGGGCTGCAGCATCGCATTCTTCTGCGCGTCGGTGATGCCGGGGCCGTCGTCCGCGACCTCGATCGTCGCGCAGGTTGGCGAGATCGCCAGGCTGATGCGGGCCTCGGCTCCGAACTTGATCGCGTTCTCGACGAGGTTGGTCACCGCACGGTGCAGATCGTCCGGCCGCGCCATCGCCATCGCATGCGGCGGGCCGTCATAGCTGACCGCATGACCGACGTCGGCGAACTGGTCGGCGATCAGTTGCAGCGTGGTCGCGATATCGGTCAGCGTCAGCGCTTCCAGCTTGCGGTCATTGCGCAGGAACGACAATACCGCCTCCAGCATCGCCCGCATCTGGTCGAGGTCGCGCAGCATGTGCTGGCGGTGGCCATCATCCTCGATGAATTCGGAGCGCAGCCGCAGCCGGGTGATCGGCGTGCGCAAATCGTGGCTGATCGCGGCGAGCATCTTGGTGCGGTCGTCGATCAGCGTCGAGATGCGCGCGCGCATCCGGTTTAGCGCACGCGCCACCGAGCGGATTTCTTCCGGTCCGCGCTCCGGCAGCGGCTCGGCGGCCCCGTCCAGGCTGAAATCTTCTGCCGCCTGCGCAAAGGATGACAGAGGCGCGGCCAGGGCGCGCGCGGCCCACAGGCCGAGCAGGGTCAGGCTGATGATGATGAACAACAGCGTGGCAAGCAACGGGCCGCTCCAGAACGGGCGCTGTCGCCGCTCCGGCTCTATCTTGACGGACAGCAAAGCGCCATCGGGCAGCGCGATTGTGATCCGGTCGCGCGGTTCGCCGGCCAGCGTGAATAGCCGGGTGTCGCTGCCAAACATTCCGCGCAGCGTGCGCCGCGGGTAGGAGACATCATGGTCGGGCGTCATCGTGGTCCCGGCGGCGATCGCCTTGATATCAAACTGCGGAAAGGTAGGCTGCATGCGAGACAGCATGGCTGTGCGCTCCGGCAGCGGTGTTGCCGCCACCAGCCGGATCAGCGCCGTCAATTCACTTGTGCCGCGATCAAAACCCGGATCGTTCAGGTCGGGACGCAGCAGCAGAAAGGTCGCCGTGGCGATGACATGGATGGCGACGATCGACACCACGACCAGCGCGGCGATCTGGCCGCTGATCCGCTTCAGGTTGAGGATGTCGAACCGCTTCATCTCAATGCGCGGCGGCTGTGGCGATTGCCTCGACTTCCGGGGTGAACATGTAACCGCCGGAGCGCACGGTCTTGATCAGGGTCGCCTCCTGCGGATCGACCTCGATCTTGCGGCGGATGCGGCTGACCAGCACGTCGATGCTGCGTTCGAACGAGCCGGCGTTGCGGCCCTGCGTCAGGTCCAGCAGGCTGTCGCGCGACAGCACGCGGCCCGGGCGCTCGCAGAACGTGCGCAGAAGGTCGAATTCGGCCGAGGTCATGGCCACGCGGGCGCCGCCGGGGTTGCGCAGCTCGCGCAGCCGGAAGTCGATCTGCCAGCCCGCGAATGCCAGCGCGGTCGCATGCGGCATCGCGCTGGCGTTGAGCGCCGACGCCTGCCGCCGCAGCACGGCATTGATGCGCGCCAGCAATTCGCGCGGGTTGAACGGCTTGGGCAGGTAATCGTCGGCGCCCATTTCGAGGCCCAGAATTCTATCGACGTCTTCGCCGCGCGCCGTCAGCATGATGATCGGCACCTGGGACTGGGCGCGGACGCGGCGGCACAGCGTCAGGCCGTCTTCGCCCGGCAGCATGACGTCCAGGATCAACAGATCGACCCGGTGGTCCGCCATGGCCTTGTCCATCTCGCGGCCATCGGCCGCGGTCGTGACATTGCATGAGTTGGTGCGCAGATACTTTGCGATCAGCGTACGGGTTTCGCGGTCGTCTTCGACGACCAGAATATTCGGGGAGGATGCCATGCGGACTCTTTTGGCCGTGTTTTCAGGCGCGTGCTGAAGATTTTTGTTTCGTCATGTTGCTGAAGCGGCTTCTGCAACAGCAGGCAACATGTCGGTGGGGCCACAACAAGGCTTGATTAACCATGCGGGCGACAGGGTGCCGGTGTTGTCCAAGCCACTGGAGCCTAGCATGACCCCGATCTCCGCCTCAAGCAGCAGCGCCTATCTGACGCCACTACAGAAACTGCAGCAGGAGCTGCAGGCCGAACTCACCTCCGGAAAAGTCAACGCAACGGATTCCGACGCGCTGTCGTCGGCGCTCGCCGAGATCGACAAATCTTTGAAGAGCGACGCTTCGAGCCAATCGGGCGGCGCGGCATCGAAGCCGGCCGATCTCAAGACGGCGATCGACGACCTGATCGACGCTCAGGTCGCCAGCGGCAAGCTGACGTCGGATCAGGCGACCGAATTGCAGGGCGTGTTCAAGGCTGCGTTCGCCGGAGGTCCCGGCGGAGCAGGCGGCCCGCCGCCGGGTCCGCCGCCGGCGGACAATTCCAGCACCGACGCGACCGACGCCACCGCTACGACGACCGATCCCGAAACGGCGCTGCAAAAACTGCTCGAGACATTGCAGGAGTCGTTGGCCGCAACATCAGCCGGTTCGTATAGCGCGACCGGCAATAGCGCCTCGGCGACCAGCAAGTCATCCTTCTCTGCGCTGCTGATCAATTATACGAGCTGAATTAATTGACGCCGCGTGGTCGCCGCCACTTCCGCGTCCGGAACTGGCGGCGTTTCTCCCGGTAGCGCAGTGCAGTTGCAGCACCACACCTCGCTTGGCGCGGCGACTGCACCGTTTAAAGCATCCTGCTTGGTAAATCTGGCGATGGAACTGGAACGGCCGTGCCGGCCCGGCGTTTCACATGGGCAAACTCAAACAGGAGGAACATATGTTCACGAAATATATGACGGCTGGACTGCTGGGATCGGCCCTGCTGGCGTCGGCCGCTTTCGCGCAGAGCGCAGCACCGACCACGACGGCACCTGTCGCCGCCGTTACGGCTTCTGACTCCAGCTACAACGGCAATTGGCGTACCTCGAAGGTCGTCGGCCTCAACGTCTACAATGACGGCAATGAGAGCCTCGGCTCGATCAACGATCTGCTCACCGACAAGAGCGGTAACATCAAGGCCGTTGTCATCGGCGTCGGCGGCTTCCTCGGCGTTGGCGAGCAACTGGTCGCCGTGCCGTTCGACAAGATCAAGTTTGTCAATGAGCCGGTCGTCAATACCACCGCTGCGACGGCCACCGGTGGCATGAACAAGTCCGCTACGACCACGACAACTGGCGCAGCCACCGCGACCACAACGGGCTCGGCGACGACTGCGACGGCGGCAAAGCCCAATCCGTGGTATCCCGACCATGCCGTGCTGAGCGCCACCAAGGACCAGCTCAAGGCGATGTCCGCGTTCAAATATGCGACGAACTAACGCTCGCCGATATCGTCAAGCGAGAGCGCGTCCGGCAACGGGCGCGGTCTTTGCGATTGAGTAGCCCGGATGAAGTTGTCGCGCCTGCGGCGCGGCGACGAAATCCGGGGACCCGATTTACGACAGGCCGGTCCCGGATTGTCATCCGGGCTACAATGCCGGCAGCGCCGTTACCGCGACGTTGATGGCGCCGTCCGCTTCCGCAATCACCCGCAGCGTCCTGGAATCGAATGAGATGCCGGCCAGCCGCAGGCTGGTAATCTCGGCGCCGACGCGGATGCCGTTGGCGTTCTGCTGGAAGTCGGCAATCACGGATGCGATTCTCTTTTGCGCATTGCTGGCGAACGGCTTCAGGTCGATCGTCGCGCGTTCCGCCAGCGCGTCCTGCAGTAGCGGCATGGCCGCGCGGGCGGCCGAGCCGAGCAGGCCAAACGCTGCTTCCGACTCCACCGCCAGTTCGGTATTGGTCAGCTTCAGCACCTGCGTCGCCTGATCGAGCGCCGGTTTGCCCCAGATGTGCACGGTGGCTTCGGCGCCGAGACCGAACCAGCTCTTCTTCTCTTTTGCACTGACCAGCAGTGAGATCAGCAGCCGGTCGCCCGACGCCTGCACATTCGCCTTTTTCACGGTTATCCCGACCGCGCCGGAGCCGTCTTCCGGGAAGCTGCGGCCGACGAGTTGCGTCTCGATGATCTTGTTGATCTCGGTGAACGGCATGTCGACCGGCACGGCGATGCTGAGTTTACCGGGGCCGGGCGGCACGATAGCCAGCGTCGCGGGGAACGGGCACTCCGGTGTCGTCTGGCTCGCCGTCACCCGGGTCTCGGCTTCGACGCCCAGCGTCAGCGTGACGTTGCTCGCATCGACGCGCGGCTGTGCGGCGACGGCGCGAACCGGCTTCATTTCCAGAAACAGGCCCTGCAAGGCGCTGGCACCCTGCAGCGGGATCGACCGGCACAGTTTGGCCCATTCGCGCCGCGCGTTCTGTTCGAGCGCGGGATCGTTGCGCAGCCGGGCCTGCACGGCGGCGATCTGCTCGTTGACGGTCTTGTCGATCATAGGTTTGACCTGCGCCGGCACGCTCAGGCGTGCGCCGGCCATCGTCACGCTGGTGTCGCCGAGATTGACCTGAGCGGCGAGGCCGGGCTCGACGCGCCAGTTGGCGGTGAGCTGCGGACGGGCGGTCAGCACCACATTGCCGCGGATCTCGGCATTGGCGTTGAGGTTCTTGATATTGATGCTGCCGAGCTGCTTGGCGACATTGCCGCCGAGCAGATTGCCGAGCGCGCCGCCGAGCTGATCGCGTACATTGGACGACAGGGCGCCCGTGACGTTGAGCGTGCCGTTCAGCGGCGTCGCCAGCGTCAGCGTATCGGCGGCCCCGGTAGCACCTATCGGTCCGCGCGCCGCGCTCCATTTGATCTCGGCATTCTGCAGGATCTGCGGCACCGGATTAGGCGCATCGCCCGCAAAATTGCGCGGTGCGCCCTTTTCGGCGGCGTCACGGATGGCATTCAGGGTGATGGCGACGGGCGCGATGATGCTCGAGATGCGCGGCGCCGCCGGCAGCGGCGGCATCTGCACCAGTACCGGCGCCGGCCCGGCGCCGCGCGGCGAGAGATAGTCCATGACCTTGAGGGCGGCGACGAAAGAAACGCCCACCAGCACGACCGCAATGACAATAGTTCTAAGGCGCATCAATTCCCCGCTGAATATCGCGGGAGACTACAGCAATGCAGTGCGGCGGCAAAGCGCCCCACGCATGGCGCGGGGCGCCTGTTTGGCTGCTGGAATGTGTGCAATTGTTACTGCACGAAGTGCGTCGTGAGCAACTTCGTCCATCAGCCCCGCTTGCCTGCCGCATTGTCGGCGCGGCGATCCATCGGCAGCACGATTACCTTGGTGCCGACGTTCACCCGGGAATACAGGTCCGAGACGTCCTGGTTGGTGAGCCGGATGCAGCCGGACGACACCTGGGTGCCGATCGTCTCCGGCATGTTGGTGCCGTGAATGCGATAGATGGTGCCGCCGAGATACATCGCGCGGGCGCCGAGCGGATTGCCGGGACCACCGGCCATGTGTCGCGGCAGATAGGGCTGGCGCGCGATCATTTCCGGCGGCGGCGTCCAGGCCGGCCACTCGGCCTTCTTCGTGACGGTCTGCACGCCGGACCAGGTGAAGCCGTCGCGGCCCACCCCGATGCCGTAGCGCATCGCCTGACCGTTGCCGAGCACGTAATACAGATAGGTGTTCGGCGTATCGATGATGATGGTGCCGGGCGCCTCGCGGGTGGCGTAAGTGACGATCTGGCGGCGGAATCGCGCCGGCTGTGCGACCGCCACGCTGTCGTCCTCGGCCTGCGGTGTCTGATAGGTCGGTGCCTGCGGCGCGGGCTGCCACTGCGCGGGCGGCGTCATGAAGAACGGAAACAGCGGCAGCGGCGCGGCCTGCGCGGGGGTGAAGGCCAGCGTGCCGATGGCGAGCGCGCCAAGAACTGCGGCGGTGCGGCGGCTGGTCAGCGAAAATTCAGCGAAGGTGGTCATGGTGTGTCTCCGTTTGAGCGCCTCTGTGAGCGCCGGTTCGGCGTCTCGTTGGCGTGATCAGTACAAAGCGGAGGTTTCAGGAAGTTGGCGCGAAGGGCGCTAAATGGTTTCGTTGCCCGGGAGAACTGTTTCGTGGCGATGTCGTCGCGCCCGACGGGAGGTCGAGTTCGGAAACGAGGCGCCCTGGGTTTCGTGTGACAGGACCTCGCTTACGCTAAATGGCAGTCAGGAAAACCAGCAAGCGCGTGACCGCATATTCCGTGCGGAGAGTGACTTTGAGGCCTTGCTTGGAAAAACAGAGGACGAGCAGGCGATCACTCGTGGATCGTTGCATCCGGCCGCCAGGTCAGCAGCCGGTTCTCAAGCATGGTCAGTATCCACTCGGCAACAAGCGCCACCACGGCGATGACGATCATGGCGGCAAACACGCCGTTTGAATCGAACGATCCCTGCGCGGTGGCGATCAGCAGGCCCATGCCCTCGCGCGCACCGAGAAACTCGCCGACGATGGCGCCGACCAGCGCGAAGCCGAAGCTTACATGCAGGCTGGCGAGGATCCAGGAGAGCGCCGAAGGAATCACCACCGATCGGGTCATTTGCCAGTCGGACGCCCCGAGAATTCGCGCATTGGCGATCAGGTTCTTGTCGGCCTCGCGCACGCCCTGAAAAGCATTGGCGAATACCACGAAGAACACCATCACCACGGCCAGCGCGATTTTAGACGCCGCGCCGAGGCCGAGGGCGACGATGAAGATCGAGCCCAGCACCACGCGCGGGATCGAATTGGCGACCTTGATGTAGATCGAGAACACGTCGGACAGGAGTTGGTTGCGGCCGAGCGCGATGCCGAAGAAAATGCCCATTGCCGCGCCGATCAGAAAGCCGGCGCCGGCCTCGTAGATGGTCACCCAGATCTGCTTCCACAAAGGCCCGATCGAGGTGCCGTTCTGGAACCAGTCGATCAGCTTGACGACGATGCCGGTGGGCTGGCCGAAGAAGAACGGGTCGATCAGCCCGGTGCGCACGCCGAGTTCCCAGCCGCCGATCAGGAAGACGAGGACGGCGAGCCGCAGCGCCAGCACCAGCCGGTCGTGCCGGCGCATCCGCTGCAGCGCGGTTTCGAGCTTGGGGTCGGCGGGCAGGGATGTGATGATGCTGGACTCGGTCATGTCAGTTTCCCCGGACACGTTAGTGTCCCGCCCTCGCTCGCAACACTTCTTCGCGCAGGTCGTCGTTGATCTTTCGCGCGATAGCGATGAAGCGCTCGTCGTAGCGCAGGGTCGCGACGTCGCGCGGGCGCGGCAGGTCGATGGTGTGCACCGACTTGACGCGTGCAGGGCGCGTGGTCAGCACCGCGACGCGGTCGGCGAGCAGGATGGCTTCGTCGAGGTCGTGGGTGACAAACAGCACCGCGGATTTCGCCTGCGCCCACAGCTGCAGCAATTCCTCCTGCATCAATTCGCGGGTCTGCACGTCGAGCGCAGAGAACGGCTCGTCCATCAGCAGCACCTGCGGATTATTGATGAAGGTCTGCGCCAGCGCCACACGCTTGCGCATGCCGCCGGATAGCTGGTGCGGGTGGTGCCCCTCGAAGCCCTTGAGGCCGACGCGGATGATCCAGTCGCGCGCCTCGGCTTCCGCCTTGTCTTTGGCAATGCCGCGGAACAGCGGCCCCGCCATCACATTATGCAGCACGTCGCGCCACGGAAACACTGCGTCCTGCTGGAACACGAAACCGACGCGGCGATCGACGCCGGAGACTTTCTTGTCGAACAGGGTCACTTCGCCGGCCTGCGGCCTGGCCAGGCCTGCGATCAGCCCCAGCGTGGTCGACTTGCCGCAACCGGTGGGGCCGACGATGGCCATGAATTCGCCGGGCGCGATCGTGAGGTCGAAGTCTTCCAGCGCCGACAGCAATTCGCCCGACGGTGTGACGAAGCGCCGGGCGACGTGTTTGAGCTCGATGGCGGACGGAGAGGGGGTCATGCGAAATTTCTCGATTGCGAACGGGGAAACCAAGGGTGTCATTCCGGGTTCGCGGTCGGCTCTCGCCGCTCGCGCCCCTGAACGACGAGTCCCTCACTGCGTCGCGTTGGCCTTGGTGACGAAATCCGTGGTGTAGGTCTTGGCGAGGTCGATGGTCTTGCCCTGCAGGTTGGGCGAGAAGCTGGTCAGCACCTTCAAAACCGATTCCGGGGCACCGGCGGGCATCATGCCGTCCGGAGAATACTGTGCGCGGCCTTCGCGCAGGCCCTGAATGTAGAGGTCGAGTTCGCCGGCATAGTAGTCCTTCGGCATCTGGGCTGCGATTTCTTCCGGCGAGTGGCTGTGCATCCACTTGAGTGTCTTGACCATGACGTTGACCACCTTCTGCGCGGTCTCCTTGTTGGCCTCCATCCAGGCGCGGTCCATATACAGGCAGGCGGCCGGATAGTCGCCGCCGAGCGCCGCGCGGGTGGCTTCCGGGGTGCGCAGGTCGATGCCGACCTTGGCCGTGCCGTTCTTCACCGCGCGCGCCACCGTCGGTTCGGTGGTCATGCCGGAGACAATCTTGCCCTGCTGCATCGAGGCCAGGAACGTGTCGCCGGCGCCGACCGGCACCAGCGAATAGTCCTGCACCTTCAGTCCGGCCTTGGCGGCCAGCGCGCGGGTCAGGAAGTCGGTGGCCGAGCCGAGTCCGGTCACACCGAGTGCCTGGCCCTTCCAGTTGGCGGGGTCCTTGAGCTTCTCGGCATCGGCAGACTTGACCAGCACAACTTCGCCCGGCGCCACCGCGAACTGTACCACCGAGGTTATGAACTTGCCCTTCGACTGCAGGTCGATGGTGTGGTCGTAAAATCCGACCACGCCCTGCACCTCGCGCGCCAGCAGCGCGGTCGCGGCTTGCGAGCCGGAGGTGGAGTTGAACAGTTCGACGTCGAGGCCCTGTTCCTTGAAGAAGCCGAGCTGGGCGGCGAGCTTGGCAGGCAGATAGATCTGCTTGTCAATGCCGCCGACCATGATCTTGATCGGGGTCTGGGCTGCGACCGGCTGGGCCAGCAGGAGGGCAGCCGACAGAGCGGCGCCAAGGGTTGCGGCGATCATCTTTCGCATGGACGTTTTCCCAGAATGCTGCGCCGAGTCGTGCCGGCCACGGTCGAGTTGCCGCATGAGGCCCATGGGCGGTCGGTGCTGTCAATCGGTCTATCGGCGGGCAACCTCCGTGGGGCGAGAACCTGCCCAAGCCGGCTTGGCGAATTAGGCGCGAATTCCGGACGTTGAAGAGTCCTTAAGGCATTTCCTCAATATTGACGGGATGACGCGCGGAATTCGTTTGTATCTCGTCGGCTCCGTCGTCCTTGTATCGCTTGCGGGTTGTGGTCGCGGTCTGTTCCAGACCGAAGAGCGCGAACCCTGGCGTGCCGAGGCAGAAGTCGCATGTCTGAAATCCGGAGCCGTGAGAGAGGGGGCCGATCTCGTTCGGATCGACCCGATTTCCGGACCGGGGGTTTGCGGCGCCGAATTTCCGCTGAAAGTAGCAGCCCTCGGCGACAGCAACAGCAGCTTCGGCTTTGCCAATGAAAGTCTGCGCCCGCCCGGCAGCGTCGGCAATGCCGGCAACCAGCCGCGCTGGCCGGTGCAGCCACAGCCGGTGGAGCGGGCCGGGAATTCCTACCCGGCCAGCAACTATCCGAACTCCTATCCGGCCGCCGCTGCGCAGCCGCCGTCCGGCTATGGCGCGGCGTCGAACGGCCCGATCTCGCTGAATGCGCCGGGCGTGGCCGAGCCGGACGAGGTCGAACTGCCCTCGGAGCCGGCGCCCGAGCCGGCATCGACCCAGCGTCGCCCGCTCTATGGCCGCTACGGCTCCGGTGTGCAGTCGCCGCCGCTGCAAGCCTATGAACAGCCGCGGCTCGGCCCAGGTCCCGGCAATGTCACCGGCGCCGTCGGCCCGGTGGCGCTGAAGCCGGTGGCGACACTGGCCTGTCCGATCGTGTCGGCGCTCGACAAGTGGCTGGCGGAGGCGGTGCAGCCCGCGGCGCAACGCTGGTTCGGCGCACGCGTCGTCGAGATCAAACAGATATCGGCCTATTCGTGCCGCGGCATGAACGGCAGTTCCAAAGCGCATATTTCCGAGCACGCCTTCGGCAACGCGCTGGATATCGCGTCCTTCACGCTCGCCGATGGTCGCAAGATCACCGTCAAGGGCGGCTGGAAGGGCCTGCCGGAAGAGCAGGGCTTCCTGCGCGACGTGCAGGGTGCGGCGTGCCAGGTGTTCAACACCGTGCTGGCGCCGGGCTCCAACGTGTTTCACTACGACCACATCCATGTCGACCTGATGCGCCGCAAATCGCGCCGTATCGTCTGTCAGCCGGCCGCCGTGTCCGGCGAGGAGATCGCCTCGCGCGCCATGCCGCGCAGCACCTATTCCGGGCGCGACACGTCGGTCACGGGATCGATCGGAGGCCGCGGCGCAAAACCGTCCGGCCGCAAGGCGGCCTATGACGACGCGGAAGATTACAAGAACGAGTAGTCAGTTCGCCCGGCGATAGGCCGCCAGGAACATCCGCACGGCGCTGCTCACCACTGTTGCAATCTGCTCGGGCGACGGCGCCGGCGCCGCCTGGAAGATGAACGGCATGAACAGCGAAGATTGGCAGCACATCATGAACTGCGACGCCGCGAGCGAGCAGTCCTCGATCGCGAGGTCACCCGCGGCCACCCGCGCCTCGAGATAGCTGGCCAGGCGGCCGATCGTCAGCGCGACCACGTTGTTGTAGAAGCGCTGGCCGACTTCCGGCATCCGCTCGGCGATGGCCATCACGGTGCGCGTCGAGGAGCCGCCGCCGGGGCGACACAGCAACTGGATATAGGCGGTGCCGAATTCCAGCAGCGTGGTTTCGGTGTCGCGCGCGGGATCGAAGTTGAACGCGATCTTGCCCTGTTCGAGCACTTCCTGCGCGACGATCGCCTCGAACAGCGCGGACTTGTCGGTAAAATAGACATAGAGCGTGCCTTTCGAGACGCCTGCGGCGCGGGCGATCTCGCCCATGCTGGCGCCGTCGAAGCCGAGATTCATGAACACGGCCCGCGCGCCGTCCAGAATCTGGCGGCGCTTGGCGCTGTCTTCTTCGCCGACGATCGAGAGGGTGGCGTGCTGCAAATCGGACATACTGAGCCTGCTACCAGATTGATGCAGCGATCACGTTTTCGAAACCTTGTCGAAAGTCACCTGCTTCCGTGAGCAATCTAGCTTGACCGAACCGTTCGGTCAATATAATTTGGAGGTCAGCAAGCGGGAAACGGCCTTGGCGGGCGGCTTTCCGATGACCCTTTTCAGGAGGCCTCGATGGCCGGACCGCGCGACCAGGCTGCACGACTTCGTCCCGAGCCGGATGCTGCCTCCAACGCGCCCGTGCACGTCGTGTCGGCTTCCGCCGAGGCGTATGCGTCGCCGGATGACGCCGCGCGCGGTCCCGCAGATTTTCCCGCTGCCGAGCGCGCCCCGGAAGCGCCTGCCGCGCAAGTCCATCCGGCGGCAGCGCCGAAGTCCGGCAAGAAGAAATTCATCCTGCTCGGCGTCGGTGGCCTGCTGGCGGTCGCCGCGGTGGTCTGGGGCATCAATTATTATCTGGTCGGCCGCTTTATCGTATCGACCGATGACGCCTATGTCCGCGCCAACAATTCCACAATGGGGGCCCGCGTCGCCGGCCACATCGCCAGCATCGTGCCGGGTGACAATACCCGCGTGAAAGCCGGCGACGTGCTGTTCAAGATCGACGACGGCGACTATCGCATCGCGGTCGAGGCCGCGCGCCGCAAGATCGCCACCCAGCAGGCCACCGTCGAGCGGATCGGGCGTCAGGTGATCGCGATGCAGAGTTCGGTCGAGCAGGCCAATGCGCAGCTTGTTTCGGCGGAAGCGATGTCGAAGCGTTCGCAACTCGATTTCGAGCGTCAGGATGCGCTGAGCACCCGCGGCTTTGCATCGAAAGCAATCTTCGAGACCTCGCAGGCCTCGCGCGACCAGAGCGCCGCCTCGGTGCAGGCGGCGAAGGCCGCCGTCGATGCTGCGCGTGACAATGTCGAAGTCACCAAGGCGCAGCAGGCCGAGGCGCGCGCACAGCTTGCCGAATTGCAGAGCTCGCTCGACAAGGCCGAGCGCGACCTCGCCTTCACCGAGGTCAAGGCGCCGGTCGAGGGCATCTTCGCCAACCGCCTCGTTAACACCGGCGATTTCGTTGCCGTGGGTCAGCGGCTCGCCAATGTGGTGCCGCTCGACAACGTCTTCATCGACGCCAATTTCAAGGAGACGCAGCTGCGCCGCCTGAAGCCCGGCCAGCCGGTCTCGATCGAGCTCGACGCCGATTCCAGCCGCGCCATCGAAGGCACCGTCGAGAGCCTCGCGCCGGCCGCGGGCTCGGTGTTCACGCTGCTGCCGCCGGACAACGCCACCGGCAATTTCACCAAGATCGTGCAGCGCGTCCCGGTCCGCCTCAAGGTGCCGGCTGACGTCGCCCGCGAAAACCTGCTGCGTGCCGGCATGTCGGTCTACGTCCGCATCAATACCAAGCCCGGCGCCGAAGCGGTGAAGTAGCAACTCGACTTTTTGTAGATTACGTCGGGATGGCAGTGGTTTTCACCTCTCCCCGTTGGGGAGAGGTCGTCCGGCGAAGCGCAGCGTAGCCGGGCGGGTGAGGGGGCCGAGCGCCATCGATCAGCCGGCGTCCCCTCACCCGACGCCTTCGCTGCGCTCAGGCATCGACCTCTCCCCAACGGGGAGAGGTGTCAGAGCATCGCTGAAAGTGACGAGTTATTGTAGTCAGGACCACCATGGCCGCCTCCACCACCGCGACGCCTGGCGCCATTCCCGGCGCGGCCGCATCCGACAGGATCCCGCCGAAGCGGCTGATCGCGTTTTTGATCATGGTGTTCGGCATGTTCATGTCGATCCTGGACATCCAGATCGTCTCGGCCTCGCTGTCGGAAATCCAGGCCGGCCTGTCGGCGTCGTCCAGCGAAGTGTCGTGGGTGCAGACCGCCTATCTGATCGCCGAAGTGATCGCGATCCCGCTGTCCGGCTTTCTTTCGCGCGCCTTGGGCACGCGGATGCTGTTTGCGATTTCGGCCGCCGGCTTCACCTTTGCATCCCTGATGTGCGGCTTCGCCTCGTCGATCGAGCAGATGATCATATGGCGCGCGATCCAGGGCTTTCTCGGCGCCGGCATGATCCCGACGGTGTTCGCCTCCGCCTATACCGTGTTCCCGCGCTCGAAGTTTCATATCGTGGCGCCGATCATCGGGCTGGTGGCGACATTGGCGCCGACCGTCGGCCCCACGGTGGGCGGCTACATTACCGACTTGATGTCGTGGCACTGGCTGTTCTTCGTCAACGTCGTGCCCGGCATCGGGATCACCGTGGGCGTTCTGGCACTGGTCGATTTCGACAAGCCCGATCTGGCGCTGCTCGACCATTTCGACTGGTGGGGTCTGGGCTTCATGGCGGGCTTTCTCGGCACGCTGGAATATGTGCTGGAAGAGGGCCCGCGCAATGACTGGTTCGGCGACACCTCGATCCTGATCTGCGCGGTGATCTGCGTCGTGACCTGCGTGCTGTTCTTCTGGCGGGTTCTGACGGCGCACGAACCGATCGTCGATATCCGCGCTTTCAGCGATCGCAATTTCGCGCTCGGCTCGCTGTTCTCGTTCTGCATCGGCATCGGCCTGTACGGCCTGACCTATATTTATCCGCGCTACCTTGCCGAAGTGCGCGGCTACAGCGCGTTGATGATCGGCGAGACGATGTTCGTGTCAGGCATTTCGATGTTCGTGATGGCGCCGATCGTCGGCCGGCTGATGACCAAGGTCGATCTGCGCTACCTGATCGCGCTCGGCCTCGTGCTATTTGCGGCCGGTACCTGGCAGATGACATGGGTCACCCGCGACTATGATTTCTACGAATTGCTGGTGCCGCAGATCCTGCGCGGCATGGGCATGATGCTGGCGATGGTGCCGGTCAACAACATTGCGCTCGGCACGCTGGCGCCGGACCGGCTGAAGAATGCCTCGGGCCTGTTCAACCTGACGCGCAATCTCGGCGGCGCGCTGGGTCTGGCGCTCATCAACACCGCGCTCGACCACCGCACCGATTTCCACATCTCGCGGCTGCACGACAAGGTGACCTGGGGCAACGCCATGGCGGTCGAGACGCTGAATAATTTCACGCAGAAATTCCAGGGGCTGGGCGACGCGCCCCTCATGGCACTGAAGCAGCTCAACCAGATCGTTCACCGCCAGGCCACGGTGATGGGCTTTGGCGATTCGTTCTTCCTGCTGTCGTGCTTCTATATCGGCCTCAGTTTCATGGTGCTGTTGCTCAACAAGCCGAAGAACGCGGCGACCGGCGACGCGCATTGATTGCGCGCGTCATTCCGGGACGCGAGGGCGAAGCCCGAGCGAACCCGGAATCCCGGAATGACAGCATTTAAACTGGCGAGGGGCCCGGCGTTGTACACCGGACCCCTCGTTGTCGCGAAAAAGTATCAGCCGGCCTGTAAGCCGGGTTTTGTAGGGCACCGTCCGGTTGCCCGAACGATACGTGACGGCCATTCCTCTGGGACCCCGTTTGCACGGGGCCTCAAGCAACCTACCCGGACAGCGAGCAAGACATCGCCCTGAAGTGTTATCGCCGGGGCTTTCGCCCGGGCGAACTGACTGCGTTGCCGTCCCTATTCGGTTTTGCTCCCGGTGTGGTTTGCCATGCCGTCTCCGTTGCCGGAGACGCGGTGCGCTCTTACCGCACCTTTTCACCCTTACTCGCCTCGCCCTTGCGGGTTACGGAAAGCGGTTCGTTCTCTGTGGCACTTTCCCTGGGGTCGCCCCCGCCGGCCGTTAGCCGGCACCGTATGTCGATGGAGCCCGGACTTTCCTCTCCCGCAGCCTTTCGACCGTAGCGGGAGCGGCCGTCCAGCCGACTGATGCGCAAGCCATGGGGGCTGCGGGGGCCGCCGTCAAGCCGGCAGGCTGCCGAGCAGCGCCTGCAGCGTGGTCAGCGTCGAATGGTCGGTGATGCCGTCGACCCGCTCGGGGCGGAAGTGGCGCTGGAACGCGGTGACCACTTCCATCGTCGCGGTGTCGTACTGGCTGCTCAGTTCGATGCCGTAGCCGTAGCGCGCCAGCGCCTGCTGCAGCGCCAGCACGCGCTCGCCCTCGGCGCCGAGCCTGATGGTTTCGCCCGGTGTGATCGGGGCGGGGCGGACCCAGTGGCCGACGCCGGAATTGGCCAGCGAATGCCACGGGAATTTCTCGCCGGGATCCTTCTTGCGGGCCGGCGAGACGTCGGAATGGCCGAGCACGCGGTGCGCCGGGATCTCTTGACGCAGCAGGATGCCGCGGCACAGCGCCGTCACGGCGGCGATCTGGCGGGGCGGATAGTCCGGGTAGCCCCAGTCATGGCCGCGGTTGATGATCTCGATCCCGATCGACAGCGAATTGATGTCGGTCTGGCCTGCCCAGAAGCCGAGCCCAGCATGCCAGGCGCGTTTGGACTCCGGCACCGTCTGCACGACGCGGCCGTCTTCCAGCACGATGTAATGCGCCGATACGTCGGTGCCCGGCGTGCACAGCCGGTTGATGGCCCCTTCGGCGTCGGGCATCCCGGTGTAATGCAGCACGATCATGTCCGGCACCAGGCCGTCGTTACGCTCGCCGAAATTCGCCGACGGGATGATGTCGGAGACGACCGAGGAGTCCGGATTGAACAGCGGGACATCCGCCGCCCCCTTCGGCAGCGGCAGGACGCGGCGCCGCACGTCGGGAGGGGTAAACGAACCGGAAGACATGGCGGCACTCGAACTTTGAGAGAGACGCAGCACGGTGGTCGACGCTGCTCCGCGCACTATCCCGGCCCGCGCGCCGCCGTGCAACGGTTGGGTGACACCTGTCCAGCGTTTTCGAGCCGTGTGAACGCCTGCGCATCAGATGGCAATGGAACCTAAGCCGGTACCAAATGCCTCAATTGTGTACCCGCCCATCAACCCTTTCTTAACGCTAAACGCCGTTACTGAGGGGTGAAAAGCCGGCCCCTGGGGTCGGTCGAAGTCCTCTTTGACGTCCCCGGCGTGGCCCATTTTCAGCATCCATGCGGAACAGCGGAACTGCGTGCGGCTCTCGCGGGCGCGTCGAAAGGGACCGGGTATTGCGCAATGCTGCGGTCTTTCGAACGGAAGGGCCGGGCGGCGTGCCGACAGTTGAGGCGACATGGGCCACTCGGTGTCCGGTTTGACATTGCGCCTCCGGGCGACGCCGCTCCGCTTCGGAGCGGGCGCATGAGCACGCCTGAGGTCCGCCATATTCCGGTGCTCGGCCGCGAGGCCGTCGCGGCGTTGAACCCGCATGCCGGCGGCGTCTATGTCGATGCCACCTTCGGCGCAGGCGGCTATTCCCGCATGTTTCTCGAAACTCCCGGCACAAGGGTGATCGGCATCGACCGCGACCGCACCGCGGTCGCCGGCGGCTTCGACCTCGTCGAGCGTTCCGACGGCCGGCTGACGCTGGTCGAGGACCGCTTCTCGCATCTCGCCGACGTCTGTGCCGCGCAGGGCGACGCGCTGGTCGACGGCGTGGTGATGGATGTCGGCGTGTCGTCGATGCAGATCGACCAGTCCGAACGCGGCTTCTCGTTCCGTTTTGATGGCCCGCTG
Organism: Tardiphaga sp. vice154; assembly: GCF_007018645.1. NCBI lineage: Bacteria > Pseudomonadati > Pseudomonadota > Alphaproteobacteria > Hyphomicrobiales > Nitrobacteraceae > Tardiphaga > Tardiphaga sp. vice154. The sequence goes on from NZ_CP041399.1 coordinate 1,991,481, forward strand.
GACATGCGGATGGGCCATGACGGACCGACCGCGGCCGATGTCGTGGCCACCGCGTCGGAAGCCGATCTTGCGAACATCATCTACATTTTCGGCGAGGAGCGCTATTCCCGCGCCGTCGCCAAGGCCATCGTCGCTGCGCGTGCGGAAGCGCCGATCACGACCACGCATGAACTAGTGGCGATCATCTCGAAAGTTGTCTGGGCCAAGCCCGGCGAGATCCATCCGGCGACGCGCACCTTCCAGGCACTGCGAATCTTCGTCAACGAGGAGCTCGACGAACTGCACATCGCGCTAGCCGCGGCCGAGCGCGTGCTGAAGCCGGGCGGACGCCTGGCGGTCGTGTCGTTCCATTCGCTGGAAGACCGCATCGTCAAGAATTTCATGGTCGAGCGGAGCAAGACCGGCGGCGGCTCGCGGCATGTTCCGGAGGTTTCCCAGGATCGTCCGCGTTTCACGCTGGTCAACAAGCGCCCGATCATCGCCGGCGGCGAGGAAGTCAGCAACAATCCGCGCGCCCGTTCCGCCAAGCTGCGCGTGGCCGAGCGCACCGAGGCTCCGGCGCTCGAGGCCGGTCCGCTGCCGAACTGGCCGTCGCTCGCTTCCGTGATGCGGGGAGGCTGATCATGCGTATCCTGCATTTGCTGGTCATCGCCGTCCTCGTCTTCGCCGCGGCCTATGTCTACCGGATCAAGATGGAATCCACCGTGCGGACCGAGCGCGTGATGCGGCTGCATGCCGACATCCGCGAGCAGCGCGACGCCATCGCCTCCTTGCGTGCGGAATGGGCCAAGCTCGATGCGCCGATGCGGCTGCAGGGCCTCGCCGAGCGCCACCTCACCTTGAAGCCGATCACCGCGCAGCAGTTCGACGCGCTGAAGAACCTGCCGGATCGTCCGCCGAGCTTTGCCAGGCCGGGCGATCCCGATCCGATCGGCGCGATGATCAATACGATCGATCCGGATATCGTCACCGGTTCGCTGCCTGCGCCCGAGGATACGCCATGACCGCGCGCAATAGTGTGAAGCCGACCGAACCATGGCGGCAGCGGCTGATCCGCAGCCTGTTGTACGGGCGCAATGTCGATCGCGCCGCCAAGGCGCGCGCCCGCGTCGGCCTGGCGATGGTCGCGTTCGGCGGCATCTACGGCATCATCGCCGTGCGCCTCGTGATGTTCCCGCTTGGCGGCGACGCCCATGCCGAGCGTCGCGCGACGAAAGATGCCATCGCCACCGCGCGGCCCGATATTGTCGATCGCAATGGCGCGGTGCTGGCCACCGACGTCAAATCGCCGTCGCTGTTCTCCGAGCCGCGCCGCATCATCGACAAGGACGAGGCGGTCGAGCTGTTGACGGCGGCGCTGCCCGACCTCGACACCGCCGAAGTGCGTGAGCGCGTCTCCAGCCGCAAGGGTTTTGCCTGGTTGAAGCGCGAGATCACGCCGCAGCAGCAGCGCGACATCCATCGGCTGGGCATTCCCGGCATCGGCTTCCTGCGCGAGAACAAGCGCGTCTATCCGAGCGGTGCTGCGGTCTCTCACGTCATCGGCCTCGTCAACATCGACAATCAGGGGATTGCCGGTATCGAGAAGTGGCTCGACACTAACGGTCTCGCCGATCTGCACCAGGCGGGCTTCGCCTCCGACCGGCTGCAGAAGCCGGTCGAACTCTCGATCGACCTGCGCGTCGAACACGCGCTGCGCGACGAGCTGATGAAGGCGAAAGAGAAATACAAGGCCAAGGCGGCGTCCGGCCTGATCTCCAACGTCAGGACCGGCGAGATAGTGGCGATGGTGTCGCTGCCGGATTTCGACCCGAACAACCCGAAGGAAGCGCACGATCCCGATCGCATCAACCGGCTTACCACCGGCGTCTACGAGATGGGCTCGACCTTCAAGACGCTGACGCTGGCGATGGCGCTGGATTCCGGCAAGGCCAATCTCAACACCATGTATGACGCGCGCGCGCCGCTCGCCTACGGCAAGTTCAAGATTCACGACAGCCATTCGCTCGGCAAGTTCATTTCATTGGCGGAAGTGTTCACCTACTCGTCCAACATCGGCGCCGCCCGCGTGGCGCTGGCGCAGGGCGTCGAGGCGCACAAGGCGTTCCTCAAGAAGGTCGGTCAGATGGACCGGCTGCGTACCGAACTGCCGGAAAGCGCGATGCCGATCGTTCCCAAACGCTGGGGCGAACTCAACACCGTCACGATCTCGTTCGGCCACGGCATCGCGGTGGCGCCGCTGCAGGCGGTGATGGGCATCAACGCGATGGTCAATGGCGGCTATCTAATTCCGCCCACCTTCCTGAAGCGCACCGAGGAAGAAGCCCTCGCCATCGGCAAGCGCGTGGTCAAGAAGGACACCAGCGACAAGATCCGCTATCTGATGCGCCTCAACGCCGAGGTTGGCACCGCGCGCCAGGCCGACCTGCTGTCGAAGGGTTTCTACATCGGCGGCAAGACCGGCACGTCGGAGAAGGTCGTCAACGGCCGCTATTCCAAGAAGCAGGTGCTGAACTCGTTTACCGCGGTGCTGCCGATGGATAATCCGCAATACCAGGTGCTGGTGATGCTGGACGAACCGAAGGCGCTGCCGGAAACCCACGGCTTCATCACCTCGGGCTGGAACGCGGTGCCGGCCGGCGGCAAGGTGATCGCGCGCGTCGCGCCGTTGCTCGGCCTGGAGCCGCGCTTCGACTTGCAGACCGCCGACCGGGTCATCCTGGCCGCCAGCAAGGTGACCCAGTAAGGCTACACAATACCGCCGCATCGGCGCTTTACAGCCGTCATGAAATGCGGTTTGCGTGCGTCGCGGAAGCCGATGTGGACGGGAACAGCATGAAACTGCGCGATCTTTTCAGCGATGATGGCGCGATCGATGGGCCTGCAGGCGACATCGACGTCAGCGGGCTCGCCGTCGATAGCCGTGCCGTCAAACCCGGCGACCTGTTCTTTGCGCTGGCCGGCAGCAAGACCGATGGTGCGCGTTTCGTCACCCAGGCGATTGCCGCCGGCGCCGTTGCAGTGGCCGGTGACCACATGCCGATCGGCCTGCCGGTGCCCTATGTCGTCACTCCCAATCCGCGCCTCGCGCTGGCGCGGGCAGCCGCCAAATTCCATCCGCGCCAGCCGGCGGTGATCGCCGCCGTCACCGGCACCTCCGGCAAAACCTCGGTGGCGTCCTTCGTGCGCGAGATCTGGGGCCGGCTCGGTCATCAGGCCGCCAGCATCGGCACCATCGGTCTGGTGTCGCCGAAGCGCACCGTCTACGGCTCGCTGACCACGCCGGATCCCATTTCCCTGCACCGCGAACTCGACGAGATCACCGGCGAGGGTGTCACCCATCTCGCGCTGGAGGCCTCGTCGCACGGGCTTGACCAGTTTCGCCTCGACGGCGTCCGCATCCAGGCCGGCGGCTTCACCAATCTGTCGCGCGACCACATGGACTACCATCCGGACATCGCGCACTATCTCGGCGCCAAGCTGCGGCTGTTTCTGAATCTCGTCGTCGATGATGGCGTCGCCGTGGTCGCGGCCGATCACGAACATTCCGCGCAGGTGATCCATGCCGCGCAATCGCGCCATCTCAACCTCATCACGGTCGGGCGCCGGGGTGGGGCGGGCGAAGGCATCCGGCTGGTTGACGCGGCGATCGATGGCTTTGCGCAAAAACTAACGCTGGAGCATCGCGGCAAGACCTTCGATATCAAACTGCCGCTGGTCGGCGAATTCCAGATCGAGAACGCGCTGGTCGCGGCCGGTCTGGTGATCGGCACCGGGAGCGATACGGACGCGGTCTTCGCCGCGCTCGAACATCTCGAGGGCGCCCGGGGCCGGCTGGAGCGCGTCGGCGACCATCATGGCGCGCCGGTGTTCGTCGATTACGCGCATAAGCCGGACGCGCTCGCCAAGGCGCTGCAGGCGCTGCGGCCCTATGCCAAGCGCAGGCTGGTCGTGGTGTTCGGCGCCGGCGGCGACCGCGACACCGGCAAGCGGCCGCTGATGGGCGAGATCGCGGCGGCCAATGCCGACCATGTCATCGTCACCGACGACAATCCGCGCTCTGAGGACCCCGCCAGGATCCGGGCGGCCATCATGGCCACCGCCAGCGGCGCGATCGAAATCGGCGACCGCGCCGAGGCGATCCGCGCGGCGATCGCAGGCCTGCAAGAGGGCGACGCACTGCTGATCGCCGGCAAGGGACACGAGACTGGACAGATCGTTGGCGACCGCGTGTTGCCGTTCAGTGATCACGAGGCGGCAGGGGCCGCGCTGAATTCGGGGGTGTCATGAGCGACTTTTTATGGACCTGCGCGGATATGACCCAGGCGATGCGCGCGACCGTGCGGGGCGCGCTTCCGGAAGGCATCACCGGCATCTCGATCGACAGCCGCAGCATCGCGCCGGGCGAGGCCTATTTTGCCATCAAGGGCGAGGTTCATGACGGCCACGCTTTCGTCGAGGCTGCATTGAAGAACGGCGCAGGCGTCGCCGTGGTCGAGGCGGCGCAGCGCGACAGATTTCCGCAAGACGCTCCGCTACTGATTGTCGATGACGTGCTCAAGGGCCTTGTCGATCTCGGCATCGCTGCTCGCGCGCGGCTGGGCGGGCAGGTGATCGCGGTGACCGGCTCGGTCGGCAAGACCTCGACCAAGGAGGCGCTGCGCCGGGTGTTCGAGGCGCAGGGCGAGACCCATGCTTCGGTGGCTTCGTTCAACAACCACTGGGGCGTGCCCCTGACGCTGGCGCGCTGCCCGGCCACGGCGCGCTTTGCGGTGTTCGAGATCGGCATGAACCATGCCGGCGAGATCGAGTCGCTGGTGAAAATGGTGCGGCCGCATTTCGCCATCATCACCACCGTGGAGCCGGTGCATCTCGAATTCTTCAGCGGCGTGACAGCCATTGCCGATGCCAAGGCCGAGATATTCGCAGGTCTTGAGCCCGGCGGGGTTGCGATCCTCAACCGTGACAACGTGCATTTCGCGCATCTGCAGAAACGCGCGGACGAATATGGCGTTTCGCGCATTGTGTCGTTCGGCAGTGATTTGTCCGCTGACGTGCGGCTGATCGATATCGCGCTGCATCCGACCTGCTCGGCGGTGCATGCCGACATCCTCGGCCACGACGTCACCTACAAGCTCGGCATGCCCGGCCGCCACATGGCGATAAATTCGCTGGCGGTGCTCGCCGCGGCCCTGCTGATGGGCGCCGATCTGGCGCTGGCGGCGCTGACGCTGTCAAAGGTGGAGCCCGCGGTCGGCCGCGGCCTGCGCTATCAGCTTGCGCTCGTCGGCGGCGAGGCGGTGTTGATAGACGAGACCTTCAACGCCAATCCGGCCTCGATGCAGGCAGCACTCAGCGTGCTCGGCGCGGCCGAGGTGGGGTCGAAAGGCCGCCGCATTGCGGTGCTGGGCGACATGCTGGAACTCGGGCCCGAGGGCGCGGAATTGCACCGCGGCGTGGTCGATGCCGTAAACAACGAGCAGATCGACCTGGTATTTTGCTGTGGTCCCTTGATGCGCAATCTGTGGGACGCCCTTTCCACCGGCCGGCGGGGCGGCTATGCCGAAGATGCCGCCGCGCTCGAATCGCAGGTTCTGGCCGCGATCCGCGCCGGCGACGTCATCATGGTCAAGGGCTCCAAGGGCTCGCGCATGCATCCGATTGTCTCCGCGCTGCAAAAGCGCTTTCCCGGCAACGCCGCGCACGACGACACCGCGGTATAGGCGAACTGAATGTTCTACTGGCTGATCGACTTTGCCGGGACGGTCCCGGTGTTCAACGTGTTCCGCTACATCACCTTCCGCACCGGCGGCGCGATGGTGACCGGGGCGTTGTTCGTGTTCCTGTTCGGGCCCTGGATCATCGACAATCTGCGGCTGCGACAGGGCAAGGGCCAGCCGATCCGCGCCGATGGCCCGCAGACCCATCTGGTCAAGGTCGGCACGCCGACCATGGGCGGGCTGATGATCCTGTCCGGCCTCGTCGTGTCCACGCTGCTGTGGGCCAACCCGCGCAATCCCTATGTCTGGATCGTGATGGCGGTGACGCTCGGCTTCGGCTTCGTCGGATTTTATGACGACTATCTCAAGGTCACCAAGCAGACCGAGGCGGGCTTCGCCGGCCGCACCCGACTGGCGATCGAGACGCTGATCGCCGCCGCCGCCTGCTATGCCTTCGTCCGGCTCGGCCGCGACCCGCTGTCGAGTTCGCTGGTGCTGCCGTTCTTCAAGGATCTGGCGCTGAATTTCGGCTGGTTCTTCGTGATCTTCGGCGCCTTCATCGTGGTCGGCGCCGGCAATGCGGTGAACCTCACCGACGGCCTCGATGGCCTGGCCATCGTGCCGGTGATGATCGCCTCCGCCAGCTTTGGCCTGATCGCCTATCTGGCCGGCAATCTAGTGTTCTCCGACTATCTGCAGATCAACTACGTCGCCGGCACCGGCGAACTGGCGGTGCTGTGCGGCGCGGTGCTCGGCGCCGGGCTCGGCTTCCTGTGGTTCAACGCGCCGCCGGCCTCGATCTTCATGGGCGATACCGGATCATTGGCGCTGGGCGGCATGCTCGGCTCGATCGCGGTCGCCGTGAAACACGAGATCGTGCTGGCGGTGATCGGCGGGCTGTTCGTGCTGGAAGCTGTATCGGTGATCGTGCAGGTGACCTCCTTCAAGCTGACCGGCAAGCGCGTGTTCCGGATGGCGCCGATCCATCATCACTTCGAGCAGAAGGGCTGGACCGAGCCGCAGATCGTGATCCGGTTCTGGATCATCTCGGTGATGCTGGCGCTGGTCGGCCTCTCGACGCTGAAGCTGCGATAGCGCGCGCCGCGCTTGCCTTCCCCTCTCCCCTTGTGGGAGAGGGTGGATCGACCGCTCTAGCGAAGCTTCGCTTCGCACGGGCGGTCGAGACGGGTGAGGGGTAGTGCTCTGCGGCGCCCCCTCATCCGACGCGGACTTCGTCCGCGTCACCTTCTCCCACAAGGGGAGAAGGAAGGAAGAGGAACAGTATTATGATCCCCGTCACCTCTTTTGCCGGCAAGACCGTCGCGGTGTTCGGCCTCGGCGGTTCGGGCCTCGCCTCGTGCCATGCGCTGCGCGCCGGCGGCGCCGAGGTGGTCGCCTGCGACGACAGCATCGACCGCATGGTCGAGGCCGCGCGCGCCAATTTCATCACCGCCGATCTGCGCAGCGTGGCGTGGGAAAATTTCGCCGCGCTGGTGCTGACGCCGGGCGTGCCGCTGACGCATCCCGTGCCGCACTGGACCGTGCTGAAAGCGCGCGAGGCCGGCGTCGAGGTGATCGGCGATATCGAATTGTTTTGCCGCGAGCGCGCGTTACATGCGCCCGACGCGCCGTTCATTGCGATCACCGGCACCAACGGCAAGTCGACCACCACGGCGCTGATCGCGCATCTGATGCGCGAGGCCGGCTTCGACACCCAGATGGGCGGCAATATCGGGACCGCGATCCTGTCGCTGGAGCCGCCGGCCAAGGGCCGCGTCCATGTGATCGAGATGTCTTCCTACCAGATCGACCTGACGCCCTCGCTGGATCCCAGCGTCGGCATTCTGCTCAACGTCACGCCGGACCACATCGACCGCCACGGCACGCTCGAACATTATGCTGCGGTGAAGGAGCGCCTGATCGCCGGCGTGCAGGGGCACGGCACCGCGATCGTCGGCGTCGATGACGACTGGTGCCGAGCGGTGGCCGATCGCGCCGAACAGGGCGGCAAGAACGTCGTGCGCGTCTCGGTGGAGGGCCCGCTCAGGGACGGCCTGACCGCAGATGGCGCGACCATCGTCTCCAACGTTGCCGGGGTGCCCCATCCGCTGGTCGATCTCGCCGGCATCGGCTCGCTGCGTGGCCTTCACAATGCGCAGAACGCCGCCTGCGCCGCTGCGGCGGCGCTGGCGCTCGGCATCGACATAGATGTGCTGCAGCAGGGCCTGCGCAGCTTTCCCGGCCTGGCGCACCGCATGGAGCAGGTCGGCCGCCAGGGCAGGGCGCTGTTCGTCAACGACTCCAAGGGCACCAATGCCGACGCCACCGCGAAAGCGCTGTCGTCGTTTCCCGGCATCTTCTGGATCGCTGGCGGCAAGGCGAAGGAGGGCGGTATCGAGAGCCTGGCCGAATTCTTCCCGCGAATCCGCAAGGCCTATCTGATCGGCGAAGCAGCTAGCGAATTCGCCCACACGCTCGATGGCAAGGTCCCTTACGAGATCAGCGAGACGCTCGATGTCGCGGTGCCGGCCGCCGCGCGCGACGCGGCGGTGTCGGATGTCACCGAGCCCGTCGTGCTGCTGTCGCCGGCCTGCGCGTCGTTCGACCAGTTCCGCAATTTCGAAATCCGCGGCAACAGGTTTCGCGAACTGGTTCTGGCGCTGCCGGATGTAGAACCAGTTTAGTGCGACGGCTTGAATGAACTCCCTCCCCCGCAAGGGGGAGGGGAAAGAAGCCGGCGTGCTTGGCGGTGATGACAATCTGGCTGCTGCTCAAATTTTCATATCCCGTTAACCGGCTGGCAACCACGATGGCGCACCAATGGAGCTCCTTGGCCTGCAGGTATGCCCATGATCTCCCGTGAACAACGCACGCCGCTCAGCGAATGGTGGTGGACCGTGGACCGGCTGCTGCTGGCCGCGATCATCGCGCTGATGCTGGCCGGGGTGATCCTGTCGCTGGCCGCCTCGCCGCCGGTGGCAACAAGAATCGGGCTCGATCCCTTCCACTTCTTCAATCGCCACGTGCTATTCATGATCCCGTCGGCCATCGTGCTGATCGGGGTGTCGTTCCTGACGCCACGGCAGATCCGGCGCGGCGCGCTGATCGTGTTCGCGATCTCGGTGGTGCTGATCGTCGCGACCCTGTTGATCGGCCCCGAGGTCAAAGGGGCCAAGCGCTGGATCACCATTCTCGGCGTCAACATCCAGGCGTCCGAATCCGCCAAGCCGTCGTTCGTCGTGGTCGCCGCCTGGCTGTTCTCCGAGTCCGCGCGAAAACCGGACATGCCGGCGACCTCGATGGCGGTGGTGCTGCTCCTGATGCTGGTCTCGCTGCTGGTGCTGGAGCCCGACTTCGGCCAGACCATGCTGATCCTGATGGTGTGGGGCTCGCTGTTCTTCATCGCCGGCATGCGGATGGTCTGGGTGTTCGGCCTCGCCGCCACCGCCGCGGGCGGGCTGTTCACCGCCTACCTGTTCGTGCCGCACGTCGCCGGCCGCATCAAGCGCTTCATGGATCCGGCTTCCGGCGACACCTTTCAGGTCGACACCGCGATGGAAGCCTTCGGCAATGGCGGCTGGTTTGGGCTTGGACCCGGCGAAGGCATCGCCAAGCGCAGCCTGCCGGACAGTCACACCGACTTCGTCTTCGCCGTCGGCGCCGAGGAGTTCGGCATTTTCTTGTGCCTGGCGCTGCTGGCGCTGTTCGCCTTCATCGTGATCCGCGCGCTGTCGCGCGCCTATCAGACCGAGGACCTGTTCACGCGCTTTGCGGCGTCGGGTCTGGCGATCCTGTTCGGCGTGCAGGCGGCGATCAACATGGCGGTCAACCTGCATCTCATTCCCGCGAAAGGCATGACGCTGCCGTTCCTGTCCTATGGCGGCTCGTCGATGATCTCGCTGGCCTACAGCGTCGGCATGCTCTTGGCACTGACGCGGATGCGACCGCGCACCGAGATGGAAACCATTTCGACCGCCAACGCCACCAGCGCTTACGCGTGACGTCATGAGCCAAGCCCCTCTGATCCTGCTCGCGGCCGGCGGCACCGGCGGCCATTTGTTTCCGGCGGAGGCGCTTGGCGTCGCCCTGATGAAGCGCGGCTGGCGGGTGCGACTGGTTACCGACGCGCGCGCGCTGAAATATAGCGGGCTGTTTTCGCGCGAAATGATCGACGTGGTGCCAAGCGAAACGCTGCGCAGCCGCAACCTGGTCGCGCTGGCGCGCACCGGTCTCATGCTCGCCGCCGGCACCGGCGTTGCGCTCAATCTGATGCGGACCTTGAAGCCCGCCGCCGTGGTCGGCTTCGGCGGTTATCCGACGCTGCCGCCGCTGGTCGCCGCCAGGCTGTTCGGCGTGCCCACCCTCATCCATGATTCCAACGCGGTGATGGGCCGCGCCAACCGGCTGTTGTCCGGCCATGTCAGCGCGATTGCGACCTCGCTGCCCGGCGTGCTCGACCGCGATCCTGATCTCGCGAAGAAGACCACCACCACGGGCACCCCGATGCGCCCGGCAATTCTCGCCGCCGCCGCGGTGCCCTATGCGGCACCTGCGCTCGACGGGCCGCTGCGGCTGCTGGTCGTCGGCGGCAGCCAGGGCGCGCGGATCATGGCGGACATCGTGCCGGGCGCGATCGAACGCCTCGAGCCGGCGCTCTGGAACCGGCTGGTCTTGACCCAGCAGGTCCGCGACGAGGATCTGGCGCGGGTCCGCGCGGTCTACGACAAGCTCAAGATCAAGGTCGAACTGGCGCCGTTCTTCAGCGACCTGCCGGCGCGGCTGGCGTCGAGCCAATTGGTGGTGTCGCGCTCCGGCGCCGGCACGGTCGCCGAGCTTGCCGCGATCGGCCGGCCCTCGATCCTGGTGCCGCTGCCCGGCGCGCTCGACCAGGACCAGTTCGCCAATGCCGGCGTGCTGGTCGAGGCGGGGGGCGCGATCCGGCTGTCGCAGGATGAATTCACGCCGGACCGGCTAGCTGCGGAAATCTCCGCGCTGGCCGCCGAGCCGGCGCGGCTGGCCGTGATGGCTCAGGGCGCCCGCACGGTCGGCAAGCTCGACGCGGCCGAGCGGCTGGCGGATCTGGTCGCGAAGGTGGCGGGGATCTGATCGCTGTCGTTTTCTCGATGCGCTGCAGCGCGTACCGCTGCGGCGCAAATCCGGGCAACGAAGTCGTATCGTACTAACGTCGTACTACACAACGGCCCCGGTCTATGTCGTTTTGTTAGTCCATGACAAGCGATCCTTTCAACATCGTTCCGGCCACCCATCGTGACACCGCACGGTCGGCGTTGGCGGCTGCCTTCGGCTCGGCGCCCATTGGGGCGATCGCGCCTTTGATGGGCGGCGTGTCCGGCGCTCTGGTGTTTCGCGTTACGTCGGCCGGTAGGCAGTACGTGCTGCGGATGGAGGGCGCCGCCAGTCCGTTGCGCAATCCGCACCAGTACGCCTCGATGCAGATCGCAGCGGAAGCTGGCATTGCGCCGCGGTTGCACTTCGTTGACGATGTTTCGCGCGTCGTCGTAATGGATTTTATCGCCGAACAACCGCTTCTGACCTTTCCCGGTGGGCAGCGCGCGCTGGCCCAGGCGCTGGGTGAAATGCTGCGGCGCCTGCAGGCGACTCCGACCTTCGAACACTTTGTCGAGTATCCCGACATCGTCACGCGGCTGTGGGCGCATGTGTGCCGGACCGGCCTATTTGCTCCGGGGGTGCTCGATGCTCATACCCAGCGCCTGACCGATATCCGTGCCGCTTATGTTTGGAATCCGGCCGATGCGGTCTCCGCCCATAACGACGTGCTGCCGCGCAACCTGCTCTTCGATGGCGAACAGCTTTGGTTGGTTGACTGGGAGTCGGCCTATTGCAGCGATCCGCTGATCGACGTTGGCATCGCGCTGGACAATTTCGCGCCGTCTCCGGAACTGGAGGATGTGCTGCTGCAGGCCTGGCTCGGCCGCGCGCCGGACCGGGCGATGCGCGACCGGCTAGCGCTGACCCGCGCGTTGACCCGGCTGTACTATGCCGGCGTGCAGTTCAGCGCCGTGGCGGCCGGGCCGCGGCCGGCTCCGGATACGGATGTGGCAGCGCCAACGCTGGCCGAATTCAGGCGGGCTCTGCGCGACGGCCGACTTTCGCCCGATGCTGCGGAGACCCGGCAGGTTCTCGGCAAGATGTATCTGGCTGCGTTTTTCACAGGCGGGAAGCCACCCGGCCTGCCGCCGCCCATTAGCGCATTTAGGATCAAACACGACCTGGAATAGCCGTATCTTAGGGGAAGGCGGCCCGAATGGGCCCGTTTTTCGATATCCAAGCGTCATGGCCGGGGCTTGTCCCGGCCGACTCCGTCTTGCATGAAGGGGGGCGATTCGCGGCGTCCGGACCTGACGGAAGACGCGCTTCGCGCTTTTGCCCGGCCCGCCCAGACAGACGAGACCCAGCCCATGAGACTGCCCCGCGAGATCGGCCCCATCCACTTCGTCGGCATCGGCGGCATCGGCATGAGCGGCATCGCCGAGGTGCTGTGCAATCTCGGCTATACCGTGCAGGGCTCCGACGCCTCCGAGAGCGCCAACGTCAACCGGCTCAGAGAGAAGGGCATCGTGATCCATGTCGGCCACGCCGCCGAAAACGTTGCCGGCGCCGACGTGCTGGTGGTCTCCACCGCGATCAAACGCGATAATCCCGAATTGATGGCCGCGCGTGCGCAGCGCATCCCGGTGGTGCGCCGCGCCGAAATGCTGGCCGAGCTGATGCGGCTGAAGAGCTGCGTCGCCATCGCCGGCACCCACGGCAAGACGACGACGACCTCGATGGTTGCGGCGCTGCTCGACGCCGGCGATCTCGATCCCACCGTGATCAATGGCGGCATCATCAACGCCTACGGCACCAATGCGCGGCTCGGCGCCGGCGAGTGGATGGTGGTGGAGGCCGACGAGAGCGACGGCACCTTCCTGAAGCTGCCGGCCGACGTCGCCATCGTCACCAACGTCGATCCCGAACATCTCGACCATTTTGGTACTTTCGAAGCCGTGCAGGACGCGTTCCGACACTTTGTCGAGAACGTGCCGTTCTACGGCTTTGCCGTGATGTGCATCGATCATCCGGTGGTGCAGAGCATCGTCGGCCGTATCGAGGACCGCCGCATCATCACCTATGGCGAGAACCCGCAGGCCGATGCGCGGCTGGTGGATCTCAAGCCCGCCAATGGCGGCTCCGCCTTCACCGTCGCGTTCCGCGATCGCAAGGCCGGCACCACAGAGACCATCACCGATCTCGTGCTGCCGATGCCCGGCCGCCACAACGCGCTCAACGCCACTGCGGCGATCGCCGTGGCGCATGAGCTCGGCATGTCGGGCGACGCGATCCGCAAGGCGCTGGCCGGGTTCGGCGGCGTCAAGCGCCGCTTCACCAAGACCGGCGAATGGAACGGCGTCACCATCATCGACGATTACGGCCACCATCCGGTGGAGATCACCGCCGTGCTGCGCGCCGCGCGGGAATCCACTACCGGCAAGGTGATCGCCGTGGTGCAGCCGCATCGCTTCACCCGCCTGCAGTCGCTGTTCGAGGAATTCTGCACCTGCTTCAACGACGCCGACACCGTGATCGTCGCCGAAGTCTATCCGGCCGGCGAAGCGCCGATCGCGGGCATCGACCGTGATCACTTCGTGCTCGGCCTGCGCGCGCACGGTCACCGCGAAGTGTTCCCGCTGCAGGACAGCGCGGGGCTGGCGGCGCTGGTCGCGGGCGTTGCGAAGAGCGGCGACACCGTGGTGTGCCTGGGTGCGGGCAATATCACGCAATGGGCCTATGCGCTGCCGGGCGAATTGAAGGCGCTGGGGTAGCAACGTCGATGTTCATCGCTGACATCGCCACACACGCCGCTGCGCTCCCTCCCCCCTTGCGGGGGAGGGTCGGAGAGGGGGGGCCACAAGCGACGTCGCCCATGGCACCCCCACCCCCGGCCCCTCTCCGCCTAGCGAAGCTTCGCTTCGCGCGGGGGGAGGGGAGCACTGCTCGCGTGCCCCGAGGCGAAGAAGCGGCATTTGCTCGCATACAGACACAAAAATGACCTTCCCCGACCTCACTCCGGACCTCAAAGCCGCCATGCCCGAACTCCGCGGGCGTTTGCTGGCGAATGAATCGCTCGCGCCGCTGACGTGGTTTCGCGTCGGTGGTCCCGCGCAAATCCTGTTCACGCCGGCGGACGAAGATGACCTCGCATACTTCCTCTCGAACTTGCCGCGCGACATTCCCGTTGCCATGATCGGTGTCGGCTCCAACCTGATCGTGCGCGACGGCGGCGTGCCGGGCGTCGTGATCCGGCTCAGCCCGCGCGGCTTCGGTGCGACGGTCGCGAATGGCGATTGCATCACCGCCGGCACCGCCGCGCTCGACAAGCGCGTCGCGGAAGCCGCGGCGGCGGCTAATATCAGCGGGCTGGAATTCTACTTCGGCATTCCCGGCACGATCGGCGGCGCGTTGCGGATGAATGCCGGCGCCAATGGCGGCGAGACCAAAGACGTGCTGATCAAAGCCACCGGCATCGGCCGCGATGGCGCGAAGCATGTCTTCGACAATGCCGCGATGGCGTTCGTCTATCGCAATTCCGGCGTTGATCCGCAGGTCATCTTCACGTCCGCGACCTTTCGCGGACGTATCGCCGAGCCGTCCGCGATCCGGGCGCGCATGGACGAGGTGCAGGCGCATCGCGAGACCGCGCAGCCGATCCGCGAAAAGACCGGCGGCTCGACGTTCAAGAATCCGCCCGGCCATTCCGCCTGGAAGCTGGTCGATGCCGCCGGCTGCCGCGGCCTGCGGGTGGGTGGCGCGCAGGTCTCGGAGATGCACTGCAACTTCCTGATCAACACCGGCGACGCCACCGCCGCGGATATCGAAACGCTCGGCGATACCGTGCGGGCGAGGGTGCTGGCGCAGTCAGGAATCGACCTGCACTGGGAAATCAAGCGGATCGGCGTGAAATAGAACTGTCATTCCGGGGCGCGAGAGCGCAGCTTGAGCGAACCCGGAATCCCGAGATGGGAAGATGCACATCTCGGGATTCCGGGTCTGCATCAGCCGGCTACGCCGTCTGCTGCATCCCGGAATGACAGCTTGTGGATATAGCGCGCTACTTCGCGGCCGGCGTAGCCGTCGGCTCCACCGGCGCCACCACATCGCTCAGCGACAACAACTTTTCCAGCGGCAGCGGCGAGACGCGGAAGCTGCCCTGGAAGGGGTGCTCCTGCAGCGCGATCAGGCCGAGCGCCACCACCGCGGCGGTCGAGAACACGGTCAGCGCGGCCAATAGCGCGCGAGGCTTTTCCAGATGCACCAGGCCCAGCGCCACCTGCGTCATCAGGCCGAGGATCAGCACCGAGATCCATTTCAAATCATTGGTCTGGTCGGACGACAGGCTGAGCCGGTCGGTACGCGCGGTGCCGACACGGACCGCCGCGTTGAGCAGTGCGCTGTGCACCGCCGCGCTGGCATCGCGGGTGATGGTGGGATCGCTGACCTCGCGCAGCAGCGTGTCATAGGCGGTCGAGGTGGCCGCGGCATTGCCGTTGCCCATCATCTGCGGCCATTCTTCCTGCGCCGCGCTGCGGGCATAGTCCTTCAGCGCCATGCGGATCTCGCGCATGTCGGTCACGGACGCCACCGACAGCGTATAGATGTTGCGCAATTCGCCGGCCTCGGTCTGCACCGCGCGCAGCGCCTGGCGGTTGCGTTCGCCGATGTCGTTGGCGAGAAAGCCGGTCAACAGCGCGAACAGGATCGCCACCGCCGAGAAGAACGGCGCCACCACGCCGTTCAGCGACAATACCCCGCGCCGCACCGGCGAGCGGAAGATCAGCCCGGCCAGCGCCCAGGCAGCGCCGAAATACAGCACGAATAGCGTGGCAAAAATGCCAATGGCCGGCAGGTCGAGCCAGGCTCGGATCATGAACGTCTCCTGATGTCGCGGAAGGCTCGCGCTGGCGGCGCAAATCAGCAATATCTGACTCGCCATGCTATGGGCATCGACGAGGCGAATGAGGGTGAATCGATGGTTGAGTGGGACAGAGCAAAGCGCATCACCATCCTGTTCGGTGGCTTGAACAAGGAGCGACTGGTCTCGGTGGCCTCCGCGCAGGCGCTGCACCGCGCGCTGCCCGATGCCGAACTGTGGTTCTGGGACGCCGACGATCAGGTCTATCCGACACAGCCGTCCGCGCTGCTGGGTCACGGCCGCCCCTTCGAAGAAGCCTTTCAGCCGGGCTCGGCCAGCCTCGGCCGGCTGACGCAGGCGCTCGATCAGGCCAAGGCGGAGAACCGCGTGCTGCTGCTCGGCCTGCACGGCGGCACCGCGGAGAACGGCGAATTGCAGGCGATGTGCGAGATGCGCGGCATCCCTTACACCGGCTCCGGCTCGGCATCGTCCAATCTCGCCTTCGACAAGGTGGCGTCCAAACGTTTCGCGGCGATTGCCGGCGTGACCATCGCCGAAGGCATCGCGCTGGACGATCTGGAAGCAGCGCTCGCCGAACACGGCAAACTCATCGCCAAGCCGGCGCGCGACGGATCGAGCTACGGCCTGATCTTCGTCAACGCCACGCAGGACATCGCGGCCGTGCGTGCCGCCGCGCGGACCGAGGATTATGTGATCGAACCGTTCGTCGCCGGAATCGAATCCACCTGCGGCGTGCTGGAGCAGGCCGACGGCTCATTGCTGGCGCTGCCACCGATCGAGATCATCCCGGCCGAGGGCGGCTTCGACTACGAGGCCAAATATCTGGCGAAATCGACGCAGGAAATCTGCCCCGGCCGGTTTGCGCCGGAGATCAGCGAAGCGATCATGGCAGACGCGGTGAAGGCGCACCGGGCGTTGTCGTGCTCGGGCTATTCGCGCTCGGATTTCATCGTGTCAGGGAAGGGCCCCGTCTATCTCGAAACCAACACGCTGCCCGGGCTGACGGCAGCCTCGCTCTACCCCAAGGCGCTGGCCGCCCAGGGCATCGGCTTCGTGGAGTTTTTGCAGGGGCAGCTGGCGCTGGCCGTGAAGCGGGCGGCTGGTGCTTCGTAGCCCGGATGGAGTTTGCGCCGGCGCTCGCAGAGCAAAGTCGGAAACGCAAGCCGGGGCCGGCCTAACCGCGGAAGCGGTTTTCCCTTATTGCGGCCTCGCGACGCAAGGGCGCCGCGCTGCCTCCATCCGGGCTACGGCTCCGCGCGCGCTTGCCCGGCATCGCGTGTCTCCAAAGACTCGGTTCCGCTAAACTCTTGCATAACCGCATCTAATCGTGCCCTGCGCGGACCCTCTTTACACTTTGTTTACCAGGAAGTCCGAAGGTTAACGCTGGCGGCGCTGGTGCGTCTGGCTGCCGAGGCGTGAGCGTGCGGAGTTCCGTAGCGAGCATGGCGTCGGCGTCCGGTTCACGGTGCCATGGTCCGCGATGACGCGGGCCTAACAGATGACGAGCTCGTGCAATGCTTGGTGCAGGACGCCTTTCCCGGTCGGATCGACCGCAGGGCCCCCAAACTGACCTGAGGCTGGCGGCCCGCGGCGCAGCGATCCTGCTGCGCGAGCAGCTGGCTCCGCTTGCGCGTTTTCTCAGCCAGCCGCGCGCCCGCAAGGCGGCGATCCGCGAGCAGAACTCGAACCGCTTCATCGCTGCGTTCGAGCGTTACGTGCCGCGCCGTGTCGGCATTGCCGCCACCGTCCTGATGCTGCTCGGCAGCGTCGCGCTCGGCGTCGTCAATGGCGGTCACGTCGAAGAACTCACCGAATTCCTCTCGGATACCCGCAACGCCGCGGCCAATGCCGCCGGCTTCCGCATCGCGTCGGTGACGCTGAACGGCCGCAAGCAACTGACGCAGGACGAAATCCTCGCGATCGGGGGCGTCAACGGCCGCTCCTCGCTGCTGTTTCTCGACGCCGCCACCGTGCGCGACCGGCTGAAGGCCAATCCGTGGATTGCCGACGCCAACGTGCTGAAACTGTATCCCGACCGGCTGCAGATCGACGTCACCGAGCGCACCGCGTTCGCGTTGTGGCAGCAGGATGGCCGCCTGGCCGTCGTCGCCGCCGACGGCGCGGTGCTGGAAAACTACGTTTCGAAACGCTTCACCACGCTGCCTTTGGTGGTCGGCAAGGGCGCCGACACGCGCGCCCGCGATTTTCTCGCGCTGCTGGATCGCTACCCGCAGGTCCGCGCCGTCACCCGTGCCGCGATCCTGGTCGGCGAGCGGCGTTGGAATTTGCGTCTGACGGACGGGCTCGACGTGCGCCTGCCGGAGAACGACGTCGGCAATGCGCTGGCGATGCTGAGCCAGCTCGACAAGGAAGATCATTTGTTCTCGAAAGATATTGTCGCGATCGACATGCGTCTGTCCGACCGGCTGACCGTGCGGCTGTCGGAAGACGCCGCAAAGGCCCGCGACGAGCTGTTCGCCAAGGAGAACAAGACGAAGAAGAAAGCAGGCGCGGCATGACCGGGCTTGATCGCACCCAGGCACCGAAGACGCGCCAGATGGCGCCGAACCGCACCGCGCTGGTGGCGTCGCTCGACGTCGGCACCAGCAAGATCGCCTGCATGATCGCGCGTCTCAAGCCGTGCGCGCCGAACGAGGCGTTGCGCGGTCGCACCCACGCCGTCGAACTGGTCGGCTACAGCCAGATCCAGTCGCGCGGCGTCAAGTCCGGCGCCGTCGTCGACATGGGCGAATGCGAGCAGGCGGTGCGCCAGGCGGTGTCGCTGGCCGAACGCATGGCGAAGGCCCGCGTCGAATCCGTTCTGCTGTCCGTCTCCGCCGGCCGCCTGCAGGGCCAGTTGATCGAGGCGTCCGCCGACATCAAGGGCAGCGCCGTCACGGCTGCCGATGTCACCCGCGTGACCTCCACCGGGATGAAACACGCCACGCCGCCCGGCCGCACCGTGCTGCACGCGCTGCCGGTCAGCTATTCGCTGGATGGCGTCAAGGGCATCCGCGATCCCAAGGGCATGGTCGCTTCGCAATTCGGCGTCGACATGAACGTCGTGACCGCCGACGCCACAGTCGCGCGCAACCTGATGCTGGTCGTCGAGCGTTGCCATCTCAATGTCGAGGCGATGGCCGCGTCGCCTTACGTCGCCGGCCTGTCGGTTCTGACCGACGACGAAAGCGATCTCGGCGCTGCCGTCGTCGAGATGGGGGCAGGGACCACCACGATCGCGATCTATTCCGGCGGCCGTTTCGTGCATGCCTCCGGCTTTGCGGTCGGCGGGCAACACATCACCATGGATATCGCCCGTGGCCTGGGTTGCTGCATCGCGGATGCCGAGCGAATCAAGACGTTATATGGCACGGTACTGACGGGTGGATCGGACGCGCGCGAAGTGATGAACGTGCCGACGGCTGGCGATAATGACCGGGACTTTCCGCAGGTCGTGACCCGCGCCACCATCGCGAACATCGTGCGGCCCCGCGCCGAGGAGATTTTTGAAATGGTCAGGGACCGGCTGGCGGATTCGCCGTTTGCAGCAGAGCCGCGGGCGCGCGTCGTGCTGTCGGGCGGCGCCTCGCAGCTCACCGGTCTCGCCGAACTCGGCAGCCAGGTTCTCGGCCGTCCGGTTCGCATCGGACGTCCGCTCGGGTTCGGCCGGCTGCCCAATGAGGCCAAGAGCGCCTCGTTCGCGGTGCCGACGGGCCTCCTGGTCTATCCGCAATTCGCCCATCTTGAGCACGTCGAGCCCCGCTACACCCGCCAGCTCAAGACCGGCACCGGCGACGGTTATTTCGGAAAGGTCGGGCGATGGCTTCGCGAAGGCTTCTGATGGCGAATTTTCAGCCGCAATTTTTTTCCACTTCGACGCTTTCGGCTTCCCGCCGCGGGCATGACCAGACAACGCGCGCGTAATCGAGAGGCAATCACATGACACTCAATCTCACCCCCCCGGATATCGCCGAACTCAAGCCCCGCATCACCGTGTTCGGTGTCGGCGGCGCCGGCGGCAATGCCGTCAACAACATGATCACCGCCGGCCTGATGGGCGTCGACTTCGTCGTCGCCAACACCGACGCGCAGGCGCTGACGATGTCGAAAGCGCAGCGCATCGTGCAGATGGGCACCGTCGTGACCCAGGGCCTCGGCGCCGGTTCGCAGCCGGACGTCGGTGCGGCCGCCGCGCAGGAAGTGATCGACGAGATCCGCGATCACCTGTCGGGCGCCAACATGGTGTTCGTGACCTGCGGCATGGGCGGCGGCACCGGCACCGGTGCAGCCCCCGTCATCGCCAAGACCGCGCGCGACATGGGCATCCTCACCGTCGGTGTGGTGACCAAGCCGTTCCACTTCGAAGGCCAGCGCCGCATGCGCACCGCCGAGTCCGGCATTGCCGAACTGCACAAGGTGGTCGACACGCTCTTGATCATCCCGAACCAGAACCTGTTCCGGGTTGCCAACGAGAAGACCACCTTCGCCGACGCCTTCGCGATGGCCGACCAGGTGCTGTATTCGGGCGTCGCCTGCATCACCGATCTGATGGTCAAGGAAGGCCTCATCAACCTCGACTTCGCCGACGTCCGCGCCGTGATGCGCGAAATGGGCAAGGCGATGATGGGCACCGGCGAGGCCACCGGCGAGAAGCGCGCGCTGACCGCGGCCGAAGCCGCGATCGCCAACCCGCTGATCGATGATTCCTCGATGAAGGGCGCCCGCGGCCTCTTGATCTCGATCACCGGCGGCAAGGACCTGACGCTGTTCGAAGTCGACGAAGCCGCGACCCGCATTCGTGAAGAAGTCGATGCCGACGCCAACATCATCGTCGGCGCGACCTTCGACGAGACCCTCGACGGCGTGATCCGCGTCTCCGTGGTGGCCACCGGCATCGACCAGTCGCTGCTGGCCCGCAATGCCGCGGCGCCTGCCGCCGCCGTGACCAATGCCGTCGCCGCCAACCCGGACAACCGTCTCGCCGACCTGACCGCCAAGCTGCGCGCCGACAATCAGCGCGCCGTCGCCTCTTCGGCACAGCAGGCCGACGCGCCGCGCCCGGCCGCCGCACCCGCGCCGCGTGCGCCAGCCAGCAACCATGAACGTGCCGCTCTGGCCGCCATCGCCGCCGCGGTTTCCCCGGACGCCCACCTGCCGGTCGCCCAGGTTTCCAGCCAGCCGGCCTCCTATGGTGACGTGACCGTGCGTCCGATCGCCCAGAAGCCGTCGCTGTTCCCGGAGACCGCCCCGCGCATGGAAGCCCATGAGCCGGCGCCGCCCGAGCAGTTCATCCCGCAGGCCGCCGAACGCGCCCCGCTGCGCGCGCCCCGGATGCCGAAATTCGACGAACTGCCGATGACGGCGCAGAACGAGATCCGCCAGGCCCGCGGCGAGACCTCGGAAGACGAGCCGCAGAAGGTGCGGATGTCGCTGCTGCAGCGTCTCGCCAATGTCGGCCTCGGCCGCCGCGAAGAGGACTCCGAGCCGGCCCGCCAGGCGCCGGCGATGGCCCCGATGCCGCCGCTGCCGGAACGCAAGCCGCAGCGCAGCGTCTCGCAGCAGATGGGGGAGCCGGTGTCGGAATACGCCCGCCGTCCGGCGCCGCAGGGTCTGGATCAGCATGGCCGCCCCGCACCTGTGGCCCCCGCGCCACAGGGCGACGACCATCTTGATATCCCGGCCTTCCTGCGCCGCCAGACCAACTGAGCTTTGTTACAATCATGACGACGACAAAGGCCCCGGCAGCGATGCCGGGGCCTTTGTCTTTGCTGCGCTGCCGCATCAAACTCTTTGTTAAGTATCTGAATTTAAAACATTAATCAGGTATTTGCGATTTCGCGTGGATTTGAAACATGCGGAAACGATGGCAAAGTCGGTCAACGCTTGGCTCGAATGCGGCGGACGTTGGGTAACAATCAGTAAAAAAGCGTGAGTTGGCGCACTTTGTGGCAGCCGGTATGGTTGCCGCGACTCGGGGAATTCAGAAACGCCGGTCGGCAGATCTGAGTGAGTCGCAGGTGGGGTTAGAATGAAATTCAGTCGTCAAACAACGCTTTGGTCGCAAGCCACCGTCACGGGTGTCGGCGTCCATTCCGGTTTGCCCGTCAGTCTGACCCTGTCCCCCGCGCCTGTCGATGCAGGCTTTATTTTTGTCCGTACCGGCCTCGATGGTCCGGACCGCGAAATCACCGCGAACGCCAAATCCGTCACCGCCACTGCCTTCGCCACCGTGCTCGGCGATCGCGAAGGTCCGCTGGTTTCCACCGCCGAACACGTTCTCGCCGCCTTGCGCGGCATGGGCGTCGATAACGCCACCATCGAAGTCGATGGCCCGGAAGTGCCGATCATGGACGGCTCCGCCGCCCCCTTCGTCGCCGCCATCGACCAGGCCGGCATCGTCGAGCAGGCCGCCCGCCGCCGCTTCATCCAGGTGCTCAAGCCGGTGCAGGTCGCGATCGGCGATTCGTTCGGCGAAATTCGCCCTCATGCAGCGGGCTTCCGCGCCGAAGTCGAAATCGATTTCGCCAATCCCATCATCGGCCGCCAGAACTACATCCTCGACCTCAACCCGCAGAGCTTCCGCCGCGACATCGCGCGTGCCCGCACCTTCGGCTGCATGAACGATGTCACCCGCCTGTGGAGCGCCGGTTTCGCGCTCGGCGCCTCGTTCGACAATTCGGTGGTCTTCGACGACGACCGCCTGCTCAACACCGAAGGCCTGCGCTTCACCGACGAATGCGTCCGCCACAAGGTGCTGGACGTGGTCGGCGATCTCGCACTGGCCGGCCTGCCGCTGCTGGGCGCCTACCGTTCGGTCCGCGGCGGCCACAAGCTCAACAACGCGGTTCTGATGGCGTTGATGGCCGATCGCTCGGCCTGGAAGATCGTCGAAGCCGACCAGGTCGCAGCCCGCCGTCCGCGCGCCGAGGTTGCCGGCGGCATGCTCGGCGGCATGATCGCCCCGGCCTTCGGCCCCGACGTTTCCTGACACGCTTGCCCGGACGTCTTGGCGTCCCGACACCTCCGGTAACTATAACCCGCTGTATTGCCGCCATCTTCGCCTTAATCCCGGCGAAAAGGCTGCGTATCCGGTTGGTTAACGGAATTTATCAGGCTAAACAGGCGCGCGGTCTTGGCAGCTACGGGCACGTAGCCGGCTAGTCCGCATTTCAGCGTTGAACGCGCAGGCACCGCATACAGGCGTCAGGTCTCATCTATGTCGACACAGCGTATCCCGCTCGAATCGCGCAGCTCCTTCCGCCGGCTGGTGTTGGCCTTGGGCCTCATCGGCTTCGCCGTTCCGCTCAGCGGCTGCGGCACCGGCGCGCTGTGGGACAAGTTTGCGTCCAAGGACGAGACCTTCGTCGAGGAGCCCGCCGACAAGCTCTATAATGAGGGCCTTTACCTCATGAACCAGAGCAAGGATCCGAAGGCCGCGGCGAAGAAGTTCGAGGAAGTCGATCGCCAGCATCCCTATTCCGACTGGGCCCGCAAATCGCTGTTGATGTCGTCCTACGCAGCCTATGAAGCGGGCGACTACGACACCGCGATCGGGTCGGCGACGCGCTACGTCACGCTGCATCCCGGCAGCCAGGACGCCGCTTACGCGCAATATCTGATCGCCGCCTCGCATTACGACCAGATCCCCGACATTTCCCGCGATCAGGGCCGCACCGAAAAGGCGATGGCCGCGCTCGAGGAAGTGGTGCGCAAATATCCGACCTCGGAATACGCCACCTCCGCCAAGAAGAAGCTGGAAGGCGCCCGTGACCAGCTGGCCGGCAAGGAAATGTCGGTCGGCCGCTATTACGCGGACAAGCGCGACTACACCGCCGCCATCAACCGCTTCAAGACCGTCGTGACGCAGTACCAGACCACCCGCCACGTCGAGGAAGCCCTCATGCGCCTTACCGAGGCCTATATGGCGATCGGCATCGTCGGCGAGGCGCAGACCGCCGCCGCCGTGCTTGGCCACAACTTTCCTGACAGCAAGTGGTACAAAGACGCCTATAATCTTGTAAAGTCCGGCGGTCTCGAGCCGAGCGAGAACAAGGGGTCTTACCTGAGCAAGGCCTTCAAGCGATTTGGCCTCGGTTAGGAACTAGACCCCCATGCTGGCCCGTCTTTCGATCCGTGACATCGTCCTGATCGAACGGCTCGATATCGAGTTTGCCCGCGGTTTGGCGGTGCTGACCGGCGAGACCGGCGCAGGTAAATCCATTCTTCTCGATGCTTTCGCGCTGGCGCTGGGTGGCCGCGGCGATGCCGGGCTCGTCCGCCACGGCGTCGAACAGGGCCAGGTCACGGCGGTGTTCGACCTCGCGAAGGGCCACCCCGCGCTGGCGATTCTCGCCGCCAACGGCTTTGAAGACACCGGCGAGATGATCCTGCGCCGCGTGCAGCTTGCCGACGGCCGTACCCGCGCCTTCATCAACGACCAGTCCGCCTCGGTGCAGACGCTGAAATCGGTCGGCGCAGCCTTGGTCGAGATCCACGGCCAGCACGACGAGCGCGCTTTGGTCGACGCCGCCACGCACCGCCGGCTGCTCGATGCCTTCGCCGGCCTGGACAAGGACGTGCTTTCTCTCGAATCGCTCTGGGAGGCCCGCAAGGCCGCCTACGCAACGCTGGAGGCGCACCGCGCCAACATGGAGCGCGCTGCCCGCGACGCCGACTATCTGCGCCATGCCGCGGACGAGCTGAAGAAGCTGAAGCCCAAGGACGGCGAGGAGACCCAGCTTGCGGATCGTCGCACCGGCATGATGCAGGGCGAGAAGATCGCCGCCGACCTGCGCGAGGCGCAGGACGCCGTCTCCGGCCACCATTCGCCGATATCGACGCTGGCCGCCGCGGTACGCCGGCTGGAGCGCCGCGCCGGATCGTCGCCCGCTCTGGTCGAGCCCGCCGTGAAGGCGATCGACGTCGCCATCAACGCGCTGGAGGAGGCCGACCAGCACCTCACCGCAGCCCTGATCGCCGCCGACTTCGATCCCTCCGAGCTGGAGCGCATCGAGGAGCGGCTGTTCGCGCTGCGCGCCGCGGCGCGCAAATATTCGACGCCGGTGGATGGCCTGGCCGCGCTGGCCGCAAAGTTCATAGCGGACGTCGCGACCATCGATGCCGGCGCCGGGCAGTTGCAGGGGCTGGAGACCGCCGCTGCCACTGCCGATGGCAAGTACAGCGCCGCGGCCGCCAAGCTGTCGGCATCGCGCACCAAGGCGGCCGAGAAGCTCAACAAGGCGGTCAGCGCCGAATTGGCGCCGCTCAAGCTGGAGCGCGCCAAATTCATGACCCAGGTCGAGACGGACGCGAAGAACCCGGGGCCGCAGGGTATCGACCGCGTCGAGTTCTGGGTGCAGACCAACCCCGGCACACGTGCCGGCCCAATGATGAAGGTCGCCTCCGGCGGCGAGCTGTCGCGCTTCCTGCTGGCGCTGAAAGTGGTGCTGTCCGACAAGGGCTCCGCACCCACGCTCGTGTTCGACGAGATCGACACCGGCGTCGGCGGTGCGGTGGCCGACGCCATCGGCGCGCGGCTGGCGCGCTTGGCCGGCAAGGTCCAGGTGATGGCGGTGACGCATGCGCCGCAGGTCGCGGCGCGTGCCGACCAGCATCTGCTGATTTCCAAGGACGCGCTGGACAAGGGCAAGCGCGTCGCCACCAGCGTCAACACGCTGGCCGCCGACCCCCGCCGCGAGGAAATCGCCCGCATGCTGGCGGGGGCAGAGATCACGGCGGAAGCCAGAGCCGCCGCCGACCGGCTGCTCAAGGGCGCGGCTTAAGCCAAAAACCGTCATTCCGGGGCGCGAGCGCGCCAGCGCGAGCGAACCCGGAATCCCGTTGTGTTTTGCGCCGTTCCGCCGAACACTCTGCCGTCATGCCGTATTACGTCTACATGCTGGCATCTAAGAAGAACGGTGTGCTGTACATCGGCGTCACCAACGATCTCGTTCGCCGCGTCTATGAGCACCGGACGCATGCGGTCAAAAGCTTCACTTCGCGATACAATGTCGACTCGCTGGTCTGGTTCGAGATCTACGACGATCCGCTGACTGCGATCACCCGTGAGAAGGAACTCAAGAAGTGGCGACGCGCGTGGAAGGTCGCGCTGATCGAGGCCGGCAATCCCGAGTGGCATGATTTGTATGCCTCGATCGTGTAAGAGCAATCATGATGGGATTCCGGGTTCGCGCGCGCAAAATGCGCACGCGCCCCGGAATGACGAGTGTGAGAATGGCCAAGACAGCAGCGAAGAATTCCCCCGACCTCGCCACCCTCACCAAGGCCAAAGCCAAGGTCGAGTTGATGCGGCTGTCGCTCGAGATGGAGGGACATAACGTCGCCTACTATCAGAACGACGCGCCGAAAATATCGGATGCCGACTACGATACGCTGCGCCGCCGCGTCGAGGCGATCGAGCAGAAATTTCCCGATCTGGTCAGCGGCGCCTCGCCGACGCAGACGGTGGGAGCCGCTCCCTCGCGCGCCTTTGCCAAGTTGCAGCATGCGGTGCCGATGCTGTCGCTCGGCAATGCGTTCAGCGACGAGGAGGTCGCCGAATTCGTCGCGCGCATCCAGCGCTTCCTCAAGCTCGACGAGGTGCCTGCCATCGTCGCCGAGCCGAAGATCGACGGGCTGTCGCTGTCGCTGCGCTATGAGCACGGCGAACTGGTGCGCGCCGCCACCCGTGGCGACGGGTTCACGGGCGAAGACGTCACCGCCAACGTCCGCACCATCGACGACGTTCCGAACAAGTTGCATGGCAAGAATCATCCCGCCGCCTGCGAATTGCGCGGCGAGGTCTACATGCTGAAGAGCGATTTTCTCGCGCTGAACGCGCGCCAGGTCGAGGCGGGTGAAGACCCGTTCGCTAATCCCAGAAATTCCGCCGCCGGCTCGCTGCGGCAGAAAGACGTCTCGGTCACCGCCTCCCGGCCGCTGAAATTCTTCGCCTATGCCTGGGGCGAGATGTCGGACTATCCCATCGACGAGCCGACGCAGTGGGGCATGCTTGACTGGCTGAAGCAGGCCGGCTTCACCGTCAATCCGGAGATCACGCAATGCGCCAGCGTCGAGGACGCACTGGCGTTCTATCGCCGGATCGGCGAGCAGCGCGCGTCGCTGCCCTATGACATCGACGGCGTGGTCTACAAGGTGGACCGTATCGACTGGCAGGCGCGACTGGGCTTTGCCGGCCGCGCGCCGCGCTGGGCCATCGCGCATAAATTCGCGGCGGAGCAGGCGACCACCATCCTCGACAAGATCGACATCCAGGTCGGCCGCACCGGCGCGCTGACGCCGGTGGCGCGGCTGCAGGCGGTGACGGTCGGCGGCGTCGTGGTGCAGAACGCCACGCTGCACAATGAGGACTACATCAAGGGCGTCGGCAATGACGGCCAGCCGGTGCACGACGGCATCGACATCCGCGAGGGCGACACGGTCGTGATCCAGCGCGCCGGCGACGTGATCCCGCAGGTGGTCAGCGTGGTGCTAACGATGCGGCCGACAGAGTCGAAGCCTTATGAATTTCCCAAGACCTGTCCGGCCTGCGGCAGCCACGCCATCCGAGAGAACGGCGAGGTCGTCACGCGCTGCACCGGCGCGCTGATCTGTCCGGCGCAGGCGGTCGAACGGCTGAAGCATTTCGTCTCGCGGCTGGCTTTCGACATCGACGGGCTCGGCGACAAGCAGATCCAGGAATTCTATGACGACGGCCTGATCATGCATCCGGTCGACATCTTCACGCTGCAGAAGCGCGATGAGCGTTCCTCGAAGAAGATCATCGACCGCGAAGGCTTTGGTGAAGTCTCGGTACGCAATCTGTTTTCCGCTATCGACAACAGGCGCAAGATCGAGCTCAATCGGTTGATCTTCGCGCTCGGCATCCGCCACATCGGCGAGGGCAACGCGAAGCTGCTGGCGAAGCATTACGGCAGTTTTGCCGCGTTCCGCGACGCGATGCTGGCCGCCGCGGCCGGGCAGACCGCCGAGGGCAACAATTCGGAGGCCTGGCAGGACCTCAACAATATCGGCGGCGTCGGCGAGATCGTCGCGGACGCGGTGGTCGAGTTCTTCGCCGAGACGCGCAATGTCAAGGCGCTCGGCGAACTGCTCGACGAAATCGAGGTGCTAGATGTCGAGCAGGCGAAGAGCGACACAGCGATCGCCGGCAAGATCGTCGTGTTCACGGGATCGCTGACCAAATTCACCCGCGACGAGGCCAAGGCCCGCGCCGAACGGCTCGGCGCCAAGGTCGCCGGCTCGGTGTCGAAGAAGACGGATTATGTAGTCGCCGGCGAAGATGCCGGCTCGAAGCTGAAGAAGGCGACGGAGCTGGGTGTTACGGTGCTGACCGAAGACGAGTGGCTGAAGCTGATCGAGGGATAATGTTTGCTTCCTTCCCTCTCCCCTTGTGGGAGAGGGAAGGATCGAACCGCGAAGCGGTTCGAGACGGGTGAGGGGTCGCCGCAAGCTCCGAGCCTGGTAACCCCTCATCCGTCACGGCCTGCGGCCGTGCCACCTTCTCCCACAAGGGGAGAAGGAAGACACCGCGTTGCTACAACAGCCCCGTCTCTTCGCCCTCCGCCTTCTCTATCATCGCTGCCGTCGCGACCTTTCCGTTGCGCGGGATCAGGAAGAACATCGACGCGGCGCAGCCGAGCGACAGCACGACGAGCGAGATGTTGAGCGGGATCGCGGTCTGGAAATGGCCGCCGAGCCAGGCGCCGAACTGCGAGCACAGCGCGCCCAGCCCCATCTGCAGGAAGCCCATCATGCCTGACGCCGAGCCGGCGGCCTGCGGCCGGATGCTGAGCGCGCCGGCGGCGGCGTTCGACATCACGAAGGCATTGCCGAACATCACGATCATATGCGTGAGAAACAGCCAGGCCGGCTGCTGGTTCAGACCGGTGAGACCCCAGACGACGTTGAGCAGCGCGCCGACGAGCTGCAAAGCGAGGCCGAACCAGATCAGCTGCTCGATCGAGCGGCGCGGCGCCAGTCGCACGCAGAACAAATTGCCGACCAGATAGGCGAAGCCCGAGGTGACGAACCACGCGCCGTATTCGGCGCCGCTGCGGCCCATCTGGTTGACCACCACATAGGGGCCGCCGCCGGCGAAGGTGAAGATGATCCAGGAGGCGATGACGTAGCACAGGAGATAGCCGACGAAGCTGCGGCTGTTGCCCAGCACCTTGAGGTCGGCGACGAAGCCGCCGCCGGCGACGCGCTCGCTGAAGCGACGGGTCTCCGGCAGCGCCACGGCGATGGCAAGCGTGATGACGATCGACACCGCGGTGATCACATAGAAGATCGAGCGCCAGCCGAAGCCGATCTCCAGCAGGCCGCCGGCCAGCGGGCTCAGCATCTGGGCGATCATCATCACCGCGATGACCAGGCTGATCATCGCGCCGACGCGGTGGCGCGGATAGAGGTCGCGGATGATGGCGCGGCTCATCACCATGCCGGTGGCGCCGCCGAGCGCCTGGAAAAAGCGTGCGGCGATCAGCTGCGGCAGCGTCTCGGCGAATACGCCGCCGATGCCGGCGATCACCATCAGGCAGAGCCCGGCAAGCAGCACCGGCCGCCTCCCGAAACGGTCCGACAGCGGCCCCATGATCAGCTGCGAGAACGCCAGCCCGACCATGAACAGCGACACCGTCATCTGCGCGATGGAGATGTCGCTGCCGAAGGTGCGCGCCAGCACCGGTAGCGCCGGCACCAGCATGTAGAGCGAGATCGGCGCGATGCCGGTCATCGCCACCAGCAACAGCAGCATCACGCGGGATGTCGAAGGGTCGATGGGGTCGGTCGTCGTCGCGGGCGTCGTGCCGTTCACATCGAGCTTTCTTATTTTTGTGGCTGATCCAGCGGTTCGGTGGCGGCGTGCAGCCAGACCCGCGTCGGCTCGTCGTCGAGCAACGGCATCACCTCGCGGCGAACGCGGGCGTGATAGTCGTTGATCCACTTCAGCTCACGCAGGCTGATGCGGCCGGCATTGATCAGCCGGCGATCGATCGGCGCCAGTGTCAGCGTTTCGAACTGGTTCATCGGCTGCTCGGCGCCGTCGATATCGGCCGCCACCACGAGCTCCAGATTTTCGATGCGGATGCCGAAGCCGTCTGCCTTGTAGTAGCCGGGCTCGTTCGAGAGGATCATGCCGCGCTTCAAGGGCGTGGTGCCGACTTTCGAAATCCGCGCCGGGCCTTCATGGACCGACAAATAGCTGCCGACGCCGTGGCCGGTGCCGTGCGCGAAGTCGAGCCCGGCATGCCACAGGAACTGGCGCGCCAGCGTATCGAGTTGCGCGCCGGAGGTGCCATCGGGAAACGCCGCGCGGGCAATCGCGATATGACCGCGCAGCACGCGGGTGAAACGATCGCGCATCTCCTCGGTCGGCTCGCCGATCGCGATGGTGCGGGTGACGTCGGTGGTGCCGTCTTCGTATTGCGCGCCGGAATCGATCAGCAGCAGGTCGCCAGGCGCGATGCGGCGGTTGGTCTTGCGGGTGACGCGGTAATGCACGATGGCGCCGTTCGGCCCGGTGCCGGCGATGGTCGGGAACGAGACGTCCTTCAGAGCGCCGGTGTCGCGGCGGAAGGTCTCCAGCGCCTCGACGGTATCGATCTCGAACAATCCGCCCTTCGGCGCCTCGCGGTCGATCCAGGCGAGGAAGCGCGCCAGCGCCACGGCGTCGCGGCGGTGCGCGGTCTGCGTGCCCTTGATCTCCACCGCGTTCTTGACGGCCTTGAGCAGCGCCACCGGATCATTGCCGCGCACCGGCCTGCCGCCGCTCGCGGTGATCAGCCGGCTCAGCGCGTCCGCCGCGGTGGCATTGTCGAGCGCGATCGATGCGCCGGCCGCCGCGAGTTCCGTCAAGGCGGCGGCAAGCGCGTCGGGCTCCTGCACCTCGGCGCAGGCCTCGAGATGCGCGCGTGCGCTATTGGAGAGCTTGCGGTGATCGATGAAGATCGTCGGCCGGCCGTCCTTCGGCACCAGCGCGTAGGACAGCGGCAGCGGCGTGTGGGAGACATCGGCGCCGCGAATGTTGAAGGTCCAGGCCACCGCATGTGAATCCGACAGCACCAGCGCATCGACCTTGAGTCTGGCGATCTCGGCGCGGATCCGGACCAGCTTGTCGGCCTCCGACTCGCCGGCAAATTCCAGCGCATGCACCGATACGGCGCCGAGCGGCGGCGACGGGCGTTCGCCCCACACCGCATCGAGCGGGTTGTGGTCGACGGCGACCAGTTCGGCGCCGGCTTTGGCGCAGGCCGCGGCCAGCCGTTCGGCTGCCGCAGAAGTGTGCAGCCACGGATCAAAACCAAGGCGGTCGCCGGCCTTCAGATGCTCGCCGAGCCATTGTTCCGGGGGCGGTTCGATCAGCGGCTCGACACGCCAGGCCCGCAGGTCGATCTGTTTGGCGGCCTGCAGCGTGTAGCGGCCGTCGACGAACACCGCGGCCTCGTGCGCCAGCGCGATCGCCAGACCGGCCGAGCCGGTGAAGCCGGTGAGCCAGGCCAGGCGCTCCTCGGACGGCGGTACATATTCGTTCTGCTGCTGGTCCGCGCGGGGAATCACGAATCCGGTCAGCCCGGCGCGCAGCAGTTCCTCGCGAAACGCCGCCAGCCGCGCGGTCAGCGCGACGCCGCTTTCGGGCTCTTCAAAGGTCTGGAAAACGGCCTCGAACATGATGCGTTACCTTAAGTGGGCACAATCGTGGCGGCAATCGAAGGGCAGGGTTGCGCCAGTCTGGCATAGATCGTGCTTGCATTATTTCAAGCACAAGTCGTCGCATGGAACATTTGCACCGCAGCGTCCGTTGTCGGTGTGACAATGCTCCAACGAGAGTGTTTCAACTCAACGAAGAGGGGATACACATGCCTGCTTTTACGTTCGAGAAAATTGCCCCGCCGGTCCGGCGCGGTCCTCTGCCACCGATCGAAACCAAACAGCGCGGCGTCATCGTTCAGGTGCTCGGGCGATTCGTCGAAGCGCGCATCCAGCGCGCCGAGCGCATCGACAGCGCAGACCATACCGACAAGCCGCTTCCGAAGTAACGCAGCTATCCCGCGCGCCGCATCAAGAGGCTGCTCCAGCCCTCGATCTGCTGGTGCCGCAGCAGCACGATGTCGCGCGCGCGGTAGGCGGCGATCACGCTCATCGCCTGGTGCGGCAGCAGGCCGGATAGGATGATATGCGCCCGCGGCGCCAGATGCGCGGCCATCTGCGTCGCCATCTGCCGCAGCGGGTTGGCCAGAATGTTCGCCAGCACCAGATCGAACGGTGCGCGTTCGCCGAAAGCGGGCGAGGCGAAGCCGGTGGCGCAGACCGATTCCACGAGATTACCGACGCCGTTCAACCGCGCGTTCTCGCGCGCCACCAGCGCCGACACCGGATCGATGTCGGTCGCCAGCACCCGGCGCTTCAGCGCCTTGGCGGCGGCAATCGCCAGCACGCCGGTGCCGGAGCCGAGATCCAGCACCCGTTTCGGCGTCGCCGAGCGCAGCACGTGATCTAGAAACAGCAGGCAGCCGCGGGTGGTCCCGTGATGCCCGGTGCCGAACGCCAGCGCCGCCTCTATCTCGATGCCGAGCTTGTTCGGCGGCACGCGGTCGCGGTCGTGCTGGCCGTGAACGA
The DNA here is from genome assembly GCF_007018645.1 of Tardiphaga sp. vice154. Lineage (NCBI taxonomy): Bacteria > Pseudomonadati > Pseudomonadota > Alphaproteobacteria > Hyphomicrobiales > Nitrobacteraceae > Tardiphaga > Tardiphaga sp. vice154. The sequence goes on from NZ_CP041399.1 coordinate 2,023,791, forward strand.
TGAAGCGCCCGGCATAGACCGGCGCCAGCCCCTGCAGGCTCTCGGCCACCCAGTCCTTGGCATCGACCGTGTCGAACAGAATGGAGCGCGCGACGTCGGCGTCGGCGGCCAGTGCCACGAGATCGCGGATCGCGTCCTCGTGCGGCGGCTCGGCGAAATGCACGCTGATATCCCAGCGCCCGTCCGGCCGCTCGAACGCGGCGATGGCCGCCTGGCCGTCGTCAAAGCTCTCATTGAGCAGATCGACGACCCGCTTTGCGGCGGCCTCGGTGCCGATCGCAAAGGTGGCGCGGGTGGTGGCGGGGGTGATGATGGCGGTCATGTCAGTCCGGGCGGTCGTTGAAGGGTGTTCATCCACACGCCATCCAGGGCGTGGGCACAGATCTCTACCCGGCTTATGCCATGCTTATGCACCGGCTTGTGCAGGGATTTTGCACCGGTCCTGCACAGCGTTGCGCACCGGTTGTCCACCGGCTTTTCCACAAGGTGGCCCACAGCTGTCATTCCGGGGCGCGAGCGCACCAGCGCGAGCGAGCCCGGAACCTCGAGATGGGACGATGAACATGTCGGGATTCCGGGATGCATCGGCCGGCTACGCCGTCCGCTGCATCCCGGAATGACAGCAAAATTTCAGCAGCAGCCCGGCAATCCCCGGTCGAACAGCGCGCGGTGATCGCGCAGGATGGCTTTCGCGGCGTTGTGGCCGGGGGCGCCGGTGACGCCGCCGCCGGGGTGGGCGCCGGAGCCGCAATGGTACAGGCCGCGCAGCGGCCCGCGGTAATCGGCGAAGCCGAGCATCGGGCGTGCCGAGAACAGCTGGTTGAGGCTGAGCGCGCCGTGGAAGATGTCGCCGCCGAGCAGGCCGAAATCGCGTTCCAGATCCAGCGGCGTCAGGATCTGGCGGCCGAGCACGCTCTGCGCAAAGCCCGGCGCGTAATTGTCCACGGTGGCGATCATCAGGTCGGCGACCTCGTCGCGATGCGTATCCCACGACGCGCCGTCCGGCAGTACCGGCGCGACGTGCTGGCAGAACAGGCTGGCGACATGCTGGCCGGGCGGGCATAGCGTGCCGTCGAGCGTGGACGGGATCAGCATCTCGACCACCGGCTGGCGGCTCCAGCCGTGCTGCTTCGCGTCCAGCCAGGCGCGGTCCATGTAGCCGAGGCTCGGCGCCAGGATGATGCCAGCGGTGAGATGGTCGCCGGTGCCGGGCAAAGCGGTGAAGGAGGGCAGGGCGGCGAGTGCCACGTTCATGCGAAAGGTGCCGGAGCCGTTGCGCCACTTGCCGATGCGATCGCGGAACGGTTTTGCCAGCGCGCCTTCCGGCATCAACTGCGTGTACAGCAGCTTCGGATTGACGTTGGAGGCGACATATTTCGCGCGCAGGCTCTCGCCATTGTCGAGGATGACGCCGACCACGCGGTCGCCCTCGACCAGCACCTCGCGCACGCCGTTGTCGAGTTCAATCTCAACGCCATGCGACCGCGCCGCGGCCGCCATCGCCTGCGTGATCGCACCCATGCCGCCGATGGCGTGGCCCCAGACGCCCTTCTTGCCGTTCACCTCGCCAAAGGCGTGGTGCAGCATCACGTAAGCGGAGCCGGCGGCATATGGGCTGGCGTAGTTGCCAACGATGGCGTCGAAACCGAACAGCGCCTTGATCAGATCGCTCTCGAAAATGTCGTCGAGCATCTCGCCGGCCGACGCCGTGAACAGGTCGAGCAGCAGGCGCTGCTGATCCATCGAAAGCGCGCGCAGCAATTTGGCCGTGCCGAGCGCGTTGATGGCCTCCGAGATACCGTTCAGCCCGAAACCCTGCACCAGGTTCGGTGGCGCGCGCAGCACGAATTGCCGCAGCACGTCGGCGATCCGCTCCAGTTCGAGCGTGAAGGCATCGAGCCTTCCGGCGTCGCGCGGGCTGAGCTTTTCCAGCGAGGCCCGCGTGCGGCCCTCGCCGGTCAGCAGGAAGCTGCCGTCCGGCGCCGGCAGGAAATTCTGCGCCTTGCGTTCGACGATTCTTAGCCCGTGCTTGCGCAATTCGAGATCGGCGATGATTTTGGGATTGAGCAGGCTGACTGTGTAGGCCGCGACCGAATTGCGGAACCCGGGATGAAACTCCTGCGTCACCGCAGCGCCGCCGACGACATGGCGGCGCTCGACCACCTTCACGCGCAGCCCGGCCATGCCGAGATAGGCCGCACAGGTCAGGCCGTTATGGCCGGCGCCGATGATCAGGACGTCGATGTCGGAGGCGTCAGACATGTCGCTGGCATTTCATCCAAGGTTCATCGGGCGGTCTTATCAGAGAGGCCAGCGTCCCGCACTAGGCTATCACGAGTTCGGTTCCTCACCGCCCCGCATTGCCCGCCGCGGTCAGCTATGCTCCATTCCGGCGCCGGCGCGCGATCTGCCGGATACCGAAGCCTCGGCGCCCGCCGACTCCAAGCCGGAGCTTTCATGACGTCGCTGCCCGCTGCCCGCCATCGCCTGCTGCTGATCGTCTATACCGCCGCCATCTTCACCAGCGCGCTGCTGCTGTTCTCGGTGCAGCCGCTGTTCACCAAGATGGTGCTGCCGCGGCTCGGCGGCTCGCCGGCGGTGTGGTCGGTGGCGATGGTGTTCTTCCAGTCGCTGCTGCTCGGTGGCTACGCCTATGCGCACTATCTGATGCAGCTGCGCAGCCGGGTGATCCCGGTGGTGATCCATCTCGTGCTGCTGGTCATAGCTTTGCTGACGCTGCCGCTGTCAATCGCGTCGAGCTGGGGCGATCCGCCGGCCTCGGGCTATGCGTTCTGGCTGCTCGGCCTGTTCACGGTATCGATCGGCCTGCCGTTCTTCGCGCTCGCCGCCAACAACCCGCTGCTGCAGGCGTGGTTCGTGCGTACCGGCCATCCGCAGGGCCATGATCCGTATTTCCTCTATGCCTCCTCCAATATCGGCAGTTTCCTGGCGCTGCTGACCTATCCGGTGCTGCTGGAGCCGATGTTCTCGCTGCGCACGCAGAACCTGATCTGGACCGCCGGCTACGGCCTGCTGATCCTGCTGATCGCCGGCTGCGGCATGCTGCTGTTGAAATCGCCCGTCTATGTGATGCCGGTGCCGGCCGAAGGCGAGAGCGAGGCGCCAGCGCCGTCGTGGGCGCTGCGGGCGCGCTGGATCTTCCTCGCCGCGGTGCCGTCGGGCCTGTTGATCGCCGTCACCGCGCACATCTCGACCGACATCGCGTCGGCGCCCTTGCTGTGGGTGATGCCGCTGTCGCTTTATCTGCTCACCTGGGTGCTGGTGTTCCAGTCGCGGCCGCTGCTGCCGCACTGGCTGATGCTGGTGGCGCAGCCGGTGGCGATTGCGGTGGTGATCGTGCTGCTGGCGATCGGCGGCGAGCAGAACCTGCTGCTGACGCTCGGCGGCAGTCTGCTGTGCTTCTTCGTCATCGCGATGGCCTGCCACGGCGAGCTCGCGCAAGCCCGGCCTGACGCCAAATATCTCACCGGCTACTACGTCGCGCTGTCGTTCGGCGGCATGGTCGGCGGGCTGTTTGCCGGGCTGATCGCGCCGTTCAGTTTCTCCTGGATCGCCGAATATCCGATCCTGATCGCGCTTGCGGTGCTGTGCCGCCCGCCCGGCGGGGAGCGCTTTGCCAGGTATGGCGGCTGGTACTGGCCGTTGCTGGCGATCGTGGCCGTTGCCCTGCTCGGTCCGGCATGGACCAGCGGTCCGATGTTTACCTGGATGGACGACAACCGCGTCAATATCATCAAGGGCCTCGCCATCGTCATCATGTTGCTGGCGGTGCTGCTGAAGATCAACCGCATCCGGCTGCTGGCGATCGTGGTGCTGGCGCTGGTACTGATCCGCGCCTATCCCTCCGACGACGGCCGCGTCGAGACCGTGCGCAGCTTCTTCGGCGTGCACAAGATCGTGGTGACCACCAACAAGCAATATCACGTGCTGATGCACGGCACGACCATCCACGGCGCCGAGAAATTCCTCAACGACGACGGCACGCCGGTTACCGGCCGTCCCGAGCCGATCTCGTATTATTACAAGGACGGCGGCATCGGCACCGCCATCGCTGCGATGCGCGAGCGCAAGGGCGGCCCGCTCCGCGTCGGCGTGATCGGGCTGGGATCAGGCTCGCTGGCCTGCGCCGCACAGCCCGGCGAAGACTGGAAGTATTTCGAGATCGACCAGACCATGGTCGATACGGCCCGGGACCCGAAGTACTTCACCTATATTTCGAAATGCGATCCCGACATGAAGCCGGTGATCGGCGATGCCCGCCTGACCTTCGCGCGCGAGCCCGACGGCATTTACGACGTGATCATCGTCGATGCCTATTCGTCGGACGCCATACCGATCCATCTGGCGACCGAAGAGGCGATGGAGATCTACAAGACCAAGCTGGCGCCCGGTGGCGCGGTGGTGATGCACGTCTCCAACCGGCATCTCGAACTGGCCAGCGTGGTGGTCGGAATCGCGGATGCCAACGACCTGAAGAGCTGGGTGTTCAACGAGGATTCCGGCCGCGACGCCGACTATATCTTCTCGACCAATGTGGTGATCTCGGCGCGCGCGGCCGACGACATCGGCCGCCTCGCGTCGTCGTCGAAATGGGTGCTCACCGAGCCGGACGACCATGAGCGGGTATGGACCGACGATTATTCCAACGTGCTCGGCGCGGTATGGCGGAGGTTGCGGGAGGGGGAGTAGGCGTGACGCCCTCGCGGTTATCGCCAGTAGCGCGCTCGCTAACCACCTGTCGTCCCCGCGAAAGCGGGTACCTATAGCCGCTGTAGGTAAAATGAAAACGCAGCTCTGCCCAGAGTTAACTATCAAATCGGAGGTTATGGGTCCCCGCTTTCGCGGGGACGACATGACGTGTTTGGCAACTGCCCGCGCGCCTCTCTTCGTCCGCGGAAGAGAGGCATCGAATCCGCCTCAGTCCTGATAGCCGCCGAACAGGCCGCGCGGCTGGTAGGGGCGCGGCGCGTAGTACTGTTGCTGCTGGTACTGCGGCTGCGCGTAGCCGCGGCTGGCGTAATATTGCTGGGTCTCGGCCTCGGTCATGCGACGATAGCCGCGCGGCGCGGGGTAGCGCTGGTCAGAATTGCTGCCGTCGGCCGGATAGATGTAGCCATCGTCGGCGACCTGCGGTGCCGCTTGGCGGACGACGCGGCGGCCCGGCGCCGGCTGCGGCACCAGCTCGACCGGGTTGCCGGCGGCATCATAGGTCGGCTCGGCCGGGACGACCTGGCGGCGGGCGACGGCGGCGGGTTTGGCCGGACGCGGGTTGCGCGCCAGCGCGACCGTCGATGAACCGGTCAGCGTCACCGTGGTGTTGAGCACGCCGTCGGCCTTGACCATGGCAAACAAGGTTGCGGCGTTCTCACGCGACAGCCGCACGCAGCCGTGCGAGGCGGGGGTGCCCAGGCGGCTGACCGAGTCGGTGCCGTGAATGGCATGGCCGCGCTTGGTGAAGAAGACCGAATTCGGCATCGGCGCTTCGTCGAATTCCTTGGAGTAATGGTCTTCCTCCAGGCGGAAGGTCTGGAAACTGCCGTTGGGGGTCTCGTAAGCGGGCAGGCCGGACGACACCGGCCAGCGATATTTCTCGACGCCGTCCTGAACGACGGTCAATTGCTGGGCGTCCTTGTCGACGGTGATGGCGATCTTGGCCTGCGCCATGCTGCTGGCGGTGACGAGAGCGAGGCCGATCAAGCCCACATATAACGAACGCATTTACCTTGGCCTCCGGGCCATAACCTGTTGAATTGCCTGCCGTCCCGATCCCAATATGCCTATCGGCATCCCGGGTTTCCAGTGACACTTTCGTGCATCGTTAATCCCCGGGTTGGGCACCGACGGGGCGACAAGCGGGCGATATGCCGTGGCGACAAGCGCGGTTGCCTTAATTCACGCACTTTCAAGAATGGAATTGGAACCGGTTCCCCTGACGGACGTTTCCATCCTGCAAGACCAAACGGGCGGATCGCCGCCTCCCACAGGGACATTCTCACATGATGACCAAGACAGCCGTTCTGCCGATGCGTTCGTTCTCCGCCAAGTCGCGTCTCGCCGTGATGGTCGGCGCGCTGGCGCTGCTCGCCATGCCGCATTTCGCGCAGGCGCAGGGTGTTTTCCGCGGCGCCGAGCAGGGCGCCAATCAGGGCGTCCGTGACGGTAACCGCGCGGCTGGCCCGATCGGCGGCGCCGTGGGCGGCGCGGTCGGCCTCGGTGTCGGCGCAGCTGTCGGCGGCGTCAAGGGCGTGCTCGGCATTCCCGACCGCGGCTACGGTCGTGGCCGCGAGTGCCGTGGATATCGGGATCGCAAGGGCCACTTCCGTTGCTATCGCTAAACTGACCAAAGCCTGAAACGAAACGGCCCGGACATTGTCCGGGCCGTTTTGCATATGCGCTCAGTTTTTCAGCTTGTAGCCGGTCTTGAAGATCCACCACACGGTGACCATGCAGATCGCCAGGAACAGCAGGGTGATCGTCACGCTCCAGACCACGCTGACGTCGGAGATCTCGTAGAAGCTCCAGCGGAAACCGCTGATCAGGTAGACGACGGGGTTGAGCAGCGTGATGGTGCGCCAGCCCGACGGCAACATGCTCACCGAATAGAAGCTGCCGCCCAGAAATGTCAGCGGCGTCACCACCAGGAGCGGGATCGCCTGCAGCTTCTCGAAGCCGTCGGCCCAGATGCCGATGATGAAGCCGAACAGGCTGAACGTCACCGCCGTCAGCACCAGGAAGGTGATCATCCACCATGGATGCAGGATGTGCAGCGGCACGAACAGCCCGGCGGTGGCCAGAATGATCAGGCCGAGCAGGATCGACTTAGTGGCGGCGGCGCCGACGTAGCCCAGCACGACCTCGACATAAGACACCGGCGCCGACAGCAGTTCATAGATCGTGCCGGTGAATTTCGGAAAATAGATTCCGAACGAGGCGTTGGAAATGCTCTGCGTCAGAACCGACAGCATCACCAGGCCCGGCACGATGAAGGTGCCGTAGCTGACGCCTTCCACCGAGGTGATGCGCGAGCCGATCGCGGCGCCGAACACCACGAAATACAGCGAGGTCGAGATCACCGGCGAGACGATGCTCTGCAGCACCGTGCGCCAGGTGCGCGCCATCTCGAACATGTAGATGGCTTTGACGGCCCGGAAATTCATGCTCATTTCCTCACCAGGCTGACGAAAATATCTTCCAGCGAACTCTGCGTGGTGTCGAGATCGGAAAAACGGATGCCGGCTTCGCGGAGGTCGCCCAGGAGGCTGGTGATTCCGGTGCGCTCGCTCTTGGTGTCATACGTATAGATCAATTGATGTCCGTCGGCGGCGAGCTCGAGATGGTAAGCTTCCAGGCCCGCGGGGATCGCCGCAACCTTGCCCTGCAGATGCAGCTTCAGCCGCTTCTTGCCGAGCTGCTGCATCAAGGCCGCCTTCTGCTCGACCAGAATGATCTCGCCATGGTTGATGACGCCGATGCGGTCGGCCATCTCCTCGGCTTCCTCGATATAGTGCGTGGTGAGGATCACGGTGACGCCCGCGGCGCGCAGCGTCCGCACCACTTCCCACATGCCCTTGCGCAATTCGACGTCGACGCCGGCGGTGGGCTCATCGAGAAACAGGATCTGCGGCTCGTGGCTGAGCGCTTTCGCAATCATCACCCGGCGTTTCATGCCGCCCGACAGCGTGACGATCTTGTTGTCCTTCTTGTCCCACAGCGACAGGTCTTTCAGCACCTTCTCGATGTGGTCCGGGTTCTTCGGCTTGCCGAACAGGCCGCGGCTGAAGCTCACTGTCGCCCAGACGGTCTCGAAGGCGTCGGTGTGCAGCTCCTGCGGCACCAGCCCGATCAGTTCGCGCGCGGCGCGGAAGTCGGTGACATTGTCGTGACCATCGATCACCACCTTGCCGGAGGTGGCATTGGCGATGCCGCAGATGATGCTGATCAGCGTCGTCTTGCCGGCGCCGTTCGGCCCCAGCAACGCAAAGATCTCGCCGCGGTTGATATCGAGGTCGATGCCCTTCAGCGCGGTGAAGCCGCCGGGATAGCTCTTGGTGAGTTTGGATATCGATATGATGGGGGGCATGGGGGATTATGCTTGCGTTGAAGCGAAAGCCGGTCGGGCCAAGCCAGCACCACGAGGCGCGGAGGGCCGCGCCGGACGCGGATTGAGTACATGGGGACGACCATGCTGCAGCGCAATCGCAGGAGCGGCGATTTTGCAGCTATTCTGCGGCGTGCGCGCGAGGAGAGTAATCGACCATCACGATAAACGCGTCCTGCGAGAGGTCGATGAAGTCCGGATCCTGGCGCAGTTCTTCGATGCTGCGCGGCTTTCTGAACTCAGTGGTGCCGTCAGGATTAGTCCAGTCTTCTGCGGCGAAGCTCAAAACGTCAGCCGCTTCCACCATGGCTTCTTCGAAGGTATCGGCCGCAGTGGTAACACCCGGAATATCGGGAAAGGATACGCCATAACAGCTGTCCTTATCTTTATGAATAAGGGCGATGTAGTATGTCATCGCTATCTCCTAATCCCGCTGCCATCCGGCCTGTGTGTAAATCGCCCTCGCCGTCCCGATCGGTATATCCCGTTTCGGGTGCGGAACGATCACTGTCCTGCTCGAGGCCGCATGCCTAAACTTGTGGTGCGATCCCTTAACGCTAACCAGTGCGAAACCGTCACGCTGCAGACGCGGGATGATATCCCGACTGTCTCTCAACATAGCGTCTGTCTCCGCCAAAATTATAGGGCGGAAACTTGTAATTGCCAGTCCCTCGGACAAACGAACTCCGGCTTAGTCGATCGCCTCGTAATCGATCTCAACGACCGTCCCGCCGTCCGCCGCGTCGACGAAGACCGGGTCGTCCTGCAACTGCTCCATGCTACGTGGCGTCGGCAGCGTGTGTGAGCCGTCCGGATTGGTCCACTCTCCGGCGGCGTATTCGAGCGACTCCTCGGCTTCCTCGATGGCTTCATCGAGGCTATCGCCTGCGGTCACGATGCCGGGAAGGTCGGGAAACGAAACGCGAAAAATTCCGCCGGCGTCTTTTTGGATCAATGCGATATAGACCGGCATACACTCACACCCGCTCGACGAAACTGTCGACGACCTTTTTCTCGCCGGCCTTTTCGAAAGCGATCGTCAGCTTGTTGCCATCGATCTTGATCACCGCGCCGTAGCCGAACTTCTGGTGGAAGACGCGATCCTTGAGCGTGAACGCCGATTCGGTGCCGGTGGATTTTGCGATCAGCTCGCCTTCGATGGTCATCGGCTTGCGGCTCGAATAACCGCCCGGCGAGTCCTGGCGCGGCGACGAGAAGGGCGACTGGCTGTCATTATAGCCGGAGCCCGCCTGGCCGGCATTATTGCCGCCGCGGCGGTTGGCCTGGGCGCGCTGCCAGCCCGGCGTCGAATAGGTTGAACCGAACGATTCGACATTGTCGAACCGCGACGGGCCGTAGCCGCTGTTGCCGCCCCAGCCGTTGCCGCCTTTGGATTCGGTGATCTCGACATGATCGGCCGGCAGTTCGTCGAGGAAGCGTGACGGCAGCGTCGTGTTCCAGGTGCCGTGAATGCGGCGGTTGGTGGCGAAGTACAGTTTGGCGCGCTTGCGGGCGCGGGTGATGCCGACATGGGCGAGACGCCGCTCTTCCTCGAGCCCGGCGCGGCCCTGGTCGTCGAGCGCGCGCTGGTGCGGAAACAGGCCTTCTTCCCAGCCCGGCAAAAACACGTTGTCGAATTCCAGCCCCTTGGCGGAATGCAGCGTCATGATCGACACCGCGTCGTCGTCGGCGCCGTTGTCGCGGTCCATCACCAGCGAGATGTGTTCGAGAAATCCCTGCAGGTTCTCGAACTCTTCCATCGAGCGCACCAGCTCCTTGAGATTTTCGAGGCGGCCGGCGGCGTCGGCGGATTTGTCCTTCTGCCACATCTCGGTATAGCCGCTCTCGTCGAGCACGATCTCGGCAAGCTCGGTATGGCTGACGGTGTCGCGGCGGCTGCGCCAGCGTTCGAAGCCGAGCATCAACTCGCGCAAGGACCCGCGCGCCTTCGGCTTCATCTCGTCGGTATCGACCACGGCGCGCGCCGCCTCGGACAGCGGGATCTTCCGCCGGCGCGCGACGTCGTGCAGCATCTGCACGGTGGCGTCGCCGAGCCCGCGCTTCGGCGTGTTGACGATCCGCTCGAAAGCGAGATCGTCGGCCGGCGAGTTGATCACGCGCAGATAGGCGAGCGCATCACGGATTTCGGCGCGCTCGTAGAAGCGCGGGCCGCCGATCACGCGGTAGGGCAGGCCGAGGGTGACGAAGCGGTCTTCGAACTCGCGCATCTGGAACGAGGCGCGCACCAGTATGGCGATGTCGTTGAGCTTGTTGCCGTCGCGCTGCAGCTGCTCGATCTCCTCGCCGATCGCGCGGGCTTCTTCTTCCGAATCCCACGAGCCGGTGACGGTGACCTTCTCGCCATCGACATCCTCGGTGCGCAGCGTCTTGCCGAGCCGGCCTTCATTATGCGCGATCAGATGCGAGGCGGCGGCGAGGATGTGGCCGGTCGAGCGATAGTTGCGCTCCAGCCGGATGATCTTGGCGCCCGGGAAATCGTGGTCGAAGCGCAGGATATTGTCGACCTCCGCGCCGCGCCAGCCATAGATCGACTGGTCGTCGTCGCCGACGCAACAAATGTTGCGCGGGACGCGTGCCGCCACTTCCGTCGCCTCTCCCAAGGCAGCGCTCGCCACCTCTCCCCGCGGGGGAGAGATGGCGGAGAGGCCTGAGCTCTGCGCGGCCGTGGCGGTCTGCGACAGCAGCCGCAGCCACAGATATTGCGCAACGTTGGTGTCCTGATATTCGTCGACCAGAATGTACTTGAACCGCGCCTGGTAGCTGCGCAGCACGTCGGGATGTTCGCGGAACAGCCGGATGCATTCCAGCAAGAGGTCGCCGAAGTCGGCGGCGTTCAGCGTCTTGAGCCGGTCCTGATAGGCGGCATAAAGCTTGCCACCCTTGCCATTGCCGAACACCGCGGCCTCGCCGGACGGCACCTGCGACGGCGTCAGGCCGCGGTTCTTCCAGCCGTCGATCAATCCGGCCAGCATCCGCGCCGGCCAGCGCTTGTCGTCGATATTGTCGGCGGCCAGGAGCTGCTTGAGCAGCCGGATCTGGTCGTCGACGTCGAGCACGGTGAAATTGGAGGTGAGCTGCACCAGTTCGGCGTGGGTGCGCAGGATGCGGCCGCCGATCGAGTGGAAGGTGCCGAGCCAGGGCATGCCCTCGACCGCCTGGCCGAGCATGGCGCTGAGCCGGTGCTTCATCTCGCGCGCCGCCTTGTTGGTGAAGGTCACCGACAGGATTTCGGATGGGCGGGCGCGGCCCATGCTGAGGATGTGCGCGATGCGCGAGGTCAGCACCTTGGTCTTGCCGGTGCCCGCGCCGGCCAGCACCAGCACCGGGCCCTCCAGCGTTTCCACAGCGTCGCGCTGCTCCGCATTGAGCCCGACCAGATATTGCGCCGGCGCGGCCTGGGCGCGCGCTCGCGCACCGATCCCGCCCGCCGCCGGCTGGTAGGCGGGAAGGTCGTTGCTCGGCGCTTTGCGGGGCTCGGTCATGCGAATCGGATTCCCTCCACGGCCGACCGTGGAGCTTCAAAAGGGGGCGTCATAGCAGGATACGACGCATATAGGAGCTGCAAGGCTCTGGCGACAGACTTATCCCCCGGGTGGCGTCGCGCGAAGCTGTGCGGCGCCGGTGTTCGCTCTCGCTTCCTTGATCGGGCCGGTACCGAGATCCGGGAACTTTGGTTCCCCGATCGGCTTGTCCCGGCATCAAGCGCGGCACGCCCGCCGCGCCATCAAACCGGGGTTTGCCATGTTCGGCTGGGTCGTTACGTTTCTCATCGTTGCCCTGATTGCGGGCGTTCTCGGCTTCGGAGGTATTGCCGGCGCGTCGATCGAAATCGCCAAGGCGATCTTCTTCATCGCCCTCATTCTGTTCCTGATCTCGGCCGTCGTCGGCCTGGTCCGCGGCCGCAACCGCGCCTGACGCTAGTTTCGTGCGGGCATCCCGATCGCGCGGCCGAGGCCGTCCGGTCGGGCTGCCGCGCGATGACTGTCCGCCAGCGACTGGATGCGGGCGCGGATGTCGGCGGGAAACCGCGCTACCTTGCGGGCGTCCATATCCATATGCAGCGTCATGTTCTCCGAGGTCGCCGACAGCCAGCCATCGCCGGCGTGGCGCAGCTCCTCGAAGGTGTGCAGGCGCTTGTCATCGGCCGCGACCAGCCAGATCGCGACCTGCGCGGGATCGCCGAGATGAAGCTCCCGGACGTAGCGGACGTGACACTCGGCGGTGAAGGTCGAGTTGTTTCGGGCTTTCATATAGTCCGGCCCGATCCCGAGCTTGAGCCAGAGCTGATCGATAGCCCGGTCGAACAGCACGTTGTAATAGGCCATGTTCAGATGGCCATTATAGTCGATCCATTGCGGCTCGATGGCCATCACCGAGGACAAAAACGGCACCGGCTGTTGCAGCAAGTCGTCGGTGGTATCGGCAGTCAGCGTCATCGGCATTTCCGTCCCAATTCTATTGGCGTCCCTTGACCCGTTATACATCCTTTGCCACGGTCCGCGTGCCGGAGGGATTTCACGTGGCTGCATCCAACACCAACCTGAAACGACCAGAGCCGACCGCGCTGGCGAACGTGCTTGAATCACTGGCGGCCCGGTTCGGCAACCGGCTGATCACCTCGCAGGCGGTGCGTGAGCAGCATGGCCACACCACCACCTGGCTCACCAACCAGCCGCCGGACGCCGTGCTGCTGCCGCAGAACACGGCCGATATCCAGGATGCCGTGCGAATCTGCGCGGCCAACCGCGTCCCGATCATTCCGTTCGGCACCGGCACTTCGCTGGAAGGCCAGGTCAACGCCCCCGCCGGCGGCATATGCATCGACCTGCGCGACATGAACCAGATACTCGAGGTCCACACTGAGGACCTCGATTGCGTGATCCAGCCCGGCGTGACCCGCAAGGCGCTGAACGAACATTTGCGCGACCAGGGCGTGTTCTTCCCGATCGATCCCGGCGCCGATGCCTCGCTGGGCGGCATGGCCTCGACCCGGGCGTCGGGAACCAATGCGGTGCGCTACGGCACCATGCGCGACAACGTGCTGGCGCTGAAAGTGGTGCGCGCCGACGGCGAGATCATCAAGACCGGCACGCGGGCGAAAAAATCCTCGACCGGCTACGACCTGACCCATCTGTTCGTCGGCGCCGAAGGTACGCTCGGCATCATCTCCGAGCTGACCATCAAGCTGCGCGGCATTCCAGAGACCATCGCCGCGGCGGCCTGTTCGTTCGCCACCGTGGAAGGCGCCTGCCAGGCCACCATCCTGGCGATCCAGACCGGCATTCCCGTGGCGCGCATCGAGTTGCTGAACGTCGCGCAGGTGCAGTGCTGCAACGCCTATTCGAAGCTGACCCTGCCGGAAACGCCGCTGCTGCTGCTGGAATTCCACGGCAGCGAGGCCGAGGTCGCCGAGCAGTCGAAGAATTTCCGCGAAATCGCGCTGGAATGCGGCAGCGGCGCTTTCACCTGGACGACGCGTCCCGAGGATCGCACCAAGCTCTGGCAGGCCCGCCATGACGCCTACTGGTCGGTCAAGGCGCTGCGGCCGGGCTCCGACGTTGCCGCGACCGACGTCTGCGTGCCGATCTCGCGGCTGGCGGAATGCGTCGCCGAGACCGAGGCCGATCTGGCACGGATGAACCTCGTCGCGCCGATCGTCGGCCACGTCGGCGACGGCAACTTCCATTGCTCGATGGTCTGCGACCGCAACGATGCCGACGAGGTCGCGCGCGCTGAAGCCTTCATGCACCGCCTCGTCGAGCGCGCCCAGGCGATGGGCGGCACCTGCACCGGCGAGCATGGCATCGGGCAGGGTAAGCAGAAATATCTCAAGGCCGAGCTGGGCATTGAGGCGCTCGAGACGATGCGCGCGATCAAGCAGGCGCTCGATCCGCACAACATTTTCAACCCCGGGAAGATTTTGCCGCAATTTTGAGCCGCAACGCTAACTCCCGTTAAACATTTTCAAGTTGTATAAATTTTCTTCGCTCTAATTGATTGTGTGGCCGATTGCGCGTTAGCGTGATCCGCCAAAATCCGGCGCGTCATCGCGTCCAAGAAAAAGGCCCGCCAGATGCGGCTTCCGTTCTTCTACGGCTGGATCATCGTCGCCGTGACCTTTGTCACCATGGCCATCGGCGTGAACGCCCGCACCTCCTTCTCGCTGTTGTTTCCGCCGATCCTGAACGAGTTCGGCTGGGACCGCGGCGTGACCGCCGGCGCCTTCTCGTTCGGCTTCCTCGTCTCGGCGATCATGAGCCCGTTGATGGGCAAGCTGATGGATCGCGCCGGGCCGCGCGTGGTGATGGAACTAGGCATCGGCCTGATGGCGTCCGGCCTGCTGCTGGCGCCCCTGACGACGCAGCCCTGGCATCTGTATCTCACCATCGGCGTGCTGGTCGGCGCCGGCAGCATCTGCCTCGGCTATTCCGGCCAATCGCTGTATTTGCCGAACTGGTTCAACCGCAAGCGCGGCCTGGCGATCGGGCTGGCGTTCGCCGGCGTCGGCATAGGTTCGGTGACGCTGCTGCCGTGGGTGCAGTCGATGATCGAGCAGACCGGCTGGCGCAGCGCCTGCACGGCGCTCGGCCTCACCGTCCTGATCGTGCTCGTGCCGATCAACCTGTTGCTGCGCAAGCGCCCGCAGGACCTCGGCCTGCTGCCGGATGGCGACGCGGCGCCCACCGCGTCGTCGGCGAAGCCGCTCTCCAGCGTGGTCGATCCGGTCTGGGCCGGCACCGACTGGACGCTGCGGCGCGCGCTGCGCACCGCGCGGTTCTGGTGGCTGGCGCTCGGATTCTTCGGCGGGCTGTATGCTTGGTACGCGGTCCAGGTGCACCAGACCAAGTACCTGCTCGACATCGGCTTCACGCCGGGCGTCGCCGCCTGGGCGCTGGGCATGGTCAGCCTGTTCGGCGTGCCCGGCCAGATCTTTCTCGGCCATCTGTCGGACCGCATCGGCCGCGAATGGATATGGACCATCAGCGGCGTCGGCTTTGCGATCTGCTTTGCGGTTCTGATCGCCCTGCAATATCAGCCCAGCCTGCTGCTGGTCTATGTGATGGTGATCTCGCAGGGCCTGCTCGGCTACGGCGTGACGTCGATCATGGGCGCGGTCGTCGTGGAGATCTTCCAGGGTGAGCATTTCGGCAGCATCTATGGCACGCTGACGCTGGCAGCCCTCGCCGGCGGCGCCGCGGGGCCTTACGTCACCGGTGCGTTGCATGATCATTTCGGCACCTACACGCTGGCCTTTGCAATCGGGGCGGCGGTCAGTCTCCTGGCTGCCGCGGCGATCTGGATGGCGGCGCCCGGCAAGGTTCGCGCCGTCGCCGGACGGCTGCACCGGGCGCGCGACGCCAGGACGCTGGCGCACGACGCCTCCTGACGCTGTGACTTCGCCACACTTGGCTCTATAGTTGGCCCACTCCGGTGCATTCGCTCGGATTGCGCCCGGCTGGCCGGCGGGCGGCATCGCGCCGGAACATGTTCGAGGGAGATGCCGTGCAGACCACGCTGCTGGGCCTGGCGATGGCCGTCATCCTGGCGCTGATTGCCGCTCTGATCGGGCCGTATTTCATCGACTGGAATCAGTTTCGTCCGCAGTTCGAGGCGGAGGCGTCGCGCGTCGTCGGCGCGCCCGTCCGCGTCGGCGGCACGCTGGACGCGCGGCTGTTGCCGGCGCCGTCGTTGCGGCTGCGCGGCGTCACCGTCGGCGGGGCCAATGATCCCGGAAAGATCCGCGCCGAGCGGCTCGACGTCGAATTCAATTTGAGCTCGCTGATGCGCGGCGAATGGCGCGCCACCGAGCTCACCATCAATGGCGCGGCGGTCGATCTCGGCCTCGACGCGCAGGGCCGGCTCGAGCTGCCGAAATCGACCGGACCGTTCAACCTCGGCGCGCTGGCGATCGATCGCCTCAGCCTGACCGGACGCGTCGCGCTGCATGATGCCGCCAGCCGCAGCGCGCTCGAACTCAACGACATCGCCTTCAGCGGCGACGTGCGCTCGCTGGCGGCCGGCGCGCTGCGCGGCGAGGGCAATTTTTCGCTGTCGGGCGCGCGCTATCCGTTCCGGCTGTCGTCGGGCGACACCGCCGATGGCTTTGGCACCCGCGTGCATCTCAACGTCGATCCCGGCGAACGACGGTTCTCGATCGATCTCGACGGCATTTTGAACTTTGACGGCCGTGCGCCGCGTTTCGACGGCGCGCTGATTCTCGCGAGCCAGATCGGGCCCAAAATCAAGAATGCCGACGACAAGATCCCGTCGCCGTGGCGCGTCGCGGCCAAGGTCAAGGCCGATCCGGCGCTCGCGCGCTTCGACACGGTCGAGGCGAGCTTTGGTGCGGATGAGACGGCACTGAAGCTTGCGGGCATTGCCGAGTGGCGCCTTGGCGCCTCGCCCTTGCTGCATGCCGTGCTATCCACGAAACAGTTCGACGCCGATCGCTGGCTCGCCAGGGAATCCGGCAGCGACGAGAAAATCCTGCTTGTGCCGAGCTTGCGCAAATGGCTAGCTCTGGTTCCGCCGGCGCCGCTGGCCACGCAGATCGAGATCAGCGCCGAGCAGCTCATGCTTGGCGGTCGTCCCATCCAGAACATCGGCGCCGATCTGCGCGGCGACACGGCGTCGTGGTCCATCGACAGGCTGGACCTGCGCGCGCCCGGCAATACCCGCGTCGTGCTGAGCGGTGCGGTGGCGCAGCCCGGCGCCGTCGGTTTCAAGAGCACGGTGAACATCGATTCCAGCGATCCCGACACGCTGGCCGCCTGGCTGCAGGGCCGCAGCGAGGTCAACTACCGCAACCAGAAGCCGCTGCGGCTGCGCGGTCAGGTCACCGCGGTGGCGGATGGCTTTGCCATCGATGCGCTGAAGGCCGAGATCGACGGCGGCACGATCGAAGGCCGCGTGGCTTACTCCGGCAGAGCGGGCCAATCCCGGATCGATGCCGACCTCAAGGCCGACCGGCTCGACCTCGATGTGGCGGCGGCGCTGGTCCGTTCGCTGGGCGGCCCGCAGGCCGAATGGCCCGACGCGGGAAAACTGTCGCTCGATATCGGCAGTGCGATATCCGCCGGGCAGACGATGCGGCCCTTCGTGGCCAGGCTTGGCTATAGCGCGACGTCGATCGCGCTCGAGCGCTTGCGTATCGGCGAGGCCAGCGGCCTGATGCTTGACGGCAGCGGCGCATTCGATCGTCAGCAGGCGACCGGCCAACTGGCGCTGAAGGCGACCTCGGCGTCGCTCGGCCAACTCAGCGGCAAGATCGCGCCGCTGGCTCCCGCGGTTTCAGCGCGACTCGATGCGATGGCGGCGGCACCAGGCGCCGTCGGCGTCGGTCTGGCGCTCGATCTCGGCAAGGATCCGCAGCGCGCCAGCGCCAGCCGCGCGCGCGCCACCTTCACCATCGATGCCCCCGACATCAAGGGCAGCACGACGATCTCGGCTGCGCCGGACGCGGCGGCGCTGCGCCGCGGCGATCTCGAGGCGCTGTCGCGCAGCGAGGTCAGCGTCGATACCCAAATGTCGGGACAGGGCAGGTCGCTGCTGGGCTTGCTGGGCCTCGATCGCGCGATCGCTGCCGGCGACGCGCCGCTCGGCTTCGAAGGATCGGCCACGGGAATCTGGCGCGCAGCCTGGCGCATCAAGGCGAAACTGGCGGGTGCGGAGTTCGACGGCGACGTGGCCGGCGAGGCGGAGCCGTGGGGCGAGCAGCCCAAGGGTGCGGTGACGCTCAGTATCCGTCGCGGCAATCTGGCGCCGCTGTTCGGTGTGAAGCCGTCCGACGCAGCCCTGGCACAGAATGTCAGGCTGTCGTCGCGCGCTACACTGGCTGCCGACAAGCTCAGCCTGGAGGATATCGATAGCAGCGTGGCGGGCTCGCGGATCCGCGGTCGCGTGGCGCTGATGTTGGGCGAGAAGGCCATCGACGGCCAGCTCGGCATGGACACGATCGACCTCGCGCCCGCTTTCGCAATGGCGATCGGCACCCGCGGGCGCGACAGCACCGAGCCGCTCGGCCAGGGCCTGCTGCAGGGCTGGCGCGGCCAGCTCGCCTTCCAGTCGCTGCGCGGCGTCTTGCCCGGCGGCAGCGAGATCAGGCCGGTCAGCGGTGTGCTGAAGAGCGACGGCACCGCGACCGGGCTCGACGCGATCAAGGGCAAGATCGGTGGCGGCGATCTGGTCGCGGATTTCGACGCGCGGCCGACGCCGGCCGGCTACGCGGTCAGCTCGCATATCGAGCTGAGCAATGTCGATGGTGCGGCGTTGCGCTATCGGTCGCTGGCAATGC
Source organism: Tardiphaga sp. vice154 (assembly GCF_007018645.1). Lineage (NCBI taxonomy): Bacteria > Pseudomonadati > Pseudomonadota > Alphaproteobacteria > Hyphomicrobiales > Nitrobacteraceae > Tardiphaga > Tardiphaga sp. vice154. Next base: position 2,042,225 of record NZ_CP041399.1, read on the forward strand.
CCGCCGGCCGCATTTCGCTGCGCATGACGCTGGCGAGCCAAGGCCGCAGCGCCTCCGCGCTGGAGGGCGCGCTGTCCGGCAACGGATTGCTGACCATCGATGGTGCGCGAATTGCAGGCCTGGATCCCCGCGCGTTCGACGCCGCCATTCGCGGCAGCGACGCCGGCGAGGTCGCCAATGATGAAAGCCTGCGGCGCGTGGTCATCCCGGCCTTGTCGGCCGGTGCGTTGTCGGTCACCTCGGCGCAGATCCCGTTCATCATCAAGGATGGCCGGCTGCGCGTCAGCGCCACTACGCTCGAGGCCGACGGCGCCCGTGCCATCGTCTCCGGGGGCTTTGACATGGCGGCTGACCAGGCCGACCTGCGGGTCAGCCTGACCGCAACGGCGACGGGATCGTCGAGCATTCGTCCGGAGATTCAGGTCTTCGCCACCGGATCGCCCGACCGGCTCGATCGCACCGTCGATGTCGCTGCGCTGTCGTCGTGGCTGGCGGTGCGGGCGATCGACCGTGAAACGCGGCGGCTCGATCAATTGGAGCGCGGCGAAGCACCCGCCTTGCCGGCTGCGATTGCACCGCAGCAAAAGCTAATTCCACAAGCTGTTCCAGAACTTGCGACCCCGCAGCCGATTCCGGAAGCACTGCTGCCGGATCGCGATCTGCGCCGGCCCCCTAAGCCCTCGCCGCCGCGCGCGGCGGTTGCGCCTTCGGTGAGTCCGCAAGTCGCACCATTGCCGGCGCCGATCGAGATCCGCCCGGCACCGGGGGCTGCTCGCCCCGTGCCGAAGCCGCGACCTGCGCCCCCGCTGGTGATCACGCCGCCGGCATCGGGTTCAGCGCGGCCGGCATTGTAGCCAGTTAAAGCCGCCAGACGAATGCCTGCACCACAGGGGCAGGCAGAAGGTCGTCGTGTCAGAGCGACGCGCTGAGATCGTGCGTGCGCTGCTGCGGGACGGCGCGCGTGCGGAAGTAATCCAGCACGAACAGACGGATCGCAGACGACAGGTTGCCTTGCTGGCGGTTGGTGTCGATCTCCCCGACCAATTCCGAAAGCGTCATGTCACGGAGATTCGATATCTCCTTCATGCCGTTCCAGAACGCTTCTTCGAGGCTGACGCTGGTCTTGTGACCTGCGACGACGATAGATCGTTTAACTACCGGCGATTTCATGATGCGTCCTCGCCATTTATCTGATGCTGATCCAGCATGTTTTCTGCACGGATTGTGCGCTTCTCTTCTAAAACTCGTTCGGCTCTACTACGCCCAAATCGGGCACGATTGATCTCGGCCTGCCGTGCCGCATCATCACGTTCAGCACGTTTTTTAAATCTGTTCAGATTGATCAGGTCACCCATGATCACTCCCATCATTCAGAAAAGAAATGATGGAACGGAAATTTGATGGTGCTGTTTCCGCTCGAGGTACGATTCAAAAACAAACTTAGTTTCGAAAGTCATTATAAAAATTCTCCTTCATATCGGTCCTACCTGGCACATCGTAATCAGGTGCAAAGCTTGCCGATGTTATCTTCTGCTCTAACTCCAAAAAAAACTACCTCGACGAAGTCGGCCAAGTACGGCCTGCAACTTATAGCTACTTCTCCGTACGGTCACTCTCAATAAGCCGTTACCGGTATTCATCCGGGGTGTATCATTTTGATCGGTTGCACCAGTCGATCGAATTCGGCCGGTGTCACGAACCCCAGCCGCACGGCTTCTTCTTTCAACGTGGTTCCGCCCGCATGTGCGACCTTGGCGACCTTGGCGGCGTTGTCGTATCCAATCCTCGGGGCCAATGCTGTGACCAGCATCAATGAGCGCTCCATCAGATCCTGGATTCGTTTCTCGTCGGCGCGAATGCCCTCGACACAATGTTCGGTGAATGATCGCGCAACGTCTGCGATCAACTGGATGGACTGCATCATGCAATGCGCCATGACGGGCTTGTATACGTTGAGCTCGAAATGCCCCTGGCTGCCAGCCATGGCGATGGCCGTCTGGTTGCCGAACACCTGGCAGCACACCATCGTCATGGCTTCGCACTGGGTCGGGTTGACCTTGCCCGGCATGATCGAGGAGCCCGGCTCGTTCTCCGGCAAAATCAACTCGCCAAGGCCCGACCTCGGACCGGAGCCCAGCAAACGAATGTCGTTTGCAATCTTGAATAGGCCGGTCGCAACCGAGTTGATCGCACCGTGCACGTAGACGTAGGCATCGTTCGAGGCGAGCGCCTCGAACTTGTTGGGGGCGCTGGTGAATGGCAGCTTGGTCGCCGCCGCCGCGTGCCTGGCGAACATCTTGGCGAAGCGCGGTTTTGAATTAAGACCGGTGCCGACCGCCGTGCCGCCCTGCGCCAGAGGATACAGCTCTTTCACCGCGGTGCGCAGGCGCGCGATGCCGCTTTCGACCTGCGCGGCATAGCCGGAGAATTCCTGGCCGAGCGTCAGCGGGGTCGCATCCTGGGTGTGGGTGCGCCCGATCTTGACGATCTTGGCGAACGCCTTCTCTTTCTTTCGCAGAGCCCTGAGTAGTTCGCCAAGCGCAGGGATCAGGTCGGCGACGATGCGCTGGGTGGCGGCGATATGCATCGCGGTGGGGAACGAGTCGTTCGACGACTGGCTCATGTTGACGTGATCGTTGGGATGAACCGGCTTCTTGCTGCCAAGCGTGCCGCCGAGCATCTCGCTGGCCCGGTTTGCGATCACCTCGTTGAGATTCATGTTGGTCTGCGTGCCGGAGCCGGTCTGCCACACCACTAGCGGAAAATGTTCGTCGAACTTTCCGTCGATGACTTCGCGGGCGGCGGCGACAATGGCTTTCGCTAGTTTCGGGTCGAGCAGGCCGAGTTCGAGATTCGTCTGTGCCGCCGCAAGCTTGACGATGCCAAGCGCACGGATGATGCCCATCGGCATCCGATCATGGCCGATCTTGAAATTCTGCCGTGACCGCTCGGTCTGTGCGCCCCAGTAGCGATCAGCAGCCACCTCGATCGGACCGAAGCTGTCTGTTTCGGTGCGCGTGGCGGACCGACCGGGGGTCTTAGACGTTTTTGCCATAGATGGAACATCCAGGTGTTGCGCGCGTGGCCGCACGGAACCACCCATACGAACGAAACCGCTTGTCAGCGGTTCCATCTCAAGAATCACGCGATCGGCTATTTTTTCCGGAAGCGATCCAGACGGACGACTTCGGCGCCCTCGCTGGGCTTGGCCGGTTCGTCTTCCGACGCAGTCGCGGGCACGGCGGCCGGCGCGGCAAGGGCCGACGCCGCGCTGGCGGCCGGCGTTTCGGCGTCGTTATTCGCGTCGGTTGCGGCCTCCGCCGGCTCGAACGACAGGCCGAATTGCACCGACGGGTCGAAGAAGCTCTTGATCGAGTTGAATGGCACCACCAGGCGCTCGGGAATGCCGTTGAAGGACAGGCCGACCTCGAAACGATCCTCGGTGACCACCAGGTCCCAGAATTGATGCTGCAGGATCACGGTCATCTCTTCCGGATACTGCGCCAGCAGCCGCGGCGACAGTTTCACGCCGTCGGCGGTGGAAACGAAGGTGATGAAGAAATGATGTTCGCCGGGCAGGCCGTGCTCGGCGGCGTCGATCAGGACGCGGCGCAGCACGCCGCGTAACGCGTCGCGCGCCAGCACATCGTATCGGATATGGTCGGTTGCCATCAGTCTGTCCCGTCGCGTTCGTAAGGCCAAGCGCGGGGTGGCGGCGATGCCGGGCCCGACTCGCGCCGTTTATTCGATACTACCCCGTCACGAGTCCGAGGTCAGCAGGCCAGTCGGCCCGCTGTCGCAATATAGGCGGGAAACGACGCCGGATAAAGCGGGTTTGGCCGTGGCGGCGTCTGGCACCGGCGTCCGGGCACGGGCTGGCCGCAGCTACCGTTCCCAACAGCCGGGAATTGCCTGCCCGCATTCCACGCTGCCGTGCTCGTTTAAGAGGCTGCGGCTCGGCAGATTGGCGGCTTCCGCCGCGTTGTTGGTGTGCAGCGCAACCCTTCCATTGGTTTAGCTGGCATTCTGTTTCGAAAATAGGTAGGCAGGCTCCGTCGGGAGCGGGCAACTGCTATCCAAAAGACATGGGCAACAAGCTCGCTGTAAGAGGAACGTACCAATGAGCGATGTACCGAGCCACAGGCCGGACCAGTCCGTCCTGCCAAACTGGATCAGGGGACCGCAGGATTTTTTTGGCGGCCTTGCCTTGATGGCGATCGCGGCCTTTGCCCTCTGGGCTTCAAGTGACCTGCAGGGCATGCATGGCTTCTCGTTCGGCGCCGGCACCGCGCCCCGGATGTTCGGCTACTTGTTGCTGGCTTTGGGCGCCGGCATTGTGCTGGTCGGAATCTTCACCGAAGGTCCTTCGTTGGCGGTCTATGCTTGGCGCGGACCGCTGTTCGTTTCGCTGGCGATTGTGACCTTCGCTTTCAGCATCCGGCCGATGGGCATGATCTTCTCCGCCATGGCCGCCTTCATGATTGCCGCGCTCGGCACCCATGAAACGCAGTGGAAGGAAACCTTCATCGTCGGCGTCTGCCTCACCGCGTTCTGCGCACTCCTGTTTCCCTACGCGCTGGGTCTGCCGTTGCAGATGCTGCCGTCCTTTATGATTCGCTGAGGTCGTCATGGGTGATCTGTTTTCCAATCTAGGCCTCGGCTTCGGCGTCGTCTTCCAGTTCGTGCAATGGGCGCCGCCCTTCCTCGGCGGCATGTCGATTCCGATTCCCATGAACATCCTGCTCTGCTTGATCGGCGCGCTGGTCGGCACGCTGGTTGGCGTATTGCCGGGCATCGGCACCATCGCCACGGTGGCAATGCTGCTGCCGATCACCTTCGGCCTGCCGCCGGTCGGTGCGCTGATCATGCTCGCCGGCATCTATTACGGCGCGCAGTATGGCGGTTCCACCACCTCGATCCTGGTCAACATCCCGGGTGAAGCGGGCTCCGTGGTGACCGCGCTCGACGGCTTCCAGATGGCCAAGCAGGGCCGCGCCGGCCCGGCGCTGGCGATTGCCGCGATCGGCTCGTTCTTCGCCGGTTGCGTCGCCACCGTTCTGATCGCCGTGCTTGGCGCGCCGCTGACCAAGCTCGCGCTGGCCTTTGGTCCTGCCGAATACTTCTCGCTGATGGTGCTCGGCCTGATCTTCGCCGTCGTGCTCGCCAAGGGCTCGGTGCTGAAGGCGATCGCGATGATCGTGTTCGGCCTGTTGCTGTCGATGGTCGGTTCCGACATCGAGACCGGCGCGTCGCGCATGTCGTTCAACATCCCCGAACTCGCAGATGGCCTCGGCTTCGCCACCGTGGCGATGGGCTTGTTCGGCTTTGCGGAAATCATCCGCAACCTGGATGCCGGCGGGGAGAGCGACCGCGAACTGGTGCAGCAGAAGGTCACCGGCCTGATGCCCACCAAGAAGGATATGAAGGACTCTTATCCGGCAATTCTGCGCGGCACGGTGCTCGGTTCGATCCTCGGCATCCTGCCGGGCGGCGGCGCGGTGATCGCGTCGTTTGCTGCCTATACGCTGGAAAAGAAGCTGGCGAAGGACCCGTCGCGGTTCGGTCGCGGCGCGATCGAAGGCGTGGCGGCCCCGGAAAGCGCCAACAACGCTGCGGCGCAGACCTCGTTCATCCCGCTGTTGACGCTCGGCATCCCGCCCAACGCCGTGATGGCGCTGATGGTCGGCGCGATGACCATCCACGGCATCGTGCCGGGTCCGCAGGTGATGCAGAAGCAGCCGGAACTGGTCTGGGGCATGATCGCCTCGATGTGGGTCGGCAATCTGATGCTGCTGATCATCAACCTGCCGCTGGTGGGCATCTGGGTCCGCCTGCTGCGGGTGCCGTACCGGCTGATGTTCCCTTCGATCGTGGTGTTCTGCTGCATCGGCATCTATTCGGTGAACAACGCGCCGATGGACGTCGTGCTGGCAGGCGTGTTCGGCCTCGTCGGCTACTGGCTCATCAAGCATGATTTCGAGCCGGCGCCGTTGCTGCTCGGCATGGTGCTGGGGCCGCTGATGGAAGAAAACCTGCGTCGTGCGCTGCTGATCTCCCGCGGCGATGCGACGGTGTTCTTCACCCGTCCGCTGTCGGCCACCCTGATGGCGATCTCGGCCTTCCTGCTGATCCTGGCCTTGCTTCCCGCACTACGAAAGAAGCGCGATGAGGTGTTCGTCGAGTCCGAGAACTAACCTGCGGCGTTGCGCCGCGGCCCGAAGTCGAATGGACTTCGGGCCGCGCGAGGTATTCAGTTGCTTCGAATGCGTCGCCCTGGCGATGCTAAGAAACTCTGGGAGAAACCAATGAATATGTTCCGTCGCACGCTGGCGACCGCCGGTCTCGCACTTGCCGGCCTCGGCTCGCTCGTCGCTGCTGCTCACGCGCAGGACTACCCGAACCGTACGATCACGATGATCGTGCCGTTCGCCGCCGGTGGCCCGACCGACATCATTGCCCGTATCGTCACCGCCGACATGGCCAAGACGCTCGGCCAGACCATCGTCATTGAAAACGTCGTCGGCGCCGGCGGCACCACGGCCACCACGCGCGCCGCGCGCGCCGCGCCGGATGGCTATACGCTGATCACCGGCCACATGGGCACCCATGCCGCCGCGGTGCCGCTGTATCCGAAGCTGGCCTATCACCCCGAGAAGGATTTCGAGCCGGTCGCATTGCTTGCCGGCACGCCGATCCTGATCCTGGCCAAGAAGGACTTCCCGGCCAAGGACCTCAAGGAATTCGTCGCCTACGTGAAGGCCAATACCGACAAGATGAACATGGCGCATGCCGGTGTCGGCTCGGTGTCGTATTCGTCCTGCGAATTGCTGAGCTCGGTGCTCGAGATCAAGCCGACCGGCGTGCCGTTCAACGGCACCGGACCGGCGATGAACGCGCTGGTCGGCGGCCAGGTCGATTACATGTGCGACCAGATCGTCAACGCCGTGCCGCAGATCAATGGTGGCACCATCAAGGCCTATGCGATCGCCACACCCGATCGCAATGCATCGCTGCCGAACCTGCCGACCACCACCGAAGCCGGCCTGCCGAAGTACCAGGTCTCGGCCTGGAACGCGATCTTCGCGCCGAAGGGCACGCCGCCCGAGATCGTTGCCAAGCTCAATGCCGCGGCCGCCAAGGCGCTGGATGACGAGAACGTCCGCAAGCGCCTGCTCGATCTCGGGTCCGACATTCCCAAGAAGGAAGGCCGTACCCAGGCGGCGCTAGCCGAACTGGTCAAGGCCGAAGTGGCCCGCTGGTCGGCCGTGCTCAAGCCGGCGATGTAACCCGCTCGAATATCGAGCGTTTTCAGGGGGCCGGACACACGTCCGGCCCTTTTTTCATGGGTTCGCAGGCGCGCTGTTTTTTCGGGTATAAGCGGGAATCGACATGTCGTCGGGCCGGTCCGGGGGCTAGGTTCGATAGCCCGCAGCCTGCAGAAGCGACCATGAACCAGTATCACGACCTGCTCGAACGCATCCTCAGTGACGGCGCCGAGAAACACGACCGCACCGGCACCGGCACGCTGTCGGTGTTCGGCCACCAGACCCGCTTCAACCTGGCGGCCGGCTTCCCGATGCTGACCACCAAGCGGCTGCCGCTGAAGGCAATCATCCACGAGCTGTTGTGGTTTCTCGCCGGCGACACCAACATCAAATATCTCAAGGACAATGGCGTCTCGATCTGGGACGAATGGGCGGACGCCAATGGCGATCTTGGCCCGGTCTATGGCTCGCAGTGGCGCTCCTGGCCGGCCGCCGACGGCCGCGCGATCGACCAGATCGCCAATGTGGTCGAGATGATCAAGCGCAATCCGGACTCCCGCCGGCTGATCGTGACGGCGTGGAATCCCGCCGACGTCGACAAGATGGCGCTGCCGCCGTGTCACTGCCTGTTCCAGTTCTATGTCGCGAACGGCAAACTGTCGTGCCAGCTGTACCAGCGCTCGGCGGATGTGTTTCTCGGCGTGCCGTTCAACATCGCGTCCTATGCGCTGCTGACGATGATGGTGGCGCAGGTGACGGGTCTCAAGCCCGGCGACTTCATCCACACGCTCGGTGACGCGCATCTGTATTCCAACCATCTGGAGCAGGCGCGACTGCAACTGACCCGGCAGACGCGACCGCTGCCGGTGATGACGATCAATCCGGAGGTGAAGGACATCTTCGCCTTCCGCTATGAGGATTTCACGCTGCAGGGCTACGATCCGCATCCGCATATCAAGGCCGAGGTGGCGGTGTGAGCCTGAACATCCGTGCGGCCACGAACCATGACAGCGCGCTTGTTTTCAGCTTCATGTGCGAACTGGCGGAGTATCAAAAACTGTCGCACCTGGTCGATGCCACCGAGGCTACCGTCGTCGCGGCGCTGTTCGGCCCGCAGCCGCAGGTCTATTGCGACATCGCCGAATGGGATGGCGAACCGATCGGGTTCACGCTCTGGTTCCTGAATTTCTCTTCGTTTCGGGGACGGCACGGCATCCACCTCGAGGATCTGTTCGTGCGACCGGCGCATCGTGGCCATGGCATCGGCAAAGCGATGATGGTCAAGCTCGCGCAGCGCTGCATCGACAACGGCTGGACGCAGTTCGAATGGTCGGTGCTGAACTGGAATGCGCCGTCGATCGCATTCTACATGTCGATGGGGGCCAAAATGATGGATGAGTGGACGGCGTGCAAACTGAGCGGTGACGCGCTCCGGGAGCTGGCTCTGCGGGGGCAGGCGTCATGAACGTCACCCTCATCGTCGCCGTCGCCGACAACGGCGTGATCGGGCAGGGCAATGCGATCCCGTGGCGGTTGAAGTCCGACATGCAGCGCCTGAAGGCGATGACCATGGGCAAGCCGATCGTGATGGGCCGCAAGACCTTTGAATCATTGCCGCGCCGGCCGCTGCCGGGGCGGACCAATATCGTCGTTACCCGCAATCCAGACTACCAGGCGCCGGGCGCGGTGGTCACCACGTCGTTCACCGCGGCGCGCGAGCTCGCCACCGGCGACGCGCTGCGGCGTTCGGCCACGGAGATCGCCGTGATCGGCGGCGCCGAGATCTATGCGCAATGGATGGACGCCGCCGACCGGCTCGAAATCACCGAGGTGCACGCCAAACCCGCGGGAGATGCCTATTTCGCGCCGATCGATGTCTCGATCTGGGAGGAGGCCGCCCGTGTCCGCCATCCTGCCGCAGGCGAGGACAGCGTCGATTTCTCCTATGTGACATATCGTCGGCGTGACCCGCGTTAACCGCGATAACCCCTATTAACATTGACTTTGAGGACTTCGCGCTTAGTTCCTGTGGGCCAGCAGCCGCGTTGTAACGACCCGGCCTGTCCCCTATAAAGCCATCCAGATGTGGCGAGGCCGGTTTCCGGTTCGCGCAGAGGAGATTGTTGATGCCGTGGAAGAATCAAGGCGGAGGCCCGTGGAGCTCTGGTCCCAAGGGGCCATGGGGATCCGGTCCGCAATCGGCGGGTCCGAGACCGCCTGACCTCGAGGACCTGCTGCGCCGCGGCCAGGACCGGCTGCAGTCGATGCTGCCCGGCGGCTTCGTCAGCGGTATGGGCATCGCCCTGGTGCTCGCTGCCGCTTTGGCGATCTGGGGCCTGTCCGGCTTCTTCCGCGTGCAGTCCGAAGAACTCGGCGTGGTGCTGCGCTTCGGCAAGCATGTCCGCACCGTGCAACCCGGCCTGAACTACCATCTGCCCTATCCGATCGAGACCGTGCTGTTGCCCAAGGCGCTGCGCGTCTCGACCCTGAGCATCGGCATGTCGCTGATCGACGATCCTACGCGTCGCGGCCGCACCATGCGCGACGTGCCGGAAGAGAGCCTGATGCTGACCGGCGACGAAAACATCGTCGATGTCGATTTTACCGTGTTGTGGCGCATCAAGCCGGACGGCGTCGGCAACTTCTTGTTCAACATCCAGAACCCGGAAGGCACCGTGAAGGCCGTGGCCGAAAGCGCGATGCGCGAAGTGGTCGGCCGCGCCAACATCCAGCCGATCCTGACCGGCGCCCGCACCACCACCGAAGCCGGCGTGCAGGAACTGATGCAGAAGACGCTGGACGGCTACGGCGCCGGCATCCTGGTGCAGCAGGTGCAGATGCAGAAGGTCGATCCGCCGTCGCAGGTCATCGATGCGTTTCGTGACGTCCAGGCGGCGCGCGCCGATCTCGAGCGTCTGCAGAACGAAGCCCAGACCTATGCCAACCGCGTCGTTCCCGATTCGCGTGGCCGGGCGGCGCAGATCCTGCAGGTTGCCGAAGGTTACAAGGAACAGGCGATTGCCGAGGCCAAAGGCCAGAGCGCGCGCTTCCTGAGCGTCTACGACGAATACAAGAAGGCGCCGGACGTCACCCGCCAGCGCATCTATCTGGAAACCATGGAGCGGATTCTCGGCGGCGCCGAGAAGCTGGTCTATGACGGCGGCGCCAATGCGCAGGGCGTCGTGCCCTTTCTTCCCCTGAACGAACTGTCGCCGCGGCGACAGGCCCCGGCGACATCTGGCCAGCCGCAACAGCAGAGCGGGAGCACCCGATGAAGACCGGAATTTCAGGTATCGTCGCACTGATCGTGCTATTCGCCGTGATTGTCATCGGCTACAGCTCGATCTTCACGGTGCGCCAGACCGAACAGGTGCTGGTGGTCCGGCTCGGTGAGCCGGTCCGCGTGGTCACCGAACCCGGTCTGAACTTCAAGGTGCCGTTCATCGACACCGTGATCTCGATCGACAAGCGCATCCTCGATCTGGAAAATCCGGCGCAGGAAGTGATCGCGTCGGACCAGAAGCGTCTCGTGGTGGATGCGTTCGCGCGCTACCGCATCAAGAACGCGCTGCGCTTCTACCAGAGCATCGGTTCGATCCAGGCTGCCAATATCCAGCTCACCACGCTGCTCAACGCGTCGCTGCGTCGTGTGCTCGGCGAGGTGACGTTCATTCAGGTGGTGCGTGACGAACGCGAAGGCTTGATGAACCGGATCCGCGACCAGCTCGACAAGGAGGCCGACGGCTACGGCATCTCGGTGGTCGATGTCCGCATTCGCCGCGCCGACCTGCCGGAGTCGAACAGTCAGGCGGTCTATCAGCGGATGCAGACCGAGCGTCAGCGCGAGGCGGCCGAGTTCCGCGCGCAGGGCGGCCAGAAGGCGCAGGAAATCCGTTCCAAGGCCGATCGCGAAGCCACCGTGATCATCGCCGATGCCAACTCCACGGCTGAGCAGGTTCGCGGTACCGGTGACGGCGAGCGCAACCGGCTGTTCGCGGAGGCCTACGGCAAGGATGCGGAGTTCTTCGCCTTCTACCGCTCCATGACGGCCTACGAGAACGGGTTGAAGAGCAACGACACCCGCTTCCTGCTGCGGCCGGATTCGGAGTTCTTCCGCTTCTTCGCCAATCCGGCCGGCAAGCCGGCGGCGGCGCGGCCGTAAGAGACTAGGCTATCAAGCGGCAGCGGCAACTTTGCGTTCGCTGCCGCTCTGATCTATGGATGGGGCGCGCCTTCTTCGAAGGCGCGCCCCATTTTCATAAAAGCGCTCAGGGTGCGAACGTTTCGGGAGTTGAAGTCGGATGAGGTCCATAGCGTTCGCCGACTTCCTCATCGGCATCGGTATCCTGTTCGTGCTGGAAGGCATCCTGTTCCTGGCTTTTCCCGGCTGGATGCGTCGCGCGATGAAGAGTGCGCTGGCGACGCCCGACAATATCCTGCGGATCGCCGGCATCGGCTCGGCGATCGGCGGGCTGGCCCTGATCTGGCTGGTACGCAGCTAGACCCGGGCGCCCCTCCAATACCGTCATCCTGCAAATAGTGAATCCGAATAGCGGTCCGTGCGTTGAGGCGCCGGCTTTCCGCCGCAATCCGCGGTGTTGATGGTGGGCCGTCGTGTCCCTGCGCTTGCGCGAAAGCCATGTTCGGGCGCAGTCTGGCTGCCAAATCGCGGAATCCTTCAGGAGACGTTCGTCCCATGTCCATCGCGCCCCCCGCCTTGAGCCTCCGCCTGCGCCCGTGGCTCACGGCGCTCTGCCTCGGCACCGCCGTCGCCGCCTTCTCGGCACCGGCCGTCGCCCGGGGGCCGGACGGCATCGCCGACGTCGCCGAAAAGGTGATCGACGCGGTCGTCAACATCTCGACCACGCAGACCGTCGAAGCCAACAACAAGAGCGGCGACAGCAAGAACAGTGACACCCCGCGCGGGGCGATGCCCCAACTGCCGCCGGGATCGCCGTTCGAGGAATTCTTCGACGACTTCTTCAAGAACCGCCGCGGCGGGCCGGGCGGCGACAAGAATGGCGGCCTGCAGCCGCGCAAGACCAATTCGCTGGGCTCCGGCTTCATCGTCGACACCTCCGGCGTCGTGGTCACCAACAATCACGTCATTGCGGACGCCGACGAGATCAACGTCATCATGAATGACGGCACCAAGATCAAGGCGACGCTGGTCGGCGTCGACAAGAAGACCGATCTGGCGGTGCTCAAATTCACCCCGGTGAAGCCGGTCACCGCGGTGAAGTTCGGCGATTCCGAAAAGGTTCGTCTCGGCGAATGGGTGATCGCGATCGGCAACCCGTTCTCGCTCGGCGGCACGGTCACCGCCGGCATCGTCTCGGCGCGCAACCGCGACATCAATTCCGGCCCCTATGACAGCTACATCCAGACCGACGCCTCGATCAACCGCGGCAATTCCGGCGGCCCGCTGTTCAACCTCGACGGCGACGTGATCGGCGTCAACACGCTGATCATCTCGCCGTCCGGCGGCTCGATCGGCATCGGCTTTGCGGTGCCGTCGAAGACGGCGTCGCAGGTGGTGGCGCAATTGCGCGAATTCGGCGAGCTGCGCCGCGGCTGGCTTGGCGTCCGCATCCAGCAGGTCACCGACGAGATCGCCGAGAGCCTTAGCATCAAGCCTGCACGCGGCGCGCTGATTGCCGGCATCGACGACAAGGGCCCGGCGAAGCCGGCGGGCATCGAGCCCGGCGACGTCGTCGTCAAGTTCGACGGCAAGGACGTCAAGGAGCCGAAGGACCTCTCGCGCATCGTCGCCGACACCGCGGTCGGCAAGGCGGTCGACGTGCTGATCATCCGCAAGGGTAAAGAAGTTATCAAGCAGGTCACGCTCGGCCGTCTCGACGATGGCGAAAAGCCGCAGCCGGCCTCGGTGAAGTCGATGCCGGAAGCCGAAAAGCCGGCGACGCAGAAGGCGCTGGGCCTCGATCTCACCGGACTCAGCAAGGAGATGCGCGCCAGGTTCAAGATCAAGGACAGCGTCAAGGGCGTGGTCGTGACCTCGGTCGACTCTGGCTCGGACGCCGCCGAGAAGCGCCTGAACGCCGGCGACGTCATCGTCGAGGTCGCGCAGGAAGCGGTGAGCAACCCCGCCGACGTCAAGAAGCGCGTCGATGCCTTGAAGAAGGACGGCAAGAAGTCGGTGCTGCTGCTGGTATCGAACGGCGAAGGCGAATTGCGCTTTGTAGCACTGAGCGTGCAGTAGCGGTTCTTACCCTCCCCCTTGCGGGGAGGGTGGCCGCGCGAAGCGCGGTCGGGTGGGGGTGCCACAAGCGCCGTCGCCCGCGGCACCCCCACCCCGGCCTCCACTCCCGATGATGCTCTCGCATCATCGCTCGTTCGGCCGACCCTCCCCGCAAGGGGCAGGGGAAGCCACGTCGGCCTAGCGATAGAAGTATCCATCCCCAAACGACGACGGCCTTCCGTCAGGGGAGCTGACGGAAGGCCGCGTTGGACACTTCATGGCGTGGGAGCGCTGGATGAAGTGGGGAGCTCTGAAAGCCTGGATCAGAACGGCAGCAGCACGTCCATGACCTGCTGGCCGTAGCGCGGCTGCTGGACATCGGAGATCTGGCCGCGACCGCCATAGGCGATGCGGGCCTGCGCGATCTTGGCGCTGTCGATGGTGTTGTCGCTCTGGATGTCCTCGGGGCGCACGATGCCGGCAACGATCAATTCGCGGATCTCGTAGTTGACGCGGATCTCCTGCTTGCCCTCGACAACCAGATTGCCGTTCGGCAAAAGCTGGGTGACCACGGCCGCGACGCTGGTCTGCAAGTTCTCCTGGCGTGCTACCGAGCCCTTGCCGTCGCTCGACGAGGTGCCGTCGGCCGAGAGCAGCCGGCCCGGCAGCACCGAGGCGGCCGAGCCCGACAGCAGCTTGGAGCCGGCGAAATCGGTGATCCCGGAATCCTCCTTGCTGGAGCGGCTGTGCTGGGTCTGGTTGGCGATGTTGGCCTTGTCGGTGAAGTTCACCGTCACGGTCAGAATGTCGCCGATCTGGCGCGCGCGCTGGTCCTTGAAGAAGGCGCGCGAGCCCGATCGCCATAGCGAATTGGCATTGTACGAGGCCACTTCCGGCTGCGGCATCGGCATCTGCACCGGCTTGTAGCCGGGCTGCGCCACCGGATTCTCGATCGCGGTCAGTTTCGGCTGTTCGCCGATCATCGACAGCCGCTCGATCGAGGAGCAGCCGCTGAACAGCACGGTCGTGGTCAGCAGGGTGGCGAGCAGAACGGCGCGATTATACTGGAACATCAACTTTACTCGGCGTTACGGGTGGCAGCAGAAACATTGGCAGCGAGTGCGACGGGGGCGGCGGCCTGGGAGATCTTGTCGTTGAGCTTCTCGCTGGGCGCGGGAAGCCGCGGGCCGGGGACCGCGACGGCGACCTGGCCGCGGCCGACCACCACGCCGGACACCGTGCGCTTGGACTGCAGATTGATGACGCTGACGACGTCGCCTTCGGTGCCGTTCTCGATCGCCTTGCCGCGGATGGTGAGATACAGCCCGGCGGATTCGTAGACCAGCGTCACCGCCTGGTCGCGCGTCACCAGATCGGGTTTGGCGAGATCGGCGATGCGCAGCGCCTGGCCGGCGCGCAACTGGCGGCGGACCTGCATGCCGACCGCGCGCTCGCGGCTGGCGACATCGATACCGACTTCGGATTTCGGACGGCGCTCGACGATGACGTCGGACGCCTTCAGCACTTCCTTGCTGTCGACGCCGCGCGCCAGCACGGCGGCCTCGACGGTCTCGACCGCGGTGCCGGTGAAGCGCAGCTTGGAGGCGGCACCGCTGTCGCTGCCGATCGAGAAGGTGATATCGAAACGGCCGGAGCGTGCATCGAACCGCGTCGAGACCGCCTCCAGCGCGCCGGACGAGGCAGCATCGAGCTGCAGCGTCTGCACGTCGCGGTCGAAGGTCAGCGTCAGATTGGCGGCGTCGCCGAGGCCGTTGCGATGCTGCAGCGCCTGCGCCACCTGGTTCTCGATGTCGCGGGCCTCGATGCTGCGCGACAGCCGCGTCACGGTGATGTCCATGAGGTCGCGGGTATCGACGCCGATCACCTGATGGGCACGCAGCGCCGCGATCACCTTGGCCACCGGCAGCGAGCCGACCGTGCCGAGATCCGGCGCGCGATAGATCGCGATTCCCGCGGCCGGACCTGCGTTGTCGATGACGTCGCCGATCCGCACCAGGTCGCCGGCGACGGTGACGTTGGCGCGCAGCACCGGCTGGGCCAGCACGTCTTCGCGGCTCTGGCTGTGCGCCGCATGGGCGCCGAGCGCGAACAGGGTGGTCGCGAGCAGGAGTGAACGGAAGGTCATGATCATCTGCCTCAGCGGAACATGGCGGAAGTGGATTGCAGCATCTGGTCGGCGGCGCTGATCACCTTGGCGTTCATCTCGTAGGCGCGCTGCGCGGCGATCAGATCGGAGATTTCCGAGACGACTTCGACGTTGGCCTGTTCGAGGTTGCGCTGCTGCAGGTCGCCGAAGCCGTCGATATTGGCGACGCCGTCCTGCGGCGCGCCGGAGGCCGGGGTTTCGGTGAACAGGTTGTCGCCGATCGGCTGCAGGCCGGCCTTGTTGATGAAGCGCGTCAGGCTGATGGTGCCGAGCACCTGCGGCGTCGCCGAACCCGCGACGGTCACCGACACCTGGCCGGAAGCGCTGATCGTCATGCCGGAGGAGGCGGCCGGTACCGTGATAGTCGGCTGCACCGGATTGCCTGCCGCGGTAACGATGCGGCCGGTCTGGTCGGTGGTGAACGAGCCGTCGCGGGTATAGGTGAAGGTGCCGTCGGTCATCTGGATCTTGAAGAAGCCTTCGCCGCGCACCGCGATGTCGAGATCGCCGCCGGTCGCCGCCAGCGTGCCCTGCGTCATCAGCCGCGGCGTGCCGACGGTCTTGACGCCGCCGCCGATATCGACGCCGACCGGGATGATGGTGCCCTGGTCGGAGGCCTGCGCGCCGACGCGACGGACGTGGTCGTAGACCAGATCCTGGAACGAGGCGACCTGCTTCTTGTAGCCGGTGGTCCGCATGTTCGCGATGTTGTTGGAGATGACCTGGACGTTGAGTTCCTGGGCCGCCATCCCGGTCGCTGCAGTGTAAAGAGCGCGCATGGGTGTGTTTCCTTAGGCCGCGGAATCGCCGGCGAGTTTTTCGATCGCCGATCGGCGCATGTCGGTCTGCTGCTGCAGCATCGCCGAGATTTGCGTGTAAGCACGGGTGACGTCGATCATCCTGGTCATTTCCATCACGGAGTTGACGTTGGATTTTTCGACGAAGCCCTGGGTGAGCTTCGAGGTCGTGGCGGGCAGCGGGGGCGCGCCTTCGGCGGAAAACAGGTTGGAGCCTTCCTTCTTCAGCGCGCTCTGCGCCTGCGCGAACGACACCATGCGCAGCTTGCCGCGCACTGAATCGGTGCGGTTGGTGCCTTCCTGCACGGTGACGGTGCCGTCGGCGGAGATGTTGATGTCGTGATCGGTCGGCTGGAACGTGATCGGGCCGCCGGTGCCGAGCACCGGGATGCCGGACTTGGTGACCAACTGGCCGGTCTGGCTGATCTGCATGCTGCCGTCGCGGGTGTAGCGCGGGCCGTTCGGGGTCTGCACCACCAGAAAGCCGTCGCCGTCGATCGCGACGTCGAGCGGGTTCTTGGTCTGCTCGATCGGTCCCTGCGACAGGTCCTTCAGCGTGGCTCGGTCCTGCACGAACGACACGTTGCGGTCGCGGCCGATGAAATTCGTCTCCCGCGCATTGCTGCGCAGAAATTCCTCGAACAGCGAACGGTCGGCCTTGAAACCGGTGGTGTTCACGTTGGCGACATTGTTCGCGACGACATCGAGCTGGCGCTCCAGCGTCATCTGCCGCGAAAGTCCGATGAGACTAACATTCTCCATCGTCGTTCTCCCCTGCGATCCCCGGTTCGCCCTCCCAGGCGGGCCGCGGATCCTATGAGCCGCACAGCTCTCCCAAGCCGCGGTTCGCAGAAACAGTTGCGAAGACCGTGCCAAGTCGGATTTCTTCGAAACTACAGGGGCTTGGTAGTTTTGGACGAGGCTTTGGGGGCGGCAGAAAGGTTCTGTTGACCATGTTGGCCCGGCAGATTTTTCCTAGTCGGCCGATAAACGAAAGGAACCGTTAACCATTGCGACCTAATTCTTAACCAACAGGGCCTTGGGGCGCTGGCAGTCAGTATCGCGTTGGGGCCTGCCTGGCGGCATCGAGCTCTTCCCCTATTTCCGGACGGGCAGGCGATGGCAGACAAAGAATCGGAAGACGGCGCCGCGGGCGAACCGAAACCGAAAAGCAAGCTCAAGCTGATCATCATCGCCGTGGTGGCGGTCGCCGTGCTTGGCGGCGGCGCCTGGTTCATGTTCCTGCGTTCGCCGAAGGAACAGCATGTCGAGGCGCCGAAGCCGGTGCTGCCGACCTTCGTCGACGTGCCGGACATCCTCGTGAACCTCGCCGGCCAGCCCGGCGAGCGCGTGCAATATCTCAAGGCCAAGATCGTTCTTGAACTGAAGGACGCCAAGCAGCTCGAGCAGGTCAAGCCGACGCTGCCGCGCGTCAGCGACATGTTCCAGACCTATCTGCGCGAGCTGCGCGCCTCCGATCTCAACGGCTCGGTCGGCATGTTTCGCCTCAAGGAAGAACTGACCAAGCGCGTCAACGCGGCGATCGCGCCGGGCGAGGTCAGCGCCGTGCTGTTCAAGGAAATCCTCGTTCAGTGAGGGTTTGGAATCGGTCAGATGTCTAAAGAACAGGTCGATCAGGACGCGATTGCCGCCGAATGGGAAGCTTCGCTGGATTCCGAGGATCCGGTAGAAGCGGCGAGGGCGGCTGCCGAAAACGAACTGACCGGCACCATGGCCGAGCAGTGGGCCGCGATGGTCGAGGACGGCGGTCGCGATGTCGGCGGCGGCGGCAAGAATACCGGCGGCGAGCGCGTGCTGTCGCAGGAGGAGATCGACAATCTGCTCGGTTTCTCCGTCGGTGAAGTGCATCTCGACGAGAATTCCGGCATCCGCGCCATCATCGATTCCGCGATGGTGTCGTATGAGCGTCTGCCGATGCTCGAAATCGTGTTCGACCGCCTGGTGCGGCTGATGACGACGAGCCTGCGCAATTTCACCTCCGACAACGTCGAGGTCTCGCTCGACCGCATTACCTCGGTGCGGTTCGGCGACTACATGAATTCGATTCCGCTGCCGGCCGTGCTGTGTGTGTTCAAGGCGGAAGAGTGGGAAAACTTCGGTCTCGCCACCGTCGATTCCAGCCTGATCTATTCGATGATCGACGTGCTGCTCGGCGGCCGCCGCGGCGAGGCGTCCTTGCGCATCGAGGGCCGTCCCTACACCACGATCGAGACCAATCTGGTCAAGCGCCTCACCGAAGTGATCCTGGCCGACGCCGAGCAGGCGTTCCGGCCGCTGTCGCCGGTGACGTTCTCGATCGACCGGCTCGAGACCAATCCGCGCTTTGCCGCCATCAGCCGCCCGGCCAATGCCGCCATTCTGGTGCGGCTGCACATCGACATGGAAGACCGCGGCGGCAATGTTGAATTGCTGCTGCCCTACGCGACCATCGAGCCGATCCGCGCCACGCTCATGCAGATGTTCATGGGCGAGAAATTCGGCCGTGACCCGATCTGGGAAAGTCACCTGGCGACGGAAATTGCGCAGGCCAAGATCTCGGTCGATGCTGTGCTCTACGAGGCCGAAATTCCGCTGAAGCAACTGATGAGTCTGAAAGTCGGCGACACGCTGCCGCTCGACATGCGCGCCGACGCGCTGGTGTCGGTGCGCTGCGGTGACGTCATCCTCAGCGAGGGCCGCATGGGCCGCGTCGGCGACCGCGTCGCGATCCGCGTCACCAAGCAGCTACGCAAGCCCAGTACGACCTTCGCGATGTTCGAGAAGGCTGATGAACAGACCAAGATGATGGAGGCCCAATGAACCACATGTTAGGCATTGCGATCGAGAGCCTGGTCGCCGTTCTGCTCATTCTCACCATCTGCTATTGCATGCTGCTGAACAGCCGGCTGAAGCGGCTGAAGGCCGACGAGCAGTCGCTGAAAGCCACCATCGGCGAGCTGATCACCGTCACCGAAATCGCCGAACGGGCGATCGGCGGCCTCAAACATACCGTGCGCGACGTCAATGAACATCTCGGCAGCCAGATCGCTTTGGCGACGGCGCTGGCCGAGCAGCTCAAGGGGCAATTGGCCGAGAGCGACAATGTGGTGCGCCGGCTGTCGCGGATCGCGTCCGCGGCGCGGCCGTTCGTCGACGCGCCCGCTGAAGCGCCGGCACAGGTCGCCGCGCCGGCCCCGGTCGCGCCGCACCAGCCCGTCGTGCCGAAGATGTCCGCCGCCCGTGCCAACGCCGCCGCCGCGCAGGCCTTCGCCGAGCGCCGGAGGCCTGACGGCATCGCTGCATGAAAGTTTTCCGCGACATCCGCGTGCTTCCGGTCCTGCTCGTTGCGATCTTCGGCCTTGCCGTGCTGAAGATCGCCGGGCTGGTGATCGATGGCGGCTACGTGTTCGAGTATCAGCCCAAGGTCGAGAAACAATCCTGGGCGCAGCAGACCTTCAATTTTCCGGGCGGAAAGCCGCCGGCCGCCAAGTCGGGCGATGGCGACATCACCGGCTCGGTGAGCGCCAAGAAGGAAGAACCCAAGCCGGTCGTTTCAGCGCCGTCCATCGCGCCGGCGTCGCCGCCGCCCGAGCCGCCGCCGCCGGTGTCGGCCTCGGAGCGCGCCATCCTGGAGCGGCTGCAGGCCCGCCGCCAGGAGCTGGAGACGCGCGCGCGCGAGATCGATATCCGCGAGAGCCTGCTGAAGGCGGCCGAGAAGCGCATCGAGTCCCGTGTCGACGAGTTGAAAGGCGTCGAGGCCGGCATCAAGACCGCGACCGGCCAGAAGGGCGAGGCCGATTCCGCGCGCTTCAAGGGCATCATCACGATGTATGAGAGCATGAAGCCGAAGGACGCCGCCAAGATTTTTGACCGGCTGGAGATGCCGGTGCTGTTCGAGATCGCCTCGCAAATCGCGCCGCGCAAAATGTCCGATATCCTCGGCCTGATGCAGCCGGAAGCCGCCGAGCGTCTCACCGTCGAACTGGCGCGGCGCGCCAATGGCGGCGACAAACCGGCCTCGACCGCCGAACTGCCGAAGATCGAGGGCCGGCCAATGCCGCAGCGTAATTAAGGGAAATCGTTAACAACTCCTTCAACCGCAGAATCTAGATTCCGCAGAGCGGGCAGGGGCCCGTTCTGCGACCATCGGGCTGAAAGACTTTCCGGATATGGCTGGCATCGCCGCCGCAGCAAATGGGACGATCGCCGGCGCCTGGACGCGGGCCGTTCGGCGTTGCGCGGGTCTGCTGCTGGCGGTGGCGGCGGTCCTGGCCGGGGTGGCCGCGCCGGCGCGGGCGCAAGCGGTGCGCGGCGAGGCCTCGATGGCGGTGGCGGGCGGCTATGCCCGCATCGTGCTGAAGCTGGCCGAGGACGTCGAATCCGAAGTCACGCAGGCCGGCACCGTTCTCATCGTTCGTTTCAAGCGGCCGGTCGATGTCCCCGTCGAGGCGCTTTCGGATGCCGCACCCGAATACATCGGCTCGGCG
Source organism: Tardiphaga sp. vice154 (assembly GCF_007018645.1). Classification (NCBI taxonomy): domain Bacteria; kingdom Pseudomonadati; phylum Pseudomonadota; class Alphaproteobacteria; order Hyphomicrobiales; family Nitrobacteraceae; genus Tardiphaga; species Tardiphaga sp. vice154. The sequence goes on from NZ_CP041399.1 coordinate 2,063,140, forward strand.
CGGCGCGACCCCGACGGCATGGCGATCCGGCTGGCGCTGTCGCGCAAGGTCACCGTCAATTCGATGGCCGCCGGCGAACGCATCTTCATCGATCTGTTGCCCGATAGCTGGAAGGGCCTGCCGCCCGGCCTGCCGCAGGAGGTCGTGAAGGAATTGTCGGAGCGCGCGCGCATCGCCGAGCGCGCCTTGCGCCAGCAGCGCACCGCCTCTGAAGGCAAGAAGACGCCGGCGATCCGGGTGCGCGCCTCGGTGCAGCCGACCTTCGTGCGCTTCGTTTTCGAACTGCCGGCCGGCGTCGGGATGTCGTCATCGCTCAGCGACAAGACGATGACGCTGAACTTCAATGCCGGCCTGACCTTCGATCTGGCCGACGCCAAACTGTCGGCGCCGCCGAACATTGCCTCGATCGGGCAGGCGATGGACGGCAACCGCACCGCGGTTGAGATCGGCCTGATCGGCGATGTCGACGTGCGCTCGTTCCGCGAAGACAAGAACTACATCGTCGATATCGGCTTCCAGCAGCCCGACAAGCCGTCGCCGCTGGCCAGCCTGCCGGTCGCCAAGCCGGAAGCGGCCAAGCCGCCGGTCGTAGCCCGGCCGGTGACAGAAGCTTCGCCGCCGCGCGCGGGCGAGACCATGCCGCCAGCCTCCGAATCCGTCACGCGGGAAACGAAGCCGGCAGAGGCCGCCAAGGTCGAATTACCCAAGGTCGAACCGGCTAAAGCGACGCCGCCGAAAGTCGAACTGGCGAAAGTGGAGCCGGCCAAGGTCGAGGCTGCCAAGGTCGAGCCGGCCAAGGCCGAGCCCGCGAAGGAAGGCGTCACAACGCCTGCTCCGCGCGCTGTGGTTGCCGCACCGGTCGCGGAAGCGGCTCCTGCAGCTGCCGCGGCGCCGGCGATGACGCCGGTGGTGACTGCCGAGGCCCCCCCTGCCGCGGCCGAGCCCGGCACGCCGGTGGATGTCAAGCGCAGCAGCGACGGACTGCGGATGGATTTCGGTTTCAACTCGCCGACGCCGGCGGCGCTGTTCCGGCGTGGCGACATGCTGTGGCTGGTAGTCGATTCCCAAAAGCCGATCGACCTGTCGCCGATCCGTCGCCAGGGCGGTTCGGTGGTCGGCGATGTCAGCAGCATCAAGCTCGACAAAGGGCAGGCGATCCGGATCCGTCTCAACCGTCCGCAACTGGCGTCGCTGACGCCGGACGATGCGGCGGGACTGGGCTTGAGCTGGTCGGTGATGCTCGCCGATACCAGGCAGACGGCGTCGCAGCCGCTGTCGGCGATCCGCAACATCGCCGATCCCGCCCATGGCAATGTCCAGGTGCCGCTCAGCCGGCCCGGCCTCAAGCACCTTCTGGTCGATCCCGAGGCCGGCGACGCGCTGACCGTCGTGACCGCGCTGCCGCCGCCGCGCGGCTTCATTCGCCGGCAGGACTTCGTCGAATTCTCGCTGCTGGAAACCATCCACGGTGTCGCGATCCAGCTCAATTCCGACGAGGTCGCGGTGGAAGCCGCGGTCGACAAGGTGACGCTGAGCCGGCCGGGCGGTCTGACGCTGTCGGCCGCCGACGCGGCGCCGCAGCGGGCGTCCTCGGTGGCGCGGCCGATCTTCGATGTCGGGCAGTGGCAGAAGGATCAGGAGGGGCCGTTCAAGGAACGCTTCGACGTGCTGATCCGGGCGGCCTCCGCCGCCGACGCCAACAGCCGCGCCGACGCGCGGATGGACCTGGCGCGCTTCTACATGGCGCGCGGCATGTATCACGAAGCCAAGGGCGTCGCCGATCTGGCGATCTCGGATATGAAAGTCGGGCAGGAAAGCCCGGTGGCGCTGATCGTGCACGCGGTCGCCAGCACGATGATGGGCCGGCCCGAACAGACCCTGAAGGACGTCGCCAATCCGGTACTCGGCCCGGGCTACGATGCCGAGCTGTGGAAGGCGCTGGCTTACGCCCGGCAGGAAAAGTGGGTGCTGGCGCGGGAGAAGTTCAAGAACGCCGAGCTGGCGATGTCGTCGCTGCCGGCCGATTTGCAGCGCATCGCGCTGACGCAGGCGTTGCGCGCCTCGCTCGAGGTCAAGGACTATGCCGGCGCGTCCGCGCGCGGCTCCGAGCTCGAGACGGTCGGGGTGACGCCGGAATTGAAGCCGCATGCGTTGTTCCTGGCAGGCTGGCTCGACGAGGCGCTTGGCCGCGATAAGGACGCGCTGTCGAAATACCAGCAGGCGATCGCCTCGAAGGACCGCCACGCGGCGTCGGAGGCCAAGCTGCGCGACATCCTTTTGCGGCAGAAGCGCCGCGAGGTCAGCGACGAGGATGCGCTGAAGGAATTCGAACTGCTGGCGATGTTGTGGCGCGGCGACGGACTCGAAGTTCAGGTTCTGCAGATCCTGTCGCGGATGTATTCGGGGCTCGGCCGCTTTAATGAGTCGCTGGCGGCGGCGCGCAGCGCCACCGAGCGGCAGGCCAATTCCGAGGCGGCGCGCCAGGTGCAGGACGATGCGCAGGCGCTGTTCTCGGAAATCTATCTCGGCGGCAAGGGCGACAGCCTGCGGCCGGTTGATGCGCTGGCGATGTTTTATGATTACCGCGAACTGACACCGATCGGGCGGCGCGGCGACGAGATGATCCGCCGGCTCGCCGATCGCCTGGTGGCTGTCGACCTGCTCGACCAGGCCGCCGAGCTGCTGCAATACCAGGTCGACAACCGCCTCGAGGGCGCGGCCCGCGCGCAGGTCGCGTCCCGTCTGGCGATGGTCTATCTGATGGCGCGCAAGCCGGACCGCGCGATTGCAGCACTTCGCACGACCCGGATCGCGGACCTCGCCGGCGAACTGCGCCAGCAGCGGCTGCTGCTGGAGGCGCGCGCGCAGGGCGACGTCGGTCGCCGCGATCTGGCGCTCGATATCATCAGCAACATTCCCGGCCGCGAAGCGATCCGGCTGCGCTCCGACATCTACTGGTCGGCGCGGCGCTGGCGCGAAGCCTCCGAGCAGATCGAACTGTACTATGGCGACCGCTGGCGCGATTTCACGCCGCTGAACGCCGGTGAAAAGAGCGACGTGATCCGCGCCGTGGTTGGCTACGCGCTGGCCGAAGACGCGCTCGGCCTCGCCCGTTTCCGCGACAAGTTCGCACCCTTGATGGCGTCGGGCGCCGACAAGGTCGCGTTCGATACTGCGAGCAGTCCGGCGTCCGGCAGCAATTCGGAATTCGCGGCGATCGCCAAGATGGCGGCGAGCATCGACACGCTCGACGGGTTCCTGCGCGAGATGAAACTGCGCTTCCCCGAAGCCGGCGCCAAGGGCGTGATCCCCGCCCAGGCCGACACCGAACCCACCGGTTCGCTGCCGGCGATCGTCAAAGTGCGCAAGATCGAGATGAAGCGCTGATAGCAACTCCGACGTCATCCTGAGGTGCCATCGCGCTAGCGATGGCCTCGAAGGATGCGCCACAATCGCCGGCGCCCGCCTCCGCATCCTTCGAGGCTCGCCGAAGTCGGCGAGCACCTCAGGATGACGGCGATGGAGATGGCGATGGTGGTGTTGTGAGCTTCGCTACGGCGCGTAACTCTGCACCAGACTGCCTGCCACCAGCGACCAGCCGTCGACCAGCACGAAGAAGATCAGCTTGAACGGCAGCGACACCACCGCCGGCGGCAGCATCATCATGCCCATCGACATCAGGACCGAAGCAACCACGAGGTCGATGATCAGGAACGGCAGGAACAGCAGGAAGCCGATCTCGAAGGCGCGCTTCAGCTCGGAGATCATGAAGGCCGGCACGATGATGCGCAGCGACATGTCGTCGGGCGTCGCCGGCAGCGGCTCGCCGGACAGGTCCTGGAACAGCTTGAGGTCCTTCTCGCGGACGTTCTTCATCATGAAGCCGCGCAGCGGCACCGCAGCGCGGAGCATCGCCTGCTCGACGGATATCTCGTTGGCGACCAAAGGCTTGATGCCGTCGTCGTAGGATTTCTGCAGCACCGGCCCCATCACGAAGGCGGTGAGGAACATGGCGAGTGCGATGATCACCGAGTTCGGCGGCGCGGTCGCGGTGCCCAAAGCTGTGCGCAGCAGCGACAGCACCACCACGATGCGCGTGAACGACGTCATCATGATCAGGATCGACGGCGCGATCGACAGCACCGTGAGCAGCGCTATCATCTGGATCGCGCGCTCGGTGACGCCGCCGCCGCCGCCGCCGAGATTGATGCTGATGTCCTGCGCCTGCGCCGGATCGATCAGCGATCCGGCGGTCAGGACTGTCAGGAGGAAGGTTACTCTACGCGGGGAGAACGCCGATCTCACGAACTGGACTTCGGCCGTCCCAGCAGGGAGGCCATCTCGTCTTCGAGATTCTCGAAGCCGGTCTTGACCGGCGGCGCCACCGCGGGCGCTGCGGAGGCCGCCGGGGCGTCGCTGCGTGACAAAGCGGCGATCGACAGCTCGCTCGAGAACCGCGGGGCCGGCCGGGCCGCGGGCTGTTCCGGCGCCACCGGCGGTGCAGCGGTGCGCGGCTCGCCGGTTCTTGGCTCTAAGGTTCTTGGCTCTAACGGCTCGGAACGGGAATCGGCGACCGGACGGCGCAGCGCGGCTTCCAGCCGCTGCGCCATCTCGGCGAGGTTCTGGTCCGCGGACGATCCCGGCGCGCTTGCCACCGCCGGTTCCGGCGTCGGAGCCGCGGCTGGCGCCGGGACGGGGGCGGGCGTCGGGGCAGGCGCCGGCACGGGGGCCGCGGCGCGATCGGCGCGCAAGGGCGGGGCCACGCGGATCGGCGGCTCGGCGCGCATCGGCCGCGGCATCATCGGTTCGCTGCGCGGCATCAGGGATTCGCGGCGCGGCAGGATATTGTCGGGGCGCGCCGGGGCTGGCGCGGGGGCCGGCTCCGGGCGAGCTTCGCGTTCGCTGCGCGGCTCAACCCGCGGTTCGGGGCGAGGCTCGGGACGGCTCGGCAGTTCCGGCGGCGTGAAGCTGGCGACCGGCTCGGGGCGGCGCTCCGGCAGCGGACGGCGCGGTTCGTCGATGAAAGAGGGCCGGTTCGGACGCGGCGTGGGCTCGGCGATCGGCTGCTCGGGATCGGCGCCGGTCTCGTTGTCGCCCCAGCTCGGGGCGTCCAGCGGCGCGCTGCGCATCGACAATTCACTGCCGACATTGCTGCGCGGCGGCGCCTGCTCGCGGCCGGGCATGGCGCGGATGATATTGGGCTCGACGACGATGTCGGTGGGGCCGCCGATCATCAGGAGATGCTCGACATTGTCGCGACGCACCAGCACGAGGCGACGACGGCCATCCACCGCGGCGGCATCGATCACGGCGAGGCGGGGCATCCGTCCGCGGGCGGCATTGGAACCGAGACGGTTGCCTGCGAATCGCCGCACCAGCCATGCCGCCAGCCCGATCAGCGCCAGAACGGCGATGAAGGCAAAGAAGAAGGTGTACGGTGATGTCTGCATGCTCAGTCCCCAGCAAATAGCACCGCCGCGGCGGATGAATCCTGCTTCAGCCGGTCGAAAACGACCCGCCGATGCCGGATGCAGCGCTCCCGCGCGCTCTATCTGTTAACGCCCCACGGCAAATCCTGCCGTTGATCAATAATAAACTATGAATCGCCGCAGCCAAAACGACTTCTGTCGCGCGCCTGTGCAGCACCTTTCCATGGTTAACGGGCCAATTCGGGCGAAAAAGCGATAGCACGCCCCGAAAGCCCTCGTTTTGCAGGGGGTATTTACATTTCAGTAACACCTGCCGGCGAAAATTAACCCGCTGTTAACCACGCTGGCGGCAAATTCTGCCTAGCTCAGGACACGACGTCCGGACCGGAGCGGAGATCATCCGATGGCCATCAGTGACATGCCGATGTTGTCGGCGCTGCGCAGCAAGATGCAGTGGCACCAGGAGCGCCAGAAGGTTCTGGCCGACAACGTCTCCAATTCCGACACGCCGGGCTTCCGGCCGCGCGACCTCGTGCAACCGAAATTCGACAAGATCGGCATGGCGGCGGGCGGTCCGATGGGCTCGCTGCGGATGATGCGGGCCAGCGGTACCAATATCATTCCGACCGGTACCTCGGCCTACGGCGCCAATAACCGCGGCGCCTACGAGACAAGGCCCTCGGGCAACGCCGTCAACCTCGAGGACGAGATGATGAAGAGCTCGTCCAATTCGGGAGACTATGCGGCGGTGACCTCGCTCTACAGCCGCAGCCTCGGCCTCTTGAAGACCGCGATCGGCAAGCGCTGACGTAACCGCAGGGAGACCGCATCATGGCCGACGACAACGTCAGCGACTTCACGAGATCGATGGGCATTGCGGCCTCCGGCCTGCGCGCCCAGGCCGGCCGCATGCGCGTGATCTCGGAAAACATCGCCAACGCCGAATCCACCGCGCAGAGCGCCGCCGGCGATCCGTATCGCCGCAAGATCCCGACTTTTACGTCCGAGCTCGACCGCGCGATCGACAGCCGGGTCGTGACGCTCGGCCGCGTCAAGACCGATACCACCGCGTTCCGCATGAAATACGAGCCCGGCAATCCCGCCGCCGATACCGCGGGCAACGTCAAATATCCCAACGTCAATCCGCTGATCGAAATGACCGACATGCGCGAGGCGCAGCGGTCCTATGAAGCCAACCTCAACATCATCACCGCGACGCGCCGGATGATCCAGCGCACGCTCGATATTCTCAAGGCCTGAACAGGAAAACTGAATCATGGCAACTCCCTCCGTCGCGGCTAACGCCTATGCAAGTCTCTCGCGCATCATGGAATCCGGCGGTGGCGTCGGGGGCGGCATCGGCAAGGCCGCCGAGGGCGGCCAGTCGTTCGGCGACATGCTGAAGGGCGCGATCGGCTCGGTGATGGATGCCGGCCGCAAGTCGGACAGCCAGACCATCGCGATGGCCAATGGCAAAGCCAATGTGATGGACGTCGTTACCGCGGTGGCGGAGACCGACGTCGCCGTCTCGACCCTGGTCTCGGTGCGCGACCGCGTCATCCAGTCCTACGAAGACATCATGAAGATGCCGATCTGATAACTCGTCATTCCGGGGCGCAAACGCCGCCAGGCGGTTGCGAACCCGGAATCCCGAAATGTTCATCGTCCCATGCCGAGGTTCCGGGTTCGCTCGAGCTGCGCTCTCGCGCCCCGGAACGACAGTTACTGCAACTAACGGATACCCCCAATGACTGGCGCTGAAACTCTCGATATCGCGCGCGATGCGATCTGGACCATTGTGGTGGTGTCGGCGCCGCTGATGGTGGTCGGCCTGGTGGTCGGTGTCGTGGTGTCGCTGGTGCAGGCCCTGACCCAGATCCAGGAACAGACCCTGGTGTTCGTGCCGAAAATCCTGGCGATCTTCGTCACATTGATCCTGGCTTTACCGTTCATGTCGGACGCGCTGAACAGCTATATGTTGCGGATATCGTCGCGAATCATGGGTGGCTGATGCACAGTCCCGGCCCATGCGCCTCGATGTCTCACTATTGCCGGCCCTTGCCGCCGCCTTCATGCTGGTGTTTGCCCGCGTCGGCGCGATGGTGATGCTGTTGCCCGGGCTCGGCGAGGTCAATATCCCGACACGCATCAAGCTGTCGATCGCGCTGGCGCTGACCCTGATCATCCTGCCGCTGCACCGCAATTCCTTCAACGTCGACATGGGCTCGATCGCGCCGCTCCTGGTGCTGATGGTGCATGAGATCGTGATCGGGATCGTGCTTGGCGCCACCGCGCGGGTGACGCTGTCGGCGCTGCAGGTCGCAGGCTCGATCATCGCCCAGCAGCTCGGGCTCGGCTTCGTCACCTCGGTCGATCCGACCCAGGGTCAGCAGGGCGCGCTGATCGGCAATTTCCTCACCATCCTCGGCATCACGCTGCTGTTCGCCACCGATACGCACTATCTGGTGATCGCCGCCCTCGACGAGAGCTACAAGATCTTCACGCCGGGCGAGCTGATGTCATCGGGCGATGTCGCCTCGTTGGCGACCTCGGCCTTTGCGACGGCGTTCAAGATCGGCGCGCAGCTGTCGGCGCCGTTTCTGGTGTTCGGCCTCGTCTTCAACGTCGGCCTCGGCATCCTGGCGCGGCTGATGCCGCAGATGCAGGTGTATTTCGTCGGCGTGCCGCTCTCCATCATGATCGGCTTCGTGATTTTTGCAGCCGTGCTGGTGACGATGATGGGGACCTATCTGGAATACTTCGTCGGTGTGATGCACCAGATGATGCCCAGAACCTGACCGGGACCTGAACCATGTCCGATGACAGCGACGCAGAAAAAACACAGGACCCTACGCAAAAACGGCTCGACGACGCCCATAAACGCGGCGACGTCGCCAAGAGCCAGGAGGTCAACACCTGGTTCCTGATCGGCGGTGCCACCCTTGTGCTGTCGTCGTTCGGCAGCTCGATCGGCAGCGGGCTGCAACTGCCGATGCGCAACCTGATCGCCAATTCCTGGATGATCCGCACCGACGGGCCGGGCCTGATCCTGCTCGCCAAGTCGCTGGGCTCCGCGGTGTTCTCGGCGATGGCCATGCCGATGCTGTTTCTCGTCATCGCGGCGGTCGGTGGCAATCTGATCCAGCATCGCTTCGTCTGGTCGGCCGAGGGGCTGACACCAAAATTCAGCAAGATCTCGCCGGCGGCCGGCTTTGCGCGGATCTTCGGCAAGCAGGCGCTCGCCAACTTCCTGAAAGGCCTTTTCAAGCTGATCGCGCTCGGCGCGGTGATGTGCGCGGTGCTGTGGCCGGAGCGCTTCCGGCTCGACGCGATGATCCACTTCGATCCGTCGGTGCTGCTTGGAACCTCCATGACGCTGACGCTGCAGGTGATGGGCGCCGTGGTGGCGATGCTGACCGCGGTGGCGATCGGCGACTTCTTCTTCCAGTATCGCAGCTGGTACGAGAAGCAGAAGATGTCGCTGCAGGAGGTCAAGGACGAGCACAAGCAGTCCGAAGGCGACCCCCACATCAAGGGCAAGATCCGCCAGTTGCGGCATCAGATGATGAAGAAGCGGATGATGGCCGCGGTGCCGAAGGCCTCCGTGATCATCACCAACCCGACGCATTACGCGGTGGCCTTGTCCTACGAGCGCGGCATGACCGCGCCGATCTGCGTCGCCAAGGGTGTCGATGCGCTGGCGCTGAAGATCCGCGAAGTGGCGGGCAAGCACGACATCCCGATCGTCGAGAACGTTCCGCTGGCGCGCGCGCTGTACGCCACGACGAAGATCGACGAGGCAATTCCGACGGAACATTATCACGCCGTCGCCGAGATCATCGGCTACGTGATGGGGCTGAAACGGGGCCTGGACGGACGCCGGACGTGAACTGCAGGAGCGAGCGGCGGCTTCCTTCACCTCTCCCCAGCGGGGAGAGGTCGGTCCGGCAGAGCGAGGCGAAGCCGGACCGGGTGAGGGGGCCTTGCGCCATCGATGGGTCCCCAACCCCTCACCCGGATGTGCTCGCTTTGCTCGCAAATCCGACCTCTCCCGCCGGGAGAGGTGAGCGGAGTGCCGCCGTGGAAGTTGGAGCGCCAGGCGCCATGGCGCGTAACCGCTTGCCTAAGACGGCCGGTTTGGGGCACTCAGGAGACGCGCGAACCCGCGCGGCCACCGTTGAAAACAGGCGACAAACCGTCCGATGACCGTCGAAACCGACCACGACCGCCAGATCTCGACGACCCCTGAGCCGCAGCGACGCAGCGGCAGCATCGTGCTGGTGCTGGTGATCGCCGCGGCGATCATCGCTTCCGCCGTGACCTTCATGACGCTCGGCCGCACCCAGGCGCAGCCCTATATTCTTGGTCTTCTGGCGCTGCTGGCGATGATCGGGCTGTTCACGCTGTTCGCCTTTGCCGCCGGCATCGTGCGCTTCGCCGACCGCTCGGCAGACGATCCGGTGATGCGCTCGGTGACCGACCACGCCTTCGATGGCATCGCAGTGACCGATATCCGCGGTCAGGTCGTCTATGCCAATGCCGCCTATCTGGCGCTGACGGGGGCGGCCAATGTGCAGGACGCCCGCCCGGTCGAGCGGGTGTTCATCGGCAATCCCGACGTCTCCGAGGCGGTGTTCCGGCTGCTCAAGGCGGCGCGCGAGGGCAAGCGCCAGCAGGAAGAGGTCCGCGTCGCCACCGCCGCCGGTGCGCCCGGACGCTGGCTGCGGATGCGGGTCCGCCCGCTCGGCCTGAACAAGCGCGAGGCGAAATCGACCGTATGGTCGGTCGCCGATATCACCCGCGACCGTGAGCGCCAGGAAGACGTCTTCCAGGAATTGCAGCACGCCATCGAATATCTCGACCACGCCCCGTGCGGCTTCTTCTCGGTCAATCCGAAGGGCGAACTGGTCTATGTCAACGCCACTTTGGCGAACTGGCTCGACCATGACCTCGCCGAAATCGGCTCCGGCGGGCTGAAGCTCACGGACATCGTGTCCGGCGACGGCGCCTCGCTCCTGACCTCGATCGTCGCAGTGCCCGGCGAAGTCAAAACCGAAGTGTTCGACATCGACCTGCGGATGCGCAGCGGCAAGACCATGCCGGTGCGGCTCTATCACAAGCTGGCGTTCGGCGCCGACGGCGTGCCCGGCGCGTCGCGTACCCTTGTCATCAGCCGCGCCCGTGACGAGCGTTCCGACCCGCAGCGTGCCGCCGAAGTGCGCTTCATGCGGTTTTTCGACCATACGCCGATGGCCATCGCCACCGTCGACCGCGCCGGCACCGTGGTGCGCGGCAATGCGCGCTTCGCCAAGCTGGCGCAGAGCCTGTCGGCCTCCGGCGCCGTCAACAAGTCGATCCTCGCCGCCGTCTCGGACCGCGACCGCGGGCTGCTGATCGCCGCGATTGCGCATGCCGCCGAAGGGCAGGGCGACATCGCCCCGGTCGAGGCGCTGCTGGAAGGTGCGCGCGAGCGCTGGGGCCAGTTCTTCGTCACTGCGGTGGAGGAGGACGAGCGCGAGACCGAAGCCGCGATCGTCTACATGCTGGAGACCACCGAGCGCCGCACGCTGGAAAACCAGATCAACCAGTCGCAGAAGATGGACATGGTCGGCCAGCTCGCCGGCGGCATCGCCCACGACTTCAACAACGTGCTCTCGGCCATCATGATGGCCAACGACTTCCTGCTGAACGCGCACAAGCCGACCGACCCGTCGTTCCAGGACATCATGCAGATCAAGCAGAACGCGACGCGCGCGGCGACTTTGGTGCGCCAGCTGCTGGCGTTCTCGCGACGCCAGACGCTGCGCCCACAGGTTTTGCACCTCGGCGACGCGCTCTCCGATCTCACCATGCTGCTGCGCCGGCTGATCGGCGAGAAGGTTAACTTCCCCGGCGTCGTCCATGGCCGCGACCTGTGGCCGGTGAAGGCCGACGTCTCGCAATTCGAGCAGGTCATCGTCAATCTCGCGGTCAACGCCCGCGACGCCATGCTGGACGGCGGCACGCTCACCATCCGCACCGCCAACGTGCCGACCGAGGAGGTCGAGCGCTCGTCCTACAAGGGCATGCCGGCCGGCGATTACGTCCGCATCGACGTCAGCGACACCGGCACCGGCATCCCCGCGGATATTGTCGAAAAGATCTTCGAGCCGTTCTTCTCGACCAAGGAAGTCGGCAAGGGCACTGGCCTGGGCCTGTCGACGGTCTACGGCATCGTCAAGCAGACCGGCGGCTTCATTTACGTCGATTCCGAACTCGGCAAGGGCACGACGTTCCGGATCTTCCTGCCGCGCCACCACCAGGAACTCGAAGTCGCGCCCGATCCGGCGATCGCGATCGCCGCCGCCAAGGAAGCCGAGGCCAAGCCGCGCGCCGACCTGACCGGGCAGGGCACCATCCTGCTGGTCGAGGACGAGGAGGGCCTGCGCTCGCTCAACGCCCGCGGCCTGCGCTCGCGCGGCTATACCGTGGTCGAGGCCTCCAACGGCATCGAGGCGATGGAAGTGCTGGAGGAGCAGAACGGCGCGGTGGACCTCGTGGTCTCCGACGTGGTCATGCCCGAGATGGACGGCCCGACGCTGTTAAAGGAAATGCGTGCACGCAATCCGGATCTCAAGATCATCTTCGTCTCCGGCTACGCCGAGGAAGCCTTCGAGAAGAGCCTGCCGGAGAACGAACAGTTCGCGTTCCTGGCCAAGCCCTTCGCGCTGAGCGCGCTGATCGCCAAGGTGAAGGAAACGATGGGGCCGGGGTGATTGGCGAGGTCGCAAAAGGCAGTTGCGAATTTAGCCGCCTGAGCGCCGGCAGATGTGCCCCCTCCCCCCTTGCGGGGAGGGTCGGGGAGGGGGGGGGGCGCGGGCGACGTCGCTTGTGGCAACCCCCACCCCCAACCCCTCCCCGCATGGGGGAGGGAGTTACAGCGCCCTCTGCTGATCGACGTTGCGTCGCAGTATTCCCCCCGCGCGAAACGTCACATCCCCGCGACCGAGGGCCGCACTGATTCATCGCGATGAGTGCTTCCTTTTTGGGCGGAACTCACCATGTTAGCGAGGCTTCCCCCTGCCGGGGATTGAGGGAATAGATATGAATTTCACCATCCGTGCACGCGGCCTCGTCAAGACGATGGCCGTCGTCCTGTCGGTGGCGATGCCGTTGATGCTCGCAGTCTCGGCTGCCGACGCCCGCGTCGGCGGCGGCGGCTCGTCGGGTTCGCGCGGCACGCGCACCTTTTCGCAGCCGCCCAGCACCTCGACCGCGCCGAATACCGCGCAGCCGTTCAACCGCACCATGACCCAGCCGGGCTCGCCCGGGATGGCAGGCCCCGCTGCGGCAGGTGCTGCCGCCAAGGGCGGCTTCTTCAACCGTCCGGGCATGGGCATGCTCGGTGGCCTTGCCGCCGGCTTCCTTGGCGCCGGCCTGCTCGGCATGCTGTTCGGAGGCGGGATGTTCTCCGGCCTCGGCGGTATTTCGTCGATCATCGGCCTGTTGCTGCAGGTCGGCCTCGTGATCATCGTGGTCCGCCTGGCGATGTCCTGGTGGCAGCGTCGCAATGCCAACCAGACCGCGTCGGCCTATGCCGGTCCGGCCAATGGTCCTGACGTCGGCCCGGGCCAGAATGCCCAGACCTACGCCCGCACCGGGACCGGTTTCGGCATCGGCGCCAATGCCGCCCCGCTGGAAATCGTGCCGGCCGACTATGAAGCGTTCGAGAAGCTCCTGAGCGACGTTCAGGCGGCCTGGTCGGACGAGGACGTGGCCAAGCTGCACACGCTGGCGACGCCGGAAATGGTCTCGTACTTCACCAAGGATCTCGAAGAGAACAAGGCGAAGAACGACATCAACAAGGTGTCGAACGTCAAGCTTCTGCAGGGCGACCTGTCCGAATCCTGGCGCGAAGGCGAGACCGATTACGCCTCCGTCGCGATGCGCTTCGCGCTGGTCGACAAGACGCTGGAGCGCGGCACCCAGCGCCTCGTGGCCGGCAGCGAAACCCCGATCGAAGCCACCGAAATCTGGACCTTCGTCCGGCCGAAGGGCTCGAACTGGGAACTGTCGGCGATCCAGCAGGCGTAAGCCTCTGCGATATAAAATTGAGAAAGGCGTCGCGGTTATCCGCGGCGCCTTTTTCGTATGGACTAGGAAGTCGTTGCGACCAGCCGGAATAATTCGCGTCGCATTGGGTTGATAGGTTGAGACGACGCTCGCCAAGAACGTCGCAGAAACATTGGAGGAAATGATGCCCGCTTCGTTCAGCACGCTTTCCCGGCTCGGCCTGTGTGCCGGCGCCCTCACTTTATCGTTCGCTGTGCAGCCCGCGTTCGCACAGGGCGCCGACACCAGCTTCTTCGTCACCAGCACCAGCATCGGTAACGGCGGCAATCTCGGCGGACTCGCCGGCGCCGACAACCAGTGCCAGACGCTGGCGCAGGCCGCGGGCGCCGGTGCCAAGACCTGGCGCGCTTATTTGTCGACCCAGGCGGCCGACGGCATGCCGGCCATCAATGCCAAGGATCGCATCGGCACGGGACCATGGAAGAACGCCAAGGGCGTGGTGATCGCCAAGGATGTCGCCGAACTGCACGGCGCCAACAACCTCACCAAGCAGACCGCGCTCAGCGAAAAGGGCGAAATCATCAACGGCCGCGGCGACACGCCGAACCGCCATGACATCCTGACCGGCTCACAGGCCGACGGCACCGCCTTCGCGCCCGGAGAAGACCGCACCTGCAAGAACTGGACATCCAGCGTGCAGGGCGCCGCGATGGTTGGCCATGCCGACCGCATCGGCCTTAACGAGGAGCCGCCGGCCAAGTCCTGGAACATGTCGCACCCCTCGCGCGGCCCCGATGGCGGCTGCTCGCAGGCCGACCTCAAGAGTACCGGCGGCGACGGCCTGTTGTATTGCTTCGCGGCCAACTGACGACGGCACGCGTTCGCCTGTCCCGGATGCGTTGCGCCGCATCGCATCCGGGACAGCCATGAAGCGACTCGGCTAGGCTCCGGGCTCACGCGAGGAGAGACCGCCGATGCGCTATGATCTGTACTATTGGCCGACCATCCAGGGCCGCGGCGAATTCGTCCGGCTCGCGCTGGAGGACGCCGGGGCGGATTACGTCGACGTCGCACGCGGCGATGGCGGCACCGACGCGATGTTCAAGATGATGCAAGCGGCCGCCACGCCGCCCTTCGCGCCGCCGTTCCTGAAGGCCGGCCGGCTCGTCATCGCCCAGACCGCCAACATCCTGCATTATCTCGGACCGCGCCTCGACCTCGCGCCGAAGTCCGAGGCGGGGCAATTGTGGCTGCACCAGTTGCAGCTCACCATCACCGATTTCGTCGTTGAAGTGCACGACACCCATCACCCGATCGGTGTCTCGTTGTATTTCGAACAGCAGCGCGTCCCGGCGCGCAAGCGCACCGAAGAATTCTGGAAAGAACGGGTCGCGAAATATCTCGGCTATTTCGAGAAGCTGCTGGCAGCGAGCAAAGGCGCCTGGATCACCGGGCGCAAACTGACCTATGTCGATCTGTCGCTGTTCCAGATCGTTGAAGGTCTGCGCTACGCTTTCCCGAACCGGATGGCGGCATTCGAAAACGAGATTCCTGAACTGATCGCCTTGCGCGACAACGTCGCGGCCCGGCGCAATATCGCGGCCTATCTCGCAAGCGAGCGCCGCATCCCGTTCAACGAGGACGGTATCTTCCGACACTACCGGATGCTGGATCTGTGATCCGGCATCCGGCGCGCGGATCAGACCAGCAGATCGATCCGCGTGCCCTGGCCGGGCGGCAGCGCGGCGCGCGGTGGCGCCGGAGCGACGCGGCTGTCGTTTTGATCGTCGTTCTTGGGCGGCGGGGGCGGCGCTTCGACCGGCTTGGCGGTCACCACGGTCGATGCGGCGCCGACACTTGATACGTCCATCTGAAATCTCCTTGTCGATAATTGCCTGAGCATGCCCGCGGCGTCGGCAAGGAAGTGATGAACAGATCGCTACAATTGGAGCGGTTGCGGCGCGATCGCGCAGCGTGGTGAATGACAGCGATGCGTTTCAGTTAAAAGTGTAGCGATCGTAGGGTGGGCAAAGGCGCTCTTGCGCCGTGCCCACCGCCATCACGCCTTGCGGTGGTGGGCACGCCGCTCCGCGCTTCGCGCGCCCGCGGCTTTGCCCACCCTGCCTTCACCATCTCACCCGTCAGTGCCGCGGGAGATCGCGATGCTCGTCGAGGTCTTGCTGCGGGTGCAGCGAATGTCGAGGCGGCGGAAGCGCAGCTTGACGTCCTCGCCGCGCAGCAGGCCGAGCCGACCGAAGCAGCGCTGTGCGCCTTTCAGCGTGTCGGGCTTCGGGATCGTGAACACGATAGCCGCGCCGGAGGCGATCATGTTGATGAAGGCTGGCGACGGCTTGCGGCTGTCGGCGGCGGCATAAAACTCGTTGCTGACGTTTCGCCCGGCGCAGCCGAGCCGCACCTGCTTCGCCGCGGGATGTGCCAGATAGATCACATTGGCCGCCGAGCGGCCGATGCTGAGCCCGTCGACCTGGTCCTTGAGCTGGCGGGCGAGATCGTCGCAGCGGTCGGCGCGGGCCGGCGAGGCCATCACGATGGCGGCGGCGACGAGTGGAAAGAGTGCGTAAAGTCTAGTCATGAAATCCCCCCGGCAATAGCAAAGCCCCGGTGGGGATGCCGCGCCAGCTATCTCTGGCCAACAGCGAGCGTCTTTGCAAGTCGCCCCGACCGGGCTATGTTTCAGCCATGAGTAGAGAGCAGGTGAAGGCCATTCTCGACCGCGTACTGACCTGGCCCGACGAGCGCCAGGAAGACGCCGCGTCGATGCTGCGCCTGATGGAGGCGCAGGATGACAGCGCCTACCAGCTTTCGGCCGAGCAGGCGGAAGAGGTCCGGCGACGGCTCGCCGATACCGATGCCGAAACGGTGAGCCTCGACGAATTCAACGAACATGTCAGGCGGCGTCTGAATTAACGATTGTCCGCTATGAGGCGCCTTTTGTGCCCCCAGCCCCTCCTTTTGAACGCTTCAAAACCCCCTTGAAAGCGCCTACAAGGGCGGCAATTCCCGTCCATCCGAGGCCTCGCCATGAACGCTCCCATAGCCATCCCGACCCCGATGCCCGTGCCGCCCTACCGGCACACGCCGCTGTTTCCGCTCGGCCCCGACACCACGCCCTATCGCAAGATTTCCAGCGAGGGCGTCAGCGTCGAGACCGTGCTCGGCCGCGAGATGCTGGTGGTGTCGCGCGCGGCGCTGCAGATGCTGTCGGAAGCCGCGTTCGGCGACATCAATCACTATTTGCGGCCCGGCCATCTCGCCCAGTTGCGCAAGATCCTCGACGACGCCGAGGCCTCGCCGAACGACAAGTTCGTCGCTTTCGACTTCCTGAAGAACGCGAACATTGCCGCCGGCGGCGTGCTGCCGATGTGCCAGGACACCGGCACGGCGATCATCATGGGCAAGAAGGGTTTTCGCGTCCTCACCGATGGCGACGACGAGGCCGCCTTGGCCGAAGGCGCCCGCGACGCCTATCTGCGCCGGAACCTGCGCTACTCGCAGGTAGCACCCTTGACGATGTTCGAGGAAAAGAACACCGCCAACAACATGCCGGCGCAGTGCGAGATCTATGCCGAGGGCGATGACGCTTACAAGTTCATGTTCATGGCCAAGGGCGGCGGCTCCGCCAACAAGAGCTTCCTGTTCCAGGCGACGCCCTCGGTGCTGACCCACGACCGCATGCTGGCGTTTCTGAAAGAGAAGGTGATGACGCTCGGCACCGCGGCGTGCCCGCCCTATCACCTCGCCATCGTGATCGGCGGCACCTCGGCCGAATTGTGCATGAAGACCGTGAAGCTCGCCTCGGCTAGATATCTCGACGCGCTGCCGACCACCGGTTCGGCCGATGGCCATGCCTTCCGCGACCTGGCGATGGAGCAGGAAATCCTCAAGATGACGCAGGCCTCCGGCGTCGGCGCGCAGTTCGGCGGCAAGTATTTCTGCCACGACGTGCGCGTGATCCGGCTGCCGCGCCATGGCGCGTCCTTGCCGATCGGGCTCGGCGTGTCGTGTTCGGCCGATCGCCAGGTGCTCGGCAAGATCACCCGCGACGGCGTCTATCTCGAAGAACTCGAGCACAACCCCGCGCAATACCTGCCCGCGGTGGAAGAGGCGCTGGGCGGCGATGTCGTCAAGATCGACCTCAACCAGCCGATGAAGGACATTCTCGCCACGTTGTCGAACTATCCGACCAAGACGCGGCTGTCGCTGACCGGCACCATGATCGTGGCGCGCGATTCGGCGCATGCCAAATTGCGCGAGCGGCTGGAGAAGGGCGAACCGCTGCCGGACTACTTCAAGAACCATCCGGTGTACTACGCCGGCCCCGCCAAGACGCCGGAAGGCTATGCCTCCGGCGCGTTCGGCCCGACCACCGCAGGCCGCATGGATTCGTTCGTCGACCAGTTCCAGGCGGCTGGCGGCTCGATGGTGATGGTCGCCAAGGGCAACCGCGCGCCTGCGGTGCGCGAGGCCTGCAAGAAGTATGGCGGCTTCTATCTCGGCTCGATCGGCGGTGCGGCGGCGAATCTCGCCGAGCACTGCATCAAGAAGGTCGAGGTGGTGGAATATCCCGAGCTCGGCATGGAAGCGATCTGGCGCATCGAGGTGGAGGACTTCCCGGCCTTCATCATCATTGATGACAAGGGCAACGACTTCTTCAAGGAATTGAATTTGGGCTGAGGCTTTCTTCTTCCTTCTCCCCTTGTGGGAGAAGGTGGCACGGCCGAAGGCCGTGACGGATGAGGGGGTCTTGGGCTCGGAGCTTGCGGCACCCCTCACCCGTCTCGCCCGCCCGTGCGAAGCGAAGCTTCGCTAGAGCGGTCGATCCACCCTCTCCCACAAGGGGAGAGGGAAGGAGATGCCCGGACTCGATTCTCTCCCATCCGACAAGCCACCGCGACAAAAAGAAATCCGGTGCAGACTCAGCGCGGCTCGTTTCAATGGCACAACGCCACGCGAACAGGACTGCGCGATGTTCGATGCTTTGAGGGTGAACGCTCTGTTGGTGACCATTCTGGCCGCGGCCAGCGCCATCAACGGCATCATGTTCTATCAATATCTGTAGTCACCGGGCCCGGCCTGCAGTCAGCCTGGCTGGCGATCGGCTGCAGCCGCATTGACGCTCGGCGTCCGGTCTTCTTAACTCTGGGCATGCAACTGTTTCATTTCAGCGATCTCGGCAACATCGCGGTTTTCACGCCGCGGCCGGTGAAGGTAGCGACGCCGCAGCCCGAGGGCCGCGAGTGGCTCAGCGGTCCGCTGGTCTGGGCGATCGACGACTGGCATGCGCCGATGTATCTGTTCCCGCGCGCGTGCCCGCGGGTCTTTGCCTGGCCGACCGAGGCGACCACGCCGCCGGACCGGCAGGCCTTCAACGCCATCACCTCGTGCCGCATGGTGGCGCATATCGAGAAGCGCTGGTTCGACCGGCTGTCGCGCGCCAAGCTGTTTCGCTACACCCTGCCGGCCGACGGCTTCGAACAGGTCGGCGACACCGATGGCCTATGGGTCTCGCGCGAGGCGGTGACGCCGACGGATGTCGATCGCATCACCGACATTCCACGCGCACTTGAAAAGGCCGGCGTGGAGTTGCGCATATTGCCGTCGCTGCAGACCTTGCAGCCGCTGTGGTCGACGTCGTTGCACGTCAGCGCGATCCGGATGCACAACTCCGGGCACTAGCTATTGCGCGGCAGCCACGCCCGATGCCCGAATGCGTCGCTTGATCAGAACGCGGAGCATGACAAACTGCACCACGAAGGCGAGAACCTTGGCGCCGATTGCCACCACTGTGATATAAAACGCCCACAGCTTCATATCTCCGGTCGCCGCTACCGCGAGATTGCCGAGCCCGATCGCGAACATCAGCGCCGCCCAGACATAGCCGGCGATCACGATCAGGTCGGGCGCGTTCTGGGCAACGATGGCCTGCATGTAGCGCAGCATCCAGCCGCGGCGCAGCATGATGAAGCCAATTGCGAAATGCCCGATCGAAGGCTTCGCCAGCACGAAGCGCGGATCATGCGTCAGCATCGTGGCGCCGCCGAGCACGATGACCAGCGCCAGGCTGGCATAGGTCATGACGTCGAGCGTCGCGCCCTTCAGGCGCGCGTAGATCACCTGTGCGATGGCCGCGGCGATTGCCACGCTGGTGGCGATCAGCACGTCCCCGAAGGCCAAATATAGCAGCAGGAAAACGATGGTGGAGAGAAAGTCCTGGCCGAGTTTGGCGAACACGTCTTTCATCATCGAGCTCCGTGCGAGGATCAGTTTTTCTGCGGCGCCTTGATGCCGTGCCTGGTGCGACAATAGTGCGGATACCAGCGGGTAAAATATACCGCGCTGTTTCGTGCGGCAAAGGCGATGGCGAGGCCGAGCCAGATCGGCAGGCTCGGAAGGTAGATCATCAAGAGGTTGGCGACCAGCATCAGCACGCAGGCGGCGGTCCAGGCCCAGGTGATGATGTAGTTGGCGCGCAGGAAGCCGGGCAGCAGGGTGACCTCGGGATCGACGGCTTCGCGGGCATATTGCAGCGTGAACGGCAGCCGGATCGCCAGAGATAGCAGCGTGATCGCCAGCACGCCGACGTCCACTGCAAGGCGTACCGCAGTCGGGCTGAGTTCATTGTGCAGGGTGACGTAGCCGCCGATCGCCGCGAACACCAGCATCGAGCATACCGCGAAGATCTTGATCGAGCCGCCGCGGATGATGTCATAGCCGACGATGCCGAGCGATACGCCCGCGGCTACGAACAGGCTGATCGTGGTAGATGCCACCAGCATCAGCAAGCTGAAGGCGCCAAACGGGGCGAGGATCAGAAACATGGCCATGGACGCCTCCTTGTGGCTATCTTTACGTTGTAAAGATAGCTCTAGATTTGGCATGGTTCGCCGTCAAGTCAAATCTTTACAGTGTCAACATGGCTGCCTATGATGCGGCATGACCAACAAGCCTGTTCCACCCCGCAAAACCCGCACCGCAAGATCCACAGCCCCGCCAAGAGCGAAAAAAGTTTCGTTTAAACAGGGCGTTGACCCCAAGGCACTGGTCCGCGCAGCGCTCGAAAAGGCCAAAGCGAAGGCCGCAGCGTCGCCCTATCATCACGGGGATTTGCGCGGCGCGCTGCTCATGGCGGCGGAGAAACTGTTGGAGCGCGATGGATTGCCCGGCCTGACGCTGCGCGCCGTGGCACGGGAGGCCGGCGTCTCGCACGCCGCGCCGATGCATCATTTCGGCGACCTGTCCGGCTTGGTCAGCGAACTCGCCGCGATCGGCTTTCGCAATTTCAACGCGACCATGGCCGCGGCCGGGGCCACCGGCGCCACGCCGGTGGACAGCGCGCTGGCCCGGGCGCGGGCCTATCTCTCTTATGCCCGGACGCGGCCGGGGATGTACCGGCTGATGTTTCGCACCGACTGGCTCGACATGACGCGGCCGGCGCTGCGCGAGGCGGCCAACGCCTCGTTCACCGCACTGGCCACGGTGTCCGGCGCCCAGCACGCCGGCAACGTCGCCACCGATGCCCTGACAATGGACCAAGCGGCCCAGATCGCGCGCAACTGGTCGCTGGTGCACGGCTTCACCATGCTGATGCTGGACGGCCGACTCAACGATATCCTGCGGCGGCTGCCGGAAGGTACCGACGCTGAGAGGCTGTTTGTGGAGATGCTCAAGATCACCGTTGCCAAGCCGGCCTGAGCTTGAGGTGTGAAACCCGCGCGGCAGTTCGGCGTTGTCGGACATGGCCAAGAAAGCAACCGCCAAGAAAGCCCCGTGGAAACGTTCGAACCCGCGCAAGCGCGCCGGCAAGGCGTCGAAGCATCTTTCCCCTGCGAAGAAAGCCGCTGCCAAGGCCAGCGCCAAGCGCGCCGGCAGGCCCTATCCCAATCTCGTGGACAATATGAAAATGGCGAAGGCATCAAAGAAGTCGGCCAAGAAGACCGTGAAGAAGACCGTGAAGAAGACCGTGAAGAAGACGGCCAAAAAGGCGGCCAAGAAAACAGCCAAGAAAGCAGCCAAGAAAACAGCCAAGAAAACAGCCAAGAAAATAGCCAAGAAAGTAGCCAGGAAAACAGCCCAGAAAGCGACCACTAAAAAGATTGCCAAGGCCAAAATGGCGAAGAAAAAAGACGCCGCCGGGAAAGACCCGAAAGGCGGCTTGACGGCGGCGGGCCGCAAGGCCTTCGCCAAGAAGGACGGCTCGCATCTCAAGCCCGGCGTGACGAAGAAAGCCTCGGAGATGACGCTGACCGAGATGCGCCGCAAGGGATCGTGGGCCGTGCGCTTCTACGGCCGCGCCAAGCTGCCGCCCTTGATCGATGCCAATGGAGAGCCGACGCGGCTTGCGCTTTCGGCGCATGCCTGGGGCGAGAAGGTGCCGAAGACCGAGAAGGCGGCCCGCAAGATCGCCCGCAAGGGCGAGAAGCTGCTGAAACGCTATCGCAAGGCCAAGGCGTCGGCCTGAGCGTCGCAGCAAGCTGGGGAAGGATTGCGCCAGAGGCAGACGGGCGGCTGACAGGCGCCCCGGAATCGCCCTACAAAGCTCTTTCCATATCGTTTGTCCCTCAGCGTCAGTGTCCCAACATGCCAGATCTGTCCAGCAAGCCTTTTCGCGTCGGCCGCTCGAAAACCGGTCTCGGCCTGTTCGCCACGCAGCCGATCAAGAAGGGCGCCAAGATCATCCGCTACTTCGGGCCATTGCTGGATTCGAAGAAGAAGAAGGACGATGCGGTCGAGAACAAATATCTATTCCAGTTGAACGACCGCTGGACCATCGACGGCTCGGTGCGCAAGAACGTCGCGCGCTACATCAATCATTCCTGCAAGCCGAACGCCGAATCCGACGTCAATCCGCGCAAGAAGCGCGTCATCATCCGCTCGATCAAGAAGATCGAGGCGGGCGACGAGATCAACTATGATTACGGTACCGAGTACTTCAAGGCCTATCTAAAGCCGATCGGCTGCAAGTGCGATGCCTGCGAGAAGAAGCGTGCGAAGAAGAAGGCCGAGGCCCGTGCCGAGAAGGCCGCGTTGAAAGCCAAGGCGCTGCGCAAGGCGGACAAGCTCGCGGAAAAAGCCAAGCTCGCGCGCAAGGCCAAGGTTGTGAAGAGCAAGGCTGTGAAGAACAAAGCCGCCGGAAAGACGAAGACTGTAACGAAGAAGGCTTCGGCGAAGACCGCCAAGGCAAGGCCAGGGGCTGCGAAGGCCAGCAAGTCCAAGGCCTGATCGCACTAAACTGTCCCGGATGCGTTGCGGCATGTTGATGCCGCTCCGCAGAGCCGGGACAAGTTTACGAAGCTCAGGCGGCGAGCTTCATGCCGACCGGGGCCCGCGTCGCCGACGACCGCTTCAACGTCACCTTCCACGCCTCCAGTGCCACCACACCCGAAGCGATCGCCCAGAACACCGGATATTCATAGCCGCCAGTGTTCCAGGTCCAGCCGAAGCCCTTGACCATGTGCAGGGCATAGACCGTCACCAGCAGCAGTGCGAAGCTGCCAAGGGCGGCGAAGCGGGTGCAGATGCCCAGGATCATCGTGATGGCCGCCACGATTTCCGCTGCGGCTGCGAGCGCCACCCAGGCCTCCGGCGGATGAAATCCGGCCTTGGCGAAGAAGCCGACGACACCGGCGCTGAGCCCGCCCGCAGCGAACTTGCCCATGACGTGCGGGATCAGGAACGCGCCGCAGGCGATCCGCAGGATGTTGGTGCCATTCGTCAGGTCGAAGTTTTCCGCCTTGATGCGAAAGTCGTCGGTGGTGATGAACATGGTTTGGTCCCCCGTTGATGCTCAGCTGTACCCGGTACGTCACATCTACGGCGGCGTCGGACAGCGGCTTTGATGCACCACAAGGTCGATCAGCCCCCGCCTTCACGAAACCGTGTGAACGCGGGGATGCGCGTGTCGGACGAGTTTGATACCAGGGCGGCGGGCGCGGAGCGCCTGCCTATACGCAAGCGTCCGGGTTCATTCGCCGCGGACGCCGGCGGTTCTGGCGACCGTCGCCCAACGATCGAAATCGCGCTTCAACGTCGCCTCGAAGCTGTCCGCGGTGCCGCCGACCGGGATCAGATTGACCGCCTGCAAGCCGGCCATGCCTTCCGGTGACGCGATGATGCGGGCCAGTTCAGCCGACAATCTGGTGACGATATCCTTCGGCGTCGCCTTCGGCACGAACAGGCCGATCCAGCCCTCCGCCTCGAAGCCGGGATAGCCGAGTTCGGCCAGCGTCGGCACGTCGGGCAGCACTTTCTTGCGCGTCTCGCCGCCCACGGCGAGCGCCCGCACCTTGCCGGCGGCGAGCTGCGGGCCGGCGGTGGTGAGATCGACGAAGGCCGCGGTGATCTGGTTGCCGAGCAGATCGTTCAGCAGCGGCGCCGAACCGCGATACGGCACGTGGTTCATATCGATGGCGGCGGTCTGCTTCAGCAATTCGCCATAAAGATGCGAGGTGGTCGCATTGCCGAACGAGCCATAGGCATATTTGCCGGGGCTGGCCTTGGCGAGGTCGATCAGGTCCTTCAAGGATTTCATCGGCTGCGCGTCCGGGATCGTCAGCACGATCGGCGACAACGCGACCTGGCTGACCGGCGCCAGATCCTTGAACACGTCATAGGGCAGGCTCGACATCAGGCTCGGCGCCTGGATGATCTGGGTGATGGCGACCAGCACGGTGTAGCCATCGGCCGGCGCCTTGGCGACGAAGTCGTTTCCGATCACGCCGCCGGCGCCCGATTTGTTCTCCACCACGATGGTCTGTTTCCAGGCCTCCTGCAGCCGGCTCGCCAGCAGCCGCGCGACGACGTCGGTGGCGCCGCCGGCGGCATAGGGCACCACGAAGGTGACGCGCCGCTCGGGATAGGTCGCCGCGGACTGCGCCACGGCCGTCCCGCCGATCGAGGTGGTGAACGTGATCACCGCCGCCGCGATGGCCGCGCGCAGTCCGGTGACCGATGCCAGGTGTCTCATTGTCGCTTCCTGCCGTGTTGGAGGTCGCAGGATTAACCCTGCGCCTGCGAGTTGATCTCGCGCGCGGAGCCTACCAGCGGCGACGGGATTTGATACCGCCGTCGCCGCCACTGCGCGGATACACCGCATTGCACGTTCCGCTTTGCGGAATGGCGATCCTCCCGCGCGACCTTGCCTGTGCTTTGCTCGCGGCCTATCTGTGGGGCTTGAACAGGAGCCCGCCATGAGTGCCATCAAGCCGCTGCAGATCGACATCGTCTCCGACGTGGTGTGCCCGTGGTGCTATATCGGCAAGAAGCGCATCGAGGATGCGCTGGCGCTGGCCGCGGAGATTCCGGTCGAGGTGCATTGGCGGCCGTTCTTTCTCAATCCGTGGATACCGCCCGAGGGCATCGATCGCGACAGCTATCTCGAGACCAAGTTTGGATCAGTGGACGCCTATAAGGGGATAGCGGAGCGCGTCGTCGCCGCGGCCTCCGAGGAGGGGTTGAGCTACCAACCGGCGAAGGTGAAGCGCCAGCCCAACACAGTCGATTGCCATCGCCTGATCCTGTGGGCGGAGCCGTCCGGCAAGTCCGCCGCGGTCAAGCAGCGGCTGATGGAATTGTATTTCCGCGATGGCGGCGATCTCACCCGGACCGAAACGCTGGTGCAGGCCGCGGCCGATGTCGGCCTCGATGCCGACGACATCCGCCGCCGGCTCGCCACCGATGAGGACGTCGCGCGCATTTCGGCCGATGCCAAGGAAGCCGCCGACAAGGGCATTTCCGGCGTGCCGACCTATGTGTTCGCCGGCAAATATGCGGTGTCCGGCGCGCAGCCGGCGGAGCAACTGGCGCGCGCCATCCGCCAGGTCTCGGCTGAGGTGAATGCCGAGGCTGCGGAGTAATCCGGAGATGGAGTAGGGTGGGCAAAATCCCGGCCGCGCGAAGCGCGGCGGGGTGTGCCTGCCACGGCGGGGAATGGTGGGCACGGCGCAAACGCGCCTTTGCCCACCCTACGGATCAACCGCGCAGTTTGCGTACTACACTTCGCAACCCGACCGTTGCCGACTGCCGCAGCTTCAGCGCCGTGAACATCATCGCCGCCATTTGATCATCTTTGCGCAGCGGGATCAGCACGTCGCCGATCATCAGCCGGCCGCGCCAGATCGGGTCGATCATCGGATGGCCGGGGGCTGCGGTGGAATCGGCGCTGGCGATGGCGGGGTCGGCGCAGAGATGGCGGGTCAGGTCGAGGGTGAGCTGCACGCCTGGCGAGAATTTCGCAAAACGCTCGTCGATGCCGATCTTGAAATAGAACGCGCGGTCGAGATGCCGCAGCACGATCGCGGCCGCGACCGGCACGTTGCCTGCGTGCAGCGCGATGATCTCGCACTGGCCGGTGGCGGCCAGCGCCGGGACGGCGCGGCGGATGAAGGCGTTGTCGCCGGCATCCTGCGCCAGCGCCGTGCCGCGCTTGCCCTTCCAGCCGCCGGCCTCCAGCGCGAGAATGGTCTCCAGCGCCACGGCGATGTCGGCCGGTTCGCGCGCGACCGTGAAGCGGACCTCGCCCTGGTCGGCCAGCCTTGCGCGCTGGCGGCGCAATTCCTTCAGCTTCTTGGCGCCGAGCCCGTCGCGCAGCACGTCGTCGGCGTCCTGCGTCGCGTCGAGGCAGGCGCGCTGGCCCGATTGCAGCACGCGGGCCGCGAGGCCCTGCGCGTCGAGCACCGCGGTCAGCGCAGCCATCGCCGCGCCGTGCAGCGGGACGTCGCGCAGCAGCAGCGCGCGCGCGCCACTGTTGCGGGCTCGGTCGAGCAGGGCGCCCGCGGCCGCGCGGGTCTCGGTGCGGTCGAGCAGCGGCGTGGTCAGGGTGCCATAGGGCGAGGCGCTGACCAGGGCGGGCAGCGGCAGCCGCAAGGCGCGCCAGAACGACACTACCGGCAGCAGGCCAAGCAGGCGAGGCGCCGCCGCAGCCGACCACGCCGCCAGCGCCGCGGCGCCGGTGCGGCCGGTGGCACTGGCATTCACCGCCAGCTCCCAGTCCGGCAGATAATAGCCGTTCGGCTCGATGGCGCGGGCCGCCAGCGCGCGCCACGCCTCCGGCGCGACCGCCGTCAGCGCCGGCAGCGCCGTGCGGCGCCGGCCAACGGCTTCGTTCGTATCTTGCTCGATTGAACCTGTTTCCGTGTCCTGCACCACGTCCGTCCCCGCCGTGTCTCCTTGCAAGGTAACCGATATCGGCCGACATTCGGTGGCGATCGCGGGAAATTCGATCAAAATAGGTAATCGGGGCTTACCGTGCCAGCCGGCCGGCTTGTCGCAAGGCGAACACATGGGGCTGGAAAGAAGGCGGGACGGCGCGCTATCAACAGCGTGGGAGGACGACGCGATGAAGCATGTGACGATCAGACTGGTGGCGGTGGCCGCGGTTGCCGCTACTATCCTGGCGATGCCGGCCTCGGCGCAGATGGGGGGCAAGCGCGGCGGCGGCGGTGGCGAGGCGCCGAAAGGCGACGACAAACCGAAGGTCGATGAAAAGGCCTACAAGGCGGCGATCGAACGGATTCCCGAGCCCAAGGAAAAATACGATCCGTGGGGCGTAGTGGCGCCGGCCCCGGCCGCGCCGGTCGCGAAGAAAAAATAACGACGCAGACTGCGTGCCGGTATGAACCCGGTGCGGGCCGGGCGCGACCGATACAGGCAGCGGCAGGCCGTCGCATGGCTGGCGACCGGACATGCTGGTCTGATGCTGCGGCGACTGTGACTGCACCGGCCGCCAATGGCCCTGGAAGGATCGCTCGATGGTTCGTTCTGTGCTTCGCCCCGCGCTTCTTGCCGCGGCCCTCCTGATCAACGCGCCGGCAGGGGCTGAAAACCGGATCGCGCTGGTGATCGGGCAATCCGCCTACCGCGCGGTGACGCCGCTGCCCAATCCGGTCAATGATGCCCGCGCGATGGCGCAGATGCTGGGCGACGCCGGCTTCGAGGTGCAATCGGCCTCCGACCTCGGCCAGAACGAATTGCGCGCGCGGATCGGCGCGTTTGCCGCATCCGTCGCCGAGAAGGGGCCGGACACGGTGTCGCTGGTGTTCTACGCCGGCCACGGGCTGCAGATCGACGGTGAGAACTATCTGGTGCCGGTCGATGTCGATCCGAAACGCGAGGCCGACATTCCGCTGCAGGCAGTGCGGCTGAACGACATCCTCAACACCCTCACATCGGTGCCATCCAGGACCCGCATCATCCTGCTCGATGCCTGCCGCAACAACCCGTTCCCCGGCATCAACAAGACTACCGGCCGCGGCCTCGCCCATGTCGACGTCAAGCTCGGCACTGCCGGCACGCTGCTGTCGTTCTCGACCTCGCCGGGCGCGGAAGCCGAGGACGGCAGCGGCGGCAACAGCCCCTATACCGCCGCGCTGCTGAAAGCCGGTCGTGAGCCGAACCTGGCGATCGAGGACGCCTTCAAGCGGGTGCGGCTCTCGGTCAACCTCGCCACCGAAGGCCGGCAGACGCCGTGGGAAAGTTCGTCGCTGGTCAGCGATTTTCGTTTCTTCGGCTCCAGCGTTGCGACCGCAGCAGTCGCGGATGCGAAGCCGTCTGATAGCAGCACGGCGTCCGACAGCAGAACGGCGGAGCCGAAAATTACCGAAGCCAAAGCTTCTGATGCGAAAGCTTCCGAAGCCAAAGCTTCCGAATCTATGGCGGCGGCGCCGAAGCCGGCGAAGCGCACGGCCGACGAATGGCGCCGCCAATTGCAGGGCAAGAAGGTGGAGCAGGCCAACGAGCTGATCGTCGCCGACGGGTCGGTCGAGGCCTATGAGGCCTTCGTCGCGCTGTATGCGCAGCCGCCGCTCGGCCCGCAGGCGCGCGAGTGGCTGGACCGGCACTACAAGATGGTAGCCTGGAATAATGCGGTGATTACCAACACCGCGTCATCCTACGCGGCGTTTCTCGCGAAATATCCCGACAGCGACCTGACGCCGACGGCGAAGAAGCTCGAGGATCGCACCCGCAATCGCACCACACCGGTCGCAGCAACCGGCTTGCAGCCGATCCCGGTGGCGCTGGCGGCGCCGGCTTGCCCGTGCGGCGCGCCGGGCGTGGCGCCGATCAAGGCGAATCTGGGCAAGCCCGCTCTGCCGAAGCCTGAGCCGAAGAAAAAGAAGCAGGCCGAACCCGACCGGCGCGCCGATCGCAGCCCGCCGCGGCTGCGCGAGATCGACGAGGTGGTGGTGGTCCGGCGCACGCCGGTCTATGTGCCGTCGCCGGGCATTTCGATCGGCGGTTACGGGTACCGCGGCGGATTCAACCGCGGCGGCGGCGGCTATAGCGGCAATAGCGGCGGCCGCGGGCGCTATTGATCAGGGCCGAAGCGGCGCGACGCGCCCCCCGGCGCTCCCTGATCGAGTTGTGTCCGGGCATTGCCAGCCCCGTGGCGCGGTTGGCGCGCGCGGGGGCGCAATGGTATAAGCTGGCAAAACCTGCTGGAGCCTTCGCATGACCCCCATGACCATCTTTCGCGCCGCGGTGATGCTCGCCGTCTTGTCCGGTCCGTTCGCGGTGCCTGTCTTCGCGCAGGCGCCGAACATCAATCTGATCCCGGAACTGAAGAGCAAGTCGCCGGAAGAGCGCGAACAGGACGCCATCGCCGACAAGGCCTATCGCGAGTCGCTGCGCAAGATTCCGAACGCCAAGGTCGATGCCGACCCGTGGGGCACCGTCCGCAACGACGCGCCGAAGACCGCGCCACCTGCCAAGCGCAGCAAGACCGGCACCGCCACCAACTGATCTGTTTTTCAACGTGCCGCGTGGCGCGGAAGTCTAGCCGGCTTCGGCCGGTGCGTCGTTCGGATAGGCCGGGCGATAGCGGCGCGGGAATTGCTCCGGCCACGACAGCGCGCTCTGGCCGGCCAGCGCATCGAGAAACAGTTGCGCGGCTTGCGCATGGGCGGCGCCCTCCGGCAGCCCGAGCCGCTTGGCGAGATCGCCGGGCAACTCGGCCGGCATTTCCCACCACGCCATCGCCGGTCCCCACCACCAGCCCGGCGCCGGCGAGCGTTCGTCTTCCGCCACCGCCATCCAGCGCTGATATTCCGCGATCAGGCGGTCGGACTGCAATCTGGCGGCGGGATGCATCGAGGCTCTCACAATTGGCGGGAGTGACAGAAGCGGACAGGCCGTCAACAAATGCCGCCCGGCACAACCATGAGCGAAAGTGGAGCGGTCGTCGGCCGGCTACCCGGCCTCCGAGGCGGGCGGGGCGCCATCGACCGGATTAAGCCCGGCCGCGGCCATCTCGCGTAACACCGGACAGTTTTGGCGGTCCGGCTCAATGGGACGGGCCAAGCGGCGGCACCTCGAACATTTCGCCGTCATCATCGTTCTCGACGACGATGACGCTGCCTGTGGTCTTTACGCTACGCGCCAGTTCGTCCATCAGGTCCCGCGCATAGGCCAGCGCCTTCTCGCGGTCGGCAAGGCGGATGCCGTCCTCATCCAGGACCGTGGCTCGGGCGGCGACGAGGTGAAAATAAAACAGGGGCACGGGCAACCCGAAGTGCAAGGGAGCGCCTCTGGCACTCTTGGTTGCCGAAAGGACTTCAATACCGCTAGATGAACTTATTTCAGCCGTCGATAGAAATGTGTCGAATTGGGGCAGGTGGATGGCTTTTATTAAGCCTGTCGCCTGCGGCAGGTTGCGACAGATCCAAATCAGGCCGTTCTTCGCAAGAACATATTGCGAACATGGAACGAATGGTGTACGTTTATTCCAACAGATCGCCTGACCCCATTGTTTGTCCGCCGCGCGAATCCCGTTCATAAGGAGCTAGAGATGGCCTCGACCCCGACTGCCCTGCGTATCGTTGAAGGATCCTCCATGGACAAGACCAAGGCCCTGTCGGCCGCGCTGTCGCAGATCGAGCGCCAGTTCGGCAAGGGTTCGGTGATGAAGCTCGGCAAGAATGATCGCTCGATGGATATCGAGACGATCTCGTCGGGCTCACTCGGTCTGGACATCGCGCTCGGCGTCGGCGGCCTGCCGCGCGGCCGGGTGGTCGAGATCTATGGGCCGGAATCCTCGGGCAAGACCACTTTGGCGCTGCACACGGTCGCCGAAGGCCAGAAGAAGGGCGGCATCTGCGCCTTCATCGACGCCGAACACGCGCTCGATCCGGTCTATGCCCGCAAGCTCGGCGTCAACATTGACGAGTTGCTGATCTCGCAGCCCGATACCGGCGAGCAGGCGCTGGAAATCTGCGACACGCTGGTGCGTTCCGGCGCGGTCGACGTGCTGGTGATCGATTCGGTCGCCGCTCTGGTGCCGCGCGCCGAGCTCGAAGGCGAGATGGGCGATGCGCTGCCCGGCCTGCAGGCCCGCTTGATGAGCCAGGCGCTGCGCAAGCTGACCGCCTCGATCAACAAGTCGAATACGATGGTGATCTTCATCAACCAGATCCGCATGAAGATCGGCGTGATGTATGGCTCGCCCGAAACCACCACCGGCGGTAATGCGCTGAAATTCTACGCCTCGGTCCGCCTCGACATCCGCCGCATCGGCGCGATCAAAGAGCGCGACGAGGTGGTCGGTAACCAGACCCGCGTCAAGGTCGTCAAGAACAAGCTGGCGCCGCCCTTCAAGCAGGTCGAATTCGACATCATGTATGGCGAAGGTGTCTCCAAGATGGGCGAGATCCTCGATCTCGGCGTCAAGGCCGGCATCATCGAAAAGTCCGGCGCCTGGTTCTCTTACGACAGCCAGCGTCTCGGCCAGGGCCGCGAGAATTCGAAAGCCTTCCTGAAGGCTAATCCGGATATGACCGCCAAGATCGAAGCCTCGATCCGCCAGAACTCCGGCCTGATTGCCGAACAGATTCTGGCCGGTTCGCCGGAGCGCGACGCCGAGGGCGAAGAGCCCACTGAAGACGAGTAATATTGGCGGAGCGTCTTTCGAGCGGCTCCGTTCGTGCAGTCAGCACATCGACTAGTTTGTGAGTTCGTCATGCCCGGCCTTGTGCCGGGCGTTGACGTTTTGGAGCTTCGACTTGGAGCTTCGACTTGGAGCTTTGACTTGGCGCTTTGGCATCGATAGCCGCGCCATCATTACTTCGGGGCGCCGTTCACCGCATGGCAAGCCACGCCTTCGATCAGCGCCGGCGCCACATTGCGGCACGGCGCGAACACTTCCGGGCAGCGCGGATGAAACGCGCAGCCGGATGGCGGGTCGATCGGATTGGGGATCTCGCCGGTCACCGCAATCCGGGGGCGTCCGGACATCGCCAGATCCGGCACCGTGCCGAGCAGCATTTTCGTGTACGGCATGCGCGGATGGCTGAACAATTCGCGGCCCTCCGCGATCTCGACGATACGGCCGAGATACATCACGCCGATCCGGCTCGCCATGTGGCGGACCACCGCAAGGTTGTGGCTGATGAACAGATAGGTCAGGCCGAACCGGTCCTGCAGGTCGCGCATCAGGTTCAGTATCTGCGCCTGCACCGAGACGTCGAGCGCCGAGGTCGGCTCGTCGCAGACGATGAAGTCCGCCTCGGATGCGAGTGCCCTCGCGATCGCGACGCGCTGGCGCTGGCCGCCGGAGAACTGGTGCGGAAACTTCGCCCCGTCATCGGGATGCAGCCCGACCAGCGTCAGCAACTCGCCGACCCGGCCGCGGATCTCGCGCTCGCCGCGTAACAGCTCGAACGCACGGATCGGCTCGGCGATGATGGCGTCGACCCGCATCCGCGGATTGAGGCTGGCATAGGGATCCTGAAAAATCATCTGGATGCGTCGGCGCAGCGCGCGCCGTGCGCCCGCCTGTCCGGGATCGCTCATCGAGACGCCGTCGATCAGCACGTCGCCGGAGGATGGCGGCAGCAGGCCGACGACCATCCGCGCCACCGTGGTCTTGCCGGAGCCGGATTCGCCGACCAGCGCAAAGGTCTCGCCGCGCGCGATCTCGAACGAGACGCCGTCGACCGCGCGCAAGAATTCCATTGGCGCGCCCTCGATCACGCGGTTGAGCCACGGCTTGGAGACGTCGAAGGCGCGCTTGAGGTCGCGGACCTGCACCAGCGCGCTCATGATACCGCCCCCGCATTCGCCGTGTCGTAGAGATGGCAGGCGACGCGCTGGCTGCCCACCGCGATCGGCTCCGGCCGCTCGATGCGGCAGCGGCCGAAAGCGAATGTGCAGCGCGGGTGGAAGGCGCAGCCATCGGGAATTGCGGAAAGCCGCGGCATCGCGCCATCGATCTGCACCAGGCGTTTCGAGGCATCGCCCGACAGGGTGGGGATCGCGCCCATAAGGCCCTTGGCATAGGGATGCAGCGGATTCTGCACGACGTCGCGCACCGGTCCGATCTCGGCGATGCGTCCGGAATACATCACCGCGACGCGGTCCGAGGTTTCGGCGATCACGCCCATGTCATGGGTCACCAGCATCACCGCCGTGCCGTGGTCGCGGCCGAGCCGTCGCAGCAGCGCGATGATCTGCGCCTGCACGGAGACGTCGAGCGCGGTGGTCGGTTCGTCGGCGATGATCAGCTCGGGCTCGGCGGCGATCGCCAGCGCGATCACCACGCGCTGCCGCATGCCGCCGGAAAATTCGTGAGGAAAAGCGTCGATGCGCTTGTCCGGCGCGGGAATGCCGACCTCGGCGAGCAGCTCGATCGCGCGCTTTCGCGCGGCGGTCTCGTTCAGGTTGAGATGCGTGCGGATGGTCTCGACCAGCTGGTCGCCGATCCGGTACAGCGGGTTGAGGCTGGTCAGCGGATCCTGGAAGATCATTCCGATCCGCTTGCCGCGAATCTTTCGCATTTCCTCCGGGGCGAGGTTATCGATGCGCAGGCCGGCGAGATAAATCTCGCCACCGGCGATGCGACCGGGCGGATCGATCAGCCCGATGGCGGCGAGCCCGGTCACCGACTTGCCGGCGCCGGATTCGCCGACCACGCCCAGCACTTCGCCCCGTGCGATATCGAACGACACGCCGTCGATGGCGCGCAACACGCCGCGGCGGCTGGCGAATTCGACGCGCAGATGACGGACGGAGAGCACGGGTTCGGTCATCGCAGCTTCGGATTCAGCGCGTCGCGCAGCCAGTCGCCCAACAGGTTGATCGACAGGATCAGCGACGCCAATGCGAGGCCGGGGAAGGCGATCACCCACCATTCGCCGGAGAACAGATAGTTGTTGCCGATCCGGATCAGCGTGCCCAGCGACGGCATGGTATCGGGCATGCCGGATCCCAGGAACGACAGCGTCGCCTCGGTGATGATGGCGAGCGCGAGGTTGATGGTCGCGATCACCAGGATCGGCCCCATCGTGTTGGGCAGCACATGGCGCAGCATGATGATTCGCGCCGGCAGCCCGATCAGTTGCGCCGCGGCGACATAGTCGCGGTTCTTCTCGACCATCACCGAGCCGCGCACGGTGCGGGCATATTGTACCCAGAAGCTCAGCCCGATCGCGACCACCAGCACCATAAGCGTGCCCATCGAGTCCAGCCGATTATTGAACACCGACTTGGCGACGCCGTCGATCAGGAGCGCGATCAGGATCGCCGGAAAGGTGAGCTGCACGTCGGCGATGCGCATGATCAGGCTGTCGACCCAGCCGCCGACATACCCCGCGATCAGCCCGAGCGAGATGCCCAGCACTGCGGCGAACACCACGCCGAGAATGCCGACGGCGAGCGAAATCCGCATGCCGTAGAGGATCGCGGAGAAAATATCGCGGCCCTGCTCGTCGGTGCCGAACAGGAACGGCCGCTGGCCGTCCGCCGTCCACAGCGGCGAGATCCGCGAATTGATCAGCTCGAGCTGGCGCGGATCGAACGGGTCCTGCGAGGACAAGAGAGGCGCAAACAGCGCCATCATGATCAGCAGTCCCGCGATCACGGCGGCGGCCATCGTCAGGCGCGATTGTTTGAACGAATGCCAGATGTCGCTGTCGATCGCGCGGGCGAACATGGAAGGTGAGGGGGCGGGGGCAGTTGCCGGGAGATCAGTCATGTGACGCTCGTTACCCCCGTGTCGTCCCCGCCTAGCGCGCCTTTGGCGCGCGCGGCGCGGGGACCCATAGCCGCTGTCGGCGTGTGGCTACACGGCGTATGCGGCGGAGTTTTAATTGAGGGGACGGAGGGTATGGGTCCCTGCTTTCGCAGGGACGACACGGAGTTTGTCGTTGACCGAATCCGCCTCATGCCGTCCTCCCCACGCTCGCCCGCAGCCGAGGATCGACGATAGTGTAGAGAATATCGACGATCAGATTGATGGTGACGAAGATCAGCGACACCACCAGGAGATACGCCGCCATGATCGGGATATCGACATTCTGTACCGCCTGCACGAAGAGGAGCCCCATGCCCGGCCACTGGAATACCGTCTCGGTGATG
Organism: Tardiphaga sp. vice154; assembly: GCF_007018645.1. Classification (NCBI taxonomy): domain Bacteria; kingdom Pseudomonadati; phylum Pseudomonadota; class Alphaproteobacteria; order Hyphomicrobiales; family Nitrobacteraceae; genus Tardiphaga; species Tardiphaga sp. vice154. Next base: position 2,097,984 of record NZ_CP041399.1, read on the forward strand.
ATCGCAAACGCGATCACCGAGCCGAACTGCAGGCCGGCCACGGTGATCACCGGCACCAGCGTGTTTTTCAGTGCGTGGCCGAAATGGATCGCGCGCGTGGTGAGGCCGCGCGCGCGCGCGAAGCGGATGTAGTCGGTGCGCAGCACTTCGAGCATCTCGGCGCGCACCAGCCGCATGATCAAGGTCATCTGGAACAGGCCGAGCGTGATCGACGGCAGGATCAGCGCCTTCAGCCCGGATAAGGTTAACAGACCGGTCGACCACCAGCGGAACTTCACGACGTCGCCGCGGCCGAACGACGGCAGCCAGCCGAGCGTGACGGCGAACAGGTAGATCAGCAGGATGCCGATCAGGAAGGTCGGCAGCGAGATGCCGATCAGCGACACCGCCTGCATCAGCTTGGCGAGAAACGAATCGCGGCGCAGCGCCGAGTAGATGCCCATCAGAATGCCGAACGTCATTGCCAGGACGGTGGCGCAGGTCGCCAGCTCCAGCGTCGCTGGCATGCGCTCCTGCAGCAGCGACGACACCGGCTGGCGAAACTGGTAGGAGACGCCGAACTTGAACTGCAGGGCGTTGCCGAAATAGCGCGCGAACTGCACGACGACGGGATCGTCGAGCCCGAGCGAGGCGCGGATTTCGGCACGCTGCGCCGGCGAGGTGTCGAGCGCGACCATCTGGTTCACGGGGTCGCCGGCAAAGCGGAACATCGAAAACGAGATGATTCCGACGGCGATCATCACCCCGATCGACTGCAGCGCGCGGCGCAGGATGAAAGCGAGCATGGGTTCCTTTCGCTTTCGCTTTTCTTCGTCATTGCGAGGAGCCCTTGCGACGAAGCAATCCAGTCTTCCTTCGCTTGTGGCCTTCTGGATTGCCGCGTCGCTTCGCTCCTCGCAATGACGGCTGCTATTATCGGAGCGACGCCTATTCCGTTTTCACGGCCCAGTAGGGCAGCACCTGGTTGTCCGGGCGCTGCACCAGCTTGATTTTCTTCGACACGCCCCAGGCCAGCGCCTGCTGGTGCAACGGGATGTAGGCAAAGTCCTTGCTGGCGATTTCGAAGCCGGCCTTGATCAGGAGGTCGCGCTTGGCGGTGTCGGTTTCCTGCAGCACCTGGTCGGTGAGCTTGTCGAACTCCTTGTTGCAGTAGCCGGCGACATTGGTGGCGCCGCGCGAACTCGCCGGATTGTCGCGGCAGCCCATGATGTCGAACATCACGTTGTGGGAATCCTGCGTGCCGGGCGTCCAGCCGAGCAAATAGAACGAGGTCTGGTAGCCGCCCGACTTGAAGATCTTGCCGAAGAACAGCGCCTTGGGCTGGGCGTTCAGCGTCACCTTGACGCCGATCCGGGACAGCATGCCGACCACCGCCTGGCAGATCGCGGCGTCGTTGACGTACCGGTCGTTCGGGCAATCCATGCCGAGCTCGAAGCCGTCGGGATAGCCGGCCTCGGCGAGCAGTTTCTTGGCGCCCTCGGCGTCGTACTTCGGCCGCGTGAAATCGCCGGACAGCTTGAACAAAGGCGGCGCGATCATCAGCGCTGACGGCGTCGACAGGCCGCGCATCACGCGGGTCTTGATCAGTTCGATGTCGATCGCCTTGTAGAAGGCTTCGCGGACTTTGATGTCCTTGAAGGGGTTCTTGCCCTTGACGTTGGAGACCAGCAGTTCGTCGCGGATCTGGTCCATGCCGAGGAAAATGGTGCGCAGCTCCGGCCCGGCGAGAACGCTGGCATTGGCTGAGCCGTTGACGCGGGCGATGTCCTGCACCGGCACCGGCTCGATCAGGTCGACCTCGCCGGACAGCAGCGCTGCGACGCGGGTTGCGTCCGAGGAGATCGGCGTGAACACGATTTCCTTCAGATTATGCTCCGGCTTGCCCCACCAGTTCGGGTTGACCTTGAACACGGTCTTGACGCCGGGCTGGTGGCTTTCGATGACGAACGGCCCGGTGCCGTTGGCGTTCAGCGCAGCGAAGCTCGGCGAGGTCGCGGCTGCCGGCGTGGGCATCACGGCGTTGTTCGCCTCCGCCCACTTCTTGTCCATGATGTACCACACGTCCCATTGCGAGGTCAGAATGGGATTGGGCGAGGTCAGCACGAAATCGACGGTATGGTCGTCGATCTTGACCGCCTTGGCGTCGACCGGCACCACGGTCTGGAAATCCGATCCCTTGGCGCGGACGCGGTCGGCGGAGAAGATCACGTCGTCGGCGGTGAAAGGATCGCCATTGGCGAAGGTCACGTTCTTGCGCAGGTGGAAACGCCAGCGCGTCGGCTCCGGCGTTTCCCAGCTCTCGGCGAGGCCGGGAATGATCTCGAGGTTCTTGCCGCGCTTGACCAGGCCTTCATAGACCTGGCCGTGATGCGCGATGGTGGTGGTCTCGCGCAGCGTATAGGGATCGAGCGATTTGAGGTCGCCCTGGTTGGCGTAGCGCAAGGTCTGCGCCGACGCCGGTGCGCCGGCTGCGACAATCAGGGCGAAGGCGGCGAGACCAAGTTTGACGCACGTCTGACGAATGGACATCGAAAACGCTCTCCTGCGGCGGCTTGCGTGGTGTGCCGCACTTCGGTTGCATTGTCAGCAGAGTTCGTACGTCGCGCAAGCGTCATTTACCGGCGTGCACCGCCGCAAATCAGGGCAGCGTGGCGCAATCCTTGCTTCGCCGACGGAGCGCATGGGCGATATGCAACGTGGCTTCACGGTGCTGCCACGACGTCGCGCTAGGACGTTCGTGAAGCAACCAGTTCGGGGCAGGGATGACGGAATTGAAGGCGGATGTGCTGGTGCTCGGCGCCGGCATGGTGGGCGTGTCGGCGGCGCTGCATCTGCAGGCGCGCGGCCGCAACGTCGTGCTGGTCGATCGCAATGAGCGGGCCGGCGAAGAGACCAGCTATGGCAATGCCGGGCTGATCGAATGCGCCTCGGTATTCCCCTATATGTTTCCGCGCGATGCCGGCCAGATCCTGAAATACGCGATGAACCGGTCGCCCGACGTGCATTATCACCTCGACGCGCTGCCGGGCTTCCTGCCGTGGATGGTCCGCTATTTCCTCAATTCGTCGCCGCAAGGATCGCTGCGCAGCGCGCTCGCTGCACTGCCGCTGATCCAGCGCAGTTTGCAGGAACATCAGGCGCTGATCGAGGAAGCCGGCGTGCCGGAACTGCTGCGCCGCACCGGCTGGATCAAGCTGTTCCGTTCCGAAAAGACGATGGAGAAGAGCCTCGGCGAACTGGCGCGCGACCGCGACTACGGCATCGAGGGCCACGTACTGAACGCTGCTGCCATCGCCGACAAGGAACCCAACCTGTCCGGCGATTTTGCCGGCGCGATTCATTGGCCGACGCCGGGCTTCATTCCCGATCCCGGCGCGCTGGCAAAGGCCTATGCCAAACTGTTCATCCGCAAGGGCGGCCGTTTTCTCGCCGCCGACGCGCGAACCCTGACGCAGGGCGACGGCGGCTGGCGCGTCGCGGGCCCCGGCGGCGCGCTGGTCGCGCGCGACGCGGTGGTGGCGCTGGGTCCGTGGTCGGACGAGGTCTACCGGCCGCTCGGCTATGCCATCCCGATGATGACCAAGCGCGGTTATCACATCCATCTTTCGCCGTCCGGCAATGCGGTGCTGCATCACCCGGTGCTCGACACCGACAACGGTTACCTGCTGGCGCCGATGAACCGCGGCATCCGGCTGACCACCGGCGCCGAATTCGCCCGCCGCGACGCGCCGCCGACGCCTGTGCAGGTCGAACGCACGCTCCCCATTGCGCGAAAAATGTTTCCGCTCGGCGAACAGATCGAGCCGAAGCCGTGGATGGGATCGCGGCCGTGCCTGCCGGACATGCTGCCGGTGATTGGGCGGGCGCCTCGTCACAAGGGTCTGTGGTTCGATTTCGGCCACCAGCACCACGGCCTGACGCTGGGCCCGGTCAGCGGGCGTCTGCTGGCCGACATGGTGACGGGCGTCACGCCGTTCACCGATCCCAGTTCGTTCGCCGTCGAACGCTTCGGCTGATCCTTCGCAACCGCACGCGACCCGCTCGGCTTGCATCGGAGCTGCGACCGTGGCGATACTGCGCCGCCGCGCGTGTGCGTCGATTGAGGAGCGTTCGATGAAAGTAACCGTTGTCATGGACTGCACGCCTGAAGAGGCGCGGGCGTTCCTGGGCCTTCCCGACGTGCAGCCGATGCAGACCGCGATGATGGAGCAGTTGCAGGGGAAGATGATGGCCAACGTCGACAAGTTCTCCCCGGAATCGCTGATGCAGAGCTGGTTCACCTTCGATCCCAAGATGGGTGAGAAGTTCCAGGAGCTGTTCCTCAACATGGCGACCCTGGGGACGCGGCCCGCGGAGAAGAAGTAGCTCGCGCTTACGGCGGAGCCGTTCACCCTCCCCTGGAGGGGGAGGGTCGGTGCATCGCATGCGAAGCATGCTGTGCACCGGGGTGGGGTGACAGCGTTAGAGGATGACGTAAGCTCTTCACCCCATCGCACCGCCGTCACCCCACCCCGAGCGCGCCTGACGGCGCACTCGACCCTCCCCCTCCAGGGGAGGGTGAAGAGGAGCCCGCGATGATCGACATGCCGCCGCTGCATTTCGCCGAGGTCAACGGCATCCGGATGGGCTATTACGATTCCGGCCCGATCAGTGACACGCCGCCGATGTTGCTGTGCCACGGCTGGCCGGAGCTGGCGTTCTCCTGGCGGCACCAGATCAAGGCGCTGGCCGCGGCCGGCATTCGTGTCATCGCGCCGGACCAGCGCGGCTTCGGCGCGACCGACCGGCCCGAGCATGTCGAGGATTACGACATCGCACATCTCATCGCCGACCTCGTCGGGCTGCTCGATCATCTGCAGATCGACCGCGCGATCTTTGTCGGCCATGACTGGGGCGGCTTCGTGGTCTGGCAGATGCCGTTGCGCTACCCTGATCGCGTCGCCGGCGTGGTCGGCATCAACACGCCGCATCTAGCAAGGGCACCGGTCGATCCAATCGCGATCTATCGCAAGCGATTTGGCGACACGATGTACGTCGTCCAGTTCCAGGACTCGCAGGAGCCGGACCGGATCTTCGCGGAGAATGTCGCAACCACCTTCGAGGTGTTCATGCGCAAGCCGATGCCGCTGGCGCCCGGCGTCGCGGCGGCCAGGCCCAATCTGGCGTTCCCGCAACTGGTCGAGGCCTATGACGCGGCCAAGGACCGAAGGCTGCCGATCCTCACGGACGAAGAGAAGCAGGTGTTCGTCGAGACCTATACCGCAACGGGCTTCACCGGCGGCATCAACTGGTATCGCAACATCACGCGCAACTGGGAGCATTCCGCCGATCTCGACCACACCGTGCGTGTGCCGGCTCTGATGATCATGGCCGAGCACGACGCCGTGCTGCCGCCGTCGATGGCCGACGGCATGGAGAGGCTGGTACCGGATCTGGAGAAGCATCTGGTCCGCGACAGCGGCCACTGGACCCAGCAGGAAAAGCCCGACGAGGTCAGCGCGCTGCTGATCGCCTGGCGCCGTCGGCGATTTGGCTGAACCCCGTCACGCCGTATGCGTGGTCGACGATGGCGTCGATCACCTCTCTCCACATCGAGATCGGCAGCGCGTGGCCCATGCCGTCGATCATCAGCAGCTTCGCGCCGGGGATCGAGGCGGCGGTGTCGCGACCGCCGGCCGGGTGGACCAGGGGATCTACCTTGCCGTGGATCACCAAAGTCGGCGCGGTCACCGACGCCAGCCGTTCCTTGCGGCTGCCGGAGGCGAGGATGGCGCGCAACTGCCGGCTGACGCCGTCGGGCTCGAGGCCGCGGGCATAGGTGCGGTGCGCGCGGTCGAGATCGCGCGCCTCGTCTTCCGGGAAGCTGCCGACGCGCAGGAACAGCCAGGTCTGCTTGAAGCGCGCGACGAATTCTTCATAGCTCGTCGGCTGCTTCTGCAGCAATTGCACAGCGACGGCGCGGCCGGGCTGCGGCAGCCGCGGATGGCCGGTGGTCGACATGATCGAGACCAGCGAGCGCACCCGCTGCGGATGTTCGATCGCCAGTTCCTGCGCGATCATGCCGCCCATCGAGGCGCCGACGACATGCGCGGCCTCGATGCCGAGCGCGTCGAGCAGGCCGACGACGTCGGCCGCCATGTCCGAGAGCTTGTAGGGCGCGGCGACCGGCCGGCCGAAATAGCGCAGCTTTGCCAGTTCGAAAATCGTCAGCGGCTTGCCGCCCGCCATCTTGCTGGACAGGCCGATGTCGCGGTTGTCGAAGCGGATCACGCGAAAGCCGTTTGCTGCGATGTCGCGGCAGAACTCGTCGTCCCAGTGGATCATCTGGGCGCCGAGCCCCATGATCATCACCATCGGCTCGGCCCTGCTATCGCCGAAGCTGTCGTAGCACAGCTCGATACCATTGGCTGATACCAGCCGGGGCGGCTGGTAGGCGACGGTGGATGCGAGGGAATGTGCGGAGGGGCGGGCCATGTCAAACATATGACATGAGATTTCTGAAAAACGAAAGTGACAAGCGCGTCATCGCCCGCGCTTATCGCCGCAGCGGTGAACGGAGTGTTGTTAACTTCGAATTGTGACAGCGTTTATGACAGCGCTTTATGACATTGGAACCGAAGAGGTGACGCCCCGTCCTCTCCGGTCGTCCCCGCCTAGCGCGCCTTCGGCGCGCGCGGCGCGGGGACCCATAGCCTCTGTCCTCACAATCGAAGCGCGGCTTCTCGCCGAGTTACTTCGATCGCGCGCCGTCTTAATTCGGCGTGTATGGGTCCCCGCGTTCGCGGGGACGACGTGGAGATTGGATAATCTGTAGCGTTCAACATACCTAACCTTAGGCCCGCTGGTTTAGTTCACCTGCCGCTCCCTTCCTTCCCAATAGGGATCGCGCAGATGGCGCCGCAGGATCTTGCCGGATGCGTTGCGCGGCAATGCGGCGATGAAGTCGATCGACTTCGGCGACTTGAAACCGGCGATGCGCTCTTTGGTGAAGCCAATCAGTTCGGGCGCGCTGAGGCTCTTGCCGGGCTTCAATACCACCACCGCCTTGACGGCCTCGCCCCAGGTCTCGTCCGGGACGCCGACGACGGCGACTTCGGCGACATCGGGATGGTCGCAGATCGCGCTCTCGACTTCGGCGGGGTAGATGTTCTCGCCGCCGGAGATGATCATGTCCTTGATGCGGTCGTGAATGTAGAGAAAGCCGTCAGCGTCGAGATAGCCGGCGTCGCCGGTGCGCAGCCAGTTGTCGGCATCCAGCGTGCGCGCGGTGGCGTCCGGCTGGTTCCAGTAGCCCGCCATGTTGGAGCCCGAGCGCGTCGCGATCTCGCCGACCTCGCCTGTCGGCAAGGGTCGGCCGTCGGCATCGAGGATCGCAATCTCGACGCCGGGCAGCGCGCGGCCGGCGGCGCGCATGCAGGCGCGGCCCTCGACATGGTCCTCCGGCGCCAGCACCACGATGGTGCCGGTGGTCTCGGTCATGCCGTACATCTGCACGAAGCCGCAGCCGAACACCTCGATGCATTCCCTCAGAAGCGCGGCGGGGATCGGCGAGGCGCCGTACAGGATGTAGCGCAGTTTCGAGAAATCCATCTCGCGGGCGCGCGGCTGCCGCACGATGAACTGCATCGCCGCCGGCACCAAAAACAGTTTCGAAATGCCATGCTGCGCGAAATCGTCGAGCACCTTGCCGGGATCGAACTCCCGCGCGATCACGCCCTTGGCGCCGTGGTACAGGCCGAACACCGCCCAGCCGATGCCGCCGATGTGGAACATCGGCATGGCCACCAGCGAGACGTCGTCCGCCGTCCACCGGTTCCAGTCCGGCGGGTCGTTTTCGGCGATGCGCAGCAGCGACAGGAAATTATCGTGCGTCAGCATCGCGCCTTTCGGCTTGCCGGTGGTGCCCGAGGTGTAGAGCTGGATCGCGATGTCATCGGTCGCAAGCGGCGTCATCGGGTCGGTGTCGCTTTGTGCGTCGCGCCAGCTACGGAAGTCCGGCCATTCCGAGGCGCCGCCTTCGGTGGTCATGACCACGCGCACATCGGGAATTTCCGGCACGAGGTCGCGCACCTGCTCGACGAATTCCGGGCCGACGAACAGCATCCGGGCCTGGCAGTCACGGATGATGAAGGCGATCTCGGGCGCGGCCAGCCGCCAGTTCACCGGCGCCATCACCACACCTGCCTTGATCGCGCCGAGCAGCAGCTCGAGGAAGACGTCGCTGTTCTTGCCGAGATAGGCGATGCGCTCGCGCGGTTTGATGCCTTGCGCGATCAGCCCGTTGGCCACACGGCTGGCATGTTCATCCAGCGTGGCGAAGGAAGTCGGGTGCCCCTCGAACACCAGCGCGGTGGACGGGCCCCGCAACTTCGCCTGAAGCCGGATGACATCGGCGAGCGTCGCCGCTTGTGAAACGCACATGGTCTCCCCCCTTGGTTTTATTAGTTGGGGAGAGTGTGAGGTGGTCCGTTCAACCTGACAAGGTGAGAAAGGTGCTGCGATGCGGCAAGGACGTCGCGTTGCCCCCTCACCCGGCGCTGCGCGCGCCGACCTCTCCCCGCCGGGGAGAGGTGGTTGAGCGTCGTTGCACCAATCAGGATTGTTCGTGCAATGACGCGCCGTTCACCTCTCCCCGCCGGGGAGAGGTCGACCCGGCAGAGCGAAGCGACGCCGGGGCGGGTGAGGGGGCTGAAGCGCAGCGGTTTTATAAACCGAAGGCCGCCTGCTACCCCCGTGCCGCCTTGTCCTTGTCGTTCTGCGCCTTGATGCTGTCGCGCGCGGCGGTCCAGTCGGCGTCGGACCATTCGCGGAGCTGATAGAAATTGCCGCCCATCGCGAGCGCCTGCGCGCCGTCCATCGCGATGGTCTCGCCCGAGATCCAGTCGCAGCCGCCGGAGATCAGGAACACCGCGAGGTTCTGCAATTCCTCCATCTTGCCGACCCGGCCCATCGGATTTTGCGCGCGGGTACGGGCGCCGGCCTCGTCGCCGGGCTTGATGCGCTTGCTCATGCCCTCGGTCGGGATCTCGCCGGGAGCAATCGTGTTGAGGCGGATGCCGTAGCGGCCCCATTCGGTCGCCAGCGACATCGTCATGGCGTGGATCGCCGACTTGCTCATGGTCGAGGGCACCACATAGGGGCTGCCGTTGCGCACCCACGTCACGGTGATCGACACCACGTTGCCGGGCGTCTTGCCGGCAATCCAGCGCTTGCCCACCGCATGCGTCACGTAGAACGTGCCGTGCATCACGATATTGGCCACCGCGTCGAAGCCGCGCGGCGTGAGGTCCTGGGTGCGGGCGATGAAATTGCCGGCGGCATTGTTGATCAGGTCGGTCAGCGGCTTCTCGGCAAAGATGCTCTCGATCATCGCATCGACCGCGGCGGCATCCGCGATGTTGACGCCGTGGCTGGTGACCTTGCCGCCATACTCCGCCATCAACTCGGTGGCGGTCTCGTCGCACACGCTCTTGCGGCGGCCGCAGATATGCACGTCGGCGCCGAGTTCGAGGAAGCGCGCCGCCATCGATTTGCCGAGGCCGGTGCCGCCGCCCGTCACCAGAATGTTTCGCCCTGCGAGAAGCTGTGCATTGAACATGGAAGTGTCCTGCTCTAAGAGGTTGCTGCCGGGTTAGTTAGGCGATTGACTAAATCCCGACAACGCTTTTCTGTGAAGCGAATAAAAACAAGTCTGGGGAGGAAACGCCCAATGCAAGATCGCGTCACCGTATCGATGGTGGACGGCGTCGCCGACGTCCGACTGAACCGCGCCGACAAGATGAATGCGCTCGATGTCGCGATGTTCGAGGCGCTGGTGGCGACCTCGGCGCGGCTTGCCGTGGAAAAGGGGCTGCGGGCGGTGGTGCTGTCGGGCGAGGGCCGGGCGTTCTGCGCCGGGCTCGACATGGGGCGCTTCGCGGCCATGAAGGCGCACGGCGGCGAGGGCATTCCAGGCGCGCCGAAGCGCGACCTCGCGGCGCGCACTCATGGCCTCGCCAATCATTCCCAGCAGGCGGTGTGGGGCTTTCGCCAACTGCCGGTGCCGGTGATCGCGGCGGTGCATGGCGTGGCGCTCGGCGGCGGCTTCCAGCTCGCCCTCGGCGCCGACCTGCGTTTTCTGGCGCCGGATGCGCGGATGTCGATCATGGAGATCAAATGGGGCCTGGTGCCGGACATGGCGGGCACGCCGATCCTGGCCTCCCTCGTGCGCGACGATATCCTGCGTGAGCTGACCTACACCGGCCGCGTGTTCTCGGCGCAGGAAGCGCTCAGCTACGGCCTCGCCACAAGGATCTGCGACGATCCGCATGCCGAAGCGATGGCGACCGCGCGCGACATCGCCGGCAAGAGCCCGGACGCGATCCGCGCCGCCAAGCGCATGCTCAACAATCTCTGCGTCGATCCCGGCCCGGCATTGCTCGCCGAATCCGTCGAGCAGGCCGCCCTGATGGGCCAGCCCAACCAACTCGAGGCCGTCCGCGCCAATATCGAAAAGCGCGCGCCGAACTTTGTGGACTGAACGCTGCGCCCTCCGCCGTCATTGCGAGGTCAGGGAAAGCCAGTTGGCTTTCCCCTTGCGAAGCGACGCGGCAATCCAGAGCCACAAACTCGGCAAGGACTGGATTGCTTCGTCGCAAGGGCTCCTCGCAATGACGGGGAGAGGCTGTATCAAAAATAACAAACTGGAGACGTCCATGACCTCCAATCTCTTCAAAGGCGTCATGTCAGGCGAGCGGCGGCGCGGGTTCGATGCGATCAACGAGCGCGCTGCGCGCATCGCCGGCGGTCTGCACCGGCAGGGCGTCAAGCCCGGCGACAGCGTCTGCATATTGATGCGCAACGACATCGCGTTTCTCGAAGCCGCCTATGCGGTGATGCAGCTCGGCGCCTATGCGGTGCCGGTGAACTGGCACTTCAAGCCGGAGGAGATCAGTTACGTCATCAAGGACTCCGGCACGAACATCCTGATCGGCCATGCCGACATGCTGCACCAGCTGCGCGAGGCGATCCCCGAGGGCATCATCACACTCAGCGTCGCGCTGCCGGCTGAAATTCTCGCGAACTACAAGATCGATCCGGCGCACACCGGCACGCCCGACGGCGCGATCGATCTGGAAACGTGGCTGCAAGAGCAGGCGCCGTATGACGGGCCGAAGCAGCCGCAGCCGCACAACATGATCTACACGTCGGGCACCACCGGCCACCCCAAGGGTGTCCGACGTTTCGCGCCGACGCCGGAGCAGGCGGCATCGACCGACGCGATGCGCGCCCGCGTCTATGGCCTCAAGCCTGGTTCGCGCGCGCTGCTGCCGGGGCCGCTGTATCACTCCGCGCCAAATGCGTTCGGGCTGCGCGCCGGCCGGCTCGGCGGCGCGCAGGTCTTGATGCCGCGCTTCGAGCCGGAGGAATTTCTGCGCATCATCGACGAGCAGCAGATCGACACGGTGTTCATGGTGCCGACCATGTTCATCCGGCTGATGAAGCTGCCGCATCACACCCGCGGCAAATACGACATGTCGTCGCTGCGCCATGTCATCCATGCCGCAGCCCCGTGCCCGGCCGACGTCAAGCGCGCGATGATCGACTGGTGGGGCCCGGTGATCCACGAATTCTACGGCTCGACGGAATCCGGCGCGGTGACCTTCGCCACCTCCGAGGATTCGCTGAAAAAGCCCGGCACGGTCGGCCGCATCGCTGATGGCGCCGAACTGCGCTTCCTCGACGATGACGGCCATATACTGCCGCAGGGCGAGATCGGCGAGATCTATTCGCGGATATCCGGCAATCCGGATTTCACCTATCACAACAAGCCCGACAAGCGCGGCGAGATCGAGCGCGACGGCTTCATCACCTCGGGCGACGTCGGCTATATCGACGAAGACGGCTACGTCTTCATCTGCGACCGCAAGCGCGACATGGTGATCTCCGGCGGCGTCAACATCTACCCCGCCGAAATCGAATCCGCGCTGCACGCCGTCGCCGGCGTGCATGATTGCGCGGTGTTCGGCGTGCCCGACGAGGAATTCGGCGAGGCGCTGATGGCGGTGATCGAGCCGCAGCCCGGCGTGGTGCTGGATCTGGCTTTGGTCCGCGCCGAGCTGAAAAAGGCGCTGGCGGACTACAAGGTGCCGCGGCTGATCGTGATCCAGGCAAATTTGCCGCGCGAAGATTCCGGCAAGATATTCAAGCGCCGTCTGCGCGATCCGTATTGGGCGAAGGCGGGACGGGCGATCTGAGGCGCTGCCGTAGCGACGTTCAAACGCCGGGGGCTTTGGGCAGGCCGCTCCGCAGCCCGTTGACCAGCGCGCCGAGGGTGGCGGCCCGCAGTTTCTCGAAACCCGGTTCGGCGGCGAGTTGACCCGCGAGCTGCAAGACGATCAGCCCGTGCAGGCTGGCCCAGAATACATGCCCGATGATCTCCGGCTCGCCGGTTAGGAAGCCGCCCCTGACCAAATCTTCGACATGGCGGGTCATGGTTCCGCGCGCCTGCTCGATGGCGGAATCGAGCTCCGGATATCGGCCGCGCTCCACCGGCGCCATGTCGAACATCAGGCGATAGAGATGCGGATGGGCGAAGGCGAAGGCGACATAGGCGTCACCGACGGCGCGCGAATGCGCAACGGTGTCGCCCGGCGCCGAACGCGGCGCCTCGAGCTCGGCGGCAAAGCGCCGGAACGCCGCGGCGCGAACGGCGGCGATGATGTCGACCTTGTCCTTGAAGTAGCGGTAGGGGAGCATCGGGCTGCAGCCGGCTTCGGCGGCGAGGTCGCGCATGGTGAAGTCCGGCCCGCCACGGCGCAGGATCAGATTCTCCGCCGCCGCGCATAGCCGTTGCTTGAAGTCGTCGACTTCCGATCGGGAAAGCGCCCGCGGCATCCCACCTCCAGAAAACCATCCGGTCTCCTGATACGCTGATTCCTGTTATTTACAATGTAAATTTACAATGTATATTGAGGCCGATCGGCAACCCGGAGATCGACCATGAAGACCTTTCTGTTGGCGCATGCGGCTTTGCTGGCCCTTCCCATCTATGCCGTCGGCATCTGGCTCGGATGGCCGTTGGCCGGTGCCGTTGCGGGCCTCGCCTATGCGATGGCGTGGAGCGCGCTTTGGCACCGGGGCAAGCTACCGCCGGTGTTCGAAATCGCGGCGATTATCGGGCTCGCGGTGGTGGCGCTGGGGCAGGCGCTCGGTCTGTCCACACTGATGGGGAATTCGACCTCTCTGCTGCTGTTGGCGCTCGGCATCGGCGCGACCGCCAGCGTGGTGATCGGGCGGCCCTGGACCGCCGAATTTTCCGCTGGTGAATATGAGGGCGCGGCGGCCACGCCGCTGTTCAAGTCCGTCAACATGACGATCTCGGCGATGTGGGCCGTGCTGTTCGGCTGGATGGCGCTGGCCAATTTTGTCGGCATGCCGGCGCTGGCGCACTGGCTGCCGGTGGCGGCGGGCGGCGTGGCGTCGGTCCTGTTGCCAAAGATACTGGTGCGGCGCGCCTTGACGGCGATGGCCAAAGGCGACCAACGCAACAACTGGCCGGCGCCGGATTTTGCCGGCGCGACGCTTGCTGCGGCGGAGGACGACGAGACTTGCGACGTGGCCATCATCGGCGCCGGCATCGGCGGCCTGACCGCCGCCGCGCTGTTGGCTGATTCCGGGCTGAAGGTTATCGTCTGCGAGCAGCATGTCGTGCCCGGCGGCTTCGCGCATAACTGGCTGCGCGTTGCTAGGGAACGCGATGCGGCCAGCCACGACAAACTGGTGTTCCGGTTCGACTCCGGTGTGCACGACGTCTCCGGCTGGCAGCCGGGCGGCCCGGTGCGCTCCGTGTTCGAGCGTCTCGGCATCGCCAATGATGTTGCCTGGAAGCGTCTCGATCATCGCTACGTGCTGGACGGCAAGACCATCGACGTGCCGCGCGACTGGCGCCTCTATGCGAAGATGATCGGCGAGCAATATCCGGCAGAGGCGTCCGGCATTGCCGCGCTGTTCGAGGATATTTTCACCGTGTTCACGTCGATGTATTCGACGGGCGCCGCGCGCGGCGGCATTCCCGGCATGCCAGCCGATCCCGACGCATTGCTCGGCTTTGCCAGGGCCCATCCGCTGGCAGTGGCGTGGATGAGACGCCCGTGGCACGACTTCGTCGCGCGCCATGTCACGGACGCCGGAGCCAGGGAATGGATCTCGGCGCTCGGCGGCTACATCACCGACGACACCGCCACGGCGACGGTCGCCGACATGGTCCCGATTTTCGGCTATTACTTCAACGGCGGCTACTATCCGGAAGGCGGCTCCGGAGCGATGGCCGAAAGCCTCGCGCGCGCGATCGAGCAACGCGGCGGCCGGGTTCATCTGCGCACGCCCGTCGTCAGGATCACCACAGCCGATGGGGCGGCGACCGGCCTGCTGGTGCAGGATTTCCGCGGCAGGTCGCGGCGCATCGCCGCGAAAGCGGTGGTGTGCAACGCCGATGCCCGCGAGGCCGTCACCCGGCTGCTGGACGACCAGTCAATCGCGCGGACACTCGAATCGCAGGTCGGTCCCTTGCTGCCGGCATGCTCCGCCATCGGCATCTCCCTCGGCCTGCGCGGGTCGCTGCACCTGCCGGCGGTGGTGCATGTGGTGACGCCGGACGGCATGGCGGGCATGGTCGTGCCGTCCGCCGTCGATCCCTACTGCGCGCCGCCCGGACATTCGGTCGTAGAAATCATCGAACTGATCAGCCATGACGAGGCGCGCTCGTGGTTTCCGCCCGATGGCACCGCCGCGGACCAGCTCGACTCGTTCCGCCAGTCGCCGGACTATCTCGCCCGCAAGACGTTGATGGGCGATCGCCTGATCGCCCGCGTGCGCGCGGTGATCCCCGATATCGATGCGCGCATCGTCTATCGTTCGGAATCCAGCCCTGCCACCTATCACCGCTATGCCTGGACCAATGCTGGTGCGATCTACGGCGTGACCGGGAAGACGGGGCGGCTGCCGGTGAAGATGCCGCTGCGAAATCTCGTGGTGGCAGGTGCGGCGACGCATGGACCGGGCATCGAGGCCGTGGTGATTTCGGGAGCCTGCGCCGCCGAGGCCTTGTGCAAAGGCCTGCTCGCGGCGCAGCCGGCCAAGCCGGCGATCGAGGCACCAAGCGTGGCCGCCGCCTAGATCAGCCGGCAACGGGTCGCCGGAAGCCGGGCGGCCCGCGGATTGCATCGGATCTTGCACCGCCGCAGAAATCTTGCGACCAACAGCGGCCGGCAACTTCGTGGGAGTTTGCGATGTCATCCATGATCCTGCCACTCGATCCCGAGACGCTGCCGAACCGCGGCGAGGATATCGTCTCGCAGGAGGCCGATGCGCGGCTGCGCGACGACATCCGGCTGCTCGGCCGCATTCTCGGCGACACGGTGCGCGACCAGGAGGGCGAGGCGGTGTTCGACCTCGTCGAACGCATCCGCCAGACCTCGATCCGCTTCCACCGCGACGAGGACCGGCTGGCGCGGCGCGAACTGGAAACCATCCTCGACGGCATGTCGACGCCGGAAACGGTTCGTATCGTCCGTGCCTACAGCTATTTCTCGCACCTTGCCAATATCGCCGAGGACCAGAACAACATCCGCCGCATGCGCGCGCAGCGCTCCGGCGATGCGCCGCTGGCCGCAGCGTCGCTGGCCGGCGCCCTGGCACGTGCGCGCGACGCCGGGATCGATGCGAAGCAGCTCCGCGAGTTCTTCGGACGCGCGCTGGTCAGCCCGGTCCTGACGGCGCATCCCACCGAGGTCCGCCGCAAGAGCACCATCGACCGTGAAATGCAGGTCGCCGCTCTGCTCGACCGCCGCGAGCGGATGCAGCTCACCACTGAGGAGATCGAGGCGCTCGAAGAGCAATTGCGCCGCGAGGTGCTGACGCTGTGGCAGACCAACCTGCTGCGCCGGACCAAGCTCACCGTGCTCGACGAAGTCACCAACGGTCTGTCGTTCTACGACTACACCTTCCTGCGCGAGGTGCCGCGGCTGCATGGCGTGCTGGAAGA
The DNA here is from genome assembly GCF_007018645.1 of Tardiphaga sp. vice154. Lineage (NCBI taxonomy): Bacteria > Pseudomonadati > Pseudomonadota > Alphaproteobacteria > Hyphomicrobiales > Nitrobacteraceae > Tardiphaga > Tardiphaga sp. vice154. The sequence continues at coordinate 2,114,008 of NZ_CP041399.1, forward strand.
CCGGCTGCAGGCCGAGGACGGCGACGCTGCCGAGATCGGCTCGTTCCTGAAGATGGGCTCGTGGATCGGCGGCGACCGCGACGGCAACCCCTTCGTCACCGCCGAAGTGATGCGCGGCACGCTGGCGCTGCAGTCGTCGCGGGCGGTACAGTTCTATCTCGCCGAGCTGCATGAGCTCGGTTCCGAACTGTCGATCGCCGCCCACCTCGCCCAGGTCTCGCCGGACGTCCGCGCGCTGGCGGAGCGTTCGCCGGATACGTCGCCGCACCGCGCCGGCGAACCGTACCGGCTGGCGGTGTCCGGCATCTATGCGCGGCTGGCGGCAACTGCGCTGGAGCTTGGCGTTGAGAGCAACCGACCGCCGGTCGGCGACGCCGCGCCTTACGTCAGCGCACAGGAATTCAAGGCCGATCTCGACATCCTTGCGCAGTCGCTGCTCGCCAACAAATCCGGTGTCATCGCGCACGGCCGGCTGCGCCAGCTGCGCCGCGCCGTCGACTGCTTCGGCTTCCATCTCGCCAGCCTCGACATCCGGCAGAATTCTGCGGTGCACGAGCGCACCATCGCCGAGCTGCTGGATACCGCGATCCCCGGCACCTCCTATCTGGCGCTCGGCGAGGACGCCCGCATCGCGCTGCTGCTTGGCGAGCTGCGCAGCATGCGGCCGCTGACCTCGCTGTTCGTGAAGTACAGCGACGAGACGGTGGGCGAGTTGGCGCTGTTCCGTGAAGCCGCGGAGGTGCACCACCGGTACGGCGCCGCGGCGATCCCCCAGTGCATCATCTCGATGTGCAAGGGCGTCTCCGACATGCTGGAAGTCGCGGTGCTGCTGAAGGAGGTCGGCCTGGTCGATTCCTCGGGCCGCAGCGCCATCAACATCGTGCCGCTGTTCGAGACCATCGAGGATCTGCAGGCCTCCGCCGCGATCATGGACCGGTTGTTCTCGCTGCATGAATACCGCAGGCTGGTCGACAGCCGCGGCAGCACACAGGAAGTAATGCTGGGCTACTCTGACAGCAACAAGGACGGCGGCTTCGTCACCTCGGGCTGGGAATTATACAAGGCCGAGATCGGCCTCGTGCAGGTGTTCGAGCGCCACCACGTGCGGCTGCGGCTGTTCCACGGCCGCGGCGGCTCGGTCGGCCGCGGCGGCGGGCCGAGCTATGACGCGATCCTGGCGCAGCCGGGCGGCGCGGTCGACGGCCAGATCCGCATCACCGAGCAGGGCGAGATCATCTTCAGCAAATATTCCAACGTCGAGGTTGGCCGCAACAATCTCGAAGTGCTGGCGGCAGCGACGCTGGAAGCGAGCCTGCTGGCGCCGAAGCACAGCGCGCCATCGGACGCCTATCTCGAGGCGATGGAGCAGATCTCGGCGCTGGCGTTCTCCGCCTATCGCAACCTCGTCTACGAGACCGACGGCTTCGTCGACTACTTCTGGGAATCCACCGTCATCACCGAGATCGCGACGCTGAACATCGGCAGCCGTCCGGCGTCGCGCAAGAAGACCCGCGCGATCGAGGATCTGCGCGCGATTCCCTGGGTGTTTAGCTGGGCGCAATGCCGGCTGATGCTGCCGGGCTGGTACGGCTTCGGCAGCGCGGTGGAGGCCTGGCTCAAGCAGCATCCTGACAAGGGCATGGCGTTCCTGCAGGAGATGCACCGCGAATGGCCATTCTTCCGCACGCTGTTGTCGAACATGGACATGGTGCTGGCGAAGAGCTCGATCGCGATCGCCTCGCGCTACGCCGAACTGGTCGCGGATGTGAGCTTGCGTGAAACGATCTTCGGTCGCATCCGCCGCGAGTGGCATCTGTCGATCGAGACGCTGCTCGACATCATGGAGCAGGACCGCCTGCTGCAGAGCAACCCGCTGCTGGAACGCTCGATCCGCAACCGCTTCCCCTATCTCGACCCGCTCAACCACGTCCAGGTCGAACTGCTCAAGGCGCATCGCAACGAAGCGGAAGATCCGCAGGTGCTGCGCGGGATCCAATTGACGATCAACGGGATCTCGGCGGGGTTAAGGAACAGCGGGTAGGCGACGCAGCCAGTGGCCTCCCTCCCCGCTGTTCAGCCCGGAGACATAGCTGACGCCTGTTCGGATACATCACTGACACTTTTGCTGTCGGTCAAGTCGATTTCGCCGACTTGCCGGCTTCCGAAGAACACGCCGTAGTGGCCGTCGCGGTCCTTGGGGCGGATCGCCAAGCGCTCGCCGCGGAAGGCTTTTGGCATGCGCCAGCCCCAGCTCAGCAGCGCCTCCGGCGAGATGCAATGCAGTAGGATCCAGAACACACCGGACGACAGGAACAGCCCGACCGGCGCGCCGAGTTGCGGAAACATCGCGTACCAGTTGTGCTTGCCAGGAGGCGCATTCTCGGTCGCCAATAGCACCGCGCCGCCCCATTCGCCGCCGAGGCCAAAGCCCTGGCCGAACCGGCACAGCGCCAGCAGCAAGGGGGCCACCACGCCGATCTGGTGATAGGTCGGCAGCAGGCCGATGATCACGGTGGAGATGCCCATCGTCAGCAGCGCCGCAACCAGCGTCGTCTTGCGGCCGAGGCAGGCCCGGAATCCCGAGATGTTTTGAACATGTCGAGGTTCCGGGTTCGCTCGAGCTTTCGCTCTCGCGCCCCGGAACGACAGTGTGGGGTGTTGTTACACCGGATCCCAGCTGAAAATATCGGCCGAGCGGTCCAGCTTGTAGAACGACGACTTCAGCGCCGGCATGCCGTGTTCGGCGAGGGTCTGCGGGGTCCAGCCGCCGTCGCGGTGGATCGAGCGCAAGGGACGCGACTGGCCCATCAGGAAGATCTCGTTCATGCGCGCGGCAAAAATCTGGCCGGACACTTCCTTCGCCGCATCCGACAGCAGGAACGCCACCAAGGGCGCGATCTTCTCCGGGCCCATGCGCTGCATGCGCTCGACGCGCGCCTTCTCTTCCTCGGTCTCGGTCGGGATCGAGCCGATCATGCGGCTCCAGGCGAATGGCGAGACGCAGTTCGAGTTGACGCCGAAACGCTGCATGTCGAGCGCGATCGACTTTGACAGGCCGACGATGCCGAGCTTGGCGGCGGAATAGTTGGCCTGGCCGAAATTGCCGATCAGGCCGGAGGTCGAGGTGAAGTGCACGAACGAGCCGGAGTTCTGCTCGCGGAAATAACGCGCGGCGGCGTGCGAGGTATAGAACGAGCCCATCAGATGGACTTTGATGACCATCTCGAAGGCGTCGATCGACATCTTGTGGAAGATCGCGTCGCGCAGGATGCCGGCATTGTTCACCACGCCGTCGATGCGGCCCCAGGTATCGACCGCCTGCTGGATTATCTTGCTGGCCGGGATCGCCTCGGCGACGGATTCGAAATTGGCGACCGCAGTGCCGCCGGCCTTGCGGATTTCCTCGACGACCTGCTCGGCCGGCGCGCCGCCTTCGCCGCCCGACCCGTCGGTGCCGACGCCGGGATCGTTGACGACGACTTTCGCGCCCTCGGCGGCGCACAGCAGCGCGATGCCCCGCCCGATGCCGCGCCCGGCGCCGGTGACGACGATGACTTTATCCTGCAGTGATTTGGTGGTGTCGGCCATCTGGTTTTCCTTGGTGGTGGGTTGTTCTTGATCGTCGTCCCGGGGCGCGAGAGCGCAGCTCGAGCGAACCCGGGACCCCGACATGGGACGATGAACATTTCGAGGTCCCCCGCCACTCCAATTGGAGTGGCTGAGGTTCGCGATCGCCTCGCGGCGTTTGCGCCCCGGGACGACAGTGTCACTTCTCGTTCGTGAAGATCACCGTGCCCGACGCCGCGAACATGCCGCCGACGCCGTGGCACACCGAGATTTTCGCACCCGGCACCTGGGCCGGCGCGATGCCGCGCATCTGCCGCACGCTTTCCTGCAGCGCATACATGCCGTACATGCCGGAATGCATGTAGCTGAGCCCGCCGCCATTGGTGTTCATCGGCAACTTGCCACCCGGCCTTGTGTTGCCTGCGGCGATGAATGCCCCGGTCTCCTCATGCGGCATGAAGCCGAGGTCGCCGAGGCCGTACAAAGGCAGATGCGCGAAGGCGTCGTAGATCATCAAATGATCGACGTCGCCGTGCTTGATGCCGGCCTCGCGAAACGCGGTCGGCCCGGCCACCGTGAAAGCGCGCGACGAATCGAACGTCTTCATCTGGCTGACCATCGGAGTCTCCACGCTCTCGCCGGTACCGAGGATGTAGACGGGCTTATGCGGAAAGTCTTTGGCGCGCTCCGCCGACGTCATGATCAGCGCGCCGCCGCCGTCGGTGACCAGGCAGCATTGCAGGATGCGGAACGGGTAGGCGATCATCTTGGAGTTCAGCACGTCCTCGACCGTGATCGGCGCCTTCATCATGGCGCGCGGATTTTTCGCCGCCCATTCGCGCTGGAACACGGCGACCGAGGCGATCTGCTCATGCGTGATGCCGTGGGTCTTCATGTAGCGCAGCACCGGAATCGGAAACATGCTGGGCGGCCCGTACACGCCAAAGGGCGCCTCGAACTGGCCCTGCAACGAGTCGGCGGGAATCGAGCGCGGCGCCTTTCCAATCATCGACTTGCCGCTTTCCGCGTGCGTTATCAGCACGGTGTTGCAGAGACCGGCTTCGATGGCTGCGGCCGCGTGGCGGACATGCAGCATGAACGAGCAGCCGCCGACCGACGTGCCGTCGACCCAGGTGGGCGTGATGCCGAGATAATGTGCGATCTGCTGCGGCGTCTCGACCGCGGTAGCGATGCCGTCGATGTCCGACAGCTTCAGGCCGGCGTCCTTGATGGCGTTCAGTGCGGCGTCAGCGTGCAACTGCAGCTGCGACATGTTGGGGATGACGCCGAGCTCGGTGGTTTCGGCGGCGCCGACGACGGCGACTGCGTTCCTGCGCATGATGCTAGTCCTTGCCCGGGCGGAATTGCGCGAGCGTGATGGCGTCGTCGAGCTTCTCGAACGCGACTTCGAGCTTCATGTCGAGCACCAGCGCCTCGGGCGTCTGCGGGCAATCGAGGATGTTGCTCATCAGCCGCGGGCCTTCTTCCAGCTCGACGACGGCGATCGCGTAAGGCGGCGTGAAGCCCGGTGCGGCCGGCCGGTGATTGATGACGTAGGAATACAGCTTGCCGCGGCCGGATGCCTTGAACGTGCTGACCTTGCGCGAGGCGCAGGCAGGGCAGAACGGGCGCGGTGGAAAATAGACGTTGTCGCAGGCATCGCAGCGCTGCAGGCGGAGTTCGCCGGCTTTCGTGCCATCCCAGAAATGCTGGGTCTCCGGGGTCGGTTTCGGGCGCGCGCGTGCAGCCTCGGTCATCTCGGTGTTTCCTGTGTCCCTCACGCGGGTCGTGCGCCCGCCTCGTGATCTCCCGACATGCCACGTTCCGGCACGAGCGGTCCAGCGCCGCCGCTGCATGGCCGTATCCGCGCAATGGGCAACGGCCGGCGCGCGGCTTGTGCTGCCGCAACCTGACGGGGTAGCGTGCCGGCAAATTCAACGGAGTGAACATGGCGGGACTGATTTGCGCCACATAAGGATCGGCTCCGGCGCCGGCTATTCCGGCGATCGCATCGAGCCTGCGGTCGAACTCGCCGACAAGGGCGACATCGATTATCTGGTGTTCGAATGCCTGGGCGAGCGTACCGTGGCACTGGCGCAGCAGGCGCGGATGAAGGATCCCGACGGCGGATACGATCCGCTGCTGGAGGACCGTTTTCGCGCGGTGCTGCCGATCTGTGCGGCCAGGGGCATCAAGCTCGTCACCAATATGGGCGCGGCGAACCCGCTCGCCGCCGCGCAGAAAACCGCGCAGATCGCGCGCTCGCTCGGGCTGGCGCTGAAGGTCGCAGCCGTGATCGGCGACGACGTGTTCGAGGCCTGCCAGCACAGCGAGCTGCCGTTCATGGAAATCGACGGCACCCTGCAGCAACTCGGCAACCGCGTGCTGTCGGCCAATGCCTATCTCGGGGCGGCGCCGATGGCGCAGGCGCTGCGCGAGGGGGCCGACGTCGTCATCACCGGCCGCGCGTCGGATCCGGCGCTGTTTCTGGCGCCGATGATCCACGCCTTCGACTGGGCGATGGACGACTGGAATCTGCTCGGGCAGGGCACCGTCGCCGGCCATCTCCTGGAATGCGCCGGCCAGATCACCGGCGGCTATTTCGCCGATCCTGGCGTGAAGGACGTCCCCGGCCTGGCGCGGCTGGGCTTTCCGATCGGCGAGGTCGGCGAGGATGGCTCGCTGGTCATCACCAAGGTCGAAGGCTCCGGTGGCCGGGTGACGGCGGCGACCTGCAAGGAGCAATTGCTCTACGAGGTGCATGATCCCCGCCGCTATATCCAGCCTGACGTCATCGCGGATTTCTCGCAGGTCGCGATCGAGGAGATCGGTCCGGACCGCGTGCGCGTCAGCGGTGGCCGCGGCACCGCGCGGCCGGAGACGCTGAAAGTCTCGGTCGGCTATCTCGACGGCTTTATCGGCGAGGGCCAGATTTCCTATGCCGGCCCGAATGCGGTCGCGCGCGGAAGGCTGGCGCTGCAGATCGTGCGCGAGCGCCTGCTGCTCACCGGCGTCGATACCAGCGAGACTCGCTTCGACCTGATCGGCATCGATTCGCTGCATGGCCCCGGCCTGTCGGCCGGCGGCGCCGAGCCCTACGAGGTCCGCCTCCGCGTCACCGGCCGCACCGAAACGTTGCGCGAGGCGGTTCGCATCGGCAACGAGGTCGAGACGCTGTATACCAACGGCCCGGCGGGCGGCGGCGGCGCCACCAAATCGGCGCGCGAAGTGGTCGCGGTGGCCTCGGTGCTGCTGCCGCGCGAACGGGCCACGTCGCGCGTGCAGTTCGTGGAGGCGACATCATGAAGCTGCGCGACATCGCCCACTCCCGCACCGGCGACAAGGGCAACATCTCCAATATTTCCGTAATTGCCTTTGATCCAAAGTTTTATCCGCTGATATGTTCGCAGGTAACGGCCGAACGCGTGAAAGCGCTGTTCGGTGGAATTGTCGCAGGCGAGGTGGTTCGCTACGAACTGCCGAACCTTGCGGCACTGAATTTCGTGATGGATCAGGCGCTTGGCGGCGGCGTAACGCGGTCGCTGGCGCTTGATGCGCATGGCAAATCGCTGAGCTCCGCGCTGCTCGATCTGGAAATCGAGGGCGGTTTCGGCGATACCGATGCAGCGCCGTGACCGACCGGGTCGGTCCGGCCTGAAACAGGATTTTGCGACATGACGAAGCCGACCCTCGCCAGCCTGGCCGCCGACCTCGACGCCGGCCGCACCACCTCCCGCCAACTGGTCGAGGCCTGCCTCACCGCCATCGCCGATCCCAAGGGCGAAGGCGAGCGCACCTTCCTCCATGTCGACCGCGACGCGGCGCTCGCCGCGGCCGACGCGATGGACGGTCTGCGCAAGGCAGGTGCTGCGCCGTCGGACTTCGCTGGCATTCCGATCTCGATCAAGGACCTGTTCGACATCAAGGGCCAAGTGACGCGCGCCGGCTCGCGCGCGCTGGAGGATTCGGCGCCGGCCGAGATCGACGCGCCCGCGGTGGCCCGGCTGCGCGCCGCCGGCTTCGTGGTGATCGGCCGCACCAACATGGTCGAATTCGCCTATTCCGGCATCGGCACCAATCCGCATTACGGCACGCCGAAGAGCGCCTGGCAGCGCGAGATCGGCCACGTCCCGGGCGGTTCGTCGTCGGGCGCGGCGGTCTCCGTCGTCGACGGCATGGCGCACGGCGCGCTCGGCACCGACACCGGCGGCTCATGCCGGATTCCCGCGGCGTTCAACGGCATCGTAGGCTTCAAGCCGACGCAGGCCCGCGTGCCGCTGGACGGCGCGGTGCCGCTGTCGTTCACGCTCGACAGCATCGGGCCGCTGGCGCGCAGCGTCGCCTGCTGCGCCGTGATGGATGCGGTGCTGGCCGGCGAGCCGATCCGGCCGCTGTCGAAGCGTTCGATCAAGGGCATGCGGCTGGCGGTGCCGACCACCATCGCGATGGACGATCTGGAGCCGATCGTCGCCGAGACCTTTGCGAAGGCGTTGAAGAAGCTGGAGGAGCAGGGCGCATCGATCGAGCGCATCGAGGTGCCGGAATTCCTCGACATCGGCCCGATGAGCGTCAAGGGCGGCTTCACCGCGGCGGAGAGCTATGCCTGGCACCGCTATCTGATCGCTGCCAAGGGCGATGTCTATGATCCCCGCGTTTCGGTCCGCATCCTGCGCGGCGAAGCCATCACCGCCGCCGATTACATCGACCTGCTGCCGGCGCGGCGCTCGATGATCGCCCGCATCACGACGCGGCTGGCGCCCTATGACGCCATGGTGCTGCCGACCTGCGCGATTACGCCGCCCGTCATCGACGACATGATGGACGACAAGGTGTTTGCGAAAGCCAACATCATGAGCTTGCGCAATTGCACGCTGATCAACATGATCGACGGCTGCGCCATCTCGCTGCCGATCCACCGCGATGGCGAAGCCCCTGTCGGCCTGATGCTGGCAGGCCTGGGCGGCACCGACCGCCGCATCTTCGAACTCGCCGCCGGCATGGAAGACGCCATCAAGGGGTAATGCTTACGCGACGGCACTTCCTTCACCCTCCCCTGGAGGGGGAGGGTCGAGCGTGCCGTCAGGCGCGCTCGGGGTGGGGTGAAGGCGGTGCGATGGGGGAACGGCCGTGCGTCAGCCGCTGACGCTGTCACCCCACCCCGGTGCCCATCATGCTTCGCATGCTGGGCACCGACCCTCCCCCTCCAGGGGAGGGTGGAGATCCGCATCCCGCGGTGCCAATTTGATTCAAACGGAGATGATCGTTCATCTCGCACGCAAAGGACCATCTCCATGACCACGACCATCGCGTTCACGCTGGACGCAAGCGGCACGCAGACGCCGTTGAGCCTCACCATTTCGCAAGGCGTGATCGCCGGCTGGACTGGTCGCGATCCGGTCGCGCGCGACCACCACATCGCCGAACTCGCCGCCATCGGCATTGCGCCGCCGGCCTCGACGCCGATCTATTATCGCTGTTCGGCCAACCGCTTCACCACCGCGGGTGCGATCGAATGCACCGGCGAGGAGTCTTCCGGCGAAGTCGAATTCTGCCTCTTCGCCGCCGGCGGGAAGACCTATGTCGGCGTCGGCTCCGACCATACCGACCGCAAGGTCGAGACCTATAACATCACCGTCTCGAAGCAGATGTGCGACAAGCCGGTCGCGGCCACGGTGTGGGATCTCGCCGAACTCGAAGACCACTGGGATCAGATCATCCTGCGCTCTTACGCCACAATCAACGGCACCCGCGTCTTGTACCAGGAAGGCACGCTGAGTGGCATGCTGCCGGTCGCCGAACTGATCAAGAAGGGGTTTGGCGGCACGATCTTGCCCGACGGCACCGCGATGTTCGGCGGCACCTTTGCCGCCAAGGGCGGCATCCGGCCGGCGACGCGGTTCGACTACGAGATCGAGGACCCCGTGCTGAAGCGCAGGATCGCTTCGGGCTACGACATCGTGACGCTGCCGGTGGTGGGCTGAAGCAAAACACTGTCGTTCCGGGGCGCGAGCGCATCAGCGCGAGCGAACCCGGAATCTCGAACTGTTTTGAACATTTCGGGATTCCGGGCTCGCGCTCGGCTGACGCCGCCCGCGCCCCGGAATGACAGCATTGTCGTTTTCTAATACAATGCTGTCATGTCCGATCTGTTCGCTGCCCTCTCCAACCCGCGCCCCCGCGAAGACATCGCCGACGGCGCCGTGCTGCTGCACGGTTTCTTCCGCAACACCGAGGCCGCGCTGATCGCGGATCTGCGCGCGATCGTGCAGCAGGCGCCGTTCCGCCATATGGTGACGCCGGGCGGCCACACGATGTCGGTGGCGATGACCAATTGCGGCGCCAAAGGCTGGGTCACCGACCGAAGCGGCTATCGCTATGACGCCCATGATCCGGACAGCGGCAAGCCATGGCCGGCGATGCCGGCATCGTTCGCCGATCTCGCGATGCGCGCGGCAGAGCAGGGCGGCTTTCAGAACTTCGCGCCGCAGGCCTGCCTGATCAATCGCTACAGACCCGGCGCAAAAATGTCGCTGCACCAGGACAGAGACGAGCTCGATCTCGGAGCGCCGATCGTCTCGGTGTCGCTCGGCCTGCCGGCGACGTTCCTGTTTGGCGGCCTGCAGCGCGCCGACAGACCGCAGAAATTCCGCCTCGAGCACGGCGACATCGCGGTGTGGGGCGGCCCGGCGCGGCTGGCGTTTCACGGCATCGCGCCGCTCGCCGACGGCGACCATCCGGTGATGGGCCCCCAGCGCATCAACCTGACATTTCGCAAAGTGCAGTAACAGGCGGCAGGGCTTCTTACTTCCCTCTCCCCTTGTGGGAGAGGGTGGATCGAACCGCTCTAGCGAAGCTTCGCTTCGCACGGGCGGTTCGAGACGGGTGAGGGGGTGTGGCAGTCGCCGAGTGCGCCATTACCCCTCATCCGTCCGCGCTGGCGCGCGGCCACCTTCTCCCACCTAGCGAAGCTTTGCTTCGCGCGGGGGAGAAGGAAGAAGAAAGCACGGCTTCCCTTCCTGGCCGTTGCTACTTTATGCTCCGCCCCGGAGCAGCCTCATGACCGACCTCGCCGAAGCCGATGTAACTATCCAGACACGCACTCACGCGGGCGTCTATCTCGCGGTGCTGCAGCTCGTCTTCACGCTGCTGTGGACGGTCTACGTCATCTATCTGCCGAAGCTGGCGGCAGACGTGGGCATCGTACCGTCCGCCGTTATCTTCATCCTGATGCTCGACCAGCTGATCTTCACTGTCACCGACACCGCGATGGGCATTTTCGCCGATCGCATTTCGCGCGTCGTCGGCCGGCTCGGCCTGATCGTGGGATTGCTCACCGCGATCTCCTGCGCGGCCTTCGTCGCACTGCCCTTCGTGGCGGGGCAGGGGCCCTCGGCGCAGGCCGCGCTGATCGGCCTGATCGTGGTGTGGGCGATCACCTCGTCGACGCTGCGCGCGCCGCCGCTGACGCTGCTCGGCAAATATGCCGCAAAACCGTCGCGGCCGTTTCTGGCCGCCCTCGCCATGCTCGGCTACGGCATCGCCGGCGCGGTGTCGCCCTATCTCGGCGTCGTGCTGCGCGACAGCGATGCGCGGCTGCCGTTCATTCTCTCCAGCGCGGTGCTGCTGGCGGTGACCCTGATGCTGACGCGGGTCGAGCGCGGGCTGGTGTCGGCGCAGGCCGCCGCGCCTCGCGTGCTGCCGCCGGCCAAGGCGCTGCGCCGCGTGCCGATGCTGTTCATTGCCGCGATGCTGCTGCTGGCGCTCGGCTACCAATTGCATTTCAGCATCAACAGCGCGCCGTTCTTCCTGCGCTTCGCTAGGCCCGGCGATCTGCAATGGCTGCTGCCGGTGTTCTGGATCGGCTTCAACATCGCGCTGTTTCCGGCCAGCGTGGTGACGAAGCGGCGCGGCGGGCTGGTGGTGATGGGCGCGGCCGGCCTGCTCGGCGCCGCCGCCATGATCGGTGCGGAAGTCGCCGGCAGCCTCAACGTGCTGATCGTCACGCAATTTATCGCCGGCGCCGCCTGGGGCTGCATGCTGATGTCGGCGGTGGCCGCGGCCCTTGCCATCGGCGAGACCGGCGCCGAGGGCAAGGTGGTCGGCCTGGTCTTCTCCGCGCTGGCGCTGGCGACCTTTGCGCGGATGGCGGCGGTGGCCGGTGGCCTGCAGAAGCTGCCGGACTACGCGCCGCTGCTGCACTGGGCGCCGGTGGCGTGCTGGTCGGTCGCCGGCGCCGGGCTGCTGGTATTGGCCGCGTCGAGGTTGCAGTCGAAGCGCCTATAATTGTCGTTCCGGGGCGCGAACGCCGCGAGGCGATCGCGAACCCGGAACCCCGACATGTTCAAAGCAAATCGAGGTTCCGGGCTCGCTCGCGCAAGATGCGCTCGCGCCCCGGAATGACAGCCTAGCTTGGCATCGGCGGATGGATGAAGGCCCACGGGCTGACCTCGGAATCGCGGGGCACATCGATCGCGATCAGATAGGGCCCGCCATGCGCCAGCGCCTTTTCCAGCGCCGGGCGGAACGCCTCGGGTGAGTTGACGCGCGTCGCACCGACGCCGAAGGAATCCGCAAGTTTGACGAAATCCGGATTGACCAGATCGGAGCCGACGATGCGGCCGTCGAAACCCTGCAACTGGTCGCGTCGCACATTGCCATAGGCATTGTTGTCGAACACCAGAACCACCACGCCGATCTTGTACTGCACGGCGGTGGCGAGCTCCTGCACCGCGAACATGAAGCCGCCGTCGCCGGTGATCGCTACCACCGCGCGATCGGGATGCGCCACCTTGGCGCCGAGCGCGGTCGGGAAGCCGGAACCCAGCGTGCCCTGATAGCCGGAGGTGATAAAGGTGCGCGGCTGGTACACCGGAAAGCCGAACCACGAGGCGAAGCCGACCTGCGACAGCTCGTCGGTGACGATGGCATCCTCCGGGAGCACCTCGCGCAGGATCGTGAGATAGGACATCTGCGGCTGCACGACCTGGATGTCGTGCGCCGCCTTCGCCGAGGCGTCGCGGATCGCCTGGCGGCGGCCGGCGGACTTCGCGTAGCCGGCCTTGCGCACCGCGGCCAGCAGCTCACGCGTGCCGGCGCGGGCGTCGGCGAGGATCGGCGCGTCCACGGTGAGGCGCTGCATCTCCACGGGGTCGATGTCGATGCGGACCGATTTCAGATCGTTCGGGCGGAACGGCCAGCGAAACGTGGTCGGCAATTCCATCCGCGTGCCGATGCCGATCATCAGGTCGGTGGTCGGCCACAGATTATACGCCGCGGCCATGGTCAGGCCGAGCTCATGCGCGTTGCTGACGATGCCGCGGCCGGAGCGGAACGCGACCACGGGCGCGTCGATCAGCTCGGCCAGTTCGAGGATCTCGGCGGCCGCCTCGATCGCGCCGGGGCCGACGAAGATCATCGGGCGCTTGCTGCCGGCAATCAGCGAGGCGGCAAGCTTGATCGCCTCGCGATCCGGCTCCGGCGGCTCCGCCGGCGCCAGCCGGATCGGCGCATCGACCTCAGCGCGTTGGGTGAAGACGTCCCACGGCATTTCCAGCGCGGCGGGCCCGCGCCGGCCCGACATCATCTCGTGGAATGCCGCCGAGACTTTCAGCGGCGCTTCCGCGGGCGTGTCGATGCGGTCGGCCCATTTCACGAAGCTGCGCAACGTCGCGAGCTGGTCCGGCATTTCGTGCAGATGGCCACGGCCTTTCCCCAGATACGCTGATGGCACCTGGCCGGTCAGGCACAGCACCGGCTCGTTGCAGCCGAACGCAGTGAGCATCGCCGCACCCGCGTTCAGGATACCGGGGCCGGGCACCACGGCGAACACGCCGGGCTTACCCGTCGAGCGCGCATAGCCGAACGCCATGTAGCCGCAGGCCTGTTCGTGCCGCGCACCGATGACGCGCAGCTTTGCCTGCGCGAAGGCATCGAACATCCCGTAGATCTGCGCGCCCGGCAGGCCGAATACGGTATCCGTGCCGTGGGCGAGCAGCCCGTCCACAATGGCTTCGCCGCCGGTCTTCATGCCCATGGTCTATCCTTGCTTTATATAATTCTCAACAACGCTCGATCACCTCTCCCCGTTGGGGAGAGGTCGGCCGGGCGAAGCGCAGCGAAGCCTGGCCGGGTGAGGGGGCTGCGCGCCATCGATAATCCCGAGCCCTTACCCGCCCGGCTTCGCCGATCGACCTCTCCCCAACGGAGAGAGGTGAAGGACCGAGCTCAGGTTTCATCTACCACGCCGTTCGTCAGCGTGCCGATGCCGTCTGCGGCGACCTCGATGACATCGCCGGGCACGAGGTAACGCGGTGGATCGAACCGGGCGCCGGCGCCGGTCGGCGTCCCTGTGACGATGACGTCGCCGGGCACCAGCGTGGTGAAGGTCGAGATGTAGTGCAGCAGATAGCGGAAGTCGAACATCAGCCGCGACGTGCGATCATCCTGGCGCAATTCGCCGTTGACATGCGTGGTCAGGCGGATGTCGGCGAGTTGCGCTTCGTTCGTATAGGGCACGATCCACGGCCCGAGGCTGCCGGTGGAATCGAAATTCTTGCCCTGCGTGACGTTGAATTTGGCGTGCCGCACCCAGTCGCGGATGGTGCCTTCGTTGCACAAGGTCAGCGCGGCGATATGATCCAGCGCGTCGCGCTCGGCGATGTGGCGGCCGGGTTTGCCGATCACCAGCACCACCTCGCCCTCATAATCGAGTTGCGGTGACGCGCGCGGCCGCACCAAATTTTGCCTGTGGCCGACGAAGGAGCGCGCCGTACGCAGGAACAGGCTGGGATATTTCGGCGCGTCCTGGCCGTCTTTGTATTCGGCGTTGCGGTCGGGATAGTTGACGCCGACGCAGATGATCTTTTCAGGCTGAGGGATCGGCGGCCGGAAGGTGACGTCGTCGAGTGCAAAATCCGCTGGCTGGTTTTCCGCGGCATCGGCGAGGCGCTGCAGCGCGCCATGTTCGATCGCCTCGCGCAGCGTCGGATAGTCCTGGGCATAGCGCGTCGAGAGATCGACGATGCCGCTGTCGGTGACGGCGCCGTATTTTGTCGCGCCGTTGACGGCGAAGGTAGCGAGGCGAGGGGCCATGTCAGGTTCAATCCGCAATCGTCACATCCGCCGTGAACAGCGGCGGGCGCACGTCCTGGCCGGCGAACACCGAGCCCTGCTCGAACCACGAGCGCGGCGCGGGCGCCCCCCACAGCGTCTGGCGGCGCGGGTCCTTCAGCGACCAGCGCAACGGCTCGTGATCGAAATCCATCGTCTGGTAGTCGCTGGAATAGAGTTCGAGGCGGTGGCCGTCGGGGTCTCGGACATAGAGGAAGAAGGCGTTTGAAATGCCGTGGCGGCCGGGGCCGCGCTCCATGTTTTTCAGATAGCCCGATGACGCCATCACGTCGCAGAGGTGCAGAATGTTCATCGGGTTCGGCACCCAATAGGCGAAATGGTGCAGCCGCGGGCCAATGCCGTTGGTGATCGCGAAATCATGCACATTGCCCTTGCGGTGCATCCAGGCCGCGGCGATGCGGCCGTTCTCGCCGTCTTCCTCGGCATATTCGGTGAGCCGGAAGCCGAGCCGCGCGTAGAAATCGACGGTGGCCTGCAGCTCGGCCGCGAAGACGTTGAAATGGTCGAGCCGCTGCGGGTGGCAGCCCTTGTAGAGGTCGTAGCGCCGCAGCAGATGCGGGCGGCGCTCCATCTGCGCGACCAGTTCGATCCGGTAGCCGAACGGATCGGTCGCCTGCAGCGTGCGGCCCTGATGCGGGCGCTCGACGAAGGCATAGACCATGCCGTTGGCGGCAAAGAACGCAGCGGCCTTGTCGAGATCGGCGTCATTGCCGACGCGAAAGCCGATCCGCGCGCAGGCCGGCGTCGCCGCCTGGCGCAGCACCAGCGAGTGATGCTGATGCTCCTCGAAGCCGCGGAGGTACACCGTATCGTCATCGGCGTCCTCGACGTGCAGCCCGATGGTGATCTCATAAAACGCGCGGCTGGCGTCGAGGTCGCAGACGTCGAGCACGACATGGCTGGCGCGCAGGATGTTGAACGGCGGATCGAAGATATGCTGTGGAACGGGCATGGGGATTCCTAGGCTTTTGCTTTCAGCGCGTCATGAATCGTATTGCGCTTCCAGCTCATCGCGCTGTCGTTGATCTGGATGTCGAACGACAGCGCCAAAGGCTGTTTTGCGAAGGCCGGATCGAGATGATCCGACAGCGCCTTGAACACATGTGCGCCCGCTTGTTGTCGCGTCGCGAGGTCTCGGCCCTCGCCGATCCGCAGCACCATGTCGAGAAAGGCGTAGTCAGACCGGCCGTCGGCGATGGCAAAATTGGAGCAGCGGATGGCGCGGACGCGGATGCCGCCGAGCGGGAAGATGCCAGTCGCGACCGCCGCCTGCCGCACGACTTCGCAGACCGCCGCGATATCGAGCGTGTCGTCGAGGTTGGCGGAATATTGCAGGGTAAAATGCGGCATGGCGTCTCGTTGACCGAAACTGGTGATTGGCTTGGCGCGAGCTTCTACCAAATATCACGCGATGGGTATAGTACAGTCGTTCGCGCCGCACTGCAGCATGCGCGATTGCATCGGCTTTAGGCATGTGACGCCAGGGCAATTCGTGCTGCGGAATTAGGGCGGCGCGCGCCGCGTTCTCACACCACGACCTTGCCTCCGCCAAAAGAGAATTTGATTGCCTGGAGATCCGCGCCTATCAGTGGAGTCGGTAGACAGCGCAAAAACTTTTCGCTCAACTCGCCACATCAAGAAGGCTGGCGCTCACGACCGGCCTCTGAGGGAGGATATGATGAAGCTCACGAGACGTGGATTCACGGCGGGTCTCGCCGCAGGTATGACGGCACCCTACCTCATCGGCAGCGTGCGCGCGCAAGGTGCGACCATCAAG
This sequence comes from Tardiphaga sp. vice154, assembly GCF_007018645.1. Classification (NCBI taxonomy): domain Bacteria; kingdom Pseudomonadati; phylum Pseudomonadota; class Alphaproteobacteria; order Hyphomicrobiales; family Nitrobacteraceae; genus Tardiphaga; species Tardiphaga sp. vice154. The sequence continues at coordinate 2,130,482 of NZ_CP041399.1, forward strand.
ATCGGGATGTGCGCGCCGATCACCGGCCCCGCCGCCGAAGCCGGCAAATACGCCACCGGCGGCGCCAAACTCGCCGTGGAGGCGATCAACAAGGCCGGCGGCGTGCTCGGCAAGCAGCTCGAACTGATCGTCGAGGACGACCAGACCACCAATCCCGGCATCGTGCTGGCGTTCTCCAAGCTCGCCGCGCAGTCCGACATCGTCGGCTTCCTCGGCTCGATCCGCTCGACGCAGGTCCATGCGATGGCGCCCGACGTCATGAAGCTCGGCAAGCCGGTGATGTTCGGCGGCACCGATCCGAATCTCACCAAGCTCGGCAATCCCTGGCTGTTCCGCTTTCGCCCCAACGACACCTATTCCGGCCGCGTGATCGCCGATTACGGCGTCAAGACGCTCGGCAAGAAGAAGTGGGCCGTGCTGCATTCCACCGACGCCTTCGGCACCGCCGGCGGCAAGGCACTCACAGAGGCTCTCGGCAAGCTCGACGCGACGATCGCGATCGACCAGGGCTATGCCAACCAGAGCCAGGATTTCACGCCCGTCGTGCTGGCGATCAAGCAGTCCGGCGCGGATATTCTCGGCTCCTACTTCACCTTCGAGAACGACCTCGGCATTTTTGCTCGCCAGCTGCGCCAGCTCGGCGTCACCATTCCGTGGGTCGGCTCGCCCTCGATCGTCAACGTCACCGCGCTGAAGCTGGCGGGACCTGCGCTGTACGGGACCTATGGCGTCGCCGATTACGCCGAGGAATCCTCCGAGGCGTCGAAGGCGTTCGGCAAGGCCTATCGCGACGCCTACAAGGTGGCGCCCGACAACCAGAGCTCGTGGCCGTATGACGCGGTAACGGTGCTGGCTGCGGCGATCAACAAGGCCGGCTCGACCGATCCGCAGAAGATCCGCGAGGCGATCGTCGCCATCAAGAAATTCCCCGGCGCCGAAGGCGAGTACAATTTCGACGACAAGGGCGACGGGTTGCACGGCTACAACATCGTCCGGAACGAGAAGGGCAATATCGTCTTCGACAAGCACATCGAGTTTGCAGACTAACCTCACACTGTCGTCCCGGGGCGCGAGAGCGAAAGCTCGAGCGAACCTCAGCCACTCCAATTGGAGTGAATTGGAGTGGCGGGGGACCTCGACATGGGACGATGAACATTTCGAGGTTCCGGGTTCGCCCGCCAGACGGCTTCGCCGCTGTCGTCCGCCCCGGAATGACATGGTGGTGCCGCCGCTGACGCGCTCGCGCCCCGGAATGACCGCCTAACTGCCCTCCTACCGAGTCCCTTTCAATGGATCTTGTCCTGCAACTTCTCTTCACCGGCATCGGGATCGGCGCGGTCTATGCGCTGGTGGCGCTCGGTTTCGTGCTGATCTTCCGCGCCACCAACGTCGTCAATTTCGCGCAAGGCGAATTCTCGATGGTGGCGGCCTATCTGATGGTGGTGTTCGCCGTCGACCTGGCGCTGCCATACTGGCTGTCGTTCCTGCTGGCGCTGGCCGGCATGGCGATCCTCGGCGCGGTGTTCAATCTCGGTGTCTATTATCCGCTGCGCCACCGCACCTATCTGCCGGTCATCATCGCCACCATCGGCGCCTCCATCCTGATGGCGAACGGCGTGCTGGCGTTGTACGGCCCGCAGCCGCAGGTGCTGGAGGGCTGGTTCGAGACCCCCGGCATCCAGCTCGGCCCGGTCTATCTCGACAGCCAGTATCTGCTCATCATCGTGGTGACGATGATCCTGGTCGCGTTCAATTACTGGTTCTTCGAAAAGACCATGCTCGGCAAGAAGCTGCAGGCCACCTCGCAGGACAAGGAGATGGCGTCATTGCTCGGCATCTCCGTCTCCACCATGATCATGATCACCTTCATCTATTCGGCCGTGCTCGGCGGCCTCGCCGGCATTCTGGTGGCGCCGATCCTGTTCGTCTCGATCCAGATGGGCTCGACCATCGCGCTGAAGGCCTTCGCCGCCACCATCATCGGCGGCTTCGGCGACGTCACCGGCGCGATCATCGGCGGTCTGTCGCTCGGCATCATCGAGACCTTTGGTGCAGCCTATATATCCGTTCCGTACAAGGACGCCTTCGCCTTCCTGGTGCTGGTGATGTTCCTGGTGTTCCGCCCGCAGGGCATCTTTGGCGAGCGCGTGGCGGAAAAAGCATGAGCAGCACCGAACACGTCCAGACCATCGAACAGCTCGCACGTCCGACGCCGCTGCTGATCCGGCACTCGCCGTATTTCATCGGCGCGGCCATCGTGGTGGCGCTGGCAGCCTCCGCTTCGTTCGATGGCTATATCCTCAACATCCTGATGCAGGCGACGACCTTTGCGATCGCCGTGTTCGGCCTCTCGGTGGTGCTCGGCCTGTGCGGCCAGATCAATCTGGCGCAGGCGGCGTTCTTCGGCTTCGGCGCCTATGCCGTCGGCATCGGCACCGCGGACTACCAGATCAGCTACTGGCTGTGCCTCGTGGCCGGCTGCATCATGGCGCTGCTCGCCGGCGCCGTGCTGGGCATGTCCACCTTGCGGCTCGGCGGGCATTACCTCGCGATGGTGACGATCTCGTTCCAGCAGATCGTGACCCTGGTGATGATCAACGCGATCTGGCTGACGCACGGGCCGGACGGCGTCGGCAAGATCGGCCGTCCCGCTTTGTTCCAGTCGTCGCAATCCTATCTCGCCTTCTGCGTCGCGATGCTGGCGCTGGTCGGTTACCTCGTCTGGCACCTGCCGGATACAAGGCTCGGCCGGGCCATGCGCGCGGTGCGCGACAACGAACTCGCCGCCGGCGTCAACGGCATCGACGTGTTTCGTACCAAGATCTATGCCTTTGCGATTTGCGCCGTACTCGGCGGCCTGGGCGGCGGGCTGTTCGCCGGCGGCTTCGCCTATATCAGCCCGGACCAGTTCTCGTTCGCGGAATCCATCGTATTCCTGACCATGTCGCTACTCGGCGGGGTGGCCTCTCCAATCGGCTCGGCAATCGGCACCGGCCTGCTGATCCTGATCCCGGAATGGCTGCGCTTTCTCAAGAGCGTCCCCGGCCTGTATCTCGCCATCTACGGCCTGTCGGTGATCCTGATCATCCGTTACATGCCGGACGGAATCTGGGGCTTCGTCACCACCTTCTTCGACCGCTTCCGCCGCAAGGTGAAGCTGCCGGCTGAGGGCCTGCCTTTGGTGCTGGCGCCGGCCAAGACCGGCGGCGAGATGGTGCTGGAAGTCACCGGCCTCGCCAAGCATTTCGGCGGCCTCAAGGCCGTGGACGATGTCGATATCGCGGTGCGCCGCGGCGGCGTGCATGCGCTGATCGGGCCGAACGGCTCCGGGAAGACCACCACGCTCAACGTGTTGTCCGGCCTCTATGAGGCGACCGCCGGCCGCGTGCTGCTAGACGGCACCGACGTCACGACCATGCCGCCGCACTTGCGCGCCGCGGCGGGGCTCGGGCGCACCTTCCAGAACATCCGGTTGTTCCGCTCGATGACCGCGCTGGAGAACGTTATCATCGGCGCCGAGCGGCCGGGCAACACGCTGATCGGCAATGGCGGCGAAGCCGCGCTGACGCTGCGGGCGATGGCGGCGCTGGCCTTCGTCGGCCTCGGCCCGCGCGCTAATGAGTTAATCTCCAGCTTCTCCTACGGCCACCAGCGGCTGATCGAGATTGCCCGCGCGCTCGCCGCCAACCCCACGCTGTTGCTGCTCGACGAGCCCGCCGCGGGCCTCAACTCGACCGAGAAGCTCGAACTGCACGAGCTGCTCAAGCGCATCGCGGCGCAGGGGCTGACCATCCTGATCATCGACCACGACATGACGCTGGTGTCGGAGGCCGCCCAGCACATTACCGTGCTCAACTTCGGGCGCCGCATCGCGGACGGCGAATCGATGGCGGTGCTGCGGCATCCCGACGTCGTCTCCGCCTATCTCGGGACAGACTGATGGCGCTTCTGGAAATCAACGACCTCCATGTCCGCTACGGCGAGATCGTGGCCTTGCGCGGCGTCTCCTTCAGCGTCGATGAAGGCCAGGTGGTGACGCTGCTCGGCGCCAACGGCGCCGGCAAGTCGACCACCTTGCGCGCGATCTCCGGCCTTGCCCGGCCGGCGCAGGGCGACATTCTATTTGACGGAAAAAGCATCGCCGGCCTCGGTCCCGAAGCGATCGTGCGGATGGGCATCAGCCACGTGCCGGAGGGGAGGCGGGTGTTTCCCGGCCTCACCGTGAAAGAGAACATCATGCTCGGCGGCTCCAACCGCCGGGCGTCGAAGGCCGAGCTGTCGAAAGAGGCCGACGCGATGTTCGACCTGTTTCCGGACATCCGCAAATTCACCGACGCGCTGGGCTGGACGCTGTCCGGCGGCCAGCTACAGATGGTCGCAGTGGCGCGCGGCCTGATGGCCAAGCCGCGGCTGCTGCTGCTGGACGAGCCTTCGCTGGGACTGGCGCCGGTGATCGTGCAGGCGGTGTTCCGCATTGTCAGCGAGATACGCATGCAAACCACGGTCTTGCTTGTCGAGCAGAACGCGCGCATGGGACTGTCGGTCGCCGATCAGGGCTACGTGCTGGAAACGGGACGGATTGTACTTGGCGGCAAACCGGATGAATTATGGGGCAACGAGGCGATCGCCGCCGCCTATCTCGGCGGCCACGCCAAGCCTTCTGACGAAAAGCCGCTCGCAACCAACGTATAAGGGCGAATGTCCACCCATGGTTACAGTTCCAGTCACCAAGCTCATCGACTTCGTCGCCGACGTGTTCGCGCATGCCGGCTCCTCCGCCGAAGAGGCGAAGCGCATCGCCACCTACCTCACCACGGCCAACCTCACCGGCCATGACAGCCACGGCGTCATCCGCGTGCCGGTCTACATCCGCTGGAAGAACAGCGGCATGATCGTGCCGAACCAGACCATCGAAGTGCCGGTCGACACGCCGTCGCTGGCGGTGGTCGATGGCCGCTTCGGCTATGGCCAGACGGTGGGGCCGCAGGCGGTCAGGATCGGCATCGAGAAGTGCAAGGCCACGGGCCTCGCCGCGATCGCCACGCGCAACTCCGGTCATATCGGCCGCATCGGCGACTGGGCCGAGATGGCGGCGGAGGAGGGGCTGATCTCGATCCACTTCGTCAACGCCGCGGGCTCGGTGCTGGTGGCGCCCTATGGCGGCGTCGAGCGAAGGCTTTCGACAGCGCCGTATTGCGTCGGCATTCCGCGCCCCGGCATGGCGCCGGTGGTGCTGGATTTCGCCACCTCGATCGTCGCCGAAGGCAAGGTGCTGGTCGCCAGCCGCGGCGGCAAGAAGCTGCCGGACGGCGCGCTGATCGATCTCGACGGCACGCTGAGCGAGGACCCCACCTCGCTCTACGGCCCGCATGAGGCCAACGGCCCGCGCGACCATTCCAAGGGCACGGGCGCGATCCGCGCCTTCGGCGAGCACAAGGGCTCCGGCCTCGCGTTGATGTGCGAGTTGCTGGGCGGCGCGCTGACCGGCAACGGCGCCACCAAGCCGAACCGCCCCTTCGCCAATGGCATGTTCGCGATCTATGTCGATCCGAAGCGGATCGATCCTGCGAACTTCTTCGACGGCGAGGTGACGCGCTACATCGACTACTTCAAGGACACAAAGCCGGCGGCCGGCACCGACCATGTGCTGATCCCCGGCGACAAGGAGGCCATGACGCGCGCCGATCGCACGGCGAACGGCGTGCCCTTGCCCGACGAGACCTGGAGCGCCATCGTGCAGACCGCCCGTGAAGTCGGCGTCAGCGAAGAGGCGGTTCGCAACGCTACCAATTAGAGCGCTTCACCATCACCCGTCATTGCGAGGAGCGAAGCGACGCGGCAATCCAGAGCCACAAGCGAAAGAAGACTGGATTGCTTCGTCGCAAGGGCTAAGGGGAAAGCCAATTGGCTTTCCCTGACCTCGCAATGACGCATTCTGAAATCGAGTGGAAAAGGAAAAACAATGGCAAACCGAGTCAAGGAAATCTGGGCATCCGGAAAAGTTGTCGTCAACGCCTGGCTGGCGATCCCGTCGGGATTCTCCGCCGAGGTGATGGCGCAATGCGGCTTCGACAGCGTCACGGTCGATATCCAGCACGGCGTGCAGGACTATCAGTCGATGGTGACATGCTTCCAGGCGATGAGCGGCCAGCCGGTGACGCCGATGGTCCGGGTGCCGTGGAACGAGCCCGGCATCATCGGCAAGGTGCTGGACGGCGGCGCCTATGGCGTGATCTGCCCGATGGTGAATACCCGCGAGGAAGCCGAGAACTTCGTGCAATACGCCAAATATCCGCCGCTCGGCACCCGCTCCAACGGCCCGATCCGCTCCGGCCTTTATGGTGGCGCCGGCGACTACCAGAAGACCGCGAATGACGAGACGCTGTGCATTCCGATGCTGGAAACCCGCACCGCGGTCGACAATATGGAATCGATTCTCGACGTGGAAGGCATTGCCGGCGTCTATGTCGGCCCCTCCGATCTCGGCTTCTCCTATGGCCTGGTGCCGAAGCTCGACCGCGAGGAGCCGGAGATCCTGAAGATCTACGAGAAGCTGGTGAAGGAATGCGGCACCCGCGGCATCTATCCCGGCATCCACTGCTCGGGCCCCGCCGGCGCCAAGCGTGCGATCGACATGGGCTTCAAGCTGGTGACGCTGCTTAACGACAGCGGCATCCTCGCCATCGGCGCGAGGAACTGGGTCGCCGAGACGCGCCAGGGATCCGGCGGCAAGGCGTAACTTATTGTCGTTCCGGGGCGGGAGCGGCGCGAGCCGCTACCGAACCTCAGCCACTCCAATTGGAGTGGTGGGGAACCCCGACATGGGACGATGAACACTTCGAGATTCCGGGTTCGCTCGCGCTGGTGCGCTCGCGCCCCGGAATGACACGTTAATCGACGCACTCGTCCGCAGAGATGAGGCCAACCCCTGGGATGACGACCATGCGAAACCGCTCGCTTCTGCTCAACCGACGCCAGCTCATCGGTGCCGGCGCCGGAGCCGCCGCGCTGCTTTCCGCGCCGTCGCTGCTGCGTGCCAGCACCTGGCCGACCAAGCCGATCCGCATGCTGGCGGGCTCCGCCGCGGGCGGCCAGACCGACCAGTTCGCGCGGGTCTATGGCGAGTATCTGTCGCGCGAGCTCGGCCAGACCGTGGTGGTCGAGAACAAGGCCGGCGCCGGCGGCGCGGTCGCGGCGATGGAGCTGAAGCGCGCCGAGCCCGACGGCCACACCTTGATGATCTGCAATACCACCGCTTACATGCTCAATCCGGTGGTCATCAAGGACATCAAGTACAACGTCGCCGAGGATTTTGCCTGGGTCTCGGTGATGCCGGGCGGCAGCCTGCCGCTCGTGGTCAATGAGAAGGTCGGTGCGAAGACGCTGGCCGAGTTCATCGCCTATGCGCGCCGCACCGAGAAAGTGAATGTCGGCACCTATGCCAGCGGCTCGTTCGCGCACATGGTGATCGTCGAACTCAACAAGCAATACGGCCTCAAGATGGAGGCGGTGCATTACCGCGGCGAGGCGCCGATGTGGACGGATCTCGCCGGTGGCTCGATCGATGCCGGCATCGGCAGCTATGCCGCGGCCTTGCCGGTGCTGCAGACCGGGCGCGCCCGCGCGGTGGCGGTCTCGCGCCGCCGCATCAAGGATCTGCCCGATGTGGCGACCTTCGTGGAGCAAGGCGCCACCTCGCGCGGGCATTCGCTTCTGACGTTTCAGGGCTGCGTTGCCCCGGCGAAGACGCCACCGGAGATCATTGCCAAACTCTCCGAGCTGTTCGTCAACGCCGGCAAGAGCGACCGCGTGCGTGAGCTGCTGAAGAGCCAGGGCATCGACGAAGGCCCGATGACGCTGGCCGCCAGCCAGGCGCATTACGCGACGGAGGCGCCGATCTGGGCCGAGCTGGCCGCGGGCCTGGGATCGCCGCAATAGGTGCAGTACGCAGCGACGCTGAAACTCCGCGACATCGCCTCCGCGAGTCGTCCTCGCGAAAGCGGGGACCCATAGCCTCCGTCGTTGTGATAATTGACGAGATCTGCCGCGCGTCGAGGCCACTGCACGGCGTATGGGTCCCCGCTTTCGCGGGGACGACATGCGGAAAGGCTACCGCGTCATTTCCGACAGGGGTGACGCGCGGGTCGCCACCTTGCGTTCGAGCGGCGAAGCCGCGACGATCCTGACAAGACGGTTCACTGGGGAAACACCATGCTTTACGACGACGTCATTCGCGGCCGCCGCTCGATCCGTGGCTACAAGCCCGATCCGGTGCCCCGCAAACTGATCGAGGAAATCATTGCTTTGGCGATGCGCGCGCCGTCGTCGATGAACGTCCAGCCGTGGAATTTCTACGTCATCACCGGCGAACCGCTCGACCGCATCCGCGCCGGCAATACCGAGCGGATGCTGGCCGGCGTGCCGCAGTCGCGCGAATTCCGCACCGGCCAGGCCTTCGCCGGACCGCACCGCGATCGCCAGGTCGGCGTCGCCAAGCAATTATTCTCCGCCATGGGCATCGCGCGCGACGACAAGGAGATGCGGCAGGACTGGGTGCTGCGCGGCTTTCGCCAGTTCGACGCGCCGGTGTGCGTGATCGTGACCTACGACCGCGCGCTCGACGGCAGCGACGACACGCCGTTCGATTGCGGCGCGGTGGCGACCGCATTGGTCAATGCTGCCTGGTCGCGCGGGCTGGGCTGCGTCATCAACAGCCAGGGCATCATGCAGTCGCCGGTGGTGCGCGAACACGCGGGCATCGCCGACGACCAGGTGATCATGAAAAGCATCGCGCTGGGCTGGCCGGACGACAGCTTCCCGGCGAATGCGGTGGTGTCCGAGCGCCGATCGGTCGAGGAAGCCACCGTGTTCGTCGGCTTCGACGAGTAAACCTGGACCGACTGATCTGTCGCCATGAACGACAAGACCTACATTCTCACCGCCGAGCTGGACGATGCCAGTTTCGATTGGCTCGACGCGCTGCGCCGTGAACATTTTCCGCCCGAGCGTAACGTGTTGTCGGCGCATCTCACGATGTTTCATCGCCTGTCCGGCGCGCAGATCGAGCGGCTGCCGCTGGTTGCCATACCGGACCAGCCGATCGACCTCGATGTCGACGGCTTGCGCTTTCTGGGCGGCGGCGTGGCCTTCAATCTGCGATCACCGGGGCTGGCGCGCCTGCGCGAAGCGATCATCGCCGCGATGGCAGGCGAGTTGTCGCGACAGGACGCCCAGAAATGGACGCCGCATGTGACGGTGCAGAACAAGGTGAAAACGGAAATCGCCCGCGATCTGTTCGTGACGCTCAGTGAAGACTTCGCCGGCCGCGCCGGCCACGCCACGGCATTGCTGGTCTGGGAGTATCTGGGCGGACCCTGGCGGTTGGTCCGGCGCCTGCCGTTCGCGCCCGGCTGAAGCGGGCGCGCAGAGCCGATCCACACCCTTCAGCCCAGAGCGGGGCGAGCCCTCATGCCGCCGCCACGGCGCTTGCCGCCTTGTGCACGCGGTTGCGGCCGGTGTGTTTGGCGACGTAAAGCGCTGCGTCGGCGACACGCAGCAAATCCTCGCCAATGCGCGCGGTGGCGCAGCCGAGGCTGACCGTGATCGACAATTCGCCCTGCGGCGTCGCCACCCGCATGGCGGCGACCGCCAGCCGCAGCCGTTCGGCCATCTCGCTGGCGTCGGACAGGGTCCCGGTCAGCAGCACCGCGAACTCTTCGCCGCCAAGACGCGCAAATACGTCCTTCGGACGGATCGTCTGGCTAATCGTTTCGGCAAAGGCCGTCAGAACCATATCGCCGGCAACATGTCCGTGGCTATCATTGACCCGTTTGAAATGATCGATGTCGAGCATGATCAGCGACAGCGGCGTGCCGTGTTCACTCCAGGCCTGCTGCGCGCGCTCGAACAGATGCTGGAAGCGGGCGCGGTTGGCCGCGCCGGTCAGATGGTCCTGCGTCAGCAGGCGGCGCAGGTCGCCGGTGTCATAGGCCGGCCGCGCGATATCGCGCAACACCACGGTGTAGCCGACGAGATCGCCTTGGCTGCCGACGCGTGCGGCAAGCAGGCGCTGGCACCAGTAGCGCGAGCCGTCGGCCCGCACATGCGACATTTCGTCGAGATGCCAGCCGTCGCGCGCACAGCCCCGCAGCAGCTCGGCCATGCCGACAGCGTCGTCGTCGGTGGACGGAAAGATATCGGCGAGCGTCTGTCCGAGCACCCGCTCGCGGGCTTCGCCGGTCTGCGCCGTCCATGAATCATTGACGGCATCGACCAAGCCATCGGAGGTGATCGAAAGCACGGCATAGTCGTTGATGTCGTTCATCAGCGACGAGAACCAGGTCTCGGCCTGTTTCAGCCGCCGCTCCTGGGCGACCTGCTGGGTGATGTCCGAAATGCAGGCAATGGCGCGGTCGGGGTCCAGCTTGACCAGCGTGCAGGCCAGTACCTTGGGCTCCGGGCCGTCGCGATCGCGCCCGATGTCGACCGTGATGCGGTGACCGTCGCAGACGGTGCCACGCTCGCCGTCAAAGCCATCGAGCAGATTGCGCAATTCCGGCGCGGAGTTTTCCAGCATGGCAAACAGATTGCCGGAATCGCGTGCGCCGGTCAGCGGCAGCAGGTGTTTCATCGCATAGGGGTTGATCATCATGATCGCTCCCAACGCATTGATCTCCACCAGCCCGGTCGGCGCTGCATAGAGGAACTCAAGCAGTCTCTCTTCGTCGCTTACGATCTGCGCCATCGCTTCACCGTGCAATGAGAATGTAGCGCAACGGGGCGGACGGGCTGGCGAGCAGACGCATCCGCACCTGCGTCGGCCGCATCCGCAGCGTCAGCACGTAAGGGATGATCGTATCGAGTTCCGCCTCGTCCTCGAAGCGCTGCGCGACCAGATAGTTGTTCATGCACTGCGCGACAGCGCCGAAGAAATCCGAGCCGATTACCTTGTCCGGTGACAGCCCTGCCATCCGCGATTCGGTAGCGTTGTAGAGCTTGGCGATGCCGGAGCGATCCAGGCCGATGACGCCGAAGGGAAGCTGGTTGCAATCGTCGGGCCGCATCGCCTGCAGGTCTCCCAGCGTCATCGTCTCGATCGTCGTGTCGGTCGTCATATCAGCCAAAATAATCTCCATCGCATCAAGCTGCCACGCTAGGCCACAACCATTAATAGAGTAATAGGATACGCATAAAAAACGTCCGCGGCGTGACGGGCCGACTGCCATGTTCCGGACTGCGAGACCGCGCGGGCCGACGTCTCACCGGGCAGCGCCACACAATGGCGCCTCAATCGCAAGCGTTTACGGATTAAATCGAATGGGCGGCGGGCGGCTGCGCTGCTGGTTACGACGCCAGTGACAGCTTGGAACGGCGGTCATCCCGCATCCAGGCTTCGAGCTGATCGGTCTCGAGCGGTCGCGCGATGAAATAGCCCTGCGCCTCGTCGCACTGCATCTCGCAGAGCCACTGCTGGATAATGGCGGTCTCCACGCCTTCGCCGACCACGCGGTAGCCGAGGTCGTGCGACAGCTGGATCATCGCCCGCACCAGCAGGCGTTCCTTCTCGGCCCATGTGCATCTGATGTTCAGTTCGCTGCCGCAGATTGCCTTGCTCACCTCCGACATCGGCTTGGTCAATATCGTCGCATCCAGGGCGGCAACCGACATGCTGCTGCGCGGCTTCACCAGCGTCCGCGATCTCGGCGGCCCGTCCTTCGGGCTGAAAAGGCGATCGATAGCGGCGTGGTGGCCGGCCCGCGCATCTGACCGTCGGGGGCCCTGATTTCCCAGACCGGCGGCCATGGCGATTTCCGGTTGCCGACCGAATTGCCGGCGGCGCCCGAGGCGTTCGGCTACACGGACCGGATCGGCGCTGCCGCCATCGCGGACGACGAGGCCACCGTGCGCAAGCGCGCGCGAGGCCCGGGTGGTCAAGTGGTATACGCCGGCCGAAACATTGCAGATCGCGACCTACAACAACGGACAGCTTCTCGCGCTGTCAGGTCCGCGCTCGCCCTATCCGGGAAAACTTGGCGTGATCGAAGCGGGCGCGCTGGCCGACCTGCTGCTCGTCGATGGCGATCCGACGAAGGATCTCACGCTGGTGGCGGACGCGGCGAAGAACTTTCTTGTGATCATGAAGGACGGCAAGATCTACAAGAACGTAGTGGCTAAGTAACAAGCCCGGGCTACACAACGAAGCCGAATTTGCGCGACATCGCCTCCGCGAGTAGTCCCCGCGAACGCGGGGACCCATAGCCTCCGTCAGGTGTGATACCAAGACGTCTGCCGCACGCCCAAGTCTTTTCAGGACGCCGGATTGTGTCGCTTGACAATATCCCTAACAGGACTATTATCCGTATCGTCCCGCTCCACTGGGAGGGGCGGCTCGCGATCGTCACGATACGCGGGGCGGGATGCGGTGACGCGACAGCGTCAGGCGCAGAGGTTGGTGGCTGGGCGGCACCCACAAGGGCCGTGAACCATCGATCGAAGCGCTGACGAACCACGCTGTCGCGCCGGCCCAAGTCGTGTGGTTTCTCGATGCCGAACGGGGCATCGCGGATCGGAGAGTTCGCAACGCCTACCGGCCTGCGAGCCGCATCCTCAGTTCCGGGCGTCGACCATTCCGCCGGAAAGAGCACGAAGCAAGCCGGAGCCTCATCGCGTGCGGAACGCCGGGTGATACCCCGGTGAATCCGGAAGTTTCCGGGCGCATTCCCCTTGCCGAATACGGCATCGGCGCCTGGACCATGGGTGCATCGGGCACTCGGCGTTCCGCGCGCCCTCTCGAGAGGGCAGGGAATGCAAGACGAGACGACGGCGTCCCCGCGCCGCAAACAACAGGGGCGATGTCGCATGTCTGTCGATCGGTAGCCCGGATGGAGCCACCGGGTCGCGCGAAGCGCGCCCGATGATGAACTCTACGAAATCCGGGGGCGGCGTTTCAGCAGGTCCGGCATCCCCGGATTTCGCTTCGCTCCATCCGGGCTACGGGCTAGACTCGTTCCAAACAAAAATAACCGAGGAAACAACATGGCCGCATCTCCCGTCATCCGCCTGCATGCCAACGACGCCGTGCTGATCGCCCGCGCCAGCCTGATGCCGGGCGTCGAGGTCTCGCCGGGTGTCGTCACGTCGGAGCGGATTCCGGCCGGCCACAAGGTCGCGATCCGGCCGATCGCGGTCGGCGAAGAGGTGCGCCGCTACGGCCAGATCATCGGCTTCGCGACGCAGCCGATCGCGCCCGGCCAGCACGTGCATACGCAGAATTTGGGCATGGGCGATTTCGCGCGCGACTATGCCTATGGCGTCGATGTCAAGCCGACGCCGAATTTCGATCTGCCGGCGTCCTTCATGGGCATCCGCCGCGACGACGGCCGCATCGCCACGCGCAATTACATCGGCATTCTCACATCGGTGAATTGCAGCGCGCATGTCGCCTCGATGGTCGCCGACGTGTTCAAGAAGAATCCGTTCACCGGCCACAATCCGCTCGAAAACTATCCGAACGTCGACGGCGTCGTCGCGCTGACCCACAAGACTGGCTGCGGCATGACGCAGGACGAGCCGCTGCGGCTGCTGCGCCGGACGCTCGGCGGCTATGCGCGCCACGTCAACTTCTCGCATGTCATCGTGCTGGGGCTGGGCTGCGAGATCAACCAGATCGGCGGGCTGATGGAGGAGCAGAAGCTCGCCGGCCGCCTGCGCGAAATGCAGATCCAGGAAGTCGGCGGCACCCGCAAGACCACCGAGGCCGGCGTCGCTTTCGTGCGCGAAGTGCTGGAAGATTCCAACAAGGCAAAACGCGAGGAAGTCGCGGCCAGCGAGTTGATTGTCGCCCTGCAATGCGGCGGCTCCGACGGCTATTCCGGCATCTCCGCCAATCCGGCGCTGGGGGCGGCGAGCGACATCCTGGTGCGCCACGGCGGCACCGTGATCCTGTCGGAGACGCCGGAGACCTACGGCGCCGAGCATCTTCTCACGCGCCGTGCGGTGTCGCGCGAGGTCGGCGAGAAGCTGGTCGGGCTGATGCGCTGGTGGGACGCCTATTGCGAGCGCGAGGGTGCCGAGATGAACGCCAATCCCTCGCCCGGCAACAAGGTCGGCGGCCTCACCACGATCCTGGAGAAGTCGCTCGGCGCGATGGCCAAGGCCGGCTCGACCAATCTGGTCGACGTGCTGAACTACGCCGAGGCCGTCACCAAGAAGGGTTTTGTGTTCATGGACACGCCGGGATACGACCCGGTGGCCGCGACCGGGCAGGTCGCCGGCGGCGCCAATCTGGTGTGCTTCACCACCGGCCGCGGCTCGGTGTTCGGCTGTAAGCCCGCGCCCTCGATCAAGCTCGCGACCAACACGCCGATGTTCCGGCGGATGGAAGACGACATGGACATCAACTGCGGCACCATCCTCGACGGCGACGAGAGCGTGGAGGCGTGCGGCCAGCGCATCTTCGCGCAGATGCTGAAAACGGCGTCCGGCGCGCCGACCAAGAGCGAGAGTTTTGATTTCGGCGGCGCCGAGTTCGCGCCCTGGGTGTTAGGGGCGACGATGTAACCAACTGTCATTGCCACAAACTGTCATTCCGGGGCGCGAGCGCGTAAGCCGCGAGCGAACCCGGAACCTCGACATGGGACGATGAACATGTCGAGGTTCCGGGTTCGCGTTCGGCTGACGCCGCCCGCGCCCCGGAACGACAAATGGACGCCCCCACAACAGGCAGCGCGTGCCAATTGTTAGGCCTTGATCCAACCCGCCAGCAATGTTCTGCTTAAAAAAGCTGCTGGAGTTGCCCATTGTCGATCTTCGTCGCGCTACATCACGTCACGCATTACAAATACGACCGTCCGATCGATCTCGGCCCGCAAACCATCCGGCTGCGGCCGGCGCCGCATACGCGGACGCCGATTCCGGCCTATTCGCTGAAGGTCACGCCGTCGAACCATTTCGTGAACTGGCAGCAGGATCCGCAGGGCAACTGGCTGGCGCGCTTCGTGTTTCCGGAGAAGGCGACCGAACTCAAGATCGAGGTCGATTTCACCGCCGAGATGACGGTCATCAATCCGTTCGACTTCTTCGTCGAGCCCTATGCCGAGAAATTCCCGTTCGCCTATCCCGACGATCTGAAGTCCGAGCTTGAGCCCTATCTGGCGACCACGCCGTCGGGCCCGCGCTTCAAAGCGTACATGGAGGAGATCGCCAGGGAAGCGCCGAGCACGGTCAACTTCCTGGTCGACCTCAACGCCAGCTTGCGCGAGAAGGTCAACTACATCATCCGCATGGAAGCGGGCATCCAGACCCCGGAAGAGACGTTGGCGCTGGGCTCCGGCTCGTGCCGAGATTCCGCCTGGCTGCTGATCGAGACGGTGCGCCATCTCGGCCTCGCCGCGCGATTTGTCTCCGGCTATCTGATCCAGTTGCGCCCCGACATCGATCCGCTGGAAGGCCCGCGCGAGGTCGAGAACGATTTCACCGACCTGCACGCCTGGGCCGAAGTCTATATCCCCGGCGCCGGCTGGATCGGCTTCGACGCGACCTCGGGCATGTTGACCGGCGAGGGCCATATCCCGGTGGCGGCCACGCCGCATTTCCGCTCGGCCGCGCCGATCTCCGGCATGGCGGGCTTTGCCGAAGTCGAGTTCGGCTTCGAGATGAAGGTCACTCGCGTCCGCGAGGCGCCGCGCATCACCAAGCCGTTTTCGGAAGCTGCCTGGCAGAAGCTCGATGCGCTGGGCGAAACGGTCGATGCCGATCTGGCCGCCGGCGACGTGCGCCTCACGATGGGCGGCGAGCCGACTTTCGTGTCGATGGACGATCTCGAAGGCGCGGAGTGGAACATCTCGGCGGTGGGTCCCACCAAGCGCGGGCTCGGCGACGACCTGATCCGGCGTCTGCGCACGCGCTTTGCGCCCGGAGGCCTGCTGCATTATGGCCAAGGCAAGTGGTATCCCGGCGAGAGCCTGCCGCGCTGGGCTTTCGGCCTGTACTGGCGGAAAGACGGCGTGCCGATCTGGAAGAACGACGCGCTGATCGCGCGCGTCGAAGGCCCGCGCAAGGCCGCGGTCAGCGACGCCGAGAAATTCGCCAAGCGCGCCGCGCAGCGCCTCGGCGTGCCGCTCGACTTCATCATTCCGGCGTTCGAGGACCCCTCGCACTGGCTGCAGAAGGAAGCCGGCCTGCCGCACAATGTCGATCCCAGCGATTCCAAGCTGGCCGATCCCGAAGAGCGCTCGCGGATGGCCAAAGTGTTCGACGAGGGGCTGAACACGCCGAAGGGTTTCGTGCTGCCGATCCAGCGTTGGAACGCGGAGGCCGAGCCGGACCTGCGCTGGCGCTCCGAGCACTGGCAGTTGCGCCGCGGCAATTTGTTTCTCACCCCCGGCGATTCCCCGCTCGGCCTGCGGCTGCCGATCGCCTCCCTGCCGCATGTCCCGGAAGACGACTTTCCCTACATCGTCGAGCGGGACCCGATGGAGCCGCGCGGCGATCTGTCGGCGGAGGATGTCGAGGCGACCGCGCGGGCGAAAGCTGCGGCCGACAAGATTCAGCAGGATCGGCGCAACCGCGGCCCGGTGCGGACCGCGATGTCGATCGAGGTGCGCGACGGCATATTGTGCGCCTTCATGCCGCCGGTGGAGAAGCTGGAGGACTATCTCGAACTGGTCTCGGTGCTGGAAGCGACCGCCGAAGAGATGCAGCTGCAGGTTCACGTCGAGGGCTATCCGCCGCCCTACGATCCGCGCGTCGAGGTGATCAAGGTGACGCCCGATCCCGGCGTGCTGGAGATCAACATCCATCCCGCCGCGACCTGGCGCGAGGCCGTCAACACCACGACGTTCCTGTATGAAGACGCCGCGCGCACGCGGCTCGGCGCCAACCGTTTTCTGGTCGATGGCCGCCACACTGGCACCGGCGGCGGCAACCACGTCGTGGTCGGCGGCAGCACGCCCGCGGATTCGCCGTTCCTGCGCCGGCCCGATCTGTTGAAGAGCCTGGTGCTGTACTGGCAGCGCCATCCCTGCCTGTCCTATCTGTTCTCCGGCATGTTCATCGGCCCGACAAGCCAGGCGCCGCGCATCGACGAGGCGCGTCATGACGGTCTGTATGAATTGGAGATCGCGCTGGCGCAGGTGCCGCCACCCGGCGTGAAGGCGCCGCTGTGGCTGGTCGATCGGCTGTTCCGGCACATCCTGGTCGACATCACCGGCAACACCCATCGCTCCGAGATCTGCATCGACAAGCTCTATTCGCCGGACGGCACCACCGGCCGCCTCGGGCTGGTCGAATTCCGTGCGCTGGAGATGCCGCCCGATCCTCGGATGAGCCTCGCGCAGCAGCTCCTGATCCGCGCGCTGATCGCAAAGATGTGGCGCGAGCCGCAGCAGGGCGGCTTCACGCGCTGGGGCACCACGCTGCATGACCGCTTCATGCTGCCGCATTATCTCTGGGAGGATTTCCAGGACATCCTCGCCGAGCTCGGCCACGCCGGCTACGAATTCTCGAAGGAATGGTACGAGGCGCAGCTCGAGTTCCGCTTCCCGGTGTTCGGCCAGGTCACCAATGGCGGCGTCACGCTGGAAGTCCGTCAGGCGCTGGAGCCGTGGCACGTGCTGGGCGAGGAAAGCTCGGCCGGTGGCACGGTTCGCTACGTCGACTCCTCCGTGGAGCGGCTGCAGCTCAAGGCCAACGGCTTCGTGCCGGGCCGGCACATGATTACCTGCAACGGCCGCGCTTTGCCGATGACCGAGACCGGCCGCTCCGGCGAGACGGTGGCGGGAGTGCGCTTCAAGGCCTGGCAGCCGGCGTCTGGCCTGCATCCGACGATCCCGGTGCACGCGCCATTGACGTTCGATATCGTCGATACCTGGAACCGGCGGTCGCTGGGCGGCTGCGTCTATCATGTCGGCCATCCCGGCGGCCGCAGCTACGAGACCAAGCCGGTCAATTCCTACGAGGCCGAAGCCCGCCGGCTGGCGCGCTTCGAGGCGATCGGCCACACCCCCGGCGAAATGGACCCGCCGAAGCCCGAACGCACACTTGAATTCCCCTTGACCCTCGACTTGAGGACGCCGCTCCTGCATTGAGGTGCCAATCGTGTTGGCAGGAGAGTCGGGATGACGTCACAGACCGGCCAGGGGAGAAAACCCCGTCCGGGGCATCGCAAGGTTGCGCGGTGGACCCGCGACTACGAGCGGCTGCCCGGAATTCCCGACGAATATCTCAAGGCTGACGGCACGCCGCGCGAGGTCTGGACGCGGTTCTTCGATGCCTTTGGTGACCTCCCGGCCGCCGATATCGAGCGCCGCTTCGGCTCGGCCGACCGCCATCTGCGCGAGGCCGGCGTCACCTACCGGGCGCCGGGCGACGTTGCGGACCGGGTCTGGCCGCTCAGCCATGTGCCGCTTTTGATCGACGAGACCGAGTGGAAGCAGATCTCGGTCGCGATGATCCAGCGCGCGCAACTGCACGAGCTGGTGCTGACCGATTTGTACGGCCGCGGCCGGCTGGTCGCGGACGGCGCCGTGCCGGCGGCGGCGATCGCGGGCAGCGCAGAATATCTGCGCGCGATGTGCGGCGTGGCCCCCCCCGGTGGCCGCTATCTGAATTTCTATGCCGCCGATCTCGGCCGCGGCCCCGACGGCCGCTGGTGGGTGCTCGGCGACCGCACCCAGGCGCCGTCCGGCATGGGCTATGCGCTGGAAAACCGCCTGGTGCTGTCGCGCGCCTTCACCGATCTCTACAAGTCGATGAATGTCGAGCGCGTGGCGCCGTTCTTCGAGGCGTTTCGCGACAATCTGCGCGGCTCCGCCGACCGCGACGAGCCGCGCATCGGCCTGCTCACGCCGGGGCCGTTCAGCGAGACCTATTTCGAACACGCCACGCTGGCGCGCTATCTCGGCTTCCTGCTGGTCGAGGGCGACGATCTCGCGGTGTCCGGCGACCGCATCCACATCCGCACCGTGGCCGGCCTGAAGCGGCTCGACGTGCTGCTGCGCCGCGTCGATTCCAATTCGCTCGATCCGCTTGAGCTCGATGCCTCGTCGCAGCTCGGCATCCCCGGCCTGCTCGACGTGATCCGCAAGAACGGCGTGGTCGTCGCCAACATGCCCGGCACCGGCGTGATGGAAGCGCGCGCGCTGCTCGGTTTCATGCCGAGCCTGTGCGAAAAGCTGCTCGGCGAAAAGCTGCAGATGCCGCATATCGCGACCTGGTGGTGCGGCCAGAAGGCGGCGCGCGAGGAAGTGCTGGACCGGCTCGACGACTTCGTCATCGAGAGCGCCTACGGCCAGTCGGTGCCGGGCTTCCCGGGTCCCGGCCCGGTGCTCGCCGCCAATTTGTCGCCGGCCGATCGCGACCGGCTGCGCGCCGCGATCCAGAACCGCGGCATCGATTATGTCGGCCAGGAGCTGGTGCAGCTCTCGACCACGCCGGTGTGGGACAACGGCCGCCTCGCGCCGCGCCCGTTCGTGCTGCGGGTGTTCGCCGCCGCCACGCCGCAAGGCTGGACCATCATGCCCGGCGGCTTCTGCCGCATCGCCGACCAGCCCGATGCGCGTGCGGTATCGATGGGCGCGGGTGCCCGTGCCGCCGACGTCTGGGTCGTCGCCGACCGGGCGGTGCCGACCACCACGCTGCTGCCGGCGGTCGAGACCGTCCGCATCCGCCGCATTGCGGGCTGGGTGCCGAGCCGGGCTGCCGACAATCTGTTCTGGCTCGGCCGCTACCTGGAGCGCGCCGAGGCGACCTTGCGTCTGGTGCGCGCGCTCGGCGTGCCGCAGCGCGACCCCGGCAAGGGCGGCGCCTCGGCGCAGCATTCGGTCGAACGCATCCAGCGCCTGCTGGTGGCCTGGGGCGCGACCTCCGGGACCGCGCGCTCGCAGCCCGCTAAGGTCGCCGCGCAAGCCCTGCAAAGCGAGGAGAAGTTCGGCTCCGCGCTGTCATTAGTGCGCTCAGCGCAACGCACCGCGACGTCGCTGCGCGAACGGCTGTCGCCGGACGCCTGGCAGGTCATCACAGAGATGGCCGACCGGCTCGGCAAGGAGGTCGAGGACGATGACGGCGTGGTCAGCGCCGCCGAACTCACATTGCAGGAGCTGGCGAGCTTCGCCGGTCTGGCGCAGGAAAATATGAACCGCGCCGCCGGCTGGCGTTTTCTCGAGATGGGCCGCCGCGCCGAACGCGCCATCAACACCACGCGCTTTGCCCGGCAGTTTGCCTATGACGAAGCCAGCGCCGACGATCTCGATATTCTTTTGACGCTGGTGGATTGCCAGATCACCTACCGCTCGCGCTATCTGGTCGGCCCGTTGCTGGCGCCGGTGCGCGATCTCGTGATGCTCGACCCCTATAATCCGCGCTCGGTCGCGTTCCAGGTGTCGGCGCTCAACGATCACATCGCCAATCTCCCGGCGCTGAAAGAGGACGGTCTGATGGAGCGTCCGCAGCGGCTGGCGATGGCGCTGCAGACATCGCTCACCACCGGGGAAGCCTCGGAGCTGAATACCAAATCGCTATTCGTGCTGGAGCAGGACCTGCTCAGTCTTTCCAGCGCGATCGGCTCGCATTATTTCCCGCACGCCTCCAGCGCGACGCGGCCGGAAAAACTGACGGGGCTGGCGTGATCTACGATATTCGCCACGTCACCACCTACAATTACGAAAGCCCGGTCAGCTTCGCGCGCTGCTCGCTGCGGCTGGAGCCAATAACCAGCCCGGGCCAGCATCTGGTCTCGCACCATGTCGAGATCAAGCCGACCCCGGCGAGCCGCACGACGCGCACCGATTTTTTCGGCACCGCGACCGAGACCGTGCTAATCGAGACCCCGCACCGCACGCTGCGGATCGACAGCCGCTCCCGCGTCTATGTCGAGCGCACGGTGCCTGTCCGCAGCGACGACAGTCCGGCGTGGGAGAACGTGCGCGAGGCGTCGTATAAATCGGCCGATCTTGGTGCGGCGTCGCCGATCGGCTATGTCTTTGCCAGCCCGCTGGTGCCGCTGCTGGCCGATGTTACCGCCTATGCCGCGGTGAGTTTCACGCCGGGCCGCGGCATGCTGGAAGCGACGATCGACCTGATGCACCGCATTCGAACCGAGTTCAGATATGATCCGAAGGCCACAGTGATTTCCACCCCGCTGCAGGAGGTGCTGGAAAAGCGCCACGGCGTCTGCCAGGACTTCGCCCACATCATGATCTCCGGCCTGCGCGGGCTCGGCCTGCCGGCGGCCTATGTCTCCGGCTATCTGCGCACCATCCCGCCACCGGGGCAGCCGCGGCTGCAGGGCGCCGACGCCACGCATGCCTGGGCTTCGGTGTGGTGCGGCAAGCAACTCGGCTGGGTCGGCTTCGACCCGACCAACGACATTCTGGTGGAGAACGACCACATCATCCTCGCTGTCGCCCGTGACTTCTCCGACGTGTCGCCGGTCGATGGCGTCATCATCGGCGCGCGCAAGCAGAAGCTCGCCGTCGGCGTCGACGTATTGCTGGTCGAATGAGCACGCCCCGCACGTTCAACACCTATGACGTCATCATCCTCGGCGCCGGCGCTGCAGGCTTGATGTGCGCCGGTACAGCCTCCCAGCGCGGCCGTTCGGTGCTGCTGCTGGAGCAGGCGAGGGCGCCCGGCGAAAAGATCCGCATCTCCGGCGGCGGCCGCTGCAATTTCACCAATTTGCACACCTCGCCGGCGAATTTCCTGTCGAACAATCCGCAGTTCTGCAAATCGGCGCTGAAGAGCTACACCCAACAGGATTTCATCGCGCTGGTCGACAAGTATCGCATCGCCTATCACGAGAAGACGAAAGGCCAATTGTTCTGCGACGGCTCGGCGCAGCAGATCATCGACATGCTGCTGTCGGAAAGCCGGCGCGGCGACGCGCAGATGCGGCTCGGCGTCCAGATCCTCGGCGTGTCGAAGAACGAATCCGGCTTCGTCGTCGGGACCGACCAGGGCGAGTATCGCAGCCGCTCGCTGGTGGTCGCCACCGGTGGGCCGTCGATTCCGAAAATGGGCGCCAGCGCGTTCGGCTACAAGACGGCGCAGCAATTCGGCCACAAGATGGTGCCGCCGCGCGCTGGCCTCGTCCCGCTGACCTTCGACGTCGGCCAACTCGCGCAGTTCAAGGAGCTGGCGGGGCTGGCGGTAGATGCCGCGGTCAGCACCGGCAAGGCGCGCTTCGAGGAGGCTCTGCTGTTCACCCATCGCGGGCTGAGCGGGCCCGCGGTGCTGCAGATCTCGTCGTACTGGCGCGACGGCCAGGACGTCATGATCGACATGGCGCCGGATGTCGATGTGCTGGCCGGGCTGAAGCAGGCGCGCCGCGAACGGCCGCGCCAGGAGCTGGCGACGGTACTGACCGAGCTGCTGCCGAAGCGACTGGCGCAGATGGCGTCGGAGCGCGTGGCCGGCCCGCCGCGGCTGGCGGACTATTCCGACAAGTTTCTCGCGGCAGCGACGGCGGCGGTCAAGGAATGGCGGGTGCGCCCGAACGGTACCGAGGGGTATCGCACGGCTGAAGTCACGCTCGGCGGCGTCGATACCACCGAACTATCCTCGAAGACGTTCGAATCGAAATTGGTGCCGGGATTGTACTTCATCGGCGAAGTCGTCGATGTCACCGGCCATCTCGGCGGATTTAATTTTCAGTGGGCGTGGTCGTCCGGCTTCGCGGCCGGTAACGGAATCTAGTAAAAGCGCGCACCGGCGTCGCCGCCGGGCCACCTTCCGTAAAATTACGGTTTGCCGCAGAGACCCTAATTTAACTATGCCGCGACATTGTTGTCGTGCGGATATCAAACTCAGGCTAGCGAAAAAATCCTGATGTCCTGGCCGCGTTCACCGCCCTCTCGATGGAGGGATCCGCACCGAGATAAACGCAGCTGAATACCGCTTCAAGCCTGCGATTGACACAGGAGCTCCCATGAGCAGCAATAATTCACTGTCTGAGCGCCTTCGTTTCAATCTGATCGACCAGGAGACCATGGCGGCCCTGCGTGAAGCCAAGACGTTTGTGCTCGGCGAACTTCCCGGGGTGCTCGACGCCTTCTACGATCACATCGGAAAGTTTTCCGACACCGCGAAATTCTTCAAGAGCCGTGATCACATGATGCACGCCAAGAAGATGCAGATCCAGCACTGGTCGGTGATCCTGGATGCGCGGTTCGACGATACGTACTCTGCGTCGGTCACCAAGATCGGCGAGGTTCACAACAAGCTCGGGCTCGAGCCGCGCTGGTACATCGGCGGCTATAACGCGCTGGCAGCCGGGCTGGTGCACGCCATCGCCACCAAGATGCCATTCGGCAGGTTCGACTCCAGCGCGAAGAAGAAACGCGCGGCGTTCCAGACCGCGATTATCAAGGCTGCGATGCTCGACATGGATCTGGCGATCTCGGTCTATGTCGAGGGAGGTCGCCGCGAACGTCGCGAGATGCTGGATCGCCTGGCCGTGGATTTCGAACGAACCGTGGGCGGCGTGGTTGGGATCGTGGCGTCGGCCTCCACCGAATTGCAGACCGCGGCGCAGATGCTCACCTCTTCGGCGAGCACGGCGACGGCGCAGTCGCAGGTGGTCGATAACGCATCGCGCGAAGCGTCGTCGAGCGTGCAGGCGGTCGCAGTGGCGACGGAAGAACTCACCAGCTCGATCAGCGAGATTTCCCGTCAGGTCAATGAATCCTCGCGGATTGCAAGTGCCGCCGTGCGCGATGCGGATGAAACCGCGGTGAAGATGAACCGGCTCGCCGAAGGCGCTCAGAAGATCGGAACGGTGGTCGAACTGATCAACAACATCGCGGCGCAGACCAATTTGCTGGCGCTGAACGCGACCATCGAAGCGGCACGCGCCGGCGAGGCCGGCCGCGGCTTTGCGGTCGTGGCACAGGAGGTCAAGTCGCTGGCCGAACAGACCGCCAAGGCGACGGCGGAGATCGCCGAACAGGTCGGCGACATCCAGAGCTCGACCACGGAATCGGTCGCGGCGATCGGTACCATCACCAAGGTCATCGGTGCGCTGAGCGAGATCTCCACCGCCATCTCGGCTGCGGTCGAGCAGCAGGGCGCCGCGACCAACGAGATCTCGCGCAGCGTCCAGCAAGTGTCGCGCGGCACCAGTACGGTGTCGTCCAATATCGCCGGCATCACGGCGTCTGCCGGTGAAACCGGTGCCGCCGCCTCGCAGGTGCTGGCTTCGGCGTCCGAATTGTCACGCCAGTCCGAGCAGTTGCGCGGGGAGGTCGACAAGTTCCTCGCCACCGTCAAGGCTGCGTAACGCGGCTTCCATGCTAGTCTGCGCCGTGGCCGGCCTCCCGAAACGTTCGGGAGCAGCCGGCCCCGGAGTTTGCCATGATCTATCGCCACGCCATCGCCGCGCAGACCCATGTCTTTGCCGACCTGCGCGACCTGATGGCCAAGGCGACGCCGCCGCGCTCCGGCGACCGGCTGGCCGGCGTCGCCGCCGACAGCGCCGAGCAGATGATCGCCGCCCGCATGGCGCTGGCGAACGTGCCGCTGTCGCAATTCCTGCAGGAGACCGTCGTGCCTTACGAGGACGATGAGGTCACGCGGCTGATCATCGACAGCCATGACGCCCCGGCCTTTGCCCCGATTGCGTCGCTGACCGTCGGCGGCTTGCGCGACTGGCTGCTGTCGGAGGCCGCGACGCCGCAGGTTCTGCGGCGGCTCGCGCCGGGCATCACGCCGGAAATGGCCGCCGCGGTCTCCAAGCTGATGCGCAACCAGGACCTGATCCTGGTGGCGAAGAAATGCGAGGTGATCACCCGCTTCCGCAACACCATCGGCCTGCGCGGCCGGATGAGTGTGCGGCTGCAGCCCAACCATCCGTTCGACGATATTCGCGGCATCACCGCTTCGGTGCTCGATGGCCTGATGCTCGGCGCCGGCGATGCCTGCATCGGCATCAACCCTGCGAGCGACGATCCCGCGGTGCTGGGCGGCCTGGTGCGGCTGCTCGACGAGGTCATCGGCAAGCTGCAGATCCCGACGCAGAGCTGCGTGCTGGCTCATGTCACGACCTCGCTCGATCTTATCGACCAGGGCTTTCCCGTCGATCTCGTGTTCCAGTCGATTGCGGGCACCCAAGCCGCCAACAAGAGTTTCGGCATCGATCTGGCCATCCTGAAGGAGGCGCATCAGGCCGGGCTTTCGCTGAAGCGCGGCACCGTGGGCGACAATGTGATGTATTTCGAGACCGGGCAGGGCAGTGCGCTATCCGCCAATGCCCATCACGGCGTCGACCAGCAGACGCTGGAGGCGCGCGCCTATGCCGTGGCCCGCGCCTTTAATCCCCTGCTGGTCAACAGCGTGGTCGGCTTCATCGGCCCGGAATATCTCTATGACGGCAAGGAGATTATCCGCGCCGGGCTGGAGGATCATTGCTGCGGCAAGCTGCTCGGCCTGCCGCTCGGCATCGACGTCTGTTACACCAACCATGCCGAGGCCGACCAGGACGACATGGACAATCTTCTGACGCTACTGGCAGCGGCTGGCGTGACTTTCATCATGGGCGTGCCCGGCGCCGACGACGTGATGCTGAATTATCAGTCGACGTCGTTCCACGACGCGCTCTATGTCCGTGATCTGTTCGGATTGAAGCGGGCGCCGGAATTCGACGACTGGCTGGTGCGCGCCGGCCTGACGGACAGGGATTTCCGCATCGACGGCCATGACGGCCTGCTGCCGGAGCTGGCACGGCTGATCGCCTGATGTCATCGCCGCGTCATGCGCCTGCTGTCACCTAATCGTCAAAGCACGCCACAATCTTGAAGAATTTGTAGCCCAGCCTTAAGCACCATGATTAGATCGGCTTTTACCCGGCGGGAGTGGAACCGCTTGAACCTTAAGACATTAGTCCCTGCGCCGAGTATGACCAGCGGGGGGCATCCGGCGAATCCACAAAGGAAAATTGATGCGAGCTGAGGGCAGGCAGACGGCACGGCGCATATTGTGTGTCTTTCCGCGATACACATCTTCATTCGGCACGTTCGAATATGCCTACCCTCTCACCGACGGCGTGCAGGCGTTCATGCCGCCGCAGGGGCTGTTGCTGATCGCTGCCTACATGCCCGAGGACTGGGACGTTCGCTTCATCGACGAGAACATCCGCGTCGCGACCGACGAGGATTTCCGCTGGGCCGAAGCCGTGTTCGTCAGCGGCATGCACATCCAGCGCAGCCAGATGAACGACATCTGCCACCGCGCCCACGCCCATGACCTGGCGGTGGCGATCGGCGGTCCGTCGGTGTCGTCGTGCCCGGAATACTATCCGGCATTCGATTATCTGCATTGCGGCGAACTCGGCGACGCCACCGATCGGCTGATCGACATTCTGGCCGCCGATGTCACAAGGCCGGATTGTCAGGTCGTTCTGAAGACCGACGAACGCCTCGACATGACCAAGTTTCCAATCCCGGCCTATGAGCTGGCCGAGATCCCGCGCTACTTCCTGGGCTCGATCCAGTATTCCTCGGGCTGTCCGTATCAGTGCGAGTTCTGCGACATCCCCGGCCTCTATGGCCGCAATCCGCGGCTGAAGTCGCCGCAGCAGATCACCGCGGAACTCGACAAGCTGCTCGAATGCGGCATCATGGGCTCGGTCTATTTCGTCGATGATAATTTCATCGGCAACCGCAAGGCCGCGCTCGACCTGCTGCCGCATCTTGTCGAATGGCAGAAGAAGACCGGCTACGTGCTGCGGCTGTCCTGCGAAGCCACGCTGAACATCGCCAAGCGCCCGGAAATCCTCGCCTTGATGCGCGATTCGCTGTTCGGCACCATCTTCTGCGGCATCGAGACGCCCGATCCGGTGGCATTGAAGGCAATGAAGAAGGACCACAACATGGTCCTGCCGATCATGGAATCGATCGAAGTGCTGAACTCGTTCGGCATGGAAGTGGTGTCGGGCATCATTCTCGGCCTTGACACCGACCGTCCGGAAACCGGCCAGTCGCTGCTCGACTTCGTCGATGCCTCGCAGATCCCGCTGCTCACCATCAACCTGCTGCAGGCATTGCCGCAGACGCCGTTGTGGGACCGACTGAAGAAGGCCGACCGCCTCAACGAGGAGGAGGGCCGCGATTCCAACGTCGAGTTCCTGCTGCCGTATCATGACGTGGTCAGTTCGTGGCGCGCCTGCATGGGCGCGGCCTATCAGCCGCAGAAGCTGCTCGATCGGTACGAGTACCAGATCACCCACACCTATCCGAACCGCATCATGCCGCGCACCAAAGAGCAGATGTCCTGGAAGAATATCCGGATGGGTCTGATCATGTTGCGTAACATCTTCTGGAAGGTCGGCGTGCTCGGCGACTACAAGGCGGCGTTCTGGAAGTTCGCCTTCCGTCGCCTGAAGCGCGGCGAGATCGAATATCTGATCTCCTCGATCATGGTCGCGCAGCACCTCATCATGTTCTCGCGCGATGCCTCGCAGGGCACCACCAGCGCATCGTATTATTCAATGAAGCTGCCGGACGCGGTTCCGGCCGAATAATGGCCGGCGTGGCCGACGACAATACGCCCCGTCCGCTTCGGCGGACGGTGGCCGACCTGAAAGCGCTGACGCCGGCGCGGATCGGGCTGGGCCGTAGCGGTGCCAGCCTGACGACACGGGCGCTGCTCGACTTCACGCTGGACCATGCCCGCGCGCGCGATGCCGTTCATTCGTCGTTCGACACGGAGGCGATCGCCCATGCTCTGGTCGCGCTCGGGCTGGAGACGGTGGTGGTTTTGAGCCAGGCGTTGGCGCGTGCCGACTACCTCAAGCGCCCCGATCTCGGCCGCAAGCTCGATGAAGCATCGCAAATTCAACTTGCGGCACGCGACGCCGCGCCCTGCGACATCGCCTTGATGGTCGGAGACGGCCTGTCGCCGGCGGCCGCCAACGCGCATGTTGCGGAGCTGATCGGAACCTTGCTGCCAAAGCTCGCGGGATTGCGGATCGGTCCGGTGGTGATCGCTTGCGGCGCCCGCGTGGCACTCGGGGACGAGATCGGCGCGCTTCTGCAGGCGCGGATGACCGTGCTGCTGATCGGCGAGCGACCGGGGCTATCGTCGCCGCACAGCCTCGGCGCCTACCTCACGCTGGGTCCGACACCGGGCCTGACCGACGAGCGACGCAATTGCGTGTCCAACATCCAGTCCGCCGGTCTGCGCTACGACGAAGCCGCTACCAAGATCGCGTGGCTGGTGCGCGAGGGCCTGTCCCGCGGCGTCACCGGCGTTGCGTTGAAGGATGAGAGTGGGCTGCGCGCACTCGGCACGATGCCGACATGACGTGCCTCGCCACCGCCTTGCGAGGTGTCACACTCACCTGCTACACCAGTTCCCGATGGAATTTGCCCATGTTTTCAACAGTTAGGCCTGTTCGGTCCTGTTGAACGCCGCCTCATTGATGCCCCGGAGGTGTGCGACGCGAGCCGCCTTCGACAGAACTGGACAGACGATGCACGACAAGAGTTCGCACGACGCCGATATTGCAAAGCTTGGGAAAGGACCCGTCAGCATCGCCTTCGGCCTCGAGCGACTTGGCCTGATCGCCGTCAAGGCGCCGGTCGTGTCCTGCCTGATCCTGCTGGCGCTGGTGATCGGCGCGATCTTCGGCATCCAGCGCATCAAGATCGACGATTCGCTGAGCCAGCTGTTCCGCTCCGACTCCAAGGAGTATCGGCAGTATGAGGAAGTGACGAAGCGCTTCCCGTCGAGCGAGTTCGACGTGCTGGTGGTCGTCGAAGGCAAGACGCTGCTGGCCCGCGAGAATCTCGAAAAGATCCGCGACCTCGTCACCGATTTGCAGCTGGTCGACGGCACCCGCGGACTGATCTCGCTATTCTCCGCCCGGCAGACGCCGGCGCCGGGCAAGCTGCCGGCGGCATTGTTTCCCGCCGAGCTGCCCGAAGGCGCGGCCTACGACCAGTTCATCGAAACCGTGAAGACCAACGAACTGATCCGCGGCAAGCTGTTGTCCGAAGACGGCACGCTGGCGCTGGTGGTGCTGTCGCTCGATCCCGAGGTCGTCAGCAACAACAAGCTCACCAAGGTCGTCGGCGAGATCCGCAAGATCATGAACGACGATCTCGCCGACTCCAACCTGACCAAGCAGCTCTCCGGCGTGCCGGTAATGCAGCTCGAGATCCGCAACGCCGTAGAACGCGACGGGTTGATCTACAACGTCGCCGGCATCCTCGCCGGCTGCATCATCGCGATCATCTTTTTCCGCAAAGTGTCGTTCATGATCGTGGCGGCGTTCCCGCCGCTGCTGGCGATTCTGCTGGCACTGGGCGCGCTCGGCTGGGCCGGCTTCAGCCTCAACATGTTCCTCAACGTGATGACGCCGCTGATCATGGTGATCAGCTTCGCCGACTCCATGCAGCTCACCTTCGCGGCGCGTGACCGGCTGATCGCCGGCGAGGACAAGTACTCCGCATTCAAGAACGCGGTGCTCGTTGTCGGGCCCGCTTGCGTGCTGACCCACGCCACCGCAGGCATCTCGTTTCTGGCGCTGCAATTCTCCGATTCCGACCTGATCCGCGCCTTCGGCGAGGCCGGCCTGGCCGCCACCATCATTGCGCTGGTCGCGGTGCTGTCGCTGGTGCCGGTGTTCGGCGTGCTGCTGGTGCGCAACGAGGAGAAGTTCGCCGCCAAGTTCCAGAAGGCGGATTCCGGCGTCAAGGCGCTGCGCGATTTCTGCTACTGGATCGCGGTGCGGATGGTCGGCCGTCCCGGCCTGTTCAGCCTGATTTCGGTGGTGGTCGTCGTCGGCCTCGGCATCGTCTACGCCAATCTGGAGCCGCGCTATCGCCTCGCCGACCAGGTACCTGACAAGGAGCAGGCGGTCGCCGCCTCGAGCCGGTTAGATGCCAAGCTGACCGGCGCCAATCCGATCGACGTGCTGATCGAATTCCCCAAGGGCCAGGACCTGTATTCGCCAGAGACGCTGGCGACCATTGCCGACGTGCATTCGCTGGTCGAGAAGTCGGCCGGCGTCGGCAACGTCTGGTCGATCGAGACGCTGCGCCGCTGGCTCGCCGAAAAAGCCGGTGCCACGGACGTCGGCACGCTGAAGGAATATGTCGACGTTATTCCCGAGCATCTGGCACGCCGCTTCATCTCCGCGGACAAGACCGCGGTCGTGGTATCCGGCCGCGTCGCGGATCTGGATTCCAGCCAGATCCTGCCGGTAGTCGACAAGCTCGACGGCCTTTTGCAGGACGTCCGCGCCAGGCATCCCGGCTACGAGATCGCGGTCACGGGTCTGTCGGCGATCGCGGCACGCAATTCGGCCAGCATGATCGAGAAGCTCAACCACGGCCTGACCATCGAATTCGTGCTGGTCGCGGTGTTCATCGGGCTCGCCTTCCGCTCCTGGGTGGTCGGGCTGGCGTGCATTCTGCCGGGCATCTTCCCGGTGGTGCTGTCCGGCTTCGTGCTGTGGCTGCTGGGAGAGGGGCTGCAATTCGCTAGCGTGGTGGCGCTCACGGTGTCGTTCGGCCTCGGCCTCAGCGCCACCATCCACTTCCTCAACCGCTTGCGGCTGGAGGATACGCCGGGGACCGATCCCGCTGTCGCGGTGGAGCGCGCCACGGTGCTGGTCGGCCCGGCACTGATCCTGACCACGGTAGTGCTGGCCTGCGGCCTGATCGTCACGGTGTTCTCCGACCTGCCGTCGCTGCGGCTGTTCGGCTGGCTGTCGGCCTTCTCGATGGTCGCAGCCCTGGTCGCGGACTTGTTCATCCTGCGCCCGACCTCGATGTGGCTGATCCAGTTGCAACAGAAGCTGACCGGCCGATCGACACTGACCAAGCCGGCGGAGTAGGGCGGGGTCCAAGGCGCACAAACCCGGCTGTCATCGACCGGTCAATCCGGGGCGATGGCAGCGGGAGAGCGTGGCCGGTGGCGCGGTCGCCTCAGCCCTTGACCATGTTGATCCGCACGTCGCGGATTTCACCCTTGGAATTGATAGATACCGACTGCCGGTTGCCGCGCGTCGTCAGCGTGATGCTGGCGGCGAAGCCCGCGGCTTCGACGAACACGTCGATCTGGCCTCCGCCGGCGCGGCCGTTGAGGTTGCCGTTGATGCCGCGGCTAGCTTCGCTCCAGTTGCCCGAGACGTTGTCGCCTTGGCTGGTCACGTTGCTGGAGAGATCGAACTTATAGCTGTCGCTGGCGCAGCGCAGGGTTTGCGACAGGGCGTTGCCGCCATTGATCCGGTAGGTCGCCCGGCAGCGGATCCGTTCCGACGAGCCATCCGACAGGGTGACCGTGCCGCTGCCGTTCCAGGAGCCGTCGAACCCGGCAAACGGGCCGGACTGTGCCTGGCCGGCCGAGACCGACAGCATCAGCATGGCGCCGATACCGGCGCCCTTGACCGCCAAACGTGAAAAAAACAGAGCAGATCGTTTCATATCGTCTTCCCTACCCATGCGCCTCCGGCGCGGCCGCGTCGAATTGGTATTGCTGCGTTCCGTAAGGTTCAACTTAATTAGATTTCACCGCCTTGAGCCAGAAGTACCCCGTCACCTCCCGCGGGTAAGATTTTGCAGCAGCGTGCGGCGCAAGTTCACAGCCCCGGAACCTGTCTGTCGGTCGAGCTTTATTCAGCGAGGCGGCGCGTTTTTGCCGCATTTGTCAGGTGTCTCGGTTCGGTCGGCGCTGTGTCCGGATTGCATCCATTTTTGCCAATCTGCTGCGGAGCCTGAAGATATGCCGTCCCCCTCGATGCGACAACGCAGCGTTATGCTAAATAGCTGACGAGCTGAATCTGTCCCCACCCTGAAGGAAGACAATGCGTAGATTTCTCTTGGTTCTGTCCGTGCTTTCCGTGTCCGCGACGACGGGCGCGTTGGCGCAGCAGCGCAGTGGTACGGAGGCCGAACAGAAGGCCTGTACGCGCGACGTGCAGCGTTTTTGCCGCCCCCTGATGGATCAGGGCGATCTCACGATCCTGTCCTGCCTGAAGGAAAACCGCCCGAAGCTGACCAAGGCCTGCGGCAACGTGCTGATCAGCCACGGCCAGTAAGCCGGCTGCGCGATCGGACCGGCCCGGCGGTCTGCCGCGGGCCGGCCTTGTCGCGCAGGGCCTCGGGGTGGGCAGCCGTATCCGGGCATTTGGCATTGGTTTAGCCGGGCGATTTCCCCTATATGGGGGCTCGCGACCGACCAGCCCGCCGAATTCAGGTGGGCGATGGGCGGGCCATCCCTGTTTGTCACCAATGTAGCCCTTTTTGAATGACCCCTGCGAGCGACCTGCGATCGGGCAAAACCCACAAGGACGAGAATTTCCCGGTGGCGTCGTGGATCATCCATCCGCGCCACCGGGCGCTGATTCTTTCCTTCTACAATTTCGTCCGCACGGCCGACGACATTGCCGACCACGCCACGCTGGATGCTGCGGCCAAGCTCGCGCTGCTCGATGAGCTGGAAGCCAATCTGCTGGGGCAAAGCGATGCCCAGCGCGAGGGCGTGGTACTGCGCGCCGCTCTGGCCGAGCGCGGCATGGCGCCGCGCCATGCCCAGGACGTGCTCACCGCGTTCCGGATGGACGTCAACCGCCGTCGCTACGGCAATTGGGATGAGTTGATCCATTATTGTTCGTATTCGGCGATGCCGGTCGGCCGCTTCATGCTGGACGTGCACGGCGAGAGCAGGGCCACCTGGCCGGCCTCTGACGCGCTGTGTGCGGCTCTACAGATCAACAACCATCTGCAGGATTGCGGCGAGGATTTCCGCGAGCTCGACCGCGTCTACATTCCCGACGACACGCTGGCCCGCTTCGGCGCGACGCGGGCTGAGCTGGGTCAGCGCACGGCCTCGCCTGCTCTGCTGGCCTGCATCCGTGAGCTCGCCGACAAGACCGACACGCTGCTGCGCGAAAGCGATGTATTGACGGTGCAGGTCGCCGATATCCGGCTCGGCTGCGAGGTCGCGGTGATCGACACCTATGCCCGCGAAATCCTGAAATTGCTGAAACTGCGCGATCCGCTCAGCGAGCGTGTCCATTTGTCGAAGATGCAACTGGTCAGCTTTGGCCTCAGCGGGCTGTTCGGCGGGTTGTGGCGCCGCGCCACCGGCGGCGCGCCGCTGTCGCGCTCGACACCGGGCGCTTGATCCCATGAACAGCGCACCGAATATCGAAGAGGCCCGCGACGAGGCCCAGGGGATCGCGGTCGGCAGCTCGTTCTATGCCGCGATGCGGATTCTGCCGCGCGCGCAGCGCGACGCCATGTTCCAGGTCTACAGTTTCTGCCGCCAGGTCGACGACATCGCCGATTCCGACGGTCCGCGCGATGAGCGCCTCGAAGCCCTGCAGCAGTGGCGCGAGGATATCGACGCGCTCTATGCCGGAAATCCACCGGCGCGGGTGCAATCCTACGCGGCGCCGATCGCGCAATTCGGCATGCGCCGCGAGGATTTCATCGCCGTCATCGACGGCATGGAGATGGACGTGCCGGCCGATATCCGCGCGCCGGACGAGGCCACGCTCGATCTGTACTGCGACCGCGTCGCCAGCGCCGTCGGCCGGCTGTCGGTCAAGATATTCGGCCTGCCGGACGACGACGGCATCCTGCTGGCGCACCACCTCGGCCGCGCGCTGCAGCTCACCAACATCCTGCGCGACATCGACGAGGACGCCGATATCGGCCGTCTCTATCTGCCGCGCGAACTGTTGTTTCACGCCGGCATCACCTCGAGCGACCCGGACACCGTGATCGCCAGCCCGGCGGTGCCGAAGGTCGCGGCTCCCCTCGTGAAGCGCGCCCGCGCGCATTACGACAAGGCCGACGAGATCATGTCGCGCAACCGCCGAAGCACCGTGAAGGCGCCGCGCATCATGTCGAAATACTATCGCAAGATTCTCGAACTGCTGGTTGAGCGTGGCTTCGCGCTGCCGCGCGATCCGGTCCGCCTCGGCCGCGCGTCGAAAATCGCGATCCTGCTGCAATACGGCATCGTGTGATGACCAAGACTCCTCCTACCAAGACTGCTCACATCATCGGCGCCGGAATTTCCGGCCTCGCTGCCGCCGTCAGGTTAGCCAATGCCGGCTTCCAGGTGCATGTCCATGAGGCCACGCAGCAGGCCGGCGGCCGCTGCCGCTCTTATTTCGACGCGCAGACCCAGCTGGTGATCGACAACGGCAACCATCTGCTGCTGTCGGGCAACCACCACGCCATCGCCTATGCGAAGTCGATCGGCACCGAGGCCGGCCTGGTCGGTCCTGCGCGCGCGCAGTTTCCCTTCTTCGATCTGAAGACCGGAAAACGCTGGCAGCTCGACCTCGGCAATGGTCGCATTCCGACCTGGTTGTTCGACAAGACGCGCCGCGTACCGGATACCAGTATCAAAGACTATCTGGCATTGGCGCCGCTGATCTGGGCGAAGCCGAGCCAGCTGGTTGGCGACGTCATCCCGTGCAAGGGCGTACTGTACGACCGGCTGGTGCAGCCGTTGCTGCTCGCCGCGCTCAATGTCGATCCGCCGGAAGGCTCGGCCGGTCTCGCCGGCGCGATCGTGCGTGAGACGCTGCTCGCCGGCGGCCACGCCTGCCGGCCGCTGATTGCGCGCGATGGCCTGAGCGCCGTGCTGGTCGAACCCGCGATCGAGCTGCTGCGCAGCAAAGGCGCAGGTATCCATTTCGGACATGAACTGCGCGGCTTCACGAACAACGGCGGTCGCGCCGGCGAACTGAACTTCGGCGCCGACGACGTGGTGACCCTCGGCCCCGACGACGTCGTGGTGATGGCCGTGCCGCCGCGCGCGGCGATGTCGATGCTGCCTGGGCTGACGGCGCCGACCAAATTCCGCGCCATCGTCAACGCGCATTTCCGTTTTGACCCGCCGGCCGGCCTGCCGGATCTCACCGGCGTGGTCGGCGGCCTGATCGAATGGCTGTTCGCGTTTCCGCAGCGGCTCTCGATCACCATCTCCGGCGC
This sequence comes from Tardiphaga sp. vice154, assembly GCF_007018645.1. Classification (NCBI taxonomy): domain Bacteria; kingdom Pseudomonadati; phylum Pseudomonadota; class Alphaproteobacteria; order Hyphomicrobiales; family Nitrobacteraceae; genus Tardiphaga; species Tardiphaga sp. vice154. The sequence goes on from NZ_CP041399.1 coordinate 2,165,431, forward strand.
TGACCGGCTGATCGACATGCCGCGCGAACAATTGGCGCAGGCGATCTGGGACGATATCTGCAAGACCGCCGGCATTACCGCCGAGCTGCCGCCGTGGCAGATCGTGCGCGAGCGCCGCGCCACCTTCGAAGCCACGCCCGAGCAGAACGCGCTGCGGCCGGGTCCGGTGACAGCGTTCAAGAACCTGTTCCTCGCCGGCGACTGGACCGACACCGGGCTGCCGGCGACCATCGAGGGCTCGGTGCGCTCCGGCGACCGCGCCGCCGATCTCGTTCTGGCGATGTCGCAGGCGTAACCACTAGTTCACGACGAGTACACATCATGCCGAACCAGATGCAGTCCGATCATGCGGAGGCCACCGTTTCGAATGCGGCGCTGGAAAGCAGCATCGACGCGGCGCGGCAGGGCCTGCTCGGATTCCGCCAGCCTGACGGCCACTGGGTGTTCGAGCTTGAGGCGGACGTCACGATCCCCTCCGAATACGCTCTGCTGCGTCACTATCTCGCCGAGCCCGTCGATCACGAGCTGGAGCGCAAGATCGGCAACTACATTCGCCGCACCCAGGGCACGCATGGCGGCTGGGCGCTGGTGCAGGACGGCCCGTTCGACATGAGCGCCAGCGTGAAAGCATACTTCGCGCTGAAGATGATGGGCGTCGATCCCAACGAGCCCTATATGGCGAAAGCGCGCGAGGCGATCCGTTCGCGCGGCGGAGCGATCCATAGCAACGTGTTCACGCGCTTCATGCTGTCGATGTTCGGTGTGCTGACCTGGAAGAGCGTGCCGGTGCTGCCGGTCGAGATCATGTTTCTGCCGTTCTGGTTTCCGTTTCACCTCAACAAGATGTCGTATTGGGCCCGCGCCACCATCGTGCCATTGATGGTGCTGACTGCGAAAAAGCCGCGTGCGCAGAATCTTGGCGAGATCGATATCCGCGAACTTTTCCTGCAGGATCCCAAGCTGATCGGCCGCACCGCGCGCGCGCCGCACCAGAGCCGCGCGCTGTTCGCCTTCTTCACCGGCATCGACATGCTGCTGCGCGCTGCCGAACCGTTCTTCCCCAAGAAGCTGCGGCAGCGCGCGATCGACAAGGCGGTGGCCTTTGTCGAGGAGCGGCTGAACGGCGAGGACGGGCTCGGCGCGATCTATCCGCCGATGGCCAATACCGTGATGATGTACGAGGTGCTGGGCTTTCCCGCGGACCATCCGCCGCGCGCCACTACCCGCCGCGGCATCGACAAGCTCCTGGTGATCGGCGAGGTCGAAGCCTATTGCCAGCCCTGCGTCTCACCGGTGTGGGACACCTCATTGACGGCGCATGCCATGCTTGAGGCCGGCGGCGATGCCGCCTTCGATGCCGCGAAGGGTGGCCTCGACTGGCTGGTGCCGAAGCAGGTGCTGGACGTCAAGGGCGACTGGGCGGTGAAGCGACCCGATCTGCGGCCGGGCGGCTGGGCTTTCCAATACAACAACGCCCATTATCCCGATCTCGACGATACCGCCGTGGTGATGATGGCGATGGACCGCGCGCGCAAGCACGCTGGCATCACCGACTATGACCACGCGATCGACCGCGGCCGGGAGTGGATCCTGGGCATGCAGAGTCGCGATGGCGGCTTCGCGGCGTTCGACGTCGATAATCTCGAACATTATCTCAACCACATCCCGTTTTCGGACCACGGCGCGTTGCTCGACCCGCCGACCGAGGATGTCACGGCGCGCTGCGTCTCGATGCTGGCGCAGCTCGGCGAGACCGTCCAGACCAGCAGGCCGATGGCCGATGCCGTCGAATATCTGCGCCGTACCCAGCTCGCCGACGGCTCCTGGTATGGCCGTTGGGGCCTCAATTACATCTATGGCACCTGGTCGGTGCTTTGTGCTCTCAACGCCGCCGGGATCGACCACCAGGACCCGATGATGCGCCGGGCCGTGACTTGGCTGCTGTCGGTCCAGAACGCCGATGGCGGCTGGGGCGAGGACGCCGTCAGCTACCGGCTCGACTACAAGGGCTACGAGCAGGCGCCGACCACGGCGTCGCAGACCTCATGGGCCTTGCTGGCCCTGATGGCGGCCGGCGAGGTCGAGCATCCGGCGGTGGCGCGGGGAATGCGATACTTAATTGACACACAGACCGAAAAAGGCCTGTGGGATGAGGCGCGCTACACCGCAACAGGCTTCCCGCGCGTATTTTATTTGCGTTATCATGGATATGCGAAGTTCTTCCCGCTCTGGGCGCTGGCCCGGTTCCGCAATTTGAAGAGCACCAACAGCAAGACGGTAAGGGTCGGGATGTGATTTTGACGGCTGGGGGCATTGCGACCGGGAGCGCTTCTCAGGACCCGCGTCCTGTATTGATCGTCACGGGACTGGTTCAGGAAGCCAAGATCGCAGCCGGCCCCGGCATGACCGTCATCTGCAGTTCCAGCGACCCCGCCCAGCTCCGCGCTTTGTTGGCTGGCTTCGATCCCACCACCATCCGCGGCGTGATCTCGTTCGGCGTTGCCGGCGGTCTCGATCCGCAGCTCAAGTCCGGCGCCGTGATCGTGGCGACCGAAGTCATGGCTGGCGAGCGCTGCTGGCAGGCCTGCGAAACCCTGAGCGAGGAGTTGATCGCCGGCGCCGGCATCGGCCAGAAAGTGTTCCGCGGCGGGCTTGCCGGTGTCGAGAAGGTCGTCACCGGACAGGTCGGCAAGGCTGCCCTGCGCTCCGGCACGGGCGCTGCCGCGGTCGATATGGAAAGCCACATTGCCGCCGGCTACGCCGCGGCTGCCGGATTGCCGTTTGCCGCCCTGCGCGTCGTCTCCGATCCCGCCCACCGGGCGCTGCCGGAACTGGCGACCACCGCGATCAAGCCGAATGGCGACATCGACCTCGCCAAGGTGATGCGCGGCATCGCCCGCAACCCGCTGGTGATCCGCGCGCTGGTCTCGACCGGCCGCGACTTCAACCGCGCGCTGCGCAGCCTGCGCGACTGCCGCAGCTTCTTCCTCGGCGAAACCAGCCTGGTGTCGGCGGAAGTCTAGTTCTTCCCGAACCGCGACGTTCTATTCTTCCCCTCTCCCCCGCGCGAAGCGAAGCTTCGCTAGGTGGGAGAGGGTGGATCGAACCGCGAAGCGGTTCGAGACGGGTGAGGGCGGCAACAAACTCCGAGCCAGTAACCCCGCATCCGACGCGGACTTCGTCCGCGCCACCTTCTCCCACCTAGCGAAGCTTCGCTTCGCGCGGGGGAGAAGGAAGATCGACAGCGCTCGTCGGCTCAAAATGACGGTGGCGTGCAGGCGCTGATGATTTCGCAAGGCGCGTCGCCGACGCAGCGGAATCGGTGAGGACGTCGGCTTTCGAAATAATAGGCATCGCCGGGATTGAGAATGCGGCGCTCGTCATCGACCGTGACTTCAAGCCGGCCGCTCACCACGATGCCGCCTTCCTCGCCGTCATGCACCAGCGGCACCCGGCCTGTGTCGCTGCCCGGCTCGTAGCGCTCCTTCAGGATTTGCAGGCTGCGGCCGAAAAGATTGTCGCCGATCTGACGGTAGGAAATCGGCTTCTTGCCGATCTCGGTCAGTTCGTCCGATCGATAGAAGGCCTTCTGCCGTGTCTCCGGTTGCATGGCGAAGAATTCGGCCAACCCCATCGGGATGCCATCGAGAATACGCTTGAGCGCGCCGACCGACGGATTCATCTGGTTGGACTCGATCAGCGAAATCGTCGAATTGGTCACGCCCGAGCGCTTGGCCAACTCGCGCTGCGACAGCTTGTGTCGGCCACGAACGAACCTCAGCCGCTCGCCCAGATCGATGGTCATAGCCAATGCCTGTTGGAAGTGTTTCGGATCCGGCAAATATGCGCCGTTGAGCAGAAATAAATCAATGGCTTGCGCCACCCAAGAAAAGGACTTGTTGCGCCTTGGGCGAACGTGATCTGGTGCGTTCAGCCAGAGGAGCGCCCCTTGTCCATTCATCAGATTCCGAACAGCCTGCAACTCGAATCGTTTTGGATGCCGTTTACGGCCAACCGCCAGTTCAAGTCGGCGCCGCGCATGTTCGCCGCCGCGGAGGGCATGCACTACACGACCGAAGACGGCCGCAAGGTAATAGACGCATCGGCGGGCCTGTGGTGCACCAATGCCGGCCATGGCCGCCGCGAGATCGCCGCGGCCGTCGAACGCCAGCTCACGACCCTCGATTTTGCACCAGCGTTCCAGATGGGCCATCCGCTGGCCTTCGAGTTCGCCAACCGGCTGGCCGAGATCGCCCCCGAAGGCCTCGATCGCATCTTCTTTACTAATTCCGGTTCGGAATCGATGGATACCGCGCTCAAGATCGCGCTGGCCTATCACCGGGCCAACGGCCAGGCCGCGCGCACGCGCCTGATCGGCCGCGAGCGCGGCTATCACGGCGTCGGCTTCGGCGGCACGTCGGTGGGCGGCATGCTCAACAACCGCCGCGCCTTCTCGTCCGCCCAGCTGCCGGGCGTCGATCACATCCGCCACACCTATGATCTGGCTCGCAACGCCTTCTCGAAGGACCTGCCGGAGCACGGCGTCGAACTCGCCGACGACGTTGAACGGATGGTCGCGCTGCATGGCGCCGAAACCATCGCCGCCGTCATCGTCGAGCCGGTGCCCGGCTCGACCGGCGTGCTGCCGCCGCCGAAAGGCTACCTCAAGCGGCTGCGCGAACTGTGTACCAAGCACGGCATCCTGCTGATCTTCGACGAAGTCATCAGCGGCTTCGGTCGCCTCGGCACCCCGTTCGCCGCGCAGCATTTCGGCGTCACCCCGGACATCATGACCACCGCGAAGGGCATCACCAACGGCACCGTGCCGTGCGGCGCGGTGTTCGCCAGCCGCACGATCTACGACGGGCTGATGAACGGACCGGAAGGCCAGATCGAGCTGTTCCACGGCTACACCTACTCGGCGCATCCGGTAGCCTGCGCCGCCGGTATCGCCACGCTGGACATCTACAAGGCCGAGGGACTGCTGACCCGCGTCGCTTCGATCGCCGAGTACTGGCGCGATGCCCTGCACCGGCTCAGGGAATTCCCGAACGTCATCGACATCCGCAATTGCGGCCTGATGGGCGCCGTCGAATTGGCCCCCCGCAAGGATGCGCCGTATGCGCGCGGCTATGACGTGATGGTCGACTGCTTCAACAGCGGCGTCTACCTGCGCCAGAGTGGCGATTCGTTTGCGATGTCGCCGCCGCTGATCGTCGAGAAGAGCCACATCGACGATATCGTCTCGATCCTCGGCGACGCCATCAAGCGGGTCGCTTAGAATCGGATTCGACGGACCGCGACGCTCGCTTTCTTCCCTCTCCCCCTGTGGGAGAGGGTGGATCGGCCGCGAAGCGGTCGAGACGGGTGAGGGGTGCCACGAGCTCCGAACCCAGTGCCCCCTCATCCGACGCCGACTTCGTCGGCGCCACCTTCTCCCACAAGGGGAGAAGGAAGAGGGCGCGTCACGTATGTTTGCTTGATCTAACTACAACAAAAAAGGGCGCGATTTGCATCGCGCCCTTTTTCGTATCTGAAGAGTTCGACCTACGCCGCGGTCGATGCCTTCTCGGCCTTGGCCTGCGCCTTGAGGGCGGCGGCTTCGGCTTCTTCCTTGCGGATGTCGGACAGGCGCTTCTGGACTTCCGACGAGAAGATATACTGCGCCGGGCGCTGATGGGTCATGTCGATTTCCGGCGCCATCGGGCCCGAGGTCTTGACGCCACGCATCGCCACCCACAGGGCCTTGAACGGATTGCTGATCGCGGCATCCGCGGCGGTCGGCTCGTAACCGCAATGCGCCATGCAGTCGGCGCACTTTTCGTACTTGCCGGTGCCGTAGGTGTCCCAGTCGGTGGTGTCCATCAATTCCTTGAAGGTCTGGGTGTAACCCTCGCCGAGCAGGTAGCACGGCTTCTGCCAGCCGAAGATGTTGCGCGCCGGCATGCCCCAGGGCTTGCACTCGTATTCCTGGTTGCCGGCCAGGAAGTCCAAGAAAAGTCCGGAATGCATGATGTTCCACTTCTTGCCCTTGCCGAGCGCGAAGACGTCGCGGAACAGCTTCTTGGTCTTGCTGCGGTTCAGGAAGTGCTCCTGATCGGGCGCGCGCTCATAGGCGTAGCCCGGCGACATCGAGACGCCGACGCCCAGCTCCACGGTGTAGTCGAGGAACTTGGCGATGTCCTCGGCAGCGTGACCGTCGAAGATCGTCGCATTGACGTTGACGGCGAAGCCCTTCGCCTTGGCGGCCTTGATCGCGGAGATCGCGCGGTCGAACACGCCTTCCTGCGACACGGCCTTGTCGTGGTGCTCCCTGAGGCCGTCGAGATGCACCGAGAAGAACAAATAGGGCGACGGCGTGAACAGATCGAGCTTCTTCTCCAGCAGCAGCGCGTTGGTGCACAGCGAGACGAACTTCTTGCGCTCCACCAGACCGCGGACGATCTCGCCGATCTCCTTGTGGATCAGCGGCTCGCCGCCGGGAATCGCAACCATCGGCGCGCCGCACTCGTCGGCCGCGTCCCAGCACTCCTGCGCGGACATGCGCCGATTGAGAATGGCATTGGGGTAGTCGATCTTGCCGCAGCCGACGCAGGCCAGATTGCAGCGAAACAGCGGCTCCAGCATGAGCACCAGCGGATACCGCTTCCGGCCAAGCAATTTCTGCTTCACCAGATAGCCGCCGATTTTCATTTCTTTGAAGAACGGAATAGCCATTTCAAGTTTCTTTCTGCACACACGTCGAAAGTGGTCCGGCAAGTTTATCCGGAAATTTTGTCTTGGATCAAACCGTCCCGGGTCAAACTCCGGTCTGATCCGATGATAGCCTGAGTACGATCGTCTCTTCGTGGCCCGTCAGATCGACGCCGCAATAAGGATAGCTCTGACTTCAATCTCTAGCGCCATGCCGACGGTGCAAAACTTCTCAATGACTTGAAGTTCGACCGTCGTCCGCTCCCCACCCTGATGTTAACGAGCCGGGCAGGGTCTCTTACCGCAGATTGGCGGTTTTGTGTCGCAAAGCAGATATACTGGGCGTTCAGACCCCTGAATAACGTTAAATTGCTTGCCCTGTGCTGCAAATATATCACTCGTTGGAGGGGCTTATAGGGCCTGCCAACAATACGAACCGTTTCTGTGACATAAATATCACATCAGCCGCGCCGCCGAACGGTACATCAGGCAGGGGATACGCACGGCAAAACTTGCGGCTTGAGACAGTTGGGCTAAACAAAGCCGGAAACCTCCGCGGTTCGTCACGCTGCTGCCCTATATCCCGGGCTGAACGTGGGCGCCGGGGCGGCGTTCGGGGCGAGCCGCCGCCGATACAGCTTTAGTTTTGAGATCCCGAGACGCGGTACAAGCTGTCGCGCCCCTGCAGTCTTCGCAAGCTCCGTGGAACAGAAAGAAAAAGTGTGCTGACCAGTTTTGTTGTTTCCGTCGTGAAGGCTTGCACCCGTTTTGCGTCGCTGACGGTGCTGATTTCATTCATCCTCACAGCCGGCGCGGCGTACTACACTTACGAACACTTCGGCATCAACACCGATATGAACAAGCTGATCTCGCCTGATCTGGATTGGCGCAAGCGCGATATTGCTTTCGACAAGGCCTTCGATCAGGAACGGCTGATCATCACGGTGGTCGAGGCGCCGACCCCGGAATTCGCCAATGCCGCCACCGCGGCGCTGGAGAAGAAGCTGCTCGAGAACAAGAAGGAATTCGATTCGGTGCGCCGCCTTGGCGCCGGCGCGTTCTTTGAAAAGAACGGCCTGCTGTTCCTGCCGACCGCTCAGGTCGCCGAGATGACCGGCCAGTTCCAGTCGGCCGCGCCGCTCCTGGAAATCATGACCGGCGATCCCAGCCTGCGCGGCCTGACCGGCGCGCTGGAGACCGGATTGACCGGCGTGCGCCGCGGCGAACTCAAGCTCGACGCCACTGCGCCGACCTTCAACACGGTCGCGCAGACCATCGAGGATGTGCTGAAGAACGGCACGGCTGCGTTCTCCTGGCGCGGCCTTGCCAGCCCGGAGCCGTTGACCGCATCGGACAAGCGCGGCTTCATCGAGGTCAAGCCGGTGCTGGACTTCCAGGCGCTGGAGCCCGGCAAGGTCGCGACCGACGCGATCCGCAAGGCCGCCGTCGATCTCGACATTGCCGGTAATTACGGCGCCAAGGTGCGGCTGACCGGACCGGTGCCGATCGCCAACGAGGAATTCGCCACCGTCCAGGACGGTGTCGTGATCAACAGCGTCGTTACGATCCTGATCGTTCTGCTGATCCTGTGGCTGGCGCTGCACTCGGCCAAGATCATCTTCGCCGTGTTCGCGACGCTGATCGTCGGCCTCTCGATCACCACCGCGGTCGGTCTGATGATGGTCGGATCGCTCAATCTCTTGTCGATCGCCTTCGCCGTGCTGTTCGTCGGCCTCGGCGTCGATTTCGGCATCCAGTTCAGCGTGCGCTATCGCTCCGAGCGCTACAAGAACAACAACCTGCCGCTGGCGCTGGAAAATGCCGCGCATTACTGCGCGATTCCGTTGTCGCTCGCCGCGATGGCGACCGCCGCCGGCTTCCTGTCGTTCCTGCCGACCGATTATGAGGGCGTCTCCGAACTCGGCAAGATCGCCGGCGCCGGCATGGTGTTCGCGTTCCTGGCCTGCATCACCACCTTGCCGGCGCTGCTCGACCTGCTCAATCCTGCCGGCGAGAAGGAGCCGCTCGGCTATGCCTTCCTGGCGCCGGTGGATGATTTCCTCGAAAAGCAGCGCTACTGGGTGATAGGCGGCACGCTGCTGCTGACCGTGGCCGGCCTGCCGCTGTTGTACTTCCTGAAGTTCGACTTCAACCCGATCAACCTGCGCAACCCGAACGTCGAATCGATCGCGACCTATCTCGACCTGCGCAAGGATCCCAACACCGGCGCCAACGCGGTCAACGTGATGTCGCCGAACGAGGCCGAGGCCAAGAAGGTCGAGGAACGCCTCGCCAAGGTGCCCGAAGTGGCGCGCACGATTTCGCTGAACAGCTTCGTGCCGGAGGAACAGCCGGCCAAGCTGAAACTGATCGGCGACGGCGCCAAGATCCTGGAGCCCGCGCTCAATCCCGAATCGATTGATGCCGCACCGACCGACGCCGAAAACGTCACGGCGCTGAAAGACTCCGCCGACAGCCTGCGCAAGGTCGCGAGTACCCAAACCGGGCCGGGCGCAATCGCTGCCAAACGTCTGGCGGATGCGCTGGTGAAGACCGCGGAGGCCAATCAGGCAACCCGCGACAAGGTGCAGTCGACTTTCGTCGTGCCACTGCAGCTGGCGCTGGCGCAGCTACGCGGCCTGCTGCAGGCGGCTCCGGTCAGCCTGGAGACGCTGCCGCCGGATCTGGTGAAGTCGTGGACCACCAAGGATGGCCAGGTTCGCGTCGAGGTGCAGCCCGCCGGCGATCCCAACGACAACGACACGCTGCGCAAGTTCGCCGGCGCCGTACTGGCCTCCGAGCCGCTCGCGGTCGGCGGTCCGATCTCGATCCTGAAGTCCGGCGACACCATCGTCACCGCCTTCATCCATGCCGGTATCTGGGCGCTGCTGTCGATCTCGCTGCTGCTGTGGCTGGCGCTGCGGCGCATCAGCGACGTGCTGCTCACGGTGGTGCCATTGCTGGTGGCCGGCACGGTGACGCTGGAGATCTGCGTGCTGATTGGCCTGCCGCTGAACTTCGCCAACATCATCGCGCTGCCGCTGCTGCTCGGCGTCGGTGTGGCGTTCAAGATCTATTACGTGACGGCGTGGCGCGCCGGCCACAAGAACCTGCTGCAGTCGTCGCTGACGCGCGCGATCTTCTTCAGCGCGCTGACCACCGCCACCGCGTTCGGCAGCCTGTGGTTCTCCAACCACCCCGGCACCGCCAGCATGGGCAAGCTGCTCGCACTGTCATTCGTCGTGACGCTGGCCGCCGTGCTGCTGTTCCAGCCTGCCCTGATGGGCAAGCCGCGGGAGCCAGGGGAATAGAAGCTAACGCTCCGAACTCAAGCGAGGCCGCGACGCTCCGTCACCTCTCCCCACCGGGGAGAGGTCGGATTGCGCAGCAATCCGGGTGAGGGGGCCGCGCGTCGCCGATACTGCATAGCCCCTCACCCGACCGGCTCTGCCGGTCGACCTCTCCCCGGTGGGGAGAGGTGTCCCAGCGTTACGGTTGGTCGCGTTACTTGGCTGCCGTACTCGGCGCCGCCTTGGCGATTTCCGGGAGCAGGCAGATATCGCCGATGTCGCCGGTCTGGCCAGTGGCCGCGGCGGTCTTCTGACCGGCAGGAGCCTTGCCGGCCGCGGCAACCGGGGCGGCAGCCTTCGGCGCGCCGGTGGCAGGAGCAGGGGCCGTTGTGGCGGCCTGAGCAGGCGCTGCGCCCGGCGCAGGTTTCGGCGCGGTGCCGGTAATCCGCGCGATGATGCCGGGCTTCGCCGGCGCCGGTGCTGCGGTGCCCTTGGCCATGCTGTTGGTCGGGCTGGAGGGGATCGGCGGGCCGACCCGGGTCCAGGTCTGGCTGCCGCAGAGCGGCCAGACCAGACAGCCCTCGATTTCGAGCTCGTTCGGTCCCTTGGGCTTGATGCTGGCGCTGTAAAGCTTGCCCGAATCCCGGGCGTCATAGACCTTGCCGTTCCACTCGTCGGCCTTGGCCTTCTTTTTCATGTCGAACAGGGTCACCATACCCAGCGTTGGCCTGGTCCGTTTCGACACGTCCGGGTTGTTCTTGTCGACGCCGCCGGGGATTTTCTCCCACGTTACGGCGCCCCACATGCTGCCATTGCATTCGGCGACGCGGATCACAGCTACAGCATCCTCGACCTGCCAATCCCCGGTCGGGTCCAATGCGCGGGCGGGCGACAGACCTGCGGAAACAAAACCGGCCGATAAAACTAATCCGCAATAAACTAGATGGCGCGTGGTATTGCTGGAGCGCTGCAACATGTGATGACCTGTGCTTAAGTAGCGGTTTTCGGCGATGGCAAATCGCCGCATTTGAGTTTTCTAGTTGACGTATCGACCATCAACCGACGTAAGTAACTTCATGTTATATCCCAATATAGACGTTTCCGAGATGTTTGTTGAACGCGAGGCGCAGCGCGGTGCGATGCATACCCGCCACCTCAACGAGCAACTCGTGCGAGTCCTCAAAACCATCGGTTACGACGTTGGCTTCCAGCGCGGAACCGGCCAATATCTGTTCGATCGCGACGGCGCCCGCTATCTCGATCTACTCAGCGGATTTGGCGTTTTTGCGATTGGCCGGAACCATCCGGTATTGCGAAACGCGCTGAAGAGCGTGCTCGATGCGGATCTGGCCAATCTGGTGCAGATGGATGTTTCCACGCTCGCCGGTATTCTGGCTGAGCGCCTTTTGGAACACGCGCCTTACATGGACAAGGTGTTCTTCGCCAATTCGGGTGCGGAGACGGTCGAGGCGGCGATGAAGTTCGCCCGCAACGCGACCGGCCGCAACGAGATCCTGTATTGCGACCACGGCTATCACGGCCTGTCCTATGGCGCCTTGTCGATCACCGACGATTCGAATTTCCGCGGCGGCTTCGGTTCCCTGCTGCCGGGCTGCTCCTCGGTTCCCTTCAATGATCTGGTAGCACTGGAAAAGGCGCTGTCGACCAGGCAGGTCGCGGCCTTCATCGTCGAGCCGATCCAGGGCAAGGGCGTCAACATGCCGAGCGACGAGTTCCTGCCCGGCGCGCTGGCGTTGTGCCGCAAATACGGCACGCTGTTCATCGCCGACGAGATCCAGACCGGTCTCGGCCGCACCGGTAAATTCCTCGCCATCGAGCACTGGAACGTCGAGCCCGATATGATCCTGCTCGCCAAGGCGCTGTCGGGCGGTCACGTCCCGGTCGGTGCGCTGCTGACGCGCAAGAGCATCTTCGACAAGATATTCAACCGCATGGACCGCTCCTTGGTGCATGGTTCGACGTTCGGCAAGAACGATCTGGCGATGGCCGCCGGCATCGCTACGCTGGAAGTCATGAAGCACGAGCGACTGGTCGAGAACGCTGCCCAGCGCGGCGCGCAGATTCAGCTGGCGCTGAAGGGCATGATTCCCGGTTTCGAGTTGCTGAAGGAAGTGCGCGGCAAGGGCCTGATGATCGGCGTCGAATTCGGCCCGCCGAAGTCGCTGCGGCTGAAGGCGTCTTGGAACATTCTGGAGTCGGCCAACAAGGGCCTGTTCTGCCAGTTGATCACGGTGCCTCTGTTCAAGGAACAGAAGATCCTGACCCAGGTATCGGGCCACGGCAGCCATACCATCAAGCTGTTGCCGCCGCTGACCATCACGGAAGAAGACGGCACCTGGATCGAGAACTCGTTCCGCACCGTGATTGCCGACAGCCACCGTGTCCCCGGCGCGATCTGGTCGCTCGGCAAGACGCTGGTGGATAACGCCGTGCGGAAGTCGGCGTAGCCTGCATCGGGTAGGTTGGGCAAAGGCGCTCTTGCGCCGTGCCCACCAACTTGTGCATTTGACGCGGTGGGCACGCTTCGCTTTGCCCACCCTACGAACTACCTCGCATCCTCGATAATCATCCGCGCGCCTTTTTCCGCGATCATCGCGGTTGGCGTGTTGGTATTGCCCGAGGTGATGGTCGGCATCACCGAGGCATCCACCACGCGCAGGCCTTTGATCCCGTAGAGCCGCAGCCGCGCATCGACCACCGCGAACGCATCGGACTCCACGCCCATCTTCGCCGTGCCGACCGGATGGAAGATCGTGGTGCCGATGTCGCCCGCGGCTTTCGCCAGCGAGGCGGCGTCGTCGCCGACCGAGGGCCCCGGCAGATATTCTTCCGGATGATACTTCGCCAGAACCGGTTGCTTCATCAGCCGTCGCGTCACGCGGATCGCGTCGGCGGCGACCTGGCGGTCCTCGTCGGTGGAGAGATAATGCGGCGCGATGGCGGGCGCTTCGTCGGGGCGGTTCGAGCGTAGCCGCACGGTGCCGCGCGAGGTCGGCTGCAAATTGCAGGCGCTGACGGTGATCGCGGGGAAACGATGCAAGGGATCGCCGAACTTGTCGAGCGACAGCGGTTGCACATGGAACTGGATGTTGGCGCGCTCGCGGTGCGGATCGGAGCGCGTGAAGATTCCGAGCTGCGACGGCGCCATGGTGAGCGGGCCGCGCCGCCGCAGCGCATAGTCGACGCCCATCCAGCCGCGGCGGAAGAGGTTGTAGTAGGTCTCGTTCAGCGTGCGGACGCCGGAGACCTTGTAGATCGCGCGCTGCTGCAGATGGTCCTGCAGATTGTGGCCGACGCCCGGCCGGTCCAGCGCGACATCGATGCCGGCCTCATGGAGCCAGTCGGCCGGCCCGATGCCGGAGCGCTGCAACAGATGTGGCGAGCCGATCGCGCCGGCGCACAGGATCACTTCGCCCTTGGCCCGCGCTTCCATCGCCTGGCCATTCTGCAGGTAGCGCACGCCGACCGCGCGGCCGTTGTCCAGGATCAGCCGGTCGACCATCACGCCGGTTTCCAGACGCAGGTTCGGCCGCTTCAGTACCGGCTTGAGGAACCCCCGCGCGGAAGACCAGCGCCGGCCGCGCTTCTGGTTGACGTGGAAATAGCCGATGCCTTCATTGTCGCCGGTGTTGAAATCCGAGGTCTTGCGGATTCCCATTTCGGCTGCGGCGTTGCCGACAGCGTCCAGCACCGGCCATGACAGCCGGGGCGCCTCAATGCGCCAGCCGCCGCCGGTGCCGTGATGCTCGCTTGCGCCGAGGAAATGATCTTCCAGATGCTTGAACGCCGGCAGCACGTCGCCCCAGCCCCAGCCGGTGAGGCCGAGCTGGCGCCAGTGATCGTAATCGGCGGCCTGGCCGCGCATCGAGATCATCGCATTGATCGCCGAGGAACCGCCGATCACCCTGCCGCGCGGGTAGGCCAGCGAGCGTCCATTGAGGCCGGGCTCCGGCTCGGTCCGAAACATCCAGTCGGCGCGCGGATTGCCGATCGCAAACAGATAGCCGACCGGGATGTGAAACCAGATCCAGTTGTCGCGACCGCCGGCTTCCAGCAGCAACACGCGTTTGGCGGGATCGGCCGACAGCCGGTTGGCGACGATGCAGCCGGCCGTGCCGGCGCCGACAACGATATAATCGAAATCCCCATCAAGCCGTGTCGCCATATTTTTTGCACCCCGCCGCGGTCTGCTTGCCGCGCCGGATGGCCATAGCCGTGCCGCGGCCTTTAGTACAGCCGCCGGATTGGGCGGCTGGCACGGGACGTGCTAGATAACCCATTCTTGAACTCCCCTGACCGAGATCTTCCATGCCCATCATCCCCCGCGTCGCCGAGCTGCAGCCGGACATCCAGGCCTGGCGCCGCGACCTCCATGCCCACCCCGAAGTGATGTACGACGTGCACCGCACCGCGGCCTTCGTCGCCGAACGGCTGCGCGCCTTCGGTTGTGACGAGGTGGTGACGGGGTTGGGCCAGACCGGCGTGGTCGGCGTCATCAAGGGCCGCCGGCCCGGCGGCGTGATCGGGCTGCGCGCCGATATGGACGCGCTGCCGATCGAGGAGGAGACCAATCTGTCTTATGCCTCGAAGACGCCCGGCAAGATGCACGCCTGTGGCCATGACGGCCACACCGCGATGCTGCTGGGTGCGGCGCAATATCTCGCCGAGACGCGCAACTTTGCCGGCTCCGCGGTCGTGATCTTCCAGCCGGCGGAGGAGGGCGGCGCCGGCGCGCTGGCCATGATCGAGGACGGGCTGATGGACCGTTTCGGTATCCAGCAGGTCTATGGCATGCACAACAATCCCGGCATGCCGGTCGGCTCGTTCGGGCTTCGCCCGGGTCCGATCATGGCGTCGATGGACCGCATTTCGATCAACATCGAGGGGCGCGGCGGCCATGCCGCCTATCCGCACAAGACCGTCGATTCGGTGCTGGTCGGCTCCCAGCTGGTCGTGGCGCTGCAGTCGATCGTCTCGCGCAGCGTCAATCCGCTGGAATCCGCGGTGCTGTCGATCTGCGTCTTCCGCGCCGGCGACGTAGGCAACGTCATTCCGTCGACCGCTGAATTGCGCGGCACGGTGCGTACGCTGAAGCCCGAGGTACGCGATCTCATGGAGCAGCGCATGAACGAGGTGGTGCAGGGCATCGCCTTGCAGAGCGGCGCCAGGATCGTGCTGACCTACGACCGCGGCTATCCGGTGGTGGTCAACCACGCCGCCGAGACCGACATCGCTGCCAGGGTCGCCGGCGGGATCGCCGGCGCCGCCCAGGTCAACACAGACCTGGTGCCGATCATGGGCGCCGAGGATTTTGCCTACATGCTGGAAGCGCGTCCCGGCGCCTTCATCTTCTGCGGCAACGGCGACAGCGCCGGCCTGCATCACCCCGCCTACAACTTCAACGACGACGCCATCGTGTTCGGTACGTCGTACTGGGTGAAGCTGGTGGAGACCACGCTAGCGGCATGATGGAACGCTAGCCGACAGAGCCGACGAAATGTTTACGTGATATCAATTCAGCGGGAACAAGGTTTGCGACATCACGTTGGAGGAGCGGGAACGACATCCCTATACCTTCAACGGAGTGTGTCATGGCTAAAGATAAAGATCTCAACGACCTGTTTCTCGATACGCTGAAGGACATCTACTTCGCCGAGAAGCAGATACTGAAGGCGCTGCCGAAGATGGCGAAAGCCGCCACGTCGGACAAGTTGCGCGCCGCTTTCGAAAAGCACGAAGGCGAAACCGAAGGCCAGATCGAGCGTCTGGAGAAGATTTTCGAGCTTCTCGAGAAGCCCGCCCGCGGCAAGACCTGCGACGCCATCATGGGCATTCTGGACGAGGGCAAGGAAATCATGGACGAGTACAAGGGCACCAGCGCGCTCGACGCCGGCCTGCTCGCCGCGGCTCAGGCCGTGGAGCATTATGAGATTTCCCGCTACGGCACGCTGAAGACCTGGGCCACCGAGCTCGGCATGAAGGATGCGGCGCGCTTGCTCGACGAGACGCTGAAGCAGGAAAAGACCACCGACGATTCGCTGTCGAAGCTGGCGGTAAGCGCGGTGAATCTGGCAGCGGCTGCGTAAGGCTGCAGGACAAACTTATTTCGGATCACGCCGCTGGCTCAACACCAGCGGCGTAGCCGTGAGCTCTCCACGTCGTCCCTGCGAAAGCAGGGACCCATAACCGCTGTAGATGTGACAAGAACGCTGTGATGCCAAAGCGTACTTTCTTTTTCGACGGAGGCTATGGGTCCCCGCTTTCGCGGGGACGACAGCGGAGAGGCCGACGCCTGATCTATTCCGCCGCCTGCGCGTAGTCTTCCATCGGCGGGCACGAGCACACCAGGTTGCGGTCGCCATAGACGTTATCGACGCGACCGACCGGGCACCAGTATTTATCAGTGCGTGAAGACCCCTCCGGAAAACAGCCTTCCGCGCGCGTATAGGCACGTTGCCAGTCGTCGTCGGCAATGTCGTGAACCGTATGCGGCGCATGGCGCAGCGGCGACGCCTCGACCTTCCAGCGGCCGCTTTCGATCTCGCCGATCTCCTGCCGGATCGCGATCATCGCATCGCAGAAGCGATCGATCTCGCTTTTCGATTCCGATTCCGTCGGCTCGATCATCAGCGTGCCGACCACCGGAAAACTCATCGTCGGCGCGTGGAAGCCATAGTCGATCAGCCGCTTGGCGATGTCGTCGACGGTCACGCCGGCGGAGGTTTTCAGCGCCCGCGGATCGATGATGCATTCATGCGCGACGCGGCCTTTGGCGTTTTTGTAGAGCACCGGGAAATGCGGATCGAGGCGCTTCGCGATGTAGTTCGCGTTCAGGATCGCGATCTCGGTCGCCGTTGTCAGGCCGTCGCCTGACATCATCAGGATATAGATGTAGGAGATCGTCAGGATCGACGCCGAACCATAGGGCGCGGCCGACACCGGGCCGACCGCCGCGTGGCCCTCGGCGGCGGGATGGCCGGGCAGGAAGGTCGCGAGATGCGCCTTGACGCCGATCGGGCCCATGCCCGGTCCGCCGCCGCCATGCGGGATGCAGAACGTCTTGTGCAGGTTGAGGTGGCTGACGTCGGCGCCGTAATCGCCGGGGCGTGACAGGCCGACCTGCGCGTTCATATTGGCGCCGTCGAGATAGACCTGGCCGCCATGGTGATGGACGATGTCGCAGATCTCGCGGATGTGCTCCTCGAACACGCCGTGCGTCGAAGGATAGGTGATCATCACCGCGGCGAGGTTCGCCGAATGCTTCTCCGCCTTGGCGCGCAAATCGTTCACATCCACATCGCCTCTGATATCGCAGGCGACGACGACGACATCCATGCCGACCATGCTGGCCGAGGCCGGATTGGTGCCATGAGCGGAGGAGGGGATCAGGCAGATCGTGCGATGCGAATCGCCGCGCGCAGCGTGATAGCCGCGGATTGCCAGCAACCCGGCATATTCGCCCTGCGCGCCGGAATTCGGCTGCAGCGACACGGCGTCATAGCCGGTGATGTCGCACAGCCATTTCTGCAACGTGTCGAACATGACGTGATAGCCGACCGCCTGGTCGAGCGGCACGAAGGGGTGCAGGCTACCGAAGCCCGGCCAGGTCAGCGGGATCATCTCGGTAGTGGCGTTGAGCTTCATGGTGCAGGAGCCCAGCGGAATCATCGCGCGGTCGAGTGCCAGATCGCGATCGCTGAGCTTGCGCATATAGCGCAGCAGCTCGGTTTCGGACCGATAGGCGTGGAACACCGGGTGGGTGAGGAACGCGGTCTTGCGCTGTAGCGCCGCGGGCAGGTCGTCGCTGACGCCGTGGGCGATGTCGGCAAAAGCCAGTTTGCCGCCGAAGGCGCGCCACAGTGCTTCCACCGTGGCATCCGTCGTGGTCTCGTCGAGCGCGATGCCGAGCACGCCGTCGGCGATCCGCAGATTGATCTTCTCGGCCAGCGCGCGGGCGACGATGCCGTCCTGCCGGTCGCCGACCGGGATCGTCAACGTGTCGAAGTAGCTTTCAGTGGTCGGCACGAAGCCGAGCTTCTTCAGCCCGGCTGCCAGCACTTTCGTGCGGCGATGCGTGGCGCGTGCGATATGCGTCAGGCCTTCGGGGCCGTGATACACCGCATACATCGCCGCGATCACTGCCAGCAGCACTTGCGCCGTGCAGATGTTCGACGTCGCCTTCTCGCGGCGGATGTGTTGCTCGCGCGTCTGTAGTGCCAGGCGATAGGCCGGCTCGCCGCGGGAGTCGACGGATAGGCCGACGAGGCGGCCGGGCAGCGAGCGCTTCAGTGCGTCGCGCACGGCCATATAGGCGGCATGCGGACCGCCGTAGCCCATCGGCACGCCGAAGCGCTGCGCCGAGCCGATCGCGATGTCGGCGCCGAGTTCGCCGGGCGAGGCCAGCAGCGTCAGCGCCAGCAGGTCGGCGGCGACGATCGCCAGCGCGCCCTTGGCTTTCAGCGCGGCGACGACGGGACGCAGGTCGCGCACCACGCCGGTGGTGCCGGGATATTGCAGCAGGGCACCGAACATTTCGGCGCCGGCGAGCTCGTTGAGCGGATCGCCGACAACCAGCGTCCAGCCGAGCGGCTCGGCGCGGGTGCGCAACACGGCCAGGGTCTGCGGATGCACTTCATGATCGACGAAGAAAGTTTTGGTCTTTGCAGAAGAAGCGCGCTCGGCAAGCGCCATCGCTTCCGCCGCTGCAGTGGCTTCATCGAGCAAGGATGCGTTGGCGACGTCGAGGCCGGTGAGGTCGCAGATCATGGTCTGGAAGTTGAACAAAGCCTCCAGTCGGCCCTGGCTGATCTCGGGCTGGTACGGCGTATAGGCGGTGTACCAGGCCGGGTTCTCCAGGATGTTGCGCTGGATCACCGCCGGCAGGATGGTGCCGGAATAGCCCTGGCCGATCAGCGAGGTGAACACCCGGTTCTGCGACGCGAGCTCTGTCATGTGCGCCAACGCTTCGGTCTCGCTCATCGCGCGGCCGAGGTCGAGCGGCGCCTTCTGCCGGATCGAGGCCGGCAGCGTCTCGCCCATCAGCGCCGACAGCGAGGACGCGCCGACGGTTTCCAGCATCGCTGCGATATCGGATGGCGAGGGGCCGATGTGGCGGCGGACGAAATCGGTAGCGACGTCAGCGGCAGGTTTTTTGTTCATCTGCTGTTCCTCGAACGACTGTTCATGGTGTTCGTAGGGTGGGCAAAGGCGCTCTTGCGCGGTGCCCACCGCCCCTCGACATGGTGGGCACGCCGTCTTGCGCTGCGCGCAGGACGGCTTTGTCCACCCTACGCATCACGCGGTGTGGGCCTTGTAGGCCTCGGCATCCATCAACCCGTCGAGCTCGCTCTTGTCGGCGAGCTTGATCTTGAAGAACCACGCTTTGCTATCCGCATCGGAATTGACCAGCGCCGGCTCTTCGGTGAGCGCGGCGTTCACTTCCAGCACTTCGCCGGTGATGGGCGCGTAGACGTCGGAGGCGGCCTTCACCGATTCGACGACGGCGGCGGCTTCGGCCTTCTTCAACTGGCGGCCGACCTTCGGCAGTTCGACGAACACGACGTCGCCGAGCTGCGACTGCGCGTAGTCGGTGATCCCCACGGTGACGACGTCGCCGTCGATCTGCAGCCACTCGTGGTCTTCGGTGTACAGGGTGGTCATCTCAATTCCTCAACGCTTGTAGCTGTGGG
Source organism: Tardiphaga sp. vice154 (assembly GCF_007018645.1). Taxonomy (NCBI): domain Bacteria; kingdom Pseudomonadati; phylum Pseudomonadota; class Alphaproteobacteria; order Hyphomicrobiales; family Nitrobacteraceae; genus Tardiphaga; species Tardiphaga sp. vice154. The sequence continues at coordinate 2,185,124 of NZ_CP041399.1, forward strand.
GGACAAAGGGCATCGCGGCGACGCGCATCGGCACGCGCTGGCCACGCAATTCGGCATAGACAATGGTGCCCGCGGCGGCCTGCGCCGTCGGCAGATAGCCCATTGCAATCGGTGCGCCAGCGCTGGGGCCGAAGCCGCCGGAGGTGACGCGGCCGATCGATTCGGCGGAGGTATCATCGGCGAACAGCGCCACGCCTTCGCGGACCGGCGCGCGGCCTTCCGGTTGCAGCCCGATCCGCTGGCGCGGCGCGCCGTCGGCGAACTGGGAGAGAATCGTGTCGGCGCCAAGGAAGCCGCCGGCGCGGGTGCCGCCGTCGCGGCGGCTCTTCTGGATCGACCAGTTCAGCCCGGCCTCGACCGGCGTGGTCGTGGTGTCGATGTCATGTCCGTACAGACAAAGTCCAGCCTCGAGCCGCAGGCTGTCGCGGGCGCCAAGCCCGATCGGCCAGACGCCGACGTCGAGCAATGCGGTGGCCAGCTTTTCGGCTTGGTCGGCTGGCACGGAAATCTCGTAGCCGTCCTCGCCGGTATAGCCGGAGCGCGACATGAAGCAGCCGATGCCGTGCACGTCGTGCGGACCGGCGTCCATGAAGCGCATGTCCGGCGCCTGCGGGCAGAAGCGAGCTAGGATCTCGGCCGCCTTCGGGCCCTGCAGCGCGATCAGCGCGCGGTCGGGCAGGGTCTCGATGAGGCAGGTGTCGGAGAGGTGCGCGCGCAGATGGGCCTCGTCCTCGGCCTTGCAGGCGGCGTTGACTACCAGGAACAAATGGTCGCCGAAATTCGCCACCATTAAATCGTCGAGAATGCCGCCGGCGTCGTTGGTGAACTGGGCGTAGCGCTGGCGGCCCGGCGGCAGCGCCAGGATGTCCTGCGGCACCAGTCTTTCGAGCGCCAAAGCGGCGTCCTCGACCTTGCCGGACTTCGCCCGCAGCGTCATCTGGCCCATATGCGAGACGTCGAACAGGCCGGCGCCGGCGCGGGTCTGCAGGTGTTCCTTGAGCACGCCGGTCGGGTACTGCACGGGCATGTCGTAGCCGGCGAACGGCACCATCTTGCCGCCGCGGGCGAGGTGCAGCGCGTGCAGCGGCGTCTGTAACAGTTTGGCAGGGGTGGGGTCGAGCATGCGGACGGGCCCTCGCGGTTTCCCGGGACCATCCCGAAAAACCCAAAGCCCCATCTGTCGCTGTGCCTGAGAGTATTATCCCGTCGGCGGTCGCCCCGGCCCTTACGGGTCCGGCGCGGCTCTTTCCAGATGTAATCCCGTCGCGCGGTCCGTTTGCCTGAGAGTTTCCGGGGCGGTTGCTCCTTCGGCGCCGGCCTCATCCGAAAATGGGCCGATCTCTCCCGACGCGACGTTTTGACGGAGCGGACAAAACCACGCCGCCCCCGCTTCTGTCAACGCGGCCAGGGGCGCCGTCCACGGCTCTGTGCTGCTGCGGCAAGCTCCTGATCTGCCTAGATGAATAGCTGCACAGTTTCTGGACAGCGCCAGCCCCCTTGTCTAAAAGCGTTCCGCTGGGAAATGGCGTCCAGGCCGGCGGTTTGGGCGATTTGAGTGCGATTGGGATTGATATGAGCGGCGTCAACGAGATCAGGTCGGCCTTTCTGAACTACTTCGCCGATAACGGCCACGACATCGTGCCGTCATCGCCCTTGGTGCCGCGCAACGACCCGACGCTGATGTTCACCAATGCCGGCATGGTGCAGTTCAAGAACGTCTTTACCGGCGTCGAGAAGCGGCCCTATCAGCGCGCCACGACCTCGCAGAAATGCGTCCGCGCCGGCGGCAAGCACAACGACCTCGACAATGTCGGCTACACCGCGCGGCACCACACCTTCTTCGAGATGCTCGGCAACTTTTCGTTCGGCGACTATTTCAAAGAGCGCGCGATCGAGCTCGCCTGGAATTTGATCACCAAGGAATATGGTCTGGCCAAGGACCGCCTGCTGGTCACGGTCTATTCCGAGGACGACGAGGCCTATGATCTCTGGAAGAAGATCGGCCTGCCGGATTCGAAAATCATCCGGATTCCGACCTCGGACAATTTCTGGCAGATGGGCGACACCGGCCCGTGCGGCCCGTGTTCGGAAATCTTCTTCGACCACGGCGACAAGATTCCCGGCGGCCCTCCCGGCTCGCTTGATGAAGACGGCGACCGTTTCATCGAGATCTGGAATCTCGTCTTCATGCAGTTCGACCAGCTCGCGCCCGGCAATCGCCTGTCGCTGCCGAAGCCGTCGATCGACACCGGCATGGGGCTGGAGCGCATCGCGGCGGTGCTGCAGGGCAAGCACGACAATTACGATATCGACCTGTTCGTCGCTTTGATCCGCGCCATCGCCGATCTCACCGGCGCGGATCCGCAGGGACCGATGAAGGCCTCGCTGCGCGTGATCGCCGACCATCTGCGCGCGTCGTCGTTCCTGATCGCCGACGGCGTGCTGCCGTCCAATGAAGGCCGCGGCTACGTGCTGCGCCGGATCATGCGCCGCGCGATGCGCCACGGCCAGCTGCTCGGCGCCAGGGAGCCGCTGATGTGGCGGCTGGTGTGGGCCTTGGTGCGTGAGATGGGCCAGGCCTATCCCGAACTGGTGCGCGCCGAAAAAACCATCGAGGAAACGCTGCGTCTCGAAGAGACCCGCTTCCGCAAGACGCTGGACCGCGGCATCGGCATCCTCGATGAGAAGAGCGCCACCCTGAAGAAGGGCGACATGTTCGACGGCGAGACCGCGTTCACGCTGTACGACACCTACGGCTTCCCGCTCGACCTGACGCAGGACGCGCTGCGCAACCGCGGCATCTCGGTCGACATCGCGTCGTTCACCGATGCGATGGAGCAACAGAAGGCCAAGGCGCGCGCCTCGCGCTTCTCCTCCGGCGAGACGGCGACCGAGACGATCTGGTTCGGTCTGCGCGAGAAGCTCGGCCCCACGGAATTTCTGGGCTACGAGACCGAGACTGCCGAAGGTGTGGTCGGCGCGCTGGTCAAGGACGGCGCGGAAGTCAACGAACTGAAGACCGGCGAGACCGGCGCCATCGTCTTCAACCAGACGCCGTTCTATGCGGAGTCCGGCGGTCAGGTCGGCGACCTCGGCGTGATCGCCGGCGACGGCGTCGTGTTCAAGGTGACCGACACCCAGAAGCGCGCCGGCGACCTGTTCGTGCATCTCGGCACCGTGGAGCAGGGCACGCTGAAGCTCGGCGCGCCGCTGGCACTTAATGTTGATCACAGCCGACGCTCGTCGATCCGCGCGCATCACTCCGCGACCCATTTGCTCCACGAAGCTTTGCGCCAGGTGCTCGGCGATCACATCGCGCAGCGCGGCTCGCTGGTCGCGCCCGATCGCCTGCGCTTCGACTTCGTGCACCAGAAGCCGATCACGGCCGACGAACTGCGCCGCGTCGAGGACATCGCCAACGACATCGTTTTGGAAAATGACGAAGTCACGACGCGCTTGATGGGCGTCGACGACGCCCGCGACGCCGGCGCGCGCGCGCTGTTCGGCGAGAAGTACGGAGACGAGGTTCGTGTCGTGTCGATGGGCAAGACGGCGCGCGAGAGCGGCAGCAATGCGCTCGGCTGGTCGGTCGAATTGTGCGGCGGCACCCATGTGCGTCGCACCGGCGACATCGGCCTGATCTCGGTCACGGGCGAGAGCGCGGTATCCTCCGGCGTACGCCGCATCGAGGCGCTGACCGGCAACCATGCACGCCGTCACGCCAACGAGACGATGCAACTGGCCAAGAGTGCCGCGGGCGAACTCCGCACCACGCTGGAAGACCTGCCGGTCCGCATCGCAGCGCTGGTGGAAGAGCGCAAGAAGCTGGAGCGCGATCTGTCGGAAGCGCGCAAGCGTCTGGCGATGGGTGGCGGTGCTGCTGCAGGCGCCGCGGCGGCAGGTCCTGTCGGCGTGCGCGACGTCGCCGGCGTGAAGCTGATGGCTCGTTTAGTCGAAGGCGTCGAGATCAAGGATCTCAAGAGCCTGGTCGATCAGGGCAAGAAGGAGCTCGGCTCCGGCGTGGTGGCGCTGATTGCGACCAGCGAAGACGGCAAGGCCAGCGTCGTGGTCGGCGTGACGCCGGATCTGGTGGCGCGCTTTTCGGCGGTCGAGCTGGTGCGCAAGGCCTCCGACGTGCTCGGCGGCAAGGGCGGCGGCGGCAAGCCCGACATGGCGCAGGCCGGCGGCCCCGACGGCGCCAAGGCCGACGCGGCACTGGCCGCGATCGAAGCAGCGATGGCTGCGGCGTAACGCCATGAGCACCCAGCCGAACGCGACTGGATTTCGCGATCGGCTCTGTCAGTTGCTGGAGCACGACCACCTGCCGCATTCCGCGGGCAGTCGCGTTGCCCGCCTGATCGTCGCGATCATCATCGTCGACGTGCTGGCGATGATCCTGATTTCCGTGCCGGAGATCGATGCCCGCTTTGACCTGGTGCTGACGCTGATCGACCGTGCAGCGCTGACGTTGTTCACGCTGGAATATCTGGCGCGACTATGGGCGGTGGCGGCGGATGCGCCGCAGCGCGGCATCAGCGCCAGGCGGCTGCAACTCAACTACGTATTCAGCAGTCTCGGCGTGATCGATGTGCTTGCTTTCCTGCCATCGTGGATGGCGATGTTCATGGGCGACCGCGCCACCATGGTGGTATGCGGCATGCTGCCGTTTCTCAAACTGGTCCGCTATTCGCCGGCGATGCGCTCGCTGCTGGCGGCGCTGCAATCCGAGCGCCGCGCGCTTTTCGGTTGCCTGGTCATCCTGGTCGGTGCGGTTCTGTTGTTCGCATCGTTGCTCTACGGCATCGAGCACGATGTGCAGCCCGACAAGTTCGGCAACGTCCCCGCCGCCATGTGGTGGGCGATCGTGACGCTGGGCACCGTGGGTTATGGCGACGTGGTACCGGTCACGGCGATGGGCCGGCTGGTGTCGGTGTTTGCGATCGTCGGCGGCCTGATCATGATTGCGCTGCCGGTGGCGATCGTCGCACGCGCCTTCGCCGACGAAGTGCATCGTCGCGATTTTGTCGTGACCTGGAGCATGCTGGCGCGGGTGCCGCTGTTTTCGCAACTCGGCGCCGAAGAAATCGCCGACATCATGCGGCTGTTGCGCGCCCAGACCATCGAGAGCAGCGAGATCCTGGTGCGCCGCGGCGAGCCGGCGTCGTCGATGTATTTCATCACCGCAGGCGAAGTCGAGATCGAAATGCCGACGCAGCGGGTGCGGCTGGCGGAGGGCACGTTTTTCGGCGAGATCGCGCTGCTGCGCCGGGCCGATCGCAGCGGCACCGTGACGGCAACCCGCAAGACCCGGCTGCTGGCGCTCGACGCGAAAGACTTCCATGCGCTGATCGCGCGCGTGCCTGCGCTGGCCGCGCATATCGAGAAAACCGCCAAGGCACGGCTGGCCGATACGCCGGACGGCCCGAAGGGCGACATCGCGGCCGAGGAAATCGCGCTGGCTTCACCAGGCCCGACGTCGAGCGACTGAGTTCAGGTCGTCCCGATCGTCTTGCGCAGAAACGCAAAGCCCAGCGCCTGGCTCTGCGCCTGCTTGCTGTTGTCGACCGCGCCGGAATGTCCGCCGGCCACCGTCTCGTTAAAACACACAGGATAGCCGAGTTCTTCCAGCTTGGCCGCCATCTTGCGGGCGTGGCCGGGATGCACGCGGTCGTCGGTGCGGTTGGTGGTGATGAAGATCGGCGGATAGGTTTTGCCGGTCTCGATCAGGTGATACGGCGAGAATTTTTGGATGAAATCCCACTCCTCGGTGATTTCCGGATCGCCATATTCCGCGATCCAGCTTTGCCCGGCCAATAGCTTGGTATAGCGCGCCATGTCGAGCAGCGGCACGCTGCACCAGACCGCGCCGAACAGGTCCGGATAGCGCGTCAGCATGTTGCCGACCAGCAGCCCGCCATTGCTGCCGCCGTGGCAGGCGAGCTTGTGCGCCGACGTCACGCCGGAGGCTGCGAGATCGCGTGCCACCGCGGCGAAGTCATCATGCGCGACGTGCTTGGTGATCTTGCGCGAGGCCAGATGCCACGCCGGGCCGAACTCGCCGCCGCCGCGGATGTTGGCGAGCGCATAGAGATGGCCTTGCTCCAGCCAGAGCTTGCCGGTGATGCCCATGTAAGACGGCGTCAAGGATACTTCGAAGCCGCCATAGCCGTACAGGATGGTCGGCCGCGGCTTGCTGGTATCATCAAGATGCTTGCCGATCAGGAAATACGGAATGTGCGTGCCGTCGGCGGCCACCGCATGGCACTGCTTCACCTCGATGCCATCAGGCGCGAATGAGCGCGGCGAATGCTTCAGCTCTTCCAGCGGACCGGCGCCGTGCCACAGGGCCGTGGTGGTCGGCCGGTCGAAGCCGGTGATGGTCAGCATCACGTCCTCGCCGAGCTGCGGGTCGTCCTCGCCGCCGAACGCCGCGGCTGAGATCGAGGCGTTGTCGGGCAGGCCGGGGATCGCGGTCTCGCTCCAGCCCTCGCCGTCGCGCCGCGCCAGCGTGATGCGGCCGCGGACGTTGTCGAGAATTTCCAGCACCACGCCATGCCGCGTCTCCAGCCAGGACTGCAGCGCGCGGGTCGGCGTGGGCTTGAAGATGATCTCGAAGTCCCGTCCGCCATCGATGAAGCGGTCGAGATTGATCGCCGCCAGCGCACCGCTCGGGATGGTGACGTCGTCGACGGTCCAGTCCTGCTTCGGGCTGACGAAGAGGTCGTCGGCGTCGCAGGAGATCGAGACTTCATCGGGCAGAGCGAGCCGCAGCCGCTTGCCGGCGTGCTCCCCCTGCGCCTGTTCGACGAAGATGTGCGAGCGGGTAAAATCCAGCGCGCGCCAGTACATCACGCGCTGATGTGTCGGCCGGCGGTTGATGCCGAACCACGCCGCGACGTCCTGCGTCTCGGCCTTGAACATGGTTTCCGCGGCGGAGGGCGGCGTGCCGCGCGGCCACTTGCGGATCACGCGGGCATAGCCGGCCACGGTGGTGTCGGCAGCGTCCAGCGCGCTGCCGATCAGCAGCGTATCCTGGTCGAGCCAGCCGGCGCGGGTCTTCGCTTTCGGCAGAAAGAAGCCGTCGGTCACGAAGCTCTTGGTCGCGATGTCGAATTCGCGCAGTTCGATGGCATCGGTGCCGTTGAACGACAGGCTGATCAGCGCGCGGCTGTGATCCGGCGAGCGCGCCGCGCCAGCGAAGGCCCAGGAGATGCCTTCGGCGGCGTTGAGCGCGTCGATGTCGAGCAACACGTCCCAGTCCGGCGTGTCCGTCTTGTAGGACGCGAGCGTCGTGCGCCGCCACAGCCCGCGCGGATGCGCCGCGTCCTTCCAGAAATTGTACAGATGCTCGCCGGACTTGCCGACGAAGGGAATGCGGTCGTCGGCATTGAGGATCTTCAGCACCGCGTCGTAGTCGGCGCGATAGGCGTCGTCGCACAGCGCCGCATCGGTACGCGCATTCTGCGCCTCGACCCACGCCACCGCGCGCTCGCCCTCGATCTCCTCGAGCCAGAGCAGGGGATCGTGGCTGCCATCGGATGGATTGTTCGGTGCGGTCATGGGGAATATCCAACTGCCAGAGGTCGTCATTGCGAGGAGCGAAGCGACGCGGCAATCCAGAGGCCGCAAACTCTGCAAGAACTGGATTGCTTCGTCGCAAGGGCTCCTCGCAATGACGGCGTTAGATGCAGTGCCTTTCTAACAAAAAGTCCGGGCACCTTGCGGCAGCCCGGACTGGTTTTGGTCAGCGTGGCGTGTCGCTTACGCGGCGGGCGCCATCGCCTTGGTCAGGTTTTCCGCGACCTTGTCGAGGAAGCCTGTGGTGGACAGCCAGCGCTGGTCGGCGCCGACCAGCAGTGCCAGGTCCTTGGTCATGTAGCCGGCCTCGACGGTGTCGACGCAGACCTTTTCCAGAGTCTTGGAGAACTTCGCCAGTTCGGCGTTGTTGTCCAGCTTGGCGCGGTGGGCCAACCCTTGCGTCCAGGCGAAGATCGACGCGATCGAGTTGGTCGAGGTCTCCTTACCCTTCTGGTGCTCGCGGTAGTGGCGGGTCACGGTGCCGTGGGCGGCTTCGGCTTCGACCACCGAACCATCCGGCGTCAGCAGCACCGAGGTCATCAGGCCGAGCGAGCCGTAGCCCTGCGCAACCGTGTCGGACTGCACGTCGCCGTCATAGTTCTTGCAGGCCCAGACGTAGCCACCGGACCACTTCATCGCCGCGGCGACCATGTCGTCGATCAGGCGATGCTCGTAGGTGATCTTGGCGGCTTCGAACTTGGTCTTGAACTCGGCCTCGAAGATCTCCTCGAAGATGTCCTTGAAGCGGCCGTCATAGACCTTGAGGATGGTGTTCTTGGTCGACAGATACACCGGCACGCCGCGGGACAGGCCGTAGTTCAGCGAGGCGCGGGCGAAGTCGCGGATCGAATCGTCGAGGTTGTACATCGCCAGCGCCACGCCGGCGCCGGGCGACTGGAACACTTCGCGCTCGATGACCTGGCCGTCTTCGCCGACGAACTTCATCGTCAGCGTGCCCTTGCCGGGGAACTTGAAATCAGTCGCGCGGTACTGGTCGCCGAAGGCGTGGCGGCCGATGATGATCGGCTTGGTCCAGCCGGGAACCAGGCGCGGCACGTTCTTGCAGATGATCGGCTCACGGAAGATCACGCCGCCGAGGATGTTGCGGATGGTGCCGTTCGGCGACTTCCACATCTGCTTGAGGCCGAATTCCTTCACGCGCGCTTCGTCCGGCGTGATGGTGGCGCATTTGACGCCGACGCCGACCTTCTTGATCGCATTGGCCGCGTCCACGGTGACCTGGTCGTCGGTCTTGTCGCGGTATTCCATGCCAAGGTCGTAATATTGCAGGTCGATATCAAGGAAAGGATGGATCAGCTTGTCCTTGATGTACTGCCATATGATGCGTGTCATTTCATCGCCGTCGAGTTCGACGACGGGATTGGCGACCTTGATTTTTGCCATGGATGATCGGGCCTTTATCGCGTTGCGGTGGGCAGGGGATGGTGAGGGGGGCTATAGCACCGGCCGGCCGTCGGCGGAAGCCGACGGGCCATGCCATTTCCGCCCAAATTTTGGCTCAGAACGCGGCCTGCGTCGCCGTGCCCGCCACCGCGTACCAGTCCACCAGCAAGGCGCAGATCAGCGCGCCGGGCAGGCTGGAGCCGGTGCGGCGCCAGGTGAAGGTGGCAATCACCGCCACGATCGCCAAGAGCGGCAGGAACTGGATCGCCACGATGGTGTTCAGCGGCATCGAGGTCAGCACCAGGGGCGCCGGATCGATCAGCTGCCCGTTCAGCCACAGCGCGCCATATTGCACGCCGAGCAGCACCACGAAGCCGCCGGCCAGCGCCACGATATTGGTCAGATAGACCGCACCCGGGCGCGCCGACAGGGTCGAGAAATTGCGGTGCAGGACGTGCAACGCCACCACGAAGAAGACGGTGAGCGGCGCCAGATAGATCAGCGCCATCAGCGCCTGCTTGCCGCTCAGCAGCTTCAGGGCCAGGATCCAGAACCGGAAATCGACCTTGAACACGAGATCGGCCAGCCACAGCGCCAGATAGCCGCAGGCCACGGTGACCAGCGCAATACCGACCGAGAGGCCGACGATGCCGCGCCGGCTGGCGCGCTTCGGCGCGAACGGCATCAAGGCCAAAGCGATGGCGGCGTTGATCAGCGCCCAGACCACGATCTGGTTGGTGATGCCCTGCGGCAGCCAGGCCTGCGGCTTCACATAGGTCGATGCCAGCGCGAATGCCGGGTAATAGGTCAGCGCCGGCAGCAGCGCCGACAGCGCGAGCGCGCCGAGCCAGCGGCCGCGGTCGACCGGGGTCTCGGCGGGCTGGGTGCCGTCGACCGGGACCGGCAGCATCAGCCGCGAAAACATCGGGGCTTTCAAAAGGCCATTGAAGATGCCGAGCAGGAAGGCGATGAAGCCGAGCAACGCGAGGCCGGTGCCGATCTCCTTGCGGAACCAGATCTGGTCGGTCGCCGGGAGCGGCGTGCCGCCGGTCAGCGTCTTGCCGAACCAGTCGAGCGCATGCCCGATCGCCTCATGCGAGATGTGCTCGGCGGGATGCGTGATCGCCGGCGTATGGAGCACCCGCGCGGTGCCCTGGCCGATATCGCCGTACACGCGGCCGGGCTCGACGGCCGCGGTCGTGCCGAACAGCGCCCACAATTTCGGGCTGGTGACGACGTCGCGCGCCTTTGGCACGCCCCACATCAGCGTGGAGAATTCCTCATATTTGGCGAACACCAAAGCGAGGTTGCGCGGCCAGACCGGCGTGCCGTCGGCGGCGAACGGCTTGCCGGTCGACGAGCCTTCCAGCACCATCGCCTTGTAGTCGTTCGGCATCGCGGTGGCCGCGGACAGGATGGTCCAGCCGCCCATCGAATGGCCCTCAAGCCCGATATTGGCCTTGTCGACGATGTCGAGGCTGCGCAGATAGGCGAGGCCGTCCGGCCCGCCGAAGCCGCTGGAGAAGGCCGGGCCGTCGCTATAGCCATGGCCGGTCTGGTCGAGCGCCAGCACGACATAGCCGCGGCGGGCGAATTCGATGGCGAAGCCGTCCTGGGTCTCGCGCGAATTGATGTAGCCGTGCACGGCGAGAATGCCGGGGGCCGGGGTCTTCGCGGTGGCGCCGGGCGGGGTGTAGAGCAGGGCGCTCATGGTCTGGCCGCGGGCGCCCGTGAAGCGGATGTCCTTGACCGTGATGCCGCCCGTCGTCTGCGTGAAATGCGCCAGCAGCGAGCCTGCCAGCATCAAGATGGCCCCGAAAATGGCCAACGTCCAATGTGCGCGCATCTCATCCTCCCCCACCCCGCGGTCCACGCCGCAGGTTCGTTTCATTTGCGTTTTCGACTAATAGGCGAAAGTTTTATGAAAGAAAACAGGCTCATGGAACTTGTGAAACACTTTCTTAAGGATCTCGGGAAAAGCGGCCAAGCCCATCATTCGGCTTGATAAAACGGCCGGGATGGAGGAACAGCAGCAGCGCGAGCGGGCGCACCAGCCTGATGTCAGGCGCCCGGCCGCTTCTTGCGACGTTGAATCAGAAGGTGAAGTAAATGTCCGGTTCAGGCACCGACCAGAGCAAAGCGATGATCGAGATCGCCGGCCCCGTGGTGGTGCTGGTCGAGCCGCAGCTCGGCGAGAACATCGGCATGGCGGCGCGCGCGATGGGCAATTTCGGCCTGACGCGGCTGCGCCTGGTCAAGCCGCGCGACGGCTGGCCGAACGTGCAGGCGCGCCGCGCCGCCTCCGGCGCCGACCACATCCTCGACAAGGTGGAGCTGTTCGACACCGTGGAGGAAGCGGTCGCCGACTGCACGCTGCTGTTCGCGACCACCGCGCGCGCCCACGACCAGGCCAAGCCCGTGGTCGCCCCGGAAGCCGCCGCGCGCGAGGCGATCGCCCATGTCGCGACCGGCGCCACCGCCGGCATAATGTTCGGCCGCGAGCGCTACGGCCTGCTCAACGAAGAGGTGGCGCTGGCCAACCGCATCATCACCTTCCCGGTCAATCCGGGCTTCGCCTCGCTCAACCTGGCGCAGGCCGTGCTGTTGTGCGGTTACGAATGCTTCAAGCACGCCACGGCAAGCGCGCTGCCCTATGCGATGCCGGAGCGCTCCGAGCCCGCCTCGCAGCACCAGATGCAGGCGTTCTTCGACAATCTGGTGCGCGAGCTCGACAAGGTCGAATTCCTGCGCCCGGTGGAGAAGCGCGAGACCATGCTGGTCAATCTGCGCAACATCTTTTCGCGGATGGACCCGACCAAGCAGGACATGCACACGCTGCACGGCGTGGTGATGGCGATCGCCGAGGGCCGCAAGGGCCCGGCCAAGGGCGGCGTGCTCGACGGCGAACAGGCCACGCGCTTGCGCGCGCTGCTGGCCGAACACGGCCAGGGCGCATCCCCGCACGAGAGCGGCACCGTGCGCGGCCTCGCGCGCCTCCTGCGCCGTAACCCGACCGACGCCGAGCGCCTGCTGTGGGAAGCGCTGCGCACCGACCGCCGCTTTGCCGGCCAGTTCAAGCGCCAGACCCCGGTCGGCCGCCACATCCCGGATTTCGTCTCCTTCCCGCAACGCACCGCGATCGAGCTGGTCAATGCCGACGAGACCGAAATGATCGTCACCGACCGCGCCGCGCGCACCGCGTGGCTGCAGGAGCGCGGCTACACCGTGGTGGCGATGTCTACGTCCGAGGTGACCGGCGATCTCGACGCCGTGCTGGCGCGGCTGGAGACGGCGCTGGCGGGGAGCATGCCGGGGGAGGCATGATCTCTCAGCCGTAGCCCGGATGAAGCCAACGGGTCGCGCGTAGCGCGCCCGATGATAAGCTCCGCGAAATCCGGGACCGGCGCTTCCACGCACCCGACATTCCCGGATTACGCTGCGCTCCATCCGGGCTACGATGACGTCGCCCGGCCGCGACCGGTACTGGGCCCAACAGGGAGGCGACGATGGCGATCGGCACCGCCGAGAAACGCGCCGCGTTTCGCAAGCTGCATGAACAGGGCTGCTTCGTCCTCCCCAATCCCTGGGACGTGGGCTCCGCGCGCTATCTTGCCCGCGCCGGCTTCAAGGCGCTGGCCTCGACCTCGTCCGGCTATGCCTGGTCGACCGGCCGCGCCGACAACCATGTCACGTCAGACGACGTGATCGATCACCTCACCATGCTGAATGCGGCGACCGACCTGCCGCTCAACGCCGATTTCGAGGCCGGCTTCGCCGATGATCCCGACGGCGTTGCTGATAACGTCGCTCGCGCCGTCGGCACCGGCGTGGCCGGCCTCTCGATCGAGAATTCCACCGGCCGCAATGACCAGCCGCTCTATGACGACCGCCTCGCGGTCGAGCGCATCCGTGCCGCGCGCACGGCGATCGACGGCGTCGATCCCGCCGTGATGCTGGTGGCGCGCTGCGAAGGTTTTCTCACCGGCGAGCGCGACCTCGCCAGAACCATCGCGCGGCTCACCGCCTTCGCCGAAGCGGGCGCCGACTGCCTCTATGCGCCGGGCATCAGCACGCCCGCGGACATCGCCGCATTGGTGAAGTCCGTGCATCCCAAGCCGGTCAATTTGCTGATCGTGCAGCCGACCATGACGGTGCAGGCGCTGGCCGACCTCGGCGTCCGCCGCATCAGCGTCGGCGGCGCGCTCGCGCGCGTGGCCTGGGCGGGGTTCATGGGGGCGGCGACGGAGATCGCGGAGCAGGGCACGTTCACGGCGTTCGCGGGGGCGGCGAAGGGCGCGGAGTTGAATGGGTTGTTTGCAAAGCCATAGAACTGTCGTTCCGGGGCGCGAGCACCCCTGCGCGAGTGAACTTAGAACATTGAAAAAATGAACTTCTCAGGAAAAGCAAATGACGGCGCGGCAAAAATTGAGCTGGCCTTGCCGGCATCGCCCGCTTGCTGCATGAACGGGTAAGCGGAATCGGCGTTTGAACGTTAGTTGAAAACAAGGGATGAGGCGGGCATGGCGCGGCTGACTGAACAGGAACAGCAGGACATCATCCGATTTGTCGAGGCCGACAAGCCGCTGCCGGACAAGTATCGCTTCCTACTGTTCGAGGATAAACGCGAGATCGAACTGGTCTGGAACGGCAAGACCAACGAGGTTTGCAATGTCGTTTTGCCATTCCAGACCATCGAACAGGTCGACGAGCCGCGCGCCGAAAAGCCGGAAGACACTGCTTCACAGAAGGATCTATTTTCGACTGACAGTAGGGGCCGGCAGCTCAAGGGCTGGTCAAACAAACTCATCTGGGGCGATAATAAGCTCATTCTATCATCTTTAAAAAATGGGCCATTGCGTGAGGAAATCGAGCGCCAAGGAGGTCTAAAGCTCATCTATATTGACCCACCGTTCGATGTCGGTGCGGATTTTTCAGTAGATATAGAGATCGGCGGAGACACGTTCACAAAGAAACCCAACATTCTCGAAGAAATTGCCTATCGAGACACTTGGGGCAGAGGAGCGGACTCATTTGTTGCAATGATTTACGAGCGTTTAGTGCTCATGCGCGATCTCCTTGCAGCAGAAGGCAGCCTGTATGTGCATTGCGACTCCAGGCTGAGCGCGCACCTTCGATTGGTCTTAAATGAAATTTTTGGTGAACGCGGTTTCCGTAATGAAATAATTTGGCAGCGAACTTCGGCAGGGAAGCCCGTTTACAATAATCTGCCAAAGAACGCCGATTACATTATGTGGTACACTAAAAGTGAAAAATACAATTTTTCTCCAATGATCGAAGGGTTGTCTGAAAAAGATGTGAAGTCGTTCAATATGAACGATGGTGACGGGAGGGGTGCATATAATACGCAACCTATTATAAATCCTGCACATAGGGAAAATCTTAAATACACATATCTATCATTAGACGGTCGCAGTTTTCCGCCCCCGACGAAGGGGTGGCGGTTTAATGAAACGAGGATGCGGCAGTTAGACAATGACAATCGACTATATTTTACCGAGTCTTCGATACGGGAAAAATACTATCTTGAGGAGCGGCTAGAGAAAGGAAAGCAACGGCCAAATGTTTGGTCGGATATTAGCGGAAACTCAGTAAAGCAGAGTGGCGAGAATGTTGACTACCCAACTCAGAAACCTGAAGCGCTACTTGAGAGAATTATTGATGCTTCTTCAAATGAAGGTGATCTCGTAGCGGATTTCTTTGCGGGGTCTGGTACCACTGCTGCTGTCTCAAAGCGGCTCGGGCGAAAATGGATCGCTTGTGATCTAGGTAAATTTTCCGTGCACACCACCCGCAAGCGTATGATAGGTGTGCAGCGTGGGCTAAAAGCCGAAGGTAAGGACTATCGAGCCTTTGAAATTCTTAATCTGGGCCGCTACGAGCGTCAGCATTATGTTGGTGTGAATCCGAATCTTCGCGATGAGCAGCGACGGAAGCAGCTTGTGACCTGAGCCCCAAGCTTCATCCAGCGATGGGAAGAATCCTTTGATCATTTGAGCCTGTGTGGCTCGGTGATGCAACGGGACGGGGCGCGGAGCCCCAAATCAGCTCATGCGGTCCGTCCCGTTGCATGTCGGACGCGTGGAGCTTGGCATAGGTAGCCGGTGGAAGATTGCCGATCGCGCTGTGAGGGCGGACGGTGTTGTAGTCGTCCTGCCATTCAGCAAGGACTTCGCGGGCATGGTTGAGGGACGAGAACAACGTCTCGTTCAGGAGTTCGTCGCGCAGGCGCCCATTGAAGCTTTCTACGAATGCGTTCTGCTGCGGCTTGCCTGGTGCGATGTAGTGCCATTCGATCCTGGTCTGCTGTGACCATCGCAAGATGGCCATGCTGGTAAATTCGGTACCGTTATCGCTGACGATCGTTAGCGGGGGACCACGCCGGGCGATCACCGCATCGAGCTCTCGGCCGACCCTTGTGCCCGAGAGCGACGTATCGGCAACCAATGCGATGCACTCGCGGGTGAAGTCGTCCACCACGGCCAGCATGCGGAAGCGCCGGCTGTCGGTCAGCGTGTCGCTGACAAAGTCGAGCGACCAGCGATGGTTGGGACCTTGGGGCAACGTCATCGGAGCCCTTGTTCCCAGCGCTTTCTTGCGACCACCACGCCGTCGAACCTGAAGCCGCTCCTCGGCGTACAGACGCCGCAGCTTCTTGTGATTGATCGAAACGCCATCGATGCGCAACAGTAGGAGCAGGCGACGGTAGCCAAACCGCCGTCTGATATTGGCCAGTTCGCGCAACCTCGCGCGAATGACAACATCGTCGGGCCGCACGCTGCGATAGCGTACCGAGGTTCGATCCGCTCCGATGACCGCACACGCCCGCCGCTGGCTGACCTCAAAACTTGAACAAAGGTGAGCCACAGCTTGTCGCTTCGCGACGGGCGTCACCATTTTTTTGAATTGAGATCCTTCAACATGGCGTTGTCGAGCATCGCTTCGGCCAGCAGCTTTTTTAGCTTGGCATTCTCGTCGGTCAGAACCTTCAGGCGGCGGGCCTCCGACACATCGAGCCCACCATACTTCGCCTTCCATTTGTAGAACGTCGCGCTGCTGATCCCGTGCTTGCGACAAACGTCCCCGGTCTTTGAGCCTGCCTCGTGCTCCCGCAGGATCGCGATGATCCGCTCTTCCGTGAACCTCGACTGCTTCATCTCCGTCTCCCTTCAGGTGACGGATTCTACCCATTTTTGGCGGAAGTTCAGGGGCGCAGGTCACTTGAGGAAAAGGAGGGCGCGTTCCTCGATCTCATTCTGCGGGCCTATCGCGCCGAGCGGACCGATGGCTTCATCAGTTTTAGCGGCAAGCGCGCGGGACGTCTGGTTGCGGTTGGCCCGGTCAACATGCCGGTTTCGCGGCTGTTCGTGGAAGAGATCATTCTCGAATGCCGCAAGAAGCATATTACCAAAGTCGATATTCTCGGTTTCGAGTTTGAGATGGGTCTGTTCCCCAACGTTCTCGACGACGCGCGGGCGAAAGGTATTGACATCGCCCCAAAATATATTCCTGCCGATGTGTTCGACAAGCGCGCAGTTGAGAAGCACCAAGTTGTATTCCATGATGTCTCATTCATCGAGATCAAACCACACGTCAAAGGGGGCAGTGTCGCGGTCGAATTGACCGACTTTTCCGTATTCTATTCCCAAGATTCGATTGCCAATGCCGAGGCGGGCCTGAAAGATAAGGGAACCAAGATCGTCGTCGAGAAGGGGCAGATCGTCAAAGTCAGCAAGGACGAAAACGGCATCGTCAGCCGCGCGACGCTTACTCAAAACTGGACTGACTGGATTGACTATTGGTCAGTCGATTTCGATTTCGAGAACAAGCGCGAAATCATCCGCCTCCAACACCCTGACACAGGTGAATGGGAGGAAACTTGGACGGGCGACTACATCTTTGAAAATGAATGGCAGTCGTTTCGTACGAAAAAGAACCGTAAGCTTGAACTGACCAGCGTGGCCCACGAATGCCCGCCCGGGAGGCGAAAGATTGCCGTGAAGGTGGTGGATATCTTTGGCAACGATACCATGACGATCGCCGAAGTGACGGTGGGAAAGAAAAAGTAATGGCGTTGCACCCGGACTTTCCAAATTCACCGCACGCGATCCTCGATCCTGCGATACGTTGGTTTCCAGCCGACGAGGCGCTTCGCGCGACTAGCATGGACAAGCTGATGCCGCCCCTCGTGGCGGTTTTGCGCCAGAAAGTGAAGGAGTTTCGCGACGGCGGATATGTAGGCGCGTCCGACACCAGCCGTAGCCTGTTGAACTGGTGGTTCAAAACTCCGCATCTGATCCCGCAGGCCGACGGCACGATGGCGGAGTTTCAGTATTTCTTTTCCCAGCGCGAGGCGCTGGAGACGATTATCTATCTGACCGATGTGGTCGGCGTGAAAGACAAATTCGACCTGATGCGGTTCGACAGCAGCGGCGCCGTTTCCGCCAGTATGTTCGATGAGACATGGCGGCGGTTCGTCGTCAAAATGGCGACCGGTGCAGGCAAGACCAAGGTTCTGAGCCTCGCCCTCGCCTGGAGCTTTTATCACAAGCTCTATGAGCCGGGTTCGGCGCTTGCCCGCAATTTTCTGGTGATCGCGCCCAACATCATCGTTCTGGATCGCATCTACAAGGATTTTCAGGGTCTGCACTTGTTCTTTAACGATCCTGTAATTCCTGACAATGGTTTTGACGGGCGTAACTGGCGGGATGATTTCCAACTGACGTTGCATGTGCAGGACGAGGTGCGGATCGCGCAGCCGACCGGCAACATCTTCCTGACCAACATCCACCGCGTTTATGCCGGGGAGGACATCCCACCATCGCCTGATGACGACGACACGATGGACTACTTCCTCGGCAAGCGGCCGACCGGAGCAACAACCGACTCCAAGGTTGATCTCGGAATGATCGTCCGGGATATCGACGAACTGATGGTGCTGAACGACGAGGCCCATCATATCCATGACTCGCGGCTGGCCTGGTTCAAGTCGATCGAGGATATTCATAACCGGCTTCTGCAGAAGGGCTCGGCTCTTTCATTGCAGATCGACGTGACGGCGACGCCAAAGCACAACAACGGCGCAATCTTCGTTCAAACGATTGCCGACTACCCGCTAGTCGAAGCGATCTCGCAAAATGTCGTCAAGCATCCGGTGCTCCCCGATGCCCCAAGCCGAGCGAAGCTATCGGAGCGGCAAAGTGCCAAGTACACTGAGAAATATGCAGATTATATCGACTTGGGCGTGATCGAATGGCGGAAGGCCGACGCCGAGCACCGGAAGCTTGGTAAGAAGGCCATCCTATTCGTCATGACGGATGACACTCGAAACTGTGATGACGTGGCTGCCTATCTTGAAGGTGTTTATCCCGATCTGAAAGGCGCTGTGCTGGTCATCCACACAAAATCTAATGGCGATATTTCGGAAGCCGCCTCCGGCAAGGCTAAGGAAGAACTCGAATTGCTCCGCAAGCAGGCCAACGAGATCGATGATCCGGCAAGTCCGTACAAGGCCATCGTATCGGTACTGATGCTGAAAGAAGGTTGGGACGTCCGCAACGTGACGACCATCGTCGGTTTGCGCGCTTATTCTTCCAAGAGTAATATCTTGCCGGAGCAGACGCTCGGTCGTGGCCTTCGCAAAATGTATCCTGGTGGAATTGAGGAATATGTCAGCGTCGTTGGTACTGATGCCTTTATGGAGTTTGTTGAATCCATCCAGGCCGAGGGTGTCGAGCTGGAACGCAAGGCGATGGGCGATGGCACCAAGCCGAAGACGCCGCTGGTGATCGAGATCGATAACGAAAACGAAAAGAAGGACATCGACGCACTCGACATCGAAATCCCGGTGATGACGCCGCGCATCTATCGCGAATACAAATCGCTCGGCGATCTCGATGTGACCTCATTCGGGCATCAGATCGCCGCCTATCTTACATTCAGCGAGGAGGAACAGCGCGAAATCGTCTTCAAGGATATCACCACGGGCGCCGTGACCCATACAACCATCCTTGATACTGCTGGAGTTGCCGATTTTCGGAGCGTACTGGGATATTTTGCCCAGACGATCATGAAAGATCTTCGCTTAGTCAGCGGCTATGACGTGCTTTACGGCAAGGTTAAAGCGTTTGTGCAATCGGAGTTGTTCGGCCGGGAGGTCGATCTTGAGAGCCCAAACACGTTGCGGAATTTGTCGGAGCTGGCTGCAACTAAAGCGCTGCTCGAGGGCTTCAAAAAGGCCATCAATGCGTTGACCGTGAAAGACAAGGGCGATGCAGAGATCCGAGACACGATCAAGCTCCGTCAAACGCGGCCGTTCGTGACGAAAGATCAGGGGTATGTCGTCCCAAAGAAGAGCGTCTTTAACCGGATTGTGGGAGATAGTCATCTGGAACTCGTCTTCGCTGGTTTTCTCGATGGCTGCGTCGATGTCGTGTCCTATGCGAAGAACTATTTTGCCGTGAATTTCAAACTGGATTACGTCAACGCGGATGGCAATATCTCGAACTACTATCCCGATTTTCTAGTCAAGCTTGGGCCAAATCGCACGTTCATTGTCGAGACAAAGGGTCAGGAAGACCTCGATGTGCCGCTGAAAATGGCGCGGCTGCGGCAATGGTGCGAGGACATCAACAGGGTGCAGTCCGATGTCGCGTATGACTTTGTCTACGTTGATCAAGAAAGCTTCGAGAAATACAGTCCCAAATCCTTCAAGGGCCTGAGCGAGGGCTTTCGAGAATACAAGCTGTAAGATGCACATTCTAGCAGCATTTCTATAAATGCAACATTAGAGATCACATGAAATCTGCGGTCGTTGAACGATTTACAAAAGAGTTTGGGTCCCCGTCACGCGAGAACGTCAAGGTCAAATCGTGGAGTCTTTCCAGTGATGTTGGGGTAGTCCTGCAGATGGACCAGCCGAACCGCGAATACGCCGCCTTTGTTTGGCTGCCTTATCCCGGTGGAGATCAGACTGTACCGGAAATTGCTCTCGAATACCCAGGCGAGGCAGGTCGACATAGCGGGACTTACCCGGTGGTCGGCTTGAGGCGTGGTGAGCCAGCCCTCAAAATGATAATCCGTAATGCAGCAGAGCTAGATGATGTAGCGCAATATATTCGAGCGATGCTCACCAATGCCCCGCGACCCGAGGTCAAATCGCACGGTGATACGAAGGGGACGTTGAATCCGCTGGAGGCTGATGAATCGAGTGCTGATAGTGGGTCTCAACTCATCGATCCAGCATCGATGCCAAAAGCCGGACCTATAAAGCCACGCCGAGAAGCAATACCGCGAATAGTTCAGCGCGAAGTCTGGCAGCGGGATGGTGGGCGTTGCGTTGAGTGTACTACACGGGAGCGCTTGTGTTTCGACCACATCGTGCCGTTTTCGCGAGGGGGGTCAAATTCGATCAGAAATCTGCAATTGCTCTGCGAGAGCTGCAACCTCTGCAAGAGCAACCGTATCTAATAGTTCTTTCAAAACTGGACGTTCAGGATGCTGCCGCCTGAACTGCGAGGATTAATAGTCGATCGGTAAAGTCGGGTACTTGCGTCGCCCGCCAAAACTGGTTCTGACAATTCTGCGCACTAGCGCCGCCTCTCGGCGCCCGCGCCCTGAACGCCGGATTGTCCAATTCCGGCGACGTATGCGCGTCTTCCAGCAGCGCCATCGCGGCGTAGGGGATGCGGTCGAGCCTGACGCTCCGCGGCGCAGCTCCTTCAGCGCCGCGCGCATCGCGGCGTCGCGGTCGAGCTCCTCACGCCGCCGGCTTGCCCACCCGCCACTCCACCGTCAGCCCCGCTTGCGTCGCCAGGATCATCAGCGCGTCCAGGCTGAACTTGTCGATCCGTCCGCGCAGCAAATCGTTGATGCGCGGTTGCGTCACGCCGAGCCGCGAGGCTGCTTCGGCTTGCGACAGTTGCCAGCCGTCCATCGCGTCTCGGATGGCGATCATCAGGCCGGCGCGCGCCTTCATGTTGGCGGCCTCCGCCGGCGAGTTTTCAAGGGCGTCCCAGACGCTGTCGAAACGCTGCTCGGTCATCGTCGATTCCTCGCATTATCGCGCGCCGCGGCCTAACCCGCCTTGCGATGGGTTTCGTAGTAATGCCGCAGGATGGTGTTGATGCGGGTCTGGTAGCCTTTGCCCTGGGATTTGAACCAGCCGAGCAGATCATGATCGAGCTTGAGGCCGACCGCGACCTTGTGCGGATGGACGATCTCGGCCTTGGCCCAGTCCTCGTCGCTCATCGGCGCGCCGTCCCTGTCGGCAGCGGCGATCGCTTCGACCTCCACGGGCGTCATCCGGTCGAGGCGCGTCCAGTCGGTCTTGCCCGTCAGCGGCACGAGGCTGCCGTCGGTTTTCCTGCCGTAGGGCTTACCGTCTACCATTATGGCCCGTGCCTTGGTGGTGCTAGTCTTGGCCTTGCTCATACCGCTGTTGCTCCCGCTTGTTGGCCGGGTGCCAGTTAAGCTCCATGCAGGACACTGAGCTAGACAAAAGTCAGATCAGTGTCCTGCATGACGGCGCATCGGCGACGCGCAGCCCCCTCACCCGGATTGCTTTGCAATCCGACCTCTCCCCAGCGGGGAGAGGTGACGGAGCGCCATCGAACTGACTACTTCCTCCTTCTCGGCCCCCTCGGCTTGAACGCCGGATGGTCCCGCTCCGGCGGCGTATGCGCGTCTTCCAGCAGCGCCATGGCGGCTTCGGGGATGCGGTCGAGGCGGACGCCGCCGCGGCGCAGCTCCTTGAGTGCTGCGCGCATCGCTGCGTCGCGGTCGAGCCACTCTTTCCCGGTGGATGGCGCCTGGCCGGGTCTGCCGGGCCGGCCGCGGCCCTTGACGTAGAGCCGCGCCATGTTGAGCACCTGCATGGCCTCGATCAGCCGGTCGAGATCGACCAAAGGGTCTTCCCACAATTGCTGCACGCAGCGCTCGGCGAGCTCATACAATTTGTGACCGAGCAGGCGCAGCTTCAGCCTGCGGCCGGCGCGCGCGGTCGGCACGGTGTCGGTGCAGCGCGGCGCAAACGGGTGGCGCTTCCAGCCGAAGCCGCGCGTCCAGACGCCGACGGTGCCGGCGCTGGTGCCGGTCCTCGCCGCGATCTGCTTGTGGGTCAGCGTGGTGTCTTCGATCAGCTGGCGCACCCGGGCCACGGTGGCATTGGTGTGCAGCCGCTTGCAGCCTTTGGGGCGGCCGCCCGCCACCGGCGGCGGGCCGTCCTCCGCCGGGGTTGGCGATATCCGCAGCACGGTGTCGTCGAGGGCGCGGATGCGGGGATGGAAGAGGGGAACGAGAGGGTCGGGCATGCTCACTCCCTTTACGTTACGGACAGGCGAAGATTATATACCTAATAGGGATAAAAGCAACTAGCTGTCGTTCCGGGGCGGGAGCGCGCCAGCGCGAGCGAACCTCAGCCACTCCAGTTGGAGTGGCGGGGAACCTCGACATGTTCAGCGCAAAACACTTCGAGGTTCCGGGTTCGCGTTCGGCTGGCGCCGCCCGCGCCCCGGAACGACAAAGAGGGGGGCGGCGGCGCTACCAGCATCCATCTGCCCGCAATCGACGCGATACGCTGCCGCAAATTTAATCACCCGGCCGGGAAGCCGCCGGCCGTCTTGCGCCGGGGGTTCGCCAGCACCCATCTGGCCGCGCCGCGCCGGCGCGCGGGGGCTGGCACACTCCTTGCGTACAGATCGGTAGCGTCCACGCAGGAGGTCCCATGTCCACATTCGACAATCCGTTCGATCCCGCCCGTCGTCTGCGCTCCGGCTGCCCCTGCGGCCAGCACGCCAGCGCCGAGGAACATGACGCCGCCATGCAGCTCGCCTGCGCGGCGCCGCAGGACGAGGCGAAGCGCTATGAGGGCGTGGTCGCTTCCGCGGTGATGCGCGCGGTATTTCCGAAAGAGATCCAGCGGCGCGCCTTCCTGAAATCGGTCGGCGCCTCGGCGGCGCTCGGCGTGCTGTCGCAGTTCTTCCCGATCAAGATGGCGACCGAAGTGTTCGCGCAAGGCGCCGGCAAGCTCGAGAAGACCGACCTCAAGGTCGGCTTCATCCCGATCACCTGCGCCACGCCGATCATCATGGCCGACCCGCTCGGCTTCTATCAAAAGCAGGGCCTCAAGGTCGACGTCGTCAAGACCGCCGGCTGGGCGGTGATCCGCGACAAGACCATCAACAAGGAATACGACGCCGCGCACATGCTGGCGCCGATGCCGATCGCGATCTCGCTGGGGCTCGGCTCGACGCCGATCCCCTATACCGTGCCGGCGATCGAGAACATCAACGGCCAGGGCATTACCCTTGCCATGAAGCACAAGGACCGACGCGACCCGAAGGACTGGAAGGGCTTCAAGCTCGCAGTCCCCTTCGACTACTCGATGCACAATTATCTGTTGCGCTATTATCTCGCCGAGCACGGCATCGACCCCGACACCGATATCCAGATCCGCTCGGTGCCGCCGCCGGAGATGGTCGCCAATCTGCGCGCCGACAACATCGACGGCTTCTTAGCACCCGACAATATCTGCCAGCGCGCAATCTATGACGGCGTCGGCTTCATGCATCTTCTGTCGAAGGAAATCTGGGACGGCCATCCGTGCTGCAGTTTTGCGGCCTCGCGCGAATTCATCACGACGTCGCCGAACTCGTTCGCAGCCTTGACCCGCGCCATCGTCGACGCCACGGCCTACGCCTCGAAGCCGGAGAACCGCAAGTCGATTGCGGAAGCGATCGCGCCGGCGGCCTATCTCAACGCGCCGCCGGTGGTGCTGGAGCAGGTGCTGACCGGCACCTATGCCGACGGCCTTGGCAACATCAAGGTCGATCCCAAGCGCGTCGAATTCGATCCGTTCCCGTGGCAGTCGTTCGCGGTGTGGATGATGACCCAGATGCAGCGCTGGGGCCAGATCAAGGGCGACGTCGACTACAAGGGCGTCGCCGAGCAGATCTATCTCGCCGCCGACACCGGAAAGGTGATGAAGGAAATGGGCCTGACGCCGCCGGCCTCCGCCTACAAGTCGTTCCAGGTGATGGGCAAGACCTTCGATCCCGAAAAGCCGAAGGAATATCTGGCGAGCTTCAAGATCAAGAAGGCGACGTGAGTGATGGTCCGCGCTGCTTGCTTCACCTCCCCCTCGAGGGGGGAGGTCGACGATACGAAGTATCGTCGGGAGGGGGTGAATGCTGAAGCGCTGTCACCCCACCCCGGCTGCTTCGCAGCCGACCCTCCCCCTCCAGGGGAGGGTGGAGAACCCACATGACCTTCTCCCTTCGCTTCCGCGCAGCGCTGCTTTCGCTGCTCATCCTTGCGGCCTTCCTCGGCGTGTGGCACCTCGCCACGCGCGGCACCGGCACGGCCGCGACCATGTCGCCGGAATATGCCAAGCTGATGGGCCTCACCGCCACCGCCGGCAAATCCGCGATGCCGGGTCCGCTCGATGTCGGCGCGAAATTGTGGGAGCATCTCCGGAATCCGTTCTACGACAACGGCCCCAACGACAAGGGCCTCGGCATCCAGCTGGCGTACTCGATCGCGCGCGTGGGGATCGGCTATCTGCTCGCCGTGCTGGTGGCGATTCCGCTGGGCTTCCTGATCGGCATGTCGCCCCTGATGAGCCGCGCGCTCGATCCCTTCATCCAGGTGCTGAAGCCGATCTCGCCGCTGGCCTGGATGCCGCTGGCGCTCTACACGATCAAGGATTCCGGACTGTCGGCGATCTTCGTGATCTTCATCTGTGCGATCTGGCCGATGCTGCTCAACACCGCGTTCGGCGTCGCCGCGGTGCGAAAAGAGTGGATCAATGTCGCGCGCACGCTGGAAGTGGGCCACCTCCGCCGCGCCTTC
The DNA here is from genome assembly GCF_007018645.1 of Tardiphaga sp. vice154. Taxonomy (NCBI): domain Bacteria; kingdom Pseudomonadati; phylum Pseudomonadota; class Alphaproteobacteria; order Hyphomicrobiales; family Nitrobacteraceae; genus Tardiphaga; species Tardiphaga sp. vice154. The sequence goes on from NZ_CP041399.1 coordinate 2,209,973, forward strand.
ACCGTCATCCTGCCGGCCGCAGCACCAACCATCCTCACCGGCATGCGGATCTCGATCGGCATCGCCTGGCTGGTGATCGTCGCGGCTGAAATGCTGGTCGGTGGAACGGGGATTGGTTACTTCGTCTGGAACGAGTGGAATAATCTGTCGATCACCAATGTGATCATCGCGATCCTGATGATCGGCGTGGTCGGCATGATCCTCGATCAGATACTGGCGCAATGCACCCGCCTCGTCACCTTTCCGGAGTAGGGCGATGCGATTTGTAATCTACATGAACGACAATCTGGCTCCTTGCGCATGACCGAAAAATTCATCTCCATCGAGGGTATCTCGAAGCGCTATCCGGCGGTCGGGGGCGGCGAGGTCGCGGTGTTCGAGAACCTGTGGCTCAACGTGCCCTCCGGCGAGTTCGGCTGCGTCATCGGCCATTCCGGCTGCGGCAAGACCACGGTGCTCAACATCCTCGCCGGGCTGGATGAGCCCTCGGCCGGCACGGTGATCGTCGATGGCCGCGAGATATCAGGTACGAGTCTGGACCGCGCGGTGATCTTCCAGAGCCACGCGCTCTTGCCGTGGCGTACGGTGATGGGCAACGTCGCTTACGCCGTCACCTCGAAATGGCCGAAGTGGACCAAGGCGCAGGTCAAGTCGCATGCGCAGATCTTCATCGACAAGGTCGGGCTCACCGGCGCCGAGCACAAGCGGCCGTCGGAACTGTCCGGCGGCATGAAGCAGCGCGTCGGCATCGCGCGGGCGCTGTCGATCACGCCAAAGATCATGCTGATGGACGAGCCGTTCTCGGCGCTGGATGCGCTGACCCGCGGCACGCTGCAGGACGAGGTGCGCCGCGTCACCCGCGACACCGGCCAGACTACCTTCATGATCACCCACGACGTCGACGAGGCGATGTATCTCGCCGACAAGATCTTCCTGATGACCAATGGCCCCGGCGCCGTGCTGGCCGAAGTGGTCGAGAACCCGCTGCCGAAGGATCGCTCGCGGCTCGATCTGCACAAGCACCCGGATTATTACCCGCTGCGCAACCACATCATCGATTTCCTGGTGACGCGCAGCAAGACGTTCACGACCGAGAACCCGGATTTCGACCCGCGCCGCGTGCCGCATGTCCGCCCGGCCTCGGCGCCGCTATTCGCCGCGCCCGCAGCCGTTGCGCGCTAAATTTTCACCGAAGGAGAAGACGATGATCCGTTCCGACCTCACCGAGAAACTGCTCGACATCAAGCGCGATAACGAGTGGAGCTGGAAATACATCTGCGACAAGATCGGCGGCCATTCCGAAGTGCTGATCATAGGTGCGATCCTGGGCAACATGAAATTGACAAAACCGCAGGCCGCCGCCGCGGGCGAATTGTTCGGCCTCTCGAAGAGCGAGATGCTGATGCTCAACGAGGTGCCGATGCGCGCCGAGAACGTGCAGATGCCGCCGACCGATCCTTTGATCTATCGCTTCTACGAAATGGTGATGGTGAATGGCCCGGCGTGGAAGGCGCTGATCGAGGAAGAATTCGGCGACGGCATCATGAGCGCGATCGACTTCGACATGGTGATGAACCGCGTCGCCAATCCCAAGGGCGACCGCGTGCAGATCACGATGTCCGGCAAGTTCCTGCCATACAAATATTACGGCGCCACCGGCAACAACCAGGAATACGGGTTCAAGGAAGACTAAGCGCGTTCCGCCGGTCTGCCGGGATCGCCAACACGACAAACCGCCGCGCTGAAACCAGCGCGGCGGTTTTCGTAAACATGCCTGTTACCCGGACATGCCGTTGTTGACGCGGCCGTTCGACATGCCGGTTCCCGATTGGCATGAGCCTTCGGCGCAGGGAGACAGGGACGACAGGCGGGAGGGGCCGCCCCGGCTTTCTGGAAACCCAGCGTTTCGCGAAGAGGCCTGTTGCGGCGCGGATTTCGCGCTAGATAGAGTGACACGTCCCTCCGAGCACCCATCATATGAAGAACATCGGCTTTTCCTCGTTCGGCCACTGGTCGCCGTCGTCGTCCTCGCAGACGCGGTCGGCGGGGGACGCGCTGCTGCAATCGATTGATCTGGCGGTCGCCGCCGAACAGCTCGGCGCCGACGGCGCGTATTTTCGCGTGCATCATTTTGCGCGACAACTCGCGGCGCCGTTTCCGCTGCTGGCGGCGGTCGGCGCGCGCACCTCGACAATCGAGATCGGCACTTCCGTGATCGACATGCGCTACGAGAACCCGCTGTATATGGCGGAGGATGCGGGCTCGGCCGACCTGATCTCGCGCGGCCGGCTGCAGCTCGGCCTGTCGCGCGGCTCGCCGGAGCAGGTGATCGAGGGCTATCGCTATTTCGGCTATGCGCCGCCGGAGGGCCAGACCGACGCCGACATGGCGCGGCGGCATACGGAAGTGTTTCTCGACGTGCTGCAGGGCAAGGGCTTCGCGCAGCCCAACCCACAGCCGATGTTTCCCAATCCGCCCGGCCTGTTGCGGCTCGAGCCGCATGCGGACGGCTTGCGCGAGCGGATCTGGTGGGGGGCCTCGACCAATGCGACCGCGCAATGGGCGGCCACGCTCGGCATGAATTTGCAGAGCTCGACGCTGAAGATCGACGAGAGCGGCAAGCCGTTCCACGTCCAGCAGGCCGAGCAGATCCGGCTCTACAAGGACGCCTGGAAGGCGGCGGGTCACACGCGGACGCCGCGCGTGTCAGTGTCGCGCAGTATCTTTGCCCTGATGAACGACCAGGACCGCGCCTATTTCGGCCGCGACGGCAAGGACTCGGACAAGGTCGGCTATCTCGGCGGCACCGAGCGCGCGATCTTCGGCCGCTCTTATGCGGCGGAGCCGGACGTGCTGATCAAGGAACTTGCGGCCGACGAGGCGATCGCCGAGGCCGATACGCTGTTGCTGACGATGCCGAACCAGCTCGGCGTCGACTACAACGCGCATGTCATCGAGGCGATCATCAAGCACGTCGCGCCGGGGCTGGGCTGGCGGTGACTTCCTTCACCCTCCCCCTTGCGGGGAGGGTCGTTCGCTGAGCGTCAGCGAAGCGAGCGGGGTGGGGGTGCCACATGCTCTGCAGAGATCGGGGCTACCCCCACCCCGGCCTTCGGCCGACCCTCCCCGCAAGGGGGAGGGTAGCTATAGCGCCCCCCACCCTGGCTCACTGCAAGGGGGGTAAAGAAGCCTCGCTTTACGTCCCGGCCTTCACCTGCTCGACGGCGGTGGCCATCAGCTCGTGCATCTTGGCGCGAATTGCCGGTTCGGTGACGGCCACGCCCTTGGCGGTGAGGTCGCCGTGCACCTTGCGGACGACGTCGGCGTCGCCGGCTTCCTCGAAATCGGCGGCGACCACTTCCTTGGCATAGGCGGCGGCGTCATCGCCGGACAGGCCGAGCTGTTCGGCGGTCCACAGGCCGAGAAGCTTGTTGCGGCGGGCTTCGGCCTTGAATTTCTGGCTCTCGTCGAGCGCATATTTGTTCTCGAAGGCGTCGCCGCGCTTGTCGAATGAGGACATGGTTAAATCCTGTCTTGTGTTGAAAATGAAACGATGGAGCCGTTGTCTGGGCGTTTCCGAGCCCTAGATAGGGATAGAACGCGTTGCCTACAATTGACGCAAGGTCGCAGGCGACCGGTCCGTTTGGCAGCGGGACGGGTAAAACCCCGGGGGTTCCAGGCCTGATCGATTGTATCGGCCGGTTCGATCGGCTAGGTTGCCTGCGGGCCCGGTTCTCGTTTCGTTTCTTTTACCGATCCTGGCCAATACGGCAGCTCCGTCGTAGGTCGATCCCGTCACCCGGAGCCCATATCACCCATGGATTTCAACAACACACGGTACATCCCCATGAGCCGTCGACGTCGCATTTACGAAGGCAAAGGCAAGGTCCTGTATGAGGGTCCGGAGCCGGGCACGCTGATTCAGCACTTCAAGGACGATGCGACCGCGTTCAATGCCAAGAAGCATCAGGTGATCGAGGGCAAGGGCGTCCTCAACAACCGGATCTCGGAATATCTGTTCCAGCATCTGAACGACATCGGCGTCCCCACCCACTTCATCCGCCGCCTCAACATGCGCGAGCAATTGATTCGCGAAGTCGAGATCGTGCCGCTGGAAGTGGTGGTGCGGAACGTGGCCGCGGGTTCGCTGTCGCAGCGCCTCGGCATCGAGGAAGGTACCCAGCTGCCGCGCTCGATCATCGAGTTCTATTACAAGAACGACCAGCTCAACGACCCGATGGTCTCGGAAGAGCACATCACCGCGTTCGGCTGGGCGACGCCGCAGGAAATCGACGACATCATGGCGCTCGCCATCCGCGTCAACGACTTCCTGACCGGGCTGTTTCTCGGCATCGGCATCCGCCTGGTCGACTTCAAGATGGAATGCGGCCGGCTGTTCGAAAACGACATGATGCGCATCATCGTGGCGGACGAGATTTCGCCGGATTCGTGCCGGCTGTGGGACATCAAGTCGAACGAGAAGCTCGACAAGGACCGTTTCCGCAGGGATCTCGGCGGCGTGCTGGAGGCCTATACCGAGGTCGCCAAGCGGCTCGGCATTCTCGCCGAAAACGAACGCCCGATGGGCACCGGCCCGGTACTGGTGAAGAGCTGAGGATTTTTCCGTGAAAGCGCGTGTGACGGTTACATTGAAGAACGGCATCCTGGATCCGCAGGGCAAGGCCATCGAGGGCGCGCTGAAGTCGCTCGGCGTCGAAGGTATTGCTTCTGTGCGGCAGGGCAAGGTGTTCGACATCGAGATCCCCGGTGGCGACAAGGCCAAGGCGGAGGCGGCCCTGAAGGCCGCCGCCGACAAGCTGCTCGCCAACACCGTGATCGAGAATTACCAGGTCGAAGTTCTAAGCTAGGTCAGTTGACATGAAATCCGCCGTCCTCGTCTTCCCCGGTATCAATCGCGAGCGCGACATGGCGCGGGCGCTGAAGCTCGCGTCGGGCCATGACGCGTCGATGGTGTGGCACGCCGACACCGCGCTGCCTGCGGGCACCGACCTCGTCGTGGTGCCCGGCGGCTTCTCCTACGGCGACTATCTGCGCTGCGGCGCCATCGCGGCGCGCTCGCCGGTGATGGATGCGGTGCGCGCCTTTGCCGCCGATGGCGGCATGGTGCTCGGCGTCTGCAACGGCTTCCAGATCCTGTGCGAAAGCGGATTGCTGCCGGGCATTTTGATGCGCAACGCAAAACTGAAATTCATCTGCCACGACGTGCATCTGCGCGTCGAACGTTCCGACACGGCCTTCACCCGCGGCTACAAGGCGGGCCAGGTGATCCGCGTGCCGATCGCCCATGGCGAGGGCAACTACACCGCCGACGCCGAGACCCTGAAGCGCCTCGAAGGCGACGGCCGCGTGCTGTATCGCTATTGCTCGCCGGCCGGCGAGGTCAACGACACCCACAACATCAACGGCGCGGCAGCCTCGATCGCCGGCATCGTCAATGAGCGCGGCAACGTGCTCGGCATGATGCCGCATCCGGAAAACCACGTCGAAGACATCATGGGCTGCACCGACGGCCGCGGGCTGTTCGCGGGCCTGGTCGATCATCTCGCGAAGGCAGCGTGAAGCCCGCAGCAATCCGGCTTGTCGCGGCCGCCGTGCTGGCGGTCGTCTCAACCGTGACCGCGCAGGCGCAGGATTTCCCGAAGCGCGCGATCACCATGATCGTACCGTTCGCGGCCGGCGGCACCTCCGACGTGATCGCCCGCGTCGTCGCCGAACAGATGGCGACCCATCTCGGCCAGCCGATCATTCTGGAGAATGTGGTCGGCGCCGGCGGCTCAACTGCGCTGGCCCGTGCGGCGCGCGCCACGCCTGACGGCTACACCATCGCCATCGGCAATGCCGGCACTTCTGCCGCGACCTACACCATCTATCCAAAACTGCCGTTCACGCCGGACTCGTTCGTGCCGGTCGGCATGATCGCCAAGACCTTCGGCATCGTGGCGCTGCGCAAGGATTTTCCGGCGGCGACGCTGAAGGAATTCATCGCTTACGCCCGGGCCAATCCCGGCAAGATCAATCTCGGCCATGCCGGCGTCGGCTCGTCGAATTACCTGATCTGCAAGAGCTTCGTGGCCGCCGCCGGCATCGACGTCACGCTGGTCGGCTACCGCGGCGCCGCGCCGGCGCTGACCGACGCGATCGGCGGCCAGATCGACGGCGTCTGCGATTCCGCGGCGTCCGTATCGCAGGCGATCGACGACAAGCTCGTGCGCGGGTTGGTCGTGGGCTCGAACGTGCGGCTCGGCTCGCTGCCGGATCTGCCGACCTCGGCGCAAGCGGGCTTGCCGGAGTTCGAGGCGCAGGGCTGGAACGGGCTGTTCGCGCCAAAGGGCACGCCGCCCGAGATCATCGCGAAGCTCAACTCCGCGGCCCGCGCCGCGGTGGAAAGCGCCGCCGTAAAAAAGCGTTTCGTCGATCTCTCCACCGTGGCGCCCGATGCCGACGAGCATGCGCCCGAGGTGCTGCAGGCGCTGGTCGTGCGCGACGTCGCAAAATATCGCAGCATGCTCGCCGGCGACAAGGCGCCGTAGCGCGCTGCCCGCGTTTTACGCTCGCGTGCAACCCGTTCGCGTTTGCCTCGTACCTGATCATACCCCGCAGATGACGAGCCAATCCCCATGCCGAAAATGCGCCTGAAATCCGATCTGCCGCAGAAGACCTGCGCGGCGTGCGGGCGGCCGTTCACCTGGCGCAAGAAATGGGCGAAGGACTGGGACGAGGTGAAAACCTGCTCGGATCGCTGCAAGGGCGAGTTGCGCCGGCAGAATCGTGAAGCCGCCGGCGCGGCGCGGTCATGACCAGCCTGCGCCTGGTGCTCGGCGATCAGTTGACGCGCGATGTCGCGTCCTTGCGCGACTATGCCGACGGCGACGTCGTGCTGATGGCCGAGGTCGCCGATGAGACCACCTACGTCAAGCACCACCAGCAGAAGATCGCCTTCGTGCTGTCGGCGATGCGGCACTTTGCCGAGGAACTGCGCGCTGAAGGAATCGTCGTCGACTACGTCAAACTCGACGACGTCGGCAGCAGCGGCTCGATCTCCGGCGAGCTGCAACGCGCGGTGATGCGCCATGCGCCGTCGCGGGTGGTCGTCACCTCGCCCGGCGAGTGGCGCGTGCTCTCCGATTTTCGCGCGCTCGATCTCGGCGTCCCCGTAATCATCCGCGACGATGATCGCTTCTTCGCCAGCCCGGAGCGTTTTGCGCAATGGGCCGAGGGCCGCAAGGCGTGGCGGATGGAATTCTTCTACCGCGAGATGCGGCGCGAGACCGATCTCCTGATGGAAGGCGACCAGCCCGCCGGCGGGCAATGGAATTTCGACAGCGACAACCGCAAGCGGCTGCCGAAGGCCGTGCAGGTGCCGCAACGCTTCGGCTTTGCGCCGGATGCGATCACGAAAGAGGTGCTCGCGCTGGTTGGCGAGAAGTTTGCCGATCATTTCGGCGATCTCGTGCCGTTCGAATGGGCGGTGACGCGGACGGACGCGCTGCGCGCGCTCGACACCTTCCTGCAGGGCGCGCTGCCGAATTTCGGCACCTATCAGGACGCGATGGCTACCGGCGAACCCTTCGTGTTTCACGCTGCGATCTCGCCTTACCTCAATGCCGGGCTGCTGACGCCGCGCGAAGTCTGCATCGCCGCCGAGCGCGAGTATCTTGAGAAGCGCGCGCCACTCAATGCGGTCGAAGGCTTCATCCGCCAGATCCTCGGCTGGCGCGAATATATTCGCGGCGTCTACTGGCTGAAAATGCCGGACTATGCCGAGACCAATGCGCTGGGTGCCACGCGGCCGCTGCCGTGGTTCTACTGGTCCGGCGACACCGACATGCACTGCTTGCGCGAGGCGATCGGGCAGACCCGGCGCCATGCCTATTCGCACCACATCCAGCGGCTGATGGTGACCGGCAATTTCGCGCTGCTGGCCGGCATCGCGCCGAAACAGATCGCGGAGTGGTATCTGGCCGTCTATGCCGACGCCTATGAATGGGTCGAGCTGCCGAACGTGCAGGGCATGTCGCAATTCGCCGATGGCGGGCTGCTGGCGTCAAAACCCTATGCCGCGTCGGGAGCCTATATCGATCGCATGTCGGACTTCTGCAAGAGCTGCAAATACGACGTGAAGCAGAAGTCGGGGCCGACGGCGTGCCCGTTCAATTACCTGTACTGGGCGTTCCTGATCCGCAATGCCGGCACGCTGCGCGGCAACCAGCGCCTGGCGATGCCCTACGGCACGCTCGCTCGCTGGGACGAGGGGCACAAAGCAGCGGTGCTGGCGGATGCGGAAGCGTTTCTGAATGGGCTGGTGGTGAAGTAGCGCGCGCTTTCTTCCCCTCCCCCTTGCGGGGTCTGGCGGACGAATTCGTCCGCCATGGGTGGCCGGCCGCAGGCCGGTCGGGTTGGGGGTGCCACAGCCGAAGGCGCTTGTGGCACCCCCAACCGTCACGTTTGTTCGCTTCGCTCTCAAACGCGCCACCCTCCCAGCCTAGCGAAGCTTCGCTTCGCACGGGGGGAGGGGAAGCAGCGTCCCCTTGGCCCAAAACTTGCTCCTTTCTCTCCGCGCAACGGCTGCGCCTGTCCCTCATGGACGCTGGAGAGATCATGCTGAACCGTCACCTCACCCACGCCCTCGCGCTCGGCGCGGTGTTGCTCGCGCAACCGGCACTTGCGCAATCGACGCTGCGCATCGCAATGACGGCGTCGGACATTCCGACCGCCACCGGCCTGCCGAACAACGGCTTCGAGGGCATGCGCTTCATGGGCTATCCGATCTTCGAGGGCCTCGTGCTGTGGGACCTCGCCGACAACAAGAAACTCGCAGGATTACGGCCGGGTCTTGCGGAAAAGTGGGAGCAGGCGCCGGGCGACAACAAGACCTGGATCTTCCATCTGCGAAAGGGCGTCAAATTCCATGACGGCACCGACTTCAATGCGGACGCAGTGATCTGGAATCTGGAGCGCTACTTCAAGAACGACAGCCCGCAGTTCGAGGTCGCGGCCTCCGCGATGTCGCGCGCCCGCGTGCCCTTGATGGGCAGCTACAGGAAGATCGACGACAATACGGTGGCGATCTCGACCACGACCGCGGCGTCGTATTTCCCTTATATGGCGGTGTATCTGCTGTTCACCTCGCCGGCGTCGTTTGCAAAGGCCGGCGACTGGGCCAAGGTCGCGATGCTGCCGGCCGCCGGCACCGGCCCGTTCCGCATTACCAAACTCGTCCCGCGCGAGCGCGTCGAGCTGGCGAAGAACGACGGCTACTGGGACGCCACGCACAAGGCCAAGGTCGACACCATTGTCCTGATGCCGGTGCCGGAGGCCAATGCGCGGCTCGCCGCGCTGCGCTCCGGGCAGGTCGACTGGATCGAGGTGCCGCCGCCGGACGGCCTGGCGTCGCTGAAAGCCGCCGGCTTCACCATCACCACCGGCTCCTATCCGCATGCCTGGCCGTGGTTCTTCAACATCGGCGCCAAGGACAGCCCGTTCAAGGACGTAAAAGTGCGGCAGGCGCTGAACTACTGCGTCGATCGCGAGGGGCTGGTCGGGCTTTTGTCCGGCACCGCCGAGCCCTCGGCCGGCTGGCTGAAGACCAGCGATCCGAACTTCGGCAATCCGGTCAACCGCTACAAATACGATCCGGCCAAGGGCAAAGCGATGCTGGCCGAGGCCGGCTTCACGGCGGCGAAGCCGCTGTCGTTCAAGGTGCAGGTGTCGTCGTCCGGCTCCGGCCAGATGCTGCCGCTGCCGATGAACGAGTTCCTGCAGCAGAATTTGAAGGAGGCCTGCAACGTCACCGTGGAGTTCGACGTGATCGAATGGACGGTGCTGCTCGGCAATGCCCGTGCGCTGCCGGACGCACCCAGCCTGAAAGGCGCGCTGGCGCTCAACATCTCGTCGCCGACCTCCGACACCGGCATCATGGCGCGGTACTTCGCCGCGGCGAATTTTTCACCGAACGGCTTCAATTTCGAGCAGTGGAAGGATGATGCGTTCGAGGACGCGCTGAAGACGCTGGCGGAGTCGACCGATCCGAAGACGATTGCGGCGGCGACCGCCAAGGCGCATGAGCGGCTGGTGGACAATCCGCCGTGGCTCTACATCGTGCACGACCTGAATCCCCGTGCGATGAGCGGCAAGGTGAAGGGCTACGTCTCGCCGCAGTCGTGGTTTCTCGACATGACGCAGGTGAGCGTGCAGTAGGGCGAGCGGCAAACGCGGGCGGCCTTTCCCTTTCCGCGCGAAGCGAAGCTTCGCTAGGCGCGGGGGGGGGAAAGACGGCGTCGCCCTTCCGCGGGCACATTCGGTCGTATAAGAGAGATTCGACGGCGCGTGTGCGTCGGCCCATCCGACCGAGGCACCGCATGATCCAGCGAATTTCGACGGCCAGACCCCGCGGACCGATCCATCGCCGCGGCGCTCCCGCCATCGCGATCCTGGCCGTTATCGCCGCCCTCGTACCATTGCGCGCTGACGCGGCGTCGAAATCGAAACGCCCCGCGGCCATCACCGAGGCCACCGCGCCGCGCGAGGCCGGCGAGCCGATCATGGCGATCGTCTCGATCAAGACGCAGCACGTCACGTTCTACGATGCCGATGGCTGGATCCATCGTGCGCCGGTATCGACCGGCACCACGGGGCGCGAGACCCCGGCCGGCGTGTTTGCCATCCTGGAAAAAAACAAGGAGCACTACTCGAGCCTGTATGACGACGCCTTCATGCCGCACATGCAGCGCATCACCTGGAACGGCGTCGCCATTCATGGCGGGCCGCTGCCGGGCTACGCGGCCTCGCATGGCTGCGTCCGCATGCCGTTCGGCTTTGCCGGGAAGGTGTTCGACCGGACACGGATCGGCATGCGGGTGATCGTGTCGCCGAACGATGCTGCGCCCATCGACATTTCGCACCCGGCGTTGCTGGTGCCGAAGCCGGAAGCCATTGCCGCCGCGCCTGCGCGCGCCGAGACGCTGGCCCGCGAGGCCGCGGATGCGGCGAAGGCTGCCGACGAGGCGAAGCAGGCTGCGGCATCCGCTGCGCGCGAGGCGAAGGCGCTCGATGCATCGCTGAAGAAGCTGCAGGCGCAGAAGGCCCGCGCCGATCGCGACCTTGCCAATGCCGGGCAGGCGCTTGCCGCCGCCACGACCGACGAAGCGCGCGCGCGCGCAGGAGAACGGCAGCAGAAGGCGACGGCTGCGGTCGCAGAGGCAACGACGCAGCTCGACGCCGCCACCGACGCCGCGGCTGCGAGGCCAAGCGTCGCCGCTCTCAAGGAGACCGCGAAATCCGCCGCCACCCGCAAGGCCGATGCCGCCACCGCCCTGACCGATGCCAGGCTCGCGCTGGAGCCGGTGTCGATCTACATCAGCCGCGCCACGCAAAGGCTCTACGTGCGCCGCAACACCCACAAGCCGGCGCCGGACGGCGGCGGTGAGGTGTTCGATTTCAGCATCGAGGCGCCGATTGCGATCCGCGATCCCGACCGGCCGATCGGCACCCATGTGTTCACGGCGATGGCCAAGACCGAGACGGGCCTGCGCTGGAGCGCGGTCTCGATCGACGGCGCCGGCAGCGCAAAGGACGCCCTCGACCGCGTCACCCTCCCGCAGGACATTCTCGACCGCATCGCGCCGACCGCGGGGCCGCGCTCCTCGATCGTGATTTCCGACGAGCCGCTCAGCAAGGAAACCAACTACCGCACCGAGTTCGTCGCGGTGCTGGCCGACCAGCCGCAGGGCGGCTTCATTACCCGCAAGCCGACGCCGGTGATGGTGGCTGACCGCGACGCGCCGGACGATGGCTTCGACCTGTTCTCGCCGCGCAACTGGGGCTTCCAGCCGGAAGAACCGCGCCGCGGCCAGCCGATGCGCCAGGGCCCGCGCGGCTTCTGGTAGGCCGCGCGCTATTCGTTAGAGATCAGGCCTGTGCGGCCTTCCAGTCGCGCTTGATCTTCTTGGCGAGTGACCATTTGTGTACTTCGGTCGGGCCGTCATAGATGCGGAAGGCGCGGATCTCGCGAAACGCCTGCTCGACGATGGTGTCGCCGGAGACGCCGTTGCCGCCCATCACCTGCACGCAGCGGTCGGCGATCCGCATCAGCGATTCCGACACCGCCACCTTGGCCATCGAGCTCTCGGCGGTACCGAGCGAGCCGCTGTCGAGCACGCCGGCGCACCAGTCGATCATCAGCTCGGATGCCTTGATGTCGATCAGGTTCTCCGCGAGCATGAAGCCGATGCCCTCGTGGTCGACCAGCGGCTTGCCGAAAGCGTGGCGGCGGCAGGCATAGTCGGTGGCGATCTGGTTGGCGCGGATCGCAAGGCCCAGCCAGCGCATGCAATGCGACAGCCGCGCCGGGCTGAGCCGGATCTGGGCATATTTGAAGCCGTCGCCCGGCGCGCCGAGCATCTGGTCGGCGGGCACCCGCAGATCCTCGATGGCGATTTCAGCGTGGCCGCCGGGCATCGAATTGTCGATCGTATCGAGGATCCGCAGCGTGCGGATCGCAGGGTCCGGCAGGTCGACCAGGAACAGGCAGGCGCCGTCGTCGGACTTCGCCATCACGATGCCGACCTTCGCGCCTTCCGCGCCGGTGATGAATTTCTTGGTGCCGTTGATGACCCAGTGGTTGCCGTCGAGCCGGCAGGTGGTCTGCATCATCGACGGATCGGAGCCGGCGCCGCCGCTCTCCGCAGGCTCGGTCATAAAGAACGCCGAGCGCGCGCGGCCGGACACCAGGGGCTCGAGGAAGCGCGTCTTCTGCTCAGGCGTCCCGACTTTGCCCAGCAAATACATGTTGCCCTCATCGGGCGCCATGGTGTTGCAGGCCAGTGGCCCCAGCGGCGACAGGCCGGAGGCGATCAGCGCAATGGCGGTCTCGCGCTGGGTCAGATGCGAGCCGTCTTGAAGAATATGCGGCGTCAGCACGCCGGCGATCCGCGCTTTGTCGCGCAGCTCCTGCACCAGTTCGTCCGACGGGCCATGCGCCCCGATCCGCGGATCCTTCTCGAAAGGAAACACCTCGGCGCGGATGAAGGCCTCGATCCTGGCGGCGATGGCGTCGGCTCGTTCGGTCATGGGGTTCCTCGGTAGGTCTGCGCCGTGGCGGCGTCTTTTTTTTGTGGGGCGTCCGTGATGCGGGCCGGCTATTCCGCGGCCAACGCCGGCCGCACCTTCTTCTTCACGCGCTTGATGGTGCCGGAGAACGAGAACAGCTTGCGCTCGCCCGAGCGCAGCATGCCGCGCAGGAAGATCAGCGAGCCGCCGACGCGGGTCATCTCGCCGTCGCATTCGATCAACTCATCTTCCTTGGCCGCGTCGAGGAATTCACAGGCGAAGGAGACGGTGATGCCGGGGCCGGCGAGTTCGCGCGAGGCGAGCGCGAACAGGCAGTAATCGGCGAAGGTCATGTAGCAGCCGCCGTGGACGTTCTTCATGCCGTTGAGGTGGCGCGCCTCGACGCGGAAGGCGCAGCGCACGGTGCCGTCGGGCTGAACCTGGTGCCAGAACGGGCCGGACAGCGATTCGAAGGAATCCCGCTTCCAGGTGGTCCAGCCGGCGAATTCGCCCTCCGTGGCGGTAAAGGCGTCGGCATGGAACGGGATGGTGGCGTCGAGAGGCACATTCACGCGGCTGAACTCCTTGGATTGGCAGCTGAAAGTGGTTAAATCCGTTTCCATCGCCGGGCGCAAATGGCGCCTCCGGCGGCATTTTCCTTAAAGCCTTGGACAGGGTGGGCGCAGGGGGTAAAAGCCCTTTTCCCGCTGTTCCGTTCTTCCCCCGGGAGGAACCACCACGAACGCAGAGCTCCCATGAATCAGCCGAAAATCACCCCCGAACTCGTCGCCTCCCACGGCCTCAAGCCCGACGAGTACGAGCGCATCCTCAAGCTGATCGGGCGCGAGCCGTCGTTCACCGAGCTCGGCATCTTCTCGGCGATGTGGAACGAGCATTGCTCGTACAAGTCGTCGCGGCTGCATCTCAAGGGGCTGCCGACCAAGGCGCCGTGGGTGCTGCAGGGGCCGGGCGAGAACGCCGGCGTGATCGACATCGGCGACAACCAGGCCATCGTGTTCAAGATGGAGAGCCACAACCACCCGAGCTATATCGAGCCCTACCAGGGCGCGACCACCGGCGTCGGCGGCATTCTGCGCGACGTGTTCACGATGGGCGCAAGGCCGATCGCCTGCCTCAACGCCTTGAGCTTCGGCGCGCCGGAGCATCCGAAGACGAAGCATCTGGTGAGTGGCGTGGTGGCCGGCGTCGGCGGCTACGGCAATTCGTTCGGCGTGCCGACCGTCGGCGGCCAGATGCGCTTCCACACCCGCTATGACGGCAACAATTTGGTCAACGCGATGGCCGTCGGCCTCGCGGATGCCGACAAGATTTTTCTCGCGGCGGCGTCGGGCGTCAACATGCCGATCGTCTATCTCGGCTCCAAGACCGGCCGCGACGGCATCCATGGCGCGTCGATGGCCTCGGCCGAATTCGACGAGGATTCCGCCGAGAAGCGCCCGACCGTGCAGGTCGGCGACCCCTTTGCCGAAAAGCTGCTGCTGGAGGCCTGCCTCGAGATCATGGCCGCGGATTGCGTGATCGCGATCCAGGACATGGGCGCCGCGGGCCTGACCTGTTCCGCGGTCGAGATGGGCGCCAAGGGCGACCTCGGCGTCGAACTCAACCTCGACACCGTGCCGACGCGCGAAATGGGCATGAGCGCCTATGAGATGATGCTGTCGGAAAGCCAGGAGCGGATGCTCATGGTGCTGAAGCCGGAGAAGGAGAAGGAAGCCGAGGCGATCTTCCGGAAGTGGGGGCTGGATTTCGCGATCGTCGGCTACACCACGCCGACGATGCGCTTCGTCGTCAAGCACAATGGCGAGACCATGGTCGACCTGCCGATCAAGGAATTGGGCGACGAGGCGCCGCTGTACGACCGCCCGCACGTGCCGACGCCGGCGCAGCCGGTGATTCATGCGCGCGACATCGTTGCGCCGATGGGGATTGCCGACGCGCTGGAGAAGCTGATCGGCACGCCGGAGCTTTGTTCGAAGCGCTGGGTGTGGGAGCAGTACGACCATGTGATCGGCGGCAACACCGTGCAGCGCCCCGGCGGCGACGCTGCGGTGGTGCGCATCGAGGACGGCCCGAAGGGGCTGGCGATGACCGTCGACGTCACACCGCGCTATTGCGAGGCCGATCCGGTCGAGGGCGGCAAGCAGGCGGTGGCCGAAGCCTGGCGCAACATCACCGCGGTCGGCGGCCGTCCGATGGCGATCACCGACAATCTCAATTTCGGCAACCCGGAGCGGCCCGAGATCATGGGCCAGCTGGTCGGCTGCCTGAAGGGCATCGCGGAGGCCTGCATCGCGCTCGACTTCCCGATCGTGTCGGGCAACGTCTCGCTCTACAACGAGACCAACGGCCGCGGCATCCTGCCGACGCCCTCGATCGGCGGCGTAGGCGTGCTCGACGACTTCACCAAGTCGGCGACGCTGGCGTTCAAGACGCAGGGCGATGCGATCCTCCTGATCGGCGCGACCGAAGGCTGGCTCGGCCAGTCGGTATACCTGCGCGACATCTGCGGCCGCGAAGAAGGCGCGCCGCCGCCGGTCGATCTGGAAACCGAGAAGCGCAACGGCGACGTGGTGCGCGGCATGATCCACGCGGGGACTGCGACCGCGGTGCATGACGTCTCCGACGGCGGTCTCTTGATCGCGCTGGCCGAGATGGCGATCGCCTCGGGCATCGGCTGCAAGCTGGACGCCGCGCCGGAAGCGATCGTGCCGCACGCCTGGTGGTACGGCGAGGACCAGGCGCGCTACATCGTCACCGTCCGCGACGAGGATTTGTTGACCGTGCTGTCGAAGCTGAAGAGCGTCGGCGTACCGTGCGTGCAGATCGGCGTCACCGGCGGCGTCGAAGTCGTGGTCGCCGGCGAGCGCGCGCTGCACGTCAAGGCGCTGGAGCACGCGCACGAAGCCTGGCTGCCGGCCTATATGGGCGCGAAGGCTTAAGCTCAACTATCAAAACCAAGCGCTGTAGCTCCCCTCCCCCTTGCGGGGAGGGGTTGGGGGTGGGGGTGCCACCGGCGCCGTCGCCCGCGGCACCCCCACCCCGTCCTCCACTGCGAACGATGCTACGCATCGTCCTCCGTTCGGACGACCCTCCCCGCAAGGGGGAGGGGATTACGGGCGGCTGCGTTTTATTTGATAGAACCGACTCTCAATAGCTCCGCGTGCGGTCCACCACATGCAGCAGCGGCGCGCCGCTCTGCGCGCGCGCGATATTGTCCGCGATCGCCTCGGCGGCCGAGCTGACGCGCGTGGCGGCGGCGACATGCGGCGAGATCGTCACGCCGGGATGCGACCAGAACGGATGATCGGCCGGCAGCGGCTCGGTGCGGAACACGTCGAGCGTTGCATTGGCAACCTGTCCGCGGTCGAGGGCTGCGATCAGTGCGGCGTCATCGATCAATGAACCCCGGCCGGCATTGAGGATGCAACTGCCCTGCGGCAGCAGCGCCAATCGTTGGGCGTTCAGCAAATCGATGGTGTCGGGCGTCTCGGGCAGGATCGCCACCAGGATCTCGGCCGTGGCCAGCGCCTCGGGCAGGCGGTCCGCGCCGGCGAGGCAGCGCACGCCGGCAATGTCGCGCGCACTTCGCGCCCAGCCGGTGACGCGGAAGCCGAGAGAGGCCAGCGTGGATGCCGCCGCCGATCCGAGTTCGCCCAAGCCCAGCACCGTGACCGACCGATCGCTGGCGAGCGGCGGCACATGCTGCTCCCACGTCCGCGGCTTCTGGCAGACGTAACGATCGATGCCCAGATGCGCGCGCAACGTATGCGCCACCACCCATTCCACCATGCCCTGGCGCAGGCCGCTCTCGACCATGCGGCACAAGGGCTGGGTCAGCGTGGCATTGCCGACGATCTTCTCGACGCCGGCCCACAGGCTCAGCACGGCGCGCGCGCGGGTGAACACGGCGAAGTCCGTGACCGGCCCGCCGGTGGCGTGGATGACGTAGTCGACCGCGTCGGGCGCGATGTCGCCGGGGAGACCCGTCTCGGCCGACAGGCCGCGGCGCTTGAGCGCGTCGAGGATCGGCGCGCGATATTGCGCGTAGAGGTCGGGCTTGACGTTGAAAAGAAGCTTGATCACCTGCACCTGTCCATTTCGCCGGCGAATCTCCGCCGGATGGCGCATTACAGCACGCGCCGGGCGCCGGGTATGCGGCGCAGCAGCGCGGTCGCGCCCCAACTCAGCGCCAGCGTGCCGGCGAACACGATCAGCGCTTTCGGGATGGCCGTGAGCGGCGCGTTCAGCAGCGCGTATTGCAGCCACAGCACCGGAATATAGTGCACGACATAAATGCCGTAGGCGTCGTCGCGCATGGGATCGAGGAAGCTGCGCTCGCGCTGGCCGAAGCGCAGGAACAGCGCCAGAATCGCGAGGCAGATCAAGGTGCAGGCGACCGCATAGATCACGCCGTAGCTCGACTGCCACCAGAACGGCGGCGCTCCGGGCAGGTTGGACAGAAGCATGCGACGGAAATTGACGAGCCAGGTCAGCCCGCCGAACGACAGCAACGCCGCCGTCAGCCAGATCCACCAGCGCCGCGCCAGCGTGCCGGTCTTTGCCAGCAGGCCCTGATCGATATTCGCAGCCCCGATGCCCATGCCGGCGAAGAAGAACACGCCGTAGATCACGACGCGGCTGAGCTGCACCTGCAGCGGCCCCCAGTTGAACCATCTGACAGCGCCGACCTGAAACAGCATCGGCACGTAGGCGATGATCGAGACGATGGCCAGCGCGCCGGCGAACAAGGCAGGGCGCTGGAAGGATTTTTGCGACAGCCGGTTGATGCCGTCGATCAGGCCGGGGGCGAAATACAGGATCGGAATCGCCAACAGGTCGAGAAACAGCAGGTACCAGATGAACCAGCCGGGGCCATCGAACCAGATCCCCTCGCGGAGATTGGCGGCGTAGAACTCGAAGAAGCCGAGCGTCGAGCCGGTCAGCCGGAACGAGGCGTAATAGGCTGATGGCATCAGCACCATGAGCATCACGAGAAACGGCAGGCCGAGCCGCAGTGCGCGGTCGCGCAGGAAGGCGGCAATACCCTTGCGCCTGAGCGAGCCTGCGACGAACAGCCCGGACAGCAGGAACATCAGGCACATGAAGAATGCGTCGTTGAACAGCGTCAGTAAATTGAAGCCCATCCAGCGCTGGCTGTCGACCACCGGCGCCGTCGACCACAGATAGTGGTTGGGATAGAACCGGCCGAACGCCGTGTAGGCGACCACCGAATGGTTCACCAGCACCAAGAGGGTGATGAAGGTACGGGCGCGGTCCAGCGCGGCATTGCGGTCTGACATGGTGGTGAAAACTCTCCTGGGCTGCATGTCATTGCGCGCCAGGGCGGCGCACGCTGCGAGCTAGCACGAAATTCCGCGATGGTCATGACGTCACGAGCTGGCTTTGAAAGGGCTGCCGCGGCGATATATCCCCCGGAAACCCGTGACGCGCTGCGCTGCCCGGGCTAAGTTCGGGAAGCCGCCGCGATGCTTTTATGCCCGATTCGATGGCCTGGAGATTCGACAATGCCGATGGACGCCCACGATATCGAGACCATGATCAAGGCCGCGCTGCCCGATGCCGAGGTGACGATCCGCGACCTCGCCGGCGACGGCGACCACTACGCGGCCACCGTGATCTCGGAATCCTTCCGCGGCAAATCCCGCGTTGCCCAGCACCAGATCGTCTACCAGTCGCTGCAAGGCCAGATGGGCGGCGTGCTGCACGCGCTGGCGCTGCAGACCGGCGTGCCGGAGGGCTAGTTACCGACCGACCTCTCCGCCGTCATTGCGAGGAGCCCTTGCGACGAAGCAATCCAGCTCTTTTCGCGCTTGCCGCCTTCTGGATTGCCGCGTCGCTTCGCTAAGGGGAAAGCCAAAGGCTTTCCTTGACCTCGCAATGACGGGGGCGAGGTCCGGGCACTACTCCCCCGCGACCAGCGCGTGAACCGAGAACTGTTTGCCGGCATCCGTCCATGATGCCTTGGGGGTCCAGCCGGAGCCCTTGGCCAGGGCCATGAAACGCTCGAGGCTGTATTTGTAGCTGCTCTCGGTGTGCAGGCTCTCGCCGGTGCGGAAGGTGAAGCTGCGGCCGAGCAGATGCACGGTCTGCGCGGTCCGGGCGATCAGATGCATCTCGATGCGGTGGCGTTCGCGGTTGTAGATCGCGCGGTGCGTGAATGCGGACAGGTCGAAATCGCCGCCGAGTTCGCGGTTGATGCGGACCAGGACGTTCTTGTTGAATTTCCCGGTGACGCCGGCGGCGTCATTGTAGGCGGCGTAAAGCTGCTTCTCGTCCTTCTCCAGGTCGATGCCGATCACCAGCAGCGCGCCCGGCCCGAGAATGGCGCGGGAACTGCGCAGGAATGCGCTCGCCTCGTGCGGCTCGAAATTGCCGAGCGTCGAGCCCGGGAAGAAGCCGACCTTCGGCATCGCCTTCACTTCCGCCGGCAGTTCGAACGGCGCGGTGAAATCCGCGGTCACCGGATAAACGTTCAGCGACGGAAAATCTGCGCGCAATTCGGCGGCCTGCGCATTGAGGAATTCGCCGGAAATATCGACCGGCACATAGGCGCCGAACTCGCAGCTATTCAGCAGCAGCCGCACCTTGGTGGTGGCGCCGGCGCCGAATTCGACCAATGCTGCGCCCTTCGGGACGATGGCGTGGATGTCGGGCCCTCGCTCGCGCAGGATCTCAAGTTCGGTGCGGGTCGGGTAATATTCCGGGAGCACCGTGATCTGTTCGAACAGCTCGGAGCCGGCGGCGTCGTAAAAATATTTCGGAGACAGTTTTTTCGGGTGTTGCGAGAGCGCTTCGGTGACGTCGGCGGCGAACAGGGTGGTGGCTTCGTCGAGCAGGGCTATGCCCTGCGGGGCATGGATATTCATCGAAAACCTCTCCTCAACGCTGACGCGCTGCGACTGAATCAGGCACCGTAATCGGCGAGCCGAAGCCCGGTGAATTGCCAGCGGTGATGGGGATAAAAGAAATTGCGATAGGAGATACGGCTGTGATCGTCCGGAGTTGCAAGCGACGAGCCGCGCAGCACCAATTGGTTGACCATGAACTTGCCATTATATTCGCCGAGCGCGCCCTCGATGGCGCGGTAGCCGGGGTAGGGCGAGTACGAGCTGCGGGTCCACTGCCAGACGATGCCGAAGGCGTCGTTGAGGCCGCCGGCGCGCGCGGCGACTTCCCATTCCATCTCGGTCGGCAGGTGCTTGCCGCTCCAGCGCGCGAAGGCGTCTGCCTCGTAATAGCTGACATGGCAGACGGGGGCTGCGGGATCGACCGGCTGCAGGCCGCCCAGCGTCATGACGCGCCATTCGCCATCGACCTGGCGCCAATGGCCGGGAGCCTGCCACTGCTCGCGCTCGGCGGCGGCGAAACCGTCCATCAGCCACAGCGTCGGCGTCGTATAACCGCCGGCTTCCATGAACTGCAGCCACTCGCCGTTGGTGATGAGGTTGCGCGCGAGCTTCACGGGGCCGACCAGCGCGCGATGCGCCGGCTTCTCATTGTCGAAATGAAAGCTGTCGGCCTGGTGCCCGATGGTGTGGATGCCCTCGGTCAGCGTCAGCCACGGATCGCCTGACGTGGTCGAGGCCGGAAAGCGCCAGTCGGGGTCGTAGGCCGGCGGGATCGGGTTCTGCGCAAACGCATGCAGGATATCGGTCAGCATCAGCTCCTGGTGCTGCTGCTCGTGGTTGAAGCCGACTTCCAGCAGCGGCACCAAAGAGGCCAGCTTGGCGTCATCGGTGGCGTTGAAAAAGGCGATCACCGCGTCGTCGACGTGGCGGCGATAGGCGGTGACGTCGTCGGCGCCCGGCCGCGTGAGGTGGCCGCGCTGGGCTCGGCCATGGCGCGGGCCGGCGGAGACGTAATAGGAATTGAACAGATAGGCGTAATCGGGGTGGTAGGGCGTGTAGCCCGGCGCGTGGTCGCCGAGCAGAAACTGCTCCCAGAACCAGGTGACATGAGCGCGGTGCCATTTCGCCGGCGAGGCGTCGGGCATCGACTGCACGAGCTGGTCTTCAGCCGAGAGTGACGCGGCGCGACGTTCGGTCTCAACGCGGACTTTGAGGAAGGCATCGCCCAGTTGCTGGGCAAGCGAGCCGGTCGAGATCGGCGCGCGGGCAGCTAACGGGGCCACGGCGGGGGCAAGATTCGTCACGACAAACTCCGGTTTTGGAGAGAACGCAGCTTGGCGAAACGTGTTCCGCGGGCGTTCTGTTCTAAATAGGACATCCCGAGCCGGATTAAAGGCTTGCCGTCATGCCATCGGGCGGACGTCCGAAGCTCCGGAAAAGCCTGCGGGATCAACGGCTGAACGGATTTTTTGAACGGTTCGACGGCCGAATGGTGCAACCTTTTGGTTGGGGTGCGAAACGGTTTCGGCTACATATATGCGTGAGGCAGCAGGCGGGCCGGTGGACCAGCCGCAACAGGGACGCAATCATGAGCATTGAGCAATTCATCGAGAACGAAGTGAAGACCAACGACGTGGTGCTGTTCATGAAGGGCACGCCGCAGTTCCCGCAGTGCGGCTTCTCGGGCCAGGTGGTGCAGATCCTCGATCACGTCGGCGTCGGCTACAAGGGCCTCAACGTGCTGGAATCCGCCGAGCTGCGCGACGCCATCAAGACCTATTCGAACTGGCCGACCATTCCGCAGCTCTACGTCAAGGGCGAGTTCGTCGGCGGCTGCGACATCATCCGCGAGATGTTCCAGGCCGGCGAGTTGCAGAGCCTGTTGGCCGACAAGGGCGTGGTCACCGCGCCGGCCGGCGCCTGATCGACTCGCTTTATTGTTCCCGAACGCGGTCACGCGTTCGGGAAAGGCGCGATGAAGGTTCCGACCTACCGCCCTTGCGGGGCGCCCCTTGTATGCCCGTCCGCCATCGCTACACTTGTCGCGGGCCGGCACAGGAAGGGTGACGATTTTGCGACACGGAATACGCGCGCTGCTCTGTGCGGCGCTGATGGTGGCCGCATTTCCGGCACTTGCCGAAGACCGGTTTTCCGCGCCAGGCACTTTCGACATCCCCGCCAGCGCGCATTTCTCGCACGACCGGCTGAAGAAGATCGGCGAGTTCTTCGAAAAGCAGATCGCCGACAACAAGATCCCCGGCGCCATCGTGCTGATCCAGCAGCATGGCAAGCCGGTCTACAAGCAATTCTTCGGCGTCCGCGATCCCGACACCGGCCAGCCGATGACGGACGATACGATCTTCCGGCTGCATTCGATGACCAAGCCGATCACCTCGTTCGCCGCCATGATGCTGGTCGATGAGGGCCGGCTCAAGCTCGACGATCCCGTCTCGAAATATATTCCCTCGTTCGGCTCCGTGAAGGTCGGCGTCGAGAAGAAGCTCGAGAACGGCGAGAAGGCGCTGGAGATCGTGGCGCCGGAGCGCCCGGTCAACATCCGCGACCTGCTGCTGCACACGTCCGGCATCACTTACGGCTTCTATGGCGACAGCATGGTGCGGCGCGCCTATGGCAATGCGCAGATCTACAATGGCAATTTCGACAACAAGGACTTTGCCGACCGCATCGCGCAACTGCCGCTGGAGTATCAGCCCGGCAAGATCTGGGACTACGGCCATTCGACCGATATTCTCGGCCGCGTCATCGAGGTGATCTCCGGCAAGTCGCTGCTGGCCTTCGAGCAGGAGAAGTTTCTGGGGCCGCTCGGCATGAAGGACACCGGCTTCTTCGTGAAGGAGAAGGAAAAGGAAATCATGCTGGCCAAGCCGATCGGCTGGGACCGCGACTTCCGCACCGGGCGGCAGAACCGGCCCGAGACCTACCAGAAATGGGAATCCGGTTCGGGCGGCATGGTCTCGACGATGTCGGACTATGCGAAGTTCGCGCAGATGCTGCTCAATGGCGGCGAACTGGACGGCAAACGCTATATGAGCCCGGCCACCTTCAAGGACATGACCACCGATAAGATCGGCAAGGAATCCGGCATCGCGCGCGACGCGATGTATTTCCCCGGCGACGGTTTCGGCTTCGGCTATGGCTTCGCCGTACGCACCGATGCCGGCAACGCCAAGCCGCCGCCGCCGGGGTCATTGGGCGAGCTGAAATGGGACGGCGCCTCCGGCTGCTATTTCATCATCGATCCCAAGCATGATTTCTTCGTCGTGCTGCTGGAGCAGACCCCGTCGGAACGGCAGCGCATCCAGCGCTCCCTGAAATTGCTGGTGTATGAAGCGCTGCAACACTGACCGCCGCACGCTGCTGCTCGGCCTGCTGTCGCTGGGCGTTGCGTCCGCGGCGCGGGCCGAGACGCCGCCTGCGGCGATAAAATCCGCGCCGCAGCCGGCGCGAAAATTTGCGCCGGACCTGCAGGCGCGGCTGAACGATTATTTCGGCGAGCAAGTCGGCACCGGCAAGATTCCCGGCGCCATCGCGATGGTGCAGCAGCACGGCCGGCCGGTGTATTTCGAGGCCTTCGGCCGCCGTGACGCCGGCAACCCGATGCAGCCGGACGCCATGTTCCGGCTGTATTCGATGTCGAAGCCGATCACCTCGGTGGTCGTCATGATGCTGGTCGAGGAGGGCCGGCTGCGGCTCGACGATCCGCTGTCGACCTACATTCCGGCGTTTGCGAAAACCCGGGTCGGCATCGACCGCGCCGGCGGCGACGAGCACGCGACGTCCGAATTCGTAGCGCTCAACCGTCCGATCACCATCGAGGACCTGCTGCGCCACACTTCGGGCATCACCTACGGCTTCTACGGCAACGATCCGGCGCGGCGGCGCTATTCGCGGCTCGACATGTTCGACAGTAGCGACATCGACAATGCCGAACTGGCTGAGCGCATCGCGCGGCTGCCGCTCGCCGAGCAGCCCGGCACGCTCTGGGACTACGGCCATTCCACCGACGTGCTCGGCCGCGTCATCGAGGTGATCTCCGGGCAGCCGCTGTCCGCCTTCCTGAAAGCGCGGCTGTTCGATCCGCTGGGCATGAATGACACCTCGTTCTACGTCACCGACGAGCAGAAGCGCCCGCGCATTGCCGAACCTTTCGCCGGCGACCGCATGCTCGGGCCGGTGGTGGGGATGCATGACCCGCTGGATATCAAGCGCTGGGAGGCGGGCGGCTCCGGGCTGATCGGCACGATCAGCGACTACGCGCGCTTTGCGCAAATGCTGTTGAACCGAGGCACGCTGGACGGCCGGCGCTATCTGAAGCCCGAGACGATCGCGCTGATGACGTCAGATCATGTGGGGCCGGGGAGCGGCGTCAAGCGCGACTATTATTACTTCCCGGGCGACGGCTCCGGCTTTGGTTACGGTTTCGCGGTGCGTACCAAAGAACTCGCCAGCGAACCCGGCCCGGTCGGCGAGTATCGCTGGGACGGCGTCGGCGGCACGTTCTTCTGGATCGATCCCGTGGACGACATGTTCGTCATCGTGATGATGCAGGCGCCGTCGCAGCGGTCGCCGGTCGAGGGAGCGGTGAGGAAGATTGTGTATGGGGCACTCACGAATTAGCTGTCATTCCGGGATGCAGCGGACGGCGAAGCCGGCCGGTGCAGACCCGGAATCCCGATATGTTCATCGTCCCATGTCGAGGTTCCCCGCCACTCCAATTGGAGTGGCTGAGGTTCGCTCGAGCTTTGCTCTCGCGCCCCGGAATGACAGTTTGGGGCTACGACAGTTTAAGACTCACGCCTTCCTGACGATATCTCGCACCAGCCCCAGCGTTTCCTCGATCATCGCCGCACTGACATCGAGATGCGTGCACGCCCGGATCCGCCCGTCCATCACAGCCAGCAGCACGCCCTGCTGGCGCAATGCCGCGACCATTGCCGGCCCCGTGATGCCGCAGCCGGCGGGATCGAAAAACACCAGATTGGTCTGCGGGCTCTGCACCACCATGCCCTCGATCTGCGCCAGACCACCGGCCAAAGCGCGTGCATTGGCGTGATCGTCGGCCAGCCGCTCGACATGGTGGTCGAGCGAATACAGGCAGCCCGCGGCCGAGATGCCGGCCTGGCGCATCGAGCCGCCGAGCCGCTGCTTCCAGCGCCACACCTCGTCGATGAAATCGCGCGAGCCGGCCATCGCGGCACCCAGCGGCGCGCCGAGACCTTTGGTGAAATCCAGCCACACCGAATCCCAGCCCTGCGACATGTCGCGCGCGGAAATGCCGGTGGCGACGCAGGCGTTGAGCAGCCGCGCGCCGTCCATATGCGTCGCCATGCCATGATGGCGCGCGATCGCGCTGACCGCGTCGAGTGCGTGCTTTGGCCAGATCGTGCCGCCGCCGATATTGGCGGTCTGCTCGACGCTGACCAGCGTCTGCGGCGGCTCGTAGCGGTTGCGCGGATGCAGGGCCGCCTGCAATGCCTCCGGCGTGAACTGGCCGTTCTCGCCGGGCACCGCGGTGACCTGGAAGCCGCCGAGTGCGGCATGCGCGCCGCCTTCGCGGCTGATGAGGTGCGCGGCGGGATGCGCCAGGATCTCGTCGCCGCGCCGGCAATGCACCAAAGTGGCGGCGACGTTGCACATCGTGCCCGACGGCATGAAGACCGCGGCCTCCTTGCCGAGCAGATCGGCGACGCGCTCGCACAGCGCGTTGACGGAGGGATCGTCGCCGATCTGCTCGTCGCCGACCTCGGCCTCGGCCATCGCCGCGCGCATCGTCGCGGTCGGCCGGGTCTGGGTGTCGGACAACAAATTGATGCGGATTTTTGGCTGCGCGGGATCGGTCGGCGTCGGCGTGTAGGTGGTCATGCACAGTCCTTTCAGCCGTCATTGGGAGGTCAGGGAGAGCTTTGGCTTTCCCCTTAGCGCAGCGACGCGGCAATCCAGAGGGCTGTAAACGCTGTAAGAGCTGGATTGCTTCGTCGCAAGAGCTCCTCGCAATGACGGGGGAGAAGACGGCGCTCCAACAAAAAGGCCCCGGTGAACCGGGGCCTTGATCTCGTCAGCGCTGTTAGCGTTTAGCGCGAATAGAATTCGACGATCAGATGCGGCTCCATCTGCACGGCGAACGGGACGTCCGACAGCAGCGGAATGCGGATGAACTTGGCGGTCATCTTGGAGTGATCGGTTTCGACGTAGTCCGGGGTGTCGCGCTCGCCGAGGGTCGAGGCTTCCAGCACGAAAGCGAGCTGCTTCGAGGATTCCTTGATTTCGACGACGTCGCCGACCTTCACCTTGTAGGAGGCGATGTTGACGCGCTTGCCGTTCACCTTGATGTGGCCGTGGTTGATGAACTGACGGGCCGCGAACATGGTGGCGACGAACTTGGCGCGGTACACCACGGTGTCGAGGCGGCGCTCGAGCAGGCCGATCAGGTTTTCACCGGTGTCGCCCTTCATGCGGCCGGCTTCCACGTAGATGGAGTGGAACTGGCGCTCGGAAATGTTGGCGTAATAGCCCTTCAGTTTCTGCTTGGCGCGCAGCTGCACGCCGAAGTCCGAGAGCTTGCCCTTGCGGCGCTGGCCATGCTGGCCGGGGCCGTATTCGCGCTTGTTGACCGGCGATTTGGGACGACCCCAAATGTTCTGGCCCATGCGGCGGTCGATTTTATACTTGGCTTCACTACGCTTGGTCATCGCGTCCTCGATGGTTGTGTGGATGAGGAAACGCGCCCTCCTGTGTACCGGAGAAGTCCGGTACCGACAGGTTCATCCTCAAGCTGAGGGGAGAACCACGGGTGCGAAACGCAACGCGGGCCGAAAACGGCCCGCGAGCAAGCGGGGTTCTAGGAAGAACCGCCCCGGATGTCAATTGGAAGACAGGGCCCGGGGCGGCCGGTAAGCGGGCTCTGGCGTCCCTATCGCTCAGGTGGTATTTGTTGTTTCTAGCAACCAAACAGAACCCGCATGGCGCACTTGCGGCGAAATGAACATCTGAAGCTTTTCGCCAATTGCTGCAATACTTTGGCCACAACTGTGTTTTCGCTGGGTATCCTGACCCCGATCGCCGGCAAAATTTGGGATGCCAAATCGCTGCCCTATGGCGAAATACAGATCTTCCTGGCTTGTCTGACGTTCGGGATCGCCACACATTTGCTGGGCCAGTGGTTCATCACTGGCCTGAAGGACGTGGAAGATGAATGACCTCCCGTTTTGGGTATTTCCCGCCATCACGTTCGCGGGCCTTCTTGCCACCGGCGGCATCGTCTTGCTGATGGCGAATGCGACGCGCAACAAGGCACCGAGATTACCCGCGGCTTCCCCGGCAGAGGCCGATCTGTTCGACGGCACCCAGCGCAAACGAAGCCTCACATCCAAGGCCTGACCGGCGCTGCGGTCACATCGCGATTGACCGAATCGGCATGGCGACCGGCGGGCACTTGGCGCGCAGTTCCGCCGCCAGTTCGCCGTTCAGCACTTGTTCCAGCCGGCTGAGCGTCCTGGCGATCAGGGCGGCGTCGGTCACGCGGTGGTCCCAGCGGATCACCACCTCGATGCCCCCCTCATCATCCAGCGCGCCGTAGCTGAGCAGGAACGGGCCGGGGCTGATCGCATCGAGATTGCCGGGGCCGAAGGCGGCCACCGAGGTGATGCCGAAATTGCCGCAGAAATTGGCGCGCTGCCGGCCGATCATGAAACAGCCCGCCCACAGCAGCCGGCGCAGCGGCCGCGGCATTTTCGATACCCGCAACAGCTTGCGGAACATCGGCACCTGCTGCGCCGGCGCCGTCATGGCGTGCCGGATCACCGCATCGACCTCCGCCAGCGTCATGGCCTCGGCGCCGCAGACGCGCTGCGGCAGCACGCAGGGCTCGCCGCCCTCGACGCGCGAGATCGCCACCATGCCGGTGCTGCGCGGCAGCTCGTAGAAATGCGGCCACGGCCCGCCGATATACATGGTGCGCAGGATCGGCTGGTCGCGCGCCACCAGGCAGAACGCCTTGGTGAAGATCGAGGCCCAGCCCGGCCGGACCGCGCAGCCGGCGCGCGCCTCCGCCAGCGCGGCCACGCCAAGCTTTCGCCGTAGCTGCACGAACGGCACGCTTGCCGAGGCATGCATGAGGTCGGCGATCAGCCGGCGCGGCACCGACACTCTGCGAATCGTCCCTCGCATTCCGTCCCGCCCCACGAGAGTTTCCCGGTCCTGTCGCCCGCCGGTACCTAGTGACCTAGCATGGTCAGGCGGTTTGTGCAGCCGTTGGTCGCGCCGTCGGGTGTTTTAATGAGCGGCGGGATCGAACGCGATCAGACGGTCACGAGCGCCGCGCTGCCAAAAAACGGCGCCAGCGCTTTGGCCAGCGGGGCGGAGGGTGCGCAACCGGACGTATAGGCGAAGCTTGGAGCATCTGGCGTGCCGTGCCCGGCCGGGCCGAGCAGGTCTTTGACGCGGCGTGCGATCGCCGGCGCCGGATCGATCCAGGCCACCGGCCACGGCGCCAGTGCGATCATCCGCTGCAGCAGCAACGGGTAATGCGTGCAGGCCAGCACCACGGCATCGGTGCGCAGCCCGTCCGTCTCGGTGAAGCACGGCGCGATCTCGGCCAAAATCTCGTCATCGGGGATCGCCGCGCCGTTCAGTTCCGCCTCCGCCAGCGTGGCGAGGTTGGGCGAGCCGACCAGCGTCACGGTGCAGGCGCTGGCGTGGTCGCGGATCAGCGCCCTTGTATATTCGCGCTTCACGGTCGCGCGGGTGCCCAGCACCGAGACGCGCTTGGTGGTGGAGGCCGCGCAGGCCGGCTTGACCGCCGGCACGGTGCCGACGAACGGCACGCTATAGGCCGCGCGCAGCGGCGCCATCACCGAGACCGACATCGTGTTGCAGGCGATCACCACCAGGTCCGGCGCGTGCCGCGCGATCAGCTCGCCGATCAGCGGCACCACGCGGGCGATGATCTCGTCCTCGCTGTGGTGGCCATAGGGGAAGAACACGTCGTCGGCGACATAGACGTAGCGCGCCTCCGGCCGCGCGCGTACGATCTCGCGCAGCACGGTGAGGCCGCCGAGGCCGGAATCGATGACGAGGATGGTCGGGGATGGGGACATGCGGACTCTATGCTGGCCGAATGTGGTTACTTTTGCGTTGCTACACCGGCGTCAAGGTCCGATGCGCGCCCGCCGGCAGCGTGACCGTGATGGCATCGCCGGGGCGGACGTCGCCGTCGGCCAGCACCACGGCCATCACGCCGGCCTTGCGGATCAGGTTTCCGGCAGCGTCGTGATCCAGCGTGGCGGTCATCAGGCCCGGCTGGAAGCGGTCGATCTGGATGCAGGGATTGCGCAGACCGGTGATCTGGATGGTCGCGGTCTCGCCGAGCGTCAGTTGGGTGCCGGTCGGCAGGCCAAGCAGGTCGATGCCTTGCGTGGTGATATTTTCGCCGAGGTCGCCGGGCGCAACCGCAAAGCCCTTGTCGCGCAGTTCGTCGAACAGCTCGGAATGGATCAGGTGCACCTGGCGCAGATTGGGCAGCGTCGGGTTGAACCGCTTGCGCGACAGATGCTGCACCGTCGTGCCCGAGTGGCCGTCGCCCTCGACGCCGAGGCCTGTGAGCAGGCGAATGCTGAGCGCCGGATTTTTGCTGAAGTGATGGCCGCGGCGGAAAGCGACGGCGAGGACGGTGGGCATGCAGATTCTCTTACGCTGCGACCAACACTGTCATTCCGGGGCGGGAGCAGCGCCAGCTGCGACTGAACCCGGAATCCCGAGATGTTCAAAACAGTCCGAGGTCCCGGGTTCGCTCGCAGCAAGCTGCTCGCGCCCCGGGACGACAGTTTGTGGTGTTTATCCGAACACCCGGCCAAAGATTGTGTCGACGTGCTTGAAGTGATAGCCGAGGTCGAACTGTTCCTCGATCTCGGCATCCGTGAGATACTTCGTGACGTCCTTGTCGGCCTTCAGCAGCGTCAGGAATTCGCCTTCGCCGCGCCATACCGGCATGGCGTTGCGCTGCACGAGTCGGTAGGCGTCCTCGCGGGAGGCGCCCTTCTGCGTCAGCGCGATCAGGAGGCGCTGCGAATGCACCAGGCCGCCGAGGCGGTCGAGATTCTTCTGCATGTTGGCGGGATAGATCAGGAGCTTCTCGATCACGCCGGCCAGGCGGTTCAGTGCGAAGTCGAGCGTCACGGTGGCGTCGGGGCCGAACATGCGCTCGGCCGAGGAGTGCGAGATGTCGCGCTCGTGCCACAGCACGACGTTCTCCATCGCCGGCGTCACATAGGCGCGGACCATGCGGGCGAGGCCGGTGATGTTCTCGGTCAAGACCGGGTTGCGCTTGTGCGGCATCGCCGAGGAGCCCTTCTGGCCCTCGGAGAAGAACTCTTCCACTTCCAGCACTTCGGTGCGCTGCATGTGGCGGATCTCGGTGGCCAGGCGCTCCATCGACGAGGCGATCACGCCGAGGGTTGCAAAGAACATCGCGTGGCGGTCGCGCGGGATCACCTGGGTCGAGATCGGCTCCGGCACCAGGCCCATCGCTTTCGCGACATGCTCTTCGACGCGCGGATCGATCTGCGCGAAGGTGCCGACGGCGCCGGAGATCGCGCAGGTCGCGACTTCTTTTCGCGCGGTGATCAGACGCTCTTTCGCGCGGGTAAACTCGGCATAGGCATAGGCGAGCTTGAGGCCGAAGGTGACCGGCTCGGCATGGATGCCGTGCGAACGGCCGATAGTTGGCGTCATCTTGTGCTCATAGGCGCGGGTCTTCAGCGCGGCCAGCAGGCGGTCGACGTCGGCGATCAGGAGGTCGGCGCAGCGGGTGAGCTGGACGTTGAGGCAGGTATCGAGCACGTCCGACGACGTCATGCCCTGGTGCACGAAGCGCGCCTCTGGCCCGACGATCTCGGCCAGATGGGTCAGGAAGGCGATGACGTCGTGCTTGGTTTCGCGCTCGATCTCGTCGATGCGATCGACGTTGAAGGTGGCGTCCTTCGCCTTGGCCCAGATCGCCTTCGCGGCATCCTTCGGGATGGTGCCCAGCTCCGCCAGCGCATCGGCCGCATGCGCCTCGATCTCGAACCAGATCTTGAAGCGGGTCTGCGGCTCCCAGATGGCAGCCATTTCGGGACGGGTATAGCGGGGGATCATGGGCACTCGCAGCGGTTTGGGGGATTACGCCGCGCTTTAGCAGAAAGGGATGGGAGAGGCCACCAAGGATGCGAGGGGTGGGGAGAGACTTAAAAGCCTCCCATAACTGCTCAAAAGCGACTTGATCATAGGTTAATAATCTTATAAGATTATTAACCTAGCTAAGGAAGGGGCCGAGCGATGACAGGGCGGAATGAATTCGACGAGATTGGAGATGAACTGGCGCGGTTGAAGTATCGGCTCATGGGCATCAAGGTTGAGCTGAAGTTGCGCCGGCTGAGTTACTCCGCAAAGGATGGTTTCGATCCAGACCAGCCGCGCGATGACCTTGGAAGGTGGACGGACGGCGACGGGGCAGGGACCGCAGAGGAGGCAAACGCATCCGGAAACAGCGTGACTGCCGTTTTTGCGGATTTTAACAGCCTTCCGTTGGCGACCCGTCTCGAAGCGCTTCTCGGCGAGGCCGGCTCGGACAACTCAGAACCGACCCTTCAGCCCGCCGCAGCAAAAATCATCTACAACAACGCTATAACCGGCGACGAACGGATTGATAGTTTGACTGTGACGCTGAGCAACACGCTCAAGGGCGTGATGGATGTCTTTGATTTTATTCCGTATGACACCCCGAGGGCTTACGGCACGGCTGTGCATTCGGCGTTCGGGGCGGCAGTGTTAGCGCAAGGCATGGACGGGGTTGTGGTCGAGTTCAGCTACAAGAACAATTCGCCGGCAACTTACGGGGAAGAAGGAAGCGTTCGAGCCGACGTAGCATTGCGATCGGTAAGCCAAGAAATTATCGCCATTTATGATTTAAAGACGGGTGGTGCCGTGGTAAGCCCATCGCGTGCAGACGAACTGCGAAGTCACTTCTCGGCGTCACGCTATATTCCGGTGATCGAGCTTCATATCCTTCGGGGTCACGTATCAAGCATGCGACGCTCGGCTCGCCTTTTCGGTATTGTTCAGAAGCAGATTCCAGGCTCGGTCCTGTATGGTGATTTCCTTGCCGTTGGAAAAGCTGACATGTTCCTGCGTGGATTCCGGCTTTTCCCCTCGGGCCGGAAAAACCACAATGATCTCCACCGGTGCGTGACGCCACTGTGGCGGCCGCATGATCAGCCATCGTTTCTGTTTGGCGGGCACTATGGTACTTTGATTAAGCATCCGGAGACCTATTGGACCATTACCGACCCCCAGGATGATTGCCGATCGGCGGCCGTCGTTCTCGGGCAGATCATGCCATTCGTAAGCGAGTTTGAAAACATTCAGACCGTTGCTTCCTTCCTGGAATATTTCGATTTCATGCGGGCCAACACGACGGCGCCCGTGCAACTCGATTTTGCTCTGGCTGACTATCTGGTCGGCGATGTCCAGCGTTGCGAGAAGGCGCTTTCACATGTCGAGGATGTTCTGGCGGATCATGACGAGAGCTGGTTCGTGTCTCTGCGGCCAGTCGTCGCCCGGATTCGTCAGCAACTTGACTCGGATCCGGCCGGTCTCGACACGCTCATCCGGCAGTGGCGCAACGAGAATGACGTCAGGCTCGGTATCGCGGTGCCGAGCTGAAGACGAGTCGTTCTGGGCACGTGCATCGCCGTCCATGACGTCAAAACCGGCGGAGCCAAGTCTACTCTTTCGCGTGCGGACGAACTGAGGGAGCGGACCAAAGCGGGGCCCTATACCCCAGTCATCGAGCTTCACTTTCATCGCGGATCAAACCTGAAGCATGAGCAGGTCGCGCAGGATATTCAAGCTGATCCAGCCGCAGGTGCCTGGCACCGTGCTGTGCGGCGACCACCTCATCATCACGCCGACAACCGACATCGCGCGCGGCTTCTTTCTCGATACCACTTCACGTAAGGATCACATGATGCTGGTGCGAACGGTCATGCCATTGCATCGTCCGTTCGCGCATTTTTCGTTCAATTACAGCCAGTCGATCGTAGGAGACTGCGGCGCGCTCTTTCATATCGATAAACAGGACTATGGAGCAGCGGCAGCGGTCGTTCTTCAGAAATTAGGCCCGCATGTCGAGCCGCTCCGAAAAATTCAGACGACCCGCGATTTCATGGGGCATGTTGCCTGGATGTCCGGAAACAGGATGCTACCTTTCCGGACCGACCTGGGTATCAATCACTATATGCTGGGAAATATTCAGGAAGCGCTCGCCATCTTTCGTCAACTGCACATCGATCTCGACGAATATAGCCCGGCTACCCAGCAGAATTGCAGGACCGTCATCCAACAGGTTCTTTATTTTCTGGAGAACGATCCGGTTGGCCTGCGTGCGGTCATCGAATCCTGGCGCGATGAGAATATCGAGAAACTGGGATTGTCGGCGAGCGTTGCGGCGCCTGCGCTGCGTTTGGTACGGTGAGGCGCGGCACGTCCTGGGCGGTGAAATCCGGCGACGTGCCACCGACGCTCGCTCCCAAGGGGTGATCATGCCAGAGCCCATGCAACGGGTCTTCAGACTTCGCCGCGACTCCGGCCATGTCGATGTCGTCGTCAGCATTTTCTGGCCCGAACCACGCGAAAACTCCTGGTTCGCGGACTGGACGATCGGCTGGCCCGACCGCGAGCGGAAGGGGTCGGCGGGCGGGGCCGACGCCATCCAGGCGTTGCTCGTGGCGCTCAACATGGTCGGCTCCGAGCTCTATTGCAGCGCGGAGCACGAGGCCGGGCGGCTGGACTGGGCCGACGACTGGTCGGGCTACGGTTTTCCGGTGCCGCGCGGGATGCGCGATGTTCTGACGGGCGACGACGCGCGATATCTTTAGCCGCATTTACGGAGTGCCGATCCGCCGTATCAATTGATGTCGGTCAAGCCATCCGCCGAAACCGGCTGTCAGAATGGCCAAAACAGGGGAGGCGGCGTGCTTCTGGCGATCTTTGCCGATATCCATGCCAACAAGCAGGCGTTCAGCGCGTGCCTGGCAGCGGCGCGCGCGCGTGGCGCGGAGCGCATGATCCTGCTCGGCGATTTCGTCGGCTATGGCGGCGATCCCGAATGGAGCGTCGATACCGTGATGGCGTTGGTCGAGGACGGCGCGGTGGCGGTGCTCGGCAATCACGATCACGCGGTCGGCACGCCATCCGAGACCATGAACGATAATGCCCGCGCGGTGATCGAATGGACCCGCAGCCGGCTCGACGCCGGGCAGAAGCACTTTCTCGCCGAACTCCCGATGACGGTCGAGGACGAGGACCGGCTCTACGTGCATTCCGAAGCCAGCGCGCCCGCGCGCTGGCGCTACGTGCAGGACGCCTCCGACGCCGCGCGCAGCATCGTAGCGACGCCAGCCACGGTCGGCTTCTGCGGCCATATCCATCGGCCGGCGCTGTATTCGATGTCGGTGGTCGCGAAGATGACGGCGTTCACGCCGGTCACCGACGTCGCCGTGCAACTGTTGCCGGGGCGGCACTGGCTGGCGGTGCTGGGCTCGGTCGGGCAACCCCGCGACGGCAACCCGGCGGCGGCGTTCGCGATGTTCGACACCGCGCGCAACGAGATCACCTATTGCCGCGTGCCCTATGACATCGAGGCGGCGGCGGCCCGGATCCGCGCCCACGGCCTGCCGGAATGGCTGGCCCAGCGCCTCGCGACGGGACGCTGACCATGGCGCGCGACCAGTTGCATCCGGGCTCGGTGATCGACGGCTTCACCATCGGCGAGCAGTTGCACGCCGGCGGCATGGCGACGCTGTGGCGGGTCACGCGGCCGGACATCGCGCAGCCGCTGCTGATGAAGGTGCCGCGCATCAGTGAGGGCGACGATCCCGCGGCTATCGTCTCCTTCGAGATGGAGCAGATGATCGTGCCGCGCCTCAGCGGGGTGCACGTGCCGGCCTGTTTCGGCACCGGCGACTTTGCGCGGCAGCCTTATGTGGTGATCGAGCGGCTCCCCGGCCAGACGCTGTACAAGCGGCTGCCGGAGCTGCCGTTGTCTTATGACGAGGCGGTGGCGATTGCCGGCAAGATCGCGGTGGCGCTGGCCGACCTGCACGCGCAGCACGTCATCCACCACGACCTCAAGCCGAGCAGCGTGATGTTTCGCGACAGCGGCGAGGCCGTGCTGATCGACTACGGCCTGTCGTTTCACGCGCAACTGCCGGATCTGCTGCAGGAGGAATTCCGGCTGCCGTTCGGCACCGCGCCCTACATGGCGCCGGAGCGGCTGCTCGGCGTCCGCGACGACCCGCGCAGCGACCTGTTTTCGCTGGGCGCGCTGTTGTACTTCTTCACCACCGGCGAGCGGCCGCATGGCGAGAGCGAGACGCTGCGCGGCATGCGGCGGCGGCTGTGGCGCGACGTGCTGCCGCCGCGACGGCTGCGCGCCGACTATCCGCCATGGCTGCAGGAGATCGTGCTGCGCTGCCTGGCGATCGAGCCCTCGGCGCGGCACCCGACCGCAGCACAGCTCGCCTTCGATCTCGGCCATCCCGACCAGGTGCCGCTCACCGCGCGCGCCGAGAAGTTCGATCGCGATCCCTGGCGCACGGTGTGGCACCGCCGCTTCAACCGCGGCGCGGCGCTGCCGCAGGCGAAGACCGACGTCGCCGCGGTGGTGGAGGCGGCGCCGATCGTGATGGTCGCGCTCGATGTCGGCGACGACTCGGCCGAACTCAACGACGCGCTGCGGGTGGCGACCGCGCGCATCCTATCGACGCTGCCGGCGGCGCGCCTCGCCTGCGTCAACGTGCTGAAACTCGGCCGCCTCAGCATCGACAAGACGCTGGACGAAAACGACAACAACAAGCACGTCGACCGCCTGGTGCAACTGCGCCACTGGGCCTCGACGCTGGGGCTGGAGCCGGAGCGCATGACCAGCCACGTCATCGAGGCGATCGACCCGGCCGCCGCGGTGCTGGAATTCGCCGAGGTCAACAAGGTCGACCACATTTTGATCGGCGCCCGGCAGAAGTCGTTGCGGCGGAAATTGCTCGGCAGCGTGTCGGCGAAGGTCGCAGCGGAGGCGCGCTGCAGCGTGACGGTGGTCCGGCCGGCGCGGATGGGGGAGTAGGGCTACGCTTGCTTCTTGAGCTCTTCGACTTCCTCGGGGTGTCTTTCCAGCAGTCGCAGAAAATTGCTGATGCCCTTGCTGACGGTAACGGTCCCTTGCTCGTACTTCTGGAATGCATTCGGGCCACCGCCGATCAGCGTTCCCGCCTCTCGCTGCGTCAATCCGATCTTGGTCCGAATTCGCTTCACGTCCTGCGGGGAAAGCAGGTTCTCGGTATGCATCCGAAGCGCTTTCAATGCAGCGTCGGATACTTTCAGATCGTCGCCGGTATGAATGCTCTCGTCCGATTCATCGCAGTACCATCCGGGCATATCTATAGTGGATGACTGCCCCTTGTAGGTGATGGTCATGGGCCGCGTGTCGCGTACCATCGGCAGGCCTGTTTCGGGACACGTCGGGGATTCTTCCATCTCACCTCTCCTTGAACGACAGGAGCCTGAATTCTGTCACCACGTCCGACGTGAACTTCACATAGAGTTCGATATCGCCATCCGGCACCCGGTACACATCCTGCCAGGTACCGGGCTTCTTTTCAGACGGCATCGACTTGTAGAAGTGGCTGGCTTCGATGGACTGGATCGTTTCGATGATCCCCTCCGACCCGTAGCCCAGCGCTGCTGCATCACGAAGTGCCGTACCGGTGATGTGCAAACCCTGCGTGTTTGAAAATACGGATTGAACTGTTTTCAGATCATGCGTTGGCTTGTTGTGTTCTGGCATCTGAAAATACACCATAATGGTGGAATTTCAAGGGGTGTTTAACTAGCGCCTTAAAGGCGCGAATTACACCATCTCCCCGCGCGCCTTCAGCGCTTCTCCGCGAATCCCGTCGATGTTGGCCTTGTAGCTCTCCACAGTCCCGCCCTTGAACACCGCGGAGCCCGCGACGAACGCATTCGCCCCGGCCGCGGCGAGCTGCCCCGAAACCGCCGCCGAGACGCCGCCGTCGACTTCGATGTCGATCGGGCGCCCCGCGGTCATGGCGCGCAGGTCGGAGATCTTGCCGAGCGCGGAGGGGATGAAGGCCTGGCCGCCGAAGCCTGGGTTGACCGACATCACCAGCACGAGGTCGAGCAGGTCGATGACATATTCGATCGCCGACAGCGGCGTGCCGGGGTTCAGCGAGACGCCGGCCTTCTTGCCGAGCGCGCGGATTGCCTGCAGCGAGCGGTGCAGATGGGGACCTGCCTCGGCATGCACCGTGATGTGGTCGCAGCCGGCTTTCGCGAAGGCTTCGAGATAGGCGTCGCACGGCGCGATCATCAGATGCGCGTCGAAGATCTTGTTGCTGTGCGGGCGCATCGCCTTGATGACGTCGGGGCCGTAGGAAATGTTCGGCACGAAATGGCCGTCCATCACGTCGAGATGCAGCCAGTCGGCTCCGGCTTCGTCCACCGCGCGGACCTCCTCGCCCAGCCTGGAGA
The DNA here is from genome assembly GCF_007018645.1 of Tardiphaga sp. vice154. Taxonomy (NCBI): domain Bacteria; kingdom Pseudomonadati; phylum Pseudomonadota; class Alphaproteobacteria; order Hyphomicrobiales; family Nitrobacteraceae; genus Tardiphaga; species Tardiphaga sp. vice154. The sequence goes on from NZ_CP041399.1 coordinate 2,247,532, forward strand.
AATCCGCGGCCAGGATCGAGGGTGCGATGACGAGGGGGCGTGGCACAAAGCTGGACATCGGGCGCTCCTGACGGGGCTGAAGGGATGGCTTCGGGTACCATGCGGCCGGGGCACCGGCAACGGACGCCGCACCGCCGTGCCCCGGCATTTTATGCCGCAACGGCACGATCTGCCGGGCGCACCGCCGCCCGCGGCAGCCGAAGTGCGTTGATATCACAAGCGTATTTCGCTGGCACAGGCCTTGCTAAATCCTCCTCAGGGAATTCACGCTCACGCTCGAGCCGGAGATCGACCATGTTGCCAGCCCTCGCCGCCGCCACCACCGCGATCGATGCGCTCCAGCTGCTCACCGCGGCGAAGAAGAAATCGGCGACCGGCTCCGCCACCGCCAGTTCGAAGGCGTCGAACCCGTTCGATGTCGCCAGCGCCTCGACGGCCTCGGCCACCTCCAGCGCAAAGTCGTCGACGACCGCTTCGACCTCCGGCACGCTGTCCACCGGCACGCTGAGCGCGTTGCTCGATGCGCAGAGCGGCACGTCGTCCTCGAAAACCAAGAAAGACCCGCTGAGCCAGCTGTTCAGCCTGCTCGACGGCGATTCCAGCGGCGGTATCAGCAAGGCCGAGTTCGAGAAGAAGCTCGGCGCCGGCGGCACCAATGTCGCCAATGCCGACAAGGTATTCGCCAAGCTGGACACCGATGGCGACGGCTCGGTGAGCCAGGACGAGCTGTCGGCCAAATTGAGCAGCAAGTCCGCGGGCGCGGCCGTTGCGGCGCTGCAGGGCGGCGGTGGCGGCGGCAAGAGCGACGACAGCGCCGGCGCGACCAGCAAGACCACCATGAATGCCGACGGTACCACCACGACCTCCACCACCTATGCCGACGGCTCGGTGGTTTCGATGACCTCGGCGCCGACTGCCAGCAGCGCGTCGTCGACGACGACGAGCAGCGCCTCGAAGGCCAGCTCGTCGTATAATTTCATCGAGCAGATGATTCAGCGCCAGGCCCAGGCGATCCAGCAGTCCAAGAATACGGCGGCGGTTTCGATCACGGCATAAGAATAGCGATGTTCTAGCCGAAGCGGTCGCGCCACGCCGGCAGGGCGCCTTCGAACGGCAGCGCGGTGGCGGTGTAGACGCCGCGCGCGATGGCCCGCGCCGTAACATGGCCGGCAACCATGCCGAGTTCGGTGAGGCCGATCAAAGGATCGACCGGCTTCTCGCCGGTCGCAGCAGTGAACACGATGTCGCCGTCGAGCGGCGCGTGCACCGGGGTGATCGCGCGGGCAAAGCCGGTCTGCGCCATCATCGCCAGGCGCTTCGCCTGCGGCTTGCTGAGGATCGCGTCGGTGACGACCACCACCAGCGTGGTGTTCTCGATCGCCGAGGCGGCCGTCCCGCCCTTGACGCGCATCGCCAGCATGGCTGGCGTGAAACGCGCCGGCAGGCCGCGGTCGCCGAATTCGCTCGCCTGCTCGAACGGCGCCGACCAGAACCACGGCCCGTCCCCGATGGTGACGCTGCCGATTGCATTGACCACGGCAAGGGCCGCGACGCGCACGCCGCCGGAGGTGACCGCCGAGGCGGAGCCCAGCCCGCCCTTGAAATTCGCGGTGGTGGCGCCGAGGCCTGCGCCGACGCTGCCCAGCGCAAAGGTCTCGCCGGCGTTGGCGGCCGCGGCATAGCCGAGGTCGCGGTAGGGCGAAAAGCGGCTCCATTGCTTGTTGCCGCCGTTCAACAGGTCGAAGCACACCGCGCCCGGCACGATCGGGATCACGGCATCGCCGATGCGGAAGCCGCGGCCCTGTTCCGCCAGCCACGCCTGCACGCCGCCGCCGGCATCGAGGCCGAAGGCGGAACCCCCCGACAGCGTGATGGCGTCGATCGCCTCCACGGTGTTGACGGGGTCGAGCAGGGTGGTGTCGCGGGTGCCGGGCCCGCCGCCGCGCACATCCATCGCCGCGACCGCCGGGCGGTCGAACAGGATCGCGGTGACGCCGGAGGCGAGCGCGGTGTCGTCGGCGTGGCCGACACGGATTCCGGCAATGTCGGTGAGGAGGTTGTGCATGCTCACTTTCTTCCCTCTCCCCCGCGCGAAGCTTCGCTTCGCTAGGTGGGAGAGGGTGGCTCGAACCTGCGGAGCAGGTTCGAGCCGGGTGAGGGGTATGTTCGGCACAAGCGTCGCCGCCCTGCAACCCCCCTCATCCGTCGCCGACTGCGTCGGCGCCACCTTCTCCCACAAGGGGACAAGGAAGAAGTCGGAGTTCACGCGCGATCACAACGCGGAGAGGCATCGCGCGGGCCTTGCATCCGCCGCCGCGGCCGGTGCATCTAGCCGCATGATTCATGATGTCTCGATCCCTGCGGCGCTGCTGGCCGGCCTGGTCAGCTTCCTGTCACCCTGCGTGCTGCCGCTGGTGCCGCCCTATCTGATCTACCTGACCGGCGCGACCATCGAGCACGTCGCCACCGACGAGGCCGACCGTGCCTCGAAGCGCGCGGTGCTGATCTCGGCGCTGGTGTTCGTGCTCGGCTTTTCCACGGTGTTCGTGGCGCTCGGCGCCAGCGCCAGCCTGATCGGCGGCCTGGTGCGGGCGTATTCGGCGGAACTCTCGATCGCGGCCGGTATCATCATCATCCTGATGGGGCTGCACTTCCTCGGCCTGACCCGGATCGGCCTGTTGATGCGCGAGGGGCGGCTGGCGATGGCCAAGCCAGTCGGGCTGTGGGGTGCCTATGCGATGGGGCTGGCCTTCGCGTTCGGCTGGACGCCGTGCATCGGCCCGATCCTGGCGGCGATCCTGTCGGTCGCCGCGGCCGAAGCCACCGTCACCCGCGGCGCGATGCTGCTGGCGGTGTATTCCGCCGGGCTCGGCATCCCGTTCCTGCTGGCGGCGCTGATGGTGGAGCAGTTTTCCACCCTGTTCGCCCGCATGAAGCGGCATCTGCTGCAGGTCGAGCGCGCGATGGGCGTGCTGATGGTGCTGACCGGCATCGGCTTCCTCACTGGCGCCGTCTCCAGCGCCAGCATCTGGCTGCTCGAGACCTTCCCGGCGCTGCAGAATTTCGGATAGCGGCTCTGTTTTACCCTCCCGCTCCAGGGGAGGGTGAGAACGCCACGCTATTTCTCATTCGCCCCGATGGCACCGCCGCCACACCCGGCCAAAATCCCCTTTCGCAACGCATCAGATTATTGACTTCTCAAGAGGTGAGTGCTTACTCACAACTATGAGTACCTTGCGAATGACCCATGATCTCCGGCGGGAGCTGATCCTGAATGCCGCGAAGCGTTGCTTTGCGCGGCACGGTTTCGCCGGCACGACCACCAAGAGCGTGGCCGCGGCGGCTTCGATTTCAGAAGGTCTGCTGTTCAAGCATTTCCCGACCAAATCGGCGCTGTACGCCGAAATCCTCGCCGAGGAATGCGAGGCCGATCCGGGCCTGCACAAGCTGCTCGGCCTGCCACCGTCCACCGAGACGCTGGTGATCCTGATTCGCGGCATGGTCGGGCATTTCATGGCATTGCCCGCCGCGCCCGAGCAGGAGGACGCCCAGCGGATGCGGCTGATGTTCATCAGCCTGCTGAATGACGGCGAGTTTGCCCAGTTGTTGTTCGAGAAGGTCGGTTCATTGATCGGCGGGGCCTTTGCCGCCTCGCTGGACCGGGCGATCGCACAGGGCGACGCCAGTCCGGTCGGCCAGGCGCCGGTTCATCTGTTCTGGTTCGCGCACCACACCGCGATGATGGCGGCGCTGTCGAGGCTTCCCCCGGTTCCCGCTTTGCCCTATGGCAACGATCCCGGTCTGGAACGGCAATTATGCGAATTCATCCTTCGCGGCATTGGCCTGACCCAGGCGGCGATCGCCCGATATATCGACCAAGACATTTCGCCGGACCTGCTGCCCGCGGCAACGACAGAGAGCGCCTGACATGACCCTTGCAAGCGAAGCCAGCGCGGCGCCCCGCGCCGGTGGCGAGAAACCCCGGCCGCGGCCGGTCCGGATGGTGAAATGGTTCATCATCGTCGGCATCCTGCTCGGGCTGCTGGTGACCGCCATCGTCGGCTTCAACTATATTCGCGCCAACGCCATCAAGAACTTCTTCGCCACCATGAAGCCGCCGCCGACCAACGTCACGGTGGCCGAGGCCAAGTCCGAAGTGATCCCGAACCTGCTCAATGCGGTCGGCGATCTCGCCGCCGTGCACCAGGTTAACGTCACCTCCGACGTCAACGGCCGCGTCACCCAGATCATGTTCCAGGCCGGCTCGACGGTGAAGGCCGGCACGCCGCTGGTGCAATTGTTCGACGCGCCGGAGCAGGGCGACCTTGCCTCCTTCAAGGCGCAGGCCAAGGTGGCGGAATTGAATCTCGACCGCGCCAAGCAGTTGGCGTCGCGGCAGTTCGGGCCGCAGGCCACCGTCGATACCGCGCAAGCGGCGTTCGACCAGGCCCAGGCCGGCATCTCGCGCACCGAAGCGGTGATCTCGCAGAAGCTGGTCCGCGCGGCGTTCGATGGCGACCTCGGTGTCCGCCGCGTCGAAGTCGGGCAGTATCTCACGGCCGGCACCCAGATCGTCACGCTGACCGATCTGTCGGCGGTCTATGCCAATTTCACCGTGACCGAGAAGGATTCCGGCACGCTCAAGGTCGGCCAGACCGTTCGCATCACGGTCGATGCCTATCCGGGCCGCAAGTTCGAAGGCAAGCTGACCACCATCGAGCCGCAGATCGCCGCCGAGACCCGCAACATCCGCGTCCAGGCGACGATCCAGAACCCGGAAAAGATCCTGAAGCCCGGCATGTTCGCGACCACCACGGTGGTGCTGCCCGACAAGCCGGCCGTGATCACGGTGCCGGAGACCGCGGTCGATTACACGCTGTATGGCGACAGCGTCTATCTGATTACCGAGAAGAAAGCGGACGACGGCAAGACCAGCCTGACTGCGGTACGCACCTTCGTGCAGACCAGCGACCGGTCCAACGGCCGCGCCGTGATCGTGCGCGGCCTCAAGGCCGGCGACCGGGTGGTGCAGGTCGGCCAGCTCAAATTGCAGTCCGGCGTGGCGGTGGCGATCTCGCCCGATCCCGCGCCGCAGATCCCGGCGAAGGCGCCGCTGAACTAACGTTGACGTTGAACCGAAGTGTTCTGCGTTGCCGAAGCCGCGTCCGAGGTAAACCTCTCCCCACCGGGGAGAGGTCGACCGGCGAAGCCGGGCGGGTGAGGGGGCTCAGCGCCATCGACAGGCCGGTGCCCCCTCACCCGAAGCCTCGCTGACGCGAGGCTCCGACCTCTCCCCGGTGGGCAGAGGTGAAGAGGCGCAGGTGGCAGGTTTCGATCGAAACGAAATCGATCGCGTTTGGGACGATGACGGATTGCAGCAAGCGCGATCCGTTTTGATAGAGACGAACCAATTTCTCGCATCTGCGCGGCCTCGTTCGGCGCGCGGTGCCGCCGACGGAGCGCTGCGATGACCTTTACCGATATCTTCATCAAGCGGCCGGTGCTGGCGGTGGTGGTCAGCCTGTTGATCCTGCTGATCGGCTTCAAGGCGGCGACGTCGCTGCCGATCCGGCAATATCCGAAACTGTCGAACACCGTGATCACCATCACCACGGTGTATCCCGGCGCGTCGCCGGACCTGATGCAGGGCTTCATCACCACGCCGATCGAGCAGGCCGTCGCCGCCGCCGAGGGCCTCGACTACATGACCTCGGCCTCGACCCAGGGCCAGAGCCTGATCTCGGTCTACATCAAGCTCAACAACGACCCCAACGCCGCGCTCACCGAAGTGCTGTCGAAGGTCAATTCGGTCAAATATCTGATCCCGCGCGAGGCCAACGACCCGGTGATCGTGAAATCGACCGGCACCACCACGGCCGTGATGTATCTCGGCTTCTCCAGCGAGGAACTGTCGGGCTCGGCGATCTCCGACTATCTGACGCGCGCGGTGCAGCCGGTGCTCTCCACGGTCGACGGCGTGGCCTCGGCCGACATCCTCGGCGGCCAGACCTTCGCGATGCGGCTGTGGCTCGACCCGCTGCGCATGCAGGGCCGCGGCGTGTCGCCGGATGACGTCACGGCGGCGATCCGCGCCAACAACTTCCAGTCGGCGGCGGGCCAGACCAAGGGCTACTACATCGTCTCCAACGTCACCGCCAATACCGACCTGCAGAACGTCGACCAGTTCAAGCGGATGATCGTGAAGGCCAAGGACGGTGGCTTCGTTCGCATGGAAGACATCGCGACCGTCGAACTGGCGGCGCAGAGCTCGGATGCCAGCGTCGCGTTCAACGGCGAGCGCGCCATCTTCATCGGTGTGCAGTCGACCCCGCAGGGCAACCCGCTGAACATCGTTAAGGGCGTGCGCGCGCTGTTCCCGGAACTGGAGCGCAGCCTGCCGCCGTCGCTGAAGATGAAGGTGGCCTATGATTCGACGAAGTTCATCACCTCGTCGATCAACGAGGTGCAGAACACGCTGATCGAGGCGGTGGTCATCGTGATCGTGGTGATCTTCCTGTTCCTGGCGTCGTTCCGCTCGGTGATCATCCCGGTGGTGACGATCCCGCTGTCGCTGATCGGCGTCTGCAGCCTGATGCTGGTGATGGGCTTCTCCATCAACATGCTGACGCTGCTGGCGATGGTGCTGGCGATCGGCCTCGTCGTCGACGACGCCATCGTGGTGGTGGAGAACATCCACCGCCATCTGGAGGAGGGCAAGTCGCCGGTGCAGGCGTCGCTGGAAGGCGCGCGCGAGATCGTCGGTCCGGTGATCTCGATGACCATCACGCTGGCGGCGGTGTATGCGCCGATCGGCTTCCTCAGCGGCCTGACCGGCGCGCTGTTCCGCGAATTCGCCTTCACGCTGGCGGGCTCGGTGATCGTGTCCGGCGTGATCGCGCTGACGCTGTCGCCGATGATGTGCTCGGTGCTCTTGAAGCAGGAAGAGGCCGGCTGGTTCGCCAGGAAGGTCGATCGCGTGTTCGGCGCCACCACGCGCTGGTATGGCCGGCAGCTCGATCGCTCGCTCGACTACCGGCCGATCACCGCTTTGTTTGCGGTGGTGATCCTGGGCCTGGTCGGCTTCATGTATGTCAACACCTCCAAGGAACTGGCGCCCGAGGAGGATCAGGGCATCCTGTTCGCCGTCACCAAGGCGCCGAAATACGCCAACATCGATTACGCCAATTTCTACAGCGACAAGATGGACAAGGTTTTCCAGAAGTTTCCGGAAACCGATCTGCGCTTTATCATCAACGGCACCAACGGCCCCTCCAACGGCATCGCCGGCATGGCGTTGACGCCGTGGGACGAGCGCACGCGTTCCTCGACCAAATTGAAGCCGCTGGTGCAGGCCGAGCTCAGCAAGATCGAGGGCACCAGCGTGTTCGCCTTCAACCTGCCGGCGCTGCCGGGCGGCCCGGGCGGCCTGCCGATCCAGATGGTGATCAACTCCACCAACGGCTTCCAGTCGGTCTATGAGGAGATGAACAAGCTGAAGGCCACCGCGCGCAAGAGCGGGCTGTTCATCGTCGCCGACAGTGACCTCGACTACAACCAGCCGGTGGTCCGGGTGAAGATCGACCGCAACAAGGCCAATGATCTCGGCATCACCATGGCCTCGATCGGCAGCACGCTGTCGACGCTGCTCGGCGGCAACTACACCAACCGCTTCAACCTCGAGGGTCGTTCCTACCAGGTGATCCCGCAGGTGCCGCGCGCGATGCGGATCTCGCAGGATTCGCTGTCGAACTATTACGTGCCGACATCGACCGGCCAGCAGGTGCCGCTGTCGACGCTGGTGACGGTGGAGACCGCCACCAACCCGAACGCGCTGTCGCACTACAACCAGCTCAATTCGGCGACCTTCCAGGCCGTGCCGATGCCGGGCGTCACGGTCGGCGCCGCGGTCGACTTCCTGGAGAACGCCGCCAAGCAGCTGCCGTCGGGCTTCAACCATGACTACCTCGCCGACAGCCGGCAATATGTGCAGGAAGGCAACCAGCTCGCGATTGCCTTCGGCTTCGCGCTGATCATCATCTTCCTGGTGCTGGCCGCGCAGTTCGAGAGCCTGCGCGATCCCCTGGTCATCATGATCTCGGTGCCGATGGCGATCTCGGGGGCGCTGATGCCGCTGTTCTTCGGTCTCGCCACGATCAACATCTACACCCAGGTCGGCTTGCTGACGCTGGTCGGGCTGATCTCCAAGCACGGCATCCTGATGGTGGAGTTCGCCAACGAGCTGCAGCTCAAGGAAGGGCTCGACAAGCGTTCGGCGATCGAGATGTCGGCGCGCGTGCGGCTGCGGCCGATCCTGATGACGACGGCGGCGATGGTGGCCGGCCTGTTGCCGCTGCTGACTGCTGCGGGTGCGGGCGCAGCCAGCCGGTACTCGATCGGCCTCGTCGTGGTGTCCGGCATGATGATCGGAACGCTGTTCACGCTGTTCGTGCTGCCCGCGGTCTATGTCGCGATCGCCACCGACCATCGCGCCGGCCGCGAGACCAGGCGTGCTAAGGAGATCGAAGAGTTCGACATGCACGACCACGCCGCCCCGGCGCTGCGCCCGACCTGAGCGCCGCGCTTCACCTCTCCCCGACGGGGAGAGGTGAAGACCGCATTGACTCTGGAGTACTTTCTCATGACGCGTGACTTCGCCGCCGGCAACTACCGCTATCTTCCGGCGGGTTTCCAGTTCTCCAGCGGGGTCGCCGCCGATCCGGATTTCGAGATCGAGCGCGTCCGCTTCGACAAGCCTGTGGCGCTGGCTGACGGCTTCTCGCTGATAGCCGATCATATCCTGGGCGCGGGGCGTCCGCTCACCGCGCTGTGCGCCTGCGAGCTGCGTTCGCCGGCCGCGCTCGACGGCGACGGGTTTCGCGATTTCAACCGGCATTACGTCAAGACGCTGGTGGAGTGGGAAATTTATGACGGCTCGAGCGAGAACAATCCGGTGGCGCGCAGCAATGTCTGCCCGGAGATCGATCCACCCGCGGAGCCGTCCTTCTATGCCTTTTCCTTTACGCGGCCGGCACTGGGGGCGAGCCCGACCTGCGTGATCGCCGGCAGCGGCGAGTCGCGCGGCGGCGACGGCGGCTATCCCGAGCGCCTGGTGCGCTACCGCGATATGAGCCCGGACGGATTTCGCGAGAAGGTCACCTTCACAATGGCCGAGATTCTGGCGCGGCTGTCGGCGCTCGGCTTCGGCTGGAACGACGTTACCGGCACGCAGGTCTACACCGTGCATGATTTCCACGCGCTCGCCGCCGACGAACTGGTCCGCCTCGGCGCTGCGCGTGCCGGCCTGACCTGGCACTATGCGCGTCCGCCGGTGGTGGACATGGAATTCGAGGTCGATGCACGGCGCGTGATGCGGGAGATGGTGATCTAAGGCTCTTAGCTCGAACGCCTCTGTTGTCGTCCCCGCGAAAGCGGGGACCCATAGCCTCCGTCCGCAGTGAGGCGACACGCCGTTTGCCACAACGATCTCTCGCTTCATATCGACAGCGTGTATGGGTCCCGGCGTTCGCCGGGACGACACGATAGGATGGAGAGCCGCTGCGGAGTTACGCCGCTTTCGCTTCGCTCAGGTGTTTCGCCACAATCCGCAGATCCTCGACGAAGTGCGCATACTCCCGTGCGCGGGCTTCTTCGTCCGGCAATCGCAGCAGGTAGGACGGGTGCACCGTCACCAGCACGCGGGTCTTGTCATCGAGTTCGAGGATGCGGCCGCGGGTCTTGGCGATCGGCGTGGCCTTGCCCAGCACGCTATGCGCGGCCGTGGCGCCCATCGCCACCACCAGCTCGGGCTGCACCGAGGCCTTCTCGCGCTCGTACCACGGGCGGCACGCCTTGATCTCGGCGATGCCCGGCTTCTGGTGCAGGCGAAACTTGCCGCGCGGCACGAACTTGAAGTGCTTCACCGCGTTCGTCATGTAGACCTTGCCGCGGTCGACGCCGGCTTCCGCCAGCGCGCGGTCGAGCATCTGCCCGGCCGGACCGACGAAGGGGTGTCCGGCCAGATCCTCCTTGTCGCCGGGCTGCTCGCCGACCATCATCACCGAGGCCTTTTGCGGGCCTTCGCCGAACACGGTCTGCGTCGCGTCCTTCCACAACTCGCACATCCGGCAATGGCTGGCCTCGTCGCGCAGCGCCGCGATGCTTTCGGTGTCGGCGTGAACCCGTTTCGGCATCGGCGCCTCCCGGTGCTGCAGGCGTTTCGGTTCGGTGGGCGGGCTTGCGATCATCGCGCCGCTGAGTTTCTCGGCCTGCTCGATCAGCGGCCGGATCAAGGCGGCCTCCGGCAGGTTCTTCCAGTATTTCTTCGGCATCTCCGACTGCATGGCCTTGGTCTTCAGCCGCGCCGGATTGAAGATCGAGGCGTAATAGGTCAGCCAGGTCTCTTCCAGCCGGTCCTCGCTTGGCGCGTCGGATTTCGGCACGCCCGGCGTGATCGAGACGGCATGGCCATCCCAATGCGCGCAGACGTCCGGCGTGAGAATCGACCACGCCATGTCGGCGAAGCGGCGCGTGAAAAACGGCGTGGTGGCTTCGACGATGTGATGCTCGGGCTCGAACCAGGCGACGAAGCGCGACTTCGGTTCGCGGCCGATCTCGCGAAAGCGCACGAAGGCCGTCATCTTGTGCTTGTCGCGGCGTACCGCCTTTGACAGCGCGTGGAGCTTCGCGATGTCGGGATCGGTCGCGACCTGCAACAGCTCGTGGTTCGAGCGCAGCCGCCACAGCACGCGGTAGAGCAAAGCGAAGCGTTCGGGGGCGCTGTGCAGGATCACGGTTCTGGCGAGATCGACGAAACTCGCGGAGACGTTGAAGGTGCCGGCCGGCGTTTCCAGCGGCGGCGTTTCGCGCGGCGCGGCGAACAGTTCGGGCTCGTCTGTCGGCGCCGACCAGGTGACGTCTTCCGGCTTGATATTGTTGAGCGCCAGGGTCCGCGCGGCCTTGCGCCAGCCGTTGAAGTCGGTTTCGCTGTCGAGGGTGATGAAGTGCATCGGTTTTCTCTAAAACCCGAACCCCAGCTGTGTCGCTTTCGGCTTGAAGCGCGCGGCGAGGTGCGCGCCGTCGAGCAGATGCACCGCGGGCCGGTGATCGGGGAGAACGATGAACGGCAGCGCCTTGTTCCGCGGGATGTGCAGTTTGGCGAGGTCGCCGACGCGGATCGAACTGATGCGCCGCGTTGCGATGATGCGGTCCACTGCCTTGGCGCCGAAGCCCGGTACGCGCAGCAAATCCTCGCGGCTCGCCTTGTTGACGTCGAGCGGGAAGCGCTCGCGGTTGCGCAGCGCCCAGGCGAGTTTGGGGTCCATGTCCAGGGACAGCATGCCGTCGTCGGCGCTGACGATCTCGTCGGCATCGAAACCGTAGAACCGCATCAGCCAGTCGGCCTGGTAGAGGCGGTGCTCGCGGATCAGGGGCGGCGCGCGCAATGGCAGCGCACGGCTGGAATCCGGGATCGGGCTGAACGCGGAGTAATAGACGCGCTTCAGTTTGTAGGAGCCGTAGAGGTTGGCCGAGGTCGAGATGATGGTCTGGTCGGTCGCGGCATCCGCGCCGATGATCATCTGCGTGCTCTGTCCCGCCGGCGCAAAGCGCGGGCCGACATTGCCGCGCGGCGTGATCTTCTTCGCCTCGCGCGCCTCGTCGAGCTTCAGCCGCAGCCGGCCCATGGTGCGGCGGATGGCGCGGACGTCCTTCTCCGGCGCCAGCGTCGCCATGCTGGCTTCTTCCGGCACCTCGATGTTGATGCTGAGCCGGTCGGCATAAAGGCCTGCCTCGGTGATCAGCGCCTCGTCGGCTTCCGGGATCGTCTTGAGATGGATGTAGCCCTTGAAATGCCGCTCGCGCAGTTTTCGCGCGACCGCGACGACCTGTTCCATCGTGTAGTCCGGGTTCTTGATGATGCCCGACGACAGGAACAGGCCCTCGATGTAGTTGCGGCGATAGAAGTCGAGCGTCAGCGTGACCACCTCGTCGACCGTGAAGCGGGCGCGCTGTACGTTGCTCGAGGCGCGGTTGACGCAATACAGGCAATCGTAGTTGCAGGCATTGGTGAGCAGGATCTTCAACAGCGAGATGCAACGGCCGTCGGGCGCATAGGAATGGCAGATCCCCATGCCCGGCGCGGTCGAACCCACGCCCTTGCCGTCGCGGCTGTCCTTGCGCTCGCTGCCGCTGGACGCGCAGGACGCATCATATTTGGCGGCATCCGCCAGGATCGCCAGCTTGCGTTGCACGTCCATTATTTGAATCCCTTTGATTCCATTGACGTAAAAAATTGCTTCGGTCGGCCGGTCTGAATCGCGTTGACTCCGCCGACCCTCTTAGCTTTATAATAGAACATAGCATGAACAATTGAGCCAGTCTTTGGTTCTCTAAACATCTGAATTACTGGCAATCTGAGGAGCGACGCATGAGCGGCGATCGCACAACCATGCTTGCGCATCTGCGCGGCAGCATCGAACGCGTCGAGACGCATTCGGATACCTACGCGCCCGATCGGGTTCCACTGGGCCATGCCGAGGCCGATGCCGCATTGAAGGGCGGGCTGGCGCGCGGCGCGCTGCACGAGGTGTTCTGCGAGGGACGCCAGAGTGCCGCGGCGACCGGCTTCATCGCGGGTCTCGCGCGACGCATCAGCCCGGACCGGCCGCTGCTGTGGATCCGGCAGGATTTTGCCGAGCGCGAGACTGGCGCACTCGCGATGAGTGGCTGGAACGAACTCGGGCTCGATCCGCGCGGCCTCGTCACGGTGCGCGCGCCCGATGTCGAGACGGCGTTGCGCACCACCGCGGACGCTCTCGCCTGCGACGCGCTGGGCGGCGTGGTGCTGGAGAGTTTTGGCGAGAGCAGGCAGTTCGATCTGGTCGCCAGCCGCAAGCTGACGCTGGCGGCGCGCGGCTCCGGCGTCACGGCGTTGTTGTTGCGCGTCGCGGCGATGCCGACGGCGTCGACCGCAGAAACCAGATGGATCGTGCGCTCGGCGCATTCGCCGCCCGGCAATGCCTGGCAGGTATGGGGCGCGCCGATGCTGGACGCGCAACTGGTTCGCAATCGTCATGGCCCGAACGGCCAATGGATCATGGAATGGAAGTCTGATGAGTGTGTTTTCCGTGAAGCGACGTATGCTCAGCCTGTTCCTGCCACGGCTGCCCACCGACCGCCTGCAGCGGCTGCGCACGCGCAGCGGCGCGCCGGATAACAAAGCGTTTTCGAGCGAAGTGGGGACCGGTTCGCGCGAAGAAAACGCGTCCAACCAAAAAGCCAACCCGGTCATCGTTGTCGCCAAGCACAGCAACGCGCTGCAGATCGCGGCACTCGATCATGCGGCGGCCAAACTCGGACTCGAAGTCGGCCTGCCGCTGGCCAATGCCCGCGCGATGTGCCCGGACATCCAGGTGTTCGACTCCGATCCCGCCGCCGACCGGCTGCTGCTCAACCACATCGCCGACTGGTGCGACCGCTTCACGCCCTTGGTGGCGCTCGACGGGCCGGACGCGTTGTTTCTCGACATCACCGGCTGCGCGCATCTGTTCGGTGGCGAGGCGGCCTTGATGCAGATGCTGTGCGCCGCGCTGGCCGCGCAGGGCTTTGTCGTGAGTGCTTCGATCGCCGGCACCTCGATTTGCGCGCGCACGCTGAGCCGCAACAGCCACGGCCGGATCATTGCGGACGGCGCGGAGGCCGAGGCGGTCAAGGCGTTGCCGGTGTTCACGCTCGGCGCCGCAGAGGCGATCACGCGCGGGCTGCGCCGCGCCGGGCTGAAGACCATCGGCGACGTCGCCTCGCGCGCGCGCCACGAGATCACCGCGCGGTTCGGCGCGGAATTCACGACGCTGCTCGAGCAGGCGCTCGGGCAATCTGATGCGCCAATCTCCCCGCGAAAACCGCTGCCGGATTACATCGTCGAAAAACGCTTTCCCGAACCGGTCGCGACCGACGGCGTGATCGCCGCGACGTTGTCGAGCCTCGCCGCGATGCTGGTCGGCGCGATGGACAAACAGGGCAAGGGCGCGCGACGGCTGGAAGCCAGCTTCTTCCGCACCGACGGCGCGGTGCGCTCGATCACGGTGGAGACCGGGCAGGCCGTGACCAAGGTCGCGGTGATCGAGCGATTGTTCCGCGAGCGGCTGGATTCGATCGCCGATCCGCTCGATCCCGGCTTCGGCTTCGACCTCATTCGGCTGTCGGCGGGGCGCACCGAGATCGTGGTGCAGCAGCAGCGCGACCTCGACGCCAATGTGCACGACAATGACGAGTTGGCCGCGCTGATCGACCGCATCGCGGCGCGGATCGGCGCGAAGCGCGTCGTCGTGCACCTGCCGGTCGACACCCATATTCCGGAGCGCGCGATGGCGATGGCGCCGGCGCAGCATCAGTTGATCGTCGCCTCGCAAGCGGTGTGGCCGGCGCGCGCGCCGGACGAGCCGCCGTTGCGGCCGCTGCGGCTGTTCGCGTATCCCGAACTCATCAAGGTGATCGCCGGCGTGCCGGACGGCCCGCCCGCGCAATTCCGCTGGCGCCGCGCAACGCATGCCGTGGTGCGCGCCGAAGGGCCGGAGCGCGTCGCGATGGAATGGTGGCGATCGCACGGCGAACTCCTCACGCGCGACTATTTTCGCGTCGAGGACGAGGCCGGTCTGCGGTTCTGGCTGTACCGCGACGGCCTCTATGGTCGCGAGAAAATCTCCGAAGAGGGCCTACCGGTGTCGCCCGACTGGTTCATGCACGGACTGTTCGCGTGAATGACTACGCCGAGATCGGCATTACCACGAATTTCTCGTTCCTGCGCGGCGGGTCGCATCCGGGTGACTACGTACACCAGGCCAGCGAACTGCGCATTCCCGTCATCGGCCTCGCCGATCACAACACGCTGGCCGGCGTGGTGCGGGCCTATAATGAACTCGACAATGACGAGGTCGTGCATAAGCCAAAACTGCTGATCGGATCGCGGCTGGTGTTCGCCGACGGCACGCCGGATATCCTGATCTACCCGAAAGACCGCGACGCCTATGGACTGCTGTGCCAGTTGCTGACGCGGGGCAAGCGCGCCGCCGGCAAGGGCGAATGCCACCTCGCGCTCGGCGATCTGCTGGACTTCGCCGAAGGCCAATTGCTGGTGCTGACGCTGCCGCATCGTTTCGAGACGGCTGTGGCGCTGGTTGTACTGGCGCAATTGAAAGCCAGCCAAGCCGATGGCGTGTGGCTGGCGGCGAGCATCCTGTATCGCGGCGACGATCGCCGCCGCCTGGCGCTGCTGCAGCGCGTCGCCGACACCGCGCGGGTGCCGCTGCTCGCCACCAACGAGGTGCTGTACCATCATCCCGACCGCCGCCCGATCCAGGACGTGCTGAGCTGCATCCGCGAGAAGGCGACCATCGAAACCATCGGCACGAAGCTCGAGGCCAATGCCGAGCGCTTCATGAAGCCGGCCGCCGAGATGGTCCGGCTGTTCCGCGACGCGCCGGACGCCATCGCCGAGACGATGCGCTTTGCCGGTCGCATCACGTTCTCGCTCGACCAGTTGAAATATCAATATCCCGACGAGCCGGTGCCCTCCGGCAAGACCGCGCAGCAGCATCTCGAGGATCTGACCTGGGAAGGCTACGCGAAGCATTTCCCGAACACGGTCGACGCGAAGCTCGAGGCGACGCTGAAGAAGGAGCTGCGCCTGATCGCCGAGCTGAACTACGCGCATTACTTCCTCACCGTGCACGACATCGTGCAGTTCGCGCGCGGCCAGAACATCCTGTGCCAGGGGCGCGGTTCGGCGGCGAATTCGGCGGTCTGCTACATGCTCGACATCACCTCGGTGAACCCCGCCGAGGTCGACCTGCTGTTCGAGCGCTTCATCTCCAAGGAGCGGCTGGAGCCGCCGGACATCGACGTCGACTTCGAGCACATCCGCCGCGAGGAGGTGATGCAATATGTCTATCGCCGCTACGGCCGGCATCGCGCCGCGATCATCGCCACCGTGATCCACTACCGCCCGCGCTCGGCGATCCGCGACGTCGGCAAGGCGCTGGGGCTCACCGAGGACGTGACGTCGGCGCTGGCCGATACCGTGTGGGGAAGCTGGGGCCGCGGCCTCAACGAGATGCAGGTGCGGCAGGCCGGGCTCGATCCCGCCAATCCGATGATCTCGCGCGCCATCGAGCTGGCCTGCGAGCTGATCGAATTCCCGCGGCATCTGTCGCAGCATGTCGGCGGCTACGTGCTGACGCAGGACCGGCTCGACTCTTACGTGCCGATCGGCAATGCGGCGATGGACGACCGCACCTTCATCGAATGGGACAAGGACGACGTCGACACGCTGAAGATGATGAAGGTCGACATTCTCGCGCTGGGCATGCTGACCTGCATCCGCAAATGTTTCGATCTGATCCAGCAGCACAAGGGCCAGCGCTTCGAGCTGCGCGACATCAAGGCCGAGGCGCTTGATGCGAAACCGGTGTTCGCCATGCTGCAGCGGGGCGAGTCGCTCGGCGTGTTCCAGGTCGAGAGCCGCGCCCAGATGAACATGCTGCCGCGGCTGAAGCCGAAGAATTTCTACGACCTCGTCATCGAAGTCGCGATCGTGCGGCCCGGCCCGATCCAGGGCGACATGGTGCATCCCTATCTCCGGCGCCGCAAGATGAACCCGGAGGACATCGAATATCCCTATCCGAAGGGCGGCGACAAAAACGAGCTCTACAACGTGCTGCACAAGACGCTCGGCGTGCCGCTGTTCCAGGAGCAGGCGATGCGGATCGCCATCGAGGCCGCCAAATTCACCCCGGAGGAGGCCAACGGCCTGCGCCGCGCCATGGCGACGTTCCGCAATGTCGGCACCATCGGCTCGTTCGAGCAGAAGATGGTCGGCAACATGATCGCGCGCGGCTACGATCCGGAGTTTGCCAAGAACTGCTTCGAGCAGATCAAGGGTTTTGGTAGCTACGGCTTTCCGGAGAGCCACGCCGCCGCGTTTGCGCAGTTGGTCTATGTGTCGTCGTGGCTGAAGCACTACCATCCCGACGTATTCTGCTGCGGATTGCTGAACTCGCAGCCGATGGGATTCTACGCGCCGTCGCAGATCGTGCGCGACGCGCGCGAGAACGGGGTCGTGATCCGCGACATCGACGTCTCGTTCAGCCACAGCCAGAACACGCTGGAGCCGACCAGCCGGAACTATCACGCGGTGCGGCTGGGCTTCCGCCAGATCGACGGCTTTGTCTGGGGCGATCCCGACGAGCAACGCGAACGCGCGAAAGCCGGCAAGCCAGCCGCGGAGGACTGGGGTGCGCGCATCGTTGCAGCAAGGACGCGGAACCCCTTCACCTCGCTGGAGGACTTTGCCCGCGACACCGCGCTGCCGAAGCGCGCGCTGATCGTGCTGGCGGATGCGGATGCGTTCCGCTCGATCGGGCTCGACCGCCGCGCGGCGCTATGGGCGGTGCGAAGGCTGCCGGACGACGTGGCGCTGCCGTTGTTCGAGACCGCGCAGGCGCGCGAACAGCCGGATGAACACGCCGCCCCCTTGCCGCAAATGCCGCGCTCCGAGCAGGTCATCGCCGACTACCAGACGCTGCGGCTGTCGCTGAAGGGCCATCCGCTGGAATTTTTGCGCGCGATGTTCGACGCCGAGAAGGTCACGACCTGCAAGAGCGTCTCGGAAACCAAGGGCAACGGCCGCCGGGTGCGTTGCGCCGGCGTGGTGCTGGTGCGGCAGCGGCCCGGCAGCGCCAAGGGCGTGATCTTCATGACGCTGGAGGACGAGACCGGCATCGCCAATGTCGTGGTCTGGCCCCAGGTCATGGAGCGGTTTCGAAAAGAAGTAATGGGCGCGCGGCTGCTGATGGTCGAAGGCACTATCCAGTCGAGCGAGGAGGGCGTCGTGCATCTGGTGGCGGCGCGATTGATCGATCGCAGCTTCGAGATGAACCGGTTGTCGGACAATCTGGCTGCCCGGCCGGCCTTGGGGGTAACACCATCCGAGCCGCTCAACGACGACCGCCGCGAGCACCCTGACACCCCCGCGCAGAAAATCCAGCATCCGCGCGACGTCCGCATCCTGCCCAAGTCGCGGGATTTTCATTGAGGCTTCTTGCCTCGTCCCGTAAAGAGCGGGAAGGTGAGGGCTACGGCTGTCGGCGTCTCGTCATATGGCGATGTTAATCGGACGCGACGGTCGTCAAGCTCGATGTTGCAGAGCAGCAAGAGCGAGCCATGTCCAATGCGTTCACCTCACTGTCCGGTTTTTACAAAAAATCGTACGTACGCATGCGTTTTTGATTGTGTGACGGTCAGAATGCGCACTATTAGCGCGTAGACGAGACAAAGTGACGCGGGCTGGTCCTTCTCCGATATTGGGTGCTCGAAAAATGAATTTTAAGCAACGATTTCCGTCCCTTGGCAAAAAGCGCCTCGCCGTTGGCGGGGCTGCTGCTCTGGTCGTTTTGATAGGTATCGTAGCGCTGACGCGGAGCGGCGAGGCGCCGCGCAGCAATTCCGAAGTTTCGAGCCAGTCGCGCAAGAATCCGACGCGCTATGTGACCACCCCGGCCGAATGGGCCAGCCTGACCGTCGAGCCGGTCAGCGCGCGGGCGTTCCGCGCCGAGCACGTCACCGAAGGCAAGATCGCGGTCGACGAGGACAAGTCGACGCCGGTATTTTCGCCCTATGCCGGGCGGGTGACAAAGCTGCTCGCCAGGCCGGGCGACAGCGTCCGTGCCGGCCAGCCGCTGTTCACCATCGAGGCCGCCGACAATGTCGGCGCGCAGAACGATTTCATTACCGCGATCACCAGCCTCAACAAGGCCAAGTCGCAGCTCGATTTGGCGACGATCCAGGACAAGCGCGCCAAGGACCTGTCCGAGGGCCGTGCCATCCCGCTGAAGGACTATCAGCAGACCCAGGCGACGCTGCTGCAGGCGCAGAACGACCAGCGCTCGGCCGAAACCGCGCTGGAAGCCGCACGCAACCGGCTGCGCTTTCTCGGCTTTACCAATGAGGCGATCGCCGCGTTTCAGGACCAGGGCAAGATCAACCCGGAGACCACGATCTATGCGCCGATCGCGGGCGTCGTGGTGGCGCGCAAGATCGGCCCTGGCCAGTTCGTCAGCGCCGGCGCCACCGATCCGGCCTACGTGATCGGCGACCTCTCCACCGTGTGGCTCACCGCTTTCGTGCGCGAGACCGAAGCCTCCGAGGTCGAACTCGGCCAGGAGCTGACCTTCAACGTGCTGGCGCTGCCCGGCCGTGTGTTGACCGGCAAGATCAACTACGTCGCCACCGCGCTCGATCCTGCGACGCGCCGGCTGATGGTGCGCGCCACCCTGGACAATGCCGCCGGATTGTTGAAGCCGGAGATGTTCGCCACCGTGACGATCTACGCGCCGGGCGACCAGCCGACCGTCGGCGTGCCGCGCCAGGCGCTGATCTACGAGGGCGACCAGGTCCGCGTCTGGGTCGCGCATGATGACGACAAGACGATCGAGCTGCGCGTCATCAAGACCGGGCTGGTCAACGGCAATCTGGTCGAGGTCTCCGGCAATTTGCGGCCGGGCGAGCGCATCGTCACCAGGGGCTCGCTGTTCATCGACCGCGCGGCGTCATCGTCCTAACTCCCAGCTTCGGCTTTTCTGAAAGGTCCGATCTGGATGGATCGTCTCGTTGCCCTTGCCGTCAACCGCCGTTTCCTGATGGTGGGGCTGTTGCTCGCCGTGATGATCGGCGGGGTGTTCGCGTTCAATCAGCTCAACATCGAGGCCTATCCGGATCCGACGCCGCCGATGGTCGACATCGTCACGCAGTCGCCCGGCCTGTCGTCGGAGGAGATCGAGCGCTACATCACGATCCCGATCGAGACCCAGGTCGCAGGCATCAAGAACCTGAAGGTGATCCGGACGATCTCGCTCTATGGCCTGTCCGACGTCAAGCTGCAGTTCTCGTTCGACTACACCTATGACGAAGCCTTGCAGCAGGTGCTGAACCGGCTGTCGCAGCTCGCGCCGCTGCCGGGCGGGGCGCAGCCCGGCATCTCGCCTTTATCCGCGGTCGGCGAAATCTTCCGCTATCGCCTGGTTGGTCCGCCGAACTATTCGGTGCTCGATCTCAAGACGCTGCAGGACTGGGTGCTGCAGCGCCGCTTCCGCTCCGTGCCGGGCGTCATCGACGTCACCGGCTGGGGCGGCAAGACCAAGACCTATGAGATCCAGGTCGAGTTCAGCAAGCTCGTCGCCTACGGCCTGACGCTGCCGCAGCTTCTGACCGCCGTCGGCAACGCAAACATCAATGTCGGCGGCAACACCGTGAACATCGGCGCGCAATCCGCCGTGGTGCGGGGCGTCGGCCTGATCCGCTCGGTCGAGGATCTCGGCAACACCATGATCTCGCAGAGCGGCGGCAATCCGGTGCTGGTCAAGGACGTCGCGACCGTCTCGGTCGGCGAGAAGCCGCGGCTCGGCATTGCCGGGCTCGGCCAGGACGACGACATCGTTCAGGGCATCGTCTTGATGCGCCGCGGCGAGAAGTCGTCGCCGACCATCGCCCGCGTCGAGAAGGCGGTGCACGCCATCAACAATTCCAGCATCCTGCCGCCCGGCGTGCGGATCGAACGGATCTACGACCGCAAGGACCTGATCGACGTCACCACCCACACCGTGCTGCACAACATGGTGGTCGGCATCCTCTTGATCGTGTTCCTGCAGTGGCTGTTTCTCGGCAATCTCCGCAGCGCGCTGATCGTCGGCGCCACGATTCCGTTCGCGCTGTTCTTCGCCGTCATCATCCTGGTGCTGCGCGGCGAATCCGCCAATCTGCTGTCGGTCGGCGCGATCGATTTCGGCCTGATCGTCGATGGCACCGTCATCATGGTGGAGGCGATCTATCGCCGGCTGTCGCACACCACCGAATTGTCGGAGGCCGAAGCCAGCGGGATCTCGCCTGAAACCGTGATGGGCATCAAGAAGCACGGCATCCTGTCGGCCTCCGCCGACGTGTCGCGCTCGATCTTCTTTGCCGCCGCGATCATCATCGCCGCCTTCCTGCCGTTGTTCACGCTGTCCGGCGTCGAGGGCAACATCTTCGGGCCGATGGCGCGGACCTATGCCTATGCGCTGGCCGGCGGGTTGATCGCGACCTTCACCATCACGCCGGCGCTGTCGGCGATCATCCTGCCGGCGCATGTCGAGGAGACCGAGACCTGGATCATGCGGATGCTGCACAAGGCCTATATGCCGATCCTGACCTGGGCGGTCGCCAGCCGGAAGATCGTGATGGCCGGCGGCATCGCGCTGGTGGTGCTGACCGTCATTCTGGCGCGGCTGCTGGGCCTCGAGTTCCTGCCCAAGCTGGAAGAGGGCAATTTGTGGATCCGCGCCACGCTGCCGCCGACCATCTCGCTGCAGGCCGGCAATTCCTATGTCAACGAGATGCGCAAGCTGATTGCCAAGCAGCCCGAGGTGGAGTCGGTGGTGTCGCAGCATGGCCGCCCAGATGACGGCACCGATGCAGCCGGCCTGTTCAACGCCGAATTCTTCGCACCCTTGAAGCCGTCGACCGAATGGCCGGCGCCGCAGGACAAGGACGCGCTGACCGCGCGGCTCCTGAAAGAACTTCAGACGAAATTTCCCGGCGTCGAATTCAACTTCTCGCAATATCTGCAGGACAACGTCTCGGAAGCCGTCTCCGGCGTGAAGGGCGAGAATTCGATCAAGCTGTTCGGCAATGATCTGCAGCAACTGACCGAGACCGCCAACAAGATGAAGGCGGTGCTGGCGACGGTGAAGGGCGTCACCGATCTGGCGGTATTCACCTCGCTGGGCCAGCCGACCATCCAGATCGACATCGACCGCGCCAAGGCCGCGCGCTACGGCCTGTCGCCGGGCGACGTCAACGCGACGATCAAGGTCGCCATCGGCGGCGACAGCGCCGGCGATCTCTACGAGCCGGGCTCTGATCGCCACTTCCCGATCATCGTGCGATTGGCGCCGGAATATCGCAAGAGCGCGGAGGCGATCCATAATCTGCGGATCGGCGCGCCCGGGCCGAACGGCACCATCACGCAGATCCCGCTCAGCGAAGTCGCCAATATCAATCTGGTATCGGGTGCGGCCTATATCTATCGCGAGGGCCAGGAGCGCTATCTGCCGATCAAGTTCTCGGTGCGTGAGCGCGACCTCGGCAGCGCCATCAAGGAAGCGCAGGACAAGATCGCCGAGTTGGTGCCGCTGCCGCCGGGCTCCCGCGCCGAATGGGTCGGCGAGTTCGGCAATCTGCAGGACGCCATCGCACGTCTGTCGATCGTGGTGCCGATCAGCCTCTTACTGATCGGCGTGCTGTTGTGGTTCAACTTCGGATCGATGGCCGACACGCTCTTGGCGATGAGCGTGATCCCGATGGCGATCTTCGGCGGCGTGGTGGGTCTGCTGATTTTCGACATTCCGTTCAGCGTCTCGGCGGCGATCGGCTTCATTGCGCTGTTCGGCATCGCGGTGATGGACGGCATTCTGATCCTGTCGCAGTACAACCAGCTGATCGACGAGGGCTATGAACGCATCAAGGCGGTGATTCGCACCGGCGAGTTGCAACTGCGCCCGGTGCTGATGACCTGCATCGTCGCGGGCATCGGCCTGTTGCCGGCGGCGCTGTCGGAAGGCATCGGCTCGCAGGTGCAGAAGCCGCTGGCGGTAGTGGTCGTCGTCGGCATGATGCTGGCGCCGTTCGTGATCCTGATCACGCTGCCGGTGCTGATCTCGGTGTTTTCAAGGAAGGTAAGGTAGGGGCACATTGCCTTCCTTCCCTCTCCCCCGCGCGAAGCGAAGCTTCGCTAGGTGGGAGAGGGTGGATCGATCGCTCTAGCGAAGCTTTGCTTCGCACGGGCGGTCGAGACGGGTGAGGGGTGCTACAAGCTCTGTCGCCTAGTCGCCCCCTCATCCGACGCGGACTTCGTCCGCGCCACCTTCTCCCACAAGGGGAGAAGGAAGAAGTGCGCAACTGGCGCTCCAGTCCCCCACACTTCGCGCTTTGACGTGCGTCAACGTGCGTGCGGCCATCGCATGACAGGGTCGATGTTTTCGTCCCTGGAATGGAATCCCGATGCTCTGGCAATCCGTTGCGACCGAGTGGCTCAGCCTGATTTTTCGCTGGCTGCATGTGGTGGCGGCGATGGGCTGGATCGGATCGTCGTTCTACTTCATCGCGCTCGATCTCAGCCTGAAGCCGGGGCAGGGCCTGCCGGACGGCGTCAAGGGCGAGGCGTGGCAGGTGCACGGCGGCGGCTTCTACCGCATCGTCAAATATCTGGTGGCGCCGGCGGCGATGCCCGACGAACTCACCTGGTTCAAATGGGAGGCCTATACGACCTGGCTGTCCGGCTTCGTGCTGGTGGTGATCGTGTACTACCTCGAGGCCGACCTATTCCTGGTCGATAAATCGGTGATGGATCTGACGCCGCTGCAGGCGGCGCTGTTCAGCTTCGGCAGCCTGGTGCTGGCCTGGCTGTTGTATGAGATGGCGTGCCGCTCGGGTCTTGCGCGCCACGAGCTGCCGTTCGCGATCGGTGGCTACCTGTTCCTGGTCGGGTTGACCTACGCCTTCACCCATGTGCTGAGCGGCCGCGGCGCCTTCAACCAGATCGGCGCCATCATCGGCACCATCATGGTCGCCAACGTGTTCGCCACCATCATTCCGAACCAGAAGAAGATCGTCGCCGCGCTGATCATGGGGGACACGCCGGACCCGCGCTGGGGGGCGTGGGGCAAGGAGCGGTCGCTGCACAACAATTACCTGACGCTGCCGGTGATCGTGCTGATGATCAGCAACCATTACCCGCTGTTGTTCGGCACCCGCTACAATTGGGCGATCGTCGCCATCGTGCTGGCGCTCGGCCCGGTGATCCGGCATTTCTTCAACGCCCGCCACGCCGGCAAGAAGTCGCCCTGGTGGGTGTGGGGCGTGGCCGCGCTGGGCATGATCGGAATTCTGCTGCTCTCGGCGGCGGGTCCGCGCGACGCGCATCTCGGCGCGCTGCCCGCGAAGGTCGATTTCGCCGCGGTCGAGGAGATCGTCACGAGCCGCTGCAGCATGTGCCACGCCGCCGAGCCGGTGTGGTCGGGCATCGTCACGGCACCCAAAGCGATCCTGCTGGACGATGCCAACCATATCCGCCGCTATGCCGCGCTGATCGGCCGCAACGCCGTGTGGTCGAGCGCCATGCCGCCCGGCAACATCACCGAAATGACCACCGAGGAGCGCGCCACCATCGCCACCTGGCTGGCCGCTGGAGCCCCGAACTGAGCGGGCGCGTGCCCGCCTATCGTGCGGCAAATGGTATCGCGGCGTGCAAAGCCGGGGTTCCCGGACGCCGGGACGTTTATTGCACGGTGACAAGCGGGATTTTCACGCCCGCAGGGGATCAAAACCGAACGCTCGGTCGTTGAAACCGTATCCCGGCGTGCACGTCTCGTGCCCGTCGGTTCACCCGTGTTCCGAAAGCGTTCGAATCCGCTATTGTCTCTCCCATATTCGAAACGGTTTCCCGGCGCATCGCCTGCCGACAGCGCCGCTGTTGCGCCTTTCAGAGATTATTGATGCTGACTACCGTTGATAACGTCGATCTGACCAATTGCGATCGCGAGCCGATCCATATCCCCGGCAGTATTCAGTCGCACGGCTGTCTGCTGGCCTGTGACGGGTCGGTTGCGATGGTGCGCCGTCATTCGGTCAATACCGCTGCGGTGCTCGGCCTCGCCGGCCGCGAGATCAACGGTGCCACGCTCGACGATCTGATCGGCGAGCAAGCCACGCACGATATCCGCAACGCGGTGGCGCGCTGGGGCAATCTGCCGCGTCCGGGCCTGATGACCAACGTCCGGCTGGCGCATTCGCCCGGCCTGTTCAACATCGCGGTGCATCGCCACCAGGGCATCAACATCGTCGAATTCGAGCCCGCCAACGCGGCCGAGACGACCTCGCCGCTGGAACTTTCGCGGCTGCTGATGGGGCGGATCGCCCAGGTCGCCGACATCAATCAGCTGTTCGACACCGGCGCGCGGCTGCTGCGCGCCGCACTCGGCTACGACCGCGTGATGATCTATCGCTTCGCCCCGGACGGCGCCGGCCAGGTCATCAGCGAGGCCAAACGCGGCGATCTCGAGAGTTTTCACGGCCAGCACTTTCCTGCCAGCGACATTCCGCAGCAGGCCCGCGTGCTCTATTTGCAGAACACCATCCGCATCGTGTCGGATTCCAATGGCGAGCGGATTGCGATCGAGCCTGAGATCGACGCCTCCGGCGAGCCGCTCGACCTGTCGTTCGCGCATCTGCGCAGCGTCTCGGCGGTGCATTGCGAGTATCTGCGCAACATGGGCGTGGGCGCGTCGATGTCGATCTCGATCGTCAATGGCGGCAGGCTGTGGGGGCTGATCGCCTGCCACCATTACGAGCCGCGCGTGCTGCCGATGGAAAAGCGCGTTGCCGCCGAAATGTTCGGCGAGTTCTTCTCGATGCAGCTCGAGGCCCTGATCCAGAAGCAGCGCATCGCGGCCGCCGCGCGCGCGCGCGAATGCCTCGATCGGCTGATGCTGAACGTTGCGCCGCATGGCGAGGTCGAAGAGCTGCTGCGCGATAGCGTGCAGGATTTCACCGCGCTGATGCCGTGCGACGGCGTCGGGCTCTACATCAACCGCACCTGGACCACCTATGGCACGGTGCCGCCCGCGGCGGCGGTGCCGGTATTGATGGCGTTCGTGAGTTCGGTGGCCGAGGGCGACGTCTGGGCCACCAATGCGCTGAGCGAACGGCTGCCGAGCGCGGACGCCTACCGCGCCGACGTGTCCGGCGTGCTGGCGGTGCCGCTGTCGCAACTGCCGCGCGACTATTTGGTGTTCTTCCGTAAAGAGGTCTTGCAGACCGTGAACTGGGGCGGCGATCCCACCAAGCGTTACGAGAGCGGCCCGCTGGGCGACCGTCTGACGCCGCGCAAGAGTTTTGCGATCTGGAAGCAGGAGGTGGATCGGCAATCACTCCCCTGGCTCGCCAATGAGCGCGAAGCGGCGGAAGCCGCGCGCATCGCGCTGGTGGAAGTGGTGATGCGCCATAGCGAGTTGTTGGCCGAAGAGCGCCACAAGACCGATTTGCGCCAGAAGATGCTCAATGAGGAGCTCAACCACCGTGTCAAGAATATCCTGGCGCTGATCAAGTCGCTGGTCTCGCACCCGGTCGAACTCGGCCACAGTATCGAAGACTATGTGAAGTCCTTGAAGGGCCGCATCCAGGCGCTGTCGCTGGCGCATGACCAGGTGATCCGCGGCGGTGGCGGTGGCGGGCTTCGTGCGTTGATCGATGCCGAGCTTTCGCCGTACCGGGATTCAGTGGCCGACATTTCGCTCGACGGTCCTGACGTACTGCTCGATTCGCGCGCGTTTTCCGTGCTGGCGCTGGTGCTGCATGAGCTTGCCACCAACGCCGCCAAATATGGCGCGCTGTCGGTCAAGGACGGCCGGCTGTCGTTGCGCTGGGAGCGTACCGACGAGGGCGATTGCGAGATCCGCTGGCTGGAGCGCGATGGCCCGCGCGTCGGCGCGATCGCCAAGCCCGGCTTCGGCTCGATGCTGATCGGCCGCAGCGTTCCCTACGATCTCGGCGGCGTGAGTGAGGTCGATTATGCGGAGGAGGGCGCGCGGGTCAAACTGCTGATCCCCGGCCGCTTCGTCACCTGGACGGCGCCGCTGGCCAAACCCGACCTTCCAGCCCGGGTCGTCAACGCGACGCCGCAGGCGTCGATGCGCGGGCTGAGCATCCTGATGGTCGAGGACCAGTTGCTGATAGCGATGGATGTGCAGACCATGCTGGCGCAGGAGGGCGCGGGAACGGTGGAAACCGCCTCCTCGGTGAAGGAGGCAATGCATAGTCTGACGATCTTCCAGCCGGATATTGCGATCCTCGACGTCAACCTCGGCAATGGTAGCTCGCTTCCGGTCGCGCAGGCCTTGGTTGCGCGTGGCATCCCGTTCGTATTCGCGACCGGCTACGGCGAGACCAGCCTGATCCCAAGCGAACTCGGTCATGTTCCGATCGTGCGCAAGCCATACGACGTCACGACGCTGATCGCGGCGCTGACATTGGCGATGGGGAAGAACGGCTAGGCGTTTCTTCCCTCGCACCGCAGCGGGACGATGTGAACTGCTACTTCCCGCCCGGTGTGCGCAGACCGTGCCAGGCGTCGCGGACCTGGTGGTAGTGCACCTCGGGCAGGTAGTCCGGGGTGTTGAGGCCGAGCGACTTGACGTCTAGGCGGCCGATCGCGCTGAGCAGCGAATAGGAGGCGATCACGCGGTCGCGTTGCGAGCCGATCAGGCGGGCCTTTGCCGACACCAGATCCTGCTGCGAATTCAGCGCATCGACCGTGGTGCGCTGGCCGCTCTGCGTTTCGCGCAGCACGCCCGTCAGCGCCACGCCGGCGGCGCGGACTTCGGCTTCGGCGGCGGTGACCGCCGCCTTGGCGCCTTCGTTCGAGACCCAGGCGGCGGTGGCCGCGGTGCGCGCCTGGTTGCGGACCTGCTCGAGCACCAGACGACTCACCGACGACAGTTCCTTGGCCTGCCTTGTCTGCGCCGCGGCGAGGCCGCCATCATAGATCGGCGCGTTCAACTGGCCGATGATCGAGGCCTGGTCGGTGCCGAACGTACCCAGCGTCGGGTCGGAATCGCGCGAGCGGCTGGCGCTGCCCTGCAAGGTGATGGTCGGCAGCAGGCTGCTTTCGGCGACCTTGATCGTGGTGGTGGCGACGTCGACGTCGAAGCCGGCGGCGAGCACGGCGGGGTGGCCCTTGAATGCCAGCGCGACGGCATCCTCCCGGCTGCGCGGCAGCAGGCGGTCCATCGGCTCGGCCGGGCTGAGCCGCGATGGCGCGGCGCCGATCACCGCGGCATAGGTCGCCTGGCTGATCGCCAGATTGACTTCGGCGGCGTTGAGGTCGGCCTGGCCGCGCGCGAGGCGGGCCTCGGCCTGCGACGCGTCGGTCGGGGTGACGTCGCCGGCATTGAGTCGCTTCTGCGCGATGCCCAGCGTTTCCTTCAGCGAGGTGACGTTGGCGCGTTGCGCCTCGACCAGCGACTGGTTGGCGAGCACATTGGTATAGGCAATCACGGCATCGAGCAGCACGCCCTGGCCGACATTGCGCAGCGCTTCGCGGCCGGACTGCACCTGCGCCTCGGCAACGCGGACGCTGTTGGCGGTCTTGTTGCCGTTATAGAGCGTCTGGGTGACGGTGACGCCGATCGTCCACGGTTTCAGCGTGGCGCCCGCGATGGTGTTGTCGACCAGCAGGTTGCGCACCGCCTGCAGGCCGTAGCCGAGCGTCGCATTGACCTGCGGCCGGTAACCGGCCAGCGCCTGCGGCACGTTCTCGTCGGTGGCGCGCTGCCTGGCGCGTTCCGCGTTCAACTGCGGATTGGACTGATAGGCCCG
The DNA here is from genome assembly GCF_007018645.1 of Tardiphaga sp. vice154. Classification (NCBI taxonomy): domain Bacteria; kingdom Pseudomonadati; phylum Pseudomonadota; class Alphaproteobacteria; order Hyphomicrobiales; family Nitrobacteraceae; genus Tardiphaga; species Tardiphaga sp. vice154. Next base: position 2,275,993 of record NZ_CP041399.1, read on the forward strand.
TGCCAGCGCTTCCGCGACGGTCTCGGCGCGCGCTGCGCCGACCGCCACAACGCTGCAGCCGATTACGCCCAGCGCGAGGCCCGTGCGGAGCACGCGCGAAGCAGCGAGGCCCGATCTCCCGTGATTCCGAATCATTTTATCCCAAAGCAGTCTTCGAACGTCCGCCCCCGCCGACGTCCACCGTATCTTTAGAGGGCGCAGCCTTCACAGGCAAACCATCCGGTGAGCAACCCTCGTGCTTTGGCGTGTTCCCCACAGGGCATTTGCAGCCCACTTCGCTTGATTGATCAGGACCCTAAGGGCAAATACCGGTTATCGGAATGCGACAACTAGCCTGCCCATATACGCAGCCGTGTGTTGCATGGCGGTGACATTTCTGAACGGCGCGGCGGTAGTTTTGTAGGATCGTATGCCGTCGCACATGCGACGGCCTCGCAGGATGCGCCGCGTCCTTCGAAGCTCGCCGCAGACGGCGAGCCCCTCAGGATGACGGCGGCTGAGTTGTTGCTAATCGGAGCTAGCGGTTCGTGTTGACCGGTTTGCGCTTCTCGATGAAGGCGGCCATGCCCTCGCGGCGGTCGTCCAGCGCAAAGGTGGCGTGGAACAGGTCGCGTTCGACCTTGAGGCCTTCATGGAGCGGTGTCTCGAAGGCGCGGTTGACGGCGTCCTTGGCCATCGACGCCACCGGGCGCGACATGCCTGCGATCTTCTCGGCCATCGCGATCACTTCTTCCATCAATTTGTCCGCGGGCACGACGCGGCTGACGAGGCCTGCGCGTTCGGCCTCCGCGGCGTCCATCATGCGGCCGGTGAGGCAGAGATCCATCGCCTTCGACTTGCCGATCGCGCGCGTCAGGCGCTGCGTGCCGCCGATGCCCGGAATGGTGCCGAGCGTGATTTCCGGCTGGCCGAATTTCGCGGTGTCGGCGGCCACGATGATATCGCACATCATCGCCAGTTCGCAGCCGCCGCCGAGCGCGTAGCCGGAGACGGCAGCGATGGTCGGCTTGCGGCAGGTGGCCACGCGGTCGCCGCCGATCGCGGTGAAGTCGCTCTGGTACATGTCGATGAAGGTCTTCGGCTGCATCTCCTTGATGTCGGCGCCGGCGGCGAATGCCTTCTCGCTGCCGGTGACGATGATGCAGCCGATGGCGTCATCGGATTCGAGATCGTCGATCGCGATTTTGATTTCGCCGAACACGCCGAACGACAGGGCGTTGAGCATTTTCGGACGGTTGAGACGGAGGATGCCGACGGCGCCGTGGCGTTCGACGAGGATGTGTTCGAAGCTGCTCATGTTTCTTCCCGCATGTTGTTGCCGGCCTGGTGGGCGCGGCGCAATGTGGGCGAAGACGGCAGTCGGTTCAAGCGCGGAACGAGCCTCGATCGGATCCCGCCGCAGCGGCGCGAAAACGCCGCAACGCAACCGGACCTGACCGCTTATCAGGCAAAGAACATGCGGGCGGCGGACGCCATCGTCAGCAGGCCGCCGAAGGCAATGAAGATCTTGCCGATCAGCGAGGTCTTGTCCCAGGTCGAATTGTCGATCGAGTTCACCTCGGCGGCGGCCGGCGCGTCGAGCGTGGCGCTGGCCAGCGTCAGCGCGGGGCGGGGCTCGATGGCTGCGCGGTCGATCTCGTTGAGTTCGTCGGGCGACACCACCTGCGCGCCCGTCGCAGCGACCGTGGTGGCGTCCCGATGCGACTCGGCGCCCACCGATTTGATCAGCGCATCGGCCTGCAGCGGACTGGGCTGCGCCGGCGTGGCGGCGGCAAAGGGATCGGCCACCGGCTCGGTCGGCCATTGCGCATTGGCGTTGGCAATGGCGGGCGACAACGCCGCCTTGCCCGCCTTGCTGGTGTCTTCGGAAATGACGACCGCGGGCGCCGCATCGTCGGAGGCCGCAGCCTTCGCGGCCTTGACCTTTTCGGTGCGGGGAGACGCGCCTGCCTTCTTCTTCGCCGCCGGCTTGGTGAATTTTTTCAGCGCGATCGGCTTGCCCACCGGGGCCTCGGCGGCGGCGGCCGGTTCGGCTTCCTGCGCAAAGCCTGGCGCGGCAAAGCCCGCAAGACTGATCCAAAGCCCGGTGGCCAGGCTCAACGCTGCGCGTCGGTTGATGTGGATGTTCATGGCCATCTCCGGATCTGCCCGCTTTCGATGGGCGCCAAGGGAAGCTGCGCGCGTGTTCACAGCAGGGCAGAAAAGGGGAATTTTCTTGCAATGGCGGCAAAACCGCTGGTGTCCCCGGCGTTATGCCCAGGCCTTCAAACAGTGCTAAGAGACGGCCCGGCCTGCCGGACCATTTTCCCGCCGTATTCTGGGCAGGTGCCGTAACAAATCGAAAACCTGGCCGTAGGGCTTTGCAGGAGCGTGCGTGCGCGGACGTGACGACGAATGGACCGATTGGATGCGGTCGGCCAATGCAGGCGATGAGGCGGCCTACCGGCGGCTGCTGGTGTCGGTCGCGCCGGTGCTGCGCGCCGGCGCGCGGCGCGGCCTGGCGCGGGCCGGACAGCCGCCGGACCAGGCCGAGGATATTGTGCAGGACATCTTGCTGGCAGTGCATCTGAAGCGACACACCTGGAAGGTCGACGCGCCGTTCGCGCCGTGGCTGTTTGCGATCGCACGCAACAAGCTGATCGATGCGCTGCGCCGTCGCGGCCGCCGGGTGTTCGTCAACATCGACGATTTCGCCGAGGTGTTGCCTGGCGCGGAGCCGGCCGAGACATTGCCGGCCGGCGAACTCGCCACGCATCTGGCGGGACTGCCGGCGCGGCAGCGCGAGGTGCTGCAGTCGATCGCGGTGGAAAGCGTCTCGATCAGGGACACCGCGCGAAAAATGGCGATGAGCGAAGGCGCGGTGCGGGTGGCACTGCATCGCGGGCTGGCGAAGCTGGCGTCCCAGTTGCGGAAGGAATGATCATGGATACCGAACGCCTGATCCGGACCCTGGCCGCCGACGCCGCGCCGCGCCGCCCGGTGGGCTTGTGGTTGACGGCCGCGCTGCTGCTCGCGCTGCCGGTCGCTGCGCTCATTATGCTGTCGTCCATCGGCCTGCGCCCGGATATTCGCAGCGCCATGCGGACGCCGCTGTTCGATCTGAAATTCGTGGTGACGCTGGCGCTGGCGATCCCGGCGCTGGCGATCAGCCTGCATCTGTCGCGGCCGGAGGCGACGCTGCGCGGTCGCGGCTGGTGGCTGCTGGCGCCGCTGGTGATCCTGGCGCTCGGTGCTGCCGCCGAAATGGCGATGCCGGACCGGCTGCCGATGGGGGCTCGCTGGATGGGCCACAATGCGATGCTGTGCCTGAGCGTGATCCCGTTGCTGGCACTGCCGATCCTGGCGGCAGCGCTGCTGGCGTTGCGCCAGGGCGCGCCGTCACGCCCGGCGCTGGCGGGGGCGGTGGCGGGACTGCTGTCGGCGGGGCTGGCGGCGACGCTGTACGCCGCGCATTGCATCGACGACTCGCCGCTGTTCGTCGCGACCTGGTACACATTGGCGACCGCACTGGTCGCCGCGATCGGCGCGCTCGCCGGCGCGAGATGGCTGAAGTACTAGCGTCGATCTGTAGCCCGGATGAAGTCGGCGTGCCCATTGGCACGGCGACGCAATCCCGGAATGGCGATCGTGGGGCGTGGCCGGTCCCGGATTGACATCCGGGCTACGAAGTTACTTCGCCGCCGCCGACCTGCCGCGCGCGGCACTCGCGATGTCGCCGTTCAGCTCGGCCGCGTAGTCCTTGAAATCGACTTCCAGCGTGTAGCGCGCAGACGGAAGCCAGGTGTGCAATTGCTGCTGGTGGAAGCTGCGGACTTCGAGCGCCATCTCGGCGACATCGGGCAGCGTCACCCGGCCGGACAGCACGGCAGCGATCCAGCGGGCCTGGATCTCGACCAGCGGAATCGTCGGGCCGATCGGCTGCACCAATCCGGCGAAGAACAATCCGGGCTGGTTCGGCGGCGCGATGCGGCGGTACAGCTCGACCATGCCGCCATTCTCCGGCACGGCAAAGATCTCCGGCGCCAGAAACGGGAAGCTGGTCTTGTAGCCGGTGGCGTAGATGATGGCGTCGAACGGCTCGCGACGGCCATCGGTGAACACCACGGCATCGCCGTCGAGCGTCTCGATGTTCGGACGAAACGACACCCAGCCGTGGCCGGCATAGGGTAGCAATTCCTGACTCAGCGTGGCGTGCTCGCGCCACATCGGATGCTTCGGCTTGGGCACGCCGAACCGGGCCTGGTTGCCGACCGCCAGATAGATCAGCCGCGCCATGATCCGGCGCGCCACCTGCGTCGGCAGTCTGAGTTGTCGCGTCAGGAAGGCCGACCAGCGATCGACCGGGATTCCCATCAGATATTTCGGCATGATATGCGCGCCGGTGCGCGTCGACAGGGTGACGTGGCTGGCGCGCCGGCACAGGTCGACCGCGATATCGACGGCAGAATTGCCGATCCCGACCACCAGCACCTTCTTGTCGTCGAACGGCTGCGCGGTGCGATACTGGCTGGAATGGATCGTCGTGCCGGAGAACGTGCCGGGAAAGGACGGCCAGCGCGGATCCCACAGATGGCCGTTCGCGACGATCACCGCGCCGTAGTGGCGGGTGTCCTCGACGCCGTCCTGCATCGTGGTGACGCGCCAGCCGAGCCGCTCCTTGGCGACCGCGGTGACCTCGCAGTTGAAGCGGATCGAGGAGCGCGCATTGAAGCGGTCGGCGTAGGCCTCCAGATAGGCCAGCAGATCCTGGTGCGACAGGAAGTCCGGTTTGTCGGCGGCAATCGGAAAGTCGGAATAGCCGAGATTTTCGCGGCTGGTGTCGATGTGCAGGCTGCGATAGGCGCAGGACAGGCCGTTGTCATTGCCGTAGCGCCACATGCCGCCGATGTCGGAGCCCTTCTCGCAAATCTCGAAGGCGAGCCCCTTGTCGTTCAGCGCCTTGGCCACGGCGATGCCGGAGGAGCCGGCGCCGATGATGCAGATGTCGGCGGAAGTCTGGGTCATGCCGCGGATTTGCCGGTTGCGAGGAAGGAAAGATAATTCAGGACGATATCATCGAAACTGGTGTCGGCAACGAGGCCGACTGAGGGCGCACGGGTGGAAATAAAGCCTTTCGGCCAGCCATCGACAATTTTTTTCAGCGCGGCGTCCGGTGCAAAGCCGATATCGGGCGGGCCGATCACGCGGCCGATCGATTCCACGATCTCCATCATGTTCACCGTCAGACCCGGCTGGTTCAGCATACGCTTGCCGCGCAGCCTCACGGGGTCGGCATCGTGCAGCGTGATCAGGTTTTGTACCGCGGTCTGTGCCGAGACGACGGCGACCTTGGTGTCGGGCCGCAGCGGACAGACCGCGGGGCGGCCTGCGGCGCTGTCGCGCACCATCGCTGCGATACGGTCCGACACCGATTGCGTCGGCGGGCCGGGATGCACCAGCACGATCGGCAGCCGCAGCGCCCGGGCATCGACCACGCCGTGCCTAGTTGCGTCCGACAGCATCAGCTCGGCGATTGCCTTCTGTGTGCCATAGGAGGTCTGCGGACGTTGCAGATGGTCGTCGTCGACATGATCCGGCAGCAGGCCGCCGAATACGGCAATCGAGCTTGGAAAGATCAGCCGTGGCGCTGCTTCCTTGTTGCCGATCGCGCCGATCAGTTCCGCCAGCGCCGAGACGTTGATGGCCAGACTATGGACCGGATCCAGTTCGGCGGCGCTGGCCAGCACGGCGGCGAGATGAAACACGCTGTCCGGCTGCCATTGTGCGATCGCCTGTAGCGTCGCGGGCGAGCTGAGGTCGGCCTGCAGCGGCTTCAGCCGGCGATCGGAGCAGGCCGGCAGCCTTGTGTCGAGCAGCAGGATCTCCGCGATGGCTGCGGTTTCGCCGGCGCGGTTCTTGAGGTGCCCGTTCTGCAACAGAACGCGCGTCAGGGTCTGGCCGATAAAACCGCCGGCGCCGGTGATGAGAATCCGCATTGTGGCCGTCCCGCAACCATGATCCCGCGCGGCGGCACAGGCCGTCTCGCCGCGACCACTATCAAGCCGGTCGCGCGCAAGTCGATGCCCGATGTCGGATGGCAGATCAGCGCTGTGGGCGTTGCAAGAATGCGTCGCACTGGCAAAAGCGCTGCCGGCCGCGGCGGCCCGTGCGGGCTGCGCTCAGGCCGGCAGTTGCGCCGTGGCCTGTTGCATGCGGTGGAAGCGCAGCACCTGTTGCGCGGTCGATAGCCGCAGTCGCTCGTAGAGGTCCCGGTCGACGTCCGTGGCCGACAGCACCCCGCCTGACAGTCGCCCGCGCAGCCGGATGATGGCCTTGACGGTCACCCATGAAAACCCGGCGACCTTGCTCAGGACGAAGATGCCTTCGTTCCGGGATTCGATCATCATGGTCTCGGCGACGATCACCGGCACATTGGCGAGGAAGGCCAATGCAGCGTTGGTCTCGTCGAATTTTCCGGCCTCGGCGAAGGCCGATACTTCCGCCTCGTCGAGCCGGCCATCCTCGAACAGCGATCGCACCAGGCCGTGGGCGATGCTGCTCTGGGGGGGGACGCCGGCAGGGGCCTCGCGGGCGCGCCGCGTGACTTCCGCCACGGCGTGCGAAACCTCGTTGGCATAGTGCGGATGCGCCGCTTCCAGCCGCTTGCGGACCGAGGCCGAGGCCCGGGCGACTAGTTGCAGATAGTGATGCCGCGGAATCGACGGGCGCAGACCGACGCAGGTGGCAATGGCGTCGTCGTGCTCGGCCCGCGACAGCAGCGTGGTGTAGCCCTTCTCGGAAAATTCGGCGCCGGGATTGGACGCCGTGCTGCGCACCACCTCGGCATCGCCGCGCTCCACCAGCGCTTCGGTGACGGCGCCGCTCAACAGTTTGCGGAGCGAGATCGCCAGCAAATGGCGCTGGCTCTTGGTGCGGGCGTTCTCGATCAGGGCATCTTCGTCGAGCCGCCGGGACTGCGACAGCATTGGCCCTGCGACCTCGATCAGGTCGTCGAACGCCAGCGTGCGGACGATGCGCGGCGGCGCGCTATCGACCGGCGCGAGGCGTTCGGCCAGCATTATCCTGGCCGCGCTCTCCATGTGCACGACCAGGCATTCGAACACGTCGTCAAACATGGCGAGCAGTTCGTCGGTACAGGGAACGGCATTGTCCAGGAACAGGTCAGTCACGCGCCGCAACGTCTCGACCCGGCGTGCCACCGTGCCGTGGGCAAGAGCTGTTTGCAGTTCATCGAGTAAGCTGACTGCCAAAGCGGGTTTCGACATCGTTGTCTCTGTTCTGGAGGCTTCGCGAAGCTGAATTTCCTGAAGTAACGGCAGCGTTTCTTGTTGCCGGACCAGGGTTGTGGAGACGACCTAGTTGCTTGCTATCAAGTTACGTCCTCCGGCCTTGGCGGCGTAGAGCGCCGCGTCGGCGCGGGCCAGCAGGGTGACTGGCAATTCGTCGGGCGCAAGCGTCGCGACGCCGGCCGAGATGGTCACGCGCAGGCCATGGGAAAACGCGCTCCAGTCCAGCGTCGCGACGATCATGCGCAGCCGATCGAGCATTTGCACCGCCATATCATGCGGCGTGCCCGGCAGCACCAGCAGGAATTCCTCGCCGCCATAGCGACCGAATTTGTCGATCGAGCGAATATTGGCGAACATCGTGATGGCGAAGGTGCGCAGTACTTCGTCGCCGGTCGGATGGCCATAGGTGTCGTTGATGCGTTTGAACCAGTCGAGGTCGATCAGCGCGACCGAGCAGGGCGACTGGCTGCGTTGCGCGCGGACCGCTTCGTCGCCGAGTATCCGCATGATGCAGCGGCGATTGTAGGATCCGGTGAGCTCGTCGAGCTCGGCCAGCTCCTCGATTCTTTTATAGGCGGCTTCCAGTTCGATGCGGCGGCGATACAGCGCCCCGCGCATCGAGCCGGCGAACACGCCGATATAGATCACACGGGCTATGGTGAGCGAGAAGGTCATCAGCGTGGCGAAGCGCTCCTGGCCGTTGGCGACCGGCAATAGCAGCGGCAGTTCGGCGAGCCAGTACAGCAGCACGACGCCGGCGCTGATCACCAGCCAGACGATCAGGCCCTGCCGCGGCGTCGCGCGCATGCCGGCCATCTGGGCGACCAGCAGCAGCGCCAGCAGAAACACTACCGCCACCTGCGGGGCGATAGCGATGAAACTCAGCAGCAGCAGCAGCGTCGCGGCGGCATAGGGCAGGGCGAAGGAGTGGTCATTCCAGCCATCGCTGATGCCGCCTTCGGACAAGCCCCAGAATATCCCGAGGGTGACGGCGACGCAGCCGGCGAAACCGAGCGCGACAGGCGCGGAGACCGTGCCGGCGACCGCGAACATCGTCAGCAGGACGATGTTCGCGGCATGAAAGGTGGCGGCGACGATCAGGGTGTGGCGCCGGTGTCGCCGTCGCCGCTCCAGCGATTCGGCAAGGAGCTCGCCGTCAACGGAATCGAAATCGCCGTTGTTCGGGGTCAGGATGGCGGAAAGTGCTGCGGTCATGTTCTCGCTACCGTCGTGTTAATGGAACCTTACCGCCGAATCCCTTTAGGTTTGGTAACCCGTGCAACCCGACGCATCTTCCTGGCCCTCAATTGTCCGGTAGGCGACACATGGTGGGATGCTGAGCAAGTGATATCAAGTGATATTGAGTGGTTGGACGGCGTGCGGAGCGGGACCGATTTCCGGGGGGCCCGAGAGAATCGTTCCCGATTTCCGACAAGGTATCCGGATCCGGTAGTCTCAGATGAACCTTTTTCGGTGCCGATTGACCTAATTTAGCCGGACTTGCGCTGCCCGGCCGGGGATAGTGATGCCGGATGGTCAAGCGGGGTGAGGTGGCCGCCCTATCCTGAGCTTCTGCGCGCCTGTCCGCAGGACGCGCTGCGCATGCCGTGCGTCTGCAAAGCCGATGCTGCCGGTTGAACCTGTTATGTTTTTTCCCCGACCAATCCAAAGAGATGGCCATTGAGCGCGACGCAGGCGACATCGGACGACCTGCTGATCGGGCGAATTGCGCAGGGCGACCGGCTCGCGATGCAGGTGCTCTATGGTCGCCATCATGTTCGGGTGTTTCGCTTCGGCCTGCGGCTGGTGCGGGACGAGCAGATCGCGGAGGACCTGATCAGCGAAGTTTTTCTCGACGTCTGGCGCCAGGCCGGCAAGTTCGAAGGCCGGTCCGCCGTTTCGACCTGGCTGCTGGCGATCACGCGGTTCAAGGCGCTGTCGGCGCTGCGCAAGCGCCGCGACGCCGAGCTGGACGATGATACCGCCAACGCGATCGAGGACGATTCCGACGATCCGGAAGTGGCGGTGCAGAAGAAGGATACTGGCGCCGCCTTGCGCAAATGCCTGACGGCGCTGTCGCCGGAACATCGCGAGATCGTCGATCTTGTCTACTACCATGAGAAGTCCGTGGAAGAGGTCGCAACGATCGTCGGCATTCCGGAGAATACCGTGAAGACGCGACTGTTTTATGCGCGCAAGAAGTTGGCCGATCTGCTCAAGGCAGCCGGCGTGGAGCGAGGCTGGCCATGATGGCAATCAGAAACACGGTTCAGGACGAGCAGCCCGGCGAGATCGAGGCGCTGCTGCCGTGGCATGCCGCCGGCACGCTCAGCGCCCGCGACACCCGCCGCGTCGACGAGGCGTTGGCGGCAGATCCCGACCTCGCCCGGCAATACGAAGCGATCCGCGAGGAATATGCCGAAACCATCCTGCTGAACGAAAGCCTCGGCGCGCCGTCGCTGCGCGCGATGCAGAAGCTCTTTGCCGCGATCGACGCCGAGCCGGCGCGCACCAGCTCGGGTTCGGCGAGCTTGTCGAGGCGGCTGGCCGGGTTCTTCGCGGGCCTGTCGGCGCGCACCTTGATGGCCTCGGCGGCGGTCGGCGCGCTGGCGCTGGTGCTGCAGGCCGGCGTGATAGGCACCATGGTGATGCAGCGCGGCGATGCCCTGGTCGAGACCGCGGCCGAGCCTGCGCCCGCGCCGCCCGGTTCAGCGGCGATCATCACCCGGTCGATCGCGCCGGAGGCCGCGCCCCGCCTCCTGGTGCGCTTCACGCCGGCGGCCCGGGTGTCGGATATCACCGCGCTGCTCGACACCTATCAGGCGACCATCGTCGATGGCGGCAAGGCCGGCCTGTTCCGGCTGCAGCTCGGCCGCCTGCCGATGACCAAGGAGCAGGTCGCCGGCTGGGTCAGCCGGCTGTCGAACGAAAAGATCGTCAGCTCGGTCACAGCCGCGCCGTAGGCGCCTTCCACCCGGCAGGGGGGCTGGAAACGCCCGCCGGTGACGGCGAGGCTGGCTTCTGCCCTCGCACGGCGCTTCACCCATCCGTGTAAATATTTTCGCGCTGACGGCATGAACGTTTGCCGGCCGGGCTTCGACCTACTGGTGTGGGAGCGGTCACCCCTCCCCGATGGCCGATCGGCGCAAGCGCCCATCATCAAGCGCCTGATATGGCCTGACCCGCCCGGCTGTCCCCCCGGGCGGGTCTTTCGTTAACTCGTTGCTAACCATCTTTGACCCATGATCCGCCTGCGGCTTGACTTGCCGGACGTCAGGCGTGGTTGGGACCAAGGGCAACTACGGGAGTGTCCAATTTTGGACACATTTCGCTGGACCCCGGGAACTTTTCCTCCGACCATCATCAGGTCTCGGCAATCGATTCGTGTGTTGCTTTTTGCGTCCGTTTCCCTCTCGCGGACATTTCCATGTCATTGCAGTCTGAATCCGTTACCGGGCGGCAGCTCGTTGAGCGCTGGGCCGACCTCGCCGAACGCCGGCTGGACTACCTGACCGATCTTTTCGAGAGCGGTCGTTGGCGCCGTTTTCATACCGAGGTCGATTTCCTCGACAATATTCGTGAAGCCAAGGCCGCGGCCGATCGCTGGCGGGGTATGGCCACCCAGGAGGCGACCGCCGACAACCAGCCGGTGACGTGGTCCTGGCTCGACCGGCCGGACGGCGTGCCGAATTCATATCAGGGCCGCGTGCTGCACGAGGTGCCGCGGGCGCCACGCGGGGTCCAGGCCCCGACCGTCGTCGAACTGGCCGCGGAGGCGCCGGCCCTGCAGCCGCCGGCCGAGCCGCTGCGTGCCGCGGCGCCGCACGCCGACTGGCGGCGCGCGCTCGATCCCGACGTGCTGGGCGAGCGCTATCCGATGCTGCGGCCGACGATGTAACGGATCGCCTGTCGCGTCGTCACGCAGGGGGGCGTGCCGTTCATCCGGGCTGCGATCAGCGCACCACATTTCCCGACAGGGCGACCTGGGCATATTTCTGCGCGCCATCGGCGGTGAGGTCCGGCGTCACCGGCCTGGCGTGGTCGAGCCCGACCACGGCGCCGCGCGGCGCGCCGGAGATCAGGTTGCCGCTGATAGCCGCCGTGCCGGCGCCGGGCATCACCGAGACGCCGATGCCGACGAAGGCATTGCGCACCACATTGCCGGTGACGGTGACGTCCCGCAGATACTTGCCCCAGCCGGCGACGATGCCGAACGACGGCGCATTCTCGATGACGTTGCCGGTGACCGAGGCATCTGCCTCGATATAGATGCCGACGCCGGCATCATCGTCCGGCGCGGTGCCGATCGGGCGCTTCGGGCGCAGGTTGCGCAAGATATTCCCTTGCACCACCGCGATACGGCCGCCTTCGTTGAAGTTGCAGACGGAGACGCCGACCGCAGCCCCATCGACGGTATTGTTCGCGATCACCGCGGCCTCGAAGGCGAACTCGGAATACAGCGCGACTTCGCGGACGTCGCTGACGCTGTTGCCGGAGATCTGGATGTTCGACGCCGAATTGCCGCGCACGGCGGAGTAGTCGCAATTCTTGATGCGGTTGCCGCGCACGATCACATTGCCGGCACGATACGCATTGATCGCGTTGCCGAACTGGCCGGAGCCGCCGGGCCCCGCCTTGATGTCCTCGATGCGGTTGTCGATCACCAGCGTGCCGTCGTCGCCGATCGCGCTGCGCAGGATCTCGATGCCGTTGACGCTGGTGCGAAGGATGGTGTTCTGCGCCACGACCAGGCCCTGCGCGTCCAACGAGACGACGGCGGTGGTCGCGATGTCGGTGAAGCTGTTGCCGGAAATGGCCCCCGCGATGTTCTCAAGCCAGATGCCGGCAAAGCCGGATCTGGTGATGTCGCATTCGCTGATGCGCAGATCCTTGCCGGCTGTGCAATGGACAAGGCCGCGGCGGTTCGGCAGCTTGATATCAGAGCCGTCGAGCACCAGGCCGCTGAGGCCGATGTGATCGGCGCCGTCGCTGGCGAGCAGGGAGGCGCCGCCGGAAAATTTCAGAATGGTGGCGCCGCGCACGCCGACCAGTTGCGTGCCGGTCGAAAGCCTGAGCGGGCCGCTGCGGTAGGTCCCGGGCGGCAGTGCCAGCGGCACCTGCGCGCGCGCGGCGTCGTCGATGGCCCGCTGCAGCGCGCGGGTCTGGTCGTCCGGACTGTTCGGCCGCACGCCATATTGCGTGACGTCGCGGCCGAGCGCCGAGACCGGCGGCGCCGCGCGCGCGGCATCCGTCGTCATGGCGATCGCGCCGGCGGTGAGGCCGGCTGCGGAGGCATTGAGCAGCTGGCGGCGATTGACGTCCATGGCGTGGCTCCCGGGGGATCGCACTGCTATAGGCAATCCGGCGCCACTGACCATGCCGCGCCGCAGCCCGACAGGCGAGAGCACAAGCCGTCGATTGTTGGCAGTAGGGTTAACTGCGTGGCTGCGGCCGCGGAGGAATGCCGCCGTCGCGTGTCCGAATTCGCGCCGTTGAATTGGAACAACGTGGCGCGTGGTCTCTTGGATTACCGAAGGCGGTCGTTTCCGTCCGGAATTACCCGGCGGTATAGCGCGACGCCTGCCTGTGCTCTCCGTCCACCGCGACCATCGTGACTGCGCGGCTCCCGCCGCGCTGCCGCTTGCTGGCGCGCGACATCAGCAATGAGAACCATCCATGGCCTATCAAAGCATCAACCCCACCAGCGGCAAACTGCTCAAGACGTTCGAGCCGCTGACTGCGCCGCAGCTCGACGACAAGCTGGCGGTGGCGGCGCGCTGCTATGACATCTGGCGGCATAAGTCCTATGCCGAGCGCGCGGTGATCGTGAACAAGGCTGCCGCCCTGCTGCATGACCAGGTCGAGGCTTACGCCCGTATCATGACGCTGGAAATGGGCAAGCGGATCGGCGAGGCTCGAGGCGAGGTCGAGTTCAGCGCCAGCATCCTGGCGTATTATGCCAAGAATGCCGAGCGCTTCCTGGCGCCACAGAAACTCAATCCGACCGCTGGCGAAGCCCATATGGAGAGCAGTCCGATCGGCGTGATCTTCGGCGTCCAGCCGTGGAATTTTCCCTATTACCAGCTGGCCCGCGTCGCCGGTCCGCAACTGATGGCCGGCAATGTGCTCGTCGTGAAGCATGCCGGCATCGTCCCGCAATCCGCGCTGGCCTTCGAGAAATTATGGGTGGACGCGGGCGCGCCGGTCGGCCTCTACACCAACCTGTTCATCACCCACGATCAGTCGGACACCATCATCGACGATCCCCGCGTCAAGGGCGTGGCGCTGACCGGCAGCGTGGCGGCCGGCCGCAGCATCGCCGCGCGCGCCGGACAGAATCTCAAGCCGTCGTCGATGGAGCTCGGCGGCAGCGATGCCTTCATCGTGCTGGAGGACGCCGATCTCGAGCACACCGTGAAATGGGCGGTGTGGGGCCGCATGTACAACGACGGTCAGACCTGCTGCGCCGCCAAGCGTTTCATCGTCGTCGACAGCGTTGCCGACGCGTTTCTCGAGAAATTCAAGCGGGCGCTTGGCGCGCTCGAAGCCGGCGATCCGCTCGACGAGAAGACCACGCTCGGCCCGCTGTCGTCGGAAGCCGCCCTTGTGCAACTGCTCGACCAGGTCGACAAGGCTGTCGCTGGCGGCGCCAAGCTGGTGCTGGGCGGCAAGCGCGTCGATCGGCCGGGCTTCTATATGCAGCCGACCATCCTGACCGATGTGAAGCCCGGCAACCCGGCGTTCCGCGACGAGTTCTTTGGCCCGGTGGCGATGTTCTTCCGCGTGAAAGACGAGGAGGCTGCGATCGCACTCGCCAATGATTCCGATTTCGGCCTCGGCGGCTCCGTGTTCACCGCGGACCTCGCCCGCGGCCGGCGCGTGGCCAGCCGGATCGATACCGGGATGATGTTCGTCAACAACCTATCGTGGACTGACGCCGAACTGCCGTTCGGTGGCATCAAGAATTCCGGCTACGGGCGCGAACTCGGCGACATGGGCATTCAGGCCTTCGTCAACAAGAAGCTGGTACGCATCAATACTGTGGACGCGCCGCTGTAGCCCGTCGCGCGCGATCTCTTTCAACGGACAATGCGCAGCCGTCGCGTCGCCCACTCCGCTTCCTCTTTGAACAGGACATCGTCATGGCACTGAAGATGCAATGCGCCGTCGTTGAAGAATTCGGCAAACCTCTGCAATTGCGGGAGTGGGATGTGCCCACGCCCGGTCCCGGCCAGATCCTCGTCAAGACCGAGGCCTGCGGCGTCTGTCACACCGACCTGCACGCCGCCAGCGGCGACTGGCCGCTGAAGCCGAAGCTGCCGTTCATTCCCGGTCATGAGGGCATCGGTCGTGTGGCCGCCGTTGGGGCCGGCGTCACCATCGTGAAGGAGGGCGACCGCGTCGGCGTGCCCTGGCTATATTCGGCCTGCGGCCATTGCGAACACTGTCTCGCGGCGTGGGAGACGGTGTGCGGCGAAGCGGAGTTCGGCGGCTACACCAAGAACGGCGGCTTCGCCGAATATATCATTGCCGATCCCAATTATGTCGCCCACATCCCGGACGGGCTGAAGCCGCAGCAGGCCGCGCCGCTGATCTGCGCCGGCATCACCACCTACAAGGGCATCAAGGAGGCCGAGGTCAGGCCCGGCGAATGGATCGCGATCTCCGGCGCCGGCGGCCTCGGGCATCTGGCGATACAGTACGCCAAGGCGATGGGATTGCAGGTCTGCGCCGTCGACATCGACGACGGCAAGCTGGCGCATGCCACGCGGCTCGGCGCCGATCTCGTGGTCAACGCCAAAGCTCCGGATGCGGTGGAAGCGGTGCGCAAGGGCACCAGCGGCGGCGCGCATGGCGTGTTGATCACGGCGCCGTCGCTCGGCGCCTTCAAGCAGGGCATCGGCATGGCCCGCAAGCGCGGCACCTGCGTGCTGGTCGGGCTGCCGCCCGGCGAGTTTCCGGTACCGCTGTTCGACGTGGTGGCCAACTGCATCACCATTCGCGGCTCCTTCGTCGGCACCCGCAGTGACATGGCCGAGGCTTTGGCATTCGGCGCCGAAGGCAAGGTCAAGGCGGACATCGAACTGCAGCCGCTGTCGGCGATCAACTCGGTGTTCGACCGCCTGAAGACCGGCGACGTGCCGGCCCGCGTCGTGCTCGACATCAGCGCAAGCTGAGCCGGCCGCCGGCTTTCGACAACCCGGCAACCTCTCATCCTCGCTGCGATCGCAGCGGGGACGGCGACGCTCTGCCCCGTGGCCGGGCGATTTGAATTGAAGACAGATGAAAGCAGTCATTGATGATCACCGTTAAGGGTTATGGCACACCGGCCTTCGACAAGCCGCTGGCTCCCGTGGCCGTTTTGCGTCGCGAGCTGCGGCCGCACGATGTGCGCATCGACATCCAATTTTGCGGCATCTGCCACAGCGACCTCCACGTCGTCCGCAACGAATGGCACAACACCATCTATCCGACCGTGCCCGGCCACGAGATCGTCGGCCGGGTCCTCGAGGTCGGCGGCCACGTCAAGAGCTTCAAGCCGGGCGACACGGTCGCGGTCGGCTGCCTCGTCGATAGCTGCATGACCTGCGCGTCGTGCAAGGAGGACCTCGAACAATTCTGCGAGAGCGGCGCGACCCAGACCTACAATTCAAAGGACCGCGTCGACGGCTCCGTCACCAAGGGCGGCTATTCCGAGAGCGTCGTCGTCACCGAGCACTTCGTGCTGCGGGTGCCCGGCAACCTAGACATCAGCCGCGTTGCGCCGCTGGTCTGCGCTGGCATCACCACCTATTCGCCGCTGCGCCACTGGAAGGTTGGTCCGGGCAGTAAGGTCGGCGTGGTCGGCCTCGGCGGTCTCGGCCACATGGCGCTCAAGCTGGCGCACGCCTTCGGCGCCGACGTCACCATGATCAGCACCTCGCCCGGCAAGGAAGCCGATGCGCGCCGGCTCGGTGCCCACCACTTCCTGCTGTCGAAGGATGAAGCCGCAATGAAGGCGTCGGCCAATCATTTCGACTTCATCCTCGATACCGTGCCGTCCGGCCACCCGCTGGATCCGCTGGTGGCGCTGTTGAAGCGTGACGGCGACTTGGTGCTGGTCGGCGCCATCGAACCGATGCCCGGCTTCAACGCGGCGCCCCTGGTCGGCCTGCGCAAGACCATCGCCGGTTCGCTGATCGGCGGCATCAAGGAAACCCAGGAGATGCTCGACTTCTGCGGCAAGCACAATGTCCTGCCCGATTGCGAGATGATCGCCATCCAGGACATCAACGAGGCCTATGAGCGGATGATCCGCAACGACGTGAAGTACCGCTTCGTGATCGACATGGCCTCGCTGAAGGCCAATCACTGACAAAACAGCTGCCGTTGCTTTTCCAGCAACGGCAGCCGTTTTGCCGATTGGTTTGTAGCCAGGACGTATCGCATCCGCGCGCCGCGTTGCTGCGACAAGGACAACAACTACGCCGCGCGCCCCTTCAGCAATTGCTGGAATTCCTCTTCGGCGCGGGCGTCGCGCTCGTTCTTTTCAGGACATTCGCCAGCCTCGGCCTGGCAGGGGCGGATCTCGTAATCATTGTCGAGCATCCGACGAGGCGTCGGTTGGCCAGTCTTGGCCTCGACGTCGGTCACCAGACCGCTGTCGGCCGCCAGTTTCCAGACGTCGGCTTCGGTCGGATAGGACTTGCTCAATTTCGCATCGTCGCTGAACAGCGCATAGGGCATCGGATCGCTCCGGTAAAAGACGTTAACGTTGCAGAACGGCGGAGGGTCCTTTTCGAGCACGTCGCGCAGGACATGCCGGACCAGCGCCCGTGGAGGCTCAGTTCACCATCTTGTGAGGCGTGAACAGACGGCCCTTCTCCACGATCGCGACGACGCTCAGAGCCGCCAGCGTGCAGATGAAGAACCCGGTGGCGAACGGCATCAGCGTGCCGTCATAGTCCTGGCCGATGATAGTGCCGATACCGATGCCGAGCAGGGTGGTGATGGTGCCATACAGCGACGAGGCGGTGCCGGCGATGTGACCCTGCGGTTCCATCGCCAGTGCGGTGAAATTGGAAAACACCAGGCCGAAGGCGAACATCATCAGCGCCGAGAGCACCATGAACAGAGGCAGCGTCATCATGTCGAACCTCACGGCCGCCAGCATGACGGCTGCGACCATGACGTAGCCGACCAGCGCGCCATGCGAGATCACGCGCATGCCGAGCGAGCCTACGAATCGCGAATTCATGAAGCCGGCAATGGCCACGCCGACTGCGATGGCGGCAAAGGCCAGCGGGAAGTAATGGCCGAGATGGAAGATCTCGGTGAACACCTGTTGCGCGGTGAACACGAAGGCAAACAGCGTTCCGATCACGCCGCCGGCGGCCAGCGCATAGCCCAGCGTCTGCCGGTTGGTGATGGTCTGGCGATAGGCGGAGAGCACGTCACCGAGCGCCAGCGAGCGGCGTTCCGACACCGGCAGCGTTTCCGGCAGCCGCAGCGCGCACCAGATCAGCGCCGCAAAGCCGTACACCATCAGCACGATGAAGATGCCGCGCCACTGCGCCAGCAGCATGATGGTCTGGCCGATCGCCGGCGCCACGACCGGCACGGCGATGAACACCATCATCACCAGCGACATCACGCTGGCCATGCGGCGGCCGGCATAGCAGTCGCGCACCACGGAGGTGGCGATGACGCGGGTGGCCGAGGTTCCCAGCCCCTGCAGCGCGCGCGCCAGCAGCAGCGTCTCGAACGACGGCGCCAGGATCGCCAAAACGCTGGCCGCGCAATACATGGACATCCCGAGCAGCAGCACCGGGCGGCGACCGAAGCGGTCGGACAGCGGGCCGATGATGAACTGGCCGAGGCCGAAACCGAGCAGGAAGGTCGACAGCACGGTCTGCAACCGATTGGCGTCGGAAATCCGGAAGGCCGCGCCGATGTCCGGCAGCGACGGCAGCATGATGTCCATGGCCAGCGGGTTGAGCGCCATGATCGAGGCGATCACCAGGACGAATTCCGGGAATCGCATCGGTCGATGCGTCGAAGACACCCAGGCGTCGGCATTGATGTCAGTCACGTCGCGGAATCCTCACAGGAGACGGCAGTTATCGTGGGGATGCTGCGTTGCACAAGCGTTTTTGGGCATGGCAGCTTCGCAAATGCGGATTGGGGAACCAGGCAACAGCGGTGCTCTGTCACCTTTCCCATCGAGGAGAGGACGGATTTTGAAGCAATCCGGCGCATCAAGGCGCTATGGCTGAGTCTTGCGGCGGGAAACCCGGGTCAGCCGCACGGTTTCCCGCAGCAGCGCCTCGCCGGCCTCCAGCAATTGCGGCATCGTCAACCGGCGCGGGCGGGGATCGCGGGCCAGCAGCGGTACATGGATGAAGGCAGCCAGTGCCGGGCCGCATGGCGCCTGCGTCGCCTCGATGCCGCGCCAGGAGAGGTAATTGCAGAGATAGCGGCCGGCATCGCGGGAGGGCCGGATATCCAAACCGCTGCGCAGACCCGCGCGCAGCAGCGCGTGTGTATGCGGGCCGAAGGGCTGGGGTCCCGCGCCCGGCACGATCGCGGATTGCCGGACGCGCGTGTGTTCGGCATCGGGCCACAGCAGCGTGACGTCGTTGCGCGCGCGGGTCTCGACCCGGATGAACGGCGTGCGCGCCGCCAGGCCGAACATCAGCAGCGCATCGGGACGGTGCTGTGCCAGGAGCCGCGGCAATTCGCGATCAACGGCGCCGTAGCTCACCGGGAAGACATGCGCGATGCGGAGAATGTCGGCGAACGCCGGACGGCGCAGGGTCGCCAGCCGCGTTACCAGCGCAGGCGTCGGATTGAACCGCGCGCCGGGAAACGGGCCGAAGCCGGTGATCAGGATGCGCAAGGGCGTGGCCATCTCACTCCTTCAGCAAGGCGGCGATCTGCTCGGCGGCGACCGCGGGCGTGAGGCTCGCGTCGGCGACCTCGCGTTCGATCGCCTTGACCTTGCCTCGCAGCGCCGGATCGGCACGCAGCCTCGCCATCAGGCGCTGCTCCAGCATCGTCCACATCCATTTCACCTGCTGCTCGCGCCGTCGCCTCGCGAAGTCGCCGGACGCATTCATCGCCGTGCGATGTTCGAGGATCTTCTGCCAGAGGTCTTCGATGCCGGTATTGGCCAGCGCCGAATAAGTCACCACCGGCGGATGCCAGTGCTCGCTGCGCGGCGTCAGGATATGCAGCGCGCCGCGATAGTCGCCGGCGGTGATATTGGCGCGCTTGAGATTGTCGCCGTCGGCCTTGTTGATGGCGATCATGTCGGCGAGCTCGATCAGGCCCTTCTTGATGCCCTGCAACTCGTCGCCGCCGCCGGGCAGCATGAGTGCGAGAAAGAAGTCGGTCATGTCGCACACCGCGGTCTCCGACTGGCCGATGCCGACGGTCTCCACCAGCACGACGTCAAAGCCGGCGGCCTCGCACAACAGCATCGCCTCGCGCGTCTTCGCCGCGACGCCGCCGAGCGTGCCCGACGACGGCGACGGCCGGATGAAGGCGTTGTCTTCCGCCGAGAGCATCGCCATCCGCGTCTTGTCGCCGAGGATCGAGCCGCCGGTGCGCGCGGAGGAGGGATCGACCGCCAGCACCGCGACCTTGTGGCCCTGCCGGATCAGATACATGCCGAGCCCGTCGATGGTGGTCGACTTGCCGACGCCGGGCGAGCCGGTGATGCCGACGCGAATGGCGCGGCCAGTGTCGGGAAGCAGCGTTTGCACCAGTTCGCGCGCCGCGGCCTGATGGTCGGCGCGGCGGCTCTCTACCAGCGTGATCGCACGCGCCAGCGCGGCCCGCGAGCCGGCGCGGACGGACGCGGCGAAAGCGGGGATATCGAGGGGGGAGGGAATTGCCATCTAGACCGGTAACACGTTGAGTTTGAGACGGAGCGCTGCCTGTCGCATGGCTTTATCCAATGTAGCGATGGACGCTTTCAAGTCCATCGCCAGGATCACATAGGCCGCGTCGTAAGCCGTGAGGTTTTGCTCGCTGGAGATAGCGACCAGTCTCGCGGCATCGCCGGCAAAAGCTGGTTGGATCTCGATAGTGTAGGTCGCCAATTCATCCAGGATCAGGCCGACGTCTTGAAGTGAAATTCGCTTGCGGCGCACATTTGTGACCAATGCATTGCTGATTTCGGCAGGCCAATGGGCGGGCGCGATGAGTCGTTCCTGCCGCAATGTCTCGATGAGATTGGCTTGCTCCACGGCGACATCCTCGCCGAGCACATGCGCGATGACAAAGGACGCATCGACAACAATCAACGTCGGCCTTCCTCAATCCAGGATTTGATCTCTTCCTGTGTCGCGCCGACATTCAGCCGCTTGCCAATTTCTCGCAGATTGAGTCCGGCCTGCCGGCGCCGCTCGATCTGCTCGGCGGTCAGTACGTCGCTCTGGGAATGCGCTTCCTCCCGAACCAGCCGGGCTACCGGCGCGCCGTCGCGGGTGATGACGACCTCGTCGCCGGTCTGCTCGACCTCGGCAACGAGCTTGTCGAGCTGCGCTTCGGCTTCCGTGACTGTCACATGTTTCATCGGATCACTCCGCTGCTTCGCTATGCCCCAACCTTGCATTGAGCTTGTGGATCAGCTCCTCCGCTGCATCCGCGATCACGGTGCCGGGCGGGAAGATCGCTTCGGCGCCGGCCTTGTACAATTCCTCGTAATCCTGCGGCGGGACGACGCCGCCGATGATGATCATGATGTCGTCGCGGCCCTGCTTCTTCAAGGCGGCCTTCAACTCCGGCACGGCGCTCAGATGCGCGGCGGCGAGCGAGGACAGGCC
Organism: Tardiphaga sp. vice154; assembly: GCF_007018645.1. Taxonomy (NCBI): domain Bacteria; kingdom Pseudomonadati; phylum Pseudomonadota; class Alphaproteobacteria; order Hyphomicrobiales; family Nitrobacteraceae; genus Tardiphaga; species Tardiphaga sp. vice154. The sequence continues at coordinate 2,297,093 of NZ_CP041399.1, forward strand.
GAGGATGTGGACGTCGTTCTCGACGGCCTGGCGCGCAGCCTCGTCGGCGGTGGCGAACAACGGCCCGATGTCGACGTCGAAGCCGATGTCGGCGAAGGCCGAGGCGATCACCTTCTGGCCGCGGTCGTGGCCGTCCTGGCCGATCTTGGCGACGAGAATGCGCGGGCGGCGGCCTTCGGCGTCCTCGAAGGCATCGATCAGCGCCTGCACCTTCTCGACCCGGTCCGACATCGTGGAAGCCTCGCGCTTGTAGACGCCGGTGATGGATTTGATTTCGGCGCGGTGGCGGCCGAACACTTTTTCCATGGCGTCGCTGATTTCGCCGACGGTGGCCTTGGCGCGCGCCGCGTCGATCGCCAGCGCCAGCAGATTGCCGTTGCCGTCCTGCGCGCTACGGGTGATCGCGGCAAGTGCTGCATCGACGTCGGCCTGGCTGCGCTCCTGCTTCAGCCGCTTGAGCTTGTCGATCTGCAGCCGGCGCACGGTGGAATTCTCCACCTTGAGCACGTCCAATGGCGCTTCATCGACCGGCTTGTACTTGTTGACGCCGATCACCGCCTGGCGGCCTGCATCGATCCGCGCCTGGGTCTTGGCCGATGCTTCCTCGATGCGCAGCTTCGGCACGCCGGCCTCGATCGCCTTGGCCATGCCGCCCAGCGCCTCCACCTCCTGGATGTGGCCCCAGGCCTTGGCGGCGAGCTCCTGCGTCAGCCGCTCGACATAATACGAGCCGCCCCAGGGATCGATGATGCGGTTGGTGCCGCTTTCCTGCTGCAGGAAAAGCTGCGTGTTGCGGGCGATGCGTGCGGAGAAGTCGGTCGGCAGAGCGAGGGCTTCGTCGAGCGCATTGGTGTGCAGCGACTGGGTGTGGCCCTGCGTCGCGGCCATCGCTTCGATCGTGGTACGCATCACGTTGTTGTAGACGTCCTGCGCGGTCAGCGACCAGCCCGACGTCTGGCAATGCGTGCGCAGCGAGAGCGACTTCGGGTCCTTCGGATTGAACTGGGTCAACAGCTTGGCCCACAATAGCCGCGCGGCGCGCAGCTTGGCGACCTCCATGAAGAAGTTCATGCCGACCGCCCAGAAGAACGACAGCCGGGGCGCGAAACGATCGACGTCGATGCCCGCCGCCAGACCCGCGCGCAGATATTCGACGCCGTCGGCCAACGTGTAGGCGAGCTCGAGGTCCTGCGTGGCGCCGGCTTCCTGCATGTGATAGCCGGAGATCGAGATCGAATTGTACTTCGGCATCTTCTGCGAGGTGTAGGCGAAGATGTCCGAGATGATGCGCATCGAGGGCGTCGGCGGATAGATGTAGGTGTTGCGCACCATGAACTCTTTCAGAATGTCGTTCTGAATCGTTCCGGTGAGTTTTTCCGGCGGCACGCCTTGCTCCTCGGCCGCCGCGACATACAGCGCCAGGATCGGCAGCACCGCGCCGTTCATGGTCATCGATACGCTCATCTGGTCGAGCGGGATGCCGGAGAACAGCGTCCGCATGTCGTAGATGGAGTCGATCGCGACGCCGGCCATGCCGACGTCGCCGGACACCCGCGGATGGTCCGAGTCATAGCCGCGATGGGTGGCGAGGTCGAAGGCGACCGACAGGCCCTTCTGGCCGGCCGCGAGATTGCGGCGATAGAAGGCGTTGGAATCCTCGGCGGTGGAGAAGCCGGCATATTGCCGGATCGTCCAGGGCTGGTTGACGTACATGGTCGGATACGGCCCGCGCAGGAACGGCGCGATGCCGGGATAGGTGTCGAGGAAATCGATGCCGTCGAGATCGGCTTCGGAGTAGCCGGGCTTCACGAGGATGCCCTCGGGGGTGAGCCACGGCTCCCCCGCCGCGATGCCTTGCGCGCCGGCTGCAGTCTGGAACGGAATGTCGGCGAAAACGGGGATCTTGCTCATGTCATCCAGCCTTAGTGTTTGTCATTGCGAGCGCAGCGAAGCAATCCAGTAAGCCACGCAGAAAGGCTGGATTGCTTCGTCGCAAGGGCTCCTCGCAATGACGGCTGCGTGTATCTGTCGTCATCAATCATGATCCGGCTGCTGATAGCTGAACACCTGCGCCAGCTGCACGGGTCCGTAGTTCTGCATCGTGGTCTTGCTCGGCAAATGGGCAATATTGCCGATCCAGCCGAGCCGCGACTCCGTGCCGAATTGCAGCGTCGGGACCATGCGGTCGGGCCGGTCGAAGGCGCCGGTCATGATCTCGATGTTGTCGCCATCGATCTTGCGATAGCTCAGCGGCGTGCCGCAGGCGGCACAGAAATCGCGCTCGGCGATCGACGAGGACTTGAACGACGACGGCGTGCCGCGGGTCCAGGCAAAGTTGGCGTTCGGAATGTCGGCGAATGATGCGAATGGCGCGCCGGTAGCTTTCTGGCACATCCGGCAATGGCACAGGCTGACGCGGGTCGGCGCGGCCGACAGCGCAAAGCGGATCGCGCCGCACTGGCAGCCGCCGGTCAGAACGGGTTTGCTCGCCGCCATTCCCATGCTCACTCCATCCGGCCGTAGGCGGCCACCAGCAGCGCCAGCGCATCGCCGCCTGCAAAGATGAAATCCGCCACGCCGGCCTCGCGCAGGGCGGGCTCCAGTTCGCCGGGCTTGCCGGCGAGATAGATGTGCTTGGCGCCCGCGGTCTTGAGCGCCCGGGCGGTCGCGACGGCGTGATCGGGATAGAGCTTGTCGGACGAGCACAGGCAGGCCAGCGCCGCACCCGACGCCTTGAAGGCCTCGGCGAGCGCGCCGGGATCGGTGAAGCCCTCATTATCGACGGCCTCGATGCCGCCGGTCTCGAAGAAGCTCTTGGCAAAGCCTGCGCGGGCGGTGAAATCGGCCGGCGTGCCCAAATTGGCTAGGAACATTTTTGGCCGCGCGCCCTTGCGGGCGAGAATGTGATCCGACTTGTCGCGCAGCGCCTCGAACGGCACGGCCAGCCGGATCGGCTCCACCGCGTTGAACTTGATCTTGTCGCGGCCGTAGGGCTTCGCCGGCACCGGCTTGACCTTCAGCACGCTGGCGCGGGGCTCGTGCAGATTGGGGAATTCGGAGGCTCCGGTCAGCACCTCGCGACGTTTCGCGATGCTGGCCTGCCGCGCCTTGCGGGTCGCGGATACCTTCGGCTGCAGCAAATTGTTGCCGAGCGCATAGAACGCGCCGCCGGCCTTTTCGATGTCCTGAAACAGCGCCCAGGCATTGGCGCACAATTCCTGCGTCAGTTGTTCGATGCCGCCGGCGCCGGCCGCGGGATCGGAGACTTTTGCGAGGTTGGACTCTTCCAGCAGCACGAGCTGGGTATTTCGCGCAGCCCTTCGTGCAAACGCGTCGGGCAGGCCGAGCGCCAGCGTATGCGGCAGCAGGCAGACCGAATTGGCGCCGCCGAGCCCGGCGGAGAAGGTCGCCACCGTGGCGCGCAGCAGGTTCACGTAAGGGTCGCGCTGGGTCAGCATCCGCCACGCCGTCTCGGCGGCGATGAACAGCGGCTTCGGCGCGAGGCCACAGCTTTCCTCGACGCGCGCCCACAGCAGCCGCAGCGCGCGGAATTTCGCCAGCGTGAGAAACTGGTCGGCGTCGGCGGAGAGCCGCGCATAGATCATCGAGCGCGCGGTCTCGACCGGGATGTTGGCGTCTTCCAGCGCGCGCAGATAGGACACCATCACGGCCAGTACCCAGGCCAGCTCCTGCACTTCGGAGCCGCCGGCGTCGTGAATGATGCGGCCATCGGCGACCGCGAACGGGCCGTTGAAGCCGGAGGCCGACAGTTTCTTGATCGCCTCGGTGACGGCGGGCGCCATCTCCCACCAATTATAGGCGCTCTGGCCCCATACCGCGGTGGCGCCGATCGGATCATAGCCGAAGCGGATCTCGCATTTGGCGGGATCGATGCCCTTCGCCTTGATGTAATCCGCCAGATGGATCGCGGCCATCCGCGATTGCGGGCCGGCGTGCAACTCGATCGCGATGCCGGCGTCGAGGAAGATGCCGTCGAGCAGCTTCTCGATCGTCTCGGGCGTGGCTTCCAGGCCGAAGCCGCGCGCGCCGTTGGCGCCGGCGAAGATCAGCGCAAGGCCGGTGGCGCCGTTTTCGAGGTCGTGCAGCGCCTGCGCGTTGGCCCGCGCGGCGTCGGGATGGTCGATGCGCTGCATGATCTGCCACGGCGCGCCTGCGGCGCGCGCGGCGATCGGGGCGGCGTCTGTGGCGCGGGGGTAGAGCGGCTGGATCTTGATGCCGTCATAGGTCTTGCTGACCAGTCTTTCGAACGGCGCGCCCTTCAGCACGCCATCGACCAGCCTGCGCCAGTCGTCGGAGGTCGCCGGCGCAAAATCCGCAGCCAGTACAAGATCGTCCATCGCAGTCGGCATGAAAACACGTCACTCCCGGGCATTGCTTCGTTATTGACCCGAAAATGCCACGTCGGGGCGGCGAAGCCAATGGGGGTGGGGGATGGCTGCCGCGCTGCGCGCGGACATGTCATGTGGCGGTATGGCCTATCCACTTGTCGTCCCGGCGAACGCCGGGACCCATACCCGCCGAGTTTGCGAAGGCACTCGGGACCTGTGGCGTTTCTGTTGGCGGGCCGGAGGCTACGGGTCCCGGCGTTCGCCGGGACGACGTGGAGAGGCCCGCGCTTAATTCAGTCCCGGCAGCTTGCGGATGTCGTTGGTGCGGACCTGCTTCAGCCAGTCGGCGACGGTCATACCGGCGATTTCGCGGTCCGGTGCGATCTCGGCCAGCGGCACCAGCACGAAGGCGCGTTCGGTGGCGCGGGGGTGAGGCAGAGTGAGTTCCGGCTTGGCAATCACCACGTCATCATAGGCGATCATGTCGAGGTCGAGGCCGCGCGGGCCCCAGCGGGTCTCGGCGACGCGGTTGCGGCCGAACTTCTGCTCGATGCGGTGCAGGGTGAACAGCAAAGCATGCGGATCGAGTTCGGTCTCGATCTCGATCACGGCATTCACATAATCGTCCTGCGGCACGCCGCCGACCGGAGCCGTCGCGTAGTCCGACGAGCGCGCAATCAGCGCCGCCTGGGTCATGCCGCAGATATTGGAGATCGCGCGGCGAAAGGTGTCGCGGACGTCGCCGATATTGCCGCCGAGTGCAATCAGGACACTGGCCATGTCAGGACCTCGAGCGGATGAGAATGACGCCGACATCGTCGAAGATCGCAGCGATCGGCGCGTGCGGCTTGTGCACGGTGACCTTGACTGTGCTGATCTTCGGAAACGCCGCCAGTATCGCTTCGGCCACCGCCCCTGCGGCGCGCTCCAGCAGCTTGTAATTGGCGTCCTTGAAGGCCGAGGTCGCGGTCGCCACGACGTTGGCGTAGGACACGGTATCGCTGAGGCGGTCGCTGCGCGAGGCGGCGGCGATGTCGGCCGTCAGTTCGAGATCGATCACGAAACGCTGGCCGACATGGGATTCGTGGTCCATCACGCCGTGATGGGCATGCACCGAGACGCCCGTGATGAAGATCGTATCGCTCATGTCTGTTCCTCGATGCAGGCTGCGACGCGCAGCGCCTGGACGGTTTCGGCGACGTCGTGCGCGCGAATGATGGTGGCGCCGCGCTGTGCCGACAGCAGATGCGCGGCGATCGAGCCGCCGAGCCGCTGCTGCGGCTCGGACGGCACGACGGTCGAGATGAATTTCTTTCTGCTGGCACCGACCAGGACCGGCAGGCCGAAGCTTTCGAGCTCGCGCAGGCGCGCCAGCGCGATCATGCTCTGCTGCGGCGTCTTGCCGAAACCGATGCCGGGATCGAGCACGAGATTTTGCCGTGCGATGCCGGCCTTCGCGGCGATGGCGAGCGTGCGGTCGAAGAAACGCTTGATGTCATCGACAATATCGATCCCGCCATCGACGTCGTCACGGTTGTGCATGACCACGACCGGGACGTCGTGTTCGGCGACCACGCGCGCCATGTCGGGATCGCGCTGCAGGCCCCAGACGTCATTGGCGATGGCTGCGCCGGTGGCGAGCGCCTTGGCGACGACGGCGGCCTTCATGCTGTCGATCGATACCGGCGTGCCGAGCGCCACGACGTCGGCCAGTACCGGCGCAAGCCGCAGCCACTCTTCGTCGGCGCTGATGGGCCGGGAGCCATAGGGCCTCGTCGATTCCGCGCCAATGTCGAGAATGTCGGCGCCTTCCGCTATCATGCGGCGCGCCTGCGCCAGCGCGCGCTCCGGCGCGTCGAACTGGCCGCCATCGGAGAATGAATCCGGCGTGACATTGAGGATGCCCATCACGGCGGGATAGGGCCGGGCAAACATCGCCGTCAGCACCGGATGGCAGGAGATGGGATGTGCAGGGCCAGCGCTCATGCGCTGGCTTTGCGCGACGGGGGGAGGGGAGTCAAGATTGACTGTCATTCCGGGGCGCGAGAGCGTTATGCGCGTAGGGTGGGCAAAGGCGCCCTTGCGCCGTGCCCACCATTTGCGTGGCGGCGGGCACGCGCCGCCAGGCTGCGCGTGCCGGCGCTTTGCCCACCCTACCGCTCACATCAATACGTGATCTTCAGCGGCAATTGCCGCGCCTTCTCGATCAACTGCCCGACGGATTTTTCCGACGGCATCATCTGCACCAGCTTGCGCTTGTCGTTGGCGTCTTTCATCGCCTGCGCAAGGCGGGCCGGGTTGCGGTGGATCAATTCGCGCACCGTGTTGACGCCGGAGGCGCGCAGCAGCTCGGCCTTGGCCTTGCCCATGCCGGGAATCCGCAGGTAATCGGCGAGGTTGGCCCATTCCAGCAATTGCTGTTCGCTGAATCCGGTCTTGGCGGAGAGCTCCTTGCGGCCCTTGGCGGTATGGGCGGCTTCCAGCAGGCTTTCCATGGTGCGGATGCCGGCTTTCTTAAGCCTGGTCGCGGCAAAGGCCGTCAGACCGTCGATCTTGGAGATGGGATATGTCATGATACTCGAACGGTAAGGTGCTTGGCGCATGCAGGACGTGTCATCGCAGAAAAGGCCGACGTAACTGACGGTCAGGCGAACTGGCTCAGGCGAACTGGCTTAGACCCGGCGTGCCGGCGATGATCTTGTCCATAGCATCGGAGCCGATCTTGGCGCGGCCAAATTTGAATAATTCGCGCGCCACGCTCTGGATTTCTCCCATGCCGAGGCCGAGGCCCATCAGACGGGAGCCAAGCGCCATCAGTCCGCCGCCCATCAGGCTCGAGAGACCGCCGCCGCTGCTGTTTGCTGCAATTGCTTCTTCGGCGCCGGGGATGCTCTTGACCAGTTCATCGACCGGCTCGGCCGGTCCGTCCTTGCGCAAAAAGCCAAGAATGATCCCGACGGTTTTTTCCGCAACATCCTTCTCGATGCCGACCTTGGCGGTCAGCTGTGCGATCAACTCATCCATGTAACGCCCCGCCTCTGCCGGTGGAGTGCCGGCCCCATTTGTGAATTTATCTTGTGCCCGTGTTTTTTGAATTACAAGGACGCTGAAGCCACACGACAGTCGATTCAGACTCATCGCGCGGTGTGTGTTGCATCAATGCAAGCGCAAACGTGAAATTTTGGTCAATTCGCTGCAGATGCGAGCAGCGTTCGCCCGGCGTTTCATCAGCCGCTGGAATGAAGTAAGGTTCAATGAATACGGCATACAATTTTTTCCAATGTGCGACAGAGGCCCATGGATGGCGATGACCGAGATCAAGTCCGGCGACACCGACGACAAAATCTTTATCGGCAAAAGCGAGGAACCGGCATGGCTGACGCTTGGCCTCGCCAATCGCCATGGTCTTGTCACTGGCGCGACGGGAACGGGCAAGACCGTATCTCTACAGGTGATGGCGGAGGGCTTTGCCCGCGCCGGCGTGCCGGTGTTCGCCGCCGACATCAAGGGCGACCTGTCGGGCATTGCCGAAGTCGGCGAAGCCAAGGACTTCATTCTGGCGCGCGCCAGGGAAATGGCGCTGACCTTCCAGCCCGACCAGTTCTCGACGGTGTTTTGGGACGTGTTCGGCGAACAGGGCCATCCGGTACGCGCCACCGTCTCGGAAATGGGACCGCTGCTGCTGTCGCGCATGCTCGATCTCAACGACGTGCAGGAAGGCGTGCTCAACGTTGCTTTTCGCGTGGCCGACGACAACGGCCTGCCGTTGCTCGACATGAAAGATCTGCGCGCGGTCCTGGACGCGATCGTGCCAGCCACCAAGAAGGCGCTCGACGAGGCCGGCGACACCGAAGAGATGGCCGTGATCCGCGCTGCAGCGCAGAAATTCGGCAATGTCACCAAACAGACTGTCGGCACCATCCAGCGCCAGTTGCTGGTGCTGGAGAACCAGGGCGGCACGATGTTCTTCGGCGAGCCCGCGCTCGACATCAAGGACTTCATGCGCACCGACCGCGACGGCCGCGGCATGGTCAACATCCTGGTCGCCGACAGGCTGATGCAGAGCCCGAAGCTGTATGCGACGTTCCTGCTGTGGATGCTGTCGGAACTGTTCGAGCAACTGCCCGAGGCCGGCGATCCGCCGAAGCCGAAGCTGGTGTTTTTCTTCGACGAGGCGCACCTGTTGTTCAACGACGCGCCGAAGGCCCTGATGGACAAGATCGAGCAGGTCGTTCGCCTGATCCGCTCCAAGGGCGTCGGCGTCTATTTCGTGACGCAGAACCCGATCGACGTGCCGGACAAGGTGCTGGCGCAGCTCGGCAACCGCGTGCAGCACGCGCTGCGCGCCTTCACGCCGCGCGACCAGAAGGCGGTCGCCGCCGCGGCGCAAACCTTTCGCGCCAATCCGAAGCTGGATACCGCGAAGGTCATCACCGAGCTTGGCAAGGGCGAGGCGCTGGTCTCGTTCCTCGAGGGCAACGGCACGCCGGCGATGGTCGAGCGCGTGATGGTGCGGCCGCCGACCGCGCGGATCGGGCCGCTGACATCGCCTGAGCGCGCGGCGATCATCAATGGCAGTCCGATGAAGGGCAAATACGACACCATGGTCGATCGCGATTCGGCCTCCGAGATGCTGCAGCGGCGCATCGCCGGCACCGCGGCGCCGGCGGATGGCAGCGCACCCGACGGTGGCGGATTTCTCGGCCAGCTCGGCGGGATTGTCGGCGCGATCTTCGGCACCGGCGCGGGCCGGCGCGGCCGGCTGTCGACCGGACAGGTGATCGCGCGCAGCGTGACGCGCTCGGTCACCAACAAGGTGGTCGGCGGCATCGTGGCGAGCCTGGGCAAATCGGTGGGCGGCTCGCTCGGCAGTTCGATCGGCCGCGAAATCGTCCGCGGCACGCTCGGCGGAATCATGAAGCGCTAGTTCGTAGCCCGGATGAAGTTGGCGCACGCGCCTGGCGCGGGCGGTGACGCAATCCGGGGCCGGCAGCTTTGATGGATGGGCTGGCCCCGGATTGGCATCCGGGCTACGGCTCTGCGCGCTGCCCTTGGTGACCTATGGACCAACCGACTCGATGACCTCTTCAGCCATCACCGATCGTTCCCATGCCTGGTTTCTCGTGCAGGTCGCGCGGCTGCGCGCCGCAGAGGTGCCAGGTTGGCTGTGGGTCGTGCTGCTGTGGGCGGTGTTCGCGTATCCCGCAGTGGGGCTGCGCGGCGTGCATTACGAAGAGGGCACCGTCATCGGCCTGGCGCGCGGCGCGGTCGAGGACGGCCACTGGCTGGCGCCGCATCTCTATGGCGTGCGCTTTGTCGAGCGCCCGGTTCTGCTGTCGTGGATCGCGGCCGGTTTGGGGTCGCTGTTCGGCGGCGTCGGCGTGTGGAGCGCGCGGCTGCCGCATCTGATGTTCCTGCTCGCCGGCGGACTGATGGTGTTCCATCTGGTGCGGCCGCTGACGCGAACGCCGCCCGCAGTATTCGGCGCGCTGTGCTGGTTTGCCTGTTCCATGGTCGGGCAGAAGTTCATCACCGCCGAGCCCGACGTGACACTATCGGTGCTGCTGTTCGGCGCCTTCGTGGTGTGGTGGAAGGGCGAGCAGCACGGCCACGTCGCGCTGTCGCGCTGGGTCGCGGCAGGCTTACTGCTCGGCGCCGCCGGGCTGGTCAAGGGGCCGCAGCCGATCGCCTATTTCACGCTCGGCGTCGGCGTCTATCTGTTGCTGAAGCAGCGCTGGCGCGACCTGCCTGGATTCATTCTCGCCAATGCGGTGGGTGCGATGATCGTCGGCGCCTGGTATGTCGCGGTGCTGCAGCCCGGCGACGTCGCGCATTGGCGCAGCCATTCCCGCCTCGCCGACGGCATGGACGCGTCGCACTGGCTGCGCGACCATCTGGATTTCATTGCCAGCCTGTTCGTCGAATGGCTGCCGGGCTCGCTGTTGCTGGGACCTGCGATCGTCGCGCTGTGGCGCCGGGACGATCTGCGCGACAACGGATTGTTGTTCGCCGCGCTGATGTATGCCGGCGTCGGCACGATGGTGCTGGTCGCGTGGCCGGGCGGCGTGGCGACGCGCTATGCGATGCCGGCCAATCTGGCGCTCGCGGTGCTCGGCGGCGTGCTGTTCGATCGCTGGTGGTCGAGTCGGCCGTGGCTGATCGGCGCCGGCAACACCGTGGTGATCGCGATCTCCTGTTATCTGGTGCTGCTCGGCTGGGTGGCGATGCCGCTGTTCCCCGATGCGTTCCGGCAGACCAGGATCGCAGCACTTCAGATCGAGGCGGTACGCGCGCTGCGGCCGGGCCCGCTCTATGTCAGCAGCAGCGCTTCCAACGTCAACATTCTGGCCAGCGTCGCCGCGCCGGTACGGGTGCTGCCGCTGGCGGCGATCGCACAATTGCCGGTTCCGGCACTGGCCATGTTGACGCCGGCCGATATCGCGACGCTGGCCGCAATCGCTCCGACGCGGCGCCTCGTGCCGCTCGCGGTCCCGCGCGACAAGAGCGACGCGCGGGTGGTGGAGATTCTGCCGAATTGATGGAGGCGCAGCTTCTCCACATGTCGTCCCGGCCCAGCGAGCAGAGCGAGCGCCGAGCCGGGACCCATAGACTCCGAGGTTGAAGCCAACCCGGGACGTCGCCCCAGCGCCTCGAGTCGACAGCGGCTATGGGTCCCGGCTTGCGCTCGCTGGGGCTCGCTTGCCGGGACGACATCGCTCGGTTTGCAGCGCCCGTGTTGTCTGCTAACCCGGCGCCACCAATGATGACCGGGGAACGGTGAAGTGACTGAGATGAACGGCGCGACGCCGGTATTGCGATGGCCATCGTTGCGGCAGCCGCTCGACGTGCTGTTCCTGTTCTGCTGCCTGCTGTTGACCGCCGATGTGCTGGTCCCGGAGATTTTCAGCCACGGCAAGACCAAGGATTATTCGTTGTGGTATTGGGCCGGCCAGCAGGTGCTGCAGGGCGGAGACCTCTATGCTCGTCAGACCCGCGGCACGCTCGACTTCATCTATCCGCCGCCGCCGGCGGTGTTGCTGGCGCTGCCGACCTGGTTCGGCAAGATTCCGTTCTATCTCACGCTATGCGTGCTGAACTCGGCGGCGTGGGCCATCACCAGCCAGCTCAGCAATGCGATGACCGGCTCGAAAAAAATCCCGACGCCGTGGCTTGCCGCGCTGCCGGGCATTGCCACCATCACCTTCGTGTTCGACCAATATGACCTCGGTCAGCCCAATCTGGTGCTGCTGGCCTTGATGCTGCTTGGCTTCTGGTGGATGCAGAAGGGCCGGCCATGGCTCGGCGGCAGCATGTTTGCGCTGGCGACCGCGATCAAGGTGTTTCCGATTGCGGTGCTGCCCTATCTGCTGTGGCGGCGGCACTGGGCGGCCTCTGCCAGCATGATCGTGGCGACCTTGGCGCTGCTCTATGTGATGCCGGCGCCGGTGCGCGGCTTCGAGCGCAACGCCACCGAGCTCAAGACCTGGTTCAATGCGATGGTCGGCTCCAGCTCGGAGAAGGGCTTTGGCCAGCGCGACGAGCAGAACTGGTCGTGGGTCAACCAGTCCGTGATCGCGATGACGCACCGTCTGGTGCGGCCGATCAATTACTATCTCGACGACCCCCAGCATGCGCCCGAATACATGAACGTCATCGACGTGCCCTACAAGACGGCGAACTGGATCGTGATCGCGGTGTCCGGGCTGATCGGGCTCGGCTTCATCTGGGCGATTCCCGCCTATCGCAGGATGACGGAGCGCTCGACCGCCGAAGAGCTCGGCATCCTGTTCTGCCTGATGACGGTGGCCTCGCCGCTGGCGCGGCAATATTACTTCATGTGGCTGTTCCTGCCGCTCACCGTGTTGATGCATCGCGCGGCGTTCGATGATCGGCCCGCGGTGCGTACGGGCACCTGGACGTTGATCGGTGTGTCGATGGCCTTGATGGTGCTGTCGCTGCCGGTGTTTCCTGCATTCTGGCAGGCCTGGGGCAATAATCTGCTGGCGACCGCGCTGCTGGCGGGCGGTCTGATCTGGCATATGCATCACGCGCCGCAGACCTCGGAACGCCTTGTACCCTGACCGGGACGATGATCTTCTTCACCTCTCCCCGTTGGGGAGAGGTCGACCGGCGAAGCCGGGCGGGTGAGGGGGCGGCGCGCGCTCGATGGGCCGGTGCCCCCTCACCCCAGCCCTCTCCCCAACGGGGAGAGGGAGCGCTCGGCCGGTGCGCTCCACCTGATCAACCTCTAAGGAATGCGTATGACCACATCATCTTTGCAGACCGTTCTCGATCGCGTCGATGCCGATTTCGATGCCAGCCTGGAGCGGCTGTTTGCGCTGCTGCGGATCAAGTCGATTTCGGCCGATCCGGCGTTTGCCGCCGACTGCAAAAAGGCGGCTGACCATCTCGCTGCGGATATCGCGACGCTCGGTTTTGATACCGAGGTGCGCCCGACCGCGGGCCATCCGGCGATTGTCGCCAAGGCCCGCGGCAACACCGGCAAGCGGCCGCATGTGCTGTTCTACGGGCACTACGACGTGCAGCCGGTCGATCCGCTGGAATTGTGGCACCGCCCGCCGTTCGAGCCGGTGGTGACCAAGCATGCCGACGGCCGCGACATCATCGTGGCGCGCGGCGCGCAGGACGACAAGGGCCAGCTCTCGACCTTCGTCGAGGCGTGCCGTGCTTTCGTCAACGTCACCGGCTCACTGCCGATCGACCTCACCATCTGCATCGAAGGCGAGGAGGAGGTCGGCTCGAAGAATTTCGTGCCGTTTCTCGAACAGCACAAGCAAGATCTTGCCGCCGACTTCGCGCTGGTCTGCGACACCGGCATGTGGGATCCGAACACGCCGGCGATCACGACATCGCTGCGCGGCCTGGTCTATGAGGAGGTCAAGATCACCGCCGCCAACCGCGACCTGCATTCCGGCATCTATGGCGGCGGCGCGCAGAATCCGATCCGCGTGCTGACCAAGATCCTGGGCGCGCTGCATGACGACAACGGCCGCATCGCCATTCCCGGCTTTTATGACGGCGTGCAGGATCTGCCGGCGGACATTCTTTCGCAGTGGAAGAGCCTGGGTCTCACCGCGGAATCCTTCCTCGGCCCGATCGGTCTGTCGCTGCCCGCCGGCGAAAAGAACCGCGAGCTGATCGAACAGATCACGTCGCGGCCGAGCTGCGACATCAACGGCATTTTCGGCGGCTACACCGGCGAGGGCTCCAAGACGGTGATCGCGTCGGATGCCTCGGCAAAAGTCTCGTTCCGCATCGTCGCCGGGCAGGACCCGATGAAGATTCGCGACGCTTTCCGCGCCTTCGTGACGGCACGGCTGCCGGCCGACTGCACCGCCGAATTCCTCGATCATTCCAATGCGCCGGCGATTGCGCTCGACTGGAACATGAAGCCGCTGGCTTTGGCGCGGGCCGCGCTGACCGACGAATGGGGCAAGGAGGCGCTGTTGATCGGCTCCGGCGCCTCGATCCCGATCGTCGCGGATTTCAAGCGCACGCTCGGGCTCGACACCGTTCTGATCGGTTTCGGGCTGGATGACGACAACATCCATTCGCCGAACGAGAAATACGACCTGAAGAGCTTCCACAAGGGCATCCGCTCCTGGGTGCGGATTTTGGCGGCGCTGGCCGAGGGGAAGAAGTGACAAACGAACGTTTGTCATCCCGGGGCGAGAGGGCGTAGCCCGAGCGAACCCGGGATCCCGGAGTGTTCAGCGCGCCGTCATCTCCAGATTCCGGGTTCGCTCGCGCTGATGCGCTCGCGCCCCGGAATGACAGGGAGACACAAAAAAACGCCGTCCGGAATTGGACGGCGTTTTGATTCAGTGCAGAGGTCTTGTGGACTCAATCTAGCACGAAACTCAGTTCTTGTAAGAGGGGTCGAGCCGGTCGAGCTTGCGCAGCAGCGGCGGCCAGACCAGGCGGGTGGAGCGCAACTCGGCACGGTCGGGGTTGGAGACGACGGTCGTATTCTTGTCGATCACCGCCTGATCGACCGGATAGGCGACGGGGCCGAGCATTCGGGTGCGGACCTGCATGGTGCAGGCGCGTTCCAGATGGAACATGCGCTCGAAGGCCGAGGCCACCGAGCGGCCGACCGTCAGCGTGCCGTGATTGCGCAGCAGCATGAAGTTCTTGGTGCCCAAGTCCTTCTGCAGCCGCGGGCGCTCGTCATGGTCGAGCGCGATGCCCTCATAGTCGTGATAGGCGAGGTCATGCGTGACGAGCTGCGCGGTCTGGTTCAGCGGCTGCAGGCCTTCCAGGCAGGAGGCGACCGCGGTGCCGTCCGGCGTATGCAGATGCATCACGCAGCCGGCGTCCTCGCGGACCTCGTGGATCGCCGAATGGATGGTGAAGCCGGCCGGGTTGATGCTGTACTCGCTCTCCGAAAGCTGGTTGCCATGCAGGTCGATCTTGACCAGGCTGGAGGCGGTGATCTCGTCGAACATCAGCCCGTAGGGGTTGATCAGGAAGTGATGTTCGGGGCCGGGGACGCGGGCCGAAATGTGGGTATCGACGAGGTCGTCCCAGCCGTAATAGGCCACCAGCCGGTAGGCGGCGGCGAGGTTGACGCGCTGGGCCCATTCGGCCTCGGTCATGTCGGATGGCACTTCCTTGAGGCGCGCTTCGGCTGGCGACATATAATTTCTCCCGGGTTTTTATGGTTACAGACTTAGAGCCTAGGCTCGGGCCGGAGCGCCAGCAAGCCACGGTATTTGCGCGGCAGTCATGTGCCCAAGACGGCCATCACGGACGATGATTTGATTTTGCGCATGGCGGGCGTGACGCAAGGTGCGATGATATCGCTGCACAACGACGGAGTGTAACCATGCAGAAACATGACATCGATGTCTATCGGCTGGCGCTGAGGATGGCCGGCACGGGCCAGTTCGCGGACTGGCACGGGCTTCAGCAGGCGCTGCTCGACAAGGGCATTCGCGAGGCCGACTACCTGCTCGACAATGACAAGATCCGCTTCGCCCTCGACCTCCGCTGCACCCAAGGCAGCGCCACGGCGGTCCGGCACTGAAGACGGAGGCGGGTGCCGGACGGCGGCGCTGGTCTATGGCGTTGGCGGCGGAGTCCGCTTGGCCGGTGCTTTGGATCGGCGCTTTCGAGGGGGCGCGATCATTTCGCCGAGCACCCGGCCGATGGTCGCGGCGGCGATGTCGATTTCGGCTTCGTTCCATGCGGCAAAGCCAAGGAACAGGCCGCGGCCGCCGACCTCGCCCGTAAAATGCGGCGACAGCGGGCGCGCCGTGACGCCGGCCGCAGCCAGCCGTGTGGCGATCGCACGGTCGTCGCAGCGGGAATCCAGATGCGCCAGCAATTGCACGCCTCCGGCTGGCGGCTCCAGCGTCAGATGCGCACCGGCGACGGCTGTGAGCGTTGCGATCAGGCGGTCGCGGCGGGCGCGGTAGATGCGCGTCATCTTGCGGATGTGGGCTGCGAAGTGACCGTCATCGATGAATTCGGCCAGCGCGTCCTGCACCGGCGCCGGCATGATCTGGCCGCTGTGACGCTGCGCGGTCTCGAACACATCCACCAGGTCGGGCGGCACGATGGCGTAGCCGCACCGGATATCGGCGAACGTCGATTTCGAGAAGGTGCCGATGTAGATCACGCGGCCGGAATCGTCGAGGCCTTGCAGCGATGCAATCGGGCGGCCGTCATAGTGGATCTCGCTGTCGTAGTCGTCCTCGATCACGGCGGCGCCGGCCTCGTTGGCAAAGCGTAGCAGCTCGCGTCGCCGGTTGATCGGCATCAGCCGGCCGGTGGGATGCTGGTGGGACGGGGTCACGAAGATCAGCCGAGGCCTGTCGCGACGGCCCTTCCAATCGAGGCCACCACGATCCAGCTTGACGCCGCGCACATCGGCGCCCGCCGACTGCATGGCCGCGCGCGCGCCGCCATAGCCGGGGCTCTCGACCCAGGCGATCTCGCCGGCATTGAGCACCAGGCGCGCCGTCAGTTCGACCGCCGACTGCGCGGAAGGCAGGATGATGATCTGGCTGCTGTCGGCGCGCACGCCGCGATGTTCGACGAGATGCCGGAGCAGGGCCGATCGCAAGGACGCGCGGTTGACGCCGGCTGTGCCATGCGGCGCATGTCGCGCCGCGCGGCGCAGGCAGCGTGCCCAGATGTCGTGCGGAAACGCCCGCGCATCGGCATGCGCCGGCGCCAGCGGGCGCGGCGGGCCCTCGCGGAACGGCCAGTCGGCAATGCGCAAGCGTTCGCCCCAGCGCGAGGCGTGAAGCGGTTTCGCGGATTGGCGGGCGATCGTTCGGCCGCCGACCAGCTTCGACGCGTTGGTGGCCGTCACGGTGGGGCGGCGCCCCTGCGCGACGTCGAGATAGCCTTCCATGGCGAGCTGGTCGATGACCCCGGAAACGGTGTTGCGGGACAGGCCGAGCTGCCGCGCCAGCTCGCGGCTGGACGGCAGCCGATGGCCCGGCGGCCAAGCGCCGCTCAGCATCGTCGCGCGCAGCTGATCGTACAATTGCCGCGTCAGCGTGACGTCGCCGCGCTCGACATCGATCAAACCTGCAAGAATGTCGCCCAACTGACTGGCCCAGTCATATTTATAAAAATGGATCTTTGTTGCAGGCCAGTAAAGCCTAGCGTCGTGGCGCTGTCGAGTGCCCGAAGCGGCGCACCGTGACCGGGACGATCAATCAATGACCGATGACTTTCTCTCGCGCCGGACCGCGCTCCTGTTATTCGCCGTCGTGGTGGTGGCGTGGGGGGTGAACTGGGTTGTGACCAAAACCCTGGTGCAAAGCATTTCGCCGCTGTGGACCACCACGCTGCGCTCGGCGGTGGGCACGGTCGCCCTGTTCGTCATGTTGCTGGCGCGCGGCCAGTTGATCGTCCCGCGCCGGGGCGACATCCCGGTGGTCTTCACCGTTGCCGTTTTGCACATGGGCGCGTTCTCGGTGCTGGTGTGCTTCGCGCTGCAGGTAGTCCCGGTCGGCCGCTCGATCGTGCTCGGCTACACCACGCCGCTGTGGGTGGCGCCGGCGGCGTGGCTGCTGCTGCGCGAGAGGATCAGCCTGCAGCGCGTCGCCGGAATCGTCGTGGGCATGGCGGGGGTCGCACTGATGTTCAATCCGCTGGCGCTCGACTGGGGCGACCGGCAGGCGTTGACCGGAAATGGACTGCTGCTACTCGCCTCGCTGTGCTGGGCCGCCAATATCGTTTACGTCCGGAGCCACAACTGGATATCGTCGCCGTTTCAACTGGTGTTCTGGCAGGCGCTCTTGGCGACGCTGCTGCTGGCGGCGATCGCGCTGATGGTTGACGGTGTGCCGCACATCGTGTGGACCGGCGAACTTGCCGGCGCGCTGCTGTTCGCCGGCGTGATCGGCACCGCGCTGGCGCACTGGGCTCTGGTGCTGATCAACCGCAGCCTGCCGGCTACGGTTACTTCGCTCGGCTTGCTGGCCACGCCGGTGATGGGCGTCGCGGCTTCAGCGTTTTTGCTCGGCGAGCCCGTCAGCCCGTCGCTGCTGGCGGCGATGGCGATGATACTGGGAGGCATCGCGTTGGGGACGGTGTGGGGTGGGCAGCGCAGTGCTGCTGCGCGCCACGCCGGCGCGAACGTCGTCCGAAACGGAATGACACTCCGCGCTCCGGCCGGTTCCTGAGGCGCTTGCAGGCGCACCTGTTGAACCCTACGAGTCACGTTCCTGCGCAGATGATGGGTCCGGTCGTATTTCCAGGTCCAGATCAGCTTCATATTCCAAGTCGGGATCGAGCTGCCGCGTATGGCGAATGGATGCGATCTCGACGCCGCCTGCGACCAGATCGTAATCGAGGATGTAATCGGCAACGATCAGCCGCATGGCCCCTTCGACGGGCAGCGCTGCCTTCCTGCGGCCAATTTCCGGGAATTGCGCGAGGTTACGTCGCGCTTCGCGGAGCCGTTCGAGGAACGCTTCTGCCGCGGTCGGGCTGCGCTCGCGAAGGTATTTTGCTTCGCGTTGCAGAAAAGCGCGGGCATTTCCGGACAGCCGGACCTTGCGCATCAGGCGACGTCGGCAGGTTTCCGGATGATGCGCTCGATGTCATCCAGCACGTCGTCCATGTCGTGGGCATCACCATTGGCGATCTGAGCGCGACCTTCAACCACCGCCAGGATATCGGCGCCTTCCGTCATCAGGTAGCGCCGTAGCGCATGAACGAGCACCCAGCTCCTGCTCCGGTCCGCGGCCTTGGCGACCTGCTCAACCGCGGCAAGAACATCGCGTGGCAGGCGGATCGAGATCGGATCGGACAATTCGACGGCCATCGGATGACTCCTGATTTGTAATACAGTGTATTACAAATTCGAGATTAGTCTATGGCTTGAAGGGTGAGGCCATCACGAGACCTTGCAGGCCCGTGGGGGCCTATTCCAACACTTCGGCGACTGGGCATACGACGCTGGATTCGATCCGTACGATGCGGCGAAGGAAAAATTGCCTGTCGGTGAAATTCAACTACACTCTGATTCTGGCGCGGTCCACGCCTCCCCCCTCCGTCGGGAAAGCATTTTGCATGCAGGGCTCTGCGCTCATTGAACCAACTGTTCGAGCATACGCATAAGGAGGGGTTGTGACATCGCTCGCATCAGGAGGTTCACGACATGCGCCTTTCCGCACCGATTCACCAACTCAAGCGCAGCGCCAGAATTCTGGCGCGCAAGGAGCGCATTCCCCTGCATGCGGCACTTGACTGGATAGCCGCGCAAGAAGGCTTTGCCGCCTGGAGCCTGCTGGTGGCGCGCGTACCCACGGCTGCGCCGGTAACAGGATTGTTCGCGCAGTTGTCGGCCGGCGATCTCGTGCTGGTGGGCGCACGCCCGGGGCACGGCAAGACGCTGATGAGCCTGAAACTGGCAGTGGAAGCCATGAAGGCGGGCCGGCAGAGCGTGTTCTTCTCGCTGGAATATGCCGAATGCGACGTGCTCGATCGTTTTCGTGCGATCGGCGTCGCGCCCGCGGATTTCGACGGCCTGTTCGGCTTCGATAATTCCGACGACATCAGCGCCGACTACATCATCGCGGCATTGGCGGACGCGCCGCGGGGCACGCTGGTCGTGGTCGACTACCTTCAACTACTGGACCAGAAGCGCGGCAATCCGGACCTGGGAGTGCAGGTCTTCGCGCTGCAGGCGTTTGCGCGCCGACAGGGTCTGATCTTCGTGTTCATCTCGCAGATCGATCGCAAATTCGATCCGTCGGCTAAGCCATGCCCGGATCTTGCAGATGTGCGATTGCCCAATCCGGTCGATCTAAGCCTGTTCAGCAAGACGTGTTTTCTGAACAACGGCGAGGTGAGATTTCAAGCGGCGCGGACCTAACGGCGGCCACAGACTCGGAGCAGCGTACGGTCACGGTTCTGCGGAGCGGCACAGAGGGCCGCACCGCGTCCGGGACAAGGAGCAAAGCCCTACGGCGCCGGGATCGCCAGCAGGCTCGAAATACTGCTGCCGCGGATGTCGTAGACCTTCGCGAACACGACGTCGTCGCGCTTGATCTCGGCAATCACCGGCGCCGTGAGGCCCTTGCAGTAGAATTCGCCGAGCGTCATCGCAAAATCGGCCGACTGGCTGTCCCAGCCGATCGTGAAATCCGGGCCGAGCGCCACCTGCGCCGGGCGCTGCGGGCCGCATACCGCGACCTTCCATTTTCGGCCCACGGGCGGGCTTTCCTGGCGCTCGATGATCTCCTGCTTCAGCGCATCGGAGGCCTGCTTCAAGGCGAGGCCCCAATAGTCCAGCATGAACAGCGCATCGGCCTGGCGCACCGTGCCGGCGATGTAGTTGAAATGCGTGTACTGATAGGGATGCAGCCGGATCATCTCGGCCATCGGCAGCGCCAGGCCGAACGAGAACAGGGCGACCACGGCGGCCTGCGCGCCGCGGTGGTTGACGCGCAGCCAGTCCATGCCCCAGGCAAAGGCGGCGCCGGCCAGCACGGTCATCGGCGGGATCACGAAGATGAAATGCCGGATGCCGTTATACAGCGCCGGGCGCTTCACCATCGCGATCAAGAGCGGCAGCATCGCTGCAAAAGTCAGCATCAGCAGGATGGTCTTGCGGCGCGGCGCCACGTCGTCGCGCGACAGCGAAAAGATCGTCAGCACCACGCCGCCGAGCGTCAGGAACAGCAGCACTTCGGGGAGCTGCAGCGCGAACAAGGTCGGCAGATAGGACCACGGCATGTCCGGCACCGAGATCATCGCGCCGTCGAACATTTCCTTCCACGGCTTCTCGAAGAACGCCGAGAAGTAGGTCAGCGCATGCACCGGGTTGCCGGGCTCGAGGATCGACCACGGCCAGATCAGCCCCATCACCAGATAGCCCAGCACGAGGCCTGGGATCAGCACGTAGAGCACGTGAAGAAAGCGATGGCCGGCTTCGCGCCAGCCGTGGGTGCGAATGTCGCCGGCCCACAGCGGCAGGAAGCCGATTAGCGTATAGATCAGGGCCAGGCCGGCGAGGATGCGCGAGCCGATCGCGAGGCCGGCGCCGAGGCCGAGGATCAGCACGGTGCGCGCCGAGGGCTTCGGATATTCCTCGGCGAGGCGGACCAGGCCGAGCATCAGGATGACCATCGACACCGCGAAGGGCGCATCCTTCGGATTCATGAACATGTGGCCGTAGAAGGTCGGGCACAGCGCCAGCAGCAGCAGCGTGGCGAGGCCGCCGACAGCGCCGCCGACGCGGCGGCCGAGCCGCCAGGTGACCGTGAGGCCGATGATGCCGACCACGGCGCCGAGCAGCCGGCGGGTCTCGAACAATTCCAGCGGGATAATTCTGTGCAACAGGGCGGCGGCCATGTCGAAGCCGCCGCCATACATATAGAGATTGGCGAACGACAGCGCGCTGAGGTCCTTGAACCCGGTGCCGTACATCTTCAGCAGCAGGTCGGCGTATTCAGCGTGGGTGTAGTCGTCCCAGCCGAGGCCGTAATCGTGGAAGGTAAAGCCCGCGACGATGCCGACGACCACCAGCGTGAGTATGGCGAGGTCGTCGCAGGTCCGTTCCACCGAGCGCCGTTGCGGCAGGTCGATGGCCGAAGTCGTGATGGATGACATGATGGTTGGTAACCCAGTATCCCCCGATGCTCACATCAGTGCCCTGTGAGCGTCTTCCCCGGCATCGATATAGCGCACTTTCCGGACGTCGTAATCTGTAATTGTGGCCGATAGTTCTTAATGCAGTGCAGTATTCGTGCCCTATTCAAGGCATTCATCCTGCAATTCGCGTGGTGAGCCACGCCCGATGGACCTGCAACCTACGGCGTTATATTTGAACGTCGGCTGAACGACAGCGCGCCTGTTCGGAAGCCTGTGAGACGCAGAAGCTGTGAATCCGGCTTTGCCATTTGGCGATCTGCGGCGTTAGTCGTTATTGTGACACCGGCGAACGACACGCCCAACGTTGCGCGGGAGTTTCAAGACAATGATTTTGCTGCTGATTGCCGGTATCGGCGTTATCCTTGCGGGTCTTGTCGCGATCGCGCTCGGGATCCCGGTCAAGGAATTCGGCTTTGGCAACACGCTGATCCTGACCGGCACGATCGGTGCCTGCACCGGCCTGATCATGATCAGCCTGGCGATCGTGGTGCGCGAAATCCGTAATTTTGTGCCCGCTGCCGTGGACAGCGCGGCAACTGCAATGCCGCGACCGCCGCGCCACGAATTGCCGGGCCCAGGCCCGGACAAGGCGTCCGACGACACCGAGGCGCCGGCGACGCGGCCGCTGTTCAGCCGCGACGAGCCTGCCGCCGAGCGGGCAGGGGGCACCCCGCCGTGGCAGGACGACGCGTCGCGAAATCGCGCCGTGCCGGCGGAAGCGCCCGCTGCCGAGGAACCTGAGGAGCCGAAGCGCCGCAACCTGCTGTTTTCCTCGACGCGCCGCGAGCGCGAGCGCGCCGAGGCCGAACGCGGCGCCGCCGAAGCCGATGGCAAGCCGTCCGAGTCGGCACCCCGCCCGGGTTTTACCGAGGCCTGGCCGGCCGAGCGTGCCCGTCCCGAACTGCCGGGCCGTCCCGCCGCCGCCGAGCCGCCATTGATCCCGGAGCGCTATGTGCCACCGGCTCCGCCGCGCCGTGAAGCGCCGGCGGCGGAGGCTGACGCGGTCACCGTGCTGAAATCCGGCGTCGTCGATGGCATGGCCTATTCGCTGTATTCCGACGGCTCGATCGAGGCGCAGATGCCGGAAGGCATGATGCGCTTCGCCTCGATCGATGATCTGCGCGAACACCTCGACCAGCGGGCGTAGCGACGGCGCAGGCGAAGCGATCCCAGGCCTGCCTCGCTCTGCGCTTGCGGGCGAACCCACCTCTAGTCTTTCCACTGCAAATATAGCCGTCGATCAAACCTTCGTTATTGTTATCATCGCGAGCCATCGGTCATAGTCTTCAAGTAGAAACGACGTCCCGAGATCGCGAAAGACTGACATGGCCGAGACCGCAGGCAGCAATGTGATCGAGCTCACGGCCAGCATTGTGGCGGCCTATGTCGGCAACAACCCGACGCCGGCCGCGGAACTGCCGGCCCTGATCGGACAGATCCATGCGGCGTTGCTGCGCGTGTCGGGCGGCAAGGTCGAGGTCGCCGCCGAGCCGAGCAAGCCCGCGGTGTCGGTGAAGAAGTCGATGACCGCGGACTATCTGGTCTGCCTGGAAGACGGCAAGCGCTTCAAATCGCTGAAGCGGCATCTGCGCACGCAATATTCGATGACGCCGGAACAGTACCGCGAA
Organism: Tardiphaga sp. vice154; assembly: GCF_007018645.1. NCBI lineage: Bacteria > Pseudomonadati > Pseudomonadota > Alphaproteobacteria > Hyphomicrobiales > Nitrobacteraceae > Tardiphaga > Tardiphaga sp. vice154. The sequence goes on from NZ_CP041399.1 coordinate 2,320,215, forward strand.
AAATGGAGTCTGCCGCCGGACTACCCGATGGTGGCGCCGAATTATGCGGTGGCGCGCTCGCAGCTCGCCAAGAAGATGGGCCTCGGCCAGCAGCGCCGCCGCCGCAAGTAAGTCTCACCCGACCCACGGTCATGACCGAAGGCGCCCCGCGGCGCCGCGAGCCGTCTGTCACCGTCTAGGAATAAATATCGAGATTGCGACAAAAAGGACTTGTGTCCTCGATTGGGGTGTGTTGGATTATTATCCCAAACGAGGTGTCCGATGAAAGCTTCCCGCCCGCCGAAACGTCCGTCCGAGACCATCGACCCGCAGCGCGCCCGGCATCTGTCGCTGGAGACGCGGCAGATCCTGACCGAGGACGGCGTCGCCGCCGTGCTGGTCAATGACAGCGAGAGCCCGCTGGCCTGGCTGGCCAGGCGGAAGGGCCGCGACGGGCGGGCGATGATCAGCCCGCACCAGTTCATCGCCGGAGAAAAGCTGCGGGCCGACTTCACCCGCGGCAATCTTGCGCCGCGCATGACCGCGAACTGGGACGCGCCGGGCGGCCGGCCACGCGGCTCGGGCGCCAGCCCGGCCGAAATGACCGACGTGATGGTGACGTCGCGGCAGCGGCTCAGCCAGGCCATGGAGGCCTGCGGGCCGGAATTTTCCGGCGTGCTGATGGATGTCTGCTGTTTCCTGCGCGGGCTCGAGGACGTCGAGCGCGAGCGGGGCTGGCCGGCGCGCTCGGCCAAGATCGTGCTGCAACTCGGGCTGGACCGGCTGGCGCGGCATTATGGTTTCGCCGCGGAGACGCGGGGGCGGGGCGCCAAGCTGCGGACCTGGCTGGCGGACGATGTGGCGTTCGAGAGTTAGGTCACACGCTGTCGTTCCGGGATGCGACAGACGCGCAGCCGGATGGCGCAGGCCCGGAATCCCGAGATGTTTTGAACATATCGGGGTTCCGGGTTCCCTCGAGCTTTCGCTCTCGCGCCCCGGAATGACAGCTAAGTCGTCGCCAGCGTTTCCGTCGCATCTCTGCGGATGCGGTCGACCATGGCGCGCAAGCCGTTGGAGCGCTGCGGCGTCAAATGTTCCTTGAAGCCGAGCTCGTCGAATACCTGGATCGCGTCGGTTGCCAGAATGTCTTTCGCCGGGCGATCGGACATCAGCGTCAGCAGGATCGCCATCAACCCGCGGACGATGTGGGCGTCGCTGTCGCCGAGATAGCTCAGCACCGGCTCGCCGGCGTCGCTGCGCGCCAACTGGCGCGCCAGCCAGACCTGGCTGGTGCAGCCATTGACCTTGTTCTCGGCGTTGTGGTCGGCGTCTGGCAGCGGTTTCAGCGTGCGGCCGAGCTCGATGACGTACCGGTAGCGGTCGTCCCAGTCTTCCAGCAGTTCGAAATTGTCTCGAATGTCGTCGATAGTGGTCATCGGGGCCCGCTTCTGGTTGCCAGCCCTATATAGGGGCAGACGGCGGGGAAAGCGACCGCTCCTGACAGCCGCGCCGCTACGGCGCCCGCCATTCGGCGGCGAGATCGTCGGGCACCAGCGTGTCCGGCCGTGCGGCCGCGCTGTCGTCCGGCACGTCGTCTTCGCCGGATATCGAGCCGGTGGTGTCGGGCTTCTTGTCGGTGATGATCTGATAGATCTTCTTGGCGCCTTCCTTGGCGCGTTCGCCGAGCACGGTCGCGGCATGGCCGCCGACCTCGCAGGCGGCCGGCTGGCGCGTGCAGAACTGGCTCATGTCGGACACCGCCGCCCCCGCCGCCGACATCGCCTCGGAGGTGCCGAGCGTGGGCTGCTTGTCCGACTCAGGCGTCTTGTCCCTGGGCAGCAGCACGAGCACCAGCCCGAGCCAGAATGCCATGCGAAGCAGGAAGAACATCGCGTACCCCGTTGGTGTCTTCACGTCTGTCGTGGCGATTGATCGCGTCGCCCACAGCTAGCATGGCTCGATAAAGGCCAAGTATTTTCGATGTCCTTAAATCGTCGAAAATAGGCCGAAAAAACGCATGGTTCGATTCGACGTAAATTTTTCATTGATGGATGTGCGGGTCGCGCCACGCGACGCCGCCTTCATCCATACTTTCGAAACCATAAGTGCGCGCCGCTCTAAACCTGTCGTTCACCATCCCATTGGAAGAAAATCGCAAAACCCCGGCAAAACAGCACCCAATCGCGAAGGCCGGCGTTGAGGTCCCGTGTTTTAGCGTTCGCTTAATTCCGCTCTGACAGGTTGTGGACAACGATAAAGGAGGCGTTCCGGCGCGTCTGAAGTTGGACGAGCAAGCCGTAGCGCGAGAGCCGTGACCGTATTGAATATCATCCGCGAATGTCTTGATGCCATGCTGCATCCCTCGGCGCGTGTTGACGCGCTGACGGGCGCGCGACACCGCGCCTTCATGGCGCCGCGGCTGCTCGGCAGCCTGGCGGCGCTCGCGGCATTCCCCGTCTATCTTGCGCTGCGCGGCGCGCCGAATGCGATCGAGGTGGCAGCCTTTGCGTGGCTGATCGCGCCGATCCTGTTGTCGTACTTCCTGTCGCGCACCGGCCGCTACGAGAGCGCGCAGATCCTGTCATCGATCGCACTCGCCGGACTCATCATGATGACGGCCGTGTTCACCGGCGGCATCGATTCCTTTGCCGCCATCTGGCTGATCGTGCTGCCGATCGAGGCCGCGCTGTCGGCGTCGCGGCGCATCGTCGGTTTTGCCTCGGCGCTGGCGCTGGCCTGCGTCACCCTGCTGATCGCGCTCAGCGGTTTCGACCTGTTGCCGGCGCATGCCAGCGGTGCGCCGCATGGCGTGTTGATGGCGTTCGGCATTGCATCCGCCACGCTCTATGCCGCGGGCCTTGCCTTCGGCGCGGAATCTCTGACGCGCACCAGCGTGGCGCTGCTCAATGACGAGGAAGACCGCTATCGCCTGCTGGCGCGCAACATGTCGGATGTGATCTCGCGCCACCATCGCAACGGCGCGGTGCAGTTCATCTCGCCGGCGGCGGAAACCCTGGTCGGTAGCTCCGCGCAGCGTCTGCTCGGGCAGGGCCTGTTCGACCGCGTCCATGTCGCCGATCGCCCGGCCTATCTCACCGCTCTATCCGATGCCGGCCGCGGCGGCGAATCGCGCAGCGTCGAATTTCGCCTGCGCCGCGACGTTGCGCGCAGCCATGACCGTCTGCGATCATCGGCCGGCGAATTTATCTGGGTCGAGATGCGCTGCCGCCCGATGGAAGAGAGCTCCGACAAGCGCGCCACGCGCGATGCCGAAGTCGTCGCCGTGCTGCGCGACGTCACCGACCGCAAAATGCAGGAGCAGGCGCTGGCCGCCGCGCGCGCCGAAGCCGAGCGTGCCGACGAATCCAAGAGCCGTTTTCTCGCCACCATGAGCCACGAGCTGCGCACGCCGCTGAACGCCATCATCGGTTTCTCCGAGATGATCGTGCAGGATGACGTGCTGATGATCGATGCGGCCAAGCGGCATGAATATGCGCAGCTCATCAATGATTCCGGCCATCATCTGCTATCGGTGGTGAACGGCATCCTGGACATGTCGAAGCTCGAATCCGGCAGTTTCGAGATCGATCCGGCACCTTTCGCGCCGCGTCCGGCACTGATCAACTGCTGCAACCTCTTGGCCCTGAAGGCGCGCGAGAACGGCATCGATCTCGTCACCGACGCGCCGAAGGATTTGCCGGACGTGAACGGCGATCTGCGCGCGTTCAAGCAGATCGTGCTCAATCTGGTGTCCAACGCCATCAAGTTCACCGAGCGCGGCGGCATGGTCAGCGTCGCGGCCAGCGTCGAGGATAACAGGCTGGTGCTGGTTGTCTCCGACACCGGCGTCGGCATCGCCTCGGATGATCTGAAGCGGATCGGCGATCCGTTCTTTCAGGCAGGCTCGACCTATCAGCGCCGCCACGAAGGCACCGGCCTCGGCCTGTCGATCGTCAAGAGCCTGGTCGCCATGCATCACGGCGAGATCAAGGTGCAGAGCCGGATCGGCGAGGGCACCTCGATCACGGTGGCGCTGCCGCTCGAATTCACGCGCGCCGCTGAACCCGTCAGCAACATCGCCACGCTGCCGCCGGTCGTGCGCGCGGTTTCCTCCGATCCAGCCCGTCAGGTGAAGAAGAGTGCCTAAAGAAAATTCCCCCAAGCCGAGGAAGTCGCGCAGCCGCGCCGTCGCCGTCATCGAGGCGCCGGCCGAGCGCGGCCTGCTGCTGCGCATGCTGCTGCACAGTCCGAAGGACATGGTGGCCGGATTGATCGCGTTCGCTGCGGTCAGCGCCATCATCGGCAACGCGATCTTCCTGCAGGCCGGGCATCACCCGTCGCCGATGTTCGGCTCCAGCGTGACGGTGCCGATGCCGGCGCCGTCCATGGCGAATCTGTTGCCGAAGCCGCGCCCGGCGGATGCGATGCTGCGGCCGAACGATACCAAGCTGGATTCGCGGTTGCTCGACGCCAAGCCGGTCGATGGCAAGAGCGAGAGCAAGCCGGTCGAGCGCGCCGTTGCCGACCCGATGGCCGGGCTGGTCAAATCCACCACGCCGCCGGCCGCTTCCAGCGCGGTGGCGCGCCCGCCGGCGCCGGTGCCGAATGTCGCGCGCGATCCGCTCGGCGATCTGATCGTCAGTTCGCGCCGCGTCGCCGCCGTGCAGCGCGCGCTCACCGAATATGGCTACGGCCAGCTCAAGCCGACCGGCACCGCCGGCTCCGATACGCAAGCCGCCATCCAGCGCTTCGAGCGCGAACGCAAGCTGCCGGTGACTGGTCAGATCTCCGACCGCATGGTGAAAGAGCTGGCGACGGTGACGGGCCGGCCGATCGAATAAGCGGGCGTTCTTCCCTCTCCCCGCAAGCGGGGCGAGGTTAGGTGCACCTCGGACCCAGCTCTGCTATAGCCTCCTCATGAGACTCAAATCATCCATCTGGGTCGCCGCCTATCTGCGGCGTTGCCAATCCGAAGGCGTGTTCGGCGCGGTGCGGCGGCGTGGCGCGGAGGAGGCGGGCGCGGTGTTCGTCAAGGTCGCGCTCTTGAACGGCAACGCGATGCTCTACGCACCGGCGCCGCAATCGGCCTATGACGACAGCCGCCCGGTCGAGCGCGTCTTTGCGCCGTCGCCGCCGCTTCCGGTGGAAGAACGCAAGATCGAGGAGCGGTTGATGAAGGAGATCTCGTTCGATCCCGACGTCTGGATCGTCGAGACCGAGGACAAGGCCGGCCGGCATTTCCTGGATCTGGTGAAGGGGTAGGCGCGCGGATCTTACTTCCTTCTCCCCTTGTGGGAGAAGGTGGCGCCGACGAAGTCGGCGACGGATGAGGGGCAGGGCTCGGAGTTTGTGGCTCCCCCTCACCCGTCTCGAACATGCTTCGCATGTTCGATCCACCCTCTCCCACAAGGGGAGAGGGAAGGAAGCAAGAGGTGCCTCGCTTACTGCTACTTCCCCGTCGTCCGGATGCGCGTCACATCCATCCCGCCCGGCTGCACTGCCGGCCGTGCCACAGGCGCCGCTGCGCGCGCGCGGTGGCGCTCGTCATCGTATAGCGCCGGGCGATATTTCGCACGCGTCGCCGCGACGATGGCGCCGCGCCAGGCGGCCACCATGATCAGCGCCGAACGTTCGCTCAAGACGTCATAGAGCCGCGACAGCCGGTAGACATGGGTGACCGAGGCGCCGAATTCCGGATTGAGAAACAGCAGCACCCGCTGGAAAATCGCGCTGTTCATGCCGAGCGCCTTGGCGCAGCAGGCCAGCGGCTCGCCGCCCGGATCATTGACCACGCGCTCGGCGACCTGATGCGGCAACAACAGCGCCTCGCCCAGTTCGCGGGCAAAATTGTCGCGATCCTCTGCGAACGCCGCCATTTCCAGAATGTGCATCGCGCGTGCGGCGCGCTCCGGCGCGATCCGCGCCGACGATTTCAGCGGCGTCGCGGCAATATCGTGCAGGATTTTCGCGCGCTCAGAGGCGGTGGCGGCAAAGAACAGGTCGGAGATTTCGGTGGCGTCCTTCGGCTGCATCAAAAGCGTGGCGGCCATCCGCTGTTCGACCTCGCTCGGCGCCTTCGCCACGGGGGCTGCCGCGGCGACCGGGATCGGCTGCGCGCGCGGCAGCTCCTGCGCCGGCACGGCCGGTCGCAGTTTCAGCTTTTGCAGGATGACCAGCGGCGTGTGCGGATAGACCGCGAGACGCGCACGCACCACCGCGCGGGTGGCGTCATCGACCTCGTCGACCAGCCGGCCGGCGAGCTCGATGAATTGTTTTTCCTCGTCGATCGTGTGGCTGTAGGCCTGCACGTAGAGATCCGTCAGCACGCGAAGCAAGGTCGGACGGATGTCGACGCCCTCGCGGCGCGACAGCGTCATCAGGCCATCGAAGCCCGGAAACATCGGAGGTGTGGTCATGGGCGATACGCTTACCGGGGAAAACTTGCATCAATTTACACCGTTCGGCTTAAGCGCCCCTTAACCATCGTCGGTCACCTCATTAAGGCTCCATTAACCATGATCGCCTTTAGTTGCGCTGCGTCGGCCAGTCGGGCAATGGGCGCGGAGAGACGGACATGGGCACCATCATCAAGTTTCCGGCGGATGCGGCAGCGCGACGGCCGGGCCTGAGCATGGGTGATGCGCCAGTCTCGACCGCGATCATCGTGATCCTGCCGTCGATCCGCATCACCCGGCCGACCGACGATTCGACCGGGCCGGACGAAGGCACCGCGCCCGGCCGCCGCCGCAAGCGCCGCGCCCGTTCCTGATTGCGGACGAACCCGATGCCAGTCTTTCGAGCTGCGGGCCGCCTTCGGCCCCGGCGCACGTTTCCGTTTCTGATTCTGCTCGCGTTGACCCAGGCTGGCTGCTCCGGCGGCGATTTCGGCCGCGCGCGGCAGAGTTCCGTCAGCGATGACATGCATAGCTGGATCGGGCGTGAGGCCAATGCCAGCGTCGGGCTGCGACCGTCCGAATTCCAACTCACCGATGGCGAGAAGGCGATGCGCAACCTGGCGTACCCGCTGATCGAGCCGCCGCTGTCGCGTCCGGCGTGGAAGAGCGTGTTCGGCGACTACCAGCCGCTGCCGTCGCCGTGGCGGCAGCAGCCGCCGTTCGATCGCACGGTCTATGGCCGGATGCTGATCGACGAGCCGCACCGCTCGCATACGTCACGCTACCATGAGCTGATGGACGCCGTGCGCAATGACATCCTGCGCTTCGAGGCGTTCTACGGCACGGCGCCGCGCGTGATCGAGCTCGATCGCAAACGCAACGCCAGCCTGAGCCTCGTATCCAGCCTGTCGCCGCAGGAGCGCGAGGATGCGCTGGGGCGGATGGACGAGAATGCGCTGATCATCCAGTGGGTCGAGCAGTGCCTGCAGCGCCGCGTGGCGTCGTATCGCTGGGCGCTGGAGCGGCTGGTGATCCACACGCCGGATGGATTGGCCGCGAGCGCCGATATGCTGATCGGTAAGCTGGCGTCGCAGCTGACGATCGTGGCCGCGGGAGCGGCCCGGCCGGGCGCGCGATCAGGCGCCGTGTTGAAGTAGCAGATCCCGTACACAGAGTACGTAGCCCGGACGAAGTCGGCGCGCCGCTTGCGGCGGGGCGGCGCAATCCGGGATACCGGTCGTGTGGATAGGCCGGCCCCGGATTGTCATCCAGGCTACGGCCCCGGCTCAGCGATCGATCGTTCGTATCGCATCGCGTTCGGGGAGCGGACTACCGCTTGCCTGCGCCCTTCTTTCCCGGCGGTTCGGCGGGGGCGCCGCATTGCGCGGCGACGAGCGTGGCTTGTGCCTGCTGCATCAGGCCGGGCTCGGCGGCGAGCGCCTTCAGCACGATCAGGCCGGTCGGCGTCGGGGAATCGATGATCAGCCGGTCGGCCGCGGTGACGTCTTCGTCCTCCGGCAATTCGGCATGCTGCGCTTCGGTCATCAGATCGAGCTCGATGATGCGGCGACCGGCCGAGCGGTCGTTGATCGCGTAATAGGCGACCTCGCTGCGGGTGTAGAATGACACCGAGGTGTAGGATTGGCTGACGGGTACCGCGAGCTTGATCGGTCCATTCGACAGATCGTAACGGCACACCGCCAGCGCGAAGGCGGGGTCCATGAACGGCAGCAGCGTCTTGCCGGGTTCGGTCGAAGGCAACGCCGTGACAGCGTTGACCATGGTGATGGCGGTGAGCCGCGAATAGGCGTCCTGCGTCGCGATGCGCGGCAACGCGAGCACGCTGACCAGGTGCACGATGCCGCCGATCACGATGCCGGCGACGATGGCGAACAGCAGCCGGATCATGGGCAGCCCACCGTACGGATCGACGGCATCGGCGCGTCGCGCTGGGTCCGCGTGGCGATGCCGACCGGGGTGTCGTACAAGCGCAGCATCAGCACGTAGCGTTCGATCGCGGAGGTCGGCAGCCAGTTGCCAGCGCGCGCCCGCGAGGCGATGCGGACCTCGAAGGCGCCATCGACGCCGCGGATGATTTCCTGGCTGGTGAAGCCGTAGCGCTGCAGGGCGTTCGGCACCAGGGCGCCTTTGGTATCGTACAGCGTCAGCGTCCAGAATCGCGCCGCCGGCGTCACGCCCGACACCACGACGTCGCAGCGGCCGTCGAGCAGCTTCTTGCCGTCATCGGTGGTGGCGGTGAAGGCGACACCGTCGCCGGTGCCGATCGGCAATTCGCCGGAGCGCGCGATCGAGGCGCGGGCATAGGGATCGATGTCGCTGGAGCCGGTGCGCGGCCGCGCCGTCCAGGCGCCGATCGTCAGCGTGCCCAGATCCGTGCCGCGCGTCGCGGTGGTCCAGGTCAGGCCGAGGCCGGTGGCCGCGGCAATGGCGAGCGCCAGCAGAGAGAGAAGGATCAGCCGCACATAAGCACCGTCATGTTGCGGATCAGTTCTTGCGCGAGGCGGGGGCCGGCGCAGCGGCGGGCGCGTCGCCGGCCGAGGCCAGGCTGTCCGGGAAGGCGAGCGCGGAGGCGCGCGGCTTCGGCGCCACGGGTTCGTTCGACGAGGTGCGGCCGGCGGTCTTGCTGGCCTCCTCGAGCATCTTCTCGACGCGCACCAGAATGTCGGCGCCGCGGCGCGTCAGCACCGGCGGCGGGCCGGGCTTGGCGCTCGGCGTGCTCGAGGCGACATTGGCGGAGGGCACCGCGGCCGGATTCTTGGTGCCGGCGCCGATGCCGGGGATTTCCTTGATCTCGATGCCCTGATGCGCGGCGACCATGATGTCACGCCAGGTCTGCGCTGGCATCGCGCCGCCGGTCAGGCGGTTGGTCGGCGAATAATCGTCATTGCCGTACCATACCGCGCAGGAGAAGTTGCCGGTGTAGCCGACGAACCAGGCGTCGCGATAGGCATTGGTGGTGCCGGTCTTGCCAGCGGTCGGGATGCCGTCGAGCGCGGCGCGGCGCGCGGTGCCTTCCGAGACGACGTGGCTCATCATCCCCGCCATGTCGGCGGCGACCGAGGCGGGGATCGCCTGCAAGGGCTGTTTGCCGTCGCGGTCGAAGCGCCAGACCAGATCGCCGGCGCCGGTGCGGACTTCCAGCACCGCATGCGGCGTGACCGATTTGCCCTTGTTGGGGAAGGTGGCATAGGCGACCGCATGTTCGAGCACGCTGACTTCGGCCGAGCCGATCGGCAGCGACGGCGTGTCCAATAGCGGCGCCTTGATGCCGAAGCGGCGCGCCACTTCGACGATCTTGGCGCGGCCGGCCTTGGCCGGGTTCGGCGACTTGCCGCCGAGCGCGATCGAGATCTTCACCGGCACGACATTGATCGAATGCGTGATCGCCTGGGTCAGCGTCACCGCGCCGGAATAAGAGTGACCATAGTTCTGCGGGCACCAGTTGCCGATGCACACCGGGCCGTCGACGATGATCGAGGTCGGCTTGAAGCCGTTGAGCAGCGCCGTGGTGTAGACATAGGGCTTGAACGAGGAGCCGGGCTGGCGCATCGCGTCGACCGCGCGGTTGAACTGGCTGGCGCCGTAGTCGCGGCCGCCGACCATCGCGCGCACGCCGCCGTCGAGATCGGACACCACGGTCGCCGCCTGGGTGGCATGATAGTCGCGGCCGAACTGGCGCAACTGGTTCTCGATCGCGGCATCTGCCGCGTTCTGCACGTTCATGTCGATGGTGGTGCGGACCACGAAGACGCGCTCGGAATAGGACTTGGGAAACGTCTCGACCAGCCGGCGCATCTCGTCGAACGCCCAGTCGAGATAATAATTCGGCGCGCTCTCCTGGCGGCGGTCGACGGCGGTCGCCGGATTGCGGCGGGCGCCGAACACCTGGCCCTCGGTCATGAAGCCGGCGTCGACGAGGTTGTCGAGCACCTGATTGGCGCGGGCACGCGCGGCGGGCAGGTTGATGTGCGGGGCGTATTTGGTCGGCGCCTTGAACAGGCCGGCGAGCATCGCGGCTTCCGCAAGGTTCACGTAGCGTGCCGACTTGTTGAAGTAGAAATGCGCGGCGCCATCGACGCCGAAGGTGCCGCCGCCCATATAGGCGCGGTCGAGATAGAGTTTCAGGATCTCGTTCTTGGTCAGCCGGGTTTCGAGCCAAATCGCGAGGAAGGCCTCGTTGACCTTGCGCTCGATGGTGCGCTCGTTGGACAGGAAGAGGTTCTTGGCAAGCTGCTGGGTCAGCGACGAGCCGCCCTGGCGCACGCCGCCGGCCTGCGCGTTGGTGACCATCGCGCGCGCGGTGCCGGCGATGTCGATGCCGAAATGATCGTAGAAGCGTCGGTCTTCGGTCGCCAGCGTCGCCTTGATCAGATTGTCCGGGAAGTCTTCCAGCGGGATCGAGTCGTTATGCTTGATGCCGCGATTGCCGATCGGCGTGCCGTAGCGATCGAGGAAGGTCACGGCGAGGTCGGATTTTTTCAGCCAGTCGTCATCGGCCGTCTCGCGAAACGCCGGCTGCGCCAGCGCCAGCATCAGGATCAGACCGCCGAGGCCGATCGTGGCCATTTCCGACATGGGTTCGATGAACACCCAGCGCTTCCAGCGGCCGACATAGAACCGGTCCATGAAGGTCGAGAACCGCTCATACAGTTCACGCGTGCCGCGGCCGGACGAAAACAGCCCGGAATCGATGCGGGCATCCAGATCCAGCATGAAATGCCGGAACCTGGTCTTCCATCTGGATGGCACGATCTGGCGCACCGGGATCCTTGGTCTGCTGCCGCTCAAGCGCCACCCGATGGGGCACTGCGGGCAGGCTTGCTGGAGTGTTGCGGCAATCCCAAGGCGCTGCGACGGCAAGCCGTTTGACGGCCGAGGGAGGTGTGTCCAACTTCTAGCGGAGCGGGGCCGACAAACCAATGGCGATGCGCGGATTTTGGCCGGCAAAGCTAACGCGAATGCGTGTCCGGCGGGCGGGTCCGGGGGCGGTGATGGCCGCGGTGCTTGCGGAGCCCGCCCGAGAACACCTAGAAGGGCGTTTCAGCCCCGACCCGGATCGACGCTCACGGCATGACCACGCGCCCGCCAAAACCCTCCGCCCAGGAGGGAATGTTCTGGAAAACCAAGACGTTGGAAGAGATGTCCGGCGCCGAGTGGGAGAGCCTGTGCGATGGCTGCGCGCGCTGCTGCCTGGAGAAGCTGGAAGACGAGGATACCGGCCAGATCTATTACACGCATGTTTCCTGCAAGCTGCTGGATGCCGGGCTGTGCGCCTGCAAGGACTATCCGAACCGCTCCGACCAGGTGCCGGACTGTGTGCGGCTGACGCCGGACAATGTCCGCACCCTGAACTGGCTGCCGCCGAGCTGCGGCTACAAGCTCGTTGCCGAAGGCCGCGACCTCTACTGGTGGCATCCGCTGATCTCCGGCAGCGCGCAAACTGTCCACGAGGCCGGCGTCTCGGTGCGCGGACGGGTGCAGGGCACCGAAGCAACCGTACCCGACGAGGAGTTGCAGGACCACATCGTGACCTGGCCCGGCGTGCTGCCGAAGCGCGCGCGGCTGAAGAAGCGGCCGGTTTAGGGCGATCGGGAAGTCGATGCGGCGCGAGGTCGCCGCGCGCCCGTCCACTTCACGGTCCGTCACCAGCCCTTTAACGTTTCTGGCAAAAATGCATCCTTAGGTCGTGTTTCGTCTGGCGATCGTTTCCGGGAGGTGTTCGATGTCCGATATTCCCATCTCGGCCAACTCGCCGGTCAGGGCGATTCCCGGAGAAGCGAAGAAGTTGCTGGATCCGTTGCCGGCGTTGAGCCTGTCGGGGGGCGGCTATCGTGCGATGGTGTTTCACATCGGTGCGCTGTGGCGGCTGTACGAGAACGGTATGCTGGCCCCCAGCGGCGGCATCACCCGGATCTCCAGCGTGTCGGGCGGCTCGATCACGGCAGCCTTTCTCGGTCTTGTCTGGAACAAGCTCGGCGTTGCGGCGCCTGACGTGCACGGCAAGTTCGTTCCGAATTTCGTCGAGCCGCTGCGCCTGCTGGCCTCCGAGACCATCGACGCGGAGTCCGTGATCTTCGGCGCGTTGCTACCAGGTACCATCAGCGACCGCATTGCCCAGGCGTATGACGACGCCCTCTTCAAAGGCGCGACCTTGCAGGACCTGCCGGACGCGCCGCGCTTCGTGATCAATGCCACCAATGTGCAGTCGGGTGTGCTGTGGCGATTCTCCAAACCCTATATGCGTGACTACCGCGTCGGCGAGGTGAAGAACCCGACGGTGCCGCTCGCGCGGGCGGTGGCGGCGTCGTCGGCGTTTCCGCCGGTGCTGTCGCCCTGCGACCTGCGCCTCAGGGACAGCGACTTCACGCCCGGCTCCGGGATGGACCTGCAACGGCCGCCCTTCACCACCAAGGTCGTGCTCACCGACGGAGGCGTCTACGACAATATGGGACTGGAGACGGTCTGGAAGTCGCACAAGACCGTCCTGGTCTCCAATGCCGGCGGCGATATGCACGCCGAGGAAGAGCCGAAGCGCGACTGGGCGCAGCACGCCTATCGCGTGCTTAACATGATCGACAGCCAGGTCCGCGCGCTGCGCACCAGACAGGTCATCGCCTCCTTCGCGCTGCATGCCACGAAGCCTGACAGCGACGAGGCGCGCAAAGGCGCGTATTGGGGCATCCGCACCGACATCGCCGACTATCCGTTGGCGGATCCGCTGCCGTGTCCGCATGCGCGCACGATGCAACTCGCGGAAATCGCCACCCGGCTGAAACGGATCGACGATGTCACCCAAGACCGGCTGATCAACTGGGGCTATGCGGTCTGCGACGCGGCGCTGCGTGCCCATGTCAACAAGGAGTTGAAGCGGCCGTCGGATTTTCCCTATCCGGCCTCGAAGGTATGAGGTCGGTCTGGTCGAGTGATCCGGAGCAGCGTCGATGGCTAAGAAAACGGCAGGCAGGCGACAGGCAGCGCGGCGCGGCGAACCTGTGGGGCAGAAGGCAGCGTCGACCTTCGAACAGTTTTCAATTCCGCCGCTGCTCGTCGAGCAAATCCTGCTTGGCCCCGCCGACGACCGTCGCGTGCTGCAGGATTCGCCGCTGCTAGGGGACGTATGGGCCGCCTACGCCGCGAATCCCGGTGCGGTACAGGATCTGCTCATCACACCGCGCAAGGATACCTCGGCCGCTGACGTGGCGTATGAGATCGCGGAAAGGTTGAAGTCGGTGCCGCGCGCGGAAGGCGTCCAGCCCGGCGCCAAGGTTGCCTATCTGCAGGGCATTGTCGGCGCTGAATTGCATTTCAACGAGGTGCTGCGCATCCTGGTGCCGCTGACGCAATGGTGGTCACAGAAGGGGTTCAAGTCGCGGATCGAGGAGGTCATGCGGGCCAAACTCGCGCGCGTGCTCGATCCCGCGCGGTTTCGCCAGGCAGGCGCGAAAATACCGGTTCCAGTCGCGCGCGACCGGGAGAATTTTTCGTCGCTTGAACGCTATATCGCGCTTGCCGGCCTGATCTACTGGATGAGCCGGCAGCCCCCTCCCGCCGACGGGCAACTCGACAGGCCGGATCTCGAAACCGCTTTTGCCCGTTATGCGCCGCACATTCCGGAGATCGTAGAGGGGATGTTCGGCCTTTATGAGGTTGTGCAACAGGACAGTCACGCCGTCGCCAAAGCAGTTCGCAAAACCGCGAAAGATCGACCGAAAAAGAAGGACAACGGACTGGTCTTTCAGGTGTCGTTGAACCGGCCGGCATCGGCCGCGCTCGACCGCTCGGTGCCGGCAGTCATGGGCGACGCGGCCCAGACCCTGTTCAAGGTGAATTGCGAGGCGATCGTCTGGGCGGTGCTCGACTCGGGCATCGACGGCACCCATGACGCCTTCATGACGCCCGCGCCGAAGAAGGCGGACCGCGTGTCCCGCGTCACGCGGACACTCGATTTCACGCGGATCCGCGAGATCGTCAGCAATAGCGCGAACGACGTTTCACAGCCCGATCGCGAGCGGATAGCCGACGCGACCGGTCTGGGCATGAAGGAGATCGATGACCGCCTGCAAGCAATCGCCGCGGATGCCGACAAGAAACGGCCGAGCAACTGGGATATCGTGGAGGAACTGATCACGCTGTCAAAGCCGCCGCCACCCGCCAGCCCGCACGGCACCCACGTTGCCGGAATCATCGGCGCCAGACGAATTGGCGAGCATGCCGGCGGCATGTGTCCCGATATCCAGTTCTATGATTTTCGCGTGCTGGGAAGGACTCTGAAGGATACCGAGTTCGCGATCATTGCCGCCCTGCAATACATTCGCTACGTCAATGAACGGCACAATTATATCACCATTCACGGCGCCAATCTCAGCCTGTCGATCCCGCACAATGTGCGCAACTACGCGTGCGGCTGCACACCGGTCTGTAACGAATGCGAACGGTTGATCGAGAGCGGAGTCGTGGTCGTCGCAGCGGCGGGCAATCACGGCTTCCAGAAATTCGAAACCAAGGATGGCAGTTTCGAGAGCTATGCCGCCTTCAGCATCACCGATCCCGGCAATGGCGACGGCGTTATCACGGTGGGCTCGACCCACGGCGGCTGGCCGCAAACCTACGGCGTCAGCTTTTTCTCGAGTCGCGGCCCGACCGGCGACGGCCGCCTCAAGCCGGACCTTGTGGCGCCTGGCGAGCGCGTAATGTCGACCGTTCCCGGCCAGGAATGGGCCTCGGAGTCCGGCACCAGCATGGCGGCACCGCATGTCAGCGGCGCCGCCGCGATGCTGCTGGCGCGCTATGAGGAACTGATCGGGCAACCCCGGCGGCTGAAACGCATCTTGTGCGAGAGCGCGACCGATCTCGGCCGTGAACGAAGCTTTCAGGGACACGGCATGCTCGACGTGCTGCGCGCCTTTCAATCGATTTAGGAGGTTGACATGCACTTTAGCCTTGATGTCCTGCGCGCCCGCAAGGGCGATTGCCTGATGCTGCATTTCGGATCCGCCGCCGATCCGCATTTGATCCTGATCGATGGCGGACCCTCGCAGGTTTACGGCCCGCAGATGAAGCCGCGTTTGACCAGGATTCACAAGGCGCGGAATATTGCCAGAAACGATCCGCTGCCGGTCGATGTGGTGATGGTCAGCCATATCGATGACGATCATATCAAGGGCATTCTCGAACTCACCAAGGAGCAGCGCGGCAAGACCCCGACGCCGCGGCTGCAGGTGACCAGCCTGTGGCACAACAGCTTCGACGATCTGCTTGGCACGCAGCCGCCTGAAGTGATGCGCGAAGCCGGCTTCGGCACGGCGTCCATAGGCGGGGAATCGTCCGGCGGTTCTGAAGCCGACCCCGCCTCGGTGCTCGCGAGTTCGGTGAAGCAGGGACGAGTCGCCCGATTCATGAAAGTCACGCCATCGGAATTTCAGGCCGACAGCGTCCTGGCGAGCATACCGCAGGGCCGGCAACTGCGTGACGATGCGGAGGCGCTTGACTGGCAGCTCAATCACAAATTCAACGGCAATCTGATCATGGCGTCGAAATCCGCGAAGTCCGTCACGCTGGCGAATGGATTGAAGTTGACGGTGATCGGGCCGCTGCAACCGGAGTTGCAGGCGCTGCAGAAGGCGCATGACAAGTGGCTGCGCGACCGCAATACTAAGAAGGCTAAATCATCGGAGGCCGCAATGGCAGCATTTGTCGATGAATCGGTTCCCAACCTTTCCAGCATCGTGGTGCTCGCGGAAGCCGGTGACAAACGCATGCTGCTGACCGGAGACGCCCGCGGCGACAAGATCCTGGAGGGGCTCGAACTCACCAAGCTTTTGAAGCCGAAGGGCAAGTTGCATGTCGAGATCCTAAAGGTGCCGCACCACGGCAGCGACAACAACATGGAAACTTCTTTCTTCAAGCGCGTAACCGCCGATCACTATGTTTTCTCAGGCGATGGCGAGCACGGCAACCCGGAACGCAAG
Source organism: Tardiphaga sp. vice154 (assembly GCF_007018645.1). Classification (NCBI taxonomy): domain Bacteria; kingdom Pseudomonadati; phylum Pseudomonadota; class Alphaproteobacteria; order Hyphomicrobiales; family Nitrobacteraceae; genus Tardiphaga; species Tardiphaga sp. vice154. The sequence continues at coordinate 2,336,578 of NZ_CP041399.1, forward strand.
ACGCTCGAAATGCTGCTCGCGGCGCGCGGCGACGATGACTACACGGTGCATCTGACCTATCCTGTCGCCGATATTGACAAGGGGCGAAAGGCCGACTGGGAGAAGGAACAGGCCAAGGAAAAGAGCAGGAAGAAGAAAACGGTAAGGCCTGACTGGTCGCCTGCGACGCACGGTCTGGCGGCGCTGCTCAAGAAGAACCCGAAGTTCAACAAAAAGGTCATGATCGTCTCCGACAAAACGCCACACCTTATCGATCTGCTCGATCCGGTGAGAATCTAGGATGAAATCTACCGAGCGAATCGTCTGCGGTATGGCGCTTTCCGAAGCCTTTGCAGCCGCGAAATGATCATGGCGGGATGCTCCCATGCGGCTGCGGCGCTGTCGCTGCATGCAGTTGCATGTTAATTGCACCTGAAATTGCACCCGCGCGGTCATTCGCGCCTCCGACGCGAAGCCCGGTCCATGAACAAGTTCGAACCTGAGAGCCGGTCAACGGCCAATCATCACGCGCTGTCCGACGAGATGGTCGACGAGATTTCGCATCTGCCGACCACCGTGATGGAAGTCGATACCGCGCCGCAGCCGGCCAAGCCGCCGCTGACACCGGCCGAGGTTCGCACCATCCTGATCAGCCTGCTGCTGACGATGTTTCTCGCAGCGCTCGACCAGACCATCGTCGCCACCGCTCTGCCGACCATCGGTCGCCAGTTCAGCGACGTCACCAATCTGTCCTGGGTGATTACGGCCTATCTGCTGGCCTCCACCGCCGTGGCTCCGGTGTTCGGGACGCTCAGCGACATTTATGGCCGCCGCGTGACCATCATCATTGCACTGGCGCTGTTCATGGCTGGGTCGGTGATGTGCGCGCTGGCGCCGAACATGCTGGTTCTGATCCTCGGCCGCGGCCTGCAAGGGCTGGGCGGCGGCGGCATCCTGCCGATCGTGCAGACGGTGATTTCCGACGTCGTGACGCCGCGCGAACGCGGCCAGTACCAGGCTTATTTCAGCGGCGTATGGGTCGCCGCCGGAATCGGCGGGCCGATCCTCGGCGGGCTGTTTGCCGAGCACCTGCACTGGTCGATGATCTTCTGGATCAATATTCCGCTCGGCGTCCTGGCGCTCGGCATGCTGTTGCCGAACATGAAGAAGATCCCGGTGTTTCACCGCATGCGCAAGGTCGATTGGCTCGGTGGCGTGCTGCTGATGGCCTCGGCACTGATCTTCATGCTGGTGCTGACCTGGGCCGGTACCAAATTCTCATGGGCGTCGCCGACCATCCTGCTGATGCTGGGCGCGGGCGCCATCCTGGCGATGGCCTTTATCTGGCACGCGCTGCGCACCGCCGAGCCGTTCCTGCCGCTGCAGGTACTATCCGGTCCGGTCGTGCCCTTTGCCATCGCCGCCAGCGGCTGCGCAATGGGCGCCATGATCGGCCTCACCGTGCATCTGCCGCTGTATTACGAGGTCGTCTATGGCCTCACCGCGGCGCAGGCCGGGCTGGCGCTGATCCCGGTCGCAGCGATCTCGGTCGCCGGTGCAGCCATCGCCGGCCGCAGCATGGCGCGCGCCCGGCACTACAAGCGCGTCCCCATCGCCGGCGCGGCGCTGGCTGCGGTGACGGCCCTGGCCATGGCGCTGGCGACGCCGCTGCCGCTATGGGCGCTGCTCACCGCGCTCGGCATCTTCTCGGTCGGGCTCGGCACCACATTCCCGGTCACCGTGGTGTCGATCCAGAACGCGGTGGCACGCGCGCAGGTCGGCACTGCGACCGGCGCGATGAACTTCTTCCGCGCGCTGGTGGCGTCGTTCACGGTCGCCGCCTTCACCACGATCCTGCTGATGGCGCTGGGCACCGAAATCACCATCTCCGGCGACCATGCCGGCTCCGCGCACGCGATCGCGGCCTCCGACATGGTCACGGCGTTCCGCTACGTGTTCGAGGCCTCCGCCGCGATGCTGGCGCTGTCGGCGCTGTTCCTGATGTTGATGGAAGAGCGCGTGCTGGCAGGACCGGCGAAGGCCGCGGCGACGGAACTCGGCGAGTAAGGCTTGCAGCGCGTTGCGAGGTGATGCGCAGTGTGGCGCAAACAGCGCATCGGCGGGGATAGCTTGATTTCCTGTTGCGCCGGCACTGCGCGCCTGGGTGCGGCCCCCTAGCGTCCGCGCAGTGATTTTGTCGGTGGGTCCTGGCAGATCGGTTTCAAGCCAGGCGGATTGCTTTTCAATCCCATCGATGGGCTGCGGCGCGCGAGCAAAGCCGCCGTGCCCCGCATGGCGCTTGCCTGCCTGGTTCTTGCAACAACAACGGTGCAGCCTGCGCGTGCCGATGGCGGCAGGAGCGGCAATTCCTCGGGAGGCCTGGGCGGCGTCGACAGCCCGACCGGCGCCGGCGGAATCGGCTTCAACGATGCCAGCAATGGCGGCGACGCAGCTCGTCGGCACCATGTCCGATCCGACCGTGGCGGGCCGCGGCGCAGACGCGCCGGGTCCGCTGGGGTATGCGGAGGAGGGCGATGCGATGAACGCCTATGCCTCACCGGCCGCAAGCGATCGGGCACAGAGCGCGACGCCTATGCCATGATCACCAAGGCGCCGCCGCGCGTCTACGCCGGGCGCTGGAACGTCCGGGCTTCCGGCTTCGGCGGCACCCAGACCGCCGACGGCAACACCGCGTCCGGCACAAACACACCGAGCAGCCGGATCGGCGGCGTCGCGGTGGGCGCCGACTATCATCTGTCGGCGCAGACCGTGGTCGGCTTTGCCATGGCCGGCGGCGCGACGAATTTCAGCGTCGCGGGTGGCGGCGGCGGGCGCTCCGATCTGTTCCAGGTCGGCGGCTTCGTGCGGCAGAGCATCGCTTCGGCCTACATCACCGCGAGTGCGGCCTATGGCTGGCAGCAGGTGACAGCGGAGCGCAATGTCGGCGCCGAATCGCTGCGCGCGCGTTTCGATACCAACTCCTATTCGGCACGACTCGAAGCCGGCAACCGCTATGCGACGCCATGGCTAGGCATCGCGCTGACGCCTTACGCGGCGGCAGGTGACGTATCTCGACCTGCCGGCCTATGCGGAGACCACGTTGTCGGGATCGACGACCTTCGCACTGGCCTAGGCCGCCAAGGGCATCAGCGCGCCGCAGCGAACTCGGCCTGCGCTCGGACAAGTCGTTTTTCGTCAACGACGCGATCCTCACGCGGCCGCGCCGCCTGGGCGTACGACTTCAACACTGATCGCTCGGCGTCGGCCACGTTCCAGTCGCTGCCCGGCGCATCGTTCGTGGTGGGCGGCGCGTCGCCGGCAGCCAACGCCGCGCTGACCACCGCGGCGGCCCAATTGACTTTCCGCAACGGCATCACGCTGGGCACCACGTTCGAGGGCGAGTTCTCCGAGGTGACGCGCTATTACGCGGGCCGTTGCGCGGTGCGATACAATTGGTGAGTGGACCGACGCTAGATTGACACGGAATGCTCTCACGGCCTAACAGCCGCGCAGCAGATTGCGCGGCAAGGAACCGGATCATGAGCAAACCGACCGTCGAACAGACCAAGATGGGCAGTGAGGCGATCGCCTTCTGCATCGCGCGCACGCTGATCGAGCGCGATTCTTCGCTGAAGGCGCCGATGCGCGCCAATTTGCGCAAGATGTGGGAATTGCTCGAAGAGCGCGACGACCACGCCGCGGCCGATATGGTCGACACATTGATCAAGGCGCTGAACGATCCGGCATTCTTCAAGCCGTAACACCCCAGCTATCCTCCAACGCTCCGGAATTGCGGTATTCGGTGAACCTTGTGGAAACCAATCGGCGTTAGCATGACACCTCTGGCGTGGGGGAAGCCCGTGCCTGCATCCGAGGAGGCCGCGGTGCCGCGCTTGCTAGCTCGATTCTGGAACGATCAATCCGGCGCGACCGCCATCGAATATGCGCTGATCGCAGCCGGTATCAGCCTTGTCATCATCGTCGCGGTGCAGGGCATCGGGACGAGGCTGAACGGCCGCTTCGCGGGAATCAACGCCTCCCTGAAATAGCCTTTCCGGCGCGCAATCGCGTGATCGGATCTGGCGCCCGGCGATTTACGATCTATCTGTAGCAGGTGCGGCGACGATCGATATGGCATTCCGGCGATCTCTTGCTGCTGCCTTGTCGGGATCGGTGCCGAGCGTTGCATCGCGTGCACGCGGGCTACGATTCAACAAGGGCCGTTGCCCGATCGGCTGCGAATCACAAGAGGCGACACATGAGCATTTTTCGACGCAAGATCACGGCCGCTGCGGCATTGGTCACTCTGGCCGCCGCACTCGGCGGTAGCCTGGCCGAGGCGCGCCCCGCGGTGCGACAGGAAACCGGCGTGGCGCCCTATTGCGTGCTGATCGGCGCTCCGCGGGGCGCTGCGCTGCCGCAGATCTGCCGTTTCTTCGGCTACCAGCAGTGCCTGCAGGCCGCCGCCGATTGGCGTGGCAATTGCGTCGCCAACATCGACTACCGCGGCCCGCCGCCGGACACCACCGGCGCGACCTGGGCGCGCGGCGCCCGCTAGGACCATGCGCGGCAGAAAACCCGCGCGATTCCAGTGACCTAGGATCAATTTCTTATAGGAATAAAAAACTAGGATTTATAGCCTTGACAGCGTGACGCTGCGAAGGTAGGTTTACGGCATGCTCCACAACTGGGTTTCGAGGCCGCCGCGCCGCAGCTGCGGTCCACGCCCGCGGCACGCAGGCCGGAACATCGACTGATATCCAACGTTACTCCAGCTGGAAATGCCGATCGGCAGGCTTTAGCGAGGACAGCATGGCGAGGAAAGAAGACGTTCGGATTGTCGAAACCGCGACCGAAGCGCGGCAGGCCGAACCGGGCCCATCGATACTGGCGCTGCTCACCATGAGCACGGGGCTTGCGATCTTGCTGATGGCCGTCGTCTGGTTCGTCTTTTTCCGTACCTGATTGAGTTCGCCCAAACTATCATTTCAATCAGCCCGCCCGGCCTTGTCCGGCGCGGGCTTTTTCATGGAAGTCTCGATGCGCGCTCCTCGCACGACAGCGGCAAAGACGGCGGCCCGCAAGGTGACGTCGGCGAAAAAAGCCACACCTGCCAAGCGCGGCACCGCCGCTCGGCTGGATACCGCGGCGCCAGACAGCGCGACGCTGGTCGAGCGCGTGGCGCAGGCGGTCGATCGCGAACTGGCCGAGATCGAAGCCATCGTCGCCAAGATGACCGGCAAGTCGCGGCCCACCGAGGCCGAACGCCGCGCCCGCACCTTGGCCTCGCTGGCGCGCACGCTGAGCGAAGTGCGCCGGCTGCGCGCCGCAGATGAAACGCAAAAGCCCGATGATGTTGAACGCCCCGGCGACCTTGAAGAACTCCGTCAACGCCTTTCGCAACGATTGGCGCAGATGGTTGAAGCAGGGGATGCACCACCGGTTGATGGCGTCGCTGACGCCCCGCGAGATCGAACTGCTTGATACGTTGTGGGAGCTTCACGCTCATCCGCATCAGCTGCCGCCCGCCGTCGCGCCGAACGATGCGCCTTGGCTGACCTGGCTGATGATCGGGGGCCGGGGCGCTGGCAAGACCCGCGCCGGCGCCGAATGGGTGCGCGCCCAGGCGATGGGCCGCGGGCCGGGCGGCCATGAGCGACAGATGCGGATCGCGCTGGTCGGCGAGACCGAGCATGATGTCCGCGAGGTGATGATCGAGGGCGTCTCCGGCCTGCTTGCCGTGCATCCGCGGTACGAGCGTCCGGTGTGGCTGTCGTCGCGCAAGCGGCTGCAATGGAGCACCGGCGCGGTAGCGCAGGCATTTTCCGCGGAGGATCCGGAGAGTTTGCGCGGGCCGCAGTTTTCCTGCGCGTGGTCCGACGAACTGGCGAAATGGCGCCACGCGGAAGCCGCCTTCGACATGCTGCAGTTCGGCCTGCGGCTGGGTAGCCAGCCCCGGCAATTGATTACGACCACGCCGCGACCGACCGCGCTGTTGAAGCGGCTGATGGCGGATCCGTCGAGCGCCGTGACGCGCGCGGCGACGGCAAGCAATGCCTTCAACCTCGCGCCGAGCTTTCTGCAGAGCGTGGTCGGCCGCTATGCGGGAACGCAATTGGGACGACAGGAGCTCGACGGCGAACTGATCGAGGACCGCGCAGACGCATTGTGGTCGCGCGCGCTGCTGGAAAGCTGCCGTGTCACGCAGGCGCCGGCGCTGCAGCGCATCGTGGTCGCGGTCGATCCGCCGGTGTCGTCGGGCAAGCGCGCGGATGCCTGCGGCATCGTTGCGGCAGGCATTTGTACGGCCGGCATCGTGTACGTGCTCGCCGACGACACGGTGTCGGCGGTGACGCCATCGGCCTGGGCCAATATCGCGATCGCGCTATGGCGAAAATGCGAGGCGGACGCGCTGGTCGTCGAGGTCAACCAGGGTGGCGAGATGGTGCGCAGCGTGATCCACGAGGTCGATGCCGGCGTGCCGGTGACGAGCGTGCGCGCCACCCGCGGTAAGTGGTTGCGCGCCGAGCCGGTCGCGACCTTGTACGAGCAGGGCCGGGTGAAGCACGCCGGATGCTTCACCGCGCTGGAAGACGAGATGTGCGATTTCGCCAGCAGCGGGTTGTCGTCGGGCCGCTCACCGGACCGGCTCGATGCGCTGGTCTGGGCGGTGACGGCGCTGGCGCTCGTCGCGCGCAGCAGCGGGCCGCGGATACGCCAGCTCTAGCCGCGCTTCGCGGGCTGGCGCGCAGCCGCCAAATTGAGTGCACGGAGAATTCCATGTTCGATCGCCTGAAAGCCTATCTCGCCGCCCCGGAAGCCAAAGCCTCACGCACCGCAAAATTGATGGCGATGGGGGGCGGAATTGCGCGGTGGACGGCGCGGGATTATCGCGGACTGGCGCGCGAGGGCTATCTCGGCAATGCCATCGTGCATCGCGCGGTACGGCTGATCGCGGAGAATGCCGCGGCGTGCCAGTTTCTGGTGTTCGAGGGCGCCCAGGAAAAAGAGGCGCATCCGCTGGCGTCGCTGCTGACGCGGCCGAACCCGCGGCAGGATGGCGGTGTGTTCTTCGAGGCGCTGTACGCGCATCTCCTGCTCGCCGGCAACGCCTATGTCGAGGCGGTGGCGCTCGATGACGGCGTGCGGTCGCGCGAGGTGCGCGAGATCTATGCGCTGCGGCCCGATCGCATCAAGCTGATCCCCGGCGCGGACGGCTGGGCCGAGGCCTATGATTACAGCGTCGGCGGACGCAGCGTGCGCTTCGAGCAGCACGGCACGGTGCCGCCGATCCTGCATCTGACGTTCTTTCATCCGCTCGACGACCATTACGGCCTGGCGCCCATCGAAGCCGCGGCCAGCGCGCTCGATACCCACAACGCCGCGGCGAAGTGGAACAAGGCTCTGCTCGACAATGCCGCCAGGCCGTCCGGCGCGCTGGTCTATGTCGGGCCGGAGGGCTCGGTGCTGTCGGATACGCAGTTCGACCGGCTGAAGCGCGAGCTCGAGGGCAGCTATCAGGGCGCGGTCAATGCCGGGCGACCGCTGCTGCTGGAAGGCGGGGTCGACTGGAAGGCGATGTCGCATTCGCCCAAGGACATGGATTTTCTGGAGGCCAAACACGCCGCGGCGCGCGAGATCGCGCTGGCCTTCGGCGTGCCGCCGATGCTGCTCGGGATTCCCGGCGACAACACCTATGCAAATTTCCAGGAGGCCAACCGGGTGTTCTTCCGCCAGACCGTGCTGCCGCTGGCGAGCCGCGTTGGCCACGCGCTGTCGCAATGGCTGGCGCCGCAATTCGGCGACGGCATCCGCGTGACGATCGATACCGACCGTATCGACGCGCTGTCGGCCGACCGCTCTGCGCTCTGGCAGCGCGTTAGCGCCGCGGAATTCCTGACGCTGAACGAGAAACGCGAAGCCGTCGGCTACGCGCCGATCGACGGCGGCGACCGGCTGATATGACGCCTAGCGGCGACGATCGCGCGGCTTCGGCCGCACATTGGGCCGCGGCGCGGCGCTGGCCGAAGGCGGTGTGAACAGCGAGCCGGACTGGTTGGTCACATAACCGCGCGACTCCTGCAGCCGGCGCTGGTAGCCGGGCGAATTCATGATGCTGGAGCCCGCGCCGCGCGCTTCGGCGACCGGCATCTCCATCATTAGGCCAAGCGCAAACAGCGTCAGCGCGGCGACCGCAGAGGAGTGAAGGTGTTTCATGCAAAGCTCCGTGGCCGCCTTCAGGCGGCGTTGCGCTGCCGGTCGTACTCCCGCAGGAAGGACAGGCCGTGCACGGTCAGCCGGTGCTGGTCGTGCTCGCCCTGGACATAGAGCTTGTTGAGATGGCGTGCCAGCTGTTCGCGGGCGCCCTTAGTCTCGGTGCGGTCGGCGAGCGCTTCGTAGATGCTGATCGCTCGGTCGGTGGCGTTGATGTTCATGAAGGCCCCATGCCGGAGGCCTCTGGCCGTCCGGTTTTGCTGTTCGCTTTGTGGTAGTATGGCTGACAAGGTCGATGACCGGCTTTTCGTTCCCCGTTGCCTTGCCGCCAAGCTGCTGAAAGATTGAGCATTTTGGTTCGAAGCTTCGGAGCCTGTGGAAGGATCTGATAACGGATCGGAAATAATTGGCTGGTGTTATAAAACTACTTCTAGGCGAGTGGATGTGTGGTGCTATGATGCCGCAGGGAGTCGCCGATGTCCGTGAAAGAGTTCCTGAAGCAGCGTGCGGTGAATGTCGTGGTCAGCGGCCACTATGTGCTGCCGCACTGGCTGGATCCGCAGGGGCGGCCGCGCAGCTTCGCGTGCCGCACCAGCCGGGTCTCGCCGTTCCGGATGATGGTCGATGCACCGGTCACCGGCCGGATCGGCGATCGGCTGATGCCCTATTTCGGCGATTTCGGCCAGCTCGAAGGCCGCATCAGCGACGTTCAGAGCGGTGAATTCCTGCTCGAACTGTCGATGACCGGGATCATGCGCCGCAAGATGGCCGACAAGCTGGCCTGGCTGGAGCAGATGCAGAAGGACATCCGGGTGCAGGACGTCCGCAAGCAGGCGCGCATCATTCCCGCCAACCCGCATGCGCTCTTGACGCTGGCCGACGGCTCGACCCGCGAATGTTTCGTGATCGACGTCTCGGTGTCGGGGGCGGCGGTCTCGGCCGAACTGCAGCCGGAGATCGGCACGCCGCTGGCGGTTGGCGCCTGTATCGGCCGCGTGGTGCGGCATCTCGCCAGCGGCTTTGCCGTGCAATTCGTCGAGCCGCTGAGCCGCATCGATCTGGAGCGGCGCTTCGCGCAGCCCTCGAGCTACCGGCCGGCCACGGCGCAAAATCCGGCGCAAAATCCGGCACCGGACACCTGGACCGCGGATCATCCCGACGGCGCCTGACGCAGCCCGCGTCATTGCCGCTGCACAGGTTCAACCGACATGACCGACCTGATCCGGATTTTCTCGGAGCGGGGCGATCTGGCGCATCTCGCTCTGCTGTCATGGGCGCTGGCGGCGAGTGCCGCGGCGTTCCTGCTGCTGCGCGAGCTGGTGGCCGCGATGCGCCGCTTCGACGATTTCGTGCGCGAGCTGCAATCCTTCAACCGCCGCGCCGAGCGAAGGCTGCGGCTGGTCGATAGCCCCGATGATGACCATGCGAGGAGCGATCATGGATAGTTTGCACCAGATGCTGCGCTCGATCCGCCCCGACACCAAATCCGGCCCCGACCATCTCGACGTGTTCCGCGAATTTCTGGCGCAACTGGATGCCTTGCAGCGCGCGGCGACGACCAGGCGCCCGCGCGAGCAATCCCCGCGCCGCAAACCGGTGAAACGCAGCAAGGCCGGGTAGGGCTTCTTTCTTCCCTCTCCCCAGGGCGCAGCGCAGCTGCGCCGGGTGGGAGAGGGTGGACGCGCGATAGCGCGGCCGGGTGGGGGTGCCACGCGCGCCGTCGCTTGTGGCACCCCCACCCCGGCCTCCACTTCCAACGATGCTGTCGCATCGTCGTCCGTTCGGCCGACCCTTCCCGCCTAGGGGGGGGAGGCCATCGGCGCCGCACCGAACAATTCAGACTTCTTCCCCCGCACCCTGCGAGGCTGCCGATGCATGCGCCGCTCACCCCTTCGTCGCGGCTGAAGCTGCATGCCGACGGCACCATCGAGGGCTATGCCAGCCTGTTCGGCGCGGTCGACCAGGCGCGCGACATGGTGATGCCCGGCGCCTTCACCCAAACGCTGAAGACGCGCGGCTTGCGCAAAATCCCGATGCTGTTCCAGCACGACCCGGCCGAGCCGATCGGCATCTGGCTCGAACTAACAGAGGATTTTCGCGGGCTGCGCGCGCGCGGCAAACTGATTCCGGACGTGCGCCGCGCCCGCGAATTGCTGGCGCTGCTGCGCTCGGGCGCGATCGACGGGCTGTCGATCGGCTACCGCACGAAGCGCGGCGTGATCGAGCCGCGCAGCCGGATCCGCCATCTGTACCAGGTCGATCTGTTCGAGATTTCCATCGTCACCTTCCCGCTGCTCGACGGCGCCCGCATCGACGCGGTGAAACAGGCGCCGCCGTCGCGGGGCCGCGCCCAGGCCGAACGCGACTGGCAGGCGATGCAGCAGGGCAGCCTGTCCAAAGATCTCACCGGCGCCGCGGACGTACCGGCGCCGGCGAGACGCGGCCGCGCGACGACCTCGCTGCGCGGCCGCGCCGAGCGCAAGCGCGCGCTGCAGGGCGTCGCGGCGCGAGCCATGTTCAGCCTGCGGGCGTGCAACCCGGGCGCCGACCCGCCGCGACGGTGATCGTCGGACGGATCGCCACCGGGCGCGACCGCGGCGTTACCAGGCCTCGCGCATGTGCCAGAAGTGGCGGCGGCCGGAGCCGGAATCGAACCGCGCCTTCTGCGCTTCGGTGAGGCCGGCATAGAACGTATCGAGCGACGGGCGCACCATGGCGATGGCCGTTATCATGGCGCCGGCGCGGCTTTCCATCGCCTCCATCCGGGCCGGCACGCTGCGCGACGGGCTGGAAGGGCAGGCGGCGCGCATCGTCTCGGCGGCCTTCGCGGCGCTGGCGGCATAGGCCTCGTAGGCGGCGCGCTGGGTGTCGTCGAGCCGCAGATCCTGGGCGACGCGGCTGGCGCTGGCGACCGTGAAGGCGCGCGAACCGGACCGGCACATCCGCCCGAACCCCGGGGCGTTCTCCGGCCCGTGGCCCGGCCAGAAGCCGCGATCCATCATCATCGGCGGTCCGTTGAACGGCTGGGCCGAGGCCGCGCCGCCACCCGCCGCCAGCAGCAGTGCGGCGAACATCATTCCACGAAGCAGTGTCATGTCCGAACCCTCTCGTTGCAGGGCGCACATACTCGCCGCTCGACCGCGCGGCGCATTGCGACAGATCAATCCTGCCGCGGCGACCGGCAGGGGATGCAGCGCGCCAGCGACAAACCCGACGCCGCGCGACCGACCCATTCACGCCGTCGATCCGCTTGTTGCGAGCTGTCGCGCGTGGCGGCTTCGCATGTCCGTTCACCCCGAAATCACCCACAAACCAGGAGACCACCATGGATTATGACATCACCGACACCGCTCCCGAGCACAAGGCCGGCTTTGCGCCCGGCCGCGACGGCGTCGACGAGCTGCGCTCGACGTTCGAGGAATTCAAATCGGCCAATGACGAGCGCCTCGCCAAACTCGAGCGCGGCCGCGGCGACGTCGTGCTGGAGCAGAAGGTCGATCGCATCAACGCCGCGCTCGACGCGCAGCACCGAAGGCTCGACGAGGTCGCGCTGAAGCAGGCGCGGCCGGCGATCGAGGGCGGGCGGCGGCCGGACGAGGTGGCGGCGATCGCGAGGGAGCACAAGAGCGCGTTCCACACCTATGTGCGCTCCGGCGACACCGAGGGGCTGCGCGCGATCGAGACCAAGGCGATGACGATCGGCTCCAATCCCGACGGCGGCCATCTGGTGCCGGTCGAGCTGGAGCAGGCGATCGGCGCGCGGCTGGCGGTGATCTCGCCGATCCGCAGCATTTCCGGCGTCCGCGAGATCTCCGGCAGCGTCTACAAGAAGCCGTTCCTGATCACGGGGCCGGCGACCGGCTGGGTCGGCGAGACCGGCGCGCGGACGCAGACCGCCTCGCCGTCGCTGGATGCGCTATCGTTCCCGGCGATGGAGCTCTACGCCATGCCGGCGGCGACCTCGACGCTGCTCGATGATGCCGCCGTCGATCTCGACGCCTGGCTGGCCGGCGAGATCGACCAGGTGTTCGCCGAGCAGGAGGGCATGGCCTTCGTCAGTGGCGACGGCGTCAACAAGCCGAAGGGCTTTCTCAGCTATACCAATGTGGCCAACGCGTCGTGGAGCTGGGGCAACCTCGGCTACGTCGCCTCCGGCGCAGCCGGCTCCTTTGCGGCGAGCAATCCGTCCGACACGCTGATCGACCTGATCTATGCGCTGCGGGCGGGCTACCGGCAGAATGCGAGCTTCGTGATGAACCGGCGCACCCAGGCCAGCGTGCGCAAGTTCAAGGACTCGACCGGCACCTATCTGTGGCAGCCGCCGGCCACGGCGTCGGGCCGCGCCAGCCTGATCGGCTTTCCGCTGGCCGATACCGAAGACATGCCGGACGTCGCGGCGAACTCGCTGTCGATCGCTTTCGGCGACTTCCGCCGCGGCTATCTGATCGTCGACCGCCAGGGCGTCCGCGTGCTGCGCGATCCCTACAGCGCGAAACCCTACGTGCTGTTCTACACCACCAAGCGCGTCGGCGGCGGCGTGCAGGACTTCGACGCGATCAAGCTGATGAAGTTTGCGGTGAGCTGACGAATGCGTAGGGCGGGTTAGGCGCCTCCGCCAGAGCCCGCAGGGCGAAGGCGGATGCGCCGTAATCCGCCACGTTTGTGAGGATCACTGCGGCTCGCTCGGCCGGTCGCGCTCGTGGCTCTCCGCCTCGGCTGCCGCGCAGGCATCGACGCCGCGGCATTTGCTTTTATAGACGAAGGTGCCGGCCACGGCCGAGCCGATCAGCACGACCGCCAGCAGCCACATCCAGTTTCGCTTGAGATAGGTCATGTCGTCGATTCCCCACGATTCGCGGCGTTGCGAATGACTGCTACCACATCACCTCCTGCGCAGGGCGGCGCGGGTGCGCGCGGCCCGTCAGCGCTCCTCGAACGCCGGCCAGCAGCCGTCGTCCTCATGGCTGCCGGTGCGCTCCTGGCAGCCATTGTCGAGCAGCCTTCGGCCGACGTCCTGCCAGACGGCGTTCGGGCCATTGAGCCGGATGGCATCGATAGTCTGGATCTCAATGGTGCGGTCGCAGCGCCGGCACCAGACGCGCAACAGATGAAGCGGGATTTCCGCCAGCCGGCGGCTCTGGATCGGCACGCCCTTTGTGCGGCCGCGAGGATCGCGCAGCACGGCGTCCCAATAGGCCTCGGGCAGGGGATCGCCCGGCCCAGGCACCGGCTCCGGCGGCACGGCCGCGCGCCGCGCGGCGTCGGCGGCCAGTTTGTCCATCTGTTTCGGTGTCGGCATGCGCCAGCTCGCGGGTCTGTCAGTCATGGAGGTGATTAGAACGAAACAAGAACGGATTGTCGAGTCTGATTATACGAGAACCAGAGACATTCATGGCTTCTGCAAACGGTAACCGAACTCTAAATTCTGACGTTTACGATGTTGCTTGGTCCGCAACGCGCGTCTGTCCGCAGCATCGATGACGACAACCATGCCTGCTTCCAGTAACGTCAGATATCACGCTACAGGCTCGGCACCGGCACATGGTATCCGAGCGAGCAACCTTGATTTTCGGCCGCGAACATGCCTACTTCAAGTTGTAGGTGAGGCCAAATGTCCCAAGCAGTGTCCGACCGCGCTCCAAGCAATGTTGATCAACTCTATGCCACGATACGAACAGCGATACGGTCCGCAGCAACCGTCGCTGTTTTCTACTTCGCGTTTCAGGCGCTGGAGGCATTAGGAGGTCAAGATACGAACCTGTCGATCGCAGTATCGCTGGTTTTCTCGGCATTTGCAGAGCTGAAATTCGCGATAGCGCTGGCAGGCATTAGCGCAACGACCATATGGGCTATAGCTGAACGCAAATTGCGTCACAGGAAAGTTGATTATTTACAGGAGCGAATCAAGCGCCTCGAAACCATCATTGATTCTGGCCGTAGTAGTTCCGGCTTAACGACTACAGGCCAGACGCATCCGGGAGACTTGATCAAATGACCGTTTATGCCGAAGCGATCGCCGGACTATTTGCATTTTCCTTGCTTTTGCTTTTTCTGTTCGGTCCTTGGCAGCAGACAGCCACCGATTTTGCTAGGCAAATTGTCTTCGAGCGTCGCGATCAGTGGTTTGATTTAGCGCATGCAGGGCACATCGATTTTGATTCGACCGAGTATAGGCAAGTGCGCGACGCACTCAATTCGTTGATCCGCTTTGCTCACGAGTTGACTCTTACGCGTTTTATATTCGCGATTGCCGCGGGCGAAACTGAAGGTCCATCTGAATCGAGCAAGGCAATCAGAAGGATTGTCGATGAGTATGCGCAGGGTGAAGCTCGTCGAATAATGACAGAAGCCCGGCAGGCTATGTTTGCGATGGTCGCCCTAAAGTCTCCGTTATTCCTATTAGTCGCAGCTGTCATCGGCACCTATGCGCTTCTCATCGGTGGTCTCACTCGTTTTCTTAATCTGTTTTCCGGTGTCGAACATGCGTTCGGCGAGCAGATGGAAGCAGAAGCCGAAAGCGCTTAATCGAGCACCAATAATCTGCGCGCAGTGCGGGTTTGCGCTTAGCGCGTTCTCCTGCAACAACAGCGCGGTTAATCGAGGGGTAGCGAGTCATGCCATTCGGGCTAATCTCACCGTATGGACTTTAGGCGAATGGTAAACAGCTTCAATTACATTTCCTTCGGTAACTGGGAGTATATCGAGGGAAACGTCGGTGTGGTAACCATGGGCCGTGGGCGCATGTTCGAGTACACGCCTCCTGATATCGAAAAAAGACTTGAGGGCCTTGATCCCACAGCGATTTCCTTTCTTGAGACGCTGCCTACCTTTTTGTGCAGCGAGATCAGATCGACCGGCAGCGTCGTATCCATGCTCATTAAGTACGGTCGTATCTCCTACACCGCGCCAGAGCGAAAAGAGGTCTCTACCACCTTCGTGACTCTTATCGATTTTGGTGAAGTAGTATTTGAAAACATCGAGACGGCCGGGGCGGTGTTTGGTGCGGATCGTTTTCAGCTTTACCGCACTCACTGGGCAGTCCGAGAAGGCGACGCGAAGGAGGTTCTAGCTCGGCTAGCTAAAATCAAGCCCGATTTTGCCGACCTCGTGTCGCAAGGCGCGCTTGCCCCTGCCGTTGTTGGGATCCAGCCACCGCCTCGCGACAAGAAAATCCTTGGCGTTGCCGACAGCGTGGAGTCATTCTTGAAACTGCTCTACGGCTCGTCGGCAAAGGAGGCGACCGAGACGTTCTTTCGAGGTCACATGGACGCCCGGTATGAACTGACGCCGTCCCTGCTGCGCAAATGGGAAAATGGCGATTGGCAGTTTATGCCGAGCGAAGATCGTCTTTGCAAGGAGTTGCTGATAGCTCATCACGATGAGTTTCATGGAGATCAGTATTGCTTCGACCGCATCGTTCGAATGCAGCACTACGGCCTTCCAACACGGCTGCTCGACATCTCTGGAAATCCGCTGGTGGCACTTTTTTTCGCCTGCTCGGGCAAGCCGGATGAACTCAAGATCGACGGTGAGGTTATCGTCTTCCAGGTTTCATCAGATCGCGTGAAATATTACGATTCGGACACTGTGAGTTGCCTAGCAAACCTCTCAAACCTGACCTACGTACAGAAGAACGAAATTGATCTCAGTCTCGACCAAGATGCTTTCAACGAGACGAACGTCGCTGGAAAACTTCTCCACCACATCAAGTCTGAGAAGGGGTTTTTTGAAGGGCGGATCGTTCCCGACGATCTTAGGTCAATCATCTGCGTTAAAGCCAAGCGCACCAACACGCGAATCAAATCGCAGTCCGGCGCCTTTCTGCTCTTTGGGCACGAGGCGGCCCTTCCCGATGCGGGCCAAGAGGGGATCGAAATTAGCCGGGTCACGATCCAGAACAAGGCGCAAATTCTCCGCCAGCTTGACCGCATAAACATTAACGCCACCACGGTCTATCCAAGCATTGACCAGACAGCAATTCACCTGCGGGAACGTCTTACCGAGCAGCGCTTGTGACAAGAAACAGCCGCGCTTTTAAGAGTTGAATGCCAGCTAGTCTGCCTTAGATTGTAGTGCGGGCTAGGCGTGCTTCGCGCCATAAGCCGCCGCAGCAGCGCCGTTAATTTTGCCCGGCGGACTACGCCCTTTGGGCTGAACCGCCCACAGGCCTTTGAAGTTACCACCCGTCCAGCAGCCAATGGCGGTTACGCCCGGTGCCCCCCATGAACGATCCACCGCTGCACAATCGCGTCCGCGGTTTCACGGACGAGGCGCTCGCCGACATCCGCCGGCGCTATGTGGAGACCGACGAGACGACGGCGTCGATCGCGGAATCCTATGGCATGAATCGCAACACGGTGACCGCGACCGCCAAGCGGCAGGGCTGGCCGATGCGGCGCGACAGGCCGCCGCGCGAATTGCCGGCGGAGTTGCGCGGCACCGCGCCGGCCACGGGCACTAGCGCCGCGGCCTTGGCCGCCGAGGCCGCCATCCTGGAGGCCGAAGCGGCCGACAAGGATGCGCTGCCGCTGGCGCTGCGGCTGGAGCAGGCGGTGGTCCGCGAGTTGGCCAGGGTGGAGCGGCGCACCGGCGGCGGCGTCGCCATGCGGCCCTCGGAATCCGAGCGCGTGGCCCGCACGCTGTCGACCCTGACCCAGACCCTGTTCAAGGTGCGCGCGCTGCGCGAGCCGGGAAGCGTGAGTGCCGATGCCCAGCATGACGACATGCCCGCCGACCTCGATGGATTCCGTGACGCGCTTGCGCGCCGCATTGAGGCGTTTGTCGCAAGCCGGGCTGACGACGGACTGGCTGGCGCAGGCGAACCTCCAGGCCCAGCTTCGCCTGCAGCATGATTTCGCGGCGCTGGCGCATCGGCATCAGGAACATGCCGAGACCGGCAACAATGGCGGGCCGTGGACGACCTGGCTGAGCCTCGGCGGTCGCGGCGCCGGCAAGACGCGCACCGGCGCCGAATGGCTGCGGGCGATGGCGCTCGGCCTTCCGCCATTCGCCCATCGCGCGCATGGCCGCCTCGCGCTGGTCGGCGAGAGCTGGTCGGACGCCCGCGACGTGATGATCGAGGGCGAGTCCGGCATTTTGAACGTCTCGCCGCGCGCCGAGCGGCCGCAATGGACCGCGACGCGCAAGCGGCTGGAATGGCCGAACGGCGCGATCGCCAATGTGTATTCCGCGGAGGAGCCGGACGCGCTGCGCGGTCCGCAATTCGAGGCGGCGTGGTGCGACGAGCTGGCGAAATGGCGCTATGCGGAAGCGGCGTTCGACACGCTGCAATTCGGGCTGCGGCTCGGCGACCGGCCGCGCCAGCTCATCACCACGACGCCGCGGCCTTTGCCGATCATCAAGCGGCTGCTGACCGACCCACGCACGCGGGTGACGCGGGCGCCGACGCAGGCCAATGCGGCGTTCCTGGCGCCGGCGTTTCTCGACGCCGTGGTCGGCCGCTATGCCGGCACGCGAATGGGCCGGCAGGAACTGTCAGGCGAGTTGATCGAGGACCGGCCGGACGCGCTGTGGTCGCGGGCGCGGATCGAGGCCTGCCGGGTGGACGCCGCGCCTGATCTGCCGCGCATCGTGGTGGCGATCGATCCGCCGGGCTCGTCAAAACCCGGCGCGGATGCCTGCGGCATCGTCGCCGCCGGACGCACCGAGAACGATATGTACTTCGTGCTGGAGGACGCCTCCGCGCGTGGCCTGTCGCCGGCCGCCTGGGCGCACAAGGCCGTGGCGCTGTATCGGCGATTGCACGCCGACACGCTGGTGGCCGAGGTCAATATGGGCGGCGAGATGGTCCGCGCGGTGCTGCGCGAGGTCGATAGTGAGGTGCCGCTGCGCGAGGTGCACGCCACGCGCGGCAAATATCTGCGCGCCGAGCCGGTGGCGGCGTTGTACGAGCAGGGCAGGGTGAAGCATGTCGGCGCCTTCCCGGAGCTGGAAGACGAGATGTGCGACTTCGGCCTGAACGGCCTGTCGTCCGGCCGCTCGCCGGACCGGCTCGACGCGCTGGTCTGGGCGATCACCGCGATGATGTCGAAGCGGACTTTCGGCGGGCCGCGGATACGGCTGTTGTAAGCATGCCGAAAACGACGCCCGCCCTTCTATCGCACCGGCTGCGGCATCGGACGCCATGCGGCGTCCCTACATCGGATATCAGCCGGTGATCAGGAGAGCAGCCGTCTCAACGGTTGCTTGCGTCGCGTTTTTTGAGGGCGGGGAAGACCCGACAAATCCGCCGCTTCCAGCGCGCTCAATTGCAGGAGGTAGCACAGAGTGTGCATGTTGGAGTTCTTGGCCATGCCGGCCAGATGAAGGCACATCTCGTGGATGTAGTCGGCAACTTCGCCGGGTTTCGCCATCGCCACCCCCCTTGGTTGATCCAAGGTAAGAGCGCGTCCCGCGTCGTTGCAATGGAACTCTCTGAGCGTGGTGAATCGTCGAGGCACTTGCCCAAAATTTGCGCAGGCCCTCACAGCCCCGCGCCTCAGCCTCTTGCCGTCTGCACCACCCAATCGCGGTACAGCGTCGGCGGCGTCACGCCGGCGAGGCCGCCGCAGCCGGCGGTATTATTCGCCCCGGTTTACCATGACACCACCCCGACGTTTTTCGCGGCGCCGGAGCGTTGCTGCACCAACGCTATGGTCGCGCCGTGCCGTCCGGCCGGTAGAGATATTGTTTGCCGTCCTTGGCAGGATCGATCATGAAAATGAAATCGTCGTCGTCGATCCCCTCCACCTTCACCCGCTTGAATTTCTTGCTCCAGTCCGGTGGCTGCAGTCCCATACTTCTGAGCGCCTTGGGACTATACCAGTTGGTTGCGCCATGGACCGGATCGTGAGCTGCCGGATCGCTGTCGGCGAGACGCGCATCGGCTGCGTGCAATGAATCGGTCAGGCTGGCGATGTAGCTGGCGCGGCTGTAATCGTCGGGGCTGTCGCGAAATCGGCTCTCGTGCAAGGACCAGTCGCTGATTTGCTTGGGATTGGACGGGAAGGTGGCTAGGCCGCCGTTGAAATTCAGCCATCCGTACATCACGCACTTCTTGGCATGCGCAGATCGGTCGCGGGCTTCATTCATACCGACGTCGGCGAGCAGTTCGACGTGTTCGAGCGGGTGCTTCGCAGTTACGCCCGAATAGGCCTCGGTGTAGTTTTTCGACAATTCCCTGCGCTCGTTCAGGAAGAGCGCTTTTTTGTTGATCTCGCCAGTGAAGCGCTCGGCGGTCTCGTTCAACCGTATCAGCCTTGATGCCCGATCGCCGAGTGGCTTCTTGTCGGCCTTCAGTTGCTTGATTTCGTCTTCCAGCTTCTGAATGTCGGCAAGAACGTCGTTGAGCTTTTTTGTGCGCTTGGCAACATCGGCCTCGCGCTCCCGAAGATTTGCCGCCATCCACGTTGCATATTGCTCATAGCCGTATTTGGCGCAGATGCTGCAGCGCTGCCGTCCGCCGGTGCCTTCCTCATAGTTGGTGGCGAGGATGCGTTTGCCGGCCGGGCAGGCATGGTCATGATAGACGTCGGGTTCCTCGTCTGCGCGGGTGTGGAACGGCATGCGCTTTTCCGGTGCTGCCTTGGCCGTCGAAGGCTTGCGGGCCTTGCGCGAAGGCTTGGGCGAGCCAGGCTGCGGAGTGGAGTCCGGTTGGGTGGAATCGGTCATTATTTCCTCCGACATCTTGCCTCAGTCGAAGAAGAATAACCGTTTGATCCACAACCTTGCGTTGATATGGGTCAAACGGTGTCGATGCCTACAGCCCCGCGCCCCAGCCGCGCGCCGTCTGCACCACCCAGTCGCGGTACAGCGTCAGCGGGGTCACGCCGGTGAGGCCGCCGCAGCCGGCGGTGTTGTTCGGACCCGTCGACCATGACACCACGCCGATGATGGTCGCGCGGCCGGATTGCGGCTGCACGACCGGCGCGCCGGAATCGCCGGTGCAGGCGCCAAGCCCGCCACTCGCCGGATCGACCAGTCTGATCTGCAGCCGGCCGGGCTGGCTGGTGGAGATCAACGATGCCGCGCGCACCGTGCCGCCGCTCTTGCCGTCGCCCGGCCGGGTGACGCCGATGCCGGCGATCGTGAAGGATTGACCGGCGGCGATCGGCTCCAGCGGCACGCCGAGCGCAGCCACCGGCTTCGATAAAGGCTGGCTCAGTTGCAGCAAGGCCACGTCGGCGCTGGCGCGGCGCGCCTGGATGCCCTGCGGGTTGAACTGCGGATGCAGCGCCACGCGGCGGACGTCGCGCAAGCTTGGCGCGCGGCTGGCGTCATACAGCACGATCTTGGTGTCGGTGTTGCCGTGCAGGCAATGCGCCGCGGTCAGCACCAGGTCAGGCGCGATCAGCGCGCCGGAACAGAAATTGCCGCGCGAGCCGACGATCGTGATCACCGAGGCGGCGATGCCGCTGCTGCTCTCCGGCGCGCCGCCGACCATCGCGGAGGCGGGCGCGATCAGCGCGAGCGCGACCAGTGCAGCAATGCATGTTTTGAGCGGCGGCTTCATCGGCGGATGTGAGCCCGTCCGCGCGCGATCTGTCAACTCACCCCGTCCACAGGAGCGACCATGCCGATCATCCTTGTGCCGCCAGCCGGCGAGCCGTTGTCGCTCGCTGAGGCGAAGGCGTTTTTGCGCGTCGAACATGAGGACGACGACGCGGTGATCGCGGCGCTGATCGCGGCGGCGCGCGGCCAGATCGAGGCGCTGACGCGGCGCGCGCTGCTGACGCAGACCTGGCGCGTCGTGCGCGATGGCTGGCCGAAGGATGGCCGCCTCATCCTGCGCGCCGGGCCGCTGCGCCGCGTGGTGGCGGCACGGGTGTATGACGCGGCCGGCGTTTCGCATGCGCTCGACGTGCAGCGCTTCGTGGTCGACGTCGCGGCGGATGCGGTCGCGTCGCCCGGCTGGGCATGGCCGGCGCCGGGCCGGGCTGCGGCCGGCATCGAGCTCGATGTCGAGCTCGGCTACGGCAACGAGGGCGCCGACGTGCCGGCACAGCTTTGCCAGGCGCTGCGAATGCTGGTGGCGCATTGGTACGATTTTCGCGGCGTGGTGGCGATCGGCGGCAACGCTGCGCTGCTGCCGGCCGGCGTCGCCGCGCTGCTCGGCCCGTATCGGGGGGTGTCGCTATGATCGACGCCGGGCGATTGAAGACGCGGCTCATGATCGAGGCGCCGGTCGAGCTCGAGGACGGGCAGGGCGGCGTCAGCCGCAGCTACGCGCCGCAGGCCACGCTATGGGCCGCGGTAATGCCGATCGCCGCGCGGCGCGACGTCGAGGCCGATGCGGATGGCGCGAGCGTGCGCGTGCGCGTCGTGCTGCGCGGGGGCGTGGCGCTGAGCTTGCAGCACCGGCTGCGCGACGGCGCGCGACTTTATCGCATCGTGTCGTTCCGCGACATCGACGACGGCCGCTTCGTCGAGATCGAGGCCGAGTGGCGCATCGACTAGTCCCAGGGAGTTCACCATGCCTGCTGCCCATGTCGCGCTGCGCGCCGCGATCCATGCCGCGCTCGTCTCGGACACAGGACTTGCCGCCGCGCTCGGCGGGCCGCATGTCCATGACGCGCCGCCGCGCGACGCGGCCTTTCCCTATGTGACGCTCGGCGACGCCCGCCTCACGGATATTTCGGGCGACGACGCGCCGGCCCAGGAGCATCAGCTTACGCTGCACGCCTGGTCGCGGCAGGGCGGCCACAAGGAGGCCCATGTCATCACCGGCGCGTTGCTCGCCGCGCTCGACGACGCGCCGCTGGCGCCCGCCGGTCATCGCCTCGTGACGCTGCGCTTTGCCATCGCCGACATCCGCCGCGAGGCCGACGGCCGCACCTATCATTCTCTGGTGCGGTTTCGCGCCGTCACCGAACCCTCGATTTAACGGAGCACATCATGGGCGCACAGAAGGGCAAGGACCTTTTGGTCAAGATCGATAGCGGCGCGGGCTATGTCACCGTCGCCGGATTGCGCAGCCGGCGGATCGCCTTCAACGCCGAGCTGGTCGACATCACGCACGCCGAATCCGTCGATCGCTGGCGCGAGCTGCTGGCCGGCGCCGGCGTGCGCCGCGCCTCGGTGTCCGGCCGCGGGCTGTTCCGGGACGGCGCGTCGGACGCGATGGCGCGGCAGGCGTTCTTCGACGGCGCGATCCTCGACTGCCAGGTCATGGTGCCGGATTTCGGCGCCATCCAGGGCCTGTTCCAGATCGCCAGCCTGGAGTTTTCCGGCGAGCATAATGGCGAGGTGATTTTCGACGTCGCCCTCGAAAGCGCCGGCGCGCTGAATTTTGCGGCGCTGTGATCTCACCCTCCCCTGGAGGGGGAGGGTCGTTCATCGCGATGCGTAGCATCGAGATGAGCGGGGTGGGGTGACACTTTCGATAGTTGCGCGCGTGGCTCACCCCACCCCGTCTCGCAAGACGCTTCGCGTCTGGCTCGTCGACCCTCCCCCTCGAGGGGAGGGTAAACAGGAGATCCACATGCCGAATTCCCATCGCGGTGAAATCGAAGCCGTGCTCGGCGGGCGCCGGCATACGCTGGTGCTGACGCTCGGCGCGCTGGCCGAGCTGGAGGCGGCGTTCGGCGCCGGCGACCTGGTGGCGCTGACCGAACGCTTCGGCTCGGGAAAATTGTCGGCGCGCGATCTGATCCGCATCCTCGGCGCCGGTCTGCGCGGCGCCGGCGAAGCGATCGGCGACGACGAGGTGGCGGCGATGACCGCGGTGGGCGGCGCGGCCGGCTTCGTCGGCATCGCGGCCGAGCTGATCGCGGCGACCTTCACGGAGCGGACAACGTCATGAAGCCGTTTCCGTGGGACGAGGCGATGCAGTTCGGCTTCGGCGTGCTCAGGCTTTCGCCTGACGCGTTCTGGCAGATGACGCCGCGCGAGCTTTCGCAGGCGGTGATCGGCGTGCGCGGCGCCGCCGTGACGCCGATCGATCGCGGCGGGCTCGAACAATTGATGCAACGCTTTCCGGACCAGGGAGTGCGCCATGAGTGATAGCAGCGACTGGTCGGCCTCCGGCACGCTCGACAGCCTGCGTGGCAAGACGCTGGATCTGACCGCGGCGGTGAGCGGCTTTTCCAAAGTGATGACGCAGGCCTTTGCCAGTTCGGTCACCGGCGGCAAGGCGTTCGAGGACGTCTTGAAATCGCTGGCGCTGAAATTGTCGGATCTGGCCGTCAAGGCGGCGTTCAGGCCGCTGGAGAGCGCGCTGGGCGGCGGGTTGCAGGCGCTGACGTCGGGGCTGTCCGGCACGCCGTCGACAAACATGCGGCTGTTCGCCGCCGGCGGCGTGATCGGCGCGCCCAGTTACTTTCCGTTGGGTGATGGCGGCGTGGGCCTCGCCGGCGAGGCCGGGCCCGAGGCGATCATGCCGCTGCAGCGCGGCGCCGACGGCCGGCTCGGCGTCGCCGGCGGTGGCGGCGGCAACAATATCCATATCTCGATCGCGACGCCCGATGCCGAGAGTTTTCGCCGCTCGGAGAGCTACCTCACCGGCCAGATCGCGCGCGCGGTGGCGAGGGGGCAGCGGAGTTTGTGATCCCGGTGTTGCAACAAACTCCGCCGTCATCCTGAGGTGCCGTCGCACATGCGACGGCCTCGAAGGATGTGCCGCAGACGCCAGCGTTTGTGGTCGCATCCTTCGAGGCTCGCTCTTCGAGCGAGCGCCTCAGGATGACGGCCTTCTTCATGGAAATCATCATGACCGCCTTCCACGAGATCCTGTTTCCGCTCGACATCACCATGAAGAGCGCCGGCGGGCCGGAGCGGCGCACCGAGATCGTGTCGTTCGGCTCCGGGCGCGAGCAGCGCAATGCGCGCTGGGCGCATTCGCGGCGACGCTATGACGCCGGCTACGGCATCAAGACGCTCGGTGCGCTGCAAAGCGTGGTGGCGTTCTTCGAGGAACGCCGTGGCCAGCTTCATGGCTTTCGCTGGCGCGACCGGCTCGACCATTCGTCGGCGCAGCCTGGGCAGCCGCCGTCGCCATTCGACCAGGGCATCGGCGCCGGCGACGGCACCACCGCGACCTATCAATTGCTGAAAAGCTATGGCGAGGGACCGGCGCCCTATGCGCGGCCGATTGCCAAGCCGGTGAGCGGCAGCGTGCGCGTCGCGGTCGGCGGCGTGGAAGTCGCAAGCGACCGCTTCGGTGTCGATGTGACGACCGGCATGGTGACCTTCGCGACCCTGCACCGGCCGCCGGCGGGCGCATCAATCACCGCCGGTTTCCTGTTCGATGTGCCGGTGCGGTTCGACACCGACTATCTCGAAGTCGATCTGTCCGCCTTCACCGCCGGGGCGATCCCGAAAATTCCGATCGTGGAGATCCGGCCATGATCTTTCACCCTCCCCTGGAGGGGGAGGGTCGCTCATCGCGATGCGCAGCATTGGGATGAGCGGGGTGGGGTGACACGTTTGATAGTTGCGCTCGCGGCCCACCCCACCCCGTCTCGCAAGACGCTTCGCGTCTGGCTCGTCGACCCTCCCCCTCCAGGGGAGGGTAAGAAAGGAAGGGCCATGAGAAGCGTTCCCGCAGCACTGCAGGCCAGACTGGACTCCGGCGTCACCACGCTGGCGCAGCTGTGGAAGCTGTCGCGCCGCGATGGCGGCGTGCTGGGTTTTACCGACCATGATCGCGATCTGGTCATCGACGGCGTGACCTATCGCGCCGGCACCGGCTTTGGCGCGTCGGAGGCCTCGCAGCGCTTCGATCTGTCGGTCGATGGCGGCGAGGTGGCCGGCGCGCTCGATGACGACGTGCTGACCGAGGCCGATCTCGCCGCCGGGCGCTATGACGCCGCCGGAATCGAGGCCTGGCTGGTCGACTGGAGCGACGTGACGTTGAAGCTTCTGGTGGCGCGCGGAAGGCTCGGCGAGGTCAGGCGCGAGGGCACCGCCTTCACCGCCGAATTGCGTGGGCAGGCCGATCTGCTGTCGCAGGAGAGCGGCCGGCTCTACACCGCGAAATGCGGCGCCGATCTCGGCGATGCCCGGTGCCGCGTCGATCTCGCCAGCGCGGCCTATCGCGGCAGCGGCAGCGTGCAGGCGGTCGAGGGCACGTCGCTGTTCACCGCCACGGGGCTCGACGGCTTTGCCGACCGCTGGTTCAGCGCCGGCCGATTGAGCTGGGTCAGCGGCGGCAATGCCGGGCTGTCGATCGAGATCAAGCTGCATCGAAACATCGACGGCGAGGTACGGCTGACGCTGTGGCAGGCGATGCCCGAGCCAGTCGCGATCGGCGACGCCTTCACGCTCACCGCCGGCTGCGACAAGCTGCTGGCGACCTGCCGCGACCGCTTCGCCAACGCCGACAATTTTCGCGGCTTCCCGCATATCCCCGGCAACGACTTCGTCCTCAGCTATCCCAACGCCGGCACCGTCAGCGACAGCGGCGCGTCGCTGGTGTTGCCGAAGAGCGTGGGGTGAGTTTCACCACATAATCACCAGCGAAGAGCCAAGCGGCATCATGCGCGAAAGTCGCGGCCTCCTCCTTCTCCCCTTGTGGGAGAAGGTGGCGCGGACGAAGTCCGCGTCGGATGAGGGGTCTCTAGGCGTGTACTCATAAATTGCGCGCTTGTGTGGGAGCTTGAGGCAGGTCCGCTATCCGCCGTATTGCAGCCTTAAATTGGAGATCGCCTCAGGTCCGAAAAGTGCCAGAGGGAGACATTGACTCCTCATTGCTGCGCCGCGTTGAACCATTTCAGATGGTGCAGTCGGTTTGCCGAGCGGCACGCTTTGGAATAGCTTTCGTTCAATCGTGCGATCCTTACTTGCCTCATCTGAAATACAGATGGATAGCGCTCAGGAGCCCCTACGCAATGATTACCCCTGGACGTCATCGTCCGCTTGTACAGGACGCTTGGAACGAATCGGATGTTCGGGTGGCGATCGAAGAAATTGCGGCCGATGCGGTCACCCATTTCCATCCCGACACCTTCTGGCCGGCTCACCCCAGTGACGACGGGGTGGGAGATGGCGACCCCAGCTTCTACAAGGGCGCGGCGGGTGTCATTTGGGCACTCGATTACTTACATCGGATAGGGGCTACCCGTGTCGCCGAAGACTTTCGCTCTGTGCTGCCAGAGCTGATAGATCGGACAGTTATCGACCACCAAGCCAGTTCGCCGACTGGTTACGAGAAGCATGGCTCACTGCTTCGCGGCGACATGGGGGCGGCACTTCTCGCAATGCGCCTTGAGCCGACATCGAGCCTCGCCGACCTGGTTTATAGGCGCGCCGAATCAAATGATGGACTGCCAATCCGAGAACTCATGTGGGGTATGCCGGGGTCGATGGTTGCGGCAGTCCACATGGGCAAGTTGACGGAGGAAGAGCGATGGCGCGGCCTCTTTCAAGTGCAGGCAGCGCGGCTATTTGCCGAACTGGAGGACACGCCGCAAGGTCCACTTTGGACCCAGGATCTTTACGGTGCGAAAGACCGCTTTCTCGGGCCAGTTCACGGCTTCGCCGGCAACGTCATCCCTTTATTGCTCGGATGGAATTGGTTGACGGCGGCGCAGCGAGCGCACGTGGCCGAATTTGTGCCGAAGACGCTTGAAGCGAATGCATGGCGGTACGAAATTGGAGCAACATGGGGTCCGAGAAGCAAGCGCGAGAAGCGACTGTTCATATGCCAGCACTGTCACGGCGCGCCGGGAATGGTTACGACCTTTGCTGACGCGCCCTTCGCTACGCCGGAATTCGACGCGCTTCTGTTGGATGGCGGGCGCTTTGCTTGGACCGCCGGACCGCTAACAAAGGGCTCGAACCTTTGCCACGGCACGGGTGGAAATGGCTACGCATTCCTCAAGCTCTACCGACGCACGAATGATCAGATTTGGCTCGACCGCGCGCGCCGGTTTGCCATGACTGCCATCTTCCAGTATCGCGGTGCTCAGATGGTTGCTGGCCGCGGTCGGTATTCGCTTTGGACCGGTGACATCGGTCTTGCAATCTACCTTTGGGATTGCATCACAGGGGACGCTCGGTTCCCAACTATCGATGTGTTCTGACTCTAGCGAGCTAGGACCGCCTTGGATCAAACGCGACCAGACAGCCCGGCAATCCGCCAGCCGCTGTGTGCCAACAACCTACATAGACTATTGTTGAAATAAACTGTCGGCGCGCGCCAGCACTACGGCTGAAATTTCCATTCCGATCGCCTCCCTTGCTTTCGATTGATGATCATTCAAGCGCAGCGGGGCGCCTTTGCTGTCCACATCCGCTCCCGAATAACGCTGCAAATCTGGTATTTGAATTCGCTGAAAAAGGACTCTACGCCACGCCTCTTTGCCTTGCCGTGCTCGGGATCAATACGCCATTGATGAAGCGCTTCCTCGGTCTCGAACTCGACGATCGTCACCCGCTCCCCATCGTCCGCAACGAAACCCTTGTGCGATATGTAGCCGGGGATTGTTCTCGCCAGTTCGCTCATGCGTTTTGCCATCGGACCATACTCGTCCTGGGCACCGGGCTTCATCCGGGAGCGAAATACCGTGACGATCATGGGATGTCCTTTTTATTCTGATGATGCCGTCGTCTCAGATCAGGCTATACCCAATGCTACTCATCGTATGAAATGAATAATAAGGATCAAAAACATCTCTTGATGAGATATCGCCGAACAGGTGGATCTGTCGGATCGTCAGATATTTGCTGCCGTGGTGCGCGAAGGCGGTGTCACGCGCAGCCAAGCGGCTGCACCGCGTTCAATCCAACAACACGACGCGTATTCGTCAACTCGAAGAGCACATTGGCGTTGTCGCAAGCGGCGGTCCGTAATTGCCGATGTCTGTTTTGAGTCAAACGCGACCAGACAGCCCGGCAATCTGCCAGCCGCTGTATGCAAGATACCGGACATTTTCCGACGGCTCGACTTGGTCGCTTTCATCTCAAAACTGGACAACGTCAAAGTCATGCCGGCTTGTCGGCGTCCATAGCTTGGTGCACTTTCGCTTTGTGATGATCCCGACGCTTCAATGCGGATCCATCCCGGCAACGGTTTCGTCCTCAGCTATCCCAATGCCGGCACCGTCAGCGACAGCGGCGCGTCACTGGTGCTGCCGAAGAGCGTGGGGTGAGTGTCACCAAATAATCACCAGCGAATAGCTAAGCCGCACAATGCGCGAAAGTCGCGGCCTCTTCCTTCTCCCCTTGTGGGAGAAGGTGGCCGCGCGCAGCGCGGTCGGATGAGGGGGCTGCACAGTCGGAGACTGTGGCTACCCCTCACCCGTCTCGAACGCTTCGCGTTCGATCCACCCTCTCCCACAAGGGGAGAGGGAAGAAATCCACACTTCGATCAGAGATTTCCCATGCCCCATCCGCTCACCCGCGCCGCCATTGTCGCCGAGGCGCGCGACTGGATCGGCACGCGCTACCGGCATCAGGCGTCGCTGAAGGGCACAGGCTGCGATTGTCTCGGTCTGGTGCGCGGGGTGTGGCGGGGCTGCGTCGGCTGTGAGCCGGAAGCGCCGCCGCCTTATGCGCCGGACTGGGCGGAAGCATCAGGCGAGGAAGCGCTGGCGGAGGCGGCGTTGCGGCATCTCGTGCCGGTTGCGCTCGATACGTTCGGTGCCGGCGACATCCTGCTGTTCCGCTGGCGCGCGGGGCTGGTCGCCAAGCACGCGGCGATCGCGACCGGCGAGGCCACCATGGTGCACGCGCATGACGGCGCGTCGGTCTGCGAGGTAGCGCTGGCGCCGTGGTGGCGGCGGCGGCTGGCCTTTGCCTTTGCATTTCCCGGAGTAGGCTGATGGCAGCGCTCGTACTTTCATCGGCAGGCGGCGCGCTCGGCGCGGTGTTCGGGCCGATCGGCGCGATCGCCGGACGCATCGCAGGCGCGGTGGCCGGCAACATGCTCGACCAGGCCTTGTTCGGCAGCGGCGGCGGCGATCGCAGCACGACCGGGCCACGGCTCGCCGATCTCGACGTGATGGCCTCGACCGAAGGCGCGCCGATCCCGCGCGTCTATGGCCGCGCGCGGTTGAGCGGCCAGGTGATCTGGGCGACGCAGCTCGAAGAAGTCGCGACGACGACGGAGAACGCGGACGACAGCGGCGGCAAGGGCTTTGCCGCGGCCGGCGCCAGTTCGACGGGCACGACGACGGACTATACGTACTTCGCCAATTTCGCCGTCGGGCTGTGCGAGGGCCGCATCGGCCGCGTCAGTCGGATTTGGGCCGACGGCAAGCCGCTCGATCTCGATGGCATCAATCTCCGCGTCTATCGCGGCGACGAGACCCAGCCACCTGACGGGCTGATCGTGGCGAAAGAAGGCGCCGGCAATGCGCCGGCCTATCGCGGGCTGGCCTATGTCGTGTTCGAGCGCCTCGCGCTGGCAAGTTTCGGCAACCGGATTCCGCAATTGTCGTTCGAGGTGGTGCGCCCGATCGGCCTGCTGGAAAACATGACGCGCGCCGTCACGCTGATCCCCGGCAGTACCGAATTCGGCTACGAGCCGTCGGCCGTGGTGCAGGTGACGGGACCCGGCCAGTCGGCGCCGGAGAACCGCCATGTCGCGCATGCGCGCTCCGATGTGGTGGCGGCGCTTGACGAGTTGCAGGGCGTCTGTCCGAACCTCGAGCGCGTGGCGCTCGTGGTGGCGTGGTTCGGGTCCGATCTCCGCGCCGGCCATTGCGTCGTGCGGCCGGGGATCGACAATGCCGCCAAGACCACCAGTCCGCTGGCCTGGTCGGTCGATGGCGTGACGCGCGCATCGGCCTATCTGGTATCGCAGATCGAGGGTCGCGCGGCGTTCGGCGGTACGCCGTCGGATGCCAGCGTGACGCATCTGATCGCCGAGCTGAAAGCGCGCGGGCTGAAAGTGACGCTGTATCCGTTCGTGATGATGGACATCGCCGCCGGCAATGCGCTCACCGACCCCTATAGCGGCGCGGCGTCGCAGCCGACCTATCCGTGGCGTGGTCGCATCACCTGCGATCCCGCACCGGGACGGCCGGGCTCGCCGCAGGGCACCGCGGCGGTTGCCGCGCAGGTGGCGAATTTCTTCAGCGGCGGCATCTGGAACTATCGCCGGCTGGTGCTGCATTATGCGCAGCTCTGCGCCGCCGCCGGCGGGGTCGATGCCTTCCTGATCGGCTCGGAGCTGAAGGCGCTGACGCGGCTGCGCGCCGGCGGCTTCTATCCGGCGGTCGATGCGCTGGTGTCGCTGGCGGCCGAGGTCAAGGCGACGCTGCCCGGCGCGCTGGTGACTTACGGCGCGGACTGGACCGAATATGGCGCCGATGTTTTCGACGGCGACGTGCGGTTTCCGCTCGATCCGCTGTGGGCCTCGCCCGCGATCGGCGCGGTCGGCATCGATTACTATGCGCCATTGGCCGACTGGCGCGACGAGGCCGGCCATCTGGATTCGCAGCAGGCGACCTCGATCTATGACCGCGGCTTTTTGCGCGGCAATGTCCGCCGCTGCGAGGCCTATGACTGGTACTATTCCGATGACGAGGCGCGCGACGCGCAGGACCGCGTCGATATCACCGACGGGCTCGGCAAGCCCTGGACCTACCGCGTCAAGGATCTGTGGAGCTGGTGGTCGAACCTGCATGTCGAGCGCGCCGGCGGCGTCGAACTGGGCGCGCCGACCGGCTGGGTGCCGGGCAGCAAGCCGATCTGGCTCACCGAACTCGGCTGTCCCGCGGTCGACAAGGGCGCCAACCAGCCCAGCGTGTTTCCCGATCCGAAATCCTCGGAGAATTTCGCGCCGTATTTCTCCGATGGCGCGCGCGACGATCTGATGCAGCGGCGCTATCTTGAGGCGGTGCTGCAGGCCTTCGATCCCGCGTTCGGCGCCGATGCGACCGACAATCCGGTCTCGCCAATCTATGGCGGGCGGATGGTCGAGGTCTCCGCGATCCATCTGTGGACCTGGGACGCCCGGCCGTTCCCGGTGTTTCCGGCCGCCGATGACATCTGGGGCGACGCCGCCAACTGGCACGCCGGGCACTGGCTGAGTGGCCGGCTCGGCGGCGCGCCGCTCGATGCGCTGGTCGCGGCGCTGCTGGCGGACGCCGGTGTCGGCGGCGTCGATGCCTCGGCGTTGCGCGACAGTTGCGACGGCTATGTGGTGGACCGCCCGATGACGCCGCGCGCGATGATCGAGCCGCTGGCCAGCGCTTACGCGTTCAACGCCACCGCCGCCGACGGCACGCTGCGCTTCGTGCCGCGCGGTGGCATGGCCGTGATGGAAATCGCCGAGGACGATCTGGTCGATGCCGGAAAGGTGGCGCTGTCGCGGCTGACCCGCGCGCAGGAGACCGAGCTGCCGCGCCAGGTCTCGCTCGGCTTCAGCGATCCGCTGGGCGACTATCGCCGCGCGGCGGTGACCTCGCGAAAACTGACCGGCGGCGCCAGCCGGATGCTGCACGCCGACCTCGCGATCATCACCGACGAGGCGGCGGCGACAAGGCGCGCCGAGATCTGGCTGCAGGATATGTGGGCCGGCCGCGAGCGCGCGGAATTCGGCCTCGGCATGAACGCGCTGAAACTGGCGCCGGGCGATGTCGTGGCGCTGACGCTGAAGGGACGGCGCCGGCTGTTCGAGATCGACGGCCTCGTCGATACGCAATCGCGCGCGGTCACGGCGCGCAGCATCGACCCGGAGGTGTTTGCGGTGCCGCTGGCCGTGCCGGACATCCGCCGGCCTTCGATCCCCGCCGCGCTCGGGCAGGTCGCCGTCCATGCGCTCAATCTGCCGCCGATCGATCCCGCGCAACCCGACGTGCTGACGCGGCTGGCGGTGTTCGCCAGGCCGTGGCCGGGCACGGTCGCGATCTGGCGGTCGCCGGATCAGGCGAGCTATCAGATCGCCGCCACGGCGACGGCGCCTTCCGTGCTCGGTGAGACGCTGGACGCGCTGCCGGCCGGGCCGGTGGCGCGCTGGGACCGCGGCAATCGTGTTCGCGTGCGATTGTACGGCGGCGCGCTGACGTCGCTGAGCGAGGCGCGCGTGCTGGCGGGCGGCAATGCCGCGGCGCTGCGCCATCCCGACGGCGGCTGGGAAGTGCTGCAATTCGCGCAGGCCGAGCTGGTCGGCAGCCAGACCTGGCTGCTGTCGCTTCTGCTGCGCGGGCAGGCGGGTTCGGAGCCCGCGATGGTCGCGGTGCTGCCGGCGGGCGCGGCCTTCGTGATGCTCGATTCACGGCTGGTGCCGATTGCTGTGGGGCTCGACCGGCTCGACCGCGCGATGCGGCTGCGCATTGTCGCCTGCGGTCGCAGCCATGACGATGCCAGCGCGGTGGCGCTGACGGTGACGCCGGACGCCACCGCGCTGAAACCCTGGGCGCCGGCGCATCTCCGCGCCATCCGGCAGGCCGACGGCGTGCATGTTTCGTGGATCCGCCGCAGCAGGCAGGACGGCGACGGCTGGGGCATCGAGGTGCCGCTCGGCGAAGCTGCCGAAGCGTATCGGCTGCAGATCCTGTCCGGCGGCAGCGTGGTGCGGACGTTCGAGGTCGCGACATCGCAGGCGATATACGCGACGGCCCACGAGCTCGCCGATTTCGGCGCGCCGCAAACCGCGCTGCACATTCGTGTCGCACAGCTCTCCGCCACGGTCGGCGCGGGGCAGGTCGCGGAGGTGACGCTGCAAGTGTAGTATCGCTGTCGCTGTGATTTGACCCTCCCCTGGAGGGGGAGGGTCGGCGCCCGACATGCGAAGCATGATGGGCGCCGGGGTGGGGTGACAGCGTCCGCGACGGCCTCACGTCGGTTGCCCCATCGCACCGCCTTCACCCCACCCCGAGCACGCCTGATGGCGCGCTCGACCCTCCCCCTCCAGGGGAGGGTGAAAAACAGACGTTCGCTGCAGGGATATCCACATGACCGACACTCCCAATCTCGGGCTGCCCTTCATCGAGGGCGGCCAGGCGCAGAAGCATGTCACGCATAATGAGGCGCTGCGGATACTCGACGCCGCGATCCAGATCGCCGTGCTCGACATGATCCGCAGCACGCCGCCGGTGTCGCCCGCCGAAGGCCAGCGCCATGTCGTGGCGGCGGCGGCGGGCGGGGCGTGGGCCGGGCAGGGCCACGCCATCGCCAGTTTCCAGGACGGCGCGTGGGCGTTTCTCGCGCCGAAGCGCGGCTGGTGCGTGTGGTCGGTGGCGGATGCCGTGATGATGGTGTTCGACGGCGCTATCTGGCGCGACCTGCGCAGTCTGGCGCTCGACAACGCTGCGCATGTCGGCATCAACACCCGTGCGAACGCCGGTAACCGGCTCAGCGTGAAATCCGATGCCGTGCTGCTGTCACAGGACGATGTGACGCCGGGCAGCGGCGATATGCGCCTGACGCTGAACAAGGCGGCTGCGGAACGTGATGTCGGCGTGATCTTTCAGGACGGGTTCTCGACGCGCGCGCTGTTCGGCAATCTCGGTGACGATAATTTCACCGTCAAAGTGTCGCCGGATGGATCGGGCTTCTTCACGGCGCTGTCGATCGACAAGTCGAACGGCCAGGTTACGCTGCAGCAGTCGCCGAAATTTCTCGCCTATCTGAACTTCGACAAATATTGCGCCGCCAACACCTTCACCAGGATCTCGTTCAACAGCGCCCGGCACAACGACCAGAGCGCGTTCGATACCGCGAACAATCAGTTCGTGGCACCGACGGCCGGATATTATCTGCTCGGCTTCCGTTTGATGTTCAAGGCCAACGCCACGGTGCCTTCGACCGTCACCGCGACGCTCTACAAGAACGGCACCGAATTGCTCGACGACGCCAGGGTGCAGACCGCCGGCAGCGTGGTGAGCAACAAGACGATGCTGCAGTCGCAGGCGCTGCTCAAGCTTGCCGCCGGCGATACGATCGCGGTGTTCGCGATGATGGAAACCAACGACGGCTATATCGCGGCGGCGCAGAACAGTTTTTACGGTCACCGCATCGCCTGAGTGGCCTTGCGCGATCCCCAGCCATCGTTCCGTCAACCCTGGAGAACGACCATGCAAGATGCGTCCTTCGGCGCCGCCTTGACGCGCCTGTGGCCCAATGGCGACGCGAAAGTGCCGGTGCTGCGCGCCGGCATGATCGCATCTGCGCCCGCGGTGTTCGCGCGCTACGGCATCTCGTCGCCGCTGCTGGTCGCGCATGTGATGGCGCAGATCTCCCACGAATGCGGCGCCGGCCGCGACGTGGTGGAAAACCTGAACTATAGCGCCGGCCGCATGATGCAGGTGTGGCCGTCGCGGTTTCCGACCATGGCCAGCGCGCAGCCCTATGCCGGCAATCCGCGCGCGCTGGCCAACAAGGTCTACAACGGCCGGATGGGCAACCGCACCGGCTCCGACGACGGCTGGACGTTTCGCGGCCGCGGCGCCTCGCAGACCACCGGGCGCGAGGGCTATCAGCGGGTCAGCAAGTCCACCGGCCTCGATGTCGTGGCGCATCCCGAATGGCTGATCGACCCGCGCTTTTTCCTGCTGTGCGGCGTGTCCGATTTCGTCAATCGCGGCTGCCTGCCATTCGCAAAAGCCGATGATGTGCTGAACGTCACCCGACGGCTGAACGGCGGCACCATCGGCCTTTCGCAGCGCAAGGCGTGGCTCGGCAAGTGGAAGGCTGCGCTCGGCGATGCGCCGGTGGTGCTGGCCTCGTCGCCGCCGCTGGCGCCGGCGATGCCCGCGGCGCCGGCTTTGCCGGCGGACGCACCCGCCGCCGCTGCGTCTTCAACAATATCCCGCATCATCGCCGCGCTCACCGCGGCCTTTCGGAGGGCATGAATATGGAATGGGGTGATCTGGCCAGACAGGTGATCGGATTGGGCGCGCCGGTACTCGGCACCGCGCTCGGCGGGCCACTCGGCGGCGTGGCCGGCGAGATTCTCGCCAAGGCGATCGGCTCGGCGGTGGCGACGCCGGCGGCGGTGCAGGCGCAGCTGCCGGCGGTAGACCCGGCCCGGCTGGCCGAGGCGGAGGCGCAGTGGGCGCAGATGATCCAGGCCGAGGCGGAGACGCAGCGCGTCGCGATCTCCGAGACGCAACAGACCATGCGCGCCGAGATCGCCAGCGACGATCCGGTGCAGAAATGGTGGCGCCCGGCCTATGCGTTCGAGCTGACGCTCGAATGCGCCGCCCTCTGGGCCGTGCTGATGCACGAGTTCTGGACCGGAGACATCCAGACCATCAACGCTTTGGTCAACGCCACCGCGCTGCTGGTGACCTATTGGGGGTTCCGGTTCGGCGTGCTAGGCGTCTATATCAGCGGCCGAACCCGCGAAAAGGTCAGCGCCCTGACCGGCCAGGACGCCCCCGGCATGATCGAGCGGGTGGTCAAGGCGGTGGTGAAGAAAAAGTAATTTGGGCAGGCGCCGCCGTTCATTCGCCGTTCACGGCTTTCAGGCGCATGCTGGCGGCCGTGATGTCGCCCGAGAGGATTTCGTTTTGCGCCTGCTTGTCGTCGAGGATGATCCCGATCTGAACCGCCAGCTCACCACCGCGCTGGTCGAGGCCGGCTATGTCGTCGATCGCGCCTTCGACGGCGAGGAGGGGCTGTTCCTCGGCGACAACGAGCCTTACGACGCGGTGGTTCTGGACATCGGGCTGCCCAAGATGGACGGCATCGCGGTGCTGGAAGCCTGGCGCCGCAACAAGCGCGCGATGCCAGTTCTGATCCTCACCGCGCGCGACCGCTGGAGCGACAAGGTGCAGGGCTTCGATGCCGGCGCCGACGACTATGTCGCCAAGCCGTTTCACCTCGAAGAAGTGCTGGCGCGGATCCGCGCGCTGCTGCGCCGCACCGCCGGCCACGCGCAATCCGAGCTGACCTGCGGGCCGGTGGTGCTGGATACGCGGACCGGGCGCGTCAGCGTCAATGGCGCGACGATCAAGATGACATCCCACGAATATCGCCTGCTGGCCTATCTGATGCACCACACCGGGCGGGTGATCTCGCGCACCGAGCTGGTCGAGCATCTCTACGACCAGGATTTCGACCGCGACAGCAACACCATCGAGGTGTTCGTCGGCCGCATCCGCAAGAAGCTCGACGTCGACATCATCCAGACCGTACGCGGCCTCGGCTATCTGCTGACGCCGCCGGTGGCGAGTGAATGATGACGGGGCGAGGAGCTCTTCACGTCTCCTCATCGGGAGCGATCGGTCGCAACCATCTCACGGCGCTGATCTTGACCCTCCCCTGGAGGGGGAGGGTCGGTGCCCGGCATGCGAAGCATGATGGGCACCGGGGTGGGGTGACAGCGTCCGTGATGGACGCAGCACCTTCACGCCACCGCACCGCCGTCACCCCACCCCGACCGCGCCTGACGGCGCCCTCGACCCTCCCCCTCCAGGGGAGGGTGAAGGAGGCGCGGCCGGCGCGTCGTGGCTGTGTCGGCGTAGCCGCGTGATGCGCGGCTCCTCGCTCGCCACCCGGCTGTTCCTGTCGGCGACCGCCTGGGTGGTGGTGATCCTGGTGATCACCGGGATCATCCTGTCCTCGGTGTACCGCTCGGCGACCGAGCGCGCCTTCGACCGCAGGCTCAATCTGTATCTGCGCACGCTGGTCGCCGAGGTCGCAGCCCCCGACACCCCCGACCACGAAATGCAGTCGCTCGGCGAGCCCCTGTTCGAGCTGCCTTTGTCCGGCTGGTACTGGGAAATCGCGCCGGTCGACGATCCCAAAGCTGAGAAGAAAGCGTCGCGCTCGCTGTGGGACAAGAAGCTGCCGAAGCTCGAGGACCAGGGCGTCGAATTGACGTCGTCCGGCATCCGGCAGGGCTATGTCGATGGCCCCGAGGACCAGCGGCTGCGCATGGTCGAGCGGCCGGTCGATCTCGGCGCCGACGGCAAATTCCGCGTAAGCGTCGCCGGCGACGCCACCGAGATCGTCGAGGAGACGCGGACCTTCGACTGGTATCTCGCCGGCACCTTTGCAGCCCTCTCGATCGTGCTGGTGCTGACCACGATCTTCCAGGTCCGCTTCGGCCTCGCGCCGCTGAAACGCATCTCCGACGCCATCGCCGACATCCGCTCCGGCCGCGCCGAGCGGCTGGAGGGCGACTTCCCGGTCGAGATCGCGACGCTGGCGCGCGAGACCAACGCGCTGATCGACGCCAACCGCGCCATCGTCGAGCGCGCCCGCACTCATGTCGGCAATCTCGCCCATGCCATCAAGACGCCGCTGTCGGTGATCGTGAACGAGGCCGCGAGCCGCAGCGGCGATCCGTTGGCGGCCAAGGTGCTTGAGCAGGCCGACGTGATGCGCGACCAGGTGGCGCATCACCTGGAGCGGGCGCGGATCGCCGCACGGCTGACCATTGTCGGCACCGTGACCGAGGTGGCGCCGACCATCGAGGCGCTGCGCCGCACGATGGAAAAGATCCACCGCGACCGCGGCATCGCCATCGACGTCGAGGCCGACGCCACCGCCCGATTTCGCGGCGAGAAGCAGGACCTCGAGGAGATGGCCGGCAACCTCGTCGACAATGCCTGCAAATGGGCGGACAGCCGCGTTTTCATCGAGGTGCTGGTGGAACGGCAAAGCGCGACCGATGTCGCGCCAAGACTACGCATCATCGTCGATGATGACGGCCGCGGATTGTCGGCGGCGGAACGTGCGCAGGTCTCTCGCCGTGGCCAGCGGCTCGACGAGACCAAGCCGGGCTCGGGCCTCGGCCTGTCGATCGTGGTCGACCTCGCCGCGCTCTATGGCGGCAGCCTGACCCTCGGCACCGCCCCGATCGGCGGCCTGCGCGCCGAGCTGGTGCTGCCGGGGGTGTAAAAGGGCGGTGTTCGCAGATACCGATCCTGCGCTATGGTTCCCCTGAACTTCACCGGTCGTGGGCGCCGGAAGGTGGATCGCAGACAGTGACCACACGCGATAAGCTCATTGTGTCGATCCGGAGCAATGCGAAGAATGTTCGCTATGCCGACGCCTGCAAGGTTGCGGAGTGGCTGGGCTTCGTCGCCAAGGGCCAAAAAGGTGATCACAACGCCTATTCGCGGCCCGGCGAGGCCGAACTCCTGAATTTTCAGAACCGGAACGGCGTCATCAAGCCATATCAAGCCCGGCAGTTGCAGGGTATGATCGAAAAGTACTGGAAGCCCGACGCCAGCGAAGCAGAGAGCAACTCGTGACAGAAGCGCAACGATACCCGGCGCACGTCTTCTACAGCGAGGAAGACGAAGGTTTCATCGCCATCGCGCCGGATCTTCCGGGATGCTCGGCGTTCGGCGATACCCAGGAGGAGGCGGTCGGCGAGTTGCGGGATGCCATCGTGGCCTGGCAGATGGCGGCCCGGCAGGCCGGGAACCCGGTGCCCGAACCCTCGCAGCCGTCGTCATGGGCCCGAAGGGCCGAAATGAGTTCGGCGAAATAGTTCGCGCCGGACGCGGCAACGAAGCTCGTTGCGCTAAGCCTTGTCCAGATTGAACCACAGCGCGCGCACCTTGCGGCGGCCGAAATTCCAGATCCTGTGCGCGCGGCGCGAATGATAGGAGATCAGGTCGCCCGGCTTGAGGACGTGGGCCGTGCCCTCGATCTCGACGGTCAGCGTGCCTTCCAGCACATAGCCATATTCGAAGCCGGAATGGCTGACCGCGATGTCGGCGCTGCCGGTGTCGGGCTGGTATTCGTTGATGGCGATGGAGACGCCGCGGCTGCGGTCCTCGCGGATCAGCTTGCGGATCACATGCTGCGCGGTCTCGACGCCGCGCTGCTGTCCCACCCGCACCACCAGCTCGTCTTCCGACGACGGCTCGCTGGCCATCAGCTCCGACATCGTGATGCCGAGCGCGCTGGCGACCGAGATCAGCGACCCGATCGATGGCGAGGCCTTGCCGCGCTCGACCAGGCTGATCATCGAGACGCTGAGCCGGGTGATGTCGGCCAGCGATTGCAGCGTCATGTTGCGGGCCTGGCGAAGCTCGCGGATCCGCTCGCCGATCGCCGCCAGCGTGCTCGCCGTGGTCTCGGCGACGTCATCGGGCGTATTCGCCGAAATGGTCGGGCTCACAACTCAGGTTCCTTCGTGGCAGGCCGGGTCGCTGCGGGCCGGCCGGAAAGCCGATGGACAACGGTCCTTTGACAAGAATAAAATGATTATATCCATTTTAAAAGCGGCGTTGTGCGGCGCGCGGCGGGCGTCGCCCGGAAATCGATCAAGGCCTGGACCGACGAAGGCCGCGCCTGCGCCTGGTCCGGTTGCCCCGTTCCCGCCCGAATTATCCGGTTCGTAACGTCTTTGATCTTTGCTGCCCGTTGTTGCGTTCGAGGTCTGCGTCCATGCCTAAATTTCATGCGTTTGCGCTGCTCGCCGCCGGACTGGCGCTGGGCGGCTGCGACCTCACCGGTTCCGAGGGCGGCGCCGGGCTGGGGACGGGCGCGCTGAAAAGCGCCTACAGCAGCACCAAGAACGCGGTCGGGCTGGCCAGCGAGGCCGAGGCCGCCGCCGCCGTGACCAATGCGGCGTTTGGCGGGCTGATCGGCGCCAAATTCGGAGCAGCCCTCAATGACGAGGACCGCCGGCTGGCCTATGAGGCGCAGATCGCCGCGCTTGACCGCGGCGCGCCGGGCGCGCCGGTGCCGTGGCGCAACCCGGCCTCGGGCCGCTACGGCAATATCGTGGCCGGTCCCGCCTACGACCAGAAAGGCGCGCAGTGCCGCGGCTTTTCGCATACGATCACGGTCAGCGGCGACATCAGGTCCGCGCGCGGCACCGCCTGCCGCAGTCTCGAAGGCGGCTGGACGGCGGCCGGCTGACGGGTCGTCCTCAACCGGTTCTTAACGCCGGCGCTGCTAGAACGTCCGGTGGCTGTTTTCGGCCCGTTACCTGCCGAGAGCATGGATTCAGAACTGCATGAGCAAGACGTCGATCGATCGCCTCCGGGACTATCTGGCCCAACTGCCGTCGCAGTCGCAGGCACTGCTGATGCGCGAGTATGAGCGCGCCATTGCCCGCGGCGAGGACGTCAAGGTCGCCAATTTCGTGCTCGACCAGTTGCGCGGCGTGGTGCGCGGCTCGCCCGATGCGGTGCGGGCCCGGGTCGAGGATCCCACCCGGCTGATCTTCAAATCGATCGAACCGTTCCTGATCGAGGGCACCGCCGCGGGGCGGCCGGGGGAGATCCGCCGCGCCTCGCTGCTGCCGATCTGGCAATGGCTGGAGCGCGACGCCGTGGACGCCGTGCAGGCGTTCGAGGCCGTGATGCAGGCGCAGCCCGAGCCCACCGCCTCCGAGATCGAACGCGCGGTGCGCAAATTCCAGCAGGCCGCCGCCGCCCTGATCACCCAGGTCACGACGCCCGGCCCGAACGGCCGCGGCACCGCGCGGATCGGTCCGCCGCATGCGGTCGAGGACCTGCCGGCGCTTGGCGCCGTGCTGCGTGCCCGCGAGGCGCTCGACGCCTTTGCCGCCAAGCTGCCCAGCCTGCTGCGGACCTTCACCGATTCCCAGAGCGCCTCAGTCAATGGGGCGC
Organism: Tardiphaga sp. vice154; assembly: GCF_007018645.1. Lineage (NCBI taxonomy): Bacteria > Pseudomonadati > Pseudomonadota > Alphaproteobacteria > Hyphomicrobiales > Nitrobacteraceae > Tardiphaga > Tardiphaga sp. vice154. The sequence goes on from NZ_CP041399.1 coordinate 2,377,203, forward strand.
TGAACGTGCCGGTGCTGGTGACGCCGCAGGTATTGCCGTTTTCGCTGTCTCTGGTGATGCAGCGGATGGCGTCGCCGTGGCAGATCATCCGCCTCGCGGTCAAGATCGCCGCCTCCGACGACGAGATCCGCGTCGCCGCCACGCCCTACGGCGTCGCCGTGACGATGGCCCTGGCCGAGCTGACACGGGTTGCGCATCAGCTGCGCACCGACATCCGGCGCGGCAAGTTCGACACCGCCCCTGAACTGCTGAAAACCGCCCATGACGGCGTGCGCGGCCTGCGCACCGAACTCGACATGCGCAACGATTCGGTGTGGGGCCGGCAGATGGCGGCGATCCGGGTCGAAATCTCCAGCACGCTGCAATCCGAGATCGAGAGCGTGCCGGGCAGGGTGCGCCGGCTGCTGCGCCAGCGCGCCGACAAGGACATTTCGCCAACCGCCCGTATCGACCCCGCGGATGTCGACGAGACCGTCGCGCTGATCAATTTCGTCGCGGTGTGCCGTACCTACGCCTCGGAGCTGGCGATCAACGAGGTAACGCTGCGGACCTATTCCGACCTGCAGCAATATGTCGAGAAATCCACCGAGGCGCTGGTGCAGTCGCTGCGCGCCGGCGAGGCCCGCATCCGCGCCTATCGCCAGGCGCAGGCCAAGGCCGCGATCCGGTTCTGCGAATTGCTGTTCGGCGCCGAATACGCCGCGCTGATGAGCCGCGCCGCGGACAACGCGATGGCCGTGGTCGAGCGCAAACCAAAGAAGACAGGCTGATTGGCCGCGCGCCGAATTCGTCTTGTGCAGGTCTATTGCCGTTCTGCCGATTTCCGGGACCAGACGAAGCTGATATGATGGCGCCGTACCGCCATGCAAGGAAGGCCATTCTACCGAATGTTGAAGTCACAACGTGAGAGCACATCGGTTGCCGAACTTGCGCATATTTTCGCCGGGTATCAATCAGGTGACGTTTTAAAAGATGTTTCGCTACGCATGTGCGCCGGTGAAGTCACCGCCCTTGCCGGCCCCAATGGTGCCGGGAAATCGACGCTCATTCGCGTTCTGACCGGCACCTTGTTGGCCCGCACTGGCCTTGTCCGGTGCAACAAGACGGAAACCAGTCTCGTGCCACAAGAGATTGCGCTCTATCCGTGGCTTACGGCCCGCGAGAACTGCGTGGCGTTCTCGATGATGGATGGCGCATCGCGTCGCGACGCCGGCATCGGCGCGTCCAACGCGCTGGACATGGCCGGCTGCACACAGGTCACGGATACGCGGGTATCCCGATTGTCCGGTGGCTATCGGCGTCGCGTCAACATCGCGGTCGCGCTGATGAGTTCACCGAAACTCATGATCCTCGATGAACCAACCGCCGGTCTGGATGCCGACGCCAAACGGGTCGTTCAAGATGTGATGCGGCGTGTTCGCGATGCCGGCTGCGCCATTCTGGTGGTCACGCACGATTTCGACGTGGTGGAGCATCTTGCGGATCGCATCATCGTTCTTGCCGGAGGACGCATCCTCCGCGACGAGTCGCCCGGCGATCTGATGGATACGATTTTTGCCGGGCAGCGACCCGTGGAGCTACTTTTGCAAGACGCTGCGAATGAACACCAGGCCGCGTTTCTGGTCGCGCATGGCGCGGTATGCTATGGCCCCACGCGCTGGGTCGTCCTGCAGAAACGCAACTACACCGATGTCGGGCCGCTGTCCGACGCCATGGCCGAGGCCGGTTTGCGAATCGTCGAAATGCGCGTGCGCGAGCCCAATCTCTCGGACGCCTACACGCTTCTTGTAAAGGCTGAAGCATGATCCGCATGATTTTCGCGTCGAGCTGGGTCATGGCGCTAGCCGCTTTGCGCGACCGAACGGCCCTGCTGATGACGTTCGTACTTCCGGCGGCGCTGTTCGTCGTGTTCGCTGCGATTTTTTCGGGCGCGACCGGCAAGGAGCTGAAGCTGAAGGTCGGGCTGCTCGATCTGGCAAAAACCGAGAATACGCTCAGATTCGTCGCCGCAATCGACGCCGAGCCGTCGCTCCGGATCGTACAGTCGACGGCTGGTAGCGAAGCAGCCATGATCGATGACGTTCGTCGCGGAAATGTCGATGTCGGCCTGATCCTTCGTGGCGATCTGGCGCGCCGACCGGACCAGGGCCCGCCGCCCATCCTCGTCATCGAGGATGCGACGCGGCCGCTGGCTGCCGCCATCATGATCGGGCAGGCGCAGCGGACATTGAACGAGAAACTCCCCAACGTCGCGCTGGCCCGCATCCTCGCCGATGTCGAAGCATCGGGAGCCATCGCCAAGGACGAACGCGAATTTCTGGATGCCGCCTTCAAGAAACAGCAGGCGGAAAAATCCGAATCTGGCTTCTCCTTCGCGCGAATCGTCGAGACCCAATCGACCGAACCCGGTGCCCGGCAGGGCAACGTGCTGTATTATGCGGGTGCCGTCGTGGCGGTCTTCCTGCTGTTCGCCGCCAGCCACGGCGCGCTGACGCTGATCGACGAGCGCGACAGCGGCATCTCGCAGCGGCTCACGATGGGACGCGGCGGCATGGCCGCCGTGGTGACGGGCAAGTTTGCTTTCCTCATCGTGCAGGGCACGATCCAGGCCCTGATCGTGTTTGCGGTGGCGTGGTTCTTGTTCGGCGCGACCTTCGATTTGTCGCGGCTGGCATTCTGGCTCGGGACCTGCCTCATTGCTGCATCGGCCGCAGCCGCCATCGGACTTGGCATTGTCGCGGTCTGCAAAAGCCGCAAACAATCTGAAAGTGCGACGACCTTCGCGGTGCTGCTGGTGTCGGCCATCGGCGGCAGCATGGTGCCGCGCTATCTGATGCCGCCCTGGATGCAGGAGATCGGCTGGTTCACGCCGAATGCCTGGATGATCCAGGCCTTCGAAGCTTCCGTCCGCTCGGGCGGCTCGACCGGCGCCGTGCTTCAGGCGTGGGGCGTCCTGATCGCCATTGCCGCGTCGGGCCTGGCTGTCGCAATCGTGTTTTCGATTCGACGGACACGTTATTCCTGGGCGCCGGCCGCCTGAGATAGTGTCCGTAGCCGGACATTGACGTTGCTGGTGCCCGAACCGACGTTGAACGCCGCCGCCTCGAAGGTGGGCCGCCGCGCGCGTCCGGCATCGTTCGAAAAACCGAACGGCTCGCGCGGCAAGCCTAGATTGGTACGCTCGATGGATCCGCTGCCATCGAGATCCTGATAGGCCGCAACAGCCAGTCGACCCGGCGGTACGTTCTCGAACGTGAAGCGAACATTCGGTCCGGTCGCAATCTTTCGATCACCTTTTTGACAGGTGTCGGGATCGAGGCTCGACGTACAAAGTGCGGCAAAAACGTAGGTCCCGTTGGCGACCACGCCTGATACGGTGACATTGACCTCGCCGGCGATGGCCGGCGTGCCCGCCAGAAGAAAAATTGAAACCAGTGCAGTTGGGAGACCGTATAGGAGTAGGGGCATCGAGTCTGTCGCTCCAGCGTTGAAATTATGGGGCTGCTTGTCTGGCGGCTGCAAAAGATCCAATGTTGGCCTGCAATGTGCAAGCATTGTGTCCACCACGGTGATGTGCGCTCACTGTCGGTGTCATAGGGGTGTGCATCGAGACGAGACAGTGATCATACGAATCGAACTTCGACATCAAGTCCACGAGCAGCGCCTGGCAAACAGGCGTGGAATCGACCGATGACGGCTGCGCGAGGTGAGCGTCAAAAAGACGCAGTCGTGATCGGCGCCGGTCCCGGTGGTCTGGCGACCGCCATGCTGCTGGCCGCGGCCGGCACCAAGGTGACGCTGTTCGAAAAGGACACCGAGGTCGGCGGCCGCACCAAGGTGTTTGCCGAGGACGGTTTCCGCTTCGACATGGGTCCGACGTTCTTCCTGTACCCGCAGATTCTGGAGTCGCTGTTTACGCGCTGCGGACTGCGCATGCAGGACTACGTAGAGATGACACGCGTCGATCCGAGCTATCGCCTGGCATTCGAGAACGGTCCGGATGTGCATATTTCCGGACACATGGACGATCTCGAGCGCGAGATCGGCAAGCTCGACCCTCACGATGCGCGCCAGATCCGCCGCTTCATTGAGGCCAACCGCAAGAAGCTCGCGGCTTTCGTACCGGTGCTGAAGCGCCCGTTTCTGAGCCTGCTCGATTATCTCGCTCCCAGCGTCGTGTCGGCGCTGCGCTTCATCGTGCCGCTGTCGTCGGTCGATGACGAGTTGCAGCGCTTCTTCCGCGATCCCCGCGTGCGACTGGCGTTTTCATTCCAGACCAAATATCTCGGCATGTCGCCGTTCCGCTGCCCGAACCTGTTCACGTTTCTCGCCTTTCTCGAATTCGAGTTCGGCGTGTGGCATCCGGTCGGCGGCTGCGGCGCCGTCAGCGAAGGCATGGCGCGTGCGGCACGCGACCTCGGTGTCGACATCAGGCTGGGCGAGCCGGTGAGCGAAATCGTTTTCGAAGGCAAGCGGGCGCTCGGCGTCAAGACGAAGTCGGGTTTCACCCGCGCCGATGCCTCGATCATGAACGCCGACTTCGCCCATGCCGCCTCGACCCTGATCCCCGACCGGCTGCGCAAGCGCTGGTCGGACAAGAAGATCGAAAGTGCGAAGTATTCCTGCTCGACCTACATGCTCTATCTCGGCATCGAAGGTCAGTACGATCAGCTCGACCATCACACGATCTTTCTCGCCGAGGATTACGCCGCCAACATCGCCGAGATCGAAGAGGCTGCGGTGGTGCCCAGCCATCCGTCGATCTATGTCTGCAATCCCGGCCGAACCGATCCGTCCTTTGCGAAGGACGGCAACGCCTCGCTTTACGTGCTGGTGCCGGTCGGCCATTGCGGCGGCATCGACTGGAGCAAGGAGACGCAGTCGTTCCGCAATACGGTGATCGACCGGCTGGAAGGCCTGGGCCTGACCGATTTGCGCAGCCGGATCCGCTACGAGAAGATCTTCACGCCGAACGACTGGCGTGATCAGGTGTCGGTGTTTCGCGGCGCGACCTTCAATCTGGCGCACGGCCTCGACCAGATGCTGTATTTCCGCCCGCATAACCGCTTCGATGATGTCGAGGGCGTCTATCTCGTGGGTGGCGGCACCCATCCCGGATCGGGCTTGCCGGTGATCTATGAGAGCGCGAGGATCTCCAGCGATCTTGTGTTGACGGATCTCGGTTTGGCGGACCGCATCCCGTCGGCCGCAGAAGCGCCGCGCCCGCTGGAACAACTTCAGGACAAGGTTGCCGCCGGAAACGGTTAGCTGCGACGGGGCATTGGGACGAAAATGGACAAGACCGTCATCAACAAAACGAACGAGCATCCGATCGTCGTGATCGGCTCCGGACTGGGCGGCCTCGCCGCCGCGGTCGTGGCCGCGGCGCGCGGCCATCGCGTGGCCGTCTACGACAAGAATTCCTGGCTCGGTGGCAAGGCCGCGGTGCTGGAGGAAGAGGGCTTCCGGTTCGACATGGGGCCGACCATCCTCACTGTGCCGAGCGTTCTCAAGCGCATCTTTGCCGAGGCCGGCGAGTCGATGGAGGACTGGCTGCCGCTGATCCGGCTCGATCCGCAGTGGCGCTGTTTCTTCAATGAAGGCGACGTGCTCGATCTGATCGAGGACGTGCCGGCGATGGGAAAGAAGGCCGAGGCTTTCTCCGGCAAAAAGGGGCTGGCCGAAGGCTACGAAAAATTCCTGCGCGTCTCCGAGCATCTGCATGACGTCTCGGAACGGTTCTTCTTCTGGAAATCGGTCGAAGACATCCGCGACACCATGAATATCCGCGAGAGCATGAATCCGGCGACGTTGCGCGATGTGCTGTCGCTGCGGATGGGACGGTCGGTTGCGGGCACCATTCGCGGGATGATCCCGGACGAACGAGTGTCGCAGATGCTCGATCATTTCGTGCAGTATGTCGGCTCGTCGCCGTTCGCATCGCCCGCGGTGCTGTGCTCGATCGCCCATATGCAGACCAGCGGCGGCGTCTGGTATCCGGTCGGCGGCACCCGCGCGGTCGCCGAGGCTCTGAAGAAGCTCGGCGAGAAACTCGGCGTGGCCTATCACACCGGCCGCGAGGTCGAGAAGATCGTGATCGAGGGCGATGCCGTTCAGGGCATCGTGCTGGCCGGTGGCGAGCGCATTGCGGCCTCTGCCGTGATCTCCAACATGGATTCGATCCGCACCTATGACGAGCTGGTCGGCGGCAATGCGGCCAAGCACTATAACAATGCGGGCTATGAGCCGGCGTGCTCGGGCGTGGTGCTCTATCTCGGCCTCAACAAGCGTTACGATCACCTGCTGCATCATGACTTCGTGTTTTCCGACGATGCCCATGAGGAGTTCGACGCCATCTACAAGCGCGGCGAGCCGGCACCGGACCCGACCTGCTATATTGCGGCGCCGGCGCAGTCTGATCCGAGCGTGGCGCCGGAAGGCGGCGAGGCGCTTTACGTGCTGGTGCACACGCCGTATCTGCGGCCGCATCACAACTGGTCGGAGATGTTCCCGAAATATCGTCAGGTCATTCTCGACAAGCTGAAGCGCACCGCCGGGTTGACGGATATCGAGGACCGCATCGTGTTCGAGCGGCACCTCACGCCGCAGGACATCCATGACCGCTACAAGGTGCTGAACGGCGCCATCTACGGCCTTGCCAGCCATGGCAAGTTCACCGGCGCGTTCAAGCCGGGCAATCGCAGCCGTTTCGTGCAGAACCTGTATCTGGCCGGTGGCGCCGCGCATCCGGGGCCGGGCATGCCGATGGTGATGATGTCCGGCTGGATCGCGGCGGACGCGCTGGATGCCGACCGCCGCGCGGTCCCCGCGACGTGACCATGTTGAAGCGCAGCGCGGACGATCGCGCCGCGCTCGCCATTGCCCAACGGTCGGTGCCCGTCTTCCGGCTGTTCGGCTGGATATTCGAGCGGACTTTCAAAAGCGGCTTTCACGCCGCGCGCATCGCCCGCGCGATGCCGCCGCCCACAGCCGCGACGGCTCGGATCGTGATCTACAGCAACCATCCGTCCTGGTGGGATGGCGTGGTCTATGTCTTGCTGGCGAAACATCTGTTTCCGCAACACCGCGTCTACACGCCGGTCGATGCCGGGATGCTCGACCAGTACGGTTTCCTCGGCAAGATCGGTTCGTTCGGCGTGGCGCAGAACACAAGGCGCGGCGCCGCCGATTTCATCGCCACAAGCAAGGCGGTGCTGGCGCTCCCCGACGGGTTGCTCATCGTCGCCGCGCAAGGGCGCTTTGCCGATCCGCGTGAACGGCCATTGGCGTGCGGCGCTGGCATCGCCCACCTTCCGGACCACGTCGCCGGCGTGACCTTCGTTCCGCTGGCGATCGAATATCCGCTGTGGCTTGAAAAGCAGCCGGAGATGCTGTTGCAGTTCGGCGAGGCGGTCGATGGCGATATGCTCGGCGCGCTGCCAGTGTCCGAGCGACTGGCGCGGCTGGAAGCCGCGCTCGAACGCACCATGGACCGATTGGGGGCCGCGTCGATCGCGCGCGATGCAAACGCCTTCGACCTCTGGCTCGAGGGCACGATGGGCGTCAACCCGTTCTACGACGCCTGGCGCCGTCTGCGGGCGATGGTGCAGGGCCGACGTTTTCATGCCGAACACGGAGCAGACAAGTGATGACCGCCCTCGTCGTGCTGGCCCTGTGTCTCGGCCTCATTCCGGTCTGCAATACATTTGCCAACTGCCTGTTGCTGCGCCGCCCGCGCGCTTCCGGGAAAGTCCCGTCGGTCGCCATCCTGATCCCGGCCCGCAATGAAGAGCGCACGATTCTGGCCTGCATCGATGCGGCGCTGGCCAGCCGCGGCGCGACGATCGAGGTGATCGTGCTCGATGACGGATCGACCGACAGCACCGCCGCTATCGTGGCCAAGCGCGCCTCGGGCGATGCCCGACTCCGGCTGGTAACAGCGCCGCCGCTGCCGCTGAACTGGAAGGGCAAACCGCACGCCTGCCATCTGCTTGCGTCCCACGCGCAGTCCGACTTCCTGCTGTTCGTCGATGCCGACGTCACGCTGGCGCCGGATGCGGCCGCGGCGCTCACGAACGCCGATGTCGATCTGGTCAGCGGCGTGCCGCGCCAGCGCGTCGTCGGCATCGTCGAAAGCGCGGTGGTGCCGATGATCAACGGCCTGATCTATGGCTATCTGCCGATTTTTTTCATGCGCGCGATGCCCGCGAACGAAGCCCTCACGGCGGCCTGCGGCCAGTTGATGATGGTGCGCGCCCAGGCCTATCGTGCCTGTGGGGGCCATGCCGCCGTGGCTCTGGCCATGCATGACGGGCTGCAACTGGCGCGGCATTTCCGCCGCTCCGGCTTTCGCACCGATCTTGTCGATGCAACGCCGCTTGCAACCTGCCGCATGTATGATACCGCCGCCGCCGTGTGGAGCGGGTTTTCCAAGAATGCGACGGAAGGCATGGCCAAGCCGGTCGCCCTGCCGGTCTGGAGCACGCTGCTGATCGGCGGCTGGTTGCTGCCGTCGGTGCTGCTTGTCGCCGGATTGCTGGGTGCGCCCGTCGCGCCGTTGCCGCTGCTGGCCGGGCTCGTCGGCCTGCAGACCGCCGCGCGTATCGCCCAGGCCGTCAAATGCGGGGAGCCCGCGCGGGCCGTGCTGCTGCATCCGCTCGGGGTTATCCTGACGCTCGCCATCCAGTGGAATGCCCTGATAGGCTATTACCGTGGAAAATCGGTCGAGTGGCGCGGCCGATCCTATCAACCGACAGCGTGACAGACATGATCGCCCAATCGACCTCGGCCCCCGCTGTCCAGCCCGCCTTCGACGGCCTGCGCGCCGCGTTCCTGCTCGACGGAGGCCTGACGCTCGACCAGCGTCGCGGCGCGCTGAAGGCGTTGCGGCGAAGCCTCATCGATCACGCCGATGCCTATGTCGCCGCCATCGATGCGGATTTCCGCGGACGGTCGCGGCACGAGACGTTGCTCACGGAAGTCGTGGTCGTGCTGTCGGCCATCGACGATACGCTGCCCAGGCTGAAGCGCTGGGCCGCGGCGAAAAAGATCCGGCTCGGTTTTCCGTTCTGGCCCGCTGCCGGTGAAATCCGGCCGCAACCGCGAGGCGTCGCCGGAATCGTGGCGCCCTCCAACTATCCGCTGCAACTGACCTTGATGCCGTTGATCGGTGCGCTGTCGGCCGGATGCCGGACGTTGATCAAGCCGTCCGAACTGACGCCGCGCACCGCCGACCTCATCGCATCCCATCTCGGCAAGACCTTCGATCCGTCGGTCGTGGCGGTGGTGACGGGCGATGCCGAGGTGGCCCGGGCCGTGACCGAGCTGCCGCTGGATTTGCTGTTGTTCACCGGCTCGTCGCGCGTCGGCGCCGTCGTGGCGCAGGCCGCGGCACGGCAGATGACGCCCGTCATTCTGGAACTGGGCGGCAAGTCGCCGGTGGTCATCGACCGCAGCGCGGATCTCGACATGGCTGCTCAGTCGATCATGGCGGGCAAGTTGATCAATGCCGGGCAGACCTGCGTGGCACCTGACTATGTCCTGGTGCCGCGCGAGAGCAAGGATGCATTGATCGCCGCGCTGCGGCGCGCTGCAGCCAGCCTGTATCCTCAGCCGGAAAACGGCGATTATTCCGCGATCGGGTCCGACCGGGCGCTGTCGCGCCAGCACGATCTGGAGAACAACCAGCGCGTCATTCCGTTGTTCGATGCGGCGGTGGCGGCGCCGCGCCATACGCCGAAAGTGATCGACGCGCCGTCGCCCGACAGCGCCGTCATGCAGGAAGAGATCTTCGGGCCGCTGCTTCCCGTGATCGCCTATGACGACATCGAGGAAGCCACGGCGACCATTCGCGGGCTGCCGTCGGCGCTCGTCATCTACTGGTTCGGTGAGGTCAACGATCGCCTTGACGCGCTGATCTCGCGGACGCAATCGGGAGCCGTCAGTATCAACGAAACGGTCCTGTACGCCGGCATCAGCGCGTTGCCGTTCGGCGGGATCGGCCCTTCCGGCTGGGGGCGCTATCATGGCAAGGCGGGTTTCGATTCATTTTCGCACGAGCGCGTCCTGTTCCGCCAACCCCGATGGAACATCGCGAAAATGATGCGACCGCCCTTTGGAACGCGCGCGGACGGCATCCTGAAGCTTCTGCTCCGCAACAAGTAGCCAATCGGACCGTGAATTCCGCGACGGTGTTCCCGGTTCTCGGCGTTCATCGAAGCGCCGCCTGCTGCTTGAACTTCATCAGAGGTCTCTGCCGAACCCGCCGCCTGGGCCCTACACGTTGATTCACATCAACTTTTCCCTCACGCAGTGCCGTAAATGTCAATTGCGCGGCCGGTTCAGAAATGGTGTAACCCGACCCGTGACGACCGCTTTGAGGCGGTGACACCGGGACGGAAACTGTCGATGACGCTGTGGTTTGTGTTCGCGCTGATGACCGCCGCGGCGATCTTTGCCGTGCTGTGGCCGCTCGGCCGGGCGCGCTCGACGGCCGGCGGCACCGAGGCCGCGGTCTACAAGGACCAGTTGGCCGAGGTCGGCCGCGATGCGGAGATCGGGCTGATCGGCCCGAATGAAGCCACCGCCGCCCGGGTCGAGATCAGCCGCAGGCTGCTCGCCGCCGACGAGGCCGAACGCGCGGTTCCCGCCAAGAACCGCCCGATCTTTCGCCGCGCTGTCGCGCTGGTTGCGCTGATCGGACTGCCGCTGATCGCCGTGGCGTTTTATGGACGGCTCGGCTCGCCCGATATGCCTGACGTCCCGCTGGCGTCGCGCAGCCAGACGCCTACCGTGGCGCAGCCGCTCGATAATCTGGTGGCGCAGGTGCAGGCGCATCTCGAACAGAACCCGACCGACGGCCGCGGCTGGAACGTGCTGGCGCCGGTGCTGGTCAAGCTCGGTCGTTTCGACGAGGCGGTCGCCGCCTACCGCAACGCCATCGCCCATGCCGGCGACAGCCCCGGCCGCCGTGCCGATCTCGGCGAGGCCATCGCGGCCGCCGCCAATGGCGTGATCACCGCCGACGCCAAGGCCGAATTCGAACGCGCGGTGGCGCAAGACGCCAATGAGGTCAAGGCGCGCTACTTCCTCGGGCTTGCCGCCGAGCAGGATGGCCGCAATCAGGACGCCGCCGCGATCTGGGGCGGCATGCTCGCCAAGGCGCCGGCGGACGCGCCGTGGCGCACGACGGTGCAGGCCGCGCTGGCGCGGGTCGGCGGCCCCGCGCTGCCGGCGCTGTCCAGCGAGACGATGGCTGCGGCGCAGGGCATGGAAGCGGGCGACCGCAACGCGATGGTGCTGGGCATGGTCGATCGCCTCGCCACGCGCCTGAAGCAGGATGGCAGCGACGTCGAGGGATGGTTGCGGCTGGTGCGTGCCTATATTGTGCTGGGCGATCGCGACAAGGCGAAGGGCGCGCTGATCGAGGCACGCCAGGCGGTCGGCACCGACGCCGGCAAGCTGCAGCAGCTCAACGACGGGCTCAAGAGCTTCGGATTTGACGGGTAAGCATGATGCCGAAAAGTGTGCAGCGGTTTTCGGATGACATCATGCTTCTTGAGAGGCAATCATGACTCGCAAGCAACGACGATTGACGATGATCGGGGGCGCGCTGGTGGTTCTGGCGATCGCCGCCGGGCTGGTGCTCAACGCGCTCAGTTCCTCCATCGTGTTCTTCTCGACGCCGACCATGGCGATGGAAAAGCAGCCGCCGGTCGGCAAGCGCTTCCGGCTCGGCGGCATGGTCGAGCAGGGCTCCCTGGTGCGCGGCGACAATCTGGCGATCAGTTTCAAGGTGTCGGACGGCGGCGCGACGTTGCCGGTGACCTACAAGGGCATCCTGCCCGACCTGTTCCGCGAGGGGCAGGGCGTGGTCACCGAAGGCGCGCTGGATGCGTCCGGTGTGTTCAGGGCCGATACCGTGCTGGCCAAGCATGACGAGAACTACATGCCGAAGGAAGTCGCCGACGCGCTGAAGAAGCAGGGAAGGTGGCAGGAAGGCGAGGGCGGCAAGCCGGTCGCGACGAGCGCGCCGAACGCGCCTGCGAGTATCACGCGATGATCGCCGAAGCAGGTCACTACGCATTGGTGCTGGCGCTGGCGCTGGCGCTGATCCAGTCGACGGTGCCGATCCTCGGCACGCAATTGCGCGATCCCGCGCTGATGAACGTCGGCCGCTCGACCGCGCTGGCGCAGCTGCTGTTCGTCGGGCTGTCGTTCGCCGCGCTGACGGCGCTGTACATCACGTCGGATTTCTCCGTCGCCAACGTCGTCGAGAACTCGCATTCGTCAAAGCCGCTGCTCTACAAGATCACCGGCGTATGGGGGAACCACGAAGGCTCGATGCTGCTGTGGGTCTCGATCCTGGCGCTGTTCGGCGGCCTCGTCGCCGCCTTCGGCAACAACCTGCCGCTGACGCTGCGCGCCAATGTGCTGGCAGTGCAGGGCTGGATCGCCAGCGCGTTCTATCTGTTCATCCTGATGACCTCGAACCCGTTTTTGCGCCTAGCCAATCCGCCGATCGAGGGCCGCGACCTCAATCCGGTGCTGCAGGATATCGGCCTCGCGGTGCATCCGCCGATGCTCTATCTCGGCTATGTCGGCTTCTCGATCTCGTTCTCCTTCGCCGTCGCCGCTTTGATGGAAGGCCGCATCGACGCCGCCTGGGCGCGCTGGGTGCGGCCGTGGACGCTGGTGGCGTGGGTGTTCCTCACGCTCGGCATCGCGATGGGCTCGTACTGGGCCTATTATGAACTCGGCTGGGGCGGCTGGTGGTTCTGGGACCCGGTCGAGAACGCCTCCTTGATGCCGTGGCTGGCCGGCACCGCGCTGCTGCATTCCGCGGTGGTGATGGAGAAGCGCAATGCGCTCAAGGTCTGGACCATCTTGCTGGCGATCCTGACGTTCTCGCTGTCGCTGCTCGGCACTTTCCTGGTGCGCTCCGGCGTGCTGACCTCGGTGCATGCTTTTGCCACCGATCCGACGCGCGGCGTGTTCATCCTGATGATCCTGTGCTTCTTCATCGGCGGCAGCCTGATGCTGTACATGTGGCGGGCGCACGCGCTGAAGCAGGGCGGACTGTTCGCGCCGATCTCGCGCGAGGGCGCATTGGTGCTGAACAACCTGTTCCTCACCACTGCCTGCGCCACGGTGTTCGTCGGCACGCTGTATCCGCTGGCGCTGGAGATGATCACCGGCGCCAAGATCTCGGTCGGCGCGCCGTTCTTCAACCTGACCTTCGGCCCGCTGTTCGTGCCGCTGCTATTGGCGGTGCCGTTTGGGCCGCTGCTGGCGTGGAAGCGCGGCGATCTCGCCGGCGTCGCGCAGCGGCTGATGGCCGCCGGCATCGCCGCCCTCGTCGCGGTGGCGATGGTGTGGGCCTGGACCTCGGGCGGCGCGGCGCTGGCGCCGCTGGCGATCGGCCTTGCGGTATTCGTGATCGCCGGCGCCGTCACCGATATCGCCGAGCGCGTCAGCCTGTTCCGGGCGCCCCTCGGCACGACATGGCGCCGCGCCCGCGGCCTGCCGCGCTCGACCTGGGGCACGGCCTTCGCCCATGCCGGGGTTGGCGTGGCGTTGATCGGCATCGTCTGCGAAACGACCTGGAACAGCGAATATATCGGCACGCTGAAGCCGACCGACACCGCGAAACTCGCCGGCTATGAGTTGCGGCTCGACGACATCACGCAACGGCGCGCCGAGAATTTCCAGGAGATGCTGGCGCATTTCACGATTCGGCTGAACGGCGACGTAATCGGCACGCTGTCGCCGTCGAAGCGCAACTTTACCGCGCGGCAATCCTCGACCACCGAAGCAGCGCTGCTGTCGCGCGGCTTCAGCCAGATCTACATCTCGCTCGGCGATACCGCGGCCGATGGCGGCCTTGCGGTTCGGATCTATCACAAGCCGATGGTGCTGTTGATCTGGTTCGGCCCGCTGCTGATGGCGTTCGGCGGGCTGCTGTCGCTGTCGGATCGCCGCCTGCGCGTCGGCGCGCCGAAGCCCGCGAAAGCCTCGCGCGCGCTGCAGCCGGCGGAGTGAGAGTCAGCGCTGCCCTCGCAACCGCTTCATGCCCGCGATCACTGATTTGCGGCGAGCAAAACGTTCCGGCTCTGCCTCTTGGTCGGTGACTGCAATGGGATCCAGACAATCCAGCGGCACGTCGAGCGCCTTCGCGAGTTTACGATGCAGGGCGATCGGGCCTTTCCGCTTGCCGGTTTCGAGGTCGGACAGATAGTTCTGCGTGATCTGCACGCCTTCGGCGGTGGCCAGATCAGCCTGCGTCATGCCGCGAAACTGCCGCAGCACCCGGATCGGGTTCTCGCCATTGGCCAATTGCTGAACGACCGAAAGCGGCAGGCGCACTCCCTTGTCCCGCTTCGCCTTCGCAACGAGCCTTGCGGTCCCGATGTCCTCCTCGGCTTCGTTCGACAGGACCATCAGGCGCTCGTACTCCGCGCGGGGAATGATCGCGACCTCGCCGGAGGGCGTTTTCCTGAATTCGACTTTCATTGCTTCACCTCAGTCGTAAATTTCTCGTCGATGGCCAACGGCAATGACAACAATCTCGTCGAATTCCTGATAGAAGATGACGCGATAATCTCCCACCCGGAGCCGTGCACCATCTTGTCCTTTCAGCTTTTTCACGTCGCCTTGTCCGGTTCGCGCAAAAACCTCGAGCTTGGCCAGAATGCGCTCGCGCAACTGCTGGGGCAGCTTCATCCATTGCCGTCTCGCGGGCGGCTCAAAGACGACCGAAGGCATGGGCAGAAAAATCGCATTATGCGATATTTTTGTCAAGTCCTGCTGTTGCTATCCATCGCGTTCGCGGCCCCCGCTTACGCCGTGCAGCCCGACGAGATCCTCGCCAATCCCGCGCAGGAATCCCGCGCCCGCGAATTGTCGCGCGAGCTGCGCTGCATGGTGTGCCAGAACCAGTCGATCGACGATTCCGATGCGCCTTTGGCGCGCGACCTGCGCCTGCTGGTACGCGAGCGGATCACCGCCGGTGACAGCAACAGCCAGGTGATGGATTTCCTGGTCGCGCGCTACGGCGAGTTCGTGTTGCTGAAGCCGCGCTTCGAACTGCAGACGCTGTTGCTGTGGCTGCTGACCCCGGTGCTGCTGCTGGGTGGCGGCGTGGCGCTGTGGCGCAGCTACCGGCGCCGCCCCGTGGTCGAGACCGGCGCCGACGGTACGCCGCTGACGCTCACCGCCGACGAGGAAGCCCGCCTGGAGCGGGTGCTGGGCGGCGAGGCGGAAAAGCAGTCCTAGGTCGCACCACGCTCCCTGGATGCTGGATCTACGATCGCGGGCGCTGCAAGATCGTTGTTGTCCACGACCACGGTGGCATGGGTCTCCGGCGCGCATGTGCTCAAATAGATCCTTTGCCCTTCCACGTATCTACGATTGGAGGCGGCCAACGGATCCGGGGAGGTGCCGTCCCTGATCGCGTTGCGTGCAATTGAGACCGCAAAATCGACACGCAGGAAGATCGACGCGTCCCAACAGCGGCGTAACTCCGGCCGATGCAGAAAGATGCCGTCCAGTAACAGAATCGATCCAGGAGGAGCGTCCTGCGCGGCGAATGGGACGCCTGTGTCAGAGTGGAGATCGAACGCCGCGACGCAGTATCGGCCGCTGCCGCTGGGACCGAGCGGGGTCAGAAGATATTGCTTCAATAAAGTATAGTTATACGAATCCTCGAAAAATCCGATCGGGGACTGCCTGCCTTGCGCATAGCGAACCTCCTTCGGGTTGTGAAAGCGATCGACGGACGCCCTGATGACGGGCCTGTCTAGATCGCGCACGATATCGGCAAGCTCGTCTGCAAAGGTTGTCTTCCCTGCGCCGTCGACGCCGTCGATGGCGATCCGCGCTATCCTGTCCGGTGCGGCCTCTGCTGCCATGCTGGCGATCGCGGCGAGCAGGTCAATACGTTGCGGCATTCTGCGACCCTTGGGTGTGAAAAAAGCAGCCGTCATTCAACCGATAATCTCAGCCAAGCTGGGAAGAAAGCTCCTTGGCTGCGTGCTGTGCGCCTCTGGCGGACAAGCGAACGTACTCATGGCCGATGGTGTGAAGGATCGGCCATTCGGGCGCGCTCGCAGGCGAGGCAGCGGCTATCCTGTGCCATAAGGCGGCCGAACGCTGTCCCGGCCCGACCCCCAAGGCACGCTTTCCATGACGCCGCTGACGCTCACCGCCGACGAGGAAGCCCGCCTGGAGCGGGTGCTGGCCGGGTCGGGCGCCGACAAGCCCTGATCCCGCGCCGCGCGCCGGGGGCTGCCACCAATCTGATCCCCCTTCGCAGCCGCAATGTGCCATAAGGCGGCCCAAACCTTCTCCCGAATACCGCCAAGGCACGCCCCCATATGATCCGTCTCGACAATATCTCCAAGCAGAATGGCCATCAGATCCTGTTCATCGAGGCCTCCGCGGCACTGCTGAAGGGCGAGAAGATCGGGCTGGTCGGCCCCAACGGCGCCGGCAAGACCACTTTGTTCCGCATGATTACCGGCCGCGAGCTGCCCGACGAGGGCCAGGTCGTGGTCGAGCGCAATGTCTCGATCGGCTATTTCAGCCAGGACGTCGGCGAGATGGAAGGCCGCAGCGCGGTCGCCGAGGTGATGAACGGCGTGGGCCCGGTCAGCGAGGTCGCCACCGAGCTGAAGGCGCTGGAAACGGCGATGGGCGATCCCGACAGGATCGACGAGATGGACGCCATCATCGAACGCTACGGCGAGGTGCAGGCGCGCTTCGAGGAGCTCGATGGCTATGCGCTGGAAGGCCGCGCCCGCGAAGTGTTGTCGGGTCTTTCGTTCAGCCAGGAGATGATGGACGGCGACGTCGGCAAATTGTCCGGCGGCTGGAAGATGCGTGTGGCGCTGGCGCAGATCCTGCTGCGGCGGCCCGACGTGATGCTGCTCGACGAGCCTTCCAACCATCTCGATCTCGAAAGCCTGATCTGGCTCGAACAGTTCCTGAAAGGTTATGAAGGCGCGCTCTTGATGACCTCGCATGACCGCGAGTTCATCAACCGCATCATCAACAAGGTGGTCGAGATCGACGGCGGCGGGCTGACCACCTATGGCGGCAACTACGAGTTCTACGAGCAGCAGCGCGCGCTGGCCGAAAAGCAGCAGCAGGCGCAGTTTGAGCGCCAGCAGGCGATGCTGGCGAAGGAGATCTCCTTCATCGAGCGCTTCAAGGCGCGCGCCTCCCATGCCGCCCAGGTGCAGAGCCGCGTCAAGAAGCTCGACAAGATCGAGCGCGTGGTGCCGCCGAAGCGACGGCAGGCGGTGTCGTTCGACTTCCTGCCGGCGCCGCGCTCTGGCGAGGACGTCGTCAGCCTGAAGAACGTCCACAAGGGCTATGGTAGCCGCACGATTTATGAAGGACTGGACTTCTCGATCCGCCGCCGCGAGCGCTGGGCGGTGATGGGGATCAACGGTGCCGGCAAGTCGACGCTGTTGAAGCTGGTGACCGGGACGACCGTGCCCGATGACGGCCAGGTGGCGCTCGGCGGCAGCGTCAAGATGGGCTATTTCGCGCAGCACGCCATGGAGCTGCTGGACGGCGAGCGCACCGTGTTCCAGTCGCTGGAAGATGCGTTTCCGCAGGCCGGGCAGGGCTCCTTGCGTGCGCTGGCCGGCTGCTTCGGCTTTTCCGGCGACGACGTCGAGAAGCGCTGCCGCGTATTGTCAGGCGGCGAGAAGGCGCGGCTTGTGATGGCGCTGATGCTGTTCGATCCGCCGAATTTTCTGGTGCTCGACGAGCCGACCAACCATCTCGATCTCGCCACCAAGGAAATGCTGATCACGGCGTTGTCGCAATATGAGGGCACCATGCTGTTCGTCTCGCATGACCGCCACTTCCTCGCCGCCCTCTCCAACCGCGTGCTGGAGCTGACGCCCGACGGCATCCACCAGTACGGCGGTGGGTATACGGAATATGTAGCTAGGAGCGGCCAGGAAGCACCGGGGCTGCGCAGCTAGTCTTGCGAGATCAGCCTGCGAAAATCTGCTTCCCGCACGGAAATCAGGAATTCCGGCGGGAGCGTCTGCGACCTCCCGCCGCACGCCTGCCGCGCTGCATTACCAAAGCTTAATGCCCTCGCCAGTGCGCGGTAAGGTGGCAAGTCCCATCTTCGGATCACACGGTGCCCTTGCCCCCCGCACCTTCTATCCGGAGATTTTCGATGACCGACCAGACGCCCGATTTCAACCAGATGCCTTCCTACAAGCCGGTCCGCCGCCCGCTGTTCGCTGCGCGAAAAATTGCGCTGATGGCCTCCGTGGTGGCCGGCCTCGGCGTTGCCGCCTATGGCCTGAGCCCGGCGCCGCACGACGTCTTTTCGACCGCAGCGCATGCGCAGGTCGACAAGCAGGTCAAGGCGCAGGCTGCGGCTCCGGTCGGCTTTGCCGACATCGTCGAGCGCGTCAAACCGTCGGTGATCTCGGTCAAGGTCAACATGAAGGAGAAGGTGTCGTCGCGCGAGGACGGCAATGGCGGCAATGAGGATTCGCCGTTCCAGCCGGGTTCGCCGATGGAGCGTTTCTTCAAGCGCTTCGGCCAGGACGGCATGCCGCCGGGTATGCGCGGCGCCCCGCGCGGCGGCGGCCGTGGCGGTGTCGTCAGCGGCCAGGGCTCCGGCTTCTTCGTCTCGGCGGACGGCTTTGCCGTGACCAACAACCATGTCGTCGACGGCGCCGACAAGGTCGAGGTCACCACCGATGGCGGCCAGACCTACACCGCCAAGGTGATCGGCACCGACCCGCGCACCGACCTCGCGCTGATCAAGGTCGAGGGCGGCAGCAACTTCCCGTTCGCCAAATTGTCGGAAACCAAGCCGCGGATCGGCGACTGGGTACTGGCGGTCGGCAATCCGTTCGGCCTCGGCGGCACCGTGACCTCCGGCATCGTCTCGGCCAGTGGTCGCGACATCGGCTCCGGCCCGTATGATGATTTCATCCAGATCGACGCCGCGGTGAACAAGGGCAATTCCGGCGGCCCCGCGTTCGACACCTCCGGCGAAGTGATGGGCGTCAACACGGCGATCTACTCGCCGTCCGGCGGCAGCGTCGGCATCGCGTTCTCGATTCCCGCCTCCACCGTGCAGACAGTGATCACCCAGCTCAAGGACAAGGGCAGCGTCAGCCGCGGCTGGATCGGCGTGCAGATCCAGCCGGTGACGCAGGACATCGCCGACAGCCTCGGCCTGAAGAAGGCCGAAGGCGCGCTGGTGGCGGAGCCGCAGGCCGATGGTCCGGCGGCGAAGGCCGGCATCCAGTCGGGTGACGTCATCACCGCGGTGAATGGCACCCCGGTCAAGGATGCCCGTGAACTCGCCCGCACCATCGGCGGCTTCGCGCCGGGCAATTCGGTCAAGATCAACGTGCTGCAGAAGGGCCAGGACAAGGTTCTGACCCTGACGCTGGGCCAGCTGCCGAACACGGTGGAAGCCAAGGCCGATCTCGACCAGGGCGATCGCGGCAACTCGTCCCGCGGCACCAATGAGCCGCGGCTCGGCCTGACGGTGGCCCCGTCGAGCAGTGTCGCCGGCGCCGGCCGCGATGGCGTCGTGGTGACCGAGGTCGATCCGAAGAGCCCCGCGGCGGAGCGTGGCTTCAAGGAAGGCGACGTCATTCTCGAAGTCGCCGGCAAGAATGTCACCAGCCCCGGTGACGTGCGCGAGGCGATCGTCGCCGCGCGTAACGACAACAAGAACAGCGTGCTGATCCGGGTTCGCTCCGGCGGTTCCTCGCGCTTCGTCGCGGTCCCGCTCGCCAAAGGCTGATCCGAATTAGGCATCACTAACGGAGAGTGCCGGACGCATGTCGCCCCCGCCGACGGCACTTTCCCAGGGAGCGGGCCACAAGCTCGTTCCCGTCCAACCCCTTCCGCGCGAAGCGCCCCCTTCGTGCGGAAGGCATCAGCGGGCGGTGAAGTTTCCCCCAGCTTCACCGCCTGTTTCCTTCCTCGTTTGCGGGACGACGCAAGAGGCATCCCGCCGCCTTGCATGAAAGCCCGGTGCGCGCCATGTTGACCGAGTTGTCCAAGACACCGCCTGACACCGCAACGGAATCCCCTCGCCAGATGCGATTGCTCATCATCGAAGACGACCGCGAATCCGCCGACTACCTGGTCAAGGCGTTTCGCGAGGTCGGCCACATCGCCGACCACGCCAGCGATGGCGACGAAGGCTTTGCGCTGGCCGACAGCGGTGACTACGACGTGCTGGTGGTCGATCGCATGCTGCCCAAGCGCGACGGGCTGTCGGTGATCGGCGGCTTGCGCGAGAAGGGCAATCACACCCCGGCGCTGATCCTGTCGGCGCTCGGCCAGGTCGATGACCGCATCAAGGGCCTGCGCGCCGGCGGCGATGACTACCTGCCGAAGCCCTATGCCTTTGCCGAGCTGCTGGCGCGCGTCGAGGTGCTGTCACGGCGCAATGGCGGCCCCACCGAAGAGACCAGCTACCGCGTCGGCGACCTCGAACTCGACCGCCTGTCGCATCGCGTCACCCGCGGCACCGAAGAACTGACGCTGCAGCCGCGCGAGTTCCGGTTGCTCGAATATCTGATGAAGCACGCCGGCCAGGTCGTGACCCGCACCATGCTGCTGGAGAACGTCTGGGACTATCATTTCGACCCGCAGACCAACGTCATCGACGTTCACATCTCGCGGCTGCGCAGCAAGATCGACAAGGGTTTTGAACGCCCGCTGCTGCACACCATCCGCGGCGCGGGCTATATGATCCGGGACGGCGTGAAGTAGGGCGTCGCCTGTATTGAAGCCGCGCTGGTCTGACGCGGCTATCTTGCCACCAAAGCCGTTCTAGCGCCGCATCTCGTCGCGGCGCATTGGCATGGCGTCTACCTTCCCGAACAATTCCGCGGCGCTGAACGGCTTTGTCGAGGATGCCGCCGTGTTGCCATCCTTGCCGACCAGCAAAACTTTAAACGCCTTGTCGTCTGCGCCGAGCTGAGCGCGAATTCCGCGCGCGCGCTCGTCGTCGCCGGCGGCTTCGATCAGCACGATCTGGCGCTCTGCCATGCCCTTTGCATTCTGCTCGAAGATGCGGCGCTGCGCGACCAGATTGCCGTCCTGGCGGCTCGGCGCCACCACCACCAGCACGCGATTCTTCCAGCGATAGCCGGCCAGCGGCGTGTCCCTGGCCTCCGCGGGCAGGGCCGCTCCCAGCGAAAGGCCCAGAACCAGGGCTGTGGTGACGCGCTTCATCGTGGATTCTCCTGAAAGCATTCAACCATTGGCGGCGATCGTGGTCTACGGCGCGGCGATGGCTGCCGACGAACGCGCAGGCTTCAGGCAAACGCCGGGCGTCAGGCCGCGTTCCCCTAATGCGTCATGCGCGGCGTGTTGAGCGAGATCAATCGGCATGACCGCTAGCGTGCTTATGATTGTGCAGGGCAGCAGACATTCCGACGCTACAGGAACCAGATGAACGTGCACTCCTCGCGTGGTGACCACGAGTCGTTCCAGCCTTCGGGCGCGAGCGACGGTACCTGCCACATCATGCCGGATACCTCTTGCCGGGCAATTCCCCTGCCGGCGCCGCGCCGGCCCTGCGTTCTCATCGATCGGAAGACAAATGCACCATTTTGACGCCGATGTCCTGATCCTCGGCGCCGGCGGCGCCGGCCTGCGGGCGGCGATCGCCGCGGCCGAATCCGCGCCCGAACTGACCGTCGCGCTGGTCTCCAAAGTGTATCCGATGCGCAGCCACACGGTGGCGGCGGAGGGCGGCTCGGCCGGCGTGGTGCAAGCCCACGACACGCTCGACAATCATTTCAACGACACCGTTTCCGGCGGCGACTGGCTGTGCGAGCAGGACGTTGTCGAGTACTTCGTCGAGCATTGCACGCGCGAGATGGTGCAGCTCGAACATTGGGGCTGCCCGTGGAGCCGAAAGCCGGACGGTAATATCAATGTCCGTGCGTTCGGCGGCATGAAGATAGAGCGCACCTGGTTCGCCGCCGATCGCAGCGGCTTCCACATCCTGCACACCCTGTTCCAGACCTCGACGCGGTTTCCCTCGATCAAGCGGTTCGACGAATTCTTCTGCGTCGATCTTCTGGTGGAGGACGGCCGCATCCACGGCGCTGTGATGCTGTCGCTGGCGACCGGTGAATTCACTACCATCCATGCCCGCGCGGTCGTCGTCGCCACGGGCGGGGCAGGGCGTGCGTTCCGGCAGAACACCAATGGCGGCATCGTCACCGGCGACGGCATGGCGATGGCCTATCGCCACGGCGTGCCGCTGCGCGACATGGAGTTCGTGCAGTATCACCCGACCTGCCTGCCGGGCACCGGCATTCTCATTACCGAGGCGTGCCGAGGCGAGGGCGGCTTCCTGCTCAACAAGGACGGCCGGCGCTATCTTGAGGATTACGGCCTCGGGCCGGCGGATCCCAAGCCGCGTAACAAATATATGGAGCTCGGCCCGCGCGACCGGCTCAGCCAGGCGTTCTGGCACGAGCAGCGCAAGGGCAACACCGTGACGACGCCGCAGGGCGAAGCGGTGATGCTGGACCTGCGCCATCTCGGCCGCGCCAAGATTCTGGAGCGGCTGCCGCTGATCGCCGAACTGGCGGAGAAATTCATGGGCGTCGATCCGGCGGAGGCGCCGATCCCGGTGCGCCCGGCCGTGCACTACACGATGGGCGGCATCGAGGTCGACATCAACACCGCCTCGCCGCTGGCCGGGCTGTATGCCGCCGGCGAATGCTCCAGCGTCGGCATTCACGGCGCCAACCGGCTCGGCTCCAACTCGCTGGCCGAACTCTCCGTGTTCGGCCGCGTCGCCGGCGAACAGGCCGCGCTCTTTGCGCGCGGCAGCTCGGCGGCGCGCCGCTCCGATCTCGCCGGAGCCGTCGAGGCCAAGGCCTTGGCGCTGCTCGACCAGAAGGGGCAGGGCGAGCATCACGCGAAGCTGCGCGCCGAAATGGGCGCCAGCATGGAGAAGGGCTGCGGCATCTATCGGCTCGGGCCGGAAATGCAGGAGACCTGCGACAAGCTCGGCGAACTCAAGCAACGCTATGCCGGCGTCACGCTGGAAGACAAGTCGCGCGCCTGGAATACCGACTGGGTGACCGCCATCGAACTCGGCTTCCAGCTCGACGTCGCGCAGGCGATGGCGCATTCGGCGGTGGCCCGCACCGAGTCACGCGGCGCGCACCAGCGGCTCGACGGCTATGAGACGCGCGACGACGCCAACTTCCTGCGCCACAGCCTGGCGCACTATCAAGGCGATGCCGCGCCCGCGATCACCTACCAGGCGGTGAAGATCACCAAGTCGCCGCCCGGGCAGCGCGCCTATGGCGCGGCCGGCGAGCACGAAGAAGCTGCACAAAAGGGAGTGCCTGTAAACGCGCCGCGCGCCCCC
Source organism: Tardiphaga sp. vice154 (assembly GCF_007018645.1). Taxonomy (NCBI): domain Bacteria; kingdom Pseudomonadati; phylum Pseudomonadota; class Alphaproteobacteria; order Hyphomicrobiales; family Nitrobacteraceae; genus Tardiphaga; species Tardiphaga sp. vice154. The sequence goes on from NZ_CP041399.1 coordinate 2,400,610, forward strand.
GATTCCAAGGACGCTGCGAATGTCTGACACCATCACCCCCACCAAGACGATCGAACTGCGCGTGCTGCGCTATCGTCCGGCCTCCGACGAGGAGCCGGTGTTCGTCAGCTACAAGGTGCCGTACACCGACGACATGTCGGTGCTGCAGGCGCTGCAGACCATCAAGGACACCCAGGACGGCACGCTGTCGTTCCGCTGGTCGTGCCGGATGGCGATCTGCGGCAGCTGCGGCATGATGGTGAACGGCGAGCCGATGCTGGCCTGCAACACCTTCGTGCGCGATCTGCCCGGCGGCGTGGCGACCGTCGAGCCGTTGCAGAACTTCCCGATCGAGCGCGACCTCGTGGTGTCGGTCGGCGATTTCGTCAAGAAGATCGAGAGCATCTATCCCTTCATCATTCCGAAGGCCGAGAAGCGGATCGAGGACGGCGCCTATCTGCAGACGCCGGCGCAGATGGCTGCCTATGAATCCTTCAGCGACTGCATCAACTGCATGCTGTGCTACGCGGCGTGCCCGCAATTCGGCGCCAATCCCGACTTCATCGGGCCGGGCGCGATGGCCATGCTGCAACGCTACAACAGCGACTCGCGCGACGGCGGCAAGCAGTTGCGGCTCGACCAGATCCATGGCGAGGACGGCGTGTGGTCGTGCACCGCGGTCGGCATCTGCTCGGACGTCTGCCCGAAGTCGGTCGATCCCGCCAATGCCGTCAACCAGAACAAGACCAACAGCGCGCTCGACTTCTTCCTGCACGCGGTGCGATCGGGAGCCCCGTCATGAGCGAGCGTCGTCCGTATCACCGCGTCCAGCCGCGTAACTGGTGGGCGCAGAAGCCCTATCGCGCCTATACGCTGCGCGAACTGACCGGCGTCGGCGTCGCACTTTATGGCGCGATCCTGCTCGCAGGCCTCGTCTGTCTGTGGCGCGGCCCCGCGGCCTTTGAGGCCTATCGCCAGTGGGCCACCAGCAATGGCGCGTTGCTGCTGCATCTGGTGCTGCTCGCCGTGATGCTCTGGCATGTCATGACCTGGTTCCAGATCCTGCCGAAGACGATGCCGAAACTGATCCTCGGCGGCCACCTCGTTGCGCCATCGACCATGACCGCGGTGGCACTGGCTTTCGCGGTCGCCTGTTCGATCGGCCTGCTTGTCGTGGTCATCATCATCGGAGCGCTGTCGTGAAACAGACCACCCTTGTTCGGCCCGCGCCGAAACGTACCAACGCCCCGGTGTTCTGGCTGCTGTTCGGCGCCGGCGGCATGCTGTCGGCGCTGTTCGGCCCGGCGCTGATCGTCATCACCGGATTCATGATGCCGCGCGGCTGGGGACTGCCAGCCAATTTTGCGGACTATGACCACGTATTGGCATTCGCGCAGAATCCGTTCGCCAAGCTCGTGCTGCTGGCGGTGATCGCGCTGTTCTTCTGGCATGGCGCGGAGCGGATATTCCTGACCCTCAAGGACATGCGCGCCGGCCCTCTCTCCATACTGCGACTGATGACGTACGGCGTCGCTGCCGTGCTGACGCTGGCGACGGCCGTCGTCCTGCTGGGCATCGGATTTTGAACGGCCTTGCCATCCTATCCATTCCCCAGGGGGACCTAGACGTGCTTGATATCACTTCCGGAGAACTGGCCGCCAAGCCTGTTCCCGCCTATCTGCGCGATGTCTACACCTGGGCCTATCTGACGCCGTGGCTCACCCATATCCTCGATCGGCAAGTCGTGGTTCAGGCCATTCTGTGGGGCAACGCGCAGCGCCTGATCGACGACGTGCTGGCGGCGGTGAAGCCCGGCGACCGGATTTTCCAGCCGGCAGCCGTCTACGGCAACTTCTCCCGCCAGATCGCCGAACAGATCGGCCGCCGCGGCCGTCTTGAAGTGCGCGATATCGCACCGCTGCAGGTCGAGCTGACGCGCGACAAGCTGCTGGGCCTGTCGCAAGCCAATGTCGCGCGCGGCGATGCCGCCGACCCCGAGCAAAGGGAGTTCGACGTCGTGACGTGCTTCTTCCTGCTCCATGAGGTGCCCGACGACGTCAAGCTGCAGATCGTCCCGGCGATGCTGAAGCTGGTGAGGCCAGGGGGGCGGGTCATCTTCGTCGATTATCACAAGCCGAACCGCTGGCATCCGCTGAAACCGCTAATGCATCAGGTGTTCACCTGGCTCGAACCGTTTGCGCTGGCGATGTGGTCGAAGGAGATCGAGCAATACGCCGGACCGGTCGCGGGCGGCTTCCGCTGGAGCAAGCGCACGCGCTTCAACGGCATGTATCAGGTGGTGATCGCGGAGCGCTCCGCTTAGCTGTCCGATGTGCGGACAGTCTGGGCGTCCGCTTTAACCCATCACCGGCTCGGCCGCACATTACCAACCTCTCATAATCCCGCCCTGTCGGTTGCAGCGGCCGGCTGGTAGTATGACCGAGCGCCCGGCGCCGCCGGCCGCATAGTCCCTGAGAGTTGTTCGTGACGGCATTCGGTAAACTCATTCGCACCACGGCGTTTCGCCTGACGCTGGCCTATCTGCTGCTGTTCGCGCTGTTTGCGGCGTCGCTGCTGGGCTATTTTGCCTGGAACACGCGGCGGCTGATCAATGAGCAGATCACCACCACGGTCGATGCGGAGATCAGCGAGCTCAGCGACCTGTTCGGCCGCCGCGGCCTGCGCGGTATCGTGTTCGCGATCGAGAACCGCGCGCTACGGCCCGGCGCCAATCTCTATCTGGTCACCACGCCGGCCGGGCAGTCGATCGCCGGCAATGTCGCCTCGCTGGAGCCGGGCGTGATGGCCTCGACCGGCTGGTCCGAAACGATGTACCGCCGGCTCGACGACCAGGAGACGATGAACCACCACGCTTTGGTGCGGGTCGAACAATTGAGCAGCGGCTTTCGGCTCTTGATCGGTCACGACCTTGAGGAACGGCGGCGGCTGTTCGGCATCGTCGCCAATGCCGCGCAATGGTCGGTGCTGATCGTCGTCGTGCTGGGCCTGGGCGGCGGTATCTTCGTGGCGCGCCGCGTGCTGCGCCGGATCGACGCCATGACCGCCACCACGCAGGGCATCATGGCCGGCGACCTGTCCGGCCGGCTGCCGGTAGGGCGCTCCGGCGACGAGCTCGACCGGCTGGCTGAAAACCTCAACGCGATGCTGGCGCGGATCGAGACGCTGATGACCGGGCTGAAGGAAGTCTCCGATAACATCGCGCATGATCTGAAGACGCCGCTGACGCGGTTGCGAAACCGCGCCGAGGAGGCGCTGGCGCGGTCCGGCAACGAGGCGGAATACCGCGCGGCGCTGGAGCGTACCATCGAGGAGTCCGACGGGCTGATCCGCACCTTCAACGCGCTGCTGATGATCGCGCGCGCCGAGTCCGGCCAGGCGCGTGGAAACATGGACGATTTCGACGTCGCCGAAGTCGCCGAAGGCATTCAGGAACTCTACGAGCCACTGGCCGAGGATTCCGGGCTGACGCTGAACGTCAAGGCGTCGCCGGCGCGGCTGCATGGCAACCGCGAACTGGTCAGTCAGGCGCTCGCCAATCTGGTCGAGAATGCCATCAAATACGGCCGGCCGGATGCCGCCCAGCCGCCCGGTACCAATTCGGCTCCGGTTCCCGGCGCGCATGAAATTCTGATCGAGGCGCAGCGCGACGGCGACGAGGTGCGGCTCAGCGTCACCGATCATGGGCCGGGCATTCCCGAGGCCGATCGCAAGCACGCGGTCGAGCGTTTCGTTCGGCTGGAGGCCAGCCGCACCCAGCCGGGATCGGGGCTCGGCCTCAGCCTGGCGTCTGCGGTCGCGACCCTGCATGGTGGCGCGCTCGAACTCGGCGACGGCCATCCCGGCCTGCGCGCCACGCTGGTGTTGCCCATCGTCGTCCGCGAAGGCCTTGCGGCCCAAACATCGAATGTGCCACAGAAGCAGGCATGAATTCATCCGCGACAGACGATGCCGGCCAGTTCCATCTGGCCGCGCATTTCGTCAGCGCACCTCAACTGTCTGCACCCGATGCCGCCGAGCAACGGTTTGCGGCCTGGCTCGATGACATCGAGCCGGCGCAGGCCGAAGAGTTGCGTGCCGCCGTCGTGTCATTCCCCGTCGCCCGCGCGATCCTGCTCGGCATTGCCGAAGCGTCTCCGTATCTGTTCGACCTGATCCGCGCCGATCCCGCGCGTACGCTGCGGCTGCTGCGCTGCGAACCCGACGCCCATCTCGCCGCGCTGATCGCGCAGACCGCGCGTGACGTTGCCGCAAGCGGCGACGATGCGCGTGTGATGCAGTCGCTGCGGCGGCTGAAGGCCGAGGCCGCGCTGCTGATCGCCTTGTGCGACATCGGCGGCCTCTGGCCGGTGATGCGGGTGACCCGGGCGCTGACCGACCTCGCCGACATCGCCGTGCAATCCGCCTTGCGCTATCTGCTGTGCCAGGAGGCGGCGCGCGGCCGGCTGCTGCCGCGCGACACCGAACAGCCGGAAGCCGGCAGCGGGTTGATCGTGCTGGCGATGGGCAAGATGGGCGCCGGCGAGCTGAACTATTCCAGCGACATCGACCTGATCGTGTTCTTCGATCTCGAGGCGCATGCGCTTGGCCCCGACGTCGAGCCCCAGCCGTTCTTCGTTCGCGTCGCGCAGGGCCTGTCGCGGCTGCTGCAGCAGCGCACCGGCGACGGCTACGTGTTCCGCGTCGATCTGCGGCTGCGCCCCGATCCGGCCTCGACGCCGGTGGCGGTCTCGACCGCCTCGGCGCTGCACTACTACGAGCGCGAGGGACGCACCTGGGAGCGCGCGGCGATGATCAAGGCGCGGCTGTGCGCCGGCGACGAGGCAGCGGGCGCGTTGCTGCTGTCGGAGATCGCGCCGTTCGTGTGGCGCAAGCATCTCGACTTTGCCGCGCTCGCCGACGTCCACGACATGAAGCGGCAGATGCAGACCTTTCGCGGCCAGAGCGAGATCTCTGTCGAGGGCCACAACGTCAAGATCGGCCGCGGCGGCATCCGCGAGATCGAGTTTTTCGCGCAGACCCAGCAATTGATCGCCGGCGGCCGGCATCCGGAACTGCGCGTGCGCCCGACGCTCGAGGCCCTGGCGATCCTGGCGGAGAGTAACTGGATCACCTTTGCGGCCCGCGACGAACTGACCGAGGCCTACGGCTTCCTTCGAGGCGTCGAGCACCGCTTGCAGATGGTCGCCGACGAGCAGACCCATACGCTGCCGGACAGCGCCGAGGCGATGGAGCGCTTCGCGCGCTTTTTCGGCCATACCGACCGCGCCTCGTTCGCGCGCGAATTGCTGAAGCGGCTCGATTGCGTGCAGGGCCATTACAGCCGGCTGTTCGAGGGCGACCCGGCCGGCGACATGCAGTTGCCGGACATCGACTACAGCACCGGGCCGACCGACCCGCGACTGCTCGACCATCTCGCAAAACTCGGTTTCAAGAAGCCGCTGATGGTGGCGGAAACGCTGCAGCACTGGACCGCCGGCGAGTACCGCGTGCTGAAGATCGAGACGACGCGGCAGGCGCTGATCGACTTCATCCCGGCGCTGATCGCCGGCCTCGTCAAGGCCGAAGAGCCGGACAACGCGCTGATCGCCTTCGACCAGCTGCTGCAGGCGCTGCACCGCGGCGGCCGGCTCATTTCGCTACTCAGCCAGAACCGCGACCTGGTGGCGCTGGTGGCTCTCGTGCTCGGCGCCGCCCCCCGGCTCGGCGACATGCTGGCGCGGCAGCCGCAGATCTTGGACGGGCTGATCGATCCGCGCTTCTTCGGCGCGATGCCCGACCAGCATGAACTGTCGCTGCGCTTAGCGGCCACCCTGCAGGACGCCAATTCCTACGAGGAATTTCTCGACCGGCTGCGATTGTTCGGGCAGGAGAGCCTGTTCCTGATCGGCACCCGCATCCTGTCCGGCACGGTCACGGCGCCGCAGGCGAGTCTCGCCTTTGCCGACGTTGCGGAGGGCATCGCGCATACGCTGCACGGTCTGGTGGTCGATCAGTTCGCCACCCAGCACGGCCGCGTCAAGGGTCAGCAGACCGCGATCCTGGCGATGGGCAAGCTCGGCAGCCGCGAGATGACGGCATCGTCCGATCTCGACCTGATCCTGATCTATGATTTCGACAGCGAGGCGCCGGACTCCGACGGGCCGCGCCCGCTGCACGGCTCGCAATATTTCGCGCGGCTGACGCAGCGGCTGATCTCGGCGTTCCGCATCAAGACCAATTACGGCGTCTTGTACGATGTCGACATGCGGCTGCGCCCGTCGGGCCGCGCCGGTCCGCTGGCATCGCGGATCGATTCTTTCGCCGACTACCAGCAGAGCGAGGCCTGGACCTGGGAGCACATGGCGCTGACTCGCGCGCGGGTGATCTCGGCGCTGCCGGAATTCCGCGCCCGGATCGAGGGTGTGATCCGTGACGTGCTGACGCGCTCGCGCGTCGCTGCGGTGATCGCCACCGACGTCGCCGAAATGCGCGACGCCATCGCCGAGGAAAAGGGCGACGGCGATATCTGGGACCTCAAATATGTCGCCGGCGGCATGGTCGATATCGAATTCATCGCGCAATATCTGCAACTGGTGCACGCCGCCGAGACGCCTGCGCTTCTCAGCGTCTCGACTCAGCAGGTGCTGGAGAATGCCGCGCGCCTCGGCGTGTTGCCGCCGGCGGCTGCCGACGTGCTGCGCCCGGCGGCGCGGCTGTATCACGACCTCACGCAGATCCTCCGGCTGTGCGTCAGCAGCAAGTTCAAACCGGAGAGCGCCGGCGCCGACCTGTTGCGCATCCTGACCCGCGCCGGCGACGCACCGGACTTCTCCTCGCTGGAAGCGCAGTTGCGCGAAACTCAGGGCGAAGTGCGGCGGGTGTTCCGGATGATCGTGGTGGGCGAGGGGTAGGGCTGCGGTGCGCTTCCTTCCCTCTCCCAGCACTTGCGGGGCGAGGGTGGAGAAATGGCTTACGCCGCCGCCGAAACCTTGCCCGGCTTCTTCGCGCCCTGGCGGGGCAGCGAGACGCAGACGACGGTGCCGATGCCGAGCCGGGAGCGCAGCTTCATCGTGCCGCCATGCAGGCTGGTCAGCGACTTGGCGATCGCCAGCCCCAGGCCGGAGCCGTGATAGGTCTTGGTGAGCTGGCTCTCGACCTGCTCGAACGGCCGGCCGAGCCGGCGCAGCGAATGCGGCGCGATGCCGATGCCTGAATCTGCGATCATCAGCACCACCGAGTCGCGCAGCACGCGGCTGCGTACCGTGATGCGGCCGCCATCCGGCGTGAACTTCACCGCGTTGGACAACAGGTTGACGAGGATCTGCTTGATGGCGCGGCGGTCGGCGACCACCGGCGTGTCTTCCTGGATGTCGGCGGAGAGTGTCAGGTTCTTGTCGTCGGCGCGGCCCGACACCACGCGCAGCGACTCCGCCAGCGTCTGCGCCAGATCGAGCGGCTCCAGGTCGAGCTTCATGCGACCAGCCTCGATCTTCGACATGTCGAGAATGTCGTTAATGACTTCGAGCAGGTAGTGCCCGCTGGTCAGAATGTCGGTGCAGTATTCCTGGTACTTGTCGGAGCCGAGCGTGCCGAACATGCCGCTGCCCATGATTTCCGAGAAACCAATGATGGCGTTGAGCGGCGTGCGTAGCTCGTGGCTCATGTTGGCCAGAAATTTCGACTTGGTCTGGTTGGCTTCCTCGGCGCGGTTCTTCTCGTCGGAATATTTCTGCGCGAGGTCGGCGAGTTCGAGCGCCTGCTGCTCCAGCGCGGTCTGCGACTGCTTGAGGTCGATGACGGTGGCGGTCAGCCGCATCTCTTTGTCGACCAGTCGCTGCTCGTGCTCCTTGATGCGTGTGATGTCGGTGCCGACCGAGACGTAGCCGCCGTCCTTGGTGCGGCGTTCCGAGATATGCAGCCAGTTGCCGTTCTCGATCTGCGCCTCGAAGGTGCGTGCGCCCGGCGCGTGCGCGCTGCTCTCGGCCAGCCGCGAGCGCACTTCCGGCATCGAGCCCACTTCCAGCACGGTCTCGTAGGAAGTGCCGGGTGCCACCGCGGTGTCGGGCAATTTGTGCAGGCGCTGGAAGTGCGAATTGCACAGCACCAGGCGATCCTCGGCGTCCCACAGCACGAAGGCTTCGGGGATGGTCTCGATGGCGTCGCGCAGCCGCACGTCGGCTTCCACGGTGCGTTCGGCGAGGCTCTTCTGCTCGGTGATGTCGACGGCGATGCCGATCAGGTGCTGGCCGCCGTCGCCCTTGCCCTCGCTGTGGCCGAGCGTCAGCTCGCAGCGCAGCTGCAGCCAGATCCAGTGGCCGTTGGCATGCTGCATGCGGAAGGTCTGGTCGATATAGTCGAGCTTCGAGGAGATCAGCCGGTCGGCGATCGCGAACAGGTCGATGTCGTCGGATTTCACCAGCGCGTTGACCTCGCCGAACGTCAGAAGGTCGCTGCGGCTGTCGAGTCCCAGCATGGTGAACATCGACTGCGACCAGAAGATGCGGCCGCGCGACAGGTCCCAGTCCCACAGCCCGCAGCGTCCGCGGTTCAGCGCGGTGTCGATGCGGCCGCGCACGGCGTCGTTGATGGCGTCGCCTTCGCGGGCGCGGGTCGACTGCCAGTGGAACGCGAAGCCGAGGATCAGCACGACGAAGCCAGTGGTGGCCGACAGCGTGATCGACAGCGCCGATTCCGAGCGCCAGATCGCCTCGTTGTTTTCCTGGATGATGACGAGTTGCCCCGGCAGCGATTTGACGATGCGCTGGGTGGCGAGCGCATGGCTGCCGCCGGGCAGCTTGACATCGATGACGTCGGCACGCTGGCTCGCGGTGACCGACTGCGTCACGCTCAGCACGTCGAGAATACGCTGCGTGTCGCTGACCGGCACTTCGATCGGCACGCGGGCGAGAATGCTCTGGTCGGCGCCGAGCACGATGACATGGCGGCCGGACGCGATGCCCCAGGCGGGGATCAGGCCCGGCAGCAATGCCTGCAGCCGTTCGACGGCGCCCGGCCGGTCGAGGCGCACGCTGGCGCTACGTTCGAGGCGCTCACCCAGCAGGTCGGCCAACGCTGACAGATCGCGCTTCATCGCGTTCTGCTTCTGCCGGCTCTGGTCGACGACCTGCACGAAGGCGCCGAAGAAGATGGTGATGAGAAAAGCGATGATCAGGGTGGGGACGGCGCGGCGCAGCGCGGGCTCCGCAATCAGCAGCCGGTGATATGCCGGTTTCGCGATCGACTGCGCCAATCCTTTGATCGAATCGGATTGGCCGCACGCGCTCGTCGCGTGTGAACGCGCCATGCCTCTAGTCCCCTCGGAATGTATCGTCGCACATGCTCGAAAAGACTGCCCCGCCGCCTCGAATCATGAAGTGATATGAATCCACTTTGCGAGGGGTGTCGAGAGTCAACGAAACGTTAACGCGAAATAAATTCTATCCCCAAAGAAAGTTTGATCTTGCATGAGTCCGAAACAGGAACGGCGCGATTCGAAAGGCGCCATTTGCGCGCGATGATGCCGGAATCGCGTTGCGGTTTAATAGTCGCGATCACCCCGCGAACTGGTCGGCGAGCAGCAAGGCGATGCTGGAGATCAGGCCCGCGAACGGCACCCACCGCGCGCAGGTGAACGCGCCTTCCGGCACCGGATCGCCGCGAAGCTTGATCCGGATCAGCGCGGCATTGACGACGGCGAAAATCACCAGCGTCAGTCGCGACGTCAAATCGGCGAGGCCGACGAGGGGAACGGTGAGGGCCAGGATCAGGATAACGCTGACGCCGATCGCCGTGGCCAGCACGGGCGTGCGCGTGACCGGGTTGAGCTGCGTGAGAATTTTCGGAAGGTTGCCCTGGCTGGCCAGCCCGTAGAGCACCCGCCCGATCATGATCACATGAACGATCACGCCGTTCAGCGTCGCCACGACGGCGATGGCGCTCATCGTCACCAGCGGGAAGCCAGTCAGGCGTTCGAATACCAGCGCCAGCGGCGCCATTGAGCGGGCGAGCTCGGCCGGTGGCACGGCGATCACCGCAATCCAGACGATGGCGCCATAGATCAGCGCGGTCAGGCCGAGCGTCAGAAACAGCGCGCGCGGCAGGGTTCGCCCCGGCTGCTTCATCTCTTCGGCCACGTTGACCAGATGCTCGAAGCCGATGAACGCAAACACCGCGGTCAGCGAGGTGCCGGCCACGCCCGCCCAGGCTGCAGCGTCCCGTGCCGCGGGCCACATTTCGGGCAGCCGGTCGATCACTTCGGTGCCGCGCGTCATGCCGGCCATGATGATCAGGACCAGACCGCCCACCTCGATGATCGTCATCAGGCCGGCGAAGGTCACCGAGTGCACCGTGGCGAGGCAGCCCACCGCGCCCATCGCCAGCACGACGCCGGCGATGATCCAGCCCGCCGGGAGCGGCACGAAGACCGCAATATAGCCGGCACTGCCGGCGCTGATGGTGGCCGCCGATACGGTGGCCGCTGCCACGACCAGAAGCCCGACCGTCAGGCTGAGCCAGTTGCGCTGGAAGGCGGACTGCACATAGGCCGCCTCGCTGGCGCTGACCGGCATCCGCGTGCCCAGTTCGGCGAACGACGCAGCGGTGAAGGACATCATCAGGGCGGCGCCGACGAAGGCCAGCGGCGCGTGCATGCCGCTGCGCCCGGCCGCCGCGCCGACCAGGACGTAAATTCCAGCCCCGATGGTGACGCCGAGGCCGTAGAGCACCGCATGGGTCAATGTCAGGGATTGCAGCAGATGCCGCGGCTCCGACGTGGCGTCGGCAGGCTGGACGTTCATGGAAACCTCTCCGCGTACGTCGATGGCTCGGACGCGCGACGTTGCCCGGGCTCGGCTGGTAGGCTAGCAAGACTGCGCGTCCTTGATCTGATTAATGTCAACCCGGGTCGCCAGGAATGTGCTCAATATCGATATCATTCGATCAGCATGCCGGCTGACGCAGGCGAACGAGGTCATCCATGAGCCGCAGTCACGCTGAGAACCATCTCGTTTCCCGCATCGGCTGGCTGCGCGCCGCCGTGCTCGGGGCCAATGACGGCATCATCTCGACCGCGAGCCTGATCGTCGGCGTGGCGTCGGCCAACGCGGCCCAGAGCGACGTGCTGCTCACCGGAGTCGCCGGGCTGGTCGCGGGTGCGATGTCGATGGCGGCCGGTGAATATGTCTCGGTCAGTTCGCAGTCGGATACCGAGAAGGCCGACCTTGCGCGCGAGAGTCTCGAACTCTCCACCAATCCGGTGTTCGAACAGGAAGAATTGGCGCAGGTCTACGTCGCGCGCGGCGTCGACCTCGGTCTCGCCCGCGACGTCGCGAAACAATTGATGACCAAGGATGCGCTGGGCGCCCACGCGCGCGACGAACTCGGCATTTCCGAGATCAGCACGGCGCGTCCGGTCCAGGCCGCACTGGCGTCGGCCGCGACCTTCACGGTCGGCGCCGCCGCGCCACTGCTTCTGGTGCTGATCGCACCGGCCGCCTATCTGGTTCCAGCCGTCTTCGCCGGAGCGTTGCTGTTCCTGTGCCTGCTCGGCGCCATCGGCGCCAAAGCGGGAGGCGCCGGCCTGCTGCGTCCGACGCTGCGCGTCGCCTTCTGGGGCGCTTTCGCGATGGGCCTGACGGCCGCGATCGGCGCGGTGTTCGGCAAGGTCGTATAGGCCAGGCGGTGGTATCGCCACGGCGTTCTTGCCGACGCGATACCACCTGTGAAGCAAGGCTCTATTGCGTCACCACGATCTTGCCGAGATGCTGGTTGGCATCCATGCGGTCGAACGCGGCGCCGATCTCGGCGAACGGATAGACCTTGTCGATCGGCAGCTTCAGCGTGCCCGCTTCCACCGCCGGCCAGATGTCGGCGCGCACCGCGTCAAAGATATCGCGGATCTCCTGCACCGAGCGGGTGCGGAAGGTGACGCCGATATAGGAGATGCGACGCGCCGCGTGCAGGTCGAAGTTGAAATCGCCATGCGTGCCGCCGAGCCGGCCGACATTGACGATGCGGCCGAGCACCTTGGTCGCCTGCAAATTCTGGTTGGCGACCGGGCCCGAGATCTGGTCGACGATCAGATCGACGCCGTTACCATGGGTGGCCTTCAGCACCTCGTCGACCCAGCCCGCGTCCTTCGAGTCGATCGCGAGATCGGCGCCGAATTCGCGCAGCCGGCCGCGGCGCTCCGCATTGGTCGAGGAGCCGATCACCGTCTTCGCCCCCTTCAGTTTGGCGATCTGCAGCGCCATCAACCCGACGCCGGAGCTGGCGCCCTGGATCAACACCGACTGGCCGGGCTGCAGCGCGCCGTTGGTCATCAGCGCATTGTGCATCGTGGTCAGTGCGATGGGCAGGGTGGCGGCCTGTTCGAAACTCATGTTGGACGCCGCCGGAATCTTGAACAACCGGCCGTGATCCGCCAGCGTGTACTCGGCAAAGGCGGCAGCCCCCGAGCCCATCACGCGGTCTCCGACCTCGACGCCCCGGGCGTCCGGGCCGAGTTCGGCGACCTCGCCGGACCATTCCATGCCGAGCACGGTGCCGGCGCCGCCGGCGCTGCCGTGGACATGGCCGCGGGTCATGCCGAGGTCGGCGCGGTTGAGGCCATTGGCGCGGACGCGGACCAGTACTTGCGTGCCGGTGGGGGAGGGCTTGGCGACATCGGTGATCGCAGCGCCGTTGGCGCCGTAGACATAGGCTTTCATCTTCATTCTCGTTTCTGTGGTTATTCGGCGGCCTGGCGCTGCGCGCCGGACAGCATGGCTTCCAGCCGCGAGCGGATGATGGCCTCGGCATCACGGATGATGCGCGACACCAGTTCGCCGCAGGTGGGAATATCGTGGATCAGCCCCTGCACCTGGCCAGCGGACCAGATGCCGTCCTCGGCGTCGCCGGTGGCGTAGACCTGCTTGCCGCGCGAGCCGGCGACGAGGTCGCGGACCTGCTCGAAGGTGGCGCCCTGTTTTTCCAGCGCCACCACCTGCTGGCTCACCGCGTTCCTGGCGACGCGCGAGGTGTTGCGCATGGTGCGGAAGATCAGATCGGTCTCGCGCTCGTCATTGGCGACGATGCGCTCCTTCACCGCCTGGTGGATCGGGCTCTCCCTGGTGCACATGAAGCGGGTGCCCATGTTGATGCCCTCGGCCCCTAGCGCGAGCGCTGCGACGAGGCCGCGGCCATCGCCGAACCCGCCGGAGGCGATCATCGGAATCTTGATCCTGTCGGCGGCGGCCGGGATCAGGATCAGGCCCGGCGTGTCGTCCTCGCCGGGATGGCCGGCGCATTCGAAGCCGTCGATCGAGATTGCATCGACGCCCATCCGCTCGGCCGACAGCGCGTGGCGCACGCTGGTGCATTTGTGGATGACGATGACGTCGTGCTTCTTGAACTCGGTGACGTGTTCCTGCGGCTTGTTGCCGGCGGTCTCGACGATCCTGATGCCGCTCTCGATGATCGCGGCGCGATATTCCGCATAGGGCGGCGGCTTGATCGAGGGCAGGATGGTGAGGTTGACGCCAAAGGGCTTGTCGGTGAGGTCGCGGCAGCGCGCGATTTCCTTCGTCAGGTCTTCCGGCGTCGGCTGGGTCAGCGCGGTGATCATGCCGAGCGCGCCGGCATTGGCGACGGCGGCGACCAGTTCGGCGCGCCCGACCCACTGCATGCCGCCCTGCACGATCGGATGTTCGACGCCGACGAGGTCGGTAAAGCGGGTCCTGATCATGGTGTCTCCCCCAATTTTCCGGCGCCGGAGGCGCACGTTGTTCTTTGGGGAGAGGATGCCGCCGCGGCACGCGAATGTCCATCGGGAGGGCAGGCGGTGCGCCATGCGTGAATGGCGGTTGCCCTAGGCTGTCATTCCGGGATGCGGCAGACGGCGCAGCCGGATGGCGCAGGCCCGGAATCCCGAAATGTTCATCGTCTCATGTCGAGGTTCCGGGTTCGCTCGCGTTGATGCGCTCGCGCCCCGGAACGACAGTGAGAGGGGCTACGCCACTGCGGCGTGCTTCGCTTCCACGCTGTCATGCTCCAGCGCCGTCGATATATCGCGGATACTGATGACGCCGATCAGCGTGTAGTCGTCGATCACCGGGACGTGGCGGATGTGGTTGACGTTCATCAAGTGCCGGACGTGCTCGAGCGTGTCGGCGGAGCGGCAGGATATCAGCTGCTGCACCGAGATCAGGTTGGCGACCTTGAGATTGAGACCGGCCGCGCCATGCTCGGCGACCGCGCGTACCACGTCACGTTCGGAAAACATGCCGACGGCCGTATTGCCTTCGGTGCGGCAGACGTCCTTGACGACCAGCGCGCTGATATTGCCGGTGCGCAGCAATTGGGCGGCGATCGCGACCGTCTCATTCATGCGGACGGTGGCGAGGCGGGTACTCTTCGTGCGCAGAATATCTCCGACGTTCATGGCAGCCTCCCTGAGAATGAGTTGGTATGGGACCAATCTTGTCTGCTCAGGTTGGTATACGTAATGCCAGTTGTCAACGGGAATGTTGCGGAGCTTCTGCGAGGTAGGGCGGTTTAAAGGACAGGATTACTGACGTGATCACCGTGACTTAACGGGTTTGCATAGCTCGTTGGACAGTGAGTCGGCATTCCCATTATCTGGCATGCCAGAAGTGACGCTTGGACTTCCCGTGTCGTCCCCGCTTTCGCGAGGACGACACGGGAGAGTTGGGAGCGTCACTGCGAACAGCGGAATCGCGGAAGCAACCAGAGCACAAAAAAACGCCCGTTCCGGAGAACGGGCGCTTTTGCCGGTGTGTCGTGGCAGTCGTTACGCCTGCGCTCTCGCGACGACGACCTTGCGCCACGGCTTGAGCACGAACAGTGCGAGCAGCGAGGCCAGGATGTTGGCGCCGGCGGCGATCAGGAACACGTTGTCCCAGGAGTTCGACGACTGCTGCATGTAGTTCGCAACCGGCACCAGCAGCGCCGCGGTGCCCTTCGCGGTGTAGAGCAGGCCGGCATTGGTGGTGGCGAACTTCGAGCCGAAGGTGTCGGTGCAGGTCGAGGGGAACAGCGAATAGATCTCTCCCCAGGCAAAGAACACGAAGCCCGACAGCAGCACGAACCACAGCGGATCGTGGCCCCAGACGTAGAGCGCGTAAATGCCGGCACCTTCCATGCCGAAGGCGATGAACATGGTGTTCTCGCGCCCGATCTTGTCCGAGATCCAGCCGAAGAACGGCCGGGTCAGGCCGTTGAGCACGCGGTCGATGGTAGCCGCGAAGGTCACGGCCGTCATCGTGATGGCCATGATCGTCACCGAAACGTTGTCGATTTTCCAGTCAGCCGCGATCGGCTTCAGGTTGGCTGTGATCATCAAGCCGCCGGCGCCGACGATGACGAACATGAAATACATCAGCCAGAAGATCGGATGGCGGATCACTTCGGTCGGCGTGTAGTTGCGGCGGGTCTGGATGACGTTGGGATTCACCGTCACGGGCGGCGTCTGGCCGGCCTTCGGCGCATACAGGAAGAACGCGAGGATGACGATCACGATGCCCTGGCCGAGACCGAAATACAGGAACGCGGTCTGGAAGCCGGAGCCGGCGATCATCGCCTGGATCGGCGCCACGGTCAGTGCGGAGCCGGCGCCGAAGCCGGCGGCGGTGATGCCGGAGGCGAGGCCGCGCTTGTCGGGAAACCACTTCAGCGCGTTGCCGACGCAGGTGCCGTAGACGCCGCCGGCCCCGATGCCTGCGACGATCATGCCGAGATAGAAGCCGTTCAGCGTCTCGGCCTGCGCGTTGATCGCCCAGCCGATGCCGCACAGGATTCCGCCGATCAGCACGACGAGCCGCGGGCCGTATTTGTCGACGAACCAGCCCTCGATCGGGACCAGCCAGGTTTCGAACAGCACGAACAGGGTGAACGCCCACTGGATCGAGGCGCGGTCCCAGCCGAATTTTTTCTGGATGTCGGGGACGAAAAACGTCCAGCCGTATTGATAGTTCGCAATCATCACCATCGCGCCGACGCCGATGGCCAATTGTGTCCAGCGATACGCATCACTGACCCGCGCGGTCGCTGGAGTAACTCCGTGAACTGCATCCGTCATTAGTTTCTCCCGAGGCGCCATTCTGTTTTTTGTAGCGCTCTACTCCCGGCAGTTTGGTATATGATATGCCAGTGCACAAGCAGTATTTTGACGGTTTGTCGCAGTAAATTTCGCATTGCTGTGCTGCAACACAAACGACAAAGCCGGCGGTGGTGGCCGCCGGCCTGTCGCTTGTTAAGTAGCAAAGAACGGTTTGGGAAGCCTATTGCGCGGCCTGCGGCTGCGCCGGCCTCAGGCGGGCGATGCCATTCGAGATCACCGACCAGAACAGTGCAATGAGTCCCAGGATCATGATCGTGCTGACCAGCCCGTTGGAGAAGAAGATCCCGAGCGACCCCTGCGACCCCAGCAGCGACTGGCGGAACGCTTCCTCCGCCTTGTCGCCGAGCACGATCGCCAGCACCAGCGGCGCAAGCGGGTAATTGCACTTCTTCAGCGCGTAGCCGACCACGCCGAACACCAGCATCATCACCACGTCGAAGGTCGAGTTGTGCACGGAATAGGCGCCGATCGCACACAGCACGAGGATGAGCGGCGCGATAATGCTGAACGGCACCCGCAGGATGGCGGCGAACAGCGGCACGCAGGTCAGCACCACGATTAGGCCGACGAGGTTGCCGAGATACATCGAGGCGATCAGGCCCCAGACGAACTCCTTCTGTTCGACGAACAGCATGGGGCCGGGCTGCAGGCCCCAGATCAGCAACCCGCCGAGCAGCACCGCGGCGGTCGGCGAGCCGGGGACACCCAGCGACAGCATCGGCAGCAGCGCCGCGGTGCCGGCCGCGTGCGCGGCGGTTTCCGGCGCTATCACGCCTTCGATTTCGCCCTTGCCAAAGTTCTTGCCCTGCTTGGAGACGCGCTTGGCGATGCCGTAGCTCATGAACGACGCGGGCGTGGCGCCGGCCGGCGTGATGCCCATCCAGCAGCCGATCACGCAGGAACGCAACGAGGTCATCCAGTAGCGCGGCAGCGACTTCCAGGTTTTCAGCACGACGCGCAAATCGATCTTGGCCTTGCCGCCCTTGAAGTTGAGGCCTTCCTCCATCGTCAGGAAGATTTCGCCCAAGCCGAACAGGCCGATCACGGCGATCAGGAAGTCGAACCCGTTCAGCATTTCGGTGAAGCCGAAGGTCAGGCGCAACTGGCCGGTGATGGAATCGAGGCCGACGGCGGCCAGCGCAAAGCCGATCATCATCGCGGCGATGGTCTTGAACGGCGGCTCCTTACTCAAGCCTACGAAACTGCAGAAGGCCAGAAAATATACCGCGAATTTTTCCGCCGGCCCGAATTGCAGGGCGAAGCTCGCCACCAGCGGCGCGACCAGCGTGATCATGATGACGGCGAACAGCGCGCCGACGAAGGACGAGGTGAAGGCGGCGGTGAGGGCTTCGGCGGCCTTGCCCTGCTGCGCCATCGGATAGCCGTCGAAGGTGGTCGCGACCGACCACGGTTCGCCGGGGATGTTGAACAGGATCGAGGTGATTGCGCCGCCGAACAGGGCGCCCCAGTAGATACATGACAGCATGATGATGGCGGAGGTCGGCGGCATGCTGAAGGTCAGCGGCAGCAGGATCGCCACGCCGTTGGCGCCGCCGAGGCCGGGCAACACGCCGATGACCACGCCGAGCACGATGCCGAGGATCATCACTGCGATATTGAAGGGCTGCAAGGCGACGGCAAAGCCGGCAAACAGATTGGCGATTTCTTCCATGTCGAAAATTCCCCGGAATTCTTCTGACGATTGCGACGGTTACAGGCCGATCCAGTGTTCGATCGGCCCCTTCGGCAACGGCACCAGGAACCAGCGTTCGAAGATCAGATAGGTCACGATCGGCATGCCGAGCGCGATCGCGGCGATGGCGGGCCATTGATACTTGCCGAGCCAGCGCATGAACCCGGCGATGAACACCATGGAGGCGAGGTACAGGCCGCTATAGGGCAGCACCGCGACATAGATCGCGGTCGGGATCATGACGCTGAACACCTGGCGCAACTGGCCCCATTCGGCGAACAGCGCGCCGTCGTCGTCGCGGATCGTGTGCCATAGATTGACCGCGCTGGAGACGATGATGAATAGCCCGACATAGAACGGGAAGAAGCCGGCGCGCGGGCCTTCCGCACCCCAGCCAATGCCGGCCTTGATGCTGCCATAGACGACGACGGCGCCGAGCAGGCCAATCGTCAGCGTGACGCCGGACTCCACAGCCTTGTGAGAAGGGCCCGCATGGCGGGAGGGACGCGCTGTCATGAGAGCTCCTGATGGACGAGATTGGATGCGATCACAGGGCGCCCCGGGCCTGGCACTTGCAGGCCCGGGGAGATGTCCGTCGATTGTCAGCGACGCGCCGTCAGTTGCTCTGGGCGAGGAAGCCGGCTTCCTTCATCAAAGTCTCGTGGCGCTTCTCTTCCTTCTCGACCCATTCGGTGTAATCGCCGCCGGTCATGAAGGTGGTATTGAAGGCGCCGTTCTTCATCAGGTCCTGCCACTCCGGCGTGGCGCGCACCTTCTGGAACAGGTCGACGTAATAGGCGACCTGGTCCTTGGTGGCCTTGGGCGACATGAAGATGCCGCGCAGCATGACATATTCGATGTCGAGGCCCTGCGACTTGCAGGTCGGGATGTCCTTCCAGGTCTTGCCGTCGGCGACCGGTTCGGAATAATCCATCGGCTTCTCGTCGAACACGCAGAGCGGCCGCACCTTGCCGCCGCGCCACTGCGCCACCGCCTCGATCGGGTTGTTGACGGTGGCGTCAACGTGGTTGCCGACCAGCTGCACCGCGACCTCGCCGCCGCCCTTGTAGGGGATGTAGGTCAGCTTGCTGCCCACGGCCTTCTCCAGCGCGACGGTGATGATCTGGTCTTCCTGCTTGGAGCCGGTGCCGCCCATCTTGATGGTGCCTGCCGGCGCGGCCTTCACCGCGGCGACGAATTCCTTGACGTCCTTGTAGGGCTTTTCGGCATTGACCCAGAGCACGAACTCGTCGAGTGCCAGCATCGCGACCGGGGTAAGATCCTTCCAGTTGAAGGGAATGCCGGTGGCCAGCGGCGTCGTGAACAGGTTCGACAGCGTGATGATGATCTTGTGCGGGTTGTTGTTGGCGGTCTTGACGTCGAGGAAGCCTTCGCCGCCGGCGCCGCCGGACTTGTTTATCACCACCAGCGGCTGCTTCATCAGATTATGCTTGGTGACGATGCCCTGAATGGTGCGAGCCATCTGGTCGGCGCCGCCGCCGGTGCCGGCCGGGATGATGAATTCCACCGGGCGCATCGGCTCCCAGGCCGCTTGGGCCGGGGTGATCAGGGCCGCGACACATGTCGCCACCGCGCCAACTGCTAGACAAGAGGCATAAAGCTTCATGTTTCTCTCCCATTCGTTTTGATCGCGTCGATCGTGCGTCGACTTTCAATCGGTGTGACCGAGCGGCGGCATTCCTTCAAAGGTTCGGATGGTCGCCAGAGGGCGCCACACGTCTGCGTGGCGCGGGGCCGGCGAGCCGACAAGCTGGTTGTTTGGCCGATCGGCGAAAATGTGAGGGCGGGTGCATGCATCATGGCAATTGCGGCCTCGGCCCTGTCAGGGCGGTCGGCCATTCTCCTCCCCGGCATGCTTTCTATCTAAGCGCGAAGCATTACCTTTCGGCCAGTTTGGTATGCGATATGCCACCCTGCAAGAGATTACCCGGTGCCAATCCGGCCGCGGGCTGAAATGTCGCAGTCGATGGCAGCGCCACGCGCACGCAAAAAAAAGGCCCCGGAAATCCGGGGCCAGTCTGGGAGGAAACGTAGCGGCGGCGCGCCAGCGCGCCGGCCAAAAATCGGGGGTCAGAGACCGAAGCGGGGCAGGTCGCCGTTGCGGGCCGAAATACGAGCGCTGGTCATCAAGAGCCGGTCGATCTGCGCCATCAGGCGGCCGAACAGCGAGGTGGACGGCGTGAAGCCGAGCGAAGCAGTGTTGGACATGGTCATCCCTCAGGTTTGGCGCCGGGGCGCCGTGGTCGTCTGAGGGCTAATCTACGTATACCAGATGCCAGCGAATAGGGCTTTGTTTGCATGGCAGCGAAGATGATTTTGCAGTGCAAAATCGATCGATACGTTTTCCTTATCAAAGTTCCATTTTGTTCGCTGCTGAACGTGACTACCCGCCGTCATTGCGAGGAGCCACCGGGTCCGGCTTCGCCGGCCCGATGACAGGCTCCGCGACGCGGCAATGCAGATGCCGCGAGCGCGGAAAGAGTTGGATTGCTTCGTCGCAAGGGCTCCTCGCAATGTCGATCGAGGGGGTAGAGCGGCTGACGCAAAAAGGCCGCCCGGAGGCGGCCTCTGGTCTTCAACGGAGTGTCAGCCCCGCCGCTTACTCCGCGGCCACCTTGCGCGGCGGATCGAGCGCGCCGGAGTCGTGGATCTCGGCGACCTGGTGGTCGCTGAAGCCGAGCACCTGGCGCAGGATCTCGTCGGTGTGCTCGCCGAGCAGCGGCGAACGTTCCACCACAGTCGGGCTATCCGACATCTTGATCGGGTTGCCGACCGACAGGTACTTGCCGCGTTCTGGATGGTCGACCTCGACCACGGTGCCGGTCGCGCGCAGCGACTGGTCTTCGGCCAGTTCCTTCATCGACAGGATCGGGCCGCACGGGATGTCGTCCTTGTTGAGGATTTCCATCGCCTCGAACTTGGTCTTGGTCATCGTCCATTCTTCGATGCGGGCGAAGATCGAATTGAGGTGCTTCAGGCGCGCCGCCGGCTTGGTGTATTCCGGATTGGTCTTCCACTCCGGCTCGTTGATGACGTCGCAGATCTTCTCCCACACTGGCGCCTGCGCGATGAAGTAGATGTAGGCGTTGGGATCGGTCTGCCATCCCTTGCACTTCAGGATGCGGCCGGGCTGACCGCCGCCGGAATCATTGCCGGCGCGCGGCACGGCATCGCCGAACGGAATGCCTTCGCCGAACTGGCTGTATTCCTTCAGCGGGCCATGCGCGAGGCGCTGCTGGTCGCGCAGCTTGACGCGCGACAGGTTCAGCACGCCGTCCTGCATCGCGGCGGTGACCTTCTGGCCGCGGCCCGTCACGGTGCGCTGGTACAGCGCGGTGACGATGCCGAGCGCGAGGTGCAGGCCGGTACCCGAGTCGCCGATCTGCGCGCCGGTGACGAGGGGGAGACCGTCGCGGAAGCCGGTGGTCGAGGCCGCACCGCCGGTGCACTGCGCGACGTTCTCGTACACCTTGCAGTCCTCATAGGGACCGGGGCCGAAGCCCTTGATCGAGGCGACGATCATCTTCGGGTTGATCGCCTGGATCTTCTCGAACGGGAAGCCCATGCGGTCGAGCACGCCGGGGCCGAAGTTCTCCACCAGCACGTCGCAGTTCTTGATCAGCGCGGTCAGGACTTCCTTGCCCTTCGGGTTCTTGGTGTCCAGCGTGATCGAGCGCTTGTTGTGGTTCAGCATGGTGAAATACAGGCTGTCGACGTTGGGGACGTCCTGCAACTGGCCGCGCGTGATGTCGCCAACGCCCGGTCGCTCGACCTTGATGACGTCGGCGCCGAACCACGCCAGTAACTGCGTGCAGGTCGGTCCGGACTGGACGTGGGTGAAGTCGAGAATGCGAACGCCCTTTAGCGCCTGGGTCATGGTCTTGCTCCCGTATCGTGGTGTGCCGCTTGCGCGGATTGAAAGGGACGGGGCCTTGCGACCCCGTCGGTCCGTGGAAGTTATTTCTTCTTCTTGAGCAGGCTCTGCGGATTGAGATTGCCGATGCGGCCCGACTCGCTGCCGGCCGCGGGATCGATCACCGCGTTGATCAGCGTCGGCTTGCCGCAATCCATGGCTTCGTTGACGGCGCGCTTCAACTCGTCCGGCGAGGTCACGTTGACGCCGATGCCGCCGAAGGCTTCCATCATCTTGTCGTAGCGCGCACCCTTGACGAACACGGTGGGAGCCACATCGTCGCCGCCGGTCGGATTGACGTCGGTGCCGCGATAGATGCCGTCATTGTTGAACACGACGATGCAGACCGGCAAATTGTAGCGGCAGATCGTTTCGACCTCCATGCCGGAGAAGCCGAACGCCGAGTCGCCCTCGATCGCCAGCACCGGCTTGCCGGTTTCGATCGCGGCGGCGATGCAATAGCCCATGCCGATGCCCATGATGCCCCAAGTGCCGACGTCGATGCGCTTGCGCGGCTTGTACATGTCGACGATGCCGCGGGCGAGGTCGAGGGTGTTGGCGCCTTCGTTGACCAGCATGGCGTCGGGGCGTTCGGCGATGATGGTGCGCAGCACGCCCAGCGCGCCGTGATAGTCCATCGGCGAGTTGTTGTTCATCAGCCGCGGCGCCATCTTGGCGATGTTGTCGTCGCGCTTCTTGGTGATCGCTGATGTCCAGTCGGCCGCCGGCTTGGTCCAGCCCTTACCGATGCCGTCGAGCAAAGCGGCGACGCAGGAGCCGATATCGCCGACGACGGGCGCGACGATCTCGACGTTGGAATCCATTTCCTTCGGCTCGATGTCGATCTGGATGAACTTCTTCGGGCTATCGCCCCAGCTCTTGCCCTTGCCGTGCGACAAAAGCCAGTTGAGCCGCGCGCCGATCAGCATCACGACGTCGGAGTCTTTCAGCACGGTGGAGCGTGCCGCGCCCGCGCACTGCGGATGGGTGTCGGGCAACAGGCCCTTGGCCATGCTCATCGGCAGGAACGGAATGCCGGAGGTCTCGACCAGCGCCTTGATGGCGTCGTCGGCCTGCGCGTAGGCCGCACCCTTGCCGAGAATGATCAGTGGCTTCTTCGCCGATTTCAGCACGTCGAGCGCGCGCTTGATCGAGTCCGGGCCGGGGATCTGCGCAGGCGCCGCGTCGATCACCTTGACCAGCGAATTCTCGCCGGCCGCGGCGTCGATCACCTGGCCGAACAGCTTGGCGGGCAGATCGAGATAGACGCCGCCGGGGCGGCCGGACACCGCAGCGCGGATCGCGCGCGCCACGCCAATGCCGATGTCGGCGGCGTGCAGCACGCGGAACGCAGCCTTGCACAGCGGCTTGGCGATCGCGAGCTGGTCCATCTCCTCATAGTCGCCCTGCTGCAGGTCGACGATCTCGCGCTCGGAAGAACCGGAGATCAGGATCATCGGGAAGCAGTTGGTGGTGGCATGCGCCAAAGCGGTCAGACCGTTGAGGAAGCCGGGGGCCGACACGGTGAGGCAGACGCCGGGCTTCTTGGTGAGGTAGCCGGCGATCGAGGCGGCGTAGCCCGCGGCCTGTTCGTGGCGGAAGGAGAGCACGCGGATGCCCTCGGCCTGCGCCATGCGGCCGAAGTCGGTGATCGGAATGCCAGGCACGCCGTAGATCGTGTTGAGGCCGTTCAGCTTGAGCGCGTCGATGATCAGATGAAAGCCATCCGTCAGTTCCGGCTCGGCTTCGACTGCAGCGATGTTCTGTGCCAGAGCGGTCATTCCGCGTTCTCCCTGTTCTTTTCTTGAAGTGACATTGTTGTTGTTTGCATGTTGCGATGGAGTCGGGCGGCTTCTCGCATGAAACCGGAAATCAGGACGCCTTGATTTCGGCAGGCTTGGTGAACAGCTCCTGGCCGTGCGCCTCGACATAGGCGGCAAGCCCCAGCGTGTGATCGCGCGCGCGCTTTTCGGCGAGTTCGGTGTTGCGCTCCTCGAGCGCCTCGATGATCGCCAGATGCTCGGGCAGGGATACTTCGGTGCGGTCGGTGCGGCCGATCGTGAGCTGCCGGTAGCCGCGGACATGCAGCAGGATGTCGTTGGTCATGTCGACCAGCACCGGCGATTCGCTGAGCGAGATCAGCGCCTGGTGGAAGGCGATATTGGCCTTGGAATATTCCTCGACGTGATCCTGCGGCAGCCGGTCGGGGCCGAAATCCTTGAAGAAGTCGCGCAGCGCCGAGATGTCCTTCTTGCGCGCCGTCGTGGTGATGAGGCGTGCCGCCATGCTCTCGAGTGCGGCCCAGGCGCGGATCATGTCGACGATCTCGACCTTGGTGCGACGGACCACCACGATGCCGCGGCGGGGCATCGTCTTGACGAAGCCGTCCTGTTCCAGCATCGCGATGGCTTCGCGGATCGGCGTGCGGCTGACGCCGAGACGTTCCGACAGCGCGCGCTCGTCGAGCATCACCGGATCCGGCGAAGTGTAGATATCCATTTTGAGAATGGCTTCTTTCAAGGCATCATAGGCCTTGTTCTTGAAGCTGGTCTCCGGGGCGATCCGAACGATCGCAATATCTGCCTCAGCCATCGTCGTCCGCGCCTTGATTGGTTTTCGAGCGGGCATGAATCATCTCCATTGGGAGATGTTCGTATAACAGAATAATTAGTACCAGATTTTTGGCATACCAAATACCACGGTGTCAAGCTGACTACGATTGCCGCATTTTTGCAGTGCACACGCGCTTGACTTTGCTTTCTCTGGCATACCAAATGCCATCAACCACGTCGCATCCGAAACAGACGTCGTCAAGGAGAGGAAGCTCATGTCCCCCACGAATCTCGCCAAGCAGGTTGCCCAGCCGTCCGCGAAAGACACCGTTCGCAAAGTTCTCGATGCGGTGAAGGCCGACGGCCGCACCAGCCTGACCGCGCCGGAAGGCAAGCTGGTCTGCGACGCCTATGGCATTCCGGTGCCCGGCGAAGGCGTGGCCACCTCGGCCGCCGACGCCGCCAAGCTGGCCGGCAGCATGGGCTTCCCGGTGGTGATGAAGATCGTCTCGCCGGACATCCTGCACAAGACCGAAGCCGGCGGCGTGATCGTCGGCGTCAAGACCGCCGAAGAGGCGCTGAAGGCCTACGACACGATTCTCGCCAACGCCAAAAAGTACAAGGCCGACGCCAAGATCGAAGGCGTGCAGGTGCAGCAGATGCTGATGGGCGGCACCGAGGTGATCATCGGTTCGATCACCGACGGCTCGTTCGGCAAGCTGGTCGCCTTCGGCCTCGGCGGCGTGCTGGTCGAAGTTTTGAAGGACGTCACCTTCCGCCTTGCGCCCGCCACCAACGACGATGCGATGTCGATGCTCGACGGCATCCAGGCCGCAGAGATGCTGAAGGGCGTGCGCGGCGGCGACCCCGCCAACCGCGAGGCGCTGGCCGACATCATCGTAAAAGTTTCCGAACTGGTCTCCGACTTCCCGGAAATGGTCGAGCTCGATCTCAACCCGGTGTTCGCCACCAAGAAGGATGCGATCGCCGCCGACGTCCGCATCGTCGTCGACTTCGACTACAGACCGCGCCCGGCGCCGCGCTCCAACGCCGAAATCGTCACCGCGATGAAGCGCATCATGATGCCGCAGGCGGTCGCCGTGATCGGCGCCTCCGCCGAGGACGGCAAGATCGGCAATTCGGTGATGAAGAACCTCATCAACGGCGGCTACAAGGGCGAGATCTATCCGATCCACCCGAAGGCCACCGAGATCATGGGCCGCAAGGCCTACAAGAGCGTCAAGGACGTTCCGGGCGTGATCGACACCGCGGTGTTCGCGATCCCCGCGAAGTTCGTCGCCGGCGCCTTGATCGAATGCGGCGAGAAGAAAATTCCCGGTGCCGTGCTGATCCCGTCGGGCTTTGCCGAAGCCAACGAGCCCGAGTTGCAGGAAGAGATCGTCGAGATCGGCAAGAAGTACGACGTCCGCCTGATGGGGCCGAACATCTACGGCTTCTACTACACCCCCGCGAACCTCTGCGCGACGTTCTGCACCGCCTATGACGTCAAGGGCTCGGCGGCGCTGTCGTCGCAGTCCGGCGGCATCGGCATGGCGATCATCGGCTTCTCGCGCTCGGCCAAGATGGGCGTCTCGGCGATCGTCGGCCTCGGCAACAAGAGCGACATCGACGAGGATGATCTGCTGGCGTTCTTCGAGCAGGACCCCAACACCACGATCATCGCGCAACACTGTGAAGACTTGAAAGACGGTCGCGCCTTTGCCGAAGCGGCCAAGCGCGTCTCAAAAATCAAGCCGGTGGTGGTGCTGAAGGCGGGCCGCACCTCGGCCGGCGCCAAGGCGGCGTCGTCGCATACCGGCGCGCTGGCCGGCAACGACAAGATCTACGAGGACGTGCTGAAGCAGTCCGGCGTGATCCGCGCCCGCTCGCTGCGGCAGTTGCTCGAATTCGCCCGGGGTATTCCGGTGCTGCCGACACCGAAGGGTGAGAACGTGCTGATCATCACCGGCGCCGGTGGTTCGGGCGTGCTGCTGTCGGATGCGGTGGTGGACAACGGCATGGGTCTGATGGCGATGCCGCCGGATCTCGACGCCGCATTCCGCAAATTCATCCCGCCGTTCGGCGCGGCTGGAAACCCGGTGGACATCACCGGCGGCGAGCCGCCGATCACCTATGTCAACACGGTCAAGCTCGGCCTCACGGATGAGCGCGTGCATTCGCTGATCCTCGGCTACTGGCACACCATCGTCACCCCGCCGATGGTGTTTGCGCGCAACATGGTCGAGATCAAGAACGAGATGAAGAAGCTGGGCATCGAGAAGCCGATGGTCGCCTCGCTCGCCGGCGACGTTGAGGTCGAGGAGGCCGCGGAATATCTCTATCAGAACGGCATCCCGGCCTATGCGTACTCGACCGAACTGCCGGTGGAAGTGCTGGGCGCCAAGTACAAGTGGGCGCGCGGCGCGGGTCTGCTGTAAGCGACGCTGACTTCATCGAATCGAAGGAAACGCCGTCCGGGAAACCGGGCGGCGTTTTTTTCGTCTTCTTAGACTATCATGTCATTCCGGGGCGCGAGGGGCGCCAGCCGCGAGCGAACCCGGAATCCCGACGTGTTCAAAACATTTCGGGATTCCGGGATGCCCATCATCCGGCTACGCCGGCTGATGGGCATCCCGGAATGACGAACATCACACCACCACCGCCTGCTTGGCAAACCCCTCTTCGCCGAAGATCCGCGTGTAGCGTTCGATCTCGGCGGGGCTGCCCGTGGTCTTCGCCGGGTTGTCCGACAGCTTCACCGCCGCACGCCCGTTCGCCGAGGTCACCTTGCAGACCAGGCTGATCGGGTCGAGCGTGTCCAGCCCGCGCGGGTGGGCGCCGCGGAAGTCGTTGGTGGCCATGGTGCCCCAGCCGAAGCTTTCGCGGATCCGGCCGCGGAATTTCTGGTGCAGGTCGATCATCGAATCGACCTCCAGCCCGTCGGAGAACATCGCGCGCTTCTTGCGCGGATCCTCGCCGCGCGACGCATACCAGGCGATGATCTCCTCGCCGGCGGCGACCGGCTCCTTGCTGTCCATCCGCATGCCGGTCCAGTGCCCGGCCCATTCCGGCGCGTCGCGCAAGAACTGCGTCATGCCGAAAGTGTCGGGCAGGATAATCAGGAGCTCGCCGTCATAGACCTCCTGCCATTTCGCCAGCACGTCATATTGCGCGCGTTTGAGATCCGCGTCGCTGTCCGCAAGGCAGGCCGCTACCATCGGCAATTCGTGCGAATTGGTGCCGATCGCCTCGAACGAATGTTTGAAAGCGAGCAGGGCATTGGAGGTGCCGACGAAGGTGCGGCCGAGCTCGTTGGCCATCACGTCGGTGACCCATTCCTGCCACAGGTAGCTGTGGCGGCGGCGGGTGCCGAATTCCGCGAGCCGCAGGTCGGGGTGCGCCTGCAGGCGCTGGATCTTGCCCCAGATCTTGGTCTTGGCCTGCGCGTAGAGGATGTCGAGCTCGAACTTGTCGAGCGTCGACATCGCGCTGCGGGTGCGCAGCTCGCTAACGATGGCCAGCGCATGAATTTCCCACATCGTGACCTCGGCCCACGGGCCCTCGAAGGTCAGCACATATTGGCCATCGATGGTGTCGAGCTGGTAGTCGGGCAACCGGAAGCTGCGCAGATATTCGATATATTCGGGACGGAAAATGTCGCGGCGGCCGTAGAAGCGGTTGCCGGCCAGCCAGATCAGCTCGTTCTCGCGAAATCGCAGTGTGCGCGCATGGTCGAGCTGGGCACGCAGCACGGCCTCGGGAATGATCTGCGCCAGCCGGACCTTTTTGGTGCGGTTGATGAGGCTGAAGGTGACCGGCACGTCGGCGTAGAGCATCCAGATGAACTGGTGCATCAGGAATTTGTAGAAGTCGGTATCCAGCAATGACCGGATAATCGGATCGAGCCGGTAATTGTGATTGTGGACCCGGGTGGCGAAATCCATCATGGCGACGCCAATCCTGATGAGGTGCCGGCGACCGGCACAATCGACGCGGCGGTTCCGCAGCGGTGGCGCCGTAACGGCAGATCCACGCAAGGGAGGTATCCGGCGGGTTTGGCGATGTCAATAAAACGGGTGTGCGGCACGACCGCCGTCCCGGCGCAAGGCCGGACCGCCTGCCGCCGTCTGGCCTTGCTGCCGGCCAGTTGAATGTGCTTAAAATTGTTTGCATTTTATAGAAATCCGCGGCTATCACCGATCAGGGAAGCGTCCATGAAAGTCATCGATCTCTCGCATGTCATGAACATCCATACGCCGGGCTGGGTCGGCTACGCCGGCAACAAGATGTATTATGCGCAAAACCTTCAGACCCAGATGATCGTGGCGCAGCGGATCGAAACCGCTCTGCATGCCGGCACGCATTTCGACGGCGCGATGCACGCCACCGACGGCCGCAAGGGCGACATGGCGTCCCTGCCGCTGGACTATTTGTTCAACAAGGGCGTGGTGGTCGATATCTCGGACCAGGTCGATGACTGGTCGGTGATCACGCCGGAGATGATCGAGAAATCCGGCGCCGACATCCGCGAGGGCGACATCCTGATTTTGCACACCGGCTGGCACAAGCATTATGAGGGCCAGCCGCAGCAGGATCTGGTGAAGTACTTCTGCTATCATCCGGGTCCTAACCTCGACACCCTGCACTGGATGCTCGAGAAAAAGATAAAGTGGTTCGGCATGGACACCGGCTCCTGCGACCATTCCATGAACACCTCGATCCGCAACATGCGGCCGGACATCGCCGCGGAATTCACCCGCCGCCATGGCAAGACGCCAGCGGAGTTCTTCGGCAGCTTCGAATACAAGCATAAATTGTCCGGCCGCCACGTCACCGCCGACATGTTCCCGTTCCACAACTACGCCTTCCAGGAAGGCCTGCTACATGCCGAGAATATCGGCGGCGATATCGAGCTGATGCTCAACCAGCGCTGCCTGATCGGCGCGTTTCCGTGGCGCTATGACGGGCTGGAATCCTGCCCGTGCCGGATTTTGTGCTTCACGGATACCGGCGATGCGAGTGTCGAAGCATTCGGCAATGCCGCCAAGGCGATCATGGAGAGGTAGAAGCCGCGCGCTTCTTCCTTCTCCCCCGCGCGGAGCGAAGCTTCGCTAGGTGAGAGAAGGTGGCCGCGCGTAGCGCGGTCGGATGAGGGGGCTTCTTGGCGACAGAGTTCGTGGCGCCCCCTCACCCGTCTCGAACGCTTCGCGTTCGATCCACCCTCTCCCACAAGGGGAGAGGGCAAAAGATCAGCGCTTTTCGCTAGCTTCGCGCCAACCTTGCATCCATCGCATTCGCCTGCAGCGTGTTCTGGATCGCGGCGCGCAGCAGCGGATAATCCGCCTCCGTCCAGTCGGCGACGCGGACGTCGGCCAGCAACGCCGCCGATTTACCGAACACGATGATGCGATCGCCGACGCTCATGGCTTCTTCGAGCTGATGCGTGATCAGGATCGCGGTCGAGTTGAACTCCCGCGCCAAGGCCACGAAGGTTTTGCGCAGCTCGCCAGCCGTGACTTCATCCAGCGCGCTGAACGATTCATCCGCCAGCAGGATCTCCGGCTGCACGGCAAAGGCGCGCGCGATCGCGACGCGCTGGCGCATGCCGCCGGACAATTCGCGCGGGTAGGCGTTGGAAAACTTCTCCAGCCCGAGCCGGCGCAGCCAGTCCATCGCGCGCGTTTCCTGCTCGTCCTCACCGACGCCGATCAGTTCGAGCGGCAGTTTCACATTGTCGAGCGCGGAACGCCACGGAAACAGCCTGTCCTGCTGGAAGATGGTCGCGATCTTGCCGCGGAATGCGTTGAAGTCGTCATAGGGCGTCTTGCCGCCGATGCTGATACTGCCTTCGGTCGGGTACTCCAGTCCGATCAGCAGATCGAACAGCGTAGACTTGCCGCAGCCGGTCTGGCCGACGATGGCGACCATCTCGCCGGGCTCGATGCGCAGCGTCAATTTGTTGATCGCCACCACCGATTGCCCGGAGGTGGTCTGGCAAAACACTTTTCGTAAGTTGGCGATTTCGATCGCCGCCGACGCGCCGGTCATGCCCGCCACCGCAGCACGCGGGTCTCGAGCCGGACCAGCAGGGCTTCCAGAATGAACAGCAGCACCACCAGCACCAGAGTCCAGGCGAATACATCCGCCACCGAAAACAGCTCCTGCGCCACTGACAATTGATGGCCGATGCCGGTGACGGCGCCGACCAGTTCGGCGATCGTCACCACGCGGATGGCGAGGCTGAGCGTGATCTTCCAGGAGGTGATCAGGCCCGGCGTGATCGCCGGCAACATCAGCTTGCGGAAAAACTGCAGCGGCGTCGGACGAAACGACCGGATCATCTGCCGCAGCTCTTTCGAGACCTCGCGCATATTGTCGAGCGCGTCCACCGTGAACACCGGCGCGCAGACCACGATCAGCACGAAGGCGATGCGGAATTCGACGCCCTTGAACCACAGCACCGCAAACAGAATCCACGACACCACCGGCACCGCCATCAGCACGCGCACCATCGGCCGCAGATATTTCTCCAGAGTCTCGGAGAGATACATCACGATGGCGAAAGCCAGCCCGATGACGAAGGACAGCAGCAGCGCGCCGAGCACGCGGGCCAGCGTCACCGCGACATCGACAAAGGTGATCTTGGTCAGGCTCTGCGCGATCCGGCCGAGGCCGGGAATCGCGAACGCGGGAATGCCCAGGGTCGGCGCCAGATACGACATCGCCTGCCACAGGCACAGGAAGATGGCGATCGACCCGATCGCCTCACGGGGCAGGCTGGAGGAGATCAGCGAACGACGCGGCTCCTCGAACGGCGTGTCGGCATGCACGTCATCAGGGGGCATAGATGATCGCTTCGTCCGGCAGTTTTGGATGGAAGCCGGCGGCGACCGCACGCTCGAACGTGTCCCAGATGCCCTTGCGCTCGGCGCCCCAGGCGGGCTTGGCGTCGAACTCCCAGCGTTTGGCGAGCACGGCTTCCTTCAGGATGCCGGGCGGCAGCTTGACGGTCTCGGTCGCAATCTTGTCGCAGGCGTCGGGATCGCTGACCAGGAATTTGCTGACGTCTTCCAGTGCTGCCAGAAACATTTTTGGCGCGGCTGCCGTTTTCTTGATGGCGTCCTCGCGCATCGCATAGACCAGCTCCCAGCCGGGAAAGCCCGTCAGCGTCTTCCATTCGTCGTTGGCATTAAAGATGATATTCAGCGACGGGTCTTCCTTGATCATCATGGTAGCGATCGGCTCGATGATCATCGCGGCCTCGACGCGGCCGGCAGCGAGCTGCGCGCGGGCGATCGCGAAATTGGCGTTCACCACCGTGATGTCCTTGGCCATGTCGATCTTCTGCGATTTCGCGATGATCGAGAGGATCTGGAACTGGCCGCTGCCCATGTCGGCGGCGAGCTGCTTGCCCTTGAGATTGCTGATGCCCTTGATCGCCGGGTCCTTGGTGATGATGACGAGGTCGGCCAAGGTGGCGCCGGTGGCGATGATCTGCAGCGGCACGCCTTCGAGGCGCAGCTTCTGGAAATAGGTGGGTCCGCCGATCAGCGTATCGACTTCGCCGGTGGCAAGGCCGGCATAATAGGCCGCGAAGCCTGGATAGACCGTGACGTCAGCGTCGAAGCCGTTCTTGGCGTCAAAACCTTTCGCCTTCATGATGTTGATGATGATCGGCGCGAACACCGGCAGGGTCAGGCTGCCGACCTTTATTTTGGGCCTGGCCTGCGCCAGCGACGGGGTCGCGAGCGCAGTGCCTGCGAGCGCCAATGCGCTGCCCAATGTAAATGCACGGCGTGTTACAATAGTCATCGGCACTTCTCCTCAGGCAACGTTGCGGTGCAGCGCAGACAGTCTTTTCAGGCATCAAACGGTGCGGCGATATTCGTTTGCAAGCAAGCGATATGCCAAAACATAACTCACTAAATTCTCTTGCAGCAAACAAATAACCGCTCTAGCTTTCGTATGTGCACAAACGAAATGTGCTCGAGCGCAGGAGGCTTGCATGCCGCATGTGACGACGCCCGACGGAACGCAGCTTTATTATGAAGAGGCGGGGTTCGGGAGTCCCGTGGTTTTCGTGCATGAATATGCCGGAGATTACCGCACCTGGGAGCCGCAGATGCGTTACTTCACGCGCTCGCATCGCTGCATCACGCTGAGCCAGCGCGGCTATCTGCCGTCGGACGTGCCGACGGACCCTTCGCGCTACGGCCAGGATATCGCGCGCGATGATATCATCGCCATTCTCGATGCGCTCGGTATCGACAAGGCCCACATCGTCGGCCACTCGATGGGCGCCTCCACCGCGCTGCATGTCGGCATCAACTATCCCGAGCGCTGCCTATCGGTGACGGCGGCGAGCTGCGGCTATGGCTCGAGCCCCGATCCGGTATTCGTCGAGCAGGGCCGCGCCGCGTCGCGCGAGACCGCAAAAATGTTCGAGACGGTGGACTTCCCGACCGCGGCGGCGCGCTACGCCGATGGCGCAACTAGGCAGACGCAGAAGAACAAGGACCCGCGCGGCTTCGCCGAATTCGCAAAAATGCTGGCGGACCATTCACCCGTCGGCCACGCGCTCACCATGCGCGAGCTGCAGGCCAAGCGACCGATGCTGTGGGAAATGGAGGCGCAACTGAAGGCGTTCTCGGTGCCGCTATTGATCATCGTCGGTGACGAGGACGACTGGTGCCTTGATCCCTCGGTCTTCCTGAAGCGCGCGGTGCCGACCGCAGGGCTGCTGGTGATCCCGCGCTCCGGCCACACCATCACCTCGGAAGAGCCGGCGGCGTTCAACGCGGCGCTTGCCGAGCTGTTCGCCGCATCCGCGGCGGGCACCTGGATGTCGCACCGCAAGCAGGCCTGAGATGAAAACGCCCGGCGATATCCAGATCGATATAGCGGACGGTATCGCAACGCTGTGGCTCGCCAATCCGGCGCGGCGCAACGCGATGTCGACCGTGATGTGGCACAAGCTCGCGGCCTTCGCCGCCGAGGTGCCGACGCGAAAGGACGTGCGCGTCGTCATCATCCGCGGCGGCGGCGAGCAGATGTTTTCCGCGGGCGCCGACATTTCGGACTTTGCCACCGCGCGCTCGGGCGAGGGGCAGGCGCGGGCCTATGACGATCTGGTAGAAAACACCTGCCGGGCGATCGAGGCGATCCCGCAGCCGACCATCGGACTGATTTTTGGCGGCTGCATGGGGGCAGGGTCTTCTGTCGCGGCAAGCTGCGATCTTCGCGTCGCTGCCGACGATGCCTTCTTCGCGGTGCCCGCGGCAAAACTCGGGCTTGGCTACGATCCGCGCGGCATCGTGCGCTTCATCCGCGTGTTCGGCGCGGGCGCGACAAGGCAGGTGCTGTTCACTGCCGACCGGCTGCCGGCGACGCGCGCTTTCGCGCTCGGCGCCGTGCATCTGATCGCGCCGGCCAGCGAGGTGGAGGCGCGCGCGATGGCGCTGGCGAAACAGATCGCCGGCAATGCGCCGCTGACCATCAAGGCGGCAAAGGCGGCGATCTCCGCCATCACGACCGACAACGCCGATCTCTTGGCGCAGGCGGAGGCATTCTATGCCGCGGCCGATGCCAGCGCCGACTACGCCGAAGGCCGCAAGGCCTTTGCCGAAAAACGACCCCCGGTATTCACCGGGAGCTAATCACCCGATCTCTTTCTTTTATCCTGCAACACAAGGAGCTCCAGATGGATCTGCAACTCAAAGGCAAATGCGCTCTCGTCACCGGCGGCAGCGAGGGCATCGGCCGGGCGATCGCCATGACGCTGGCGAAGGAGGGCGTCAACGTCGCGATCTGCGCGCGCCGCCTGGAGCCGCTGGAAAAAACCGCCGAGGAAATCCGCAACGCCTACGGCGTCACGGTCGTCGCGATCACCGCGGATCTCACCAAGGACGCGGAAGCCAAGAACTTTGTCGAGAAGGCCGCCAAGGAGCTCGGCAGCCTGGATCTGATGATCAATAATGCCGGCTCCGCCCCGGGCGGCGTCATCGAGACGCTGACCGAGGCAGACTGGGAGCAGGCGATGCAGCTCAAATTCATGGGCTATGTGCGCTGCCTGCGCTACGCGCTGCCGATCATGGTCAAGCAGGGCGGCGGTCGCGTCGTTAACCTGA
This sequence comes from Tardiphaga sp. vice154, assembly GCF_007018645.1. NCBI lineage: Bacteria > Pseudomonadati > Pseudomonadota > Alphaproteobacteria > Hyphomicrobiales > Nitrobacteraceae > Tardiphaga > Tardiphaga sp. vice154. The sequence continues at coordinate 2,435,012 of NZ_CP041399.1, forward strand.
TCGGCAATGACGGCGTCAAGCCGTCCTACTGGGAAATCGCCCCGGGTGCCGCCAACGCCGCCGGCCAGAACATGACGCTGTCGCTCGCCGGCCAGTACGGCCGCCACAACATCTCGTTCTGCGCGGTCAATCCCGGTCCGGTGCGCACCGAGCGCTGGGCGGGTCTGGTCGGCGCGATGTCGCGCGACATGGGCATCTCCTATGAGGAAGCCGACAAGCTGGCGCCGGCCTCGATTCCGCTCGGCCGCATCGCTGAAGTGGAGGAAGTCGCCAACCTCGTCGTCATGCTGGCGTCGCCGCTGGTGCAGATGGCCAACGGCACGATGATCGAGATCGATGGCGGCCAGGACAAGGCCCTGATGGACCGCTTCCGCGACCGGTAGTCTTCACGCATCTACAATGACGCGGTCGTTCTTCCTTCTCCCCTTGTGGGAGAAGGTGGCACGGCCGAAGGCCGTGACGGATGAGGGGTGACGAGGCGACAGCGTTTGTGGCACCCCTCACCCGTCCACGCTGCGCGCGGCCACCCTCTCCCACAAGGGGAGAGGGAAGAGCCGAGTTCTTGGCTACCGACTTCATCATCGCGTCGCGTTCGTGGTGATCAAACATTCAGTGATGTGCTAGGCACCTTGCACCACAACCAGTCTTGACAACAAACCGGGTGCGCCGGACTATTTGCGTACAAACTAATTCGAACAGCGTTCAGGCCGAACGTAACGCCGCAGGGGCCGGTCTTCTGTTTGCGAAATGGACGGCGACGGATAATTTCATCGCAATCGTCGATCCCTGAAATCGACGATCACAACGGAGTTCGATCATGATGACGGCTCGTATCTTCGGCTCACTCGCCATCGCCGGTTCGCTGGCGGTCTCGCTCGGTTCTGCGGCTTTCGCGCAGGGCACGATCAAGATCGGTGAGCTCAACAGCTACAAGACCCAGACCGCGTTTCTCGACCCTTACAAGAAGGGCTGGGAACTGGCGATCGAGGAGATCAATGCGGCCGGCGGCGTGCTCGGCAAGAAGCTGGAAGTGATCTCGCGCGACGACGGCTCGACGCCGGGCGATGCGGTGCGCGTCGCGGACGAGCTGGTGACGCGCGAGGGCGTCAACATCCTCGCCGGCACGTTTCTTTCGCATATCGGCCTCGCCGTCACCGAATTCGCCGGCAAGAAGAAAGTGTTCTTCCTCGCCGCCGAGCCTCTGACCGACAAGATCACCTGGGCCAACGGCAACAAATACACGTTCCGGCTGCGCGCCACGACCTACATGCAGGTCGCGATGCTGATGCCGGATGCGCTGGCCGCCAAGAAGAAGCGCTGGGCGCTGGTCTATCCGAACTTCGAATACGGCCAGGCGGCGGCGGCGACCTTTAAGGAAATGCTGAAGGCCAAGCAGCCCGACGTCGAATTCGTCACCGAGCAGGCGCCGCCGCTCGGCAAGGTCGATGCCGGCGCCGTGGCGCAGGCGATCGACGACGCCAAGCCGGACGCGATCTTCAACGTGCTGTTCGGCGCCGACTTCTCCAAGCTGGTGCGCGAAGGCACTACGCGCGGCACCTTCAAGGACCGCACCGTGGTCAGCCTGCTGTCGGGCGAACCGGAATATCTCGATCCGGTCAAGGAAGAAGCCCCGGTCGGCTGGATCGTCACCGGCTATCCCTGGGACAAGATCAAGACCCCGGAATATCTGGCGTTCCTGAACGCCTATCAGAAGAAGTATAACGACTATCCGCGCCTCGGCTCGATCGTCGGCTACAGCACCATGAAGTCGCTGGCCGCCGGCATCGCCAAGGCGGGCTCGACCGACACCGACAAGCTGATCGCGGCATTCGAGGGCCTCAAGCTCGGCAGCCCGTTCGGTCCGTTCGAATACCGGGCTTCCGACCATCAAGCGACGATGGGCGCTTATGTCGGCAAGATCGCGCTGGAAAACGGCAAGGGCACCATGGTCGACTTCAAATATGTCGATGGCGCCAGCGTGCTGCCGAGCGATGCCGAAGTGAAGAAGCTTCGTCCCGCCACTGATTAAAGTGTGATGGGGTTGAACAGGACAACAAGCTCGTCATTGCGAGGAGCGAAGCGACGCGGCAATCCAGAGGCCACAGGCTCAGCAAGAACTGGATTGCTTCGTCGCCAAGAGGCTCCTCGCAATGACGGGGAGAGGTTCTGAATTCCACAAGCCGATACCGCCCTGATGGCTCACACAACTCCAAATGAAAAGGTGTTTCTCTCCGCTGACAGCAGGCGGGGAGAGGTCGATCCACGATGACCCTCAGTTCCTTCTTCTTCCAGGCGATCAACGGATTGTCTTCGGCGTCCGGCCTGTTCTTTGTGGCGGCCGGGCTGTCGCTGATCTTCGGCGTCACCCGGATCGTCAACATCGCGCACGGGTCCCTCTATATGATCGGGACCTACATCGCCTACACGATCGCAACCAAACTTGGCGGTCCGCTCGGCTTCTGGGGCGGCATCGTCGCCACAGCAGTGCTGGTCGGCGTGATCGGCGCGATCATCGAAATACTGCTACTGCGCCGGATCTACCGCGCGCCCGAACTGTTTCAATTGCTCGCCACCTTCGCGCTGGTGCTGGTCATCAACGACGCGACGTTGTGGATCTGGGGACCGGAAGACCTGCTCGGCCCGCGCGCGCCAGGCCTTACCGGCTCGGTCGAACTGCTCGGCAGGCGGCTGCCGACCTATGACATCTTTCTGATTTTTGTCGGCCCGTTCGTGCTGTGGATGCTGCATCTGGCATTGGCCAAGACGCGCTTCGGGCGATTGATGCGCGCCGCCACGCAGGACCGCGAGATGGTCGGCGCGCTCGGCGTCAACCAGGCCATGCTGTTCACCGGCGTGTTTGCGCTCGGCGCGCTGCTCGCCGGTCTCGGCGGCGCGCTGCAGATCGCGCGCGAACCGGCGACTTTGGCGACCGATTTGATCGTGATCGGCGACGCGTTTGTCGTCGTCGTGGTCGGCGGCATGGGCTCGATCTCCGGCGCCTATCTCGCCGCCGTCATCATCGCCGAAGTCAAGGCGCTGTGCATCGGTCTCGGCGTCGTTGATTTCGGCGGCTTTTCGGTGAACTTCTCCAAGCTGACGCTGGTGGCCGAATTCCTGGTGATGGCCGCCGTGCTGATCTTCCGGCCTTACGGGTTGCTCGGCCGCGAGCAGGTGGTGGTGCGCAGCGTCGCGGAGCCGGAAGAGCCGATGCGCCCGGCGTCGCCGGCCACCAAGATCGCCGGCCTCGTGCTGCTGGTCGTGCTGGTCTGCCTGCCGCTGCTGGCGAAGAACTCGCCCTATACTTTGGTGCTCGGCATTGACGTGCTCATCGCCGTGCTGTTCGCCGCCAGCCTGCATTTCATCATGGGCCCCGGCGGCATGCACTCGTTCGGCCACGCAGCCTATTTCGGCCTCGGCGCCTATGGGGCGGCGCTGCTGGTGAAATTCTTTGCCGCGCCGATGGGCGTGGCACTGGCTGCCGCTCCGATGCTGGCGCTGCTCGGCGCGCTGCTGTTCGGCTGGTTCGCCGTGCGTCTGTCCGGCGTCTATCTGGCAATGCTGACGCTGGCGTTCGCGCAGATCGTCTGGGCCGCGGTGTTCCAGTGGGAGACGCTGACCGGCGGCTCCAACGGTGTGCTCGGCATCTGGCCGTCGGCGCCGTTCGACACACGCGGGCCGTTTTATTTCCTGACGCTGGCGCTGGCCGCGGCCGGCGTGCTGTTGCTGCGAAAATTCCTGTTCGCGCCGTTCGGCTACGCGATGCGGGCAGGGCGGGACTCTCCGTTGCGCGCGGAGGCGATCGGCCTCGACGTCAAGCGCGTGCACTGGCTGGCTTTTGCGATTGCGGGCGCGGTGTGCGGCGTCGCCGGCGGGCTGTTCGCTTTCGCCAAGGGCTCGATCTCGCCGGAGACGATCGGCGTCAGCCGCTCGATCGATGGCCTGGTGATGGTGCTGCTTGGCGGCATCCAGACCCTGAGCGGTCCGATCGTCGGCGCCTCTGTTTTTGCCGTTCTTCAGGACACCATCATGCGCTCCACCGAATACTGGCGCGCACTGCTCGGCGGCGTCATTCTGTTGCTGGTACTGGCGTTCCCGAGCGGCATCGTCGGCGGCTTCCTGAAACTCGTGTCGCGACGGAAGGTGTCGTCATGAGCGATCTCGGCATCCGCCAACTCTGCAAATCGTTCGGCGGCGTCAAGGCCGTCAACGACGTGTCGTTCGATATCAAGCGCGGCGAGTTTCTGGCGCTGATCGGGCCCAACGGCGCCGGCAAGTCGACCTGCTTCAACATGATCAACGGCCAGCTCGCCCCCGACTCCGGCGACATCATGTTCGAAGGCACCTCGCTGATCGGCCGGAAGCCGCGCGAGATCTGGCGGCTCGGCATCGGCCGCACCTTCCAGGTCGCGGCCACCTTCAATTCGATGACCGTCGTCGAGAACGTGCAGATGGCGCTGATCTCGCACGCCCACCAGATCTACAAATTGTGGAAGCCGGCGGCGTCGCTGCATCGCGAGCGCGCGCTCGAACTGTTGGCGCAGGTCGGCATGGCCGACGCCGCCGACCGGCCGAGTCGCGAACTGGCCTATGGCGACGTCAAGCGCGTCGAACTCGCCATTGCGCTCGCCAACGATCCGCGGCTGCTCTTGATGGACGAGCCGACCGCCGGCATGGCGCCGAAGGAACGCAACGATCTGATCGCGCTGGTCAAGCGGCTGGTGATCGAGCGCGGCATCTCGGTGCTGTTCACCGAACACTCGATGGATGTGGTTTTCGCCTTTGCCGATCGCATCATCGTGCTGGCGCGGGGACGGCTGATTGCTGACGGCGACGCCAAATCCATTCGCGACAACCCGCAGGTTCGCGAAGTGTATTTCGGCACCGGCAAGACCTTTGCCAAAGCGGAGGCTTCCTCATGAGCACGCCGATGCTGACGGTGGATAATCTCGGCGCTTCCTATGGTGCCGCGCAGATCCTTTACGGGTTGAACCTCGAAGTCGGGCGCGGCGAAGTGGTGGCGCTGATGGGCCGCAACGGCGCCGGCAAGACCACCACCATGAAGGCGATCATGGGCCTGATGGCGCAGTCGTCGGGCAAGATCCAGTTCAACGGCACGGACATCTCCGGCAAGCAACCCTTCGAGATCGCGCGGCTGGGGCTGGGATTCACGCCGGAAGACCGTCGCATCTTCTCCGACCTCACGGTGATGGAAAACCTCGACATCGGCCGCCAGCCGCCGCGCAAATTCAGTGACGGCGTTGCGGCGCCAGTGTGGACTGAAGACAAGTTGCTTAAACTGTTTCCCAATCTAGGCGAGATGCCGCACCGGCCGGGTGGCCGTATGAGCGGCGGCGAGCAGCAGATGCTCACGGTGGCGCGCACGCTGATGGGCAATCCGCTCCTGATCCTGCTCGACGAGCCCTCGGAAGGCGTAGCCCCCCTGATCGTCGAACTGATGGCCAACACCATCCTCGAACTGAAGAAGGCCGGCGTTTCGATCCTGCTGTCGGAACAGAACGTTCATTTCGCCGAACTGGTATCGGACAGGGCGTACATTCTCGAAAAGGGCCAGATCCAGTGGAGTGGTAGCATGGGTGCGCTGGCCGACAACATCGAGATCCAGCGGGCCTACCTGACGGTGTGAAAGTATAGGTTCGCCTTTTAATGCAACCGAAGATCGTACATACTTCGCGGGTCGTCAGGGGTAGTGCGATGCAGAAGCCGGGAAAGCTGAAGGTCCTGCCGGGCGCGGAGCCGCCGTCGGACTATGTCGTCGACTATCAGGTCGGCTTCCTGATGCGGGTGGCGATGCAACGCCACACCTCGATCTTCATGGCCAACATGATCGCGGACCTTACGCAGACGCAGTTCGCCGTGATGGCCAAGCTGCACGAGGTCGGACCCTGCTCGCAGAACCATCTCGGGCGCCTCGTCTATCTCGACGCCGCCACCATCAAGGGCGTGGTCGATCGGCTGGGCCTGCGGGGCTTTATCACCACCGGGAGCGATCCGACCGACCGCCGCCGGCGCGCGGTGTCGCTGACCGAGCAGGGCACCGAGCTGATGGACGCCGCGATCCGCGTCGCCGCCGAGATCAGCGTCAAGACGCTCCGACCGCTGACGGCGGAGGAGCAGCGGACATTGGTGCGGTTGTTGAAGAAGATCACGTAGCGCGGAATACTTCCGCGCAGGTCGTAGCGAGGCGGTGATCCATCGGTTTCAATGCGCTCGGCGCTTCGCTTCGCAATCAACAGCGGCCGTAGTGCGCGACAATTCCTCGAAACAGCGCGTCACGTTCGGCGCCTAGATGTGTCCCGCTGGCATCGCCGGACCGGCGTTGGCATCGACAATGGCAGCGGGATCGATGCGGGGGCCAGGCTGCAGGAGGGACCAGCGTATCGAGCGCGCTGAAAGAGCCGGCGCGGTAACGTTCCTCGCGGCTTCTGCTGAGCGCAGGAGCGACCGGATAACCCTCGGCCTTACCGAGATTGCTCTTCTCGGGCGCTGCGCTGGAGCTACGCACATCGGAAAGCAGCACCAGCGCCGCCGCGGCAAGACCGATCCGCAGGCAAGCCAAAAATCGCGGCATTTGACGGAAGCTCCCTGTCGCGATGGCGCTCGACTCGGCCAGCTCGGCATCGAGCTGGAATAAGCTTTCGTACGCCGGATCGGCGATCTTGCCTCGGATGCCTCGGCGTGCGAGTTGACGGTCGAACCGACGGGGCAGGGCATCGAGCTTGCCGACGGCTCGTCGCAGTCAGGCGGTGGTCCCCGGCCGCGACGCGGTCGGCGCGACGCTGCAGCATAACGCGGCCATCACATCCCTTCAACACTTCTACCTGGCGGAAAATTCATGGCTGGCCTGACCCTTCCCGAATCCGGCGCGACCTTTGCCGACCTTGGCCCGTCGCCGTTCCTCGCGGGCTTTCGTTTGCTCGACGGGACCTTGCCTGACGGCGTCCGAATCCGCGCCGCGGTGGGCGGCGACGGGCCGCCGCTCCTGCTGCTTCACGGCCATCCGCAGACCCATGTGACCTGGCGCAAGGTGGTGGGCGCGCTGATGCTGCGCTTCACCGTCGTCGCGACCGACCTGCGCGGCTATGGCGACAGCAGCAAGCCCGAAAGCGGCGCCGACCATGCGGCCTATTCGAAGCGAGCCATGGCGCGCGACCAGGTCGCGGTGATGCGGGCATTGGGTCATGACAAGTTCGACGTGGTCGGCCACGACCGCGGCGGGCGCGTCGCGCATCGCATGGCGCTCGATTTTCCCGAAGCCGTGTCGCGCGTCGCGCTGATCGATATCGCGCCGACCGCCACCATGTATGCGCGCACCGACAAGGCCTTCGCGACGCGTTACTTCTGGTGGTTCTTCCTGATCCAGCCGGCGCCGTTGCCGGAGCGGATGATCGGCGCAGATCCGGAGTTTTTCCTGCGCACGCACATTGATGGCCAGGTCAAGACGCCTGGCGCGACCGAACCCGCGGCCTTCGCGGAGTATCTGCGCTGCTACAACGATCCGGCGACGCGGCACGCGATCTGCGAGGACTATCGCGCGGCCGCGACCATCGATCTCGAGCATGACGAGGCCGACACCGACCGCCGCGTCACCGCCCCGCTGCTGGCGATCTGGGGCGGCAAGGGCACCGTCGGCGCGCTGTACGACGTGCTCGAGACGTGGCGGGAGAAAGCGCTGCACGTCTCCGGCCGCGCCTTCGATTGCGGCCATACGCTGCAGGAAGAGCGTCCGGAGGAGACCGTCGCGGAGCTGACGGCGTTCTTCGGCTGAAGCGGACGCCAGCACGGCGCTTCGGCGCCGGGGCTCTGGCGGGCTTTCGGGCGAAACAGTCGGATTTTTATCGGCGCTTCATCCGCCGTGCCACCGGCGCGGATCGGCTGGCCTGCCGCGAGATCCTCCGCCACCCGGCTGCGGCGCGCAGAAACTAAGGTCGCAACAACGCCCTGATTGTCTGCGGCGACACCGGGAGCTGCGAGATCGCGCCGGGCATTTGAAGCGCGTCGTCGATCGCGGCGGCCAATGCCGCGCCCACCGCGTTGGTGCCGCCTTCGCCGGCGCCTTTGACGCCCATCGGATTGAGCGGGCTCGGCGCGTCCTCGGAGACGATCACATCGACGTCAGGAACTTCGCGCGCCGTCGGCATCAGGTAGTCCGCAAAGGTCACGGCGAGCGGCTCGCCGCGGTCGTCATAGGTGAACTCCTCATAAAGCGCGCCGCCGATGCCCTGCGCCACGCCGCCGACGATCTGGCCCTCGACCAGCATCGGGTTAATGGCGCGACCGACATCGTAAGCGACGAGATAGCGCTCGATATCGATGCCGCCGGTGTCGCGCGCGAGGCTGACCACGGCGACATGCACGCCGTAGGGATAGGTCATGTGCGCGGACTCGAAGGTAGCCTCGGCCGACAGGCCGGGCGCCTCGTCGCCGAGCAGTTTCGAGCCCGGTGCGAGTGCTGCGGCGATCTGGCCGAGCCCGACCGACGGGCCGATTGCGTTGCCGGTCTGCACGATCTGGCCGTCGACGATGTCGAGCTCGCCTGATGGCAACTGCATCAGTTCGGCGGCGGTGGTCAGCACCTTGTCGCGCAGCTTGATCGCCGCGAGCCGCGTCGCTTCACCGGTCATCACGGTGACGCGCGAGGCAAAGGCGCCGAGGCCGCGCCCGATGCGGTTGGTCTGGCCGTGGATCACGTTGATCTGGTCATAGCCGACGCCGAGCGTGTCGGCGCAGATCTGCGCGATCACGGTCTCGACGCCCTGGCCGACGGACGCCGCACCGGTCACGACCTCGACATGCCCCGTCGTATCGATCGTGATGCGGACGTCGTCGAACGGGCCGAGCCCGCTCTTCTCGACAAACATCGCCACGCCAGCGCCGACCAACTCGCCAGCTTCACGGCGCTGCTTGATGTCAGCCTGCAAGGCGTCCCAGCTGACGCCGTTCAACGCCTTGTCGAGCAGCCCGGCATAGTCGCCGGAATCCAGCACGATGTGGGTGCCGAGCGTTTCCAGCGCGCGCGTCACCGGCATCTCGCTCTTGTCGATCAAATTGCGCCGGCGCACCTCGACAGTGTCGATGCCGATCTCGGCCGCGATCGCGTCGAGCAATCGCTCGCGCACAAACGTGCTTTCATAGCGGCCGGGGGCGCGGTAGGTGCCGCCGGGCGTCTTGTTGGTGAGGCGGATATGGCCGGCGGCGCGATAGGCGGGCACGCGGTAGGGACCCGGCAGCATCGCCGCGGCGAGATCCGGCACGGTGGCGGCATGGGTGCGCATGTAGCCGCCCTGGTCGTGATAGAACTCGTCGTCGATCGCCAGGATGTGGCCTTCGCTATCGATGGCGGCGCGGATGTGGTGGGTCTGCTGCCGCGAATGATTGGCGGCAATCAGGTGCTCGCGGCGGTCCTCGATCCATTTGACGGGACGGCCGAGCCGCAGCGCGGCGAGGCAGACCAGCACGTCTTCCGGATACAGCTCGCCGCGGATGCCGAAGCCGCCGCCGACATGGCCCTCGAACAGGTTCATGGAGAGCTGTGGCCGGCCAAACATTGTCGCGAGCTGGTCGCGATTCCAGTGCGGCACTTTCGCCGCGCCGTACATTTCCAGCACGTCTTTCACCGCATTATAGCGCCCGATCGCGCCGCGCGTTTCCAGGGGAACGCCGGAGTGCCGGCCGATCGACAGCGACAGGCTGACGGTGGCATGCGCTTTCGCAAACGCCGCGTCGACGTCGCCATAGCCCTTGCGGATCACCGCGGGCTCGGTCGGCAGACCATCGCGGAATTCGCCGGTCGGGCCATCGGCCTCGAGAATGACGGGCAATTCCTCGATCTCGACGACGACGTGTTCGGCGGCGTCTTCGGCGAGATAGGCATTCTCGGCGAACACCACGGCAACGGGATCGCCGACATAGCGCACGCGGTCTTTGGCCAGAATGGTCTGGCGGTAGGCGGCGAGCGCTTCGAGTTTTGTCAGGCGGAAATCGATCGGCGGCACGTCGGCGACCTCCGCGAAGGACCACGCCGCCACGACGCCGGGGATCGCCAGTGCCGGCGCCAGATCGACCGACAGGATGTTGCCGTGGGCATAGGTCGAGCGCACCACGCGCATGTAGAGCTGGTTCGGGAAGTTGACGTCGGCGGCGAACAGGCCCTGGCCGCGCAGCAGCGGGCCGTCTTCCTTGCGGGTAACCGACTGGCCGATCAGCTTCGGTTTGGCCGGGGCGTTCACGGCTGCCGCATCTCGATGGCGGCAGCGCGCACCGCCTTGATGATGTTCTGATAGCCGGTGCAGCGGCACAGGTTCGACGACAGTACGTCGACCAGATCGTCGTCGGAAATGTCCGGCTCCTTCTCCAGCACGCCGACCGCGAGCATCAGGAAGCCCGGCGTGCAGAAGCCGCATTGCAGGCCATGGTGCTCCATGAAGGCCTTCTGCATCGGATGCATCTCGTCGCCGCGGGCAAGCCCTTCGATGGTGCGGATCTCTTTGCCCGCGGCCTGCTGCGCGAACATCAGGCAGGAGCGCACCGGCTCGCCATCCACCAATACGGTGCAGGCCCCGCAGATGCCGTGCTCGCAGCCGATATGGGTCCCGGTCTGGCCGCACTCCTCGCGGATCGCATCCGCCAGCGTGCGGCGCGATTCCACGGAGATGGCGTGGTCGCGGCCGTTGATGGTGAGCGTGATACTGGTCTTGTCGGTCATGTCGATTTTCCGCTGCTGCGCAGGGCCGCGCGTATCCGTTGCGGCGTGGCCGGCATCTCGTCGATCGAGACGCCGAAGGAAGAGAGCGCGTCGTTGATCGCCGAGATCACCGCTGCCGGCGCGCCGATCGCACCGCCTTCGCCGAGGCCCTTGGCCCTGGTGATGGTGTTGCCGGTCAGCGTCTCGATGTGATGCAGCTCGATTTCGGGAATTTCATGCGACGTCGGCGGCAGGAAGTCCGCGAGCGTACTGCTCATGATGTTGCCGGTCTCGTCATAGATGATCTCTTCGAGAATGGCGTTGCCGATGCCCTGCGCGACGCCGCCATGCACCTGGCCGTCGGCGATCATCGGATTGATGATGAGGCCGGCGTCCTCGGCGACTAGAAATTTCTGCACCTCGACCCGCCCGGTTTCGATATCGACCTCGACGATGGCGACATGGCAGGCGTTGGAGAAGGTGCCGGAGGGATCGTAGGTGCCGGTCTCGGTCATGCCCGGCTCGATCGTACCGTTGAAGACCTGCAGCGAGTGATAGGCGGCGCGCGACAGCGCGGCGATGGTGATCGTGCGATCGGTGCCGATGACATGCGCGGCGCCGGAGTGCAGCGTGATGTCCTCGGGCGATGCCTCGAGCAGGTGGCTCGCCATCTTGATAAGCTTGGCGCGGATTTTTTGCGCGGCGATCAGGCTGGCGCCGCCGGTCAGCACCATCGAGCGGCTGGCAAAGGTGCCCCAGCCATAGGGCGAGCGATCGGTGTCGCCATGCACGACCTTGATGATAGCAGGATCGACGCCGAGCTCGTCGGCGATGATCTGCGCCAGCGAGGTGCGTAGGCCCTGACCGTGCGGCGACGAGCCGATCCGCGCCTCGATGAAGCCGGAGGGATCGATGGTGAGATGCACCGTCTCGAAACCCGGCGAGATCGCCATGCCGCGCGCGGCGAAAGCCGGTGTGCCGTAGCCGGTGCGCTCGGAGAAGGTCGCAAAGCCGATGCCGAGATAGCGGCCGGCATCGCGCGCCTTTTTCTGGCGTTCGCGGAATGCAGTGAGGTCGATGGCGGCAATCGCCATCTCCATCGTCGCTCTGTAGGAGCCGTCGTCAAACACGAGGCCGGTGGCGGAGGTGTAAGGGAATTCATCGATCAGGTTGCGGCGACGAAGCTCGGTCGGCTCGATGCAGAATTTCGCCGCGGCCTTGTCCATCAGCCGTTCCAGCGCAAAGGTGATCACCGGCCGCGACACGCCGCGATACGGCGCCATCGGGCAGGTGTGGGTCAGCACGCCGCGCGACCGGCAGTCATAGGCCTGCACGTTATAGGGGCCGGGCAGTTCGGCCAACGCCATCAGCGGCTCGACGCCCGACGTGGTCGGGAAGCAGGAATAGGCGCCGATATTGGCGACGATGTCGCCGCGCAGCGCCAGCAGTTTGCCGGTCGCGTCGAACGCGCCTTCGATATCGATATGCTGGTCGCGGCTGTGATAGCTCGCGATCAGGTTTTCGCGGCGGTCCTCGGTCCACGCCACCGAGCTGCGCAGTTTTCGCGAAAGCCATACCAGCAACACGAATTCCGGACCGAGCGACATCTTCTGGCCGAAGCCGCCGCCGACATCCGGTGCGATCACGCGCAAATCGGATTCCGGCATGCCGAGAATATCGGAAATCGCGGTGCGCACCATATGCGGCATTTGCGTCGTGCAGGTCAGCGTGACCCTTCCTGTCGCGGCATCATAGGCGGCGTGGCCGGCGCGGGCTTCCATCGGCGTGGCGTTCTGCCGGCGCGAGCGGCCATCGACGCGGACGATGGTATGCGCGCTGTTCCAGACCTCGGTAAAACCCGGCGTGGTGATGCGGCCCTCGACGATGACATTGCCGGCAGCTTCGGCATGCACCAGCGGCGCGCCGTCGGCGAGCGCGTCCATGCCATCGACCAGCGCCGGCGTCTCGGATATCTCGACCTCGATCTGGTCCGCAATGTCTTCGGCAAGGTCCTTGGCCGACGCATAGACCGCGACGATCGGCTCGCCGGTGAAGCGCACCACGCCATCGGCAAGGATCGGCTGGCCGACCGGGACATAAGCGAACTTGCTCAGCATCGGCCGGATCGGCTTCAGCGCAACGAGGTCGGCCGCCGTGATGACGGTGGCGCCGTCCGGCGCGGCGATGTTCTCAATGGTCCCGGCCGCGACAGGGCTGCGCACGAAGCGGACCCAGTGCACCGCCGGGAGGTCCGCGGTGAACCGGCCCTGTCCGGTGACGAGGGCAGGGTCTTCAACCCGCCGCAGCGAACGTCCGACCCAGCTGGTGCCGGAGCCCTTCTGGTGCACCGTCATCCCGCAGCGTGCTCCAGCGCGCGGCGCGTCACCGCGCGCACAAGGTCGCAACGATATTCGGCCGTGGTCTGGATGTCTTCCAGCGGATCGACCGCCTGGGCCGCGGCTTCGCCGGCGGCGACGAACAGTTCGACCGAGGGCGGCTGGCCATTGAGTACGGCTTCGGCCTCAGCGATACGCCGCGGGCGGTCCTCGGCGCCGCCGATGCCGACATGGGCGTCCGCGATCACGCCATCGACCAGCCGATACGTCACGAGCGCCGCGGCCATCGCGAAATCGCCCGCGCGGCGGCTGAATTCGTAGAAGCCGAATTGCGTATCGTCCGGCAGCAGCGGAAGCCGCACCTCTGCGAGGAATTCGTCTTCGGCCAGCGAGGTAGACATGATGCCTTCGAGGAAATCCTCGATTGCAACGATGCGCTCGCCCCGCACGCTCTTGACCACCAGTCTCGCGCCGAGCGTTGCCGACACCAGGCACCATTCCGACGACGGGTCGGCATGCGCGAGGCTGCCGCAGAAGGTGCCGCGCGTGCGGATCGGATAATGCGCGATGTGGCCGCAGACGAACGACAGCAGCTTGCCCAGCACGCCGTCAACGACCGGCTTGGCGAACGCACCATGGCGGGCGCGAGCGCCGATCGAGAAGTAGTCGCCGTCAATCGCGACGCGGTCGAGCCCCTCGACCTCGTTGATGTCGATCAGATGCACCGGCCGCGCCATGCGAAACGCCATGATCGGCACCAGGCTCTGACCGCCGGCGAGGATGCGGCCGTCCTGCGGCGCAAACTCCGCCAGCGCGGCGACGACCTCGTCGACGGTGCGCGGAACGTGGCGGGTGAACGGTGCCGGCTTCATCGGAAACCCCATGCAGGTGGGCTGAAAATCGCTTGTATGCTAACAATCGGTCGCTGGATGTCAATGTAACGCGCTGGCGCAAATCGGGGCTTTTGCTGCCTCCATTGGCGGCGGTTTTGGCAAGCGGTGCAAGCCGGATTTTGATCTTACGCCCGGATGCAGGCGCAACCGGGCTTCACGTCCCGTCGCGGTCTAGCGCGAAGTCGTCGAGCAGTGCGGCGTGTTCACCGGCGATGGCGCCGCAGATCAGTTGCGCTGCCATGTAACTGAAGGTGATGCCGTTGCCGCCATAGCCATAGGCCGCGTAGATGCTCCGATGCTGCGGCACCGGCCCGATCAGCGGCAGGCCGTCGCTGGTGGTGTCGAAGGTGCCGGCCCAGCTGAATTCGATGTCCAGCTCGGCGCGCGGCCACAGGGCCGCGAGCTTCTTGACCAGCGCTTGCGTCTTGGCGGGGATCAGCGCGTCGCGCGTATTGGGATCGATGATCTCGTCGCTGTCCTCGCCGCCGATGATGATGCGGCCGGTCGCGGTCGAGCGGGCGTAGAGATAGTCCTTGCTGTCTTCCCAGATCAGCGCGCCGTCACGCCAGATGTTACCGGGCTGCGGCCTGGTGGCGACCGCCCAGCTCGACGACGGCGTCTGCACTTTCGTGTGCACGATGTCCGGCATCACATAGCCGGTGGCGAGCACGACGTGGCGCGCCTCGATGGTGCCGCCGTCCTTCAGCTGCACGCCGATTGTATGCGCTGAGGAATCATAGGCGACCGCCTCGCCCTCGAACAGCCGGGCGCCGCGGCCGACCGCGACCTTCAGCAGTCCACTCGCCAGTTGCAACGGATCGGCGTCCGCAGAACCCGGCGACAGCAGCGCGCCGGCGCGGGCGATGTCGTATTCCGACAGCAGTCGGGGATGGTCGAGAAAGGCGCCGGGCAGGCCGGCGCGTTGCCGCAGCGCTTGCTCCTCGATCAGGTCTTTGGCGCTCTCGCCGGCAGCCAGATACAGCGAATCCTTGTCGCGCATCTCGCAGGGCAGCGCGAGGCGCTGCACCAGCGCCTTCAGCCCATGTACAGACTCGTAGCTGGCGCGATAGGCGCGCATAGCGCGCTCAAAGCCGTACAGGTTGGTCAATTCGACCAGCGATCGATCGATCTCCCACAGCAGCATCGCCGTGCTGGCCGCGGTGCTGCCGCGGCCCGGCAGTTCGCGGTCGATGAGGACGATATCGAGCCCCTGTCGCGTCAGTTCTTCGGCCACCAGCGATCCGGTGATGCCGCAGCCGACGATCAGCACGTCGCAAATTGTGTCCTGCGTGAACGGACGACGCACGAACGAAGTCGCGCTGAACCACGGCGAACAGCCGCCGCGCAAATCCGCTTGCTCGGTCGTGTCGGTATCAAGGTCGGAAATGGCATCACCAAAATATAAGTGAAAACGATGACTATCAGGCTCTGACGGACCCCCAGCCCTGCGCAACCGGGCCGTTCGCACGTCAATTTGCGGATTGGCGATCGGTTCTTTGCACCGCCTGCCTTTGGCAACGGCATCGTCTATCCGACGGTTCGCCAAGCCGGCGGCACCTGCCTCGTCGCCTTCCGGCCCGACCTCGTCCAGAACCTGCGGCAGGGCGCCGTCTGGCGCCTTCGATGGCAGGGCATGGCCACGCCGACGGCGACGCGTCAGGCCTGACGGAGGAGGTGGCGAACTTTTCAAGCACAAGGTGCTTTCCCCGTGCCCGCGTTGGTGGGATAATGGGGGATGGCGCTGCGTCGGCTCATCAACCTGGCTTTGGCTCTTTGCGTGACCTTCGGTCTCGCGATGGGGCCCGTGGTGACGCCTGCGGCGGCCATGCAGGCGTCGATGGCGATGGACGACATGTCGACGATGTCTTCGGACACCATGTCTTCGGGCACCATGTCCGCGGACATGCCGTGCTGCCCGTCCGAGCCGAAGAGCAAGAATTGCCCGGATTGCCAATTGATGGCGATCTGCGTGATGAAGACCGTGCAGGCCGGCCCCTCGCCGGCGCCCGCGATGGTGGTTCGGCACGCGGTGCGGACGTCGCATCTGTTCATGGACGACATGCTAGCGGACGGCGTCGCGCGTCCCCCTCCCGACCATCCCCCTCGCGTCTGATCTGACCGGTTAACGCCATCGGCTCCGCGCTTTCCGCGTGGAGACGCGTGCCGCTTTGCGGCGGATCAGATCATTCGAGGACTTCACATGAAAGCGTTTCACTTCGCGCGGGCGATGCCGCTCGCGCTCGCTATCGCCATGGCCGGCATCGCAACGACGGCGCGCGCCGACATCAAGGACTACAAGTTCGAGCTTGTCGACCAGACCGTGAAGGCCGGTACGACCGACAGGGTCTTCACCGTCAGGCTGGTCAACACGAAGACCGGCAAGCCGGTGCCGGACGCCGTCGTCTTCGCGACACGTCTGGATATGTCGACGGACGGCATGCCGGAAATGGCCACCAAGATCGCGCCGGTGCCGGGGGCGGAGCCGGGGACCTACAAGTTCAAGGCGACGTTCGGCATGGCCGGCCGCTGGCAATTGTCGCTGGGCGCGAAGATCCAGGGCGAGACCGGTTCGGTCGACAGCAAGCTCGTCATCACGGCGCAGAAATGACCCGCGCCTTGCTCGCCTGCACCGCCGCCGCGTTGATCGCGGTGGCGGGTGGCGGCTACGCGTGGCGTCCTTTTGCGCGCGTCGCCGCCATCGTCACCCCCGCCGCCGCGCAGCAGGCCGGCGCGGTTTTGTATTACGAAGATCCCGACGGCAAGCCGGACTACTCGCCGGTGCCGAAGACCACCGCGGACGGGCGCGACTACCGTCCCGTCTTCGCCGCCAGCGAACCCGAACCGAGCCCGACCAGACCGCCAGCGTCGCATGCTGCCCCCCCCGGCGACCGCAAGATCAAATACTACCGCAATCCGATGGGGCTTGCGGACACCTCGCCGGTGCCGAAGAAGGATTCGATGGGGATGGACTACATCCCGGTGCTCGACGGCGAGGATTCCGACGACGGTGTGGTGCGGCTGTCGCTGGGCAAGATCCAGCGGGCGGGCGTCAAGTCCGAGCCGGCGGCGCGGCGGGTGATCCAGACCGTGATCCGCGCGCCCGGCACCATCCAGCTCGACGAACGGCGCGTTTCGGTGATTTCGATGCGCTCGGAGAGCTGGGTGCAGAAGGTCGCCGATGTCACCACCGGCACCAGGGTCCGCAAGGGCCAGCCGCTGATGGACATCTACAGCCCCGCGGTCGCGTCCGCGGCGGCCGAATATGTCGCGACGCTGAGATTGAAGACGCCGGCCGGCGAAGCGGGCTACGGCCGGGGATCCCGCCTGCGCCTGATCAATCTCGACGTACCGGAGCCGGTGATCGTCGATATCGAGAAGAGCGGCGCGGTCCCGCTCGCCATCGCCTGGACCGCGCCGCGCGACGGCATTGTGCTGGAGCGCAACGCGATCGAGGGGATGCGAGCGCAACCCGGCGACGTGTTGTTCCGCATCGCCGATGTTTCGGCGGTGTGGGCGCTGGTCGATGTCGCCGAGCGCGATCTCGGCGCCATCGCCGTCGGACAACACGTTAATGTGCGCGCGCGCAGTTTCACCGGGCGCGAATTCGCAGGTGTGATCAGCGTGATCTATCCGCAGGTCAACCGCGACACCCGTACTGCACGTATCCGCATCGAACTGGCGAATGCCGATCTGGCATTGCTGCCGGATATGTATATCGACGCGGTGATCGGCTCCGGTAGCCCCGATCCGGTGGTCGCCATTCCGGAGAGTGCGGTGCTCGACAGCGGCAGCCGACAGGCGGTGTTCGTCGACAAGGGGGAAGGCCGCTTCGAGCCGCGCGCTGTCACACTGGGTCGCCGCAGCGACGGCTATGTCGAGATCCGCGAGGGGATCGACGATGGCGAGCCGGTGGTGGTGTCGGCGAACTTTCTGATCGATGCGGAGAGCAACCTGAAGGCCGCGCTGAAGGGCTTTTCCGAAGGAAGCGCGCAATGATCGCCCGTATCATCAGTTGGTCGGCGCGCAACCTGTTGCTGGTGCTGTTCGGCACCGGCTTCGCGGCCGCCGCCGGAATCTACGCGCTGGCCCATCTGCCGCTCGACGCCATTCCGGATCTCTCCGACACCCAGGTGATCGTCTACACCGAATATCCCGGGCAGGCGCCGCAGGTGATCGAGGACCAGGTCACCTATCCCCTGACTACGGCGATGCTGACGGTGCCGAAGTCGAAGGTTGTGCGTGGCTTCTCGTTCTTCGGCGTGTCGTTCGTCTATGTCATCTTCGAGGACGGCACCGACATTTACTGGGCGCGCTCGCGCGTGCTGGAATTCCTCAACGGCGCGGCGGCGCGGCTGCCGGCCGGCGTTGTGCCGACCATGGGGCCGGACGCCACCGGCGTCGGCTGGGTCTACCAATACGCGATCATGTCGAAGGAGCTGAACCTCGCCGACGCCCGCACGCTGCAGGACTGGAATCTGAAATTCGCGCTCGCCAAGGCGGAAGGCGTCGCCGAGGTCGCCTCGGTCGGCGGCTTCGTCAAACAGTACAATGTCGTGCTCGATCCCCAGCGGATGCGCGATCTCGGCATCACCATGCCGAAGATGCGCGACGCGATCCGCGCCAGCAATGCCGATGTCGGCGGTCGCACCGTCGAACTGTCCGAATTCGAATATGTCATCCGCGGCAAGGGCTATCTCAAATCGATCAACGATCTCGGCAATGTCGTGCTGAAAACCAACAACGGCACGCCGGTGCTGCTGCGCGACGTCGCGCGCGTCGAGCTCGGCCCGGATGAGCGGCGCGGCATCACCGAACTGAACGGCGAGGGCGAGGTCGCCGGCGGCATCGTGCTGCAGCGCTTCGGCGTCAACGCGCTCGACGTCATCGACAACGTCAAGAAGCGATTTGCGGAGATCGCCAGCGGCCTGCCTAAATCCGTCGAGATCGTCGCGGTCTACGATCGCTCGAACCTGATCAACGCGGCGATTGCCACGCTGAAGTACACGCTGCTGGAAGAGAGCGTCGTCGTCGCACTGGTCTGCATCGTGTTCCTGCTGCATGTCCGCAGCGCGCTGGTGGCGATCCTGATGCTGCCGGTCGGCGTGCTTTTGGCCTTCGCCGCGATGAAGCTGCTCGGCATCGGCTCCAACATCATGAGCCTCGGCGGCATCGCGATCGCGATCGGCGCGATGATCGACGCCGCCATCGTGATGATCGAGAATGCCCACAAGCATCTGGAACGCGCACCGCCGGGAAAACCGCGCGTCGAAATCCTGATCGAGGCGGCGTCCGAGGTGGGGCCGGCGCTGTTCTTCAGCCTGCTGATCATCACCGTGTCGTTCATGCCGATCTTCACGCTGGAATCGCAGGAGGGCCGGCTGTTCAGCCCGCTGGCCTTCACCAAGACCTTTGCGATGGCGGCGGCGGCGATCCTGTCGGTGACCTTGGTGCCGGCGTTGATGGTGCTGTTCGTCCGCGGCAGGATCATTCCGGAGCACAAGAACCCGATCAACCGATTCCTGATCTGGGTCTATCGGCCCGTCATCAAGGCCGTGATGCGCGCGAAGCTCGTCGTCGTGGCTCTCGCGATCGCGATACTGGCGGGCAGCATCTGGCCGGCCAGCCGACTCGGCACTGAATTCATGCCGAACCTCAACGAGGGCACCCTGTTGTACATGCCGACGACGCTGCCGGGAATCTCGGTCACCAAGGCCGGCGAGTTGCTGCAGATGCAGGACCGTATCATCCGGTCTTTCCCGGAAGTGTCGTCGGTCTACGGCAAGGCGGGACGCGCCGCGACCGCGACCGATCCGGCGCCGTCGGAGATGTTCGAGACCATCATCAACCTCAAGCCGAAGCAGGAATGGCGGCCGGGCGTGAACATCGACGGCCTGGTCGCCCAGATGGACAAGGCGCTGCAATTTCCCGGCGTGTCCAACGCCTGGACGATGCCGATCAAGGCGCGCACCGACATGCTGTCGACGGGCATCCGCACGCCGGTCGGCGTCAAGGTGATGGGGGCGGACCTGGTCGAACTCGACAGACTCGCCCGGCAGATCGAGCAGGTGCTGAAGGTGGTGCCCGGCACGTCGTCGGCCTATGCCGAACGCAGCCTCGGCGGCTATTACCTCGACATCACGCCGGATCGCGACGGGCTGGCGCGCTATGGCCTGATGATCCAGGACGTGCAGGATGTGATCGCGACGGCGTTGGGCGGGCAGATCGTGACCACCACGGTGGAAGGCCGCCAGCGCTTCGGCGTCAACATGCGCTATCCCCGCGATCTCCGCGACAGCCCGCAGGCGATCGCCAGCGATGTGCTGGTGCCGCTGCCGAATGGCGGTGCCGTGCCGCTCGGCGAGGTCGCGAAGATCGCGCCGACGCGCGGACCGACCGCGATCCGCACCGAGAACGGACAGCTCGCGACCTACATCTATGTCGATATCCGCGACCGTGACCTCGGCGGCTACGTCGCGGACGCGCAGCGCGCCGTGCAGGCCAGCATCAACTTTCCGGCCGGCTACTACGTGACGTGGAGCGGCCAGTACGAATATCTCGAACGCGCCACCGCGCGGCTGAAGATCGTCGTGCCGGTGACGCTGCTGCTGATCTTTCTGCTGTTGTACCTGAACTTCCGGTCGATCGCGGAGACGCTGATCGTGATGCTGTCGCTGCCGTTCGCGCTGGTCGGCGGGCTCTGGCTGATGTGGGCGCTCGGCTTCAACCTGTCGGTGGCGGTCGCGGTCGGCTTCATCGCGCTGGCCGGCGTCGCCGCCGAGACCGGCGTGGTCATGCTGATGTATCTGAACCATGCTTTGGCGGCGATCCAGGCGCAGCGCGCCAGCGAAGGCCGTCCGCTGACGCGCGGCGATCTCTATGAGGCAGTGATGGAAGGCGCCGTCGAGCGGGTTCGTCCGAAGATGATGACGGTGGTGGCGATCATGGCGGGCCTGCTGCCGATCCTGTGGAGCACCGGCACCGGCTCGGAGATCATGCAGCGCATCGCGGTGCCGATGATCGGCGGCATGATCTCCTCGACGCTGCTGACGCTGATGGTGATCCCGGCGATCTTTGCGCTGGTGAAAGGCGCGGGGCTCAAGGTTGCGGATGAGGCGTAGCGGGACGTTGCGCCGGGCAGGGCAGGAGCCTTGCGGTGACGGGGCGCGCGGCGTCCCGAATTCCGCTACAATGGGCTGGCAAATCGGTCGCAAGATCGCAGTTATGGTGTAAGTCATTGATCGCTAATTCAAAATTTTCCGTCGCCCCCATGATGGACTGGACCGACCGCCACTGCCGCGTGTTTCACCGGCTGATGACGCGGCAGGCGCTGCTCTATACGGAGATGCTGACCACCGGCGCGATCATTCATGGCGACCGGCAGCGGCTGCTGGGTTATGACGCGAGCGAGCATCCGGTGGCGCTGCAGCTCGGCGGTTCCGATCCGGCGCATCTCGCGGAAGCCGCGAAGATCGGAGAAGACTTTGGCTATGACGAGATCAACATCAATGTCGGCTGCCCCTCGGATCGCGTGAAGGACGGCCGGTTCGGCGCCTGCCTGATGGCCGAGCCGGAGCTGGTGGCGCAGGGCGTCGCGGCGATGAAGGCGGCGGTGCGCGTGCCGGTCACGGTGAAATGCCGGATCGGCATCGATGACCAGGATCCCGAAGTGGCGCTCGACACGCTGGCGCGCGCGGTGGTCGCGGCCGGCGCCGACGGCCTCGTCGTGCATGCGCGAAAGGCCTGGCTGAACGGGTTGTCGCCGAAGGAGAACCGCAACATCCCGCCGCTGGATTACGACCGCGTCTATCGGCTGAAGGCGTCATTGCCGGACATGCCGGTGGTGATCAATGGCGGCATCGTTGGCGTTACGGAAGCCAAGGCGCATCTCGATCGCGTCGATGGCGTGATGCTGGGACGCGCCGCCTATCAGGAGCCGTGGCGGCTCTTGGCGGTCGATCCCGAACTGTTCGGCGAGGCAGCACCCTTTGCGTCGATGAAAGACGTGTTCGAGGCGATGATGCCGTATATCGCCGACCAGCTCGCGCAGGGCACCCGGCTGCATTCGATGACCAAGCATTTTGTCGGCGCATTCCACGGCGTGCGCGGCGCGCGCGCGTTTCGGCGCTATCTGTCGGAGAATGCCACGAAGCACGGCGCCGGCATCGAGGTGCTGCGCGAGGCGATCGCACTGGTCGAGGTCGACGCGCTGGAAGAGGTCGCGGCTTAAGGATATCCCCGCAGCATCAGCTTTTCCGGCCGGACTTCCCAGCTCTCCAGCCGGTCGAGGAAGCTCATGCCGAGCAGGTTGGTCTTCATCTGGCCGCGCGGCACCACCAGCGCCGGGACCGAGCGTTCGACCAGCTTGCCGACGGCCAGGCGGTCCAGCGTCAGGCGGGCAGCGCGGGTGTGGCCGGCGGCGGTTTCGACCTCGACATTGTAGACCAGCAGTTCCAAGGGCAGGCCGAGCGCCCGGGCCGTCTCCCAGGTCAGCACCACCGACGTCGCGCCGGTGTCGATTACCATCGGCGCGGTGACGCCGTTGATCGTGGCCTGCAGGCCGAACTCGCCGGTGTTGCCGCGCGGCACTTCGACGGCGCGGGGCGGCGGCGGCATCTGCTTGCGCAGCAGGTCGGAGACCAGCGCGCCGGCTTTTGAGATCTGCACCGGATCGCCATAGGCCCAGGCCGCGCCGGCGGTGGCCGCGACCAGCACGATCAGCAGCATCACCCGGCTCAAAGCGCACCGTTCAGGACGTGGCGGATTTCTTCGGGGCGTAGGTCGAGGACGGCGCTAGCCCGGCCTCCGCCATGCGCGCGTCGAGCTGCGCCATGACGGCCTGCCGCTCGGCGCTTGGCATCTTGAACCAGCTGCCGATCTCCGGGAGCGTGCGTCCGCACCCCAGACAGAGTCTGGTCTTGGGATCGATGATGCAGACGGCGATGCACAGCGTTTCCTGGCTCATGGTTCGACAGTGAAGCGGTTTGCAGCGGTTTCGCAAGCCTTGTCTAAAGTCCGGTGCCGGCGCTCATGATCGGCTTGTTACGGGGACGGTGCCGTTCGTCAGCGGCATTGGCGGTGTAATCGGGCTGCAGCGGCGGGCCATCGTCGGTCAACGGCGCCAGCGCCGACATCACGCGCTCCGGCGGGAAGGTGATGATCACCTCGGTGCCGACCCGCAGCTTGGATTTCAGCGTGAACGTGCCGCCGTGCATGTCGATCAGGCTTTTCGCGATCGGCAGGCCGAGGCCGGCGCCCTGTTCGGCGGATTTGATCGAATTCGAGCCCTGGCCGAACGAGGCCAGCACGATCGGGATCTCGTCCTCGGCGATGCCCGAGCCGGTGTCCTTGCAGGAGAGATATTGCCCACCCGAGGCGGTCCAGCCGACCTTCAGCCAGATCTCGCCGCCCTGCGGCGTGAATTTGATCGCATTTGACAGCAGGTTCAGCACGATCTGGCGCGCCGCGCGCTCGTCGCCCCAGATCCGCGGCATGCCCAGTTCGAAAACTTCGTGGATGGTGATGCCGCGGCTGGAGGCGCGCAGCTTCAACAAATGATGGCAATCGGCGACGACATGGACCAGCGAGACGGCTTCCTCATTGAGCTCGTAGCGGCCGGCCTCGATGCGGCTGAGATCGAGGATCTCGTTGATCAGATTGAGCAGATGTACGCCGGAATTATGGATGTCGGCGGAATAGTCCTTGTAGACCGGCACCGCATGGCCGCCGAAGATCTCGCTCTTCATCACTTCGGAGAAACCGAGAATGGCGTTCAGCGGGGTGCGCAGCTCGTGGCTCATCTGCGCGAGAAAGCGCGACTTGGCGACATTGGCGGCCTCGGCGCGGTGGCGGGCTTCATCGGAGATCGCCTTGGCCTGTTCGAGTTCGCCGATCAGCGCGTCCTTTTCGGCGCGCGCTTCCAGCGTCGCCAGCGTGGTCGAGTGCAACCGGTGCGCCAGCAGCGCGAAATAGCCTTCGGCGGCGATCGCCAATGCCGCCAGCACGTAATTGTCGAGCGAGCCGCGCATCGCGAAATTGAAGGCGACGCCGAGCGTCACCGGGGCGGTGGCGGCGAAGGCGGCGATCGGCAGGCTGGCGGCCAGCATGCTGGACACCGCGACCACCAGCAGCATCAGGAACATCATCAGCGAGTTGGAGACGAGATCGACGCCGGTCGGGTGCACCAGCACCACCGTCCAGCACATGCCGTAGAGCAGGTCGAACAGGATGAACTTCATCCGCCAGCGCCGCGCGCCCTGCGCCGAGGGCGGCTCGGCTAGGTAACGCTTGCAGGCGTGGATGATCATGGCGTGGATGCAGAACATCCCGCAGGCCCACATCGCGGCATCGAGCGGCTGTGCCCAGAAGCCGAACAGGAAGCCGGTTCCGATCACCAGCAGCGTCACGACGAGGGAGGCCGACAGCCGGGTCTGGGCGTATTGGCGCAGCAATTCGCGGTCGAACGCGGGCCTTGTTCCGGACGTAGACGTTAACCGGTCGCGCGCCTCTCGCACGCGCCTTTGCGCCACGCGGCGGTCGCGCACCGGCGCCTCGACCGGGCTTTCGGCCGGAAGATCGACCACTTCAGGCCTGTTGGCGGGCTTACTCATCACAACAACACAAATCCTGCACCCGGACGCGCGGGTTTTCACGGTCTCTATCAGTGCCGCACAATCATTAAGAGGTGCCTTAACAAACGCCGGATTTCAGTTAATTTTTGATGACGAATGGAAGTCAGGCGGGGCGGCAGGCCCCGCCTGAAACGTCGAGCGCCGGGCCTAGCGCTGCAGCCGCGCCAGCAGGCTCGACGTATCCCAGCGCTTGCCGCCCATCGTCTCGACTTCCGAGTAGAAGTTGTCGACCACGGCCGTGACCGGCAGGCTGGCGCCGTTGCGGCGGGCCTCCGCCAAGCAGATCGAAAGGTCCTTTCGCATCCACTCGACCGCGAAGCCGAAATCGAACTTGCCGTCGTTCATGGTCTTGTAGCGGTTCTCCATCTGCCAGGATTGCGCGGCACCCTTCGAGATCACCTCGACCACGGCATTGACGTCGAGCCCGGCCTTCTTGGCGAAATGAATGCCCTCGGACAGAGCCTCGACGAGGCCCGCGATGCAGATCTGGTTGACCATCTTGGTGAGCTGGCCGGAGCCGGCGGGGCCGAGCAGCTTCTGCATCTTGGCGTAGGATTCGATGACCGGGGCGGCCTTGGCATAGGCGGCGTCGGTTCCGCCGCACATCACGGTCAGCGCGCCGTTCTCCGCACCGGCCTGGCCGCCGGACACCGGGGCGTCGATGAAGTGGAACCCGGCCTTGGTCGCGGCGGCGTCGAGTTCGCGGGCGACCTCGGCGGAGGCGGTGGTGTGATCGACGAAGATCGCGCCCTTGGCCATGCCGGCAAAGGCGCCGTCCGGCCCGATGGTCACGGCGCGCAAATCATCGTCATTGCCGACGCAGGCCATGACGAAATCCTGGCCTTCGGCGGCGGCCTTAGGGGTTGGTGCGGTATTGCCGCCGAATTTGTCCGCCCACGCCTTGGCCTTGGCCGAATTGCGGTTGTAGACGGTGACGTCGTGCTTGCCCTTGGCCACCAGGTGACCCGCCATCGGGAAACCCATGACGCCGAGACCGATGAAAGCAATTTTGGCCATGTCCGTGCCCTTTGATATGTCGGCTTGAGCGCCGAACGTGCTGTGGGGAGAGGGGAGGGCGCCTTCGCTACCGAAGGCTGCGGGGAGTTCGAGCGGCAGCATAGAGGCTGAAGTCGGTGCCGCAAGTCCCGACCGCATGACGTGGTGCGATGCAGCATAATGGCCGTCCGGCCGCGCGAGAATGAGCATGCACTCGGCACCGAATAGCTCTATGTCTCCGGTGTGAAATCGACGGCCGGGAGAGTTCCAGTGAGCGTGACAAAACAGCAGGTTCTAGACGGTCTGGCCAAGGTGATGTCGCCGCGCGGCGTGGCGCTGCCGCAGGCCAATGTGCTGTCGGAGATTGCCGTGACGGACGGCAAGGTCATGTTCTCGATCAATGTCGATGCCGCCGAAGCTCGCGCCTGGGAGAGCGTGCGGGCCCAGGCCGAGGCCGCCGTGCGCGCGGTTCCTGGCGTCACCGGCGCGATGGTCGCGCTGACCGCCGAGCGCAAGCCCGGCGCCGCCGCGCCGGCGCCGCACAGCCACGCCCCCAAGCCCGGCGTGCAGCCGGTGTCGGCGCATCGTCCGCCGGCCAATCCGAACGGTTCGCCGATGGCTCAGCAGGCCGTGATCCCCGGCATCGCCTCGATCATCGCGGTGGCGTCCGGCAAGGGCGGTGTCGGCAAGTCGACCACCTCGCTCAACCTCGCGCTTGGGCTGCGTGATCTCGGGCTTCGCGTCGGTCTGCTGGATGCCGACATCTACGGCCCCTCGGTGCCGCGGCTCACCGGCATTCGCGACAAGCCGGTTCTCAACGATGATCGCAAGATGATCCCGATCGCGAAATTCGGTCTGTCGATCATGTCGATTGGCTTCCTGGTCGAGGAAGAGACCGCGATGATCTGGCGCGGCCCGATGGTGATGTCGGCGATCACCCAGATGCTGCGCGATGTCGCCTGGGGCACGCTCGACGTGCTGGTCGTCGACATGCCGCCCGGCACCGGCGACGCGCAGCTCACGCTGGCGCAGAACGTGCCGCTGAAAGGCGCGGTGATCGTTTCGACGCCGCAGGACCTGGCGCTGATCGATGCCCGCCGGGGACTTGCGATGTTTACCAAGGTCAACGTGCCGGTGCTCGGGATCATCGAGAACATGAGCTATTTCCAGTGCCCGGAATGCGGCACGCGTTCCGACATCTTCGGCCACGGCGGCGCGCGGCACGAGGCCGAACGGCTCGGCGTGCCGTTCCTCGGCGAGGTGCCGCTGCACATGTCGATCCGCGCGATGTCGGACGCCGGCACTCCGGTCGTGAACAGCGAGCCGGACGGTCCGCATGCTGCGATCTACCGCTCCATCGCGGCCCAGGTGCGCGACCAGTTGCAGGGTGTCACCGCCGCCGCCTGATCCGGTACTCCACAAGCCCTTGTCGTGTATGCCGCATAGAACTTTCGTTTAATTGGGGCTGCGAGGGTGCATGCCGCGTTTTCCGCGGCCGACGATCCATGCTACAGACCCCTCCTACCAGAGCGTCTTCGGCTGAATCGCACGATGATTGAGCCGCTGAACATGCTCCCGGGGATTTAGGGAAGAACGTCTGCAACAGGAGAGTTGAATGAAGCGCCGTGAATTTTTGAAAGTATCGACGGCCGGAGCAGCGGTAGCTGCGGTGGCGTCGCCTGCGATTGCGCAGTCGATGCCCGAGGTCAAATGGCGCCTGACGTCGAGCTTCCCGAAGTCGCTCGATACGATCTATGGCGGCGCCGAGCAGATGGCGAAGCAGGTCGCCGAAATGACCGACAACAAATTCCAGATCCAGGTGTTCGCGGCGGGTGAAATCGTCCCCGGCCTGCAGGCGCTGGATGCGGTCTCCAACGGCACCGTCGAGATGTGCCACACCGTGTCCTACTACTACGTCGGCAAGGATCCGACCTTCGCGATCTTCGCCTCGGTGCCGTTCGGCCTCAACGCCCGCCAGCAGAATTCCTGGTTGTACCAGGGCGGCGGCATCGAGCTTGCCAATGAGTTCTACAAGAAGTTCGGCGTCATCGGCATGCCGTGCGGCAACACCGGCACGCAGATGGGCGGCTGGTTCCGCAAGGAGATCAAGACCGTCGCCGACCTGTCCGGCCTGAAGATGCGGATCGGCGGCATCGCCGGCCAGGTGCTGCAGAAAGTCGGCGTGGTGCCGCAGCAGCTCGCCGGCGGCGACATCTACCCGTCGCTGGAGAAGGGCACGATCGACGCTGCCGAATGGGTCGGCCCCTATGACGACGAGAAGCTCGGCTTCCAGAAGGTCGCGAAGTATTATTATTATCCCGGCTTCTGGGAAGGCGGCCCGACGGTGCATGCCTTCACCAATCTGGAAAAGTTCAACTCGCTGCCGAAGAACTACCAGGCGATTCTCACCAATGCCTGCAACAACGCCAATAGCTGGATGGCGGCACGCTACGACCTGCAGAACCCCGGCGCGCTGAAGCGCCTGGTCGCCGGCGGCACGCAACTGCGCCCCTTCACCAACGAGGTGCTGGATGCCTGCCTGAAGGCGACCAACGAATTGTGGGGCGAGATCTCCGCGAAGAACGCCGACTTCAAGAAGTCGATCGACGCCATGCAGGCCTACCGCTCCGATCAATATCTGTGGTGGCAGGTCGCCGAATACACCTATGACAGCTTCATGATCCGCTCGCGCACCCGCGGCTAGCGGCGACGTAACCAGACACCGAAACAGGCCCGGCCTCGCGAGAGGCCGGGTTTTTTGCGTTGCGTCGTTCGAATCGTCGTGGATTCCCGATGGAACCTGGATCATGCTGTCGCAACGCCCTCGACAAGAAGGGCGACCGGCACATTCACATCCAGGGAGAATATCATGAAGCGTCGTGAGTTCATCAGGGCTGCGGGTCTCGGGGCCGCAGGCGCCGTCATCGCCGCACCGGCCATTGCGCAATCGTCGCCGGAGCTCAAGTGGCGGTTGACGTCGAGCTTTCCGAAATCCCTGGACACCATCTACGGCGCAGCCGAGGTGTTTTCGAAAGCCGTCGCCGAAGCCACCGACAACAAGTTTCAGATCCAGGTGTTCGCCGCCGGCGAGATCGTGCCCGGGCTTCAGGCGCTGGATGCCGTCTCCAACGGCACCGTCGAGATGTGCCACACGGCGACCTATTATTACGTCGGCAAGGATCCGACCTTTGCTTTCGGCACCGCCGTGCCGTTCGGCCTGAACAGCCGGATGCAGACCTCTTGGTTGCAGGTCGGCGGCGCCGCCGAGCTCTTCAACGAGTTTCTCAAGCCCCACAACGTCATCGGCTTCGTCGCCGGCAACACCGGATGCCAGATGGGCGGCTGGTTTCGCAAGGAGATCAAGGAGGTCGCGGATCTCAGCGGCCTGAAGATGCGGATCGGCGGATTTGCCGGACGCGTGCTGACCAAGCTTGGCGTTGTACCGCAACAGGTCGCCGCCGGTGACATCTACCCTTCGCTCGAGAAAGGCACCATCGATGCCGCGGAATGGGTCGGCCCCTATGACGACGAGAAGCTCGGCTTCCAGAAGGTCGCCAAGCACTATTATTACCCGGGCTTCTGGGAGGGCGGGCCGTCACTGCACAATCTCGTCAACCTCGCAAAATGGGAGCAGCTTCCGCCCGCCTACAAGTCGATCATCCGGACGGCATCGTCGCTCGCCAACGAGACCATGCAGGCGCGCTATGACGCCTATAATCCGCCGGCGCTGAAGCGGCTGGTGGCCGGCGGAACGCAGTTGCGCGCGTTTCCGGCGGTCGTCATGGATGCGTCGCTGAAGGCGGCCAACGAGGTCTATGCGGAAACCGCCGCGAGCAATCCCGGCTTCAAGAAGCTGTACGACAGCATGGTGGCGTTTCGCGGCGATCAGTACACTTGGTGGCAGGTCGCGGAATACAGCTTCGACAGCTTCATGATCCGCTCGCGCACACGCGCCTGAGCAAGGCTGTGCGAGATTGGAGCCCGGCCTTCGAAAGAAGGCCGGGCTTTTCGTTGCTGTTGTGTATCGTCGCGGGCCAGCTCCGAATCCGCTAAGGCATCGTCAAAGGGAGCCCACGCCATGACCGAATCCGAAATCGAAACCGCAGCGCAGCTGCTCGCCGAGGCACGTCGGAGCGGGGTTCTGATCGATGCGCTGCCGGTGGTGCCGTCGTCGGTGGCCGAGGCGCATGCGATCCAGGATCGGGTTGCTGCGCTTATCGGCCAGCAAGTGGGCGGCTTCAAGATAGGCGGCGCGCCGGGCGAACCGACGCGCGGGCTGATCTTTGCGCCGATGATCCGCCCGAGCCCGGCGCAGATGTCCGAGGCCGAGGTGCCGCATCTCGGCGTCGAGGGCGAGATCGCCTTCCGTTTTACCCGAGATCTGCCAGCCGCCGACCGGCCGTACACGCGCGGACAGGTGGCGCAGTCCGTTGCGGTATCGCCGGCCATCGAGATCGTGTCGGGCCGTTATCGCGACCCGCGCGGCCGGCCGGGTCTGGAGCAGCTTGCCGACTGCACCATCAATGGCGGGCTGGTGTTCGGCGAGGAGATCGCCGACTGGTCGCATCTCGATCTGCCGAACCTGCGCATCACCATGCTGGTGAACGGCGAGCAGGTTTTCCAAAAGCGGGGTGGCCATCCAACCGGAGATCCGCTCGCCGCTGCGGTCACGCTCGCCAACATGTTGCCGGATGGCGTCAAGGCCGGCCAGATCGTCACCACCGGCAGCTGGACCGGCATGGACTTCCTCAAGCCCGACGATCACTGCCTGGTGCGGTTCGACGGGCTGGGCGAAGCCGAAGTGGTGTTCGACGGCTAGGCTGGCCGCCCGATCATTCGCCCGGCACGAGGCGCCCGATGGCGGGCCGCTTCTGCGGGCGGAGCTTTCGCCGCGACAGATACAGCAGAAACCCGGTGACCATGAACAACGGCATCAGCGCGGCGGCGAGCATGAACAGTAGCTTGCCGGGCCATCCAAGGATGCTGCCGCGGTGGATATCCAGCACGCGCGCCAGCACCCGCTCGCCCAGCGTCTTGTCGGCATAAATTTCCGCCGACACCAACCGGCCCGATGCCGCATCGATGCGAAGTTCGTCGCGGCCTTCGTCGCCGGCATTGCGGACCCAGGACCGGATCCGCACGATCGTGCCGGCGCCGTTTGGAAGCTGCAACTGCGCGCGCTCGTAACGGTGGCCCTGTTCGCGCAGAAATACCGACCAGGCCCGGTCGAGCGATGGCGGCGCCGCGTCGCCGGGGCGGTCGCGCATCGCGCCTTTCGGCTTCATTCTGGTTTCGGCAACCAATGGGCGAGCCAACAGCCATGTCGCGGCGTCGCGGTACCCGTCGAAGGAATACCACAGGCCGGTCAGCGCCATCACCAGATAGAT
Organism: Tardiphaga sp. vice154; assembly: GCF_007018645.1. Lineage (NCBI taxonomy): Bacteria > Pseudomonadati > Pseudomonadota > Alphaproteobacteria > Hyphomicrobiales > Nitrobacteraceae > Tardiphaga > Tardiphaga sp. vice154. The sequence goes on from NZ_CP041399.1 coordinate 2,465,954, forward strand.
CGGCAACAGCCATGTCGCGACGACGGAATGCAGCGACCAGTGAAAGCTGCGGCCCTGCAAAGCGAGGTTCGGCTTTAGCCATGTTCTGATGCTGCGCGCCCGGCGCGGCCATCGCAACACGAGGCCGGAGATCAACAACACCGCAAGGCCGATGGCGGCGATGCCGGTGATCTGTCTGCCATAGCCCTTGCCGTCGCCGGGGATGAGCAGCCAGCGGTGCAACTGGCGCACCGTGGCAAAGAACTGCTCGCCGCGCGGTGCCCCGAGCACGCGGCCGTCATAGGGATCGACATAGATCGATGCGGGACGGGCGCCATCGTCGTCGCGCGCAAAGCGGATGCGCGTCGCCGCCGAAGCATCGATCGACATGGTCAGGCCGGAAACCTTGCCGAGTTCCGGCGTGGACTGTAGCCGCGCGACCAGTTGCTCCGGCGTCAGCCGTGGCGCCTGACGCGGCTCGACCTGCATGATCCCCGCGTTCAGGGCGTTCCCGATCTCGTCTTCGAAGCTCATGATCGCGCCGGTCAATCCGATCAACGACAGCACCAGTCCGACGGCAAGGCCGATCAGCGAATGCACCTGCAGCAGCGCGGCCTTGACGGGTCGTTTATGCGTTGAAGGGATGAACATTCGAAGTCGTGCCTTAGAACTTCACGGTCGCCGCCACACGCGCGGCCCGTCGCGCCTGACCTGGGGCATCGACCGTGACGGCGGGCAGCACGGTGTCGGACTGGGCGTAAGCGGCAGTCGAGAAATCACAAAGCCACAGCGCGGCCCCGATCATCCAGGTCGCGCGAAAAGGTCGTCTGCCGCGGCGCGTGGCGGATCGGCAAAATTCGGCTGTTGTCACGTCGGCTTATTTCCAGTGGGCGAAACAGGCTGCGACGTCTAACAGCCGGTCGAAGCCGGGGTAACCGCCGGGCGGCTTGAATCCCTCTAAGCCGGAACGAACGGAGCATCGGCGTGGTCGCTGCATGCCGACGATGCGCCCTGAAGTGGTGTTCGAGTGTCAGGTCAGGGCCGGATGCCTGTGCGTTGCTGATTTTCGCAAGACACCCGGCATTTGGTGCGATAGTCGGGGCGGGGACGGCCCATGCGAGAGGTAGGCACGGTTTGCCAGACAAGTTTCCACCGCGAGGCCTGCCGGTTCCCACGGGGCGCGTCTCCAGACTGGCGCGTCTGGTCACGCTGGCCTCGGATGTCGCCGGCGGAATCGTGCTCGACGGCGCCAGGCAGTTCGTCGCCGGCAAACGTCCCAGCCTGGGCGACCTGCTGCTGACACCTGCCAATGCCTTCAAGGTGATGCACCGGCTCGCGCATCTGCGCGGCGCGGCGATGAAGGTGGGGCAACTGCTGTCGATGGACGCCGGCGAGATCTTGCCCCGCGAACTGGCCGATATTCTCGGGCGTTTGCGATCGGAAGCGCAGCCGATGCCGCGCAGCCAGTTGCGCGCGACGCTCGAGCGCCAGTGGGGCCGGGATTGGGAGCGGCGTTTCGCTTCGTTTTCCTTCGATCCGATCGCGGCGGCCTCGATCGGCCAGGTGCACCGCGCGCGGACCACGGACGGCCGCGAGCTTGCGATCAAGATCCAGTATCCCGGCGTCCGCGGCAGCATTGACAGCGATGTCGACAATGTTTCGTCGTTGCTTCGGATATCCGGCCTTCTGCCGGTAGGGCTGGATCTATCTCCGTTGCTCAGACAGGCCAAGCAGCAGTTGCACGAAGAGGCCGACTATGAGCGCGAGAGCAGAAACCTCGCGCGGTTCGCGGCTCTGCTGGCCGACAGCCCGGACTACGTGTTGCCCGAGGTCTATCCCGACCTGACCCGCATGACCGTGCTTGTCATGTCGTATGTCGAGGGTGCGAGCCTGGACGATCTGGAAGCCGCGCCGCAGGCGCTGCGCGACCGCATCGTCACGCTGTTGATCGCTCTGGTGCTCCGCGAACTGTTCGAATTCAGGCTGATGCAGACCGACCCCAACTTTGCGAACTACCGATACGACATCGCCACGCAGCGCCTCGTCCTGCTCGACTTCGGGGCGGTCCGGGAATTTTCTCCCGCGCTCGTGCAAGACTACCGCAGCCTGCTGCGTGCCGGTGTCGCGGGCGATCGGGCTTCGGCAAGCCGGTCGGCGCTCGCGCTCGGATTATTGTCCGGATCGATCCCGCGCGCCCGCCAGGACGCCGTGATGGCGCTGTTCGACATGGCGATGCAGCCGTTGCGATATGATGGCCTGTTCGATTTCGGCACCACCGATCTTGCTGCGCGCTTGCGCGACGGCGGCATGGAAATGGCCGTCAATCGCGACAACTGGCACGCTCCACCCGTGGATACTTTGTACTTGCAGCGCAAGATAGGCGGCATGTTTCTGCTCGCCAGCCGGCTCCGGGCGCGTGTCAATATCAGGGCGATGCTGGAAAAATATCTCTGATCGACGGTTAGAACCTCATGGCGGCGTTCGACCAACGGCGCTCTTTCTTCCTTCTCCCCTTGTGGGAGACGGCGGCGCGGACGAAGTCCGCGTCGGATGAGGGGTATTGTTTGGCTCGGTGCTCGTCGCCGCCCCCTCACCCGTCTCGACCGCTTCGCGGTCGATCCACCCTCTCTCACAAGGGGAGAGGGAAGGAAGATCACACCCGCATCGGCATCAGGACGTAAAGCGCGCCCGCAGCGTCATCTTTCACTGCTCGCGGCAGAGGTCGGAGCCGGGCGCAGCTCGGCTGCGGGGGAGAGAGGCCCGCGCTTTCTCCACCTTCGCAGGTCCGCCGTGACCCCTATGGTAGCTGCGATGACGAGCGCGCAGAGCGCCGCTTTCGACATCGTCTCCATCGTCCCCTCGATCAGCATGCTATGGACGACACTTCCCACGACAATGACCATCGCGAGCAGCATATGGCTGATGCGCCAATTTCGCAGCCGCAGCCCCAATCGCCGCCGCAATGCCGCCAGAAGTGCCACGGCAAAGATCGCCCACATCGCGATCACGCCCCAAAGCGAGAACGGGGTCGGCGATGCGAACAGCAGGGCGTCGATCATGTCTGGGGGGCTGGTGATCCAGAGGCCGGCGACGTGGATCATCACCGCGACCACCAGCGTGCCTCCGACCCAGCGATGTACACGCCGCGCCGAGCTGGCCGGTAGTCCCGGCAGATCACCGCGAATGAGCAAAGGCTGAAACAGCAGGGCACCCAGTGCGACAATTCCTGCCAGTCCGGCCAGGATGTAGACCGGACCACGCCAGGCGAGCAGGGGGCTCGCCATGGCCGCGGCGATCGGAATGCAGATGGCGGCCGCCACGCCAGCCCAGATCAGGGCCGCGCGGGCCACGTTCCCTCGCTTCGCCTGCAATTCGGTCAGGCCGGCTGCAGCACGAAGTGCGCCTCCAGGCTGGTTTCTTTCGCGCTGCGCATCACGGGACGCAGGAACACGGTTTTGAATTCGCCGCTGTCATACGCCAGATGACCGTGCGGCTGGCCGAAGATGGGAATGATCTGCGGCATTTCGAGACGGAACACGCCGTTCTTGTCGGTGAGCGTGGCTCCGCGGCTTTGCGGCTCCTGCTCCTGACCTTCGGTGGTGTGCGCCCAGATCTGGATGCGCTGCCCGGCGAGCGGAGCGCCGTCGCCGGCGCGGCGGACGGTGCCGCTCATCCAGAAGCCGCCCTTGCCGATCCGCTCCACGGTCGGCGCGCCCTTGACGTAATTGTTGGCCCCGCCCGACATCGACGGCGTCGGTGCGACGCCTTCGGCCCGAGCGGGCAGCAGCAGGCCGGAAACTCCGGTTGCCAATGCCGCCCCGCCGGCGGCAAGCAGGGCGCGGCGGTTCAGGACGGCGGTGGTCATGGAAACGGCTCCTCGCAGCGGTGCAGTCGCGCTACGGAGCTTACAGCAATGAGCGCGAAACGCCCAGATGACGGAGGCAAGGAGAGCGACAGGCGTAATAACAGTGTTGTGAATACGTGTCGGATCCGACACGTAGCCAGCTACTTACTCGGCCCGAAGTCCAGCGCCGGCATCTCGATCTGCGGGATTTCGATCTTGACGTTGGTGGTGTCGACCACCGACGTGTCGATCCAGTAGGTGACGAGCCCGGGCCACCAGATCACGATGATCACCAGGATGATCTGCATCGCGACCCACGGCATCGCGCCCCAATAGATGTCGCGGCTCTTCACCACCGGCGGTGCGATGCCGCGGAGATAAAACAGCGCGAAGCCGAACGGCGGATGCATGAACGAGGTCTGCATGTTGACGCAGAGCAGCACGCCGAACCAGACGAGGTCGATGCCGAGCTTGCTGGCGACGGGGGCGAGCAGCGGGATGATGATGAAAGCGATCTCGAAGAAGTCGAGGAAGAACGCCAGGAAGAACACGAAGATGTTGACGAATATCAGGAAGCCGAGCGCGCCGCCGGGAAGACCCGTGAGCAGGTGCTCGATCCAGCGCGCGCCGTCCATGCCCTGGAAGACGAGGCTGAAGCAGGTCGAGCCGATCAGGATGAACACCACCATCGAGGTCAGCCGCATCGTCGAGGTCATCGCCTGCTCGACCAGCGGCCAGGTCAGGCGGCGGTGCAAAGCGGCCAGCACCATGGCGCCGACCGCGCCCATCGCGCCGGCTTCGGTCGGCGTGGCCAAGCCCATGCCGATGGTGCCAAGCACCAGGAAGATCAGCACGATCGAGGGGATCATGCCCCACAGCACGCGGCTGACCAGCTTCCAGTTCAAGGGCTCGCGCACATCGGCCGGCAGCGGCGGCATCGAGTTCGGCCGCAGGAACGACAGCACCATGATGTAGAGGATGAAGATCACGACCTGCAGGATCGAGGGGCCGATGGCGCCTAGATACATGTCGCCGACCGAGCGGCCGAGCTGGTCGGCCAGCACGATCAGCACCAGCGAGGGCGGGATCAGCTGCGTGATGGTGCCGGACGCCGCGATCACACCGGTGGCGACCTTCATGTCGTAGCCGTAGCGGATCATGATCGGGAGCGAGATCATGCCCATCGCGATCACCGAGGCTGCGACCGTGCCGGTGATGGCGCCGAGAATGGCGCCGACGATGATGACGGCATAGGCAAGGCCGCCGGGGATCTTGCCGAACAATTGCCCGGTGCCTTCCAGCAGGTCCTCGGCGAGGCCGCAGCGCTCGAGGATCGCACCCATGAAGGTGAAGAACGGGATCGATAGCAAGAGGTCGTTGGAGATGGTGCCGTAGAAGCGGAACGGCAACGCTTGCAGGAACGACGGATCGAAATGGCTGGTCGCGATGCCGACGATGCCGAAGAACAGGCCGACGGCGGCCAGCGAAAACGCCACCGGGAATCCGATCAGCATGAACGTGATCATGGTGCCGAACATCAGCGGGGGCATCACGCCGTAGGAAAACATCGGATGGTCCTGACTGCTAAAAAGTGTCGTGGTCAAAAGGTCGGAGAAACGGCCGCTTTATTGCAGCGGCGCTTCGTAATGGGTGTCGATCTTGACGATGCCGGCGAGCCCCGCGATCCGCTTGGCGAGTTCGGCCAGGCCCTGCAGCAGCAGCAGCAGGAAGCCGAGCGGCAGGATCATCTTGACCGGCCACAGGATCAGGCCGCCGGCATTGCTGGAGGTCTCCTGCAGGCGCCATGAATTGAGGAAGAACGGTGTGGTCAAATACAACAGATAGATCATCGCCGGCAGCAGGAAGCAGATGATGCCGATGATATCGATCCACAGCCGGGCGCGGTCGGAGACTGCGGAGTACACCAGATCGACGCGGACATGTTCGTTGAGCCGCAAGGTTTGCGACGCGCCGAGAAACACGATCCCGGCAAACATGTACCACTGGATCTCGAGCCAGCCGTTCGACGAGTAGTTGAACAGATAGCGGATCGTGGCGTTGCCGGCGCTGACCAGGCAGGCAAGCAGTACCAGCCATTTGGCGATGAACCCGAAGGCATCGCTGAGCTGGTCGATCACGCGCGTGATTTTGAGTACGTCCACTACTCTTCCCCTTGAACCCGTCCCGCACCCGTGGATTTCGGCTTTCTCATCGAGAAAGGGCAGCCTTTTGCGCTGCGTCCACGTGATGCGGCGGCACCATTTCAGCGCCTCGGTCGTCCGTCAATTGGTAATTCGGCAGATTGACGGCGGGGGTCTGGTAGCGGGGGAGGGGGAGCCGGGAGGACTATCCCCCGGTGACGCTCATGTGCCGGCTCACGCTGGGCCGGTTGTGGCGGCGGTCGATGATGAAGTCGTGGCCCTTCGGCTTGGTGCCGATGGCGCGGTCGATGGTTGCGCTGAGCAGCGCATCGTCCGGCGAGGCGCGCAGCGGCTTGCGCAGATCGGAGGCATCCTCGTGGCCGAGGCAGGTGTGGATCGTGCCGGTGCAGGTGATGCGGACGCGGTTGCAGGATTCGCAGAAATTATGGGTCATCGGCGTAATGAAGCCGAGCTTGCCGCCGGTCTCACTGACGCGGACGTAACGGGCAGGGCCGCCGGTGTCGTCGGGAAGGTCGGTCAGCGTGAAGTTGGTGGCGAGCCTGCCGCGCAGCAGCGACAGCGGCACGTACTGGTCGATGCGGCCTTCGCCGATCTCGCCCATCGGCATCACCTCGATCAGGGTCAGCGCCATGTCGCGGCCGTGGCACCACTGCATCAGCGAGGGGATTTCTTCCTCATTGAGGCCCTTCAGCGCCACTGCGTTGATCTTCACGGCCAGGCCCGCCGCCTGCGCCGCGTCGATGCCGGCCAGAACCTTGGAAAGGTCGCCCCAGCGGGTGATGGCGCGGAATTTGTCGGGGTCGAGCGTGTCCATCGAAACGTTGATGCGCTTGACGCCGCAATCGGCCAGTTCCTGGGCATATTTCGAAAGCAGCGAACCGTTGGTGGTCAGGGTCAGCTCGCGCAGCGCGCCCGTCCTGAGGTGCCGCGACAGCGAACGCACCAGCGACATCAGGTTGCGGCGGACCAGCGGCTCGCCGCCGGTGAGGCGCAGCTTGGTGACACCCTTGTCGATGAAGGCCGAGCACAGACGGTCGAGCTCTTCCAGCGTCAGCAGGTCGGCCTTGGGCAGGAAGGTCATGTCTTCCGACATGCAGTAGAAACAACGCAGGTCGCAGCGGTCGGTGACGGAGACGCGCAGATAGTCGATGGTCCGGCCGAACGGATCGATCATCGCGGAACCCGCCTTGGACGGTGTCAGTGCGGATACAGCCATGCCATCGAGTCCTGTCGCTGCTTTTAAACCAGCATCTTGAAGAAGTCCGGCACGCCTGCCGGTGGCTCAATGTAGTCACGCAAACGCCCCGGCACAATCGTGCCGGGGCGTTACAGAAATCGAACTGGATACTGGAACTTAACGGGCCGGCGCCGGGAACGGCGAACCCTCGGCGGGCGCGGCAGCGGCCGGCGCGGGCGCGGCGCGCTTCTTGGCGGCCTTGCGGGCGGCGCGGCGCGGCGGCGTCATCGGCTGCAATTCGGCGACCACCGGGCTCGGATCGACGACGGTGGTGGCGGCCGTGGTGAAGTCGCCGGGGACCTTGGTCACGGTGACTGGCACGGTGACTGGCTGGTACTTCGCCAGATTGAAGGTCGCGGTGAAACCGGTTTCGGTGGCGATCGGGAGCGAGCAGGGCGTCTTGCAGCCCGGGCCGACCGAGGTCACGACGTCGGCGCCGGGCGGCACCGAATCGAATTGCACGGTGACCGGCACCGGCGACGATTTGAAGCCATCCATGGAAAACGAGGCGCAGCCAGCGAGGCTGAGGCTTGCTGCCGCTAATACAATAACTCGACGCATGGTCTGTCCGTTTCTTTCGCGGCTGGCCGCAGTCCCCATGCCCGACAATAGAAGTCCGGGCTTTGCCGTGCAACCGCCCGGGCGGGGATAGTTAAGCAATGGTTAATGTGCGGCCGAACGGTTTTGAAACATTCAGCAACATCAACCGGTTAAAAACTCTTTCCGGGCAGCAGCCGGCTGACCGCGGCCGGCAGGTCGCGGAAATGGCCGATCAGCAGATCCGGCTTCAGATCGGCGATCGGCACGTCGGTATAGCCGAATTCGACGCCGATGACCGGTACCCCGGCACGGCGCGCCACGCCGATGTCCGGGCCGGCATCGCCGACCATGACCACCGACGACATCCGGCCGCCGGCTTTCGCCACCGTCTGCTGCAGGATCACCGGATCGGGTTTGGAGACGCCGAACGTGTCGGCGCCGCAGATCGCCGCAAAGCGTGACGTCAGTTCGAGCTGCTCGAGCAGCCGTCGGGACAGCCATTCCAGCTTGTTGGTGCAGACCGCGAAGCGGTGGCCCGAAGCCTCCATTTCGTCGAGGGCGGCGATCAGCCCGTCGAACGGCCGCGAATCGTCGGCGATGTGTTCGGCGTAATAATCGATGAAGTCGGAGGTCAGGCGGGTCACGTCGGCCACGCCCATCTCGCGGCCTTCGGCCTCCAGCCCGCGCTCGATCAGCCGGCGCGCGCCCTGGCCGATCATCTTGCGGGCGGATTCCAGCGGCACCGGCGCCAGGCCCTCGCGGGCCAGCACCCAGTTCAATGCGCTGATCAGATCGGGCGCGGTGTCCACCAGCGTGCCGTCGAGATCGAAGATGACCAGGGAGAAATCACTCATGCGGGGATCGCTAGCGGCGGCGCCGCTGCGGCGCAAGTCCTGAATCGGCGGGTGAGGTTCAGGACGCCACAGGCCAACAGGTGGGAAAGCCCACCAGCCGCCCTGTTCCTCGCCGCCAAACGTCGCTAGATAGGCGGATCGCCGTACGGCACCGAATGAAGCGCAGGACCCGGCCCAGCATGACCATGGATGAATTGAAGCGGCAGGCGGCGGCGCAGGCGCTGGAGCACGTCCAGGACGGCATGAAGCTTGGGCTGGGCACCGGCTCGACCGCCAAGCACTTCGTCGACCTGCTCGGCGCGCGAATCGCGCAGACCGGACTGAAGGTGATCGGTGTGCCGACCTCGGAGGCCACCCGCGCGCAGGCGGAAAGCTGCGGCGTGCCGCTGACCACGCTGGACGCTATCGACCGGCTCGACCTGACCGTCGACGGCGCCGACGAGATCGACGCCAACCTCAATTTGATCAAAGGCGGCGGCGGCGCCCTGCTGCGCGAGAAGATCGTGGCGGCTGCCTCCGACCGCATGATCGTCATTGCCGACGATTCCAAATGGGTCGAGGTGCTCGGCCGCTTCCCGCTGCCGATCGAGGTGATCCCGTTCGGACTAGCGGCGACCAGGCGCGCCATCGCAGGCGTGTTCGGCGCCTGCGGCCTGTCCGGCGAGATGGCGGTCCGCCAGGACGGCTCCGGCCATGCTTTTGTCACCGATGGGGGCCACTGGATCATCGATGCCCGGCTCGGGCAGATTTCCGACGCGCCGCGCCTCGCAGGGCTGCTCGGCGCGATCCCGGGCGTCGTCGAGCACGGGCTTTTTATTGGCCTCGCCAGTATCGCCATGCTGGCAGGATCAAACGGCATTCGCACATTTAAGCGGCCCTGACGCCGCAACCCACGGAGAATCGACCATGACCAACCGTTCCAACATGCTGCTGGCGCTCGGCCTCGCGCTCGGCCTCGCCGGCCCCGCGATGCCGGCCTATGCGCAGGCGCCCGCGGCGACGCCGGCCCCGCTGAAGCCGGCAACCCCGGCGGCGATCGGCTACGCCAAGGAAATCCTGGTGATGAAGAACGCCAGCGCGATGTATGCCGGCGCCGTGTCGAACATGGTGCAGCGGGTCAAGGATTCGGTGCTGCAGAACAATCTCAACTACCAGAAGGACCTCAACGAGGTCGCCGTCGTGGTGGCGCAGAAGCTGGCCGGTCGCGAAAACGAGATCAGCGAGCAGATGGCGAAGATCTATGCCAGCGACTTCACCGAAGCCGAATTGAAAGACCTCGTTGTGTTCTACAAGTCGGCGCTCGGCCAGAAGCTCCTGGTGCAGGAGCCGAAGTCGATCCAGTCCAGCATGGCCTATATGCAGAACTGGGCGAAGAATTTTTCTGAAGAGATCAACGGCCAGTTCCGCGCCGAGATGCGCAAGCGCGGCAAGGAAATCTAAGGCAGGAAACAGGGCGAGCGCTTGGGGCGCTCGCCCGAAACTTTGGGGCGGCTCATGTCTGACTTCGACGTCGATCTGTTTGTCATTGGTGGCGGTTCGGGCGGCGTGCGCGCCGCGCGAATCGCCGCCGGCTATGGCGCACGGGTCACGGTGGCGGAGGAGTACCGGTTCGGCGGCACCTGCGTGATCCGCGGCTGCGTTCCGAAGAAGCTGATGGTCTATGCCTCGCATATCCACAAGGACATCGCCGACGCCGCCGGCTTCGGCTGGACGATTCCTGCGGCAAGCTTCGACTGGCCGACGTTTCGCGCCAACAAGGACAAGGAAATCGCGCGGCTGGAGGGCATCTACACCGCCAATGTCGACAGATCGGGCGCCACCACGCTGAAGACCCGCGCGGTGTTCGAGGATCCGCATACGCTGCGCCTGACCAATGGCGACCTCGTGCGCGCGGCCCATATCCTGATCGCCACCGGCGGCGCGCCGAATCACGGCCCGATCTTTCCGGGAATCGAGCATGTCATCTCGTCGAACGAGGTGTTCGACCTGCCGCAGCTGCCGAAGCGCATTGTGATCCAGGGCGGCGGCTACATCGCGCTCGAATTCGCCTGCATCTTTGCCGGCTTCGGCTCCGACGTCACGCTGGTCTATCGCGGCGACAACATCCTGCGCGGCTTCGACGAGGACGTCCGCAAGCATTTGCGGGCCGAGATGGAGAAGCAGGGCATCACGATTCTCACCGGCTGCACCGTCACCAAGATCGACAAGCACGGCGACGAATTCACCTCGCATCTGTCGGACGGCGCGAGCATTGCGTCCGACCAGGTGCTGTTCGCGATCGGACGCCATCCGGCCGTTGCCAATATGGGGCTGGAGAAGGCCGGCGTGGCCATCAACCCGGCCAATGGCGGCATCGCAGTCAACGAATTCTGCCAGACCAACGTGCCGCACATCTACGCCATCGGCGACGTAACCCACCGCATCAATCTGACGCCGGTGGCGATCCGCGAGGGCCATGCCTTTGCCGATACGGTGTTCGGCAAGCGTTCGGTCAAGGTCGACTACAGCAACATCCCCACCGCAGTATTCTCGCAGCCGGAAGTCGGCACCGTGGGCCTTACGGAAGCCGAGGCCCGCGCGCAGTTCAGCCATGTCGACGTCTACATGACCAATTTCAAGCCGATCAAGGCGACGCTGTCGGGCAGCGAAAGCCGCGTGCTGATGAAGCTGATCGTCGATGCCACTACCGATATCGTGGTCGGCTGCCATCTCGTCGGCCACGAGGCTGCCGAACTGATCCAGGTGCTCGGCATCTGCATCAAGATGAAAGCCACCAAGGCCGATTTCGACGCCACCGTCGCCGTGCACCCCAGCGCCGCCGAAGAACTGGTGACGATGCGGACGCCGACCGCGCGTTATGTGCGCGAGGCGGCGGAGTAGGTCACCGCCGCCGCCTCGGCACGCGCGCTACTGGTTCTGATTTCCGGCGGCCTGCCCGTCGCCCAGGGCGCGCAGCGCGTTCAGGATGACGGCGATGTCGATGGCTTCCTGGATCAGCGCCCCCTCCACCGGGGTGAGGAAGCCGAACGCCGCGACCACCATGCCGATCATCGACAGCCCCATGCCGGCGAACACGCCTTGCAATGCGATGGCGCGGGAGCGGCGGGCGATCTCCATCGCCGGCACGATACGGTCGAGGTGATCGACCAGGATGACGACGTCGGCCGCCTCGGCGGAGGCGGCCGCGCCTCTTGCGCCCATCGAGACGCCGACATCGGCCGCAGCCAGCGCCGGGGCATCGTTGACGCCGTCGCCGACCATCATGACCGGACCGTTCTTTCGCTCGGACAGCACGACCAGGACTTTCTGGTCGGGCGTCAACCCTGCGCGCACGGCGTCGAATCCAAGACCTGCGACAATGGCGTTGGCGACCTCGGGCCGATCGCCGGTGGCCAGGACGATCCGCTGCACGCCCAGCGTTCTCAATTGCTGCAGCAAGTCCTGCGTGCCCGACCTCAGTTGATCCGCCAGCCTGATCTCGCCGACCAGGCGACCATCGACGGCGACGGCGACGATGACGCCGCCGGCAACGGCGTCGGAACGGTGCGGGCTTGGCGTGCCGGGTGGCAATCTCGACATCACGAAGGCGATGCCGCCGACCACGACCGATCGTCCGTTCACCCCACCGTGGACGCCTTCGCCCGGCGTCTCGACGACGTCGGACGGGATCGCCAGCCTGAGCTGCCGGTTCCGGGCCTCGGCGACGATGGTCTGGGCGATGATGTGCTTCGACGCCTGATCGAGCGAGGCCGCGAGCCGCAATATCTCGTCGGCATCGATGTCCGCAACGACGTCCACCGCCACGACCTTGGCGCGGCCGTCGGTCAGCGTGCCGGTCTTGTCGAGCACCAGGGAATGAATGCGCGCCAGCGCCTCGATCACCTTGCCGCCCTTGATCAAAATGCCGTGTCGGGCCGCCCGGGACAGGCCGGACACGATGGCGACCGGCACGGCGAGAATCAGGGGGCAGGGCGTCGCGATCACCAGCACGGCGACCCCTCGCACCGGATCGCCGGTGAAGAACCACGCCAGCCCGGCGATCAGCAGGGTGACCGCCAGGAAGACCAGCGCAAAGCGATCGGCGAGCCGCGACATCGGCGCCTTGGAGCGCTGCGCTCCTTCAACCAGGCGCACGATGCTGGCATAGGTGCTTTCGGCCGCACGGCGCGACACATCGAGATCGAACGCCTCGCCGGCGTTGGTGGACCCGCTCATCACCGCCTCGCCGGCGTTCTGCTGGACCGGGATCGGCTCCCCGGTCAGCGCGGATTGATCCAGCACCGCCAGTCCGCTCGTCACCACGCCATCGACCGGGACGACGTCGCCCTGCCGGATCAACAGCCGGTCGCCGGGGATGATCAGCTCCAGCGCGACTTCTTCCAGGCCGCCGTTGCGGTGGCGGACGGCGGTTCGAGGGACCCGTGCCAGCAGCGCGGTCATCTCGCGCCGGGCGTGGCGTTCGGCGTAGGCTTCGAGAAACTGCCCGCCGGCATACATCAACGCCACCACCACCGCGGCGAGTTCCTCTCCGACAAAGAGGGCTGCGACCATCGAAAGCAGGGCGACGATATCGAGCCCGACTTCGCCGCGCCGCAGGCTTGCGACGATGTCGTAGGACAGGACGACCAGCACCGGAATTGTGAAGGCAGCGAAGGCGCGGTCCTGCCACGGCCCCGGTCCGAGCAGCGGCAGCGCGAAGCCGAGCGCCAGGCCGAACGCCGGCAGCAGAACCAGCAACGAACGCATCATGAAGCGGGCAGGCATTTCAAACGACCTCTCGACGACCGCCATCGGCATCGCTGCTGCGGCGTCCGCCACTGCCCGGCGAGGGCCGCACGCTTACTTGGTGAGATGCGGGAGCATTCGAGCGAGGGTACGGTCCCGGAAAATCCAGTGGTGCGCGATCGCCGCGCTGCCGTGGAGTGCGGCCAGAAGGACGAGCCCATGCGCGGCGATTTCGTGCAGCTCTTTGACGTTGTGCGCGAACGCCCGGTCCTTCAGCCATGGCGACGTAATTTCCGTCAGCCCGAACAGGGGCAGGGGCTCGCCGCGCGCAAACTGCAGGACAATGCCGATCACCGGCACCGCGATCAGCAGGACATAAAGTCCGACATGCGCCAGACGCGCGGCCAGCTCCAGCCACCGCGACATCGCGGAAGCATGGTCGGCGGCTTCTGCCGAGGGCATTTGATCGATCCCCCGCCAGGCCAGCCGCGCGGCCATCAACGCCAGAATGGCCAGTCCGGTAGAAATATGTATGAAAAGGCCGGACTTCTGCGCGCCCGCGGGGAGCTCGTCACCTGCAATTCCCGACAGCCATGCGAGCGCGACGAAAACGACCGTCAGCCAATGCAGTGTTTGCGACACCGCGCCGTAATCCGCGTTGGTGTTTCGAAAACGCATGATGCACCTCTGCAAACATTCTATTCTGCGTCTCGCCGCTGCCATTGACGTGGGTCAAACAAGTGCGCGGGAGTTTCCGCGACGGGCGGGTGCGACGCGGTTCGGCGGCTTAGTGCTGCCGTGCGGTTTCCGCATCGGCATAGGGTTGAAGGTCCACCATGGCTGCCGAAAGCCTGCGATACAAATCGCGCCGTCGCGCCAGAGGTACCCAATCGTAGAGAAATATTTCGAGGGGCCGCCAATTGGCGACCCAGCCCAGAAGGAGGAAGCTCTCCTCGACCAGGCGACCGAACGGGCTACTGGTCAGGTAGCCCCCGACGACATGCGCCAGCGCCAGACATGTCACCAGCACAGTAATTCCGATGCCGAGCGAGCGACGACCGACCCGGAACAGCTCCTTGATCTCGCGCTGCACGGAATGGCCACGGTCGGCAAAGTAGCGATCGAAGGCGGCCCCCAGTTCCTGAGCCGCGCGGGTCTTCGCCTCGATCTCGGGAAGGTGAATGACGATTCGCAGCGCACGATCGGTCGACAATTCACCGGCCCAGCCGACGATGTAGTCTTCCGCCTCGCGATCGAGGTCACGCTCCCGAAACGGAAACGGATCGAGCGTATGAAATATCTGTGCGATCTTGTCGAACCGCAGTTCGATGCGATGATCGCGGGAGACGTCTGTCATGACCACCAGTGCGTTCCGGATTGAGGCTTCGCCAGCACATGCATAGCATGGCTCCTCACCGTACGAGCTGCCAATGCGGATAGGCATGCCAACCGCATCGATGAGCGGCCTGTCGAAAGCCGTCATGCTGGCCATGATCGACGTCGGCCATCCCCTCCAGCGGCGACAGCCCATTCTTGAGTTGACGGGGCTGTGATAGCCACGCACCCTGACGTCTGGCACGCGGCGTTCGTCCTCGCAGGAGCATGGCTATCGATCCCCTTGTTTTAAAGCTGGGCGCAGCACTCGGAATCGGCCTGCTGATTGGCGTCGAGCGGGAACGTCGCAAGGGATCCGGGGCGTCCCGCTCGCCGGCCGGTATCAGAACCTTTGCCGTCGGTTCGCTGGCCGGCGCGGTCAGCGTCGTCGTCGGCGGCGTGATGATGCTGGCTGTCACGACGGCCGGCGTGTTGGCGCTCGTGGCCATCGCCTATTGGCGTGGCAATACCAAAGACCCCGGACTGACGACCGAACTCGCGCTCGCGGTCACGGTCATGCTGGGCGGACTTTCGATTCAGAATCCGGTGCTGGCGGGCGGCGTTGCCGTCGCCCTGGCGATTTTGCTGGCGATCAAATCCCATCTTCATCGATTTGTCAGCCGTGTCCTCACCGAGGCGGAGATGCGCGACGCGCTGATCCTCGCAGCGGCGACGCTGATCGTCCTGCCGCTCGTACCGAACCGTCCGATGGGGCCCTATGGGGCGTTGAATCCGCATGCGATCTGGCTGATCGTGATTCTCATCATGGCGATCGGCGCCGCGGGCTATGTCGCGGTGCGCGTTCTCGGCAGCCGTTTTGGACTTCCCGCGGCCGGCCTCGCTTCGGGGTTTATTTCCAGCGCCGCAACGATTGGGGCGATGGGCACACGCGCTGCCAAGGCGGAGAACATCGTCGCCGCGGCGGTGGCCGGCGCTGTCTTGTCCACGGTGGCCACGGTCGTTCAGATGGCACTCGTTCTCGCCAGCACCAGCATGGCAACCCTCGCAGCGCTGTCCGTCCCGCTGGGCTGCGCGGGGGTAGCGGCGGGCGTTTATGGCGCGATATTCACCGTGCTGGCGCTGCGCGGCAACACCGAAGCCGATCCGCAGACAGGCCGCGCCTTCAGTCTCCGGACGGCGCTCATTTTTGCGATCACGCTGTCGGTCATTCTGCTCGCTTCCGCCGCGTTGCAGGACCGGTTCGGCGAAAACGGCATCATCTTCGCGGCGGCCATGGCAGGATTTGCCGATACGCATTCGGCGGCGATCTCGGTCGCCGCGCTGGTCGCCTCGGGCAAGCTTGCGGCATCGGACGCGCTGCTGCCGATCCTTGCCGCCTTTTCGACCAATACGATCACCAAAGTCGTGCTGGCCGCGACAAGTGGCACGTTGGCGTTTGCTGTTCGCGTGATACCGGGATTGTTCCTGGTTGCCCTTGCGGCCTGGGCGGGCGCGTTCGGTGGCTTTTTTGCCGGTTGATCAAGCCGGGGCTTATCGCTGCCTTCGCGGGCCTGATACGGACGATCAACCTGACCGCACGGCTCAATGGTCCGCTTCAGGACCGCGGTCATCCAAGATGCCGAACTCCGTTACCGGCATGATCCAGTAGACCAGCCGGGTTCCTGCGAATGCGGTCTTGATCCGGGATAATAACAGATCAGCCTGCGGCTTTTCCATAATGAGACGCAGCAGGACCTGGTCGGCATGGCCTTTGACCTGCTCGGGCGCCGAGGGCAGGCGCACCGTCGGGCCGAAGCCGGCACAGTCCGAGGCGGAAAATCCCGCGACCAGATCGCGCTGCGCGCTGAGAAAGTCGAACAACTCGTCGCGCCGCCTGCGGGCGGCGACCAATGTCAGGCAGACAGATTCAGCCGTCATGCGATCTTCCTCGCAGCACCGCCGAACCGGCGATAGAGAATCGGCAGCAGGATCAGGGTCAGTACGGTCGAGGACAGCAGGCCGCCGATCACCACGATGGCCAGCGGCTTCTGGATTTCGGATCCGGGGCCGGTCGCGAACAGCAGCGGGACCAGGCCCAGCGCGGTAATGCTGGCGGTCATCAGCACCGGTCGCAGCCGGCGCTGTGCGCCTTCCACGACGATGCGAGGCTCGGCCACGCCGCGCGCGCGCAACTGGTTGAAGTAGGACACCAGCACGACGCCGTTCAGCACGGCGATGCCGAGCAGCGCGATGAAACCGACCGACGCCGGCACCGACAGATATTCGCCGGTCAGCACCAGCGCAAAGACCCCGCCGATCAGCGCGAAGGGAATGTTGACCAGCACCATCAGCGCCTGCCGGATCGAGCCGAAGGTGGTGAACAGCAGCACGAAGATCAGCCCGATGGCGACGGGGACGACGACCGACAGACGCGCGGCGGCGCGTTGCTGGTTTTCGAACTGTCCGCCCCAGGTCAGACGATAGCCCGGCGGCAGCTTCAGCTCGGCCGCCACCTTCTGCTGCGCGGCCAGCACGAAGCCGACCATGTCGCGCCCGCGGACGTTGGAGCGCACGACGCTCATCCGGCCGCCGTCTTCGCGATCGATCTTGACGGGGCCGTCTACCCGATGGATGCGGGCCACCTGCGACAACGCCACATGCTGTCCGGACGCCAGCGTCAGCGGCAGGCTGGCCAGCATCGACGGCGCCTCGCGGGTCGCCTCGCTGCCGCGCACCAGGATCGGCGTGCGCCGTCCCGGCTCCAGCGCGGTGCCGATGGTGCGGCCTTCGATCTGGGTGCGCAGCGAGGCGGCAATCGCGTCCACCGCCAGACCGAGGCGGCCGGCCTCCAGCCGGTTGACCGCGACCGTGTAGTACTGCGCGCCTTCGTTCAGCGTCGTATAGACGTCCTCGGCGCCGTCGATGCCCGACAGCAGCGTCGAAAGGGCGCTGGCGATCTCGTTAAGCTTGGCAACGTCCGGCCCGAAGATCTTTACCGCGACGTCGCCGCGCACGCCGCTGATCATCTCCTGGACCCGCATGTCGATCGGCTGGGTGAAGCTGAGCGACAGCCCCGGAAAGTCTGCCAATACGTGTCGGAGCTCTTGGAGCAGGGCGGCCTTGTCGGCCGTCTGGCGCTCATTGGCCGGCTTCAGGATCAGAAAGGTGTCGGTCTGGTTCGGGCCCATCGGATCGAGGCCGAGCTCGTCCGATCCGGTGCGCGCGATGATCCCCGCGATGTCGGGGACCCGCGCCAGAATGGCGGCCTGCAGCTTGCCGTTGATCGCCACCGACTGATCGAGATTGATCGACGGGATGGCCTCGACGCTGATGATGATATCGCCTTCGTCCATCGTCGGCATGAAGGTCTTGCCGAGCTGGGTGTAGGCCACGCCCGCCGCGACCAGGGCCACCACGGCCGCCCCCATCACCTTGCGTTCATTGCCGAGCGCCCAGGCCAGCGCCGGTGCATAGGCCCGCGACGCCTGGCGGATCAGCCAGGGGTCGCGGTGCGGCGTTGCCTTGAGAAAAAACGACGCCGCGACCGGCAGCACGGTGAGGGCCAGCACCAGCGAGGCCGCCAGCGCAAAGATGATCGCCAGCGCCACCGGGATGAACAGCTTGCCCTCGAGCCCCTGCAGCGCCAGCAGCGGCACGAACACGATGATGATGATCATCACGCCGGTGGCGACCGGCTCCAGCACCTCGCATACCGAGCGGTACACGATATGGATCAGCGGCGTCGCCTTGCCTTCCTGATCCGTACTGAGATTGCCGACGATGTTCTCGACGACCACTACCAACGCGTCGATCAGCATGCCGATCGCGATGGCAAGACCGCCCAGGCTCATCAGATTGGCCGACATACCGACCAGGCGCATCACGATCAGCGCGATCATGATCGCCAGCGGCAGGCTGAAGGCAATGATCAGCGAGGCGCGCCAGTTGCCGAGAAACAGCAGCAGCAGCACGATCACCAGCACCGTGGCTTCGCCCAGCGCACGCACCACGGTGCCGACGGCACGGCCGACCAGCCGGCTCCGGTCGTAGAACACATTGATGGTCACGCTCTTGGGCAGCGACGGCGCCAACTCCTGCAGGCGCTGTCGGACGTCCTTGACCAGTTGTCCGGCATTGGCGCCGCGCAGGCCGAGCACCAGCCCCTCGACGGTTTCGCCGCGGCCATCGATCGTGACCGCGCCATAGCGCGTCAGCGCGCCGACCTCGACGCGGGCGACATCGTTGACGCGGATCGGAATGCCATCCCTGGTATCGACCACGATGGCCTTGATGTCGTCGATGGAGCGAATGCTGCCCTCGATGCGGACGAGGGCACTGTCTTCGCCCTGGTTGACGCGGCCGGCGCCGTCATTGCGGCTGTTGGTCTCGATGGCGCGCCGGAACACCTCCGACGAAATGCCGCGCGCGGCCAGCGCGTCGTTGAGCGGCACGATCTCGAAGGCCCGGACGTGACCGCCCAGCGAGTTGACGTCGGCGACCCCCGGAACGGTGCGAAGCGCCGGACGGATGGTCCAGTCGAGCAGCGTCCGGCGTTCCGCCAGCGACAGCTCGGGACTGTCGATGGTGAACATGAACATCTCGCCTAGCGGGCTGGTGATCGGCGCGAGGCCGCCGGTCACGCCTTCCGGCAGGTCGCGCGTGATGTTGGCCAGCCGTTCGGAAACCTGGTTGCGCGCCCAATAGATATCGGTGCCGTCCTCGAAATCGACGGTGATGTCGGCCAGTGCATATTTGGTCGTGGTGCGGAGAATCTTTTTGTTGGGCAGTCCCAACAGCTCAAGCTCGATCGGCACCGTGATGCGCTGCTCGACCTCCTCCGGGGTAAGACCCGGCGCCTTCATGATCACCTTGACCTGAACCGGCGAGACGTCCGGGAAGGCGTCGATCGGCAAAGTCGGCAGCAGCACGGCGCCGGCGCCGATCAGCAGCAATACGCTCAAGGCGACGAACAGGCGCTGCGACAGCGCGAAAGCAACCAGGCGCTCCAGCATTACTCGCTGGCTCCGAGCCGCAGCAGGATTCCGCGAAGCGCCGCTGTACCGCTGACGGCGACTTCATCCTTGTCGGAGATCACGCCGGAGATCACGACGTGTTCCTGATCCTCGGCAATGAGCGTCACCGGCAGCAGGCGAAAACCGCCTTCGATGGCGACAAAGACCGACGCCTTGTCGCCGCGCCGGACCAGCGCGCTGTAGGGAATTTCCCAGGCACTCTCACCGACGGAAATGAACCCGATGCGTACCGCGGCCGTCTGTCCGGGCCGCAATTCGCCGGAATTCGGCACCTCGGCGCGCACCAGCACGGTCTGGGTCGCGGAATCCGTCGTCTCCGACACCAGGATGACCTTGCCCGGTACCGCATAGCCTTCGATTTCCACGCGGGCGCCCGGCCGGATGGCATGGATGTTCGACGCCGGAATGGCAATCTCGGCCCAGAGCACCGAGAGGCGCGCGAGCTTGACCAGCGGCGCGGCCTGCTCGATGCGTTGGCCCGGAGAAACCAGAATGTCGATCACCGTCGCCTGCTGGCGCGCGGCAACCGACATGGTCGCGACTATCGCCGTTTCGCTGGTCAGCCGCGCAATCGCGGCGTCTGAAAGTCCGCTGAGCCGAAGCATCTGCCGCTTCTCGGCCACGGCGATGCTGGCCTGCCGGGCTTCCGCCTGGCTGGTCTCCAGCACGCGTTGCGGCACGGCCTTGCCGTCGAACAATTCGGTGTTTCGCTTGAGTTGCTGCGCGGCCAGCACTTCCTGCGAAAAGGCCTGTAGATATTCGCGTTGCAGCGACACAAAGCTCGGGCTCTCGAGGTTCACCAGCGGCTGGCCGGCATCGACCCGGTCGCCCCGCGCAATCGCCAGGCTGGTGACCATCCCGGACACGGGCGTACTCACGACCCACAATTGCGGCATCGGGATCACGATCTGGGCGGGGTAGGGCAGTGTGAGGTCGCTCCGGCTCGAGATCGGGTGCACCACACGAATGCCGAGGGTCTGCATCTGCGCGGCGTTGACCTTGACCTCCTCCTCAGCCCACGACAGCGACGGCACGCCGACGAGCGCGACCATCAGCAAAGCTCGAGTGAGGCTGGGCCGGAAGTGCGTGTACGAGCGCGCCTGACGGGGACTCGGCATCAATGCTCCATATGGGTAGATCCAGCGAAGAAAGCGGCGTGGACTGGCTCTCGGCGCCAATCCTATATCAACAGTCCGTCCTGCGGACGACCCCTGTCTGGTGTTCGACGCTCGTTGCCATGGTCCGGTGTTGTCGTCACTCGACGAATCGATGGCCGTTCCATCGCAACGCCGTGGTCTCGCCATTCACGCCGGAGATCTCGACCCGCGCCGCGGCCTGATCGCGAAGCAGTCGAATATCGCGGGCATGCACGGCAAGCACCCGACGATAGTGCCCGTTGCTCGCCATATAAACTTCATGCAGGCATCCTTTGGCGGTGCATTGGGCCGATTGATTGCCGCAACGAAAATCATCGTAGTGAAGGGCCACGAGTTCGCCGCCGGGTATCGTGAGATACAGCGCGAACTGCTGCGAGGCGGCGATCGATCCGCCGCATACCGTCTCCCATTTCTGCAAGATGGCGCGGATGCCGGGCGGCAGATGTTCGAGATGAGCAGGCTTCCAGCGATCCTGCGCCAAGCCGCCGAAGGCAAAACCCGGTCGCAGCATGACCGACAGGCAAATAAGCGTAAGCGCGACCGTCGAAATGCGCCTCATGGCATTCATGGTGCCCTCAAGGGGCTTGAATGGATCATGGCTGAATGTCGCACCTATCGCGGCAGCGATGGTTGATGCAAATCAAGAATCGCGAGTGGTTCAAACTCCACTCGCTCGTCCCGACGTTTACGGCGGCGTATTCACGGGTGGTTCCACCAAGGCGACCTTTTGTCATGTCCAGAATCCATGTCAAGGACCCCGACCTCGAAAGCACTTGCCGGTTACAAGCCATCGTGCGTTCATACCCAGCTGCTTCAAACTCAGATCGGCCGGCGAAATGACAAACAACAACCGACTTCTGCAGATGCTCCCTGAAGGTGGAATGACCGCGCTGAACCAGCATTTGAAAATTGTTCGGTTGAACCAGGGAGACGTCCTTGCCGAGCCCGGCGGTAACATCAGCAACGTGCATTTCCCCCACTCCGGGATCATCTCGTTCATGGTCGAACTCGACGACGGGGCGCTGGTTCAGACGTTCATGGTCGGACGGGATGGTGTCGTCGGCGCGCCACAGGCGATGGATCACAGGACTTCCATCAACAAGATCCTTGTCCAGGTATCTGGAGAGGCCTCCGTGATCGATCGCGCGCCATTGCGCCGGATTGCCAGCGAGTATCCTGCCGTGCTCAATCTGCTCGCGTCGCACGAGCAATTTCTGGTTGCCGATGTTCAGCAGACGGCCGCCTGCAACGCGCGACATTCGATCGAAGCGCGAATGGCGCGCTGGATCTTGAGAATGAGAGATCTTGCCGGAGACGAACTGCCGCTGACCCAGGACTATCTCGCCTCCATGATCGGCGTGCGCCGCGCTAGCGTGACCGAGATTGCGAGTGCGATGCAGCGCGCCGGGTCGATCAGCTATGTCCGAGGTCAACTTCGCATCACGGATCCGGTCGCTCTTGGGCGACTGGCCTGCGAATGTCACAAGGCCGTCCAGGACAATTACCAGCGTTTGCTGGGCAGCCCCTGGCCGCATTCGATCGGTTAATTCTGCAGCATCCGGACGGCGCCCAAACGCTCCTGCCCGGAATGACGGTCGTTGCAATCAGCCTGGATTTTGCTCGACGAGGAGCGCGAAAACTTCCTGCGGCATGAGCACTATCGTACAGCAAACCGCCTTCGGAATTCGCATGATACCGCATCTTAGCGCCGCACAAGGTCATCCCGTCGCGGAGAATGCCGAGTGCTCGCTTGACCCGGGGGGCGAACATCATGCTGCAGTGCGATATACTACTGCGCCCATGTCGGTTCGATATGGTCGCAGACCGGACCCCGGGCGCCGCGTGTCTGGAGTTCTGTCTTTACGAATTTCCCGGCTGCGCCGGCTGTCCCCATGCCGTGCCGCTGGCAGCGCCAACGGCAGAGGACCCGATGAAGTCAGCGGTTCTCCGCGGCTGGATCCGCGGTCTCGGCCACCCGTCAGGCTAGAAGCTCGCGCACCACATCAAATGACGGATCGGCGGCACGGTTCTGCGCGGCGTCAGTCGCTCTTCTGAATCCACTCCGCGGCACCGCGCCATAGTGTGTCGCGGTGCTGCGGACGGAAAAAGCCGAAATGGCCGATCTTCCTGGCCCCGGCTTCCGCCGGGGCAATGACGTGGATATCGGGGCGGATCGAGGTGAAACCGGCGCACAGCATCTCGACGGCGGCTTCGGTTGCCCAGGGATCGTCGGAAAAACTGAGCGCCCGCAACGCGCCGCGGTAGCGCGGAAAGTTCGCCAGCGCGCGCAACCGGCTGTCGTCGAAGAAGTAGCGGTCGGAGGCGACCCACCTCGCCCACTCCAGAAATACGCCCTTCGGCAAATCGAGCCCGAGCCCGACGCGGCCCGGCGCATAGCCCAATGCGTGGGTCAGCGGCACCCCGACGCATGCCAGCAGCGCGTAGACCCGGTAACGCTCCGGCGAGCTCATCAGCCGCCAGGTGCCGGCCTGCGCCGCCACCAGTAACGCCCGCGACACCTCGGCATTGTTCGGGATCAACCCCAGCGCCTGGCCGCCGAACGAGTGGCCGACAAAGCCGAGCGGCATCGCCGGGTAGCGCGCCCGCATCCAGTCGACCGCCGCGCTGACGTCGAGCGCGGCCCAGTCGGCCATCGTGGCCTGAAAGCCGGCCAGCGATTTTGGCCGGGAATCCCCGGTGCCGCGGTAATCATAGGTCAGCACCGCGCAGCCGCGGCTGGCGAGGTAGCTGGCAAAGCCGCGATAGATCCGGCGTGGCACCGCGGTCGCGGAATTGATGAGCACCGCATGGGACCTGGCGCCGCGCGGCAGATACAGCGTTGCGCCCAGCAGAAATCCGTCGGCGGCCGGCAAACGTATATCGTCGGCAAACACGTCGTCCGTTGCCGCCTTGAAATTCGCCTTCGTCATAATGATCTCAGCAAAGTCGAATTCGACATTGGCTGCAAGGGGTTATCGCGCAAGCCGGATTTCTGTCTGGTGATCCCTGGGAACCCTGTGTATAACGCGGCTCCGCTGCCTGCGGATGGCGCGGTTTTCAGGAGTTTAAAGTGATGGCAGAGCGGTGGACGCCCGATAGCTGGCGCAACAAGCCTGTGCAGCAGATGCCGGCCTATCCGGATCTGAAGGCGCTGGGCGACGTCGAGGCGCAACTGGCGACTTTTCCGCCGCTGGTATTTGCCGGTGAGGCGCGCAATCTGAAGAAGGCACTGGCCCGAGTCGCAAAGGGCGAGGCGTTCCTGCTGCAGGGCGGCGACTGTGCCGAGAGCTTCGCCGAACACGGCGCCAACAACATCCGCGATTTCTTCCGCGTGCTGCTGCAGATGGCGGTGGTGCTGACCTATGCCGGTGCCGTGCCGGTGGTAAAGGTCGGCCGCATCGCCGGCCAGTTCGCCAAGCCGCGCTCCTCGCCGATGGAGAAGATCGGGGACGTCGAATTGCCGAGCTACCGCGGCGATATCGTCAACGACAACGCCTTCACGGCGCAATCCCGCGTGCCGGATCCGATGCGCCAGCTGATGGCCTACCGGCAGTCGGCGGCGACGCTGAACCTGCTGCGCGCGTTCGCCACTGGCGGCTTCGCCAATCTCGGCAGCGTGCACCAGTGGATGCTCGGTTTCCTGAAGGATTCGCAGCAGTCGCGGCGCTACAAGGAGCTGGCCGACCGGATCTCGGACGCGCTGAATTTCATGCGCGCCTGTGGCCTCAACCTGGAAAGCCATCCGGAACTGCGCGCGACGGATTTCTACACCAGCCACGAGGCGCTGCTGCTCGGCTACGAGCAGGCCTTCACGCGCGTCGATTCGATGACCGGCGACTGGTACGCGACCTCCGGCCACATGATCTGGGTCGGCGACCGCACGCGTCAGCTCGACCACGCCCATATCGAATACTTCCGCGGCATCAAGAACCCGATCGGCCTGAAGTGCGGCCCGTCGCTGAAGCCCGATGAATTGCTCAAGCTGATCGACGTACTCAACCCCGAAAACGAGGCGGGCCGGCTGACGCTGATCAACCGCTTCGGCCACGAGAAGATCGGCGATCATTTGCCGGCGCTGATCCGCGCCGTCGAGCGGGAAGGGCGCACGGTCGTGTGGTCGTGCGATCCGATGCACGGCAACACCATCACCTCGAACTCCGGCTACAAGACCCGGCCGTTCGACCGCATTCTCTCGGAGGTGAAGTCGTTCTTCCAGATCCATGCCGCCGAAGGCACCCATCCGGGCGGCGTGCATCTGGAGATGACCGGCCAGAACGTTACCGAATGCACCGGCGGGGCGCGTTCAATCTCCGACGAGGACCTCAACGACCGCTACCACACGGTCTGCGACCCCCGCCTGAACGCCGAGCAGTCGATCGACATGGCGTTCCTGATCGCCGAACTGCTGAAGACCTCGCGGGTCGGCAAGGAAGATCCGATGCCGGTCGCGTCGGGCCTCTGAGTGACGCGCCTCTGGCGGGCCTGCATCAACACCTGGAACGGGCTGACCTTTGCCACCCGTTCCGAACAGGCGATTCGCGAGGAGCTGTTCGCACTACTCCTCGCGGTTCCGCTGGCGTTGCTGATCGGCACCACGGCGGCGCGCCGCATCGAGATGGTGGCGGTGGTGCTGTTGCTGCTTGCCGTCGAACTGCTCAACACCGCAATCGAGAAACTGGCCGACCGCGTCACCAGAGAGCACGATCCGCAGATCGGCGCCGTGAAAGACATGGGCTCCGCCGCCGTCGGTGTCGCGCTGGTGATCGCCGGGCTGACCTGGGCGTTCGCGCTTGGCGAGCGCATGGGGCTCTACTGACCACGCAATTGCGAAAGGTGAGCCCGCGGGCTTAAATCACTTCATGACAGATTCCGCGCGCTTCGTTCTCACCCTTGCCCAGCTCAATCCGACCGTGGGCGACATCGCCGGCAACGCCGCCATGGCGCGCGCGGCGCGTGCGCAGGCCGCGGCCGATGGCGCCGCGCTGATCGTATTCCCGGAACTGTTCATCGCCGGCTATCCGCCGGAAGATCTGGTGCTGAAGCCCTCGTTCCAGGCGGCGTGCCGGGCTGCGATCGAGGAACTGGCGCGCGAGACGTCGGACGGGGGTCCCGCGATGCTGATCGGCTCGCCGTGGGTCGACGGCGGCAAGCTCTACAACGCCTGCGCGCTGCTCGACGAAGGCCGCATCAGTGCGATCCGCTACAAGGTCAATTTGCCGAACTACGGCGTGTTCGACGAGAAGCGCGTTTTCGCGCGCGGCCCTGTATCCGGCCCGATGACCATCCGCGGGCTGCGGATCGGCGTGCCGATCTGCGAAGACACCTGGATGGAAGAGTCCGAGGATTACGAGAACGTCGTCGAGACGCTCGCCGAGACGGGCGCGGAAATCCTGATCGTGCCGAACGGCTCGCCCTATGCGCGCGACAAGAACGATTTGCGGCTGTCGGTGCAGGTCGCGCGCGTCATGGAAAGCGATCTGCCGCTGGTCTACCTCAACCAGGTCGGTGGCCAGGACGAACTGGTGTTCGACGGCGCGTCCTTCGTGCTCAACGCCGACCGCACGCTCGGCGCGCAACTGCCGGGCTTTGCCGAGAGCATCACCACGCTGAACTTCGAGAAAACCAAGGACGGCTGGCGCTGCGACGGCCCGATCGCGCCGGTGCTGGAAGGCGACGCCGGCGACTACGCCGCCTGCGTGCTGGGCCTTCGCGACTACGTGCAGAAGAACGGGTTTCCCGGCGTGCTGATGGGCGTCTCCGGCGGCATCGATTCCGCGTTGTGTGCAGCCTTGGCCGTCGATGCGCTCGGCGCCGACCGCGTCCGCGGCGTGATGCTGCCGTTCCGGTTCACCGCGCAGGTATCACTCGACGATGCCGCCGATCTCGCGCAGCGGCTCGGCATCCGCTACGAGGTGCTGCCGATCGCGGAGGCGGTCAACGGTTTTGAGAGCATTTTGTCAGGCACGTTTGCCGGCCTGCCGCGCGACATCACCGAAGAGAATCTGCAGGCCCGCACGCGCGGCACGCTGTTGATGGCGATCTCCAACAAGACCGGCGCGATGGTCGTGACCACTGGCAACAAGTCGGAAATGTCGGTCGGCTACGCCACGCTGTATGGCGACATGAATGGCGGCTTCAACCCGATCAAGGACATCTACAAGACCGAAGTGTTCCGGCTGTGCACGTTGCGCAATTCGTGGAAGCCGGAAGGCGCGCTGGGCCCCGACGGCGAGGTGATCCCGGTCAACATCATCGTGCGCCCGCCGACCGCGGAATTGCGCGAGAACCAGACCGACCAGGATTCGTTGCCGCCCTACGACATTCTCGACGGCATTCTCGAGCGTCTGGTCGAGCGCGAGGAGCCGCTGTCGGTGATCGTCGCCGAAGGCTTCGACAAGGACGTCGTGATCCGGATCGACCGCCTGCTCAACATCGCCGAATACAAGCGCCGCCAGGCCGCGCCCGGCGTCAAAGTCACGCGGCGCAATTTCGGCCGCGATCGCCGCTATCCGATCACCAACAAGTTTCGCGATCTGGCCCTGCCGCTGCCGGTCGCCGACGAAACGCTGGTAACGCACGCGAGCAAGGGATCGGCCGAGGCGTTCGAAGGGTAGGGCGACGTCCAGTCGATATCGAGTGACCTCTACTCGGCATACGGAAACGCTAAACTGGCGAAACATGGGCGTAGGCTGGCAGACAGAAAGGTCGTCGAGTTTGCTGTTCTCAAGAGCTGACACAGCCCGGTCCAGCATCGGGAATGAGAATTGTTGACACAAGCAAAGCGGTTTGCCGCCGTTGAGGCTTAGCGGTTGTTACGCTCGCTGGCCGTGGCATCTTTTCCACTTCTTTCCGCTACCACAGGGGCAGTAATCGTTCCTGCCAATCTTTCCCTTGGAGTGCACATTGGCAATCCGCCTCTGCTGCAGCGCGCCGCCCTCCGCGCGTAGACGCTCGATTTCAGCCGTTGGAACGCCGGCAAGATTCACATTGCGAAAATGTGCTCCAAACAGCTTTCCCTCCTTGTCGTATTCGAACTCCACGAGGCGGCGATTTTGCTTGTTGTCAGCAAGCATGACGACGCGCGTATGTTCTATGGCGCCTTCAATGTCGTGTGGTACGTCAGGCGACCATACATACTGAGTCATCTCCATTCCACCATATGATGACAGCGGACGTGCGCGCTCTACAGAATGTCCGAATGCGGCACGAGCACATCAAGTAGCGCCTGGCGCTCATGGAGCTGATAGCGTTTGCCTCGAACATTCAATCAGAGTGTTTCCGCGCGAAACCGAAACTCCTCCAGCTGCATATCCAGTTGCCGGTCTTGAGCCCGTCGGTGAGCCGTCAAGCACATCTGATAGTCGAGAGTGAAACGCCGGAATAATGTCTCGACATTCGCTCGCAGCTTGGTCAAATCTTCCTCGCTTACGTCGGTGGCGTACTGCTCCGGCTTAACTGACACGATCACGCTTTGTACATAATCAACCATCCGCGCTGCTGCGAGCTTGTCTGAGTCGTCCGCATCTCTGCCGACTAACCCGACCATCATCGCAGAATATTCCCACCAGCCCCGTTGAAGCAGACGGTCGGGGGGGAAGGCGGACAATTTGCGCTGCGATTTCGGCGACAAGGACGTCGATCTCGGCGACTGCAATCGGATACTGAGCCACCAGTTGGGCTTGAGCCGCTTCAAATTGCTCTTTTGTTGCCCGTGAGCGGCCTATCACCACCCGACCGAAGCGCGCGAACTCTAAAGGCCCGGCGGAAAAGTGGTCGTCTGGCTTGGTGTATTTAGCCTTTCGCTTTTTCTGCTTGGCCACTTTGGTCCTCCTGCACGAGATGGAACTTTGCCCGCGCTTTGTCGCTTCTCCAGGAGAGATCCTCAGCTTTTTCGACTCTACGTCGTCCAGTCCTCGATCCTCAACGATTGAGGAATACGGGCAAAAGCTTTGTCGCGCGTCACGAGGGTCGCGTCGACGGCTGCGGCATGGGCGGCGATCATCATGTCGAGGGGCGCAAGCGTCACGCCTTTCGCTTCGCATGCCGCCCGCAAGTCGCCGTAGGTTTTGGCGACATCGTGATCCCATGGCAGCACATCGACGCGAAGCAGGAACTGCCGGACCCGCTCGGACAGCGCCTCGGGGTAGCCGCGCTTCGCCAGACCGTAAAGAAGTTCTGCTTCGGTGACGGAGGAGAGCACAATGTCTTCCATGGGAAGTGCAATTAGCCGCTCGATGATCTCACGCCGATCGCCCCTGATGACATGGCTGGCGATATTGGTGTCGAGCATCCGGACCGTCATTCTTTCCAGCCAGCGAACGGATCGCGTTGCTGCGTCGGTCCGCTGCGGTCGGCCGTTCCCATGAAATCGTCCGGCATCTGATCCTGGCCGTGTAGCTCGAGAAGGCCGTCCCAGGAATCCGGCTTGCGGGAGAGGATGACGTCGCCGGTCTTGGGGTCACGGCGCACGAAAACCTCGCTGCCTTCGAAGCGAAACTCCGCCGGCAGCCTGACGGCCTGGCTACGGCCGGTCGTGAAAATTTTGGCGGTTCGCGATGTCATGGCACTCTCCACGTGCTGATACATACCATGATATATATCAAGGAGCAGCGACTATCAAGGCTGACAACCAAGCGGAATCAAAGAGTCCGCAACGCTGCTTGCCTGCGCGTCGCGCTGTCTTACTGCGCCTTCGGCAGGAACGTCGGTCCCACCGAGCGGATCGGCTTGTTGGGATCGGCCGGCGCAGCGGGGGCTGCGGCAGGGGTCTCGGCGGGCGGAGGCGCGGCGCCCTTTTTGGCGGAGACCGGCGTGCCCTTGGCGGGTGGCAGTGACATCCGCTTGGCGCGTTCTTCGGTGACGATGATGTCGCCGTTTTCGGCCGCCGCCTTGTCGTCGATGTTCTTCAGCGCGTCCGACCAGGTCTGGCCCTGCGCCTTGCAGGAGCATGACGGGTTGAATTCGGTACGGTACTTGAACGCATTCGGCGACGACGTATAGGGCTGGCCGGAGATCGACACCGCTGCGTTCATGTCCTCGCCCGGATTGCGGTAGCTGAACAGGCTGGCATCGGCCGCAGGGCACAGGCTCTTGCAGGTTTTCTCGTCGTCGGCGAACCGGCTTTGCACCGTGGCGAACGAGATCGGGAAATAAGCGCCGTCGCAGGTCCGCACGCAGACGGTGCGATAGGTGCCGGACGGCGCGGTCGCCACCGCGGCGTCGAGCGGCGGGGCATCGGGGCTGGGCTCGTTGTTGCCGAACAAATTGTTGAGGAAATTGCCGGCGCCGGAGCCGGGTGCAGGATTGCGCGCGGCAGCAGCATATTGCGGTCCGCAATTGTTCTGCGCCAGCGCCAGCAGCACCGAGCGGCGCTGGCTGTCGCGGTCCGAACTGCCGGGGGTGCCGACGCGCAGCCGCTCCAGATTGCTGGTGATCTGGTCGAGATTACCGCGCATCTGCTGGATCTGGTTGTTGACCGGGCCGCACTGTGCCGACTGGCCGTTGAACATCGAGAAGAAGCCGGAGGAATCGCAGCCCATCCGCCGGGCCTGC
This sequence comes from Tardiphaga sp. vice154, assembly GCF_007018645.1. NCBI lineage: Bacteria > Pseudomonadati > Pseudomonadota > Alphaproteobacteria > Hyphomicrobiales > Nitrobacteraceae > Tardiphaga > Tardiphaga sp. vice154. The sequence goes on from NZ_CP041399.1 coordinate 2,496,351, forward strand.
GCGGTGACGCGGTCGAGCTCGTTCTGCTGCTTGGAGGCTGCGTCCTCATAGCGTCGCAATTGCTCGGCGCGCGCGGGGTCGCCACCGCCGCCGCGGTCAATGGTCGCGAGCTGGCCCTCCAGCCGCACGCACATCGGATTGGCGCTTTGTTGCGGGGGCGCGCCTTGCGCTGCGGCCTCATTGGCCAGCGACACAGCGCCGAGCAGGACGGTGCAGGCCAGAAACTTGCGGAGCGAGGCAGTCAACGTGTCAGACATAAGGGCCACTACAGCACATCGGGTCAGATCGGCGCGGGTTCGATGCTTGGCAAACCCCCTTGCCGGCCTTGCCGAATTCGCCAAATCAGGCAATTTCCTGGGCGACGGCAACGCGGCTTTCCCATAGCCGCTTCTCGCGGCAGGGTCACGTCGTTTCCGGGGCTGCACTGTGGCGGCCGGACGCTGCCGCCGTCACCCGATGCGGATCGCCGTTGTCAGCGCTGGCAGGTGATTGCGACGTATTCTTCGCGGGCGCTGCCGCCGGCGGCCGGCTTGGGCACCGAGCCGGTGATCTCGTCGGGATCGACCCGGCGGAACGCGGTCGCCTGGGCGAATTGCCGCGATTGGCAATAGGCCAAAGCGGCCGAGGCGCCGCATTTGTCGCTGCCGGCCAGGCAGCGGTCGATGCCATAGCCGTCGGGTTGGTTGGCGATGATGAAGACGCGGGAATCAGCCACGGCGGAGGAGGCGGCCAGCACCGAGGTGGCGGCTAGCAACAGGGCAATCGATTTCATGGCTCACCTGATGAATGAATCAACCAAAGGCCCTTCAATAGAGCCAAAAAGCTGAACAATCATTAACCATGGCGTGGGCGGCCTCGATTTTCCGAAAGATGAGCGCGCCAATGCTGTCCAGAGCGACGGATGGCAGCCCTTGACGGCCAAGCCCCGGCTGCCGCATGGTGCCGCTAATGAACGGTTTTCTCGCCAATTGCGGCCTGCGCCGCGAGATTACGAGCTAGCTTGACGCTGGCTGCGGCCGTCACTTCTCAATCGAGATCATGCGACGCCCGGCCATCAGGGACGGGACAGTCATGGATTTGCGCCTTTACGATACGCTGAGCAAAGAGAAGCGCGACTTTGTGCCGATCGATGCCGACAACGTCCGGCTCTATGTCTGCGGGCCCACCGTCTATGACTTCGCCCATATCGGCAATGCCCGGCCGGTGATCGTGTTCGACGTGCTGTTCCGGATGCTGCGCTACATCTACGGCCCCGACCAGGTCACCTATGTCCGCAACATCACCGACGTCGATGACAAGATCAACGACCGCGCCATCCGGGATTTCCCGGGCCTGCCGCTGAACGAGGCGATCCGCGCCGTCACCGAGAAGACCGCCGCGCAGTTTCATGCCGATGTCGCAGCACTGGGCTGCCTGCCGCCGACGCATCAGCCGCGCGCCACCGACTTCGTGCTGCCGCGCGCCGACGGCAAGTCCGACATGGTGACCTTGATCCAGCAACTGATCGCCCGCGGCCATGCCTACGAGGCTGGTGGCGAGGTGCTGTTCGACACCGAATCGATGCCGGATTACGGCGCGCTGTCCGGCCGCAAGCTGGAGGACCAGCAGGCCGGCGCGCGCATTGCCGTCGACGCGCACAAGAAGCACGCGACCGATTTCGTGCTGTGGAAGCAGTCGTCCGCGGACGAACCCGGCTGGGAAAGCCCGTGGGGCAGGGGCCGGCCGGGCTGGCACATCGAGTGCTCTGCGATGTCGGCGGCCTATCTCGGCACCACTTTCGACATTCACGGCGGCGGGCTCGATTTGATCTTTCCGCACCACGAGAACGAGATCGCGCAGTCGCGCTGCGCGCACGGCACCGATGTCATGGCGAACTACTGGATGCACAACGGCTTCCTGCAGGTCGAAGGCGAGAAGATGTCGAAATCGACAGGCAACTTCATCACTATTCGTGACCTGCTCAACGACTGGCCGGGCGAGGTCATCCGCCTCAACATGCTGAAGACGCATTATCGCTCGCCGATGGACTGGACGTTGAAGGGGCTCGAGGAAAGCGCCAAAACGCTCGACGACTGGTACTGGGTCGCGGCCGACAACAAGGGCGGCCACCCGTCGAACAAGGTGATCGATGCGTTGTCCGACGATCTCAATACGCCGCAATTGATCGCGGCGCTGCACGGCCTGCGCAACAGCGCCGCTGCCGGCGACGATAAGGATCGCGGCAAGTTCGCGGCGTCCTTGCGGATGGTCGGCTTCCTCAACGAGACCGCGGCCGAATGGGCCGGGCGCAAGCAGCAGGCCAGCGGCGTCGATGCCTCCAAGGTCGAGGGCCTGATCGCCGACCGCACCGCGGCGCGCGCGCGCAAGGATTTCAAGGAATCCGACCGGCTGCGCGACGAACTGGCCGCGCTTGGCGTGACCATCAAGGACTCCAAGGAAGGCACCACGTGGGAGATCGCACGCTGATGGGACAGGCCATGCCTCAAGCCACGCTGCGGCCGTTCCTGCCGACCGACACGCCGATCCTGGCGGCGATCTTCGTCGCCAGCATTTCGGAGCTGACCGGCGACGATTACAGCGAGACGCAGCAGGCGGCGTGGGCCTCGGCCGCGGAGGACGAGGCCGCGTTCGGCAAGCGTCTCGCCGGGCAGTTGACACTGATCGCATCGCTGGAGAATTCGCCGGTCGGCTTTGCCTCATTGCGCGGCGCCGACCACATCGATTTGTTGTACGTGCACCCCAGCGCGGTGCTGCGCGGCGTCGCGGCGATGCTATGCGACGCGCTGGAAAAACTCGCTGGCGCGCGCGGCGCCAAGATTCTGACGGCAGATGTCAGCGACAACGCGCAGGAGTTCTTCGAAAAGCGCGGCTACATCGCAACCCGCCGCAGCACGATCACGATGGGCGACGAATGGCTCGCCAATACCACGATGCAGAAAACGCTCGGTGAGGCGACGCCGCTCTGAGGAGGCTGCCATTCCCGGGCGGGAACAGCGTTAGCTGCGAGGGAACCTCAGCCGCTCCAACTGGAGCGGCTGAGCATCCCGAGATGAGACGATCAACAACTCGAGGTTCCGGGTCTGCGCCACCCGGCTTCGCCGTCTTTCGCATCCCGGAATGACACCGAGTTGATAAACTACAGCCTTGCCGCGACTTCGGGGGCGAGGTTCTTGGCGTCTTCCGAGGCCTGCGCGGCGGCGGCGCGGATGCGGGGCAAGATGTCCTCGACGCGGTCGGCCTGCAGCACGTCGAGCGGCAGGGTCGGCCGGATGAAGGCGGTGGCGCGCATGTGCTCGAGCAATTCGAGCAGCGGGTCCCAGAAATTTCCGATGTTGGCCAGCAGGATCGGCTTGCTATGCCGGCCGAGCTGCTGCCAGGTCAATTGCTCGACCAGCTCTTCCAGCGTGCCGATACCGCCGGGCAGGGCGACGAAGGCATCCGAGCGCTCGAACATCAGCCGCTTGCGCTCGTGCATGTCGTGGGTAACGATCAGCTCCTGAGCGCCGGTCAGCGCATTTTCGCGCTTGGTCAGGAATTCCGGGATGATGCCTGTGACGTGGCCGCCGTGCTCCAGCACCGAGGTGGCCACCGCGCCCATCAGGCCGATCGAGCCGCCGCCATAGACCAGGCCGACGCCGTTTTCGGCCAGCGACTTGCCGAGCGCGATAGCCGATTCGACGAAGCGGGGATCCGTGCCCGGGCCGGAGCCGCAGTACACGCAGACGTTCTTGATGATGCTCATCTAATTTATGTGGCAGTGCGGAAAGACAGCGTCAAGACCCGGACGATCTGCCGACGCGAATTTGATGCCTCGTACATCCTGGCGTGGGAAAGATTTGTACCACGAAGGGTGCGACAACAGGCCCAACTCCCTATATGCATTCCAGCATGCAACCGACCTTAAACATCCTGCGGCGCCCAGTAGCCGCCTCGTTCATCCCGGGCGCTATCGATGGCTGATCCCGCCCATTCGCATTCCCACGATAGCGCCCCCACGTCGTCGATCGAGCGCGGCACGCTGATGTCGACGCTGGTTCACCTGTGGCCCTACATCTGGCCCGGTGACCGCGCCGACCTGAAGATGCGGGTGTTCTGGTCGATGGTGCTGCTGGTGATCGCCAAGCTGGCGACGCTGACCGTGCCCTTCACCTTCAAATGGGCGATCGACGCGCTGACCGGCGCCGACACCGCCCCGGTGCAATCGTCCAACTGGGCGCTGTGGCTGATCGCGTCGCCTGTCATCATGACCGTGAGCTACGGCCTGATCCGCGTGCTGATGGCGGTGCTGACGCAATGGCGCGACGGCATCTTCGCCAAGGTGGCGATGCATGCGGTGCGCAAGCTCGCCTACCTCACCTTCGTCCACATGCACGAACTGTCGCTGCGCTTCCATCTGGAGCGCAAGACCGGCGGCCTGACGCGGGTGCTGGAGCGGGGACGGCTCGGCATCGAAGTGATCGTGCGGATGGTGATCCTGCAGCTGGTGCCGACGGTGGTGGAAGTCTCGCTCTTGATGGGCGTGCTGCTGTGGCAATTCGACTGGCGCTACGTGCTGGTGGTCGCCATCACGGTCGTCGTTTACATGTATTATACCTACATCGCGACGGAATGGCGGATCGAGATCCGTCGCCGCATGAACGATTCCGACACCGAGGCCAATACCAAGGCGATCGATTCGCTGCTCAACTACGAGACGGTGAAATATTTCAGCGCCGAGGCGCGCGAGGCCGAGCGGTATGACGGCTCGATGGCGCGCTATGAAAAGGCCAGCGTCAAGACCTATACGTCGCTGGCGCTGCTCAATACCGGACAGGCGGTCATCTTCACCTGCGGCCTGACCGCGACCATGCTGATGTGCGCCATTGGCGTGCGGAACGGCACCAACACGGTCGGCGATTTCGTCATGGTGAATGCGATGATGATCCAGCTGTACCAGCCGCTGAATTTCATGGGAATGGTGTATCGCGAGATCAAGCAGGCGGTGATCGACATCGAGAAGATGTTCGGCGTGCTGCAGCGTAACCCGGAGGTCAAGGATCTGCCGGGCGCCAAGCCGTTGCTGGTCAGCGCCGGCGCGGTCCGCTTCGACAACGTGCAGTTTTCCTACGATCCCGAGCGGCCGATCCTGAAAGGGCTGTCGTTCGAGGTGCCGGCCGGCAAGACGGTGGCGATCGTCGGCCCGTCCGGCGCCGGCAAGTCGACGATCTCGCGGCTGCTGTTCCGGCTCTATGACGTCTCCGGCGGCACCATCTCGATCGACGGCCAGAACATCCGCAATGTCACCCAGACCAGTCTGCGCGAAGCCATAGGCATGGTGCCGCAGGACACCGTGCTGTTCAACGACACCATCCGCTACAACATCCGCTACGGCCGCTGGGACGCCACCGACGCAGAGGTCGAGGAGGCCGCCCGGACCGCGCAGATCGACGGCTTCATCCGGATGTCGCCGAAGGGCTACGAGACCGAAGTCGGCGAGCGCGGCCTGAAACTGTCGGGCGGCGAGAAGCAGCGCGTGGCGATCGCCCGCACCGTGCTGAAGGCGCCGCCGATCCTGCTGCTCGATGAAGCCACCTCGGCGCTCGACAGCCACACCGAGCAGGAAATCCAGGACGCGCTGGAGAAGGTATCGAAGGACCGCACCTCTTTGGTGATTGCACACCGGCTGTCGACCATCGTCGGCGCCGACGAGATCATCGTGCTGGATCAGGGCCGGATCGCCGAGCGCGGCACCCACAGCCAACTGCTGGCCGCCTCCGGGCTCTACGCCAGCATGTGGAACCGGCAGCGCGAGGCCCAGGAAGCCCGCGAGCGGCTGGCGATGATCGCGGACGACGACGCCGCACCGAACCGCAAGCCGCCGGCATTGCTGGCCCCGGACGCCGCGGAGTAGATTCTTTCTTGTTCCCCTCTCCCCCGGCGCCGCGAAGCGGCGTTGGCGGGAGAGGGTGGCCGCGCGCAGCGCGGACGGGAGAGGGGGCATGGCGAGGGAGTACGCCAAAGCTTTGCGTTCGAACATGACCGACGCCGAACGTCGGCTGTGGTACCTGCTGCGCGCCCATCGCTTCCGCGGCTACAAATTTAAGCGCCAGTTGCCGGTCGGGCCTTACATCGTTGATTTCGTTTGTCTGGCCGAACGTCTGGTCATCGAAGTCGACGGCGGACAGCATTCTGAAAACCGATCGGATCTCCACCGCGACCATTGGCTTAAAGATCAAGGGTTTCGCGTGCTGCGGTTCTGGAATAATGAAGTGTTGAACAATTCGGACGGGGTGCTTGAAGTTCTCATCAAGCACCTTGGTTCAACCTCGACCGCCCCCTCTCCCGGCCACGCTGACGCGCGGCCACCCTCTCCCGCCAGTCGCAGCTTCGCTGCGCCCGGGGGAGAGGGGAAGAAAGAACGCTGAGCCCATGTCCATCGCCAATTCCATCCGTGCGCAGATCCCGCCGATCCACAAGGAAGGCTACCCGTTCATCGGCGCGTTTGCGCTGGCGACGCTGATTCTGTTCTGGATCTGGACGCCGCTGGGCTGGATCGGCACCATCCTCACTGGGTGGTGCGCGCTGTTTTTCCGCGATCCGGTCCGCGTCACGCCGATCCGCGAGGGCGTCGTGGTGTCGCCGGCCGATGGCCGGGTGTCGCTGATCCAGATGGTGCTGCCGCCGGCCGAACTCGGCCTCGGCGATATCCCGCTGCTGCGCATCTCGGTGTTCATGAGCGTTTTCAACTGCCATGTGAACCGCAGTCCCGTCGCCGGCCGCATCGAGCGGATCGCCTACCGGCCCGGCAAGTTCATCAATGCCGAGCTCGACAAGGCCTCCGACGACAATGAGCGCAATTCGCTGGTGATCTCGATCCCCGGCGGCCGCATCGGCGTGGTGCAGATCGCGGGCCTGGTGGCGCGGCGGATCGTCTCCTTCGTGCGCGAGGGCCAGATGCTGGGCGCCGGCGAGCGCTTCGGCCTGATCCGGTTCGGCTCGCGGCTCGACGTCTATCTGCCGGAAGGCAGCAAGGCGCTGGTATCGGTCGGCCAGACCGCGGTGGCCGGCGAGACCGTGCTGGCCGATTTCATGGTCGGCGACGGCGGCCGCACCTACCGGATCGATTAATCCTGTTCTTCAGCCAAACGGGTCGGGGCCTCGCCACAATGGCGGAGCACGGTCGGGTTTGCTAAAGGGGAACCATGCAAATGCCGACCGATCCCTCGCCAGACACCCGCCGCCGCCGGTTCCGGACCATTCCGGTCCGGATGCTGGTCCCCAATCTGATCACGCTGCTGGCGATATGCGCCGGCCTGACGGCGATCCGGCTCTCAACCGAGGGCCGGATGGAACTGGCGGTCGCCGCGATCGTGTTCGCCGCGGTGCTCGACGGGGTCGACGGCCGCGTCGCCCGCATGATCAAGGGCCAGTCCAAGTTCGGCGCCGAGCTCGACAGCCTCGCCGATTTCGTCAATTTCGGCGTGGCGCCCGGCCTGATCCTGTATTTCTGGCAGTTGCACGATCTCAGCAATATCGGCTGGATCGCGGCGATGATCTTCGCGATCTGCGGCAGCCTGCGGCTGGCGCGCTTCAATGCCGAGATGGACGACCCCAACAAGCCGGCCTTCGCCGCCAACTTCTTCACCGGCATGCCGGCGCCGCTCGGCGCCATCACCGTGCTGCTGCCGATCTATCTGGCGTTCCTCGGGGTGCCGACGCCTCCGGCGGTACTGACCACGTTGTTCACGCTGTTGATCGCGTTCCTGATGGTGTCGCGGCTGCCGGTGTTCTCCGGCAAGTCGATGAACATGCGGGTGCCGCGCGAACTGGTGCTGCCGGTGGTGGCGGGCGTCGTGCTCTTCATCGCGCTGCTGATCGGCTATCCCTGGCATGTGCTGTCGCTATTGTCGGTGCTGTATCTGGCCTTCCTGCCTTTCGGCTGGAAATCCTACCGCGCGCAGGAGCGCGCACTGGCGGCCTCTACGGCCGTCGTGCCGGTGGAGCCCGCCCCGGTGCCGGCCACCTACGTCACGCCGGCGGCGAAGCCCGACGACTCGCCCGTGCGGCTGAACTAGGCCCCGATCGGCCCGACGACGACATCCTGCACAGACCGGATGCGCAACAACCAGGGAGACCATCATGACCCATTCCAGCGAAGCGCTGTCAGCTGCGGTCCTCGAAGCGCTCGGGCGCTATGATACGCCGACCATCTGCAACGCGATGGAGATCGTGGCACCGGAGCGCCGGCTGATCGGCTACACCACCAAGCCGCTGGTCTGCCCGTTCCCCGATCTGCCGGCGATCGTCGGCTATGCCCGCACCGCAACGATCCGCTCGGTGGTTGCCTCCGGCCTGCCGGCCGCCGAACAGGCGGCGCGCCGCATCGCCTATTACGACTATGTCGGCACCGGCCCGGGCCCGCGCATCAGCGTCATCCAGGATATCGACGGCGCCGACGTCGGCTACGGCGCGTTCTGGGGCGAGGTGCAGAGCGCCGTGCACAAGGCGCTGGGCTGTGTCGGCGTCGTCACCGACGGCTCGATCCGCGATATTCCGCAATGGGCCGAGGGATTTCAGGCGCTGGCGGGCTCGCTGGGGCCGTCGCATGCCTATGTTCATGCCGAGAGTTTTGGCGGCGAGGTCCGTGTTGCCGGCATGACGGTGCGCTCCGGCGACCTGATCCATGCCGACCAGCACGGCGCCGTGGTGATCCCGCTGGATATCGCGGCGAAGCTTCCCGATGCCGCCGAACTATGCGGCCGCCGCGAGACGCCGATCCTCGACATCGCCCGCAGCACTTCGTTCTCGCTGGAGAAATTGAAAGCTGCGCTGAAGCAGGCGTCGGAAATCCACTAAAGCGATAGGCGTCTGTTTCTTTCTGACGTCACAAACGGCGTTGGTTCGGTAACGGGTTCTGTTATGGCTCCGCGATGAACGCGCCACGCGTCGATTGTTCCGGCGCCGCCGCGCTTTGCTACCTTACACTTTACCAGTCCTTAATGGCGCGCCGCTACGTTGTGGACGCGCGCCCGCTGAGGACGCGTGGCCGTCCAGCACGGATAGTCGTCGCGTACGCCTAGCGTCGGAGTGTTTCATGGATATCGCAACAAGCGTCGGTCTGATCGCCGGCATCGCGGTGCTCTGCACGCTGGTCCTGATGGGCGGCGATTTTAAGATGTTCTACGACATCCATGCCGTGATCATCATTTTCGGCGGCTCGATCGCTGCGACCCTGATCCGTTTCCCGTTGTCCGCGATCATGCACGGCATGCCGCTGGGCGCGAAGTTCGCCTTCACGCTGAGCCGGCTGTCGGCGCGCGATCTGGTCGACGAGCTCGCCCGCATTGCCGAGATCGCCCGCAAGCAGGGTCCGGTCGGTCTTGAAAAGGTCGAGACCAACGAGCCGTTCCTCGCCAAGGGCATCCGCTTCGTCGCCGACGGCTACGATCTCGAATTCATCCGCGACAACCTCGAGCGCGACCGCGACAACTTTCTGATGCACCTCAATGAGGGCAGCAAGATCTACCGCGCGATCGGCGACTGCGCCCCGGCGTTCGGCATGATCGGCACTCTGCTCGGCATGGTGCAGATGTTCTCCAACATGTCGGATCCGTCCAAGCTCGGCCCGTTCATGGCTGTGGCGTTGCTGGCCACCTTGTACGGCGCGCTGGTCGCCAACCTGATCTGTCTGCCGATCGCCGACAAGCTGCATGGCAAGGTGATGGACGAAGAAACCAACCGGACGTTGATCATCGACGGCATCCTGATGATCCGCGATTCCAAGAGCCCGACCCTGGTTCGCGAAATGCTGCTGGCCTATCTGCCCGAGAAGCACCGCCACGATCTAGAGGGCGAGCCGGTCCCGGCCTAACGGGAGCGGACGCGGGGCAGTCCCATGGCGAAGAAGAAGCGCGAAGAAGCCCATGGCGGTCACGGCTGGTTCGTGACCTTCGCCGATCTGATGGCGCTGCTGCTCAGCTATTTCGTAATGCTGGTAGCGTTCTCCAGCCCGGATGGCGCCAAGCTGAAGATCGTCTCCGGCTCGATCCGCGAAGCGTTCGGCGTGCAGTCCGACGCGCGCTATTCCGGCGTGATCGAATCCGACGGTCTGCCGACCCGTGGTCAGACCAAGAACGTCGGCCACGTCACGCCCGAGGAGGCGTCCAACCAGACCAGTCCCGACGAGAGCAACGCCAGCGGCCGGCCGAAAGGCGCCAAGCTGAAGATGGACCGCGAATTCGCGCTGGCCTCCGCTTCGTTGCGCCAGGCGCTGCAGGACATGCCGGAGATCAGCGAGATCTCCAAGAACATTATGTTCGAGGAAACCAAGCAGGGGCTGAACCTCGAGATCATCGACCAGAACGGCCGCTCGATGTTCGCCGAAGGCTCCAAGGTGCCCTATGAGCGCACGAGGCTGCTGTTGCAGAAACTTGCCGGCCCGCTGAAAGCGACGCCGCTGCGGGTGGCGATCGTGGGACATACTGCCGCGGGCTTCATCCCGGCGCGCGCCGAATATGACGCCTTCGACCTGTCCGCCGACCGCGCCAACGTGGTGCGCCAGATCCTGGAACGCGAGGGCCTGCCGCCGGCCAACGTGTTCTCGGTGTCCGGCAAGGCGGACGGCCAGCCGCTATTTCCCGACGATCCGTCGATGGCCGCCAACCGCCGGGTGACCATCACCCTGATGCGCGAGGATCCGCCGCTGCCGCCGAATCTCAAGCCGTAGCTCGCGTCAAATCCTTTTTTTGGGATCTCACCCCAAAATTGCCATTGCTCCGGCGGCGGCAAAGGGGTGTGTTCTGCTATCGTCAAGCGGTTGACTGGTCTTGCCCGGCACGCCATAGCCGGGACCAATATTACCCTAGGGTGTTTGAACCAGCATGGCCGCCACCGAAACATCAGGCGAGGTCGCCCCTGAAGCGCCGGCCCACACCGGCTTCTGGTCGCTGACGGTCGGCAGCATCGGCGTCGTCTTTGGCGACATCGGAACCTCGCCGCTCTATGCGTTCCGCGAGGCCGTGCATGGAGCGACCCACGGCGCCCCGGTCACGCCGGTGATCGTGCTCGGCGTGCTGTCGCTGATCCTTTGGGCGCTGTTCATCGTCGTCACCCTCAAATACGTGCTGTTCCTGCTGCGCGCCGACAACAATGGCGAGGGCGGAACGCTGTCGCTGATGGCGCTGGGGCAGCGCGCGCTGGGGCGACGAAGCTGGCTGCTGCTGGCGCTCGGCGTGGTCGGCGCCTCGATGTTCATCGGCGATTCCATGATTACGCCGGCGATCTCGGTACTGTCGGCAGTCGAGGGCCTCAAGCTGAAGGCGCCGGCGCTCGAGCCCTACGTCGTGCCGATCACCATCGCGATCCTGGTCGTCCTGTTCTCGGTGCAGCGCGTGGGAACCGCGAAGGTTGCCAAGGCCTTCGGGCCGGTGATGATCCTCTGGTTCGTGGCGTTGGCGGTGATGGGCGCTTTGCACATTTCCGATGATCCGACCGTGCTGTATGCGATCAATCCGTATTACGCCGTGCAGTTCATGATGAGCCACGGCACCATCGGGTTGGTGACGCTGGGTGCGGTGTTCCTCGCGGTCACCGGCGGCGAGGCGCTGTACGCGGATCTTGGCCATTTTGGCCGCCGGCCGATCCAGTATGGCTGGTTCTTCTTCGTGCTGCCGGCGCTGCTGATCAATTATTTCGGGCAAGGCGCTCTGGTGCTGTCGAATCCGGCCGCGATCGAGAATCCGTTCTATCGGATGGCGCCGGAATCGATGCTGCTGCCGCTGATCGTGCTGGCCACGGCCGCCACCGTCATCGCCAGCCAGGCCGTCATCACCGGCGCCTATTCGCTGGTGCGCCAGGCGGTGCAACTCGGGCTGCTGCCGCGCTTCGAGGTGCGCTTCACGTCCGAGACCCATGCCGGGCAGATCTATCTGCCGCGCGTCAACCGCCTGCTGCTGATGGGCGTCATCCTCTTGGTGCTGCTGTTCAAGTCGTCGAGCGGTCTGGCCTCCGCCTACGGCATCGCCGTGTCCACCACGATGGTCGCCGACGGGATCATGGGCTTCGTGGTGATCTGGAAGCTGTGGAACTGGAAGGCCGCCACCGCGGCGGCCGTGATCGCCCCGCTGGTATTCGTCGACCTCGCCTTCCTGAGCGCCAATTTGCTCAAACTACTGGAAGGCGCCTGGGTGCCGCTGCTGTTCGGCGTATTGATGGCGATGGTGATCTGGACCTGGCGCCGCGGCGCCGCCATCCTTGTCGCCAAGACGCGGCGCATCGAGGTGCCGCTGCGCGACCTGATCAAGAGCCTGGAGAAACGCCCGCCGCACATCGTCAAGGGCACCGCGGTATTCCTGACCTCCGATCCGGAATTCGTGCCGACCGCGATGCTGCATAACCTCAAGCACAACAAGGTGCTGCACGAGCACAACGTGATCCTGACCATCGAGACGGCGCAGACGCCGCGGGTCGATCCGTCCGAGCGGGTCAAGATGGAGAATGTCAGCGATAAGTTCTCCACCGTGCGGCTGCGCTTCGGCTTCATGGAATCGCCGAACGTTCCCAAGGCGCTGGTAATCGCGCGAAAACTCGGCTGGCAGTTCGACATCATGGCGACGTCGTTCTTCGTGTCCCGGCGCTCGCTGAAGCCGTCGGCGCAATCCGGCATGCCGCTCTGGCAGGACCACCTGTTCATCGCGCTGAGCCGCTCGGCCAACGACGCCACCGATTATTTCCAGATCCCGACCGGCCGGGTGGTCGAGGTCGGCACCCAGGTGACGATCTAGCGTTCGACATTTCGCGTGGCCGAGACCCGAAAATACGCTATACGCCGTGCTACGCGCAGGCCTCTAAGCGGCCTCGCTTAGCGTTGCCGCAGCCCTGATCGAGGCCACCATGACCAGCGAGAATGCAGTCCCCGCCGCGGAAACGCCGGTGGCAGCCGAACATGGCGGCGCGCATTCCACCGAAGGCTTCAAGTCCCTGATGCTGGGCAGCATCGGCGTCGTCTATGGCGACATCGGAACCAGCCCGCTGTACGCGCTCCGCGAGGCGCTGGTCGCCGCCGGCGGTCACACGGCTGGTGGCATCAGCAACGAGGCCGTGCTCGGCGTGCTGTCGCTGATCCTGTGGGCGCTGGTGATCGTGGTGACGCTGAAATACGTGCTGATCCTGCTGCGCGCCGACAATCATGGCGAAGGCGGCACGCTGGCGCTGATGGCGCTGGCGCAGCGCGCCGTGGGGAAGGGCGGCGGGGCCTCGGTCATCGTGCTGCTCGGCATCATCAGCGGCGCACTTTTCTATGGCGACGCCGTGATCACGCCGGCACTGTCGGTGCTGTCGGCGATCGAAGGCATCAAGCTCGTGACGTCGGCCTTCGATGCCTATGTCGTGCCGATCACCATCGTCATTTTGATCGCGCTGTTTGCCGTCCAGTCGCGCGGCACGGCGCGGGTGGCGGCGTTCTTCGGTCCGATCATGTGCGTCTGGTTCACGGTGATCGCCGTCGCGGCGATCCCGCCGATCGTGAAACACCCGGAGGTGCTGTACGCGCTCAATCCCGTGCATGCGGTCAACTTCATGCTGCATCACGGCATCATCGGCTTCGTCACGCTGGGCGCGGTGTTCCTCGCGGTCACCGGTGCGGAGGCGCTGTATGCCGACCTCGGCCATTTCGGCAAGCGGCCGATCCAAACCGCGTGGCTGTACATCGTGCTGCCGTCGCTGGCGATCAACTATCTCGGCCAGGGCGCGCTGGTGATCGGCGATCCCACCGCGCTGGAGAACCCGTTCTTTCTGATGTATCCCGACTGGGCGCTGATCCCGATGGTCGCGCTGGCGACGGCGGCTACCGTGATCGCCAGCCAGGCGGTCATTACCGGCGCCTATTCGCTGACCCGGCAGGCGATCCAGCTCGGCCTGCTGCCGCGCTTCGAGATCCGGCACACCTCGGAATCGCATTCCGGCCAGATCTATATTCCGCGCATCAACATGCTGCTGCTGGTCGCCGTGGTGCTGCTGGTGCTGCTGTTCAAATCGTCGAGCGCGCTGGCCTCGGCCTATGGCATCTCGGTGACCGGCACGATGGTCGTCACCGCGATGATGGGGTTCGTCGTGATCTGGCGGGTGTGGAAGTGGAAGCCCTGGGCCGCCGCCCTGCTGATCGTGCCGTTCCTGCTGCTCGATCTCACCTTCTTTGCTGCCAATTTGCTGAAAGTGTTCGACGGCGGCTGGGTGCCGCTGCTGCTCGGCGGCATCGTCATCCTGCTGATGTATACGTGGCGGCGAGGCAGCCGGCTGCTGTTCGAGAAGTCACGCAAGCTGGAATTCCCGCTGAAGGACCTGGTTGCGATGATGGAGAAGCGGCCGCCGCAGCGCGTGCCGGGCACCGCGGTGTTCCTGACCAGCGATCCGGAATCCGCGCCGACCGCGTTGATGCACAGTCTGAAGCACTACAAGGTGTTGCACGAGAAGAACGTCATTCTCACCATCGAGACCGCGTCCACGCCGCGCATCGATCCCGCCGACCGGGTCCGGCTGGAAGAGATCAGCGCCACCTTCAGCAAGGTGACGCTGCGGTTCGGCTTCATGGAATCCCCGAACGTGCCGAAGGCGCTGGCTATCGCGCGAAAACTCGGCTGGCAGTTCGACATCATGTCGACGTCGTTCTTCCTGTCGCGCCGTGCGCTGAAGCCGGCAACCCATTCCGGCATGCCGCGCTGGCAGGACCTTTTGTTCATCTCGCTCAGCCGCACCGCCAACGATGCCACCGATTACTTCCAGATCCCGACGGGCAGGGTGGTCGAAGTCGGCACCCAGGTGACGATTTAACGAACCCCGGACGCTTGATTTTCGTCCCGCAAGAGGCGACGTTGGCGCCGAACGGACGGGTAGTCCGACTGCAAAATACGCTCCGGAATGTCGGGGCGTCAGGAGGTTTTGGTGGCCGAACATCATCGCGTGACGAATCTGGCGCCCGAAGACGTCGCTGAGGGTATCAAGGACGGCCGCTATCTGCTGGTCGATGTCCGCGAGCCCAACGAAGTCGAGGCCGAGGCCTATCCGGACGCCGTCGTGGTGCCGCTGTCGGGCTTCGACAGTGCCGATCTGCCCGATCCCCAGGGCAAGCAGATCGTGTTCGCCTGCCGCTCCGGCAAGCGCTCGGTGACCGCCTCGCTCGCCGCGCAGGTCAATGGCTTGCCCTACGACAAGCACCTCGCCGGCGGCATGCTCGGCTGGAAAGCGGCCGGCCTGCCGACCAAGGCCTGATCCCTGCGATGAACCCGATCTTTGCGAACCTGCCGGTCACGGTGTTCGAGGCGATGTCGCAGCTCGCGCGCGACAACGATGCCATCAATCTCGGTCAGGGCTTTCCGGATGATCCGGGCCCGCTGGACATCCGCCAGGCGGCGGCCGATGCCGTGCTCAACGGCTACAACCAGTACCCTTCGATGATGGGCCTGCCGGAGCTGCGGCAGGCGATCGCCACGCATTACGGGCATTGGCACGGCCTCGACCTCGATCCGATGGCCGAGGTGATGGTGACCTCCGGCGGTACCGAAGCTTTGACCACGGCGATCCTCGCGACGGTCGAGCCGGGCGACGAAGTGGTGTGTTTCCAGCCGGTCTATGATTCCTATCTGCCGGTGATCCGCCAGGCCGGCGGCATCCCCCGGCTGGTCAGCCTGAAGCCGCCGCACTGGCGCCTGACCGAGGAAGATCTGCGCGCGGTCTTCAATCACAAGACCAAGGCGGTGCTGTTCAACAACCCGCTCAACCCCGCGGCCGTCGTCTATCCGCGCGAGGATCTCGAACTGCTGGCGAAATTCTGCCAGGAGTTCGACACCATCGCAATCTGCGACGAGGTCTGGGAGCACGTCGTGTTCGAGGGCTTCCAGCACATTCCGCTGATGTCGATTCCCGGCATGCGCGACCGCACCATCAAGATCGGCTCGGCCGGCAAGATATTTTCGCTGACCGGCTGGAAGATCGGTTTCGTCTGCGCCGCCCCGCCTTTGCTGCGCGTCTGCGCCAAGGTGCACCAGTTTCTGACCTTCACTACCGCTCCGAACCTGCAGACGGCTGTTGCCTATGGGCTCGGCAAGCCCGATGCGTTCTTCAAGGAGATGCAAACCGGGCTGGCGCGCAGCCGCGACCGGCTCGCCGCCGGTCTGCAGCAGATCGGCTTTCCGGTGATCCAGTCGCAGGGCACGTATTTTCTCACCGTCGATCTCTCGCCGCTCGGGCTCAACGAGACCGACGAGGCGTTCTGCAAGCGCATCGTGCATGACTACAAGGTCGCAGCGATTCCGGTCTCGGCGTTCTATGAGGAAGACAAGGTGAGCTCGGTGGTGCGGTTCTGCTTCGCCAAGAAGGACTCGACGCTCGACACCGCGCTGGAGCGCCTGCACGACGCGGTGCATCGCCGTTAGGAGAGACCATGCTCGTCCGCATCATCGCCGCCTGTGCCGTTTCGGTCGCGCTGTCGGTGCCCGCACAGGCGCAGGAGCGGGTGGTCAATTTCTACAACTGGTCGAACTACATGGCGCCGGGAGTCCTCGAGGACTTCACCAGGGAGACCGGCATCAAGGTGGTCTACGACACCTTCGATGCCAACGAGACGCTGGAGACGCGGCTCCTGGCCGGCAAGTCGGGCTATGACGTCGTGGTGCCGACCGCCTATTTCCTGCAGCGTCAGATCGCAGCCAAGATCTTTCAGAAGCTCGACAGATCGAAACTGCCGAACCTCGCCAACGCTTGGGACGCCGTCACCGGCCGGCTGAACACCTATGATCCCGGCAACCAGTTCGCCGCCAATTACATGTGGGGTACCACCGGCATCGGCTATAACGTCAAGGCGGCCCGGCGAATTCTCGGCGCCGATGCCAAGGTCGACAGCTGGGACATCGTGTTCAAACCGGAGAACCTGGCGAAGTTCAAGGAGTGCGGCGTTCACATGCTGGACTCGGCCGACGACATTCTGCCGGCGGCGCTGAACTGGCTCGGCATCGACCCCAACTCAACGAAACAGCCCGATCTCGACAAGGCTGCCGAAACCGTCGGCCGTGTCCGCTCGTCGGTACGAAAATTTCACTCCTCCGAATATCTCAGCGCGCTGGCGACCGGCGAGATCTGCCTCGTGGTTGGCTGGTCCGGCGATATCATCCAGGCCCGCGCGCGGGCGGATGAAACGAAAAACGGCGTCGAGATCGGCTATGCCGTGCCGAAAGAGGGGGCGCAGATGTTCTTCGACAATCTGGCGATCCCGGCAGACGCGCCGCATGTCGCTGAAGCCCATGCGCTGATCAACTATCTGTACCGGCCGGACGTGGCGGCGAAGAATTCCAACTATCTCGGTTATGCCAACGGCAATCTGGCGAGCCAGAAGCAGGTCGATCCGAAGATCTTGAACGACAAGACGATCTATCCGGACGACGCGATGCTGCAGAAGCTGTTCATCATCACGGCGCGCGATCCCGCCACCCAGCGGGTGATCAACCGGTTATGGACGCGGGTGAAGACGGGGCGGTAGCGCATCGGGCGCCTATCTTCACCTCTCCCCAACGGGGAGAGGTGAAGAAAGCTACCGCCATCTCCGATGCAGCCACAGCCACTGGTCGGGATATTCGCGGATCCAGCCTTCCAGAACGCTGGTCACCGCCTGCATGGTGCCCTGCACATCGACCTTGCCGTCGGCTGTACGCACCGGCTTGACCTCTTCGGACAATTCGGCGCGAAAACGGTGGTTGGGCAGGCGGATGATACGGACGCCGTGGATCGGGCAGTCGACCTGGCGCAAGAGGCGCGCCAGCATCGGATTGGCGTTGGTCTTGCGGCCGAAGAAATCGACCTGGACGCCGTTCCGGAACCACTGGTCGATCAGCATCGCGACGTGCTGGCCGTCGGAAAGCGCATGCGCCAGCTTGACCGGGGCGTCGTGGCTGGCTGCAACCATCGTGCCCATATTCACGGCGCGGATGCGCTCTATGGTGCGGTTGACGGCCTCGATGTTCGGGCGGCGATACAGCACCGTCGCCTCCAACCCGTGGGCGACCGCGGCAAGCGCCGGCAATTCCCAATTGCCGAGATGGGCTGCGAAGATCAGCGCGGGCTTGCCGTCGAGGCGGAGCTGCGCGAACAGCTCGTGGGTGCGCTCCGGGATTTCGATGCGGCTCAGTTCGGGATGCGCGGGATCGTGCTCCCAGACGTGATCGAGATGCGCGAATTCGGCCGCGAAGCGGCCCATGTTGCCCCACACGCCGGCGAGAATCGTCTCGATTTCTTCGGGCGATTTTTCCGGAAAGGCCGCGGTGAGGTTGGCGCGGCCGATCTTGTCCTCGCGGAATAGCGGACCGATCTTCTGCGTGATTTTCGCGAACAGCTCGGCGGTCTTGATCGGGTCGAAATAGCGCGTGGTGCGGAGCAGGGCGATCGTCAGCGCGCCGACGACCGCTTCGCCCGCCGGCTTTATGGCGTTCCGAATGATTGCACGGGCGCGGAGGAACAGCCGCAGCATCAGAAGTGGACGATGATCTTGCCGAACACCTGGCGGCTTTCCATCCGCTTCAGCGCGGGCTCGACGTCCTCCATCGATACTTCGGTGTCGATCACCGGCAACATGCCGTCAGACATCTTTTCCAGGCTCTCCGCGATGTTCTTCATCGTCGCGCCGAACGAGCCGAAGATGCGGTACTGCTGCTGGAACAGTTGCATCAGGTTGATGGTCGTGGTCGGACCCGAGGTCGAGCCGCAGGTGACGAGACGTCCGCCGCGCTTCATCACCAGCAGCGAGCCGTTGAAGGTGTCGGCACCGACGTGTTCGAACACGACGTCGACGCCCTTCTTCTTGGTGATTTTTCGCGTTTCGCCCTCGAAGCGATCCTTGCGGTAGTTGATCACATAGTCGGCGCCGAGCGCCTTGACGCCCTCGATCTTGGAGTCGTCGCCGACCGTGGTGATGACGGTGCAGCCGATCTTCTTGGCCATCATGATCGCAACCGTGCCGATGCCGGAGCCGCCGGCATGCACCAGAATGGTCTCGCCCGGCTGCAGCTTGGCATTGTCGAACAGCATGTGTTGCACGGTCGAGAATGCGATCGGCGCGCAGGCCGCATCGCGCAGGCTGACATTGTCGGGTACCGGGATCACCAGCCGCGCCGGCATGTTCATCAGCTCACGCGAAAAGCCGTCGAGATGAAAGCCGTAGAGACCGCCGACGTTCTCGCAGAAATTGTCGCGACCCTCGACGCATGGCTTGCAGACGCCGCAGGTCTTGGCGCCGTACATCACGACCTTCTGGCCGGGCTTGAAGTTGGTCACGCCTTCGCCGACCGCGACGATCTCGCCGGAGGCTTCGGCGCCGACCGCGAGCGGCAGCTTGCGCTTGGCGAAGGCCATGCCGCGAAAGCCCCAGACGTCGATGTGATTCAGCGCTACCGCCTTGACGCGGATCTGCACTTCGCCGGCCTCGGGCGGCGGCGGGGCAGGCTGATCGACGACGACGAGTTCACGATCGGCAACGAGATTGAGCGCACGCATGACCTGCGTCTCCGACAATAAGGAATTTCAGATGGTTGCGTATCGCCGGTTCACGCTAGGGCGTCAACCGGAGGCAGTCGCGCGAAGCCTAAATCGGCTCGCGCGTCACGATCAAAGAGGCGTTCTGGCCGCCGAAGCCGAACGAGTTCGACATCACAGCGGTGACTTTCGCGTCGCGGGCGGTATTCGGGACCACGTCGAATGGAATCGCGGGATCGGGAACATCGTAATTGATGGTCGGCGGGATCCGCTGGTGCTCCAGCGTCAGCAGCGAGAATACCGCCTCGACCGCGCCGGCGGCTGACAGCGTGTGTCCCACCATCGACTTGTTGGAGGACACCGGAATCTGCTTGGCGCGTTCGCCGAACACGGTGGAAATGCCGAGATACTCCATCTTGTCGTTTTCCGGCGTGCCGGTGCCATGCGCGTTGATGTAGTCGATCTGGTCGGAGACCAGACCCGCATCGAACAGCGCATTGTTGACGCAGCCGACGATCGGCTTGCCATCGGGGCTCGAGCGCGTGCGGTGGAAGCTATCGGAGAGTTCGCCGCAGCCGGCGACGATGCCGAGGATCTTGGCGCCGCGCGCTGTGGCGGCTTCCAGGCTCTCCAGCACCAGGGCGCCGGCGCCTTCGGCCATCACGAAGCCGTCGCGGTTCTTGGCGAACGGCCGCACCGCGGCCTGCGGCGGGTCGTTATGGGTGGAGAGCGCGGACAGCAGCGAGAAGCGGATCAGTGCTTCCGGATTGACCGAGCCGTCGGTGGCAACGCACAGCGCGGCATCGGCGTCGCCGCGGCGGATCGCCTCGACGCCGAGCTGGATCGCGGTGGTGCCGGAGGCACACGCGGTCGACAGCGAGATCGGCGAGCCCTTGGTGCCGAACGTCTCGGCGATATGATCGGCGACCGAGCCGAACATGAAGCGGCGATGGAAATCCTTGAACTGGCCGCCGGAGGCGACGCGCAGCAGCGCGTCGTAGTCAATCGCGGTGTTGGCGCCGGTGGCGCGCGCCACGGCCTGGCGCTGTGGCCATTCGACCTCGACGGGAGCGACGGCGAGAAACAGCGGGCCGGGAAAGTCGCCCTTGCTGCCGATATTGGCCTGCGCGATGGCTTCTTCCGTCGCGAGATCGCCGAGCTTTTCCGACAGATCCGTGGAGGAGAACGGATCGACCGGCACGAAATCGACGGTGCCGGCCATCGTGGTCTTCAGGCCTTCGGTCGGAAACCGCGTGATGGTGCGGATGCCGGACTCGCCGGCTGTCAGCTTCTTCCAGTTGTCGTCCTTGCCGGCGCCGAGCGAGGTGACGACGCCCATGCCGGTGACGACGACGATCGGTCGGCCGAATTTATCGCGCGTGGCTGTCATGTGTCTTCCCCGTCGGCCGTGTCTTAGGCGTCAATCGATCGCTTCGACCAGCGCCATGCCTTCGCCGCGCCAATGGCCGGCGCCGATCACCACAATCTGGGTGGGCTTCTTCGTCATTTCAATCTCGACGCCCGTCGAATCGTTCGGCGGATACAGCGCACCGCGCGAGATCGCCAGCGCGGCGAGCCCGAGGCCGAGCGGAAACTGCGTCTCCAGCGTATGGCCGAACATCGTGCCGGTGGCGCGCACCGCGACGTCGCGATGCTCGTTCAGGAACGCGCGCTCTTCCGAGGTCGCAGGCTCTGCGCCGGTCGCGCCGGTGATGATCGCGACATCACTCTTCAGTGAGCCGAGCTTGGACCACAGCTTCTCCAGCGACGCCGTGACTTCGCCCGGCGTCTTGCGGCGGACCTGGTCGGCGACGACGCTCTTCAGACGCGCCAGCGGCTTGGCGCCGCGCGCTTCGGCATGCGCCCGGGATTCGATCACGACGAAGGCGCCGGCCGAGCCGAGCGCAAAGCCCGAGGCCTGTTCGCGCGCCCACACCGTCTCGAACCTGTTCTTCAGGTTGAAGTCGTCGAATTCGTACAGCAGCAGCAGGTCCTTGCGCTCGCCATTATGCGCCGCACCGATCAAGGCGACGTCGCTCTGTCCGGCGGCAATCCGCGCCAGCGCGATACGCGCGGCGTCGACGCCGGCGGCTTCCTCGCCCATGAAGGTGCGCGACGATCCGGTGACGCCATGAACGATCGAGATGTTGCCGGCGAGCAGGTTGGACAGCTGCGCCAGGAACAGCGTCGGCCGCAAATCGTTCATCAGCCGTTCGTTGAGCAGGCCGGGCGGCGTCGCGCCGTGGCCCTCGGAATTCAGGATGCCGGAATCGACGGCCAGATCGCGCTCGCCGCCACCGGCCGCGACGATCATGTCCATCTTCGACAGGATGTCCTTGTTGCCCTTCAGGCCGGCCGATTCCAGTGCCAGGCCGGCGGCGTAAGTACCGATGCGCTGCCAGGCTTCCATCTGCCGCTGATCGCCCTTCTTGGGGATCTGCGAGTCGTAGGAAAGCGGCGCCAGCGGGTGCACGATGTAGGGCGCGAAATTCGTCTCATCGATGTTGATGCGCTTGTTGTTGAGCGCATCCCAATGGGCGTCCGGGCCTTCGCCGAGCGAGGTCGCAAGACCAATGCCGGTGATCCAGGCTTCCACCGGTTCGGATACTGCGTGTCTCGTTTCAGCCATGCTGCGTTCCTTCGGCGGTTCCTTCGGCTGTTCCTTGGGCGATCGCCTCGGTCGGAAAGCCGATCCGCTTGGCCATGATATCCATGTGCCCGCGCAAATCCGGATGCGGGAACGGCACGATGCGGAACGTCAGCGTGGCATTGCAGGCGAGTTTGCCGGCCGCCTTGATCTTCACGTCGGTGCGGGCAAAGCCGGAGCCGTCATGCGCCAGCGTGGCGTCGATCGTCAGCACTTCTCCGGGGGTGATGAAGGTCCGCATCTTGGCCTCCTGCACCGCCGCCAGAAACGGCATCCGTTCGAACTTGTTCAAGGCGATCAGCAGCCAGCCCGAAGTCTGCGCCATCGCCTCGATCAGCAACACGCCAGGCATCAGGGGATAGCCGGGAAAATGACCCTCAAAGATCGTGCTCTTGTGGGGCACGATCGCTTCAACGGTGATCCGGCGCTCACCGACATCGAGATCGGTGATGCGGTCAATCAGGTGAAAATATTCGAGGTTCATGTGGGCGTTACGCGCCCTTGGCCGCGACCAGTTCGTCGATGCGGGCGCTGAGGTTCTTGAGGACGAAATACTGTTCGGTGGTCGCCTTGCCGTCGTTGACCTCCTGGGTCCATTTTTCCAGCGGCAGCTTGATGCCGAACGCCTTGTCGATGGCGAAGGCGATATCGAGGAAGTCCAGGCTGTCGATGCCCAGATCGTCGATCGCATGGCTCTCCGGCGTGATCGTGTCGCGGGGAATGTCGCAGGTTTCCGCGATGATTGTAGCGACCTGATCGAATGTGGTGGACATCATTAAGCCTTTGATCGATTGAAGAAAAATTAAGAACGGCATGACAAAAGGGGGGCTTGGCCCCGAAACACCCCGCCTGCCGTAAGGAGTCGTTTGCCCGTATAACGGAGGCAGCTCGTCAGTTCAATGGGTGGTGAGCGCCTACCCACCGGCCAGATCCGGCAATGCCCGGGGGGTTCAGCCCTGCGGTGCCACGATCCGGCTGCAGTCGCGGCGGCCCATCAGCACGCAATCCTGGGTCTTGCGCAGGTCGGCGATGTTGATCGCCAGCCAGATGCCGATGCCGATCAGGACCGCCGTGAATGCGAAGGCCGCGGCGTTGGCGAGCATGCGGTGACCGAAGTCGTCGCCCTCGTCGCGGGGCTGCTCAAAGCGAGAAAGATCTTCGGCGGCGGTAACGCTGGCATTGTTTTGCAGCGTCGCCGAGTTGCGCGGCACATATTTCAGCACGCGGTGTTCGCCATCGTCCGGGTTGATGATCGGCTGCTGGGTCTTCATGGTCGCGGTCCGCGAGATGTGATTTGTAATTTTAGCACGTTCGCGGTGGGTCGGTTTCGTTAACTCCGCATGGCCGAGATGCGGCAATCGAGGGAATACAGACATGCCAACCCGCGAACCCACGGTACAGCCCATTCCGATCCTGTCGCTGCGCCCGACGCAGATGACCGTGGGCATGCGCGAGGTCAAGGAGAAGCGCAAGCACTGGCGCGAGCACCGGTCGAAGCGCAAGCAGGCGGAGGCCCTGGGGTCGCACATGATTCCGGTCGTGCTCGGGCCGGATCATCACCATTACATCATCGATCACCATCACCTTGCCCGCGCGCTGCATGACGAGGACGTGAAGGACATTCTGGTCAGCGTGGTCGCCGATCTGACGATGGTCGACAAGGAGGCGTTCTGGGGCGTGCTCGACAATCGCCGCTGGGTCTACCCCTATGACGCCCGCGGCGTGCGGCATCATTTCAACGACATCCCGAAATCGATCGCCAAGCTGAAGGACGACCCGTTTCGCAGCCTCGCCGGCGAATTGCGCCGCGCCGGTGGCTACGCCAAGGACGTCACGCCGTTCAGCGAATTCCTGTGGGCCGACCTGTTGCGCCGCCGGCTGTCGCGCAAGGACGTCGAGGCCGATTTCGAGAAGGCCATGGAAAAGGCGCTGGCGCTCGCCAGGAGCCGGGACGCGACCTATCTGCCGGGCTGGTGCGGTCCGGAAGCGGAGGACTGAGGTTCGTCCGCGGGCAGGTCGTGGTCCGGCTGGCCGCCGAGCAGGCGGTGTAGCCGGCGCTCGACCGGACCGCCGATCAGCAGCACGACGAAGGCGATGGCCAATGCCACCGTAACGATGCGCCATTGGCCGGCGCCGCAGACGATGCCGATACAGGCCGTCAGCCAGACGCAAGCCGCGCTGGTCAGGCCGCGAACGCGAACATGCTTTTCGGCATGGAAGATCACCCCGGCGCCGAGAAAGCCGATGCCGGTGAGAATGCCCTGGATGACGCGGCTGCCGGCATCCGAGAAACCGCCGTCCCGCAGCGGATCGGCCAGCACCATCACCATCGCGGCAGCGATGCTGACCAGCGACAGCGTGCGTACGCCGACCGGCTTGCCGTGCAGGTCGCGGTTGAGCCCGAGCGCGCCGCCCGCCAGCGCGGCGATGCCGAGCCGCAACAGGATTTCCGACCAGTCGAGCATGTCGCTATCCCTGTGCGCCGCCGTTATTTCGGCAGCCGGCCCATCATGTAGAATTCTGCGTTCGGCTTCATGCCGGTGACGTTGGCCATCCGGTTCGACAGCGCGAAGAACGCGGCAATGGCGGTGATGTCCCAGATGTCGTCATCGCTGAAGCCTTGGCCGGCGACCTCGGCGAAATCCGATTCACCGATGGTTTCAGCAGAGCGGCTGACCTTCATGGCGAAGTCCAGCATTGCGCGCTGCCGCGGCGTGATGTCGGCCCGGCGATAGTTGATCGCGATCTGATCGGCGATCTCCGGATTCTTGGCGCGGATCCGCAGGATCGCGCCGTGTGCCACCACGCAGTAATGGCACTGGTTGGCGGCGGAGGTCGCGACCACGATCATCTCGCGCTCGGCCTTGGTCAGCCCGCCATCCTTGTCCATCAGCGCGTCGTGATAGGCGAAGAAGGCGCGGAATTCATCCGGCCGCCCGGCCAGCGACAGGAATACGTTGGGCACGAAGCCGGACTTTTCCTGCACCGCCAGAATCCGCGTGCGGATATCGTCGGGCAGGGTGTCGATCGCAGGCACGGGAAAACGATTGGGCTGGGTCATCGGGAGATCCGTCGGGCGCGTGATGCGCGGGGCGGACCATAGGCGATGATGGCGCGGGGGAGAAGCGTTGCTCTTTTCACCCTCCCCCTCAAAAGAAGAGGGGGAAGTTGAACTGCGCAGCTAGCGGAGCGGCTTTTTCAGCAGCGAGAAGCGGTCGGGGTCGAGGCCGAGCGACGGCTGCAGCATCGGGGTTTCCAGCGTGCGCGGCATCGGGCGGTCGGTGAAGCCGGGATCGTTCGGCACGTCGCGGTGCGAGGTGGCGCCGCGCCAGCGTTCCAGCACCGCGGCGACGAAATGCATGTCGTGGCCGGCCGCGACCGACGGCACGGTGGAAATCGTGGCTTCCGAGCGCGGCAATTGATGCGGCGGCACTTCCTTGAACCGCAGTCGCGTCGGCAGCGCGACGCCTTCGCCGAACGCCAGCACTTCGCGGGTGCCGAGCGAGGGCACGAAAGACAATAGATTGGCGGCGGCATCCGACACGGCAGAGCGCAACAATGTCTGGTCGCGCTCGTTGGCGAGCCGCATCGCGAATAACGTGTTGCACTGCGAGATAATGGTCGCGTCGAGTTCGGCGGGACGCTGGGTCACCAAGCCGAGATAGACGCCGTATTTGCGGCCTTCCTTGGCAATCCGCGATACCGCCTTGCGGGTCGGGCCGAAGCCGATGTTGCGGTCGGCGGAAGCGTAGCGATGGGCTTCCTCGCAGACGAACAACAGCGGAGAGACGCCGTCGCTCCACAGCCCGAAATCGAACGCCATGCGGCACAGCACCGACACCACGGAGTCGACGACTTCAGCCGGGAAGCCCGCGAGCTGCATGATGGTCATCGGCTTGCCGTTGGCCGGCAGCCGGAACAAATAGGAGATCACTTCCGCCATGGTGTCGCCGCCGACATTGGCGTTGTCGAACATGAAGGCGTAGCGCGGGTCGTTGCGCACCGTCTCGATGCGCGAGATCAGCTTGTGATAGATGATGCGCGAGGAGCGGTTCTCCAGCTTGCCCATGCGTTCGTCGATCAGCGAGATCAGATCGACGAGGCGATAGGGCACCGGGGTGTCGGCGGTATAGCCGATCGTCTTCGGGTCGATCCGCTTCAGGCCGATGCGGTCGGAGTTCTGGTACTGCGTATAGACGCCCTTGGCGATCGGGATCACCTCGCCGAGGATTTCCAGCTCTTCCGGCACGCCGGGGCGGCCGGCGAACAGCACGTCGACGATCTCCTCGAAATTGAACAGCCAGAACGGCAGCTTCAGATTGCGCGGGTTGAGCACCAGCGCACGGTCACCGAAGCAGCGGCCATATTCATTGTGCACATCGAGCAGGAAGATGCGAAGGTTCGGTCGCACTCGCAGGATTTCGTTGAGTAGCAGGGACACGCCGGAGGACTTGCCGACGCCGGTGGAGCCCAGCACGGCAAAGTGCTTGCTCAGCATTTCCTCGACGTCGACATAGGCGATGACCGACTTGTCCTGCTGCAGCGTGCCGACATTGATCTGGTCGGAGCCGGTCGGTGCATAGACGGTGCGCAGTTCCGCATTGCTGATCAGTTCGACGGCGTCGCCGATAGTCGGATAAATGGTGACGCCGCGCTGGAACTTGGGGCGGTCCGGTCCGCCGACGATCTCGCCGAGCAGGTCAACCGAGGCACTGGCTATGTAGGTATCGGGTTCCTGCATGTTTTCGCAGGATACCTCGGTGATCATGGCGATGATGGTCGAACTTGCGCAGCGAATGCTGACGAAACAGCCGACGGTAGCGCGGGCTTTTGCCGGCGCCATCTGGTTGGCAGCCAGCAGGCCGACGCGGGCCAGTGAGCCCTTGACGGATATGATGCGCCCGAACGACGCCGGCGTAGTGAAAAGTGTCATGTTGAAATAATCGCGTTGTCGCGCCCCGGTTTGGGATCACTATGAGGGTAAGGGACTGGACAAACGGTTAAATGGCCGGGGCATTCCGTGTGCAGTTTGGACGTTCAACGGTGGGCTTTACTGCCGGTCGCGGCATTCAACCGGCTTTCCCGGAAGAATTCATGGCCGACGGCCGAGCGGATGCGGGGCTGGCCGCCGAAGGCTTTACCCCGAATTAACCAGCCCGGCAGTCGCTCAGGTGCAAGGGGACGCCGGGCGCTTGCCATGGCCGTCCGCAAACCTTGCTTCGCCGGGGAACTGCGGGGTACCTCTGCAGGCTCATTGGCGGCATCGGTCGGAATCTCCATGCGCATCGACTTCCCGGGACTGCAGGCGTTCCTCGCGATTGCCGAGCGGGGCAGCTTTTCGCGCGCGGCAGCGCATCTGAACCTGTCGCAGACGGCCCTCAGCCACCGCATCAAGAAGCTGGAGGAGGATCTCGGCCTGCAACTGCTCGCCCGCACGACGCGGCAGGTGGCCCTGACACCTGCCGGACTGGAACTGCTGCCGACCGCGCGGCGGATGATCGGCGAATTGTCCGACACCATCGACCTGCTGCGCGCCCGTGGTCGCCAGCGTCAGGCGCATATCGCGCTGGGCTGCCTGCCGACCATTGCCGCCTATCATTTGCCGCGGGTGCTGCAGGAGTTCAACGCGGCGCATCCCGGCATCTCGATCAAGATCCACGACAATTCGGCCGGCGAGATCGCCACGCTGGTGCAGTCGGGGCAGGCCGAGTTCGGCGTCACCATCATTGCGATGAACATCTGGGATCTCGAGGCGACACCGCTGATCAAGGAACGCTTCGTGCTGCTGTGCCCGAAGGATCACGAATTCGCAAAGCGCAACTTTCTCAACTGGGCGCATCTGGCGGACACGCCGCTGATCCGCATCAGCCCGCAGGCCGGCAATCGCGCGCTGATCGACGACGCGCTGGGCGAGCGCCGCGACGCGCTGAACTGGCGCTACGAGGTGCAGCATCTGCAGACGGCGGTGGGCATGGTGTTCGAACGGCTCGGCGTGGCCGTGGTGCCGAACATTGCGGTGGCAACCCAGGGCACCGCGGGCCTCGTCGCCGTGCCGCTGCGCAACCCCGGCGTCAGCCGCACCGTCGGCATCGTCGTCAAGCGCGGCCTGCCGCCGAGCAAGCCGGCGCAGGCGCTGATCGAGTTGATCAAGGCGTATTTCGCCGCCCTGCAATAGGCCGCGGGCGCGGTGCCTTTTCGGCGTCGCTGCGCGTCCCAATCGGGGCTTGTCCGAACAAGGCGCGCGCCACATGGTTCGGCCAACATCAACAGGCGGACCCTCATGGAAGCACGAATTCACAGGATTGCGGCCGGCGCGCCCGACGACGTCTCCGGCATCGAGGCGCAATTCGCGGCCGGGCGCATCGATCCCCGGCGGATCGTCGCTATCCTCGGCAAGACCGAAGGCAATGGTTGCGTCAATGATTTCACGCGCGGCTTTGCGTCGTCGGCGCTTAAGGCGATGATCGTGCGCGCGACGGGCGAGGCCTCCGACGCCGTCGAGCGGCGCGTCGTCACGGTGATGTCCGGCGGAACCGAGGGCGGGCTGTCGCCGCACTGGCTGGTGTTCGAGGTGGTGCCGGGCGAGGCGGCGGCGGATGGCGAAATGGCGCTGGCGATCGGAACCGCGGTGACGCGCCCGTTTGCGCCGCACGAGATCGGCCGCGCCGCGCAGATCGACGCGACGGCGGACGCGGTGCGCGAGGCGATGGCCGCTGCCGGAATCGAGCGGGCGGAGGACGTGCACTACGTGCAGGTGAAATGCCCGCTGCTGACCAAGTCACGCATCGCCGAGGCCAGAGCGGACGGCCGGGACGTCGCCACCGAGGACACGCTAAAATCGATGGCCTATTCGCGGGGCGCATCCGCGCTCGGCGTCGGCGTGGCGCTCGGAGAACTGTCCCGCGAGGCGATCGACGATGCGGTCGTTTGCCGGGATTTCAGCCTGTATTCGAACCGCGCCAGCACCTCGGCCGGGGTCGAACTGCTGGAGAACCAGATTCTCGTGGTCGGCAACAGCCGCGCCTGGTCCGGCGAG
Source organism: Tardiphaga sp. vice154 (assembly GCF_007018645.1). NCBI lineage: Bacteria > Pseudomonadati > Pseudomonadota > Alphaproteobacteria > Hyphomicrobiales > Nitrobacteraceae > Tardiphaga > Tardiphaga sp. vice154. The sequence continues at coordinate 2,525,525 of NZ_CP041399.1, forward strand.
TACCGCGTCGCGCACGACGTCATGCAGGACGCGATCGATTCCGCGGCCGTCATCCGCGCGCTGTCGGCGGCGGGAATCGCCTCCCTCTATCCGCTGGACGCAGAATCGCAGCAGGCGCTGTGCGCCGTGCTGTGCAAGGCGGAGGCCTCGCAGACCGGGCTCATTCGCGGCGCGCGGCACACCATGCTGGACGACAGCGACATCGCATCCTCTCGCCACGCGCGCGCGCTGGTCGGCGGCGTGATCGCCGGCGTCGTCGGCACCACATTGTTGTTCGTGTCCGGCGGCGCCGAACATCAGGGCCCGGATGGTGGCGGGCCGGTGGCTGTCATCGTGCGTAAAAGCCGATAAGGGCCAGCATGTTCAATTATGAAGGAGAGCGGTGGATTGTGCGAAAACTATCATTTGTTGCATAAATAGGACTTGGCTATGACGGCGGTCGGAAAGGGGCGCATCAAGCCGCCCCGCTGAAGGGCAGGGCCGCATGATGCCGCAATCTGAATTTCGATCGAAGGGCCGCCAAGCACGCTATTGGCGCGCGGGGATCACGGCTGTGGCGATGACCCTTTTGGGCCTGGCCTCCCCGGCACAGGCGCAATCGACCTATCCGAACCGGCCGATCCGTGTGGTCGTGCCGTTCGCCGCCGGTGGCGTCGCCGACATCACACTGCGCATCGTCGCCGAAAGCCTCGGCGAGAAACTGGGCCAGCGCCTGATCGTCGAGAACATGCCGGGGGCCGGCGGCGTCGCCGCGGCGCGCGCGGTGCTGTCGTCGCCGCCGGATGGCTATACGCTGGCGCTGCTCAGCAACGGCACCGCCGTCAGCGTGCCGCTGTTCAAGAGCCTGCCGTTCGATCCGGTGAAGGACTTCGCGCCGATCTCCAGCATCGGCTTCTTCGATTTCATCGTCGGCACCAACGCCGAGTCGCCCCACAAGACGCTTCCCGACCTAATCAAGTTTGCACGCGACAATCCCGGCAAGCTCAATGTCGGCACCATCAGCGTCGGCAGCACGCAGAACCTGTCCGCACAGCTCCTGAAATCCACCGCCGGCGTCGATTTCCAGATCGTGCCGTACCGCGCCACGCCCGAAGCCATCATCGGCCTGTTGCGCAACGATATCGACGTCCTGATCGACAACTATGTCGGCATGAAATCCGCATTGACGGACGGCAAGCTCACGGCGATCGGCACCACCGGCGAAACCCGCTCGGTGATCCTGAAGGACACGCCCACGGTGAGCGAGGGCGGCGTCAAGGGCTACGACGTGGTGTCGTGGAACGCGCTGTTCGCGCCGGCCAAAACGCCGCCGGAGGTGATCGCGAAACTCAACGCCGCGCTGCGCGAGGTGGTGGCGCAGCCGGACGTCAAGCAGAAGCTGCTCGATCTCGGCATCGAGGCGCGCGCCGGCTCGCCGGAAGAGCTGAAAGCGCGTCTGGTGGATGACATCGCCAAGTGGACCAAGGTGATCGAGCAGGCCGGCATTCCCAAACAATAACGTCGCGCGCTTTTTCCTCACGCATTCAAGGACGTCATGACCAAACCAACCGTGCCCGGCCCCGATCCTCACACCCGCACGCCGAAATTCAAGCTGCCGGCGCTGGCTTGCGACTCGCACACCCACATCTTTGGACCGGGCGCCAAGTATCCCTATGTCGGCTCCTACATCCCGCCGGATGCGCCGCTGGAGGATTTCCAGAAGCTGCACAAAATTCTCGGCATCGGCCGCGCGGTGATCGTCAATGCCAGCGTGCACGGCACCGACAACCGCGTCGCGCTCGACGCCATCAAGGTCAGCGAAGGCCGCTATCGCGCGGTCGCCAACCTCGATCCCGCGATTAACGAGCAGGGCCTGCAGGAGCTGCATGACGGCGGCTTTCGCGGCTGCCGCTTCAACTTCGTCAAGCATCTCGGCGGCACGCCGGACATGAAGGTCTTTCATCGCACCGTCGACATGATCGCCGCGCTGAACTGGCACGTCGATTTGCACTTCGACGCGATCGACCTGCCGGACTATGCCGGGCTGCTGGCGAAGCTGCCGGTGCGCTACACGATCGACCACATGGGTCGCGTCAAGGCGGCCGACGGCCTCGACCAGCTGTCGTTCCGCACGCTGCTCGACCTGATGCAGCGCGACGAGAAGTGCTGGGTCAAAGTGTCCGGCTGCGAGCGCGTGACCTCGATGGGCCCGCCCTTTACCGACGCCGTGCCGTTCGCGAAGAAGATCTGCGACACCGCGCCGGATCGCGTGATCTGGGGCACCGACTGGCCGCATCCCAACGTGAAGGCGATGCCCAATGATGGCGACCTCGTCGACCTGATCCCGCTGTTCGCACCGGACCCGGCCGTGCAGCAAAAAATTCTGGTCGACAATCCGGCGCGTCTTTTTGATTTCGATAGCAAGTAAGGACATCTCTCATGTCGATGCAGAAAACCGGCCTGGTGGTCTCCGCGCATCCCGGCGATTTCGTCTGGCGCGCCGGCGGAGCGATCGCGCTGCATGCCAAGAAGGGCTACCGGATGAAGATCGTCTGCCTTGCCTATGGCGAGCGCGGCGAGTCCCAGTTTGCCTGGAAGCAGCAGGGCATGACGCTGGACAAGGTCAAGGCCGGCCGTCGCGATGAAGCCGAGCGCGCGGCGGCCTCGTTGGGCGCGGAGATCGAGTTCTTCGATGCCGGCGACTATCCCTTGCACCTCACCGAGGCGCACAAGGAACGGCTGATCGACATCTACCGCGAGCTCAATCCGAGCTTCGTGCTGACGCATTCGCTGGAAGATCCCTATAACGTCGATCACCCTGCCGCGACGGCCGCCGCGCAGGAGGCCCGCATCATCGCGCAGGCGATGGGTCACAAGCCGGATGCCGAATACAGCTATTCGGCGCCGCCGGTGTTCCTGTTCGAGCCGCATCAGCCCGAGATGTGCAACTTCAAGCCGCAGGTGATCCTCAATATCGACGAGGTCTGGGACATCAAGCGCAAGACGTTCGAGATCCTCGCCGCGCAAAAGCATCTGTGGGCCTATTACGAGCGCGTCGCGCTGCAGCGGGGCATGCAGGGCGGCCGCAACACGGGCGCTGCGATGACCTATGGCGAGGCCTATCAGCGGCTGTTCCCGATGACCCTGGAGGTGCTGGCATGAAGACCGTCGTCGTCCGAAACATCGAGCGGGCCGATGCCGATGTGGTCAAGCGTCTCGGTGCGCTCGGCGTGTCCACCGCGCACGAGGCCTATGGCCGGTTCGGCCTGATGAAGCCCTATATGCGCCCGGTGTGGGCCGGCGCGGAGGCGGCGGGCACCGCGGTGACCGTGCTGGCGCAGCCCGGCGACAACTGGATGCTGCATGTCGCCATCGAGCAGTGCCGCCCCGGCGACATGCTGGTGGTGGCCTGCACGACCGACAATACCGACGGCATGTTCGGCGATCTGCTGGCGACCTCGCTGAAGGCGCGCGGCGGCGTCGGCCTGATTATCGATGCCGGCTGCCGCGACATCAAGACCCTGCGCGAGATGGGCTTTCCGGTCTGGTCGAAGGCGATTTCCGCCAAGGGCACCGTGAAAGCCACGCTCGGCGCGGTCAACGTCCCCGTCGTCTGCGCCGGCGAGCTGGTCCAACCCGGCGACGTCGTCATTGCCGACGAGGACGGCGTGGTCGTGATCCCCCGTAAGAACGCCGCCGAAATCGCCGACAAGGCCGAGGCGCGTGCGGCGCTGGAGGAGAGCAAGCGGCAGACACTTGCTTCCGGCATTCTCGGCCTCGACATGTACAGCATGCGCGAGGGCCTTGCGAAGGCCGGTCTCGTCTATGTCGACAAGCCGGAAGACGTGTAGGGCAGGGCGATGATGAAGCTCCGCGTGCTGCTCGGCGACCACCCGCACACCGCGGCGCTGAAATCCGGCAAGATCTCCTCCGATCTCGTCGAGATGGAATTCGCGGACTACAAGCCGACCAACAAGGGCTTCAAGCCGATGGTCCGCGAGGCCGCGTTCGATGTCTCCGAACTGGCGATCGTCACTTTCCTGATGGCCAGGGCCTATCACAAGCCGATGGTGCTGCTGCCCGACGTGATGATGGCGCGGTTTCAGCATGGCTTTGCCGTGACCAACCCGGAATCCGGAATCGTCACGCCGAAGGATCTCGAAGGCAAGCGCGTCGGCATTCGTTCCTTCACCACCACGACCGGCGCGTGGCTGCGCGGCATCCTGGCCCACGATTACGACGTCGATCTCGACAAGGTCGACTGGGTGACCTTCGAGGAGCCGCATGTCGCCGAGTTCAAGGACATCACGACGAAGGCGCCGGCCGGGAAGCAGATCCTGCAGATGCTGTTCAACGGCGAACTTGACGCCGTGCTCGGCGAAAAGTCCGACGATCCGCGGGTGAAGCCGCTGTTTCCCAACGCCGCAGCCGAGGAGAAAGCGTGGTTCGCGGGGCATGGCGTGGTGCCGGTCAATCACATCACGGTGGTCAGCAAGGACCTGTCGGACGAACATCCCGAAATCGTCCGCGAGGTGCACCGCATGCTGCAGGCGAGCCGGGCCGCTGCGGCCGGCCAGACCGTCTCATATACCGACGACGAACTAACCCGCTCGATCGAACTGATTACCGGCTACGCCACGGAGCAGGGACTGATCCCGCGCGCTTACGCTGTGGATGAACTGTACGACGACGTGACCCGCAAGTTGAGATGAGCACCCCACTCTCCGCCGTCATTGCGAGGAGCGAAGCGACGCGGCAATCCAGAAGGCCTCAAGCGAAGACTGGATTGCTTCGTCGCAAGGGCTCCTCGCAATGACGGCTATTGGCATTGGAGATAATCATGACCCCCGAACCGATCTACGATCTCGCCCATCTCGGCCACATGGAAATGCTGACGCCGAAGCCCGACGAGAGCCTCGCCTTCTTCGTCGACGTGATGGGCATGACCGTCAGTGGGCGGCAGGGCGAGTCGGTCTATTTGCGCGGCTGGGACGATTACGAGCGCTCGACGCTGAAACTGACGGCGTCGAACACCTCCGGCATGGAACACATGGCCCTGCGGGCGCGCAGCCCGCAGGCGCTTGAGCGGCGCGTGGCGGCGCTGAAGGGCACGGAGTTCGCGATCGGCTGGACCGACGGCGATCTCGGCCACGGCCCGGCCTATCGCTGCCGGGATCCTGACGGCCACATCGTCGAGCTCTATTACGAGACCGAATGGTACGAGCCGCCGCCGGAGCTGAAGCCGGCATTGAAGAACCAGGCGCAACGATATCCCGCGCGCGGCATCAATGTGCGACGGCTCGATCACCTCAATTGCCTCGCGGTCGATATCAAGGCCAACCGGATCTTCTTCGAGGATTATCTCGGCTGCCGGCTGACCGAGCAGATCGTGCTCGACGACGGCACCGAGGCAGCCATGTGGCTAACGATGTCGAACAAGAGCTACGACTTCGCCTATTCGCGCGACCATTCCGGCACGAAAGGCCGCTTCCACCACGTCACCTACGCGCTCGACAGCCGCGAGGACATTCTGCGCGCTGCCGACATCTTCCTCGAGGCCGGCGTGCATATTGAGACCGGCCCGCACAAGCACGCGATCCAGCAGACCTTCTTCCTCTACGTCTACGAACCCGGCGGCAACCGTGTCGAGGTCGCCAACGCCGGCGCGCGGCTGATCCTGGCGCCGGACTGGAAGCCGATCGTCTGGAGCGAGGCAGAGCGCAGGAAAGGCCAGGCCTGGGGCCTCAAGACCATCGAATCCTTCCACACCCACGGCACCCCGCCGGTGCAGTGACGTCACGAGCTTCTAGCCCGCTGATGGGCGCAATTATTCCTTTGTTGGGAGATATTGCGCAATTGGCTCACGGCGCGCTTGCGCAAGGTGCGGCGGTCGGGCTAGAACGCGGCCGGAACGGGCGGTTATCCCGGTTCCGGCGATTCTGGCAGGCCGCGGCCAAGCCACTGAATCCTTTGGGGAATGGTGTAACGGTAGCACAACAGACTCTGACTCTGTTTGTCTAGGTTCGAATCCTAGTTCCCCAGCCAGGCCGATTTCAGGCATCCATGTGGTTTCACGCCCTGTTCCGTTGACGGATCGGTACTGTGACACGGTCGTTGGCATCCGCCACTTGTCCCCCGGAACCGGATCGTCGCGCGGGCGTCAGGCTTGCTCGCGGTGCATCAATCGGCCACATCTGTAACACCCGGAACGGCTTGTACCGGCGACTTCGACCTGTCAGGGAGCGACATGAACTCATCCCCTCCAAGGCTGAAGCCAATCTCGTCGCTTCGCCATTTCATGACCAGCGAGGCGGGCAGCGGCGTGGTGCTGATGCTGGCCGCCGCGGCTGCCTTGATCGTGGCCAACTCGCCGGCGTCACCGGCCTATTTTGCCACCCTGCAGTCCTATGTCGCCGGCCTCAGCGTGCTGCATTGGATCAACGACGCCCTGATGGCGGTGTTCTTTCTGTTCGTCGGGCTCGAGATCAAGCGCGAGTTCATGGAGGGGCAGCTTGCGACATGGCCGCGGCGCGTCCTGCCGGGCTTTGCCGCCCTCGGCGGCATGATCGCGCCTGCGGCGATCTACCTTGCCTTCAACGGCATCTCCGGAGCGACCGCGCGCGGCTGGGCCATTCCGACGGCCACCGACATCGCCTTTGCCCTGGGCGCGCTCGCGCTGCTCGGCTCCCGCGTGCCGGTGTCGCTGAAGATATTCCTCACCGCGCTCGCCATTCTCGATGACCTCGGCGCGATCACCATCATCGCCTTGTTCTATACCGACAGCCTGGCGCCGTGGTGGCTCGCGGGAGCCGCGGCGACGATCGGCCTGCTGTTGGGCATGAGCCGTTTCGGCGTCCGCAAGCTGACGCCCTATCTGGTCCTGGGTGTGCTGCTCTGGCTATGCACCCTGAAATCCGGCGTGCACGCGACGCTGGCCGGCGTCGCGCTTGCGCTGACGATCCCGCTGCCAAGGGCGGATCATGCGACCGGAGCGCCGCGGCCGCTGCTCGTGCTCGAACACGCCTTGCAGCCCTGGGTGGCCTATCTGATCGTGCCGGTCTTCGGCTTTGCCAATGCAGGCGTGTCCTTTGCGGGCATGAAATGGTCGGTCCTGCTCGAGCCCGTGACGATCGGCGTGACGCTCGGCCTGTTCGCGGGCAAACAGGCCGGCGTCCTGTTGGCAACCTGGCTCGCCATAACTTTGAAAGTCGCAAGACTTCCCGATGACGCCAGTTGGGCGCAGATGTACGGCGTTGCCCTGCTGTGCGGCATCGGCTTCACCATGAGCCTGTTCATCGGCATTCTGGCGTTTCCGCTCAGCGCGGAGTTGCAAGACGAGGTCAAGGTCGGGGTGCTGGCAGGATCGTTGATCTCCGGCGCGCTCGGCATGATCGTGCTGGCGGTCAGCCGCAGGACAAGTCCTTCGAGAGAATAGGCCAGCCCCCGCGCGAGTTTTCCCGCGCGACGTCACGCATCATCGAACGCCTGGCTCTTTCGAGCCAGGCGTTTCCACTGATACCTACGATGTCGGATGCAGCGCCGCGCGTGGTCGTGTTCTCGCGCCAAATCTCTTTTCTCGTTGCCAATTGTGCCGGCAATATTGGGGATGTCTTAGTCATTTGCTGCAACTGTCATGATTGACCGACGCTTATTGTCGGGCTTGAAAATACCACCATCGCATCTTCGGCCATTACCGGAATTCGAATGCGCAGGATTGCAGGCGCTTTGTTCAGAAAGACATCATGACTCCCGCCGATTACGAGTATCTGCAAAAGATTCTGAAAGAACGCTCCGGCCTGATGTTGTCGGCCGACAAGAAGTATCTGCTGGAAAGTCGGCTGTTGCCGCTGGCGCGCAAGCTCGGCGTCGCCGGTATCAGCGAGGTCGTGCAGAAGATGAAGGCCGGCTCGGCACAAGTGATCGCCGACGTGGTCGAGGCCATGACCACCAACGAGACGTTCTTCTTTCGCGACAAGACGCCGTTCGATCATTTCAAGGACACCGTGGTGCCTGACCTGATCAAGGCGCGCGCCAGCAAGCGCGCGTTGCGGATCTGGTGTGCCGCCGGCTCGACCGGGCAGGAGCCCTATTCGCTGGCGATGATCCTCAAGGACATGAGCGCCCAGCTCTCCGGCTGGCGGCTCGAGATCATCGCCACCGATCTGTCGCCGGAAGTCCTGGAGAAGTCGCGCGCCGGTCTTTACACGCAGTTCGAAGTGCAGCGCGGCCTGCCGATCCAGTCGCTGGTCAAGCATTTCACGCAAGTGGGCACGATGTGGCAGCTTAATGCCGACGTCCGTGCGCTGGTGCAGTTCCGCCAGTTCAATCTGCTGCAGGACTTTGCCGGCCTCGGCAAGTTTGACATCATCTTCTGCCGCAACGTGCTGATCTATTTCGACCAGCCGACCAAGAGCGATATCTTCGGCCGGCTCGCCAAGGCGAGCGAACCGGACGGCTGTCTGTTCCTTGGCGCGGCCGAAACGGTGATTGGTCTTACCGACAAATATCGCGTCTGTCCGAACCGCCGCGGCGTCTATCTGCCGGTGGACGCGCGGGCCGCGTCATCGATACCCGGCATGGGCGCGGCACTGAAGATGCCGGCGAGTGCCGTCAGATAGGACCGCGTGATGGCAACAGAGAACACCGGGCCGGCACGCGTTGTGTTCGGGCGGGGCTACAGCGTCTGGATTATGGCGATCGATGGCACCTGGCGCCGCAATTGCCTGTTGAAGGCGGTGTCCTCGGTCGATGCCGAACTGACCCTGGAAGGATCGATCGAGGGCTTGCATCTGAAGGAGTTCTTCCTGCTGCTGTCCTCGACGGGGCTGGCCTATCGGCGCTGCGAACTGGTCAAGGTCAACGGAGCGGAGCTCGAAATCCGCTTTCTCAGCACAAAGCCCGGCAAAGCCAAGCGAACCACCAATTCCGACATGGCCGACGCCTGACGACTCCCGGCGGGGCAGACGGCAGAAAGACGATGGCTATTCGCTATGGATCGCGGTGCCTAAATCGTCGGGACGGCGCAGGGCGGAGGCTTCCGCCAGGCTTTCCCCGATCACCGCGAGCAAAGCGGCGGGCGTGAACGGCTTGCGCAGGCAGCGCGTCGCGCCGAGCACGAGCGCCATCCGCAAGAAGTCCGGCGCCGGCGCGGTGTGCTGCGCGAAGGCATAGCCGGAGATCGCGATCAGCGGGACATCGGGCGCGCGCTGGTGAAACACCCGCACCGATTCAAAGCCGCGCATCTCCGGCATGAAGATATCGACGATCATGACGTCGAACCGCGATGCTTCCAGGGCATGCAAGCCGCTGACGCCCCCATCGGCCAGCACGGTCTCGAAGCCGTGCCGATCCAGCGTCAGGCGGATGGACAATGATACCAACGGATCGTCATCGACAACCAATACTCGTTTCATCAAGTGCCCCCGCGCAGAAGTGAAATCTGTCCGCATCAACACTCAACTACCCACTTCACAAAACGAATCGTGGCGTATGAGAACTTTTGAACATGTGTGCCGTAGCTGTCTGTATCGAATAGTGCACTTCTTGAGTCGTGTGACGTGTAATTAATAGGTTCACATCAAACATCGCGTGATGGTCGCGGCGTTTATCGTTAAAAGTTGGCGTGATTTAGCGGTATTCGTTGGATGATCGGGGGCGACGTTGCCGCTAGTCATGTTGTTGCCGAACGGCCCGCGTTGTCAGCTACCGCGAGGCACGATCGAGGCCGCGATCTCCCTCGGCGCGCATGGCGCCCTGCATATGCCAGGGTGCGCGTATCATGGACGGCAGCCGTTGCGGCCGTGATGGACAAATATTGGCTGTTGCCGCGCCGGCTGTCGCATGGGCATGGTGCGGCATGAGCATCAATTTTGAAGAGCTGGACTATCGCCCCACGCCGATCGGTGTGCTGACCCTGCGCCGCCGCCGCCGGCCGGACTCCGATGTCGATATCTACGAGATCAAGCTCGGCGATGAATTCCTGATGTCGAGCGCCTTCACCGCCGCCGAGATCGCGCTCGCCGATATCGGGCTGTCGTCGCTGCCGCAAGATCCGCTTTCACAGGGCGGCCTCGACGTCGTGGTCGGCGGCCTCGGTCTGGGCTATACCGCGCAGGCCGCGCTGGCTGATCCGCGCGTTCGTTCGCTGATCGTGATCGATGCCCTGCCGGAAGTGATCGAGTGGCACCAGGCCGGCCTCATTCCCGTCGGCCGTGAACTGTCCGCCGATCCGCGCTGCCGCCTCGTGCACGGCGACTTTTTCACGATGGCCACCTCGGCCGATGGCGGCCTCGATCCCGAAGCGCTCGGCCGGCTGTTCGACGCCGTGCTGGTCGACATCGACCACGCACCGGACAATTTGCTGCATCCCAGCCATGCCGTACTCTACACCGCAGCCGGTTTGCAGCGGTTGTCGGAGCACCTCAAGCCCGGCGGCGTGTTCGCGTTGTGGTCGAATGATCCGCCGGATGCAGCGTTCAACGGCTTGCTGGAACGGGTGTTCGGCGCGGTTGAAGCGCATGTGGTGGCGTTCGAAAACCTGCATGGCGACGATGAGGTGTCCAACACCGTTTATGTCGGCACGAAGCGTGCGGTGCAGGCGTAGCGTTCCTGCAGATCGCGACAGTCCGGGCGAGTAGGGTCCGCCGGCATTGCAATGGTTGAAGTTCCAGCCGTGATCGGCCTGGTGATTTGAGCGGCAGTTTGGACGTATTCAAAGGAATCGACAGCCTAATGCGGGCAAACCGCATTGACCGGTTTTTGGCCGGCCGGTACTCAATTCCACGGGGCGAGCGAAGGCCGTCGAGTGCCCGAGGGCGTGCCGCAGTCTAAAGCGTTGCCGAACGGCCCGGAAGCGCCGGCCCTGAAATGGTCAAGTTGACCGGTGTCTATCCCAATGTCATCCGCCGTCGGTCCGAGGTACACGTCCTTGTTTAGAATGCTTCTGAAACTGTTGTCCGTGCTGGCCGTGTTCGCGCTGGCCTCGCCCCTCGCTGCGCAACAGGTCGCCGCGCCGCCGGCGTCGGCTCAGACGGCGCCCTCGGCAGCGCCGGCCCCGCAGGCGATCGATCCGTCCGGTGCCGAGACGGCCAAGGGAGCGAAGGCGGCGGTAGCGGTGGGCGTGCACGATCTGTCGCCGTGGGCGATGTTCAGGAACGCCGACATCATCGTCCAGCTCGTCATGCTGGGCCTTGCCTTCGCTTCGCTGGTCACCTGGACCGTCGCCATCGCCAAGACGATGGAATTGACCGCCTCGCAGCGCCGCCTGAAGAACGCGTTGAAGCACATCTCGGAGTCCCGTTCGCTGTCGGAAGCGCAGCTCGCGCTCGGCAAGAAGGATACCGTGCTTTCCGTGCTGCTGGCTGCGGCGATGAAGGAGGGGCGGATGTCGGTCGGCATCTCCTCCGACGCCGGTATCAAGGAGCGCGCCGCCTCCAGCTTCTCCGAGATCATGCGCGCCGAAGCCCGCCGCATCCGCTTCGGCATGGGCGCGCTCGCCACCATCGGCGCGACCTCGCCATTCGTCGGCCTGTTCGGCACCGTGTGGGGCATCATGAACAGCTTCATCGGCATTTCGAAATCGCAGACCACCAATCTCGCCGTCGTGGCGCCCGGCATTGCGGAGGCGCTGCTGGCCACCGCGATCGGCCTGGTCGCGGCGATCCCGGCGGTGATCATCTACAATCACTTCGCCCGGGTGACGAAGACCTACATGGAGTACGTCAACCGCGCTTCCGGCGCGGCCGGCCGGCTGTTGTCTCGCGATCTCGATCGCACCCAGCATGGCATCCCGCACTCGCGCGCGGCGGAATAGACCATGGGCATGTCGATATCCGAAGGCGCCGGCGACGACGATCTCGAAGAGTCCCATGAGATCAACGTCACGCCGTTCATCGACGTGATGCTGGTGCTGCTGATCATCTTCATGATCGCAGCCCCGCTCTCCACCGTCGACCTGCCGATCGACCTGCCGACCTCGACCGCCACGCCGGTCAAGAAGCCGGACAAGCCGATCTATGTCAGCATCAAGCCGGATCTCGCGGTGGCGATCGGCGAAAACATGGTCAAGCGCGTCGACCTGATCCGCTCGCTGGACGCCATGCCGGATGCCAGCAAGGACAAGCCGATCTTCCTGCGCGCCGACCGGGCGGTACCCTATGGCGACATGATGGACGTGCTGGAATTGCTGCGGGCCGGCGGCTACACCAAGCTGAAGCTGGTGACGCTGGAAGGCGTGCCGGACCGCGGCGCGGTGCCACCGGCGCCGGCCGACCAGCCGAAGCCCTGAACGGACGAAACGAGATGTCCGACCTTGATGCACGAAAGCCGTCATGCCGGCTGTGGGCCATCGCCGCGGTCGTCGCGGTGATGCTGCACGGCGTCGGCATCGCGCTGGCCGTGGTGCAACTCGATGCGGACGCCTCCGACGACTCGCTGGGGGCGCCGGCGATCGAGGTCGGGCTGGAGATGCTGTCGCCGCGCCAGGAGGCCAGCGACCTGCCGCCCGGGCCCGACACCGACGCTTCCACCGCCTCGCCGGCGATCGCCGAGCAGAAGGCGGAAGTGAAGGAGACCGATCTGCCGAAGGCGATCCCGCAGGAGAGCGAGGATCCCGACCAGGTCGTGACCACCAATGATTCCAAGAAGCCGGTCGAGGAGGAGCCTGAAAAGCAGGCGGTGCAGCAATCGGCCTCCACGGAATCGGTGGCGTCCGAAGCGACCGCGATGCCTTCGGTCGACGCTGCCCAGGAGGCGCCGCGTTCGGTCGCGCCCGCGCAGGGCTCCGGCCAGAGCGCGCAGCGCATGAAGGTGACATGGCAGAAGGAACTGGTCGCGCATCTCGACCGCCACAAGCGCTATCCCGCCGAGCGCCAGCAGAAGACCGCCGAGATCACCGTCAACTTCGAGATCGACCGTACCGGCAAGGTCCTCGCCGTCAGCGTCATCAAGGGCTCCGGCGACGCCGCCTTCGACCAGGCCGCGGTCGCCATGGTGCGTCGCTCCGACCCGCTGCCGGCCCCGCCGCCGCTGATCGCCGACGAGGGCCTCAGCTTCACACTGCCGGTGATCTTTCGCGTCAAGGCGAAGGGGTGACTTCTTCCCTCTCCCCCTTGTGGGAGAGGGTGGATCGACCGCGAAGCGGTCGAGACGGGTGAGGGGGCGCTACAAGCTCCGAGCTTCGCTGTTACCCCTCATCCGACCGCGCTTCGCGCGGCCACCGTCTCCCAAAAGGGGAGAAGGAAGAAGAACTAATACGTCGCGCGACCGCCCGAAATATCGAACACCGCGCCGGTCGAGAACGCGCAGTCTTCGGACGCCAGCCAGGCGGCCATCGCGGCGAGTTCTTCCACCAGCACGAAGCGGCCCTTCGGAATCTTCGACAGCATGAAGTCGATATGCTGCTGCGTCATCTGGTCGAAGATCGCCGTCCGCGCCGCCGCCGGCGTGATCGCGTTGACTGCGATCTCGTAGCTCGCCAGTTCCTTGCCGAGCGACTTGGTGAGCGCAATCAGCCCGGCCTTCGACGCGGAGTAGTGCGCCGCGTTCGGGTTGCCTTCCTTGCCGGCAATCGAGGCGATGTTGACGATGCGGCCGTAGTTCTGTTTCACCATCGACGGCACGATCGCCTTGCAGCAGATGAACGGACCGTCGAGGTTGATGCGCAGCACCTTGCGCCATTCATCCAGGTCGGTTTCCCATACCGTCTTGTTGATCCCGGCGATCCCGGCATTGTTGACGAGGATGTCGATCTTTCCCAGCTTGGCCAGCGTGGTGTCGCGCGCGGCCTCGACCGCCGCAAGATCGGATACGTCGACGCCGATAGCGATGACGGCATCGCCGATCTCCTTCGCGGTTCTTTCCGCATACGCGATGTCGTGGTCCCAGATCGCCACCCTGGCGCCGGAAGCAACGAAGCGCTCGGTGATCGCGCGCCCAAATCCCTGCGCGCCGCCGGTGACCACGGCGCAGCGTCCGTTCAGATCGATTTTGTTCATGGGAGTGTCCTTGCTCGATACAATCTACGAAATCAAACTGTCATTCCGGGATGCGGCAGGCGGCGAATCCGGCTGCCGCAGACCCGGAGTTCCGAAATGTTCATCGTCCCATCTCGAGGGTCCGGGTTCGCTCGCGCTGATGCGCTCGCGCCCCGGAACCAAGGAAATTACAACGTCCAGCCGCCGTCGATGACGTGGGCAACGCCAGTGGTGAATGAGCTTTCGTCGCTGGCGAGGTAGACGGCGAGAGACGCGATCTCCTCCGCCGTGCCGAGCCGGCCCATTGGCTGGCGCGAGACGAACATCTCACGGCCGTTGGGTCCGGCCGCTGCGGCGCGGTCCAGCATCGACGGCGTTTCGATGGTGCCGGGGCAGATGCAGTTGCAGCGGATGCCTTTGGTGATGAAGTCGGCGGCGACAGCGCGGGTCAGCGCCGCCACTGCGGCTTTCGTCGCGCCGTAGACGTAGCGGTTCGGCGCCGCCTTGAACACGCCGGCGGCGGAAGCGATGTTGACGATCGAGCCGTGGCCGCGCTCGAGCATTGCCGGGAGGAAGGCGCCAATTGTGCGGTGCATCGATTTCACATTGATGTCGAACGAGAAGTCCCAGTCGTCGTCGGAGCATTCCAAGACGGTGCCGTGATGCACGAAGCCGGCGGCGTTGAGCAGGATGTCGACGGGGCCCACGCGCTTGGCCATTGCGGCGACCGCGGCGCTGTCCCGCACGTCGAGCTTGGCGACGTCGATGCCGTCCTGCTTCAACTCCATCACACCGGCCTCGTTGAGGTCGGTCGCGAACACCTTCGCGCCCTCGCGTGCAAAGGCCAGCGCGCAGGCGCGGCCGATGCCGGCGGCGCCCGCGGTGATGAAGGCGCGCTTGCCTTTCAGGCGATCGGACATGTGGTTCTCCCTGTCGCTCTTGTTTTTGCAGAAATCAAAACTGTCATTCCGGGGCACGGGCGGCGCGAGCCGACCGTGAACCCGGAATCCCCGGATGTTCAGCGTGCCATGACGAGGTTCCCCGCCACTCCAATTGGAGTGGCTGAGGTTCGCTCGCGCTGACGCGCTCGCGCCCGGAATGACACCGCGAGGCTAGTGGTTATGCCTGGCGGTGCCGATCTTGCCGGCAATGTCGTGATAGCGCGTCGCCAGCTCCAGACAGGCGCCGGTCGCCTGCTGGCCGACGGTCGAGCGATACAGCTCCTGCCACGGCGTCTGGTGCGCCGGATACTTGAATCCGCCGTCGGCCTTCAGCGCCGCGCGTCGCGATTCCAGCTCCTCGTCGGAGATCAGGATGTTGGCGCTGCCGACATTTAGGTCGATCCGCACCCGGTCGCCGGTGCGCAGGATCGCCAGCCCGCCATTGGCGGCGGCTTCCGGCGTGGCGTTCAGGATCGAGGGCGAGCCGGAGGTGCCGGACTGCCGGCCGTCGCCGATGCACGGCAGCGAGTGGATGCCGCGCTTGATCAGGGCCGCCGGCGGCTGCATGTTGACCACCTCGGCGCCGCCGGGATAGCCGATCGGCCCGGTGCCGCGCACGAACAGGATGCAGTGCTCGTCGATATCCAGGGACTCGTCGTCGATGCGGTGGTGATAGTCCTCCGGCCCCTCGAACACGATGGCGCGGCCCTCGAAGGCGTTCATGTCGTCGGGATTCAGAAGATAGCGCTCGCGAAACTCCTTCGAGATCACCGACGTCTTCATGATCGCGGAATCGAACAAATTGCCGCGCAGCACCAGGAAGCCGGCGTCCGCCACCAGCGGCCGGTCGTAGGACCAGATCACGTCGTCGTCGGGGGCAGGGGCCTTGGCGCAGTTCTCGCCCATGCTGCGGCCGTTCACCGTCAGCGCGTCCTCGTGAATCTTGTTGTGCTTCATCAGCTCACGGATCACCGAGGGCACGCCGCCGGCGCGGTGATATTCCTCGCCGAGATAGAAGCCGGCCGGCTGCATGTTGACCAGCAGCGGCACTGCGTGGCCGACGCTTTGCCAGTCGTCGATATCAAGCTCGACGCCGATATGGCGCGCCAGCGCGTTGATATGGATCGGCGCGTTGGTCGAGCCGCCGATCGCCGAATTGACCACGATGCAGTTCTCGAACGCCTGTCTTGTCAGGATGTCGGACGGCTTGAGGTCTTCCCACACCATCTCGACAATGCGCTGGCCGGTCTCGTAGGCGATTTGGCCGCGCTCCCGATAGGGCGCCGGGATCGCCGCGCAGCCTGGCAGCGACATGCCCAAGGCTTCCGCCAGCGAATTCATCGTCGAGGCCGTGCCCATCGTGTTGCAATGGCCGACCGACGGCGCCGAGGAGGCGACCAGCGTCATGAACTCTTCATAGTCGATCTCGCCGGCGGCAAGCCGTTCGCGGGATTTCCACACCACCGTGCCGGAGCCAGTGCGCTCGCCATCATGCCAGCCGTTCAGCATCGGCCCGCCGGACAGAACGATCGCCGGCAGGTTGACCGTCGCGGCGGCCATCAGGCAGGCCGGCGTGGTCTTGTCGCAGCCGGTGGTCAGCACCACGCCGTCCAGGGGATAGCCGAACAGCACTTCGACGAGGCCGAGATAAGCGAGGTTACGGTCGAGCGCCGCGGTCGGGCGCTTGCCGGTTTCCTGGATCGGGTGCACTGGGAATTCCATCGCCAGCCCGCCGGCGGCGGTGATGCCTTCGCGGACGCGCTTGGCGAGTTCGAGGTGGTGCCGGTTGCACGGCGACAGGTCGTTGCCGGTCTGCGCAATGCCGATGATCGGCTTGCCGGACTGCAGTTCGTGGCGGGTCAGACCGTAGTTGAGGTAGCGCTCCAGATAGAGAGCGGTCATCGCCGGATTGTGCGGATCGTTGAACCACTCGCTGGAGCGGAGTTTGCGCCGGACGATGCCGTTGAGGGGCTTGTTCATCATTTCTCCCGCAGCGCACACTTGGTTGGTGCGTCAGATTCTTTTGATGGGCGGCGAATGGTGGCATGTCAACGCCGGCTTCGCAACGCTCCGCGCGCGGTGCGCCCTACGACTATCATCCAACGACAAGCCGAAAAATTTCTGCTAAGACGTTCGCCAACTGGCGCCCCGGCACACCGGAGGACGTCCGACTTTTGGGAGGGGAATGGCATGGCGTCTGTGCAGATCCATGACGTGCGTAAATCTTTTGGCGGTTTTGAAGTACTCCACGGCGTATCGGTCCCGATCGAGGATGGCGCCTTCGTTGTCCTGGTCGGCCCCTCCGGCTGCGGCAAGTCCACGCTCCTGCGCATGCTCGCCGGCCTCGAAAAAATCACCTCCGGGACTATCTCGATCGGCGACCGCATCGTCAACGACGTGCAGCCGAAAGAGCGCGACATCGCGATGGTGTTCCAGAACTACGCTCTTTATCCCCACATGACCGTTGCCGATAATATGGGCTTCTCGCTGAAGCTGCGCGGCGCCGACAAGGATGAGATCAACACCAAGGTCAACCGCGCCGCGGACATTCTCGATCTTCGCCGGCTGCTCGACCGCTATCCGCGCCAGCTCTCCGGCGGCCAGCGCCAGCGCGTCGCGATGGGCCGCGCCATCGTCCGCGACCCGCAGGTGTTTTTGTTCGACGAGCCGCTGTCGAATCTCGATGCCAAGCTGCGCGTCGCGATGCGCGCCGAGATCAAGGAACTGCACCAGCGGCTCAAGACCACCACGGTCTACGTCACCCACGACCAGATCGAGGCCATGACCATGGCCGACATGATCGTGGTGATGCAGGACGGCATCGTCGAGCAGATGGGCGCGCCGCTCGAACTCTACGATCACCCCGACAACAAGTTCGTCGCCGGCTTCATCGGCTCGCCGGCGATGAACTTTCTCGAAGGCACGCTGAAGGTCAATGGCGGCCAGCCCTGGGTCGAGACCGCCAGCGGCGCGCGGCTGCCGGTCGCCGAGGCGCCGGCGGCGGCCAACGGCAAGGCCGTGACCTACGGCATTCGTCCCGAACACCTCGAATTTGCCGATGACGGCATCGAGGCGGAGATCATCGTGGTCGAGCCGACCGGCTCGGAAACCCAGGTCGTGGCGCGCATCGGTACCCAGGACATCATCGCGATCTTCCGCGACCGCCGCCGCGTCGAGCCCGGCGACAAGGTGCACCTGCGCCCGCGCGCGGCCTCGGCCCATCTGTTCGACAAGGATACCGGGAAGAGGATCTAGGCATGTCATTCCGGTCTGCAGCAGACGGCGAAGCTGGCTGATGCAGACCTCAGCCACTCCAATTGGAGTGGCGGGGAATCCCGAGATGTTTTGCGCTGAACATTTCGAGATTCCGGGCTCGCTCGCAGCAAGCTGCTCGCGCCCCGGAATGACAAATTCGTTCAAAACATTGGTCGATCAACGAACCAATAAACAGGGAGAAGATGAAAGATGACTGGATTCACACCGGATCGCCGATCTCTGCTCAAGGGCGGCGCGATCACGCTGGCCGCCGCGGCGACCATGTCGGCCGACCAGTTGCTCGGCCATGCCAAGGCCTGGGCTCAGGCCTCGCCGTGGAAGCCGGAAGCGGGCGCCAAGATCAACCTGCTGCGCTGGAAGCGCTTCGTCGAGGCCGAAGACGTGGCCTTCATGAAGATCGTCGACGCCTTCCAGAAGGCGACCGGCGTCACCATCAACGTCTCTAACGAATCCTATGACGACATCCAGCCCAAGGCGTCGGTTGCCGCCAATACCGGGCAGGGGCTCGACATGGTGTGGGGGCTGTATTCGCTGCCCTTCCTGTTTCCCTCCAAGTGCATGGACGTCACCGACGTCGCCGACTATCTCGGCAAGAAGAACGGCGGCTGGGCGGAATCCGGCAAGCAGTACGGCATGTATAACGGCAAGTGGATCGGCGTGCCTGTCGCCGCCACCGGCGGCCTTGTCAACTACCGCGTCGCTGCCGCCGAAAAGGCCGGCCACAAGACCTTCCCGGAAGACCTCGGCGGCTTCCAGGACCTGTTCAAGGGCATGAACAAGAACGGCACGCCCGGCGGCATGGCGCTCGGCCACGCTTCGGGCGACGCCAATGGCTGGGTTCACTGGGCGCTGTGGGCGCATGGCGGCAAGCTGATTGACAAGGACAACAAGGTCACGATCAACTCGCCGGAGACCGCCAAGTCGCTGGAATACGTCAAGTCGTTGTACGACAATTTCATTCCCGGGACCGCGTCGTGGAACGACTCGTCGAACAACAAGGCTTTCCTTGCGGGTCAGCTACACCTCACCACCAACGGTATCTCGGTCTACGTCACCGCGAAGAAGGAAGCCCCGGCGATTGCCGAGGACATGAACCACGCCCATCTGCCGAAGGGCCTGGACGGCAAGCGCCGCGAATTGCATCTCGGCTTCCCGATCCTCATCTTCTCCTTCACCAAGTTCCCGCAGGCCTGCAAGGCATTCACCGCCTTCATGATGGAGCCGGAGCAGTTCAACCCATGGGTCGAGGCCGCGCAGGGCTATCTGTCGCCGTTCCAGCTCGCCTACGAGAAGAACCCGATCTGGACCGCGGACCCGAAGAACACGCCGTACCGCGACGTCGCCACCTCGGCGTCGACCCCGGCCGGCGAGGCCCAGATGAGCGAGAACGCGGCGGCGGCGATCGCCGACTTCGTGGTGGTCGACATGTACGCCAACTACTGCACCGGCCGCGAGGACGTGAAGACTGCGATGGGTTCGGCGGAACGCGCGGCGAAGCGTATCTTCCGCGCGTGATGGGATGACCTGACGAAACGGCCGTCGCTGATTGATGTAATCCGCGCCGGCCTCTCCACCTGTCGTCCCGGCAAGCGAGCCTGCGAGCGCAAGCCGGGACGACATGGATTACGACCAACCGGAGCTACCATGGAATGACGACCCTTCAGACATCGCTCCCCACGCCCACTCGCCATGTCGGAAAATCCTCAGCCTGGGACCGGCTGCGCACCAACCGCAACTGGCTGGCGCTGTGGTTCATGCTGCCGGCGGCCGCGTTCCTGATCCTGTTCCTGGCCTATCCGCTGTTTCTCGGCGTCTGGATGAGCTTCACCGACGACCGCATCGGCCGCGCCGGCGTGTTCGTTGGACTTGAAAACTACGAATGGCTGAAGGACGATTCGATCTTCTGGCTGTCGGTGTTCAATACGCTGCTCTATACGATCGTCGCTTCCGCCATCAAATTCGTCGTCGGCCTTTATCTGGCGCTGCTGCTTAACCGCCACATGCCGTTCAAGGCGCTGATCCGCGCCGCCGTGCTGATCCCGTTCATCGTGCCGACCGTGCTGTCGGCGATCGCGTTCTGGTGGATCTACGACTCGCAGTTCTCGATCATCTCCTGGTCGCTGATCAAGATGGGATTGATCGACCACAACATCAATTTTCTCGGCGACGGCAACATGGCGCGGGCCAGCGTGATCTTCGCCAATATCTGGCGCGGCGTACCGTTCGTCGCGATCACCCTGCTGGCAGGCCTGCAGACCGTGTCGCCGTCGCTGTACGAGGCCGCGACGCTTGACGGTGCCACAAGCTGGCAGCGCTTCCGCTTCATCACCTATCCCTTGCTGACGCCGATCATCGCGGTCGTCATGACCTTCTCGGTGCTGTTCACCTTCACCGACTTCCAGCTGATCTGGGCGCTGACGCGCGGCGGTCCGGTCAACGCGACCCATCTGATGGCGACGCTGAGCTACCAGCGCGGCATTCTGTCTGGCCGGTTAGGCGAGGGCGCGGCGATCGCCACCGCGATGATCCCGTTCCTGATGGCGGCGATCGCGATTTCCTGGTTCGGCATGCAACGCCGCAAATGGCAGCAAGGCACTGACAATGACTGACGTTCCCGCTAACACCCGCGTCGCCGCTGCCACCGTCGAGCAGGACGACAACAGCGAGGGCATGACCTATCTGGAGTCGCTGCCGAGCCGGATCGTCACGCTCTACATCCCGCTGTTCATCATCGTGGTGATCCTGCTTTTTCCGTTCTACTGGATGGCACTGACCTCGATCAAACCGGACGAACAACTGATCGACATGGAGCGGTTCAATCCGTTCTGGGTGGTCAAGCCGACGCTGAAGCACATCAACAAGCTGTTGTTCGAGACCAACTATCCGCGCTGGCTGTGGAACACGATGTATGTTGCAGCCGCGGCCACGACGCTGTCGATCATTGCCTCGGTGCTCGCCGCCTACGCCATCGTGCGGCTGCGCTTCCGCGGCGCGGAAGTGGTGGGTGCGACGATCTTCATGGCCTATCTGGTGCCGCCGTCGATCCTGTTCATCCCGTTGGCGACGGTAATTCAGGCCTATGGGCTGTTCGACTCGCCGCTGTCGCTGATCCTGATCTATCCGACGCTGCTGATCCCGTTCTCGACCTGGCTGTTGATGGGCTATTTCAAGACCATTCCGTTCGAGCTGGAAGAGTGCGCCCTGATCGACGGCGCGTCGCGCTGGCAGATCCTGGTCAAGATCATCGTGCCGCTCGCGGTGCCCGGCCTGATCTCGGCCTTCATCTTTTCTTTCACGCTGTGCTGGAACGAGTTCATCTACGCGCTGACGTTTTTGCAGTCGACCCAGAACAAGACCGTGCCGGTGGCGATCGTCAATGAATTCGTCGACGGCGACATTTACAAATGGGGCTCGCTGATGGCCGGCGCGCTGGTCGGGTCATTGCCGCTGGTGATTCTGTACGCGTTCTTCGTCGAGCATTACGTGTCGGCGATGACGGGGGCGGTGAAGGAATAATACGACAACGTCGTTCCGGGGCGCGGGCGCACCAGCGCGAGCGAACCCGGAACCTCGACATGTTCAGCGCGCCACACATCGGGATTCCGGGTTCGCTCGCAGCAAACTGCTCGCGCCCCGGAATGACAATAAAATCAAAACCAAGAAACGGAGTCACCCTTGCATATCCTCATCCTCGGCGCCGCCGGCATGGTCGGCCGCAAGCTGGCTGAACGGCTCGTGAAGGACGGCCATCTCGGCGGCCGTGAGATCACCCGCATGACGCTGCAGGACGTGATCGCGCCGGCCAAGCCGGCCGGCGCGGCGCTGCCGATCAGCCTCGTCACCTCCGACTTCGCCGATCCCGCCACCGCCGCGCCGCTGCTGGTGCACCGGCCGGACGCGATCTTCCACCTCGCCGCGATCGTGTCCGGCGAGGCCGAGGCGGAGTTCGACAAGGGCTATCGCATCAATCTCGACGGCACGCGGTTCCTGATCGACGCCATCCGCGCGATTGGCGGCGGCTACAAACCGCGGCTGGTCTTCACCTCGTCGATCGCCGTGTTCGGCGCGCCGTTCCCCGAAAAAATCGGCGACGAATTCTTCCACACGCCGCTGACCTCCTACGGCACGCAGAAGTCGATCTGCGAGATGCTGATCGCCGACTACACGCGCAAGGGGTTTCTCGACGGCATCGGCATCCGGCTGCCGACTATCTGCGTCCGCCCGGGCACGCCGAACAAGGCGGCGTCCGGCTTCTTCTCCAACATCATCCGCGAGCCGCTTGCCGGCCATGAGGCGATCCTGCCGGTCGGCGACGACGTCCGCCACTGGCACGCCTCGCCGCGGTCGGCAGTCGGATTCCTGCTGCATGCCGCCACGATTGATCTTTCGGCGATGGGCGCCCGGCGCAATCTGTCGATGCCCGGCATGTCGGTCACGGTCGGTGAACAGATTGCCGCGCTGGAGCGCGTTGCGGGCAAAGGCGTCGTCGCCCGCATCAAGCGGCAGAGCGATCCGGTGATCTCCGGCATCGTCTCCGGCTGGCCGCGCGATTTCGTCACCGACCGCGCGTTGGGGCTCGGCTTCACCACGGCCGAGAAGACGTTTGACGACATCATCCGAATTCACATTGAGGATGAACTCGGCGGGAAGTTCGTGGCTTAAGGCATCACACTGTCATTCCGGGGCGCGAGCGCGCCAGCGCGAGCGAACCCGGAATCCCGAAGTGTTCATCGTCCCATCTCGGGATTCCGGGTTCGCGACCGGCTGTCGCCGTCCACGCCCCGGAATGACAATTTGCCACCGCAACCCTGCGCCGCGAAAATCGCCGGGTTCCGGCCTCGCCATCCCCCACCGCCCGCGCCTATATTGAGCCCAACGTCGATTACGACATCATGCTCAGGGAGAAACCACCATGACCGCCAGCATCGTAGGATGGGCGCATACGCCGTTCGGCAAGTTCGATGCCGAGACCGTCGAAAGCCTCGTCGTAAAAGTTGCCACCGAGGCGATGGCCGATGCCGGCATCTCGGCCGCCGATGTCGATGAGATCGTGCTCGGCCATTTTAACGCTGGCTTCTCGCCGCAGGATTTCACGGCCTCCCTGGTGCTGCAGGCCGATCCGGCGCTGCGTTTCAAGCCCGCCACCCGCGTCGAGAACGCCTGCGCCACCGGTTCCGCCGCGGTCCAGCAGGGCGTCAAGTCGATCGCTGCCGGTACGGCGAAGATCGTGCTCGTGGTCGGCGTCGAGCAGATGACGCGCACGCCGGGCCCGCAGATCGGCAAGAATTTGTTGCGCGCGTCCTACCTGCCCGAAGACGGCGAAACCCCCGCGGGCTTTGCCGGCGTGTTCGGCGGCATCGCGCAGAAGTATTTCCAGAAATACGGCGACCAGTCGGACGCACTCGCCATGATCGCCGCCAAGAACCACGCCAATGGCGTGCACAACCCCTATGCGCAGATGCGAAAGGACGTCGGCTTCGAGTTCTGCCGTTCTGAGAGCGAGAAAAATCCGTTCGTGGCCGGACCGCTCAAGCGCACCGATTGCTCGCTGGTGTCAGATGGCGCGGCCGCCTTGATCCTGACCGATGCCGAGACCGCAAAAGCGATGGGCAAGGCCGTCACCATCAAGTCGACCGCTCATGCCCAGGACTTTTTGCCGATGTCCAAGCGCGACATCCTGCTGTTCGAGGGCTGCACCGTCGCCTGGCAGCGCGCGCTGGAGAAGGCCGGCGTCACGCTCGACGATCTCTCCTTCGTCGAGACGCATGACTGCTTCACCGTCGCCGAACTGATCGAATACGAGGCGATGGGTCTGACGCCGCGCGGGCAGGGCGCCCGCGCCATCAAGGAAGGCTGGACCCAGAAGGACGGCCGACTGCCGGTCAATCCGTCCGGTGGCCTGAAGGCCAAGGGCCACCCGATCGGCGCCACCGGCGTCTCGATGCATGTGCTGAGCGCGATGCAACTGCTCGGCCAGGCGCCGGAAGGCATGCAGATCAAGAACGCCAAACTCGCCGGCATTTTCAACATGGGCGGCGCGGCGGTGGCGAACTACGTCTCGGTGCTCGAGCCCGCGAAGTAGCGCATGAACATTGCGCAATGGCTGGCGGCGTCGGCGCGGTTGCATCCCGATGCGCCGGCATTGCTGCGCGGCACGACGATCGAGGCCGACTACGCCGCCTTCGCCCGCCGCGCGGCGGCGATCGGCGCCGGGCTGGCGCGCGATTACGGCATCCGGCCCGGCGACCGCGTCGCTTTGTTCATGTCGAACTGCACGGCCTATCTCGAATGCCTCTATGCGGTATGGTGGATCGGCGCGGCGGTGATCCCGATCAATGCCAAGCTGCACGGCCGCGAGGCGGCATGGATCTGCGACAATGCCGGATCGAGGCTGACGCTGGTCGATGACGACAGTGCCGCGGCCTTGTCGTCCGTGATGGAGGACATGCCGGCCGGGATGCAGATGCTGTCGGTGGAGTCCGCCGACTACCGAACCTTGCAGCATGACGACGGCGGCGCGGCGTCGCCGCACGCGCGCGAAATTAGCGACCTTGCCTGGCTGTTCTACACCTCCGGCACCACGGGGCGCCCGAAGGGCGTGATGCTCAGTCACGGCAATCTGGTGGCGATGTCGATGTGCTATCTTGCCGATGTCGATACCGTCTCGCGCGAGGATGCCATCCTCTACGCCGCGCCGATCTCGCACGGCGCCGGCCTGTATAATTTCATCCATGTCCGCATGGCGGCGCGCCATGTCGTGCCGGTATCAGGCGGCTTCGATGCCCCTGAGGTGCTCGACCTCGGCCGGGCCTTGAAGAATGTCGCGATGTTCGCCGCGCCCACCATGGTGCGCCGACTGGTCGATGCCGCGAAACAGCGCGGCGAAACTGGCGAAGGTATACGCACCATCGTCTATGGCGGCGGGCCGATGTATCTCGCCGATATTCGCGACGCGATCACGACGATGGGACAACGTTTTGTCCAAATTTATGGGCAAGGCGAGTCACCGATGACCATCACCTCGCTGCCGCGGTCGTGGCATGCCGACGTCGAACACCCCCGTTTTCTCGAACGCCTCGCTTCGGTCGGTGTCGCGCAGAGCGTCATGCAAGTGCGTATTACCGACGTGGACGGAAAGCCGCTGCGGGCGGGCGAGACCGGCGAGATCGAGGCCAAAGGGCCGACGGTGATGCTGGGCTACTGGAATAACCCCGAAGCCAACGAAGCGACGCTGAAGGACGGCTGGCTGTGTACCGGCGACGTCGGCCGGCTCGACGCGGACGGCTTCCTCACGCTGTCGGATCGCTCCAAGGACGTCATCATCTCCGGTGGCACCAACATCTATCCGCGCGAGGTCGAGGAGGCGCTGCTGACGCATCTGGACGTCCGCGAGGTCTCGGCGATCGGCGTCGCCGATCCGGAATGGGGCGAGATCGTCGTCGCCTGCGTCGTGCTGGAGCAGGGCTCTGCGACCGACGCCGCTGCGCTGGATGCGCATTGCCTGCAGGCTATCGCCCGCTTCAAGCGGCCGAAGCGCTATGTGTTTCTCGAGGCGCTGCCGAAGAACAATTACGGCAAGGTGTTGAAGACGGAATTGCGGGAGCGGATGAAGGGTTGAACTCTTAACCTTCCCTGGAGGGGGAAGGGCGCTCATCGCAATGCGCAGCATCGGGATGCGCGGGGTGGGGTGAATGGCTCTGCCGCCATCGCTTCGCCATTCACCCCACCCCACCCTGTCTCGCACGCGCTTCGCGCGTTGCTGGTCGACCCTCCCCCTCCAGGGGAGGGTCGGAAGAGCGTACCCCGCTTCACGCATGCCGCCTTGCGCCAGCCGGCCTTGATCTTGCGCGAACCATGCCGTTACTAGGCCGGGAATGACGGCGCTTCGGCGCTGCAAATCAACATCGCCCGGGAGCGAACGTCGATATGGGACCACTTGACGGGATCAGGATCATCGACATGACGTCGGTGATGATGGGGCCATATTGCACGCAGACGCTGGGCGATTACGGCGCCGATGTCATCAAGGTGGAATCCCCGGACGGCGACGTGGTGCGGTCCATCGGGCCGATGCGCAATCCCGGAATGGGGCCTATATTTCTCAACACTAACCGCAGCAAGCGCTGCATCTGCCTCGACCTCAAGAAGGAGGAAGGCCGCGCCGCGCTTCTCAGACTGGTCGAGACCGCCGACGTGCTGGTCTATAACGTCCGTCCGGCCGCAATGGCGCGGCTCGATCTGGGTTACGAGGTGATGGCGGCGATCAATCCGCGATTGATCTATGCCGGCGTGTTCGGCTTCAGCCAGTCCGGCCCCTATGCCGCCAAGCCCGCTTATGACGATTTGATCCAGGGTGCGACCGCGCTCGCTTCGTTGAACGCGCAAGTTTCGAGCGACGGCGTGCCGCGCTACGTGCCGAACGCGCTGGTCGACCGCATCGTCGGCATCACCGCGCTCGGCGCGATCCTGGCCTCCGTCGTGCATCGGGACCGCACCGGGGAGGGCCAGCGCGTCGACATCCCGATGTTCGAAACCATGGCGAGCTTCATGATGGGCGATCACATGAGCGGGTTGACCTTCGATCCGCCGCTCGACCAGGGCGGCTATGCCCGCCATTTGTCGCCCGATCGTCGGCCGTACCAGACCTCCGACGGCTATATCTGCGCGATGGTCTATAACGACAAGCAGTGGAAGAGCTTCCTCAAACACGTCGGGCGCGAAGAACTGTTCGACGATCCGCGCTTCGCGACGTTCGTGCAGCGCATTCAGAATATCGACGCCGTCAACGCCGAATTGTCGCGCATCTTCCTGACGCGCTCGACGGCCGAGTGGGCAAAACTGCTCGACGGGGCCGACGTGCCGTCGGCCCCGATGCACACGCTGGCCAGCATGATGGACGACCCGCACATGGTCGCGACGGACTTCTTCCAGCACGCGGAGCATCCGACCGAGGGCGCGGTACGCAACATGAAGGTCGCGGCGACCTGGTCGAAGACGCCGGTCAACCCGACGCGGCTCGCCTCGCATCTCGGCGAGCAGAACGCCGAGGTGCTGGCCGAGGTTGGCTACACCCCGGAGCAGATCGCGAAGCTGACGGCCGACGGCGTGCTGAAGCAGGCCGCCATGCCCGACACGTCGCAGGTCTGATCGCATGAACTTTGCTTATGACGACAACCAAGAAGCCATTCGCGACGCGATCGAAAAGATCTGCGCCGATTTCGACGACGCCTACTGGCTGAAGAAGGACAAGGAGGGCGGCTTCCCCGCCGACTTCCACCAGGCGATGGCGAAAGCCGGCTGGCTCGGCATCTGCATTCCGGAAGAATACGGCGGCTCCGGATTGGGGATCACCGAAGCCGCGATCATGATGCGGACGATTTCGGAATCCGGCGCCGGAATGTCCGGCGCCTCCGCGATCCACATGAATGTGTTCGGGCTCAATCCCGTCGTGGTGTTCGGCACGCCGGAGCAGTGCGCGCGGATGCTGCCGGGCATCGTCGACGGCAGCGAGCGCGCCTGCTTCGCCGTCACCGAACCCAACACCGGCCTCAACACCACGCAACTCAAGACCCGCGCGGTGCGCGACGGCAACAAGTATGTCGTCAACGGCCAGAAGGTGTGGATCTCGACCGCGCAGGTCGCCGAGAAGATCCTGCTGCTGGCCCGCACCACGCCGCTGGAAGACGTCAAGAAGCCGACCCACGGCCTCAGCCTGTTCTACACCGACTTCGATCGCAGCAAGATTGCCGTGCACGAGATCGAGAAGATGGGCCGCAAGGCGGTCGACTCCAACGAGCTGTTCATCGCGGATTTCGAGATCCCGGTCGAGGACCGCATCGGCGAGGAAGGCCGCGGCTTCGACTACATTTTGCACGGGATGAACCCCGAGCGGATCCTGATCGCCGCCGAAGCGGTCGGTCTGGGGCAGGCCGCGCTGAAGCGCGCGGCCGACTATGCCAAGGTGCGAAACGTGTTCAACCGCCCGATTGGCCAGAACCAGGCGATCCAGCATCCTTTGGCGAAGAACTGGATGGAGCTGGAGGCGGCGTGGCTGATGGTGCTGTCGGCCGGCTGGCAATACGACCAGGAGATGCCGTGCGGTCCGGCTGCGAACGCCGCAAAATATCTCGCGGGCGAAGCGGGCTACCACGCCTGCGAGCAGGCGGTGATGACGCATGGCGGCTTCGGCTATGCCAAGGAATATCACGTCGAGCGCTATTTGCGGGAATCCCTGATCCCGCGCATCGCGCCGATCAGCCCGCAGCTGATCCTGTCCTTCATCGCCGAGCGCGTGCTCGGCCTGCCGAAGTCGTATTGATGTTGTTGATTTGTCATTCCGGGGCGGGCGCAGCGCGAGCTGCGCGCGAACCCGGAATCCCGACATGTTCAGCGCAAAACATTCCGGGATTCCGGGTCTGCACCATCCGGCTTCGCCGTCTGTCGCATCCCGGAATGACAGAGGGAGGCGGCGCATGAGCTACATCACCGGCGTCGGCCTCACGCCATTCGGCAAGCATGAAGGCTCGTCCACCCTCGACCTGATGAGCACTGCCGCCGAGTCCGCGCTCGCCGACGCCGGGCTCAAGCGCTCCGACATCGACGGCTTCCTGTGCGGTTATTCGACCACCATGCCGCACATCATGCTGGCGACCGTGTTCGCCGAGCATTTCGGCATCACGCCGTCCTATGCCCATGCCATCCAGGTCGGCGGCGCGACGGGGATGGCGATGGCGATGCTGGCGCACACGCTGGTCGATGCCGGCGTTGCCCGGCACATTCTCGTCGTCGGCGGCGAAAACCGGCTCTCCGGCCAAAGCCGTGACGCCTCGATCCAGGCGCTCGCGCAGGTCGGGCATCCCGTCTATGAGGTCCCGCTCGGCCCGACCATCCCGGCCTATTACGGACTCGTGGCATCGCGCTACATGCATGAATACGGCGTGACGCAGGAAGACCTCGCCGAATTCGCCGTCTTGATGCGCGCGCACGCGCTCACCCATCCCGGCGCGCAGTTTCACGAGGCGATCACCGTCGCCGACGTGATGGCCTCGAAGCCGATCGCCACGCCGCTCAAGCTGCTGGACTGCTGCCCGGTATCCGACGGCGGCGCAGCCTTCGTCGTCAGTCGGGAGCCGACCGGCGAGAGCGCGATCCGCGTCCGCGGCGCGGCGCAGGCACATACCCATCAGCACGTCACCGCGGCACCGGCCTTGTCCGAACTCGGCGCCGAGATCGCCATTGCCCGCGCGAAACATGCAAGCGGCATCGCGATCTCCGACGTCCGCTACGCCGCCGTCTATGACAGCTTTACCATCACGCTGGCGATGCTGCTGGAAGACCTCGGCCTTGCCGCCCGCGGCGAGGCGGCGGACCGCGTGCGTGCCGGACACTTCGGACAGCACGGCGCCATGCCGCTCAACACCCATGGCGGGTTGTTGAGCTATGGCCATTGCGGCGTCGGCGGCGCCATGGCGCATTTGGTCGAGACGCAGCTACAGATGACCGGCCGCGCCGGCAACCGCCAGGTTCGCGACGCCTCGGTCGCGCTGCTGCATGGCGACGGCGGCGTGCTGTCGTCGCATGTCAGCATGTTTCTGGAGCGGGTGCGATGAAGCCGGCCGACGACTGGACTACCAATGTGGCGGCGATCAGCTACCAAAGCTGTGCTGCCTGCGGCGCGAAGCAATATTTTCGCCGCGCCTTCTGCGCCGCCTGCGGTGCGCCGGATCCCGAGGACAGGACCGCCAGCGGGCAGGGCACCGTCTACGCGACGTCGCTGGTGCTTCGCGCCGGCACGCCGGAGGCCCGCGAGCACGTGCCCTACAATATCGTCCTGATCGACACCGCCGAAGGCTTTCGCATGATGGCCCACGGTGCCCCCGACCTCGTCATCGGCGACCGCGTGACGGCGCGTTACACGCGCTTCACCGGCCGCCTCGTTCCGTTCTTCGAAAGGAATGGTTGATGGGCGGCCTTCGATGTGACGCGAAGGCGGTCGTAAAACCCCTCCCCCTTGCGGGGAGGGTCGGCCGAACGGAGAACGATGCAACGCATCGTTCGGAGTGGAGGCCGGGGTGGGGGTGCCCCAAACTCCGACAGCGTTTGGGGCGACCCCCACCCGGCACGCTTGTTCGCTGCGCTCTCAAGCGCGCCACCCTCCCCGCAAGGGGGAGGGTAAGATCAGCGCTCCGCGTCTTCTTTAAAACGTCACCACGCCGCGGATCGACTTGCCCTGCTTCATCAGATCAAACCCCTTGTTGATGTCGGACAGCGGCATCACATGGGTGATCATCGGGTCGATCTGGATCTTGCCCTGCATGTACCAGTCGACGATCTTCGGCACATCTGTCCGTCCCCGCGCGCCGCCGAAGGCCGAGCCGCGCCAGACCCGGCCGGTGACCAGCTGGAACGGCCGCGTCGAGATTTCGGCTCCGGCCGGCGCCACGCCGATCACGATCGATTCACCCCAGCCGCGGTGGCAGGCTTCCAGCGCCTGCCGCATCACCGTGACGTTGCCGGTGCAATCGAAGGTGTAATCGGCGCCGCCGATCTGGTCGGCGCCTGATTTGGTCATGTTGATGAGGTGCGGCACAAGGTCTTTGCCGAGTTCGGTCGGGTTGACGAAATGCGTCATGCCGAAGCGCTCGCCCCACGGCTTGCGGTCGTTGTTGAGGTCGACGCCGATGATCATGTCGGCGCCGGCGAGCCGCAGGCCCTGCAGCACGTTGAGGCCGATGCCACCCAGCCCGAATACGATCGCCTTGGCGCCTTGCTCGACCTTGGCGGTATTGATCACCGCGCCGATGCCGGTGGTGACGCCGCAGCCGATGTAGCAGACCTTGTCGAACGGCGCGTCTTCGCGGATCTTGGCGACCGCGATCTCCGGCAGCACGGTGTAATTGGCGAAGGTCGAGGTGCCCATATAATGGTGCAGCGGCTTTCCCTCCATCGAGAAGCGCGAAGTGCCGTCCGGCATCATGCCTTGGCCTTGCGTGGCGCGGATCGAGGTGCAGAGGTTGGTTTTTCGCGAGAGGCACGACGGGCACTGCCGGCACTCCGGCGTGTACAACGGGATGACATGGTCGCCGGGCTTCACCGAGGTGACGCCGCGGCCGACCTCGACGACGATGCCGGCGCCTTCATGGCCGAGGATCGCCGGGAACAGGCCTTCGGGATCGGCACCCGACAGCGTGAATTCGTCGGTGTGGCAGATGCCGGTCGCCTTGATCTCGATCATGACCTCGCCATCGCGCGGTCCTTCGAGCTGAACGGTGGTGATCTCCAGCGGCTTGCCGGCAGCGATGGCAACGGCGGCGCGAACGTCCATGGCGGTTCCTCATCTTTGGTCGGGTATGTGTTTGCCGCGAGTGGCCCCGCGCAATTCGTGATTGCCGCATAGCATAGGATCGGGCAACTCAGTCGGCAAATGAAACATACATTTCAGAGTGCTGCAGCGCGCACGATCCCGGTGGTCTTCGTGCTGCTGTGGAGCACCGGCTTCATCGCCACCAAATATGTGCTGACCGGGGCAGAGCCGCTGACCTATCTCACGGTCCGCATGGCGCTCGCAGTGGCGATCATGGCGGTGGTGGTCGCCATCATCAGACCGCGCTGGCCGGATCGCGCCGGCGTCGGCCACTCGATCGTCGCGGGCATCCTGGTGCAGGGCTTGTATCTCGCCGGCACCGTGCTCGCGGTGGCGCATTCGGTGCCGGTCGGGTTGTCGGCGCTTATCCCCGGACTGCAACCCGTATTGACCTCGACGCTGGCGAGCCGCTTCCTCGGCGAACGTGTCACGCCGCTGCAGTGGGGCGGCCTGCTGCTCGGCCTCGTCGGGGTCGGCCTCATCCTGCACGGCCGGCCGATCACCGGCGACGCCGGCTGGGGCTGGCTGGCCTCTGCGGCATCGCTGGTCAGCATCACGCTGGGCACGCTGTACCAGAAGCGCTTCTGCGGCGGCATCGACTGGCGTGCCGGCAGCCTGATCCAGCAATTCGCCGCCCTCGTGCTGCTCGGCCTCGGCGCCTGGGCCTTCGAGAGCAACATGATCGTCTGGTCGATGCAGTTCGTGCTGGCCGTGTCGTGGCTCGCGGTGGTGCTGTCGATCGGCACGGTCGGGCTGTTGTACTGGCTGTTGCGGCGGCAGGCTTCGAGCCAGGTCGCGAGCCTGTTCTATCTGGTGCCGGCGGTGACGGCCCTGATGGCCTACATCCTGTTCGGCGAGACGCTCGACGCGGTCGCCATCACCGGCATGGTCGCCTGCGGCGCCGCGGTGCTGGTGGTTCGCGGGCGGGGATGAGTGAGCGCTATCTGGCTTAGACCGGATGTCCATGTTCATCGCACCGCTCCCCGGTGGGGAGAGGAGAGGAAGCACCGACCAAGAAAAAGCCTCCGGGCTTGGACCCGGAGGCTTTCACTTCACAGCGAGCTGTGAGGGTCTTACTTCTTGGACTTCTTGGCAACCTTCTTGGCCTTCTTCGGAGCGGCCTTCTTGGCCTTCTTCGGAGCAGCCTTCTTCACGGCCTTCTTGGCGGTGGTCTTCTTCACGGCCTTCTTGGCGGCGGTCTTCTTGGCGGCCTTCGGAGCCTTCTTCGCGGTTTTCTTCACTGCTTTTGCCACTGTCTTGTTCGCTTTCTTGGTTTTCTTCGCCGAGGATTTCTTGGCCGAAGATTTCGGGGTGGACTTCTTCACGGCTTTCTTTGCCGCGGGCTTCTTCGCCGCTTTCTTGGTGGTGGCCTTGCGGACCTTCGTCACCAAGGAAGTGGCGGCTTCTTTTGTCGCATCGGCAGCGCTGCTTAAGGCGTCTGTCATCTGCTCCAAAATCGGTGTGTCGTCTTTCATCTTATCCCCCAAAGGTTATCGATTCTCTGACGATAGTCCGATTCGCTTCTCAGATGAAGTGTGAGCGACGTGTAGTCAACTGTTTCGTGTCGTCGCATACGCTTTCAATGCACGCTCGCGACCAATTTTGTGTTCGACGATCGGCATCGGATAGGTCTCGCCGAGCGTGACGCCCGCGCGCGCAAACTCTAGCGGGCTAGCATTCCAGGGTTGGTGGATGAACTTCGACGGCATGTCTTTCAGCTCCGGCACCCAGCGTCGGACGTAGACTCCATCGGGGTCAAATTTTTCTCCCTGAAGGATCGGATTGAAGACGCGGAAGTAGGGCGCGGCATCCGCACCGGAGCCTGCCACCCATTGCCAGTTGGCCGGATTGCTGCCGGCGTCGGCATCGACGAGTGTATCCCAGAACCATCGTTCGCCTTCGCGCCAGTCGATCAGGAGGTGTTTGACGAGGAAGGAAGCGACCACCATGCGGACGCGATTGTGCATGGTGCCGGTGTGCCAGAGCTCGCGCATGCCGGCGTCGATGATCGGGTAGCCGGTCTGTCCGCGCTGCCAGGCCAGTAGCGAACGGTCGTCGCGCCGCCAGGGAAAGGCATCGAACGAGCTCTGCAGATTGCGCGTGGCGAGGTCCGGGACGTCGAACAACAGGTGCCGGCAGAACTCCCGCCAGCCGACCTCGCTGAGGAATTTGTTGATGTCGGCGGCATGTTTCGGTTGCTCGGCAGCGGAAAAGCGCGCCGCGTACCAGACCTGACGCGGACTGATCTCGCCGAACCGGAGGTGCGGCGACAGGCGCGACGTGGCTTCGCGATCGGGCCGGTCGCGGTCGGTCGCGTAGCCGGCGACCGCGCCCTTCAGCAACAGATCGAGCCGCTTGTGCGCGGCCGCTTCGCCGGGCGTCCACATCCCGCGCAAGCCGGAAGCCCAGTCCGGCGTTGTCGGCTCGAGCTTCCAGTCGGACAGTTTGTCGCTGGCGACGCCGGGCGCCGGCTTCAGTTTCGTTGGTGCCGGCAGCGGCTTTGCCGGATCGCCCATCGCCAGAATGCGCTTCCAGAATGGCGTGAACACCCGCAGGCCGCGGCCCTCCTTGGTACGGATCGCTTTCGGCGTCACCAGCAAGTCGCCTGCGTAGCTGTGGGCGCCGACATTGAGGTCGGCCAGTGCTTCGACCACTTCGTCGGCGACCGCGAGGTGAGGGGTCTGCGCAATCTCGTTCCAGTGCACATGACCGGCACCGGCTTCGCGCGCGACGGCCGCGATCATGTCGGCCGCTGCGCCGCGGCGCAGCACCAGCGTGCCGCCGATGCGTTTCAGGCTGGCCTCAAGCGTACGGAGCGATTGCGCCAGCCACCAGCGCGTGGCGCCGCCGATCGGCCGGGCGGTCGGCGCGAGTGCCGTGCTGACCTCGTCGAGCACATAGAGACAGATCACCGGCGCGCCGCTCATCGACGCAGCATGAAGGGCAGGATGATCGGACAGGCGAAGGTCGTCGCGAAACCAGACGATATGGGGGGAGGAATCGGTCATGTTTCTGATGTAACACGCGACTCCGACATTCGATCAGGGTTCAAATACCTGCGGTATCTTGCAACCATGTTTCTGTTGGTGCGTAACTAGTCAGTCCCTTGCGCTCAAGCACATTCCGGAGGTCGTCGTGAAGCGATACGCAATTCTCTATTTGGCAACATTCATCGTCATGCTGCCGCTGGACCTGTTCTTCCTGGGCACCATCGCCAAGGGGTTCTTCTCGTCGCAGGTCGGCGACATGCTGGGCCCGGTCCGCATGGCGCCTGCGGTTCTGTTCTACTGTCTCTACATCGTCGGCATCCTGGTCTTCGTGAACGGCTCACCGGACGCGACCTGGCAGTCGACCCTGGTGTATGGCGCGCTGTTCGGCTTGTTCTGCTATGCGACCTTCGAGCTGACGGCCCTGGCGCTCCTCAAGCACTGGACCTGGCCCGTCGTCATCGTCGATATCAGCTGGGGCACCTTCGTCACGGCGACGACGGCGACGCTCGGCCTGCTGCTGGCCAACTGGGTGAGCTCGAAGATTTGATGACAGGGTAGGGTGGGCAAAGGCGCCCTTGCGGCGTGCCCACCAGCTGTCCACGCCTCATCATGGTGGTGGGCACGCCGTCGCGCGCTGCGCGCCCGTCGGCTTTGCCCACCCTACCAGCACATGAAAAAGGGCGCCCCGCATCGGCAGGGCGCCCTTTCTCTTGACCATGCGCCGCAATTACTTCGGCTGCGGCACGATCCGGATATACGGCTTCGGCGCTTTCCAGCCGTCGGGATAGATCGTCTTGGCTTCCTCGTCGGTGACGGAGCCGGCGATGATGACGTCCTCGCCCTGCTGCCAGTCGGCCGGGGTGGCGACGCGGTGCTTGGCGGTCATCTGCAACGAGTCGATCACGCGCAGGATCTCCGCAAAGTTGCGGCCGGTGGTCATCGGATAGACCAGCACCAGCTTGATCTTCTTGTCCGGGCCGATCACGAACACGTTGCGCACGGTGGCGTTGTCGGCGGCGGTGCGGCTGTTGGCGTCGCCGGAGACGGCGGCCGGCAGCATGTCATAGAGCTTGGAGACGTTGAGGTCGGTGTCGCCGATCATCGGGAAGGTCGGGCCGTACCCTTGCGTCTCCTTGATGTCCTCGACCCACAGCGAGTGCTTGGTGACGGGATCGACGCTGAGCCCGATCAGCTTGACGCCGCGACGGTCGAACTCCGGCTGTAGCTTGGCCAGCGCGCCGAGCTCGGTGGTGCACACGGGGGTGAAGTCCTTCGGATGCGAGAACAGCATCGCCCAGCTGTCGCCGATCCAGTCGTGGAATTTGATGCGGCCGGCAGTGGTCTCGGCTTCGAAGTCAGGCGCCACGGCGCCAATTTGCAGGGTCATAGGTCGGCCTCATGTCATTCAAGTTGAAGATGAACTTGGCAGCCGACTTATAGGCAACGTCGGCGCGGAAAGGAACACCGCCCGGAAAAAGGCACAACACGTTCTTTGTGCAGCGGGTTGGTGGGCAAATTGTTTCGCGTGCTGCCCCTGCGACAAAACGATCACCTTCACGTTTAAGCGTTCGCCGCCGCGAAGTTGCCGCGAGGCCGGCCCAATCCCGCCCGACCGCGTTGCGACACCGATGAACCGGAACGCGACGCGGCGTAACAAACAAGCAACCTCATGCGACGCGCGCAACTACGGGAACGATTATTAACGAAGTGTTAGGTCCTGCATGGAATTGCTGGGCTTCAGAACGAGAGAGAAGAGCAGGACCCCATGTTGACCGCCCCCGCAGCCGCCGTCGCCGGCGCCATCGAGACCTCCGAGATCCTTGACCGCCGCAGCGCGGCGCAGGCCCTCGCCATCGTGCGCGATGGGGTCATCACCGGTGAGGGACCGACCACCCGCGGCCGTATCCATTATTCCCGTGCCCTCGATGCCGATGACGCCGCCTGGTGTGCGCGCATCCTCACCGCCGCCGGGGTCGCCAGCGAGCCGGTCAGCCGCGCCGAAGCCGAGACGTTGTTCGCCATCAACGAAGCCGCCGCCGAACGCAGCGATGAAGGCGCGTTCGACGATCTGTTCGCCAAGGCAGTCGTGCACCACGCCGCGTCCGCCTCCGGCCTGCCGGTGCCGTCGCGCACCGTCGCGCTGTCGCCGGATACGGCAATCGAGAGCTGGGCGCCGACCCGCGCCGTCGGCGTCAACATCGAAGTGCTGGAATGGATCTCCGCCCAGATGCGCGGCAAGCGCGTCAACAACCGCACGCTGATGACCCTGGTGGCGACCATCGTCGGCGCCGCGACGCTGCCGATGGCCGGCTTGCCGAAGGTGTTCGACATCGGCATGTAAGTTAAGGCCAGTTCTCACGAATTTGACGACGGCGGGCTTCGGCCCGCCTTTTTCGTTTATGCGGCGCATGGGAGGTGAGCGAGGTCGTTGGCGCGACCCTGCCGCGTCGCAAAATCCGGTTGCGGGGAGGGCGAATTTGGGCGAAAGCCGGGATGGCAGATCGGTTGGTCTGCCCAATCAGATGACAGGGGAACGCATGGCAAATTCCGCCTCAAGAAAGTCCGCGGTCGGTCCGTTGCTGCCGCGACCTTTTCGTCGTCTGCCGAATTGTGACAGCCGCTCCCGCGTGCCAGATTGCGTCAGCCCGCTCGGCCGGACCCCGCTCAAAGGTGGCAAGTAACATCCCATGTTCAAACGTATCCTGATCGCCAATCGCGGCGAGATCGCCTGCCGCATCATCAAGTCCGCCCGCCGCATGGGCATCCAGACCGTCGCGGTCTATTCCGAGGCCGACCGTGACGCGCTGCATGTCGCGATGGCCGACGAGGCCGTGCTGATCGGCCCGCCGGCGGCCAGTGAAAGCTATTTGCTGATCGAGAAGATCATCGAGGCCTGCCGCAAGACCGGCGCCGAGGCTGTGCATCCCGGCTACGGCTTCCTGTCGGAGCGCGAAGCGTTTCCGCGTGCGCTGGAAGCCGCCGGAATCGTGTTCATCGGCCCCAACCCGGGCGCCATCGCCGCGATGGGGGACAAGATCGAATCCAAGAAGGCGGCGGCCAAGGCCAACGTCTCCACCGTGCCCGGCCATCTCGGCGTCATCACCGACGGCAAGCACGCCATCAAGATCGCCGACGAGATAGGCTATCCCGTGATGATCAAGGCCTCCGCCGGCGGTGGCGGCAAGGGCATGCGGATCGCGTACTCGACCTCTGAAGTCGAGGAGGGCTTCGGCCTGGCAACCGCCGAGGCGAAGTCCTCGTTCGGCGACGACCGCGTGTTCATCGAAAAGTTCATCGTCGATCCCCGGCACATCGAGATCCAGGTGCTCGGCGACAAGCACGGCAACGTGATCTATCTCGGCGAGCGCGAATGCTCGATCCAGCGCCGCAACCAGAAGGTCATCGAGGAGGCCCCGTCGCCCTTGCTGGACGAAACCACCCGGCGGAAAATGGGCGAGCAGGCGGTCGCATTGGCCAAGGCCGTGAACTACGATTCCGCCGGCACGGTGGAATTCGTCGCCGCCCAGGATAAGAGCTTCTACTTCCTGGAGATGAACACCCGTCTGCAGGTCGAGCATCCCGTCACCGAACTAATCACCGGCGTCGATCTGGTGGAGCAGATGATCCGCGTGGCCGCCGGCGAGAAGCTGCAGATGGCGCAGAAGGATGTCACGCTGACCGGCTGGGCGGTGGAATCCCGCGTCTATGCCGAGGACCCGTTCCGCAACTTCCTGCCCTCCATCGGCCGTCTGGTGAAGTACCGTCCGCCCGCCGAGAGCCGCGTCGACGGCATCACCGTGCGTAACGACACCGGCGTGCAGGAGGGCGGCGAGATCTCGATCTATTACGATCCGATGATCGCCAAGCTGGTCACGCACGCGCCGTCGCGCGCCGCCGCCATCGAGGCGCAATCGCACGCGCTCGATGCCTTCTATATCGACGGCATCCGCCACAATATTCCGTTCCTGTCGGCCTTGATGAGCCACCCGCGCTGGCGCGAGGGGAATCTCTCCACCGGCTTCATCGCCGAGGAATTCCCCAAGGGCTTTGCCGCGCGCAAGCCGGAGGGCGAGGTGGCGCGCCGCATCGCTGCGGTGGGCGCGGCCATCGACCATGTGATCGGCGAGCGCAAGCGGCAGATTTCCGGCCAGCTAACCGGCCGTCCGGTGCTCCGTGCCGGCCGCCGCGCGGTGTGGCTGGAGCGCGAGGAGATCGTGCTGGAGGTGGCGCGCGAGGATTTCGGCATTGCCGTACGCTTCGTCGCGCGCGATGGCAGCGTCGGCACCGCGCACCTGATTGCCTCGACCTGGACGCCGGGGCAGCCGGTCTGGGAAGGCAACATCGACGGCCATCCGGTGGCCATGCAAGTGCGGCCGATCCCCAACGGCATTCGCCTTGCGCATCAAGGCTATGAGGTCGCGGTCAACGTGTTCACCGAGGCTGAGGCCGCGTCGGCGCGGCTGATGCCGGTCGGCGTCAAGGCCGACACCGGCAAGAAGCTGCTGTGCCCGATGCCGGGCCTGGTGGTGTCGATCGCCGTCACCGAGGGACAGGACATCAAGGCCGGCGAGACGCTCGCCGTCGTGGAGGCGATGAAGATGCAGAACGTGCTGCGCGCCGAGCGCGACGGCATCGTCAAGAAGATCCACGCCACGGCCGGCGCGACGCTCGCGGTCGACGCGCTGATCCTGGAATTCGCATGACCTTCCGTACCCGTCGCGAGGCACTGCGCGCGATCCTGTCGGGCTCGCAATGCCTGCGTCCGGCTTCGGTCTATGACGCGATTTCGGTGCGCATCGCGGAGGATATCGGCTTCGAGGTCGGCATGTTCGGTGGCTCCGCGGCCTCGCTCGCGGTGCTCGGCGATCCCGATATCGCACTGATCACGCTGTCCGAGCTGGCCGAGCAGATGCGGCGGATGTCGCGCGCCGCGGCGTTGCCGGTGCTGGTCGATGCCGATCATGGCTACGGCAATGCCATGAACGTCCGCCGCACCGTGCAGGAATTGGAGATGGCGGGCGCCGCCGGCCTGACCATCGAGGACACGCAGCTTCCGGCCGCCTATGGCGAGGCGAAGCCGCAACTGATTGCGCTGCAGGAAGGCGTAGGCAAGATCAGGGCCGCGCTCGAGGCGCGGCGCGATTCTTCGCTGGTGATCGTGGCACGCACCGGCGCTGCCTCCATCGCCTCTATCGACGACGCCATCGCGCG
The DNA here is from genome assembly GCF_007018645.1 of Tardiphaga sp. vice154. NCBI lineage: Bacteria > Pseudomonadati > Pseudomonadota > Alphaproteobacteria > Hyphomicrobiales > Nitrobacteraceae > Tardiphaga > Tardiphaga sp. vice154. The sequence goes on from NZ_CP041399.1 coordinate 2,565,258, forward strand.
AGCGCGGGCCTATGAGGCGCAGAGCCCCGACGCGCTGATGTTCACCGGCGTAAAGACGCGGGCCGAACTCGAAACCATTGCCGCGGCGACGACGCTTCCGATCGTGCTGGGCGGATTGACCGACGACATCACCGATTGGGACTTCCTCGCCCGCCAGCGCGTCCGCATTGCCGTGCAGGGCCACGCGCCGATCGCCGCGGCGACGCAGGCGGTGTTCGCCACGCTGACGGCGATCCGCGATGGCGTAGCGCCAAAGGATCTGCCTGGTCTGGCGTCGTCGGATCTGCTGGACTGGGTGACGCGCGCAGCCTTGGTGAAGCAGCGCGGCGGCGACTTCCTCGGCCTGAAGAAATCATGAGCGATACGATCCGGCACGTCACCGTCAAGGGCCGCGTGCAGGGCGTCGGCTATCGCGCATGGGTTGCCCACACCGCTGACGACCTCGGCCTAGAAGGCTGGGTCCGCAACCGCCGCGACGGCATCCTATCACGGCGTGGCTGACTTAAGCGTAGGATATCGGGGGCTCTGAACTGTCAATCTGCTTAAGGCACTTTTCAATGCGAGCAGGAAAAACAGATTTGAACTTCAACATACTTAAGATTGCCCACTGCTGAATCTTTAGAAGTTCTTCGGAGTCCGCATCAATACCACCATCGTGATATGTGGCGATACGGCAGGCTCTTTTCTCGTCGAGGCGCTCCCAGCTCAAGGTCGAGCCGAACTCGTTTTCTATCTCCTCCTTTTGACTGTAAAGGCAATCAAAAAGTCGCTCGTTCTTACCTTTGTCTCCGCAGTCGAGGTAGGTCTCTACGCGGACTCGATCGCCGTTGGCAAAGCTGGTGCCATACTTATAAATTCGCGAATTATCGGAGGCAAAAGTGTACCAGTTTTGCGGCTGTCCAGCTCTTGCATTAGTGAAATGGTGCTTTTCGCGAAGCTCGTCGATGAGAGCTTGAAAATATTCTCTGTATCTTTCACGTGTTTCGGAAATCGGTTGTGCGCCCTCTGGCGTCGTGGCTGCAACTTCCGTCGGTCGCGATACGACGCTCAGCACGAAGGCCGGCTTCGAGTTGTCAATCCGTATGACCGAGGCTTCTAAAGCGTATAACCTGAGGCTCTCCTTTAAATTCTGGTTTAGGAAATCTATCGCGGATTTGTGCTCCGATCGAATGCTCTCAGCAATCCAAACGACAACACCTGCACCGAGGACAGAAGAATACGTGATTAATTGCCCTAAGTGGCGATGGTCTGTGTTCCCAAACTGATTTTCAATAACCACCAGATGATTTGTAGAGAGGTCTCTCGCTATAATGTCAGCAGAAAAATCTCCCGCAGATGCTTCCGTGCTTTCTAATTCGAGATCCATCCCCAACTTTTGGGCTAATACGTCTAAGTTTTGCGCAAGCCATGGCGTAAAATGCGTAGCCTCTCCGGACCAAACGTCTCTGAGCGGCAGATTTACTATCGCACCTAGTTCCAACATGATGTTCACCGGCCGTCGAATTCGCTGACATATGAAGTTGAGACATAAGGAAAATTTTTCTGTTTGGTCAATTGTTGATCTAACGCACGGGCGCGCGCCTACGAGGTGCTTGCTCGACTGGGTGACGCGCGCCGCGTTGGTGCGGCAGCGCTACGGCGAATTTCTGGGATTGAGCAAGCCATGAGCGATACGATCCGGCACGTCACGATCCGCGGTCGCGTGCAGGGCGTCGGCTATCGCGCATGGGTTGCCCACACCGCCGACGGCCTCGGCCTCGAAGGCTGGGTCCGCAATCGCCGCGACGGGAGCGTCGAGGCGGTGCTCGCAGGGCCTGTCGATATCGTCGAGCAGATGATCGAGCACTGTCGCCGCGGCCCGAGCCACGCGCGCGTCGATACGGTCGCGGCGACGGAGGCCGGCGCCGACATGCTGAACCTCCGGAACGCCGGCGAAGATTTCTCGGTGCTGCCGACGCTCTGACGGCGGTTGCGCCGTCAATTGACAAAAATCCTATAGCGGCATATAGTCCTCTTGTCCGGTTCGACGAGGGGCGCTGTCATGAGGCGTCTGATAGTGGAGCCGGAGGCGGTGTCCTGCGCGTGTGCCTCGCAAGCACACCCCGGGAGGCCGGGGGTCGCCGTCCGGGCCTATTACGGGGCTCTGCCGCTCTTTGTCGGCTGGACGCGGGATAGGTGACGGCGGGAAACCGCCGGGCGCGGGCTGAGGCCCGAACCGCACCAGGTCCCCGGAAGCACGGTCCCCCGGCCAAAAACCACCGCGGTGGCGCGCCCGCAGGCGCCGCGATCCATCGCAAGATGGACCGCGTCCCAACCACCACAACCGCGCCTGACGGCGCGCCGCTCCCCTCATGTCTGGAGGGGAGAACTGCTCACAGCTCGGACGCCACTGGCGCCGCGAGAACGAGACCGCTCGGCTGTTTGACATTCAGATCGGAATTTGCCGCGAGTGCGGATCTTCATCTTTCCCGGAACAGGAGAGACTAACAAAGGACAACCGCGCGCTTACACCAGCGTTTCCGGCACACGCGTGCCGGTTTCACCGAACACCTCGCCGAACGCCTGCCGCAATGCGACGTCGATATCTTCCATGCTCACCGGCAGGCCGAGATCGACCACGCTGGTGACCCCAAAGCGCGGATCGACAATGCCGCAGGGCACGATCGACTGGAAATGGCCGAGGTCCGGTTCGACATTGATCGAGATGCCGTGAAACGACACCCAGCGCCGCAGCCGGACGCCGATCGCGGCGATCTTGTCCTCATGGCCATCACCCTTGTCGGGCCGGGTCACCCAGACGCCGACGCGGTCCTCGCGGCGCTCGCCGCGGACGTTAAAGGCGGCGAGCGTCCGGATGATCCATTGCTCCAGCGAGGCGACGTAAGCGCGCACGTCCGGCCGCCGCGCCTTGAGGTCGAGCATCACATAGGCGATGCGCTGGCCGGGGCCGTGATAGGTCAGCTGGCCGCCGCGGCCGGTCTCGAACAGCGGAAAACGTGCATCCAGCAGATCGCCGGGCTTGCCCGATGTGCCGGAGGTGTACAGCGGCGGATGTTCGAGCAGCCAGACCAGTTCCGGCGCGGTGCCGTCGGCGATGGAAGCGGCGCGCGATTCCATCTCCGCGACAGCTTCGGGATAGGGAATCGGCGTGTCCGACACCCGCCATTCCACCGCGGGGCCGTCATCGCCGCGTAAAAACGGCTGGATATCGAGGGTGTTTCGGTCGTTAACCATTGGGTAACCATAAGATGGTGATGTCGAATTTAGTGCAATCTTGCATCTGTGACTGCGGGGCCCGCGTGCCAACCCTCGATAAAATTACGGTCGACATCATGGTGGTCCTCGGGACCACCTCGATGCCTGTGCATCAGGTGATGCGGCTCAGCCGCGGCGCCATCATTGAACTCGACGCCAGCGAGCAGGACGAGGTGAAAATCCTCGCCAACAACCTGCCGATCGCCTCCGGCGTCGTGCAGGTCAACCGCAACCGGATCGCGGTCGAAGTCAAGCAGATGCTGCCCAGGACCTCTGAACACAGATAGGTGGCGGCAATCTCGCATCGGGCCTTGTCCCCCCATCATTGTTTTGTTACATCGGCGCCGGTTGATCCGGTTGGCGAAAGCCCTCGCCGGACTCTTTAGCGCTCGTGGCGGAATTGGTAGACGCGCTGCCTTGAGGTGGCAGTCCGTAACAGGGTGGGGGTTCGAGTCCCTCCGAGCGCACCACACACCTCATCACATTGATATAATTGAAATTTCTGGTGTGAACTCCGGGTCGGGTCACACAAGCCCTTCATCCGGGATGTTCAGCAGTTTTCCGCAGGCCTTGCAGTGGACCGCGTCGGCGTCGTGGCGCTGCAATCCGCAGTCCGGGCAGCGGAATCGCACCTTGGCCGGGCTGAACAGCACGCGCGCCAGGTTCAGGAACAGCGTCACCCCGAAGATCATGATCGCCACGGTGATCAGCCGGCCCATGGTGCCGGGCAGGGTGATGTCGCCGAAGCCGGTGGTGGTGAGCGCCGTGACCGTGAAATACAGCGCGTCGGCATAGTTGACGATCTGCGGATTGCTGTGGCGCTGGGTCTCGTAGACCACGCCGGTCATCACGAAAATGAACACCGACAGATTGGCCAGCGCGGTGATCAGGTCCTCGTGGCGGCGAAACAGCGGGCTGTCGCGGCGCAGATGCTGGACCACGCTGAAGGTGCGCAGCAGCCGCAGCGTGCGTAGCACGCGCAGGAAGCCGGCCGCCTCGCCGCTGGCGGACGCCAGCAGCGAGCCGATCACGGCGACATCGGTCCAGGTGGTGAAGCGCAGCAATTCGCGCAGCGGCCGCCGGATCGCCATGAAGCGCGCCGCGAATTCGATCAGGAAGATGACGCCGAAGCCGAGGTCTACCGCGCGGATCATGTCGCTGCGCGGCAGGAACGAGGTCGCGATGATGAACAGCATCGAGACGAAATCGAACGCCAGCAATCCATAGAGAAACCAGCGGGTCTGCGCATCGCGGCCCTCATAAAGAAGGCGCATCCGCAGCCGTAACCGGTGGAAGGCTGTGCTGCCGGGCTCGATATGGCTCGCAGACGTTTCGGACATGGTGCTACTCTGGATCGGGGTCAGCCGGGACGTGACGCAATAATGGCAGACGAGACAGGCCGGCGGCGATAGAACCGTGCACAAGTGGGCGTTACGCTACATGCCGTATAATACCTTCAAGCCTCGGTAACGAGTTCAAGCTAGCAACGCCGCGACGCCGCGGATGGCCCGCGGATCGCCTTGATGGGCCGGAGCGACCATGAAATTTCTCAGCTATGCCTATCGTTTTACGTCCAACTTCGCGTTTTTGGCGCTGGTCTATTTCAGCCTGAACTTTATCGCCGAATATCAGCAGCGCACCATTATCGCGGCGCTGGTGCTGGCCTATGCGGTGATGCGCGCGGTGTCGGCGCTGCGCACGTTCTACTTCTTCAAGTGCATCGAGCGGCTGGAGCTGGAGACCCGCCGTCTTGGCGGGCTGTCGCTGGAAGGGCCGTCGGCGGTGGCCTCGCGCAAGCTGATCGTCAAGGAAGTGGTCGAACAGCGCCAGGCCGGCGAGATTAAGTCCTATATCGACCTGCTGTTCCTCGGGATCATCGTGGTGCTGTGCATAGCCAAGATCGTGTCCTGACCGCGCTAGCGGAAGGCGTGCGGACCCGGCTGCAGGCCCGGCTGCGTCACTGGCATGCTGCCGGGAATGGCGCGGCGGGCCGCGCTGGCCTCGATCGTGATCGGTCGGGCCACGGCGTCGGAGCCCTGCTGCCCCTGGGCATGATGCGGCAGCCGCACCAGCGCCGTGATCGGCGCGCTGCGACGCTCCATGATTTCGAACAGGCTCTTTGACGGTACCGGCAGAGTCGCCCGGGCGGTCATTGCCTGCAACGACAGTTCACGCGGCCATGGCGCGGTGAGCGGGGCTTCGCCGCGGAGGCGGCGGCGGGTTTCCGGAAACGACAGCGTCTGGTCGGAGGCGGACATCGCCGGCGCCGGCAGCATGTCGAGATGCGCGTAGGCGAAGGAGGGCACCTTCTGCCAGCGCGAAATCGCAACCGTCGGCGAGGTCGGATACATCTGCCACTGCTGCGGCGTCGTCGGGGTCTTCGGCAGCGTGGCCGTCGCGGCTACCACATGGACGATGCGGAAGCCGCCGGCTTTCAGGTCGGCAAGAATGCCGGGCAGGGCGGCGACCGTGCGCGGCTGGATGTCGTGCAGCAGCAGGATGCCCTTGCCCTTGGCCTTGAGGCGCGAGATCGCAAGGTCATGCACGGTCGTGGACGAGACGTGGCGCCAGTCGTCGGCGGGGAAATCGGCGCTCCAGGTCTGGATGCCCCTGGACGCCAGATAGTCCTCGACGATGCCCGCCCGCAACAGTCCGGGGACCCGGAAGAATGGCGACAGCAGCGCGGGATCGCCGAGCGCCGCCGTCACCGAGGCGATACCGTCGTCGATTTCCTTTTGTGCGGCTTCGATCGGCAGCCGGTTCATGGTCAGCGGATGGTTTTGCGTGTGGGTCCCGACGCTGTGGCCGGCGGCGATCAGCTTGCGCACGCCTTCCGGATGTTCCTGCGCCATGCGGCCGACCTCGAAGAACGTCGCCTTGATGCACTGCTGGGCCAGAATCGCCAGAATGGCGTTGCTGTGTTTCGGGATCGGGCCATCATCGAAGGTCAGCACCACCTCGTGGTCTTCCAGCGGCAGCGTTTTCGAATACTGCATGGTGCCGATCCGCGGATGCTCGCGGGGATCGACGACGATGGTCCGGGAGGTGCCGAGCGCGTCGGGATTGCCGGGGCAGTTGGCGGCCTGAGCGGACGAGCCCGCGAAGCCGAGCAGGCCGAAGCCCACCAGGGCGGTTACTCGAAATGAGGCACAAGCCATCCACACACCAAATGTATTGAAATCAAAAAGGAAAGTAGGGGCAACAGGGTGAACGCCGGCTTAACCTGCGGTCACTTCGGCGTCACCGGGCCGGCGGACTGGCGCGGCACCGATGCGACGACATGCACAACCCGGTAGTGGTTCTCGCGGAGATAGCGCAGGAAATCAGGCATCATCGCGGCGGTTTGCGCCTTTGTATCGTGGAACAGGATAATGCCGCGGCCCGCGACCTTCAGCCGCCCGGTTACCAGCGCCTGTTCCTGATCGGGCGTCATCTTGTTCCAGTCGCTGGCCCAGAAATCGGCGCCGAACACGGCTATTCCGCGCGACTGCAGCACGTCGAGCAGCGCCGGCGTCGATTGGAAGTACGGGAAGCGGAAAAATGGCGTACTCGGCACCGTGGTGGCGCGGCCGTTCAGGGCCAGCTCGTCGGCACTGATGCCACGGTCGATCTGCGCGACGGCCTCGGCATGACTGACAAGGCCGAGATTGGGGTGCGCAAAGGAGTGATGCCCGATGCTGTGGCCCTCGGCCGCGATCCGCTTCACCAGCGCGGGATGCGCGACCGCGTTCTGCCCGATCAGGAAGAACGTCGCCTGCATACATTCGGCCTTCAGCGCATCGAGGATCCTGCTCGTCGTGGCCGGGTTCGGACCGTCGTCGAAGGTCAGCACCACCTCGCGATCCTGCAGCGGCAGCGTTTGCGCGAAGCTCTGCAGGCCAACGCGGGGATAGGCTGCTGGATCGACCGTCAGCACCCGGGCGGTGCCGCCTTTGTCGGGCCGGGGACACGCGGCAGCCTGGGCCACAACGGTGCTGGCAATCAGCGCGACGACGGCAGCCTTCAACAACACGTTCCCAACACTTTCCCGGCCGCTGATCGAGCGAGCCGCACATTTCCGATTGCGCGGTGCATTGCCCATTGGGTAATGCCTCATGCAGGTCCGGATTCAACCGATATCGCTGGATAGCGCATTTCGTTGCAAGATGCGTCGGGTCTGACATCAAAATTTAAACAGGCGAGGGACGGCATGGCCGATAATCTGGAGCTCGCCGACCCCGCAGCGATGTCGGCGCTCGACCGCCATCCGATGCGCGACGCCGAAGGCGAGCTGCGCGCGGAGTTCGTCGAGATCGTCGCCAAGGCGATCGAATCCGTCGATACCGCCTTCCTCAAGGAGATCGTCGGCGAACTGCACGAGGCCGATCTCGGCGACCTGGTCTCGGCGCTACAGCCTCACGACCGCGTCAGCCTGATCGAGCTGACCGGTGACGATTTCGACTTCTCGGCGCTCAACGAAGTCGATGATTCCGTGCGCGAGGAACTGCTCGAGGAGCTGGAACCCGCGACCGTCGCCGAGGGCGTCCGCGAGCTGGATTCCGACGATGCCGTCGAGTTGCTCGAGGGCATGGACGAGGAAGACCAGGACGAGATCCTCGACAAGCTGCCGCCGTCCGAGCGCGTCGCGCTGGAGCGCAGCCTGGACTACCCGGAAAATTCGGCCGGCCGGCGGATGCAGACCGATTTTATCTCGGTGCCGCCGGACTGGAACGTCGGCCAGGCCATCGACTACATGCGCGAAACCCCGGACCTGCCGGACCGGTTCTATGAAATCTATGCCGTCGATCAGTGGCAGCGCTGGCAGGGCGCGGTGTCGCTCGATGCGCTGCTGCGGTCGCGGCGCCCGATCCCGCTCGCCGACCTGATCGACGAGGACCGCCGCCGCGTCTCTGTCAATGACGACCAGGAGGAGGTGGCGCGGCTGTTCGGCAAATATAATCTGGTCGCGGCCCCGGTGGTCGATATCGACAACCGTCTTGTCGGCGTCATTACGATCGACGACGTCGTCGACGTCATCGAGGAGGAGGCCGACGAGGACCTCAAAGCGCTGGGCGGCGTCACCTCCGACGAAGAATTGTCCGACAATTTCTGGTCGATCGCCAAGGGCCGCTTCAACTGGCTGATCATCAATCTCGCCACCGCGTTTCTGGCCTCCTCGGTGCTTGGCCTGTTCGAGGGCCAGCTCGAACAGATGGTCGCGCTCGCGGTGCTGGCGCCGATCGTGGCCAGCCAGGGCGGCAATGCGGCGACGCAGACCATGACAGTGGCGGTGCGCGCGCTGGCGACGCGGCAACTGACCTCCAACAATGCCAGCCGCATCGTCATCCGCGAAGGCCTCGTCGGTCTGATGAACGGCATCGCCTTCGCGGTGATTACCGGCATCGCCGCGGTGGCCTGGTTCAAGATCCCGGCGCTCGGCGTCGTGATCGGGCTCGCGATGCTGGTCAACATGGTCGCCGGCGCGCTGGGCGGCATCCTGATCCCGATGGTGCTGGAGAAGGTCAAGGCCGATCCGGCGGTGGCGTCCGGCACCTTCGTGACCACCGTGACCGACGTCGTCGGGTTCTTTTCCTTCCTCGGCATCGCTACGCTATGGTTCGGGCTTAAGTAGCAGGAGGCCCCCATGCTTTACGTCGAAGCCAACGGCGCGCGCATTCCGTCCATCGGGCTCGGGACCTGGGAATTGCGCGGCCGGGTCTGCGCGCGCGTCGTCGAGCAGGCGCTGCGGCTCGGCTATCGCCATATCGACACCGCGCAGGTCTATGAGAACGAGCGCGAGGTCGGCGAAGGCTTGCGCTCCTCGCATGTGAAGCGCGACGACGTCTTCGTCACCACCAAGGTCTGGACCACGCATTTTGCGCCGAACGATCTGTTGCGCTCCGCCAAGGAGAGCCTGGTCCGGCTGCGGATGTCCGACGTCGATCTGTTGCTGCTTCACTGGCCCAACGCGCATGTGCCTCTCGCTGAGACGCTCGGCGCGCTGGCGCATGCCAAGGAGCTGGGCCTGGCCCGGCACATCGGCGTGTCCAACTTCACCGTGGGGCTGATCGAGGAAGCGGTGGCGCTGTGTCCGCAGCCGCTGGTGTGCGACCAGGTCGAGTATCATCCCTATCTCGACCAGACCAAGGTGCGCGACGCCTGCGCGAAGGCCGGCATGGCGCTGGTCGCCTACAGCCCGATCGCCAAGGGCCACATCAAGTCCGACGCGGTGCTGACGCGGATCGGTGCGGCGCATCGCAAGTCAGCAGCCCAGGTCTGCCTGCGCTGGCTGGTGCAGCAGGACGTGGTAGCGATTCCGCGGAGCTCGAAGATCGAGCGATTGTCCGAGAACATCGAGATCTTCGATTTCACGCTAGATGACGCCGAGATGGCTGAGATTTCGGCACTGGCCAATGATGGCGGACGGCTCACCGATTTCGGCTTCGCGCCGAAATGGGACTGACGCGTCCGGTTGATCTTGTGGCGCCGATCGCCCATGCAGGGCGGTCTTTCACCAATTGGCCGATCCGATGTTCTTCTCGCTGTCGAAAATCCTCGGCTTCTTCGCGACGCCGTCCAATGCGATCGCCGTGGTCTGCGCGATCGGGGCGCTTTTGTTGCTGCTGCAACGCCAGCGGTCGGGATCGCTGACGCTGACCTTCGGCATCCTGCTGCTGCTGGTGTTCGGCTATTCGCCGGCCGGCAACGTCCTGATGCTGACGCTGACGGAGCGGTTTCCGGCGTGGCAGGCGGATGGCCGGGATCCCGACGGCATCATCGTGCTGGGCGGCGCGATCGACCAGGAGACATCGGCCGCGCGCGGCATGGTCGAGATGAATAGCGCCAACGAGCGCATGACCGGCGCGGTTGAATTGGCAAAACGCTTTCCCAAGGCGCGGATCGTGTTTTCGGGCGGCAGCGGCAACCTGATCGAGAACGGTCTCCCGGAGGCGCCGATTGCCGGCGAATGGCTTGAGCGTTTCGGCGTTGCCGCGGATCGCATCACGCTGGAAGGCGGTTCGCGCACCACCGACGAGAACGCCGTTTTCACGCGGCGCATGTTGATGCCGAAGCCCGGCGAGCGCTGGCTGCTGGTGACCTCGGCCTTCCACATGCCGCGCTCGATCGGCGCGTTCCGGGCCGCCGGCTTCGACGTCGAGGCCTATCCGGTGGACTGGCGTACCCGCGGCTGGGTCGCTGCCGGGATGCCGTTCGACACGCTGCCGGCCGGCCTGTCGCGCACCGACACCGCGATTCACGAATGGACGGGGCTGCTCGGTTACTGGCTGACGGGCCGCAGCTCGGCGCTGTATCCGGGGCCGGTCAAGCGATGACGGCTCAGTCCTGCCGCGGCAGGCCGAGGCGGTAGACGCCGCGGAAGTCGTTGGGATCGGCCGGCTTGCCCTTGCGGTAGATCACCAGCCGTCCGGCCAGCGCCAATTGCACCGCCGCGCGGCGGATCGGCATCAACAGCGAGTGCCAGTCGCCCTCCGGCGTGATGGCATGGGCAATCTCGGGCGCGCTCAGCGTGCCGGTGCCGCGCGACAGCACATCGAGGATGGAGTCTTCCAGGGTGGAAGCGGCGGTCGGGGAATCGGGGGATCGGGGTTCGGACATCTCCATGCCATGCCGCATCGTCCCGGCCTGCGCAAGGCGTGGTACAGTGCGGTCACCGGCGTTATGGTTGTCCCCCAGCGTTGCGTTGCAGAGACCCATTTGATCGCCATGGAACCACGGCACCTGATCCGCGCGGCCGTCGCCCTTTCGGTGATCGGTCACATCGCTTTGGCGGTGAGTGTCTTCTTCGCCGACGCGCGACCGTTCGATCCGTCGGTGACGGCGAACATCGCCGTCGATGTCGTGACGCCCGAACAGGTGGCTGCGGTCGAAAAGGCAGCGGAAATGCCGACACCTGCGGCCGAGCCGCCCAAGCCGCCGCCGCCGACGCCGGAGTTCAGGCTGCCGGATCTGGACAAGCCGACGCTCGATGAAAGCAAAACGCAGCAGCCGGTCGCGCAGAAACCGCCTCCGACGCCGGCCGCGCAGCAGAGGGCGGCTGCCGCCGCCGCGCCGCCGGCCGAACCGCCGAAGCCGGCGAGCCCGCCCGCGCCGATGCAGCAGCAGGCGGCACTGCAGCCGCCGCCGCCGGCCCCGGCACAGGCCGCATCACCGACGGTCGAGCCTGACATCACGGTCAAATACGGCGTGCAGCTCGGCCTGCCGGACGGCAATGGCGGGGCGCTGGCGACCGACAAGGCGGACATCGAGCCGCTGGATATCGCCGCGTTCCGCCGCCATCTGCGATCCTGTTCGAAGCTGCCGGCCGAGGTGGCGCGCACCGACAAGGTGCGGATCGTGCTGCGCGCGTTCTTTGCGCCGGATGGCAGCCTGACAATGGCGCCGACGCTGATCGAGGCCAGTGCCTCGATGAAAGGTCCACTCCTGATGCAGGCCGCGATGCAGGCGCTGCAGAAGTGCCAGCCTTACGCGATGCTGCCCGCTGACAAATACGACGAGTGGAAGGTGCTCGACGTCCCCTTCACGCCGCAGGATTTCGCCGGCTGATCTATGGCTCGTCTCCGACCGCGACGCTCAAAACCTCTCCCCACCGGGGAGAGGTCGGATTGCGGAGCAATCCGGGTGAGGGGGCTGTGCGCTCTCGATAGTCCGTAACCCCTCACCCGGATGTTCTCGCTTCGCTCAAACATCCGACCTCTCCCTATGGGAGAGGTGTAAAACGATCGCTATGGCTCCATCGCCCGCCACGCGTTGGAGGCGAACTGGCGTCGCCACGTCACGGTCACCACGGCAGCGGTGGTGACCAGGAACACCCAGGGGCTGAGAAACCAGCCGAGATAGCCGAGCGCAAAGAAGAACGCACGCTGGCCGCGGTTGAAGTGGCGCGCGGCTGCGCCGAACATTCGCACCGTTCGCATCACATGCTTCTCTGCCTCCGGCGTGTCTCGCTCGGCGGCCAGCGGCATCGCGCCGATCAGGATCGCGACGTAGTTGAACAGCCGGTACGACCAGGCGAACTTGAAAAACGCATAGACGAAAATCAGCACCAGGCCGAGGCACTTGATTTCCCACAGCGCCGGCGAGGCGTCGAAGAAGATAGGCAGGCTCTGCAGCATCGGCACCACCTCGTTGGTGGCGCGCAGCAGCGCCAGCGCGCCGCCAATCGCGATCAGCGTGGTGGAGGCGAACCAGGCGGTGCCGTTCTGCAGCGAGGTCATGATGTGGGTATCGACGATACGAACGTCGCGTTCCAGTAGCCGGCGGATCCAGACCTCGCGGTAGACATGCATCCGTGACGACAGGCTGTCGCGGCCATAGGCCGACTGCTCCAGCGTGATCGCATAAGTCGTCCATTCGATCGCGAAGAACGCGACCGCCACGACATCGACCCAGGAATAACTGACCATTTAGTGCCTTTGCCAAAGCGTGAATGTGCCACGCACGCGGATTCGCGGCAACCGGCGCGGCTTGATTGCAGGGGACCTTGCGTGGCAACGTTGCACGCGCAGGAGGGCATGATGACATTGACGCTGGTGATCGGTAACAAGAATTATTCGTCGTGGTCGATGCGGCCGTGGCTCGCGTTGAAGGCTGCCAACATTGCCTTCGAAGAGGTGATGATCCCGCTCTATAACGGTGCGGAAGACAAGGCGCGCCTTCTCGGCTTCACGCCGTCCGGCAAGGTGCCGGTGCTGGTCGATGGCGACGTCACGGTTTGGGACTCGCTGGCGATCATCGAATATGCCGCGGAGCGTTTCCCGGACGCTAAATTGTGGCCCGAGGACCGCGCCCGCCGCGCGCATGCGCGCGCGATCTCGGCCGAGATGCATTCCGGTTTCATGGCGCTGCGCAACGAATGCGGCATGAACCTGCATCGGCCGGTGCAGGCCAAGGCGCCGTCGGCGGATGCCGAAGCCAATATCGCGCGCATCCAGCAGATCTGGGCCGAATGCCAGACCCGCTACGGCCATGTCGGGCCGTATCTGTTCGGCGACTTCAGCGGGGCAGATGCGATGTATGCGCCGGTGGTGCAGCGGTTTCTGACCTACGCGATCGAGCTTGCGCCGGCGTCGCGCGCATATGTCGAGACGATGCAGGCTTTGCCGGCGTTCCGGCAATGGACGCAGGAAGGCCTGGCGGAGACGCTTCTGATCCCGCGCTTCGAGCAGGACTGAGTGCTGCATACGGCAACGACGGCTTCGCCATAACATCAGCATATTGCGGGTTCATGGCAGCCACACTTGATCTGTCACGAGCGGGGACACTCGATGAACTGGGCCTGGGCGACTTCGCTCGAACAACTCTGGCGCTCGCCGAGCTTTCCGATGTGGCTGACGATTGCCGTCGCGGCGTTCTTCGGTCTGATCGTGGCGATCACGCTGCTGCGCGCCGAAAAGTCCGTCGCCAATGGCGCGCTGGCGGTGATTACCCTGCTCGCCATGGCGGTGGCCAGTGCCGCCACGATTCGCAGCTATGGGGCAGGCGGGCAGGGCTCGGCCAGTGTCGCCAGTAACGTCAAGGCCGCTGCGCCTGAACCGCCGCCGGCGATGGCGTCGCTGCCGGCGCTGTCCTGCCTAGACGATCTCGCCGGCGACGCCGTGCTGGCCGCCTGCGAGAAGGTGCTGTTTGGTTCTCCCGAGAACGCTGCCGCGGCGGTGTCCTACGCGGCGGCGCGCCTCGCCTGGCTGGTCTCTTTTGGCGACGTAACCGCCGCCAACAAGGTCATGACCCCTGAACTGGCATCGCTGCGCCGGTCGATCGAGCGCGACCGCTTCGGGCTGATCGGCCACCTGCTGCTGGCCCGGGACAATTGCCAGATCGGCGCGTGTCCGGCCTATGCCTCGCTGACCAATCACGACGAGATCGCCGCCCATATGGAGCAGCGCAGCTATGACACTCTGATTGCGCGCTATGCACCCGGCTGGAATATGCCGACGGCGACGGCTCCCGGCGTCGTCACGCTGTCCGGTCTTCCGCCGTCGATGCCGACCGGGAAGCCGACCACGGCGGATTTTCCAACTTCGGCCTCGATCCCGCCGGTCAATATCATGACACCGGAGCCGCCGATCAATGCGCCGCGGTCGCCTGCCGCCAACGCGCAGGCGGCGGCGCCCGCCGCGCCGAAGAAGCCGCCGGCGCCGAAGCCGCCGCGTCCTGTGCAGACCGGCCCGGTGCAGCTTGCGCCGGCGCCGGCCGGGGCGGATAATTGAGGCTTGTCATCCCCCGTTTCATGACCATCTCAGGCCCATGTCGCTAAATCTCATCAAGCTCGCCGTCGGTTGTGAATCGATCAAGGAATTCAAGGGCTGGGTCGCCGATCGGCTGGCCATGGCGAAGAAGGCCGGCGTGCCGCTGCACCACACCCATGTGACCCGCATGGTGCCCAAGCGCGACGCCGAGTTGCTCGATGGCGGTTCGATCTACTGGGTGATAAAGGGCGAGATCGCGGTGCGCCAGAAGCTGGTCGCGATCGAGCCGTTCCGCGATGGCGCCGGCATCAACCGCTGCCGGTTGCGCATGGAGCCGAAGGTATTCTCGGTGTCGCCGCGCCCGCTGCGCCCGTTCCAGGGCTGGCGCTATCTGGCGATGGGCGACGCCCCGCCGGATCTCGGCAAGGCCGCTGCCTCGATCGAGGCGATGCCCGAGCCGATGCGGCGGGAGTTGCGGGAATTGGGGCTGCTGTAGCAGCAGCGGAGCGCTGATCTTACCCTCCGCCTTGCAAAGCGAAGCTTCGCTAGGCGGGGAGGGTGGCCCGGCGAAGCGTAGCGAAGCCGGGTCGGGTGGGGGTAGCCACAAGCTACGTCGTCCGTGGCACCCCCACCCCGGCCTCCACTCCCGATGATGCTATCGCATCATCGCTCGTTCGGCCGACCCTCCCCGCAAGGGGGAGGGGTTCTACGGCCGCCCTCGCTTCACATAGGAATACTTACGCCGCCTTGGTCTTCTTGCCGTCCTCGATCGCGCGCCAGATGCGTTCCGGGGTCAGCGGCATGTCGATGTGGGTGACGCCATATTCCGACAGCGCATCCACGACCGCGTTGACCACAACCGCGAGGCTGCCGGCGCAGCCGGCTTCGCCGCAGCCCTTGGTGCCCAGCGGATTTGACGTCGCCGGTGACGGATGGTCGCCGGTCTTCATCAACGGGATGTCGCCGGCGCGGGGTAGGGCGTAATCCATGAACGAGCCGGTGATCGGCTGGCCCGAGGAATCGTAGCTGACCTCTTCCATCAAGGCCTGGCCAATGCCCTGGGCGACGCCGCCGTGCAACTGACCGGCGACGATCATCGGATTGACGATGGTGCCGAAGTCGCTGATCCCGGTGTAGTTGACGATCTTGATGACGCCGGTGTCGGGCTCGATCTCGACTTCCGCGACATGGCAGCCGTTCGGGAACGTCGACTGCACGACAGATCCGTCATGGTCGACATCAAGCGAGGAGGGCACGCCGTCCGGTTGCTGGCCGTCGCGCAGGCGCTTCGACAATTCCATGATGTCGATCGAGCGGTCGGTGCCGGCGATGGTGAAGCGGCCGGCCTTGAATTCGATGTCGGCTTCGGAGGCTTCCAGCAGATGCGCGGCGGCTGCCTTGCCCTTGGCGATGATCAGCGCTGAGGCCTCGACGACTGCCTGGCCAGTGGCGGTGATCGAGCGTGAGCCGCCGGTGCCGTTGCCCATTCGGACGAGGTCGCTGTCACCCTGTTCGAGCCGGATCGAGTCGAACGGCACGCCGAGCTGCGATGAGAGCACCTGGGCGAACGGCGTGGCGTGGCCCTGGCCGTAGTCAAGGGTGCCGGTGGTCAGAGTCACCGTGCCGTCGGCGTTGAAGGTGACCTTGCCGAGTTCGGGTGAAGGCGGAGCGGTCACTTCAAGATAGCAGCCCACCGCGATGCCGCGCAGCTTGCCGGCCTTGCGGCTGTCCTTCTTGCGCTTGGCGAAGCCGGCATGGTCGGACATTTCCAGCGCCTTGGCGAACACGCCGCCGAAATCACCGCTGTCATAGGTGACGCCGGACGCCGCGGCGAACGGCATCTGCGACGATTTGATGAAGTTGCGCTTGCGTAAAGCGAGACGGTCGATGCCCATCTCCTCGGCGGCGCGATCGATCAATCGCTCCATGTAGAAATTGGCCTCGGGACGGCCCGCGCCGCGATAGGCGCCCATCAGGGTCATGTTGGTCAGCACGCATTTGATGTCGACCGACAGCAGCGGCGTCTTGTAGACGCTGGCAAGGTTTTTGGCCGTGTTGAGCGAGAGCGGGCCGGGGGCGACGCCGCTGATATAGGCGCCGAGATTGCCGTAGCCCTTGAGCCGCACCGCGAGAAACTTGCCGTCGGCATCCAGCGCCAGCTCGGCATGGATGTCCTGCGAGCGGCCCTGGCTGTCGGACAGGAAGCTGGAGGAGCGCTCCTCCAGCCATTTCACCGGCTTTCCCAGTTCCCGGGCGGCATGCAGGATGCAGATATATTCGGGATAGTTGATGTTCTTCATGCCGAACGAGCCGCCGACATTGGCGGTCAGGATCCGCACCTTGTCGGGCGCCACGTTGAGCAGCTTGGCGAGAGTATTGCGGTTGCCGGAGACCCCCTGGGTCGCAACCTGGATGACGTGGCGCTCGCCGGCCTTGTCATAGGACGCCAGCGCGCAGCGCGGCTCCATCGACACCACGGCGACGCGGGTATTGGTGATGTCGAGCTTCGTCACATGCGCGGCGCCGGCGAAGGCGGCCTCGACCTTGTCGGTGTCGCCATAGTGGAAATCCAGCGCGACATTGTTCGGGATGTGATCCCACAACAGCGGCGCGCCGGGCTGGGTTGCGGCTTCGCAATCGGTCACGGCGGGCAGCGCCTCGATGTCGAGCTCGACCGCTTCGGCGGCGTCACGCGCCTGCGCCACGGTATCCGCCACCACGAAAGCGACGGGATCGCCGACGAAGCGGACCTTGTCGGTCATCAGTGCGGTGCGGTTGGTCTGCAGCAGGGCCGAGCCGTCGCGGTTCTTCAGCGGCAGGCCGCAGGTGAAGGGGCCGTAATGGGCCGCTTCCAGGTCCTTGCCGGTCCAGACGCCGCGCACGCCGGGCATCGCCCGGGCCGCCGTGGTGTCAATGCCGCGGATCAGGCCGTGGGCATGTGGGCTGCGCACGATCCAGGCGTATAACTGGCCGGGCAGGTTGAAATCGTCGGTATATTTGCCATTGCCGCGGACGAGCGTGTCGTCCTCCTTGCGGCGCACCGGCTGGCCGACGCCGTATTTCTGCATGGCGATGGAGTTGTCGACGGGCGAGCCGGTATGATTTTGCATTGCCAAATCCATCAAATGTCGTTTTTCGCGGGGTTTCGCCCGGTTTGGCGCCCCAACGGACGCTCTGAGATAAAGCAGCGGCCCCGCCGCGACAATGTATGATTGGTCATGGGGCTGTGCGGTGGTTGCGCTGCCCCTGTGCCCTGCTAAACTTTCCGTGAATGGATGTTTCCAAGGATATTTCCAAGCCGGCCGGTATGGCCGCGGAAAGCAGACGGAATGACGGATGACACGCGGCTTCGCGACGGCCCGGTGCCGCGCGGGCATGCGCAGGACTTGGCTGTGCAGGATACTGGCGGCATGGCCGCCCCTGGCCGGGACGTGAATGGCAGTATCTATGCCGCGCTAGATCTCGGGACCAATAACTGCCGGTTGCTGATCGCCCAGCCCACCGGCGACAATAATTTTCGCGTGATCGATTCGTTTTCTCGAATCATCCGGCTCGGCGAGGGCGTCTCGCTCACCGGCGTCATCAGCGAGGCGGCGATTGCGCGGGCGGTTGCGGCACTTTCGATCTGCCGCGACAAGATCCAGCAGCGCGGCGCGCAGCGGTTGCGGCTGATCGCGACCGAGGCCTGCCGCGCGGCGTCCAATGCCGACGATTTCCTGGCCCAGGTGGCGCGCGACACCGGCATCACGCTGGAGATCATCGATCGCGAGACCGAAGCCTCGCTGGCTGTGATCGGCTGCTCGCCGCTGCTCGATGCCGCGGCGACGGGCGCCATCCTGTTCGACATCGGCGGCGGATCCAGCGAACTGGTGCGGATCGCGCGCGATCCCGTACATCCCGACGCCCGGCCGGAGATCAAGGCGTGGATGTCGATCCCGCTTGGCGTGGTGACGCTGGCGGAAAAGTTCGGCGGCCAGCATGTGACCAAGGAATCCTATGCGCTGATGGTGCAGGACGTCGCTCAGCACGTCGCCCCGTTCGCGGCGGCACATGGCGACGACCTCCACGGCATGCATCTGTTGGGCACGTCCGGAACGGTGACGACTTTGGCCGGCGTGCACCTGCATCTGCCGCGCTACGACCGCCGCCGCATCGACGGTGTCTGGCTCGGCGAGGCCGATCTCGACGCGACGATCGCCAAATTGCTGTCGATGAGCTTTGCCGAGCGCGCCGCTAACCAGTGCATCGGCCCGGAACGCGCCGATCTGGTGCTGGCCGGCTGTGCGATTCTGGACGCCATCCGGCAATTGTTCCGGCTGCCGCGGCTGCGGGTCGCCGACCGCGGCCTGCGCGAGGGCATGCTGGTCGAAATGATGCGCGAGGACGGCGCGATCCGGGTCGCCTGATCGGATGCCCCTTTTCCGGCCCGGTGTGCTAGAGAACGCCGGAACCCGAAAGCAAGCACCACGATATGGCCAAAGACACCACCGGACGGCTGCACGTCACCGTCAAGAGCGCCGGCAGGCTGAAGCACTCCTCGAAACTCTGGCTGGAGCGCCAGCTCAACGATCCCTATGTGCAGCAGGCCAAGCGCGACGGCTTGCGCTCGCGCGCGGCCTATAAGATCATCGAGATCGACGATAAATACCGTTTCCTCAAGCCGGGCATCTCGGTGGTCGACCTTGGCGCCGCCCCCGGCGGCTGGAGCCAGATCGCTGCCAAGCGTATCGGCTCGGCCGAGGGCCGCGGCCAGGTGATCGCCATCGACCTCTTGGAAATGCCCAACATTCCGGGCGTCACCTTCGCGCAGATGAATTTCCTGGACGACGGCGCGCCGGCCAAACTGTTCGAGATGATGGGCGGCAAGGCCGATGTCGTGTTGTCCGACATGGCCGCCAATACCACCGGCCACCGCAAGACCGACCAGCTACGCATCGTCGGCCTCGTCGAGGACGCCGCGGCCTTCGCCGCCGACGTGCTGAAGCCGGGCGGCACCTTCGTCGCCAAAGTGTTCCAGAGCGGCGCCGATGCCACGCTGATGAACCAGTTGAAGCGGGACTTCACCTCGGTGAAGCACGTCAAGCCGGCCTCCAGCCGCAAGGATTCTTCCGAGCGCTATGTGTTGGCGTTGGGCTTTCGCGGTATCGCCGGCGAAAAGCGCATGGGGCAAAGCGAGGAGTAGACTACCCCAGCTTCTGGTCCCGCGCTTCTTCTGTGCCCTCGCTGCCCGCCTTGACCGCGGCCTTCTCGGCGCCCTTGCGGCTGGCGATGTCGATCACCTTGCGGCCGGAGATCTCGTGGCCGGCGTCGTCCGGCATCTGCCAGAAGAAGTAGGCCGAGGCCGCCGACAGCACCGACACCACGATGAAGGCCGGGGCGAAGTCGCCGGCCGACAATTCGGTCATCTTGTTCAGCACCATGCTGGATTCGACGCAGGCCGCGCCCACCGCGACACCGGCGGAGATCGCCAGTTGCTGGTTGACGCTGACCAGCGTGGTGGCGCGGCTCATCTGCGATGGCTCTAGCTCGGCATAGGCCACCGTGTTGATGGCGGTGAATTCGAGCGAGCGGAAAAAGCCGCCGACCACCAGCAGCACCAGGATCAGTAGCAGCGGCGTCTGCACCGTGAACAGCGCGCAGGCGGCGAGAAATACCGAACTGACCACGGCGTTGATCGTCAGCACGTTGCGGAAACCGAAGGTGCGGATGATGCGCGCCGCCAGTGCCTTCATGCCCATCGCGCCGACCGCCGAGCCGAAGGTCACGAGGCCGGAGCGGAACGGCGACAGGCCGAAACCGACCTGCATCAACAGCGGAAGCAGGAACGGCAACGCGCCGATGCCCAGCCGGAACAGGAAGCCGCCGATGATGGCCGCGCGCAGCGTCGCCAGCCGCAGCAGCGAGAAATCCAGCACCGGCGATGAGGTGCGGCGGGCGTGCAGCACGTACATCGTCATCGATGCCGCCCCGATGCCGACCAACGCCACGACAATCGGCCAGGGTAGCAGGCCGAGCCCCGCGACCGAGCCGCCGAAGGCGATGCCGGCGAGGCCCACGCCCGCCAGGATCAGGCCCCACAGGTCGAAGCGCTCGGGATCGTCGCTGCGGATCGGATCGATGTAGCGCTGCGCCAGATAGATGCCGAGCAGGCCGATCGGGATGTTGATCAGGAAGATCCAGTGCCAGGAAAAATAGGTGGTGATGAAGCCGCCGAGCGGCGGGCCGATGACGGGTCCGATCAGCGCGGGCATCGTCATCCACGCCATCGCATTGACCAGCCCGGCCTTGTCGATCGAGCGCAGCAGCACGAGGCGGCCGACCGGCGTCATCATCGCCCCGCCCATGCCCTGCAGGATGCGCGCGATGACAAAGTGGGTGACGTTCTGCGACAGCGCGCAGCCGATCGAGCCGACCATGAAGACCGCGATGGCGATCGAGAACACGGTGCGGGCGCCGAAGCGGTCCGCGGTCCAGCCGCTGGCGGGGATGAACACCGCCAGCGAGAGCAAATAGGAGGTGATCGCCAGTTTCAGCGTCAGCGGGCTGGTGCCGATGTCGGCCGCGATCGCCGGCAGCGAGGTCGCGATCACCGTGGAATCCATATTCTCCATGAACAACGCGGATGCGACGATGAGCGGGATCAGGCGTTCTTTGTTCATGAGAATTCTTTGTTCCCGGCGTCTCGCGTTGCGAGTGGATCCGGCGATTCTTCAGGAGGGCGCGGCCGGGCTTTAACATCCGGCGGGGGACGCGGCCACCGGTCACGGGCGTCAGGCGGCTAACGGCTGCGTGAACGCAGCCAGGCGGTGGGCAGGCCGGGGCTGTCGCCCCCCTCTCAAAATCGGGCGCATGGCAGCCAGACGCTTTTAATTCGCAGCGCAGCATGCTATCGACCACCGCCAACCCTACTGATGGGCTTCGATTCGACGACGATGCTCCGCATCGCCGGCCAATTGGCTCATCCCAAGGTATTTAGCGCGGCAAGTCAGCCGCAGATGGAGTTGGCAATGGCGGTGGTTCATAAAATTCGCGAAGCGTACACGTTCGACGACGTGCTGCTGAAGCCCGGCCTGTCCGACATCCTGCCGTCCGATGCCGACATCCGCTCCTTCGCCACCAAGACCATTCCGCTGAACATCCCGATCATGGCTTCGGCGATGGACACCGTCACCGAAGCCCGCATGGCGATTGCCATGGCGCAGGCCGGCGGTCTCGGCGTCATCCACCGCAATTTCGACGTCGAGGGCCAGGCTGCGCAGGTCCGCCAGGTGAAGAAGTATGAATCCGGCATGGTGGTCAATCCGTTGACCATCGGCCCCGATGCGATGCTCGCGGATGCGCTGGCGCTGATGTCCGAGCATGGCTTCTCCGGCATTCCCGTCGTGACCGGCGCCAGCAAGGGCGTCCCCGGCAAGCTGGTCGGCATCCTGACCAACCGCGACGTGCGCTTCGCCAAGGACCCCCGGCAGAAGATCTCCGAACTGATGACGCATGAGAACCTCGTCACCGTGCGCGAAGGCGTCAGCCAGGACGAAGCCAAGCGCATGCTGCACCAGCACCGCATCGAGAAGCTGCTGGTGGTCGATGATCAATACCGCTGCGTCGGCCTGATCACCGTCAAGGACATGGAGCACGCGGTCGCGCATCCGCTGGCGTCCAAGGATTCCCAGGGCCGGCTGCGCGTTGCCGCGGCAACGACGGTGGGCGAGGGCGGCTTCGAGCGCACCGAGCGGCTGATCGATGCTGGCGTCGACATCATTGTCGTCGATACCGCACACGGTCATTCGTCGCGCGTGCTGGAAGCCGTGCAGCGCATCAAGCGGCTGTCGAATGCGGTACAGGTGATGGCCGGCAACATCGCCACCACCGAGGGCGCGCAGGCGCTGATCGATGCCGGCGCGGATGCCATCAAGGTCGGCATCGGCCCGGGCTCGATCTGCACCACCCGCATGGTTGCCGGCGTCGGCGTGCCGCAGCTCACCGCGATCATGGATGCGGTGGAAGCCGCCAAGAAGGCTGGTATCCAGGTGATCGCAGATGGCGGCATCAAGTTCTCCGGCGATCTCGCCAAGGCGCTGGCCGCCGGCGCCGATATCGCGATGGTCGGCTCCTTGCTGGCCGGCACCGACGAGACGCCCGGCGAAGTGTTTCTGTGGCAGGGCCGGTCCTACAAGGCCTATCGTGGCATGGGCTCGGTCGGCGCGATGGCGCGCGGCTCGGCCGACCGCTACTTCCAGCAGGACATCAAGGACTCGCTGAAACTGGTGCCGGAAGGCGTCGAGGGCCAGGTCGCCTATAAGGGCCCGGTAGGCAACGTGATGCACCAGCTCGCCGGCGGTCTTCGCGCGGCCATGGGCTATGTCGGTGCCAAGGACCTCACCGAGTTTCACAACAAGGCCGAGTTCGTCCGCATCACCAGCGCGGGGCTGCGCGAAAGCCACGTGCATGACGTCACCATTACCCGCGAAAGCCCGAACTATCCCGGCGGCGTGTAAGGCCTTTGCCCAAAGATAACCCCACTTGAGCGCGAAAACGCGCTAGAGTTCCCGTGTCACGCGCGCTGCCCCTGGCGCAGCCGGCCGCCCCTCGATTTTGACGGGCGGGTGACGCGGTTTTGCGAGAACCCTCTCGCCATCGTCAGAAGAGAACGTTGGATATTATGGTCGATTGGACAGACGAGCGCGTCGCCGCGCTTTCCACCCCGGATCTGAAAAACCTGCTGGCGAACGCCGAGCGCAAGGACGTCGCCGAGATCGTCGCGCAGTGCACCGCCGAACTCGAGAAGCGCCAGGCCAACAAGCCGCGCAAGGCCGGCCAGCCGCGCACCGAGAGCAAGCAGTTCGAGCACGACATGGCGGGCGAACTCGCCGTGGTCGGCAAGGCGATGGCCGAGAAATACGACCTCACCGAGGAGACCGCGAAGGCGGCGTCGGTCGGCGTCAAGGGCTTCAAGTCGCACAAGCTGCTCGACGCCAAGGGTTTCGCCAAGCTCGGCGGCAGCCAGCGTGACGGCAGCGTGGCGATCGATCGCTACATCTCGCACCGGCGCGGCAACAGCATCGCCACGCTCGGCGTCTGGCTCGAGAAGGACAAGCCTGTCGAGGATCATGAATTTCTGGTCGGCGGCCCCAAGGGCATGGTTGAAGGCGGCGAGTCGTTCACGCCGATCGATCCGGCCGTCGCCGAGAAAGACGCGCAGGCTTCGCGCGAGATCAAGACCTTCAAGGATCTGCCGGCCGCGACCACCGCGTTCGATGCCGTGCTGGCGAAGATCACCGCCTGAACCGATATTGACGACGACCCCGCGGCGCGCGATTTTTGCGCGCCGCGTTTTTGTAATCTCGAGCAACGATCAACAAGAAACCTCCGAGGAAATCTCATGACCGCATCTCCCAAGCGCATCGTTCTGGCCGCCCGTCCGCATGGCGAACCGAAGCCGTCGGATTTCCGCCTTGAGGACTACGCGATGCCGGAGCTGGGCGAGGGCCAGGTGCTGCTGCGTACGATCTGGCTGTCGCTCGATCCCTATATGCGCGGGCGCATGAATGACGCCGCGTCCTACTCAGCGCCGGTGGCGATTGATGCCGTGATGGAAGGCGGCACCGTATGCGAAGTGATGGCGTCGAACAGCGACGCCGTGGCCAAGGGCGATCTCGTGCTGGCGCATTCCGGCTGGCAGACCTATTCGGTGGTCGATGGCAATATTCTGCGCAAGATCGATCCCTCGCTCGGCCCAATCTCGACCGCGATCGGCATTCTCGGCATGCCCGGCATGACGGCTTACACCGGCCTGCTCGATATCGGCCAGCCCAAGGCCGGCGAGACCGTGGTGGTTGCTGCAGCCTCGGGCGCTGTCGGTTCAGCCGTCGGCCAGATCGCTATGATCAAGGGGGCGCGCGCGGTCGGCATCGCCGGCGGCAAGGAAAAGTGCGACTACGTCAAGAACGAGCTCGGCTTCAGTGATTGCCTCGATCACCGCGATCCGGATTTCGCCGCCAAGCTGAAGGCGGCATGCCCCGACGGCATTGACGTGTATTTCGAGAATGTCGGCGGCGAGGTATTCGAAGCGGTGTTTCCGCTCTTGAACTTCTTTGCGCGTATTCCGGTGTGCGGGTTGATCGCCTCCTACAGCGACACCGCCGATACCACGCCGAAATGGGCGGGCAAAATGATGCGTACCATTCTCACCAAGCGGCTCACCTTCCGCGGCTTCATCGTCAGCGACTTCGCCGGTCGCCGCGGCGATTTCCTGCGCGACATGTCGGTCTGGGTAAAGGAGGGCAAGGTGAAGTACAAGGAGTTCGTCACCGAAGGCCTCGACAGCGCGCCGGAGGCCTTCATGGGCCTGCTCAAGGGCAAGAATTTCGGCAAGCAACTGGTGCGCGTCGGGCCGGACAAAGTTTAACGCCGAGCGCTGTCGTCGTCACCTGCCGGCCTCTCCTCCGTCATTGCGAGGAGCGAAGCGACGCGGCAATCCAGAAGGCCACAAGCGAAGAACTGGATTGCTTCGTCGCAAGGTCTCCTCGCAATGACGGGGAAGGCCGGCGTGGGGGCCGCCTCGAATTGTCATCCGCCGGCGCGGGGTCTATAGCTCGCGCTTCGCCGCGCAGGAGAGATGTCGATGACGGTTCAAATGGTATTGCTGCCGGTCTTCGTGCTGGTGTTTCTGACGCTCGGACTTTTTTTCTGGACCGGACGGGGCGGGGCGGCGACGCGCAATGAGGCGTCGGAGGCCACCAATCACGCCTCGCAGCTCGATCTGTTGTTCTATGCACTGATCGCGATCGGCCTGCCGTTGCGAAAAATCGATCTGGTGCTGGTCTGCCTGTCCTGGGTGTTCGTCGTGACGCGCTTCCTGCACGCCGGTATTTATGTCGCGGGCAACAGCCGCTCGCAGGCTTGGCTGGCCGGTGCCCTGGTGCTGCTGGCGATGTGGTTCTACTTCGCGCTGCGCATGCTGTTGCTGATCTGAAGCGCGCGCCGCTCCTTCTTCATTGTTGAAAGACTGCCATGACTCCCGCCGCAAAACTCTCCGCCGCGATCGAACTGATCGAGGCCATCGACACCCAGCGCGTGCCCGCCGCCAAGGCGCTGAAGGAGTGGGGCACTGCGCACCGCTACGCCGGTTCCGGCGATCGCGCCGGCATCGCCGGGTTGGTGTGGGACGTGCTGCGCCGTCGCGCCTCCAGCGCCTGGATCATGAACAGCGACACGCCGCGCGCCCGCGTGCTCGGCATGCTGAAGGCCGAGCGCAAGATGGACGTCGAGGCGATCGCCGCATTGTGCGATGGCGGCCGGTTCTCGCCGGAGCCATTGAGCGACGCCGAGCTAGCCGCACTGTCGTCGCGCACGGTCGATGACGCCCCGGCGCATATTGCCGGCGACTACCCGGAATGGCTCGACGGCCATCTGACCGCCGTGTTCGGTGACAACCGCGTCGCCGAAGCCACCGCGATGGCCAGCCGCGCGCCGCTCGATCTGCGCGTCAACACGCTGAAGGCCAAGCGCGAGAAGGTGCTGGGCTCGGTCAAGCATCTCGGCGCTGTGGAGACGCCGTGGTCGCCGATGGGGCTGCGGATCGATCTCGGCGCCGATGCCCGCAATCCCGGCATTCATGCCGAGGAAGATTTCATCAAGGGCGCCATCGAGGTGCAGGACGAGGGCTCGCAGCTCGCAGCCCAGCTGTCGGGCGCCAAGCCCGGCGAGCAGGTGATCGACCTCTGCGCCGGCGCCGGCGGCAAGACGCTGGCGCTGGCGGCGATGATGCAGGGCAAGGGCCGGCTGATCGCCACCGACAGCGACAAGCGCCAGCTCGCGCCGATCCATGAGCGGCTGTCGCGCGCGGGCGTGCACAATTGCGACATCCGCACCCCGAAGGGCCCGGACGACACATTGTCCGACATCCACGCCTCGGCCGATCTCGTCGTGATCGACGCGCCATGCACCGGCACCGGCACCTGGCGCCGCAACCCCGATGCCAAGTGGCGAATGCGCCCGGGCGCGCTCGAGGTCCGGATCAAGGACCAGATCGAGGTGCTGGAGCGCGCGGTGCCTCTGGTGAAGGCCGGCGGCCGCATCGCCTACATCACCTGTTCGGTGCTGCCGCAGGAGAACAACGAGCAGATCCGCGGCTTCCTTGCCCGTCACCCGGATTTTTCCGTGGTGCCGGCCGAGCAGGTGATTTCGGTGCTGTGGGACAAGGCGGAAGCCTTTGCCGCCGCGACCTACCAGAGCCCGGAAGGCCTGCTGATGACGCCGCGGCGGACCGGCACGGACGGGTTTTTCGTCTCGGTATTGGCGCGCAAGAAGGCCGATTAAGGCCCATCCCCGTCATTGCGAGGAGCGAAGCGACGCGGCAATCCAGAGCCACGAGCTCGGCAACGACTGGATTGCTTCGTCGCAAGGGCTCCTCGCAATGACGGGGGATAGGGCGGTGCAGGGCTGCCATCTGCCGGCTTTCCGGGCTTGCGACGCCGCCGGGAGTCGCGTAATGGCTCGCTATGACAGCCCCCAGCAACACTTCCGTATCGCCGTCCGATCCGTCGCCGCATGTGGCCGCGGACATCCATGACAAGATTCTGATCGTCGATTTCGGCTCGCAGGTGACGCAGCTAATCGCGCGCCGCGTGCGCGAGGAGGGCGTCTATTCCGAGATCGTGCCGTTCAACAAGGCCGAAGCCGCCTTCGCCGAGATGAAGCCCAAGGCCGTGATCCTGTCCGGCGGCCCGGCCTCGGTGCTCGACCATGACGCTCCCGCCGCACCGCTGTCGATCCTCAATGCCGGCATTCCCGTGCTCGGCATCTGCTACGGCGAACAGACCATGGCGCAGCAGCTCGGCGGCACCGTCGAAGCCGGTCATCACCGCGAATTCGGTCGCGCCAAGATCGAGATCACGGACGACTGCGCGCTGTTCGACGGCGTCTGGGAGAAGGGCGGCCAATATGACGTCTGGATGAGCCATGGCGACCGCGTCACCACGCTGCCGGAAGGTTTTCGCGCCGTGGCGAAGGCGCCGGGCTCGCCGATTTCGGTGATCGCCGATGATGTCAGAAAATTTTATGCGATGCAGTTTCACCCCGAAGTGGTGCATACGCCGGACGGCGCCAAGCTGATCCGCAACTTCGTGCGCAAGGTCGCCGGCCTCACCGGCGACTGGACCATGCGCGCGTTCCGCGAGGAAGCGATCGAGAAGATCCGCTCCCAGGTCGGCACCGGCCGCGTCATTTGCGGTCTGTCCGGCGGCGTCGATTCCGCTGTCGCGGCGGTGCTGATCCACGAGGCGATCGGCGACCAGCTTACTTGCGTGTTCGTCGACCACGGCATGCTGCGCAAGGACGAGGGCAAGACCGTCGTCGAGCTGTTCCGCGGCCACTACAACATCCCGCTGGTCCACGTGCAGGCTGAAGAACTGTTCCTCGGCAAGCTTGCAGGGGTCACCGATCCCGAGCAGAAGCGCAAGATCATCGGCAGCCTGTTCATCGACGTGTTCGATGCCGAGGCCAAGAAGATCGGCGGCGCGGATTATCTCGCGCAGGGCACGCTGTATCCCGACGTGATCGAGAGCGTGTCGTTCACCGGTGGCCCGTCGGTGACCATCAAGTCGCACCACAATGTCGGCGGCCTGCCGGACTTCATGAAAATGAAGCTGGTCGAGCCCTTGCGCGAACTGTTCAAGGATGAGGTCCGCGTGCTCGGGCGCGAGCTCGGCCTGCCGGAAATCTTCGTCGGCCGACATCCGTTCCCCGGTCCCGGCCTCGCGATCCGCTGCCCCGGCGAGATCACCTCCGAAAAACTCGACATCCTGCGCAATGCCGACGCGGTCTATATCGACCAGATCCGCAAGGCCGGCCTCTACGACAAGATCTGGCAGGCCTTTGCGGTGCTGCTGCCGGTGAAGACCGTGGGCGTGATGGGCGACGGCCGCACCTACGAATTCGTCGTCGGCCTGCGCGCGGTGACCTCCACCGACGGCATGACCGCGGACTTCTACCCGTTCGACATGAAGTTCCTCGGCGAGACCGCGACGCGCATCATCAACGAGGTAAAGGGCGTCAACCGCGTGGTGTATGATATCACCAGCAAGCCGCCCGGGACGATCGAGTGGGAGTGAGGCCGGTCGAAGCGAGCAGGGTTCGTCCATGTCGACCAGCCGAGCCGATCTAGCCGACTTCAACTACTTCCTTGCGATCGCGAGGCATCGCAGCTTTCGTCGCGCCGGGCTGGAGCTCGGTGTCAGTGCCTCTGCATTGAGCCATGCTCTCAAGAGCCTGGAAGCGAGGATCGGCGTCCGTCTGCTCAACCGGACCAACAGGAGCGTCACCCTCACGGCCGCTGGCGAGGAGTTTTTTGCCGCGCTGGTGGGGCCATTCGAGGCAATCGCAGGCGCAGCCTTGGCACTCGACCGGCATCGCGACGAACCGATTGGCCGTATTCGCCTTAACGTCATGCAGCATGCCAGTGCGCTTCTGCTCGCCCCGGTTCTTCCCGTGTTCGTCGAGCGCTACCCGGACATCGAAATCGATGTCCAGGTTTCCAACCATCTGTTGGACGTCGTGCAGGCGGGGGCAGATGCCGGTATCCGCTACGGTGGCACGGTGCCTGAGGACATGGTGACGCAACGGCTTTCGGCCGAAATGCGGTGGGTGGTAGCAGGCGCTCCGGCCTATCTGGAGAAGCACGGCGTTCCTCTGCACCCTCATGATTTGCTCAATCATCGTTACCACCGCATCCGGCTTGGCAATGATCGCATCTACCATTGGGACTTTGAGCGCGGCGAGGAGACGTTCGCGCTCGACGTCCCGGGCGCAATCACCATCGACGACACGCCCTTCGCCGTCGCGCTGGCGGCGGCCGGTGCGGGGCTGGCTTACCTGCCAGAGCCTTATGTTCTGTCGCAGGTGCGCCAGGGCGCCCTCCGCCTCGTCCTTGAAGATTGGGCCTCCATGGGCCGTGCAGCCTGACTTCCCCCTGTAGGCAGGGGCTTTTCACACGTCGGGCTAGCCAAGGGAACAGTCGCTACGCCTTGCCGGGCGCGTTCGTCGATCTGGGTCAGCTGCGCCCGCCAGCATTGGACGCAGAGCGGAAAGGTCTGGCCGACTCGTGCGCGAAGAACCACGATTTTGCCATTTCCGTTGCCACGATGTAGCCACCGACGATCGCCACCACAGCAGCCAGTTCCATAGTCGAAAGCGGCACGAAGCCGAACAGCGCACTTGCCTCGCCGAGGAACGGAACCGCAAACGTCGCGGCCGCGACAACAAGGGTTGACCACAGCAGCAACCGGCTTGGGCTACTGCTGAAGGCAGGCTTGCGGGTCCGCAGAACGAGCACCACCGCCAGCTCGGTGAGCAGCGAGATCATGAACCACGAGGTCTGGAAGGCCGCCTGGCCGGCTTGAAAGATGTAGAGCAGGACGCCGAAGGTCAGCAGGTCGAAGACCGAGCTGATCAGGCCGAATACAATCATGAATCTCTGGATATCCTTGACGCTCCAACGCTGCGGGCTGGAGACGCGCTCGGGGTCCACATTGTCGCTGGAAATCGCGAGCGAAGGCAGATCTGACAGGAAGTTGTTGAGCAGGATCTGTTTGGCCGCCAGCGGCAGGAAGGGCAGAAGCGGCGTAGCCAGCGCCATGCTGATCATGTTGCCGAAATTCGCGCTGGTGGTGATCGAGATGTACTTGAGCGTGTTGGCGAAGGTGCGACGCCCGTCCTCGACACCCTGGCGCAGCACGTCCAGATCCCGGCTGAGCAGGAAGATGTCGGCGCTCTCGCGGGCGACGTCGACGGCTTCGGCAACCGAGATGCCCACGTCGGCGGCGTGTAGCGCTGGCGCGTCGTTGATGCCGTCGCCCAGATAGCCGACCGAATGGCCGGTGCGCTGCAAGGCGCGAACGATGCGCTCCTTCTGCTGCGGGTCGATCTCGACAAAGAGGTCGGTGCGCGGCGCGAGGTGCCACAGCGCCTCGTCCCTCATCCCCGCCAGATCCTCGCCTGTCAGCATTGACGCGGCGTCCAGCCCCACCGCCTGGGCCATGTGCGCGGTGACATGGCGGTTGTCGCCGCTGATCACCTTGATGGCGATGCCGAGCCGGGCGAGGTTCCCGATCGTTTCCCGCGCTTCGGGCTTCGGAGGATCGAGGAACACGAGGAAGCCGCGAAACACCATGTCGCGCTCGTCGTCGTGGTCATAGTCGGACTTGGCGGCAACGCGGCGTGTGGCCAGCGCGAGAACTCGGAAACCCTCTTCGCCTTTTGCCTTGAACACGGCGTCCAGGTTTGCGCGCGCAACTTGGTCCAGCGGCACCTCGGCGCCATCGCGCTCGAACGCCGTGCAACTGTCCAGAACATTCGAGAATGCACCCTTGGTGACGATCAGGTGATTTCCGGGGTCGGCGCTCTCAGCCACCACGATGGTCAAGCGGCGGCGTACGAAGTCGTAGGGGATTTCGTCGATCTTGGTCAGTCCTGCGGTCGTTAGTCCGGCCGATGCACCGGCAGCAATAATGGCGGCATCCAGCGGGTTCTCGATCCCTGTCTCGAGCGCGGCATTGACATAGGCGAGCCGCCGCAACTCGTCCGATGGCTGGGCCGCCGCATCCAGCACCTCGCTCAGCACGATGGTGCCTTCGGTCAGCGTGCCAGTCTTGTCGGTACACAGCACGGTCATGCTGCCCAAGTTCTCGATGGCATCGAGACGCCGCACGATCACCCCGCGCTTGCTCATGGCGCGTGCGCCGGCGGAGAGCGTCACGCTGATGATCGCAGGCAGGAGTTCGGGCGACAGTCCGACGGCCAAGGCCACCGCGAAGAGCAGCGACTCGATCACCGGGCGGTCGAGCAGCAGGTTCACCGTCAGGACGAACAGGACGATGATCACCATCACGCGGATCAGCAGATAGCCAAACTGCCGAACACCGCGCGCGAAGTCGGTTTCGGGCTGGCGCGCCCGCAACCTCGCGGCAATGGCGCCAAATTCCGTCCGGTGACCGGTCCGAACGACCATGACCTTCGCCGTGCCGCTGCGCACCGAGGCGCCCAGAAATACGGTGTTCGTCCTTTCGGCAAGCGCGGCATCGGGGGCGACGACGCCGGGCCGCTTCTCGACCGGAAAGGACTCGCCCGTCATGCTGGCTTCGCTGACGAGGAAATCCTGCGTCTCAAGGATGATCCCATCGGCGGGGATCAGATTTCCGGCCGCCAGAAGGATCACGTCGCCGGGTACGATCTGCGTCACCGGCAGCACCTGTTCCGCCCCGTCGCGCAGGACGCGTGCCGTCAGCGCGAGGCGTTTCTTCAATTCCTCGACCGCCGTCGAGGCCCGGTACTCCTGATAGAAACTGAGAAGCGAGCTGCCCAGTACAATGGCCAGGATGATCCCCGCATCCACCCATTGCTGAAGAACAAGGGAAATGGCCGCCGCAAAGGCCAGGATCAGGACGAGCGGGCTTTCAAACTGCCGCAGCATAAGGCGCAGGGCGCTCAGGCGCGGCGCATCCTCGACGCTGTTGGGGCCCACGGTTGCAAGCTGCGATGCCGCCCGATCCGACGTGAGACCGCCCGGTCCCGCGCCCAGAGACGCGGCCAGGGCAGTGGGGTCCTCGTTCCAGTACCTCGCGTCACGCGCTGCGTCTGCCATGGGCTGCCCCCAGCATCCGGGATGGGTCGCTGCGGCGCGGAGACGCGATCAAACCACGGTTCCGAACAGCGCACCGGTCCCCGCCGTCAACGTCATGGCAAGCGCGCCCCAGAAGGTCACACGCAGCGTCGCCTCCATCACATTTGCACCGCCCGCGCGCGCGCCAATCGCGCCGAGCAGGGCCAGAAACAGGAGAGAAGCGACGGTGGCTCCTACCACCAGCGCGGATCGTGGTATCAGCAGAACCATCGCCAATGACATTGCGGCCCCGACGGCGAAGGTCGCGGCCGAGGTCAGTGCCGCCTGGATGCGGGCATGGGCCCCCAGAGCGTCCCTGGCTATCAACTGGTCCGCGACCTGTTGCGCCAGATCGGGCGACACGCTGCGGTCGATGTAGATTCGCGCCAGTTCCTCGCGTTCGAACTCGGGCTGGGTGGCGAGTTCGGCGCGCTCGCGCGAAAGGTCGGCCTGTTCTGTGTCGTACTGCGAGCTGACCGAGACATATTCGCCTGCCGCCATCGACATGGCGCTCTGTCACAAGTCCCGACACGCCCGCCACGAGCACCTCGGAGGTCGCGGCCGAGGCCGCCGCCACGCCGACGATTAGACTTGCGGTCGAGACGATGCCGTCATTCACACCCAGCACTGCCGCCCGCAGCCAGCCGATGCGCGAGACGAGATGAGATGCGGGATGCGTATTTAGGCGCGACATGTCAGGTCCCAAGTATTATTGCTATAATATTACGCCTCGGGCGTGTGCTTTGATAGCCAGAACAGGGGAGTTGGAAACGAAAAGGTGATCGTGGAGCCGATTCATCGGTCGGGCATAAAGAGCTTGGATGTTACTGTGGCAGCTCGTCACTTCGGCAGCCGATGTGCAAAAGGCCCGCAAGAGCAGGTCTTATGTAGAAAATGCCGATTTCGGCGGTGTCGGCGTTGAACGGAAGAGCGCAAGGGAAGCTGTCAACAAGACGTCGCATCGGATTTGCGACTGCAGCATCCGGCCAACCTGGAAGTGGATGATCTATGAGCTACACAATCAATCGGATGATCTCCGAGGCGGGCATCGACGACATCGACGCTCGCGCGCGAAAAGCGCTTGCGGACCATGGCTTCGGCGTCCTGACCGAAATCGATGTCAAGGCGACGATGAAAAAGAAGCTCGATATCGAGATGAAGGGTTACCGAATTCTGGGCGCCTGCAACCCAAAGATGGCGCATCAGGCAATCGGCATCGAACCGCGGGTAGGCGCGATGCTTCCCTGCAACGTCATCCTGCGGGAGGTTGAGGGCGGCGTTGAAGTCAGCGCCGTCGATCCGGTAGCCTCGATGCAAGCGATCGAGAACACTGAACTCATCAGCGTTGCGAGGCAGGTGCGGGATCTGCTGGCCGACGCGGTTGCCGCGATCTAGGTGCTTGTGGCGGGTCGTTGGCAGCAATCAGGTTTCAGACCGCGTCCAATTTGATAGTACGGAAGATGACATCGGCCAGCAGAGCCTGCTATCGAAACGTGCGTGACGGTACTTTTTCGGTCCTCGCGGTCGACAAATTACCACTGCTAATCGGGCTTCCGGGGGCAATCGACCCCGATAGATGCTGGAACCGTAAGAATATTTTCTCGGGTGATTTCCCAATGAAATCAAAAGCGTAGATTTTTGACGGCCTCGCGGTCGGCATCTGCCCGTCTGTGGCCAGATTTGTCTCATCAATTTCAATGGTTATGGTGTTCTTGAATGTAAGAATGGAAATAATCCAGACCCATCCGGCAAATCCGGTCCGGCGCCAAGGCGCGTGATCGGCGCGGTGATCCTGGTCTGACAGAGTAATCCGCTGTCCTATCTCGCCAGTAGTTCGGCCAGAAGCTGGTTGGGGAACCGTCGGTTCAGGATGATGGCATAAAAGCTCTCGGAGAGATGGGGAATACGACAGTGCTCGACGAGAGCGCCGGATTCGAGTTCATCCCGCACCACAATCGGTGGCACCAGGGTCACGCCTTCGCGCTCACGGGCCAACAAGCGAAGCATCGCCATATCGTCGACTTCGGCCAGGATGATGGGGCGTATGCCCGCCAGTTCAAGAAGTCGATCGAAGGCGATCCGGATGTCGCTGTCGAGGCTGGGAAGCAGGATCGGCTCGCTGCGCAAATCTTCTGGAAAGCGAAACGGCGCTTTGCCAGGTCTCGGCCGCCCGACCAGGCTGACGGGCTGTTCGTTGAGGAGATGGTTGCGAAACGGCGCGCGTGCGTCCCTAGGAGCGGCGCTG
This sequence comes from Tardiphaga sp. vice154, assembly GCF_007018645.1. NCBI lineage: Bacteria > Pseudomonadati > Pseudomonadota > Alphaproteobacteria > Hyphomicrobiales > Nitrobacteraceae > Tardiphaga > Tardiphaga sp. vice154. The sequence continues at coordinate 2,599,600 of NZ_CP041399.1, forward strand.
TTGGACAGCACCACATCGATCGCGTGCGCTTCAAGCTGCGCCAGAAGGTCGCGTATGGTTCCGGAACGCACGATCAATTCCACGTCGGTACGGCCGACCAAGGGGTGCAGGAATTCGAGCTGGAAATTGCGCGACAGGGTCGTCAGCGCGCCGACCCGCAAGACCTGGCGGTTTGCCAGTGGGCGTCCGTCGAGGGTGCTCATCAACTCGTCGCCTGCCTGGAAGATAGTGTCGGCATAGTCGAGCGCGATCTGGCCGGCCTCGGTCAGAACGAGGCGTTTGCCCACGCGCTCGAACAATGGATGAGCGATCTGATGTTCAAGTTTCTGGATCTGCACCGATAGCGCAGATTGCGACAGGTTCAGCCGTTCGGCGGCGCGCGTGAGGCTGCCTTCATGCGCGACCGCCCAGAAATACCGAAGGTGGTTGAAATTCAGGTTTTTCATATCGTTCTATAAAACAGAACGATAAGCGTGGAACAATGAATTTCTATCGCTTTTTTCCTTTTGGTACTGATTTCCCATCCGCATGATGCGCTGAGGGGAAATTCTTTGCTGATTGATCTGTTGCCCTATGCCGCCCCGTTCGCGCTCCTGCTTGCCGCGGCCGTCGGCTTTTCGAAATCCGGCCATAGGCCGCCGATGCTTCCCCGGTTGGCCGAGGCTCTGGCCCTGGTCGCTCTGGGGGTGGCGATCGTTTCGGCCGTCTTGCTGATGCTGCGCGGGGCGGATGCGCGGGGGATGGGGGGGGCGATCCACCTCGACGCGGTCAGCAGCGTGATGTCTCTGTTGGTGTCGTTCATCGGCTGGGTCGTGGTGCGCTATGCGGCCACCTATCTGGACGGTGAAGCCCGGCAGGGCGCGTTCACGGGCTGGCTTTGCATGACACTGGCGTCAGTCCTCGTGCTGATCCTGTCGTGGAATCTGGTCCAGCTTGTTGTGGCCTGGATCGCGACGAGCATCTTTCTGCACCGGCTGCTGCTGTTCTATCCCGAGCGGATCGCCGCGCAGCGGGCGGCCGCCAAGAAATTCGTCACCGCGCGGATCGGAGACGTGGCGTTGATTGTGGCAGCAGTGCTGCTGGCGCTGGCCTACGGAACGACCGAGATCGGAGCGATCCTGAGTGCAGCGCGCGCTGGCGATGGCGGCGCACTGGCGCTCGGCGCGGCGGGCTTTCTGGCCGTGGCTGCGCTGCTGAAATCGGCTCAGTTTCCGACCCATGGTTGGCTGACCGAGGTGATCGAAACCCCCACACCCGTCTCTGCGCTCCTGCACGCCGGTGTCATCAACGCCGGCGGATTTCTGCTGATCCGCTTTGCGGACGTGATGTTGCTGGCACCCGGCGTGCTGGCTGTGCTGGTCATGATAGGCGGGTTCACCGCACTGTTTGCGGGACTGGTGATGCTGACCCAGCCCGCGGTGAAGACGTCGTTGGCGTGGTCGACGGTCGCTCAGATGGGCTTCATGATCCTGGAGTGCGGGTTGGCGCTCTTCCCGCTCGCTTTGCTGCATATCGTGGCCCACTCGCTCTACAAGGCGCATTCGTTCCTCGCTTCGGGCGGTGCGGTCGAGTTGATCGCCGCCAATCGTCGGCCTGGTCCTGTCGCCATTCCCAAGGCCGGCGCCGTCAGGCGCGCTTTCTTCCTCGCGCTCGCTATCTACGCCGTCGTCGGAGTCGGTTTTGGCATCCGGCACGAGTCGCCGCAGGCCATTGCACTGGGCGCGATCCTGATCTTCGGCGTTGCCTATATGCTAGCTCAAGGGCTGGCGGACGCCGCACCGAGGGCCTTGACCCAACGCACCATTGTCTATGCCGTCGCCACGTCCGTCAGCTATTTCGCCCTGCAACTCTTCGTGGTCTGGCTGACGTCGAACGTACTGCCCGCCGCCCCCCCGCCGGGGCCGTTGCAGTGGGTGTTGATCGTTCTTGCGGTATTCAGCTTCGGTGTCGTGGCGGTCGTTCAGGCGATGTTTCCGCTCTGGGCGTACCACCCGGCAGCCGCCGGGCTGCGCGTACATCTCTCTAACGGTTTCTACGCCAACGCTGTTTTCGACCGGCTGCTGCACGGCTGGCGGCTGGCGGCTGCGCAACGCATCCCGGTCAGAATGGAGAACGAGCAATGACGACTGCAAAGCCTTCTATCGAGCACGACGCAATGGCGCTAATTGCTGCCGCCGATCAAGCTGCACAGGCGATCCCGCCGGTCTGGCCCTTGGCGTCAAGTGTCGCAGTCAATCCATTCCTCGGCCAGACCCACGAAAGTCTCGCCACGGTGGCCGCCCGGCTGGCGCGGGTGGCGGGCGCGCCGGTCACCATGCCGCGAAGCTGGTATCGCGAGCGGATCACCGATGGCAGCATCACCGATGCCGATCTTTCGGAGGCGCTGGCGATTGCGCCGGTCGCGTTGCGCCCCTCGAACCTTGGGTTGCTGATGGCGGCGGTCCAAGGATCGAAACCGGAGGTCAGCGCATTGCCGACGGTTGCTGATCTGGCGGCGGAGGTGTCCGGGATCAATTGGCCGGGTTTCATCGCCGAGCGTTTCGGGGCGTGGGCGGCGGGTTATCTCGATGAGGGACAGGCGCTGTGGGCCGCACCACGCGGTCGAGGCGCCTACGCCGCTTGGCGGGCTGTCGCGACTCACGATCTGACGCCGGAGATTGTTGGCCTGTCGGGCTTTGCAACCCATGTCTCGGAGGCACCGGAAACCGCGGCAGATGTGCAGGCGAGGGTCGTGCAACGCCTCGGTATTCCAATGGCGGCTGCACAAACCTACTTCCACCAAATGCTCATCACGCTAGGCGGCTGGGCGCAATATGCGCGCTACCAGCGCTGGCAAGCCGAGCTTGGTGGTACGACGGATACGACCATCACCGATTTCTTGGCGATCCGCCTGATCTGGGAAGAGGCTCTTTTCGATCGCTACGAGCACCAGATCGGTGCTCGCTGGCAGTCTGTCGTCGCCAAGCATGCCTTGCCCGTCCAAGCGACTGCCGACCATGTTGTTGACGCCATCCTGCAGGAGGCCCTGGAACGCTCGGCGCAAAGGAGGCTGGCTGAAACGCTTGCAGCGCAAAGCCCGGCGGTCGCAGAAGCCCGGCCTGCGATACAGGCCGCCTTTTGTATCGATGTGCGGTCGGAGGTTTTCCGGCGAGCGCTGGAATACGTCAACCCTGCGATCCAGACCCTGGGGTTCGCGGGCTTCTTTGGCCTGACGGCCTCGCACCGCCGCTTCGCATCGGACGTCAGCGAACACCGGCTGCCGGTGTTGCTGAACCCCGGCATGACCACCCGTTCGGGCGGTCCCAAAGACGCCGCAGCGGATCAAGCCGCGCGGTTCAAGGCCCGTGCCAGACGGGCTTGGGGCCGGTTCAAATTGGCCGCCGTGTCGTCCTTTGCGTTCGTCGAGGCGACGGGACCGATTTACGTCAGCAAGCTCGTGAGCGATGCGCTGGGACTGCGCGCCACGCCTGCGCCGAACGATCCCGCGCCGCGTCCTGATTTGCCCTGGGATACCGGGGCACGAACCCGGTCTGCCGAGACCGTGCTGCGCGCCATGTCATTGACGGCGAACTTTGCGAGGCTGGTGCTTTTCGTCGGACACGGCGCCAATGTGGTCAACAACCCCCATGCCAGCGGGCTGCACTGCGGCGCCTGCGGCGGCCATTCCGGCGAGGTCAATGCACGGCTGCTGGCCGCCCTGCTAAACGACGTTGAGGTTCGCACTGGCCTGGTTGCGCAAGGGATCGATATACCGGCGGATACCCTGTTCGTCGCCGCCCTGCATGACACGACAACCGACGCCGTCACGCTCTATGACAAGGACACCTATTCTGCAGCACATCTGCCGGACATGAGTCAGGCACGGCTTTGGCTTGCTGCCGCGGGCAAGATCGCCCGGGGCGAGCGGGCCTTGCGCCTGCCCCGCGGGGCAGGGGAGCGCAGCCTCGCCAGGCGAAGCCGCGATTGGGCTGAGGTGAGACCGGAATGGGCACTGGCGGGCTGTAGTTCGTTCATTGCCGCGCCACGCGTACGTACTGCTGGCAAGAACCTGGCAGGCCGCGCCTTCCTGCACGACTATCAATGGAAGGCCGACCGGGACTTTGGCGTTCTCGAACTGATTTTGACGGCGCCGGTGGTGGTGGCGAGTTGGATCAGCCTGCAATATTACGGATCGACGGTCGCGCCCGAGGTGTTCGGTGGCGGCAACAAGCTCTTGCACAATGTCGTCGGCGGCATTGGCGTCGTCGAAGGCACCGGCGGCGTGATGCGGGCGGGTCTCCCCTTGCAGTCGGTCCATGATGGTGAACGCTATGTTCATGAGCCGCTTCGCATGTCGGTCTGTATCGAGGCGCCGCGTGAGGCGATGACCGACATCCTGGCGCGGCATCCAGGCGTGTGTGCCCTGTTCGACAATCGTTGGCTTCACTTGTTCGCGCTCGACGACGCCGGCCGGATGGCATGGCGATATATTGGCGACCTGGATTGGGCACCGGTCCATGGGGAAGAGCGGACGACGGCTTTCCCTGAAATTGCGGCCTGATTGGCTGAAGCGGGCAGCTGGAACGGCCGACGCTCTCGATCCGATCGCAGTGGATTCTAATATGGATAAGGTAGCACGCCGAACTGGCTGGCGGTGCACGGGGCGATCGCCAGCCAATTCATATCAACCCGCGCCTTCCACGCCGGGGCGCTGCGCGCGCGTCTTCCACAGCGACCACCCCACGCCCGCCGCGAGGATGGCAAAGGTGATCGACAGCGATGCCGCGGGCGGAATCTTCATCAGACCAAACGCATCGGCAATGAAGATCTTCGATCCGATGAACACCAGCAGCACTGCGAGCGCATATTTCAGATAGTGGAAGCGGTGCACCATCGCTGCCAGCGCGAAGTAGAGCGCGCGCAGGCCGAGGATGGCGAAGATGTTCGAGGTGTAGACAATGAACGGATCGGTGGAAATCGCGAAGATCGCAGGCACGCTATCGACGGCGAAGACGACGTCGACGATTTCGACCATCGCCAGCGCCAGGAACAGCGGCGTTACAAACCAAGCCGGTTTGCCAGTTTTCCGGTGCGGCTGCCGCACGAAAAACCGGTTGCCATGCAGGTTTTCAGTCACCGGAAGGGTTTTCTTGATGAAGCGCAGAGCGCCGCTTGAGCCGACATCGTACTCCTTGTCGGCGGTCAGCCACATCTTGATGCCGGTCAGGATCAGGAAGGCCGCGAAGACGTAGAGCACCCAGCCGAAGTTCTCAACCAGCGCCGAGCCAAGCCCGATCATGATCGCGCGCAGAATGATGACGCCGAGAATGCCCCAGAACAGAACCCGGTGCTGATACTGGCGCGGGATTGCGAAGTAGCTAAAGATCATAGCGATCACGAACACGTTGTCCATCGCCAGGCTCTTCTCGATGACGAAGCCGGTGACATATTCGAGCCCGGCCTTTTCGCCGAGGTACCACCAGACCCAGCCGCCAAACACGAGGCCGAGGCTGATGTAGCCGGCGGACAGCGCGAGACTCTCGGTCACGCCGATTTCGCGCTGCTTCTTGTGCAACACGCCAAGATCCAGCGCCAGCAACGTGACCACGATGGCAAGGAAAGCAAGCCACAGCCATAAAGGCTTGCCGAGCCACATCAATTCCAGAAATTCCATTGGTCCGATCCGATCCAGACGCTCTTTCCACGAGCGGTTTCATCTCGATCCGACATCACGACTTGCCAGTCGTCAGAGGGGCCCGGTCCGCACGGTCAATCTAGTCGCCGGGTCGATAGGCGGCTAATCGGATTTTGCGTTAATCGTGATAGTCTCAGCCTATCGAGGCGCGGCGCCGACTCTTGGCGTGCCGAGCAAAGCGCGCGCCTCCGCATCGACGCGATTGGCAATGGCGCGGTAGGCGTCGCCATAGGCGGCACCCGATCGCCAGGCGGCTGCGATGCTGCGCGTGAAATTCCATCCCTTGGGGTCGAGCACTTTGACACCCGCCAGTCCGCCGACATCCGATCGCAGGTAAAGCTCCGGCAGGATCGCCAGTCCCACACCCGAGGCCGCCATCTGATGGATACTGTCGAGGCTGGTGCCTTCGTAGTCGCGCAACAGCACCATGCCGAGATCGGCGCAGACTTCAGCGACCTGTCGATGCAGATGATGACGTGGTTCGAGGCTGATAACCTTGGCACCTGACAGATCCGACAGGCGCAACTTGGCGCGTTGCGACAGCGCGTGGTCGGGAGCTGCCACGATGAACAGCCGTTCGCGGAACAAGGGCTGGATCTCGATATCGCCTCCCTCGATCGGCAGCGGTCCGAGCAGCATGTCCAGGCCACCCCGGGACAGCAAGAGCGCCTGCTCTTCGGGGATACCCTCCCTGATGTGCAGTCTCAGGTCGGGCTGCTCGCGGTGAAGCGCGGCAACGATCGGCGGCATGAGATATGGTCCCAGAGTGGGCGTCACACCAAACCGGAGGGTGCCGACGAGGTGGTCTCTGGAGCGCCGCGCGAGGTCGCGGATGTCCTGAACTTCGATGATCACCCGGCGTGCGCGCGCGGTGATCTCTCGCCCCACCGGGGTCAACTCGACCCCCGGATTGCGCCGGTCGATCAAGACGACGTCAAGTCGTTCTTCCAGCGCGCGAAGCTGCTGGCTGAGCGTTGGCTGCGAAACATGGCAGGCGTCCGCTGCCCGTCCGAAATGTTCGACGTCCGCGATGGCCACTAAATATTCCAACTGGCGAAGTGTCGGCATGTGAAAACTCCCTGACGCGATCGTGATACGCTATCGGCGTTGCTCAGATGTTGCGACACAGGCGATCCGCGGGCCGGCCGCCGGCAACATCGCCAACGCGGCGCTGGCCGAACCTTTCGGCCGATCTCAATGGCGCCGAGCACGGGATGCATGCTATCGTAACCTCGCCGGCCAAAGCCGACGGAAACGGGAATGCAATATGGGCGACGATCACAGTACCCCGGACCGCACACTGTCGCCCTCCACCGTCTATTTCGATGGTTCCTGCCCGCTGTGCCAGGCCGAGATCGGCTATTACCGCCGGCTCGACCAGGCTGGCGCGATCTGTTTCGTCGACGTGTCCGCGACCGGCGCCGTCACCCCCGACGGCGTCACGCAACAGGGCGCGATGGCCCGTTTCCATGTCCGTGCGGCGGACGGGCGCATCCTGTCGGGCGCAGCCGCTTTCGTCGAGGTGTGGACGCGGCTGCCCAAATGGCGCTGGGCGGCGCGCGTGGCGGCGTTGCCGGGCGTGCTCCCGGTGCTCGAGCTGGCCTATCGGGCGTTTCTGCCGGTGCGGCCCTATCTGTCCCGTCTTGCCGGACGGGTTTTGCCGCGCATGCCGTGAGCCGACGTTACAGCAGCGCCCCGACCAGCAGCGACGCCACCACCACGCAGCTGAGCGGAATCCGGAGCTTCGGATACCAGGGCGGTGCATCGCCCAGCCGCGTCGCCCGCAGATCGATCGCCAGCATGGCGGCCACGGCGATGGCCAGCAGCAACAGTCCGGTGTTTCCTGCGACGAGCAGGGCGACCCACGCGACCAGCGACGGCGTCACGCTGAGGATCATTCGGGCCGCACGTCTCGTTGTGTCCGGGCTGCCCGCGGGCGAAATGGCCAGGCCCCAATGGATGCCGCCCAAAAACGACAGGATCGTCGCGCCATAGGCGAGCAGCGCGTAGGCGACCCCGGGTCGGGTCGCTCCGTCGAGCAGGGGCATCGCCCCCGCCAGGGCGATGAACGGCACGGCTCCAAGCCCGCCCAGCCATGCCGCGCTGGAGGGGACCGCGGTTGTTTCAATTGGCAAGACGTCTTTTTCCTATCCGAATGCGCAAACCGCCAAGGCTTGCGTGGGGAGCTTCGCCCAGGCCGTCACGACGATCAAGCCGGTCCGGCTCACGCATTCTGGCATCTGTTGCCGGCATCGTGACCCAGCGCAACGTCCAACCCGCCAAACTGCGCTTCTGTACTCCGCGCAAAAGAAGGAGTGACCGGTGGCGGATAACAACGCAACTTCGCAAATGTTCGGCTCGGACGCCTATTCGCCTGCAGAAATTCAGGACAGGGTCGAGAAACTGGGCGTCAAGAAAGCGCGCAGCCCGTTCCTGCCCGAGTTCATGCTGTCGGTCGTGGCGGGGGGCTCGATTGGCCTTGGTGGCATGTTCTTCCTGATCGTGCTGGCCGATCCGAGGCTTGGCTTTGCCTTGCAGCGGTTGCTTGGCGGCACGGTGTTCACGTTGGGACTGGCGCTGGTGATGATCGGCGGCGCCGAACTGTTCACCGGCAACTGCCTGATCGTGATGGCCTGGTGCAACGGCCAGCTCCGGACCGCAGAGGTACTGCACAACTGGACATTGGTCTGGTGCGGAAATCTGGTGGGGGCGCTCGGCCTGGTGTTCCTGTTGTACGTGTCGCATTTCGTCGATCTCAATAAGGGCGAGGCGGGCGCGGCGGTGCTGAAGCTGGCCATCGGCAAGATGGCGCCCGATATGGTCACCATTTTCTTCAAGGGAATCCTCTGCAATCTGCTGGTCTGCCTCGGCGTTTGGCTGGCCTATGCCGGTCGTTCGGTGACCGACAAGATGATCGGCATGTGGCTGCCGGTGTCCTGCTTCGTCGCCGCGGGCTTCGAGCACTGCGTGGCCAACATGTTCTTCCTGCCGATGGCCTGGGTGCTGGTGCAGACCGGGCATGTGCCGGGCGGCGTCGATGTATCGACCGTCACGTTGCTCAACATCGCGCACAACATCCTTCCTGCAACGCTCGGTAACATTGTCGGCGGCGGCGGTTTTGTCGGCTTCGTCTATTGGGTGATCTACCGCAAGAGTCTCGGCGGCCTGACACCGCTGCCGCTGGCCGAGACCGAGGGCAAGTCCGCGCCGGGAAACACCGCGGCTGCCGGGAAATAGGGGCGCCTGGTCAGCGATCGTGGAAACGGACTTCGGCGCCGTAACATCTTGATTTGCGTAAAACCAAAATGGTCGCATCGGCGTATCACCGGCGGGCTCGGATCCAGAACGGGCGCCATGGCGATGTCCGATGCATGACAAGCATGGCGTCGGGCCGGGTAGATGCGCAGCCCGCTCATGCCTCGTCATCGGAGCCGATGTTGCATGACGTGGGGACGCGGTTGCCTGCAGATGCTCGCCGCGCCCGGCGGCGGCGAGGCGTATCTGAATGACCTCCCGATCGCGATCAAGGACGTTGCGCTTGCGCCCGAGCCGCCGGAATCAGGCGGGAATACCGGAAGTTCGGATGCACAGGTGTTTCTTCAGGTAACGCGCCATGTATGACAAGTTCGAGTATTTCCTGGCGCTTGAAAAGGAGAAGCATTTCGGCCGCGCGGCGCATGTTTGCGGCGTGTCGCAGCCGAACCTTTCGGCGGCGCTGAAACAGCTCGAGCTGCAATTCGGCGTCCTGCTGGTCGATCGCGGCGCGCGGTTCATGGGCTTCACGCCGGAGGGCTTGCGCATTCTCGACTGGGCACGCTGCATCGTCGGTGAGTTTCGCGCGATGAACGCCGAGATCGAGCTGATGAAGCAGGGCAATTCCGGTCATCTGCGGATCGCCGCGATTTCCACGGCTTTGCCGATCCTCTCGCTGCTGACGAATGCCTACTGGGTGCGCTATCCCGGCGTGCATGTTACGATCGCTACCTGTAGCTCGGCCGAACTGCTGTCGCGGCTCGAGAATATCGAAGCCGATGTCGGCGTCAGCTACCTCGACGAGGAGTCGGGCGGCCGCAACGCCGAACTGCCGCTCTATCACGAGCGCTACTGCCTGGTCTGTTCGCGCAGCCTGCCGTTCATGGACCAGGCGACGGTGACGTGGGACGAGGTGGCGACGCTGCCGCTGTGCCTGCCGTTGCAGGATACCAGGAATCGCCGCATCTACGATCGCATCTTCCAGGAGGTCGGCGTCGCCGTGCAGCCGGCGCTGGAATGCAACGATTCCACCGTGCGGCTTTCCCATCTGCGTGCCGGACGACTGGCCACCGTGATGCCGCGCATCATGGCGGGAGACTGGTCGATGCCGCCGGAGCTGGCCGCGGTGCCGATCGTGGCGCCCGACGCCAGCACGATGATCGGCCTGATCTATCCGAAACGCGATCCGATGCCGGCGCTTACTGCCGCTCTGGTCAACGAGGCGAGGCAACTGGTGCCGGTGCTGACGGCGATGTCATGAGAGCCGCGGCATTCCGGCCGCATCATTGCGGCCGGAATGCCTCGATCACCGCGGAATCCGTCTCGATGCGTCCTGCGCCGATCAGATCGAGACAAAACGGGATCGCGGCGAACACCGCATCGAGACAGACCGCCACCGAAGCGGGCTTGCCGGGCAGGTTGACGATCAGGCAGGCGCCGCGCAGGCCAGCGGTCTGGCGCGAGAGGATGGCGGTCGGGACATGCTTGAGGCTGGCCAGCCGCATCGCTTCGCCGAAGCCCGGCATCACGCGCTCTATCACCGCTTCGGTTGCTTCCGGCGTGCAATCGCGCGGCGACGGGCCGGTGCCGCCGGTGGTCAACAGCAGGTCGACCCTTTCGATGTCACACAGCGCGATCAACGCGTCGCGAACGCTGTCGATACCATCCGGGATGATACGGCTGACAGGCTCCCACGGCGTGACGATAGCGCGGCGCAGCCAGTCGACGACCGCGGGGCCGCCCAGATCCGCATACTCGCCGCGCGCGGCGCGATCGGAGACGGTCAAAATGCCGATGCGTACCACGGCTGGATTCCATATAGGTTGATCGTGTTCGCGGGACTGATAGCACGTCGCTCCGGCGAATTCGCCGGGGCGGTTGCATGTTTCGCCATGCAGCAAGCTGCCGTCGAACAGCAGGCTGTCACCGGCCTGTCCGTGCAGCACGACGGGATCTGATGGCCCAGGGGACGCCGGTTGCAGAGAGAGGCCAGGCGTTCCTGCGTCGCGCATTTGGCTGGCTGATTTCGTGACTGGCGGCCGTTTCGGCCATGAGAAGAATTCGTCAGCCCAGCAGATCGCGCAGCGTGCGCATGAAGACGCGCGCACCGACGCCGATCAATTCGTCCGGGAAATCATAGTCGGGATCATACAGGCCAGCGTGTCCGCCCCCTGCGCCCAGGAACAGCATTGCGGCTTTCGCGCGATGATTAAACCGCCCCGCGCCGTTCGCTGCTGATCACCTACGGCATTGCCACCCAAGAGGCGCGGTGGCGAGCCACCCGTGTGCTGCGCGCCGTGCGCATGGACCAGGATGCGATCTTCGGCGGCTGAACGGTTGGCATCCGGTCGCTCAGCCGCGATGATGCACCTCCTGCAGTCCGTAGACGTCGGTCGGGATGCCTGCCATCCTGGCCTTGAGCTGCAGCGACAGGAATTGCGAGTAGTGCCGCGACTGGTGCAGGTTGCCGCCGTGAAACCACAGGCCGGGCTGCTGGGTCGGCTTCCACATGTTACGCTGCTCTCCTTCCCACGGGCCGGGGTCTTTCGTCGTGTTGGAGCCGAGGCCCCAGACCTTGCCGACCTTGTCGGCGACTTCCTGCGAGATCAGGTCGGCGGCGAAACCGTTCATTGAACCGTAGCCGGTGGCGTAGACCACCAGATCGGCGGGCAGTTCGGTGTCGTCTGTCAGGATCACCGAATGCTCGGTCAACTTCTTCACATCGACGCCGCTCTTCAGCTTGATGCTGCCATCGGCGACAAGCTCGGAGGCGCCGACGTCGATGTAGTAGCCGGAGCCGCGGCGCAGATACTTCATGAACAGCCCGGACCCGTCATCGCCGAAGTCGAGCATGAAGCCGGCGGTCTCGAGGCGCTTGTAGAAATCCGCGTCGCGTTCGCGGATCGCATTGTAAACCGGGATCTGGAATTCGTGCAGGATCTTGTAGGGCAATGAGGCAAAGATCAAATCGGCCTTCGCCGTGGTCATGCCGGAGCGCACCGCCTGTTCGGAGTAAAGCGGCGCCAGCCCGATTTCCATCAGCGAGTCCGATTTTACAATGTGAGTGGACGAGCGCTGCACCATGGTGACGTCGGCGCCGGCTTCCCAAAGTGCTGCACAGATGTCGTGGGCGGAATTGTTCGAGCCGATGACGACGGCCTTCTTGCCCTTGTAAGCGTCCGGCCCAGGGTGCTGCGACGAATGGTGCTGGTCGCCCTTGAAGACATCCATGCCCTCGAATTTCGGGATGTTGGGTTTGGCCGACATCCCGGTCGCCAGAATCAGCTGCTTCGGCTTCAGCACGATCTCGCGGCCGTCGCGCTCGACAATCACGGTCCATTCGCCCGCCGCTTCGTCGTACGTCGCCTTCTTGCAGGTGGTAGAGCTCCAATAGTTCAGCTCCATCACTTTGGTGTACATCTCCAGCCAGTCGCCGATCTTGTCCTTCGGCGAGAACACCGGCCAGTTCGGCGGGAATGGCAGATAGGGCAGGTGGTCGTACCAGACCGGATCGTGCAGGCAGAGCGACTTGTAGCGCTTGCGCCAGCTGTCGCCGGGGCGTTCGTTCTTCTCGATCACGATGGTCGGCACCTTGAGCTGGCGCAGCCGGGCTGCGAGCGCGATGCCGCCCTGGCCGCCGCCGATGATCAGGCAATAGGGCTGCCGCGAAATGCCGAGCTCGGCGGTCTCCTGCTCGCGCTCTTCCTTCCAGGTCTTGCGATCGCGGTCGACGCCGTGCTTGGCGCCCATCGGCCGGTCGAAGCCGACGGGCTCTTCATAGCCCTTGAGTTCGACCATGGTGGTCAGCAGCGTCCAGATCCGGCCTTCCTTCAGGCGGAGATGGCCGAAGCCGCGGGCGACCGCGGTCTCGAACTGGATCCAGCTCTCGATGATCCCGTCGGCCTCGGTTGCTGCCTCGCCATCGGCAATCTTCCATCCCGACGGTTTCGTGCCGGCAAGCCGCGCCTGCAGCATCGCGCGGACCTGATCCTTGCCCTCCATGGTCTTGATATTCCATGTGAAGCTGACGAGATCGCGCCAGTAGCAGTCGGTCTGGAACAGGTCGAGCGCGCGGTCGATGTCGCCGGCGGTCAGAGCGCTGTCCAGCGTCGCCAGCAGTTTGGAGACTTTTCCGTTCGGGGCCTTGTCGAGCATAATGATGTCCTCCCATGTGCCGATGGCGCCTTGTGGCGCGCTTGTCTGCGCTTCGCTGCATTGCAGCGAAGAAGCCGGCGACAGGTGAGTTCACCCCGCGCCGGGTCATTCCAGGAACAGCCAAGCGTAACACTTCACGCCGCAGAGGCGAGGCGGAAACGAGGAGGGCCGCAAAAAATTCGAAGGCGAAAAGGCGACGCGTGCCGCGGCCCATCAGCCCCGCAACTGCTTCTCGAATTTCTTAATCAGCCGGTCGCGCTTGAGGCGCGACAGCCGCTGCATCCAGAACATGCCGTCGAGTTGGTCGATCTCGTGCTGGTGGCACACCGCGCGCAGGCCGTCGGATTCTTCGGTTTGTGATGCCCCGTCAAGGTCCTGATAGCGAATCCGCACGCGGGCGTGACGTTGGATGTCACCGTTGACGCCGGGCATCGAGACGCTGCCCTCCTGATGCGTGATCATCTCCGGCGAGGTCCAGACGATTTCCGGATTGATGTAGCTGCGCGCGCCGGTGACCGCGTCGAGGTCGAGCACCACCACGCGCAGCGATACGCCGACATGCGGCGCGGTGATGCCGATGCCGGGCGCGGCATGCAGGGTGTCGAGAAGATCATTCGCCAGCTCGCGCAGTGCGCCGTCGAACGAGACGACGGACTGCGCGCGCAGCGACAGGCGGGCATCGGGGTAGCGCACGATCGGGCGGATGGTCATGAAGGCGGTCTACCGCTTCGACCGCCGCGGCGCTAGCGGCCGCGGCGATAGCGTCGGTTCACTTAACCTCCATCTGCAGACCTTCCTTGTCGATGATGGTCTTGAATTTGGCAGTCTCGGCCTCGACGAAGGTCGAGAACTGCGCCGGTGTGCCGTAGTCGGACACGGCACCCATTGCCGCGATGGTTTTCTGGGTGTCGGCGCGGGCCAGCAGCACCTTGATCTCGCTGTTCAGCGAGTCGACGGCGGCCGAGGGTGTGCTCTTCGGATAGAACACGCCGAACCAGGAGGCGACGTCGAACTTGGCCAACTCGGGCGCCGTCTCGCGCATCGCCGGCACGTTCGGCGCCAGCGCGCTGCGCTCCGGCGTGGTGACGGCGAGGCCGGTGAGCTTGCCGTCGAGCACCTGCGGCAATGACGGGTAGAGGTTGTCGAACAGGATCTGGATGTCGCCGGCCAGCGCCGCCTGCAGCGCAGGTCCTGCGCCGCGGAACGGGACGTGCTGCATCTTCAGCCCGGTGAGCTGCAGCCACCACGCGCCGGTCAGATGCGGGCTCTGGCCGACGCCGGAGGAGCCGTAGTTCAGCTTGTCCGGATTGGCCTTGATATAGGCGATCAGCTCCGGGATGGTCTTGATCGGCACCGACGGGTGCGCGCAGACGATGTTCGGGATCCGGATCATGTTGCTGACCGGCTGCAACTGCTCGGCCTTGTAGCTGAGGTTTCTGAAGATGCTGTAGGCGATGGCGTTGGGGCCGGGATTGCCGACCAGGATGGTATGGCCGTCGCCCTTGAGGCGGGCCACTTCGGCGGTACCGATGGTGCCGCCGCCGCCGGAGCGGTTTTCCACGACCACGGATTGCCCCCAGACGGGTTGCAGGTGCGCGGCCAGCAGGCGGCCCATCACGTCGGTCGAACCGCCGGCGGCCGCGGGGACGATGACGCGGACGGTTTCGGTGGGGCGCCATTCACCGGCGCCGAGGGAGCTGCGTGGCAGGATCGCGGCGGTTGACAGACCGGCAGCAGCGGACAGCACGCCGCGGCGCGTGATCAAGCGGGTCATCGGTTTCTTCCCTGAACTTTGTCGTTATGACTTTTTGGTCTTGGTGCAAACCGTAGAGCGGCACGGCGAGATCGGCAAGACGCCCGTTGACGCGGGTAAAGCCACGTCACCGTGACGTCGCGGCACCATCCGGGACTGCCGCGAAGGCCACGCCATCCCCGCACGCCGCTTCCGCCATTGACCTACTTGGAGGCGGATAGTCCGTGCATGAACAGATCGATGCTCGCTGTGGTGAAAGCCGCGACATCGAGTTGCTTGCGGCTTCCGAACAACAGCGCCCACAGGCTCAACAGCAAGGCCGGACTCATGACGATCTCGGTGAAGGACGTCGCCGGCGCCGCCCGAAATTCGCCGGCGGCAATGCCGGCCTGGATGATCTTCTGAAACTGGTCGATCGTCGGCTTGACGAATTCGTCGTAGTGCCGTTCGACGAGATCTGGAAACCTGGTCCCCTCCGCGATCAGGAAGCGAAGCGTCTCGCGCGATTCCCGGCTCTCGGCAATCCGTCCAAACACGAAGACCATTAGGTCATGCAGCCGGCGCGTGTAGGATCCCTGCAGTTTCGCGGCGTAGCTTTCAAAGTCAGGAAAGAAACCGAGAGAGGTGTGGCGGACCATCTCCTCGAAAACCCGCTCCTTGGTCTCGAAGTAAAAGTAGATCGTTCCCTTGGTGACGCCAGCGCGCGTGGCGACATCTTCCAGCCGCGTCGAGCCGTAGCCATTCTTGACGAACTCCTCGAAGGCCGCATCCAGAATCTCGGAGGGGCGTTCGGCCTTGCGCCGCGCTCGCGTTTTCTTGATTTTAGCAGGCATCTCAATACTCATTTCAAACTTGTTATATTATTGACTTTCGAGTTAGTCAATTATATGGATTTCAGACGAATTGTTGGAGCAGGTCGTCGCATGGTGCCGCGAGTCGTTTGGAACTGTCTTATGATGCCGCTCGCATTGTTCCTGGCAGCTTGCGAACCTGCCCGCACGCCAGCTCGTTCCCCTGCGATGGTGAAAAGCGAAGTCGTCCGGCCCCAGCCACGGCAGACGGTGATCCGGCTGACCGGGGACGTCCAGGCCCGCGTCAGCACCGAACTGTCGTTCCGCGTCAGCGGACGGGTCACCGAGCGACTGGTGGATGTCGGTGCCCACGTCAACGCCGGCGATGTTCTGGCGCGGGTAGATCCTACCGAGCAAAAAGCCGATCTCGAAGGAGCGAAGGCCGCGGTCACGGCGGCCGAAGCGCAGCTGCGGGTCGCGACGGCGACGTTTCAACGGCAGAAGACCCTGATGGCAAGTGGCTTCACCACGCGGGTCTCGTTCGATCAGGCGCAACAGGGGCTGCGGACCGCCGAGGGAACGCTTGAGGCCGCCAAGGCGCAGTTGGGGACCTCGACCGACGCGCTGACCTATACCGATCTGCGCGCCAGCGCGTCCGGAATCATTACGGCCCGCAATGTCGAAGTCGGGCAGGTCGCTCAATCCGCCCAGTCTGCCTACACGCTGGCCGAAGACGGCGCGCGCGACGCCGTATTCGATGTCTATGAGTCGATCTTCCTGCGCCCCGTGGACGGCGACACCATCACGGTGAATTTGCTGTCAGATCCTTCCGTCACGGCGCTCGCCCGCATTCGCGAGGTGTCGCCCACGGTCGATCCGAAGAATTCGACCGTCCGGGTCAAGATGTCGATTCAGAACCCGCCGCCAGCCATGACGCTGAACAGTCCGCTGAGCGGCGAGGGGCGAACCGTGCCCGCCGACAAGATCGTGGTGCCATGGAGCGCGCTCACGTCCGACGTGAACGGTCCTGCGGTCTGGGTCATCGATCCCAAGAGCCACGCCGTATCACTGCGAAGCATCGTGATTGAAACCTACGAGACCAACGCGTTCGTCGTCAGCGACGGCCTTGCGGCGGGCGAACGGGTGGTCATCGACGGCGGCAAACTGCTGCGGCCGGCGCAAATCATTACATATGAAGGGGCTCAGGCATGACGGCGGCTCGACTGATCGGCGTGATCGCTCTTTGCGGCGCAATGGCCGGCTGCCAGGAAAAGCCCGCTGCGCCGGAGGCGATCCGGCCCGTGCTCTCCATGGTTGTCGAGCCGCTCGAAGCTGCGACGGTATCGGTCGTCGGCACGGTTCAACCCCAATTCAAGACCGACTACGGCTTTCGCATGCTGGGGCGGCTGATCTCCCGACCGGTCAATGTCGGCGATACGGTCGCGGCCGGTCAGATGCTCGCCTCGGTCGATGCATTTGCAGCGGAGTTTGCCGTGCGCTCGTCGCTGGCGGACCTGACGACGGCGCAGGGGAAGTTGGTCAATGCGGCTGCTACGGCCCAACGTCAGCGCACCCTGATCGAGACCGACGCCACCACCAAGGCTACGCTCGACAGCGCCGATGAAAGCAATGCAGCCGCCGAGGCTTCCGTGATACGCGCGCAGTCGGCTGTGACGAAAGCCCGCGAACAACTCAGCTACACCAAACTGAACGCCGAATATGGCGGCGTCGTCACCGCGGTGAGCGTCCAGGTCGGGCAGATTGTCAATCCCGGCCAGACCGTCGTGACCGTGGCCAGGCCCGACATCCGCGAGGCGGTCATCGATGTTTCCGACGATGTGGCGGGCGCGCTGCTGATCGGCATGCCGCTGACGGTCGCGTTGCAATTGAACCCGCAAATCCGCGTTTCCGGCAAGGTGCGCGAAATCGCCCCGCAGGCCGATCAGGTTACCCGCGCACGCCGGATCCGCATCACGCTGGAGGCGCCGCCCGAAACGTTCAGGCTGGGCTCGACCATCACCACGCTGATCCCGGAGAAGAGGACGCGCGGCTTCCGGCTGCCGGCAACCGCGATACTGACCAGGGACGGCAAATCAAGCGTCTGGCTGGTCGATCCGGCCACCAAGTCGGTCCATCTGCGTGACGTGCAGATCATCACGAACAATGACGGCTCGGTGGCCGTCACCAGCGGCATCGATGCCGGTGCGCGCGTCGTGACCGCTGGCGTTCATCATCTCAAGGAAGGCCAGAAAATCCGTCTGGAACAGGAAGCCTCGGCGTGAAAAATTTCAATCTTTCCGACTGGGCTTTGCATCATCGCTCGCTGGTCTGGTACTTCATGATCGCGTTCATGGTGGCCGGGTTCTTCAGCTATTTGAACCTCGGGCGCGAGGAAGATCCGGCCTTCACCATCAAGACCATGGTGATCCAGGCCAGTTGGCCCGGCGCCTCGGCCGAGGACACCACGCGCCAGGTCACCGACCGCATCGAGAAGAAGCTCGAGGAACTCGAGTCGCTCGAATACACCAAGAGCATCACGACGGCGGGCCAGACCACCGTTTTTGTCAATCTGCTGGCCACGACCAAGGCGCGCGACGTCAACCCGACATGGGTCCGCGTCCGGAACATGATCAACGACATCAAGGGGCAGTTTCCCGACGGCGTCGTCGGACCGGTCTTCAACGACCGCTTCGGCGACGTCTATGGCAACATCTATGCCTTCACCAGCGATGGCCTGACACAGCGCCAGTTGCGGGACCGAGTCGAGGAGGTTCGCGCCAAGGTGCTGCAGGTGCCGAACGTCGGACGCGTCGATATCGTCGGCGCCCAGGACGAAGTCATCTTTCTGGAATTCTCGACCCGCAAGATTGCGGCGCTCGGTCTCGATCAGCGCTCGATCCTCACGTCGCTTCAGGCGCAGAATGCGGTCACGCCGTCGGGCGTGCTGCAGGCCGGTCCGGAGCGGATCAGTGTCCGGGTCAGCGGGCAGTTCACCTCGGAAGAAAGCCTGAAGGCGATCAATCTGCGGGTCAACGACCGGTTCTTTCCGCTGACCGATGTCGCCACCGTGCGCCGCGGCTATACCGACCCGCCGACCTCGCTGTTCCGCTACAAGGGCGAGCCGGCGATCGGGCTGACGATCGGCATGAAGGCCGGTGCCAATCTGCTCGAGTTCGGCGAAGCCCTCAAAAAGGAAATGGCGAGAATCACCGGCGATCTCCCGGTCGGAGCCGAGGTGCATCTGGTTTCAGACCAGCCCCAGATCGTCGACGAGGCGGTCTCCGGCTTTACCCGCGCCTTGTTCGAGGCGATCGTGATCGTGCTGGCGATCAGCTTCATCAGTCTGGGCATGCGCGCCGGGCTTGTCGTCGCCATCTCGATCCCGCTGGTCCTCGCGATCACCTTTCTGGTTATGTCGTATACGGGCATCTCGCTGCAGCGGATTTCGTTGGGGGCGCTGATCATCGCGCTTGGTCTGCTGGTGGACGACGCCATGATCGCCGTGGAAATGATGGTGGCGCGTCTGGAGGTCGGCGATACGCTCGCCAAGGCCGCGACCTACGTCTACACGTCCACCGCCTTTCCGATGCTGACCGGCACGCTGGTGACCGTGGCCAGCTTCATTCCGATCGGCCTCAATGATAGCGCCGCCGGCGAATTCACGTTCACGCTGTTCGTCGTGATCGCGGTATCCCTCGTGACGTCGTGGATCGTCGCCGTGCTTTTCACGCCGTTGCTCGGCGTGACCATCCTGCCGGCCACCATGAAAAGCCACCACGAAAACAAGGGCCGGTTTGCAACCTGGTTCAGCCGGGCGCTGGCGCTGTGCATGCGTCGGCGATGGCTTACCATTGCGGTGACGATAGCGGCGTTCGCTCTGTCGGTGTTCAGCATGCGTTACGTTCAGAACCAGTTCTTTCCGTCGTCCGACCGCAACGAGCTGGTCGTCGACTGGAACCTGCCGCAAAACAGTTCGATCGCAGAGACCAACGAGCAGATGGCCCGGTTCGAGCGGGAAGCGCTGAAGGAAAGTAGCGGTATCGATCACTGGTCAACCTACGTCGGACAGGGGGCACCACGTTTCCTGCTGTCTTTCGACGTGCAGCCGGCCGACACGTCGTTCGGCCAGATGGTGATCGTGACGAAGAGCCTCGCGGACCGAAACCGCTTGAGGGGCGAATTGCAGGCCTATCTGACGAAGACCTTTCCCGGCACCGACGCGTTCGTGAAGCTGCTCGATATCGGGCCGCCGGTCGGACGACCCGTGCAGTATCGCATGAGCGGTCCGGACATAGCCCGGGTCCGGGCCTACTCCCAGCAACTCGCCGGCATCATCTCGGGCAACCAGCACCTCGACAACGTCGTGTTCGACTGGATGGAGCCGGCGCGCGTCGTCAAGGTCGATGTGTTGCAGGACAAGGCACGCCAGCTCGGCGTTACCTCCGAGGATATCGCGACCACCCTGAACGGCATTGTCAATGGAACGTCGATCACCCAGGTGCGCGACGACATCTATCTGGTGAAGGTGCTGGGCCGCGCCAACGCAACGGAACGCGGTTCGATCGAAACACTGCGCAATCTGCAGCTGTCCGGCAACAGCGGCCAGTCCATCCCGCTCGCGGCAGTGGCGACGTTCCGCTATGAACTCGAGCAACCGACGATCTGGCGCCGATCACGGCTTCCGACCATCACCTTGAAGGCCGGCATTCGCGACGACACGCAGCCCGCTACCGTGGTGACCCACCTCAAGGCGCCGATCTCTGAATTCTCCGCGAAACTCCCGGCCGGCTATTACGTCGCGGTGGGCGGTGCGGTCGAGGAGAGCGGCAAGTCGCAGGCGCCGATTCTGGCTGTGATCCCGATGATGCTGTTCACGATGGCGACCATCCTGATGATGCAGTTGCAGAGCTTCCACCGCTTGTTCCTGGTGTTCGCGGTGGCGCCGCTCGCTCTGATCGGCGTCGTCGCCGCCCTGTTACCAAGCCGCGCGCCGCTGGGCTTCGTGGCCATCCTCGGCGTGCTGGCGCTGATCGGCATCCTGATCCGCAACTCGGTCATTCTGATCGTGCAGATCGAGCATCTCAGGGAAGAGGGCAAACCGCCCTGGGAAGCCGTCGTCGAAGCAACGGAGCATCGCATGCGGCCCATTCTGCTGACGGCAGCCGCCGCAAGCCTCGCGCTGATTCCGATCTCACGCGAGATCTTCTGGGGCCCGATGGCCTACGCCATGATGGGAGGCATCATCGTCGGAACGGTGCTGACGCTGCTGTTTCTGCCGGCGCTGTACGTCGCCTGGTTTCGCATCAAGGCGCCGGACCAGAGCAAGCCCGCATGAATGGCGCGGCCGTTGAGATCAGCATGAACCGGGAATCACGGCTTGTGTCGGCCGGGACGATCGCAAGACCCCCGCGGGGATCTCGCTATCGTCAGCCATGTGGTCCGGGGAGATCCCCGGACGGGGCTAGCGGAAGCTGATCAGCTTGAACAATGGGGTCAGGTAGCTCATTTCCTGGCCGGAGGTCGGCGTGGTGCGGCTGATGAAGTCGAAGATCTTGCCGTCCTGCAGACCGTAATTGGCAAGCCTTTCGACGCGGCGGTTCTTGTCGAAATAGATAGCAATCACGCGCTGGTCGGTGACTGTCTGCCGCATGAAGGCGACCGGGCGCTCGGCGCGCTGTGAGATGTAATAAAAAACCTCGCCGCTCAGGGTTGCGACGGTGGAAGGCGTCCCCATCACGATCAGCACCTGGTCCTGGCTGGCGCCGATCGGTATCTGCTCCAGCGCGCCGATCGGCAGGATGTAGCCCTTCTGAAACTGCTCGGCGCAGGCGCCCAGCGACAGGCAGACGACGGCGGCGGTCAGCGCGCCGAGCAGGCGGCGAAAACCGCGCTTCGGCTGCGCTTGCGCGCCGGTGTGGCTCGAAATTGTCATCGTGGAGCGGACCCCGTCCTCTTGCATCGGTCGAGGCGTTGACGTACCGGGCAGAGCTTCCGAATGCAACATGCGCGCCCGGAGGGCCCGCCTGAGGAACTCAAGATGGTCTGGCCGTTCAATCTCTTCAGGAAGACCCCGACGCCGTTGCGCGGCACCATTGAGTCCATCTATGGCATGATCGTGGCGCAAGCGCGAGAACCTCTGTTTTATCGGGAGCTTGGCGTCCGCGACAGCGTCGATGGCCGTTTCGATATGTTGCTGCTGCATCTGTGGCTGGCGCTGCGCGAACTGAAGCTGAAAGGCGCGCCGAGAGAGTTCTCGCAGGCGCTGGTGGAGCGTTTCTGCACCGATATGGACGACAATCTGCGTGAGCTCGGTACCGCCGACCTGCGCGTGCCGAAGAAAATGCAGGAATTCGGCCGCGCGCTTTACGGTCGCGCCGCCGCCTATGATATGGCTTGGGACGCAGGTCCCGAGCCCTTGGCGCAGGCGCTGTCGAAGAATATCTACAATGGCGTCGATCCCGAGCACGCCCGGCGGCTGGTTTCCTACGTCGAGGCGGCGGTCCGCGACCTGGGCCAGTTGGACGAGACGACCCTGACATCCGGCGCGTGGCGATTCCCGCAGCCCGCAGCAACATTGGTAAAGACATGAGCAGACCCGACCGACCGACGGATACGTCGAATCCCTGGAGCGTGCCGATTGCCGTGATGCAGATCCCGGAAACCGGGGTGGCGCGCGACATCGAGGCCAATCCGGGCGAGCGGGAGGCCATGGCGGCCCTCGGTGGCCTGCTGGGCGTGGGCTCGGCGAAGGCATCGCTGCTGCTGACCCCGATCAAGGGCGGGCATGTCCATGTGACCGGCCGGGTCTGGGGCCGGGTCGGGCAGACCTGCGTGGTGACGCTGGACCCGATGGAAAGCGATTTCGACGAGGAAATCGATCTCGTTTTCGCGCCGCCGTCGCAGATCCGCGAACTGGCCGATTCGGTCGACGAGGACATCGAGAGCGACGAGGAGACCCCGGATCCGCCGGAGCCGATCGAGAACGGCTTCATCGACATCGGCCGGCTCGCCACCGATGCGCTGTACCTCGGGCTCAATCCCTATCCGCGCAAGGCGGACGCCGTATTCGTGGCGCCGGTCGAACAGGTCGACCCCAAGGAACATCCGTTCGCGGCGCTAAAGGTCCTGAAGGAAGGCCCGGATGCCAAGAAGCCGAAGGGCTGGACCGGCGGATCGCGCGGCGACTGAGCAAAATCGGGCAGCACATCTGGCCGGTTTCTGGTTGTTAACGCCGGATGCCCCCGAGTGGGCCGATCGGGAGCGATTCCGGCCCAAGCCGCCTTACGCAGCAAAAGCATGCGGTCAAGATGTTGTATCGGCACGGGGAAACGCTATTGTCCCGCTCCGTACAGATAATTGATACCTTCGCCGCTCGCCAGCTCTCGCGGTGGGCATCCGTCGCGGCCCGCTTCTCAGGGCTGCCAGAGACAGGCTTCCGGGACGTTCATGCCGAAAAAGGTTCGCATCGCGCTTGACGCCATGGGTGGCGACATTGGCGCATCGGTGGTCATCCCCGGCGCCGCCATTTCCCTCACCCGCCATCCCGACAGCGAATTCCTGCTGTTCGGCGACAGCGTGTTGATCGAGGCGGAGCTTTCGAAGCATCCGGCGCTGAAGAAGGTGTCGAAGGTGTTTCACACCACCGTTGCCGTCAGCATGAACGACAAGCCGAGCCAGGCGCTGCGCCGCGGCCGCAAGGTCTCGTCGATGTGGCAGGCGATCGACGCCGTGAAGAAGGACGAGGCCGATGTCGCGGTATCCGCCGGCAACACCGGCGCCCTGATGGCGATGTCGCGATTCTGCCTGCGCATGCTGGAGGGGATCGACCGGCCGGCGCTGGCGGCGATCTGGCCGACCGCACGCGGCGATTCGGTGGTTCTCGATCTCGGCGCCACGATCGGCGGCGACGCGCACCATCTGAAGGCGCTGGCGGTGATGGGCTCTGCGATGGCCAGCGCGCTGTTCGATCTGGAGCGCCCGACCGTCGGCCTGCTCAATATCGGCGTCGAGGAGATGAAGGGCGGCGAGGAAATCCGCGAGGCGGCGGAACTGCTGCGCGCCGCGAACCTGCCGCAACTCGACTTCATCGGCTTTGTCGAAGGCGACGGCATCGGCAAGGGCGCCGCCGACGTCATCGTCACCGAAGGTTTCAGCGGCAATATCGCGCTGAAGGCCGCCGAGGGCACCGCGCGGCAGATCGCCGAATATCTGCGTTCCGCGATGGGCCGCACCTGGCGCTCGCGGATCGGCTACCTGTTTGCGCGAAATGCCTTCCAGGCGCTACGCGAAAAGATGGACCCGAACAAGTCCAACGGTGCGGTGTTCCTCGGACTGAAAGGGATCGTCGTGAAGAGCCACGGCGGCACCAATTCCGACGGCTTTGCCTACGCGATCGATGTTGGCTATGACATGGTCAGCTACGATCTGCTCACCAAGATCAATCTGATGCTCAACCGCGACGCCGGCGCTTCCCTTGCGCCCGCGCAGGAGGCTGTCTCGTGACTTCGATACGTTCGGTCGTGCTCGGCTGCGGCTCTTATCTGCCGGAGCGGATCCTGACCAATGCCGAACTGGCCGCCAAGGTCGATACCTCCGACGAATGGATCGTGCAGCGCACCGGCATTAGCCAGCGCCACATCGCCGCGGAAGGCGAGTTCACCTCGCATCTGGCGATCAAGGCCGCACAGGCCGCGATCGCGCATGCCGGCATCGATGCGCAATCGATCGACCTGATCGTGCTGGCGACGTCGACGCCGGACAACACCTTCCCCGCCACCGCGGTCTCGGTGCAGCACGCGCTCGGCATCAACCATGGCGCCGCGTTCGACCTGCAGGCGGTGTGCTCGGGCTTCGTCTTCGCGCTCGCCACGGCGGACAATTTCCTCAAGGCCGGCGCCTTCAAACGCGCGCTGGTGATCGGCGCCGAGACGTTCTCCCGCATTCTCGACTGGACCGACCGCGGCACCTGCGTTTTGTTTGGCGACGGCGCCGGCGCGATCATTCTGGACGCGCAGCCGCAGCCCGGCGACGCCACCGACCGCGGCGTGCTGACCACGCATCTGCGCTCCGACGGCCGCCACAAGTCAAAGCTCTATGTCGATGGCGGGCCGTCCTCGACCCAGACCGTCGGCTATCTGCGCATGGAAGGCCGCGAAGTCTTCAAGCACGCGGTCGGCATGATCACCGACGTGATCGTCGATGCGTTCAAGGCCACCGGCGCGACCGCCGAGAGCATTGACTGGTTCGTGCCGCACCAGGCCAACAAGCGCATCATCGACGCCTCCGCGCACAAGCTGCATATCGCGCCGCAAAAAGTGGTTCTGACGGTCGATCTGCACGGCAATACCTCCGCGGCCTCGATCCCGCTGGCATTGTCGGTCGCGGTGGCCGACGGCCGCATCAAGAAGGGTGACCTGGTGTTGCTGGAAGCGATGGGCGGCGGCTTCACCTGGGGCTCGGCGCTGATCCGCTGGTAGGCTGATTACAAATTATCTCGCATTGTCATGAACTTCGATGCCGCGGCATCGATGAGCGCTGTTGACCATTGGTCGTTAACCTCATAATTTCTGACAACAATTTTGTTCGCCGAGAGTTGGGGCAGGCGATGACGGGCACGGGAAAAACAGTCACACGCGTCGATCTGTGCGAGGCGGTCTACCAAAAGGTGGGCCTCTCGCGCACGGAATCGTCTGCGTTCGTGGAACTGGTTCTGAAGGAAATTACCGATTGCCTGGAGAAGGGCGAGACGGTGAAGCTGTCGTCGTTCGGTTCCTTCATGGTGCGCAAGAAGGGCCAGCGCATCGGCCGCAATCCCAAGACCGGCACCGAGGTACCGATTTCGCCGCGGCGGGTGATGGTGTTCAAGCCGTCGGCGATTCTCAAGCAGCGCATCAATGGCGACGCTTCGGCCGGTAACGGCAAGGAAGCACACGACGAGTGAGTTTGCAGCCCGCTGTCTCGCGGAGCGCTGACCGATGAAATTGGGGATCCAGCATTTGGACAAAGCGCCGGATGCATTCCGAACCATCAGCGAGGTCGCCGACGACCTCGACATTCCCCAGCATGTGCTGAGGTTCTGGGAAACCCGGTTCACCCAGATCAAGCCGATGAAGCGCTCCGGCGGCCGGCGCTACTACCGCCCCGACGACGTCGACCTGCTGCGCGGCATACGCCGCCTGTTGTACGGCGAGGGCTACACCATCCGTGGCGTGCAGCGCATCCTGAAGGAAAACGGCATCAAGGCGGTGCAGGGACTGGTCGATGGCAACGCCGCGCCGGCGTTCGCCCCGCCGCGTCCCGACGCGAAGCGGGCGCCGGTTGATGACGAGCCCGATGACGAGTCAGTGGAGGCCGAGGCCGAGATCGACGAGCAGGAGGACGAGGAGGAGGCGGTCCCGGTGGTCGCCCGCCGCGAACCCGAACTTGCAGTCCGCCGCGAGCCCATGATGCAGGTCCGGCGCGAGCCCGGCGTCGTGCCACGGCGTGAACCCGATCTTTCGCCCCGTCGCGAGCCCGACATAGCCGCGCCGCTGCCGCGCTTCGAGGGGCCGCGCCCGCAAGCACCACCCGAGCCGCGTCCTGCACCGGCGCCGGCCATCGACCGTGCCGCTCGGCAGCGCGACCGCGCGCGCCTCCGCGCCGCGCTGGAGGACCTGCTGGCGTGCCGGCAGGCGCTCGATGCGGCGATGAAGGACGGCTGAGGTCGCGAAGATCGCCGGTGGCGATCGCAGGCGTAATCGTCGCCAAGCTTCTT
Source organism: Tardiphaga sp. vice154 (assembly GCF_007018645.1). NCBI lineage: Bacteria > Pseudomonadati > Pseudomonadota > Alphaproteobacteria > Hyphomicrobiales > Nitrobacteraceae > Tardiphaga > Tardiphaga sp. vice154. Next base: position 2,625,978 of record NZ_CP041399.1, read on the forward strand.
GCGCCCGGCCCGGATCAAAGCTACAGGATGCGGCATCGTCGGAGCGTGGCGCAGCCCGGTTAGCGCACTAGTCTGGGAGACTAGGGGTCGGAGGTTCAAATCCTCTCGCTCCGACCAATTCATCCCACCATCCCCAAACTGACTTCCATTTGGTCATTGTCGGTTCAGTGTAGCGCGCGACTCGCCACGCCGTGCTTCCGTTCGCGTCTATCGACGACCCGTTTATCGTGATGCCAAGCGGCCAGCCTGGCGGCGTGCTGTTCTCCGCCTGGGATTATGCCAGGGCTCGCAGCATGATTCTCACCGGATGATCGCAAGCCGAGATCACCGAACGATAAAACTCTCTCAAACAACAAAATGGCCCGAAGCGTGAGCCCCGGACCATTTGCGCGGGCGTACATCCGGCCCACGCTTGATCTTTCAACTATGAGCTCGCGTGGTTAACCGGGCGTTAACAGCCATGTAAAAGTTTCGCGACATATTTGATCGGAACCATCGGAGGTTGGCCGACTTGTTCCGCGACACTTCACAAGGGAAAGATTTTCATGATAAAGAAATTCGCGTTGCTGGTCGCTGCTGCGATTTTGCTGTATGTCGCCACGCCGGCGGCTCCCGCGGCGGCGCAGGGCATCAGCGTTCAGCTCGGTGGCGGCGGTGGCTATGGTCATCGGGATCGTGGTTATCGCGATCGGGGCTATCGTGGACGCGACTACCGTCGTGGCCCGCCGCCGCGCCATTGGGATCGCGGCTATCATCGCGGTCAGCGCGGTCGCACGATTATCGTCCGATAAACTTCTGATTGCGACGTATTCAGCCCCGCGCGAGGGGGGCTGTTTTCGTTTGCGGGTCAACGCGCCAGCCAGGGCTCGGCGAGATAGCGCAGCAGCTTCGCCTCGCGCCGGCCGCGCGAAACGGTATCCAGCACAAGTCCGGCGAATACCGACATGACCGCCACCAGCATGATGCCGAGCGACAGCACGGCGGTCGGCAGCCGCGGCACCACGCCTTCCTCGAAGTAGGTGATCATAATCGGGATCGACAGCGCGATCGAGATCGACGCCAGCATGATGGCCATCACGCCGAAGAAGCGCAGCGGCTTCTCCGAGCGGTACAGTTTCAGGATGGTGCCGAGAATCCGGAAACCGTCACCCCAGGTATTGAGCTTGCTGAACGAGCCTTCCGGACGGGCGAAATACGGCGTCCTGAGTTCGGCCACGGGCATCGCCAGTTCGAGCGCGTGCACGCTGAGTTCGGTCTCGATCTCGAAGCCGTCGGACAGGACCGGAAACGACTTGATGAAGCGCCGCGAGAACACCCGGTAGCCCGACAGGACATCCTCGAAACCGCGGCCGAACACGTCGCCGAGGAAGCTGGTGAGCAGCCAGTTGCCGGTGCGGTGGCCGGTGCGGTAGGCGGCGCTGGCCTGGTCGACGCGGTGTGCGACCACCATGTCGAGGTGGTCGGCAATCAGGAGTTCGATCATCGGCGATGCAGAGGCCGCGTCATAGGTCGCGTCGCCATCGACCAGCAGGTAGATGTCGGCCTCGACGTCGGCGAACATCCGGCGGACGACGTGGCCCTTGCCCTGGTGCCGCTCAGAGCGCACCTGCGCGCCAGCCGCGCGCGCGACCTCGATGGTGCGGTCCGACGAATTGTTGTCGTAGACATAGATTTCCGCCATCGGCAGCGCGGCGCGGAAGCCGGCCACGACCTGGGCGATCGCGGCCTCTTCATTGTAGCAGGGGATCAGGACCGCAATGCGGATCGGTGACGTCATGCGGCAGGTGTTCCGTTGGCTTCATCGATTCCGGGGACGGGTTCGGCCATATATTGCTGGGCGGCGACGAACATGCCCCACATCGCGCCGAGCATGAGCCAGAAGTGGCGCCAGTGGTCGGTGTCGATGATGAAGGCTTCGAATACGGTGCCGAGAAACGCCGCGAAAACCGCGAGATAGGCCCGCTGCCATGGCACCGGAACGAACACGTAGCGAAAGCCGAGCAGCACGGTGGTGAACATCAGCGCGGGATAGCAAATGCCCGAAATCCAGCCACCCGACATGAAGGCATTGAGATAGGAGTTGTGCGTATCCTCGGGGAAGAATTTGGTGAATTGCAGCGGGCCGATCCCGAACGGCAGATCGAGCGCCATCTGTGCGCCCAGAACGTGGCGGCCGAAGCGGCCGAAGCGGCCTTCGTCGTAGGACTGGTCGAGCGAGGCGCGCTGCTTGAACATGTCGGCGATGAAATCGAACTGCAGCAGGATCACGATCACCACGACGACGGCGATCAGCGCGGCGATCGCCATGACGATGATGCGCGAGCGCTGCTGGTGCGACGGGCTGGTCAGCACCATCAGGAACAGCATGAAGGCCGCGGTGATGGCCAGCAGGCCCCAGGCGGCGCGGGAGAACGCCAGCAGCACCGCCAGCGTCAGGATGCCGAGCACCACCGTACTGCGCAGCGCGCGGCCGAAGCGGTCGCTCACCACGCTCTGCAGCGCGAACAGGGCCGGCAGCACCAGATAGGCGCCGAGCACGTTGGGGTCCTTGAAGGTGCCGGAGACGCGGCCGTACAGCGTGAACATCGAGCCGCCCGGGATCAGGTGCAGATAGCCGGCGATGCCGGCGAGCGACGCCAGCAGCGCGCCGGCAATCAGTCCGCGGCGCAGCAGGTCGAGTCTTGCCGCGGTGTCTTCGGAGATTACGAGCGCCACGAAGACCGCCGACACCGCCATGTACCAGGACGTCAGGATCCAGTTGATGATCGGCGTTCGGTCGAGCAGGTAGGCCGCGCAGATCGTATAGCCGATGTTGATCAGGAACAGCAGGGCCAGCAGCGGCACGAACGCCAGCCGCATGCGCAGACCGCCGGCGAAGAACACCACCATCGCGGTGATGGTGGCAATCTCGTAGGGGCTGGGCTCGATGAAGACGATGGCGCCGCCGAACCCCATCAGCCACAGCAGCGCACGCTGCAGTGTCACCACGGCGGGCGCGGTCGTTGCAGTATAGTTTTGATCGGTGGCGAGCAGGGTCATGGCGAGTGAAGTATACGCCGGCAATGTTGACGAGTGGTGTAGCGGGGGAGGGGGATGCTGGGATCCCGTTGATCGTCTTCAGGCTCTGTACTTTCCGCCTGTCGTCCCCGGGAAAGCGGGGACCCATACACGCTGTCGTCGTGTTGCGCACAGGTGTTCGCGGCTGGCAGGTCGCTTCCTCATCACGGACAGAGGCTATGGGTCCCCGCTTTCCCGGGGACGACTCGGGTAGAGAGCAGCGTCGATCTAAGGCAGGCGTGCCTGCCGCGTAGGATTATATCGACCTAATACGCGTTCTCGTTTTTCGTCATCAGCGAGACCGGCGTTTTCAGCAGGATGTAGGCGTCGAACAGCACCGACCAGTTCTCGATATAATACAGGTCGAATTCGACGCGCTTCTGGATCTTCTGTTCGTTGTCGATCTCGCCGCGCCAGCCGTTGATCTGGGCCCAGCCGGTGATGCCGGGCTTGACGCGGTGGCGGGCGAAGTAGCCGTCGACCGCTTCGTCGAACAGCTGGGTCTGCACGCGGCCCTGCAAGGCGTGCGGGCGCGGGCCGACCAGCGACAGGTTGCCCTTGAACACCACATTGAACAATTGCGGCAATTCGTCGAGGCTGGACTTGCGGATGAAGCGGCCGACGCGGGTGACGCGCGTGTCGCCCTTGGTAACGACGGTCTTGGCCATCGGGTCAGCCTGGTCGTGATACAGCGAGCGGAACTTGAACACGTCGATGCGCTCGTTGTTGAAGCCGAAACGTTTCTGCCGGAACAGCACGGGGCCCGGGCTGTCGAGCTTGATCGCCAGCGCCACCAGCCCCATCACGGGCAGCAGCACCAGCAGTGCGAACGCGCCGACAACGCGGTCGAAGGTCCACTTCATCACCAGGTCCCAGTCGGTGATCGGCGCCTCGAACACGTCGAGCGTCGGCACCTTGCCGAGATAAGAGTAGGATCGCGGACGGAAGCGCAGCTTGTTGGTGTGCGCGGAGAGCCGGATATCGACCGGCAGCACCCACAGTTTCTTCAGCATTTCCAGAATGCGCGTCTCGGCCGAGATAGGCAGCGCGAACAACACCAGATCGACGCGTGTGCGGCGGGCGAATTCGATGATGTCATCGACGCGGCCGAGTTTCGGCGTGCCGGCCACGGTGTCGAGCGAACGCTTGTCGGCGCGGTCGTCGAACACGCCGAGGATATGCAGATCCGAATCATCCTGCGCCAGCAATTCGCGGATCAGATGCTCGCCGCTGCTGTCGGCGCCGACGATGATGGTGCGGCGATCGAGCCGGCCCTGCCGCGCCCAGCGCCGGATCAGGCCGCGCAACAGCGAGCGTTGCGCGACAAGGGCCACCAGGCCGACGACGAAAAAAGCCGACAGCCAGACTCGTGAAACCGAGCCGCCGATCTTGGCAAAGAAGGAAACACCGATGGCCAGCAGAAACACGAACGACCAGGTCGATATCATGCGGGTCATTTGTCGCAACTGGCCACGAAAGATCTGTACCTCGTAGAGGTCGGCGGCCTGGAAGCAGATCACGGCTGCTGCCGCCATCGCCACGATCGCCGCCGGGTATTCCCAGCCGAACCCGTCCATGCGGGCGACATAGGCCAGATACAGCGCCACGCCGACGAAGCTGAGCATCACGAAATCGGCGAGCCGCACCAGCCCGGCAATCACCACGGGCGAATAGGCGGCGCGGACCTTCTGGCTGACGACGTCGAGGGCGGCGGGTGACAGACGGCGGCGACGTTCGACGGCCGGTCGGCCGGCGAGGGTTGCGGCTTCATCGAGCATGGAGCGTGCGTTGATCGGTTCCACGACTGCAATCCGTTTGAGCTGGGCCCGGCGCAGTGGTGTGCGACGCCTGACATGGCGTCAACGTCTAATGGGTATTTCGGAATAAATTGTTACAGGTAAACGGTGGTTAACGATTGGCAAAGGCCTGCCGATATCCGGCGATTACGCCTTCGACCATCGCATCCTGGGAAAAGTGCTGCGCGATGCGTTCGCGCATTGCCTTCGCCCGCGCTAATGCCGCCTTGGGTTCGTCGAGTTCCGTTCGGATGGCGTCAGCGATCGCAGCTCCGTTGCCCGGCGGGAACAGCGCGCTGGTGTGGACGTCGAAAATTTCCGGAATGCCGCCGACATTGGCGGCAATCATCGGCACGCCGGCGGCGGCGGCCTCGATCACCACATAGGGCATCGAGTCGCCACGCGACGGCACCACCAGCAGGCGTCCCTTCGAGAAACCGTAGCGCGCCTTGACGTGGCCGATGAAGCGCACGGCGTCGCCGAGACCGAGCCGCTCGATCTGCGCCTTCAGCCGCGTGGTCTCCTCGCCGTCGCCGCCCAGCGTCAGCGTCACCGGCCGGCCTTCGGCGCGCAATTGCGCCACCGCATCGACCAGCAGATCGGCGCCCTTGATGTGGCGGAATTCGCCGACGTAACACAGGTCGGTGGCGTCGGCGGCGGGGGTCACCGGTTCGAACTCGTCGGAGGTGACGCCGTTGAACACGCACTTCACCAGTCCCGACGGCGTGCCGATGACGCGCTGGTAGGTGTTGCGCGCGAACATGCTCTCGAACAGGAACAGTTCGGTGTGGTCCATCAGCATCCGCTCGACGCCGGCGTAGAGCTTGCCCTTCAGCGTGTTCGGCGGATAATGCAGCGACCCGCCATGCGGCGTGTAGACGCGGATGCAGGTCTTCGACCTCAGCTTGAGGCGGACATAGGCGCCGGCCTTGGCGCCGTGGCCATGCAGGACATTGGGAGCCAGCCTGTGCACCAGACGCATGAACTGCGCCCATGCCAGCAGGTCGGTCAGATGCGGTTCGCGGTGGCTCGGCAGGCGGTGCACGCCGAGCGCCATCCGCGGCGCGATCTCGGCCAAGGCCGCTGCGGCGCGCTCGCCACCCGTGAGGCTGTCGGCGATGATGCCGACCTGGTGACCGCGGGCGGCCTGGCCATTGGCGACATCGAGGATGTGACGAAAGATGCCGCCGACCGGGGCGCGGACGGCGTGCAAGATGCGCAACGGCTGGCTGTCTGGCGCCATCGTCAAAACCAGCGCTCGCCGATCTGGATGGTATCGCCCGGATCGATCGGTGTGCCGAGCGGCACCGCGGCGCGAACGATGCCCTGCTCGGTCGGATGCGACAGCATGACCTCGTCGCGACGGGCGCGCGGCAGGAATCCGCCGGCAATCGCCACCGCGGCCTCGACGCTCATGTTTGGCACATAGGGATATTGCCCGGGGGCGGCGACCTCGCCGAGGATGAAGAATGGTCGGTAGGCCTCGATCTCCACCGCCACTGAGGGCTCGCGGATGAAGCCGTTGCGCAGCCGCGCGGTGATGCTGCCGGCCAGCGCCGCCGGCGTCAGGCCGCGGGCACGCACCGCGCCGATCAGCGGCATGGTGATCGAGCCGCCGGCATCGATCGCATAGGAATTGGTGAGTCCTTCCTGGCCGTAGACCACGACGCGAAGCTTGTCGCCGGCGTCGAGCCGGTAGGCGGCATCATAGCCATGAGCTGAAACGGCAACGCCGAGCGGCGCGCCAGGCGTCGGCGCGCCGTACGCCAGGGCATCCAAGCCGCCCTGCGGCTGACGCTGCGCCACGGGGCCGGAACGGCCCATGCAGCCGGACAGTGCCAGCGCAGCGACAAGACAGGCGAGATGGGGAGCAACACGCATTGGAAAAATCCACGGACCGATAGTGCTCCAATAAGGGTGCTCGTGGTTAACAAACGATGAGTCCGGCGACGCCGGCGCTGATATCGGGGAGTGCGGTACCGAATTAACCGCGCGGCAACCTTAATCGCATTTAATGGTCCCTGTGTGAGACGCAGTTGGCGTTGGTAGGAGTGTGCGATGGGTTTGGCATTCTGGCGTAAAGGCAAGGACCAAGGGGCGAGCGATACGGTCGCTCCGGCGGTTGCGCAGCCCAGCCCGACCAGCCGGTCCTTGTTCAGCACGTCGATGTTTCGCAAGGCGCAGCGACGGCCGATGGCCGCTACGGTCGCGCCCGTGCCGCCGCCACAACTTGGTGATCTCGATTTGCGCGCACTCGGCCATGCCCTCAACCGCAAGCGCGCCTGGGTGTTGATCCCGACCGCGCTGGCGCTGCTGCTGTCGCTGGTCGCCGTCAACCTTATCACGCCGCGCTACAAGTCCGAAGCGCGCATCCTGATCGACGGGCGCGAAAACGTCTTCCTGCGGCCGAACGGCGAGCGCAACGAGGAGCGCACCTCGCTCGACGCCGAAGCCGTCACCAGCCAGGTGCAATTGCTGCTGTCGCGCGATCTGGCGCGTGACATCATTAAGAAGAACAAGCTCGCCGAGCGGCCGGAATTCGATCCGGTGCTGGACGGCATGTCGCCGATCAAGACGCTGCTGGCGCTGTTCGGCATCGGGCGCGATCCGTTCTCGATGACGCCCGAGGAGCGCGTGCTCGACTCCTACTACGAGCGGCTGACGGCCTATGCGGTCGACAAGTCCCGCGTGATGGTGATCGAATTCCAGTCGCGCGATCCGGAGCTGGCAGCACGGGTCGCCAACTCGATCGCCGACGGCTATCTGACGATGCAGCAGGGCGCGCGTCAGGAGCAGGCCAAGGCCGCGGGGCAATGGCTGTCCGGCGAGATCGACAACCTGCGCAAGAAGGTGGCGGACGCGGAATCCCGCGCCGAGGATTTCCGCTCGAAGTCGAGCCTGTTCATCGGCACCAACAACACGTCGCTGTCGAACCAGCAGCTCGGTGAGATCAACTCCCAGCTCAATAATGCCCGCGCCCTGAAGTCCGATGCTGAATCCAAGTCACGGATGATCAAGGACATGCTGCAGAGCGGGCGGCCGATCGAGTCGTCCGAAATTCTCAATTCGGAATTGCTGCGCCGGCTGTCGGAGCAGCGCGTCACGCTGCGCGCGCAGCTCGCCGAACAATCCTCGACGCTGCTCGACGGCCATCCGCGCATCAAGGAGTTGAAGGCGCAGCTCGGCGACCTCGACCGCCAGTTGCGCGAGGAGGCCGCCAAGCTTTCGCGTTCGCTGGAAAACGATGCTCGTATCGCCGCCGGCCGCGTCGATGGCCTGACCAACAGCCTCGAACAGGTCAAGAAGCAGGCGACCTCGACCAACGGCCAGGACGTGCAGGCCCGCGCGCTGGAGCGCGAGGCGAAGGCGCAGCGCGACCTCTTGGAAACCTATCTCGCCAAATATCGCGAGGCGACGACGCGGGAGAACATTGAGGCCGCACCCACCGATGGCCGCATCATATCGCGCGCCATCGTGTCGAACACGCCGGCCTATCCGAAGAAATTGCCGATCGTGCTGATCGCGACGCTGGCGACCCTGATGCTGTCCGCCGGCAGTATCGTCACAGGCGAATTGCTGCGCATGACCGCGCCGCGTCCTGCGATGGCCGTGGCGCGTGCCGCGCCGGCCTTCGTCGAGCCGCTGGTCGCCGCGGCACCTGTTGTCGAAAGGCCCGTCGTCGTGGCGTCTGCGCCCGTCGTGGCGCAAACGCCGATCCCGCCGGTCGTCGAGCCTGCCCCGACGCCCGCATTCATTTCGACACCCTCGCCGATGCCCGCGCCGGTCGCCGTGGCGCCTGAACCGGTCGTGCGCGAAACCCATCCCGAATTGGCCGCCAAGGTCAGCGAGATCGAAAAGCTCGCAGTGTCACTGCGGGCTGCGGGCGCCTCGGCAAGGAAGATCACCATCCTCGGCACCGGGCAGCAGGACAACATCTCGCTGACGGCGTTGACCCTGGCGCGGCTGTTGGCGCGCAGTGCCAAGGTGGTGCTGGTCGACCTGTCGTCGGCGTCGCCGGAATTGAGGGCAGTGTCCAATGATCCCGCGGCACCCGGGCTGGCCGAACTGATGCTGGGCGAGGCCTCGTTCGGTCAGGTCATCACCAAGGACCGGATGTCGGCCGTTCACATGGTCAGCATGGGGCGCGCCGGCGCCGACCGCGCGCTGTTGCAGTCGCCGCGGCTGACCATGGCGCTCGACGCGCTGCTGCGGGTGTACGACCACGTGCTGCTCGATGCCGGCACGGCCGCGGACCTGCCGGCCGGGCTGCTGACCTCGCAGGCCCGCGCGGTCGTGATGCCGGAGTCGTCGATGGACGCGGAAGCGCGCGCGCTGATGGCCGGGCAGCTCCGCGCCGTCGGCTTCGCCGAGGTGGCGATGCTGCATTCGGACGTCGATCCGGCCGCGGCGAATGCACCCGCGCAGGTCGCAGCGGCGTAAATACGAGCTCAGCAATCTAGGCTAAGGCGGTGGCGCTCTTCACCCTCCCCCTCCAGGGGAGGGTGAGAAACCAATGTCTGTATCGGTGAGAGGATCAGCGCTGCAACGCGCCGCGCAGTTTTTGCGCCATTTGCGTCAGGGCCGGCGATTGCTTGACCATGCGCTTGGCATGCGCAAGCGATGACAGCCCGAGCGCGCCCAGCCGGCCGCGGCCGGTGAGCGGCAAAAAGCTGTCGAAGATCGGCTCGTCGTCCTTGCAGAACATCCGCTTGTAATCGTCGCCCCCGATGCCGAGATCGAGCGAGGTGACGCCATGCTCGGCGTAGGTGTCGATGATGGTCCGTATCAGGATCAGGCCGGGGCTATACTTCGCATTCTCCGACATCGTGTAGGTGTTGAACATCATCGAGAAGCGTCCGGCGTCGGCGACGCCGGCAAACATCGCGATCACTTCCTCGTCGCAGACCAGCGCATGCAGATCGATGACGTGGCCACCGTCGCGTGGCGCAGCACAAGTGTCGCGGATGAAGGCCTCGACGCCGGGTTCGGCAAACACGTTGGGCAGGTTCTGCTCCGCCATGCGCAACGGCTTGATGGCAAAAAAGGCATCGAGGATGCGCGTGATGTCGGCCTCGGAACGGGCCTGCAGATAGCGATAGCCGGTCACGCTGTCGTATTTGCGTTCCTTGGTCTTCAGGCGCTTGCGCATCGAAGCGCTGACGCGGTCGCCGGGTGCCGCGCCCGGTGTCATTCGCAGCACCGGGCATCCGTTGGTCGCGGCCTGGCTCGGCAGCAAGGCGAGGGGATTGGCCATGCCGAGCCAGCTTTGCGGCTGGCGGGCGAGGGCCAGCACATCGACCCGGGTGACGTGCCGCTGGATGCCGCGCAGCAGCGCGTCCATCTCGGCCTTGCCGGCGCCCGCGGCGAAATCGCGCCGCCACAGCGGCATGTTGAAGGTGATGTGCTTGCCGCCGAGATAGCAGGCAACCGCCATGCCGCGCTGTTGCCGCAGGCCGAGCGGCAGCAGCAGCAAGGGCTCATTGGCCGCGTCATAGGCGACGACGATCAGCGGCCGCACACCCTCGCTTGCGCCGATATGTATCTGCCAGGCGGCCTGCAGATCGAAACGCTGATAGGGCGTGAACAGATGCGCGGAGGTTTCCAGCGATCGCCAGATCGGCTCGGCGGCCTGCATGTCGCTGAAAATTTCGACGCGCGCGATGCGACAAGCTGCCGGTGCGGCGGCCGCGGGACCATCGATCACAGCGGCCATGGGCATTTCAGCCTTCTCGGGATTTGCTCGGGTGTTTCGTCGCTTACCTTGGCAGAGATTCGTCAAGAAAGCGTAAGAGGTGCCTGGATCAGGTCAGGGGTTCCGGATTCCGCTTCGACATCCAACTGACGATCGGCATCGCCGGAAGCACCCAGCCGAGCCCGGCAACGACATAGAAGATGGCCTGCCGAAAGCCGGACGCGGCCAGCCACGGCATCTGCGCCACCGCCATGCCGAGCAGAGACCAGATCACGACCAGCACAAGCAGGAAGATGGTGCCGAGGAATTTGCGGGTGCGGATTCGCATGACGGAAATGTGCTGACCGAAGGAGGGCGTGGGGCAGGTGCAGGCTTTGCACGCCGCGGTTGGCCGGACTATAAGGGCCGCAGAAATCCGTTCAAGCGGTTGACGTCCAGACCGTTCGAGGCTGCCCATGACCACCGGTTCCCTCCGCGACGACTCAAGGCTGCGCCCGGTGCGGGCGTGGCTGATCGCGGTCGCCGCGCTGATCGCGCTGATGGTGCTGGTCGGCGGCGCGACGCGGCTGACGGAATCCGGCCTGTCGATCGTCGAGTGGAAGCCGGTCACGGGCACGCTGCCGCCCCTGACCCAGGCGCACTGGAACGAGGCGTTCGAGGCCTACAAGGCGATCCCGCAATATCGCGAGCTCAATTCCGGCATGAGCCTCGACGAATTCAAGACCATCTTCTGGTGGGAATGGAGCCATCGGCTGCTCGGCCGCGTCATCGGCATGGTCTATCTGCTGCCCTTCCTCTGGTTCTTCTGGTCAGGCGTGCTGGGTTCCGACCTGAAGAAACGGCTATGGGTGATCTTCGGCCTTGGCGCCCTGCAGGGAGCCGTGGGCTGGTGGATGGTGGCGTCGGGTCTCACCAAGCGCGTCGAGGTGTCGCAATATCGGCTGGCGACCCATCTGGTGCTGGCGCTGGTGATCTTTGCCGCGATCGTCTGGACGCTGCGGCAACTGACCGACCGCACGCCGGTGGCGGCGAATAGGCGGCTGCGCATCACCAGCGTGGTGCTGCTCGGGCTGACCTTCCTGCAGATCTATTTCGGTGCGCTGGTGGCTGGGCTGCGGGCAGGTCGGGTGTTCAACACCTGGCCGGAGATCGACGGCGCGCTGATCCCCTCCGCGGCACGGCTGTTCTTCGAGGAGCCGTGGTGGCGCAACCTGTTCGACAATGTGCTGACCGTGCAGTTCGAGCACCGCATGACGGCCTATGCGCTGCTGGCGCTGGCGATCTGGCACGCCGTGGATGCGGTGCGGTCGCGGGCTGACAAAGCGGTGATCAACGGCGCGCTGTGGATGGTCGCGGCGATTACCGCGCAGGCGATGCTCGGCATCCTGACGCTGTTGTATCAGGTGCCGATCGATCTGGCGCTGTCGCATCAGGCGATGGCGATCGTGGTGCTGACGCTGTCGGTGCTGCAGGTCGAGCGGATGAAGGTGAAGCGAACCGCTCCCGCAAAATTCGCGTTGGCCAGCAAGGCCGCCTGAACAAGACTGTCTTTCCGGGGTGCGGGCGGCGTGAGCCGAGCGCGAACCCGGAACCAAGATGTGTTCATCGTCCCACGCTGAGATTCCGGGTTCGCTCGCAGCAAGCTGCTCGCGCCCCGGAATGACAGTTAAGGGCTACGCCCCCAGCGCCTGCTCAAGATCCGCGATCAGATCTTCCTTGTCCTCGATGCCCACCGACAATCGCACCACGTCCGGCGCCGCGCCCGAGCGCGTCTTGGCGTCGTCGTCGAGCTGGCTGTGGGTGGTGGAGGCCGGGTGGATCACCAGCGAGCGGGTGTCGCCGACATTGGCCAGATGCGAGAACAGTTTCAGCTTCGAGACCAGGCTGACGCCGGCCTCGTAGCCGCCCTTCAGGCTGAAGGTGAACACCGCGCCGGCGCCTTTCGGCGCATATTTGCGGGCCAGCGCGTGGTAGCGATTGCCAGCCAGGCCGGCGTAATTCACCGCGGCCACCGCGGGATGCGCCGACAGGAATTCGGCGACCGCCCGGGCGTTTTCGCAATGGCGCTCCATGCGCAGCGGCAGCGTCTCGATGCCGGTCAGGATCATGAAGGCGTTGAACGGCGACAGCGCCGGGCCGAGGTCGCGCAGCCCCAGCACGCGGCAGGCGATCGCGAAGGCGAAGTTGCCAAAGGTCTCCTGGATCTTGATGCCGTGATATTCCGGGCGCGGCTCGCTGAGCATCGGATATTTGCCGTCCTTCGACCAGTCGAAGGTGCCGGCATCGACGATGATGCCGCCCAGCGAATTGCCGTGGCCGCCGAGAAATTTGGTCAGCGAATGCACCACGATGTCGGCGCCGTGGTCGATCGGCCGGATCAGATACGGCGTCGCCAGCGTGTTGTCGACGATCAAGGGCACGCCGGCCTTGCGCGCCACGGCGGAAATCGCCTCGATATCGGTGATGGAGCCGGCGGGATTGGCGATCGATTCGATGAAGATCGCCTTGGTCTTGTCGGTCACCGCGCGCTCGAACGAGGCAATATCGTCGGAATCGGCCCACACCACATTCCAGCCGAAACTCTGGAAGGCGTGGGTGAACTGGTTGATCGAGCCGCCATAGAGTTTTCGCGACGCGATGAATTCATCGCCCGGACGCAGCAATTGCTGGAATACGACCAGTTGCGCGGCGTGGCCCGAGGCCGTCGCCAGCGCCGCGGTGCCGCCTTCAAGTGCTGCGACGCGCTCTTCCAGCACGGCGGTCGTCGGATTGGTAATGCGCGTATAGATATTGCCGAACGACTGCAGTCCGAACAGCGATGCCGCGTGGTCGGAATCGTTGAACACGAAGGATGTGGTCTGGTAGATCGGCGTCGCGCGCGCGCCGGTGGTTGGATCGGGCTGCGCGCCTGCGTGGACGGCCAGCGTGGCAAAGCCGGGAAGGCGGTCGGTCATGGTCTCTCCCTGAAATCGTTTCGACAAGTTGGCGGCATGCTGATGGTGCGCGCCGCCGCCGTCAAGGCGATGCATCAACAAGCCGCTAGTTCGCAATTTCTGTGCTGCGTTGCGCTATGGCCGTGAAACGAAACGGTCGGATCGCGCGCTCAGGCGTCGTCGTTCCTGCTTTTTGCCGCACGGTCGGCGGCTGCGGTGCCGGCGCCGCCGATGCTGCCGCGATTCAGCGACAGCCGCATCCCCATCGTCGGCACCGGACCGCGTTTAGAGCTCAGGGTGCGCGAGTTGACGCCCATCCAGCCGATCTCCGACGACAGCCGGCCATATTCGATCTTCGGGCAGCGGTTCATGATGACCGTGATGCCTGCGGCCTCGGCCTTCGCCGCGGCCTCGTCATGGCGGACGCCGAGCTGCAGCCAGATCACCTTCGGCAGCGTGGGCAAAGCGAGAATCTCGTCGAGCACCGGCATGATGTGCTCGGCGCTGCGGAAGATATCGACCATGTCGATGGGTCGGCCAATCTCGCGCAATGATCCGACGAACGGTTTGCCGATCAGGCTCTTGCCGACCTGTCCGGGATTGACCGGGATCATGTCGTAGCCGCGCTCGGCGAGATATTTGAACACGAAATAGCTCGGCCGCACATTCTGCGGCGAGGCGCCGACCATCGCGATGGTCTTCACGCTGTTGAGGATCTCGCGGATATGATCGTCGCTGTAGCTGTCGTGGTTCATGTTCATTTCCAACGCTAACGGCCCGTCATTGCGAGGAGCCGTTGCAACGAAGTCGGTAGCCCGGATGGAGCGCAGCGCAATCCGGGGGCAGCGGTTCAACTTGCTCGGCATTCCCGGATTTCGCTGCGCTCCATCCGGGCTACGGATAAGTGCCGGGTTATCGGTCTTCCCACTTGGGCTGACGCTTTTCGATGAAGGCGCCGATGCCTTCTTCGGCGTCACGGGCCATCATGTTCTCGGTCATCACTCCGGCGGCAAAGCTGTAGGCGTCGGCGAGATTCATCTCGGCCTGTCGATAAAACGCCTCCTTGCCGAGCTTCACCGTATGCGCAGATTTGCGCGCCACCTGTTCGGCCAGCGCAATCGCGGCGTCACGCTCAAGGCCTGCGGCCACGACGCGGTTCACAAGGCCGATTTCGCGGGCGCGCGCCGCCGTGATCGGTTCGCCGGTGAGCAGCATCTCCATCGCCTGCTTGCGCGGGACATTTCGCGTCAGAGCCACCATCGGTGTCGAGCAGAACAGCCCGATATCGACGCCGGGCGTGGCGAACGTCGCGGCCTCGGAAGCCACCGCCAGATCGCAGCTCGCCACCAATTGGCAGCCCGCCGCGGTCGCCACGCCCTGCACGCAGGCGATCACCGGCTTCGGCAGCGCCACCACGGCCTGCATCATCGCGCTGCAGATCGACATCATATGCGCGAAATAGGCCCGCCCGCGATCGGCGTCGACGCGGCGCGCGGTGAGCTCCTTGAGGTCGTGGCCGGCGGAGAAAACCGTGCCGTTGGCGGCGATCACCACGGCGCGCACGGTACGGTCACCGGCGATGGCATCGAGTGCCAAATGCAGGTCGCCGATCAGGCCTTCGGACAGGCTGTTGCGCGCCGCCGGGCGATTCAGCGTGAGCACCGCGACGGCGTCGATTGCTTCGCGAAGCAGGAGGGGGGGCGCGTCGGACGCGCGCTGGGACAGGGCCATGAAGAACATCCATCTCTGGGCAGGGCCGTCACCGTATTGTAACAGAGGCCAACAGGCGAGAGCAGGTGAGGATACATGACGATTGCAAAAATGAGCGTGGCCGAACTCGAAACATTCCTGCACAGGGAATTTCCGCAAGCTTTCAGCACCGGCGATATCGCCATCGAAAGCGCCGACGGCTCATCGTCCCTACTGCGCCAGACCTATAATGAGCGCATGCTGCGGCCGGGCGGCACCGTCTCCGGCCCGACGCTGATGGCGCTGGCCGATTTCGCGATGTACGTCGTGTTGCTGTCCGCGATCGGGCCGGTGGGCCTCGCCGTCACCACCAATCTCAACATCAATTTCCTGCGCAAGGGCCAGCCCGGCCAGGACGTGCTGGCGGCCGCGCGCCTGCTGAAGATCGGAAAACGCCTCGCGGTGGGCGAAGTCACCCTGTTATCAGGCACTTCGGCCGATCCGATCGCCCACGTCACCTCGACCTATTCCATTCCAAATGCTGGCTGAATTAGAAGGTAAAATTGCACCTTATTTATAAGATTATGATTTTGCTGATAAATTTTGCGTCGCCCGACGCAATTGGGCATTGACGGAATCCGTAGCCCTCACTAGAAACGCGCCTAGTTCGGTGCTTTCGCGCCGATGTCTCCTTTTCACGGAATTTTCACATGAAAACGTTTTCGGCCAAGCCAGCCGAGATCACGAAGAAGTGGATCGTCATCGACGCCACGGGTCTCGTGGTCGGCCGGCTCGCCACGCTGGTCGCGATGCGCCTGCGCGGCAAGCATCTCCCGATCTACACGCCCCACGTTGATTGCGGTGACCATGTCATCATCATCAACGCCGCGAAGGTGGTCTTCACCGGCCGCAAGCGCGACCAGAAGATCTATTACCACCACACCGGTTTCATCGGTGGCATCAAGGAACGCAGCGCCAAGTCGATCCTCGAGGGTCGCTTCCCTGAGCGCATTATGGAAAAGGCCATTGAGCGCATGATCCCGCGCGGCCCGCTCGGTCGCCTGCAGATGAGCAATCTCCGCGTCTATCCGGGTGCCGAGCATCCGCATGAAGCCCAGCAGCCCGAGCCGTTCAACGTCGGCGAGCTGAACCGCAAGAACATGAGGGCCGCATAATGTCGGATACCATGCAGTCCCTCGACCAGCTGTCGTCGCTGAAGGTGCAGGCACCGGACGCCCCGACCTACGTGAAGAAGATCGACAAGCAGGGCCGTGCCTACTCGACCGGCAAGCGCAAGGATGCGGTCGCCCGCGTCTGGATCAAGCCGGGCGCCGGCAAGATCATCGTTAACACCCGCGAAGTCGAAGTCTACTTCGCACGCCCCGTTCTGCGCATGTTGATCCAGCAGCCGCTGGTCGCCGCAGCCCGTGCCGGCCAGTATGACGTGATCTGCACCGTCGCCGGTGGCGGTCTGTCGGGCCAGGCCGGTGCTGTGCGTCACGGCATCTCCAAGGCGCTGACCTGCTTCGAGCCCGACCTGCGCGGCGTGCTCAAGAAGGGCGGCTTCCTGACGCGCGACTCGCGTGTCGTCGAGCGTAAGAAGTACGGCAAGGCGAAGGCCCGCAAGTCCTTCCAGTTCTCGAAGCGTTAATCGCTTCGTCGCATTTGCTGCGAACGCAGCAGAGCCAACAAAGGGCGCCTTCGGGCGCTCTTTTCGTTTCAAATGAACGGTAATTGACGCGATTTTTCGCGAAAATCTTTGCTTCCGTGCAAACGGTTTTCCAATCCGCCCGGCCTATCGTTGACCATGGCGTAAAATGCCATTCCGCCCGTCTGGGCGGACATCCTGCAACTTCTGCCGGTGGCCATACGATGTCGCTCGACACTTCCACGCTCTATCTCGTCGCGACCTTGGTCGCCGCCATGCTGGGCGCCATGCTGCTGTTCTTCGGGCGGCAGGAGAAAATTGCGGCGCTGAACTGGTGGGGCGCGGCCTATCTGCTTGGCGCGGCCTCGGTCGGACTGTGGACCCTGGCCGGCGCGATGCTGGGCGACGTGCTGTCGCTGGCGCTCAACGCCATCGGCTTTGTCGCTTGCGCCATGGTGTGGAACGCGGCGCGGGTTTTCCACGGTCGCAAGCCGAGCTGGCTCGGTCTCGGCTTCGGCGCCGCGGCCTGGGTCGCCGCCATCCTCACTTTGCCGCCTGAGGCCTCCGCGCTGCGGATGACGATCGGCGCCGGCATTGTCGCGCTGTACGCCACGCTGACCGCCAGCGAATTGTGGGCCGAGCGCCGCAAGTCGGTGCAGCGGCGCTGGCCGACGGTGATCGTGCCGTTCCTGCACGGTTTCGTCCTGATGCTGCCGATCCTGATCGGCGACGTCGTGGATTCCGGCACCGGCCATTCCGGCGCCAGCGTCTGGGCGATGATCTTTGCGATCGAACTGGTGCTCTACGCCGTCGGTACCGTGTTCGTGATCTTCATGCGGGTGTCGGAGCGCGCCGTCACGGTGCACAAGGTCGCGGCCTCTTGCGATCCGCTGACCGGCATGTTCAACCGCCGCGGCTTCTCGGAGGCCACCGCGCGGATGATCGAGCGTGAGGCCAAGGCGGGCCGTCCGATCACCGTGATGATCTTCGACATCGACCACTTCAAGTCGATCAACGACCGCTTCGGCCATCCGGCCGGCGACGAGGTGCTCAAACTGTTCGCCAATATCATCACGCAGACGCTGCGCCTCACCGACCTGAGCGGGCGGATTGGCGGTGAGGAGTTCGCAGCGATGCTGCCGTGCAATCTGGAAGAGGCGATGAACGCGGCCGAACGTGTTCGCGAAGCCTTTGCGACCTGCGGTATCGAGATCGACGACGCGCCGGTGGTAACCACCGTCAGCATCGGTGTCGCCGGCGGGCCGGCCCATACCGAACTCGACGTGCTGCTGGCGGCGGCGGATACCGCGCTGTACGACGCCAAGCGCGGCGGCCGCAACCGCGTGCAGGCGGCGGAAGAGCAGCAGCCGGTATCGCTGGAGCAGGGCCGCCGCGCCATCGCCGGCCAGACGGCGCCGAAAGCCAGCGTGGTGCGCGGCGGTCTCACTATCGGCACCACGGCGGCGCGCTAAGTCTCCGTTTACGGATTGCTCCCTATATTGATGCATGATCGCATCACGTCCAACCCGTTCCGAACTGGCGCTGCTCTCTCTCGAGGCGGCGGCGGTGGCAGCACGGTCCGGCTTTGCCTGCATGTTCTCGACCTCGGACGAATATGAGAGCGCGCTGATCCGCGAGCGTCGGGCCCGGGGGCACTACAACGATGCCGCGCGGCGCTGGCCGACCGTTGCCTTTCTCGGCGGCTGTGTCGCGGTACTAGCTACCGTGCTGCTGGTAGCCTGATCGCGGGCTTCACCGCGATGGCGCTTTGCGCTACATATGGCGACCTCAACAAAGGCCGTGAACATGATCACTGAAATCGCACAGATCGACGTCAAGCCGGGCACCGAATCGGCTTTCGAGGCCGCGGTGGCCAAGGCGCGTCCGCTGTTCCTGCGCGCCAAGGGCGGCCAGGGTTTTGAGCTGCATAAATCGATCGAAAAGCCGCAGCGCTACCGCCTGATGGTGCAGTGGGCGACGCTGGAGGACCACACGGTCGATTTCCGGGGATCGCCGGACTTCGCCGAATGGCGCGCTCTGGTCGGCGAATTCTTCGCGTCGCCGCCGGAAGTGGAGCACACCGAGACCGTGCTGACGACCTGAGGCCTGAGGCGCTGCAGACCGGCTCGGCATACCTGCTTGATCGTTCGACCTGCCTGGCCTTACGCCTTGATGTCGATCAGCGCCTTGGCCATGCGGTCGTCCGCCTTCATTGTCGCCGCGCCGGCCGCAAAACTGTAGCTGGCGATCAGCTGGCTGATCATCTCCTGCGACAGGTCGACATTGGGTGCGGCAACCAGACCGCTTGCGTTGGCGAAGGGGGCCTGCGGATCGGAGACCGCGGTGGTAGAGGGTGTCGCCGTCGCAACCGACGTCGCGGTGCCGCCGCCGGCGCTGGCGGTCTCGACCACGACCAGCGGTGCATAGGCCCGCGGCGCGCCGGCCGCTACCGCGCCGCTGGCATCGGGCAGGGTGCCGGTGCTCGCGATATTGGCGACGTTCGAGGCGGACACGGCTAAACGGCGTGTCGCCGCGGTCATGCCGGACAGGGCGATGGTCGAAATGCTGCTCATGGAAATCCGTGGGAGCGATGACCTGGCCGTCACCCTAGGCGCCTGCGATAAGCAAACTTCAACGGCTACCGCGCGATTCCGACGGTCGGAATAACGCATCGTTCACCATGTGGCTGGCCGCTCAGGCCGCGGCGGCCGATGCCGATCCCTTGGACTCGGGCGGCGCGCGCCCGGTCTTAGCGGCGTCGAGGATCATCTGGTTGATGACGTCGCGCGGCATCGGTCTGCCGAACAGGAAGCCTTGCACGCTGTCGCAATTCTCGCCGCGCAAGAATTCCAGCTGACGCGTGGTCTCGACGCCCTCCGCCAGCACGGGGATATCGAGGCTGCGGCCGAGCAGCATCGTCGCCTTGATGATCGCGGCGGCATGCACGCTGGTCTCGACCGACTGGATGAAGCTCTTGTCGATCTTGATCTTGTCGAACGGAAAGGCCTGCAGTGTCGACAGGGAAGAATAGCCCGTGCCGAAATCGTCCATGGCGACGGTGACGCCGAGCTCCTTCAGCGCCAGCACGACCTGCAGCGCATGCTGGCGGTCCGCGATAATGCCGGTCTCGGTCAGTTCAATTTCCAGACGGTCGGGTGCGAGCCCTGTTTCGCGCAGCGTTGCGGCGACATGCTTGGCCAGATCGTGATTGAGCTGCGCGGGCGCGACGTTGACCGCCACGCGGAACGGCCGGCTCCAACTCGTCGCCGTGGCGCATGCGGTTCGCAGAACCCAGTCGCCGATATCGACGATCAGGCCGGTTTCTTCCGCAATCGGTATGAACTGGTCGGGCGGAACCCGACCCTTTTTGGGATGGTTCCAGCGTAACAGCGCCTCGAAGCCCACGATGTTGCCGGTCATGACGTCGTTCTGGGGTTGATAGTAAAGCTCGAACTCGTCGGCGGCCAGCGCCCGCTTCAGGTCGATCGCAAGCTCCGCGCGGGTGCGGCTCACTTCGTCCATCGACGCTTCGTAGCTGCAGATCTTGCCCTGGCCCATGCTCTTGGCGCGGTACATCGCCAGATCGGCCCTCGCGCACAGGACCTCGCCTGACGTGCCGTGTTCGGGAAACAGCGCGATGCCGATGCTGCAACTGACCGACAGGTTGCGGTGTTCCCATGGAATGGGCGCGAGGACGAGATCGCGCAGCCGGTCGGCAAATTTGACGGCTTCGGCACGGGCGAACACATCGGTCTTGATCGCCACGAACTCGTCGCCGCCGATGCGGGCGAGGTATTCTCCATTCTGTAACGCGGCGCCTAGCCTCCGGGCGACGCCGGTCAGAAGGGCATCGCCGGCCGCGTGGCCATGCGCATCGTTGACATCCTTGAAGCGGTCGAGATCGATGGCAAGGACAACGACGCGCGCGGTATCGTCGCTGCTTCCGGTGAGCAGGGCAGCCAGGCGCTGTGCAATGCCGTTGCGGTTCGGAAGTCCCGTGAGCGGATCGTGCAGCGCAAGATGGCGGTAGCTCGCGGTGGCTTCTTGCGCCGCGTGCAGATCGATCGCATAGGCGGACGTCGCCATGGCCATGATCAGCGTGATGGCGGCGATGACGCTGCCAAGAAGGAAGGTGTCCGACAAAGCCTGCGCGGGGATTTCCGAACCCGCCATCGGCACCACCGTGACAGCCGCCATGCCGATGAAATGCAGCGTGACGATCGCCAGGATCATGGAAAGCGTGCCGCCATACTTGCAGAAGCGGGTCACCGGCCGGCTGATGCGGTTGGTGGCAACAGCGCCGAAGGCCATCGCGCACAGAACCGAAACGGTCACTAGGCCCGGGTTCCACATCAGGATGCCCGGCACCTCGAAGGCCATCATGCCGGTATAGTGCATGATGGCAATTCCAGCTCCGAAAATGGCGCCGCCGCCTTCGATGGCGGGCCCCAGCCGGGTGCGGGTGGTGATGAAGAAACCAAGCCAGGAGAAAGCCACCACGATCGCCAGCGAAAAGAACGTGAGCGTCGGCTCGAATGCCCGCTCGAGCGGCGACCCGTATCCGAGGATCGCCGTGAAGTGCGTGGTCCAGACCGTGCCGCCCGCGACAAGCCCGGAGAGGAACAGCAGATTGAGGCGCCGGGCACCGCTATTTCGCCTGACGCGCGCCAGCAGCCGCATCGACAGCAGCGAGCCAAACATGCACACCAGCAGCGCGGCGATCATGTAACGCGGATCGTGCTGGGCGGGCAGGCATGACAGGGCGTAGAGCATGGGTCCGGTTTCCTTTCAGCGAGCTACGATCTGAAGCGGCAACCGGGTTGGCACTGATAGAATTTAGATGACTAAATTACTAACGAGCTTCGGAGGTCGACGGCAGCGTGTCCATACAAGCCTCGTCGGATTAATTCAGCGTGTATCGACGCTGAACCTGCGCGGCGTTGACGTTGAATTTTTTGACAGCCTGAACAACTGATGACTGAAAACCGGATCGCGCTTTGCATGACGGCGGCGCGCAATCGGTACTTTTGCAAAGCGACGCCGACAGCAGGTGGTTGTGGCGGCGGTTCTATGCCGATTTACAAAGTGCGTGATGCTGAAGGGGCGTCGTGATCAGGCAGCCTTGGCAACCGGCTCGGCCCCGCTATCGTCTTCGTCCGCCTCGCGCAGGAAGTCGATCACCACCTTCATGATCGCCAGCACCGGCAGCGCCAGTGCCAGTCCCCAGACGCCGAAGACGATGCCGAGCATGATCTGGAACGCGAACAGGGTGGCCGGCGGAATGTCGAGCGCCTGGCGCTGCAGGATCGGCGTCAGCACATAGCTCTCCATGGCATGGACGCCGAGGAACAGCACGAAGGCGCTGGCCGCGGCGAACCAGCCAGAGGCCAGGCTGGCAAGCACGACGATCAGGCCCGCGAGCAGGGCGCCGACGGTGGGAATGAAGGCGAGCAGCCCGGCCTGAACCCCGAGGATGAAGGCGCTGGGCACGCCGATCAGCATCAGGCCGATCCAGGTGACGCTGCCGACGGCCAGCATGGTGATCATCTGGGCAATCAGCCAGCGCTCCAGCGTGCCGCTGATATTATCCACAATGACGGTCATCGGCGCGCGATACTTCTTCGGCGTGAGCGACAGCAGGCCCCTGCGATAGGTGCTCGGCTGGGCGGCGAAGGCGAGTCCGAGAAACAGCACGATGAAGAAATTTCCGAGCGCGCCGACCGCGCCGAGAATGATCTTAAGCGTCTGGCTGACGATGGCGCCGCCGCTGGAGGCAAAGGCGCTGGCACTGGGAAGGTTGTTAGTCTTGGCTTCCCCCGGGAAAGCCGGCGCGGGTTTCACGGGTGTCTCCGGCTTCACAGACCCGTCGGCCTCGCTGGCGAGGCCGCCGAAGTCGAGATAGCTGGTGTCGACTCCGTGCTGCTCGAGGAAGGTCTTGACGTTGACGATCTGCGATTTCAGCGTCGTGCTCAGCACCTTCGCCTGGTCGGCGATCGTGGAGCCGCCGAGGAACACCACGCCGGCCAGAAGCGCGGTGAGCAGCAGGCAGACGATGGTCAGGCGCAAGGCGTGCGGGCCGCCCATCACCCTGCCGAACAGTTCGGTCAACGCATTCAGCGCAACACCGAGCAGAATGCCCGCGAAGATCAGAAACAACGTGGCGGAGAAATACCAGGCGAACACCACGAAGATCGCAAAGGCGACGGTGCTGATGCCGCCGACGGCGATGGCCCAGGCGAGGTCGCTGCGTTTAGTGATGGCGTCTTCAGGGGGCACGTTCGATCCTCGCTGCGAATTCACCGCACTCTTTCGGCAAATACCGGCCGGATCAAGCGAAGATCGCGCGTCGCCCGAACCAATTTCCAAAACGAAAGGGCGCCCCGTTGCCGGGGCGCCCTTTGCTTCATGCGATAATGTGCGGAAGAGATCCGCGCAATGTTACAGCGAGTAGTACATGTCGAATTCGACCGGATGCGGGGTCATTTCGTAGCGCATCACTTCGGTCATCTTCAGCTCGATGTAGCTGTCGATGAAGTCGTCGTCGAACACGCCGCCGTTCTTCAGGAAGCCGCGGTCCTTGTCGAGGTTTTCCAGCGCCTCGCGGAGCGAGCCGCAGACGGTCGGGATCGACTTCAGCTCTTCCTTCGGCAGGTCGTAGAGGTCCTTGTCCATCGCCGGACCCGGATCGATCTTGTTCTTGATGCCGTCGAGGCCGGCCATCAGCATCGCCGCGAAAGCGAGGTACGGATTGGCCATCGGGTCGGGGAAGCGGACCTCGACGCGCTTGGCCTTCGGCGACGTGGTGTAGGGGATGCGGCAGGAGGCCGAACGGTTGCGCGCGGAATAGGCGAGCAGCACGGGGGCTTCATAGCCGGGGACCAGGCGCTTGTAGGAGTTGGTCGACGGGTTGGTGAAGGCGTTGATCGCCTTGGCGTGCTTGATGATGCCGCCGATGTAGAACAGGCAGGTCTCCGACAGGTCGGCATACTTGTTGCCGGCGAATACCGGCTTGCCGTCCTTCCAGATCGACTGGTGCACATGCATGCCCGAGCCGTTGTCGCCATAGACCGGCTTCGGCATGAAGGTGGCCGTCTTGCCGTAGATGTGCGCGACCTGGTGGATGCAATACTTATAGATCTGCATCTGGTCGGCCATGTGGGTCAGCGTGTCGAACTTCATGCCGAGTTCGTGCTGGGCGGAAGCAACCTCGTGGTGGTGCTTCTCGACCTTGACGCCCATGCGGGCCATCGCGCCGAGCATTTCCGAGCGCATGTCCTGCACCGAATCCTGCGGCGGAACCGGGAAGTAGCCGCCCTTGGTGCGGATGCGGTGGCCGAGGTTGCCGCCGTCATATTCGGTGTCGGAGTTGGTCGGCAGCTCCGACGAATCCAGCTTGAAGCCGGTGTTGTAGGGGCTGGACGAGAAGCGGACGTCGTCGAACACGAAGAATTCGGCTTCCGGGCCGACCATCACGGTGTCGCCGATGCCCATCGACTGGACCATCGCTTCGGCCTTGCGGGCGATGCCGCGCGGATCGCGGTTGTAGGGTTCGCCGGTGGAGGGCTCGAGAATGTCGCAGGTGATGACCATCGTGGTCTCTGCGAAGAACGGATCGATCACGGCGGTCGCCGGGTCGAGCATCAGCATCATGTCGGATTCATTGATCGCCTTCCAGCCGGCGATCGAGGAACCGTCGAACATCGTGCCTTCGGCGAAGATGTCTTCGTCGATCATCGAGACGTCGAAGGTGACGTGCTGCCACTTGCCGCGGGGGTCGGTGAAGCGCAGGTCGACGTATTTGACGTCATTGTCCTTGATGGACTGCAGGACTTCTTTGGCGGTCGTCATGAATACCCTCTTTGGCTGGTCGTCGGAACGCGGCCGCGCGGCGGCGGCCGGCTATCTCTAGCCGTTCCGGAGTGCTTTCGATAGCCTCAGAAGTTGCGAACGCAGGCTCAGATGGCGTCGAGGCCGGATTCGCCGGTTCTGATCCGGACGGCTTCCTCGATGTTGGACACGAAGATCTTGCCGTCGCCGATGCGTCCGGTCTGGGCCGCGCGGCGGATGGCATCGATGGCCTTCTCGACCAGATCGTCGGAGATCACGATCTCGATCTTCACCTTGGGCAGGAAGTCGACGATGTATTCGGCGCCGCGGTAGAGCTCGGCATGGCCCTTCTGGCGGCCGAATCCCTTGGCTTCGGTAACCGTGATTCCCTGCAATCCGACTTCCTGAAGTGCTTCCTTTACCTCGTCGAGCTTGAATGGCTTGATGATGGCTTCGATTTTCTTCACTGAGCGTCTCCCCGGCACTTCCACTAAGTCAGGCCGCACGTTGCGTTACATTGCGCCTATCGCGCAGACTGATCGATACCCTGTTGTGGGCATTATTAGGCTGTCCCCATGTCGCTCCCATCGAAGCGGGGAATCACAGGCGGTCAGCCACCCCTCCATCGCCTACAGGTGACGGTCAGAAGCAGGCTCGTAAAAGCAGGGTCCATGCCAACTGACGAGGCAGTCTAACTTTCGAGCATTATCAGGTCATTACAAGGCTACCCCCGTGACCGACCAGTCGGCGCGGCGGTTTTTTAGCATGCTATTTGTGCAGACTGCACAATCAGAGTGCAAATATACGTTAGCTGGATCGCCAGAGCGACCCGGCCATTGCCTCCCGATGAGGCGTAGAGGAAACGACATGGAAGTTCTTACGACGGCCGAAATGAGCGAGGCGGACCGGCTGACGATCGCAGCCGGCATCGCCGGCTTCGAACTGATGCGCCGTGCCGGCCAGGCTGTGGCCGATGCGGCGATGGATCTGGCAGACGAGGGATCGATCCTGGTGATCGCCGGGCGCGGCAACAATGGCGGCGACGGCTTTGTCGCGGCGACTGAACTGGCCGCGCGCGGGCGCGAGGTCGAAGTCATGCTGCTCTGCGACCCCGCCACGCTCAAGGGAGACGCCGCATTGGCGGCAGCCGCGTGGAAGGGGCAGATCCTGTCCTGGGATCCCGCTGCGATCGGATCGCCGGCCTTGATCATCGACGCGCTGTTCGGCGCCGGGCTGGATCGGCCCGTCAAGGGCGAACCGCTGGCGATGATCGAGGCGATCAATACCGCAGGCGTGCCGGTGTTGGCGGTGGACCTGCCGAGCGGAATCAACGGCACCACCGGCGCCGTGGTGGGCGCCGCGGTCCGCGCGTTGGAGACGGTGACGTTCTTTCGCCCGAAGCCCGGCCACATGCTGCTGCCGGGACGGGTCCATGCCGGGCAGTTGCGGGTGGTCGATATCGGCATCGATGCCGATGTGCTGGAGACGATCCGGCCGCTGACTTCCGACAATACGCCGGACGCCTGGGCCACCGCATTTCCGGCGCCGCGGATCGACAGTCACAAATTCTCCCACGGCCATGCCGTGATCCTCTCGGGCGGGATTGCCTCGACCGGCGCGGCACGGCTGTCGGCCCGCGGCGCGCTGCGCGCCGGGGCCGGGCTGGTGACGGTGGCCTCGCCGCGCGAGGCGCTGGCGGTCAATGCCGGCGCGCTGACGGCAATTATGGTGCGGCCGGTCGACACGGCCGAGGAGTTTGCTGAGCTGATCGGCCGCAAGGTCAATGCCTGCGTGATCGGGCCGGGCGCCGGCGTCGGCGACCGCACCCGCGACTTCGTGCTGGCGTTGCTGTCGGCGAAACGTCACGCCGTGCTCGATGCCGACGCCCTGACCAGCTTTGCCGACGCGCCGGAAAAACTGTTCGCGGCGATCAAGGCGTCGCCGGAAGTGCATATTGTTCTGACCCCGCATGAAGGCGAATTCCCCAGGTTGTTCAGTGACATGAGCAACAAACATCCACTGCGCTCGAAGCTCGAGCGGGTGCGTGCGGCAGCCGAGCGCGCCGGCGCCGTCGTGCTGCTGAAGGGGCCGGACACCGTAATCGCATCGCCGGACGGCCGCGCGGTGATTTCAGCCAACGCGCCGCCCTGGCTGGGGACCGCGGGCTCCGGCGACGTGCTGGCGGGGATCATTGCCGGCTTCCTGGCGCAGGGCGTTGCCGCCTTCGAAGCTGCCTGCATCGGCGTCTGGATGCACGGCGAGGCCGGCTCAGAGGCCGGGCCGGGTCTGATCGCAGAGGACCTGCCGGAGACGCTCCCCGCAGTGTTCCGACGGCTCTATGACCGGTTCGAGTTCCAGTATTGAGCTAGGCGACCTCGAACGAGCGCATCAGCCTGGGCGCGGCCCAGTCGGTGGCAAAGGCTTCCATGCCCCAGCGGCCGGGATACTCGGCGGCGAAGGCGATGCGGTGGGTCTGGTTGGGTTGCATGGCCAGCGTGTCCAGCCAGTACGGCTTCCAGCCATCGTCGAGCCGGTCGAGCAGGCGGAAGGGGTGGCCGTGCAGATGAAACACCGCCGCGGTGTTGTCCCGGTTGGTGAGGGCGAGCACGACGACGCGGCCGGGCTTGACGCGAAAGGCCGGCGCCGACGCGGTGATGCCGGCAGGCTTCACCCATTCCGGTTTGGCCGCGGCGGCGCCCCCGATCGTCAGATCGATGCGCTGGGCCGATTTGAGATCCAGCCGCGCCGGCAGCCCGTTGGACGGCAGCGGCGCGGGTGGCGGCAGGGCGCGGTCGCGGGCCGGGGCCTCGCCGGAGACGACGAGCTTGCCGATCGTGCGGGCTTGCTTGCCGTCATGGAGCATCAGGCCGGAAGTCGTTCCGGCGGGTTTGGTGATATCGATGAAGGCGTCGATCCGCGTGCCCGGCGCCAGCACCAGCTGGCTGTTGCGGGCGAGGAAGGGCTCGGCGGGCTGCCCGTCAATGGCCATCACGCGGATCTCTTGATCCTCAATTCGTAAAGCAATGACAGATCGTTGGCAGCCATTGATAATCCGAATTCTGAGCCGCTCGTTGATTCTGGCTGCGAGGTCGAGGGTCGGCTTGCCGTTGATCGTGAACAGCGTTGCGGCGTCTTTCGGGTCGCTGCCGGGGGCGATCGCGGTGCCATCCGCGCGCAGCCGGAAATCCTCGATCAGCCAGACCTCGTCGCGGTCCACCTCCGGTGGCGCGGCCTCCTGCACGACACAGGCCCGCGCCGGTGACGGCAGCGCCTGGCCGTCGCCGAGCAACCGGGCGTCGAGCAGCCCGGTGCCGGCATGACGCAGCGGCAGCCGGAAGGCGTCCTTGCCGCCGGCGGCCATGGGCGGTCGGCCGAGCAGCGGCTCGGCGCGCGCGATGCCACCAAGGCCACGCCACATCAGCGCAATGGGCACCGGCAGGTCGTTCTGGAGGCTGATGTCGATCTCATCGCCTTGCTTGAACCGGAGAATTTCGTCGGCCCCCGAGAGCAGCCAGGCCGGCGTCGGCGTGCCGGGGGCCAGCGCCAGCGTTCCAGCCCCGGCGCGCAAAGCGAGGGAAGGCCGCCCCTGGGCAGCGGCCGGTGATGGCGTCCACGAGGCCAGCGAAGGCACCAGAATCGTCCCGCCCAATCCGGCGAGCAGGGTGCGGCGGCTGAGGGCAGGTGGCGCGTGTGTCATGTCGGAATCCCGACCATTTTCGCCGGCCGGTGTCCAGTACGGCGGTGATTGTGTCGCAGGGCTTGCCAAACCCATTTTTTTGATGCGAACCATCATCCCCATGTTATAAGCCCGCCGCTCGCGGCATCGCGGCCGAACAGCATGTTTTACGCGGGCGTGGCGGAATTGGTAGACGCAGCGGCTTTAGGTGCCGCCGACGCAAGTTGTGGGGGTTCGAGTCCCTCCGCCCGCACCAAACGTTCACAGCGTTTGACATTGAGTTTTCCGGGCACGTTTCGACAAGGAGATCCTTGATGGAATGGGCTCGACACGAACGGTGGAAGGTTTCGGCCTGCCATTGCACCATTTTACAACGTCCGGCCTGCGCGCCGGACCAGCGAGAAGAAGATTGACGCCATGCAGGTGAATGAAACCGTTTCCGACGGGCTGAAGCGCGAATTCCAGGTCAACGTTCCGGCCGCCGACA
The DNA here is from genome assembly GCF_007018645.1 of Tardiphaga sp. vice154. Taxonomy (NCBI): domain Bacteria; kingdom Pseudomonadati; phylum Pseudomonadota; class Alphaproteobacteria; order Hyphomicrobiales; family Nitrobacteraceae; genus Tardiphaga; species Tardiphaga sp. vice154. Next base: position 2,654,783 of record NZ_CP041399.1, read on the forward strand.
TCGAAGCCAAGGTCGATGCGCGCCTCGACGACATGAAGGGCAAGGTCAAGCTCAACGGCTTCCGCCCCGGCAAGGTCCCGATGGGCCACCTGAAGCGCCTGTACGGCCGCTCGGTCGCCGCCGAGACCGTCGAGGAGCTGATCCGCGACACCAATTCGCAGATCTTCACCGAGCGTGGCTTCCGCCTGGCCACCGAGCCCAAGGTGACGATGCCGACCGAGCAGAAGGAAGTCGAAGACATCCTGAGCGGCAAGTCGGACCTCAATTACACCGTGGCGATCGAAGTCGTCCCCGCCATCGAACTGGCCGACTTCAAGAGCTTCTCGGTCGAGAAGCCGGTCGCCGAGGTCGCCGAGTCGGACGTCGATGAGGCCATCAAGCGCGTCGCCGACCAGAACCGCGCGTTCAACGCCAAGGCCGAGGGCGAGAAGGCCGCCTCCGGCGACCGTGTCACCGTCAGCTTCAAGGGCACCATCGACGGCACCCCGTTCGACGGCGGCACCGGCGAGGACATCCAGGTCCTTATCGGTTCCAACACCTTCATCCCGGGCTTCGAGGAACAGTTGATCGGCATCGGCGCCGGAGAAACCCGCACCCTGAAGGTCGAATTCCCGAAGAACTATGCCAGCGACACGCTGGCCGGCAAGCCGGCCGAGTTCGAGACCACCGCGACCAAGATCGAGTCGCCGGTCGATACCGTGATCGATGACGAGTTCGCCAAGACGCTCGGCCTGGAATCGCTCGACAAGCTCAAGGAAGCCGCCAAGGAGCGCCTGACCCAGGAATACGCCGGCGCGACCCGCCAGCGCGTCAAGCGCGTGCTGCTGGATCGTCTCGACGAAACCCACCAGTTCGGCGCGCCGCCGTCGCTGGTCGAGGAAGAGTTCAAGCTGATGTGGAATTCCATCAAGTCGGAGATGGAATCGACCGGCAAGAGCTTCGCGGACGAGAACACCACCGAAGAAGCCGCGATGGAAGAATACCGCAAGATCGCCGACCGCCGCGTTCGCCTCGGCCTTGTGCTGTCGGAGATCGGCGAGAAGAACAAGATCACTGTGACCGACGACGAAGTGTCCCGCGCCGTGATCGAGCGGGCGCGTTCGATGCCCGGTCGCGAGAAGGAAGTCTGGGACTATTACCGCAACAATGCCAATGCCTTGGCCCAGCTTCGTGCACCGATCTACGAGGACAAGGTGGTCGATTACATCCTTGAGCTCGCCAACGTGACCGAGAAGAAGGTCAGCCGCGAAGAGCTCTACAAGGACGAGGAAGCGGACAAGACCGCGGCCTGATCCAGGCCGCCGTGCTCTCCTTCACCTCTCCCCCCGCGCGAAGCAAGCTTCGCTAGAGGGGAGAGGTCGGATGGGAGAGCGAAGCGAACCCATCCGGGTGAGGGGGCTTGGCGCCGTCGATAGGCCGTCGCCCCTCACCCGAACCCTCGCTGACGCGAGGCTCCGACCTCTCCACACCGGGGAGAGGTGGTTGAGCGCCACCGATGGCTCCGGCTTTCGGCCGGCGTTAAGCTTATGTCTCGATACCGGCGATAGAGTTGCTGCATCGCTTTGCCGTGGCCGCAAGAATCGGCTTGAACTGGTGCCAGAGGGCATCGACGGCCTGTGGCCTTGTCGCCGCCCGATTGGCTCATATCTGTGGGCTCTGATTGTTATTCCTGCATCACGGGACGTTCGTCCTCGTCCGGCCAGCCTTTACAGGTTCTCTCTCGCCGATCGACGCGCGTCCCCGCCAAACCAGACCTTCTCTAACCTTTCGGGTGATCAATGCGCGATCCGGTGGAAACCTACATGAACCTCGTGCCCATGGTGGTCGAACAGACCAACCGCGGCGAACGGGCCTATGACATCTTCTCGCGCCTGCTGAAGGAGCGCATCATCTTCGTGACCGGTCCGGTCGAGGACGGCATGTCGACGCTGACCGTCGCGCAGCTGCTGTTCCTCGAAGCCGAGAATCCGAAGAAGGAAATCTCGATGTACATCAATTCGCCGGGTGGCGTGGTGACGTCGGGCCTGGCGATCTACGACACCATGCAGTTCATTCGCCCGCCGGTCTCGACGCTTTGCGTCGGCCAGGCCGCCTCGATGGGCTCGCTGCTGCTCTGCGCCGGCCATAAGGACATGCGCTTCTCGCTGCCGAATTCGCGCATCATGGTGCACCAGCCGTCCGGCGGCTTCCAGGGCCAGGCGACCGACATCATGCTGCACGCCCAGGAAATCCTGAACCTGAAGAAGCGGCTCAACGAGATCTACGTCAAGCATACCGGCCAGAGCTATGAGAAGATCGAGGAGGCCTTGGAGCGCGACAAGTTCCTGACCGCCGACATGGCCAGGGAATTCGGTCTGATCGACAAGGTGATCGACAAGCGCGCCGAAGAATCGTCCGCGAAGGCGCCGTAGGACACATTTGGCGAACCGGGACAGACGGCGCCTTCGCGCTATCTGTCCCGGATCGGGCTGTGATCCGGACAGATACCGCCGCGATCGGTATCAGGTTCCGTTTCGCCTTTGCGAGCGTTCCACTTTCGTGCTCGTCGGGGTGTGGCTTTCGTGCCTCGGCCGCCGAATTTGATGGCGGCGCTCGCGCAGCGGGAGCAAATCACGCTATTGTCACGGTGTCAGGCACCGTTGCGATTAGCGAATTCTTGATCATCGGCTGACAGCATGGTTCGCTTAGGTGGATGGGTTAGTATTGCGGAAAGATTGAGTGCGCCATGATTCGTGCGGCATTCTGCAACGGGGTCTTTTTTGGTACGGATTTTGCTCTATCTACGGAGGAGTGCCGTAACAGGGCGACCGAACGAACTAGATCGAACGGCGGACGGAGAAGACAATGAGTAAGGTCGGCACCAGCGACTCGAAGAACACGCTGTATTGCTCGTTCTGCGGCAAGAGCCAGCACGAAGTTCGCAAATTGATCGCGGGTCCCACCGTCTTCATCTGCGACGAGTGCGTCGAGCTCTGCATGGACATCATTCGGGAGGAAAACAAATCCTCACTGGTCAAGTCGCGCGACGGAATTCCGACGCCGAAGGAAATCTGCAAGGTTCTCGATGATTACGTCATCGGCCAGAGCCATGCCAAGAAGGTCCTCTCGGTCGCGGTGCATAACCATTACAAGCGCCTCAACCACCAGACCAAGCACAATGACGTCGAACTGGCGAAGTCGAACATCCTGCTGATCGGACCGACCGGTTCGGGCAAGACGCTGCTCGCCCAGACGCTGGCGCGCATCCTCGACGTGCCGTTCACGATGGCCGACGCCACCACGCTGACCGAAGCCGGCTATGTCGGCGAGGATGTCGAGAACATCATCCTGAAGCTGCTGCAGTCGGCCGACTACAATGTCGAGCGGGCGCAGCGCGGCATCGTCTATATCGACGAAATCGACAAGATCTCGCGCAAGTCCGACAATCCCTCGATCACCCGCGACGTGTCGGGCGAGGGCGTGCAGCAGGCCTTGCTGAAGATCATGGAAGGAACCGTGGCGTCGGTGCCTCCTCAGGGCGGCCGCAAGCATCCGCAGCAGGAGTTCCTGCAGGTCGATACCACCAACATCCTGTTCATCTGCGGCGGTGCGTTCTCCGGCCTCGAAAAGATCATCTCGGCGCGCGGTCGGTCGACCTCGATCGGCTTTGCCGCCCAGGTTCTGGCGCCGGAAGACCGCCGCACCGGCGAAATCTTCCGCTTCGTAGAGCCCGAAGATCTGCTGAAGTATGGCCTGATCCCCGAATTCGTCGGTCGTCTGCCGGTCGTGGCGACGCTCGAGGATCTCGACGAGGCCTCGCTGAAGAAGATTCTGACCGATCCGAAGAACGCGCTGGTCAAGCAGTACCAGCGCCTGTTCGAGATGGAGAACATCGAGCTGACCTTCGCCGACGAGGCCCTGGGCGCGGTGGCGCGCAAGGCGATCGAACGCAAGACCGGCGCGCGCGGCCTGCGCTCCATTCTGGAAAGCATCCTGCTCGAAACGATGTTCGATCTTCCGGGTCTGGAAGGCGTCGAGGAAGTCGTGATCTCCCGCGAGGTCGTGGAAGGTACCGCTCGCCCGCTGTACATCTACGCGGACCGCGCCAACACCGAGAGCAGCGCCAGCGCCTGATCGGGCTACCGTGCTGCTTGACGAGACCTGACAAAACGGCTGCCGATCCGATCGGCAGCCGTTTTTTTTTGCGAAAAAGAGTTGGCGGCAACCGGCCGCGGTGACCGGGTATTGGTACCAGTGGCAGACGCGATCGCGTCTCTTGACACCCCCCCGAGCCATAGCCACCTTAGGCTTTCGGCGAACATCTTTCCTCCCCCAAGATTCGCTATTACGATCCGGACAAGCGGAGCCTGAGGCGGCCGAGTGAGACGGAAAATCGGCACCTTGTGGCGGTTGCGCAAAGAGCGGACCGCGAGCAGGGGGGTACAGCAAAAGGATTGGGCCATGACTGCCTCCAAACCCCGGCCAACTATCATTCACGGCGAAAGCCACTCTTATCCGGTGCTGCCGCTGCGCGACATCGTGGTCTTCCCGCACATGATCGTGCCGCTGTTCGTCGGCCGCGAGAAATCGATCCGTGCCCTCGAAGAGGTGATGAAGAGCGACGCGCTGATCATGCTCGCCACGCAGAAGAATGCGTCGGACGACGATCCGGCCCCGGATTCCATCTACGAGATCGGCACGCTCGCCAGCGTGCTGCAGCTCCTGAAGCTTCCCGACGGTACTGTGAAGGTCCTCGTGGAAGGCCTCGAGCGCGCCAAGGTCGAGAAGTATTCCGACCGTGCCGAATACTATGAAGCCACTGCCACCGCGCTGGCCGACACCGATGCTACCTCGGTCGAGGCGGAAGCGCTGTCGCGCTCGGTCGTGTCCGACTTCGAGAGCTATGTGAAGCTCAACAAGAAGATCTCCGCCGAGGTCGTCGGCGTCGTGCAGGCTATCACCGATTTCGCCAAGCTCGGCGATACGGTCGCGTCGCATCTCGCCGTCAAGATTGCGGATCGCCAGGGCATCCTGGAGACGCTGTCGGTCACCGCGCGCCTGGAGAAGGTGCTCGGCCTGATGGAGAGCGAGATCTCGGTGTTGCAGGTCGAGAAGCGCATCCGCAGCCGCGTCAAGCGGCAGATGGAGAAGACCCAGCGCGAGTACTACCTCAACGAGCAGATGAAGGCGATCCAGAAGGAACTCGGCGACGACGAAGGTCGCGACGAGCTGGCCGACATCGAGGAGAAGATCGCCAAGACCAAGCTGTCCAAGGAAGCCCGCGAGAAGGCGCAGCACGAGCTGAAGAAGCTGCGCCAGATGTCGCCGATGTCCGCGGAAGCGACCGTCGTGCGCAACTACCTCGACTGGTTGCTGTCGATTCCATGGAACAAGAAGTCCAAGGTCAAGAAGGACCTCGCCGCGGCGCAGGCCGTGCTCGACGAGGACCACTATGGCCTGGAGAAGGTCAAGGACCGCATCGTGGAGTATCTCGCGGTGCAGACCCGGGCCAACAAGCTGTCGGGCCCGATCCTGTGCCTCGTCGGTCCTCCCGGCGTCGGCAAGACCTCGCTCGGCAAGTCGATCGCGAAAGCGACCGGACGTGAGTTCGTGCGCGTGTCGCTCGGCGGCGTGCGCGACGAGGCGGAGATCCGCGGCCATCGCCGGACCTATATCGGTTCGATGCCCGGCAAGATCATCCAGTCGATGCGCAAGGCCAAGACCTCGAACCCGCTGTTCCTGCTCGACGAGATCGACAAGATGGGCGCCGATTTCCGCGGCGATCCGTCGTCCGCGCTGCTCGAGGTCCTGGACCCCGAGCAGAACGGCACCTTCGCCGACCACTATCTGGAAGTGGACTACGACCTGTCCAACGTGATGTTCATCACCACGGCGAACACCCTGAATATTCCGGGGCCGCTGATGGACCGCATGGAGATCATCCGGATCGCCGGTTACACCGAGAACGAGAAGGTCGAGATCGCGCGCAAGCACCTGATCCCGGTCGCGCTCTCCAAGCACGGTCTGGACAGCAAGGAATGGTCGATCGACGACGACGCCCTGCTGCTGATGATCCGCCGCTACACCCGCGAGGCGGGCGTGCGTAATCTCGAGCGCGAGCTCTCCACACTGGCCCGCAAGGCCGTGAAGGAGCTGATGCTCTCGAAGAAGAAGGTGGTGAAGGTCACCGAGAAGAATATCGAGGAATTCCTCGGCATTCCGAAATATCGCTTCGGCGAGATCGAGCTCGACGACCAGGTGGGCGTCGTGACCGGTCTGGCGTGGACCGATGTCGGCGGCGAGTTGCTGACCATCGAAGGCGTGATGATGCCCGGCAAGGGCCGCATGACCGTCACCGGCAATCTGCGGGACGTGATGAAGGAATCGATCTCGGCGGCGGCGTCCTACGTCCGCTCGCGCGCGATCACCTTCGGGATCGAACCGCCTTTGTTCGAGCGGCGCGACATCCACGTCCACGTGCCGGAAGGGGCGACCCCGAAGGACGGCCCGTCGGCCGGCGTGGCGATGGCCACGACGATCGTGTCGGTGCTGACCGGCATTCCGATCCGGCACGATCTTGCCATGACCGGCGAAATCACGCTGCGCGGCCGGATCCTGCCGATCGGCGGATTGAAGGAGAAGTTGCTGGCAGCGGCCCGCGGCGGCATCAAGACGGTGCTGATCCCCGAGGACAATGCCAAGGACCTCACCGAGATCTCCGACGCCATCAAGGGCGGCATGACCATCATTCCGGTCGCCCGGATGGATGACGTGATCGCCAACGCCCTGGTGCGCAAGCCGATCCCGATCGAGTGGGAAGAGGACACCAAGCTGCCGGTCAAGCCGGACGCCGCCGACGAAGCCGGCAGCGGCCTCACCGCGCACTAAGGATCGATCCTCACGACGACATCAGCGGCGCCCTTCGGGGCGCCGCTTTTTTGTGGGATGTGCCGACGTATTGCAGGCATCAGCGACGCCCCGTCACCTCTCCCCGTCGGGAGAGGTCGGTTATTCGAGCGTCAGCTCGAATATCCGGGCGAGGGGGTCTCGCGCCATCGATAGACCGTATCCCCTCACCCCCGCCCTCTCCCACAGGGAGAGGGGGCGCACGGCCTGAGCGTCGCTGGGGCAATGGCTAGATCATAGGAGTGCGCGCGGTGCTTACGCCGAGGTGCCGACCGCCTTCAGCGTGCAGCCGATGATTTTCAGGCTGCCGTCGGGCTGGACCTCCAGAAAGTACAGCGCATCCCACGGCACGCCTTCGGTATCGACGATGCGGACGTCCTGCTCGATTCGACCGCCGACGCTGCGCGAATCCGTGAAGTCGAAACTCTTGTGGCGATACACCGGCGCGTAGCCGCTGCGGACCATCGCCATGAAGGTGTCGGGATCGCCGAACATGCGCTGCAGCGCCGGCGCGGCATGAGAGTAGGCGGCCGCGGCATCGTCGCGGGCGAGCGCCTGTTCCTGCGCGCGGATCTCGTTTTGCGCAGCGGCGACATCGTCGGCCCGCGCGGGGGCAGCCAGGCCCAGCAGCAGCGCAACCAGTAGAACGGCTACTCGCATGTATCTCTCCCGTGCAGGCGACGGGCTATGCCGCCGGGCCATGCTGACAGATACTGGCAGGCCGGGCGTTTGGTTGCAGAGAATGCGCGAAAACCCGGCGACGGCGGCCCCCCGCCGTCGCCGCGAAGGCCGCGCCTATTCCGCGGCGAGCGCGCGGGCCGGGCCCGCCTGCAGCAGGCGGCCGGCGTCGGTCAGATGCACCAATCGCCCGTTGGCGACCACCGCGACGATGCGCGGCCGTAGCGCCACGCTGTCGTCGATCAGCACCAGATCGGCCCGTCGGCCTTCGGCGATCACACCACGGTCGGTCAGGCCGGCCGCCGCCGCCGGATTGGCCGAAATCAGCGCCCAGGCCTGCGGCAGCGGCAGGATGCCGTCGGCGACAAGCCGGAACGCGGCCAGCAGTTGCGCGGGATAATAGTAATCCGACGCGAGAATCGAGCACAGGCCCTTGGCGATCATGTCGGATGCGCGGGTCCAGCCGGTGTGGCTGCCGCCGCGCACCACGTTCGGCGCGCCGAACACGATGAAGTCGCCGGCGTCCGCGGCGGCAACCGCGGTTTCCTCGTTGATGGGAAACTCCGCAATGGCCACGCCGAGCGCGCGGAAGTCGCTGCGCATGTCGGGTGTCATGTCATCATGCGACAGCGTCGGCACCTTTGCCGCCTTGGCCGCCTGCGCGAGGCGCGCGATCGACGCCGGCACGGCATCGGCGCGCGACAGCACGCGCTCGACCAGGAGGCCGAACGCCTCGCTGCTGAGGCCGCTGCGCTCGACCATGCGGGCGCGCTTCGCGGGTTTAAAGATCCCGGTCAGGTCCATGTGGTCGTTGAACGCCAGCAGGTCGATGCGGCCGTCAGCCAGCCACTGCAGGATCTCGGTCTCGGCGTCGAGATTGTAGGTCTCCTGGCGCAGATGGAAGCGGGTGTCGGCGGCCAGCTGCGGCCGCAGCGTCTCGATCGCCTGCAGCAGCAGTCGCGCATTCTCGGCGCCGCGCAGCCCGGGCTCCCATGACCAGGTGGTGCCGTGGAAAACCGTGGTGATGCCATTGGCTATCGCCTGGCGGTCGCTGTCGATGAGGGCGACGTCAACGGGGAAATCGACGCCGGGGCGCGGCATCAATTGACGCTCGAAGGCGTCGCCATGCAGGTCGACGATTCCCGGCAGCACCAGCAGGCCGCCGGCGTCGACACCGAGGCCATGCGCGTGGTCATGTCCGATGGCGGCGATGCTGCCGCCGTAGATCTGCAGCGAGGTTTCGACGAGTTCGTGGCCGAGCAGGGTGCGTCCGCCGTCAATGAAAATATTCGTCATGTCTCTGCCGTTTGCTGGGCGGCGGGCGCCGCGCCGCCAGATTGGTACTTGTCGAGAAAATCTTCCACCGAAAGTTTGCGAAAGTCGGGCAGGGCCTGGCGCAGCGTCGCGTGGTCCCAGTCCCACCACGCCAGCTCGCCGAGCCGGGCGGCTACGTCTTCCGGAAAGCGGCGGCGAATGATGCGCGCGGGATTGCCGGCGACGATCGTATAGGCCGGCACATCCCTGGTCACGATGGCGCCGGCGGCGATCACCGCTCCGGTGCCGATATGGCGGCCGGGCAGCACGATGGCGCCGTGACCGATCCAGACGTCATGGCCGATCGTGACATGATGCGCGCGGCGCCATTCGAAGAATTCGGCGTCGTCGGCCTCTCCCGGAAAATAGGCGCTGGCGCGATAGGTGAAATGCGCCTGCGTGGCGCGGTGCATGGGATGGTTGCCGGGATTGATCCGCGTCATGGCGGCGATAGAGACGAATTTTCCGATCGTCGTGTAGGTGACCTGCGCGTCATTCACGACATAGGAGTAGTCGCCCATCGCGACTTCCTGCAGGACCGTACGCGCGCCGACCTCGCAATAGGCGCCGAGCGTGGCCTCGACCAGTCGCGCGGTCGGATCGACCGACGGCACCGGTGAGAGTTTCTTTTCGGTCATGGATACTCCTGCAGGAAAGGCTCGGCGGCGATGCCGCTCATAAGGACACAGCGGTGCGCGTGGTTCTCTTCGATCGGTTCCGTGACGACAGCGTGACGTTTCGATGATGATCACCGAAAAGTCCCAGCCTGGGGACTGCGCGGCGGTGGATTGGCGATGTCATATCACTGTCAACCATGGGCGTTACGGCTTGCGTTCTATTGCTTTGGGAGTACGGCATGCTGGTGGTTGATAATCTGACGTGCCGCTTCGGCGCCAAGGCGGCGGTCGATCATGCGTCGTTCGAGATAGCCTCCGGCGCCTTCGTCGGCGTGATCGGTCGCTCCGGCGCCGGCAAATCGACGCTGCTGCGGATGATCAACCGGCTGGCGGAGCCGACCTCGGGCCGCATCCAGTATGACGGCGTCGATATCACGGCGTTGCGTGGTCGCGATCTCCGGCAGTGGCGCGCGCGCTCGGCGATGATCTTCCAGCAGTTCAATCTGGTCGGTCGTCTCGACGTGCTGACCAACGTGCTGATGGGCCGGCTGTCCGAGATGCCGCAATGGCGTTCTCTGACCCAGATGTGGCCCGAGCAGGACCGCGCTCTGGCAATGTCGGCGCTCGAGCAATTCGATATGGCCTCGCTGGCGGCGCAACGCGCCGATCAACTTTCCGGCGGCCAGCAGCAGCGCGTCGCCATTGCGCGTGCGCTGGTGCAGCAGCCCGACATCATTCTCGCCGACGAGCCGATCGCATCATTGGATCCGCGCAATACCCGCATCGTGATGGATGCACTGCTGCGCATCAACAAGCATTTCGGCATCACCGTGATGTGCAACCTGCATTCGCTCGATCTGGCGCGGACCTATTGCGACCGGTTGATCGGCATGTCCGCGGGCCGCGTGGTGTTCGACGGGGCGCCGGCCGCGCTGACCGAAAGCATCGCCCGCGAGCTCTACGACCTGGAAGCCGACGAGGTGATGGGAAGGAACCCGACTCACCATCCGGTACCCGCCGGCGTTCCCGCCTATGGCAACGCCGCCGCCGCCTGACGTCGCAGCCCTGACATCCGCGGGCTGTATTCAGCAAGCGCCTTCAAACCCGAACGAACCCTGAGGCTATCATGATCAATCGCCGCATTCTTCTCATCAGCGCCGCAGCGCTCGCGCTCGCCACCTCGGCCGCGTCGGCGCAGGACTACAAGACCAAATATCCGGAACTGACCTTCGCCGTCATCCCGGCGGAAAACGGTTCCGGCGTCACCGAGCGCTGGCAGCCCTTCGTGAGCTATCTCTCGAAGGAGCTGGGCGTGAAGGTCAATTTGCGCATCGCCAACGACTATGCCGCGGTGATCGAAGGCCAGCGCGCCGGCAACATCCAGATCGCCAGCTACGGCTCCGCCTCGTTCGCCCGCGCCCGCCTGACCGGCGTCAAGACCGACGCCTTTGCCAACGACATCAACATCGATGGCTCGACCGGCTACTATTCGGTGTTCTTCGTCAAGGCGAACAGCGCCTACAAGACGATCGACAATCTGAAGGGCAAGAATCTCGGCCTGGTCGATCCGAACTCGACCTCGGGCAACAACGTGCCGCGCTTCGAACTCGACAAGCTCGGCATCACGGACGCCGACAGCTATTTCGGCAAGGTGGTGTTCACCGGCAGCCACGAGAACGCGCTGCTGGCGCTGTCGCAGGGCACCGTCGACGTCGCTGCCAACCAGTGGACCAACGACAATGATTCCACGCTGCAGCAGATGCTCACCAAGGGCATGCTGAAGAACGCCGACGGCTCGGCGATGAAGAAGGAAGACTTCCGCATCGTGCACAAGTCGGCGCCGATCATCAACGGCCCCTACGCCTACAGCTCGGACCTGCCGGAAGACCTTAAGGTCGCGATCACCAAGGCCTTCATCGAGGCGCCGACCAAGGACAAGGCGGCGTTCGATCGCCTGTCGGACGGCCAGAAGAAGGGCTTCCACGCCGCGACCACCAAGGATTGGGACGCGACCATCGACCTGATCAAGTTCGTCGACGCCCTGCGCAAGAAGAAGGCGTCCTGATCGCTGTACGACTGTGAAGAGCCGGACCGACTGGGTCCGGCTCTTTTTCTTTGACCTCCCTCAGGTATCAACATGTCCGCTGCCGTTTCCATCCTTCCGGCCCAGCAGCTTGCGGCGCTGAATGACGCCTATCGCCGCGCGGTGGCGAAGAAGCGGCTGCGGGCCACGCTGGCGACCGCGGTCGGCTTCGCAGTGCTGCTGATCGCGGCGATAGGGGCGGAGGTCAACCTGGCGACCTTCTTCGGCAAGATCGGCAATATCGCCAGCTACTTCGATCGCATCTTCACGCTCGATACCGGGATGCGGGCATGGAGCGATGTCGGCGAATGGTTCTGGGGCTGGCAGAAATGGCTGTCGCTGCTCGGCGAGACCGTGCTGATCTCCTATGTCGGAACGCTGGTCGGCGCGGTGCTGGCGTTCGGACTGAACTTTCTGTCCGCGGAAAACACCGCACCGTCCGCACCGCTGCGCTTCGTGGTCAAGCGCTTCATGGAATTCTGCCGTACCGTGCCGGACATCGTGTTCGCGTTGATCTTCGTGATCGCCTTTGGCCTTGGCCCGATGGCCGGGGTGCTGGCGATCGCGATCCACTGCGTCGGCGCGCTCGGCAAGCAATATAGCGAGATCGTCGAGAACATCGACATGCGGCCGGTCGAGGGCATCCGTTCGACCGGCGCCGGCTGGACCGACTGCATGCGCTTTGCGGTACTGCCGCAGGTCGCCGCGGGCTTTGCCGGCTACACGCTGCTGCGTTTCGAGATCAATGTCCGTGGCGCCTCCGTGATGGGCTTCGTCGGCGCCGGCGGCATCGGCCAGGAACTCGTGGTCGCGGTACGGAAATTCTATTATTCGGACGTGAGCGCCATCCTGCTGATGATCATCGTCACCGTGTTCATCATCGACATCAGCACCGGCTGGCTGCGCGGCCGGCTGTTCGGCAAGGAAGCCCGATCATGAGCAAGCGGCCGAGCGTCAATACCGAAGAACTGCGCGCGCGCTATCCGGCCGTGTTTCAGCGGCCGATGGCGTCACGCGCGACGGTGCCGGCGATCTTTGTCGCGGTGCTGGCGCTGTTCATCTTCGGCCTCAACGAACTGGAGTTCTCGCCGGCCCGGATGCTGGCCGGCGTGCAGCAGCTCGGCTGGATCGCGATGATGATGGTGCCGCCCGATCCCGGCTCGTCGCTGCCGGCCTATCTCGCCGCGATGGGCGAGACATTGTCGATCGCTCTGCTCGGCACCACGCTCGCAGCAGTGATCGCGTTGCCGGTCAGCTTTCTGGCGGCGCGAAACATCATTCCGTCGCCTTTCCTGCGCTTTCCGGTGCGGCGCTTCCTCGACTCGATCCGCGGCGTCGATACGCTGATCTGGGCGCTGGTCTGGATCAATGTCGTGGGCCTCGGCCCGTTCGCCGGCGTGCTGGCCATTGCGGTGTCGGATTTCGGGGCGTTCGGTAAATTGTTCTCGGAGGCGATCGAAGCCGCCGACAAGAAGCAGGTCGAAGGCATCCGGGCGTCCGGCGGCAGCCCGCTGCACGAGATACGCTTTGGCCTGCTGCCGCAGGTTCTGCCGGTGATCGCCGGACAGGTATTGTACTTCATCGAATCCAACACCCGGTCCGCGACCATCATTGGCATCGTCGGCGCGGGCGGCATCGGGCTGCAGCTCGCCGAACAGATCCGCGTGCTGGAATGGCAGAAAGTGTCGTTCCTGATCCTGATGATCCTGGTGGCGGTCGCAGCGATCGACGTCATCTCCAGCCGGCTGCGCTTTGCGATCATCGGGCGACGCGCGGTGGTGTGAAGGCTCGCGCTAGCCGTTCTCAACGACGAACTCGACGCGCTCGGCGACGAAGCGCGAGCGCGACACCTTCAGCGGCGTGCCCTTCATATCGGTGTCGACGCTGTCGACGATCAGGATCGGCCGCCCCAGCGCCAGTTCAAGCCTTGCGGCGTCGGCGGCATTGACGATCGCGGCGGTGATTCGGGTCGAGAGCCGTTGATAGTCGCGGATGTCGTAATGCGCGAGCAGCTTCGTCGTTGAATTCAGCCGCTGGTAGACCGCCGCGGCATCGGCAAAACGGTCTGCGGGAAACCAGGTGGTGCCGATGCAGATCGGCGTCTTGTCGGCAAAACGCAGCGCTTCGATCCGCACCAAAGGCGCGCCGGTCTTCACGCCGAGCTGTTTGGCCAGCTCGCGCGTCGCAGGTTCGGTGGCGGCCTCGATCATCTTGCCGTCGGGCTCGCGACCGCCGGCGCCGACGATCTCGGAGAAGCGCGTGCGCGCGCGCAGCGGATAGGTCAGCTTCGGCGCTTCCACATAGGTGCCGCTGCCGCGCTCGGCACGCACGAAACCGCGCTCGGCCAGCGACGCCAGCGCGCGACGCACCGTATGGCGATTGACGCGGTAGGTTTCGGCGATCTCGGTCTCGCCGGGCAGTTTTTCGCCGGACCGATGAGTACCGTCGGCAATGCCACGCTCGATGCCGTCGGCGACCTGCCGCCACAGCGCAACGCCGGTTGGTTTGTCCTGCATGGTCACGATGTTGTGGTCTCACCAAGTTGTCGGGCGGGGATAGCGAAAAATCACCGTGCTGTCACCAAACGGTCATTGCATGGGTCTATCAAGTTGTCTAGAAATATAGACAACTTGATCCGGACGGGATGACCATGACCGCAGCCCTGAACCCTGAGCAGATGCGGCGACAGCAGGCAATGGCCGTGCTGGCGCATGCCGACACGGCGGCGATCGCCGGCCATCTCGAAGCGCTTGAGATGCCTGCCTATCAGCCGTTGCGCGAAGCGGAGAACGGGCTGGTGATGCTGCGCGGCCGGATCGGCGGCGACGGTGCGCCGTTCAACCTTGGCGAGGCCACCGTGTCGCGGGCCGCCGTGCGGCTGGCGGGCGGCGAGGTCGGTTTTGGCTATGTGCTCGGCCGCGACCGCGCCAAGGCCGAACTGATCGCGCTGTGCGATGCGCTGATCCAGACCGAACGTTTCGCAGAAACGCTGGAAATACAGGTACTGACGCCGCTGCGGGCGCGGATCGCCGGCGAGCAGCAGCGCCAGGCGGCGCAGACCGCGGCGACCAAGGTTGATTTCTATACGCTCGTGCGCGGGGAGGGATAATCATGACCACGATTGCAGAAATGCCGGCGGGCTTCGCCGACAAGGTGCTGTCGGCACAATCGACCTTTCGCTCGGTGATGGACGCGATGGCGCGGCCGGGTTCCGTGCAGCGCATCGAGGCCGGTTCCGGCGTGCCGGCGCCGATGATGCGTGGTTCGGCCGCTATCGCACTGACGCTGTTCGACCAGGACACGCCGGTGTGGCTCGACGCCGGGATGGCGGCGACGCCTGCGGTCGCCAAGTGGATCAAGTTTCACACCAGCGCGCCGGTCATCGCAGGCTCATCGGTCTGCAGCTTTGCGCTGATCGCCGAAGCCCGCACGCTGCCGGGCTTCGAGCAGTTTTCATTCGGGACCTCAGAATATCCGGACCGCTCGACCACCATCATCCTGCAGGTGGCCAGCCTCACCGAAGGGCCGGCCTATGGACTGCGCGGCCCGGGCATCGATGGCACGGCCATTCTGCACGCGACCATCGGACTGCCGGACTGGCTAGATCGTCTCGCGCTCAATGCCACGCTGTTTCCGCGCGGTATCGATCTCGTGCTGGTTTCCGACGACAGGGTCGTCGCGATCCCGCGCACCACGCGCCTCACCGCGAAGGAGGGCTGAGCATGTATGTCGCCGTCAAGGGTGGCGAACGCGCCATCGAAAACGCCCACCGGCTGCTGGCACATGAACGTCGCGGCGATCGCGATGTGCCGGAAGTATCATTGGACCAGATCTCCGAACAGCTCAGCCTCGGTGTCGACCGCGTCATGACCGAGGGCTCGCTGTACGACCGCGAACTGGCATCGCTCGCCATCAAGCAGGCGCGCGGCGACATGATCGAGGCGATCTTCCTGCTGCGCGCGTTCCGCGCCACGCTGCCGCGGTTCGGCGAAAGCCTGCCGGTCGATACCTCGCAGATGCGGGTGCGGCGCCGGATATCCTCGACCTTCAAGGACATGCCGGGCGGCCAGGTGCTGGGCTCGACCTTCGACTACACCCATCGCCTGCTGGATCCCGTACTCGCTGGCGAGTCCATGCCGGAGCAGCCGGCGCAGTCCGAAGCGCAGCCCGCGGTAATGCCGCGCGTCACCGACATTCTGGGTCGCGACGGCCTGATCGAAGCGTCTCCGGCGGAACAGGCCGATCAGCCGGTCGGCGATCTCACCCGCGACGCGCTCAGCTTTCCCGCCGCGCGCGATCTGCGGCTGCAGAATCTGGCGCGGGCCGACGAGGGCTTTCTGTTGTCGCTCGGCTATTCGTCGCAGCGCGGCTATGGCCGCAACCATCCGTTCGCCGGCGAGATCCGGCTCGGTGAGGTCGAAGTCGAGTTCATGGCGGAAGATGTCGGCTTCGCGGTGCCGCTCGGCGCCATCACGCTGACCGAGTGCCAGATGGTCACCCAGTTCAAGGGAAGCGCCACCGAGGCGCCGTGCTTCACGCGCGGTTACGGCCTGGCCTTCGGCCAGAGCGAGCGCAAGACGATGTCGATGGCGCTGGTCGATCGCACGCTGCGCGCCCGCGAACTCGGTGAGGATGTCGTTGCGCCCTCGCAGGACGAGGAATTCGTGATGTCGCATTCCGACAACGTGCAGGCGACCGGCTTCGTCGAGCACCTCAAGCTGCCGCATTACGTCGATTTCCAGTCCGAGCTCGGACTGTTGCGCAAGCTGCGCAAGGAATTTGTCGACGCCAATTCTGCACCCGATGCCATGAAGGAGGCCGCGGAATGAACGCGCCGACCTATAATTTCGCCTATCTCGACGAACAGACCAAGCGGATGATCCGCCGCGCCATCCTGAAGGCGATCGCGATCCCCGGCTATCAGGTGCCGTTCGCGTCAAGGGAAATGCCGATGCCCTATGGCTGGGGCACCGGCGGCGTGCAGGTGACCGCGGCGATCCTCGGCCACAAGGACGTGCTGAAGGTGATCGACCAGGGCTCGGACGACACCACCAACGCGATCTCGATCCGCAAATTCTTCCAGAAGACCGCGGGTGTGGCCGTCACCACCAGCACGCTCGACGCCACCGTGATCCAGACCCGGCACCGGATTCCCGAAGCGCCGCTGCATGAGAAGCAAGTGCTGGTCTATCAGGTGCCGATCCCGGAACCGCTGCGCTTCCTCGAGCCGCGCGAGACCGAGACGCGGCGCATGCATGCGCTCGGCGAATACGGGCTGATGCATGTGAAGCTCTACGAGGACATCGCGCGGTTCGGCCATATCGCGACCGCCTATGCCTATCCGGTCAAGGTCAATGCACGCTATGTGATGGACCCGTCGCCGACGCCGAAATTCGATAATCCGAAGATGGACAACTGCCCGGCGCTGCAACTGTTCGGCGCCGGCCGCGAGAAGCGCATCTACGCGATCCCACCCTATACCTCGGTGGTGTCGCTGGATTTCGAGGACCATCCGTTCGAGCCCTACAAGCACGACGCCTGCTGCGCGCTGTGCAACTCGTCCTCGTCCTATCTCGACGAGATCGTCACCGACAATGCGGGCAGCCGGATGTTCGTCTGTTCCGATACCGACTATTGCGAGACGCGGCAGGCCGAAGGCCACCGTGGCGCCGAGAGCGCGCCTTATGTGGAGAAGCAGCATGCTTGATGTGACGCGCGCGCCGCGCAACGACGACCAGCCGCTGCTGCTCGCCGAAGGCCTGTCGAAATCCTTCGGTCGGCTCAACGCCTGCCGCGATGTCTCCTTCGCGCTGTATCCCGGCGAAGTGCTGGCGATCGTCGGCGAGTCCGGCTCCGGCAAGTCGACGCTGCTGCAATTGCTGTCGGCGCAGATGATTCCGAATGCCGGCTCGGTGTCGTACCGGATGCGCGACGGCGTACTACGCGATCTTTCGGCCTTGGGCGAAGCCGAGCGGCGCTTTCTGTTCCGCACCGACTGGGGCTTCGTGCATCAGGATGCCGCGATGGGGTTGCGCATGGGCGTCTCGGCCGGTGCCAATGTGGGCGAGCGGCTGATGGCCGTTGGCCAAAACCACTACGGCCGAATCCGGCAGACCGCGGCGTCGTGGCTGGAGCGCGTCGAGATCTCGGTGGATCGCATCGACGATGCGCCAAAAACCTATTCCGGCGGCATGCGGCAGCGGTTGCAGATCGCACGCAACCTGGTCACCGAGCCGCGCCTTGTCTTCATGGACGAGCCGACCGGCGGGCTCGACGTCTCGGTGCAGGCGCGCCTGCTGGACATGATGCGGACGCTGGTGAGCGAACTCGGCCTTGCCGCCATCGTCGTCACCCATGATCTCGCGGTGGCGCGGCTCCTGTCGCATCGGGTGATGGTGATGCAGGGCGGCCGCGTGATCGAGACCGGCCTCACCGACCAGGTGCTCGACGATCCCCGCGAGCCCTATACGCAACTGCTCGTTTCCTCGATCCTGCCGGCGTGAGGGCACCATGATTCCGATGATCGACATCCGCAACGCTGAAAAGACCTTTGTGATGCATCTGCAGGACGGCATCCGGCTGCCGGTCGTGCGCGGCGTCTCGTTCCACGTCGCGCCCGGCGAATGTGTCGTGCTGGGCGGGCCCTCCGGCGCCGGCAAGTCCTCGATCCTGAAGATGATCTTCGGCAACTATCGCTGCGACGGCGGCGTGATCGGCTTGCAGCACCAGGGCGCGTCGCTCGACATCGCCACCGCCGAGCCGCGCCAGATCCTCAATGTACGCCGCCACACCATCGGCTATGTCAGCCAGTTTTTGCGCGCGGTGCCACGCGTCGCCTCGCTCGACGTCGTGGCGGAGCCGTTGCTCGCCGCCGGCGTGGCCCGCGAGGACGCGCGCGAGCGGGCAGGCGTGCTGTTGCGAAAACTCAACATTCCCGAGCGGCTGTGGAAGCTGCCGCCCTCGACCTTCTCCGGCGGCGAGCAGCAGCGCGTCAACATCGCGCGCGGCTTCATCTCCGAACTGCCGATCCTGCTGCTGGACGAGCCGACCGCCTCGCTGGATGCGGTGAACCGCGCCGTGGTGGTCGAACTGGTCGCCGAGAAGAAACGCGCCGGCGTTGCCATGGTCGCGATCGTTCATGACGACGACGTGCGCCACCAGATTGCCGACCGGCTGGTCGATGTGACATCGTTCGCAGCAGGCGCCTGAGAAAGAAGATGATGAAAGCAAAGCAACAAGAAACCGTGATCGGCAATGCCCGAATCGTGCTGGCCGATCGCGTGATCGAACAAGGCTGGATCGCCTTTGCCGATGGCAGGATCGCAGAGTTCGGCGAGGGCGATGCGCCCGCGGGCTTCGACGATGCCCGTGGCGACCTGATCATGCCCGGCCTGATCGAACTGCACACCGACCATCTCGAAGCGCATTTCGTGCCGCGTCCCAAAGTGTTCTGGGATCCGGTGGCTGCGGTCGTCTCCTACGACGGGCAGCTTGCGACCTCGGGCATCACCACCGTGCTGGATTCCTTGCGCGTATGGAGCGAGAAGGGCGCCGAGGAAGCGGACGGCCACGCCGGGCTGCTGGCGGATGCGATCGCCACCGCGCGCGACGCCGACCTGCTGCGCGCCGACCACTTCCTGCATCTTCGTTGCGAGATCCCGATGCCCAGCGTGGTCGAGGAAGCGAAGGAGATGATCGGCCGGCCGCACGTCCGCCTGTTGTCGCTGATGGACCACACGCCCGGCCAGCGCCAGTTCCGCGACGAAGCCAAGCTGCGCACCTATTATCGCGGAAAAGGCGCCGGCAAGACCGACGCCGAGCTCGACGAATTGTTCGCCAAGCGCTTTGAATATCAGCGGCTTTACGCCGCCGACAACATGCGCGACATCGTGGCGCTGGCGCAGGCGCACAACATCCCGCTGGCCAGCCATGACGACACCACCGACGAGAACGTCGTGGACGCCATCCGCGATGGCGTCTCCGTCGCCGAATTCCCGACCACGCTGGAGGCCGCGCGCGGCCTGCATGAGGCTGGCGTCGGCATTCTGATGGGCGCGCCGAACGTGGTGCGCAACGGCTCGCATTCCGGCAACATTGCTGCCATCGATCTGGCGCGCGAAGGGCTGCTGGACATCCTGTCGTCGGACTACATTCCCTCCAGCCTCTTGATGGCGGCGCTGCAACTGAGCGAGCGCGTGCCGTCGATCGATCTGGCCGCCGCAGTACGGACCGTCACCAAGCGCCCGGCCGAGGCGGTCGGCCTGCATGATCGCGGCGAGATCGCAGTCGGCAAGCGCGCCGACCTGATCCGTGTCCACGTCGCCCGCGACCTGCCAGTGGTGCGCAGCGTCTGGCGCGAGGGGCACCGGGTCGCATGAACGACACGCTGGCCGAGGCCGCCGCGCGAGCGAAGATCGGCCCGGGACGGCTGGTGCTGGTGGTCGGTCCCTCCGGCGCCGGCAAGGATACGCTGATCGATCTGGCGCGCGCCGCCTGCGCCGGCAATGCTCGCGTGGTGTTTGCGCGCCGGGTGGTGACGCGCGAGGCCTCCGGCGCCGAGGACAATGACCAGGTGACGCGGGACGCCTTTCAGGCGGCCCGCACCCGAGGCGATTTCGCCGTACACTGGGAAGCGCATGGCCTGTGTTATGCGCTTGCCAAGTCGATCGACGACGACATCGGGGCAGGGCGCACGGTGGTTGCCAACGTGTCCCGCGCGGTGATCGGCCGGCTGCGCGACACCTACGCCGAACTGGTCGTGGTTGCCGTCACGGCGCCGCCGGAGGTGCTGGCGGCGCGGTTGCTGGCCCGCGGCAGAATTAGCGACGGGCCGATCGTGCAGCGCCTGCAGCGCGCTTCCGCCGAGATCGTGCCGGATGTCGCCATTGAAAATGTCGGCGATCCCCGCGTCGGCGCGCGCGTACTGATCGAGCAATTGCAGAAGTGACGGCGTCCCGGTTTCGCGGCGACGTCAATCGCGCTACGAGGGGCGCGACCGGTGCCCGCGGCGGGCCGATCCGCCCGGGTGCGATCGACCGGCGACGACACGGTGGAATCGCAGATGCACACACTCGACCAGCTCCGCTCCGGCGCGCTCAGCGGCGCGCGCCATCTCAAGCTTGATTGCGGGCTGACCGATTTTCCCCACGAGATCCTGGATCTCGGCGACACCCTGGAAATCCTCGATCTGTCCGGCAACGCGCTCAGCGAACTGCCCGATGAGCTGGCCGAATGGCCGAGGCTGCGGATCATCTTCTGCTCGGACAACCAGTTCACCGAGCTGCCGGAGGTGCTGGGCCGATGCCCGCAACTCAGCATGGTCGGCTTCAAGGCCAACCGTATCAGGCGCGTCTCCGCCAAGGCGCTGCCGCCGCGGCTGCGCTGGCTGATCCTGACGGATAATGAGATCGACCGGCTGCCGGAGGAAATCGGCTTTTGTACGCAATTGCAGAAGCTGATGCTGGCCGGCAACCGGCTTGAATCCCTGCCGGAGACGCTGGCCGGCTGCATTAATCTCGAACTGCTTCGTCTGGCCGCCAACCGGCTGACCGCATTGCCGGAATGGTTGCTCGGCCTGCCGCGGCTGTCGTGGCTGGCCACGTCCGGAAATCAGCTCGGCGGCGCGGAGAGCGACGCTTCGCCGTCGGCGATCGCCGATATTCCCTGGGACGCGCTGGAGATCGGGCAGGTGCTCGGCCAGGGCGCATCGGGCGTTATTCACAGGGCCATGATGGCTGCGGACGGCAAGGACCTGCAGGCGGTGGCTGTCAAACTGTTCAAGGGCGCGATGACCAGCGACGGCCTGCCGGCCTCCGAAATGCGCGCCGCCATCGCCGCCGGTGAGCACCCCCATCTGATCGATGTGATCGGCAGGGTAGTGGGTCATCCGGCGGGCGCCGCCGGTCTGGTCCTGCAGCTCGTCGATCCCGTGTTCGAGATTCTGGCGGGGCCGCCGAGCCTGGAGTCCTGCACCCGCGATATCTATCCGGCGTCTGCCGCATTCGATATGCCGACTATCCTGCGCATCGCGCACGGTATCGCGTCCGCGGCCCGCCACCTGCACGACCGCGGCATCCTGCATGGCGATCTCTACGGTCACAACATCCTGCATGACGGGCAGGGGCAGGCGTTGCTGGGCGATTTCGGCGCGGCGTCGCTCTACGATGCCGGTAACCTGACGATGGCGAACGGATTGCAGCGGCTGGAGGTGCGGGCCTTCGGATGCCTGCTGGAAGAACTGCTCGACCGCTACAGCGGCGCCGAGGATTGGGTTGCGCTGCGAGGGCTCGAACGATTGTCAGCGGCCTGCTTGTCCGTCGAGCCCGCCTCGCGGCCGTTGTTTGCTGAAATCTGTCGGCAACTGGACGATGTGAGGACGCTGCAGCCGGAGGTATGACCGCACGGGCTGGCTTCTCGCGTACAGACGGTGATCCGGCCATCGTCCGGGCCGATGCCCGACCAACGCATCGGCCAGGCGCGCGGCACGGGCGCCCGACGCCGGAGTTGCAACATATCCGGCCGATCGGTGTTAGATTGAGAAGCAGAGGATATTGCCATGGCCCATCCACCTGTCTCCATCGAAGGCGAACAGCCGAAGAAAACGCCGTGCGAGCTGCTGACGGAGGTCCTGAAGGATCTCGACAGCTCGCCGCCTCCGGAAGAACAACTCGGCGGCGGTGACATCTGCTCGCTGGAAGAAGAGTCTTCGACCGACGACGACAAGCCGCTCGACTGAAGGAAGATGGTAGGCGATGACGGGATCGAACCGCCGACCTGTCCCGTGTAAAGGGAATGCTCTACCGCTGAGCTAATCGCCCGTGGCGTTCATTTAGCCGGAGGCGGCCGGGGTGGCAAGGCAACCCGGCTTCAAATCCTGCCGCGCTGCGCGTCAGGCCTGTTCCTCGAAGATCATCGCCAGATGCACGATGGTTTCACTGGCCTTTTCCATGTCCTGGCGGCTGACCCATTCGGTGCGACCGTGAAAGGCGTGCTCGCCGGCAAAGATGTTGGGGCAGGGCAGGCCCATGAAGGACAATCGCGAGCCGTCGGTGCCGCCGCGGATGCTGGTGCGCTTCGGCGCAAGACCGGCGCGCCGAATCGCCTGCATCGCGTAATCGACGATCTGCGGATGGCGGTCGATCACCTGCTTCATGTTGCGGTATTGCGGCTTGATCGCGATCGATGCGGTGGAGTGCGGGTAATCCTTCATCACCTCGTCGACGATGGATTGCAGCAACGCTTCTTTTTCGGCGAGGCCTTCGTCGGTGAAATCCCGCACGATGAAGCTCAGCGTGGCTTTCTCCAGCGCGCCGGTGATGCCGATCGGATGCAGAAAACCTTCCTTGCCCTCGGTGGTCTCCGGCGAACAATGGTCTTTCGGCAGCCGCTCGACGATGGCTGCGGCGATCTTGATGGCGTGCTCCATCTTTCCCTTGGCGAAGCCGGGATGCGCGCTGACGCCCTCGATCGTGATCACGGCGCCGTCGGCTGAAAACGTCTCGTCCTCGAGATGGCCGGCGGTCTCGCCGTCCATCGTATAGGCGAAATCGGCGCCGAGCTTTGTGAGGTCGACCTTGTCGACGCCGCGGCCGATCTCCTCATCCGGCGTGAACAGGATCTTGATGGTGCCGTGCGGGATCTGCGGATTGGCGATGAGATAGCGCGCGGCGTCCATGATCTCGGCGAGGCCGGCCTTGTTGTCGGCGCCGAGCAGGGTCGTGCCGTCCGAGGTGATGATATCGTGGCCGATCTGGTCGGCGAGCGCCGGATTATCTTCCACGCGAATCACCTGTGACGGGTCGGCCGGCAGCACTATGTCGCCGCCCCGGTAATTCGGGACGATCTGCGGCCGGACGCCGGCGCCGGCGCAGTCCGGCGAGGTGTCCATGTGCGAGCAGAAGCAGATCACCGGCACGTTCTTGGTCGAAGTCGCCGGGATCGTCGCATAGACGTAGCCGTGTTCGTCGAGATGCGCGTCGGCAAGGCCGATCTCGCGCAATTCCTGCGCCAGCAGGCGGCCGAGATTCTTCTGCTTCTCGGTGGACGGGCAGGTGTGGGAGGCGGGATCGGACTGGGTGTCGATCACGACATAGCGCAGGAAGCGCTGCAGCACGTCGTGGGTGAATTCGAGGGACGGGGCCGCTGTCACATCACCACTCCAGTCCTGAAGACCTCATTCCGGGCCGGGCGCCGCCGCAGCCCGGAATGGGTTTGATCTATCGTCGAATTATCGGCGGAAAGTCGTCGATCAGACGGCTTCCTTCAGCTCCTTGGCGGCGCGGAACGCGACCTTCTTGCTGGCCTTGATCTGGATCGCCTCGCCGGTGGCGGGGTTGCGGCCCATCCGGGCGGCGCGCTTCTTCACCTGCAGGATGCCGAGGCCGACGATGCGGATCCGCTCGCCCTTCTTGAGGTGCTTGGTGATGCGGCCGACCATGTCGCCGAGAATCGCTTCGGTCTGCTTCTTCGACAATTCGTGCTCTTCGGCGAGCGCCGCGGCGAGATGCTTCAGCGTCACGGTGGCGGGAGCGGCGGCTTTGGCTGCGGCTTTCGCAGCGGGGGTGGCTGCGGCTTTTGCGGCGGGGGTCGCGGCGGCAACGGCTTTTTTCGCCATGTTTTAGGCCCTCTACGTTGGTGTCGGTCAGGAAAGTGAGACGTAGCAGGGCTTAAACGATTCGGGCACGCGGCGCCTGCGCTGTTTCGCCTGCAAACAGCGGGGTTTTTGAATCGGACACGCGGAAAACCAAGAACAATGCACAGACCGTTCGCAACGTCCTTGACTTCAAATGGTCCCCCCTTTATGTCCACCTCACTGCGGGATTGAACGATCCACGCGGGAGTAGCTCAGTTGGTTAGAGCGCTGCCCTGTCACGGCAGAGGTCGCGGGTTCGAGTCCCGTCTCTCGCGCCATTCCACATTCGGGAATGGCGAGATGCGAAGTTTCCCCGGTGTTCCACAATGAGAATGATGTCGGCAAAACCATGGTTCGCGCCGTTATTGTCGCGTCTGTCGTCCGCCTGATCTTCAGAAAGAATCGGCCAGCGCGATTTCCTGCTTCAACGCTTCGATACGCCGGGCGGCCTCCGTGCGGCTGAGATCGGCGGCGAACTGGCGGGGCTGGTAGGCCTCGATCGCCAGCGACTTCAACGTCAGCGCCTGACCGCGCGTCATCGGCTGCGCGAGGCGGTCGGGCATTTCGGCGTAGCTAACGGCGGCGGACTGAGACGAAGCGGAACGGGCCATGGGAACCTCCGGGATCTATTGTCTGGCTCAACGCAGCACTTGTAAAAATGTTCTTCTTTTGTTCTATATCCCTCATGGCCGAATCCGCCAAGCTGAATTTTCGCATCTCGCGATTACGCCGCCAGATGCGCGGCACCCAGGCCGACTTCCGGCTGCTCGGCAGCGCCGGTCTCGACTGTGCCAACGCGGCGGCCCGATTGGCGCGGATGCAGGGCGAATGGCTGGCGCTGATCGCCCGTCGCGAGGCGCTGTCATGTCCGGAAACAAACCGTTGACGATGCTCCGGAAGGGCAGCGACCGCATCGCAGTTGTCACGAACGCTCGTCTTGCGTGGCTTGTTGCGCTGCGCTAAGCCTCGAACAATTCCAATGTTCTCGAATCCGCGCGCGCCTGCGGGAAAAGGGATTGCCGATGAACGGCATCTTGCAAAATTACCTACCTCTCGTTGTTTTTATAGGCATCGCTACCGTTGTCGGAGCGGGGCTGTTGGTGGCGCCTTTCCTCGTCGCTTATTCGAGCCCGGACCCGGAGAAGCTCTCCGCCTATGAATGCGGGTTCAATGCTTTCGACGATGCGCGCATGAAATTCGACGTGCGCTTCTACCTGGTGGCGATCCTGTTCATTATCTTCGATCTGGAAGTGGCGTTTCTGTTTCCCTGGGCGGTGGCCTTCGGCAAGCTTGGCGTGACCGGTTTCTGGTCGATGATGGTGTTCCTGGGTGTTCTCACCGTCGGCTTTGCCTATGAATGGAAGAAAGGCGCCCTCGAATGGGATTGAGCCCCGTCCTCACCTCCGGTCAGCCCACGCCGTCGGTTCGCCCGATCGGCGCGCAGCCACTTGTCTCCAAGGCATCGACCGGGATCATCGATCCCAACACCGGCCTGCCTGTCGGCTCGAACGATCCGTATTTTCGCGAGGTCAATGCCGAGCTGTCCGACAAGGGTTTCTTCGTTGCGGCGACCGATGATCTGATCACCTGGGCGCGCACCGGCTCGCTGATGTGGATGACCTTCGGCCTGGCGTGCTGCGCGGTCGAAATGATGCAGGTCTCGATGCCGCGCTATGACGTCGAGCGTTTCGGTTTCGCGCCGCGCGCGTCTCCGCGGCAGTCCGACGTCATGATCGTCGCCGGCACGCTGACCAACAAGATGGCGCCGGCGCTGCGCAAGGTCTACGACCAGATGCCGGAACCGCGCTACGTCATCTCGATGGGCTCCTGCGCCAATGGCGGCGGCTATTACCACTATTCCTATTCGGTGGTGCGCGGCTGCGATCGCGTCGTGCCGGTCGATATCTACATACCGGGCTGCCCGCCCACCGCAGAAGCGCTGCTCTACGGCGTACTGCTGCTGCAGAAGAAGATCCGGCGAACGGGGACGATCGAGCGTTAATTGGGAGAGGCGGATGGCTGAACCTGACAACATCATCATTTTATAAGAAGCGCGATCCGGAGACCATTAAGTGATCGACCTTTCCAGTCTCGGCGAAACCATCAAGGCAGCGCTGCCCGGCGCCGTCAGCGGCTCCTATGTCGCGTTCGATCAACTGACGCTGACCGTCGACGGCGCGAAGATTGTCGAAGTCATGCGCTTCCTCCGCGAGGATCCCGGCTGCCGCTTTGTCAGCTTCGTCGATGTCACGGCGGTGGACTATCCCGGCCGCGAGAACCGTTTCGACGTCGTCTATCACCTGATGTCGCCGACGCTGAACGCGCGGGTACGGATCAAGTTCGAGGCGTCCGAGACGACCCAGGTGCCGTCGATCATCAGCGTGTTTCCCGGCGCCGACTGGTTCGAGCGCGAGGCCTATGATTTGTACGGCGTGATCTTCGTCGGCCATCCCGACATGCGCCGGCTGCTGACCGACTACGGCTTCGATGGCCATCCGCTGCGCAAGGATTTCCCGCTCTCCGGCTTCGTCGAAGTGCGCTACGACGACCAGGAGAAGCGCGTCGTCTATGAGCCGGTCCGGCTCAACCAGGAATTCCGCAAATTCGATTTCCTCTCGCCCTGGGAGGGCGCGGATTATCCGATCCTGCCCGGTGACGAGAAGGCGGAGGTCAAGCCATGACCGAACAACCAGCCATCCGCAATTTCACCATCAATTTCGGCCCGCAGCATCCGGCGGCGCATGGCGTGTTGCGCCTCGTGTTGGAGCTTGACGGGGAAGTGGTCGAGCGCGTCGATCCGCATATCGGCCTTTTGCACCGCGGCACTGAGAAGCTGATCGAGCAGAAGACCTACCTGCAGGCGATTCCCTATTTCGACCGGCTCGATTACGTCGCTCCGATGAACCAGGAGCACGCGTTCTGCCTCGCGGCGGAGAAGCTGCTCGGCATCACCGTGCCGCGCCGCGCGCAGCTGATCCGGGTGCTGTATTGCGAGATCGGCCGTATCCTGTCGCATCTGTTGAACGTCACCACGCAGGCCATGGACGTCGGCGCGTTGACGCCGCCCTTGTGGGGCTTCGAGCAGCGCGAAAAGCTGATGGTGTTCTATGAGCGCGCCTCGGGCTCGCGCATGCATGCCGCCTATTTCCGCATCGGCGGCGTGCATCAGGACCTGCCGCCGGCGCTGATCGACGACATCGACGCCTGGTTCGACCCGTTCCTGCAGACGGTCGCCGATCTCGAAACGCTGCTGACCGGCAACCGCATTTTCAAGCAGCGCAACGTCGATATCGGCGTGGTGTCGCTGGAGGACGCCTGGAAGTGGGGCTTCTCCGGCGTCATGGTGCGCGGCTCGGGTGCAGCATGGGATCTGCGCAAGTCGCAGCCCTACGAGTGCTATGACGAGATGGATTTCGACATTCCGATCGGCAAGAACGGTGACTGCTACGACCGTTACTGCATCCGTATGGAAGAGATGCGGCAGTCGGTTCGCATCATGCGCCAGTGCATCGCCAAGCTGCGCGCGCCGGACGGGCAGGGCCCCGTCCTGACAGAGGATCACAAGGTCACGCCGCCGCGTCGCGGCGAGATGAAGCGCTCGATGGAAGCGCTGATCCACCACTTCAAGCTCTACACCGAAGGTTTTCGCGTGCCGGAAGGCGAGGTCTACGTCGCCGTCGAGGCGCCGAAGGGCGAGTTCGGCGTGTTTCTGGTCTCCGACGGCACCAACAAGCCCTACAAGTGCAAGATCCGCGCGCCGGGCTTCGCGCATCTGCAGGCGATGGATTTCATCTGCAAGGGCCATCAGCTTGCCGACGTTTCCGCGATCCTCGGCTCGATCGATATCGTGTTCGGCGAGGTCGATCGGTGACATCGGCGCAGCCACCCATTCAGTTCGACCGGGCCACCGGCGCTTACCAGGACGTCAGTCCCTGGGAGCGCACGGCGGCGTTCATGCTGATGGCAGGCTGCCGGTTGTCGGCGTCGTTCTCGCATCGCGGCTACATCATGTGCGCCAACCTGCTGCGCCGGGCGCTGCCGAAGCGCGACATCGTCGTCAACCTGAACAGCGATGCGCACTTCGCCTTTCCGTTCGGCGACGGGTACTGGAGCAAGCTGCTCGACCCCGCGTTCTCCTACGAAAACGAACTGGAGCTGCTGTTCCGGCATTCGGTCGAGGTCGAGTATACGCTGCTCGATTGCGGCGCGAACTACGGCTACTGGTCGGTGCTGGTATCGAGCGGGCCGCTCGGTTCGCACAAGGCCATCGCGATCGAGCCGTCGGCGCAGAATTTCGTCAAGCTCGCCAATAACGCCCGGATCAACGGCAGCCGTTTCGAGACGATCAAGTGCGCGATCGGCTCGGAGCGTGGCACGGCCAAGCTTTCCGGCACCAAGCACGAGGCCTTCAGCATCGTCGGCGCGGCAGACGCCGTCGGCGAGCAGGTCCCGGTGCTGGCGCTCGACAATCTGATCGACGAGGGCCGGGTAACGGCAGACGGAAAGTACCTGATCAAGCTCGATGTCGAAGGCGTCGAGATCGAGGCGATCAAGGGCGGTACGCGTTTGCTGCAAGCCGACTCGGTGATCATGTGCGAAGAACACGGCAACGATCCCGCGCATACGGTGTCGCGCTATATTCTCGACCACACGCCGCTGACGCTGTTCGTGCGCGATCCCGCCAGCAACCGCTTCGAGACCGTGACCGATCTTTCGATCCTCGATCGCATCAAGGTATCCACCAATGTCGGCTACAACGTGTTCGGCACTTCGAGCGCGTTCTGGCTGGACCGTATCAACAGCCTGAATGCGAGCGCGTCGCGCCGCGCTCAATGAGAGACTAAACCATGGCCGTTCGCCGCCTCGCACCGAAAGAATTGCAGCCCGCGAGCTTCAGCTTCACGCCGGAGAATCTGGTATGGGCGAAGCAGCAGATGGAGCACTATCCGCCGGGCCGGCAGGCTTCCGCGGTCATCGCGGTCCTGTGGCGGGCGCAGGAGCAGAACGCCGGCTGGGTCTCGGAAGCCGCTCTGCGCGTCGTCGGCGACCTGCTCGGCATGGCCTATATCCGCGTGCTCGAAGTCGCGACCTTCTACACGATGTTTCAGCTCTCGCCGGTCGGCAAGAAGGCGCATATCCAGGTCTGCGGCACCACGCCCTGCATGCTGCGCGGCGCCGGCGACCTCATCGAGGTCTGCCAGCACCGCATCCATCACGATCCGCTGCATGTGTCGGATGACGGCGAGTTCAGCTGGGAAGAGGTCGAGTGCCTCGGCGCCTGCGTCAACGCCCCGATGGTGATGATCTGGAGCGATACCTACGAAGACCTCACCAAGGACAGCATGAACGCGCTGATCGACGGCTTCAAAGCCGGCACGCCGCAGCATCCGGGGTCGCAGATCGGTCGCCAGTTCGCGGCTCCCGAAGGCGGCGCCCGCACGCTGATCGGCGGCGGCGCGATGACGCGCCCGCCGATCGAACTCGACCAGCCGAAGGAGCCGGCACTCGCCGACGGCGAGGCCAAGAAGCCGACCAAATCCGCCTCCGACCGCGAAAGCCCGGCGCCGAAGGCACCGGCCGCGGACGCGACCAAGAACAATCCGCCGACCAAGGCGGAACCGAAGGGACCGACCAAATGACGTCCCCGCTGACACCCGCAACGCAGACAGGTGCCGAAGTCATGAACAAGTGGCTCTACATCGCGCTCCATACCGCTGCAGCTGCGACTTTCATTTTCCTGCTGCAGCGCTTCTTTCTGAGTGCCACGCTGGAATCGAGCTTGCTGTGGGCGGTGGTATTCGGCGGCTGCGCCGCGATGCTCGCCTACAAGCAATCCAATCGCTGATCGAGGAAGCCATGCTCGACGACAAGGACCGCATCTTTCGTAATCTCTACGGCCTCGAGGACTGGGGCCTCGACGGCGCGCGCAAGCGCGGCTCGTGGGATGGCACCAAGGCCATTCTCGACAAGGGCCGCGACTGGATCGTCGCCGAAATGAAGGCGTCCGGTCTGCGCGGCCGCGGCGGGGCGGGCTTCCCGACCGGCATGAAATGGTCGTTCATGCCGAAGGAGAATGCCGACGGTCGGCCGAGCTATCTCGTCGTCAACGCCGACGAGTCTGAGCCCGGCACCTGCAAGGATCGCGAGATCATGCGGCACGATCCGCATCTCCTGATCGAAGGCTGCCTGATCGCCGGCTGCGCGATGGGCGCCCATGTCGGCTACATCTACGTCCGCGGTGAGTTCATCCGCGAGCGCGAGCACCTGCAGGCGGCGATCGACCAGGCCTATGCGGCGAGACTGATCGGCAAGGACAACGTCCACGGCTTCCCGTTCGAGCTCTATGTCGCGCACGGCGCCGGCGCCTATATCTGCGGTGAAGAGACCGCGCTGCTGGAGAGCCTCGAGGGCAAGAAGGGCCAGCCGCGCCTGAAGCCACCGTTCCCGGCCAATGTCGGCCTGTATGGCTGCCCGACAACCGTGAACAACGTCGAGTCGATCGCGGTGGCACCCGACATTCTGCGCCGCGGCGCCGGTTGGTTCGCCGGCATCGGTCGCGCCAACAATGTCGGCACCAAGCTTTACGGCATCTCCGGTCACGTCAACACGCCCTGCGTGGTCGAAGACGCCATGAGCATCCCGTTCCGCGAGCTGATCGAAAAGCATGGCGGCGGCATCCGTGGCGGCTGGGACAATCTGCTGGCGATCATTCCCGGCGGTGCCTCGTGCCCGCTGATCCCGGCGGCGGATTGCGAAGACCTGATCATGGATTTCGACGGCACCCGTGCCGCGAAGTCGTCGTTCGGCACCGCCGGCGTCATCGTGATGGACAAGTCGACCGACGTGGTCGCGGCGATCGCGCGCATCAGCTACTTCTTCAAGCATGAGAGCTGCGGCCAGTGCACGCCCTGCCGCGAAGGCACCGGCTGGATGTGGCGAGTGCTCAACCGCATGGTCGAGGGTCGCGCCCACAAGCGCGAGATCGACATGCTCCTGGAAGTCACCAAGCAGGTCGAAGGCCACACCATCTGCGCGCTCGGCGATGCCGCCGCGTGGCCGGTGCAGGGCCTGATCCGCGCCTTCCGCCCGGAGATCGAACGCCGCATCGACGATTTCAGCCGCAAGGCGAGCCTCGACGACCAGGGCATTCTCGATCCCGCGCACATGGTCGCGGCGGAGTAACGTTTGCAGAGGAGGCGATGATGGCGTCGAAAGCCATGAATTGCTTTCTACGAGTTGTGGCAAATCTCGCCCGGCTCGACATCATTATGGGGATCGCGGTCACGATCGCGCTCCTGATTTATTTGACGCTTCGCTCATCGTGAGATCGACGGAACAGAAATGACGAAACTCATCATCGACGGCAAAGAGATCGATGTCCCCGCCGAGTACACGCTGTTGCAGGCGTGCGAGGCGGCGGGCGCCGAGATCCCGCGCTTCTGCTATCACGAGCGGCTGTCGATCGCCGGCAATTGCCGGATGTGTCTGGTCGAAGTGAAGGGCGGACCGAAGCCGGTCGCCTCCTGCGCCTGGGGCGTGCGCGACTGCCGCCCGGGCCCAAAGGGCGAGCCGCCGGAGATCTCGACCAAGTCGCCGATGGTCAAGAAGGCCCGTGAGGGCGTGATGGAATTCCTGCTGATCAACCATCCGCTGGATTGCCCGATCTGCGACCAGGGCGGCGAGTGCGATCTGCAGGACCAGGCGATGGGCTACGGCGTCGACACGTCGCGCTTTGCCGAGAACAAGCGCGCCGTCGAGGACAAGTACCTCGGCGTGCTCGTCAAGACCTCGATGAACCGCTGCATCCAGTGCACGCGCTGCGTCCGTTTTGCCACGGAAGTCTGCGGCGTGCCGGAAATGGGCCTGCTCGGCCGCGGCGAAGACGTCGAGATCACCACCTATCTGGAAAGCGCCTTGACCTCGGAATTGCAGGGCAACCTGGTCGATATCTGCCCGGTCGGCGCCTTGACGTCGAAGCCCTATGCTTTCGCCGCGCGCCCCTGGGAGCTTGGCAAGACGCAGTCGATCGACGTGATGGACGCGGTCGGATCCGCGATCCGCGTCGATACCCGCGGCCGCGAAGTGATGCGCATCCTGCCGCGCATCAATGAGAACGTGAACGAGGAGTGGATCTCCGACAAGACGCGGCACATCGTAGATGGCCTGCGCACCCAGCGGCTCGATCGCCCCTATATCCGTGAGAACGGCAAGCTGCGGGCCGCGACCTGGGCGGAGGCGTTCGGCGCCGTGGCCGCCAAGGTGTCGGTTACGCAGGCCAGCAAGATCGGTGCGATCGCCGGCGACCTCGCCGCGATCGAGGAAATGTTCGCGCTGAAGCAATTGCTGGCCAGCATGGGCTCGGCCAATGTGTCGACTCAGGACGGTAGCGCCTTCGACCCCGCCGCCGGCCGCGCCTCCTACATCTTCAACCCGACCATCGCCGGGATCGAGGAAGCCGACGCGCTGCTGATCGTCGGCTCCAACCCGCGCAAGGAAGCCGCCGTTCTCAACGCGCGCATCCGAAAGCGCTGGCGCACCGGCCAGTTGAAGATCGGCGTGATCGGCGAGAAGGCCGACCTGACCTATCTCTACGACTATCTCGGCGCCGGCACGGAATCGATGAACGAGCTGGCCGCCGGCAAGAACGACTTTGCCGACGTGTTGAAGAACGCCAAGAAGCCGATCGTGCTGGTCGGCGCGGGTGCCGCAGCGCGTCCCGACGGCGCCGCGGTGTTGGCGCTGGCCGCGAAGCTCGCGGCCGATTTCGGCGCCATCACGGAGGGCTGGAACGGCTTTGCCGTGCTGCAGGCGACGGCCTCCAAGGTCGGCGCGCTGGACATCGGTTTCGCGCCGGGTGCCGGCAGCCTCAGCGTGGCCCAGATGACCGCGCCGGGTGCAATCGACGTGCTGTTCTCGCTCGGCGCCGATGAAGTGAAGGTCGCCGACGGCACCTTCGTCGTCTATATCGGCACCCATGGCGACCGCGGCGCGCACCGCGCCGACGTCATCCTGCCGGGTGCGGCCTATACCGAAAAGTCCGGCCTCTACGTCAACACCGAAGGCCGTGTGCAGATGGCCGCGCGCGCCGGGTTCCCGCCGGGCGAGGCCCGCGAAGACTGGGCTGTGATCCGCGCTCTGTCCGACGTGCTTGGCCACCGGCTGCCCTATGATTCGCTGGCCGCGTTGCGCCAGGCGATCTTCAAGGCGGTGCCGCATCTGATCCGGCTCGATCAGATCGAGGCTGGCGACGCCTCGGTGATCAAGACCCTTGCGGGGAAGGGCGGTAGCGTCGAGAAGACGCCGTTCAAGACCTGCATTGAGGATTTCTACCTGACCAACCCGATCGCACGCGCGTCAGCCATCATGGCGGAATGTTCCCGCCTGGCTTCCGGCCAGATACTGACGGCGGCGGAGTAAACCGATGGCTGATATCTGGACTAGCACCCTGTGGCCGCTGATCGTCATGGTCGCGCAGTCGCTTCTCGTGCTCGTAGTGTTGTTGATCGCGATTGCCTTCATCCTGCTGGGCGATCGCAAGATCTGGGCGGCGGTGCAGATGCGCCGCGGACCCAACGTGGTGGGGCCGTTCGGCCTGCTGCAATCCTTCGCCGATCTCTTGAAGTTCGTGCTCAAGGAGCCGGTTATTCCGTCCGGCTCCAACAAGGGCGTGTTTCTGCTGGCGCCCTTGGTGTCCTGCGTGCTGGCGCTGGCCGCCTGGGCCGTGATCCCGATGAACCTCGGCTGGGTGATCGCCGATCTCAACGTCGGCGTGCTCTACATCTTCGCGATCTCGTCGCTGTCGGTGTACGGCATCATCATGGCCGGCTGGTCGTCGAACTCGAAATATCCGTTCCTCGCCGCGCTCCGCTCGGCCGCGCAGATGGTTTCTTATGAAGTCTCGATCGGCTTTGTCATCATTACGGTCATGCTGTGCGTCGGCTCGCTGAACCTGTCGGCGATCGTCATGGCGCAGGACGGCAAGTGGGGCATGCTGGGCTGGTACTTCATCCCGCTGTTCCCGATGTTCGTGGTGTTCTACGTCTCGGCGCTCGCGGAAACCAACCGTCCGCCCTTCGATCTCGTCGAGGCCGAATCGGAGCTGGTCGCGGGCTTCATGACGGAATACGGCTCGACACCGTACCTTTTGTTCATGCTCGGCGAATACGTCGCCATCGTCACCATGTGCGCGCTGGCCACCATCCTGTTCCTCGGCGGCTGGCTGTCGCCGATCCCGTTCGCACCGTTCACCTGGGTGCCAGGCATCATCTGGTTCACGCTCAAGGTGCTGTTCATGTTCTTCCTGATTGCGATGGCGAAGGCGATCGTGCCGCGCTACCGCTATGACCAGCTGATGCGTCTGGGCTGGAAGGTGTTTCTGCCGCTGTCGCTGGGCTATGTCATCCTCGTCGCGGCCGTGCTGCAATTCGGGGGGCTTGCTCCGAAATGAGGTCACTATGAATATCAGGGCAACCGCTCATTCGCTGCTGCTGGCCGAGTTCGCATCCGCGTTCGTCCTCGCCATGCGCTATTTCTTCCGGCCGAAACCGACGCTGAATTATCCCTTCGAGAAAGGGCCGATTTCGCCGCGCTTCCGTGGAGAACACGCGCTGCGCCGCTATCCGAACGGCGAGGAACGCTGTATCGCCTGCAAGCTGTGCGAGGCCGTTTGTCCCGCGCAGGCCATTACCATCGAGGCCGGTCCGCGCCGCAACGACGGCACGCGCCGCACCGTGCGCTACGACATCGACATGGTGAAGTGCATCTATTGCGGGCTGTGCCAGGAAGCCTGTCCGGTCGATGCGATCGTCGAGGGACCGAACTTCGAATTCGCGACCGAGACCCGTGAGGAACTGTACTATGACAAGGCGAAACTGCTCGCCAACGGCGACCGCTGGGAACGAGAGATTGCCAAATCGATCGAACTCGACTCGCCGTACCGGTAGGACACAGTCATGATTGCCGCATTGTTCTTCTACCTGTTCGCCGGCGTCTGCGTCGCCAGCGCGGTGATGGTGATTGCCTCGCGCAATCCCGTCCATGCCGTGCTGTTCCTGATCCTCGCTTTCGTCA
The DNA here is from genome assembly GCF_007018645.1 of Tardiphaga sp. vice154. Classification (NCBI taxonomy): domain Bacteria; kingdom Pseudomonadati; phylum Pseudomonadota; class Alphaproteobacteria; order Hyphomicrobiales; family Nitrobacteraceae; genus Tardiphaga; species Tardiphaga sp. vice154. The sequence goes on from NZ_CP041399.1 coordinate 2,690,061, forward strand.
ATGCGTCCGGCCTGTTCGTGCTGATGGGCGCCGAATTCCTCGCCATGCTGCTGATCGTCGTCTATGTCGGCGCGGTCGCGGTGCTGTTCCTGTTCGTCATCATGATGCTCGATGTCGACTTCGCGCAGCTGCGCGAAGGCTTCATCGAATACCTGCCGTTCGGCCTCCTGATCGGCGTGATCTTCCTCGCCGAGCTGCTGCTCGTGGTCGGCGGCTGGGTAATCAACCCGAACGTCACCAAGTCGATCACCTCGGCGATCCCCGCCGGCATTTCCAACACCGAGGCGCTCGGCCTGGTGCTGTATACGAAGTACATCCATTACTTCCAGCTCTCGGCGATGGTGCTGCTGGTGGCGATGATCGGCGCGATCGTGCTGACGCTGCGCCACAAGGCGACCGTCAAGCGCCAGGACATCAACGTGCAGAACGCCCGCACGCCGGCGCTCGCCATGGATGTGCGCAAGGTCGCCGTCGGGCAGGGCCTGCAGGACGCGGACGCCTCGGAGTGGGTCAAATGACGATCGGTCTCGGACATTATCTGGCGGTCGGCGCGATCCTGTTCACGCTCGGCATTCTCGGCATCTTTCTCAACCGCAAGAACGTCATCGTCATCCTGATGTCGATCGAGCTGATCCTGCTGGCGGTCAACATCAACCTGGTGGCGTTCTCGACCTTCCTGGGCGACATCGTCGGCCAGGTGTTCGCGCTGCTGGTGCTGACGGTGGCCGCTGCGGAAGCAGCCATCGGCCTTGCCGTGCTGGTCGTCTATTTCCGCAACCGCGGCTCGATCGCGGTTGAAGACATCAATCTGATGAAGGGCTGAGCCAGCTATGATCCAGGCTCTTGTTTTCCTGCCGCTGATCGGCGCGATCCTTGCCGGGCTGATCGCCCTGTCGGGCGCGCATGCGCGCCACCCCAGCGGCGACCAGCTCGACCATCACCATGACGACGCGCATGGCCACGGCGACGCGCACGCAGCGCACGCCCATGACGATCACGCCCATGACGATCACGGCCATGATGACCACCACGTGGCCGAGCCGGCTGCGGCCGGTTCCCGCGCGGCCGAACTGATCACCTCGACGCTGCTGGTGGTTTCCGCCGCGCTGTCATGGATGACGCTGGTCGATGTCGGCTTCATGCACCATGACGTCCGCGTGGTCCTGATGCCCTGGATCACCTCCGGCGACCTTCAGCTGTCGTGGACGCTGCGCGTCGACACGCTGACCGCCGTCATGCTGGTGGTCGTCACCACGGTGTCGGCGCTCGTGCACATCTATTCGCTCGGCTACATGGAAGACGATCCGAACCGCCCGCGCTTCATGGGCTATCTGTCGCTGTTCACTTTCATGATGCTGATGCTGGTGACCGCCGACAATCTGCTGCAGCTGTTCTTCGGCTGGGAAGGCGTCGGTCTCGCCAGCTATTTGCTGATCGGGTTCTGGTATCAGAAGCCGAGCGCCAACGCCGCGGCGATCAAGGCCTTCGTGGTCAACCGCGTCGGCGATTTCGGCTTCCTGCTCGGCATCTTCGCGATCTTCATGATGGTCGGCTCGACCGATTTCGACACCATCTTCGCCGCCCTTCCGGGCCTGACCGGCAAGACCATCAACTTCTTCGGCTGGCAGGCCGACGCGCTGACGCTGATCGGCCTGTTGTTGTTCATGGGCGCGATGGGCAAGTCGGCCCAGTTCCTGCTGCACACCTGGCTGCCGGACGCGATGGAAGGCCCGACCCCGGTGTCGGCGCTGATTCATGCCGCCACCATGGTGACCGCCGGCGTGTTCCTGGTGGCCCGCATGTCGCCGCTGTTCGAGCTCGCGCCGAATGCCCAGGCCGTGATCATGCTGGTCGGCGCGACCACCGCGTTCTTCGCGGCCACCATCGGCTTGGTGCAGAACGACATCAAGCGCATCGTGGCCTATTCGACCTGTTCGCAGCTAGGCTACATGTTCGTGGCGCTGGGGGCAGGGGGCTACTCCATCGCCATGTTCCATCTGTTCACGCACGCCTTCTTCAAGGCGCTGCTGTTCTTAGGGTCCGGCTCGGTGATCTACGCGATGCATCACGAGCAGGACATCCGCAAGATGGGCGGGTTGTGGCGCAAGATCCCGTTCACCTATGCGATGATGGTGATCGGCACGCTGGCGCTGACCGGCTTCCCGCTGACCGCCGGCTACTTTTCGAAGGATGCGATCATCGAGGCCGCCTATGTCTCGACCAATCCGTTCGCGCTGTACGGCTTCCTGATGACCATCGTCGCCGCGGGTCTCACCTCGTTCTATTCCTGGCGCCTGATCTTCAAGACCTTCCACGGCGCGCCGCATGACCAGAAGCATTACGAGGCCGCGCATGAAGCGCCACTGGTGATGCTGGTGCCGCTCGGCGTGCTGGCGGCCGGTGCGATCCTCGCCGGCTTCCCGTTCAAGGAACTGTTCGCCGGTCACGGCGTGGAGGAGTTCTTCCGGGATTCGCTGAAGAACCATCCGCACCTCTTGGACGAGATGCACCACATCCCCGCGATGATTGCCAACCTGCCGACGGTGATGATGGCGGCCGGCTTCCTGGTGTCGTATCTGTTCTACATCCGCCGGCCCTATCTGCCGGTCGAACTCGCCGGCCAGCATCCGCTGCTCTACAAGTTCCTGCTCAACAAGTGGTACTTTGACGAGCTGTATGACCTGATCTTCGTGCGTCCCGCCAAATGGCTTGGCCGCTTCCTGTGGAAGGTCGGCGACGGCAAGATCATCGACGGGCTCGGTCCCGACGGCATTTCGGCTCGCGTGCTCGATATCACGCGCGGTGCGGTGCGGATCCAGACCGGCTATCTCTACCACTATGCCTTCGCGATGCTGATCGGCGTCGCCGGGCTGATCACCTGGTTCATATTCGGCCTGGGGGGCCACTGATGTCGTCGGCTTCCGTCATGACCTGGCCCATTCTCTCCGTCGTCACCTTCCTGCCGACCATCGGCGCCGTGCTGGTGTATCTGCTGGCGCGCGGCGGCGACGAGGCGGCCAACCGCAACGCGCGCTGGATCGCGATCTGGGCAACCTTGATCACCTTCGCGGTCTCGCTGATCCTGGTGATGCGCTACGACGCGGCCAATGGCGACTTCCAGTTCGTCGAGAAGCTGCCGTGGCTGGCCACGGCGATCAACTACCACATGGGCGTGGACGGCATTTCGCTGCCCTTCGTGATCCTGACCACCGCCTTGATGCCGTTCTGCATCCTGGCGTCGTGGAAATCGATCACCAAGCGCGTGCCCGAATACATGATGGCGTTTCTGATCCTGGAAACGCTGATGATCGGCACCTTCTCGGCGCTGGATCTGGTGCTGTTCTACCTGTTCTTCGAAGGCGGCCTGATCCCGATGTTCCTGATCATCGGCGTCTGGGGCGGCCCGCGCCGCGTCTATGCCTCGTTCAAGTTCTTCCTCTACACGCTGCTCGGCTCGGTCCTGATGCTGCTGGCGATCATGGCGCTGTACTGGAACGCCGGCACCACCGACATTCCGACCCTGATGCACACCGCCGTGCCGCGCAGCCTGCAGATCTGGGCCTGGCTGGCGTTCTTCGCGTCCTTCGCGGTGAAGATGCCGATGTGGCCGGTGCACACCTGGCTGCCGGACGCGCATGTCGAGGCGCCGACCGCGGGCTCGGTCGTGCTGGCCGCGATCATGCTGAAGATGGGCGGCTACGGCTTCCTGCGCTTCTCGCTGCCGATGTTCCCGGACGCCTCGCTGTATTTTACGCCGATGGTGCTGACGCTGTCGGTGATCGCCATCGTCTACACCTCGCTGGTGGCCTTGATGCAGGAAGACATCAAGAAGCTGATTGCCTACTCGTCGGTCGCCCATATGGGCTTCGTGACCATGGGCATCTTTGCCGGCAACACCCAGGGCGTCGCCGGGGCCGTGTTCCAGATGGTTTCGCACGGCATCGTGTCGGGCGCGCTGTTCCTCTGCGTCGGCATCGTCTACGACCGCCTGCATACCCGCGAGATCGCGGCCTATGGCGGCCTCGTCAACCGGATGCCGATCTACGCGATGATGTTCATGGTGTTCACCATGGCCAATGTCGGTCTGCCCGGAACTTCCGGCTTCGTCGGCGAATTCATGACGCTGATCGGCACCTTCAAGACCAGCATCCCCGCGGCGGTCATCGCCACGACAGGCGTGATCCTGTCGGCGAGCTACGCGCTGTGGCTGTACCGCAAGGTGGTGTTCGGCGGGCTGACCAAGCCGTCGTTGATGAGCATCAAGGACATCACGTTCCGCGAAGGCTTGCTGCTCGCCCCCCTGGTCGTGCTCACCATCTGGTTCGGCTTCTATCCCAAGCCGGTGCTCGACATGTCGGCCGCCTCGGTGCAACTCCTCGTCAACAACTACGCCGCTGCAACATCTGCCGTGAAGGCAGCCGCGCTGCTGCCATGAACGCAGCAGGTCAGGACAACGCGCAATGACTTTTGAGACCGCCGGATATTCACTGCTCCCCGTATTGCCGGAGATCGTGCTCGCCGTGGGGGCCATGGCGCTGCTGATGGTCGGCGCCTATGGCGGGCCAAAGACGACGGGACCGGTGACGGTGCTCGCCGTGATCCTGCTGGTCGCGGTTGGCGTCATCGAGCTGGCGCTGCCCGCGGGCAAGCTCGTCACCTTCGGCGGTAGCTTCATCGTCGATGACTTTGCCCGCTTCATGAAGGTGCTGGCGGTGATCGGCTCGGCCGTCACGCTGATCCTGTCGCGCGAGTTCCTCGAGCACCAGTCCCGCCGCATCTTCGAATATGCGATCCTGGTGCTGCTCTCGACGCTCGGCATGTTCGTGTTGATCTCGGCCGGCGACCTGATCATGCTGTATCTCGGCCTCGAACTGATGAGCCTTGCGCTCTATGTCGTCGCCGCGTCCAACCGCGACAACGCCAGATCGACCGAAGCCGGCCTGAAGTACTTCGTGCTCGGCGCGCTGTCGTCCGGCATGTTGCTGTACGGCGCATCCTTGATCTATGGCTTCACCGGCACCGTGACTTTCACGGGCATCGCGGCGGCCGCGACCACCGGTAGCGTCGGCATCGTGTTCGGGCTCGTCTTCCTGCTCGCCGGCCTGTGCTTCAAGGTCTCGGCCGTGCCGTTCCACATGTGGACGCCGGACGTCTATGAGGGCGCGCCGACCCCGGTCACCGCGTTCTTCGCCTCCGCCCCGAAGGTTGCCGCGATGGCGGTGTTTACGCGCGTCGCGCTCACGGCATTCCCCGGCATCACGCTGCAGTGGCAGCAGGTCGTCGTGTTCGTCTCGATCGCCTCCATGGTGCTCGGCTCGTTCGCCGCGATCGGCCAGACCAATATCAAGCGCCTGATGGCGTATTCCTCGATCGGCCACATGGGTTTCGCGCTGGTCGGCCTCGCCGCCGGCACCGCCGAGGGCGCGCAGGGTGTGCTGGTCTATCTGGCGATCTACGTCGCGATGACGCTCGGCAGCTTCGCCATCATCCTGACCATGAAGCGTGACGGCCAGCCGCTGGAGAAGATCAGCGACTTCGCCGGCCTCTCGCGCACCAATCCGTTGCTGGCGTTCTTCTTCGCGATGTTCCTGTTCTCGCTGGCCGGCATCCCGCCGCTGGCCGGCTTCTTCGCCAAGTTCTACGTCTTCATCGCGGCGATCAAGGCCGGGCTGTTCGTGCTCGCCGTGGTCGGTATGCTGGCCAGTGTGGTGGGCGCCTATTACTACCTGACCATCGTCAAGCTGATGTATTTCGACGAGCCGAAGGGAGCGCTGGATCCGATGCGAGTCGAGCTGCGCACCGTGCTGGCCGTCACCGGTATTTTCAACGTGCTGTTCTTCGTCTATCCCGGACCGCTCGTCAGCGCCGCCTCGTTTGCGGCGAAGTCATTGTTTTAAATGGTGTTTTCGCTCGGTCCCCGAGCCCTGGCCGCGGGTACCTCGCTCGCGGCATTCGACAGCACCGGTTCAACCAATGTAGAAGCCCTGGACCGCGCCCGCACCGGCGAGCGCGGTCCGATGTGGTTCGTCACATCGCAGCAGACCGCAGGGCGCGGACGACGGCACCGGCCGTGGATCGCGCCGCGGGGCAATCTCGCTTGTTCTATTCTTGAAGTCATCGACGTACCGCCCGCCATCGCAGCCACCCTCGGTTTTGCAGCGGGTCTGGCACTCGAAGCAGCGCTCCGGCTGGTCAGCATGGAGGCGCGGCTGAGGTCGCCTGGATCGGAAGATATGAAGTTCGCGCTGAAATGGCCCAACGACGTGCTGGCAGGGCGCTCCAAGCTCGCCGGCATTTTGCTGGAGGCCGAGGCCGTGGCCGATGATCGCCTCGCGGTCGTGGTCGGCATCGGCACCAACGTGGTCGCATTTCCGCAAGACACGCCCTACCCGGCGACGTCGCTGCACGCGCTTGGCGTGCAGGTCGGCGCCGAAGATCTGTTCAACGCATTGTCCGACTCATGGTCGGAATATCGCGGCGTCTGGGACGAAGGCCACGGCTTTCCCGAGATCCGCAAACAATGGCTGGCACGCGCCGCAGGACTCGGCGAGCCGGTCTCTATCCAATCGGGTTCATCCACCATTTCAGGCATTTTCGACACCATCGACGAGAGCGGCTGTCTGATCGTCAGAACACCGGACGGGTTACGCGTTCCGATTTCTGCCGGGGACGTTCACTTCGGATCGACGGCGTCGGCAGGGACATCAACACCATGACGACCAAACCAGACCAACTCACCTTCGCGCCGCTCGGCGGCGTCGGCCAGATCGGCATGAACTTGTCGATCTACGGCATGGGCAATCGCGGTAACCAGAAATGGCTCGCGGTCGATCTCGGCGTCTATTTCGGCGACGAAGAACATCTGCCGGGCATCGATCTCGTGATGCCCGACGTCCGCTTCCTCGAAAAGGAGCGCAAGAACATCGTCGGGCTCGTGCTGACGCATGCACATGAGGATCACTTCGGCGCCATCATCGACCTGTGGCCGAAGCTGAAATGCCCGATCTATGCGACGCAGTTCTCTGCCTCGCTGTTTCAGGCCAAGTGCGCCTCGGAGCGCAACCCGCCGAAGATCCCCGTGACCGTGGTGCCGTCGGGTGGCACCCTTGAACTGGGCCCCTTCAAGGTCGAGTTCATTCCTGTAGCGCATTCGATCCCGGAATCGCATGCACTGGCGATCCACACTGCCGCCGGCACCGTGCTGCACACCGGCGACTGGAAGATCGACCCGACCCCGATCATCGGCAAGCCGACCGACGAGCGCCGCCTGCGCGAACTCGGCGACGCCGGTGTGCTGGCGCTGGTCGGCGATTCCACCAACGCCGTGCGGGAAGGGCGTTCGCCCTCCGAAATGGAAGTGGCGAAGACCATCACCGAACTGGTGAAGGCCGCCAAGGGCCGCGTTGCCGTCACCACCTTTGCCTCCAATGTGGCGCGGCTGCGCGCCGTGGCGGAAGCCGCGGAGGCCTCGGGCCGCGAGGTCGTCGTGGTCGGCCGCGCGATGGAGCGCGTCGTGCAGATCGCACGCGAGACCGGCTACCTCGAGGGCATCAAGGCCTTCCGTGGCGCTGACATGTACGGGCATTTGCCGCCGGACCGCGTCATCGCTTTGTGCACCGGCAGCCAGGGCGAGCCGCGCGCCGCATTGTCGCGCATTGCCAACGACGATCATCCGATGGTCACCCTGAACAAGGGTGATACCGTGATCTTCTCGTCGCGGACCATTCCCGGCAATGAGAAGGCTGTCGGCACCATCATCAATGGCCTGATCACCCAGGGGGTCGAGGTCGTCACCGACCGCACCCATCTGGTTCACGTCTCCGGCCATCCACGTCGCGACGAGTTGCGTGACATGATCTCCTGGGTCCGCCCGCAGCTCCTGATCCCGGTGCACGGCGAAGCGTTGCATCTGCATGAGCACGCCAAGCTGGCGCGCGAATGCGGCGTGCCGCGCACCATGATCGTCAAGAACGGCGACCTGGTCCGGCTGTGGCCGGGCGATGCCGCGGTGATCGAGGAAATTCCGTCCGGCAAGATCTACAAGGACGGTCTGCTGCTGGAAGATTCCAAGTCGCGCGCGGTGGCGGAACGCCGTCGCCTGGCGATGGCCGGCTGCGCCTTCATCGGTCTGGCGGTGACCGCCAAGGGCGATATGGCCGACGAGCCCGCGGTCGACCTGATCGGCATCCCCGAGAAGAACGCCAAGGGCGAGATGATGGACGACATCGTGTTCGACATCGTCGTGAATATCGTCGAAAATCTGCCGAAGGCGAAAAAGCGCGATCCCGATGCGATTGCCGAAGCGGTGCGGCGCGCGGTGCGGGCAGCCCTGCAGGAGCAGTGGGGCAAGAAGACGATGTGCTACGTCCACCTGATGCAGGTCGAGAAGTAGGATATAAGCTACCAACGAAACAGGGAGGACGTCATGCTGGGCCGGCTCAATCACGTCGCGATTGCGGTAAGCGACGCGGAAAATGCGGCGAAAATCTACGGCACCGCTTTCGGCGCCGAGATCTCCGCCGCCGTGCCGCTGCCCGAGCATGGCGTCATCACGGTGTTCGCCACGCTGCCGAACACCAAGATCGAGTTCATCCAGCCGCTCGGAGAGGCCTCGCCGATCGCCAAATTTGTCGAGCGCAATCCCGACGGCGGCATTCATCACCTGTGCTACGAGGTGCCGGATATCCTGGTGGCACGCGATACGCTGGTAGGCGAAGGCGCGCGGGTGCTCGGCGACGGCGTCCCGAAGATCGGCGCTCACGGCAAGCCCGTGCTGTTTCTGCATCCGAAAGACTTTTCCGGCGCGCTCGTCGAAATCGAACAGTCCTGATCGATGGCCTACACAATCTCCACGGCTCTCGCGGTCTACTTCGTCATCTGGTGGATCACGCTGTTCCTGACGCTGCCGTTCGGCGTGCGCAGTCAGCATGAGGATGGCGAGGGCGCCGATGGCACCGATCCGGGGGCGCCGATCCTCGCCCGCATGGGGCGCAAGCTGATCTGGACCACGGTCATCTCGGCGGTGTTCTTCGGCATCGGGATGTACGCCTACCGGATGGACTATTTCAACATCGAGCGGCTTTCAAAATTGATGGGCATCCCCATCTAAAGTTCGATGGTGCTCCCGGCAGAAGCGGGTATCGAGGGAGACGGCGGTGAAGCGTATCTTGATCTTTCTGCTGCTTGGGCCGGCGCTTGGCTATGCAATTTACTTGCTCTGGCAGTTGGCTGTCGGCCGGCTGATCGGCGGCGCCGAGGGCGTGCTGCTCGGGCTGCCCTTTGCCTATATTTTCGGTGTGCTTCCGACCCTGGTGATCGGCTTCATCGATCGCTTCCTCAGTGACAGGATCAGCCTGTGGCCCAGGGTGCTGATCAGCGCGGCGGTGGGCTATGTCGCGAGCGTCGCGATGATGTCGGTATGGACGGCGATCCCGATGCCGCTGGCGCACCTCCTGACCTTCGGGAGCGTCGGTGCAGTGCAGGGTGCGGTGTGTTCGTGGTTGTCAGGCGATGCCGAGGAAGCCGACGTGAACCCGGCTGGCCGCAAGGCCTGAAGCACGCCGTCGTCGAGCGGCAAAAAACCAAAACAGAACACCAAAAAAAGAGCAGGGCCAAAGCCCTGCTCGAAAATCGTATTGACCCTATTTTACCCGTATTGTTGGAATTTATCCTTGATGACCGGGTTGACGCAGCTTGAGCGCGTCAGGGCTCCTCCCGAGACTTGGACCGCTTAAGACTTGGACCGCTTAAGACTTAAGCCGTTTAAGACTTAAGCCGTTTAAGACTTGGACCGCTTTATACTTCGACCACCAGACTTCTTCCTCGCATACCGCCTAGGCTGGAGTCGTAGCCGATCTTTTTTTGTTTGTCATCAATTTCAGCATGGCTGTTCAAAATTGAGGCATTCACGAAAATGATGCGCCCTTCGTCATTTATAGTCGTTGACGCGCGTCATCGGTCCATCCGGAAAATCTTCCGCATCCTTTTTCAGCACGATCCGAAATAAGCCCGCTTTGTCGGATCAAAGCGGGGGACTCCCTTCGTGCCAGCGGCTGCCCTTGTGTTTTGGCGGCCGATCCGGTTTCACTCGCCGTACCCCGTGTCCCTCCGATTCTTGAGCTTTTCCCATGCGATTGTCGCGCTATTTTCTGCCCATCCTCAAGGAAACGCCGAAGGACGCGGAGATCGCCTCGCACCGGCTGATGCTGCGCGCGGGGATGATTCGTCAGGAAGCCGCCGGCATCTATGCCTGGCTGCCGCTCGGGCTGCGGGTGCTACGCAAGATCGAGAAGATCGTGCAGGAAGAGCAGGACCGCGCCGGCTCGGTCGAGCTGCTGATGCCGACGCTGCAGCTCGCCGATCTGTGGCGCGAAAGCGGGCGCTACGAGGCCTATGGCCCGGAGATGCTGCGCATCACCGACCGCCACAAGCGCGAGCTGCTGTATGGGCCGACCAACGAGGAAATGATCACAGGCATCTTCCGCGCCTATGTGAAGTCCTACAAGAGCCTGCCGCTCAACCTGTATCACATCCAATGGAAGTTCCGCGACGAGCAGCGCCCGCGTTTCGGCGTGATGCGCGGCCGTGAATTCCTGATGAAGGACGGCTATTCCTTCGACGTCGACGAGGCCGCCGCGCTGCGCAGCTACAACCGGATGTTCGTCGCGTACTTGCGGACCTTCGCGCGGATGGGCATCAAGGCGATCCCGATGCGCGCCGAGACCGGTCCGATCGGCGGCGACCACAGCCACGAATTCATCCTGCTGGCCGAAACCGGCGAGTCCGCGGTGTATTGCAACAAGGACGTGCTCGACCTGCCGGTGCCCGGCGATGACATCGACTATGATTCCGATCTCACCGACATCATCAAGCAGTGGACCACGGTCTATGCGGCCACCGAGGACGTCCATGACGCCGAACGCTACGCGCGCGAAGTGCCGGTCGAAAAGCAGGTGCACACCCGCGGCATCGAGGTCGGCCAGATCTTCTATTTCGGCACCAAATATTCGGAGTCGATGAAGGCCTTCGTCGCCGGTCCCGACGGCGCCGAACAGCCGATCCATGGCGGCTCCTACGGCGTCGGCGTGTCGCGCCTCGTCGGCGCGATCATCGAGGCCTGCCACGACGAGAACGGCATCAAGTGGCCGGAAGCCGTCGCGCCGTTCAAGGCGGTCATCCTCAATTTGAAGCAGGGATCGCCGGACACCGACGCGGCCTGCGAGGCGCTGTATGCCGAGCTCAATGCGGCCGGCGTCGAGGTGCTCTACGACGACACCGACCAGCGCGCCGGCGCCAAATTCGCCGCTGCCGACCTGATCGGCGTGCCCTGGCAGATCCTGGTTGGTCCGAAGGGGCTGGCCGAGGGCAAGGTCGAGATGAAGCGGCGAAGCGACGGTTCGCGTGAGAACCTCAGCGCGGCCGATGCCGTCGCAAAGCTGTCGTCCTGACGACTTATCCACCGCGCCGTCGGCAGGGAGCCGACGATGCGGCTAGAATTAGCCCGAATCCCATGCGATTCGCAGGATGGATGACGTCATGAGCGAGCCAGTTCGAACCCCACCTTTTGCGGCCTTCGAATGGCTGTTGTCCGGCCGTTACCTGCGCGCGCGCCGCAAGGAGGGCTTCATCTCCGTGATCGCCGGCTTTTCGTTTCTCGGCATCATGCTCGGCGTCGCCACGCTGATCATCGTGATGGCGGTGATGAATGGCTTCCGCAAGGAATTGCTCGGCAAGATCCTCGGACTGAACGGCCATATTCTGGTGCAGCCGCTGGAGAGTCCGCTGACCGACTGGAAGGACGTGGCCGACCGCATCAACGGCGTCAAGGGAATCCGGCTGGCCGCGCCCGTGGTCGATGGCCAGGCGCTGGCGTCGTCGCCGTTCAACGCGTCCGGCGTGTTCGTGCGCGGCATCCGCTCGGCCGACCTCAACAACCTCACCTCGATCGCCCAGAACATCAAGCAGGGTTCGCTGGAGAATTTCGACGACGGGCAGGGCGTCGCGATCGGCCGCAGGCTGGCCGACCAACTCTCGGTCCACGCCGGCGACAACATCACATTGGTGGCTCCGCGTGGCGCCGTGACGCCGATGGGTACCACGCCGCGCATCAAGCCGTATCGCATCGCCGCGGTGTTCGAGATCGGCATGTCGGAATATGACGGCACCTTCGTCTTCATGCCGCTGACCGAAGCGCAGGCGTATTTCAACAGGGCCTCCGACGTCACCTCGATCGAGGTCTACACCGACAATCCCGACAAGATCGAAGTCTACCGCAAGCTGGTGACGGAGGCCGCGGGGCGGCCGGTCTTCCTGGTCGACTGGCGGCAGCGCAACGCGACCTTCTTCAATGCGCTGCAGGTCGAGCGCAACGTCATGTTCCTGATCCTCACTTTGATCGTGCTGGTGGCGGCGCTCAACATCGTCTCCGGCCTGATCATGCTGGTGAAGGACAAGGGTAGCGACATCGCCATCCTGCGCACGATGGGGGCCTCGCAAGGCGCGATCATGCGGATATTCCTGATTACGGGGGCTGCGATCGGGGTGGTCGGCACGCTGACCGGCTTCGTCGTTGGCCTCGTCGTCTGCCTCAACATCGAATCGATCCGGCAGTTCATCTCCTGGATGACCTCGACCGAGCTGTTTTCGCCGGAACTGTATTTCCTGTCCAAGCTGCCGGCCGACGTCGATATCGGCGAGACCAGCGCCGTGGTGATTATGGCGCTCACGCTGTCGTTCCTCGCCACCCTCTATCCGTCCTGGCGCGCGGCGCGCCTCGATCCCGTCGAAGCGCTAAGGTACGAGTAGCATGACTGACATGGCGCAGCCCGGCGAAGAAGTCCCGGTCGTTTACCTGCACGACATCAAGCGGCAATACACCCAGGGCGAGACGGTGCTGAGCATCCTCGACGGCGCCAAGCTGGCGCTGTGGGCTGGCCAGTCGGTAGCGCTGGTGGCGCCGTCGGGCTCCGGCAAATCGACGCTGCTGCACATTGCCGGCCTGCTGGAGAGTCCGGACGAGGGTGAGGTCTATGTCGGCGGCACCGCGACGTCCGGCCTGTCCGACGCCGAGCGCACCCAGATTCGCCGCACCGACATCGGCTTCGTCTACCAGTCGCACCGCCTGCTGCCGGAATTCACCGCGCTGGAAAACGTCATGATGCCGCAGATGATCCGCGGCCTGAAGCGTTCCGAGACCGTGGTGCGGGCCAAGGAGATCCTGGCCTATCTCGGTCTCGGCGAGCGCATCACGCATCGGCCGTCCGAACTGTCGGGCGGCGAGCAGCAGCGCGTTGCCATCGCCCGCGCCGTCGCCAACGCGCCGCGCGTGCTGTTTGCCGACGAGCCGACCGGCAACCTCGACCCGCACACCGCGGATCACGTCTTCAAGGCGCTGATGCAGCTGGTCAGGGCGACGAGGGTGGCGATGCTGATCGCGACCCACAACATGGAACTCGCCGGCCGCATGGACCGCCGGGTGTCGCTGCAAAACGGCAAGGTCATCGAGCTGGCCTGACCGGCCCGGTGAGGGGCCGGTCAATCCGCTCGAAATCAGTAGGCGTAGCGGTCGCGGTTGCGCGGACGGCGGCGCGGCGCAGGCTCATCGATATAGCGCTCCTGGCTGTAGGCCAGCGCCGGGTTCTGGAAACAGCTCTGGCCGAGGCCGGAGGCCGACGCCATGCACTGCTCGAAGGTCACGAAGCGGCAGTCATCCTGGTCGTACCGCGTACGCATGCAGATCGGATAGCTGCCGCCGGCGGCAGCAGCAGGGGCGATGTCGATTGCCGTCATCGTGCCGATGGCCATCAGGGCGAACAGGGCTTTGCGCATTGAGTTTCTCCTGCCGACTCGACCGGCGTGTTGGTTTCGGACCGCACAACATCGACGCGCCGGCCATTCGTCAACTCACATCGTCGAAATGAGTGACGGCCGGGCATTCGATGCCCGGCAGGCGATTAACCATCGCCCAACCAGACGGTGAATGTCGCTGTCGCCTCGCTTGACTAAAGAACAAAGGAAGAACTATGTTCTTCATACGTTCTAGAGATCACGGAGGCTGACATGTTGAAGACTTTCGTTGAAGAGGCTGCCGCACTGGCGTCGATCGTTCTGTTCGTGGGCATGATTGCGGTGTGGGCGCAATTGATCCCCCAGCTCTGAGCCTGGCCCGTTCGGGCGGCGTAAGCCGGCGACGGGAAAGCGGGGATGCTTTGGGTGGCGCGTTCGTTTCGCGTGGACAGCCCCGGGTCCAGCCATCACCATGGACTGGCGAGTCGATCTTTCGAGGTCGCCGCGTTTCCTCCAGTCGATGATTGCCTGACGCCATGAGTTCCAGACCCGCTGCTGCGGCTAATGCCGGTTTCGTCCACCTGCACACCCATTCGGCCTATTCGCTGCTGAAGGGCTCGATCAAGGTCGAGAAGCTGGCGGCGCTGGCCAAGGCCGACCACCAGCCGGCGCTGGCCCTGACCGACACCGACAACATGTTCGGCGCGCTGGAATTTTCCGAGAAACTGGTCGGCTACGGCATCCAGCCGATCGTCGGCTGCGAGATCGCGGTGGATTTCGGCGACCAGGATCCTAACGCCCGCAATGCGCTGAACGCAGTGCCGGCGCGCATGGTATTTCTGGCGGCGCGCGAGCGCGGCTATCGCAGCCTGATGAAGCTGAACTCGCGGGCGTTCCTGGAAACCCCGATCCACCAGACCCCGCATATCAAGTTCGAGTGGATGCTGGAGGAGGCCGAGGACCTGATCGTGCTGACCGGCGGGCCGGAAGGCCCGATCGCTATGGCGCTCAATGCCGATCAGGCGGCACTCGCCGCCACCCGCTGCGACCGCCTGGGCTCGCTGTTCGGCGACCGGCTGTATATCGAGTTGCAGCGCCACGGCGTCGAGAAGGAGCGCCGCGCCGAGGCCGGGCTGATCGATCTGGCCTATGCCAAGGGTTTTCCGCTGGTCGCCACCAACGAGCCGTATTTCGCCACGGCCGACGATTACGAGGCGCATGATGCGCTGTTGTGTATCGCCGGCGGCAAGATGATCGCCGACACCGAGCGCGACCAGCTCACCCCCGACCACCGCTTCAAGACCCGCTCCGAGATGGCCGTGCTGTTCGCCGACCTGCCAGAGGCGCTGGCCTCCACGGTGGAGATCGCCGAGCGCTGCTCGTTCCGGCCGCGCACCCGCAAGCCGATCCTGCCGCGCTTCACGGTCGGCGCGGGCTCCAATGCCGCCGATGCCGAAAGCGAGGAAGCCGAGGAACTGAAGCGGCAGGCCCAGGAGGGCCTGACGCGGCGGCTCGCCGTCCACGGCGTCTCGCTGGGCATGACGGAGGAGGACTACCGCGCGCGGCTCGACTTCGAGCTGAACGTCATCAACCGCATGAACTATGCCGGCTACTTCCTGATCGTGGCCGACTTCATCAAATGGGCCAAGGAGCAGGGCATTCCGGTCGGCCCTGGCCGTGGTTCGGGCGCGGGCTCGATGGTCGCCTATGTGATGACCATCACCGACCTCGACCCGATCAAATTCGGCCTGCTGTTCGAGCGCTTCCTCAATCCGGAACGCGTCTCGATGCCCGACTTCGACATCGACTTCTGCCAGGACCGCCGCGGCGAGGTCATCACCTACGTACAGAATCGCTATGGCCGCGATCAGGTCGCGCAGATCATTACCTTCGGCACGCTGCAGGCGCGCGGCGTGCTGCGCGACGTCGGCCGCGTGCTGCAGATGCCATACGGCCAGGTCGACAAGCTGACCAAGCTGGTGCCGCAGAATCCGGCGGCGCCGGTGACGCTCGCCGCCGCCATCGAGTCCGAGCCGAAGCTGCAGGCGTTTCGCGACGAGGACCCGATCGTCAAACGCGCCTTCGACATCGCGCTGCGGCTCGAGGGCCTGACGCGCCACGCTTCGACGCACGCCGCCGGTATCGTGATCGGCGACCGCCCGCTCTCCGAGCTGGTGCCGATGTATCGCGATCCGAAATCCGACATGCCGGTCACCCAGTTCAACATGAAATGGGTCGAGCCCGCGGGCCTGGTGAAGTTCGACTTCCTGGGCCTGAAGACGCTGACCGTGCTCGACGTCGCGGTGAAGCTGTTGAAGCAGCGCAACATCCACGTCGACCTGCCGACGCTGCCGATCGACGATGCCGCGACCTATGCGATGCTGGCCAAGGGCGAAGTGGTCGGCGTGTTCCAGCTGGAAAGCCAGGGCATGCGGCGCGCGCTGGTCGATATGCGCCCCGACAGGTTCGAGGACATCATCGCGCTGGTGGCTTTGTATCGGCCGGGCCCGATGGCGAACATCCCGACCTATTGCGCGCGCAAGCATGGCGACGAGCAGTCGGAATACATGCATCCGATGCTGGAGCCGATCCTGAAGGAAACCTACGGCGTCATCATCTACCAGGAACAGGTGATGCAGATCGCCCAGGTGATGGCCGGCTACTCGCTCGGCGACGCAGACTTGCTGCGCCGCGCGATGGGCAAGAAGATCCGCGCCGAAATGGAAAAGCAGCGCGCGATCTTCATCGCGGGCTCCGTCAAGAACGGCGTCGCCAAGGAACAGGCCGACACGATCTTCGACCTGCTCGCCAAATTCGCCGACTACGGCTTCAACAAGTCGCACGCCGCGGCCTACGCGCTGGTGTCGTACCATACCGCCTATATGAAGGCGCATTACCCGGTCGAGTTCATCGCCGCGTCGATGACGCTGGACATGAGCAACACCGACAAGCTGTCGGAATTCCGCGCCGAGGCGCAGCGGCTTGGTATCAAGCTCGAGGCACCCAACATCAATCTCTCGGCTGCCACCTTCGAGGTCGCCGACAACACCATCTTCTACGCGCTGGCCGGCCTGAAGGGCGTCGGCGGCGCCGCGGTCGACCTGATCGTCGAGGAGCGCAAGAAAGGCCTGTTCACCTCGCTGGCGGATTTTGCGTCGCGGGCGAGTCCACGTGCGATCAACAAGCGCGTCATAGAGAGCCTCACGGCCGCCGGCGCGTTCGATACGCTGGACGCCAACCGCGCCCGCGTGTTCGGCGGCGCCGAGGCGATCCTCGCGGCGTGCCAGAGCGCGCATGAGGACAAGACGATCGGTCAGAAGAGCATGTTCGGAGGTGCTGCGGACGCGCCGACCATCATGCTGCCGCAGATCGACAATTGGCTGCCGGCCGAAAAGCTGCGCCGCGAATACGACGCCATCGGCTTCTTCCTGTCCGGCCATCCGCTCGACGACTACGCCGTGGTGCTGAAGCGGCTGCGGGTGCAGAGCTGGGCGGAATTCTGCCGCGCCGTGAAGTCGGGCGCGACCGCCGGCAAGGTCGCCGCGACCGTGGTGACGCGTCAGGAGCGCCGCACAAAGACCGGCAACAAGATGGGCATCATGGGCCTGTCCGATCCCACCGGCCATTTCGAGGCCGTGCTGTTCTCGGAAGGCCTCGCCCAGTTCCGTGACGTGCTGGAGCCGGGCGCTGCCGTCTTGCTGCAGCTCGGCGCCGAACTGCAGGGCGAGGACGTTCGCGCCCGCGTGCTGCATGCCGAGCCGCTGGATGCCGCCGCCGCCAAGACCCAGAAGGGTCTTCGCATCTTCCTGCGCGACACCAAGCCGCTGGATTCGATCGTCAAGCGCCTGTCCGGTGACGCGCCGGCGGCCGCCGCCTCCGGCCGCGGCGTGCTGGCACCGAAGCCGACCGCGCCGTCCGGCGGGGCGGGGGAGGGCGACGTCTCGGTGGTGATGATGCTGAATCTGGAAACCGAGGTCGAAATGAAGCTCCCCGGCCGCTTCCGCATCTCCCCGCAGATCGCCGGCGCCATCAAGGCGGTGACCGGGGTGGTACAGGTCGAGATGCTGTGATTTCGGTCCACTGGACTCTTCACCCTTAAGGCGCAGAATTACCTTGTCAGTCGACGCCATGAACGATGGGCGCGGTCGGCTGTTTGGTTTGAAAAGCCATGAGCCGTGCCATGGGTCGATTGCTGAGTATCATCTGGGTCTTCGCATTGCTTGCTGGTCAGGCGCACGCCAGTGATGGGCCGTCGATGATGCTGACAGGGGCGACCGTCTACGCGTCGCCAACAGCGTCTCCGATTGCCGATGCCTTGGTGTTGATCTCCGGCGGCATGATCACCGCCGTAGGCAAACGGTCGGACGTGCAGGTGCCGATCGACACGCAGGTGATCGATTGCACAGGCAAGACCGTAGTCGCCGGTTTCTGGAACAGCCACGTCCATTTCACCGGACCGCAATGGCTTCGGGCTGACAGCGCGCCCGCCGGGCAACTGACGCTGCGCATGCAGGAGATGCTGACGCGCTGGGGTTTTACCACCGTTTGGGATCTCGGCTCCGTGCCGCAAAACTCTCTTTCATTGCGAGCTCGCGTCGAAAGCGGCGAGGTCGCAGGGCCCAAAATACTTCTCGCGCCTAACTTCTTTCCGAAAGGCGGCCATCCGATCTATGTGCCGGCCGACGTGGAGGTGCCCGAGCCTGGGACGCCGGGCGAGATGACAAATCTGGTCTCTGAGGCGTTTGGCATGGGCAGCGACGGCGTGAAGCTTTTTACCGGCTCGTTCAGGGGCCCCAAGCCGGTGGTCAACATGGACCCGGCTGTGGCCAAGGCAGCCGTCGATGTCGCCCATGCGCGAGGCAGGCCGGTCTTCGCCCATCCACAGAACAAGGCAGGCGTGGACATCGTGCTGGCGACCCATGTCGATGTGATGGCTCACACCGTACCCGCGCAGCACAACTACAGCGAGGAACAATTGAGTCTCGCCAGAGCCGAGGGCACGGCCTTGATCCCAACGCTGACGCTATGGACGACAGCGCCGCTGCTGGCGTCCAGCATGGTCGACGCCGGAGTGCTGCAACTGAAGACCTTTTCGGACAATGGCGGCACCATCCTGTTCGGCACAGACGTAGGCTTCACAAAAATCGTCGATACCACGTTGGAATTGGAATTGATGGGACGCGCGCTGTCGGCCAGTCAGGTTCTCGCGGCGCTGACCACCAATCCGGCGGGCTTCTTCCATGCCGCGCGAAAAGGGCGAGTGGAGGTGGGAATGGATGCCGATCTGGTGGTGCTGGACGGTGATCCTGCCGCCGACGTCCGCAACCTTGCGAAGGTCGGCATGACTATCCGGGCCGGGCGGACCATTTATCAGAAGCCATGATGCAGGGGCCAGCGGGCGGGGTGCTCCGCGCCGTTCAGGCGGACAGCACGGCTTTGTTCAGGCGGCGGGCAGGGTGATCGGGCCGAATGAAGCTTTCGGATAGAGGTAGTCCTCTCCGGATTCATCAATGACGCGCAGCATCCCATGCTTGTCAGCATCCTGATCAACCAGCGCGATGTAGATCTTTCGTCTTTCCAGCGAGGCGTCGTAGCCGTCGTTATCGAGGCATACGACGAGTTGTTCCGATGGTGTCTCGGTCATGGTCTGCCCTCCAAAGAGGTGCTTGATCCGGTCATGGTGCCCAATTGCCGTGTTATATCCTCAAAATGCCCGGCGGGGTATTTGTGACGGCATATCCCGCCAGTCACGCAGAAAAACCTGCAAGTGTCCGGTTTGCCTTGCTTATCCCGGGAATCCGGCTATATACCGCGCCATCTCACACGGAAGCACGGCCTCACGGCCATCCGGTGGCATTCCGGCCTCACAGCAGATTTCCTGCCTAAACGCTTGATTGCTCACACGCTTCCGGAGGAACCAACCGGAGAATTAGAACTATGGCGATTCCTGAATTTTCTATGCGTCAGCTCCTCGAAGCCGGCGTCCACTTTGGCCACCAGTCGCACCGCTGGAACCCGAAGATGGCTGACTACATCTTCGGCGCGCGCAACAACATCCACATTATCGATCTCGCCCAGACCGTGCCGCTGCTTCACCGCGCGCTGCAGGCTGTGTCGGACACCGTCGCCAAGGGTGGTCGCATCCTGTTCGTCGGCACCAAGCGCCAGGCCCAGGACGTCGTGGCCGAAGCTGCCAAGCGTTCGGCGATGTACTTCGTCAATTCGCGCTGGCTCGGCGGCACGCTGACCAACTGGAAGACCATTTCCGGTTCGATCAAGCGCCTGCGCCACCTCGATGAAGTGCTCAACTCGGGCGATGCCTCGGCCTACACCAAGAAGGAGCGCCTGACGCTGCAGCGCGAGCGCGACAAGCTCGACCGTTCGCTCGGCGGCATCAAGGACATGGGCGGTCTGCCCGACCTGATCTTCGTGATCGACACCAACAAGGAAGACATCGCGATCCAGGAAGCCCAGCGCCTGGGCATCCCGGTGGCGGCGATCGTCGACACCAACTCGGACCCCAAGGGCATCACCTATGTGGTCCCGGGCAATGACGACGCCGGCCGTGCGCTGACGCTGTATTGCGACCTGATCGCCCGCGCCGTCATCGACGGCATCTCGCGCGCCCAGGGCGATTCCGGCTACGACATCGGCGCCTCGGCGGCCCCGATCGAGGAAGCCATCGCGGCTCCGGAAGCCGCCGGCTTCCAGGGTCTGGCGGGTCCCCGCGGCACCGCCGACGACCTCAAGAAGCTCACCGGCGTGTCCGGCGAGATCGAGAAGAAGTTCAACGACCTCGGCATCTTCCACTTCTGGCAGCTGGCCGAGCTCGATCACGACAACGCCCACAAGATCGGCGAAGAGGTCGGCCTGCCGACCCGTGCCGATGGCTGGGTCGCCCAGGCCAAGGCGATGACGGCGGAAGCCGAGTAATCACGCTCACGCGTCTGAGAGTTAAGTGTGGCCGGGGTTCCGGCCACACTTTTTCGGTTCTACTTCCTCACGATGAAAATTCCTGTGGCGTCGCGTGGCATGCAGCATCGGCTGCGCCCGCTTCAGCCCTGGCAGGCAAAGGGTTCAACGATGGCAACGATTACCGCAGCGATGGTCAAGGACCTCCGCGAGACCACCGGCGTCGGCATGATGGACTGCAAGAACGCGCTCACTGCCAATGACGGCGACATGCAGGCATCGATCGACTGGCTGCGCGCCAAGGGCCTCTCCAAGGCCGCCAAGAAGGCCGACCGCGTCGCCGCGGAAGGCCTGATCGGCGTCGTCACCGCCGGCGCCAAGGGCGTCGTCGTCGAAGTCAATTCCGAGACCGATTTCGTCGCCCGCAACGAGCAGTTCCAGGGCCTGGTCAAGATGATCGCTCAGGTCGCGCTCAAGGTCGGCGGCGATGTCGATGCGATCAAGGCGCACCAGGTCGGTGACGCCACCGTCGAAACCGCGATCACCGAAGCGATCGCGACCATCGGCGAGAACATGTCGCTGCGCCGCGCCGCCCTGCTCGAAGTCTCGGCCGGCGTCGTCTCCAGCTACGTGCACAACGCCGTGACCGAAGGCCTCGGCAAGATGGGCATCATCGTCGCGCTGGAATCGACCGGCAAGACCGACGAACTCGCCGTGCTCGGCAAGCAGATCGCGATGCATGTCGCCGCCGCCAACCCGCAGGCGCTTGATTCGACCTCGCTCGATCCCGCCGTCGTGGCGCGCGAGAAGGACGTGATGGCGGACAAGTATCGCCAGCAGGGCAAGCCGGAAGCGATGATCGAGAAGATCGTCGAGAACGGCCTGAAGACCTATTACAAGGAAGTCTGCCTGCTCGATCAGGCCTTCATCCACGACACCGCCAAGTCGGTCGCCCAGGCCGTCAAGGAAGCCGAAGGCAAGGTCGGCGCGCCGATCAAGCTGACCGGCTTCGTGCGCTACGCGCTCGGCGAAGGCATCGAGAAGCAGACCTCGGACTTCGCCGCCGAAGTCGCCGCCGCCAGCGGTCAGAAGTAAGCACGACTTGTTACATAAGACTCCCGGCGGATCGACGCCGGGAGTTGCCGCCTCGAAAGGAAGCGATCGCATCATGGGTGAGCCGCTCTATCGTCGCGTCGTGATCAAGCTTTCAGGCGAATATTTTGCCGGCGGCCAGCCGTTCGGCATCGACCAGCCCACCATCGACCGCATTGCCGGCGACCTCATCGCGGCCCAGAAGCTCGGCGTCGAGATCGCCGTCGTGGTCGGCGGCGGCAATATTTTTCGCGGCGTCGAAGTGTCCTCGCGCGGCGTGTCGCGCCCGACCGGCGACACCATGGGCATGCTCGCCACCGTGATGAACTGCCTGGCGCTTGAAGCTGCGATCGAGCGTCGCGCGGTGCCGGCCCGCACCCTGTCGGCGATGGTCATGCCGCAGGTCTGCGAGCTGTTCACCCGTGCTGCCGCGCACAAATATCTCTCCGAAGGCCGCATCGTGCTGCTCGCCGGCGGCACCGGCAATCCGTATTTCACCACCGACACGACAGCGGTGCTGCGCGCCGCCGAAATCGGCGCCGCGGCGGTGCTCAAGGCGACCAATGTCGATGGCGTCTACAGCGCGGATCCGAAGAAGCACCCGGCCGCCACGCGGTTCGAGCGGCTCAGCCATTCGCAGGCGGTCGAGGGTAACTACAAGGTCATGGACGCGACCGCTTTCGCGCTTGCCCGCGAGACGGCGCTGCCTATCATCGTATTTTCGATCGCCGAGCCGGGTTCGATCGGCGCCATTCTGACCGGTACAGGCCGCGGCACCATCGTCGCGGGCTGATTTTCAGTGTAGCCCGGCCGCGGTGCGGAGCAGGGCAGGTTTCAAGAGGAGAGCTGCATGGCCCCGTTGGCCCCATTCGATATCAACGACCTCAAGCGCCGTATGCAGGGCGCCACTGCCGCGCTGAAGCACGAACTCGGCGGACTGCGCACCGGGCGCGCCGCGGCCTCGATGCTGGAGCCGGTGCAGGTGGAAGCCTATGGCAGCCATGTGCCGTTGAAGTCGGTCGCCACCATCTCGGTGCCGGAGCCGCGCCTTTTGTCGGTGCAGGTCTGGGACAAGTCGATGGTCAAGGCCGTCGAAAAGGCGATCGTCGATTCCAACCTTGGCCTCAGCCCCGCCACGGAGGGCACGACGTTGCGCTTGCGGATTCCCGAGCTCAACGAAGAGCGCCGCAAGGAACTGGTGAAGGTCGGTAATAAATACGCCGAGGCCGCCAAGGTCGCCGTCCGCCATGTCCGCCGCGACGGCATCGACCACATCAAGAAGCTCGAGAAGGCGCACGACATCACCGAGGACGACCAGAAGCGCCTCGACAACGACGTGCAGAAGGCGACCGACGCCTCGATCGCCGAAATCGACCAGATGCTGGCCGCCAAGGAAAAGGAAATCATGACGGTCTAGCGCGATCCTTCGCGCTGGCGCGACGGACAGCAAGGCCTGCCGTCGCGCCCCTATTTGACTTGAAAGCGCATGATGTCATGCGCAGGGACCAACCGATGTCGAACGCCGCCGCGCCCGCAACTGATGGATCGGACCGATCCACGCCTTTGCATGTCGCGATCATCATGGACGGCAACGGGCGCTGGGCCTCCGCACGCGGCCTGCCGCGCGCCGAGGGCCACCGCCGCGGCGTCGATGCGCTGCGCCGCGTCGTCCGTGCCGCCAACGAAATCGGCATTCTCTATCTCACGATATTCTCCTTCAGCTCGGAGAACTGGTCGCGTCCGGCGACAGAAATCCGCGACCTGTTCGGATTGCTGCGTCGCTTCATCCGCAACGATCTGGCGACGCTGCATGCCGACGGCGTCTGCGTTCGCGTGATCGGCGAGCGCGAAGGGCTCGATCCCGATATCCGTTCGCTGCTCTCCGAAGCCGAGGATCTGACCCGCGGCAACACCCGGCTCAATCTCGTGGTGGCTTTCAACTACGGCTCGCGCCACGAGATCGCCAAGGCCGCGCAGCGCCTGGCGCAGGAAGTCGCCGACGGCAAGCGCACGCCGGACAGCATCAATGTCGATACGCTCGGGCAGTATCTCGACGCGCCGGACATTCCGGATCCCGATCTGATTATCCGCACCTCCGGCGAACAGCGACTTTCGAACTTCCTGATGTGGCAGGCCGCGTATAGCGAGCTTGTTTTCGTGCCGATGCACTGGCCGGATTTCGACAAGGCCGCGCTGGAAGGCGCGATCGCCGAATACGCCCGCCGCGAGCGCCGCTTCGGCGGTCTTGCTGCGAAGACCGGTTCGTGACGGACGTGGATCACGACGGCGGCGCGCCGAAACAGGTCGATGACCGCGGTCTGCGAAACCTCCTGATGCGCGTGCTCGCCGCGCTGGTGCTGATCCCGGTCGCGATCGGCGTCGCCTATGCCGGCGGCTGGTGGTGGGCTGCGCTGGTGATCGCGGTTTCGATCGGCCTGTTCGTCGAATGGCGGATGATTGTCGGCGCGGGCAGCATGGGCTGGATCGCGCTCGGCTTGCTTTATGCCGCAGCCGCGCTGGCGGCGTCCATCGTAGTGCGGCTGGACCCGGTCTGGGGTTTTGCGGCGCTGATGTTCGTGCTGCTGGTCGTTTGGGTCACCGACATCGGCGGCTATTTCGCGGGCAGGGGGATCGGCGGCCCGAAACTGTGGCCGCGGGTCAGCCCGAAGAAGACCTGGGCCGGCGCGATCGGCGGCCTGGTGCTCAGCCTCGGCGTGGCCTTTGGTTTTGCGGCCTACGGAATCGGCCGGATCGGGCCGCTGCTGGTACTCGCCACCGCGCTGACGGTCACGTCGCAGCTCGGCGACCTGTTCGAATCGGCGGTCAAGCGCCGCTTCGGCGTCAAGGATTCCAGCCACATCATTCCCGGCCACGGCGGTCTCCTGGACCGGCTGGATGGCTACGTCTTCGCGATTGTCGCTGCCGCGGTGATCGGTCTTTTACGCGGCGGCGCCGATGGTGTCGGCCGCGGTCTTATGGTTTGGTGATCCGATGAGTGCTGTTCCTCTGCGAAACAACAAGGCCGCCGCGTCCAGCGTGCGCCGCGTAACCGTTCTCGGCGCCACCGGCTCGATCGGTGACAGCACGATGGACCTGATCCGCGCCGCGCCGGAACGCTATCAGGTGGAGGCGTTGACCGCCAACACCAACGTCGAAGGCCTGGTGAAACTCGCCAAGGAATTCCGCGCCCGCTTCGTCGCGGTCGCCGATGCGTCCAAACTGGCCGAATTGCGGTCGGCGCTGGCCGGCACCGGCATCCAGTGCGGCGCCGGCGACAGCGCCATCGTCGAGGCCGCGGAGCGTCCGTCGGACTGGCTGATGGCCGCGGTATCCGGCGCGGCCGGGCTGAAGCCGGCGCTGGCGGCGGTGGACCGCGGCGCCACCATCGCGCTGGCCAACAAGGAATGCCTGGTCTGTGCCGGTGATTTCTTCATGCAGCGCGCCGCCAAGGCGGGGGCCTGCATCCTGCCGGCGGATTCCGAGCATAATGCGCTGTTCCAGGCGCTCGGCTCCGGCAGCCGCGAAGAACTGACGAAGGTCATCATCACCGCGTCCGGCGGGCCGTTCCGCACCTGGGCCGCCGCCGACATCGAGCAGGCGACGCTCGCGCAGGCCTTGAAGCACCCGAACTGGTCGATGGGGCAGAAGATTACCATCGATTCCGCCTCGATGATGAACAAGGGCCTCGAAGTGATCGAGGCCTCCTATCTGTTCGCGCTGACGCCGGACGAGATCGACGTATTGGTGCATCCGCAGTCGATCGTCCATGGCATGGTCGAATTCCGCGATTTCTCGGTGCTGGCGCAGCTCGGCTCGCCGGACATGCGGACGCCGATCGCGCATTGCCTGGGCTGGCCGGACCGCATTCCGGGCCGGGCCGCGCCGCTCGATCTGGCCAAGATCGGCACGCTCACCTTCGAGGCGCCGGATTATGCGCGTTTCCCCGGCCTCAAACTGGCCTTTGACGCGCTGCGCACCGGCCACGGCGCGACCACGGTCTACAACGCCGCCAACGAAGTCGCGGTCGCGGCCTTCATCGCGCAGAAAATCCGGTTCGGTGCGATCGCGCGGCTGGTCGAGGCGACCATGAATGACTGGGTGCGGTCAGGTAATTTGGCACCGCTTTCGTCGGCCGATGACGCCATCGCCGTTGACCATAGCGCGCGAAAAATGGCTGCCACCCTCTTGCCTCAAATTGCCGCAAAGGCAACCTAGTCAATTGGGGACGAAGCTTGCGGCTTCGCGTGTAGGGGATTGCGATGCTCGGGTTTTTTGAACACGGTTTCAATACGTTAAGCCACGGATTGATAGGTTACATCATTCCGTTTCTGTTCGTATTGACGATTGTGGTGTTCTTCCACGAACTCGGCCATTTCCTGGTCGCGCGCTGGAACGGCGTGAAGGTGCTGACCTTCTCGCTCGGTTTCGGGCCGGAGATCATAGGCTTCAACGACCGCCACGGCACGCGCTGGAAGATCTCGGCGATCCCGCTGGGTGGTTACGTCAAGTTTTTCGGCGATGAGAGCGAAGCCTCGACGCCGTCGTCGGCCACGCTGTCGGGCATGTCGGCCGACGAGCGCCAGGGCAGCTTCCACCACAAGCGGGTAGGGCAGCGCGCCGCGATCGTCGCGGCCGGCCCGATCGCCAATTTCATCCTCGCCATCGTCATCTTCACCTGCCTGTTCACCTTCTTCGGCAAGCCCTCGACCACCGCGCAGGTCGATACCGTGCAGGTCGGCAGCGCCGCCGCAGCAGCCGGCTTCCAGTCCGGCGACGTCATCAAGTCGATCGACGGCAACGCGATCGGCAGCTTTTCCGACATGCAGCGCATCGTCGGCACCAAGGCCGGCGAGCAGCTCTCCTTCGGCATCAAGCGCGGCGATTCGATCGTCGAGCTGAAGGCGACCCCTGAACTCAAGGAAGTCAAAGACAGCTTCGGCAACGTGCATCGCCTTGGCGTGCTCGGGATTACCCGCTCGGCCGCGGCCGGCGAGGCAACCACCGAGAAGGTCAACCCGGCGGCGGCTCTGGTGCTCGGCGTCAAGGAGACCTGGTTCGTGGTCGAACGCACCCTGTCCTATATCGGTGGTGTGTTCACCGGCCGCGAGGCGGCCGACCAGGTCGGCGGCCCGCTGCGAATCGCCCAGATCTCGGGGCAGGTGGCTACCATCGGAATCACCGCGCTGATCCACCTGGCGGCGGTACTTTCGATCTCGATCGGCCTGCTGAACCTGTTTCCGGTGCCGTTGCTGGATGGCGGTCACCTGCTGTTCTATGCCTTCGAGGCGGTGCGCGGCCGGCCACTTTCGGAGCGCGCCCAGGAGATGGGGTTCCGCGTCGGACTGGGACTTGTGCTGATGTTGATGGTGTTTGCGACCTATAACGACATTCTTCATCTGGCATCATCATGATGCGATTTCGGGACAACGTGGCCGATAGGCAACGTCTTGGAACGAAAATGAAATCGCCACGCGAAAGGCCGTTTGCCAGTCTGGTAAAATTGGCTACAAGCGGGGCAACAAATGGGATTCTGTCAGACCGTAGGGGTGCGGGCTGGCGATGGAATGATAAGGGCGCGCAGCGCATGAAGTTTGGTTTGCGGGTATTGCGGGGAAGTCTGGTTGCTTCTCTGATCATGGTCGCCATGCCGGTCGCCGCTACGGTGACTGCTGCGCTGGTTTCGTCGTCTGCTTCTGCCCAGACCGTGGCGTCGATCTCCGTCGCGGGCAATCGCCGCGTCGACGTCGAGACGATCCGCTCCTACTTCCGGCCCGGCCCGAGTGGCCGCCTCGACCAGGGCGTGCTCGATGACGGCCTCAAGGCCCTGATCGAGACCGGCCTGTTCCAGGACGTCCGGATCAGCCAGCCAGGCGGGCGTGTTCTGGTTTCCGTCGTCGAGAACCCGGTCATTGGCCGCGTTGCCTTCGAGGGCAACAAGAAGGTCAAGGACGACCAGCTCACCGCCGAAGTGCAGTCGAAGTCGCGCGGTACGCTGTCGCGCCCGATGGTGCAGGCCGACGCCTCCCGTATCGCCGAGATCTATCGCCGCTCCGGCCGCTACGACGTCAGCGTCGTTCCCGAGATCATCGAGCAGCCCAACAACCGCGTCGACCTGATCTTCACGGTCAATGAAGGCGTCAAGACCGGCGTCAAGCAGATCGAGTTCATCGGCAACAAGGCCTATTCGTCCTACCGCCTCAAGGACGTGATCAAGACCCGCGAATCCAACGTCCTGAGCTTCCTCGCCTCCGGCGACATCTACGATCCGGACCGTGTCGAAGCCGATCGCGACCTGATCCGCCGCTATTACCTGAAGAACGGCTACGCCGACGTTCAGGTCGTCGCCGCGCTCACCGAATACGATCCCGAGCGCAAGGGCTTCCTGGTTACCTTCAAGATCGAGGAGGGCCAGCAGTACCGCGTCGCTTCCGTCGACTACCAGTCGACCATCCCGACCCTCGATGGCCGCTCGCTGAGCAGCTTCTCCCGCGTCAATGTCGGCTCGCTCTACAACGCGGAAGCGCTGGAGAAGTCGGTCGAGGAGATGCAGATCGAGACCTCGCGCCGTGGCTATGCCTTCGCCGTGGTCCGTCCGCGTGGCGATCGCAACTTCGAAGCCCACACCGTCTCGATCTCGTTCGCGATCGAAGAGGGCCCGCGCACCTACATCGAGCGCATCAACGTTCGCGGCAACACCCGCACCCGTGACTATGTCATCCGTCGCGAGTTCGACCTGTCGGAAGGCGACGCGTATAACCGCGCGCTGGTCGACCGTGCCGAGCGTCGCCTCAAGAACCTCGACTTCTTCAAGAGCGTGAAGGTTTCGACCGAGCCCGGCTCGTCGAGCGATCGCGTGATCCTGGTCGTCGATCTCGAAGAAAAATCCACCGGCGACTTCTCGGTCTCGGGCGGTTACTCGACGACCGACGGCGCGCTGGGCGAAGTCAGCGTCTCCGAGCGCAACTTCCTCGGCCGCGGCCTGTTCGCCAAGGCGTCGGTGCAGTACGGCCAGTATGCCCGCGGCTACTCGCTGTCCTTCGTCGAGCCCTATCTGCTCGACTACCGCGTGGCGCTCGGCCTGGATTTCTTCCAGCGCGAGCAGCTTTCCAACAGCTACATCTCGTACAACACCAAGACGATCGGCTTCAGTCCGCGTCTCGGCTTCGGTCTGCGTGAGGATCTGACCCTGCAGCTGCGCTATTCGCTGTATCAGCAGAAGATCTCGCTGCCGTCGACCTACAACAACTGTAATAATAACACAGCCAATGGCCTGCTCGCATTTAACCAGACACCAGCCGCGCTGAATGCTGCGGGAAGCACCCCAAACCCAGCTAATTCAGCGACCTTTGGCTGCTACGCCGACGGTGAATCCTCGCTGCCGGTCCGCAGGGAACTGGCTGGCGGCGCGACCATCACGTCGCTGGTCGGCTACACGCTCAACTACAACACCCTCGACAACAACAAGAACCCCACCGACGGCCTGTTCGTCGAATGGAAGCAGGATTACGCCGGCGTCGGCGGCGACGTCAGCTACCTGAAATCGACCATCGATGCGAAGTACTACACCCCGCTGGTCGCCGACATCGTCGGCCTGCTGCGGGTCCAGGGCGGCATGCTGAATTCGGTCGGCAAGGACATCCGCATGCTTGACCATTTCCAGATGGGTCCGAACCTGGTTCGCGGTTTCGCGCCGAACGGCATCGGCCCGCGTGACATCAGCTACGTCGCCCTGGGTGCGACGGGCGATGCGATCGGCGGCACGAAGTATTGGGGCGCGTCGGCTGAATTGCAGATGCCGTTCTGGTTCCTGCCGAAGGAAGTTGGCATCAAGGGCGCGGTCTATGCAGATGCCGGCGGGTTGTGGGATTATCAGGGTCCGACGTCGTGGGCGCAGACGGGTGAAGTCAACACCGCAGGCTGCACTCCCGCCAGCAAGACGACCGTTGGTACCTGTACCGGTCTGCAGGCTGACACCAGCAACACGATCCGCTCGTCGGTCGGTGTTGGCTTGATCTGGCAGTCGCCGTTCGGTCCGCTGCGCTTCGACTACGCGGTGCCGATCACCAAGGGCGACTACGATCGCGTCCAGCAGTTCAAGTTTGGCGGCGGAACTTCGTTCTGAGTTTGATCACGCGCCGTACCGCGACGGGTGGCATGGCACAGCCGGACTTCTTCAAGCAAACGCCGTCGCTGACGCTGGCCGAGATCGCCGCGTCAGCGAAGGTTGAGCTGGTCGATCCCTCCAGGGCCGACCAGTTGATCACCGGGCTCGCCGCGCTCGACGGTGCAGGCCCGCACGATCTCGCCTTCTTCGATAACGTCCGCTACATCCACCAGCTCGCGCAGACCCGCGCGGGCGCGGTGCTGGTGAGCGAGCGTTTCAAGGGCGACATTCCCCCGCACATCGCCGTTCTCCGCGCCAAAAGCCCGTTTGGCGCTTTCGTGGCGCTCAGCCGCGACTGGCACGACGACGCGCTGCGGCCGCGGTCCGGCTTCGGCCTGAACGGCGTCGCGGCCTCCGCCGTGATCCATCCCACGGCGATGCTGGAAGACGACGTCACGATCGATCCGCTCGCGGTGATCGGGCCGGATGTCGAAATCGGCGCCGGCACCGTGATCGGCTCCGGCGCGGTGATCGCCGCCGGCGTCAAGATCGGCCGCGACTGCAATGTCGGCGCCAATTGCGTGATCCAGTTCGCGCTGATCGGCAACAACGTGTTGATCCACCCGGGCTGCCTGATCGGGCAGGACGGCTATGGCTTCATCTTCGCGGCCACCCATCTCAAGGTGCCGCAGACCGGCCGCGTGTTGATCCAGAACGACGTCGAGATCGGCGCCGGCACCGCGATCGACCGCGGCAGCCTGCGCGACACCGTGATCGGCGAGGGCACCAAGATCGACAATCTGGTTCAGATCGGCCACAATGTGACGATCGGGCGGCACTGCCTGATTGCCGCCAAATGCGGGCTGGCCGGCAGCCTGACGCTCGGCGACCATGTGGCGCTGGGCGCCATGGTCGGCCTCAATAATCACATCACGATCGGCGACGGCGCGCAGGTCACCGCGATGAGCGGCGTCAAGGACTCGATCCCCGCCAAGGGGCGTTGGGGCGGGTTCTTCGCCAAGCCGACCAAGCAGTGGTTTCGCGAGATCCTCGCGGTTGAAAAGCTCGGGCGCGACAGCGCACCGGGCGCCAATACAGGTTCGCAGGACGCGAAGGACGAGGGGCAATGAGCGAAGTTTCATCGATCGATCAGGAGTCACCGATTGCGTATGATCTGGTCGATATCAACACCATCCTGAAGACGCTGCCGCACCGTTATCCGTTTCTGCTGATCGACCGCGTCGTCAACATCCGCAAGGACTACAGCGGCATCGGCGTCAAGAACGTCACGATCAACGAGCCGGCCTTCCTCGGTCACTTCCCGGACCGTCCGGTATTTCCGGGCGTGCTGATGATCGAGGGCATGGCGCAGACCGCCGGCGTGATCGGCATCATGTCGGTCGAGGGCACGCAGAAGCCGCGCGCGGTGTACTTCCTGACCATCGACAAATGCAAATTCCGCAAGCCGGTGATGCCCGGTGACACGATCGAGTATCACATGCGCAGCATCGGCCGGAAGAAGTCGATGTGGTGGTTCCACGGCGACGCCAAGGTCAACGGCGTCATCGTCGCTTCCGCCGACGTCGGCGCGATGCTGACCGACTGACGCTGCCGTTGCTGGCGGGCGCCTGGTTTTGGCGAAGCGAAACCAGACGTGACTGGACAGGGCTGGTTCCCGGCGCTAACCAGCCGAAAACCATACATATTCACAGCCTTGGCGCTGTCAGAACCTGGACCCTGCGATGAGCAATATCGATCCCACGGCGCGAATTGCAGATGGCGCGGTGATCGGCGAGGGCACCACCATCGGGCCGTATTGCATCATCGGGCCGAACGTCGTGATCGGGGCGGACTGCAAGCTGATCGCCCATGTCCACATCACCGCGCAGACCACCATCGGTGACGGCTGCACGATCTATCCGTTCGCATCATTGGGCACGCCGCCGCAGTCGCTGAGCTACAAGGGCGAGTTGACGAAGCTCGTGATCGGCAACGGCTGCACGATCCGCGAATCCGTCACCATGAACGCCGGCACCGTCGCGGGTGGCGGCGTCACCACGGTCGGCGATCGCGGCTACTACATGAATTGCAGCCATGTCGGCCATGACTGCCATGTCGGCAACGACGTGATCTTCGCGACCTCGGCGACGCTCGGCGGCCATTGCGAGATCGGCGACTTCGTGTTCATGGGCGGGCTCTCGGCCGTGCACCAGTTCACCCGGATCGGTCCGCAGGCGATGGTCGGCGGCATCTGCGGCGTGCGCGGCGACGTCATCCCGTTCGCGCTGGTCAACGGCCAGTACGCCAGCCTGGAAGGCCTCAACATCATCGGCATGAAGCGCCGCAAATTCACCAAGCAGCGCCTGGCGCTGGTGCGCGGATTTTACCAGAAGCTGTTTCACGGCGAGGGTATCTTCGCCGAGCGGCTGGCGCGCGTGCAGCCGCTGGCCTCCGAGGATCCGGCGATCGCCGAGATACTCGCCTTCATCGCCGCCGGCCAGCATCGTGCGCTGTGCCTGCCCGAGGATGGCAAGGGCAAATCCTGATTGGTCCAATTGATCGCGGCGCGGGGCAGGCCATGACGCATCAAGAACCGGTTCTCGCTTCCCACGTCGGCCTGATTGCCGGCGGCGGCGTGCTGCCCTTCGCGGTCGCCGACTCACTCAAGGCGCGCGGCGTCACGCCGATCCTGTTTGCGCTGAAGGGGTTCTGCGATCCGGTCGCCGCCAGCAGGTTCAGGCATCACTGGGTGCCGCTCGGCCGGATCGGCCGGCTGAAAAGCCTGATGCGCGACGAACATTGCCGTGACCTGGTCTTCATCGGCACCTTGGTGCGGCCGGCGCTGTCCGAAATTCGCATGGATTGGGGAACGCTGCGAGCGATGCGGCACATCCTGTCCGCGTTTCGCGGCGGCGACGATCACCTGCTCACCGGCATCGGCCGCATCTTCGAAGACGATGGCTTTCGCCTGCTCGGGATCAAGGACGTAGCACCGGATTTGCTGATGCCGGCGGGATCGTTGTGCCGCGCGCGGCCCGATGCCGGCGCGGAGGCCGATATCACCAAGGGGCTCGCTGTGCTCGGCGCGCTGAGCCCGTTCGACATCGGCCAGGCGACCGTCGTGATCGACGGCCACGTGGTCGGCGTCGAGGGCATCGAGGGCACCGACGGGCTGCTGGCGCGCGTGGCGCAGTTGCGCGCGCAGGGTCGTATTCGTGCCAGGCCGGGCCGCGGCGTGCTGGTGAAGGCGCCCAAGAGCGGGCAGGATTTGCGCTTCGACATGCCGACGCTCGGTCCGCAAACAATTGCACGGGCGGCCGAGGCGGGGCTGGCCGGCATCGCCATCGTCGCCGGCAACACCATCGTCGCCGAGCCGCAACAGATGGTGGACGCCGCCGACGCCGCCGGCCTGTTCGTGACGGGGGTAACGGCGTGACGCGAAAGATCTTTCTGATCGCCACCGAAGAATCCGGCGACCGCCTCGGCTCGGCGCTGATGAAGGTGCTGCGGCAGCGCCTCGGCGACGACGTCAGCTTTGAAGGCATCGGCGGCTCGACGATGGCCGCCGAGGGGCTGGCCTCGCTGTTTCCGATCGAGGCGCTGTCGATCATCGGCTTTGCCGCGATTCCAAAAAAGCTGCCGATGATCCTGCGCCGGCTGGCCGAGGCCACCGACGCCGTGCTGAAGGCCGCCCCCGATATACTGGTGATCATCGACAGCCCCGATTTCACCCATCGCGTGGCGCGCCGCGTACGCCGCCGCGCGCCCAACATTCCGATCGTCGACTACGTCTCGCCATCGGTCTGGGCGTGGCGGCCGGGCCGGGCGCGGGCGATGCGCGGTTATGTCGACCACGTATTGGGGCTGCTGCCGTTCGAGCCCGAGGTGCACCGGCAGCTCGGCGGTCCGCCGTGCAGCTATGTCGGCCATCCCCTGATCGAGCAGATTGCATCGCTCCGCCCGAACCCCGAAGAGCAGGCGCGCCGCGACGCCAGCCCGCCGGTGCTGCTGGTGCTGCCCGGCAGCCGGCGCAGCGAGATCCGCCATCACATGGCGATCTTTGGCGCAGCCCTCGGGCTGTTGCGGAAGCAGGGTGTGGCATTCGAGCTGATCCTGCCGACCATGCCGCATCTCGAACAGGCCATTGCCGTCGCGCTGAAGGACTGGCCGGTGCAGCCGCGCGTCGTGGTCGGCGAGGCCGACAAGCGCGCCGCATTTCGCATCGCGCACGCCGCGCTGGCGAAGTCGGGCACCTCGACGCTGGAACTGGCCATCGCCGGTGTGCCGATGGTTGCTGCCTACAAGGGCGGCAATGTCGAGGCCTGGATCGCACGCCGCGTGATCCGCTCGGCCTCGGTGATCCTCGCCAATCTGGTGGTCGGTGAAAACGTGGTGCCGGAATATATCCAGCAGGACTGCACGCCGGACAATCTCGCGCCGGCGCTGCGCGACGTGCTCGCCGACACGGCGCTGCGGCAGCGCCAGGTCGAGGCCTTTGCGAAGCTCGACACCATCATGGCGACCGGCAAGACCTCGCCGAGCATCGGCGCGGCGGAAATCGTGATCGGGATGTTGAAGCGGCGCGGCTAGCTCACAAACGAAATCGGCGGACCGTTTCCGGTCCGCCGATTTGCTGTTTGGATCCTTGAAGTGACCTATCAGCCGCGCTTGGCGATATCGACGTAATCGCGGCGGGCGGCGCCGGTGTAGAGCTGGCGCGGACGGCCGATCTTCTGCTGCGGATCCTCGATCATCTCGCTCCACTGGCTGATCCAGCCGACGGTGCGGGCGACCGCGAACAATACGGTGAACATCGAGGTCGGGAAGCCCATCGCCTTCAGGGTGATGCCCGAATAGAAGTCGACGTTCGGGTACAGCTTGCGGTCGATGAAGTACTGGTCGCTCAATGCGATCTTCTCGAGTTCCATCGCCACGGCGAGCATCTCGTCGCCGCCATGACCGGTTTCCTTGAGCACTTCATGGCAGGTCTGCTGCATGATCTTGGCGCGCGGATCGTAGTTCTTGTAGACGCGGTGACCGAAGCCCATCAGGCGGACGCTGGAATTCTTGTCCTTCACCTTGGCGATGAATTCCGGAATCTTGTCGACGGTGCCGATCTCGGCCAGCATCGCCAGCGCGGCTTCGTTGGCGCCACCATGCGCGGGTCCCCACAGGCAGGCGATGCCGGCGGCGATGCACGCGAACGGGTTGGCGCCCGACGAGCCGGCAATGCGCACGGTCGAGGTCGAGGCGTTCTGCTCATGGTCGGCGTGCAGCGTGAAGATCTTGTCCAGTGCCTTGGCCAGCACCGGGTTGACCTTGTAGTCCTCGCAAGGCACCGCAAAGCACATCTTGAGGAAGTTCGAGGCGAAATCCAGCGAGTTGGTCGGGTACACGAAGGGCTGGCCGATCGTGTACTTGTAGGCCATCGCGGCGAGCGTCGGGATCTTGGCGATCATGCGGATCGACGCGATCATGCGCTGCTTGGGATCGTTGATGTCGGTGGAGTCATGGTAGAACGCGGCCAGTGCGCCGACCGACGCGACCATCACGGCCATCGGATGCGCATCGCGACGGAAGCCCTGGAAGAAGCGGGCCATCTGTTCGTGAACCATGGTGTGGCTGGTGACGCGGCCGTCGAAATCGGCCTTCTGCGCCTTGGTCGGCAGTTCGCCGTACAGAAGCAGGTAGCAGGTCTCGAGGAAGTCGCCGTGGCCGGCGAGCTGCTCGATCGGGTAGCCGCGATATTCGAGGATGCCGGCATCGCCGTCGATGTAAGTGATCTTCGACTGGCAGCTGCCGGTCGAGGTGAATCCGGGGTCATAGGTGAACATGCCGGACTGGGCATAGAGCTTGCCGATGTCGATGACATCGGGACCGACCGTCCCGCTCAGAATCGGGAAGTCGAAGCTCTTGCCATCGACGGTCATCGTGGCGTTCTTGGTATTGGTTTTTGCGTCCATCGTGTAGTCCCCGATGAGATCGTTGAGAGGGCCGGTCGGTCGTAGCCATCCGGAAATGGCTGGACCAGGCCAGATATGCCTCAGGCTTCGCAGATGGGTATCGCATTGGCGTGTGCGCTGCAAGACGGCCAAGCGCGACCTGCTGCTATGCTAAACCGCTTCTTGATCGGCGAGCCGGGCAAGGCATTCCTGCCGCCCCAATACCGCCAGCACGTCGAAGATTCCGGGCGAAGTCGTCTTTCCGGTCAGCGCCACCCGCAGGGGCTGCGCCACCGCGCCGAGTTTCAGGCCATTGGCCTCGGCAAACGTGCGGGTAGCTGCCTCCGTGGTCGCCGCCGTCCAGTCGGTGACGCCCTTGAGTGCGCCGTGCAGTCTGCCGATCAAGGCGCGGGTTTCCGGCGTCAGCAAGGCTGCGGCCTTCGGCTCCATCACCAGCGGCCGGTCGGCAAAGATGTAATAGGAACTGTCGATCAGTTCGATCAGCGTCTTGGCGCGCTCCTTGAGCTGCGGCATCGCCTGCAACAGCTGCGCGCGCGACGTGTCGTTGAGCTTGGCCTTGAGATCAGCGCCATCAGGCACGTATTCCAGCACATCCTCGAACTGGGTCACAAGCGACCGATCGTCGGCGTGCCGGATGTAGTGGCCGTTGAGATTCTCCAGCTTGGCGAAATCGAACCGTGCGGCGGAGCGTCCGATGGCGGGCAGGTCGAAGTCGCGGATCATCTCCTCCGTGGAGAAGATCTCCTGGTCGCCGTGGCTCCAGCCGAGCCGCACGAGGTAATTGCGTAGGGCCTCGGGCACGTAGCCCATCGCGCGATAGGCATCGACGCCGAGCGCGCCGTGGCGCTTGGAGAGCTTCGAGCCGTCCGGCCCGTGGATCAGCGGGATGTGCGACATGCTGGGAACCTGCCAGCCGAGCGCGTCGTAGATCTGCTTCTGGCGGGCGGCATTGATCAGGTGGTCGTCGCCGCGGATCACATGCGTCACGCCCATGTCGTGGTCGTCTACCACCACCGCCAGCATATAGGTCGGGTTGCCGTCGCCGCGCAGCAGGACGAGGTCGTCGAGGTTCTCGTTCTTCCAGGTGACGCGGCCCTGTACCTGGTCGTCGATCACGGTCTCGCCGTCGAGCGGCGCCTTCAGGCGGATGGTCGGCTTGACGCCGGCCGGCGCCTCCGACGCCGCGCGTTCGCGCCAGCGGCCGTCATAGAGTTTCGACTTGCCCTCGGCACGGGCCTTCTCGCGCATCTCCTTGAGCTCGTCGGCGGAGGCGTAGCAATAATAGGCCTTGCCTTCGGCCAGCAGCTGCTCGGCAACCTCGCGGTGCCGGCCGGCTCGCTGGAACTGGTAGACGGTGTTGTCGTCCCATTCGATGCCGAGCCACTTCAACCCTTCGATGATCGCGGCGATCGCCGGCTCCGTGGAGCGCTCGCGGTCGGTATCCTCGATCCGCAGCAACATCTTGCCGCCGCGGCCGCGCGCATACAGCCAGTTGAACAGCGCGGTGCGGGCGCCGCCGATGTGCAGGAAGCCGGTCGGGGAGGGCGCGAAACGGGTGACGATGGGTGCGGTCATTCAGGGCTTCGATCAAGGCTGGAGACGTTTGCGGCCGTGTATCACATGGGATCGTCTGGCCCAATGGCGTTGAAAACGGGTAACCTATATGTTACCATGATCTATGGTCGAGATCCGCTATTATGTGGACGAGGATGGCAGAGCGCCTTTCACCGACTGGGCGGAGAGGCTGGACGTTTTCGCATCTGCGCAGATTGCCCGTGCGTTGCGGCGCATGGCGATGGGAAATTTCTCCAACTCCAAGGGTGTCGGCGAAGGCGTTCTGGAATTCCGCATCGATTTTGGGCCGGGATACCGCATTTATTTCGGGCGAGATGGAGACACACTTGTGATCCTGCTCACCGGCGGAACGAAGAAACGGCAGCAGCAGGACATCCTGGCCGCGCGCGCGTTTTGGCGCGACTACAAGCGAACCAAACGCACGCAGCAGTGATGGAGATGGACGATGGCAACAACGAGAGACTTTGGGGAGTGGCTACAAGATTACGCCCGGAAGCGTCCCGATTTTGCTGAAGCGCTGCTGCAGGAAGGCATCGACGCATTGCTCGATGGCGAGGTCGATGTAGGCAGGTCCCTGCTACGAGATTACATCAAGGGAACCATTGGCTTCGAGAAGCTAGGCGAAGCCATCGGGGTACAGCCCAAGAGCCTGATCCGTATGTTCGGCCCACGCGGCAATCCGCAGGCCAAGAACATTTTCAGCGTGATCGGCTACCTGCGCAAGCACGTCGGCCAGCCGAAGAAAGCCGCTTGAGACGGTGCCGTTTCGGTGAACCACGCCCCTTGGCGCGGCCCCCCGGATTTGGCACATAGGGCGCAGCTTGAAAGGCACCCCATGACAGACGAATCGGCAGCGGACACCGCAGAGGTTGGCCGCGACTTCATCCGCGACATCGTGGCCGCGGACCTCGCCTCCGGCGCGCACAAGGCCGTGGTGACGCGTTTTCCGCCGGAGCCGAACGGCTATTTGCATCTTGGCCACGCCAAGTCGATCTGCCTGAATTTCGGCATCGCCGAGGAGTTCGGCGGGATCTGCAATTTGCGCTTCGACGACACCAACCCGACCAGGGAAGAGCAGGAATTTATCGATGCCATCCAGCGCGACGTGCGCTGGCTCGGCTTCGACTGGGGTAGCAACCTGCATTACGCCTCGGACTATTTCGAGCAGCTCTACGCTTGGGCGCAGGAGCTGATCCGCGCGGGCAAGGCCTATGTCGACGACCAGTCGCAGGAAGAGATCCGCCTGACCCGCGGCACGCTCACCGAGCCCGGACAGAACAGCCCGTTCCGCGACCGACCGGTGGCGGAGAACCTTGATCTGTTCACGCGGATGCGCGCCGGCGAATTCCCGAACGGCGCCCGCGTGCTGCGCGCCAAGATCGACATGACCTCGGGCAACATCAATCTGCGCGATCCCGTGATCTATCGCATCCTGCATGCGCACCATCCGCGCACCGGCACGGCGTGGAGCATCTATCCGAGCTACGACTTCGCCCACGGCCAGTCGGACGCCATCGAGCACGTCACGCATTCGATCTGCACGCTGGAATTCGAGGACCACCGGCCATTGTACGATTGGTGCCTTGAAAACCTGCCGGTGCCGTCCCGGCCGCACCAGTACGAGTTCGCGCGCCTCAACATGACCTACACGCTGCTGTCGAAGCGCGTGCTCACCGAACTGGTGCGCGGCGGCCATGTCTCTGGCTGGGACGATCCGCGGATGCCGACTTTGGCCGGGCTGCAACGCCGCGGCGTGCCGGCCGCAGCCCTGCGCGAATTCGTCAAGCGCATCGGCGTGGCCAAGGCCAACTCGACGGTCGGCATCGACATGTTCGACTTCGCCGTGCGCGAGACGCTGAACCGCACCGCGCAGCGCCGCATGGCGGTGCTGAAGCCGCTCAAGGTGGTCATCGAGAACTATCCGGAAGGGCAGGTCGAGGAGCTCGACGCCGTCAACCATCCGGAGGACGAGACACTGGGGTCACGCAAGATACCGTTCGGCCGCGAACTGTACATCGAGCACGACGACTTCATGGAAGAGCCACCGAAGAAATTCTTCCGGATGGCGCCGGGCCGCGAGGTGCGGCTGCGCTACGGCTATTTCATCACCTGCCGCGAGGTGATCAAGAATGCGTCCGGTGAAGTGATCGAACTGCGCTGCACGTACGATCCTGAAACCCGCGGCGGCAACGCGCCGGACGGCCGTAAGGTCAAGGCGACCATTCACTGGGTCGCCGCGGCCAAGGCCGTGCCGGCCGAGGTGCGGGTGTACAATCTGCTGTTCACCGCGCCGCAGCCGGACGCGGCCAATTTTGCTGCGCAGATCAATCCGGAATCGCTGGAGACGCTGACCGGCTGCATGGTCGAGCC
Source organism: Tardiphaga sp. vice154 (assembly GCF_007018645.1). Classification (NCBI taxonomy): domain Bacteria; kingdom Pseudomonadati; phylum Pseudomonadota; class Alphaproteobacteria; order Hyphomicrobiales; family Nitrobacteraceae; genus Tardiphaga; species Tardiphaga sp. vice154. The sequence continues at coordinate 2,729,862 of NZ_CP041399.1, forward strand.
GGCGCTGGCATCGGACAATTCGGACGCCGCCGTGCAGTTCGAGCGCCAGGGCTATTTCTGCCGCGACAAGGATTCCGCGCCGGGCAAGTTGGTGTTCAACCGCACGGTGGGATTGAGGGACAGTTACGCCAAGGCGACCTGAACTGTCATTCCGGGGCGCGGGCGGCGGTAGCCGACCGCGAACCCGGAATCCCGAATTGTTCATCGTCCCATCTCGGGATTGCCCGCCACTCCAATTGGAGTGGCTGAGGTTCGCTCGCGCTGCAGCGCTCGCGCCCCGGAATGACAACTAGCACTGCAAGCAGTCCCATATTCCCCATCCGTTCCCGTAGTCGACCGGTAATTCCTTCCGCTAGCATGCTGGCGGGAACAGCCGGGCGACGGCGATGGCAAACCGCAACATCAACCAACCGCGCGCGCATGCCGGCACCTGGCCGCCGCAGGCGGTGCCGTCGGCTGGTACTGCGCGGCCGGGCACGCGGCTCTGGCAGACCTTAATCGGCACGTTGCAGGCATGGGCGCGCGCGGAAGCCGGGCCGGGGCGGCTGCTGCCCTGGGTGCCGGTCGCGTTCGGTGCCGGCATCGCGCTGTACTTCGCCGCCGAGCACGAGCCGGTGGCCTGGGTCGCGGCGTCGACAGCGGCCGTCCTCGCCATTGCCGCGTTCCTGTCGCGCCGGCAAAAGTGGTTTCCGCTTATCGTGATGCTCGCCGCGATTGCGGCAGGCTTCGCGATTGTCACGCTGAAGACGGCGCGGATTGCGCACGCCGTGCTGGCGAAGCCGCTCTACGGCGTGGCGCTCACCGGCTACGTCGAAACGCATGAAGAGCGCGAGCGCACCGATCGCTTCGTTCTGCGGGTGACGACGATGGAGAGCCCGCGTTCGCAGGTGCGGCTCGAACGGGTGCGGCTGTCGGTGCGCAAGGGCGCCGCACCTGCGGTGGGCAGTTTCGTCCAGTTGAAAGCGCGGCTGCAGCCGCCGCTGCAGCCGTTACGACCCGGCAGCTACGACTTCGGTCGCGACCTGTACTTCCAGGGCATCGGCGCCTCCGGCTTCGTCACCGGCAGCATCAAGGCAGTCGATCCGCCGAATGTGCCGGGCTGGCGGTTGCGCTACGCCGCGACCATGCAGGGCTTTCGCGATGCGATCGACGCGCGCATCCGCACCGTGCTGTCCGGCGACGCCCGCGCCATCGCCACCGCGCTGTTGACCGGGCGGCGCGACGCGATCTCGCCGGAGGTCAATGATGCGATGTTTGTCTCGGGGCTCGGCCACGTCTTGTCGATCTCCGGCTATCACATGGCGGTGGTCGCCGGCGTGGTGTTCTTTACGGTGCGCGCGCTACTGGCGCTGATCCCCGCGTTTACCGTGACCTTTCCGATCAAGAAATATTCGGCTGCCGCGGCCCTCGCCGCGGCGCTGTTCTATCTGTTGCTGTCGGGCGCGGAGGTGGCGACGCAGAGATCGTTCTTCATGACGGCGGTGGTGCTGCTCGCGATCATGGTCGATCGCCGCGCCATCACCTTTCGCACGTTGGCGGTGGCGGCGATGATCGTGCTGGTCGCGATGCCGGAAGCCTTGGTGCATCCGAGCTTCCAGATGTCGTTTGCCGCGACATTGGGACTGGTGGCGCTGGTGCAGGGCGGCGTGCCGGTCCTCTTGGCATCGCCGGACCATTCCGCAACGGCGCGCGCCGCGCTCTGGGGCGGTCGCGAGATCATCCTGCTGACGCTGGCGTCGCTGGTCGCCGGCCTCGCCACCACGCCCTATGCGGCGTTTCATTTTCACCGCGTGACGCCGTATGGCGTTTTCGCCAATCTGCTGGCGATGCCGGTGGTCTCCGTGCTGGTGATGCCGGCCGGACTGCTCGGGCTGGCCGCGATGCCGTTCGGTTTCGACGGCGTGTTCTGGCGGCTGATGGATGTCGGCATCCAATGGATGATCGTGGTGACGCAATGGGTCGCGGCCTTGCCGGGAGCCATCGGACGGGTCGCCGCGTTCGGGCAGGGGCCGCTGATCGCCGCGACGCTGGGGATCATCCTGCTCGGGCTGCTGCGCACGCCGCTGCGCTGGATCGGCGCCGGTGTGCTGGCGCTATCGATTGCCGCGGTGCTCACGGTCAAGATGCCGGACGTGTTGATATCAAATGACGGCCACCACGTCGCGGTTCGCGGCCGCGATGGACGGCTGCAATGGATGCGCAGCACCAAGGATACGTTTTTGCAGAAAGAGTGGCTCGGGGCCGACGCCGATCCGCGGCTGCCGAATGAGGCGTCGCTCGGCCACGGCGTGGCATGCGATGTCGCGGGATGCGTCGCGGCGCTGGCCGATGGGGCTCTGGTTGCGCTGGCGCTGCAGCCCGACGCTTTTGCCGATGACTGCGCGCAAGCGGTGCTGATCGTCACGTCAAATCAGCCGCCGGCCAATTGCGCCGCAAAGGTGATCGATGCGGAAACCCTGCGGGCCAGCGGCGCACTGATTTTGCGCCGAAGCGGCGACGGATTTGCAACCACCGCCGTCCGGCCGAAAGGCGTCAACCGGCCGTGGTCGGGCGCAGTGCCTGATGCCGCCGAACCATCAAGCGCTGCAGGACGGGGCAACCGCCCGGTCGATGCGACGCCGGCCGAAGCCGACGTGCAGGCCGATGATTCCGCTGCTCAGTAGCGGCGATAGATCCCGACCAGCTTGCCCTGGATGCGAACCCGGTTCGGCGGCAGGATGCGGACTTCGTAGGCGTCGTTAGCGGGCTCCAGCGCGATCGAGGCGCCGCGGCGGCGGAAGCGCTTCAAGGTGGCTTCCTCCTCGTCGATCAGCGCGACCACGATGTCGCCGGTATCGGCGCTCTCGTTTTTCTGGATCAGCGCCATGTCGCCATCGAGGATGCCGGCGTCCTGCATCGAGTCACCGCGCACTTCCAGCGCGTAGTGCTCGCCGGTGCCGAGCATGTCGGGGGGTACGCTGATGGTGTGGCTGCGGGTCTGCAGCGCCTCGATCGGCGTACCCGCGGCGATGCGGCCCATCACCGGGACGGCCACCGAGCGGCGGCTGTCTTCCTCGTAATCGCCGTTGCCGTTGTTGTTGCCATTGCCGGTCGACAAGGGTCGCACCTTGCCGAGCGTGCCTTCGATGACGCTGGGCGTGAAGCCACGGCGGCCGGTGGCAGGTGCTGCGGCGCCGCCGAGTTCGGGCAGCTTGATGACTTCGATGGCGCGCGCCCGGTTCGGCAGCCGGCGGATGAAGCCGCGCTCTTCAAGCGCCGTGATGAGGCGGTGGATACCGGATTTGGAGCGCAGGTCGAGCGCGTCCTTCATCTCGTCGAAGGACGGCGGCACGCCGGCTTCCTTGAGCCTTTGGTCGATGAATTTCAGAAGTTCATACTGTTTGCGCGTGAGCATCTGGAGCCATCCTTGGTTGACGGGATCAGCCGCCGCATCATCATCGTCGGTTTCAGGACCGGGCAAAGCCACGACATCTCGAAACAAATCATGAACGAACACTATCTGTTCCATATGTGTTCCGCAACGCTTAAATTCCGGTCAACAAAACCGCAAGAGGGCTCAGATCGGCAATCGCACAAACTCGCAAAGCGAACCCTTGGGCGCCGCCACAGCGAACGGCCGACGGATCAGAAGTCCTTGCGCGGCAGCGAGATTTCCCAACAAGGAGGAGTCCTGCCTGGATACCGCCGTCGCGATCACGCTACCGTCGTCGCCCGGCGTCAGCACCGCGCGCAGATAATCTTCGCGCTGATCATTGGCGGCAAGATCGCGACCGACCCGACCCGATTCGATGGCATGGGCGACCTGCGCGCGGCCGGACAGCGCGCGAATCAACGGCACCATGAACAGGAAGGCGCAGACATAGGACGACACCGGATTGCCGGGCAGGCCGATCACCCGCATCGCGCCGCGCCGTCCGTTCATCATCGGCTTGCCCGGCCGCATCGCGATCTTCCAGAACGCCATCTCGACGCCGGCGGCCTCCAGCGAGGGCTTGACCAGATCGTGGTCGCCGACCGAGGCGCCACCGGTAGTGACGAGGATATCGGCGCCTGCGTCGATCGCACGCTGGATCGCCGAGGCGGTCGATTCCAGCGTGTCGGCGGCGATGCCGAGATCGATCACCTCGGCGCCTTCGGCGCGCGCCAGGGCGCGAAGCGCAAAGCCGTTGGACAGGACGATCTGGCCGGGGCCGGGGATGGCGCCGGGCAGCACCAGTTCGTCGCCGGTGGCGAGTACGGCGATCACCGGGCGGCGGCGCACCGGCAGTTCGGGGTGGTTCATGCCGGCGGCGAGCGACAGATCGCGATCGGTGAGGCGCTGCCCGGCGCGCAGCAGAACGTCGCCTTCAGCGAAATCGATGCCGGCCGCGCGGATGTGCTTCGCCACGGTGGCGGCTTCGTTGATGAGGACGACGGCGCCGTCGCGCGAAGTGTCTTCCTGGATCACGATGGCGTCGGCACCGTCCGGCACGACGCCGCCGGTGAAGATGCGCAGCGCCTCGCCGGCGGCCAGCGCGCGCTCGAACGGCCGGCCGGCGGCGACCTCACCGATCACCGTGAGCCGCGCGCCCATCACGGCATCGGCGGCGCGCACCGCATAGCCGTCCATCGCCGACATCGGCTGCGGCGGCTGCGTCCGATTGGAGGCGATGTCGCGCGCCAGCACGCGGTGGTACGCCGCCTCCAGCGGCACCATTTCCTCGGGCAGGGCGTCGGCGCCCGCGAGAATGGCAGCCATCGCGTCGGCAACCGGCATCAGGGCCATCAGTCAATCTCCAGGCGTCGTGATCAATCGGCGTCGTTGTCGGTGACCAGATAATGGCCCGACTTGCCACCCTTCTTTTCGACGAGATGAAGGCCTTCGATGCGGACGCCGCGCTCGACGGCCTTGATCATGTCGTAGATCGTGAGGCACGCGATCGAAACCGCGGTCAGAGCTTCCATCTCGACGCCGGTGTTGCCCGAGACCTTCACGGACGCGCGGACCCGGCAGCCCGGCAACTTCTTGTCCGGCGTGATATCGAGCGTGACCTTCGACAGCATCAGGGGATGGCACAGCGGGATCAGGTCGGAGGTGCGCTTGGCCGCCATGATGCCGGCGATCCGAGCGGTGCCGAGCACGTCGCCCTTCTTGGCGTTGCCGGAGACGATCAGTTCCAGCGTCGCCTTGCTCATGATCACCAGGCCTTCGGCGACGGCGAGACGCTCCGTTGCCGGCTTGTCGGAGACATCGACCATGCGCGCCTCGCCGGCGGAATCGATGTGGGTGAGGGCGGGGGCGTCGCTCGCGGTGCGCCTCGATTTCTTGCCGGCCATGACTTTGGATCCTGTCTTTGCAAAACGGACTTGCGCGCCGCTGCTCTTTCTTCCCCTCTCCCCTTGTGGGAGAGGGTGGCCGCGCGATAGCGCGGGCGGGTGAGGGGGCGTGTGTTGCACTCCGCAGCTCCCCCTCATCCGACGCCGACTTCGTCGGCGCCACCTTCTCCCACAAGGGGAGAAGGGAAGAAAGCAAGGATGCGACTCACGCCGCGCGTTTCAGCAGCGCCTTGGTCGCGGCCGTAACATCTGCCTGCCGCATCAGGCTTTCGCCGACCAGGAAGGTGGAGATGCCCACGCGCTCGAGGCGGGCGAGGTCGGCGGCTTCAAAAATGCCGCTCTCGCCGACCATCAGGCGGTCTTTCGGGATCATCGGCGCCAGCGTCTCGCTGGTCGCTAGCGTCGTCTCGAAGGTCCGCAGATTGCGGTTGTTGATGCCGATCATCGGGGAGCGCAGGTTTAGCGCGCGCTCCAGCTCCGGCTGGTCGTGGACCTCTAAAAGCACATCCATGCAATGCTCGATCGCGGCATCCTCGATGTCGCGGGCGGCGGCGTCATCGAGCGCCGCCATGATGATCAGGATGCAGTCCGCGCCGTGCGCGCGGGCTTCGACCACCTGATAGGTTTCGAACATGAAATCCTTGCGCAGCACCGGCAGCTTCACGGCGTTGCGCGCCGCGACCATGAAATCGAGGTGGCCCTGGAACGACGGCGTGTCGGTAAGAACCGACAGGCACGCCGCGCCGCCGGCCTCATAGGCCTTCGCCAGCGTGGGCGGGTCGAAGTCTTCGCGGATCAGGCCCTTCGAGGGGGAGGCTTTCTTCACTTCGGCGATCAGCGCGAAGTCGCCCTTGTCGAGCTTTCGGTAGATCGCGGTCATGAAGCCGCGCGGCGGCGACGCGGTCTTGGCCAGCGCTTCCAGCTCGGACAACGGGTGCGCGCGCTTCGCGGCGGCGATTTCCTCGCGCTTGTAGGCCTCGATCTTGGTGAGGATATCGGACATCGCTCAGTCCTTCGCGTTCGAAACCGTGACCAGCCGCTTCAGCTTTTCCAGGGCGGCGCCGCTGTCCAGCGACGTCTGCCCCATCGCTATGCCTTGCTTCAGGTCGGCTGCCTTGCCGGCGACGATCAAGGCCGCGGCAGCGTTGAACAGAGCGACGTCGCGGAACGCGCCGGGCTTGCCGTCGAGCACGGCCTTGAGCGAGATCGCATTCGCCTCGGCGTCGCCGCCGCGCAGCGCGTCGGGGCCGGCGCGGGGCAGGCCGGCGTCTTCCGGCGTAATCTCGAACGAGCGGATCTCGCCGTTCTTCAACTCCGCCACGAAGGTCGGGCCGCTCAGCGTGATTTCATCGAGGCCATCGGAGCCATGAACCACCCAGGCGTGCTTGGAGCCCAGATTCTTCAGCACCTGCGCCAGCGGCAGCACCCATTGCCGCGAGAACACGCCGACCATCTGCCGGGTCACGCCGGCAGGATTGGAGAGCGGGCCGAGCAGGTTGAAGATGGTGCGGGTCGCCAGTTCGACGCGGGTCGGGCCGACGTTCTTCATCGCCGGATGATGCGACGGCGCGAACATGAAGCCGATGCCGGTCTCGGTGATGCAGCGGCCGACGTGGTCAGGCGTGATGTCGATCTTGATGCCGAGCGCGGCCAGCACGTCGGCGGCACCGGAGCGCGACGACAGCGCCCGGTTGCCGTGCTTGGCGACCGGCACGCCGCAGCCGGCGACGATGAAGGAGGCGCACGTCGAGACGTTAACGGAGCCGGAGCCGTCGCCGCCGGTGCCCACCACGTCAACGGCGCCCGCAGGAGCATCTACGCGCAGCATCTTGCCGCGCATCGCCGCGACCGCGCCGGTGATCTCGTCGACGGTCTCGCCGCGCACCCGCAGCGCCATCAGCAGTCCGCCCATCTGCGACGGCGTCGCTTCGCCCGACATCATGCTGTCGAAGGCCGCCGACGACTCTTCGCGAGACAACGTGGCGCCGGTGGCGACCTTGGCAATGAGTGCCCTGAGATTGTCCATCAGATGCTTTCAGTATCTCGTCATGGCGAGGAGCCCTTGCGACGAAGCAATCCAGTCCTCGTGTGGCCTTCTGGATTGCTTCGTCGGAGCAACATTGGCAAGGCCAATGTTGCTGCTCGCTCGCAATGACGGCGTTGGGCCTAGTTGGTGTCGGCGGCCGCCGCGCCGGTGGCGACGGCAACGGCTTCCTCGTTGATCCTGGTGCCGATCTGGGTTTCGAGCCGGGTGACGTATTGCGCGACCTGTTCGTCGGTCTGGCCGCGCTGCAGCGTCTCCTTCAGCGTCTTCACCTCCGCGGAGGCCATGTCGACGGCGGGGGCGCTGACATCGGTCACGCGGAACACGATCCATTCGCTGGAGCTCGTGCCCTGCGCCTGTCCGGCATCATTCTTCGCGCTGCGGAATACCGACTGGATCACGCCGGGCGACAGTTCGGGCAGGTTTGCGTCGCGCTTGAACGGCGCGGAGGTCACAACCTTCAGGCCGGTCGCGGCGGCCTCATCGGCCAGCTTGGCGCCGGCGGCGAGTTTCTTCTGCATCTCGTCGGCCTTGGTGCGCAACCGGCTGGTGATCTGGTCGTCGCGCCAGCGCGCGGTGACCTGGTCCTTGACCTCGTCGAGCGGGCGCTCGCGGGCGGGCGTCACGCCGAGCACGTCGAACCAGGCATAGCCGCCGCCGAGCTGGATCGTCTCGTTGTCGACGCCGACATCGCTGGCGAACGCCTTGGTGATGATGTCGGAGCCGGCCGGCACGCCCGCGACGGGCTGGCCGTCCGGCGCGCGGCCGGAGCGGTCGACGGCGTCGATGGTGACGGCGGTCAGGCCGAGCTTCTTGGCCGCATCGACCACATTGGCGCCGCCGCCGCGCTCGTCTTCCATCTTGTTGTGCATTGCCGACACTGCGGCACGCGCGCGCTCCAGCGCGAGGTCGCGCTTCAGCGTCGCGGCGACGCTGTCATAGCTCGGCTGGCTGCCGGCCTGAATTTTGCCGACCTTGACCAGCGTCACGCCGAACTGCCCGGCAATCGGCTGGCTGATACCATCGGGCGCCAGCGAGAAGGCGGCATCGGCGACGTTGGGATCGATGATGCCCGCCTTGGTGATCATGCCGAGGTCGATGTCGGACGCGCTGAGCTTGCGCTCTTTCGCGAGGTCGTCGAACGAGAAAATGTCGCTGAGCCTGGCGCGGCCGGCGGCGGCTTCTTCCGCAGTCGGGAACACGATCTGCGAGATCTGGCGCTGCTCCGGCGTGGAGAGCTTGTCCTTGCGCAGCTCGAACACTTTCTTCGCATCGTCGTCGGAGACGACCGACCACTTCGCCATTTCGTCCGGCGTCAGCACGACGAACGCCACCTTGCGGTATTCGGGCGCGCGAAACTGCGTCTTGTGGTCCTCGAAATAGGCCGCCAGTGCCTCCGGGGTGGGAGCCTCGACGGTGCCGACCTGGGCGGTGTCGAGCTTGACGTAGTCGATGGTGCGGGCCTCGTTCTGGAAGCGGCTCATCGCTTCGATCTGGGTCTTCGACGGCTCCAGGCCATTGGTGATGGTGCCGGCGATCTGGCGGCGCAGCGACACCTTGCGCTGCTCGCTGATGTAGCGCTGTTCGGTATAGCCGAGCGAGCGGATCAACTGCTGGAAGCGTGGCGCGTCGAAGGAGCCGGTCGATCCCTTGAAGTTCGGATCGTCGACGATCTGGCGCCTCACTTCGGCGTCGGACACGCCGAGGCCGCGGCGACGGGCGTCTTCGTCGAGGGCGGCTTCGGCGACGGCCTGCTGCAGCACCTGGCGGTCGATGCCGAAGGCGCGCGCCTGGTCGGACGTCAACGGACGACCGAACTGGCGGCCGATCTGCTGCAGCCGGTCGGTATAAAGCTGGCGAAACTGCTCGGTCGTGATCTCGGTGTTGCCGATCCTGGCCAGCGTGGACTTGCCGTAGCCTTTGAAGATGTCCTGAATGCCCCAGATCGCAAAGCTGCCGATCAGCACCACCATCACGGCAGTCATGATGGTCTTGCCGAGCCAGTTTTTCGAGGCGTTGCGCATTCCGCGAAGCATGGGATCATCTTATTTGTCAGGAGGGAAACCGGCGGGCGCCAGACGCAGAATCCGCAAAAGGGCGTCGCCGGATGGGAGGCGCACCATAAAGTGGCCGAAGCTGCGTCGCAACCGCCAGGGAACGGCGCGGATTGAAGCGGTCCGGGCGGTCGGCCCCGCCGCCGCCTGGCCACCCCAACTTGAGCTATCCCGCACGCTCTGTTAGCCCAGAGGTCACCTCCTTTCTCGCGGGATTTCCTCATGACTGACGCCATTCGGCCGCTGATCGCCGGCAACTGGAAAATGAACGGCCTGACCGATCAGGTCAGCGAGCTCGGCCTGATGATCTCGGAGCAGGGCGAATTGACGCACAGACTCGATCTGATGATCTGCCCGCCGGCGACGCTGACGATGACCATGGCGGTGATGGTCGAGGGAACCGGCATCCAGATCGGCGCGCAGGACTGCCATGCCAAGGCGTCCGGCGCCCATACCGGCGACCTCTCCGCGGAAATGTTCGCCGACCTCGGCGCCACCGCGATCATCGTCGGTCATTCCGAGCGCCGCGCCGATCACGGCGAGACCGATGCCATCGTGCAGCAGAAGGCGCAGGCGGCCTGGCGCGCCGGACTGGTGGCGATCGTCTGCATCGGGGAGACCCGCGCGCAACGCGACGCCGGCGAAGCGCTCGACGTATGCGGCGCGCAGCTCGCCGGTTCGCTGCCGGATGGCGCCACCGCCGCCAATACCGTCGTGGCCTATGAGCCGGTCTGGGCGATCGGCACCGGGCTGACGCCGACGGCGAAGGATGTCGAGGAGGTCCACGCCTTCATCCGCGGTCGCCTAGAAGCGCGCTTTGCGGCGGAGGGCGCCCGGATGCGGCTCCTGTATGGCGGCTCGGTCAAGCCGTCCAACGCGGCCGAGTTGATGGCCGTGGCGAACGTCAACGGCGCGCTGGTCGGCGGCGCCAGCCTGAAGGCGGCCGATTTCCTGGGCATCGCGGCGGGATGTCCTTGATCCCAGGCAAACCGGACGTTCGGCCGCGGGGCGGGCGATCTCCCAGGCTGCGGCCAGGCGCCGGCTTTCCGGGGGTGACAATCCCCCGTGCAATCGTGTAGACAGCCCTCGACTTCAACTCCCGCAAGTTCTGCCGCAGCCGGCTCCTCGGCGCAGCGCGCTTGTGACGGAAGGATCCGATGCAAAGCGTCATTATCGTCATTCACCTCATGATCGTCGCGACCTTGATTGCCGCGGTACTGTTGCAGAAATCCGAGGGCGGTGGCCTGGGCGTCGGTGGCGGCGGCGGTGGCGGCTTCATGTCGAGCCGCGGTACCGCCAATCTGCTGACCCGAACCACCGGCTTCCTGGCGGTAGGGTTCTTCGTCACCAGCCTGTTTCTGTCGTGGCTGGCCGGCTACGAGCGCAAGCCGACCTCGATCATCAACGGCACCACGGCGCCGGTGTCGCAGCCCGGTGGCGCCCTGGTGCCGCCGACCTCGGGCGGGCTGCTTGATTCGCTGAAGAAGGCCGACGAGCCGCAGGCGCCGGCCGGCCCGCAGGCGCCGCGTTCGCAATAAGCAGGTCCGCCATGCAGGACGGCGACTTCCGCCCTGCGCTTACAGCCCCCATTAAGGGGCTGTACTCATTTGTATTTTTACGTCACCCACAACCTTTTTCCCGATCTGGTGAAAGGTTGCGATTGGCTTTTGCGAATCGGCGACAGAGCCTTAAAGGTTAAGCCCCATGGCGCGGTACATTTTCATCACCGGCGGCGTGGTCTCCTCGCTCGGCAAAGGTCTGGCTTCAGCGGCGCTCGGCGCCCTGCTGCAGGCGCGTGGCTACAAGGTCCGTCTTCGCAAGCTCGACCCCTATCTCAACCTCGATCCCGGTACGATGTCGCCGTACCAGCACGGCGAAGTGTTCGTCACCGACGACGGCGCCGAGACCGATCTCGACCTCGGCCACTACGAGCGTTTCACCGGGCGCCCTGCGACCAAGCAGGACAACATTACCACCGGCCGGATCTATCAGGACATCCTGACCAAGGAACGCCGCGGCGACTATCTCGGCGCCACCATCCAGGTGATTCCGCACGTCACCAACGCCATCAAGGATTTCGTCCTCGCCAATAACGAAGACTACGACTTCGTGCTGGTCGAGATCGGCGGCACCGTCGGCGACATCGAGGGCCTGCCGTTCTTCGAGGCGATCCGCCAGATCAAGAACGATTTGCCGCGCGGCCAGTGCATCTATGTGCATCTCACGCTGCTGCCATTCATCCCGAGCGCCGGCGAGCTGAAGACCAAGCCGACCCAGCATTCGGTCAAGGAATTGCGCTCGATCGGCATCCAGCCCGACATCCTGCTGTGCCGCTGCGACCGCGAGATCCCCAAGGAAGAGCGCCGCAAGCTCGGCCTGTTCTGCAACGTCCGCGAAAGTGCCGTGATCGAGGCGCGCGACGTCGACAACATTTACGCCGTGCCCGAGGCCTATCACGATGCCGGGCTGGACGACGAAGTTCTGGCCTCGTTCGGTCTGACGCCGAAGGCGCCGCTGGCGCTGCAGAGCTGGCATGACATCAACGAGCGCGTGCGCAATCCCGAAGGCACGGTGACCATCGCCATCGTCGGCAAGTACACCGGCATGAAGGACGCCTACAAGTCGCTGACCGAGGCGCTGTCGCATGGCGGTATCGCCAACAAGGTGAAGGTCAATCTCGACTGGATCGAGAGCGAGGTGTTCGAGAACGAGGATCCCGCGCCGTTCCTCGAACACGTCAACGGCATCATGGTGCCCGGCGGCTTCGGCCAGCGTGGCGCCGAGGGCAAGATCCGCGCGGCACGCTTTGCGCGCGAGCGCAACGTGCCGTATTTTGGTATTTGTTTCGGCATGCAGATGGCGGTCATCGAGGCCGCGCGAAACCTCGCCGGCATTGCGGACGCCAACTCCACCGAATTCGGCGAGACGTCGGAGCCGGTGGTCGGGTTGATGACCGAATGGTTGCGCGGCAACGAGCTGGAGAAGCGCCACAACGCCGGCGACCTCGGCGGCACCATGCGGCTCGGCGCCTATCCCGCGGCGCTGCGCGCCGGCAGCAAGGTCTCGGAAGTTTACGGCAACGCGCTGGAAATCTCGGAGCGGCACCGCCACCGCTACGAGGTCAACACCGCCTACAAGGACCGGCTAGAAAAGCACGGCTTGAAATTCTCGGGCATGTCGCCGGACGGCGTACTGCCGGAGATCGTCGAATATGAAAACCATCCCTGGTTCATCGGTGTGCAGTATCACCCCGAGCTGAAATCCCGCCCGTTCGAGCCGCACCCGCTGTTCGCGTCCTTTATCAAGGCGGCGGCGGCGCAAAGCCGGCTGGTGTAGGACAGGGCGTTCAGCCAGCCTTCAGCTTGGCGACCTTTCGCAAGGCGTCGTCGATCCGCGATTGCCAGCCAGGCCCCTTGGCCTTGAAGTGCGCGACCACGTCCGGGCTGAGCCGGATCGAGACGGCGACCTTGGTCGGCGCCTTTTGAGGTCCGCGCCGCACGATGCCTGCAAGTATTTCCGGGGTCAGGTCGGTCACCTTGATTGGGGGATCAAAGTGGGTGGCGTTGGCAAAGTCCTCCTTGGTCCACTCCGGATTGTCGTCGTCGAATACCGGCTCCTTCATTTTACGGGGCATGACGTCTCATCTCCTTTGCGTGCGCGCGGCGTAGGCTGATGGGCCGATAGCCGCCGTCGCGGATCGTGAAAACCAGGCAATGCGCGTCGCCGTCGATATGTCCGTAAGCTCTAAATCGTGGTTCGCCGTAGTCGAATCGATCATCGGCAACGATGGCGCGAATTTCGAGATCGACCCAGCGTGCCAGCGACACATGGTGCTTCGAAAGATTGATCGCTTCCTTTTTCGGATCGAAGTCAACCATTTATCGTATATACGATCTGCCCCTTGTCCGGTCAAGCGACGCAGAGCGCCCATGAGCCGATCGCGGCAAGACAGCCGGTAACTCGCCCGCTATAACGCTTGCACAAAACCGGAGGAAACCGATGATCTACGAAATGCGCGTGTACCGTTGTCTGCCCGGCCGGCTGCCGGCACTGCTCCAACGCTTCACCGACACCACGCTCAAACTGTGGGACAAGCACGGCATCAAGCAGGCCGGCTTCTTCACCACGCTGATCGGCGAATCCAACCAGGAACTGACCTACATCCTGGCATGGGACTCGATGGCCGATCGCGAAACCAAGTGGAATGCGTTCCAGGCCGATCCGGACTGGATTTCGGCGCGCGCCAAGACCGAGGAAAGCGGCCAGATCGTCGGCAACATCGTCAGCCAGTTGCTGGCGCCGACCGCTTTCTCTGCGCTGAAGTAACAGAGCCCATGACGGGTGGGTGAGCGCTTGCGCCGCCCATCCGGCCCGCATCGCGATCGACAAAGGAATAGTCTGTGAACGCCAACCCTTCCGCCGCCGCGATCGTGTCAGCCGGCGCCGTGCAGTTCGGCAACGCGCTGCCATTGTCGATCATCGCCGGCCCCTGCCAGCTGGAAAGCCGGGCGCATGCGCTCGAGGTGGCAAGCGTGTTGAAGGACATCGCGACGCGGCTGGGCATCGGCATCGTCTACAAGACATCGTTCGACAAGGCCAACCGCACCAGCGCGTCCAGCGCCCGCGGCCTCGGGCTCGAACAGGCGCTGCCGATCTTTGCGGAGATCCGCGAGACCTTCGCGATGCCCGTGCTAACCGATGTGCACGAGATCGCGCAATGCGCCCGCGCGGCGGAGGCGGTCGATGTGCTGCAGATCCCGGCCTTCCTGTGCCGGCAGACCGACCTGCTGCTGGCGGCTGCGGCCACGGGAAAAGTGGTCAACGTCAAGAAAGGCCAGTTCCTGGCGCCGTGGGACATGACCAATGTGGTGTCCAAGATCGTCAGCGGCGGCAATGATCGCGTGCTCGTCACCGAGCGCGGCGCCTCGTTCGGCTACAACACGCTGGTGTCCGACATGCGCGCATTGCCGATCCTGGCGCGCACCACCGGCGCACCGGTGATCTTCGACGCCACCCATTCGGTGCAGCAGCCCGGCGGCAAGGGGGCCAGCTCCGGCGGCGAGCGCGAATTCGTGCCGGTGCTGGCGCGCGCGGCCGTAGCCGTCGGCGTGGCAGGTGTGTTCATCGAGACCCATCCCGATCCCGACCATGCGCCGTCTGACGGACCCAACATGGTGCCGCTGCGCGAATTCGAGGCGCTGCTCAGCAACCTTATGGCGTTTGACAAGCTCGCCAAGGCCGGCCCGGTGTGATGCTGCGCACTCTTGCGGCGATTCCGGCGCGCTGATGCCGCCGGTCCTCAACATTATCGCGCTGGCGTCATTCGCCGCGGCGCTGTCGATGCGGGCGCTCGATCCGGTGCTACCGCATGTCGCCGACGAACTGTCCGTGACCATCGCGATCGCGGCCGGCCTGTCGTCGGCGCTGGCCTTCACCTTTGCCATCACCCAGCCGGTGCTCGGCGCCGCCGCCGACATGTTCGGCAAGGCTCGGCTGATGGTGTTCTGTCTGGTGCTGCTCGGTCTTGCCAATGTGCTGGGTGCGCTGACCACGTCCTATCCGCTGCTGCTCGCCACCCGCGTGCTCGCGGGTATCGGCGCCGGCGGGGTGTTTCCGGTGACGCTCAGCCTGACCGCCGACCTCGTCGGCCCCTTGAAGCGGCAGGTCGCGATCAGCCGCGTGCTGGCGGGCTCGATGGCCGGCAATCTGCTCGGCGCCACCGCCTCCGGCGTGATCGGCGACATGTTCGGCTGGCGCGGCGTTCTGGCGATCCTGGGCGGATTGGCGATTTTGTCCTCGGTAGCCGTGTCGATCGGTTTCAAGAACGCAAAATTGGCGAAGCCGCCGGGCAGGGTGGATCTCAAGGTGCTGCGCAGCGGCTACCGCACTATCTTCCGAAACCCGAATACCCTGATCTGCTACAGCGCAGTCTTCATCGAAGGCAGCTGCATCTTCGGCCTGTTTCCCTATATCGCCTCGTTCCTGTTCGAGCGGGGCGTCACCAGCCTGTCGATCGCCGGCCTGGTGCTGGCGTGCTTTGCCTTCGGCGGGCTGTTCTATACCGGCAGCGTGTCGCGGATGCTGCCGCGGCTCGGCGTCAACGGCATGATGGTTTCCGGCGGGCTGCTGATGGGCGCGCAACTCGCCGTGATGGCCTTTGGCCCGCCGTGGCAGGTCCAGGCGCTGAGCCTGTTGGCCATGGGCTGGGGCTTCTACATGCTGCACGGCTCGCTGCAGATATTCTCCAGCGAATTGTCACAGGAAGCCCGCGCCAGCGCGATGTCGCTGCATGCGTTCTGCTTCTTCATGGGCCAGAGCGTGGGGCCGATCGCCTATGGCTTCAGCATCGCACATCTCGGCAAACTGCCGACGCTGCTGACCATCGCCGTCATCATCGGCGCGCTCGGCTTTTTCTGCGCGAAAAGGCTGAAGCCGATCAGGCCGGCGGATGCACCGGCGCCGAACGATCTCACCTGAGCCGAAGCCCGGCCTGATAGGCATGCCGGGCTCCGGCGTCTTCAGCGGCCGTTCGGTCGTTACGGCCGCGCCGCCGCGGCACCGGCGGCGACGCCTGCGAGGAATATGACCACAGGAACGGGGATCACTTTGGCTCCCGGCTCGGGCAGTTCCAGCAGCTCGTTGGGGCCGCCCTTGGAGCCTTTCATACTCTCTACGACACCGCGGGCGTTGCGCTCCAATTCGTCGATCGACAGATTACATTCGACGGAATCCACCAGGCGCTTTTGCTCCTCGGGCGGGGCCTTGCGCAGCGCCTGACCGGCAAGCTGGATGCCGGCTCCGGTCGCGACGCCGATGGCGACTAAGACCAGCGGCGCCACCTTCGGTGCGGGACCATCGCCCTTGATGGTCAGCGCAAGCCGCGGCTGGTGCAGCCAGGAAACAGGAATAACTTTCAACGCGGCGGCGACGTCGGTGATCTCTTCGGTCATGGGAGACTCCTCTGGTCAGGCCGGTCCGGCTGGCCGGCTGTGTTATCGCGCAGCATGCGCGCGATCGTGTTTTCCAGCGCGCTGCCGTGTCGCTGCAGATCGACGATCTGCGCTTCGACGCGGGACAGCATCTCGCGCCTGGCCGCGATGTCGCGTTCTGGCGCGGCTCCCGCCTGGCAGTGCGAACAAGCCGGAAGGTGGCTGGCAAAGAATTCACCGCAGGCGTCGCACAGCGACAGGTCGGGCGGGCTCACGGCTGGTGCGTACGATGGCTGCCAATAGCAAGGCCGGACACAAGCTCTGTCCGAGCGCGCGCTGCGCGCCGGGCAGCCTGCTGCTGGGTGTGGTGCAATCGACCGGTACTGTCGATTTCCTGGCGGCGCCGCTGGCCGTGACGGAGCGGTTTTCCGAGCTTGCCCATCAGGGGCGCATGCCGGAAGCGAGGTTTCGCTTTTCGGCACCGTGCCTTCGCAGCGCCTGCACGAAATGGCAGGGCGGCTGCGGGGTGGCGGAGCGCGCCAGCGCGCTTGCCCTGCAGCACGACCTGCAAGCCGATCCGGGCAATATCCCCGACTGCGCCATTCGCACGCGTTGCCAGTGGCACGCCGAACATGGTGCCGAAATTTGCGTGGCCTGCCGCTGGGTGATCACCGAACGAGCTACAACAGCAGACGGCTAGACAGGAGAGAGCGCCATGGCGCGTGGTATTTCGCTGCATCTTGGATTGAACGCCATCGACCCCACGCATTATGCCGGATGGGACGGCGCGCTGAACGCCTGCGAGGCGGACGCCGAATCGATGAAGGAAATCGCAGAGGCCTGCGGCTACCAGGCCCGGATCGCACTTACGACAGAAGCCAAGCGCGACACCGTGATATCGTTCTTGAGCAAGGACGCGCAGCAATTGCAGAGCGGCGATATCTTCCTGCTGACCTATTCAGGCCACGGCGGCCGTCTGCCCGATATCAACGGCGACGAGCCCGACGGGCAGGACGAAACCTGGTGCCTGTATGACGGCCAACTCATCGATGACGAGATCTACCAGCTCTATCGGGGGTTGTCCGCAGGTGTACGCGGTTTCGTACTTTCGGATAGTTGCCATAGCGGGACCATGCTCAAGAGCATGTTCTATATGGCGGCGCTGGCATCGGGATGGGTGGGCGATCCTACCGCGCCCAGCGCTTCACCGCCCAAATACAAGTTCATGCCGCCGCCCATCGCAAGCCGCACCTATAAGAACAATCGCGTTTTACGACGATCTGCAGCGGACGGGCGCTGCCTCCTCCAGCGAAGCCAGCGATATACTCGCGACCGTTCGCCTGATCTCGGGCTGTCAGGACAACCAGTATTCGCTCGACGGCACCTTCAACAGCGCGTTCACCGAAAAGCTCCTGCGGGTCTGGAACCGCGGCAAATTCGACGGCGACTACGGCGCCTTCCATCGGGCGGTCCAGAAGGAGCTGCCGCCGAGCCAATCCCCCAACCATACGGTCATCGGCAAGGAAATGCTGGAATTCGATCGTCAGCGGCCCTTTAAGATCTAGGCTGATGGTTGCCGGCGTCGGATCTCGTTCGGGCAGGCGCACGGCGGTGGTTAGTTGTTCTCCGGCACAGCAAGGCCGGTGCCCGAGCGATGTCACTGCATGAGATTTGCTGCTCCATGGGGCAGAGGATAGTCCTGATCGTCCGTGTCATTGACAATCTTTGCTTTGGCAAGCTGCGCGGCCGCTGCTGACTGCATCGACGATCATCGATGCGCTGGGCTTCTGCCTGCGCGGTCTTGCTCAGGCCGAGCATGCCGGCGGATGCAGAAGCCAGATCGACAAGGTCAGCCAAATCGCCCGGTGACAAAGCGCTGCGTGCGCGGATCTTTCGGGGTCAGGAAGATTTCGCTGACCGATCCGAATTCGCTGAGTTCGCCGAGATACATGAAGCCCGCATAGTCGGACACGCGCGCGGCCTGCTGCAAATTATGAGTGACGATCACGATCGTATGATCGCGCTTGAGTTCGTCGATGGTCTGCTCGATCTTGGCCGACGAGATCGGATCGATCGCCGAACACGGTTCGTCGAGCAACAGCACCTCGGGCTGCAGGGCGATGGCGCGGGCGATGCTGAGGCGCTGCTGTTGTCCTCCGGAAAGATCGAGGCCGCTTTTGCGCAACTGGTCCTTGACCTCATCCCACAGCGCGACGCGGCGCAGCGCCTGTTCGACTTCCAGGTCCATGTCCGCTTTGGAAATATTCCGGTTGAGGCCGATCCCGAATCCAATGTTGTCGTAGATTGACATTGGAAACGGTGTTGGTCTCTGGAACACCATGCCGACCCGCGTTCTCAGCACGGCGGCATCCTCATCGGGTGCCAGAATGTTCTTGCCATCGAGCAGCACCTCGCCCTCGACGCGCTGTCCGGGATAAAGGCTGTACATGCGGTTGAAGACGCGCAGCAGGGTCGACTTGCCGCAGCCCGAGGGGCCGATCAAAGCCGTGACGCGGTTGGTATAGATCGGCAGCGAGACGTCCCTTAGGGCGCGGATGCCATCCTGATAGTAGAAATTGAGATTGCGGACGGTGATCTTTTCCCGAACCGGCTCATGATCGACCTTTGATCTGATGATCTGAGCCAGATGGTCGCGCGCAGCGGCCGCTTTGCGTGCGGCTTCGGCACGCCAGATCGCCTCCACCGTGTTCGGCTTGGTCGTCAGGACTTCCGTCATTGATCAGCCATCCACCGTTGCACTGGTGGGTAGACTAGACCAGCGCCGACGGGATTGATTGATCAGGGTCAAAACCCCTGGAATACAGCCAGGTGATTGGCTGGGCGGTGCGCTACGTCACCCCCGGCCGCGATACGGTGCGACGCCCTGGTCGGGGATCCACATGCCCTTGGGCAGTTTGCCGGTCTGCCAGAACACGTCGATCGGGATGCCGCCGCGCGGGTACCAGTAGCCGCCGATTCGCAGCCATTTCGGCTTGACCTCGGCGGCGATCCGCTTGCCGATCGAGACCGTGCAGTCCTCGTGGAAGGCGCCATGGTTGCGGAACGAGGCGACGTAGAGTTTCAGCGATTTCGACTCCAGCAGCCAGTCGCCCGGCACGTAGTCGATCATCAGATGGGCGAAGTCCGGCTGGCCGGTGACCGGGCACAGCGAGGTGAATTCCGGCGCCGTGAAGCGGACCACGTAATTGGTGTCGGCCTGCGGATTCGGTACCCGGTCGAGCCTGGCCTGCTCGGGGGTGGTCGGCCAGGTCACCTCATGGCCGAGTTGCAGGCCGGACGGGTCGAGCTTGGCGGGCTTGGATTCGGGCGTCTTTTTGGGGGCTTTGGACATCAGGGTCTCCGTTGTCGTGGTTCTAGCCAATTGGCAGGCCGCCGTCACCCTGCGCGGCCTTTTCCCACCCGGTCGCTTGCTGTAGAAGCGGCGCACCATCCACCCCGCATGCCAAAGAGGCTCCCATGACCGCCATCGTCGACATCATCGGCCGCGAAATTCTCGATAGCCGCGGCAATCCCACGGTCGAAGTGGATGTCATTCTGGAAGACGGGTCGTTGGGCCGTGCCGCGGTGCCCTCCGGCGCCTCCACCGGCGCCCACGAGGCGGTGGAACTGCGCGACGGCGACAAGGCGCGTTACGCCGGCAAGGGCGTGCAGAAGGCGGTCGAGGCCGTCAATGGCGAGATTTTCGACGCGATCGGCGGCATGGACGCCGAGCAGCAGATCCAGATCGACGAGATCATGATCGGCCTCGACGGCACCGAGAACAAGTCGCGGCTGGGCGCCAACGCGATCCTCGGCGTCTCGCTGGCGGTCGCCCGGGCGGCGGCGGAATCGTTCGACATGCCGCTGTATCGCTACGTCGGCGGCACCTCGGCGCGCACGCTGCCGGTGCCGATGATGAACATCATCAATGGCGGCATGCATGCCGACAATCCGATCGACTTCCAGGAATTCATGATCATGCCGGTGGGCGCGGCCACCTTCTCGGAAGGCCTGCGCTGCGGCGCCGAGATCTTCCACACGCTGAAGAGCGAGCTGAAGAAGGCCGGCCACAACACCAATGTTGGCGACGAGGGCGGCTTCGCGCCCAATCTGAAGTCGGCCGACGAGGCGCTGGACTTCGTGATGGCCGCCATCAACAAGGCCGGCTACAGCGCGGGCAAGGATGTCATGCTGGCGCTGGATTGCGCCGCCACCGAATTCTTCAAGGATGGCGCCTATGTCTATGGCGGCGAAAACAAGACCCGCAGCGGTTCGGAGCAGGCGAAGTACCTCGCCGATCTGGCGTCGCGCTATCCGATCGTCTCGATCGAGGACGGCATGTCCGAGGACGACATGGACGGCTGGAAGGAACTGACCGACCTGATCGGCAGCAAGTGCCAACTGGTCGGCGACGATCTGTTTGTCACCAACGTCACGCGACTGGCCGACGGCATCAAGAACGGTCGCGCCAATTCTATCCTGATCAAGGTCAACCAGATCGGCACGCTGACCGAAACCCTGTCGGCCATCGAGATGGCCTACAAGGCCGGCTACACCGCCGTGATGTCGCATCGCTCCGGCGAGACCGAGGACTCCACGATCGCCGACCTCGCGGTCGCCAGCAATTGCGGGCAGATCAAGACCGGCTCGCTGTCGCGCTCGGATCGCGTCGCCAAGTACAACCAGTTGCTGCGCATCGAGCAGGAACTGGGCACGCAGGCGAAATATGCCGGCCGCGCCGCGCTGAAGGCGCTCGCGTAACGTGCGTCCTGTGAACGTGTAATCGCCACGCGTTTATCCGGCGACGATCGTCGTTTCGTCATCGAGACGTCACTCTAACGCCTGCAGTTCCGCCACCGGAACTGCAGGCGTTTTCCTGCGCACTTGTTTTGAACGAACCTTGGTCTCTTAACAAACACGTCACGGCCTGACCCTATCCGTCACACCGGGATGGAGGGCATCGATGGCGGGGATTTTTCGGGTTCAAGGTTTTGGTGCGCTATCGGAATGGAACGGCCAGTTCGGCAGCGCGTCCGCCGCGCAGGCATTCCAGAACGTGGCAGCGCTGGGATCCAACTCGGTCGCGCTGACGGTCCGGATCTGGACCGACAGCAAGACCGGCAGCACGGTCATCGCCCATCCCGACAAGACCGAAAGCGATGCCAGCCTTCTCGCCGGATTCCAGGCCGCGCATGCGGCGGGACTCGACGTCGTGCTCAAGGCCGGCATCACCGGGCTCGACAGCACCATCTCGAGCAGCCTTGCGCCCGCCCACGTCGATGCGTTCTTCGCGTCGTACAAGGCGGAGATCGTGCATCTGGCTGACATCGCGGAGCAGGGCGGCGTGGCGACCTTTGCGATCGGCAACGAGATGAGCAAACTCTCGGGCGCGCGGTATCTGCCGCAATGGACCGATCTCATCTCGGCCGTTCGCTCGGTCTACCACGGTGAACTCACCTATTCGGCGGCCACCGACGAGGCCTCCAAGGTCAGTTTCTGGAGCCAGCTCGACACCATCAGCGTCAACACCTATCCGCCGCTGACCGCCAGCACGACGCCGACGGTGGCCGATCTCGTCCATGCCTGGACCGAGGTGCCGTTCAATCCGTATTACGCTGCCGCCTTCGATTACAAATCGCCGGTCGATTTCCTGCATTCGCTGTCGCTGGAATATGGCAAGCCGATCCTGATGACCGAGGTCGGCTATCGCAGCATCGACGGCACGGCGATCAATCCCGGCGGCGGTTCGTCCAAGGCGCCCGCAGATCTCGCCGAGCAGGCCGATGCCTACAACGCCTTCTTCCAGGTCTGGACAGCGCATGGCGGCGACTGGCTGCAGGGCGTCGAGTTCTGGCAATGGGACCTCAACGGCAACCATTCCCCGACCGGCTATTCCGTGCAGGGCAAGCCGGCGCAGGACGTCGTGTCGCAGTATTTCAACGGCAAGGGTGTCGTGCCCGACCTCGTCGTTGCCGGCTCGTCGATTGTCGACGTGATCGATTCCGGCCGGGGTAATGACACGATCCATGGCGGCGCAGGCGGCGATCTGATCCGCGGCGGCGACGGCAACGACACCATCGTCGGCGGGCCCGATGTCACCGAGAAACTGACGACGACGACGGTGACCATCACCGCCTACGGTTCGGTGGTCGCAGGGATCGGCGCGCAGGCGCGAATTCTGGTCAACGGCGTCGCGGTCTCCGGCGTGATGGAATTCACGCCGGCCACCGATCCCCAGGGTTACCAGACCTATGCGGTGACCTTCGACAACCCCGATCAGGTCGGCAGCGTTGCCATCGAGTTGATCAACTCGGCCTCCGGGCGCGCTTTGCACGTCAAGGACTTTGCCATCAACGGGGTGGCGCTGTCGCCGTCCCAGGCAACCAACGCCAGTTCGCCCGGCTCGTTCGATCTCTATGTCCGCACCATCAGTTTCGACACCAGCGGGCATCAGGACTGGTTCGTCGGCGCGGCCTCCGACAATGACGTCATCACCGGCGGTGGCGGCAACGATGTGATCGACGGCGGCGGCGGCATCGATACGGCCGTGTTCTCCGGCAATGCCAGCTATTACGACGTCAGCTTCGAAGGCGCCACGATCGTGGTGACCGACAGGATTGCCGGTCGCGACGGCAGCGACCGCATCAGCAATGTCGAAGTGCTGAAATTTGCCAATGCCACGGTCGGCTCCGACAGCATCATTCCGCCATTGACCACGGCGCTGGCTGGTGATCGTTTCCATTTCGACGCGGTCGATAGCGCCGGCCATGTGACCGGTCAGACGGTCCGCCATGCCGACGGCACGCGCGACGTCTATGACAGTGCGATCGTCGGCAAGGACTACGCGTCGCTGCACGCCACTATCGACACCACGGGGCATTCCAGCCTGGTCGAGGGCTTTCGCGCCGACGGGTCGAGTGTCATGAGACAGACCGTGGATGCGGCCGGGGTCGTCCATCTCGATCGGTATGACAGCTCGGACCATCTGATCCAGCAGACCGTGACGCAGAAGAATGGGTCCTGGGTGCAGTCGGCGTTTACCGCGGACGGCGAAATCAGCAGCGAGATCCAGCGTCATGTCGATGGCACGCGCGACATCACCAATTACGATGTAGTCGGCAAGGCCTATACAACGGAGCATGTCGTTCGCGATGCCGCCGGCATCAGCGTGCTGACCGAAGGATTTCGCGACGATGGTTCGCTGGCGTTGCGGCAGACGATGATCGACGGCGTCCGGACGCTCGCGCAGTACGACAGCAGCGGACACCTCGACCAGCAGACCGTGACGCAGAAGGACGGATCGTTCCTGCAGTCGAACTATCTGGCCGACGGCACGCTCGCCACTGAGACGGCGCGGCACGCCGACGGCACCCGGCATGTGGATATTTTCGGTGTCACCGGGCAGGCCTATGCGGCACGACACGACGATTTCAGCGCGACCGGGCAGCGGCTGGCCACGACCTTCGACAACCACGACGGCAGCCACACCATGACCGCCTACACCTCCGGCGTGACGCTGACGTCAACGCCGGCCAACGATGTGATGAACAGCGCCGGCGGCGACACTTTCGTCTTCAGGCAGCCATCCGGGCACGATGTCATCAACAATTTCCGGACCGGCGAGGGCGCCGCCCATGACGTCATCCAGATCGATTCATCGGTGGCCGTCGATCTCGCCCATCTCTCGGTGCAGGTGGTCGGGCAAGACACGCTGATCGACCTCGGCCACGACGCGTCGATCACGTTGACCGGGGTGGTCGCGCCGCTGACGTCCCACGACGTGCTGATCGTTTGAGCTGGACAGCGTCTGCGTGATACGCGCAAAAAAAGCCGCGACGATTTCTCGCCGCGGCTCGCTCGTTTCGCAATGTTCTACTGCGCGGGTGCGGCCGAGATCTGCTGGGCCGGCTTCTTCTTCACCGGCCCGCGGCGAGCACCACCGCCGCCTGTCACGGCCAGCACGCGGGCGATCGTCTGGCGCTGTAGACCGTCGTCCTTGTCGATGGAGAAGTGGTTGGTGGTGGCGTTTTCGTTGACGTTGGCGAGCTGGCCCTTGAATTTCTTGTCGGCGGCGACCGCTGCGCCCCAGCCGGCCGGTACATAATAGTTCACGACCTGCTTGACGTTCGGCGGCACCGGGTCTGGGCTGACCGGATCGAAATTGACGATCAGCGCCACCGGCACGCCAGCGTCTTGCAGCCTTCGTGCGATCGAGATCGTGGCGTCGGCGCCGGCCGAGTGTCCCATCAGGATGATCGGTTCGCGATTACCGGCCCGATACTTCGCGGCCATGTCATCGGCCAACCCGCGCCACGACGTGTGGTTAGAGACGGTGGCCGCGACGCCGACGGCCTCGAGCTTGTAGGCGAGCTGGTCCATGCCCAGCGAGAACACGTTGAGGATGCCGCGCAGCAGGTAGACGTGGCCGGGGCGCTTGCCGCCAGCGGCGGCGGCGTCCGTGCAGATGGAGAGCGATGCAACCATGGTGAGAAGAATCACCAAAAAACCGTAAATGGAACTTTGGAAAGGGCGTCGGGTACCGCTTGCTGACATCGCTTTAATCTCACAGGGGAAATGGCGAGGACATATTCAGACAACCGGCTTTGTCGTCAATGATCCGGCACCGCGATGCCCGCTTTGTTATGCCCGGAACGATGCAAAACATGATGCATGTGGCCCGTGAGCGACATCGCGGTTCCACGGTTTGCGGGTTTGTGGAGGCCAGCGAATTTGCTATGCAAGGCGAATCCGTCCGACGCTGGCTGCAACAGGGATTTCACGCACAATGATCGCTCGGCGACATGTCTTCCACATCGGCGGCTACGACCCGATTGTGCCCGACACGCAGCTGGCGCGGTTGCGGCGCTCGCTGTCGAGCTTCGCGAAGACCTGGAACGTGTCCGCGCAGGCCTCTGGGCCGATTGTGTCGAACGAGGTGAGTGCTTCCTGGTCGGCGCACAGCTCCGGCCCGAACTGGTCGACCGATACCCGCTACGAGATGCTGCGCTGGGACGACCTGATCCTCGCCGACCATTCGCGCCACCCGGTCTCGCGGCTGGCCGCGTCGATGATGACGCTGATCGACTGGATCGTCACCGGCACGCTGTTCCGCTTTATCAAATCGAGCTGGAAGTATGCCGGCTTCTTTCTGTTTCCCTATCTGTGGGTAACCGGCTTTGCGCTGGTCGGCGCCGGTCTCGGTTTCGGCGTGACCCGGCTGGCAGGGCTGCACGGGGCAGGGGCGTGGGTCGCCGGCGCGTTGATCGCGCTTGCGGTGTTCGCCGTATTGCTGCGCTGGCTCGGCTGGAAGAAGCCGATCAACCATGTATTCGACGACTGGATTTTTTCGCGGCAGTACGTCTACGGCCAGCGCCCCAAGATGGAGGCCCGCGTCGATGAATTTGCCAAAGCGCTGGTCGCGCGCGCCCGCGCCAACGATGCCGACGAGATCGTCATCGTCGGCCACTGCCTCGGCGCCGCGCTGGTAATGGAGACGGTGTCCCGCGCGCTGCAAATCGATCCGGATCTGGCGCGGCATGGCCCGACCATCAACGTGCTCACCGTAGGCGCGACGATCCCGAAGTTTGCGCTGCATCCGGCGGGCAGCCGCGTCCGCGCCGCGACGCAGGCGGTGGCCAAAGCGACCGAGATCCGCTGGGCGGAATACCACGCCCGCGACGACGCGATCAGTTTCTACCGCTTCGATCCCGTCACCTTGAAGCGCGTCGGCCATGAGCGCGGCGATGGCCGGCCGAACATCCGTCGCGTGCAGATGCACAACATGATGGATCCGGCCTCGTTCAAGCGGCACCGCTTCAACTTCATGCGCATGCATTACCAGATGGTGATGGGCAACGACCAGCGCTCGAAATACGACTACTGCATGGTGATATCAGGCCCGCTGCCGTTCGATGAAATCACCGCGCCCGACGGCGGCGTCGGCCGCTTCGCGCGGGATGGCGCGTTGCTGGTGCCGGACGTGCCGCTGGCGCCTGTGATACAACCGCTGACGCCCGGGGCAGCCGTCCATGCCGGGTGATGGCCGGAACGGAAAGATATGACTGCTTCACAGCTCGGAATTTGCGTGTGGACCCTTGGCGTGATCGCCTGGTTCGTGATCCGCTTTCCGTACGCCCGCAAGGCAAGGCGTACGGCGACGGTGCGCAGCCACGGCTGGAGTCGCGAGCGCATCCTGCTGGCGGTGGCGACCTTCGGCTTGGTCGTGGTGCCCGTCATCTGGCTTTCCACCGGCTGGCCGTCCGCGCTCAACTATGATCTCAGCTACGCCGCGGTGACCGTCGGGGCGGCGGTGTTTCTGTTGTCGCTCTGGCTATTCCGGCGTTCGCACGAGGATCTTGGACGGCAGTGGTCGGCCAGCCTCGAAATCCGCGAGGGCCACCAGATCGTGCGCAACGGCGTCTACAGCCGGATCCGGCACCCGATGTACACCTCGTTCTGGCTGTGGGCGCTGGCGCAGGCGCTGCTGCTGCCGAACACGATGGCGGCCATGAGCGGACTGGTGGCGATCGGCATTCTGTTCTTCACCCGGATCGACTTCGAGGAGCGGATGCTGATCGAGGCTTTCGGCGAGGATTATCGTACCTATATGCGCGAGACCAAGCGCATTATCCCCGGCATTTACTAACGCCGGCAAACAAGAAATTCAGAGGAAAAAACCATGAGCGTCGACGTCACCACCGGACTGCAACTGCGCTCCCTCATCACCTCGGCCGGCGAACTCGAGCTGTCGCTCAAGCCGGTCACGATCCCGGAGCCGGCCGCCGATGAAGTCGTCGTCCGCGTCGAGGCCTCGCCGATCAACCCCTCCGATCTCGGTCTGCTTATCGGCGCCGCCGATCCCGCCACCGCCAAGGCCACCGGGACCGGCGATGCCGTGGTGGTGAAGGCCACCGTGCCGCAGGTGGCGATGAAGGCGATGGGCGGGCGGCTCGATGAATCGATGGCTGTCGGCAACGAGGGCGCCGGTACCGTCATCAAGGCCGGCTCGTCGCCGGAGGCGCAGGCTTTGCTCGGCAAGACGGTCGCAATGATCGGCGGCGAGATGTACGCGCAGTATCGCACCATGAAGGTCGCCGCCTGCTTGCCGCTGCCGGACGGCACCACCGCCGCCGAGGGCGCATCCTGCTTCGTCAACCCGCTGACCTCGCTCGGCATGGTCGAGACCATGAAGCGCGAAGGGCACAAGGCGCTGGTGCATACCGCAGCGGCCTCCAACCTCGGCCAGATGCTCAACAAGATCTGCCTCAAGGACGGTATCGACCTCGTCAACATCGTGCGCAGCGAGGAGCAGGAAAAACTGCTGCGCGACCTCGGCGCCAAATACGTCTGCAATTCTCAGTCGGCGAGCTTCATGGACGATCTGGTCGCAGCATTGATCGCCACCGGCGCGACGATCGCGTTCGACGCTACCGGCGGCGGCAGACTGCAGGGCCAGATCCTGACCGCGATGGAAGTCATGGCCGTCAAGGCGATGAAGGAATACAGCCGCTACGGCTCGACCACCCACAAGCAGGTCTATGTCTACGGCCGGCTGGAATCCAAGCCGATCGAATTCTCGCCGACCTTCGGCATGGCCTGGGGCATGGGCGGCTGGCTGCTGTTTCCGTTCCTGCAGAAGATCGGCCAGGCCGACGCTGCAAGGTTGCGCGCCCGCGTCGTCGCCGAACTGAAGACCACCTTCGCCAGCCATTACAGCAAGGTGATCTCGCTGCAGGAAGTGCTCGATATCGACAACCTTCATGCTTATGCCAAGCGCGCCACCGGCACCAAGTATCTGATCAATCCGAACAAGGCGGGATGACCTCCGCCGTTCCACCAACCTCGGCCCCCATCGCTGCGATCGTGCCGGATGGCGCCAGCCTGCTACTGCGCCATCCGCCGTTCGCGTTCTACGTGGCGTCGCGCAGTTTTTCGCGGTTCTCCTCGCAGATCGCAGCGGTCGCTGTCGGCTGGCAGATCTACGACCTGACCGGCAGCGCGTTCCAGCTCGGCATGGTTGGCCTCGTCCAGTTCCTGCCGATGCTGCTGCTGGTGTTTGCCGGCGGCCACGCCGCGGACCGTTACGATCGTCGCCGCGTCGTGCAGCTCTGCCAGATCGCGCAGGGGCTGGCCGCGGCCTATCTGGCCTGGGGCAGTTTTGCCGGCTGGATCACCGTGCCGGAAATCTTTGCTGCGGTGGCCGTGTTCGGCGCGGCTACAGCCTTTGAAAGCCCGGCCGGCGCGGCGCTGCTGCCGGCCGTCGCACCCGACGGCACCATGCAGAAGGCGACCGCACTGACCACCGGCATCTACCAGCTGGCGACGATCGGCGGCCCGGCGCTGGGCGGCGTTGCCTTCGCCGTGTCGCCCGGTCTGCCCTATGCTCTGATGGCCGGCTTCTGGGTACTCGGCGGCCTGCTCAACAGCGCGATCAAGCTCGAGCGCCAGGTCGTCGCCGGCGATCCGCCGAGCCTGCGCGCGATGTTCGCCGGCGTCGGCTTCGTCCGCCGCAACCCGGCGATCTTCGGCACCATCTCGCTCGACCTGTTCGCGGTGCTGCTCGGCGGCGCCGTGGCATTGCTGCCGATCTATGCCCGCGACATCCTGCAGACCGGCCCGTGGGGCCTCGGTATTCTGCGCGCAGCGCCGGCGGTCGGCGCGCTGCTGATGACGGTGGTGCTGGCGCGCACCTCGATCAAGCGCCGCGTGGGCATGCGGATGTTTCAGGCGGTGATCGTGTTCGGTCTGGCGACCTCGGTGTTCGCAGTCTCCGAATGGGTCTGGCTGTCGCTGATCGCTCTCGCCATCATGGGCGCGGCCGATACGGTCAGCGTCGTGATCCGGGTGTCGCTGGTGCAATTGCAGACGCCCGACGAGATGCGCGGCCGGGTCGGCGCGGTGAACTATCTGTTCATCAACGCCTCCAACCAGCTCGGTCAGTTCGAGAGCGGCCTCACCGCGGCTCTGTTCGGCACCATGCCGGCGGCGCTGCTGGGTGGCATCGGCACGGTCGCGGTCGCGCTGCTCTGGATGAAGCTGTTTCCGACCCTGCGCGATCTGGAGCGGCTGGAGTAGGGCGCTACTAACGCTCCGCGAATGCCAGCTTGGCGCCGAGCGCCGCGAAGGCCGCCGCGAAGCTACGGCGCATCCAGGTCAAAACGCGCGGGCGCGAGATGATGTGGTCGCGGATCGCGGCAGCGAACAGGCCGTAAATCGCAAACACCACAAATGTCATCGCCATGAATGCAGCGCTCAGCAGCAGCATTTGAGACAACGCGTGGGCCTCGTCGGTACGGATGAATTGCGGCAGGAAGGCGAGGAAGAAGATCGACAGTTTCGGGTTGAGGATGTTGATCAGTATCGCTGTCACGGTGACCTGCCGCGCCGAGCGGGCATCGACGTCTTTCTCGACCTTGAGCGGGCCATGTTCCTGCAGCGTGTTCCACGCCATGTATAGCAGATAGGCGACGCCGACATATTTGAAAATCTGGAACGCCAGCGCGCTGGCATGAAGCAGCGCCGCTACGCCGAGGATCGCCGCCGCCATGTGTGGGACGATGCCCAGGGTGCAGCCGAAGGCGGCGACGATGCTGGCGCGTGCGCCGCGCGAAAAGCCGGCTGCCAGGGTGTACAGCGCGCCGGTGCCGGGCGAGGCCACTACGATCAGCGAGGTAATCAGGAATTCGATGGTCATGAAGTCATCCCCCAACTCTGGCCGCGTCCGGGCGCGCTAACATAGCTGCTAAGCTGATGCCGGTGCCTATAACGTAGAAGTGTTTAATGCAGCCCGCAGATAGGTGGGCTTTCCGGCAGCGAACGGCGCGCTTGCCAAATTCATGCACTTGCATCTTGTTCAGGGATGAGCGAGAGGTTCCCGGTCGCTTTCCCGACGCAGTCCATCAAAGGAATTTCCATGGCTACCCACACCGTTGCCGTCGTCGTCGGCAGCCTGCGCAAGCAGTCATTCTCGCTCCGCATCGCCCAGGCGTTGTCCAAGCTGGCCCCGGCCTCGCTCAAGCTCAACATCGTGACGCTGGAAGGCCTGTCCTTCTTCAACCAGGATCTGGAAGCCAGCCCCCCGGCCGACTGGGTCAAGTTCCGCGAGACCATCCAGGCCTCCGACGCGGTGATCTTCGTCTCCCCGGAATACAACCGCGCCACCTCGGGCGTGCTGAAGAACGCCATCGACGTCGGCTCGCGCCCCTATGGCAAGAGTTCGTTCCTTGGCAAGCCGACCGGCATCGTCGTCTCCTCGCCCGGTCCGCAGGGCGGCGTCAACGCTGCGATGGACCTGAAGCGCATCCTGCCGGGGATCACCGGTCCGATCCTGCAGCAGCCGGAAATCTATCTGAACATGGTCGGCGATGCGTTTGACGAGAAAGGCGAGATCATCAAGGAAACGATCCGCCCGGTGATGCAGGCCTATATCGACGCCTTCGCCGCCTGGGTCGAAAAGCAGAAGAAATAAGCCAATACCACCAACGCCGCGGCCCGGTTGTTAGCCTCGCCTTAACCGGGCCGTCGCATGTTCGGGCATGGTCAAGCACACCCGCCTGAAATCCCTGCTCACCGGGCTCGCGCTCTATGCGCTGGCGGCGATGATGATCGGCTATTTCGGCGTCAACGCCTATACCGGGAAATACGGCCTGACCGCCCGCGGCGAACTCGACCAGGAAATCATCGCGCTGACCTCGGAGCTGGTGCGGCTGAAGAAGGAACGTGCCGAGGGCGAGTTGCGCGTGTCGTCGCTGCGCTCCAGCGGCCTCGATCCCGACATGCTCGACGAGCGCGTCCGATTCCAGCTCGACTACGCCCATCCGCGCGATCTCGTCAAAGTCATCCGCCAGCGCAACTAAGGGTCGGCAGCGTTGTCTTGCGGGTGAATTCGGGGATCGGCTGCGCGCCTGGCCCCTATTTCCACCGATATGCCGGCAATACGTTAATCACGTCATTAACGCCTGATTAGGTGCGGTTCGCTCACTACCGGTGGTATCGTGGAAATCATCTCAAACATGCGTCATTGCGATTTGTTAGTGAGCACTATAAATGTGGATAACGAAAAATTGAGCGAGAATATGTAAGTGATCACTAAAGTATTGTCGCTCCGCGGGCGGCCGAGGGGCTTCGAAATCGAGACCGCGCTCGAAACGGGCCAGCGCCTGTTCCACGCGCGGGGCTATAATGCGGTCGGGCTCGCCGCGCTGACCGAGGCGCTCGGCATCAAGCCCACGAGTTTCTACCGGACCTTCGGCAGCAAGGCCGGCTACTTCGCGCGCATCCTCGAACGCTACTCGCAGTCCGTGCTCGCGCTCGAAGACATACTGCGTCCCGGGCGGTCGGCCGCAGAAGCGCTTGCCGATCTGCTGGAGCGCGCGGCGCAAACCTATGCGCGCGATCCTCAACAACGCGGCTGTCTCGTGCTGGAAGCCGCGCGCGGTGGCGATGACGACGAGAGCGCCAATCTCGCCCGTCGCAGCGCGCAACATAAGCGTAGTCACATCCGCGTCTTCGTGGCGCTATCGAACCCGGACGCGGCCGATGCGGTGACGGACTTCGTCGCCAGCACGATGTCCGGACTATCTGCCAGCGCACGCGAAGGCATGAGCGAGGATCGCGTCGTAGCAGTGGCACGGGCGGCGGCCAGGGCGCTGCCGATTCTGCTCATCGAAAACAGCCCAATGGGGCAACAACCGAGCGCCAATGAGATGGGCGGCGTCGCTGCCACTCGCCGCATCTAAGAACACCTATCCGGATCCATCCCGCATATTACAAAACGGCTGCCATTCGCTTTCGAAAGTTGCGCGTATTGCACTGCGATATAAGGGTTTTATGACGTCAGCTACCATCACCCGCGATGCCCGGTCCTTTCACACCGCAGAATGATGGAGTAGAGAGGGCCATTCACTCTCGCATCCGGAATCCTTATGGCCGCACCGAAGAAAAGCGTCGCTCCCGCAGGGCAGGCAACGGGCAATGGCGCCACCCAGTCGTCACCGCCCGATTTCAGACGCGAGCAGGAGATGCAGGCGCTGCGCGACATGCTGCTGATCCGGCGTTTCGAGGAGAAGGCCGGGCAGCTTTACGGCATGGGCGCCATCGGCGGCTTCTGTCATCTGTATATCGGCCAGGAGGCCATCGTCGTCGGCATGCAGATGGCGCTGAAGCAGGGCGATCAGGTGATCACCGGCTACCGCGACCACGGCCACATGCTGGCCTGCGGCATGGACGCCAAGGGCGTCATGGCCGAACTCACGGGACGCCGCGGCGGCTATTCCAAGGGTAAGGGCGGCTCGATGCACATGTTCAGCCGGGAGAAGAATTTCTTCGGCGGACACGGCATCGTCGGCGCGCAGGTGTCGCTCGGCACGGGCCTCGCTTTCGCCAACCGCTACCGCGGCAATGATTTC
The DNA here is from genome assembly GCF_007018645.1 of Tardiphaga sp. vice154. Classification (NCBI taxonomy): domain Bacteria; kingdom Pseudomonadati; phylum Pseudomonadota; class Alphaproteobacteria; order Hyphomicrobiales; family Nitrobacteraceae; genus Tardiphaga; species Tardiphaga sp. vice154. The sequence goes on from NZ_CP041399.1 coordinate 2,762,611, forward strand.
GTAAGCCTTGCCTACTTCGGCGACGGCGCTTCGAACCAGGGCCAGGTCTATGAGAGCTTCAACATGGCGGAGCTGTGGAAGCTGCCGGTGATCTACATCATCGAGAACAACCGCTACGCGATGGGTACCTCGGTGATGCGCTCTTCGGCGCAGACCGACTTCTCGAAGCGCGGCATCTCGTTCAACATTCCCGGCGAGCAGGTCGACGGCATGGATGTTCGCGCCGTCAAGGCCGCCGGCGACAAGGCGGTTGCCTGGTGTCGCGAAGGCAAGGGTCCCTACATTCTGGAGATGCAGACCTATCGTTACCGCGGCCATTCGATGTCGGATCCCGCCAAGTACCGCACCCGCGAGGAAGTCGACAAAGTCCGCCACGACCAGGACCCGATCGAGCAGGTCCGCAACCGCCTGCTGGCGGAGAAGGTCTCCGAGGCGGATCTCAAGGCGATCGACGCGGAAGTCCGCGACATCGTCAATGAAGCGGCGGAGTTCGCGCAGCACGATCCCGAGCCGGATGCGTCCGAACTTTACACCGATATTTATCGCTAAGCGCGCAGCTTACAGTCGATCTGGAGTTACTATGGCCATTCAAGTGCTGATGCCCGCGCTGTCCCCGACCATGGAGAAGGGCAACCTCTCCAAGTGGTTGAAGAAGGAAGGCGATGTCATCAAGTCCGGCGACGTGATCGCCGAAATCGAGACCGATAAAGCGACGATGGAAGTCGAGGCGACCGACGAGGGCACGCTCGGCAAGATCCTGGTCGCCGAAGGCACCCAAGACGTCGCGGTCAACACGCCGATCGCCACCATTCTGGCTGACGGCGAGGATGCTTCCGCCGAGCCGGCACCTGCCAAGCAGGAGCAGGCCGCAGAGTCCGCGCCGCCGGCGGCCGACGCCAAGTCCGCGCCTGCACCGAAGGAAGAACCTGCTACGGCTCCTACCGCGCCGGTCTCGGTCATCGAGCAGGATCCGGAAATTCCGGAAGGCACCGAGATGGTGACCATGACCATCCGCGAAGCGCTGCGCGACGCGATGGCCGAAGAGATGCGCCGTGACGAAGACGTCTTCATCATGGGCGAGGAAGTCGCCGAGTATCAGGGCGCCTACAAGGTCACCCAGGGCCTGCTGCAGGAATTCGGCGCCCGCCGCGTCATCGACACCCCGATCACCGAACACGGCTTTGCCGGCGTCGGCGTCGGTGCGGCGATGTCCGGGCTGAAGCCGATCGTGGAGTTCATGACCTTCAACTTCGCCATGCAGGCGATCGACCAGATCATCAACTCTGCCGCCAAGACGCTGTACATGTCGGGCGGCCAGATGACCGCGCAGATCGTGTTCCGCGGCCCCAACGGCGCCGCCGCCCGCGTCGGCGCGCAGCACAGCCAGGACTACTCGGCCTGGTACTCGCAGATCCCCGGCCTCAAGGTGGTCGCGCCGCACACCGCGGCCGACTTCAAGGGCCTGTTGAAATCCGCGATCCGCGACAAGAACCCCGTGGTGTTCCTCGAAAACGAGATGCTCTACGGCCACACCGGCGAAGTGCCGAAGCTTGACGACTACATTGTGCCGATCGGCAAGGCGAAGATCGCCCGCAAGGGCAAGGACGTCACCTTGATCTCGTGGTCGAACGGCATGAACTACGCGCTGAAGGCCGCCGAAGAACTCGCCAAGGAAGGCATCGAGGCGGAGGTGATCGACCTGCGCACGCTGCGTCCGCTCGACACTGAAACCATCATCGAGTCGGTCAAGAAGACCGGCCGCGCGGTGACGGTGGAGGAGGGCTGGCAGCAGTCCGGCGTCGGCGCCGAAGTCGCCGCCCGCATCATGGAGCAGGCGTTCGACTATCTCGACGCGCCGGTCGGCCGTGTCTCCGGCAAGGACGTGCCGATGCCCTACGCCGCCAATCTCGAAAAGCTCGCGCTGCCGTCGGTCGCCGATGTCGTCACGGCCGCCAAAGCCGTCTGCTATCGGTGATCTGATGGCCGGGCCCAAGGAACAGCCGCTTCCCCCCGATGTCGTCGGCCGCGAAGAGGCCGTCGAGGTGCTTCGCGCCTTCGTGGTCGACGGTGGCCTGTCGATCGCGTTCACCCGCGCCTTCGAGGAGCCCGACATGTGGGGCATGCTGCTGGTCGACATCGCCCGCCACGCCGCGCGCGCTTATGCGCGCGAGAGCGACTATTCCGAGGACGAGGCGCTGGCGCGCATCGTCGATATGTTTGACGCTGAAATCGCGCGGCCGACCGACGTGGGCAACACCACGACGCGGTCGCAACAAGGTCACTGACAATGCCAATCAACATTCTGATGCCCGCGCTGTCGCCCACGATGGAGAAGGGCAACCTCTCCAAGTGGCTCAAGAAAGAGGGCGACGCGGTCAAGTCCGGCGACGTGATCGCCGAGATCGAGACCGACAAGGCGACGATGGAAGTCGAAGCCGTCGACGAGGGCACGATCGCGAAAATCCTGGTGCCGGAAGGCACCCAGGACGTGGCGGTGAATGCGATCATCGCGGTGCTGGCCACCGACGGCGAGGACGTGAAGGCGGCTGGGGCAGGCGGCTCGACCGAGAAGCCGAAGCCTGCAGCTGCCGCCGAAGCGCCAAAGGAAGCCGCCAAGGAAGCGCCAAAGTCCGCCGCAGCGCCGGCACCCGCCGAGAAGGCTGCAGCGCCCGCGCCGGCCAAGGCTGCAGCACCGGCTTCAGCCGGCAATGTCGTCACCAACGGCCTGACTGGCGATCGCGTGTTTGCATCGCCCCTGGCCAAGCGTCTGGCCAAGGACGCCGGCATCGAGATCGGCCGCATCAATGGCTCCGGCCCGCACGGCCGCGTCATCAAGGCCGACGTCGAGAAGGCCAAGACTGGCGGCGGCCTGAAGGCTCCGGCGGCTGGCGCGTCGCCGGCCTTGCCGACCGTCGCGCCCGGCGGCGCTATCGCGCCGGCGATGTCCGATCAGCAAATTCTCGGCCTGTACCAGCAGGGCGACTACGAGAGCGTGCCGCACGATTCGATGCGCCGGACCATCGCCCAGCGTCTGACCGCGGCCGTCAATTCGATGCCGACGTTTTATCTCACCGTCGATTGCGATCTCGGCAAGCTCTCCTCCGCGCGCGAGGAAATCAACGCCGCCGCCGGCAAGGACAAGGACGGCAAGCCGCTCTACAAATTGTCGGTCAACGATTTCGTCATCAAGGCCATGGCGGTCGCGCTGCAGAAGGTGCCGGAAGCCAACGTGTCGTGGACGGAATCCGCGATGCTCCGTCACAAGCATTCCGACATCGGCGTCGCTGTCGCTTTGCCGTTCGGCCTGATCACGCCGATCATCCGCCAGGCCGAGATCAAGTCGATTTCGGCGATCTCCAACGAGATGAAGGAGTTGGCCGCACGCGCCAGGTCCAAGAAGCTGAAGCCGAACGAATATCAGGGCGGCGCGACCTCGGTGTCCAATCTCGGCATGTTCGGCATCAAGGACTTCACCGCCGTGATCAATCCGCCGCAGTCCTCAATCCTGGCGGTCGGCACCGGCGAGGAGCGCGCGGTGGTGCGCGGCGGCCAGATCGTGGCCGCGACGATGATGAGCGTCACGCTGTCCTGCGACCACCGCGCCATCGACGGCGCGCTCGGCGCCGAACTGATCACGGCGTTCAAGAGACTGATCGAAAATCCGGTGATGATGGTGGTGTAGTTCTGTCTTCCTTCCCTCTCCCCAAGGCGAAGCGAAGCTTCGCCGGGTGGGAGAGGGTGGATCGACCGCGTAGCGGTCGAGACGGGTGAGGGGTATGCGCCAAGCCGTACCGAAGCAGAAACGCACCTTCGCCAAGACCCTCCGCGCCAATGCGACCGAGGCGGAGAAACAACTGTGGCGACTGCTACGTTCTCGCCGCCTTGCAAGTTTGAAATTTCGCCGTCAGGTACCGATTGGCCCCTGGATCGTTGATTTCGTATCGTTCGAACATCGTTTGGTTGTCGAAGCCGATGGTAGCCAGCATGCGGAAAGCGAAGACGACAAGCGGCGCGACTACGATTCGTCGGAGCGCGGTTTTCGCGTTTTACGTTTCTGGAATAACGACGTTCTGGCGCGGCCGCAGGCGGTACTCGAAATGATCATCGACGTCGCCTCGACCTCCCCCTCACCCGTCTGCGCGCCTGGCGGCGCGCATCCCCCCTCTCCCACAAGGGGAGAGGGAAGAAAGAGCAGAGAAGAACATGGCCGATAATTCTTTTGACGTCGTCGTGATCGGATCCGGTCCCGGCGGATATGTGACGGCGATCCGCGCCGCGCAGCTCGGCTTCAAGACGGCGATCGTCGAGAAGAAGCATCTCGGCGGCATCTGCAACAACTGGGGCTGCATTCCGACCAAGGCGCTGCTGCGCTCGGCGGAGATCTATCACTACATGCAGCATGCCAAGGACTATGGCCTGTCCTGCGACAACATCTCGTTCGACATCAAGGCGGTGATCGCGCGCTCGCGCGGCGTCGTGAAGCGGCTCAATGGCGGCGTCGAATATCTGATGAAGAAGAACAAGATCGCCATCATCTGGGGCGATGCCACGCTGGACGCGCCGGGCAAGTTCACCGTGAAGAAGGCCGAGGCCGAGGCGCCGAAGGGCTCGCTGGGCGAGGGCAGCTACACCGCCAAGCACATCATCGTCGCCACCGGCGCGCGACCGCGGGTGCTGCCGGGTCTCGAGCCCGACAAGAAGCTGGTCTGGACCTATTTCGAGGCGATGAACCCCGACCGCATGCCGAAGTCGCTGCTGGTGGTCGGCTCCGGCGCGATCGGCATCGAGTTCGCGTCGTTCTATCGCACCATGGGCGCCGACGTGACGGTCGTCGAAGTGCTGCCGCAGGTGCTGCCGGTGGAGGACGCCGAGATCGCCGCCTTTGCGCGCAAGCAGTTCGAGAAGCAGGGCATCAAGATGCTCGTCAACACCAAGGTGACCAAGCTCGACAAGAAGGCCGACAGTGTCGTCGCCACCATCGACGATGGCAAGAAGCCGGTGACGCAGGAGTTCGACCGGGTGATTTCCGCGGTCGGCGTGGTCGGCAACATCGAGGGCTTCGGCCTCGAGAAGCTCGGCGTGAAAACCGAGCGTGGCTGCATCGTGATCGACGGTTACGGCAAGACCAACGTGCCCGGCATCTACGCCATCGGCGACGTCGCCGGTCCCCCGATGCTGGCGCACAAGGCCGAGCATGAGGGCGTGATCTGCGTCGAGGCCATCAAGGGCCTGCACCCGCACCCGATGGACAAGCTGCTCATTCCCGGCTGCACCTACTGCCACCCGCAGATCGCCTCCGTCGGCCTCACCGAGGCGAAAGCCAAGGAGAGCGGCCGCGAGATCCGCGTCGGCCGCTTCCCGTTCACGGCCAACGGCAAGGCGATCGCGATGGGCGAGGACCAGGGCATGGCCAAGGTGATTTTCGACAAGAAGACCGGCCAGCTCCTCGGCGCGCATCTGGTCGGCACCGAAGTCACCGAGCTGATCCAGGGCTTTGTCGTCGCGATGAACCTCGAAACCACCGAGGAAGAGCTGTTCCACACCATCTTCCCGCATCCGACGATCTCGGAGACGATGAAGGAAGCCGTGCTGGATGCCTACGGCATCGCCCTGAATATGTAAGTCCGTAGCCCGGATGTCGTCGCCTTATCCGGGCTACAGGCGTACCACCTGCCTAAATCTTGCCCGTTCGGCTCAAAACCTTGGCCAAACCGGCCAGATATGGTATTCCGCGCGCGCCGCTTCTGATCGCCACCCGTGACCGCCCGTACCCTGCAACAGGCTGCGGCGGTGGAGATATTCGCCCATGACGTCTTCGGCCCACAGCGCTTCCGCGCCCGACTCGTTCTTCACCGCCACCATCGCCGACACCGATCCGGAGATCGCCGCGGCGATCAAGGGCGAGCTTGGCCGCCAGCGCCACGAGATCGAGCTGATCGCCTCGGAGAACATCGTCAGCCGCGCCGTGATGGAAGCGCAGGGCTCGGTGATGACCAACAAATATGCCGAGGGTTATCCGGGCGCGCGCTATTATGGCGGCTGCGAGTTCGTCGATATCGCCGAGAACCTGGCGATCGAGCGCGCCAAGAAGCTGTTCGGCGCCGGCTTTGCCAATGTGCAGCCAAACTCCGGCAGCCAGATGAACCAGGCGGTGTTCCTGGCGCTGTTGCAGCCCGGCGACACCTTCATGGGCCTCGACCTCGCCGCCGGCGGCCATCTGACGCACGGCTCGCCGGTCAACATGTCCGGCAAGTGGTTCAAGCCGGCGCACTACACCGTGCGGCAGGACGACCAGCTGCTCGACATGGATGCCATCGCCAGGCAGGCCGAGGAGGTCAAGCCGAAGCTGATCATTGCCGGCGGCTCGGCCTATTCGCGTAGCTGGGACTTCAAGCGCTTCCGCGAGATCGCCGACAGCGTCGGCGCCTACCTGCTGGTCGACATGGCTCATTTCGCCGGCCTCGTCGCCGGCGGCGTGCATGCCTCGCCGGTGCCTTACGCCCACGTCACCACCACCACCACGCACAAGTCGCTGCGCGGCCCGCGCGGCGGGTTGATTCTCACCAATGACGAGGCGCTGGCCAAGAAGTTCAATTCGGCGATCTTCCCGGGCCTGCAGGGCGGGCCCTTGATGCATGTCATCGCCGCCAAGGCCGTGGCCTTCAAGGAGGCGCTGCAGCCGGACTTCAAGGTCTACGCCAAGAACGTCGTCGAGAATGCCCGCGCGCTGGCCGAAACGCTGCGCGCGCAGGGCTACGACATCGTCTCCGGCGGCACCGACAACCATCTGATGCTGGTCGACCTGCGACCCAAGGGCCTGAAAGGCAACGTGTCGGAGAAGGCGCTGGTTCGCGCCGGCATCACCTGTAACAAGAACGGCGTGCCCTATGACCCCGAGAAGCCGTGGGTCACGTCGGGCATCCGTCTCGGCACGCCGGCGGCCACCACGCGCGGCTTCGGCATCGCCGAGTTCAAGCAGACCGGCGAGATGATCGCCGAAGTGCTGAGCGCGGTGGCGCAGTCCGGCGACGGCACCGCGCCGCTGGTCGAGGCCGCCGTCAAGGAACGCGTCAAGGCACTTACCGACCGTTTCCCGATCTATCAGTAAGTCCGTCCACTAAGGGTCTTTGGAATGCGTTGTCCGAACTGCAATAGCCTGGATACGCAGGTCAAGGACTCGCGTCCCACGGAAGATTCCGCCGTCATCCGCAGGCGGCGGGTCTGCATCACCTGCAATTTCCGCTTCACCACCTTCGAGCGGGTGCAGCTGCGCGAGTTGACGGTGATAAAGCGCGCCGGCCGCCGCGTGCCGTTCGATCGTGACAAGCTGGTGCGATCGCTGCAGATCAGTCTGCGCAAGCGGCCGGTCGATCCGGAGCGGGTCGAGAAGATGGTGTCGGCGATCGTGCGCGAACTGGAAAGCGGCGGCGAGGCCGAGATCTCCTCCGAGACGATCGGCGAGATCGTGATGGAGCACCTGCGCGGCGTCGATGATGTCGCTTATGTCCGCTTCGCCTCGGTGTACCGCAATTTTCGCGAGGCCAAGGATTTCGAGGCAGTGCTCGGCGAATTGTCTGGCGAGGAAGACCTCAAGAACGAACCCAAGCCGATCCCGTTGCGCAAATGATCTTTCGCATCCTGGAAGACCAGTATGCCGAAAAATCCAATGAGGCGAAGGCCGCCGACCGCCGCTTCATGCAGCTCGCGCTGACGCTCGGCCGTCGCGGGCAGGGGCGCACCTGGCCCAACCCTGCCGTCGGCGCGGTGATTGTCAAGGACGGCGTGATCCTCGGCCGCGGCTGGACCAAGCCCGGCGGCCGGCCGCATGGCGAGCCGGTGGCGCTGGCGCAGGCCGGCGACGCCGCCCGCGGCGCGACGCTGTATGTGACGCTGGAGCCGTGCTCGCATTTCGGCAAGTCGCCGCCCTGCGCGGATGCCATTATCGCGGCGGGCATTGCCCGGGTGGTGTCAGCGATCGAGGATCCCAATCCGGAAGTGGCCGGGCAGGGACATGCCCGACTGCGCGCCGCCGGCATCCGGGTCGATACCGGACTCTGCGCGGAGGATGCCGCGCGCGACCATGCCGGACATTTCCGCCGCATCCGCGACCACCGCCCGCACGTGATCCTGAAACTCGCAGTATCGCCGGACGGCATGATCGGGGCGGCCGGGCATAAGCCTTTCGCGGTGACCGGCGAGGCCGTGCGCGCGCGCGTGCATCTGCTGCGCGCGCAATGCGACGCGGTGCTGGTCGGTATCGGCACCGTGCTTGCCGACGATCCGGAGCTGACCTGCCGGCTGCCCGGCATGGCCGCGCGCTCGCCGGTTCGGGTGGTACTCGACCGCGCGCTGCGGCTGCCGGGCAAGACCAAACTCGTGCATTCGGCGCGCGCGCATCCGCTATGGGTGGTGACCTCAAGCCTTTCGGAGGCGCCCGCGGCGATGCTGCTGCAAGCCGCCGGCGCCCAGGTGATCCGGGCGCCGGTCATTACCTCCCCGGCGGGGCTGGATCTGCCGGCGGTGCTGCACGCGCTGGCGGGCCGGGGGATCACACGGCTGCTGGTCGAGGGCGGCGCCAGGATCGCGGCATCGTTCGTGGCAGCCGATCTGGTCGACGAGGTCTTGCTGTTTCGCGGCGCCCGCGAGATCGGCGAGGGCGGCGTGCCGGCGCTGGACGCAATGCCGCTATCGGCGATCACCGGGTCGCCGCGCTTCAAGGCTCGTGCTAGCGAAGCCCTGCAGAATGATACCCTCACGATCTATGAGCGTGCATAAATGTTTACCGGCATTGTCACCGACATCGGCGAAATCGAGACCCTGACGCCGAAAGCGCAGGGCCAGTTGCACCGGCTGCGCGTGCTCAGCCACTACGACCAGAGCAGCATCGTGGACGGCGCCTCGATCTCGCACAACGGCGTCTGCCTGACCGTGACCGGCTCCGGCACGGCCGGCAACCGCACCTGGTTCGAGGTCGATGCCGGCGCCGAGACGCTCGGCCTGACCACCGCGAAGCACTGGAAGGCGGGTACCCGGCTCAATCTTGAGCGTGCGCTGAAGATCGGCGACGAACTCGGCGGCCACATCGTCTCCGGCCATGTCGACGGCATCGCCACCATCGTCGCGCGCGAAGAGCTGCCGGACATGGCGCGCTTCACGCTGCGCACCAGCCGCGAGCTGGCACGCTTCATCGCCACCAAGGGCTCGGTAACGCTGGATGGCGCATCGCTGACCGTGAATACCGTCGACGACGTGACATTTTCGGTGCTGATCATCCCGCATACGCTGACCGTGACGACGGTTGGCGACTGGCAGGCGGGCGACGAGGTCAATCTCGAAGTCGACCAGATGGCGCGCTATGCGGCGCGGCTGACGGAAATGAAATAGCGCGCCGACGCCTCGGCTCTTGGCTTATGCCGCCGCTGCGCCTAAAACCCTGCGCAATCAAACAATTCGAGACGGAATACGATGGCAGACGCGCGACGCGCCCCCTTGCACGACCAGACCGACATTTCCGGCGCGCGCGTGCTGATTGTCGAGGCACGCTTCTACGACGATATCCAGGATGCGCTGCTGGCCGGGGCGGTGCGCGAGCTTGAAGCCGCCAGCGTGCACCACACCGTCCTCACCGTTCCCGGTGCGCTGGAGATCCCGGCCGCGATCGCCATCGCGCTGGATGCCGCCGAGAAGAACGACGAGCCCTATGACGCGGCGATCGCGCTAGGCTGCGTGGTGCGCGGCGAGACCATCCATTTCGAGATCGTCTCGATGGAATCGTCGCGCGGCTTGATGGATCTGGCGGTCAACAGGCGCTTGCCGCTCGGCAATGGCATCATCACCGTCAATAATGACGAGCAGGCCTGGGCGCGCGCCCGCGCCGACGAGCTGAACAAGGGCGGCGACGCCGCGCGGGCCGCGCTGGCGATGCTGCGCATCAAACGCCGTCTGGCGACGAGCTGAGCGATGGCAGAGATCAAGAAGGCCGCATCCAAGAAACCCGCCGCCAAGCCGGCCGAGAAGAAGGCCAACAAGCGCGGCGCGGCTCGTCTCGCTGCCGTGCAGGCGCTGTACCAGATGGATATCGGCGGCGCGGGGATCAACGACATTTTCGCCGAGTTCGAGAGCCACTGGCTCGGCAACGAGGTCGAGGGCGACCAGTATCTGCCGGCCGAGGAAGCGTTCTTCCGCGACGTCGTAGCGGGCGTGCTGCGCGACCAGAACAAGCTCGATCCCCTGATCGACGACGCGCTGTCGAAGGGCTGGCCGCTGGCCCGCATCGAGGCGATTTTGCGCGCGGTGATGCGGGCAGGGTGCTACGAGCTGGAGCACCGCAAGGACATTCCGGCGCGCGTCATCATCTCCGAATATGTCGACGTCGCGCACGCCTTCGTCGAGGGCGACGAGACCGGCATGGTCAACGCCGTGCTCGACCAGATCGCCCGGCAGTTTCGCGCCGACGAGTTTACGAAGGGCTAGCCGTCATTGCGAGGAGCCCTTGCGACGAAGCAATTCAGTCTTCGCTTATGGCCCTCTGGATTGCCGCGTCGCTTCGTCAAAGGGAAAGCTGCCAGCTTTCCCTGACCTCGCAATGACGGAGTGAACCATGTCAGACGGTGCATAACACCATGGCCTCCGGCGAAGACTCCCTCATCTCCCGCTACTTCAAGCCGCTCGCCACCGATCCCGGCGCGTTCGGGCTGACCGACGATGCCGCGGTGCTGCAGGCGGATGGCTTCGACATCGTCGTCAACACCGACGCCATCGTCGAGGGCGTGCACTTTCTCTCCGATGACCCTGCCGACACGATCGCGCGAAAAGCATTGCGGGTAAATCTGTCCGACCTGGCCGCCAAGGGCGCGATGCCGGCCGGCTTCGTGCTGACGCTGGCGCTGCGCGACACCGACCATGCCTGGCTTTCGGAATTCGCCCGCGGCCTGGCTGAGGACGCCGCGGCGTTCGGCTGTGCGCTGCTCGGCGGCGACACGGTCTCGACGCCGGGGCCGCTGATGATCTCGATCACTGCCTTCGGCCGCGTGCCGGCCGGGAAAATGGTGCGCCGCGCGGGTGCTGCTGCCGGCGATCATGTGGTCGTTTCCGGCACGATCGGTGACGCCGCGCTCGGCCTCGCCGCGCTACGCGGTGGAGCGGTGACGCAGGCGCTGGCCGGTGACACCCCGGCGCGCGACGCGCTGGTGTCGCGCTATCGCGTGCCGCAGCCGCGCTCTGCGCTGGCCAAGGCCGTGCGCGACCATGCCAGCGCATCGATGGACGTGTCCGACGGTCTTGCCGGCGACCTTGCCAAACTGCTGGCGACATCCGGCGTGGCGGCGACCGTCGAAGCGTCGGCGATTCCGCTGTCGCAGCCGGCGGCGCGACTGCACCGTCAGGGCATCGTTGATCTGGAGACACTGATGTCCGGTGGCGACGACTACGAAATCCTCTGCACCATTCCGCCGGGCGGACTGTCGTCGTTCGTGGAAGCGGCACAGCGCGCTGGCATTGCCGTTACCACCATCGGGACCGTGTCGGCGGGAGCAGGGGCGCGCTTCGTCGATGCGCAGGGCGCCGAACTCATCCTGTCGCGACTGTCCTACAGTCATTTTTGACAAGCCATCGCGACACCTGACGGCGGCCTTGTCCTGAATCAATCGATTTGGGCCCCGCGTCAGCTAGCCTGCAATCACCGGGAAAAAAGCGGCAGTGTTAGCCATTGGCAGCGTTGCGTGGCGGGGGCGATTTTGCCATGCTTGGCGCACGAGAGGCCGTCCTCACGTGCGGGCAGGCCTCCTTTTATGCGCTCTCAACCGGGCGCGGGGCAGGAAGGACTGAGGCATTCCATGACAGCATTGTGGGTGATTGTGCTCTGCGGGGCACTATCGATCGTGTACGCGATCTGGGCGACGGCATCGGTGATGAAGGCGGATGCCGGAAACGCGCGGATGCAGGAAATTGCAGCGGCGGTGCGCGAAGGCGCGCAGGCCTATCTGAAGCGGCAATACATGACCATCGCCATCGTCGGCGTTGTTATCTTCGCACTGCTGTACTACTTCCTCGGCGCGCTGGTCGCGATCGGCTTCGTGATCGGGTCGGTGCTGTCGGGCGCCGCCGGCTTCATCGGCATGAACGTCTCGGTGCGCGCCAATGTCCGCACCGCGCAGGCCGCGACCGTGTCGCTGGCCGGCGGGCTTGAGCTGGCCTTCAAGGCCGGCGCGATTACCGGCATGCTGGTGGCGGGTCTGGCGCTGCTCGGCGTCACCATCTACTTCGCCTATCTCACCCATGTGCTCGGCCACGCCGCCAACAGCCGCGTCGTCGTCGACGCGCTGGTGGCGCTCGGCTTCGGCGCCTCGCTGATCTCGATCTTTGCGCGGCTGGGCGGCGGCATCTTCACCAAGGGCGCCGACGTCGGCGGCGATCTCGTCGGCAAGGTCGAGGCCGGCATTCCCGAAGACGACCCGCGCAATCCCGCCACCATCGCGGACAATGTCGGCGACAATGTCGGCGACTGCGCCGGCATGGCGGCCGACCTGTTCGAGACCTATGCGGTGACCGCGGTCGCCACCATGGTGCTGGCAGCGATCTTCTTTGCCAACTCGCCGTTGCTGGTCAACATGATGACGCTGCCGCTGGCGATCGGCGGCATCTGTATCCTGACCTCGATTGCCGGCACCTTCTTCGTCAAGCTCGGGCCAAGTCAGTCGATCATGGGTGCGCTCTACAAAGGCCTGATCGCTACCGGCGTGTTGTCGCTGTTCGGCGTTGCCGGCGTGATCTACTGGCTGGTCGGCTTCGGCCCGCTCGCCGGCGTCAAGTACACCGGTCTGGCGCTGTTCGAATGCGGCGTCGCCGGCCTCGTGGTGACGGCTTTGATCATCGTGATCACCGAATACTACACCGGCACCCAATATCGCCCGGTGAAGTCGATCGCGGCCTCATCCGTCACCGGCCACGGCACCAATGTGATCCAGGGCCTCGCCATTTCGATGGAATCCACCGCGGGTCCCGCGCTGGTGATCATCGCCGGCATCCTGGTGACGTACAGCCTGGCTGGCCTGTTCGGCATCGCGATCGCCACTACGACGATGCTGGCGCTGGCCGGCATGATCGTGGCGCTCGACGCTTTCGGCCCCGTCACCGACAATGCCGGCGGCATTGCGGAAATGGCCGGATTGCCCAAGGAAGTGCGCAAGGCGACCGACGCGCTCGACGCGGTCGGCAACACCACCAAGGCGGTCACCAAGGGCTACGCCATCGGCTCCGCCGGTCTGGGTGCACTGGTGCTGTTCGCGGCGTATAATGAGGATCTCAAATTCTTCATCGCCAATGCCGCGAAGTATCCGTACTTCCAGGGCGTGCTGCCGGACTTCTCGCTGAATAACCCTTACGTCGTGGTCGGTCTGCTGTTCGGCGGGTTGTTGCCCTACCTGTTCGGCGCGATGGGCATGACGGCGGTCGGCCGCGCGGCATCGGCGATTGTCGAGGAAGTGCGCCGGCAGTTTCGTGAGAAGCCGGGCATCATGCAGGGCACCGACAAGCCCGACTACAAGAAGGCCGTCGATCTGCTGACCAAGGCCGCGATCAAGGAGATGATCATCCCGTCGCTGCTGCCGGTGCTGTCGCCGGTCGTGGTCTACTTCCTGATCTACGCGATTGCCGGCGGCGGCGCGGCCGGCAAGTCGGCGGCGTTCTCGGCGGTCGGCGCGATGCTGCTCGGCGTGATCGTCACCGGCCTGTTCGTGGCGATCTCGATGACCTCGGGCGGCGGCGCCTGGGACAATGCCAAGAAATACATCGAGGACGGCCATTTCGGCGGCAAGGGCTCCGAGGCCCACAAGGCCGCGGTGACCGGCGACACCGTCGGCGATCCCTACAAGGACACGGCGGGCCCCGCGGTAAATCCGATGATCAAGATCACCAACATCGTGGCGCTGCTGCTGCTGGCGATCCTGGCACACTGAGCGACGTAACGGCGCCGTCTCTTCACCTCTCCCCGTTGGGGAGAGGTCGGCCCGGCAGAGCGAAGCGATGCCGGGGCGGGTGAGGGGGCTGGGCTCTCAGTCTACTAAAGTTCCTAACCCCTCACCCGAATGTCGTCACTTCGTGCCGACATTCGGCCTCTCCCTATGGGAGAGGTGACCGAGCGTCTCAAGCGTATGGAGCTTGAGGCAGCTTGCAAACTCAGCCCGCGAAATTCGCCGCGATGCGCTGCTGCAGATTGTCGTGCGCCGAGATCGGCTCATAGACCTTGGCCAGCCCATAGGATGGGCAGAGCGCTGTAATGTGGATCAGCGGGATATCGGTCTTGCGCTGCCGACCGGTGCGTCCGATGGATGATCCGACAGGAACAAGGCGGGTAGGGCATGGCCAAAACGATGACGATCTACGGCATCAAGAATTGCGACACGATGAAGAGGGCGCGCGCCTGGCTCGACGACCACAGCGTGGCGTATGGATTTCACGACTACAAGTCCGCGGGCATCGATCGCGCCACGCTGGCCGGCTGGGCCGGGCTGGTCGGTTGGGAAACGCTGCTGAACCGCGCCGGCACCACCTTCCGCAAGCTCGACGAAGCCGACAGGCAGGACCTCACCGAGGCCCGCGCGATCGCGTTGATGCTGGCGCAGCCGTCGATGATCAAGCGCCCGGTGCTCGATCTCGGCGGACGGCTGCTGGTCGGCTTCAAGCCCGAGATCTATGAAAAGGAACTGAAGTAGGGCGAAGGCCGATCCGCTCAGACGATCTCCACCACGTCGCCGGCAGCGATGTAGTTCGGCGTCCGGTGAAACAGCTTGCTGTCGATGACCACGCAGACGCTGGGGACCGGCAGGCTGAGATGGCCGCGCATCAGATCCCTGATCTCGAAGCCGCCATCCTCGCTGATTGTTTTCAGCGACGCGATGATGTGGCTGACGCCGGCGCCATTGGAGAACGGCATCAGCACGCGTTCATAGGCGACGGCGCGGCCGTGAACATCGTCGACCATCGAGATCGTGTAGATCGGCAGGGCGCAACGGACGCATTCTGCATAGACCGGCAGCACGATCGGTCCGAGGATCGGACCGAGATATTCGTCGAGATATCGGCCGCGGCCGGTGCTGCCATAGGCATTGGACATCCGGGTGCCGTTGCTCTCGATCACGAACCGCACCGGATGCCGGATGTCATCAACCCGATAGTACACCAGATCGGGCAGTTCCTCGTCGAGCCGGGTCGGCTGAAAATCGGCGATATCGGGTAAAAGATGCTGCCGCGCATAGAGCCGCAGCCAGCAATTCAGCAGATCACGCTGCCGGATCGACTTGACCACGGATGGGTCGGCGCTCTGGAAATCCACGGTTGCAATCCGCTTTTGTTGATTAGTTCAGATAGTTTGGGCGGCAGGCTCCAATAATGTATTACGCTACCGAAAGTTGTCTGGATACAATTAATAGAGGCTTTCGCGTCGGCGCGATCCGCCGCTTGCTGATACGAGGCGGGACGACGGCGCCATTCGACTAAGGACCAAGTTCGCTGCGGCGAACGGACCGGGGAATGGGGTGCATTGCACCTTGCGTTCATCGCAGGCTTGACGGCATATTCCGCCAGAGGTAGCGGGCTGGGAACAAAGCGGACCTGGACCCGACCGCTCGAAATAAAATGGCCACCGTGACGACACGCGCGGGAAGGCCCTTGGAGGAAATTCTGCTTGGCCGATGAGTTCATTCTTGAAACCCACGGATTGACGAAGGAATTCGCGGGCTTTTTTGCTGTCCGCGACGTCAATCTCAAGGTCAAACGGGGCACCATTCACGCATTGATCGGTCCCAACGGGGCCGGCAAGACGACGTGCTTCAATCTTCTCACCAAGTTCCTGAAGCCGTCGGCGGGCCAGATTCTGTACAACGGCCGCGATATCACCGCGCTGGCGCCGGCCGACGTGGCGCGCCAGGGGCTGGTGCGGTCGTTCCAGATCTCGGCGGTGTTTCCGCATTTGACGGCGCTCGAGAACGTTCGTGTTGCACTGCAGCGTCAGCATGGCGCGTCGTTCGACTTCTGGCGTTCCAAAAACGTGCTCGACCAATACAACCGTCGCGCGGAGGAGTTGCTCGAGGACGTCGGCCTCAGCGAGTTCATCCAGACGCCGGCGGTGGAAATGCCCTACGGCCGCAAGCGCGCGCTGGAGATCGCGACTACGCTGGCGCTCGATCCCGAAATGATGTTGCTCGATGAGCCGATGGCCGGCATGGGCCATGAGGACATCGACAAGATCGCCGCCCTGATCAAGCGAATCTCGGCGAAATATACCATTCTGATGGTCGAACATAATTTGAGCGTGGTCTCGAACCTGTCCGACATCATCACCGTTCTGACGCGCGGCAAGGTGCTGGCCGAAGGCAGCTATGCCGACCTCACCAAGGACGAGCGCGTCAAGGAAGCCTATCTGGGAGCCGGGCATGGTTGATCTGACAATGGCCGATCCGGTGAAGCCCGCGGCGAATGCCGCGACCGTGCTCACGGTGGAAAACCTGCAGGCGTGGTACGGCGAGTCGCATATTCTGCATGGCATCAACTTCAACGTGAAGGCCGGCGAGGTGGTGACGCTGCTCGGCCGCAACGGCGCGGGCAAGACCACCACGCTGAAGTCGATCATGGGCATCATCGGCAAGCGCACCGGCAGTGTGAACTTCGAAGGTCAGGAGATCATCAAGGCGCAGTCTGACAAGATCGCCAGGCTCGGCGTGGCATTTTGCCCGGAAGAGCGTGGCATCTTCGCCAGTCTCGACGTGCGCGAAAACCTGATGCTGCCGCCGACCATCCGGCCGGGCGGGCTCTCGCTCGACCAGATCTTCGAACTGTTTCCGAACCTCAAGGAACGGCTGGATAGCCAAGGGACAAAACTGTCCGGCGGCGAGCAGCAGATGCTGGCGATCGGCCGCATTTTGCGGACCGGCGCGCGCTTCCTGATGCTTGACGAGCCGACCGAAGGTCTCGCGCCGGTCATCATCCAGCAGATCGGTCACACCATCCAGCGGCTGAAATCGGAAGGCTTCACGATCCTGCTGGTCGAACAGAATTTCCGCTGGGCCTCGACGGTCGCGGATCGCTTCTACGTCGTCGAGCACGGCAAGATCATCGACGGCTTCGCCAATTCAGAGCTGTCGGCGAATATGGATAAGCTTCACACCTATCTCGGCGTCTGACCGGGTCGAAGGAAGCAGTCCAGCACCACAACCATCAAAAAACAGGGTAGGGAGGCTATAATGAAAAAAACAATATCGGCTTTGATGCTCGGCACCATTGTTGGACTCGGTGCGGCAACCGCCGCGCTGGCGCAGGACAAGAACATCAAGATCGGCGTTCTGAACGATCAGTCCGGCCTCTATGCTGACATCACCGGACCGGGTTCGGTGATCGCTGCGCAGATGGCCGCGGACGATTCCGGCATGACTGCGAAAGGCTGGAAGATAGAGGTCGTCTCCGGCGATCATCAGAACAAGCCGGACATTGGCGTCAACATCGCGCGGCAGTGGTTCGACCGCGACAAGGTCGACGTCATCGTGGACGTGCCGACATCGTCGGTCGGTCTTGCCGTCAACAACGTCGTCAAGGAAAAGAATGGCGTCTATCTGAATTCCGGGAGCGGCACGTCCGATCTCAGCAACGCGCAGTGCTCGCCGAACACCGTCCATTGGGCTTATGATACTTACATGCTGGCAAACGGGACGGGCTCGGCGCTGACGAAGAATGGCGGCGACACCTGGTTCTTTCTGACCGCCGACTATGCCTTCGGCACGGCACTCGAACGCGACACGACGAACGCCGTCAACGCGCTTGGCGGCAAGGTCGTCGGAAGCGTTCGTCCGCCGCTCAACTCGGCCGACTTTTCCTCGTTCCTGTTGCAGGCGCAATCGTCGAAAGCCAAGGTGATCGGCCTTGCCAACGCCGGCGGCGACACCATCAACGCGATCAAGCAGGCCTCGGAATTCGGCATCTCGTCGGGCGGCCAGAAGCTCGCCGGCCTGCTTATGTTCATCACCGACGTGCATTCGCTCGGCCTCAAGACGGCGGCCGGCTTGAATTACACGACGTCTTTCTATTGGGATTTGAACGAAAATACGCGGGGCTTCTCCAAACGTTTCCAGGAGAAGATGAAGAACAAGGCTATGCCGACAATGGTGCAGGCTGGCGTCTATGGCTCGCTGCTGCATTACTTCAAGGTGCTCGACAAGATGGGCGGCAACTCCCGTGACGGCATCAAGATCGTCGAGGCGATGAAGGCAACCCCGACCGATGACATTCTTTTCGGTAAGGGTTCGATCCAGCCGAACGGCCGCAAGATTCACCCGGCCTATCTCCTCGAAGTGAAGAAACCCGAAGAGTCGAAGGGGCCGTGGGACTACATGAAGGTCGTAGCGACGATTCCGGCAGACCAGGCGTTCACGCCGCTCGAGAAGAGCAGCTGCCCGCTCCTGAAGAAGACCTGACAATTTTTGCGGCCGCAGCCTTGCGCTGCGGCCGCCCGACATTCGTGAATCTTACAAAAAAGACGGCAAGGAAAACAGTAAATGAAGAAGTCCGTTTCGACGCTGATGCTCGGCAGCGCGTTGCTGCTGGGCGCGGTTACCCAGGGCCTCGCTCAGGACAAGGTCGTCAAGATCGGTTCCCTCAGCGACCAGTCGGGGCTGTATTCGGATGTCGGCGGTCCCGGCTCGACGCTGGCCGCGCAGATGGCGGTGGAAGATTCCGGCCTTCTCACCAAGGGCTGGAAGATCGACGTGATCTCGGGCGATCACCAGAACAAGCCGGACATCGGCTCCAACATCGCGCGGCAGTGGTTCGACATCGACAAGGTCGATGTCATCGTCGATGTGCCGAATTCGGGCGTGGCGCTGGCGGTCAACAACATCATCAAGGAAAAGAACGCCGTCTTCCTCAATTCGGGCGCCGGCACCTCCGACCTGACCAACGCGCAGTGCTCGCCGAACACGATCCACTGGACCTACGACACCTTCATGCTCGCCAACGGCACCGGCACGGCGCTGACCAAGGCCGGCGGCAATAGCTGGTTCTTCCTGACCGCCGACTACGCCTTCGGCGCCGCCCTCGAGCGTGACACCACCGCGGCCGTGACGTCCAATGGCGGCAAGATCGCCGGCGGCGTCAAGCACCCGCTGAACACCTCGGACTTCTCCTCCTTCCTGCTGCAAGCCCAGGCTTCCAAGGCCAAGGTGATCGGCCTCGCCAATGCCGGCGGCGACACCTCCAATGCGATCAAGCAGGCGTCGGAATTCGGCATCATCCAGGGCGGCCAGAAGCTCGCGGCGCTCCTGATGTTCATCACCGACGTGCACGCCATCGGCCTGCCGGTGGCGCAGGGCCTGAGCTTCACCGAGACGTTCTACTGGGACATGAACGACCAGACCCGCGCCTTCTCCAAGCGCTTCCAGGACCGCATCCGCAACAAGCAGGTCCCGACCATGTCGCAGGCCGGCGTCTATTCCAGCCTGATCCATTACTTCAAGGCGCTGGAAGCGCTCGGCGGCAATCCGCATGACGGCGTCAAGGTGGTCGCCAAGATGAAGGATATGCCGACCGATGACGCGCTGTTCGGCAAGGGCTCGATCCAGCCGAACGGCCGCAAGATCCACCCGGCCTATCTGTTCGAGGTGAAGAAGCCCGCCGAATCCAAGGGGCCATGGGACTACTACAAGACCGTCGCCACGATCCCGGCGGAAGAAGCCTTCACGCCGCTCGCCAAGAGCACCTGCGCGCTGCTGAAGAAGTAATACGCAACGACCGGCAGTGTTGCGCTGCCGGTCGCCACCATTCTGACGTCAAGAGCTGAGAACCACATGTCGATCAATCTCCAGGCGCTGTCCGCACAATTGCTGGTCGGGCTTATCAACGGCTCGTTCTACGCGCTGCTCAGTCTCGGCCTCGCCGTGATCTTCGGCATGCTCAACATCATCAACTTCGCCCATGGCGCGGTCTACATGATGGGCGCCTTCGCGGCGTATTTCCTGCTGAATTTCGCCGGCATCGGCTACTGGCCGGCTCTGATCCTGGCGCCGTTGGCTGTCGGCATCTTCGGCATGATCCTTGAGCGCACCATGCTGCAATGGATCGCCAGTCTCGACCACCTCTACGGGTTGCTGTTGACCTTCGGTCTGGCGCTGATCATCCAGGGCGTGTTCCAGAACTATTTCGGCTCCTCGGGCCTGCCTTATGCGATCCCCGATGCGCTGAAGGGCGGCATGAATCTCGGATTCATGTTCCTGCCGATCTATCGCGGCTGGGTAGTGGTGTTCTCTCTCGTGGTCTGCATCGCCACCTGGTACCTGATCGAGCGCACCAGGCTCGGCGCCAATCTGCGCGCCGCGACCGAGAACCCGACCCTGGTGCGCGCCTTCGGCATCAACGTTCCCCGAATGATCACGCTGACCTACGGGCTCGGCGTCGGTCTGGCGGCGCTCGCCGGCGTGCTGTCGGCGCCGATCAACCAGGTCCGTCCCCTGATGGGCGCCGACCTGATCATCGTGGTGTTCGCGGTGGTGGTGATCGGCGGCATGGGGTCGATCATGGGCTCGATCATCACCGGCTTCGCGCTGGGGATCGTTGAGGGCCTGACCAAATATTTCTACCCCGAAGCCTCCAACACCGTGGTCTTCGTACTGATGGTGTTGGTGCTCTTGGTGAAACCTTCTGGACTGACGGGACGGGCGGCTTGATATGACGACGATTACTGAAAACGCCATTCCGCAGCCGCGCCGTCGCATCAACGATGCGATGATCGCGTTCGTCCTGATGACCGCGTTGCTGGCGGTGGTGCCGCTGACCGGTGTCTATCCGTTCTTCGTGATGCAGGCCTTGTGCTTTGCGCTTCTGGCCTGCGCCTTCAATTTGCTGATCGGCTACGGCGGGTTGTTGTCGTTCGGCCATGCGATGTTCCTCGGCACCGCCGGCTATTTCACGGCGCACGCGCTCAAAGTCTGGGGGCTGTCGCCGGAACTCGGCATTCTCGTCGGCACCGTCGGCGCCGGCGCGCTGGCGGTCATCACCGGGCTGATTGCGATCCGCCGCCAGGGCATTTACTTCGCCATGATCACGCTGGCGTTGTCGCAGCTGTTGTACTTCGTCTATCTGCAGACGCCGTTCACCCATGGCGAGGACGGCATCCAGGGCATCCCGCAGGGCAAGCTGTTCGGCATCTTCAACCTCGCCAATTCGACCACGCTGTATTACGTGATCCTGGCCGGCTTCCTGCTCGGCTTCCTTTTGATCTACCGCACCATCAACTCGCCGTTCGGCGAGGTGCTGAAGGCGATCCGCGAGAACGAGCCGCGCGCGATTTCGCTGGGCTACAAGACTGACCAGTACAAGCTGATGGCCTTCATCCTGTCCGGCACGCTGGCGGGCTTCGCCGGCTCGCTGAAAGTGTTCGTGGCGCAGAACGCCTCGCTCACCGACGTACACTGGACGATGTCCGGCGAGATCGTGCTGATCACGCTGGTCGGCGGCCTCGGCACCTTGTTCGGCCCGGTGGTCGGCGCCTTCGTCATCATCGCCATGCAGCAATATCTCGCCGGCTTCGGCCAGTGGGTGACGGTGATCCAGGGCGTGATCTTCGTGGTCTGTGTGCTGACTTTCCGCCGCGGGATCATCGGCGAGATCGGGCATTACTTCAAACGCTCGCTGTAATCCGGACGCTTGAACCTTGAGAATGTCGTCCCCGCTTTCGCGGGGACGACTGGTGGCGTGGTCGGGGTGTCACGCCGCCCTCACGGTCGCGAGAAACTTCTCCACCTCGGTCTTGAGCCGGTTGCTCTCGCCGGACAATTGTTGCGCCGACGTCAACACCTGTGCGGATGCCGAACCGGTCTCGCTGGCGCCGCGGCTCATTTCAACGATCTGATGATTGACCTCACCGGATCCCGCGGTGGCGCGTTCCACGTTGCGTGCAATTTCGCTGGTCACGGCCTGCTGTTTGTCGACCGCCACCGAACTGTTGCTGGCGATGTCCGACAGCCGGTCGATGGTGGTGCTGATCAGCTTGATCGCCGCCACCGAAACCTCGGTCGCGGTCTGCATGCCGCCGATCTGCGTCCGGATTTCGCTGGTCGCCGTGGCGGTCTGCGCCGCCAGCATCTTCACCTCCTGGGCGACCACCGCAAAGCCCCGGCCGGTATCGCCCGCGCGGGCGGCCTCGATGGTGGCATTGAGCGCCAGCAGGTTGGTCTGCTGGGCAATCTTGGCGATGAGGTCGACTACCGTCCCGATCTTCACCGCGGCCTGTGACAACGCGATGATCTTTAGGTCGGTGTCCTGGACCTGGCGTACCGCTGCGCCGGCGATCTCGGTGGATTCCGACAACTGGCGGCCCATCTCGCGGACCGACATCGACATCTCGTCGGTCGCGGAGGCCACCGACCGGACGTGGGAGGACGCTTCCGTCGACGCCGTGGTGACGCTGTGGGCGAGCGTTTCGGTCAACTGGGCCGTTGCCGTCAGCGTCACCGCCGTCGCCTCCAGCTCGGTCGAGGCCGTCGACACGGTGTTGATGATTTCGCCAACCGCGTTCTCAAACGCATCGGCAATCCGGCGCATCTCCGCCTTGCGTTGCGCGCTGGCGATGTGGTCGCGCTCGATCCTGGCATCGGCCTCGAGCCGGGCCCGGTCGGCCGCCTTGATCTTGAACGCTTCCACGGCTCTGGCCATCGCGCCGATCTCGTCGGTGCGGCCGAGGCCCGGCAACACCACGTCGAACTCGCCATCGGCGAGCTGCTGCATGGCGCGTGTCATGCGGGAGATCGATTTTGCAATTCGGTGGCCGAAGATCAAGGCCAGCAGGCCGATGACCGGAATGGCGATCCGGATCGTCCACGACAGCAGGTCGCGGCTCTCGTCGGCATGTCGCGTGGCGGCCTCGTAGCGCTCGGTCGCAAACTGGCTGAGTTCCGTCAACGGCGGCCGCGTGCGTTCGAAGACACTGGCGAAATCTTCGGCCTCTTCGTTGAGCGAACCCTGGCTGACGCTGTAGGCCATGAAGCTGCTCTCGTAGCTGCGTATCAGCGTGGCCATCTCGGCGCTCTGGCCGGCCGGCAACGCCAGTGCTTTCAGCGCTGTTTCGAAATCGCTGACGCGCTCGCGCAGCCGGTCAAAATATTTGTCCTCGCCGCGGAGCGCAAAATCCTTCTCGTTGACGCGCATCATCCAGAACAGCATCGCGAGTTGTGGCTGCTGCAATTCGCCCAGGCGTTGCTCGACGTGACGCGCCGCTGCGGCCATCTTGCCTTGCAGGCCGTCTTTCTCGGTGAAGCCGATGATGCGTTGCGCCGCGACGATATTGTGAAAGCGGGTGGCATAGAGATTCATGCCCGATCGCAGCGCCGAGATCTGCTTCGGCGCGTCGGTCTTCAGCGCTTCCAGCAGTTTCTCGGTGGCCGTCAAATGCGCGAGGGCCTGCTTCAGCACCTGATCGTGTCGATCGACCAGCTTTTCGCCGGGCTTGCGCAGGAAGGCCGCGCCGATCTGGCCGGCTTCCGAATAATTGTCGGACAGGCTGGTCACATCTGCGCGCAGCAACACGCTGCTGTCGGCCTGTTGCTGGGCGGCGCTGCCGTAGTGCAGGCCTGCAAGGCAGATCGCGCCGGTCAGCGCGACGCCCGCCAGCGCCAGCATCGCGATCTGCAGTCGCAGACCGATCCGAAGTCGGGAAACAGATAGTCGCTGACGAAAAGATTCGTGATGGCGTAGCCCGAACATGGCAATGGTCCCCTGACACCGACGTCGTGCGCTTCTAGGCGGCCATTTCTGAATCAATGCATAATGGTAACGAGATACGCAAAACTGTATTTTTTCGAATGGGCGAATTTTGTGATGTGCCTGTCACATGGCGACAGAAAGCGGTGGATGGACACCGCCCGTGCATTTTCCCGACCCCGTCAAAATGCTTTATGACAGCCATGTGACAGGGTGCCGCCTGCCGGCGTGCCCTGAGCCTTCCTGACATCCGGGTCAACATGCTGCGCTGGTTTCGAACTTTTTTGCCGCGTGAAGAGCGCTTCTTCGATCTGTTCGCCCGCCATTCGGCGACTGTGGTGCTGGGCGCCGAAGCGCTGCAGGGCGTGTTGCGCGGCGGCGAAGAGACGCCGGTGTACTGCCAGCGCGTCAACCAGTTCGAGAACGATGCCGACGCCATCACGCGGGAAGTGCTGACCGCGGTGCGTCGCACCTTTATCACCCCGTTCGACCGCGTCGACATCAAGAACCTGATCACCGCGCTGGACGATTCCATCGACCAGATGCAGCAGACCGCCAAGGCGGTGATCCTGTTTGAGGTGCGCCAATTCGAGCCGCCGATGCGCGAGATCGGCACGCTGCTGGTCGAATGCGCCAAGCTGGTCAGCCGCGCGCTGCCCTTGATGCAGAACATCGGCGACAATGTCGGGCTTTTGACCGCCATCACCGAGGAAGTCGGCAAGCTGGAAGGCCGCGTCGATGACCTGCACGACATCGGGCTGAAGGAACTGTTCCTCAAGCACCGCGAGGCCAACACGATGGACTACATCGTCGGCGCGGAGATCTACAAGCATCTGGAGAAGGTGGCGGACCGTTTCGACGACGTCGCCAACGAGATCAACAGCATCGTCATCGAACAAGTCTAGGGCAGGGCCGCACAGTGGACGCCACGCTCGCTTTTCCGGTGCTGATCGGCCTGATCGCTGTCGCGCTGCTGTTCGACTTCCTCAATGGCTTGCACGATGCGGCCAATTCGATCGCCACCATCGTCTCGACCCGCGTGCTGCGCCCGCAATATGCGGTGTTGTGGGCGGCGTTTTTCAACTTCATCGCCTTTGCCGTGTTCGGCCTGCACGTCGCCAACACGATCGGCACGGGGATCATCGACCCGCATGTGATCGACGCGCCGGTGATCTTCGGCGCTCTGATGGGCGCCATCGTCTGGAACCTGATCACCTGGGCGCTCGGCATCCCGTCGAGTTCCTCGCACGCGCTGATCGGCGGGTTGCTCGGCGCCGGCCTCGCCAAGGCGGGCTTCGCCGCCGCCGAATGGAAGGGCCTGTCGATGGCGCTGTTGGCCATCGTGCTGTCGCCGCTGGTCGGCTTCCTGCTGGCGCTGCTGCTGACGGCGATCGTGTCCTGGGCCTCGGTGCGCTCGACGCCGTTTGCGATCGACCGCGCCTTCCGCATTCTGCAGTTCGTCTCGGCCTCGCTGTATTCGCTCGGCCATGGCGGCAACGACGCGCAGAAGACCATGGGCATCATCGCGGTGCTGCTGTACTCGCAGGGCCATCTCGGCAGCGAATTTTCGGTGCCGTTCTGGGTGGTGCTGTCGTGCCAGGCGGCGATGGCGCTGGGCACGCTGATGGGCGGCTGGCGCATCGTCCGCACCATGGGCCTGCGCATTACCAAGCTGACGCCGATGCAGGGTTTTTGCGCCGAGACCGGCGGCGCGGCCACGCTGTTCATGGCGACGTTCCTCGGCGTTCCCGTCTCGACCACCCACACCATCACCGGCGCCATCGTCGGCGTCGGCGCGGCGCGCCGGGTCTCGGCGGTACGCTGGAACGTGGCGAGCTCGATCGTCTACGCCTGGGTCATCACCATCCCGGCGTCGGCGATCGTCGCCGCGCTGTCGTACTGGGCCGTGACGCTGCTGCACGTCAGGTTCTGACCCAGTTTTGTAGCCCGGATGAAGCGAAGCGAAATCCGGGATCAGCGTTTCAGCATAAGCGGTTGCCCTGGATTGCGCTTCGCTCCATCCAGGCTACTCATGCCTCAGCTCACCAGCTTCAGCCCGACGATTCCGGCCACGATCAACCCGATGCAGGCGATCCGGGCGAAGCTCGAGGGGTCGCCGAACAGGATGATGCCCAGGATCGCGGTGCCGACGGCGCCGATCCCGGTCCATACCGCGTAGGCCGTGCCCATCGGCAGCGTCTTCAGCGCCATCGCCAGCATGCCGACCGAGGCGGTCATGCTGGTCAGGGTCAGCACCGAGGGAACCAGCTTGGTGAAACCTTCGGTATATTTCAGCCCGACCGCCCAGCCGACCTCGAGCAGACCCGCGATGAACAACAGCAACCACGCCATGACAGCCTCCGGAACAAGCAGGCCGTCCTGCGAATGGATTGGGGTCGGAGGTCGTCCTCCACCTCCCTATATGCGACACGCGAGATCGGGCTGCAACCACCGCAATCCCGTCAAATTCCCTTGATTGCGCCGGGTTTCCCTGCCACAGGCACGTCATGTCCGACATTGCCATCCCCACAGACCAGCCCGCACCCTCCACCTTTGCCGCCGAGGTGGCGCGCCGCCGCACCTTTGCGATCATCTCGCATCCTGACGCCGGCAAGACCACGCTGACGGAAAAGCTGCTGCTGTTCGGCGGCGCCATCAATCTCGCCGGTCAGGTCCGCGCCAAGGGCGAGCGCCGCTCGACCCGTTCCGACTGGATGAAGATCGAGCGCGACCGCGGCATCTCGGTCGTCACCTCGGTGATGACCTTCGAGTTCCAGGACCTCGTCTTCAACCTCTTGGATACGCCGGGCCATGAAGACTTCTCCGAAGACACCTATCGCACGCTGACCGCCGTCGACTCCGCCGTGATGGTGATCGACGCCGCCAAGGGCATCGAGGCGCGCACGCTGAAGCTGATCGAGGTCTGCCGTCTTCGCGACATCCCGATCATCACCTTCATCAACAAGATGGACCGCGAAAGCCGCGACACCTTCGATCTGCTGGACGAGATCGAGAAGACGCTGGCGCTCGACACCACGCCGATGACCTGGCCGGTCGGCCGTGGCCGCGACTTCCTCGGCACCTACGACATCCACACCGGCGGCATCCGCCTGCTGGAAGGCGGCGGCGCCAAGACCGGTGCGGCCGAGCAGATCGAGGTCGCCGATCTCGCCGCACGCCATCCCAATCTCGACGTCTCCGAGACGCTGGAAGAGCTGGCGCTGGTCAAGGAAGCCAGCAAGCCGTTCGACCTGCAGGCGTTTCGCGAGGGCCACATGACCCCGGTGTATTTCGGTTCGGCGCTGCGCAATTTTGGCGTTGGCGATCTGCTGCAGGGGCTCGGCCAGTTCGCGCCGCCGCCGCGCGCGCAGGAGGCCAATTTGCGCAAGGTTGAGGCCGACGAGCTGCGCATGTCCGCCTTCGTGTTCAAGATCCAGGCGAACATGGATCCCAACCACCGCGACCGCATTGCGTTTGCGCGTCTCTGCTCCGGCAAGCTGACGCGGGGCATGAAGGCCAAGCTGGTGCGCACCGGCAAGAACATGTCGCTGTCGAGCCCGCAGTTCTTCTTCGCGCAGGACCGCGCTTTGGCGGACGAGGCCTATGCCGGCGACGTCGTCGGCATTCCCAACCACGGCACGCTGCGGATCGGCGACACGCTGACCGACGGCGAGGACCTCACCTTCATCGGCGTGCCCTCGTTTGCGCCGGAAATCGTCCGCCGCGTGCGGCTCGGCGACGCCATGAAGGCGAAGAAGCTGAAGGAAGCGCTGCAGCAGATGTCGGAGGAGGGCGTCGTGCAGGTGTTCCGCCCGCGCGACGGCGCGCCAGCTCTGGTCGGCGTCGTCGGTCCCCTGCAGCTCGACGTGCTGAAGGCGCGGCTCGATGCCGAATACCAGTTGCCGGTGAGTTTCGAGGTCTCGGAATTCTCGCTGGCGCGCTGGATCTCCAGCGACACGCCGAAGAAGCTCGAGGCCTTCATGACCGCCAACAATTCCGGCGTCGCCGACGACGTCGACGGCGATCCGGTATTCCTGGCCAAGAACGACTTCTACCTGAACTATACCAAAGAGCGCGCCGAAGGTATCGTGTTCGCGGATATCAAGGACGTGAAGAAGAAGGTGTGAGGCGGGGGCGGGGCGCTCTTTCTTACCCTCCCCCTTGCGGGGAGGGTGGCCCGGCGTAGCGAAGCGTAGCCGGGTCGGGTGGGGGTAGCGACAGACGCCGTCGCCCGCGGCACCCCCACCCCGGCCTCCGATTTCGCGATGCTTCGCATCGCTTCGCTCGGCCGACCCTCCCCGCAAGGGGGAGGGGCACTACTGGCGCTCTCGTGTCGCACGCGACGGTGCAAATGTTTTCCTGCATCCCTTGACCATATTCCTGTATAGATTATAATCCTTGCCGTCCTGCCCCATTGAGAGGGGCGATCGCGATCGTCACGATGGCGGGGCGGGATGCGGTGGACGCCGGAGATGCGGCGTCGCGCGGTGCAAAAGAGAGGTCCGACGTCGGGTCGGGACACCGTCAATGCGCCAGGATTCCACTGGCGCGGCGACACCGTCCCCTCCGACCGAAGACAGCTCTCGCGTATCTCGCGGCGGACGAACGTATCGCCCGCGAACGGCCCAAGCTGCGATGGCCCCGATCCACGCCCTGGATCATGGATGGTGCGCTAAGGCTGGTCGGGCACCAGGGGGTGTCGTGGAGCAAGTCGCAAACCCACCGCGTGCGGAACGCCGGTTGATCCGGTGATCCGAAAGTCCTGGCGCATTCCACTTGCCGTCTACGGCTGGCGTCAGGCCCAAGGGTGCATCGGGCACCCGGCGTTCCGCGCGCCCTCTTCGGATAAGAGGGCGGGAATGCCGCACACCTCGGACGCCCCGGGCGCCGCGAGAACGCGAAACTGTGCGCGCTGTTTGACATTCACAGAGGAACATTGGGGCGGCGCGCGAGGTCGCGTAGCCCGTATGAGCGAAGCGATATGCGGGTTTGATGTAGAACGCAGGCGCCCCGCATTTCGCTTCGCTCATGCTAGCTACAACTACTCAATCCTGATCTTCGCCTTCTGGATCACATCCGCCCACAGCTTCTTCTCGTCCGCCATCCGCTTGCGTAGTTCGTCCGGCGACGACGGCGACGGCGTGATGAGCTGCAGTTTCAGCCGCTCTATCACCGCGGGTTCGGCCAGCGACTGCGTGACTTCGGCATTGATCTTCGCCACCAGATCCTTCGACAACCCGCCGGGGCCGACCAGCGCGTTCCAGGCGTCGGACTGCACGTCGATGCCGCTTTCCTTAAGCGTCGGCACGTCGGGCAGAAACGGCGAACGCGCAGCCGTCGTCACCGCCAGCAGCTTCACCGTGCCGGAGGATAGCTGCGGCGTGACGCCGATCGCGGGCAGGCAGGCGACCTGGACGTCGCCGCGGATCAGCGCCGTCGTCGCCGCCGGCGACGAGGGGTAGGGGATGTGGACCATCGGCGCACCGGCCTGTTGCGCGATCGCTTCCATGCAGAGCTGCGACAGCGAGCCCACGCCGATCGAGCCGTAAGCGAGGCCACCCGGCGCGGCCTTCGCCTTGGCGAGAAATTCCGCGACGCTCGCAACACCGAGCGAGGTCGGCACCGCGAGCACGCTGGGGAGCTGCGTCAACAGCGTGATCGGCGCGATATCGGTGTCCGGATTGTACGGCAGGCGCGCGAACAGCAGCGTGTTGATGGCCAAAGGCCCGCCCAGCGAAATGCCGATCGTGCCGCCGTCGGGCACGGCCTTGGCGATCGCGTCGGTGCCGATATTGCCCGACGCGCCTGGCTTGTTCTCCACCACGAAATTCGAGCCGGGATGCCGCGCCTGCAGACTGTCGGCGAGCACGCGGGTGACGATGTCCGGCGAGGAGCCGGCGCCGAACGGCACGATCAGCCGCACCAGTTTCGGCGGCCACGCGACCTGCTGCGCTAAGCCCGCCTGCGCCATTGCGATCAGCGCGACCAGCGCCAGCATCCCGCAGGCCTTGTTCCGCAGCATTGCGTGTCTCCCTCGAAAAGTGGTACCCGAAACGACCAGGCGGGGTTCGCCGGGCGCGGACCATAGTTGGAATCGCATGGCGGGCAAATGGCCTGCGCACGGGGGAGAAATTCGGTGGGACTGAGCGTCATGATCCTCGGCCTGGTGCTGTTTCTGGGCGTGCACCTGGTCTCCACCCGGCGCGAGCTGCGCGCCCGGCTCATCGCGAAACATGGCGAGAGCCTGTACAAGCTCGGCTATGCGCTGGTCTCGGCGCTGGGCCTGGCGCTGATCGTCTGGGGCTTTGCGAAATATCGCGCCACCGGCTGGATCGACATCTGGTATCCGCCGGCCGGGATGCGCCACGTCACCGTGGCCTTGATGCTGCCCTCGGCGGTGCTGCTGGTCGCGGCCTACGTCCGCGGCGGCATCTACCGCGTGGTCAAGCATCCGATGCTGACCGCGGTGAAGCTGTGGGCCTTCGCGCATCTGCTGTCGAATGGCGACCTCGGCTCGATCATCCTGTTCGGCGCGTTCCTCGCCTGGGCGGTGGTCGATCGTATCTCGCTGAAGCGCCGCAGCGATCCCGGCGGCCCGCCGATCCCGGTCGGCGGTTCGCTCAACGACGTCATCGCGGTCGCCGTCGGCATCGTCGTCTATCTCGCGCTCGGCTTTGCCTTCCACCCGGTGGTGATCGGCGTCCCGGTGTTTGGAGCTTAAAACATGTCTGTCCAATCGGCGATCAAGCGCAAGACCGCGCCGGATATCTTTGCGCGCAAGAACGGCGAGCCGATCGTGATGCTGACCTCGTATCACGCGCATACGGCAGCGCTGGTCGATCGCTATTGCGACGTCATCCTGGTCGGGGACTCGCTCGGCAATGTGATGCACGGTTTCGAGACTACGCTTCCCGTCACGCTGGAGATGATGATCCTGCAGGGCCGCGCCGTGATGCGCGGCTCGCAGGCAGCCCTCGTCGTCGTCGATATGCCGTTCGGCTCCTATGAAGCCTCCAAGGAGCAGGCGTTCCTGTCCGCGGCGCGGATCCTGAAGGAGACGCATTGCGGCGCGGTGAAGCTGGAAGGCGGCGTGCGGATGGCGGAGACCATCGAATTCCTGACCACGCGCGGCATTCCGGTGATGGGCCATATCGGGCTGACGCCGCAATCGATCAACACGCTGGGCTCGTTCCGCTCGCAGGGCCGCGCCGAGGCCGAGGCTCTCGCCCGCGGCGACAATGAAGGCGGGCCGATCCAGAACGATGCGCTCGCGGTGGCGCAGGCCGGCGCGTTCTCGGTCGTCGTCGAGGCGGTCGCCGAGCCTCTGGCGCGAAAAATCACCGAGACGATCGCGATCCCGACCATCGGCATCGGCGCGTCGGCGGCCTGCGACGGCCAGGTGCTGGTGCTGGAAGACATGCTCGGCCTGTCGGCAAGGGTGCCGAAATTCGTCAAGCGCTTCGGCAATCTCGGGCCGATGATCGAAGCGGCCATCGAGGGCTACGCCACCGAAGTCCGCGCCCGTAGCTTTCCTGGCCCGGAGCATGTCTACGGCACCAAGCCGAAGGCGTGAGGGCCGGCATCGGGTGTCTGCGCCTTGCTGACGCCCGCTTTGCCTTGGCGCTGCCATAACGCTAGGATATCGCCGCCGCCATTGCCGGGAACATGATTCCGGGCGCCGTCTGGGTCGAGCGCGGTCAATCGCGACAGGAAATCTCCAAGTGTCTGAATTATTTAGTGAAGTTGACGAAGACCTGCGCCGCGAACGGCTCAAGCGAATTTGGGATCGCTATTCTCTGCTGATTATCGCCGTGGCGGTCTTGATCGTCGGCGGTGTCGGCGGCTGGCGCGGCTACAGCTATCTCGAGGGCAAGAAGGCAGCCGAGGCCGGTGCGGCGTTCGACCGCGCCGCCGACCTCGCCGAACAGAACAAGCATGCCGAGGCGGAAGCCGCCTTCACCAAGCTGGCCGCGGAAGCCCCGTCCGGTTACCGCACTTTGGCGCGGCTGCGCGCCGCCGCCGAGGCCGCCCCGCGCGATCCCGCCGCGGCGATCAAGATGTATGACGAGATCATCGCCGATCGCGCCGTGTCGGCGTCGGAGCAGGACCTGGCGCGGCTGCGCGCCGCTGGACTGCAGATCGACACCGCGCCCTATGATGCGCTGCTGGCCCGGCTGGAGCCCGCCACGGCGATCACCGGCACCTACCGCCACACCGCGCGCGAATTGCTGGCGCTGTCGGCCTGGCGCGCCAACAACGCCGCAGCGACCCGGCAGTGGCTCGACATGATCGCCAATGACGCCGAGACACCGCCGACGCTGCGCACCCGCGCCGAGGCGCTGGCCGCGCTGCTGCCGCCGGCCGCCAAGAGCTGATCCTGCTAATATTTCGCTGAGTGAGAAGCCGTCCATGCGCCCTGTGCAACGCCTCGTATCCGCCGCCGTCCTGATCGCACTGTCCGGTGCGCTGACCGGCTGCGGCAGCATGACCGGCTGGGATCCCTCAGACCTGCTCGACTTCCTCGACACCAAGAAGAAGCTGCCCGGCGACCGCAGGCCGGTTTTCCCGGAAGGCGTCCCCGGCCTGCAGCAGGGCGTGCCGAAGGAGCTCTACAAGGACAGCGTCGAGCAGCAGCAGCGCGACGAGGCGGCAAGGGCTGCTGCGGCGGCCGCGGCTCCGCCGGCCGCCGAGCCGAAGGGCCGCAAGTCGAAGGCCCGTGTCAATGTCGGCGCGGTGCGCAGCGAGCCGGGGGCTGCCCCCGAAGCGGCTGAGGAAGGCGCGCCTGCCGCCGTGCCGGCCGAGCCGAAGGGCCGCAAGATCACCCGGCGCCGTACCACGGCACCTCCCGCCGATGCCCCGGCGGCCGCCGCGCCGGCCCCGGCCCAGGCCACCACGCCATTCCCGGCACCGGTCCCCTCCGGCACCTTTACCCGCTAGATCGCCGCATTCCGGCCGATTGCATTGACAGGCGTCCGCGAAAGGGCGCACGGAACAG
The DNA here is from genome assembly GCF_007018645.1 of Tardiphaga sp. vice154. Lineage (NCBI taxonomy): Bacteria > Pseudomonadati > Pseudomonadota > Alphaproteobacteria > Hyphomicrobiales > Nitrobacteraceae > Tardiphaga > Tardiphaga sp. vice154. The sequence goes on from NZ_CP041399.1 coordinate 2,795,342, forward strand.
CATGTCTTTCACGATTGCCATTATCGGCCGACCCAATGTCGGCAAATCCACGCTGTTCAACCGTCTGGTCGGGCAGAAGCTCGCGCTGGTCGATGACACGCCCGGCGTCACCCGCGATCGCCGCGAGGGCGAAGGCAAGCTCGGCGACCTCGAATTCACCCTGATCGACACCGCCGGGCTGGACGAGGGCCCGAAGGGCTCGCTGACGGCGCGGATGCAGGAGCAGACCGAAACCGCGATCGGCCTCGCCGACGCCCTGCTGTTCGTGATCGACGCCCGCGCCGGCCTCACGCCCAACGACCGCGCCTTCGCCGATTTCGCCCGCCGCGCCGACAAGCCGGTGGTGCTGGTCGCCAACAAGTCCGAAGGCCGCCATGGCGAGCTCGGCGCGATGGAGAGCTACGCGCTGGGGCTGGGCGAACCGATCCAGATCTCCGCCGAACACGGCGAAGGCCTGTCCGACCTCTATGATTCCTTGCGCGATATCATGCCGGAGCCGCCGGAGGACGTCGAAGATTTCGACGACGACGACATCATCGAAAGCGAAGAAGACATCGCCAAGCGGCCGATCCGCGTCGCCATCGTCGGCCGTCCCAACGCCGGCAAGTCGACCACGATCAATTACCTGCTCGGCGAGGAGCGGCTGCTGACCTCGGCGGAGGCCGGCACCACGCGCGACTCGATTTCCGTCGAGGTCAACCACAAGGGCCGCGAATTCCGCATCTTCGACACCGCCGGCCTGCGCCGCCGCTCGCGGATCGAGGAGAAGCTGGAGAAGCTGTCGGTCGCCGACGCGTTGCGCGCGATCCGTTTCGCCGAAGTCGTCGTGCTGATGATGGACTCGCAGACCAAGTTCGAGGAGCAGGACCTGCGCATCGCCAACCTGATCGAGCGCGAAGGCCGCGCGCTGGTCGTCGCGGTCAACAAGTGGGACCTGATGAGCCAGAAGGGCAGCCTGGTCACCGATTTGCGCACCGACGTCGACCACATGCTGCCGCAGGTCAAAGGCGTGCCGATCGTCCCGATCTCCGGCCTGATGGGCGAGGGGATCGACAAGCTTATGAAGGCGATCGAGGAATCCTACGCGGTGTGGAACAGGCGGGTGCCGACCGCGTCGCTGAACCGCTGGTTCGAGCAGGCGGTCGATGCCAACCCGCCGCCGTCGGTGTCGGGCCGCCGCCTCAAGCTGAACTACGCGACGCAGGCCAAGGCGCGGCCGCCGAGCTTCATCGTGTTCTGCTCGCGCGCCGACGCGGTGCCGGAATCATACCTGCGCTACCTCGTCAATTCGATGCGGACCTTCTTCGATCTGCCGGGCACGCCCATTCGCATCACGCTGCGCGAAAAGGCCAACCCCTTCGCCCACAAGCGCAAGCGACCGACGAGGTAAGGCCCTCATGACCCTTCCGCGCTGTTTGCGGGGAGAGGTCAAGGCGACTGCGCTCATTGCTACTTCAGCGCGTCCGATACCAGCCTGAATTTCTGGATGCGCTTGCCGGTGTCGACTTCCGCCGTGTAGACGCTGCCCTTGGCGTCGACCGCCATCGCGTGAATCCAGTGGAACTGGCCAGCGTTGCGGCCGCTGCGACCGAAGCTGCCGACCACGCGGCCGTCATCGCGGTTGAGGATGCGGACTTCATTGTTCTCGCCGTCGGCGGTGAGCAGCCAAGTCTGCTTCGGATCCGGCCATAATGCGAGATCCCACACCGCGCCGTTGCCGAGCGTGTTCTTCTCGAAGAACCACTCCTTCACGAACGTGCCGTCCTTCTTGAAAACCTGGACGCGGTTGTTGATGCGGTCGCAGACATAGACGAGTCCGTCGTTCGCGATCTTCACGCAATGCACGGGGTTGGCGAACTGCTGCGATACCGGCGCTTTCGGATCGTAGGCGGCCTGCTTGTCGTCATTCGGCTTGTTGCCATAGGCGCCCCAGTGCCTGATGTAGGCGCCGGTGGTGGCATCGAACACGATGATGCGGCGGTTGCCATATCCGTCGGCGACGTAGATCTCGTTGGCGTCCTTGTCGATCGCGGTTTCGGCGGGCTTGCCGAGCTGGGTTGTATCGTTGCTGCCCTTGCTCGGCCCGATCGTGCCGATCTGCATCACATACTTGCCGTCCAGCGTGAATTTCAGGATCGCATTGTCGTTGTCGAGATTGCCGCCGACCCAGACGAAGCCCTTTTCGTCGACCTCGATGCCGTGTTCGCGGCCGACCCAGGTGTAGCCTTCACCGGGGCCGCCCCACGAACGCAGCAAATTGCCGTCGGAATCGAATTCGAGCACCGGCGGTGCCGAGACGCAGCATTTGGAGCGCGGCGGGGTGAGGCCGGCGCCGTTCTCGTCCTCGGTCAGCGAACGGGGCCGGTGGATCACCCAGATGTGGCCCTGCGCATCGACCGTAATGCCGCCGACCTGGCCGAAGATCCAGTTGTTCGGCAGCGGCTTCGGCCAGGATGCCTCGACCTCGAAGCGCGGGATGTCGGCGGCGGAAGCGGAGAGGGTGGTGAGGGCGATCGCGACCCATGCCAGCGCATTGCAGGCGAGCAACCCGACCAGATGACCACGTCGCGACAGTGGCTTCATGGCAGCCTCCCTGTTTGCGTTGCGGGTTGGTCCCGCTTGGCAGGGAGTGAAGTACCGCAAGCATGCAGTGTCAATCTTGCGGCGCACGCACGTCAACAGACTCAGATTGTCATCCCCGCGGATGCCGGGATCCAGTAAACGCAAGCAGCAGCGTTTACTGGATCGCCCGGTCAAGCCGGGCGACGACAGGGGAGCGTGAGGCGCGTGGTGCGCGCGGTCGCTTACGCCGGCGGCATAAAGTTGAGCAGGCTTCGCGTTGTGTAGTCGTAGAGCTTGCCGGTCTGTGTCCATTCCGGCGAACACATCGGCACCATCAGCTCCGCGACGTCCTCGGGCTTCGTCAGCGTCATCGGGTCCTCACCGGGAAACACCGTGGCGCGCAGGCGGGTGCGGATCGGGCCGGGGTCGAACAGATTGACGCGGATGGCGGTCGAGGCGGTCTCCACAGCCCAGCTCCGCGCCAACGCTTCCAGCGCGGCCTTGGCGGCGGCGTAGGGGCCGCGATAGGCCGGCGCGAGGTGCGCGGCGTCGGCGGTGACGAACACCGCGCGTCCCGCGTCTGACTGTTTCAGCAGCGGGTCCATGCAGCGGATCAACTGAAAGTTGGCGGTGGCGTTGACGGCTATCACCTCGTTCCACGGCTTCAGCTCGATATGGCCGAGCGGCGATGACGGGCCGGGCATGGCGGCATTGCCAATCAGGATGTCGAGCCTGCCGTGGCGCTCGTGCAGCGCGGCGCCGAGCCGCGCGATGCCGTCGACGTCGGTGAGGTTGAGCGGCACCAGCGTGGCGCTGCCGCCCAGCGCACGGATTGCATCGTCGAGTTCTTCCAGCGCGCCTTGCGTGCGCGCGACCGCCACGACATGCGCGCCGGCGCGCGCCAGCGCCAGCGCGGCTGCGCGGCCGAGGCCGCGCGAGGCGCCGGTTACGAGGGCGATGCGGGAGGCGAGGGGAAGCGCGGGATCAGGCATGGACGGGCTCATAACTCGGGGTGGTCGTCCCCGCGAAAGCGGGGACCTATACACGCCGAGGGTTATGATGCGGAACACGGCCCGTGTCTAATCTTGTGCGAAAGCCAAAGGGTCGGAGGCTATCAGTCCACGCGTTCGCGGGGACGACGGCGAAGGAAGCGAGCTAGCTCGCTTCCGCCAGCAATGACAGCTGCCTAGGCGCTTCGATCTCGTGCATGTCGGTGAGCGGGGTCGGGTAGTCGCCGGTGAAGCAATGGTCGGCGAATTTCGGATGCGCGGGATCGCGGCCGGGTTCGCCCATCGCGCGGTAGATGCCGTCGACCGAGACGAAGGCCAGCGAGTCGGCTCCGATCAGCTCGCACATTTCTTCCAGCGTATGGGTGGCGGCGAGCAGCCCGTTACGGTCCGGCGTGTCGATGCCGTAATAATCGGGATGGGTGATCGGCGGCGACGCGATGCGGAAGTGCACTTCCTTCGCGCCGGCGTCGCGCATCATCTTGACGATCTTCTTCGAGGTGGTGCCGCGCACCAGGCTGTCGTCGATCAAGACGATGCGCTTGCCTTCGATCGCAGCCCGATTGGCAGAATGCTTCATACGCACGCCCAGTTCGCGAACGCTCTGGGTGGGCTGGATGAAGGTGCGGCCGACATAGTGGTTGCGGATGATGCCGAGCTCGAACGGGATGCCGGATTCGCGGGAATAGCCGATCGCCGCCGGCACGCCGGAATCGGGCACCGGGACGATGACGTCGGCCTCGACATGGGTCTCGCGGGCGAGCTGCGCGCCCATCGCCTTGCGGGTGTCGTAGACCGAGCGACCGCCGACGACCGAGTCGGGACGGGCGAAGTAAATGTATTCGAAGATGCAGGGGCGCGGCGGCTGCGGCGCAAACGGCTTGTGGCTCTGCGCGCCTTGCTCGTCGAACACGATGACTTCGCCGGGCTCGATGTCGCGGATGTATTTCGCTCCGATGATATCGAGCGCGCAGGTCTCCGACGCCAGGATCGGCGAGCCGTCGAGATCGCCCAGCACCAGCGGCCGGATGCCGAGTGGATCGCGGGCGCCGACCAGCTTCTTGTTGGTCAATGAAACCAGCGCATAGGCGCCCTCGATGGCGCGCAGCGCCTCGATGTAGCGGTCGATGAAACGGTTGCGCTTGGAATGCGCGACCAGATGCAGGATCACCTCGGTGTCGGTGGTCGACTGCATCATCGAGCCGTTCCTGACGAGCTCGCGGCGCAGCGTCAGGCCATTGGTCAAATTGCCATTATGCGCGACGGCAAAGCCGCCGGCATTGAGTTCGGCGAACAGCGGCTGCACGTTGCGCAAAATGGTTTCGCCGGTGGTCGAATAGCGGGTGTGGCCGATCGCGGCGGTGCCGGGCAGGCGGTCGATGACCTCGCGGCGGGAGAAGGTATCGCCGACCAGGCCGAGCCGGCGTTCCGAATGAAACCGCGCGCCGTCGAAGGCGACGATACCGGCGGCTTCCTGACCGCGGTGCTGCAAGGCGTGCAGGCCGAGGGCGGTAATCGCGGCGGCGTCGGGGTGGTTGTAGATACCGAACACACCGCACTTTTCGCGCAGCATGTCGCCGTCTAGATCGTTGTCGCGCAGGTTGTGGTTGCTGTCAGGTTCCAGGCTCGGCTTCGCTGCGTCGTGAAAAGGGCTTTGCATTGGTCAACGCCTCTCTTGTCGCAAGAAACTCAGCGAGAAAACTTAACAAGCCTACCAACAATTACTTTGTGGCAGGTTTACCATCGATCAGCTTTTTAAGGCTGTCGCGTGCCGGCTTCGAATAGCCATCGCCCGCACCCGGCAAAGCCGGTCCGGTTTCAGTGGCATCCTCGCCGGGCTTGTCCTTCTTGAATCTCTTCAAGATGGTGTTCTCGGGGTCATCCGGCAAGAGCGACATCAGCCAGTTGCCGGTGGATTCGAGTACCACGCGCGATTTGGCGGCGGTGACCCAGTCCGGACGCTGCTTGTCGGGCACCAGCCATGCAAAGAACAGGAAAGCGACGACGACGATCAGGAGGCCGCGGGCGAGGCCGAACAGGAAGCCGAGCGTGCGATCCAGCGCTCCGATCCGCGAATCGAGGATCATGTCCGAGATCCGCACCGTGATGATCGAGACCACGACCAGCGTGCCGATGAACACGCCGGCGATCACCACGACGGTGGCGACGGTGTCATTGTCGATATAGGTCTTGGCGGAAGGCAGCAGCTTCTGGAATGCGAACAGCGTGACCACGGCGGCGGCGCCCCACGCCGCGATCGACAGGATCTCCCGCATGAAGCCGCGGACCATCGCGAGCAAGCCGGAGATCAGCATCACCGCGAGCAGCACAAGATCGAGAATCGTTATCGGCATCGGCTGGTCAGGTCCGCTCGGTGGCGTTCAGGCGAATCGGCGCAAGGCGGCCGGTCCGCGTGACGGTGATATGGCACGTCCGGCAGGGGCGGAAAACAGCAAAGCCAAACTCCGCCACAGCCTTGTTGCTTCCCGCTATAGCGGCGGAGACGGCTGGCGTCACGCCGGATCAGCCGTCCTGGCGCTTGAATCGGGCGGGGGCGGCGTTTTTCTCCGCCGCTGTGCTTTTGCTGTCGCCGTTTCCATTGGCATTGTCGCGGGCCGGCTTGACGCCGCGCGCCGCGATATCCGCGACCAGCGTGGTGAGGCCGCCGACGGCATTGAGCGACAGGCCGGCATCGCCGCCGGCGTCGCCGCGGGTCGATTCCGGCAGCACCGCGCGGGCAAAGCCGAGCTTGGCGGCTTCCTTCAGCCGCGCCGAGGTCAGCGACACCGGGCGCACCGCGCCGGACAGCGAGATCTCGCCGAAATACACCGCATCCGGCGGCAGCGGCGCGTTGCACAGCGAGGAGACGAGTGCGGCGGCGGCGGCCAGATCGGCGGCGGGCTCGTTGATGCGCAGGCCCCCGGCGACGTTGAAATAGACGTCGTAGCCGGACAGCTTGACGCCGCAATGCGCCTCCAGCACCGCCAGCACCATCGACAGCCGGGAGGAATCCCAGCCGACCACGGCGCGGCGCGGCGTGCCCAGCGTCGTGGGGGCGACCAGCGCCTGCAGTTCCACCAGCACCGGGCGGGTGCCCTCCATGCCGGCGAATACCGCGGTGCCCGGCGAGCCCAGATCGCGATCCGACAGGAACAATTCCGACGGATTGGAGACTTCGCGCAGCCCCAGCCCGGTCATCTCGAACACGCCGATCTCGTCGGTCGGCCCGAAGCGATTCTTGACCGCCCGCAGAATGCGGAACTGCTGCGAGCCTTCGCCCTCGAACGACATCACGGCATCGACCATGTGCTCGACCACGCGAGGCCCGGCGATCTGGCCGTCCTTGGTGACGTGGCCGACCAGGATGATGGTGGCGCCGGATTTCTTGGCAAACCTGATCAGCGCCTGCGCCGAGGCGCGCACCTGGGTCACGGTGCCCGGCGCCGACTCCACCGTGTCGGTCCACATGGTCTGGATCGAGTCGATCACGATCAGCCGCGGCACCGCGCCTTCCGACAGGGTCGCGACGATGTCCTCGACCGAGGTCTCGGAGGCCAATTGCACCGAGGCATCCGACAGGCCGAGCCGCTCGGCGCGCAGCCGCACCTGGGCGACGGCTTCTTCGCCGGAGATGTAGACGACGCGGTGCCCGGCGCGGGCCATCAGCGAGGTGGCTTGCGTGAGCAGCGTCGATTTGCCGATGCCGGGATCGCCACCGATCAACAGCACCGAGCCGCGCACGAAGCCGCCGCCGGTGACGCGGTCGAGCTCGGCCATGCCCGACGGGATGCGCGGGGCATCGGCGCTCTTGCCGGTCAGGCTTTCCAGGTTGAACAGCCGGCCCTTGCGCTTGGAGCGCGCCGACACCGGAATCGTGGTGGCGCCGGTGGTGTCTTCCTCAGCCAGCGAATTCCACTCGCCGCACGCCTCGCACTTGCCCTGCCACTTGTTATAGGCGGCACCGCAGTTCTGGCAGACGAAGGAGAGGGAGTTCTTGGCCATTGGGGCAATCGCTGTCGGGGAGGGCGGTTGTCGAAGTTTCCGGTTTGTTCTTCTGTATATGAAGCGGCACGTCAATGGCAATCTCTGCCGAACGTGCCGGGACGGGCTGCAATAGCTGACGTTCGGCTGTGCGGTTGTCCGGCGGTGGCCTCGTCTCTCACCTCACCTTGAGAGGACGTCGCCACATCGGGCAGAATTCCAGGACGGTAGCGGCTCGGTCCGCGGCGCGCATGCCGCAACAATGCAAACCGCACGATGCTGGCGCATCCGTCCTTAAGCATGTTCGTCAAGGTAAATAACAACCCGTCGTTGACGGCAGGTGGTGTTCGCTTAAGTCTCGCGCATCACACGATAAGGCCCTTTCAACGCTCGTCACGGGATTTGATCATGAAGAAATTGATGGCTGCTACACTGTTCGCCGGGCTCGCCGCGATGGCGTTGCCGAATTCCGCTTCGGCCGGCTGCTACAATTGCTACGCGCCGCCGCCGTGCCCGACCTGCTACCAGCAGCAGGTGGTGCCGCCGCAGTACCGCACCGTCGAGGAGACGGTGATGGTGTCGCCCGGCCGCACCATCGCCCGCCGCACCCCGGCGCAGTATGAGACCGTGATGGTTCCGAAGACCGTGATGGTCGCGCCGTCGCGCGTCGAATACGAGCAGATCCCGCCGGAATACGCCACGCAGCAGCGCGTCCAGATGGTCGCTCCGGCGCAGACCTATTACGTGCCGGTGCGGCCGCGCTGCGGATCGTGCGGCTACTGAACGATCGGCATAACATTCGGGACGACGACAATCGGCCGCCATGTGCGGCCGATCTGCCATGGGGAGGCCAGCGCATGGTGGCCACCGGGCCGGCATTCACCGGATCATAACACCGCATCGGTAGGATCGGCGCGATAGGAGCGCCCTGCATGGCTGATGCGGCCGAGTTTCACGAAATCGCCGGGCCGGGGACACCGGCGCATCGGCAGGATACGCTGTGGTGGCTCGCGGCCGTGACGCTGGCGGTCGTGCTGGCGGTGCCGTTCTTCCTCGTCGATGTGCCGCCGGTGCTGGACTATCCGAACCACCTTGCGCGCTATTTCGTGCTCGCCCATCCCGACGATCCCGTACTCTCGCAAATCTACGCGCCGGCCTGGCGTGTTCTGCCCAATTTGGCGTTCGACGTGCTCGGTGCGGAGCTGCTCAAGGTGGTGCCGGTCCATGTCGGCGGACGCATGTTGCTGGCCCTCAGCCTGTACGCGCCGGTGATCGGCGTCATCGTCTTCAGCCGCGTGGCCTTCGGCCGCTTCCTGTACTGGCCGCTGGCGTCCGGGGTGATCGCCTATAACGGGATTTTCCATCTCGGCTTCATGAATTTTCTGCTGTCGCTCGGGCTGGCGCTGGTCGCCGCCGCCGGCTGGCTGGCGCTGCGCCGGCGCGGCAGCGTGGCGGTGACCGCGCTCGTGGGCGCCGTCTCGGTCGCGATCATCTTCTTCAGCCACATCTTCGGCGTTGTATTGTTCGCGCTGATGCTGGCCGGGCTTGAACTGACGCGGCTGTTCGACCTGCGGCGATCGGGCAGGCTCGATACGTCACAGGTACTGCAGACGGTGGGGCTGGCCGCCGCCGTGCTCGTTCCTCTGGTCGGCCTGTACCTCCCCAGTCCGGTTTCGCAGGGGCTGCTGCTTGGCGACTGGGGCGGCATCGACAAGATCGGCGCATTGCTCATGCCGTTCGCCACCTACAGTATGGCTGTCACAGCCATCACCGCTGTTGCGGTCCTGATCCTGCTGGTGTTGAACCGGCAATATTTCGAGATCGCGCCGGGCATCGGGCTGGTGATGATCGCGCTTCTGCTGATCTACGCGGCAGCACCGATCACCGTGGGCCGCGGCAGCTTCGTCGATTCCCGGCTCTGCGTGATGCTGGCCTTTGTCGGCTTTGCGGGCGCCGCGCCGCGCATGACGTCGCAGCGCGCCGTGGTCGCCGCCGTGGTTCTTGCGACCCTGATCGGCGCGCGCAGCGCCTATATTTCATGGGTCTGGATCGATCACCGGCACGACGTCGCCGAACTCCGCAGCGCCATTGCATCGGTTCCGTCCGGCGCCCGCGTTCTCACAGCCCGGGCGCGACCTAGCGTTGAGACCGCTGTCGGCCGGCCGTCGCGGGCGCTGGCATCGATCTTCCGGCTGGACGGTCATTTGCCCGCCCTGCTGTTGATCGAACGGCGCGCTGCCTGGCCTTTGTTGTTTGCCGACAACAGCCAGCAGCCGTTGATCGTGAAGCCGGCTTACGCGGCGATCGCGCAGCCGCTGGAGGAACCGGTGCTGTGGGCAACCCTGCGGCGGGACAGCTACACGGCGAAGGAACTGGAAGACGCGCATTATCTCCCGAACTGGCGCTCGAAGTTCGACTACGTCCTGCTGACCGACCTGCCTGCGGACGTCATGCCTTTAGACGGTCTGTCCCTGGTCACGAAAACCAGTTCGGCCATTCTCTACAAGGTCGCCGCGCCGCCCTTGTAGACCCGATGGTAACGGCGTCCCAGGCTGGTCAGCACCTCATAGGCGATGGTTCCGAACGGACGTGCCAGCTCATCGACCGTGATGCCGTCGCCGATCAGCGTCACCCATTGCCCGCGGCGGGCGGTGCCCGCGGGCAGGTCGGTGATATCCACCGCGAGCAGGTCCATCGAGACGCGGCCGGCGACCGGGCAGCGCTGCCCGGCGACGATCACATCGGCGCCGCGGGTGCCATCGCTGGAGCCGCCGGCGCGCAGATAACCATCAGCATAGCCGGCCGCGACCACCGCGATGCGCGACGCGCGACGCGCCGTCCAGGTCGCGCTGTAGCCGACGGTCTCGCCGCGCTCGACCTGGCGGATCTGCAGGATGCGGGCCTTGAGATCGACCACAGGCGCCATCGGATTGTCGGCCTCCGGTGTCGGATTGACGCCGTACAGTGCGGCCCCCGGACGCATCAGGTCGAAATGATAGGAACCGCCGAGGAAGATGCCGGAAGAATTCGCCAGAGAGGCCGGCACGCCATCATAGCGCCCGGCGACCGCGCGGAAATTCGCGAGCTGCCGGGCGTTGAGCGGGTGCTTGATGTTTTCGGCGCAGGCGAGATGCGTCATGACCAGCGTGATGCCGTGATTGCCCGCCGCGATCCGCGGCACGATGTTTTCAGCGTCGGAAAGGCTTAGGCCGAGCCGGTTCATCCCGGTGTCGATATGCAGTGCCGCGCCGCCGCGCCAGCCGGATTGCCGGCAGTAAATGTCCCATTCGGCGAGTTCGGGCAGGTCGCCGATCACCGGGCGGCAGTTGATGGCGGCCAGCGCGTCGCCGGAGTTTTGCAGGAAGCCACTGAGCAGATAGATCGTGGCTTCCTTTGACGCGGCGCGGGCGGCGCGGGCCTCTTCGAGCGTGGCGACGAAGAAGGTCTTGCAGCCGGCCGTGGTCAGCGCACGCACCACGGGATCGATTCCGCAGCCATAGGCGTCGGCCTTCACCGCCGCGCCGCATTCGGCCGGCACGCCGAGCTTCTCGAGCTTCTTCCAGTTTGCCGCGATGGCATCGAGATCGATGGTCAGCACGCCGGTCGCGGTGGCGTCGAGCAGCGCCGCGTTACCGGCGATGGGGTTGGGATCCGACACGATCTTCATGGACATTCCTGACGCAGCATCGATCACGCGATGGCAGCAACGCCCGGCAATCGCAGCGCACAATAGGCGCGCGGGGAAAAGGGTTCAACCGCGCGCGATGGGTGATTGAAGCAGCGCCTGCAGCTTCGGGGCGATCGTGATCAGGCCGCCGGTGATGACCAGAGCGGTCGTAACAACGACGATGATGAAACCTTTGCCCGGCAGATGCGCGACGCGCTCTTCGAGGCGAGCCAAGCGATCGCGGACATCGCGCGAGTCAGCGCGCAACTCGGCCACGTCGCGTTTGATGTATTCGGCGTCGCTCTGCAATTTTCCGAACTCGCCAGGCAGAATATCAGCTGTTCGAGACCGTGCAGTCGCCGTTGCCACATCACCAGGAGTTGCGGGAGGTTCGACCATCGATCCGCTCGTTTAGCTACCCGGCACAAATATAACCGCAATCTCCGGCCCCGGAAAGGCCTCTGGGCGGATAGCCGCTCGCTAGGCGTAGAACTTACTCATGATGCGCGGGCAGGTGGCTTTCACCGACCAGATCGCTGAAGCGGGTAAACTGGCCCTCGAACTGCAGTTCGACGGTGCCGGTCGGGCCGTGGCGCTGTTTCGCAATGATGACTTCGGCGCGGCCGTGTACCAGCGACATGTCGAGCTGCCACTTCTCGTGCTCGGGGGTGCCGGGGCGCGGCTCCTTGTTCTGCAGGTAGTATTCCTCGCGGTAGACGAAGATCACCGCGTCGGCGTCCTGCTCGATCGATCCGGATTCTCTGAGGTCCGAGAGCTGCGGGCGCTTGTCGTCGCGGCTTTCGACCTGGCGCGACAGCTGCGACAGCGCGATCACCGGGCAGTTCAGCTCTTTCGCCAGGGCCTTCAGGCTCGTCGTGATCTCGGTGACTTCCTGCACGCGGTTGTCGGAGCGCTTGCCCGAGCCCTGCAAGAGCTGGATGTAGTCCACCACGATAACGTCGAGGCCCTTCTGCCGCTTCAGGCGGCGGGCGCGCGCGGTGAGCTGCGAGATCGACAGGCCGCCGGTTTCGTCGACGTAGAGCGGCAGGTTCTGCAATTCGATGGTGTGGTCGCGGATCTTCTCGAAGTCGCGCTCCGTGATGCCGCCGCGGCGGATGCTGGAGGACGAGATGTTGGTCTGCTCGGCGAGAATACGCGTCGCTAGCTGTTCGGCCGACATTTCGCAGGAGAAGAAGCCGACGATGCCGCCATTGACGGTCTTCTTGGTGCCGTCGGGCTGCAATTCATGCTGGTAGGCACGGGCGATATTGTAGGCGATGTTGGTGGCCAGCGCGGTCTTGCCCATGCCGGGGCGGCCGGCCAGCACCACGAGATCGGACGCCTGCAACCCGCCGAGGCGGGCGTCGAGATCCTTCATGCCGGTCGAGATGCCGGACAGCTTGCCCTCGCGGTGGTAGGCGTTGGCCGCCATGTCCAGCGCGGTCTTCATCGCCTGCGAGAACTTCTGGAAGCCGCCGTCGTAGCGGCCGGCTTCGGCCAGCTCGTACAGCCGGCGCTCGGCGTCCTCGATCTGCGCGCGCGGCGCAAAGTCCACCGGCGCGTCATAGGCGACGTTGACCATGTCCTCGCCGACATTGATCAACTGCCGGCGGATCGCCAGTTCATAGATCGTGCGGCCGTAGTCGTGGGTATTAATGATGGTGGTGGCTTCGGCCGCCAGCCGGGCGAGGTACTGGCCGACGGTCATGCCGCCGAGGTCGGTGTCGGCCGGCAGGAACGTCTTCAGCGTCACGGGGGTGGCGACCTTGCCGGCGCGGATGATGCTGCTGGCGGTGTCATAGATCGTCTGGTGGATCGGCTCGAAGAAATGGTCGGGCTTCAGGAAGTCCGACACCCGGTAGAAGGCGTCGTTGTTCACCAGCATGGCGCCAAGAACGCTCTGCTCCGCCTCGATATTATGCGGTGCGGTGCGGAACGCGGGCGCGCCCGGTTCCTGCGTCAGTTTGACGATGTTGTTCGAATCGAATGTGGCCATGTCTGATTTTACTTCAAAATTCGTCAGTTACGCGGCCATTCATGGAGGCGCGGCGCGATAAAGCGCCATCGGACGTCGAAGGGAAAGCGGAAGTTGGCGCGTTATGCACCACGCTCATTAAGTGTGGATTAATCGTAAGTTGCCGGCAGACAACCTTGACGGGGATCGGCGTGTTCATGGCCCGTGCCCCGCCACATGGCGAGAATTTCATTTGGCGATTGAACCCGTCGCCACGTTCCGGACACTCATCGGGAACAGCCTGACATCGTCGGTGACAATTCGTAACACCAGCAGGAACCGTGACCGTTGCGCGAGGTTGGTTACGCAACAGGCAAGGAACGCACGATGGCCCTTCTGCAAGAGACAAAGCGCGCGACGTTCGACGGCAGCCGCGACTGGCTCTTCGGCCTCGTAGAAACGCTCGATAGCGTCGAACGGCTCAGCGACGTGCCGTGTGATGATTCAGCCATGCGCGCCATGCGCGCGCGGCTGGCACGCCCGACGACGACGCGATCTGCATCCAACCGTTTTTCTCAGTTCGGATGTTCCCGTTCGCCCGCCGTGTTCCATCGCGGTTAGGCAACCTGCCAGGTCGGTTTCGCACAATTAAAGCCCCGATTCCGGATCTCGCCGCACGCTATTTCTCGCGAATAACGTCGTTCCGGCCGCGGTGCGCTTCACCAGATCCCGCGATATTGATCCAGCGATGCGCAATTCTTAGCAGCAGCCCGATGCCCGGCAGACAGAACTCGCATATCACGCGTTTGAGTTTTCGGCCGGCTTCCATTCGCGGGAGTTTCGGATACAACGGTTCCGCCGCATTCGCGGCGCTTCCATATTCGGAGAATTAGAATGTTGAGCCGAGTGCTCGGCGTGGCCACGGCGATGCTTGTGTTGAGCGTCGCGGCAGTGCCGGCCCAAGCCCAAAATCTCGAAGCCGGCAAATCGCCCTCACAGATCTTCTCGGGCTCCTGCGCGGTTTGCCACAAGAGTCCGCGCGGCCTGCTGAAGTCGGTCGCTCCGGGTTCGCTGCCGGGCTTCCTGCGCCAGCACTATACGACCAGCACCGACATGGCCTCGCAGCTGTCGGCCTATGTGATTTCCAACGGCGCCAACGATCCGCGCGGCGGCGGGTTGACCCGGCAGGGCCAGGATCTGGTGGCCCCGCGCCGGCCGGTCGAGGCTCGGCCAGAGGCAAGGCCTGACGCAAGACCTGACTCAAGGCCGGAAAACGCGCCGGCTGCCGCAGCACCTGCGCCGGCAGCGGAATCGCCCTCGTTCTTCAATTTCGGCCGCAAGCCCGCCGAGCCGCCGCAAGAAGCCGCCCGGCCGGACGCCGAGCCGCCGATGACGGCGCGGCAGAAGCGCGCCGCCGAACGCGCGGCGCGGCGCCTGGAACGCCAGAAGTCCGACGCCGTCCGGCCGACCGAAGCGGCACCGCCGGCCGCCGCAAGGCCTGCCGTGCTGGGAGAGCCCCCGGTCCCGATCGAAAGCGAGCCGGTTCGCCCCGGCAAGCCGAAGGCCGCCAAGAAGAACCGTCGCGGCCAGGAAGAGCCGCCGAAGGCCGATGCGAAGCCCGAAATGGCTCCGCCGAAGCAAGACGCCAAGCCGGTCGCTCGTCCGGTCGAGGAGACCAGACCCGAGCCGGTGAAGCCCGAGCCCCGGCCAGAGCCCGCACCGGCAATGCCGCTTCGGGCCGATCCGGTTCCGGCGGTTACGCCGGCGCCGAAGCCGGCGCCGGAGCTCAAGCCCGAACCGAAGCCAGAGCAGGAATCGCGGCCCGCCGTCGAGCCCTCTTCTTCCGCACCGGTCGCGCCTGCGCCCGCACCGCGCCCGACCGAGCCCGCATTGTCGCCGGTACCCCTGACGCCGCCGGGCGATGCGGTGCCGCCGGCCGCGCGATAACACGTCGCAACAGGTCCGGGCGTCCGTGGAACGGACGCCCGGACCCCAACAGCAAAAAGCCCGGCCTGTGATCAGGCCGGGCTTCTTTGTTTGTCGAGACGGCGAAAGGGCGACGCTTACTTGTCGTCGCCTTCGTCTTCGTCGCTCGGGCGGGCGTCGGGATCGAAGAACTCGCCGGCGGCGGCCAGTGCCTCGGCAGCAGCGTCCTGGTCTTCCTGACGGCTCGAAATGTCTTCGCCGCGGTTGATGCGCTCGGCTTCGGCTTCCGAACGGGCAACCGTGACGCTGACGCTGACTTCGACTTCCGGATGCACGGCGATCGAGATCTTGTGCTTGCCGATGGTCTTGATCGGGGCGTCGAGCAGCACCTGGCTGCGTGCGAAGGTGACGCCGTCGCTCTCGAAGGTCGCGATGATGTCGCGCACGGTGACCGAGCCGAACAGCTGGCCGGTTTCCGAAGCCTGACGCAGCACGACGACGTTGCGACCGTCGATCTTGCCGGCAACCACGGTGGCTTCTTCCTTGGCGACGAGGTTACGCGCCTCGAGGTCGGCCTTCATGCCTTCGAACTTCGAGCGGTTCATCGCGGTGGCGCGCAGCGCCTTGTTGCGCTTGAGCAGGAAGTTGCGGGCATAGCCGTCCTTGACGCGGACGACTTCGCCCATCTGGCCAAGTTTGGCGACGCGCTCCAGCAAAATGACTTCCATCTTAATCTCCTTTGGTTGGTTGAGGTTCGGGTTGGGTGAAGGGGGATCAGGCCGCCGGGGGCGGCGGCGGCCGCTGCGCCAAGCGGTCGCGAAATCCGAAGAAGGCATCGGCCAGGCCCAGCACGACCAAAGCGGCGATCGGCCACACCAGAAAGGTCACCAGCGCATAGGCCGAGCCGAGCCACAGCGCGCGGTTCTTCAGGTTACGGGTCAGCATATGCAGCGTGGCGAAGCCGGTGAGGGCGAAGGCCATGATCAGCGTGGCGCTGACGATCATCGCGAAGATGCCGATCAGGCCATCCTGGAAGGTCAGGGCGATCGCCACGCACAATGCCACCAGGGTCATCGGCGGCATTGCCGTGGTGGTCAGGTCGGGCCAGGAGCGCTGCAGCCGGCCGGACGTTGCGGTGATGCGGCCGGCGACCCACAAATTGAGCGTCAGCGTCATGATCGCAACAAGGGCGGCAGCGGCCGGCGCCATGGCCAGGGTAGCCGCGACGTTGCGGTCGCTGGACGGCACGTCGGAGGCCTGCATGATGCGCACCAGCATCGGGCGCAGCGCGTCGTGGATGGCGGCGCTGTCGGAACCGAGCGTGAGAAGGGCGCCCATCGTGGTCAGCGCGGCAAAGCCCGCGACCCACAGCAGCAGGCGGCCGACCGGATACCATTCGATGACCGGGGCGGTGGCCGGCGTGCCATTGGCGGCGGGGACGGCGGCAACGCGGCGGCCGAGCAGCGCGAGATGGCCAAGCCACCACGCCGGCAGTGCGACGGTCACGACGAACACGGCGAGAAACGACATGCCGAACAAGAGGCCAAGGCCGGTGGCGGCCATGATGCCGCCGATCGAGGCGGCGACCGGGCCCCAGCCGAGGCCCGCCACCACCAACGGCAGCGGCGAAAAATAGAACAGGGGGATAGCGATCAGCGAGCCCGACAACAGCGAGGCGAACATCAGCGCGGACGCAGCGCCCGCGGAAAGCGCGATCAGGAAGGTGGTAAGCATGCGCTGTCCCGCCCCCTTTGAGCGGTTAGATCGACGTCAACGGAAATTCCGCAGCGTGACCAACTATTTGAGTATGCGGTTGGCATATGCATCCACCGCGTGGACGCCTTCTAGGCCATTGCAGGGCCGGAATCAACGGTCGAGTAAGCGAGAACTCATCAAGGGGCCCGAGACTTGACGTAGTGTGATCCTGGTCAGCTCCGAAGGGCGTCCCAGCCGCAGGGCAAACCCCGGCCATAGCGCGGTGCCGTTGTTGACGTACAGCGTCATGCCCTCGACGTCGTAGCGGCCGGAGATGTAACCGGCGTTGGCGCGCGCGGCGAGGCGATCGAGGCCGCTGACCATGCCGCCGTGGGTATGGCCGGAGAGTTGTAGCGCGACACCGGCGGCTGCGGCATGCCGGGCATTTCTGGGTTGATGGTCGAGCAGAATGACGGGCACGCCGGCTGGCGCGCCCCTGATCGCGGCAGTCAGGTCCGGCGCCGGGTTTCCGGTCGCCGGCGCCGAGGCGTCGGTGACGCCGGCGAGAACCAGTCGACTGCCGTCGCGGTCGAGAAGCGCATGGCCATTTTCAAGGATCCGCATGCCCATTCCAGCGAAGTGCGTCATCCATGGGCGATAGCTGAAGAAATATTCGTGGTTGCCGGGGATCGCGTAGACACCGTCCTTGGCCCGCAGGTCGCGCAACGGTTCGACGTCGTCGCGGCGGATGGCAAGGCTGCCGTCGATCAGGTCGCCGGTAATGACGATCAGATCGGCATCCAGCGCATTGGATTTGTCGACCACCGCACGCGTCCATTTCGCTGGGAACAGCCGGCTGATGTGAAGGTCGGTCAGTTGCAGCATCGTGTAGCCGTCGAACTGCGAGGCAGATCTGGAATGGCGATCTCGACGTCCTTGAGGTCAGGCACCCGGGTCGCCTGGTGGACGCCTATCGCGGCGAGCACGGCGACGACGGCAGCCATCGTATAGCGGACGCCGTCCGGCACGTGCACGCCGCTGTGCACCAGCATCGCCAGCAGCGTGGCGACGTCAAGCAACACTTGCATCGCCGCCAGAAGCACGATGGCGCCAAACGCCCAGTTGAACAGCATCACCACGGCGCGCGGGAATTCGGGCGCGAACACCGAGCCCGAGGAGAGCCGGCTCCACAGATGATATTGCGCGGCGATCAGCAGCAGGACGGCGGCGGCGAGCTTGGCCGCGAGCGGCAGCTGCAGCGGCCACAGGAAGCGGGTGACCACGACAAGCCAGGGCAGGCCGAAAATGAGATGAAAAATCGGATATCTCCGTCGGAAGAGGTCGCGTCGATCAGGCGGCCGGAACTGAACAACGCGGCAGGCCTGAAAAAGAAACAGCCCGCGACAGGAATGTCGCGGGCTGCAATCGTTTTGATCAATCCAGCCGCGGCACGGGTGCCGTGGGCTGATTTTACTTGATGACGTAGGGCAGCAGACCGAGGAAACGCGAGCGCTTGATGGCGCGGGCGAGTTCACGCTGCTTCTTGGCGGAGACGGCGGTGATGCGGCTCGGCACGATCTTGCCGCGCTCGGAAACGTAACGCATCAACAGCTTGGAATCCTTGTAGTCGATCTTCGGCGCGTTCGGACCCGTGAACGGGCAGGTCTTGCGACGGCGGAAAAACGGACGGCGTGCACCAGCTTCAGCCATGATTCTTACTCCTCAACCGATGCAGTTGCGCCTTCGTCGTCACGGGGACGACGCGGGCCGCGATCACCACGGAAGCCACCGGCTTCACGATCGCCACGGAAACCACCGCCTTCGCGGTCGCCACGGAAACCGCCGCCACGGTCGTCGCGATCACGATCGCGATCGGCCTTGCGCATCATCGCCGACGGGCCTTCCTCGTGCTCTTCGACGCGGATGGTCAGATAGCGGATGACGTCTTCCGAAATGCGCTCCTGGCGCTCGATCTCGGTGATCGCCGCCGACGGGGCATCGATGTTCATCAGAACGAAGTGCGCCTTGCGGTTCTTGTTCATGCGATAGGTCAGGGAGCGAACGCCCCAGTTTTCCATCTTCACGACCTTGCCGCCGGTACCTTCGACGATCGCGGTCATCTGTGCCGTGAGGTCCTCGACCTGCTGGGCGCTCGCGTCCTGGCGCGCGAGAAATACATGCTCGTAGAGAGCCATGGGCGTCCTTTCCTTGTTAGCGCGTCGCCCGGCGGCAAGCCCTTCGAACCCTCTTGGAAAGGACTCGATATTGCTCAGAAGGCGGAAGCACGGGACGACGGGCCAACTGGCCCTGCCACATCAATTCGAACGTTAAATTGCTGAGGCCGTCCGTTCAGCTCCCGGCCGGGGTCTGCGGATCGGGGGCTTATACGGGATTCCAACGAAATGGCAAGGGAAAGCCGGCTCAGGAGGTCACCCGGATGGTCGTATCCGGAAGATCGGCCGGGTAGGCCTGCGGACACAGATCCACAACGTCGGCCAAAGCAGGGTCAATATGACCAGCGTGGACTGGCTGAGCTGCACGTGTTGCAGCAACTGCGCATGCACTTCGGCCGATCGCGCATCGGTCCCGCTCAACAGCCAGTTAAGATTGCGGTGCAAGAGTCCCAAGCCTTCATCGGCAAGCGGCGGTGGAACCTTGACGATGTTCATTAGCTTCTTTCGCTACGTCGGCATCATGCGTTCTGCCCGTTATGCGACATACATTAACGGCTAACGTCCGGCGCTGCAAAAAACTGCATGGCCTTGTTTCTTTGGTTGATGCCCCGGCGGCGATGCATTCACGGCCGGTAAATTCCGACGGGATGACAGCGGCAGGCTGAAGCGGGCTGGCCTGCCGGCGGCTTGACAGCGCGGCCTCGCCCGGTGTCTTACGGCGCAACTTTACGTCGTTCGGGGGGATTTCATGACCGCAGCATTCACCTTTCCAGGGCAGGGCTCCCAGGTCGTCGGCATGGGCAAGACACTGGCCGATGCCTTTCCTGCGGCGCGTGCGGTTTTTGAGGAGGTCGATTCGGCGCTCGGCGAGAAGCTGACGTCCATTATCTGGGACGGCCCGGCCGAGACCCTGCAGCTCACCGAAAACGCTCAGCCGGCCTTGATGGCGGTGTCGCTGGCGACGATGCGGGTGCTCGAGGCTGAAGCCGGCATTTCGCTGGCCCGCGATGCGGCGTTCGTGGCCGGCCATTCGCTCGGCGAATATTCGGCGCTGGCCGCCGCCGGCAGCCTGTCGATTTCGGATGCGGCACGGCTGCTGCGCACCCGCGGGCTCGCCATGCAGAAGGCGGTGCCGGTCGGCGTCGGCGCGATGGCGGCGCTGCTGGGCCTCGACTATGAGGCGGCGTTGGCCGTCGCGGAGGAAGCCGCGCAGGGCGACGTCTGTCACGCCGCCAATGACAATGGCGGCGGCCAGGTGGTGGTGTCCGGCGACAAGGCCGCGGTCGAGCGCGCGCTGGAGATTGCCAAGGCCCACGGCGCCAAGCGCGCGATGCTGCTGCCGGTGTCGGCGCCGTTTCACTGCCGTCTGATGCAGCCCGCCGCCGACGCGATGGCCGCGGCGCTGGCCAATGTGACGATTCAGGCGCCGGTGGTTCCGCTGGTCTCCAATGTGCTGGCGTCGGCTATCAGCGATCCCGCCGAGATCCGTCAGCGGCTGGTCGAACAGGTCACCGGCACCGTCCGCTGGCGCGAATGCGTGCTCTATATGGCGTCGCACGGCGTCACCCGTTTCCTCGAGATCGGCTCCGGCAAGGTATTGACCGGCCTCGTCAAACGCATTGCCGAGGGCGCGGTCGGCACCGCGGTCGGCGGACCCGCCGATATCGCCGCGGCCACCGAGGCGGTCGCCGCCTCCCGGGTCTGAACGCCGCGGATGGTCGGCATATGGCCCGCAATGGGCGGGGGCGGCGATCGCCGGAGGTCATTGACGCGGTGCGCCCGCTTGCTGCAAACCGCGCATTGATCTTGGCGCGGCGCACCCCGGTGCGACCGGGCCTGAAAAGGCTGCAAGGAGACGATGATGTTTGATCTGACAGGCAGGACGGCGCTGGTGACCGGCGCGACCGGCGGCATCGGCGGCGCAATCGCCGCCGCCCTGCACGCGCAGGGGGCCACCGTGGCGCTGTCCGGCACCCGCCGCGAGGTGCTGGAGGCGCTGGCCGCCAAGCTCGGCGACCGCACTCATTTGCTTCCCTGTAACCTGTCGGATGCGGCCGAGGTCGAGGCGCTGGTGCCCCAGGCGGAAGCCGCGATGGGCCAGCTCGACATCCTGGTCAGCAATGCCGGAATAACCCGCGACAATCTGTTCGTGCAGCTCAAGGACGAGGACTGGGACGACGTCATCAACGTCAACCTGACCGCGACCTTCCGGCTGGCACGCGCCGCCACCAAGCTGATGATGCGCAAGCGGTTCGGCCGCATCATCGCCATCACCTCGGTGGTCGGCGTCACCGGCAATCCCGGGCAGGGCAACTACACCGCGGCCAAGGCCGGCCTGATCGGCATGATCAAGACGCTCGGCGCGGAATATGCCAAGCGCAACGTCACCGCCAACTGCATCGCGCCGGGCTTCATCGCCACGCCGATGACGGATGCGCTGAACGAGAAGCAGCGCGAAACGATTCTGACCAGGGTGCCTGCAGGGCGTCTCGGCACGCCGGAAGACATTGCGGCGGCTGCGGTGTACCTGGCCTCCAACGAGGCTGCCTATGTCACCGGGCAGACGATTCACGTCAACGGCGGAATGGCCATGATTTGAGCGACTTGGAACCCGTTGGATATAATTTGACGGAAGACGGGACAAGGTACGACGCCGCTTTCGCCCGTGTGGTCAAGGCTCGGGAAGTATGGTAACCGAAGCACCAACGGTAGGATAAAGAAGGCCATTGCAGGATTTTGAAACCCTGTATATTGGCGGGGTCGAGCCTGCCGTTTCGCGAGGCTTCGTCCGGGACGACGAAGCCCATTCCAGATCAGCGCAGCTGCGCAGGTTCTAACGAGTTTACGCTCCACGATGGCTCGTATCGTCTACGGACGAGCCTATTGAAAACAAGCACGAGGTTTAACGATGAGCGAGATTGGCGAGCGAGTTAAGAAGATCGTGGTCGAACACCTTGGTGTTGAACCCGAGAAGGTTGTTGATGCCGCGAGCTTCATCGATGATCTCGGCGCTGACAGTCTCGATACTGTCGAGCTCGTGATGGCTTTCGAAGAAGAGTTCGGTTGTGAAATCCCGGACGACGCCGCCGAAACGATCCTGACCGTCGGCGACGCCACCAAATTTCTTGAGAAGAACGCAAAAAGCTGACGCCTTGGTGCGACACATTTGAAGCCGGACGGATCGCGACCGCGGTCCACCGGCTTCTTGCTGTGACGAACAGGCTTTGGTGGGAGGATTGTCGATGAGGCGGGTGGTCGTCACGGGCCTAGGCATGGTGTCGCCCCTGGGCTGCGGCGTCGAGCCGACCTGGAAGCGGATTCTGAATGGCGAAAGCGGTGCCAAGCGTATCGACACGTTCGACGTTTCCGATCTGACCAGCCAGATCGCCTGCGTGATTCCGCGCGGCGACGGCACCAATGGCACCTTCAATCCCGACCAATGGATGGAGCCGAAAGACCAGCGCAAGGTCGACGATTTCATCATCTATGCGATGTGCGCCGCCAAGCAGGCCCTGGACGACGCCAACTGGCATCCCGAGACCGAAGAACAAAAGTGCGCCACCGGCACCATGATCGGCTCCGGCATCGGCGGCCTGTCGGGAATCGCCGACACCGCGTTGCTCCTCAAGGAGCGCGGCCCGCGCAAAGTGTCGCCGTTCTTCATTCCCGGCCGCCTGATCAATCTGGCGTCGGGCTATGTCTCGATCGCGCACGGCCTCAAGGGCCCCAATCATTCTGTCGTGACGGCATGTTCGACCGGCGCGCATGCGATCGGCGACGCCAGCCGCCTGATCGCGCTCGGCGATGCCGACGTGATGGTCGCCGGCGGCACCGAATCGCCGATCAGCCGTCTTGCGATGGCGGGTTTCTGCGCGGCGCGGACGCTGTCCAGCGGCTTCAACGACGATCCGACCCGGGCGTCACGTCCCTACGACAAGGATCGCGACGGTTTCGTCATGGGCGAGGGCGCCGGCGTGGTTGTGCTGGAAGAGTACGAGCACGCCAAAGCGCGCGGCGCGCGGATCCACGGCGAAATCATCGGCTACGGCATGTCCGGCGACGCCTATCACATTACCTCTCCGACGCCCGATGGCGATGGTGCGTTCCGCAGCATGGGCGCTGCCATGAAGCGCGCCGGAATCACCGCCGCCGACATCGATTACATCAACGCCCACGGCACCTCGACCCCGGTCGGCGACGAGATCGAACTGGGGGCTGCGCTGCGCCTGCTCGGCAATGCCGCCTCCAAGGTCTCGATGTCGTCGACCAAATCGTCGATCGGCCATCTGCTTGGCGCAGCCGGTGCGGTCGAGGCCATCTTCTGCCTGCTGGCGATTCGGGATAACGTCGCACCGCCGACCATCAATCTCGACAATCCGTCGGTGGAGACGGCGATCGACCTGGTGCCGCTGAAGGCACGCAAGCGGGAGATCAATGTTGCGCTGTCGAACTCGTTCGGGTTCGGCGGGACAAACGCCTCGTTGATCCTGCAGCGGGTCAGTTAGCAGGCTCCACCGTTTCGCCGCATTCCGCTCTAATTCCTACTTCCGGCGCGTGCTACTGACGGGTTCGGTTCGTCCCCGTCCGCACTGAACCGACAGGATCAGGTTGTATCGATGAGTGAGAGGCCGCCCATTTCGCCGAGGAGCCCGCGCGCCGCGCTGGAGCCGGAGCAGGTACCGCCGCCGCCGAAGCGCTCCGACAGCGCGCGCAACCCGTTCGTGGTGGCCGGCAACGCCATCATCACCATCATCATCGTCGCGATGATCGGGGCGGGGGGCGTGTATGTCTACGGCCGCCAGGCGCTGGAAGCACCCGGCCCCCTCAAGGAAGACAAGGTCGTCAACATCCCGGCCCGCGCCGGCAAGGGCGACATCGCCGAGAAGCTGCAAAGCGAAGGCGTGATCAATGCCAGCCGCTGGGTGTTCATCGGCTCTGTGTTTGCGCTCAAGGCCAGCTCCGAATTGAAGCCTGGCGAATATTTGTTCCAGAAGAACGCCAATCTGCGCGACGTCATCGGCACCATCGTCGAGGGCAAGGTGGTGCAGCATTCGGTGACCATTCCCGAAGGCCTGACCTCCGAGCAGATCGTCGCCCGTTTGACAGAAAACGAGATCTTCACCGGTTCGGTGCGCGAAATGCCGCGCGAGGGCACGCTGTTGCCGGAGACCTATAAATTCCCGCGCGGCACGCCGCGCGACCAGGTGATCCAGCGCATGCAGCAGGCGCAAAAGCGCGTGCTCGGCGAGATCTGGGAGCGCCGCAACGCCGACATTCCGGTCAAGACGCCGGAGCAACTGGTGACGCTGGCCTCCATCGTCGAGAAGGAAACCGGCAAGGCGGACGAGCGCAGCCGCGTCGCTTCGGTGTTCGTCAATCGCCTGCGCCAGAAGATGAAGCTGCAGTCCGACCCCACGATCATCTACGGCATCGTCGGCGGCAAGGGCACGCTGGGCCGCCCGATCAAGCGCAGCGAAATCACCCAGCCGTCGCCCTACAACACCTATGTCGTCGACGGCCTGCCGCCGGGCCCGATCGCCAATCCCGGCCGCGCCTCGCTGGAAGCCACCGCCAACCCGGCGCGCACCCGCGACCTGTTCTTCGTCGTCGACGGCACCGGCGGCCATACGTTCACGGAAACCTACGACGCCCACCAGAAGAACGTGGTGAAGCTGCGCGCGATGGAGAAGGCGCTGCAGAACGACGCCGTCGAGCCGCCGGAAGACGCAGCCGCACCGGCCGCCGCCGCCGCGCCTGCCGACGCCAGCGGCGCGACCGGGACGACGCCGACCCGGCCTGTCGCGCCGGCCAAGCAGCGCGTCCGCAATGGCGCGCCGGCGGCCCGTCAGGGCGCGGCGCAGACCACCACGACACCGCCGGTGGTCCAACAATAACGTTGCCGCCCGGCGACGCGCTTGATCGGGCCGACTTCGTTTCGGGCTGAAAAGGCTCTAACCTGTGCGGGGTCGCGTTCAGCGAATCCCGCCTGAATTTTCGGAGACATGACGCAATGGCGCTGTCGAGCATGACCGGCTTTGCGCGAAGCCACGGCACTTCGGGGCCTTATGCCTTCGAGTGGGAATTGAAATCCGTCAATGCCAAGGGCTTTGACCTGCGGATGCGGCTGCCGCCGGGCTGGGACGAGATCGAGACCATCGCCCGCAAGCGCGCCACGGAACTGCTTTCGCGCGGCACCGTCTACGCCAACCTCACCGTGAAGCGCGGCAACGCGCTGTCCACCGTGCGGGTAAACGAGGACGTGCTCAATTCGATCCTGCGGATCGCCGCCGACCTAGCCGGCAAGATAGACGCCGTGGCGCCCTCGGTCGACGGGCTGATGGCGATCAAGGGCGTGATCGAAGTGGTCGAGCCGGAAGCCGACGAGGAAGAGGAAAAGGCCGCCAAGATCGCGGTGGCCGCTTCCTTCGAGGAGGCGCTGGCCGCGCTGGTGGCGATGCGCCAGCGCGAGGGGGCCACGCTCGGCGAGATCCTGACGCAGCGCATGCACGAGATCGAGACGCTGGCGAACAAGGCGGAAGCCGCACCTGGCCGCAAGCCGGAGGCGATCCGCGCGCGCCTGGCCGAGCAGATCGCGGCCCTGTTGGAAACCTCGGACCGTTTCGACTCCGACCGGCTCAACCAGGAAGCGTTGATGATGGCGGCAAAGGCCGACATCCGCGAGGAGCTCGACCGCATTGCCTCGCACATCTCGCAGGCGCGCGAGATGATCGGCAAGGGCGGAGCGGTCGGGCGCAGGCTCGACTTCCTGGCGCAGGAGTTCAACCGCGAGGTCAACACCTGCTGCTCGAAGTCCAACGACATCGAACTCACCAACACCGGCCTCGAGATGAAGAACGTCGTCGAGCAATTCCGCGAACAGGTTCAGAACCTCGAATGACCAATTCCAACAACCCCGTCTTCGAAGGCGTCGAACGCCGCGGCCTGATGTTCGTGCTGTCGTCGCCGTCCGGCGCCGGCAAGACCACGCTGACGCGGATGCTGATTGCGGAAATTCCCGAACTGAAGATGTCGGTGTCGGTGACGACGCGGCCGATGCGTCCCGGCGAGGAGGAAGGCCGCGACTATTACTTCGTCGACCAGAAGCGGTTCGACGAGATGGTCGCGCAGGACGAACTGCTGGAATGGGCGCGGGTGTTCGACAATTGCTACGGCACGCCGCGGGCGCCGGTCGAGGCGG
Organism: Tardiphaga sp. vice154; assembly: GCF_007018645.1. Taxonomy (NCBI): domain Bacteria; kingdom Pseudomonadati; phylum Pseudomonadota; class Alphaproteobacteria; order Hyphomicrobiales; family Nitrobacteraceae; genus Tardiphaga; species Tardiphaga sp. vice154. Next base: position 2,821,506 of record NZ_CP041399.1, read on the forward strand.
CGCTGGCCGCCGGCCGCAACGTGCTGTTCGATATCGACTGGCAGGGCACGCAGCAATTGCGCGGTCGCGCGCCGACGGACGTCGTCAGCGTGTTCATCCTGCCGCCCTCGGTGCAGGCGCTGGAGCAGCGGCTGCACACCCGCGCGCAGGATTCCGACGAGGTGATCCGCGGTCGCATGAAGAAGGCCGGCGACGAAATGAGCCATTTCGACGCCTACGACTACATCGTCATCAACGACAATATCGGCATCGCGTTTGAATCGGTGAAGTCGATCCTGCGCGCCGAGCAGCTGAAGCTGGACCGCCAGGTCGGCGTCACGGATTTCGTGCAGAAGCTGAGGCAGCAACTCTGATGTAGCCCGGATGAAATCCGTTCGCCGCGTCAGCGGCGGGATGATGAAATCCGGGGAAACAGCCCCTCAATGGATGGGCCGACCCCGGATTGTCATCCGGGCTACAGAGGATCAATTCGTCAGCACCACGCGGCCGACCACATGTCCGGCGCGCAATTCCTCGATCCACTTCTGCGCATCGGCCATCGGCTCTTCCTTCATCGGCGTCGGCTTGATCTTGCCGGCGCAAGCGAGGTCCATCAACTCGCGCGCTTCGGCCAGCGTGCCGACCATGAAGCCTTCGATGGTCATGCGCTTGTAGATCCACTGCACCATCGGCAGCGAGAAGTTGCCGCCCATCAGGCCGGACACCACGATCTTGCCGCCGCGCGCCACCGTCGAGACCGCAAAGCCCATCGATCTGTCGTTGCCGGCGAAATCGATCACGCCGTCGAAGCCGCCGTCGTTCTCCTTGACCATGCGCTTGGCGACATCCGGCTCGGCCGGGTCATAGGCAAACGCCGCGCCGTTCTTCAGCGCCGCCTCGCGCGCCGCCGGATTGAGATCGGCGACCGAGATCGGCTGCTTGAACATCGCCTGCGCGAAGGCCAGGCCCATCATGCCGACGCCGCCGAGGCCGATCAGCAGCAGGTTGCGCTGGCGCGGCCGATCGACGAGGCGCTTCAGCGCGCCATAAGCGGTGACGCCGGAGCACATCAGCGTCGCCGCCATGTTGACCGGCAGCGGATCGTAGTCGAGCAGGTATTTGGAATCCGGCACCAGCACGTGGCTGGCGAAGCCGCCATCGAGGGCGACGCCGAGATAGCGGTTGCGGGCGCAGAGGTTCTCGTCGCCGGCGAGGCAGTCGCGGCACTTGCCGCAGCCGATCCACGGGAAGACCGCCACCTTGCGGCCGATCATGGCCTTGTCGCCGTCGGGGCCGACTTCATCGACGACGCCGGCGATCTCGTGGCCGAGCGTAAAGGGGAGCGTCATGCCGCGCGTGGTGTCGAGCTTCTTGCCGCCGCCGAGGTCGGCATAGCCGTCCTGGATATGCAGGTCGGAATGGCACAAGCCGCAACGCTCGATGCGGACCAGAACTTCATTGCCGACGGGCTTCGGCGTATCGACGATGGTTTCGCACAACGGCGCATCGAACTTGACCAGCGACTGGCGGCGCATCAGCGGCATTGATAGCTCTCCCTACGGGCTGTTTTTTGTCCTTCGTATATCCGCCAGTTCGCGCGCCATGGCAACAAAGCCGGACACCGGAACGGTCTCCGCGCGCCGGGTGGCTTCGACGCCGGCCGCGGCGGCGAGGCGTTCGGGATCGACGCCCAGCGCCTTGAGGCTTTGCCGCAGCATCTTGCGACGTTGGCCGAAGGCGGCGGCGGCGACCTGTTCGAGCATCTTTCGCTCGCAGGGGTCGGGCGCGGCGCGCGGCACGAAGCGGACTACCGACGAGGTCACCTTCGGCGCCGGCACGAAGGCGGTCGGCGGAATGTCGAACAGGATGCGAGTCTCGGCGCGCCAGTTGGACAGCACGCCGAGCCGGCCATAGGCCTCGTCGTCCTCGGTCGCGACAATGCGCTCGGCGACCTCGCGCTGGAACATCAGGACCATCATGTCGTACCACGGCGGCCATGGTTCGGCGCATAGCCAGTCGATCAGCAGGGGCGTGGCGATATTGTAGGGTAGGTTGGCGACGATTTTCGCGCGGCTGCCGCCGAGCAGCGGGCGCGGGTCGAAGGTTAACGCGTCGGCCAGCACGATCTCGAGCCGGCCCGGATAATGCGCCGCGATCTGCTGCAACGGCCCGAGCGCGCGCTCGTCGCGTTCCACCGCGATGACGCGGGCTGCGCCCAGCGCCAGCAGCGCGCGGGTCAGGCCGCCCGGACCGGGGCCGATCTCGATGATCGTGGCGCCTTCGAGCGGACCGGCGGCGCGGGCGATCTTGGCGGTGAGGTTGAGGTCGAGCAGAAAATTCTGGCCGAGCGATTTGCGCGCCGACAGGTCGAATGTCGCGATGACGTCGCGCAGCGGCGGCAGGTCGTCGATGGCGCTCATGATGGCTGCGTCGCGGCCATCCGCGCAGCCAGCTTCAAGGCCGCGATCAGGCTCGACGGATTGGCGGTGCCGGTGCCGGCAATGCCGAAGGCGGTGCCGTGGTCGGGCGAGGTGCGGATGAAGGGCAGGCCGAGCGTGACGTTTACGCCGTCGTCGAAGGCGATGGTCTTGATCGGGATCAGCGCCTGGTCGTGATACATGCAGATCGCGCAATCGTACTTCGCGCGCGCCGCCGGATGGAACATGGTGTCGGCCGGCAGCGGGCCGGTGACGTCGATGCCCTCGTTCTGCAGCACGGTGATGGCGTGCTGGATGATGGTCTGCTCCTCGTCGCCCATCGTGCCGTCCTCGCCGGCATGCGGGTTGAGACCGGAGATGGCGAGGCGCGGGCGGCGGATGCCGAAGCGCGACTTCAGATCGGCGGCGACGATGCGCGCGGTCGCGGTGATCAGGTGGCTGGTGAGCTGCTCGATGGCGTCGCGCAGCGAGACGTGGATCGTCACCGGCACCACCGCCAGCGTCGGCGACCACAGCAGCATGACCGGCATCGGCACGCGGCCGTCGCGCATGGCCAGTTCGGCGAGAAATTCGGTGTGGCCCGGATGCTGGAAGCCGGCGCGGTACAGCACGTTTTTGGCGATCGGGTTGGTGACCACGGCAGATGCGCGTCCTGCCTCGACGTCGGCGACGGCCTGGCGGATCGAGCCGATCGCGGCAGGCGCGCTGGAGGCATCCGGTCGGCCCGGCTGCGCGGTGACGGCGTGGCCGGTGGGGACGATTGGAAACGCATCAGCGAAGCTGGTGGCGGCGGTGCCGGGCGTGGCGTCGGCGATCGGGACCTCGACGCCGAGCAACTGCGCCCGTGCCCGGATGCAGGCGGGATCGCCGAGCAGATAGAACGGCGGAAGATCCAGCTCATGGCGGCGCAGCCAGGCTGCGATGGCGACGTCCGGGCCGATGCCAGCCGGTTCGCCGAGCGTGAGCGCAAGAGGTGTTGCCATGGTGGCCCTTCAGCCGGTCGCGGCCGGAGCCGATTATTGCTGGCGATACTCGATCATCGAGCCCTTGCGGACTTCCTGTAGATACGCCTTCGATTTGGCCTCGAACTTCTCGGCAAACATCTTGTCGCGGACTTCGCGCTTCTTCGGCGTGTCGACCTTGGTCGGCTTGCGCGAGCACAGCGCCACCATCTCGACGCCCTGGCGGGTGACTTCCGGCGGCGTCAGGTGGCCGATCGGGGTCTTGTCGAGCAGTTCGCGCAAGGTCGGCGGCAGGTCGGCAGAGGTCTTGATGACGGTGTCGCGGATGGTGGCGTTCTGCATCGACTTGAAGGTCCGGTTGGCCTCGTCGCAGCTCTGGATGCGGGCGCGCAGCCCTTCGGCTTCCTTGCTACGGGACTCTGCTGCTCCGCCACCGGCGCCTCGCGGCACCACCAGCACCACCGGGCGCATCTGATATTCGAACGCCTCGGCTTCGGGTGCGCCGCCGGTGCCCGACACCAGCGCATCGACCTCTTTCTCGCTGACCTGCAGGCTCTGCTTGAAACGGCCGCGGACCAGCGCGTTCCAGACCATGTCGGCTTTCAGGCGGCTCTTCAGCGTGTCCGGCCGGATGCCCTTGGTGGCGAGCTGCGCCACCAGCTGGTCCGACGACATCCGCATCCGCGAACTCATGCCGGCGAAGGCGCCTTCGACCTCGGAGGCGCCGGGATCGACGCTGAATTTCTTGCCTTCCTTGATCTTGACCTTCTCGTTGATCAGTTCCTCGATCACGGCCTGGCGGTTGACCTGCTGGCCCGACAGTCCGCTCAGTTTGGTGCGCTGATCGATGTCGAAATTGGTGATCGCCTCGCCATTGACCATAACGGCGACGGATTGGGCGAGCAGCGGCGCGGTGCCGCAGAGCAGCAGCAGCGTCGCAGCCATCACGGCATTCGAAAGGCGCCGGGTCATCGTGGAAGTCATGTCAAACCGCCGTGTCAATCATCGCGAACCGGGTCCGCCTTTGCGCGCAAAAAACGGAGAATTCGCGGCGGACCGGCGTTACTGGGTAATGCCGCCGCTGCCGCTGCCGCCTGTCGAACTGCCGAGCGTACGCAGCCCGAGCTGCAGCATCACGGTCTGGTTCAGCACCGGCGGCGTCGACAGGTTCTGGGTGTAGCTGTAGGACGTCACATAGTTTACAGCGAGCACGAAACAGTCGTCCACATAGCCGACGCCCATCGTGTAAGAGTTGATTTTGTTCTCTTCGAGATCCCAGCGGGCGCCGCCGGTCGCCACCCAGTTCGAGGCCAGCTTGATCGAGGCGGTGCCAAGAATGCCTTCGCGGCGGGTCAGGTAACCCAGATCCGCCTGCGGCGCATAATTGCCATACATCAGGCTGACCGACCAGCGGTCGAACGAGGCGCGGCCTTCGGCCTCGAAGCGCTGGATGTTCATGGTTTGCTCGTCGATGCGGGCGCGGGTCGAGAAGGTGTAGGTGCGGTTCGGCGAATAGTTCACCCGGGCGACGTAATCGGAGCGCGTGGTTTCCAGTCCCGAATTGACGCCGGTATTGGTAACGTCCTTCACGGCGTAGGAGTTCAGGCCGTAGAGTTGGTAGGACTGGCCGAACAGCACGTTGACGGAGCCGCCGCGGTCGAATTGGGTGGTCGCCTGGACGCCGACATTGGCCCGGCCGCCGCCCTCGACGCGGTCATAGCCGGAGAACTTGTTGACGCTGAACAGGTTCGAGGCGTCGAAATTCAGGCTCTGCGCATCTTCGTTCGGCATCTTGCCGGCATAGGTCTCGTTGGGACGGATGATGACCTGTGCGATCGGCTCGATCGTCGTGGTGCCCCAGGGCTGCACGTTGATGAAGGGATAGCGGTACTCCATGCCGATTGTCGGCATCACCCGCAGGGCTTGGGTGTCGCCGGTCTGGATGAAATTGGACACGCCCGGCTGGTTGGAGATCGACGCGTTGATAGCGTCGGCGCGAATGATGGCGAACGGCGTGAAAATCTGTCCGAACGAGTCGGTGTAGGACCGACGCCATTCGGCCTCTGCGGACAGCCGGGTATAGGTGCCGGGGGTGCCGCGCAGCAGACAATTCGCCGGTGTTCGCAGAGCCACGTCTGCTGAATTCAAGCTGCATGGGTTAAGGCCGGCACTAATGCTGGTAGTCGGATTAACAGTTGAATTAATCGCGTTAAAATCGGCTCCGTCACGAGTCAGGCTGGTGAAGTTGGTCTTGTAGCTGAACTCGCCGCCGAGGATGTTGTGATTGATGACATTGGCATAGTCGATCACCGGCAGCACCACCGGAACCTGGCTCTGTCCGCCGGAATAGCTCAGATAATAGATCGTGCGCGCATCGAAGAAGCTGCGATTGCCGACGCCGGTGAGATAGAGCTGCGAAATCGCTTCGGTCGGCAGGTTCAGGAAGGACGCGTAGGGATCCTTGTACAGCGACAGCCGGTAATCCTGCAGGAAGGTGTAGTCGCTCAGCGCGACCGCGTCCCAGCCCCAGATCCACTTGTCGTTGATCGCGAACTGGCCCTTGGACTCGACGCCGCCGCGGAAATCCTTTTCGCCGGGCTGGCCGGCATAGGCCTTGGGTTCCTGCTGGTTGATGCCGTAGGCGCGGATCGAATAGGCGCCGTCCATCAGACGCTGCCGGAACTCGCCCTGCACCAGCAGACCCTGCCTGGTGGTGTAGCGCGGCGAAATCGTCGCATCATAGTCCGGCGCGATCGCCCAGTAGAACGGCGACTCGATGCCGATGCCGTTGGCCGTCGTGCTGGTGTAGCTGGGCATCAGGAAGCCGGTCTTGCGCTTCACGGTCGGGTCGGGCGTCGAGAAATACGGCATGTAGGCCAGCGGATAGCCGAAGAATTCGAGGCGCGCGTCCTCGAAATACATCATCTTCTCGGTCTGGTCGTGGATGATGCGGGCGCCCTTGACCTGCCAGAGCGGCGGCTTCTTGGGATCGTCCTTGCACGCCGCGCAGGCGGTGTAGACGCCGTTCTGGAACACGGTGTAGTTGCCGGCGGTGCGCTCGGCGCGGGTCGCGGCCATGCGGGTGGCGTCGGCCGTGTCGACGCGCAGCGAATCGACGAAACCGTCGCGGTAATCGTCGCTGAGGTCGAGCAGGTTGGCGTAGGTGATCTTGCCTTCGGCATCCGTCATGCGGACGTTGCCTTCGGCGTGCAGACGCTTGGACTTCTGGTCGTAGACCACCCGGTCGGCCTCGACCGTGGTACCATTGTAAAACATCTGCACGGAACCGACCGCGGAGATCCGGGAATTGTTGTAGTCGTAATCGACCTCGACAGCCTGCACCAGCATCTGCCCGGTCTGGGCGACGGGGGCGGGCTTCGGCCTTGTGTGCGGCCGGTTGAAGGTGAAACCCTGCGCCGAAGCCGGCGCGTCTGCCGCATCGAGGGCGGCGAGCAGGGCCCAGCTTGTGAAAATAGAGGCGAGCAGGGCAGGCGTGCGCGAGCGCCGGCCGCGCGCAGAGGTGCGCGAACCGGGATACGCCTGACCTGGGGTGGGGGTGACAACGGTCAACTAACCGTCCTCCAGGTACAACAAGGCTAAAAAGCCGGTGAGGCCGCCCACGGTAACGGGCAGCCACGCGGCGGCTATCGGATGCATCAACTCGGCCTTGCTCAAATCTTCAGTCACCTTCGACAAAACGTAGAGCAGAAAGCCTGCGCCCACGCCACTCAAAACCATCTTCTGGACACCGCCCATGCGGAAGAACCGCAGGCTCACCGACGCCGCCAGCAACACCATCGCGACCAGCAAAAACGGCTGTGCGATGAGTTTGTGATACTGCAGACGATAACCTGCGGTTGCGAATCCCGAACTCTCCGACGATTTGATATACGAAGGAAGTTGCCAAAATGACACGGTTTCGGGGGTCGAAAAACTATTTCGCACCTGCAGCGGGGTCAGCGACGTCGCCAGGTACATGCTGTCCTGCTCGACCGCCTGCGAATCGAGGGTAAAGCGCCGCACGCCCTTGAACAGCCAGCGGCCGGGCTCCAGCGTTGCCTCGCGGGCCTCGATGCGCTCCAGGAAGGCGTAATCGGGCGCGAAGCGGAACACGGTCAGCCCGGTGAGCAGAATGCCCTGCTGTTCGGAGCGCGCGGCATTGATGATGGCCTGGCCCTCGCTGTTGACCTGGTTGATCCAGAACCCGTTGGCGTCCTGCACGCCGCCACCCGGCGTGTCGCCGAACATCTGTGCTTCCATGCGCTTCGACAATTCGCGCAAATTGGCCGACATCGGATTGTAGGCCACGGTCGCCAGCGCCCCCAGCACCAGCGCCGCGAACAAAGCCGGCGAGATGAACTGCCAGGCGGAGACGCCGGCAGCGCGCGCCACCACCAGTTCGAGCCGCCGCGATAGCGCGAGGTAGCAGGTCATGGCGCCGATCAGGATGCAGAACGGCATCATCTTTTCGAGCAGCTGCGGCACCCGGTAGAGCGAGGTCAGCGCCACCGTGAGGGCGGACACCGAAGCCAGCCCCGAGGTTCGCCGCACCATCTCGATATAATCGACCAGCACCAGCAGCATGAAAATGCTGAGGAACACGCCGACTGCGGCGACCAGGAAGCGGCCGGCGAAATATCGCCCGATGGTGTTGGTGATCATGCTCATGTCGCGACGGGCCGCCGACCCAGTCGCGACCAGCGCAGCAGCCGCGCGTTGGAGCGGTTGATCGCCTCCATCAGCCCGGCGGGTGGCTCGATCACGACGCCGCTGACGATGATCCAGACGCTGGCGCCGATCGCTGTGGCCAGCATCAGATATTGAACCAGTGCCGCGGAAGACGTTTTGGCCGCCATCACCGACAGCGCGAAGCCGGCGAGCCGGATCGCAAACACGGCGCCGATCGCGCAGCCCATCGAGAAATTGCGGCTCTGCCGCGTGGTGCGCGGCGATCCCAAGAACGCAAAAGTGAGGCAGGCGAAGGCGAACGGGTAGATCGGCGACAGGAAGCGGTCGTGCAGTTCGGCGTTGAACTGGCCGGGCATCTGCGCATAGACCGGATCGCCCGGGGGTGGGGACATCAGTTCCCACAGATAGCGTTCACGAATGCCGTAGCTCACGTCCTTGCTGCGGTTGGAGAATTTCGACATGTCGAAGGCGTAGCGGCCGAACGCCACCATCGTCGGGTCCTTCTTGCCGATTTCGAAGCGCTGCAGATTGCCGTCCTCGAGGATCAGGTAAGAGCCATCGCCATTCTTGATGACGGTGCCGTGGTCGGCGATGATGGTGTCGCGTTCCTTGGGGTCGCGGCGGTCATCGACGAAAATGCCGACCAGGAGCCCGCCGGGCTGACGCTCGCGGATCCGGATCGTCAGGTTCTGGTCGAGCTGCGCGAAGCGGCCGGGTTGCAGGATGTTGGACAGCACGTCGGCGGTGATCTCGGCGTCCCAGCGTTTCAGCCGGCGCATGCCGTCGGGCGCGAGGTAGGAGCCGATGAAGGCCACCAGCACCGCCACCACGATGGTGGCGAACAGAAACGGCCGGAACAGCCGGATCGGCGACAGGCCGGCGGCGTTCATCACGATGATCTCTGAGTCGGTGGCGAGCTTGGTGAGGGTGTGGGAGATCGCGATCATCAGGGCGATCGGCGCGATCACCAGCACCAGCACGGGAATAGCCAGGCTTGTGACGCCGAGGAAGGTCAGAATGGTCTGGCCCTGGCTCGTCATCAGATCGATCCCGCGCAACGCCTGCGTGATCCAGATCACGCCCGTCAGGCTGACCAGAACCAGCGCAAACGACGCCAGCGTCGTGCGGAAGATGTATTTGTCGATAGACCCCATCGGTCCGAGCGTTCCCCGTCGCTGACCTGCAAGTGATCCGCGCGTCCCAATCCCCGTTCAAGGAGACCCCCCAGGGTCACGCGGCCGCTTCAGGCCCAATTACATTCACCCTTACCATCTCTTTGATTGGTCAACAAAATGGCCGTGCGGTGGCCCGGGCGAGGATACGGTTAATAATGTGTTTCTGTGGCGGGCGGGACACGGAGATGGACGGGCCCCTGCTTGTTCCGGCGGCAGCCGCAATCTCTTACCTCGCGCGGCGCGCGGACCCTCAACGTCGTCCCCGCGAAAAAAGATCAATCCAACAGGTCGGGTCGCCGAACGGCCTTGACGGCTCGCGCTGTGGCGACAACAAAACAGATGACCCCGCCGCACCGACCGGATTCTCGCGCCGACCTCTGCGACAGCCCAGACTTTTGGAGGATTTCCCATGCCCGACACCGTCAAGGTCGGCTTCGTGCCATTTTCCGCTGCCGCGCGCGGCATTCTGGTGGTGTTCTGCGACGACGCGCTGAAGTTCGGCGCCGCCACCCTGAAGGGCCTCGGCGATACCGCCGCGGTCGTCAAGCGCGCCGCTGCGTCCTCGAATTTCAAGGGCAAGAGCGCCTCGACGCTCGATATCCTGGCTCCGGAAGGCCTCAAGGCCGGCCGGCTGATCGTGATCGGCACCGGCAAGGCCGACGCCATCAAGGAAACCGACGTGCTGAAGTTCGGCGGCGTGCTGGCCGGCAAGATGCGCGGCGCCGAAGCCGTCACCGTGATGGCCGAACTGCCGTCGGGCGCGATGAGCGCGGAGCAGGCGGCCTCGCTCGCCTCCGGCGTGTTGCTGCGGGCTTACGCCTTCGATCGCTACAAGACCAAGAAGAAGGATGACGACGACAAGGCGACCGACGTCGCGGTGTCGATCGCGGTCAGCGACGTCGCCGCCGCCAAGAAGGCGTTTGCGGCCGACGAAAATGTCGTCGAGGGCGTGATTCTGGCACGCAACCTCGTCAATGAGCCGCCGAACGTGCTGTTTCCGGTCGAGTTCGCCCGCCGCGCTTCCGAACTGAAGAAGCTCGGCGTGGCCGTCGAGGTGCTCGACATCAAGGCGATGGAGAAGCTCGGCATGGGCGCGCTGCTCGGTGTGTCGCAGGGCTCGACGCAGCCCGGCCGCATGGTGATCATGCGCTGGAACGGCGGCAAGAAGGGCGAGCAGCCGGTCGCCTTCATCGGCAAGGGCGTCACCTTCGACACCGGCGGCATTTCGATCAAGCCGTCGGGCTCAATGGAAGACATGAAGGGCGACATGGGCGGCGCGGCCTGCGTCGTCGGCCTGATGCATGCGCTGGCCGGCCGCAAGGCGAAGTGCAACGTGGTCGGCGCGATCGGCATCGTCGAGAACATGCCGGACGGCAACGCGCAGCGTCCCGGCGACATCGTCACCTCGATGTCCGGTCAGACCATCGAGATCATCAACACCGACGCCGAAGGCCGCCTCGTGCTGGCCGACGTGCTCTGGTACGTCAAAGAGAAGTTCAAGCCGAAATTCATGGTCGATCTGGCAACGCTGACCGGCGCCATCCTGGTCGCGCTCGGCACCGAGCATGCCGGGCTCTTCTCCAACAACGACGAATTGTCGGAACGGCTCTACGCGGTCGGCCAGTCGACCGGCGAGAAGGTGTGGCGGCTGCCGATGGGTCCGGAATACGACAAGATGATGGACTCGCAGTTTGCCGACATGAAGAACGCCGGCGCGCGCAATGGCGGCTCGATCACCGCGGCGCAGTTCCTGCAGCGTTTCGTCGGCGATACGCCGTGGGCGCATCTCGATATCGCCGGCACCGCAATGGGCGCGCCGAAGACCGAGATCAACCAGAGCTGGGGCTCGGGCTACGGCGTGCGTCTGCTCGACCGGCTGGTGTCGGACTATTACGAGGCGAAGAAGTAGTCGGGTGGAGGAGGCCGCGGCATGACCGAGGTCCTGTTCTATCACCTGCAGAACAAGTCGCTGGAAGAGGTGCTGCCGCCGCTGCTCGAGAAGTCTCTCGCGCGCGGCTGGCGGGTCGTCGTGCAGTCGACTTCGGAAGAGCGGGCGGAGGCGCTCGACGCGCATCTGTGGACCTACACCGAGGATTCGTTCCTGCCGCATGCCACCTGGCTTGCGGCAGATGCCGCCGAGCAGCCGATCCTGCTGTCGATCGGCGCCGACAATCCGAACGGCGCGCAGGTCCGCTTCCTTGTCGACAACGCCGCGATCCCGGCGGATGGCGAGAGCTATGAGCGCATGGTGCTGGTGTTCAACGGCGACGATGGCGAGGCTCTGGCTGCGGCGCGTGCCGCCTGGACCGACTGCAAGGCGAGGGGCTTTGCCGCCACCTACTGGCAGACCGACGAGCGCGGCCGCTGGCAGAAGAAGAACTAGGTCGGCTCGCTATTACCGGCCATTTACGATAATTCTACCATTCGCCGGGACAATCCGGCCGATGTCATGGTGGCGCCGCAAAGCAGTGGTGCTACAGGAGCTTACGTGGCGTGCCGGGTAGGGATGAGCTGATCGTGCGACAGGACAGGCGTTATCGGATTTCGTTGCTGGCCCTCGTGTGCGCCGGACCCCTGCTGGCCGGTTGTGCCGGCGTCGGCGGTGAGATGTTCCAGACCGATCTGCTGTCGAAGGACGCCAATTGGTTCTCCAAGCCGGGCCGCGTCTTCATCAAGAACGTCTCGATCGAAACCCCGCCGCTGACCCCTGACAAGCCCGTCACCCAGGCCGACCTCGTCGGCGCCGACGGTTCGTGCCCCGGCATGGCGCCGGGACCCGATGCCATGGCCGACGGCACGGCGGCTGCGCCTTCCTATAGTGGTGTGGTCGCGCTCGGGCATAATGAATGCGATGTGGTTCGCGGCGCCGGCGCGCCCGACAGCGTCGCGCTGTCCAACAACGGACGCGGCGACCGCGTCGCGATCCTGACCTATTCCCGCGGCGACCGTGCCGGCATCTACACCTTTACGGCCGGCCGCCTGACGATGGTCGAGCGCGGGCCGGAAGCCGCCCCGCAGCCGCGGACCGCACGGCCGAAGGCCGCGAAGAAGCGCGCGGCGACCTAAGTAACACTCACAAGAGCCGAAGTTTCTCGTTCCCCGGATGCTGCGCACTGCGCCGCATCTTGCGGCGGGGTGCGCTGCTGATCCGGGGCCTTCGCAAGCGCCGGCGTTTGGGATGATCCCGGATCTGCGGAGCAGCGTTGCACGCTGCACCGCGTCCGGGACACGGGATCAGCTGTTCTCGTACTGCGTGCTGAGCGCGAGCCAGGCTTCTTCGGCGCGGGCGAGGGCAGCTTCCGCGCCGGAGCGGGCCTTGCCAAGCTGCGCGGCCTGCTTGGGATCCTTCTTGAACAGACCGGGCGTTGCCAGCGCCAGGTCGATCTTGGCGAGGATGCCGGTGATGCGGGCCATCTCGGTCTCGGCTTCGGCGACGCGCTGCTTCAGCGGCAGCTTCTTTTCCTTGACCTTCGGCGCGCCCTTATCCTTGGCGACGCCCTTTTCGGCCGTGGCGGCGCGGTCGCGCGGGCTGGCGCGCATGCCCCGTTGCTGCATCACGATGCGGCGGTAGTCGTTGAGGTCGCCGTCGAAATTGGTGACGGTCTTGTCGGCGACGATCCACAACTGGTCGGCGCATGCCTCGATCAGATAGCGATCATGCGAGACCATGATGACGGCGCCGGGATATTCGTTGATCGCTTCGGCGAGTGCCGCGCGGCTGTCGATATCGAGATGGTTGGTCGGCTCGTCCAGAATGATCATGTTGGGGCCGAAGAAGGTCGCGAGCCCGAGCAGCAGGCGCGCCTTCTCGCCGCCGGACAGGCTGCTGACTTTCGTGTCGCCCGCCTTGCCGGAGAATCCGATCGTGCCGACCCGCGCGCGCACCTTGCTCTCATGCGCCTCCGGCATCAGCTTGCGGACGTGGTCGTAGGGCGAGGCGTCCATCACCAGCTCGTCGAGCTGATGCTGCGCAAAGTAGGCGATCGAGAGCTTCTCGGCGCGCGTGATCTCGCCGGAGAACGGCTTGAGCTTGTTGGCGAGCAGCTTCACCAGCGTGGATTTACCGTTGCCGTTGGAGCCGAGCAAAGCGATGCGATCCGTCGTGTCGATGCGCAGCGTGACGCGGTTGAGCACGGGATGCGCGGGGTCGTAGCCGACCGAGACGTTGTCGACCGCGAGGATCGGCGGCGACAGGATCTTTTCCGGCGCCGGAAACACGATCTCGCGGACGTCCTGGTTGACCAGCGCCGAGATCGGCTTCATCCGCTCCAGCATTTTCACGCGGCTCTGTGCCTGACGGGCCTTGGAGGCGGTCGCCTTGAAGCGGTCGACGAACGACTGCAGCCGGGCGCGCTCGGCCTCCTGGCGCTTGACGTTCTTGGCGTCGAGCATTTCCTTGTTGGCGCGGAATTCCTCGTAGGCCGAGTAGGTGCCGCGATAATGCACCAGCTTGCCGCGGTCGAGATGCAGGATCTGGTCGACCGAGGTGTCGAGCAGGTCGCGGTCATGCGAGATGACGATGACGGTACGCGGGTAGTTGGCGAGATGGTCCTCAAGCCACAGCGTGCCTTCGAGATCGAGATAGTTGGTTGGCTCGTCGAGCAGCAACAGGTCCGGTGCCGAGAACAGCGTTGCCGCCAGCGCCACGCGCATCCGCCAGCCGCCGGAGAATTCCGAGCAGGAGCGCTCCTGATCCGCAGTGGAGAAGCCGAGGCCGCTGAGGATGGCCGCGGCGCGCGATGGCGCGGAATGGGCGTCGATGTCGACGAGGCGGGTCTGGATTTCGGCGATCCGGTGCGGATCGGTGGCGGTATCGGCTTCCTTGAGCAGCGCGGCGCGCTCCAGATCGGCCTTCAGCACCACCGAGATCAGGCTCGGCGGGCCGTCCGGGGCTTCCTGGGCAAGGCTGCCGATGGTCCAGCGTGGCGGAATCGAAATGCTGCCGGTTTCCAGCGGCAGGTCGCCGCGAATGGCATGGAACAGGGTCGACTTGCCGACGCCGTTGCGGCCCACGAAACCGACCCGGGATCCGGGCGTAATCTGCGCCGACCCCTCGTCAATGAGCAGGCGGCCGGCGATCCGGATCGAAATGTCTGTGATTGAAAGCATGCGGGGTTGTCACCGCTGCAGCGCACAAAGGCAAGATGATTGTGCCCGAGAGGCCTCGGATCGCAACAAAACGGCATCAACGCGCCGGTGGGGCATTCTCGTCGTCCTGACGCTGCATTTGGTCAATCAGGTCCTGCAGGTGCAAGGGTAATTGGCTGTTCTCGGTGCTCAGGTTGCGACGCAGCCGCTCGCCAATCGCCGTACAGATCGAGGCGCTGGTCAGGCGGTCGATCGACTCCTCTGCGGTATTGATTCGCTTTTGCATCAGTCGTCCACTTCATGCTCGTGGCAGTTGAATTACCAAGTTAAGTCCGGTATCCGACAATTGTTTCCTGTTTTCTCGATTGCAGCGCATTTGAGTCAAAAAACCATGAAGGCCTTCTGCCTTTCATAGCCGGGATGGTATCGCTCGGCCTCCGGTCGGATCGCTTGCCGTATCGACGGCGCGTCGATATAAGCCCGGCCATCATCCCACGGCAGTTTTCAAGGATAAAATCATGGCGATCGAGCGTACCTTTTCGATTCTGAAGCCCGACGCGACCGAGCGTAACCTGACCGGGGCGATCAACGCCATCATCGAAAAGGCCGGTCTGCGCATCGTCGCCCAGAAGCGCATCCTGATGACCCGCAAGCAGGCCGAGACCTTCTACGCCGTGCACAGCGCGCGTCCGTTCTTCGGCGAGCTGGTCGATTTCATGATCTCCGGCCCGGTGGTCGTGCAGGTCCTGGAAGGCGAGAACGCCGTGCTCAAGCACCGCGACGTGATGGGCGCCACCGACCCGTCGAAGGCCGCCGAAGGCACCATCCGCAAGGCGCACGCCAAGTCGATCGGCGAGAACTCGGTGCACGGGTCGGACGCTGTGGAAACCGCGGCGATCGAGATCGCCCAGTTTTTCTCCGGCAACGAGATCGTCGGCTAACGCCGATTCCGGCTGCGGCGCGAAATCGCGCCGCAGCCGACACTATCCGATGGCCGGTACAGGCCGGAAAATAATCATAAAGGGGGGCGTGCTGTGGACTGGTTGCTGAATATTTTTGATCCAGAGACGATCAAATCGGTTTTTGTTCAGTTCCAGGTCGAAATGCAGCAGCCCGCGTTCTGGCTCGCCGTCAGCAAGATCATCTGGATCAACGTTCTGTTGTCCGGCGACAATGCGCTGGTGATCGCGCTGGCCTGCCGCGGGCTGGCCCCGAAGCAGCGGATGTGGGGCATGATCCTCGGCGCCGCTGCGGCTGTCATCCTGCGCATCATCTTCACCGGCATCGTCGCCACCTTGATGGAACTGCCGTATCTGAAGCTGATCGGCGGCCTCGCGCTGATCGTCATCGCGGCCAAGCTGCTGGTGCCGGAGAAGCAGGAGGACGACGGCGTTCACGCCGCTTCGAATCTGTGGGCGGCCGTGCAGATCGTGGTCGTGGCCGACATCGTCATGAGCCTCGACAACGTCATCGCGGTGGCTGCCGCCGCCAATGGCAGCGTGCCGCTCCTGATCCTCGGCCTCGCCATCAGCGTGCCGCTGATCGTCGCCGGTGCGGCGCTGATCATGGCGTTGCTGACCCGGCTGCCGGTGCTGGTCTGGCTCGGCGCGGCCTTGCTCGGTTGGGTCGCAGGCGAAGTGATCGCCTCCGATCCCGCGGTGATGCCGTGGGTGCATCATATCTTCAACGGTTCGGTCGGGGCGGGGCTCGACAGCGTAATGACCGCGATCGGCCTGACGACCCGCTTCACGTCGGGCGGCCATGGCGGCGAGATCGCCTGCGGCCTGCTCGGCGTGCTCATCGTGCTGGGCGTCGGCACGCTGTGGCGCCGCCGCCGGATCAACGAAGTGGTCAGCCACGCGGCGTAAGCGCTTAAGGCACTCGTGTAGGGTGGGCAAAGGCGCACATGCGCCGTGCCCACCCTCGCGGGCGGTGGGCACGCCGCGCCGCGCGTTGCGCGCCGCGGCTTTGCCTACCCTACTGATCAGGCTTTCTTCTTAGCGCTCTTCTTTGCCGGCTTTTTGGCGGGCGCGGCCGTCTTGGCCGGGGCCTTGGCGACCGGCGCCTTCTTTGCCGCCACCGCCTTGGCGATCGGCGCGTCCATCGCCAGGCGCATCGCGCGCGCGTAGCTGTCGGCGGCATTGTCGGCAGACGTCATCAGGCGCTTCGCAGCGAACATGCCGTGCTCCAGCGCGTCCTTGGCCAGTTGCTTGAAGCGTTCTTTCTTCCCGGGATCGGTGGCCTTCGCGGCCAGCGCTGCGAAATGGTCGCGGCGCTTCTTGGCGGCAGCGAGCACCGTCTTGTTCTGCTGTTTGGCAATCTGCCGGATGACGACATCCAGATCGGCGTCCGCCATGGTTTGGTTCCTTGCTAGGTGAGAGTCGGTGAAATCAGGTCGTCGCCGGTAGAGGCTCCGGCCCGCACGCGGCAGATATCGCCGTCGATGCGGATGGCGTCGGTCGCCAGCAGCCGCAGCGCCTGCGGGTAGATCTTGTGCTCGATGCCGAGTACGCGCGCGGCCAGCGTGTCGGCCGTGTCGTCATCGGCGACGCTGACGGCGCCCTGCATCACGATCGGGCCGGCATCGGTTTCCGGTATCACGAAATGCACGGTGGCGCCGGAGATCCTGACGCCGGCGCGCAGCGCCTGGCCATGCGGGTCGAGGCCGGGGAAGGAGGGCAGCAGCGACGGGTGGATGTTGAGCATCCGGCCGTACCAGCGTTGCACGAAATCCGCGGTGAACAGCCGCATGAAGCCGCCGAGGCAGATCAACTCGATCCGGTGGTCGTCGAGCGCTTTCTGCAGAACGGTCTCGAAGCCGGCGCGATCGCGGCCAAACGGCTTGCTCTCGATCACCAGCGTTTCGACGCCGGCTTGCGCGGCCGCAGCCAGGCCGGGGGCGTCGACCCTGTTGGAGATTACCAGCGCAATTTCGGCGGGGAAGCCGTTGGCCCGGGCAGCCTCGATCAGCGCGGTCATGTTGGAGCCGCGGCCGGAAATCAGAATGGCGACGCGGCGCATGTCAGCTCACTGCGTCAGTTCGAGATGGCCGTCATAGACCACGCGCTCGTCGCCATCAGCGGCGATCACCTCGCCAAGCACGCTGACCGTCTCGCCGCCCTCGCGGAGAGTTTCCAGCACCTGCGGGACGGCGTCGGGTTTGACGATGGCAATCATGCCGACGCCGCAGTTGAAGGTGCGCAGCAGTTCGAGTTCGGCAATGTTGCCCTCGGCCGCCAGCCATTTGAACACCGGCAGCACCGTCAGAGCGGTGAGGTCGATGCGGACGCCGAGGTCCTTCGGCAGCACGCGTGGGATGTTGTCGGTAAAGCCGCCGCCGGTGATGTGCGCGAAGCCCTTGACGCCGCCGGTCTCGCGCACCGCGCGCAGGCAGGATTTGACGTATAGCCGGGTCGGGGTCAGCAAGGCTGCGCCGAGCGTCATGAAGGGCAGGAACGGCGCCTGATCCGTCCAGGCCAGCCCGGTCTTCTCGACGATCTTGCGCACCAGCGAAAAGCCGTTGGAGTGCACGCCGGAGGAGGCCATGCCGATCACGACGTCGCCGGCCTCGATATCCCGGGTCGGGAGCAGGGTGCCGCGCTCGGCGGCGCCGACGGCAAAGCCGGCGAGGTCGTAGTCGCCATCCTTGTAGAGGCCGGGCATCTCGGCGGTCTCGCCGCCGATCAGCGCACAGCCGGATTCGCGGCAACCCTCGGCGACCCCGGCGACGATCATGGCCGCGGCTTCCGGGTCGAGCTTGCCGCAGGCGAAGTAGTCGAGGAAGAACAGCGGCTCGGCGCCCTGCACGACGAGGTCGTTGACCGACATCGCGACGAGGTCGACGCCGATGCCCTGGTGGTAGCCGGACTCGATGGCGATCTTGACCTTGGTACCAACGCCGTCGGTCGCCGCCACCAGCACCGGATCCGTGAATCCGGCGGCCTTGAGGTCGAACAATCCGCCGAAACCGCCGATCTCGGCATCCGCGCCGGCGCGCGCCGTGGCGCGCACCATCGGCTTGATCAGATCGACCAGCCGGTTGCCGGCATCGATGTCGACGCCCGCATCCGCATAGGTGAGGCCTTTTTTCGGGTCGGTCATGGCCGGTTTCCTGGCGTTAAGCAAAGCGACGTATTTTCGGCTGGTTACGTCGGATTCCAGTCGCGCGCAATGCTCGCAAGCCACAGCGGTATGGACTATGTACACATTCAGCCGGCCAGGGCATCGATCGCCCGGATTGCAGCCCGACCGACCAGGAAGCAACTGTTGAGTATCCCCAACATCATCACCCTCGGACGCATCCTGCTGGTGCCGGTCATCGTATGGGCGATCGCCTCCGGCCAGATGGAGATCGCCTTCGCGCTGTTCGTGGTGGCGGGGATTTCGGACGCCGTCGATGGCTTTCTTGCCAAGCGGTTCAACATGGCCAGCGAACTGGGAGCGCTGCTCGACCCCCTGGCCGACAAGGCGCTGCTGGTGTCGATCTACGTCGCGCTCGGCATCTGGGGGGCGGTGCCACGCTGGATCGTGATTCTGGTGGTGTCGCGCGACATCATGATCGTCAGTGCGGTGCTGGTATCCTGGCTGTTCGGCAAGCCGATGCCGATGCGGCCGCTGATGGTCTCCAAACTCAACACGGTCGCCCAGGTGGCGTTCGCTGCATTGATTCTGGCGTCCCTCGGATTTAGGTTCGAATCGTCACCTTACGATTTGATTTTAATGGGTTTTGTGACATTTTTGACGCTCTTGTCTGTGTCGTTTTATCTCGTTGAGTGGATGCGTCACATGAGCTCGATCGAGCCTGCTCGTCCCGGTACGGAGTGACGGCGTGGCCTCCCGAATCCCCCCTCGTCAGCTGGCTTTCGCGTTGCCCCATGCCGAAAGCCTGTCGCGCGACAACTTCCTCGAAGGCCCGGCCAATGCCGAGGCGCTGGGTCTGGTCGAGCGCTGGCCGGACTGGCCGAACCGCGTGATGCTGCTGGTCGGGCCGGAGGGCTCTGGCAAGAGCCATCTGGCGGCGATTTGGGCGGAGACATCCGGCGCTCGCTCGACCACGGCGCATGCGCTCACCGCCGCCAATGTGCCCGCCGCGCTGGCGACCGGCGCGCTGGTGGTCGAGGACCTCAACGCCGGATCGTTCGACGAACGCGCGCTGTTTCATCTGCTGAACCTGGCGCGCGAGGACGAGGCCTACGTGCTGATTACCGCGCGGATCGCGCCGGCCGCGCTGCCGATCGAATTGCGCGACCTGCGCTCGCGGTTGCGGGCCGTGCCGGTCGTGCAGCTCACGGCGCCGGACGACCAGCTGTTTCGCGCGCTGATCGTCAAATTCTGTGCCGACCGCCAGATGAGCATCGATGAAACCGTGGTCAGCTTCCTCGCCAGCCGGATCGAACGCTCTTTTGCCGCGGCGCGGCAGGCCGTGGAAATGCTCGATACCGAGGCGTTGCGCTTGGGGCGTCCGGTGACGCGCGCTCTGGCCGCGGAATTGCTGCGCGGCGCGTGACGGTGGGCCGACAAGCGCGGGTCGGTGCGACCAATGGCGCAGCTTGACGGGGCGCCTGACAGGGTCATCCTGTCATCCCGCTGTCACACGGCTCACAGATGGTTTGCAGCAGATCGCCCGCCCTGCGTCATTGTCTGAACTAGATGGATCGTTACCTTATGGAATCCGAACAAGACATTGTTATTGAAGAAAGAAATGGCGTTGTCGAACCGGCCTCCATGGTCGCCTCCGGGCCCGAGCGTTTCATCAATCGCGAACTGTCCTGGCTGCATTTCAACCGCCGCGTCCTCGAAGAATCGGTCAATCCCGGACACCCGGCACTCGAGCGGGTGCGCTTTCTCTCGATCTCGGCCAATAATCTCGACGAGTTCTTCATGGTCCGCGTCGCCGGCCTGAAGGCGCAGGTTCGTGAGGGCATCACCGAACGCAGCCCGGACGGGCTGACGCCGTCGGAACAATTGGTGCTGATCAACGACGCGGTGTCCAAGCTCGGGCAGGACCAGCAGGCGATCTGGCGCGATCAGCGCAGCATGCTGGCCGATGTCGGCATCGTGCTGCTCGACGGCAAGGATGCCTCCAAATCGGAGCGCGCCTGGATCGAGGACCACTTCCTCCACAATATCTTTCCGCTGCTAACGCCGCTGGCGATCGACCCCGCGCATCCGTTCCCGTTCATCCCCAGCCTCGGCTTCACCATCGCGCTGCAATTGGCGCGGGTGTCCGATGGGCGGCCGATGAACGCGCTGATCCGCATGCCCGGCAAGATCGACCGCTTTATCCGTCTGCCGAATACCGGCAAGGACGGCGCGGTCCGGCTGATGGCGCTGGAGCAGGCGACCGGCCTGTTCATCGGGCGGCTATTCCCGGGCTACGTGGTCAAGGGCATGGGCGCGTTCCGCATCATTCGCGACAGCGAACTGGAAGTGGAAGAAGAGGCCGAGGATCTGGTGCGACTGTTCGAGTCGGCGCTGAAGCGGCGCCGGCGAGGGTCGGTGATCCGGCTCGAGATCGAGGCGACCATGCCGGCCGAATTGCGCGGATTCGTGCAGCGCGCACTGGCCACGTCCGACGACGAGATCATTCTGGTCGACGGCGTGCTGGCCATGAACGAGCTGTCGCAATTGACCCGGCTCGACCGGCCCGACCTCGAATTCGTGCCCTATGTGCCGCGCCATCCGGAGCGGGTGCGCGACCATGGCGGCGACATTTTCGCCGCGATCCGGAAAAAGGACCTCGTTGTCCACCATCCCTATGAATCATTCGACGTTGTCGTCCAGTTTCTGCAGCAGGCGGCGCGCGATCCCGACGTGGTGGCGATCAAGCAGACGCTCTACCGCACCTCGAACAACTCGCCGATCGTGCGAACCCTGGTTGAGGCCGCCGAGGCCGGCAAGTCGGTCACCGCCCTGGTCGAACTGCGGGCGCGGTTCGACGAGGAGGCCAATATCCGCTGGGCGCGCGACCTCGAACGCGCCGGCGTCCAGGTGGTCTATGGGTTCCTCGAACTGAAGACTCATGCCAAATTGTCGATGGTGGTGCGCCGCGAGGGCGGCACGCTCGCAACTTACGTGCATACCGGCACCGGCAACTACCATCCGGTGACGGCGCGGATCTATACCGATCTGTCGTATTTCACCTCCGACCCCGTGATCGGCCGCGATGCCGCCCGCGTCTTCAATTACATCACCGGTTACGCCGAACCTTCCGACATCGAGAAGATGGCGGTGTCGCCGCTGACGCTGCGCAAGCGGATGATCGAGCACATCCGCGGCGAGGCGGCGTTTTCGCGCGCCGGCAAGCCCGGCATGATCTGGCTGAAAATGAACTCGCTGGTCGATCCCGACATCATCGACGCATTGTATGAGGCCTCGAATGCCGGCGTGCAGATCGAATTAATCGTGCGCGGTATCTGCTGCCTGCGGCCCGGCGTGCCCGGCCTGTCGGAGAACATCCGCGTCAAGTCGATCATCGGCCGCTTCCTCGAACACGGCCGCGTCTACTGCTTCGGCATGGGCTTCGGCCTGCCGAGCCCGAAGGCCGCGCTTTACATCTCGTCGGCCGACATGATGCCGCGCAATCTCGACCGTCGTGTCGAGGTGTTGTGCCCGCTGCAGAACCCGACGGTGCATCAGCAGGTGCTCGAACAGATCATGGTGGCGAACCTCAAGGACACCGAACAGAGCTGGCAATTGTTGCCCGACGGGTCGTCAACGCGTATGAAGGCGGCGAAGGGCGAGGAGCCATTCAACCTGCATAATTACTTCATGACGAATCCGAGTCTGTCCGGCCGTGGTAAATCTCTCAAGGAATCGTCACCGAAGCGGCTTACACGGCGGTCGGAGAAGCAGGCCTCGTCATAAGGATTGCACCACGTGGTAGCGCGTCCCAAACAACGCGCTGCCAGCGTCGCAGTGATCGACATCGGCTCCAATTCCGTGCGTCTCGTCGTCTACGAGACGCTGACCCGCAGCCTTGTCACGATCTTCAACGAAAAGGCGCTGTGCGGCCTCGGCAGCGAGGTGCAATCCACCGGCCTTTTGGCGCCTGGCGCGGTGACCAAGGCTCTGGCGGCGCTGAAGCGCTTTCGGGCGCTGTGCCGGATCATGAGGGTCGGCCGCGTTCATGCGATCGCCACCGCGGCGGCGCGTGACGCCAGGAACGGCGCGGATTTCATTGCCGCAGCGGAGAAGATCTGCGGCTGCAGCATCGAGATCCTGTCAGGTCCGCGGGAAGCCAAGCTCTCCGCGCTTGGCGTGATTTCCGGCGTACACAGGCCGGATGGGCTGGTCGGCGATCTCGGCGGCGGCTCGCTCGAACTGATTGACGTCAAGGGCAGCCGCGTCCGCCAGGGCGTGACGCTGCCGCTCGGCAGTCTGGCGCTGCAGGATGCCTCGCAGAAATCGCCGAAGAAGGCCGAGAGGATCGTCAAGACCGCTCTGGTCGGCGTGCCGCAGCTCGGTGCTGCGACCGGGCGCACCTTCTACGCGGTCGGCGGCACCTGGCGCGCGCTTGCGCGGCTGCACATCATCCAGAGCGGTTATCCGCTGCGGGTGATGCACGGCTATTCACTACCCGCGGCCGAAGCGCTGGATTTCGTCCGCCGGCTGCGCCGGCTGGCCACCGCCAACATCCTCGCCAATATCGAATCGATCGCCGAAGCGCGCCAGCCGCTGCTGGTCTATGCCGCCCTGGTGCTGGAAAACATCATCCTGACCGGCAAGCCGACGACGATCGTGTTTTCAACCTATGGCGTGCGCGAAGGGCTGATGTACGAGATGCTGCCCCTCGCCAGGCGCGCCGAAGATGGCCTGGTGGCGGCAGCGCAGACGCTGAATCATCTGTTGTCGCGCTCGGCGAAGCACGGCGAAGAGTTGATCGGCTGGAGCGACCGCTTCGTTCGCGTCGCCAAGCTGCCGGAGACGCCGGAAGACAAGCGGCTGCGCCATGTCGCCTGCCTGCTGTCGGACATCGGCTGGCGCGTGCATCCCGACTACCGGGGCGAGCAGACGCTACATCTGATCACCAACGGCAATTTCGGCTCCGTCGATCATCACGGTCGCGCCTTCCTCGCCCTGTCCGTTTATTACCGCTACGCCGGCTTCAGCGCCGAGAACGAGCCGCCGGAACTGGTGCGTGCGCTGGTGACGCCGGCGCAGGTCGAGCGCGCGCGCGTGCTCGGCGCGCTGTTCCGGGTGGCGCATCTGATCTCCGCGGCGCGGCCCGGCGTGCTGCCGGCGACGCATTTTTCGGTGCAGGACCGCAAGATGTCGCTGGTGTTCGAGCATCGCCTGGTCGATCTCGTCGCCGACCGGGTCGGCAGCCGCTTCCGGCAACTGGCGAAACTGGTCGGCAAGAGCGGGACCATCGTGCGGCGCTGATTCAGGCGTCAGGCGGCGCGGATGCTCATTAGGAAGCGGTTGACCTCGTCGCGCAGCGTTTCCGAATGCGCGGAGAGAACGGTCGCTGATCCCAGCACGCGGCGCGCCGCATCGCCGGTTTCGGTGGCGCCTGCGGTGACGCCGGAAATGTTGCGCGTCACGTCGCCGGTGCGTTCGGCCGCCTGCTGCACGTTGCGGGCGATTTCCTTCGTCGCAGATCCCTGCTGTTCCATCGCCGAGGCTATCGAGGACGAGATTTCATCGACTTCGCCGATCGTCGCGCAGATCGCCAGGATCGCCTGTACCGCGCCGGCGGTTTCGACCTGAACCGAACTGATCTGGGCGCGGATTTCGTCGGTGGCCTGCGCGGTCTGCGTCGCCAGCATTTTCACTTCGCTGGCAACGACGGCGAAGCCGCGGCCGGCCTCGCCGGCCCGCGCCGCCTCGATGGTGGCATTGAGCGCCAGCAGATTGGTCTGGCTCGCGACCTGGTTGATCAGCGCCACCACGTCGCCAATCTTCTGCGCCGCCGCCGCCAGACTTTCCATCCGCTGGTTGGATTGTTGACCGCCGTCCGCCGCGCGTTTGACCACGGTGGAGGATTGCGCGAGCTGTCGCCCGATCTCGTTGATCGACGCCGACAATTGCTCCGCCGCCGCGGCCACGGTCTGCACATTGTCGGAGGCCTGCGCCGAGGCGGTCGCGACCACCAGCGTCTGCTGCTGCGACTGTTCCGCGATCTGCGACATCGACTGCGCGGTAGAATGCATGTCGGACGCCGCGCTCGCGACGCTATCGACGACGCCGCGGACCCGATCCTCGAAATTGTCGGCGAGGGCGGCGAAAGTGTCCCGGCGGTCCTGTTCGGAGCGCAGCTTGGCTTGCTCCTGCTCGGACTGCAGCAGGCTGACACGGATCGCGTTTTCCTTGAACACCAAGACCGCCTGCGCCATCTGGCCGACCTCGTCGTTGCGCCGGTGCGCCGGCAATTCGACGTCGAGATTGCCGTCGGCAACGTCGCGCATCGCACGCGTCATGGTATGGATCGGCCGCGAGATGCCGCGGGCAATCAGATAGCCGGCGGCGGCGGCGATCAGCAAAGCGATCGCGGCCATGCCGATGGTCAGATTGCGCGCGCGATCCATCGCGGCAACATAGTCGGTATTGTCCATCACAATCTCGGCGGCGCCGATCGAGGCGCCGGAAAAGTCCTGGATCGGGCCGAGCAAAGCGGCGACCGGGCGGTCGTTGAGGCGATCCTGGCGGACGATGAATGCGCCATTGCCGGCGCCGCGATAATCGTCGGCGGTAAAGAAGCTGCGGCCGACAAGCGTGCTGCTGAAGACTTTGAACCCATCCGTGCCGGCGACATGGAACGCCACGTCGACGCCGCGGGTGCGCTTGAACTCGTCGAAGAACGGCTGGGCGAAGGTCAGGCCGAATTCGACCGTGCCGAGATGCTTGCCGGCCTGCGCCACCGGCACGACGCCGCGAATGCCGAGGCCGGCGACGCCGCCCTCAAGTCCGACGATCGGCTTGCGATCGACATTGGCCGCCACCACGGTCTTGCGGAAGCCGGCGAGATCGTCGCCGAATTTGGCGGGCTGATGCACGCGCAGATAGGAGATCGCGGGCGCAACGTGGAACTGGAACTGATCGACGCCGTAGTTCGCCTTCAGCGATGCGAAGCCGGGGCCGAACAGCTTGATCAGCGCGTCGCGATCATTGCGCGCCATCGCGTCCTGCACCGCTGGGATCGAAGCGACAACTGCGCTCATCGCGGCGGCGCGTTGGGATTCCTGGTGCAGCCGAGACTGCAATGCATCGAAATGGCTGCGCAACTCGCGCTGATCGGCGCGATCGACAATGCCGCCGATCACCCACATCGCTCCGAGCAGCATTACCACCGCGGTCATGGTAGAGGCCAGAGCGAGCGCCGCCGTGATCCGCGTGGTAATGCCCAAATTCCGCAGCATGCTATTCCCGCTCACTTTTGTTCGTCAAACGCGGTTCTGCGCTCGCCGGGGTGTAACGGGAATCCTAGCGGTATTGCATTAATGAAACTTTTGATTGCGTCGTCGTGGTTGAAGGGGGTCTTTGATTATTTTCAGGCAACGCGGGCGCGGTGGCTTAAAATGGCCTGACACCCATACCAGGCCACCACATCAAGCGGATGCATCGCGCGAGACGCTGCGCGCGCCCGAGGTGATGCTCAGGTGCCGCTGCGGTCGACCCGGACGACGCGGCCTTTTTCGATTGCCAGGGCAAGCCGACCCTGCTTCAGCGCGAGTGCTGCTTCGCCGAACAATTCGCGGCGCCAGCCGGAGAGGGCGCCGACATCGGCGTGGTCGTCATTGGCGATCTGTTCGAGATCGTCGACGGTGGCGATCACCTTGGAGGCCACGGCATGGCGCTCCGAGGTCATGCGCAGCAGAACTTTCAGCAGTTCGACGATGGCGCCGCCGTTCGACGAGCCGCGCGGCTTTTCGATTTTCGGCAGGCTGGCGGGATCGCGGGCGACGCCGCGCTTCACGGCCTCGACGATGTCCGAGCCCCACTTCGAGCGATCAAAGCCCTTCGGCAGCGAGCGCAACGAAGCGAGCTTCTCCAGCGAGGTCGGGGCATGCGTGGCGATATCGCCGACGGCGTCGTCCTTCAGCACGCGCGAGCGCGGCACGTCGCGGCTCTGCGCTTCCTGCTCGCGCCAGGCGGCGATTTCCATCAGCACGCCCAATTCCTTGGGCTTGCGGACGCGGGTCTTGAGACGTTCCCAGGCGCGCTCGGGGTGGAAGTCGTAGGTCTTCGGCGAAGTCAGCACTTCCATTTCCTCGGAGACCCAGTCGCTGCGGCCGCGCTTCTTCAGGTCGGCGTCGAGGGCAGCGAACACGTCGCGCAGATGGGTGACGTCGGAGACGGCGTAGTGCAACTGCTCCTCGGTGAGCGGACGGTGCGACCAGTCGGTGAAACGGTGGGTCTTGTCGGGGCGGTGGCCGGTGATGCGTTCGACCAATTGGTCATAGGCGATGCTGTCGCCATAGCCGAGCACCATGGCGGCGACCTGGGTGTCGAAGATCGGGTAGGGCACCACGCCGGCGCGGTGCACGATGATCTCGATGTCCTGGCGTGCGGCGTGAAACACCTTGAGCACGGCCGCGTTCGTCATCAGATCGAAGAACGGCTTGAGGTCAATGCCTTCCGCCAGCGTGTCGATCACCAGCGCGTCATCGGCACTGGCCATCTGCACGACACAGAGCAGCGGATAATAGGTCGTCTCGCGCAGGAATTCCGTATCGACCGTGATAACGGGATGCTGGGCGAGCCGCTCGCAGGCGGCAGTCAGCTGGGCTGTGGTGGTGATCAGTTGCATGTCCGGTCCATAACGCTTTTGCCAAGGCGTTCGGCCGAAAAGCGGGGCAAGTCAAGCGTGTTCCCGGCGATTCGGGAACCCGGGAGCGGGAACTCGACTGGTCAGGTGCCGCAAAAAGTCTGCAGCACGCGCTGGTGCAGCAGCGGCGGATCGGCGTAGTCGGCGCGTTCCGGCTGGTCCTGGAACGGGTTGGCGAGCACCGACACCAGCTCCTCGAACGGCGCATAGTCGCCGGCCTGGGCCGCCTGGATCACGGCCTCGACGCGGTGATTGCGGGGGATAAAGGCCGGATTGACCGCCTGCATGGCGGCATGGCGGGCAGCCGGGGTCTCCGGTTCCAGCGCCAGCCGGGCGCGCCACTGGATGGCCCAGGCGTCATAGGCCGCGGGGTCGGTCAACAGGGCGCGCAGGGCCGTATCGCCGGCCGGGTCCAAAGCGGCATGGCCGAGTGCGCGAAAGGTCAATGTGAAATCGGCCTGGTTGGCGGCCATCGCCGCCAGCAGGTCCTGCGCCAGCACCGCATCATCGGGCTGCGCGGTGAACAGCCCGAGCTTCTGCCGCAGGCCGGCCTGATAGGCGTCGTCGAACAGGCCGGAGAATGCGGCCAAAGAGTCCTGCGCGATTTCGATCGCGGCCTTCTCGTCGTCGGCGAACAGCGGCAGCAGCGTCTCGGCGAAGCGCGTCAGGTTCCACAAGGTAATGCGCGGCTGGTTGGCATAGGCGTAGCGGCCGAGTTCGTCGATGGACGAGAACACGGTTTTCGGATCGTAATCGTCCATGAACGCGCAGGGGCCGTAGTCGATCGTCTCGCCGGATATCGAGGAATTGTCGGTGTTCATCACGCCGTGGATGAAGCCGACCAGCAGCCAGCGCGCCACCAGTGCGGCCTGCCTGGCGATCACGCCGTCGAGCAGCGCCCGATAGGGCTGCTCGGCCTGCGCGGCTTGCGGATAGTGCCGGGCGATCACATGGTCGGCGAGGTGTTTCAGCGCCTCGAGATCGCCGCGTGCGGCGAAGAACTGGAAGGTGCCGACGCGGATGTGGCTGGCAGCGATCCGGGTCAGCACTGCGCCGGGCAGCAGGGTCTCGCGCCGCACGCTCTCGCCGGTGACGACGGCGGCGAGCGACCGCGTGGTCGGAATGCCCAATGCGAACATCGCCTCGGAGATCACATATTCGCGGATCACCGGCCCCAGTGCCGCGCGGCCGTCGCCACGGCGCGAGAACGGCGTCGGACCCGATCCCTTGAGCTGGATGTCGCGGCGCGCGCCGCTCTGGTCGATCACCTCGCCGAGCAGGATGGCGCGGCCATCCCCGAGTTGGGCGGTGAAATTGCCGAACTGATGGCCGGCATAGGCCATCGCCAGCGGCTCGGCGCCGTCCGGCACCCGCGTGCCGGCCAGCACCTCGACACCCTCCGGGCTTTCGAGCCAGTCAGGGTCGAGGCCGAGCTGCACGGCGAGCGGTCGGTTCAGCTTGATAAGCTTCGGCGCGACGACGGGCGTGGGCTGCACCCGCGCGTAGAAATTCGCGGGCAGGGTGGCGTAGCTGTTGTCGAACGGGAACTGGATCGTCATGGAGGAAAGATGGGGGCGCCAGGCGGAATTGGCAACGGGGGCTATGGCCTAGTATTCTGCATAGATCTCGATGATATTGTCTTCTGGATCGCGAAAAAATAGCGTGCGATGCCGCCAGTCGGGCAAGTCGGTAGGGCAACGCAGAATCGGCACATCCTTCGCCACCAGCTCCGCGTGGCAGCCATCGACCGCTGCGAGCGGGACCTGAAACGCCAACTGCACAGCAGCCGATCCGGGCACAGACGTGCCGTCGTTGCACACACTCCATGGTCCACGGGGCCGCAGCGTCAGCAGCGCAGCACCGACTCGAAAGCTCACCCAGTTAGCAAGGTCGGTTTCAACGGGAAACTTCATGATATCACGGTAGAAGGTCCGCGTGACGCTCATCCGGTTGCATAGCAGGATAGTGTAGTCGAGGTTGCGTATCTGATCCAGGCTCACCGGCGCCACCTTTCTATCGTACAAAAGCCGCCATCGCGGATGGCTCAACTATAGTATAATCGGCGCAGGATGTTTCGCGTGGATTGGCTAAGGAAATAAGTGAGACCCAATGCTCCCTGGCGCTTGCGGGGCGGAATCGGCGAGGGGCTCTTCCATCCACAACGCTGCAGGCGAAGCGTGCCAGGTGCCTCGCCCCTCACCCGCGCGCAAGGGCGCGCGACCTCTCCCCGCAAAGAGCGGGGAGAGGTTTAAGTATTACGCCGCCCTGACCGTCGCCATGAACTTCTCCACTTCGCTCTTCAACCGCGTGCTCTGCATCGACAGCGACTGGGCGGCGGAGAGCACCTGGCCGGAGGCGGCGCCGGTCTCGGCGCTGCCGCGGTTAACCTCGGTGACCTCATGGGCGACCTGCGAGCTCAATTGCGCGGATTGCTGCACGTTGCGGGCAATCTCCTGCGTGGCGGCGCCCTGTTCCTCGACCGCCGCGGCGATCGCCGAAGAGACTTCGGAGATCATGGTGATGGTCGCGCCGATCTCCTGAATGGTGACCACGGTCTCGGCGCTGGCCGACTGCATGCCGGCGATCTGCGCTCCGATCTCGTCGGTGGCCTTGGCCGTCTGCGACGCCAGAGCCTTCACCTCCGCGGCGACGACGGCAAAGCCGCGGCCGGCTTCGCCGGCGCGCGCTGCCTCGATGGTGGCGTTGAGCGCCAGCAGGTTGGTCTGTTCGGCGACGGCGGTAATCAGTTTCACCACGTCGTCGATGCGGGCAGTCGCCTGCGTCAACCGGGCGATGCTGAGATTGGTCTTTTCGGCCTGCTGCACGGCGGTCGAGGCGATGCGGTTGGATTCGTGGACCTGGCGGCCGATCTCGTTGACGGAGGAGGTGATCTCTTCGGTCGCGGCCGCGACCGACTGGATGTTGTCCGACACGCTGTGCGAGGCGGCTGCCGCCGAGCCCGACAGCGAAATATTGGTGTCGGAGGTTCGCGTCAGGGTCGTCGCCGAGGTCTCCAGCGCCGTGGAAGCCGTGGACAGCGAGTCGACCAGCTCGCCGATCATCGCTTCGAAATCGCGCGTCGCCCGCCCGATGGTTTCGGCGCGCGCGGTCTTCACCCCTTCCGCGACGCCAGTGGCCTCATCGGCCGCGCGCTTGGCGATCAAAGCATCCTTGAAAATCTGCAGCGCGCGCGCGATGCGGCCGATTTCGGTATCGGCGTCCTGCAGCGGTATATGCGCCGACAATTCGCCGGAGGTCAGCTCGCCCATCGGCTTCAGGATCGAGCCGATACCGCGGCCGATATCGCGCGTCAGATAGATGGCGGCTCCCAGCCCCAGCACGAAGGCGGCGCCGAGCAGGGCGATCATCGTCCAGATGGCGCTTGAATAGGTGGCGTCCGCCATCTTGCCGGCCGTCTCGGCGCCGCCGTCGTTCAGCACGACCAGTTTCGCCAGCGTCGCGTCCATTGCGCGTCCGACCGGGACGACCTTCTTGGCGTTGATGTCCTTGGCCGCCGCGAAATCACCCTTGGTCGCGAGATCCCGCACCTGAACCGAACCCTCGATGAACTCTTTCCATTGCGCGTCGAGCGTGTTGGCGAGTTCGCGTTCCGCCGGCGCCGTTACCAGTGGCGCGAACGCCTTGGCGGCCTTTTCGAAGTCCGCCTTGCGCGCCGAGAGGTTCTTGTCGACGTCCGGCCGGTCGGCATCGGCGACGATCAGATGGTCACGCAGCACGGCGCGGTAGCGGGCGGACTGCACGCGCATCTCGCCGATCCAGCGCACGCTCGGCAGCCATCGCGTCTGGATGTCCTGCGTCGCGGCATTGATCGCGCCCATTTGCACAAAGGCAAGGCTGCCGATCATGGCGATGACAAGAACGAGAAAGGCAACAATGGCAAACAGCTTGGCGCTGATCGAATATCTTTCGAGCACAGAAACATTCCCTATGGTTGGCCGCGCCCGCCATAATGACGAGAAAGGCGCAGAGTGAGCTCAAGTTCTGGCTGAATCGCCTGCTTCAAAACGTGCAGGGTTCCTGCGGTACAATGGGTTGTGTTGGTCAAGGAAGGGTAAAATTACCCGTAAGTAGCTTGCTAAGTCTTTGTTTTGGTGTCGAGATACCACATTCGGGTTGCAGGCTCGCGCAACGCAACAAGATTTTAGTCGCCATATTTCATGGACTTGCCGCACTGCTCGCGCGCCGATTTTGCATTGCGGGGCAAGGCGGGTCCGTGCCGTTCGGGATGGCTGGGTGGAGCATCCGGTTGGTTGCCGCGCCGGGTCCGGTCGGGTAAACCCTGCGCTTCGCGGCCCCGGTCGCGACCGATTCCGCCCTCTGACGCCCTTCCAGGATTAACATGCATCGCTACCGGTCTCACACCTGCGGCGCGCTCCGCGACAGCCATATCGACCAGACCGTCCGCGTCTCTGGCTGGTGCCACCGTATTCGCGACCATGGCGGCGTGTTGTTCATCGACTTGCGTGACCATTACGGGCTGACGCAGTGCGTTGCCGATCCGGCCTCGCCGGCGTTCAAGGATGCCGAACTGCTGCGCTCGGAATGGGTGGTGAAGATCGACGGAAAGGTGCGCCGCCGTCCCGAGGGCACCGAGAACACCGATCTGCCGACCGGTGCTGTGGAAATCTACATTTCGTCGATCGAAGTGCTGGGCGCGTCGCTGGAATTGCCGCTGCCGGTGTTCGGCGACCAGGACTATCCGGAAGACATCCGGCTGAAGTACCGCTTCCTCGATTTGCGCCGCGAGAAGCTGCACCAGAACATCATGACCCGCGGCGCGATCATCGACTCGATGCGCAAGCGGATGAAGGAGCAGGGCTTCTTCGAATTCCAGACGCCGATCCTGACGGCCTCGTCGCCGGAAGGCGCGCGCGACTTCCTGGTGCCCAGCCGCATTCATCCCGGAAAATTCTACGCGCTGCCGCAGGCGCCGCAGCAGTACAAGCAATTGCTGATGATGTCGGGCTTCGACCGCTACTTCCAGATCGCGCCGTGCTTCCGCGACGAAGATCCGCGCGCCGACCGTCTGCCCGGCGAATTCTACCAGCTCGATCTGGAGATGAGCTTCGTCGAGCAGGAAGACGTGTTCGCCGCGGTGCAGCCGGTGATCACCGGCGTGTTCGAGGAATTCGCCAAGGGCCAGCCTGTCAACTCTGACTGGCCGAAGATTCCCTACGCGGAATCGCTCCGCAAATACGGCTCGGACAAGCCGGACCTGCGCAACCCGATCGAGATGCAGAACGTCTCGGAACACTTCCGCGGTTCGGGCTTCAAGGTGTTCGCGCGGATGCTCGAAACCGAAACCAACCAGGTCTGGGCAATCCCCGGACCGACCGGCGGCAGCCGCGCGTTCTGCGACCGCATGAACTCGTGGGCGCAGGGCGAGGGCCAGCCCGGCCTCGGCTACATCATGTGGCGTGAGGGCAATGAGGGAGCGGGTCCGCTCGCCAACAACATCGGCCCGGAGCGTACCGAGGCGATCCGCGTGGCACTCGGCATGAAGGCCGGCGATGCCGCGTTCTTCGTCGCCGGCGATCCCACTAAATTCTACAAGTTTGCGGGCCTTGCCCGTACCCGTCTGGGCGAGGAGTTGAACCTGATCGACAAGGAGCGCTTTGCGCTGGCCTGGATCGTCGACTTCCCGATGTACGAATATGACGAGGACGAGAAGAAGATCGAGTTCTCGCACAACCCGTT
This sequence comes from Tardiphaga sp. vice154, assembly GCF_007018645.1. NCBI lineage: Bacteria > Pseudomonadati > Pseudomonadota > Alphaproteobacteria > Hyphomicrobiales > Nitrobacteraceae > Tardiphaga > Tardiphaga sp. vice154. Next base: position 2,854,324 of record NZ_CP041399.1, read on the forward strand.
CTCGATGCCGCAGGGCGGCCTCGATGCCTTGCTGACCAAGGACCCGTTGACCATCAACGCGTTCCAGTACGACATCACCTGCAACGGCTTCGAGATCGCCTCCGGCGGCATCCGCAACCACAAGCCCGACGCGATGGTGAAGGCGTTCGAAATCGCCGGCTATGGCGAGCACACCGTCATCGAGCGCTTCGGCGGCATGTACCGCGCCTTCCAGTACGGCGCGCCGCCGCATGGCGGCATGGCGGCCGGCGTCGATCGCATTGTCATGCTGCTGTGCGGCACCAGCAATCTGCGCGAGATCTCGCTGTTCCCGATGAACCAGCGTGCTGAAGACCTGCTGATGGGTGCGCCTTCCGAGGCGTCCCCCAAGCAGTTGCGCGAAGCGCACATCCGGCTCAATCTGCCGGAAGCGTGATCTGATCCACGACCTTCAACTACACAATCGATATCGGTTGCGCGGGAGCGTTCATGTCATCCTCTTCTGAAGATCTCGCCAAGGCGGCGCTGGCCTATCATCGTCTGCCGCGTCCCGGCAAACTCGAGATCCAGGCGACCAAGCCGCTCGCCAACCAGCGCGACCTGGCGCTGGCCTATTCGCCGGGCGTGGCGGCACCCTGTCTCGCGATTGCCGCCGATCCCAATGAGGCGGCGACGCTGACGTCGCGGGCCAATCTGGTCGCGGTGGTGTCGAACGGCACCGCGGTGCTCGGCCTCGGCAATATCGGCCCGCTGGCGTCCAAGCCGGTGATGGAAGGCAAGGCGGTGCTGTTCAAGAAGTTCGCCGGCATCGACGTGTTCGACATCGAGATCGCCGCCGACACCATCGAGCGCGTGGTCGAGACCGTGGCGGCGCTGGAGCCGACCTTCGGCGGCATCAACCTTGAAGACATCAAGGGGCCGGAGTGTTTCGAGATCGAGACGCAGCTCAAGGCGCGCATGAAGATCCCGGTCTTCCACGACGACCAGCACGGCACCGCAATCATCGTCAGCGCCGCGATCACCAACGCGCTGCTGCTCAACGGCAAGAACCTCAAGGACTGCAAGATCGTCTGCTCCGGCGCGGGTGCAGCGGCGATCGCCTGCCTCAATCTCCTGGTGCATCTCGGCGCGCAACTCAAGAACATCTGGGTCTGCGACATCGACGGTGTCGTGCATGAAGGTCGCAACACGCTGATGGATCGCTGGAAGGCGGTATATGCTCAGAAAACCGATGCGCGCACGCTGGGCGACGTGATCCCCGGCGCCGATATTTTCCTCGGCGTGTCCGCGCCGAACGTGCTGAAGCCGGAAATGGTCAAGGCGATGGCGGACAAGCCGCTGGTGATGGCGCTGGCCAACCCCAATCCCGAGATCATGCCGGAGGAGGCCCGCAAGGCCCGGCCGGACGCGATGATCTGCACGGGACGTTCGGACTTCCCGAACCAGGTCAACAACGTGCTGTGCTTCCCCTTCATCTTCCGCGGCGCGCTGGATTGCGGCGCCACCGCGATCAACGAGGCGATGAAGATCGCCGCGGTGGACGCCATCGCCCAGCTCGCGCGCGAACCGCCTTCGGATGCGGTGGCGCAGGGGTTCGATGGCGAGACACAGGGCTTCGGTCCGGGCTCGCTGATCCCGAGCCCGTTCGACCCCCGCCTGATCCTGCGTATCGCGCCGGCCGTCGCGCGTGCGGCGATGGAGTCCGGCGTGGCGTCGCGGCCGATCGAGAATTTCGACGAGTACCTCGCCGGCCTCGAGCGCTTCGCGTTCCGTTCCGGCCTGGTGATGAAGCCGGTGTTCGCCAAGGCGAAGACCCAGCCGGTGCGCGTGATCTACGCCGAAGGCGAGGACGAGCGCGTGCTGCGCGCCACGCAGGTGGTGCTGGAGGAAAAGCTGGGCCGGCCGATCCTGGTCGGCCGTCCGAGCGTGGTCGAGGCCCGCATCAAGCGTCTGGGACTGGCGATCCGCGCCGGCACCGATTTCGACCTCGTCAATCCCGAGGACGATCCGCGCTACCGCTCATTCGTGCAGTCCTATATCGACGTCGCCGGACGCCATGGCGTGACGCCCGATGCGGCGCGCACGGTGGTGCGTACGAATGCGACGGTGATCGCAGCGCTGTCGGTGGTGCGCGGCGAGGCGGACGCGATGATCTGCGGTGTGGAGGGCCGCTACATGAGCCATCTGCGCCACGTCCGCGAGATCATCGGTTTCCTGCCGGGGGTCTCCGACTTTGCGGCCTTGGCGCTGATGATCACCAGCAAGGGCGCGTATTTCATCGCGGACACCCAGGTGCGTCCGAACCCGAGCGCGGAAGAGCTTGCGGAAGTCGCCGCCATGGCGGCGGTCCATGTTCAGCGTTTCGCGATGAAGCCGAAGATCGCCTTCGTCTCGCATTCCGATTTCGGCAGCTACGACACCGACTCGTCGCGCAAGATGCGCCGGGCCGCGGCGTTGCTGCGCGAAAGGCATCCGGAGATCGAGTCGGACGGCGAAATGCAGGGCGACACCGCGCTGTCGGAAGCCGCGCGAAAAATGATCCTGCCGCATTCGAAGCTGGACGGCGTCGCCAATGTGATGATCATGCCGAACCTCGACACCGCCAACGTCGCCTATCAGATGATCAAGGTGCTGGGCGACGCTCTGCCGGTCGGCCCGATCCTGGTAGGCGCGGCGCGACCGGCGCATATCCTGACGCCATCGGTGACCGCGCGCGGCATCCTCAACATGACCGCCATCGCCGTCGTCGAAGCCCAGGAACGCGCCAACCGGCCGCAGGTCAGCCTGTTCGGGTAATCAAAAAAGCCACCCGCTTTCGCGGATGGCTTTTTCGTCTTCTCCGTTGGGCACAGAGTCGGCATTGGCCGACTTTGTGCCGAATGCGTTTTGGGCGATCTCAGAACGAATGCTTCAACCGGCCGGTGAACTGGTGCGCCAGCGAGTCGTCACTGCCGATCACGGCGTCGTAGCCGAGCGACACCATGGTCAGGGCGCCGAGCCGGCCCGATACGCCGGCGCCGATCACGCCGCGATCGCGCAGACCGCTTCCGGTGGCGGTGACGAAGCTGCCGGGCAGGGTGACATCCGCAAAGCTCGCATTGATGCCGCGCACGCTGTCGCCGAATTCGTGCAGCCAGGCCAGGCGAAACTCCGGCGTCAGCACGCCGCCATTGATACGATAGTCATAGGCAAAGCGGGCACCCAGGCTGGAGCGCAGCGACTCCGAACTGTCGGAGGCGACGTTCAGCGCCGTGACGCTGCCGGCCTCGGTGAAGCCATCGGTCGACACCCGCGTATATTGCAGTCCGAGTTCAGGCGTCACCATCCAGTCGCTGACGCGCAGGTCGCGGCCGACCGTGCCGCGCACCGTGTAATGCGTGCCGTCGTTCCTCGAGGTGTTGAGCGTGCCCAGCGCCGCGCGGACGTTGTCGTAGTCGCTCCAGCCATACAGGCCGACCACATTGGCGAACCAGTCCGCCGCCTGCCAGCCGGCATAGCCGCCGACCGAGCGCGTCGAGATATTGGTCGTGCTGCCCTGCGTATCGAGTTGACCGCGGGTATAGGCGTAACCGCCGAACACGCCGATCAGCATATTGTCGGTGACGCGCCAGTCGGCGCCCGCCACCACGTTGGCGGTCGTGGCGCGGGTCGCCGGCGCATCGCTGCGGGCGCCTTCACGGGCGAAGCTCAGGCTGGAGGTGACGAACACGCCGCGATCGGCCTGCACGGCGACCGGACGCATTGCCGGTGTCTTGTTGATCGGCGCATAGGCGAGTGCGTCATAGGCGCCGCGCTGGGTGTTGAGCCAGTTAGACTCGTTGAGCGCCGTGGCCTGCTTCTCGGGCATGCCGGTGATTGCGCCGAGCGTGCGGTCGAGATCGCCGCCATGGCGGTCGAACGTGCCACTGTCGAACATCGCCAGCGCCTGGCCGGCGCCGGCGAGGTCGTCGCTCAAGCCGCCGAACCGGCCCTGCGTCAGCCGCTGGCCGACCAGGGCCGCGGTCTGCGACGCACTGTCGAGCGTAAACCGGCCGAGACCCTGATAGGCGGAAGGCGACAATTGCGCCAGCGCCGCGCCGACGTCGGCCGCACTGCCGACGGAATCGATCAGCGTCATCGCCGCGCTGCTGGTGGTCACCGTAACGGGTAGATTGTCGAACACGGTGGCGACGCCGAGGCCCGCGGCTGTGGCATAGGACGAGAACGAACGCGAATTGCCGGTGATGATCTCGAACGAGGTGTAGAGCGTGCCGCCGATATTGACGGTCTGCCCGGCCAGCAGCGCCGCCCGCTTGGCGTCGCCGAGGCCGACCTTGTTGTAGTTCAACGTGTCGGTGCCGGCGCCGCCATCGACCAGGCCGACGATGCGCGAGCCGGCCAGGATGTTGACGGTGTCGTTGCCGCCTTCCATGTTCACGGCGCGGCCGTTGTTGCCGATGATGGTGCCGGAGTTGGTCAGCACGTCGGCGCCTTCGCCCATCTGGATCGCCGAGCCGTCGCCGCGGATGAAACGCGCCGAGCCGGTGCCGGTATAGACGACGCCGTTCAGCGTGCCGACCGAATTGGTGTCGACGGCGCCGCTGCCCAGCAAAACCACGGCATTGGGATCGGGGATCGCGCCGTTGCCGATGATGGTGCCGCGGTTGATGATGATGTCGTTGTCGGCGCCGGTGCCGATCTTGTTCTCGAGCCGGATCGCGAATCCGTTCTGGCCGATGATGGTGCCGCCTTCATTGTTGGTGATGGTGGTCGCTGCAACGCCGCTGCGTGATCGATCGACGTTAGAATCGTTGTTGACGACGATGCCGTACGAGGCGCCACTGATCATGCCGAAATTGGTGATCGTACCGCCGCCGATCGAGATGCCCTCGGAGTTGTTGGCGCGGTTGCCGCTATCGAATCCACCGGCGCCGGTGCCCTCGATGACGCCGTAGTTAGTGATCGTCGCGGCGAGGTCAATATCGACGCCGTCGCCGTCGCCATTGATCTGAGCCGTGCCGCTGGCATCGAAGATGTTGCCGACGCCGGCATAGGCGCCGGTGATGCGGCCGTAATTAGTGACGGTGCCGGTGCCGTCGGAGCCCACGCCGGAGCCGTTGCGACCCAGGATCGTGCCGCCGGCCTCGTTGGTCACGATGATATTGGTATCGGCCGTGATGCCGTGGCGCGCGCCGGAGATCAAGCCGCCTGCACGGTTGTTAATGACTGCGCCGGTGTTGCCGCCGGCATCGATACCGTCGGCGGAGCCGCTCGACGTGTTGGTGCCGAAGCTGCGGATGATGCCGTAATTCTCGACCACGGTGGTCTGGCCGGTGCGGATCGCGTCGTCGGTCAGGGCTTCGATGATTCCGGCGGCGCGGTTGATGATGGTCATGCTGGCCGCGCCGGTCATGCCGCGCACGTCGATGGCCTGGCCGAGCCCGCTGAAGCCGGTGCCGCCGGCCTGGATCAGCCCGGCATTGTCGATCACGATGGTGCCCGAGGTCATCGCCAGGTTGAACCGGAACACGTCGTTCTGCGTCGATCGGACGATGGCGCCGACATTGTTAAGGAAGGTGAAGGTGCGGTTGGCGACCGCGCCGGTGGCATCGATGACGCGGCCCGAACCCGTATTCTCGATGGTCCCGAAATTGCTGACGATCACGCCCGTGGAGGCGCCGTTCCAGCCGATCGTCGCGGTGCCGCTGGTCGAGCGCAGGGTGCCGCCGCTGGCGACCGTCCCGGCGTCGGTCCCGGCGACGGTCTTGGTGGTCGTATCGGTCGTACCCGATGTCACCGTGAAGGACGCGGCCTCCACCGCCCATGGCGCCATCAGCGCCGCCGCACCCATCACCATCGCAAACCGGCTCGCGCCGTTACGCCACTTCGACATCACAAGTCCCCAACCCAAACGATGAGCCCTGCTTAGGTTTGGGAAATGACGACGGGATGACGTGGACGCCGTTTTGCTAACCCGCAATGAGCATCGAAAAAAATGTCCGGGAAGTGATGCTAGTTCGCCACGCAGGCAGAGCGTATCGGACGACGTGAGAGCGGGCCCGTCGCGTTGCAACCGCCGGCGAGGACTACATATGACCGTTTGAAAACCGCGACGGGAACGATCATAATCGACCGGTACTGTCATTCGCGTTCATTGTCGTTCAACGAGGTTTGTATGCCAGCGTTTATTACGTTCGGACGTATTCTGTTTGCCGTCCTGTTCATTGCCTCCGGAACCATGAAATTTCTAAATCTCGGCGGCACCGCCGAGATGATCGGCGGCAAGGTCATCTTTCCGGAGCTCGCCGCGCCCTATGTCACTCAATTGCAGGGGCTGACCGGAATGGCGAGCAACCAGATGCTGGCGATCGCCGCCGCCAGCCTCGAACTACTCGGTGGCATCCTGATCGCGCTCAATTTCGGTGCGCGTTTCTTCGCCATGGTCATGGTGCTGTTCGTGATGGCCGCGACGTTCTATTTTCACGACTTCTGGACCCAGACCGGACCGGAATCCGCCAATAACATGATCCATGCGCTGAAGAACCTGTCGTTGATCGGCGGGCTGTTCATGATCGCCGGAATCGGCCGCGGGCCCACGATCAATCACGCCTATGACGAAGTGTAGCAGGCTCAGCCGGCGCGCCGCCAGGCGGTGACGCGCACGTCATGGCTGTCGTCGAGCATCCGCACTTCGCTGGCCTCGAGACCGTGGCTGGCCAGGATCTGTTGCGGCGTTTGCGCGGGCACGCCGGGGAAGCAACCGTGGCCGTCCGGCACGCGCACGCGTGGCGCCTGCGACAGCCAGAATACGTCGTAGCGGTCGAGAAACATGCCGTACACCGCAGGTCCACCGATCACCGCGACGGTTCCGGCGTGGATACCGGCGACGGCGCAGGCTTCCTCGAACGTGGCGCCAGCGGGATTCCACAGCGTCGCTTTGTCATTGTCGGGGTCGGGCGCGACGCCGTCGATTCCGCGGCTGAGCACGATGCGGGTGCGCCGCGGCGAGTTCGGCTGGTCCTCGAAGGATTGCCGGCCGTGCACGATCAGGTCGGCGCGGTCGAGGCCGGCGCTGAAGAAGGCCAGATCGCCGGGAAATTTCAGGGCATCCGGCATCACGCCGGCGGCGTCAGCCAGCATGCCTTCGGCGGAGACGATAACATAGCCGTTGAAACGAAAAGGAGACATGGGGACGCGACTATTCCGAAACCGTTTGCACGACGCTGCTGACCGGACGGGTAGAGACGGTCGGCAGCTTGGCATCCTTGACGATCGACTCGTCATAAGCGGCGATGGTCTGCACCGGCGCCTTGGCTTTCATCTGTACCACCCTGTAGCCGCCGGCCTTTAGCCGGCGCAGCAGCGTCGGCAACGCCTCGGCGGTGTGCTTCTGGAAGTCGTGCATCAAGATGATGCCCTTGCCGAGCTTGTCGAGCTTGGTCATCACGTTGCTTACCACCTGTTCGGACTTGCGCGTCTTGAAATCGAATGAGTCGATGTCGCAGGAGAAGATCGCCATGTTGCGCGAGCCGAGATAGGTGACGATCTCCGGCGGATGCTGCAGCGCGGGCGCCCGGAAGAACGGCGCCGGCGCGCTGCCCAGCGCCCATTTCACGGCGGAGAAACCCTTCTCGATTTCATCCTTGCGCTGCTGTTCGGTGAGCTTCTTGCTGGTCAACGCGATATGCGCCCAGGTGTGGCCGCCGATGGTATGGCCGGCGCTGGCGACCTGTTTCAGAACCTCGGGATAATAGGTCGCGTGCTTGCCGATCGGAAAGAAGATGCCTTTGGTACATTCGTCGGCCAGTGCCTTCAGCACCAGCGGCGTGGTGGTCTGCCACGGACCGTCGTCGAAGGTCAGCACGACTTCCTTGTCGCGCAGGAAGTCGAGTTGCTTGAAGTGCTCGAAGCCGAAACCCGGACCGCCGGTGGTATCGATCTCAACGACGCGGCCGATGCCGAGCGCATCCGGATTGGCGCAGGCCGGCTTGACGGGCGCGGCTACAGCAGCCGGCGCGGGTGTGGTGGAAGCGGGGGCTGCGGCCGGCGTCGCGGCTTTTGGCGCCTGGGCACAGGCGCCGACGGCATAGAACGAAACCGCGCTTGCCAAGATCAAAGCTGTTGTATGGCGCATTGCATCCCCCGGACCCACCGTCGACCAAGCATAGCGTGACTTCGGCGGACAACGCCATGGTGAAGGGCCTTATCCCCAATTGCCACGTCGCCGGCGCTTCACGCCATGGCCAGGGCGCGGGCCACCGCGGTCTTGATGCGCGTATCGGTCGGCTGCAGCGTATCCGCGAATGAATCGGCCAGATAGCCGTCGCGCCCGACCAGGTACTTGTGGAAATTCCAGCGCGGCAGGTCGCGCGGGCGAGCCTCGGCCGCCCATTTATAGAACGGATGCGCGCCGGGGCCTTTCACCACGGTCCTGGCGGTCATCGGGAAACTCACCTTGAACTGGCCGTGCGCGACCGCCGCGATTTCGGTTTCGCCTCCCGGCTCCTGGTTGCCGAAATCGTTCGACGGTACACCGATCATCATCAGACCGCGGTCGCGAAACTCGGTCCACAATTGCTGCAGCCCGGCATATTGCGGGGTGTTGCCGCATAGCGAGGCGGTATTGACCACCATGAACGGGCGGCCCGCAAATTCGGCGAGCCGGATCTCGCCGCCATGCAGCCCGGGAAACGAAAAGCCATAGGCGGTGACGCGGCTCACACCTTGCGCCAGCACGGGGGAGGCGGATGCGCCGCAGGCCATTGCGGCCAGCGCGCCCAGTATCTGCCTGCGGTCCATCATCGTTACCTCGTCAAAGCGGATCAGCCGCGGTCAAGACTGGCGCGAGGCGCGGCGCTCGCGCCCGACACCACGTTATGCCGGGACTTCTCGTACGCAATGTACGGACGAAGGGGCAATCGGGTTTTAGCGAAATGGCACGACGAATTCGGTGCCTTGTCCGGTCTCGCCGCCGGCGGCAATGCCGAGATCGGAGACGATGATCGAACCGCCCGTGGCCAGCGATTCCGCGATCTGCGCCATCGCCTCGGCCGGGATCGTCAGACGGTCCAGCGCCTCGGCGGGGCCATCGGGCACCGGCGCTGAATTCATCTCGACCGCGCCGGTCGAGCGGCGGCGACGGCTGCTGCTGTCGTCCTGGTCATTCCGGGCGGCAACGCGCGCCGCCGGCATCGAGACCACCGACCACTGGATCGACTTCGTGTCAGCCTTGTCGATGCGCGCGGTGAAGACATGGGTACCGAGCGGACGGTCGCTGGCGCCGATCGTGACGGGGACCTCGAACAACGGCGCATAGTTCTGCCGGACGTACATCTTGCCGTCCTTGCGGCTGATCAGCACCGCGATCTGGCCGCTGCGCTTCGGCGCCGTCTCGGCCACCGGGGCGGCAACCGGGCTCCTGGCAGCATCATCCTTGGCAGCATCGTCCTTCGGAGCTTCCGGGCTGGTCGCCGCGGCGGCCGGGACGATGCCCATGTCGAGGGGCTGGACGTCGGGCCGGGTCGGCCGGGCCTCGTCCGCCCGGACCTCGGCCATCGCCAGATCGACCGTCCGCGCCGCGTCGGCATCGACGTCGCGGCGGGTGACGAGAAGCCGGTCGTTCGGCCGCATGGTTGCAGCATCGGACTGGGTGAGCGCGCCGGTCTGCGGCATGATCGCGCCGCTGGCATCGGCAGTCTGGCTCTGTTCGCGTTCGCGCCGGGCGTCGAATACCGTGCGGGTATGGTTCAGATCGACGGCGGGCTTCAGTTCGAGGCTGGCCGAGGACATCGCCGGACGGGGGTCCGTCGCGGGCAACTCGGCCTTCACCGTAGGCCCATTCGCGGCAGCCATCGGCACAGGCGCGCTCGCCGGGTCGGGCTTGCGGCTGGCCAGCAGCGGATGGGAAATGGGGGCAGGCGAGATTTCGCCCGGGGTAATCACGACGCGGGCGCCCATCCTTGTCCAGCCCCACATCCGGGTGGCGAAGGCCATCGGCATGCGAATGCAGCCATGCGACGCCGGATAGCCCGGCAGCATGCCGGCATGCATCGCGATGCCCGACCAAGTGATGCGCTGCATGTAGGGCATCGGCGCCCCGCTGTAGATGTTCGACTTGTGATACTTGTTCTTCTGGATCACGCTGAACGCGCCCATCGGCGTCGCGTGACCCTTCATGCCCGTCGAAACCGGGCTTTCCGCGAACAGGCCATTGGCGTCATAGATCTTGAGCCGTTGCTGATCGACCGAGATGGCAACCACCAGCGGTCCGACTGGCTTGGCGCTTTCGCTGACCTGCTTTTCCGGCCGGGCTGCCGGACGCCTGATGATTTTCTTCGGGCGCGGCGGCTCCTGCAGCAGCGGCTCCGGCGACATCCGCATCGGGTCTTCGTCCGACCAGAATACGGCGGCATGGCCGGGCACGGCCCAGGCTGTGCCAGCGATCGCGATCATCGCTGCCGTCATCATCCGGCGGGGCGCGCGGAACTTGGTCGTTAAATCCTGAAATGCGCCCACGCCAAATTCCTCGTTAACCGGTAAATACGTCAGTCTCGCAGACGGAGTTTTGGGTTCACCAGCGCGAGTCGGCTAGAGGTGATCCGGTACAATCGTAACAAAAAAGCCTCACATTGGATTAACAGCGCGGCGTTTCGGCTTCCTAATCACAAGGGAATGCCTAAATGGGGATCAACGCTCACGGAGACTTGCATGACTATCGACGGTTCCCGCGCCCCGGCCCGGTTCTTGATGGTCGGTATGGCCGCGTTGCTCGGCTTCGCCGCGCTATTGTCCACACCGTCCTTGGCCGCGGACGAGCCGGACCTGATCTTCCGGCGCTCCACCGTGTTCAAATGGCTTAGTCCGAACGACAAATTGGCGACCTACGGCGTCGACGATCCCGAGGTCGAGGGCGTTGCCTGCCACTTCACGGTGCCGGAGCGCGGCGGCTTCAAGGGCTGGCTGGGGCTTGCGGAGGAGGTGTCCGACATTTCGCTGGCCTGCCGGCAGATCGGCCCGATCAAGTTCAAGGGCAAGATGGAGCAGGGCGACGATATGTTCCGGCAGCGTCGCTCGATGTTCTTGAAGAAAATGCAGATCGTGCGCGGCTGCGATCCGAAGCGAAATGTGCTGGTCTATATGGTTTATACCGACCGCATCATCGAGGGATCTCCGAAGAACTCGACGTCCTCGGTTCCGATCATGCCATGGGGCCAGGCCGGCAACGCCATCGCGAAATGCGGCGACTTCGTTCAGTAGCCATGGCGGGCGGTCTATTCGGCCGCTTGGTCCAGCGAGCGTTTTAGGCGGATCCGGGCGACAGCTTCCGCCTGGGCGAGGGCCAGTGCCTGCGGGCTGCGATAACCGACCAGTTGCACCATGTTCTGCGGATAGCATTCGTTGCCGTGGGCACCGAAGCCCTGCTGCGACATGGCGCCCAGGCACTTGGCGGGCGGACGAATTTTCGGGGGCCGGGGAGTTTCGGTCGCGGCAGCGGTAGCCTCGTTGCTCCGCATATTGCTCATTCCCACGGCATCAATCCTTTTGCTGGAGTGGTCTGGTAACGCGCCGTTGCCTGAAATGGTTGCACACGTGGCACTCTGTCGCTTTAGACAGTCAATGGTGCAATTTCATTAACGGCATGTGACAACCCGGTTTGACTGTGGAATTCGTGCCGTCTCCATTTCGCTGCATCCTTGATCTTTTGACAATGCGCTGGATCAACTGTGCTGCGCTGCTATCAAACACCGGTTTCACCGGCTTGGCTGTTCTTTTTTTGAGTCCTGGGCGAGCAGATCATTCTCCGGACACCAGGCGTTTCCGGTCTCTGATTCGTGTTTCGTGCAGGGGCGGGCGACGAAACAATTCCCCTCACGGTGAAACCATTTCCCGCTTGCGGCGACGGCACCCGGAAACGGTCGCGGCCTACAGATAGGCCAGCGACGCGGCGTCAAGCCGCTCAACCGGAGACCGCCAGATGCGCAGCCTCAGTTTCATCCTTGCCGTTGGACTGGTCCTGGCCGGCCCCTCGATGGCCGGATCAGCCGACGACCGTCTGCCAGGAAGTGGCGCCTTTGCCTATAACGGGCCGTCGGCGCTCACCGCGCCGGCGATCCACTTTGCCACCAGCCACTGATTGCGCCACGGCCAACTGAAATTAACGAAATGAACATTTTGAACGTCACCGCCGGCCTCGCAGCGTTGCTCGCCATTTCGACGGGGAGCGCGCAGGCGCAGATCTGGTCGTGGAAGAAACTGCCCGACCAGCGCGGCGAGTTCGTCCGGCTGTGCGCGCCGCACATGGTCGGGCGCTGGCAACATCCGGAGGCGGTGTGCGGCTGCCTGCACGATCACGCTCTGGCTGACGTCTTGGACAGCGACCTGCGCGAGGCGCTGTTGCGCGGCATCAGCGAGCGGGGCGTGCCGACGATCGAGCGCGACTGGATTCCGGCCTCGAAGCAATCGATGATCAACGCGACCTTCAGCCAGATCGCGCGCCCGACGCTGCAATGCATGTTCGAGCCGGCGAAGTAGGGGCGCTGGACTGTCTGCCCCCGAGACCAGAGACGCTCTGACACCTCTCCCCAGCGGGGAGAGGTGAAGAGAAGCGGCGCCTGATGAAACTGCTAGCGCTTCTTGGTGCCGAGCCGCGGCACGCATTTGGAAACGCGCGTCACGCCGGCCGTGGTCAGCGTGGTGCCGAGCAGTTCCTTGATCTGCCCGGTCGGGCAGGAACCGTCATCGACCTGGACGCGCTGGCCGAGCCGCACTTCCGGAACATCCTGCTCGCGCGGGAATATCTGCAGCTGCGCAGATGCGGGCAAGGCCGAGACGCTTGACGCGAAAGCCGCGACCAGCACCAAAGCGGAGCGCTTCGCGATCACTTGTTCTGCACCTTCAGGCCGTCGGGGCCGACATTGATCTGCAGGCCGCTCGGCTCTTTCTTGGTCTGATACAGATTGTAGCCGAGCACGCCGATGCCGACGACCAGCGCGCCGATGATCAGGAAAAGCACGTTGCGGTTGGCGGGCATGATGTCTCCTTGGTTGTCTCATCCACTGTAGAGAGGCGGCTTTGATTCTTAAAGCCGGCCTGGCCGATGCCCGAAGATGCGGCGGCTGCTGCCTGGAATCTGTCATACCGCGGGCGCGGCGATCGGGCTAGGGTGCCGGCGATTTCGAACTGAATCGTGACTGGAGCCGCCGAATGACTGCCACCGATACGCAACGAAGAATCCTGGACGCCGTCGATGCCTCGTTCGACGCGCAGTTGAAGACCACCCAGGACTTCGTTTCGATCCCCTCGACGCGCGGCGCCGAGGGCCCATGCCAGGACATGATCGGCGATCTCTTGCGCGAGCGCGGCTATGAGGTCGACGACTGGCACATCGACATGGCGGATCTCAAGGATCTGCGCGGCGCAGGCGCCATCGAGCATGATTTTTCCAAGGCCCGTTCCGTGGTCGGTACCTATCGCCCGACCACCAATGCCGGCAAATCGCTCATTCTGCAGGGCCACTGCGACGTGGTGCCGACCGGCCCCTTGGACATGTGGGATACCCCGCCGTTCTCGCCCATTATCAAGGACGGCAAGATGTTCGGCCGCGGCGCCTGCGACATGAAGTCGGGTACTATCGGCGCGCTATACGCGCTCGACGCGATCGGCGCTGCCGGCCTGAAGCCGACCGCACGGATCCATTTCCAGTCGGTGATCGAGGAAGAATCCACCGGGATCGGCGCGCTTTCCACCTTGCAGCGCGGCTACCGCGCCGACGCCTGTTTCATCCCCGAGCCGACCTCCGGCAAGATGGTGCGCTCGCAGGTCGGCGTGCTGTGGTTTCGCATCAAGGTGCGCGGCTTTCCGGCGCATGTGTTCGAGGCCGGCATCGGCGCCAACGCCATCAAGGCGGCCTATCATCTGATCCAGGCGGTCGAGGAAATCGAGGTCGAGTGGAACAAGCGCGCCGCCTCCGACGTGCATTTCGGGGCGGTCGATCATCCGATCAACTTCAACCCCGGCATCATCAAGGGCGGCGACTGGGCCTCCTCGGTGCCGGCGTGGTGCGACGTCGACTGCCGGATCTCGATCCTGCCGGGCTGGTCGGTGGCCGAGGCACAGGCCGAGATCCTCGCCTGCATCGCCAAGGCGGCACGCAACCATCGCTTCCTGTCCAACAGCCCGCCGCAGGTCGAATGGTCCGGGTTCCTGTCGGAGGGCTACGAGCTGAAGGATTCGGCGGCGCCGGAGGCGGCGTTCGCGACGGCTTACGACGCGGTCTATGGCGGGGCCACGCCGGATCTCGTCTTCACCGCGCTCACCGACACCCGCTTCTACGGGTTGAACTACAACATCCCCAGCCTGTGCTTCGGCGCCGACGGCCAGGCGATGCACGGCTTCAACGAGTTCGTCGATCTGGAATCGCTGCGCAAATCCACCAAGGCCACGGCGCTGTTCATCGCCGAGTGGTGCGGCGTGGAGGCGTTGTAGGTCGCTTCAGTAGGGTGGGCAAAGTCTCGTCGCGCGAACCGCGGCGGGACGTGCCCACCGACTCGCGAACATGGTGGGCACGGCGCATCCGCCTTCGCCCTGCGGGCTACGGCGGACAAGAGTGCGCCTTTGCCCACCCTACGGCGGTGCAGGCCACAACGCCTTTATGATCGCGTCCAGCCCGTCGGTCAGCGCCGCGGGGCCGGGCTGCAGGATCAGCGGCGATTTGATTTCGACGATGCGGTCGTTGCGCACCGCGGGGATGTCATGCCAGCCCGGGCGTGAACGGATCTTGTCCGGCACGACTTTCTTGCCGCACCAGGAGGCGAGGATCACGTCCGGCGCCGCCGCGATCACCGCGTCCGGCGCGACGATGCGATCCTTCGCCGCTTTTTGGAATCGTAGCTCGGGAAAGACGTCGTCGCCGCCGGCGATGCCGATCAGTTCGGACACCCAGCCGATCCCGGAAATCAGCGGGTCGTCCCATTCCTCGAAATACACTTTCGGCCGCGCGTCGCGCCGGGAGGCCGCCGCGGCGATTCCGGCGAGGCGCTGCTGATAGTCTTCCGCCAGTTGTTCGGCGCGCTCCGCCGCGCCGACCATGGCGCCGAGCATCCGGATCATCGCCAGAATGCCGTTGACGTCGCGCTGGTTGAAGATGTGTACGGCTATGCCGGCACGGACGATGTCGGCGGCGATGTCGGCCTGCATGTCGGAGAAGCCGAGCACCAGGTCGGGATCGAGCGCCAGGATCTTCGGCAAGTCGGCGGAAATGAACGCCGATACCCGCGGCTTGTCTCGGCGCACCTCGGGCGGGCGCACGGCATAGCCGGAAACGCCGACGATGCGGTCCTGCTCGCCGAGCAGATACAGCGTTTCGACGGTCTCTTCGGTCAGGCATACGATACGGCGGGGCGGGAAGTGGCGCATGGGCTGCTATGCCGCGAAACATAATCGCTGTCACGGAGCCAAATTTGCCACGCGCCTCTTGAAATTATGGTGCGCTGCACCAAAATGGCTGTCAGGGAGACGAACGCTTCATCGAGGGTCTACTCCGAGGAGAGATTCGATGGACCAGGCCACCCTTGCCAGACCCGCCGCCCAAAGCGGCACGGTGCGCGTTCTGAGCGCCCGTGAATTACCGCTGTTTCGCGACCACCTGTTGCGGCTCGATCGCGACAGCCGGCATGATCGTTTCAACGGCGCGCTCGACGACGATTTCCTGGCGATCTATGCCGCCCGCTGCGTCAGCGACGGTACCATCATCATCGCCTATTTCGAGAACGGCGTGGTGCGCGGCGCCGCTGAACTTCACCAGCCTGATTTGTCGCCGGGCTCGCTGCCCGAGATTGCGTTCTCGGTAGAAATGGCCGTGCGCCGGCAGGGCGTCGGCACGATGCTGTTCACAAAGCTGATCGAAAAGGCGCGGTCGCTCGGCTATCCCACGCTGCGCATCACTACCGGCGCGCAGAACGATGCGATGCGCGCGCTGGCCAGGAGATTTGGCGCGCGGCTGACGTTCCGGCACGGCGAATCCTCCGGGAATATCGACATCACGCCGATGCCGGATGCCCGGCCGAAAACCTCGGTGCTGGAGGTGGCACGCGCGATGTCAGACTATAACCGGGCCTGCTGGCGCCTGTGGTTCTCGGTGGCGGGTCTACGAAAGCCTTCATGAGAGAAGGCCTGCGAGCACGGCGCGTCGCCCTGCCGACGGCCGCCTGGATCAGGCGCCGATACGCTTGTCGTTGCCAATGATGCGCCGTGACACCTTGCGTTCGACGACGATCGAGCGCTGAGCGCCCTGTTCGCCGGCAATCACCCGCGTCGAACGCGCGGCCGTGCGGCAGGCCTTCTTCACTTCGGTTTGCACCGCTTCAAGCGGCAGCCCCATCAGCGACGCGGCGATCTCGGCCTGCTGGTCGAGATCTTCCGTGATGCCAATCGCGGCGAAGATGGCTTCTTCGAGGGTTGGCGGATCGCGCCGGACGCGCCGCGTACCATATTTCGTATTCCAGTCTTCGCTCATCGCTCGCCTCATTTTCGAATTGCGATAAATATCGAAGCTCATGTTGCATTGCAATATCGAACTGCTCTGACAACCCAGCCATGCAGAACAGGTTCCAATTCGAAGCGCTCAGTTTTTTGCCAATTCTGACGGATGAATGGCGCCGCGGTCCGGCTGGGGCCAGCGTTTCAGGGCGGCATGGCCGGCGTCGGTGAGCGAATAGATGCCGCGGGTGGCGCTGACGAACCAGCCATAGACGTTACGATGCAGGATCTTCTGCGCATCGGGGTAGTCCGGTGTCAGTTCACGAACCTTGCGAGGGCCCGGCGCCAGCATTGCCGCACAGGCCAGCGCCTGCTGGCGATAGGCGGTCATGATCGGCGCGCGGGTGCTGCCGCCGAGCGCGGGGTCGCCGCGGCGTTTGGTGTGCTCGACCACCAGCCGCGATCGCTTCTTCGGATTGCGCCGCGGCGTGACGGCGTGGGGGGCGACCAGCACCTCGACATTGCCGGCCTCGGTGACGCCGAGCATGCCGAAGCCGAGCCGCCGGCACAAATTGCGGTAACGCGCGTCGCTCTCGCGGCCTTTACCTTTGATGGATAGCTTTGCCGCCAGCCAGACTTCGTCGCAGGAGGCCGCGCGAT
Source organism: Tardiphaga sp. vice154 (assembly GCF_007018645.1). Lineage (NCBI taxonomy): Bacteria > Pseudomonadati > Pseudomonadota > Alphaproteobacteria > Hyphomicrobiales > Nitrobacteraceae > Tardiphaga > Tardiphaga sp. vice154. The sequence goes on from NZ_CP041399.1 coordinate 2,871,418, forward strand.
CGACGGCCTGCAGTACGAGTTCGAGATTGAAACTCAGCTTGAGTTCGCCGATCACCACCAGCGGCGGATCGTCGCCGTTGATGGCGACGAGGTCGCAGCCGCCGACCTCCCCCTTGACGGTGAAGCCGAGGCTCTCGAGGTGGTTCTTGACCGGAAGATAGAGGGTAGTTTCCAAGACGGGCCTGCGCGTAAGACGATGCGTCGCGACCGCGACTCAGGCGACGAGTCTAGACCGGATCGCGCGCGACGGCAGCCTTGCGCGGCCTGGTCCCGTGCCATCATCGTTCGACATCGGTATTGCCGTGCACGTCGCCGCTTTGACCCGATTTCGACCGGGTCTGACAAAAATTTACGCAGATGGCAGCAATGAGTGGCCTTTTGCTGCAGAACAGCATAAAGAACGGCCAACCACCCGCACCGGACTCCTGGACCCGACGTGACCGCCCATTCGAGGGGCGGCAGATTCGTTTCCGTTTGGTCCAAATTGGGTCCCGACCGCACAGCGGTCCCTTAGAACCAAGGTTTAAATCTCCGTGACATTCCTAACGACTGGTCCGTCGCTCGCCCGCGCGTTGGCCGAGCGCAACTACAATGAATCCACTCCCGTGCAGGCCGCCGTGCTGGCCGACGACGCCGCCGGGCGCGATCTGCTGGTCTCCGCGCAGACCGGCTCCGGCAAGACCGTGGCTTACGGCCTGGCGATCGCCGACAATCTGCTGGAAGGCGCCGAGAAGCTGCCGAAGGCCGGCCTGCCGCTGGCGCTTATCGTGGCGCCGACGCGCGAACTGGCGCTGCAGGTCCACGGCGAACTGACCTGGCTGTACAAATATGCCGGCGCGCGCGTCGTCTCCTGCGTCGGCGGCATGGACCCGCGCAAGGAACAGCGCGACCTCGCCGAAGGCGCCCACATCGTCGTCGGTACGCCCGGCCGTCTGTGCGACCATCTCCGCCGCAACCGCCTCGACGTCTCGCAGCTCAAGGCCGTCGTGCTCGACGAGGCCGACGAGATGCTCGACATGGGTTTTCGCGAGGACATGGAGTTCATCCTCAAGACCACGCCGTCGACCCGCCGCACGCTGTTGTTCTCGGCCACGCTGCCGCGCGGCATCGTGGCGCTCGCCAAGCAGTACCAGCAGCAGGCGTTTCGCGTCGAAGTCGCCGGCGCCGATGGCGGCCATTCCGACATCGAATATCGCGCCATCCGCATTTCGCCCAACGACGTCGACCACGCTGTCGTCAACGTGCTGCGCTATTTCGAATCGCCGAGCACCATCGTGTTCTGCAACACCCGCAACGCCGTTCGCCACCTGCAGACCGTGCTGCAGGAGCGCGGCTTCTCCGTCGTCGCGCTCTCCGGCGAACTGACCCAGAACGAGCGCACCTCTGCGCTGCAGGCGCTGCGCGATGGCCGCGCGCGTGTCTGCGTTGCGACCGACGTAGCGGCGCGCGGCATCGATCTACCGAATCTCGGCCTCGTCATTCACGCCGACCTGCCGAACGACGCCGAAGTGATGCAGCATCGCTCTGGCCGTACCGGCCGCGCCGGCAAGAAGGGCGTCAGCGTTCTGCTCGTGCCGCCCGCGCGCAAGCGCCGTGCCGAACTGCTGCTCAATCTCGGCGGCATCGATGCGGTCTGGGGCAGTGCGCCCACCGTGGAAGAGATCCGCACGCTCGATCAGCAGCGCATGCTGAAGGACACCTTGTTCACCGAGGAATCCACCGAGGAAGACTTGGCGCTGGCCCGCGCCATGCTCGCCGAGCGTTCGGCCGAGGATATCGCCGCCGCTCTGGCGCGTCTGTACCGTGCCCGCCTGCCGTCGCCGGAAGAAGTGTCGGATCCCGGCACGTTCCGCGGCCGTGAGGATCGCAGCAATGCGCGCAACGAGCGCGACACCCGCGGCCAGGACCGCACCGCGCCGCGCGAGGCCCCGCGAAAGTCGAAGCCGCGCGAGAGCATGGGCGAAGGCTCGATGTGGTTCCGCGCCGCGATCGGCCGACAGAAGAATGCCGAAGCCCGCTGGCTCCTGCCGATGATCTGCCGCCGCGGCGGCATCGAGAAGAACGACATCGGTGCCATCAAGATCTACGACGCCAATTCCGAATTCGAGATCGCGGCCGGCGCGGTCGAGAAATTCCTGGTGATGGTGAAGCGCCCGGACAAGGAAGACAACATCCGCATCGAGCCCTTGCCGAACGGCCCCGAAGGCGCGATCGCATCTGCGCGTCCGAAGCCGGAAGACCGCGACTATTCGAACGCCAAGCGCAAGCCGAGCTACGGCAAGACCTCGGACGGCGATCGCCCGGATTTCAAGGACAAGGCGTCCTACAAGGAAAAATCCTGGAACGACAAGCCGCAGGGCGACCGCAAGCCCTATGCCGGTGACAAGCCGCGCTACGATAGCAAGCCGAAGTCCGACAAGCCGCGCGCCGAGAAGCCGCCTTACGTCGCCAAGGCCAAGCGCGAGGGCGCCGAGTCGGTGTTCAAGCCGGCGTTCGGCAAGAAGAAGAACAAGGCCTGATCGAACACCAGGCATTAACAGACAAAGGCTCGCGGGAGATCCCGCGAGCCTTTTTCATATGTATCATCCTGCCCACAAAGCGGAGCGGCCCCGGATCGCACGCCTCACGTTTGAACAGGCTTCCTGCCCGACGGCAGCATCCATAGAAAGATCGCGCCGGCAGCCACGGCCAGCATCGTCATCAGCCCTGTCATCACCAGCGCCGGGTGCCCGAACGGCTCCAACACCGCAATTGTTGCGCTGGCAAGAGCGCCCATGGCCATCTGCAGGGAGCGCATCACCCCGGCTGCGGAGCCGGCGACGTGCGGCAGGTTCTGCAGCGCTTCATGGTTGGTACTGGGCGCGATGATGCCGAAGGCCAGCAGCGTCAGCGCCATCAGCGGCATCAGGGTCCACGCCGTCATCGCGCCGGCTGCGACCAGCGTCAGCGCCGCCAGCGCGCTCGCAACCGTCAGCAGCAATCCCCCGGCGATGATCTTGCGCGACGCGACGTGACGCTGGCTCATTCGACCGCTGAGCAAAGACCCGATCAGCACACCGCAGGATGACAGCCCGAACAGCAGCGCGAACGTGGTGGTCGACAGGCCAAGGCTTCCGATCAGCACCGAAGGCGCGCCGGAGATGAAGCTGAACATGCCGGCGAAGGCGCAGGCGTAGAGCAGGGCATAGCCGAGGAAGGCGCGGTCGGTCAGGACGTTGCGATAGCTCTCGATCAGCCTCGCCGGATTGAGCGATCGTCGCATGTCGACCGGCTGGGATTCGTCCAGCATGCCGATGGCGACGACCAGCAGCAGCAGGCCGGTGCCGGCCTGCAGGGTGTAGATCATGCGCCAGTCACTGACCGTCATGACCCAGCCGCCAAGCACGGGCGCGATCATCGGTGCGATGCCGAGCACCGCGGCGATCCGGGACAACTGATGCCGCGCCACGGCGTGCTCGAACACGTCGCGCACGATCGCGAACGGCAGGATGGCGCAGGCGCCGGCGGCGAGCCCCTGCATCATCCGGCACACCAGCAGGATGGTGAAGGTCGGCGCAAAGGCACAGGCCGCCGCGGCGAGCGAGAACAGCAGCAGCCCGTCGAGCAGGATGGCACGGCGGCCGAACCGGTCGGCAAGCGGTCCGCAGATCAGCGGCGAAATCGCAAAGCCGGCCAGGAACAGGCTGAGCGTCAGCGGCCCCTGTCCGGCTGCATCCGCAAACGTCGCCTCAATCGCCGGCAGGCCCGGCAGGCCCATGTCGATCGACAGCGGCGGCAGCGCGGTGAGGGCGCCGAGAAAGGCGGTGAAGGCAAAACTGTCGCGCCGGAGGGCCACTGAAAATCCTTACAAGATGAGTTCGATGAAAGCTGGCAATGTCTATTCGGCCGGGCGCAAGTGCATCGGCATCACGCGGCGGTTGGCGATGATGCTGAGCGTCAACGCCAGTGCGACAGCCGCCACCGCGGCGCCGAGCAATGGCAGATGAGCATAGGACATGCCGGCGTTCAGCGCAGCGCCGCCAATCCAGGCGCCGATGGCGTTGCCGAGATTGAAGGCGCCCTGGTTCAATGTCGAAGCGAGGTTGGGCGCGTCGGTCGCGGCATCGACCACCCAGATCTGCAGCGGCGAGACCAGCGCGAAAGCCAGGCCACCCCACAGGACCAGCAGCACCAGCGTCGGCACTGCCGAGTGGATGACGAACGCCAGCAGGATCAGCACCAGCATCACGCCGCCAAAGGCGCCGATCACGGTGCCCAGCAAATTGCGGTCGGCCAGACGTCCACCGATCAGGTTGCCGATGGTGAGGCCTGAGCCGATCGCCAGCAACGCGCCGGTGACGCCGTGTGGCGACAGCCCGGTGACCTCTTCGAGCAACGGCGTGATGTAGGTGAACAGGCTGAACATGCTGATGGCTGCGGTGATCGAGATTAGCATCGGCAACAGCACCGGCCAGCGGCCGAGCGCGCGGAATTCGCGGGTGAGGCTGCCCGTCGTTCCGGGCAGGCCGGAGGGTACCCAACGGATGATCGCCGCGCCGGCGATGAGGCCGATCGCGACCACTGCCCAGAACGCGGAACGCCAGCCGGCTTGCTGTCCCAGCGCGGTGCCGAATGGTACGCCGAGTACATTGGCGAGCGTCAGCCCGGCGAACATCAGCGAGACCGCCTGCGCGCGCTGCTCGCGCGGCACCAGATCGCGGGCGACCACCGCGCCGATGCCGAAGAACGCGCCGTGCGAGAACGCCGTGACGATGCGCGCCGCCATCAGCAGCCAGTAGGTGGGCGCCAGCGCGCAGCCGAAATTGCCGATGATGAAGACGGCCATCAAGGCCAGCAACGCCGTCTTGCGCGGCAGGCGGGCGGTCGCCATCGCCACCAGCGGCGCGCCGACCACCACGCCCATCGCGTAGCCGGAGACCAGATAGCCGGCCTGCGGGATGGTCACACCGAAGCTGGTCGCGACATCGGGCAGCAGGCCCATGATGACGAATTCAGTGGTGCCGATGCCGAACGAGGCAGCAGCGAGCGCGAGGATGGGCTTGGAGATCATGCAGGTTCCGACGTGCGAGGCAGTAATGTTGCGGCGCAATATCTGTTAGAAATCGCATGGCGCTCGCGGCTTGGCGAGCGCCGGCAGGGGGATGCTGCATTGCGCGGTTCTGTCATCACAATGTCGAAAGCGGTGCGCTCGTCGGCACCGCTGCACCGCCACAGGATTGCCGGCAACGATGATGCGAGTGCCTGATGTGGACGATGAAACCGTTTGTTGCTGCTGCGTTGGCCGGACTGCTGCTGGCGTTCGCGCCGATCTCGCGCGCGTCGGCGCAATCCGCGGACCTCGTTTTGTGCGACGGGCTCGCCGCCGATCCGTCCGATCCCGACAGGCCCGCCGACGCTCGCGGCACCGCGGAGATCGCGAAGGCCGACATCGCCACCGCGATCAAGTTCTGCCGCACCGCCGGCAGCGGCTTGCGCCGCGCGCTGTATCAGCTCGGCGGCGCCTATGCCGCCAACGGACAGATGACCGAGGCGATGGCGGCATGGCGCAAGGCGGCCGACAAGGGCAGCACGTCGGCGATAGTCGAGCTCGGCGTGATGTACGGCACCGGCAACGGTGTCGCCAGAGACGAGGCGCAGGCGCGAAAACTGTTCGAGCGCGCCGCCGAGGCCGGCAATCCGCGCGGTGTCGCCAATCTCGCCGCGGCGTCCAGTGGTGCGTCGGCCGATCCGGCACGCGGCCGGGCGCTGTTGGCGAAGGCCGCGGAGACCAATCCGGAGGCGCAATACCAGCTCGGCATGATGCTGGCGGAGGGCTCAGGCGGCCCGAAGGACGAGGTCGGCGCGCGGCCTGTTCGAGAAGGCGGCGGCGAAAACCTATTACGAGCGTTCCGCGGCGCTCGGCAACGACGAAGCCCGGGCCGCGCTGAAGCGGCTGGAATGCCCCTACGTGCTGAAGGACAAGCGCGGCAACGTCGTCAGCAATCTGTGCTTCTGATAGCACCAGTTTCTGATGTCGAGAGTAGCGCAATGACACGCACCGGCAGCAGTGCACCTCTCTCCACTGGGCAGAGGTGACAAAATATCAGCTACACAGTCCTGTATCCTACGGCGTTTTGTCGGCTTGGGCGGTTTCGATGTTTGGCGTGCGGGCAAGACGCGCCAGTTCGCAGCCCTCGCAATAGCGGTGGTCCTTGTAGTCAATCCAGTTGTGCGCGTAGACGCGATTGTCCGGAATGCCGTAACGGACCTGCAGCACGCGAACGAGAATGCGCCAGGCGGCGATCTGCGCCTCGGTCGGCGGGCGTCGCACATTCGGATAGTTGCCGACGAATTCGACGCCGATCGAGGAGGCATTGTCGACCTGCTGGTAGGTGGCGGCGTTGTCGATGAACTTGTTGTCGTTGCGGTTGCCGTCGCGCAGGTGGTTGGGCACCGCGAACTCGGCCGCTGACCAGTATACCGTGCCGTCGGTCTCGACCCAGACGGTAACGCCGCGGCGGTCCGGCCGCTGGCTCTGCGCCACCGCGTTGCGCCACGCCGAGCCGGCCGCGCCCTCGCTCTGGTGCACGACGATGTTGCGCCAGTCGCGCGCGTTCTCCAGCGGCCCCCACGGCACCAGCCAGACGATGTTGAGCCCGGGAATATCCGGCGTGCCGCGCGCGCGGGCGCGCGCCTCGAAACTGTCCGGCGCGGGCTTTGCGCTCTGCGCGGCGGCCGGACCGGCCGGCCACAGCAGCGCCAGCAGCAGGCATGAGACAGGACCCTTCATGCGCCGAGCGTAGCGCGCAAAGCTGTCCAGGATCTTAGCCGATCGCGCATGCCCCATCATGGGCCGATCGTTGCAGCTTTTGTGCCACGGTGCCAGCGCGCAACCGTCGCAGCCCGCTCAGGCGTTGGTCCACGAGGTAAACAGGGCCGCCTGACCGCGCGGCGTGCCGGCCTCGTCGATCAATTGCCAGACGGTTCCGCCGTCGATCCAGAACCGCCGCCCGGAACCGGCGATCCGCATACCGCGATAGTCCGAGATGAAACCGTCGCGCGTGACGGCATTGAGCAGAAGCTGTCGCTCGTCGCGGTTCGGCGCCTCGGCGGACAGCCGCGAGGGCAGGGTGATGAACTCGTCCCAGTCATATTCGAAACAGGCCTGCGCGGTATTGTTGGCATAGACGAACACCGGATCAGGCGCGGTATTGTGCGCAAGCACCGCGAACGGCGCATCGTTGTGCAGCCACGCGGCGTCGTGTCCGGCGGCGACCAGCGGCTTGCCGACGGCGCGGGCGTAGCTGGACGCGAGCAGGGCGAAGAACGCGGGGTCTGTAGCAGAAGTCATGCGCCGGGCCTTAGTCCGCCTCGTACAGCAGCCGGGCACGGATTGTGCCCTTCACGTTGCGCATTTCCTCAAGCACCTTCTCGGAATCGACGCCACGACCATCGGTTTCCAACACCACATAGCCGATGCCGCCGCCGGTCTGCAGGTACTGCGCGGCGATGTTGACGCCGTGCTTGGAGACGATGTCGTTGAGCTTGCCCATCACGCCCGGCACGTCACCGTGGATGTGGATGAAGCGCGTGCCCGAGGGCCGCGGCGGCAGTTGCACGCCGGGGAAGTTGACCGCGCCGAGCGTCGAGCCGACGTCGGAATATTCCACCAGCTTGCGCGTCACTTCGGCGCCGATGCGGTCCTGCGCCTCTTCGGTCGAGCCGCCGATATGCGGCGTCAGGATCACGTTGGGCAGGCCCTGCAACGGCGTCACGAGCTTGTCGTTATTGGACGCGGGCTCGACCGGGAACACGTCGATGGCGGCACCCGCCAGCTTGCCGGCGCGCATGGCGGTTGCCAGCGCGTCGAGATCGACGACATGGCCGCGGCTGTTGTTGATCAGGCAGGCGTCGTCCTTCATCAGCGCGATCTCGCGGGCGCCGATCATGCCGGCGGTCTGCGGCGTCTCCGGCACGTGCAGCGAGACCACGTCGCTGAAGGCCAGCAACTCGTCGAGGCTGGCCGTCGGCTCGGTATTGCCGTGGCGGAGCCGGTCGGTGAGGTCGAAGAACACGGTCCGCATGCCCATCGACTCGGCGAGATTGGAAAGCTGCGAGCCGATATTGCCGTAGCCGACGATGCCGAGCGTCTTGCCGCGCAATTCGCGGCTGCCGTCGGCCGACTTGTCCCAGCCGCCGGCGTGCGCTGCGACCGAGCGCGGCACGATCCGGCGCAGCAGCATCACGATCTCGCCGATGGTCAGTTCGGCGACGCTGCGGGTATTGGCGAACGGCGCGTTGAACACCGGGATGCCGCGGCGGCGCGCGGCCTCAAGGTCGATCTGGTTGGTGCCGACCGAGAAGCAGCCGACCGCGAGCAGCCTATCGGCGGCCTCGAGGATGTCGTCGGTGACGTTGCTGCGCGAGCGGATGCCGAGCAGGTGGACGCCCTTCACGGCTTCCTTCAGCGCCTCCGGCGACAGCGCCTTGGGATGCCGCTCGACAGAAATATAGCCATTGTCGGCGAACATCGCGACGGCGCTGTCGTTGATGCCCTCCAGGAGCAGGATGCGGATCTTGTCTTTGGGCAGCGAGAGGCGCGTGATCATGGCAGTTATCCTGGCAGCGGCGACCGCGACGCGGTCCGCAGGGCGGCATTGGGAGGCCACGTGCTTTCATGGCGGGAAGGGATTGGCAAGGGTGCAGAACAATCTGCAGGCATGTGGCCGCCATAAGTCCGCTGCCTGGATTCGACCGTGACCGATCATCGGGCTGTGCTAGGAATCGCTGATGACCTTTGCCCCGGAAAGCCCCCTCGGCCGGTTGCTGGCCGCCCCGATGCGGCCGGGCAGGCTGACATGGATCGGGCTGCGGCCGGCGCGCCGCGCGCCCGTGCTGACGCCGGAGCAGGCCCTGCTGGTCGCAGGCCAGGGTATCGAGGGCGACCGTTACCGCAGCAGCCATAACGGTCCGCGGCAGGTGACGCTGATCGCGGCCGAGGATCTGGCGGCAATCGCCGCCTTCCTCGGGCTGGACGCGCTGGCGCCGGAGTTGCTCCGGCGCAACCTCGTGACCGTCGGCGTCAATATGGCCGCCCTCAAGGGACAACGCCTGCGCATCGGTGCGACGCTGCTCGAGCCCTCGGGCGACTGCGCGCCGTGCAGCCGGATGGAAGAGGTGCTCGGACCCGGCGGCTACAATGCCGTTCGCGGCCACGGCGGCATTACCGCCCGGGTGATCGAGGGCGGCGAGGTGCGGATCGGGGACGCGGTGACGCGGGCCTGACCTTCCCGCGGTTGTGAAATGGCGCGCTGCCGCCTACATCGGAGGCATGACCGACCCCACTCTTAATGAAGCCCACCCCGAAATTACCGAAGAATCGATCGCCCTTCTGGTCCGGACCTTCTATGGCCGGGCCCGCGAAGACGCGCTGATCGGCCCGGTTTTCAACGCTGCAGTGTCGGACTGGGAGCATCACATCGCCCAGATCTCCGATTTCTGGTCTTCGATGCTGCTGAAGACCGGTCGTTATGACGGCCGCCCGATGCGGCCGCATCTGGTGCTGCCGCTGACCGCGGCGCATTTCGACCGCTGGCTGGCGCTGTTCGAGCCGACCGCCCGGGAGATATTCAGCGCGGACGTGGCCGATGCCTTCATCGAGCGCGCGCGGCGCATCGCCGATGGTTTCGAGATGGGCATCGCCACCACCCGCGGCGAGATCACCCGGCCGCGGCACAGCGTGTAGCATGACCGCGGCCGTTTCGGCATAGTGCCCGCATGAAGCAACTGAACTGCCCCCATTGCCGCCAAAGAATCGTATTCGAGCAGAGCCCCTGTAGCCATTGCAGAACGCCGGTCAGTTTCGACAGCGGGTCGTTGCGGATGGTGCGCGGGCGCAACGTGGTGCCGTGCGCCAACCGTGATCTGATCGGCTGCAACTGGTCGGTCCAGGACGGCATGCCCTATTGCCGCTCCTGCCGGCTGACGCGGACCATTCCGAACCTCGGCTCGGATCGCAATCTGGCGCTGTGGCGCAAGGTCGAGCAGGCCAAGCGGCGGCTGACCTATGATCTGATGCGGCTCGAACTGCCGCTGGCGGTGCCTGGCGGTGCGCAGATCGCGTTCGACATCCTGTCGCATGAGACCGCCGGTCACTCGATCATGACTGGGCATCTGGCCGGGCTGATCACCATCAACCTGTCGGAGGCCGATGACGCGGTGCGCGAGGCGCGCCGCGCGGCCTTCCGCGAGCCGTATCGCACGCTGCTCGGCCACTTCCGCCACGAGGTAGGGCATTTCTACTGGGAGGCGCTGATCGACGAGGCCCAGCTCGGGAACCCGTTCCGGCTGATCTTCGGCGACGAGTCCGCCGCCTATGCCGAAGCGCTGGCTGCCTATCACAACCGCGCCGACCGCGGCTGGAACAGCGATGGCTTCATCAGCGAATACGCCACCTCGCATCCGTGGGAGGACTGGGCGGAGACCTTTGCGCATTTCCTGCACATCGTCTCGACGCTCGATACCGCGTCCTCGCTGCCGCTGTCGCTCGATGCGCGGGCCCGCCATACGCTGGAGGATCCCTATCTGGAGCGCGACTTCGAGGCGCTGCTGGCGCTGTGGGAACTGGTCGCCTACAGCATGAACGAGCTCAACCGCTCGATGGGCCTCAGCGACGCCTATCCGTTTGAACTGACGGCGGCGGTGCGCGGCAAGCTGCACTTCGTGCACATGGCAATATTGAAAGCGCGGAACGGCGCGTAGGCCGCGCCTTAGGCGAGGCCGAGCGAAAACGCGAGCGTGCCGATCGCGGCATGCGACAGGATCACCGGCCAGATGTTGCGCATCCGCAAATAGGCTATGCCCCAGACCACGCCGACCGCGAAGGTGTTGAGCAGCAACGTCGTGTCGCCATAGGCGATGTGGATCAGCGAGAACACCGCCGAGGAATACAGCACATAGACCCAGCTGCGGGCCTGCAGGCGGTCGATCATCAGCTTCGGGATCGACCGGCACACCACTTCCTGGCACGGGCTGGAGACCAGCACGTAGAACGGCGCAAAGCTCAGCCAGACCGGTGGATTGGCGTCGAATGTGAACAGCCGGGTCTGCAACAGCATGACGGCGGCGAGGCCGAGCGTCAGCACCGCGAAGCCGAGCCAGTGTTCCCGGATCGAGGGCCGGCCGAGGCCGAGTTCGGCCAATGACAGGCCCGAAACGACGCACAGCGCAAGGCACGACGCCGACACGCCGATCAGGGCATAGCTGCGGTATTCAAACGGCATCAGGCCGAAATGGATGGCGAGGCCGGGGGTAAGCAGCAGCGCCGTGAAGGCCAGCAGCGGTAGCAGCGGGCGCCATTGTCGCGAATATGTCATAAAACTGTTTAGCGGAATTCATACTGTGCGACCAGCGCGGCGGAGTGCCGCGCTGGTCGCAACTCCGCAAGTTCAGCGCCAGGCGGCGGCTACTCCGGCAACTTGATGTTGGCCTCGACGATGACCTTCTTCCAGAGCGCAATCTGTTCGGTGACGAAGGCGCGGGCCTCGTCCGGCGTGGATCCCATCGCGACGATGCCCTGGTCGTCGAGCTTCTTCTTCAGATCGGGATCGGACAGCGCCTTCTTGGCCTCCAGCGAGATGCGGTCGACGATCTCCTTCGGCGTGCCGGCCGGCGCGATGATCATCGACCAGGTACCGGAAACGAAGTCCGGCACGCCTTGCTCGGTCATGGTCGCCACGTTGGTCGCCGCCGGGACGCGGTCCTTGGCGGTGACGGCGATCGCCTTGGCATTGCCCGGCGTGACCTGCGACATCAGAGGGCCGATCACGTCGAACATCACGCTGATCTGGCCGCCGACAAGATCCTGCAGCGCGCCCGCCGTACCCTTGTAGGGGATGTGCTGCAGATTGATGCCCTCACGGCTCTTCAGCATTTCCATCGTCAGATGCGCCGCCGAGCCGATGCCGGAAGAGGCGAAGTTGAGCGTGCCGGGCTTCGCCTTGGCGAGCGCGATCAGCTCCTTCATGTTACTGGCAGGCACCGACGGATGCGCGATCAGGATCAAGGGGGCCACCGAGGTCAGCGAGACGTAGGTGAAATCCTTCATCGTGTCGTAGGGCAGCTTCGGATTGAGCGTCGGATTGACCGAATGCGCCGCGATCACGGTGCCGAAGGTGTAGCCGTCGGGCGCGGCCTTGGCGACGCTGTCGGTGCCGATCGCCGCGTTGGCGCCGGGCTTGTTCTCGATCACGAAGGTCTGACCCAGGGCTTCGGACATCTTCTGCGAAACCAGCCGCGCCATCAGGTCGGTGTAGCCGCCCGGCGTATAGGGCACCACCATGCGGATCGGCCGGTTCGGCCAGCCCTGCGCCTGCGCGGAGCCGGCGGTGGCCGTGACGATGGCAAGCGCGCCCATCACGCGGAGAATGCGGTTCATGTCGTTTCCTCGGATGGTGCGATCGTCAAGGCGGCGGGGAGCTTGCAGCTGCCGCCTTCTGATCCGCACTCGTTATGTCGAGCCTGCCGTGCTGCACCCGTGCGAGGTGCAGATTCCCGCGGGCAGGCTAGCCCAGGTCGCGGCGGGCAGGGAAGTAGACGAAAGGCCGCCGGTCGGGCGCACCGACTGCCGCCGGATGGAATGTCCGGACTTGGCCCCGCTCATGCTGCGACATGAATACAGGACGCCTCGCCGGGATGTGACTGGTGCGGGACACGCCGACCCGCTACGGTCGATAGATGTCCCGCCTTCTGTGTCTCTCGCTCGCTGCCATCCTGACGCTGTCGTCTGTCGTCGCCGACGCCGCTCCCAAGCGGAAGCCGCGGCCGCATAATTACGGCTTCCTGCCGGGCTATCACCAGCCGCTGAACAATGCCGCGCCCTTGTTCAAGCAGGACGAAGCGGTGCTGCGCAATGCGCGCCGCCCGAAGCGGCCGTGGTACATCACGCCCACGCCGGTCTATTACCGCTGGTACGATGGCCAGAAGCGCTATTTCGGCCAGCCCGGCTTCTACCGCGGCCAGTACAATGGCGGCAGCATGGGCCCGTGCTGGACCCAGACGCCGATCGGGCCGGTGTGGAACTGCGGGCGATAGGCCTGCGCTACGCTTTTCCGTCTGGAGAGACTTTTTCCCATCCAAAAGCTCTCTCTAATCCTGAGGAGCCGCGCGCTTGCGCGGCGTCTCGAAGGATGGCGCCAAGCTCCCATGGTTTGAGACGCGCGCCAAGTGGCGCGCTCCTCACTATGAGGACGGTGAGTGAAGCCACCCGAACTCTCTAATCCGCGGTGTGCTCGGCGATGCCGAGCTTCTTGATCCGGGTGCGGACGGCGAGCGGCGAGCGTTTCGTGCGCAGCGCGATCTCGTTGATGCTGCGGCCGGCCAGCAACTGACGGCGCAACTCTTCGTCCTGCAGCGAGGTCCAGACGGAATCGGCTTGGTTACTGAGCTTCATGGCGCGTGAGCCGGGTCTTTCATGGCGTGACGCGGAAGGCGTCACGGCGTTTTCACATGCTAGCCCTGATCACGCAGCGAGCGCCATCCGGTCTAGGCTTCCCGCGAACGAATCTGCAACCGGAACGCACGACATGACATTGGCGATGGACTGGGACGAATGGGCGACACATGACGCGGTGGCGCTGGCCGACCGCGTGCGCCAGGGCGATCTGACGCCGGCCGAACTTGCGGCACAAGCCGCCGCCGGCATAGCCCGGCTCAACCCCGCGCTCGACGCCGTCGTCGAGGTCTTCGACGACGTGGTCGCCGATCCCGCCAAGGACGGCATGAACGAAGCTGGCGTGTTTGCCGGCGTTCCCTATCTGATGAAGGATCTCGGGCCGACGCTGCGGGGGCGGCTGCAGGAATTCGGCTCCGCCATCATGCAGGGCAACCGGCCCGCGCAGGACAGCTTTCTCACCGGCCGGATCCGCCAGGCCGGGCTGAACATCATCGGCCGCAGCACCACGCCGGAATTCGGCGTCTGCAGCTCTGCCGAAAATGCATTCTATGTCACCCGCAATCCCTGGGATACCGACTACTCGACCTGCGGCTCCTCCGCGGGGTCGTCGGCGATGGTAGCCGCCGGTGTGCTGCCGATCTCGCACGCCACCGATGGCGGCGGTTCGATCCGGATTCCGGCCGGCGTCAACGGCCTGATCGGCCTGAAAGTGTCGCGCGGCGTCTATTCGCTGGCGCCGACCATGTCGGACCTGACCGGGCTGGTATCGATCCAGGGCTGCGTCAGCCGCAGCGTGCGCGACACCGCGGCCTTCGTCGATGCCTGCCGGGGTGCTGCGCCCGGCGAATTCATGCCGTTCTGGTCGCCGGCCGAGCCCTATAGCGAGCGGATCCGGCGCGACCCCCGGCGCCTGCGCATCGCGCTGTCGCACGAATGGGGCGATAGCAGCGCGACGCCGCATTTCGTCGCCGAGCTCGAGCGTGTCGGCCGGCTGCTGGAGGGGCTCGGCCACCACGTCGAATGGGCGCTGCCCGAGATCGATTTCCGCGCCGCCTTTGCCGCGCAGACCGCCTGCTACATCAGCAATTTCGCGCAGGTGATCGGCGGCCATCTGGCACGGCTCGGCCTGGAAAAGCCGACGTCCGAACTGCTGGAGCCGATCAACGTGAAGATCTGGGAGGCCGGCATCGACATGTCCTATACTGACCGCGCCAGAATGCAGGCGGTGTTCAACACCACGTCGCGCGGCTTCGGCGCGTTCTTCGAGCGCTACGACATCATCCTGACGCCGATCACCGCCAAGCCGACGCCGAAGGTCGGCACCGCCGAGTATCTGACGACCTCGACCAATCTGTCGGTGCACGACTGGTTTGCGAACCTCTGGAAGAACTTCGCCTATACGCCGCTGGCCAATCTCGCCGGCATCCCCGGCATCTCGCTGCCGCTGGCCGCGCAGGAGAACGGCCTGCCGCTCGGCATCCAGGCGCAGGCGGCGCAGGCCCATGACGGGTTGTTGCTGCAGCTCGCAGCCCAGATCGAGCGCGCGATCGACGGAAAATGGAACGGCGGCGCGCTGCCCAAGCAGCATGTCAGCCGTAGCTAGTTGAGTAGGGCGGATTAGCGAAGCGTAATCCGCCGTCCATCCGCGCGGCGGCGGGTTACGCCTTCGGCTAACCCGCCCTTGTAATAGCAAATCGGGATATTGTCAGCTCGTTCCGAGAGGAATGCTCTGCCGCGGACGGCCATCCGCGGCAGAGCGGCTGGCGATCGGATCGTATCCGCCCTGAGTCGTCTGAGACTGCCCCGTAGCGGGATCGCGCCAGCTCCTTCATCGGACCCGGATGGTTGCCGGAACAAGTTGGTTCGCTTCACAAGGCAGGGGTCGACGAAGATGACGAACAATAACACGGAAACGGCCGGCATCGATACGGCCAAAGACAAGCTCGACATTGCGGTGCATGGCCGGGAGCAGCGATGGCAGGTGCCCAACGTAGCGGCGGGATGGCGGCAGTTGGCGGCCGATCTCGGTAAGGCAGGCGTCACCAAAGTCGGTATCGAGGCCACCGGTGGTTATGAACGTGGCGTGGTTACGCATTTGCGCACCAAAGGCTTCGTCGTGCTGGTGCTGCAGCCGATCCAGGTCAAGAACTTTGCCAGGCTGCATCTGCGGCGCGCCAAGAACGACGCCCTGGATGCCGTGCTGGTCGCCGCCTGCGCGGCGGTGCTCGATCCTCCATCTGTCGACGCGGATCCAAGGCTCACGGAGCTGGCAGATCACCTGACCTTCGTCGAACAGATCGAGGAAGACATGGTCCGCCTCAAGACTCGGCTCGAACATATCGACGAGCCACGACGGCGGCGTCTGGTCCTCAACGACATCGATCGGCTGAAGGCGCGCCGAGCCACCGAACTCCTACGAATCGCGGGCCAACTGCGCGACCATCCGGATCTGGCGCGGCGCCTCGATCTGGTGCTCAGCGTCCCCGGCATCGGCGAGCGGACTGCGCTGGCGCTGATCATCCGCATGCCTGAGCTCGGCCAAATCAGCCGGGAGAAGGCGGCAGCTCTTGCCGGCCTTGCGCCGTTCGACGATGACAGCGGCAAGCATAGGGGGCAGCGCCACATTGCAGGTGGTCGAAGCCGCCTGCGTCGCTCGCTGTTTGCTGCGGCGCTGCCGGCCTCGTTCCGCTGGAACAAGGCCCTGTGCGCGCTCTACGAGCGCCTGAAAGCCCGCGGCAAGGCCCACAACGAGGCGCTCATCGCCTGCGCTCGCAAGCTCCTCATCTACGCCAACACCGTCGTCGAGCGCGGCACGCCATGGGTTGAAAAGCAGGCCGCGCTTTAATGGTTGCTACGCTTGCTTCGTATCCGCCGGGAACGCGAAGCCGATCAGCGCGAACAGCGAGGCGACGCTGAAGACGTGCATGTTGATGATCGAGCGATACTCGGCGGCGCTGTAGGTCGCCAGCGGGCTGCCGACCGCGGCATCGAGCATGAAATAGGCCGCAAACGGGCAGGCCAGCGCGGCCGCCATCGCGCGCTTTTCGGTCTGTCGAAACAGGATCGTCGAAAGCAGCACGCAGGGCAGCAGGAATAGTTCCACGGCGGTGTCGAGCCCGACCAGCTTGACCGCCAGCACGGTGTTGGCGACGCCGACCACCGGCAGCATCAGGCGGCCGGCCAGCGGATTGCGCCGCGCCACCGCCGGGATGACGGCGAACAGCGGAAAGGTCAGCAGCGTCAGCCACGAAGGCCATGCGGCCTGACCCACGATCGCATACAGATACAGCGGATAGAACGGCTGGTTGCCGGCGATCACCAGCGCGATGGTATTGGCGAGCTGCGCCAGCGGGTCGGGGTTTTCGCGGTAGGCTTGCAACTGGTCCTGGAGGCGAGAGAGCATCGGTTTCCTTCGAGGTCATGGACGGGCCGGGTGACAGAAGCCACACGCCTGTGGCGCAAATTCGCGTGTTGCGGGTCGCCATGTCAAACGGCCGGCCGCCCGCGTTCTCGCGACGCCGGGGCGCCCGAGCTGTGCGGCAGTTCTCCTCTCGACGCATGAGGGGAGGCAGCGCGCCGACAGGCGCGGGGATGGTGGTTGGGACGCGATCCGCATCGCTGCGAACCGCGGCGCCTGTGGGCGCGCCACCGCGGTGATTTTGGGCCGGGGGACCGTGCTTCCGGGACAGCCTCCGGCGGGATTTCCCCGCCTTCTCACTGTCCGCGTCCAGCCGACAAATGGCGGCAGAGCCCCGTAGTAGGCCCGGACGGCGACCCCCGGCCTCCCGGGGTACGCTTGCGAGGCGCACGCGCGGGACACCGCATCCTGCTCCGCTACCAAGACGCCTCATGACAGCGCCCCTCGCGAACACGATGCGCGGTTTATAATCCTTACTAGGAATGATGTCAAGATAGTCGGCGGGCAGGTCGGCCGCGGCGAGGCAGCAACGCGGCTGCACGGCGCTGACGCGGCCGTTTGCTGCAGTTGCGATTGGTATCGCGGTCTTGACGGCCGCGCCGGGTTCGGCGACGGCTTGGGAAACAACAACCGCAGGGAGACCGCCGTGACGATCGACAACAGCCCGATCAAGGCAGACGACACTTTCGGCCCGCTGCGCGCGGTGTTCCGCAAGGTCGTGCACTTCCTGTCGTTCCACTTCGTGCTGAACAGCCGCCGGACCTCGAAGACCGAGGTCGGAGGGCTGAGCCTGACGGTGCCGCCGACCGTGTTTCATCCAAAGCTGTTCCTGACCAGCCGGTTCTTCGCCGAATTCCTGCAGCGGCAGGATTTTGCCGGCAAGCGCGTGGTCGAGATCGGCACCGGCTCCGGCATTCTGGCGCTGTCCGCCGCGCGCGCCGGCGCCGCCTCCGTGCTGGCACTCGACATCAATCCGCAGGCCGCGCGCGCCGCCGCGCTGAACGCCGTCGCCAACGGCCTGCCGCAGGTCGAGGCGCGCGAGTCCGACCTGTTTTCGGCGGTGCCGCCGGATCAGACCTTCGACGTCATCATCTCCAGCCCGCCGTCGTTTTCCGGCGAACCGCGCAATGTCGCGGACCGGGCCTGGCATGCCGGCCCCGGCTATCGCGACATCCTTGCGCTGTTCGACCAGGCCGCGGCGCATCTCGCCCCGGGCGGCACGATGTATCTGCTGGTGTCGTCGGACAGCAACATGGCGTTGTTCGATCACCTGATCGCGCAGGCCGGCCTGCGGCGGCAGCACGTCGCGACGCATTCGATCATGGTGGAGCGGTTTGTCATCTACGAGGTGACACGGGCGTAGCGCCGGCGGTCAGCCCGGATTGTTCGCGGCGAGCCGCACGAACTGCTGCTTCATGGCGTTGACGCGGCCGAGATAGCCCGCGACGGAGTGATCGCCGCAGCGCTCGCCCGGCGCGGGCCGGAAGCCGCGGCGCACGAAGGCGCGGCCGGGCCCGGCGCCGCACAGATGGATGACGGCCGCGAGATCCTGCTTCTGCGGCGCGCTCGGCGCCTTGCCGGGCACGGCGATCAGCACGGAGGCGGTCTGGCGGTCGAGATAGATCGACGCCAGCTCGATGGCGTGGCCGGGCAGCGAGCGAAAATACAGGCTGGTGAACCAGCAATCGCTGACCACCACATGGCCGCGGATGCAAAAGCGCGAGGCCTCGGCAAAGGCCGGATCGGTCATCTGCAACAGGCCGACGGCGCTGGAGGCGGGCCGGTACCAAGCGAACGGATTCCAGCCCCACCGCCAGCGCCAATAGGTCCGCACGGCCGGATTGCCGGTGCTCTCGGTCTGCGTCAGCGCGGCCAGCAATTCGGGCGAGACGGCGTCGGTCGAATAGTTCCGGAACCGCGCGCCGTAGTGCCGCCAGGTCTCGGTGGGCGGCTTGTTCAGCACGGTGTCCGCAAAGAACAAAAGCTCGGTCGGCTTGCGCACTAGCTGCACGACGAGATTGACGAGCGGCGCGCCGATCAGCAGCGCGGCCACGACGATCACGATGCGGACCGCGACCGGCCGGGCCGCCCAGCGCGGCCGCAGCCCGCGCAGCCGGCGTCCGAGGCGTCGCCTGAGACCGGATACGCCACGCCTTGTGCGCGGTTTGCGGAGCGGAGGCGTGGTGCGCGTCGAAGACATCGGCGACGGTTTAGGCCGCGCCCGCACCGGCGGCAACCGGTCCGGGCGGGCTCGCGGCCGTGGTCGCTACGGCATCATCTCGATGCCGGCCGCGGCGACGATCTTTCGATGCACCTCGAGCTGCCGCTTCATCAGCGCGGCCAGTTCCTCGGGCGTGGATGGCGTCAGCGCAAAGTCCTGCTCGACCATGCGCTGCTTCACGACCGGATCGGCCATCGCCTCGTGAAAGGCCTTGTTGAGCTTCGCCACGATGTCGGCGGGCATGCCGGGCGGGCCGAACAGCCCGGCCCACGGCTCGATTTTGAAATCCGAAAAGCCCGCTTCGGCGATCGTCGGCACATCAGGCGCGATCGCGCTGCGCTTCTCCAGGATGGTGGCGAGCGCGACGATCTTGCCGTCCTTGACCTGCGGCATGCCGGTGCCGGAGGTCGCGACCATGGCGTTGATGCGGCCGGTGATCAGGTCGGTCATCGCGGGCGGCTCGCCGCGATAGGGCACATGCGTGAGATCGAGCCCGCTGGTGGTCGCCAGCGACGCGAACGCCAGCCGCCCGCTGATGTTGCCGGCGCCGTAGGCCAGCTTGCCGGGATTGGCCCGGGCATAGGCGATGAACTCCGCCAGCGTCCTGGCGGGAATGTCCTTGTTGACGAAGAAGAAGAAGTTGTAGCGACCGATGTCGGTAATCGGCGTGAAGTCGGTCGAGCTGTCATAGGGCGGCGCCTTGCGCGTCGCCGGAACGCCGGACATCGCGGTGTTGGAGGCAAGCATGATGACGTAGCCGTCTGCGGCGCTGCGTTTCACTTCGCTGGCGGCGATCGCGCCGTCGGCGCCGGGCTTGTTGTCGATGATGATCTGCTGCCCGAGCTTTGGCGACACCGTGTCGGCCAGCACCCGTGCGATCACGTCGGTCGACGTGCCGGCCGGCAGCGGCACGATCAGCCGGATCGGCCGTGTCGGATAATCCGCCGCCGCGGCGTGGCCGATGCCGAGCATCAATCCGACGGCAATAAGAACCTTGCGCAAAACGTCTCTCCTTGTGTCGCTTTGTGGCCACTTAGGGAGCGCGGCGCCGGGGAGTCAAACGATTCGATGTCGCGTGTCGGCCGCATCAGCGAAGCGCCATGCGGGGCCGCGAGCAGGCCGGTGAGCGAAGCGTAATCCTCCCGATATCCGCAAGGCGGCGGGTTACGGGCTCTACGCTTGCTCAGCGTCGCGTGAATCGATCTCTGCCATACATACGGTGGGGTTTGCCGTCACGACCGGTATAATCGAGGGTCCAGCGAGTGCTCATCGTCGGACCTACAACCCGACCTTGCCAGATCGTAGTCGATTTGCAGTCGGGTACACCAAGCCCGTTCCAGTCAACCTTGAAGGTGACGGCGGTTCCTTTGGTAAGGCCACGGACTTCGTATGGCGCACCCTGACACTCAAATCCGGCGGCATTGTTCACATATGTGCCAATGAATGATCCAGTGACCGGCTCAACGAACCATGCTGTGAGAGTGGACCCTCGTGTGTTCACCCATGTCGACAATGGAGTGATCTGAGCTTGAGCTGAAATTGGGAATAGTGACAAAAATAAAAACGTAAAGAGACATCGCATCGCAGCCTCCCGGTTAACTACCAGAAGTAGTGTATCCCGTGTTCTTTGGACGATGCAATAGCTTAAAAATGTGAAAGGCACTGAGGCGTCTTAGCAAGTAAGCGGATCAACGAAACGTAGTCCATCTATCGCAGGCGATGCGGTCGATGAAGCGGCGGGTTACGCTGCGCTAACCCGCCCTACGGGCTGCGGCTGTGACAAAATAAAGTGGAAGAATCAAATCACGTCGACCCAACTCGCGCTCGTGGCTAATGAATTTCGTCAACTCATCGCGGCAGGCGCCGCTCTGGAAAAAGAGGAGAGTAATTATTGGTATTAAAAGGCGGGTGGTTTCGATCGCCTGGTCCAACTGGCTCTGCCATCGTTGGCCAAATTGAATTCCGTCGATATCTTGAAAGATACTGAATTCTTTGTCGCCAGTTACAACTCTCACTCCAAGCTCTAAGAATGCTCGGAATGAAGTTATGGCGCCTCCGAAGAAATCGTCGTCCATTCTCGTGTAGCTTAGAAATGCGTCTGGTTAGGGCAAAGCTTGTGTCCTAGTCGGCATCCAAGCTGAAAAGCACATCTAAAGGTTGTCACACTTGTTGTGGTACGAACAGCAAAAAGGCGACCTTACGGCCGCCTTTTTTCTTGGATGGCCGGGACAAGCCCGGCCATGACGGCGTTTGATAGTTAGCTGCACCCCGTCGTCGAGCCACACGTATCGCACTTCATGCACGTGCCGTTACGCACCAGCGAGAAGTGGCCGCATTCGCCGCACATCTCGCCCTCATAGCCTTTGGCTTTCGCTTCTTCGCGACGCTCGGCCTTGCTGGGCTGAGCCGCGGCGGCTGCCGTGCCCGGCTTGCTCCAAGCTTGCGCCTCGAGCTTTTCGGTCGGCGACAGCGCGCGGTCCGGCTCGGCGGTCTTCAGCGCCGTGGCGGTGCCGGCGGGTCCTTGCGCGGTCGCGGCGTGGCCGGAGGCCAGGGCCGTGACGTTGCTGGCGCCCTGGCTGCGGGCGCCGCCTTCGGTCGAGGGGGCGGGCTCGCTGCGCATGACGACGAGATTGTCGGTGCGCGAGCGGGTCAGGCCCTTGGAGACGTATTTGTTGTGGCCGGCCGGCTCCTTGCCTTCCGCCACGCCCTTGCCGAGCGCGTCGAAATGCGTCTCGGTCGGGTCGACATGGGCGAGGTCGAAGCGGCCCATATAGGAGACCGCGAGTTCGCGGAACACGTAGTCGAGGATCGACGTCGCGTATTTGATGCTGTCGTTGCCCTGCACCGGGCCCGCGGGCTCGAAGCGGGTGAAGGTGAAGGCGTCGACATATTCCTCCAGCGGCACGCCGTATTGCAGACCGAGCGACACCGCGATGGCGAAGTTGTTGATGAAGGAGCGCAGCGCCGCGCCTTCCTTGTGCATGTCGATAAAAATCTCGCCGATCCGGCCGTCATCATATTCGCCGGTGCGGACATAGACCTTGTGGCCGCCGACGACCGCCTTCTGGGTGTAGCCCTTGCGGCGATCCGGCATCTTCTCGCGCTCGCGCATCACCACGATGCGCTCGACCAGGCGCTCCACGACTTTCTCGGCGACGTGCGCGGTGCGCGCCGCCATCGGCTTCTCCATGAAGCTCTCGATGCCGTCCTCGTCCTCGTCATCATCGGAGATGAGCTGCGAGTTCAGCGGCTGCGACAGTTTCGAGCCGTCGCGGTACAGCGCGTTGGCCTTCAGCGCCAGCTTCCAGGAGAGCAGATAGGCGTCCTTGCAATCCTCGACGGTGGCGTCGTTCGGCATGTTGATGGTCTTGGAGATCGCGCCCGAGATGAACGGCTGCGACGCCGCCATCATGCGGATGTGGCTTTCCACCGAGAGGTAGCGCTTGCCGATCTTGCCGCAGGGATTGGCGCAGTCGAACACGTTGTAGTGCTCGGCCTTCAGGTGCGGGGCGCCTTCCACGGTCATCGCGCCGCAGATGTGCACGTTGGCCGCTTCGATCTCGCGCTTGGAGAAGCCGACGGCGGCCAAGAGGTCGAAGCCGGGGGCCGCGATCGCTTCCGGCGCGATCTTCAACGTGTCGCGGAGGAAGTCTTCGCCAAACGTCCACTTGTTGAAGGCGAACTTGATGTCGAAGGCGGTCGGCAAGGCTGCCTCGACCTTCTTCAGCGCTTCGTCGGTAAAGCCCTTGGCCTTCAGCGTCGAGACGTTGATGCCGGGCGCGTTGCTCAGCGAGCCATGGCCGACCGCATAGGCCTCGATCTCGGCGATCTCGCTCTCGCGATAGCCGAGCACGCGGAGTGCTGCGGGCACGGCGCGGTTGATGATCTTCCAGTAGCCGCCACCGGCGAGCTTCTTGAACTTCACCAGTGCGAAGTCGGGCTCGATGCCGGTGGTGTCGCAATCCATGACGAGGCCGATGGTGCCGGTCGGCGCCACGACCGTGGTCTGGGCGTTGCGGTAGCCGTGTAGTTCGCCGAGTTCGAGCGCGAGATCCCAGGCCGCCTTGGCGTGGGTGACGATGTCGGCCTGCGGGCAGGAGGCGTGGTCGAGCGGCACCGGATTGACGGCGAGGCCTTCATAGCCGCGGGATTCGGCATGCGCCGCGCGGCGATGGTTGCGGATCACGCGCAGCATGTGGGCTGCGTTCTTCTTGTAGCCGGGGAACGGGCCGAGTTCTTTCGCCATCTCAGCCGACGTCGCATAGGACACGCCGGTCATGACCGCGGTGAGGGCACCGCACAGCGCACGACCTTCCTTGGAGTCGTAGGACAGGCCCATCGACATCAGCAGGCCGCCGATGTTGGCATAGCCGAGGCCAAGGGTGCGGAATTCGAACGACAGCTCCGCAATCGGCTTCGACGGGAACTGCGCCATCATGACGGAGATCTCGAGCACCATGGTCCACAGGCGGCAGAGGTGCTCGTAGGCGTCGATGTCGAAGCGGTTGGTCGCGACATCGTGGAACGTCAGCAAATTGGCCGAGGCCAGGTTGCAGGCTGTGTCGTCGAGGAACATGTATTCGGAGCAGGGGTTGCTGGCGCGGATGTCGCCCGACGACTTGCAGGTGTGCCAGTCGTTCATTGTGGTGTTGAAGTGCAGGCCGGGATCGGCCGAGGCCCAGGCGGCGTAGCCGATCTTCTCCCAGAGGTCACGCGCCTTCAGCGTCTTCATGACCTTGCCGTCCTTGCGGGCGATCAGGTCCCAATTTCCATTGGTCTCCACCGCGCGCAGGAAGTCGTCCTTCAGCGAGACGGAATTGTTGGAGTTCTGGCCGGCGACGGTGAGGTAGGCCTCCGAATCCCAGTCGGTGTCGTAGACCGGGAAGTCGATCTCCTTGTAGCCCTGGCGGGCGTACTGGATGACGCGCTTGATGACATTGTCATTGACCAGCGAGCGGCGCGCGAGCTTGATCTCGCGGCGCAGCGCCGGGTTCTTCTCGGGATCGAAGCAGTCGTCGCCGGAGCCTTCGCAATTGACGCAGGCCTTCAGGATCGCCTTGAGGTGCTTCTGGTTCATCTTCGAACCGGTGACGAGGGCCGCGACCTTCTGCTCTTCCTTCACCTTCCAGTCGATATAGGCTTCGATATCCGGATGGTCGGCGTCGACCACCACCATCTTGGCGGCGCGGCGCGTGGTGCCGCCCGACTTGATCGCGCCCGCGGCGCGGTCGCCGATCTTCAGGAACGACATCAGGCCGGAGGAGCGTCCGCCGCCCGACAGCTTCTCGCCTTCGCCGCGCAGGCGGGAGAAGTTGGAACCGGTGCCGGAGCCGTACTTGAACAGACGGGCTTCGCGGACCCAGAGGTCCATGATGCCGCCTTCATTGACCAGATCGTCCTCGACGCCCTGAATGAAGCAGGCGTGCGGCTGCGGGTGCTCGTAGGACGATTTCGACTTGGTCAGCTTGCCGGTCTTCCAGTCGACGTAATAATGGCCCTGGCCGGGACCGTCGATGCCATAGGCCCAGTGCAGGCCGGTGTTGAACCACTGCGGCGAATTCGGCGCGACCATCTGCTTGGCGAGCATGTAGCGCAGCTCGTCGTGGAAGGCGTGCGCGTCTTCCTCGGAAGTGAAGTACGAGCCCTTCCAGCCCCAATAGGTCCAGCAGCCGGCGAGGCGGTCGAACACCTGCTTGGACGACAGCTCCGAGACGAAGCGCTCTTTCTCGGGCAGGGCGGCCAGCGCCTCGGTGTCGGGCACCGAGCGCCACAGCCACGACGGCACGGTCTCTTCCTCGACCTTCTTCAGGCGGGCGGCGACGCCGGCCTTGCGGAAATATTTCTGCGCCAGCACGTCGGAGGCAACCTGCGACCAGGAATCGGGGACTTCGACATTCTCCAGCTTGAACACCACGGAGCCGTCCGGGTTGCGGATCTCGGAGGTCGTGTGACGGAAGTTGATCCCGGCATAGGGCGACTGGTCCGTGGTGGTGTAGCGGCGATTGATCTTCATGGTCGTGCCCCGTCTGTGCCGACAAGCCCCCAGGGGGGCGCCGGCGGTTGCATTGCTGTCGCGATCCCCGAAAGGGACCGCATGTTGATTTCGGAGCATGCGTTGGCCGGCGTGCCGGCCACCCGGAAGTGCCGGGGTCATGCTCAACGCGTTACCGTGCCACCCGAGCCATTGTTCGGCTCATCGTGACCACCAAAAGGTCGCCCGTTCAGGGACAGACCGACCCATCCCCGAAAGCTGACAAGGCTGTCGGAGCGGTCATTCTGGAACCCTTTTGGGGAGCGTCCGGATGCCTATCTCGCTACCCGCACCGGACGTTTCGAAAACTAGGCCGACTCCCTGCACCCGTCAAGAACTAGTACGAGTTCCTAAACCAATTACTAAATATGGTGGGAAGCGGGGCTTGGAGGGCACCCGATTGCTGGCAAGTATCGGTGAGTCCTCACGGAATCGGAAGCCGAATTATTTCAATTTGTCCGGGTTGTCGAAGCTGCGCCCGTTGTTCACAGGCCAACTTTATTTTGTCATCGAACCATTGCTTTTGCGAGACTCAGGCGGGGCGGCAAGGGTGTGCAAAAGGCCAGTCGCGGTTCCCCGCGAGGCAGGCTGGAGCGCGTGGTCTTCTAGGCCCGCATGGCCGGGCGGAACCGCCTCAGGCCCGGATCGATCGTGCCGGGTTGCTCGAGGGCACGACCGATCGTACCGGCGATCGCGTTCGCCTGCAGCGCGTGGTCGGTCGGCACATGGAGCACCCGCGCGATGCCCTGCGTCGCCAGCACCGCGGCCATCGCGGGGGGCATTCCGGCGGTGTCGACCAGCGCGTCGATCGGGCCATGGCAGGCCTCGGCGATCAGCAGGAACGCCCGCAGGCTGCCGCGGCTCGTGACGTCGAGTTCTTGGTAGCTCGCGCTGCCGGCCCGCGTGATCGCGCCAGCCAGCGCCGCAAGCCGGTCGAGGCTTCGGCCGCCGAGCATCACCTTGTAGCCCTGCGACGCCAGATGGCGGGCGATGGCTTCGCCGATCGCGCTGCCGGAATCGGTGATCAGGACGAGTTTGCGCGAGATGCAGGAGGGGGGGTCATGGCAGGCTCCGCCGGGGCTGTGCGGGAGCGCGCTCCCGGCCGTTGCTTATGCCGGCAGATGCCGTTCCGGCGTTATCGCGATCCTGCGAGATTCATGCACGATCCTGCAAAACGACCCGTCGCAGTTCAGCCGCGAATACAGCCGCCTGTACGGCCAGTCGCCGCTGCGCGACGCCAGCGCCGCGCGGCTGCAGGTGGCGGCGGAGTAGCGAGGCCCCTCCAGCATCGCGCGCGCATGGCGCGCCTGCGTCGCCGGGCATTGGTCCGGGCCGGGCGGCGGTGTAGGCGTTGCTTCCGTTCATCAGCCGGTCCGCCCATGTCAGTCTCCGAACCTCCCGTCTCTCGCGCGCGCATCGCGCCGCTGGGCCTGCTGTTTCTCGCAATCACCTCGGTCGGCTGGGGGCTGAACTGGCCGGTGATGAAGTTCCTGATCGCCGAGCTGCCGCCGCTCACCGCGCGCGGCTTCACCGGCATCATCGGCGGCAGCCTGCTGGCCGCGCTGGCGCTGTGGCGCGGCGAGAGCCTTCGCGTGGCGCCGGCGCAGTGGGGGCCATTGATCGTGCTGGCGCTGCTCAACGTCACCGGATGGATGGCGCTGATGGGGCTGGCGCTGCTGTGGCTGCCGGGCGGCGAGGCCGCGGTGATCGCCTACACGATGCCGGTATGGGCGGCGGTGCTGGCCTGGTGGATCCTGGGCGAGCGGATGTCGCTGTCGCGGATCTTGGCGATGGTGATGGCCTTCGCCGGCATTACCGCGCTGATGGGCGCCGATGGCCTCTCCACCAGCGCGGAGAAGCTGCCGGGCGTGGCGCTGGCGCTGCTCGGCGCGTTCGGCTTCGCGCTCGGCACGGTGCTGGCGAAGCGCTTCAGGCTGGCGCTGCCGCTCCTGACATCGACGGCGTGGCAGATCGGGATCGGTTGCGTGCCGGTGGCACTGCTCGGGCTCATCTTCGAAACGCCGAACTTCGCGGCCTTGTCATCGACCGGCTGGAGCCTGCTGGCCTACATTGTCATCGTGCCGTTCTGCATCGCCTATCTGTGCTGGTTTGCGGCGCTGAAAATGCTGCCGGCGTCGGTCGCGGCGATTGGTACCATGGCGGTGCCGGTGATCGGCGTGGTCGTCTCGGCGATCGCGTTGCACGAGCCGCTCGGGATTGGCCAGATCGCCGCGCTGGTACTGACGCTGGCCGGCGTGATGCTGGCGACGCGCAGCTAGCAAAGTCCGTTGGCTAGACCGACACCGCCGCCAAGGGCACGCGGACGCTGAAATGCGAGCCGCGGGCGAGGGTGGATTGCAGCGTGATGGCATGTCCGAGCGCTTCGGCGCTGCGCCGCACGATCGACAGGCCGAGGCCGAGGCCTTCGCTGGCGGGATTGATCTGGTGGAACGCCTCGAAGATCGCATCGCGCTGTTCGGCGGCGATGCCTGGGCCGGAATCCATCACCTCGACACTCAGCTCATGGCCGCGGCGGCGGCAGCCGACCAGCACGCGGCCCTGCGCGGTGTATTTGATGGCATTGCCGACGAGGTTGCCGAGGATGGCGCGCAGCATGGTGGGATCGGACACCACGCGCGCCTTCGACGGAACCACCACCAGATCGAGCCCCTTGGCCTCGGCGTGCAGACGCCAGTTGGCGACGATGGAGTCGAACACTTCGGCGATCCCGAAGGATTTCAGCGCCGGCACGCCGTAACCGGTCTGCAGCACCGAGGTTTCGGCGAGCCGGTCGAGTTCTTCAGCCATCCGCATGCCGGCGTCGATGGCATAGCCGAGCCGGGTGCGGTCCTTTTCGTCGGTCAATTTGTTGCGGATGCGGTCGATCGCCATGATCATGACCTGCAGCGGCTGCTTGAGGTCGTGACCGGCCACCGCCATCAGGCGGCTGATGTTGCGCTGCAGCCGGTCCGACAGCACCAGTGCGCGGCGAAACTCCATTTGCGACATCACCTGACGGGCAAGGGCTGCCAGCACATCGCGCTGCTCCGGCGAAAGCACCCGCGGCTTGTCGTCGAGCACGCAGACCGTGCCGAGCGGCAGGCCGTCCGGCGTGCGCAGCAGCGCGCCCGCATAGAAGTGGATATGCGGCATGCCGATCACCAGCGGATTGCCGTCGAAACGCGGATCCTGGGTGGTGTCCTCGACCTCGAGAAAACTGTGCTCGAGCAGCGCATGCGCACAGATCGATTCCGCCAGCGGAGTCTCGCGCGGCTCAAACCCATGCTGGGATTTGAACCATTGCCGGCCCTCATCGACCAAGCTGATCAGCGCGACTGGCGTCTGACAGACATAGCTCGCGATTTTGGTGATGTCGTCGAACGAGGATTCGGCCGCCGTGTCGAGAATCCCGTAGGAGCGCAGCGCCTTCAGGCGCTCCGTCTCGTTGGCATGCAGGTCGGCGGCTTTGTGCTGATTGGAAGAGTTCACGGAACCTGCTTTGAGCGGCGCGGCGATCTCAGCCGGTACGCCAACTAATACGCATGACGGGCCGCAGCGTTTCGCGGCACGGTACCATTCATAGCCGTTACCGATGTTACCCGCAAACATGGTGAGGACGGCGCCCGGAGGCACCGTACTCACCACAATCGTTCGTCACGCGTTACGGACAGGCGTGCCGCAAGCCATCGTACCCGAGATAGGTTCCGGTGCGGACATTGTACGACTTGTAGGTCTGGATGCAGTAGTTCACGTCGCCACCGGCGGGCGCGACTTCGACGATCTCGGCACCGTCATCGTAAGGTGCATCATAGGCTCCATAGGAACCGTAGGAACCGTAATACGGGCTGCCGCCATAGTAGCCGTTGCCGTAGCCGTAGGCGCCGGACGCCAGGGCGCCGCCGATCAGGGCACCGGCTACCAGTCCGCCGCCGCCACGTCCGTAACCGCCACGATGCCAGCCGCCACCGCCGCCGAAGCGCGGTCCACCGGCAAATGCACCGCGGTTGAAACCGCCGCCACCGCCGCCGAAGCGCGGACCACCACCGCCGCCGCGGAATCCGCCGCCGCCACCACCGTGGAATCCACCACCACCACCACCGGGGCCGCCGCCGCTGAACGGCTTGGCCTGTGCAAAGCTCTCCGTCGAGGTCGCCAAAGGTACAGCCAGAGCCATCACGGCCACGGCACCCATCGTTTTCAGATTGATCATCCTATTCTCCTGCATGTGATGCCGCTCTAACCGGTCCGAGGGGCGGGCGTTCCAAATCCTCCGCACACCACTTGGTGATGCGATGCCCTTGCGGATGCCGGATGCGAATGCCGCGGAGGCGCAGGTGCCCGCTGATGCTGTGGCGATCGGTGGCGCGGCGCGGGCGCAGCCAACTGGACAATTGCGCTTGCGGATGGCATCACAGGCCCAGCAATCATCCAACCGGCTGGCGTCATGAAGCTGTTTCTGCTGAAATTTTTCACCTGGTGGAGCGGCCAGACCTTTGGCACGCAATTGTGGACCTGGCGATTCGGCGAACTCGTCGGTCAGGACGAGGCGGGCAACACCTATTACCGCACCAAAGGTGGCGTGATCGACCCCACGCTGGGTTTCCAGCGGCGCTGGGTGGTCTATAACGGCACGGTCGAGGCCTCCCGGGTACCGCCGTCATGGCACGGCTGGCTGCACCATACCGTCGATGTCGCCCCCACCGAGGAGACCTACGTCGCCAAGGAATGGCAGAAGCCGCACGTGCCGAATCTGACGGGCACGCCCTATGCCTACCGTCCCGCCGGCTCCACGCTGGCCTCCGGCCACCGTCCCAAGGCGACCGGCGACTATCAGCCCTGGACGCCGGGCAACTAGTCTTTCGACGTCTCCAGTCTTGCCGCCGCGCGGGTCATCGCATCGCTGCGCCCAGTCCGCTCTGCCATCCTCGCCTTGACCATCCCCAGGACTTCGGTCCGGTCAGGTCGAGCTGGGTCAGGTTGGGAAACAGCAGCAGGCCGATATGCAGGGGCGTGGTCATGGTAGGTACTCCATCGCGGCACGGTGCGCGGTCGCAGGGTGGGCAAAGGCGCTTTGGCGCCGTGCCGACCATAATGCAGGATGATGCGCCCACTCTGCGATAGCGCACGGTATGTCGCGGCAGACGCCCTTCCGTTGCCGTATTCGCCGTGTTAACCGGGATCATTGCGAGCGGCCGCAACGACTTATCGATACACTGTCGCAAGCCTGATTGCCGATTGAGCCGCAGAATGTTTCGATTCCTGACCCTTGCCGGACTGGCCACCTTGCTGGCCGCGACGTCGTTGACGCAGGCGCCGCCGGCGCAGGCGCAGCTCGGCAATCTGTTCAACGATCTGATTCCGCGGCCGCCCGGCAACGTGCCGCGCGGCCAGCCGCAGCCGCAGTTCGACGACGAAGAGGAAGTGCCCGAGTTGCCGCAGGGCCGGTTGCTGCCGACACGGCCGGGGCAGGGCGTGCCGCCTCCCGGCGCCGTGCAGTCGCAGCCTTTGGCGCCGCCGCCGGCCACCACCGTGATTCCCCAGAACGTGCCGCCCGGCGCCGCATCCGCGCCGCAGCCCGGCATCGCCAATGCGCCGCCGGCCGCGGCTCCCGCGCCGGGCGCTGTGCCCCCCGGTGCGCTGCCGCGCGGCGCCAAGCAGGCGCCTGCGCCGGCCGCGACGCTGCAGCCCGGCGACGAAGTGGTCGCCGAGCCGCCGGCGCAGAAGATCGTCAACAAGAAGGCGGTGTTTCAGGGCCTCGACAAGATCACCGGCCGGATCATCAATTTCGACGCCGACATCGGCGAGACCGTGCAGTTCGGCGCGCTGCGGGTGAAGACCGACGCCTGCTACACCCGCCCGGCGACCGAGGCCGCCAATACCGACGCCTTCGTCGAGGTCGATGAGATCACGCTGCAGGGCGAGGTGAAGCGGATTTTCTCCGGCTGGATGTTTGCCGCCAGTCCCGGCCTGCACGGCGTCGAGCATCCGATCTATGACGTCTGGCTGAGCGACTGCAAGAATCCCGAAGCCACGTTGGCCACCGCCGCGCCGGAAGCCCCGAAGCCGGTCGCTCCGCAGAAGCGTGCCCCGCCAAAGCAGGCACCGCGCCCGCAGCCGGTGCAGCAGCAGCCGCTGCCGGGACCGGCTTTCCCGCAGTTCAGGTAGCCTTTCAACAGCACAGCGACAGGGGGCGGTTATCCGACTAATAACCGCCCCCTGTTCGCATCCTCAAAGTGTTGAAAGCTTCAGGCCGCATCCTTGCGGGCGATGATTTGCAGCATCACGCTGCCTTTCATGGGAAACGCCACCGGCAGTTTGTCGAATTCCGCGATGCCGTCGAGTGCGGCGTCGAGCAATTGCCGGTAACGCCGCCGCGGCACTTCGGTGGCGCCGAAGCTGCGCAGGTGCTCGGTGACATATTGCGTGTCGAGCAGCTTGAAGCCGCCCGCGATCAGCCGCGCGACCAGATGCACCAAAGCCACTTTCGAGGCGTCGCGGGCGTGGTGGAACATGCTTTCGCCGAAAAACGCGCGGCCGAGACTGACGCCGTACAGCCCGCCGACCAGCTCGTCATTTTCCCAGACCTCGACGCTGTGGGCATGCCCCATGCCATGCAGTGCCGTGTAGAGGTCGCGGATCCGCTGGTTGATCCAGGTGTCGTCACGGCCGGGTTTTGGCGCGGCGCATTCCGCGATCACCCGCTTGAAGGCGGTGTTGACGGTGACGGTATAGACGTCCGAGCGCACCGTGCGGGCGAGCCGCGAGGCGACGCGAAAATCGTCCAGTGGAATCACGCCGCGCTCTTCCGGCTCGACCCAGAACAGGCCGGGATCGTCGGCGCTTTCCGACATCGGAAAAATGCCGCAGGCATAGGCCCGCAGCAGCAAGTCGGGCGTGACTTCGGAAGAGGCGGTATCGCGCGAGCTCATCATCGTACGATAGCAGGGCGGGGCCGCATAGGCGAGCCGCTTAGCCTGCCGCGCTCATTGGCGGTGCGACGGCCGGTTTGGAGACGGCACAGAACCGCAGGATGATGCGGGTGCCGCTGTGGTTGGGATCGCGCTCGACGGTGGCCTCGAGCTTGTTAGCCATCGCGCTGACGATGCGCTGGCCCATGCCGGTGGAGCGCGGATCGGCCTTGACGTTGAGGCCGACGCCATCGTCGGTGATCGACAGTTCGAGCGCGTCGCCCTGGGCGGTCAGCACGACATGGATCGGTCCGGCGCCATCGGGATAGGCGTATTTGACGGCGTTCATCACCAGCTCGTTGACGATGATGCCGATCGCCACCGCGCGATCGGGGTCGATCTCGACAGCCGTTGCCTTGAGCGTCAGGCGCGACATCCGGTTGCCCTCGGCGGAGCGCCTGAGGTCTTCAAGCAAGGCTTCGAGATACTGGTTGAGCAGCACGCTCTTGAGGTCGTGAGACGTATAGAGCCGGCGATGCACCTGGGCCACGGCGGCGACGCGGCCCATCGCATTGGTCAGCGCCGCCTTGACGTGTTCGTCGCCCGACGAATTGGCCTGCAGATGCAGCAGCGATGCGATGATCTGCAGCGAATTGCCGACGCGATGGTTGACCTCGCGCAGTAGCATTTCGCGCTCGGCGGCGAGCGCGGCGTAGCGATCGCGCGAGGCGTGGACTTCGGCCTCGGCGTCGTCGCGCGCCTTCGAGATCATCGCCTGCTTGATGGCGGTGGTGCAGGCGACGTGCAGCAGCGGCACGAAATCACCCTGGGTGTCCTTAACGATGTAATCGACCGCACCGGCTTTCAGCGCGGTAATGGCGATCTTGGAATCCTGCGACGCGGTGACGAACACGACGGGCGGCGCGCCGAGGATGGCCTGGATCTGCGCCAGCGTCTCCAGACCGTCGAGCCCCGGCATGTACTGGTCGAGCGCGATCACGTCGATGCCACCCTGCCGGATCCGCGCCAGACCGGCTTCGCCATTGTCGCAATGCTCGACGGTAAAGCCCTGGCGCGTCAGGCCACGCTGCACCAGCCGGGCCAGACCGGCGTCGTCGTCGATATAGAGCAGCGTGGGGGCAGGCTTCGATGTCATGAGTTGGCTTGCGGTACCTGAATTACGGAGAAGAACAGCCCGAGCTGACGAATCGCGTTGGCGAAGCTTTCGTAGTTCACCGGCTTGGTGATGTAGACGTTACAACCAAGTTCGTAGCAACGCTTGATCTCTTGGGCGTCGTCGGTGGTGGTGAGCACCACGACCGGCGCACATTTCAGCAGGTTGCTTTCCTTGACCTTGCGCAGGATGTCGATGCCCGTCATGTCGGGCAGATTGAGGTCGAGCAGGATCAGCAGCGCCTCGCCCTTGTGGTCCTCGCCGCCGGCATCCTTGCCGAACAGGTAGGCCAGCGCATCTGTACCGTTGGTGAACGGAATGATTTCGTTGTTGACGCCGGAGCGCCGGATGTTGCGTTCGATCAGGCGGGCGTGGCCCTCGTCATCCTCGATCATGATGATGGTGACTGGCTTGCTCATGATTGCTTGTCCCGGTTCTTGCCCGTCCACTTCGCCGGAAGCGTAACGGTGAAATTGCTGCCATTGCCCAGTTCCGACGCCACCGACATGGTGCCGCCCATTCGCCGGACCAGAGCTCGGACATGGGCCAGACCGATACCCTGTCCCGGCTTGTCCTGTGTACCCGCCCGCCGGAAAAGATCAAAGATCCGCTGGTGGTCTTTCGGGTCGATGCCGCGCCCGTTGTCGATCACCTCGAAAATCACAAAGCCCATCTTGCTGCGACCCTTGATCAGGATATCGCCGGGAATGCCGGGCCTGAGATATTTCAGCGCATTATCGATCAAATTGCCGAAAATCTGCTCCATTGCGAGGCGATCGCTGGTGATGTCGGGCAGCGGCTCGACGCGGATCGTCGTTTCGGTCTCTGCGGCCTGATGCGCAACGGTGGAGGCGATGTTCTCGATCAGTTCGCGGGTGTCGATCTTGACGGGCTTGAACTCGCGGCGGCCCTCGCGCGTCAGATTGAGGATGGCGCTGATCAGCCGGTCCATTTTGCCGATCGACGACTTGATGAAGCCGAGCGCCTCGGTGAAGTCGGTTGATAGCTGCCTGTCCTGCTCGGCCAGCGCCGGCTCGGGCAATTCGCCATTGACGTCCGGCACCAGCGGCGTGTCGTTGCCGAGTGTAGCAATGCGACGGAAGATGTCACCACGTAGTTCTTCGAGTTCGCTGGTGAAGCCCATGATGTTGACGAGTGGCGAGCGCAGGTCATGGCTGACGATGTAGGCGAAGCGCTGGATTTCCTCATTGGCCTCGATGAGATCTGCGGTGCGCTCCTGCACCGTGGTTTCCAGATTGAGGTTGTTCTCGCGCAGTTGCGCCTCGGCGTCATCGCGGGCGCGCGACGAGCGCTGGACCAGGAAGATCGACAGGCCGGCCAGCGCAATCACCAGGCCGGAGCCGGCGACGGTGACGATCGAGGCCAGTTGCTGGGTCTGGTCGGCGGTGCGGGTGCGCTCAAGGAAGAGTTTTTCTTCCACGGCGCGCATGGCCCGCGCGGTCTCGCCGATCGCCTGCACCGCGGCGCCGTTGCCGGTCTGCGGCAGCATGGCCACGGCGCTTGGCGTATCGTTCTGCTTGACGAGCCCAACGGCCTTTGCAAATTCCCCCATCCGCGCTTCGACTGCCGGGCGGAGTTTCTTCATGTTTTCGGTCTGCAGCGGATTGTCGTCGGTCAGCCTGGCCAGCTTGTCCAGCCCGGGAAGGATCGCCGCCACGGCCGTTTCGTGCTCGGTGAGGAAGTTCGCCTGTCCGTTCAGCAGAAATGCCCGGGCGGCGCTCTCGGCGCGGCGAATCTCCAGCAACAACGTCGCAAGCTGGTTCTCGACCTCGACGGTGTGGACGACCCAGCCGGAATCCTCCCGCGCCTGGTTGACCAGGATCACCGACGACGCGCTGATCGCGACCAGCACGACGAAGCCGGCGGCCAACAGCAGAATCTGGCCGATCGAACGACGCCGGGCGCTTGCGGCGGTTCCCGGAATGGTTTTTTGCACTGAAGATTGAATCAAGACGTCCCCCGCACCGGCAAGCTCCCGGGCAGCGCGTCAACGTCGAACTGCTTCATTGGTTCCGAAGGGCGTTCTGTCGGCATGGACATGACAGTTTCAATATTGCGATGGATAGGAGGCATCTTATTACCAATTTTAGACATGACTTAACGCGGGAGCCGTATGGAGACGTCAAAAGGGGCCAACATGCGCGTTCGTGTTCTATTTCTATCATGCGTTTCTGCGATGGCCGGCATCATCGCCATCGCTGCCACCGTCTTTCTTGTCCAGCAGTGGCGCGACTACCGGGATTCGAGCGAAGCCGCTCATCTGGTTTCGGCCATGACCGCGCTGTTGCGGACCACAGAGCAGCTCGCTGTCAGCCGCGGTCCGGACAGTGCCGCCTTGCTCGCGGACGATCCGGCCAGCCCGGCCGCACTTGCGGCGATCGCCAAGGCCCGCGGCGTGCTCGCCGACGAAGTCACCGGCGCCCGTGCCGCCTTCCTTCTCGCGTCCTATCCGGAGCGCGACGTGGCGGTCGCCAATCTCGACCGATCGCGCCGCGATCTGGTGGCGATCTACGCCCGGCTGGACACCGCCTTCAAGCTGCCGCGCGCGCAGCGCGACCAAGCCCTGGCCCGGGAGTTCGTGCCGCGGATGCTCGAGCTGAACGAGCTCGTGGCCGGCATTGCCAACGGGCTCGAACGCAGCGCCAGCTCCGCGCATGGCGGCGTCGGCAGCCTGATCGAGATCGCGCGCCTGTCGTGGGACATGCGCGACGCGGCCGGCCGCCGCGCCAGCTTCTTCACCCGTGCTGCCGGCGGCAACAAGATGTTGATGGTCGCGGACATCCAGGGGGCTTCCGAACTGACCGGCGAGATCCGGCATGCCTGGGCCCGGCTGCAGGCGACGGCTTCCCAGCTGGGCGAGAGCTCGCCGCTGGCAACGGCCATCAAGGACGCGGAAGCAAGGTTCTTCGGCGACACCGACAAGTTCATCGCCGACATGACGGCAAAGGGCCTGGTCGGGACCTATTACGGCGTGGGTTTTCAGGACGTGCTGAAGCGTCTGGTCGGGCCGGCACAGTCCGCGCTCGCCGTGCGCGATGCCGCGATGCAGCAAGCTCTGGTGCTGGCCGAGACGGCGAAAACCGAAGCGCTGACGCGGCTGTCGATGGCGGCCTTGTTGCTCGTGGCGGTGGTCGTTCTGGTGATCGGTGTCACCGTGCTGTTCGACCGCCGCGTGGTGCAGCCGTTGGTCGGCATGACCGTCGCGATCACGCGGCTCGCCGAAGGCGACCGCGACGCTGAAGTGCCGGCGCGCGGCCGCCGCGACGAGATCGGGGCCATCGCCGGCGCACTGGAAACCTTGCGCCTCAATGCCATCGAGGCGGCGCGCCTCGAAGCCGAACATCGGCTGCAGCAGCGGGCGCGCGAAGCGCGCGCTGCGCGAATCGAAGAATTGACACTGGACTTCGACACGGCCAGCAGCCAGGCGATCGACGGCGTCGGCGCCGCCGGCGAAGCCGTTCGTCGTGACGCCGAAGCCAGCTCGCGACTGGCCACCGGCACCTCGGCGCGTGCCACCAGCGTCGCGGCCGGCGCCGAAGAGGCTTCGGTCAATGTCGGGACCATCGCCAGCGCCGCCGAGGAAATGAGCGTCGCAGTGTCCGGCATCGCCGAGCGGCTGGAAACCTGCGCCGCCATTGCGGCCGACGCGGTGCGTGAAGTCGGCGACGCCGACCGGCGTATCGGCGGCCTCGACCTGGCGGTGAAGCGGATCGGCAGCATCATCAAGTTCATCCAGGACATCGCCAGCCAGACCAACCTTTTGGCCCTCAATGCCACCATCGAAGCGGCGCGCGCCGGCGATGCGGGTAGGGGCTTTGCGGTCGTCGCCGGCGAGGTCAAGGCGCTGGCGACGCAGACCGCCAAGGCAACCGACGACATCACCGCGCAGATCGGTCATATCGAGATGGAAGCCGCCGCTGCCGTCGAGGCCATCAAGCTGATCTCGGCGACCATCGGCCGGGTCGATGCGGTCACAGCGGATATCGCGGCGTCGGTGATCCAGCAGCGCCAGGCCACCAGCGAGATCGCGGCCAACGCGCAGCAGGCAGCCTCCGGCACCAAGGACGTCTCGGCCAATGTCGGTGCGGTCAGCACGGCCATGACGGAAGCCGAGGCCGCCGCGTTGCGCATGATCGCCAAGGCCGACGATCTTTCGGTCCGCAGCGGCGATCTCACCGAGCGTATCTCCAGCTTTCTGAGCAGCGTCCGCGCCGCCTCACACGAAGGCGCGTCACGCAGGATCGCGTGGCGCGTGACGATCCCCCGACGGCTCTGTCCGCATGCGTGCGCCAGCGCCGATCTCACTATCTTCTGAGGAACGACCCATGACGATCAACCGCCGTGCCCTCCTGAAACTCTCCATGCTGGGAGCTGTTGCCGGCAATCTCGCGATACCTGCTGCGATGGCGCAGCCCGTCGTCGCCCCCGCCGCCAAGAAGCGCGCGCGCTGGATCTGCCTGGGCACCAAGGGCGGTCCGCGCGTCGGTCTCGGCCGGTCCAATCCGGCCAACGTCCTGATCGTCGATAACGTGCCTTACGTCGTCGATTGCGGTCCCGGCGTCAGCAAGCGTCTGGTCGAAGCCAAGGTGGCGCTGCCCGACGTGCGCTACGTGTTCGTGACCCATCTGCATTCCGACCATGTGCTGGAATACGGCAACATGGTCTATGGCGGCTGGTCGGCCGGCCTCAATCACAAGGTCGAGGCGTTCGCGCCGGCCGGCATGGAAGCGCTGACCAAGGCCTATTGGGAAAGCATCAAGTTCGACGTCGATACCCGCATCATCGACGAGAGCAAGCCGGATCCGCGCAAGCTGCTGGTCGCCAAGGACATCGTCGAGAACGGCCTGGTCATGAGCAACGACAAGGTCAAGGTGACCGCCTTCCGCACGCCGCATCCGCCGATCAACGACAACTTCGCCTATCGCTTCGAGACGCCGGATGGCGTGATCGTCTACGCCTGCGACACCGCTTACAATCCGGGACTGGCGAAGTTCGCCGAGGGTGCGGATCTGCTGGTGCACGAGGCGCTCTACGTGCCGGGCGTCGATGCGATGGTTGCCCGCGTCAAGAATGCCGCGACGCTGAAGGAGCATCTGCTGGCGTCGCACACCACGACGGAAGATGTCGGTCGGATCGCCAAAGAGGCCGGCGTCAAGAAGCTGCTGATGACCCACTTCGTGCCGGGCGACGATCCGTCGATCACCGACGAAATGTGGGCGGAAGGCGCACGCAAGCACTATTCAGGGCCGATCGTGGTCGGCCGCGATCTGATGGAAATCGAACTGTAAAACGAACCGCCACGAAGTGGACGCGGGGCAACCCCCGCGTCCGGAACGCATCAGCTAGGCGGCTTGCCCGCCAGATACTGCTCGAGCCAGTGAATGTGATAGTCGCCGTCGATGATGTCGGTCTCGCGCGCCAGCGCGCGGAACAGCGGCAGTGTGGTTTCGATGCCCTCGACCACGATCTCGTCGAGCGCGCGGCGCAGCCGCATCAGGCATTCCGGCCGGTTCTTGCCGCGCACGATCAGCTTGCCGACCAGCGAGTCGTAATAAGGCGGGATCACATAACCCTGGTACACGGCGGAATCGATGCGGACGCCGAGGCCGCCGGGCGGGTGATATTGCGTGATCTTGCCGGGCGAGGGCCGGAAGGTCTGCGGGTTCTCGGCATTGATGCGGCACTCGATCGAGTGGCCGTTGATGATGACTTCTTCCTGGGTGCAGGGCAGGTCGCCGCCGGCGGCGATGCGGATCTGCTCCAGAACCAGATCGATGTCGGTAATCATCTCGGTGACGGGATGCTCGACCTGGATCCGGGTGTTCATCTCGATGAAGTAGAACTCGCCGTCCTCGTAGAGGAATTCGATGGTGCCGACGCCGAGATACTGCATCTCCTGCATCGCCTTGGCGCAGGTCTCGCCGATCTTGGCACGCGCGGCGGCAGTGAGGATCGGGGACGGTCCTTCTTCCCAGATCTTCTGGTGGCGGCGCTGCAGCGAGCAGTCGCGTTCGCCGAGATGGATGGCGCCGCCGCGGCCGTCGCCCAGCACCTGGATCTCGATGTGGCGCGGCTTCTGCAGATATTTTTCGAGATAGACCGAGGCGTCGCCAAACGCCGCCTTGGCTTCCGTCGCCGCGGTCGACAGCGCCAGCATCAGGTCGGCTTCGGTCTGCGCCACCTTCATGCCGCGACCGCCGCCGCCGGAGGCCGCCTTGACCAGCACCGGGAAGCCGATCTCGCGGGCGATCGCCATCGCGTCGTCTTCGGGGCCGACGCCGCCCTCGGAGCCGGGCACCACGGGGATGCCGAGCCGTTTCGCGGTTTTCTTGGCTTCGATCTTGTCGCCCATCAGCCGGATATGCTCGGACTTCGGGCCGATGAAGTGCAAATTATGGTCTTTGAGAATTTCCGCAAAGCGCGCGTTCTCCGACAGGAATCCGTAGCCGGGATGCACGGCGTCGGCACCGGTGATCTCGCAGGCCGCCAGCAGCGAAGGAATGTTGAGATAGCTGTCCTTGGACGACGGCGGGCCGATGCAGACGCTCTCGTCGGCCAGGCGCACATGCATCGCGTCGGCATCCGCCGTGGAGTGCACCGCCACGGTGGCGATGCCGAGTTCCTTGCAGGCCCGCAGGATGCGCAGCGCGATCTCGCCACGGTTGGCAATCAGGATTTTCTCGAACATGTCAGTCTTGCTCCGTCGTCATCCCCGCCGAAACGCGATTGTTTCGGCTGGAGGTGCGCGCTGTTGCGCGCCTCGCAGGATGGCCGCATGCGCATGGCTCTCATCCTTCGAGGCTCGCTCAATTGGGCGAGCACCTCAGGATGACGGCTGCGTTGTTACTCGATGATGACCAGCGGCTCGCCGAATTCGACGGGCGCGCCGTCTTCGACCAGGATCTGCGTGACCGTGCCGGCGCGCGGCGCCGGGATCTGGTTCATCGTCTTCATGGCCTCGATGATGACCAGGGTCTGCCCGACGGCGACCTTGGTACCGACCTCGATGAACGGCCGGGCGCCGGGCTCCGAGGCCCAATACACCGTACCAACCATTGGCGAGGGGACCGCACCGGGATGTTTGGCGGTTTCCACCGGAGCGGCGGCGACGGCCACCGGAGCCGGGGCATATTGCGGCGCCGGCTGGTACTGCGCCGGCATCGCCGCGTTGACGCTGATACTGCGGGCTACGCGGACGCGCAGGCCGGCGCGTTCAACCTCTATCTCGGTCAAATTGGTTTCGTCGAGCAGCAGCGCCAGTTCCCGGATCATCGCGCTGTCATTGCTGGCGGTCGAAGTCGCAGTGGAAGTTTCGTCAGGCTTGCGGGCCATGGGTGCAATCCAAATTCAAGAAGGTGAGAGGAACGTCAGGCAATCGCCGTGGCGCCGATTTTCGCGGCCAGGCCGCTGATGGCGAGGCGATAGCCTTCGATGCCGAAGCCGCACAGGCTGGCAAAGGCGGCGCGAGCGGTGAACGAGTGGTGGCGGAAATTTTCACGGGCGTGGACGTTGCTGACGTGGACTTCGACGGTCGGAATTTGCACGCCGACCAGAGCGTCGTGCAGCGCGATCGAGGTGTGCGAATAGCCGCCGGCATTGATGACGATGCCGACCGCGCCATTTTTGCGGGCCTCGTGGATGAAGTCGATCAGTTCGCCCTCGTGGTTCGACTGCCGGCAATCCGCCGACAGGCCGTAGCGCGCGGCTGCCTCGACGCAGAGTCTCTCGACATCCGCCAGCGTGGCGTGGCCATAGGTTTCCGGCTCGCGGATTCCCAGCAGATTGAGGTTGGGGCCGTTGAGCACGTAAACAATTTTTGCCATCAGGGTGTCCCGGCAGGCGCACAAGCGCGAACGTCCCGGTTTATAAGTAGAGTTGGGGGCGAGGGGAAGCCTGAACGAGCCCAGTTCCCCCAGCCAAATACCTCATTGCGTTCAGAAAAACCAATCGCAGACCGGATGTCGGCAGGCGTTAGGGGCCTTCAAGGCTTAACCGTGGCCGTCCGTCCGTCGCTTCCGGCCCGAACGACCTGACGTTATCGACGATCATACGGCCGTTTTTCGGGCCGCTAAGATCTCACTTGCCGCCCGGCAATACGTCGCTGGCGCGCACGTCGCCATTGTCGCGCTGCACCTTGTCGTCGGACGCGACGGGCTTGATGCCGGCGCCGGCTTCCGGGGGAGCAGAGGTGTCGGTGGCCTCGTCGCGGTTGACCGGGGTTGCTCGCTCGACGGGGGCGGCGGGATCCGCCGATGGAATCGTCTCAGCCGCCGCTGCCGCTGGGGCACTGCTGGGTAGCGTCGTGCCCGAACCGCTTGCCGGGGTTTGCGCCTGCATCGGAGCACTGGCGGCCATTATAACGGCGGCGACAGCGATAAGGAGCCTGTGATTCATGGGCAGTCCTGTGATGAGAAGCGGTCGAGCGGCGCCGCTGCAGAAGGGCAGGCCGGTCCACCGATCAAGTCGGCGTTAGGAATAAATTAATATTCGCGCGGCCGTGATTTGGCGTCCCCTGTTCGTTCCAGAAGAACAAACCTGGTCTCAGGCTTTGCCTTCGCAGCTGATCGGTGTCTGGTAGACCTCGGTGCCGGAATCGTCGATCACCACAACGTTCCGCGCGCTCTCGCTGACAACGTCCGTCGCGATCTGCTTGGCGATGTCGTTGGCGACGGTCATGGCCTGATCGGCGTCGTGCAGCTCCTGGCCAATGGGATCTTCGAGCCGGTAATCGTCGACGATTTCGAAATGATACTTGGGCATGCGCGTCCTCCGCAGGGGTAATGCGGGCCACGCGCGGAATGTTCCGGGTGGATCTGCGGACAGTTCGGCGGAACGATTCCCGGCAATTGCGACTTGCACCGACGAAATTTTAGAGTGCGGGCGATGACGGCGTTGCTGGAAAAGATTGTTCTCAGGTTTACCGAAGCTCCGCTGGTAGCAGGCACACGCCGCGTTGCCGACGCGCCGGCAACGGCAACCGACCGGTCGGTCACGGTCAGGAACTCGGATACGAAAACCAGCTGATCGCTGCATCGTGCAGCCCCACGAAAAAACCGGCCGCAGAGCAGCCGGTTTCTGTTGAAGACTACGCGTTGCCGGTTCAGCACATCGCCTTGCCGCAGCGCGCATTGCTGATTTTTTCCTTCAGCGCGTCGATGCCGACCGCTCCGATCACGACCTGCTTGCCGATCACATAGCTCGGCGTGCCGTTCATGCCCATCGATTCGGCGAGCTTGAAGTTCTCCTCGATCGTGGCGCGAACTTCCGGGCTTGAGAAATCCTTCTCCAGCCGGGCCATGTCGAGTCCGGCTTCCTTGGCCGCCGCCATCGAGCGGGCCTTGTCGGCCTGGCCGCGACCGCCGAGCAGCTTCTGGTGGAAGTCGAGGTACTTCTTGCCGGTCGGGTCCTGCATGCGGACGGCGACGGCGACCTGCGCGGCCTCGACCGAGCCCGGTCCGAGCACCGGGAACTCCTTCAGCACGACCTTGAGCTTCGGATCGTCCTTCATGATCTCGACCATGTCGGTCATGGCCTTCTTGCAGTAACCGCAATTGTAATCGAAGAACTCGACGAAGGTGACGTC
Source organism: Tardiphaga sp. vice154 (assembly GCF_007018645.1). Taxonomy (NCBI): domain Bacteria; kingdom Pseudomonadati; phylum Pseudomonadota; class Alphaproteobacteria; order Hyphomicrobiales; family Nitrobacteraceae; genus Tardiphaga; species Tardiphaga sp. vice154. The sequence goes on from NZ_CP041399.1 coordinate 2,914,206, forward strand.
GCCGTCCTTGTTGCCGACGGTGACGCCGCGCGGCGAATTGAAGATCAGATTGGCGTTGGCGGTCACGGCCGCGGCGTGCTTCTCGGCCTCGGCAGCAGCCTGCCGCTTGGTCAGCTCGGCGGAGACTTCCTCGAGGATTTCGGGATGCGTCAGCAGATAGTCCTTCATGATCTTCTGGATTTCGCCGCGCTGGGCGTCGTTGAAGCTCTGCGCCGAGGCCACGGCCGGCGCGCCGCACAAAGCGAGCGCCAGGGCGGCGGGGGCAAGAAAGCGGAACGAAAACATGGAAAAATTCCTTTGGGGCAAAGCGAGCCAGGATGCTGGCGGATATCCAGAGAGCTATTTAGCATTTTGCAGACGAAATACGCTCGATTTGTGAACAGGCGACGGACGCCATCGCCGCAAATCCCCGTGATCCGCCGGTCTCTGGGCAGTCCGCCCGTGCGCGGGCCGTCCGCGGCCAAGCGGCAGCGTCTTAACCTGCAGCCGCATCACCTGCCAACGGGCGATTCGCCCGTCATGGCCGGTCGCCGGTCGCGCGTTGCGGTGAGGGCTGCTTTTGGAAATCGAGAACATTCCAGACTGGCGGACTGCCTTCAAGGTCTTCAACGGCAATTTGCTGCCGCTACCCCAGGCTGAGTGGAGAAAATATCGAGGCACGTTCCCATGTTGCATGCACCTGGTTTTCGCCGTCGAAGCGATCGTCGCTGTCGCGGCCCGATGGTTTCGCCGCCGGTTTCGCGGCAATGCGACGGTGAGCGCAAGATCAACAAGGTGACACGTTGAATTCATGAGGTCGTCACGTCGCGAGACTAGCTACTGCGTCGAGAGATGCAGTGAGATTTGGTTCGAGGACATTCATGATCGCAAAATCAGATCTGCCAGTTGTTGGCGCCGCGCTGTCGATGGCAACGCTTGCCATTCATCGCGACTGGATTCTCGAGAAGCAGCGCGATCTGGAGATCCAGGACTTTTTCAGAAGCGAAACACTGGATGGCGATTGGCGTGCGGTGGCCGATGGTGTTCGTCGCCTGCTTGACGGCTATACTGGCCGGCTCGGCATGCACGGTCCGTTCTGGGGTTTCAAGATCGACAGCCAGGACCCTCTGATTCGCGCCGTCGTCACCAAAAGGCTGCTGCAGGGGCTCGATGCCTGCGAGGCGATCGGGGCGACGCAGATGGTGATCCATTCGCCGTTCACGACCTGGGACTACAATAATCTGGATATCAATCCCGGTGCGCGCGAGGCTCTAGCCGAACGCGTGCATCAGACTCTCAGGGACGTGGTGCAACGCGCCGAAGGCATCGGTTGCGAGCTGGTGATCGAGAACATCGAGGACATCGACCCGATGGCGCGCGTGCTGCTGGCCCGGAGTTTCGACAGCGCCGCCGTTCGTGTCTCGATCGACACCGGGCACGCGTACTACGCGCACGTGTCCACCGGCGCGCCGCCGGTCGATTATTATGTCGATGCCGCCGGTGCAGATCTTGCCCACGTGCACATCCAGGATGCCGACGGCTATTCGGATCGTCACTGGTTGCCGGGCGACGGCACCTTGAACTGGAACGCTGTGTTCAAGGCGCTCGGCCGCCTGTCGCACCGGCCGCGACTGCTGATCGAGGTCAAGGACCAGGCCAATATTCGGCGCGGCGCCGCGCATCTGGAGGCGCTCGGTCTCGCTTTGTAGGCTGATCCTGTCGTCGTCCCTGTCTGTTCGTCTGTTTTTGTCCGATGCCAAAGGAACGCATCATGATTCGTCCCAACCGCCGTTCGATTCTCAGCCTTGGCGCCGCCGCCGCCGGTGCATTCATCCTGCCGCGTATCTCGATTGCGCAGGCCGATAACCGTCCGTCGATCACCATCGCCGTACAGAAGGTTGCCAATTCCAACACGCTCGACGTGCTGCGCGAGCAGTCCAATGTCGGCGAGCGGGTGTTCTTCTCCTCGCTGTGGGAAGCGCTGATCGGCAAGGACTGGCGCGGCGATCTCGGCATCACGCCCGGACTCGCCACAGAATGGCGCCGCATCGACGACCAGATCGTCGAGTTGAAACTTCGCCAGGGCGTCAAGTTCCACAACGGCGACGAGATGACCGCCGACGATGTGGTGTTCAGCTTCAGCCGCGAGCGCATGTTCGCCAACACCGAAGCCAAGAACCGCAGCACCATCCGCGCCAGCGAACAGATCCCGACGCCGCGGCCCGGCAAGGAATTGCCCGGCGATCTGCCGGCAGTAGCGCGCCGAATCTGGCCCGACTTGATTCGCGTCGAGGCGATCGACAAGTACACTGTGCGTTTCATTAATGCGACGCCCGACGTCACGCTGGAAGGCCGGCTGTCGCGGTCCGGATCCAACATCATGAGCCGTCGCGGCTGGGACGATGCGGCGAGCTATCTCGATTGGGCGCGCAAGCCGATCACCACCGGACCCTACATGGTGGCGGAGTACAGACCCGACGTATCGCTGACGCTGGTGGCGCATGACGAATACTGGGGCGGTCGCCCGCCGATCAAGCAGATCCGCTTTGTCGAGGTCCCAGAAGTGTCGAGCCGGGTGAACGGACTGGTGTCCGGCCAGTACCAGTTCGCCTGCGATATTCCACCGGACCAGATTGCCGGCATCGAAAAGAACGCCGGCTTCGAGGTGCAGGGCGGCACCATCGCCAACCACCGCCTCACGGTGTTCGACAAGAACCATGCGCAACTGGCCAATCCGCTGGTGCGCCGCGCTTTCACCCATGCGATCGACCGGCAGGCGATCGTCGATAGCCTGTGGGCCGGCCGCACCCGGGTGCCGAACGGGTTGCAGTGGGAATTCTACGGCGACATGTTCCATGCCGACTGGACAGTCCCGGAATACAACCCGAAGCTGGCGCAGGATCTGCTGAAGCAGGCCAACTACAAAGGCGACCCGATCCCGTACCGGCTGCTCAACAACTACTACACTAACCAGGTGCCGACCTCGCAGGTGCTGGTGGAAATGTGGAAGGCCGTCGGCCTCAACGTCCAGATCGAGACCAAGGAAAACTGGACCCAGATCATGGAGCGTACGCCGACGCGCGCGGTGCGCGACTGGTCGAATTCGGGGCCGTTCAACGATCCGGTGTCGTCGATCGTGGCTCAGCACGGTCCAAATGGACAGCAGCAGCAGATCGGCGAGTACGCTAACGTCGAAGCCAATGCGCTGTGCGAATTACTGGAGACCTCGACCGATCGCCCGAAGCGCCGCCTTGCGTTCCGCCGCATGCTCGAAATTCTCGAGCGCGAAGATCCCGCCTATACGGTGCTGCACCAGAACGCCACCTTCACCGCGAAGCCGAAATCCATCAAATGGAAGGCCTCTCCGGCCTTTGCGATGGATTTCCGTCCCGGCAATTTCGGGAGCTGAGCGATGCAGCCGCTGATCGCGATCGATGCGCTGACCGTCGCCTTCAGGGGCGTGAAGGTGCTGGACGGCGTCAGCCTTGAAGTGCGTCGCGGCGAGGCCATTGGTCTCGTCGGCGAGTCCGGCTCCGGCAAGTCGGTGACCTGGCTGGCGGCGCTCGGCCTGCTGCCGAACACCGCCACCGTAAGTGGCAGCGTTAAACTGGAAGGCGCCGAACTTGTCGGCGCATCGCCCGCCGCCCTGGCCAAGGTCCGCGGCGGCAAGGTCGCCATGATCTTTCAGGATCCGGCGAGTGCCCTCAATCCGGTGCTCAGCATCCGCCGGCAGATCAGCGAAACCCTTGCGCTGCATGGCGGCTTGTCGGGAACGGCGATCCACGCCGAAGCCAAACGGCTGCTCGATCTGGTCGGTATTCCCGATGCGGAACGCAGGTTGTCGGCCTATCCGCATGAATTCTCCGGCGGCCAGAGCCAGCGCATCATGATCGCCATGGCGCTGGCGGGGAATCCCGATCTGCTGATCGCCGACGAGCCGACGACGGCGCTGGACGCGACGATCCAGGCGCAGATCCTCGAATTGATCTGGCGCGTGCGCCGCGAGACCGGCATGGCCATCGTGCTGATCAGCCATGATCTCGGCGTGGTGGCGGAAAACTGCGACCGCGTCGCCGTGATGTATGCCGGGCGCATCGTCGAGGAAGCGCCGGCGGCGGAGCTATTCGACGATCCCCTTCATCCTTATGCCGCGGGCCTCGTCGGATCGCTGCCGACCATGGACGGCCCGCGGCGCCGGCTGACGGCTATCGCCGGCACCGTGCCTGATCCCAAGGCCATGCCGCCGGGCTGTGCGTTCGCGCCGCGCTGCGGTTTGGCCGGCGCCGCGTGCCGGACCACGCCGCCGCTTCGTGTGATCGGCGACAACCGGCGGATCGCCTGTGTCACTGACCGGTACGCGGCCGCGACCATTCGTTTCGGCCAGGCTGCCGAATGACGCCGTTGGTGAGTGTCGACGGACTGGTGCGCAGCTATCGCATGAAGGCCGGCATGTTCGGTCATGCGCGTGAGGTTCGTGCGGTCGACGGGGTGAGCTTTGCCATCGGTCGCGGCAAAACACTTGGCCTGGTCGGAGAATCCGGCTCGGGCAAAATCGACCACCGGGCGGCTGGTGCTCGGTCTGGAGAACCCCGATGCGGGAGCGGTCGGTTTTGACGGCGCGCCGCTGGCGGCCGTGGACAGCGCGGCGTGGCGAACGTCTCGGGCGCGCATGCAGATGATCTTCCAGAATCCGCTCGGTGCCCTCGACCGGTTGCTGCCGATTGCCACCCAATTGCGTGAGCCGCTCGATGTCCACCGCATCGGCGACGCGGCATCGCGCACCGCGCGGGTTGCGGATCTGATGCGCAGGGTCGGATTGTCCCGCGACATCGGACAGCGTTATCCGCACGAATTGTCGGGCGGGCAAAGGCAGCGTGCCGTGCTGGCGCGCGCATTGACGACCAAACCGGATTTTCTGGTCTGCGACGAGCCGGTCAGTGCGCTGGACGTCTCGATCCAGGCTCAGGTGGTCAATCTACTGGCCGATCTGCAAGCCGAGTTGAATCTGACCATGCTGTTCATCAGCCATGATTTGCGGGTGGTGCGCCAGATCAGCGAACGGGTCGCGGTGATGTATCTCGGGCGCGTGGTCGAACTCGGCGACGCCGACGATCTGTTCGCCTCGCCGCAGCACCCGTACACGCGTGCGCTGGTGTCGGCCTCGCCGACGCCGGGACGGCGCAAGACCGAGCGTATCGTGCTGTCGGGCGAGCCGCCGAATCCTGCGGCGAAACCTGCCGGTTGCAGTTTCCACCCGCGCTGCCCGGTCGTATTCGCGCGCTGTCGCGTCGAAGCGCCGGACCTCGCCGAGGTCGCGCCTGGCCGCAGCGTGGCCTGCCATCTGGTCGTGCCGGGGGCGCCTGCTGGCGCCGGAGTGATCCACTGATGGCCCGCTATTTCGCGATCCGGCTGTTGCGGGCGCTGATCACCATCGTGCTGGTCGTCACCTTCGTGTTCGTGGTGTTGCGGATGTCCGGCGACCCGGCGCTGATCATTCTCGGTCCGGAGGCGCCGCCCGAAGTGATCGCAGCGTTCCGCAAGGCGTGGGGATTGGACGATCCGATCTGGGTTCAATACATCCATTATTTCGGCGCCATCGCCCAGGGCGAGTTGGGGCGCTCGATGCGCGACGGCCGTTCGGCGATCGAACTGGTGCTGGAGCGCATTCCCGCCACGCTGGCGCTGACGATCCCGGCATTGCTTATCAAGCTCGCGATCGGCATTCCCGCCGGAATTTCCGCCGCGCTGCATCGCGGCAGCTGGATCGATCGCGTGGTGATGGTCAGCGCCGTCATCGGCTTCACCGTTCCGAGCTTCGTGCTCGGCCTGGTGCTGGTGCTGATCTTTGCCGTGCAGCTCGGCTGGCTGCCGTCGGGCGGACAGGAAAGCTGGCGGCACGCGATCCTGCCGATCGCCACGCTCGGAATTGGCGGCGCGGCGGTGTTGGCGCGCTTCACCCGCAGCGCCATGCTCGAAGTGCTGGGTCATTCCTACATCCGCACCGCTTCGGCCAAGGGCCTGTCGTGGCGCACAGTGGTGCTGTCGCATGCTTTGCCCAACGCGGCGATTCCGACGGTTACCATCGTCGGCTTCATGGTCGGCAGCCTGATCGCAGGCGCCGTGGTGGTCGAGAGTGTGTTTTCATGGCCCGGGGTAGGGCGACTGCTCGTCGTAGCGGTCGCCAACCGCGATCTCGCCGTCGTGCAATGCATCCTGCTGCTGGTCGCCGCCACCATGGTGACGTCCAACATGATCGTCGATTTCCTCTACGGCTTCCTCGACCCGCGGCTGCGCAGCCCTCAAGCAGCCGGAGCGCATTGAAATGGCGGATCTGTCGCTCCCCGAGGAACGCACGGCGAAGCCGGGGATGGCGTGGCCGAAAATTCCGGCTGCAGTGGTGATCGCCATTGTCTGGCTGGTCGCCATGCTGGCGGTGGGGCTGCTGGCCGATACGCTGGCGCCCTATGGCATGACCAAGATGGACCTACGCAATCGTCTGGCGCCGCCCGGCCATACGCTGCACTGGCTGGGCACCGATGAGCTCGGCCGCGATGTGCTGTCGCGCCTGATGTATTCGATCCGCATCTCCCTGTTGATCGCCTTCGGGGCGACCGCGATCTCCGCCGTGGTCGGCACGCTGCTGGGATTCCTCGCCGCGCATTTTCGCGGGTTCGTGGAGCAGGCGGTGCTGATGCTGGCCGACTTTCAGGCCAGCATGCCGTTTCTGATTCTCGCGCTGGCCGTGCTTGCTTTCTTCGGTACCTCGTTGCCGCTGCTGATCGGGCTGATGGGTTGCTACGGCTGGGAGCGCTATGCGCGTATCGCCCGCGGCCTGGCGATCTCCGCCAACAAGCAGGGCTATGCCGCCGCGGTCCGGCAGCTCGGCGCGACGCCGTCGCGGATCTATCTGCGCCATATTCTGCCCAACATCGTCTCCACGCTGATCGTGTCGATGACCCTGGTGTTTCCCGAAGTCATCCTGCTGGAATCCGGCCTGTCGTTCCTCGGCCTCGGCGTGCAGCCGCCGATGACCAGCCTCGGCAACATGGTCGGCTATGGTCGCGACTATGTCGGCAGCGCGCCGTGGATCATGCTGGCGCCAGCGGTGACCATCACGCTGACCACGCTGGCGGTGTCGCTTATCGGCGACTGGCTGCGCGACCGCCTCGATCCCACGCTCGACGACTAGCTCGTAAAGGACCCCCCCCATGTCACACCCGATCGTGGTCACGATGATCTGCGATGGTCACCGGCCGGATTTCGTCTCCGAGGCGACGACGCCGCAGATGGCCAGGTTGCGCCAGGCAGGCACCTGGTTCGCAGACCACCGCGGGATTTTCCCCTCGGCGACGCGGGCGTCGTCAGCGTCGATCGCTACCGGCTGCTGGCCGGTCTCGCACGGACTCCGCGGCAATTCGGTCGCATTGCCGAGCGCCGGCGGTCATCACGTGCACGACGCCGGCATGCCGGAATTTTTCGACACCTATCGCCAGCATTTCGGCCGGCTGCTGATGCGGCCGTCGCTGTCGGCACGGGTGAGCGGCCTGCACGGCGCGCTGCTGTGTTCCAACGTCTCGCCGGGCGCGGCCTGGTTTCACGATGCCGACGGCCATGCTGAATTGTATCACCGCGAGCTGAGCTACCGGCCGGGCAGGGAGCCGTTGCCGGCGATCGACGCGCCGGCGGGCGCCAAAGGGGACGCCGTGCTCACCGAACAATTTATCACGACGCTGCTGGAGCGGCCGCCTTCGGTGGCGACGTTGTGGCTGTCCGAACCCGACAAGACCATGCACGCCTTTCCGCTCGGCTCGCCGCAGCATCTGGCGGCTTTGCGCGTGGTGGATGGCCATGTCGGCGCGGTGGCTGAAGCCGTCGAACGGCTACGCGATCGCGGCCACGAGGTGCTGCTGATGGTCGGCTCCGACCATGGCCATGAATCGGTCACCGAGACCGTGCCGGTCGAACGGCGGTTGTTCGAAGCGGGCTTCAAGGCCGAGTTGGAGAGCCCGGACGTGGTCGTAGCCTGCCAGGGAACGTCGGCCTTCATCCATTTCGGCGGCGACGCGCTGGCGCGGCGCGACGAAGTGGCCGACTGGCTCGGCCAGCAATCCTGGGCCGGGCGGATCATGCGCGGCGAAGACCTCGCCGCCCTTGGGCAGATTCCAGCCTCCGACGTTCTCGCCCTCGACATGGCGAAGTCGCCGGGCAGCAATCGCAACGGCGTGCCCGGGCTGACCGCGATGGCGGTACGCTTCTCCGAAACCGAGGATGCGGTGCGCCGCGATTGCGGCATGCATGGCGGGCTCGGCCGCTACGAGACAAATCCCACGCTGATCGCCGTCGGCAACGGCTTTGCTGCGGGCAGCGTGGTGACGATGCAAAGCCGCATCATCGACCTCGCCCCCACCGCCTTGCGGCACCTCGGCCTGCCGCAAGACGGTCTCGACGGCGTGGCGCTTGTTGCTTCCCCGGGGTGACACGAAGCGCGAGGATGCTGGAAGGTTGCGGCGCAAGGGCAGGCCGTTACGCGGCCCCGGCGTCCGACTTCAATCCTTCGATCCCGGCCCCTTCGCCGCGATAATATCGTCGGCCTTGACCCAGCCGGGGGAGCCGATGGCAAAGCGCGACTTGGCGCGCGAGGCGAGATCCCGCGCGGTCTTGTTGTCGCCGCGCAGGAACGCGGCTTGCGCCGAGGCGAGGTCCGCCTCGGCGTAATCCCCCTTGCGGCCATAGGCCAGCGCGAGCTGGACATAGCCGCTCGGCGCCTCGCTCTCGCGGGCCACCGCGGCGCGCAGGATCCGGATCGCCTCGTCGAGGCTGGCCTTGTTGTCGGAGGCCACCATCGCCTGCCCGAGCAGCATCTCGATCAGCGGCGCGTTGTTCGAGAGCTGCACGGCGCGGCGCAGCGGCGCCACCGCCTCGGCCGGCTTACCGCCTTCGAGCAGCGCCTGGCCCTTCAGTTCATGGAAATAGGCGTTGGCTGGCTGCACGGCGAGCAATCCATCGACCTGCGCCACGGCGTCGCGCAGGTCGCCGTGACGGTAGGTGGCAATCGCCCGGGCGTAGCGCGCGGGCAAAGTGGTGTCGGACGGCGGGTAGCGCCGCATCACGGTGTCGCGCTGCTCCATGAAGCCCGCGGTCTTGGCGCGCATCAGGTCATGACGAAGCTGCAGCGCCGGGTCGTCCTTCTTGTCCCAGTACGGGCTGGTCCTGGCGAACTCCTCGAGGGCGGCGACGCGTTCCCGCGGCATCGGGTGCGACTGCTGGTAGGGGTCGGCGCCGCGCGCGGCGAACAGGCTGTCGCTGGAGAACCGCTGGAAGGTCTCCCACATGCCCTTCGGCGACTGCTGGGTGGCGGTCAGGTACTTGACGCCGGCGCGGTCGGCGTTCTCTTCCTGCTGTCGGACATAGGACAGCATGGTGCTCTGGAACAGCGCCTGCGGGGCGCTCAGTGCCGCCGCGCCGATATTGCTGGCGCTCGAGCCGCCGCCGGCGTTGCTGCGCGAGCCCGCCACCATCGCGCCGACGCCGAGCAGCATCGCCACGATCATCGAGGTCTGGGCCTGCGCCATCTGCTGCCGCATCTTCGACAGGTGGCCGCCGGCAAGATGGCCGGTCTCGTGCGCCAGCACGCCGATCAGCTGGTTCGGCGTCTGCGATTGCATCAGCGCGCCGTAATTGACGAAGATGCGGCGGCCGTCGGCGACAAAGGCATTAAAGGTGCCGTTGTTGATGATGACGACCTGGATATTCTGCTTTTCGAGCCCGGCGGCGCGCAGGATCGGACGGGTATATTCGCGCAGCAGCTGCTCGATCTCGGCGTCGCGCAGCAGCGGTGGGCCGCGGTTCTGCGCGGACGCCGCAACCGGCACGACCAGCAGCGCCGCTGCCGCGCCCAGCGCGGTCAGCTTGGAGAGGATCCGGGACACGGCCCGGAAGGGCCTTCGCAGGTCTTTCATCATCGGCCGGGTTCGGATACGCGAGAGGGGCCCAACAAGCCCGATATTGCGGCAGGAGCGCGGCACAGCCGCACCGGGTCACGCAGCGCCGCGGAGATAGCAGATTCTGATGTCCAATACGATTCCGGGAACTGGCTCGATCGCTCGCGCGCGGTCGCTGTTGACACCTTCGGCCCGCAGCGACGTGCCGCCGTTCATGGTGATGGATGTGATGGCGGCTGCGGCGCGGATCGAGGCCGCGGGTGGCCACGTCATCCACATGGAAGTCGGCCAGCCCGCCGCGCCGGCGCCGCAGGTGGCGATCGAAGCCGCCCAGGCGGCGCTGGTGCAGCGCCGGATCGAATACACCTCAGCGCTGGGCACACCGTCGCTGCGGGCGCGAATCGCCCGGCATTACCGCGACGTCTATGGCTGCGCGGTCGATCCGGAGCGGATCGTGGTGACGACCGGCTCGTCCGGCGCGTTCATCCTGGCGTTCCTGGCGCTGTTCGAACCCGGCGACCGCGTCGCCGTCACGGTGCCTGGCTATCCGCCGTACCGCCATATCCTGAAGGCGCTGGGTTGCGAGCCCGTGCTGATCGAAACCCATGCCGACACCCGCCATGCGCTGACCGGCGAGGCGCTGCTCGAGGCGCATCGCAAGACACCGCTGAAGGGCGTGCTGGTCGCCAGCCCCGCCAATCCCACGGGAACGATGATGTCGAAGGAGGCGCTGACCGGGCTGATGCAGGCCGCCGATGGCGCCGGCATCCGCTTCATCTCCGACGAGATCTATCATGGTCTCGACTACGCCTTTCCGGCCGTGACTGCCGCGGCGCTGTCCGACGACGCGCTGGTGATCAACTCGTTCTCGAAGTACTTCTGCATGACCGGCTGGCGGGTCGGCTGGATGGTGGTGCCGAAGCCGTTGGTGCGGCCGATCGAACGGCTGCAGCAGAACATGTCGATCTCGGTGCCGACATTGTCGCAGATCGCGGCGGAGGCGGCTTTCGAGGGCCGTGCCGAGATGGAGGCGATCAAGCACGGTTACCAGGACAACCGCGCGATCCTCGCCGCCGGCCTGCCGCAGGCCGGGCTCACCGACTTCCTGCCGGCCGACGGCGCGTTCTATCTCTATTCCGACGTCTCGAAATTCACCTCGGACAGTTTCGATTTCGCAAAGCAGATGCTGGAGCAGACCCACGTCGCCGCGACGCCCGGCAATGATTTCGACCCGATCCATGGCCGGTCCTATGTGCGGTTCTCCTATGCACAGTCCGCGGCCGACATGCACGAGGCGGTAGCGCGGATCGGCAAATGGCTCGGGCAGGGCGGCCCCAAATGATGAACGATAAGAGCAAAGCGCAGGCGCCGATCGTCGCCGTGCTGTGGCCGCCACGCGGCAGCACGCTTGCCGAGGGCATCCGCGCGACGGCGCTGGTCGCGCTCGGCATCGCGCTGCTGGCGCTGTCCGCCAAGACCAACGTGCCGCTGCCGATGGTGCCGATGACGCTACAGACGCTGGTCGTGCTGGTGATCGGGGCCGCCTACGGCTGGCGGCTCGGCGTTGCAACGGTCGTTGGCTATCTCGCGGTCGGTGCGGCCGGCCTGGCGGTATTTGCCGGCCCAACCGGCGGGCTCGCGCCGCTGTTCGGGGCGACGGCAGGGTTCCTGTTCGGCTTCGTGGTGGCTGCCTTCATCAGCGGCTGGCTCGGCGAGCGCGGCTGGGACCGTTCGATTATCCAGATGTTCGTCGCGATGACCATCGGGCACGTCGTGATCCTGGCGATGGGCCTCGTCTGGCTGGCCTATGGCCGCCAGCTCGGGCTGGAGAAGGCCTGGACGGTCGGCGTCGGGCCGTTTCTCGCGGGCGCCGTGGTGAAAACTCTGCTCGGGGCGCTGCTGGTGCCCGGCCTGCGCGTGGTGGCTGATCGCCGCCAAAAGCCGTGACAACGGTATCAATGGCGCTGCGAAGGTATTTCGCTGATTAATTGTTCAACTAAATTCCGCCCGGTGGCTTGCCGAGTACAGGCCGTTCTGTGTATCCACCCCGCAGTTCTACTTCGGAGTGACGACAATGGCGGCAGTGATCGCAACGACGGGCGTGCCAGCGCCCGCAATCAAGCAGCCCTGGTACAAGGTTCTCTATCTCCAGGTGCTGGTCGCGATCGTGCTGGGCGTCATCGTCGGATCGTTCTTTCCGAACTTCGCCACCAACGACTGGATCAAGGCGCTCGGCGACGGCTTCATCAAGCTGATCAAGATGGTGATCGCGCCGATCATCTTCTGCACCGTGGTGTCGGGCATCGCCCACATCCAGGACGCCCGCAAGGTCGGCCGCGTCGGTATCAAGGCGCTGATCTACTTCGAGATCGTGTCGTCCTTCGCGCTGATCCTCGGCATGATCATGGGCAACGTGTTCCAGGTCGGCCACGGCCTGGTCACCAAGGTCGATGGCACCAATGCGGCGGTTGCGAATTACGTCAAGCAGGCGGAAGCGCAGAAGTCGGTCGACTTCGTGCTCAACATCATCCCCGACAGCGTTGTCGGTGCCTTTGCCAAGGGCGACATCCTGCAGGTGCTGCTGTTCGCCATCCTGTTCGGCTTCGCGCTGATGGCGCTCGGCGAGCGCGGCCACACGCTGCGTGACACGATCGACGATGTTTCGCACGCGATCTTCGGCGTCATCGCCATCGTCATGAAGGCGGCGCCGGTCGGCGCGTTCGGCGCGATGGCCTATACGATCGGCAAGTTCGGTCCGGCGGCGCTGACCAATCTGGTCAGCCTGATCGCGCTGTTCTACGGCACGGCGCTGCTGTTCGTGATCGTCGTGCTCGGCCTGATCGCGAGAATGGTCGGCTTCAGCATTTTCAAGTTCATCGCCTACATCAAGGATGAGCTCTTGATCGTGCTCGGCACCAGTTCGTCGGAGAGCGCGCTGCCGCAGCTGATGGCCAAGCTGGAGCGGCTCGGCTGCTCGAAGTCGGTCGTCGGCCTGGTGGTCCCGACCGGCTACTCGTTCAACCTCGACGGCACCAACATCTACATGACGCTGGCGACGCTGTTCATCGCGCAGGCGCTCGGCGTCGATCTGACGTTCGGCCAGCAGCTCACCATCCTGCTGGTGGCGATGCTGACCTCGAAGGGCGCCTCCGGCGTCACCGGCGCCGGCTTCATCACGCTGGCCGCGACGCTCAGCGTCGTCGATCCCCGTCTGGTGCCGGGCATGGCGATCGTGTTCTCGATCGACAAGTTCATGAGCGAAGTGCGTGCGCTGACCAACATCACCGGCAACGGCGTCGCCGCGGTGTTCGTGTCGTGGTGGGAAGGCGAACTCGATCACGACGTGATGCACGCCAACCTCAACAAGACCATCGATCCGTCGGATCTGGAGACGGGCGTGACGACGGGCTGACCGTTCGGCTCTATGGCTGTCAGCACAAAAGCCGCCCGGTTCGCCGGGCGGCTTTTTGCTGACCCATCGCTGTCATTCCGGGGCGCGAACGCGCCAGCGTGAGCGAACCCGGAATCTGGATGTGGGAAGATGAACATGCCGGGATTCCGGGTCGCCATCAGCCGGCTTCGCCGCCTGCTGCATCCCGGAATGACAGTTTGTGATCAGCAAACAGCTGCCTTGTTTGGCCGGGCCGCTTCTTTCATACGAGCAGCGGTGCCCGCGACGGTGTTCTCCGGCGGTTCGATCATGCAACGCATCGCGGTAGAATTGATCGATATCAAACGATATTCGAATATCGTGTGACATCTTGAAGGCCGAATTTCGATATCCGCTGCCGACCAAGGAAATGCACATGACCCACAATATCCCTTGCCCCAACGCGCCGGCTCCCGGCATGCCCCTGATCGAAACCAATGTGGGTGAAGGCTTCTGGCGCAAGGGCCCGAACGAGCCGCTGCCGCCGCCCGATATGATGGGTCCCTACATGCGCGGCCGGGCCGTGCCGACACGGCCGGTCAAAGGACGCAAGGCCTGGATCATCGGCAGCGGCATCGCCGGTCTGTCGGCCGCCTTTTACATGATCCGGGATGGCGGCATGAAGGGCGAGGACATCACGATCCTCGACTCGATGGACATCGCCGGCGGCTCGCTCGATGGCGCCGGCGACGCCGAAACCGGCTACATCGTCCGCGGCGGCCGCGAGATGAACTTCAATTACGATAATTTCTGGGACGTGTTCCAGGATGTGCCGGCGCTGGAATTGGCCGAAGGCTACAGCGTGCTCGACGAATACCGGCTGGTGAACGACAACGACCCGAACTGGTCCAAGGCCCGGTTGATGCACCAGCAGGGAAAAATCCGGGATTTTTCGACGCTGGGCCTCAGCAAGTCGCATCAGTGGGAGCTCATCAAGCTTCTGCTCAAGCGCAAGGAAGAGCTCGACGACGTCACGATCGAGCAATATTTCAGCAAGAGCTTCTTCGAGACCAACTTCTGGTATCTGTGGCGATCGATGTTTGCCTTCGAGAACTGGCAGAGCCTGCTAGAGATGAAGCTCTACATGCATCGCTTCCTCGATGCGCTCGACGGGATGGCCGACATGTCGACCTGCGTTTTCCCGAAGTACAATCAATATGACAGCTTCGTCGTGCCGTTGCTCCGCCTGCTGAAGGACAAGGGCGTCAAGGTGCAGTTCGACACAAGGGCCTATGACCTCGACATGTTGGAACAGCAGGGCCAGCGCACCGTCACCGCGATCCGCTGCAAGGTCGGCGGTAACGACGAGAGCATCGCCATCGGTCCGGACGACATGGTGTTCGCGCTTACGGGATCGATGACCGAGGGCACGGCCTATGGCGACATGGACACGGCCCCGGTTCTGGCCCGCGATGCCAAGCCGGGCGAGGACAGCGACTGGATGCTGTGGAAGAACCTCGCCAGCAAATCGCCGATATTCGGCAAGCCGGAAAAATTCTGCGGCAATGCCGCGGCATCGACGTGGGAATCGGCGACGCTGACCTGCAAGCCCTCACCGCTGGTAGACAGGCTGAAGGAATTGTCGGTCAACGATCCCTATTCGGGAAAGACCGTGACCGGTGGCGTGATCACCTTTACGGATTCCAACTGGGTGCTGAGCTTCACCTGCAACCGCCAGCCGCACTTCCCGACACAGCCTGACGACGTGCTGGTGCTGTGGGTCTATGCGCTGCTGATGGACAAGGATGGCAACTACGTCAAGAAGCCGATGCCGGCCTGCAACGGCCGCGAGATCCTGGCTGAGCTTTGCTACCATCTCGGCATCGTCGACCAGCTTGACGCCGTCGTCGCCAACACCAAGGTCCGCATCGCGCTGATGCCGTTCATTACAGCGCAGTTCATGCCGCGCGCGGCAGGCGATCGCCCCCGCGTCGTGCCTGCGGGCTGCACCAACCTCGCCTTGATGGGGCAGTTCGTGGAAACCAGCAACGACATCATCTTCACGATGGAATGTTCGGTGCGAACGGCGCGGATCGGCGTCTACACGCTGCTGGGGCTGCCCAGGCAGGTCGCCGATATCAGTCCGACGCAATATGATATCCGCAATCTGATGAAGGCAGCCCGCGTGCTCAACAATAACGAGCCGTTCATGGGCGAACGGCTGCTGCATCGCCTGCTCGATAAGACCTATTTCGCCCATATCCTCCCGCCATTGCCGGAGCGAGACGGAGAGCTCGGCGAGCGTGTGGAAGCCGAGATGGCGACGCTTCTGGGCAAAGGAAGTCATGCGCTCGCAGCGGTGTTCGGCTGGTTCGACCAGCTGCGCGACGGGCCGCGGAGCAAGTCCAAATAGCGAAGGGCCTGCAAAAAGGTTCGGTAGTAGAAAAGCGTCGGACGGGGGAAGCGGAGCGCGCCGCTTCCCCTTCACGGTACACACGATCGAGATCGGGAAAATGCGGAAGACGAGAGAGCAAAGCCGATTGGAGACGCGTCAGCGCCTGCTCGCATCGGCGCGCGCCGCGATCGTGCGCGATGGCGTGGGGGCGTTGTCGTTGCGCGGACTATGCGAGGAGGCCGGTTTTTCGCAGGGCGCCTTCTACTCGAACTTCGCCGGCCGCGACGATCTGTTGATTGCGCTGATGGAGAGCCACATTCATGGCGAGGTGGAAGTGCTTCGCGGCCTTGTTGAGGTTACCCGCACCCACTCGCTGGACGATTTTCTCGCGGCGCTTGCCGTGCATCTGGCTGATCTCGCAGAGCAGACCAGATGGTCGCTGCTGGCCATTGAACTGCAGCTTCATGCCCGGCGCGACCCCGGTTTCGCAGAAGCCTATGATGACGCCAACACCGGCTATTTCGCCGAGTTCGCGTCGCTGGTCGATGACATCGTCCGGCGTCACGACCTGGCGCCGGCCTTGCCGCCGTTGCAGATCACCATGGGGCTCTATGCGCTGTGGTCAGGTCTTGCCGTGCAAGGCGTGGTGGCCGGAGCCCCGCCGCGCGATAAAATCTTTCTCGCTTTTCTTCGCGCCGTCATTGGTGGATGGCCATCGGCGCGAGAGCACGGACGCATCGTTTAACCCGGTCAGCAAAAAGCCGCCCGGTTTGGCCGGGCGGCTTTTTATTGTTCGTTTGGGTCGAGTCTACTCGCCGTTGCCGAATGCGCGGGACCACCATCCGGCCTTGCGGGGCGCGGTGTCGGTACCGGCGTCCGGCTTGGCGGGCTCCGGCGCTGGGACGGGCGCTGGCGCTGCGACAGGCTCAGGTGCCGCAGCGACCGGTTCAGGCGCCGCAGCGACCGGGGCGGCGACGGGCGCAGCGGAGGAGCCGAAGCTGACCTTCTCGCGGACCGTCGAACGGCGGCGGGCGGCAGCCTTGTCGTCGTCCTGCGCAACGGCTTCCGGGGCCGGCTCCGGCTCCGGCGTAGCGACGGGCTGCGGCGGGGCGGTCGCGGGTTCGGCATCGAACGACGCCGGCTGCGCCGGCTCGGCCTGTCCGGCGATCGCTTCCGTCAGCGTCGAGTCATGCGGCCGCAGCGAGCTGCCGTCGTGCGGCACCGGACCGCCTTCGAGGTCGGCGACCGCCTCAGAGGCTTCGGAAGCCTGCAGCGGACCGAGTTCGTCGGCGATCGAGCCGACGACACCGTCTTCCGGACCGCCACGCCGGCGACGACCACCGCGACGGCCGCGGCGGCGCGGACGGCGCTCGCCATCGACCGGCTCGGCACGGGCTTCGCCGGGCACGTCCTCGGATTCCTCGTCGTCGCCTTCGGCGTCGTCACCGACGGCCTCCACGAGACCTTCGCTGGCGAAGGCGGCGGCTTCATTCACGTCACGCTCGGCCACCGGCCCGCCTTCGCGGGTCTCGCCGGCACGGCCACGACGACGCCGGCGGCGCTTGCGCTTGCGGCCATCGGCATCGGTGTCGCTGCCGGCGCTCTCGGCGGCGTTGTCGTCGTCGGCCGACCCATCGGCCGGACCATCGACCAGACCTTCGGTCTCCTCGGTCTCGATTTCGGCTTCGACCTCGAACAGGTCTTCATCGTCGAACGGCTCTTCTTCCAGCGGTGGCGGGAAGGCGGCGACCTGGGCGGCAAGGATGCCCTTGGCGGCTTCCAGCGTATGCACCTGGTCGCCGCGGTCGATCACGAAGGACTGCTGACCGGTGATGCTGGCGTCGGCGATCACGGCGAGCGTGACCTTGAAGGAGCTTTCGAGATCCCGCAGATGGCCGCGCTTGTGATTGAGCACATAGAGCGCGACGTCGGTGCGGGTGCGAACCACCAGGTTATGGGTGGCACCCTTCATCAGGATCTCTTCCATGCCGCGCAGCAGCTGCAGCGCAACGGAGGAGACCGAACGGACGTGGCCGCTGCCGCCGCAATGCGTGCAGACCTCGGTGGAGCTTTCCAGCACGCTGGCGCGGATGCGCTGGCGCGACATTTCGAGCAGGCCGAAATGCGAGATGCGTCCGACCTGGATGCGTGCGCGATCCTGCCGCAGGCAGTCGCTCATCTTGCGCTCGACGGAGCGGTTGTTGCGCTTCTCATCCATGTCGATGAAGTCGATGACGATCAGGCCGGCGAGATCGCGCAACCGGAGCTGACGCGCAACTTCTTCCGCGGCTTCAAGATTGGTCTTGAGCGCGGTGTCCTCGATGTGATGCTCCTTGGTGGAGCGGCCGGAGTTGACGTCGATCGAGACCAGCGCTTCGGTCTGGTTGATGACGATGTAGCCGCCGGACTTCAGCTGCACGGTCGGCGAGAACATTGCGTCCAACTGGCTCTCGACACCCATCCGCGAGAACAGCGGCTGGCCGTCGCGATACAGCTTCACCGCGCGAACGTTCGACGGCATCAGCATGTGCATGAAGTCGCGGGCTTCCTGATAGCCAGCTTCGCCGGCGACCTGGATCTCGTCGATTTCCTTGTTGTAGAGGTCGCGCAGCGAACGCTTGATCAGCGAGCCTTCCTCGTAGACGAGGGTGGGCGCCTGCGACTTCAGCGTCATGTCGCGGACGGTTTCCCACATCCGGATCAGATATTCGAAGTCGCGCTTGATTTCCGGCTTGGTGCGGGAGGCGCCTGCGGTGCGCAGGATGATCCCCATGCCTTCCGGCACGTCGAGGTCGGAGACCACTTCCTTGAGGCGGGAGCGATCCTGCGCCGAGGTGATCTTGCGCGAGATGCCGCCACCGCGCGCGGTGTTCGGCATCAAGACGGCATAGCGGCCGGCCAGCGACAGGTAGGTGGTCAGCGCGGCGCCCTTGTTGCCGCGCTCTTCCTTGACGACCTGCACCAGCATCACCTGGCGGCGCTTGATGACTTCCTGGATCTTGTACTGGCGGCGCGGCCGGAAGGCGCGCTCGGGCACTTCTTCCAGAACGTCGTCGCCGCCGACGGATTCGACCTGATCCTCTTCGGCTTCTTCTTCCTCGTCTTCCTCGTCGTCATGCTCGTCGGCTTCTACGGCCGCGTGCTCGTCGTGGTGCACGGCGTCGTCGGCATGCGCCAGGTTCTGCGCGGCGGCGTAGGCGGCGTCATGATGGTCTTCATGGGCGTGGTCGTCGTGACCGTGATCATGCGCTTCGGTCGCAACGGCAGCCACCGGTTCGGCCAGTTCGGCGGCCGTTTCCGGCGCGGCGGTTTCGGCCACCGGCTGGTCCGGGTGGATTTCGGAAGCGGGGGTCTCGGAAGCGGGGGTCTCGGACGTCACGGCTTCAACGGCCGGCGTCGCGGCAGCGGGCGCCTCGGCGATCGAAGTCTCGGACACAGGAACCTCGGCGACGGGTGCCTCGGCATCGATCGGCGCAGCGTGGCTCTCGTGATGGTGGTCGCCGAAGGCTTCGCCGGTTACAGCGGGCTCGCCGTGGGAATGGTCACCCTCGGCATGGTCATGGGCGTGGCTGTGCGGCTGACCGTCGTGGTCATGCTCGTGATGCTCGCCGGCATGGTGGCCTTCGTCATGGGCATGAACGTGTTCGCCGGCGGGCGCGTCGAAAGCGGGATCGCGCGGCTGCTCGGCCTGTGACGGATCCTGCGCGACGACGTCGCTCTGCACGCGCTCGCCGCCGCTGCGGCGGCGCGAGTTGCGATGACGCGGGCGCTTGCTGCCGCGGCTGGAACGGTTGTCGGTCTCTTCTTCGGCCTCGCGATGGGCGCGTTCGTCGGCCTCGATCAGCGCCAGACGGTCGGCGACCGGGATCTGGTAGTAATCGGGGTGGATTTCGCTGAAGGCGAGGAAGCCGTGGCGGTTGCCGCCATATTCGATGAAAGCGGCCTGCAGCGAGGGCTCTACGCGGGTGACTTTGGCAAGGTAGATGTTGCCGCGAAGCTGCTTGCGCTGCGCGGTCTCGAAATCAAATTCCTCGACGCGATTGCCGCGGATCACGACGACCCGGGTCTCTTCCGCGTGGGTGGCATCGATCAACATTTTGTTGGGCATTTGGGGGCTCATGGCGGCGGAGGGCGCGCGTGGCGGCAAGCGCGAAGGGCGCAGCCGGGTGACGCAACGGTCCACCTGATTCGGGGGTGAAAGGAAGGCCGAAACGCAACCCGGGGCGCCGTGCCGATCGCAGACCCAGTGCAGGGCGACGCGCGAAGCTGAGGCTTCGCATCGGCGCAGGTCCCGTATAGGTCTTCGTCGGCATCACAGTCTGGCGCATCAAGCGTCGGCCCGTCTAAATCTCGGCGGCAATGGCGCCGCCTTTATTGCTGGCGTCCGGCGAAAGAGGTCGCCGGCTCTCGCCTATCCCGCGCGTAAAAGCGGGATAATCGGTCGTGACGTGTCTCAAAGCCGCCCCTGAACAAGATGGCCGGGGAACGGACGCCGCTCGGGCTAGAACCGCCCCTCTGATCAGCCGCGCGCTGCGCTGGCTGGTGAAGGGAGATCGGAAAAACGCTGGTTCCGCCAGATATTTACCTGAGGAAACCGGCGCTGCACCGGGAGGCTGAAACGACACAATCGGGAGTTAAACCGTCAGCCCTTCGGTCATACGTCGATTGGCGGCCCCATGCAAGGGAAGCGTCACAGCGCTGCAACACTCCCGACTAATCGGCGCGACCCGGTTAAGCTTCGATTAACCCTGCGGTTCTATTGCGTTAAACGGGGCTGTAACGGAGGCACTGGATTCGTTGTCGGGCCGCGCAAACCAACTCATCGGGCTTTGGATGGCGCTTTCGGGCGTCGTGATCGGCTGCGGGTGGCCGGCGCCCGGCCGTGCCCAGGCTGAGTCGGCGCCCGCTGGGAATGTCAGCCCGTTTCCGGTCGCCTCCGACGTGCGGATCGCCGGCGACGACAAGCAGACCCGCTTTATCCTCGATCTTGACAAGAAGATCCCGCTGCGTGCCTTCGCGCTGGCCGATCCGTACCGGGTGGTGGTCGATATCCCCCAGGTCTCGTTCCAGCTCGAAGCTGGCGGCGGCACCGTCGCGCGCGGGCTGATCAAGGCGTTTCGCTACGGGCTGGTGATGCCCGGCGGTTCGCGGATCGTGTTTGACCTCTCCGGTCCGGCCAAAATCAAGAGCGCCTATGCGCTGGATCCGGCCAACGGCCAGCCGGCCCGGCTGGTGATCGACCTCGAGGCGGTCGATCGCGCCGCGTTCAGCCAGGAACTGGCCGTCGAGAGCAACGCCGAACTGCGGCCGGCGATCGAGGTCACCGGCTCGGCGCCTGCCGGCACCGCAGCTTCTGCCAACGATCCCCGCCCGGTGGTGGTGCTGGATCCTGGCCATGGCGGTATCGACAACGGCACCCAATCCGGCGGCGAGAGCGAAAAGGGCCTGGTGCTCAGCTTTGGCCTGGCGCTGCGCGACCGGCTGGAAAAGGCCGGCAAGTACCGCGTGGTGATGACCCGCAGCGACGATACCTTCATCGCGCTGAACGACCGCGTGAAGATGGCGCGTGGCCTGTCGGCGGCACTGTTTGTGTCGATTCACGCCGACGCCTTGCCGCGCGGCGAGGGCGAGGCGCATGGCGCCACGGTCTATACGCTGTCCGACAAGGCGTCGGACGCCGAGGCGCAGCGGCTGGCGGATTCGGAAAACAAGGCGGACGCCATCGGCGGCGTCAATCTCACCGAGGAGCCGACCGACGTCGCCGATATCCTGATCGAGCTGACGCAGCGCGAGACCCGGACCTTTTCCAACCGTTTTGCGCGGCTGGTCGCCGCCGAAATGAAGACCACGGCGCGGATGCACAAGCATCCGCTGAAATCGGCCGGCTTCCGGGTGCTGAAGGCGCCGGACGTGCCCTCGGTGCTGATCGAACTCGGCTACGTCTCCAACAAGGACGACCTGCAGCAACTGCTGTCGGAAAACTGGCGCTCCCGGACGGTGGGCGCGGTGGCGCAGGCGATCGACGGGTTTTTCACGAAGAAGCTTGTATCGGCAGTGCCGGAAACCCGGCCGGGAAACTGAAAAGACAGGGCTTTCGGCAATGAAAGCCCTAGTTTCGACACAGCGGCAGCTTTATAAAATTTTCACCATGGCCGCCAGAATCGGTCAGATCCCGCTTTGCCTGACCGGCCAATCGCCGGAACAGGATTGTTGCGCGGTAGTGGACGTCGCGTCATTTCAGGCTGCGGCACGTTGATGGAAACGGATCTTCGATAATGCGTCTGCTGGTGCGGTTTTTGGGTTTCCTGTTCGCCGCCGGAACCGTCCTGTTTCTGGTCGGCGTCGCCGCCGCGGCTGGCATGATCTGGCATTATTCCAAGGACCTGCCGGACTATTCGCAGCTGCAGGATTATGAGCCGCCGGTGATGACCCGCGTGCACGCCGCCGACGGCGCGTTGCTCGGGGAATATTCCAAGGAGCGTCGGCTGTACCTGCCGATCCAGGCGGTGCCGAAGCTGGTGATCAACGCCTTCCTGGCGGCCGAAGACAAGAACTTCTACGAGCATGGCGGCATCGATTACACCGGCATGGCGCGCGCCATGGTGCTCTACGCGCAGAATTTCGGCTCCAACAAGCGACCGCAGGGCGCCTCCACCATCACCCAGCAGGTCGCCAAGAACTTCCTGCTGACCAACGAAGTGTCGTTCACCCGCAAGATCCGCGAAGCGCTGCTGGCGATGCGGCTGGAGCGCGCTTATTCGAAGGACAAGATCCTCGAACTGTACCTCAACGAAATCTATCTGGGCCTGGGCGCCTACGGCATTGCCGCGGCCTCATTGGTGTATTTCGACAAGTCGGTGAACGAACTGACCGTGTCGGAAGCGGCCTATCTGGCGGCGCTGCCCAAGGCGCCGTCGTCGCTGCATCCGGTCAAGAACCGCGACCGCGCGCTGGAGCGCCGCAACTACGTGATCGACCGTCTGCTGGAAAACGGCTGGATCAAGCAGGCCGACGCCGAGAAGGCGCGCAAGGACGTGCTGAGCGTGACCAGCCGCACCAATGCCGCGCATATCTTCGCCGGCGAGTATTTTGCCGAGGAGGTCCGCCGCGACATCTTCGAGCGTTACGGCGAGAAGAAGCTGTATGAGGGCGGCCTGTCGGTGCGGACCACGCTGGATCCGAAGCTGCAGGTGATGGCGCGCAAGACGATGGTCAACGGCCTCGTCAATTTCGACGAGGCCCATGGCTGGCGCGGCGCGGCCAACAAGCTCGACATCTCCGGCGACTGGGGCGTCAAGCTGGCCGAGGTCAAGGCGCTCAACGACATCGCGCCCTGGAAGCTCGCGGTCGTGCTCGACGTCAGCGACCAGTCGGCGCGGATCGGCTTCCAGCCCGGTCGTGAACTTGGCGGCGCCGTGCTCAAGGACCGCCAGACCGGCATCCTGACGCTCGACGGCGTGCGCTGGGCCAAGCCCACCACGGGCCCGATCAAGGGCCGCACGCCGACCTCGGTCACGCAGGTCCTGCAGCCCGGCGACATCATCTATGTCGATCCGCTGCTCGCCAAGGACGGCAGCATGGTCGAAGGCCAGTTCCGGCTGCGACAATATCCGGAAGTGTCCGGCGCGATGGTGGCGATGGACCCCTTGACCGGACGCGTGCTGGCGATGGTCGGCGGCTTCTCGTTCGACCAGAGCCAGTTCAACCGCGCCACGCAGGCCTATCGGCAGCCCGGCTCGTCGTTCAAGCCGCTGGTCTATTCGGCGGCGATGGACAATGGCTACACGCCCTCGACCGTGGTGGTCGACGCGCCTCTGGAGATCGACCAGGGGCAGGGCGCCGGGGTCTGGCGCCCGGAGAACTATTCGACCGGCAAGTATTACGGCCCGACCACGCTGCGCAACGCGCTGATGCGCTCGCTCAACACCGTGACCGTGCGGCTGGCGCAGGACGTCGGCATGCCGCTGATCGGCGAATATGCCAAGCGGTTCGGCGTCTATGACGAATTGCCGAACTATCTGTCCTATGCGCTCGGCGCCGGCGAAACCACGGTGATGCGGATGGTCACGGCCTATTCGATGTTCGCCAATGGCGGCAAGCGGGTGAAGTCGACGCTGATCGACCGCATCCAGGACCGCTACGGGCATACCATCTTCAAGCACGACCAGCGCGAATGCCGCGGCTGCGAGGCGCCGGAGGGCTGGAAGAACCAGGCCGAACCGCAACTCGTCGATCGCCGCGAGCAGGTTCTCGACGCCATGACGGCGTACCAGATCACCTCGATGATGGAGGGCGTCGTGCAGGGCGGCACCGCCACCATCATGCGCGATGTCGGCAAGCCGATCGCGGGCAAGACCGGCACCACCAACGACGCCAAGGACGCCTGGTTCATCGGTTTCTCGCCGGACGTCGTGATCGGCCTCTATATCGGCTACGACAAGCCGCGCAGCCTGGGCGCCAAGGCGACCGGCGGCGGCCTCGCCGCCCCGATCGCGCGCGATTTCATGAAGCTGGCGCTGGCCGACAAGCCCGCGGTGCCGTTCCGCGTGCCGGCCGGCATCAAGCTGATCCGCGTCGACGCCAAGAGCGGCATGCGCGCCGGTCCGGAAAGCGGTCGCACCATCCTGGAGGCCTTCAAGCCGGGCACGGCGCCGCCGGACAATTATTCGGTGATCGGCGTCGCCGATGCCGACGGCCGCTCATTGCAGGTGTCGCCGGAAACCGACCGCAGCTTCATGCGGCCGGGTACCGGCGGGCTGTATTGATTGACGTCACGGACCACCGCGTGTTTCATTTAGCTCGTAGTGCGGGGAATGAAGCATGCCAAAGCCCGGTCAGGTTCAGACCCGCGACGAACTGACCGAACACGAGATTTGCTCTGCATCTTACGTTGGAAGTGGCGAGCACAAGGTAACACGCTGGTGGGGGGGATTGCCCCAAGCGTGGCTGGACGCTGGCGGAGTAGCAAGCCGTCCCGGCAGGCAGCAAACAACAATCTGCCGACTTGCAAGCGAAGCTGAACGGAAGCAGGCGACGGAATGGGTATAAGAGGCTCTTGCCAACGGATATTTCAGGTACGGTGACGGCGACAAGACATTTCCGAAGGATATTTGGTATCGGGATGCGACAGGACAGTTTTGGATCGGACGATGCATCAACAGCGTGTCCGGTGAGTATAAGGGCTGGCCTGTTGATGAGGTAGAAAAACGTGAAATATTCGATTGAATGGCTGGATCAGCAAAACAACGCCGTGCCCGAAGAGGCCGCGACTGTGGCTGATGTTCGCTTGTTCCTGAATCAAGTGAACGTTACCGAACACCTCAACGGTCGTGTACCACAAGATCATATTACAATCGCTATGTACGGCCTCGCTTATGGCCTGGCTCGCGATTGGTGGAAGATTTTTGGACTGCGAGAAGGCGACGTTTCCTTAATCAGTTATCGAAGCGGTTATGTCGTTCCCGATATCCGTTTACGTTTTGATGGCGCAGCGTTTGAAATTGCCGCTGAACAGAGGGTTTATGACAATCCCGGCGTCAGATTCTGGGCGGGGCCTGCCGAAGTAATCCCGCGTCAGGAGGCCGAGGCCCACCTTGGTCGGTTCATCGAGGAAATTCTGGATCGCCTTAAAAGTCTCGGTATGTCGGAGTCGGGAGCACATACCAGATGGGCACGCGTAAAGTCTTCTCTCAACAATCCCGCGGAGGCGTTGTTCTGCGAAGCTGCTGGATCGCTGGCGCTTGACCCCTACCAGATCGATGGGCCGACGGCTGATTTTATCGAGGACGCTGAGTCCGTATTCCGGGGGCAGGCGCTTGTTGAATTTGTTGCAGGCTCTGCTGGAGTCCGCCGACCTGACCTGCTGGATTGGGTGAGGCGAATGCTTGCAGACAGGAGTTCGCATTATCGTGTGCCGGATCTTGAGTCCATTGTTCGCGAGGCTGCGGGCACAAGGTTACCTGACCTAACGCCCCAAGCCTGGGCCATCGGTTACAAGCGGGCAAGGCAGGTCCGTCAGGTGTTGAATCTGGATCAGGCTGATCGCTTTTCTTCGTTTAGAGACATAGCCAAGCATCTCGGTGCAGGCCCAAGCTTTAATGTCGCGCCAAAAGCGGAAGGCATTCGAGCTTTGCGAACTCATCACAGTGGGGGTTGTCAAATTCATCTGCGGAACCACGGTGAATCGGACGTGGCGCGCTCGCAACACTTGTTTGCAATGGCGCGTGCGCTCGGCGATGCTGCTTGCTTTCTTGACGATGAACAGGTTGCGCCTATCAACGATCTTCACAATGCCTACCGTCAGGCCGCCGGCCGAGCCTTCGCTGCTGAATTTTTGGCCCCTGTAGACGAAATTCGCTCCATGCAGGCAGACCAGCACGACCTGATGAGCATTGCCGATGAATTCTCCGTCGCGCCTCACGTAATCGAGCGGCAGATCGAAAATTCTGCGCGTATTGCCAAGGCGTGCTCGGAATATTAAATCGCGAAAGCGGCGGACGTTTGCGAAGAGCAGATCTAGCACTGGAGGCTTGCGACGGCGGTTGCATCTGACGAGAGCTGCGGTTAAACGGGCAGCGCAATCACGGACTTTGTCATGCGCCCAGAATTCGAACGCCTCGTTGAAGAGATCAAGCAGTCAGTCGGGCTGCTGAGGAGGCATCTTTGACGTCGATGCATCCACGGCACGCCTCGCAGAGCTGAACAAGCTCGCCGAAGACCCCAATCTCTGGAACGATCCCCAGAAAGCCCAGAAACTGATGCAGGAGCGGACCTCGCTGGAGGATTCGCTGACCGGTATCGGCAAGGTCATGCGTGAACTCGACGATAACGTCGAGATGATCGAGCTCGGCGAGGCCGAGGGCGATGACGGCGTCGTGGTCGAGGCCGAACAGGCGCTGAAGGCGCTGAAGAAGGAAGTCGCGCGCCGCGAGCTGGAAGCGCTGCTCGGCGGCGAGGCCGATCGCTTCGACTCCTATCTCGAAGTCCACGCCGGCGCCGGCGGTACCGAGAGCCAGGACTGGGCGAACATCCTGCTGCGCATGTATACGCGCTGGGCGGAGAAGCACGGCTTCAAGGTCGAATATCTCGAAGAGACCGCCGGCGAAGAAGCCGGCATCAAATCCGCGACCATCCAGATCTCCGGCCACAACGCCTATGGCTGGCTGAAGACCGAGGCCGGCGTGCATCGCCTGGTGCGGATCTCGCCGTTCGATTCCAACGCGCGGCGGCACACCTCGTTTTCGAGCGTGGCGATCTTCCCGGTGGTCGATAACACCATCAAGATCGACATCAACGAATCTGACGTCCGCGTCGACACGATGCGCTCCGGCGGCGCCGGCGGCCAGCACGTCAACAAGACCGAATCCGCGGTGCGTCTGACGCATATCCCGTCGGGCGTCGCGGTGGTCTGTCAGGCCGGCCGATCGCAGCACAAGAACAAGGCGCAGGCCTGGGACATGCTGCGCGCGCGACTCTACGAGATCGAGCTGAAGAAGCGCGAAGCGCAGGCCGCTGCCGACCAGGCCGCCAAGACCGAGATCGGCTGGGGCCACCAGATCCGCTCCTACGTGTTGCAGCCCTACCAGATGGTCAAGGACCTGCGCACCGGCGTGCAGACCTCGGACACCTCCGGCGTGCTCGATGGCGACCTCGACGAGTTCATGGCGGCGACGCTGGCGCAGCGCGCTTTCGGCACCTCGCCGGGCGCCGGCACGATCGACGACGTCGACTAAGCCAGCTTCGAGGCGGTGCGACTGCAGTCGCACCGTTTCAATATTTTGTGCGACTTTCAGGCCCCGGCCTTGGCGGACTACTTCTCCTCCGCCGCATTTTCCTTATGATGACGGTACCGGAACCCGCCGGGGTCTTCCGGCTTGTTTCCGAGAGTCGCAGGAAGCGGCATCATCATTGAAAAGGGGGGCATCGTGAAAATCATTCCCATTCTGGCTATCGGTGCAGCGCTGATGCTGGCCGGCTGCGGTCGCGATCCCGGACCGGCCGGTCCAAAGGGCGAGCAGGGCGCGCAGGGCCCCGCCGGTCCGCAAGGCGCCCAGGGCCTTCAGGGTATTCCCGGCGTTCAGGGGCAGACTGGCGCACAGGGTCCGCAGGGACCGCAGGGTGCACCGGGCGCTGCTGGCGAGAAGGGTGAAAAAGGCGACAAGGGCGAAGCGGCGACGGTCGCCGTTCGCGCCGTACAGGTCGATGGCCCCGCTGCGTGCGATGCGACCGAAACGCTGGTCTCGGTGTTCTGCCCGAGCGGCGGAGCGCCCGACGGCGCGGCCTGCGCCAAGCCGCCCAGCGTCGGCCTGTGCCTGAAGAAATGATTCCGCGGATGGCGCCGGTCGGCTGAGGCCGGCCGCGCGTGGATCGACAGCGGCGCAGGAGCGGCAGGAGTTTCCTACGCTTTTGCGTCGCTGCGGCGGGCATAGCTCGGCGCCGCCGCGATCACCAGATAGTACTCGCAGCGGCGCGTCGTCCGGTTCTCGAACCAGTGCTCGACATCGACCTCGAAATACAGCGAGTCGCCTTCCTCCAGAACGGTCTCGGTATCCCGGGTCCGGACCGTCACGCGGCCATGCGTGGCCAGAACATGCTTGGACGTGCCGGCCGGGTAGGCGGGCAGTTCGCCGGTCGATGTCTTCGGCGGCAGATGGTGCAGCACGACTTCCACCGCCATGCCGGCCATCACCGGCGACAGCAGGAAACGCTCGAAGCCGGTCTTGGCGTCGCGAAACACCTGTCGCTGATCTTTGCGCACGACCGCGAAGGCGCGACGAGGCGCATCGACGTCTCCCAGCAGAGTCGAGAATGACGTATTCAGCGCGAGTGCAATGCGCCGCGCCAGGCCGATCGTCGGGCTCTTCTCGCCGCGCTCGACGCTCGACAGCATCGCGCGGCTCACGCCGGACAGTTTCGAAAAGGCCTCCAGCGTCAGGCCGGCCTGCTCGCGCATGGTGCGGACGCGGTCGCCGAAGTCACGGCTGACGGGGTCTTCGTCGATGACCTTCCGTGCCGCAGGGTTCGCCATGTCGCGTGTCGCTCCGTCGTGATTGCCGTGATCGATCTTAGGCATGGTTTGCCGCGGTGTCACTTCGCCAAACGGTTATAAGACACCGGCGGCCTTGAACAAATCTTCTATCGAAGATATACGTGTCTATAGAAGAACCGGCGACCCGTCGCCGGAAATAAACGCACCAGAGCACTGGAGAGAAAATGCGCCTCGTCACGTTCCTTCATAACGGCCATCAGGCCGTCGGCATCGCCGATGAGATGCTCACGCAGGTTTCGCCGCTGCCAGCCGAAATCGCGCCGGACATGCTGACCCTGATCGCCAATTACGATCGCCTGAAGGACGGGCTGGCCGCTGCCGCAGGCGCGCCGCTGCCGATCGCCGGGTTGCAGCTCCTCGCGCCGATCCCGCGTCCGTCGCGAAACGTGTTCTGCGTCGGCAAGAACTATCACGAACACGCCAAGGAATTCGCCGGCTCCGGCTTCGACTCCTCGGCCAAGGAAGTGGTGCCGGAAGCGCCGGTGATCTTCACCAAGCCGTCGAGTACCGTGATCGGGCCGGGCGCGTCGATCCCGAACTATCTGGATCCGACCGACAGCACCGACTACGAGGGCGAGCTGACCGTGATCATCGGTCGCGGCGGCCGCGGCATCACCAAGCAGGATGCGCTGGCGCATGTGTTCGGCTACACGATCATCAACGACGTCACCGCGCGCACGCTGCAGCACAAGCACCGGCAGTGGTTCATCGGCAAGGGCATCGACGGGTTCTGTCCGATGGGACCGGCTATTCTGACGGCCGATGAAATGCCGGACCCGACCAAGATGCAGCTCAAGACCTACGTCAACGGCGAACTGCGCCAGGATGCGTCGGTCGCCGATCTGATCTTCGACATTCCGACGCTGATCGAGTGTATCTCGTCCGTGATTACCTTGGAGCCCGGCGATCTGTTGGCCACCGGCACGCCGGCCGGCGTCGGCCTCGGCTTCAAGCCGCCGCGCTTCCTCAAGAAGGGCGACGTGGTGGCCATTGACGTCAGCGGCATCGGCAGACTGGAAAATCCGGTCGGCTGAACGAGCTATCAACATGCGGTGGCGTCCTTCGCCACCGCATGCTGCGATACACGATACAAGGCGGTCAAATCGTCGGTCCTTGAGACGGCGGCCCATCGATGGCGCCGCACAAAACACATTGGGAGACATCACATGAAACGTCGCGACTTCATCGCGGGCCTTGGCGGCCTTTCGGCTCTCGCCGTGACCGGCCAGAGCGCCCGCGCGCAGGACGCCTGGCCGACCCGCAACATGACCATGATCGTGCCGTTTCCGGCCGGCGGGCAGGCCGACATCGCGGCGCGTCCGATCGCCCAGTACATGCAAAAGGTGCTCGGCAAGCCGGTCATCATCGATAACCGCTCTGGCGCCGGCGGCTCGCTCGGCAATGCGACCGCAGCACGCGCGCAGCCCGACGGCCACACCATGCTGATGACGCTGTCGTCGCTCGCCGTGCTGCCGGAAGCCGACCGCATCTATGAGCGTCCCGTCGCTTATGAAGTCGATCAGCTGCAGCCGATCGCGCGCGTGCTCGCCGATCCGACGCTGTTCGCCGTGCCGGCCAGCGCGCCGTGGAAGACCATTGCGGACTTCGTCGCCGACGCCAAAGCGCGGCCCGGTGCCATCGCCTATGGCTCGTCCGGCCCGTTCGGCACGCTGCATGTCTCGATGGAAATGTTCGCGATCGCCGCCGACATCAAGCTGCTGCACGTTCCCTACCGTGGTGCTTCGCCGGCGATCAGCGATCTCCTGGGCGGCCAGATCCAGGCGCTGGCCTCCGCGCCGGGCACGCTGAAGCAGCATGTCGATGCCGGCACGCTGCGCGTTCTCGCCAATTTCGGCGGCGAGCGCCTGGCCGCCTTCCCGAACGTGCCGACGTTCAAGGAACTGGGCTACTCCGATGTCGAGTTCTACATCTGGGCCGGCCTGTTCGTGCCGAAGGGTGTCCCGCAGCCGGTGGTGACAAAGCTGCGCGAAACGATGAAGTCCGCGATGAGCGATCCGGAAGTGACCCGGACGTTCGAGGCCGCCGGCAATATGCCGGCCTATCAGGACGCCGACGCCTTCGCGCAATTCGTCGCCAAGGACAGCGCGCGCCTGGTCGCGGTAGCCAAGAAGATCGGCAAGGTCTGAGCTACGATTCCTAACCGCAGGGACGGCGCCACGCCGACAGCCACGCCGTAAACCGGCCGCTGTCGCGCGTGCCGCCGTGCCAGGCGGCGGTGACCGCGCCGTCGCAGGCGACCATCATCACGACATCGAGTCCGGCCGAGCGGCGCAGCGTGTCCACCGCCTGTTGCGGCGTCTGCGCGATGGGTCCTGCGACATTGAACGAGGTGTTGACCGAAAGTTCGACGCCGATGTGGCGGCCGAGCGCTTTCAGGATGGCGTAGGTCAGGGGGTCGTCGTCGGCGCGGACGATCTGGATACGGCCGGTGCCGTCGGCGTGGATCACGGCCGGAATTTTTATCCGGGCTTGCGGCTTCGATTGCGCGGTCAGGACCATGTAATTATAGGCGTTGTAATCAGCGTCAGCGGCGCCTTCCAGCAGCTCGAAATATTCCTGCGCCGCCTCAAGCGTCGCCATCGGCGCCAAAGGGCGGATCGCCTCGCGAAATTTTACCCGCGCATTCAGCCGCTCGCGCGTCGCGGGATCGCAGGGGTTGGCGAGGATCGAACGATGGCCGAGCGCGCGCGGGCCGGTCTCCGCCGCGCTCTGGTACAACGCGACGATGCCGCTTTGCGCGATGATAAAAGCGATCAAATCAGCCACGGCATCGATGCCCTCGGGCGTCGAGATCGAGCCGACCGGCGTCGAGGCGATGTCGTCGCTCTTCAGCGCCTCCGCGATGTCATCCGCGGCCGGCGCGTCGCCGCCATAGAACGCATGCGTGATCGGTGCTCCGCGCGGCGCGCCGAGCAGATGCGCGAACACCCAGGCGGCGCCGATGGTGACGCCGGGATCGCCGGGTACGGGCGGCACCCACAGATGCAGTTTCGAGCGGCGGCCTTGCGCCTGCGCGAACCACGTCTCGTCGAAATGCTGCAACAGCCGCATGTTGCCGAGCGCATTCAGCGCCACGCCGCCGGTCAGGACCAGCCGGCGTGCCCCGGTGGTGCGCAGCAGGTGATCGACGATATGGATCAGCGCATCCTCGAACACCAGTTGCGTCGCGGCCGCCTTGTCGAGGCGGTCCTGCGTATCGGCGCGGTGCGCGATGTCCTCGACGCGCAGCACCGCGTCGGGATTCCACAATTGATCGGGCTTCAGCGGTTGACCTAGAAGGTCGATCAAAGGCTGCTTGTAGGGATGTTCGAACGGGTCGCAGTACCAGTTGCCCATCGCGCGGTTGAGCCGCACTTCGCCGTTCACGGCAAATTCCAGCACCTCGCGCAAGCGCGGGTAATACCGATTGCTGGCGCGGTTCATGTCGCCCCAGGCGGCGGCGCCCATGTAGCGGCCTTCGCAGGACAGCCAGGTCCAGCCGCCCTGCGTCGAGGCGATCACGCTGTAGAACGCGCCGAGGGAGTCGAACACGCTGTCATTGCAGAACAGTTTTTGCATCGCGCCTGACTGCGCGACATAGGTCGATACCGAGCCGAGGTCGCCGGTGCCATCCAGCACCGCGATCGCCACCGGCTCGTTGTCGGGGAAGGGCGAGGCTGCGAAGGAAAACCAGGCGTGGTTGTCGTGATGCGGCATCATCAGAAGCGGCACGCGGGCGGGCAGGCCGAACTGCTTGCGCAACAGTTTTGGCGTGCGCGTCATCTGCTCGAAGCGCCTCGCATCGAAGCTGACGGAATTCTGCGTGCGCAGCAGTTTCAGGCTCTCTGGGAATTCCTCGATCACGCTACGCAGCAGAGAGCCGATCAGGTCGGGATAGTCCCAGCTCGTCAGCCACGCATCGATATCGCCGACGTCGCGGCCGATCGTCCGCAGCGTGGCACGCATCGCATCCAGCGCGCCGCGCGGATATTGCGTGGTGTGCTTGTCGCCGGAGAAGCGTTCTTCTTCATTGTTGACGATCAGCCGCGGCCCGCGCGCCTGCGTCACTTCGACCAGGGCGACGCCGGAATTATGCGTGCCGGGCAGGCCGAGGCCGGCGAGATACACCGTCTCGCCGCGTGCAAGCTTGGCGCGGATTGCCTGGATGCGGTCTGCCGTGAAACGGGAATCATTGGCGTGAAACCCGGCCAGTGCCATCAGCCAGGTCGTGACGCGGCGGGTCGCTCGGAAGCCGAAGCGGCCGAGGCGTGGATATTTCGGGCCGATGCGTCGGGGAGAGCTCAAGAGGCAGCCTCGGGTTTCACTGCCGCTTCAATCACACTCGGGGCGGGGCAACAATGCCCGGCATCCCTAGCCCGCACCGAGCCGTGCACCCGCGCGCAGGAATTTCTGCGGGTCGACGGCTTCGCCCTCGATGCGGGTTTCGTAGTGCAGGTGCGAGCCGGTGGAGCGGCCGGTCGAACCGGCGAGGCCGATCACCTGGCCGATCTTGACGACGTCGCCGACCCGGACGTTGATCTCCGACAAATGGCCGTAGCGGGTGGCGAGGCCGTTGCCATGGTCGAGCTCGATCATCTTGCCATATCCTCCCGCATAGGCCGCCGAGGTCACGCGGCCGTTGGCGGTGGCGCGGATCGGATCGCCGGTCGCGGCGCGGAAGTCGAGGCCGGTATGCATCGCCGGGCGGCCGAGGAACGGATCGGAGCGCACGCCGAAGGTCGAGGTGTATTCGATTTCCCCGACCACCGGCTTGCGATAGGGCACCAGCGCCATGGTGCGGTTCAGTTTGTCGAGCTGCGCGCGCGTCGTATAGGTGCGAACGAGCTGGCGCTCGAACGGGCCGGCGTCGGCGGTCAGCTTGACGGGAACGTAGGGGCCGCCCATTGGCGCGCGGGGTGCTGCGGCTTCGAGCTGCGCCATGTTGAGGCCGAGCTCGCTGACGACGCCGCGCATCCGGTTGACCTTGGCGTTCATCGTTTCTTCCGCCACGCTCAGGGTCGATAATTGCTTGCTCTCGACTTGGTCGAGCGAGGCCTGCAATTTTGTAATGACGGTATCGACGCCCTGGATCTTGGCGAAGTGGCCGGGCATCACGGCGTTGAGGATGCGGGTGCCGAGCCGCGCCTGGCGGTCCGGCGGCGCCGTTGGCGTGACGGTTGTATTGATCGGCGACGGCTTCGGCGTGCCGGATGATGCGGGGGGCTTGCCGATCGAACCGGTCGCCAGATTATCGGGGATCGCGCTCAGCATGGCGGCGCGGTTTTCCAGCACGGCCTGGCGGCGGGTGACTTCGGCGAGTTTCTGGTCGAACTGTTCCTGGTCGAGCATCTGCCGGCTGGTCGAGCGATCGACCTTGGCACGCAGCTCGGAAATGCGGTCCTCATAGGCGTATTGCATTTCGGCCTGCCGGGCGATCAGCTTGGTCAGCACGTCGTCGCGGAACGCGAAATAGGTCGCGGTCGCCGCCGACCAGGCGCCCAGCACGGTCACGGTGCCGACCACGATCCAGAACACCACGGGGCCGATCCGGAACTGCTTGCCGGCATGCGCGATCGTATAGTCGCCCTGGCGGGCCGGCTGCGCCGGGGCCTTGGCCGGGCCGGTCCGACGCGCTTGCGCCCGGTGGTGATCATGGGCGTGGTGCTGTGGATATTCGGCGTGGTGCGCGGTGCGGTTCGACATCAGTACTCCCGGCGCCGGCCAGGAAATACGCTCTGGCCGGCTCAATTACCGGGGGATTTGACCCTCTCATGGTTAATTTTGAGCAAAGGGATCCGCTAAATTTGACGGGCCTGCTCGAGTACCGCGTCAGCATGTCCATCGACTTTCACACCGCGCCAGATTCGCGCCACGCGGCCGTCGCTGCCGATCAAAACCGTGGTGCGAAGCACGCCTTCGAACACCTTGCCATACATCGATTTCTCGCCCCACGCGCCGTAGGCCTTGAGCATCGACTGGGTCTCGTCGGACAACAGCGGCGTCGTCAGATCGTGCTTGTCGCGAAACGATTCCTGCGCCTTCAAGGGATCGGCGGAAACGCCGAGCACCATTGTGTCAGCGGCCTTGAAATCACGGCCGAGGCGGGTGAAATCGATCGCCTCCTTGGTGCAGCCTGGCGTATTGGCGCGCGGATAGAAGAAGATCACCAGTTTCTGCCCGGCAAAGTCGGCGAGTGAAACGGTGGCGCCGCCGTCGCGCGGCAGGCTGAATCCCGGAGCCAGACTGCCTTCGGCGGCGAGCGCCGGCGCCTGATCGAGCTTTGCCTTCGCCGGCTTCGGTGCGGCGACGGCTTTGGCCGCCGGCGCCGGCTTGCGGGCCTTCGCGGCGGCAACGGCCTTCGGAGCCTTGGCAGCCGGTTTCGCTTTCGCTGCAACCTTGGCAACCGCCGTGGCGGCGGGCTTCACGGGCTGGGCAACGGTCTTCTTTGCCCGCGCCTTCGCTACCGGCTTGGCTACCACCGGTTTGGCAACCTTCTTGGCAGCCGGCTTCGCGGCGCTTTTGGCGGCTGGCCTGGCCGCGCTCTTGGCCGCGCTCTCGGTCGAGGCTTTGGAGGAATTCTCGCGCGATTTCTTGGACATACGCCTTCCTTTCGTCGCTTTCAGCGGATCAGTGTGATGAATATTAGAAGTGCTTTGCGCTGCCGGGTAAATCCGCCGCGGTGCAAATGATCTGCCCCCGGAGTATGGTTACAAAGGATTCGACGCAACACCCGATCCCGTGTGCCTGAACGCGGCGCCACGACCTGAACGTCATGACTAACCCGCGAATGAGCCGCATTGCCGGAACAGGGGCCATCGAGCGATCGATGCGCAGATGCCCGGAGCGATCATTCTCATCATCAGCGCCTGCACCGAGAGGCAATGCCAAGTAACAAGCCGCCCCAAGCGACAATTCCGCACGCCGGTCAGCAGTCTCCGCAATGGAACGATTCCGATTGGGATCAGCTCCATCAAGAGGTTGGCAATCATCGCGCGCGCCGGCTGCTGTCCAATCCGGACACCGGGCACGGCGTAGAGCCACCGCGTCGCGGCGGCTGGCTGAAGCGGACACTCGGGGTGCTGCTCCTGCTGCTGGTCGTCGTGGCCGGCGGCTTCGGCGCGCTGTGGTGGCGGCTCGGCGCCGGGCCGATCAATTTCGACATGGCGACACCGTGGCTGGCTGACGCGATCCAGGACAATATCGGCGAGGGTAACACCGTCGAGGTTGGCGGCACCCAGATCGAGCGGTCCGGCCGGATCCGGATCGCGGTACGGATCCGCGACATCGTGGTGCGCGACCGCGATCACGCCATCGTCGCCAGTGCCCCTAAGGCCGAAGTCAAATTGTCGGTGCCTGCGATGCTGATGGGCCGGCTGCGCGCCGAAAGCCTCAACCTCGTCGATGCCGTGCTCGCGGTCCGCATCATGCCGGACGGTGAGGTCACCGTTTCCACCGGCGACAATGCGCGCCCGCTGGCGACCGGCGTGGCGACGCCGCGGGTCGCGCCGCCGGTCATTCCGCCGACCATCCCGGTGCCGTCCGGCCCGTCGCTGTCGCTGCCGCCGGGTCAGGTCGCCCCCCTGGTCCAGGCGCTGCCTACCCCGCCGGTTCCGGCGGCCGAGAAACCGTCGCCCAGCGGCCTCCTCGCCGGGCTGGAGTGGCTCGACAGCCTCAGCCTGACCGGACTGGACGGCCAGAACCTCAACGAGATCGGCCTCAAGAACGGCACGCTGGTGATCGACGACCAGCAGCGCGGCAACACCTCGACCTTCAACAACATCACGCTGAACCTGCGCCGCCCGCATACGGGCGGCGTGGCGATGAGTTTTGGCGAGGCTGGCAAGACGCCGTGGTCGTTCGGCGTCGTGGTCGGTGCGCCGTCTAACGGCGTGCGCTCGGTCGAGATCAAAGCAGACAGGGTTCCGACCCGGAACATCCTGCTGGCCTTGCGCATGAAGGACCTGACCTACAGCGCCGACCTGCCGCTGACCGGCGAGTTGAAGGGCGAACTTGGCCGCGACGGCCTGCCGACCTATTTCCGCGGCAAGATCGTCGCCGGCGCCGGCCCGATCATCGACAATGATACGCCCGATTATCCGATGCTGATCGATTCCGCCGAGGTCAATCTCGAATGGGATTCCGGCCGCCGCGTGCTGCTGGCACCGTTCAAGGTGGTTGCCGGTCCGAACCGCGTGACGCTCTTGGCGCATGTCGAGCCGCCCAACGACGCCGTGCCGAACTGGCAGGCCGGCTTGAGCGGCGGCACCATCGTGCTGCCCGGCACCGGCAATGAAGCGCCGCTGATCTTCAACCGGATCGATATCGGGCTGCGTTTCGATACCGACAACAAGCGGGTTTTGCTGACGCAGGCCAATATAAGCAATGGCGAGATCGGGATCGCCGGTTCCGGCGCGGTCGATTACGCCGGCGAGCCGCGGCTGGTGCTCGGGCTTGCCGGCACGCCGATGTCGGCGTCTGCCTTGAAGCGGATGTGGCCGATCCTGGTGACCCCGGAAGTCCGAGAATGGGTGATCGAGCGGATCGAGCGCGGCTCGGTGCAGCGGCTCGACATCGCGCTCAACTCGCCGGTACGCAATTTGTCGCGAAGAGGCCCGCCGATCCCCGATGACGGCCTCAGCGTCACCATCCTCGCCAATGGCGTGACGCTGCGCCCGGTCGATGACCTGCCGCTGATCCGCGACGCCGACCTCAAGGCCCGCATCACCGGCCGCACCGCCACGGTGACGATCGGGCAGGCCGGTGTCGATACGCCCGCGGGGCGCAAGCTCAATCTCACCGACGTCGTGTTCGAGGTGCCGGACATGGTGCCGAAGCCTATGCCGGCGCGGGTCAAGTTCAGGGTCGAGGGGCCGGTGCCTGCGGTAGCGGAAATCCTGGCCTCCGACCGCCTTAGCGACGTCACCGGCAACACGCTCGATCCCAACGCCACCAAGGGCAATGCCTCGGCGTTCGTCACCATGGGCATGCCGATCAAGGGCGAACTGACCAAGGCCGACACCACCTATACGATCAATGCCGACCTCAAGGATTTCGCCGGCGACAAGCTGGTGATGGGCCAGAAGCTGGAAGCCAACGCCCTGAAGATTACCGCCAACAACCAGGGCTATCAGGTCAAGGGCGACGTCCGGATCAACGGCCAGCCCGCCGCGCTGGACTACCGCAAGCCGACTGACGGCGATGCCGACGTGCGGCTGCAGGCCACGCTCGACGACGCCAGCCGCGCCCGGCTGGGCTTCGATCTCGGCCCCGCCGTCAGCGGCTCGTTGCCGCTCAAGCTGGCGGGCCGGATCGGGTCCGGAGACCGCGAGAGCAAGTTCGGCATCGAGGCCGATCTGACGCCGATGAAGATCGACAACATCCTCCCGGGCTGGACCAAGCAGCCGGGCAAGGCCGGCCGCGCGGTGTTCAACGTGGTGCAGAAGGGCCAATCGACCAGGCTCGAGGACATCGTGGTCGACGGCTCCGGCGCCTCGATCAGGGGCGCGGTCGAGGTCGACCAGAGCGGCGATCTGGTCAGCGCCAACTTCCCGACCTTCTCGCCGTCGGAAGGCGACAAGACCTCGCTGAAGGCCGATCGCAGTCAGGACGGCACGCTCAAGGTGGTGATGCGCGGCGACGTGTTTGACGGCCGCGGCTTCCTGAAGTCGGTGATCTCCGGCAAGGAGACCGACCCCAAGAACAAGACCAAGGCGATCGATTTCGACATCGACGTCAAGCTGGGGGCGGTCGCGGGCTTCTACGGCGAGGCCATCCGCAGCCTCGACGTCAAGATCTCCAGGCGCGGGGGGACGATCAAGAGCTTCACGCTGAATGGCAAGCTCGGACGCGACACGCCGCTGACCGGCGACATGCGCGGTCGCGCGCAGGGTGCCGCGCGCGATATCATCTACATCGAGACCAATGACGCCGGCGCGCTGCTGCGCGTCACCGACACCTACGCCAAGGTCAGCGGCGGCCAGTTGTCGCTGGCGATGGATACGCCGAGCTCCGACAACCGTCCGAAGGAAGGTCTGGTCAATCTGCGCGACTTCGCCGTCAAGGGCGAAGCGCAGCTCGCCAGCGTGGCCGGCGGCGGGCAGGGCGGCACCCAGAACAGCATCGCCTTCTCGCGGCTGCGCGCCGAATTCACCCGGCAGAACGGCCAGCTCACCATCCGCGAAGGCGTCGTGAAAGGCCCGGTCGTCGGCGCCACCATCGAAGGCAGCATCGACTATCCCGCCAACACGGTGCGGATGAGCGGCACCTTCGTGCCGATGTACGGGCTCAACAACATGTTCGGCCAGTTGCCGGTGATCGGGCTGTTTCTCGGCGGCGGCAGCAATGAAGGGCTGATCGGCGTCACCTACGAGGTGATCGGCACGCCCGGCGCGCCCGTCATGCGCGTCAACCCTATCTCGGCGCTAGCGCCGGGCCTGGTGCGCAAGATCTTCGAGTTCAACACTGGCAAACAGAACAACCCGGTCGAGTTCCCGAGCGGCTCGAACAACTAGTCCATGCCGGGCTTAAAGAAAAAGGGCGCGGTCATTGCTGACCGCGCCCTTTTTTGTTGCTAGGGAACTTTACGCTGCGCGGACGCCGGCGAGGAAGGTGCTGACTTCGCCGGACAATTGCTCGGCCTGTTTCGACAGGCCGGACGCCGCGCTCAGCACCATGCTGGCAGCGCCGCCGGTTTCATGCGCGGCCGAGCTGACGCCGCCGATATTGGTGGTGACCTCCTGGGTCGCCTGCGCGGTCTGCGTCACGTTGCGGGCGATCTCGGCGGTGGCGGCGCCTTGCTCCTCGATCGCCGAGCCGATCGTGGTGGCGATGGCGCTGACTTCCTCGATGGTCGCGGTGATGCCCTGGATCGCATCGACCGCTTCCCTGGTCGCCGCCTGGATCTGCGCGATGCGGGTGCCGATCTCCTTGGTGGCGTCGGCGGTCTGGCCGGCCAGGCTCTTCACTTCGGTGGCGACGACGGCGAAACCGCGGCCGGCTTCGCCCGCGCGTGCCGCCTCGATGGTGGCGTTGAGGGCCAAGAGGTTGGTCTGGCTGGCGATGCTGTTGATCAGTTCGACGACGTGCTCGATCTGCTGCGCACCATCCGCCAAAGCGCGGACGATGCTATCGGTGCGCCGCGCGCTATCGACCGCATGGCTCGTGATCTTTGCGGACTGCGCCATCTGCCGGCTGATCTCGACGATCGATGACGACAATTCTTCGGCGGCGGCGGCGACGGTCTGGACGCGGCTGCTGGCTTCGGCGGCGGCGGTCGCGACGATCGTTGCCTGGTCGTTGGTGCGCGCCGCGGTGCCGGACATCGACTGGGCGGTGGCTTCGAGTTCGGTCGAGCCGGAGGCCATCAGCCCGACCAGCGCGCCGACCGACTGGTCGAAACGGTTGGCGAGCTGGATCAGTGCATCACGCTTCTCGGCCTCGCCGGTCTGTTTCAGGCGGGCCTGTTCGGCTTCAAGCGTACGCGCGGTCATCGAGGTCTGCCGCAGCATCTCCAACTGCTCGGCCATGCGGCCGATTTCGTCGCCACGGTCGGTCTCGTCGACCGCGGTGTCGAGCGAGCCGGTGGCGATGTTGTGCATGCGGCCCTGCAGCCGACGCAGCGCGCCGAGCACGTCGCGGGCGATCAGCCAGGACAGCAGCGCCATCAGCGCCAGCACGCCGGCGCCGAGCAGGCCGAGCCTGGTGAGCAGCGCATTCACGTCGGCATCGAGATCGTCGACATAGAGGCCGCTGCTCATGGTCAGGTCCCACGGCGCGTAGTAGCGCGCGTAGACCATCTTCTCCAGCGGCACGGTCTGGCCGGGACGGGGATAGAGATACGAGGTCGTGCCGCCTTCCGGCGACTTGCGACCAGCATCGATGGTCGCCTTGGAGATCAGCACGCCGTTGGAGTCCTTGGTGCCGGTGAACTTGCCTTCGAGCTTGGGGTTGCCGGCATTGACCAGCAGCACGCCGTCGGAATGATAGGCGACGAGGTAGCCCTGCTTGTTTCCGAACGTCATGCCGCTGGCGCGCTGGCGATACTGGGCCTGCGCGTCAGCGAGCGTGAGCTTGCCGGCCGCGACTTCGTCCTGCAGCGTCTGCGCCATGCCGACCATCAGGTCGACGGCGGTATGCAACTGGCCCATGCGGTCTTCCAGCATGCGCTTCTGGCTCAGCGAGGCGGACACCGCGATGATCGCGCAAACGGATATGGCGGAAACAACCACGATGCTGGCGAGCTTGGTGCGGATCGTGAAGCGGCTGAGCAGACTCATCTGGACCTCCAGTCGGTAAAACTTGAGGTAGTTTGTAGCTGCAAGGTGCTTACCAAAGATGAAAGTGCGTTATATGAATACGCATCTCAATGCAACAGGCGTGACATGCACGCTAAAATAGAGAAATCAGTCGTAATGTCCTGCAGCGCGCATCAACTGAGGTAGGCGCTGTTCACCGCGCCCACCTTCAAGTTAACGGCGCAGCGCAGGCACGACGAGAAACGGGATCATGCCGATCACCACGCTGACCAGCGCGAAGGCGATCAGTGGATTGTAGCTCTGCGTCCAGTCGTGCAGCAGTCCGCCGCTCCATGAGCCGAGCGCCGAGCCCAGCCCGCTGCCGATCGTGATGGTGCCGTAGATGGTGCCGACGCGGGGACCACGAAATATCTTCATCGCGGTCGCCGTCAGCAGCGGCCCGCGCGAGCCGATCATGCTGCCGAAGCAGATCACGAAGCCGGTCAGCAGAAAATAGTTCGGGTACCATTGCAGTAGCCACAACATGACGATGCCTGCGATCGACAGGGTGTAGCTGAACAGGATCGAGGGGCGGCGGCCGATCACGCCGTCGAGCCACGACACGCCGAGCATGCCGAACAGCAGCACCACGCCGCTGAAACCCCAGGCGGTCGCAGAGGTCAGCGGCGGAAAGCCGGCATCGATCAGATAGGCCACGACCTGCGGCGCGATCGCATACATGCCGATCGCGGTGAAGAAGAACGTCGAGAACAGCGCCCAGAACGCGTGATGGCGCATGGCCCGCGGCAGCGTCCAGCCCTCGTCGGCAAGATCGTGGCCCTCGGGCTTCTCTAGATGCTCCGAGCCATTTGCAAAGAAACGCCATGGCAAGAGAACCAACGGTAGCAGCAAAGCCAGCACCATCCAGCCGAAGGTCTGATAGGCGCCGCGCCAGTCCAGGCGGTCGATCAGGATTTGCGCGAAGGGCAGCATGATGAGCACGCCGGCGCCGGTCGCGGAATACACCACCGACATTGCGGTCGGCAGCCTTTTGCCGAACCAGCGGCCGAGCAGGATCGAGTTCGGCACGTTGCTGATGCAGGCGACACCGCAGCCCAGCGCGATCCCGATGGTGACCTGAAACTGCCAGAGCTGCTGTGCAAAGGAAGCGGCGAGGAAGGCGCCGCCGATCAGCGCCAGTCCGGTGACGAACACCGCGCGGGGGCCGGAGCGGTCGAACAACCGACCGACCAGCGGCGAGGCAAGCCCGATGCAAAGCGCGGTCAGCGAGTAGATCGAGACCACGTCGCCGCGATCCCAGTCAAAAGCCTGCGAGATCGGCAGCAGGAAGACCGTAAAGCTCTCCTGTAGCCCGCGACCCAGGACCGACAGCGTGAAGCAGACGCCCAGAACGGCGAGCGCGGTGCGCTGGGAGGCTTTGGGGTCCATCGGGCTCTTCTTCACGGCGTTTGCGAATGGCCCACCATGGAGCGCGTTTCGCAGTGCATGAACAAGTGCGCCCGGCGAATGGCCCTATGCGGGCTTGAGCAGGATGTGCTTCTTCTTGCCGAGCGACAGCTTGATCACGCCCTCCGGCGTGAGTTGCGCCGGCGTCAGCAGCATCTTCTCGTCGGTCACCGGCACATCGTTGACGCGCAGCCCGCCGCCCTTGATCTGGCGCCGCGCCTCGCCGTTGGAAGCGACGAAGCCGGCAGTGACGAAAATGCCGAGCACGCCGATGCCGGCCTCGAGTTCGCCGTGCGGAATATCGATGGTCGGCAGGCTCGACGAGATCGCGCCTTCCTCGAAGGTCTTTCGCGCCGTCTCGTTGGCGGCGTCCGCCGCCTCGCGGCCGTGCACGATGGCGGTGGCTTCGGTCGCGAGGATCTTCTTGGCTTCGTTGATCTCGGCGCCGCCGAGGCGCTCGAGCCGGGCGATCTCGTCGAGCGGCAGCCGCGTGAAGATCTTCAGGAATTTGCCGACGTCGTCGTCTTCGGTATTGCGAAAATACTGCCAGAAATCATAGGGGCTGAAGAGGTCGCCGTTCAGCCATACCGCGCCGGTGGCCGACTTGCCCATCTTCTCGCCGGACGATTTGGTCAAGAGCGGCGTGGTCAGCGCGTAGAGCTGCGGGCCGCCCATGCGGTGGGAGAGGTCGACGCCGTTGATGATGTTGCCCCACTGGTCGGAGCCGCCCATCTGCAGCGTGCAGCCATAGCGCCGGTTGAGCTCGGTGAAGTCGTAGCCCTGCATGATCATGTAGTTGAATTCGAGGAACGACAGCGACTGGTCGCGGTCGAGCCGCAGCTTGACGCTGTCGAAGGCCAGCATGCGGTTGACCGAGAAATGCCGGCCGACGTCGCGCAGGAATTCGACGTAGTTCAGCTTCAACAGCCAGTCGGCATTGTTGACCATCATCGCGTCGGTCAGGCCATCGCCGTAGCGCAGCATCTTGCCGAAGATTTTTTTGATGCCCTGGATGTTCTCGTCGATCTTCTCGACGGTCAGCAACTGTCGCTGGTCGTCACGGAAAGAGGGGTCGCCGACCATCGAGGTGCCGCCGCCCATCAGGGTGATCGGACGGTGCCCGGTCTCCTGGAACCAGTGCAGCATGGTCACCGAGATCAAATTGCCGATGTGCAGCGACGTCGCGGTGGCGTCGTAGCCGACAT
This sequence comes from Tardiphaga sp. vice154, assembly GCF_007018645.1. NCBI lineage: Bacteria > Pseudomonadati > Pseudomonadota > Alphaproteobacteria > Hyphomicrobiales > Nitrobacteraceae > Tardiphaga > Tardiphaga sp. vice154. The sequence goes on from NZ_CP041399.1 coordinate 2,957,844, forward strand.
AGGCGGTGACCGGGCCCTTGGCGCAGGCGGCATCCAGCGCCTGCGGATCGGAGATCTGGTGGATGAAGCCGCGGCTCTGCAGCACGTTCAGAAAGTCTGATTTAAATGCGGTCATCTGTTGAAGACTCTGATCATGATATTTTTACGCTGACTCGACAGATTGGCGGTGCGCCGGGACCGGCGACCGCCCATCCGGGGCGCCGTGTGGCATTATAAGATCGGGCCATTAGACACAAGTTTCACCTGACGAGGGCTTTGGCCGTGGCATTGATGCTGACCGCGATCGGGCTGATGAGCGGGACCTCGCTGGACGGGGTCGACATCGCCTTGATCGAGACCGACGGCCGCGCCGTGCGAGCCTTCGGTCCGTCCGGCTACCGGCCCTATGCGGAAAGCGAGCGAGCCGTGCTGCGCCAGGCGCTGGCCGAAGCCGCGGCGCTATCGGACCGCGACGCGCGGCCGGGGGTCCTGGCCGAGGCCGAGCGGGTGGTGACTTCGGCCCATGCCGAGGCTGTGGCCGGCTTTCTCACGCAAAACCGCATCGCCCGCGAAAACGTCGATATCGTCGGCTTCCATGGCCAGACGGTGCTGCATCGTCCGGCCGACCGGCTGACGGTGCAGATCGGCGATGGCTTGGCACTGGCGCGGGCGATCCATATTCCGGTGATGCACGATTTCCGCGCCGCCGATGTCGCGGCCGGCGGGCAGGGCGCGCCTTTGGTACCGGTCTATCATCGCGCGCTGGCGCAGGCGCTTGGGCGCGGCGGGGCGGTCGCCGTGGTCAATATCGGCGGCGTCTCCAACATCACCTATATCGACGGCGACACCCTGATCGCTTGCGACACCGGTCCCGGCAACGCGCTGCTCGACGATTTCATGTTCCGCAGCATGGGCGAGCCGTTCGATTGCGAGGGCCGGCTGGCGGCGCAGGGCGTGGTCGATGAGGAATTCGTGGCGTGCGGGCTGGCATTGCCGTTCTTCGCCGCGCCGCCGCCGAAGTCGCTCGACCGCAATGCGTTTGCTGCGCTTGTATTGCGCAACATGGCGCCTGCCGACGGTGCCGCCACGCTGACCGCGTTCACCGCCGCGGCGATTGCCAGCATCGGGCCATTGCTGCCGAACCCGCCTCTGAGCTGGATCATCACCGGCGGCGGCGCCCGCAACCTGACAGTGCTGCGCATGCTGCGCGCGCGACTTGCGCCAGCGGAGGTAGAAACCGCGGATTCGCTGGGATGGTCGGGAGACGCAATGGAGGCGCAGGCGTTCGGATTTTTGGCCGTGCGCGGGCTCAAGGGCCTGCCGATCAGCTATCCGGCCACCACCGGCGTACCGATCCCGATGACCGGCGGCGTGGTGGCGAGGCCGGGGTGATCGTAGCCCGGATGAAGTCGACGCGCCCTTGGGCGCGGCGACGCAATCCGGGGAAAGCGTTTGTGATGGACGGGCCGGACCCGGATTTCACCAGCGATCGCGCTTCGCGCCATCGCCGGCTTCATCCGGGCTACAGACGCCGCTTTAGCGGACGTTCGCCAGGCGCATGTCGAGATAGCCGGTGACCGATTCCATCAGCGGCTCGAGCTTGCCGTCGAAGAAGTGGTTGGCGCCGGGGATGATGTGCTGGTCGATGACGATGCCCTTCTGGGTCTTCAGCTTCTCGACCAGCGTGTTGACGTCCTTCGGCGGCACCACGGCATCCTTCTCGCCATGCACGATCAGGCCCGAGGACGGGCAGGGCGCCAGGAACGAGAAGTCGTAGAGATTGGCCGGCGGCGCGATCGAGATGAAGCCCTCGACCTCGGGGCGGCGCATCAGGAGCTGCATGCCGATCCAGGCGCCGAACGAGAAGCCGGCGACCCAGCAGGCACGGGCTTCGGGGTTGATGGTCTGTGCCCAGTCGAGCGCCGCCGCGGCATCCGATAACTCGCCGGTGCCATGGTCGAACGAGCCCTGGCTGCGGCCGACGCCGCGGAAATTGAATCGCAGCACCGAGAAGCCACGGTGCACGAAGGCGTAATAGCACTGGTAGATAATCTGGTGGTTCATCGTGCCGGCGAACTGCGGATGCGGGTGCAGCACCATCGCGATCGGCGCGTTCTTCTGCTTGGCCGGATGATAACGGCCCTCGATGCGGCCGGCAGGTCCGGTGAAAATGACTTCGGGCATGGATGATCCTTGAGGTAATCAACCGACTTCGCGCAGGGTTCGGCGGGTGGGCTTGCAAGCCCGGGCTCGGAGAGTCCTGCGTCTAAGGTGGCGGATCGGGCGCAACGGGCGGCGCCGGGTGAAGCTGAGGCCGCGTTCTACCATGAGGCCCAGGGCAAAAAGCAAGCATCTTGAACAGGGTGTCGCAGCTTCGCGCCGACGGGCAGGCGGATCGGGGGCCGATCGAGTTCCCGTCAGGCAACCTTGGCCGCGTTGCGTGCCGCAAGCTTCTCTTCCTCGGTCCAGATCTTGCGCTCGCGTACCTGCTGGGTCTTGACCTGCTTGGCCGGCCCGCCCCCCAGCACCGGCGCGGGCGCGGTCGAGTGGCGCGCCACTTCGCAATGCCATTCGTGATCGTGATGAACCGTCAAGGCGCGACCGATTTCCCGCTCCACATCATGCAGCCAGGCGCGCTGCTCGGCGTCGCACAAAGTGATGGCAAAGCCGCTGCGTCCGGCGCGACCGGTGCGGCCGATGCGGTGGACATAGCTTTCCGGCAGGCTCGGCAGGTCGTGGTTGAACACATGCGTCACGGTGTCGACATCGATGCCGCGCGCCGCGATATCCGTCGCCACCAGCACCTGCACGGTCCCGGCTCGGAAGGCGTCCAGCGCGCGCTCCCGCTGGCCCTGCGACTTGTTGCCGTGCAGCGCTTCGGCCGTGATGCCTGCTTCCGTAATGAAAGCGCAGACTTCGTTGGCAATGTTCTTCTGCAGCGTGAAGACGACGGCCTGGCCGATCTCCTTCGTCTGCAGCAGCGCCAGCAGCGCCGCCTTCTTGTGGGCGGCGTCCATGAACATCACGGACTGCTCGATCCGGTCCACGGTGGTCGAGGGCGGGGCGATCTCGACCTTTGCCGGATCGCGCAGCAGGCTCTCGGCCAGCGCGGCGATGGATTTCGGCATGGTGGCCGAAAACAGCATGGTATGCCGATCCTTCGGCAGGGTCGCGACAATGCGTTCGATCGGCTTGGCGAAGCCCATGTCGAGCATCTGGTCGGCCTCGTCCAGCACCAGAGCTTCAAGTCCTGAAAGGTCGCAGAGGCCCTGTTCGATCAGATCCAGCAGGCGCCCTGGCGCCGCCACGATGATATCGACGCCCGTCTCAAGCGCATTGACCTGGTGGAACTGGCTGACGCCTCCGAAGATCGTCGTCACGCGCGGCTGCAGATGGCGGCCGAACGTCTCGAAGCCCACCGCAATCTGCGAAACCAGTTCGCGCGTCGGCGCGAGCACCAGGACGCGGGCACCGCCCTTGGGCGCCGGGCGGGGATTTGCTGCCAGGCGATGCAGCAGCGGCAGCGCGAAGGCCGCGGTCTTGCCGGTGCCCGTTTGAGCCATGCCGAGCATGTCACGGCCCTGCAACAGCATCGGGATCGATTGGGCCTGGATCGGAGTAGGGTTGGTATAGCCTTGCTCGGACAGTGCCTGTAGCAGGAGCGGCGCCAAAGCGAGATCGGCGAAGGTCATGGTCATGGTCACGCGGCGCCTCCAGCGCTGAACGAGGCTGCGCCTGGACGGGCTTAGCTTTTCGAGAGGGCGGACTGTTAGGGGCGATGTTGCACTGCGTCAACGCGGAAAACAGCGACCGCGGCGTTTTAGGGTCGGGTTTCCCTTCCCGCCGCGCTAGAGTGGATCGACAGGTTTTCGCCAACAATTGAACCTATGATGGCGAAGCGCGAACATGCGCCCGCCATCTCATCAAACCAAAAAGAAGGCATCGAACTCATTGGCCCGTGCGCGCGTCTATCTCGACTGGAACGCCACCACGCCGCTGCGCCCCGAGGCGCGTGTGGCAATGTCGGGGGCCTGGGATCTCGCTGGCAATCCATCTTCCGTCCATGCCGAGGGCAGGCAGGCGCGCCGGCTGGTCGAGGACGCCCGCCATGCGGTCGCGGCGGCGGTCGGGGCGGATTCGCGCAACGTCGTGTTCACCTCCGGCGGCACCGAGGCCAACGTGCTGGCGCTGACGCCGGGACCGTTCCGCAAGCCGGGCAGCCCGGTGGAGCGGCTGATCGTGTCGGCGATCGAGCACGCCTCGGTGCTGGCCGGCGGGCGGTTTGCGCCAGAAGCCATCGAGGTTCTGGGCGTTGGCCGGGACGGCGTGATTGACCCCGATGGACTGCGCGTGCTGCTGGCCGGCGGTCCGCCGACGCTGGTGTCGGTGATGCTGGCCAACAATGAAACCGGCGCGCTGCAGCCGGTCGCCGAGATCGCGGAACTGGTTCATCAGGCGGGTGGCTTGCTGCACGTCGATGCGGTGCAAGCGTTCGGTAAGATGTCAATCGATATCAAGCTGTTGCAAGCCGATCTTCTATCGGTTTCTGCACATAAGGTCGGAGGCCCCAAGGGTGTCGGCGCGCTGGTGCTGGCGGACGGCGTTGCGGGGCTGGACGCATTGCTGCGCGGCGGTGGCCAGGAATTGGGGCGTCGGGCCGGGACCGAGAACGTCCCCGGCATCGCCGGCTTCGGCGCTGCCGTAAAGGCCGCCATGGCTGGTATAAGTGAGATGGAGCGCTTAGCCGGACTACGTCAGCGGCTCGAGGACGGGCTGCGGCAGATTCGGGGCACGATGGTGTTCTCCGATTCGGTCCGGCGGCTCCCGAACACGACGCTGTTCGGCGTCGCCGGCCTGCGGGCGGAGACCGCCGTGATCGGCTTCGACCTTGAAGGTATCGCGGTGTCGTCCGGGTCTGCCTGTTCTTCGGGCAAGGTCCAGCCGTCGCACGTTCTGCAGGCGATGGGGTACGGTCCGGAGTACACCCAGGCCGCCGTGCGGCTCAGTCTGGGCTGGTCCAGCACCGAAAGCGACGTCGATCGTTGTCTGGAGGCTTGGCGAAAGCTATCCGGCACCCTACTTAGACAGAGCGACGAAACACAGCTCGAACGGTTCTAAGCAGGTGATTTCCTCTTGGGAACATCGTAAAGAAGCGTACAAGTTTTCTAATTGATCCACCGCGGTCCTTGAAACCGCGAGCGGAGGGTAAAATGGCTGCCGTACAAGAGACCGTCGATCGGGTTCGCCAGATCGATGTCGATCAATATCGCTATGGATTCGTCACGGACATCGAGTCCGACAAGGCCCCGAAAGGGCTGTCGGAAGAAATCGTCCGCTTCATCTCCGCCAAGAAGAACGAACCGGACTGGATGCTGCAGTGGCGGCTCGAGGCCTATCGGCGCTGGCTGACGATGGAAGAGCCGACCTGGGCGCGCGTCGGCTACCCGAAGATCGACTTCCAGGATCTCTATTACTATTCGGCGCCGAAGCCGAAGAAGACGATCGGCTCGCTGGACGAGATCGATCCGGATATCCTCGAGACCTACAAGAAACTCGGCATACCCCTGCGCGAAGTCGAGATGCTCGAAGGCGTGGTGCGCCCTGAAGGCGAGCGCCGCATCGCGGTCGATGCCGTGTTCGATTCGGTGTCCGTCGCCACCACCTTCCAGAAGGAGCTGAAGCAGGCCGGCGTGATCTTCATGCCGATCTCGGAAGCCATCCGTGAGCATCCCGAACTGGTGCGCAAGTATCTCGGCACCGTGGTGCCGACCTCCGACAACTACTATGCCACGCTGAACTCTGCGGTGTTCTCCGACGGCTCGTTCGTCTACGTGCCGCCGGGCGTGAAATGCCCGATGGAGCTTTCGACCTATTTCCGCATCAACGAGCGCAATACCGGCCAGTTCGAACGCACGCTTATCATCGCCGACAAGGGCGCTTACGTCAGCTACCTCGAAGGCTGCACCGCGCCGCAGCGCGACGAGAACCAGTTGCACGCCGCCGTGGTCGAGCTCGTCACCCATGACGATGCCGAGATCAAGTATTCGACGGTGCAGAACTGGTATCCCGGCAATGCCGAGGGCAAGGGCGGCATCTACAACTTCGTCACCAAGCGCGGCGACTGCCGCGGCGACCGTTCCAAGATTTCCTGGACCCAGGTCGAAACGGGATCCGCGATCACCTGGAAATATCCGAGCTGCATCCTGCGCGGCGACGATTCGCGCGGCGAGTTCTACTCGATTGCGATCTCGAACGGCCACCAGCAGGTCGATTCGGGCACCAAGATGATCCACCTCGGCAAGAACACAACGAGCCGCATCATCTCGAAGGGCATCGCCGCCGGCGTGTCGCAGAACACCTATCGCGGCCTCGTCACCGCGCACCGCAAGGCGACCAACGCGCGCAACTTTACCGCGTGTGACTCGCTGCTGATCGGCGACAAGTGCGGCGCGCATACCGTGCCGTACATCGAAGCGAAGAACTCCTCGGCGCTGTTCGAGCATGAAGCGACCACGTCCAAGATCTCGGAAGATGTGCTGTTCTACTGCGTGCAGCGCGGACTGTCGCAGGAAGAGGCCGTCGGTCTCGTGGTCAACGGCTTCGTGAAGGACGTGCTGCAACAACTCCCGATGGAATTCGCTGTGGAAGCGCAGAAGCTGATCTCGATCTCGCTGGAAGGAAGCGTGGGGTGACAACATGCGGAAGATACTTGGATTTGTTCTGGGTCTTCCGTTTGCAATCACGTTGTTCCTGGCGTTTTCAGGCGCGATCGTCGCACTCTTCGGTGGCGTCGTTGGTCTGGAAAACGCGAGGGTCCTAGGGGGAACGATCTGCGGGTTCGGAGCACTGGGTTTCTTTGTTCTGCTGCTGTCGCCCTACGGAGAACTATTCAGTCTGTTGGGCTCAACGAATTCCGCTAGCCCGCCCAAATCGAACGTGTATGCCGCAGCGCCGCCTGAAACTAGCGCGCCGGGCAAGAAGGATAGCTAACGATGACCGCATTGCTTCAAGTCAACAATCTGCAGGTTCGTGTCGAGGACAATGAAATCCTCCACGGCCTGACGCTCACCGTGAACCCCGGCGAAGTGCACGCCATCATGGGGCCGAACGGCTCCGGCAAGTCGACGCTCTCACACGTCATCGCCGGCAAGCCGGGATATGAAGTGACGGGCGGCGAGATCCTGTTCAAGGGTGAAGACCTGCTGGACATGGCGCCCGACGTGCGCGCCGCCAAGGGCGTGTTCCTGGCGTTCCAGTATCCGGTCGAAATTCCCGGCGTGACCACCATGAACTTCCTGCGCACCGCGCTCAATTCGCAGCGCAAGGCGCGCGGCGAAAGCGAATTCCTGGTGCCGGATTTTCTCAAGAAGGTCCGCGAAGTTGCGGCCTCGCTGAACATCCCGATGGACATGCTGAAGCGCGGCGTCAATGTCGGCTTCTCCGGCGGCGAGAAGAAGCGCAATGAAGTGCTGCAGATGGCGCTGTTCCAGCCGAGCCTGTGCATCCTCGACGAAATGGATTCCGGCCTCGACATCGACGCGCTGCGCGTCGCCGCCGACGGCGTCAACGCGCTGCGCTCGCCGGAGCGCGCAATGGTCGTGATCACGCATTACCAGCGCCTGCTGAACTACATCGTGCCGGACGTCGTCCACGTGATGTCGAAGGGCCGGGTTGTGAAGTCGGGCGGCAAGGAACTGGCGCTCGAGCTCGAAGCCACCGGTTACGCGCAGTATGAGGACGTGGCCGCTTAAGCAGCGCACGAACGGATTTTGTGATGAACGTAGCATTGGCAAAGACAGATACAGGCACGGCGCTAGGCGAGGCATTTGCCCTCGCGCGCCCGCGACTGCCCGGCGCAGGCAAGGTTGCCGACACCCGCCGTCAGGCCTTCGAGGCCTATGAGCGGATCGGCCTGCCGCACCGGCGGATCGAGGACTGGAAATACACCGATTTGCGCGTGCTGATGCGCGCCGTGCTGCCGCTGGCGGCGGCGCCGGATGCCGCCGCGCTGCTGCGCGCCACCGAAGCGCTGGAGCTGCATGCGATCGACGGCGTGCGCAAGCTGGTGCTGGTCGATGGCGTGTTTGCGCCAAAGCTTTCGGACATAGGCCGGCTCGATGCCGGTCTCAGCATCCTCACCCTGCGCGATGTCCTCGAGACCGACAACGCCGCGCTTCACGCGCAGCTGTTCGCGATGGATACAACCAATCCGATGATCGCGCTCAACAGCGCGATGATGACGGATGGTGTCGTGATTGCCGTGGCGGATGGCGCCCGGATCTCCCAACCGATCCATGTGATCCACATCGCCAGCGGCGGCGCGCCGTCCGCGATGTTCACGCGCTCGATGCTGTCGCTCGGCAAGGACGCTGCGGCGACCCTGGTGGAGAGCTACATCTGCGCCGAAGGCGCGGACATCTATCAGGTCCACGACTCGCTGGTGGTCCATATCGGCGACGGCGCACGGCTCGACCATGTCCGTCTCACCGAGGACAGCCGCGAGGCGTTCAATATCTCGTCGCAGGTCATCACGCTCGGCCACAAGGCACACTTCAACACCTTTGGCATGAATACCGGTACCATCGTCAGCCGTTACCAGGCGGTGATCGGCATCCATGGCGAGCACGCGCAGGTCGAGACCAACGGCGTCAACCTGCTGAACGGTCGCCAGCATGCCGACACCACGCTGGTCATGAATCACGTGGCGCCGAACTGCGCGAGCCGCGAAGTGTTTCGCGCGGTGCTCGACGACAGCACCCGTTCGGTGTTCCAGGGCCGCATCAACGTGCATCAGCCGGCGCAGAAAACCGACGCCAAGATGATGACGCGCGCGCTGCTGCTGTCCGACGAGGCCGAGGCTTACAACAAGCCGGAGCTGGAGATTTTTGCCGACGACGTGCAGTGCGGCCACGGCGCCACCACCGGCGCGCTCGACGACAGCCTGCTGTTCTATCTGCGCGCCCGCGGCATGACCGAGAAGCAGGCGCAGGCGCTGCTGATCCAGGCGTTCGTCGGCGAGGCCATCGAATCGATCGTCAACGACGATCTGCGTGAACTGGCGATATCGGCCGCCGAGCGCTGGCTGGCAGCAAGGGCATGAGCATGGATCTGCACCCCGCCGTCTCCAACGGTTCCTACGACGTCGATCTGGTCCGCGCGGATTTCCCGGCGCTGGCGATGAAGGTCTATGGCAAGCAACTGGTGTATCTCGACAACGCTGCCTCGGCGCAGAAGCCGAACGCCGTGCTCGATCGCATGATGCTGGCCTACAAGACCGAATACGCCAACGTGCACCGCGGCCTGCACTACCTCGCCAATGCGGCGACCGAAGGCTATGAAGGCGCGCGCACCAAGGTTCAGCACTTCCTCAACGCCGGCAGGCCCGAGGAGATCATCTTCACCAAAAACGCCACTGACGCGCTGAACCTCGTCGCGTCGTCGTGGGGCGGCGTCAACATCAAGGCCGGCGACGAGATCGTGCTCTCCATCATGGAGCATCATTCCAACATCGTGCCGTGGCACTTTTTGCGCGAGCGACACGGCGCCGTGATCAAGTGGGCGCCGGTCGATGACGAAGGCAACTTCCTGATCGACGAGTTCGAGAAGCTCTTGACCGACAAGACCAAGATCGTCGCGATCACGCAGATGTCGAACGCACTCGGCACCGTGGTGCCGGTCGCCGAAATCATCAAGATGGCGCATGCCCGCGGCATCCCGGTGCTGGTCGACGGCAGCCAGTCGGCCGTGCATATGACGATCGACGTGCAGGCGATGGATGCCGACTTCTTCGTCTTCACCGGCCACAAGCTGTACGGCCCGACCGGAATCGGCGTGCTGTACGCCAAATACGAGCATCTGGTCGCGATGCGGCCCTATGCCGGCGGCGGCGAGATGATCCGCGAAGTGGCGCAGGAATGGGTCACCTATGGCGATCCGCCGCACAAGTTCGAGGCCGGCACGCCGGCGATCGTCGAGGCGATCGGCCTGGGGGCTGCGATCGACTACGTCAATTCGATCGGCAAGGAGCGCATCGCTGCGCACGAGCACGATCTTCTGACCTACGCCGAAGGCCGGCTACGCGAGATCAACTCGCTGCGCATCCTTGGTTCGGCGAAGAACAAGGGCCCGGTGATCTCGTTTGCCATCGAAGGCGCGCATCCGCATGACATCGCCACGGTGATCGACCGCCAGGGCATCGCGGTGCGGGCAGGGACGCATTGCGTGATGCCGCTTATGGAGCGATTCAAGGTGACGGCGACATGCCGTGCCTCATTCGGGATGTACAATACCCGCGACGAGATCGACCACCTCACGCAGTCGCTGATCAAGGCCCAGGAGTTGTTTTCATGACCGACACCGCCGAAGCCAAAACTGTTGCTGCGGACACGGACATCAAGTCCAGCCAGATGCAGACCACCTCGGCGCTGTCGGCCGACGAGACCGAGCGTCTCGGCACCGAGATCGTCGCGGCCCTGAAGACGGTGTATGACCCGGAAATTCCGGCCGATATCTATGAGCTCGGCCTGATCTACAAGGTCGACCTCAAGGACGATCGCAGCGTCGAAGTCGAGATGACGCTGACGACGCCGAACTGCCCGGCCGCGGAAGAACTGCCGATGACGGTCGAGAACGCCGTGGCCAGCGTGCCCGGCGTCGGTGTCGTCACCGTCAACATCGTCTGGGAACCGACCTGGACGCCGGACCGGATGACCGACGAGGCGCGCCTCGTTCTGAATATGTGGTGACGTTGCGTTTGCGTGAGACGGCAATGGCGGCCTTGAAGGGCCGTAAGGACTGAACACATGACCAACATGACCCCCACAACACCCAGTGCGAAGCCCAAGCCCCGTCCTCGCCCGCAGGTGATGCGGCTCACCGATGCCGCGGCGACCCGGATCCAGGAACTGACGAAACGCGCCGATTCCGAAATCGTCGGCCTGCGTGTCGGCATCAAGAATGGCGGCTGTGCCGGGCAGTCCTACACGGTGGAATACGCCCACGACATCCGCGCCACCGACGAAGTGGTCGAGGACAAGGGCGTCAAGATCCTGGTCGAGCCGAAGGCGGTGCTGTTCCTGCTCGGCACCGAGATGGACTACAAGTCCGACAAGATGCAGTCGCAGTTCATCTTCAACAATCCCAACCAGACCGGCGCCTGCGGCTGCGGCGAGTCGGTGCAACTGACGGCGGCCAAGCTGGATTGAGAAGCACTCTCCGTATGTCGTCCCGGACAAGTTCGCGAAGCGAACGCCGATTCGGCAACTGTAATTTGCCCATCACGCGCGGAAGGGCTGTTGTTCCCTGATGATGGCGTTGAGGGTGAGCAGCAGTTTTCTGGCTACGGCAATGAGAGCGACCTTGGCCGGCTTCCCGGCTTTTCGCAGCGCCTGGTAGGTCTGTGCGAAGCGCGATCTCGTCCGGGTGACAGACACTGCCGCCATGTAGAGTGCTTCGCGAACCCTGCGCCGGCCGCCGTGAATCCGCCGGGTACCGCGAAACTTGCCGCTGTCGGTGTTGAATGGCGCCAGTCCCGCCAAGGCCGCGATGGCCTTGGGCGAGCGTGAGCCAAGCTCGGGCATCAACGCCAGCAACGTGGCCGAGCACACCGGGCCGATGCCCGGCACCGACTGCATCAGGCGCCGGGCATTATGCAACGCCTGCTGCTGTGCGATCAGGGTGGCGATCTGCCGGTCGAAGTTCCGGACCTCCGCATCGAGCCAGGCGATGTGGGCCGAGAGGCTCGCGGCCAGATCCTTGGCGCCCTTGAGACGGGTGCGTTCCTGCTTGCGGAAGGCAACGAGCTGGTCGCGGCGCTTGTGCAACTCGGCCAACTGCTCGCGTGCTGGATCGGCCATGCCATCGGCGCCGGGGCGCAGGCACTGCGCCATGGCGGCCAGCATCCGCGCATCGATGGCGTCGGTCTTGGCGAGGAAGCCCGCGGCGCGGGCGAAATCGCGGGCGCGAGCCGGATTGACCCGGGCAAAGGCGATGCCGGCGGCGCCCAAGGCGTGGCGCAGTGCCTTGTCGTAACGGCCTGTGGCCTCGAACAGCACGAATACGTCGCTGCTGGACCACCCGGCGAGCAAGCCTTCGATCGCTTCCGGGCCGTTATCGACGCGGCGGACCGCGCCGACGCTGCCGTCGTACATATCAAGAAAATCCTTCGAGATATCGATTCCAACGAAGCCAGGATGTATCTTCATGGGGCCTGTCCCTGTGCTGCGAGGTCCGCCGCAGACGGCCTCGATCAACTGTTCAGGTGTGGGTATTAGCGAAGCGGGCGGGTGCCGAGCCGGATCACGGTCTTCTCGACCTGGGACCCAACGGCATACCGCCCGCACCCCATCATGACAGATCCTGACTACACAGGGACCCATACACTCCGAGCCTGTTGATCGCACAGGATTAGGCTACGACGCTTCACCGACCAGACAGACGCTATGGATCCCGGCTTGCGCTCGCAAGCTCGCTTGCCGGGACGACATTCGGGTTGATCGCTTCCTCGATCGCCAACGGCATCCTACACTTCCCTCATGGACCGCGATTTCCTCATCGAGCTGTTCGCCGGCTTCGGGCCGGTCGTGATACGCCGGATGTTCTCCGGCTACGGCGTGTCCGCTGACGACGTGAACTTCGCGCTTGTGTTGCGCGACGCCATCTATCTGCGTGCCGACGAGAACAGCATTCCGCGCTTCGAGGCGGAGGGCTGCGGGCCGTTCAGCTACGAAATGAAGGGCAAGGTGCGAACCATCGGCTCGTACTGGCAATTGCCGGAGCGATTGTACGACGAGCCTGATGAAGTCACCGAATGGGCGCGGACGGCCCACGTCGCCGCGGAGCGCGCGGCGCGGGTGAAGCGGAACAGGGTGCGCAAAGTGGCGGTTAAGGGGGAGGTTGCGAAGAAGGCCAAGAAGGCGAAGACGCGCAAATCCTCGAGTTAGATCGAGGGCTCAGCGCCTAAGCCACCTGCACCTGTATCTCCGCCGAATATTCCGGATCGACTTCACAGATCACGCGATTGCGGCCGTTGCGTTTGGCGGCGTAGAGGCAGGCGTCGGCGCGCCCGATCAGGCAGTCCATTTCATCGCCTTCCCGAAGCAGCGAGACGCCGATCGAGATGGTGACGCGACCAAGGATTTCGCCGGTCGATTTTTTCTTCAGTTCCTTCGACATCACCGCGCGGCGAATATGGTCGGCCACGGTCAGGGCCTGGCGCAGCGATGTATTGGGCAGCACGACGGCGAATTCCTCGCCGCCATAGCGCGCCGTTATATCGGCGCCCTTGATGGTCTGCTTCAGCGACTGGCCGACCAGGCGCAGCACCTGGTCGCCGGTGAGGTGGCCGTAATTGTCGTTGAAGGATTTGAAATGGTCGATGTCGAGCATCAGGAGCGACAGCGGCTCCTTCTGCTGATGCGAGATCGCAATCATGGAAGACAGGGCGCGGTCGAAATATTTGCGGTTGCCAAGGCCCGTGAGCGGATCGTTCAGGGTCTCGGCCCGGATCGCTTCCAGGTTCTTCTGCAGGTTCGAGACTTCGCTCTTGGAGGAGTTGAGCCGCTCTTCCAGCGCCTTGTTGGCGTCGCGGGTCTCGCGCGTGGACTTCACCAGGCCCTCGATCACCGCCTTCAACTGGTCCCGGTCCTTGGCCAGGGACACCGTTTCGCTGGCCCCCTGCAGCGTCGCGCCAAAGCTTTCGGTCAGGCCAAGGGCGTCGTTGATCAGCGCCATGACGTCATCGATTTCGCTGATAACGCGGGCGCCGACGTGATCGATGCGGTCGGTGCTGCGGACCTGCGATAAATAGGTGTCGTGAATCTGGTCGAGATCGACCTCGGTCAGGCAGCCGTTGCGTGCCAGCGTCTCGTTGATCACGCGGTTCAGCGACGAATTGTAGCCCGTCGCATAGACGTACCAGATCTCGTAATTGCGCGGGATCGCCAATTGACGGAGCGACTTGATCTGGCCGAGCGCGATGTCGGCGAAACCGAGGGTCCGTTCCTGATCATCCGTTATAGCGGTCACGTTCTGTGCCCCCGTCGCCTATCGGCGACATTGCCGAAATGTACAAATGCGCTTTAATTAAAATACGCATTCAGAGTAGGCGACGGGGATGAAGGACCGGTAAACGAGGGTGCAACTCTACTTAGACGCGAGCCCGGACGGGGCGCAGCAGGAAGGCCGGGAGATGCGAGTGATCGGCCGGTTCAGCCGCCTCCTCTCGACGCGAACGCGGCGCCTCGGCACGGCCGATGGAAGGAGTACGCGACGGCGCCGGTGGCACTGGAGCGGTAAAAGAAGGTTCCGCAATCCTTGATTGCACCGCGGCGGCGGGGCGGATCTCGCGTTCGCCGGCCTCCGACCGGCGCGGTTCGCGCTCGCGGCGCGGCTTGCGCTCGCCCGACGGTTCGCGCTTCGCACCGGCTTCCCGGTTGCCCGAACCTTCGCGCTTGCCGCCACGGGCGTGGTCGCGGCCCCGGCCGGCGCTGCGCGGCTGCTCGGCATTGGCTTCGCGGTTGCCGGTGCGCTGGCGAGCGGGACGGGCCGGCTCGGCGGATGAGGCTTCGCTGGCGATCGGACCGTCGACGGGCTCATTGATGCTGACGCCGCTCTCGGCCTTCGGGATCGGCTGGCCGATCAGTTTCTCGATCGCGGCCATCGACTTGACGTCGGAAGGGGCGACCAGCGAGATCGCAGTGCCCAAGCGTCCGGCGCGGCCGGTGCGGCCGATGCGATGGACGTAATCATCGGGATGATGCGGGACGTCGAAATTGAAGACGTGGCTGACGGCGGGAATGTCGAGGCCGCGGGCGGCGACGTCGGAGGCCACCAGGATCGGCAGCTCGCCCTTGCGGAACTGGTCGAGGGCTGCGGTGCGGGCCGATTGCTCCATGTCGCCATGCAGCGCGCCGACGCTGAAACCATGCTTCTCGAGCGACTTGGCGAGCAGCGCCACTTCACGCTTGCGGTTGCAGAAGATGATCGCATTGTTGAGGTCGGTGGCGTCGCGCATCAGGGCGCGCAGCGCTTCGCGCTTCTCGTGCGGCTCGCGGCCAACAGCGACCTGTGACTGGGTCACGGTGATCGCGGTGGAGGCCGGCTTGGAGACCTCGATCTTCACCGGGTTGTGCAGGAAGGTTTCGGTGATGCGGCGGATTTCGGTCGGCATCGTCGCGGTGAAGAATAGCGTCTGGCGGGTGAACGGCACCAGCTTGCAGATCCGCTCGATGTCCGGGATGAAGCCCATGTCGAGCATGCGGTCGGCTTCGTCGATCACCAGCAATTCGACGCCGGTCAGCAGCAGGCCGCCGCGTTCGGTGTGGTCGAGCAGCCGGCCAGGGGTGGCGATCAGCACGTCGACGCCGCGGGTCAGCTTGGTGTCCTGGTCGCCGAACGAGACGCCGCCGATCAGGAGCGCGACATTGAGCTTCTGGCCAACGCCGTATTTGTCGAACTGCTCCTTGACCTGGGCCGCGAGCTCGCGGGTCGGTTCGAGGATGAGGGTGCGTGGCATCCGGGCGCGGGCGCGGCCCTTTTCCAGCATGGTCATCATGGGAAGGACGAAGGCCGCGGTCTTGCCGGTGCCGGTCTGGGCGATGCCGAGCACGTCTTTGCGTGCGAGCACATGGGGGATCGCCTGTTCCTGGATCGGGGTGGGCGTGGTGTAGCCGGTGGCCGCGACGGCGGCGAGAACCTTGTCGGACAGGCCGAGATGGGAAAAGGACATTGAGCCTCTGTTATGGGGGCATGATCTCTGCCGAAAACCGGAAAGACCTCTTTTCGGGACCATGCCTCTGGAAGAAACCGCCGCTTGGATTCACGGAAAACACTGTCGCGCTTTACCCCGGAGCGGCACGCTAAAATGCACGGGGAATCAAAGGGCGCAGACAGGCGGCTTACTCGAGGTATCGCGTTTCGATACCGGGCCGCGTCGCAGCGGAAGATAGGCGGGAATGGGCCAAAGTCAATGCGGGAAACGCCATCCGGGGCGAAAATGGCGGCGTTTCAGGGGAAGTGACGGCTGTTCGGCACGTCCCGCGCTGTCGGCGGGCGATCAGCGCCTTGAATATTGCGGGATGCTGTGTGCGAAGTCGTCGAAGCAGGCCAGCCGCTGGTCCTGCTCGGTATAGTACCGGCAGGCCGCGACGTCCCTCGATGTGGGCTTGGTCTTCGACAAGGGCGCAATCACGGCGTCGTAGCAATCCAGCCGCGCTTTGGTCCCGTCCGGAATCGACAGGCATTTGATCAGGCCGTCATTGATCGAAGCGATCGGGGCGCCCCGTGGCGCCGGCTGCTGTGCGGCGGCGGTTGACGCGCAAAACAGGGCGGCGAGGGCGATGGTCTTGTGCATGGAAAGTCACTTCGGTTTTGAGATGCCGATGGCTCTGCGGAATCGCTTGCGTGATGGGGGCATCAGGGCCCGAAGGTGCCCAGCCGTCGACCGAGATCCTGCATCACGAAGGCGTTCATGCGTAGCATCACCATCGTGCCGTTCGGTGACTTGCCATCGATCTCATAGGTTGCCGCATCGACCTGGCGGATGCCGTCAATCTGGCTGATCTCCGTGATGGAGGGTGCTTTCGGCGCTGGCGCAGCGGCGTTGACCGGAGCCGGCTTGCGCATCGCGGGCGGGGCGGCACGGACAGCCGGGGCTTGCGACGGAGACGGCGCGGCATCCTGCGCCAGGCCGGCGGAGGCCGGAATCAGCAGCGCGGCTGTCAGCAAGATGAGTTTCAAAGTCGTCTCCTCGGTGGTGGCAACGTGCCGGCTGCTTGACGCCGGATTACGGACAATTTGATGGCAGAGTCCGCGTGCAAAGTCGTTACCCCATCACCGAAAAACCGCCATCCACCGGAATCGCCGTGCCGGTGACGAAGTCCGACGCGGCTGGGCCAGCAACCACGGGAAACCTTACCGTTTTGGCCGTCACGCGCCATCTCCCCGCGTCCCAAGTCCCAAGTTCAAGTCTCATTGGGCCAGAGCGCCGATCGAACTGTTTGTAACCGCCGGGCTACCAAGCGTAACGCACCACGCCTTTGCCGGCGTAGGAGCGGGTTGCTTCGGAGAACTCGCTTTCGAAGATTGCGGCAATGGCGATGCCGGTGGAGAATTTAATCTCGGCGGCGGCGGTGGTGAGGGCGGCATCGCGCGCGGGTGCAGCGCCGTTGACGATGAAGCTTGCGCCGGGCAACGACTGGAACGTCGCCGTCAAAGCCCGATCGGTGGTGTAATTGTGTGCCCAGGCGGCGCGGCCGCGCAAGGTGAGGCGCGCGTCGCTCACAGCCCATGACGCGTCGGTGCGCAGGCCGAGTTCGGAGCGGGCCGCGGTGACACTCGCGGCTTGATAGTTCAGCGCGAACATGCCGCCGCTGGCGACGCTCTGTTCGCTATAAGCGGGGGCGTCGTAGGTGGTGAACTGGCCTGCAGCATAGGGCGTGACGCCCGCCGAAGGCCCGGCCCAAGGCGGCGCGAAGCGGCGGCCGGCCTCGACGCGTCCGGACCAGGAATTGACGTCGAACTGCGCACGAAGCTGGGCCGGGCCTGCGCCGACCGGCGAGCGCTCCGTGGTGACGTCCTGCCAGCCATAGGCGGCGGCGGCGGTGAGGTAGGCCGGGCCGGAATTGTGACGGATGAAGCCCCCCGCCTGGAATAGGTCGGATCGCCCCCCGCCCAGGCCGTTGATATTGAAGGTGCTGCCGCCGCCCGCCATGGCGAAGCCGGCCAGCGTGTCCGGCGAGAAGCGGAAATCGGCGCCGACCGCGCCGGCGGCGAGCCGGCTGGTGGTGGTGTTGGAGCCGAGCCCGACGTTGCCGTCGGTGGTCTGTGCGCCGCCGAATCCGGACGTCCAAACGCTCCAGCCTGGTGTGAAGGCGGGCAGCGGGGCCTT
Organism: Tardiphaga sp. vice154; assembly: GCF_007018645.1. Taxonomy (NCBI): domain Bacteria; kingdom Pseudomonadati; phylum Pseudomonadota; class Alphaproteobacteria; order Hyphomicrobiales; family Nitrobacteraceae; genus Tardiphaga; species Tardiphaga sp. vice154. Next base: position 2,975,710 of record NZ_CP041399.1, read on the forward strand.
GGTCATCAGCCGATAGGCGTCGTGTTCGGACGCCGGGCGTTTGCGGCCGCTTGCAACATAGGCCTGTGGCTCCATGGCGAAAGCCGAGGCGGACCCGTTACGCGACGGGCCATCGCCGCGGCCGGCAATGAAAGGGTCGCTGATCAGGCCGAGGAACAGGTTCATCGCCTCGAAGGTCGACTGCTGCGCAGCCACCGCGGGCTCGCCGGAGACCTGCGTCAGGCCGGCCGGCGACAGGCCGCCGAACACCAACGGAATTCCGCCGGTGCGATCGAAGAAGCCAGTCAGCGCATTGGCGACACGGGTCTGGTTGACATTGAGCCCGCCGTTGCGCGTCGGCGTGAAGTCCAGCGTCAGGTTGAGGTAGGCATTGTTGGTGTCGGTCGAAAGGCTGGTCTTGAAGCTGCCCGGCAGATTGGTGGTCACCTGGTTGCCAAACGTTCCGAGCACACCGCCAGCAGCATTGATGAGGGTGTATTGCCGCACGACATAGGTCCCGGAAACGAAGTTGGCGATCACCGTGGCGCCACCGAGCGTCGCGGTGCCCGTGACGTTGGTCCGGTCAGCGGCGGCGGCGGCAACCTCGACCATGTAGGTCGAGGCCGCCGTGAAGACGAGGTTGCCTTGCACGGTGAGCTGGCCGATCGAATTGCCCGGCGACAGTGTGCCGCCGTTGAGCGTGGTGCTGCCGACCGTGCCATTGCCGCCGAGCGTGCCGCCGGTGTTGACCGTGACCGCCGAACCGATCGCTCCGTTGACGCTGAGCGTGCCGCCATTCACCGCGGTCGGCCCGCTATAGTTGCTGATACCGGTCAGGTTCAGATTGCCGGTGCCGACCTTGGTCAGGCCGCCGCTGCCGGTGATGGCGCCGGAGAAAACCGTGCTGGCGTTGCTGCCGCCGGTGGTCAGCGTTGCCGATCCCAGCGCCGCGGTGCCGGCGCCGCTGAGCGAGCCGAAGGTCGCGTCGAAATTGTTGAGGTCGATGGTCGCGCCGGCGGCAATACTGACGGCACCCGGCGTGCCGAACGCGGTGGCGCTGCCGGCGATCAGCCGGCCGCCGGACACGTCGATCGCACCGGTAAAGGCGTTGCTGCCGCCGAGGGTGACATCATTGCTGCCGAGCTTGGCGATGCCGCCGGTGCCCGAGATGCTTCCGTTGAAAGCGAACGCATCGCTGCGGTTGAATGTCAGCGTACCGTTATTGACGACGTCACCGAGGATTGCGCCCGTGGTGCCGCCATTGCCAAGCTGCAGGGTGCCGGCGCTGATCGTGGTGCCGCCGGTATAGGTGTTGTCGGCGGTGAGCACCGTGGTGCCGGTGCCTGCCTGGGTCACATGACCGGCGTCGGGGCCGAAGTCCACGATCATGCCGCCGAACACATAGGTGTTGGAGCGATCGAAGGTGAGTTCGCCGCCGTTGAGGACGAAGCTGCTCACGATCGAGCCGGTGGTGCCTCCATTGCCGATCTGCAAGGTTGCGCAAGAGCAGATGAAAGTATTGCCGCTGTAGGTGTTGGCTCCGGAAAAGATGTATCTTCCGCCGTCGATCTGCACCGGATGCGATCCGGCGATAACGCCGGAGAACAGATTGGTACGGCCGGGGTCGCCCAGCAACACCAGCTGGTTGCTGCCCGTGGCGCCGGTATCGACCGTGCCGGCGCCGCTCAGGTTGTTGATGATCTGCAGGGGCGCGTCGGCATAATCGAGCGTGGCGCCCGAATTGACGGTGACCGATCCGGTTCCGAACAGTAATTGCCACAGACCGGACTGGTAATCCCGCAACGTGCCGCCGGCGACGACCACGGCGGAGCTCGTATTGACCGACGGGCTGAAGAACGAGCCGCTGAACAGGATCGTGCCGGCGTCGGTCGGCGTGCCGAACACCGCCGTGGCGCCGGCGTCCAGCATGAAATTGCTGGTCTTGGTGCCGATCGTCAGCGTCGTGCCGGTCGCCGCAGCGAGGGTGCTGGCGCCCGGTGCAAAGATGAGATCGTTGACCAGCGTGCCGGTGGCGGTGGTCCGCAGGGTGCCGCCGGCCATGGTCACAATGCCATAGCCGAGCGAATCGAAATTTCCCGCGTCGAGGTTGGAGATCGATAGCGTGCCCTGGTTGATGTTGACCGGGCCCGTAAACCCGCTCGCCGAGCCGGTCAACGTCCACGTCGAGCTGCCGATCTTGTTGATCGTGCCGAATGCGTTGTACTGCGTCCCGAACTGCGCCATATCGAACGCGCCGCTGCCGGTCCCGCCGAACTGGAACGTGTCGTTGCCGGTGCCCAGGACATCGCCGGTGATGATCGAGCCCGGCGCCAGCGTCAGTGTGTTGCCGGACCCGCCGAAGCGGATCGCTGCGCTGCCGCCGGAGATGGTGCCTGCGTTGAACACCGACGAGCCGCCGCCGATGGCAGAGATGCCGTAGCGGCCGCCGAAGATGGTGCCCTCATTGGTGACAATGGCCGCGCCGCTGGCTGCGATACCATCGTCCCCGCCGGTAAGCGTCCCCCAATTGGTGACGAACGCATCGCCCGAAAAGGTCCGGATCGCGGTGTTGCCGATCACGTTAGCCCCGGCACCGACGTTGATCGTGGCGTCGCCGAACGCCAGGCCGACGCTCGTTCCCTCGACGGAGTTTCCGGACCCGCCGAGCACATTGACGGTGATACCGGTTTCGATCCCGGTCCCGTAACCGAAATAGAGAACGTTGTCGCTGTTGTTGCTGGTGCCGCCGCCCTGGTTAATGGTGGAGCCCGAGCAGGTAGCGATGATGGCGCTGGAAGCGGCGGGCGTGCAGACGGCCTCCGCCGGTGAACTGCCGGCTGCCACCACGGCAACGGCAAGAGCCAACGCGCCCCAGGTCGGGCCTGTGTTTCGCAGTCTCCCCCAGCTAAAGGTCATGTGCCTTCGGTACCGTTCCGCCTTCAAGTTTAAAACTACAGGTGGTAATGGGAGATGGCAACGCGAGAACGCTCCGACATTCGTCTGGAGGCGTTCAAGATCGAGATGTGTTGCGAGTCCGACACAGCCGGGGCGCTGAAGCGGCCGCCCACGCTGGCGTCAGCAGAGCGTCGCGGAACGAGCCGGCTGTTCGATCGAGATGATGGTGGTTAGGGTGCTACCCCATCACCGAGAAGCCGCCATCGACCGGAATCGCCGTCCCGGTGACGAAGTCCGACGCGGCGGAGGCGAGGAATACGGCGATCCCGGCGAAATCGTCGGCGGCGCCCCAGCGCGCGGCGGGCGTGCGGACCAGCACCTTGTCATGCAGGCCGTCGACCTCGCGGCGCGCATTCTGCGTCAGTTCGGTGTCGATCCAGCCCGGCAGGATCGCATTGACCTGAATGCCGTCGGGCGCCCATGCCACCGCGCAGGACCGCGTGAACTGCACGATGCCGCCCTTGCTGGCGGCATAGGCCGGCGAATAGCTGGCGCCGAAAATCGACATCATCGAGCCGATGTTGATCACCTTGCCGCCACCGTCCTGTTTCATGGCGCTATGCGCCGCCTGCGAGCACAGGAAGGCGCTGGTCAGGTTGGTATCGAGCACCTGGCGCCAGTCCGCCAGCGCCAGTTCGTGCGGCGGTTTGCGGATGTTGATGCCGGCGTTGTTGACGAGGATGTCGAGCCGGCCGAAGGCCTCCAGCACATGGGCGACCATGGCTTCGACCTCGGCCTGATCGGTGACGTCAGCGGCGATGGCGATCGCCCTGGCGCCGATCGCTGCAAGTTCAGCGACTGCGGCGTTCGACTTGGCTTCGTTACGGCCGACGATGGCGATGGCAGCGCCTGCGGCGGCGAGGCCACGCGCCATGCCAAGCCCGATGCCGCCATTTCCGCCGGTGACGACCGCCACGCGGCCGGCCAGATCAAACAGTTGGCTGGTCATGATTTCGTCCCCGATGCTGTCGCGCGTTCTGCCGCGCGCGTAGCCGGCATCATCGCAAGAGTAGGGAGCCGGGGGAAGGGGGCGTCAGGCCGGCGGTCGTCGAGCCAGCACCATCAGGCCGATGCCCAATGCCGCCAGCGCAGCACCGTAATAGGCCCACTGCATCTGGCTGATCATGAAACTCGACCGTGGCCAGGCGATCAGCCCGGTGCCCTGGCCGATCCAGAGCAAGCCGACGAACAGGGCGAGAAGCCCGAGGGTGAGGAATGGGATGCGCATGGGTGAGATACGGGCACTGGCGCAGGTAGTTTCACTTCCTGCCATGCCGATATCGGGCCATCCTCCTGCTACACGTCCAGCAGATCGTCGCTGGCGAATTCGGCCTTGTCGGTGATGAAGGCGAAGCGGGCGTCGGCCTTGGTGCCCATCAGGCGCTCGACGGAATCCGCGGTGCCGTCACGATCGATGTCGGCCAGGTTGACGCGCAGCATGGTGCGCCTGGCCGGGTCCATCGTGGTTTCCTTGAGCTGTGCGGGCATCATCTCGCCAAGGCCTTTGAAGCGGCCGATATCGACCTTGGCATTGGCGTTGAATTCGCTCTTCAGCAGCGCGTCGCGATGCGCTTCGTCGCGGGCGTAGATGGTCTTGCTGCCATGCGTCATGCGGTAGAGCGGCGGCACGGCCAGATACAGATGGCCCTCGTCGATCAGCTTCGGCGTCTGGCGGTAGAAGAAGGTGATCAGCAGGGACGCGATATGGGCGCCATCAACGTCGGCGTCGGTCATGATGATGATGCGGGAGTAGCGCAAATCCTCTTCGCGATACTGCGCGCCGGTGCCGCAGCCGATCGCCTGCAACAGGTCGGAGATCTGCGCGTTGGCGGTGATCTTGTCCTTGGTGGCGGAGGCCACGTTGAGGATTTTGCCGCGCAGGGGGAGAATGGCTTGGGTCTTGCGGTCGCGCGCCTGCTTGGCGCTGCCGCCAGCGGAATCGCCCTCGACCAGGAACAGTTCGGAGCCTTCGGTGGCGGTATTGGTGCAGTCGGCGAGCTTGCCGGGCAGCCGCAGCTTCTTCACCGCGGTCTTGCGGGAGGTTTCCTTTTCGGCGCGGCGGCGCAGCCGCTCGTCGGCGCGCTCCAGCACGAATTCCAGCAGCTTGTTGGCCTGCACGGGATTTCCGGACAGCCAGTGGTCGAACGGGTCCTTGATCGCCTGTTCGACGATCTTCTGCGCTTCGGCGGTGGCGAGGCGGTCCTTGGTCTGGCCCTGGAATTCCGGCTCGCGCACGAACACCGACAGCATCACGGCGGCGCCGACCATGACGTCTTCCGAGGTGATCGAGCCGGAGCGCTTGCCCTGGCCGACGCGCTCGGCGTGGTCCTTCAGCCCGCGCAGCAGCGCGCTGCGCATGCCGGCCTCATGGGTGCCGCCGTCCGGCGTCGGCACGGTGTTGGTGTAGGACGACATGAAGCCGTCGGCATCCGCGGTCCAGGCCACCGCCCATTCGCAGGCGCCATGCGCGCCGTTGCGGCCGGACTTGCCGGAGAAGATGTCGGGATGCACCAGCGTATCATTGTGGATCGCGGCGCCCAGAAAGTCCTTGAGGCCGCCGGGGAAGTGGAATTCGTCCTCGGCCGGGACGTCGGAGACGCCCTTGAGAAGTTCGGGGTCGCACTTCCAGCGGATTTTGACGCCGCCGAACAGGTACGCCTTGGAGCGCGCCATCTTGAACAGGCGCTGCGGCTTGAAGGCCGCCTTGTCGCCAAAGATCTCGGTGTCGGGCTTGAAGCGGATGCGGGTGCCACGGCGGTTATGGATCTTGCCGAGGTCTTGCAGTTTGCCCTGCGGGATGCCGCGAGCGAAGGTCATCTTGTAAAGCTGCTGGTTGCGCGCGACCTCGACCTCGCAAAGCGAGGACAACGCATTGACCACGGAGACGCCAACGCCGTGCAGGCCGCCGGAGGTCTCGTAGACCTTGGAGTCGAACTTTCCGCCGGCATGCAGCGTGCACATGATGACTTCGAGCGCCGACTTTTTCGGAAATTTGGGATGCGGGTCGATCGGGATGCCGCGACCATTGTCGGAAACGGTGAGGTAACCGTCCGCCGCCAGTTCCACTTCGATGAAGGAGGCATGGCCTGCCAGTGCCTCGTCCATCGAGTTGTCGATCACTTCGGCGAACAGATGGTGCAGCGCCTTTTCGTCGGTGCCGCCGATATACATGCCGGGCCGGCGCCGCACCGGCTCCAGACCTTCGAGCACCTCGATGTCGGCGGCGGTATACCCGTCCTCGGCCGATGTAGCGCGGGGCGCCGGCTTCGCGGGGGCTGCGGCCTTCGGCGCGTCGGCGCCAAACAGGTCCACTTTAGCATTCGATTTCAAGGGCTTCGACATGTTTGTTAAGGTCTTGACTCATCGTTCGGGAGCGCCATTTGGCGAATCGGCTCCGTAACTATGCCACGGTTACGTTGCCAATGTGACCAGTCTGGGAGACCGGATCGCGGCGGGTGGTGCCGCCGACGGTCACGCCGGCCGTCGTGTTTGCCCGGAAGCAGGCGTTGGAGCTGTCGCATTCCGCCAGTCCCTAGGCAGGGCGTCGCGCCGTGGGCGATGTGACTTGCTGTGATCGGGGCCGCCGTCTACGTCTCATATGGGGATTCACATTCAGAAGTTAAGCGGTACCGCCGTGCAGGCGGGGTGGCCGCGAAGGGAATATTTCGAATGGAAGGCTGGATGCACGAGCTGATCGATTTCGTGCGCCAGCACCAAGCTTGGGCCGCCCCGGTGGTGCTGTTGCTGGCGTTCGGCGAGTCGCTGGCCTTCGTCTCGCTGCTGATACCGGCCTGGGGCGCCTTGGTGGCGATCGGCGCGCTGATCGGGGCCAGCGGCATCAGCTTCTGGCCGATCTGGCTGGCCGGCGGCATCGGGGCGGCGCTGGGCGACTGGCTGTCGTACTGGATCGGGGCCCACTACAAGCACCGCGTCGCCAATGTGTGGCCGCTGACGAAATTCCCAAATTTGCTGCCGCTTGGCGAGGCGTTCGTCAACAAATGGGGGGTGCCGGGGATTTTCCTGGCGCGATTCTCGGGGCCGCTGCGGGCTTCGGTGCCCCTGGCCGCCGGCATTTTCGAAATGCCTTACTGGCGCTTCCAGGCAGCCAATGTGCTGTCGGCCCTGGTGTGGTCGGGCGTGCTGTTGTTGTTCGGCGACGCCATGTCGCATGGCGTGGGGTTGATGTTGCAACGCGGCTGAGCCTGGCGCAATTGACGGCACGGACCGGCCGCGGAATAAGTCGGTCGCGCCGTTGTTGATACCACCGATGGCGCCCACCACGCGCGTCCCCTTGAATCACCGGAGTCTGCATCATGGAACTGTCACGACGTCACGCGCTGGTCGGCGCTGCTGCGCTCGCCGCTTCACCGCTGCTCCCGACCGCGCCTGCGAGAGCTGCCGCGCCGCTCGCCGACAAGCAGGCGCCGAGCTTCTATCGCTACAAGATCGGCGACGCCCAGGTGAACGCCATCTCCGACGGCGCCAACACGTTTCCGCTCGCCGACACGCTGGTGCTCAACGCCAAGAAGGACGAAGTAAACGCCGCGCTCGAAAAGGCCTTCATGCCGAAGGACAAGATGACCATCCATTTCGCGCCGCTGGTCATCAACACCGGCGGCAAGCTGGTGGTGATCGACACCGGCAACGGCCCCGGCGCCTTCGCCTCCAGCAAGGGCAATGTCGGGCAGTTCGCCAGCAACATGGCGGCTGCGGGCTTCGATGCCAAGGCGATCGACATGGTGGTGATCTCGCATTTCCATGGCGACCACATCAACGGCCTGGTCACCGCCGACGGCACGGCGGCGTTCCCCAACGCTGAAGTGCTGGTGCCGGCGGCGGAGTGGAAATACTGGATGGACGACGGCGAGATGAGCCGGGCGTCGGCCGGCCGGATGGCCGACCAGTTCAAGAATATCCGCCGGGTGTTCGAGGCCGGTTTGAAGAAGAAGGTCACGCCCTATGAGTGGGGCAAGGACGTAGCACCCGGCCTGCTGGCCGTGTCATCGGTCGGTCACACGCCGGGCCACACCTCCTATGTGCTGTCGTCGGGCTCCGACAAGGTCTTCATCCAGTCGGACGTTACCAACCACCCGTCGCTGTTCGTGGCCAATCCCGGCTGGCACCTGATGTTCGACCAGGATCCGGCGCAGGCGGAGGCGACGCGGCGCAAGGTTTACGACATGCTGGTCGCCGACCGGATGCGGGTGCAGGGCTTCCACTATCCGTTCCCCGCCAACGGCTTCGTCGAGAAGGACGGCAGCGGCTACCGTCTGGTGCCGGCGCCGTGGAGCCCGGTGATCTGATCGTCTTGACGAAATCCGGGCGCGGTCTTATGACCGCGCCCATGATCAACGCGTTGACCATCATCGCCCGCCGCCGCCGCATCCTCGCGGCAGCTAACGGCGTTCGCGTTTAGATCGTCGCCCCTGCCGCCGGATTTGGTCCGCGGTATCGCTCGACACTCCCCGCAGTCCCGATCCGACGGCTCCTCACCCGACAGGAGGCCGCCATGTACACGCCACCCCGATTCAAGCCCGACCGCGCCGCGGCCTTGGCGTTTGCAGCCGCGCGCGGCTTCGGCACGGCGTGCGCGTGGGATGGCGACAAGCCGGTCGCCTCGGCGCTGCCATTCGCGCTCGATTACAGCGCCGACGGCACGCCGCGTCTCGCCTTCCATATGGCGTGGCAGAATCCGCTGCTCCGGCTGGCCGACGGCGCGACGCCGTTGGTGATGGCGGTGAACGGCGCCGATGCCTATGTCTCCGCCGACTGGTATGTCTCGCCGGACCAGGTACCGACCTGGCTGTATCAGGCGGTCCACCTGACCGGGCCGGTGCGGCGGCTTCGCGACGATGAACTGGGTTCTCACCTTGACGCGCTGTCCGGCAAATTCGAAGACTGGCTGTTGCCGAAGCCGCCATGGAGCTCGAGCAAGATGACGGCCGGGCGGTTGGACGCGATGAAGAAGGCGATTGTCGGTGTCGTGCTGACGGTGGACGAGGTCGAGGGCAGCTTCAAGCTGAACCAGCACAAATCCGACGCCGACTATGCCGCGGTGGCGGGCGCGCTGTCGGTGCAGCCGGATGCGGCTTCGCAAAAGCTGGCCAGCGAGATGCGCGTGCTACGACCGGTGCTGTTCGCGGATGAAGTGACACAATTGGATGCTATGCCGACCCTGGAAGGAACCACGTGATGAGCAGCGATACGAAGACGACGGCTCCGGCCACCGCCACCCGCCTCGCGACGCCGACCGTGTTCGTCGATGGCGCAGCCGGCACCACCGGGCTCGGCATCCGCGAGCGGCTGGCGCACCAGAACGATGTTGCGGTGAAGATCATCGATCCCGACAAGCGCAAGGATGTCGCCGCCAAGCGCGCGCTGATGGAGGAGGTCGACCTCGTCATCCTGTGCCTGCCCGACGATGCTGCGAAAGAGACGGTGGCGCTGATCGACGCCATGGGCGCCAAGGGGCCGAAGGTACTCGACGCCTCGACCGCCTACCGCGTCGCGCCGGACTGGGTCTATGGTTTCGCCGAGCTGGCGCCGGATCAGGCCGACAAGATCCGCCAGGCGCGGAAGGTGTCGAACCCCGGCTGCTATCCGACGGGCGCGATCGCGCTGCTGCGACCGCTCGTCGATGCCGGGCTGATCCCGGCCGACCATCCGGTGACCGTCAACGCGGTCAGCGGCTATTCCGGCGGCGGCAAGTCGATGATCGAGAGCTATGAGGACGGCTCGGCGCCGGCCTTCGAGCTCTATGGCCTCAACCTGCAGCACAAGCATCTGCCGGAAACGCAGCTTTATTCGCATCTCGCGCGGCGGCCGATCTTCGTGCCGTCGGTCGGCAATTTCCGGCAGGGCATGCTGGTGTCGGTGCCGCTGCACCTCGACATGCTGCCCGGCAGGCCGAGCGGCGCAATGCTGCATGATGCGCTCGCGAAACGCTATGCGGGCAGCGCCAACGTGGTGGTGATGCCGCTCGATGACGTGGCGATCAAGAACGGCCGCATCGAGCCGGAGGCGCTCAACGAGACCAACAGGCTGGAGCTCTATGTGTTTGCCAATGACGCGCTGGGGCAGGCGGTGCTGGTCGCCCGGCTCGACAATCTCGGCAAGGGCGCGTCGGGCGCCGCGGTGCAGAATATGCGGCTGATGCTCGGGCTGGAGTGATCCGTAGCCCGGATGACAATCCGGGGCCGGCCCATCCGTCACGAAGGCTGGTTCCCGGATTGCGCTGCGCTCCATCCGGGCTACCGACAAGCAAAACGGCCCGGACTTTGGTCCGGGCCGTTTCCGTATCGATGAAGTTTCGCTTACGCGGCGGCCGAGGCTTTGCCTTCGGTCGAGACTTCCGAGATGGTCTTCAGGATCTGCGAGGCGATGGCGTAGGGGTCGCCCTGCGAGTTCGGACGGCGATCCTCCAGGTAGCCCTTGTACTCATTGTTGACGAATGAGTGCGGGACTCGGATCGAGGCGCCGCGGTCCGCGATGCCGTAGCTGAACTTGTTCCACGGCGCGGTTTCGTGCTTGCCGGTCAGGCGCAGGTGGTTGTCCGGACCGTAGACCTCGATGTGCGCTTCCCAGTTCTTGCCGAACTGCGCCATCAGAGCCTCGAAGTAGGCCTTGCCGCCGACGGTGCGCATGTACTCGGTCGAGAAGTTGGCGTGCATGCCGGAGCCGTTCCAGTCGGTGTCGCCGAGCGGCTTGCAGTGATACTCGATGTCGATGCCGTACTTCTCGGTCAGGCGCTGCAACAGGTAGCGGGCCATCCACATTTCGTCAGCGGCCTTCTTGGAGCCCTTGCCGAAGATCTGGAATTCCCATTGGCCCTTGGCCACTTCGGCGTTGATGCCTTCGTGGTTGATGCCGGCGGCGAGGCAGAGGTCGAGATGTTCTTCGACGATCTCGCGAGCAATCGAGCCGACGTTCTTGTAGCCGACGCCGGTGTAATAGGGGCCCTGCGGCGCGGGATAGCCGGCCTCGGGGAAGCCGAGCGGACGGCCGTCCTCGTAGAAGAAGTATTCCTGCTCGAAGCCGAACCATGCGCCGTCATCGTCGAGGATGGTGGCGCGGGTGTTGGTCGGGTGCGCGGTCTTGCCGTCGGGCATCATGACTTCGCACATCACCAGCACGCCGTTCTCGCGCGCGCCGTCCGGGAACACGCGGACCGGCTTCAGCACGCAATCGGAATTGCTGCCTTCGGCCTGCATCGTGGAGGAGCCGTCGAAGCCCCACAGCGGCAGCTGCTCGAGGGTCGGAAATTCATCGAATTCCTTGATCTGGGTCTTGCCACGCAGGTTCGGAACCGGCGTGTAGCCATCGAGCCAAATATACTCGAGCTTGTACTTGGTCATGCGGATCTCTCATGAGTTGACGTTACGAGGGGTGAGGAATTCCCTGGGCCTGCCGGCGTCAAACATACCCGGCGCCGGCGGCCGCGCTTCTTTAAAGCATTTTATATGCCAAGCGCCAAAGTCCGCCTGACCAGCCCCTGAAAAGTCGTGAGGGTGGTTGGTTGGCGGACGGGCGGGGCCGCGATGCTGGCCGAGTCGTGCACGAAAATGCCCTGCGACAATCCGCACGGGGGTGCTTGCCAATGTGGCGTTGTGCAAATTTTGCGCAGTTGCGGGGATGGCGTGGATTCTTTCGGAACCTTTCTGCCGTCCAACCGCTCATTCTTTACGTGCAATGGCAACCATCCGCGATTGTAGGCTGCCGCTCGAACCCGCATCCCGACGATCTGCGCATAATGTCGGCAATTGCTGCTTTTAACGAGGCAGATCGCACATATGAAGTGCGCCATCTGCTAAAACGGGGCCTGTCGCGTTGATGCGCAGAGCAATCGCAAACCAGATGCGAAAGGAGAGATGAAAGATGCCGACCAATACCCCGCACCAGAGCGCGAAAATCTATCAGTTCCCGATCGGTGGCCGCGCTGCAGCCCATGGGCTTCGCAACGACGCACGGAGCCATCTCGAACGGATCGCCCCGCACGTGACGCCAACCGTCTGCGGCGAAGGCTGGTACCACGACGCGGCGATCCAGCAGGATGCCAAGCGGACCCGCGACCACTGATGCCCGTCACCGGATCGTCTCCCACGTCACCGTCGCCATCGCAGGCAAGTCAGGGTCGAAACTTTCAGGTTTCGGCCCTTTTTGTTGGGCGGTGCTAGACGCCGAAGATCGACCAGCCCATCCGCTTGGTCAGCGCTTCCAGCGCGATGCGGCCAAGATGCGAATTGCCGGCCTTGTCGAGACCGGGCGCCCATACCGCAATGGAAGCCTTGCCCGGCGCAATGGCCAGGATGCCGCCGCCGACGCCGCTCTTGCCGGGCAGGCCGACCCGGTAGGCGAATTCGCCGGAGCCGTCGTAATGGCCGCAGGTGAGCATCAGCGCATTGATGCGCCGCGCTCGCTCCGCGGATACGACCGAAAGCCCGGTCGAGGGATTGCGCCCGGAATAAGCCAGGAAGCGTCCCGCGGTCGCCAATTGCCGGCAGCTCATCGAGATCGCGCAGTGGTGGAAGTAGACGCCGAGCGTGAAATCGACCGGGTTTTCGATCACGCCGAACGACTTCATGTAATTCGCCAGCGCGGTGTTGCGAAAGCCGGTGCGTTTTTCGGACGCCGCCACCTTTTCGTCGATCATGATGGAGGGATCGCCGGCCAGAAACTGCATGAAGCGAAGGATCTCGCCGATCGCCTCGCGCGGCTGGTGGCCGGACAGGATCACGTCGGTCACGGCGATGGCGCCGGCATTGATGAAGGGATTGCGCGGCACGCCGCGCTCGCGCTCGAGCTGGACGATGGAGTTGAACGCGTTGCCGGACGGCTCGCGGCCGACGTGGCGCCACAGGCGGTCGCCGACCATGCCGAGCGCCAGCGTCAGCGTGAACACTTTCGAGATGCTCTGGATCGAGAACGGCACGTCGGCGTCGCCGCCGGCCGCCATGTTGCCCTCGGCATCGGTGACGACCAGGGCGAAGTGTTTGGGGTCGACGTTGCCAAGCTCCGGAATATAGCTGGCGACCTCGCCGCGGTCGGTCCGCGCGGCCATCTCCTCGGCAATTTCCTGGACGACGGTTTCCAGATGGGCGAATTCGGGCATGGGCGCTCGGGGTTCGAGCTCTCCCCGCGCCGGGCGGGGAGAGTTACAGGCCTAGGCCAGCCGCAGGATGGCGACGGCGAGGACGGCCTGGGCGGCGAAACCGACCACGAAGGCGAGGGTGCGCAGCACCGGCAGGCCCGCGGTATAGACGATCAGGTGCACCAGCCGGGACCAGAAGAACACCGCGCAGGCCAGCACCGTGGTGGGCGTCGAGACGTCGGCGGCGTTGAGGATCAGCACGAGCGGCGCGAACACGATCAGGTTCTCGATCGCGTTGTCATGCGCGAACATCAACCGGTTCGCCCATTCCGCCTGCGGCTTGTCGGTGCGCGACGGATTGGCCATGGCGCCCGACACGCCGCGCACCATGATGCGGTTCAGCACATAGGGCACCCAGAGCAGGCCGGTGAGGATCACGGTCAGCGTCAGCCAGAACAATTCGCGCGTCATCCGCGGTTCCTTTCAGAGGGTAGGTCCGCGAGCGCGGAGAGGGCGATCAGGAATCGCTTGGGCGGAAAATGCCGGCGCGATGCGGCAACCATAGACAATTGATGCGACGCCGCCAATGCGGCGTTCCCTGTTGTCGTTCCGGGATGCATCGGACGGCGAAGCCGGCCGATGGAGACAAGGGAACCCCGGGCTGATTTGCGCTGACCATGTCGAGGTTCCCCACCGCTCCAAATGGAGCGGCTGAGGTTCGCTCGCGCCGATGCGCTCGCGCCCCGGAACGACAGCGGGGGAGGCCTACGCCCGCACCCGCACGTAGCTGCCCGGCGCATCCTCCAGCGGCGGCAGCGCTTCGGTGCCGACGCTGCGTGCCGGAACCTGTTCGCCGTCGATGCCGGACAGCCATTCCCGCCAGTTCGGCCACCATGAGCCGGCGTGTTCCTGCGCGGTCTTCATCCAGTCGGCGACCGTTTCAGCGTGACTGGCGTCGTTGGTCCAGTATTGATACTTGCCGGCGGCCGGCGGGTTGATTACGCCGGCGATGTGGCCGGAGCCGGACAGCACGTATTTGACCGGGCCGCCGAAGAATTGCGAGCCGTACAGCACGGACTCTGCCGGCGCGATGTGATCCTCGCGGGTCGCCAGATTATAGACTGGCACTTTGACCCTGGAGAGATCCAGCCGCGTGTTGTCGATTACCATCTTGCCCGACGACAGCTTGTTCTCAAGGTAGCAGTTCCGCAGGTAGAACGAGTGGTTGGCGGCCGGCATCCGGGTGGCGTCGGAATTCCAGTGCAGCAGGTCGAACGCCGAGGGCTGCTTGCCCTTGAGATAATTGCTGACGACATAGGCCCAGATCAGGTCGTTGGAGCGCAGCATGTTGAAGGCCATGGCCATCTTGCTGCCTTCCAGCACGCCGGTGGCCTGCATGTCCTTTTCCAGCGCCGAGATCTGCTGCTCATCGACGAACACCAAGAGGTCGCCGGCATGGCTGAAATCGACCTGTGTGGCCAGGAAGGTGGCGGACGCCACGCGGACGCGGCGCTTCTCGGCGAGCCAGGCCAGGGTCGTGGCAAGCAGGGTGCCGCCGACGCAATAGCCGACAGTGTGCACGGTCATTTCACCGGTGACCTGCTCGATGACGTCCATCGCCGCGAGCGGGCCTTCCTTCATGTAGTCCTCGAAGGTCTTGTTGCCGAGCCGCTTGTCGGGGTTGACCCAGGAAATCAGAAACACCGTGATGCCCTGATCGACACACCATTTAACGAAGGATTTTTCCGGCTTCAAATCGAGGATGTAAAACTTGTTGATCCATGGCGGCACGATCAAAAGCGGCGTGCTTAGCACGTTCTCCGTGGCCGGCTGATACTGGATCAGCTGCATGATTTCGTTCTGGAAGATCACCTTGCCCGCGGTGGTCGCCATGTTGACACCGACCTCGAGATTGGCCGGGTCGGATTGCCGGATGCGCAGCGACCCGTGGCCGGCTTCGATGTCTTCGACCAGCATGCCCATGCCGCGCACCAGATTGCTGCCGTTGGACGCCACCGTCTCGCGCAGCACTTCCGGGTTGGTCATGACGAAATTGGAGGGCGCCAGCGCATTGGCGATCTGCTGGACGTAGAATTCGGCCTTTTTGCGGGTATGCTCGTCCAGCCCCTCGGCGTTATCAACGAGTTCCTGCGCCCATTTGGTGGTCAGCAGGTAGGCCTGCATGATGAAGTCGAAAAACTGGTTCGATTTCCACTCCGGGTCGGCAAACCGCTTGTCGCGCGGCGGCGGCTCGATCGCCGGCTTGGCCTCTTCGCCGGCCATGCGGTGCATCGCCGAACCCCACAAATCGAGATAGGCACGCCCGAGCTTGATCTGCAGTTCGGCGCTGCGCTTGTCGTCGGACAACCAGTAATTTGCGACCGTGCTGAAGGTCTTGATGATCTCGTTGACCTCGTTCGGCGGCTTGTCGCGCGCCTCGCCGTTTTCGCGCGGCTTGAGGTAGGCGGCGAGGGCCTGACCGCTGCTCTCCATCGCCTTGGCGATGTTCAACGCGAAAGCCTCGGGATCGAAGGTGTTCGGGGCCTTGGTTTCGACTGCGACTTCACTCATGGGGCAACAAACTTCATTTCATGTCCGGTGACGACAGATCAGCACGCAGCAGGATGATGGCACAGTTCGCGCGATGTCGCAGGATTCGATGTGTTGCACTGCGACAAGGCGCCCGCTCGCCGGCTCCCCTTTGTTTTGTCATATTGCAGGTCCAAGCCTGCCTCGTTCGCGGGGCGTTAATCGTTTCGATCCATTTTGGTTTATGCTGCATTGCGACGAACGCGTAATGGGTTGGATAGGTGAGCAAGGCGTGAAGCGGATCAGGACATTCGGACCGGCAGGTCACAGCGGCCGGGCAGGGATGCCGACAGCGTTGCTGCTGCTGGCGCTGACGCTTGGCGGCTGCGCCTCGACCATCGCCGACCTGCCGATGGTCGGCACGCCCGCCGGCGCGCCGGCGCGGCCGGCCCAGCCCGGCGAATATCTCCCCGTGCACGATCTCCCCACCTCGCGCGAAGGCACCGCCATGGCGCCGGCCGAACAGGCCAAGATCCAGGCCGAGCTGATCGCCGCCCGCGACCGCCAGGCCGTCGCAACCCCGGCCGCTCCCGGCCGGAAGTAAGCAAAACCGCCCCGACATGGCTGGTGTCACTGGGGTTCCGTGGTAAAAAGAAGCGATTCAACCGCACCGAGCGGTTCGGGAGCCCTTGTTATGGAAGAATTCTACCGCATTCGCCGCCTGCCGCCTTACGTGTTCGAGCAGATCAACCGGGCCAAGGCGGCCGCGCGCAATGCCGGTGCCGACATCATCGACATGGGCATGGGCAATCCGGACCTGCCGACGCCGCCGCACGTCATCGAGAAACTCAAGGAAACCCTCGGCAAGCCGCGCACCGACCGTTATTCGGCTTCGCGCGGTATCACCGGGCTGCGCAAGGCCCAGGCCGCCTATTACGACCGCCGCTTCGGCGTGAAGCTCAACCCCGACACCCAGATCGTCGCCACGCTCGGCTCCAAGGAAGGCTTCGCCAACGTCGCGCAGGCCATCACCGCGCCGGGCGATGTCGTGCTGTGCCCCAATCCGAGCTACCCGATCCATGCCTTCGGCTTCCTGATGGCCGGCGGCGTGATCCGCTCGGTGCCGTCGGAGCCCGGCCCGGAATTCTTCGCCGCGGTCGAACGCGCCATCATCCACTCGATCCCGAAGCCGATCGCGTTGATCGTGTGCTACCCGTCCAACCCAACGGCGCAGGTCGCCAGCCTGGATTTTTACAAGGACCTGGTGGCGTTCGCTAAGAAGCACGAGATCTACATCCTGTCGGACCTCGCTTATGCCGAGGTCTATTTCGACGACAACAACCCGCCGCCCTCGGTGCTGCAGGTGCCCGGCGCAATCGACGTCACCGTCGAGTTCACCTCGATGTCCAAGACGTTCTCGATGGCCGGCTGGCGGATGGGCTTTGCGGTCGGCAACGAGCGCATCATCGCAGCGCTCGCACGGGTCAAATCCTATCTCGATTACGGCGCCTTCACCCCGGTGCAGGTCGCGGCCACCGCGGCGCTGAACGGGCCGGATGACTGCATCCGCGAGATGCGCGAGACC
Source organism: Tardiphaga sp. vice154 (assembly GCF_007018645.1). Classification (NCBI taxonomy): domain Bacteria; kingdom Pseudomonadati; phylum Pseudomonadota; class Alphaproteobacteria; order Hyphomicrobiales; family Nitrobacteraceae; genus Tardiphaga; species Tardiphaga sp. vice154. The sequence goes on from NZ_CP041399.1 coordinate 2,992,845, forward strand.
TACAAGCGGCGCCGCGACGTCATGGTGGAGACGTTCGGCAAGGCCGGCTGGGACGTTCCGGCGCCGTCCGCCTCGATGTTCGCCTGGGCGCCGCTGCCGCCGAAATTCGCGGAACTGGGCAGCATGCAGTTCGCCACCCTGATGGTGGAGAAATCCGGCGTGGTGGTGTCGCCCGGCGTTGCCTTCGGCGAGCATGGCGAGGGCTACGTCCGCATCGCTCTGGTTGAAAACGAGCAGCGCATCCGCCAAGCCGCGCGCGGCGTTCGGCGCTTCCTTGAAAGCGGGCTCGAAACGTTGCACAACGTGGTTCCTCTCGCCACCCGGCGCTAGGCTCTTTCCGAATAGGTTTTCAGTTACATGGTCGCACCCCTCCGCGTGGGTATCGCCGGCCTCGGCACCGTTGGCGCCGAGGTGGTCCGCCTCATCGAACAGCAGAGCAAGGTCCTGGCCGCGCGCTCCGGCCGCGGCGTCAAGGTCGTGTCGGTCACGGCGCGGTCCAAGGCCAAGAAGCGCAATGTCGATCTCTCCGGCATTCGCTGGGCCAGGGATCCGATGGCGGTCGCCACCGACCCGGAAGTCGATTGCTTCGTCGAACTGATGGGCGGCGTTGGCGATCCCGCGCTGTCGGCGATCGAGGCCGCCCTGTCGTCCGGGAAGTCGGTGGTCACCGCCAACAAGGCGCTGATCGCCAAGCACGGCTTGAAACTGGCGGCGCTGGCCGAAAAACACGGCGGCGCGCTGAATTACGAGGCCGCCGTGGCCGGCGCCATTCCGGTCGTGAAAACCCTTCGCGAGGGCCTGGCCGGCACCGGCATCAATCGCGTCTATGGAATCCTCAACGGCACCTGCAATTACATTCTGAGCCGGATGGAGCAGGAGGGCCTGTCGTTTGAAGAATGTCTGAAGGACGCGCAACGGCTCGGCTATGCCGAAGCGGATCCGTCGTTCGACGTCGACGGCCACGACACCGCGCAGAAGCTGGCGATCCTGGCCAGCCTCGCGTTCGGCACCAAGGTCGCGCAGAGCGCGGTCTATGTGGAGGGCATCACCTCGATTGCAGCCGCCGATCTGCGCGCTGCCGCCGAACTCGGCTACCGGGTCAAGCTGCTCGGCGTCGCGGTGCGTACCGCGACCGGCATCGAACAGCGCGTGCATCCGACCATGGTGCCGCTGAAATCCTCGATTGCGCAGGTGATGGGCGTGACCAATGCGGTGACGATCGACGGCGCCGGCATCTCGCCGATCACGCTGGTGGGGCCCGGCGCCGGAGGTGCTGCGACCGCCTCCGCGGTGCTGGCCGACATCGCCGATGTCGCCCGCGGCGTGCGCGCGCTGCCGTTCGGCCGGCCGGTGGCGAAGCTCGACGCGACCACCAAGGCGCCGATGGAGCGCCATCTTGGCGGCTATTACATCCGGCTGATGGCGCGCGACCTGGCCGGCACCGCAGCAAGGATTGCGACGCGGCTTGCGGAGCAGAAGATCTCACTGGAATCGATCGTGCAGCGTCATCCCGACGGCATGATCGAGCCGATCGATGGCAAGAAGAAATCCCAGCCGGTTCCGGTGATCCTGATCACCTATGCCACCTCCGAAGATGCGATGCGCCGCGCGCTGGCCGCCGTGCAGAGCGACAAGGTCATCAGCGGCAAGCCGCAGGTGATCCGCATCGAGAAAAACTGACGATTCGTTTGAGACATTTACGGGTCCACTGACCCGTTGTGACGTTTGAAGGAGACTACGATGTCGACCCATATTACCGTGCCGCCGCAGCAACTGCTGGAACGCATCCTGACGCTGGAGATCGTTCGCGTGACCGAGCGCGCCGCGGTGTCGGCGGCGCGCCTGCGCGGCCTCGGCCAGGAAAAAGCGGCCGACCAGGCCGCCGTCGATGCGATGCGCCGCGAGCTCAACAAGATGCCGATCGAAGGCACCATCGTGATCGGCGAGGGCGAACGCGACGAAGCCCCTATGCTGTTCATCGGCGAGAAGGTCGGCATCAATGCCGGCCCGAAGGTCGACATCGCCGTCGATCCGCTGGAAGGCACCACGCTGTGCGCCAAGGACATGCCGGGCTCGATCGCCACCATGGCGATGGCCGACGGCGGCACGCTGCTGCATGCGCCTGACGTCTACATGAAGAAGATCGCGATCGGCCCGGGCTACGACAAGAACGTCATCGAGCTCGACGCCTCGCCGGAAGAGAACGTCCGCCGTCTCGCCAAGGCCAAGGGCGTGCCGATGACGGGCATCACCGTGCTGGTGCTCGACCGTCCGCGCCATGTCGACATGATCGCCGCGATCCGCTCCACGGGTGCTGCGGTGCGCCTGATCGACGACGGCGACGTCGCCGGCGTGATCCACTGCGCCAACCCCGAGAAGTCCGGCATCGATCTCTACATCGGCACCGGCGGCGCCCCGGAAGGCGTGCTGGCTGCGGCAGCGCTGCGCTGCATCGGCGGCCAGATGCAGACCCGACTGATCCTCGACACCGACGAGAAGCGCGAACGCGCGCTGAAGATGGGCATCACCGATCCGAAGATGATCTACGGCATCGAGGACATGGCGCGCGGCGACTGCCTGTTCGCGGCCACCGGCGTCACCGACGGCTCGCTGCTGTCGGGCGTCAAGTTCCGCAAGCATGTGATCGAAACCGAGACCATCGTGATGCGCTCGGTGACCGGCACCGTCCGCATCATCAAGGCCGAGCACCGCCAGTTCGAAAAATTCCACCTCGATTGAGTTTGGTAGCATGACCGCAAACGTCGTAATCCGTCCGGTCGGCGCCGATGAGCGAGCCGACTGGGAGCCGCTGTGGCAGGGCTACCTGACTTTCTACAAAGCGACGCTGCCGCAGCTCGCGACCGACACGGCCTGGGCGCGCTTCCACGACCCGAAGGAAGCGATGTTCCTGCTCGGCGCCTATGTCGACGGCAAGCTTACCGGCATCGTCCAGTTTCTGTACCACCGCTCGTCCTGGACGCCGGGTGATTACTGCTATTTGCAGGACCTCTATGTCGACGACAGCGCGCGCGGGCTAGGGCTCGGGCGCGCGCTGATCGAGGCGGTGTACGACCGTGCCCGTGCCGATGGCTGCAGCCGCGTGCACTGGCTGACGCAGAACGACAATGCGACGGCGCGGCTATTGTACGACCGGATCGCCGACAATTCCGGCTTCATTCAATACCGGAAAGTGTTTTAGACTAGCGAATACCCTCAGCCGTCATTGCGAGGAGCGAAGCGACGCGGCAATCCAGCAAACCACAAGCAAAGACTGGATTGCTTCGTCGCAAGGGCTCCTCGCAATGACGGGGAGAGGTGAATGATAAAACAAGAAACTTCGGGAGCGAAACGCATGAGCGAGTTGCACGACGTCAAGGCGCTGGTGTTCGATGTGTTCGGCACGGTGGTGGACTGGCGCTCCAGCCTGATTGCCGATCTGGGCCAATGGGGCGGTGCCAATGGCGTCAGTGCGGACTGGACGCAACTGGTCGATGCCTGGCGGCAGGCCTACATGCCGGCCATGGACGTGGTGCGGCATCATCCCGAACTCGGTTTCAAGAAGCTCGACACGCTGCATCGCAAGTCGCTGGAGAACCTGGTGCAGAAATTCCGCATCAGCGGCCTCACCGCGGACGATTTGCACCATTTCACGCTGGGCTGGCACCGGCTGCATCCCTGGCCCGACTCGGTCGGCGGCCTGACCCGGCTGAAGACCAAATACATCATCAGCCCGCTGTCGAACGGCAATGTCGCGCTGCTCACCAACATGGCCAAATTCGCCGGGCTGCCGTGGGACCTGATCATGTCCGCGGAATTGTTCGAGCACTACAAGCCGGACCCGCAGACCTATCTCGGCGCCGCGCGGCTGCTCAATCTGGAGCCCGGGCAGGTGATGATGGTCGCCGCCCACAACAACGACCTCGACGCTGCGCAAAAACTCGGCCTCAAGACCGCCTTCGTGCCGCGCATCACCGAATACGGCCCGCACCAGAGCCGCGACTTCAAGGCCGACGGCGAATGGGACGTGGTGGCGGATGATTTCGGCGACCTGGCGACACGGATGGGGTGCTGAGATGCCGAGCAAGAAGCAGCTCGTTTTTCTGGCGGTCGCGCTTTTCGTGGCAGCCAACGTTCTCCGGCACTTCGGCCAATAGCGACCTGGCTGCAATACACGCGACGGCTTCGAAGCATGCGCCGCAAACGCCTGTGGCCGCATCGTTCGCGGCTCGTCCTTCGGCGAGCTCCTCAGGATGACGGGAGCGGAGCTGGTGGCGACGAGACTGAGCTGGTGGCAACCGGCGGCGGCCGGTTTGCCTCGCCCGCGCTTCGTGCTTATGTCCGGGCATCATGTCACCCACCATCATTCCCGTTGAATCCAGGCCCGCCTTTCTCGGCGTGACGCTGTCGGCGACCGGCAAGACCTGGCGCGACCGGGTCGACCAGCGCGGCGCGGCGCGGGCGCTGGCGATGGTGCAGCGGTTTCAACTGCCGGAAATGCTCGCGCGGCTGCTCGCCGGGCGCGGCGTCGAGCTCGACGCCGTCGAGGATTTTCTCGACCCGACCATCCGCAAGCTGATGCCCGATCCCTTTACCGTGACGCAGATGGAAGCCGCCGCCAAGCGCATCGCGGATGCCGCGGTGAACGGCGAGAAGGTCGCGATCTTCGGCGATTACGACGTCGACGGCGCGACCTCGTCGGCACTGCTGGCCTGGCATCTGCGGCATTGCGGCCTCGATCCGCAGATCCACATTCCCGACCGCATCTTTGAAGGCTACGGCCCCAACACCGACGCCATCCGCATGCTGGCGGACAACGGCGCGACGCTGCTGGTGACCGTCGATTGCGGCACCACCAGCCTGGAGCCGCTGGCGGAAGCGAAGAAGGTCGGCATGTCGGTCGTCGTCATCGATCACCATCAGGCCGGCGACGAATTGCCAGACGTCGAGGCGCTGGTGAATCCCAACCGGCTCGACGACATCTCCGGCCTTGGCCATCTTGCCGCGGTCGGCCTCGTCTTCATCACGCTGGTGGCTGTCAACCGCGAGCTGCGCCAGCGCGGCTTCTGGACCGCGACCCGGCCGGAGCCGAACCTGCTCGACATGCTGCATCATGTGGCGCTCGGCACCGTCGCCGACGTCGCGCTGCTGACCGGGCTCAACCGCGCCTTCGTCGCCAAGGGCCTGATCGCGCTGCGCCGCCGCGACCATGTCGGCCACACCGCCTTGATGGATGTGGCACGGCTCAACGGCCCGCCGGAGGCGTGGCATCTCGGCTTCATGCTGGGGCCGCGCATCAATGCCGGCGGCCGCATCGGCCGCGCCGACCTCGGCGTGCGGCTGCTGCTGGAGGGTGACATCTCGGAAGCGGCAAGGATTGCCGCCGAACTCGACCGGCTCAATGTCGAGCGCCGCGTCATCGAACAGATGGCCGAGGCGCAGGCGGAAGCCGAGGCGATGGCCTCGCTTGGCCTCGAGGACAAGGGCTCGGTGGTCGTCACCGCCGCTGAAGGCTGGCATCCCGGCGTGGTCGGGCTCGTCGCCTCGCGGCTGAAGGAGAAGTTTTCGCGGCCGGCCTTTGCGATCGCGCTGGAGCCGGGCGGAATCGGCACCGGCTCGGGCCGCTCGATTAGCGGTGTCGATCTCGGTAAGGCCGTGCGGCAGGCGGTGACGGACGGCTTGCTTATAAAAGGCGGTGGCCATGCGATGGCAGCCGGCATCACGCTGCGCAAGGAACGGCTCGCCGAATTCCGCGCCTATATCGAAAGCGCGCTGGCCCCAGACGTAGCGAAATCGCGCAACGAGAAGGAGCTGTTCATCGACGGCGCCGTCACCGCGCGCGGCGTCACGCCGGAGCTGGTCGCGACCATGAACCGGGCAGGGCCGTTTGGCGCCGGCAATCCGGAGCCGGTGGTCGCGCTGCCGTCGCATCAACTGGTCTATGCCGATGAGGTCGGTCAGGCGCATCTGCGGCTGCGCTTCAAGTCGAGTGACGGCACCATCGTCAACGGCATCGCCTTTCGCTCGGTCGGCCAGAAGCTCGGTAACGCACTGCTCGCGCATCGCGGCCAGCTACTGCATGTCGCGGGCTCGCTGGCCGTGGACCGCTGGCAGGGCAATGAGCGCGTGCAGTTGCGGGTGATCGACATCGCGGTGCCGGACGACGGGCCGGCGAGGATCAGGTAAGAAGCACACACCTCTCTCCGTCATTGCGAGGTCAGGGGAAAGCCAATCGGCTTTCGCCTTAGCGAACCGACGCGGCAATCCAGAAGCCACAAGCTCGGCAAGAACTGGATTGCTTCGTCGCAAGGGATCCTCGTAATGACGGCCGAGAGGGCCGCGTGACGCCAGCTAGCCGCCCTGCCTTAACCTTGCCAGCACCTTGAGCCCGCCATAACCATCCGCCGGCAGCAGGCCCATCTTCGTCTGATAGTCGCGCACGGCCTTCATGGTATCATTGCCGACGCGGCCGTCGGTGCCACCGGTATCAAAACCGGCGCGGGTCAGGCGGGTCTGTACTTCCTGCACTTCGGCCAACGTCAGGATGCGCTCGGAGCCCGGGAACGGCTGCAGGAACGGCGGCGCGCCGAGAATGCGGTCGCCGAGATGGCAGATCGCCAACGCGTAGTTCATCGACGGATTGTAGCTGCGCACGGCGTAGAAACCCTGGCCGAGCAGGAAGCTAGGGCCGCCGGCCACCGGAATCCATAGCTTGGCGGTGGCGCTCGGCTGCGGGAACGGCTTGCCATCGGCGCGGGTGACGCCGGCTGCCGACCACGACGCGAAGCTGCGGCTGCTCTCCGACGATGCCGCGCCCTCGGCGCGGACCTCGTAGCCCCAATGTTCGCCGCGCGGATATTTGCCGCGGTTGACCAGAAAGCGCGCGGACGAGCCCAGCGCATCATCCGGCCTGCCGAACGGCGAGACACGGCCGTCGCGGTCATAGTCGATGCCGACATTGAGCCAGACTTCCGGCATCCATTGCGTATGGCCCATCGCGCCGGCCCAGGAGCCGCGCATCTCCTCCGGCGTGCCCCAGCCCTTGTCGACGATCTTCAGCGCGTTGATGAGTTCGGTTTCCCAATAGCTGCGCCGGCGCGGTTCGTTCCACGCCAGTGCGGCCAGCGACGGAAACACCGGGCGCATATGGTTCTGCTGCACGATCGGATCGCCATAGGCGGATTCCACGCCCCACAGCGCCAGCAGCGTGCCGCGCTCGACGCCGAAGTCCTGTTCGATCCGGCCGAACAACGCCTCGTGCTTGCGCAGCGCTTCCTTGCCGGCGGTGATGCGCCAGTCGGAAGCGCGGCGGTTGACGTATTGCCAGAGCTGCTCGTGGAATTCGGGCTGCTTCTGCATCGATTTGAACACCGACATGTCCGGCTCGATGCGGCCCATCACGCGGGAATAGGTGGCGTCCGAGACGCCCTTGGCCAGCGCGCGGGACCGGAAGCCGTCGCGCCAGGCGTCGAAGCCTACTGGAGCGGCAAAGGCAGCTCCGGGCAATGCCAGAGCGGCGGCGGCACTGAGGCTTGACTGCAGCATCGCGCGGCGGGAGAGGCGGTGTTGGGAATCGTTCTGGGTCATGTCCCAGAGTAGCGCCGCGAAATGGGCAGCGCGAGGGCGTACGGCGTCGCGGATGGTCGAGGTCGCCGCCTACCTCTCAGTTGTCGTCGCCCGACCAAGCCGGGCGACGACAGTTGTACTTTTGGCAGCTCAGTCCTTGGCGCGTTCAACGTAGGAGTTGTCTTCGGTCATGACGACAATGCGGGTGCCGGTGCCGATGTGCGGCGGCACCAGGGTGCGGATGCCGTTGGCCAGCATCGCCGGCTTGTAGGACGACGACGCCGTCTGGCCCTTGGTGACCGGCTCGGTGTCGACGACTTCGACCGTGGCGCGCTGCGGCATGGTGATGGAGACCGGGACCAGGCCGTGCAGCGAGAGCTTCACGGTCATGTTCTCGGTCAGATAGGCCTCGGCATCGCCGATCACGTCCTTCTGCACGGACACCTGGTCGTAATTGTCGTTGTTCATGAAGTGGAAGCCGTCGGCGTCCTTGTAGAGGTAATTGAAGTTCTGGTCTTCGATGGTCGCCTTTTCCACCGCGTCCGTGGTCTTGTAACGCTCCGAGATCTTCACGCCGTCGCTGATTCGGCGCATTTCGATCTGGCTGACCGGAGTTCCCTTGCCGGGATGGATGTTCTCGGCGGTCAGAACCACGTAGAGCTTGCCGTCTTGCTCGATCACGTTGCCCTTGCGAATAGAACTGGCGATGACTTTCACAGGTGTGTTTCCTAAAATTCAGGCCCGGGACCGATCCGGACGAGGGTGTCCTGTGGCCAGCGAAGCGTTGTCTGCGCGTAACATACTGATTTTGCCCGTCGATGCCAGCGTTTTGCGGCCTTCCGGGGCGGTACTCTGATGGCCGGGCACGACCGACCATCGCCGTGGTGGAGCCCCGCGCGGCACCAGGACCGCCGCGGCTTCCTGCTGGCGCGCGGCAACGTCACCCGGGCGACCCGGGAATGGTTCGGGAAGCAGGGCTTTATCGAGGTCGAGACCGGCGTCTTGCAGGTCTCGCCGGGCAACGAGACCCATCTGCACGCGGCAAAGACCGAGCTGATCGATCGCGACGGCGCGCATCTGACGCGCTATTTGCGGACCTCACCGGAATTCGCCTGCAAGAAGCTGCTGGCGGCGGGCGAGGAGCAGATCTTCGAGTTCGCCCGCGTGTTCCGCGACCGCGAGCGCGGCGACCTGCATCTGCCGGAATTCACCATGCTGGAATGGTACCGCGCCAATGCCGGCTATGAGGCGGTCATCACCGACTGCGTCGCCGTCATCGCCCATGCCGCCAAGGCGACCGGCACGAAACAGTTCTCGTTTCGCGGACGCGCCGCCGATCCGTTCGCCGACCCGGAGATGCTGACCGTGGCGGGCGCGTTCGAGAAATACGCCGGCATCGATCTGCTCGCGACCGTTTCCGGCCACCAGGGCGATCGTGCCGCATTGGCCGCTGCGGCATCCGGCAAGGTGCGGATCGCCGAAGATGACACCTGGTCGGACATTTTCAGCAAGGTGCTGGTCGAACACGTCGAGCCGAGACTAGGGCAGGGGCGATTGACGGTGCTGTACGAATATCCGGCGCCGGAGGCCGCGCTGGCGCGGACCACGCAACATGATTCCGATGTCGCCGAACGCTTCGAGGTCTATGCCTGCGGTGTCGAGCTCGCCAACGGCTTTGGCGAGTTGACGGATGCCAACGAGCAGCGCCGTCGCTTCACGGCGGACATGGACGAGAAGCAGCGCCGCTACGGCGAGCGCTATCCGCTCGACGAAGATTTCCTGGAGGCGGTGGCCGCGATGCCCGACGCCGCCGGCGTCGCGCTCGGCTTCGACCGGCTGGTGATGCTGGCTGCGGGCGCGACACGGATCGACCAGGTGGTGTGGACGCCGCCGGCAGGCGCGCCATGAAGGTCACAACGACGTTGCGGCAGCCAGCCGAACTGATCGCGCACGGCCTCGCGCCGGCCGACGCCCAGGCCGGACTGGAGAAGGTCGCCGCGCGTTACGCCGTGGCGGTGACGCCGGCGGTGGCGGCGCTGATCGATACCAGCGATCCCTTTGACCCGATCGCGCGCCAATACATTCCCTCGGTCGACGAGCTGGTAGCGCAGCCGAACGAGAATGCCGATCCGATCGGCGACCACACGTATTCGCCGGTCGACGGCATCGTGCATCGCTATCCCGACCGCGTGCTGTTCAAGCTGGTGCATGTCTGCGCGGTATATTGCCGGTTCTGCTTCCGCCGCGAGATGGTCGGGCCCGGCAAGGAGACCGCGCTGTCAGGCGACGCCTATGCCGGCGCGCTGGACTACATCCGCGCGCATGACGAGATCTGGGAAGTGATCCTCACCGGCGGCGATCCCCTGATGCTGTCGCCGCGGCGGATGGCGGAAATCATGGCCGATCTCGCCGCCATCGATCATGTGAAGATCATCCGCCTGCACACCCGCGTGCCGGTCGCCGATCCTGCCCGCGTCACGCCCGAGATGGTAGCGGCGCTGAGAGTGCCGGGCGCGGCGACCTGGGTCGCGCTGCACGCCAATCATCCGCGCGAGCTGACACAAGCCGCGCGGGCGGCCTGCGCCAGGATGGTCGATGCCGGCATTCCCCTGGTCAGCCAGTCGGTGCTGCTGCGCGGCGTCAACGACAGCGCGGCGACGCTGGAAGCGTTGATGCGGGCGTTCGTCGAATGCCGCATCAAGCCGTACTACCTGCACCACGGTGATCTGGCGCCGGGCACCGCGCATCTGCGCACCACGATCGCGCAGGGCCAGGCCTTGATGCGCGCGTTGCGCGGAAATGTTTCCGGACTTTGCCAGCCCGATTATGTGCTCGATATTCCCGGCGGCTTCGGCAAGGCGCCGGTCGGTCCCGAATATTTGTCGGCTACGTCCGACGCCGCACATGAAGCGACGGCGGAATCGGTCTATCGTGTCACGGATTACTGCGGCGACGTTCACCTCTATCCGCCCAAAGCCTGAGCGTTGGCGCCTGACCGGTCGGAGAGGCCCCATGAAGAAACGGATCGTAACGCTCGCTTGTCTGATGCTGTTCTGCGGATCGCTGGCGCACGCCCAGGACTCGACCCGCAACGCGCCGCCGGCGTCTGTAAAGCGGGCCCAGCAGGGCGTTCAGCCGCGACCAGGACTTGACGCGCCGGTCGGCCACCGCCAGCCTCGCGCCGGCGACGTTCCCGAGACCGGCAGCAACGATCCCGGCAAGATCGACGCGCAGGACCGAGAACTCGACCGCATGATCAAGGGCATCTGCAAGGGGTGTTGAGACACAGGTAGCCCGGATGAAGTCGGCGCGCCGCTTCAGCGGCGCGGCGACGCAATCCGGGGAAAGCAGTCATGTCGATGGGCCGGCCCCGGATTGGCATCCGGGCTACGGGCGATCAATTCAGCGACGGATTGCGCGGCCGGTAGCTGCCGGACTTGTCCTTGATGAAGATCTCGGCGACCTGCGAGTGGCGGATCGGTTCGCCGGAATCGTCTGGCAGCAGGTTCTGCTCCGAGACATAGGCGACATATTCGGATTCCGAATTTTCCGCGAGCAGGTGGTAGAACGGCTGGTCCTTGCGGGGGCGCACGTCCTCGGGGATCGACAGCCACCATTCCTCGGTGTTGTTGAACTCCGGATCGATGTCGAACACCACGCCCCGGAACGAAAAGATCCGGTGCCGGACGATCTGGCCGATCTGGAACTTGGCGGTGCGGGCAATAATCATTCTGGTCGAATAGACCAGGATTGTGGCCGATGCTAGAGGCAAATGACCGATTTGCGACGGCTATGCGGCCCCGTCCACGCGTTTGACCACGGTGGGAAACCCATTCAGTCATGTAGCTCGGACAACATGGGGCTCGCCCTTGAGGCGTACCGGGTTGGTCGCGCGATGATCTTGTTGGGAGAGGAATTTTATTCAAACAAACACGCGCATGGCAAAAGCCACTCTTTCCAGCCTGCCTGTGGCAACTTCCTCCTTAATTCCGACAAGCGCTGGACCATCCGGGCTACCGCACGTAAATCTCTGCCAATATTGATGAATTCAGACTGTCCGAGGATTTGCCATGATCGATATTGCGGTTACCGCCGGGTTTGCGATCGGCGTTGCCTTCGGCGTGATCGGCCTGCTGAGCGGCTTCTGTCTCACGAGCAGTCTTCGCGACTGGAGCGCACATGACGGCCGCCGTATCCGGAGCTATGCGCTCGCTCTGGCGGTGGCGATCGCAGGCACCCAGTTTCTCGCCGCGGCGGACATCGTGGATATCGGAAAGTCGCTGTATCTGCAGCCGGCATTTTCCGCGCCGCTGATCTTCGCAGGTGGCCTGCTGTTCGGCCTTGGAATGGTACTGGCGAACGGCTGTGCATCGCGTGCACTGGTGCTGCTGGGCAAGGGCAATCTGCGGTCTCTCGTGGTCCTCGTGATCCTCGGAATTGCCGCCCAGATGACGCTGAAGGGCCTGCTGGCGCCATCGCGCCTCGCGATCATTCAATGGACGCAGATTTCCCCGGCGAGTGTGTCGGCGCCGGCGTTGCTCGCGTCGATCGGACTCGGCGACACGGCCGCGCGCATCCTTGCGACATTGATCGGCAGCGGCACGCTTTTCGCCTTTGCCTTTTCCGACCGCCAGTTCCGTCGTTCTCCTGCGCAGATCACCGCCGGCCTCGCCGTCGGATTACTGGTAATAGCGGGATGGTTGGCCACGGGCTGGCTCGGTGCGGACGAATTCAACCCGATCCCGGTGACATCGCTGACGTTCATCGCGCCGGTCGCCGACACGCTGCAATATGCGATGCTCTCGACCGGTCTCACGCTGAACTTTGGAATAGCCATCGTCGTTGGCGTGCTGACCGGCAGCCTCGCGACGTCGCTGCTCACGGGACGCTTTCGCGTCGAAGGCTATGCGTCGGCCGATCACATGATGCGTTCGATATCGGGCGCGGCGCTGATGGGGATCGGCGGCGCGATGGCCTATGGCTGTTCGGTCGGGCAGGGACTGACAGGGCTCTCGACGCTCTCGCTCTCGTCGGTGATCGCCGTCGCCGGCATTCTCACCGGTGCAGCCGTGGGCCTGCGACGACGTGTGCCGGCGCCGGCTCTGGTGACTCAATAGCAACAATGCGGCTGCGGAGAGCCTGCGTTGAAGTGTTGGTCGCATCTCGCGGAATGGGCTAGACCGTCATGGCAGGCTCGGAAGAAGCCGGTCATGGGAGGACGAACCCGGATGCTTTCGCGCTATTTTCTGGCAGGATTACTGGTTGCCGCTGTGGGAGCCGCCGCGGCGTTTCCTGCGGCCTCGCAGACCAGACCCGCATCCGGGGCATCCTCCGAAGACAAGCCCTTCGCCGAGCATTTCCTGGCGCTGCAGCTCTCGGACTCCGATGCCAGAAAGGAGCGGCTCGTGCTCAGCGTGGCGAGCAACATCCTGAAATTCTACGGCCCCGACAAGGTGGCCATCGAAGTCGTGACGTTCGGTCCGGGTATCCACCTGCTCAGAACGGGCAACGAGCACCGTCAGCTCGTGGATAGTCTGGTGAGCCAGGGCGTCCGCTTCTCGGTGTGCGGCAATACGCTGGACACGATTGAACGCGACACCGGAAAGCGGCCGGACATCAATCCGTACGCCAAGGAAGTCGAGGCCGGCGTTGCGCAACTGCTGAAACTGACCGAAAACGGCTACACGCTTGTGCGTCCTTGAAGGAGAGATGAGATGAAATTCTTGTGCACTGCAGTCGTCGCCGTGGCGTTGCTGGTCGCGAATGCCGGCCCGGGTACTGCTGCCGAGCCGAAGCAGCATCGTGTCGCGATCCAGGTCGACCAGAACGATGCCGACGTGATGAATCTTGCGCTGAACAACGCCACCAACATCATGGAGCAGTACAAGTCGAAGGGCGAGACGGTAGAAATCGAAATCGTGACCTACGGCCCAGGCCTTCACATGCTGCGCGCCGACACATCGCCGGTGAAAGATCGGATCAAGCAGATCGTCGACGCCAGCTTCCCGTCCGGCATCAGGGTCTCGGCCTGCAACAATACCAAGGAGGGCATGGAGAAGCGGGAGGGACGTGCGGTCAGCCTCATCCCTGAGGCCGAACTGGTGCCGTCCGGCGCGGTGCGGCTGATCGAGCTTCAGGAGAATGGCTGGAGCTATCTCCGGCCTTGATCGGGTCTGCTATTTCGAGGGGTGGGGTCTTCCCAGCAGATTGGCCCAGCCGCGCGCCAGCAACTCTCTCGGAGCACAGTCAATCAGTGTCGCAATTCCCAGCCGCGCGCCGATCATCATGCCGCCCACGGCGAACGGCCAGGACAGCGACAGCATCGAGCCGGCGGTGATGCCCTGTCCGATGGTGCAGCCACCGGCCAGGATGCCGCCAATGCCCATCAGCGCCGCTCCGCCGAGATGACGCCGCATCTCACGGTCGTCGTCGAAGGCTTCCCATTGCAATTCGTCGGCGCGCCACGCCGCGAGGAAGGCGCCGGCGACCACGCCGAGAACGGAGCCGACGCCAAAATCGGCAAAACCGGCGGTGCTCAGCAGAGCCGAGTAGAAGGCCTTCCCGACGGTGGACACGAAGGTCAGGCTTTGCGGACGGATCGGCGCAGCGAATTCGTCTCCGATCCATGACGTCGCCGCCCAGCCCGCTACCGTCAGCATGCCCAGGGCCACGCCGCCCGACAGCAGGCGCGGCGAATGACGAAGCTTTTTATGGCTGAATGCGAGCAGGCACAGTCCGCCACCGATGAAGGTTGCGATGATCGCGCGGACGTCAAATCCCAGCATGCGTGCAGCAAGAGAGGCGAGGTCGGAGCGGATCTCATCCGGCATCGCGACAGCAAGGCTCTCAAGGATGACGATGCGAAAGTTTGCAAAGACGCCGCGCAACGTCGCATAGGCGGTGGCACCCAGCACGATCAGAACGACGAGGCTGCGCAGGTCGCCGGCCCCCAGCCGCACCAGCGAGCCGAAACCGCAGGTTCCCACCCAGGCCATGCCGATACCGAACATGACGCTGCCGATGGCGATCGCGAAGATGGGGATAGCCGACGGCGTGTAGCTGGTTTGCATCGGATCAAGCAGCCCGCCGATGACGAGCGCCTGCGTTCCGACGATTGCAACGCCGAGGGCAAGTCCGAAGATTCTCAGGCGGCGGCTGTCGCCACCGACCAACGCGTCCTCGATCGCGCCGAACGAACACAGTCTGGCGTGACGCACGAAAAATCCTGCCGCCGCGCCGATGGCAAAGCCAACCAGCGCGAGCATCCAGCCAGACAGGTTCTGCATGGCGTCACTCCCGGGTTCGGAGCAGGGCTGGCGTCGCGTTGACGATGCCCCGTCATTCACCTGCCACCGGCAGATCTATTTCTTTTTCGCTTTCGGCGCAGGCGGCGCGCAGAAGATGTCATAGATCACCGAGATGACGCGCCGGACGTCTTCATTGGCGAGGCTGTAGTAGATCGTCTTGCCGTCGCGCCTCGTATCGACCATCCCGTCGTAGCGCAGGCGTGCGAGTTGCTGGGAAACGGCGGACTGCCGCATCGACAGGATGTTTTCCAGTTCGGAAACGGATCGTTCGCGTTCCGCGAGCAGGCACAGCAGCAACAGGCGGTTTTCGTGCGAAACGGCCTTCAGGAAATTGCTCGCCTTGCGCGCCTTGCGCATCAACTGATCGAGTTCGGGCGAATATTCCGCGCCGTCGCGAAGTTCGTTCTCGAGATCGCTTGAGATGATAGATGTCATGGCGTTTTCATGCCGTTCGAAGTGTCGGTGGAAGGCTGGCCCAGCTGCGAGTGCTCGGTCAGGCGCTGCGACTGCAGTCGGGTCACGAATGGGCCGAGCAAACCCCAGAACGCATCGTCGCTGATGAAACCGGTGATGCGGCCGATTTCGCGACCTTGATCGGCCACCACGAAAGTCGGCGTGTAGCGCACCGCCGATGTCAGCACGGTGCCTGCGTCGGACTGCTTGTCGATATTGATGCGCCGCAACGGAAGCAACCTGGCTTCATCGGTCTTGCCGTAGATCTGGCCGACCTCGCGATCCCAACGTTGGCACCATACGCAGCCGTCGCGCTCGAACATCAGCAGCTCGGCTGCTTGCGATGCGACCGGCACGAGACACAGAGTGAGCACACAGCACGCGATGAGCCAAGATTTCAGGAGCATTTTGCCAATCATGTGATACACATACACGAATTCGCATGTATCTACCAGAGTTGGTATCGCTGTGATTTCAAATATTTCCTTGGTTGGAGCGTTGGGGGCGGGACTGCTATCGTTCCTGTCCCCGTGCATCCTGCCGTTGGTGCCGCCCTATCTTTGCTTTCTGGCCGGCATCAGCCTCGACGATCTGACCAAAGCAGAGCAGCGTCAGGGCAGGGGCCCGAACTGGCATGTGGTGGCGATGTCCGTCGCTTTTGTGCTCGGCTTTGCGACCGTGTTCGTGGCGCTGGGCGCGTCGGCCTCGCTGATCGGCAAGGCCGTCACGGCGCATTTCGATACCCTTGGAATGATTGCCGGCGCTGTGATCCTGGTCCTTGGCCTGCATTTTCTCGGCGTATTCAGGATTGGCCTGCTGTTTCGTGAAGCTCGTTTTCAAGCGGTACGAAAGCCAGCCGGCTTTCTCGGTGCCTACCTCGTGGGGCTGGCATTTGCCTTCGGCTGGACGCCCTGCGTCGGGCCGGTGCTGGCCGCGATCCTGATGGTCGCCGGCGTCGAGGGATCGGCCGGGCGGGGCGCCTTGTTGCTTGGCGTATATGCGTTCGGGATTGGCATTCCTTTCCTGCTGGCTGCCCTGTTTGCGGACCGCTTCGTCCGGCTGCTGGCGCGGCTGCGCCATCACATGAACCTTGTCGAGAAGATGATCGGCTCCGCACTTGTGCTGACCGGAATTCTGTTTTTGACTGGGACGATGCCGCTCATAGCTGGCTGGCTGTTGCAGGCGTTTCCCGCTTTCTCGTCGATTGGCTGAACGGATGAACAGGGAGAAGACGCCGATGCTGAATCCCGCCTACCTGCTGACACGAAGGAACGTCGTTGCCGGTCTCGGCCTTTGTACGATGGGCTTCGCTCCGACGCCGGTGAAAGCCGCCGCAAAGCTCGGCGACGACGGCCTGTACCAGATGGACTGGTACCTAGAGAGTTTTCTCGACCTCTCCGAGGACCTAGCCGGCGCCACATCGAAGGGCAAGCGCCTCGCGATCATGTGGGGCCTCAAGGGGTGCCCGGCGTGCAAGCGGATGCATGAAGTCCATCTGATGGATCCGAAAATCGAGAGCTATGTCCGCGACAATTTCGAGGTGCTGCACCTCAATCACATCGGATCACGGGCGGTGACCGATTTCGACGGACGCAAGCTGACCGAGAAGGCGCTTGGCGAGGCCTATGGTATTCGCTTTACCCCGACGATCCAGTTTTTGCCGAACAAGATCGACGGCCTCACCGGCAAGAGCGGGCAGGCGCGCGAGGTTGCCCGGATGCCCGGACTGCTCGAGCCTTCGGAGTTTCTCGCCATGTTCCGCTACGTGCGCGAGAAGGGCTACGAGGCGTTGTCGTTTCCTGACTGGCTGCGCAAGCAGGCCTGACGCGATGGCGCCTCAGGCTCACACGCCTGCCGCTCAGAAATCGAGTTTGTCCTTGATTGCGTCGATGCCGGCTTTGGCGCAGGCTTCATCGGCTTCGCCGCCGGGGGCGCCGGAGACGCCGATGGCGCCGATCAGCGAGCCGCCGGCCTCGACGACCATGCCGCCGCCAATGACGACGGCGCCGGGCAGGTTGCGGATGCCGGCCTGCGGCATGCCGGGCTGGCTGATCGCCTGCAGGTCCCCGGTGCCAGTCCGGAACGAAGCGGCCGTCCAGGCCTTGCCAGTCGCCGTGGCGGGAGTATGGGCGCCGGCGAAGCGGTCACGCAGCATGACCTGCGTCACGCCGAAGCGATCGACCACGGCCACCGCGACTTGATAACCGCGCTTGCGGCACTCGCCGAGTGCAGCCCGGGCGGAGTCGAGGGCGAGTTCCGGGCTCAGTACCTTGTAGGTGACGAGTGCGTCCTGCGCCTGGGCGGATACCGCCGTCAGTGCAAGCAGTGCCGCCGCCGTCAACAAGCTTCGAATGGTCATGCTCAATCCTTTTCTTTGACCGGCATCCGCGTTTGAGGCGTGAGGCGGCTACTTGTTGACCGGTGACGCCGGGTCGAACAGGAATGCAACGAGATCCTTGATCTGCTTTTCGGTGAGGAATTTGTTGGCACCAAAACGCGGCATGTTCGAACAGGCCAGCACGGCCTGAGAATTGTAGATCTTCGTATAGGCCTGCTTGATCTCGTCGGCACCAAATTTGCGGTCCTTGCCATAGGAGGTGAGGCTCGGTCCGAGCGTACCGTAGCTGACTTCGGTGCGCTCCATCTGGTGGCAGGCGTAGCAATTGCCGCCGTTGACGGTCTTGTCGTCGTCGGAAAACTGCCCGCCGCGCCCGTTGTTGGCGATTTTCGCGCCTTCCTTCCAGTCGCCAAGGAAATTGCCATCTGCCGGCAGCACGACCCGGGTCAGTTCGCGCGCGACGATCTTGTCGGCTTCGGCCGACGGCACATCGTTGCGGTACTGATTGCAGGTCGTCAGCGTTTCATCGGGTTCGATACGTGCCTGCCATTCGGGCTGCGCCTTTCCGAAGGTCGACTTGAGGTAGGCGTCAACAACAGCAGGGGCGACGGTGACCGCCTTCGGCTGAGTGTTCTGCGCGAATGCCGTGGGCGAAAGCATCGTGACGCCGGCGGTGATCACAAGCGCAATCTGCAAAGTCGTTTTCATCGGAGGCTCCCTCAGCGCTTGATCGACGGGACGGTGATGTTGCCGCCGGCTGCCTGCTGGTTCAGGAACACGGTGAGCGCGGTGATGCTGTCGGAGG
Source organism: Tardiphaga sp. vice154 (assembly GCF_007018645.1). Taxonomy (NCBI): domain Bacteria; kingdom Pseudomonadati; phylum Pseudomonadota; class Alphaproteobacteria; order Hyphomicrobiales; family Nitrobacteraceae; genus Tardiphaga; species Tardiphaga sp. vice154. The sequence goes on from NZ_CP041399.1 coordinate 3,011,311, forward strand.
CGTATTCGGGGACCGGCCAGCGCTGCTGTCGGTAGCAGTCCCACAGCCGGTGCTGCATGGTCCGCAGCGCGCCCTGCGAGACGCGGTATGTCGGCCATGAGCCCATGGTGTCCTGCGCCTCCTTGCCGGGCTTCGAGAAGTTCGGCAGGCCTTGCAGCCGGATCCGCTTTCCTTCGTCCGCATGGCACGTGGCACAGGCGAAATCCATCACCCCGCCGCGCCGGTAGAACAACTCCTCACCGACGGCAGCCATTTCCTTTTCCTTGGGATGGCTCAATTGCACGTCGATTTTCATGTCGCTGGACTTGTTGGCGATATAGGCGACCAGATCCTCCATGTCGGAGGCGCGGCCGGGCCCGGAAAACCGCCGGGTCACGACGTCCTTGGTATCGAGACCCTCGACGTTCTGCATGCACCACAGCAGCCGCTGCTCGAGGTCCATCACCTTGTCGGCGTCCTTGAAATAGCGCGGAAGCTTCGCATAGGCGCCTTCCAGCTTGCCGGCACCAAGCCCGAGATCGCATTGCTCGAGCGATGCGTTCTTGCTGCCTCGCTTCTCGCTCCACAAAATCTCGCCGCGATCGACCGCGAGAAAACCGGGATTGGACATTGGATCCGAGATCATCGCGCGATAGCGCTCGATTTCCTTCTCACTGGCATCCTGCGCGGATTGTGCTGATGCGCCCAATGATATTGTGCAAAGCACCATGGCGAAAAGCGCAGAACCGATTGCGGCTCGTACCATTCCTCTACCTCCCAATTGCATGACCGTCTTGTGCGGTCCTCGCTCCGAATTTTTTCGGAGATCTTTACATTCAAGAAAAACAATATAATGATGTTTGCAGATCTTGATAGATCAAATCTGGAATCGTCAAGCGATTCCGTTGTCAGGGATACCCCAAGATATCCTGCTGGAGGATGCCATATGGTTTGGACGTCGGTTGAAACGACCCGTCGTGAGACGCTTGCTTTCGCTTCGATTCTAGGGCTCGCAGCGCTACTTGCTCCAAGAATGACCTTTGCCGACGAGCAGGCGGTCGCCGCTGAAATCAAGAAGCTTTACGGCGACAAGAAATTCGACAGCGGCAAGATCAAGCTCGACGTACCCGAGATTGCGGAAAACGGGCTCGTCGTTCCCGTCAACGTGGATGTCGAGAGCCCGATGACGGAGGCGGACTACGTCAAGGCCGTGCATGTCTTCGCGGATGGAAACCCGCTGCCAGGTATCGTGAGTTACAAGTTCACGCCCGCCTGCGGCAAGGCTTCCGCCTCGACGCGGATGCGGCTGGCGCAGACCCAGAACATCATTTGCATCGCGGAAATGTCGAACGGAAACCTGCATATGGCCAAGGCCAATGTGAAGGTGACGATCGGCGGCTGCGGCGGCTGATCAATTCGTCCATGAAGCTGTGTAGAATTAAGAACGAGGAATCCCGATGGCTACGCAACCGACACCACGCGTTCGCGTTCCTGCCCAGGCCAAGCCAGGCGAACTGTTCGAGATCAAGACGCTGATCTCGCACGAGATGGAATCAGGGCAGCGCAAGGACGCCGCCGGCAAGATCGTGCCGCGCAAGATCATCAACAAGTTCATTGCCGAGTTCAACGGCAAGACGGTGTTCGAGGCCGAATGGAATCCGGCGATCTCCGCCAATCCCTATCAGTCATTTTTTTACAAGGCCGCTGAAAGCGGTGAATTCACCTTCACGTGGAAGGACGACGACGGCTCGAACTACGTTTCCAAGAGCAAATTGACCGTCGCGGCGTGACCCGGCGCACTTGAGAAGCGCAGTCGACAGGAAGTAATAAAAGCTTCCTTCTGAATCTGCTGGCAAAGCCAGACTGGCAAGGGTGGGACGATGATATCGAGGCGGGAATTCCTGCAGGCGACTGCGGCTGCGTCGGCTTTGCTGGCCGGCAGCGGTCTTGGCGGTCTGGGACGGGTCGCTGCTCAGCAGCGCCTGTCGCAAGCCGACATCACCCGCTTCGAGCCGCTCGGGACGGTCACGATCCTGCACGTGACAGATATCCACGCCCAGCTGATGCCGCTGCATTTCCGCGAGCCGTCGGTCAATCTCGGCGTCGGTGAAGCCAAGGGTTTGCCGCCGCACCTGACGGATTCTGAATTCCGCAGCTACTTCAAGATTGCCACCGGCTCTGCCGACGCTTTTGCGCTGACCGCGGACGACTTCACCGCGATGGCCCGCAACTACGGCAAGATGGGCGGCATGGACCGCATCGCGACGCTGGTTGGCGCGGTGCGTGCGGAACGCGGTGCCGACAAGGTGCTACTGCTCGACGGCGGCGACACCTGGCAGGGCAGCTGGACGTCCTTGAAGACCAAGGGCCAGGACATGGTCGACGTCATGTCGGCGCTGAAGGTCGATGCCATGGTCGGGCATTGGGAATTCACCTATGGCGCCGAGCGCGTCAAACAGATCGCGGACTCCGCCTCCTTCGCCTTCCTCGCCCAGAACGTCCGCGACAACGAATGGCAGGAGCCGGTGTTCGAGGCGCGCAAGATGTTCGAGCGCGGCGGCGCGAAGATCGCGGTGATCGGGCAGGCGCTGCCGCGCACTGCGGTGGCCAATCCGCGCTGGATGTTTCCGAAGTGGGAATTCGGCATTCGCGAGGAAGACATGCAGAAGCAGGTCGATGAGGCGCGCGCCGAAGGCGCTTCGATCGTGGTGCTGCTGTCGCATAATGGCTTCGACGTCGATCGCAAGCTGGCGGGGCGGGTCAAAGGCCTCGACGTGATCCTGACCGCCCACACCCATGACGCGATGCCTGGACTCGTCCGCGTCGGCAACACGGTGCTGGTGGCGTCGGGCTCGCACGGCAAGTTCGTCTCGCGGCTCGATATCGCGGTAAAGGACAACAAGGTGGCCGACATCCGCTTCAAGCTGATGCCGGTGTTCGCCGACGCCATCAAACCCGATCCGGCGATGGCGAAATTGGTCGAGCAGGTGCGGGCGCCCTATGCCAAGGATCTGGCGCGGGTGATCGGCAAGACCGACTCGCTATTGTATCGCCGTGGCAATTTCAACGGCACTTTCGACGACCTGATCTGCAACGCGATGTTGGCCGAACGCGACACCGAGATCGCGCTGTCGCCGGGCTTCCGCTGGGGCGGCACGCTGCTGCCCGAGGACAATATTACCTGGGAAAATATCACCAACGCCACGGCGATCACCTATCCGAACTGCTACCGCAACCAGATGACCGGAGCGCAGCTCAAGGAAGTGCTGGAAGACATCGCCGACAACATCTTCCATCCCGACCCTTACTTCCAGGGTGGCGGCGACATGGTGCGGACCGGCGGCATGGGCTACGCGATCGATGTCGGCAAGCCGATGGGCTCGCGCATCAGCAGTCTCACGCACCTCAAATCCGGCCAGCCGATCGAGGCATCGAAGACGTACACCGTTTCCGGCTGGGCCAGCATCAACGAGAACACGCAGGGCCCGCCGATCTGGGACGTCGTGGCGGCCCATGTCGGGCGCGTCGGCAGCGTAAAAATCGATGCGAACACCGCCGTGAAGGTCACGGGAGCCTGACATGAAGCCATCGCACACAACATCACGATCACGCGCAACATATTCACGTATCACAATAACAGTGGGGCATGCCGCATGAGTGACAAGCCAATTGCCGAGGTTTTAAATCGCCGCCGCTTTCTCGGCGCGGCGGGACTTGCCGGCGCCGGCGCGATGCTGCCGCAGCTGGCGAAAGCCGAAGCGCCGAAGCCGGATCCGTTGATCACCGAAGTACAGGACTGGAGCCGCTATCTCGGCGAAGGCGTCGACAAGCGACCGTATGGCATGCCGTCGAAATACGAAAAGCATATCGTCCGCCGCGACGTCTCCTGGCTGACGGCGTCGCCGGAATCTTCGGTGAACTTCACGCCGCTGCACGAAATCGACGGCATCATCACGCCGTCGGGCCTGTGTTTCGAACGGCACCATGGCGGGGTCGCCGAGATCAATCCGGCCGACCACCGGCTGATGATCAACGGCCTGGTCGACAAGCCGCTGGTGTTTACCATGGACGACATCAAGCGGATGCCGCGGGTGAACAAGGTGTACTTCCTGGAATGCGCGGCGAATTCCGGCATGGAATGGCGCGGTGCCCAGCTCAACGGCTGCCAGTTCACCCACGGTATGATCCACAACGTGATGTACACCGGCGTGCCGCTCAAGGTGTTGCTCAACGAGGCCGGACTGAAGCCGAACGTGAAGTGGCTGATGCTGGAAGGCGCCGATGCCGCCGGCATGAACCGCTCGCTGCCGATCGAGAAGGCGCTGGACGACGTGCTGATCGCGTTTGCGATGAACGGCGAGGCGCTGCGGCCGGAGAACGGCTATCCGCTGCGCGCGGTGATCCCGGGCTGGCAGGGCAATCTCTGGGTGAAGTGGCTGCGCCGGATCGAGGCCGGCGACCAGCCGTGGCAGACCCGCGAGGAAACCTCCAAATACACCGACCTGATGGCCGACGGCCGCTCGCGCAAATACACCTTTGTGATGGACGCCAAGTCGGTGGTGACCAATCCGTCGCCGCAGGCACCGCTGAAATTCAAGGGCCGCAACGTGCTGACCGGTATCGCCTGGTCGGGGCGCGGTACGGTCAAGCGCGTCGACGTCTCGCTGGACGGCGGCCGCAACTGGCAAACGGCGCGGCTCGACGGTCCGGTTCTGGATAAGTCGATCGTGCGGTTCTACGTCGATTTCGACTGGAACGGACAGGAGCTCATGATTCAGTCCCGCGCCATCGATGAGACCGGCTACGTGCAACCCTCGAAGGACGAGTTGCGCAAGGTGCGCGGCGTCAACTCGATCTATCACAACAATGGTATCCAGACCTGGCTGGTGCGGCCCGACGGGGAGACTGAAAATGTCGAGATCGGTTAGTCTCCTTCTCGCCGGCGTCCTTACGGTCTCGGGAGTCGCTCTCGTGCATGCACCGGCTGGGGCGCAGCAGACGGCGGCGAAAGCCTCGACGCAGAAGGCCGCGGTCACCTTGCCTGCCAAGCTCGGGCTTGGCCGGCCTGCATTGCCTGAGGAAGTCCGCGCCTGGGACGACGACGTCCGGCCGGATGGCGTCGGCCTGCCGAAGGGCAGGGGCACCGCCAAGCAGGGCGACGAGATCTTTCAGGAGAAATGCGCGTCGTGCCACGGCGAGTTCGGCCAGGGCGTCGGGCGCTGGCCGGTGCTGTCCGGCGGCCTCGGCACGCTGACCGCCGATCGCCCCGACAAGACCGTCGGCTCGTTCTGGCCGGACGCCACCACCGCCTTCGACTATATCCAGCGCGCGATGCCACTCGGCAATGCGCGTTCGCTCGCCAGCGACGAGGTCTATGCGCTGGTCGCCTACATCCTCAGCATGAGCGACGTCATCAAGGATGAGAACTATGAGTTGAACGAAAGCAATCTGGCCAAGGTCAAAATGCCCAATGCCGGCGGCTTCTTCGTGGACGATCGCGACGTCAGCGAGAAGCACTTCTGGCAGCGCGATCCCTGCATGAAGAATTGCCGGCCGCCGCCGAAGGTGATCGGGCGCGCGATGTCGGTCGACGTCACGCCGGACTCCAAGGCCGGGCCGAAGGTGGATTGATCGCGAACGGCGCGGACCGGGATCCGCGTCGTGTGAGGTAGCAAGTCACGGAATGCCGTTATGAGTTGAACGGGTTGCTTCAGATCAATGCCGGACCGGTGATTGGGCGCACAATGTCACATCATGCTGCGGCGAGCTTACAGATCGGTGTTGCGCGGCCTACAGGTGCGCCAGTGATTATCGAATCGCTCATCGAACGTTTCGGCGACACGGCCGCGCTCACGACCGGTGGATTGCTGGTCGGATTTGCATTCGGTGCTTGCGCGCAACGCAGCAAGTTCTGCCTCCGCGCGGCGGTCATCGAGTTTTCGCAAGGCCAGTTCGGTCCCAAGCTGGCGATCTGGCTTCTGACGTTTTCGGCCGCGCTTGCCGCCACCCAGGCGGCGATCGCCATCGGCGCGCTCGACGTCAGCGAGGCGCGGCAACTCGCCGCGCGCGGCTCGCTGTCCGGCAGTATCATCGGCGGCATGATGTTCGGTGCCGGCATGATCATGGCGCGGGGCTGCGCCAGTCGTCTGCTCGTTCTGTCGGCGACCGGCAATCTTCGGGCGCTGGTGACCGGCCTGATCCTCACCATCGTGGCGCAGGCCTCGTTGCGCGGCGTGCTGTCGCCGGCCCGGGAGAGCCTGTCGGAACTCTGGACCGTGCAGGGTGGTCCGTCGCGCAACCTGCTCTCGGTGCTCAATGCGGACGCTGTGCTCGGTGCGGTATTGGGATTGGCCGGACTTGCCTTTGCATGCTGGCTGGCGCGCCGCGCCCGGGTTGGTGCCGTCACCGCGCTGAGCGCGATCGGCGTCGGCCTTGCGGTGTTCGCGGGCTGGCTGATCACCTACACGCTGTCGCAGCATTCCTTCAGCCCGATCACCATCAAGAGCGTCAGCTTCACCGGCCCGTCGGCCGATACGCTGATGGGGTTGATCAATTCGCCCTCGGTGCCGCTCGGCTTCGACATCGGGCTAGTGCCCGGCGTATTCGCCGGTGCGCTGATCGCCTCGCTGCTCGCCCGCGACTGGCAGCTGCAGGGATTTCATGACGGACCGAGCATGCGGCGTTATGCTGCTGGCGCTTTCCTGATGGGATTTGGTGGTATGCTGGCCGGCGGCTGCGCGGTCGGTGCCGGCGTCACAGGCGGTGCGATCTTCGCTGTCACCGCCTGGCTTGCGCTGGCGGCGATGTGGCTGGGCGCGCTGGTCACGCATGTTATAATGGACAAGGATGTGGCGGGCGAGATCGCGCCTGCGCTGACGTTAAAATAGTTCGGCAGCAAGCCGGCACGCTACCGGGAAACGCACATGAGCCTCGAGGGAATGTTGACCGCGAGATATCCAGACAGCCGATCCGGGCCTGGCCGGCGGGCCTCGACATGACGGGCGGCCGCGAGCTGTCACCGGTCGCACTGGGTGCCGCGATCATGCTGTGCGGAGTTGCGCCGTTGTGCGCCGGTGACCGGGAGCTTGGCGAATATCTGTCGAGCGAGTGCGTCACCTGTCACCAGATCAGCGGCCGCTACGACGGCATTCCGCCGATTGTCGGCTGGCCCGAGACTGATTTCGTGCAGGCGCTCGGTGAATATCGCGACAAGTCGCGCGAGAACGCGGTGATGCGCTCGATCGCCGTGAAGTTTACCGACGAGGAGATCGCCGCGCTTGCCAGCTACTTCGGCAGCATCGGACCGCACGCCGAAAAAAGCCAGAGATGAAAGCAACGCCGCGCCATGCGGCACATTCACAGAAGGGGAGCACCATGACGTCACTCAGCCGTCGCCAATTTTCTGCCGGGCTAGTTGCCGGCCTCGTCGCGATGCCGGGCGTGCTGCGCGCCCAGGCCAAGCCGCGCCTCGTCGTGATCGGCGGCGGTCCCGGCGGCGCCACGGTGGCGAAATATGTCGCCAAGGATTCACAAGGCGCCATCGACGTCACCATGATCGAGCCGCTGGAAAAGTTCACTACCTGCTTTCATTCCAATCTGGTGCTCGGCGGTTTGCGCAGCCTGGAATCCACTACCCATGCCTACAAGCTCGACGCCTACGGCGTGAAACAGGTCCGCCAGGTCGCCGCCGCGATCGACCGCGACAAGAAGCAGGTGCGGCTCGCCGACGGCAGCACGCTCGCCTATGACCGGCTCGTGGTATCGCCCGGCATCGACATCAAATTCGAGTCGGTGCCCGGCTATTCCGAAGCCGCCTCGGAGATCATGCCGCACGCCTGGAAGCCCGGACCGCAGATGCAGCTTCTGAAGAAGCAGCTCGATGCGCTGCAGGACGGCGCGACCATCGTGATGCTGGCGCCGCCCAATCCCTATCGCTGCCCGCCCGGGCCCTATGAGCGGGCATCGTGCATGGCGCATGTGCTGAAGGCCAAGGGTCACACCCGGTCGAAGATCGTCATCATCGATCCGAAGGACAGGTTTTCCAAGATGGCGGTGTTTCAGGAAGGCTGGCAGAAGCATTATCCCGGCATGATCGAGTGGATGGACCCGAAGATGCACGGCGGGGTGAAGTCGATCGATGCCAAGGCGATGACGGTGACGACCGATTTCGAGACCATCAAGGCCGATCTGGTGAACGTCATCCCGGCGCAGATGGCCGGCAAGATCGCCCGCGACGCCGGCCTCACCAACCAGACCGGCTATTGCCCGATCGACGCTGCCAACATGCGGTCGGCGATCGATCCGAATATCTACGTGCTCGGCGACGCCTCGATCGCCGGCGCGATGCCGAAATCGGCTTTCGCGGCCAACAGCCAGGCCAAGGTGGTGGCGATGGCAGTGCGCGGCGAGCTAGCCGGCAGCCGTACCTTCCCGGCGCGCTATGCCAACACCTGCTGGTCGGTGATCCAGACCGACGACACGATCAAGGTCGGCGGGCGCTACGAGCCGAAGGAGGGTGCCATCGCCGAGGTCGAGGGTTTCGTCTCGAAGCCCGGCGAGGACGCCGGCGTTCGCGTGCAGACCACCGAGGAAAACATGGGCTGGTACGCCAGCATCGTCGCCGACATTTTTGCCTGATCCCAAGCGTCCGCGATGTCGCGCGTCGCGGGCGCCGTCCATGGAGAGTTGACGTGAGCAAGCCCATCGGGATTGGCCGGCGCAGCGTACTGCGCGGTCTGGCGGGGAGTACGGCGCTGCTGGCCTGTCCGGCGATCGCGCAGGTGAAGCCGCGCGTCGTCGTGGTCGGCGGCGGACCCGGTGGGGCGACCGCGGCGCGCTATCTGCGCCATGGCGACGACTCCATGCATGTCACGCTGATCGAGCCGAACCGGATCTACACCACGCCTTTCACGTCGAACCTGTATCTCGGCGGGCTGAAGCCGTTCGAGACGCTGAATTTCGGCTACGAGGCGATTGCCGCCGCCGGTGTCGGCATGGTGTTCGACAGCGTCACCGCGATCGATCGCGATGCCAGGCAGGTGAGCACCAACGGCGGTGCTCGCATCTCCTACGACCGTCTGGTGTTGTCGCCCGGCATCGACTTCCGCTGGGGCGCCGTGCCTGGCTATTCTCCGGAAGCCGCGGAGCGGATGCCGCACGGCTATCGCGGCGCCGAGCAATTCAAACTGTTGAAGCAACAGCTCGACGCGGTCAGCGACGATGGCGTCATCGTCATCATCGCGCCGCCGCTACCCTATCGCTGCCCGCCGGCGCCCTATGAGCGCGCCTCGATGATGGCCTATGCGCTGAAGGCCCGTGGGGTGAAGAATGCCCGGATCGTGATCCTCGATACCAAGGACCACTTCGCGATGCAGACGCTGTTCATCGACGGATGGGAGCGGCATTATGGCGGCATGATCGAATGGCAGGATCCGGCCATCCACGGCGGCATCAAGGCGGTCGATATCAAGGCAATGACCGTGACCACCGATTTCGAAACCCACAGAGCGACGCTCGTCAACGTGATCCCGCCGCAGATCGCCGGCCGACTCGCTCGCGATGCCGGGCTCGCCGACGACAGCGGCTTCTGCCCGGTCGATGCCGGCACGATGGCTTCGCGGATCGATCCCGCGATCCATGTGATCGGCGACTCCGCGACCGGCGGCGAATTCCCGAAATCCGGCTTCGCCGCCAACAATGAAGCCAAGATGACCGCCATGGTGCTGCGCGCCGAGCTTGCGGGCGGGCGCCGTCTGCCGGTTCGCTTCACCAATCATTGCTGGAGCACGATAGCGCCGAACGACGCCGTCAAGAACGGCGCCCGCTACGAGCCGCGCGACGGCAGGATCGTGATGATCGATCCCTACACGTCGCAACTGGAAGAGGGCGCCGAGCTGCGCGCCAAGCAGGCGCGCGAGGCGGCCGGCTGGTACGTGGGCATGACGACCGATATCTTCGGTTGATCCGTGACCACGGTGTGGCGGGATTCACTGATTTTCTGGCCGATCCGATCGATCCGTTAAATCATCAGGCCGGCATGGCAACCACAAAGCAAGCGGAGCACAGATGAGCGAGCACGATGTCTGGGAGACTCGTTTCGGCGGGACGGATTTCATCTTCGGCAAGCAGCCGAACCATTTTCTGGCGTCCTGCAAGATGTTGTTGCCCGGATCTGGCAAGGCGCTTGCGATTGCCGACGGTGAGGGACGCAATGGCGTCTGGCTGGCCGAGCAGGGGCTCGACGTCGTGTCACTCGATTTTTCCGAAGCGGCGCAGGTCAAGGCCGCCTCGCTGGCAAAGGAGCGCGGCGTCGAGATCGTGTTGATCAGGGCGGACGTCCAGGCTTGGGATTATCCGGCAGAGACGTTTGACGTCGTGATCGATATCTTTACGCAGTTCAGTTCGCCGGCGGGGCGCGCAGAAAAATGGCGCGGCGTCCTTCGGAGCCTCAAGCCAAACGGATTGGTCATCGTCCAGGGCTACACGCCAAAGCAACTGGAGTACGGCACGGGTGGTCCGAAGGTTGTCGAGAATCTCTACACGCGTGAAATGCTGCAGGAGGCCTTCGGTTCGCTCCGCGACATCACCATCACGGAAGAGGAGCGCGAACTGCACGAAGGTGCTGCCCATAGCGGGATGTCGGCTGTCATAGGCCTCACCGCGCGCAAGGCTCCGTGACCGCGATGCTTTCGAGAGTTCTGCTTCTTTGAGTCCGCGCTTCGCGCTCTCCTCGAATATCGCCGGCACCTATTCTTCCCGTTCCGCGCCGAGAGAAATCCGAACGACTGCTGGCGCATTATCGCGTCCATGTGTGCGAATAGATCGCAAGCCGGTCATTCAACCGCGACAGAACGCTGTTCCGAAGCTGCGATGCCTGATCGGTAACCAGATGCTCGACGGGTTCATCGAGAAGCACGATCGGGCTGTCGCAGAGCAGTACACCCCTCCCTGGCTACCCAATTGTTCGTCATATGTTCTATGTAGTTAACCGGATTCAATTCGAATTCGAGAAGCAGCGGTATTGCGCAGGCCTCAAGTCTGAGGCCTTTGATCAACCAGATTCGAAAGATGAGCGATCCGAATGGCCTCTTGGCTCTTGGCGTCTCGACATGGCGCGAAGTCAGAATGGCCGACTTCTGCTTGTGATTGGCTGCAGCACGCGAATAAGGATCGAGAGCGCGCAACCTCTAAATTCAGCCTTTTTTGCCCTGCCGATAGGGTGCTATTCCTGTGTCCGCCAGAACTTTGGTTCAAAAGTGCGGAACATTGGGTATCCCACCAACCATAGTGGTGGGAAACTCAAAGGTCTGCACAAGGCATCCGGCAAAGCGTTGATAAGACAATGCAATCTTGAGGCCGAAATTCGCGCGACCCGAAGTTCTGTTCATCTTGTGCTCAAAGTTGTGCCCTTGGGGGGATTAAAGTCAGCTTTGGTACACGGAAGGCTTCGTGGGCGCTGTCGCTTGGATTGGGTTGCGTTTGGCGACGTTAGGAGCCTCGACGTTCAACGATCCAGAGCGTTGATCACGCGATCGCGCCGTCGCGGGCTCAATATTCCGAAGAGGCATCCGCAAAACGGGCAGCATGCACCGATCTCAAGATCGGCTCATGCGCACAGTAGGCAGGCCGTAAACTGCCCGAAGGATGAACCGGCAGGCAGGCGGTGACCGTTGATCATCGCTGTCGATCAGTGCCCACACACGAGTGGGGTAAATGTTCGGCGCTGATTGGGGACAGATGCCTTGCCGATTCACAGCGAAATTTTATCGTGTTTTATGGGCGAAAGCTTTCCGCGATTTAGTCCGTCGTGGCTTTATGAACCGACTATGAGGAGGTGCCGTCCCATATGGCCTGTACGCTGCTTCCGTGAAGACCTTCGGTTCGCCTTCGATCCTGAAACTTTCGAGGCGATGGTCCCGAGGACCCGTTTACAGCGGTCAGCGATATACTTAGCATCTCACGTTGTGAGAATGCTCCGCGAGATGTTTGGCTGCGATATAGCCGAATGTAAGCGCTGGCCCCAAGGTGATGCCGCCTCCGGGGTAGTTGCCTCCCATAATGCTGTTCAGATCGTTGCCTGCTGCGTAAAGGCCCGGGATCGGTCGGCCTTCATGATCGGTGACCCGGCTGTACCGATCTGCGCGCAGACCCGCAAAGGTGCCGAGATCGCCAACAACAACCTCGACGGCATAGAATGGGCCCGTTGCAAGCGGCGCCAGACATGGATTGGGTTCGAAATCCGGATCTCCATTAAACCGATTGTAGGAGGTCGTACCTTTCCCGAAGGCCTTGTCCTCTCCATTGGCGATGTCTTTGTTCCACTGATCCACAGTTGCTTCGAGAGCCGTGGCATCGATACCCGCGGCGCGGGCAAGCTCTGCAACGGTTTTTCCGGTCTTCAGATAGCCCGACCGGATATTGCCGCCAACCGGAACGGGGAACGGCTTGACGAAGCCCAAGCCATATCGGGTGAGGAACGGCTGATCGACGACGAGATACGCCCGGGCGGCGGCGTCGGTGCCGACCGCCGCGAACAGTGCCTGGCAAAAATCGTGATAGGAGTTGGCTTCATTGACGAAGCGCTTGCCGTTCGGCAGCACGGCGATCAGGCCGGGCTTGGCGCGGTCGATGAAATGCGGGAATACGCCATAGCTGCCGTCGCGTCGCGGGACGCGCGATACCGGCACCCAGGCTGCGGCGTTGGGATAGCCCTTCTCGGCAACAGCGCCGACTTCCTCGCCGAGCCGCAACCCGTCGCCCGTGTTTCCTTTCGGCGCGGGCGAAAAGTGCCCGTCATTGCTGCGGTCGTGCGGAAACATTTCTCGTCGCCGGCTCATGTCTTGCGGGAACCCCCCGGCTGCCAGGACCACGCCTCGTTTCGCTCTGACCGTGATGTCACCGCTCTTCGTATTGATGACGGCGCCCGTCACGGCGTCTCCTTCGCGTATCAATCTGGCTACCGGCGAATCCGTCCAGACATCGACTCCCAGATCCAGTGCGCTTCGGAACAGACGGGCGACCAAGGCATTGCCGTTTGTCAGCAACATGCCGCGCTGGTAGAGCGCGAGATCGCGCGCATGCGCCAGCAATCGCTGCGCAACGTAGGCGGCCGACTTCAGCGAGCGCGTGACGTTGAAGAAATGCTTGAGTTCAGGACCGGACCCGATCATGAGGCCCACGAATGTGAGTTCGGGAAGCGGGGGGCTCAATCTGTTGAGCTCTTTTCCGAGCCCCTGGGCGCGATAGGGAAGTGCCTTGATCGAGCGCCCGCCGGCGCGGCCGCCCGGCGCGTCCGGATGATAGTCTGAAAATGCCGATGCCGGTTCGAATTGCAGCGCGGTCTTTTCGTGGAAGAACGCAATGGCCTCCGGACCTTCCTGGAGAAATGCTTCGACATTCTCCGCGTTGAAGTGGTTGCCGGCCTCATGCCGCAGGTAGGTCCGCGCGGCGTCCACGGTGTCCTCGATTCCATCGGCCCGGGATATCGGGTTGTTCGGCACCCACATGAAGCCGCCCGAGAGAGCGGTCGTGCCGCCGACCCATTTCTCCTTCTCTGCGACGATGACCTTCAAGCCTCGTGCCTGGGCCGCGACTGCGGCGGCAAAGCCGCCCGCGCCAGAACCTACAACGAGTACATCGCAATCGACGGTCTGCGCCATCCTAGTTTCCTTTGTCATTGTCGGCATTGTTGCCTGCCGAGCTTCTTATGAATTCGCGACGCGCCCGGAGTTCATCACCGATCTGACTGTCGCGTCGCGAAAGCCATGACCCATAGCGAGCCGGCCAATCCGAGTAATCGGGATCCAGCCCAAGCATTTCCCTTGCTCGCCTCGGCCAATAGGGATCATTGAGCGCCTCGCGGGCAATCGCGACCAGGTCGGCCGCGCCGGACTGCAGGATGTCTTCTGCCTGCCGTCCATCGACGATCATCCCCACAGCCTGGGTCACGACGCCCGCACCGCGCTTGATGTCATTGGCGAAGCCAACCTGGAAACCGAGTCCGCGGGGCACGTTGCTCCGGCGTGTTTCTTCGGAAAGGCCGCCGGACGACACGTCAATGACGTCAACACCCACGTTGGAAAGATCCCGCGCAAGATGCACCGAATCATCCACCGACCATCCCCCTTCCGCGCCATCGATTGCGGATAGTCTGCAGAACAGAGGCATGCCATCCGGTATCCCGGAACGGACGCGCTCTGCTATCTCCAATGCAAGGCGCATACGGTTGTCTCTGCTTCCACCATATGCATCGGACCGATGGTTGGAGATTGGCGAAAGAAAGCTGGCGAGCAGATATCCATGGCCGAAGTGCAGTTCGATGGCATCAACGCCCGCGGCGACAGCGCGTGCGGCGGAAGCGGCGAACTGGTCGGCCACGTCCCGGATGTCGCTCTCGTCGAGCGGTTCCGGAACGCTCCATTCGGGACCGGCTGCCACCGGGCTCGGTCCGATCCGCCGCCATGGCGTGCCGTCGGGAAAATGCATATCTTCAAGCGTGAACGCTTGCCCGCCCTCCCAGAGCGGCTGGGAACCCGCCTTGCGCCCGGCATGTGCCAACTGCACGCCAACCGGCACTCCCTGGTCATGGACGAAATCGATGACACGCTTGAGTGGTTCGATCTGATCATCTGACCAAAGGCCGAGATCGTCGATGCCGATGCGACCATGCGGAGACACCGCCGTGCTCTCTGTGAAAATAAGGCCCGCGCCTCCCATCGCAAACTTGCCGAGATGAACGAGGTGCCAGTCGGTTGCCTTTCCCTGGTCCGCGGCGTGCTGGCACATCGGCGAAATGACGATGCGGTTGCGAAGCGTCAGCCCGCGCAGCGTCAGCGGAGAAAACAGGAGGCGTGCGTTGGTCCTTGGCATTTCAGATAACGACGTGGGGTTCGACGAGAAAGGCCGTGATGGTCTCCAGAAAATGGAGCGCATGCGCTTGAGACGTGTCGGCTGCCGGCGACCTGAACGCTGCGCAAAGATCCTGCTGGTTCCGGAACCACATCTCGACGATGCCGTCCAATGGCGGCTCCCCCGTGTCGTCGTCGATACCCGGCGCCTGGCCACGACCGATCACCAGGTTCTGCGTGTAACCCGCAAGCAGGGGGAAATCAGCGACCATCGCGGCATGTTTGCCGAGCCATTCAGTACGAAACTCGTCTCGCGACATTCCCTTTCGTCTCTCGAGAATGGATATTCGCTTGATCAGCGGACTATCGGCCCGCGGCACCACGACGGTTTGCTCGGCCACGATCACCGTTGTCGCCGCAATCAGCCTGGGAGAGTCTGCCACCGTTGGCGGGTAGGCGTCGGAGGCGATTGCACGGTCCATCGATGCGAGATCGTCAAACCAGAGTTCGGAGATCCCATCGAGATCCCAATTGCCGCGATCATGGTCGATCGCCAGCTGGGTTTTGTCAACGATATGGTTCCGGTGATAAGCGCGCAGCCCCGGCATCTTTGCGGCGAGCGGTCCGTGGACCTCGCGCCAGTGACGACGGAATTCTGCGGTTGAAAGGCCGGGCAGCTTCTTTGAAAGTCCCATTCTGACGATCATGTGACTCTCACAGTGCTAGGTAGCCGCCATCGACGACAAGCGTCGTGCCTGTAACGTAGCTGGACATGGTCGAGGCCAGGAAGACGGTCGGCCCGACCAGTTCTTTAGGGTCGCCATAGCGGCCCATGGGAATTCTCGCCAGGAAGCGCTCCGATCTCTCCGCATTGGAGCGCGTCGCCTCTGTCATGGCTGTGGCGAAGGTGCCGGGTGCAATGGCATTGACCCGTACGCCATCCTTGGCGAGTTCATGCGCCATGCTCTGGGTCAGGGCTCTGACGCCGGCTTTCGAGACCGGGTAGCTGACTGAGGTCGCGGTCGAGACAAATGACGCGATCGACGCGATGTTGATGATTGCGCCCTTGGTTTTTCGCAATGCCGGGAGAAACGCGACGGAGACGTTCAACGTGCCCCGCAGATTGACATCCAGCGCGGCATTCCAATGCGCAAAAAGGTCGGGACTGTCGATCGTGTGTCGCGGACAAATGCCGGCATTGTTGACGACGATCGAGACGTCTCCGACGGATGCTGCGATCTCTTTTGCCAGATCCTCGCACTCGGTCGCGTCTGTAACATCCAGCCGGAACGCCCAGGCCTGTCCGCCCGAATCGCGGATACGCCGCGCGGTCGTCTCCGCTGAGTGCGCTGCGATATCAGTTACGATCACGCGGGCACCTTCGGCAGCGAGGCCTAGGGCAATTGCTTCGCCATTGCCCTGTCCAGCGCCGGTAACGAGCGCAACTCTGGCGTCAAGAAGCATTGCTTCCTCCTCATTTCACGCATTTTTGGCCGCCGCTTCCGAACGGGACAAATTCTGCTATAGCGAATAAGTTCGGTAATAACAAATTTATTTTGCAAAACGGCCTCTGCTCCCATTGCGCGGGAGAGGACCGCTTGATAGTGAAGACGACGATCAACGAGACGGCGTTCAAGCCGGCCGAGCGCGACAACAATCAGCCGCCCGAAATCCTGCGCCTCTTGTGAAAGGCCTGTGTTCGGAGACGGCGGTAGCAACAGGGGAGAAGAAACAATGACGTCAATCAGGACGACCAGTCGCCGTGGCTTCAACAAGCTTGCGATCTCGGGAATATTCACCGCCTCTCTTGGAGCTCTGACGGCTGGGCGGGCCTGGGCCGACGGGCCGGTCAAGCTCGGATTTAATGGTGACCTTTCGGCTTCGCCATCGGCACAGTCCGGGCGGGCTGCGGTGGTCGGCATCCAGGCCGCGATCGATGATCTCAAGACGCAGGGCACAGGCCTGGGTTACGACTTCACCTTGGTCGTGCGCGACGATCTTTCGCAGCCGCCGAAGTCGATTCAAAACATGTCCGATCTGATTGACAACGAAAAGGTCGTTGCCGTGCTCGGTCCGACGAATTCGGGCAACGCGCTCGCATGGCGGCAAATTCCGAACCAGAAGCAGATTCCGGTGATGGGGTGCATCGGATCGGCTACGGATATCGTGAAGCCGATGAGTCCCGGAGCTGACAACTACATGTTTCGCGTCGGCAGCGTCGATCGCACGCAGATCGTCACGTTGATGGGCTATGCCAAAAAAAGCAAGGCCGTCAAAAACGTAGGATTTCTCACCGAGACGACGGGGTATGGCCAGGGCGGCCTCAAGGACTTGCAGGAAATCGCCGTTCTGCAGGGCATCACGCCGGTCGCCAACGAAAAGTTCAACGTCAACGACACCGACATGACCTCCCAGCTCGGCAAGATGAAGGCGGCGGGAGTGGACACCGTGCTCGTCTGGGCGCAGGGCACTCCCATCGGCCAATTGATGCGGAGCATGGAGAAGATTGACTACTTCCCGATTGTGTTGACGAGCTGGGCCGCGGACAACCTGAGCTTTATCAACGCGGCAGGACCGGCGCTCGCCGAGAAGCCGATTTTCCTGCGGACGGTTTCCGAAGCTCGCACGCCGTTTCAGCAGAAGTTTTTCGACCGGATTCGGCCGAAGATCGACGCCGACTCCGCGTTCTCCTTTGCGGTACATGGCTACGATTCCACAATGTTGCTCGCTGCTGCGATCCAGCAGGCAGGCACAACCGCGGGGCCGAAGGTGCGTGAAGCGCTGGAGGATCTGAAGAAGCCGTTCGATGGTTATGCAAAATCCTACAACAAGCCGTTCAGCAAGACCGAGCATGACGCACTGACGGCCGCGGATCAGCGCTGGACATGCTGGCGTGGCGGCAAGCTGGCCGCCTACAACGACGAGGTCGTTGCGTCCCTTAAGCCCGAAGACTTCAAGGGATAGTGCGGTTGGCGGCCTGACGGCCTCGACTGTCTGGTTCAGCCAAGAGGGAGGGGCGCGAGTGCTTGCAACATATCTGCAGGTCCTGATGAGTGGTTTGGCGGTGGGAGGAGTTTACGCTCTGATCGCCTTGAGCTTTAGCATCACATTCACGACGACGAAGACACTCAATTTTTCGCAGGGTGAATTTATCGGTTTCGGGGCCTTCCTTGGTGTGACGGTTCTCTACCTGCTATCGGCCGATCACGGCAGTTCCGGTGTTGCCGGGTTGGCCGGCAGCGCTTCCGCCGGATTAAACTATCCGATTGCGGCGCTTGCCGTGGGCTGCGTCACCGGTGTGCTCGGCATCGTGATCTTCCTTGCTGCGATACGACCGTTCTCGGGAAAGCCGGGGATGTCGTGGGTGATGAGCACGATCGGTTTCGGCGTCATCCTCCAGAGCATTGGACTTGCTGTCTGGGGGCCAGCCCCCGTGAAGCTGCCTTCGCCTTTCGGCGACGACGTGCTGCGGATTGCGGGAGCAGGGGTCCGCCCCCAGGAAGTTCTCGTGTTCGTGACGGCCGTCGTCCTGATGGTCGCACTTGATGTCGTGATGCGCGCAACGCGGATAGGCAAGGCAATGCGCGCGGTCGCCCATAATCCGGCGGTCGCATCGCTGATGGGGATCAACGTGACGGCTGTCATGATCGGTGCATTCGTGCTTTCCAGTGCGCTGGCCGGTTTGGGTGGCGTGCTGGTTGCGCCGATCGCATCGGCGTCGCTTTTCATGGGCCTGGGGATCGCCTTGAAGGCTTTCTCAGGAGCCATCATGGGCGGATTGGACAACCCGCGGGGCTGCATTTTCGGGGGATTCGCTCTCGGGCTTCTGGAGCAGGGTGTTGCGCTGTGGCAGGCCCAGTGGCGTGAGATCGTTATTTTTGCATTGATCATCCTCGTGCTTTCAGTCTGGCCCAACGGGCTGTTCGGATCGCGCTCGTTCGATAAGGTCTGATCCGATGCGAGGAACACTGGTCGCCATCGGTCTGGCTGTCGTGGCCGCTTTGATTGTCGGAATCATTGGCAACGACTTCTATCTCCGCGTTATGTTTTCGATTTGCGTCTATTTTCTCTGCGCCGTCGGCACCAACGTCCTCGTGGGCTATGCCGGTCAGAAATCTCTTGGACAAGCTGGCCTCTTCGCCGCAGGCGCATACTCGGCCGCTCTTCTCACCACGTCCTGGGACATGAACCCGTGGCTGGCCTTGATTGTTGCGGTCGTTATATCAGCGTTGTTCGGTATCCTGATCGCCGCGCCGTCCTTGCGCGTCAGAGGGCCGAGCCTGGCGATGGTGACGCTGGCGTTTGGAATCGTGGTCGAAAAACTCGTGACCGAGACCTCGGACGTGTTCGGCGGGGCCATGGGCATCTACGCGATCAAGTCGCTAACGTTCAATGGTTCTCCATTCGACATGAAGCAGTGGGTATGGTTTGGCATCCTGGCCTCGCTCGCGGTGTACCTGCTGTTGCGCAACCTGCTGACCGGCCGTTTTGGCCGGGCACTTCTCTCGATCCAGGCGGATGAGATTGCGGCCTCTGCGATGGGCGTTCCCGTACTGCGTTACAAGATCATCGCATTCGTGATCGCCGCGGCGACCTGCGGCCTTGCAGGCGCTCTGGTCGCGCAACAGAACCAGTATATCAATTCGGACTTCATCAACTTCAACCTGTCGATCTTCATCCTGCTGCTGGTGATGTTCGGCGGAAGTGGCTCTCTCGCTGGTCCGTTGCTGGGCGCGGTTTTCCTGACAATACTCAATAGCGTCCTGGCACGCTGGACCTGGGCCGAGCATTTTGCGAACGGAGCCTTGTTGCTGTTCGCCCTTTATGTGATGCCGCGCGGGTTGGCTGGGTTCCTGGATGATGTCCTCTCGAAATTTGGACGCCAGCGGGCGGCATCGCCGGCACCTCCGCTTCCGGCCGTCGGCGGACTGGCACATAAAGTGAAAGCCGATCGGTCGGCGGTTCTCTTGCAGGCGCAGGGTATTTCGAAGTCCTACGGTGGCGTGAAGCCGGCGCAGAATCTCGATGCGACCCTGATAGGCGGCAGCATCCACGCGCTCATAGGACCGAACGGAGCCGGGAAAAGCACGTTCATCAACATCCTGTCGGGCATCGTGCGGCCGGACAAGGGAACGATCACTTTCCGCGGCGAAAGCATCGCGCAGAAGCCCGTTCACGCCATCTGTGCGAGAGGCATCGCCCGAACCTTTCAAAACCTTCGATTGTTCAAGGATCTCAGCGTTCGTACCAATATCCTGGTTGGCCAGCATCGATGCATGACGAACGGGATCTGGTTGTCTCTGCTCGGACTGCCGGCTGCCAGACGCGAGGAAGCAAAGGCGCTCGGCAATGTTGAGGCCATTATGCAGTTCGTCGGTTTGGCGGATTTCGCCGACAAGAACGCGGGAGGACTGGCTTACGGTCTGCAGCGGCGTGTTGAATTGGCTCGTGCGCTTGCGACGGAGCCGGATCTGCTGTTGCTCGACGAACCAGCGGCGGGATTGAATCCCCAGGAGACTGCTGAGCTCGGCGATCTTCTCGTGCGCATCCGCGACCAGGGCATCACGATGCTTTTGGTCGAGCATCACATGGATCTGGTGATGAAGATCGCCGACTACATCATCGTGCTCGATTACGGCGAGAAGATCGCCGAGGGTACCCCGTCCATGGTTCAGAATAACAGCAAGGTCACCGAGGCGTATCTCGGCGTTGACGATCCGGACGAAGAATGCGTGCCGATCGCCTCGGCCGCATCAGCACCGTGAGACAGCAAATGCTCCAGGTCGAAAACATCAACGTCTCCTACGGGCCGATCGAGGCCGTCTCGCAAGCGAGCATCGAGGTGAAGGAAGGCGAGGTCGTCGCGATCGTCGGGGCCAATGGCGCCGGAAAGACGACGCTTCTCAAGTCGATCGCGGGATTGATGCTGCCGAGCAGCGGGCAGATCGTTTTCGACAATACGGAAATCACGCGGATGGAGCCACACCGTCGCGTAGAGATCGGTATCGCCCTGTCGCCGGAGGGGCGCCAGGTATTTTCCGACCAGACCATCAGGGACAACCTTGAACTGGGCGCCTATGCCCGGCGTTTGGGCAAGGCCGCGATGCAGACTGCGGTCGAAGAGCAGTACGAGCTATTCCCGCGTCTCCGCGAGCGGCGCGACCAGATTTCGGCGACGCTGTCGGGTGGAGAACAGCAGATGCTGGCGATTGCGCGGGCGCTGATGGGTGCGCCCCGGTTGCTTTTGCTCGATGAGCCCTCGCTGGGACTGGCGCCGCTGATCATCAAGGAGATTTTCTCCATCATTCGCGGCCTGAGGGCGCGGGGGATGACGATTCTTCTGGTTGAGCAGATGGCCAATCAGGCACTGCGACTTGCCGATCGTGCCTATGTGCTCGATGGTGGACGGATCACCATCACCGGATCTGGATCGGAATTGCTTGCGCACCCCGAGGTACGCAGGGCGTACCTCGGCGCATCACACTAAACGTGGTCGGCAACGACTAAATCGGCAGCTACGGAGTAGGTTTTTGGCATGCCGTCCGTGATACCGACACACCCATAAGGACTACAGAAATGACGACGACAGGCTTTGCCTCCACCACCGATATGGCTGAAAAGAAGATAACATTTTCCGAGATCGGCACCGATCTGTTCGCCTTTACGGCGGAAGGCGATCCAAACTCGGCGGTCATTGTCGGCGACGATGGCTGCATCGTGTTCGACGCGCAGGCCACGCCTGCGCTTGCCAACAAGGTCATCGAACGCGTGCGCAGCGTGACCGACAAGCCGATCAAATATGTCGTGCTGTCGCATTATCACGCGGTGCGTGTTCTCGGCGCCTCCGCGTTTGAGGCGCAGGCTGTGGTCGCATCCTCGGAGACCCATCGGCTCGTGGCGGAGCGTGGCCAGCAGGACTGGGATTCGGAATTCGGTCGGTTTCCGCGACTGTTCCAGGGCTCAGAGAGCATTCCGGGGCTGACCTGGCCCACGCTGACGTTCGAAGGCGAGATGTCGATCTACCTCGGCAAGCGCGAGGTGCGGCTGATGCAGCTCGGCGCCGGGCACACGTCGGGCGATATCGTCGCCTGGGTTCCGGATGCGGAGGTCATGTTCTCCGGCGACCTGATCGAATATCATTCGGCCTGCTACTGCGGGGACGCCCACTTGCGCGAATGGCCAGCTACGCTCAACGAGATCCGTGACTTCAATCCGAAGGCAATCGCGCCCGGGCGCGGTGACGCGCTCAAGGGCCTTGCGACGGGCCGTGATGCCATTGCGATGACACGGGATTTCGTGACGTCGCTCTATGGTGCCGCGGAATCCGCGGTCGCGAAGGGGTGGGACCTCAAGCAGACGATGGCAGCCGCGCGAGAGGTGATGGATCCGAAATTCTCGAGCTTTGCCATTTACGAACATTGCCTGCCATTCAACGTCTCGCGGGCGTTCGACGAAGCCTCCGGGATCGACGATCCGGTGATCTGGACGGCAGAGCGCGATCAACAGATGTGGCACTCCCTGCAAAAGGCGTGAAGCACCGCGCCGGTCGAAATCAGACGTCTGGCGCACGGATGGTTGCGTGACTGTTGGCGGCGAACGGGAGTAGAATATATGACGAAGATCGCTGAAGCTGTTCTCTATGGCTATTTCCGGTCGACCGCCGCCTATCGCGTCCGCATTGCCCTGGGCCTGAAGGGCCTCAGCGCCGACAACAGGTTCATCCATCTGAGAAAGGGCGAGCAGGCCCAGCCGGCGTACCGCAATATCAACCCGGCCGGGCTGGTGCCATATTGGACGGATGGCAACTTCCACCTCGCTCAATCCCTTGCCATCATCGAATATCTCAATGAGATGTATCCGAACCCGCCCTTGCTTCCCGAGGCCGTCGAAGCCCGCGCGATCGTTCGTGAACTGGCGTTGGTTGTCTGTTGCGACATCCATCCGGTGGGAAATCTGCGCGTGCTGAATCGCCTGATCGAGCTGGGTGTCAGCGACGATGAGCGGGCCGAGTGGTCGCGACACTGGATCGTGAGTGGCTTCGAGGCGATCGAGGAACGTCTTGCGCGGTTGCCCGGGCCGTTCGCTCTGGGTGACCGGCCCACACTGGCGGATATCTGCATCGTTCCGCAGGTGTTCAACGCACGCCGTTTCGGAGTCGACCTGTCTCTCTATACCCGCATCCTTGAAATAGACGCGGCATCGGCCATGCTCGATGCGTTCACTGCGGCCGAGCCTGGCAGGCAGCCGGACGCCGAATAACTCTCACTCCAGGACTTCGCTTCATGCACCCCAACGATCCCAGCCTCCGGTCCTTCGTGGAAGTCGTTCCGTCGTCGGATTTTCCGATCCAGAACCTTCCGTATGGCGTGTTCTCGACGGCCGCGACGCCTTCGCCGCGGGTTGGTGTCGCCATCGGCAAGTTCGTTCTCGATCTTTCCGAGATGGAAAGAGCCGGCAAGCTGGGGGAGGGCCTGTCCGACGTCTTCGCCTCACCGAGCGTCAACCCGTTCATGGCGTTTGGACCGGTCGCCTGGACTGAGACGCGTGCGCGCATCAGCGCCTTGTTGCGTCATGACAATCCCGAACTGCGGGACGACACAGCCTTGCGCGAGCGGGCCCTGATTCCGCTTGAGAAGGCGAAACTGCATCTCCCGCTCGCGGTCTCCGGCTACACGGATTTCTATTCCTCCAGGGAGCATGCCACCAATGTCGGCGTCATGTTCCGCGGCAAGGACAATGCCCTGCAACCCAACTGGCTGCACATGCCGATCGGGTACAACGGCCGGGCCTCGACTGTGGTCGTCAGCGGCACAGAGGTCCTGCGGCCACACGGCCAGCTCAAGCCGCCATCGGCGGACGTGCCGTGGTTCGGCCCGTGCAAGCGCCTCGACTTCGAGCTGGAGATCGGTGTCGTCATTGGGCAATCCTCGCGCATGGGGGAGCGACTGACCGAATGCCAGGCCGAAGCGATGATCTTCGGTTTCGTCCTGCTGAACGACTGGAGCGCGCGCGACATCCAGCAATGGGAGTATGTGCCGCTGGGACCGTTTCAGGCCAAGGCGTTCGCGACCTCTATCAGTCCCTGGATCGTGACGCGCGAGGCGCTCGAACCGTTCCGTCTGCACGGCCCGGCGCAGGAGCCGGAACCGCTGGCCTATCTCCGCCAGACGAAGGCAAACAATTACGATCTGCGCCTTGAGGTGGGGCTTCGTGCAGCACGCATGAAGGATTACGTCACGATCTCGAACACGAACTTCAAATATATGTACTGGTCTTCCGTGCAGCAGCTTGTTCACCACGCGTCATCGGGATGCACCATGAATGTGGGTGACCTGCTTGGCTCAGGTACGATCAGCGGACCGGAGAAGCACCAGCGGGGCAGCTTGCTGGAGATAGGCTGGAACGGCACTGAGCCTGTCGAGCTGGCCGAGCACACCCGAAGAACGTTCCTGGAGGACGGCGATTCCGTGAATATTCTAGGTTTTTGCCAAGGTGATGGATACCGGATCGGATTCGGGAGCGTCGAGGGTACAATCGTGGCGAGTTAATGTGTTACAGAAATTGCCGTGTCGGATGGGGGCTGTATAGCATGGTCGACCGAAGCACGGACAAACTTTGAGGAAAATCAGATGGCCGTCGAGGGCAGGGGAATCCAGTCGATCGAGGTTGGCGGACGAATACTCAATGCGTTGATCGAACTCGGCCGACCAACGATGCTGCGTGATCTTGCATCAAAGGCTGACATGACGGCCGCCCAAGCCCACTCCTATCTCGTAAGCTATCGTAAGATGGGCCTTGTTGAACAGGAAACGACGAGCGGGCGCTATCTCCTCGGTCCAATGGCACTTCAGCTCGGGCTGGTCCGGATGCGGGCACTCGACCCGTTGCGGATTGCAAGTGATGTCGCGAGCCGGCTTTCCGAAGAAACCGGCTTTATGGTCACCGTGACCGTGTGGGGGGCTCACGGTCCGACCATTGTGCAGGTCCATGAAGCAGCTTACCCCGTCCATGTAAATCTGCGCGTCGGCGCTCTTTATACGGTGAGGGGTACGGCGACTGGACGCCTGTTTTCCGCGTTCTTTCCGTTCGAGGTCGTCAGACCGTTGTTGAACAAAGCGCTGCGCCTGGAGCAGAAGGCGAACGGTCACGCGGATAAAAAAATTCCTGCATCATGGATCGAGGATTTCGCCGAGATCCGACGGCAGGGTTACGCAGTCACGGCGGGCATACCGGTACCCGGCGTTAACGCCGTCAGCGTCCCGGTGTTTGATCAAAGCCAGAAAATGCAGTTCGGAATGACAGTGATCGGTCCGGCCGCTGAACTCAGCGTCAATTCGGGCAATCGCAAGCTTCTCGGGATCGTTGGTGAGATCCAGAAACTGTCGCGGCATCTGGGCTACATGCCGGAACTTGAAGCGTCGGATATCAGCATTCCCGTGAAGGAGCCACGCCAGTCCGGAAAACGTCTAAAGCCAGAGAAAATCACCAAGGCTGGCTCAGGCAATTCGCCCGTCTAGAGTTCAGGATACGTCGTCTCGTCCAACAGCTTCGCGCATACATCAAGTTTCTGAAGGATCACGACCAACTGCTTGGCCTCGTCTGGACTTAGCGAATCGACGAGTTTCCTTTGGATAGTCCGCGCATAGGGAATGATCTGCTGGTAAATCTCGGCACCGGCCGGCGAAAAAGCGAGGATCTGGGCTCTGGCATCCGCAGGGTTCGCAATTCTGGCGAGGAAACCCTTGTCGGCGAGCCGAATGACGGCGCGGCTGACGCGTACCCTGTCCATTCGCGTATGGTCTATGACCTGCTGCGTTGTCAGCTTGCCGTTCTCTCCGATGACCGCGAGAACCCGCCACTCTGGAATTGTGATTCCGAATTGCCGCTCATAGCCCTTGGCGATGAGCGCGCTCACAGTCTCTGCGACGACCGAAAGGCGGTACGGCAAAAACTCGCCGAGCGAGAGATTGGAAGATGAGCGCTTTGCAGGTTGCCGAGTCATTGACATTCATCTCATATGATATGATATTAATTTGCAGAGTAGGCCCATTTGAAGGGTAGCAACAGGGAGCGCAAGATGAATATGTTTACAGCCAATCCGGCTACCCCGGAACTCAGGCGACCAACCGCAATCTTTCCCGGATACATGTCGGGATTTGGTAACGGCTTCGAGACGGAGGCGCTTCCGGGAGCGCTTCCGGTCGCCCGCAACTCACCGCAGAAGTGCCCTTACGGACTATACGCCGAGCAACTCTCCGGCTCGCCGTTTACGGCGCCTCGCAAGACGAATGAACGGTCCTGGCTGTATCGCATTCGGCCCACCGTGGCGCACTGGTCCGACTTCCAGAAAATGGATGCTCGTTTGTGGCGGACGGCGCCGGCCCGTGAGGTCGACATGCCGATTGCGCCGCTGCGTTGGGATCCGCTGCCGATGACGTTGGAGTCGTTATCGTTCATCGAAGGGATGCGCAGCATGACAACGGCGGGGGACGCCGGAACGCAGGCAGGCATGGGTGCCCACGTCTATCTGGCGACGCGCTCGATGGTCGACGAATACTTCTACAATGCGGATGGCGAGATGTTGGTCGTGCCGCAGGATGGGCGGCTGCGCTTCTGTATGGAATTTGGCGTTATCGATGTTGAGCCCGGCGAGATTGTCGTGATTCCGCGCGGAGTGAAGATCCGGGTCGAACTGCTGGATAAGTCCGCGCGCGGTTACGTTTGCGAAAATTACGGAGGCGCCTTCACGCTTCCGGAGCGGGGGCCGATCGGTGCGAATTGTCTGGCAAATCCTCGCGACTTCCTGACGCCGGAAGCGGCATACGAAGTCAAAGAAGTTCGATCGCATCTTGCAGTGAAATGGGGTGGCACCATCTGGGGTGCTGAAATCGAGCATTCACCTCTGGATGTCGTGGCGTGGCATGGCAACTACGCGCCCTACAAGTACGACCTTCGGAAATTCTCGCCCGTGGGGCCAGTCCTGTTTGACCACGCAGATCCGTCGATCTTCACGGTGCTGACATCGCCCTCGGAAACGCCCGGCACGGCGAACATCGACTTCGTGATCTTCCCCGAAAGATGGATGGTCGGGGAGAACACCTTCCGCCCGCCATGGTACCATATGAACGTCATGAGCGAATTCATGGGCTTGGTGTACGGCCGCTATGACGCGAAGCCTGAAGGATTTCTTCCCGGCGGCGTGTCGTTGCATAACTGCATGTTGCCGCATGGGCCAGACGCCGAGGCATTCGAGACCGCGAGCAACGCCGATCTCAAACCCCAGAAACTGGAAGGGACCCTGGCATTTATGATCGAGACGCGCTTTCCTCAGCAGGTAACTGCGTTCGCCGCTGCATCGCCCGAACTACAGAAGGGCTACGGCGCATATGGACGCCACCTTGTGAGCCACTTCAATCCAACCGAGCGCTAAGAAGCGCCGGTTCTCCGTTGACTTGTCAACTTTCAGGCTACCGATTCTCAAGGCTGTAAGACCGCCCCATGCTGTTGGACCGCGCGGAGCAGTGCATCAATCAGAACGCGCACTTTTCGTTGAATAGAGCGCCAACGGGGCCACAGGGAGCGAAGCGGCATTTTGCCGCCCGCGAACTGATCCAGTACCGGAACCGGTGACACTGCATTCAGATGGTCCACGATCAACCAGGTAAGCAAGTGGCAAGATACCACGCCCGCCAGTTCGGCCGCGAAAAATGACGTCATCCGATGATGCAATCGCGTATGGTCATCTCCTCCGAGAATGGCTGTGTCTCGGCTCCGAATATCCCCCCGGCGCCCGACACGGGCCCCCGTGCTAAGGAAAAATCTGAAGTAATTTGCAGCGCTTCAGTTATCTCGTGTGGGGTCAGCCTTGGGCGCCGATCGGGGGCAAAGGCCAAGCCGATTCACAACCTGGCCTCAACTCCCGACATCGATGGCGTCAGCTACGCCTTTTTGCACAAATGCAATGATGAAAGTTCCGCTGCCGACAGTGTGCGTGTGGGGAGTACTCGCGAGGATGTCGTTTATTGCTCGGCCGACGGTGGCCGCGTCGTTAGTTGACAAAGACGTAGCCCACCCAGCCATCAAACCCTGTTTCTACAAACCTCTCTTCAGAATACTCAGCACCGTTTCAATTCCTCATTGGTCGTCTAACTGTTCGCTATATGTTCTTTACGATCATTGAGATTTGAGAAGCCGCGGCAATGTGCCAGGCCTTAGGTCTGAGGCCTTTTAGTCAACTGGATTTGAAAGATAGGCGATCCGAATGACCTCTTGCCTCTTGGCGTCTCGACATGGCGCGAAGTCAGAATGGCCAATTTCTGCTTTGTGAGTGGCTGCAGGACGCGAATGAGGGTCGAGAGCGTGAAACCCAAGACTAAGCCTTTTTCAGCCTGTCGATAGGGTGTTAATCCTGTGTTCGCCAGAACTCTGGCTCAAAAGTGCAGATCATTGGGTATCCAACCACATAGGGCCAAGAATGAAGAAAAACGCAATCCGATGATGGATGTTCTCAACCTGGCGCTGCCGTATTTCGGGTTGATCTTCATCGGCTTTGCCTGCGGCAAGGTGAAGAGCCTGCCCGAAGCCGGCCTCGCCTGGATGAACTTCTTCCTGCTCTACGTCTCGCTGCCCGCGCTGTTCTTCCGCATCATGGCGAAGACGCCGTTCGAGGAACTCAACAACCTGCCATTCGTGATCGCCACCACGGCGGCAACGGCGAGCGCGTTCTTCCTGTCGGCCTGGGTCGGCAAGGCGATCGGGCGGCTGACGCTGCGCGAGGCGGCGATGGCCGGGCTATCGGGCGGCTATGGCAATATCGGCTATATGGGGCCGGGGCTGGCGCTGGCGGTACTGGGCAGCCAGGCAGCGGTGCCGACCGCGCTGGTGTTCTGCTTCGACAGCATCTTCCTGTTCTCGATCGTGCCGCTGGCCATGGCCCTGACCGCCGGCGACAGGCGGCCGTGGCTTCCAACCATCGGCATCGTCATCAAGCACATCGTGCTGCATCCTTTGATCGTCGCGGCCTATCTCGGCGCGCTGGCGGCGGCCTTCCACGTCCAGATGCCGGTGGCGATCGATGGCATGCTGTCGTTCCTGCAGAATTCGGCCGCCCCCGTGGCGCTGTTCACGCTCGGCGTCACCGTGGCGCTGCGGCCGTTGGCCCGGGTGCCGTGGGAGGTTCCGGCGCTGATCGGCGTCAAGCTGATCGTGCATCCCTTGATCGTGTTCGCGTTGCTGCTGCTGGCCGGGCCGTTCCCGCCGGAATGGGCGGCGACCGCCGTGCTGCTAGCGTCACTGCCGCCGGCGCTCAACGTGTTCGTGATCGCCCGGCAATACGACACCTGGATCGAGCCGGCCTCGGTCGCGGTGCTGGTTGGCACCTTCGTGTCGGTGATCTCGCTGACATCGGTGATGTATCTGCTGAAGACCGGGCAGATCGCGTTTCCCTAGGAGCTCCGCCGCCGCGACGGCGACATGCCCTCGCGCATCGCGAGGCGCCGCAGCGGGGCGATGGCGCCGATCAGTTGCATGCCGACGCTGCGCACCGCCTGCACCGGCAGCAACTCGCTGAGCAGCGAGCGATTGGCCATGTCGATGGCGAAGGTGCGGCTGGCGATATCGCTGCGCCTTGCCCGCTCGAATTGCCCCAGCACGGCTTCGGCGCCGGGGTCCTGGGCCGAACGCATCGCGTCGCTGACGATGCGGGCGATGTCGTCGGCGTCGCGCAGGCCCATGTTGAGACCCTGCGCGCCGATCGGCGGCACCACATGCGCTGCCTCGCCGACCAGCACGACGCGGTTTTTCGCAACCTTGTTCGGCGTCTCGATGGCGAGCGGAAAAAGCGAGCGGCCGGGCTCGACGGTGACGCGGCCGAAAATCGAATGCGACTGCTTCTCGACGGCGGCGGCGAGATCATCGTCACTGAGCGCCATCAGCCGCTCGGCTTCTTTCGGCTTCGAGACCCAGACCACGCTGCAGCGCTGGTCCGGCAGCGGCACGAACACGCAGGGGCCGAACGGGGTGTGGAACTCGGTCGAGGCGTTGCGGTGCGGACGGCCGAGCGCGAGATTGAAGGTGAGGGCGGACTGGCCGAGCGGCTTGCGCTTGACCTCGATGCCGGCAGCGTCGCGGCACAGCGATTGCCGGCCGTCGGCGGCGACGACCAGACGCGCCGACAGCGAGGTGCCCTGCGTCGTGTGGATCACGACGTCGCTGTCGCCGGTGCGGACCGTATCGGCATCGCCTTCGATGCGGCTGAGACCGGGCAGTTCGTCGGCGCGGGATTCCAGAGCAGCCGTCAGGTCGCGGTTGGCGATGTTGTAGCCGAACGCCTCCATGCCGATTTCCCCGGACACGAATTTTACTTCCGGCGCACGGATCAGACGCGCGGTATCGTCGACCAGCCGCATGGTGGTCAGCGCCGCCGATTGCCCCGCGCAGCGGCGCCAGACGTCGAGCCGTTCGAGGAAATCGGTGGAACCGCCAAGCAGCGCGGTGGTGCGGTTGTCAGCATAGGCGGCGCGACGCGCGACCAGTGCGACGCGGGCGCCGGCGTCTGCCAGCGCGATGGCCGAGGCGAGGCCGGCAGGGCCGCCGCCGACCACGGCGACGTCGTAGGGAAGGGAGCTTTCAGTCATTAGAAGAGCATCGGCGTTTGCGCGGCATATTTCAAGCCGGCTTTCGCGCCGGCCAGCCCTGCGGCGTCGCATCCGCCGCTGGGCAACGGCTCCCGATTGCTGCTAGCATGACCCGGCCCATGGACGCCCTCAGCCCGCCACCGCCAGCCTCCCGCACCGCCCAGGCCGCGGCGTTCGCCGTGCATGTCTTCACGGCCGCGGGCGCGGGTATCGCGCTGCTGGCGATGATGGCGGCGGTGCGCGGCGACTGGTCGACGATGTTCGGATGGCTCGGCCTGGCGCTCGTCGTCGATGGCATCGACGGCCCGCTGGCGCGCCGGCTCAATGTCCGCCGCGTGCTGCCCGACTGGTCGGGCGACGCGCTGGATTTCGTGGTCGATTTCATCACCTACGTGTTCGTGCCGGCCTATGCCATCATGCAGAGCGGGCTGCTCGCGCCGTGGAGCGCGACCGTGCTTGGCGTCGCCATCGTCGTCTCCAGCGCGCTGTATTTCGCCGACAAGCGGATGAAAACGTCCGACAATCATTTTCGCGGCTTTCCCGCGCTGTGGAATGCCGCGGCGTTCTATCTGTTTCTGCTGAAGCCATCGCCCATCCTCGCCAGCCTGACCGTGCTGGCGCTGGTGGTGCTCACCTTCGTGCCGTTCCACGTCATTCATCCGGTGCGTGTGACGCGCTGGCGGCGGCTCAATCTGGCGCTGATCGCGATCTGGGCCGTGCTGGCGATCATTGCCATCGCGCAGGACTTCGTCGTCGCCTGGCCGGTCAGCGCCGCGCTGTGCGGCATCGCGCTCTACATCGTCGGCGCCGACGCCATGCTGCGGCTGCTCAGGCCGCGCAGTTGACAACACCGGCGCGTCGGCTATCGCTGGGAACCAGATACTTCTGGAGAGCGAAGCGATGACCAAGGCTGTGCGCGTTCATAAGGTGGGGGGCCCCGAGGCGCTCGTTTACGAGACCGTCGAGGTCGCAGCCCCCGGTCCCGGCGAGGTCCGCATCCGCCAGCACGCCATCGGCGTCAATTTCATCGATGTATATTTCCGCACCGGCCTCTACAAGGCGCCGACATCGCCGTTCATCGCCGGCAACGAAGCCGCCGGCGAGGTGATCGCGGTCGGACCCGGCGTGACGGGTTTCCATCCCGGCGACCGCGTCGCCTATTATTCCAACCTCGGCAGCTACGCCACCGAGCGCGTCTTCGCCGCCGATCGCTGCGTGAAACTGCCGGACCGCATCACCTACGAACAGGGCGCGGTGCTGATGCTGAAGGGCCTCACGGTCTGGTACCTGCTGCACAAGACCTTCAAGATCGAACCGCATCACCGCGTGCTGATCCACGCCGCCGCCGGCGGCATCGGCCTCTTGGCGTGCCAGTGGGCGAAGGCGATGGGCGCGCATGTGATCGGCACCGTCGGCTCCAAGGAGAAGGGCGAACTGGCGCTGGCCAATGGCTGCGATCACGTCATCTATTACAACGAGGAAAATTTCGTCGATCGTGTCAAGCAGATCAGCCGCAACGAGTTGTGCGACGTGGTCTATGACGGCGTCGGCAAGACCACGTTCCCGGGTTCATTGTCCTGCCTGAAGCCGCGCGGCATGTGGGTGAGTTTCGGAAATGCGTCCGGCCCGGTGCCGCCGTTCTCGATTGCCGAATTCAACAATCACGGCTCGCTGTTCGCGACGCGACCGAAGCTGAACGATTATGTTGGCAAGCGCTCGGAACTGCTGGAAGGCGCCGACACGCTGTTCTCGGCGGTGATCGACGGCAAGCTGCATGTGCCTATCAACCATGCTTACGCGCTGAAGGATGCGGCAAAAGCGCATATCGATCTGGAAGCGCGCAAGACGACCGGGGCGTCGATTTTGAAGCCGTAGCTTCTTTCTTCCCTCTCCCCCGCGCGAAGCGGAGCTTCGCTAGGTGGGTGAGGGTGGATCGAACCGCGAAGCGGTTCGAGACGGGTGAGGGGTGCAACTCGCTCCGAGCCTAGTGGCCCCTCATCCGACGCCGACTTCGTCGGCGCCACCTTCTCCCACAAGGGGAGAAGGGAAAAAGCGCGTCACTGAGAGTTCAGAACCCCGCCACGGTTCCGTGCAGATCATAGGCGTCCGCGCGCTCGATCTTCGCGGTAACGATCTCGCCGACCTTCAGCGGCCGGCGGGCCGAGACGTAGACCGCACCGTCGATCTGCGGCGCGTCGGATTTCGAGCGGCCCTTCGATACTGTCGGGCCGACCTCGTCGATGATCACCTGCTGCCGGGTGCCGACCTTGCGCTTCAGGCGGCGGGTGGAGATCTTCTGCTGGCGCTCCATCAGCGCGTTCCAGCGCAATTGCTTGATCTCTTCCGGCACGGCGTTGCCGAGCGCATTGGACGGCGCACCAGCAACCGACTCATACTTAAACGCGCCGACGCGATCGATCTGTGCTTCCTCCAGCCAGTCGAGCAAATACTGGAAGTCGCTCTCGGTCTCGCCGGGGAAGCCGACGATGAAGGTCGAGCGCAGCGTCAGGTCCGGGCACTCCTCGCGCCACTTCTTGATCCGCGCCAGCGTCTTGTCCTGCGCTGCCGGGCGCTTCATCGCCTTCAGCACGTCGGGGGCGGCGTGCTGGAACGGAATGTCGAGATAGGGCAGCACGTTCTTGTTGGCGTTCATCAACCCGATTACTTCGTCGACATGCGGGTAGGGGTAGACATATTGCAGCCGCACCCAGGCGCCGAGCTCGCCGAGCTCCTTGGCGAGATCATAGAATTTGGCGCGGACCTCGCGGTCCTTCCAGATCGAGGTCGCATATTTGGTATCGACGCCATAGGCCGATGTATCCTGGGATACCACCAGCAATTCCTTGACGCCGGCCTTCACCAGGTTCTCGGCCTCGCGCAGCACCTCGTTGGCCGGCCGCGAGACGAGATCGCCGCGCAGCTTCGGGATGATGCAGAAGCTGCAGCGGTTGTTGCAGCCTTCGGAAATCTTCAGATAGGCATAGTGCCGCGGTGTCAGCTTGATGCCCTGCGGCGGCATCAAATCGAGATGCGGATTGTAGACCGGCGGCAGCGCGCGGTGCACGGCGTCGAGCACGCTCTCGTACTGCTGCGGGCCGGTGATGGAGAGGACGTTGGGGTAGGCGGCCTCGATCTGCTCGGGCTCCGCACCCATGCAGCCGGTGACGATCACCTTGCCGTTCTGCGCCATCGCCTCGCCGATCGCGCCCAGCGACTCCGCCTTGGCGCTGTCGAGGAAGCCGCAGGTGTTGACGATGACGATGTCGGCGCCGTCATGCTTGCGCGCCAGCTCATAGCCTTCGGCGCGCAGCCGCGTGATAATGCGTTCGGAATCCACCAGCGCTTTGGGGCATCCCAGCGACACAAAGGAAATTTTGGGCGCAGCGGCCTGTTGCATGTTTGATCTGCCTGATTGAGAGGCAGCAACTAGGCCTATTTGCCCATAAATACAAGGCTTTAAGCAGGCAGGAGCCGTGTTATGGGTAGTCCGCAGGGAACCAGGGCCGCAATGCCGAACGAATCGTCGCCGAAAATCGTGATTGTCGATGAGAGCCCGATCCGCGCCGCGATTCTCGAAGAGGGATTGCGCGAGGCCGGCTATATCGACGTCCAGCACATCCACCAGATGCATAATCTACTGGCGCGGATCTATGCGCTCGATCCCGACGTCATCCTGATCGACCTCGAAAATCCCAGCCGCGACGTGCTCGAGCAGATGTTCCAGGTCAGCCGCGCCGTGCGCCGGCCGGTGGCGATGTTCGTCGACCAGAGCGATTCAGAGTCGGCACGCGCCTCGGTCGATGCCGGGGTATCATCCTACATCGTCGACGGGCTGAAAAAGGAGCGCATCAAGCCGATCCTTGACCTGTGCATCTCGCGCTTCAACGCCTTCTCTAAACTGCAGGACGAGCTGGAACGCACCAAATCGGCGCTGGAAGACCGAAAGATCATCGACCGCGCCAAAGGCCTGGTGATGAAGCTGAAGGGCCTCAGCGAAGAGGAGGCGTATGTATTGCTGCGCTCTACCGCGATGCGCGAAAAGAAGAAAATCGGTGACATCGCGCAGTCGATCATCACCGCTGCGGAGTTGCTGAAATGACCGGTCAACCGCTGCATATCGGCTTCATTCCGCTGATCGACGCCGCCTCGCTGATCGTCGCGGTCGACAAGGGCTTTGCCAAAAACGAGGGGCTCGACGTCACCTTGGTTCGCGAAGTGTCGTGGTCGAACGTGCGCGACAAGCTCAACATCGGCATGTTCGACGCCGCGCATCTGCTGGCGCCGGTGGCGATCGCCTCCAGCCTCGGCCTCGGCCACGTCAAGGTGCCGATCATGGTGCCGTTCACGCTCAATCTCAACGGCAATGCGATCACGGTGTCACCGGCGCTGCATGCGCAGATTTCAGAACATCTGCAGGGCGACATCACCGATCCGCTCGCCACCGCGCAGGCGCTGGCGCGCCTGGTCGCGGCAAGGCGTCGCCGCGGCGAGCCGGCCCTGACCTTCGGCATGACGTTTCCCTATTCCACCCATAACTATCAATTGCGGTTCTGGATGGCCGCCGGCGGCGTCGATCCCGACGAGGACGTGCAACTTGTAGTGCTTCCGCCGCCCTTCATGGTCGGCAGCCTGACCAGCGGCCTTGTCGATGGCTTCTGCGTCGGCGCCCCGTGGAATGCGGTGGCGGTCGATCGCGGCATCGGTCGCATCCTGCATTTCGGCCCGGACATCCTGCAGAGCGCCGTCGAAAAGGTGCTGGCGGTGCGCGGCCATTGGGCCGAGGAGCGGCCGGACACGGTGGCCGCCCTGATCCGGGCGCACCAGAAGGCGGCGGAGTTCATCGAGGAGCCCGGCAACCGCGACGAGGTGTCGGCGCTGCTGGCGCGGCCGGACCGCGTCGATGCCGATGCCGGCATCATCCGCACGGTGCTCGAAGGACGGCTGGTGCAGGCGACGGGCGCCTCGCCGCGCGCGAGCTCGAACTACATTTCGTTTGCCCGTAACGGCGCCGCGCGGCCCGATCCGACGCAGGCCGCCTGGCTCTATGCCCAGATGGTGCGCTGGGGCCAGGCGCCGTTCAGCACGGAGGCGCAGCAGATTGCCGAGGCGGTATTCCGGCCGGATCTTTATGATGCGGCGCTGGGTCTGGCGGTGCATGCCAATGTGACCGGCGACGCGATCGGTGCCTTTGCCGGACCGCCATTCAATCCCGAAAATCTTGCTGTACACCTGGCGTCATTCGAGATCGCCAATATGAAGGGCTAGGGCGCGCTTTCAGGGGGCGGGACGTGGATGCCGCATTCCGTCTTGTCGCGGCCACGCCAGCGCCCCGCGCGTGGGTCCTCGCCGGGGGCGGTGCGGCTGGTGCAGGGCATGCAGCCGACCGACGCAAAGCCCGAGACGACCAGCGGATGCGGCGGCAGGCCTGCCGAGGCGTAGATCAACCGGATATCTTCTGCATCGATGTTGGCGAACGGATTGAACTTCAACCGCTCTCCGTCTGGCTCGACAACGGGAATGGCGGCGCGCGACGCACCCTGAAATCGTTTGCGGCCATTGATCCAGGCGCGGAACGGCGCCAGCGCACGCGCCAGCGGCTCCACCTTCCTGATCCGGCAGCAGGAGTCGGGGTCGGACGACCAGCGGTCGCCCTCGGGGTCTTCGCTCGCCAGCGTGTCGGGCGCGGGGTGGATGGTCCGCACATCGCGCAGCCCCAGCCGCCGCACCAGATCGTCGCGATAGGCGAGCGTCTCTTCGAACATCCAGCCGGTATCGAGAAACAGCACGGGAATGGCGGGATCGACATCGGCCATCACCTTCAGCAGCGCGGCCGATTCCGTCCCGAACGACGACACCAGCGCCAGATGCTCGCGGCCGACCGCCCGCAGCGCCGCCGCAATGATGTCAGCGGGGGAGGCCGCGTGCAGCGCCTGCTGCCATGCGGCCACATGTTCAATCGCTGGCGGAGCCGTCATCCCAGCACCTCTCGATGTATTTTCTTGACTAGAAGATAGTTCTATATATCAGTCATATACTGCCAATAAATAGAATAATATTCTATCTATTGGCAGTATGCAATGTAGATTTTTTAACCCTGCAGATCGAGTTCCAGAGATTCAATTTCTCCGAGCATTCCGCTTCGTGAGCAAAGACGATTCTCCGGACGGCTTTTTTGACCCGGAGACCAGCCATGGGACTGTCCAATCCTGAGCGCTCTCAGACCGATGTGGTGTCGATGGACCACCTCGATCAATTGGAAGCGCAGAGCATCTACATCCTGCGCGAAGCCTTCGCACGCCTCAAGAAGCTGGCGCTGTTGTGGTCGCTGGGCAAAGACAGCAATGTGATGATCTGGCTGGCGCGCAAGGCCTTCTTCGGCCGCGTGCCGTTCCCGGCGATGCATGTCGATACCGGCAAGAAGTTTCCGGAGATGTACGCCTTCCGGGACCAATACTCGGTGGAGTGGGGGCTCGATCTGATCCTCGAGAACTGCCCGCCGATCGAAAGCATCGACCCCACGCTGCCGCCGGCTGCGCGCTCCGCGGCGCGCAAGACCGAAGGCCTGAAGTCGGCGCTCGCCAAACACGGCTTCGACGGGCTGATCGCCGGCATCCGCCGCGACGAGGAGGCGACGCGCGCCAAGGAGCGCGTGTTCTCGCCGCGCGGTCTCGACGGCGGATGGGACGTGCGCGACCAGCCGCCGGAATTCTGGGACCAGTTCAACGCCTCGCCGCCCGATGGCGCGCATTTGCGCGTCCATCCGATCCTGCACTGGACCGAGGCCGACATCTGGGCCTACACGGCGCGCGAAAACATCCCGATCATCCCGCTCTATCTGGCGAAGGATGGCCTGCGCTATCGCTCGCTGGGCGATGCCGACATCACCAGCCCGGTCGCGTCCACGGCCAGCACGATCGCTGAGATCCTGATCGAGCTCGACGGCAGCACCGTTCCCGAACGCGCCGGGCGCGCGCTCGACCACGAAACCGAAGATGCGTTCGAGCGGCTGCGCGTCGCCGGCTACCTGTAGGTGATGCATGAACCAACCCGTTAATCCATCGAGCCTCGTCATGCCCAACGGCACCACGCGCCCGCAATTGCGGATCGTCATCGTCGGCCATGTCGATCACGGCAAGTCGAAGCTGGTCGGCCGGCTGCTGCACGAGACCGGAAGTCTGGCCGACGGCAAGCTGGAAATGCTGAAGGCGGTCAGCGCGCGGCGCGGCATGGCGTTCGAATGGTCGTTCCTGCTCGACGCGCTGCAGACCGAGCGCGACCAGGGCATCACCATCGACACCACGCAGATCCGCTTTCGCACCAAGGCGCGCGACGTCGTTCTGATCGATGCGCCCGGCCACGCCGAATTCCTGCGCAACATGATCACCGGCGCGTCGCAGGCCGACGCCGCGGTGCTGATCATCGACGCGCTGGAAGGCGTGCGCGATCAGACGCGGCGGCACGCCTATTTGCTGCATCTGCTCGGCGTGAAGCAGGTCGCCGTTGTCGTCAACAAGATGGACCGCTTCGATTTCAGCGAGGCCCGCTTTACGGAGATCAGCGAGGAGATCGCCGCGCATCTGATCGCGCTCGGCGTGGCTCCTGCCGCGATCATTCCGATTTCGGCCAGGGATGGCGACGGCGTTGCCGAACTGACCGACCGGATCGGCTGGTATCACGGGCTGACGGTGGTCGAGGCGCTGGACGCGCTGACCCCGGCGCTGGCGCTCGATCAATTGCCGCTGCGGTTGCCGGTGCAGGCGATCTACAAATTCGACGACCGCCGCATCGTCGCCGGTCGCGTCGAGGCCGGACACCTCGCCATCGGCGACGAGGTGGTCATCATGCCCGCCGGCAAGGTGGCGCGCGTCAAGTCGGTCGAGCAATG
This sequence comes from Tardiphaga sp. vice154, assembly GCF_007018645.1. NCBI lineage: Bacteria > Pseudomonadati > Pseudomonadota > Alphaproteobacteria > Hyphomicrobiales > Nitrobacteraceae > Tardiphaga > Tardiphaga sp. vice154. The sequence goes on from NZ_CP041399.1 coordinate 3,049,656, forward strand.
GTCGGCCAGGCCGATCGAGGGCGCGCTCGGCGCCGGGCGATCGGTCGGCATCACGCTGGACCGCGAATTGTTCATCGAGCGCGGCGACGTCATCGCGCATGCAGGCTCCGTACCGACTGAAACGCGGCGGCTGCGGGCCCGCATCTTCTGGCTGCACGAGCAGTCGCTGAAGGCCGGCGCCTCGATCCTGCTGCGGCTCGGCGTCCGCGAAGTCCGCGCCACCGTGGTCGCGATCGAGAAGGCGATCGATCCCGGCAAGCTCGCCCATGTCGAGACCCGGGAAATCGCGCTCAACCATGTCGGCGAGATCGACATCACGTTGGCCCAGCCGGTGGCAGCGGATTGTCATGCCGACAACCCGCGCACCGGACGGCTGGTGATCGAGGTCAATGGCCGCATTGCGGGGGGAGGGCTGGTGCTCACGGTGGATGCCGGCCGCGCGGTACCGCGCGACATCGTGCCGGTACGGTCCGCGCTGCGGCCGGAAGAGCGGACGGGACGCTATCGCCACAATGGCGCCGTGCTGTGGTTCACCGGCCTGCCGGGATCGGGCAAGTCGACGCTGGCGCTGGCGCTGGAACAGCGCCTGTTTCACATCGGCGGCTCGCCGATCCTGCTCGACGGCGACACGCTGCGCGCCGGCCTCAACCGCGACCTCGGCTTTTCCGCCGATGATCGCCGCGAGAACATCCGGCGGCTGGCGGAGGTCGCCGGTCATCTCGCGCGCAACGGCCATACCGCGATCGTCGCCGCCGTGTCGCCGTCGCGCGGCGACCGCGCGGAAGCCCGTCGGATGGTCGATAGCGCGTTTCGCGAAATCTACGTCTCGACCCCCGCCGCGATTTGCGAGCAGCGCGACCCCAAAGGCCACTACGCCCGGGCCCGCGCCGGGACCCTGCAGGATTTCACCGGCATCTCCAACGAGTACCAGGCGCCGGAGGCGGTCGAACTGGCGATCGACACCTCGCAGGCCAGCGTGCGGGAAGCGGTGGACCGCATCGAGACCATGCTGCGGAAGAGCGCCGTGCTGCACGACCAGATCGTCGATCTGGGGGCGAATATCTGACTGTCCGGCGTTCGCGCCATCGGCATGAAACGGTTTGCCGTTTCCCGGACGCGATGCGGCGCGAAGTGCCGCTTCGCAGATCCGGGATCCCGGTTTTTTTAGCGCCCCACCGGGGCCCTGTGTAGTCAGGATCTGTCATGATGGGGTGCGGGCGGTATGCCGTTGGGTCCCAGGTCGAGAAGACCGTGATCCGGCTCGGCACCCGCCCGCTTCGCTAATACCCACACCTGAACAGTTGATCGAGGCCGTCTGCGGCGGACCTCGCAGCACAGGGACAGGCCCCATGAAGATACATCCTGGCTTCGTTGGAATCGATATCTCGAAGGATTTTCTTGATATGTACGACGGCAGCGTCGGCGCGGTCCGCCGCGTCGATAACGGCCCGGAAGCGATCGAAGGCTTGCTCGCCGGGTGGTCCAGCAGCGACGTATTCGTGCTGTTCGAGGCCACAGGCCGTTACGACAAGGCACTGCGCCACGCCTTGGGCGCCGCCGGCATCGCCTTTGCCCGGGTCAATCCGGCTCGCGCCCGCGATTTCGCCCGCGCCGCGGGCTTCCTCGCCAAGACCGACGCCATCGATGCGCGGATGCTGGCCGCCATGGCGCAGTGCCTGCGCCCCGGCGCCGATGGCATGGCCGATCCAGCACGCGAGCAGTTGGCCGAGTTGCACAAGCGCCGCGACCAGCTCGTTGCCTTCCGCAAGCAGGAACGCACCCGTCTCAAGGGCGCCAAGGATCTGGCCGCGAGCCTCTCGGCCCACATCGCCTGGCTCGATGCGGAGGTCCGGAACTTCGACCGGCAGATCGCCACCCTGATCGCACAGCAGCAGGCGTTGCATAATGCCCGGCGCCTGATGCAGTCGGTGCCGGGCATCGGCCCGGTGTGCTCGGCCACGTTGCTGGCGTTGATGCCCGAGCTTGGCTCACGCTCGCCCAAGGCCATCGCGGCCTTGGCGGGACTGGCGCCATTCAACACCGACAGCGGCAAGTTTCGCGGTACCCGGCGGATTCACGGCGGCCGGCGCAGGGTTCGCGAAGCACTCTACATGGCGGCAGTGTATGTCACCCGGACGAGATCGCGCTTCGCACAGACCTACCAGGCGCTGCGAAAAGCCGGGAAGCCGGCCAAGGTCGCTCTCATTGCCGTAGCCAGAAAACTGCTGCTCACCCTCAACGCCATCATCAGGGAACAACAGCCCTTCCGCGCGTGATGGGCAAATTACAGTTGCCGGATCTGCGGCGCACCACACCGCCAAACGGCGGCGCGGTGCACCGCGTCCGGGGAACGATGTCGAGCGTGCCGCCAAGCCGACTAATTATTGTGCGTGCGGTGCAAAAGGCTGGCACTCCAACTCGTCCTTTGCCCCCGACACGCTTGCCAAGGCGTTGATCGAGGGGCGTTTTTCTCCCATTTCATTTTGGCACAGGACTTGAATGCACTGACCTGCCGGCGTTCGTTGATGCGCGCCGGCCACGTTCCGATGGATTTCCGCAGCAACGAGGCTGATCGGACCGCACCCTGACTTCATGCCGGCGCGAGGCGCTGAGCTGGACCTGCGCGGTCACATTCCGTTCCCCGTTGATGCCCACGACAGTGGCTGCAGGAGTCTTTTGCGCGATGAAAATCGACCCCGTCTCGCTTGATTTTACCGACGAACAGAAGCGCTACCTCGAAGGATTTTCGACCGGCCTGCAGATCAGCCGCGTTGGCAAAGGCCTCGGCGGCGCGGCAGCGAAGGCCGCGGCCGAACCGGTCGGACCGGAGGCGCCGCATCTCCGGGCGCAGGACCGCGTCATTGCGTCCGGCAGGAAGCTGGTCGATCAGGAAAAGTGGAAGCGCGAGGAACATCCGTTCGACGCCTATCCGCGCCTCAAGGAGCAGGCGGCGATCGACGCGCGGCCGTCGCCCGCGGACAATTTTCGCTGGCGCTATTACGGGCTGTTCTATGTCGGTCCCACGCAGGATTCTTACATGAGCCGGCTGCGGATCCCGAACGGCATTCTGAAGCATTGGCAGTTCGCAGGTCTTGCGGATCTCGCGGACGAGTTGTGCGGCCCGTTCACCAACGTCACCACGCGTGCCAATCTGCAGATGCGCGAGATCCCGCCGAAACATGCGGTCGCCTGGATCGAGGGCGTGCAGGATCTCGGCCTGTGCTCGCGAGGCTCCGGCGCCGACAATATCCGCAACGTCACGGGCACGCCGACCGCCGGCATCGATCCGCAGGAACTGCTGGATACGCGGCCCTATGCGCGCGAGTGGCACTATCACATTCTCAACGACCGCACCTTGTTCGGCCTGCCGCGAAAATTCAACGTCGCCTTCGACGGTGCCGGCAAGATCGCGGTGCTGGAAGATACCAACGACATCGCGTTCGGCGCGGTTGAAGTGAAGGAAGGTTTTGGCGTCGAGCCGGGCGCTTGGTTCAAGCTCGGCATCGGCGGCATCACCGGCCACAAGGATTTTGCCAAGGACACAGGCATCATCGTCCGTCCGGCCGATGCAACGAAGGTGTCGGATGCGATTGTGCGCGTCTTCATCGATCTCGGCGACCGCACCAACCGGCTCAAGGCGCGGCTGAAATACGTCATCGACGGCATGGGCATGGCAAAGTTTCTCGTGCTTGTGGAAGACAAGCTCGGCCATGCTTTCACGCGCGTGCCCGCGGAAGCGCTGCTGCCGCGGCCGGAGGTCGATCGCAATGCGCATATCGGCGTGCACCGGCAGAAGCAGGCCGGTCTGAACTGGATCGGCGTCGCGCTGCCGCTCGGTAAAGTGACCTGCGAGCAAATGCGCGGACTGTCGAAAATTGCCGCCGATCTCGGCGACGGCGATATTCGCCTCACGGTCTGGCAGAACCTGCTGATCCCCGGCGTGGCGGACGACAAGGTGGCGTTGGCCACGGCCGCGATCGAGGCGATCGGCCTGGCTATCAAGACCACGGAAGTCCGTGCCGGCCTGATCGCCTGCACCGGCCGCGCCGGCTGCAAGTTCGGCAATGCCGACACCAAGCGCACCGCGGCTGAAATCGCCGACTGGGTCGATCCGCGGGTGACCCTGGACACGCCGATCAACATCCATCTCACCGGCTGCCATCATTCCTGCGCGCAGCATTACATCAGCGACATCGGCATGATCGGCGCGCGCGTCGCAGTAGGCGACGGCGATGACACCGTGGACGGCTTTCACGTCTTCACCGGCGGCGGCTTCGGGCCGGCGGCGGATGTGGGGCAGGAAGTCTATCATGACGTCAAGGCCGAGGACGCGCCGGTAGTCGTCGAGAAATTGCTGAAGGCCTACATGGCGAACCGTGCTTCTCTGGACGAAACCTTCCTGACCTTCGCGCGCCGCCACGATGGCGAGAAGCTGCGCCAGCTTGCCGAACAGGTGTCCGCATGAACCAGATGACGCCGCCGCCAAGAATCGAGATCATCCCGCCGTCCGCACCATTCTCCGAGGCGCAGCGCTCCTGGCTGAACGGGTTCTTTGCGGGGCTCTTATCGAATGCGCCTGCGCCGTTGTCGGCCGGGCAGGGCGCCACCATTACGCCGGAAGAAGACGACGGCGCGCCGTGGCACGACCAGACCCTGCCGTTGCCGGACCGCATGAAGCTCGCCGAAGGTCGCCCGATGCGGCGCAAGATGATGGCCGCGATGGCGCAGCAGGATTGCGGCCAGTGCGGCTACAACTGCAACGACTATGCCGATGCCATCGCCGGCCGTGCCGAGCCGCGCCTCAATCTCTGTGTCCCCGGCGGCAAGGAAACCGCGCGGATGCTGAAGGCGCTGAACGAGGAAATGGAGAAGTCGCCAGCGACTGGCGCTGCCGCGCCCGCGGCGAAGCCATCAACCACCGAGCCGGTCGAAATCGCTGCGCCCGATCCCGCCACGCTAGGCCGCTCGCGCGACAATCCGGCGCCGGCAATCTTTCTCGGCCGCCGGCTGCTCAACGGCGCTGGCTCCGAGAAGGAAACCTGGCACATTGATTTCGACTTGTCGGGCTGCGGGCTCGATTATGTCGTCGGCGATTCCTTCGGCGTGTTCGCGTCCAACGACCTCGGCCATGTCGATCAGATCATCGCGCTGCTCGGCGCCTCGCACACCACCGAAGTCCGCGGCAAGACGCTGCGCGAGGTGCTGCGCTACGACGTGTCATTGGCGCCGGCGCCGGACAGCCTGTTCGAACTGATCTCGTACCTCACCGGCGGCGCGCACCGTGCAAAGGCGCGCGCACTCGCGCAGGGCGAGGATCCCGACGGCGATGCCGCGTCGCTCGACGTGATGGCGGCGCTGCAGAAGTTTCCGCATGTGCGGCCGCATCCCGAGGCCTTCATCGAGGCGCTGGAGCCGCTGCAGCCGCGATTGTATTCGATCTCCTCGTCGCACAACGCCACGCCCGGCAAACTGTCGCTGACGGTCGATGTCGTCCGCTATGTCGTCGGCAAGCGCAAGCGGCATGGCCTGGCCTCGAGCTTTCTCGCCGACCGTATCCAGCCCGGCGACGAGCTGAAGGTCTATGTGCAGAAGGCGCATGGCTTCGCGTTGCCCGAGGATCCCAGCGTGCCGATCATCATGGTCGGCCCCGGCACCGGCATCGCGCCATTCCGTGCCTTTCTGCATGATCGCAAGGCAACGGCGGCACCCGGCAGGAACTGGCTGTTCTTCGGTCACCAGCGCAGCGTCTCGGATTTCTTCTATGCCGATGAGCTCAACGCGATGAAGGCGGAGGGATTCCTGACCCGGCTCTCGCTGGCGTGGTCGCGCGACGCGAACGAGAAATTCTACGTCCAGGACCGCATGCGCGAAGTCGGGCGCGACCTCTGGACCTGGCTGGCCGATGGCGCACATGTCTATATTTGCGGCGACGCCAAGCGGATGGCCAAGGACGTCGAACGCGCGCTGGTCGATATCGTCGCGCAATATGGCGCGCGAACCACCGACGAGGCCGCCTTGTTCGTCGGCGACCTCAAGAAGAAGGGCCGCTTCCAGCTCGACGTATATTGACGCAAGTACCGCGTAGGTTGGGCAAAGCAGGCGTGCCCACCATGACGGCGGGCGAGGCAATGGTGGGCACGGCGCAAGGGCCCTTTGCCCACACTACAAGTGCATCGCCGGGCACGGCTCTTGCATATCATTCGCGGCTGACACCTGGGATCAGCCGCAGCGAGAGCATCAGATGCACACCACAAGCCGACGACAGTTCATTCGCCTCACCGCCACCGCGGCGGCACTGTCCACCACCAGCATCAAGGCCTTCGCCGCCGATCGCACCATCAAGATCGGCACGCTCAAGCTGATCCACGGCATCACGCCTTACTTCTATGAGAAGTTTGCGCCGGCCGGCGTCAAGATCGAAGTGATCCCGTTCGAAACACCGACCGACGGCAAGAACGCAGTGGCGACGGGTACCGTCGATTTCGGCATCTTCGGCCTCGCGGCTGCGACGCTCGGCGGCGCCAATGGCGAGCCCGTCGTGGTCATCGCCGCCGCCTGCAATCGTGGCATGGCCGTGGTCGCCAGCAAGGCGTCGGGCATCACCACGATCAAGGAATTGAAGGGCAAGAAGGTCGCGATCCTGCCGGGCTCGACCCAGGAGGTGGTGATCCTCGATCGGCTCGCGGCAGAGGGCATGACAGTCAAGGACGTCGAAGCGATCCGGCTGTCATTCAGCGACATGGCGCCGGCGCTGGCCCGCGGCGACATCGACGCCTATGTCGGCGCAGAGCCCGGCCCCGGCATCAGCCTCGCCAACGGCGTCGGCGTGATCGTCGAATATCCCTATTCGACGCCGACCGGCTCGCTGAACATGGTGCTCGCAACCGGCCGCGCGCAAATCGAGAAGGACCCGGAACTGGTCAAGACGCTGCTCAAGATCCATCGCCAGGCCACCGAATACGCGATGAAAGACCTCGAGGCGTTCGTGGCCGTCGCGATGCAGAAGCTCGGCCAGCAGAAGCCGTCGATCGAGCAGGCCGCCCCCAATGTCGAACTGACCTGGAAGATCGACGACCAGTTCCTGAAGCAGGCCAATTATTACGGCAGCCAGATGCTCGCCAAGAAGCAGATCCGCCAATTGCCGGACTACAAGACCTTCATCGACCCAAGCTTCGTACAGGCACTGGCCGCGACGTGACGTTGCAATCCGCGGTCGACGATCTGCCCGAGGCGAACGTCGTAGTGTCACCCGCACCGCTTCCCGTCGTCCGCGGGCGCATCGCACAGCGGCTGCGCACGATCGGCCTCGCATGGATCGTGCCGGTCTGCCTGCTGCTGTTCTGGGACGCGATGGTGCGCTGGACCGGGACGCGGCTGGTGCCGTCGCCCTGGGGCGTGGCCGTGATGATGTGGGATTTCGCCTTCGGCGGAATCTATGACGACGCCTACAGCGCCAGCCTGCCGATCCACTTCTGGAAGAGCGTGCAGCGTGTCTATGGCGGCTTTCTGTGCGCGGCGGCGCTCGGCATTCCGCTCGGCCTGATGATCGGCCGCATTCCTTTGCTGCGCGCGCTGCTCGATCCGACGCTGTCGCTGCTGCGGCCGATCCCGGTGACGGCGTGGCTGCCGCTGTCGATGATCTTCTTCGGCCTGGGTCCGCGCTCCGCGGTATTCCTGGTGTTTCTCGGCGCGTTCTATCCGATCCTGCTCAACACCGTGTTCGGCGTGAAGTCGGTCGATATCAGGTTGTTCGAAGCCGCCGAAATGCTCGGCTGCAGCGGATCGAAACTGTTTCGCGCCGTCGTGCTGCCGGCGGCGCTGCCCAGCATCTTCAACGGGCTGCGGCTCGGCGCCAGCTTTGCCTGGATCCTGATCGTGGTCGGCGAGATGACCGGCGTGCCCGAAGGGCTCGGCGCCGTCATCATGGACGGCCGTACGCTGTCGCGCACCGATCTCGTCATCACCGGCATGATCATCATCGGCGTCACCGGCTATGTATCGGACCGCATCCTGCTGGCCCTCAGCCATTACTTCCTACGCTGGAGCCCTCAGCATGGCTGATCAACCGACCATCCTCGACATCTCCGCGGTGCAGAAATTCTACCAGTCGTCGGGCGGCCCGGTGGAAGCGCTGCGCGGGGTCAATCTCACCATCCGCAAAGGCGAGTTCATCTGCCTGCTCGGCGCCTCTGGCTGCGGCAAGTCCACGCTGCTGCGCATCATCGCCGGTTTCGAGAAGGCGACGCATGGTTCAGTCGCGATGTACGGTTTTCCGGTCGACAAGCCCGGACCGGAACGCGGCATGGTGTTCCAGGACTACGCGCTGTTTCCGTGGCTGACGGTGCGCGACAATATCGGCTTCGGGCCGAAGCAGCGCGGCATCGCCTCGAAGATCGTGGCGCAACTGACCGACAAATTCATGGCGATGGTCGGGCTCACGGCCTTCGCCGATCGCTATCCGCACGAACTGTCCGGCGGCATGAAGCAGCGCGTCGCGATTGCGCGCGTGCTCACCAACGACACCGACATCCTCCTGATGGACGAGCCGTTCGGCGCCCTCGACGCGTTGACCCGCAGCAAGCTGCAGGAAGAACTGGTCGAGATCTGGCGGACGACCGGGCTGACGGTGATTTTCGTCACCCATTCGGTGGAGGAGGCGGTTCTGCTCGCCGATCGCGTGGTGGTGATGACCGCGGGCCCCGGCCGGATCGATTGCGAGATCGACATCGACCTGCCGCGCCCGCGCGATGTCGCATCAGTGGAGTTCAACACGCTGCGCCGTGACGTCACGCGAAAACTGACCAGCCATCTTGCGCGCAGCGTCCCGGCGATGGCGACGGCTGACTCCTGAAAAATACTGCCAAATAGAATGCTCGCAGGCGCCCGTGAGAGAGTATTTTTGCCTGCGCACGCCTGCGTCGGCAGGGTCGGCATCGCTATTTCGCGGAGCCTCTTGCATCAAGCCCAGTTCGGCATTTCCTTAGTCGCACGATGAAGCGCTGGAGAGGCATGATGCGCGAACTGTCCGCGGAAACCCGTATGTATAGCCAACTCCGCGCGCAGCCGCGGCGCTCAGCGAGGCGATTTGCGACCTTCTGCTTCTATAGCGCGTTCGCTTTGCTCGTCGCCATCGTGTTCGGCACGTTGTCGGTGCGCCCGTTCTGACGCGTTCGGAACGACCTCTTTTCGAGAATGGACTTCGAGTGAATCTGAGCATCAGGCGCCAGCCGGAAACGGCCGACGATGCAGCCTCGTCGATTGAACGTGCGCAACAGCTCGCACCGGGCTTCGCCGAGCGCGCGCCGCTGCATGACCGCGCCGCGAGTTTTCCGTTTGAGAACTTTCAGGAGCTATCGGATGCCGGCCTGCTGGCGCTGACGGTACCGTTCGTGCTGGGCGGCGGCGGCGTCGGCGTCCGCGAGGCGGCGCAGGTGGTCAACATCGTCGCCCAGGCCGACGCCGCGACCGGCCTCGTGCTGGCGATGCATTACATCCATCATCTGGTGATCGCGGACAGCGAGCGCTGGCCCACGCATCTGGCGCGCAAGCTGGCGAAAGAAACGATCGACGGGCTCGCGCTGGTCAATGCGCTGCGCGTGGAGCCGGAGCAGGGCTCGCCTTCGCGCGGCGGTCTGCCGGCAACGACGGCGACGCGTACCGCGACCGGCTGGCGCCTCAACGGGCGCAAGATCTATTCGACCGGCGCGCCGATTCTGAAATGGTACACGGTGTGGGCCAAGACTGACGAGCCGGAGCTGCGTGTCGGCATGTTCCTGGTGCCCGCCGGCCTGCCGGGCACGACGATCAATGAGACCTGGGATCATCTCGGCCTGCGCGCCTCGGGGAGCCACGACGTCGTGTTCGACGACGTGGTATTTCCGCTCGATCATGAGATCGATGTGCGAAAGCCGTCGGAGTGGGGCGGACCGGACCTGACGCAGGCGACCCTACAGGCGGTGCTGGTCGGCGCCGTCTATGACGGCGTGGCGCGCGCCGCGCGCGACTGGGTCGTGCAGTTCCTGCAGCCGTCGAGGAAGCCCTGTCGCTGACCAGCAATCACGGCCTCAGCCGAACCAATCCGCTCGAGCGGCATTTCCGTGATGTGATGTGCGGTCGCGTCCACACCCCGCAGGACGACGCCACGCGCCTCGGCGCCGGCCGCCTTGCCCTCGGCCTGTAATTCAACCCATCAAGGGAGACAACCCATGTCCATCGAATTTATCGGCTTCATCACCAACAACGATTCTTCCGAGACGCGCGTGCGCTCCGGCCCGGTGCTCGATCCCGGCTACATCGAGACCGTTGCCAAGGCACATGAGCTCGCCGGTTTCGACCGCGCGCTGCTGGCGTTTCATTCGATCACGCCGGACGGCCTGCAGGTTGCGCAGCACGCGCTGGGCGTCACCGAGCGGCTGAACATGATGATCGCGCAGCGGCCGGGCTTCACCTCGCCGACGCTGCTGGCGCGCCAGCTCGCCGTCATCGACCAGCTCTCCAAGGGCCGCGTGTCGCTGCACGTCATCACCGGCGGCAATGCCACCGAGCTGCGCCAGGACGGCAATACGCTCGACGACAAGGATGAGCGCTACGCCCGCACCGACGAGTGGCTCGACGTCATCAAGCAGGAATGGACCAGCGAGAAGCCGTTCACCTACATGGGCAAGTACTACCAGGTCGAGAATGGCTTTGCGCAGGTCAAGCCGTATAGCCCGATCCACATCTTCGTCGGCGGCGCGTCTGACGCCGCGATCGAGGTCGCCGGCAAGCACGCCGACAGCTTTGCGCTGTGGGGCGAATCCTACGCCCAGGTCCGCGACGTCACTTCGCGCGTCCGCGCTGCGGCAGCCAGGCACGGCCGGCCGCCGCCGCGCTTCAGCCTGTCGGTGCGGCCGATCATCGCCGATACCGAGGAGAAGGCCTGGGCCAAGGCCGATGACATTTTGCCCCGCGCGACCGCGCTGCAGGACAAGACCGGCTATCGCAAGCCGGCCGACGGCCATGCCACCGCTGGCGCGAAGCGGCTGCTGGCGCTGGCGGAGCAGGGCACCCGCATCGACAAGCGGTTGTGGACCGAGATGGCTGCGCTGACCGGCGCCAACTCAAACACCACGGCGCTGGTCGGCACGCCCGAGCAGGTCGCAGAAGTGTTCGGCGACTATTACGATCTCGGCGTCAGCCATTTCCTGATCCGCGGCTTCGATCCCCTGATCGACGCCATCGACTACGGTCGTGATCTCATTCCCCGTACCCGCGAACTGATCGCGGGTCGCGGTGTTCCCAAGGAAGTTGCAGCCTGATGAAAAAACTTATCCTCGTCGCAGCAATGCTTGCGGCATCGCTGTCCTCCGCCCGTGCCGAAACCACGCTGATCGTCGGCGACCAGAAGGGCAATTCGCGCGCCGTGATGGAAGCCTCCGGAGTCCTCAAGGATATGCCGTACAAGATCGAGTGGAAGGAGTTTGCCGCGGCAGCGCCGTTGCTCGAGGCACTCGGCGCCGGTGCAATCGAGACCGGGCTGGTCGGCGACGCGCCGTTTACCTTCGCAGCGGCCGCCAACGTGCCCGTCAAGGCGATCGGCGCGATCCGGCAGACACAGGACGGTCTGGCGGTGCTGGTGCCGAAAGAGTCTGCGATAAAGAGTTTTGACGAGTTGAAGGGCAAGAAGATCGCGACCGGCCGCGGCTCGATCGGACATCAGCTCATTCTCGCTGCGCTGGAGTCGAGGGGCTGGACGCCTGCCGACATTCAGCTCGTATTTCTCGCGCCCGCCGACGCCAAGGTCGCTTACAGCCGCGGCTCGGTCGATGCGTGGTCGACCTGGGAGCCCTATGTCAGCCAGGAGGAGGTGCTGTTCCAATCGCGCCGCATCCTGACGGCAGAAGGCCTGACCTCCGGACTCAGCCTGCAGGTCGCGACACCAACCGCGATCAAGGACAAGCGGCCGGAGTTGGAAGACTATCTGCAGCGGCTCACCAAGGCGCGCGCCTGGGCTCTCAGCAACGGGCAGAGCTATTCGGAGACCTGGGGCAAGCTGATGAACGTGGCGCCGTCGGTGCCGCTGAACTGGCTCACGCGTGCAAAAATCCGTATCGCACCGATCGATGATGGCGTGGTGGCGGACGAGCAGAAGACGATCGACCTCTATCTGCGCGCCGGGCTGATCACGCAGAAGCTCGATGCCGCGACGTTGGTCGATAGATCGTTCAGCGACGCGATCGGCAAGGGCGCTGGGTTGTAGCAGCGAACTCTGTCGTTCCGGGGCGCGAGCGCATCAGCGCGAGCGAACCCGGAACCTCGACATGTTCAACACATCTGGATTCCCCGCCACTCCAATTGGAGTGGCTTAGGTTCGCGTTCGGCTTACGCCGCCCGCGCCCCGGAATGACAGCCTTGGCTCGGAATTATCCCATCCGTAAATCCACGTATGGCCTGTCTCTCCTCGTCGGCACAGGATCGCCGCCGAACGGAGACAGTATCACGCATCACGGCGATATTTCATCCAGCAAGGACGCGGTCGGCGTCGCCGTCGTGAACTACAAGATGCCGCGGCTGCATACCAAGGCCGAGGTGCTGGCCAACGCGCACAAGATCGCCGACATGATCGTCGGCATGAAGTCCGGACTGCCCGGCATGGACTTGGTGATCTTCCCGGAATATTCGACGCAGGGCATCATGGACGACTCCGCGGAGATGTACGAGACGGCTTCACAGGTCCCGGGCGAGGAGATCGACATCTTCGCAGTCGCCTGCCGCAAGGCGAAAGTGTGGGGCGTGTTCTCGCTGACCGGCGAGCGGCATGAACAATATCCCAACAAGGCGCCGTACAACACGCTGATCCTGATGAACGATCAGGGCGAGATCGTGCAGAAATATCGCAAGATCATGCCGTGGGTGCCGATCGAGGGCTGGTATCCCGGCAACTGCACCTATGTGTCGGAAGGCCCAAAAGGCCTGAAGGTCTCGCTGATCATCTGCGACGACGGCAACTATCCCGAGATCTGGCGCGACTGCGCGCTGAAGGGCGCCGAACTGATCGTGCGCTGCCAGGGCCACATGTATCCGGCCAAGGACCAGCATGTGCTGATGGCCAAGGCGATGGCCTGGGCGAACAACGTCTATGTCGCCGTTGCCAACGCTTCCGGATTCGACGGCGTCTACTCGTATTTCGGCCACTCCGCGATCATCGGCTTCGACGGCCGCACGCTCGGCGAATGCGGCGAGGAGGATTACGGCATCCAGTATGCGGCGCTGTCGAAATCGCTGATCCGCGATGCGCGGCGCACCGGACAATCGGAGAACCATCTGTTCAAGCTGCTGCACCGCGGCTACACCGGCACCATCAATTCCGGCGAGAGCAACAAGTGCGTCTCGGGCTGCCCGTTCGATTTCTATTCGACCTGGGTCAACGATCCCGAAAAGGCCCGCGACAATGTCGAGGCCTTCACCCGCACCACGGTCGGCGTCGAGGAATGCCCGATCGAGGGATTGCCGCACGAGGGCATGCTGAACGATCGCTGAGGCACGGGCGTCACGCGCAATGTTCGGCGATGAAATCTCGGAAGCGCGGGTCGCCGACATGGGCGATGTTGACACGCATGGCTGGCGGTGATGACGACCCGTCCGGATTGAAGGCGGAGCCGGGCGCCAGCAGGATGCTCTGCTCGGCGGCGATGCGCGATAGCTGCGTGTCGTTGATGTGCTCGGGCAATCCGCACCACATGTAAAATCCGCCGCGCGGCTGGCCGAACACCGGCAGGCCGATCTGCTGCAAGGTGTCAAATGCCTGGCGCGTGGCTTCCTCGATCCGTCCGGTGAGGCGCTTCAGATGGCCGCGGTAGCGCCCGCTGGTGATCAGATCGAAAATGATCTGCTCGACATAGCCGGAAGAGTTGGCACGCGTGATCATCTTGAGATCAGCGAGCTGGCCGATCACGTCGGTATTGCCCGCGATGTAGCCGGAGCGCAGGCTGGCTGACAGGGTTTTCGCGAAGGTGCCGACATAGGTCACGCGGTCGAGCTGGTCGAGCGCCGCCAGCCGCGGCGTCGCATTCGCCAGCACGTCGACGAACGGATCGGATTCCACGATCCGCAAGTTCAGTTCGCTGGCGGTTCGCAACACGCGGTACGCCACGGGCAGGGTGATCGAGCAGCCCGTCGGATTCTGCGCCAGCGACTGCGTGAAGAAGATTTTGGCGCCTGATGCCGCAGCCTTGGCGGCGAGATCGTCGGGATCGGGACCGTCGACCGTGCGGCGGACGCCGATCAGCTGCGCCTTCGCCAGCCGCAGCTTGCCGAACAGCGGATAGTAGCCGGGGCTGTCGACCAGTACGGCGTCGCCCGGCTCGACGAACTGGCGCACGATCATGTCGAGCGCGTCGTTGGCACCCTGGGTCAACAACACCTGCGCCGGCGCAGCCGCGATCGAGCGCTCGGTCAGGAAGCCCGCGATACGTTCGCGCAGCGCCAGCAGGCCGTAGGGACTGCCATAGCTCTCGGGCAGGGTGCGCTGGCCGGGCCGGCTCACCGGCCGCAACTGGCCGATCTCGGCGCCCTCCATCCAGGCCGGAGGCGGCCGGCCATCGCCGACGCGAACCTCGTAGCGCTTCTCGAGCTGTTCGCGCAGCAGCCAGACGCTGTCGACCGCGTCGATGCGCGCAGGCTCAGGCGTCTGCGTGCCCTTCGTCCGGTTCAGCGACACGTAGAAGCCGGAGCCGGGGCGGCTCTCGATCTGGCCGGCGGCAACCAGACGATCATAGGCATCGACGATGGTGTTCTTGGAGGCCGCGAAGGCGAGTGCCGCGTGGCGCGTCGAGGGCAGGCGTTCGCCGGGCCGGATCAGCCCCCGCTCGATGCGGGAAATGACCTCGTCCACGATGGTTTCGACCCGCGAGCGGCTGTTCCCCCGGTCAGGCTGCTGAACTGTACCCATTGCACCGATGGTACGGACCTTAGCCAAATAGTGCAAAGCGTTCCTTGCGGCGTACCCCTCTCACCGTACAGTTTCCGCAACCGAAAAGCCCCCAGAGGCATCGGACCGGAGACGCTTGATGACCATCCCCCAGCACGGCCACAACCGCTCGTCGCGGATCGGCGGCTTTCACCGCAAGTCGCCGCAGGAGCGCCTCGACCTCGTGGCCGCCTTCGCCGGGCTCGACGACGCGACCACGCGGCATCTCGCCGACATGGGCAACCTGCCGGTGCCATTGGCGGACAAGATGATCGAGAACGTCATCGCCACGATGAACATTCCCATCGGCATTGCCACGAATGTGAAGATCGACGGCGAAGACGTTCTGATCCCGATGGCGACCGAGGAATCCTCCGTCGTCGCCGCCGTCTGCAACGCGTCGCGCCAGACTTACGATCAGGGATTCACGACCTCGGTGTCGGGGACGCTGATGATCGCGCAGGTGCAGGCGGTCGATGTGCCCGATCCGCACGCCGCGCGGCTGCGGCTGCTGGAACGGCGCGACGAGATCCGCGCGATCTGCGACGGCTGTGATCCGCTGCTGGTGAAGCTCGGCGGCGGCTTTCGCGATGTCGAGGTGCGCATCCTCGATACGCTGGGCGGCACCATGCTGATCACCCACCTGATCGTCGATACCCGCGACGCGATGGGCGCCAACGCCGTCAACACTATGGCCGAGAAGATCGCGCCGCACATCGCCGGCTGGACCGGCGGCCGGGTGTTCCTGCGCATCCTCTCCAATCTCGCCGACCGGCGGCTGGCGCGCGCGCATGCGGTGTGGAAGCTCGATGAGATCGGCGGCGCAAGCGTGCGCGACGGCATCCTCAGCGCCTACCACTTTGCCGCCGCCGATCCCTATCGCGCGGCCACCCATAACAAGGGCATCATGAACGGCATCAGCGCCGTCGTGCTGGCGACCGGCAACGACACACGCGCGGTCGAGGCGGGGGCGCACGCCTATGCCGCCCGCGACGGCCGTTACACCAGCCTGACGCGCTACGAGATCAACAAGGACGGCGATCTCAGCGGCTCGATAGAACTGCCGCTCGCGGTCGGCCTGATCGGCGGCGCGACCAAGATCCATCCAACCGCCCAGGCCTGCCTGAAAATCCTCGGCGTCACCACCGCGGAACGGCTGGCCCGGATCATCGCAGCGGTTGGCCTGGCGCAGAATTTCTCGGCGTTGAAGGCGCTGGCCACGGTCGGCATTCAGTCCGGCCACATGGCGCTGCATGCGCAGAACGTCGCGATCATGGCCGGCGGCGTCGGCGACGAAGTCGATGCGGTCGCCAGGGTGCTGGTCGAGCAGAAGACCGTTCGCATCGACGTGGCGCAGGAAGTTCTGAGCAAGATGCGGGGCTAGCCGTACGACGACACCAACGAACAACAAAACGACCATTGGGAGGATACCAGATGAACAAGATGAAAATGTTGCTGCTCGCCGGCACGGCCGCCGTGCTGACGTCGCTATCACCAGCCAGCGCGGAGATTCCGAACAAGACGATCAAGCTCGGCGTGCTGACCGACCTCAGCGGTTTTGCCGCGGACTCGACCGGCCCCGGTTCCGTCGTCGCAGCGAAACTTGCGATCGAGGATTTCAAGGCCGAGAAGCCGGACCTCAAGGTCGAGTTGATGCAGGCGGATCACCAGAACAAGGCCGACATCGGCGCATCGCTGGCGAAGCGCTGGATCGACATCGACAAGATCGATGTCATTCTCGACGTGCCGTTCTCGTCGGTCGCGCTGGCCGTGCAGGAAGTGGTGCGCGGCAGCAAGACGGCCTTCGTGGCGTCGGGGCCGGGCACTTCGCTTCTGACCGGCGAGAAGTGCTCGCCGAACACCGTGCACTGGACCTACGACACCTGGGCGCTGGCGCATGGCACCGCGCTGGCGCTGCTGCGCGCCAAGAAGGACACCTGGTTCTTCGTCACCGCCGACTATGCGTTCGGCCACGCGCTGGAGAAGGACGCCTCCGACGTCATCAAGTCGGAGAACGGCAAAATTCTGGGCGCCGTTCGGCATCCGACGGGCACGTCCGACTTCTCGTCCTTCCTGCTGCAGGCGCAGTCGAGCAAGGCGAAGATCGTGGCCTTCGCCAATGCGGTCGGCGACACCGTCAACTCGGTCAAGACGGCGTCGGAATTCGGCCTGCAGGCCGGCGGCCAGGAATTGGCGGCTTTGCTGATGCAGCTCAGCGACGTCAACGCGATCGGCCTGAAGGATGCCAAGGGACTGTATCTGACCGAAGGCTTCTATTGGGACACCGACGAGGGTACCCGCAAGTTTGCCGATCGTTTCGCGGCTCAGATGAACGGCCGGCGTCCGACCGCCAATCAGGCCGGCGTCTATGCCGGCACGCTGCATTACCTGCGCGCTGCTGCGGCGGCCGATTCATCGGACGGGCAGGCGGTGGTCGCCAAGATGAAGGAACTGCCGTCGAAAGATCCGCTGTTCGGCGAGGGCAAGGTCCGCGCCGACGGCCGCCACATCCACAACATGTATCTGTTCCAGGTCAAGACGCCGCAGGAATCCAAGGCGCCGTGGGACTTCTACAAGCTGATCGAGACCATCCCGGCCGCCGAAGCGTTCCGCCCCATCGAGCAGGGCAACTGTGCGATGGCGATGAAGTAGCGCTTGTTTCCCTCGCCCCGCTCTTTGTTCAGCCCGGAGACATAGCTGACGCCTGTTCGGATACATCACTGACACTTTTGCTGCCGGTCAAGTCGATTTCGCCGACTTGCCGGCTTCCGAAGAACACACCGTAGTGGCCGTCGCGGTCCTTAGGGCGGATTGCCAAGCGCTCGCCGCGGAAGGCTTTTGGCACGCGCCAAGGCCTGTTCCTGAAACTGATGCACCGATCGTCGGAGACGCGGCGGACGATCTCGCCGTCGGCGTATTCGATCTCGGCCGGCTTGTCCGGCATCGGTCGCGCACTGGGCTTGTAGCGCGAGGCGGGAACGTCCATGTCGAGCGCCTCATGAGGGCGTTGGCAGTTGTAGACGGTGCGCCAGGCATCGCAGGCACGCTGAACCTCCAGCAGGTTGCGGAAGCGCCGCAGGGCGAACACCTCGGCCTTGAGCGTGCGGTGGAAACGTTCGTTCTTGCCGCGGCTTTGCGGATGATAGGGCCTAGCATAGATCATATCGACGCCGAGCCGCAGCAGCCAGACCCGCAGGGCTGTCCAGCGTGAGCCGCCGCTGTCACCCCATGGCGAGCCGTTGTCGACGAACAGCGCATCCGGCATGCCGTAGCGGCGGAAGGTGCAGGTCAGGTGCTGCTGCACCGTTGTGCTTTGTTCGTTGGCGCAAGCGCCGATGCACAGCGAATAGCGCGAGTGGTCGTCGATCACGGTCAGCGGATGGCTCGCCGAGCCGTTCTCCAGTGGCATGCGGCCTTTGAAGTCCATCTGCCACAGCTGGTTCGGCGCCTCCTTCTCGAACCGCCCGAGCAACTGTGCCCGCCCACCCGGCGGCGGGATGATGCGGCCGTTGCGGGACAGGATCGCATGCACGGTGGAAGTTGCCGGCGGCGACACGCCGGCGCGTTACAGGCAGGATGCGATCTTGCGCGCGCCCCACGCGGGATGGGCATCGCGCACGGCCAGCACCTGCGCCTCGATCGCCGCATCGCTGCGTCGCGGACTGACATGCGGCCGCCGCGACCGATCGGCGAACTCCGCATCGCCGGCCTTAGCCCGCTCCATCCACTTGTAGCCGGTGTCCGGGCTGATCCCAAACCGCCGGCACAACTCCCGCCGGTTGACGCCCTCCTGCCTCGCCAAAAGGGCAAACTCGCGCCGCTGATCCATCACCGACACCTCTCGCCATGGCATGGAAGCCTCCTGAAAAAGGGCATTCCAGCCAGTATGGATGTGTCAGCTATGTCTCCGAACACCTGTCAGGGATCTGTCCGGGCTGAACATCTTGCGGGGAGAGGGTGGCTCGAAGGACCGCACGTCATTCGAGACGGGTGAGGGGCAACTAAGTGTTTCACTCGCAAGTGCCCCTCACCCCAGCCCTCTCCCCGCAAGGGCGGGGCGAGGGAGCGCGACGCAGGCGCGTCGTAGTGAGATAAGTTAGCCCGCCACCTTGAACGGCTTGACGTCGATCCCCGCTTCCTTCAGCTCGGCGCGAATGCGTTGCGCAATCTCGACGGCGCCGGGCGTGTCGCCGTGGATGCAGACCGTGTCAGAGCGCAGCTTGATCACCTTGCCAGTGATCGCTGCCACCGCGCCGTCCTGCACCATCTTCACGACGCGCTCGGCAATCAGAGCGGGATCGTGCAGCACCGCGCCCGGCTTCTTGCGCGACACTAGCGTGGAATCCTCGTTGTAGGCGCGGTCGGCGAATACTTCGTGGACCATCGGCAGGTTGGCGGCTTCGCCGGCATCGACGAGTTTCGAATTCGCCAGCACGACGAAAACGAGGTTGCGGTCGACCGCCTTGATCGCGGAGGCGATCGCGCGCGCGGTCATGTCGTCCTCGCAGGCGACGTTGGACAGCGCGCCATGCGCCTTCACATGGGTGACCTTGTAGCCCTCAAGCGCGGCAACCGATTGCAGCGCGCCGATCTGATAGGCCACCAGATTCTCGATCTCGTTTGCGGTGAGCCCGGCGATCGGACGGCGGCCAAAACCGTGCAGGTCGCGGTAACCGGGATGTGCGCCGATCGAGACGTTGCGCGCTTTTGCAAGCTGCACGGTCTTGCGCATGGTGTCGGCGTCACCGGCGTGAAAACCGCAGGCGATGTTGACCGAGGTGGCCAGTTCGATCATGGCGGCGTCGTTGCCCATCTCCCAGGCGCCAAAGCCCTCGCCGAGATCGCAGTTGAGATCAATGTTCATGGTCATGCTCATCGTTGCGGGAAGGGAACTAGTCTTGCGCTATCGGCTGGCTCTGCCAGGTCCAGGCGTCCGTCGCGCTGATCGCGGCGCCTGCGACATTGGTGGAATGCAGCGCCTCGATGTCGATCGTCAAATTATCGGCGTCGTGGACGCGGCCGGGCAGGCTTTGCAGCAGTTGAGCAAAGGCGCGGTATTCGGCTTGCGCCTCGGCCATCGTGACAGCCTTGAAACGAAAACCGCGGCCGGGCTGGGTCTGGCCGAAGCGGCCGAGATCGGCAGAAATCACGGTAGCGATTTTTGGATAGCCACCCGACGTGCCGCGATCCGGCATCAGCACGATCGGCGTGCCGGCGCCCGGCACTTGGATCGAGCCGTTGACGGTGCCATCGGAGACGATGTTGTGGCCATGCAGATGCCTGACGGCGGGGCCTTCGAGCCGATAGCCCATCCGGTCAGACATCGCCGAGATCTTCCACTCGCTGTTCAGGAACAGGTCCTTGTCGTCGCCGAACTCGTCATCCTGCGGGCCCATCACGACGCGGATCGGGCCGTCGGCCGGCGCCGGCAGATCGATGCGCTTCTCGCTGGCGCTGCGGGCGGCCGTCACCTGCAATTCGTCGCCGGCCTGCAATGGTCGCGGATAGGGGCTGCCGAGCCCGGCGCGGGCGTTGACCGCAAGGCTGCCGAACATCGGTTCGCCGGTGACGCCGCCCTCGATCGCGAGATAGCCGAAGGTGCCGGCGCGCGCGACGCCGAGCGTCAGACTCTCGCCGTCGGCAAGGGTCATCGAGCTGTTCAGGGCCAGCGGCACACCGCCGACGTCGGCTGGACGGGTGGCGCCGGTCAGCGCCACGCGCACGGCACCGTCGCGCGCCGTCAGCACGGTATTGAGCGGTCCGAGTTCGATCGTGGCTGCAAACAGCGCATTGCCGACCAGCGCATTGGCGGCGGCCAACGCCAGCCGATCGACCGCGCCGGAGGGCACCAGCCCGTAGCGCTGCGCGCCGAACCGGCCGGCGTCCTGCACCGAAGTCCCGGGGCTGACCGAAGTTACGACGAGCCGGCTCATGATACGACCTCGGCGACAAACTCACCGGCCTCGGCCGCGCGTTCCTGTTCGGCGAAGGTCTTTTCATCGACGGCAATAAAGCTGATGGCGTCGCCGGGTTCGAGCAGGAAGATCGGGTCGCGCCCGAGCTGATAGGTGCGGACCGCCGTGCGGCCCAGCAGATGCCAGCCGCTGGGGCCCGCAAGACATTGCACGCCGGTCTGGATTCCGCCGATCGAGATCGTGCCGGGCGGCGTCAGCAGCCGCGGGTCCTTGCGCCGCGAGATCTGCATCGAGGCGGGCAGGCCGGAGAGATAGGACCAGCCCGGCGTGAAGCCGATCATCGCCACGCGGTAGTCGCCGCCGACATGCCGCGACACGACTTCGTCGGGCGTAATGGCGAGCGTTTTGGCAACGTCTTCGAGATCGATGCCATTGTCGCCGCCATAGGCAACCGGGATGCGCCAGCGCCGCGTTGCGGTCTGCTCGGGCAGCGGCCTGAGCGCCAGCTCGGTAAGTTGCGCGCCCAGCGCCTCGAAGTCGATCTGCAGCGGATCGTAATGCACCAGCAGCGAGCGATAGGTCGGCACCGTCTCGGTCACGCCGGCAAGGGCGGCGCCCGCGACAAGCTTGTCCAGCGCCAGCACGCGGCGGTTGGCATCCGCGTCGATGGTGCGGCTGAATTCGACGGTAATGGCGGCATCGCCAGACGGCAGGATGCGGGGCGGGGTGAGCGGGTCGGCCATGGCCTCACAACATCAGTCTCGGGACAGTGCGTGCATAGCGCGTTTTGCCGAACAGTGGAATTCGCAATCTGCGAATAAGCGAGCGACTTCAATTAATTAAAACGTGTGTTCGCGATAAGCAGGATTGATCGACGCATTGCTGCACGACGATTGTGCGGGGTTGACGCGGCGGCTTTCCGCCGCAAGATGCGCCGCCTGTCTATCTCGCACCCAAAGAGCCCCCGCGCATGTCCCTGACCCCCGAAGCCATCGCCACCCTGTCCAAGGTCTCCACGGCGACCATCACCACGGTCCTGTTGAAGAAGGGCTTGCGAAACGTCTGGCTGCGCGGCGCCAAGCCGCTGCGCCCGGGCCAGCCGCGCCTGGTCGGCCCGGCCTTCACGCTGCGTTTCGTGCCCGCCCGCGAGGATCTCGCCACGCCGGAATCATGGTCGTCGCCGATCTCGACCCGCACCGCCATCGAAGCCATGCCGGAAGGCTGCATCGCCGTGGTCGATGCGATGGGCATCGTCGACGCCGGTATTTTTGGCGACATCCTCTGTGCCCGCATGCAGAAGCGCGGCGTCGCGGCCTTGATCACCGATGGCGCGGTGCGCGATCTGGAAGGCGTGCTCGGCACCAACCTCCCGGTATGGTGCGCCGGCTACGCCGCGCCGCCGTCGGTCGCGGGTCTCACTTTCGTCGGCTGGGGCGAGCCGATCGGCTGCGGCGGCGTTGCGATCTTCCCGGATGACGTGATCGTCGCCGACCAGGATGGCGCCGTGGTGATCCCGAAGGCGTTCCTCGACCTGATCCTCGCCGAGGGCGCGGAGCAGGAGCGCATGGAGGCGTGGATCGTCGACGAGGTCAACAACGGCGCGACGCTGCCAGGCCTCTATCCGATGAACGCCGAGACCAAGGCGCGCTACGCCGCGTCGAAGAAGTAACGCATCACAACAGCGAGGCCGTGCCGATGAAGATTCATGCAGCCAATTCGCGTCCCACCGTTCGGGCGCCGCAGGACTACTTCACCGGCACGGTCTGGCAGGACCCGATCATTGCCACCGAAGCCCCGGCGCGGCTTGCCGCAACAAGGGTGTCGTTCGAGCCCGGCGCGCGCACCGCCTGGCACACCCATCCGCTCGGCCAGACCCTGTACGTCGTCTCCGGCGTCGGCCGGGTGCAGACGCAAGGCGGGCCGATCCTCGAGATAAAGCCCGGCGACACCGTATGGATTCCGCCGGGCGAGAAGCACTGGCACGGCGCGGCGCCGGACCACGCGATGGCGCACATCGCGATGCAGGAAGCGCTCGACGGCAGCTTCGCCACCTGGATGGAGAAGGTCAGCGATAGCGAGTATGGCGGCAACGTAGGGTCTGATACTTAGACTGTCATTCCGGGGCGGGAGCGGCGTCAGCCGCGAGCGAACCCGGAATCTGGGAATGTTCAGAACAGCCAGATTCGTTCAGCTCTCGCCGTTCGCCTCGCGATCATAATCCGGCATGCGCTTGCCGAAGGTCATTTCGTTCTTCAGGGCCTCGAAGCGGCGGCGGGCGCTGGCTTCCCGGGCATCGATGAAACCGACGATTTCGTGCCGCGGCATGGGGCCAAGCACCAGCGGACGCGAGCTCGGGCCTATCGTCTCGTCGACGAAGTACTGCCCCTCGTCGTCGCGCCGGGCCGTCCAGCGAAAGCGGATGGCGTCGAGCGGGCCGGGGCCAAGCTTGCTGTAGCTGTCGACGTCGATCTCCGGCGTCAGGACCGCGGGCTCGCGAGCCACGGCAGCCGCTGCAACTTCCGTCAGCGGCACGACCTCAGCTTTGCTGTCGGGCTTCTCGTGCGAGTGATCGAGAATGCTCGCGATCGCCGCGAGGGCATGATCGGTCGGATCGTTTTGAGTCAACTAGGCTACCTCCGAAAAAACGCGATTATCGCATGGTTTCATGCGTCAAGCACGTCGGCATTGACGGCGTTTGGCCGGATCGGCTCGCCGTCGAGCACGCTCAGCATGTTGCGCGCGGTCTGCAGCCCCATGCGATCGAGCGCCTCGCGCGTGACGCCGGCGACGTGCGGGGCGATGATCACGTTGGGCAGCTCGAACAGTTTGTGGCCGAGCGGCGGCGGCTCGACCTCGAACACGTCGAGGCCGGCGCCGGCAAGTTTCCTAGCGACCAGCGCGTCGTACAACGCCGTCTCCACCACGATGCCGCCGCGCGCGGTGTTGATCAGATAGGCCGTGGGCTTCATCCGCGCGATGCGTGGCGCATCGAACAGGCCGATCGTGTCGCTGGTCTTCGGGCAGTGCAAGGTGACGAAATCGGCGTGCGGCAGGGCCGCGTCGAGGTCGCTGACCGGCTCGCAGCCGGCTTCCCGGATCGTCTCGGCGGAGACGTAGGGGTCATAGACCTGCACGGTCATTTCCATGGCCAGGCAGCGCCGGGCAGTGCGCGTGCCGATCCGGCCGAAGCCCACCACCAGCACGGTCTTGCCGAACAGATCGAACGGCAGCATGCCGAACCGCGTGCTCCAGTTGCCATCCTTGACCAGCGCATGCAGCTCGACCGCGCGCTTGGCCAGCGTCAGCATCATGAACAGCGCCTGCTCGGCGACGGAGGGCGAGTTCGCCGTGCCGGCGATCATCAAGGGCACCTTGCGCTTGTTGAGCGCCTCGACGTCGACGGCGTCATAGCCGACGCCGATCCGCGCCACGACCTTCATGTCGCCGGAGGCTTCGAGCTCCGCTTCGCCAAAGCGCGTCGCGCCGAGCGCCACGCCGTGCACCGGCGCCTCTTGCCGCAGCAGCGCGTTGAAATCTGTGGCGGAGATCAAATTGGGGAACTCGACCGTCTCGATGTCGCCGCGCTCATCGAACAACGCGCGGCCCTGCGGCGACAGCGATTCGGTAATCAGCAGTTTCTTCTTGTTTGTGGTCATCTCGTTCCGTCCCGCGTTTGCTTTTGAGCGTCTTGCCGATGTCGGCCGCGCCCGGCGTTTCTAACAGGCCTATTGCACCAAGGTCCATCCGGGTGTGGCATGGCGGCCATCGACTCGCCGTCTTCGGAAACGATAGGATTCGGGCGTGCCGGCGATTGGTGGGCGCGACGTAATGGAGATGCTCTCATGACCCGACTGATCCGACCGACGCCGCGGCGCGCCGGATGGCGTGGTGCGCTCGGTGTCGCCACCATCATGCTTCTGACCGGTTCGGTGGTCGTCCACGCGCAGGGGCTGGTGCAGGGCGTGCAGCGGGGCGCGGCGCAGGGCAACAAGGCAGCGGGTCCGATCGGCGGCGTGCTGGGAGGCGCCATCGGCGGCGTCGTGGGTGTGGTCGGCGGCGTGCTCGGCGTGCCCGCCAACAATACCACCGTGCGTGGCCCGGCGCAGGCCGGCACCCGGCAACCGAAGGAGACGAAGGCGGCGCGCAATGCCCGGCTCAAGAAGGCCAGGGAGGCCGCGCAGGCCGCGCCGGGCTCCGAGCCGGAGCTGACGGCCGAGCAGGTCGTCGCCAACAGCGATGCGAATATCGCCCGCATCAAGACTGCGCTGAACCTGACGCCGGAGCAGGAGAAAAACTGGGCCGGCTTCAACAGTGCGATGCATTATCTCGGCAACAACGGCGCCGACCGCCTTAAATTGCGCATCGCCCGCGCCAAGCGCGACCCGCCGGATGATATCATCGAGCAGATGCGCAATGAGGCGCAGTTCCTCAATGACCGGGCGGTCGACCAGCGCAATGTAGCCGATGCCGCAGAACCGTTGTTTGCCAGTCTCGATGCCCGGCAGAAAGCGTTGTTTATCGAGGAAATGGTCCGCCTGAGCCGCGAACGCGGGCTCGACTGAGGCCAGGGAACCGGGATGGAACCTGTTGGCGTCCGGGGTGTTTTCATCACGACACTGGAGAACACCATGACCGACAAATTTGATCCCGCCCCGCACGACAAGCACGCCGTCAGCATCGAAGAAGCCGCCAAGGCCGACCGCAAGAAGCATGGCGAACTGAAGGCCGGTCTGGAAGGCTCGTTCCCCGCCTCGGACCCCGTCAGCGCCACGCAGCCCGCCAGGAGCAAGCCGGACGGCGACAGCAAGAACTAGCCGCCACTGAACAGCAACACGCGAACGTGTTGCTGTTCAGACCGCGGCGTTAAATTTCTGTTAATCATGCGGTTGCACCCTGTTCCGATACACGGCGAGCGATGGAGAATTCCGTTGGCGACCATGATCTCGAATAGCGACACTGCCCCGGCTGTGGACATGATGTCGGGGCGGGGTGAGATCTTCACCATTCACGCCACGCGGAACGACCAGAGCATGGTGACGCACCGAATCATTCCGGACGTCGCTGTGGCCCAGGCCCGGGTGCTCAACGACGCCGGTTGGCGGGTGCGAATCTCCGGCCTCGGCGGCCGTCAGTTTGCACCCTCCGAATTCCACCAGCTTTTGACCTACGACCGCATAGGCTGAACCGATAGGATCATCGTGACCTCGCCGCTAGCCCGGCGGGGTTTTTGCACGCGATGGACGTGCTAAGACCTGCGCTCTCCGCAATCTCCAAGCTGGTCTGATTTCATGAAAACGATTGCCTGTGCACTGGCCGCCGCCACCATGATGAGCGCGGGGCCAGTCCATGCCGCCAAAGCGCAAATCGCGCAGATGCTGAAGCTGTCGTCCGAGACGCGCATCGAGCAACGCTGCGACGCACGCGCGATGGGCGCGGTGCAACGGGAGCACAAAGGGTTCGAACCCGACGAGTTCGTGGCTTACGCCTTCACCGATCCCATTTTGCGCGGAAGCAAGATCACCGCGCCTGGCGGAGCAATCCGCAGCAACGGGAAATGGTACCGGCTTTCTTATACCTGCAAGACCAATGCGGACGGTCTGGACGTTGTGGCGTTCGCCTATCAGCTCGGCGGTGAAGTGCCGCGCCGCGAATGGGACGCGCATTATCTCGTGCCGAAGTCAAACAAGCGGGCGCGCGCTAGATCAGCGTGGGCACCTGCGCCTTGAAGAACAGGGTGGCTATGTCTTCAAGCAGTTTGCGGCCCTGGCTGCTTTCGAGATTCGAACGCGCACAGAGCAGTGCCTTGATGGGCGGCAATTCGGGCAGATAATTTTCCTGTGCCCATACCAGCGACGGCGGAATCAGGCGACGCGGAATCGCAGCAATGCCGATGCCGGCCTCCACCGCCGCTAGCTTGGCGTGGTAGTCGGGACTGTTGAACACGACCTTGTAGGCGATGCCCTGCCGCGTCAGCGTGCGGATCATCAGGTCGTCGCCGGGCCAGGTCAGGATCGGGATCGGCGAATCCGGACTCAGTACGAAATCGCGCGACCGCACCCAGACGAATTCCTCATCGGTGTCGTTGACGATGAGATGGGCGATCTCACTGGTCATCTCAGGATTTTCCAGGATGTAGGCGATGTCGATATAGCCGTCGATCAGCCCCTTGGTGATGCCAACAGAATTGTCGGTCTGAATGACGACGTCGGTCAGGCTCTGCGCCGTTTGGTGACCAAGGAATTCACGTACGAACAATGTACTCAGCCCCAGCCGCACCGGCTGCGGCAGATGCGCGGCGCCGCCAAGGCGCAGCATCTGGTCGTTGGCTTCAAGAATGCGGCGCGCCTGATGCAGCACCAGCTTGCCGAGCTGTGTCGCCGTGGTGCCGTTGGCGGTCCGCGCAAACAGCGCACCGCCGACCATCGACTGAATCCGTTTGATCTGTGAGCTCACGGCGGGCTGGCTCAGCCCGAGCTTCTCCGCCGCTTTCGTGAGGCTTCCTGTTTCGGAAATCGCAACGACGGTGCGGACGATTTCGATCGGAATGTTCAACGGTTGGTATCGTCTGGGCATCACGTAATCCTGGACTGGAAAATGTAGAGCTACTAAAAACTGATCGAAGTACTTCCTGTGTCGTGTTGGTAGCAGCGATCGCGCGATTTGGTTCAGAACTATACCTCGATTATCTACGTCGATGCACTGGCACACCTCTGCTGTTTGGTAATATGGTGCAGCGATGACCGCGATGTGCGCAGTTTTCTTGCGATCATCATCTGCGATTTAACACCCTGCTACTGCCGGCCGCCAACGCAGACATATCCGATCGGGCGCTGTGCGGTCTCGGGACTTGATGAGTTACAACCGATCGACGCGCAGGAAAAACGCCCAGATCAGTGACAGTACGGCGGCGATCATCAGCGAGGACGGGTTGACGCAGAAGAAGTCGCCGTAGCGACAGACCTGCATCGCCCATCCCGTGGTGTTGGTGCTTGCGGCATAGAATACCCCGGCAGCCAAGGTCAGGATGGCGGCTATTGAAAGCATCGGTATCTCCCGATCAATATCCGCAGATTGTGGTGCGAATTCTTCAAACGTCGGTAAATCCGATCGCGCAAAGTCGGGGGCTTCTGTGTATTTTCCGCCGCTTATCGTGCTACCGCCCCAATTGCGGTTCAGCCTTTGTTAACCGTGAGTCGGCGACACTTTCGCGGTCGAGACCATGCGTGGAGAGAAACTTCGTGACCAAGTACGAGACGACCAACTACGAGCAAATGCGCCGCTGCCGGATGGCGCATCTTCACGGTCGGATGGTCGATGAACATTTCAAGCGCGGGGACGACGGGGACGTCTTTATTTCCGGCTATATCAAGATGGTCAGTCCCGACCTGACCTGCTGGCCGCTGCGCTGGATCATCACGATCGAGCAGCAGTCCGGCGAACTTCCGGCGATGGCGCTGGCAGGCTGA
This sequence comes from Tardiphaga sp. vice154, assembly GCF_007018645.1. Classification (NCBI taxonomy): domain Bacteria; kingdom Pseudomonadati; phylum Pseudomonadota; class Alphaproteobacteria; order Hyphomicrobiales; family Nitrobacteraceae; genus Tardiphaga; species Tardiphaga sp. vice154. The sequence goes on from NZ_CP041399.1 coordinate 3,077,984, forward strand.
AATCCGAGTTCCAGACGAAAAAAGCCCCCGCGAACGGGGGCTTTTTTCTGGACGGCTGTCTCAGTAGCGCGCGACCGGGGCGCCACCGAAGTGATAGTTCAAACCGCCGCGCACGGTGCTGACCTTGAGATCGACGTCATGGGCGATCAAGCCAGCCGTCGGCGTCTGGCCGGCGAAGATCGGGCTTGAAAACGACTGCTTGCCAAAATCCGAATACAGATATTCGACCTTGGCTGACCAGTTATTGGTAAAGGCGTGTTCGATGCCGGCGCCGGCGGCCCAGCCGGCCGTGACCTTGGTCAGGCCCGCGGTCTGGTTCTGTCCGGTCGAATCGGCAAAGCCGCTGCTGCTCTTCATCTCCGTCAGGGCGAGACCGCCCGTGGCATAGAACAGCGTGCGATCGACGGCGTAGCCAACACGCGGACGCAGCGTCACCAGCCAGTCGGTAGACACCGAATTGGTCGTGCTGAACGTGCTGATGCCGATCGGGAACGGTGCGGCGGCAGTGCGGGCCTGCTTCAGCCCGAAGTAGCTGGCATCGGCCTCGACGCCGAACAGCCAGCGATCGACCTGATGGTTATAGCCGACCTGGCCGCCGCCAGTGAAGCCGTCGGGCTCGAGCCGTGGCGAGGCCGCAGCTACGGCCTGCTGGTTGGCGATCGGTGCGGTGCCGTTGATGAACGCGCTGGAGGTGTCAGAACGGCCCCAGGCGCCGCCGGCGTGGCCGCCGACATACCAGCCGCCCCAGTTGAAGCCCGCTTCATGCGCCGCGGGCGCCTTGGTCCAGGCGCGCGACGACAGATCGGCGGCTGCGGCGGAAGCCGCGCCCGATGCTGCAAACGCGACGGCGAGAACCAGGAGTTTCATTAGAATACCTTTCCGTCCCGATCGATGGACGATCACGCTTTCTAGCGGGGTGGCCGGCAAATGGCTGTCACCGCAGGGACACAGCCTTGCCTTGATCGCCGGATTAGGGCTCTGAAGCCCCGCCGATATGGACAAAGATGGCTGGTGCTTAACGAATTGGACGGTCAGAGCAGCTACGGGCCTCGCCCCTGCGGCAGCGCCGGCAGCGGCAGACCCGGCCCCGCGGCGCGAATCCTGCCGCCTCGCTCATTCCAGATGCCGGACCATTGCGCTGTAGACGCCATCTGCGGCCGTCGAGAAACCCAGTCGCCCATAGAGCCGCCGGGCCGCCTCGTTGGATTGCAGCACCGACAGCGTGAAGTGCTTCGCGCCGAGGGCATGTCCCGCGCGGGCCAGGCTGTTGATGACATCGCTGCCGATGCCGCAATTGCGGGCGGCCGGCGCAAGCGCAAGATCGATCAGGTGCAGGGTAGGGCTGTCCGACGGCCGTGAGGCGGTGCCCTCGGAAGCGGCGGGCGATCCGGCCCGGAATGTCACGATCAGCCGGCCGACATCGCGCCCCGCATGGGCGATGATGAAGGCCTCGGCGTCGGGAAAGCGGCGGGTGGTGGCCATCCGCTGCGCCTCGAATTGCTGATCGAGCATCGCCCTCAGGGCGCCGTCGCCGAGGTCCAGGGGCGCAAACTGCGCGGCGCGCTCCTCGCGAAACAGGGACCGGCAGAATTCGTCATCCGCCGCAGCATGTGTGCGGATGCGGCTGCCGGGGTGGGCGAGCCGGAGTTGACCGGCCAGTGCCGCCGTTCTGCCAGCCGACATGCCTCAGTTGAAACTCGGGAACACGCCTTGCAGCGCGATGCAATAGGCTATCGCCAGCGTCGGTTGCACGTTGGGATGGGACTGCGATCCGCCGGCCGGGACCACGGCCGACGTTGCAAACGTGGTGTTGGACGGCGGCGCGATGAAGCCATTGAAGCTCGGATCGATGGCGACGTTGGAGCCGCCGGTGGGACCGGGCGTGCTGTTGGTGGCAGCGGTGGTGCCGACCTGCATCGGGTGGAGATGGGCCGGCATCTCCTGCTGTGTGACCGATACCGTCGAACTGCCGAGTACGTCGCCAATGGCATAATCGACAAGGCCAGGCCCCTGGCCCTGACTGATGGCGACACGACCGACCAGGTTGGGCAGCGCGAAAGTGGTCGTGCCGTTGCCGCCGTAGAGCGAGCCGATCAGGGAAAACAGCGTGCTGTATCTCTGGATGGGCAGCAGGCTGCCGTCACAGAGGGCCCAGCCCTTCGGTACGAAGCCGAAGGCGAACGCCTGAATTTCCCCAATGAACGGATCGGACATGACAGCCTCCCTGCGATGCGCCGTCCCTGCAGGCACGAGCCATCGGGAGCGGTCGGTAGACGATGCGAGAACGCCGCCAGGCGCGTATCCACAATCCCTGGCGGTTGAAACGAACTAGCTCTGCTGCGGAAACACGCCCGCCGTGCAGATGCAATAATTGCCGGTCAACGTCGGCATCATGTTGTCATGGGACAGGTCGTCCCCGGTGATACCGATCGAAGACGCCATGACGTTATACCCGGTGACGTTGGCCAGCGGTGCGTAGGGTTGGGTCGCGGCGTTGCTGGAGGTGGCGAGGTGAACCGCGGCGCCGGGCGTGGCCGTCGTGCCGACGTTGGTGCTGGAAAGCAGGGCGTGGCCATGGCTCGGCATTTCGCCGGACGTCAGAGTATGCCGCTCTTCACCGCCGGGTTCGCCAAGCACGCGCGTCGTCAATCCGCGACCGGTACCTTGCGATAGCGGCACACGACCGCGCAGATCCGGGACGCAGAACGTCGTGACGCCGTCGCCGCCATAGGTGGTGGTGATCAGCGTGTAGAGTACATCGTACTCCGAGATGGGTAGAGCAGCGCCATCACAGGCCACCCAGCCGGTCGGAATGCGCGGAAAACCGAACAAACGTATTTCTCCGACAAAAGGGTCAGACATCCGGATACTCCCACTGCTTCGATGAAGGGCGGCGCGACCGCGGCTCAAGAGCGCGACGGAAACATTCCGTTAAGCGCGATCACGTAATTGATCGTGAGGTAAGGCTGCATGTTGTTGTGCGGCTGGTTGCCGCCGGTCGGCGGGACGTTGGTCCCCGACGACAACACCACCTCGTTGCTGCCGGCCGGGGCGAAGATCAACGCGGGCGAGGTCGCGCTATTGACCCCGAACAGTTTTCCGACAGGTGGGGCAGGGCGGCCCGTAGGGCCGGCGGTCGTCGATGCCTGCAGGGAATGGGTGTGCCTCGGCAGTTGCTCGGTCGTCATGCCTACCGTTTCCGAACCGGCGATTTCCCCCCAGGCGACCGACGTGAAATCGGACCCGACGATGGCGCGACCGCGCAGGTCGGGCAAAGCGAATGTTATCCGACCATCGCCGCCATAGGTAACGCCAAGCAGCGAGAACAGAGCCTGGTTTTGCTGGATGGATAGAATTTGGCCGTTGCAGGCGGCCCAGCCTCTCGGGACAAACCCGAATGCTGCCGGCATGATCTGTCCGACAAAGGGCGTCAAAGGCATCGATGTACCTTCCAGGCGGCTATCGAAATAATGGGCGAAACAATGCAGGTAGCTAATACCTCCAAATATTCGCAACCTCATGAATTTTGTCAATACACCAACAACCTGAACGGGAGCGCACAAGCAGGCTGATGCCTGTCGTAGGTCGATGAGGGCGCGCAGGCGACTGTGGCCTGCACGCAACGAAATCCGACGAAGGGGATGTAACCGACGATTTTTTGGGAAAGATTGTGTCCCGCCATCTTGCAATTAGTAGGCGAATGCAGTCGTGATGCAGGTCCGCATCCATCGATTGCTGCTTACCAAAGTTAACAATCACTGAATGTCGGCTTGGGAATGGCAAGTGCGATCCGCGCGTCAGCGTTGAGTTTCTCGGGGCGGGACGATCCTGCGGTACTCATTTTCGAGATGGGCCGAATGATGGTTTTGAAGCTGCTGCTGGCGGCAGGAAGACGTCTCACGGCCCGTTCAATCCGAATTTTTTTCGGCTTCTCCCGGCTGCGTCCGGCGTCGGCTGGCGCACCGGCCCGATGCACAGCCGCTTTGGCCCTTTCGACAGCCGCCGCGATGCTTTGCCTAAGCAGCGCGACTGCGCAGGCAGCCTGCCAGACCTCGGTCGATTTCACCGGCAAGACCGTCGGACAATCGGTCACGCTCGATGTATCGTCATGCTCGGAACCGATCCGGGCAGGCTTGTACACGACTCTCGGTTTCGACTCCCAGACCGGTTATCCGATGGTCGGCAACCCCGGCGGCGGTACGCCGGCGTCCATCAATGGCGGCAATGGCGTTGTTTTCCTGGTCACGCCGGGCTCGACCGATGGTTCTGTCTACTTCGACTACACGATTCAACTGACAACGATGGGATCATCGAACTCGGCCAGCATCCCGCTCTTCTACGCTTCGCAAAGTTGTCCGCTTAGCGCGCCCTGTGCGTATTCATTGGCAAATGGTGGCAATGTTTACGCCATTACCGATACGTCGTATCCGATAGCGGTGACGAACCTTCCGTTGCCGCCGACGGTGACGTCGCTCAACCCGACCTCCGGTCCCGCCGCCGGGACCAATTCGGTGGTGATCACCGGGACCGGTTTTACCGGCACGACCGGCGCGGCAAGCGTCAAGTTCGGCGCCACCAACGCGACGAGTTACGTAGTGAATTCGGCGACGCAGATCACCGCCGTGGCACCCGCCGGCACGGGTACGGTCAACGTCACCGTCACCAACAACGCGGTGACCTCGGCGACCGGCGCCGGCACTCAATACACCTACCTTCCGGCACCGACAGTGACGGCGCTCAATCCGACCTCCGGTCCGGCGGGCGGCACCAATTCGGTGGTGATCACCGGCACCGGCTTCACCGGTACGAGCGGAGCGGCGGGCGTCAGGTTCGGCGCCACCAATGCCACCAGCTACGTGGTGGACTCCGCGACGCAGATCACCGCCGTGGCACCTGCCGGCACGGGCGTGGTCAACGTCACCGTCACCAACAACTCGGCAACCTCGGCCACGGGTGCCGGCAACCAGTACACCTACATCGCGGGACCGGCGGTGACGGCGCTCAACCCGACCTCCGGCACGGTGGCGGGTGGCAATTCGGTCGTGATCACCGGCACCGGCTTTACAGGCACCACCGGCGCGGCGAGCGTCAGGTTCGGCGCCACCAATGCCACCAGCTACGTGGTAAACTCCGCGACGCAGATCACCGCGGTCGCACCTTCCGGCACCGGCGTGGTCAACGTCACCGTCACCAATAATTCGGCGACCTCGGCGACCGGCGCCGGCAATCAGTACACCTACGTCGCAGCGCCAACCGTGACCGCGGTCTCGCCGACGGCGGGGCCCACATCGGGCGGCACGTCGGTCGTCATCACCGGCACCAATCTCAGCGGTGCCACGGCGGTGAATTTCGGGGCTACAGCGGCGGCTGGCTTCACGGTCAACAGCGCGACCCAGATCACCGCCACGTCACCGGCCGGCACCGGTACGGTGGACATCACGGTGACCACCGTCGGCGGCACCAGTGCCATTTCGGCGGCCGATCAATTCACCTACGTCGCAGCGCCGACGGTGACGTCGATCGCGCCGACCAGCGGTCCTGCGGCGGGCGGCACGTCGGTAACTATCACCGGCACCAACCTCTCGGGCGTCAACGCGGTGGTGTTCGGCGCTACGCCTGCGACCGGCTTCACCGTCGATAGCGCCACCCAGATCACCGCGACGTCGCCGGCCGGCACCGGCACCGTCGATGTTCGCGTCACGACCGTCGGCGGCACCAGCGCGACATCTGCGGCCGACCAGTTCACCTACGTCGCGGCGCCGACGGTGACGTCGATTGCACCGACCAGCGGTCCGACCGCGGGCGGAACTTCGGTCGTCATCACCGGCACCAATTTCACTGGCGCCACCGCAGTTGTGTTCGGCGCCACCGCGGCGACCGGGTTTACGGTGAACAGCGCCACCCAGATCACGGCGACGTCGCCGAGCGGGACCGGCACCGTCGATATTCGCGTGACGACCCTCGGCGGCACCAGCGCCACCTCGGCGGCCGATCAGTTCACCTATGTGGCGGCGCCGACGGTGACGTCGATCGCGCCCAGCGGGGGACCCACGGCGGGCGGCACCAGCGTTACCATCACCGGCACCGGCTTCATCGGCACCAGCGCGGTGAATTTCGGCGCCACGCCGGCGACCGGCTTCACCGTCAACAGCGCGACGCAGATCACCGCGACGTCGCCGGCCGGCACCGGCACCGTCGATGTTCGCGTCACGACCGTCGGCGGCACCAGCGCGACATCTGCGGCCGATCAGTTCACTTACTTCGCGACGCCGACGGTGACGTCGGTCGCGCCGAATTCGGGTGCCGCGACGGGGGGCACCAGCGTCGTCATCACCGGTACGAACCTGACCGGCGCCAGCGCTGTGACGATCGGTGGCACCGCCGCCAGCTTCACCGTGGTCAATGCCACCACGATGAACGCGACGACGCCGGCGCACGCCGCCGGTACCGTCAACGTGGTGGTGACGACGCTTGGCGGCACCGCGACAGGCGTCAATCTCTACACCTTCGTCAATGTTCCGACGGTGACGTCGATCGCGCCCAATGCAGGCCCGACTTCTGGTGGCACCAATGTGACGATCACCGGCAGCAATTTCACCGGGGCGACCGCCGTAACCATCGGAGGCACGGCGGTGACCACGTTCACCGTCGCAAGCGCCACCTCGATCACAGCGACAACGGCGGCGCATGCCGCCGGCACCGTCGATGTCGTCGTCACCACGCCCGGCGGCGCCGCGACCGGGACCGGCCTCTACACCTATGCGGCCGCGCCGGCTGTGACGTCGATCTCGCCGAACGCCGGTCCGGTCGCCGGCGGCACCAGTGTGACCATCACCGGGACCAACTTTACCGGGGCCACCAATGTCACCATCGGCGGCACGGCGGCGACCGGCGTTACGGTGGCAAGCCCGACGTCGATCACGGCGACCACGCCGGCGCATGCCGCCGGCACCGTCGATGTCGTCGTGACGACCCCCGGCGGCACCGGGACCGGCGTCGGCCTTTACACCTACGCCACCGCGCCGACAGTGACCGCGATCGCGCCGGCCACCGGCACGACCGCGGGCGGCACCAATGTGACCATCACCGGGACCAACTTTACCGGCGCCACCTCTGTCACGATCGGCGGCACCGCGGTGACCAGCTTCACGGTCGCCAGTGCCACCTCGATCACGGCGACCACGGCCGCGCATGCGGCGGGCACCGTCGACGTCGTGGTCACCGCGCCCGGCGGCACAGCGACCGGCACCGGCCTGTTCACCTATGTGACAGGGCCTGCCGTCACGTCGGTATCGCCGAACTCCGGGACGACGCTCGGCGGCACGTCGGTGACCATCACCGGCAGCAACTTCACCGGCGCGACCAGCGTGACCTTCGGCGGCACCGCGGCGACCAGCTTCACTGTCGGCAGCGCAACCTCGATCACCGCGACGACGCCGGCGCATGCGGCCGGCGCGGTCGATATCACGGTGACGACGCCCGGCGGCACGGCGACCGGCGCCGGCCTCTACAGCTACATTGTCCCCGTCACGACCACGTCGCTCGCCTCGTCGCGCAATCCCAGCGAGGCCGGGCAGGCGGTGACCTTCACCGCGACGGTGAGCGCCAACGGCGCGATGCCGACCGGCACGGTGACGTTCAGCGACGGCGGCGTGGCGATCGGCTCCGCATCGCTGACCGGCGGCGTCGCCGCCTTCACGACCTCGGCGCTGGCGATTGGCAACCACACCATCACCGCCGCCTATGCCGGCAACGCGAATTTCGCCGCCAGCACATCGGCGCCGCTGCTGCAGGCGGTGAACACGCCGCAGGACAGTCTGAAACTGCGCGCGCTGCAGATCGTCGCCACCCGGACGGTGGCGCAGAATTCCGGCTCGGCGATCTCCGGCGCAATCGACAGCGCGATCGGCGAAGGGTTCAGCAATGGCGCCGGCCCGATGACGACGCCCGGTGCCGGCGGCGTGCGGTTCAACTTCTCCGCCGATCCCGACCAGGAGACGACGACGACGGCAGAGCGCACCGTCAGCCAGCGCTGGAATGGCGACTACGGCACCGCCGCCTATGCCACACGAGGCCGGGGCGGCGTGTCGCGCGGCGAAGGCAACCGCGTCGATGATGCCTTCGCCGCGATCGATCGCAGCTTCGTCAAGGCCAGGGCGCCGCGGCCTCCTGTCGAACCGAAGGACTGGCTGCTGTGGGGCGACATCAGGGGCAGCGGCATCAGCAACTGGCATTCCAGCGGGCCCTCGGTGCTGTACGGCACCCAGGTCAACGGGCTGCTCGGCCTGACGCACCGGCTTACGCCGAATTTCCTGGTCGGCGTGGTCGGCGGCTACGAAGTATTCGACTATCGCTCGGACACGCTGAACGGCCGCCTCAAGGGCGACGGCTGGACCGTCGGCTCCTATCTCGGCTGGAAGTTCGCCGCCGGGCTGCGTTTCGACGCGGCCGTCGCCTATACCGGGCTGGGCTATGACGGCACGGCGGGCACCGCCACCGGCAAGTTCAACGGTGATCGCTGGCTGGTGTCGGGCGGCCTGACCGGCAGTACCGAGGCCTATGGCTTTGCGATCGAGCCCTCGGCGCGGGTCTATGCGCTGTGGGAGCAGCAGAACGCCTATACGGACTCGCTAGGCACGCCGCAGGCCGAGCGCAGCTTCTTCACCGGCCGCGCCTCGACCGGCTTCGCCGTCGCCTATCCCTGGCTGTTCGATGCCGCGCTGACGATCTCGCCCTATGCCGGCATCTACGCCGACTATTACTTCACCGGCGACGACGCCGCCTCGGTGACGCTGGCGGGCGGCGGTGCGTTGACCTCGACGCCGTTCATCGACGGCTGGTCGGCGCGAGCCACCGGCGGCCTTGCTGCGCGGTTCGGCAACGGCGCTGCGGTCGCCTTCGGCGCCGAGCTCGGCGGCATCGGCAACAACGTGCAGATCTGGAGTTTCCGGGGGCGGGGATCGGTGCCGTTCTGAGGGGCGGTGAGTGTTCCAGTTCACCTCATCATAGACAGGATCGCCGGCGCTGTGGCGGAAGGGGTGGGATGTTAACCCACGTTTTCAGACAGTTTCACTAAGCATCATAGAGTGTTACTTCCCCAATAAAACCAGGCACTTCTCTAATTCTCGCTTGTCATTGGATTTCAAATCATCGCAAATGATTCCCTATAATTTCATGCTTCTGCTAGGGCTGATGCTAGGGCTGACATGTCGAGATCCATCAATAAACTATCCCCCTTGACTCTCCGAAAGCTGTACGGCGTGCCTGGCCGGCACAGCGACGGCGGCAACTTGTATCTGTCCGTCTCGCCAGCCGGAGCCCGGCGTTGGGTGTTCATGTATCGGTGGCGCGGCCGGACCATCGAGATGGGCCTGGGGCAACTCGACGCTGTCGGGCTGGCCGCCGCCCGGGACAAGGCCAAGGCGGCCCGGGAGACGCTGGCCGGCGGAATCAGCCCGCTGTCGGTTCGCCGTGAAATTACCGCCCGGCCAACTTTCGGCAAGGTCGCCGACGATCTGATCGCGGCGCTGCAGCCCGGCTGGAAAAACGAGAAACATGGCGCTCAATGGAAGATGACCCTGGAGGTTTATGCCAAGGCGCTTCGGCCGATGATGGTCGACGAGATCGGCACCGAGGACGTACTGCGCACTCTCCGGCCAATTTGGAGCGAGAAGCCGGAAACAGCGAGCCGAACCCGCATGCGGATCGAGCGCGTCCTCGACGCCGCCAGGGCCAACGGGTTCCGTACCGGTGAGAACCCGGCCCGGTGGAAAGGCCACCTCGACGCGCTGCTGGCACCGCGTCAGAAACTCAGTCGCGGCCACCATGCGGCGATGCCGTACAAAGATGTCCCAAAGTTTCTTGCGGGGCTGCGCGCCAACATTTCGCTCAGCAACCTTGCTTTGGAATTTGCCATCTTAACGGCTGCCCGATCGGGTGAGGTTCGCGGCGTCGTGTGGAGCGAGATCGATGGCGACCTGTGGACAGTCCCCGCTGCGCGCATGAAGGAAGGCCGCGAGCACCGGGTGCCGCTGGTCGCGCGCGCGATCGAGATAATAGGCCTTGCTCGGCAGCTCGCCGGCAAGCGCAAATCAGATCTTATATTCCCTGGCATGAAGCCCGGCGCGATGCTTTCCGACGCCTCTCTGTCGGCGGCGTTGGACCGCGCCGGCGGCGAAGCCTTCACGGTTCACGGCTTTCGATCGAGCTTCCGCGACTGGGCTGGCGACGAAACGACATTCGCCCGTGAGACTGCTGAGGCCGCCTTGTCACATCTTGTCGGTGACGACAGCGAGAGAGCCTACCGTCGTGGTGACGCACTGGCAAAACGCAAGTTACTTATGGAAGAATGGGCGGTTTTTTCGTGCACAAACTTGACGTTCGCATCGTTTCGTGTATTTTCATAATCTTAAAGACTCGGACATAGCGGTCGAGTCGCCTGCGCCTACGCAATGTGAACCCGTCAGCATGATTAGCTGCCGCGTATCATGGGCCAATACCGCCTAGCCGCAGATGAAATCCCCAGATGAAAAACCACCATTTTCTCACGGCAGTGAGTGGATTCATGCGCGAGCAGGCTGCCGACTGATCGCGCGCTGAGATGGCTTTAGCCGTCTTCGGAGCAATCATGTCCGCCACGCCATTCGTCCTTGAAGACGAGCTTAAAACGATTCATCCGGTCAGCCGCGTAACTCGCTGGCGTCAAGAAAAGGCCGGCAGCTTCCCCAAGCGCATCAATCTTTCGCCCCGTACTATCGCGTGGCGTCGGGCCGACATTGAAGCCTGGCAGATCGACCCGCCGCGATGGGCAGATCGGCTGATCGCCGCCGAGTAATGCGCGCAATGAAAGCCCGCGCCACACCCGAGGCCAAAGCCAAGTTTGCGCTGATACTTGCGATCTTAGAAGACGCTGAGATTTCGGCGTCTGCGAAGACCGTGGCAACCGCATTGCTTTTCAAGTTTCAGAACACCAAAACTGGCCGTTGCAATCCAAGTGTCGCGTCGATCGCTACAGCGGTCGGCCGGCAACGCCGTGCCGTTTTTCCATCTATCGAAGAGCTAAAAAATCGAGGCTGGCTTATCGTGGAGGGCAGCAAAGGCGGCGCTCCCGGTACCACGAATAGCTTCCGGTTTAATCGCCAACGGGTGTTGCACACAGCACCCGTTACGGATGTCGCTCACAACACCCCTACGGATGTCGCGGACGACACGCGTGTCGTGGAACGCACGAAGGGGTGTCGTACACTGCACACGAACCAAGAAGAACCACTCTCTCTTTCAGAGAGAGAGTGTGAGGCGCTTCCTGCCATTGCGAGCGCGCCTTCCGGCGCGTCGCATGAAGAAAAGTTTCAAGAGCTTGTCGCCATCTGGCGAGTGCGACTTTACGGAGTTGGACCGAAAAAGCCAAAAGACGCCTTTAATGCTGTCTGTGATGGCGAAGACCCTGACGAGATTATCGCCAGCGCTGCGCGGTGGGCGGCGGCGGTTAAACCTAGATACCTACCCAAGCTCGAAGACTGGCTGGCGAACGGCGCGTGGCGAAACCTCCCGCCGGCTACAGACAGTCAATGGGGGCGTGGCAAGCGCAGCGCGGCTGACGTTGCCATGGACATGTGCCGCGATGAGTTTGAGCGGGAGGGATACCAATGAGCAAAAAGCTTACAGTCGTCCAGTCAGATATCGCACCCGCCACATCAAAGTTACCGTCCTTCAAGGCGTACAACGACCTGGCGGATACGCTCGATGCTCTGGCGTATCGATATAAAATCCTTGAAGGGCACGTCGAAATTTTTGAGAAACACCCCACAGGCATTAAACGCAGTTATGACCATCTCCCGTGGATTGAAGAGAATCTAGCGGAATTCGACAAAGGCGCTGCTAAACGCATCGCTGAAGCAAACGCTCAATCAGACGCCTTCAACATCGAGATATTGCGAGATGAAGACGGGCTGAAGAAAAGCTGGATCGCTGCGAAAGTTGGCGAACTGGTCGGCAGCTTCCCGCAGGCCAACGTCGCCAATCCCGAAATTTACGTGCCGATGTTGATTAACGAGATCATGGCCGAGGGCTGTCATGACATGGTGATTTTGGAGATGACGGTGCGGTCATTGCGCCAATCATCAAAATTCATCCCGTCGATATCAGAGGTGTTGAAGGAACTGCGGAAAGTTAGCGATGAGTGGGGCCAGCGGTACGATGCTCTCGAATATATCGAAGGGCAGGCCGATGAACTACGGCAGCTCATTGCTGAGGCGAAACTTCTGAGACAGCAAGAAGAGGAGCGCCGCGCGGCTGAAAAACCGAAGCAGGAAGAGCAGCGCCAGGCGGCGCTGTTGGCTGATGAGCAGCGGCTCGCGCGGGAAGCAGAAAGGAAGCTGCCGATCAAAGTTGGCGACAGAGTTTTCGACAGCACGTGGGGGTCGACCGGTACGGTTGCGGAGATAGTGAGCGCGGGCGGCGATTTCCTGATCGATATGTGCTGTATTTACTTGGATGCGCCATTTCTTTTTTATGATGATGACAACCACGATCCCAGAACCACAATCGCTCCATTGGATGACCTGCAGAAACTAATAAAAGGCGACAGAGGTTTCGAACCTGATGGTACCAAAGAAAACAGAAAGCTATGAACCAACAAGTGATCAAGAAAACCGGACATCACTGGGAGCCAGGTCAGTCAGGAAACCCCATGGGCGGCCTGTAGGAGCCCGTCAGCGCATTTCCGAAAAACTACTGGCCGATCTGGCTTCCGTTTGGGAAAGGCACGGAAGGGCGTCCTAGAGCGATTGGCGGTGGACGAACCAGGCAAGCTGGCGCAGATCGCTTACGGTTTGCTTCCGCGCGACATATTTATCGCAGTAGAGACGGCGCTCGTATTCATGCCAACGAGGAAATGATGGCCAATAAACCAGCTAAAAAGCCAGCAGGGACAACTGTGACGCTTGATCCTAACCCTAAGGGCGAACTCAAGGCGCTCGGAGGCAGTCAGGATGACAAGTGGAATCTTTGGCTCGCCAATCTTACGGTAGGGGCCTCGCCATATGCCAGTACAGGCGGTGCCAACGCCGAGGCATCATCAACGGCTCTTTGCCGCGCGATGGCGTCCTTAGCGCCAGCGGACCCGGTTGAGGGCATTATCATCGCTCAATTGCTGGCAGCCAACGAGGCGTCGCTCATGCTCTATCGGAAGGGCTGGGCGCAGCCGCCGGAGTATTTCCAGGCCCGCACGAAATATCTGCAGCTTGCCGACAAGGCGTCGCGAACGGCCTTGATGCTGACTGAGCGGCTCGACCATCACCGCGGGCGCGGGCAGCAGCAGATCGTGGTGAAGCACGTCACCGTCAACGCCGACCAGGCAATGGTCGCGGAAACCATCACCACCGTGCCAGCCCTGCAATCCAGAGCGCAGCCTACCCTCGACCAGATCATTCAGCCGGAGCTCGTCGGGGGTGGCGGGGGGCAGGAAACGAAATGACCGACAACCCCATGCACCGATGCAACGAGGCCCCAAGGTGCTGGGCTAAATCGAAGCGCACCGGGCTCCCCTGCCGATCGCCGGCGGTTACCGGTCATCGCGTCTGTCGTATGCACGGCGCTGGTGGCGGCGCGCCGAAGGGCAAGACGAATGGCAATTTTCGACATGGTGGTCGGACCAACGAGGCCGACGCGGCGGCAAGGTATATGCGGGAATTGCTGCGCCTTGTGCGCGAATTAGATTGAGTGCATATCCCTACAGATTGCCTTGCCCAGGTGCCAAACACTGGTTCGGCCAGGCCCAATGCGTACTGGTCCGAGTCTCGCCACTGTGCAATATGCCGGCCAGGATAGAATCCCGGAGAACGCGAATGCTTGAACTGAGCAAGGAAACGAACGTGGCGCCCGCGGTCGCACCGGCATGGACAGCGGAGGCTGCCTGGTCGGTCTACCGGCTCCCGTTCAATGACCTGCTGTTCAAGGCGCAATCGTTTCATCGGCAGTATTTCGATCCCAACCGCGTGCAGTTGAGCAAGCTTCTCAACATTAAGACCGGCGGTTGTCCGGAGGATTGCGGCTATTGCAGCCAGTCCGCGCACAACGCGACGGGTTTGCCCGCTTCCAAGCTGATGGATGTCGAGAAAATCGTCGCCGAGGCACGCAAGGCCAAAGCCGCCGGCGCGAGCCGCTACTGCATGGGCGCCGCCTGGCGCAATCCGAAGCCGAGGGACATGGACGCCGTCGTTGAAATCGTCAGCGCGGTGAAAGCGCTTGGGCTCGAGACCTGCATGACGCTCGGCATGCTGGATCGCGAACAGTCGGACCGGCTCAGCGCGGCCGGTCTCGATTATTACAATCACAATGTCGATACCTCCGAGCGCTACTATCCGCAGGTCACCTCCACCCGGACATACTCCGATCGGCTCGACACGCTGGAAAACGTCCGCCTGTCCGGCATGAAGGTTTGTTGCGGTGGCATCCTCGGCATGGGCGAGGAGGAAGCCGACCGCGTCGATATGCTGGTGACGCTTGCCAATCTGCCTGAGCCGCCCGAAAGCGTTCCGGTCAACATGCTGATTCCCATTGCCGGTACTCCGCTGGCCAACGCCGCCCCGATCGGGCCGATCGAGTTCGTCAGGATCATTGCGCTGGCGCGGATCATGATGCCGAAATCGCATGTTCGCCTGTCGGCGGGTCGCTCGGCCATGACTGACGAAATGCAGGCGCTCTGCTTTTTCGCAGGCGCCAATTCGATCTTTGTCGGCGATACCTTGCTGACCGCAGGCAACCCGGGAGACCAGGCCGACACAAAACTATTCGATCGGCTGGGATTGCAGCCGGCCTGACGTTGCGCGCTATCCAGTCTGATAAAGGCCCTTGGCCCGCGCCTGGACGGCCAACAAGTACGCCCTATGGGATGCCGGTTATCGCGACAAGATGGGAAAAGGGCCACTCCGGTGCCGGTGCGGCGAGATGTTCGACGCCGGCACGCATGACGAAACGATGGCGCATGTCCAGCATATCACTGGCCGGCGCGCGGGGACCTAAGCGCTTCCGATAAAAGTTTCCTTATAATCTTAGTTGTCTAGACGCTGGCACTCGAACGCTGTAGCCATTTTGCAATTATATTTTGCGCGGCAATACTGAAATGGGCTGGGACTCTTCGCTTGGAAGTGGAAAATGGATTGGTCACTAATCATTCCTCTAATGCTTGTAGGCCTAATTTTGCTATGGCGGCAGTCGAAGCGGGAGGGGGCTGCTAAATCTGCAAGCGCCCGCCTCGAGAGGGATGCTAAGCTTTACGATCGTATCAAAGAGGGGGTGCGGGAGTACGATTTTCGGGGGCGTCAACGGGACTTCTGGAAAGCAAAGGACGCCGAGTTGCTTTTTGAGACTGCACACCTATCAGCTTTTCACGTCGACCACTTTGCGGAGACCCGTATAGGATTCTATTTCAAAGACCTCAACGAATACGGGTTATACGGCTTTTTCGCCGGCAACGATGATGATGTTTACCATAGCTATTATCGCACCGACCGCACGTTTCAGAAGGAAGAGATGCTGCTGACGAATGATGACGATTAGCAACTCCTGTCGCTCAGAAGTTAGCCGTTCCAACTATAATTTGATCCGTCTAGCGCGCTCAAGCGCGTCTTTCTCGGTAAAATCCGTGAAGTACTGTTGTTGTGCAGCCTCGATATAGGCCGCCATCTCGATCAACTCCTTCATCCACGTCCCAGGCACGAAAGCGAAGACGTTCTGCCATCGCCAGACAGAGTGCTCGTTAGACAAATCTTGGCTGATATCCAGACCAAATACACTGTAGCCTTGGTAGGTCAACTCGACCTTGCCATAGGCAAAATAAGTGTCGCCTGACGAATATGGGCGACTACCTTCATCGGTGAAGATCAGTCCGTAGGCGTTGCCGTTATAAGTGAAATAGATCTTGCTAACCGAACCACCTACTTCAGGCAGCCGTTCGACTTCACCTGAAACGTTATTAGCAGGGAATTTTACATACTTCCCAAAATCGTCCCGCTTCGACCAGGATGGCCAGTGTTGGATATGTTCCAAGAGCGTAGGAACGAGCGCCGGCCCCAGTCTGCTTTCGCGAACGATCTGGGTTGCGCGGGCCACCAGCCGCTGTGCCTCCCTGAACCCGGTTCGCTCTGTCGTTTGCAGAGAATTATAAAACGAACGCTGATATGAAAGGATCGCCTGGGCAATGCTCGCCTCTGGCGTCGGCGGCGGCTTCTGGCTCTCTACCGCTACAGGCGGCAGGACGGCCGTTGGCTTCTCTTTTTTCCAGAACATACTCGATCTCCCCGCCATAGTTTGCGACGGAGAATCCAAGAACGCTAGAGCGATATCGGCTCTGACACAGGCGCCATTAGATCAGAACGTAGCTTAACCCCTGCGTAAGCCGCTTTGGTGGCATCGCTGAGCGATGGTCCGGACGGCGGCAGTGGCAACGCGGGCTCGACCCGATCGGCCGAGAGGCTTCATTTTCAGGGCGTTTGGTAGCAATCCGGCAGCAAATGGGGTTGCGAGAAGCGAAAATTTCTTTTCAGTTCAATAGGTTAGCGATCGGCGTTTACCGGTTTAGCAATTCGGTAGCCCATCAATCTGACATCCTGACGCTCAGTTCTCGGTCCTCGTCGTCGGCCGTTCAATTGACCATTCCTCCGCGTCGGCAAGGCGAAACCAATAGCTTGCGATGCTCAACAGGCGGCTCGCATCGTCGGCATCGGCCTGCGCGGCAGCTTGGCGAGTGAATTGGACGGCACGATTCCTAAAGTCGTCGGCTGGGCGCATTACTCACTCCCCCGTCGAGCACGCCGCCGCCCGGGCGGAGTATAATCGCCCAGGCGGCGCCGGCTGATTACTGGGCCCGCAAAATCCCCAGCTAAAATGAGTATGCCTCAACGGGATGGCGGTTCAACAAGGGTTGTATAAAAAGCGAGAGGCCCCACCTGGGGCCTGGGGAGGAGTTGGGTAAGGCCTCTAACGCCTCCACCAACAGGCTTGGCGCGGAATCAGAACCTGCCAGCCCATCGCCAGTTCCATCATGTCCAATGAAAAACCCGCCGAGCTGGGGGGCGCCGGCGGGCTCTTAGTCTTTAGTCGCGGTATGAGTTACGAAGCCCGCTTGATTCTAGGATGGCAGTAGGCGGTTAAATTAAAGTTGCCGCCTGCCTCGCAGCCTGATGCTCGCCCACAGGCTGAGCCTTGCGGCATAAAGGCGGATCAGCTGCATACCGTCCTCCATGCAATGCTGCGCCGCAGGTTGGCCAACCAGACCTCCCGGTGGTTCTCCCATAGCGGGCCAATCGACCGCCACGCCGCATCCGGCAGCTCAGCCAGATAATCTAGCTGGGTCCGGCTATCGTCGGCGGTCGGGGTGCAGGCCGACAGAACCGCTCGCAGGGTGAAGGGTGTCGCCGTCTGGCGGTGGACTGCTATTGCAACTCCGGGCAGCACGTTGACCGGGACAAAGCCGGCAGCGCACAGTTCTATGACGGCGGCAGCATCGAGGTCGCGAGGGTCTGTCATCACAACACCCCACCTGCAAACAGACCGTGGCCACTAAATTGCTCGGTCAGGCCGTCCCGGTCGCCAATGCCGGTGTCGCTGCATTCGCCGGGGTCGCTGTCCTCCGCTGGATCATCGTCCTCGTCGTCCTCCATCGGGCTTGAGCATAGCCGGGTGCCGTCTGGATAGGAGGCGTCCAGCTCGTCGCCGTTTTCCTCCAATTCCCGGCTGACATAATCGTCGGTCTTATCGAGAAACTGGATCAGCCTGTTGATCTCGTCTCTGGCGGCCCTGCGGAGTCGCCCAATGGCTTTGAAGGCGTCCTCGGGGGTGACGGGCGTCGGAAAGTAAAGCCCCTCCACGGGGCTCTCAGGGCTGTTAATAGCGGCTTGGGGTGCAGACGTGTTCGTGGGTGGCGTGCTATGCACGCTGTCAGCCTGGTGCATGTTTCTAAGCCTTTCATGCGCTGGGTTAGAGCCGCGGCGGAAGTGTCCAGCTTCCCCTCGGCTCGTATTTAAGGTAAAACCTCTTTTATGAAAAAGTCAATAAAGGTTGGACCTAAAAAACGAGGTAGGCCGGCCACGGGTAAAGATCCGTTGCTGACCACCCGCGCGCCCCCTGAAACAATCTCAGCGATTGAGGCTTGGGCAAAACACCATGGTGTCAACCGATCAGAAGCCGTTCGACGGCTAATCGACTTGGGGCTGAAAGCGAAAGAGAAATGAACAATAACGAGCGCCGCGACATGAAGTGGATCATCGCCGCCTTTGTGCTGGTGATTGTCTCCGTCGCAATCTCTTTTATGGTTGTCCGTTAAATCCCACCCCCATCGGAGCGCTTTTGCGTGTCCGTTCGCCAACATTACAGCGGCGTAATAATCGCCGGAAAAGCGTTACAGAAGTGGGGAAGTAACGGGGGCGTTGGCCGTTTAGTGCGTACGCGCGACGGCGTCCGGCTGCACGGGTGCCGCAGAACCATCCGCTGAGAGAAATTCGGGCGTTGGTCCGTGATGTGGTGTGTTGGGAGAGGTGAGCCGAAGCTTTAGCAGCCTCTATGCAAAGGACGTCCCTCGGTCTCACTGGAGCAATTGCTCAGCGCGTCGCTGCTGCAGGTATTCTTTGGCATCCGCTCGGAACGCCAACCGATGGAGCAACTCGACTACAATCTGTTGTAGCGCTGGTTCGCGGGCTGTCGTCGGATGACCGGTTCTGGAATCTGACCAGCTTCACGAAGATCCGCGAGGGACTGTAGATCGACGAGATGTACTTGGCCCGCCCTTCAGCCGGGACCACTGCTTGTAGTAGCCGACCCCCGTAAGCGCTGCGATTCCAGCAATAGTTATCACCATTTGCGTCAACAGAGTTCGCGAGGTCGTTACCAGCAACATATAGCCGATAAATGACATAACTATGCCGACGCAGAATACCTCAAGAGAGTGTTGACCGCACACGATTAATGGTCGGAGAATACGCGATCGCAGGCCGGGCCATTCAAATGGGATAAAACGGACTACAAGAATGGCTATGATGCAAAAATGTAATATCCGATGCGGATCAAGATTTGTTTTATCATTTCCACTAAATGCGACCAAAAACCACTCAGGAAAATATGAGCGCCAAAATTCGGAATAGCTTGCTGTTGTTACCATGCATCCGAATATCAGATACGCTAAACATATGATTAAAGTTGTCTTCGAGTGAAGGATGCAACGCAACATTCGAGCCCCCCGGAGCGTGCACCAAGCTCCTAGAAAGAATAAAAATTGCCAAGTGAAAGGATTGAAATACCACACTCCCGACGGATAACCAGGAAGGTTCCAATTGCATCCTCGAGCTATTAAATAGAGCGTGAATGACGCTGAAATAGTAAAGTTCGGCCATCGGAGCACTGACCAGAGGACCGGCGGACACGCCGCTAGCAGGACAACGTAAAGCGGAAGAATGTCGAGATTACGGGGTTTAAAATTCAGTAGTAAGCCCTGTGTCAGCCTAATTACCGGATCATCGTAAAAACCAGCGACGTTGTATTCTTGGAGCAATTGTAGGTGGCCGGAGGTTTTCGCCACCAAATAGACGATGGTTATATAGAAGATCAACAATGCTGCATGAGCAACGTATAACTGTAGGGCGCGCTTGAGCAATTGGGCGGCAGCAAGAGCAAAACCTTTCGTGATCATAAGTTTTGAAAAGACGATGGTAGCTGCATATCCAGCAGTAAAAACGAATAGTTCAGCGGCGTCACTGAAACCGTAATTTCTAGTTGTGAGCCAGATCGCAACATTGTTTGGCATGTGATTTATAAAAATTGCCCAGTTAGCAGCACCACGAAATAGGTCGAGGCGGAGGTCGCGACGTTCAGGTGGAATAGTTGCCTTGATTGTCATCGGATTTCATCCGACTTTCGGGGAGTTGTATTGTGACCCGATCATGAACTGAAGCAAAGCAGTCCGCTGATTTCCTCATACTTTCGGGGGCCGTTTAGGGACCCTGACGTTCTGCTCTTCTAGTTGCTTTAATTACTGCGATAACGAGCAAGAGACGTTCATTCAGCATTGAACGACTAACCCACATTTTGTGGAGGTCAACTTTGCAAGCGGTTTTTAATGAACAATGCCCGAAGTGCATTTTCGTTCAATTAACCAGCAGGTATGCCAAGAAAGAAGCCGTCCATCCGTCAGAAAGCCGAGGCCGTAGGCATCGCAGGCCCAGCGCCGCAAGGAATACCCCTGCGCCATCGGTCCAGCAACACGGCGGCCGCGCCGGGCTTTGTCGCGGCGAGTTGCGCGGACAGCACAACTTTTTTTTTAAAATCAAGATTGAACGCGGACCGGTTCAATTTAGGTCAGTGCCACTGGCTTGTTATTGACTGGACGTACGCTTAGTTAATCGCTGGAACTTGTGATGGCCGGAGATGATAAGATGATCATCAGGCGCAGTAAGTCATGGCACACTCGCTCAACTCTCAGTAAATTGGCGCACGTCATCGAACGGTCCGGCCTTGCTTTAGTTGGAGCTGCCTGTGCGCTGTTCGTCGCCGAAGTAAGTCGCTTCATTGAGCAAATTGGCTCGGGTGAAGCCGTACTTGCCACTGTCATTCTTGGAGCCGCCGGATTCTATCTCGGCATAGATCTGCCTCAGCCTCCCGCTGATTACCGCAGCCGCCTGCCGCAAGTGCATGGCCTAGGCACCAATGCAGATATGGTGGAGTTGCTAACTGCTACCGGCACCTTCTTGACCTCGGCGGCGGCTGTGGTGTCGGTCTCCAGTATCGTGTTAGGCGAAACCGTAAATGCCAGTACAGCTGACATTATTTATTTGAGTTGGGGAGTGGGTGCCACAATGCAAACCGCCGCCGGCATCATCGCTCGAGTAAAGCTAGCCCGAGCAGCAAAATCAGCGAATTCCGCACTCTTTTTCCGGTAAAAGTCGGGATAGATTCGGCAGGAGGAGTAATACGATGCCGCTCTATATGTATCAGGCTTCGTACACAGGAGAATCATGGGCAGCTCAACTGAATAATCCGCAGAACCGAGTTGAATCCGTTGGGCGGCAGGCGAATGAGGCTGTCGGAGGACGGATGATTGGTGGTTGGTATCGCTTAGGCGGCTATGACCTTATTTTAATTGCTGACGTACCCAATGTATAGAGCATGGCCGCCATCGCCGTAGCGATCGCGGCGGGTGGCGCAATAAAGTCCAGCCACACCACCGCATTAATGAGTGGGGCGGAACTCGTGTCAGCCCTGAAGAATTCGGAGGCCTCCATAAAAAGATATAAGCCCGCCCGATAAAAGACAGCGACTTATATCACTCACATACCCACATTCTGATCGAAGGTAAGCGCGGTTCTGCGCCTCCTTTCAAGCTAGCGCTAAATCGATGGACCGTCACCCCGCAACTGCCGCCTGACCGGCTCGGCAGTCGCCAAGATTTGGCGATAGCGCATGTCCCGCATATCACTGGAAGACGCGCCGGTACGTGAGTTCGGGGCAAACATTCCATGGCAAGTATTGGCCATTGGGCCCGATCAGGAATGGAAGCCCACGAAGTATGCTCCATATATCTGGCCTTGACGCTCAGACCGCTCGGAGTATCGTGATTTTGTTAGTTCCGTCCCTGCTGTAACGGTTTCGGGGGTCACCATGGATCAACAACAGAAATGCCACTCGCGTCTTTATGAACAGGCCGCTGATGCTCTCTGTCGAGCACGACGATTGCCCATCGGTCCTGAGCGAAACGACCTGAGACAACTAGCCATGGGCCTAGTTTGGCTGGATAGGGCTGGTTGGATCGAGGATGACGGCCAGCGTTTAGTGCATTGGCCCAGGCCCAGCAGACTTCCATCGCATTTCGCAGGCGGATAGCTGATCAGCCGAGCAGGGCGTCCCGCAGCCGGTTGACCACCGCCGGCGATATCGGATCGTGACTGCGCATGTCGTTCGCCAGATGCCGCTGGCGCGCGAAACTTCACCGGGACAGTCGTGAAGCCATTTTTTGAGCTGCCCAAGTCAAGCCGCAACGGAGCCAGACGATAAAGACGCAGGGAGATGACACGATCGTCGCGAAGTTGCGACAAGTGGATGTCTTGATCTCGCAGAGCCAATCGGTCGCAGACGCGGACCGAGGTGACCTATTGGTCAATTCGTTGACGCCAAGGCCGGATCCAGACGTGTCGACGCCGTCGACGGTATTTTCATTCGGCGAAAATCCCTAGCAGTTTGCTGAAAAATCCCTCGCGGCGGCGTTCATTTCCTGATTCAATTTGGTCGAGAATCGGTGGAGGTCGGCATGCGCGGGACATTCGAGGATCAAGGCGGGCTGTTTTTATATATCTCGCCGGATGCGCGGGTGCCCCAGAACCATCCGCTGAGGAAAGTCCGGGCGCTAGTCCGTGATGTGCTGGGCGAGATGAGCCGCAGCTTTTCCAGCCTCTATGCGAAGGAAGGTCGTCCGTCGATCCCGCCTGAGCAATTGCTCAGCGCGCTGCTGCTGCAGGTGTTCTATGGCATCCGCTCGGAACGCCAACTGATGGAGCAACTGGACTACAATCTATTGTATCGCTGGTTCGTGGGGCTGTCGCCGGACGACCGGGTCTGGAACCCGACCACCTTCACGAAGAACCGCGAGCGACTGCAGAACGGCGACGTGTTCACGAAGTTCATGACCAGGCTTCTGAACCTCGCCGAGGTCAAGGCGCTGTTGTCGGACGAGCATTTCTCGGTGGACGGCACGCTGATCGAAGCCTGGGCTTCCCACAAGAGCTTCCGCCCCAAGGACGGCAGTGACGGCGACGACGGCACCAACTTCCATGGCCAGACCCGCAAGAACGACACCCATGCCTCCACCAGCGATCCCGACAGCCGGCTCTACCGCAAGGCCACCGGCCGCGAGGCCAGGCTCTGCTACATGGGCCATGCCACCATGGAGAACCGCAATGGTCTGGCGGTCGCCGGGATGGTGACGCATGCCAGCGGCACCGCCGAGCGTCGCGCCGCGGAGAAGATGCTCAAGGCCAAGGCCAAACAGGCCGGCCGGCGCATCACCGCCGGCGCGGACAAGGCCTATGACACCGCCGATCATGTCGCCAATCTGCGCGCCATCGAGGTGACGCCGCATGTGACGCAGAACAATACAATCGGCAAGACCGGCCGCAGCCGTCGCAGCGCGATCGACGAGCGAACCACCCGCCACGAGGGCTATGGTATGTCGCAGACACGGCGCGCGATGATCGAATGCATCTTCGGATGGGGCAAGCAACACGGCACGATGCGCAAGACCAAACATCGCGGCATCGGCGCTGTCGCCGCCGACTTCATGCTCAACCTAATCGCCTACAACCTGATCCGCATTCCAAAACTGCTCGCCGCATAGCCTCCACGCCGTCCAGGCGACGACGCGCGACGCCCGATCAGCTAACTACACCACCATCGCGCCTGTCCGCTGGCAAGAAAATAGTCGGATTTTGGGTTTTTCAGCGGACTGCTAGTGGAACCCGGCGCGGTTCAGTCGGATGGACGCGGGGCACCATGTGAACCCCTCCTCACCAGCTATAGCGCACCACGGCCCTGCCGCTGTATTTGGTGGTGCGGTCGGCGAATTCGCCGTCAAACTGCGCGCCCACCGAGATCCTATTGCGGAAGCGGACCTCGGCGCCGACCGAAGCCAGCAGCAGGTCACGCGCCGGCGCGACTCCATAGGTGACGAAGCGGTAGCCGGGCAGTGCTATGAAACTGGCACTGATGCTTGGGTCGGAGTATTCGTCATGCGCCCAGGCCGCACGGCTGCGAAGCGTCAGGATAGAGTCGTTATAGAATGCCTGGCTGGTATCGAACCAGGCACCGAGTTCGGTACGATAGACCGTCGAGGTTCGCGCATCGTAGCTGCGCGCGAAAATCGAGCTGGCGTTCTCGCTGTAGGCCGGCGTGAAGTAGGCCTGGCCCTGCAAAGCGGCATAGGGCGTGATGCCGAACGCCGGCACCATGTAGACCGCGGGAATGCCGAAGCGATAGCCGCCTTCGATACGGCCGCCGATATTGTTAGCCTTGAAGTTGGCCGTCAAACGATCCGAATTGGCGACGCTGAGATACTGGTCGGTGGTGACGTCGTGCCACGCATAGGCCAGCGCCATCGATACATAGGCTGCGTTGAACCGGGTCGAGCTGTAGATCGCCGCCTGCAACATGTCGCTGCGGCCGCCGCCCATGTTGTCCGACAGACCGAAACTGGTGGCGCCGCCGCCGAGCGCGAAGCCCACGGTAGTGTTGGCAAACAGCCGGTAGTCGAGGCCTCCGGCAAAGCCGTAGCTGCGCACGTCGAGGTTATGCAACCCGGCGGTGGTGTCGCCGCCGATGCGGGTC
Organism: Tardiphaga sp. vice154; assembly: GCF_007018645.1. Classification (NCBI taxonomy): domain Bacteria; kingdom Pseudomonadati; phylum Pseudomonadota; class Alphaproteobacteria; order Hyphomicrobiales; family Nitrobacteraceae; genus Tardiphaga; species Tardiphaga sp. vice154. Next base: position 3,102,344 of record NZ_CP041399.1, read on the forward strand.
TGGCCGCCATAGGCGGCGCCCCAGATGCCCCAGCGGTCCGGATCGAAGTCGGCACGCCGCGCCGCGTTGAATGCTGCCATCGCCGCGGTGACCTTCACCGGATAGGGTGCCTTGACGATCAGCCCCGGACGGCTCGGGCCGATGCCGCTGCGGTCGCCCGACAGCGTGTCGCCCGGATTCGGGCTGAGCACCAGCGACAGGAACGAGTTCATCGACTGGAAGCCGGATTGCGCAACGCCGGTGCCGACTTCGCCGTTCAGCTGCTGCAACGCCAGCAGCAACTGCGCCGGGGACAAGCTCGAGAGGTTGAGGAAGGCCCGTGCGAAAGTGTCGGGCAGGATGCCGTTATTATTCGCGATGGCGGTGGCGAAGGCCGAATTGATGGCCGCGGTCGTTGCGGCAGTGTTCGCCGGAACGGTGCTCGGCAGCAGCGCCGACGGGGTACAGGCTGCCGTCAGGTTTCGGGTCGCAATGGTATTGGTGTCGAGCGTCACAGCGCCGTTGCGGGCCAGCGTGCTACCGCAGGAGATGATCGCCCCAGTGTTCAGGGTGATGCTGGCGAGCGCCAGAATGTCACCGACGAACGTCGTGGTCGTGCCCAGCGTCGCGGACGTGCCGACGCGCCAATAGACATTGTCTCCGGTGCCGCCGCCGATCACACGCACCGTCGAAGCAGAGGCGGTGGTCAACGTGGTACCTACGTTGAAAATGAAGACTGCATTCGGATTGCCGAGAGCGTTCAATGTCAGCGTGCCGGTCAGGAACGCGGCGGTAGTAAAATTGTAGACCCCCGGCGTCAGCGTCAGGCCGCCGAGGTTGGTGCCGGTCAGGTCGGCGGTGGTCGACCGGGCGGCGATTGTATTGTAGCCGGCGGTCAGATCGATCTGGGCCTGCATTGCCACGGCATCGCCAATGAACGTCGATCCCGGCGGCAGCACGACGCCGGGCGGAAAACCGGTAATTGCGCTACCCGGGCTCACGCCGACGTTGCCGGTCACGATGGTGGTACCAGTATTGGTGACGGTTGAGCCAGCCAAAACCGCGAAATTGGCGGCGGTGCCGAGATTCGGGACCTGCGCATCCGCAGCAGTCGGCATAGCCGCGGCCAGCATAGCGGCCGCGATCAGACCGGGGATTCGGCTGGGCTTTTCGTTGGCTAGTTCCATTTGCCTTAATTCGGTTGGATCAGAAATGACGCAATACCCTTTGAACTGCAGTATTCATCAGCAGGTGCCGCTCCCACTAACGTACCGTATAAAATTAAATAACATACTAGATGATGCAATACTTCTCTTTATTTTCAACCAGACGCGTCTTTTGTTCCGCGAACTGCAGACTGAACCGTCTAGGCTCAGGACCCATTAATTTTCTTGCCGACGGACAGATTGGTTGATTCACTGGTGATGCTGGGAGGCATCGCCATGACTGATTTGTTTCTGCTGACCGCGGCGCAGATGCGCCGTATCGAACCTTATTTTCCGTTGTCGCATGGAATTGCGAGGGTTGATGACCGGCGGGTGATCAGCGGGATCGTCTTCGTCATCAGAAACGGACTTCGCTGGCGCGATGCGCCGCATGAGTATGGCCCCCATAAGACGATCTATAATCGGTTTGTGCGCTGGAGCCGTCTCGGCGTCTTCAACAAGATCTTCGCTGAATTAGCTCGCAAGGCTGGCAAGCCAGCCCGCCTAATGATCGATGCGACGCATCTGAAAGCGCACCGCACCGCCGCATGCCCGGCTGACGACGGCCGAGGGCAAGACGACGGAATGGAAGAGCCAGGCGCTGCGAGCCTATCAACGGCGCACGCTTGCCGCCGATGCGCTGATCGCCAGCACGTATCTGGCCGGCACCAATACCCGCCGGGTGCGTCGCGCGCTGGCGGCGCTGTTCGGCGGCAAGGTCGGCAAGGACGTCGTGAGCCGAACCTGGCGCAAGGTGAAGAGCGACCGGGATGCCTGGAACAGCCGCTCGCTGGCCGAGGAACCGATCGTGCGGCTGATCCTCGACGGCACCGTCGTTCGCGTCCGGCTCGACCGCAAGGCGACCTCGATCTCCCTGCTGGTGGTGCTTGGCGTGCGCGCCGACGGCCAGAAGGTGCTGCTCGCGATCAAGAGCATGGGCGGCGAGAGCGCCGAGGCCTGGCGCACGGTGCTCGGCGATCTCGTCAAGCGTGGGCTCAGGCGTCCCGAACTCCTGATCGTCGATGGGGCGCCGGGGCTCGACAAGGCGATTGCCGCCGTCTGTGACGGCGTGCCAGTGCAACGCTGCACGGTCCACAAGCACAGAAACCTGCTGGCGCATGCCCCGGAGCGCCTTCATGAGGAGATCACCTCTGACTACAACGACATGATCTATGCGGCGACGCCGGAGGAAATCGCGGCTCGCCGCAAGGCCTTCATCCGCAAATGGCGGTTGAAGCTTCGCGCCATTGCCGACAGCCTGGAGGAAGCGGGCGATCGTTTGTTTACGCTTGCGCGCCTGCCACCGAGCCAATGGCGCAGCATCCGCATAACCAATGCGATCGAGCGATTGCACGAGGAGTTCAAGCGGCGGATCAAAACCCAAACCGTGCTGCCATCGGCCGACACTGCCGCGATCATGTTCTGGGCGTTGCTTGCCTCTGGACAGATCAGCATGCGCAAGGTCGATGGCTGGCAGACCCTTGCTACAAAACCCGTCGATCAGACGATTGACCTCGCCGCCTGAAACGATACCTTCATGTTACTCGGAGAACGCGCCAACCAAATTCCAACCACTTTCCGGACTGGACCCCTTTTTCGCATGACCTGCCTTTTCAATGGTTCAACTTAAGTAGCTGGCCAGCAACATGGCAATCCAAACAATGCTCATTTAGTCTTTGCATTCAGCCCGATCTCGACGAGGCAGCAGATCGGCCAGTAATCACAGCTTGACCTGTACGGTCCAAAACGACGCATCGACACTAGTCATATTAGAGTGCGGTTCTGAGTCAGAGGGTGCGTGTGGCCGGAGCCGCCATGTCTCATTGCTAATGTGAACTTCAAGTTCATTGGGCGAAGCAGAAATTACTGTGCCGGGCGCTCGATCATTGCTCGGAAATTCCAGTGCCAGATCGTCGCCTGAACTTATAATTTTTCCTGCGATTGAAATAACGGTGCCGACATGAATATCGGCTCCGTTGACGTAAGCGCTGTGTTGCATCGTTTTCTCCCGTGCCTTTTTGTTGCTGATCGCTCGAGCGCTACGTTGACGAGTCGGCGGATCGCTTCGGGAACCTCTAAAGGCGCATCCGGTAAACCTCAAGGTTGTGCGGCCCGGGCGTTACCGGCCCCCGGGCCTAACCGGCAAGGGGACTGGGGGTCAATCTCGCCGACTCTCGGCAGATTGCTCCGTGGCGCCCGAAGACGCAAGCGTATGCGCAAAAGCGGCCCGATGGAGGGGGGATTTAGCGGACAATCATCGATGAGATTGCGACGGGGACAATAACGTCCACAAAGGCGGCGATGATCCACTTCATGTCGCGGCGCTCGTTCTTGTTCATTTCCCTTTGCCTTCAGCCCGATCTCGACAAGCCGGCTAGTCCGCCCGCGACCCGAACGCGCTCGGGAGAACGCGCCCGGGCCTGACCGGCAGGGATTAATCTTCGTCGTTTACGTCATAGACATGAATGATGCGGCGGGTGTGCGGCTGAAAGACAACGGCTCTCCGGTTGACGACATCGTAGTGATATCCTTCGACGCCGTACTCACGGGGCAACTCGCGCGACCCATGCGGTCCATAGCCGAAACGCTGCCCCGGCGTGAGGTCGCCATAATATTCGTATGAACGAGGACGCTCACGATCCCGGTAGATGTATTCACGAGCAGGCCCTCGTTGCTCGACGGGTATGGACGAAGCCACGATCGCACCAATAACCGCGCCTGCGATAGCTGCACCAGCACGATCGTCCGCATTGGCTTTTGCGGGCATGAGAAGCAAGCCTGCGACCGCAGCAACGTTCATCAATTTTAAGTTCATCGCCATCCCTCGTGTCCCGAATTTTCCGGTTGGGCAAAGTTGAATTGCGATGGTTAACAAAGCGTTGCAAAGCGACTAATGACGGAAATGTTGATCGTCTGGACGGATTGGCCGAGCAGGTTGGCGGCTATTATGACAACTCCGGCGAGGTGCTGTGATGGCAGACCCTCGCCACCTCGACGTTGCCGCCGTCATCGAGTGCGCTGCCGGCTTTGTCCCGGTCAACGTGCTGCCCGGAGTTGCAATAGCAGTCCACCGCCAAACGGCGACACCCTTCACCCTGCGAGCGGTCCTGTTGGCCTGCACCTCGACCACCGACGATAGCCGGACCCAGCTCGATTATATGGCTTAGCTGCCGGATGCTGCGTGGCGGTCGATCGGCCCACTTTGGGAGAGCCACCGGAATGTATGGTTGGCAAACCTGCGGCGCAGCATTGGATGGAGGACGGTATGCGCCTGATCCGGCTTATGGGTGCCTGCTATCGCCTCAAGCTGGCGCGGTGGTTGCTGCAGATCAGCAGCAAGCTGGCTTGGGCGGCGACCACGTTGATGTAACTGCGCCAGCCTGTTCCGGCCTTGCCATAAAGCCCGCCGGTTGCGCCGGCGGGCGACCCCCCCGCTAGGGCTATTGCTAGGTTCAAGCCCGCATAATTTGTTATTTGTTGATCAAAATCAACGGTTTATTAGGAATTTCTGGCGGAAGGGGTGGGATTCGAACCCACGGTACCCTTGCAGGCACGGCGGTTTTCAAGACCGCTGCCTTAAACCACTCGGCCACCCTTCCAGCGTTCATGCGCTTAGCAAAGGGCAGGGCGGAGGGAAAGCGGGGATGTTGCGGGGGATGCCGAATTTGGCCCGGACAAGCGGCACGCGCGCCGTGCTAAAGGGACCATGACGATTCCAAACGAAAGGAGACCGCCATGGCCAATCCCACCCCGCGTGCCGATGCCCTGCGGCAGATGCGCGAGGCCAAGTTCGAAGCCGAACAGAGGCGTCTGAAGCAGGAAACCAGCAAGCCGACCGAGGCGCCGAGGCGCAAGCCGGAGCCGACCGCCGCCGCGGGCGAGGACAAGCCGGCCAAGGCCAAGGCGTCACTGAAGCCGCCCCCGAAGGCCACCGCCCCGGTTGCCGAGCGTGCCGAGATCGCGACCGCAGGCGGCGCCGAGGTTTTCGACGCAGCCCCGGCTGCCAAAGCCAGTGCTGAGCCCAGCGTCAGCAAGACCGCCAAGAAGACGTCCAAGTCAGCCGCGCCGAAAGCGACAGCCAAGAAAGCCGCTACCAAGAAGGCCAAAACGTCGTCCAAATAGCCGCCACGCGCGACGCGGCATTTTCAGATCCAGCGTCGCGACAGACTTTTCACGGGCCCGGCCCGCCGTTGCAACGGACCCGCGATGTCAGCGTGCCGGCGCAGCGCCCGGCAGTGGGGCGCCGCCGACCGAAATGGCGCCGGCCGGAGCCGGAGCCGGGCGCTTGCGCGGCGCGGTGGGCGCGCGGGGGGCAGCGGCCGGCGGTGACGACGCAGCCGTCGGGGCCGCGCCAGGCGCCGGCGTGGCGAGCTGACTCTGCAGAGTATCGATCCGGGCGGTGAGGCCGGCGAGTTGCTCGGACAATCGTTTCAGCTCGGCCTGCTGGCTGGCCAGCAATTGCGTGGCGGATTGCAGCGAGGCGGCCGTCTGGGCCTGAAACGCCACGAACTCCGTTGCGGCGACGGAATCGCCTACACTTGCGGTCGAGGCGGGGGATTTGGCCGAGGAGCCATCCGTGGGCTGGTCGCTCAGACTGAGCCAGCCGAACACCGCGGCGGCGCCGAGAACCACGAGCACGACTGCCAGCACAACGCCTTTTCGGGATCTGCCGCCGCCCAGTTGCAAGAGCGGGGGTCCAACGTCGATGGGGTCGGCCACAGGCTACTCACTTCGCTTTTCGAGATACTCGTCTCTTGCTGTCATAATTAGCCGAGCGCTCCGCCACAATGGTAAATCACGGCGCCAGGCCATGCTTGCGGGCGTGTGGCCTAGCCGGACTTGTTGATCTTCTTGATCTTGGCCTCAGCCGCCTCGATCGAGGTTGCCAGTTCGAGAATCGCTTTCGAGAGCAGGTCTGCGGCTTCCTTCGGGTCCTGCGACTTGGCAGCCCGCAGCGCATAGTTCTTGGCGGATGATAGCGACATCGGTCGGTCCTTGCAGGCGCTGACGGTGTGTCGGCGTAACTGAAGCTAGCAATGCGCGCGGCATAAAGGAATATTCCCCGCGGGAAGATGCGAGCCGCTCGGCTGCCATCTAGCTTTTGCCCAGATCCGCCGCTATATCTGAATTGTCGAAAGACGATGGCGCTGAAACTCATAGCGGACTGCGGACAGACCCGGGGGCAGTACCCGGCGCCTCCACCTCAGCAGCTCACGTCTCACTTGGGTGAGGCGATTCTGGCCGAAAGGCGGGATGTAAGTGCTGTTCAGGCGGGGGCGAAATAGGATCGATGGTCGCAAAGAAGGTATGAATTGTTCCCGGCATGATACCGCCGTTATCGGGTCAAAACCTAAATGCAAACGATAACGTTCGCATGAACGAAGTGCGCCTCGCGGCGTAACCGTTCGGGGTTGGTCCACCTTGCAACAGAACGGCCAGGGCCGCGTCAACCTTCGGGTTGGCGCGGCTTTTTCGTTTCTGCGAACGGTGTCAGCGCACCTTTTTTGCTACCAGAGACTTATCTCGACCGTTTCATGCAACCTTCGCGGGGGGCTGCCCGTTGCTTCCGTGAAACGAGGGACTTGCAATGACCATCTGGCCAACATCGGCGAATATCGTTCCGATCGGACGTCGCGCGTACTGCTTGCAGAACGCGGCCTATGATCTGCGGCAGCATGCCATCGAAGGCGGCAATATCGAGGGTTGGCGACTGGCCCGCCGGATGCGCGACGCGGATACGCTGCATCAGTACAGGGTTGTCGAGCGCGAACTTAAAATCTATCTACAACGCCATTCGCTCAGCCTTTCGGATGTTGCCTGAAGTCTAGCCGGGCCTGACCGAACGACCGTTCGTCATTCCAGCGCGGCATGCGTTGCGGGTGTTTTACTCCGACCATCATCCGGCAAGGGCAGGGGCGATCCGCTCGCCGGCGATCGCGCGGTCGATGGCGTCCACCAGCGACTGGATTTCGATAAAACGGTTGCGGGCGCGCTCGGCCTTGTCGCGGTCGAACGGCGCCGCCAGCACCTTTGCAAAGCCGTCGCGGTCCTCGACCATGCGCTCGCGCGCCTTCATCAATGTCGTCAGCCGTTCGTTCATCGCTGGCTCCTGTGGGATTGAAACAAACGGCGCGTGCCGCGGGACACTACCGAGTAGCTTGATTCGGCGGCGTCCGGCCGGTCAGCTTTCATTTACCATACTTGCCTCAGCCGCATTTCCGCCGTGATTGATCCGCGATATCTTCATGACTTGATGCGGTTGTGGGGTCGTATCGAGATTTGCGGATCGCGCACGCCCGAGTGGGCAGCCGGCCGCCGGAATGGTATTGGGGCTTATGGGGATTCGTGAATCATATCGGCTGAGGCGTGCCGCACGGGCGGCTGCGGCCGTCGGTGCCTGCCTGGCGCTCGCCAATTGCGCGTCCTCAGGCAAGATGAGCAAGCTCGACCCGAAATATGGCGTTTCCACCAGCCCGCGCGTGGTTGCGGCTGGGGAACCCGTGCCGAAGGGCGGCGGCACCTATCGGATCGGCAAGCCCTATACGGTGGCCGGCCGCACCTATGTGCCGGAAGAAGACGTCAATTATCGCGCCGAAGGCATGGCCTCGTGGTATGGCGACGCTTTCCACGGCCGCCTGACCGCCAACGGCGAGGTGTTCGACATGGCCTCGCTGACCGCCGCGCATCCGACGCTGCCGATCCCGTCCTATGCGCGCGTCACCAACATCAGCAATGGCAAGTCGCTGATCGTGCGCGTCAATGACCGCGGCCCGTATCACGGCAACCGCCTGATCGACGTCTCCAACCGCGCCGCCGACCTGCTGGAATTCAAGGGCCACGGCATTGCCCGCGTGCGCGTCGAATATGTCGGCCGCGCGCCGCTGGAAGGCTCCGACGACCGCCAGCTGGTGGCCACCCTGCGCACCGGCGAGCCGGCGCCGTCGCCCTCGATGGTCCGCGTCGCCTCCGCGCGCTCCTTCGTGCCGGACATGCCGACGCCGGGTCGCGTTGCCCGCGGCGACGTTCCGATGCCCGAGGGACGGCCGTATTCGCTGGGTCACACCTCGGCCGATGTGGCGTCGATCAATGCGACGTCGGAAATGTCCGCCTCGGGCCGCGTCCGCGCCAATCCCCGCATGGTCGAGAATCGCCGCGCGGTGTCTTACGAGAACGACAGCCGCTATGCCGCGCCGGAGCCGGCCAATGAGCGGGCGCCGGCCGACGAGGCCCGCGATATCCTGTCCGGCCGCGGGCTTTATTGATCCCGATACCGTGACGAAGCAGGGTCGATTGACCCTGCCGCTTGCGTTGTTTGCCCGGGATGTTGCTGGTAAGACGTTGGGCCTGCAGGACACCTCATGGCACCGACCATCACCGCGCTTTTCCCGTTTCCGACTGCGCTCTCGCGCTGGCGCTTCCTGCTGACCGGCCTGCTTGCAGCCGGTCTGCTGTTGTCGGGGGCGGCCTATGCTGCGAATCAAAGCGTGCAGGGCGCCAGGAAGGCAGTGGAAGACGGCGGCTACGACACCGACGCGCCGACCGCGATCTTGATCGAGGCGAGTTCCGGCAGCGTGTTGTTCGAGAAGAACGCCGATGAACTGCGCCAGCCTTCCAGCATGGCCAAGTTGATGACCGCCGAGCTGGTGTTCAGCATGGTGGCGCGCGGCGACATCAAGCTGACCGACGAATACCGCGTCAGCGAGAACGCCTGGCGCAAGGGAGGCGCGCCGGCCGGCGGCGCGACCATGTTCGCCGCGCTGAAGAGCGCGGTGCCGGTCAGCGATCTCCTGCGCGGCATGATCGTGCAGAGCGGTAATGATTCCGGCATGATCCTGGCCGAAGGCATCAGCGGCAGCGAAAAGGCCTTTGCGGAGAAGATGACCGCGCGCGCGCGCGAGCTCGGCCTGACGAAGTCGAATTTCGTCAATTCCAACGGCCTGCCGGATCCCGACAACAAAATGTCGGTGCGCGAGATGAGCCGCCTGACGCGGCACATGATCCAGACCTATCCGGAATTCTACAAGCTCTACGCCGAGCGCGAATTCACCTGGAACAAGATCCGCCAGACCAACCGCAATCCGCTGCTTGCGACGCTGGAAGGCGCCGACGGGCTGGTCACCGGCTATACCAAGGAGGGCGGCTACGGCATGGCCGCCTCCGCGGTGCAGAACGGCATGCGGCTGATCGTGGCGATCAACGGCATGGACGATCCCGACGACCGCGTCACCGAAGCCAAGAAGCTGCTGGAGTGGGGGTTCAAGAACTTCGAGGCGCGCGCGCTGTTCGCGGCCAACCAGCCGGTCGGCTACGCCAAGGTGTTTGGCGGCGACGCCGGCTCGGTGGCGCTCGCCAGCAAGGAGCCGGTCAAGGTGATGGTGCAGAAGAACGGCAGCGACAAATTGATCGCGCGCATCGTCTATAATGGCCCGGTGCGAGCGCCGGTCGAGGCCGGCCGACCGGTCGGCATTATTCGCGTGATGCGCGGCTCCAATGTCGCGGTGGAGACGCCGATCTATGCCGCGGAGGCCGTCGGCACCGGCTCGCTGACGCAACGCGCGATCGACGGCGCCAGCGAATTGGCAGTCGGCCTGTTCCGCGCCGGCGTCGCGAAGCTGTGACGATGATGGATGCCCAATGCGCCGCTTCGCGCGGCCGCTTCATCTCCTTCGAAGGCGGTGAAGGCGCCGGCAAGTCGACGCAGATCCGGCTGCTCGCCGACCGGCTCGACGCCGCCGGCATTCGCGCCATCGTCACCCGCGAGCCCGGCGGTTCGCCCGGTGCCGAAATCATCCGCCATGTCGTGCTGTCCGGCATGGGCAAGCTGCTCGGCGCCGAAGCCGAAACCCTGCTGTTTGCCGCCGCGCGCGACGACCATGTCCACGCCGTGATCGAGCCGGCGCTGGCGCAGGGCGTCTGGGTTTTGTGCGACCGCTTTTCGGATTCGACGCGCGCCTATCAGGGCCAGTTGGGCTCCGTCCCGCCTGCGCTGCTCAACGCCATGGAGCGCGTCACCATCGGCGGCCTCAAGCCGGACCTCACCATCATTCTCGACGTCCCCGTCGAGATCGGCATGCAACGCGCCGCCGCGCGCCGCGGGCAGGGCACCCCGGATCGCTTCGAGGCCGAGGGCGTGCTGTTTCACCAGCAGCTGCGCGAGGCGTTTCGACTGATCGCCGTCAACGCCCCGCAACGCTGCGTGCTGATCGATGCCAATACCGACGCCGACATCGTTGCCGGCAAAATCTGGGCGACGCTGACCGAGCGGCTGCTTACCCAACCCGAGACCGTATCCGCATGAGCGCCGCCCGCACCAGTGAGCCGCAGGTGGCCGTGCCGCTGCCGCGCGAGACCACCGCTCTGTTCGGCCATCACACCGCCGAGCAGACGCTGCTGGATGCCTATCGCGGCGGGCGCATTCCGCATGCCTGGCTGATGTCCGGCGCGCAGGGCATCGGCAAGGCGACGCTGGCCTACCGGATGGCGCGCTTCGTGCTCGCAAATTCCGATCCGCTATCTGCCAAGGTGCAGGCGGCCACGACGCTTGAGATCGACCCGTTGCATCCGGTGACCCGCCAGGTCGCGTCCGGTGCCCATGGCGGGCTGCTGGTGCTGGAGCGCACCGTCAACGAGAAGGGCGTGATGCCGACCTTCGTCGCCGTCGGCGAGGTCCGCAAGACCGTGCCGTTCTTCGGCTCGACCGCGGCGGTCGATGGCTGGCGGGTGTGCATCGTCGATACCGTCGACGAGATGAACGCCAATGCCGCCAACGCGCTTTTGAAGGTGCTTGAGGAGCCGCCGCAGCGCTCGCTTTTCCTGCTGCTCTCCAGTTCGCCCGCGCGGCTGCTGCCGACCATCCAGTCGCGCTGCCGAAAGCTCGCGCTCCGGCCGCTGGCCATCGACGACGTCGTCCATGCCGCCGCGCTGGCCGGCGGGATGGACCAGCACGATCCTCTGCTGGAAGAGGCCGCACAGGCGGCCGAGGGGTCGGTGTCGCGGGCGATCAACCTGCTTGGCGGCGGCGCACTGAAACTGCACCAGCGCACTTCTGCCCTGCTCGATACGCTGCCGCATGTCGATCCGCGCGAACTGCACGCGCTGGGCGATGCGCTCGGCGGCAGCGACCGCGCGATCCTGGCGGCCTTCGTCGACAGCGTCGATCGCTGGGTCGGCGAGCAGATGCGGTCCGACGGCGCCCATGCCAACGCCAACCTGCCGCGTCTTGCGCGGCTGGCGGAGGTATGGGAAAAGATCAACCGTGCCGCGCGCGAGACCGAATCCTACAATCTCGAGCGAAAACCGCTGGTTTTCTCGGTGTTCGGGCTTCTCGCGGAAGCAGTGCGCTGATCTCGGCGCGCCGCTCCGGTGCTGTCTTCACATGCGATGAAAGGCCTTCGCAGTCATGGCGAATGCGACCAATAATTCCCGCGGCTCCTATTACATCACGACCGCGATTGCCTATCCCAACGGCGTGCCGCATATCGGCCACGCCTATGAGGCGATCGCGACCGATGCCCTGGCGCGCTTCCAGCGGCTCGATGGCAAGGATGTGTTCTTCCTGACCGGCACCGACGAGCACGGCCAGAAGATGGTGCAGACCGCGGTGAAGGAAGGCCTGACGCCGTCGGAGCTGGCGACGCGCAACGCCACGCAGTTCAAGGACATGGACCGCGTCCTCAACATTTCCTACGATCGCTTCATCCGCACCTCGGAGGAACAGCACCATCGCTCCAGCCAGGCGATCTGGCAGCGCATGGCGGACAATGGCGACATCTATCTCGACTCTTACGCCGGCTGGTACTCGGTGCGCGACGAGGCCTACTACGCCGAGGACGAGACCGTAGTCGGCGAGGACAAGGTGCGCCGCGGACCGCAGGGCACGCCGGTCGAATGGGTCGAGGAATCGAGCTACTTCTTCAAGCTCGCGTCCTATCAGGACAAGCTCCTCAAGCTCTATGAGGAGCAGCCGGACTTTATTGGCCCGGACACCCGCCGCAACGAGGTGATGAGCTTCGTCAAGGGCGGCCTCAAGGACCTGTCGATCTCGCGCACCACCTTCGACTGGGGCGTCAAGGTGCCCGGCGACGACAAGCACGTGATGTATGTCTGGGTCGATGCGCTGACCAACTACATCACCGGCGTCGGCTTCCCCGACAAGGGCGACGCGAACTGGCGCTACTGGCCGGCGGACGCGCACATCATCGGCAAGGACATCATCCGCTTCCACGCGGTGTACTGGCCGGCATTCCTGATGTCGGCCGGCATCGCGCTGCCGAAGCGCGTCTATGCGCACGGCTTCCTGTTCAACAAGGGCGAGAAGATGTCGAAGTCGGTCGGCAATGTCGTCGATCCCTTCAATCTGGCTGTGCAGTACGGCGTCGATCAGCTGCGCTTCTTCCTGCTGCGCGAAGTGCCGTTCGGCCAGGACGGCAGCTACAATCACGAGGCCATCGTAAACCGCACCAATGCCGATCTCGCCAACGACCTCGGCAATCTGGCGCAGCGATCATTGTCGATGATCGCCAAACAATATGCCGGCGTGCTGCCGGAGCCCGGCGACTTCAGCGACAACGACAAGGCCATCCTGGCGCAGGCCGACGGCATGCTCGATCTGGCGCGCGCTGCGATGGCGACGCAGCAGATCCATCAGGCGCTGAACGCGGTGTGGAACGTGGTCGCGGAAGCCAACCGCTATTTTGCCGGCGAGGCGCCGTGGGCGCTGGCCAAGACCGATCCGAAGAAGCAGGGCACCGTATTGTACGTCACCGCCGAAGTGGTGCGGCAGGTCGCGATCCTGGCGCAGCCGGCGATACCGGACAGTGCGGGCAAGCTGCTCGACGTGCTCGGCGTGGCCGCGGACGCGCGCGACTTCGCGGCGCTGGCGACGCGGCTGAAGTCCGGCGCGACGCTACCGACGCCGACCGGCGTGTTTCCGCGCTACGTCGAACCGACTCCGGCGGCCTGATCGCATGCTGGTCGATAGTCACTGCCATCTCGACTTCCCGGACTTTGCCGACGAACTTGACGGCATCGTCGCACGCGCGGAGGCGGCCGGCGTCGGCCGTCTCGTCACCATCTCGACACGGGTGAAGCAGTTTCCGAGACTGCTGGCGATCGCCGAGCGTTTCCCCAACGTCTTTTGCTCGGTCGGCACGCACCCCGGTCATGTGGATGAGGAGGACGGCATCACGGCGGAAGAACTGATCGAGCTGACCAAGCATCCGAAGGTCGTTGCACTCGGAGAAGCGGGTCTCGACAATTTCTACGGCACCGATTTCAACGAAGCGCAGGAGCGCGGCTTTCGCGCGCATATCGCAGCAGCCCGCGCGACCGGCCTGCCGCTGGTGATCCACACCCGCGTCGCCGACGAGCAATGCGGCCGTATCCTCCAGGACGAGATGGGGAAGGGCGCCTTCCGCGCGGTGCTGCATTGCTACACCGGCGGACGCGAGCTCGCGATGCAGGCGATCGAGCTTGGCCTGTCGATCTCCTTTACCGGCATCCTGACCTTCAAGAAGTCGCAGGAACTGCGCGACCTTGCCGCCGAGCTGCCGGCCGACCGCATCATGGTCGAGACCGACGCGCCCTATCTGGCGCCCGGCAAATTCCGCGGCAAACGCTGCGAGCCGGCCTACGTCGTCGAGACCGCGAAGGTGCTCGCGGAAACCCGCGGCGTCTCGCTGGAAGAGATATCGAAGCAGACTACGGAAAACTTCTTCCGGCTGTTCAGCAAGGTGCCGCCGCCGGATGCCGCGTCATGACGGTGACGCTGACCATTCTCGGCTGCGGCTCGTCGGCCGGCGTGCCGCGCCCGGCGCTCGGCTGGGGTGCCTGCGATCCGACCAACCCGAAGAACCGCCGCCGCCGCTGCTCGATCATGGCGGAGCGAGAGGGCGAACACGGCATCACCCGCGTGGTGATCGACACCTCGCCGGATTTGCGCGAGCAGTTGATCGACGCGCAGGTCTATCACATCGACGCGGTGTTCCTGACCCATGAGCACGCCGACCAGACGCATGGGATCGACGATTTGCGCTCGGTGGTCATCCATCAGCGCCGGCGGATTCCGTTTCATCTCAACCAGGCGACCGCCAGGGACATCCTGCCGCGGTTCTCCTATTGCTTCACGTCGCCGGAGGGCAGCGACTACCCTCCGATCCTCGAACAGAAATCGATCGAGGCCGGCGAGAGCCGCACCATCGAGGGTCCCGGCGGCGCGCTGACGCTGACGCCGTTCCTGGTCCAGCACGGCAACATCCCGGCGCTCGGCTACCGGATCGGCAACGCCGCCTACACGCCCGACGTCCACGACATTCCGGAGGAGAGTTGGCCGGCGCTCGAGGGCCTCGATCTCTGGGTGATCGACGGGCTGCGCTACACCCAGCACCCCAGCCATTTCTCGATCCCCGACGCGCTGTCGTGGGTCGCCCGCTTCAAGCCGAAGCGGACGGTGATCACCAACATGACCGCGGATGTGGATTACGAGGAACTGCAGCAGCAACTGCCGGACGGCGTGGTGCCTGCGTATGACGGAATGCGGCTGGTGATCGAGTAGCCCCAAACTGTCATTCCGGGGCGCGAGCGCGCCAGCAGCGAGCGACCCCGGAACCTCGACATGTTCATCGTCCCATCTCGAGGTTCCGGGTTCGCTCAGGCTGCGCCTTCGCGCCCCGGAACGACAATGTATCTGTTCTACCCCGAAATCGCCGTCGCCGACTTCGCCTGATCGCGCAGCATGAACTTCTGAATCTTGCCCGTGGACGTCTTCGGAATCGCCGAGAACACCACCTTCTTCGGTGTCTTGAAGCCCGGCATGTGCTCGCGGCAGAACGCGATGATGTCGGCTTCGGTCGCACTCGCCCCCGCCTTCAGCTCGATAAAGGCGCAGGGCACCTCGCCCCATTTGGCGTCGGGCTGCGCCACCACGGCGGCGAACAGCACCGCGGGATGGCGGTACAGCACGTCCTCGACCTCGACCGACGAGATATTCTCGCCGCCGGAGATGATGATGTCCTTGGAGCGGTCCTTGATGATGACGTAGCCGAATTCGTCGAGCACACCGAGGTCGCCGGTGTGGAACCAGCCGCCTTCGAACGCCTCCTGGGTCGCCTTCTCGTTCTTCAGATAGCCCTTCATGACGATGTTGCCGCGGAACATCACCTCGCCGATGGTCTCGCCGTCGCGCGGCACTTCCCGCATGGTTTCGGGATCGAGCACGGTGACGGCTTCCTGCAGCGGGTAGGGCACGCCCTGCCGGCGCTTCAGCCTGGCGCGCTCGGCGGGAGGCAACTCGTCCCAGCCGGGCTGCTCGGCGCAGACCGAGGCCGGGCCGTAGACTTCGGTCAAGCCGTAGACATGGGTCAGCTTGATGCCGATGTTCTCGGCGCCCGATAGCACCGCCATCGGCGGCGGCGCGCCGGCGATCGAGCCCTGCACCATCCGGCCGCCGGCGTAGGTCGGCGCATCCGGCGCATTGATCAGCGTGGCGTAGACGATCGGCGCGCCGGACATGTGGGTGACGCCATGCTCCTTCATCAGCGCGAAGATTTTGGTCGGATCGACCTTGCGCAGGCAGACGTTGATGCCGGCGGTAGCCGCCAGCGTCCACGGGAAGCACCAGCCGTTGCAATGGAACATCGGCAGCGTCCACAGATAGACCGGGTGCTGGCCGAGGCCAGCGGCGAGGATATTCGAGACGGCGTTGAGATAGGCGCCACGGTGATGCGTCACCACGCCCTTCGGATTGCCCGTGGTGCCAGACGTGTAACCCAGCGCAATGGCGTCCCATTCGTCGAGCGGGTAGGGGCTGGTGAAGGTGGGATCGCCGGACGTTACGGCGTCCTCATATTCGATCTCGCCAATGCCGGCCGACGGGCCGAACGCGACGTCATCGACGTCGATCACGACAGGCTTCGGCTGCGTCATCAGTTCCAGCGCGTCGGTAATAACGGCGGCGAACTCCGGATCGACCAGCAGGATTTTTGCGCCGCCATGGTCGAGTTGGAACGCGATCGAGGCGGGGTCGAGCCGGATGTTCAGCGCGTTGAGCACGGCGCCGGCCATCGGCACCGCGAAATGGGCTTCGTTCATCGCCGGCAGGTTCGGCAGCATGGCGGCGACTGTGTCGCCGCGGCCGATGCCGCGTGCAGCGAGGTACGAAGCAAACCGCCGGCAGCGCTGATAGGTCTGCGCCCAGGTGAAGCGGCGGCCCTCATAGACCGTACTGGTGTGGTCCGGATAGACCGCCGCGCTGCGCGCCAGAAAGCTCAGCGGCGACAGCGGGACGAAGTTAGCCTTGTTCTGGTCAAGGCCGATACTGTAGGCACCTTGCGACTCAACCATAACAATCTCCTTTAATCGCAGTAGCTTACACGGATAAATTCATCTGATTGGCAGCGAGTCAAGAAAGCTCAAGTCGATTCTCTTAAAGTCGGATTAACTAGCTGGAATAGCGATCTTTTAGAGAAACCCGATCGAGATCCACGGAAAGATCGCCACAATGATTAATCCGGCCAGCAGCGCCAGCAGGTAGCCAAGGATCAGCCGGATGCCTTCCGCCGGATCGACTCGCCCGATGGCACAGGCCGCATAATACCCCACGCCGAACGGCGGCGCGAACAGTCCGATGCCCATCGCCAGGATCACGACCATCGCATAATGCACCTCGTGCACCCCGACGAGCCGGGCGATCGGGAACAGCAGCGGCCCGAACAGGACGATCGCCGGAATGCCCTCGAGCACGCTGCCGAGGATGATGAAGGCGACGATCGAAACCGCGATGAAGGTCGCGCCGCCGCCGGGCAGGCCGGTCATGGCGGCGGCCAGCGCGCGCGAAAAACCGGACTGCGTCAGACCCCAGGCCATGCCGGTCGCCGTGCCGATGATCAGCAGGATCGCGCCGGACAGGCACGCCGTGTCGATCAGCATCGGCATCAGCCGCTTCACCGGGAACTGGCGATAGATCAGCAGGCCGGCCAGCACCGCATAGACGATGCCGATGGTGGAGACTTCGGTGGCGGTGGCCACGCCCTCGACCACGGCGGCGCGGATCACGAACGGCAATGCGATGGCGGGCAGGGAGATGATAAAGGCTCGGCCGATCTCGCGGCCCGACGCCCGTGTGACGTGGCTTAGATCCTCGTCGCGGTAGCGCCACCACACCAGCGCGCCGAGCGTGATCGCCAGCACGACGCCCGGCAGCAGCCCGCCGGTGAAAAGCGCAGAGATCGACACGCCGGTGACCGATCCGATGGTGATCAGCACCAGGCTCGGCGGGATGGTTTCGGTCTGCGCGCCGGTCGCCGAGAGCAGGGCGACCAGATCGCCGGGCTTGGCGCCGCGCGCCTTCATTTCGGGGAACAGCACCGGGGCCACCGCGGCCATGTCGGCCGCCTTGGAGCCGGAAATCCCGGACACCAGATACATCGCGCCGATCAGCACATAATGCAGTCCGCCGCGGACATGGCCCAAAAGGCTGGCGAGAAACGCGACCATCGCGCGCGCCATGCCGGTCATCTCGATCAAGAGACCCAGGAACACGAACAGCGGCACCGACAGCAGGATCAAATGGCTCATGCCCTCGTCCATGCGACCGACCAGCACCATGATCGGCGTGTTGGTGGTCAGCGCCATGTAGCCGAAGATGGCCAGACCGAAGCCGAAGGCGATCGGCACGCCGGCGAACACGCACAGGCCGACCACGCCGACGAAGAAGATGATCAGGTTGAGATTGCCGAGTGTGCGCAGCAGCGGCTGCGCCAGCCAGAACGCGCCCATGATGGCGATCACCGTCGCCAGCGCCAACAGCATCGTGCGCCGGTCGCCGTAGCGGGCGAGGCGAAGCAGGGCGAACAATGCCATGATGGTGATGCCGACCGGCAGCGCGGCGGCGCGGAACGAGTTGGCGATCTGCAGCGCCGGCGTGGTGATGTAGCTTTCCTCATAGGCGTATTCGTAGGACGGCGCGACGATCATCAGCAGGAAGGCCAGCGCCGAGATGGTGGCGACGACATCGAGGAAAGCCCAAATCCGCGGCCCGGCCATGGCGACCAAAGCCGTCATCCGCATGTGCTCGCCGCGCCGGAACGCGACCGCCGAGCCCAGCATCGCCAGCCACAGGAACAGGATCGACGCCAGTTCGTCCGACCACACCAGTGGTCGGTGCACCACGTAGCGCGCCACCACTCCGGCGAACAAAATGATGATCTCGGCGACCACCAGCAGCGCGGCCGGCACCTCGACCAGCCGCGCCAGAATCGACTCCAGCGAGGTAAGGAACGCGCGCGGGCGAGGGACCTCCGCGGTCACCTCGCCCGCCTCCGGAGCCGCGATATCGGCATGGGCCATGAAGCGCTACGCCAGCTTGCCGACGGATTTCTCCAGCAGCTCCCACGCCTGCTCGCCGTATTTGCCCTTCCATTCCGCGTAGAACCCGGCCTGGCGCAGCTTGTCGCGGAACGGCGCCACGGTGGGCTGGTTGAAGATCAGGCCCTTGGCGGTCAGGTCCTCGCGCACGTTGGCGTTGAGCTTGGCGGTATCGACGCGCTCGTTGACCGCGGCGGCGTTGATGTTCTTGGCCACGATGGTGCGCAGGTCGGCCGGCAGTTTTTCCCAAGCGCGGCGGTTGGCGAGGAACCAGAAACCGTCCCACATGTGGTTGGTCATCGAGCAGTATTTCTGCACTTCGTACAGCTTGGCGGTGGAGATCAGCGCCAGCGGATTTTCCTGGCCCTCGACGACCCGCGTCTGCAGCGCGGAATACACTTCGCTGAAATTGATGGAGGCGGGCGACGCATCGAACGCCTTGAACATCGAGGTCCACAAAGGCGATACCGGCACCCGGATCTTGAAGCCCTTGAAGTCCTCGGGGCCATTGATCGGCCGCGACGACGACGTGGTCTGACGGAAGCCGTTGTCCCAGATCTTGTCCATCACAACGAGGTTCGCCTTGGTGATCTCGCCGCGCACATAGGCTCCGAGATCGCCGTCCATGGCCTTCCAGACGGTGTCGTAATCCGGGAACGCGAAGCCGATGCCGTTGATCGAGGCCGCCGGCACCAGGGTCGCCAGGATCAGGCCGGACAACGTGAAGAACTCGACGCCGCCGGAGCGGATCTGGCTCAGCATGTCGGTGTCGGAGCCGAGCTGGTTGTTCGGGAAGACCTGCAAATCGACGCGGCCCTGGGTCTCGGCCTTGATCGCCGCCGACATTTCGCGGGCGCGGACGTTGAGCGGATGGGTGTCGGGCAGGTTGTTGGCATATTTGTAGACGAATTCGGCGCTCTGGGCGCGCGCCACGAACGGCATGCCGACGCCACCCAGCACAGTCGCTGCGGCAGACGCTTTCAATATCGTACGACGTGAAATGCTCATGCGGATTCTCCCTGACTTTTATTGTTGGCTGGGATCTCAGGGATCCCTTGCTGTCTGGTCATCATGGTATCGATGAGCGGTCAAGTTGTTTCGGCTTTGGATGGTAGCCAGTCCGCCGTGGCAAGGTGGTCACGACGATGGCAACGCGCGCGATGCTGGCGCAGCGGCGTCGAACGCAGCCAGGCAGCGCCGGTGCCGAACCCATTCGGTGGTCAGCCATATGGACGGCAGCGGCGAGGCTGCCGCACGCAACGAGGCTGCAACCATTGGCTTTGTCCGCAATTTGAACTAAGTCCTTGAGATCATTTGAGGATAATATATTCCATAATATACCTTATGCGAATCCGGGATATGAACTTGCCGTTCTGCCCCGCCCGACACCCTCTTGTCAAAGCTCATGTCTGTTGCGCGGCTCGTGCCTGTCGTCGTCCGTCCGATGGCGTGGCACCGACCGGACAGACTGCATGCCGTAGCGGCCGCCGGCGTGATGCCACCGTTTCCGTACACGTGGCGTTTGGCGCGCGGCTACTGCCGAACCGCCGACAGCGGTGACGAGTGATGATGCAAAATCATCCAGCGGCCCTCGCGCCTCACAACAACCATCGTGAACCGCGACGGTCGCGGCGCATCGTTTTCCGCAGCTCTGGCGAAACGATAAAATCCGGTTCCAACGACGGCGTTCTGGTCCAGGACGATGGTGCGTCTCTCCACGATCGTATTTTTTCGTCCGCTGCCGGGAAGGTCCTTGAAGTACTCTTTGATGGCGTCGCGCCCTTCCGAAATCACAGGACTGGTGGTGCCGAGCAAGACCGCGTCCGCGGCATAGAGATCCAGCAATCCCGCAGTGTCATTCGCGCTGTATTTCGCAGACCATTGGTCGATCACCGCGTTGGCCTCGTCAGCGGCCCCTGCAGCAGCGGTGGTCGCGGATGCCAGCGATATCAGCAAGGCCAATCCATGTCGTTGCATCGTCCTCTCCGTGGAAATGGATAGGGAAACTTCTACAGTTCCATCATATCACGTATTGACAGGAATTTGAGGATGGCTTCGCGGATCGCGCGCAAAGTCATGCCACCCGCCGCGTGGTCACCTGTCGTGCCCATACCAGGCCGCCTGCCCGCGCTCGCTCGGTCCGTTTACAGATGCCCGGAGCGCTCGGGCTTTCTGTCAGTCGGCTGAAAGCGGACCGTCGTGCCGACCGTGATCCAGTCGGCGTTTTCGCCGGTGATGTTGTGGCCGTAGATCACGTCGATGGAAAAGATCTCGTTCGGTCGGTAACGAATGCCGGTCTGCAATTTGGGCTGCACGACGCTGCGAATTTCGGATGGGCCGGCCTGCCCGTACATCTCGATCGTGTACTGGAACAGATCGGTCAGCTTCCAGTCGAAGCCGATGCCATAAGTCAGATAATGCCGATCGACGGTGCGGTCCCACAGCCAGCCGGCATTGAGATTGATCCGCATGACTTCCGACAGCCGGTAGGTCGCCGGGATTTCCGCGAACAGCGCCGTGGTCTGGCCGGTCTGGGCGTCAAAAGCGACGCTGCCCAGCGCCGAGACGCCGAATTTGCCAATTCCGGTCGGGATCAGGTTGATCTTGGCCTTGGGCGTGACGCTGGTGCCCCAGTCGCCGTCGGCACGAAACCGGTTGGTCAGTACGCTGAGTTCGACCGGGCGCACGATTTCCGCCACGCAGGACGGATTGGCGACGGCCGAAAAATCCGAATTCGTGGCGGTAGCGAGCCAGCTCTCGACCTTGCAGCTACCAACGTCGGAAATATCCGCGGCGTCCACGGCATAGGCGCCGTTGGCGGCGTGCGCGGCGCCGGCGCCGGCCAGCATCACGGCAAGGGTCGCAAGCGCCGGCAATCGTGATCTTGAGTACGCCATTCGCTAGCACTAGCTTAGTCCACAAAAGACGCCAGCTCTATTTGCACCCTAGCGTATGCAACGCACAGCGGGCTTTACGCCGCGGTTGCCGAATACTCACGCCAGCCCTTGGCGCGCAACTCGCAGGCTGGGCACTGGCCGCAGCCGTAACCCCAGTCGTGCAGGGCGCCCCGCTCGCCGAGATAGCAGGTGTGGGAATGCTCACGGATCAGGTCAACGAGGCCCTGCCCGCCAAGTTCATCGGCCAGCGCCCAGGTCGCCGCCTTGTCGCGCCACATCAGCGGCGTGTGCAGATGGAATTGCCGGTCCATGCCGAGGTTGAGCGCCTGCTGCAGCGCGCGGATGGTGTCGTCGCGGCAGTCGGGATAGCCGGAATAGTCGGTCTCGCACATGCCGCCGATGATGTGCGTGATGCCGCGGCGATAGGCCAGCGCCGCCGCAAAGGTCAGAAAGACGAGGTTACGGCCGGGCACGAAGGTGTTGGGCAGGCCGCCTGCCCCCATCTCGATCGCGACGTCGCGCGTCAGCGCGGTGTCGGAGATCACGCTCAGCGTCGGGATATCCAGCGTGTGGCTGTCGCCGAGCTTGGCCGCCCAATCGGGATCAAGCGCGCGCAGGCCGTCCAGCAGCTTTTCGCGGCTGTCGAGTTCGATCAGATGGCGCTGGCCATAGCTGAAACCCAGCATCTCGACGCGGGCAAAGCGCGCCAGCGCCCAGGCCAGGCAGGTGGCGGAATCCTGGCCGCCGGAGAACAGCACCAGGGCGGTTTGGTCGGGGAATGTGTCGGTCATGGCGAACTTGTAGCCCGGATGGAGCGAAGCGCAATCCGGTCCACGATGACTTTTACTTCTGCCTGCGGCATACCGGACGGGTCTTCCCCCAGCTTCGGTGCCTCATGACCCCTTCCCGCGATATTGCCGGCCTGATCGACATCATGGCGCGGCTGCGCACCCCCGTCACCGGTTGCCCGTGGGACCTCGAACAGAACTTTGCCAGCATTGCGCCGTACACCATCGAGGAAGCCTATGAGGTCGCCGACGCCATAGCGAGGCACGATCTTGGCGATCTCTGCGAAGAGCTCGGCGACCTGCTATTGCAGGTGGTGTTTCATGCCCGCATGGCCGAGGAGCAGAATGCGTTTGCGTTCGGTGACGTCGTCGAGGCGATCACGCGAAAAATGATCCGGCGGCATCCGCATGTGTTTGCCGACAAGGACGGCAAGCTCACGCCGGCGGAGGTGAAAGGCGCGTGGGCGCGGATCAAGGCCGAGGAGAAGGCGGAACGCGCGGCGCGGCAGCCAGCGGGCAAGGCTGCGCCCTCCTCCTTGCTCGCCTCGATCAAGGCCGGGCAGCCGTCGCTGACCCAGGCGATGGCGTTGCAGCGGAAAGCGTCCAGCGTCGGCTTCGACTGGAACGACCCGCGTGCGGTGCTGGCAAAGATCCGCGAAGAGGCCGACGAGATCGAGGCCGCGCTCGATCGTGGCGATGCGCAAGAAGTCGCGGCCGAGACCGGCGACCTGATGTTCGCGCTGGTCAATCTCGCGCGCCATGTCGGCGCCGATCCCGATCTCGCACTGCGCGGCACAAATGTGAAATTCGAGCGCCGCTTCGGCTATATCGAACAGGCGCTGGCGGCGCAGGGCCGCACGCTGCAGGATGCGTCGCTGCAAGAGATGGATGCGTTGTGGGACGAGGCGAAAAAGACCGAGGCTGTCGTCCCGGCCGGGTGAGCGAGACTAGATTGCAACTACACTTCAGCTAATTTTGTGTAGCGCGAGGCCAGTGGTCTCCCTCCCCCTTGCGGGGAGGGTCGGCCGAACGAGCGATGATGCGATAGCATCATCGAGAGTGGAGGCCGGGGTGGGGGTTGCCACGGGCGACGGCGCTTGTGGCACCCCCACCCGACCCGGCTTCTCTTCGTTGCGCCGGGCTACCCTCCCCGCAAGGGGGGAGGGAAAAGAAAGAGCCGCCACCGCTCGCACTGTTGCGAGCAAACTTTACTACGATCAAAAGCAAGCCGTGCTTACGCCGTCGCGTCATCCACCGGATGCAGCACGGCGCCGAACTTGTTCATGACGATGTCACGCTTGGTCTCGTCGACCCGCACAACCATGTCGAACTGGCCTTCGTGCAGCTCCTTCACCAGTACTTCGGCGTTGCGATGCAGCCAGCTTACGCCGGCGCCGTCGGAAGCATCGACCGACAGGTCGAGCGTGATGCGCGTCGCGGCCAGTCGGGTCTCGATCGCCGCCAGCAATTCATCAACGCCCTCGCCGGTTTCCGCCGAGACCAGGAAGCACGGCTTCTCCGGCGGACGGCGGGCGGCGATGTTGGCGATGTTCTCGCGCTGATCGGCATCGAAGCGGTCGATCTTGTTCCAGACTTCCAGGATACGTTCGCTGGCGTCGGTGTCGATGCCGAGTTGCCGCAGCACCTTGTCGACGTCGCTCTGCTGCGCGTCCGCATCCTCATGCGCGATGTCGCGGACATGCAGGATGATATCGGCTTCCAGCACCTCTTCCAGCGTGGCACGGAATGCGGCCACGAGTTGCGTCGGCAGGTTGGAGATGAAGCCGACCGTGTCCGACAGCATCGCCTTGCCGCCATGCGGCAGCGTCAACGCGCGCAGCGTCGGGTCCAGCGTCGCGAACAGCATATCCTCGGCGGTGACGTCGGCATGCGTCAGACGGTTGAATAGCGTCGACTTGCCGGCATTGGTGTAGCCGACCAGCGCCACCACCCGATATGGCACGCGTTGCCGCCCGGCACGGTGCAGCCGGCGCGTCGCCTGAACCTTCTTGATCTCGTTCTCGATGCGCGTGATGCGATCGCCGATCAGGCGACGATCGGCCTCGATCTGGGTCTCGCCGGGGCCGCCCATGAAGCCGAAGCCGCCGCGCTGGCGCTCCAGATGGGTCCAGGACCGCACCAGACGGCTGCGCTGGTAATTGAGATGGGCGAGTTCGACCTGCAGCGTGCCCTCCTTCGTCTTGGCGCGGCGGCCGAAGATTTCCAGAATGAGGCCGGTGCGGTCGAGCACCTTGGTGTTCCATTCCTTCTCGAGGTTGCGCTGCTGGATCGGCGACAGAGCGCAATCCATTACCACCAGCTCGATGTCGTGGCCGGTTATCAGGCCGAGAATTTCCTCGACCTTGCCCTTGCCGAGATAGGTCGCGGGGCGGATCTGGCCGAGCGGCGCCGCCACGGCTTCGGCGATGGTCAGGCCGATGGCACGGGCGAGGCCAGTGGCTTCCTCGAGCCGCGCTTCGGAATCGCGGACATGGCTGTCCGCCTGCGTATCGGCATTGCCGCGCCGTTCCCGCAGATAGGGACCGATGACAACCACCCGTCCCGTCGATTCACCCGGCGCCGGCCGTGGTCGGTCGGCAGCCCCATCGAAGCTTTTATGTTCCAATTAAATCAATCTCACGTTGGTGCATCTTCGCCGCCTTCGAACAACTGAATCGGTGCACCCGGCATGATGGTCGAAATCGCGTGCTTGTAGACAAGCTGCGAATGGCCATCGCGACGGAGCAGCAGACAGAAATTGTCGAACCATGTGACGATCCCCTGAAGCTTCACTCCGTTCACCAGAAAGATCGTCAAAGGCGTTTTTGTTTTGCGAACGTGATTGAGGAACGTGTCTTGTAGGTTTTGTGCGCGGTCGGCCGCCATTGTTTTTATCCCGCAGTCTGATTGCATCTTTTATTTTTAAACCAGGCCCGCCCTCTACGGGGCATCTCCTCGCTGCCGTGCTTTCCCCTGAGATCCCCCTCCGGGCACACGACGAAATGATTAGATGGCAGGCGCGCTTTTTAGGCAAGTCAGAACAGTTGGCGCCGGCCCAAAACCCGGTCAATTCTCAGGAAATGGCCGCAAACTTATGGAATTCCTCACGCAACCGCTTGGCAATACCGCCCGGCTTGCCGTCGCCGATGGCGTGGCCGTCGATGTTGACGACGGGCATGACGATCTGGGAAGCCGAGGACACGAAAGCCTCGGTTGCGTGATACGCCTCGTCCGGCGTGAAATTGCGCTCTTCCAGCGTTAGTTGCATCGCTGCCAGCACGTCGATCAGCACCGCGCGGGTGATGCCGGCGAGAATGCCGGAGGTAGCCGTGCGGGTCACGACCTTGCCGTCTTTGGTCACGATCCAAGCATTGCACGAGGCGCCCTCGGTGACGAATCCGTTGCCGTCGACGTACCAGGCCTCATAGGCGCCCTTGTCGCGCGCTTCCTGGCGCGCCAGCACGTTGGGCAACAGGCCCACGGTCTTGATATCGACCCGCGGCCAGCGATTCTCGGCGGTGGTGATGACCTTCACGCCGCGCTCGGCCTGGGCCTGGTTCCTGGCGAAATTCAGCGACTTGGCGGTGACGACCAAGCTGGGCTTCACTTCGGGCGCCGGAAAGCCGTGGTCGCGATGCGCGACGCCGCGCGATATCTGCAGATAGACGATGCCGTAGCGGATGCGGTTGCGGCGGACCACCTCCTGCATCACGACCTTGAGCGAGGCCAGCGGCATCGCTTCGGCGATCCGCAATTCGCGCAATGAGCGCTGCATCCGCGCCATGTGTCGGGGGAAATCGACCATCTTGCCGCCGACGATCTCGCAGACCTCGTAGATGCCGTCGGCGAACTGGTAGCCGCGGTCCTCGACGTTGACGGCGGCGTCGCGCAGAGGGGTGTAATGACCGTTCACATAGGCAATGCGCGACATGGGACTTCCCGTTGATGGCTGGTGCGATGGTGGGATGCGATGGTGGGAGTGGTGTTTAACCGACGCCGAGGGCCTTGAGCTTGCGGTGCAGCGCCGAGCGCTCCATGCCGACGAATTCGGCAGTGCGTGAGATGTTACCCGAGAACCTCGAGATCTGCGCGATCAGATAATCGCGCTCGAACACTTCGCGGGCTTCGCGCAGCGGCAGGCCCATGATGTGCTCGCCATTATTGCTGGTCGGCATCGACGGCACCATCGAGCCGACATCCTGCGGCAGCATGTCGGCGGTGATGATCACCTCCGGGCCGCCGCCGGCGAGAATCATGACACGCTCGACGTTATTGCGGAGCTGGCGGACATTGCCGGGCCAGACGTGCGATTGCAGCACGGCCATCGCGTCCTGACCGATCTGGCGCTTGGGTAGACCCGTGGCGACCGAGATCTGCTCCATGAAATATTCGATCAGATCCGGAATATCCTCGCGGTGCTCGGACAAAGGCGGCACCCGGATCGGGACCACGGACAGCCGATGATAGAGGTCCTCGCGGAAACGACCCTCCGCGATCTCTTCCTCGAGATTACGCGCGGTCGAGGAAATGATGCGGACGTCGACATGCACCTTGGTGGTGCCCCCTGCCCGCGTGAAGGTCTGATCGACAAGGACGCGAAGAATCTTGTTCTGGGTCTCGCGCGGCAGATCGCCGATTTCGTCGAGGAACAGCGTGCCGCCATGGGCCTCTTCGAGCGCGCCGGCCTTGCGCGCCTGTTCGCCGTTCGACTGCTCGATGCCAAACAGTTCGAGCTCCATCCGCTCCGGCGTGATCGCCGCCGCATTGATGACGACGAACGGGCCTTCGGAACGCTGGGAGGCGTTGTGCAGCGTGCGCGCGGCCAGTTCCTTGCCGGCGCCGGAGGGGCCGACGATCAGGATGCGGCTGTTGGCCTTGGCGGCGCGATCGATGGTCTGGCGCAACTGGTTCATCGCGGCGGAACGGCCGGTCAGCGAGCTCGCCACCGGCGCCAGTTGCTTCAGCTCCTTGACCTCACGCTTCAGCCTGGAGGTTTCCAGCGCGCGGTTGGCGACCAGGATCAGCCGGTCGGCCTTGAACGGTTTTTCGATGAAGTCATAGGCGCCGCGCTTGATCGCCGCGACCGCGGTCTCGATGTTGCCGTGGCCGGAGATCATCACGACCGGCAATTCGGAGTGGTCGCGCTTGATCTGCTCAAGCAGTTGCAGCCCGTCGAGCTTGCTGCCCTGCAGCCAGATGTCGAGGAATACCATATTGGGCCGGCGATTGGAGATTTCGCCGAGCGCCGAATCGCTGTCGCGCGCCGTGCGCGTGGAGAATCCCTCGTCGTCGAGAATGCCCGCGACAAGGTCGCGGATGTCGGCTTCGTCATCGACGATCAGAATGTCATTGGCCATGATTCAAGCTCTGTCTGTCAGCTGCCGGAGACGGTTTCGGGTGTTGGTTTGTTCGCTGGCGGCGCTTCAGGTTCGGTGGCTTCGGCGTCCGGCTTTTGCCCCGAAATCGCAAACCGCAATCGCATCCAGGCGCCGCGGGCGCCCGGACGAATGTTCGAGGCGTCGTTGAGTTCGATTCGGCCGCCGTGATCTTCCAGCACCCGACCCACGATTGCCAGCCCGAGGCCGGTGCCCTTCTCGCGGGTCGTGACATAGGGCTCCAGCAGCCGCGAGCGGCTGACGGTCGGCAGGCCGATGCCATTGTCGATCACGTCAATCACGATGTCTTCGTTCTCCCTGAAAGCGATGACCTCAATGCGACCCTTTCCGAGCGTTTCCGCGGGCACCACCTCGATCGCCTCGGTGGCGTTCTTGATGATGTTGGTCAGCGCCTGCGAGATCAGCCGGCGGTCGAATCGCGCCCGCATCGGCTCGTCCCGGATTTCGGTCTCAATCTCGACGTCGGGATGGCCGACGCGCATCAGGAACACGACCTGGCGCACGGTGTCGGCGACGTCCTCGCCCTCGATCACCGGCTTCGGCATCCGCGCAAACTTCGAGAATTCATCGACCATGCGCCGGATGTCGTCGACCTGGCGGATGATGGTGTCGGTGCATTGCTCGAAGATCGCCTTGTCGGCGATAATCACCTTGCCGAATTTGCGCTTGATGCGCTCGGCCGAGAGCTGGATCGGCGTCAGCGGGTTCTTGATCTCGTGCGCGATGCGGCGGGCGACGTCGGCCCAGGCCGAGGTGCGCTGCGCGGACACCAGTTCGGTGATGTCGTCCAGCGTGATGATGTAGCTGTCGCGCGACTGGCTGGTCTGTTCGGCGCTGATCCGCACCGACAACACGCGTTCCTGGCTGTCGCGGGTAATCGTGATCTGGCCCTGCACCAGCCGCTGCGAGCCCTCGCGCGCATTTTGCATCATCTCGTCGAGCTCGGGCACCACCTCCGACAGCGAATGGCCGAGCGTCTCGGACTCCGAATGGCCGATCAGCTTTTCGGCGGAGCGGTTGAGAATGCCGACCCGGCCTGCCCCGTCGACGCCGATGATGCCGGCGCTGGCCGACGACAGCACCGCCTCGATGAAACGGCGGCGGCTGTCGATGACGTCGGAGGCGGACACCAGTTCGTCGCGCTGGGTGCGCAACTCCTGGGTCATCGTGTTGAAGGTCTCGCCGAGATGGGCAAGGTCGCCCTCCGACTGGATCACCGGCACCTGGACATGCAGGTCGCCGGCCGATACCGCATTGGCCGCGCCCATCAGGCGGCGGATCGGCGCCACCAGCCAGTTGGCGAAATTCAGCCCGATCAGCACCGCGGACATCAGCACCGTCAGGGCGATCACGGTGAACATCAGCACGAAGGCGACCTGGATGCCCAGGCGCCGCGCCTCGATGTCGGCATATTCGGCGACGCTGGCCTGGGTCTGCCGCAGTTGCGCGACGACGCGGGGGTCGAGAAGCCGCGCCACGTAGAGAAACGTGTCGTCGAAGGCGCGCAGCCGGATCACGGCAGCGACATAATTCGCCTCGATGAACACCGCGATCTGCGGCTCGCTGTCATCGACGTTCTTGAGAAACTCCGGCGCCGGCGTGGTGAACGCCTGTTTCATGCCGGTATTGGCGGGCTCGATCAGATTGCTGTCCTTGTCGAGGATTATTGCCCCCGGCAAATTGCGCGACGCGGCGCTGGCTTTCAGCACGCTGAGAAAGGTGCCGCGGTCCTGGTCGAACAGCGGCCGCGCCAGCGAGATGTCGTTGGCCATGCCGAGAATGTCGCCGCGGATCAACTGCGCGTGCTCGTGCAAATAGGCATTGGCGACGATCAGCGAATTCTGGATCACCGCACGCGTCGGCCCGGAGAACAGCCGGTCAAGGCCGCGGTCCAGCGTGACGTTGGCGACGATCGACACCAGCACCGCAGGAATCACCGCGATCACCGAGAACAGGCTGACGATCTGGACATGCAGCCGTGCCGCGGCGCGACCGCGGCGGCGGGCCTGCACGACTTTCCAGACCTCGCGGGCAATGATCAGCAGCAGCAGGAAGACGGTGCCGGCATTGATCAGCAGGAAGGTGACCACCACCTCGTGGGTCGGCGAGATCGGCGCCAGACCGTTCAGCACCACGAAGGTCAGGAACGCCGACAATAGCGCCAGCACGACGGCGGCCGGCACGAACCATCGGCGCAGCGGTGACCGCCGCGGCTCCGTCGCCGACAATGGATCGGCGGGGGCCGGCGTTGCGGCGCCGGTCATCATGTTTGCGGACGTTGCTGCGCTGGTCATTCCGGAATTTTGGTGAGCGTGAACGCCTGGCCGCTATCGATGCACCGACAGCGCACTGATGCAATCGTACAACATTGTTGCTCAATTACGACAATTCCACGGCGCGCGAAAGCCGCGAAAAACGCCCTTGCGGGGTTTCTCATGGCTTTCGGATGGAAGAGTTCGAGCGAAATCGACTACCCCCCCGTGCGATACACCTGAATGTCGAGGTCTCGAATCTTCTTGCGCAGGGTGTTGCGGTTCAGACCAAGCAGATCGGCGGCGCGGATCTGGTTGCCGCGCGTCGCCGCCAATGCGGCGGTGAGCAGCGGCACTTCGATCTCGCGCAGGATGCGGTGATAGAGACCCGGCGGCGGCACGCCGTTCGGGAAGCTGCCGAAATGCGTGGCGAGATAGACCTCGACCGCGCCGCCCAGATTATCGACGCTGGTCTGCTGGCTGCCGCCGGCCACCACCGCCGGCGGCGCCAGTTCACCGTCGATCACGGAGGCCGTGATGACGTCCTGCGGATACAGCGCGGCGAGACGCCGGGCGAGATTCTCCAGCTCGCGGATGTTGCCGGGCCAGCGGTGCTGTTTCATCCGCTCCAGCGCCAGCGCATCGAGCTTCTTCGGCGGCAGGCCATCCTTTTCGGCCAGCGCGAAGAAGTGCCGGATCAGGTCGGGAAGGTCCTCGATACGTTCACGCAAAGGTGGAAGACGCAGCGGCACCACGTTGAGACGAAAGAATAAATCTTCGCGGAACAGGCCCTGCTGGATCAGGATGCGCAGGTCCTTGTTGGACGCCGCTACGATACGCACGTCGGTCTTGATCGGGGTGCGACCGCCAACCGTGGTATACTCGCCCTGCTGCAGCACGCGCAGCAGGCGGGTCTGCGCCTCCATCGGCATGTCGCCTATTTCATCGAGGAACAGCGTACCGCCCTCGGCCTGCTCGAAGCGGCCGGAGGCGCGCTGGTTGGCGCCGGTGAAGGCGCCGCGCTCGTGACCGAACAGTTCGGATTCGATCAGGTCGCGCGGGATCGCCGCCATGTTGACGGCGACGAACGGGCCGTTGCGGCGCTTGCCGTAATCATGCAGGGCGCGCGCCACCAGTTCCTTGCCGGTGCCGGACTCGCCGGAGATCATCACCGTCAGATCGGTCTGCATCAGCCGCGCGAGGACGCGGTAGATTTCCTGCATCGCGGGCGAGCGGCCGACCAGCGGGATCGAGTCGAACTCGCCGTCGTCGGCATGGCTGGCGACGCGCTCCTTCGGCTCGGCCAGCGCGCGGCCGACAATCGCGATCAGCTCCTTGAGGTCGAACGGCTTCGGCAGATATTCGTAGGCGCCGCGCTCCGAGGCGCGGATCGCGGTCATGAAAGTATTCTGCGCGCTCATCACGATGACCGGCAGGTTCGGCCGCATCTTCTTGATCCGCGGCAGCAAATCGAAAGCGTTCTCATCTGGCATCACCACGTCGGTGATCACCAGATCGCCCTCGCCCTGGCTAACCCAGCGCCACAGCGTGGCGGCGTTCCCGGTCAGGCGGACCTCGTAACCGGCGCGCGAGAGAGCCTGATTCAGGACGGTGCGGATGGCGGTATCGTCATCCGCAACCAGAATACTACCTGCAGCCATTACTTAGTCCTCATCGTGCATCATGTGAGGTGTGCGCCGATGTCGCCGGGACATCGCCGTTGCTCGGATCAAGGTTCTTGTCATCAAACTGCTTGGCAGGATTGTACATCGGCAGCAGCACCCGGAACGTCGTCTTTCGCGGTTGCGATTCGCATTCGATGATCCCGCCATGGTCGCCGACGATCTTCGCAACCAATGCAAGACCCAGGCCGCTTCCGGTGGGCTTTGTCGTCACAAAGGGATCGAACAGGTTCGGCAGCAGGTCTTCCGGCACGCCAGGCCCGTTGTCCTTGACGCAGAACTCCAGCGGCAGCGAGACGCGCGACTTCTTGCCGGGCACCGAGAGCCGCACGCCCGGCCGAAACGCGGTGGTAAGTTGAATCTCGCCGTCATGGCCGAGTTCGGCAACCGCCTCGGCGGCGTTCTTGACCAGGTTGAGAAACACCTGAATCAGCTGGTCCTGATTGGCCAGCACCGGCGGCAGCGACGGGTCGTAGTCCTCGATGAAACGGATGTTGCGCGCAAAGCCGGACTGCGCGAGGCGCTTCACGTGGTCGAGTACCGAATGGATGTTGACCGGGCCGCGGGCCACCGGGCGGTCGTCGCCGAACACTTCCATGCGATCGACCAGCGTGACGATGCGGTCGGCCTCGTCGCAGATCAGCCGCGTCAGCATGCGGTCTTCGGACGATGCCGCCTGCTCCAGAAGCTGCGCGGCGCCGCGGATGCCGGACAAGGGGTTCTTGATCTCGTGCGCCAGCATCGCCGCAAGTGCGA
This sequence comes from Tardiphaga sp. vice154, assembly GCF_007018645.1. Classification (NCBI taxonomy): domain Bacteria; kingdom Pseudomonadati; phylum Pseudomonadota; class Alphaproteobacteria; order Hyphomicrobiales; family Nitrobacteraceae; genus Tardiphaga; species Tardiphaga sp. vice154. The sequence continues at coordinate 3,134,660 of NZ_CP041399.1, forward strand.
TCACCGAGCGCGCCGCGCTGCGATGGGTGAGCTGGCGGTCCATCTTGTCGGCAATGGTGCGCTCCTGCAGCATCACCACGATATGGCCGGGGCGCTCCGTCAGCGGCGCGACGTGCAGATCGACCTGGCGGTCGCGGCCGATCCGCGGCGTGCCGAGATCGACCTTGAACTCATTGACCGGCGAGTTGCTGTCACGAACCTGTTCGATCAGCGCCAGAAGCGGACTGCCGAACGGCACCAGCTCCTTCAGCGACTGGCGCCGCAGGAACTGGGCAGAAATCTCGAAGAAGGATTCGGCGGCCATGTTGGCATCGACAATCTTCCCGTCGGGAGCGATCAGCAGTACCGGATTGGGCAAGGCGTTGAGAATAGCCTCGCTGTCGCCCGGTAAGGGACGGCGGCCTGCAACGGCGGTCATGCGGCGGCACTCCATGCAAAATCGGTATAGGCCTCGTCGAGTAGCCGATGCACGGCGGCGGGATTTTCCGAGGTCAGGATGGTCTGCTTCCAACGCTTCAGCACGGCCTCCGGCGCGAGCTGCGTGATCGCGGCGGCGTCCAGCGACCAGCCGAGATGTTTTCGCGCGTGACGCAGGCCGATGTGGACGCCGTAATGGCTGAGAATGTCGTCATAGAGCCGACGGATATAGCCGAGCTGCACCGTGAGCGTCGGCGCAGGCTCCGCCACCCCGGTCTCAAACTGCCGCGCGATCTGGCCGGGCAGCCAGGGCCGCCCATAGGCGCCCCGCCCCACCATCACGGCATCGGCGCCGGACATTTCTAGCGCGGTGACCGCGCTGTCGTGGGAGGTGATGTCACCGTTGACGATAAGCGGAAGCGCGATCGCTTCGCGCACCGCGCGGACGGCGCCCCAGTCGGCCTCGCCCTTGTAGAACTGGCAGCGGGTGCGGCCATGCACGGTAATCAGTTGCACGCCGGCCAGCTCGGCGCGACGCGCCAGCTCCGGCGCGTTGATCGTGTGGTCGTCCCAGCCGAGCCGCATTTTCAGCGTGACCGGCACCTTGACGGCCGCGATCGTCGCCTCGATCAGCTTCAGCGCGTGGTCGAGGTCGCGCATCAGCGCCGAGCCGGACTGACCGGTGCCACCGGTCACCTTGCGGGCCGGACAGCCCATGTTGATATCGACGATGTCGGCGCCGGAAGCCTCGGCGATCCGCGCGCCTTCGGCCATCCATCGCGCCTCGCAGCCGGCCAACTGCACGACATGCGGCCCGAGCCCGGTGGCCTCGCAGCGCAGGACCGAGGACGGCTTGCCATTCACCAGATCGGCGCTAGCGGTCATTTCTGATACGACCAGCCCGGCGCCGAGCTCGGCCACGAGCCGGCGAACCGGCACATCGGTGATCCCCGTCATCGGTGCCAGCACAACGCGGTTGCCGATCTCGATGTCGCCTATGCGCAATGGCTGATGGGCATGCGGGGCGGTGGTCAATGACCTGCTCGTCGTTCTCTGCGTCCGCTACATTGCGAACAAGGGGCATAATGCGCACGTTTGTTGTGCAGTCAACTACCTTGCCTACAGTTTAGACAGGTCTGTTGCTTTTGCAAGTGCAGCGCAGCAATGCGTAATTAATGGCCCACGAGAATGTAATCTTACTGCAGGCGCGGCGGCCCGTGCTATGGGCTGTGCGCCTCCTGCTTACCCCTCAATCAGCTGAATAAAATGACCGAAACCCTGAAAACTGCTGCCATTATCGTTGCCGCCGGCCGTGGCCTCCGTGCCGGCTCGGGCGGCCCCAAGCAATATCGCAGCATCGCCGGCCGCACGGTGATCTCACGGGCAATGGAGCCCTTTTGCGGGCACCCCGACGTGTTCGCGGTGCAGCCGGTGCTCAATCCCGACGACACGGTGATGTTCAACGAGGCAGTGGCCGAACTGCATTACCAGCCGCCGACCGCCGGCGGCGCGACGCGGCAGGCCTCGGTTCATGCCGGCCTGGAGGCGCTGGCCGGCCACGCGCCGGATATCGTGCTGATCCATGACGCCGCGCGTCCGTTCGTCACCCCGGCCCTGATTGCGCGTGCCATCGCAGCGGCGACGCAGACCGGCGCGGCGGTGCCTGCGGTGCCGGTGACCGACACCATCAAGCAGGTCGGCGACACCGGCCATGTCGAGGCGACGCCGGAGCGGGCGCGCTTGCGTATCGCGCAGACACCGCAGGCGTTTCGTTTCGATGTCATCCTTGAGGCGCATCGTCGGGCCGCGCGCGAAGGTCGCGACGATTTCACCGACGACGCCGCACTCGCCGAATGGGCGGGATTGACGGTGGCAACCTTTGAAGGCGATGTTGCAAACATGAAGCTCACCACACCGGAAGATTTTGTACGCGAGGAAGCCCGCCTCGCGGCGGCCCTCGGCGATATCCGCATGGGCACCGGCTACGACGTGCACGCCTTCGGCGACGGCGATCATCTGATGATCTGCGGCGTCCGCGTGCCGCACACCCGCGGCTTCCTGGCGCATTCCGACGGCGACGTCGGCCTGCATGCGCTGGTCGATGCGATCCTCGGCGCGCTGGCGGATGGCGACATCGGCTCGCACTTTCCGCCGTCTGACGACAAGTGGAAGGGGGCTGCCTCCGACGCCTTCCTGAAATACGCCGTCGAGCGCGTCACCGCGCGTGGCGGGCGCATCAGTAATCTCGAAGTGACGCTGATCTGCGAACGGCCGAAGATCGGCCCGCTGCGCGACGCGATGCGTGCGCGCATCAGTGAGATCACCGGCGTGGCGCTGTCCCGCGTCGCAGTGAAGGCGACCACCAGTGAGCGGCTCGGCTTCACCGGCCGCGAGGAAGGCATCGCCGCGACCGCGGCGGCCACCATCCGCCTTCCCTGGACGGAATGACATGAGCGGCAGCGATCCCAGGGCCCTGTCGCGCGCGCTGCTGGATCTCTGCCGCGGCCGCAAGCTGACGATCGCGACCGCCGAATCCTGCACCGGCGGCCTCGTCGCCGCGGCGCTGACGGAGATCCCAGGCTCATCCGACGTGATCGACCGCGGCTTCGTCACCTACTCCAACGACGCCAAGCGCGCGATGCTGGGGGTCAAGGCGACCACGCTTGAGAGCTTCGGCGCGGTCAGCAAGGAGACCGCGATGCAGATGGCGGTCGGCGCGCTGGAAGAAGCCGACGTCGATCTGGCGGTCTCGATCACCGGCATCGCCGGCCCCGGTGGTGCGACGCCCGGCAAGCCGGTCGGCCTCGTGCATTTCGCCGTCGCTGCGCGCGACGGCCGCATCGTTCACAAGGAATGCCGCTTCGGTGCGATCGGCCGCAGCCAAGTGCGCGCGCGCTCGGTGCTGGAAGCGTTGCGGATGCTGACCGAACTGGCGCGTGGGCCAAAACCGGCAGCGAAGAAGCGCGCGGTCGCAGGTCTCGCGCAGCCGCGTGTGGCGCGATCGCCGCGGCGCACGGCGGTGAAGCGACGGCTGGTGAAAGCGCCGGTCAAGCCGAAGCCAGCGAAGTAACACCGCGCTCTCGGCCGTCGTCCCGGCGAACGCCGGACGACGAGAGTTTAGGTCGTCGCCGGCGAGCGCTTCACGCCGTACACCTGATCGGCGCGCTTCTCGAACGCCGACGACAGACGCTGGAACGCGGTATCGAACATCGTGCCCATCAGCATGCCGAGCATGCGGCTCTTGAATTCATAGGAAATGAAAAAGCCGACATCGCACTCGGTCTCGGACCGCGGCTCGAACGTCCAGCGGTTCTCGAGATGGCTGAACGGACCCTGCAGATACTCCACCAGGATCCTGCCGCCGACGCGATCGAGCGTGTTGCGGGTACTGAACGTCTCGCGGACCAGTTTGAACGACACCGTCATGTCGGCAATGACGACCTCGGTGCCATCCGGCTTGGGCGTGCGCTGCCGGATCTTCAGCGATTTGCACAGCGGCACGAATTCCGGATAGCGCTCACAATCGGCGACGAGGTCGAACATCTGGGCCGCGCTGTGGTGGACGCGGCGCTTGTTTGAAAACTGCGGCATGGCGAATTCAGCGCTTCAAGGCCGCGCGGGCGGCCTGCAACTTGGCGAAATCATCGCCGGCGTGATGCGACGAGCGCGTCAGCGGGCTGGCCGATACCATCAGGAAGCCCTTGGTATAGGCGACCTTTTCATAGCCCGAAAACTCGTCCGGCGTGACGTAGCGCGACACCACGTGGTGCTTGAGCGTCGGCTGCAAGTACTGGCCGATGGTCAGGAAATCGATGTCAGCCGAGCGCATATCGTCCATCACCTGCAGCACCTCGGGGCGCTCCTCGCCAAGACCGACCATGATGCCGGACTTGGTGAAGATGGTGGCGTCGAGCTCCTTGACCTTCTGCAGCAGGCGCAGCGAATGGAAGTAGCGCGCGCCCGGACGCACCGTCAGATATTGCGACGGCACGGTTTCCAGGTTGTGATTGAACACGTCCGGCTTGGCTTCGACCACGATTTCCATCGCGCCCGGCTTGCGCAGGAAGTCCGGCGTGAGAATCTCGATCGTGGTGGTCGGGCATGCCGCACGGATCGCCTTGATCGTCTGCGCAAAATGTTCGGCGCCGCCATCGGCGAGGTCGTCGCGATCGACCGAAGTGATGACGACGTGATGCAGCCCGAGCTTCGACACCGCGAGCGCGACATGCTCGGGCTCGGCTGCGTCGAGCGCGCCCGGCATCCCGGTCTTGACGTTACAGAACGCGCAGGCGCGGGTGCAGGTGTCGCCCATGATCATGAAGGTGGCGTGCTTCTTCTGCCAGCACTCGCCGATATTCGGGCAGCCGGCCTCTTCGCACACGGTAACGAGGCCGTTTTCCTTGACGATCTTACGGGTCTCGCCATAGCCGCGGCTGGTCGGCGCGCGGACCCGGATCCAGTCCGGTTTCTGCGGCGAAAACGCATCCGGCCGGTTCACCTTTTCGGGGTGACGCGGGCGCAACGGGGTGTGGGAGACGGTATCGAGGACGACGACCATAAACTGTCCAATCTGGCTGACGCTCTAGCTAGTCTGCCGGGCACGTTCCCGCAACCCGCTCTCGCCTTGCGCAGCATTGCATCCTAGCATACCGGGCAGAATGGCTCAAAAACCTGGATCAAAAACAAAGTTGCTCGGCCCTGCCCTGACGCGCGATTTCTTCGACCGCAGCGTCCACGAGGTGGCGCCCGAGCTGGTCGGCGCCACGATGCTGTTCGGCGGCGCCGGCGGCACCATCGTCGAGGTCGAGGCCTATCACCACACGGATCCCGCCTCGCACTCCTACGTCCGCCGGACCCCGCGCAACGGCGTAATGTTCGGCCCGCCCGGCTTTGCCTATGTCTATCGCTCCTACGGCATCCATTGGTGCGTCAATTTCGTCTGCGAGGCGGAGGGATCAGCCAGCGCGGTGCTGGTCCGCGCGATCCAGCCGGAGGCCGGCATCCCGGCCATGCAGCTTCGCCGCGGGCTGCAGGATGTGAGGTCGCTGTGCTCGGGGCCGGGCAAATTATGCGCGGCGCTCGGCATCACCGGCGCCCACGACGGCGCGCCGCTGGATCGCAAGCCGTTCGCGCTTAATGCCCGGCAGGCCGAACCGCAGATGGTGATCGGCGTGCGAATCGGGATCACCAAGGGCGTCGAGCTGCCATGGCGCTTCGGGCTGAAGGGCTCACGGTTTTTCAGCAGGGCGTTTCCGAAAGCGCCAAATCTGTAGGGTGGGCAAAGGCGCTCTTGCGCCGTGCCCACCGCCCATCGATCGAGCGCCGACGTAGGGTGGTGGCGCGCTACGCTTTGCCCACCCTACAACGAGCCCAGCATTACACCGCGCCCTTCAGGCGCTCCATCGCCTCCAGCACCTTGGCCTTGCGCGCCACGGCCTCAGCGCGCTTTTCCTTTTCTTCCTCGACGATTTCTTCCGGCGCGTTGGCGACGAATTTCTCGTTCGAGAGCTTGGCATCGACGCGCTTGATGTCGGCCTCGGCCTTCGCTAGCTCCTTAGCGAGGCGGGCTTGTTCGGCGCCGAGGTCGATCACACCGATCAGCGGCAGGGCGGCCACTTCACCGCGGATCAGAAGCTGCACTGCGCCGTCCGGGGCGCGGTCGGCGAACGAAATCTCACCGAGCCGGGCGAGCCGCTTCATCACGTCGCTCCAGCGCAGCGCGCGGGAGTGGGTCTCGGCGGAAGCGCCGACCAGCACCAAGGGTGTGAGCGTCGCCGGCACGATGTTCATCTCGGAGCGCACCGAACGCACCGCGGTGACGAGGTCCACCACCCAGCCGATCTCGGCCTCGGCAGCGTCATCCTTGAAATCGGCCTGCAGTTCGGGCTCGGCGAGCATGATCGGCACCAGCAGCGGGTCGCTGGACGCCGACGAAATAATCAGCGCCTCCTGCTCCACGGTGAGGCCGCGCGGCTTCAGCGGCCACGGTGCCAGCGCCAGCAGGCCCGAGCGCGGCGCGGTCACGGCCCACAGCTCTTCGGTGATGAAGGGCATGAAAGGATGCAGCAGCTTCAGGATCTCGTCGCGCGCCCAGGCGACCATGGCGCGGGTCTCGGTCCGGGCGGGACTGCCCTCGCCCATCATGACGGGCTTGGCGAGTTCGATGTACCAGTCGCAATACACGTTCCAGACGAAGCGATAGGCGGCGCCCGCGGCATCGTTGAAGCGATACGCCTCGATCGCCTCGGTGACCTCGCGCGTGGCGCGCGCGGTCTCGTGCGCGATCCAGCGGTTGACGACTTCGGTCGCCTTGGTCGGCTCAAACCCCGGCGGCACGAAGCACTCGTTCATCTCGGCGAAGCGGCAGGAATTCCACAGCTTGGTCGCGAAGTTGCGGTAGCCTTCGACGCGCTGCGTCGCCAGCTTGATGTCGCGGCCCTGGGCGGCCATCGCGGCCAGCGTGAAGCGCAGCGCATCGGCACCGTACTGGTCGATCAGCTGCAGCGGGTCGATGACGTTGCCTTTCGACTTCGACATCTTGGCGCCCTTCTCGTCGCGGACGAGGGCGTGCATGTAGACGGTCGGGAAAGGCACTTCCTTCATGAAATGCAGGCCGAACATCATCATCCGGGCAACCCAGAAGAAGATGATGTCGAAGCCGGTGACCAGCACGTTGGTCGGGTAGTAGCGCTCGACGTCGGTGGTGTCGTCGGGCCAGCCCAGCGTCGAGAACGGCCACAGCGCCGACGAGAACCAGGTGTCGAGCACGTCCTCGTCGCGCGTGATGAAGCCTTCGCGCAACGCCGGATCCAGCGCCATGTCATGGCCCTGCTCTGCCGTGATCACTTCCTGCTCGACATAATAGCCGAGCGCATTGCCGACGGCCTCTTCTTCGGTTTCGGCGACGAACACACGGCCGTCCGGGCCGTACCAGGCCGGGATCTGATGGCCCCACCACAGCTGGCGCGAGATGCACCACGGCTGGATGTTCTCCATCCACTCGTAATAGGTCTTCTCCCAGTTCTTCGGCACGAACTCGGTCGCGCCCGAGCGCACCGCGGCGATCGCCGGCTGCGCCATCGTCTTGGCGTCGACATACCACTGGTCGGTGAGATAGGGCTCGATCACGACGTTGGAACGATCGCCATGCGGCACCGCATGGGTGTGCGGCTCGATCTTTTCGAGGAAGCCGAAATCCTCCAGCCGCGCCACAATGCTCTTGCGCGCGACGAAACGATCGAGGCCGTGCAGCTCGTCGACCAGTTGCTCGGAGCCGACTGGCAGGCCGCGCAGATAGTCCTCGTTGTCGACGAGCGCTATCTTGCCTTCGATATCGAGGATGTTGATCTGTGGCAGGTTGTGACGGCGGCCGACCTCGAAGTCGTTGAAGTCGTGCGCCGGCGTGATCTTCACCGCGCCGGAGCCCTTCTCCGGATCGGAATATTCGTCGGCGACGATCGGGATCAGGCGACCGACCAATGGCAGCACGACGTGCTTGCCGATCAGATGGGTGTAGCGCTCGTCGTCCGGATTCACCGCCACGGCGGAATCGCCCAGCATCGTCTCCGGCCGCGTGGTGGCGACGACGATGAACGAGGTCGGATCTTCCGGATTGAAGGTCTTGCCTTCCAGCGGATAGCGCAGGTGCCAGAGGTGACCCTTGACCTCGATCTGCTGTACTTCGATGTCCGACACCGCGGTCAGCAGCTTCGGGTCCCAGTTCACCAGGCGCTTGTCCTTGTAGATCAGGCCCTCGCGGTGCAGCTGCACGAATACTTTGACGACGGCTCGCGACAGGCCCTCGTCCATCGTGAAGCGCTCGCGCGACCAGTCGCAGGAGGCGCCAAGGCGCTTCAACTGGTTGACGATGACGCCGCCGCTCTCGGCCTTCCACTGCCAGACACGCTCAAGAAACTTCTCGCGGCCCATGTCGCGGCGGCCGGGCTCCTTGCGCTCCATCAGCTGGCGCTCGACCACCATCTGGGTCGCGATCCCCGCATGATCGGTGCCGGGCTGCCACAGCACGTCGCGACCGCGCATCCGCTCGAAGCGGCACAGGATGTCCTGCAGGGTGTTGTTGAGCGCGTGGCCCATATGCAGCGAGCCGGTGACGTTCGGCGGCGGGATCACGATCGTATAGGGCTGGGCGTCGACGCGGTCGGCGCGGCCGGCCTTGAACGCGCCGGCCTGTTCCCAGGCGGCGGCCATGCGGCTTTCAATATCGGCGGGCTGATAGGTCTTTTCGATCATGACAATGCAATCAGGTCAGGAGTTTGGGCGCGTTGGCAGAGGCGCATGCCTAGACCGCTAGAAACCCGCCGTCACGGGTCAAGTCAACAGCAGGCTGCCAATGCGCGTCGGCTACGCGCAGCCCCCTCACCCGGATTGCTTCTCAATCCGACCTCTCCCCAACGGGGAGAGGTGACAGAGCGCCATCGCCAATATCCAGGTTGGACGGATTACCGCCCGCCGCGCGAAACGCGCTCGATCTCGGCCTTGACGATGCGCTCGACCAGACCCGGCAGATTGTCGTCGAGCCAGGATTTCAGCATCGGCCGCAGCATCTCCTTGACGAGATCCTCCAGCGTCCGCGCATTGTTGCTGAGCACGGTGTTGGCCAGCGTGTGGAAGGCGGATTCCACCGCGGACACGGTGGTCTGCGACAGCATCTGCGCCGACGGCTGCTGCGGCGCGTCGTAGGACGGCGGATCGAACATCGGCGTGCGAGGCCGCTCGGCGGGAGCGGCCACCGCTTCCGCGAATTCGAGGTCGTCCTGCAGTTCGACGCGCTGGAAGGACGGTGCCGGCTCGGGCTCGGGCTCGGGCTCGGGCAGCACCATCTCGTCGGTCAGTTCGAACACTTCGGGCTCGGGCTCGGGCGGCTGAACCTCTTCTTCGGCCGGAGCGGAGTCGAAGCCGGCGAGCATCGCGTCGATGTCGTCCTGGCTGTTGCTCGCCGCAGGCGCCGGCATCGGCGGCGGTGCCGGCTTCGGCGCGACCGGTGCCTTGGCGGCCGCTGCCTGGGCGGCGGGATTGACCGACGGCGGGATATTGCTCATGGCGGGCTTCGCTGCAGGTACTGCCGCCGGCGGCGCCGGCTTCGGCGCGGCGGCTGTCTCCGCCACAGCCGGCTTGGCTTCGTCGTCGGCGATGATCCGCCGGATCGACGCCAGAATCTCCTCCATCGAGGGTTCCTGGACCTTTGCAGGCTGCGTCATTTCCGACTCCGCATCATCAACGCTCTCAAAGTATTACACCAGACGGGCCCGTCTTTGGCGGTTCTCGCTGGCGAAGGCGGAGTTTTCATGTCGCGCGCCCGACTTGTCCCCAGATCAGGCGCCGCCGATCGCAGAGACAGCCACGTCACGCCATCACACTACGAATCGTTCTGTCACCTCGGGAAAAGGTACGTCATCGCAACAATCGATTGCAAGCAAAGGGCCGCCGAAGCGGCCCCCGACTGATGTCATCGGATAAGGATGCGTTAATCAGCGACCGTCGGGGGCGCGGACACCGACCCAGCTATCGCGCACCTGGTGGTAATGCACGCTCGGGTCATAGACCGTGGTCGAGAGCTTCAGCACCGCTGGCGACAGTCGGCCGACCGCATTGAGCACGGCGTAGGATGCGACCACGCGATCATGCTGCGCGATCACCAGCGAGTTGCGCGCGTTCACCAGCGCCTGCTGCGCGTTCAACACGTCGAGCGTGGTACGCTGTCCGGCGCGGGCTTCCTCGCGCACGCCGTTCAGCGCGATCTCGGACGCCTGAACCTGCGCCTGCGCGGATGATACCTGCGCCTTGCCGGCCTGCAACTGGCCCCAGGCCTGCACCACGCTGGCGCGGGTCTGGTCACGGGTCTGTTCGAGCACCAGACGCTGTTGCGCCAGGGTTTCCTTGGATTGCCGGATCAGCGAATATTCCGCGCCGCCCTGGTAGATCGGCACCGAAATCTGCGCCACGCCGGACGCGCTGAACTGTCGCGAGATCGCGAAGGTCTGTTCGTAAGCCTGTTGCACGTTGGCCTGCAGCGTCACGGTCGGAAACAGCGCGCCCTCGTTGACCTTCACGTTGAGGTAGCTGACGTCGATGCCGAACATCGCCGCGGTGACGTTGGGATTTTCCGTGAGACCGAGATCGATCGCGCCGGGCAGATTGGCCGGCAGGAAACGATCGACCGGCGACCCCGCCTGCAGCGCGTTCGGCTCGATGCCGATGATGCGGCGGAAGTTCGAGCGCGTCGTGGTGAGGTTGGATTCGGCGGTGAGCTGCTGGGTGCGGCCGGCGGCGAGCTGGGCTTCGGACTGCGCCACGTCGGTGCGGGTGACTTCGCCGACATTGAAGCGGTCGCGCGTCTGCTTCAGCGTCTGCTCGAGCACGCGGGTATTGCTGCGCTGCACTTCGACGATCGCGGCGTCGCGCAGATAGTCCATGTAGATCGTGGCGGCGGACAGCAGCACCGACTGCTCGAGCACGCGCAGGCCCTCGCGGGCCGACGACACCTGGCCTTCGGCCGCCCGGGTACGATTCGCGGTCTGCTGACCGTTGAACACGGTCTGGCTGATGGTCGCGCCAACGGCGCGCGGGATCTGCGTGCCGTGGACATTCACACCGCCCGAGATCGCATCGGCATACTGATAGCCGCCGCTGGCCGTGACCGAGACGCGCGGACGGTAGCCCGACAGCGCCTGCGGCACGTTTTCGTCGGTGACGCGCACCGAGGCGCGCTGGGCGTTGAGCTGCGGATTGTTCTGATAGGCGCGCACCAGCGACACCTCGATGGTCTCCGCGAGCACCGGCGACGTGCCAACAAATCCCAGCAAAAGCGCCGCCGCAGCGGCTCCGGTGAGAATTTTTACGCCAGCCATCCCAGGTAATCCGTTCATTCCGTTCACCGATCCAAATCGCGCACTGCGGCGGCCAGACCGGCTTCCCGTCTGTGAGTCTCCACTCACCTTATGCCGCCGACCTGCCGGACGGAACCTCCCGCGGCGTTATCCCGGTGGAAACTTGCCCGCTGGGACTTCCCGGCCACACTTGAATTGGGCGCAGGCGATCTTACCGCGGAACGGGCCCGGCCAGCTCAGAATACGAATGCCGGCAGCCGTTCCAGCCCCGGCAACACCGGCACGGCGGCGTCGAACAGCGCCCTTGTGCCGTAATCATCCTGGCTGTGGGTCACCATCATCGCCCGCTGCGGCTGGGTCATGGCGAACACGCCGACCAGCCGGCCGCCTGGCGCGAGCTGCTGGTACAAGGTGCTGGGGATGATTTCGGTCGCGCCGACCAGCACGATGAGGTCATAGGGCCCGTTGGCGGCGAAGCCCTCGGCCGCCGGCGCTGCCTTGAACACGACATTGCCCAGGTCGAGATCGGCCAGGCAACGCGTGGCCTTGCCGATCAGCGACGGGTCTTCCTCGGTGGCGGTGACCCGGCCGGCGATCTTCGCGACGACGGCGGCGGAATAGCCGGTGGCACAGCCGACCACCAGCACATTGTCGGTCGCGGTGACCTCGGCGGCCTGCAGCATTCGGGCCAGCACCACCGGCTTGATCAGGAAGCGCTTCGCGCCGCCCGGCGCGCTGATGTCGAGGTCGATGTCGAGATAGGCCATCGCACGCTGGCTGGCGGGGACGAAGTCCTCGCGCGGCACAGCCAAAAGGGCTTCGAGGATGCGCAGATTGGTGACGTCGCTGGGACGCACCTGACCATCAACCATCTTCTGGCGCGCGGTTGAATATTCGGACATGGGCGATCCCTTGGCATGCGGCTGGAGTTGCTCGATGGAATTACGGCAGGGGCAAGCCGGTGGCAAGAAGTCTGATGGCGGACGGGCACGGAAGCGACACGGGAACGATCGCCTGCCCGGCCGGTTGGGTCGGCAACATGCACTGCAATCGTGCGGCGGACGGCTCGTTTTTCCGGGCGTCCCCTTTCATGCCAGGGAGCAAACACCATGTCGAAAGATGCCAACGGCACAGAGGTAAAATCGGCCATCAAGGCGCGCGGCGCCGAACGCGGCCCGACGACGCGCAACGTGCTGGTCTGGAGCCTCGGTCTCGTGGTGGTGGCGTTCGCGGTGATCTATATTTTCTTCTTCAACAGCTGACGCACCCGCGGTTTCCGAAGGCTTAACCAATATCGTGATCGTCTGGGGAATGAGGACTTCTGAAGTCCTTGAAAAAATTTGGCTCCCCGGGCCGGATTCGAACCAGCGACCATTCGATTAACAGTCGAATGCTCTACCACTGAGCTACCAGGGAACAGCGAAGCAAGCCTCGCTCGTCGCAGCGTATAACAAAGCGATCCGGGCTTGCAAAGCGGGAAATGCAAAGTGCCGCCTGCCACGCGGTATAAAACGAAAAGGATCGCATTACCGTGATTTACCGGGGGTTTTTCGTGATTCTGAAATCATGAACGACCACAAAATCGGGAACTTGAGGCACAGCACGACACAACGTCATCGCCAAAACGTCGCATTCCGATCTAAAATTGAGCGGCGCGAGACGACAACCGGCCCCCAACTCCGAATCGCACAAGGTGACCACATGTCTGCCCTTCACAGCGCCCCTACCGCCGATCATTACGCCCTGCCCTTCATTAGCGACGATGAATGCCTGCTGCGGCTCGCTGCCGTGGTCGATCATCACCAGACCGACGCCACACCCGACGACGAGCATCTCGATGAGCTGGCCGGCCTGATCGGCCGTCTGGCGGTGCCAATCGAGCTGTAACGGTCCTGATCGATCGAATTTATAGGGACGCGTGCACGGCGAGGTAACCATCCTTCGCAGTGCAGGTGGATTGGTAAAATTTGAACGATCCGCACAACGCGCCAGCAGAGTTCTTTCGCCAGATTGCATCCAACAAGGAGCAATCAAATGAGCGAAGCCGAACTCGACCTCTTGCTGGACGCGGTCCGCACCGAAATCGAAGCCGAGGCGTTGGACGATCTGCGCAGCCAGGCGATGTTCCTGGCGCCGGTGCCGACCGCCGCCAATGACAATGGCCTCGAATGGCCGCTGGTCCCCTTCCCCGATGGCTGGGGCGCGTCCTGCTGAACGACGACGCTCTCGGCGCCGAAACGGCGCCGGGAAAAATACAGTCGGGCATTGCCTAAACGGCCATCCGACTGTAACAAAGCCGCCGATGGGGCCATGTGGCGGAGTGGTTACGCGCCGGTCTGCAAAACCGTTTATTCGGGTTCGATTCCCGACGTGGCCTCCATCCTTTCAAACACATATTGTGAAAAGCTGAAGCACGTTGCGAGGATTGCAGCGGCGATTGGGCGTGGCGTAGGCATTGCCGTGCCGCCCCGGATCGGGCCGACACGATCAAAATGCGTTTCCGAGAAGGGTGGCTGGCTCCGCCGTTGCAGCGCAGGCCGGGTTCAGGCGCTCTTTTTGCGGCGCCAGTCGCGCTTCTTCGGCTTCAGTTCCGGCATCACGCTCTGGGCTTCCTGGTATTTCGCGAGCATGCGGACGAAGCTGGCATTCAGCGTCTCCGCGATCTCCGGGCGCTTTTCCAGATTCGACAGCAACATGCCGGCGGCCTCGATCGTCGAGAGGCCGTCCTTGCGCGGTTCCTTGCGCAGCTTGCCGTACAGCGACGGCTTGGCGGGCCCGAGAATCACCCGCTGGCACTTCAGCATCCAGGCGTTGCGCCACCACAGCGCCTTGGCCTGACTCCAGGTCCCGTCGAGCAGCACAATGCCCTGGATCTCCTTGAGCAGCGCGCGCTGGTTCTCCTCGGCTTCGCCCTTGCGGTCGATGGCCAGAAGATCGCGGTCGGTCTCGAAATCGGAGACTTTTGCGGAGCCGAGATAGAGCACGGCCCAGCGCGACGGGTCGGCGATCGGCCGGCCCAGCGCCTTGGCCAGGCTCGGCCACGACAGCCCGACCTTCACCACGGCGTTCTTGAAATGCGCGGCGGTCACGCGGGCGGTGCCGAGCGCACGGTCCTGTTCCTGCGGGTGCTGCAGGATGAGCAGGCCGATGCGGCTCTCGATGGTCGGAATGCTGTCGCAGATGCACAGAGGCACCGGCTTCATGCAACGCGGGCATTCCGGGATCGCATCTAGCTCACCGGCTTTCAGTTCTGAAATCTTGGACATGGCCCGCTATACGCCGCGCGGCCCCCCGCTTCAACCACCGTGACGGCCCGGAGATGCCTATTCGGCCGGCGCGGGCAGCGCCAGCGGTCGCGGCCGGCGGCGCAGCCGGTCCATCAGGAGGTAGATCACCGGCGTGCTGTACAGCGTCAGGATCTGCGAGATCAGCAGCCCGCCGATGATGGTAATGCCGAGCGGCCGGCGCAATTCGGTACCCGGCCCGGTCGCCACCACCAGCGGTATGGCGGCGAAGGCCGCCGCCAGCGTGGTCATCAGGATCGGCCGGAACCGCACGCTGCAGGCCTCGAAGATCGCTTCGGCCGGCGACAGCCCGCGATGGCGCTCCGCGTCGATGGCGAAATCCACCATCATGATGCCGTTCTTCTTGACGATGCCGATCAAGAGGATGATGCCGATGAAGGCGATCACGGTGAGCGGCGTATTGGTGATCTGCAGCGCCAGCAGCGCGCCGAGGCCCGCCGAAGGCAGCGTCGAGATGATGGTCAAGGGGTGCACCAGGCTCTCATAGAGCACGCCGAGCACGATATACATCGCGATCAGCGCGCCCAGGATCAGCAGCGGCTGCCGGCCGGAGGTCTTGCTGAAGTCGCCGGCGCTGCCGTCGAAGCCGCCGCGGATGCCTTCCGGCATGTGCAATTCATCGACCGCGCGCTGGATGGCGCCGGTCACGGCGTCGAGCTGCACGCCGGGCAACGTGTTGAACGACACGGTGGTCGAGGGAAATCCGCCGGAATGCGCCACCGACAGCGCCGCCAGCGTCCGTTCGGCGCGCACCACGGCCGACAGCGGCACCTGCGCGCCACCCGCGCCGGCCACAAAGATACGGTCGAGGTCGGAGGGATCGTTCTGGAACTTGCCGTCGATCTCCATGATCACTTTATACTGGTTGCGCTGGGTGTAGATCGTCGAGATCTGGCGCTGCGAGAACGCATTGTTGAGCGCGTTGTCGATGTCCTGCACCTTCACGCCGAGGCTTGACGCGGTCTTGCGGTCGATCGCCAGCGTCAATTGCAGGCCGCCGGGATCGCGGTCGCTGGAGACGTCGGTGATGCCCTCGACGGTCTCCAGCCGCTTGCCGACCAGCGGCGCCCATTTCTGCAGCAGATCGAGATCGGTCGAGGTCAGGGTGTACTGGTAGTTGGAATCGCTCTGCCGGCCGCCGGCACGCAAATCCTGCGCAGCAAACATGAACAGCCGGATCCCCGGCACCACGCCGAGTTCGCGGCGCAGCCGGTTGATGACATCGTCGGTCGAGGCGCCATTGCGCTCCTCCGGCGGTTTCAGGCTGATGAACATGATGCCGCGGCTGGCCCCGCCACCGCCCGGACCGCCGGAGCCGCCCAGCGACGAGCCGACGCCGGCGACGGCGGGATCGGCCAGCACGATGTCAGCGAGGCGTTGCTGCAGGCCCAGCATGGCCTGAAAAGAGGTGTCCGCCGAGGCGCGGGTCGATCCGATCACGAAGCCCGAGTCGTCGCTGGGGAACAGTCCTTTCGGCGTCTTGATGTACAGCACGACCGTGAGCGCGATGGTGGCGAAGAACACCAAGAGCGTCAGCAGCGGAAAGCCGAGAACGACGCGCAGCGAGCGTTCGTAGAACGCCACGACGCGCGACAGCGTGCCCTCGACGATGCGGTCGAACCTTGTCTCTGTGCTGGAAATCCCGGTTTTGATGTACCGCGCGCAGATCATCGGCGTCACGGTCAGCGACACCACGGTGGAGACGATGATCGAAAACGTCAGCGTCAGCGAGAATTCGCGCAGCAGACGGCCGACCAAACCGTCCATGAAGATCAGCGGCGTGAACGCCGCGATCAGCGACAGCGAGATCGACAGCACCGTGAAGCCGATCTGGCGCGCACCCTCGAGCGCGGCATGCAGCGGCGCCATGCCCTCCTCCAGGTTGCGGTACATGTTCTCGATCATGACGATGGCGTCATCGACCACGAAGCCGACCGAGATCGCCAGCGCCATCAAGGACAGGTTGTTGATCGAGAACCCGGCCAGCCACATCCCGGCGCAGGTGCCGGCCAGCGCCAGAGGCACAGACACGCCGGCCGCGATGGTGGGAATGCCGCGCCGCAGGAACAGAAACACCACCGCCATTACCAGCGCGGCGGTTGCCACCAGCGTCCACTCCATGTCCTCGACCGAGGCCCGGATCGTGCCGGTGCGGTCGGTCAGCACCGAGATCTCGATGCCGGCAGGAATCCATTGCTTGAGATCGGGGATCAGCGCCTTGACCCTATCGACGGTGTCGATGACGTTGGCGTCGCCCTGTTTGGTGATCTGGATCAATACCGCCGGCTGCTTGTTGAACCAGGCGATCGAGCGGCTGTTGCGGGTGGCGTCCTGCACGTCGGCAATATCCGACAGCCGCAAAAAGTTGCCGCTGGCACTCTTGACGATGATGTCGCGAAACTCTTCCGCGGTCCGCATCTGCGGGTTCATCGACAGCGTTTCGCTCTGCCGCCCGCCATTGAAGATGCCGACAGGCCCGAGCGGATTGGCGTTGACTATCGCGGTGCGGACATCGTCGGTGGAGATGCCGGCATTCGACAGCGCGATCGGGTTGAGCTGGATCCGCACCGCCGGCTGGTCGGCGCCGCTGGAGGTGACCTCGCCGACGCCCGGCACCTGCGAAAGGCGCTGCACGATCACCGTATCGGCGACGTCGTAGATCGCGCTGGCCGACATCGTCTTCGAGGTCAGCGCCAGAATGAACACCGGGGCGGCCGACGGGTTGGCCTTGCGAAAATTCGGCAGCGCCGGCAGGTCGGTCGGCAGGTCGGCCAATGAGGCGTTGATCGCGGCCTGCACGTCGCGCGCGGCGCGGTCGACGCTGCGGCCGATGGCGAATTGAAGCTGGATCGAGGTCGAGCCCAGCGAAGAGGTCGAGGTGATCTGGTCGAGGCCTGCGATCACGCCGAGCCGGCGCTCCAGGGGGGCCGCGACCGTCGCGGCCATGATGGCCGGCGCCGCCCCCGGCCGCGTTGCCGACACCCGGATCATCGGGAAATCGACGTTGGGCACGGCCGCGACCGGCAGCAGATGGTAGGCGACCGCGCCGATCAGAAACAGCCCGATGCCGAGCAGCGTGGTGCCGACCGGCCGGCGGATGAAGGGCTCGGAGATCGAGACGGCCATTACGGCGCCCCCCTCGCCGCTCCCGCGACCGGCGACGTCGGCGGCACGATCACATCCGGCGCCTTCTCGAAGCGGCGGTTGATGCGGTCGAGTGCCAGATAGATCACCGGTGTGGTGTACAGCGTCAGGATCTGGCTCAGGACCAGGCCGCCGATGATCGAGACGCCGAGCGGGAACCGCAATTCCGCGCCGGTGCCGCTTTCAACTGCCAGCGGCAGCGCGCCGAACAACGCCGCCAGCGTGGTCATCATGATCGGGCGGAAGCGCAGCAGGCAAGCCTCGACGATGGCCTCCTCCGGCGTCCGGCCGTGATGCCGCTCCGCGTCGAGCGCGAAGTCGATCATAATGATCGCGTTCTTCTTGACGATGCCCATCAAGAGGATGATGCCGATCAGCCCGATGACCGAGAGGTCCTGCCCAGTCGCCATCAAGGCCAGGATCGCGCCGACGCCGGCCGAGGGCAGCGTCGACAGAATGGTGATCGGATGGATGTAGCTCTCATAGAGCACGCCAAGCACGATGTAGATCGTCACTAAGGCGGCGAGGATCAGCCAGGGCTGGCCGGACAGCGACTTGGAGAATTCCGCGGCGTCGCCGGCGAAAAAGCCGTTGATGCTGCCAGGCATGCCGATGCGCTGCTCGATCTTCTTGACCTCCTCGACGGCATCGCCGAGCGCCTCGCGGGGAGCGAGGTTGAAGCTCAGCGAGATCGCCGGAAACTGCGCCTGATGCGAGATCGACAGCGGCGCCGTGGTGCGCGTCAACGTGGCCACCGCCGACAGCGGCACCTGCGCGCCAGCGGTACCCGGCAGATAGAGTTTCGACAGCACGTCGGGATCGCGCTGCTGGCTCGGCAGCGCCTCCAGCACGACGCGGTACTGGTTGGCCTGGCCGTAGATCGTCGAAATCTGGCGCTGCGCGAAGGCGTCGTTCAGCGTGTCGTTGATGCCCTGCAGGCTGACGCCGAGCTGTCCGGCGCGTTGCCGGTTGATGTCAAGCGCGGCGCGCAGGCCGCCGGCCTGGTTCTCCGACGACACGTCGCGGAACATCGGATCGCGGCGCAGTTCGGCGACCAGTTTTTCCGACCATAGCCTGACCTGCGCCGCGTCGGTGCCGGTCAGCGTGTACTGGTACTGCGAGCGGCTGGCCTGGGTGCTGATCTGGATATCCTGCACCGGCTGGAAGTAGACCGTCATGCCGGGAATGCTGGCGACGCTCTGCTTCAGCCGGTCGATCACCTTCGTAATCTCGTCAGGGCGCTCGCCACGCGGCCGCAGGTTGAGCACCAGCCGGCCAACATTGGTAGTCGGGTTGACGGTGCCACCGCCGATCACCGAGACCACGCCGGTGACGTCGGGGTCGGCCTGAATGATAGTCGCCACCGCGGCCTGCCGGCTCTGCATCTCAGCGAAGGACACGTCGGCGCCGGCTTCGGTCACCGCGATGATCGAGGCGGTGTCCTGCAGCGGCAGGAAGCCTTTGGGCGCGATGATATACAGGCCGAGCGTCGCGGCGACGGTCAGGAACGTCACCACCAATGTCGCCGGCTGATGCTTCAGCACCCACAGCAGGGTGCGGTGATAGAACGCCACCATGCGGTCGATGAAGCGGCTGATGGCCGCCAGGCCCGGCACCTGCCACTCGTCATGGGTGTGTTTCAGCAGCCGCGAGCACATCATCGGCGTGAGAGTGAGGGATATGACGGCCGACACCACCACCGCGATGGTCAACGTCAGCGCGAATTCGCGGAACATGCGGCCGACCAGCCCGGACATGAACAATAGCGGGATGAACACCGCGATCAGCGACACCGTCAGCGAGATCACCGTGAAGCCGATTTCACTGGCGCCGGACAGTGCCGCCTGCATCGGGCTTTCGCCGTCTTCCATGTGACGGACGATGTTCTCGATCATCACGATGGCGTCGTCGACCACGAAGCCGGTGCCGATGGTCAGCGCCATCAGCGAGAGATTGTCGAGGCTGAAGCCGGCGAAATACATCACGCCGAACGAGGTGATCAGCGACAGCGGCAGCGCCACGCCGGCGATCAGCGTCGCGCGCAGCGAGCGCAGGAACAGCAGCACCACCAGCGTCACCAGAATTACCGACAGCACCAGCGTAAACTGCACGTCGTGTACCGAGGCGCGGATGGTGACAGTGCGGTCGGACACCACCGACAGCTTGATGCCGGCCGGCATCGCGCGCTGTACCTTGGGGATTTCCTCGTTGATCTGCCGGACGACCTCGATGACGTTGGCGCCGGGCTGGCGCTGGATCTCGATGATCACCGCCGGCGTGCCCTGGTACCAGCCGCCCGTGCGGTCGTTTTCCAGCCCGTCGACGATCTGCGCGATGTCGCCGATCGTCACCGGGGCGCCGTTGCGGTAGGCGACGATGATCGGCCGGTAGGCATCGGCGGCGGCGATCTGGTCGTTGGCGGCGATGGTGTAGGCCTGCTGCGCGCCGTCGAGCGAGCCCTTCGGGCCGGACACGTTGGCGCCCGCGATCGCCGTGCGCAAATCCTCCATCGAGATGCCGTAGGCGGCCAGCCGCGACAAGTCGGCCTGCACCCGCACCGCCGGCTTCAGCCCGCCCAGCACCGCGACGCGACCTACGCCAGAGATCTGGCTGAGCCGCTGGCCCAGCAACGTGTCGGAGATGTCGCTCATCGCCCGCAGCGATATGGTGTCGGAGGTCAGCGCCAGCGTCATCACCGGCGCGTCGGCCGGGTTCACCTTGGCGTAGACCGGCGGGTACGGCAGGTTCTTCGGCAGCACGCCGGCCGCGGCATTGATCGCGGCCTGCACGTCCTGCGTGGCGCCGTCGATGTCGCGGTTGAGATCGAACTGCAGCGAGATCGAGCTGACGCCGAACGAACTGGTCGAGGTCATCGAGGTCATCGACGGGATCTGGCCGAGCTGGCGCTCCAGCGGCGCTGTGATCAGCGAGGCGATCACGTCCGGGCTGGCGCCGGGCAGTTGCGTCGAGACCTGCACCGTCGGGAAATCGACCTGCGGCAGCGCCGACACCGGCAGAGCCCAATAGCCCAGCGCGCCGCCGATCAGGAGCGCGATCCCCAGCAAGGAGGTCGCGACCGGCCGGCGGATGAAGGGTTCGGAGACGCTCATGGCTGCGCGCTCTTTCTTCCCCTCTCCCCCGGCGCCGCAAAGCGGCGTTGGCGGAAGAGGGTGGCCGCGCGCAGCGCGGACGGGAGAGAGGGTGGAGCGGCAAACGCCGATGCCAGCGTTCCGCGTCGCCCCCCTCTCCCGTCTCGAACCCCGCTACGCGGAGCTTCGATCCACCCTCTCCCGCCCAGCGAAGCTTCGCCTCGCCGGTGGGAGAGGGGAAGAAGGAAGCGCAAGCGCGCCATCATGGTTACTTGGCTCCGGCAGGTGCGGGCGTGCTGGGAGGCGCGGGTGCGAGGCCGGTCTGGCCCTTCTGGTCACCTGACGGCGTGCCCTCGCCGCGCTTACCGCGACGCTCGCCGCCCTCGCCGCGCTTGCTACCGCGCGCGCGCGGCGCCAGATCGGCGGTCGGCTCGGCGCTGTTGGTACCGACACTGACTTTCGAGCCGTCGGCCAGATTGGCGAAGCCGGTGGTGACCACGCGATCGGTCGGCGAAAGCCCCTTGGCGATCACGGCGTCGGTCTCGTTCTGCTGCGTCACCGTGACCGGCACGGCTTTGACGATATCGCCCTCCCCGATCACGTAGGAGAACGTGCCGGCAGGACCGCGCTGCACGGCGGAGGTCGGCACCACCATCGCCTGCGGCAGCGTCTCGACCTTGAGCCGGACGTTGACGAACTGGCCGGGCCATAGCTGGAATCTGGCGTTGGGAAATTCCGCCTTGATCTTGACCGTGCCGGTGGTGATATCGACCTGGTTGTCGATGCCGGTCAGCGTGCCGGTGTCGACCACGGTGACTCCGTCATTGCCGAACACGTCGACGGTGAGCGGTCCCTTGGCGACCGCGGCATTGGCGCGCACGATCTGCTGCTGCGGCAGGCTGAACAGCACGGCGATCGGCTGCAACTGGGTGATGATGACGAGCCCGGTGGTGTCGGAAGATCGGATGATATTGCCCTGGTCGACCTGGCGCAGGCCGGCGCGGCCGGACAACGGCGCGATGATCTTGGTGTAGCTCAGGGTCGCCGCGGCGTTGTCGATGGCCGCCTGGTCGGAGTTCACCAGTGCCTCCTGCTGCGCCACGACGGACTTCTGCGTATCGGCCTGCTGCTTGGAGCCGGCATTGGTGGCCGCAAGCTGCTGGTAGCGGGCGAGGTCGAGCTTCGCATTCGCCAGCGTTGCCTCGTCCTGCGCCTTCTTGGCGACGGCCTGGTCGTACAACGCCTTGTAGAGCACCGGATCGATCTCGCCGAGCACGTCGCCGGCCTTGACGTCCTGGCCTTCCGCAAAATTGACCTTGATCAGCTTGCCGTCGACCTGCGCGCGCACCGTTACGTTGTTCAGCGCCTTCACCGAGCCCACGCCGTCGAGATAGACCGGCACGTCCTGGATCTTCGGCGTCGCCGCCAGCACCGGCACGGTCATGTCCGGCCGCGGCCCGCGTCCCGTGGCGGCGGTCTGCTTCTGCTGCCACACGGTCCAGCCGATATAGCCAAGCCCGCCGAGGATCAGCAGCGTCACGAATATCGAGACCGTGCGGCGCCGCGCGCCGCCGCGGATACGGGCTGCGGTGCCGGACGCGTTCGCCTCGTTCGCTTCCGGCTTAAAGAGCATTGACCGGTCTCTCCATATTCGGCTCCCAGCCGCCGCCCAGCGCCTGATACAGGCTGATGATCGCCAGGAAGCGCGACAACTGCGCCTGCGACAGCGCATCCTCGGCCTGAAACAGTGTCAATTGGGTATTTAGCACGGTGACGATGTCGGCGGTGCCGGCGCGCAATTGCTGTTCGGACAGTTCGAAGGCGCGCCGCGACGCCGTCAGTACCTCGCGCAGCAGCCGCAGCCGCTCCGTGGTCTGCCGGATCGCCACCAGTGCGTTCTCCACATCGGTGAAGGCCGACACCACGGTCTTGCGATATGTCTGCAGCAATTCGTCCTGCTGCGCCTGGGTCAGGTTGAAATTGCCCCGGATCCGGCCGCCATCGAAAATCGGCTGGGTCAGCCCGCCGACCAGGTTGAAGAACGCCGCGTTGGGCTGAAACAGCGAGGCCAGCGCGGCGCTCTGGTAGCCGCCGGAGCCGGTCAACTGGATGGTGGGAAAGAACTGCGCCCGCGCGCTACCGACATTGGCGGTCGCAGCCGCCAGCCGGGCCTCCTGGCGGCGGATATCCGGCCGCTGCGTCAGCAGGTCCGACGGTAGGCCGGCGGTCACCCGCGGCGACGAAATCGCGTTCAGCGAACCGCCATTGATGCGGATGCTGGCCGGGGGCCGCGCCACCAGCAGCGCCAGCGCGTTGGAATTCTGCTGCAGCGTCTGGCGCAGCAGCGGCACCGCGGCGCGCTGATTGGCCAGCACGCTCTGCTGCTGCGCGAGGTCGAGATCGGTGCCGGTACCGGCACTCAGCCGGGACTGGATCGCGTCCAGAATGCGCTGGGCGCTGGCGATGTTGCGCTCGGCCGTCTTGATGCGGTCCTGCGCGGCCAGCACCTGGAAATAGGCATTGCCGACCGCGGCCAGCGTGGTCAGCGCAACGGTGTCGCGGTCGAACCGGCTGGCGGTGGCGGTTTCCTCGGCGGACAATGCGGCGTCGCGGTTCTTGCCCCAGAAATCCAGCTCGTAGCTCGCCGACAGCGAGGACGAATAGGTGACGATCTCGCGTCCGCTATTGGTCAGGCCACTCGAGCTGGAGCCGGAATTGCGCGAATAGGTCTCCTGCCCGCCGCCGCTGACGCTCGGCAGCAATGCTGCGCCCGTGATCCGCGCCTGCGCGTCGGCCTGCCGGATCCGCGACGACGCCGCGGCGATGTCGAGATTGACCGCCTGGGCTTCTTCCATCAGCTGCGTCAATTCGCGCGAACGAAACCCCCGCCACCAGTCAAGCGATGGCGTGGCGCGGTCGGGCTGGGCCGATCCGGAGAATTTGTAGCCCCGGGGCACGTCCAGCGCGGGGTCCGGCAAGTCGGAGGTCAGGATGCAGCCGGTCGAACTGGCAGCGATCGCGAACGCAACGACTGTGCGCCAGACCGGCGACAGGCGCTTCACCGGCATGTCTTGCGGACGCTGCACGTAGTCAGATGGGGTCTTGGACGATGCAGGCTGCGACACGGTCACCGGGTGATTCAAACAATCGTGCCGCCACTGTAGCGGTCCGATTCGTGCGCGGACAGTGTTCTTCCGCCACAGCGGCTGCAAGCGTCATCCTGCTTCAACGCCGGGATTCCGGCTCGATTCCCACGAATTCCCTTTATAAGCCGGTACCTTGATGGCCATTGACGCCGCCACCCCGAATGGCAGACTTACGAAGATTTCATGTAGCCACTCAATGCCGGTAACCCGTCTTATGGACGTGCCATGGCTCCCGCGGAAGATATTGAAACCTCAACGGGATACCAACGTAGCTGGTACATTTGGATGGGGCACAGGGGACTGGAATGCGCGTTGCAGTTATCGGAACGGGAATCGCCGGCAATGCCGCGGCCTGGGCATTGTCGAAGCGCTATCCCGTGACGGTCTACGACCGCGAATTGCGCCCCGGCGGCCACAGCCACACCGTCACGATCGATTATGACGGCGCGGCGATCGCCGTCGATATCGGCTTCATCGTCTACAACGAGCTGAATTACCCCGATCTGACCGAACTGTTCGCCCATCTCGGCGTCGAGACAGTGGAAAGCTGCATGAGCTTTGCGGTCACTGCCGATGGCGGCAAGTTCGAGTGGAAGGGCGGCGGCGACAGCTGGGCCGAAACCGCGCGCGGCCTGTTCGCGCAACCCAAGAACCTGTTCTCGCCGTCCTACCTGCGGATGCTGCGCGACATTCTCAGCTTCAACGAGCAGAGCATCAAGGATCGCGACGCCGGCCTGCTCGCGGGCAAGTCGCTCGGCGAATACTTTGCGTGGCGCAAGTTCGCGCCGCGCCTTTTGACAGACTATCTGGCGCCGATGGGGGCCGCGATCTGGTCTGCGCCAGCGGCAGAGATGCTGGACTTTCCGGCCGAGAACTTCATCGCCTTCTTCAGCAACCACCGCCTGCTGCAATATGACCGCCCGGTATGGCGCACCGTGCGCGGCGGCAGCAAGACCTATGTCGAGAAGCTGATGGCCGCATTCGGCGACCATCTGCGGCTCGGTTGCGCAGTGACGTCGATCGAGCGTACCGCGCAGGGCGTGGTCGTGCACGACAGCCATGGCCGCGCCGAAACCTATGACCATGTGGTCGTCGCATCGCACAGCGATCAGGCGCTGGCGATGCTGGCCGATCCGAGCAAGGAGGAGACCACCATTCTCGGCGACATCGGCTATTCGCCGAATGTCGTCTATTTGCACCGCGACACCCGCTTGATGCCGAAACGCAGGAATGCCTGGGCATCGTGGAATTTCCTGCGCTGGAACCGCGAGGGCAGCACGGTGAACGACGTCGCCGTGACGTACTGGATGAACCGCTTGCAGGGCATTGCCGACGACAAGCCGCTGTTCGTTAGCCTCAACCCGCCCTTCGCGCCCGACCCGGCCCTGACCTTCGGCCGCTACATGTGCGAACATCCGCAGTACAATGCGAAAGCTTTCGCCGCTCAGAAGCGGCTCGGCGAGATCCAGGGCCAGCGTCACACCTGGTTTGCCGGCGCCTGGACCGGCTATGGTTTCCATGAGGACGGGCTGCGCTCCGGTCTGGCGGTCGCCGAGGCGCTGGGCGCCACGGTGCCGTGGCGCGTGATACCGCCTGAACTGTCCGAAGCTGCGGAGTAGAGATGTCCGGTCCTGTCGCCAGCGTGGAAGCAGCTGCAGCCGCCCCGGCCGCGCTGTATTTCGGCGACGTCATGCATGCAAGGCTGAAGCCGATGGGCCATCGCTTCAGCTACCGCGTCATGAGCCTGCTGATCGATCTCGACCGGCTCGACGAGGCCGACCGGCAGACGCCTTTGTTCGGGGTCAACCGGGCCGCCCTGTACAGCTTTCGCGAAACCGACCATGGCCCGCGCGACGGCTCGTCGTTGCGCGCCTACGCGCAGTCCTGCGCCGCCGGACACGGCATCGACCTTACCGGCGGCCGTGTGATGCTGCTGAGCTATCCGCGCCTGCTAGGCTATACGTTCAATCCGCTGTCGGCGTATTTCTGTTACACCAGCGATGGCGAGCTCGCGCTGATCATCTATGAGGTGCGCAACACGTTCGGCGACATCCACGCCTACGTGCTGCCGGTGCGGCCCGGCGAGCACACCGAGGCCGGCATCCGGCAGCAGCAGGACAAGCTGTTCTACGTCTCGCCGTTTCTGGAAATGCCGTTACGTTATCACTTCCGGGTGTTGCCGCCCGGACATTGCGTCAAGCTGCGCATCCTGGAAACCGACACCGACGGCCCGATCCTCGCCGCGACCTTCAATGGCCGGCGCCGCGCATTGACGACCGCCGCGCTGCTCAAATCGTTCCTGGCGCTGCCGATGGTGACGTTCAAGATCATAGCCGCGATTCACTGGGAAGCCCTGCGGCTGTGGATCAAGGGGGCCCGGCTGGTGCAGCGGCCGCCGCCCGATGCAAATACCGTCTTGGCGAGCGCCGAAAGCAATGATTATAGTCGGGCGTCATCTGCTGCGCGCGGTCCCAAGCCCGCCACGCAGCCGGGCGCTGT
Source organism: Tardiphaga sp. vice154 (assembly GCF_007018645.1). Lineage (NCBI taxonomy): Bacteria > Pseudomonadati > Pseudomonadota > Alphaproteobacteria > Hyphomicrobiales > Nitrobacteraceae > Tardiphaga > Tardiphaga sp. vice154. The sequence continues at coordinate 3,161,107 of NZ_CP041399.1, forward strand.
GCTTCGTTAGGGCTGCGGCCTCACCTTCAGTCCACGTGCAACTCGGACACAGAGCCACGCAATTCGATGGATCTTCCATGTCTGAGTACCTCGCTTCGAAACTGATCGTCCTCACGCCGGAAAATGTCGACGCCAGACTATCCGACCTGCCACGGATCGTGCGGATGGCATTCGGCTTCGGCTCGAAGCTGCGCCGCGGCACGCTCGATGTGACGCTCCCCGACGGCCGCCAGGTGCGGCTCGGCGGCCTCGAACCCGGTCCCTCGGCTGCGATGACGATCTACGGCTATGGCTTCGCCTCTCGGCTGCTCAACGGCGGCGACATCGGCATTGCGGAGGCCTATCTGCACCGCGAATGGGACACGCCGGACCTGACCCAGTTCCTGTATCTGTTCTGCGTCAACCACGATCTGATCAAGGCGATGCTCGGCGACAACCCGGTGATGCGCTTCGTGCAGATCGTCCGGCACTGGTTCAACCGCAATACCCGCAGGCAGGCGAAGAAGAACATCTACGCCCATTACGACATCGGCAATGCGTTCTATTCGGCCTGGCTCGATCCCAGCATGACCTATTCCTCGGCGATCTTTGAGGACGGCACCCAGGACCTCACCGCCGCGCAAAACAACAAGTACAAGCGCCTTGCCGAGGCGATCGACCTGCAGCCCGGACATCGCGTGCTGGAGATTGGCTGCGGCTGGGGCGGTTTTGCCGAATATGCCGCAAAAAACTATGGCGCCCATGTCACCGGCCTGACCATCAGCCGCGAGCAGCGCGACTTCGCACAGCAGCGGATGATGGAGACCGGCCTCAGCGACCGTGTCGAGATCAAGTTTCAGGATTATCGCGACGAGCGCGGCCAATATGACCGCATCGCCTCGATCGAAATGATCGAGGCGGTCGGCGAGCAGTTCTGGCCGCACTACTTCTCGCAACTGCGAGACCGGCTTCGGCCGGGCGGGCTGGTCGGCATCCAGGCCATCACCATCCAGGACAAGCTGTTCAAGGCCTATCGGGCGGAGGTCGACTTCATTCAGCGCTACGTATTTCCGGGGGGCATGCTGCCATCGCCCGAAATCCTCAAGGCGCTTGGCGACAAATTCGGCATGCCGGTTGTGCGCGAACGCATCTTCGGGCTGGATTACGCCAAAACGCTGGCGACCTGGCGCGACAATTTTCGTGAGGCCTGGCCGAGCCTGACGCCGCTCGGTTTCGACGACAGGTTCCGCCGGCTCTGGGAGTATTATCTGGCCTATTGCGAGGCCGGGTTCCTGTCGGGGAATATTGATGTTCGTCAGGTGGTGTTCGAGAAGGCGAATTGACCCCATATAGGTGCGACGGCAGCGGAATCGTTCGCTCCCTTGTCTGCCTCCGCCCCCTCCATTACGGTCGCGACCTGTCTGGCCCGAACCCCAAGAATTCCGCATCATGAATTTTGACCAAGACGTCATCGAGGCGATCGGCAACACGCCGCTCATCAAGCTGAAGGCCGCGTCCGACCTCACCGGCTGCACCATCCTCGGCAAGGCCGAATTCATGAATCCGGGCGGCTCGGTGAAAGACCGCGCCGGCAAATGGATGATTCTGGAGGCCGAGAAACGCGGCGATCTCAGGCCTCGCGGCCTGATCGTCGAGGCCACCGCGGGCAACACCGGCATCGGCCTGGCCGTCGTCGCCAGCGCGCGCGGCTATCGCACGCTGATCGTGATCCCGGAGACGCAGAGCCAGGAAAAGAAGGACGCGCTCCGGCTCAACGGCGCCGAACTGGTCGAGGTGCCGGCGCTGCCATTCGCCAATCCGAACAACTATCAGCATGTTGGACGGCGGCTGGCGGATCAGTTGCGCAAGACGGAGCCAAACGGCGTCCTGTTCGCCGACCAGTGGAACAATCTCGACAACGCCAAGGCGCATTATGAGTCGACGGGACCCGAGATCTGGCAGCAGACCGGCGGCAAGGTGGATGGCTTTATCTGTGCTGTCGGGACCGGCGGCACGCTGGCCGGCGTAAGTCGGTCCCTCAAGGAAAAGAACGCCAAGATCGTCATCGCCTGCGCCGATCCGCAGGGCTTTGCGATGTATAATTGGTTCAAGCATGGCGAAGCCAAGTCCACGCCCGGCGATTCCATCACCGAAGGTATAGGCATCGGCCGCGTGACGCCCGTCATCAAGACCGCTCAGGTCGATACCGCATTCCTGGTCTCGGACGAGGAAGCCGTCGCCGTCGTCTATGACCTGGTGCAGCACGAGGGCCTCTGCCTCGGCGGCTCCAGCGGCATCAACATCGCCGGCGCGATCCAGCTGGCCAAGCAGATGGGTCCCGGCCACACCATCGTGACTATCCTGTGCGACGGCGGCAGCCGCTACCAGTCCAAACTGTTCAACCCCGCTTTCATGCGCGAGAAAAACCTGCCGACGCCGGAGTGGCTGCAACGCAAGGGCGCGTTCACGGTGCCGTTCGAGCAGGTTTGAGCCTTGAAGCTCATCGGACGAATTGCCGAGATATGGCGCTACCCGGTGAGTTCACTGGCTGGTGAGCGGGTGGCAAGTGCCAGCCTGACCATGGACGGCGTCGTTGACGATCGCCAATTCGGCCTGATCGATGGCGAAACCGGGCTGCCGGCCGCGCCGGAGAAGCACGCGCGATGGCGCACGGCGCTTCATCTGCAGGCCCACAGCATCGCCGGACAATTGCCGACCATCACTTTTCCAGACGGACTGTGTCGCCCGGTGGACGACCGGGCGCTCAACGGTTTGCTGTCGGATTACTTCGGCTTTGACGCCGTGCTTGCGGCTCACGAAGCGATCGACGGCTACACTGATTTTCCGCGGACGGGGCAGCGCCATCCGCATTTCCCCGTGCATGTGCTCACGACGGCGTCACTGCGCCGGCTTGCGGAAGTGCGGCAGACCGACGCGATCGACGTGCGACGCTTCCGTCCCACGGTACTGATCGAGACCGTTCAAGCCACCGGCTTCGTGGAGAAGAACTGGATCGGCCAGAGCCTGCGCCTCGGCGCAGTCGGATTGCGGGCCGAGGAGGAAACGACACGTTGCGGCATTACGTTTATCGCGCAGCCCGGCGTTGAAGACGATCCGGAAGTTCTCCGGAGCATCCTGCGACACAACAAACGTCATCTCGGGATCAATTGCACGGTGGATGTCACGGGCACCCTGAATGAGGGCGACGACGTCTTCATCGACGATACGCCCGATCAGGCACTCTCCAGCGCACCGGCTCCTGCCCGCTGATCGCCACCGGTCTCGTCGAGAATCGCGCGCGCGACAATTTCGCCTATCTCGTGGGAGCTGGTGATGCCCTGAACGAACGGCAGCTTATGCAGCAGAAAGGAAATTGCCGCGCAATACAGCCGATTGCACAGATTGTCGGAGAATTTTGGCCTGAACGCCTCGTCGAGATCGACGCCGCCGGTGCGCGTGAATGCCTCCTCCGTCTCGGCAGTGATCAACGCCGCCCCCTCCGGCGTGGCGGCGGGCTTGATGACCCCCTGCTCCATCAGGCTCGGAAACGGCATATCGGTCGCTGACATGGACGCCTGGCCGGTCGCGTCGACGAAGGCATCAAACGCGACTGTCTTGCCGTCGAACCGGACCACCGCGCCATGCGTGACGCCTTCGGTGTCGAGCTTGTAGTCGCTGCCGAGTTTGAGAATTTCCAGCTTGCCCGCCCGCCGCAGCGCCAGCAGCCGCTGGATCGACTGGTGCGGAACGGTGGCATAGTCGTCGACGAAGACCGACTTGAATTTTGCGTGGAAACGCTTGAGGTCGTCCTGGTCGAGATGCGGTACCGCGCGCGCGACGATCTCATGCATGCGCAGGATCGCGTAGCGCCACGGCACGGTGTGTTCATTGGCCTTGTTCTGCTCGGCCTCCGCGAGATTAGCCGCGGCCCAGACGAAGGGATCGCGGGCCTCGCGCTCGGCAAAATAGGCCGACGCCAGCGTATCCACCGTCAGCAACGACAGCCCGATCTTTGCCGCATAATCGGGATCGCACGCTACCAGTTCGCGCTTGAACAGGTCGAAGACGTCATCCAGCAGGTTGGCGCTGCCGCGCGCGATCAGCGCGGCAACGGCTTCACCCGTGCAGATCTGCAATGGCGTGTAGGGATACTCGCAGTAGAAATCGGCTTCGGGCAGCAAGCCTTTGCGCGACATCAGCGCGGCGTGGAACGCCTCGCTGTCCGCCGCGCCCTGATACTGAAGCTGGCCACCCGCGTCGAGATAGAACACGCCGTGCGCCGTGGACACGGTGATCAGCGCATCGATGGCGCTCAGCGATGTGCCGAGAATGCCGACGAAACACGGTCCGATCTTCTTCAGGGCCGGCGCCGGCCATGGCGACATGAAGAATGCCGGTTTGATCTCGGTCGACTCTGGCCAGTTGTGCCCGGTGGCCATGACGACATGACCAAACGCGTAGTCCTTGCGGTCGCCGTCCGGCATGGGGACGGTGAGCTGGATCTCGGTTTCCTGCAGCCGGATATCGACGACTCGGTGGCGCGACTTGACGTCGATGGTGTGGCCGTTGGCCACGCCCTTGGCGATCAACTGCTGAAACTGGGACTGGAAAAATTCGCCGAGCACGACCCGGGGGTAGAATTCCCGCTCCCTGATGCGGTCGCGGGCGACGTTGAGGCGCTGCAATTCCGCGTCCGATTGTCGACGCAGCCACTCGACCAGCGTCTCGCAGATCGCCGGCAGTTCGATGCTGGCGATATTTGCGAGCATGGCCTGGTCGTTGATGTCCGGATGATAGGGCGTGCCCTTGCCGGCGTCCGCCTCGACCTCGAAGATCGAGATGGAGAGCGGCAGTCCGGGGCCCACCAGACCGGCGAGCGTATAGATGCCGGTCGGACCGGATCCGATGATGGCGATCCTGGGTGTCATGGCGCCCGTCGCCAGAACTGAGATGGTTTTCGGCACAAGATCATAGAAACGCTGGCCTCGGTGGCGGGGGCTGGAAAGACGCAATTGAGGTGATATTCAGCATAGCGACGTCCTGGCCGCGCTTTGGTTCCACGATGTCGCGGCAACCTTCCCTCAAAATGAAGGCCCTGGGCAACTATCGTAAAATCTGCCCCAGAAACAGCTTCGTCCGCTCATGCTTGGGATGCGCGAAGAACTCGTCCGGCGTGTCGGCCTCGATGATCTGCCCGGCGTCCATGAAAACAACGCGGTCGGCGACCTGCTTGGCGAAGCCCATCTCGTGCGTCACCACCAGCATGGTCATGCCCTCCTCGGCGAGGTCGACCATGGTGTCGAGCACTTCCTTGACCATCTCGGGATCGAGCGACGATGTCGGCTCGTCGAACAGCATCACCTTGGGGTTCATCGTCAGCGCGCGCGCGATCGCGACGCGCTGCTGCTGGCCGCCGGAAAGCTGGCCGGGAAATTTATGGGCCTGCTGCGGTATCCGGACGCGCTCGAGATATTTCATCGCCGCTTCCTCGGCGTCCTTCTTCGGGATGTTGCGCACCCAGATCGGCGCCAGCGTGCAGTTTTCCAGCACGGTGAGGTGCGGGAACAGATTGAAGCTCTGGAACACCATGCCGACTTCTCGGCGGACGTCGTCGACGCGGCGCAAATTGGGGCCGAGCTCGATGCCGTCGACCTTGATCGAGCCTTCCTGAAACTCCTCCAGCGCATTGATGCAGCGGATCAACGTCGATTTGCCGGAGCCGGACGGTCCGCAGATCACGATGCGCTCGCCGCGCCCGACATCGAGATCGATGTCGCGCAGCACATGGAAATCGCCGAACCATTTATTGAGGCCGGCGATGGAGACGATCGGGTTCGCAGTCATGGCCATGAGACTCAATTGCGCCGGTGAGCATTGAGACGATGCTCGACGAACAGGGAATAGCGCGACATGCCGAAACACAACACGAAGTAGATCATGCCGGCGAACGCAAAGCCGGTGAATAACGTGCTGGGCGTCGACCACGTCGGATCGGCAAACGACGCGCGCAACTGCCCGAGCAGGTCAAACAGCGCCACGATCGACACCAGCGAGGTGTCCTTCAGCATCGCGATGAAGGAGTTGACGAGACCGGGAATGACATGGCGCAGCGCCTGCGGCATCACCACGAGACCGGTAGTTTTCCAATAGGACAGACCCAGTGCACTCGCCGCCTCGGCCTGCCCGCGCGGTATCGCGTTGAGGCCGCCGCGGATCACTTCGGCATTGTAGGCACCGGCGAACAGCGCGATGCCGATCAGCACGCGGACCAGACCATCGACGGTGAAATTGCCGGGCAGAAACAGCGGCAGCATGTAGGTCGCAAAGAACAGCACCGTGATCAACGGCAGGCCGCGCCAGAATTCGATGAAGGCGACGCAGAACACCCGGATTAGCGGAATGGTGGAACGCCGGCCCAGCGCCAGCGCGATGCCGACCGGCATCGAGGCGACGATACCGGTGACCGACACCACCATCGTGACCAGCAACCCGCCCCACATCCGCGTGGCGACGACCGGCAGGCCCTGGCGGTCGAGCCGCAGGATCGCGATCACCATCGCGATCCCCGCGAAAGTGGTCAGGCTCGCGATCAGCGCCCGCCAGCCATTGCGAAAACCGCCGCCGACGAGAAACATGATCGCTGACACGATCAGTGCGGTGGCGAGAAAGTCGGCCCATACCGGCTGGCTGGAGCTCTCGATGAATTTCCGCAGGAACGTCAGCGGCCACAAAAGGATCGCCAAACCGTAGCCGGTCAGTTCGATCAACCCGCCCAGCCCGCGAAGAACTGCCGACAGCATCGGCAGCGATGTCGCTTGCGCGAGTTGCTGGCCGCCGTCGACCAGTGCGTTGGCAAAGCTGGCCAGAGCGGCCTCGCTCCATGCGATGCCGAAACCCCTGATGCCGCCGCCATAGAGCAAAAAGAACGCCACGATCGGGAAGGCGATGAAGAACAGCCCGGCGTTCAGGCTCTTGGCCGGCAGTTTCGGAATCAGCAGCGGCAGCAACAGCAGCGCTGCGAGTCCAAACGTCAGGTTGACGCGCCAGCGCTCCGGCTGCGGATAGAAGCCATAGATGAACTGGCTGAACTTGGCCTGCACGAACGGCCAGCACGCGCCGACCGCCCGGCCGGTGGTTTCGGCAAGGCATGCCGTGCGATCCCGGCCCGTCCAGACCGCGTCGATCAGCAGGAATTTCACCGCGGGAACGATGCTGAACCACAACAGCAGGAGGCAGGTCATGGTCAGCAGCACGTTGGTCGGTGAATTGAGCAGGCGGTTGCGAACGAAGCCGGTTACGCCGGTCGTCTTCACGGGCGCGGCGCGCTCGGGGATCAGTTGGTTCGAGATGAAGGCGGGCTCGCTCATGCGGGCTGCGTCCGGCCGAAACGCCAGCCGTAAAGACTCATGATGGCGCTGGTGATCAGGGAAATGGCGAGATAGACGCCCATCGTGATGACGATCACCTCGATCGCTTGGCCGGTCTGGCTCAACGTGGTGCCGGCGAACACCGAGAACAGATCGGGATAGCCGATAGCCACGGCCAGCGACGAGTTCTTGGTGAGGTTGAGATACTGGTTGGTGAGCGGCGGCAGGATCACGCGCAGCGCCTGCGGCACCACGATCAGCCGCAACGTAGCGCCGCGACTTAGGCCCAGCGACGCTCCCGCCTCAGCCTGCCCCTTGTGCACCGACTGCACGCCGGCGCGAACGATCTCGGCAATGAAGGCCGCGGTGTAGGTCGACAGCGCCAGCACCAGTGCGACAAATTCGGGAATCACGCGCGAGCCGCCGGAAAAATTGAAGCCGCGAAGTTCGGGATATTGAAACGTCACCGGTCTGCCGAACAGCGCCACGGCCAGCACCGGCAAACCGATCAGCAGCGCGGCGGCATAAGGCCATATCCGGATCACGCGGCCGCTCTGAAACAGCGTTCGTCGCGCATAGACGCGCAACAGCAGCGCAGCGATGATCGAAAGGACGATCGCGACCGCAAACGCATCGAAGCCCGCGGCTGCGATCGGCTTCGGCACGCCAAAGCCGCGATTGCTGAGAAAGAAACTGTTCCACAGCGAAATGCTCTGTCGCGGGCTCGGCAGCGTGGCGAGCACCGCAAGATACCAGAACAACAGTTGAAACAGCAGCGGCAGGTTACGGATCAGTTCGATATAGGCGCCGGCCATCCGCGCCAGCAGCCAATTCGGCGACATCCGCCCGAGCCCGACCGCAAAGCCGATGATCGTGGCGAAGAAGATTCCGATCACCGACACCACCAGCGTGTTGACGAGGCCGACGAGAAAGACCTGCGTGTAGCTGTCGGTTTCGGAATACGGGATCAGCGACTGGCTGACACCGAAGCCGGCGGTGTTGGCGAGGAAGCCGAAACCCGAGGCGATGCCCTGCGCGGCGAGGTTGACGCGCGTGTTGGCGACGATCTCGTAGCCGATCCAGACCAACAGGGCGACGAACAGGATCTGCGCCGCAAAGCCGCTCCAGCCCGCCTGCCCGCCCAGCGCCCGTCGCAGCTTTGCGGCGAACTGCGACGGCGGCGGTCTTGCTTCAGTGGTCATGGCCGCTGGCGGCTGCTGCGGCAGGCTCAGCGGATCGGCGGGGCGTACTGGATGCCGCCCTTGTTCCACAGCGCGTTGAGGCCGCGGGCGATGCCGAGCTTGGAGCCGGCGCCGATGTTGCGGTCGAACACCTCGCCATAATTGCCGGTCGCCTTCACGATGCGCGCCACCCAGTCCTTGGTCAGGCCGAGCGTCTCGCCGAGATTGCCGTCGGTGCCGAACACGCGCTTCAACTCCGGCTTGTCCGATTTCGCCATGTCATCAACATTCTTCTGCGTGATGCCGAGCTCCTCGGCATTCAGCAGCGCGAACAGCGTCCATTTGACGACATCGAGCCACTGGTCGTCGCCATGGCGCACCAGCGGCCCCAGCGGCTCCTTGGAGATCACTTCCGGCAGCACGCCATGGTCGGCGGGAACGGCGAGTTTGAGGCGTTCGGCATAGAGGCCGGAGACGTCGGAGGTAAACACGTCGCAGCGTCCGGCCTCATAGGCCTTGACGGTTTCATCGGCGGTGCCGAACGCGATCACTTCGTACTTCATGTTGTTGCCCTTGAAGTAGTCGGCAACGTTCTGCTCGGTGGTGGTGCCGGTCTGCACGCAGACCGAGGCGCTGTTCAGTTCCAGGGCGGAGTTGACCTTCAGCGACTTGCGCACCAGGAATCCCTGGCCGTCATAATAGGTGATGCCGGCGAAGTTGACGCCGAGCGAGGTGTCGCGCGACAGCGTCCAGGTGGTGTTGCGCGACAAGACGTCGATTTCGCCGGACTGCAGCGCGGTGAAACGGTCCTTGGCCGACAGCGGCACATATTTGACCTTGGTCGGATCGTTGAAGATCGCGGCCGCCACGGCGCGGCAGATGTCGACGTCGAAGCCGGCCCAATTGCCTTTGTCGTCGGGCGCCGAGAAGCCCGGCAGGCCGGAACTCACGCCGCAGGACAGCATGCCGCGGTCCTTGACAGTCTTCAGGGTCTGCGCCGAGGCCGCTTGCGCGGAAAGCCCGGCCATGGCGAGGGTGCAAAGCAAAATTGCGCGTTTCATGGCAAAGCCTTTCAGGGACGTCCGGAGCATTGGCTTGATCGCCGCGCCAAAAGGGCAACCTAACGATCCCGACGGCCAACGCAAAGCCCGGCCGGACCGGGAATCGGTCAAAGCGGGACCGTTGATCGGGCAATTCACTGGAATTCGTGGCAGGCCCCGCGACAGGCAGCGAGGAACAGCGCGCTATCACAGAACGATCCGGCAGCGCGGTCAAGGGGTTGACGGTGATCTTCCCGGTCCTGTTAGGTGGGGCGTCCGAGCCAGCCCGCCTGCCGGACGTCCCGCGCCCTCGGGCTGTGGCCAACTTCTCCCACCTGCGACGGATCCATGATGGCTTCAAACGACAATCACGGCACCGCTTCCCTCGCCATCGAGACCGAACTGGTCACCGCCGGTCGCGACACCGTGTCGCAAAAGGGCTTCGTCAACCCGCCAGTGGTGCGCGGCTCGACCGTGCTGTACCCGAGCGCCGAGGCGCTGCATGCCCATCGCGGCGAGTTCCAGTACGGCCGCCATGGCACGCCGACCACCAAGGCGCTGCAGGAAGCCCTGATGGCGCTGGAAGGCCCGAGCTGCGCCGGCGTCGGCCTGGTGCCGTCCGGCCTGTCGGCGATCTCCACCACCCTCCTCTCGGTACTCAAATCCGGCGATCACCTGCTGGTCAGCGACAGCGCCTACCGGCCGACCCGCAATTTCTGCAACGGCATGTTGAAGCGGCTCGGCATCGAAACCAGCTATTTCGATCCGCTGATCGGCGCCGGCATCAAGGAGCTGCTGAAACCCAACACCCGCGTGGTGATGGTCGAGGCGCCGGGCTCGCAATCCTTCGAGATGCCCGACGTGCCCTTGATAGCCGGGATTGCCCACGCGCATGGCGCTCTCGTCATCGACGACAATACCTGGGCGACGCCGCTGTACCATCGTTCGCTCGAACAGGGCGTCGACATCAGCATCCAGGCCGCCACCAAATATATCGGCGGCCATTCCGACATCATGTTCGGCACCATCTCGGCCAACGCCCGCGCCTGGCCGCTGGTCGACGAAGGCATCAAGCTGCTCGGCGTCTGCGCCGGGCCGGACGACGTATTCCTGGCGCTGCGCGGCCTGCGCACGATGGCGGTGCGGCTGGCGCATCACCAGCGCTCCGGACTCGAGATGGCGCAGTGGCTGGCGACACGGCCGGAAGTGCTCGCCGTGCTGCATCCGGCGTTGCCGAGCCATCCCGGACACGCCATCTGGCAGCGCGATTTCACCGGTGCCTCCGGGCTGTTCAGCATTACCCTGAAGCCGGTGTCTCAGGCGGCCGTCGATGCGTTGCTCGACACCGTCAAACTGTTCGGCATGGGCTATTCGTGGGGTGGCTTCGAAAGCCTGGTGATCCCGTTCGACTGCGCGACCTATCGCACCGCAACCGAATGGGCGCCGGGCGGCCCGGCGCTGCGGCTGCATATCGGGCTGGAAAGCACGGACGATCTCAAGGCCGACCTGGAACGCGGCTTCGCCGCGCTCCGCGCGGCTGCGCGCTGACGCCTGCCCCCCTGGACGGCAGCATTAGGCAGGCGGCGCTCGTTCCGTGACCTCAACGGGTCCGTCGATGCTACCAGCTCAACCGCGCCCCGCCGGAGAGCTGGTGGCTCTCGGCATTGCCGCGGAATTCGCCATTATAGGCGGCGAACAGCCGGAAGTTTTCGCTCCGCCAGCCGGAGATCTTGGCGCCAACCAGTGCGGCGTTGCGGCCCGGCTGCGCGGCTGAAACGCTGAAGCTTTCATCCAGCAGGGCGGCGCTGCTGACCAGCGTGGTATCGCGCAGGTCATAGCCCCAGCCGAGCTTCAGTTCCGGCATCAGCGTGGCACCATCGGACGTGCGCAGCCGCGCGCTGGCGGCCAGACCGGCCGTGGTGGTCAGCTTGTCGTAGGTTTGCGCGGCGTAGACGAGGCCAAACGGCAACTGGCTTTCGCTGTAGCCGTCGCGCCGGAAGCCCTGCCAGCTGACACCGGCAAACGGCTTCAGCGATACGTCCGGTGCCAGTGCGATCCGGTAGCCGGCTTCCAGCGAGGTGCCGAGACCGATGCCGTTGGTGCTGCCCTGCAGGGCGGAGCTCGTCAGCATGATCTGGCGGGTGGTCGAGATCTGGCTGGGACCGGCGGCGATACGGAAATCCACCACGGCTGCGCCCGGCGTCCAGCTCGCATAGGCGGCGCCGGCATAGGTGTCGGAGGTCCCGCGAATGTCGGTCGAGGTCGCCGACGTCCGCGCGAAACCGAACGCGCCGCCGGCGATCAGGTTGTTGGCGAAGGCGCGATCGGCGCCGACGGTAAAGCCGCCGCTGACCGCCTTGGAGCCGGCCAGTTCGCCGGAATCCCCGACCCGGCTGCTGCGTCCAAAGCCCTGCCCCCAAACGCTCCAGCCGTCCTGCGGGTTCTCCGCCGGCGTCAGGCTGGCGAAGGCATTGCTGGCGGCCGTCTCGGCGCTCATCACATTGCGGCCGGCATAGGACATTGCGAAGGACTGCGCAGCGCCGTTCTGGCCCTGCTGGCCGCCCAGCGCGAGCGTATCCTGGCGGTCGCCGACCGCGCCGAGGAAGCCGGCAAAGGCCTGCAACGGCGCGCTCGAAACCGCCGGCTGGCCGGGGCCGCCGAGCTGCGACAGCGCCTTGTCGAATTGCGCCTCGGTGTCGAGATTATACAACGCGTCGAACAGGGCCTTTTCGTTCGCCGTCGGCATCGCGCCTGCGCCGGCGCGCTCACTGTCGAGAATGGCCGCGACCGACCGCGAACCCGCGCCGAGCTGATCGACATTGGCCAGTCCAGAGAAGCTGGCGGGCGTCACCGTGAGCGTGATCGCGGTGGTCCCGTAGATCAGATCAAAGCGACCATTGGCCGGCAGGCCGGAGGTCGGCTGGATCAGCGACGCAAAGGTGCCGGCGGTGCGGGCGCCACCGGTGGCCTGCACGAAGGCGAAATCAGTGCCGATCGCTGGCGTGTAATTGCTGACGGTGCCGACGCTGCCGCGTAGCACCGGCGTCAAGGTCCCGGCCGCCCAGAATACGTTGCCGGCCCCGGTGACGTAGATCCTGTCATAGGTGCCCGGCCCGCCCGGCACATTCAGGGTACCGTCGATATCGATCCTGGTCGTGGCGGTCGAGGCCAGCGTGACATTGCCGTTGAAAGTCAGCGAACCCACCGAATTGCCGGCCAGCACGGTGCCGGGCGCGACCACATTGTTGGCGACGAGGTCACCGATGTTGGCCATCTTGCCCGGCGACAATGTGCCGGCGATGAAACTGTTGCCGTTCACGGTACCGAAGCCGGCCAGCGTCGCGGGTTGCGCGACGTTCAGCGTCTTGCCGACCGTCAGGCCCAGCGTGCCGTCGACGGCAAGCGTGCCCATCGCTGCGAACACGTTGCCACCGGCATTGGTGCGGCCGGCGATCGTCAGAATGCCGTCGCCGGACTTGGTGAAGTCGCCTTGCGTCGTCAGCAATCGACTCCAGTAAGCAGTGGTGTCGGCGGCGACTGCGACATTGGCATTGGCGGCGAGTGCCGTCGGACCGTCCGTCGCCCGGTCGAGCCGGATCAGGCCGTAACCGAAGATGGCGTCGAGACCGGCAGCGCCGAGATCTTCGGTGGTCGAGAATAGCAAGCGGGCCAGGTCCTGCGCGTTATAGGTCGGATTGGCCTGGATCAGCACCGCCAGCGCGCCGGACACCGTCGGCGCCGCCATCGAGGTGCCTTGCGCGAAACCGTAGGTGTTGTTGGGAACGGTCGAATACACCATCTGCCCGACGCCATCGTCGCCGCCCGGCGCTGCCACGCACCAGCTCGCCGTCACGCCGCAATAGTTCGAATACCAGGCTGGCGCCTTGGTGCTGGCGACAGACATCACGCCGATGATCAGGCCGGCCTGTTGCTGATAAAGCGCCAGATCGAGACCGGTGCCGCCATCGTCATAGACGCCTGTCGCGGCGTGCGCAGGCTGAATGTAGGGATAAAGCGCCATGCCGCTCGGGTTTTTCGCAGCGATCGGGTGATCCTTGCGATCGTTGCCGGTCGCCGCCACGATGATCTTGCCGGCCTTCAGAACGTTGAGAACCGCACGGGCTTCGGTCTCGTTCGGACCGGTGCCCAGCGACCACACGGTTTGCGGCGCGTCGGGAGCGTTGGGTCCATAGCTGGCATTATAGGTCATCACGTCGCGCAGCGATGCGACGTAATCCAGCGGCGCGGCGTTGGGATCGATGCCAGGCCCGTAAGTGTAGTTTGCGCCACGCGCCACGATGGTGCGGATCGGAATGATGTTGCTGTCGTAGGCCACGCCATGCATATCGACGCCGGCAACCTTCGCCGCGGCGATGATGCCCGCCACGTGCGAGCCATGGATGTCGGTCTCGGTGGCGACCTGCGGGGTAAGCTCCGCGGGATTATAGGTGCCGCCGGCCTGAACGAGATAGTTCCGTCCCAGCGCAATGTTCATCTTGTTGACGAGCGCGGCGTTGGTAACGTCAAATCCACTGTCGCCAACAGCGACGGTCACGCCCTGGCCGGTGAAGCCGCGGTTGTAGGCGGCCTGGGCCTGAATCAGATCCAGATTCCATGTCTGCAGAAAGGTGGACGGCAAACCCGCCGCCGCGCGCGGCACGTTCACGGGGCTGGACGCCGCCTCATAGGCGCTCGCACCGACGCCCGAGGCGCCGATGCTTCTTGTTGCCAGGATCTGGGCGGCGTTCGGCGCCAGTGTCATGGGCTGGCCTGAGGTCAGAACCCCCAAATCGGCAGCGGTGGTGACATCCCGCAAGGCCGCAGGAGCCAAGCGGGCGACATGGCGGACGATCGGGTCGCGAAGGCCGGGTTGACGGTACGTATTGTCATAGGCGAGCGCGATGAGGGTGCGCTCTCCCTGTCGCAGCGCGCCGGCCAGTTCACGCTGCTGATCGGCGGTCAGCGATCCATTCGTTTTTCTAGCGGCCCGGGACGGGTTCACCGCATCCGGTCCTGCCGCGTGCAACGCGGTTGGAACGGCAGCGCTACTTAATATCGTCGTGCACAACAGCAGCTTCGAAAGATCGCGATAGCGCCGATATGCACGCATAGTAACCAACTCCATCACCAGCGCTGGACGTCGCAGGACGCCCGGCGCACGCAGTTTCGAGAAGTACCGATGTGACAGTTCGGTTGACGACAGGCAGTCGCAAACCGCAGCCTGTTTTGCGTTCTAATACGGCGGCGCGTTTGATAGACAGCGCGATGTTGAGGCTGGGGCTTCCCGCGTGCGCTTTGACTTGACCCAGCGTCTCAGTTCGATCCGGCGGGACAATGCAGCATGCGAAACGTAGTTCGGCGCCACAGGCGAAGCCGAACCGGAATGATCCGCACGTCAGGAAAAGTTCACCACAACTAAAGTCCTGCAGATACAGGGCTGACATCCGGCGTTGCCATATGCAACATGGCAGCATTCGACCGGACGAACCAGAATCGCTCGTCTCGGTGGAGCCGAAACAAAAGTTCTCGGCGCTCGGTGCAGCAGATTTCCGGTTTACGCATGTCCAGCCTTCCGCGACTTTATTACGTCACCACCGGGCTGGACGCGGCGAACGCCTTTGAGACCTGGAGCGCGGTGATCTCACCGTTATTTGAGCCGCGTGCATGCGGCCCCTCCAGGAAAACCCCGACGGGGTCGGCGTCAGGTGTGATTGTTGGCCAGATCATCATCGCCAAGGTGATCTTCAACGCGCAGGATTTCATCCGGGAGGCGCAGCGAATCAGTGCGACCCCGGGCCACATCTTGCTGCATCTTTATTTGAGCGGCGGCTTCAACGGCACCGTCTCCGGGCACAAGACGGCGATCGGCCCCGGCAAGGTCGCGATCATCGATCTGGCCTACCCGATCGAAACCCGGGCTTTTGCATCCACCACCCTGTCGCTGATCGTGCCCCGCAAGCTGCTGGGCGACGGAGCGCTGGAAAACCTGAAACCGCGCCTTGATCCGTTCCGCAACGACCTGCTGGCGGCGCATATTCAGGGGCTCCATGAACGCGGCGCCCAGTTGCGCGAAGACGATATTGCAGCAACGGTCGCGGACACCGTGGCCTTCCTTAAAAGACTGCTCGCGCCGGCTCCGGACGATTCGCTGGTCGAACAGAGGAATGCCGATGCCAACGTGCTGGCGCTGATGGAAGCCGTGATACGCGACAATCTGGCGCTGCCGGAATTGTCGCCGGAATGGCTGGCGCTGGAGCTCGAAATTTCGCGCGCCTCGCTGTATCGACTGTTTGCCAGTCACGGCGGCATCATGCGCTATGTCCAGGAGCGACGGCTGCTCGCCGTCCAGGCCGCGCTCAGCGATCCGCTCGAGACGCGCCGGCTGTCGCGGCTTGCTGCCGATCTCGGCTTCAAGAGCGAGGCGCATTTCAGCCGCAGCTTCCGTGCCCGGTTCGGCATCACCGCGAGCCGCTATCGCAAGACGCAGATCGATGCCTCCGCGACGATCCAGCTCACCAGCCCGGACGTGGTCCGGCAGTGGTGGATGAACGTCGCCGAACGCAGCGAGCAAGCCGCCGCAAGCTGATCAGCTGTCCAGCGTCTTCGAACCCTTGGCGTGGTTCTTGATGATCAGCATGATATTGCGGACGTAGATGACAGTGGCGAACGCCTGGCCGAGGATAATCACCGGCTCGCGCTTGGCGATGCCGTACACCAGCGTCATCAACCCGCCGGCCATCGAGAAGAACCAGAACGCCATCGGAACCACGCTGGCGCCTGCGCGCTCGCTGGAGATCCACTGCACCAGGAACCGCGCGGTGAACAGCAATTGCGCCACCAAGCCGAAGGCGAGCCAGAAATCGAACTTGGCGACAAACACATCGTAGAGATAGTCGCCCAGCTCTTGGCCATATTGAATCAGCATTATTTGTACTCGGTTGCGACCGGCGTCGGGCGCTTGCGGCGGATCAACCACCACACGCCGGCGAGGTCCATGATGCCGATCCACAACCGATCGAAGAAGCCGTAATTCGAAATCCCGGAATGGCGGGGCCGGTCGATCACATCGACATAGGCGATCTCGAAACCCTCGCGGCGCACCAGTGCGGGCAAAAAGCGGTGCAGGCCATCGAAATATGGCATCGACAGAAACACGTCGCGGCGGAACGCCTTCAGGCCACAGCCGGTGTCGCGGGTGCCGTCGCTAAGCACCGCGCTGCGCACCCGGTTGGCGATCTTCGACTGCATCTTCTTGAAACCGGTGTCCTTGCGACCGACGCGCTGGCCGGCGGCGAGGCCGACCCGGCCTGCCCCGGCCTGCACGGCGGCGATCAAATCCGGCAGAAACGCCGGATTGTTCTGGCCGTCGCCATCCAGCGTTGCGACGATGGCGCCGCGCGCGGCGCGGACGCCGCTGCGCACCGCCGCCGACTGGCCCGACGAGACGGCATGGTCGATGCGGCGCAGATTGGCGCGCGCTCGCATCAATTCGACGAGCCGCTGCGGCGTAGCGTCGGTCGAGCCGTCATTGACGTAGATGATCTCATAGGCAAAGCGGCCGTCGAGCGCCGCGCCGATCTCTGCGATCACGGGCGCGACATTGTCCTGCTCGTTACGAACCGGAACGACGATCGAGACATCGACGGGAATGGTGTCAAAAGACGACAAATCAGGGCTCTTGGGTTGGGTGGCGCTGCGGAACCCGCCTTTGGCGGCCCGCAGCAAGCCCCGCTTCTATGGGGCGATGACGCCGCGGGCAACCCTTTTGAGGTGTTCGGCCGATGGTCCGGTCAGCGGTTCGATGCGGCCGTCGCGGTGGATCGTGAACGCCAGATGTCGGGCCGCGAACCAGTATCGCACTGCCATCGCGCCGATCACGCCATTCAGCGCGCCGCCGACGACGTCGCTCGGATGATGCGCCAGCAGCAGCAGCCGGCTGCCGATGATCACCAGCGCGTAGACGAACATGACGGTGCGCAGCCGCGGCCATAGCGCGGAGACCGCGAAGGCCAGCGCAAAAGCGGTGGTGGCATGACCGGAGGGGAAGCTGGCATAGGTCTCGCTCCAGGCGAAAGGCTGGAAATTGAATGGATTGGCCTCGCCGCCGACAAACGGACGGCCGCGGCCGATCACGCCCTTCAGCAGTTCGCCAACCAGAACGGCGAACAGCACCGAGAAGAAGACATATTGAAGCCGGGTGCCGAAGCTCGCCAGCGTCGCCCGCGACAGGCCGTGCAACCGCGGCGCCGCCAGCGCGACGAGCACCAGCCCCGCGAACAGTGCCCACAGCACATATTCCGACTTACCGAACGCGGTGATCGAGCGCACCGGCCACAGCCATTCGGTTCCGCGCGGCGGCATCAGCGCGATCTCATAGGCATCGATCACAAACATCAGCGCCAGGATGGCCGCGGCCGCGACGAGCGTGAGCCCGAGCGAGCGCCGCGCCCAGTGCCGGCCGGCCTCGGCGCGGCGCGAATGGGTGGGGGAACGCACCAATTGCGCCAGCGACAGGCCGACAAAGCGGATCAGCCGCGCGACATAGCCGGCCGGCTCGGCCGCTTCCTTCGCGGGCATTACCGGGTGCCTTCGGAACGATAGATCGCCACCGAGACCGCGCGCCCTTGCGAGAAATTATAGCCCTCGATGCGCGTCGCCACGTCGTAGCGCAGCCCGATAGCGTCGGCACGCTGCGCGAAGCTGCGTTCCGAGCGCGCCTCGACCAGCGCAAAGCGACAACTGCCCTGGCCGAGGAAATCGGCGGCGCCGGAGCCGTCGGTGAGCAATGTCTTGGTGCCAGTCATGAACACCAGGCTCGGCTCATGGTAGCCGGCAGCCGCCGCGAGCGGTCCCACGCAGACTACATTGCGCAGCGCCCGCGCGATCTCCTGGCTGGGAAACAGCGGCTTCATCGCCGGCATCACGATGCCGTAGAACGACGCGCTCATGAACAGTGCCGCGACTACCGCATTGAGCAACGAGCGCTCCGCGTGGTTGTCATCATACATCCACCACGCAAGCAGGCCGAAGCACAACGCCGCGCCGGCGAACGGCCAGGCCAGGAACACCGGATGGCGCACCACCATGATGGCCCCGATCAGGACCAGCACCGCGGTCAGCACCGGAACCGTGAACCACCACGAGGCGCCGCGCGCCAGCCAGGAGCGGGCCAGCACCCGGCGCTCCAGCGCGCCGACGATCAGGATGGCGATCGCCGGATACAGCGGCAGCACGTAATGCGGCAGCTTGGTCATCACCAGTTCGAACACGATCCAGGATGGCACCAGCCAGGCCAGCAGATATTGCGCGCCGGGCTCGCGACGCGCCCGCCAGATCGCCGGCGCGGCCATCCCGGCCAGCGGTGCGCCGGGCCAGAACGTCACCCAGAACAGCAGGAAATAGGTGCCGGGCGGCGCGCCGTGCGACTCCTGCGCGGCCAGCTTGCTCAGCATGTCGCCGCCCAGCGAATTGGCGAAGAAGGCGTCGCCGGACTTCACGAAGATCGCGACGAACCATGGCAGCACCAGGAGCAGCGTCCATACCACGCCGATGCCCGGCCGCAGCCGCCACAGCCAGGCGGCCGAACGGTCCATGATCGCCAGCGCCAGGATCGTCAACCCGATGAACAGCAGGATCAGCGGCCCCTTCAGCAGGATCCCGCCGGCCATCGCCGTCCAGAAAATCACCGGCTCGGACCATGAAGGCTTCGCGAATTCCTCGCCGCGCTGCCACGCCAGATAGACCCGCGCCATCGCTCCCATCACGGCGACCACCGTGAGCAGCAGCATCGCGTCGGTCTTGGCCAGACGCGCCTCGACGCCGAGCAGCACCGAACTGCACATGATGAGCCCGGCCAGCACCGCGCCGCGCCGCGTCACGAAGGCCAGCGCCGTCCAGTAGGTCAAGAGCACCGCGCCGATTGCGCCGATCAGCGACGGCACCCGGTACAGCCAGATGCGCGCCTGGGCGCGCGGCAGGCCGAGCGCGCCGGCCGTTTCCACCACCGCGGCCTGCACCCAGTAGATGCCGACCGGCTTCTTGTAGCGCACCTCGTCCTGGAAGCGGATATCGACGAAATCATTGGTCTCGACCATCTGCCGGGTAGCCTGCGCAAAGCGGGCTTCGTCGCGGTCGATCGGCGGAATGTTGAAAAAGCCCGGCAAGAAAAACAGCAGCCCGACCAGCGTCAGGAACGCAATCGACCAGGCGTGGCTCCTGGTGACGAAATCCAGCACGCGCACCAGCCCGCGGCCCGGATTGACGCGGGTTTTCGGCTCGCGCGGCGCGCCAAAGCGGGGTCTTGCATAGGTCTCGGACATGACTGTCGCTTACGCCGAAACCGCCATCCGGACAACCGCCGGTCGCCCAACTATTGAATTCTGACCACAACTGTGTCCGCCGCGCCCATGGCGTCCATCACGGTGAGCCGGACAAAGCCCGGCCCGGGCGGATCGATCAGCCGTTGCCTGCGGCCATCGATCTCGCCGACGGCCGTGCCATTTACCAGCATGGTCATCGGCGCGACCCCGCCGGCGACCCTGACGGGCATCGCCGCGAGCGGGTTTTCGCCCGAACCGGCGTCGATCCGGGAGCCATTGAGCGGGAACTGGATGCGCAGCGCCTGCTCGCCGCCGGGCCGGATCAGGTCGCCGAACGGCCGGAACCGGCGCAGCGGCAGCGGGAGTTTTGCGTTGCTGGCGATCAGCGCGCCCTTCGGCGCCTTCGGCAGCGGCTGCGGCAATTTGCCGGTGCGGGCAAAGGCATCGAACAGGATCGGGGCCGCGGCGGTGCGCCCCACCAGGCCGGGCACCGGCGCGCCGTCGGGACGGCCGACCCAGACGCCGATCGTCATGCGGCCGTCGAAACCGACCGACCAGGCATCGCGGTAGCCATAGCTGGTGCCGGTCTTGAAGGCTAAGCGATTGGCCGCAGCGTTCTCCGGTGGCGGCGTGCCGAGCAACACATGGCCGACCTGCCAGGCCGCGACCGGGTCCATCAGCCGCAGCATCTCGCGGTCGTCGCCGCCATCGGCTTGCAGGATTTCGCGCAACGGCTTGCCGCTGCCGCCACGCGCCAGGCTCGCATAGAGCTGCACCAGATCGCGCAGCGTAATGCCGACGCCGCCGAGACCCATCGCCAGCCCCGGCGCCTCGCCGGAAGGCAATATCAGATGGCCGCCGGCCTGCCGGAGCCGCGACGACAGCCGGCTGGCGCCGACGCGGTCGAGCAGCGCGATCGCCGGGACGTTCAGCGACAATTGCAGCGCCTTGCGCACCGGCACCGTGCCCTGAAAGCTCATGTCGAAATTCTCCGGCGCGTAGGCGCCGAAGCGGACCGGGCGATCCTCGATCAGGCTGTCCGGATGCACGAAGCCATCCTCGAAGGCGAGGCCATAGATAAAGGGTTTCAGCGTCGAGCCGGGCGAGCGCACCGCGCGGGTCATGTCGACCTGGCCGGCGCGGCGGTCGTCGAAATAATCCGGCGAGCCGACATGGGCGAGGATGTCGCCGCTGTCGTTGTCGACCGCGATGATGCCGACCGAGATGTTCGATCCCAGCGCCGCGGCGCGGTCGCGCGCGAGGCTCTCCAGCGCGCGCTGGATGCCGGCATCGAGCGACAACCGGATGATCGGCCGGTCCTTGATGGTTGCGATCGCCTGGTCCGCCGAATGCGGCGCCAGCACCGGCATCGGCTTGCGCAGCTTCGGCACGGCGACCGCCTTGGCCTGCGATGCATCCGCCGCGGACACCCGGCCCTCGCGCACCATGCGATCCAGCACGCGGTCGCGCGCGATCCGCGCCGTGGCGGGATGGCGGTCGAGCCGGCGCGTTTCCGGCGATTGCGGCAGCGCCACCAGCAGCGCGGACTCCGCCAGCGACAGCCGCTTCGGCTCCTTGCCGAAATAGGCAATCGACGCCGCACGGATACCCTCGAGATTGCCGCCGAATGGCGCGAGTTCGAGATAGAGGTCGAGGATCTCGTCCTTGGAGAGCTGCTGCTCGAGCTGGAATGCGCGCACCGCCTGGCGGATCTTGGCGGTCAACGACCGCTGCTGCCGCGGCTCCAGCAGTCGAGCGAGCTGCATGGTGATGGTGGAGCCGCCGGACACGATCTGGCCGCGCCTGACGAATTGCAGCGCGGCGCGGCCGAGCGCCAGCGGATCGACGCCGTGATGCTGTTGGAAGCGCTTGTCCTCGTAGGTCTGCAGCAGATCGAGATAGGTCGGATCGACGGAAGTCTTAGCGTTGACCGGCAACCGCCAGCGGCCGTCGGCCATCGCATAAGCGCGCAGCAGTCTGCCGTTGCGGTCGACGACGGTGGTAGAAATCTGTTTGGCCTGCGCGAGCGGCAGCGGGCCGAGGGAGTGCACCCAGGCGGCGGCTACTACGCCGACAATGACGGCGACTGCCGCAGCGATCGCTGTCGTTTTGATGAGACGCCGCCCTCCGCGCCCGTCATGGCCGGCGTTATGCCGACCATCCACGACCTCACGCGCTGCCGTGGATGGCCGGTACAGGCCCGGCCATGACGGCGCGTGTGGCGGCGGCTCCGCGCCATCGGGAGTGACGGTGCTCATTTCGCCTTCGCGACCTCGATGGCGCCCGTCCCCGTGCGGCCATAGCGCGACGGGTTGTACATGTCCTCGACAAAGGCCTGCGGCAGCACGTATTTGCCGGGCGACACCGCGCGCACGACGTAGGCGACCGTGAACACTGCCTTGTCGTCGCTCTTGCGGTCGATCGCCGCTGTGAAGCGGTCGTCGCGGAATTCGGTGTTCTGCGGCTCCGCACCGTCCTCCATCCAGTCCAGTGTGCCGGTATCGCCGGACGACACCAGATGCGGGTTGTCGATCTCGAAGCCGGCGGGGAGATAATCGGCCACCATGATGTGCCCGTATTCCGGCTTCGCCTCGGTGATCTTCAGCACCACCGCGAAGCGATCGTTCTGCTTCGCCTTGGCCGGATTGGCCGCTTCGCCACTGAGCGTGAAATAGTTGCGCTCGATCTTGAAGCCGTTGGAAGCCGCAGGCTCCGGCGTGACCGGGGAGCCGGAGACCGACACCACCGCCTGCACCGGCGCATCACCGGTATTGGTGATCCTGACCGGCTGGCCCGTCATCTCCGCCGCCTTGTAGCTGCGGTACAGCGCCGTCTTCACCGGCGAGCCATTGACGTCGAGCGCCAGCGTGTTGGCTTCCTTGGCCAGCGCGCGCGACGCCAGTACGAGCCAGGCGTTCTCCTGCGTCGAGGTGAACGGCGTCAGGCCGCGCGCGGCCTCGACGCGCTGGACAGCTTGCGTCAGCGTCGCCCGTGGCGCGTTGCCTTCGCTGGCCAGCGAC
Organism: Tardiphaga sp. vice154; assembly: GCF_007018645.1. Classification (NCBI taxonomy): domain Bacteria; kingdom Pseudomonadati; phylum Pseudomonadota; class Alphaproteobacteria; order Hyphomicrobiales; family Nitrobacteraceae; genus Tardiphaga; species Tardiphaga sp. vice154. The sequence continues at coordinate 3,184,013 of NZ_CP041399.1, forward strand.
ACCAGAGCCGCCGCGTCGCGCAGTGCCGAGCCGTAATCGGTGCGGCCGAAGCTCAGCACCGGTTTTGGCGCGAGGCTTTCCACCGCCGCGGCATAGACGCGCTCGGCGCGGGTCTTGTCGCCAACCAGAGCCAGCGCGGCGGCGAGTTGGGACTTGGCGATCGGCGTCGCCAGCTTGTCCAGCTTGGTGTCGGCGAGGTAGCGCAGGTCGCCGACCGGCGCGGTGCCGTTCTTGGCCAGCACGTAGAGGCCGTAGGCGAGATCACGGCCGCCGTCCTTCTCCGGCTCCTCGGCATTGACGACCGAGTTTCTGATACGGTCGAGCGCGGCGCGGAACAGCACGTCCGGCACCGCAAAGCCCTTTTCGCGGGCCCGGGTCAGGAAGTCGGTCACGTAAGCATCGAGCCAGGAATCGTCGCCGCCCGACGACCACAGGCCGAACGAACCGTTCGAACCCTGCCGCGCCAGCAGCCGGTCGATGGAGTCGCGAACGCGCTGGTCGATCGACGTATCCATCGCCAGATGAGCACCCGCGGCGAGATCGTTGACATAGAGCAGCGGCATCGCCCGGCTGGTGATCTGCTCGGAGCAGCCATAGGGGTAGCGATCCAGCGCCTTCAGGATGGTCGCCGCATCGAGCGCCGTCGACAGACTGACCGACAGCGACACGCCGCCGGTGCCGACCACGAGGTCGGAGAACATATCCGAGGTCAGCGTCAGGCTCTCGCCCTTGGCCAGCGTGCGGATCGAGCGCCGTGCCAGGATCTGTGTCGCCGCCTTGACGTCGAGCGCATAGTGCCGGGCCAGCGTCAGGCCGCCGGGCCCCTTGATATCGACGTCGAGCTGCGCGGTCCCTGCTCCCGACGCATCGATCGCCAGCGCCATCGACGAGCGCTGCTTGGCGGCGAGCCGGACGGTGGTGGCGGGGTTGCCGGTGACCTTCACCGGGCCGGAGGTTTTCACCGAGATCGTGTAATCGCCCGCGGCCCCTTCGACATTGTCGAGGTCGAACGACATCGTGCCCTTGTCGCCACTCAGCAGGAAGCGCGGCAACGTCGCCGTCAGCACGACGGGGTCGCGCACGGTCACGTCGGTGGTGACGCGGCCGAGCTTGGTCGCGGTCCAGGCCACCGCCATCACGCGCGCGGTGCCGGCGAATTCCGGGATCTCGAATTCGATCTGCGCGGTGCCGTCGGCGGCCACCGTGACGATGCCCGAATACAGCGCCAGCGGCTTCTGCGTCGGCGGCGAGCCCTGCAGCTCGGCGCCCGCGGAATCGCCGCCGGTGCGGAGCTGGCCGCGGGTGCCCTGCATGCCGTCGATCAATTGCCCGTAGATGTCGCGGATCTCCGAGGTCATGCGGCGCTGGCCGAGATAGTAATCGTCCGGCGCCGGCGGCTTGTAGTTGGTGAGATTCAAAATCCCGACGTCGACCGCTGCGACCACGATCTTGGCGTCCTCGCCGGGCGCCAGCCCGCCGAGCTTGACCGGCAGCTTGAGCGTCGTGCTCGGCCGCACCAGCGCCGGTGGCGACAACACGACGTCCAGCGTGCGCGCCTTCTTGTCGATCCCGAACCACTTCAGGCCAATAGCCCGCCCCGGCATCCGCAAGGCGGCAGCGTCGAGCGGCCGGCGCAAGGTCGCCACCACATAGGCGCCGGTGCCCCAGTCGCGGCCGACCGGCAGCTTGATCTGCGCCGGGCCTTCCTTAACCTCGACGCTCTGCGTCGTCAGCAGCCGGTCGCCGAGCACATGGATGGTGAGGCGTCCCGCGGTCCGGGCGTTGACCGACACCGTCATGGTGTCGCCGGACACATATTCAGGCTTGTCGATCGAGGTCTCCAGCAAATCCGGCGTGTCGGCGCTGCCGTCGGAATACCAGCCCACGTCGAACGACACCGAGGTGATCGGGCCGTCCGCCTCGGCCGATTTGACGTCGAGCCGGTAGCGGCCGGGCTGCGGCTGCAGCTCGATGCGGGCCGGCGTGGCGGCGGCGACGTTGATCTCGCCATCGGCGACGCGCCTGGTGGATTTCACCGGCTCGTAGTCCCACGTCGAATTCTGGCGATACCACTGGTAGCGCGACTCGATCTTGAGCAGCTCATAGCGCAGCCCGGGGCGCGCAAGGGCGGTGCCGTCGGGCGCAACGAACACCACGTCGAAGCCGGCCTTGTCGCCCTCGGCAACGTTCTTGTCCTTGAACAGCGGTTTCACGCCGATCATCGCAGCAGAGGGCGCGACCGGCAGCACCAGCTTGCGCTCGACGGCGCGGCCGCCGGCCTCGGTCATGCGGATGAATATCTGCGCTTCCTGCGGCCGGGTCGAGGATGGCGGCTTCGGCAGGCTGACCGGGAACGTCGCCACGCCATTGGCGTCGGATTCCGGCAGATCCTCGATCGGGGTGCGCTCGTTGCTCTCGGTCTCGTCGTCGGAGACGCCGAACTGGTAACCGGCGAATCCCGGCCGGCCCGCGGCGGGCGCGACCAAGAGGTCGCCTTCCAGCGCCAGCCCCGAGGCCGGCGCGCCATACAGGAACCGGCCATCGACCTTCAGCTCGACCGGTTTGTCAGCAAAGATCTGCTTGTCCTTGCTGGAAATATCGAATTCGATTCGGTCGGCAACGTAATCCTCGACCATGAAGCTGGTCTCGCCGACCGTGGACCCCTTCGGATCGGTGAAGGCGCGGACCCGCCAAGTGCCGGTCGGCACCGCGGAATTCAGCGGCAGCGTCAGGCTGCGGCCGCCGGCGCCCTGGTCGGGCAATATGGCGCGGCGGAACTCGACGCCGTCCGGTCGCTCCACCACCAAGGTCAGCGGGCCGGAGGTCACGGCATTGCCCTGCCCGTCGCGCAGCAGCGCGGTGAGATACACCGTCTCGCCGGAGCGGTAGACGCCGCGCTCGGCATAGACGAAGGCGTCGGCCCCGGCCGGCACCGCGCGGCCGGAGACGCCGCGATCCGAGAGATCGAAGGCGTTGGATTTGAGACTGAGGAAGGCGTAGTCGGCCTTCTCGCTGGTGACGGTGAGCAGCGCCGGCGACAGCCCGCCCTCGCCCTTCGCCAACCCTGCCTCGAACAGGACGTGGCCGGAATCGTCGGTCTTCTTGGTCGCCAGGATCTCGTTGTTGCGCGCGACGAGGCGAACCTCGGCGCGGCCGACCGGCGCGGTCGAGGCCAGCGAATTGACGAAGACATGGATGCCGTCATTGCCGGAAAACGCCGTGAGGCCCATGTCGGAGACGATGAACCACTGCGTCGCCAGCGAGCCGTCTTCGTCATTGCCGCCGGCGCCCGGCCCCTTCGCCGCCGCCGTCATCACATAGACGCCGGGCTGCAGCTCGCCGATCGCCTGATCGACCGGGAATGCCGTGGTGACGTCGGCATTCAGGGTCAGCGCCGTCGCCAGTTCGCCGCTCCACACCTTGATGCCGCGCTCGGAGCCCAGGCTGTCGAGCTGGTAACTGCTCAGCGCGGTCTGGAAGTCGCTCCCGATCACGGTGTTGATGAGGTTGCGGTCGCCGATCCGGAACACGTTGACGGTCACCGCCTGGGTGTTGACCGAGACCAGCGGAATGCCCTTCTGGCCGGTGCGCGGCAGCACATAGGCGCGGCCGGTGAAGCGCACGAAGGGTTTGCGGTCGCGGACATAGATGTTGAACTCGGCCGATTTCGGCAGCGTCTCCTTCACCGTCGACGGCAGGCCGGCGCGCAGATTGATGTTGTAACGCTCGCCATGCTTGAGGCCTTCGACGCAGAGCTGCTTGTCCTCGCTGGTGATCGCCGGCCGGTCACTGCCCGCCAGCGAAAGGAACGGCGCGAAATCGACGCGCTTGGCGAGGTCTTCGGAGAACTGGAAGCAGGCCCGCGGCGAGGCGGAATCCGAATCCACGGTGTAATCCAGCAGCTTGAAGCCGCGCTCGTCGCGCAGCTTCTCATATTGCCCGCGGATGTCGGCGACCTCGCGCAGCTCCAGCGACAGCCGCAGCGTATCGAGCGCCGGGCGCCACAATTTGCGGTCGGCCATCGCGCGGCCGAGCACGGCCAGCGCCTCCGCCTCCTCGCCGGGATTGCCGGCGCGCTGATAGGCGATGTAGGCCGCGGTCGAGGCACGCTCCAGCAGGAAGGTCGTTTCGGTGGAGGTCGCCGGGCGGATCTGGAAGATCGTTTTGGCCAGCCGCAGCCAGTTGGCGCTGTCTTCCGGCGCGGTTGCCACGATCTGGCCGAGCGTGGTCAGTCCGGCGCGGGTATCGTTGCGCCGGAACGCGGCGTCGGCATCGCTGCGCAGCGTCGCCGCCGGTTTCGACACCGGCCCGGCCTCGCTCTTGATCTGCGCCTCCAGCTTGATGGCGGAATCCGCCAGGTCATCGCGCCGGAATGCCTTGTCGGCGGCCACCGCCTGCACCATCCCGAACACCAGCGCCGCGCAAAGGCTGACGGCGCGAACCAGAGCAATCATCGAAAACTCCCTGCACGGACGAAGACGAACGGCGTTCGGTGCGAATCGCTGTGACGAACGGACCAGAGCCGCGACCGGCTTTTCGCGCATCATGGCGTCCCCCGGTTTCGAACGCAAAGCTGATGTGTGCATTGGTCGCATGGCCACGCGACAGGTTCGCGGCGTCCGGGCGAAATCCTGGCGGAAGTTTCAGCGCGCCGGCGGGATAGGTTGGAAGCCCGGTGATTCGGCGGAGGCGTCGAGCCGGAAAGGCGCGAATCGAGGCCCGTCAGAAACCGGTCCCCGGGGGCCGAAAAGCCGGGTAAACAGCGGCAAAGCCCAGAGTAAACGAAAAAGCCCGCCGGTTAAGGCGGGCTTGGTAACGCATCTAGGTCGAAACCTTAGCCGACCCGAAGGTTCTCGGCCGAGGTCTTGCCACGGTTTTCCTGCTCTTCGAAGGAGACCTTGTCGCCTTCGTTCAACGAGCTGAGGCCTGCGCGCTCAACAGCCGAGATGTGCACGAAGACATCCTTGCTGCCGTCGTCCGGCTGAATGAATCCGAAGCCCTTGGTTGCGTTGAACCACTTTACCACGCCTGTCGTCACGTTAACTCTCCTGGTTATGTCAGAACACCCGTAGCAGGCATTCGCGCAGATAGCCAATGGCCATTTCGCGGCAGCCGGCCTGCCCGTCCGCCGCCGGCCGCCCCGCGGCCCGGTAAGGTTGACCGGTTAGTTTAACACCCGGCTTTCGTTGCGCCCCGCCGACGCCACGGTAGGTTTGGCGGCCGGGCATTCAGCCGGCCAATGGCGGCAGACCCCGGCGATCATATTGCGCCGGCGCGCCGCCTCATCCCGCAAGGTCGAGACATGATGACGAGCCAGCAGGCGCATTACCGGATCCTGAAACTGCGGCCGCACCCGACCTGGGCGGCGATCTGGCACCTCTGGCATGTCACGCTTCCCCGCCGCTCGATCGACGGCCAGCTGCTGCGCGGCCAGGTCTGGCGCCGCCACGACGGCCGCCGCTGGATCTACAAGAAAATGGTGGAGTATTGAGGGGCGGTGGCACGCCGCATCTTGGCGCTCGGTATCAACTGCACACCGTCGATCTCATGATCTCTGTTTGAGATATTCAACCATGTGACGCCTCAGCATCAAGGCAGCCGCGCCAAAGGGCCGCGATAGGGATGGCTTTTTAGGCCGAGCCTAAACGATATCAAGCAGGCTGTTGGGTGCTGAACGGAAGCGGATCAAACGGCCCCGAGGCTAGTTGATCGAGAATACGCTTCAGTGTCGCGACGTTGTTATCGTCTTCGGCGCTTTCGAGCGCGTCCTCCAGCACCGCGCGGATATCCTCGGCTTCGACCTTCTCCATCCCCCAGTTCGGATACAGACGCTCGCGCTTCTCTTCACTCTGGTCCAGAGCGACGATATCGTAATGGCGCGAGTCGCCATGCAGGCTTGCGATTAACTTCTGTACCTCGGCGGCGGGCCCCTCGATCCATTGGAAAAAGACGCCGCTGCCGAAAGCCAGCATTCCGGTGATGCCGTGCGCGCGGTTGTGGCGTTGGGCCCGCTCGATAATACGTCCGACCTCTAGGTCATCGACGCCGTCGGCGGCACGGCTGCAGTAGACAAAATGATAAAGCGCAGGCAGCCCGGCATCGTCCGACTCGGCGCCGCGTGGAAAACCGATTTCGTCGAACATAATTGAGCTCGCTCTGTCTATGTCAGGCAGGCCGTTCCGCCCGGTGGGTGAGGGGCAGGATAGCCGGTTCATCTCTCAAAATGCGGTCTTCAGTCTGCTCTGGATACGGATCTCACTGCAATGCTTCGTTTTGAAGCAAGCCTAGTCGGATCGTACCCCGGCGAGCGACGACAGGCGCCCGGGCTAGGTTCTGAAAAGACTGGCGATCCCAGCAGGATTCGAACCTGCAACCCACGGAGTAGAAATCCGTTACTCTATCCAGTTGAGCTATGGGACCGTCGGGGTCTTCTAGCACCGCCTTCTGGAAAAATCAGCGTCCGAGCCCGGCCGGACAGCGGCTTTTCACAGGTTGCAGGCTCTTGCTCGAGGGGCGCTCGAGCGGGCGGACCTCCGCGCCGTCCGCCTCCCCCCACGCCCGAGCCGCCACTCGGCGGCCGACGCCGGCGACGGCCCCCCGGATCCGGCCGCACCGGCCGCTTACGGCGTTCCTTAACCAAACCGCTCTACCCTCCGGCGATCCGGCCCTCGACCTGTTGGAGTATCCCGTGCGCCCCGTTCATCTTCTCATCATCGCCACTGCGCTGTGCTCGACCGCGGCGTCCGCCGCCGATTATCGCGACGCGCCGTACCGCGCGCGCAGTCACCGCGCGCATGTCCATACCCATCCGGCCTATGCGATCCGCCAGGTGCCGCCGACCTATTACGTCAACGCGCCGCCGCATTATGTGCAGGATCTGCGCACCGGCGAGCCCGGCGTGTACGTCGAGCACCAGCGCAGCTTTCTCGACCAACTCTTCCCGAATTATTACTAAGTCCCGCCGGGGATGCGACATTTCATCCCCGCCCCAGCCGCCCGCAACCCCCGCTTAACCATTTTCACCGAACGTAATCTTGGCGGTGAGTATGTCCGCAGCGGGAGTTGGTGATGCGTAGGGTAGCGGTTCTGGCGGCGGGCGGCGTTCTGGCGGTGGCGGCGGTCGGGTTTGGCGCCAGCAAATTTATGTCGTCATCGGCGCCGGTCGCCAATGTGGCGGCCAAGGGCGATCAGGGCGAGTTGACCACCGGCGCGATCTCCGCGCGCTGGCCGAAGGCGGAAGCCGACAAGACCTCGGCCCCCGCCCCCACGGTTCAGCCCGCCTCGACCACGCCGTCGCGCGAAGCGCCGGCCCCGGTGCAGGCATCCTGCAACGTTCCGGGCGCGATGGGCATCTCGCGCACCGTGCAGATCGATACGACCGGCGGCCCCGGCCTCGGCCTGTCGCAATACCGCGATTATGATTTCCTGCAGCCGAGCGAAGTCGTGCTGACCTTCGACGACGGCCCGTGGCCGGTGAACACCCCGGCCGTGCTGGCCGCGCTCGACGCGCAGTGCCTCAAGGCGGTGTTCTTCCCGGTCGGCAAGCATGCCTCCTGGCATCCCGAAATCCTCCGGCAGGTGCTGGCGCGCGGCCATACGGTCGGCGCGCATACCTGGAGCCACGTCAACCTCGCCATCAAGCCGGTGCAGGAAGCCAAGGACGAGATCGAAAAGGGTTTCAGCGCCGTCGTGCTGGCGGCCGGCCAGCCGATCTCGCCGTTCTTCCGCTTCCCGCAGCTGCGCCAGACCAAGGAACTGACCACCTATCTCGGCGAGCGCAACGTCGCGGCGTTCTCGATCGACGTCGATTCGGAAGATTTCCGCATCCACAAGCCGGAGGTGCTGATCTCCGGCGTGATGGCCAAGCTGAAGAAAACCGGCAAGGGCATCATCCTTATGCACGACTTCCAGAAGTCGACCGCGCAGGCGCTGCCCGAGCTGCTGCGGCAGTTGCAGGCCGGCGGCTACAAGGTCGTGCACATGAAGGCCAAGGACAATTTCGTCTCGCTGCCGCAATATGACGCCGCGGTCGCCACGCTGATGCAGAGCAAGGCCGGCCCGGTGCGCAGCAGCAATGCGCGGCCCACCGCCAGCGTGATCCAGACCGTCACCACCAACTAACCCCGGCGCCTTCGTAACGGCCGGTTAACCATAAACCGGGATGATACTACCTCAAGTAGTCATCCCGGGAGGCCGTGATATGCGGTCAATTCACTGCATCACGAGATTCCTGGCGCTGCCGCTGGCGATGGCGGCGTTCCTGCTCGCCGCGCAGCAATCCGGCGGGCTGGAACTGCGCACCGCGCCGCCGGCGCAGTTCGCCAGCCTGCGTTAACTGCCGCGACAGGCCCGGATTGCGGCCGTGGCAGCGACGCGCTACACCGCGCAGGCCGGTCCGCCGGCCCCTCCTCCGCACCGAGATCCCGCGCATGGCCGACCTGTCGCAGTTTTCGATCCTGACGTTCCAGCGCCGTCCCGGCCTGTGGCGGGCATCGATCAGCCCCAAGGTCAGCGCCAGCAACACGATCAAGGGCAAGACGATGCTCGGCTTCGTCACCGAGGACGATTGCGACACCGAGGAAGCCGCCGAGACCGCCGCCAAGCGCGCGATCAAGAAGCTCTGATTATTTTGAATTGAAACGGCCCATCAGCCCGTCATTGCGAGGCGCGAAGCGACACGGCAATCCAGAAAGCCGCAAACTCGGCAAGAGCTGGATTGCTTCGTCGCAAGGGCTCCTCGCAATGACGGCTGTGAGAGAAGCGGTTCATCTCAAGCCTATAAGCCCTCAGCAACTTCATCGCGCTCTGTCGTCACAGTGATGCGACGCAAAAAAAGCGCGCAGCCGGATGGCCGCGCGCTCGTTGGTCTCGCTGAGGTGACGTTTACTTGACGCCGAGCAGCTCGACGTCAAACACCAGCGTGGCATTCGGCGGGATCACGCCGCCGGCGCCGCGCGCGCCATAGCCCATGTCCGGCGGAATGATCAGCGTGCGCTTGCCGCCGACCTTCATGGTGGAGACGCCCTCGTCCCAGCCCTTGATGACGCGGGACATGCCGATCGGAAATTCGAACGGCTCGTTGCGATCGACCGAGGAGTCGAATTTCTTGCCCTTGACGCCGTTCTCATAGAGCCAGCCGGTGTAGTGCATCACGCAGGTCTGGCCCTTGGCCGGGGTCGCGCCGGTGCCGACGACGGTGTCTTCGATTTGGAGGCCTGATGCGGTGGTCATGGATTTTCCTTTGGCCTGCGCCATTGCGGTGGATTGGGAGCTGTCGATCGAAAGGGAGCCAAGTGCCACGGTCAAGGCGATGGCTGCCGCGGCGCTCGCGCGCTTAAAATGTCGCATGATGTCTCCGGGACAGGATGATCGGCGGACAGTCATGCCCCGACCGCGCGCGTCGGCGCAAGCCCCGTCATGCGGCCCACCGGGAATCAGCGCAGAGCGTGCGCGGTCTCCGGGCTTCGCTCGGCCAGATGGTCGCAATAATTTTCCAGCAGTTGGGCCGCAAGGCGCGCCGCATGGTTTGGCGTCGCGTCCTCACCCGCCGCGGCGGACATCACATCCTGCGTAAATGGTGGTTGGCGGAAGCTGCGGAAAACATGGTCTGCGGCGGCACGCATGGCGGAACTCCGGTTTCTCTAAAAACATCGCGCCCGGCCAAAGGTTCCTGATGAGACGATCGAGCATGTCATGCGGTTCATCGAATGCTCGTTTGTTCCTGGAGAACGAACAGAGGTCATATTTTACCACGCGGTCAAAGGTTAAGGAATTGCTTCCACATTCGCCCGATGACAGGCGATTGCCACGGCGCTTTTCGGGCAAGCTTGCGGAAAATCGCAGATAGTTGATGCGTTGTGGCGCCATGGGCTGTAAACCGCAGCAGAGTTTGGCCGCGCCGGGTGATCGCCTGTGAGCTGCCGCGCCCGCCCCACCCCAAACGAAGAAAGCGACAAGGCCTCGTTCATGAGCGGATTCAAGGAACCCAGCTTCGCAGATCGCCAGAAGGCGGCCATGGAAGCCAAGAAGAACATTCTGACCAAGTTCAAGTCGCAGCCAGGTCCCGATGATCCGGCCGTGAAGGCGCGCGCCGCCGAGCGCGAAGCCCAGGCAGCCTTGCGCGCCAAGGCCAAGCTGGTCCGCGACGCCGAGAAGGCCGCGCAGAAGATTCGCGAAGCCGAACAAGCCGCCGAACAAGCCGCCCGACTGGTGCGGGAGAAGGAAGAAGCCGCCGCCGCCGAACTGGCGCTGGAAGCCGAAAAGAAGGCCGCCCGCGACGCCCGCTACGCCGCCCGCAAGAAGCGCAAGTAAGCCATAGGAAGGGTGGGCAAAGCCGCGGCGCGCGGAGCGCGACGCGGCGTGCCCACCGCTTGTGAAGCTCACGAAGGTGGTGGGCACGGCGCAAGCGCGCCTTTGCCCACCCTACGGCCTACTTCCGGCGTGCATTCAGCGCCGAGGCGACGCGGCTGACCGGCGCGCGGCCGATCAGCGCGCTGATCGTGTTGGTCGCGGCCAACAGCTTCTCCATGTCGACGGATGTCGCGATCCCCATCCCTTCCAGCATGTAGACCACGTCCTCGGTGCCGACATTGCCGGTCGCGCCCGGCGCATAGGGACAACCGCCGAGACCGCCGGCGGCGGAATCGATGACGCGACAGCCCTCCTCCAGCCCCGCGTAGATGTTGGCCAGCGCCTGCCCGTAGGTGTCGTGGAAATGCATCGCGAGGCCGTGCATCGGCACCGCTTCGGCGCAGGCGCGCAGCAGCGCGCGGGCCTTTTTCGGCGTGCCGACGCCAATCGTGTCGCCCAATGATACTTCGTAGCAGCCGAGGTCCCACAGCGTCGTGGTGACATCGACCACCGACTGCAGATCGACCTCGCCGTCATAGGGGCAGCCCAGCACGCAGGACACGTAGCCGCGGACCCGGATGCCGTCGGCCTGGGCGCGCGAGATCACCGGCCGGAAGCGCTCGATGGATTCCGCCACCGAGCAATTGATGTTGGCGCGGGAAAAACCTTCGGAGGCCGAGGCGAACACCGCGACCACTTCGGCCCCGACGGCCTTGGCGGCCTCATAGCCCTTCTCGTTCGGCACCAGCACGTGGAATTCGCCGGGCAGATCCTTCACGCCGAGAAACACCCGATCGGATCCCTGCATCTTCGGGATCGCCTTCGGCGACACGAACGAGCCAACCTCCACCGTATGCAGCCCGGCGCCGACCAGCGCCTTCACGAAAGCGATGCGGTCCTCGACCGAGACCGGTGTCTTTTCGTTCTGCAGCCCGTCGCGTGGACCGACTTCGACAATGCGGACAGCGTCGCTCATGGTGTCTTGTCTTCTGCGGGTTCGACGATGGCGAGTTCGACGCCTTCCTGGACGATGTCGCCGACGCGGCAGCGCAGGCTGGTCAGCACGCCCGCGAACGGCGCGCGCAAGGTCTGCTCCATCTTCATGACTTCCAGCGTCAGGATCGCCGCGCCCTTCTCCAGATGCGCGCCCTCCTCCGCCAGCAATGCCACCACGGTGCCGGGCAGCGGCGCCACGATCCTGTCGTCACCGACATGCTCCTCGTCGTCGCCGCCGAACGGATCGACCCAATGCATGTCGAAACGGCCATGGCGGGTGCGCAGATAGAGTTCGTGGCCCTCGATCACCGCATGAACGCGCGACCGCGCGCCATCGCGGGTGAGATCGAACTGGCCGGTCTCGCCGGCGGACGTCGTAAATACGAAGCCGCGATCGCCGATCAGGAGCTGCGCCGGCCCGCTGCCATAGGCCAGCGTCACCTGATACACGCTGTCGCCGTGGCGGAATTTGAACACGCGATGGCGGCGCCCGACCGGCATCCAGCCGGCGGTCTGCCACGGCGAAGGCGCTGTGACCTGCGCCTGCTCCGCACGGAGGATCGCTGCCACGGCCGCGCATAGTTCAAGATCGCCGGGCGCCGCGGCGGCGGGCGTCAGCGCGGACAGCTCGCGTTCGATGAAGCCGGTGTCGATGGTGTTGGCGCGGACGTGCGGATGCGTCAGCAGCGCGGACAAAAACGGAATGTTGGTGACGATGCCGCGGATGTCGGTGTCTTCCAGCCCGCGGTTGAGCCGGTCGATCGCCGCCTCACGCGTCGGCGCAAAGGCGATCACCTTGGCGAGCATCGCGTCGTAGTTCGGCGACACGCTGTCGCCTTCACGATAGCCGGCGTCGATGCGCAGGCCATGGCTTTCGGCCGGCGTGCGCCAGGTGGTGATGCGGCCGACCGACGGCATGAAATTCTTGTGCGGGTTCTCGGCATAGACGCGCGCCTCGATGGCGTGGCCATTCAGCGTGATCTGATCCTGCGTCAGCGGCAGCGTCTCGCCAAAGGCGACGCGCAACTGCCATTCGACCAGATCGATGCCCGTGATCAGTTCGGTGACAGGATGCTCGACCTGCAGCCGCGTGTTCATCTCGATGAAAAACACCTCGCAGCCGTCGGAGACGAACTCGATGGTGCCGGCCCCGACATAGTTGACCGCGCCCGCCGCCTTTCGCGCGGCAGCGCAGACGGCTTCGCGTTGCTCGGCGTTGAGCGTCGGCGACGGCGCTTCCTCGATCACCTTCTGGTGGCGGCGCTGCAGCGTGCATTCGCGCTCGAACAGCGAGACCAGATTACCGTGAGAGTCCCCGACGACCTGCACCTCGATGTGGCGGGGATTGTCGACGTACTTCTCGATCAGCATGCGGTCGTCGCCGAATGCCGCCTTGGCCTCGCGCTTGGCACTGACGATGGCATCGCTGAGTTCGCCGGCCGAACGCACCACGCGCATGCCGCGCCCGCCGCCGCCGGCCGAGGCCTTCACCAGCACCGGGAAGCCGATCTTGGCGGCCTCCGCCGCCAGCGTCGCCTCGTCCTGCGCCTCGCCGTGAAAGCCCGGCACTAGCGGCACGCCGGCCTTCTCCATCAATTGCTTGGAGCCCGATTTCGAGCCCATCGCGACGATCATGTCGGCGGTCGGGCCGACGAAGACGAGGCCCGCCTCGGCGCAGGCCTGCGCGAATTCGGCGCTCTCCGACAGAAAGCCGTAGCCGGGATGGATTGCCTCCGTTCCCGTCTTTTTTGCAGCCTCAAGCACGTTGGCGATGTTGAGATAGGAATCGCGGGCCCGCGCCGGCCCGATCAGCACGGCCTCGTCGGCTTCCGTGACGTGCAACGCGCCGGCGTCGGCTTCCGAATAGACCGCGACGGTGCGCAGCCCCATGGCGCGGGCGGTGCGGATGACGCGGCAGGCGATCTCGCCGCGGTTGGCGATCAGCAATGTGCGAAATTTCCGGTAGAGCGCGGGTGCGGCCATCATCACATCCTGAACAGGCCGAAGCGCGTCGGCTCGATCGGCGCGTTGGCCGAGGCCGACAGGCCCAATCCCAGCACCAGTCGCGTGTCGACGGGATCGATCACGCCGTCGTCCCACAGCCGCGCGGTGGCGTAATACGGGCTGCCCTGACTTTCAAACTGGTCGCGCGTCGGCTTGCGGAAGGCTTCTTCTTCCTCGACCGACCACGAGCCGCCCTTGGCCTCGATGTTGTCGCGGCGCAGCGTACTCAGCACCATCGCGGCCTGCTCGCCGCCCATCACCGAGATGCGGGCATTCGGCCACATCCACAGGAAGCGCGGTGAGTAGGCGCGACCGCACATGCCGTAATTGCCGGCGCCGTAGGAGCCGCCGACGACCACGGTAAATTTCGGCACGTTGGCGGTGGCGACCGCGGTCACCAGCTTGGCGCCGTCGCGGGCGATGCCGCCGGCCTCGTATTTCTTGCCGACCATGAAGCCGGTGATGTTCTGCAGGAACACCAGCGGGATATTGCGCTGGCAGCACAGCTCGATGAAGTGCGCGCCCTTCAGCGAGCTCTCGCTGAACAGGATGCCGTTATTGGCGATGATGCCGACCGGAAAACCCCAGATATGCGCGAAGCCCGTGATCAGCGTCGTGCCGTACAATTTCTTGAACTCGTCGAACTCCGAGCCGTCGACGATCCGCGCGATGATGTCATGCATGTCGAACGGTTTTCGCGCGTCCGCCGGGATCACGCCGTAGAGCTCGTCCGCTGGATACAGCGGATCGCGCGGCGGCTGCATGTTCAAGGCGGCACGCTCCGGCTGCTTCAGCGTCGCCACGATCCTTCGCGCAATGCCGATCGCGTGGCCATCGTTCTGCGCATAATGGTCGGTGACCCCCGACTGCCGCGAGTGCACGTCGGCGCCGCCGAGTTCTTCCGCGGTGACCACCTCGCCAGTCGCGGCCTTCACCAGCGGCGGCCCGCCAAGGAAGATGGTGCCCTGGTTGCGCACGATGATGCTCTCGTCGGACATCGCCGGCATGTAGGCGCCGCCGGCGGTGCAGGAGCCCATTACGATGGCGATCTGGGCGATGCCGGCCGCCGACATCTGCGCCTGATTGTAGAAGATGCGGCCGAAGTGGCGCTCGTCGGGAAATATCTCGTCCTGCTGCGGCAGAAAGGCGCCGCCGGAATCCACCATGTAGATGCAGGGCAGCCGGTTCTGCATCGCGATATCCTGCGCGCGTAAATGCTTCTTCACGGTCATCGGATAATAGGTGCCGCCCTTGATGGTGGCGTCATTGGCCACGATCATGCATTCGCGCCCCGAAACCCGGCCGACGCCGGTGACGACGCTCGCGGAATGGACGTCGCCGCCATAGAGGCCGTGGGCGGCCAGCGGTGACAATTCGAGGAAGGCGGTACCGGGATCGATCAAGAGATCGACGCGCTCGCGCGCCAGCATTTTTCCGCGCGCCCGGTGCTTGGCCGTCGAAGCTTCGCCGCCGCCGCCGGCGACCGCGCCGAGCTTGTCACGCAATTCGGCGACCTGGGCCTGCATGGCCTCGACGTTGCGCCTGAAATCGATTGATCCGGGATCAATGGTCGAGCGAAGCGACATCGTCTTCCGTTTCCCGCATTATTTTCTTGTGGCACGCGGCCGTTGATCGACCGTCGTGATGGTGTCATTGCGCGCCAGAGGGGCGCAACCCCGCTTTACGCTGGCAGGTGGCTCAGTGCGTCCAGGGCTCGGACCGCCGGAACGCGAAATTGTCGGAATAGGCGATGGTGCGGGGCGCGCGCACCCTGGGCTCGATCACCTGATAGGCGATGCCTTCGCGTTCGCAATAGGCGATCGCCTCTTCCTTGCTGTGGAAATGCAGCGACAATTGCTGCTTCATGTCGCCCGAGGAGGTCCATCCCATCAAGGGCTCGATCACCCGCGCCTGCTCCGGCTCGTAATCGAGCTGCCATTCGCGGGTCTTGGCAAGCCCGGCCTGCATGGCGTTCTTGGCGGCCTTGAAGATGCGTGCGGTCATGAACAGACGGCCTCTTGAGATGCGACATTGCGCCGAATTGGTAGAATCGGCGCCGCCACTATACTGATTCGTCGCGGATTGCCTGCGATTCCGCCATCGGGCGGATCCTGTGATTTGGTATATTCTTTCCACGGCGTCGTGACAATCGGGGCAAGAAGCTGCTTAGTTCGCTGTATTGCCCGATATTGCCCGGTCCCGATCAGCACGAACGGCCCTCATGGAAATAAACGCCACACTCCCCCCGAAGGGCCGCGACCTCCGGCTGGACCTGTTCCGCGGCATCGCCAACTGGGCGATTTTCCTCGACCACATCCCGGACAACGTCGTCAACTGGGTCACCACCCGGAATTACGGCTTTTCGGACGCGGCCGATCTGTTCGTGTTCATTTCCGGCTACACCGCCTCCTTCGTCTACGCCAAGATGATGCTGGAGCGCGGCTTCATCGTCGGCGCGACCCGGCTGTTCAAGCGGGTCTGGCAGCTTTACGTCGCCCACGTCATCCTGTTCGTGATCTATATCGCCGCCATCGGCTATGTCGCGCAGCGCTACAATGACCCCGACATCATCAACGAATTCAACGTCGCCGGCCTCGTCGACAATCCGATCCAGACCCTCAGCCAGGGCCTGCTGCTCAAGTTCAAGCCGCTCAATCTGGACGTGCTGCCGCTCTACGTCATATTGATGGGCTTCTTTCCCCCAGTGCTGTGGCTGATGCTGCGCAAGCCGGACCTCACCATGCTGGGGTCGCTGGCGCTGTACTTTGCCGCGCGGCAGTTCGGCTGGAACCTGTCCGCCTATCCGTCCGGCGAGTGGTATTTCAACCCCTATACCTGGCAGTTGCTGTTCGTGTTCGGCGCCTGGTTCGCGCTCGGCGGCGCCGTCGAATCGCGCTCGGTAATCAAGTCGAAGGTGCTGCTGTATTTCGGCGTCGCCTATCTGCTGTTTTCGCTGGTGATGACGATGGCCGGCCGGTTTCCGGACTACGGCCACATGATGCCGGACTGGCTGTTCGATGCCTTCAACCCGAACGACAAGACCAATCTCGCACCGTACCGCGTGCTGCACTTCGTCATCATCGCGTTCTTCGTGACGCGCTTCGTGCCCAAGGAATGGCGCGGGCTGGAATGGCGCGTGTTCCAGCCGCTGATCAAATGCGGCCAGCAGTCGCTCGCCGTATTCTGCGTCGGCGTGTTCCTGTCCTTCGTCGGCCACTTCCTGCTGATGATGAGCTCGGGCTCGCTGGCCTCGCAGATCTTCGTCAGCGCCGCCGGCCTCGCGCTGATGACGCTGGTGGCCTATTACATCTCGTGGTCCAAGAAGCAGGACAAGCCGCTGCCGAAGCCGGCCGCTGCCGTGGCGCCAGCGACCACGACGTCGGCGACCAGCGCGTCGGCGACAACCGATCCAAAGCAAGGCTGAGCATCGCTCGCAGCGACCTGCTCAAGAAAAAGGGAGGGCAACCGCCCTCCCCGCCGTCTGAAACTCAGGTGCGCTTACCAGCGACCGCCGCCGTAGCCGTAGCCGCGATCCCAGCCGCCACGACGCGGACCGCCGTAGCCGCCGCCAAAGCCGTAGCGCGGACCCGGACGGCCATAGCCGTAGCGCGGACCGTAGCCGTAGTTCGGGCGACGGAAGCAGCGACCGTATTCATCGCAAACCAGGCGAACCTGCTCGACCTGACCGGACTGGCTCGCGCCGCCCTGCAAGGCCAGGCCGTTTGGCATGGCGGATGCAGAACCGGTGGAAACCGCCACGCCGCCGAGCGCAACCAAACCGGCGATCATCAATTTCAACTTCATTTCAAACTCCTCGTTGGGCATCTTGAACGCGCGGTCGACCGAATGGTTGCGTACGAGCGGCTGCGTCGCGCAGCAGCACCGTCGTGAGCGGACTTCATGGCCGAACCATGGGGAGATCGGGTCAACTTGCCAGATACGACGAAAGACTCTGCGGCACTCGCCCCTCAGTTCGTCCGGCTCTTTGCCGCCTGGTCGAAGAACGCCTTCTCTTCCGCCGTCGCTTCGACGAGCTGGGCATCCTGGTCGTAGACGTCACCGCGGAATTGCACGATCTGGTCGCGCGTCATCCAAGCGGTGAGATAGATCCAGGCGACCGGAACCTTCTTTTCTAGCTTGACGCTCTGCTTCACGCCCGTGGCGATCGCCGCGTCGATCTGCGGGCGCTCCCAGTTCGGCGTCTCCTGCAGCAGCCAGGCCGCGAGATCGCGGACATTGTCGACGCGCACGCAGCCGTGCGATTCGAACCGGACGTCCTCGCTGAACAAATTCTTCTGGTTGGTATCGTGCATGTAGACCGCATAGGCGTTCGGCATGTCGATCTTCAACTGCCCGAGCGCGTTCCAGGAGCCGGGCTCCTGGCGCACGAAGATGTTCGGCAGCTTCTCCGCCGCCCAGTCGATGCTGGCGGGATCGAGCACGTTCTCCTTGAAGTCCAGCACCTGCATGTGCAACCGGCTGAGATAGGTCGGATCCTTGCGCATATGCGCGGCGATCTCGTTCTTGGTGATCGAGGCCGGCACGGTCCAGGTCGGGTTCAAATTGACGTTGTTGATCTCGGCGGTGACCGTCGGCGACGGCTTGTCGGCCTTGCCGAGGATGACGCGGTAGCGTCGCACCACCTTGTCATTCTCGACCGCCTCGGCAAAGGCCGCGGGCAGATTGACGACGACGTAGCGCTGGCCGAAGCGGAAGCCGATCGCGGCGATGCGTTGCAACGAGGCCTCGAGCTGCTGGATCCGCTTCTCGACCGGCACGTTGAGCGCGGTCAGCGTCCGCGGGCCGATCGTCCCGGTGGTGGCGAGGCCGTGTCGCGCCTGGAAACGCTTCACGCCGGCAGCCAGTCCGGCGTTGTAGGGTCCCTTGGCTTCCGACGGCGCCAGATCGCCGGTCATCACCAGACGCAGCCGCAGCATCTCGTCATGCGCGCCGGCGCTGCCCAGCGCGAATTTCGCCTCGGCCGGAATCTGCGGCCAGCCGCCGAGTTTGGCGATCGTGGAATAGGCGTCGATCGCCTCGCCGATCCGCTGCGCGGATCCGGCATCGAAGGTGGGCTCGGAGGATTGCGCGAGCAAGGCCGCCGAGCGGCTTTCCGGCGTGGCGACCGGGGCGTTCGATGCCGCCTTGTCGGCAGGCTTGGCCGGTGTTGTTGCGGGGGCCGCAGCCGAGGGCGCCGCGGGCGGTTGTTCGAGCGGCGCGACCGCGGGCTGAACCGGCGCGTTCACCACGGCCTGGATGGCCGCCGTAGTACCAGACGGCTTCACTGCGGCGGGTTTGGAAGTTGCTGCAGGCTTGGCAGACGGCACCGTCGCAGCCTTGGTAGCAGGCGCGGCGCTCGGAGCCGACGGCTGTTCGGCAGGTGCGCTGGCGGCCAGCGGCGCCAAGGGGCCGCCCGAGGTAACCTGGCCGGGTGCGGCCTCGATGCCGCCCGGGGCCAGCAAGGCGCTCATCAAAACCAGGGTCCGCTTCATGATCCATCCCGCATGTCAGTCAACGCGGGACGGTAGATCGACATTCACAACCAATCGTTAACTACTGCGGATCGGTCAGACCCCCGCCTGAACCTTCCAGGCCTTCATCGCAGCAATCTTGTCGACCAGCTCGGCGCGCTGCTTCGCCAGATGGCCTGACAGTGACGCTGGAAAGCCAAGCTTCTTGGCATCCTCGTACTTGCCGACATTGCGCTCCTCGCCGTCGATCAGGCCGGGCAGCACACTCTCGTCCAGACCGTCGAACAGCGAGCGCACCGACATGATCGTGCGGTGCACCGTGCTCATGAACGAACCGCCCTCATCGGGTTTCTCGCCGGCGTCCGTCAGCGCGGCTCCCAGTTCATCGGCATGACGATTGTGAACGGCGATCATGTCACGGAACAGCGTCGTGAGCCCCCGGCCCTCGGCGTCCTCAAGAGCCTCCTGATATCCGTTTCGCGCGTCGATGGACGCGGTGTGCAGCGATTTCAGTTGATCGATCTGGTCGTTGGAAAGGGTGTGGGCCATAGCGGGTCTCCTTTGACGGCAGTAACCGCGACAAAAGAAACGGGTTCCGGCGGAGATCACAAAAAGCCATGGGAGAACACGTCGCGGCCAGCGATGCCGCCTATAGCGCAACGGCGTGGCCGCCGGAAGCATGGTCGGGGCACAAGGATTCGAACCTTGGACCTGCAGTACCCAAAACTGCCGCGCTACCAGGCTGCGCTATACCCCGACGTTCGGTGTCGATACACGCTTAAGGGCGGACCAGCAAGGCGCGTCTGCCCTGCCCTCATTTTTTGCCGAACAGGGGATGCACAACCTGATCGCCGGGGGCGATGCCGTACTTCCTGGCGGTGCCGGCGACCACTTCCAGCACGCCCTTGGCGGGGCCGCCGGAGGAGATGATCTTCAGCGATTGCGGTTCGGTATTCTCTGCGATGCGCAGGATGCGTCCGTTGGCGCCGATGAAGATCATGTCGAGCGACAGGATGGTATTCTTCATCCACATCGAGACCTGCTGCTCCGGGCTGAAATCGAACAGCATGCCGCGGCCGTCGGCCAGTTCCGTGCGGTACATCAGCCCGGTCTCGCGTTCCTTCTCGGTCTTGGCCATCTCGACCGTGAACGTCTTCACGCCGGCCTTGGTGACGATCTCCAGCGGCTGGATCTCGGCGGCCTGCGAGAGGCCGGCGGCGAAGAGCCAGGCCAGCATGGCAGCGGCAGCCAATAGCGGGGCGCGAAGGCGGGAAGAACGCAGCAGGCTCATGAACGCTATCCAGGCAAACCCGGACCAGGCGCCGGGCGCGCGACCCTAGCCTGACGGCGGTGACAAATACCAGCCACCGATACGCACAGCCGCGTGATAGCGGCGCAAGCCATCACGAATAAAGGATCAGTGCGAGGACAGGCCGGGCGCGCCGGTTTCCGGCTGGATTTCGGCCGCCATCATGCCCTTGGAACCGGGCCCGAAGCGCACCAGCACATATTGGCCGGGACGCAACTCGGTCATGCCGAAACGGCGCAGCGTCTCCATGTGGACGAAGATGTCCGGGGTGCCCTCACCGCACGACAGGAAGCCGAAACCGCGCAGCCGGTTGAACCATTTCACCTGCGCCCGCTCCAGCCCGCTGGTCGGTGTCACGCTGACATGGGTGCGCGCCGGCAGCATCTGCGCCGGATGGATCGCGGTCGACTCGTCCATCGAGACGATGCGGAAGGCCTGATAGCCCTTCGCCCGCTGCACGCATTCGACCACCAGTCGCGCGCCTTCATAGGCGGTCTGGTAGCCGTCGCGGCGGAGCACCGTGACATGCAGCAGCACGTCGGCAGCGCCATTGTCCGGGATGATGAAGCCGTATCCCTTGGAGGCATCGAACCATTTGATCACGCCGCTGATCTCGACCAGATCCGCCGCCGCACCGTCGCCCAGGCCCACAAACGGGTCCAGCGCATGACGGTCATCAGTCGCGTTAAATTCTGTCGGCGACGTCCTGGATGAACCGGTAAAACCCGGTATCATGCCCTCCGACCCTTTGGACTCAAATCCGTCCGACCCCATGACCCCGGATCCCACAATGATGTGCGGGCTGTCTGATATGACAGCGCCCCCGCGTGCCCATCGATGACAATTCATGATGACGCGTCGCGAATCTCGCAGCCGAAGATAACACTGTCGGTTGCCCGGCAAAGACAAAAAACGAACGCGGCTATGAACAACCTTGCACGATGACGAATCAGCGCGATTCAATTACCTACGAACGGTCCCAGCGTTTCACCGATGTCGAAGCGGAGCACGAGATCGGCGTGCTCGTCCTGATCGGTCGGCTCGTTGTTGATGATGACCACCCTGGCGCCAAAGCGCTTCGCCAATAGCGGAAATCCTGCCGCCGGCCAGACCACCAGCGAGGATCCGATCGCCAGAAACAGGTCGCAGCGTTCCGACAAGTCGGCCGCGCGCTGCATTTCATCTTCCGGCATCTGCTGGCCGAACGAAATCGTCGCGGTCTTCACCGGCTCGCCGCACCGCGTGCAGTCTGGCGCATGCCCGCTGGCATCGAATTCGCTCTTCACCCATGCCAGTTCGTAACGCTTCGTGCAGCCGATGCAGCCGGCATAGGTCGTGTTGCCGTGCAGTTCGATGACGTCGGCGGGTTTGATACCAGAGGCCTGGTGCAGATTGTCGATGTTCTGGGTGATGAGGCCGGGGATCTTGCCGGCCTTGTACAGCGCCGCCAGCGCGCGGTGCCCGCGCGTCGGCGTGGCTGCGGCGAAGGTGGCTTCCATCGCAAAGCGACGCCGCCACGCTTCGTCGCGGGCGTCCTGGCTGGCGACGAATTCATCGAACGGGATCGGCCGGTTGCTGGTCCACAGCCCGCCGGGCGAGCGAAAGTCGGGAATGCCGCTTTCGGTGGAGATTCCCGCCCCCGTGAACGGCACGATGGTCGATGCCTGCGCGATCATGTCGCCAAGCCGTTCGACGCCGCTGCGCAGGTCCGCTGCTATCATCGGGAAATCCGTTGGCTGTTGGACGGTGTTAACGCGCAGCGCCGCCGGCGGGTGTCACCGGCCGCGTATCGGGCGTCAGGCCGCGTCCGGAACGCCCCTGGACGGCTCGTCCTTGCCGCCATCGTCCTTCTTCGGCTTCGCCACCGGCGTGGCCTGCGACTTCTTCACCGACTTGCCGTATTGCGCCAGCTTTTCGAGCTCGGCTTCCAGCTCGGCCTGCCGGGCCGCCACCTTCTCCGCCAGCTTGTCGCTGGCCTGATCACGCAACGTCGCGAGCTCTTCGATGCTCAACTGATCCAGATCGATTTTGGCCATGATGTTCTCCCTTTGTCTTGGGCTAACGGCAAGCCGCCTGCGCCGCAAGCCCCAAGGCAAAGCCGAGGCAGGTGCAGCTGCAATTATCCACGCCGGGGGTTTTGGATTGACGTCCGGATGTCGATTCGCTGAAATGCAGCCAGGGCTTGAGGTGAGCAGCATGCCATCGTGGATGGAAGAACGTGACCGGTTGATGGCGCAGACCCAGGCATTCGTGCAGCAGGTCGCCGCAGCGCATCCGCAGGTTCCGACCTCGGGGGATATCGAAAGACTGCTACGGGACAGGGTTAAGCCGATCGCCGCAGCCGCAGCGCCGGCGGAGAAGTTGACCGTGGCGCCGGCAACGGACGCTGGTTCGACGCCGGTGCCGATTGCAACCGCAGCGCCGCCGGCGGTCCGACGGCCGCCAGCTTCCGAGCGGACCGACATCCAGCAACGGGTGGCGGCGTTCCGCGCCCGCCAGGCCCGGATGAACGCGGAGCGCGAAGCCTATTACGAAACCATGCAGGCAAAAATTCGCCGCGGCCTCGGGAACGAACCTGGCAGCGGCCGGTTGTAAGGCCGGAGCAGTCTTCCCCCAATGCTCTAACTTCAGAAAGCCCCGTCCTCCCCCGGCGGGGCTTTCGCTTTTGCGCTATTTGCCGAGATGCCGGCGCACCGCTGCGACCGACGGGCCGACTTCTTCAATGGCTGCGCTCAAATCCTGCGATGACACGCTGAGCCGGTACGCCCAGTAATCGCGCTGCGAGGCATCGGCGGAATCGATCACCTGCGCCGGCTGCACGCCACGCATGGACGCCAAGACAGTGGATACGGGCACCAGCAGGATCATCACGGCAGGATAACAACGCTGCGCCGCCCGCCAAGCCCGCGGTCGCTCAATGCTTAAAGGCGAATTGGCCGAATGCTTCGAATGCCGTCTAACGGTCGGCGTCGATGGACGCCTGGATGGCGCCGATCGGGATGCAGATTTTCTTGCGGCGAAGGCCGCGGATCGCGCCGGTCACCTTAAGGACCTGGCCGATCGAACATGAACCATCCTGGACCAGCGCGACCTCATAGGGCGCCAGCAAAAACGGTTCCGAACTCCGAATAGTCTGCCCCAGCGACGGCGTCGCCACGAGCCAACATCCCGCAACACCCAACAGCCACGTACGCATCACCAATCCCCAACACCCGGCAGCATCTTATAACTGCCCACTCGTTAAGGTTTCGCTCCCGGATTTTCTGCATGACGCCATGCGCCAGCTTGCGAGAATGATGGCCGATCGGCGCGCAATTGCCAAAGCAAAGTTGCGCGTGAGCGTCGTCCTTTCTCGTTTTCAGAGCGTGTGCTGCTTGTGTCCGCATTCCTTGCAGACATAATCGACGCGGGCGACGCCCTTGGGCGCTGTCACCTTGTTCGGCGCGCCGCACTTGCCGCACACCGCCATGATGCGGGTGTCACCCTGCTTCACGACCAGCTTCTTGCGCTCCATCGTCTCGCGGATCAGCCGCTCGGCTTCCGCGCGCATCGCCTGCTTGTCCATGCCGTCCCCCTGCACCCAATGGGGCCCGCCCCGATCGCCCGTCTATAACCGATCGGCACGGCGAGATTCAAACGCTGTGCGCAATCGCCCATCGAATTCGCCAGGCTGTGCGCCATTCGCCACGCCCCGGCCCGGCGCTTTCGTCAGCGAAGATAAGACGTCGGATCGACTTCAATGTGGCGGGAAAACGCGCGGCTTGAGATGGACAGACGTCCGGATATTGACTAGAACAAAGTAAGAACATCGGTGATGAAATGTCATTCGGTCTTCATCGGACCTCCTGCTTTGGCGGGGCATAGTTACGGCGCACAAAGGAGAGCGAAATGGATTTGCAGGCGCGCATCGAACTGTGGAAGAGCATCGACCCGGATCCGGAATTTTGCCGCCGAGCAGAACGGGAGATGCTGATGCTGTCATCTCCCGACGAAAATTGGATCACCGAGCGCATGCGGGACTTCGACCAGGCTCTCGAACTGGTCGCTGCCGGCTGAGACGCGTTCGACAACGGCCCTCGCTAATCGGACATTCGCCTTCCGGGTGAGATAGAACCCGCTCCACGATCGTGGGGCGGGTTTTTGTTGGGCCTGCTACCGACCAGACCAGCGTTCACTGCGCTTCCGAACCCGGAGCTTGCGCCTTTGATCGGGCGTGAGCGGATCGCCTCCGCATTGTCCACCGCCCGCCATCGTCTCGGCAGATTGGCGCCGCATTCGGCTTCAATCTAGAGCGATGTGAATCAGTTCGGGAATTTGAGATGGACGAAGACAGGATTTCGGCCGATCGCGCGGCGATCGAGCAGCGCATCGCGATGTTCCGTGAGACCCAGGCCAAGTTCCAGCGCGAGCGCGACGATTACTACGACGTCACGATTGAGAAAGTTCGAGCCACCGACTGGAACGAATTCGCCACCCCTCGCGATCCTGAGTGAGTTTGCCTGCAATGGCGGGTTGAGACGCGGGCGTGACGTGTGCGCATCGAAAAACGCCCGGGGCGATGCCCCGGGCGTTTGCGAATGGTTTTACCAATAGCCGTAGGGCCGATGATAGCGCGGACCGTAATAGGCATACGGCCGGGGGGCGTAGCCATAATAGGCCGGACGGTAGTAGCGACGGGGGGCGTAATATGGACGGTAGCCGTAGCCGTACGGGCCATAGGCGCCATACGCCCCGGCAGCCAGCGCGCCAGCGGCGATGCCAAACCCGATGGCCGGCCCCGGCCCCCACCCGCGACCGCGGGCTTCTGCGGGCGCGGCCATCACGGTGGCGCCCAGCGTCGCCACGGTCGCCATCATCAAGACTGTCTTTTTCAGGAACATCGCGATCTCCTATTTCGTACCCCTGCCGATAACGCGAACGAAATTTGATGGTTTCCGCGGCCGTCAAATTTCAGATGGGGTTCCATGTTCGCAAGGCGTTCGCTGTACTCGCGTTAACAATGCATTAGCCATGAGCGACTCGATGAGGGAACGAGGCACGTAAACGACCATTTTCCCGGCAATGCTTTAAGCCCTCCGCGTCGTCCGAGCGACGCACCGCCAAGTGGAGTTTAGCGTGATTAAGCACATCCAGAAGATCGACGGCATCATCGACGAATTGCTTGTCCAGCTCGGCGAAATGGTAAAGCGACTGTCGCATCCGGATGTGACCCGCAGCAGAGATGAACGCGCCGCACTCGCACGCTCGGTGCGCCAGTTTTCGGTCTGCGCCGCCACTTCAAAGGATCCTCGCGTGCTCAGCCTGGCGGACGACCTGGAGCAGTCGATCAAGCCCCGGCTGCGTCTGGTAGCAAGTCGCAACTGAACAAAGCGGGCAATGCGCAGCCGTGCACTGTCGCGGCAAATCTTCGTGCGAGACGGCAGGCATCGCATTGCTCTCGACCCGAGATCCGGATATATGTAGCATATTATTCTCGAACATTTTTGAGCCGGCGGTTTGCCGGGACGTCACGCGAAACTCCGACGTCGCCTGCGCGTAGCTTTTTCATCGCCCATGATTTTGATCAGACCATGCTCCCTGCCTTCAACGAACAACTGGCGATCCAGGCCAAGCTCAACATGCTGTTGGGGGCCGAGGCATATGACGCGCTGTTTCTCGGCTTCGAGTGCGGGGTGATCTTTGAAGACGTCGTCCACGTCTATGTGCCCAGTGCCGACGCGGCCATCGCGATCAGTATAGCCTATCCGAAACAGGTCGCGCAGGCGGTGGCCGGCGTGATGAAACTGCCGATCAGCGACGTGCATGTGCTGCCGCGGAATTATTCCGACGTATGATGCGTCGGTTTCAACGGGCCGGCGACGGCGATCCGGCCGTCCGCACGATCCGGTCTGCCTTCTGCAACACGTAGGTGTTGTCCGGCTGCGGGCGAGCGAAGAAGCTGAACAGCACGAAAGCTGCGCAGAACAGGCCTCCAACAATCATCACGCGGCGATGGGTCTGCTTGTCGGCATTATGAAACGAACTGGACATGATGCACCTCGCCCGACGAAGCCTACCGCTTGCGTGCGGGCGAGCAATCGGACTCGTGCTTTAACCTAAGTTTTAAAGGTTATCGGGCCTGCGCAATTGCGCTAACATGTTGGCGTTCGATGACATCCGACCGGCGACACGGCACCGGCGCGCGCTGCGGTTCGCCATGTGGTTGAAGGCGGCCCGGACGAGTCGCGACGCGATCGCTGCGGTTTCAAGGCGGTACCCTGTGGCACAGCCATTTCGTTTTCTGAACCGTCCCCGTTGTCCACAGCCGGTTTCGGTTGACGGCGACTCGCGACGCAGATTCTATGCAGCCAGAAACGGAGCCATCCATGTCCGACCGCCACCTGCTGCACGAATTCATGACGGGCAAATCGCACGCCCAGTTCGCCCGAGGCGAGCGCCGGATTCAGGCTTTCATTCAGTTCGGCATCTGCGCGATGGTGGTGGTGGCGATCGGACTGTTCTTCATCTGAGTTCGCAAGTGCGGTCGCGCCAGCATCGTGCGGCCTGCGACGGACTTGCAACACCGCTCCCCGGTGCACCACCTGCCCCTGCCCGTCGCGATCTGCTATGCAGCGCTGACAACCCCGAACCATCCGGAGCCTTCACATGCGCTATCTGCACACCATGCTTCGCGTCCGTAATCTCGACGTGGCGCTGAAATTCTATGCCGAGGCGCTCGGTCTCAAGGAAGTCCGACGCATCGACAACGACAAGGCCAGATTCACGCTGCTGTTTCTGTGCGCCGCAGACGATGAGGCGCTGCTGGCCAGGGCCGAGGGCCGCGGCGCGCCGCTGGTCGAACTGACCTGGAACTGGGACGAGGAGAAATACGGCGAGGACCGCTTCTTCGGTCACCTCGCCTATGAGGTCGATGATATCTACGCGACCTGCGAGCGGCTGATGAAGCTCGGCATCACCATCAACCGCCCGCCGCGCGACGGCGAGATGGCCTTCATCCGCTCGCCCGATCTGCATTCGATCGAACTGCTGCAAAAGGGCAAGGCGCGGCCGCCGCAGGAACCCTGGATGTCGATGGCCAACACCGGCCACTGGTAGGAAAACCTCTATCACCCACGGGAACCCGAAGCGAGCTGTCGCGTTCATGATGAGAACTCAATCATGGAGACGACGATGGGACGCGGACTTTTATTGTGGCTGATCGGTGTGCCGATTCCGGTGATTATTCTGTTGTGGCTGTTCTTCGGTCGCTGATTCCTTGCTGACGCCGTCGATCATCAGGCCCCGCTCGCGCGGGGCCTGATTCTTTTGGGGGGATGGCACGACGGCTTGCGAACAGCGACGATGGATGGCACCACCCGTTCAATCATGCTGTTGCGAGGACTGTCATGCCAACCGCTCTATCCCCTGCGTTGCAGATCTGGGGCCGCGCCAACTCGGTCAACGTGCAGAAAGTGCTGTGGTGCTGCCGCGAATGCGACGCCGGCTTCACGCGGACCGACGCCGGCATGCAATATGGCCGCACCACGGATTCCGACTATCTGGCGATGAACCCGAACGGACGCATTCCCACCCTGGTCGATGGCGATTTCGTGCTGTGGGAATCTAACGCGATCATGCGCTACATCGTGCTGACCCATCCCGACACCAGCCCCGCCGCTCTTTATCCGACCCAGCCCAGGACCCGCGCGCGCATCGAGCGTTGGCTGGACTGGACCCTGTCGACACTGCAGCCGATCGAGCGACCGCTGTTCTGGGGACTGGTGCGAACGCCGCCCGCCGAACGCGACCTCGGCGCGATGCAGCAGGCGGCCGACGCCGCCGCCGTGCAGTGGCGGATCGTCGATCGTCAGTTGGCCACCGGCGACTTTATCGAAGGCGCAGGCCTCAGCCTCGCCGACGTCGCGATCGGGACCTATGCGCGGCGCTGGTTCGGCGTCGAGGGGGTCACGCGGCCGGCACTGCCGCATCTCGATCGCTGGTTTGCGCTGATTTCCGCCCGCCCCGGCTTTCAGGAATTCGTCGCGCCACCGATGTCATGACGCTGCTTCCGCTACGGCAGGCCGCGTTCGAACAGCAGGACCGCGGCTATCACGGCCAGCGTGACGGCGGCGACGGCGAGTTTGGCCGTCCAGCCGATACCGCGGCCGATCCACCACAACAGCGCGCAGCCCATCAAGACCGGAATGAGAATGTCGGGGTTCACGCGGCGTGACCTAGACGACGAAGCGGACGCCGAGCGTCTTGCCGCGGCGCCATACCACTTCGCAGTCACGCCCGGTGCGCGCATCACGGGCAAACGCCAGTCGCAACTTCGAGCTGGTTATCGCGGACGGGTCTTCGAGCACGATCTTGGCGCCTGTCGCGGAAAGATCCAGCACCTTGCACTGGCGAGCCGCGAATCCGCCATCCAGCGTGATCCAGCCCTCCTGCTGCACCGAGCGCCGCACATCCCGCTTCTTCGTGACCGCCATCTTGCCTCTCCGCGGCGCCAAAGCCGATCCGCTTTTAGCAGAACCACCGCGATGCAGCGAAAAAATGTCAGCCATGCTGCGGCGGAGTAAAATCACCGTCGCAGACCGCTTGCTCCCCCGCACAAACGCCACTATACGTTCGGCCGCTGTTGCCAAACCCCTCCACCCGGTTCGGCCACGGCCCGCAGGCAGACTGGCTTCCAGGCTTTGATGTTGCGGTATTATTCGTGATAACCTCGCGAATGGCGGCCTTGGCGATTCTCTCGGATTGCCGGACGGTCACCCTTTGCTCCCTTCGTCTATCGGTTAGGACGCCACCCTTTCACGGTGGAGAGAGCGGTTCGATTCCGCTAGGGAGCACCACCAAACTTTCATGGTGGTGTTTTCAATAGGCTTTCCAACAGTTACCCAAACTTGAACGACGGGGTTGGTGACGGCTTGTTTCGGTTCTTTTCCAGATCGATGCGACCTCGCGGCAGCTTTGACAGCTCGCGGCAGCTTTGACAGGGGGAATAGCGCTCAGGAAAACCGCTGCGCTCAAAGGCTGGGCGGCGTTTATCGGCCGACTTTCACAACCCTTAGCCGATCAATTTCAGCTGCAACGATCTCTCGGTGAGCGATACCTGGCAGCACCACTTCGTGCTCCACCACCTGCGACAGGATCGGACAGAACTCCGGCTGATCTGACCATTGGGTGCCCGATAGTTCCGGACAGGCCGGATTCAGAATTTCCCAATCATTCCCGTTACTGGAGCGGGCTATCGTTTTACATCTCGGACAACATGTTTGCATTGCCGTTTAATAAGCCGCCAAATCGATTTTATCTAGTGAGAAAGACAAGCCAACGTCTCCCGCCAGATTTGGTGCACCGGCCTGAGGCCCCACCGCCTGATCCGTATTGGGCATCAGGGCGTTGTTGGGGGGGGGACCGCGCTGAAAAGTATTGAAATACAATGCAGTGAGATTTCCCCAACCCGCTAATCACGTCGTTGATTGATATAGAAAGCATACCTCCGCTAAGAAGAATCATTTTCCCTGCCACTGTTGTCTCGTGTCTTGATCCGCCCTGCCCCGGCGCGGCTCTGTCGCCTGAATTGGCAGCCGGCTACGCGTGGCAATGCGACCTCCGCGGTGACGGCCGCCGGAACGCAACCGTTGTCTTTCGTCCATCCGGCGATATAATGCCGAGCGGCGTTCGGAACTATCGTTCACATTTGGACTTCACCTCCAATGATCGATGTCACATCCAGACAACCTGCCGGCCGCGCTCCTGAATACCGAAGCGGCGCGTGGCGAATCGGCACACAACCCATCGCCATCACCGCCGCCGTGCTGGTATTGCTGGTGGCGGGCGTTGCGAGCGTGGCGATCTGGCGCGGCTATGCGGGGGCACCCGAGCAGGACCGCGTCGTCACCGCTCGCGTCAACCAGGCCCGCGTCGCCCAGGCATCCGAACAATTGGTCGAAAAGACCAAGGGCCTCGAGGAAACCCAGCAGCAATCGATCGACCAGTTACAGCTGGTACAGGACCAGTTGCAGGTCATGACGAGATTGCTGACGGCGCAGCAATCCGAGACTCGCAAATTGAACGAACAGGTCGGTATGCTCACCAGCACGCTGGATAATCTGAGGCAATCCTTTGCGGCGATCCCGCCGGAAGCAAGCCAGCCTGAGGCCCGCGAACGGCCGCGCGCCAGAGCTCGCGGACCGGTTGCCAAGGGCCGCCAGAAAGCAACCGCACAACGCAAGCGCAACACGCGTAGTTAGATCGACCGCCGCGATCGTCGAGCACGACGACTGCGCGCTTTGATCCTTCGTCCTTCGTCAAATTCCGCTTGTCCGCGCGGGCCAGAAGCCTACGCTGCCGTGTCGGATGCTGCCCGCATCGTTCAGATGCCGGTCATCCCTCCCAAAGGGAGCGACACATGAAACACGCGACACTCGAAAACCACGATGCCCAGATCAGCCAGAAGCACGGCGCCACGACGCTGGCCACGTTGCGCAAGATCTACGGCAAGTTTTTCGCCGCCGGCCTGCTCGATACGGCGACGCTGGACGAGGTGCTGCCAAAGCTGAACGAGACCTCGCTGAGCCAGCTCCGTCGCGACTACGAGACCGGCCACCTCAACAAGAAGATATCCAAAGCGACACCTCCAGCAACATAGTCTCCCGCAAAAAATCTCTCTTGCATCGAACGCGGTTTCCGGGCGGCGCGACCAATTCCTGAAGCCGGCGGGATGCCTCGTCGGCGGCGAGGCCGGCGCCTCGTCGATCGGGAGGGACCGTCATGAGCGATTTCGCTTCCACCGCCAAACTGGCTCTTGCGAGCGCCCTCCTGCTGGGCGCGATGACGACATTCAGCCACGCCTACAGCGCAGAGCAGCAACGTCTATGCACCGGCGACGCCATGCGGCTTTGCAGTTCGGAAATTCCCTCGATCGACCGCATCACCGCCTGCATGGTGCAAAAGCGGGCATCGCTCAGTGCCGGCTGCAAGTCGGTGTTTCAGATTCCGACCACCGGTCGGTCGTCGATCCTGGCGGCGAGCACAGAGCCGTAACGCGCCGTCAGCGGCGGCGCGCCACGGCCACGCCGAGCAGGAACGCAACCAGCAGCGAGCCAAGCGGTGCTTCGCGGGCGATATTGGCAAGGATGCTCAGCGGCATGCCCGGCTTCTTGCCGGTTTCGATGGCGTCGCCGATCCGGTGCACGGTCTCCTTCACGGTGTCGGACACTTCGGCGAGGGTCGATTTCGGCTCGGGCACGGGATCGACGCCTTCGTAGATGTAGGGAGGGGTCGTGGCGTCGTTCGTCATGGCTGTCTCTCGCATTAGAGGTTCGAAGCCCAATCGGCCGGACGGCAAATGGTTCCCTGCCCTTCGAGCTAGGTGCGGTGTCGCATCCTTCAATGCCGACTATACTTGTTCGCGCATGTACCTGCTCGAATCGCTTCCCACCGTCATCGGCTTTGCCGCCGTGGCGCCAGCGCTGCTGGCGCTATGGCTGGTGATTGCCGCCGACGAGCGGCCGCGATCGCCGGCGCTGGTATGGGCCGCCTTCGGGCTCGGCGCGGCCAGTATCTCGATCCTGGGCTACGCCCGGGCCCTGTTCGCCGGCATCAGCGGCATGACCGACGATCCCGCGCTGGCCCTGCTGCTGCACGCCGTATTCGGGATCGCGGCCCCCGAGGAGACCGTCAAGATCGCCGTGATCCTGCTGGTCGCCAGCCGGCAGCGCCGCGCCGCCGACCCAATGGACGCCGTGGTCTACGGCGC
Source organism: Tardiphaga sp. vice154 (assembly GCF_007018645.1). Lineage (NCBI taxonomy): Bacteria > Pseudomonadati > Pseudomonadota > Alphaproteobacteria > Hyphomicrobiales > Nitrobacteraceae > Tardiphaga > Tardiphaga sp. vice154. Next base: position 3,215,889 of record NZ_CP041399.1, read on the forward strand.
CGCCGCAGGCCTCGGCTTCGCAGCCTACGAGAACCTCGTCTACCTCCTGCAATATCCCGAGATGTGGCGTTCGCTGGCGGTGCTGCGCAGCGTGCTGACGGTGCCGTTCCACGGCGCGCTCGGTATCATTGCCGGCGCCTATATCGGGATCGCCCGTGCCGGGCACGCGCTCGGCGCGCGCCGCCGCGATCGCCTGGCTTATTTTCGCAGCAGCGCACTGATCGTGCTGGCGCCATGGACGCTGCACGCCGCCTTCGACCTGCCGCTATTGGTGCTGCAGCAGAATCCGGAATTTGTCGGCCTGACCCGTCGGGCACTGGAGGGCGCCGGCATGATCGTCGGCTTCGGCACCATCGCCCTGGCGGCACGTCTGCTGCGCCGGATCGGTAACCACCATGCGACGCAAGGCGATGCGTCACGGCACCCGCTGCGGGTGACCTGGGCGCTGCTGATCGCCGGCGGCATTGCGGGCTTCGCCGGCACTTCGTTCCTGCTGTCGTCGCTGCGGCACTGGCTCAGCGAGCCCGACCGCAGCGTGACGATGCTGCTGGTGCCGCTCGGGCTGGCCTCGATCGGCTTAGGCCTCGTCCTGCTGCTGCTGGCGAGCGCCGCCTATGTGCTCGGCCGCGATCGGCTGCGCATCTTTCGATCCGCGCCGTGAAGTAATCTTTAATACGTCGCTGCGGCACGGTATATTATCCGCTTGTCCGGCACATCGTGGACGCCATCAGGAATTTTTCCATGACACTCCCCCCCGATCTCGACGCCCTGCAATCGAAGATGAGCGGCGCGGTGCGCGCGCACTGGAAGGCGTTCCTCATCGAGGGCATCGTGCTGGTCATTCTCGGCCTCGCCGCAATCCTGGTGCCGCCGATCGCCGGCATCGCCATCACCGTCATACTGGGCTGGATGTTCCTGATCTCCGGCGCGGCGGGCCTGGCCATGACGTTCTGGGCGCGCTCGTCGCCGGGTTTCTGGTGGTCGCTGGCTTCCGCAGTGCTCGGCATCGGCGCCGGCATGATCCTGCTGGCCAAGCCGGTGCAGGGCCTTTTGACGCTGACGCTGGTGGTCGGCGCCTACTTCATCGCCGAAGGTGTCACCACCATCATGTATGCGCTGCAGCACCGCCAGAAGCTGTCCGATCGCTGGAGCTGGATGGCGTTCTCCGGCGCAATGGATCTCTTAATCGCCTTCTTCATCATCTCCGGCCTGCCGGGCTCCGCGGAATGGGCGATCGGCCTGCTGGTCGGCATCAACATGGTGATCGGCGGCTCCTCGCTGATCGGCCTGGCGCTGGCCGCCCGCAACAAGGCGTGAGATCGTAGCCCGGATGACAATCCGGGGCCGGCGTTTCCCAACATCTGCTTTCCCGGATTTCGTCACCACGCCTGCGGCGCGCTGACTTCATCCGGGCTACGCCAGAAAAAAGGCGCCCGACCGGGCGCCTTTTCGCATTCTATGTCGCGATCGCTTACTTGGCGGCCGGATTGGCCGGCGCGGCGCCGGCGGGCGGGGTCGCTTCCAGCTTGGCGCGGGCTTCGGCCGCGCGCTTCTGCAATTCTTCCTGCAGCTTCTTCTGGGTTTCCTCGAACACCTTCGGATCGGTCGGCGGACCGTCATAGGCCTTGGCGAATTCCGCCAGCGGCAGCGGCAGCGTCAGCGGCGCGCCGTTCGAATTGATCGCCTGCACGATCAGGTTCTGGCCCTTCTTCAGATTGGCCAGCAATTCCGGGGTGACTTCGTAGTCCGACATGCAGCCATTGGCGAAACAGATCACGTACGGGCTCTGCGCCGGCGCGTTGGCGTCGATGATGACGCGGGTGCCGTGCACGAGTTGCATGCCGAGCGGCAGCGTCACGCGCAGGATCTTCTTCGGCTCGCCTTCAGGTTCGATGATGACCGCGGCAATCACCGGCTGGCCGGATTCGATGCGGCCGTCCTTGCCGGTAAAGCAGACCTGCTTGGCATTGGCGTCCTGGCCCTTGAGGCAGAACTTGGTCCAGGGCGCATAGATCAACTGCACCTGTTGCTCGGGGGTCGCGGGCGCGGCGGGCGCCTGGGCGGCGGGGGCCGGTGCGCCCTTGGGGGCGGCTTTCGGGGCCACTTTCGGGGCCGCCTTGGGAGCCGTGGCAGGCGGCGCGCCGGGCGCGGGCGCCTGGGCGAAAGCGTCGGGGGCCGGCACGGTCGCCGTCAGCGCGGTCGCCGCCAGCATGGCGAAAACCCGCCGGCGCGGCAACACCGACGCAGCCAAGACACGGAAATTCATTGCGGAAAACCCTTTCTGAACGGTGGCGCCCGAATCCCGGAGGCGGGGCTTCATCTGACCCGTTGGCGGGTGTCTCGTTGCCAATTAAGGCAGATACGTGACCGGCCGCGCCGTCCTCGTCAATTGCACGCCTTCAATACAGCGGCGGGCGAAAAGATCAATGGCGACAACCGCATTTGCTGCATGACGGGGCCTGATTGATAGCAGCCATGCTAGAGTTCGGAAGTGAGCTGTCGCGAATCAAACCGGATCAAAGCTCAGGCGATTTGGCGCTGGCCGCGCGCGGCCGGCTTCGCTGTGGTTTGGTCCCTGCTGGCGGTCTGGACCATCGCACCACTGGCCGCCGAACCGCGCCACGCCATCGCGATGCACGGCGAACCGGCTCTGCCCGCAAACTTCACCGCGATGCCCTACGTCAATCCCGCAGCCCCCAAGGGCGGCCGGCTGGTCTACGGCGTGCACGGCACCTTCGACAGCCTCAACCCCTTCATCGTCCGCGGCCTCGCCGTGCCGCAGATGCGCGGCTTCGTGGTCGAGAGTCTGATGACGCGCGGCCAGAACGAGGCCTTTACGCTGTACGGCCTGCTCGCGCAGAGCGTCGAGACCGACGACGCGAGAAGCTTCGTCACCTTCCGACTCGACCCGCGCGCCACCTTCTCGGACGGCCGGCCGCTGACGGCCGACGACGTCGTCTTCTCCTGGGCCTTGCTGCGTGACAAGGGCCGGCCCAACCACCGGCAATATTATGCCAAGGTCGCGAAGGCCGAGGTGCTGGATGCGCGCACCGTGCGCTTCGACTTCGGCGGCCAGGGGGACCGCGAGCTGCCGCTGATCCTCGGCCTGATGCCGGTGCTGCCCAGGCACGCCATCAACGCCGAGACGTTCGAGGAAACCTCGATGGCCCCGCCTCTGGGGTCAGGGCCCTACCGCGTCAGCGCGGTGAAACCGGGAGCGACGGTGACGCTGACGCGCAACCCGGACTATTGGGGGCGCGACCTGCCGGTCAATCGGGGCTTATGGAATTTCGACGAGATCCGGCTCGATTATTTTCGCGAGGCCAATGGGCATTTCGAGGCGTTCAAGCGCGGGCTCTATGACTTTCGCGTCGAGTACGAACCGTTGCGCTGGCACGACGGTTACAACTTCGCCGCCGTGAAATCCGGCGAGGTGATCCGCGATGCCATCACCACCGGCCTGCCGAAGCCATCCGAATTCCTGGTGTTCAACACCCGGCGCCCGATCTTTGCCGACATCCGCGTGCGGCAGGCGATGACGCTTTTGTTCGATTTCGAATGGATCAACCGCAGCTATTTCTTCGGCCTCTATGCCCGCTCCGCCGGCTTCTTCCCGGGCTCTGAACTCTCCGCCTATGCGCGCCCGGCCGACGCGCGCGAGCGCGCTCTGCTGGAGCCCTATGCGGCGCAGATGCCGGCCGACATTCTCGACGGCCTCTATCGCCTGCCCGTCTCGGATGGCTCCGGTCGCGACCGCGAAACGTTGCGCCGCGCGCTCGAGCTGCTGGCGGAGACCGGCTTCGACCTCGACGACAACGTGCTGCGCAAGCGCGACAGCCGGGCGCCGTTCGCCTTCGAGATCCTGGTCACCAGCCGCGACCAGGAGCGCATCGCGCTGGCCTATGCCCGCGACCTCAAGCGGGCCGGCATCGCGATGAACGTGCGCGCGATCGACGCCGTGCAGTTCGACCAGCGCAAGCTTTCCTACGACTTCGACATGATCCAGAACCGCTGGGACCAGTCGCTGTCGCCCGGCAACGAGCAATCCTTCTACTGGGGCAGCGAGGCGGCCTCCCTGCCCGGCACCCGCAACTACATGGGCGCGAAGGACCCGGCGATCGACGCCCTGATCGCGACCATGCTGGTGACGCGCGACCGCGCGCCGTTCGTCGATGCGGTGCGCGCGCTCGACCGCGTGTTGATCGCCGGATTCTACGCCATACCGCTGTACCACGTTCGCGAACAATGGATTGCGCGATGGAATCGGATAGAACGGCCACAGGCATCGGCGCTAACGGGTTATCTCCCGGAGAGCTGGTGGACCCAAATTCCGGATCGGAAGTAACCCCGTGACAACAGCCCCGAACGCCGCCTCGCCGACCCTCGATGGCCTGTTCCAGCGCGTCCTCGTCCGCCAGCCGGAAGCGCTGGCGCTGATCGATCCCGCCGACAAGCTGCGCGTCACCGCGACGGCGCCGAAGCGACTGAGCTTCGCGCAGGCCGACCGCGCGATCGCCGCACTCACGGCGCACTTCATCGCCTACGGCCTGCCGGCCAATTCGGTGATCGCGGTGCAGATGCCGAACACCGTGGAATTCGTGCTGACGCTGCTGGCGGCGCACCGCGCCGGGCTGATTGTGGCCTTGCTGCCGCAGCTGTGGCGGCAGGCCGATCTCACCATCGCGCTGAACCGGGCGGGCGCGCGCGCCATCGTCACCTCCAGCAAGATCGACGGCGTGAGCCACGCCGATCTCGCCATGAACGCCGCCGCCGAAGCCTTCTCGATCCGCTATGTCGGCGGGTTCGGCACCGACCTGCCGGAAGGCATGGTCTCGCTCGACGAGGTGATGGCCTCCGATTTCACGCAGCCCGGCATCGTTCCCCCCGACGCGCGGCGCGCCGCGATCGTGACCTTCGACGTCACCGCCGACGGATTTCGCGCGGTACCGCGCTCGCATCTGCATCTGATCTCCGGCGGGCTCTCGGTATTTCTCGAAAGCGGCCTGCCGCAGAGCGCCACGCTGCTGTCGGCGACGCTGCCCTCATCCTTCGCCAGCCTCGCCTGCTCGCTAGTGCCGTGGCTTTTGTCCGGCGGCGTGCTGGCGCTGCACCATCCGTTTGATGCCGACGCGCTGGAGCGCGAGATCAACGCCGCGGCCTGCGACGTGCTGGTGGCACCGGCGCCGCTGGCGCAGAAGCTCGCGGAGGCTGGCCTGCTCGACCGCACGCCGACGCTGCGCCATGTGCTTGGCCTGTGGCGTGCGCCGGAACAGGTCGCCAGCAGCCCGGCCTGGACTCATCCGCAGGCGGACTTCACCGACCTCTATCTGTTCGGCGAAGCCGGCCTGTTCGGCGCCCATCGCGCCGCCGACGGCCTGCCCACCATCATCATGCCAGGAGCCCACGGCGCGCCGCGTGCATTGGCGAGTTCCTCGATCGCCGGCGAGATCCTGATCACGCCGAAGGGCACGCTCGGCCTGCGCGGCCCGATGGTCCCCGCGGTCGCTTATGCCTCGACGTCCGAATCCGGCAATTCGCTGCTCGCCGGCAAGGCCGTCGATTACGTCGATACCGGCTTTGCCGCGCGGCTCGATCGCTCCAGCGGCGCGCTGTGCATCACCGCACCGCCGACCGGCATCATGGCCGTCGGCGGATATCGCTTCCTGTCGCAGGATCTCAGCGAATGGGCCAAGCGGCTCGGTCCGCACGCCATGCTCACCGCGCTGCCCGACCGGCTCAGCGGCTATCGTCTCGCAGGCCGCGCCAGCGACAATTCACGGGCCCGCGACGCCTTCACGGAACTTGGCCTCAACCCATTGATGGTGGAAGCCTTTCGTGACCGCGCCGCGGCCGATTGAGCGCATTCCGCCAATTGAATTGACGCGACATTAACGACGCCCGGCTAGCCTGCGCCATCCCGCTTTGCGTACCGGAAGCCAGCATGTCCGATCAGGCCGCCATCATCGTCGTCTCCAGCCAGCAGCCCGCGCCTTTCGCGTCGGCGCTGGCCGCGACGAAAATGTTTCCGCTGATCGATTCGACGTGGGGCGAAGCGCTCGACGCGGTGGCGCGCGTACAGCCCGCGGCGGTGCTGGTTTCGGCCGCCGGGGCCGACATGCCGATCTTCCAGGCGCTGGCGAAGCGCCTCGGCGCCAAGCAGCCTTACGTGCCGCTGATCGCGATCGACCCGACCACCGCTTTGCCGGGCCAGGCGATTCCCTTCACATCCACCGCCGGCAGTTTCGATCGCCTGAGCGCACGGCTGCGCAATGCGCTGCGGGTCCGCACGCTGCATGCCACGGTGATGCGCCGCCTCACCCCCGAGAACGTCTCCCGCACGCCGTTGCAGACGCCTGACCCGCTCGAAGACGCCACGGTGATGCTGATCGGCCGTGGCGCCGGCTATCCCGCTTTGTCGGTGGCGCTCGGCGAACGGGTCGGCCTGGTCGGCGCGCTCAGCATCGAATCCGCCGCCAAGCATCTCAACACCCGCGACCTCGACGGCATCGTGATCGGCGAAGGCTTCAGCCTGCGGGTCGTCGATGCCTTCCTCACCGTGCTGGCCGAGGACGCCCGGTTCCGCAACCTGCCGGTGGTCGTCAGCGCGCCGGGTCTTTTGCCGAGCTATAACCTCGCCAATCTCGAAATGACCGCCGGCGACGCCGCCGAAGTCGCGGCGGTCGCACTGCCGCTGATCCGCCAGCACGCGCTGGAAGTGCGACTGAACCGCAGCCTGAAGGCGATCGAATCGGATGGGCTGCTCGACGCCGCGACCGGATTGCTGACGCAAGCCGCGTTCGAACGCGACCTCGCCACCGCGGTCTATCAGACGCAATCGCGCGGCGGCGGCCTGTCTGCCGTGCGGTTCTCGTTCGACTCGATTCCGGAGCGCGTCCGCCACGATGCCTCGCGCATTCTGAGCCGGCTGATGCGCAAGATGGATTTCGGCACGCTGCGCGACGACGGTTCGATCATCGTGGTGTTCGCCGAGACCGATCTGCGCAACGCGCACATGATCGCCAAGCGGTTGTCCAGCGTGATGAAGCACACCATGCACGGCCCGAAACGCGACCCGCGCAACGATCCCAACCTCACGCTCGCGGTGCTGCTGCCGACCGACACCGCCAAATCGATCCTGGCGCGGTTGCATGGCGAAGCCGCGCAGCGCGAAGCCTCGTAAAATTCCGAACTCAATTCGGAACGACTAATACAGGTCTGCATTGTAAAGCATCTACAATGGAGACGACCATGAAAAAGCTCGCACTGATCACCGCTTCGCTCGCCCTTCTCGCCACCCCGGTTCTCGCCCAGACCGCGACGACCACCACCACGACGACGGGCATGGCGCCTGCGGATGCCAAGTTCTCGACCGTGGCCAAGGACGAGATGTTCAGCTCGAAGCTGAAGGGTCTCAACATCACCAACCAGAAGAACGAGACCGTCGGCGAGATCACCGATCTGGCCTTCAAGAACGACAAGATCGCAGCCATGATCCTGTCGGTCGGCGGTTTCCTGGGTATGGGTGAGCACTACGTCGCTGTCGCCCCCTCTTCCGTCAACGTCAAATATGACGAGAAGAACAACAAGTGGATGGCGACCATGAACACCACCAAGGACGCGCTGAAGGCGGCTCCGGAATTCAAGTATCCGAAGTAAGCTTAGCACTTCAACGAACGAAGGCCGTCGGCAGCAATGCCGGCGGCCTTTTTCGTTTAGCTGCAACAAACTCGGCCGTCATCCCCGCCGAATCGCAATTGCGTTTCGGCTGGAGGCGCCGTCGCGAAGCGACGGCCTCGAAGGATGTGCCGCGAGCGCCGAACATGCCTCCTTCGAGGCTCGCCCTTTCGGGCGAGCACCTCAGGATGACGGCGGAGATCGTAGCTGCAACGGTTACGCCGCCTTTCTCTTCTCCGCCAGATTGGCCAGCGCACGCATGATCTCGGTCGCGCCTTCGAGGCGTTCTTCCGGCGTATCCCATTCCTGCAGGAACACCACCTTCATGTCCGGACGCACCTTGGCGGCGTTGCCGTAGGAACGGATGAAATACACCAGCCGATCGGGCTGCGCGAACTTGTTCTCGCGGAAGGTGATGACCATGCCCTTCGGGCCGGCATCGACCTTCTCGACATTGGCCCTCCGACAATACGCCTTGATCGCCGCGATCTTGAACAGATAGCGCACCTCGTCGGGCAGCACGCCGAAACGGTCGCGCAGCTCAGCGGCGAAATTGTCGATCTCGTCGTCGGTCTCGAGATCGGCGAGCCTTCGATACAGCGACAGACGCACCGCGAGGTCGTTGACGAAGTCTTCCGGAATGAGCACCGGCATGCCGACCGTGATGCTCGGCGACCAGCGGTCCTCGACCGGCTCGGAGATGCCGGATTTGAGGGCGAGGATCGCCTCCTCCAGCATCGATTGATACAGTTCGAAGCCGACTTCCTTGATGTGGCCCGACTGTTCCTGGCCGAGCAGATTGCCGGCGCCGCGGATATCGAGATCGTGCGAGGCGAGCTGGAAGCCGGCGCCCAGCGTCTCCAGCGACTGCAGCACTTTCAGCCGACGCTCCGCCTGCGCGGTGACCTTGGCCTGCGCCGGCAGCGTGAATAGCGCATAGGCCCGCAGCTTGGAGCGGCCGACGCGACCGCGCAACTGGTAGAGCTGCGCCAGGCCGAACATGTCGGCGCGGTGCACGATCAAGGTGTTGGCGGTCGGAATGTCCAGTCCGGATTCCACGATGGTGGTCGACAGCAGCACGTCGTATTTGCCGTCATAGAAGGCGGACATGATGTCCTCGATCACCGTCGGCGCCATCTGGCCGTGCGCGACGGCGACCTTCATCTCCGGAACGTGCTTGTCGAGGAAGTCCTTGACGTCGGCAAGGTCGTCGATGCGCGGCACCACGTAGAACGCCTGACCGCCGCGGTAGCGTTCGCGCAGCAGTGCTTCGCGGATCATCAGGGGATCGTGCGGCGCCACGAAGGTGCGGACCGCAAGGCGATCGACCGGCGGCGAGGCGATGATCGACAGATCGCGGACGCCGCTCAAGGCGAGCTGCAGCGTGCGCGGGATCGGTGTCGCCGACAGCGTCAGCACATGGACGTCGGCCCGGAGCTGCTTCAGCCGCTCCTTGTGGGTGACGCCGAAATGCTGCTCCTCGTCGACGACGACGAGGCCAAGATCCTTGAACTTGATCGCCTTGCCGAGCAGCGCATGGGTGCCGACCACGATGTCGATCGTGCCGTCGGCGATGCCCTTCTTGGTCTGGCTCATTTCCTTCGGCGTCACCAGCCGCGAGGCCTGCGCGACATTTACCGGAAAGCCCTTGAAGCGCTCGGTGAAGTTCTTGGCATGCTGGCGCGCGAGCAGCGTGGTCGGCACCACGACGGCGACCTGTTTGCCTTCCAGGGCCACGGCAAAGGTCGCGCGCAACGCCACCTCGGTTTTGCCGAAGCCGACGTCGCCGCAGATCAGGCGGTCCATCGGCCGACCGCTTTCAAGGTCGCCGAGCGCTGCATTGATCGCGCTCTGCTGGTCCTCGGTCTCCTCATAGGGGAAGCGCGCACAGAACTCGTCATAGAGATGCGGCTGCACGACGGTCTTCGGCGCCTCGCGCAGATGGCGTTCGGCGGCGATCTTGATGAGCTCGCCGGCAATCTCGCGAATCCGGTTCTTCAGCTTCGCCTTGCGCGCCTGCCAGCCGGAGCCGCCGAGCTTGTCGAGTTCGACATTGGTGGCATCCGAGCCGTAGCGCGACAGCAGTTCGATGTTCTCGACCGGCAGAAACAGCTTGGTCTCGTTGGCGTAGCGCAGCTCGAGGCAGTCATGCGGCGCGCCGCCGACCTGCAGCGTCTGCAGACCGACGAAGCGGCCGATGCCGTGCTCGACATGCACGACGATGTCGCCGGCGGCGAGCGAGGTGACTTCGGAAATGAAGTTGTCGAGCTTGCGCGTCGCCTTGCGCGGGCGAACCAGGCGATCGCCGAGAATGTCCTGCTCGCTGATGACGGCGATCTGGTCGGTCTCGAAGCCGGACTCCATGCCGACCACCGCCAGCATGGTCTGGTTGCGCGGCGTCGCCAGCACGGTGCGCCAGGAGTTCACGCTCTGCAGGTTCAGGAGCTTGTGGTCCTTGAGCATGCTGCCCATGCGGTCGCGCGAGCCTTCGCTCCACAGCGCCACCACGACCTTCTTGCGCGCCGCCTGCAGCGCCTCGATATGCGCGACCACGGCCGCGAACACATTGACCGAGGCATCGGCGCGCTCCGGCACGAAGTTTCGCCCGGCGCGGGCGCCAGCATCGACGAAGCCCGCGCTCTGCTCGGGCACGGCATAGGGCGTCAGCCGCACCAATGCGACGCCGGTGAGACGATCCTGCCATTCGTCCTGCGTGAGATAAAGCCGGTCGGGCGGCAGCGGCTTGTACACCGCGCCGCCGCCGGGAATTCCCATCGCCTCCCGGCGCGCCTCGTAATAGTCGGTGATCTGGCGAAAACGCTCGGAGGCCGCCGCCTCGCCTTCCGGCTCGATCGCGATCGGGGTGCCGTCCAGATAGTCGAACAGCGTATCCATCCGCTGCTGGAACAGCGGCAGCCAGTGCTCCATGCCGGGATGGCGGCGCCCCTCACTGACGGCTTCGTACAAGAGATCGTCGCGCTCCGGCGCGCCGAACTGCGCGACATAGCCCATGCGGAAGCGCTTGATGGTTTCGGTGACGAGCTGAAATTCCGAGATCGGCACCAGGTCGAGCGCGCGCATGTCGAAATGGGTGCGCTGGGTCTCGGGATCGAAGCTGCGGATCGATTCCAGGCTGTCGCCGAAGAAGTCGAACCGCACCGGCTGGTCGAGGCCGGCAGGGAACAGGTCGAGGATGCCGCCGCGCACGGCGTATTCGCCGGGCTCGCGCACCGTCGAGGAGCGGTTGTAGCCATTGTGCTCCAGCCAACTGATGATCGAGTCCATCGGCACGACATTGCCGGGCGCGACCGACAGCGCCTGCGCCGCAACGCCCTCGCGCGCCGGCACCCGCTGCACGATGGCATTGACCGTGGTCAGCACGATCAGCGGCTTCTCGCTGCCGGTCAGGCGCGACAGCCGCGCCAGCGCGGTGAGCCGCTGCGCCAGCACGCCGCCATGCGGCGAGACGCGGTCATAGGGCTGGCAGTCCCAGGCCGGAAACTGCATCACGCCGAGGTCGGGCGCAAAAAACTCCAGCGCCCGGGCGAGATTCTGCATCCTTGTGCCGTCGCGGCAGACCACCGCGAGGCTGACCGCCGGCGGCTTCGGCCGGGCGGCGATGGCGCGGGCGAGGTCGGAGACGATCAGGCCCTCGGCGCCCTCGGCGACATTGGCAAAAGTCAGTGCGCGCCCGGGCGCAAGCTGCGCCGCGGGAGAGACGGTCGGCGCCTTCATAGAGACTTGTCCATATTCCGGAAGCTCTTGATGCGCTCGAACAAGGGGGTATGGAACTCCGGCGCCAGCCGGGTTTCGCCGACGAAGGCCGGATAGAGGTCGGGATCTTCGAGGCTGATCAGCGCCTCGAGCTGGGTCAGTTCCAGATCCGCCAGCAGGCCGATCTCGGCGTCGGCGAAGGTGCCCAGGATCAGGTCCATCTCGCGGGTGCCGCGGTGCCAGCAGCGGAACAGAAGCCGCTTGCGGCGATCATCCAGGCCGCCGCTCGATCGTGTCGTACCGGTCATAGGTCCATCCCGTGCAACGCCAAAAACCCGGACGTGCCGGGCAGGCTGATATAGCCCCCGGGCCCGGTGCTGTCAGCACCTGTTCTCGCATTGCATTCGTCCCAAAATGCATTCAAGTCTCGGCCATACCGCCGGCCCATGAGCCCGAACCGATCGCCTGAGTCGCAATGCGCCCTGAATTGCTCAATCCGCTGTTCGTTCCGGTCACCACCATCCCCGGCATCGGCCCGAAGATGGACAAGCTGCTGCGCTTTTTGCTGGGCCGCGACGAGACCCCGCGGATCGCCGACCTGTTGCTGCATCTGCCGGTCAGCGTGATCGACCGCCGCGCCCGGCCCAAGATCCGCGACGCCGAGATCGGCAAGATGGTGACGCTGGAAGTGACCGTCGACCGCCATCGCCCGGCGCCCGCCGGCCGCGCCCGCGCGCCGCATCTGGTCTATGCCTCCGACGACACCGGCGACGTGGTCATCACCTATTTCCGCGCCTATCCCGGACAGGTCGAGAAGATCCTGCCGGTCGGCGAGAAGCGCTTCGTCTCGGGCACCACGCAATTGTTCGACGGCGTCCTGCAGATCACCCATCCCGACCGCGTCATCGACGAGGAAGGCTTTGCGAAACTCAGCGGCATCGATCCGGTCTATCCGCTGACGCAGGGGCTGGCGATCGGCGCCCTGCGCAAGGCGGTCGGGCTGGCGCTGACCAAGCTGCCGGAGCTGCCGGAATGGATCAGCCCGGAAGTGCTGCGCCGCTGCAGTTTCCCGTCGCTGTGGGAGGCGCTGCATCGCGTTCATGTGCCCAATGAGATGACCGACGTCCTGCCGGAGGGTCCGTTCTGGTCGCGCCTTGCCTTCGACGAGTTGCTCGCCGGGCAACTGGCGCTGGCGCTGGTTCGCGCGCAGGTGCGCCGTCCGGCCGGCGACCGCAATGCCGGCGACGGCCATCTGCGGCACAAGATTATCGACGCCCTGCCGTATGCGCTCACCAAGTCGCAGCAGGAGGCGTCCGCCGCGATCGCGGAGGACCTGACCAAGCCGATGCGGATGCTGCGGCTGCTGCAGGGCGACGTCGGCTCCGGCAAGACCGTGGTGGCGCTGCTCGCCGCCGCCGCCGTCGCCGAGGTCGGCAAGCAGACCGCCCTGATGGCGCCGACCGAGATTCTCGCGCGCCAGCACATCAAGACGATCACGCCCTTGGCCGAACGCGCCGGCATGCGCGTCGCGATCCTGACCGGCCGCGAGAAGGGCCGCGAGCGCAAGGACATTCTCGCTCGCTTGGCCGCAGGCGAGATCGACATGCTGGTCGGCACGCATGCGCTGATCCAGGACGACGTGATCTACAAATCGCTGGCGCTGGCGGTGGTCGACGAGCAGCACCGGTTCGGCGTCCGCGAGCGGCTGACGCTGACCAACAAGGGCAGCGCCGTCGACGTGCTGGTGCTGTCGGCCACGCCAATTCCGCGAACACTCGTGTTGACGTATTTCGGCGACATGGACGTCTCGGAGCTGCGCGAAAAGCCTGCCGGCCGGCAGCCGATCGAGACCCGCACGATGTCGAGCAGCCGGCTGAAGGAAGTGATCGACGGCGTCGGCCGCCAGATCGCCGCCGGGAAGCTGGTGTACTGGATCGTGCCGCTGGTCGAGGAGTCCGAAATGGACGGCCCGAAGCTCACCAATGCCGAGGAGCGCTTCGACAGCCTGCAGCAATTGTTCGGCGACAAGGTGGGCCTCGTGCACGGCCGCATGCGCGGCGCTGACAAGGACGCGGCGATGGCGCGCTTTGCCGCCGGCGAGACGCAGGTCCTGGTCGCCACCACCGTGGTCGAGGTCGGCGTCGACGTGCCGGCGGCCACCATCATGATCATCGAGAACGCTGAACGCTTCGGCCTGTCGCAGCTGCACCAGCTACGCGGCCGCATCGGCCGCGGCTCGGAAGCCTCGAACTGCCTGCTGATGTTCCGCGAGCCGCTCGGCGAGATCGCCGCCAAGCGGCTCAAGGTGATCAAGGACACCACCGACGGCTTCCGCATCGCCGAAGAGGATCTGAAACTGCGCGGCGAAGGCGACGTGCTCGGCACAAGGCAGAGCGGCATGCCGGGCTTCCGCATCGCGCGCCCCGAGGTGCACGCGCAACTGGTGACACAGGCCCGCGACGAGGCGTTGCGCATCCTGCAGGACGATCCGAAACTGAAAGGCGAGCGCGGCGAGGCGCTGCGGTGCCTGCTGTATCTCTACGAGCGCGACGAAGCGCTGCCGCTGATCGGCGCGGGATAGAAGGCGGAATTGATCGATCCGTAATGTTCGCGCAATGTTAGGCAGGCAGTTTCCGAACAATATCGAGAAGGAACCTTGGCTGTGCGCGTTCTCCTGGTGGAGGATGAACCCGAAATGGCGGCAGCACTGGCGACAGCCCTCCGGGATCACGACATGGTCGTCGATCTGGTCGCCGACCTCGGTCTCGCCGAGGAAGCGCTGCGCATTGCCACCTACAGTGCGGTCCTGCTCGACCGCCAACTACCGGATGGCGACGGGCTCAAGCTGATTCCAAAACTTCGCGCATCGGGATTGCAGACCCCTATCATCGTACTTACAGCGCGAGGCGAGATTGCCGACCGCGTCGCCGGGCTTGACGGTGGCGCTGACGATTACCTGAGCAAGCCTTTTGCAATCGCAGAGTTGCTGGCGCGCCTACGGGCGGTGCTGCGCCGACCGGGCGATCTACCCGACGAAACTCTCAAACTGGGTCGTCTCGCCTATGACGGCGCCCATCGGCAGGCCAGCGTCGCCGGGGTCGCCCTGAACTTGCCGCGCCGGGAGCTGTTGGTGCTTGAAGCGCTACTGCGTCGCGCCGGCCGGACCGTCGCCCGTTCAGTGCTCGATGACGCGGTCTACGGCTTTGATGACGAGATCCAGTCGAACGCGCTTGATACTCATGTTTCGCGGCTGCGGCGCAAGCTTGCCGATGCCGACGCCGGCATCGAGATTCACGCGATCCGCGGCATCGGCTACCTGATCAACAGCCAGTCATGACCACGCTGACGCGGAATTCGCTGCGCTGGGTGCTGGTCCGCCGCCTGATCGTGCTGCAGGCGACCGTGCTCGCGATCTTGGTAGCCGTCGTGTTCGCCGCGTTGTGGGCCGGCGGCTATCTGGTTGCACCGGAGCCGGAAGATCGGACGCTCGACGCGATCAGCGACGCGATTGCGCGCGATACCTCGGGCGGCATCGTGATCCGCGAGACCCCGGCTTTGTCAAATCTTTACGCGGAAAGTCCGGATCTCTGGTTTCAGGTCCGGGACCGCAGCGGTCATGTCGCATCGGTAGGCAAGATACCTGCAGAATTTGCGCGGATTGGTGGCGCTCTCGACGAGATCGGACAGGCGCGTCTCGGCTGGACCGTCGGCGACGCGCCGCGCGCCCCGGCGCGCATGCGTTGGCTGGAAACCCCGGCCGGCGCGGTCCAGATTCTGACCGGCTCGGGCGCGACATTGCCCTGGCAATGGCTGGCCACCGCGGTCGTCAAAGTGCTGGCCAGCGTCATCTTGCCGATCGGGGCCATGATGGCGGTGACGACGCTGCTGGCGACGCCGATCGTGGTGCGACGCGCGCTGGACGGGCTGCGCCAAACCGCGGCGGAAGCTGTCCGCATCGACATCGACCGGCGCGCCACCCGACTTTCGCTCGATCAGGTGCCGCAAGAAATTGCTCCCTTGGTCCGGGCGGTCAACGACGCGCTGGCGCGTCTCGATGATGGTGTCGAGCGCCGCCAGCGTTTCCTGGCCAATGCGGCGCATGAAGTCCGGACGCCGATCGCCATTTTGCAGACCCGCATCGAAACCCTCGCGCCGGGGCCGCAGACCACGCGTTTGCTCGAAGACGTGAAGCGCCTCTCGGTGCTGGCCGATCAACTGCTTGACGTCGAGCGACTGGAGCAGACGGCAGCCTCGCACGCCATCGTCGATCTGGTCGGTATCGCGCGTCATGTGACCGCCGACCTCGCCCCGCTGGCCATCGGGGCCGGCTACGAGATCGCGTTCGAGACCACGGTCCCCCACGCCAAGATGCTCGGCGATGAAGGCGCCCTGCAGCGAGCGATCGCCAACCTCATCCAGAATGCGATCCAGTACGGCGGCCGCAGCGGCAGGATCGTGGTTCGCGTAACGCCGTCGAGCATATCGGTGACCGACAGCGGTGCTGGCATTGCGCCGGCCGATCGCGAGCGCGTATTCGAGCCCTTCTATCGCTCCAGTGCGGCGACACGCGGAGCGGGGCTGGGACTCAACCTGGTTCGGGAAATTGCTCGGTTGCACGACGGCCGGGTGGTGATCGACGACGGCGACGAGGGCGGCGCCTGCGTGACGATTTCGTTCGGCCAGCGAAGGCCGCACCTCTAAGAACGTCCGGTCATGACGGCGCGCGACATGCTCTGATCCTGCGGCATGTAATGTTCACACAATCTCCAACCTGCATACCGGCTGCGACACCGACGATCGTCGGTGACGTCACATTGCAATGGACCGTCTTCATGACCGCACGCAGCCTCCTCCTGTTTTTACGGACACTCGCCCTGTCACCTCGAATGGTTGGCGCAATCGCTCCGTCAGGGACCGGCTTGGCCAAGATGATGACACAGGAAATCAACGCCGCGACCGGACCGGTCCTCGAACTCGGGCCGGGAACGGGCGTCTTCACCAAAGCATTGCTGGCGCGTGGCGTCAGTGAGCGGGATCTCACGCTCATCGAATATGGATCCGACTTCATACGGACGCTGCAGTTGCGGTTTCCCGCCGCGCGTGTCCTCTGGATGGACGCCGCCTGGATCAATTCTCACAAGGTATTCGAGAACAACAGCTTTGGCGCCGTCGTCAGCGGCCTGCCGTTGCTCAACATCACGCCGACCAAGGTCGAGGCAATCCTGCGCGGCGTCTTCAGTAGCCTGAAAGAAGATGGCGTGATGTACCAGTTCACCTATGGCGTGAGCAGTCCCGTCCATCATGAACTTCTCGAACGGCTCGGACTGCACGCCTCCTGCGTTGGACGCGTCTTGCTGAACGTCCCGCCTGCCTCAGTTTACCGCATCGTACGCCGCGCGCCGAACGCCGGAGTGACGCCATGAACTTCGCTGCTGCGCACCTGCCGGATGCGCTCGTCGCTTGCATCGGCGCGGGACCGCTTGGCATCGGCTTGATCGGCCTGGCTGAAAAGCTGTGCCCGGTCGTGCCGTCCTATCTGCTCTTTGTCGTCACCGGCGTTGTCCTCGCTGCCGGCAATGGCAATCCGGTGCTCGCGCTACTCGCGGCCGCCGTGGGCTCAACGGCCGGCTCGCTATGCTGGTACGGCGCCGGACGTAAATTAGGCGAAACGCGAAGCAACGCCCTTGTTTCGCGTTTCGGACCCTGGATCCATCTTTCGCCAACGCGCTATCAATTTGCGGTCAATGCGTTTCACCGCAACCTGCTGACGATCTCGACCATCGGCCAGACCATCCCGGCCATGCGGGTCTTTCTCGCGGTTCCAGCGGGCGCAATCGGGGTGTCAATCAGCCGTTTCCTGATTGGTACCTTCATCGGCAGCGTAATCTGGACAGCGCCGCTCATCATCATGGGCTATTTCATCGGTACCAGCCGCGCTGACCCGGCGTCGGACGCCCTGCTGCTGATCGTCGTGCTTATCGCCCTCGAAGTCCTGGCGGTGACGATCTGGCGCCGATGGCGGCGGCGCAGGTAGGGACCGGCCCGCAGGGGCGACTACTCGACCTTCGCCGGCTCCTGCGCCACGGCGCCGGTGTTCGCCACGCGCGCGGCATTTGCCATCTCGGCCAGCGCCGCGATCTTCTTCTGCGGGTCGGAGCCAGGCTGCACCACGCCGGCCGACATGATCAGGGTCGCGGCATCCTCGGCGGACATGTCGATGTCGATGATCTTGCTCTTCGGCACGTAGAAGAAAAAGCCGGTAGTCGGGTTCGGCGCACACGGCAGGAACACCGAGATGTATTCGTCCTGGCCCGGCAGGCTGTTGCTGATCTCGACGCTGGGGGGCTGCGAGATCAGCACGATCGACCACATCCCCGGCGACGGGAATTCGACCAGACCGACCTTGCGGAAGCTCGAGCCGGAACCCGAGAACAGCGTCTCGAATACCTGCTTCAGCCCGCGATAGATCGCGCGCACCACCGGCATGCGGCCGAGCAGTTTTTCGCCGAGATCGACCAGCGTGCGGCCGATCAAATTGGCGGTGAGGAAGCCCAGCAGCGTCAGCGCCACGAAGGCGACGATCAGGCCGGAGCCGGGGATGTTGTAGGGCAGATACTGTTCCGGCCGATAGGCCTCGGGCACGAATGGCCGCACCAGGCCATCGACCCAGGTCACGAACCACCAGGTCAGGTAGAAGGTGATGGCGACCGGGCCGGCGACGATCAGGCCGGTGAGAAAGTAGGTGCGGATGCGGCCCATGAAGCCGCGCGGCGTCTCGGGCACGGGATCACCGACGGGCATCGTCGGCGGCAGGTCGTTGCGGTCCATCAGCGTTCCAAATCCAGGGGCGCGGCGCGCATGGTGGCGCCGTTCGCGTTCGCCGACATCCTAGCAGCTTTTCGCCGCTGCGGTGCAAAGTTGCCGCGCGGCAAAGAGCCGTTGACGGCCGGGATTTCCCGGCGTCCCGCAGATGCGCCCTATTCCACCGTGACCGATTTTGCCAGATTACGCGGCTGGTCGACGTCGGTGCCCATGATGACGGCCGTGTGATAGGCCAGGAGCTGCACCGGAATGGCATAGACCATCGGCGTGAAGGTCGACGCCATGTCGGGCATGACGATGGTCACCAGCGACTCGACTGTGGCCTCCTCCGCGCCCTTGGCGTCGGTCATCAGGATGATCCGGCCGCCGCGCGCCGCGACTTCCTGCATGTTTGACACGGTCTTCTCGAACACCCGGTCGAACGGCGCGATCACCACCACCGGCATGTTCTCGTCGATCAGCGCGATCGGCCCATGCTTGAGCTCGCCGGCGGCATAGCCCTCGGCATGGATGTAGGAAATTTCCTTCAGCTTCAGCGCGCCTTCCAGCGCCAGCGGGTAGCTCGTGCCGCGGCCGAGATAGAGCACGTCCTGGCATTTGGCGATGTCGCGGGCGAGCTTCTCGATCAAGGGCTCGGTGGTCAGCGCCTCGGCCATCAGGCGCGGAATCTCGACCAGGCCATGCACCAGCTTGGCTTCGTCCGCATCCGAGAGTTCGCCGCGCGCCTTGCCGGCAGCGACCGCGAGCGCGGCCAGCACCATCAGCTGGCAGGTGAACGCCTTGGTCGAGGCGACGCCGATTTCCGGGCCAGCCAGCGTCGGCATCACCGTCTCGCTCTCGCGCGCAATGGTCGAGGTCGACACATTGACCACCGACAGCGTGTGCATGCCCTGTTCCTTGGCATAGCGCAGAGCTGCGAGCGTGTCGGCGGTCTCGCCGGATTGCGAGATGAAGATCGCCAGATCGCCCTTGCGCACCGGCGCTTCGCGGTAGCGGAATTCGGAGGCGACATCGAGCTCGACCGGCACGCGGCCGAGCCGCTCGAACCAGTATTTGGCGACGTAGCCGGCGTAGCTCGCCGTACCGCAGGCGGTGATCGAGATGCGCTGGATGTCCTTGAAGTCGAACGGCAGCTTGACCGGCAGCGAGACGCGCTCGCTGGCCATGTCGACATAGCGCGCCAGCGTGTGGCCGACGACTTCCGGCTGCTCGTGGATTTCCTTGGCCATGAAGTGGCGGTAGTTCGCCTTGTCGACCATGAAGCTTGAGGCGCCCGACTTCAGGATCTCGCGCTTGACGACCTTGCCGTGCTCGTCGTGCACCACCGCGCCCTTGCGGTTCAGGACCACCCAGTCGCCATCCTCGAGATAGCTGATGTCATCGGTAAAAGGCGCCAGCGCGATGGCGTCGGAGCCGAGATACATCTCGCCGTCGCCATAGCCGATCGCGAGCGGCGATCCCTTGCGGGCGCCGATCATCAGGTTCGGGTGCCCCTCGAAGATGAAGGCCAGCGCGAAGGCACCGCGCAGCAGCGGCAGCGCCTGCTTGACGGCTTCCTGCGGCGAGGCGTCGTTCATGACGAAGGAATTGACCAGATGGGCGACCACCTCGGTATCGGTCTCGCTGGCGAACACCGCGCCCTTGGCTTCGAGCTGCATCCGCAACTCACGAAAATTCTCGATGATGCCGTTATGCACGACGGCGACGCCGCCCGCGGCATGGGGATGGGCGTTGGCAACGGTCGGCTTGCCGTGCGTGGCCCAGCGGGTATGTCCGATGCCGATATGGCCGGTCAGCGGCGACTGGGCGAGCGTGGCTTCGAGGTTCTTCAATTTGCCTTCGGCGCGGCGGCGCTCGAGATGATCGCCCTCCAGCGTCGCCACGCCAGCGGAATCATAGCCGCGATATTCCAGCCGCTTCAGCGAATCCACGATCTGGTCCGCTACGGGACCGCGTCCCAAAATTCCGACAATGCCGCACATGCGGGTACATCTCTCCGAGGTATTAAAGTGCCAGAAGACTCCGGCCTCTCTTAGCGAGAAACGCCAAGGTCTTGTTACTCAATTATTATTGCCGATTGAGACAGATTTCGGCGGATCTGCCCCGGATTTTGCGCGGCGGGTTTAACAGCTCATTAACGGCTTTGGCGGAGCTTCTCCATACCGGAGGTAGCGCCATGAGAGATCCTCGCGAACCCAGGTCGCCGTCCCAGAGCCGGCTGGCGCATTGGCCGCCGCCGGTGCGCAGCGCCGAGATCCTGCGCAAGTTGATCCGGCAGCCGCATGCACCGGACGAGCCCGTCAACCGCGCGGTGCGTCGCGGCTGGCGGCTGAAACGCGAATTATTCTCCGACGAGGAATCATGACCAGGCTCATTTCGGCTTTTTGGCCGCCATCCGCTCGTCGCGAAACCGCTTCGCCCAGCCATCCTTGACCGCCACCGGGCTGCGTTCGAAGGCCAGCGCGTCGTCCGGCACATCGCGCGTAATCACCGAGCCGGAGCCGATATAAGCCCCGGCGCCGATCGTCACCGGCGCCACCAGCGACGAGTTCGAGCCGACGAAGGCGCCGGCGCCGATCGAGGTCTTGTGCTTGTTGAAGCCGTCGTAATTGCAGGTGATGGTGCCCGCGCCGATATTGGCGCCGGCCCCGATATGGGTGTCGCCGATGTAAGTGAGGTGATTGACCTTGACCCCGGCCTCCAGGATCGCGGCCTTGGTCTCGACGAAATTGCCGATCCGCGCGCCGTCCCCGACCTTGGTCCCCGGCCGCAGCCGCGCATAGGGGCCGATCGAGGCATTCCGGCCGATCGCGGCCTGCACCAGATGCGAGAAGGCGTGAATCACCGCGCCGTCGGCAATGCTGACGCCCGGCCCGATCACCACGTAATGCTCGATCGTGACGTCGCGGCCGAAACTGGTGTCGGCGGCGAGATAGACGGTTTCGGGCGCGATGATGGTGACGCCGGCGTCGAGCGCCGCCTTGCGCAATCGCGCCTGCATGATCGCCTCGGCCTCGGCGAGCTGCGCCTTGGTGTTGATGCCGCGGACCTCGTCTTCGGCGGTCTCGATCACGCAGGCCTGCAGGCCCATCGCGCGGACCACTTCGACCGCATCGGTCAGATAGTATTCGCCCTTGCTGTTCGCCTTGCCGATCTTCTCGATCACGGCCAGCGCGGTCCTGCCGTCGAACGCCATCATCCCGGCATTGCACAGATCGACCGCTCGCTCCGCGGGCGTGGCGTCGGCATGTTCGCGGATCGCCACCAACTGGTCGCCCTCGACCAGCAGCCGGCCGTAACCGGTCGGATCCTTGGCGCGAAAGCCCAGCACCGCCAGCGCCGCGCCGGCCTTCAGCGGCGCCCGCAGACGTTCAAACGTCTCGGCCGAGATCAGCGGCGTATCGCCGAAAGCGACCAGCAGATCATCGGCGCCGTTGGCAATGGCTTGTTTGGCGGCGAGCACGGCATGCGCGGTGCCGAGCCGTTCGCGCTGGATGAACGTCGCCGCATCCGGCCGGGCGCGCGTCGCCTCATCGGCTACCGGCTGGTGGTCCGGGCCGACCACCACGGCGAGCGCCGATCCAGGGCCGGCCGGGGCAGCGCCAAGCACATGGGCGAGCAGCGACTGGCCGGCGACCTGATGCAGAACCTTCGGCGTCGACGAACGCATCCGTGTGCCCTCGCCGGCGGCGAGCACGATGGTCAGGCTGGTTCTGCCGGTCATCCGAATCCCCGTGTTGTGCGCGCAGCGCGCAGCCGCCCTCCATAAAGCGTTTTCGAGCAAAGAGGAAAGCGGTTTTACCGCATCCATCGCGCGCGGAACTCAGGTTACGCCGTGGTTTCCTGTATTGTTGAAGTGTGATTCGAATGGGCGCAGCGGGCGCCCGGGAAGCACCAAGGCGGGTATGGCAGACGATCGCGACAAATGGGCCGATACGCTTTCGGCCGAGCCTGCCGGGGGCTGGCTGACGGGGCTTGTGGCGGAAGAAGATACGTTCGACCGCCGCACGCTGTGGCGGCTGGGTTCGTGGGGCGCCGGCGCCGTGGCTGCCGTGATCGTGGCCGTGCTGGCCAGCCAGTCGCACTCAAAGCTCCGCCGCGAACAGGGCGCTTCCGCCCAATTGATGGCGCAGCAGTCGCAGCAGATCCAGTTCGTTGCCAAAGAGACCCAGAACGAGGCCCGGCGGCTGTCGCAGGCGATCGAGACGCTAAACGGCGACCGCGACCGGCTGTATTCCCGCGTCACTTCGATCGAACAGGGGCTCGAATCGGTGACCGGCTCGATCAAGCGCCAGGCCGTGGCAACGGCTCCCCCGGCCCTGCCTGCCCTCCCACCTGCCCTGCCGCCTGCCACCCTGTCGGCTGCCGCCCTGTCGGCTGCCACCGTCGAACCTGTCCTGCACGTCAATGCCGTACCGTCGATGGCGCCCGCGCCTTCGATGCCGCCGTCGCCACCGCCGTCGATCGCGCCAGTGACCGTCGTCGCGCCGGTTGAGCCACCGCGGCCGTCCGCTGCCGCTTCGATAGCGGCTTCCGCGCCGCTGATGGCCCCGAAATCGATCTTGGCGCCCCCCGACGCCACCGCCGCCCGTCTCATCGAACCGCCATCGCCTGAACCCGCCAAGGCACCGGACACCACGGCTTCCGTTCATCCCATAGCACCCGAGCCGGCCGCGATCTCGGAGCCTGGCGCAACGCCGGTGCCGCGGACCGAATTCGGCGTCGATCTCGGCGGCGCCAATTCGGTGGAAGGTCTTCGCGCCTTATGGCGCGGCCTCGCCAGCACCAGGGAACTGAACGGGCTGCGCCCGGTCATGATCATCCGGGAGCGCAATGGCGGCTATGGCATGCAACTGCGGCTAATTGCCGGCCCGCTTGGCGACGCGGCCGCCGCCGCCCGGCTCTGCGCCGTGCTGATCGAAAGCAAGCGGGCCTGCGAAACCGCGGTGTTCGACGGCCAGCGGCTGGCGCTGAAGAACGACGCGCGGCCGGAAGCGGCACCGCCGCCGCGCCGCCGCGCCGCGCCAAAGCAGGAACGCACCGAGCGCGCCCCGCCGCCGCCGCCCGCCGAAGAGCCGGCACCGCCGCCGAAGCCGGCCTCCACGCTGAGCTCGATCCTCGGCCTGCGCTAGCAGCGAAACACCTCCACCCGACTGCCGGGTTGTCCCGCAGCGCGATCCGAACCATAGTCAGGCCATGAAAAAAGATCCGTTCCGCCTCACCGCCCGCCAGGTTCAGTGGCTTCTCATCGTCGGCTTCGTCAGCGTCGGCTATGCGATCTATTTGCGTTACATGGCGATCGAATTGTCGTCCGTGGCGCTGGCCTGCGACGCAGGCCTGCCGACCATGCTGTGCAAGACGCGGCTGTTGATGACCGCGCTGTTCAAGAGTTCGGTGTTCGGCATCGCGGCGGTGGTGATCGCGGTGCTCAACCTGATGCGGCCGTCGATCGTGCTGTTGACCGGCGCCATCGTCGCCGCCGGCTTCGGCATCGTCTTGTACAATATCGGCCTGTCGGGCCTGGCGATCGGGCTGCTTATTCTGGGATTTGCACGGCCCGCGCCCGCCACAGCGTAATGGCTAACAACAGGTAGATCGCGCAGGTCCACAGCGACTGCCAGTTGTCCGGCCCCTCGTTGAAGCCGATGTAGACCACCGACAGCGCCAGCACGCCGGCGAACACCGATTCGGCGATCGGGCGATCGCCGTGCTGCGGGCGGTTGACCAGCATCAGTCCGGCAAACGGCACCACGGCCATCGTCAGCGCGGCGAAGGGGAAATCGCGGTAGCGCGGATCGAACACGAAACCGAGCGCGGTTTCCGCGCCGACCAGCGCCGTCACCGCCAGCGTCAGCCCGAGCAGCACGGTGAGGAACGAGCCCGTCCGGTACGGCTTGGGGCCTAACAGTTCGAGGAACGTCGGCAGCGCGCGGCCGGACATCGTGAAATAGGCGCAGAGCAGCGGCGAGGCCACGCCGGCCGCCAGCAAGCCCCCCCAGCGCAGCACCACGCCGGTGCCAAAACTCTCATAGACCAGCTTGTCAAAGGCGACGCCGAGCAGGATGCCGGCGGAGGTCGCCGAGATCGCCACGGTGATCCAGGCCAGCAGCCGCGGCGTCCACGGACGCCTGCGCAGCGCGAGCATGCCGACGGCGAAGGTCAGGAAACTCAGTCCCAGGCCGAGGCCCATCTGCAGCTTCCACGCCGGATAGTTGGTGATCGGCACACCGGCCGGGTATTTCAGCGCGCGGGCATCGGCATCGATCAGGCCCCAATAGCCGCCGACCGTGCCTTCGAGATTGCGTTTCCACGGCTGGTCATAGGCCTCGATCAGATTGACGCGGAAGTTTTCCTTCTTGGCGAGATCGAGGATTTCCGACACCACGCGCGCCTGGTTGGCCCGCGACGGCAGCGCGCCGTCGCGCATCCGTCCGGCGCTCGGCCAGCCGGTCTCGCCGATCAGGATTTCCTTGGCGGGGAACGCGACCGCGACGCGCTTGCGGATCGAATCGACATGGGCGGCGGCGTTCTTCGCCCGGATCGGGAAGTCTTCCCAATAAGGCAGGATATGGATGGTGAGGAAATCCACAGCGTCATAGAGTTCGCGGTTCTTCAGCCAGAATTCCCAGACATCGGCATAGGTGACGGGAACCTTGACCTGCGATTTCACCGACCGGATGTTGGCGGCCAGATCCGCGGCGGTCATTTCGCCGCGCAGCAGCACTTCATTGCCGACCACGACGGCGCTGATGGTGTTCGGATATTCCTTGGTCAGCTGCACCGCGATGGCGATCTGGGCGAGGTTCTTCAGCCGGTTGCTGCCGAGCCAGATCCCCTGGATCACCTTCAGGCCGACCTTGCTGGCCAGTTCCGGGACCTGATCGAGGCCGTTCTCGATCGAATAGGTCCGCACGCATTTCGAGATCTTGGCGAGTTGGGCCAGATCCTGCGCCATCTGCTCGGTCGAGATCATCGTGGTGGGAACGAGCGGGGTCTGCTCGCCCCGGAACGGCGCGTAGGACACGCATTCCAGCTTGTCGGCGGGATCGATCGGCGCGCGCGCCAGCGAGACGGGTGTGGCCAGCCACCACCAAACCGCCGCGATCGAGCAAAGGGATAACAGGAGAAGCGCCAGCGGCGTGCGATAGGAAATCGGTTCCGTCCTCCATAGACGTCCGTCGATTAGCCCGTCATCGCCGTTCTGCCAAGAGCAGCTTGCAGGCAATCACAGCCACGTCGTCGCAGTTGCTCGCGGATTGATCACAAACTTCGTACATTGCTGGACAAAATCCAAAATGTCCGTCATGGGATTCAAGCGCGGTCTCCGCCGTATTGGGGACCTAATTAAGCGGCATCTGACACGGGCGTCATCGGCGCTCTGGCAGACAACCTTATCGGGGACTTCATGCGTCGACTGGTGTTCGGGTTCCAAAAGTCGGTTGTTCGCGGCGTCGCCGTCTCTGCCCTGGCCATGCTGCTTGGCGTCAGCGGCGCCGTCGCGCAAAGCGCAGCCCAGGAGCAGAAGCCAGCGGCCAACGCACCCACCCCGGCCGATGTCGCCCGCGACAGCCAGAAGAAGACCGACGAATTCGTCGAAGCGACCAATTCCATCAACGGCCCCGCCGGCAACCCGGAATGCGTCTGGCTCGGCCGGCGCGTCGTGGTGCTGATGTGGCGCGACGATCTCGATACCGCGTTCCGGCATCTCGATCTGTATGACCGGTTCGGCTGCCCCGGCGGCCATGTGCAGGCGACGTTCCGCTGCCTGGTCCGGTTCGGTGCGCTCGATCCGAAAGTGCCGGACAGCCTGAACGGCCGCGTCCACGCATGCTGGATCAATCCGAGCGCGCAGCCGCAGAATGCCTCGATCATCCCCGTCACGCCCGCGCCGAGCGGCGGTGCCGCCCCGGCGCCCAGTGCGGCGCCGGAGCCCAAGCCGGCCGACGCGCCGAAGTAATAAGGCGGCGTCGGACGGCGGCAATTTGTTTCCCGTTGGCAACGATCGCCCTGAAAACGCCACGGCGTCATAAGAGTAGTTAATTCGTGTGGCAGCGATCCGAAATCGCTGCCATCGTACTGGTTGGACCTAGGGGACGGGTCCGCAGACCGGCCACGCTCGCCCCGTCATGGTTTATTCGCGATGCGCGCCGTCGTCGCCGTCTTGCTGTTCGTCACTGCCGCTCACGCCGCCCTCTGGGGAGTTTTGCGCGAGAGGCAGGAAGCACCGGACTTCAAGGGCATTCTCCCCAGCGTCTCCTACGCGCCGTTCGACGGCACGGCGCATCCCGACATTGACAACATTCCCAATCCCGAACGGATCCGTTCGGATCTGAAGACGCTGGCCGGCATCAGCCGCGGCATTCGTCTGTATTCCTCGACCGGTGGCGTCGAACTGGTGCCGCCGATCGCCAACGAGGCCGGCCTCAAGGTCATGGTCGGCGCCTGGATCGACAAGAACGTCGATCGCAACGAACGCGAGATGGTGGCCGCGGTCGAACTGGCCAAGCGCAACCGCAACGTCAACGGCATCGTGGTCGGCAACGAAACGGTGTTTCGTGGCGAGCAAAAGGTCGAAGATCTCGTCAAACTGATCCAGAAGGTGAAGAGCCAGGTCAACGTGCCGGTCACCACCGGCGAGATCTGGAACATCTGGATCGAGAACCCCGAACTGGCCTCCTCCGTCGATTTCATCGCGGCGCATATCCTTCCCTACTGGGAAGGGTTTTCGGACAAGCAGGCCGTGGATCAGGCGCTGATCATCTATCAGAAGCTGCGCGACGCCTTTCCCGGCAAGCGGATCGTGATCGCCGAATTCGGCTGGCCGAGTGCCGGCTACAATCTCAAGAGCGCGATCCCCGGCCCGTTCGAGCAGGCGGTGACGTTGCGCACCTTCGTCAGCCGCGCCGAAGCCATCGGCATGGAATACAACATCGTCGAGGCGATCGATCAGCCCTGGAAATTCTTCGAAGGCGGCGTCGGTCCGTATTGGGGTATCCTGAACGCCGCGCGCGAGCCGAAATTCGCCTGGAGCGGCCCGGTGGTCGACGCGGCCTACTGGAAACTGATGGGCATCGCGCTGCTGGTCGGCATCCTGCTGTCGCTGCCGATCCTGCAACTGGTGACACCGACGCCAATGCAGGCGCTGGTGCTGTCGGCGGCCGCCAACGGCGTCGGCGCCTGGGTCGCCTACATTTTCGCTTACCAGCAGACCCACTACTTCGTCTGGGGCTCCACCTTCGCCCTGACGCTGGGCCTGACCCTGTTGGTGCCGCTGATCCTGATCGCGATGGCGCGGATCGAGGAAATTTCCGCGATTGCCTTCGGCCACGCGCCGCGCCGCCTGCTCACCCCGGCCCAGACCTCGTTGATCGCGATCCCGCCCGGTGGCGTGTTCCCGAAGGTGTCGATCCACGTCCCGGCCTACCGCGAATCGCCGGAGATGCTGAAGAAGACGCTCGATGCGGTCGCGGCGCTCGACTATCCGAACTTCGAATGCGTGGTGATCATCAACAACACGCCCGACCCGGCCTTCACACAGCCGATCCAGGATTACTGCCGGCTGCTCGGCGAGCGCTTCATCTTCATCAACGCGCTGAAAGTCGAAGGCTTCAAGGCCGGCGCGCTGCGCATCGCGATGGAGCGCACCTCGGTCGATGCCGAAATTATCGGCATCATCGACGCCGACTACATGGTCGAGCCGAATTGGCTGAAGGACCTGGTGCCGGCCTTCAACGACCCCAACGTCGGGCTGGTGCAGGCGCCGCAGGACCATCGCGACCAGAACCGTTCGCTGATGCACTACATCATGAACGGCGAATATGCCGGCTTCTTCGACATCGGCATGGTCCAGCGCAACGAGGTCAACGCCATCATCGTCCACGGCACGATGTGCCTGATCCGGCGATCGGCGATGGACATGGCCGGCGGCTGGGCCGGCGACACGATCTGCGAGGATTCCGACCTTGGCCTGGCCATCATGCAGCATGGCTGGCTGACGCATTACACCAACGTCCGCTATGGCTACGGCCTGTTGCCGGACACCTATGAGGCGTTCAAGAAGCAGCGCCATCGCTGGGCCTATGGCGGGTTCCAGATCATCAAGAAGCATTGGCGCCGCTTCCTGCCCGGCGCCAGCCGCATGACCCAGGACCAGAAGCGCGAATTCGGCCTCGGCTGGCTGAACTGGCTCGGCGCCGAAAGCCTCGGCGTGGTGGTGGCGATCCTCAATCTGATCTGGGTGCCGATCGTCGCGTTCGCTGACATCGCCATCCCCGACAAGATCCTGACGCTGCCGATCATCGCCTCCTTCGTGGTGTCGCTGGTGCACTTCATCACGCTGTACAAGCTCCGGGTCCATGTGAAGACCTGGCAGATGCTGGGCGCCATGATCGCGGCGATGTCGGTGCAGTGGACGGTGTCGCGCGCGGTCGCCAACGGCCTGATCACCGAGCACCTGCCGTTCACCGTCACCTCCAAGGGCGGCCTGTCCAACATGTCGATCGAGTTCCAGGCGTTCTGGGAGGCGGTGATCGGCGTGCTGCTGCTGGTCGGCGCCGGCGTTCTGATCGCCTCCAACAGTTTCAAGCAGGTGCACGAGATCTATATCTTCGCGGGCGTGCTGGTGCTGCAGAGCCTGCCGTTCCTGTCGGCGGTGGCGATTGCGCTCTTGGAAAATTCGCGAACCAATGATTTCGCCTGGTGGCGCAACACCACGGTACGCACCGCCGAGCTGATCGGCCTGCGCCCGGTGGCGATGCCGGCGATCGACGTGTCGCAGCCGGTGCCTTCGGAAATCCGTCGCGACGGCTGACGGCGGCGCCAATCGGCGCTTCGATGTCCACAACGACGGTCCGCGCTCTTGACCCGCGCGGACCCTCTCTCTATTCACCCCCTTGGGGGCGGGTAGCTCAGTTGGTAGAGCATTCGACTTTTAATCGACTGGTCATGGGTTCGAGTCCCATCCCGCCCACCATTCCCGGATCGCTTGCTTCCGGGCGATGACA
This sequence comes from Tardiphaga sp. vice154, assembly GCF_007018645.1. NCBI lineage: Bacteria > Pseudomonadati > Pseudomonadota > Alphaproteobacteria > Hyphomicrobiales > Nitrobacteraceae > Tardiphaga > Tardiphaga sp. vice154. The sequence goes on from NZ_CP041399.1 coordinate 3,245,102, forward strand.
AAACCGTTTGAACACCGGACACCACTCCATGCGGATTACGCTCGTCGGCTCCAAACATTTCGGCGTCATTACCCTAGAGATGCTGCGGACCCACGATGTCGAGATCGCCCGGGTGGTCGTCGCCGACGCCGAGGACCGGCTGGCGGCAGCTGCCAAGGCCGCCGGCATTCCGGTGACCGTCCAGGCCAACCCGAAGAACGTCGTCGCGTCCGAGATCGCCGAGGGCACCGACCTGATCGTCACCGCGCACAGCCATGCCCGGATCGGCAAGGACGCCCTGGCCGCCTCCAGGATGGGCGGCATCGGTTATCATCCGTCGCTGCTGCCGCGGCATCGCGGCATCGCCGCCGTCGAATGGACCATCAAGGAGGGCGATCCGGTCGCGGGCGGGACCATCTACCACCTCGCCGACACGATGGACGGCGGCGCCATCGCGCTGCAGGAATTCTGTTTCGTCAAAAAGGGCGAAACCGCCCGCGAATTGTGGGAGCGCGCACTCGCCCCACTCGGCCAGAAGCTGCTCGGCGAGATCATCGACCACGCCGTGGCCCATGGCAGCCTGCCGGCGATTGCGCAGGACGAGCAATTCGCCACCAAGGCGCCAAGGCTCGCCTGAGCGCCGCCGGAGGCCCGGAGTGTCTGACTGCGGCGGAACCAACGCCGTGATCGGCGATTATGTTACCAGGGAGATCCCCGTGTTTTGACCGAGACCGACAACCGGCATGAAGCGGTATCAGGTGCAGGTCTGTGGCCTGACTTTCCTGTGCTGTCGATCCAGTCGAGGATGGTGTCGAGATCGCCATGCAGGGTGATCCGAAACTTGCCGCGCTTGTCGCCGGGGGGGCGGGAGCCTCCGACAGCCGCGTGTTGAGTTCGTCCTGTCTGGCCTCAAGCTCGGTTGGCCGGGCCGACAGGGCCCGCTGATATTCACCTTGCTCGATGACGTGGACGATCTCCTTGATAGCTTTCTCGGTGTCGGAAAGCTCGCGGCGGGTGGTGTCGGCTGAGGTTCGGTGCTCGCGATTGAGGCGGTTGGTTTCCTGCACATAGGCGCGGATGGGCTCGGCGGCGATCCACAACAGTTACAAAACACAAGGCCGGACAGCAGCGTTCGGGGCCGGTGGGTGGCGTTCAACCCGCCATTGGCGGCCATGATGCGCCGGACCGCTGCGCGACAGCCGTCCGTCTGCTTCTTGTAGAGGCCGGTCAATTCGACCTGCCGCGCTTTGGCGGCATCCCAGAGCTCTTGCGGCACTATGCTGTGAATCGGCGCGGGGCCCCGACGCCGATCGGCACGTCAAGCTACTGATCCAATTTGCGGTGGAGGTGACATGCTTCAGCGCCGATTTGCATGGCGGGACTGACAAGCGCAACATGACCGACCCGGTGATCCACGACATCGTGGCGTTGCTACCGCCGCTGCTGCAATCGCTCGAGGCGCTCGGCCTTGTCGCCCGTCATCTCAACCCGCCGGAATTCGGCGCGGTGATGCATTAGATCGGTATGCCGGAGCAGCCGTTGCATGCGACGCTTGCGCCACTCGCCGACTGGCCCGGCCAGTTCGCGCATTTGCGCGGTCCGCTGCAGTCCGCGACCGAGGCGACCGTTCCCCACGACCTCCATGAAAGCTGGCTCGCACGGGTCGATGCCGCGTATTCTCACCCGACCAGCAACCGCACGCTGTCGGCCGGCTTCGCCGCCGGGGGGCGGCTGATGCTGCCGGCCTGCAACAGTGCGCTGGCCTCGTCCGCCGGCACCGGGCGGCTGAAGTATGACCCCTGCGCGAAACGACAGCCGGCGCTCAGCAGAAACGCCAGTTGATCGGCGGTCTCGACGCCTTCGGCGATCGCTTCCATGCCGAACTCGCGCGCCAGCACCAGCGCTGCGCGGACGATCGCGGCGTCGCCGGGTTCGGTCAGCAAATTGGGCATGAACTGCCGCGCGATCTTGAGCCGGTCCAGCGGGTGGGTACGCAGCAAGGCGAGCAACGAATAGCCGATTCCGAAATCGTCGATCGCGACGCTGATCCCCAGTGCTTGCAGGTCCGGAATGATATCGGTCCTGATCTTGTTCGATTCGATCAATGCCGCTTCGGTCAGCTCGATCTCGATTCGGCCGGGATCGATGGCGTAGCGGGCCGCGGTTTCCCGGATCTGCTCGTCAAGCGTGTTGACGACCTTGAGTTGTGCTGCGGAAATACTGATGGCGAGCCGCGGCGGGTCGATACCTTCGCGCTGCCAGCGGCCGATCTGCTGGCAGACCTGTTCCAGCACCCATTGGCCGATCGAATGGATCGCGCCGGTTGTCACGGCGATCGGCAGAAACGACGCCGGCAGCAGCAGCCCGCGCTGCGGATGATTCCAGCGCAGCAAGGCTTCCATGCCGACGATCCGGCCGGAACTAATCTCAACCTGCGGCTGATAGTAAACCTCGAGCTCGTCGTTGGCGATCGCTGCACGAATTTCCTCGCTCATCGCCAGGCGGTCGCGCGCCTTGCGTTCGAGACTGGTCGAATAGAAACTGTAGCCGTCGCGGCCGTCGTGCTTGGTCTGATAAAGCGCAAGGTCGGCCTCGACCAACATGGCGTCCGGCGACGCGGTCTCTGTATCGTAAATCGAGATTCCGAGGCTGGCGGAGACCTGTGCTTCCTCGCCGTCGAGGTCGTAGCGCCGCTTCAGGGCATTCCGGATCCGCGCCGCGATGCTGGCGAGCAGTGGGCGATCCGATGCATCGACCACCAGAATCGCGAATTCGTCGCCGCCGAGCCGGGCGATCAGGTCATGGATGCCGACCACGGCGCGCAGTCGTTCCGCCACGATCTGCAGCAACAGGTCGCCGGAGGGATGGCCGAGCGTATCATTGACTTCCTTGAAGTGATCGAGATCAAGACAGAACACCGCAAAGTGCCTGTCATCCCGTCTGGCCGCCGCGAAGGTCTCGGCCAGCCGGGCGCTAAAGGTCGCGCGGTTGGCGAGGCCGGTCATCGAATCGAGACTCGCCAGTCGGGTGACCTTGACGCTTTCGCGCTGCAGTTTCGCGGTGGCCTCGCGCAGCTCGCCGGTCAATCTTTCGAGCCGGACGGTCCGCTTCAGCGATACCAGCAAGTAGATGATGATCATCGCCGTGATAAGCAGCCCCACTCCAAAAACGATGATCGCCTGCCAGCTCAACCGGCCGCCGGCAAGTTCGCCGGTCGGCGCAAAGATCGCGGTCCATTCCTGGTCGGCAATGCGGATCTGGCCGCTCCAGTGCCGAGCCGCCCGCATGCTGTCTTCAGTTGGAGCGGCCGCCGGCTGCAGCCGCGTTCGCGACGGATACCAAAAAATGCCGCGCTGGCCGGCCGGCGCCTTCGGGTTGAGGAAGTAGATATCGAGACCGGCCGGAAGCGTTTTCGCGCCGAGGATGTTCTCGATCATCGGCGCGGTGCCGAACACGCCATACATGAAGCCATCCGGGATCCGCTGCGGATCATGCGGACCCGCAAACTTGGGGTAAACCGGAACAAAAGCCATGAAGCCGTCGGGTTCCTCCTTGGTGATCAGATTGATCGGCGGCGTTGCCGACGGCCGCCCGGTCAGGCGCGCACGCGCCGTGGCATGCGCACGGATCGGTTCCGAATACATGTCGAAGCCGATAATCTGCTTGGTGTATTCCTGCGGGTCGGGAAACAGGATCGGCAGAAACTCGTCGCGATCGCGCGCGCGAATGCGGTTCCCCTTCTCGTCGCGCTCCCAGATTTCGAAATCGGCAAATCCTTCCTCGCGCACCGCCTGCTCGAACGCCGCGCGCTGTTGCCGGGTGACGTGGGGGGCCCAGCCGGTGTTGCGAAGACCGGGAAGCCGGCTGCGGAGGTCCTTGGCGTAGGCCTGGAATTCGGTGCGGCCGATCGGCCGATCGGCCGAACTGTAATTGGCCCTCAGCGTGAACAGGATATTGGTCGCATTCTCGATACTCGAATTCAGCGTCTGCCGGTAGTCCTCGGCGATCTCCTGCAGCTTGAGTTCGTCCAGCCTGGATTCCCAACTCGAGACGGCAAAAGATGCGCCCAGCGCAATCAGTGTGCCGACGACCGCCGCCAGAATGGCGGGCGTGTAACGTTTCCATTGCACGGGCTTGACGGCGAGATTGTCGGCCGAAATTTCCACGCTACTCCCCTTTGTACTGGCCAGTCCGCGAGCGGCGCACGCCTGCCTCGACGGCCTTGTCCGTCACCGCGGATCCGCAGTGATCGATTGCGCCCCCAACCTAGTGTGACTGCACATTGCCGGCGCGTTAATTCGGGACCACGCAGAACTACGAGGACAGGGCCGTGACGTTGAGGTGCGAGCGCGTGCGGACCTCGAAGGGCGACAGCGTCGCAGGGACGGTCAGGCAGAGGTGTTAGTTTGGACCCGCGCCTGGTCACAGCAGATGCGCCGGATCAGGCTGCCGCGAGTATTGTCCCGGCACGCAAAGGTCTTGAGGCGGGTCAAATCGAACCTGATTGGAAACGACCTCGAATCGATCCATGCCGATGGTAAGCTCTGGGCGGGTATTACCGTCCGATCTCGGCATGCGTCTCCGTGGCCTGTTAAGCGAGGCGACGAGGGCTGCGGCGGGTATGGCAGGACTATCAGGAGTGGGGGCTAACAATCGCATCATGACCGACGCGGTGGTCGACGACATCGTGGCGTTGCTGCCGCAGCTGCTGCAGGCGCTGGAATTCTTCGCCCGTCATCTCGATCCGCCGGCATTCGGCACGGTGATGCAGCAGATCGGTGCGCCGGACCATGCATTGCAGGCGGCGCTGCTGCGGCTCACCGGCTGGCCCGACCAATTCGGACATCTCCGCGGAACGCTGCAGTCCGCGAGCGACGCTGCACTGGCCGCCTTCGCAGGCTTGCGCGCGGTCGAAGACCGGGAAGGCGATTGAGTTGTAACAAAAGTGGTCGTAGCGGCAGGCCTTAAATCTCCACGGCCAACAAGTGTCGGTCTCGGTCAAAACCTGCCCGGGGCAGACGCAGTGCAGCAATGTTTTGACACATTGCTCCCGGATATGGTGGATCCTCATCAGATCAGGAATCGAATACATGCGTCTCGACCGCATCAAATCACTTTGTCTCAGCTCCGTTTTCATGGGCTTCTGTGCCCTGTCCGCACCCGCCATGTCCGAGGCTTCGTATGATGGCCTTTGGCATGTGACGATCATCACCCAATCCGGAACCTGCGAACCCACATCACGGTACCCGCTCACCGTCACCGATGGCCGGATCACCGCCCGCGGCGCCGATGTCTCCGGCAAGGTCGGGCCTCAGGGGCTCGTCAAGGTTTCGATCGGCCCGGCCTATGCCAATGGCCAGTTGTCCGGGAACACGGGAACGGGCAAGTGGAACGGCGCATCGGGCGGCGTTCCATGTAGCGGACGCTGGGAAGCTTCGCGTCAATAATCTCAACCTGGAAAGATATCATGATCTCTCGCTCTGCTTCATTGCTGCTGCGGACCGGCCTCATCGGCGCAGCACTTGGCGTTTCCGCTCCGGCCGCTTTCGCCCAGTCGGCGCCCTTCGCCGGCATGGCCGGCGTCTGGTCGGGCTCCGGCACTATCTCTCTGGAAGGCGGCGCCAAGGAACGGATCCGATGCAAGGCAACCTACGCCGTCAGCAGCCAAGGCAATGGCCTCAATCAGGCCCTGCTCTGCGCCAGCGACAGCTACAAGTTCGAATTGAAGAGCGATGTCATCGCCAAGGCCGGCGTGCTGTCGGGCACCTGGGCCGAGACCACGCGTAGCGTGAATGGTTCGCTGCAGGGCCGCGCCGGCAACGGTCAGTTCGACGTGACCGTATCGGCGCCGGCCTTCACTGCGAAGCTGGTCATGACGACCAATGGCAACAAGCAGAACGTAGCCATCACCTCGGACGGCTCGTTCAAGGGCGCCAACATCGCCCTCAACCGCAGCTGAGTTTTCGTCGCAGATAGAATACGAAGCCCCGGCTGTTCCGCAGCCGGGGCTTTTCGTTGTGCCGCTCTGCGCATCGCAGCCCGGCGGATTTGCGCGTTGCCAAACCACCTGCGGTCGCCGATACAACGTGCCCTTTCATGACGTTGACATTGCCGACCTTAGCAATGCAGCAACCGGTTTTCCGAACGATGGATCGCACGCCTTCCAAATCGCGCGCCGCACTGTGGATGTCGGGGTGGCTGATCCTGATGCTGTTCGTCGCCGTGGCCGGGCGCGAGACGCTGCGCGAACTCAATGTCTTTCAGGTGATGGAAATCCGCTCGGTGCTGGGCCTGCTGATGCTAGTGCCGATCCTGCATTTCAACGGCGGGCTCGGGACGTTGAGAACCGCGCGGCCGTTCAGCCATATCACCCGTAACCTGGTTCACTACGCCGCCCAGATCGGCTGGTTCTTCGCCCTGACCCTGATTCCGCTGAGCCAGCTGGTCTCGATCGAATTCACCATGCCGATCTGGATCGCCTTGATGGCGGCGTTCTTTCTCGGCGAGCGGATGACGGCCGCCAAGATCGCCGCGATCGTCCTCGGCCTGATCGGCGTCGTCGTGATCGTTCGCCCCACCGCCGGCGCGATCAATATCGGGCAGATGGTGGCGCTCGCCGCCGCCTTCGGTTTCGGCATCTCGATCACCCTGACCAAATCGCTGACGCGCACGGATTCGACGCTCACCATCGTGCTCTGGATGATCATCGTGCAGTCCACCGCCGGATTGTTGCCGGCGCTGCATGTCTGGCAATGGCCGACGCCCTATGCCTGGATGTGGCTGATGATCATCGCGTTCTGCGGCACGTTCTCGCACTTCTGCATGGCACGCGCGATGCTCTATGCGGATGCGACCGTGGTGGTGCCGATGGATTTCCTGCGGGTGCCGCTCAGCGCGACGATCGGCTGGCTGCTGTATGCCGAACGGCTCGACATCTACACCGTGCTGGGCGCGGTGCTGATCCTGGCCGGCAACCTGCTCAACCTGCGCAGCGCCGACCCCGCCCCTGTCCGCAGCGCGACCTGACCGGTCGCGCCAGGCCGGCTATTTGCCAGCCACCTTGCGCAGCGCGTCGTTAATGCGGTCCTGCCAACCCGGGCCGTCTTGCTGGAAGTGCTCGAGCACATCCTGATCGATCCGCAGCGAGACCAGTTCGCGCACACCGGGAACCGCCGGTTTCGCAACCGGCTCCTCCACGGGCCTCGTGGTGGTCTGCTTGAACGCCGCCTCTGCCTCGCTGCGGGCGTCCTGTTGCGTGCGGGGGCGACGTGGGGTCTGGGCCATCTCGATCAGATTCCTTCGAACAATACCGTCGAGAGATAGCGCTCGGCGAAAGACGACACAATCGCCAGGATGACCTTGCCGGCGTTCTCCGGCCGCTTGCCGATCTGCAACGCCGCCGCAATCGCCGCGCCTGACGAGATGCCGCCCGGAATGCCTTCCTGCCGCGCCAGCGCCCGCGCCGTCTCCAGCGCGGTGGCGCTGTTGATCTTGACGATCTCGTCGATCACCGACCGGTCGAGGATGTCGGGCACGAAGCCGGCGCCGATGCCCTGGATCTTGTGCGGCGAATGCGTCCCGCCGGACAGCACCGGGCTCTCCTCCGGCTCCACCGCCACCATCTTCAGCGTCGGTTTGCGCGGCTTCAGCACCTGGCCGATCCCGGTGATGGTGCCGCCGGTACCGACGCCGGCCACGACGAAATCGAGATCGCCACCGGTATCGTTCCAGATCTCCTCGGCGGTGGTGCGGCGATGCACCTCGGGATTGGCGAGATTCTTGAATTGCTGCGGCATCGCCGAATTCGGGATGGTGCGGAGCAGTTCCTCGGCCTTGGCGATCGCGCCCTTCATGCCCTCGGCGGCCGGCGTCAGCACCAGCTCGGCGCCGAGATAGGCCAGCATCTTGCGGCGCTCGACCGACATCGAATCCGGCATCACCAGCTTCAACTGGTAGCCGCGCGATGCCGCGACATAGGCCAGACCGATACCGGTATTGCCCGAGGTCGGCTCGATCAGCACGGTGGCCGCATTGATGATTCCGGCCTTTTCCATGGCGACGATCATCGCGGCGCCGATACGGTCCTTCACGGAGGCTGCAGGATTGAAATATTCCAGCTTGGCCAGGATCGTCGCGTCCACGCCGTGCTGCTGCGGCAGCCGCACCAGCCGCACGATCGGGGTATCGCCGAACGCTTCCATGACGCTGCCGAACACACGGCCGCGACCGGGACGATGGCCGGTTGTCTCTGCAGATGTATCCATGATGAGTCTCCTGAGCGGGTTTGTGCGCTGCGACGGCGAGGATGAACTAACCGTGATGCGTCGAGCAAAGCCGCCATACCAAGCACTTCGCTGCATCGCAAAACATGATCGAAATCAAAAATCGTAAAACCAACGCATTTGTGTTGCGACAAGGTCAAACAAATCAGCTTAAACTCGCTAATGATAGATGATGAAGTCAACGCCGAGGAGGTCACGATGCCAGCACTTGCTGCCCGTTCGACCAAGCCGTCTCATCCCTTCCCGCGCGGCAGCGAGTTGCCGACCTGCACGGTCTGTGCCGATACCATGATCGCCGCCGAAGCCTCCGCCTTCGTGACCGACGATGTGGTGAGCTACCTCTGGACCTGCGATACCTGCGGCTACGGGTTCGTGACCAAGCACGCGGTAAAGAAGATCGTCTGCAACTAATCTGAAGATCACATCGTCAGGTGATCGCCGCCCGGCGATCGATGATGACGTCCGGCAAGCGGCCTTCCGGGGCACACGGTCGTTTGCGTCATAAGCCCTTGCGAAACGCCCCCCTTTGTTCGGTTGCCCTGACGATCGGTACTCCCTGTCAAACCGAAGGCCGGTCGTGTCGCCATTCGGACTAAGCTTCAACGGGCAGCGAATGTCGGCTGGTTACTGCGAACCGAGTTCAACCTCGATTTCGCGCGCCGTCTCGCGCGCACTTCGAGTGACCCCGATCAGCGTCGCCGAGGCGAAGCCGGTCCAGTCGCCATAGCCGACCAGCCACAGCCGCGGTTCGGCCACCGACCGCGTAGCTGCGACAACAACCCTGCCATCGCTTCCGACGATATTCAGAGGCCGCAAATGTTCGAGCGCGGGCGCAAAGCCCGTGCACCAGATCACCGCATCGACATGGCTTTCCGTGCCGTCTTCCCAGACCACCCCCGACGCGGTGAAGCGGACGAACGGTCTCACCGAGGTGAGGATCCCTCTCGCCCTCGCCTCCTTCACCGCCGGGATCATGACGACGTCGCCGAGGCCGCCGACCGGCGCCGCCGCTCCACCGCCCTGCAAGGCCTCCCATTTGGCGGTCGCCCGCGCGAACAGAACCCGGCCGTCCACGTCGTCCGCAAGAAACGTCGGCTCGCGCAGCGTCACCCAAATCGCCTTGGCCACCTTTGACACTTCGGCGAGGATCTGAGCGCCGCTGTTGCCGCCGCCCACGATCAACACGCGTTGACCCGCAAAGTTCTGCGGATCCTTGTAGTCAGCGGAATGGAGCTGCGTTCCCCCGAACAGCGCCTGATTGGGATAGTCCGGGATGAACGGTGCCCGCCACGTTCCGGTCGCGCTCACGACGGCGCGCGCGGTCCATTCGCCGCGGTCGGTTTCCACGCTCAAATGATCCGGCGTCGAATGCACGGCCGTCACCTGGACCGGGCGTTCGACCGGCAATTGGTAGCGCTCTTCATATTGCGAGAGATAGGCAACCACTTCTTCACGTTGGGGATAGACGTGATCGCCTGCCGGCATCGGCCAGCCGGGTAGCGAACTCCACTGCGCGGGCGAAAACAGCGTCAGCGAAGACCATGCATGGGTCCACGCGCCACCGGGGCCGTCTTCACCATCGAGGATGGAAAATGACAATCCGCTGCGCCTCAGGAAGTATCCCACCGCCAGGCCCGCCTGCCCGCCGCCGATAATCAGGACGTCGCGTTGCCGGCTCTGGTGCTGTGTCATTGATGTCTACCAAGGGAATGGCCGTTGCTGGAGTGAGCGCCTGACGTAACGAGTCCCGCCATTTGTTCACCTTGCGCCGCGCGCGCGTTACGGCGCTACGGTCAGCCTGATCGCCAACGCCGCGAGCGTCACCAGCAGAACGGGAAGCGTCAGCACTACTCCGACCTTGAAGTAGTATCCCCATCCGATCTTGACACCCTTCTTCGCCAGAACGTGAAGCCATAGCAGCGTGGCCAGCGACCCGATCGGCGTGATCTTGGGCCCGAGGTCGCTGCCGATGACGTTGGCATAGATCATCGCCTCCTTCACCAGTCCCGTCGCCTTCGAGGCGTCGATCGATAGCGCGCCCACCAGCACGGTCGGCATGTTGTTCATGACCGAGGACAGCAAGGCGGTGAGAATGCCGGTACCGAATGCGGCACCCCAGACGCCGCCTTCCGCAAACCGGTCCAGCACGCCGGCGAGATAGGCCGTCAACCCGGCATTGCGAAGCCCGTAGACGACGAGATACATGCCGAGAGAAAAGATCACGACCTGCCACGGTGCATCGCGCAGCACCTTCTTCGTGCTGATGACGTGGCCACGGGCGGCGATCACCAGAAGCAGCACGGCGCCACTCGTCGCCACCACGCTGACGGGCACGCCGATCGGCTCCAGTCCGAAGAAGCCGAGCAGCAGAAGACCGAGCACGACCCAGCCGGCCCGGAACGTGGCCCGGTCACGGACGGCGTCCGCCGGGATGCGAAGCTGCGCCACATCATAGCTGGCAGGAATGTCGCGCCGGAAGAACAACAGCAGCACTGCCAGCGTGGCGGCGATCGACGCGATGTCCACCGGCACCATCACGGCGGCGTAGCGACCGAATCCGATCTTGAAGAAGTCGGCCGAGACGATGTTGACCAGATTGGAAACCACTAACGGAAGGCTGGCGGTATCGGCGATGAAGCCCGCGGCCATCACGAAAGCCAGCGTGGACCTGTCGCTATAGCCGAGCGCCAGCAGCATCGCGATCACGATCGGGGTCAGGATCAGGGCCGCGCCGTCATTGGCGAACAGCGCCGACACGGCGGCCCCCAGCAGCACGAACAGCACGAACAGCTTGCGGCCGCGGCCGCCGCCCCACCGCGCGACATGCAGGGCGGCCCATTCGAAGAACCCGGCCTCGTCCAGCAGCAGGCTGATGATGATGATCGCGACGAAGGTCGCGGTCGCGTTCCAGACGATGTGCCAGACGACGGGAATATCGCCCAGCGACACGACGCCGGTCAGCAAGGCGATCGCCGCACCCGCCGCCGCGCTCCAGCCGATACCCAATCCTCTGGGCTGCCAGATCACCAGACCGATGGTTGCAAGGAAGATGACGAGAGCCGCAATCATCGGGCAGCCGCGCCGCCGGGCACCCGCAACAGGCCGAGGAACTGCCGCAACGGCTGAAGCGCTTCGACGTTGAGCGAATAGCACACCCGGGGCCGTTCGATCTCGCCGACGATGATGCCGGCGGCCTTGAGTATCCGCAGATGTTCCGACGTGGTGGACTGCGCCAGCCCGATCTCTTCGACGATATCGCAGCCGACACAGGTATCGCGTCGGGCGAGCAGTTGCAGGATGGCGATGCGCGCCGGGTGCGAAAGCGCTTTCGCCACCGCCGCAAGCGCTGCGTTTTCATCGAGGGCCGGCTCGCTCCGGACACGCGCGGCGATCATCATGCAAAGCCCCTATCGTTAATCGTCGATAAACGATATATAGCTTCTCGGAACGATGCAACCGCCTTGACGCCATCGCCGCGGGCGCGACGCGGAAGCCTTGAAACCTTTACTGCTGATCACCTATTCGAGCTGACATCTTGCCACCATCCGGAGGTTCATCGATGACCGTTACGATCTATCATAACCCCGCCTGCGAAACCTCCCGCAACACGCTGGCGATGATCCGGCAGAGCGGCATCGAGCCCGAGGTGATCGAATATCTCAAGACCCCGCCATCCCGGGAAAAGCTTCACGACCTCATCGCCGCGATGGGCATCTCGGTTCGCAGCCTTCTGCGCGAAAAGGGAACGCCCTATGCAGAGCTGGGACTGGATGACCCGCAACGCAGCGACGATCAACTGATCGATGCCATGCTTGCCCATCCGATTCTGATCAACCGGCCGATCGTCGTCACGCCGCTCGGCGTCCGGCTGTGCCGGCCGTCCGAACAGGTGCTAGCCATCCTGCCGAACCCGCATATCGGGCGGTTCACGAAAGAAGACGGTGAGATCGTCGATGCTGCGTGACCTGCCGAACATCGATCCCGCCGCCTTCCAACCGGCCGATTCCAGCCTGTTGCAGCAGGCGCCTGTCGTTGGCCACCGACCGCGGATCCTGCTGCTATACGGGTCGCTGCGCGCGCGGTCGTTCAGCCGTTTCGCCGTCGAGGAAACCGCCCGCCTGCTGCAAGCCTTCGGCGCCGAGACCCGGATCTTCGATCCGTCCGGTCTGCCTCTTGCCGACGACGCGCCGGCGACGCATCCGAAAGTGGAGCAACTGCGTGAGCTGTCGGCGTGGTCGGAGGGGCACGTCTGGTGCAGCCCCGAACGCCACGGCGCCATGACCGGCATCATGAAAACCCAGATCGACTGGATTCCGCTCTCGATCGGCGCGGTCCGGCCGACCCAGGGCAAGACGCTGGCGGTGATGCAGGTCAGCGGCGGATCGCAATCCTTCAACGCCGTGAACCAGCTTCGCGTTTTGGGACGCTGGATGCGGATGATCACGATCCCGAACCAGTCGTCGGTGGCCAAGGCCTATGAGCAGTTCGACGACGCCGGGCGAATGAAACCGTCGCCCTATTATGACCGCATCGTCGACGTCGCCGAGGAGCTGGTGAAATTCACCTTGCTGACGCGCGGAGCCTCGGCGCATCTGACGGACCGCTACAGCGAACGCAAGGAGACCGCCGATAAACTGGCCGACAGGCTGCGGCTGAACGAGGCGCTGTGAGGATAGCAGGCCCGGGACCTGACATGAACACAGAGCGACAGGCCGGCTTGAAAGGTTTCCGGCTTTGCCGCGACGGCGCTCCGCATCAGCCGCGGTCCGCGCCATCCCTTAGTTCGGGAAATATCTGCCGGTCCTGCAGCAGGACTTCCGCCGTCCGACTATAATGCGCCGTGAGCATCGCCACCGCGGCGTCTGCATCCTTGCTCAACACGGCATCCATGATCGCCTGGTGTTCGTCGGCCACTTGTCGCGACGAAAACACCTTGCGGATCGACAGCCGCCGATAGCGATAGAGCTGGTCGGCAAGCTGGCCGCAGAACGCGATCAGGGACTGCGAACCGCAATTGCCGATCAGCGCCTTGTGATAGGCGCGGTGCAGGCGCTCCCATTCCGGATTGTCTTCGAACTGCTCGGCGTTGAGCGAACGCGGCGACCGGCTGAGGCGATGCTGCGCCAGAAGCAGCTGCTCCTCCCATTGCGGCGTCGATGCCGCCATGGATTCCCGTAACGCCAGGCTTTCGACCCAGCACCGCGTCTTGGTCAGCTCCGCCAATTCGCTGCGGCTGATCGCGGCGACATAAAAGCCACGCTGCTCGCGCCCCTCGACCAGGCCATCAGCCGTCAGCCGGTTGAGCGCCTCGCGCAGCGGGGTCTGCCCGGTCTGATAGAGGTCGGTCAGGAAACGCATCTGCAGTTTACGGCCGGGTTCGAGCCGGCCCGACAGCAGGTCTTCGCGCAGGCGGTCGTAGACCGTGCTCGCTTGGGTGGATGGTGCCCCCGACACCAGGCGCAATGCTGAAACCTTCTCCACGCCAATTTTCCTCGATATCAGCCCCATCCGCCGTTATTTCTATACACATACCGAAGCCAACCTAAAATTTATAAATTATGGTTGCGTTGGCGTATTTCTATAGGTTACTGGTCGGCAACATCAAAGACTACGTTGGGGATGACAATGCCGGGTGAGGTGCAAGCCAGCGAAGGAACCGCCGCTACCCGCGGCCGGCGTCGTTCGTCATGAGCATCCTGTCCCCCTGCACTTGCGGGATCGACGTTCACGCGCATGTCGTCCCGGCGTCGTTCCCCTCCTACATGGGCGCGGCAGTGCCCGCCGGTTGGCCGTCGATGGCCGAGGCGAAGCCGTGCCACAAGCATGTCATGATGGCCGGGCGCATCTACCGCACGGTATCGGACCGCTGCTGGGATGTCGGCAAGCGTGTCGCCGACATGGCGGAGATGGGACTGGGTCGGCAGGCGATTTCGCCCATGCCGGAGCTGTTGTCGTACTGGATGGAGCCGGCCGCGGCGAATGATCTGCTGCGCTACATCAACGACCAGATCGCCGAGATGGTGTCGCATTCCGGCGGCCGGCTGACCGGCCTCGGCGCCGTCCCGCTACAGGACATCGATCTCGCAATCGCCGAACTGCACCGGCTGAAGCACGGTCTCGGCTTCGCCGGCATCGAGATCGGCAGCAACATCAATGGCAAGCCGGTAGGCGCGCCGGAGTTCGACGGCTTCTTCGCCGAAGTCGAGAAGCTCGACATGGCGGTGTTCGTGCATGCGCTGCGTCCCGCCGGCATGGACCGACTGGTCGGACCTGCGCAATTGCAGCAGGTGCTGGCCTACCCCACCGACATTGGCCTCGCCGCCGCCTCGGTCATCACCTCCAATCTGTTGCTGCGAAGGCCTGGCCTGCGCATCGCCTTCAGCCATGGCGGCGGTACGCTGGCGTCGCTGCTGCCGCGGCTGCAGGAAGGCTGGCAGGTGTTTCCCGTGCTGCAGGAGAGCGTTCAGGAGGCGCCCGTCGCACAGGCGCGCCGGCTGTATTACGACGCGCTGGTCTATGACGATCCGACGCTGCTGCATCTGATCGCGAAGTTCGGCGATACGCAGATCATGCTCGGCACCGACTATCCCTTCGCCTTCCATGACCGCACCCCGGTGGCCCGGGCCGCCTCCGCCATTGCCGACGAGGCGACCCGCCGACTGGTCGTGCGCGACAACGCGCGCCGATTCCTCGGCCTCGGAGAACAGGTTTCGCCATGACCCATTTTCCCGTCACCGCCCTTCGCAGCGTCGATCTCGATACGCCGGACCTGGCGCGGTCCGAAGCCTTCTACACCTCGGTGTGGGGCCTCGACCTCGTCACGCGCCAGGACGGTGTCAGCTATCTGCGCGCCAGCGGCACCGATCATCATGTCGTCGCCTTGCGCGCAGGCGACGGCCCCGCGCTGCGTGCAGTCACCTTCCGACTTGAGTCCGACGCGCAGTTTGAAACTATCGCCGCCGCCTGCCGCGAGCATGGCGCGACGCTGCTGTCCGGCCCGTCAGCCAATCCGGGCCCCGACGGCGGTACGGTCATGACCATTCGCTTGCCGGACGGTGGTGCGCTTCGCTTCGTGCACGGTGACGCGCAACATGTCGCGCAGCCGGACGGCACGCGGCCGGTGCGGCTTGCCCATGTCAACATCAACAGCACCGACCTCGATAGCCTGGCGGGTTTCTACCAGCGCGCGCTCGGATTTCGGCTGACCGACCGATCAAAGGCGATGGCCTTCGTGCGCTGCAACGCCGATCACCACGCGATCGTCATCGCCGAAGCACCTGTAAACGGTCTCAATCACGTCGCCTTCCTGATGCCGGACCTCGAGAGCGTCATGCGCGGCTCCGGCCGCATGATCGACCATGGACATCCGATCGCCTGGGGCGTCGGCCGCCACGGGCCGGGCGACAACGTGTTTGCCTATTTCATCGATCCCCTCGGCGTCGTCATCGAATACACCGCCGAGGTGCTGCAGGTCGACGACGACTATGTGGTGCGTGGCCCGTCCGAGTGGCGCTGGCCGCCCGGACGTACCGATCATTGGGGCATTGCCTCGCCCAAGGCCGATTACGTCAAGGCGGCGCAGCTCGCCGTGCCGTTCGCCGCACAATAAACGCGAGCGCCGCAGCGCCAGATGTACCAGGAGTTATGAGTGACGCTTTCATCGCCACCAGCCCGCAGCGACTTTCAGGTCGCCATCATCGGCCATGGCCCGTCCGGCGCCATTGCGGCCAGCCTGCTCGGCGACCGCGGCATCCGCACGCTGGCGATCGACCGCCAGCGCGACGTCTATGACCTGCCGCGGGCGATCGCGATCGATCATGAGATCCTGCGCGTGATCGACAATCTCGGCGCCGCCCCCGCGGTGATGCCGTTCATCGCGCCGTTCTCGGCCTCGCAGCATTTTGGCGCGAGGGGCCAGTTGATCCGTCGCATCGACATGGTCGCCGAGCCCTACCCGCTCGGCTACACGCCGAGCATGGTGTTCACGCAACCGCCGGTCGAGGCGGCCTTGCGCGACCACGCCGCGGCCTATGACAGCGTGACGGCCGAACTGGGCACGGAACTGGTCGGCTTCGAGCAGTCGGAGCATCAGGTCACGCTGCAGCTGCGCGACGACAGCGGCGCGACGCGGACGGTTACCGCGGACTATGTCATCGCCTGCGACGGCGCCTCGAGCCCGGTGCGGCGGCAGCTCGGCATCGGATTCGAGGATCTGGTATTCGACGAGCCTTGGCTGGTGATTGACCTGCAGGTCAATGATGGTGCGCTCGGCAAGCTGCCCGACACCTCCGCGCAGTTTTGCGAGCCGTCGCGGCCGACGTCGTTCATCATCTGCCCCGGCAACCACCGGCGCTTCGAGATCATGTTGTTGCCCGGCGAAGATCCGTCGACGATGGAAACCGCTGTCGAGGTGTGGCGGCTGCTGGCGCGATGGATCACGCCCGACGATGCCACGCTATGGCGCGCGGCGAGCTACCGCTTTCATGCGCTGGTCGCCGCGCAATGGCGACAGGGCCGCATCTTCCTCGCCGGCGATGCAGCGCACCAGCAGCCGCCCTTCATCGGCCAGGGCATGTGCCAGGGCATTCGCGACGTCGTCAATCTGGCATGGAAGCTCGACCGTGTTCTCACGGGCCGCTCCGGCGACGTAGTGCTCGACAGTTACGGCGAGGAACGCAGCACGCATGTTCGCGAGCTGACGTCGCGGATCAAGGCGATCGGCCATGTGATCTGCGAGCGCGATCCGGTCGCGGCCGATGCGCGCGACGCTCGCATCCTCGCGGAGGGCGGCGGTCAGCCACGCACCGTGACCCGCCAGGAAATCGTGCCACCGCGGCAGGCCGGCCTGCTGGCGCATCCGCTTCATCCGGCGCACGGCACGTTGTTTCCGCAGCCCTGGATCCGCGCGGCAACGGGTGTGCAGTTGCTCGATGTCGTCGCGGGCACCGGATGGCGATTGGTACTGGACGCGCGAAGCGGCCCGGAGCTTTTTCCGGCGCAGCAGGCAGAACTTGCGCGACTGGGCGTGCGCCCGATCCGGATCGGCCCGGACAGCGACAACACTGCGCTGGTCGAAAAAGACGACGTCGTTGCCGGCTGGTTCGAACGCCACGGCTGCGTCGCGGCACTGGTGCGCCCCGATCATTACGTCTTCGGCGTCGTCAGCGATCTGGCAATGCTTGACGACCAGCTCGGCCAGTTGGCGATCGCTTTGCAATGACCCGCCAACGAAGCTGTGACGTTTCACACATCCATCGCCGCCACGCGATTTCTCCAACGAGGACGAAACCATGAGATTGGCAAGCTTCAAGATCGGCAGCAACAGCACCTGGGGTTTGATCGAGGGTGACGACGCGCTCGACATTGGCTCGGTCGTGAAGGACCGCTATCCCGATCTGAAATCCGCCATCGCGGCCGATGCGCTGGCGGCCGTGGCCGACGCCGCGCGCGACGCCAAGCGTTACCCGACGGCCGCCATCCATTGGCTGCCGGTGATCCCAAACCCCGACAAGATCCTTTGCATCGGCCTCAACTACGAGACGCACCGCAAGGAGACCGGCCGCTCCGAAGTCGAGAACCCCACCGTGTTCGGCCGCTTCGCCAACAGCCAGACTGGACATCTCGCCGACATCATCCGGCCGAAGCTGTCGACCCATCTCGACTATGAGGGCGAGCTCGCGATCATCATCGGCAAACCCGGCCGCCACATCACCCGGGCAGACGCGTGGAGCCATATCGCCGGCTACGCCTGCTACAATGAAGGCAGCGTGCGCGACTTCCAGCGTCACACGCATCAGTTCACGCCCGGCAAGAATTTTCCGGAGACCGGCGCGTTCGGGCCGTGGATGATGACGCCGGACGAACTCGGCGACGTCAAGCCGTTGCGGCTGCAGACCCGCATCAATGGCCAGATCGTGCAGGACGCAACCATCGATCAGATGATCTTCGATATTCCGCGCCAGATCGAATATTGCTCGTCGTTCACGCGGCTGGAGCCCGGCGACGTGATCGTCACCGGCACGCCGGGCGGCGTTGGCGCCAAGCGCACCCCGCCGCTGTGGCTGAAGCCCGGCGATATCGTCGAAGTCGAGATCGACAGACTCGGCGTGCTGCGCAACGGCGTCGCCGACGAAATCTGATGCGTTAGCGACGGCCTGCACGCAGGCCGTCGCAGCAGCGCTCGACTATCCCGATCGAAAATGCCTCAAGCGATACCAAATCGCAGGCCATACCATCCAGGAGGATACCATGCTCAAGCCGACTTACCTTGCACTGCTGACCGGCGCCGTGCTCGGACTAGCTCCACCGGCGCATGCGCAATCATGGCCGACGCGGCCCATCACCGTCGTGGTATCGCAGGCCGCCGGCAACAGCCCGGACGTGCTGTGCCGCATCATCGTCGACAAAATCGGCCGGGCGCTCGGGCAGCAATTCGTCGTCGAAAACCGCACCGGCGCCGCCAATCTGGTCGGCACCCAGACCGTCGCGCGCGCCGCGCCGGATGGCTACACATTCCTGTTCGCCACTTCGGCCGCGCTGGTGACCAATCCCTACACCTTCAAGAAGCTGCCTTACGATCCGATCAAGGATTTCGTGCCGGTGGCGATGGTGGCGCGCAGCAACCATGTGCTGCTGGTCAATCCCGACGTCAAGGCCAACACCCTGGCGGAGCTGATCGCGCTGGAGAAAGCCACCCCGGGCTCGCTGACCATGGCGATCGACGGCACGCGCAACATCTCCGGCCTGATCGCACAATCCATCAACAAGCAGGCCGGAACCGGTTTCGTGCTGGTGCCCTACAACACCAACACCAATGCCGTGCAGGACATCGTCACCGGGCGCATTCAGGTCACGATCCAGTCCGCCTCGGTGGCCGAGCCTTTCATCGCATCCAAATCGCTGCGCCCGCTGGCCGTCGCCGGCAGCGCGCGGATCGCCTCGCTGCCGGACGTGCCGGCCATTGCAGAAACCTTGCAGAGCGTCGACCTGCAGGGCTGGTTCATGTTCATGGCGCCGGCCGGCACACCGCCGGAGATCGTCCAGAAACTCAGTGCCGAAGTCGCACGCGCCATCAACTCACCGGAAGTTCAGGAGCGCGCGCCCACCCTCGGCTTCGACCTCCGCGTCGGCGATGCGGTGACGCCCGGCGGGGCCAAAAAATTCCTGGACGCCGAGCTGGCCAGTACCGGCAAGGCCATCCAGAGTCTCGGCATCCAGCCGGAGTAAGCCGCACTTGGCGGGATCGGATGTGCCAGCACGCGGTGCAGCCGATCCCGCTCCAGCGATTGGGGCGTACCTCGCTTGCGGGCAGACATGGCGCAGCGTGAGGCGGATCGGCTTTCCAGGGAAGCGGCGTCGCGCGGCTGAGCCCGATCAGCGCGGCGCGATGTCGCCCTGCGCCCAGCCGGCACGGGTGCGTTCGCGAAATTCGGCGAAAGTGCCTTCCGCGATCGCCGCGCGGATGCCCTGCATCAGGCTTTGATAGTAGGCGATGTTGATTTCCGACAGCAGCATCGCGCCTAGCGTTTCGCCGGAGCGCACCAGATGGTGGATGTAGGCGCGCGAATAATCCCGCGTCGCCGGCCACGGGCTTTCCTCGTCGAGCGGACGGGGATCGTCGATGTGCCGGGCGTTGCGCATGTTGAGCTGGCCGTGGCGGGTGAAGGCCATGCCGTGGCGGCCGTTGCGGGTCGGCATCACGCAGTCGAACATGTCGACGCCGCGCGCCACCGCCTCCAGCATGTCGTCCGGCGTGCCGACGCCCATCAGATAGCGCGGGCGGTCGCTTGGCAGGATCGGCACCACCTCCTCGATCATCGCCAGCATGACGTCCTGCGGCTCGCCAACCGCAAGGCCGCCGATCGCGTAACCGTGGAAGCCGATGTCGACCAGACCCTGCGCGCTTGAGCGGCGCAGCGCCGGCACGTCGCCGCCCTGGCCGATGCCGAACAGCATGTAGCCATCGGGCGCACTCTCGAAGGCGCGCTTGCAACGCTCGGCCCAGCGCAACGACAGCTGCATGGCGCGGTCGATGTCGGCGTGCTCGGCCGGCAGCCGCACGCATTCGTCGAGCTGCATCGCGATGTCGGAATTCAGCAGCCGCTGGATCTCTATGGCGCGCTCCGGCGTGAGCTCAAACTTGGCGCCGTCGATATGCGAGCGGAAGGTGACGCCCTGCTCCGTGACTTTTCGCAATTGCGCCAGCGACATCACCTGGAAGCCGCCGGAATCGGTCAGCATCGGTCCGTTCCAGGTGGTGAACTTTTGCAGGCCGCCAAGCGCCGCGATCCGCTCCGCACCAGGCCGCAGCATCAAATGATAGGTATTCCCCAGCACGATGTCGGCGCCGGCGTCGCGCACTTCGCGCCAGTGCAGTCCCTTCATGGCGCCGAGCGTGCCGACCGGCATGAAGGCCGGCGTGCGAACCTCGCCATGCGGCGTGGTCAGTTTGCCGAGGCGTGCGGGGCCATCGGTACCTAACAGTTCGAAATGATTGGCAACGGTCATGAGGAGCGTTTATCCGGAAACAGCAGGCTGGCGTCGCCATAGGAATAGAACCGATAGCCCGACGCGATGGCGTGTGCATAGGCCTTCGTCATGGTTTCGAAGCCGGCGAAGGCCGAGACCAGCATGAACAGCGTCGATTTCGGCAGATGAAAATTGGTCAGCAGCAGGTCCACGGCGCGAAACCGGTAGCCCGGCGTGATGAAGATCGCGGTGTCGTCGGCAAACGGATGGATCACGTTGTCCTCGGTCGCCGCACTCTCCAGCAGCCGTAGCGAGGTGGTGCCGACCGCGACGACACGGCCGCCGGCCGCGCGCGCGGCGTTCAGCGCATCCGCGGTCTCGCGCGAGATCGTGCCCCACTCCGAATGCATCTTGTGTTCGGCGGTGTCGTCGACCTTGACCGGCAGGAAGGTGCCGGCACCGACATGCAGTGTCACCCGGTGCAGCCCGACGCCGCGTGCCTTGAGGGCCGCCTCCAGCGCCGGGGTGAAATGCAAGCCGGCGGTCGGCGCCGCCACCGCGCCGTCCTTCGTCGCGAACATGGTTTGGTAATCTTCGGTATCGCGCGCGTCCGGCGTGCGGCGGGCGGCGATATAGGGCGGCAGCGGCGGCGCGCCCAGTTCGGCGATCGCCTGATCGAGCGCCGGGCCGTGGAACACGAAGGCCAGCGTGACCTCGCCGGCGTCGCCCTTGGCCTCGACCACGGCATCGAGATGGCCGAGCAGGCAGACGCGACCCTCGCTGCCGAAGCGGATGGTGTCACCGGGCACGAGCCGCTTGGCGGGCTTCACCAGCGCCTGCCAGCGCGCGCCGTCGAGCCGCTTGATCAGCGTGGCGTCGATCTTCGTCTCCGGCTCGCGGCCGATGCGGCGGCCGGCGAGCTGGGCGGAAATCACCTTGGTATCATTGACCACGAGCTGGTCGCCGGGCCGCAGCCAGTCCGGCAGGTCGGCGACGGTGTGGTCGTGCAATTCAGCGCCCGGCTGCACCACCAGCAGCCGCGCTGAATCGCGCGGGCTGGCGGGGCGCAGCGCGATGTTTTCGGGCGGCAGATGGAAATCGAAAAGGTCGGTGCGCATGGCGCTGTCGCGGTTCCTAAAACGTGGATGCCCGGCACATCTAGCGAAGCAGCGCTTCGCGCGATGGCCGGGCATGACGTCGTCTGATGGTTGCGAGGGTTACGCCGCGGCGTCCGCGGCCATGTGGGCCTTGATGATCTTGTCGGGATTCTGCACCGGCTCGCCGCGCTTGATCTTATCGACATTCTCCATGCCCTCGGTGACCTTGCCCCACACCGTGTACTGCTTGTTGAGGAACGAGGCGTCGTCGAAGCAGATGAAGAACTGGCTGTCGCCGGAATCCGGGCTCGCGGCGCGAGCCATCGACAGCGTGCCGCGGACGTGCGGCTCATTGTTGAATTCGGCCTTCAGCTTCTGGCCGGAGCCGCCGGTGCCGGTGCCCTGCGGGCAGCCGGTCTGCGCCATGAAGCCTTCGATGACGCGGTGGAACACGATGCCGTCATAGAAGCCTTCGCGCACCAGCTCCTTGATTCGGGCGACATGGCCGGGTGCCAGGTCGGGGCGCATCTCGATGGTAACATTGCCCTGGGTGGTTTCGAGGATCAGCGTGTTTTCGGTAGCAGCCATGGTGAATCTCTTTCGTTAGACGGAAGGTTGGAGGCGGCGAAGCATCGCCGGTTACTTGATGTCGGAGGCGACCTGGACCTTGATCATCTTGTCGGGATCGGTGACGGCGCCGCTCTGCGAGCCGGCCGGGGCCTTCTTGATCTTGTCGACGACGTCCATGCCGGACACGACTTCGCCGACCACGGTGTATTTGCCGTTCAGGCCGGGGTTCTCGCCGAGCATGATGAAGAACTGCGAATTCGCCGAATCTTCCGAGGCGCTGCGGGCCATGCCGACGATGCCGCGCTTGTAGGGGGTCGGCGAGAACTCGGCCTTCAGGTTCGGATATTTCGAGCCGCCGGTGCCGTTGAAATTCTGGCCGTCGCCGGTCTGCGCCATGAAGCCGTCCATCACGCGATGGAACGGCACGTTGTTGTAGTAGCCTTCGCGGGCGAGCTGTTTCATGCGCTCGGCATGCTTCGGCGCCAGATCGGCACGCAGCTTGAACACGATACGGCCCTTGGTGGTATCGATGACGATGGCATTGGCCTTGTCGAGGCCGGCGGGCAGCGGCGCGGTCGCGGCGGGCGCCTGGGCCAGAGCGGGCGCGGCGACAAGCAGCGCCGCAGCAAATGCGAGAATGCGGATCATGGGAACTCCGGATCAGAGAAAGCCGGTCAACCGGCAGTGGACTTCAGGCAAACTTGGTTTTTCAGCGAACTTGAAATCAAGCGAACTTTGATTTCAAGCTCTTGGCAACCGCCGGCGGCACGAAGGCCGAGACGTCGCCGCCCATCGCTGCGATTTGCCGCACCAGTGTGGCGGTGATCGGGCGGACACCGACGGACGCCGGAAGAAATACCGTCTGCACCGACGGCATCATCGTCTCGTTCATGCCGGCAATCTGCATCTCGTAATCGAGGTCGGTGCCGTCGCGCAGGCCGCGGATCAGGATGGTGGCGCCTGCCCGCTCGGCCGCGGTGATGGTGAGGTTGTCGTAAGTGGTGCAATCGAACGCGCAACCGCTAGCGGAGGCGATCGGCGCGAACACGTTCTCGACCATCGCCAGCCGCTCTTCCGTGGTGAACAACGGCTTCTTGCCGGGGTGCACGCCAATCGCGACGATCAGGCGATCGCACAGGCCGACGGCATGGCGGACCACGTCGAGATGGCCGTTGGTGACGGGGTCGAAGGAGCCGGGATAGAGCGCGATACGGGGCATGGCTTCGTCTACCGCGCCTGGCTTAAAGCCGCAAGCCGGGTTGGTTCCCGCGAAATCGTCCATCACCCCGGTGTTTATTTTCAGCACTGAATCGAACCGGAGCGGGGGTCACCGCGTCTATTCCGGGAGATCGCGACGACGCTGAAAACACTGGACTTTCCGAGCCCATGTGTCGTCGCCGAGAAATGAACGACACACAGGGGGATGGGATGAAACCCGATTGTGTGGCGACGACAACTTCCTGAAACCGGCCCTGATTATTCAGGCAGGACAGGGAAAAAACACCGGGCCTCAGGGCCCATCCGACAGGGGACCGTCATGATCAAAGCTATTTCCGCCATTGCCGTTGCAGCTTTCATCGCCGCCGCTCTCACCGTTCTCCCGGGTTT
Organism: Tardiphaga sp. vice154; assembly: GCF_007018645.1. Lineage (NCBI taxonomy): Bacteria > Pseudomonadati > Pseudomonadota > Alphaproteobacteria > Hyphomicrobiales > Nitrobacteraceae > Tardiphaga > Tardiphaga sp. vice154. Next base: position 3,269,106 of record NZ_CP041399.1, read on the forward strand.
CGCCCCGAAGGTCGAGGCGTCCGTGCCGGTGGCCCTGGCGAAGGGCGACCGCCTCGACATCAAGCCGGTTGGCCGCAGCTGCTCCGAGCAAGCCTGGCCGAACTTCGAGGCCTCCTGCCTGCGCCGCGCCGAAACCCGGACCGCCAAGATCCGCGAAGCCCGCCTCGTCACCGCCGAGCGCAAGTAACCTTCGCACCGCAACATCCCATCAAAAAGCCCCCGGTTTCGCCGGGGGCTTTTTGATTCCTGGGTAGGTCACTGCCCCCTCCCCGTCATTGCGAGGAGCGAAGCGACGCGGCAATCCAGAAGGCGGCAAGCAAAGACTGGATTGCTTCGTCGCAAGGGCTCCTCGCAATGACGGGGAGAGGCCTCAGCCCTCGGCCACCGGGGCGCCGTTGCCGGCTTCCGGATCTTCCACCTCGGCGGCCTCGCCGATGTGCTCGACCGACACCACCAGCTCGTCGTCCGCGGTGTTGAACACCGTGACGCCTTGGGTGGAGCGGCCGACGATGCGGATGCCGCCAACCGGGCAGCGGATCAACTGGCCCTTGTTGGTCACCAGCATGATCTGGTCGTCGTCCTCGACCGGGAACGAGGCCACCAGCTTGCCGTTGCGGCCGTTTACCGCCATGGCGACGATGCCCTTGCCGCCGCGCCCCGTGGTCCGGTACTCGAACGACGACGAGCGCTTGCCGTAGCCGTTTTCGGTGATCGTCAGCACGAATTGCTCCGACGCCGACATCTCGACATAACGCTGCTCGCCGAGCTCGATCGCCGCCGTCGCCTCCTCCGACTCGGCCGCCGTGGCGGCAGCCTCTTCCTCGACCACGCCGCGTTCGTCATTGCCGCCGCGGCGCACCGCATTGGCGCGGCGCAGATAGGCGGCGCGTTCCTCTGAATTGGCATCGAGATGCCGCAGGATGGTGAGCGAGATGAGCTTGTCGTTGGCCGGCAGCGAGATGCCTCGCACGCCCATCGACGAGCGGCCCTGGAATACGCGCACGTCGGTAACCGGGAAGCGGATGCACTGGCCGCCCGCGGCGGTCAGCAGCACGTCGTCGTGCTCGGTGGCGATCTGCACGTCGACGATCTCCTCGCCCTCGTCCAGCTTCATCGCGATGATGCCGGAGCGACGGACATCGACGAAGTCCGACAGCTTGTTGCGCCGCACATTGCCGCCGGTGGTGGCGAACATCACGTCGAGCGTTTCCCAGGTCGCCTCGTCCTCGGGCAGCGGCATGATGGTGGTGATGCGCTCGCCCTGCTCCAGCGGCAGGATGTTGATCAGCGCCTTGCCGCGGCCGTTCGGCGGCGCTATCGGCAGCCGCCAGACCTTCTCCTTATAGACTTGGCCGCGCGACGTGAAGAACAACACTGGCGTATGCGTCGAGGCGACGAACAGCCGCGCGACAAAATCCTCGTCCCGCGTCGCCATGCCGGAACGTCCCTTGCCGCCGCGGCGCTGCGCGCGGTAGGTCGAGAGCGGCACGCGCTTGACGTAGCCATGGTGCGACACCGTCACCACCATGTCCTCGCGCTGGATCAAATCCTCGTCCTCGACCTCGCCTTCCTGCTCGATGATCACGGTCTTGCGCGGCGTCGCGAATTCCGACTTAACCGCGGTGAGTTCGTCCTTGATGATGGTCTGGACGCGGGCGCGCGAGCGCAGGATTTCGAGATAGTCGGCGATCTCGACCGCGAGCTTGTCGAGCTCTTCGGAAATTTCCTCGCGGCCCAACGCCGTCAGGCGGGCCAGACGCAGGTCGAGAATGGCCTTCGCCTGCTCGAACGACAATCGCGCGGTGCCGTCTTCGGCGAGGCGATGGCGCGGATCGTCAATCAAAGTGATCATCGTGGCCACGTCCTGCGCCGGCCAGTGCCGCTCCATCAGGATGTCGCGCGCGGTCGCCGGATCCGGCGAGGTACGAATCACACGAATGACTTCGTCGATATTCGCCACCGCGATGGCGAGGCCGACAAGGATATGGGCGCGGTCGCGCGCCTTGTTGAGCAGGAATTTGGTGCGCCGGGTGACCACGGTCTCGCGGAACGCGACGAATATCCGCAAGAGATCCTGCAGGTTCATCAGCAGCGGGCGACCATTGTCGAGCGCCACCATGTTGCAGCCGAAATTGGTCTGCAACGGGGTGAACTTGTAGAGCTGGTTCAGCACCACGTCGGCGACGACGTCGCGCTTCAGCTCGATCACCACGCGGAAACCATCACGGTCGGATTCGTCGCGCAGGTCGGAGATGCCCTCGATCTTCTTGTCGCGCACCAGTTCGGCGATACGCTCGACCATGGTGGCCTTGTTCACCTGGTAGGGGATTTCCGAGATGATGATCGCTTCGCGGTCTTTTCGCGCGGGCTCGATCGAAACCTTGCCGCGCATCACGACGGAGCCGCGGCCGGTGAGGTAAGCTTGGCGGATGCCGGAGCGGCCGAGGATGATGCCGCCGGTCGGGAAGTCCGGGCCGGGAATGATCTTGTTGAGGTCGTCGATGGTCAGCGAGGGGTCGTCGATCAGCGCGATGCAGGCGTCGATGACTTCGCCGAGATTGTGCGGCGGGATGTTGGTGGCCATGCCGACGGCGATACCGCCGCCGCCATTCACCAGCAGGTTGGGAAACTTGGCGGGCAGCACGCGCGGTTCGCGAAACGAGCCGTCGTAGTTGTCCTGGTAGTCGACCGTGTCCTTGTCGAGATCGTCGAGCAGCGACTGCGCGATCTTGGTCAGGCGCGATTCCGTGTATCGCATCGCGGCGGCGGCATCGCCGTCGACCGAACCGAAATTGCCCTGGCCGTCGATCAACGGCACCCGCATCGAGAAGGTCTGCGCCATGCGGACCATCGCGTCATAGACCGACTGGTCGCCATGCGGATGATACTTACCGATGACGTCGCCGACGGTACGCGCCGACTTGCGGTACGGCTTGTTCCATTCGAAGCCGTTCTCGTACATCGCGTACAGGATGCGGCGATGCACGGGCTTGAGGCCGTCGCGCGCATCGGGCAACGCGCGCGCCACGATCACGCTCATCGCGTAATCGAGATACGAGCGTTTCATCTCGTCGAGAATGGAAACGGGACGGATATCCGAGGGCGCCGGCGGCTCCCCGGGTTTCTTGTCGTCTGTGTCGGCCAAGGATGATTTCCGGTGAGATTCTGCTGGGAATCATATAGCGCATCAACGCCCGGCAAGCCACCCCCGTGCGCTCCCCGCAGCTGGATTTTAGCCTCGCTTTTCCAACCACTTAGAGCCGGATATCGCGGCTTGCCGCGGACCTGCCGATCGGCCATCGCGGGACCCGCGAATCGGCCCGCGGCCGGGCTTCGCCTTGGCTATGGCCCGAACACCACCGCATGCATGATCCGCCCCGGCACCAGCGTGAACGCGCCGGCGATCACCAGCGCGCCGGTGAAAATCGAAATCATCGTCCAGCGATGCGCGTCGACCTTGTGCCGGCGCGCGTACCAGACACCGAGCGGGGCCGTCACCAGCACCACGATCGACAATAAATGGATCGGCCCGAAGCTGCGCCAGAGCCGGAAGCTATGGCCCTGGATCCACAGCGCGCTGATCGCCACGGTCAGCATCAGCGCGACCCAGATCCAGCCCAGCGTGCGATGCGGCAGCCTGCCCTTCGGGGCTGCCAGCAGCACCACGCCAAGCACGAAGGCCGCCAAAGCCGCCAAGGCGTGCAGCGGGACCGGGCGGACGGCATCGAGCAGCGGATCGATCGACATGGGAACTCCGGAAAACGAAATCGATGTAAATACTATTTACATCGATGGTTCCATCGTCAAGCCCGGCGTTCCGCCTGATGTGTAGCCCGGATCACAATCCGGGGCCCACCAACGGACTGCTCGATATTCAACCGGATGGATGGGCCGGCCCCGGATTGTCATCCGGGCTACGAAAAACACCGGCGCCTCGCAGCGCCGGTGTCTCGAATGCTGAACTGATAATCGCGATCAGAACGGGATATCGTCGTCCATGTCGCTGCCGCGACCACCGCCGCCGCCACCGCCGGCCGGCGAGCTCGCCGCGACGCGGCGCGGCTGCGACGGGCTGCTGGCGCCGAAGCTGCCGCCGTCGTCGCCGCCATAGCTGTCACCGCCGCCGCCCGCGCCTGCCCCGCCGCCGGCGCGGCCGTCCAGCATCGTCAGCGTCGAGTTGAAGCCCTGCAGCACGATCTCGGTCGAGTACTTCTCGACGCCCTGCGGATCGGTCCACTTCCGGGTCTGCAGCGCGCCTTCGATATACACCTTGGCGCCCTTCTTGAGATACTGCTCGGCGACCTTGGCGAGACCCTCGCTGAAGATCACCACGCGGTGCCACTCGGTCTTTTCCTTGCGTTCGCCGCTCGCCTTGTCGCGCCAGGTGTCGGACGTAGCGATGGTGAGATTGACGACCGGGTTGCCGTTCTGCATCCGGCGCACTTCCGGGTCCTTGCCCAGATTACCGACCAGAATCACCTTGTTTACGCTGCCCGCCATACCGCTCTCCTGAACTCACACTGAAATTGCTGTTGCGCTATCGCGCCAGCCACAAGGCCGGTCCGCAACCGCTGCGGCATCATCCTATACGGTCCGGCATCCCGACAGGTCGCCGATCCCCGACTTATCCCCGGCGATCGGCGCCACTATGTTCTATTTTTGTTCTTAAGCCAAGGCCGTACTATCAAAACGCCCGGCTTGACTTATGGATATTCGCGCACCGCAGCGACTTCTGACATTTCGGACAGCAGTATTGACGTAACACCTCACTGCAGTGCGAAGAAAAATGCGAAATAGTTCATTAACTTAGAAGCCGCGCCATTTCCGCGGCGACTGTGGCTTTGCGGTGACGGACAGCGCTGCAACTCTAAGGTACAAAGTTCGCGATGGAGTCGAATACGGCGCTCGCGCCTTGGGGATCGCTTCGGGGGAACGAAGCGACATGAACAGGAGAATTTGAAATGAAAAAACTTTTCCTCGCCACCGTCGCACTGGCTGCCTTGGGCACAGCGACTTCTGCTTCCGCCGCCGACCTCGCCCGGCGGACCTATACCAAAGCGCCGCCGATGATCGCCGCGGTCTATGACTGGTCGGGTTTCTACATCGGCGGTAACGGCGGCTACGGCTCGGCCAGCAAGTGCTGGGATTTCATCCCGTCGACCGTTGCGGGCGTTCCGACCGGCGCGGCTAACGTCGGCGAAGGCTGTCACGACGCCGACGGCGGCACCGCGGGCGGCCAGATCGGCTACCGTTGGCAGAACGCTTCCTGGGTCTACGGCCTGGAAGCCCAGGGCAACTGGGCTGACTTCAAGGGCAGAAATGTCAGCACCCCGTTCCCGCTGATCGCGAACCGCTCCAAGATCGATGCCTTCGGGCTGTTCACCGGTCAGATCGGCTATGCCTGGAACAACACGCTGCTGTACGTGAAGGGCGGCGCCGCCGTGGTCAATGAGGAGTACTCCTCGGTCAACGCCGCAACGGGATTGCTGTTGGCGACGGCCAGCAGCAACACCCGCTGGGGCGGCGTGATCGGCGTCGGGCTGGAATATGGCTTCACCCCGAACTGGTCGTTCGCGGTGGCCTATGACCACATCTTCCTCGATGGCCGCGATGCCCGCTTCACCACCCCGGCTGGCGTCTTCTACGCCAACGACCGGATCAGCGGCGATGTCGATCTTGTCACCGCCCGCATCAACTACCGCTGGGGCGGCCCCGCCGTCGGCCGCTACTGAGCCAACCGCAGTTTCGATACGAAGGCCGGCTCTCGAGCCGGCCTTTCTGTTTGCGGGGACGCGGTCGTCCTGCCCACCCCTGCAACCCGATCGCCAACAATCCGTTGATGATTTTCGCCGGGCACTGGAAATCTCCCCTCGTTCTTCCTATGTTCCGAAGTCAGTCAATTGGCGTTTGATCCCGGCATGCCCGGCGATACCAGCCCGGATTCGGCGCGCCTGATGCGCCGGGGATTTGTCATGGACGAGATCATCAAGGCCAAGCGGCAGCCGGTCGGCTCGGCGCTGCGCAACATTACCATCCGCGGCGCGCGCGAGCACAATCTGAAGAACGTCGATCTCGAGATCCCGCGCGACAAGCTGGTGGTGTTCACCGGCCTGTCCGGCTCCGGCAAGTCCTCGCTGGCTTTTGACACGATCTATGCCGAGGGCCAGCGCCGCTACGTCGAATCGCTGTCTGCCTATGCCCGCCAGTTCCTGGAAATGATGCAGAAGCCGGACGTCGACCAGATCGACGGCCTGTCGCCCGCCATTTCCATCGAGCAGAAGACCACCTCGAAAAATCCGCGCTCGACGGTCGGCACCGTCACCGAGATCTACGACTATATGCGCCTGCTCTGGGCGCGGGTCGGCGTGCCCTACTCGCCGGCCACCGGCCTGCCGATCGAGAGCCAGACCGTGTCGATGATGGTCGACCGTGTGCTGGCGCTGCCGGAAGGCACACGGCTCTATCTGCTGGCGCCGGTGGTGCGCGGCCGCAAGGGCGAATATCGCAAGGAGATGGCGGAATACCTCAAGAAGGGATTCCAGCGCATCAAGATCGACGGCAGCTTTCATGAACTGGCCGAGGCCCCGGTGCTCGACAAGAAATTTCCGCACGACATCGACGTCGTCGTCGATCGGATCGTGGTGCGCCCGGATATCGGCCAGCGCCTCGCCGAGAGCTTCGAGACCGCGCTGAAACTGGCCGAAGGTCTGGCCGTGATCGAATATGCCGACGCGCCGCCGTCCGCGCCTGTCGAAGACAACAAGAAGGCCGACAAGAAGGTCGCCAAGATCCACGACAAGACCGGCGCCGAGCGCATCCTGTTTTCGGAGAAATTCGCCTGCCCCGTCTCGGGCTTCACCATCCCCGAGATCGAACCGCGGCTGTTCTCGTTCAACAACCCCTACGGCGCCTGCCCGAAATGCGGCGGCCTCGGCGTCGAGCAGACCATCGATGCCGAGCTGGTGATCCCCGACAAGGACCTGACGCTACGCAAGGGCGCGATCGCGCCATGGGCGAAGTCATCGTCGCCCTATTACATCCAGACCCTGACGGCGCTCGGCAAGTTCTACAAGTTCACGCTCGACACCAAGTGGAAAGATCTGCCGAAGAAGACGCAGAACGCCATCCTGCATGGTTCCGGCGACGACGAGATCAAGTTCTCCTACGAGGACGGCGTGCGCGCCTACGACACCAAGAAGCCGTTCGAGGGCGTCGTCACCAATATCGATCGCCGCTTCCGCGAGACCGAAAGCGAATGGGCGCGCGAAGAGCTCGGCAAGTATTTTTCCGACGTGCCGTGCGACGCCTGCTCGGGCTACCGGCTGAAGCCGGAGGCGCTCTCCGTCAAGATCGGCGGCAAGCATGTCGGCGAGATCTCGGAAATGTCGGTGCGCAAGGCCGGCGAATGGTTCGCCACCGTACCCACCATGCTCAACAAGCAGCAGAACGAGATCGCGCTGCGCATCCTGAAGGAGATCCGCGAGCGCCTTTCCTTCCTGCTCGACGTCGGCCTCAACTATCTGACACTGGCGCGCGCCTCCGGCACGCTGTCGGGCGGCGAAAGCCAGCGCATTCGCCTCGCGTCGCAGATCGGCTCCGGCCTCACCGGCGTGCTCTACGTGCTGGATGAGCCCTCGATCGGCCTGCACCAGCGCGACAATGCGCGGCTGCTCGATACGCTGCGCCGGCTGCGCGACCTCGGCAACACCGTGATCGTGGTCGAGCATGACGAGGACGCCGTGCTCGCCGCCGACTACGTCGTCGACGTCGGCCCGGGCGCCGGCACGCATGGCGGCCATATCGTGGCGCAGGGCACGCCGAAGCAGGTGATGGCCAATCCGAATTCGCTGACCGGAAAATATCTCACCGGCGAGATGTCGGTGCCGGTGCCGGTGCGCCGGCCGCCGAACCATCGCCGCACCATCAAGGTGATCAACGCCCGCGGCAACAATCTGAAGAACGTCTCGGCGGAGATCCCGCTGGGGCTGTTCACCGCCGTCACCGGCGTCTCCGGCGGCGGCAAGTCGACGCTGCTGATCGACACGCTCTACAAGGCGATCGCGCGAAAACTCAACAATGCCAGCGAGGGCGCCGCCCCGCACGACCGCATCGAGGGGCTCGAGCACATCGACAAGATCATCGAGATCGACCAGTCGCCGATCGGCCGCACGCCGCGCTCCAACCCCGCGACCTATACCGGCGCCTTCACGCCGATCCGCGAATGGTTCGCCGGCCTGCCGGAATCCAAGGCGCGCGGCTACGAGGCCGGTCGCTTCTCGTTCAACGTCAAGGGCGGCCGCTGCGAGGCCTGCCAGGGCGACGGCGTCATCAAGATCGAGATGCACTTCCTGCCCGACGTCTACGTCACCTGCGACACCTGCAAGGGCAAGCGCTACAACCGCGAAACCCTCGAAGTGCTGTTCAAGAACAAGTCGATCGCCGACGTGCTCGACATGACCGTCGAAGAAGCCGCCGACTTCTTCAAGGCCGTGCCGCGCGTCCGCGAAACTTTTAAAACATTGCAGCGCGTCGGGCTCGACTACATCCACGTCGGCCAGCAGGCCACGACTTTGTCCGGCGGCGAGGCGCAGCGCGTCAAGCTGGCCAAGGAACTATCCAAGCGCGCCACCGGCCGCACGCTGTACATCCTGGATGAGCCGACTACCGGCCTGCACTTCCACGACGTCGCGAAGCTTCTCGAAGTGCTGCACGAGCTGGTCTCGCAGGGCAACACGGTGGTGGTGATCGAGCACAATCTCGAAGTCATCAAGACCGCGGACTGGGTGATCGACCTCGGCCCCGAAGGCGGCGACGGCGGCGGCGAAATCGTCGCCTGGGGCCCGCCCGAAGACATCGTCAAAGCGCCGCGCAGCCACACCGGCACCTACCTCAAGCCGGTGCTGGCCAAGGCGGCCAAGCCGAAGAAGCGGAAGGTGGACGAGGCGGCGGAGTGAGGGGGAAATGCTTACAACGTTGAAACAGGTTGCCTATAATTTGCAGCAAGCGTAGCCCGCATGAGCGCAGCGACATGCGGGAGTTTCTGGCCTCGGACTTCCCCGCATATCGCTAAGCTCACGCGGGCTACTCGCATTGTTACAGCCTGAGCCGGCCTCTCACTGCTGAGCATTTTGCCTATGGATAGACTTCGGAGCGGAATCCGCCGAATTTTTCGAGAGCTTTGGTCGATTACGAAGTGGATCGGTTCGTCGGTTCTTTTGGGTGATTTGCGTTTATGGCGCATGGCAATTAGCGAAGCCGCATGTTTGTGGCCCGAGCGAGACGGCTCTTATCTGCCTCTGAACCGCCCCGGGTTGATCGGAGGCTCCAACTTCTGAGAGGATGGAGCCATGACAAGCAAGACGACAAACAAGTTTTCACCCGAGGTCCGGGCCCGTGCGGTTCGGATGGTTCTGGATCACGCAAGCCCGTAGGGCAGATTAGGCGAAGCCGTAATCCGCCATCATCAGCGGCGGATTACGGCTTCGCCTAATCCGCCCTACGCAAGCGGCTTTGGCCGACGCGCTGCAAACGCCAGGACAGCGTCGATATCCTCTGCTTCGAGATAGGGGTAGTCGAGCAGGATGTCATCGCGGGACTGCCCGGCGGACAACAGATGCAGCACGTCCGAAACAGTGATGCGCAGACCTCTGATACACGAACGGCCATGCATCAGGTCGGGATCAGTTGTAATTCTTGTCAAAAGCTCTGACATGGCCCACCCTAGATATGCATAGCGGATTGCGGGCGGACTGTCAGCATAACGGCCCGGCCCCGTCCAGATTGGCAAGGTCCAATGGATCGAGAAACGCGGAAACACACGGAGCTCATTCACGAAGGCAAGTATGCGGCCGAAGTGGAAATCGAATTCCATTACAGCGACGAGAGCTGGTCGCCAACGATGTCCGCCAATGACGCGAAGAAGCTGGATGCAGTTCGTTCGGCCCTGCGTCGAAACGACATCCCCGAAGCTGCAAAATATGCTCGTCTGTTTGAGCTGAAGCCGATCTCGGCATAGGGTCAACGTGCACGATGCCCGCACAAATACATTGACGTTATTCTTATATAGGATTATAAGCCGATCGTCTTGTTCGCGAGGGGGCGCTGTCATGAGGCGTCTTGGTAGCGGAGCAGGATGCGGTGTCCCGCGCGTGTGCCTCGCAAGCACGCCCCGGGAGGCTGGAGGTCACCGTCCGGGCCCACTACGGGGCTCTGCCGCTCTTTGTCGGCTGGACGTGGGATAGGAGAACGGCGGGAAACCGCCTGGAACCAAGTCCCCGGAAGCACGGTCCCCCGGCCCAAAATCACCGCGGTGGCGCGCTGACAGGCGCCGCGGTTCGTCGTGAGGCGGATCGCGCCCCATCCACCACCCCGCGCCTGTCGGCGCGCTGCCTCCCCTCGTGGGTTCAAGGGGGGAAACTGCCGCACACCTCGGGCGCCTGGCGTCGCGAGAACGCGAGCGGCTGGCTGTTTGACAGTTGAAGAGGAAATTCGTGCGACGCGAGCGCGCGCAGATCTGGCGCGACACGTCAGCGAGCGACTAACCTGTACGCCCCCGTGCAGGCGCTCCGCACCACCAGCCCAACGCGCATTCCTCCTAAGTGATCAACCCCTTCCCGCATTGCGGTAGATCACGTTGGCCTCTCCCCTTCTCCGCTAGACCATCGGCATCCATGGCCGTGACTGATCCGGGGATTCCCGTCTCGAACGCGACCGTTCTGCGCTTTCGAGGATCCGATGCAAAGTCTCAAGCTTCCCAAGCTCATGCCCTCCGCCGTGGTGCTTGCGGTGACGCTGCTGATCTGGTTCGTCATTCCGGTGCCGGCCGGCGTCTCGCCCAATGCCTGGCACCTGCTGGCGCTGTTCGTCGGCACCATTGTCGCCATCATAGGCAAGGCGATGCCGCTCGGCGCGCTGTCGATCCTGGCCATCGCGCTGGTCGCAATCACCGGCGTCACCAATCCCGGCAAGCCGGTAGCCGCCCTGGCCGACGCGCTGTCGGGCTTCGCCAATCCGCTGATCTGGCTGATCGTGATCGCGGTGATGGTGGCGCTGGCCGTCACCAAGACCGGGCTCGGCCGCCGCATCGGCTTCTATTTCGTCATGCTGCTCGGCAAGAAGACGCTCGGCGTCGCCTATGGTCTGGTCGCCTCAGAACTGGTGATCGCGCCGGTCACGCCGTCCAACACCGCGCGCGGCGGCGCCATCATCCATCCGATCATGCGCTCGATCGCCGACAGCTTCGGCTCCAGCCCCGAGAAGGGCACGGAGAAAACGATCGGCCGCTATCTGGCGCTGGTCAATTACAACGCCAATCCGATCTCGTCGGCGATGTTCATCACCGCCACCGCGCCGAACCCGCTCTGCGTCGCGCTGATCGCGCAGGCCACCGGCTCCGCTGTCTCGATCACCTGGAGCCAGTGGGCGCTCGCCGCGCTGCTGCCCTGCCTGGTGATGATGCTGGTGATGCCGATCGTGCTGTTCTATCTCTATCCGCCGGAGATCAAGGAGACGCCGGCCGCGCGCACGATGGCGCGCGCCGAACTCGACAAGCTCGGCCCGATGCAGACGCCGGAGATCGTCACGCTCGGCGTGCTGGTCCTGATGCTTGCGGTGTGGGCCGGCGTGCCCGCCTGGCTGCTCGGCCCCGGCTTCGGCCTCGATCCCACCACCACGGCCTTTGCCGGCCTCGCGATCCTGCTGATCACCGGCGTGCTGGAATGGGAAGACATTCTGAAGGCGAAGAGCGCCTGGGACACGCTGGTGTGGTTCGCCGCGTTGGTGATGATGGCGACCTTCCTCGGCAAGCTCGGCCTGACCACCTGGTTCTCGGTGTCGATCCAGGGCGGCATCACCCGTATGGGGCTGGACTGGAAGGCCTCGGCCGCGATCCTCGTGATCGTCTATTTCTACGCGCATTACTTCTTCGCCAGCACCACGGCGCATGTCACGGCGATGTTCGCCGCCTTCTTCGCCGCCGGCATCGCGCTGGGCGCGCCGCCCTTGCTGCTCGGCCTGCTGCTGTCGTTCTCGTCCTCGCTGAACATGTCGCTGACGCATTACGCCACCGGCACCGCGCCGATCATCTTCGGCTCCGGCTATGTCACCCTCAACGAATGGTGGATCGCTGGCTGGGTGATGAGCGTGGTCAACCTCACCATCCTGGTGCTGGTCGGCGGCGTCTGGTGGAAGCTGCTCGGCTATATGTGAGCGCCTGCTTCCCTCCGCCGAGCGCAGCGTAGCTGCGCGCGGTGGAGGGAAGAAACGCATCCGCCTACCTCAATCCCGTGCCGTGACAACGCTGGCACTTCAGCACCTTGTCGCCCTTCTTCAGCAGGCCCTTGCCCTCGCAATTCTTGCACTTCTGCTTCTTCTTGGTGTTGGGGCCTTTTTGATTGGGCGCGTTGCTCATGGCGAAATCCAGACAGGTGCGGGCACAAGCCCTGAAATGAAAACGCGCCGGTGGACCGGCGCGCGATGCGGCATCCTAGCATGGCCGGGTGGCGCGCGGGCAATCTTGTAAAGTCCGGCCGGTATTCCGATCTCTAAGGGACGGACATACCGCCTTCACGTTACCTGCTCCAAGGAATACAGCATGACCGACGCCCTCGCCGCCAACGTCCGCTACGACAAGGCCCGCTCGCGCTTCGAACTCGAGATTGATGGCGCGGTCGCTTTTGCGGATTATCGCCTGGCCGGCGACCGTGTCGTCATCACCCACACCGAGACGCCGCCGTCGCTGCGCGGCCGCGGCATTGCTTCAGAGCTGGTCAAGGGCGCGCTGGTGCTGATCCGCGCGGACGGCTTCAAGGTGGTCGCCGGCTGTTCGTTCGTAGTGGATTATCTTGAGCAGCATCCGGAAGTTTCGGATCTGGTGGGCTGATTTGTCATTCCGGGGCGCGAGGGCACCGCCCGAGCGAACCCGGAATCCCGATATGAGAGCGTGCTGAACAGTTCGAGGTTCCGGGTTCGCTCGCGCTGATGCGCTCGCGCCCCGGAACGACAGTGTTTTTCACACGATCTTGATCGACATGTCCGGCAGGCCCTGCAGCTTGCACAGCAACACGTCGCCTTTCACGACGGGCCCGACATTCTCCGGCGTGCCGGAATAGATGATGTCGCCGGCCTTCAGCTCGAAGGCTTCGGACAGTTTGGCGATCTGCTCGGCGACGCTCCAGATCATCTTGTCGAGGTCGGAATTCTGCTTCACCGTGCCGTTGACCGAAAGCGAGATCGCGCCCTTGGCGAAGTGGCCGGTCTTGCTCACCGAATGGATCGGCCCCAGCACCGCGGCGTGGTCGAAACTCTTGCCGATCTCCCACGGCTTCTTCTCGTCGCCCATCGCGCGCTGCAGGTCGCGGCGGGTCATGTCTAGGCCGAGCGCGTAGCCATAGACATGATCGAGCGCCTTCTCGACGGGAATGTTGGTGCCGCCGGATTTCAGCGCCGCCACCAGCTCGACTTCGTAATGATAGTTCTTGGTCAACGAGGGATAGGGATGATCGGCGACCTCACCGACCTTGACGTTCTGGATGGCGTCGGTGGGCTTCTGGAAGAAGAACGGCGGCTCGCGCGTCGGGTCCGATCCCATCTCGCGCGAATGCGCTGCATAGTTGCGGCCGATGCAATAGATCCGGCGCACCGGAAACACGTCGCTCTCCCCGACGATCGGAATGGTGACGGCATCGACAGCAAAAATGCTTTTCGGCCCGGCCTGAGCGTGGGCGGATGAGCCTTGTGCGGCGGCAACACCCGCCAGTGCCAGCGTCCCGGTGGTCAGAATCGTCCTGCGGTCGATGCGGTCCATGGTCGTCCTCCGTATTTTTATGGCTTGATGGTTCCTATCACGAAAAAGGCCCGCGCGAGCGCGGGCCTTTCGGCAATCGTGCAACCAGGCTTAGTGCTTGATATCAGCCGGCAGCTTGCCGCCATTGGCGGCAAGCTTGGCCATCATCTGCTTGTGCAGCCAGATGTTCATCGTCGCGGAATCATTGGTGTCCCCAGTGTAGCCGAGCTCCTTGGCGAGCTCCTTGCGCGCGGTGAGGCTGGAATCGATGTCGAGCGCCTTCATCAGGTCGACGATCGAGGTCTTCCATTCCAGCTTCTCACCCTTGGCGGCGACGGCCTTGTCGAGGATGGCGGCGACATCGACGCTGTCAGCCGACCCAGGTCCGGGCGCGGCGCCCGCAGGGGCCGAACCGGGAGCCGGCGCGGAGTTCGTGGCTGGCGTGGAGCCCGGCGTCGCGCTGGCACTGGTGCCGAAGATGGCGCCCATGATTTTTCCGAAAATGCTCATATTGTCGCTCCCAGTAGACTTAATGGACTAATTGAAGAACTTGCGTGGCGGATGGTTCCCGGCCGGTCGGCCAATCGCCGACCTGCAGTGATTTTAGCGCTACTATCGTCGCCTGCCAATGCGACGCCTGCGTTGCGTCGCTGTGACGGCAAGGTATTGCTGCAGCGCGGTCGGCCGCGCTCACTGAAGCGTGAGCGGCGTCGGCTGCAGATTGGCGTAGGCTTCCCGCACAGGTCGCGGCAAACCTTGCTCTCGCGTCTGGTTTGATCGTGACGAATCCGACAGCGGCCCCGCAACGAGGGCGCGCACAGGGAGTCACGTCATGGTCCAACCCTATCCCGGCAATGCCACCCAATATGCCCGACGCCACGCGGACGCCATCGGTCCCGCCATCCACCGCCTCACCTCGGCCGACCTGATCGACGCCCTGCGGCTCGGCTGGGAGGATTTCAAGGCGGTGCCCAGCCACGCCATCATGCTGTGCCTGATCTATCCGCTGGTCGGCCTGGTGCTGGCGCGCGCCGTGCTCGGCTATTCGATCCTGCCGCTGCTGTTTCCGCTCGCTGCCGGCTTTGCGCTGATCGGTCCGTTCGCCGCCCTCGGCCTCTACGAACTCAGCCGCCGCCGCGAGATCGGCGACACGCCCTCCGCCGGCCATGCGCTCGACGTGCTGCGCTCCCCCTCGTTCGGCGCCATGCTGGGCCTGGGCGCGATGTTGCTGGTGCTGTTCGTGACCTGGATCGCGACCGCGCAGGCGATCTATGTCGCGACCTTCGGCCATGCGCCGGCATCGGGGATCCCGGACTTCGTCTCGCAGGTGTTGACGACCCCGCAGGGCTGGACGCTGATCGCGCTCGGCTGCGGCACCGGCTTCCTGTTTGCGCTGGCGGCGCTGTGCGTCAGTGTCGTGTCGTTTCCGTTGATGCTCGATCGCCACGCCAGCGTTGCTGACGCCATCACCACGTCGCTACGCGCGGTGGCGGCCAATCCGGCGACGATGGCGATGTGGGGGATGATCGTCGCGGTGCTGCTGGTGCTGGGCTCGCTGCCGCTGTTCCTCGGGCTGGCGGTGGTGGTGCCGCTGCTCGGCCACGCCACCTGGCATCTGTACCGCAAGGTGGTCGAGCGAAATCCCGAGGCGCCGGTGATCCCGCCGCGCGTGAAGATCAAGCGTTCGGCGGCGGATTTCCCGGTGTCGCTGTTCCAGTGGCGCCGCGACGATAATTAGGTTTGGCCGCCTGGCAGATAAACTGAATTGAGAATCATTTTAAATTGACCATGTGAATTTCGCATATCTCATCGTAGCAGAGTTCCGATTTCGTTTGCCTTCCGCCGGCAACAGGAGGCGCCGCGCGCCCCAATTCGAAGCGGCGGCGCCGCCGGATTCGCGGCTCTTTCAACGACACGATCATTTAATCGACTAACTAACTCGGCTTTTCCAGCCGATGTTATTTTTTTGCGCAGCGAAGCGTCATACTCCGGGCACTGCGCCAATAGGTTAATCATCCCTTGCGCGAGCTATGCAACATACGCCTAGCTGCACCGCAACATTCCGACTGCTAAACAGCGGATGATCATCTATATTCATTTCAACGACGACGGTGGTTCAAGAGATGAACCGCCACACTGCAGGAGAGCAAGATGCTCGTTTCTTTCATCCGTATGATCCAGGCGTTTCGTGACTATCAGCGCAACGTGGCCGAGCTGTCGCAACTCAGCGATCGTGAACTGTCCGACATCGGTCTCGACCGTTCCGAAATTCGGCGCGTCGCTTCCGGCGCCTACCAGGGCTAATCCGCCGCTTTGATGCCTCACGACCAGCGCCCGCTTATTGCGGACGCTCTCGTGAAGCCATCAAGGATACGGACAACCCCCTTGCCGGTGACGAAGCGGATTCCACTTCGCGGCAAAACGCGCTACATGCGGGGCCATGACAACAGCCCTGAACCATAGCGACCACGTTCACATCATTGGCGCCGGCCTTGCCGGTTCTGAAGCGGCGTGGCAGGTCGCCAACGCCGGCATTCGCGTCGTGCTGCACGAGATGCGGCCGCACCGGATGACCGAGGCCCACCTCACGCAGGGTCTGGCCGAACTGGTCTGTTCGAATTCATTCCGCTCCGACGACGCACTGAACAATGCGGTCGGCCTGCTGCACGCTGAAATGCGCCGGCTTGGCTCGCTGATCATGAGCTGTGCCGACGCCAACCAGGTGCCCGCCGGCGGCGCGCTGGCGGTGGACCGCAACGCCTTTTCCGACGCCGTCACCCGTGCGCTCACCGAACATCCCCTCATCACCATCGACCGCACCGAGATCGACGGCCTGCCGCCCGCCGAGTGGGGCAACGTCATCATCGCCACGGGCCCGCTGACCTCCGCACCATTGGCCGAGGCGATTCGCGGCGTCACCGATCAGGACGCGCTGGCGTTCTTCGATGCGATTGCACCGATCGTCCACAAGGATTCCATCGACATGGAAACCGCCTGGTTCCAGTCGCGCTACGACAAGGTCGGGCCCGGCGGCACCGGTGCCGACTACATTAATTGCCCAATGACCCGCGACCAGTACGAAGCCTTCATCGACGCGCTGTTGTCCGGCGAAAAGACCGACTTCAAGGAATGGGAAAAGAATACGCCCTATTTCGACGGCTGCCTGCCGATCGAGGTGATGGCGGAGCGCGGCCGCGAGACGCTGCGCCACGGCCCGATGAAGCCGGTCGGCCTGACCAATCCGCGCGACCCCACCGTGAAGGCCTATGCCATCGTGCAGCTGCGCCAGGACAACAAGCTCGGCACGCTCTACAACATCGTCGGATTCCAGACCAAGCTGAAATACGGCGCGCAGATGGACGTGCTGCGGATGATTCCCGGCCTGCAGAACGCGGAGTTCGCGCGGCTCGGCGGCCTGCATCGCAACACCTTCCTGAATTCGCCAAAGCTGCTCGATGAGACGCTGCGGCTGCGTGCGCTGCCGCGGCTGCGCTTTGCCGGCCAGATGACCGGCTGCGAAGGCTATGTCGAATCCGCCAGCGTCGGGCTGATTGCCGGGCTCTATGCTGCGGCCGAAGCGCGCGGCACCTCGCTCGCACCACCGCCGCCGACCACGGCGCTGGGTTCGCTGCTCGGCCACATCACCGGCGGCCATATCGAGACCATCGATGCCGGTCCGCGCTCGTTCCAGCCGATGAACATCAATTTCGGCCTGTTCCCGCCGCTGGCGCAGGCGCCGACCCGAAACGCCGAAGGCGGCAGATTGCGCGGCAACGAGAAGACCGTCGCCAAGAAGCAGGCGATGAGCGCGCGCGCCCTGGCCGACATGGACGGCTGGATAGCCGCCCACCTGCCCGCCCGCGCTGCCGCCGCGTAACGCGCGCATCACATTCAGGACCGAGTCATGAGTTTGCCGAAACAGGACGCCGCCGCGCTGTCCGCCCACTGGACCGAAGGCGTGCTGCTAAAGCGCGACGTGTTCTCGACCGTCGAGCGCGGACGCTACCGCGCCAACGGCAGCGAGGTCGACGCGGTGCTGCGCCGGCTCGACCAGGTGCCGTGGTGGTCCTATGTCGTCGCCCAGCATCTGTTCACGCGCGAGCGCCGCGCGCTGACGCTGGCCCGCGATCTCCGTGTCGGACCGGAATTGCTGTGGGCCGGCGAGCAGGCGCTGGTGCGGGGCTTCATCGACGGCGTCGCGCTGCATCTCGCCAAGCCCTATGGCGACGCGCGCTATTTCAAATCCGCGAAACTCGCGCTGCGCAAGCTGCACCGTATGGGCGTCTGCCACAATGATCTGGCGAAAGAACAGAACTGGCTGCGCGGCACCGATGGCCTGGCCTATGTCACCGACTTCCAGCTCGCGGTCTGCTTCAAGTCGCGCTCCCGGCTGTTCCGCATCGCCGCCTATGAGGACCTGCGCCATCTCTTGAAGCACAAGCGCTCCTACGCGCCGGAGTTGCTGACGCCGAGCGAGAAGAAGGTTCTGGCGAAGAAATCCGGCTTCGCACGGATCTGGCTGATGACCGGCAAGAAGGTCTATCGCGGCATCACGCGCGGCATCTTCAACTTCACCGACCGTGAAGGCGGCGGCCGCCGCCTGGTCAACGACGCCCCGCCGCTCGCCGAGCTGATCCGCCGCCATCCCGCGGTACGCGACGTGTCGATCGTGGCCTTCGCCGATCGCCGCAGTGGCGTCGGGCTGTATGCCTTCGTCGAGGCCGACGATGTCGCACTGGAGGCGCCGCTGCAGGCGTCGCTGGTATCCGCCAAAGGCCCGAAGCCGCCGGAGCATCTGCAGGTGGTGTCCGCGCTGCCGCGCGATGCGGCGGGAAATATCCGCACCGAGATCCTGCAACTGGTGGCAATGAACCAGCTCGACCTGATCGAGCCGTTGATGACCTCGGACGCGGATCGGATGTTCCTGAAAGGCATCCTGGAATCGCGGAAGAACCTGCGCGACCGGTTCAATTTCGAGACGCCGACGGCGTAAGCTAAGACCTATCAGCCGTCATTGCGAGGTCAAGGAAAGCCTATGGCTTTCCCCTTAGCGAAGCGACGCGGCAATCCAGAGCGGCAAGCTCGGCGAGAGCTGGATTGCTTCGTCGCTTCGCTCCTCGCAATGACGGCGGATAGATTAGTAAACCGTCGAGACTTACGAAAACACCTTCGACAGCGACGCCCGCCACAACGTCCACAGCGTGCGCAGCCGCGACGGCACGTTCAGCACGAACGGATCGTGCCCGGCGACGCTGACCCGCTTGAGATCGCGCGCCACCAGCGCCAGCGGCAGGAAGGCGCGGCGCGCCTCGGCCGGCATCGCCGGCAACAGCGCCATCGCCGTGGCCAGTTGCGCCTGCGCGCCTGAGATCAACTGGTCCAGCGTGGCGCGGATCGGCGGCGTGAGTTTTCCGGCATAGACTTCCTCGGCGCTGCCGCCGTTCCGGATCAGCATGTCTTGCGGGATGAACATCAGCCGTCGTGCGGAATCATAGGGCAACGTGGCGATCAGCCGGACCACGCCCTGCGCCAGGCCACCATGGTCGGCGGCCTGCTCGATGGCGTCCGAATGGTGCCCGAGAATGCGCGCCTCCAGCGCCAGCAGCGTCGATGACGTGTCGTTGATGTGGCTCTCCAGCACCGCAAGGTCTGGCATGGGATCGTTGTAGAGATCGAACACATGGGCTTGGACAAGCTTCGTGAGCCGATCGACAGGCAATTCATGAGCGCGGATCGCCAGCAGCAGTTCGGCGGCAACCGGGTTGCTCTCGACGTCGCCATGGCCGGCGCCGGCCAGCATGTCGGTCCACCATTGCAGCCGGATCTCGCCCGGCAGGGGCTGGCTGACATGTTCATGAATCCGGGACACTTCCGCGTTGAAGGCGTACAGCGCCAGCAATGAACGGCGGTGTTCGGCCAGCACGAACAAGGTCGCGGCGTATCGTTCGAAATCCTGGCTGCGCACCAGTTGCGCGCAGAACGCGGCGGAATCGCTGTCGGCGCTCATGGCACCGCGATCAAAGCCGCGGCAACGCGGCGGCGCTCGCCCATCATCACATTATAGGTGCGGATCGCAGGTCCGGTCTGCATCGCGTCGATCACGACATGGACGTTGCGCAGCGCCTCGCGCAGGTCGCGCGGCACGATCCACACCTCGTTGCCGGTGCCGATGATCAGCGTGTCGATGGAGGCTGCATTCTCGAACACGCGCTTCAGCGAGGCGCGGTCGATGTCGGTCGCTCGGGTCACCCCCCATGCCCAGATCGCATCCGGCAGGCACAGCAGCGAGCCAACATGCGACATGGTGTCGAACTCGAACCCGCCCCGGCCATAGCCGTCGATCGCGGCAGATCGCGGCAGATGCGGCGCTTCGGGCGGGACCGGCATGGCTACTTCTTCTTCGGAGTGTCCGGCGCGGTGTCACGCTTTTCACCGACGCCGAGATAGATCAGGATCGGCGCCGCGATGAAGATCGAGGTGTAGGTGCCGACCAGCACGACGCCGAACATCATCACGGCCGTGAACGAGTGGATCGCGTTGCCGCCGAACAGCAGCAGAGCCAGCAGCGCCAGCGTCACCGTGACGTGGGTGATGATCGAGCGCGACAGCGTCGAATTGATCGACTCGTTGAGCAGGTCGGGCATCGGCATCTTCTTGTAGCGCCGCAGCATTTCACGGATACGGTCATAGATGACGACGGTGTCGTTCAGCGAATAGCCGAGAATCGTCAGCAGCGCCGCAATCGAGGTGAGATCGAACTCGACCTGACTGATCGACATGAAGCCGATCGTCAGCACGATGTCGTGGACGTTAGCGATCATCGCGCCGAGCGCGAACTGCCATTCGAAGCGGAACCAGAGATAGACGAGAATGCCGAGGATCGCGACCATCAGGCCGAGCATGCCATAGGCCAGCAATTCGCTGGAAACACGCGGGCCGACGACTTCGACGCGGCGGTATTCGACGCTGTCGCCGAAGGCGGCGCGCAGCTTCTGCACCGCTTGCTGCTGCGCGGCGTCGCCGCCGGGCTGCTCGGCGACGCGGATCAGCACGTCGGCGGGGCCGCCGAATTGTTGGATCTGCACTTCGCCGAGGTTGAGCGCAGCCAGCGTGGAGCGCATCGCCGGGATGTCGGCGGTGCCGGACTTGGCCTGCACTTCCAGCAGCGTGCCGCCCTTGAAGTCGATGCCGAAGTTCAGCCCGTGCGTGAAGAACAGCACGATGGCGAGGATCGACAGCAGCGCCGAGATCGGAAACGAGATCCGGCGAAAGCGCGTGAAGTCGAACTTGGTATCGTCAGGGACGATACGCAAAGCCGGCAACCAGTCCATCGCAGCGACGATGCTGAGAACGACGATGAGGGCCCCAAGGCCGTAAAGAACCATTTGTGTCACAGCGAGCTCCGCAATCTCAAATCGGCACGCTGGTCGGCCGCTTCCATCGCACCCAGGTCGCCACAATCAGGCGGGTGACGGTGAAGGCAGTAAAGACCGTGGTGAGGATGCCGATGCCGAGCGTCACGGCGAAGCCGCGCACCGGACCGGTTCCGATGTAGAACAGCACCGCGGCGGCGATGAAGGTGGTGATGTTGGAATCCAGAATGGTCGACAGCGCGCGCTTGAAGCCGGCGTCGATCGCCGAGATCGCGGTGCGGCCGCCGCGCAGTTCCTCGCGGATGCGCTCATAGATCAGCACGTTGGAATCCACCGCGATGCCGACGGTCAGCACGATGCCGGCGATGCCGGGCAAGGTCAGCGTCGCATTCAGCAAAGACAGCACGCCAAAAATCATCGCGACATTGATGGCCACCGCGATGTTGGCGAACAGGCCGAACAAACGATAGGTCAGCAGCATGAAGATGATGACGAGGATAGAGCCTACATAGGCCGCGAGTTCGCCTTTGGCGATCGAGTCGGCGCCGAGGCCGGGACCGACGGTGCGCTCCTCGATGATGGTGAGCGGCGCCGGCAGCGCGCCCGCGCGCAGCAGGATCGAGAGGTCGTTGGCCTGCTGCACGGTGAACGAGCCGGAGATCTGGCCGGAGCCGCCGGTGATCGGTTCGCGAATGACGGGAGCCGACACTACCTCGTTGTCGAGCACGATGGCGAAGGGCTGGCCGACGTTCTTCACGGTCGCGTCGGAAAACTTGCGCGCGCCGGATGAGTTGAAGCGGAACGACACGATCGGCTCGTTGGAGCGCTGGTCGAAGCCGGGCTGCGCGTCGACGAGATCGGCGCCGGACACCAGCACCTCCTTCTTGACGACATAGGGCACCTTCGGCGACTGCGAACTCATCAACAGGTCGGAATCCGGCGGCACCCTGCCCTGCGCCTGATCGGCCGGTATGTTGGAATCGACCATGCGGAAATCGAGCTTCGCGGTCTTGCCGAGCAGTTCTTTCAGCCGGGTCGGATCCTGCAGGCCGGGGACCTGAACCAGGATACGATCGGCGCCCTGGCGCTGGATCAGGGGCTCGACGGTGCCGAGCTCGTTGACGCGGCGCTCGACGATCTGGATCGACTGTTCGACCGACTGGCGGACGCGGTCGGCGATCGCGGCGGGCGGCACGGTCAGCCGGATCAGGCCGCCGCCGGCGTCGGACACTTCGAGGCTGCGCTGGCCGTTGGAGCCCAGCAGGCCGCCGAGCGGCTGCGACAGCTCGCGCAGCTTGGTCAGCGCGGTCTGGACTTCGTTTTCCTTGGTGATGCGGACTTCGACGGAATCATTACGCGCGCTCAGGCCGGTATAGACGATGCGGGCTTCGCGCAGCGTGCGGCGGGTATCATCGCGAACCTGATCGAGCTTGTCCTTCTTGACCGAATTGGAATCGACCTCGAGCAGGATATGCGAGCCGCCCTGCAGATCGAGCCCGAGCACCAGATGGCGTTGCGCCCATTTCGGCCAGGTCTTGACCTGGGACTCCGGAAAGAAGTTCGGAACCGCGCACAGGCAGACCGCCAGCGCCGTGAGAATGACCGCCAGCGCCTTCCACCGCGTGAAATACAACATCGAGTTGACCCGTCAGATTCGGTGAGATGGCGACGCGCGCAGCGTTAGCTCGCTGGAACGCATCAGCTCGCGGTGCTGTCGTCCTTGACGGCCTTGATGTCGGCCTTCTCGGCCTTGTCCTTGGCCGGCTCGCCCTTGGTGCGGACGCCGGCGATCATGGTCCGCATCTGGCGGACGCGGACGCCGTCGGAAATCTCGAACTCGATCTGCTCGTCGTCGACGACCTTGGTGACCTTACCGACCATACCGCCGGAGGTGACGATGGTATCGCCGCGGCGGATGTTCTTCACCAGCTCGGCGTGGTCCTTCACCTTCTTCTGCTGCGGGCGCAGAATCAGGAAATACATGATCACGAAGATCAGCGCGAACGGCAGCAGCGACATCAGCATCGAACCGGTATCGCCACCGGCGGCTGCAGCCTGGGCAAACGCAGGGGTAATGAACATCGGGGTATTCCTCGTGAAAACCTGAAAACATGGGAAAAACCGGCGACGCAGCGGCGTTCGGCCAGTTTGGCAAATTCGCGCGGACTATAACCACCGCGGCCCCAATTGCAACGTCGCCCGGCGCTGATTTGCCTCACATTTGAAGCGCTTGCGGCGGGCCGCCGGGCTCGTTATGGGTGCCCCGACAGGAAGGACCAAAATGTCCAAAAAACCCGCTAAAACCGCCCCACGCCGGGTTGCCAAGCCCTCTCCGAAGCGTCCTGCCCCGGCCCGCAAGGCCGCCGCGGCAAAACGTCCCCGTGCCGCCAAAGCGCCGGCGATGGACGAGCGTATCGCCCGGGCGCTGGAAGCGATCGCCGCCGGCATGGCCGCTGCCTCCCCCAAATTCGACAATGCCGATTCGCTGAAGCGTGCCGACGCCTTCGTCTGGCACCCCGACGGCCGCCTTGCCCCGGTGCCGAAGGTCAGCCGCGTCGACATCGGCCTGCTGCACGGCATCGACCGGATGCGCGACATGCTGATCGAGAACACCGAACGCTTCGCCACCGGCCTGCCCGCCAACAACGCGCTGTTGTGGGGCGCGCGCGGCATGGGCAAGTCCTCGCTGGTCAAGGCCGCACATGCCCGCGTCAACGCCATGAAGGGCGTCGATGGCCGGCTCAAGCTGGTCGAGATCCACCGCGAGGACATCGAAAGCCTGCCGGCCTTGATGGCGCAGATCCGCGCCTCGGACTTCTACTTCATCGTGTTCTGCGACGACCTGTCGTTCGACGGCAACGACGCCTCCTACAAATCGCTGAAGGCGGTGCTGGAGGGTGGTATCGAGGGCCGGCCGGACAATGTCATCCTGTATGCGACCTCGAACCGCCGCCATCTGCTGGCGCGCGAGATGGTCGAGAACGAACGCTCCACAGCGATCAATCCCGGCGAGGCGGTCGAAGAGAAGGTCTCGCTGTCGGACCGCTTCGGGCTGTGGCTCGGCTTCCACAAATGCAGCCAGGACGAATATCTCGACATGGTGCGCGGCTATTGCAGCCATTTTGGCATCAAGCTCGATGCCGACGAATTGCAGCGCGAGGCGCTGGAATGGTCGACGACGCGCGGCTCGCGCTCCGGCCGCGTCGCCTGGCAGTTCACGCAGGAACTGGCCGGCCGGATGGGCGTGCGGCTGGCGGGGAAGTAACTTGTAGCCTGGATGAAGTCAGCGAGCCGTGCGTAGCACGGCGCGCTGACGCAATCCGGGAACAGTATGGACGTGGACGAGCCGGCCCCGGATTATCATCCGGGCTACAAAAAATGCCGGGCGTGAGCCGGGCATTTTGCGTTGTATAGTTCAGCTTGCCTAGCCACCGCTGAGGAACTGGTTCGGATCGACCGGCGAGGAGCCCTTGCGGATCTCGAAGTGGAGCTGCGGCGAGCTCACTTCGCCGGACTGGCCGGACTTGGCGATCACCTGGCCGCGCTTGATGGTTTCGCCGCGCTTGACCATCAGCTCGCTGGCATGGGCGTAGGCGGTGACATAGCCGTTGGAATGGCGAACCAGAACCAGATTGCCATAGCCCTTCAGTTCGTTGCCGGAGTAAGCGACGACGCCGTCTTCGGCGGCCTTCACGGGCGTGCCCTCGGGCACCGCGACGTTGATGCCATCATTGGCCTTGCCGTTGGTCTTGGCGCCGTAGGCGGTGACGACACGGCCGCGCACCGGCCAGCGGAAGGTCGGCAGCGCGCCGGTGGCATCCGCCGCCTTGACCGGGGATTCCGGTGCGGCGACTTCCTCGGGGGTCGTGGAGGTCTGGGCGAGACGGGCCTTCTGCACGGGTTCATTGGTGGCGACGCGGGTCGCGGGCGCGGACACCACCGTGCCGGCGGGGGCTGCGGCCACGGCGGCAGGAGCCGTCGCGCCGAGCGGCGCCGGCGGTGCGCCAGCAACCCGGGTAGCGGCGGGCACCGTGATCTTGCTGCCGAGCTTCAGGCCGGCATTCGGCGCCAGGCCATTGGCGCGGGCCAGATCGGCGACCGGCACATTGGTGCGACGGGAAATGCTCATCAACGTATCGCCGCGATTGACGAAGTGAACCGAAGCGGCGGCCGGTGCGGGCGCGGCAGCGGCGATCGCCACCGGACGCGCCGGAGCGGCGGGCACGGCGGCCACGGCCGGAGTGCCCTGACGTGGAATCACCAGGCTCTGGCCCGGCGACAGCGCGCGCGGCCCCTTGTAGCCATTGGCCTGCAGGATCGCAGCCGACGACACGTTGTAGCGACGCGCCAGCGTCTCCAGCGTATCGGAGGTGCCGACGATGATCTTGGTACCGCCGTCGCGGGCCTGGCCATTGGTCGCCGCCACCGAGCGCGGCGCGACCGAGGCCGTGGTCTCGATCGGCGCGGCAGGCGGCGTGTAGGAGCCCATCCCGCGGCCGCCGCCGGTCACCGGCTGGGCGGATGCGACGGGGGTGGACGGATAGGACTGCGGCGCCGCGATCGGCGGCGGCAGCGCGGAGGATTGATAGGTCGGCGGCGGGTTGTAGGCCGGGCGCTGGTACTGCGGCATCTCGCGCGGCGCCGGCGGCTGTGCCTGCTGACGCGGCTGCGATACCGAACCGGTGGTATCACCCTGCCAGCCAAAACCGCGCGACTGGCCGGGCTCAAAAGAGGGATTCTGCGACAACCGCGTCTGCATGTCGGCGCTGCAGCCGGCAAAACCGATCGACATCAGCGCCAGCACCGCGACCTGCGGGGCCCGGCGGGAGCAAAGCAACTCGACAACGCTGGACATGGGTTACTCACTCATACGCAACAAAAAATCACTCTTTTGAATAAACACTGTCGGTATTACCAAGCCTTTAACCCTGCGGGCAGGAAGCCGGCGGTGCGCTGAACTTTTTCACATCTCGCGCGCAACGCCCTTCAACGCCGGTACAAAGCGCACATCGACCAGGGCCCTGCGCTCATACAAGTCGCCGGTCTTGCGATAGCGGATCAACGTCTGCACGCCGGCCTGCGGGCCGACCGGTGCGATCAAGATGCCTTCCGGCTCGAGCCGGCCGAGCAGCGCGTCGGGCACCTCCTCCATCGCAGCCGTCACGATGATGCGGTCGAACGAGCCGACACTGGCCGGCACCGCATAGCCGTCGCCCAGCATGACTTCGACATTGTGCAGGTCGAGGCGCTCCAGCCGGGCGCGGGCGGAATCCGCCAGGGTTCGGTACCGCTCGATGCTCAGCACGTCGCGGGCGAGCTTCGACAGGATCGCGGCCTGGTAGCCCGAGCCGGTGCCGATTTCCAGCACGCGGTGTTCCGGCTGCGCCTGCAACTGTTCGGTCATGTAGGCGACCACGAAGGGCTGACTGATGGTCTGGCCGCAGGCGATCGCCAGAGCGGTGTCCTGCCAAGCGTGTTCCCGGTCGGTGGCGGCGACGAACTGGTCGCGCGGCACGGCCTCCATGGCCCGCAACACGCTCCGGTCACTGATGCCGCGCCGCCGCAGGCTGAGCTGGAACATCATTTGTTCGGGCGGATGTCCGACGGTGATCATGGCAGCCTCACGCAACGCAAATTCGAGCGCGCAACCTAGCGCAGATAGATTGACGCAATTCTTCAGAACACGGTAAGCCAGTTCACGATTTATTCTTCCGTTTCGCTGTCCGAAGCCGTAACGGGGTGTTATCTTGCGAAGGGCCTCCATTGCCCATGGTTCCGGGCGGATCCGAGCCAGGCAGCCGTTCTCGCAAGGCGCCCCCGCCGGCGGCTGGCTTCGGAACTGCGATCTGCTATTTTGATTCGATAATCGAGTAAGGAAGCCGGCCATGACTGCCACCAAACCGCCGGGCGGATCAGTTTTCCTCGTCGAGGACGAGGTAATGATCCGGATGATGGTTGCCGACATGCTCGAGGAGCTCGGCTACAGCGTGGCGGCCGAGGCCGGCGAGATCAACGAGGCCATTCGCCTGGCCGGCTCGACCGAGTTCGACATCGCGATCCTCGACGTCAACGTCAACGGCAAGGTGATTTCACCCGTCGCCGAGGTGCTGCAGTCGCGCGGCCGTCCCTTCATCTTCGCCACCGGTTACGGCGCGCAGGGCCTGCCAGAAGAATTCCGCGACCGCCCGACCTTGCAGAAGCCGTTCCAGATGGAAACGCTGGCGCAGGTGCTGGCGGATACGCTGAAGGGCGTGGCGGTTTAGCTGAACATCCATCCTTCGAGGCTCGCCCTGCGGGCGAGCACCTCAGGATGACGGCGGCGGGCGGGACAGCAAGACGAGACCCGTCGCAACAAACTCCGCCGTCATCCTGAGGCGCCGTCGCGAAGCGACGGGCTCGAAGGATGCGCCGCAAACGCCGTAGCAGCCCTACTTCATCGCCGCCGTCAGCGCTTCGGAAAAGGCCTCGTCCGTACGGTCGAGCCGCAGCGGCGTGACAGAGACGTACTTCGCCGCGAGCGCGGCCAGGTCGGTGCCTTCCGCCGGCATGTCGACCACCGCGATGCGCTCGAAGCCGATCCAGAAATACGGATTGCCGCGGCCATCCTTGCGCTCATCGACGCGCAGGAAACCCTGGTTGCGCTTGCCCTGCCGCGTGACGCGGACGCCCTGCACGTCATCGGCCGCGCAGGCCGGGAAGTTGACGTTGATCACCGTGTTCTTCGGCACGCCGGCCGCAATCACCTTGCGCAACACGTCGGGCCCGAATTTCAGCGCGGTATCCCACAGCGGCGCGTGGCGGGTTTCCATGGAAAATTCCTGCGACAGCGCGACCGAGGGAAAGCCGAGAATGGTGCCTTCCAGGGCGCCAGCGATGGTGCCGGAATAGACCACGTCCTCGGCGACGTTGCGGCCCTTGTTGACGCCGGACAGCACCAGGTCGGGCTGCTTGTCCAAGAGGATGTGGCGCGCGCCCATGATGACGCAATCGGTAGGCGTGCCCCGCACCGCAAAGTGCCGCGGGCCGATCTCGCGCAGCCGCAGCGGATCGTTCAGCGACAGCGAATGCGAGACGCCGGACTGGTCCATCTCGGGGGCCACCACCCAGACGTCGTCGGACAGTTCCTTGGCGATCTGTTCGAGGATCTTCAGGCCGGGCGCGTGAATGCCGTCGTCATTGGTGCAGAGAATTCGCATGCGCTCAGATGCCTTTTCCAATTACTTTGAGTCCGCCCATATAGGGCTGCAGCACGTCGGGGACGACGATCGAGCCGTCTTCCTGCTGGTAGGTTTCCATCACGGCAATGAGCGCGCGGCCGACCGCGGTGCCGGAGCCGTTCAGCGTGTGGACGAAGCGCGGTCTGCCGTCGGCAGCGCGGTAGCGCGCGTCCATGCGGCGGGCCTGAAAGTCGCCGCACACCGAGCACGACGAGATCTCGCGATAGGCGCCGCCCTCGCCCTGCCCGGGCATCCATACTTCGATGTCGTAGGTCTTTTGCGAGGCGAAGCCCATGTCGCCGGTGCACAACGTCATCACGCGGTAATGCAGGTCGAGCCGGCGCAGCACTTCCTCGGCGCAGGACAGCATGCGCTCGTGCTCTTCGCTCGACTTGTCCGGCGTGGTGATCGAGACCAGTTCGACCTTGGTGAACTGGTGCTGCCGGATCATGCCGCGCGTATCGCGTCCGGCGGCGCCGGCCTCGGCGCGGAAGCACTGGGTCAGCGCGGTCATGCGCAGCGGCAGTTCTTTTTCGTCGAGAATGGATTCGCGGACGAGGTTGGTCAGCGGGACTTCGGCGGTGGGGATGAGCCACATTCGATCGGGATTGTGGTCATACACAAAATCTCCGATCTCCAAGCGCTCTATTTTTGCAGCTTCGATACCGTTCTTTTCAACGTAATCAAGAATGGCCGTCTTATCCTGCTCAAAAGTTTTGTAGGCGTGCTTGCGCTGCACTTCTTCAGTTTCGACACGAAATTGGTCATTGCTGAATTTTGGTAGCTGCGCCGTGCCAAACATTGCGTCGTCCCGCACCAGCATTGGCGGGTTCACTTCCATGTAGCCATGGTCATTGGTGTGCAGGTCGAGCATGAACTGGCCAAGCGCGCGCTCTAGCCGCGCCAGCCCGCTCTTCAGCACGACGAAGCGCGCGCCGCTGAGTTTGGCGGCGGCTTCGAAGTCCATGAAGCCCATGGCTTCGCCGAGATCGTAATGCGGCTTCGGCGCGAAGGCGTAGCTGCGCTTGGCGCCGAAATGGTGATGCACGACGTTGCCGTGCTCGTCGCTACCTTCGGGCACTTCGGCGAGCGGCAGGTTCGGGATCTCGGCCAACGCGGTCTTGAGTTGCTCCTCAGCCGCCTTCGCCGCGGCGTCCATGGCCGGCATCGTGGTCTTGAGTTCGGTGACCTCGGCCATCAACGCGTTGGCGCGGGCGTCGTCCTTGTTCTTCTTGGCGTCACCAATTTCCTTGGAGGCCGCATTGCGCCGCGCCTGCGCCAGTTCGGACGCCAGGATCGCCGTGCGCCGGGTCTCGTCGATCGCCAGCAGCGACGCAGCCAGCGGCGCCAGCCCGCGCCGCTTCAGTGCGGCGTCAAAGGCCTCGGGTTTGTCGCGGATCGATTTGATGTCGTGCATGGCGGGGGTCCTGGGCAAACGTGGCCCTGAGTACCCCGAACGCCGGTGATTGGGAACATCAAATGGCGGGACAAGCCATCAGTGAATGCGTTGCAAGGCCGCCAAAAGGCCGACGCCCAAAGCGACAATACCGCCTAGACGTATCGTTACCTGCAGCGCGGATTTCTCTATCGCTGCTTGAAGATCGTTCCGGGTGGCCAGCAATCTTGCGTCGAAATCCGACATGGCGACAAGCAGGTCGGTTTTTGTCACCAATTCGGTCATGACGAAATCCCGCGTCGCTTCCGCGTGGGCCTCGGCGTGATTGGTTTGCACGCCGGCATCCCGCAGCCGCTTTGAGTAACCGAGTGTATCAAAAGCCCATGCCAAGGTCACCTCCCGCCGCCTACCTACCCGGCAGATTACGAAACGCAACCTAAAGATGCAACCGACTACTCCGCCGGAGTCACGTCCGTGCCCGCACCCGCCGCCTTCGCCGCGGCCTTCTTGGCATTCCGCTCGACGATCTTCACCGCGATGATCGAGCCCTCGTACAGGATCATCAGCGGGATCGCCAAGGAGGCCTGGCTGATGACGTCGGGCGGGGTCAGCACTGCGGCGATGACGAAGGCGATGACGATGAAATAGCGGCGCTTGTCCTTCAATTGCTGCGACGTCAGCACGCCGATGCGGCCGAGTAGCGTCAAAATCACCGGCAACTGGAACGCGATGCCGAAGGCGAAGATCAGCGACATCATCAGCGACAGATATTCGCCGACCTTGGGCAACAGCGCGATCTGTGCGGTGTCGCTGCTGCCGGTCTGCTGCATGCCCAGCGAGAACCGGATCAGCATCGGCAGCACCATGAAATATACCAGCAACGAGCCGGCCGCGAAGAAGAACGGCGTCGCAATCAGATAGGGCACGAAGGCGCCGCGCTCGTGCTTGTAGAGCCCGGGCGCCACGAACATGTAGACCTGCGCCGCGATGATCGGGAAGGAGATGAAGCCGGCGCCGAACATCGCGAGCTTCAGCTGGGTCAAAAAATATTCCAGCAGCGCGGTGTAGATGAACTTCGAATTCTCGGGACCGGCTACCCAGACGAACGGCCACACCAGCACATTGTAGATCTGCTTGGCGAAGAAGAAGCAGAAGATGAACGCGATGGCGAAGGCCAGCAGCGCCTTGATCAGCCGCGAACGCAGCTCGATCAGGTGATCCATCAACGGCGCCTTCGAGGCTTCGATGTCTTCCGCGCTCATGACGCTCTCGCGTCCTTCAACACGTCGGGGTTGGCCGTTTCGGGCTGGACAGCGGCGACGTCGCTGGCAGACGTTTGGACCGCGGGCATGGCAGCAACCGGCGGTTCGATAGCGGCGGCCTGCACTTCCGAGGTGATCGCCAGCGGCTCCATCTGCGGATTGTGTGCCTCGGCCTCGACGAAGGTCTCCGCCGTCGGCAGCTCCGGCGTGGTGGGCATGACCGGCGGCGTATCGATATTCTCGATCTTGTCGATCGTCATGGCGTCGCTGACGTCCTTGGTCAGCGAGGTCAGAATGTTGGTCTTGGTAAAACCGGAGGCGGTGTCCTTGATGTCGTCGAACGCCTTCTTGACGTCTTCCATCTCGGCTTCGCGCATCGCCTCGTTGAACTGGCCCTGGAACTCGGACGCCATCTTGCGCGCCTTGCCCATCCACTGCCCGACCATGCGCAGCACGCCGGGCAATTCCTTCGGGCCGATGGCGATCAGCGCGACCACCGCGATGACGACCAGTTCACTCCACCCGATGTCGAACATGAATTCTTCCGCTCACGCGAGACGAGGCGTCCCGCGTCCCTTTCATAGGTCCGGCGCGATCCGGCTGCAACGGGCAGCCCGCTGCAACAGGCAGCCAGATCAGCCAACCTTGGTGCCGACGTCGGCGGGGCGCGTGGCGGCAGGCGCCGGCGGCTGATCGATGGTGCGGACCGGCTCGATCGGCTTCTCGGCGGGCGGTACCGTCTTGTCGTCGTCGGCCATGCCCTTCTTGAAGGCCTTGATGCCCTGCGCGACGTCGCCCATCAGGTCGGAAATCTTGCCGCGGCCGAACAACAACAGGACCACCCCGATCACCACGATCCAGTGCCAAATGCTGAGTGAACCCATCCTGAAACCCTCCACACGCGGCCGGTCGCCCGGCCGTCAATCTGACCGGAACGTAGGACGCGGGCATGTCAAAAACAAGGACCTAAGCCCCCGTGAAATCGCGCATAACGCCGCGCGTCGCCGCGAGCGTTAACGGCCCGGAATCAGCGTTCGGTGTCTTCTTCCGGCTCGTCAGAACCGGCCTCGCCGAGGCGCGGCGCCGGATCGACCGCTTCGGTCTCCTCCAGTCCATCGGCCTCAAGCTCGGCCGATTCGGGCGCCTCGGCCTCGATCTCGGCGGTCTCGGCGGCGTCTATCTCCGCCTCGATGGTGTCGGCATCACCCAGTTCAGGTTCGGCGGTTTCCAGCCCGGCATCCGCCTCTTCGGACTCGTCGGCGTCCTCAGCCAACTCGGCCAGGTCGTCCCCGACTTCCAGTTCGGCTTCGACCACCTCGATTTCGACGATTTCCTCGACCTCGGCAAAGCCAACGACATCGCCGGCTTCAGCCTCGACGGTTTCCGGATCGACCAGTTGCCGCTCGGCAATTTCCAGTTCGAGGGCGTCGACCGCTTTTTCGATCAGTCCGGGGAATTCAGGCTCCGGTTCAGGCAGCGACAGACCGAGTTCGCCGTCTTCCAGCGGATCCTCGTCCTCGCGCAACGTGGGATCGTCGGACGGGTTCGGCACGCTGAAGCCCGCGGGCAGCCGCGAATCCAGCAGGCCGGTGCCCTTCAGCTCTTCCAGGCCCGGCAGGTCGCCGAGCGCTTCCAGGCTGAACTGCGACAGGAACGTATCGGTGGTGCCGAAGGTCAGCGGGCGGCCCGGCGTCTTGCGACGGCCGCGCGGCCGGATCCAGCCGGTCTCCAGCAGCACGTCGAGCGTGCCCTTGGAGGTGACGACGCCGCGGATGTCCTCGATCTCGGCGCGGGTCACCGGCTGGTGATAGGCGACGATCGCCAGCACTTCGACCGCGGCGCGCGACAGTTTGCGCGTTTCGGTGGTTTCGCGGGTCATCAGCCAGGACAGGTCGCCGGCGGTGCGAAACGTCCATTTGTTGGCGACGCGGATCAGGTTGACGCCGCGCATCGCATAATCGGCCTGCAGCCGCGCCAGCGCGGACTTGATGTCGACGCCGTCCGGCATGCGCTTGGCCAAGGCGGCCTGGTCGAGCGGCTCGCTGGAGGCGAACAGCAGCGCTTCGAGCAAACGCAGTTCCTCGGGACGTGCTTCCGGCTGATCGTCGGCCTGCACGATCGGATCCTCGGCATCGTCGATGATTTTCTCGGCGAGGCTTGCCATGTCGGGATCTCCTTCTTCCACTACTCGGCCGGAACGTCCGGCTCCACCAGCGCAGCCGTCGCGGAACGCGGCGGGGGCTTGCGGAAATACAGCGGCGCGAACGCCGCCTTCTGGCTGAGATCGAGCGTGCCCTCGCGGACCATCTCGAGCGCAGCCGCAAAGCTCGATGCCATCACGGTGGCGCGCTGGGCGGGATCGACGACATAGGCCAGCAGATATTCGTCGAGCCGGCTCCAGTCCTCGGCCATGCCGACAAGGCGCTCCAGCGAGGCGCGAGCCTCCGACAGCGACCACACGGTGCGGCGCGCCAGATGCACCTTGGTCAGCACGCGGGCCTGACGCTGCGTCGCATAGGCCGACAGCAGATCATAAAGCGTGGCGGTGAACTTCGGATGCTTGACCTCGGCGATCGCCTCGGGCGCGCCGCGCGGAAAAATATCGCGCATGAGCTGCGGCCGGGTCATCAGCTGGTTGGAGGCCTCGCGGATCGCCTCCAGCCGGCGCAGCCGGTTGGCCAGCGCCGTCGCCATGTCCTCGGCGCTCGGGCCCTCGGCCGAAGGCGGCTCGGGCAACAACAGCCGCGACTTCAGGAACGCCAGCCACGCCGCCATCACAAGGTAGTCGGCAGCCAGTTCCAGGCGGATTTTTCGCGCGGCTTCGATGAAGACGAGATACTGGTCGGCGAGCGCCAGGATCGAGATCTTGTGCAGGTCGACCTTCTGCTGCCGCGCCAAAGCGAGCAGCAGGTCGAGCGGGCCTTCATAGCCCTCGACGTCTACGACTAGGGAGGGCTCATCGTCCTCGACGATTTCCGCGGGACGCCCGGTTTCGAAGGACAGGATTTCAGCGCTCATGCGCGGGCCTCGGCGCGGGCGATCAGGGCATCGAGATCGGCACGGCCCTGGACGCGGTCGAACGCATCCGGCTGCCGGCGCGACGCCAGCACCGCTTTGGCGCGTTCCAGCGCTTGGCCGGCGAGGATCGGGGTCTCGGCGGCGACGGCGCGCATCTCGTCGAGCTTGCCGTTGCAATGCAGGACGACGTCGCAGCCGGCCGCCACGATCGCGCGAGTTCGCTCCGCGATCGATCCGGCCAACGCATTCATGGACACGTCATCACTCATCAACAAACCCTGGAACCCGATCGAGCCGCGAATCACCTGAGCAATGATTGTCGCAGATGTCGTCGCCGGTTGTTCGGGATCGAGGGCGCTAAACACAACATGTGCAGTCATCGCCATCGGTAAATCGGCCAAAGGCCTGAATGCGGCGAAATCGAAGGCTTCGAGTTCCGCCGCAGAGGTATCCACGACCGGCAATTTGAAATGGGTGTCGGCGGTAGCGCGGCCGTGACCGGGAATGTGCTTGAGCACCGGCAGCACGCCGCCCTGCTCCAGCCCGGTCGTCGCGGCGCGGGCGATGGCCGCGACCTTGTCCGGCGTGGTGCCATAGGCGCGGTTACCGATCACGGCGTCGGCGCCCTCGACCGGGACATCGGCTAGCGGCAGGCAGTCAACGGTGATGCCGAGATCCACCAGATCGGCGGCGATCAGGCGCGACGACAGCCGCGCGGCTTCAAGGCCAAGCGCCGGCTCGATGTCATAGAGCGTGCCGAACACGGCGCCGGGCGGATACACCGGCCAGTGCGGCGGGCCGAGGCGTTGCACCCGGCCGCCCTCTTGATCGATTAGCACGACGGCATCGAGATCGCCTGTACTCTCGCGCAATTCTTCAACCAATCTCGTGACTTGCGCGGGATTGTCGATGTTGCGTTTGAACAGGATGAAACCCCAGGGCCGCTCCGCGCGCAAAAACGCGCGCTCTTCGGCGGTCAGTTCCAGTCCGGATACGCCGGTGATGAAGGCACGTTTGGTCATGAGGCCGATTAGCCCCCATCGGCGCCCAGGGTCAAGGAAACGGCCGTTAATTCCTTTGGACGACGCAGCTTCCGCCGGCAGATTTCAGGCTTCCGCACATCTGCGCAGCTTCCTCGGACGAGCCGAACGGCCCCACCATCGCGCGATAATAGGTGCCCTTTTCGCCGAGATCGGCCTTCTTGATCGTCGGCGTGCGCGACCCGAGCACCGACGGGTACTTGCCTTGCAGCGCCTTGAACGAGGCCGCGGCTTCCGACTCCGAGCGCTGCGACGCGATCTGCACCAGATAGCCGCCACCAGCGGTGGTCGCGGGCGCTATGGCCTGCGGCGCGTTGTTGGCGACGCGGGCGGGGGCGGCAGGAGCCGGAGCGGCCTGTGGCGACAGCGAAATCGGCGCATTGGCCGGCCGGGCCGGCGCGGCGGCCGGCGGCGTACCGGTCAGGCGCGCCGGCGCCTGGCGGGCGGCCGGGGTGGCGTTCGGGTCCGTCTGGTCGCCTTTCACGGCAAAGGTGCGAATCTTGCGCGGTTCATCGCCGCCCTGTGCGGGGGCGCCGACCATCGGCTTGCCGGCCGGCGCGACGCTGGCGGTCGAGGGTGGATTGGCGTTCTGGTTCAGCGGCGGAAATACCACGCGCGGGCCACCTGCCTTGCTGGCATCCTGCACATTCACCGGCGTCTCCTCGCGCGACACCATTTTCTCCGGCGCGGCGCCGAGCCGGTCCTGGATCAGCTTGGCGTTCGCGTCGGTCGATGACGGCGGCACAATCTTGTTGGGGCCGGTGTCGGCCCGGATCACCGGGGGTTCGCCCGACCGCGGCGAGCCGATATAGGTCCGATAGGCGAAGGCCGCGCCAGTGCCGACCACGGCCAGCGCCAGCACGACGCCCACGGTCATCAGCCCGCCGCGACGCTTCGGTGCCGGCTCGTCGGCATAGGCATCCTGATAGGCGTAGGGGTCTTCTGCATAATTCTGACTCTGCGGCTGCTCGTAGCCGGGATCGGGCCGGCCATACAGCGCGTCATCATAGCGCGCGGGATCGGCGGGCTCCTGGTAGTGCTGTTCGGCGTAGGGATCGGGATGCGCAGCAGCGAAGCTTGGCGCCGGATGGTAGTCGGCTTCCGGCGCCGGCTCGGGGGCGTAGCGATTCACCTTGTAGGCCGTATCGGGTTCATGCTGATCCGTGACTTCCGGCTGATGGGTGTTCGGCTGATAGGCTTCCTGCGCGGCGACGCGCTTCATCCACGGCGGCGGGCCGCTCGGAGCGCCATCGGCATCATCTTCCGGCTTCGGCGGCACCGGCTCGGCGCGGCGCGACTGGCTGCCGTACCCGGTATTGGCGAACGGATCGCTCTGCCCGATCAGCCGCGCCAGTTCGGCCAACGGATCGGCGTCGCTGCGCGGTCGCGACGCATCGCGACTGTGATCGTCTGAGGGGAAGGGTCGGTCGTGGTATCGATGATCAGCCATAGTCAATTTGCGTCCCCTTCGGGAAAGCCGCCAACCCGCTTGTCAACGATCGGCCGCTAGTGTGAGCCGCCACAGATCCCCGTCAGACGGCCGTCCCCTGTCTACCGCATCTCGTCTGGCGCGGTGACGCCGAGAACGGCGAGGCCCGATGCCAGGACCGAGACGACGCTCTGGACCAGTGCCAGTCGCGCTTTGGTAAGTTCTGCATCATTAGTGATAATGAAGCGTAAATGAGGCATATCGCGGCCCCGGGTCCACAGCGCATGGAAGGCGCTGGCAAGGTCGTAGAGGTAGAAAGCGATCCGGTGCGGCTCGTGCGCCAGCGCGGCGGATTCGATCATCCGGGGATACAACGCCAGTTGCCGCGCCAGGCCGAGCTCGGCGGCGTCGTCGAGCCGCTCGACGGGCGCGTCCTTCAGATAGGCGACCCGGGCTTCGGTCTCCTCCGGCAGGTCAGCCAGCATTTCGCGGGCGTTGCGGAAGATCGAATGGCCGCGGGCGTGGCCGTACTGGACGTAGAACACCGGATTGTCCTTCGACTGCTCGCGGACCTTGGCGAGGTCGAAATCGAGCACCGCATCGTTCTTGCGAAACAGCATCATGAAGCGCACCGCGTCGGGGCCAACCTCGTCGACCACCTCGCGCAAAGTGACGAAATCGCCGGAGCGCTTCGACATCTTCACCTGCTCGCCATTGCGCAACAGTTTGACGAGTTGCACGATCTTGACGTCGAGCGTGCCCTGCCCGGCGGTCACCGCCTTGATAGCCGCCTGCACGCGCTTGATGTAGCCGCCGTGGTCGGAGCCCCAGACGTCGACCATGTTGCGGAAGCCGCGGTCGAACTTGTTCTTGTGGTTGGCGATGTCGGACGCGAAATAGGTATAGCCGCCGTCCGACTTCTTCAGCGGCCGATCGACGTCGTCGCCATAGGCGGTGGCCCGGAACAGAGTCTGCTCGCGGTCTTCGTAATCCTCGACCGGCACGCCCTTCGGCGGCGGCAGCCGGCCCTCATAGACGTCGCCCTTGGCGCGCAGGAATTCGATGGTGTCGGCGACCTTGTCGACATCGCCGGAAATCAGCGAGCGCTCGGAGAAGAACACGTCGTGCTGGATGTTGAGGGCGGCGAGATCGCCCCGGATCATTTCCATCATCATGGCGATCGACGTGTCACGCACGCCCGGCAGCCATTCGGACTCCGGCTGGAGCAGCAACAGGTCACCATATTGGGCGGCGAGCGCCTGCCCGACCGGCACCAGATAATCGCCGGGATACAGGCCTTCCGGAATCGGGCCGATGTCCTGGCCGAGCGCCTCGCGGTAGCGCAGGAAAGCGGAACGCGCGAGCACGTCGACCTGGGCGCCGGCGTCGTTGATGTAATATTCCCGGCAGACATCAAAGCCGGCGGTGGCCAGCAGGCTGCACAGCGCGTCGCCGAACACCGCGCCGCGGCAATGGCCGACATGCATCGGCCCGGTCGGATTGGCCGAGACGTATTCGACATTGACCTTCTCGCCGACGCCGGTCGCGAGGCGGCCGTAGGCGTCGCCGTCGCGCAGCACGGCGCGCAGCGCCTCGGCCCACACCGCGGTCTTCAAAGTCAGGTTGATGAAGCCGGGACCGGCGACATCGACGGAGGCGACCAGATCGTCGTCGCGCAGTTTCGCGGCGATTGCTTCGGCGAGGTCCTTCGGCTTCAGCCTGGCCTGCTTGGCCAGCACCATGGCGGCGTTGCTGGCCATATCGCCGTGCGAGGCATCCTTGGTCGGCTCGACCACGACGCGCGACAGATCGAGCCCGGCCGGCAGCGTGCCTTCGTCGGCCAGCGCGCGGCAGACCGCATGGACGCGCGCGAGCATGATGGCGAACAGATGCGGAGACGGTGCGGAGGCCATGCGTGCAAACCAGAACTGCGCCGGACGATTCCGGCTGGAAGAAGAAGCGGATGATTAGCGGTTTCGCAGCCGGATCGCCAATCTTTTCAAAGCCAAGATACAGGATTAATCTGGCGTATATTAAGCAGCACAATCAATATCCTGCGCCAATATTCTAACGTAACTCGGGAGTTGAATCGAAAAGCCGCATATGTTCGGTGATGGCATAACGGTCGGTCATGCCGGCGATGAAATTGCCGATCCGGCGGGCGCGGTCGGCATCGCTTTCCGGCACCGAACCGGTCGGCAGCCATTCCGGCGGCAGGTCCTCGGGCGCCCTCTGGTAGCGCGCGAACAGGTCGAACAGGATACATTCGGCCTCGCCCATCACCCGCATCACCCGGGCGTGGCGGTACATCCGCGCCTTCAGGAACGCCTTGATGCCGGCCTCGGCCTTCTCGGCCTCGCGGGGAAACGCGATCAGCCCCTCGCCATGGCGGCGCACTGCCTCGACCGAGCCGAGCTGCGCCTGGGCCAGCCGCCGCGTCGACTCGCCGACCACGGCGCCGAGCAGATAGGAGATCAGTTCGCGCACCAGTTCGGCGCCGCGCCGGACCTCGTCGAGACCGGGATAGCGCGCGTCGATGTCGTCGATCATGTCGGCGGCGAGCGGCATCACCCGCAAATCGGTGACGGTGAACAGCCCGGCCCGCAGGCCGTCGTCGATGTCATGGGCATCATAGGCGATGTCGTCGGCGAGCGCCGCGACCTGGGCCTCGAGCGAAGCATAGCTGGAAAGCTCGAGGTCCCAGATATCGTTGAATTCGGTAATCCCCCGCGGCAGGCCCGGACCGGCATAATGGCCGAGCGCGGCCCCCGCCGGGTCGGTCAGCGGCCCGTTGTGCTTGACCACGCCCTCCAGCGTTTCCCAGGTCAGGTTGAGCCCGTCGAAATCGGGATAGCGATGCTCCAGCGCGGTGACGACGCGCAGCGTCTGGGCGTTGTGGTCGAAGCCGCCGTGCTCGGCGAGACAGGTGTCCAACGCGCGCTCGCCGGCGTGTCCGAACGGCGGGTGGCCGATGTCATGCGCCAGCGCCAGCGTCTCGGTGAGGTCTTCGTCCAGGCCGAGCTGGCGGGCGATGGCACGGGCGATCTGCGCGACTTCCAGCGTGTGGGTCAGCCGGGTGCGATAATGGTCGCCCTCATGGAACACGAACACCTGGGTCTTGTGCTTGAGGCGGCGAAAGGCGGTCGAATGGATCACGCGGTCGCAATCCCGCCGGAAGGCGCTGCGGGTGGCGCTTTCCGGCTCGGCGACCAACCGTCCCCGGCTACGCAGGGGGTCGCAGGCATACGGCGCGCGCGGCGCCGCCATTCCAACCGCCACGGTGTTTTGTCCTTATCCAATTGATTCCGCTGTCCAACGCACTTAACTATGCGGAGCGGGTTATTCAAACTTCCTGAGCGTCCCGCAGGAGTCACATCATGACAGCCACCAGCGTCACCATCAGCGAGCGGGCCGCCCGCCGGATCGGCGAAATCCTCAGGACCGAGGGCGATGGCGCCATGCTGCGCATCTCCGTCGAGGGCGGCGGTTGCTCAGGTTTTTCCTACAAATTCGACGTCGATCGCGCCAAGGCCGAGGATGACCTTGTTATCAACCGCGACAGCGCCGTGGTGCTGGTCGATTCCGCATCGGTGCCATTTCTGGCGGGCTCCGAAGTCGATTTCGTCGACGATCTGATCGGCGCGTCGTTCCGGGTGGTCAATCCAAACGCCACGGCCTCTTGCGGCTGCGGGACGAGTTTTTCGATCTGAGTAGGGATCTCAAGGCGCAAGAGTTTATGTCTCGCGCCGGCCGGCGGCGATGACTCCTTAGGCTGGTTCGCCTTGGGCTAGCCGGTTTTGACGGGCTTGAACGTCCACACTTCGTTCAGACCGCTGTCCCATTTCCAGACGATGATAGGGGTGCTGATGGGCTGCCAGTCGCTGCCTGCTGCATTGAGGTTCTGGTCGTTGTTGCCGACGATCCGCACCGGATACGGCGAGTCGCTCGCCACTTCCCAGGTGTGCGCATCGTCGAACGTCAGATTTTCAGGCAGATCGAACAGCTGAACGGCCGCTCCATTGTCTCCCGACGCCGGGGCCGCATACAGCCCGCGATACGGATTGAGCAGTATGAGTCCGCGGGTCGCAGGATAGGCCACAAGACTCCACAGCTGGTCAGGATCGCTGGTAGATGCGGTTTTTAGGATCAGCTGGCTGCCGGCCTGGTGGCTGTTGCCATCGATAGCCAGCGCCAGCCCGGTTCCCATGGTGATCTGGTAGCAAATGTTGGTCATGTGAACGCCCCGGCCCCATTTTAAACTTAAGGTTGCTTATGAAAAGCACAACCTTAGAGGTTTAACAATACCAAAGGAACTTTTCATGGTGGATGCCGTGGCCGGATGACGTCAGCGCTTCTTCCTACGTCACCTTGCGGCGGAAGGCGGCGCGGCGCGGCCGCGACGAATGGGGTGGACGATAGGCCCGGAGCTCGCGGCCCCCCCCTCACTCGTCCGCTGTACGCGCGGCACCTTTGCCTCTGAGTGGAGAGCGAAGGAAAGGAGTGCGACCCACTGTCTCTATCTCTCCGCGAACATCGCCCGCGCATTGCCATGGGCGATCTGCTTCGCGATCGCCGGCGACAGCTGCGCCAGCCAGGCGCGGTAGCCTTCCATGGTGTCGCCGTAGCTCGACCAGCGTTCCGGCAC
The DNA here is from genome assembly GCF_007018645.1 of Tardiphaga sp. vice154. Lineage (NCBI taxonomy): Bacteria > Pseudomonadati > Pseudomonadota > Alphaproteobacteria > Hyphomicrobiales > Nitrobacteraceae > Tardiphaga > Tardiphaga sp. vice154. The sequence goes on from NZ_CP041399.1 coordinate 3,310,269, forward strand.
CCAGGTGTCGGAGCCGAGCAGGAAGCGGTCGGGGTATTTCTCGAACAAAGCGCGCCATTCCGTCGTGAGCCGGCCCGCGCCGTCGACGATGCCGCTGCGATAGGACAGCTCGCCCCACAGCTTCGGATATTTCGCCAGCATCGCGGCGACGCGATCCGCCGACAGGCCGAAGCCGGTATGCGCCCAGATGATCTGCGCCCGCGGATTGTGCCGCATCAGGATCTCGATGGCCTCGGCATCGGAATGGGCGTGCAGATAGAGATCATGCGCGACGGCGAAATCGACGGTCTTCCTGACCATCTCGGTGTCGGCGGACTTGCCGTGCAGATGGAATTCGCCGACGCCGCGGTAGTAGCCGCGCTTGAACTCGTCCTGCACCAGATCGAAGATCACGGGATCGTTGAACCAGGTCTGGATATCGGGCCGGACGCGGTAAGGCCGGATGAAGGGCACCACCTGCAGGTCGCTGGCTTTGCCCTCGGCCTTGGCGCCCATCAGCACATGGGTGCCGGTGTTGGGACGGCTGGTGGCCAGAATGCCGGTGACGCGGTGCTTCTTCAGCAGCGCCAGCACCTCGTCGGGCTGAAAGGTCGGCGTCGGCTCGAAATTATAGTGCAGATGCGCGTCGAAAATCTCGATCGGCTCGTCGGCCGCGCGCACCGGCGCGGCGAGAAAGGTCAGTGCAACCAGAGCCGAGGCCCAGGGCAATTGCATCACTCCGCCGCCACGGCGCGCGGCCGCTCCTCGTCGAACGCCTCGTGCTCCTGCGGATTCAGGCGGCGCTTCAGCTTGCGGTCGATGCGGTCGAGATAGATGTAGATCACCGGGGTGATGAACAGCGTCAGGATCTGCGAGACACAGAGGCCGCCAACCACCGCGATGCCGAGCGGCTGGCGCAGTTCGGCGCCGGCCCCCGCGCCGAGCGCGATCGGCAGCGTGCCGAAGATCGCAGCAAAGGTCGTCATCATGATCGGGCGGAAACGCAGCAAAGCGGCCTCGCGGATCGCATGCTCGGCGGAGAGCCCGACGCGGCGGCGCTCCAGCGCGAAATCGACCATCATGATGGCGTTCTTCTTGACGATGCCGACCAGCATGACGATGCCGATCATCGCGATCACCGACATTTCCATCTTGAACAGCATCAGCGTCAGGATCGCGCCGATGCCGGCCGACGGCAGGCCGGAGATGATGGTGATGGGGTGAATGAAGCTCTCGTAGAGAATGCCGAGGATGACGAAGGCGGCAAACACCGCGGCGAGGATCAGGACGCCCTGCCCGCGCAAGGAATCCTGGAACACCTGCGCGGTGCCGGAGAATCCTGTTGCGATCGTCACCGGCAGCTTGGAGTCCGCCTCGATGCGGGTGATCTGGTCGACCGCATAGCCCAGCGAATAGCCGGGTTGCAGGTTGAACGAGATCGTCACTGCCGGCTGCTGGCCCTGATGGTTGATCTGCAGCGGACCCACCGTCGGCACCAGCCGCGCCACCGCGCTGAGCGGGATGGTCTGGTTGTTGCCGGTCTTCATGTAGAGCCTGGAGATGTCGCTGGGATCGATGCGGAACTGCGGCTGCGCCTCCAGGATGATCTGGTAGTCGTTGGTCGGCATGTAGATGGTGCCGACCTGCCGTGCGCCGAAGGCGTTGTAGAGCTGGTTGCGGACCTGATCGACGGTGATGCCGTAGACCGCGGCCTTCTCGCGGTCGATATCGACCGTCATCTGCGGGTTCTTGATATAGAGGTCGGTGGTGACGTCGAGCAGGCCCGGCACCTTGGCGATCTGGTCGCGCATCTCCGGCGAGACGCGGTACAGCGTCTCGGTGTCGCTGCCCTGCAGCACATATTGATACTGGCTCTTCGACGGACGGCCGCCGACGCTGAGGTTCTGGATACTCTGGAAGAACGCCTGCAGGCCGGGAATGGCAGTGGCCTTCTGGCGCAGCCGGGCAATCACCACCGGCGCCGGCTCGCGCTGCTTCTGCGGCTTCAGCGCGATGAACAGCCGGCCGTAATTGGCGGTCGGATTGGGGCCGCCGGAACCGACGGTCGAATTGATGTAGTCGACCGCCGGATCGGATTTCAGCAATTCGGCCAGTGCCATTTGCCGGGTCGTCATCGCCTCGAACGAGGTGTCGGTGGCAGCCTCGGTAATCCCCGTCAGGAAGCCCGTATCCTCCTGCGGGAAGAAGCCCTTCGGCACGATCATGTAGAGATAGACGGTGCCGCCAAGCGTGGCGATGGTCAGCATCAGCATCAGGAACTTGTGCGCCAGCACGTGGTCGAGCGCCCATTCGTAGCCGCGCAGCCAGGCGGCGAACATCCGCTCGAACAGCCGGAGTACGATGTTTTCTTTCTTGTGCGGATCATGCGCCTTCAGCACGCGCGCGCAGAGCATCGGCGTCAGCGTCAGCGACACGAAGCCGGAGACGATGATGGCGACCGCCACGGTGACCGCGAATTCGCGGAACACGCGGCCGACGATGCCGCCCATCAGCAGCACCGGGATGAACACCGCGATCAGCGAGAAGGTGATCGAGATGATGGTGAAGCCGATCTCGCGCGCGCCCTTCAAGGCGGCGTCGAACGGCTTCATGCCGTGTTCGATGTGGCGGACGATGTTTTCCAGCATGACGATGGCGTCATCGACCACGAAGCCGACCGACAGCGTCAGCGCCAGCAGCGTCATGTTGTTGATGGAGTAGTCCAGCATGTACATCACGGCGCAGGTGCCGAACAACGAGATCGGCACGGCAAGCGCCGGGATGAAGGTCGCCGAGGCCGAGCGCAGGAACAGGAAGATCACGATGATCACCAGCACCACGGCGATCAGCAGCGTCTCCTCGACGTCGGCCACGGCCTCGCGCACCGAGACCGAACGGTCCATCATCACGCTGACCTCGATCGAGGGCGGTAGCTGCGCCTGCAGCGACGGCAGCTTGGCGCGCACGCCATCGACCACCGCGACCGTATTGGCGTCGGGCTGCTTCTGGATCGCCAGCACGATGGCGCGCTTGCCGTTCAGCCAGGTCGCGACCTTGTCGTTCTCGACCGCGTCATAGATCTTGGCGACCTCGTTGAGCTTGACCGGCGAGCCGTTGCGCCACGCCACCACGATCTGGTCGTAATCCGACGCCTTGTTCATCTGGCCGGAGGCCTGCAGCGAGATATCCTGCTTCGGTCCGTTCAGGGTACCGACGGGGGTCGAGGAATTGGCCCGCGACACCGCGGTGCGGATGTCCTCCAGCGACAGGCCGCGTGCCGCGGCGGCTTCCGGATCGGCCTGGACGCGAATGGCGAATTTCTGCGAGCCGTAGATCACGACCTGGGCGACGCCCGTGATCTGCGACAGCGCCTGCCCGATGGTGATGTCGCCGAATTCATTGACCGCCGACAGCGGCAGCGTCGATGAGCTCAAGGCGACGAACAGCACCGGGAAGTCGCCGGGGTTCACCTTGCGGAAGCTTGGCGGGATCGTCATCTCGATCGGCAGCCGGCGCTGCGCGATGGTCAGTGCGGTCTGCACGTCCAGGGCGGCGGCATCGATGTTGCGGTTGAGGTCGAACTGGATCGTGATCCCGGTGGTGCCCTGCGACGAGCTCGACGACATCGAGGAAATGCCGGCGATGGTCGAGAGCTGGCGCTCGATGACGCCCGCGACCGACGCCGCCATGGTGTCGGCGCTGGCGCCGGGCAGTGTGGCGGTCACGGCGATGGTCGGAAAATCCACCTTCGGCAGCGCCGACACCGGCAGCAGCCGGAATCCGAAAATACCGAACGCGATGATCGTCGCGGTGAGCAGCGTGGTCATCACCGGGCGGCGGATGCTGAGTTCGGAAAGCGTCATGGCTCAGGCCCCGGCCTTGCGGGCGCGCGCCTCGACCCTTGTGCCCTCGGTCAGCAGCAACTGGCCGTCGACCACCACATCCTCCGTGCCCGTCAGGCCGGAGCTGATGACCGACATGCCCTGCGCGGTGCGATCGACCGTGACCGGCTGCACATGGGCGATATTGTCCTTCACGGTGAACACGAAATTGCCGGTCTGGCTGCGCTGCACGGCGACGGTCGGCACCACCACGCCATCCTCGCTGCGCACGATCAGCTTGGTCTGCACCAGGATGCCCGGCCACAGCGTCTCCGACGGGTTGTTCATAATGCCGCGCACGGTAACCATGCCGGTGGTCGAATCGACGGTGTTCTCGACCATCGCGACCTTGCCGTCTTCCGACCGGCCGCTCTGCGGAATGGTCGCGATCACCTTGGTCGAGCCCGCCGCCATCGCCTCGCGGAGATCCGCGAGCACGCGCTGCGGCACCGCAAAGGAGACGTAGACCGGCGCCATCTGGTTGATGATCGCCAGCGGCGTGGTATCGGCCGGGCGCACGAAATTGCCGACCTTGACGTTGGCCTGGCTGATGCGGCCGGCAAACGGCGCGCGGATCTGGGTGAAGCTCTTCTGCACCTTGAGATTGTCCAGCGCCGACTGGTCGGCCTGGATGGTACCGGCAAGGATGTCGGACGCGGTCTTGGCATTGTCGACATTGACCTGGGTGGTGGCGCCCTTGCCGATCAGGTCGCTGAAGCGCCGGACGTCGCGCTCGGCGCCGGCGAGCTGGGCGCGGTCCTTCATCAGGGTGCCCTCGGCCTGCTCGATCTGGGCGTCGATCTGGCGCGAGTCGAGGGTGAACAGGAGGTCGCCCTCCTTCACCCTGGCGCCGTCTTCGAAGTGCACGGCGAGGATGGTGGTCTCGACCCGGGATTTCAATGCGACGCTGGAGATCGGCGTTACCATGCCGATCGAATCGACATCGACCGGGACCGGCTTGCGCTCGGCCTTGGCAAGCTCGACGGCGACGACGCGAACGCGGGGCGGCGCCTTGGCGCTGGTATTGCCGCCGCTCCACGACGCGCGTGTCAGATAGGCTGCGGCCGCCGCGGCGCCGACAACCAGGATCAAGGCGATCGATGTACTTTTTTTCATCACATCCCACGTCAATACAGCCGAATGCCCGGGCCTCTCCGATGCTCCAGCCCCCGACAGCGACTTATGCGCTTTGGCCCAGCCTATCACGGCGCGACGGTGCATGGTATGCACACAAACAAGATTTCGCCATCATTATCACCGGGAAACACTGCCATGCGGATCGCGACCTGGAACGTGAACTCCGTCCGTCAGCGGCTCGACCACCTGCTTACCTGGCTGCGCGACTGCGCGCCGGACATCGTGTGCCTGCAGGAGATCAAATGCGTCGATGAGGCCTTTCCGCGCGAGGCGATCGAGGCGCTCGGCTACAATGTCATCACCCATGGCCAGAAGACCTTCAATGGCGTGGCGCTGCTCTCGAAGTACCCGCTGGAGGAAGCCACGCCTCGCCTGCCCGGCGACGACGAGGACACCCATGCGCGCTTCATCGAAGGCGTGGTGTCGCTGAAATCCGGCGTGGTGCGCGTCGCCTGCCTTTACCTGCCGAACGGCAATCCGGTCGATACCGAGAAGTACCCCTACAAGCTGAAATGGATGTCCCGGCTGCAGGAATTCACCCGCCTGCGGCTGAAGACCGAGGAGCCGCTGATCCTGGCCGGCGACTTCAACGTGATCCCGGCCCCGGCCGACGTGCACAACCCTGCCGCCTGGGCCAATGACGCGCTGTTCAAGCCGGAGACGCGGGAGAGCTTCCAGTCCCTGCTCGGCCTCGGCATGACCGACGCGCTGCGCGCCGTCACCGACGAACCCGGCCAGTACACGTTCTGGGATTACCAGGCCGGCGCCTGGCAGAAGAACTGGGGCATCCGCATCGACGATTTGCTGCTGTCGCCACAGGCCAGCGACAAGCTCGTCGACGTCGGCATCGATAAATATGTCCGCGCCTGGGAAAAGCCGTCGGACCACGTGCCGGTGTGGATCGACCTGGATCTGGAGGCGGCGTGATCGCCGCTCCGCAGGGTCAAAGGCTGATCAGTCCTTGCGGCCCTGCACCCAGTGCTCGATCATCTGCAGCGCCATCGCGCGGTCGTCCTCGGACGCCTTGCTGATCGCCCGGTTGTAGCTTTCCTGGATCCAGACCTCGTCGGGCGCGGCGTTGTCGCGGGCCAGCGTCAGCCACATCAGTCCGCGGGCCATCTGGCGCGGCAGCGCCTCGCCGTTGAACAGCATCTGGCCGAGCAGCGCCTGGGCCTGGTGCTGGCCCTTCTGCGCGGCGAGGCCGAGCCAGCGCACGCCGTATTTGGTGTCGCGCGGCGCGCCGATGCCCTTCAGGTACAGGCGGGCCAGGTCGTATTGCGCGTCGGCATTGCCGAAATAGGACGCGGCATAGGAGAACATCTCGCGGGCGCGCTCGGTGTCGACCTTGACGCGCGAGTTCGGAATGCCGTCGAGGTAATAGCGTCCGAGCGCCACGAAGGCATTGGCGACGATGGTGGCCTGCGGCGCCGACGGGCTGTCCTCGGCATGGGCATTGGCGATGCGGCTGAAATAGTCAAAAGCGCGCAAATCGTCCTGCGCCACGCCGTTGCCGTCGGCATACATCCGGCCGAGCTTCCACTGCGCGATCGGATGGCCGCCCTCGGCCGCATATTGCAACGCGGTCAGCGTGGTCTCGGGCTTGGCCGACTTTTTCAGGATGGGAGCCGTACCGGGCAGCGCGGAAACCATCGGGATGGTCGCGTCCGATCCGACCGGGGCGCCGTCGAAGGCCAGCGATGGCGTGGCCACCGACGCGGCCCCCAGGACGATTGCGACAAGAAATGTACGCTCGATAATCCGCATAACATGGTTTCTCGTGCGCCCTGCCGGGGCCGGTAACAGCGCGACCGACGGCCGCTCCGACCGGCCCGGCAAACTGCCGGACGCTACAGATGCAGGAAGGCTCGCATGTGGTCGAAGCCTGGTCGCCCGCCCGTCGACGGACCGTTTCCGGTCCAACGTCCAATGATCGACAGCGCGGCCGTCCGGATTTTCCATGATCCCTAAATCACGCATGTGTTTGGCGAGATCACGGCCACGCGGTTTCAAATCCGCGACGCAAGGAGTCTTTTTGAAGACATCGACACCTTCGGAAATAGCCGCCAGCGCGCGACCGGGATGGCCATCCGTCGGCTCATCAGGCCCGCAACGCACGATCGCGGCGCGGCCTTGCGGCGCGGATCGGTTAGACCTGGATGGCGTCGTGGCGTTCATCTCGAACCTGGTTTCCCAACCTGCCGCGCCGACAAGCCGACGTTTCCGTCGCTCGCGCGCGCCAGCGGTGGTCTGCGGACGTCAAATGATTTCATGGAGGCGTGTGGCTAAATCGCGGCGCACGCAAGGATCAGTTAGGCGGACGGTTAAATCCCGGGGAACTGTGGCCCCAGCGCAACATTTGTTGCGCCCATGCAATCTTGGGAAAGCGACTAAAGTCGCAGGTCGCGGCTCGGCACTCTCTAGCGAGGACTGCGACCGATTGCACAAACGGCATTACTGATCGTCAGCCAAGCGCCGTTTGGCCTACCGTCAAACATCCTGCCAAGCAGGCGACGGCGCGCCGGTTCACATCCCGGTAAAGCCGGCCTTGACCGGATCGTTGCTGCCATCGAGTTCGCGCAGATAGGTCAGTCCGCACACCGTCAGGCGGTGTTCGTCCTTCTCGCCGCCATCGAACAGCGACTGGATGTAGCTCGACACCTTGGCGCGCGCTTCGTCGTTGGCGCTCTGGGTCCGGCTCACCATCATTTCGTAGGTGTGCATGATGCGGTCGATGGCGGTCTGCATGGGATTGTCTTCTCCGGACATCAGGCGACGAGCTGGGTGGATTCGAACGATGCGATGGCGCGATTGGCGAGGCGGATCTTGTTGCCTTCGCCGCGGTGAAACATCTGCACGATAAGTTCGAGCAGGCGATCATGCGTGATCTGGCTGTCGGGAATGGCGCCGCTCCTGCGCAGATAGTTGGCAGCGATGGCGTAGGCATCGCCCACCGCCTCGACGTTCATCACCTTCAATCCGCGCTCGACCAACATGGCAAGTTCCTCCGGTTCGAAGCGATAAGGCGCGGAGGCTGGAACAAGTTCCGTCGGCGGAAACATTTTTGGCGGCGCGATCTCCGGCGCCGCCGGAGACCACGTCGCTCAAACGACAATCGGCCCGCTGTTTCCAGGCGGGCCGATCAAGGTCGTCAGATCGGAGGTCCGCCGTTGCCCGGCGTGTGGTGATTGGGTGGTCGCACTTCTCGGATGAGAGCGGCACATGGCCGGCCTCGGGGCCGGAGCCGGTCGCGAAGCATACACGCTCCGCGCCAGCGCCTTGGTGCGTTTCCTCAGTTCGTTCTCAAAGGCGATACAGGATCTGGTCGGTCCAGAAACGCTCGAGGCGATGCAGCGACTTGTTGAGCGTGGCGAATTCTTCGTTCGAGATGCCGCCGACCTGCTCAACGGTCTTGACGTGCTTGCGATACAGCGCGTCGACGATGTGGCGGATTTCCTGGCCCTGCGCGGTCAGGCGGATGCGGACCGAGCGGCGATCGACGCGGCTGCGCTGGTGATCGAGGAAGCCGAGTTCGACGAGCTTCTTCAGATTGTACGACACGTTCGAGCCGAGATAGTAGCCGCGGGTGCGCAGCTCGCCGGCGGTCAATTCCTTGTCGCCGATGTTGTACAGCAGAAGCGCCTGCACCGAATTGATATCAGCACGACCGCGGCGGTCGAACTCGTCCTTGATCACGTCGAGCAGGCGGCGATGCAGACGCTCCACCAGCGTGAGCGCTTCGAGATATAGCGGCTGCACCGGCGCCTGTCCGGGAACGAGATCCACGTTCTCAACCGTCGATACGGCTTTCATCATGACACTAACCCCTGTTATCGCTTCGTCGCTTTTTGCGACTTATTTGACGAAACTTTTGTCCCGTCTGATGGTCTCAACGTAAGGGTCAGCGTTTGAAGAACCGCTTAAATAAGACAATAAAGAGATCATGAATTTGAGACAGTGAATCGCGTATTAAGCCGATGAATAAAGGGCTTCTTGCAATCTTTGATTCACGCTGCGGAGCTCGTGTTCCAGCTTTGTCCGCGGATTCTGGCCCATAGCGAAACAGCATCCTTCAAATCTTAAAGGTTGGGGTAACGGAGATGACCGCGGCGTTAGGGTGACTCAAATCTTACCGAAAAAATGCCGAAAATTATTCGACAGTTTTACGCAAAAAGATTGGGCGCGTTACGCAACCCCGCGCACCCTGCCCTCCCAATACGGCGCGCGCAGCGCCTTGCGGTCGAGCTTGCCGAGGCCGGTGACGGGGATCTCGGCGAGAAAGTCGATCGTCTTCGGCGACCACGGCGCGCCGCGCTTGTCCTTCACATGGGCCTGCAACTCGGCGGCGGAATTGTTGGCGCCGGGCTTCAGCACGACGAAGGCCTTCACCGCCTCGCCCCATTTGTCGTCGGGAATGCCGATCACCGCGGCCGACGCCACCGCAGGATGCGCCATCAAGGCGTCCTCGACTTCGCGCGGATAGATGTTGAATCCGCCGGAGATGATCATGTCCTTGGTGCGGTCGACGATGTAGAAATAGCCGTCGGCATCTTTCACCGCGACATCGCCGGTGTGCAGCCAGCCGCCGCGCAGCGCTTCCTCGGTCGCCTCCGGCCGCTTCCAGTAGCCATCCATCACCAGCGAGCCGCGTACGCAGATCTCGCCGGGCTGGCCCAATGCCACTTCGCGCATCTCGGCATCGAACAATTTGACCTCGACCATCGCATTGGCGCGGCCGCAGGAGCCGAGGCGCCCGGGCTTTGCATCGTCATGATCGATCTTGCGCATCGTGGTGATGATCTGCGGCGCTTCGGTCTGGCCGTAGAGCTGCACGAAGACATTGCCGAAGATTGCGATGCCTTCGCGCAGCCGGTCCGGCGACATCGGCGCCGCGCCGTAGACGATCGTCTGCAGGCTGCTGAGGTCGTATTTTTCGCGCAAGGCCGGCGCGTCGATCAGCGCATAGATCAGCGTCGGCACCAGGAAGGTCGCGGTGATCCTGTCCTCCTGCACGGCCCGGCAATAGGTCTCAGCGTCAAAACCCTGCACCAGCCGGCTGAAGCCGCCGCGCAGCATCACCGGAAACAGCGTGATGCCCGCCGCGTGGCTGATCGGCGTCGCGGCGAGATAGCGGATCTCGGCCGGCCAGTCCCAGTCCGCGACGATCGCCAGCGACATCGCCACCAGCACGCGGTGCGGCAGCATCACGCCCTTGGAGCGGCCGGTGGTGCCGCCGGTATAAGCGAGGAAGGCCGTGTCGCCGAACGCGCTGTCGTCGACCAGCGGCGCCGGCACGGCGTCCGGCAGCTCGGCCAGCAGGTCGCGCGCGCCTTCCAGCGCGCCGAAGGAGAGAAGATGCTTGAGGCCGGGGACGCGCGCCTGGATCGCCAGGCCGCGCGCGGCAAACTTGCCGGCCTCGACGATCAGCGCGTCGATTTCGGCGTCCTCGACGATGAAGGCATGATCGTCTTCCGCGGCCATCGGATGCAGCGGCGTGTAGCGCAGCCCCATCACCATGCAGGCGGAAATCGCCGCCCAGGCGTCGGCGCGGTTGCCGGACAACACACAGAGTGCGTCGCCCTTCTTGAGGCCGATCGATCGAAACAGCGTGATGAAGCGGGCGACGACATCGCCGAACTCGCGGTAGCTCCAGCGCACGGTGCCATCGGCCAGCGCGGGGCGATCGCCGTGGCGCGCGATGGCGCTGACGATCAGGCTGCCGGCGGTGCCGCCGGAATAAAGCGGGTTCATGGAAACCTCCCTGGATTATCAAGCACGGCCTTCTGCGAGGCCTGTCGTGCGGCAGCGACGGTACCTATGGCGGCCGTTCGCGGGCGGCCATCCAGGCCAGCGCCAGATAGGCGGCGAGAAATACCGCCTGCAGTCCGACGATCACCAGATTGCCGCCGTAGATATTGGGGAACATCAGCTCGATCACACCCATCGAGACCACGGTGGTGAGCCAGACCACCGCCCCCCACGGCGTCGCCAGCCACAGCCCGACGGCGCCGACCAGTTCGATGACCGCGAAATAGACCGTGGCCGTCTGCCAGGCCATGGTCTGCACCTCGAAGGCCTCGTCCTCGGTGCCGACGAAGCCGGTGACCTGCGCCCAGTGGTACAGGCCCTGGGCCATCGAGATCACGGCCATGATGCGCAGAAACAGCACCAGCCGGCGGGTCCAGACGTTCTCTTCGGAGATTTCGCGGGTCGAGGAGATCGCCGCGACCGACATCGCCAGATCCCGCGACGAGATGTCCCGCGAGGTGTCGCGTGCGGCGGGCTCAGACATGCCGCGGCCGTTCGGGAGCGGGAACTGGAGAGATGGTGCGAGTCATGGCTGGTTTTGTGGGCCTTCGGGGCCGCAAAATCAATCACCCAGCCATTCCATGATCGCGGTGACGAAACACCGGTCACATGCTAGAACTAGAAAAAGTCGAATTCGAAAGTTCGGGAGAGACGGCATCATGGCGATCAAATTCGGGCGTCCCATCGACCTGCGTGAGCCCTCCCCGCGTCCCTCCGTCTACACCGCCCCGTCGCTCGATCTCGTCAGCCGGCCGCGCCGCAACCGCAAGTCGGAATGGGCGCGCCGCATGGTGCGCGAAAACGTCCTCACCACCGACGACCTGATCTGGCCGTTGTTCGTGATCGACGGCGACAACAAGCGCGCCGACGTCGCCTCGATGCCCGGCGTGCAGCGCCTGACGGTCGATCAGGCGGTGCGCGACGCCGAGCGCGCCATGAAGCTCGACATTCCCTGCATCGCGCTGTTTCCCTATACCGAGGCCTCGCTGCGCGACGATATCGGTTCGGAAGCCTGGAACGGCAATAATCTGGTCTGCCAGACCGTGCGCGCCATCAAGAAGGAATTTCCCGATCTCGGCGTGCTGTGCGACGTGGCACTCGACCCCTTCACCAGCCACGGCCATGACGGCCTGCTGCATGACGACGGCCGGATCCTGAACGACGAGAGCGTCGCCGTGCTGGTGCGCCAGGCGCTGGTGCAGGCCGAGGCCGGCTGCGACATCATCGCGCCGTCCGACATGATGGACGGGCGGGTCAGTGCGATCCGCACGGCGCTCGATGCCGCCGGGTTCCTCGACGTTCAGATCATGGCCTATGCCGCGAAATACGCCTCCGCCTTCTATGGCCCGTTCCGCGACGCGATCGGCTCGGCCAAGATGCTGACCGGCGACAAGCGCACCTACCAGATGGACTCCGCCAATTCCGACGAGGCGATCCGCGAGGTCGAGCTCGATCTCGCCGAGGGCGCCGACATGGTGATGGTGAAGCCCGGCATGCCCTATCTCGACATCGTCCGCCGCGTGAAGGACACCTTTGCGGTGCCGACCTTCGCCTATCAGGTGTCCGGCGAATACGCGATGATCATGGCCGCCGCCAACAACGGCTGGATCGACGGCGACCGCGCCATGATGGAAAGCCTGCTCGCCTTCAAGCGCGCCGGCGCCGACGGCGTACTGAGCTACTTTGCGCCCGCCGCCGCCGAGAAACTGCGCCGCGAGCGCTAGCCGCGGCTTTTTTCTTCCTTCTCCCCTTGTGGGAGAAGGTGACACGGCCGAAGGCCGTGACGGATGAGGAGTTGCCAGGCTCAGAGCTTGTGGCTACCCCTCACCCGTCTCGACCCGCTACGCGGTTCAATCCACCCTCTCCCACCTAGCGAAGCGAAGCTTCGCGCGGGGGAGAGGGAAGAAAGAGCCGGCTCTCCTCTGCAACGATGCCGGCGTCTTGCGCCGGGGTTCGCCGATATCCATTTGTCAGGACTGCGATGGTGCAGGCGGAGAACCGTGATGTCCGACAACAATTCGAACACCACCTGGCGCAGCGGCCCGCAGCCTGGCGGCGCCTATGATCCGTGGGCGAATCCGCAGCTGTTCAGTGGCGTGCTGACACGGCGCCTTGTCGCCTTCCTGATCGATCTCGTGGTGATCTCCATCCCGGTGGTTCTCGCGGTGATCTTCATCGCGGTGTTCGGGCTGGTCACGCTCGGGCTCGGCTGGGGACTGTTCTGGCTGGTGTCACCGGCCACGGTGATCTGGCCGATCCTGTATTACGGCATGTCGCTCGGCGGCCCGCATTCCGCCACCTGGGGGATGCGGACGATGGATTTGCAGATGCGAACCTTCACCGGCACGCCGGGCTACTTCCTGCTCGGCTGCGCGCATGCGGTGCTGTTCTGGGCCTCGATCTCGTTCCTGACGCCCTTGGTGCTGGTGGTCGGCCTGCTCAATGGCCGTCGTCAGCTGTTGCACGACCTCGTGCTCGGCACCGTGGTCGTCAACAATTCCGCCCAGGCGCGGATGGCGCAGCCGGCAGGCCGGACCTATTGAACGATTATATTCGGCAAAGCGGCCGACGGATTGACCGTCGGCCCGGGCAGCGCGATGCTGGCACCACCTGCTTCGGAGACTGACGCCAACCGTGACCCAGCACTCCCGCGACACTCCGCAATTCTACCTGACGGCGCCGTCGCCCTGCCCTTATTTGCCGGGCCGGCACGAGCGCAAGGTGTTCACCCATCTGGTCGGCGACAAGGCCGGCGATCTCAACGACCTCCTGACCCATGGCGGTTTCCGGCGCTCGCAGTCGATCGCCTATCGCCCGGCCTGCGACCAGTGCCGCGCCTGCGTCTCGATCCGCGTGATCGCCAATGAATTCCGCCCGTCGCGTAATTTCAAGAAGGTGATGGCGCGCAACAGTGACATCATCGGCGAGCAGCGCAGCGCGGTGCCGACCTCGGAGCAGTATTCCGTGTTCCGCGCCTATCTCGACCAGCGCCACCGCAATGGCGGCATGGCCGACATGACCGTGCTGGACTACGCGATGATGGTCGAGGACAGCCATGTCGAGACCAGGCTGATCGAATATCGCCGCCGCGGTCCCGACAGCGGCATCACCGGCCGCGGCGGGGATCTGATCGCCGTAGCGCTGACCGACGTGCTGACCGACGGTCTGTCGATGGTGTATTCGTTCTTCGAGCCGGCCGAAGAGAGCCGCTCGCTCGGCACTTTCATGATCCTCGACCACATCGCCCGCGCGCGCCGGCTCGGGCTGCCTTATGTCTATCTGGGCTACTGGATCGAAGGTTCCAAGAAAATGGACTACAAGGGCCGCTATCTACCGCAGCAGCGGCTGGCGCCCTCCGGCTGGATGCGCGTCGATGCCGGTGGCGAGAGCATCAGCGAGCCGCAAGAGTGATCCGTAGCCCGGATGAAGCGCAGCAAAATCCGGGGGCCAGCGTTTCAGCGGATAGATGACTTACTAAATGATTCCATTATTTCATCACCAGCGAATCTTGGATTCGCTATCGGCCCAGTGGATCGGGACGATATCTACGGCCTCACCTTTGTGCTCCTGTTTGGCTGCTGCCACGGCCAATGCCCTGGTCCTGTGAACCACTGCACTGGGATAACGGTAGTTGTCAGTCCCTTCATCTTTTGCGTGCGGAATTGGCTTGGGCAGTTCTCTCGTTTAATCAGCCGGCCCCGGATTGTCATCCGGGCTACCCCAACACGAAATCGAACACCAGCTTCAGGTTCAGCGCGATGATGATGGCCGCGGTCAGCGCAGCCAATGCGGTGACCCAGCGCGGCGCGACGAACGGGCCCATCTTGCTCCGGCTTGCGGTGAACAGGACCAGGGGCACCACGGCGAATGGCAGTTGCAGGCTCAGCACCACCTGGCTGAGGATCAGCAACTGCCCGGTCGCCTTCTCGCCGTACCAGATCGTCACGCCGACCGCCGGGACGATCGCGATCATCCGCGTGACCATGCGGCGCAGCCACGGCGCCATGCGGAATTTGATGAATCCCTCCATCACGATCTGACCGGCCAGCGTCGCGGTGATCGTCGAGTTCAATCCGCAGCACAACAGCGCGATGCCGAACAGGGTCGGCGCCAGCGTCGAGCCGAGCATCGGCGCCAGAAAGGTGTGGGCCTGTTCGAGCTCGGCGACATCGTGGCGGCCGGCCTTGTGGAAGGTGGCGGCCGCGAGGATCAGGATCGAGGCATTGATGGTCAGCGCCAGACACAGCGCGATGGTGGAATCCCAGGTCGAAAGCGTGATCGCTTCCTTCTTCTCCGCGACGCTGTCGCCATAGCCGCGGGTCTGCACGAGCCCGGAATGCAGATAGAGATTATGCGGCATCACCGTCGCGCCGAGAATGCCGAGCGCGAGGAACAGCATTTCACGATTGTGCAGAATCTCGGTGGTCGGCGCGAAACCGCGGATCACCTCGCCCCAGTTCGGATCGGCCATCGCGATCTGCACCGCGAAACACGCCGCGATCACGCCGAGCAGCGTCACCACGAAGGCCTCGATCCAGCGGAAGCCGAACGCCTGCAGGGCCAGGATCAGGAACACGTCGGCCGCCGTGATGACGACGCCGATCTCGAGCGGAATGCCGAACAGCAGATTGAGGCCGATGGCAGTCCCGATCACTTCGGCCAGATCGGTCGCGGTGATGGCGATCTCCGCCGAGATCCACAGCAACCACGACACCGCGCGCGGAAAGGCGTCGCGGCAGGCCTGCGCGAGGTCGCGCCCGGCGCCGACGCCGAGCCGCGAACACAGCGACTGCAGCACGATCGCCATCAGATTGGAGAGCAACGCGATGGTCAGAAGCGCGTAGCCGAATTTTGAGCCGCCGGCGAGCGAGGTCGCCCAGTTGCCGGGGTCCATATAGCCGACCGCGACCAGATAGCCCGGCCCGAGAAACGCCAGCAGCTTGCGGAAGAACGAGCCGTTCTTGGCGACCTTGACCGAGGCGAACATGCCCAGCAGCGAGGGATCGCCACGCGCGGTACGCCAGCCGCCGGGCTTACCGACCACCTCGGTGGGCAGCGGATTCGTAGGATCGGCGGGAATGGCGGGGGCTTTGGCGTCCATCGCAAAAGGATGGCGGAAATTCCGGCTTATTGCAACTCATTTGCAACTGCATCTGCGTGACCGACCTTCGGATTTCGATTCGATGCCCGACCAGATGATCCTGCATCCTGGGCACCTGGCCCTGATCGAGATCAAAAGCTGCTAGAACGCTCACAACAGGAATCGGAGCACCACAATGAGCGGCAAGACCTACCGGGCGAAGCGATCGCTGACCATCGATCTGGAATATGACACGGCATTCCCGATCGCCGAGGGCGCGACCTATACCGACGACGGCACCACCATCTTCAACGATTACGTCTGTGATGAATTGTTCGAAGCGACCAGCCCCGCCCCCGGCGCGGTCCTGGTCAGCCATCCCGACGCCCGCCGGTCGCGGAAGAACTGAGAATTTCGACGCGAGGTGCAGCGGCAAGGTTCGTCCGATCAGTCTGCGACGCGCACATGCGAAGGAGATGAAGCGCCATGTCAAAGAAACCCAAGTTCGACCCAGCGATCCATGACGAGAACCCGGACTGGACGGCAGAGGATTTTGCACGGGCGCGGCCGGCATCCGAGTTACCCCCCGAGATTCTGGCACAGTTCAAGAACATGGTCGGCCGGCCCCGGATCGAGAACCCCAAGGTGCCGGTCAAGCTGCGGCTCGACGGCGACGTGCTCGAGGCGCTGCGCGCGACGGGTCCGGGATGGCAAACCCGGATCAACGACATGCTGAAGTCGAAAATCAGCCGCGGCAAGGTGAAGTTCGAGACGCCGGCGCCGCCGAAGAAGAAGCGGGCCTAGCTGGACAAGCGCGATTCTCGATCAAAGGCGATTGCTACCGGTTCGGTAATCGGGTGGCCGCGAGCCTGCCCGGCGCGGCAGGGTGCGAGCAACAGATCGGATCCGCCATGCCCTTGCCCCCTCGCCTGCCCGCTACCTTCAACCGCCTCGCCTGGTCGAACCTCGCGGCGCAATCGGCCGAGCAACTGGCGCTGGCGGCGGCGCCGATCGTCGCGGTGCTGCTGCTGGGCACAGGCGAGGGCCAGACCGGCCTGTTACAGACCGCGCTGACGCTGCCCTTCGTGCTGTTCGCGATCCCCGCCGGCCTGCTTGCCGACCGCATCTCGCGGCGCGTCCTGATGGCGTCGGCAGAGGCGATGCGCGCGGCCTCGCTGCTGACGATCCTGGCGCTGATCTGGTCCGGCCTGCTGACGCTGCCGTGGCTGGCGCTGCTCGGCTTTGTCGCGGTGTGCGGCACGGTGGTCTACAGCGTCGCCGCGCCCGCGCTGGTGCCGTCGCTGGTCGCATCCCCGCAACTCGCCGCGGCCAATGCGCGGATCGAACTGGCGCGCACCATCGCCTTTGCCGGCGGACCGGCGCTCGGCGGCGTGCTGGTCGGGCTTGTCGGCGCTGCACCGGCTTTCGGCGTTGCGGCGGCGCTGTCGATCGCAGCCGTCCTGTTGCTGTCCGGCATCCACGAACCTGCTCGCGCGCGCGTCATACGGCGGCGACCGCTGCAGGACATCGCAGAGGGGCTGGCCTTCGTCGCCCGCCATCCCTTGCTGCGGCCGGTGTTCGTCACCCAACTCATCTTCGGTGCCGCCGCCTTCCTCATCCTGGCGGTGTTCGTGCCCTACGCCGTTCGCCATCTCGGCCTTGGCGCCGTCGGCATCGGCGCCGTGCTTTCGATGTATGGCGGCGGCATGGTGATCGGTGCGCTATTGGCCACAAGGGTGATGCGGCGGCTGCCGTTCGGCCTCTGCATCGCGCTCGGGCCGGTCACCGGCCTGGTTGCCTCGCTGGTGATGGCGCTGACGACATGGATCGCCTCACCGGTGCTGGCCGGGTTGAGCTTCTTTCTGCTCGGCGCCGGTCCGATCCTGTGGGTGATCGCGACGACCACGCTACGGCAGTCGGTGACGCCGCCCAGCCTGCTCGGCCGCGTCTCCGCCATCAACATTTTAAGCTATGGCGCGCGCCCGATCGGTGCCGGCCTCGCGGCGGTGGTTGGCGGGTACTACGATGCGGAAGCCTGCCTGTACCTCGCCGTCGCCGGCTTTGCCTGGCAGGCTGTCGTCATCCTGACCTCGCCCGCCGTCGCGCTGGACCGGCAGCCGGAGATGGTCGGCGAGGCATCGGCCTAACGCGCACGACAGATAGTTCGACTATCACTACCGCACCGCAGCAGATTTGATAGTTCAAGTTCTCCCGCGTCGAAGCGTCGCAGACAGGCGAACAATCTTGCCAAACCCGGACGCAGGCCTTTGTCTGGCCAGCAAGCAAAAGGCCGGCCAACCAGGATCGGCTTCACCGGGGAGGATGACATGACCAGCAGGGACACGACTTCCACGCGCCGCCGCTTTCTGAAAACCGCCGCAGCCGGCGCCGCCGCGGCCACGATTACCGCGCCGGCGATTGCCCAGCAGCAGGGCCCGATCAGCATGCGCTGGCAGAGCACCTGGCCCGCCAAGGATATCTTCCACGAATACGCGCAGGACTACGCCAAGAAGGTCAATGACATGACCGGCGGCGACCTGAAGATCGAGGTGCTGCCGGCCGGCGCCGTGGTGCCGGCGTTCGGCCTGCTCGACGCGGTCTCCAAGGGCACGCTCGACGGCGGCCACGGCGTGATGGTGTATCACTACGGCAAGCAGACCGCTCTGGCGCTGTGGGGCTCGGGTCCCGCCTATGCGATGGACGCCAACATGCTGCTGGCCTGGCACAAATATGGTGGCGGCAAGGAGTTGCTGTCGAAGCTCTACGCCTCGATCGGCGCCAACGTCGTGTCCTTCCCCTATGGGCCGATGCCGACACAGCCGCTCGGCTGGTTCAAGAAGCCGATCACCAAGGCCGACGACCTCAAGGGCGTCAAATTCCGCACCGTCGGCATTTCGATCGACGTGTTCACCGGGCTGGGTGCCGCGGTCAACGCTTTGCCCGGCGGCGAGATCGTCTCGGCAATGGACCGAGGCCTGCTCGATGCCGCGGAATTTAACAACGCCTCGTCGGACCGCCTGCTCGGCTTCGCCGACGTCTCAAAAACCTGCATGCTGCAGAGCTATCACCAGAACGCCGAACAGTTCGAGATCCTGTTCAACAAGACCAAGTACGACGCGCTGCCGGAAAAGATGCGGGCGATCATTGCCAGCGCGGCAGATGCCGCCGGCCAGGACATGTCGTGGAAGGCGATCGACCGCTACTCGCAGGACTACGCCGACCTGCAGTCCAAGGACAAGGTGAAGTTCTACAAGACGCCGGACTCGGTGCTGCTGAGACAGCTCGAGATCTACGACGAGGTGGTCGCCAAGAAATCGGCGGAGAACCCTCTCTTCAAGGAGATCTCGGAATCCCAGCAGGCCTTTGCCAAGCGCACCACGCAATGGGAGCAGGATACGGTGGTAAACCGGCGCATGGCCTACAATCATTACTTCGGCGCCAACGCCAAGAAGAAGACCTGATGCCGGACTGATCGTACAGACGCATCATCCGGGATGGCGCATTCCGGGTGATGCTATCGTATTGTCTGTAAAGTTCGGGCCTTTCTACCCTCCCCTGGAGGGGAAGGGTGAAGAAGCACTGCTCTCGTGAAATGGCCTGCCCCATGAATGCCCAGCGCCTCCTGCACACGATCGACGGCATCAGCACCTTTGCCGGCAAGGCGGCCGCGTGGCTGATCATGGGGCTGATGACGCTGGTCTGCGTCGAGGTGTTCAAGCGCTACATCATGAACATGCCGACGGCGTGGATCTTCGACGCCTCGAACATGATGTACGGCTCGCTGTTCATGCTGTGCGGCGCCTATACGCTGGCGCAGAACGGCCATGTCCGCGGCGATTTCCTGTACAGCTCGATGCGGCCACGCACCCAGGCTGCCCTCGACCTGGTGCTGTACATCGTCTTCTTCCTGCCGGGCATCGCCGCGCTGGCCTATGCCGGCTGGGACTATGCCGGCGATAGCTGGCGCATCCGCGAACATTCCAACGTCACCGCCGACGGGCCGCCGGTCTATCATTTCAAGGCGATGATCCCGCTGGCGGGCGCGCTGCTGCTGCTGCAGGGCGCGGCCGAGATCATGCGCGCGATCATCTGCCTGCGCACCGGCGTGTGGCCGAGCCGACTGAAGGACGTCTCCGAGATCGACGTCGTCGAGGAGCAGCTCGCCGCCAGCGAGCACGTCGACGAGGAGACCCGCCGCAACGCCATCGCGCATGCGCAGGACATCGAGGAAGCCGCCAGGCAGCGCGGCATGGGGGACAGCATCCGATGAGCGATCCGGCACTCGGGCTCCTGATGCTCGGCCTCATCGTGGTAGTGATCATGATGGGCTTTCCCACCGCCTTCACCTTGATGGGGCTGGGGATGTTCTTCGGCTTCTTCGCCTATCACCGGGCCGACCAGCCGTGGGCGGACAATCACATTTTCGACCTGATGGTCCAGCGCACCTACGGCGCGATGACCAATGACGTGCTGATCTCGATCCCGTTGTTCGTGCTGATGGGATATGTGATGGAGAGGGGCGCGCTGGTCGACAAGATGTTCTATTCGATCCAGCTCGCGTTCCGCCGCGTGCCGGGTTCGCTCGCCGTGGCAACGCTGGTGGTCTGCACCTTCTGGGGCATCGCGTCGGGGCTGGTCGGCGCCGTCGTGGTGCTGATGGGCGTGATTGCATTCAACCCGATGCTGAAGGCGGGCTATGACGTGAAACTCGCGTCGGGCGTCATCACCGCCGGCGGCACGCTGGGCATTCTGATCCCGCCCTCGGTGATGATCATCGTCTATGCCGCGGTGGCCGGTCAGTCCGTCGTCAAGCTCTATGCCGCCGCGATGTTTCCCGGCTTCTTTCTGGCCTTCCTTTATCTGGTCTACGTCATCGGCTGGGCGTTGCTGAACCCGAAGATCGCGCCGAAGCTGCCGGAAAGCGAGACCCGCGTGCCGGTGCGGCCATGGGTGCGCGAGCTGCAGCAAAACTATTCCCTCCGCATGCTGCCGGCGCTGCTCGGCGCGGCCGTGGCGCCGTCGAAGGCGATGGCGCTGAGCATCGACGGCGCGCGGTTGCGCTATGGCGACCTTCTGAAAAATCTTGGCTTCGCGCTGGTGCCGCTAGTGCTCGCCGTGGCGACGCTGTGGGCGACGTGGTGGTTTGTCGTGATCCATCAGCAGCCGGACGTGCAGTCCGCGACCGTCATCGAGGCCACCGAGCGGATGCGATCCCCCGAGGCCCTGCCCTCTTCCGGCGAGCCGGCGGAGGAGAAGCTCGAGGAGCTCGGCGGCGGATCGTCGTCGGACGCGCGCGACAATGCACCGGAAGTGCTGCAGCAGATGGGCAGCGCCGATCTGCAAAACGAGGCATCGAAGGCGCCGGCCTATGCCGGGCCGCCGCCGCAATTCTACAGCTGGTTCGCCTTCATCGCCGCGGTCTCCGCGCTGCTGCTGTTCTATTACTACTGGACGATGGGCGCCGAGCAGTTCGAGGTGCTGCGGCTCCTGACCATCTCGGTGATGCCGCTCGGCATTCTGACGGCCGTGGTGCTGGCCGTGATCCTGCTCGGCATCACCACCGCGACTGAATCCGCCGCGGTTGGTGCGGCCGGCGCATTCCTGCTGGCGTTCCAGGCGCGTACGCTGGACTGGAAGCGCACCAAGGAGGCCGTGTTCCTCACCGCCAAGACGACCTCGATGGTGTGCTGGCTGTTCGTCGGCTCGGCTTTGTTCTCGGCGGTGTTCGCCATCCTCGGCGGCCAGGCGCTGCTGGAAGGCTGGGTGCTATCGCTCAACCTGTCGCCGATCCAGTTCATGATCCTGTCGCAGGCGATCATCTTCGTTCTCGGCTGGCCGCTGGAATGGACCGAGATCATCGTGATCTTCGTCCCGATCTTCCTGCCGATGCTGAAGCATTTCGGCATCGACCCGATCCTGTGGGGCGTGCTGGTGTTCGTCAACCTGCAGGCCGCCTTCCTGTCGCCGCCGGTGGCGATGTCGGCCTTCTACCTGAAGGGCGTGGCGCCGCCGCATGTCACGCTGAACCAGATCTTCTCCGGCATGATGCCCTATATGCTGATCGTCATCCTCTGCATGGTGCTGATGTATCTGTGGCCCGGCCTGACGCTGTGGCTGCCGAACTATCTGTACGGCAGTTAGAGCTTCCACCGAGGCGAGGCGGGGCCGGCTCGCCTCCGTTCGCAGAACCCTGGCAAGCCGCCCATGCGACGATGACATCCATCGTCTCATGCGGCGATTCGGATTTGTCGCGTCGCGCAGTCAACGATCCGGTATAGGCTTTGTTCGAATATTCTAGAAATATCGTTTGACGAACAGACCTGCCGCCGCCAGATTGCGCCGATGAAAGTCGATGATGCCGCCGCGAAACTCGAAGCACTGGGCAACCCGACGCGGCTGCGGATCTATCGCGCGCTGGTCCGCGCCGGCGCTTCCGGCCTGGCGGTCGGGCGCTTGCAGGACCGGCTGAAAATCGCGCCGTCGACGCTTTCGCATCACATCAAGACGCTGGTGGTCGCCGGTCTGATCACTCAGGTGCGCGAGTCCACCACGCTGCTGTGCCATGCCAACTATGCCGTCATGAACGGTCTGGTGGATTTTCTGGTCAGCGAATGCTGCGCCGATGCGCGCGAATGCGACAGCGGCACGCCAATAAGCGCCAAGCTGCGGATGTCCCTGACCATGAAGCCGCCTCAATGAGCCCGCGCCAGCTTCCGATCATCCTGGCCCTGGGCACGACCCAGACGCTGGCCTGGGCGTCCAGCTACTATCTCCCCGCCATTCTCGCCGATCCGATCGCGCATGATCTCGGGATTTCCAGCAACTGGCTGTTCGCGGCGTTCTCCGCGTCGCTGGTGATCTCGGCCCTGCTCGGCCCGCGCGTCGGCCGGCAGATCGATCTGTTCGGCGGCCGCCAGGTGCTGTCGGCCTCCAACATCATTCTGGCAGCCGGGCTCGCCGTGCTCGGCCTCGCCGGCTCGATCCCGGTTCTGATCGTGGCGTGGCTGCTGCTCGGAATCGGCATGGGGCTCGGGCTCTATGACGCCGCCTTCGCGGCGCTGGGGAGAATCTACGGCAACGAGGCGCGGCGCTCGATCACCGGGATCACGCTGCTGGCAGGCCTCGCCAGCACCGTCGGCTGGCCGTTGACGGCCTGGGGCCTGTCGACGATCGGCTGGCGCGAGACGTGTTTTGCCTGGGCAGCGGCGCATATTCTGCTCGGCCTGCCGCTCAACCTGATCTTCCTTCCCGCCATCAAGGGCGCCAAGGCCGCGGCCGTGACCGCGATCAAGCCGCAGGTGCCGATCGACCGCACCATGGTGTTGCTGGCCTTTGCCTTTGCCGCGGCATGGACCGTCACCGGCGCGATGGCGGCGCATCTGCCGCGCATCATGGAGGCCGCCGGCGCCACGCCGCTGCAGGCGATCAGCGCCGGCATGCTGATCGGGCCCGCGCAGGTGATCGCGCGGATCTTCGAGGCCGGTTTT
The DNA here is from genome assembly GCF_007018645.1 of Tardiphaga sp. vice154. Lineage (NCBI taxonomy): Bacteria > Pseudomonadati > Pseudomonadota > Alphaproteobacteria > Hyphomicrobiales > Nitrobacteraceae > Tardiphaga > Tardiphaga sp. vice154. The sequence goes on from NZ_CP041399.1 coordinate 3,333,638, forward strand.
CTCAGCCGCTATCATCCGCTGCTCTCGACGCGGCTGGCGTGCCTGACGCATCCGCTCGGCGTCGGCATCCTGGCGCTGTTCGGCGGCGGCGCGGCCGGCGTGTTCGCGCTGTTTCACGGCGCCGGCAACGGCGTCCTCACCATCGCGCGCGGCACGCTGCCGCTGGCGATCTTCGGGCCCAGAGATTACGGCTATCGCCTGGGGCTGCTCGGCGCGCCGTCGCGGATGGCGCAGGCGGCAGCCCCCTTGGCGTTCGGCCTGTTGATCGACGTGATCGGTAGCCGCGTGCTGATCGTGTCGTCGGCGCTTAGCCTGTCGGCGCTGCTGGCGCTGCTGCTGCTGCGCGCCGTGCCGCAGCGCATCCCGAACACTGCTTCGGGAATTGCGGAACCAGACGCGCGTTAGCCTGGCAGATCGCGCTGAGATCTGCTTCGAAGCGCTTTATTAGCGGCGATCCCGGGAAGTTGCGCAGGTCGTCGCTGCCGATATGCCATGCCGCCCGGAAATAGTCGTCAACGTCGAATAGCAGCGCGCTCTCAAGCGACCTGTGCATCAAGCACAACCTGCTGAACCGATGACTTTTGACATTCGCACGGCTACGCAGCGACAGGATGATGCGCTATCATGACTGTCATCATCCAAGAAGGAAAACACGTGTTATCTCTCGAACTCGGGATCGTCACGGTCCTGATCGTCATCAACGGCCTGCTCGCGATGTCCGAGCTGGCGATCGTATCGGCCCGTCCGGCGCGCCTCGCCGCTCTCGTGGAGAAAGGCGTCAGGGGCTCCCGCCGCGCTCTGGCGCTGGCGTCCGATCCCGGAAAATTCCTTTCCACCGTTCAGATAGGCATCACGCTGATCGGCGTGCTGTCCGGCGCGATCTCGGGCGCGACGCTGGGCCAGCGGCTCACCGAGTTCCTGCTCGGCGTCGGCGTCTCCAAGGGCCTCGCCGATACGCTGGGCGTCGGCATCGTCGTCAGCCTGATCACCTATGCGTCGCTGATCATCGGCGAGCTGGTTCCCAAGCAGATCGCGCTGCGCGATCCCGAGGCGGTCGCCGTGCGCGTCGCTCCGGCGATGGTGCTGCTGGCGAAGATCTCGCTGCCGCTCGTATGGCTGCTGGATCGTTCCGGCAAGGCATTGCTGTGGCTGCTCGGCCAGCGCGGCGACGCGGAGGAAAAGATCAGCGAAGACGAAATCCGCTCGCTGGTCACCGAAGCCGAAACGGCGGGTGTGCTGGAACCCGGCGAGAAGGAAATGATCGCCGGCGTGATGCGGCTCGGCGACCTGCCGGTCGGCGCGGTGATGACGCCGCGCCATGAAGTGGCGATGATCGACCTGGCCGACGAGATCGCCGACATTTTCGCGCAGCTGCGCGACAGCAGCCATTCGCGCTTTGCGGTGTTCGACGGCAATCGTGATTCCGCGGTGGGCATCATCCAGGCCAAGGACCTGCTCGATGTGTATCTGTCCGGCCAGACGCCGGACCTGCGCGCGCTGGTGCGCGAGGCGCCGGTGATCCCGGACTCGGTGGATGCCCGCGACGTCGTCGCCATCCTCAGGGACTCGCCGGTACATATGGGCCTCGTGCACGACGAATACGGCGTGTTCCAGGGCGTCGTGACCTCGGCCGATATTCTGGAGTCGATCGTCGGCTCGTTCCATACCGAGGACGGACCGGCCGAAGCGCCGTACCATCAGCGGGACGATGGCAGCTATCTGATATCAGGCTGGATGCCGGCGGTGGACTTTGCCGAGCTGCTCCACATCGAGCTGCCGCTGCAACAGCGACCGTACCAGACCTTCGCGGGGTTCCTGCTGCAGGAATTCGGCAAGATTCCCGACGAGGGCGATCACGTCGTGGCGCACGGGTGGCGCTTCGAAGTGATGGACCTCGACGGCCGCCGCATCGACAAGGTGCTGGCGAGCCAGGTGGAAGAAGTTGCGCTGGGGTAGTTGCATCGCTCACTATATCGACTCCGAATGCACCGCCACTCAAATTGCGCCTTTCGAACTTAGACGTGGAAAGCGATCCATATTCCAAAGGCTTGCTATCAGTCCTCGCTCATCAGGACTTATAATCTGCGTTCGTGTTAGATCCTCCAAATCGTCCACCCGTTTCAGAATTTCGCGCCTAGCTTCCAGAGTAAAAGGGCCAAGACCCTCATTTCCGCTTCTTCGCTTCTCCCACCTCTTAGAGGGATTATTTCGAAATTCTGATAGCCAGTCGCGAAAGTTCAGGAAGGGCAGCAGTTCAAGATGCCCCGCTCTGATCAACTCTTTAGCCGATTTATCCTTTCTCACTACAGTGCAAGTCCAGCAACCGAACCGACCGGATGAACATGGGGGAGCTTGAGGCGATTTAATGATTGGGCACTCGCCAGAAGCGCCTCGATATAGAGTTTCGAGCGTCGACGGATCTAGTGATGTCGGCGTCGAAAGACCGAAGATGGCATCCCAGACCTCGGACACATTCAGTTCGACAATCGGAAGGAAGAGGTCATAATCCCCCTTACCCTCACGTTGCTTTTGCCAATACAGATTGGCGCTTTTAGCTAGGGAGCGATCCCTTTGCTGACTCTCGGCAGCGCGTAGGCCGAGTATAACAACTGTATTTGCGGGATCATGGCGCGCAATAAAAGCAGAAACAGGCTTTATTCTCAGACCCGTTGTGCACCATCGAAAATTATTCGTCGGAGGCGGATAACCCCTGCCAATTATTTTCACAAAGAATCTATCGTGTAGTGGGGACTTAAGTACATGCGTTTTAAAACTTGCGGATAATCCACCCAATTCTTGATTTAATTTACCAAAAAGGCCGCGAACGTATGCGTCTAAGATCGGATTCTCAACTCCAGTATCACAGTATATTACTGTTACGCTAGCCAAGGAAATGCGAGCTTTTTTATAAGCAGCCAAAAATATCTTTAGAGCAGCAGATGAATCCTTTCCACCTGAGAACGCTAGTATCCAATTAGCTGTCGCACGCTGGCGTATTGCTTCAACCGTGCTATCGATCGCTTTCAACACCGGATCATTGGTCAAGAGCATTGAGTCTTTTTTCTACACTGGTCCTGTATTTCAACCCAATTATCTCAAGCTGCTCTATTGCAATTTCCACTTGCCTTTTAGTACAGACGATCGAACCGAATATAGAAACCGCAACAATAATCAAGAAAATCATAGCTGCAGGAAACGCCTCCTCCAACCCTATAAAGTAAAATGCCAACGCCACGAGAAAGAAAATCAACGCTATAACCGTCGAGTCCGCACAAGAGGACCAGACAGCACCGTTAGCGTAGGCGAGACTTCTTTTCTGCTTCAAGCTTTCATCTTGGTCGATAAGGGTGAAAAATAACGACCTTAAATTCTTCCAAGTATAACGCTCGGGTTGGTCGGGATAACCGCTGATTGACACCAGCCCTTGTCTAATACTTTCACTAATTTTCTTATGATGCGGTGCGTTTGCCCAACGCCGGAACGGAGTTATATAATAAAGTGCTCCTGGCACAATTATTGAGGGCAGAAATTCAGCCTTGCTAAAGTCTGGCAATGTGGTGGTCCACCACCCTGTGAACCCCCCCAATAGCTTAGCGTAAATCAAAATGATGGCTGCCGTGAAGTGCTCCCCAAAACTAGGCCAGCCGGAGCTGGAATTTTCCGGGGTTATGAAGTGCTCCCCAAAACTAGGCCAGCCGGAGCTGGAATTTTCCGGGGTTAGGCTCATGCCGGCGGGGGCGCCGATGAGCCATTCAACAGCGATATCGGCGCCTTGTTACCGATCGCGCTATGTGGCCGGACTTCGTTGTAGTCTCTACGCCAATCCTCCATTTTCTGCCGTGCGTCGTCAAGGCTCAGTAACCAGTGCGTGTTCAGGCATTCGCTTCTGAACTTGCCGTTGAAGGATTCGATGAAGCTGTTGTCCGTCGGCTTGCCTGGCCGCGAGAAGTCCAGCACGACGCCCTTCTGATAAGCCCAGATATCGAGATCGCGAGAGATGAACTCTGATCCCTGGTCGACACGGATGGTTTTCGGATAGCCAACGGTCTTGCAGATGCGCTCTAGGGTGACCACGACATCCTCGCCACGATAACTGAAACGCGGATCGACGGCTGGCGAGAAGCGGCTAAAGGTATCGACGATCGTCAGCACGCGGATCTTGCGGCCCGTGGCGAGCTGGTCGTGCACGAAGTCCATTGCCCAGGTCTCGTTGACCTGGACAGCATCTGTTCGATCCTCACGCAGCTTGGCCTTCACGCGACGCTTCGGCGTTTTGTTGCGCAATTGCAGGCTCAACTCCCTATAAAGACGGTAGACACGCTTGACGTTGACGTCCCAGCCCTCACGCAGCAGTAGGACATGGACCCGGCGATAGCCGTATCTCACCCGCGTCTCGCAGATCTCCCTGATCCGGTGTTTGAGAGCGGCCTGGTCGCCACGCTTCGACTTGTAGCCGTAAAGTGCGCGATCGATCCGGAGCGTCGAACAGGCCCGCCTGATCGAGACCTTCCAGTCGCCGCACACCCTGTCGACAAGCTCGCGCTTGCGGTCAGGCCTCAGAGTTTTTTTGAGAGCACATCCTGCAGCATGGCCTTGTCCAGCGACAGGTCAGCTACGATCCGCTTCAGCTTGCCATTCTCTTCCTCCAGCTGACGCAAGCGCTTCATCTCCGAGGGCATCAGGCCTGCATACTTCTTCCGCCAGTTGTAAAAAGTAGCCTCGCTGATCCCGGCCTTGCGGCAGACCTCCGCGACTGCCGAGCCATCTTCCGCCTGCTTCAAAACGAATACGATCTGCGCTTCTGAAAACTTCGATGCCTTCATGGAACTCTCCTCGTCCCCGTCAGGGGATCATAAATGGAAAATTCCAGGTCAAACTGGCCTAATTTGGTGGGGGCACGTCAGACGGCACCAAGAAGCGAGCGAACTTTAGAAATGCAAGTGTCATACGTTTTCCTGCTACTGAATTGTATTCGGCACCTCGTAGCGAACATTTTTTACATTGCAATTATAACGATAGCTACACCCATTCGTTAGGTAGTCTTGCCAGACGGGTCCTTTTTCCTGCACGACGACGGAAGCTACCTGATCGCGGGCTGGATGCCGGCGGTGGACTTTGCCGAGCTGCTGCACATCGAGCTGCCGCTGCAACAGCGACCGTACCAGACCTTCGCGGGATTCCTGCTGCAGGAGTTCGGCAAGATCGCCGACGAGGGCGATCACGTCGTGGCGCACGGTTGGCGCTTCGAAGTGATGGACCTCGACGGCCGCCGCATCGACAAGGTGCTGGCGAGCCAGGCGGAAGAAGTCGCGCTGGGGTAGCGCTGAAGTCCGTAGCCCGGATGGAACGAAGCGCAATCCGGGAAGACCGTCCATATTGAATCGCCGGCCCCTGATTTCGCTTCGCTCCATCCGGGCTACCTTGCGCCCTACTCCATCCCGCGGCCGAACTTATTCGACTTCGGGAAGCCCTTCGGCGGCAGCCGGCCGGCGTCGGCGCGGTTGCCGCGCCATTCGGCCAGTTCCTTCATGGTCGCCGAAAACTCGCGGCCGGCGCCGTCGCGCCAGAACAGGCCGGCCTTAGCGGTGAAGGTGGCGACGTCGGAGAGCCCGCCATCCTTGTACTTCTGCAGCCGCACGCCGCGGCCGCGGCTCATCTCCGGCACGTCGGCCAGCGGGAAGATCAGCATCTTGCGGTTCTCGCCGATCACCGCAACACTGTCGTTGCCTTCCTCGACCACGGTCAGCGCCTTGGCTTCGTTCGGCATGTCGACATTGAGGACCTGCTTGCCCTTGCGGGTGTTGCCGACGCAATCATCCTCATTGACCATGAAGCCCTGTCCGTCGTGGCTGGCGATCAGGAACTTGCGGCCGCCCTTGTGGACGAACAGCGACACGATGGCGGCGTCGCCTTCCATGTCGATGAACATGCGGATCGGCTCGCCATGGCCGCGGCCGCCGGGCAGCTTCGACACGTCGAGCGCATAGAAGCGGCCGTTGGTCGCGAGCAGCATCAGCTTCGAGGTGGTCTCGGCGAAGAATGCCTTGTCGAGCCTGTCGTCGGTCTTGAAGACGAGACCCGATGTATCGGCGACATGGCCCTTCAGCGTGCGCACCCAGCCCTTGTCGGAGATCACCACCGTGACCGGCTCGCGCTCGACGAGCGACTCTTCCAATGCAGCGAGATCGTGCTCCGGCGCATCCGCGAACATCGTGCGGCGCTTGCCGAGCGGCGTCTTCGGCCCGAACATATCGCGGACTTTTCGCACCTGCTCGGCGACCTTGCCCCACTGCTCGGTCTCGGACTTCAGGATCGCGTTGATGCCGCGCAACTCGTCGCGCAGCTTCTTGTCTTCGGTGCGGATCTCGAATTCTTCCAGCTTGCGCAGGCTGCGCAGCCGCATGTTGAGGATTGCCTCGGCCTGCACGTCCGAAAGCGTGAAGGTCTTCATCAGCACCGGCTTCGGCTCATCCTCAGAGCGGATGATCTTGATCACCTTGTCGATGTTCAAGTACGCAATCAGATAGCCGCCGAGCACTTCGAGACGATGCTCGATCTGGCCCTTGCGATAATTGGAGCGGCGCAGCAAGACGTCGCGCAGATGGTCGAGCCATTCGCGCAGGCATTCGGCGAGGCCGAGCACCTTCGGAATCTTTCCCTTGACCAGCACGTTGAGGTTCAGCGGGATCTTGCTCTCGAGTTCGGTCAGCCGGAACAGCGATTCCATCACCAGTTCGGGATCGACCGTCTTCGATTTCGGCTCAATGACGATGCGCACGTCTTCGGCGGATTCGTCGCGGATGTCGCCGAGCAGCGGCAGCTTCTTGTCGTTGAGCAGTTCGGCGATCTTCTCGATCAGCCGCGACTTCTGCACCAGCCACGGGATCTGCGTGACGACCACGGTCCACATGCCGCGGGCGCCCTCCTCCTTCTCCCATTTGGCGCGGGTGCGGAACGAGCCGCGCCCGGTCATGTAGGCCTCGGCGATGCTTTCCTTGCTGTCGACGATGATGCCGCCGGTCGGGAAATCCGGGCCCTTGACCCAGCGCAGCAGCGCCTTCGACTTGGCGTCCGGCTTCTCGATCAGGTGCAAGGCGGCGTCGCACAGTTCGGCGACATTGTGCGGCGGGATCGAGGTCGCCATGCCGACGGCGATGCCCTGCGCGCCGTTGGCCAGCAGGTTCGGAAAACCGCCGGGGAGCACCGAGGGCTCCTTGGTCTGGCCGTCGTAATTCGGCTTCAGCTCGACGGCGTCTTCGTCGATGCCCTCCAGCAGCAGCCGCGCGACGTCGGTCATGCGGGCTTCGGTGTAGCGGTAGGCGGCAGCGCTATCGCCGTCGATATTGCCGAAGTTGCCCTGGCCGTCGACCAGCGGGTAGCGCGAGGAGAAGTCCTGCGCCAGGCGCACCAGCGCGTCATAGATCGACTGGTCGCCGTGCGGATGGAACGAGCCCATCACGTCGCCGACGATTTTTGCGGATTTCTTGAACGGCGTGCCGGGGTCGAGCCGTAAGAGCCGCATGCCATACAGGATGCGGCGGTGCACCGGCTTCAGCCCGTCGCGGGCGTCCGGCAGCGCGCGATGCATGATGGTCGATAGCGCATAAGCGAGATAGCGCTCCTCGAGCGCGTCACGCAGCTGCACTTCGTGGATCTCAGCCGGCTCTTGCGGCGGAATCAGTCTTTTTCCCATGCGCAGGGGTTAGCCGCAGAATGCGAATCGGGCAAGAAATGAATCTCAGTAAAGCACTTGCAAATCTTACCTAATAAAGTATATTTAAAGTTGTAGTTGGGATGGTCTGCATACGCAGACCGACGGGACGTACTGTCCTGCCCGGCCGCCTTTTTTGTCATGCATCTGCTGTATCTCGACGATTCAGGCTCCGTCACCAACGCATCTGACCGGCACATTGTGTTGGCCGGACTTTCGGTGTTCGAGCGCCAACCGCACTGGTTTGCCGGCAAGATGGACGATATCGCCAAACAATTTTGGCCGGACAATGCAGAAAATCTCGAATTTCGCGGCTCAGATATTCTGAGCGGCAAAAAGCACTGGCGGGGCATCAGCAAAGCAGATCGCTTCAAGGCCTATCAGGAAGCCCTCGGCGTTCTGCGGGTGTCGAACCACGTAACCATCTTTGGCGCAGCGATTCACAAAGCCGCATTGTCGCCCAATGATCCTATGGAATACGCCTTCGAGCAGCTCTGCAATCGCTTCGATCGCTTTCTCGGCAGACTGCACAAAGCGGGTGATACACAGCGCGGATTGATCATTTTGGACAAGTCGTCCTACGAAACATCCCTCCAAGGGCTTGCCTTGAATTTTCGTAAGTCGGGGCATCGGTGGGGACAGATTTACAATCTGGCCGACGTCCCGATGTTCGTGGATTCCATAGCCACAAGGCTGATCCAGTTTGCAGACCTTATTGCGCATGCGATCCGTCGCTATTTCGAAAAAGAGGATGCCTCACTTTTCGATATCATTGCACCGAAGTTCGATACGGTCGGCGGCGTCCATACACGGACTTGTTCATTTCGCACCGCTAGATGTCAAATGCAGCTGCCCCTCCTGCAAGCAACGCCGAACGTACTGACGTGGTTGCCCAGCCCATTAACCAGACGCAGAGTCTAGCCGCTGCAGGTGCTTCGCCACCGCATGGATGAAACCGTCCCGCGCATCCGAATGGCCCTGCCCGCGCGGTTCCAGCACGTTTCTCATTAGGAACCGGCCGGTGAGGTCGAAGCCGTCCTGCAGGTCCTGGTCGGACCAGCTGTTTCGACCGCCCTCGCCGCTCTCGCGCAAGAACGGCGGCAGCCGCATCAGGCGGTCGCGCCAGGGCTCACCTGCCGTGCGTGACACCGCACCGCCGGACTTCGGCGAGACGTAGATAAGGTCGGTGGTGACGCCGGTGGCGGCGCAGTTTTCCAGATCGAGGCCGAAGCCGAGTTCGGCCAGCATTGCCAGTTCGAAACGCACCACATGGATCGCCGCCTCGCTGACATCGTCAAAGTCGTTGAGGATGCGTTCCAGCATCTCGTAGATGTCCTCATGCGGGTCGCGCTCCGGCAGCAGCCGGGCCAGCGAGGCCAGATGGGTGACGCCATAGACCGCGTGGCCGGAGCCGAGCACCGTCGCGGCCCGCATCTTGGTCGCTTCCATCAAATAGTAGCCGAGCTGCTCGTCGATCCGCGCCCGCCAGGTCGCTCGCACCGAGTTGCCGGGCTGCAGCATCGGCCGCATCTTTGACCCCGCGCCGCCGCGCACCATGCCGAGATGGCGGCCGTGGTCGCGGGTCAACAGCTCGACAATGGCCGAGGCCTCGCCATGCTTACGCACCCCCAGCACGATGCCTTCGTCGGTCCATTCCATGGCGATGTTTTACCACAAGCGGTTGCCAGCGCGGAGGAACGTTTGTGATGCAGCGCGGTTGAAAAATGGCTTAGATGCGTCGTCCAATTGCGGACACAGGAACCTCCCTTGGTAGATATTGCTCCGATCCGCCTCCCCAAACCGCCGGGGACGGCGCTCATCAACATGGCGATGGCGGCCCTGATCGTGACCGGCCTGTATTTCGGCCGCGAGATCCTGGTGCCGGTGGCACTGGCCGTGCTGTTCAGCTTCGTGCTGGCGCCGTTCGTGATCCGGCTGCAGGCGTGGCGGGTGCCGCGCACGATGTCGGTGCTGGTCGCGGTGTTTATCGGCTTCTCGATCGTATTCAGCCTCGGCGGGCTGATGGTCTCGCAGGCCAACCGGCTGGCCGAAGAGCTGCCCGGATACCAGCAGACCCTGCGCGAAAAAATCCACGGCCTGCGCGGCTTCGCCACCGGCGGCTCCGGCACGCTGGAGCGCGCCTCGAAAGTGCTGCGCGAACTCGACAGCGAATTGCAGAACCCCAACGCCGGCCGTGCGGCGCTCGACGGCTTGCGCCGGCAGCCGGTCGACAAACCCATGTTGGTTGAAATCCGCCAGCCCGATCCCGGCACGCTGTCAACGCTGGTGGCGATCATCCAGCCCTTGATCCAGCCGCTCACCACGACCGGGATCGTCGTCATCTTCGTGATCTTCATCCTGCTGCAGCGTCAGGATCTGCGAAACCGCTTCATCCGCCTTGCCGGCTCGCACGACATGCAGCGCACAACGGCCGCGCTCGACGACGCCGGCGAACGACTGAGCAAGCTGTTTCTCAACCAGATGATCGTCAATGCCGCCTTCGGACTGCTGGTGGGGATCGGGCTGCAGGTCATCGGCGTACCTTCCGCCCCGCTATGGGGGCTGGTCGCGACCATCCTTCGTTTCGTGCCCTATGTAGGCTCGCCGATCTCGGCGGTGTTTCCGTTGATCCTGGCCGCCGCGGTCGGATCCGGCTGGGGCATGCTAATGGCGACCGCCGCTCTGTTCGCGACGCTGCAACTGATCGCCGGGCAGATCGTCGAGCCGCTGGTCTATGGCCGCAGCTCCGGCCTGTCGCCGGTCGCCATCGTGCTGTCGGCGTCGTTCTGGACCTGGCTGTGGGGACCGATCGGGCTGGTGCTGGCGACGCCGCTGACGATCTGCCTGGTGGTGGTCGGCAAACATGTCGACCGGCTGCAATTTTTCGACGTGCTGCTCGGCAACCAGCCGGCGCTGACGCCGCCGCAACTCGTCTATCAGCGGATGCTCGCCGGCGATCCCGTCGAGGCGTCGCAGCAGGCGCAGACCTATCTGCAAGGTGCGTCGCTCGCGGACTATCACGACACCATTCTGCTACCGGGCCTGCGTCTGGCCGAAGCGGACATGGGCCTTGGCCGACTGCCCGCGGACCGCATCGATCGCATCCTCGACACCGTCAGCGAGGTCGTCGAGGACCTCGACAGCCATGAGGACATCGTCGTCGAGGACAAACCCGCCACGGTCGACCATCGCTCGGATCTGGCGCGGCTCGATGCCGTGGTGGCGGCGGATGAGCCCGACCACCTGCCAGCCGCGTGGGAGGCGCCGGAAGCCGTGATGTGCCTGCCCGGTGCCGGAAAGCTCGACGAGGCCGCCTCGCTGGTCCTGGCGCAACTCTTGAAGAAACGCGGCATCGGCGCCGCCGCCGAGCAGGCCGATGCGCTGTCGATCGCGCGGTTCTTCTCGCTGGACCTGTCGAAAGCGCAGGCGCTGTGCATCTGCTACGTCGGCAAGCCATCGGACGCTATGATCCAGTATGCCGTGCGGCGGCTGGCCAAGAAGAGTAAAAACGCGCGGATCCTCGTCGCCACGCTCGGCAGCGGGCGCGTCGCGATGTCGGCGCCGATGCCCAACATCACGCTGTCCGCCGGCAATTTCTCCGATGTGGTGGACGATATAAGCGACGTGGCGATGGGGCGAGCGCCCTCTTCGAATCTCACCGCGCTGGCGGCAGGCGTCGATGCCGCGCTGAACCGGGCGGGGAAAGTTTAACTGTGCGCAGGGTGGGCAAAGCGAAGCGTGCCCACCATGGCGGTTGCGGTGGGCACCGCGCAAGGAGCGCCTCTGCCCATCCTACGGCTCACGCGTTGAACCAGTCTTTCGCGTCGCCGGTGAAAGCGTAGTACAGCCCTGCCCCGGTCAGCGCGGAGGAGATGATTTCGATGAAGCTGTCGAACTGCAGGCCGTAGACGCTCAGGATCTGCGACAGCGAAAGCAAAGAGAACACCAGCGACGCCGTCAGCAGCCAGCGCGGCCAGCTCTTGCGGCCACGCGAGGCAAGATGCACCAGAAACACGAACAAAAGCAGTATCGAGGCGGCGACGATGTTCGCGGCCATGATAGTGCTCTCGCTGATCCCGTCGGTGGTGCTGCGGTCCTGAAACGCGATCGATAGCGCATCCAGCGTCAGCGATGCGTAGAGCAGAACCTCGAAATAGAAGACATTCTTCGGCAGGTCCTTCGACGAATGGATCGGGCCGTGTTTGCTGGTCATCGCCATCAGGTCGACTGCTATTCTTTCGGAAATTCGAGGCCCATTTCGCGGTAGCGGTTGGGGTCATCGCCCCAGTTCTCGCGCACCTTGACGAACAGGAACAGGTGCACCGGCACGCCGGCGATCTCGGCGATCTCCTTGCGCGAATCCGCGCCGATCGACTTGATGGTCGCGCCGTTCTTGCCGAGCATGATCTTGCGCTGGCTTTCGCGCTCGACGAAGATCGTCTGCTCGATGCGGATCGACTTGTCCTTGCGCTCGGTCCAGCTATCGGTCTCGACCGTCGACTGGTACGGCAGTTCCTGATGCAGCTGGCGGAAGATCTTTTCGCGGGTGATTTCGGCCGCGAGATGCCGCATCGGTGCGTCCGACATCTGGTCTTCGGGATAATGATACGGGCCTTCCGGCACGTCCTTCGCCAGCCGCTTGCGCAGATCGTCGACGCCGTCGCCGGTCATCGCCGAGATCATGAAGGTCTCGACGAACTTCATCCGCTCGTTGGCAGCCTGCGCCAGCTTCAGGAGCTTCTCCTTGGAGACGATGTCGACCTTGTTGATGACCAGGAATTTCGGGTGGTTGACGCTCTCCAGCTTGGTGAAGATCGCATCGGCCTCCTCATCGATTCCCTCGCGGGCGTCGAGCAGGATGCACACGAGGTCCGCATCATGCGCGCCGCTCCAGGCGGTCTTGACCATCGCGCGGTCGAGCCGGCGCTTGGGCAGGAAGATGCCGGGGGTATCGACCAGAATGATCTGGGCGTGGTCCTCGATCACGATGCCGCGGATCAGCGCGCGCGTGGTCTGCACCTTGCGCGACACGATGGTGACCTTGGAGCCGACCAGCGCATTGACCAAAGTGGACTTGCCGACATTGGGCGCGCCGATCAAAGCCACGAAGCCGCAGCGGGTATCCGCCGGCATCGCATCCGGCGCGTCATGAATCTCTTCGTCGTGTTCGGCTTCGTTCACAGCATCATCCTTCGTTGCCGCCACTGCTGACGCCTTCGCGCGCGACCATCGCCTGGGCTGCGGCCTTCTCGGCGGCGCGCTTGCTGCCGCCCTCGCCTTCGGCCGGGGCGAGACCCTGGACATCCACCGCGACCTTGAAATGCGGATCGTGGTGCGGGCCGGAACGTTCGACCTCGCGATACACCGGCGTCGGCAGGCCGCGGCCCTGCGCCCATTCCTGCAACACGGTCTTGGCGTCGCGCAACGGCCTGACCGGCTTGCGCATCCGCTCGACCCAGTTGCGCTGGACGAATTCTTCCGCGGCGGGATAGCCGCCATCGAGGAAGATCGCGCCGATCACCGCTTCGCAGATGTCGCCGAGCACGGATTTGCGTAAGCGAGCGCCGGCGCCGACGCCGACCGAGCCGAGCTTGATGCCCTCGAGCAGGCCCAGCGAGCGCGCCACATCGGCGCAGGTTTCCTTGCGCACGAGGTCGGCCAGGCGCTTGGAGAGTTCGCCTTCGTCGCCGCCCGGAAAGGCACGGTACAGCATGTCGGATACCACGAGGCCGAGCACGTGGTCGCCGAGAAATTCGAGCCGCTGGTAGCTGTCGCCGCGGTTGCGCGCAGACTTCAGTGCCGAGACGTGCGTGAACGCGGTGGCGATCAGGGCTGGGTCCTTGAAGACGTAGCCGATCCGGGTCTCGATCTCGGCCGCCGCCGCCTTGAGCGCGGCGCTCTTGCGCTTCTTCCGGACCGCGGCGGATTCCGGCGCGGCCGCGGCAGGCGGGTTCACTTCGTCGGCGCGCGGCGCGGTCTCGGTGGGGATGTTGCTATCTTCCTTCATCGCACGATGGAGAAGATGCGGCTCCAGCGCACGGCCGTCGGCCAGCGCCAGATCTGCCAGGCCTGTTCGCCCTCGGCGATCGAGAAGAAGATCATCTGGGCGCGGCCGACGATGTTCTCGAACGGCACGTAACCCACCGCGGATAGCACGCGGCTGTCGGTCGAATTGTCGCGGTTGTCGCCCATCATGAAGAAGTTGCCGGGCGGCACGGTGTAGATGTTGGTGTTGTCGTAGAAACCGTTATCGACGCAATCCAAGGACTCATAGGTCACGCCGTTCGGCAGCGTTTCCTTCCAGCGCTTGACGCGCGCGGTGGCGTCCGAGCCGCATGGATCCTCGCCGACGAAGTCGGTCAGCCGCTCGCGCTGCACCGGCTTCTCGTTGATGTAGAGCAGCCCCTCTTTCATCTGGATGCGGTCGCCGGGCAGCCCGATCACGCGCTTGATGTAGTCGGTGCTGTCGTCCTTCGGCAGCCGGAACACGACGACGTCGCCGCGCGCGGGCTCGGAGCCGAAAATCCGCCCGGAGAAGATCGGCGGCGACAGCGGGATCGAATAATGGCTGTAGCCGTAGGAATATTTCGAGACGAACAGGTAATCACCGACCAGCAGGGTGGCCTTCATCGAGCCGGACGGGATGTTGAACGGCTGGAACAGGACGGTCCGGATCACCAGCGCAATCAACAGCGCGTTGATCACGACTCGGATGGTCTCGCCGATACCGCCTTCGGTCTTGGTTCCGGATGTCACGCTCATGGCTTTCCCGATTCCCGTCGCGATCGCCGCGCCGCTGGTGGATTGTCTCACGCGAAAATGGCGACGCGATGAGAAAAGGCTCTGATTCTGATGTTTAGAGCGAATTGCGGCGCAAACCCAGAGGGTCCAGGCGCATTCGACCCGGCTGAAGACGGATGCCGGCTTTTAGCGGGTTGTCGGCGAGGCCGCAATCGCGACAAAGCTGGCCCCGGCCCCATAAAATCGGCTAATTAACTGAAAAATATGCAATAATCGATTTATTGGAAGCTTAGCCCTCGGCTGTCCGCTCCCCCGAAATGATGACGAACGCCTGCGCCAGCGGCCAGTCGTCGGTAATGGTGAGGTCGATCCGCGCTTCGAACCCCGCCGGGGTCATGGCCTGAAGCCGGGCCAGCGCGCCGCCGGTCAGCCGCATCGTCGGCCGGCCCCCCGGCAGATTGACCACGCCCATGTCGCGCCACCAGACCCCCTGCCGGATGCCGGTGCCGAGCGCCTTGGAACAGGCCTCCTTGGCGGCAAAGCGCTTGGCATAGGTGGCCATCAGCATCTTCTCATTGCCCGCCCGGCGCTGCGCACGGGCGCGCTCGGCCTCGGTAAAGACCCGCTCCAGAAAGCGCTCGCCGTGCCGCTCGATCACCTTGGCGACCCGCGTGATGTCGATCAGGTCGTTGCCAATGCCGAGGATCATGCCCCGGCCCCCCGCCCCCGCGCCATCGCCGCCCGCATCAGGCGGACGGTTTCGGCCAGCCCGACGAACAGCGCCTCCCCCATCATGAAGTAGCCGATGTTCAGCTCGCGGATCTGCGGCAACGCGGCGATGGTTTCGGCGGTGGCGTAGTCCAGCCCGTGGCCGGCATGGATTTCGAGCCCGGCCGCCTCCGCCAGTTCGACGCCGGCGACGATGCGCTGCCACTCGCTGGCGGCTTTCGCCGCGTTGCCATCCTCGATGGCGTCGCACCAGGCGCCGGTGTGCAGTTCGATCACCGGCGCGCGGAGCCTGGCGGCCATCTCGATCTGGCCGGGATCGGCGGCGATGAACAGCGAAACGCGAATGCCGGCGTCGTTGAAGCGGGCGATCGATGGTGCCAGCGACTCGCGCTGGCCGACGACGTCGAGCCCGCCTTCGGTGGTCAGTTCCTCGCGCCGTTCCGGCACCAGGCAGACCGCATGCGGCTTGGTCGCCAGCGCAATCCGCACCATGTCCGGCGTCGCCGCCATCTCGAAATTCAGCGGCTTGGAGATTTCGGCCTTCAGCCTGACCATATCCGCGTCGCGGATGTGGCGGCGGTCCTCGCGCAGATGCGCGGTGATGCCGTCGGCGCCGGCCGCGATGGCGGCCAGCGCCGCCCGCACCGGATCGGGCCGCGTGCCGCCCCGCGCATTACGCAGCGTGGCGACGTGATCGATGTTGACGCCGAGGCGCAGCGGCGAGGTCTTGGTCATGACGGCAATCCGGGAGGCTGGAAGAAGACGCTAGGCGTTGACGCGCTCGACCTTGGCGACGACGGCCTTGGCGCGCAACTGGTTGATGATAGCGCTCAGATGCTTGAGGTCATAGACCTCGATATCGATGTTCTGCTCCGTGAAATCCGGGGAGCGGCGGTACATGCTGATATTGTCGATATTGCCGTCATGGTCGGCGATCACCTGGGCGATCTGCGCAAGGCTGCCGGGCTCGTTGACGTTTTGCACGAACAACCGCGCCGGAAAACGCTGCGGCGAGGTCTCATCGACGTCCCAGCGCGCATCGACCCAGCGCTCCGGCTCCTCCTCGAAATCCTTCAGCGCCGGCGACTGGATCGGATAGATGGTGATGCCCTCGCCCGGCGTGACAATGCCGACGATGCGGTCGCCCGGCACGGCGCCGCCATTCGGCGCAAACTTCACCGGCAGGTCGTGATTGAGACCGCCAACGGAAATGATCGAGGTGACCCGGCCCGCGCCGTCCGGCGTCTTGACCCGGTCCGCGGTGGCCTTGCGGTTGGTGGCGGCGAAGCGGCCGATCCGCTCTTCCTTGTAGTCGGGATACATCGCACGGGCGACGTCCGCGGCGCGCAGCTCGCCGCGGCCGACCGAGGCCATCACATCGTCGATCGAAGTCCGCGCCAGCCGCGGCAGCGCGCCCTTCAACTGGTCGTCGGCATATTCCATCTTGGCGCGGGCAAACAATCGCTCGACGATTCGGCGACCGAGCCCGGCATATTGGTCGCGCACCGCGGTGCGGGTGGCGCGGCGGATCGCGGCGCGGGCCTTGCCGGTGACGGCGAGCGATTCCCAGGCCGACGGCGGCGCCTGCTGCGCGGCAGAGGTCAACACCTCGACCTCGTCGCCGTTCTGCAATTCCGACGACAGGGGCGCGAACTTGCCGTTGATCTTGCAGCCGACCGCGCTGTTGCCGACGTCGGTATGCACGGCATAGGCGAAGTCGACGACATTGGCGTTGCGCGGCAGCGCGATCAGCTTGCCCTTCGGGGTGAAGCAGAACACCTGGTCGTGAAACAGTTCGAGCTTGGTGTGCTCCAGAAATTCCTCGGGATTGGAGCTTTCGGAGAGGATGCCGATGGTGTGGCGCAACCAGGAGAAGGCGTTGGACTCGCGCTTCAACATTTCGGTCGGCGAGCCGATGCCGTCCTTGTAGAACGCATGCGCGGCGATGCCGTATTCGGCGATCGCGTTCATGTCCTCGTCGCGAAACTGCAGCTCGACACGCTGGTTGCCGGGTCCGATGACGGTGGTGTGCAACGAGCGGTAGTCGTTCTGCTTCGGTGTCGAGATGTAGTCCTTGAAGCGGCCGGGCACGACGGGCCAGGTGGTGTGCACCACGCCGAGCGCGCGGTAACAGGCCTCGGTGTCCTTCACCACCACGCGGAAGCCGAAGATGTCGGACAATTGCTCGAAGCCGACCGACTTGCGCTCCATCTTGGTCCAGATCGAAAATGGCCGTTTGCGCCGGCCCGACACCCGCGCAGGGATGCCGCGCTTCTCCAGATTGGTGGAAAGCTGGGCCTCGATCATGCCGATCAAATTGCGGTTGCGCTCGGCCAATGCATCCAGCCGCGCCGTCACCACCGCATAGGCCTCGGGATCGAGTACCTTGAACGACAGCTCCTCGAGTTCCTCGCGCATTTCCTGCATGCCCATGCGACCGGCCAGCGGCGCATAGATGTCGAGCGTTTCCTCGGCGATGCGGCGGCGCGAGGCCGGTGGCATGAACTCCATCGTCCGCATGTTGTGCAGACGGTCGGCAAGCTTGATCAGCAGCACGCGGACGTCGTCGGCGATCGCCAGCAGCAGCTTGCGCAGGTTTTCGGCCTGCTTGGCCTCGCGCGATACCAGTTCGAGCCGCTTCAGCTTGGTCAGGCCCTCGACCAGCGCGCCGATCTCGGCGCCGAACAACCGGTCTATCTCGGCGCGGGTCGCCTCGGTGTCCTCGATGGTGTCGTGCAGCAGCGCCGCCACGATGGTGGCGTCGTCGAGCTTGAGGTCGGTGAGGATCGCCGCCACTTCGAGCGGATGGGTGAAATAAGGGTCGCCCGACGCCCGCGTCTGCTCGCCATGGGCGACCATGGCGTAGACATAGGCACGGTTGAGCATGTCCTCGTCGGTATTCGGGTTGTACGAGCGGACCCGTTCGACCAGATCGTATTGCCGCATCATGCGGGCCCGCGAGGCGCGCGGCACTTTGGCGGGGGTCACGGGCGTGGCAGCGGTCCCAGGCGCCACAGTCACTTCGGCAGCGGCCGGGGTGGCAGGCGTCAACGACGTCGCGGCTGCGATGCTGTCGCTCGCCGCTTCCATCTGCCGCGAATTACGGCGCGTCGCCATCAATCCCTCATTTCATCGCCCATGCTGGAGCGAAATCATTATGAGTCCCGAGTTTGCCCTGAAAGTGTCCGCAAAAGCAAAGGCCCGGACGATCGTCCGGGCCTTGTCGAAAATTTGATGTTCGCGAGGGTTGGCGAACGATGCAGATACCGTCGCTTATTCGTCTTCCTCGGGCTGCTGTTCCGGCGGGGCCAGGCCTTCGAGACCCTTGAGCAGTTCTTCTTCGGTCATGCGCTCGACAGCGACTTCGGTGTCGTCGGCATCGACGCTGGCACCGGCGGAGCCGATCAGCGGGATCGTGTCGGGCTCGGGCTCATCGACTTCGACGAACTTCTGCAGCGAATGCACCAGTTCCTCGCGGAGATCTTCCGGCGATATCGTCGAATCGGCGATCTCGCGCAGCGACACCACGGGGTTCTTGTCGTTGTCGCGATCAATCGTCAGTTGTGAACCCGACGAGATCATGCGGGCCCGGTGGGCCGCCAGCAGAACCAGGTCGAACCTGTTGTCGACTTTATCGATGCAATCTTCGACGGTGACGCGCGCCATTAAATGTCGCTCCGCTGTTAAAGGGGCCAGAAATGATGATTATCCGGGTTAGGTATAGGGGCTTTGCAGATTTCGCAAGAACCAATTTGGTGATTGGCCAATCACTTACCATCTGATACCTCATCATGATACCCCGCCGGGGGCCGCGAGGTACTGAATTCCGCCCCTGCAAAACCAGGCCAGCGACCACCAAAAGGGCTTTATTGCATAGTCATAAGGGCGACGATGGCCCCGTTCTCACCCTTTTGTGCGACGGTTGGACCAAACGGATCGCCGCACGTGGGCGGTTCTATTGTAAACGCACGACGAAATTGTTGCCGTGCCAAGAACGTTAGCAACAACAAACCACGTGAGAAACTTGATGTCCCCCTCATCTGACAAGATCGCGCTCTTTATTGACGGCGCCAACCTTTATGCCACGGCGAAAACACTTGGTTTCGACATCGACTACAAGCGCCTGCTCAAGGAATTTCAGAGTCGCGGCAAGCTGGTCCGGGCATTTTATTACACCGCGATCATCGAGGATCAGGAATATTCCTCGATCCGGCCGTTGATCGACTGGCTCGACTACAACGGCTACACGGTGGTCACCAAGGCGACCAAGGAATTCATCGACGCCTCGGGCCGCCGCAAGGTCAAGGGGAACATGGACATCGAACTCGCGGTCAACGCGATGGAACTGGCCGAGCATGTCGATCAGATCGTTCTGTTTTCCGGCGACGGCGACTTCCGCTCGCTGGTGGAGGCCGTGCAGCGCCGCGGCGTCCGCGTCACCGTGGTCTCGACCATCTCCAGCCAGCCGCCGATGATCGCTGACGAACTGCGCCGCCAGGCCGACGTGTTCACCGACTTGATGGAACTGCAGTCCAAGCTTGGCCGCGATCCGGCGGAACGCCCGGCGCCGCGCCACCAGACCCCGCAATTCCTGCAGCGCACGGCCGCCACCACCGCGCCGTCTGCCGCCGACGACGAATTCGAAGACTGATCCCATGCCGGCGACGACGCTTGGCGCTGTCGCCGGCATTCCCACCGATCCCGACCGCGACTGCCCGCTCTGCCCGCGGCTGGTAGACTATCGCCACGCGGTCCGGGCCCGCGATCCGCAAGGGTGGAATTCGCCGGTGCCGTCGTTCGGCCGGTCCGACGCCGCGCTGCTGATCGTCGGCCTGGCGCCCGGCGTCAACGGCGCCAACCGCACCGGACGGCCGTTCACCGGCGACTACGCCGGCGAGTTGCTCTACGCGACGCTGATCGAGTTCGGCTTTGCCACCGGCCAGTTCCTGGCGCGGCCCGATGACAGCCTGACCTTGCAGGACTGTCGCATCACCAATGCGGTGCGCTGCGTGCCGCCGCAGAACAAGCCCCTGCCCGTCGAGATCACCACCTGCCGGCCGTTCCTCATCGCCACGATGGAGACGATGCCGCGGCTGCGCGCCATCGTGCTGCTCGGCCGCGTCGCCCACGACACGATGCTGAAGACGCTCGGCATCCGCGCGGTGCTGGCGCCGTTCGCCCATGGCGCGGTGCACGACGCCGGCCGATTCAAGCTGTACGACAGCTATCACTGCTCGCGCTACAACACGAATACGCGGGTGCTGACGCCGGAGATGTTCCGCAGCGTGTTCGCAAGGGTGAAGGCGGATCTGGCAGAGGAGTAGCCCGGATGATGTCGGCACGCCGCAACGCCGCGCGACGACGCAATCCGGGGAAAGCGGTCGTGTGGAGCGGCCGGCCCCGGATTGTCATCCGGGCAACGAAGTGAGCTAGACCGGATTGGCCTTCAACCATTCCAGCACGTCGCCGGCGTTCCGGTCTGGCGGAAACACCGGGTAAAACAATTGGGTGATTTTCGCATCGTCGATCACCAGCGCCATGCGCTTGATCAAGGTCAGTTCGGCCACTTCCATCACCGGCAGACGCAACGCCTCGGCCAATTCGAGCGCCTCGTCCGACAGCACCGGAAACGGCAGATGCAGGCGCGACGCCATTTCGGTCTGGTAGGCGTTGCTCTGCGTCGAGAGGCCGAACACCTGCTTCGCGCCGGCGGCCTTCAACTCGGCGAACAGGTCGCGGAAGGCGCAGGTCTGCGGCGTGCAGCCGCGCGCGCCCGGGATCATGTCCCAATCATCGACCAGCGAGATCTTGCCGGGCTCGCCGGTGCGCGGATAGGCGAACACGACCGTGCGGCCCCGGAGTTCGGACAGCACCACGGCGGTGTCGTTGGTCGCGCGCAGGCTGATCGGGGGAACGGTCATGCCCACGAGATGCGCCGCGGCGCCGTCATCCTGCGGCGCCGGGATCTGGCTCCAGTCGACTTCGAGAAGATTGGTCTGCTTCGTCACCATGCTCACCCCCGCGACCGCATCAAGCGTCCCTTTTCGCGGCCCCAGTCGCGATCCTTCTCGCTGGCCCGCTTGTCATGCAACTGCTTGCCCTTGGCGAGCGCCAGTTGCAGCTTCACCCGGCCACGCTCATTGAAGTACATTTTCAGCGGCACCAGCGTCATACCCTGGCGCTCGACCGCGCCCATCAGCTTGTTGATCTGCTTGCGGTGCAGCAGCAGCCGGCGTGGCCGTTTCGGCTCATGGTTGAAGCGGTTGGCCTGCAGATATTCCGGGATGTTGCAGTTAATCAGCCATATCTCGCCGTCCTTGGGGTCGGCGTAGGACTCCGCGATCGTCGACTTGCCGTTACGGATCGACTTCACCTCGGTGCCGGTCAGCGCAATGCCGACCTCGAGCGTGTCCTCGATGGCGTAGTTGAACCGCGCCTTGCGGTTTTCCGCGATCACCTTGATCGGGGGGTCTTTCTTCTCGGCCATCGTCACTCGCTCTGGGCGTTATCTCGAAAACATAAGGTCGATAACGCGCGCTTCAAGCAGCCGTCAGGCCTTCTTGAGCAGGTCGCGGATCTCGGTCAGCAGCTCTTCTTCACGGGTCGGCTTGGCAGGCTCCGCGGGCTTGGCCGCGTCATTGCGCTTCACCTTGTTCATGAAGCGGATCACCATGAACAGCACGAAGGCAATGATGATGAAGTTGATGGTCAAAGTGAGGAAGTTGCCCCAGGCCAGCACGGCGCCCTGCTTCTTGGCGTCGACGAGATTGGTCGCCGTCACGGCTTTCGACAGGCCGGTGAAGTAATTCGAGAAGTCGAGGCCGCCGGTGATGGCACCGACGATCGGCATGATGATATCGCCGACCATCGAGGTCACGATGGCGCCGAACGCCGCACCGATGATCACGCCGACAGCGAGATCGACCACGTTGCCCTTCATCGCGAATTCACGAAATTCCTTCAGCACTTGCAATTCCTCTCTTCAATATGGTCAGGTCAATATGGTCAGGGTCGCAATCACGGCCAAACGCCGTGACCTCAGTTCAACAGCCCGGCGTGCACCATGGCGTCGCGGATCACCGCGCCGGTCGGCTCCGTGACCTTCATCAGCGGCAGACGCACTTCTTCATGGACGCGGCCGAGCAGCTTCAGGCCATGCTTGGCGCCGGCCAGACCCGGCTCCATGAAGATCGCGTCATGCAGCGGCACCAGCCGATCCTGGATCTTGAGGGCTGCGGCATAATCCCCCTTCAGCACTGCCGCCATCAGCTCGGCGCAGGGCTTCGGCGCGACATTGGCGACGACCGAAATGCAGCCATGGCCGCCGGCGGCCATATAGGCCAGCGCGGTCATGTCCTCGCCGGACAACTGGATGAAGTCCGGCCCCATCGCGTGGCGCTGCTGCGAGACGCGGGCCAGATTGGCGGTGGCATCCTTGACGCCCGTGATGTTCTTCAACTCGTACAGCCGGCTCATGGTGGCGACCGACATATCGACGACCGAGCGCGGCGGGATGTTGTAGATCAGGATCGGAATGCCGATCGCGTCGTTCACCGCCTTGAAGTGCTGGTACATGCCTTCCTGGGTCGGCTTGTTGTAATATGGCGTGACCACCAGCACGGCGTCGGCGCCGGCCTTCTCGGCATGTTTGGCCAGTTCGACAGCCTCGCGGGTGGAATTCGAGCCGGCGCCGGCGATCACCGGAACGCGGCCGCGCGCCTCGTCGATGCACCATTCGACGACCTGCATGTGTTCCTTATGGCTCAGCGTCGGGCTCTCGCCGGTGGTGCCGACGGGGACCAGGCCGTTGGTGCCCTCGTCGATCTGCCAGGACACCAGCGCGCGGAACGCGGCCTCGTCCAGCGCGCCATCTTTGAACGGCGTGACCAAGGCAGTGTAGGACCCCCGAAAATCTGTCTTGGCTGCCATGTCATTCTCCGAACGCGCTGCGGCCTGCGCCGTCTGCTGAACCCTTGATCGAACAGCAACTTCTAACGGGTCTGCGAGGCAGACGAAAGACCGCCCGCGGGCGTTTCAGCCGCGATTTTGCCGCTGTGATCGGGCAGACAGGCCGAAGCAGGCAAATCTTGACGGTTTGTCCATAAATTCAATCAAATACAGCGGTGGTGATCGGCAACTGCCGTGATTCGCCACGAGGGAATGCCGTGAAGCGACTGGCCCCCACCACCACCCGATGGAAGGCGCTCGGCGCCACCCTGATGCTGGGCGCGAGCGTTGCGGCGCTGACGGTCGAGGCTGCATCGGGCGTGCCGCTGCCGAAACCGCGGCCGATCTCGCGCAATGTGGTTCCGGCGACCACCGCCGCCATCCCCTCCTCCACGCCGGCAAAGCCGGTCGCCGCCGATCAGGCCAGCCGTGCCCCCGCGATCCAGCCCGCGACGCGCCAGCATGCCGCATTGCCGGCGCCGACGAAGCGCGCGATTGCGCCCGCTGCGATGGCCGCGACGTCGTCCACGCCCCAGGCCGACGCCGAAGCGGTCGAGAACGTCATCGAGCTGATCCGCAACCGCAAGCCGGTCGATGCCTCGCAGGTGGCGCAGGGCATCGGCGATCCCGTCGCGCGAAAACTCGCCGAGTGGCTGATCCTGCGCAGCGACAACAACGGTGCCTCGGTAGAGCGCTACCGTGCCTTCCTGGCCGCCAATCCGAGCTGGCCGTCGCAGACCTTCCTGCGCCGCCGCGCCGAGGCAGCCCTGTGGGACGATCGCCGCAACGACGACGCCGTGCTGGCCTATTTCCAGGACGAGAAACCGCTGTCGGCCAAAGGCAAGTTCTCGCTGGCGCGGGCCATGATCGCGCGCGGCGACCGCGCGCAGGCCGAGCGTCTGGTGCGCGACGCCTGGCGCAATGATTCGATTTCCGGCGACACCGAAGCGATGGTGCTCGATCTGTTCGGGGCCCTGCTGTCGGGCGGCGACCACAAGGCACGGATGGATATGCTGCTCTATGGCAGCGACACCGATGCCGCCTTGCGCGCCGCGCAGCGGCTCGGCGGCGGCCAGATGGCGCTTGCGCGCGCGCGGATCGCGATCACCAAGAAGCAGCCGAACGCCAAGGCCCTGCTCGCGGCGGTGCCCGGCGACTTGCACAGCGATCCCGGCTACATATTCGCCAAAATCCAGCAGCTACGCCGCGACGAGAATTTTGGCGAGGCGGCGCGTCTGATGATCGCGGCGCCGCGAGATCCGGCGCGACTGCACAATCTCGACGAATGGTGGATCGAGCGCCGGCTGCTGGCGCGAAAAATGCTCGATGTCGGCGAGCACCGCTCGGCCTATATCATCGCCCGCGACGCCGCCCTGCCCGCCCGCGACATCTACAAGACCGAACAGGAATTCACCGCCGGCTGGATCGCGTTGCGTTTCCTGAAAGATCCCGCGACGGCCGCGCAGCATTTCGCGCGCATCGGGGTCGGCTCCGTCAACCCGACCGCGCTGGCGCGCGCCGGCTACTGGCAGGGCCGCGCCGCCGAAGCGATGGGCCGCAGCGCCGAGGCGCGACAGGCTTACGCATCGGCCGCCGAGCAATCGACCAGCTATTACGGCCAGCTCGCCCGCGCCAAGCTGGGCCTGCCGCAGCTCGAGATCAACGGCGCGCCGGGCGCGCGCGGCCGCGGCGTCGAGCGGCTCGAAATCGTCCGCGCGGTGGCCCTGCTCTATGCGCTGGACGAGCGCGAGATCGCGATTCCGATCTTCGGCGACATGGGCGAGAACGGCGATCCCGATGCGCTGGTGGGCTTGGGCGAAATTGCCTCGCGCAATTCCGACGCCCGCGGCATGCTACTGCTCGGCAAGGCGGCGCTGAACCGCGGCCTGCCGTTCGATTTCTACGCCTATCCGATGACCGGCATCCCGCCGTTCAAGCCAATCGGCCCGGAGGTCGAACGCGCGGTGGTGTATTCGATCGCGCGGCAGGAAAGCGCGTTCAATCCCGCGGTGGTATCGCCCGCAAATGCCTACGGGCTGATGCAGGTGACGCCGGGGGCGGCGCAATACGTCACCAAGCGGCACGGCGGGACCTACGACCTCAACCGGCTGAAGACCGACTCGGTCTACAACGCGACGCTCGGCGCCGCGGAGCTCGGCGGCCTGCTCGAGGACTATCGCGGCTCCTACATCATGACGTTTGCCGGCTACAATGCAGGCCGCGGCAGCGTGCGCAAATGGGTCGAGCGCTACGGCGACCCGCGCGATCCCAAGGTCGATGCGGTCGACTGGGTCGAATCGATCCCGTTCTCCGAGACCCGCAACTACGTGCAGCGGATCATGGAGAACCTGCAGGTCTACCGCGCCCGCTTCGGCGGCGGCTCGAAGCTGCAGATCGAAGCCGACCTGCAGCGCGGCAGCACCGAATAGCTCTCATGATCGATCCGCCGCCCATCATTCCGGTGGCGGATTACGGCTGCGCCTAATCCGCCCCACTCCTCATCTCCACAAGCAAAAACCCCCGGCAGTTTCCTGCCGGGGGTTTTCGTATCCAACTCAACCGTCGTTAGACGATCAGATTAGAAGGAGCGGAGGGCCTGAACCGAGCCAACCAGGGTGCCCTGGCTGCCGAGAACCACAGGGTTCGTGCGGTTGGTGAAGCCGGTCGGGGTAATGGTGCCCGACAGACCGGTATCCATCCAGGCGTACTGGACTTCAGCCGAGAACGTCAGGTTCTTGACGGGGGTCCAGGAGGTGCGCGAACCAACCTGATAGATCGAGAAGTTTGCATCGCCGGTGATGCCACCAGCGAAGGTCGCATTGTAACGCTGCAGCAGGATGGCGTTACCCGTAGCGGTGTTCTCGTGGCGGGCGTAAACGCCGTACAGCGAGGTGCGCCATGCCGGGTTCCAGTAGTGCTCGAAGAAGATACGAGCGCCGAAGTCTGTCGACAGCTGCAGGTCGGCGGCGGGGACAGCGCCACCCGGGCTGGCGAACACGGCATCCATGTACTGGCCGAAGGCCGCACCGTTGCCGTTGAAGATGCCGTAGCCGGTGCCGCTGGTGTTGGACGTACCACCGAACACATAACGGCTTGCACCGTTCGCGTAGGTGACGTCAGCCTTGATGCTGTCGCCAACGCCGGTCGGCAGGTTCTTGATCTCGATACCGGCGATCAGAGCGTAGCCGAACTTGTCATCGGGATGACCGGTGTTCTCGCCGGTCGCGGTACCAGCAAGGCCGTTATAGGAAGCCGAAACCTGGTGCACGGCGCCAGCGAAGTGCAGCGAACCCCAGGCCTGGTCGAGACGCAAATTGCCGACGAAGTCGGGAATCTGCTGGCCGGCGTTGGAGTTGGCGTAGGCGGTGATGCCGGGGACGCCGATCGCGTCGTTGCCGTCATAGATGCCGGCGACGCGGTAGGGACGCGGGGTTTCAGCCGAGATCGTGGCCGAGAAGCCGTTGCCGAACGAAGCGGTGTAGGCGAGCTGCGGGATACCGGTCGTGGTGTCCGAACCACCGGTGACGCCCGACGACTGCGTCGGGCGCGAGAGAACCCACTGGGTCTCGAACTGCGACACGGCCTTACCGATGGTGAAACCGGCGAACTGGATGAAGGCGAAGTCGACTTCGTTGTTGCCGCCGGCGATGCCGTCGGAAGCATCCGACCACTGGAACTGGGTGTTCACGAAGGTGCGGACGACGCCGTATTCGGTCGCGGTGCGGGTGTCCATGTTCAGGTTGGCGCGCGCGCGGCCCTGGAAGTAGTCCTTGTTACGCAGGTTGGTGAGACCAGCGCCCTGGAAGAACGGAACCGCGTAGGTGCCCGACGAGTTGAAGCTGGTATCGATGCGGATGAAGCCGCCGATCTTCAAGCAGGTGTCCGTGCCGGGGATGTAGTAGAAGCCTGCGCCATAGAGCGAGCAGACCTTGACGTATTCAACTGCCTTGACCTTCACGGGAAGATCGGCGGCCTGAGCGCCGCCCATTGCGAGCAAGCTCGCAGCCGAGCCCAAAATCAGGGCTTTAATCGTCTTCATGTAAACCTCCAAGTTGCTTGAGGGAAGGTTCCGCCACCGGGTGTTTCACCCTGAAGACTAGCCCCTTTGTCCCTGACAACCCGCAAGGCGCTTCAAGCCTCTGAACATGCCCGCCGCTCGGCGAACCCAACTCAGAACGAACCGCCCTTACGGGACGACCTCGGGATGCCCCCCTACGTCGCACCGTGAACATCTCCTAACTGCCCCCGCTTCGCAACGACAGACTGCCGCAATGCGGCCGGGTTTCGGCCGTTTGCTTGGCGGTGTTGCTCAAATCACACTAAGCAGTGATCGGGCCACGCCCATAAGCCGTTGTTTATGCGCTGGTATTTAAATGTTCCGTGAGCCCGCGGCGGACAGCCCGCCATGCGTGCAATTGCGAGAAGCACCCGCCCTTCAAATAAGGCGACTATTTCCACGGTGATGGCGAGCGATTCGCGGCGGATTCCGCAGGTGGCCCGGTTGCACAGGACGGGGGTGAGCCGCGGCGGCTAAGCGCGCGATTGCCGGATATCACCGACAGAATGTCGACAGTTGCGAACTGGCGCTTGCGGCGCGCTCTCGCGTCGGGCATATCGAGCGGGTTGGAGCTGTGGCCGAGTGGCTGAAGGCACCGCTTTGCTAAAGCGGCATACCTTTTACCGGGTATCGAGGGTTCGAATCCCTCCGGCTCCGCCACACTTTCTGTGCAACATTCGCAATACTGCTCGGCGCTCAATCCCGTTGAAGGCCGCCGGCTGGTTTTTGTCGAAGGCATGATGCCGCGCGACCGGCGCAAAGCCGGCTTCGGGAACCAAGCAGGCGCGCACCGGGTTAGTCATATGTCGCAAGGTTGCGGCAGTGCACCGACGGAGCGCCCCATGCAGATGCATCCCTCGCACGTCCGAACGATAGGCTGGCTCGCCCTTGTCGCCGCGTTGATAGCCGTGCCCGCTTCCGCCGAAAGCGTTTACGCCGAAAAGCGTCGGCTCTGCACCGGTGATGCATTCCGGCTGTGCAGCTCTGAAATTCCGAATGTCGAACTGGTGACGGCCTGCATGTGCAGGCAGAGAGACAGCCTGAGCGACGGATGCAAGTCGGTGTTCGACAAGGACGACGTGTCGTCGGTCACGCCGTCCAAGTAACCAGATCAGTTATTGCCGGCCATCCAGGCGCGTGCATCGCGCTGCGCCGTTGCGATCTCAACGTCGGACATCGTCAAAGCGACTTCCCGGCGCATCTCGATGGCATCGGCGCGGCCCTTGAGGGCGGCGAGGTTGAACCATTTGTGCGCCGCGATCAGATCGACGAAGCCGGAACGTCCGCTGGCCCAGTAAAGCCCGCGCTCGAACAGCACGTCCTGAATGGCTGAGGTTTCGACCGGCGTGGCGGCAGCGAAATCGATCTGGCCCTGAAACATCGTTCTTCCTTGTTTCTTGCTCTTGCCGCCCTGATCCGAGCGCGGCCCCTGTCCGTTTTTCGACGCAATCCCAACCGCCGTTTGCCGGCTTGTTGAGACCACTATGACCCGGAAAATTTGAAGAGCAGTTTAAGCATCGCGATGAACGAAAGCTGAAGGCGGTCGCGGGCGCGACGGCGTCATCGCCGGGAAAGCCTGTAAAACCAGGGCTTTCGGACGATGCTGCGGATTCGGTTCACCTTGCTGCTTGGCGATGCCGTAACCATCGATCCAGGGAGACGCTGGACGTGCCTACACGGCTGGCGAATTGATGTCGGGGGAAGTATCGCCGGACAAGGACCCGTGCAGCACTGGCCATATCATTCGGGGATAGCGGGGCGCGGCGGGAAATTCAGACAGGCCGGGGGATCAACCGCGCCGGCGGAAAGACGAGGGCGTCGGCAACACGTCAGGATCAGGCCTCATGGGACGATCGCCGATGAAACCGCGGACCAAGGGTCCACACCGAACAGAACACCAATACGAATACTGCGTTCTTGCGGGACCGATCGGGAAGGCACGCCCTGCCCTGAAGTACGGTCCAGCCGTTGACCTGATGTCTCGCCGACACCCTCCTTCGTCAACTGGCCTGCACTTCGTAATCCGCTTCGAGAAGCAGACTTCAACGAGGCCGGTGTGACGTCGCCGGCAGCGCCGGCAGTCTTTGGGAAGCAGAAGTTACTTCTTCTTCGCGACCTTCTTGGTCTTCTTCGCGGTCTTCTTCACGGCGGGCTTCGTCGCCTTCTTCACTGCCTTCTTCGCCTTAGCTTTCTTGGCCATGATCGTCTCCGACTGGTGTGAGATGACTTGATCGCTGCGTGCATCCGGGAATCGAAATGCACTACATTCCGAATACACCAACAAATTCAAAAAAACAGCGTCCCGCTTAAGGAAGTGTTGATGACGCAAAGTCGCAGAAGCCCCACGCGCTCAGTCATAACTCGCATTATCGCGCTTTCGCGATCGCCGGAAACACCCGAAAACCCGACGTCGGCGTTTGTCAAGATTGCAGGAAATGACTGTGCCACACAGATATTTTTAATTCTTGATATCAGAAAACTATACAAACGACTGTCGATCGCGAGTCTCTCCATGTCGAAGCCGACACACGTTGCGGACTCTGAGTCGCGATTTTTGGCAACGAATTAATTTTCGAGAAAATCGCGTTAGCCCCTTAACGCATCCCGACACAACCGCACTTTTTCCCGAATCGCCGAGGGCTGATTCGGCAGGTACTGCCGGATTGATGGTGGTAATCGGCCGCGCCGTCGTTACGACGGCGCACGGCGCAAAACGCAAAACGACGCCGCGCACATGGCGCCGGCGTCGTCGTTGCGGCCGGTCTAGATGCCGAGCTTGGACTTCAGGAGGTCGTTGACCGCCTGCGGATTGGCCTTCCCGCCGGAAGACTTCATCACCTGCCCGACGAACCAGCCCATCAGGGCCGGCTTGGCCTGGGCCTGCGCCACCTTGTCCGGATTGGCGGCCATGATCTCGTCGACGACCTTCTCGATCGCCCCCATGTCGGTGACCTGCTTCATGCCACGCGCCTCGACCAGCGCGCGCGGGTCGCCGCCTTCCGTCCAGACGATCTCGAACAGGTCCTTGGCGATCTTGCCGGAGATCACTCCCTGGCCGATCAGATCGACGATCGCGGCGATCTGGTTCGCCTTCACGGGCGACGACGCGATGTCCTGGCCTTCCTTGTTGAGACGGCCGAACAGTTCGTTGATCACCCAGTTGGCCGCGAGCTTGCCGTCGCGGGCCTTGTCACCGAGGCCACCCAGCACCGCTTCGAAGAAGTCGGCGCTCTCGCGCTCCGATACCAGCACCGCCGCGTCGTAGGGCGACAGGCCGAACGCGGAGATGAAGCGCGCCTTCTTCTCGTCCGGCAATTCCGGCAGATCGGCCTTCAAGGCCGCGACATAGTCCTCGCTGAACTCCAGCGGCAGCAAATCGGGATCCGGGAAATAGCGGTAGTCGTGTGCCTCTTCCTTGGAGCGCATCGAGCGGGTCTCGCCCTTGTTGGGGTCGTAGAGCCGCGTCTCCTGGTCGATCGTGCCGCCATCTTCCAGCACGCCGATCTGGCGCCGTGCCTCGACGTCGACGGCCTGGCCGATGAAGCGGATCGAATTGACGTTTTTGATCTCGCAGCGGGTGCCGTATGCGGCGCCCGGCTTGCGGACGGAAACGTTGACGTCGGCGCGCAGGCTGCCCTTCTCCATGTCGCCATCGCAGGTGCCGAGATAGCGCAGGATGGTGCGCAGCTTGGCCACATAGGCCTGGGCCTGCTCGGCCGAGCGCATGTCGGGCTTGGATACGATCTCCATCAAGGCCACGCCGGAGCGGTTGAGGTCGACATAGGTCATCGTCGGGCTCTGATCGTGCAGCAGCTTGCCGGCGTCCTGCTCCAGATGCAGCCGCTCGATGCCCACCGTGATGCTGTCGCCATCGGCCAATTCGACCACGACCTCGCCCTCGCCGACGATCGGCGATTTGTACTGGCTAATCTGGTAGCCCTGCGGCAGGTCGGGATAGAAGTAATTCTTGCGGTCAAAGGTCGAGCGCCGGTTGATCTGCGCCTTCAGCCCGAGCCCGGTGCGCACCGCCTGTGCCACGCAGGCCTCGTTGATGACCGGCAGCATGCCCGGCATCGCCGCATCGACCAGCGAGACATGACTGTTCGGCGCGCCGCCGAATTCGGTGGAGGCCCCGGAGAACAGCTTGGCGTTGGAAGTGACCTGGGCGTGGACTTCCAGCCCGATCACGATTTCCCAGTCGCCGGTGGCGCCCTTGATGAGTTTCGACGGTTTGACAGGTGCGTTCATGAGCGCGCTTTTACTCCGGCAGCAGTTCCGGGAAAACCCCCTGCGGCATTATACTTGGCCTCACAGCCCGCGGGCGAACGCCTGGAAGATCGGGCTGATGCGCAGCGTCTCGCGGCCGGCGGCGATGACGTCGTCGACCTGCTGCGGCGGCAACTGGAAGCGGGTCGGCACCGCTTCGAGGGCGGCGGCGCGCGTGGTGTCGAGCTGGTCGAAGCCGAGGCGACCGATGAAGAAGTTGAGGTCCTTGCAATTCCAGCCGGGCCTTGCCCCCAGCCGCGCTCGCTCCGCGCCGGACAGGCCGCAGCGCCATTTGATCATCGCCGCCTGCCAGTCCTTCATGGTGCGGTCGAACGCCGAATAGCTGGCGCCGACGCTGGCATCCATCGTGGTGTCCACCGCGGCCTTCAGCATGTCGACGCCGGTCGGGCCCTCCACGGTGTTGACCCAGTTGCCGGAAATACCGGCCTTGGCGTCGATCACCAGGAACATGGCGCGGCGCACCTTGACCGCCTGCGCGGCGGTCAGCGGCGCATAGGGATTGTCGGAGGATTCCCGGATGATGGTGAAGCCGGAGATGCCGTAATTGTCGACCAGCCCGCCGTCCATCAGCTTGATGTAGGGCACCGCCCCGTCACGGTAGCGCAACACGGCCTTGGCATAGGAGGACAGCATCGGCGACGAGTTGCGGTTGGCTGCGGCCTTCTCGATCCACGGCGGCAGCGGGTCGGCGCAGGTGCCGGGGAAGGCTTTCACCACCGCCGGCGCAAAGGCGATCGGCACGGCGGCAGAAGCCGCGACCGCGCTCGACAGCGGATACTTGGTGAGATCGCTGCAAATCGAGGAGAACGCCGTGGTGTCGAACACGAACGGCACGTGGTTGTAGATGTCGGAAGCGTTGATCCACACCCGCGGCGAGCCGGCGCTGCGGAATTCACCGAAGGTCGCGTTCTTGAACAGATGGGCGTCGAGCCATTTAGTGAACGCCTTGGAGTCGTTGATGCCACCGCCGAAGGCGCGGCCGATGGTGTCGAGCGACAGTTCGGTCTGCAGGCCCTCTTCCGCATTCTGCAGCAGGAATTTTTCGCGGAAATCGGCCAGCGCGTCGCGCTTCTTCAGGCCGAAATAGGCGGCGGTCACCGAACCGCCGGAGACGCCGGAAACGAAATCGATGCGGTCGAGCATCTTGTCCGATGCGCGCGGCATCGGCGTGCTCTCCATCTCCTGCAACACGCCGAACGAAAACGCCGCCGCGCGGGTACCGCCGCCGGAGAACGCCAGACCGATCAGCAGGTCGTCCGCAGCTGCGGCGTCCTCGACCGTCGGTCTTATGTTCTCCGCGACGCCCTCGACGCCGAGCGGCACGTTGATCGGAATGTTGTGCACCGAAGCACAGCCGAGCAGCAAAGCGGCGGTCGCAACGACGACCCCGAGAGACCCCAACCTGCTCATCAATTTTTCGCTCTCGCGCCTTCAGCCGACAATGTCCGCAGACTAACCGGATCGGCCAGGCCAGCGACGCCCGGACGTTCGGAAAGCTCTCAACAGATCTCAGGGAAAACAATTGCCATTTGATGCAAATGGCGTGGAAACCGCATATGCGTCCGGATCATGGTTATTGGAAGGCTAACGCACCTGATCACGATTAGTTCGGCTGCGTGCCCGGCGCGGCATCGAATACCAGCGTGAACCAGGTGCCTTGCCCGCGCATGCTCGCGACGTTGAACTTCACGTTCGGCGCATTTTCTTTCAGCGTCTGCAGGATCAGCGCGCCGAGCTTGCGCGGCGACGGCCATTCCTGGTCCTCGCCGAGACCGACGCCGTCATCCGACACCACGACGGTGACGTGACCGCCCTCGAGCTTGCAGATCAGTTTGATCTGCCCGCCGGCGCGGCCGACGAATGCATATTTCAGGGCGTTGGTCAGCATCTCGTTGACCAGGAGACCGGCGGGCATGGCGATGTTGATCGACATCGGACAAAAGCCGACCTGCAGGTCGATCTCGATCCCCTCAGGCGCATTGGCCGCCATCACTGCGCGCGCGACGTCGGCAAGGTACTGGCCGAGATCGATATCCGCAGTGGCGTCTTCAGCCGACAGCGCCCGGTACAGCACGGTCAGCGCGTCGATCCGGCTGGCGAGCCGCGCCAGCGCCACCGCCTCACCCTCCGCCGCCGAGCGCGCCTCGAGGCGCACCAGCGCGGTAATCAGTTGCAGATTGTTCTTCACGCGGTGCTGCAACTCGCGCATCAGCATGTCGCGGTCGCGGATCTGGTTCTCGAACTGCTCGATCTGCGCACGCTCGCGACCGCCGACATCGACCAGAGCGGCAATGCGGAAGTTTTCCACGCCGTTCTCGCTCTCGATCACCGAGGCATAGGCCTGCACGATGACCAGGCGATCCACCGGCCCGGACGGCCGGAACACGCCGATAAAATCCTCGCCGTCGCGGATCGCCTCGCCGAGCGTCTTGGTCGAATCGTCTTCGTTCACGAAACCATCGAGACAGGTCCAGCCCTGGCCCTCGACATCGCCAGCCATCATCGACATCTGGAGTTCGAACGCCTTGTTGGCATAGACAATGTGCTGCTGATTGCCGGCCCCGCGGGAAATCGCGATCGCCACCGGCACATGGTCAAGCAGATGCTTGTAGCGATCGCTCTCGATCGCCAGCGCAATCTTTGACGACCCCAGAATCTGATCGACCTGCTGGGAGGACGGCTGTCCGTCGTCGGCGCTCATACGATGTCCACTCTCATGGATAAACCATGACCAAACGCCGATCGAAACGCAATGTCAAAGCAGCAACACTTGGTCCGAACCTTCACCACCATTTCGGCGGCGTGAAGCGACCGGCGGCCTGCTCGATGGTTTCGCCGAGCGAGAACAGCGTCTCTTCGTCGAACGGCCGGCCGATCAGTTGCAGCCCTAGCGGCAGACCCTGCGCGTCGCGACCGGCGGGAACCGCGATGCCGGGCAGCCCGGCCATGTTCACCGTCACCGTGAAAATGTCGTTGAGATACATTTCGATCGGATCGGCGCCGCCCTTCTCGCCGATCCCGAACGCCGCGGACGGCGTCGCCGGAGTCAGGATCGCGTGAATACCTGACGCGAAGCACTCTTCGAAATCCTTCTTGATCAGCGTGCGGACCTTTTGCGCGCGCAGATAATAGGCGTCGTAATAGCCGGCCGAGAGAACATAGGTGCCGATCATGATGCGGCGGCGGACTTCGGCGCCAAAGCCTTCGGCGCGGGTATTTTCATACATGTCGCCGAGCGTGCGGCCGGGCACCCGCAGGCCATAGCGAACGCCGTCATAGCGCGCCAGGTTCGACGAGGCCTCGGCGGGCGCCACGATGTAATAGGCCGGCAGCGCGTATTTGGTGTGCGGCAGCGACACATCGACCAGTTCCGCACCGGCAGCCTTGAGCTGCGCGGCGCCATCCTTCCAGAGCTTCTCGATTTCCGCCGGCATCCCGTCGAGCCGGTACTCGCGGGGGATCCCGATCTTCATGCCCTTAACCGAGCGGCCGACCGCAGCTTCATAATCCGGCACCGCGCGATCCACCGAGGTGGAATCCTTGGGATCGTGGCCGGCCATCGAGCGCAGCAGGATCGCGGCGTCGCGCACCGTGCGCGTGATCGGCCCGGCCTGATCGAGCGACGACGCAAATGCCACGACGCCCCAGCGCGAGCAACGGCCATAGGTCGGCTTGATCCCCACCGTGCCGGTGAAGGCCGCAGGCTGACGGATCGAGCCGCCAGTGTCGGTCGCGGTCGCGCCAAGGCACAGGCCGGCCGCCACGGCGGAGGCCGAACCGCCCGACGAGCCGCCGGGAACCAGTTGGACGTCGGAGCCTTCGCGGCGCCACGGATTGACCACCGGGCCGAAGGCCGAGGTCTCGTTGGCCGAGCCCATCGCGAACTCGTCATTGTTGAGCTTGCCGAGCATCACCGCGCCGTCGCGCCAGAGCTGCGAGGTGACGGTGGATTCATAGGGCGGAATGAAATTGCCGAGGATTTTCGAACACGCGGTGGTGCGGACATCCTTGGTCGCAAACAGGTCCTTGATGCCCAGCGGAATGCCGGCCAGCGGCCCCGCCTCGCCCTTGGCGATGCTGGCGTCGGCCGCCGCGGCCATCGCGCGGGCATGCACCGGCGTCTCCAGCACATAGGCGTTCAGCACGCGCGCGTTCTCGACCGCCACGATATGCGCGTCGGTCAGCTCAATCGACGTGAAGGATTTTTTCGCGAGGCCGTCACGGGCCTCCGCGAGCGTCAGCGACGTAAGATTAGTCATCTATTTATTGACCGGGCTGCAGAAGAACGGAGAGAGCGTCTTGTCGTTTTCCGGCGCGTCGCGGCGGAGTTTTTCGTTCGCCTTGTCGGCGGCCTCGAGCTGGTCGAGCACGGCGTCCATCGCCTGGTCGACATCGACAATCTTGCCCTGCTTCTCGAGGGCATCGAGATAGTCCATGTAGAGCTGGTAGGACTTTTCATCGTCGCAAAGCATGCACATGCGATGGTCCCGCTGTTATTCGACGACTTTGGGGACGAGGAAGAAATGGTCCTGCTCGTCCGGCGCGTTCGCCGTCACCTTGTCGACGATCTCGCCGTCATTGACCACGTCCAGGCGCTTCTTCATCTCCATCGGCATCACCGATGTCATCGGCTCGACGCCGTCGACATTCACTTCCTGCAGCTGCTCGACGAAGGCCAGCATGGCGTTGAGCTCGCCCTGCAGATGGGGAACCTCGGCGTCAGTGACCGCGATCCGCGCAAGCTGCGCGATACGGCGAACGGTGGCGGCATCGACGGACATATGGGGAGCCTCGGGCGGATTTCAGCCCGCCGTATAGCAGACGGAGGTTTCGCGCCGCAACCGCGGGCGCGGATCAGCCGGCGAGCTGCTCCATCCGCGCCAGCGCCGAGGCCGCCAGCGCCCGGGTCAGTTCGGCTGCGGGCCATTCGGTACCCATGTGCACCGCCTGCCCGGCCCACAGATTGGTGAAATCGGTGCGGCCCAGCTTCTCGGCGGCGGTTTTCAGCGGCCCCAGCGCCACCGCGGCGTGCGGAAACGCCGGCGCGTCCGGCGAGATCGGCCCGACCTCGCGCATCACCCGGTTGATGACGCCGCGCGCCGGCCGCCCGGTCATGACGTTGGTAATCACGGTGCCGTCATCGGCCGATTCGGCCAGCGCCGCACGGGCCGGTCCGCTGACCTTGGACTCCGGCGTGCGCAAAAAAGCGGTGCCAAGCTGCACGCCGGCGGCGCCCAGCGCGAACGCCGCCGCGATGCCGCGGCCGTCGGCGATCCCGCCGGCGGCGATCACGGGCACCTTCACTGCGTCCACCACCTGCGGCAGCAGCGCGAAGAGGCCGGGCTGCGTGGTGATGTCCTGCGTCAGGAACATGCCGCGATGGCCGCCCGCTTCCGCTCCCTGCGCGATGATGACGTCCGCGCCGTTCTGCTCGAGCCAGACGGCCTCGCGCACGATGGTCGCCGACGACATCACAAGACAGCCCGCCGCCTTGACGCGCGCGAGCAAGGCCGGCGCCGGCAGGCCGAAATGGAAGCTGACCACTTCGGGCCTCAGCTCCTCGACGAGCGCGCACATCTCCTCGCCGAACGGCGCGCGGTTGGCGACGTTGCTCGGCGCATCCTGCGGCAGGCCGAGTTCGCTGAAGTAGGCCGACAGCCGCTGCCGCCAGCCGGCTTCGCGGGCAGCGTCTGGCTCGACGCCGGTGTGGCAGAAGAAGTTCATGTTGAGCGGTGCCGACACGCGCTGCCGGATGATGCCGATTTGCTCGCGGGCCTTTTCGACCGAAACGGCCGCACAAGGCAGCGACCCCAACCCGCCGCCCTCAGCCACCGCGATCACCATGTCGGTATCGACCGGGCCGATCATCGGCGCCTGCACGATGGGAAACTCGATCTTCAACAGCTCGATCAACCTGCGGTTCGGCCACATAGGTGCGCTCATTCAATGATGTCGGGGATCGGCGCGGGCATCATTGCCCGGCCGGTTGCTGCGTACCACAATCGCAAGAGCCGGGCTATGCGATTTGCCGTGGCCTGATCAGCAGCCATTTGCGCAGCGCAACGCCGGCCCAGATCGCTTCCACCAGCCCGAACGGCCAGGCGCCCTGCAAAAATCCATACAGCGAGCCGAGGCCGCACGCTCCGGCAAAGGCCAGCACGTACCACGGGCTGCGCGCCTCCAGCGCGTAGCAGACCAGCATGGCCGTGACGGCAAACAATCCGAATAGCGTCAGGGCGTCCATGCCGGGATTTTCCTTTTTGCGCGGCCGCATGCTATGCGGGCGCATGCCTGCACTCATCCTACCATTGATCGACGCCGCCGCGCACTTGCCGGCGCGCGGGGCGCTGATCGGCCTAGATCTCGGCACCAAGACCATCGGCGTCGCGGTGTCGGACCCCGACCGCCGGCTGGCCACCGGCGTCGAGACCGTCGAGCGCAAGGCGTTCACGGCCGACGCAGCCCGGCTGGTCAAGCTTGCCGATGAGCGCAATATCGCGGGCTTCGTGCTCGGCCTGCCGATCAACATGGACGGCTCGGAAGGTCCGCGCGCGCAATCGACCCGCGCCTTCGCGCGCAATTTTTCGAGACTGACCGAGCTGCCGATCGCCTTCTGGGACGAGCGGCTGTCAACCTCGGCGGTGGAGCGCGAGTTGATCGCCAACGACGTCAGCCGCGCCAAGCGCGCCAAGGTTATCGACGAGCACGCCGCAATCTTCATCCTGCAGGGCGCGCTGGATCGTCTCGCTACGCTGGCGCGCTCGCCGGACATTCGCTGAGCCACACCGGCCCCTCCCCGTCATTGCGAGGAGCGAAGCGACGCGGCAATCCAGAAAACCGCACGCGCCGAAAGAACCGGATTGCTTCGTCGCAAGGGGTCCTCGCAATGACGGGGATGGGAAGGTGGTCCCCTCATCTCACGAATACGTCGCGATCCACAACGTCTGCACCGTCGCCGCAAGATTATTCAGGCCGTGCACGAAAACCGTCAGCCACGTCGAGTTGTAGCGATAGCGCAGCCAGCCGAGCCACAGGCCGATGGTGAAAATTTCGCAGAAGAAGAACCAGTCGTACTGCAGGTGCATCGCGGTCCACACCAGCGACGACAGCGCGATGGCGCCCCACGGCCGCAAGAACGATTCCGACCAGCCGCGATAGAGAAAACCGCGGACGAAGAACTCTTCCGTCATCGGCGCGGCCACGCAGAAGGCGAGCACCAGGAGCCACAGCGCGCCATCGGCGCGGGCCGATTTCAGCACGTCCATCATGAAGCCCGGCGAGGAATCGCGGCCCATTGCGCGCGAGATCAGCTCCCACAATCCGACCAGCAGGATCAGGCCGAGCGCGCCGACAGCAAAATTCTTCCACGAGGTGCCATCAAGCGCGAGATAGGCCGCGAACCGCATCCGCGCCAGCCGTGTCGCCAGCCACAGCGCGGCGCATACCGCCGGCAGTCCCATGATCACCGAAAGCGCGATCGCCGTGCCGCTCGACAGCGTGCGCGTCAGCAGCGTGAGGTCGAACGGCGCGTCCTTCATCAGGACGAGATACAGCACCACCGTGACCTGGCCGAGAAACAGCGCGGCGAAAGCAAACAGGCCCCACAGGCTGGTGCCCCAGAACTTCCAGATCCGCGGCGGCTTCGACAGGTCGGGTGGCGCAAGCTCCGCCGGAATATCCTGCGAACTCATTGCGGCAAAGCGCGGTCGAGCAACGTCCGGCTCTGCGCCTCGGAGAGCTCGGCGGTGCCAAGCATCGCGTGGCGCGAACCGCCGAGCCGGGTCTTCGCGAACAATTCGGCATGGGTGGGATTGACGATGTTCAGCGCCGCCGCGGCGGCGAGCACCGCCAGTGTTTCCACCGCCTGCCGCGCCACGCGCTCGCTGTCCGGCCGCAGCAGGCAGCCGATCACGAACGCCGCGGATTCTCCGGCGCCCGGCATGCCCCGCGTCTCGTCGACCAGTTCCTGCAGCACGGCGGTGGCCGCCTCGCCGTCATGCGACAGCGCGCGCAGCACGTCGAGGCACATCACATTGCCGGAGCCCTCCCAGATCGCGTTGACCGGAGCTTCCCGATAGTGTCGTGCCAGAATGCCTTCCTCGACATAGCCGTTGCCGCCCATGCACTCCATCGCTTCATAGAGGAAGCCCGGTGCGCTCTTGCAGACCCAGTATTTGATCGCCGGCGTCATCAGCCGCATGTACGCCGCTTCCGCTGGAAGTTCGGGCGCGAGGTCGAAAGAGCGGCACAACCGCATCACCAGAGCGGTCGAGGCCTCGACCTGCAGCGCCATGTCGGCGAGTACGCTCTGCATCAGCGGCTGGTCGGCCAGATGCTTCTGAAACACGCTGCGGTGACGCGCATGATGCAGCGCATGCACCAGGCCGGAGCGCATCAGCCCGGCGGAGGCGACCGCGCAATCCTGCCGTGTCAGCTGCACCATCTGGATGATGGTGCGGATGCCCCGGCCCTCGTCGCCGACGCGGAGCGCATAGGCGTCGTTGAACTCGACTTCGGAGGACGCATTGGAGCGATTGCCGAGCTTGTCCTTCAGCCGCTGGAACTGCAGCGCGTTGACCGAGCCATCCGGCCGGAAGCGCGGCATGAAGAAGCACGACAGCCCCTCCTCGGCCTGCGCCAGCACCAGGAAGGCGTCGCACATCGGCGCCGACATGAACCATTTGTGGCCGCGGATCAGATAGGCGTCGCCGTCGCGCGTGGCGGATGTGATGTTGCTGCGGACGTCGGTACCGCCCTGCTTCTCCGTCATGCCCATGCCGAGCGTCATGCCGGTCTTGCCCGACCACGGCGCAAACGACGGATCGTAGCTGCGGCTGGAGAGCACCGGCATCACCTGCGCCAGCAGGTCGGGCTGCGACGCCAATGCCGCGACGGACGCGCGCGTCATGGTCAGCGGGCAGAGATGCCCGGTCTCGACTTGCGCAGCCATGAACAATTTGGCTGCTCGCGACACTTCCGAGGCCTTGCCGGCGGGCGCGCCCGTCTTTCCCCAGGTCGAGTTGTGCAGCCCGGCCGCGACCGAGTGCGCCATCAGCTCGTGATAGGCCGGATGAAACTCGACCTCGTCGCGGCGGTTGCCGCGGGCATCATGGGTATTCAGCTTCGGCGTGTTTTCGTTGGCCAGCCGGGCGGTTTCCGCCATCGCGGCAGAGCCGAACAACTGGCCGAAGTTCGAATGATCGACATAGGCCGACGACGCCTCGTTGAAGGCCACCGCCTCGACCAGCGGCCGGTCGGAGGCGAACAGATCGACATCCTCATAGGGCGGCGACTGGTTCAGCGCCTCAGGGGTGGTGGCGTGGTTCATGAAACATTCCCGGCTGCAGCGATATGCTCGCTTTTACGCAAGATTCGCCACGAATTCACGCGATCATCCGAAGCGTCAGGACCGCTGACAGACCGGGGGATAATTCGGAACCGGCCGTTTGGCGCTTGCCCCGGTTTTGGACTCTGCCTATAGCTTTCGTTTTAATGACCCTTGCACCGAAATCCAGTTTCGTCCTCGCTCACCGGCATTTGCTGGGCATCGAGGGCCTTTCCGCCGCGGACATCACCGGCCTCCTCGATCTGTCCGAGGAATATGTCGAGCTGAACCGCCAGGTCGACAAGAAGCGCACCTCGTTGCGCGGTCGAACCCAGGTCAATCTGTTCTTCGAGAATTCGACCCGCACGCAGTCGTCGTTCGAGCTGGCCGGCAAGCGGCTCGGCGCCGACGTCATGAACATGTCGGTGTCATCGTCCTCCATCAAGAAGGGCGAGACGCTGATCGACACCGCGATGACGCTGAACGCCATGCATCCCGACATCCTGGTGATGCGCCACCACGCCTCCGGCGCGGTCGAACTGCTGGCGCGCAAGGTCGATGGCTCCGTCATCAATGCCGGCGACGGCGCGCATGAGCATCCGACCCAGGCGCTGCTGGACGGGCTGACAATCCGCCGCAACAAGGGCCGCATCGAGGGCTTGATCGTCGCGATCTGCGGCGACGTGCTGCATTCGCGCGTCGCCCGCTCCGACATCCTGCTGCTGAACCGGATGGGTGCCCGCGTCCGCGTGGTGGCGCCCTCTACGTTGCTGCCGCCGGGCATCGAGCGCATGGGCGTCGAGGTGTTTCGCGACATGCGCGAAGGGCTGGAAGGCGCCGACATCGTGATGATGCTGCGGCTGCAGCGCGAGCGCATGAACGGTTCGTTCGTGCCCTCCACCGCCGAGTACTTCCAGTATTACGGCCTCGACCAGAAGAAGCTGGCCTATGCCAAGCCGGATGCGCTGGTGATGCATCCCGGCCCGATGAACCGCGGCGTCGAG
Organism: Tardiphaga sp. vice154; assembly: GCF_007018645.1. NCBI lineage: Bacteria > Pseudomonadati > Pseudomonadota > Alphaproteobacteria > Hyphomicrobiales > Nitrobacteraceae > Tardiphaga > Tardiphaga sp. vice154. The sequence continues at coordinate 3,375,439 of NZ_CP041399.1, forward strand.
ATCGACTCCATCGTCGCCGACGGCGCGCAGTCGCTGATCCGCGAGCAGGTCGAGATGGGCGTCGCCGTCCGCATGGCCGTGCTTGAAGCGCTCGCGCGCAACCTCCCGAATGCGTGACATCATGCTGACCGACCGCCGCCCTATCCTGCTCGCCAATGCCCGCCTGATCGATCCGTCGCGCAAGATGGACGGTATCGGCGACGTGCTGATCGCCGATGGCGTGATCCGCGATGCCCGCCGCGGCATCGGCGCAGCCGGCGTGCCGGAGGGCACCGACATCGTCAATTGTGCCGGCATGATCGTGGCGCCCGGCCTGGTCGACATGCGCGCCTTCGTCGGCGAGCCCGGCGCCAGCCACCGCGAGACCTTCGCCTCCGCCAGCCGCGCCGCCGCCGCCGGCGGCATCACCACCATCATCTGTCAGCCCGATACCTCGCCGGTGATCGATAATTCCGCGACGGTCGACTTCGTGCTGCGCCGCGCCCGCGACACCGCGATCGTCAACATCCATCCGATGGCCGCGCTGACCAAGGGCATGGCCGGAAAAGAAATGACCGAGATCGGCCTGTTGAAGGCCGCCGGCGCCGTCGCCTTCACCGATGGCGACAAGAGCATCACCAATGCGCAGCTGATGCGCCGCGCACTCACTTACGCGCGCGACTTCGATGCGCTGATCGTGCATCACACCGAGGATCCCGATCTGGTCGGCGAAGGCGTGATGAACGAGGGTGAGCGTGCCTCGCGGCTCGGCCTGATCGGCATTCCCAACGCGGCCGAAGCGATGATGCTGGAGAGGGACATGCGGCTGGTCGCGCTGACCGGTGGCCGCTATCATGCGGCGTCCCTCACCTGCATCGAATCCATCGAGGTGCTGCAGCGCGCCCGCGACGCTGGCCTGCGCGTCAGCGCCTCGGCCTCGATCAACCATCTCACGCTGAACGAGATCGATATCGGGCCGTATCGCTCCTACCTCAAACTGTCGCCGCCCCTGCGCACCGAGGACGACCGCCAGGCGCTGGTCGCCGCGGTCGCCTCCGGCCTGATCGACGTCATCATGTCCGACCACAATCCGCAGGACGTCGAGACCAAGCGGCTGCCGTTCGCCGAAGCAGCCCCCGGCGCGATCGGACTCGAGACCATGCTGTCGGCCGGGCTGCGGCTGATCCACAGCGGCGAACTGGATTTCACCACGCTGATCCGGGCGATGTCGACGCGGCCGGCCGAACTGCTCGGACTGCCCGGCGGCACGCTGCGCCCCGGCGCCGTTGCCGACGTCATTGTGATTGACGCCGACGTGCCGTGGGTGCTGGATCCCGCCGACCTGAAGTCGCACAGCAAGAACACGCCGTTCGACGAGGCCCGCTTTACCGGTCGCGTCGCGCGTACGATTGTCGGCGGACGCACGGTGTATGAACATGTGTAGGTCGCAATGATTGTCGTTTATGTTTTTGCCGCAGCGCTCGGCTATTTCCTCGGCTCGATCCCGTTCGGGCTCGTGCTGACCAAGCTTGCCGGCACGCAGGACATCCGCACCATCGGCTCCGGCAATATCGGCGCCACCAATGTGCTGCGCACCGGCCGCAAGGGGCTGGCCGCGGCGACGCTGCTGCTCGATGCATTGAAGGGCACCGTAGCGGTGATCATCGCCGGCAATGTCGGCGGCCCGGACGCGGCGATGGTCGCCGGGCTGTTCGCGTTCCTCGGCCACCTCTTCCCGGTCTGGCTCGGCTTCAAGGGCGGCAAGGGCGTGGCGGTCTATATCGGCATCATGCTCGGCCTGTTCTGGCCGGCCGCGCTGATCTTCTGCATGGCGTGGCTCGCCTCCGCCTTCGCCTCGCGCTACTCGTCCTTCGCGGCCCTCACCGCCAGCGTCATCACGCCGATCTTCCTGTGGTGGGCCAAGGCACCTCAACTCGCCGTGCTGACGACGATTTTGACCGCCCTGCTCTGGTTCATGCACCGCGAAAACATCAAGCGGCTGCAGGCCGGCACCGAAGGCAAGATCGGCGCGAAGACCTAGCCGCGCGACCGCACCAGGCGAAGCCGCTTGACCATCGTCGACCCCGCTCCCACCTTGAATCAACAAGCGCCGAGGCACGATCGCGCATGTCGCGCGGTGGAGATTGCAGTATGTGGCAGGCCTTCAGCTATTACGCGACCTTGGCGATCGAGTCCGCGCTCGGCGTGTTCGGCATCCGGCTGTACGAGGAGCCGCGCTTTGAGGTGATCGAGCGGATCGGCGACCGCGTCGAAATCCGCAGCTACGGTCCGCGCCTGACGGCGCAAGCGGTGGTCGCCAGGCCCGGCAATGCCGGGCGCAGCGAAGCGTTTCAATTGTTGTTCAACTATATTGCCGGTGCAAACGCAGGCGCCGGCGGAGCGGCAGACCGGATTGCCATGACCACGCCGGTCGACGTGCGGCCCAGCCGACTTGCCATGACGACGCCGGTACAGGCCGCGGAAACCAGTGGCGCCGTGCAGATGCAGTTCTTTCTTCCGGCGATCTACACGCTGCAGACCGCGCCGGCGCCGGCCGATCAGCGGGTACAGATCATAACCGTGCCGGCCGAAACCATCGCCGCCTTGCGGTTCTCCGGCTCGGGCCGCGATTTCGCCGAGCGGCAGGCGGAGTTGCTTGAGCTCCTGAAAACCTCGCAATGGCGGCCCGTCGGGGACACCTATGCGCTGAACTACGACGCGCCGTTCACACTCCCCTTCCTGCGTCGCAACGAAGCCGCCGTGGCGGTCCGCAAGCCTGGTCCGTAATTCTACGCCGAGCCTGTCACAAACTCTTTGCAATGCCGATCTTGGCAGCTCGCGGAGCTGTTCCTATGATCGGTCATGGCCAAATTTTTTCCGACTCTCGAACCGCATCACCATCGCTTCATTGCGGCCCAACACATGTTCTTCACCGCGTCGGCGGCGCCGACCGGACATGTCAACATGTCGCCTCGCAGCACCGACATGTTCCGGGTTCTGGGCGACAATGCCGCGATGTATCTCGACCGCAGCGGCAGCGGCAACGAAACCGCCGCCCATCTACGGATCAGCGACCGCCTGACGATCATGTTCTGCGCCGTCGCCGGCCCGCCGCTGATCATGCGGCTGTTTGGCAAGGGGCGCGTCATTCACCGCGACAGCGATGAATTCGGCAGCCTTTTGCAGGAACAGTTCAAGGGTGATGTGCCGCTTGGTGCCCGCCAGATGGTCCGCCTCGATTTCGATCTGGTGCAGACCTCCTGCGGCTACGGCGTGCCGCTGTTCGAATACCAGGAGGAACGCACCCAGATGGATGCCTGGGCCAGGGCCAAGGGCGTCGACGGGATCGAAGCCTATTGGCGGGAGAAGAACCAGGTCAGTCTCGACGGTTTTCCGACCGGACTTTTCGAGACGACTTCGGCCGGCGAGCCGTAAAGAAGCCTGCCGTCGAAGCCGTGAAACCCCTCGCCATGGCGAGCCGAAATGGTTGCGCGCACTTTTAAGTTGCGCGATGCTGTCCCGCAGGGGGCCGCGTGGACAACAACCAACCCACCACCATTCATCTCTCCGACGCCCAGCGGATCGACTGGTTGCGGTTGATCCGCAGTGACAATGTCGGGCCGCGCACCTTCCGGTCGCTGGTCAATCATTTCGGCAGCGCGCGTGCGGCGCTTGAGCGTCTGCCCGATCTGGCACGGCGCGGCGGTGCCGCCCGGCCCGGCCGGATTTTTGGCGAGGACGATGCCAAGCGAGAGCTGGCCGCTTCGCGAAAATTCGGCGTTTCGCTGTTGGCGCCCGGCGAGGCCGGCTATCCGCCGCGGTTGGCCGGGATAGACGACGCGCCGCCGTTACTCGGCGTGCGCGGTCGCCTTGAAGCCGCGATGCGGCCGATGATCGCCATCGTCGGCTCGCGCAACGCCTCCGGCGCCGGGCTGAAATTCGCCGAAAGGCTCGCGCATGATCTCGGCGACGCCGGCTTCGTCATTGCCTCCGGCCTCGCCCGCGGCATCGACCAGGCGGCGCACCGCGCCAGCCTCCGCTCCGGCACGCTGGCGGTGCTGGCCGGCGGCCACGACAGGATCTATCCGCCGGAGCACGAGGACCTGCTCTATGCGCTGCTCGAAAAGGGCGGCGCGATCTCGGAAATGCCGATGGGCCATGTGCCGCGGGCGCGGGATTTTCCGCGCCGCAACCGGCTAATCTCCGGGGTCTCGCTCGGCGTCGTGGTGATCGAGGCGGCGCACCGGTCGGGATCGCTGATCACCGCCCGGATCGCTGCCGAACAGGGTCGCGAGGTGTTCGCCGTGCCGGGCTCGCCGCTCGACCCGCGCGCCGCCGGCACCAATGACCTGATCAAGCAGGGCGCCGCCCTGGTCACCGAGGCCGCGGATGTCATCAACGCGGTCACACCGATCATGGATCGCCCGGTCGAACTGCCCGGCCGCGAGCCGGAAGAGATCGCGTCGTTCGACGAGCCCGACCATAGCGACCGCGCGCGGATCGTCGCCCTGCTCGGCCCAAGCCCGGTCGGCATCGACGACCTGATCCGGCTCAGCAGCGCCTCGCCCGCGATCGTGCGGACCGTGCTGCTGGAGCTTGAACTGGCCGGCAGGCTGGAGCGCCACGGCGGCGGGCTGGTGTCGATGATCTGAACCTCGCTACCCTTTGAAGCGATCCCGCGCGACCTCGTCGGCTTCCATCACCGCCATGTCGAGCAGATAGCCGAGCATGTCGTGGCCGTGTCGCCGCGCCATCTGCGACAGATCCACGATGGTACTCTTTATATAGAGCGCTGCCTCCTCCGGGCCACCGTCCCCGGACGGCCCGCGGCGGTGCGAAGCATCGTTTCCGGATGGTGACGGCATTGCATGTCCTTCCCGAGCGGTCGCGAACGGCCGATGAAAAGCCTAATCCAACTCCTGTCGAAAATGCAACCATTGGATGCATATAACAACTTTTGAGATAGGTTCGGTTGCATTGCTGCGCCCGAGTTCCAACACAAAATTTGACACAGACCCCCTTCACACCCATGTTCGCCGCGAAACGGCCGCCGCGACTCTCGCGATCCCGGCCCGTCTTTCTCCCTTAAGCTATTGGAATGACATGAATATCGTCATTGTCGAGTCGCCCTCCAAAGCCAAGACGATCAACAAGTATCTCGGGCCTGACTACGAGGTGCTGGCGTCGTTCGGCCATGTGCGCGACCTTCCTGCCAAGAACGGATCGGTCGATCCGGATGCCAATTTCCAGATGATCTGGGAGGTCGATCCCAAGGCTGCCGGCCGCCTTAATGACATCGCCAAGGCGCTCAAGGGCGCCGACAAACTGATCCTCGCGACCGACCCGGACCGCGAAGGCGAGGCAATCTCCTGGCACGTGCTCGAAGTGCTGAAAGAGAAGCGTGCGATCAAGGACCACAAGATCGAGCGCGTCGTGTTCAACGCCATCACCAAGCAGGCGGTGACGGAAGCGATGAAGAACCCGCGCCAGATCGATGGCGCGCTGGTCGACGCCTACATGGCGCGCCGCGCGCTGGACTATCTGGTCGGCTTCACGCTGTCTCCGGTGCTGTGGCGGAAACTGCCCGGCGCACGCTCCGCCGGCCGCGTGCAGTCGGTCGCGCTGCGGCTGGTATGCGACCGCGAACTCGAAATCGAAAAGTTCGTGCCCCGCGAATACTGGTCGCTGGTCACCACGCTGGCGACGCCGCGCGGCGAGAGCTTTGAAGCGCGCCTGATCGGCGCCGACGGCAAGAAGATCCAGCGGCTCGACATCGGCACCGGCGAGGAAGCCGAGGATTTCCGCAAGGCGATCGACGCCGCCAAATTCGAAGTGACCACCGTCGAAGCCAAGCCCGCACGCCGCAATCCGCAGGCGCCGTTCACGACCTCGACGCTGCAGCAGGAAGCCAGCCGCAAGCTCGGCTTCGCGCCGGCGCACACCATGCGGATCGCGCAGCGGCTCTATGAAGGCATCGACATCGGCGGCGAGACCACCGGTCTCATCACCTATATGCGAACCGACGGCGTGCAGATCGACGGCTCGGCGATCATCCAGGCCCGCGAAGTGATCGGCGAAGACTACGGTAAGAAATACGTTCCCGACGTCGCGCGGCAATACTCGACCAAGGCCAAGAACGCCCAGGAGGCGCATGAAGCGATCCGCCCGACAGATCTGTCGCGCCGCCCCGCCTCGTTGCGCGGCCGTCTCGATAACGACCAGTCGCGGCTCTATGAGCTGATCTGGGTCCGCACCATCGCCAGCCAGATGGAATCCGCCGAGATGGAGCGCACCACGGTGGACATCTCCGCCAAGGCCGGCGCCCGCGTGCTGGAATTGCGCGCCACCGGCCAGGTGGTGAAGTTCGACGGCTTTCTCGCGGTCTACCAGGAAGGTAAGGACGACGACACCGACGACGAGGATTCGCGCCGCCTGCCCGCCATGAGCGAAGGCGAGACGCTGAAGAAAGAGAATCTCGCCGTAACCCAGCACTTCACCGAACCGCCACCGCGCTTCTCGGAAGCGTCCCTGGTGAAGCGGATGGAAGAGCTTTCGATCGGCCGGCCCTCGACCTATGCGTCGATCCTGCAGGTACTGAAGGACCGCGGCTACGTCCGGCTCGAGAAGAAGCGCCTCTACGGCGAGGACAAGGGCCGCGTCGTCGTCGCCTTCCTGGAGAACTTCTTCGCGCGCTACGTGGAGTACGACTTCACGGCGGCGCTGGAAGAGAACCTCGACCGCATCTCCAACAACGAGATCTCCTGGCAAGAGGTGCTGCGCGACTTCTGGACCGACTTCATCGGCGCGGTCAACGAGATCAAGGACCTGCGCGTCACCCAGGTGCTGGACGCGCTCGACGACATGCTCGGGCCGCACATCTATGCGCCGCGCGAAGACGGCGGCGATCCGCGCCAGTGCCCGACCTGCGGCACCGGCAAATTGAATCTCAAGGCCGGCAAGTTCGGCGCCTTCGTCGGCTGCTCGAATTACCCGGAGTGCCGCTACACCCGCCCGCTCGCGGCGGATTCCGGCGCGACGGCCGACCGTATTCTCGGCAAGGACCCGCTGACCGATCGCGACGTCGCCGTGAAGGCCGGCCGGTTCGGACCCTATATCCAGCTCGGCGACGTCAAGGACTACGCCGAGGGCGAGAAGCCGAAGCGCGCCGGGATTCCGAAGGATACGTCGCCAAGCGATGTCGAACTCGATCTCGCGCTGAAACTGCTGTCACTGCCGCGTGAAGTCGGCAAGCACCCGGAGACCGGCGAGCCGATCACCGCAGGCCTCGGCCGCTTCGGGCCGTTCGTGCGCCATGAAAAAACCTATGCCAGCCTGGAAGCCGGCGACGAAGTGTTCGACATCGGGCTCAACCGCGCCGTGACGCTGATTGCCGAGAAGATCCTGAAGGGTCCGAGCGGTCGCAAGTTCGGCGCCGATCCCGGCAAGCCGCTCGGCGAGCATCCGACGCTCGGCGGCGTGGCCGTCAAGGGCGGGCGCTACGGCGCCTATGTCACCGCCGGCGGCGTCAACGCGACGATCCCCAGCGACAAGACGCAGGAGACCATCACGCTGGAAGAAGCCATCGCGCTGATCGACGAGCGCGCCGCCAAGGGCGGCGGCAAGAAGCCGAAGCGCGCCGCCAAGAAGGCCGTCGCCAAGAAAGCACCGGCCAAGAAGGCCGCGGCAAAGTCTGACGACGCGGATGCCAAGCCTGCCAAGAAGGCGGCACCGAAGAAGAAGGCCACGGCCAAGAAGGCCGTTGCCAAGAAAGCGGCTGCCAAGCCGAAGGCCGAAAGCGCGGCCGCCAGTCCGGCGCGCGCGCCGGTGACGGCGAAAACCTCGCCGGCCAAGAAGGTCGCAAAACCTGCTGCGAAGAAAAGCGCCAGCAAGAACGGATAATTGTGAGCAAGAAACGGGATAACGGCTTTCCAACCCGGGATGCGATCGTCGCGTTCGTTCGTACCAACCCCGGCAAGATCGGCACCCGCGAGATCGCGCGGGAATTCGGCCTGAAGAATGCCGCCCGCATCGAGCTGAAACAGATTCTGCGCGAGCTCGCCGAGCAAGGCGTGATTGCCAAGCAGGGACGACGGGTGCACGAGGCGGCGGTGCTGCCGCCGACCATGCTGGTCGATATTGTCACGCGAGACCGCGACGGCGAGTTGCTGGCGACGCCGACCGAGTGGGACGAGGCCACCCAGGGCGCGACGCCAAAGATCCGCATCCACACCCCGCGCCGTCCCCTGCCCGGCACCGCGGCCGGCGTCGGCGATCGCGCCATGCTGCGCATCGAGCAGATCGAGGCGGAAGGCGACGCCACCGCCTATCGCGGCCGGGTCATCAAGGTCGTCGACAAGGCCAAGGCACGCTTGCTCGGCATTTTCCGCGAGCTGCCGGGCGGCGGCGGCCGGCTGATCCCGGTCGACAAGAAGCAGGCCGGCCGCGGCGAGCTCAACATTGCCGAGCGCGACCGCAACGGCGCCGAAGACGGCGACCTGGTCAGCGTCGACCTGATCCATACCCGCGGCTATGGCCTGGCCTCCGGCAAGGTGAAGGAGCGGCTCGGCTCGCTATCGACCGAAAAGGCCGTCAGCCTGATTGCGATCCACAGCCACGAAATCCCGCAAGAATTCTCCGCCGCCGCGATCACCGAGTCCGAAGCGGCCGAGCCTGCTACACTTTCCGGCCGTGAGGACTGGCGCGCCGTGCCGCTGATCACGATCGATCCGCCGGACGCCAAGGACCATGACGACGCGGTCTATGCCGAGCCCGATCCCGACCACGACGGTGGCTGGATCGTCACCGTGGCGATCGCCGATGTCGCGTTCTACGTGCGGCCGGGTTCGGCGCTCGACCGCGACGCGCTGACGCGCGGCAACTCGGTTTATTTCCCCGACCGCGTCGTGCCGATGCTGCCGGAGCGGATCTCCAACAACCTGTGTTCGCTGGTGCCCGGCGAAGCGCGCGGCGCGCTCGCGGTGCGCATGGTGATCGGCCCTGATGGCCGCAAACGCTCGCATACCTTCCACCGCATCCTGATGCGCTCGGCCGCCAAGCTGAGCTACGCGCAGGCGCAGGCGGCGATCGACGGCCATCCCGACGACACCACCGGCCCCATTCTCGAGCAGATCCTGAAGCCGCTGTACGCCGCTTACGCCGTGGTAAAACTGGCGCGCGACGAACGCGATCCGCTCGACCTCGACATCCCCGAACGCAAGATCCTCTTGAAGCCCGACGGTACCGTCGATCGCGTTATCGTGCCGGAACGCATGGACGCGCATAAACTCATCGAAGAGTTCATGATCCTGGCCAACGTCGCTGCGGCCGAGATGCTGGAAAAGAAAGCGCTGCCGCTGATCTACCGCGTGCATGACGAGCCCTCGCAGGAGAAGGTTCACAACCTGCAGGAATTCCTCAAGACGCTCGACCTGCCGTTCGCCAAGCAGGGTGCGCTGCGGCCGTCGCTGTTCAACGGCGTGCTGGCCAAGGTCAAGGGCCACGATTCCGAACCGCTGGTGAACGAAGTCGTGCTGCGCTCGCAGGCGCAGGCCGAATACTCCTCCGACAACTACGGACACTTCGGCCTCAACCTGCGCCGCTACGCTCATTTCACTTCTCCTATCAGGCGATACGCAGATCTTATCGTGCATCGCGCGCTGATCCGCGGCCTCGGCCTCGGCGAAGGCGAATTGCCGGACACCGAGACGCCGGAGACGCTGGCGGAAGTCGCCGCGCAGATTTCCGTCACCGAACGCCGCGCCATGAAGGCCGAGCGCGAAACCTCGGACCGACTGATCGCGCACTTCCTCGCCGACCGTATCGGCGCGACCTTCCAGGGCCGCATCTCCGGCGTCACCCGCGCCGGGCTGTTCGTGAAGCTCTCCGATACCGGCGCCGACGGCCTGATCCCGATCCGCACGCTCGGCACCGAATATTTTAACTATGACGAGGCGCGCCACGCGCTGGTCGGCACGCGCAGCGGCGCTATGCACCGGCTCGGGGACGTCGTCGATGTCCGCCTGGTGGAAGCGGCGCCGGTGGCCGGCGCTTTGCGATTTGAACTACTTTCGGAAGGCCGCGTTGAGCGCAAAGGCCCCCGCCGCAAGTCCGAAGGAGATCGGTCAGCCGGTATTGGCCGGGCTCCGGGCGGCAAGTCGACAAAGGGAACTTCGAAGGGCCCCTCATCCAAGCCGGCCAAGCCGCCGAAGAAGATCAAGCTTGGACGAAATGCCCGATTGAAGGCCAAGGCCGAAGCCGGCAATGGGGGTGCCAGCACCACCGGCCCAGCAAATGCCGGCAAGCCCACGAAGAAGAGGAAGTCGTCATGAACGATTCACCGACAAAAACCTTGCCAGAAAAAACCTGGACCTCCGCGCTGGACCCCAGTGCCAAGCGCAACGTGTGGACCGCAATGAAGCGCGGCTTGATCGGCCGCTGCCCGAACTGCGGCGAAGGCAAACTGTTTCGCGCCTTCCTGAAAGTCGACGATCACTGCTCGGTCTGCGCGCAGGATTTTTCCGCGCACCGCGCCGACGACCTGCCGGCCTATCTCGTCATCGTGATCGTCGGCCACCTCTTGGTACCGGTGATCCTGTGGATCGAGACCGACTATTCGCCGGCGATCTGGCTGCAACTATCCATCTACCTGCCATTCACGCTGATCGCGTCGCTTGCTTTGTTGCAACCCGTCAAGGGCGCGGTGGTCGGCCTGCAATGGGCGTTCCGCATGCACGGATTTGGCGACGGCGACCACGACTGATACGCTGGCCGTCCTGTTTAGACATCAATCAAGAAAATCAAAAACGAGGGCGGCATGAGCGACGTACAGCTCGGCAAGGAAGCAGATCACCATCCCTACAAGCGTCCGCGAGACGCCGCGACGTTGATGCTGGTCGACCGGTCCGGAACAATCCCGAAAGTGCTGGTCGGCAAGCGTCACGCCAATGTCGTGTTCATGCCCGGCAAGTACGTCTTTCCTGGTGGCAGTGTCGACAAGACCGACAGCAAGATCCCGATCGCAGCCCCCCTCCCGCCCGAGCTCGAAGCCAATCTCGCCAAGGGTAGTCCGAAGACCGCCCCTTCGCGCGCGCGTTCTCTGGCCGTCGCCGCTATCCGGGAAGCTTGCGAGGAAACCGGGCTCTGTCTCGGCCGCAAGGTCGAAGGCCAGCCCAAAAAACTGTCTGGCGCATGGTCGGCGTTCAACGATGCCGGCCTGCTGCCCGATCCGTCCGGACTGTTTCTGATCGCGCGCGCCATCACGCCGCCCGGCCGGATCAAGCGGTTCGATACACGCTTCTTTACCGCTGATGTGTCCGCTATCGCACATCGTATCGAAGGCGTCATACACGCCGACGCGGAACTGGTAGAGTTGCTATGGGTCGAACTCGGCTCCGAACATCTGGCCGATGCCCACGCGATGACAAAAAATGTTCTGAATCAATTGCAGAAGCGGCTAAGTACTGGTCCATTGAACCATCATGCGCCTCTGCCGTTTTTCCATTGGTATAGTGGCAAGATGCAGCTTGATATGCTACCCGGCGAAGGCTGAGTGCTAATATTGAACTGCGATCTATTTTCACAGTTATTTTAACCCAATCGTTTGCCGCTGCCACTTACACACCTCTGGAGGCGAGGAGCTAACGACAATGGGGCAAATGCATTCGTTCGAAGACGTCGTCGATGTTTCGACCTTCACGCCGGATTCGCTCCGATACCGCCAGAAAGCATCCGCGCTCGGCCAGCGCGCCAGCGTGGAGGACGACCACGAAAAGGTCCGCGCGATGCTCGACCTGGCGGTATCGTGGATCCAGCTTGCGGAAAACGAAGAGCTGATGGCGAGCGAATCGCGCACCACGATGTTCTGACCGCTGCAGGACCGAGCGACGCCTGATCTCCCGTTGTCCGCCGCCGTCGCGGCAGTCCACCTTGCCTTGCTTGAACCGCAACAATCTTCTTCCCGCGTGAGCGCCGGATTCTTCCGGCCGCTGGCGTCGCAATCTTTCGGTATCAGCATCAGGAAGTTGGAAGGGCGAAACGTCAGTTGCGCCGCGCGCGTTCGACGATGTCGCAATCGGCATGTAGGATTTTTTCCTGCCCCCTGCCCGGGATCCCGCCAACCAATACCAGCGAGAGCGCCGTCCGCACGTCATCGACCTTGCGGCGCGCCTGCTCGCGCAGGGCGAGGCGGCTACGGCGCAACCTTCGTCGGCATGCTGCAGACCATTGGCGACCAGATGGAAGAATGGCTGGTGACGGAGGCCTGCGACGGTTTCCGCATCCTGTTCCCGTTTCTGCCGGAGGGCCTGGATGCCTTCGTCGATCGAGTGGTGCCGGAACTGCGACGACGCGGAATCTTCCGCGCCGAAGAGGAAGGTGCCACGCTACGGGACAATCCGGGCCTGCCCCGACCGAAAAACCGCTTCTTTCCCGCCTGAGACGCCGGATGGGCGCTTTTCCGGACCGCCAACCTTGACTTTGGGGCATTCGAGGCTAGGTTGCGCGCAACGCGGCCAGTGCTCTGGCTGTCACCGATTCCTGACATCAGAGGTTTTCACATGGCCAAGGCGGTCACCATCAAGATCAAGCTCGTTTCCACCGCGGACACCGGCTTTTATTACACTGCGAAGAAGAACTCGCGCACCATGACCGACAAGATGGTCAAGAAGAAGTACGACCCCGTCGCGCGCAAGCACGTCGAGTTCAAGGAATCCAAGATCAAGTAAGCGATGTTTTCAGCTGCTGACGATCGAACGGAGCCGAAAGGCTCCGTTTTTCGTTGTGGGAAGTTCAGACGGCTGCGCCGTCTTCTTACCCTCCCCTGGAGGGGGAGGGTCGGCGAGCAGTCGCGCGCAGCGCGATGCGAGACGGGGTGGGGTGAATGGCGAAGCTCCGTCGTTTCGCTACTCACCCCACCCCGAATAGATCGCACTCCGTGCGATCTATTCGACCCTCCCCCTCCAGGGGAGGGTAAGAAAAGGAAACTCAAGCCGCCGCCGAGACCACCCGGTTACGACCGTCATGCTTGGCGCGATACAAAGCCACGTCGGCGCGCTTGAGGACGTCGGCGACCGGCTCGCCCTTGATTTCCAGCGTCGACAGACCGATCGAGATCGTCACCTCGATGTGCTTGTTGCCCTTGTCGATCGCGAAGGGCTCGCCGGCAATGGCGCGGCGCAGACGTTCGGCGACCATGCCGGCGACCTTGAGGTCGGTCTCCGGCATCACGATGATGAATTCCTCGCCGCCGTAGCGGCACGCCAGATCGATGCCGCGGATCGACTTGCGGATCCGCACGGCGAATTCCCGCAGCACGTCGTCGCCGCAATCATGGCCGTGGTTGTCGTTGATCGACTTGAAGAAGTCGATGTCGAGCATCAGCACCGCCAGCGGCTTGCCGCGGTTTGCGGCCTGCTCCGCCAGCGTTTCGAGATGGCTCTCCATGTAGCGGCGATTATGCAGCCCGGTGAGACCGTCGGTGATCGCCATCTCGATCGAGTTCTGCACATTGTCGCGCAGATGGTCGGTGTAGCGGCGACGCCTGACTTGCGTCCGTGCGCGCGCCAGCAGCTCGTTCTTGTCGACCGGGCGCAACAGGTAGTCGTTGACGCCGATTTCGAGGCCACGCAGCATCCGCGCATCATTGTCGGCATCCGCGATCGCCAGGATCGGCACCTGCCGCGTGCGCTCCAGCGAACGCGCCTGGCTGCACAGCCGCAAGCCGTCGAAACTCTCCAGGCCGAGCGAAACGATCAGCAGGTCGTAATTACCTTCCGCTGCATGAAACAGGGCGTCCGCAGGATTGGGTTCGACATCGACATGGTGCTCGGCGCTCAGGATCGGCGCCAGCCGCTCATAGGACGACGGCCGGTCATCGACCAGCAGAATGCGCCCGCCCATGCCCGGATCGGCCACCGCCGAGCGCTCCGGCGCCTGCACGCCAATCTCCAGCGAGGTGATGGCGCGCATCCGCAACTCGTCGGTCATCATCTTCAACCGCGTCAGCGAACGGACCCGCGCAATCAGCACGGCGTCCGCCACCGGCTTGGTCAGGAAATCATCGGCGCCGGCCTCGAGGCCGCGCACGCGATCGGCCGGACTGTCCAGCGCGGTGACCATCACCACCGGAATGAAATGCGTCTTCGGATTGGCCTTCAGCCTGCGGCAGACCTCGAAGCCGTCCATGTCCGGCATCATCACATCGAGCAGGATCAGATCGCATTCGGAGCGCGCGCAGATCTCCAGCGCCTGGGCGCCCGACGATGCGGTGGTAACGTCGAAATATTCGGCCGAGAGACGGGCTTCGAGCAGCTTGACGTTGGCGGGGATGTCGTCGACGACCAGGATACGCGCGGACATCGAGACCCCCTAACCGATAAACCGACGAACGGTCTCGATAAATTTGCCGACTGAAATAGGCTTGGATAAATAGGCTTCGCAGCCGCCCTCGCGGATGCGCTCTTCATCGCCCTTCATGGCGAAGGCGGTGACGGCGACGATCGGTATCATGCGCAGCCCCGGATCGTCCTTGATCCAGCGTGTCACTTCGAGGCCGGACACCTGCGGCAACTGGATGTCCATCAACACGAGATCGGGACGTTGCTTGCGAACGATCTCGAGCGCCTCGTAACCATTGCTGGTACCGATGGTCAGATAGCCATGCGCTTCAAGCAGATCGCGGAAGAGCTTCATATTGAGCTCATTATCTTCCACGATCAGGACGGTTTTAGCCATCCCGCCCTCCAATCCTGAACGATAACGTTCTCGATGTGCGCCGAACGACATTGCTCTGCCGCACGCGCGATACAACCTGCAAGGGGAACTCAGTTGCGGCCCGGAGTGTCCCCGACCACCCCTGCCGGAGCGCCCGTTGTCCGTCGGCATCGGCCAGTTGCTGGCAACGCCCCGGTGACTCGGGCATGATGGTAAACTAGAGACGATTAGTTACGGAAAGGCAAACAGCCATGCTAAAAAAGCGCTCCCAGCACCCGGGACAAGTCGCTGAAATCGTTGCCATTCAGGCGCTATCCTTCGTGGCCGGCGAGCCTGAGCGGCTGGGTTTGTTCCTGTCCGAGAGCGGAATCGGCCCGGAGACGCTGCGCTCCGCCGCCAAGGACCCGCAGTTTCTCGTCAGCGTGCTGGATTTCGTGCTGCGCGACGACGAGACGGTGCAGGCGTTTTCGGCCTCGTCCCAGTTGCATCCGACGACCATTGCAGCCGCCCGGCAGGCACTCGGCGATCCCAGGCTCGAGCGCGACATCCCGTGATTCCCGCCCCGACAGAAACGAGCGGACCGCGCTGCTTCTGCCGGGATTGCCTTGCCGACCAGAATATCGCCGCGAGGCGCTGCACCGCCTGCGGCTCGCCGCGGCTGGTGCGCCACCATGCCCTGCCCGCTTTGACGATGGCCCATATCGATTGCGACGCCTTCTACGCCACGGTGGAGAAGCGCGACAATCCGGAACTGGCCGACCGCCCGGTCATCATCGGCGGCGGCAAGCGCGGCGTGGTGTCGGCCGCCTGCTATATCGCCCGCACCTATGGTATCCGCTCGGCAATGCCGATGTTCAAGGCGCTGGAACTGTGCCCCGCAGCCGCGGTGGTCAAACCCGACATGGCCAAGTACGTCCGCGTTGGCCGCGAGGTGCGCCATGCGATGCAGGCGCTGACGCCGTTGGTCGAGCCGCTGTCGATCGACGAGGCCTTCCTCGATCTCGCCGGCACGCAACGCGTCCACGGCATGATCCCGGCCAAGGTGCTGGCGAAGTTTGCCGCAGAGATCGAGCGCAACATCGGCATCACGGTTTCGGTGGGCCTGTCGGTGAACAAGTTTTTGGCCAAGATCGCTAGCGATCTCGACAAGCCGCGCGGCTTCGCCGTGCTCGACCAGGCGGATGCCTGCGCGATGCTGGCCGACCGCCCGGTCGGCTTCATCTTCGGCGTCGGCCCCGCCACCGCCGAACGGCTCTCGCAGCGTGGCTTCCGCAAGATCGGCGACCTGCAGAAGGCCGACGAGCTTGAATTGATGAAGCAGTTCGGCGGCGAAGGCCGCCGGCTATGGCGGCTGGCGCGCGGCATCGACGACCGCAAGGTTGTGGCCGATCGTAACGCCAAGACGATCTCCAATGAGACCACCTTCAATGAGGACATCCGCGACTTCGCCACACTGGAGAAGATCCTGTGGCGGCTGTCGGAGAAGGTATCGTCGCGACTGAAGAGCGGGGAAGTGGCCGGCACCACGGTGACCCTGAAACTGAAGACCGCGGATTTCCGCCAGCGCACCCGCTCGCAATCGATCCATTCCCCCACCCAGCTCGCGGCGAAGATCTTTGCGATCTCGCGCGAGATGCTTGCGAAGGAGATCGACGGCACCGCCTTCCGCCTGATCGGCACCGGCGTCAGCGCGCTGCAGCCGGGCTCGCAGGCCGGCGACACCGACATGATCGACCGCCGCTCCGCCGATGCCGAGCGCGCGATGGACGGGTTGCGCAAGAAGTTCGGCGACGCGGCGGTGATCCGCGGCATTGCCTATGAGGGGCCGGTAAAGAGTTCGTAACTTGTAGCCCGGATGAAGTCGACGCGCCGCATGGCGGCGAGGCGACGCAATCCGGGAACAGCATCAATAGTGGATGGCCCGGCCCCGGATTGTCATCCGGGCTACGCTCATCACTTGCAGGGCTTGCTGTCCTTCACGTTGAACTTGCCCATGGTGCCGCCGATCACGAAATCATTGTAGTCCAGCACCAGCGAGCGCGACACGCCATTTTCGTACAGCTCGAACGACATCGCATAGACCGGCGTCTGCTCGCCGCTGTTCGGCTTGGCGGTTTCGTCATAATAGCTCACCGTCACCGGCCAGCGGGTCAGCGGCTTCATCGCGTCGGACGTGGTCGAGGCATCGGGCTCGGCACCGGCGCGGTCGCCGGGGATCGCGGCCCCGATCACCGTCAGCGTGTTGTAGACCTTCTCGCCGGTGTCGGAGCCGTCATAGACCTTGAGCTCAAGCAGCGACTTGCCGTCGCGCGCCGCGGCGATAATGCGGTGGATCTGCTCGGTCGGAAACACGGTCGAGCCATCGAGCGTGAGGGTCTTCACCACCGGCTGCTTGAGCTTGACGGTGACGTGATCGCCCTCGCGCTCGGCGATGCCGTCGATCACGCTGGGGTCGCCGTCGTTCATGCGAGTGTCGATCTTGAAACGATAGCTCTTGCCGGCGCCGTCTTCCCAGCTCGTCGAGCGCAAATCGCTCAGCGTGTTCTTGCCCTCGCCGGTTTCCAGCTCCGAGACCTGGCGGAAATCCGAGGTGTAGCCCTCGCAGGCGCTGCCGGTGAAATTATACAGAATGCGCCCGCTGGCGGAATTGACGCTGGCATTGCCGCGCGACTTCAGCAGCTTCAATTCATACAGCGCCTGATGCGCCATGAACGGCACGGGGGCCGCGGCCTTCGCCGCGCCGCCGAGACCCATCAGCGCCAGCGCCACGGCACCGGCTTGAATGCAGGAAAGAGAGGCTGATCGGCGCATGCGGGTTCCCTGACTGCTGAGTGACGATACTAAAGAGCGCCCCATTGCGCCGCAACTGCGGCCGGAATTGGCGACGACCGAAATATGCCGGTCCATTGTCGTGAATTTGATGCTACCGAGGCGTTCCCTGTCGGCGCCGGGCGTCACCCGTGGTTGCTTGCATGACAGGACGCGATGGGTGAAACAGGCCGCCCGACGCGGCACGCGGACGGTTCGGACGCAATTTTCAGAACGGAGACGGTAATGGCAGGAACGGTCGAGCAGAAACTGGCAGCCCTCGGTGTGACGATCCATGAGCCGATCAGCCCGGTGGCGAATTACGTCGGCTTCGTGCGGACCGGCAATCTGCTGTTCGTCTCCGGCCAGATCTGCATGGGCGCGGACGGCCAGTTGATCGCCAAGGGCAAGCTCGGCGCCGGCGTCACGCTCGACCAGGGCGTCAACGCCGCCCGGGGCTGCGCCATCAACCTGCTGGCCCAGGTCAAGGCCGCGCTGGGCGATCTCGACAAGGTGGTGCGCGTGGTCCGTCTCGGCGGTTTCGTCAACTCCACCCCCGACTTCGTCGATGCGCCGAAGGTCATCAACGGCGCTTCCGACCTGATGGTCGCGGCGTTCGGCGACAAGGGCCGGCATGCCCGGGCCGCGGTCGGCGTGGCCTCCCTGCCCGCCGATTGCGCCGTCGAGGTCGACGGCGTGTTCGAGGTCGCCTAACCAGAGAACCTGCGATGCACGCTCCCGCCTGGCTCACCGCCCGCCCGGTCGCGCATCGCGGCCTGCATGACCGCGCCCGCGGCGTGGTCGAGAACATGCCGGGCGCCATCGCCGCCGCGATCGCCGGCAACTTCTCGATCGAGGTCGACCTGCAACTGTCCGCCGATGGCGAGGCGATGGTCCACCACGACGACGATCTCGGCCGGCTCACCATCGGCTCCGGCTCGCTGCGCAGCCACACCGCCGCCGAGCTGAAGCAGGTGGCGTTCAAGGACACCGACGAGCGGATGATGTCGCTCGCCGATCTCTGCGCGCTGGTCGATGGCCGGGTCGGGCTGGTGCTGGAAGTGAAAAGTCACTTCGACGGCGACCGCCAGCTCGTTGGCCGGATGGCGGAAATCCTGAAATCCTATTCCGGCCCAGTGGCCGTGATGTCGTTCGATCCCGACCAGGTGCTGGCGCTGCGCCAGCTGTTGCCGGCGCTGCCGCGCGGCATCACCGCGCAGCGGCGCTACGACGACGGCGAGTGGCTGGAACTGACACCGGCCCAGCGCCGCGGCATGCAAAGCCTTCGCCATGCTTTCACCACCCGGCCGCATTTCGTGGCCTATTGGGTGAAGGATTTGCCGGCCCCGGCGCCGTGGATAGCGCGTCATCTGTTCGGCTGCGCGCTGCTGACCTGGACAGTGCGCACCCCGGAACAGCGCGCTGTCGCCAGGGCTCATGCCGACCAGATGATTTTCGAGGGCTTCGTCCCCGAACCGTGACCGCCCTTGCGCTGACCTCCGCGATGCACAAATCTATGGACGGTCATCGCGATGGCCGATCGCAACTGACCGGGCCTTGATGAATTCGTCGGACATAACGCTGGAAGCCGTCTCCTCCATCAGCCAGATTCCGGCCGTGGACTGGGATGCCTGCGCCACCTCCGGCGCCGACGCTGGCGAACTCGAATCGCTGGACACGCTAGCCTCGTGCGCGCCTTCAACGCCCCGCACCAACACCTCGGCTTTGACGTATAACCCATTCATTTCGCACGCTTTCTTCCTCGCGCTCGAGAAATCGAATTCGGCCTGCGCGCGCACCGGATGGGGTCCGCGGCACCTGATCGCGAAGCGCGATGCCGCCATCGTCGGCGTGGTGCCGTGCTATCTGAAATCGCATTCCCAGGGCGAGTACGTGTTCGACCGCGGCTGGGCCGACGCCTATGAGCGCGCCGGCGGCCAGTATTATCCGAAGCTGCAGGCCTCGGTTCCGTTCACCCCGGCGACCGGCCCGCGCCTCCTGATCCGCGATCCCGCCGATGCCCACCGCATCGGCCAGGCGCTGGCCGGCGGGCTGATCGGACTGTGCGACGCGACCGACGCGTCGTCGGTGCACGTCACCTTTGCGCGAGAGAACGAGTGGAAGTTTCTCGCCGAAAAGGGATTCCTGCAGCGCACCGACCAGCAGTTTCACTTCCACAATCCCGGCTATGCCTCGTTCGACGATTTCCTCGCCACCCTGAACTCGCGCCACCGCAAGGCGATCAAGCGCGAGCGTCGCGACGCGCTGGCGAACGGCATCACCATCCACGCGCTGACCGGCAATGACATCACCGACGATGCGTGGGACGCCTTCTTCGCCTTCTACATGGAGACCGGGTCGCGCAAATGGGGCCGGCCCTATCTGACCCGCGCCTTCTACAGCGAGATCGCCGCCACCATGGCCCGCGACGTCGTGCTGATCATGGCGAAGCGTGAGGGCCGCTGGATCGCCGGCGCCATCAACTTCATCGGCTCGGACACGTTGTTCGGCCGGCACTGGGGCGCCGTCGAGCACCACCCGTTCCTGCATTTCGAGGTCTGCTATTATCAGGCGATCGACTTTGCGATCCAGCGCGGGCTGAAGACCGTCGAGGCCGGCGCGCAGGGCGAGCACAAGATCGCGCGCGGATACCTGCCGCAGACCACCTACTCCGCACATTACATCGCCGACCCCGGCTTCCGCCGCGCGGTGGCGGATTATCTGAAACATGAGCGCGCGCATGTGGCGGAAGCGGTGCGCGAACTGACCGAGGCCGGCCCGTTCCGCAAGGGTGACATTCACAGCACCCACGAAGAACCGACCTGACGCGCCGGTACGGGTTGACCGATTCAAGGTTGGCGGCGACAGTCGCCGAAATTCTCCGGGAGGCACCATGACCGCGTATGACCCCAGCAACATCTTCGCCAAGATCCTGCGCGGCGAGTTCTCCTGCTACAAGGTGTATGAAGACGACCACACCCTCGCCTTCCTCGACATCATGCCGCGCACGCCCGGCCATACGCTGGTGATTCCCAAGGCGCCGGCGCGCAACATTTTCGATATCACGGCAGACGATTACGGCCACGTCGCCCGCACCGCGCACCGGATCGCAGCGGCGGCCCGAACGGCTTTCGCCGCCGACGGCATGACCATCGCGCAATATTCGGAAGCAGCCGGCGGCCAGGTCGTGTTCCACCTGCACATGCATGTGATGCCCCGCCACGACAATGTCGGCCTGCTGCCGCCCGCGACGCGCAAGGAAGATCCCAAGGTGCTGGAAGACAATGCGACGAAGCTGATCGCGGCGCTGGCGGCGCTGTAACCGGATCGCACCGGCCCTGCGCCACCTCGCCCCGCTCTTTGCGGGGCGAGGTGAAAAAACGCCACCTACCCCGTCTGGAAATCGCCGGGCTGCGGCGGCGCCAGCGGGGTGAACTCGCAGCGGTCGGGCTTGAGATCCAGGAGCGGCGTCTCGTCGAGACAGTCGAGGCCGCGCACGAACACCGTCGGACCCTCGATGCCGATCAGCCTCACCATTGAGGTGCCGATTGGGTTGGGCCGCACCGGCGAGCGCAGCGAGAAGGTACCGCGCGCGCGGCCGTCATTCTTCGGGCTTTGCAGCACCAGGTCGCGGCGCGACAGATGCAGCCAGTAGATCACTTCGAGATGCTCGAACAGATCGAGCCCCTGCAACGCCGGCACCCAGGGCTCGAAGATTTCCAGCCGGCATACCGGGCCGTCGTGGCGGCCCTGCCGCGGCGTCTCCAGCCGCGACGTCCAGGGCGTGCGGATGCGGCCGATATAGACCAGCCCGGCATGAACAGGCTTCGGCGCATCGACGGCGCTCTCGCCGTCGCGGATCTCGCTTTCACGAACCATCGGTCAATCCCGTTTCAATCCAGCGAGATGTTCTGCGCCTTGATCACCTTCGACCACCGCGCCCGGTCCTCGTCAACGAATTCCGCGATCTGCGTCGGCGTCTTCGGGCGCAGCACCGGGAAGCCGATCTTCTCCAGCGAAGCGCGAAACGCCGGATCCTCCAGCGCGCGGTCCATGCTCGCCATGATCTTCTTCACGATGTCCTCCGGCAGCTTCGCCTGTCCGGCCAGGCCGAACCAGACGCCGACCTGATAGTCCGGATAACCGCTTTCGATCACGGTCGGGACATCCGGCAGATCCGGACTGCGCTGCGCCGACGACACGCCGAGCGGGCGGAGCATGCCCGCTCTGACCGGCGGCAGCGCAGTGGACAGCGTGTCGAACATCACCTGGATATTGCCGGACAACAGATCGGTCAGCGCCGGTCCCGCGCCCTTGTAGGGGATGTGGGTCATGTCGACACCGGCGATCTGCTTGAACATTTCTCCGGCGAGATGGATGGTGCCGCCGGTGCCGGCCGAGCCGAAATTGAGCTTGCCGGGATTGGCCTTGGCGTAGGCGACGAACTCCTGCACCGTCTTCGCCGGCACCGAAGGATGCACCTCCATCACCACCGGCAGGTCGGTCACAATCGTCAGCATGCGCAGATCCTTCTGCGCGTCATAGGGCAGCTTTTTGTAGAGCAGAGGGTTGAGCACCATGATCGACGCCGCCGTGACGAACAGCGTGTAGCCGTCGGGCTCGGCGCGCGACACGACCTCGGCCGCGATCGCGCCCTGCGCGCCCGGCTTGTTCTCGACCACGGTGGCCTGCTTGAGATCGCGGCCGAGATAGTCCGCGACCAATCGTGCCAGCACATCGGTCGGACCGCCGGCGGCATAGGGAACTACGAGCTTGATCGGCCGAACCGGATATTCCGCGGCGCGAACCGGCGTCGCCAGCATGAGGGCGACAAGCGCCCAGCACGAAATGAAGACGGAGCTGGCGCGTGATGTCATGGTTTCACCCGATGTCTTGTTTTTGTTGGCGGCAGACTAGCGAACGCCGAGGGGGACGCAAGCTGAGTCGTCAGCCCAGCCAGTATTTGCCGGCGACCATCACCAGCTCGCCGGACGCCACGCCGAAAAAGATCGATCGCTTCGACGCCATGAAAACGGCAAGGCCGACCGCGACGGCGCCGTAGCGCAACTCGGCGGGGATAGTGGCCAGCGCGCCGGGCGGCAAGACCAGGATCTGCGCGATGACGCCGGCGAGGATCGCGGTCGCCACCGCCCTCACCCACACCAGCAATTCGGATTCCTCGTCGACGCCGCCGCCGAGCCAGAGGCCGAGCATGCGCCAGACTTCATTGGGCAGAAACCCTGCCAGCAGCAGCACGGCCAGCGCGTGCCAGTCTCCGATGAAGTCGCTCATCGCCGTCGCCACCAGTGGACACCATAAGCGATGGAGCCGGCCGAGACGCCGGAGATCATGATATCCACGCCGGTGTTGAGCAGCGAAACCAGCGGAAACAGCACCAGGCCGAGCACCAGCGCCACGACGTCGGACAATTGCTTGCAGTTGCGCGCGGTGGACAGCAGGAAGGCGAGAGGCGTCAGCAACAGGATGGCTGCGCCGAACAAAGGCGGCAGATTGGCCGCGAGGTGATAGCCGACCCAGGTCGCCAGCATCGCCTGCGCGACAAGGCCGGTGCCGAGCCCGTTGACGAAGGCGATGCGACGCTCGCGCGGCACCTGCGGCAGCAGGCGATAACATTCCACCCACAGCGTCACCGCGATGAAATGCGTCGGCAGGATCAGCCTGCGCTTCGGGGTGTCCGGTGTGCGCAGCATCGGCAGCACCGAGACGACCATCGGAAACAGCCGGATCGCGCTGACGCCCACGGCCAGCGCCGCCTGAACGACAGTGGCCCCGGAGCCGAGCGTCGAGATCAGAATGATCTGTGCCGGTCCGGCCCATACGAACAGCGTCGAGGCCAGCGCCCACAGCAGGCTGAAACGCGTGTCATGCGCGAGTGCGCCGATGCCGACATAGGTGGCGAACAGCACCAGCGTCAGGATCGTGGAAAAAATGGCACGCAGGCCGAGTGCATAGGCCTTTGCGCTGCCCTGCCAGTCCGTCGAGTCCAATGCCGGCAGTGCCACGAGCAACCTTTGCGATTTTTCCTACGCCGTCTCATGGGCGGCAAAGCCGGCCCCGGTCAAGCCGGCGATTTACCTTAAGAAACAGTTTACCGCGCCTCGGCTTCTCAAAGTGACGCTACCTGAGGTAGTTCTAGCGGTAACCTGGGGTGATGCCATGCTCGATCGACGCAGTACATTCCGCAGCCGAGTATATTATGGAGGGAGCGTCGCGTTCAACGAACGTCGCTCGAAACTTGACTGCACCATTCGCAATTACTCGGATCGCGGTGCCTTGGTCGATCTCGGCAACGTCGATCTTCTGGCGGGTGAATTCGATCTCACCATCCCTCACAAAGGCCTCGCCTTCCGGGCACGCCTGATATGGCGGCGCTCCGGTCGCGCGGGCTTTGCTTTTCGCGATCATCGAAGCGTCCCCACGCAGATGACGCTAAACTGGGCGTTGCGCGTTCGAGCCATGGAGCGCGCCAACAAGGCACTGACGCGACGCGTCGAGCAACTGAGCTGCGAGCGCTGATTTCAGCCCCGGTTGCGCAGCACCAGGCACGCCTGGCCGATGCGCTGGATCTGATGGCAGAGTGCGTCGGCGGCGGCCCGCGTGTCCTCGCCGATCCGCACCTGGTAGAACATCCGCGTGCCCCGGCTGCGCAACACCCCGCCGTGCAGATTGGGATCGCGATCGCCGATCAGCGGGCGCAGCCGCACCATGGCGCGGGCATAGCTTGCCAGCGCGCGGTCGCGGTTGAAGCCGGCGGCGAGCTGCACGCCCCACGCGCGCGCCTCGCCGAGTTTCACGCGAGCTTCGAGTTGCGTCACGAACGGATTGGGCGCGCGTTGCAGCAGCGCCATCAATTCGCGACAGCTCGAGCTGCGCAACCGCTCCGGCGCCCGGCCATTGCGACCAGCCGCCTGCCAGTCCTCGACCGTCGCACCGGTGATCGCGGAGACGTAGTTGCGGGTCTCGAACGGCATATAGCCTTTGCCGTCCAGCCATTCCTGCACGCGGCGCGGCCCGGCATTGTAGGCGGCGGCGGCGAGGCCGAGATTGCCGAATTGCGCGCGCAGCTCGCTGAGAAATTCCGCCGACTTCGGCAGCGCCTGCACCGGATCGAACGGATCCAGCAGCCGGCGCTCATTCGCGGTGCCCGGCATGAATTGCGCGATGCCCTGCGCGCGCTGACCGCTGCGGGTCACGGGACCGACGGCGTTGGATTGAAACCGGCTCTCCTGCCAGATCACGCGGGCAAAGAATTCCAGCGGCAGCTCGTTGGCGCGGGCGGCGGATTCGATCATCAGGCACATCGACTCGCGGGTGTCGGTCATGCGCGAAACATCCGGCGCCGCCGCCGGCATCATGCGATCCGCGCCGGGCTTGGCAAGTTCGCTTGACGGCAGTGCCTCCTGCGCCTGCGACGGCGTGCCAAGCATCATGGCGATGCAAAGAATGCGGCCAAGGATCGCAAGGGGGCGGTTCATCAAGTCCTGGGCTTCTTGACAGCGGGATCGCAGCCGATAGCTATGGATCAAATGCGGCGGAAGCGGGAGAGACGGCATGGACGAGACTGCGCAAGGCTTTGCAGCCGACGACGACGTGCCGATCCCCTATATGGCGCGTACCCGCGAGTATTATCGCGCGATCGGTTACGATACGCCTTACCGCTGGGCCCATCACAGTGACGCGCCGTTCCAGCCGCTGCAGAAGCCGCTGGCACAATCGCGCGTCGCCATCATCACCACGGCGGCGCCGTTCGATCCCGCGCGCGGCGATCAGGGTCCCGGTGCGGCGTATAATGGCGGCGCCAAATTCTATTCGGTGTATGACGGCGACAGCTCGCAGACGCACGACCTGCGCATCTCGCACATCGCCTATGACCGCGTGCACACGACCGCGACCGACAGCAATAGCTGGTTCCCGCTGCCCGCGCTGCATCGGCTTGCCGCGTCCGGGCGGATCGGCAAGATCGCGCCGCGCTTTTATGGTGCGCCGACCAACCGCAGCCACCGCGTCACCACGGAGACCGACGCGCCGGAGATTCTGGCGCGCTGCCGCGCCGACCGTGTCGATGTCGCCGTACTGGTGCCGAATTGCCCGGTCTGCCACCAGACCATCAGCCTGACCGCCCGGCATCTGGAGGCAAACGGCATCGCCACGGTGGTGATGGGCTGCGCCAAGGACATCGTCGAGCACGCCGCCGTGCCGCGCTTCCTGTTCAGCGATTTCCCGCTCGGCAATGCCGCCGGCCGACCGCACGACGCGGCATCGCAGGACTTCACCTTGGACCTGGCGATGCGCGTGCTGGAATCCGCGGTGGGACCGCAGACCACCGTGCAATCGCCGCTGCGCTGGGCTTTGGATGCCGCATGGAAGCGCGATTACAACAATGTCGCGCTGCTTTCGCCGGCTGAACTGGCGCGGCGCCGGGCCGAGTTCGACGCCCAAAAGGCCGTCGCCCGAACGCTGCGAGAGCCCGCGGCCTGATTCCAGACGCAGGACAATCCTGCGTTTACGTTAACAGCGCATCGAAGCCGCCTCGATCTTCCTTGCTGCGCGGAACTCGCTAGTGTCCCGTTCGAAACGGGGAACGCATCATGGACGAGCGGCGCAAAGGGATGCGTGATGGGGTGATCTTTGGCGGCATCGCGTCCAGCGATGCCAAGACGCCGAAAGAATGCGTGATACGCGATATTTCCGAGCGTGGCGCCCGGCTCGAATTCAAGAGCGGCGCGCGCTTGCCCAAGGACCGGATTCAGCTTGCGATCGCCCGCAAGGGCAAGTCGTTCCTGGCGAAAATCATCTGGTGGCGCGACAATATCGTCGGCGTCGCGTTCACCGATCCCGCCGACCAGGCGCTGCCGGAGTCGGATCTCGCGGAGCGGCTGCGCAAAAGCGAGAAGAAGAAACGCCAGTTGCAGCGCCGGATCAACGATCTGCTGGGGCAGTAATTGAAACTGTCGTTCCGGGGCGCGAGCGCATCAGCGCGAGCGAACCTCAGCCACTCCAATTGGAGCGGCGGGGAACCTCGATATGGCACGATGAACATTTCCAGATTCCGGGTTCGCTCGAGCTTCGCTCTCGCGCCACGGAATGACAGCTCAACTCAAACCAAAAAGGCCGGCGATTTCTCGCCAGCCTTTTCGTTTGACAGGCTTCGCGCTGCCTAGGCCTTCAAGGGCTCCTTCGCCGGACCCTTCGATCCGCCGGGACCGCCCGTTTTCGGCTTGCGCGCGGTGGCGCGCTTGCCCGGCAGCTTCTCGGGCTTCGGCGTCACCGGGCCATCGACATATTCGAAGCCGATGCGCTCCTGCGCGACACCGAGCACGGCCTCGTCGGAAACCAGCACCACGCGGACGTGGCCGCCGTCCTTCAGCTTGCCGAACAGCAGTTCATCGGCCAGCGGCTTCTTGATGTGCTCCTGGATCACGCGGCCCATCGGACGCGCGCCCATCTGCTCGTCATAGCCGTGCGTGACCAGCCAGGCCTTGGCGGGCTCGGACAGTTCGATCGTGACATCGCGGTCGGCCAGTTGGGCCTCGAGCTGCAGCACGAACTTCTCCACCACCATGCCGATCACGTCCGCATTGAGATGCGCGAACGAGACGATGGCATCGAGACGATTGCGGAATTCCGGCGCAAACTGCCGGTTGATCGCCTCGTGGTCCTCGCCTTCCCGCTTGCTGCGCGTGAAGCCGAAGGCCGCCTTCGCCATGTCGGCGGCGCCGGCATTGGTGGTCATGATCAAAATCACGTTGCGGAAGTTGACCTGCTTACCGTTGTGGTCGGTCAGCCTGCCGTGATCCATGATCTGCAGCAGCACGTTGTACAGATCGGGATGCGCCTTCTCGATTTCGTCGAGCAGCACCACGCAATGCGGATGCTGGTCGACGCCGTCGGTCAAAAGGCCGCCCTGGTCGAAGCCGACATAGCCGGGAGGCGCGCCGATCAGGCGCGATACCGTATGCCGCTCCATGTATTCGGACATGTCGAAGCGGATCAGCTCGACGCCGAGCGAGGCAGCGAGTTGCTTGGCCACTTCGGTCTTGCCGACGCCGGTCGGGCCCGAGAACAAATAGGAGCCGATCGGCTTCTCCGGTTCACGCAAGCCGGCACGCGCCAGCTTGATCGATGCCGACAAGGCCTCGATGGCGTTGTCCTGCCCGAACACCACGCGCTTCAGCGTGGTCTCGAGATGACGCAGCACCTCGGCATCGTCCTTCGACACGCTCTTGGGCGGGATCCGCGCCATCGTCGCGATCGTGGTCTCGATCTCCTTGATGCCGATCGTCTTCTTGCGCTTGTTCTCGGCCACCAGCATCTGCGCCGCACCCGACTCATCGATCACGTCGATGGCCTTGTCCGGCAGCTTGCGGTCGTGGATATAGCGCGACGACAATTGCACCGCCGCCTCGATCGCCTCGTTGGTGTATTTGAGCTTGTGATAGTCCTCGAAATACGGCTTCAGGCCCTTCAGGATCGCGATCGCATCCTCGATGGTCGGCTCGTTGACGTCGATCTTCTGGAACCGGCGCACCAAGGCGCGGTCCTTCTCGAAGTGCTGACGGTATTCCTTGTAAGTGGTCGAGCCCATGCAGCGAATACCGCCTGAAGCCAGGGCAGGCTTGAGCAGATTCGAAGCATCCATCGCGCCACCGGAGGTGGCGCCGGCGCCGATCACGGTATGGATCTCGTCGATGAACAGGATCGCATTCGGATGCGCCTCGAGTTCCTTGAGCACCTGCTTCAGGCGTTCCTCGAAGTCGCCGCGGTAGCGCGTGCCGGCCAGCAGCGTGCCCATGTCCAGCGAGAACACGGTGGCCGCCGCCAGCACTTCCGGCACGTCGGAATCGACGATCCGCTTGGCCAGGCCTTCGGCGATCGCGGTCTTGCCGACACCGGCTTCGCCGACGAACAGCGGATTGTTCTTCTGGCGACGGCACAGCACCTGGATCGCACGGTTGATCTCGGCACTGCGTCCGATCACCGGGTCGATCTTGCCGTCCCGCGCCTTCTTGTTGAGGTTGACGCAATAGGTATCGAGCGCCTCGCCCTTCTTCTTGGACTCGTCGCCGCCCTTGGCCGTCTCGGTTTCCTCGTCGACGCCGCGCACCGGGCGGGCTTCGGAAACGCCCGGACGCTTGGCGATGCCGTGGCTGATGTAATTGACCGCGTCGTAGCGCGTCATGTCCTGCTCCTGCAGGAAATACGCGGCGTGGCTCTCCCGCTCGGCGAAGATCGCGATCAGCACGTTGGCGCCGGTCACTTCCTCGCGGCCGGACGACTGCACATGGATCACCGCGCGCTGGATCACGCGCTGGAAACCGGCGGTCGGCTTGGCGTCGTCGGCGCCGTCCGTCACCAGGTTTTCGAATTCGGTTTCGAGATAGTTCACCAGGCTGGTGCGCAGCTTGTCGAGATCGACGCTGCAGGCCCGCATAACTGCCGACGCGTCGGAATCATCCACCAGCGACAGCAGCAGATGTTCCAGCGTGGCGTATTGGTGATGACGCTCATTCGCAATCGAGAGAGCGCGATGCAGCGATTGTTCGAGGCTTTGTGAAAAAGTTGGCATTCCGCGTCCTCTTTGGCCCCCATCATCATGATGGGCGTTGCCGCCTCAGGCAACAAGAACCTTTCTCACATATAGGTATGCAAGCTTGTGGCGAAAGGTCGGTTCCGTTGGCGTGTCGTTTTGCCCGCAGCCGGCAAGCTTCCTGCGCCGGCATCGTCGATGCGGTGCCGGCCCACAGGCCATCCCGCAGGCGCCTGCCTGAAACAATACAAATCCCGTTCCCGTTCGGGGACTCAAATCGAAGCAACCGGCAGAGGTTACTTCTTTTCCATCACGCATTGCAAAGGATGCTGGTGCTTGCGGGCGAAGTCCATCACCTGCGTCACCTTGGTCTCGGCGATTTCGTAGGTGAACACGCCGCACTCGCCGATACCGTGGTGGTGGACATGCAACATGATTTCGGTCGCCGCCTCGACGTTTTTCTGGAAGAATTTTTCCAGCACGTGAACGACGAATTCCATCGGCGTGTAGTCATCGTTCAGGATCAGCACCCGGTAGAGATTGGGGCGCTTGCTCTTCGGCTTTACCTTGGTGATGACCGATGCGTTCGGCCCACCGGGCGTTCCCGACCGGTTATCCTCGCCGGCCATCCGAACGGGATCTGAGGCGGCCATCGGCGGGCCCAACGGATTTAATTCTGAGGTTATCTGCAACATGGCGTGTCGTCGAAATCTCCGAAGGAGTGGGCGGCACCGTCGCAGCCCGAAATGGCAGCGCCTTGTCGGCCGGCCGACGAAACGAATATGGGTTTCGTACCGGCTCTCTGCAAGCATACCCGACCACCGCCAGCGGCAAAACCCCGGGGACCCCGTTCACCCCCGGTTAACGTTCAAGGCCAAACGACCACAACCTTTTGGATAAATAGAGGGCTTTTTTACGAAATCCCGGGGCAGGATTTACCGTCTGTTTAACCGCAGCCTGCGACATCTCCGTATCTTCAATCGCGGCGGTATTCATGTCTAACCGATCGACGTCACGTCTGGCCCGGAATTTCCTGCAGCGTTTCCTGCCTGCGGAAGGCGGCAATGTTGCCGTCATGTTCGCCATCGTGCTCGCCCCCCTGCTCGGCTTTGTCGGCGCCGCCGTGGATTATACCCGCGCCTCCTCGGCCCGGTCCTCCATGCAGGTGGCGCTGGATTCGGCAGCGCTGATGGTCTCCAAGGACCTCGCGGTGACGCCCAGCATGACGGCCGCGGACATCACGGCCAAGGCCAGCGTCTATTTCAACGCGCTGTACACCAACCCGAACGCACCGGCGATCACGGTTTCCGCCGTCTACACCCCCAACACCGGCAAAGGGGCGACCGTTCAGGTCTCGGGCGCCGGATCGGTACCAACCGAATTCATGAACGTGGTCGGCTTCCCGCGTCTCGCCATCAATTCGTCATCGACCACCACCTGGGGAAATGCCCGCATGCGGGTCGCGATGGCGCTGGACAATACCGGCTCGATGAACCAGGACGGCAAGCTGCCCGCGCTCAAGACGGCGGCGAAAAGCCTGGTCGACCAGCTCAGCGCGCTCTCCAAGACCAATGGCGACGTCTACATCTCCGTCGTCCCCTTCGCCAAGGACGTCAATATGGGCGCCAGCAACTATAACGCCAGCTGGATCGACTGGACTGACTGGGAGGCCGAAGCGCCGGACCTCAACACCTCGGCCAAGAAGCCGAGCAACTGGTCGCAGATCGGGCCAGGTTCGTCGTGCCCCTGGTCGATGAACTACGACGGCTTCACCTGCATGGCCAGCGGCACCAGCACCAGCGTCGTCAGCAGCATCCCGTCGAGCGGATTGATTTGCCCTGGCGCCGACAGGTCGAGCTACCAATACGCCTATCATTACCTGATCAACGGTTGCTACACGAGCGTCGCCTCCAGTACGACCGTCACCGTCAGTTCGGGATATTATGCGAGCTGCAACGGCTTCTCGAGCGCCTGCACATGCAGCGGCAACAACAATAGCAAGGTCTGCAAGCAGCCGACCTACACCCACGTCTGGACGCCGAACAACCGGAATACATGGAGCGGCTGCATCGCAGACCGTACCCAGGATTACGACACCAAGAACAGCGCGCCGGTTACGGGCACGACGGCATCACTATTCCCCGCCGAGCAGTATTACGAGAACCAGGAGTCCTATTGTGCGCCCGGCAACTCGCCGCTCCTGCAGACGGTGACGCCGCTGAGCTATGACTGGAGCACGCTGAAATCCGGCATTGATGCCATGCAGGGCACCGGCGGCACCAACCAGCCAATCGGCATGGCGCTGGCGTGGCAGTCTCTGGGCCAGACGGCACCGTTCAATGCCCCCGCCGAGGAGGTAAACTATACCTATGTGAAGGCGATCATCCTGCTGTCGGACGGTCTCAACACGGAAAACCGCTGGCCGGAATATGGCAATGGCAGCTCGCAGACCGGCACCATGATCGACGACCGCCAGAAGACCTTGTGCGACAACATCAAGGCGGCGGGCGTTACGATCTACACGATTCAGGTCAATACGGGATCGCCGGCCGACCCGACGTCCAGTGTGCTGCAATACTGCGCCAGCAATAGCGGCAATTTCTATCTGGTCACCGCGGCGTCACAGACCGTGACGGCGTTCAACTCGATCTACAACTCGCTGTCGCAACTGCGCGTCGCGAAGTAGCGCACGCGCCAACTAAAACGCCCGGCCATCCGGCCGGGCGTTTTGATAAAGCGTGGTGACGGTTCAGCGGGCGGGCGTCATCTTGGCGATGAAACCTTCGAACGGCTTGCTGGCCTGCTTGGCGAGGTCGGCATAAAGTTCGCTGATCTTGTGCGATTCCGCGACAAACGCCTCGTAGGACGACTTGGCGTATTCGGTCTGCGCCTCGATCGCCTTGTCGAGCGACCTGACGCCCGACAGCCTGGTGACGAAGGCATTGCCGTCTTCATAGGATTTCTTGGTGTAATCGCTGACGGCGGAGGCGATCGCCTGCGCGCTGGTCTGCATGGTGGCGGCCGAGGCGACGACGCTGTCGAACTGTTCCTTGCCGTATTTCTGCATTTCTTCGACGTTGATCATGGTGGATCCCTTTCCAGACTGACAAGTCAGCCGTTTCCGGTCGCCCGGCCTCTGACTACGCCCATGTATATCGCACCGCACAATCCAGTCAAATGTTATTGTGCACTGCACAACATTAATATTGAGCACAAATGCGCGGCTGCCCTGCAAGAGTTGCTTAACCTTTTGGAAACTCGCCGGTCCTAACCTCATTCCTTGGAGTGCTGCGTTCGGCTGAGAGGCCAATAACCGCATGGACACAATCTCTTAGCTGAAACGACAGTGACCGCGACACGGTCGAGAGAGTGTTCAGGCGCAGCGCGTGAACGGCGACGCATCATGGATCGTGGGCTTAATTTAGCCTCACGGACCGGTGATGAGACGGAAGATCGGGACGGGGAAGTTCATGCTTCGCACAACTTTGGCTTCATCGCGCACGCTGCGGATTTGCGCGCTCGGACTGGCCACGCTCATTGCGACCATCGCCCTCACCACCGATCCCGCCGATGCCAGGCGTCGCCATCGCTCCGGCCACCGTGTCGCCACCGGCGGCGGCTACAGCCCGGCGTTCGCCTCGATCATGGTCGATGGCAACACGGGCGCGGTCCTGTCCGCCAACAATCCTGACGCCTTGCGACACCCGGCCTCGCTGACCAAGATCATGACGCTTTATCTGCTGTTCGAGAAACTTGAATCCGGCAAGATGACGCTCGATACCGAAATGGATGTTTCGAAATACGCGTCCGAGCAGGCGCCGACCAAGCTCGGCCTGCGCCCCGGCCAGACGCTGCGCGTCGAAGACGCCATCAAGGGCCTGGTGACGCGTTCGGCCAATGATGCTTCCGTGGTGATCGCCGAAGCCATCGCCGGCGACGAGGACGATTTTGCCAAGCTGATGACGCGCAAGGCGCGCGCGTTGGGCATGAGCCGTACCGTCTACCGCAATGCCAACGGCTTGCCGAACGACGAGCAGGTTACCACGGCCCGCGACCAGTCGACGCTCGGCCGCGCGATCCAGGACCGCTTCCCGCGCTATTATCGCTACTTTGCGACCAGCGCCTTCGCTTGGCGCGGCAGCGTGATCCGCAACCATAACCGCCTGATCGGCAGCGTCGAAGGCGTCGACGGCATCAAGACCGGCTACACCCGCGCCTCTGGTTTCAACCTGGTGTCCTCGATGCGCCGCGGCAACCGCCATCTGGTCGGCGTCGTGCTCGGAGGCCGCTCCGGTGGTTCGCGCGACAACATCATGCGCAACCTGCTGGCCGAAAATTTCGAAAAGGGCGGCACGCGCCGCACCGTTGCCGCTATCACCGAACGCAATCCGAACGAGGCCGCGAGCGAGGTCGCCGAAGCGCAGGCCGATGCGCGCCCGACGCAGATGAAGCAGGTCAACGGCGCCGTGCAGGTCGCCTCCGCCGCGCCCGAGACGATCGAGACGCCGGTCCGCGCAGCTCCCCCCGTGGTCGTGAAGCCATCGGTGATGGCGGCGGCAACCGCAGCCTTGCCGGCGCCGCGCAAGCCGGAGCCGGCCATGCTCAGCAGCGGCGTCATCGAAGGCGCACCGCTGGCGCTGATCCCGGGCTCGTCCGATCCGATGAAGCCGGTGCGGGTCAAGACCGTGCAGGTCAAGTCCGGCCAG
This sequence comes from Tardiphaga sp. vice154, assembly GCF_007018645.1. Lineage (NCBI taxonomy): Bacteria > Pseudomonadati > Pseudomonadota > Alphaproteobacteria > Hyphomicrobiales > Nitrobacteraceae > Tardiphaga > Tardiphaga sp. vice154. The sequence continues at coordinate 3,409,189 of NZ_CP041399.1, forward strand.
TTCAAGACGGCCTCGGCCGCCCCGGAAGCCCCGCCCGTCACCAATACCGTGACACGCAACGAAGCCGGCCGCAGCGCGGAAACCTCGAACTCGCTGTACCAGCGCTCGGAGATGCCGCGCCAGCCCGCCAATTTCGGCACCGGCCAGGGCATTCTCGGCGTGCTGCCCGCCAACCATGCACAGAACCAGGCGATGGCCTATGCCGAGCCGGCCCCCGCGCCGCGCAACGCCCCGGTGACCCAGGCGCTGCAGCAGAACGGCGCCATCAAGCCGGTGATCGCTACGCATAGCGGCTGGATCATCCAGGTCGGCGCGCTCGACAGCGAAGGCGAGGCCAAGTTGCGCCTCGACGCCGCCCGTGAACAGGCCCGCGGCCTGCTCGGCAAGGCCGATCCGTTCACCGAGACGGTGGTGTCGAAGGGCGACAAGAAGCTGTACCGCGCCCGCTTCGCCGGCCTCGACAAGGATCAGGCGGAAGCGGTCTGCAAGACCCTGAAGCGCTCCGAGATCTCCTGCATCACCATCAAGAACTGAGCGCAGAAACCCTTCATTTACCTTGTTTGGATGGCCGGGACGATGTCCCGGCCATCTTGCGTTTCACGGTAAACAAATCGGGCCCACGCAAACCTCTCGTCAAGACTTCGCGGCTAGAACGGAGGCAAGGGATGATCGACCACGCCGGACAACGGCGGGCGATGGGGCGTCCTGCAGAGACCAGAAGCTCAGAACAGCGTTGTTAGCGTTCGGAGTTAGTTGCGATGCGTGCGAAGCAGAGTGTCCTTGGCCTCGTTTACCCGAGCCGCGAGGTACGTCGAGCCCCCCTGGTCGGGATGCAGTTTCTTCATGAGCGACCGATGCGCGTGGCTGATTTCCTCGCGCCCCGCCCCCGGCTGCAGGCCAAGGATCTGATAGGCCTCCTCGTCCGTCATTTTGCCGCTCGACGCCGCGCGGTCGTGCCGCCCTGCCCCGTCAGGCTGCGCGTCCTGACGCCAGGCGGGAAACCTGCGGTCCAGATACGATTCAAGTAACGCCACGCTCTCGGCATCGAAGCCGGCCATCAATGAGGCCAGCTGCGGCAGGTCGAACGCCTCCAGCGACTGGCCGGCGTGGGGCCCTGCGAGAATGACGCCGGTCAGTGCGCCGCTGTCATGGTCGAGCGTCATCTCGAGATAAGGCGAGCGGACCTGCGAGGTCTGCCCGGCCGACTTGGCCCCTCGCCCACCGAACATCCCGCCGATATTGCTGAAACCGGCGGTGCCGAACGGCGACCAGCCGAGCAGCCCGGCGCCAAAAATGCCGAGCGGGATCGCCACCGCGAGTTCCCCCTTGATGCCGGTAAAAGCCGCCACCGCCAGCGCCACCACGCCGCCGCCGATCTTGACGCCGCGCGCCAGAATCGCCGGGTTCGCCGCGCGAAACATCTGCAGCAGCATGTAAATGACGAATACGGCGAGCGCGCCGGCGATCAGAGTAGGCATAGGGCATAGATAGGCGGTTGCGGGCCGAAGCGAAAGCTGTGCGCTACTTCATCTGTCCGAGCAGCTTTGCCGCACCCGGCGCGGTCTGCGACAGCCGCATCAGGGCCGCCCGGCCGCCGGCGGCGTAGGCCGCCACCGCCCGCAACAGCTCGCGCAACTGCGCGGCAGCGCCCGGATCGAACCGGCACCACGCCCCGCCCGTCAATCGCGCGATCTCGCGAAACGCCTGCTCGGCCGCGGGGTCATGGCCCTCCTGGAACATGAAGACCGGCACCTTGAGCAGGCCGAGCTCGCCGGCGCGGGCGCAGAGCTCATCGACCGATTCCTCCATCGCGTCGCCGACGAACACCAGCGCGCGGACGCCCGAGGCCACCGCCTCGCGCCGGGTCTCGGACAACACCTTGCCGATCTGGGTCTGGCCGCCCTGGCAACTGATCCGGCCCATCAGCCGCGCCAGCTCGGCAGAGTCCGAAATCCAGCCCGTGGCGCGGCACTCCGCCATGCCGCGGAAATAGACCAGCCGGATGTCGAGGCTGCCCACCGAGGCGGCCTCGCGGAACATGTCGGCCTGCAGCGCGCAGGCCATGTCCCAGGTCGGCTGCCGGCTCATCGTAGCATCCAGCGCAAACACCAGCCGCCCGCGCCCGCCGGCCTGCGGCGCCATCGCTTTGGCCTTGGCGACGAACGCGGCGATGTCGGCAGCGGCCGACGGCCGGGCCGTCAGGGCGTCAGTGGCGGATTTGGGGATGGTTGGGTCGCGGGACATGGGGCTCGCTGCGCACATTGCTTTGTCTATGTGGCGAGTGCAGGTGACCCGGTCAATGGCGTGCGTCGACACGTCCTATTTCGAACTTTGCCTGTCCTGTGCCTGGTGAAAGATGGCCAAGACGCGCAGCTCATCCGACGACTCGAATACTTCGTAAACGACAAGGTACGGTGTTTTCGGAACGATCCATTCTCGAGTGCCGGGGTCATTGCCGGGACGACCGCTGTCGGGGAAGTCGGTCAACCTTTCGATACTCGCATACAATCGCCAGACCACTTTGCCTGCGACGGCCGGTGTCTCATAAGCGATCCAACGGTAAATCTTTGCAATATCAGCGAGCGCCCGATCGTCTTAGGAGATCCGCATCTCCGGCGATCAGGAAACGAGACGCCGGATAAATTCGCGAGCTTGCTCGTTCGATACCAATACCTGGTCCGGGTCGGAACGGCGACGTCTTACCTCGGCGAGTTGATCATCGCTCAAGAGCGAATTGTGCCGGCTCGCAAGATAGTGGATCAACGCCCCTGCTGCCCCATCCTGTTCGGACGGCGGCAGCTTGCGCACTTCGATGAGAGCTTCTTCAAGGAGCTTGGACATTTCGAAAGTTTAGCAGAAAACGACGGGAAGTGAACCGTCTCAGTTCACGCCCGGTCGATACTGCGCGACCTGGCCCTGCGCAGGATCGGCGGCACTGCTCAGCGGCGTCGGCGCGGCCGCCTTCGGCTTCTTCACCACCGGCAGCTTGTTGTCGTCCTCAAGGAACTTGTCGAGCAGGCCCTGAATCTTGCTCTTCAACACGTCGGGACCGCGGTCGCTCATGTCGGTATGCTGCGCCCCGGTATCGACCACCGTGATGCCGAGCTTCTCGCACATGTCGGCATCCGGCACGACGCCGGGATCGGGCTTGAACACCGCGTCCTGCGAGCGGAACGACAGGATCTTGGTCTTGCCGTCGGTCATGAACGGAACGCGCAGATTATCCAGCGTCACGACCTTGCGCACTTCGTCCGGATGCATCTTGGCGAAGTACATCGAGATGTCGCCGCCATTGGAATGGCCGACCATCGTCAGGTGATCGTAATCGGAATTCGGCTGGATCTTCTTCAGCTCGGAGATCGCGAACATGATGTTCTCGACGCCGCGCTTATAGACCGGCAGCCGGCCGACATAGAGCTCGCCGGCCTTGGTCACCAGCGGCGCATCCGTCGCGAGATCGTGCTGGATGCTCACGACCATGTAACCGCGCGCGGCGAACACGTTGGCGAGGAAAGAGTACTCAGTAAATTTGACGGTGTTGCCGTGGTTGAGGATGGCGACCGGCAGCGTCAGCATGCCGGCATTGGCCTGCATTTCCTTGTCGCGGCGAACGGCCACGTCGATCTCGACCGGGCGGTCGCGAACCTTGTCGTAGAACGTCAGCGTCTCATGGCGGATCGCCCACTTGCTCGCGGTGAAATACGCGACGGTGGTCAGTACGCAAACTGAAAGCAGGATAAGAATTCCGCGCTTCATGTTGGTCCCTAGTGGCGTTCGCCGGCTACGGTAAGTTAGGTGACAGACTCTCCGATGGCTTTTTCAATATATATGTCACAGCGCGATGACAGGAAGGTCAAAATGTGTGATTTGCCCGCCATAACATTGTGCGCCGCATCCTTTTATTGTGCATCTGCTCAATGGCGACGTCATTGATTACAGACAATTCTAACGACTATTTTAGTCTCCCGGCAGGGATGGACCTCCCAAATCGGGCATCATAACAACGGTATCCGCCCTCACGGGTTCCTGTTGGCAGAATGCCGGTCCTGTTGGCGGTAGTCGTGCCGCCCCCGCGTTTGATAGGTTGGCAGCGGCCCCGCAGCCGACTCACTGCCATTTCCAGGATCGCGTCCCCAATGCCCCGCTCTCCCCTGATCGCCCGCACCCTGCCCGCCCTCCGCCGCGCTTTGGAGGGGCTTCGCGCGCGCAAGGCGACGGTGGCGCTGGTGCCGACCATGGGCGCGCTGCACGACGGTCACATCGCTTTGGTGCGGCTGGCGAAGCGCCGCGCCAGCCGCGTCGTCGTCTCGATCTTCGTCAATCCCGCGCAATTCGCCCCCAATGAGGATTTCGGCGCCTACCCCCGTACCTGGAAGGCCGATCTAGCCAAACTCGCCGCCGAGGGCGTCGACCTGGTGTGGAATCCCGACGTGAAGACGATGTACCCGGAAGGCTTCGCCACCAAGATCCTCACCGAGGGGCCGGCGACCACTGGGCTCGAGGACCGCTTCCGCCCGCATTTCTTCGGCGGCGTGACCACCGTGGTCGGCAAGCTGTTCACCCAGACCCGGCCCGACATGGCGTTCTTCGGCGAGAAGGATTTTCAGCAGCTGAAGGTGGTGACAAGGATGGCGCGGGACCTTGACCTCGGCGTCAAGGTCACCGGCGCGCCCACGGTGCGCGAACGCGACGGCCTCGCGATGTCCTCGCGAAATGTCTATCTCAGCGCCGAGCAGCGCGCCGCCGCCCCGGTGCTGTACCGCTCGCTGAAGGACGCGGCCAGGCGGTTGAAAGCCGGCGATGACATCAAGGCGACGATGAAAGCGGCGGCCGACGCTATCACCGAGGGCGGCTTCGCGCTCGACTATGTGGAAGCCCGCCACGCCGAATCGCTGGCGCCCGTCGCCTCGCTCAAGGACGGCCCGCTGCGCCTGCTGGTCGCCGCGAAAATCGGCAACACGCGATTGATCGACAATGTCGGCGTGTAGCCCGGATGACAATCCGGGGCCGACCCATCCGCATCCCGGCTGTCCCCGGACGGCGTCACCGCGCGCGATGCGCGCGGTGACTTATCCGGGCTATGCGTCCTGCTTCGCCACCTGCTCGCGCGGCTGGTAGATCGCGACATGCTGGCAATGCGCCACCGGCGTGGTGCCGTTGGCGACGATCAGCGCGTCCAACTCGACGAAGCGATGCCCCTTCTTCTCGTAATTCGCGGTGACGCGCGCGCGGGCCACCAGCTCATCGTCGAGCCTCGCCGGCGCCAAGAGCTGCATCCGGCTGCCGACATGGATCCACGGCCCCAGGATGGCATTGTCGACCAGCACCTTGTTCATGATTCGCTGCAGCACGCCGGGATGCGTCATGCCTTCGCGCGCATAGATCGGATCGGCCTCGCGGATCTCGTCGAGATATTCCGCGGCGGCGTCCTGCGGCCAGCAGCGCGGCGCGCTGCCGAGCCATTTGGCCACTTCGTAGGAACGCGCATCCACCGGCGCCCGCACCGCCGCCGGCTCGACCTCCGGATAATCCGCCAGCGCGAAAGCCGGCAGCCGCGCCGTCAGCGACGCCAAGCCTGTGGCGCGGACGTCGCCGCCCTCGACCTGCAACGCCAGCCCCTCGCCGTCCGGCTCGGCCGTGACCAGCACCGTCTCGCCGTCATAGACCGGCCGGGTGAAGCGCGCCTCGATCAGCCCGCGTTCCAGGAACGCGCGGCCCCAGGCCTCGACCGCCGGATGGATCATATAGGCCAGCACGTCGACGCCGGGCACCAGAGCGCCGCTGAAGCCGAATTTCTGCGCCACGCGATCGTCATGCATCTTGTTTTCCGACGCCTTGGCGGTGTTGAACGCCTCCACGCGGTACGGTTCCAGCCGTTTGGTCATGTTTTCTCCCGAAGCTGCGAGCTTGAGCGTTCGCTGTTGCCCGGGATGGTACGCATCGCCGACGCCAGCGCAAGGGCGACGATCCGACTGACGGCTTCTCCGAGAGCCGATGCTGGATCACTGCAATAAGCCTGGAAGATCTGTTCAAGGCGGCGGAGGCTCTTATTCCGTAATCTTGAGCGAAGAATATGACGCACCTTTTGGCCCCCATTGCGAGCACCGCGCAGAGTTATGCCAGCAACCAAAAGAACCAACCGTAGGGCGCGCCGACAACGGCTGATGAGAAAAAAGAAACCGCAATTAGCGGGATCGTTGCATGACGAACGGCCGAGATGCCCTTCCAATACGCCCAGATAATCGGCGCTGTCCAAGCCCCGATCAAGAGCACCAACATTAACAATCCAAATTGATCTCCTATCCTACGAAGCTACGGCGCTTGCGCGCTCGTGGGCAACGAAAGCGCAACACTTCTTATGTCGAAATCAATAAATTCAAAGGCGACTAGGCGCTCGCCGTCATCAGGAAACGGCGGAGTGATTGGCGACCGTGACGGCTGCTGTAGCCGCCATTTTAGCCTGGCGCGCTCATGGACAATGATCGCTGATACGTCGGACGACGCAGCAAATCCGGAAGCCTAGTAATAGCCCACATGAGCGCAGCGATATGCGGGGCCTAAAGACCAGCAAACGTGGAGTTACATTGCCCATCCGGCCTAAGCTGACTGATCGTACTGGTGCCAGTGAGGCCTGTTATCAAGATGAAGTTGCGACGATGTCGCTTGCAAGTCCCAATCGAAGCAACTTAAACTATTCCGACGCGCCAGTTCCATTCACAAAGGACCAACTAATGGCTTTAACGACTAAGGCGACAACTCGACAACGACTTGCGACTGAGTTGGCACTACGCCTTGAAATGCGCGGCCTGAAGCGACGAAATTCAAAGCTAGCTCGTAACGAACACGATTCCGATTGGTGCCACTTGGCAACTTGGACTAATTCCGGCGGAACTTTCGACATCTATGCATTTTTCGGGAAGTTTCTAGGTAAAGGTGACGTCGTTTGGATCGGATTTGGCTCATCTCAGATAGAGACCATAGAGCAGATAGCAGGCGCATTTGGCGACGAAACAATCACACATTTTTCGTTAGCTGATTGGGATGCGATGTGGGACGCCACATCAGACCTTCATAAGGCTCTCTCTTCACCGGATAACATCGCCATTGAGGATTACCGCGACGAAGACGACTTCATCTGGATCGGCCGATACATGCCCAGAGATGAGGACGCCTTGGCTCGATCTCAGCAATTCATTCTCGACGTTCTCAAGCAATTGGATCCGATAGTATTCTCGGACGAGGACGAGATTTCATGGGTCGGGCCGGTCGATCGGGAAGCTATAGTTAAAGTTCGCATAGCGCAGAACGCCTTCCGAAAAAAGCTCGAAATTCGGTGGGGCGGAGGATGCGCAGTCACTGGCTCCATGCTCAAGGAGACGCTTCGAGCTTCGCACATCGTGTCCTGGGCTGACGGCTCAAGCAGCGAAAAGACAAGCCCTGACAATGGCCTGTTACTGACAGCATCGCTGGATGCACTGTTTGATCGAGGGTACATATCGTTTAGCGATGCCGGAGATGTCATAATCAGCAAAATGCTCTCAAGCGAGGAGATGCAAATGCATAACCTAAATGACGGCCTGCGACTTCGGATCCCACCAGCTGAAAAGCAAAAGGCATTTCTTCGCCGTCACCAAAAAAAGCACGCGAAGCGTCTTTCTGGTAATTTTTAGATTTACAACGGAGCGTCTTAGATTCTCAGAACTATTAGCCGACAGCGCGCATGAGGTCTTCGCTGCATCGGAGATTTCGCGTCGTGCCCATCTGAAAGAAATTGTAGCCGTCTCCGCAATTAGCGGAAACCGCTCATCCGCCGTTTCGCGACCAAAAGCGCATGCGGACCAAAGCGCCGATTTAGAGAGGAAGCAGCGTTGCTGGCGATGTCTTCGACAATCGAACCGTATTTGGCTGCAGTCGGCCTATCGGCGGTCGGCTTTGGCGGAATTTTCCTTGCGGTCTTCGGAGCCATGAAAGTATTCGGGGACAAATGGGTTAACTCCAAATTCAATGAGCGCCTCGAAGCATTCAAGCACGGACAGCAGCGCGAGATTGAAACATTGAAGTTCGGTTTTTCCGCAGCGATGGACCGCGCGTCGAAATTGCATCAACGCGAATTTGAAACGCTACCCGACGCATGGAGCACATTGATCGATGGTTTTAACAGTGTGCTAGCCTTCACTGCTGCGTTTCAAAGCTACCCAGACATCAACCGCATGTCGGATGCCGAACTCGACGAATTTTTCTTAGACAACGAATTCTCGAAGTCTAGCGAAATTGAAATTAAATCGAGCGACAATAGAAATAAGGCGCTTCAAAAGGCCATCTTTTGGCTGCGACATGGAAAGGCAGCAGATAAGCTTCGGGAACATCATGCCCTGATATTAAAGCAGGGGATATTCATGTCGGCAGACATCAAGGCAAGGTTCGTGGCGATTGGAGACCTAAGTTGGGACGCGCTTAGTGAGCATCGCATTAAATACGAACTTGAGGAGTATGGAGAGCGGCCACAACGTGATGCGCTTGAAAGGGTGGGCAATAGACTTCTCAATGAGCTTGAGACTATTATCCGCGATCGGCTGTGGAGCGACGTAAGAGCAGCATAGCCGCCAGAGGGTGTGGCGGTCTGGACGCTGCCGGCCGGACCCTTCAGGATAATCTCATGTGCAACCTGTATTCCCTGACCAAAGGCCAGGCCGCGATCCGTGCCCTGTTCCATGTTGACCGCGACAGCGCCGGCAACCTGCCGCCGATGCCCGGTATCTTTCCGGACTATCCGGCGCCGATCGTGCGCAATACTGCCGACGGCCGCGAACTCGCTCTGGCGAGGTGGGGCATGCCGTCCTCGTCAAAAGCGCTGTTCGACGCGACCAGCAAACGGGCGGCGAAACTCGAGGCGAAGGGCAAGCAGGTCGATTTCAACGAGCTGCTGCGGCTGGAGCCCGACAAGGGCACCACCAACATCCGCAATGTCACCAGCCGGCACTGGAAGCCGTGGCTCGGCGTCGAGCACCGCTGCCTCGTGCCGATGTCGTCCTTCAGCGAATTCAACAGGGATGCCGGCGGCGACATCTGGTTCGCGCTCGACGAAAGCCGCCCGCTGGTCTGCTTCGCGGGCCTGTGGACCAACTGGACATCCGTCCGCAAGGTGCGCGAGGGCGCGGTGACGGCTGACCTCTTTGGCTTCCTGACCACCGAGCCGAACGCCGAGGTCGGCGCCGTGCATCCCAAGGCGATGCCGGTGATCCTGACGACACCCGACGAGGTCGACACCTGGCTGCGGGCACCGTGGGAGGAAGCAAAAATTCTGCAGCGCAAGCTGCCGGACGGCGCGCTAACAATCATGGCACGCGGCGTCAAGAAGGACGGCGATGCCGCGGCGGAATGACGACGAATGGTCCCGGCGGTTACCGCGGAATGGACTGACCAGTGGACCTAATTCGGCGACTGGCCTTGCCGGCTTCGGTCGAGATATCGACGTGATGGCGATTCCGATGGGAAGACCAGTCCGGCCGCATTGATCGATCATGTCGGCGCCTAGCTGCGGATGTCAGTCCGGAGCAACACACCAGTCGCTCTGCTAAACTGAGATGTTCCAGTAAGCGAGGACCGCCTTTACTTCCGCTCGCGGGTAGAAGCTTCCGGCATGGCTGAGATCATGTCGGATGCCCGCTTTGCGCTTTCGCGCGGCAGCTTCGATGCTTGCGGTCATCGAAACTACACCCAGCGGCAGTTTTTCGGCGGGCGTTCGGGGCCAGCTGGTCGGATAGGCGCTCCAGTCTGCCCAAGCATCGAGCGCTGTGTTTGTCGCCAGCAAATTATCGTGGTCGCATTGCCAGCCATAGAGGTTACGCGCGCAGATGCGCAGCATTGCCTTTATCTCTGGCATTGTATCGGTAAAGGCTTTCAGTGGCGTCGGCAGCAGTACCATATTGCCCACACAGGAGTAGAAGCGCCGGTCCATTACGACAACATTCGAGAGCTGGTAAGTCGGATCGTCGATGCCCCAGATATGGCAGCAAGACCAGTTTGGCCGAAGTCTCTTTTTCAGACCAAGCGCAAGAGTAAGAGCTTCATTTGCGTTCACATTTCCTTCGAACTTATGCACCGAGTTGCCAGTTTCCCGGTTCCTGTTCATTTGCGGCTCCGACCAGTTGCCCTTGTAAAAAGGCGTGCGACGCGCATGCTCGGGAAACCAGACGGGCAAAAGCTTGAAGGTTTCAGGGGCCACCCATCTTGCGGTGCGCTCAATGTAGCTAGCAATGTCCCGCAAACTCATTACGTTACGCAGCGCATCTAGACCGTCTGAAATCTCCGACATTCCCCCCCCCCCGACAAATTTGAAACCACAGGCGTATCCTACAGCGCGCTTCATCAGTTTGAATGATCAGCTTTTCACTACAGCAGCGCATCGATGCCCTTGCGCTGGATCATGCTGAGAAGCTTGAGGGTCGCCCCTTCGGGCTGCTTCAATCCCCGCTCCAGTTGCGATACGTACCCGGGCGAGATGTTCAGCACTTGCGCGAAAACACCCTGGCTCATTCGCGCGCGCTCTCGCATGGCACGAATCTGCTCGGCCGAAATCGCCTCGATCTCGCCAATCGCATGACTGCTCTTTAGATGCCGCATTGTGATCTTTTCATAGCCTGCGCGATCCATGAGACCGGCTTCGAGCATATCCCGCGCCGTCTCAAGCAACACCGAGTCGATACTGTCCGGATCTTCATCAGGCCGAACGGCCGCATGAACCTTGCGTGGGCGACGCGCCTCATACATCCCCGTTGCAGCCTTTCGCTTTGTCACCGGCGCCCGACCTGGTTTAGCTGCTGCTTTTCTCACGTTGCACCTCCAGAATTCTGCCTTCAGCCTTGGCCTTGTCGATGGCCTCGTCAGAGGCCTTCAACCAGGCGCGCGCCAATTCCCGGAACGAGACGAGTTGATTGTCGTCGATTGTCCTGGTCACTCTTGGCGAACAGATACATGAACACCGACCTCGTTTCCGAGTGGAAAGCCAGGATCACGCGAAACCCGCCCGATTTCCCCGCGCCAGGGCGCGCGACCCTTTGCTTGATGATGCCGCCTCCCAAGTCGGCCTCCACCAGACCGCGCGCCGCGTCGTCCACGGCCTTGATGAGACTGGCATCCACAACATCATGGTGACGCGCGAGCCGGGCAAATGCCTTGGTCTTGAAAATCCGCACGAAGCCGATCCCTAACACTGGGTGTTATAGCGCGGAGCGGCGCCAAGTTCAAGATTATCGGCAGGCCGCGTGGCGATGACAATCGGCGAGACACGGATGCCGAGACACGGATGCGAGGCATTGCGGAACGCCGGGCTTCGGACCGCGCTGACAAGAGCATATTGACAATTATCCTATCTAGGACTATTAGCTCCCTCGTCCCGTTCGCGAGGGGGCGCTTCATGAGGCGTCTTGGAGCGGAGCGGGACGCGGCGCCTGCGGGCGCGGGGACAACGTATCCCCGCGCACTCGGGAGGCCCGGGTCACCGTCCGGCCCCACTACGGGGGTCTGCCGCTCTTTGTCGGCTGGACGCGGGATAGGCGGCGGCGGGAAACCGCCGGGTGGACGGGCGCGTTGCCCCAGACCACGCCACGTCCCCGGAAGCACGGTCCCGGCGCCTGAAGACGCCGCGGTGGCGCGCTCACAGGCGTCGCGGTTCGCAGCGATGCGGATCGCGTCACCCAGCACCACCCTTAGCGCCTGTCGGCGCGCCGCCTCCCCTCGTGGTTCGAGGGGATTTTCCGGCAAAACTCGGGCTCCTGGAGCCGCGAGACCGCGGAGGCATGTCGCATGGCGTTCTGTCTGAATTCGGGGTCGGAGGGGTGCAACCGCACCCCGGCGCCGGGTTTCCGGCAGGCTTCGGCCGCCCGTCGGGGCGGTTCGGCCGGTTTCGCCACGATTCCTCCCGAAAGCTGCGATATGTTTTGTTCGCAGGTGCACAAGATGATACGCCTTGCAGCAGCCAGCGTACGGTCGCCTGTCCGGTGCCGGCTCCCCCGCAAACCGATGACCGACCCGAGCACCCGCGCCCCCGTGAGCACCCGAATCTACATCGATGCCGACGCCTGCCCGGTCAAGGACGAGATCTATCGCGTCGCCGCGCGCTTTGGCCTGCCGGTCAGCGTGGTGGCCGGCCAGTTCATCCGGATACCGCTGGATCCCTCGATCGAGCGGATCGCGGCGGGTTCCGGCATGGACGCCGCCGACGACTGGATTGCGGAACGCGCCGGAAAAGGCGATATCGTGATCACGTCCGATGTCCCGCTGGCCAGCCGCTGCGTCAAGGCCGGCGCCGAGGTGCTGGCGCCGAACGGCAAGCCGTTCTCGGAGGCCTCGATCGGGATGACCCTCGCCGTGCGCAACCTGATGACCGATCTGCGGTCGTCGGGCGAAGTCACCGGCGGTCCCAAATCATTCTCGCCGCGCGACCGCTCGGCGTTCCTCTCCGCGCTGGATCAAACGATCCGCCGCATCCAGCGCGCGCCGGCCGTTGCGCCCGCGCCGAAACCAGATTGAACGGAATTCATGGCTCCCCCGCTGATCCAGCTCAAAGAAATCAACCTGACCTTCGGCGGCACCCCGCTGCTGAACGGCGTCGAACTGTCGGTGTCGCAGGGCGAGCGCGTCTGCCTGATCGGCCGCAACGGCTCCGGCAAGTCGACGCTGCTGAAGATCGTCGCCGGCCTGGTCGACTACGACAAGGGCAGCCGCTTCGTGCAGCCCGGCGCCACCGTGCAATACCTGCCGCAGGAGCCGGACTTCACCGGCTTCGCCACCACGCTCGCCTATGTCGAGGCAGGCATGGGCGCCGGCGACGACCATTACCAGGCGATGTACCTGCTGGAGCAGCTTGGTCTGACCGGTGAGGAAGATCCCTCGAACCTCTCCGGCGGCGAAGCGCGCCGCACGGCGCTGGCCCGCGTGCTGGCGCCCGAGCCCGACATTTTGCTGCTCGACGAGCCGACCAACCATCTCGACCTCACCACCATCGAATGGCTGGAAGGCGAACTGGCCTCGCGGCGCTGCGCGCTGGTCATCATCAGCCATGACCGCCGCTTCCTCTCGAATCTGTCGCGTGCCACCGCCTGGCTCGACCGCGGCCAGATCAAGCAGATCGACCGCGGCTTCTCCGCCTTCGAACAATGGCGCGACGATATTCTGGCCGAAGAAGAGCGCGACCAGCACAAGCTCGACCGCAAGATCGTCAACGAGGAGCACTGGCTGCGCCACGGCGTCTCCGGCCGCCGCAAGCGCAACGTCAAGCGCCTCGCCGGCCTGCACGATCTGCGCGCGCAGCGGCAGGATTATCGCGGCGTCACGGGGAGCGCCAACCTCGCGGCGTCGGAGGCCGACAAGTCCGGCAAGCTGATCGTCGAAGCCAAGGGCATCTGCCGCACCTATGGCGACCGCAAGATCGTCGACGACTTCTCGATCCGCATCCAGCGCGGCGACCGCATCGGCGTCGTCGGCCCGAACGGCGCCGGCAAGACCACGATGATCAACATGCTGACCGGCGGCGAAGCCCCCGACTCCGGCACCATCCGGTTCGGCGCCAATATCGAGATGGCGACGCTCGACCAGCACCGCGAAAGCCTGTCGCCGAAAACGACCTTGGCCGAAGCCCTCACCGGCGGCCGCGGCGACCACGTCATGGTCAACGGCACGCCGAAGCACGTCGTCAGCTACATGAAGGACTTTTTGTTCTCGCAGGAGCAGATGCGAACCCCGCTGGAGGTTCTCTCCGGCGGCGAACGCGGCCGCTTGATGCTGGCCCGCGCGCTGGCCAAGCCGTCGAACGTGCTGGTCCTGGACGAGCCGACCAACGATCTCGATCTCGAAACCCTCGACGTGCTCGAGGACATGCTCGGTGACTATGAAGGCACCGTGATCCTGATCAGCCATGACCGCGACTTCCTCGATCGCGTCGTGACCTCGGTGATCGTGCCGGAAGGCAACGGCAAGTGGACCGAATATGCCGGCGGCTACACCGACATGCTGGCGCAGCGCGGCGCCGACCTGAAGCGCGAGAAGGCGACGACCGCGGCGGTCGAAACCGGCAAAAGCAGCGGCAACGGCAAGTCCGCCCCCGCCAAGCCGGCGGCGAAGAAGAAAATGAACTTCAAGGACAAGCACCTGCTCGACACGCTGCCGAAGGCGATCGCCAGTTTCCAGGCCGACATCGCCAAGCAGCAGCGGCATCTCGACGATCCCAACCTCTACAAGAAGGATCGCAAGAAGTTCGACACCGTGTCCGCGGCGCTGTCCGCCGCGCAGAAGGGTCTGGCCGAGTCCGAGGAAAAGTGGCTGGAGCTGGAGACGCTGCGCGAAGAGATCGAGAACGCCTGAGCCACATTCGTCATTCCGGGGCGCGGGCGGCGCCAGCCGAACGCGAACCCGGAATCCCGAAGTGAGACTCCACCATGACGAGATTCCGGGTTCGGGCCATCGCCTTCGGCGCTGTCCCGCCCCGGAATGACGGATGAAATGCCGGAGAAATTTTCGATGACAACCGCCCTCGCAGCCTTGATCGCCCGTGACTTCGGCACGCCGTCGCTGGTGATCGACATGGACCGCGTGGAGCGCAACATCGCGCGCATCCAGGCGGTGTGCGATGCCGCAGGCGTCGCCAACCGGCCGCATATCAAGACGCACAAGAGCCCAATGCTCGCGAAGCTGCAGATCTCGGCGGGTGCGAAGGGCATCACCTGCCAGAAGCTCGGCGAGGCCGAGATCATGGCCGACGCGGGGATCGACGACATCCTGATCAGCTATAATCTGATCGGCGACGAGAAGATGGTGCGGCTCGCAGCATTACAGGCCAAGGCGAAGATCACCGTCGCCGCCGACAACCCCACCGTCGTCGAGGGGCTGAAGAAGGCCGCCGCACTCTCCGGCCTGCCACTCGACGTCGTCGTCGAATGCGATACCGGGCGCAAGCGCGCCGGCGTCGAGACGCCGGCGGAAGCCATCGAACTCGCCAGACTGATCGACGCCAGCGAGGGCCTCGTCTTCGCCGGCTTCATGCTGTATCCGACCGAGACCGGCTGGGCCGACGCGCAGACATTCTTCGACGTGGCGCTGGCCGGCGTCCGCGCGCTCGGGCTGGAGCCGCGCATCGTCTCCACCGGCGGCACGCCGAACCTGAAGAATGTCGGCTCCCTGAAGGGCGCCACCGAACATCGCTTCGGCACCTATATCTACAACGACCGCATGCAGGTCGAAGCGGGCGCGGCGGCCTGGGACGACTGCGCCGCCAACGTCTATGCGACGGTGGTGAGCCGCGCCGGACCGGACCGCGGCATCGTCGACGCCGGCTCCAAGACGCTGACCTCGGATACCGGCGGGCTCGACGGCCACGGCCTGATCCTCGAACATCCCGAAGCGAAAATCGCCAAGTTCGCCGAGGAGCACGGCTTCCTCGACCTGACCCGCAGCAACACCCGTCCCAATGTCGGCGACGTCGTCCGCATCGTGCCGAACCATATCTGCGTGGTCGTCAACATGTTCGACGAGGTGGTGATGGTGCGCGGCGAGGAAGTGATCGGCACGCTGCCGGTCGCGGCGCGGGGGAAACTCCGCTAGCGTTTCAGCCGCTTCACCACGCCCCTGCCCGCGGCGGCGCCCGTCGCGAACGAGGCCTGCAGCAGGTAGCCGCCGGTCGGCGCTTCCCAGTCCAGCATTTCGCCGGCGGCGAACACGCCCGGCAAGGCCGTGATCATGTAGTCGGCGTCGAGCTCGTCGAACGCGATCCCGCCGGCGGTCGAAATCGCGCGGGCGATCGGCGCAATGCCACTCAGCACGATGGGCACCGCATTGATCAGCGCAGCGAGGCTGGCGGTCGACAGCGATGCCAGCGACGTGCCCGAGACGATCGCGGCCTCCTGCAGCAGTGCGATGCCGACCGGCGGCAGATGCACGGCCTTGCGCAGGAAGGTCGACAGCGACTGCTTGCCGCGCGGCGCCGAGAGCTTGGCGATCAGCTCGGCAGCGGTCATGTCGGGACGCAGCGCTACATGCAGCGTGGCCGTGCCACTCGCCGCGACGGCGTCGCGCAATGGCGCCGACAGCGCATAGATCGCGCCGCCCTCGATGCCGGTGCGGGTGAGCATCGCCTCGCCGCGCACCACCTGCCCTCCGAACGACAGCGCCATCGCCTTCAGCGGATAGCCGGCGAAGCGGTTGCGAAAGACGTCCGACCAGGCGACCGCAAAACCGCAATTCGCCGGCCGCAGCGGGGCGACATCGATGCCGCGGGCGGCCAGCGTCTTGACCCACGCGCCATCCGAGCCGAGCCGCGGCCAGCTCGCGCCGCCCAGCGCCAGCACGGTGGCTTTGGCGGCGATCACGCGCGGACCTTCCGATGTGTCGAACAGCAGCCGTCCGTCGCCGTCCCAGCCGGTCCAGCGATGCCGCATGGCGAACTGCACGCCGGACTGATCCAGTCTTCGCAGCCACGCCCGCAACAGCGGCGACGCCTTGAACGCTTGCGGAAACACCCGGCCGCTGGAGCCGACGAAGGTCGGCTGCCCCAGCAACTCGCTCCAGGCGCGCAACATGTCCGGCGGCAATGTCTCGATGGCTTTAGCCAGTTGCGGCATCGCCGCGCCGTAGCGCGCCACGAAGGCCGGCAATCGTTCGCTATGGGTGAGATTGAGCCCGCCGCGCCCGGCCATCAGGAATTTGCGGCCGGCAGACGGCATCGCGTCATAGACGGTGACGCGCGTGCCCGCCTGCGCGATCACCTCGGCGGCCATCAGCCCGGCCGGCCCGGCGCCGATCACCGCGACGTCCTGTTGCACAACGTCGGTCACGATGATCGTCCGATCGAGAGTTAGACCTTGATGCCCAGCCGGGTCGCGGCCTGCTGGACGTATTTCTGGGTCTGCTGGAACGCGCCTTCCAGCGCCCTGGCGCCTGCCATATCAGAAATCTCGGCGAAATGCGCGGCGATCGTATCCGGGCTCCATTCGCTTTCGTCGAAATTGACGCCTTCGCTCTCCAGCAGCTTGATGACCGCGAACGAACCCGCGCCCGCGCCCATGATGGTCCTGGTCGGCGCGTTCTCGCTGAGCAGATACAGCACCGCGGGGGTGATCGATTCCGGCTTCAACAGCGCCAGCGCGTCCGGCGGCAGCAGCTCTTCGGTCATGCGCGTTGCCGCGGTCGGCGAGATGGTGTTGACGCGGATGTCGGTCTTGCGGCCCTCCTCCGCCAGCACGTTCATCAGCCCGATCATGCCGGTCTTGGCTGCGCCGTAATTCGACTGGCCGAAATTGCCATACAGGCCCGACGACGAGGTGGTGAGCACGATGCGGCCGAAATTGCGCGCGCGCATGCCGTCCCACACCGCCTTGCAGCAGTTGAACGTGCCGGTGAGGTGCACGTCGAGCACCTTCGCGAAATCCGCCGGCTCCATCTTGCCGAACGACTTGTCCCTGAGGATGCCGGCATTGGCGCACATCAGATCGACGCTGCCCCACTCCGCGGTCGCGCGATCGACCATCATCGTGACCTGCTCGAAATTCGAGACGTCGGCACCATCCGCAATCGCAATGCCGCCGAGCTGGCGGATTTCCTCGACCACCTTGTCCGCGGCGGAGAGCGAGCCACCGGTGCCGTCGCGCGCGCCGCCGAAATCATTGACCACGACCTTGGCGCCGAGCTTGGCCAGGCCCATCGCGTGCGCGCGGCCAAGCCCGTTGCCGGCGCCGGTGACGATGGCGACGCGGCCGTCAAATCGAATGCTCATGAGTGGCTCCCTCAGTTGAAATAGGTGAGCGCGAGCCAGTCCGCGACCAGAGCGGGCTTGGCGCCGCCCTCGATCTCGACACTGACGCCGACGCGGGTGAACAGCTCTTTCGGCTTGCGCCACGACGCTTCCTTCAGGACGAAATGTCCGCGCACCTGCGAGCCCGACTTCACCGGCGACACGAAGCGCAAATGGTCGAAGCCGTAATTGATGTTCATCGCGACGTCCGCAAGCTTTGGCAGCGCCTCGTAGGAAAACACCGAAATCAGCGACGTGGTGAGAAAGCCGTGCGCGATCGTGCTGCCGAACGGCGTCGCCTTGGCGCGAACGGGGTCCACATGAATAAATTGATGATCCTCGGTGGCGTCGGCAAACACGTCGATCCGCTTCTGATCGACAAGGTGCCAGGCCGACACGCCGATGTCCTGTCCGACCATGCCGATATAGGTGTCGTATTGCATAAGAGACGTCATTGAATCTTGCCATCCTCGCTGGTTTCCGGCCGCACATTCCACAGCGCGGGGCCATTGGCCAAGCGAAATTGTGCGCTGCAGCTATGCGCCGGATAGATGGTCACGTCTCCGGTAACCCCGTCGGCCGCGCCGCCTGCAGCGCCGGAAAGTCTTCCTCGCGGAATTCGACGCCGCGCAGGGCGTCGTCGCGGTCATTGTCGTGTTCGAGACGGCGCAACTGGACGCGGCGGATCTTGCCGGAGATCGTCTTAGGCAGCTCCGTCACCAGTTCGATGCGGCGGATGCGCTTGAACGGCGCGAGGCGGACATGCAGGTGCTCGAAGATCGACAGCGCCGTGGCGGCGCTGCGCTCGCAGCCTTCAACCAGCATCACATAGGCTTTCGGGATCGCTAGCCGGATCGGATCGGGACTAGGCACCACCGCGGCCTCGGCGACGGCCTCGTGTTCCAGCAGCACGCTTTCCAGCTCGAACGGGCTGATGCGGTAGTCGGAAGACTTGAACACGTCGTCGGAGCGGCCGACGAAGGTGAGGTAGCCGTCATCATCGGCAAACACCACGTCGCCGCTGCGATAGATCGCGCCGTCCGCGCCGCTGACGCTGCCGTCGTCGGCCTGGTAGCCCTGCATCAGCCCCGCCGGCCGGTCGGTGCCGAGCGGCAGGCTGACCTCGCCCTCCTTCGCCGGCTCGCCGTCGATGTCGGTGATGCGGACCTGCCAGCCTGGCAGTGGCCGGCCCATCGAGCCGATCTTGACCTTCTGCCCCGGCGAATTGCCGGCCAGCGCCGTGGTCTCGGTCTGGCCGTAGCCGTCGCGGATGGTGAGGCCCCAGGCATTGCGAACCTGATCGATCACCTCCGGATTGAGCGGCTCGCCGGCGCCGCAAACCTCGCGCAAGGCGACCTTGAAGGTCGAAAGCTTCTCCTGGATGAACAGCCGCCACACCGTCGGCGGCGCACACATCGTGGTGACGCCGCAGCGGCCGATGGTCGCCAGCAGGCCCTTGGCATCGAAGCGCGGCTGGTTGACCACGAACACGGTCGCGCCGGCATTCCACGGCGCGAACAGGCAGCTCCAGGCGTGCTTGGCCCAGCCAGGCGAGGAGATGTTGAGATGGACGTCACCGGGCTGCAGGCCGAGCCAGTACATCGTCGACAGAGCGCCGACGGGATAGCTGCGCTGGCTGTGCCGCACCAGTTTCGGCTTCGCAGTCGTGCCAGAGGTGAAGTACAGCAGCAGCGGATCGTCGGCTTTGGTCGGGCCGTCCGGCGTGAAGGTGTCGGGGAAATCGGCGGCCTGCGCGAAGGGAATCCAGCTGTCCTGCGCGTCGCCCGCCACCACACGAATGATATTCGGCCCACCAACGTCAGCAAATTTTGCGACCTGATCCGGCGCAGCAATCACGATTTTCGCGCGCCCGCGATCGAGCCGGTCGCGCAATTCGTCGGGGGTCAGCAGAGTCGTCGCGGGGATCACGACGACGCCGAGCTTGATCGCCGCCAGCATGGTCTCCCATAGCGGCACGACATTGCCGAGCAGCAGCAGCAGATGATCGCCGCGCTTCAATCCTTGCGCGCGCAAAAAGTTAGCGACCTGGTTGGAGCGCTTCGCCAGCGTCGCGAAGGATAGTTTGGTCTCACGGTTGCTGGCGGCATCGACGATCCACAACGCGGCGCGATCGCGGCTGTCCGGCTGGCTTGCCAGTTCGGCGTCGAACCAGTCGAGCGCCCAGTTGAAATCGACCGGGTCCGGCCAGCGAAAGCCGGCGACGGCCGTATCGTAGTCGGTGCGGTGTTCGAGCAGGAAGGCGCGGGCTTGCTGGAAGGTGGTCATTATGCGCTCTGCTACTTCGCAGCCAGTTGGCGCAGCTGCTGGATGATTCCCGAGAAATCGACCCCGCCATGGCCGGCCTTGTCGAAATTCTCATAGATGCTCTCGGCATGCGCGCCGAGCGGCGTCGAGGCCCCCGCGGCTTTGGCCGCTTCCTGCGACAATCGCAAATCCTTCAGCATCAGGGCCGCCGCGAAGCCCGGCTTGTACTCGTTGTTCGCCGGCGAGGTCGGCACCGGGCCGGGTACAGGACAATAGGAGGTCAGCGACCAGCACTGGCCCGATGAGGTTGAGGCGACGTCGAACAGCGCCTGGTGCGACAGGCCGAGCTTTTCCGCCAGCACGAAGGCTTCGCTGACGCCGATCATCGAAATCCCGAGGATCATGTTGTTGCAGATCTTGGCCGCCTGCCCCGCCCCCGCCTCGCCGCAATGCACGATCTTCTTGCCCATCGCTCCCAGGATCGGCTTGGCCGCTGCGAAGGCATCAGCCGCGCCGCCGGCCATAAAAGTCAGCGTTGCCCCCTTGGCGCCGCCGGTGCCGCCGGACACCGGCGCATCAACCGACGGCAATTTTTGCGCGGCGGCAAGTTCGTGCGACTTGCGCGCGCTCTCGACGTCGATCGTCGAGCAATCAATCATCAGCGTGCCCTTGCCCACCGCCGGGATGATCTCGCTCCACACCGACAATACATGCTTGCCGGCGGGCAGCATGGTGACGACGACGTCGGCACCCTTCACGGCGTCCGCTGCAGTGGCAGCGATCGTCACGCCATCCGCCTTGGCCTGTTCGCACGACGCCGGCGTCAGGTCGAAGCCATGGACTGTGTGCCCGGCCTTGACGAGATTGGCGGCCATCGGGCCGCCCATGTTGCCGAGACCGATGAATGCGATGGTGGTCATGTCCTGCCCTCGTGCTTTTTTCTTGATTGAATTCCCGTGCGACGCCGAGCCGCCTTAGGGAAAAGTCAGCTCGACATCGCGTTTCGCCAGATAGCGCGCCACGATATCCGGCGTCACACCCGCCAGATCCGGCGGCTGCCATGCCGGATTTCGGTCCTTGTCGATAATCGCGGCCCGCACGCCTTCGACGAAGTCGGCGCTGTCGAACACTTCGAGCGCCGCCAGATACTCGCGCTTCAGGCACTCTTCCAGCGAACTTGACGTCCGCGCCAGGCGCAGCAGCTTCAGCGTCACCTTAAGACCGCGCGGCGACTTATCTGCCAGTGCCTGCAACGTCGCCTGCGCGAAGTCGGACCCGTCCTGCTCAAGCGCGGCGATAATCTCCTCGACGCTGTCATGCGCAAAGGCGCGGTGGATCAGGTCGCGCCGCTTTGTGACCGGGCCGACTTCGCTCGCCGACGCAAATCGCTTCAACGTCGCCATGACGCCTGCGGCATCGGTCCCGGCTGCGGCCGTTGTCAGCGTTTCTCTCAATGCCGCCCAATCGGTCGTGCGGATCAACACATCGGCCAGCCCGCAAACCACGGCATCAGCGCCGTTCATCGTCAGCCCGGTCAATCCGAAGTAGGTGCCGAGTTCGCCCGGCGCGCGCGACAACAGCCAGGTGCCGCCGACATCCGGGAAGAAGCCGAGCCCAACCTCTGGCATCGCCACCTTGGTATTTTCGGTCACCACGCGGTGGCTGGCGTGGCCGGCGAGACCTATACCACCGCCCATCACAAAACCGTCCATATAGGCGACGTAGGGCTTTGGATAGTTCGCGATCCGCGCGTTGACGATGTATTCCTCGCGCCAGAATATCTTTCCGAGATCGCCTTTGATCCTGGCGCTTTCATACAGCCCGCGAATATCGCCGCCGGCACATAGCCCGCGCTCGCCTGCGCCTTCGAGCAGCACCAGCGCGATCTTCGGATCGGCCGCGAAGGCATCGAGCGCATCGGCGATCCCGCGCGTCATCTCCAGCGTCAGCGCATTCAGCGCCTTCGGCCGGTTCAGCCGGATCACGCCGGCCGCGCCTTCGCGTCGCACGATCAGGTCGGGCTCGATCATCGGTGCATTCATCGCGCACCCTCGATCAACTTTCGCGCCACGATCAGCCGCATGATCTCGTTAGTCCCTTCGAGGATCTGGTGCACGCGCAGATCGCGCACGATCTTCTCGATGCCGTATTCACTGAGATAGCCATAGCCGCCATGCAGTTGCAGCGCCTGGTTGGCGACCTCGAAACCGACATCGGTGCCGAAGCGTTTGGCCATCGCGCACAGCATGGTCGAGTCCGCGTCCTTGCGATCGAGCGCGGCGGCGGCACGCCACACGAAAGTGCGCGCGGCTTCCAGCTCGGTCGCCATGTCCGCCAACCGGAATTGCAGCGCCTGGAATTCGTCGAGCCGTTTTCCGAACGCCTTGCGCTCTTTCATGTAGCCCAGCGACTTGTCGAGCGCGGATTGCGCGCCGCCGAGCGAGCACGCGGCGATGTTGAGCCGGCCGCCGTCGAGCCCGGCCATCGCAATCTTGAAACCGATGCCCTCGTCGCCCAGCCGATTGGAGACCGGCACGCGGGCGTTCTCGAAGACCACCGCACGGGTCGGCTGCGCGTTCCAGCCCATCTTGCGCTCATTGCCGCCGAACGACAGGCCGGGCGTTTCGGCTTCGACCACCAGGGTCGAGACCCCGCCGGGGCCCTCATCCCCGGTCCGCACCATCACGACGTAGAGATCAGCCCGTCCGGCGCCGGAGATGAACTGCTTCTGGCCGTTGAGGACATAGTGATCGCCATCGATCACCGCGCGGCTGCGCAAGGCCGCCGCGTCCGAGCCGGAACCCGGCTCGGTCAGGCAATAGCTCGCAATTAGATCCATCCTGCATAGTTTCGGCAACCATTGCTGCCGCTGGGCCGCGTTGCCATAGGCATCAATCATCCACGACGCCATGTTGTGGATCGAGATGAAGGCCGACACCGTCGGACAGCCCTGCGCCAGCGCCTCGAAGATCAACGCCGCATCGAATCGCGTCAGCGCCGAGCCGCCGACATCGTCTGATATATAGATCCCGCCCATGCCGAGCGCTGCCGCCTCGCGCATGGTATCGACGGGGAAGAACTTTTCCTCGTCCCATTGCAGAGCGAAGGGCGCGATCTTCTCGGCGGCAAAGTCGCGCGCCATGTCGCGGACCGCGATTTGGTCTTCGTTGAGGGCGAACAGGTTCACGCGAATTCGCCTTGCATCACTTCATCGTCGGGATCGAGAACTCCGCGCCCTCCTTGACGCCGCTTGGCCAGCGCGCGGTGACGGTCTTGGTCTTGGTATAGAAGCGGATCGAATCCGGGCCGTGCTGGTTGAGGTCGCCGAAGCCGGATTTCTTCCAGCCGCCGAAGGTGTAGTAGGCGATCGGCACCGGGATCGGCACGTTGATACCGACCATGCCGACATTGACCCGTGCTGCAAAGTCGCGCGCGGCGTCGCCGTCGCGGGTGAAGATCGCGACGCCGTTGCCGTAGTCGTGATCCGACGGCAGCGCCAGCGCTTCGGCGTAGTCGTGCGCGCGGACCACGGAGAGCACCGGGCCAAAGATCTCCTCCTTGTAGATCCGCATGTCTTTCGTGACATGGTCGAACAGGCAGCCGCCCATGTAGAAGCCGTTCTCATAGCCCTGCATCGTGAAGCCGCGGCCATCGACCGCGAGCGTCGCGCCCTCCTTGATGCCGACCTCGACATAGTCCTTGACGCGTTCCAGCGCCGCGCGGGTCACCAGCGGTCCGAAGTCGGCGGAGGGATCGGTGGATGGACCGATCTTCAACGCCTCTACGCGCGGGATCAGTTTCTCCATCAGCCGGTCGGCGGTGGCCTGGCCTACCGGGACTGCGACCGAGATCGCCATGCAGCGTTCGCCGGCGGAGCCATAGCCGGCGCCGATCAGCGCATCCACGGTCTGGTCCATGTCGGCGTCGGGCATGATGATGGCGTGATTCTTGGCGCCGCCGAAGCATTGCGCCCGCTTGCCGGTCGCCGCGGCGCGCTCATAGATATATTGCGCGATCGGCGAGGAGCCGACGAAGCCGACGGCCTTGATGTCGGGATCGTCGAGGATGGCATCGACCGCCTCCTTGTCGCCGTTGACGACGTTGAGAATGCCGGGCGGCAGGCCGGCCTCGATCATCAGTTCGGCGAGCATCATCGGCACGCCGGGATCGCGCTCCGAGGGCTTCAGGATAAAGGCGTTGCCGCAGGCGATCGCAGGCGCAAACTTCCACATCGGGATCATCGCCGGAAAGTTGAACGGCGTGATGCCGGCAACGACACCAAGCGGCTGGCGCATCGAATAGATGTCGATGCCGGGTCCGGCGCCTTCGGTATATTCGCCCTTCATCAGATGCGGCACGCCGCAGGCGAACTCCACCACTTCGAGGCCGCGCTGGATGTCGCCCTTCGCATCCGGCACCGTCTTGCCGTGCTCGCGCGCCAGGAGGTCGGCCATCTTGTCGTAGTCGCGCTGCGCCAGTTCGAGAAACTTCATCATCACGCGGGCGCGGCGCTGCGGATTTGTTGCGCCCCAGGCGATTTGCGCCTCGATCGCATTCTCTACCGCGGCGCGCATTTCGGACTTGGAGGCCAGCGCAACCTGCGCCTGGACGTCGCCGGTCATCGGCTCATAGACGTCCGCAAAACGTCCCGACGTGCCCTCGACCTCACGGCCGCCAATGAAATGACCGATGTTCCGCATGCGTACCTCCCGGTTTTATTTTGCCGGCATGTTGCACAGGCTTTGCCGGATTTGGGAAGGCCTTGCGCGCGCAGCCGACGTGCGAAAATGCGGGCGCACCGCGGTAAGGCGCCTACGACGAAGGTCGCATTCGCAGGCCGGAATCAGACTTTTGCGGCAGGTTTTGAGGCGCGCGCGGCTGGCTTCTTCACTGCCGGGATGCGGGCCAACACGGCATCGCGGCCGGCGCTGAGCAGTTCCTCAGACAATTCGCCGGAGCCGGCAACCCGCGCCATCACCAGCGTGCCCATCATGGTGGCCAGCGCTGCCATCGCCTGCTGGCGCGCTGATTTTCCGGCCTCGGCAGTGAACTGTTCGGCCATCATCGTGATCATCTGGTCGAGCTTGGCGGCAAATGCCTTTCGCGTCTTCGGACTCTCGCGAGCGATCTCGGCGCCGAGCGCCGGCACGGCGCAGCCATGGCCGGGATTGTCGCGATGCTGCGGCGACAGGTAGGCCTCGACGATGGCGGCGAGCCGGTCCTGCGGTGCCGCCTGCCCGGCCAGGTGCCGCCAGCGCTCCATCGAACGGTCCATGGCATAGCCGAACGCCTCGACCACCAGCGCCTCGCGCGAATCGAAATGCGCGTAGAACCCGCCATGCGTGAGACCTGCGTCCTTCATCAGGTCGGCGACGCCAATGCCGTGCGCGCCCTTTTCGCGCAGCCGCACCGACGCCTTTTTGACGATGCGCGCATGGGTTTCGAGCTTGTGCTCCTTGGAATAGCGCATCGGTGTTCCAGCTTTCCGGAAGGCGATCAATTGGCCGGTCGAAGGAATGATAGCGATCATATTAATACGTCGCATAGCCCTCCGCAACGGCCGTCGCTTGACATCGCGGGCATTTGGCCGGGAATTGGCACCATGTGACCGGCGGACAACGCCGGCACAGTCACGCCGAGGAAATCCCATGCACATGCTTAATCCCCATTGCGGCATCGACCGCGATCCCCGCGGCGTCGTCCGGTTGACGATCTGCAACGCCGGCCCGCTCAACATCCTCAATTCTGCTGCGATCAGGGACGTCCGCGAGGGGCTCAAGGCGCTGGCGACGGAACGCGCCATTCGCGCGCTCATCGTTGCGGGCGAGAGCGAGAAAAGCATGATCGGCGGCGCCGACATCAAGGAGATGGCGACGCTCGATCAGGCCTCCGCCGAGATTTTCATCACGGGGCTGCGCGACCTTTGCGAGGCCGCCCGCGCCTTTCCGGCGCCGGTGATCGCGCGCATCCCCGGATGGTGCCTCGGCGGCGGGCTGGAATTCGCCGCCGCGTGCGACTTCCGCATCGCCGCGCACGACGCCAAATTCGCCATGCCGGAGGTCAAGGTCGGCATCCCCTCGGTGATCCACGCCGCCCTGCTGCCGCGGCTGATCGGCTGGGGCCGTGCCCGCTGGCTGATCATGACGGCGGCGACCATCGATGCCCCGACCGCGCTGGGCTGGGGCCTGGTCGATGTCGTCGCGACCGAAGGCGGCCTCGATGCCGCCGTCGAAAGCACCGTCGCGGCCATCCTGGAATGCGCGCCCGAAGCGATGCGGTCGCAAAAAGCATTGATGAAGCAATGGGAAGAACTGCCGTTGAAGGAGTCGGTCAATCTCAGCGTCGGCGTGTTCGGCCAGGCCTATCTCACCGGCGAACCGCAGCGGCTGATGCAGGGCTTCATCGACCGCAAGCGCTAGACGCATCCGCGTCATGCCAATTTGGCCAGTGATAGAAGTTGCATATCCGACGGCGGATCATATGATGAACATCATGCAAACTGCCTCATCGGCCGACAGGTAAAATCATGATCTCCGGATGGCTCGCCGCTGCCCTCGCCCGCCGCAACATCCATTACGGTTGGGCGATGATCGCCGTTACCTTCGTGACGGCGCTGGTCAGCGCCGCCGCGGTCGGCGCCCCCGGCGTGTTCATCGTGCCGCTGCAGAAGGAGTTCAGCTGGAGCACGGCGGAGATTTCCTCGGCGATGTCGATCCGCTTCGTGCTGTTCGGGCTGATGGCGCCGTTCGCCGCCGCCTTGATGAACCGCTACGGACTGCGCCATATCACGCTGATTGCCCTGCTCGTGGTGGTCGTCAGCCTGCTGCTGTCGCTTGGCATGACGCAACTGTGGCAGTTGGTGGCACTATGGGGCGTGGCGGTCGGGATCGGCACCGGCATGACCGCTCTGGTGCTCGGCGCCACGGTGGCGACGCGATGGTTCAACGAGCGCCGCGGGCTGGTGATCGGCATCCTCACGGCGAGTGCGGCGACCGGGCAGTTGATCTTCCTGCCGCTGCTGGCCAGCATCACCGAGCGCGCCGACTGGCGCTGGGCGCTGGTCTTGATGTGCGTGATGCTGGCGGTGGCCGCCCTCGGCGTGGCGCTTGTGATGCGCGACCGGCCGGCCGACCTCGGCCTGCGGCCCTATGGCGACGCCAGCGATGCGCCTATCGTGCACCCGGCCCCCAACACCGCGCCGATCATGGCTGCGGCGCTGGGTGCGTTGCGCGATGCCGCCCGGACCCGGGTATTCTGGATCTTGTTTGCGACCTTCTTCATCTGCGGCGCCTCGACCAACGGCCTCGTCCAGGTGCACCTGATCCCGATGTGCCTGGATTTCGGCATCCCGCAGATTCAGGCAGCCGGCCTGCTCGCCGCGATGGGCGTGTTCGATTTCATCGGGACCATCGCGTCCGGCTGGCTGTCGGACCGCTATGACAACCGCCATCTGCTGTTCTGGTATTACGGCCTGCGCGGGCTTTCGCTGCTGGCGCTGCCGTTCACCGACTTCACCTTCTACGGCCTGTCGCTGTTCGCGCTGTTCTACGGGCTCGACTGGATCGCCACGGTGCCGCCGACGGTGCGGCTCACGGCGGCGAAGTTCGGGCCGGAACGCGCAGGCCTGGTGTTCGGCTGGATTTTTGCGGGCCACCAGCTCGGCGCGGCCACTGCCGCGTTTGGTGCCGGACTATCGCGCACGGTGCTGCTGAGCTATCTGCCGGCGTTCTTCGCCGCCGGCCTGCTGTGCATCGTCGCGGCGGTGATCGTGCTGCTGATATCGCGGGACAAGAAGGTGGTGGCGGCTTAGCCAGACACAAACATGACCTTCCGGGGCGCGAGCGCAACAGCGCGAGCGAACCCGGAATCCCGATGTGATGCGATGAACACGTCGAGGTTCCCCGCCACTCCAATTGGAGTGGCTGAGGTCTCCGCCAGCCGGCTTCGCCGTCTGCCGCATCCCGGAACGACAACTTTGACTACGGCCGCATCGCGAGCCGCGTCGGGCCGGCCATGCGCAGCGGCTCCGCGAGTCTGGCGAATTCGCACAGCAGCGAGCGGGTCTTCACGGGATTGATGACTTCCTCGACCCAGAATTTTTCGGCCGAACGAAACGGCGATCGCAGTTTGTTGAGGCGGTCCTCGATCTCCTGCTGCTTGGCACGGGGGTCGTCGGCCGCATCGATCTCGGCGCGGTACGCCGCCTCGATGCCGCCCTCCAGCGGCAGCGAGCCCCAACTGGCCGACGGCCACGCGTAGCGCATCGAGAACCGGTTGGCCGGCTGGTGCACCACGCCGGCGATGCCGAAGGCGTTGCGGATGATGATGGTGCACCACGGCACCGTGGTCTGGTTGACCGCCGCCATCGCGCGGACGCCGTGACGGATGGTCGCCGCCTTCTCCGCATCCAGGCCGATCATGAAGCCGGGGCAGTCCATCAGATAGATAACGGGCAGATGGAATGTCTCCGCAAGATCGACGAAGCGCACCACCTTCTGGCAGGCGTCCGCCGTCCACGAGCCGCCGTAATGGAAAGGGTCGCTCGCCAGCACCAGCACGGCGCGGCCTTCCAGGCGCGCAAAGCCCGTGATCACCGGCCGGCCGAAATTCGCCGCCATCTCGAAGAACGAGCCGCGATCGACCACGGCGTCGATGATGGGACGCATCTTGTAGACCTGTTTTCGGTCACGCGGCACCGCGTTCAACAAGCGGGCGTCGGCGCGCTCGGGATCGTCGGTACAGACCGTGGTCGGCGGCAGGCCGTAGACCGACGACGGCAGATAAGAGAGAAACTTTCGCGCGCAGGCGAACGCCTCTTCCTCGGTCTCGACCGCGTGGTCGACGCCGCCGGCGCGGGTCTGGATGTCGGCGCCGCCGAGCGCCTTCTTCTCCAGCGAAGCCCCGATCCGCGCCACCACCGGGGGACCGGCGACGAACATCGCCGAGTTCTTCGTCATCACCGAATAATGCGACGACGCCAGCCGCGCGGCGCCAAGCCCGGCGACCGAGCCAAGCCCAAGGCCGACCACCGGCACCTGCGCCAGATTCGCCGTCGTGTACCAGTACCAGCGGGTGCCGCCGACGCCGCCCGGCAAATTGGCCGCGCCCTTGGTCTCGATGGTCTTGACCGAGCCGCCGCCGCCGGAGCCTTCGATCACGCGGATGATCGGCAGCCGGAAATCATGCGCCATCTCTTCGGCCATCAAGGGCTTGGCCGAGATCGACGCATCGGCCGATCCGCCGCGCACGGTGAAGTCGTCGCCGACCACGACGACCGGACGACCCTCGACCTTGCCGCGACCGAACACGCAGTTCGCCGGCGTGAGATGCGTGAGTTCGCCGGACGCATCATATTCGCCGACGCCGGAGACGGCGCCGACTTCGTGAAAGCTTCCGGGATCGATCAGCTTGTCGATGCGCTCGCGAACCGTGAGCCGGCCCTGGTCATGCTGTCGCTTGACCTTGTCAGCGCCGCCCATCTCCCGCGCGAACGCTTCGCGCCGGGCGAGGTCCTCGAGCTCCGGCTTCCAGATCATTCACGCTCTCCAAGGGAATTTGCTTCGACCGCGGCGGCGCGACGGCGACTGGCGCCGACGTCAGGCCACTTTCGGCATTTTGCACCATCGCATCGATCGCGCTGGCCAGTTGCATCAACACCGGTGCCACTTCCTGCTGCAGGCGCGCCTCGTCGTACATCGATGCCAGCAGGCCGATGGTGACGACGACAAACGTCTGATACTGCGGCGACCAGATCGGCGCCGCGATGCCTGTGATATGCGGACTGAAAATGCCGCCGGCCGTGACATAGCCATGTTCGCGCAGCGAGGCCCGATTGCCCTCGATGCGGCTGCGCAGGATGTTCGAATCCTCCGGCATCTCGCGCGACATCTCGGTCATCAGGGAATTGCCGACATCTTCATCGAGCGCCGCCGTATAAGCGTGGCCGGCGGCGGAGCGGCCCATCGCGATCCGGCTGCCAGTGACGGAATGCAGGCCGAGCGCGTGATCGGCGCGGGCATATTCGAGATAGACCATATGAAAGCGGTCGGGGATCGTGAAGCCGATGGTGCCGGGGATCTGCTCGGCGACTTCCTGCAGCCGCAGCCGGATCAGGTTGCGGACCTGCAGGCCGCGCATCATCGACGTGCTCATCGCCACCGCGCTTGGACCGACGCGATACTTCTGGTCACCGGGCAGATAGGCCAGCTGGCCCATCCGTGTCAGCGTGTGCGTCAGCCGCGACACCGTGGAGCGCGGCAGGCCACAGCGCCTGGAAATTTCAAGATTACCCAGCCGCGCGTCATGCCCTTCGAAGCAGCGCAGGATGTCGAACGCGCGCGACACGACCTGGATCACGTCGCCGTCGCCTGTCAGATCACTGGCAAGCATGCCCTGTTTGCTAAGCCGTTCCGAGCGTCGTCCCATAGTGCGTTCCCCTGCGGGCGACGCTTGCCGCGGGTTGAGCCCTGTGAGCTTCCCGTGCGCGCCGCCGCCCTATTCCGTTTTGCGGAATTATATTCCGCTTGCGGAATAATCTAGCTGAGGGTTCGCGCCACGACAACACCCGGCTTGATGATCGCGCCTTATCCCTATGGATCGTCAGAGCGCCGCGCTGCTGTCCGACCCGGACTGGGCGCAACTCAGGTCAGGAACATCCGGTACACCGGGTTCGCCGTTTCGTTTTCATAGGGATAGCCCAGCGAGGCGAGACGCTCCGTCAGGCGGGCACGGTCGGCGGGCGGCACCTGCATGCCGACCAGCACGCGGCCGTAGTCGGCACCGTGGTTGCGGTAGTGAAACAGGGTGATGTTCCAGTCCGGTCCCATCTGGTCCAGAAATTTCAGCAACGCGCCGGGGCGCTCCGGAAATTCAAAGCGCATAATCATCTCGTCGCCGAGCGCCGGCGGCGCGCGGCCGCCGACCATATAGCGGACGTGCGATTTGGCCGTCTCGTCGGCGCTGATGTCCAGCACCTTGTAGCCAAGGCCTTCGAGCTGCGCGATCAGCGCCGGCTTGGCGTGCTTGGCATCGTCGAGCTTCATGCCGACGAAGACATTGGCGTCACGGGCATCGGCGTAGCGATAGTTGAATTCGGTGATGGTGCGGTTGCCGAGCGTCTCGATGAAACGGCGATAGCTGCCGGGCTGTTCGGGGATCGTCACGGCGAGCAGGATCTCGCGGGCCTCGCCGACCTCGGCGCGTTCGGCGACATGGCGCAGGCGATCGAAATTCATGTTGGCGCCGGAATTGATGGCAACCAGCGCGCCGGTTCGCACGGGATTGGCGGCGGCGTAGCTTTTCAGCCCGGCCAGCGCCAGCGCGCCGGCGGGCTCCGCCAGCACCCGCATGTCCTCAAACACGTCCTTGATCGCCGCGCACATCTCGTCGGTGTCGGCGACCAGGACGTCGTCGAGCAGATCGCGGCACAGCCGGAATGTTTCCACGCCGGCCTGACGCACCGCGACGCCGTCGGCGAACAGCCCGACGCGGTCGAGGATGACGCGCTCGCCGGCGGCGATGGCCGCCTTCATCGAGGCGGCATCGCACGGCTCAACGCCGATCACCTTGGTTTCCGGCCGCAGGAACTTGATGAAGGACGCCACCCCGGCGGCGAGCCCGCCGCCGCCGATCGGCACGAACACCGCCTCGATCGGATCGGGGTGCTGTTGCAGGATCTCCATGCCAATGGTGCCCTGGCCGGCGATCACGTCCGGATCGTCATAGGGATGCACATAGGTCAGGCCTCCCTCGGCCTGCAACTGCCTGGCATGCGCTGCGGCCTCGTCAAAGGTGTCGCCGAACAGAACGGCGTTGCCACCCCAGTAGCGAACGGCGTCGATCTTGATCGGCGGCGTGGTGACCGGCATCACGATGGTCGCCTTGATGCCGAGCCGCTGCGCCGACAGCGCCACGCCCTGGGCGTGGTTGCCGGCCGAAGCGCAGATCACGCCGGCGGCGCGCTCCTCGGCCGTCAGCCGCGAGATCTTGTTATAGGCGCCGCGGATCTTGAACGAGAACACCGGCTGCAGGTCCTCGCGCTTGAGCAGCACGGGCGAACCCAGCCGCGCGCTGAGCCGCACCATCGGATCGAGCGGCGTTTGCACCGCGACGTCATAGACCCGGGTGTCGAGGATTTTTCTGATATAGTCAGTCACGATGGATCCTTAACGGCGCATGCGCCGGCGGTGCTCGCGTCGATCCGGGAGGACGCGGAATGGTGCACTCGGAGCGATTCGAACGCCCGACCCTCGGAATCGAAATCCGATGCTCTATCCAGCTGAGCTACGAGTGCGACGGCCGCACCATAGCGGTCAAAGCAGCAAAAGCCAGCCCCCCGGAACCGGCCGAAGGCGGGTTTTCGCCCGGAACATTCCCCGCCCGGCAGCTTTGTCGAGAAGCGACAGTTGCATATCGCCGAACCGCCCGGGAGGCTGCCATAAAGAACTTTTCCAACGCAGCCGTTTCACCCGACATCATTCTGGCGATGACCCGGGCGCTGTCCGGCGCCGTGGCGAGCCTGCCGCCCCCGGTACCCAACGGGCAGCTCCGGTCGCTTGCCGAAAGCATCCTGCGCAGCGCCAAAGAGGGCGAGCGCAACCCGGTGATGCTGCAGACCCTGGCGCTCTTGGAACTGCAGATCACACCGCCGGACGGCGACGACCGGCAGGGTTGATGCAGCCGTGCAATCGCCCATTGATCGCGGTCGCTAATCCGCCGTCGGCAGCCGCCGCATCGTGAATTCGATCGCGCCGTCCGGCAATTCGCGCCAGCGCTCGACCTCGCTCATATAGGCCTGCTTCGGAAACCGGTCGAGAAACGCCCGTGCCGCCGCGCGGGCGTTGTCGCGGGGCAGCGTGTAGGATTCGCGAATGAAGCCGTCGTCGTTGCGGGCTTCGCGGCGGGACGCCATGCGGGTCGCCAGTTCACGCGGCGTCTTCGACATCGCTCACTCCCGCCCAAGCGAGGCCGCACTGTGCCACAGGCGCGCGCCGGTTCAAGTCCGAGGACTTCAAAAAGCAGGGCCACAAAGAAAGGGCGCCCCGATCGCTCGGTGCGCCCTTCCCTGTCTCGCTGAACCGGGCGCCAAGGCGCCTTGCAGGGATCAAAGCGTGATCCTAGCCGGCGACCTCAGCGAGGTGACAGCGTTTGGAATAAGACACTGGACCACCTCCTTTCGTTGTTGATGACCATCCTAGTATAGGAAGGATTCGCCAGCTGTTAAGGGGCGGCAGCCGCCGGAGCCATGCAATCGCGCGCGGGGCGCCCGAGCCAGCCGCGGTTGTGATGCTCGCGCGCGCTGGGCATGATTGACCTCCCGGCCCTGAATTGGACGCCGCAAGCAGCAAGATCCTTCGAAGGGTAGCGGCGGCGCAACGGGTTCCACGTCCTCACTCCAGGTTCGCTCGCCACATGCCCGCCCCTTTCGACGTCCCGCCAGTCCGGATGACGTCCCGCGCCGCGATCGTCCTGCAGATCTCCTCGCTCAGCGCCATTGCGGCTTCGGCCGGCGCACCGACGCCGCTGTATCGGATCTATGCCGAACATTGGGGCTTGTCGCCGGTGATGGTGACGACAGTGTTCTCCGTCTATGCCATCAGCCTCCTGATCGCGCTGCTCACGGTCGGCGGGCTGTCGGACCATGTCGGGCGCCGGCCGATGATGTTCGCCTCGCTGATCGTCTGCGCGCTGTCGATGGCGGTGTTTGCAGCGGCCGATTCCGTGGCGGCGCTGCTGGCGGCGCGCATCATCCAGGGGTTTGGCGTCGGCATCGCGTTCGGCTCGATTGGAGCTGCGATCATCGATTCCAACCGCAGCCATGGCTCCCTGCTAAACAGCGTCACGCCGGTGACAAGTACCGGAGCCGGCGCGCTGATCTCGGGCCTGCTGGTGACCTACGCGCCGATGCCGACGCAACTCGGCTACCTGATCCTGCTGGCCGTGATGCTGCTGCAGGCCGCGCTGGTGGGGTGGATGCCGGAAACCGCCGTCCAGCGCCCCGGCGCCTGGGCCTCGCTGCGGCCGACCGTCATGGTGCCCCCGCAAGCGCGCGCGGCGCTGCTGCTGGTGTCGCCCGGCAACATCGCACTATGGGCGCTGTGCGGATTCTACATGTCGCTGATGCCGTCGCTGCTGCGCAGCGTGAGCGGATCATCGTCGCTGCTGCTGGGCGGCGTCGCCGTCGCCGTGCTCACCTTCAGCGGTGCCGGAGCGATGCTGGCAGCGCGGCCATGGCCGGGCACCACGATCCTGATCCGCAGCATGTCCGCGCTGATCCTCGGCGTGGCGATCACGCTGGGCGGCGTTCACGCCCAGTCGGTCGGCCTGCTGATCGGAGGAACGGTCATCGCCGGTCTCGGATTCGGCGCCGGCTTCTTCGGCGGCATTCGCACCGTGGTCCCGTTGGCGCTGCCGCATCAGCGCGCCGGCCTGCTCTCGGTGATCTTCGTGATCTGCTACCTCGCCTTCAGCCTGCCGACCATCGCCGCCGGGCTGGCCGTGCCGGTGCTAGGCATGACCCTGACGCTGGAAATTTATGGCACTGCCGTCATCGTGCTGGCGGCTATATCGCTGATCGGCGTACTGTCCGAGATCCGCCGCGCCGCCTGAGGTTCAGGTCATGCTGCCCGGAAGGAAGCAGCGGATTGTGGTTCCGGCCGTACCGACCAGCGGCCATACCATGGTACGGCCCACCCGGTTCGGACCGGTCAGCACGGCCTCGTCGGGTACGTCGAACGAGACGCCATCAAGCCGCACCCGGTAATGCCCGCCGCTAGACTTCCAGTCGACATCGCTGACCGCACTGCCGTCGGCATCCGAACAGCACGGCCCCTTGCCGCTGAGCAGGCTGTCGAACCAGGATTTCAGTTCCGGGCTGGTGCCGGCATATTGCCCGAGATCGCGCGCCGCGAGCGAGTACAGCGTCAGCGAGAGCAGCGCCACTGCCAGGGCCGATGCTCCGGCAGACGCCATCGGCGGCGGCGGTCCTTTTGCTCATGCGTGGTACGCAAACACGGCGCGTCGGCGCCGGAAGACATCCCGTCGCTCATGTGCTCGCTCCAGCTTCCCGGCCAGCGCAGTCTGTTTTTTAGGCATGTCCCGGGCCAAGGCCCGTAATGTCTCGTATCGCTCACGCAAAGGTGCACACGATAACCGAAAACGCGCTGCTTACTGTCACAGGCGGCAGCCTCGCCTGAAATGAAGGTAAGCGATTCGACGGCGGCGGCATCGTAGCAACTCTTTCGCGCTGCAGCGATTGCGCGGGCGATAACTTTCCGCCGGCATTGCTATAATTGGCGGGGTCGTACTAATACGGTGTTAGCCAAGCCCATGCGACAAACCTCCAACGCAGGGCGCGATGTCATACTGCGGATAGTAAGGGCGTGCTGCATTTCAGCACATCGCGTTGACGTTGATAGTTGGTATTTGCATAATGCACTGTGGCCAGGGGACGGGTCACCACCGGTATATTATGAAAAACGCACTTTATTCGATTCACGTCGATCTTTTGGACGGACGGTCTGGCAAGGGAAGCGGCGTTGTCGTGTTTCGCGACGGCCAGATCCTGGGCGGCGACGCCTATCTGTTCTATGTCGGCAGCTATGTCAGCAATGCCGAAACCAACACCTTCAAGGGCGAAGTGACGGTGAGGCAGCACACGCCGAGCCCCCTGCAGAGTCCGCTGTTCGGTGGCCAGAACCAGCCGGTCGGCATCGGCGTCTCCGGCACGTTCACGGCTACCTCGGCCACGATGAACGGCACGGCGCTGGTCGGCAAGGCCAGCCAGATTTTTCGCGCCACGCTCAGAAAGCTGGCGGATACCGAATAGCTATTCTCCTGTCGTCCCGGACAAGCGAGCTTGCGAGCGCCGATCCGGGACCTCCCATAAACCCCGCAACGCCCGCCCCGATCGCCCGATCTTAATCGAGGCACCGAGACTTACGACCCATACCCGCCGGAGAATTGTGCCTAGCTGTAGCTGACGGCATCCTGCTATCAGAACGGACAGAGGTTATGGATCCCTTGGGTTCTCAAACGAAGTGCAACACCAGATTAAGGTGTTGCGATGGAACGACGATATGCCCAGCGTTCGCGGGGACGACGTGGACAGGGCGGGGCCAGACTATCAGCGGCGAGCCCGCAGAAACACAGAGCACGCGCGCGCCCTACTCCGCCGCCAATTCCAGCGGCGCGGTGCGCGGCAGGATGATCTGTACCCGCGTGCCCTTGCCGGGTTCGGAGTGCAGATGCAATCGGCCGCCGAGCCGGTTGGTGACGATGCTGTAGACGATGTGCAGGCCAAGCCCGGTGCCACCCTGGTCACGGCGCGTGGTGAAGAACGGATCGAAGGCACGGCGGCGGATCTCTGCGCTCATGCCGATACCGTTGTCCGAAAACAGCACCTCGACATGGTCGGCACCGCTATCGCGCACCTTGATCTCGACCGCGCCGCCACTGCCATTGGGAAACGCATGGGCTACCGTGTTGAGAAACAGGTTGGTCAGCACCTGGCCGTACGGGCCGGGATAGGAATTCATCATCAGGTTCGGCTGGCAATCCACCGACAGCGCCAGGTTCTGCTTGCGCAGTCCGGGCTTCAGACTCATCACCACCTGTTCGGTCAGGTCGGCGAGGTCGAACATCCGCATATCGGAATAGTTGCGGTCGGCGGCGACCTGCTTGAAGGACTGGATCAGCTCGGCTGCGCGATTGAGGTTCGCGACCAATTGCTGCGCCGCGTCCCGATTAGATTCGATGAAGTCGGTGAGGCTGGAACGGCGCAGCTCGCCGCGCGCGACCTCCTCGCCGAACAGCGCAATCTTGCGCTCCAGTGACGACGCCACCGTCAGGCTGATGCCGACGGGGTTGTTGACCTCATGCGCCACGCCGGCGACCAGCCGCCCGAGCGCCGCCAGCTTTTCCGCTTCGATCAGCGAGTTCTGGGTCTCGCGCAGATTACGCAAGGCGGCTTCGGCGGCGTCCTTGGCCTTGCGCATCTCCGCCTCGCTGCGCTTGCGCTCGCCGATGTCGAGCGCCACCGTGACGATGTTCTCCAGTCTGCCATCGGCGCTCAGCATTGGCTGCTTGTTGACCAGCCATTGCCGCATTGCGCCGGACGCATCCTGGTATTCCTCTTCATAGAAACCGAGCCCCTGGCGGGTCGCCAGCACCTGCTTGTCCGGTTCGCTGGTCTTGCCGGCATCGTATTTCGACATCAGCTCGGCCGTGGTGCGGCCGATCGCTTCGCCGGGCTCGATGCCGAAGATTCCGGCCATGTAGCGGTTCATCAGCACGTAGCGCAGATCCGGGTTCTTGACGTTGATCACGGCGGGCACGGTATCGATGACCTGCTGCAGCAGCCGGCGGCCTTCCCGGATCGCCGCCTCGGCGCGCTTCTGGTTGGTGATGTCGCGAACCGTGCCCTCGTAGCGCACCACCTCGCCGTTCTCGTCGCGCACCGCGGTGGCGCTGTCGGACAGCCACAGGATGGTATAGTGGCGCTGCCGGACCTGGTACTCGAATTCGCGCACCATGCCGTCACGCTGCATCCGCATCATGTATTCGGCGCGCGCCGAGGGGTCGACATAAATGGTGCGGCTGATGTCGAGCGTGGCGCGGATCAGCTCTCCCGGCGATTCGTAGCCCATCATCCGCGCCAGCGCCGGATTGGCGTTGAGCAATGCGCCGGCCGGCGTCGTCACATAGATGCCATCCACCGAGCCCTCGAACAGCTTGCGGTAGCTTTCTTCGGCAAGCCGTTGCACGGCCAGCGCGTGCACGGCGGCCTCGCGCGCGGCATCGGCCTCGACCAGCGTGTGGCGGAACACTTCCGCGGCCCGCGCGATGTCTCCGATCTCGTTGTCGAGGTCGGTGGCGGGAATGGCGGTGTTGGGCACCCCGCCGGCCAGCGCCCGGATCGATCTGGCAATGGCTTTTAGCGGCCTGACGATACGCCGCACCACAAACAGGGCCGCCAGCAGCCCGATCAGCACGCCGGCCGAGCCCAGCGCGATGCTTTGCCATTTGGCCTCGTTGAGCGTCCCGGCGAAATCGCGCGACAGCACCCGTCCGCGCCGGGCGCTGAGCTCGCGCAGAAATTCGGTGACGCGGCTGATCAGCCGTCCCTCGGTGCCCAGCACGTCGCGGTCGAGGTCGGCGATCCGGCTTTCGGTGGCGGCGATGGCGATGATGCCGTCGGCATAGGCGTCCGCCGCGGCGTGCAGCGCGTCGTCGTCGATCGGCAGGTCGCGCATCCGCTGCGCCGCCCGTTCGGCGCCGTCGGGATCGCGCGCCAGCAGCGCGGCATTGACCTCGTTCTGCGCCCGGAACAGGCTGCGGGCGGTGCCGCGGTTCGGCGTCTGTTCGATGGCCGCCTCGAATTTTTCACGCAGCGGCGGCAACGCCGCGACCAGGGTGGCGCGCTGCGCGATCAGCGCCGAGACGCGCTCGATGCCCTCGCGGTAGCTGTCCAGCCGGGCCGCCACGCCATCGATCATCTCACGCTGCTCGGGCGCCAGATCGATCCGGGTGTTCTTGAGCAACTCGCCCAACGTCACCGCGGCCTGCGTCACCTTTTCCGGCTGAACGTCGGAATCGGTGACGACATCGCGCGCCGCCAGCCGCAGCCCGTTCATGCGGCGGTCGATTTCCTCGGCGAGATCGCCGACGCGCTGCAGCCGCTGCAGTTCGGCGAAGGTGTTGCCGATGTCACGGATCGCGACCACGCTGTTGATGCCGGTCACCAGGATTACCGCCAGCACCAGCAGGAATCCGCCAAAGGTCAGTTGTCCGATCGACAGCGAGGACGATCGGACCCGCTGCATGAACGGCATCACTTCATTGGCCATCGGTTCGGACGGGCTCCAGACCGCCGCAATATACTATGACTTCGCCGCAGGGGGAAACTGGCTGGACGACCCGCAAGCAAGCCGCCCAGCCTATGGTTATTTCGGGCTCACTTGGGCCGGATCGCGTCGGCGGTGCCCTGGATGAAGGCCTGGATCTTCACCACATCCGCTTCCGTCAGCTTGCCGGTGAAGTCCGGCATGCCCTTGTCCATGAAGGGGCCCTTGAACACAAAGTTCTTCAGGTTGGCGATGGTCTCGGTTGCGACATAGCCAAGATTGCGGACGTTACCGCCCTTGTCGACCCCAGGCACGCCATGGCAGGTCGCGCAACTGCTGACGTAGATTGCGGTTCCCTCCGGAACGTCCTTCGGATCGTATTTGACGCCGCTCAGCAGGTTGGAGGTCTGATATTGGGTGAAGGCCGGCAACGGCGCCTTGCCCCCGATGGCGAAGGTATACACCGTGCCCGGCCCTTCCCGCTCGGTGGCGCGCTGGGTGATGCCGAACACGCCACCCCACCCGACCGCGACCGAGACATACTGCACCCCATCAACAATATAGGTCGCCGGCGCCGCCACGACGCCAGTGCCCACCGGGGTCTCCCAAAGCTTCTCGCCGGTGGAAGCGTTGTAGGCCACGAAGCGACCATCCGCGGAGCCCTGGAACACCAGATTGCCCGCGGTCGTCAGCGTGCCCCCGTTCCACGGCGCGATATGCTCGACACGCCAGGCCTCCTTCTGCTTAACTGGATCCCAGGCCAGCAACCGGCCGAATGGCAGGTTCTTCGGCGGCTCGGCATTGAGCGCGAAGCCGACGTTCCAGCCGGTGGTGCCGCCGAATTTCATCGGCGCCGGCGCGTTCTGCACGAAGTTCTTCTCGCCGGTCAGATTGAGCGGCACACCCTGTGCCGGCAGGTAGACGAGGCCGGTCTGCGGATTGAACGACATCGGGTGCCAATTATGGGCGCCGAACGGGCCGGGAATACTGTCGAACGACTTGTCGGGCGTGCGCGCCTCCGGATTTTCGATCGGCCGCCCGTCGGCCCCGTAACCCGACGCCCAGTTCACATCGACGAAGTTCTTCGCCGAGATAAACTTGCCATTGGTGCGGTCGATAACGAAGAAGAAGCCGTTCTTCGGCGCGTGCAG
The DNA here is from genome assembly GCF_007018645.1 of Tardiphaga sp. vice154. Lineage (NCBI taxonomy): Bacteria > Pseudomonadati > Pseudomonadota > Alphaproteobacteria > Hyphomicrobiales > Nitrobacteraceae > Tardiphaga > Tardiphaga sp. vice154. The sequence goes on from NZ_CP041399.1 coordinate 3,449,229, forward strand.
CACGACTTTTCGTGCCGCGCCGTCGATCGTCAGGTCGGCGAGGATCATCGGCTGGGTCGAGGTATAGTCCCAATTATCGCCCGGCGTTTCCTGATAGTGCCAGACATATTTTCCGGTGTCGGCGTTCAGCGCGACGATGGAGCCGAGATACAGGTTGTCGCCGCCCGCGGGGCTGCGCAGATTGCGATTCCAAGGCGAGCCGTTGCCGGTGCCGATATAGACCATGTTGAGTTCGGGATCGAAAGTGATGCTGTCCCAGGCCGAACCGCCGCCGCCATTGATCCAGTATTTTCCGGCAGGGTCCCAGGTCTTGGCAGCCGCCGCCATCGACTCGTCCTCAAACGGCTTCGAGGGATCGCCAGGCACCACGAACCAGCGCCATGCCTGGTCGCCGGTCTCGGAATCATAGGCCGTGACGTAGCCGCGCACGCCGTATTCGGCGCCGGCATTTCCGATCACAACGCGGCCGTTGAACACCCGCGGCGCGCCGGTGATGGTGTAGGACATCTTGCTGTCGATGATGGTGTCCTTCTCCCAGACCTTCCGGCCGCTTGCCGCATCCAGCGCTATCAGGCGGCCATCATAGGCACCGACGAACACCTTGCCCTTGTAGAGCGCGACGCCGCGATTGACGACGTCGCAGCAACCGCGATAGCCCTTTTCGCGGCTGACCTGCGGATCGAAACTCCAGATCCGCTTGCCGGAACGCACGTCCACGGCGTGGACGATGCTCCACGGCGCGGTGACATACATGATCCCGTCCACCACCAGCGGCGTCGCTTCCACACCGCGGATCGATTCCAGATTGTAGGTCCACATCAGCCCGATGTTCTTCACATTATCGGCCGTGATATGGTTGAGCTTGCTGAAGCGCGTTTCCGCGTAGTCGAGGCCGTAGCTCGGCCAGTCTTTGGAATTAGCGCCATTGGCGATAATTGCGGCGCTATCGATCGCCCCGGTGACCGCAGTAATGTGTTCCGGCGACCCCTTGGTCTGCGCCTGCGCGATGCTGCCGAATGACAGAACGACGAGCACGGCCGCGGCGGCAAGAAAGGTTTTCGAAAAGGAAGTCCCGGAGAAAAAGGTGTCGATGATTTTTTGGCGCGCAAACGCGCGCTGACCGGCAAGTCGCTGCATGCTTCACTCCCAATGGCCTCTGGCGGGCCTGTGCGAATGCTACGCACGGCGCGCGCGGCGTCAACAGTTCAGCACAATTCTCGTGGCGTGACCTGTGGTGCGACGCAGCGTTACGGCGCCCGCTGGCCGCTTGCGGCATCCCCGACCGCGGCTATGATCGCCGCCGGCCAGAGATGCAACCAGCATCCGCAGCGCCGTGATAGGGAGAATTCCATGAACATCACCCAGGGCCTGCGCCGGGCGCTACAGGTCAATCCCGAGGGCATGGCCACCATCGACGGCGAGCGGCGGCGCACCTGGCGTGAGGTCGGCGAGCGCGTCTCCCGGCTGGCCGGGGCGCTGCAGACGCTCGGCATCGGTGCCGGCGACCGCGTGGCGGTACTGATGCTGAATTCTGACCGCTATCTCGAACTCTATCTCGGCATTGCCTCAGCCGGCGCCGTGGTGGTGCCGACCAATGTCCGCTGGAGCCACGCCGAGATCGCCGATTCGCTGTTGGACTGCCGCGCCAGCGCGCTGGTGGTCGATAGCGCCTTTGCCGCGATGGGCGTCGATCTGGCGAAGGCCATGCCGCTCGCGCTGATCCATGCCGACGACGCGGCAGGCCCCGCCGGGGCGCATGATTACGAGCAACTGATCCGCGACAGCGAACCCGTCGCCGACGCCATGCGGGGCCGCGACGACCTCGCCGGCATCTTCTACACCGGCGGCACCACGGGGCGCTCCAAGGGCGTGATGCTCAGCCACGGCAACATCGTCGTCAACTCGCTGCACATGCTGGCCGAAGGGCTGGTGCCGCTGGGCACGATCTATCTCAACGCCGCGCCGATGTTTCACGTCGCCAATGGCGGCGCGATGTTCGCCTTGCTGCTGTCCGGCGGCACCAACGTCATCGTCCGCGTCTTCAATCCCGAACTGGTGCTGGCGACCATCGCCCGCGAGAAGGTCACGGCAACGCTAATCGTGCCGACCATGATCCAGATGCTGGTCGATCACCCCGCTTTTCCCGAGGCAGATCTCAGTTCGCTGAAGCAGATGATGTACGGGGCGTCCCCGATCAACGAGACGCTGCTGAAGCGCGCGATGGCCGGCATGCCGGGGACGGAATTCCACCAGCTCTACGGCATGACCGAGCTATCGCCGCTGGCGACGCATCTGCCGTGGGACCAGCATTTTGGCGAGGCGGCGTTCGCGAAAGGTCGGCAGCGCGCCTGTGGTCGCGCCGCGGTCGGCTGCGAGGTAGCAATCGTCGATGCCGACCGCCGGCCGGTGGCGAACGGCGTGGTCGGCGAAGTCGCGGTGCGCGGCGCCAATGTGATGATGGGCTACTGGGAGCGGCCGGAAGAGACCGCGAAGGCCGTGATCGACGGCTGGATGCACACCGGCGACGGCGGCTACAGGGATGACGAGGGCTATATCTATCTGGTCGACCGGATGAAGGACATGATCATTTCCGGTGGCGAGAACGTGTATTCGATCGAGGTCGAGAACGCCGTCGCGCAGCATCCGGCGGTGGCGCAATGCGCGGTGATCGGCATCCCCGATCCGCAATGGGGCGAGACGGTGCATGCCTTCGTCATCACCAAGCCCGACCATGCCGTGAATGCCGCGGAGATCATCGCCTTCTGCCGGGACCGGATCGCCGGCTACAAATGCCCGCGCAGCGTCGAGGTACGCCAGGAGCCGTTCCCGCTGTCCGGCGCCGGCAAGGTGCTGAAGCGCGAACTGCGAAAACCGTTCTGGGAAAACGCGGGCGCGAAGCAGGCCAAGGCGGGATAGATTTACCCAGGCCTTTCCCCGTCATTGCGAGAAGCAAAGCGACGCGGCAATCCAGAAAGCGGCACGCGTGGAAAGAACTGGATTGCTTCGTCGCCAAGTGGCTCCTCGCAATGACGTGGATAGTTCCGCGCGAGCGTCTGCTACGGCGCGCCGGTCAGTTCGAAAACTTCGCCGTCGTAGCCGGCCTCGAGCGGAATCCGCAGCGTGCGCTTGTCGCCGTCCCGGGCTAGGACCGGCATCACCGTGACTATTGTGTTTGCGCGCGCGCCGTCGAGCGCCGCGGCCACGCCCGGTTGCCGGCCGAGCTTGATCAGGTTGCGCGTCGTCGGAAACGGCAGCGTGAAGCGCCCCGAGGCGCCGCCCTCCAGCGCCTCGCGCGGCGACAGCCAGATCGAGTCGGTCGCCTCCTTGCCGTCGTGCAGGCCAACCTGCTCGGGCGGCGCTTCGGCGAGATAGAACCAGGTGTCGAAGCGCTTCTTCATGCCCTCCGGCGTGATCCAGTGGGCATAGGGCACCAGCAGATCGAGCGCGAGCACGAGACCATTGTCGGCAAGGATATCGGCGAACTTGACCTGGCCGTCATTGAGCGCATCGCGATGGGCGTCGGCGATCTCGCCGGCGCGTTTCGCGTCGATCAGTTCAGCCGAGCCGCGCGGGCGCGCGAGCAGGATGCGGCTTTCTTCAAAAGTCTCGCGGATCGCGGCGATACGAAACTTCAGCGTTGCCTCGTCATCGCCATCGACGCCGGCATAGAGCTCCGGCCGTGCGACGATATCCTGGTCGCCGGGATCGACGCTGCCGCCAGGAAAAACCAGCGCACCGGAGGCGAACTCGATCTGGTAGTGCCGCAGCATCATGAACACTTCGATGGCGTCGGCGTCGCCCTGCCGCAACAGCAGGATGGTGGACGCAGGCCGTGCAACGCCGGGCTCGGTGGGCATGATGAGAACTCCCTGAACGGCATTCTTGATGATGCGCGATGCGTAGGGTGGGTTAGCGCCCTTGCGCGTAACCCACCATTGCCCCGATCGTACCTTGTGATGGCGGGTTACGGCGCAAGGGCGCCCTAACCCGCCCTACACCTATTCCGCCGCGCTGGACTGCGGCTGCAGGTTGGCGCGCTTGTCGAAGCGGGCGACGCGCGACAACAGGTAGTCGATCTCGGCCTTGGCGGTGACCGTGATGCTCGACCCCGGCTTGCGCTGCGCCGGCGAGGCGATCACGCCGCGCTTGTGCAGCACGTATTTGCGGGCGGCGAGACCGATGGCCGGCTGCTGCTCGTAGCGGATCAGCGGCAGATGCGCGTCGAACAGGTCGTGCGCCTTGTCGCGCTCGCCGTTCTTCTGGAAGTTCACCACATCAACCAGCAATTCCGGGAAGGCATAGCCGGTCATCGCGCCGTCGGCGCCGCGCTCCATCTCGAAGTCGAGGAACAGGCCACCATTGCCGGTGAGAATCGACAGCTCGCGCAACGATCCGTCCTTCTGGAAGCCGCGCAACGCGGTGATTTTCTCCAGGCCCGGCCAGTCCTCGTGCTTCAGCATCACGCAGGACTTCGAGTCCATCACGATCTTGCGGATCACCGCAGGGGTCATCACCACGGTCAGCGTCAGCGGATAGTCCTGCAGCACCCACGGGATGTCAGCGCCGATGGCTTCCTCGGCCTGCTTGAAATAGGTGGTGATCTGGTCGTCGGTGCGCAGCGTCGGCGGCGGCGCGATCATCACGCCCGCGGCGCCGGCGTCCATCGAGGCGCGAGCCAGCGAGCGCATCGCGGCGAAGCCCGGCGACGACACGCCGACGATAATCTGCATCTTGCTAGCGGCGCGCTTGACGAAACGCTTGGCCACCGCCTCGGCTTCCGCGGCTTCCAGCTTCGGCGCTTCGCCCATGATGCCGAGCACGGTGATGCCGTCGCAGCCGGCTTCGGCATAGAAGTCGGTCAGACGGTCGATCGAGCCGTCATCGACGCGGCCGTCTTCAAAGAACGGCGTCGGGGCAATGGCGAAGGTGCCGGCGGCTTTGGGGGTCAGTTTCATGATGGGCCTCGGTGAATGATGCGGCATTCTAGAGCGAAAGAGCGGGCTTGTCCTGCCCGCTTCCGCGTCAGGCCAGCACGGTGCGGCCGCTCTTGATGACGGTAACGTTGCGCTCTTTCACCCTGGCCTCGAACGACACCACGCTACCGTCCTTCCACAGGTCCATGGTCACGGTCTCACCGGGATAGACCGGCGACGAGAACCGTACCGCATGCTGCTTGAACGCGGCGGGGTCGTAATCGGCATAGGTCTGCAGCACGCCGCGACAGGTCAGGCCATAAGTGCACATGCCGTGCAGGATCGGGCGCGGGAAGCCGGCGCGTTTGGCAAAATCCGGATCGGAATGCAGCGGGTTGCGGTCGCCGCAGAGCCGATAGACCAGCGCCTGGTCCGGCCGGGTCGAGATCTCGACGCTCTGGTCCGGCGCGCGGGTCGGCATCGCGTGCGGTTCGGGCTGCTTGCCGGCGGGACCGCCGAAGCCGCCATCGCCACGGGCGAAGCGCGACGCTACGAGGGTCGCGAGTTCGGCGCCGCTCTCGTCGCGCAAAACCGTCTTGTGGCGGATCACCACGCCCTTCTCCTTGCCCTTGTCAAATACGTCAAGGACGGACGAGTCGGCAGTGATCCTGGCGGCGGCCGGCATCGGCCGGTGGAAGGTGATGTCGCGCTCGCCATCGACCACCAGCACCTTGTTGAGATTCATCTCGCCGGGACCGGCGCCCCAAGCTGCCACCGAGGCGAAGGTCGGCACCACTTTCAGCGGGCGCTCTGTGTAATAGGCCTCGTTGACGAAGGAGAGCTCACGCTCGTCCATCGGATCGGCGCCAAGGCCGATGCCATAGGCGTACAGCATCACGTCGCGGTCGGTGTAGGCGTAGGGCTGACCGAAATTGGTCATCGCCATCATCGCATCGTAGTTGATCGGCATGGGGTGGTTTCCTCTGTTTTTATTTCTTCGCGGCGCCAGTCGTGGTGCCCTCTCCCCTTTGTGGGAGAGGGCTGCGCTGTCGCCGTTCCGGACTGTGATGGGAGAGGGGTGCCACGGGCGTCAACGCTTGTGGCGCCCCCTCTCCCGTCACGGACTTCGTCCGTGCCACCCTCCCCCACGAGGGGGAGGGGAAACAAGAAGCTACATGGGCGTGAAGAACGGCAGTGGCGCGCCATCGGTCGGCTTCCATACCACCTTGACCTTCTGACCGATCTTCACCGTCGCCGGATCGCAATCGACGATGTTGGTCTGCACCGAGGGGCCTTCCTTCAGGGTGACATAGGCGATCACGTAGGGGCCGGTCGCCGATTTGCGCATGTGGCTGAAGGTGTAGATCTCGGCCTCGCCGGAGCTCTGTTCCCATACCGTCTCGTCGGAAAAACAGAACGGGCAGATCGAGCGCGGAAAGAAATGCGCCTCGCCACACGCCTTGCAGCGCTTGATCAGGAACTTGCCTTCCTTCGCGGCATCCCAGAACGGCTGCGTTTCGGGATTTCCGACCGGGGTCGGGTACTTCTTGGCTTCAGTCATTACACGCGCTCCAGAATGGCGGTCGAGGCGGCATGGCGCACGCCGAGCAGGCCACCGGTGCCATGCGCGATGGCGAGATCGCAATTCGGAACCTGCACCTTGGGATGGGCTTCGCCGCGCAGCTGCCGCACGGCTTCGAGGATCTTGGTCATGCCGCCACGGTTGACCGGATGGTTGCTGCACAGCCCGCCGCCATCGGTGTTGAAGGGCAGCTTGCCGACGCCGGAGATCAGGTTGCCGTCGGAGACGAACTTGCCGCCGTCGCCCTTCTTGCAGAAGCCGAGATCCTCGAGCTGCATCAGGACGGTGATGGTGAAACTGTCATAGATCGAGGCGTACTTCATGTCCTGCGGCGTGACGCCGGCCTCCTCGAAGGCGCGCGGACCGGACCACACGCCGGCCGAGTAGGTCAGGTCGAGATCCTTGCCGCCGCGCGGGCCCTTCATCGCCTCGCCATGGCCGATCAGGCGCACCAACGGCTTCTTCAGGCTCCTGGCAATTTCCGGCGTCGTCACGATCATCGCGCCGCCGCCATCGGAGACAACGCAGCAGTCGAGCCGGTGCAGCGGATCGGAGATCATCGGCGAGTTGATGACGTCCTCGACGGTGACGACATCCTTCAGCATTGCATGGGGATTGTATTGCGCGTGATGCGAGGCGGCGACCTTGATCCAGGCGAGCTGTTCACTGGTGGTGCCGTAGTCGTGCATGTGCCGCATGGCGCACATCCCATAGGCGTTGTGGGTGGTCGCGCCGAACGCCGTCTCGAAGTCGGCCTCGGCGCCCTGTATGCGCGGCGGCATTGCGCTGGTGCGCGGCTTGCCGGCGAGCGTCACGAGTGCGATCGAGCATTTGCCGGCGGCGATCGCCTGCGCGGCATGGCCGAGATGGATGATGTAGGAGCAGCCGCCCGTTTCGGTGGAATCCACATGGCGCGGCTTGAGGCCGAGATAGTCGACCATCGGCCACAACCCGCCCGGCGCGTCGCCGGCGCAGAAGTAGCCGTCGACATCCTTGTGTGTCAGCCCGGCGTCTTCGAGCGCGCCCTTGGCGACTTCGGCATGCAATTGCGCGAGAGATTTGTCGGGTGCGTGCCGGGTCGGATGCTCGTAGATCCCGGCGATGTACGCCTTGCCTTTGATGGTCAAGAAATTCTCCGTGGTGTTTCGTTCCCGCAGAAAGTCTTGGCGCGTCATCGCCCCATTGGCAAGCCGCGCAAACGCGCGGCGGCTTTGCGGAAGCAGATTTCGCGGAGCGGAATGGCGCCCTACTCCGCCGCGATCTGGCGCGGCGCCGGCGGCGGGTTCACCAGATCGCGCGCCAATTCCGCATAGCGGATTCTGGCCGCCGCCACCGAGGCATCCTTGATGAAGCCGTAGCCGCGGATCTGGTCGGGGAGCGACAGCAGCGCCACCGCGGTATCCACCGTCAGCGGCGACAACAGCCCGAGCACGGTATCGACGTCCTTCTCGTACCCCGCAATCAGGTCGCGCTCCATCTTGCGCTCGGCGGTGCCGGCGAACGGATCGAACACCGTGCCGCGCAGCCCGCGCAGGCGGGCCAGCACGCGGAACGCCGGCAGAATCCAGGCGCCGAACGCGCGCTTCTTCGGGCGGCCGGTGGCGTCCTTGCCGGGCAGCATCGGCGGCGCGAGGTTGATGCTGATCTTGTAATCACCTTCAAATTGCGAGGCGACCTGTCTGGCAAATTTGCCGTCGGTGTAAAGCCGCGCGACCTCATACTCGTCCTTGTAGGCGAGCAGCTTGGCATAATTGATCGCCACGGCCCGCGGCAGTTCGTCGTCATAACCGCCCTGCATCGCAGCATGGCGAACGCGATCGACCAGCGTGCGGTAACGCGCCGCCAGCGGGGCGTTCTGATAGTCGGTCAGCATCGCGCTGCGATGCCCGATGATCTCGTCGAGCGACATTTCATCCAGCGTCTTCGGCGCAACGGTTTCGTCGGCGCCCTTCTGCATCGACGCAAGCCGCGCCGGATCGGCGGACGCCAGACGGCCGAGCTGGAACGCCAGCATATTCATCTTGATCGACACGCCGTTGAGTTCGATCGCCTGCTCGATGGACGCCGCCTGCAGCGGCAGCAGGCCCTGCTGATAGGCAAAGCCCATCATCATCATGTTGGTAGCAATGGAATCGCCGAGCAGCGCTTCGGCGGCCTTGGTGAAATCCAGGAATGTGGACTGCGGGCGCAACGACCGTTCCAGCACGTCGTTCACCTTGCGCGACTGGAAATTGAAATCGCGGTTGCGCACGAAATCCGCGATCGGAATGAGATGGGTGTTGACGACGCCGAAGGTGCGGCCGGACTCGCAGAGCCCGATGGTGTCCTTCGCAACGGCGACGACTTCGTCGGCGGCGATCAGCAGATCGGCGGTGCCGGTGACGATGCGCGAACAGGTCACCTCCTCCGTGGTAGATGCAAGCCTGACATGGCTGAGCACCGCGCCGCCCTTTTGCGCGAGGCCCGACATATCCAGGATCATGCTGGCCTTGCCCTCGATATGCGCGGCCATGCCGAGCAGCGCGCCGATCGTCAGCACACCGGTGCCGCCGACGCCGCCAACCGCGACATTGTACGGCCGCTCAAGCCCGGGGCGCGTCAACGGCTCCGGCAGTGCACCGATGCTGCCGAGCTCGACCGGCGCCTTGCGCCGCATCTTGCCGCCATCGACGGTGACGAAGGACGGGCAGAAGCCGCGCAGGCAGGAATAGTCCTTGTTGCAGGAGGACTGGTTGATGGTGCGTTTGCGGCCGAGTTCGGTCTCCAGCGGCTCCACCGAGATGCAGTTCGACTGCACCGAGCAATCGCCACAACCTTCACAGACGGCGGGATTGATGACGACGCGACGCTGCGGATCTTCCAGAATGCCCTTCTTGCGGCGGCGGCGTTTTTCGGCCGCGCAGGTCTGCACGAACACGATCGCCGAACAGCCCGGCACTTCGCGCAAGGTCTTCATCACATTGTCGAGTTCGTCGCGATGCGCCAGCCTGACGCCGGGTGCGATATCTTTCGCCGGATACGCATCCGGATTTTCCGAAACGAGATAGATGTCGCGGATGCCTTCGGCGTGGAGCTGGAAGGTGATCTGCTGCGGCGACAGTTCGCCGTCGTGCTTCTGCCCGCCGGTCATCGCCACGGCGTCGTTATACAAAATCTTGTAGGTGATGTTGGCTTTGGAGGCGATCGATTGCCGGATCGCCAGCGAGCCGGAATGGAAGTAGGTGCCGTCTCCGAGATTGGCGAAGATGTGCTTCTCGGAGGTGAACGGCGCAATGCCGGTCCACGGCACGCCCTCCCCGCCCATATGGGTGAAGGTCTCGGTCGAACGATCCATCCACAGCGACATGAAGTGGCAGCCGATGCCGGCCAGCGCCCGACTACCTTCCGGTACTTTGGTCGAGGTGTTGTGCGGGCAGCCCGAACAGAAATACGGCGTGCGGGTGATCGGCACCACCGCCTGCACCTGCGAGGCATCGCGACCGTGAAACCAGTCGGCCTTGGCGCGCAGCAACGCCGCGATCTCCGGATCGATCTCCATCGCCAGCAAGCGGTCGACCAGCGAGGTCGCGACCCTGGCGACACTGAGTTCTTCGGCGAACGGCAGGAAGCGGTGATCCTTGTCGTCCATCTTGCCGACGATGCGCGGACGCAGGCCGGGCGAATTGAACAGCTCCTGCTTGACCTGGTTCTCGACGATCTCGCGGCGTTCCTCGACGATGAAGATCTCCTCGAGTCCGGCGGCAAACTGGCGCACGCCCTCCGGCTCCAGCGGCCAAGGCATGCCGATCTTGTAAAGCCGCAGTCCGATTTTTGCGGCGACCTGTTCGGTGACGCCGAGTTCGCGCAAAGCCTGGCGCACGTCCTCATAGCTCTTGCCGGAGGCCATGATCCCGAATCGCGCGTTCGGCGAATCCATCGTGATGCGGTTGATGTGATTGGCGCGAGCAAACGCGATCGCGGCAAAGCCCTTGTAGTCCTGCAGCCGGCGGTCCTGGTCATAGCGATCGTCCGGCCAGCGCAGATTGAGGCCGCCGGCGGGCATTTCGAAGTCGGTCGGGATGTTGAACGGCTTGAGTTCGTTGGCGAGGTCGATCTCGGCGGTAGTTTCCACCGTCTCGGTGATCACCTTCATGCCGACCCAGCAGCCGGAGTAGCGCGACATCGCAATGCCCAGCATGCCCATCTCGATCATCTCGTGGATCGACGACGGATAGAGATAGGGCATCAAGGCCGACATGAAAGCGTGGTCGGACTGATGCGGCACCGTCGAGGACTTGGCGCCGTGGTCGTCCCCGGCGAGGCAGAGCACGCCGCCGAATTTCGCCGAACCGGCCGCGTTACCATGGCGGAACACGTCGCCGCAGCGGTCGACGCCAGGGCCCTTGCCATACCAGATGCCGACTACGCCATCGTAATTGGCGCCGGGCGAGAGCGTGAGCTGCTGCGTGCCCCAGATCGCGGTGGCTGCGAGATCCTCGTTGACGCCGGGCTGAAACTTGACGCCGTACTGTTCGAGATGTTTTCGCGCCGCCATCAATTGCTGGTCATAGCCACCGAGCGGCGAGCCGCGGTAGCCGGTGACGAAGGCGGCGGTGTTGAGCCCTTGCGCACGGTCGCGGCGAATCTGCGCCATGGGCAAACGCACGAGAGCCTGGATGCCGGTCAAAAATATATGACCTGAACCTTGCGTATATTTCTGATCGAGACTGATCGGGCCCTGGTTGATTCCCATCGCATCCTCTTCACTGCCGCCAGGATCGTATCGCCCCGGCTTTATTGCGTGTCGATTGGGTGCCCTTCGACTCCCGTGGAAACATTCTATGTTGGATATCGAGAGCAACGCACCAAAATTCTCGGCAAGTGAGCCGGCGCATCAAGAACGCAATTTCGTGATGAAAATAACGAAACGGAGACTGCGATATTTCGCCAAGATGGCGGTTTTCGCAAGGAAGTAAGTGCGTGCAGCGCAATACTTTCAGGTTATCATACACGTTTTCATGTGGACGACGGCCGCCAGCGCAGGAATTTTACCCAGGCAACGATGCTAGGCCGGAAAAATCTCGCCGATCACTTTCATCAGATCGGCCTCGCGAAACGGTTTGCGCAAATAGGCCCGGAACTTGCCGGCGCGTTCCTTGGCGACATGTTCGAGCAGCGACGTCATCATCACGATCGGGATGTCGCGGTGTTTCTCGTTTGCAGCCATCGCGGTGATCAGGCCGGCGCCGTCGAGGAACGGCATCATGAAATCGGTCAGCACCAGGTCAGGCGTTTCCCGGTGCAGGATGTCGAGCGCCTCACGGCCGTTGCCGGCGACGAGGACGTTGAAGGCATTTTCGCTCAACAGGACTTCCAGCCAGTCGGCGATCGCCCATTCGTCCTCGACAATCAGGACTGTACGCACCCTATTCTCCAGTCAATTTGAGATCCGCCGATGGAGCTGTGGCCGGACCTTGGCTGGAAATATCCCTGAGAATTCTCTCTGCTTGGAGATAATCGTCGTCGAGCCGGATGCCGCCCTCGCCGATCTCGAAGCGGCGCATCCGCATATCGGTTCGTCGATCGCGCGATTTCAGGATCGTCATGAGCCTGTGATTTTCCGAGCGCAGCGCTGCCAGTTGCAGCGAGAGGATGTTCTCGGCGACCGCGGAAAGGCCGGTCTGGTTCATGCCCTTGAGCGGCTGACCGGGCGTCACGCCGGCATGTTCGGTTTCCGCCGTTGCCAGGGTGGTAACCCCGAGCGCGCGCAACTCGTTGCACAGCGCCGATAAAAAAGAACCCATGCGGCCCTTCTCGTCGGTCAACTTGGAGAAGCCCTCGATGCCGTCGATCACCAGCCGGCGCACGCCGCGCGCCTTGATGGCGCCGAGCAATTCGGTGGCGACCTCGTCGAGGATCGCTTCGGTCTGCGGCCGCCACAGCAGGCTGATCAGATCGCCACGCTCGGTCAGGGGCAGCTTCAGCGTCTCCGCCTTGATGGTCAGTGCGCGCGGGTTCTCGTGGAAACCGAAATGCATCGCCGGCTCATCGGCCGGACCACCGGTCAGGAACTGCAGGCCGGAAGTTGTCTTGCCGGAGCCGGACGGACCGAGCACCACCGTCACCGAATGGGTATCGACCCCGCCGCCGAACATGGCATCGACGCCGGGAATGCCTATCGAGACCTTAGGCCCGTCCGCGCTGTCCCAGACGCTCGGCGTCTCCAGCAGCGCCTCGACGCGCGGGTAGATTGCGTGGCCATTCTCCGTGATGCGGTAGGAATGCTTGCCGCCCATGAACCAGCTGCCGCGCAGCTTGTGAACCTGCAGCGATCGCTCGGCGCGACGGCCATGCAGCGACGACCGCAACTCGATCAGGCCATCCACCATCGTGTGCTCGGGCGGATGCGTATTGGCATCGAAGGCGCTGGTGAGCAGGAACATGGTGCAGTTGCTGAACGACGCCTGGGTCTGTAATTCGTGGATGAACTTCTTCAATTCCAGATCGGACCCGGCCTTTTCATGCACGGTGATAAGGCCGTCGAGCACGACGATGCTGGCCTTGCGGGTACGAACCTCGCGCCGGACGACGTCCAGCAGTCCGCGCAGCCCGTCATCATCGAGGGTCTTGAAGGCGCCGACATAGGACATCCGGTCCGGGATCGCGGCTTCGTCGAAGAATTTCAGGCGGCGCATATGGCCGATCATCCGCGCATGGCTTTCCGCCAGCAACGTAATGTAGAGCGCGTTGCGGCCCATCGCCGCCTGCGCAAAACAGATCTGATTGCCAAGGATCGTCTTGCCGGCGCCTGGCGCGCCCTGAATGATGTAAATCCCGCCGTCGAATACGCCGCCGCCTAGAATGGTATCGAGACCCGGAACGCCGGTTGCAAACCGATCGCTGTCACTAGTCATCCATCAATTGCCTCTGCCCCAAGCCGCCATGCCGGTCGTCGCTTATTCGCGCCAATCCCGTAAGGCGGTGAAATGCAGTAACGTCCAACGCGGCAAGTCGTTCCAGCCGTCGTCAACAATATCGGAATGTCGCGCGTATATGGTTGTGTCCGGTGGCGTACCGTCCGGTTCCGAGCGCGGATGATGATACGGCCGCGGTACCGCACACCGCAAACTCAGCGAGCTCAAGGACGTCGATGGCTGAGTCACGCACGCCGCCTCCGCGGCTCGACGGTTCAAGCATCGCGGCTACGTGTCGAGCCCGGACAATCAGGCCGGCTCGGTCTCGGTCTCCGGGATGCTGGCGCGCGGTCGCAAGCCCTGGCCGATGCGCGGAACGAGTCCATGTTCATGGCTGGCGGCGAGCGTGATGACGCTGCTGGCGGTGTCCGCCATCATCGGGCCGGGCGGACGGGCGCGACGTGCCGGGGTGTTGCGGGTTGCGCCCCAGCGCTCGGCACGCACCACGAGCGGCGCGGGCTGTTTTGCAAGCACGCCGGCGAGCCGCCAGAACATCGTCACCAGTGTCGTATAGGCCTGCTCTTCGAGGCCGGCGACACTGGCGTCGTCGGTGATCGCAAAACGTTCGACATCGACAATGCTGCCGGCATCGGCTTGCGCGACCAGGCGGTGCACGGTGCCGCCGAATTCGGTTGCGCGGTCATCGAGGGCGGCTCGGGCCGGCGAGCTGCCGGGATATTGCGGCGACCCCGGATGGAAATGATAGGCGCCATAGCCGAGTTGATCGAGCACGGCGCCGGGCACGGGAACGCTGGAGGTGAAGGCGATCAGCCGCGCCCGACACAGCCACTCCGGTTCGATCACCGCAAGATCGTCGGCGGTGAACACCGGCAGAACGGTCAGGCCGGGATTGTGCCCGCGCAGCAGCGTCGTGAACACCGAATGTTCGGCGGGGCCGGTCAGCAGGATGATGGTGTCGAACATGAAAAGCCGTACCCGGTTATTCGCTCGCATGGACTGCAGGGCTGTGCGAATCACACTGTCGCAGCGACGCCTTAAAATTGGATGATCACCCGAACCGCGCGGTTCGCCGCCTGGTTCGCGTTTGTGATCCGCGAAGGCTTCATGTCGCCGCAAATCGGCAGCACACCGGCGCCACCAATCCCCGGAGTCCGCCCGATGAAACGTCTTCTGCTATCCGCCATGCTCGCCACCCTGCCCCTGACCGCCCACGCCGCCGATCCGGTGCGCGAGCCCTACGGAATCGGGCTGGAAGGCTTCGCCTATCCCTATCCGGTCCAGATGCTGCCGGTGGTCAATGAGGGCGAGCCGCTCAAGATGGCCTATATGGACATCAAGTCGGCGAAGCCGAACGGCCGCACCGTGGTGCTGCTGCACGGCCGTAACTTTCCCTCCAGCTACTGGGCACCGGTGATCGGCGTGCTCAGCGAAGCCGGCTACCGCGTGGTGGTGCCGGACCAGATCGGTTTCGGAAAATCCTCCAAGCCGTCAGGCGAACTGCATTTCGACAATCTCGCTCGCAACACCATCGCGCTGATGGACCATCTGGCGATCCCGCAATTCGACGTGGTCGCGCATTCGCTGGGCGGCATGCTCGCCGTGCGACTGGCACGGGCCTATCCCGACCATATCGACCATCTGCTGCTGGCAGCGCCGATCGGCCTGGAGGACTACCGGCTCTACGTGCCGCCGACGCCGACCGAAAAGATCATCGAGACCGAGGATAAGCTAACCGCCGACGGCTATCGCAAGCAACTTGAGGTCAATTATGCGATGAAGCTGCAGCCCGATCAGGTGACGCCGCTGATCGACGCACGATTCAACATCAAGGGCGCCGCGGATTATCCGCGCTGGCTGCATGCCTTCGTCAGTTCCTCGCAGATGATCTATCGCGAGCCGGTGGCGCTTGAAGTGCCGCTGATCGCGCAGCCGACGCTGTTCGTGATGGGGGGCGATGACTTCAATGCGCCGGGCAAGCCGCTGGCGCCCGAAGTGCTGCGCCCGAAGATGGGCCAGAACGCCGACCTCGCGAAGGCCGCCGCCGCCAAGATGCCGAAGGCCAGGGTCGAGGTGTTGCCCGACGCCGGCCATCTCGTCTTTCTCGACGCCGCGCCAAAGTTCAACGAGCTGATGCTGGCGTTTCTCAGCGCCACGGCGAAATGACCGCAGCGGCGCCGTGGTCAATCCCGCGGTGCCGCTATCATTCAGTTTTTGTACAGATCGAATCGGCTTTTGGCTCGGTCGTCGAGGCACGAATCCGTAGTTTCCGACGATCCCCGCCGCTGCCGCCCGTTCTGATCTGCGAATGACATCGCAAAAGAAACCGCTGCAGTAAAAGCAACCGTCAGAACGCGCACACGAACGTCACACAGCCATGGTCTTATCCGCCCATCATGTCCTACGGAGATTACCATGCCGGTCGTTCCCCGCACCGCTTTGCCGTCTGCGCTCTGGTTGCTGACCCTGATGGGTGTTGCAGTCGCACAGGATATTCCGCTGCCGCGCGAGGCGCAGATCGGACCGCGCCCGTTCTACCTCGTCGACAAGATGAAGGACGGTCCACTCAAGACCCAGCTCTCCCAATGCACCGGGCCGTTCCACAAGACCGCCTTCTCGATCGCCCATCGCGGCGCACCGCTGCAATTTCCGGAGCACAGCCGGGAATCCTATCTCGCCGCAGCGCGAATGGGCGCCGGCGTGATCGAATGCGACGTCACGTTTACGAAAGACCGCCAGCTGGTGTGCCGGCATTCGCAATGCGATCTGCACACCACCACCAACATCCTCTCGGTGCCGGCGCTGGCGGCGAAATGCTCGCAAGGTTTCGTCCCTGCCGATCCCGCCACCGGCCGCAAGGCCTCGGCCAAATGTTGCACCAGTGACATCACTTTGGCAGAGTTCAGGACGCTGTCGGCCAAGATGGACGGCTTCAACCCCAACGCCACGACGCCTGCGGACTATCAGAACGGCACGCCGCGCTGGCGCACCGACCTCTACGCCGCGTCCGGCACGCTGATGACCCACGCCGACAGCATCGCGCTGATCAAAGGCCTCGGCGCCAAATTCACGCCGGAGCTGAAGGCCGCGGAAGTGCCGATGCCGTTCGACGGCGATTACACCCAGGAAAAATACGCCACGCAAATGCTCGACGATTATCGCCAGGCCGGCATTCCGCCCGCCGACGTGTTCGCGCAAAGCTTTTCCCTCGCCGACATCCTGTACTGGGTGAAGACCGCGCCCGATTTTGCGGCGCAGGCCGTCTACCTCGAGGACCGCTATGAGAAGCAGGGCCTCGATCCCAACAGGCCCGAAACCTGGAAGCCGTCGATGCCGGAGCTGCGCGCCCAGGGCGTCAGGATCCTGGCGCCGCCGATCACCACCATGCTGGCGCTGAATGACAAGAACGAGATCGTCCCCTCCGCCTACGCCAAAGCCGCGAAAGAAGCCGGCCTCGATTTGATCGGCTGGTCGCTGGAGCGCGACGGCCCGCTCGGCAAAGGCGGCGGCTTCTATCATTCCTCCGTCAAATCAGCGATCGACCGCGATGGCGACACATTGACAGTGCTCGACGTGCTCGCCCGGCAGGTCGGCATCCGCGGCATGTTCTCGGACTGGCCTTCGACCACGACGTTCTATGCGAGCTGCATGGGGATGAACTAGCGCCGGATCGATGGCCGTCGACGGCGGGAATTCATGGCCGCGTTTCAGCGGCCGTCGCTGTCATAGACGAACTTCGGCATTTCCAGCTTGAGCCGGATCGCCAGCAGCCGGAACGTCAGCCCGACCAGGAACGTTACGGCGGTCACGAGGTCGGGGCTGATGCCGAGCCGGCTGCCGCCGATGTAAAGCAGCCCGGTAACGATCGAGACGCTGGCATAGAGCTCGCTGCGAAACAGCAGCGGCACGTCGTTGCACAGCACGTCGCGCAGGACGCCGCCGACGCAGCCGGTGATCATGCCCGCCACCACCACGATCAGCAGCGGCTGGCCCATGCCGAGCGCGACGTTGCAGCCCATGATGGTGAAGACGACGAGGCCGATGGCGTCGAGCACCAGGAACAGCGCGTGGAAGCGGTGCACGAAACGCGCAAGCGCAATGGTCAGCAGCGCCGCCCCGCCCGTCACCAGAAGCAGAGAGGGACTGGAGACCCACCACAGCGGATAATGGCCGAGCAGCACATCGCGCACCGAACCGCCGCCGAGCGCGGTGATGCAGCCGAGCATGGCGACGCCAAGCCAGTCCATCTTGCGCCGCCCGGCCGCCAGCGCCGCCGTCATGGCCTCGGCCACCAGCGCGATCATGGCCAGCGGAAACAACAACGCTTCGGTGTGGGGCATGGAGTGGTCCAGAGTGGTTGAACCGCTCTGTAACACGAAGCGGAGATGGGAGGCCGTGGTATTAGCCGTTTCGGGCGCGCCAGGCGTTAGCCCGCCCTTACCGCCGACTTGCCCTGCAACATCCCCGCGATGCTCAGATCCTCGTCGATCTCGGGCCAATGAATTCCCATCGGCATGATTTCGTAGTTAGCGCGTTGCGCAGCTGATGCGGCGTTCAAGCGGGGATACCAGTCAAGCGGCGTTGCAATCTTCCGCCCATCCCGCAATGTCACGATCAAATCGGTCGCGCTGCACTCGACAGAACGCGCGCGGAGATCACCGACGTCAATTTCCAAAGTGCTCATTCCAGGCATCCATCAGTTCAGTTTGACGCATTCAGAGCTGCCTGATGATAGCGCCGATCTCATGCGGCCGGAAGCCGATATTGACCGCGATCGTCAAGTCGTGCAGCCAAACCTTCAATTCCATGTCTCCCTTGCGGACATGGACATGCGCCGGTTCCGTACCGTCCGCAGAGTAGAAGAATGCGCGGTAAGGACCCCACCGCAAAACAGTCGGCGTCGCACTCCCCGACTCTCACGGCCCTGCTGGCAGAACCTACTCGTCAAAGCGGCATGTTGTCGTGCTTCTTCATCGGCACATCCACGGCCTTGTCCTTCAGCATCGCCAGCGCCCGTGCGATGCGGCGGCGGGTGGAGTGCGGCATGATGACGTCGTCGATATAGCCGCGCTCGGCGGCGATGAACGGCGACAGGAAGCGGTCCTCATATTCCTTAGTGCGCGCGGCGATCTTCTCGGCGTCGCCGATGTCCTGCCGGAAGATGATCTCCACTGCGCCCTTGGCGCCCATCACGGCGATCTGCGCGGTCGGCCAGGCGTAGTTGATGTCGGCGCCGATCTCCTTCGAGGCCATCACGTCGAACGCGCCGCCATAGGCCTTACGCGTAATCACGGTGACGAGCGGCACCGTGCATTGCGAATAGGCGAACAGCAGTTTCGCGCCGTGCTTGATCAACCCGCCATATTCCTGCGCAGTGCCCGGCAGGAAGCCCGGCACGTCGACGAAGGTGACGATCGGAATGTTGAAGGCGTCGCAGAAACGCACGAAGCGCGCGGCTTTCCTTGAAGCGTCGCTGTCGAGCACGCCGGCCAGCACCATCGGCTGGTTGGCGACGAAGCCCACTGTCTTGCCGGCGATGCGGCCGAAGCCGGTGACGATGTTCTTGGCAAACGTCTCCGAGATCTCGAAGAAGTCGCCCTCGTCCACCACCTTGTGGATCAGCTCCTTCATGTCATAGGGCTTGTTCGGATTATCGGGGATCAGCGTGTCGAGCGACATGTCGACGCGCTCGATGTCGTCGAAGCTCGGCCATTCGGGCACGCCTGACTGGTTGTTGCTCGGCAAAAAGTCGATCAGCCGGCGCATCTGCAGCAGCGTCTCGACGTCGTTCTCGAACGCGCCGTCGGCAATCGAGGAGCGCGTCGCGTGCACGCTGGCGCCGCCGAGTTCTTCGGCGGTGACGACCTCGTTGGTCACGGTCTTCACCACGTCCGGCCCGGTGACGAACATGTAGCTGGTGTTCTTCACCATGAAGATGAAGTCGGTCATCGCCGGTGAATAGACGTCGCCGCCGGCGCACGGCCCCATGATCACCGAGATCTGCGGGATCACGCCGGAGGCCTGCACGTTGCGGCGGAACACGTAGGAATAGCCGGCGAGTGCCGCGACGCCCTCCTGGATGCGCGCGCCGCCGGCGTCGTACAGCCCGATGATCGGCGCGCGGGCCTTCATCGCCATGTCCTGGATCTTGCAGATTTTCTGCGCGTGGGTTTCGGACAGCGAGCCGCCGAACACGGTAAAATCCTTGGCGAAGGCGAAGGTCTTGCGGCCGTTGACGGTGCCCCAGCCGATCACCACGCCGTCGCCGGGGATCTTGGACTTCTCCATGCCAAATTCGACCGAGCGGTGCTCGACGAACATATCGAATTCCTCGAACGAGCCCTTGTCGAACAACAGCTCGAGCCGCTCGCGCGCGGTCAGCTTGCCCTTGGCGTGCTGGGATTCGATGCGCTTTTCGCCGCCGCCGAGTTTCGCACCGGCGCGACGGTCTTCGAGGGTGTCGAGAATGTCTTTCATCTGCTCCAGCCCGTTTGTCCGGCGATTGGTCGCCGCCTTTGGCTGGGGTTGTAGCATGGGGTTTTCGGCGGTGGAAACGGTCGAAAATTCCGCACCGCGGCGCGCCGCTCAGAGCGCGCCGATGTCGGTCAGGCAGGCCTGCGCGATCGCCATGCGGTCTGCGGCGTGGCGAGGCTCGCGGATGTCGAGGTTGAGCGCGAACACGGTCTGCGCGTCGCCCTTCTCGGCCCAGCCGACCAGCCAGCCCAGCGACGGCCGGCCGGTTTCGGCGCCGAGCAGCCCGGTCTTGGCGCGAATCACGGCGTCCCCCACGCGGGTCACCGGCAGGATGTCGCGCACCAGATCCTGGCTGCGCTTCGAGACCGGCAGCGCGCCGCGGCGCAGCCGGTCGATGAAATCGACCTGCTCCATCGGGTCGATGCGCAGTGCGCCGGTCAGCCAGAACTGGTCGATGCCGCCGCTGATGTCGGCATTGCCGTAGTCGAAGTCGCGGAGATATTTCTGCATCCGCGCAGCGCCGATGCGCCGCGCGATCTCCTGATAGACCGGCACCACCGACGCCGCGATCGCCGAGCGCAGCGTGTGATCCTGATTCCAGCCGGGAAAATTACGGGTGATGCCGTCCCATTTGAAGACGTCCTTGTCGGGATCGCCGACCACACCGGTCTCCAGCGCGATCAGCGAATTCGGGACCTTGAAGGTCGAGGCCGGCAGGAAGGCCTCGCCGGAGCGCTCCTTGTCGCTGGCGACGATCAGATAGTCGTCGACCTTGTAGCCGACGAAGGTGCCGACCGTGCCGGCGTCCGTGAAGCGCTTGGCAAGGCTGTCGCGGATCTCGCTGCGCTGGGGCGCGACATGGGCGAAGGCCGGCGAAGCAACGGTGGCGGCCAGCAGGCCGAGCGCGTGGCGGCGAGTAATCACGGGAATACCTGTCAGCAATGGAGCGCGCAGATGCGCGCGGCATCGTGGTGGAATCATGACAGCGTCAGCGCACCCTGCCCGACAGCCGCAGCACGAAGACCAGCACTTCGGCCACCGCCTTGTAGAGCTCGGCGGGAATTTCCTCGCCGATATCGACATTGGAGAGCGCGCCGGCCAGCACCTCGTTTTCCTCGATCGGAATATCGTGGGCTTTCGCGATCTCGATGATCTTGGCGCCGATCGTGCCCTTGCCCTTCGCTGTGACGATGGGCGCGCCGGTCTTGTCGTAATGCAGCGCGACCGCGACCAGGCGCTTGGTATCGACGATCACAGCGCGCGGTCCACAAAATGGCCGGCCGAAGCTGGTGCGGGCTGCACCGGCGCGCCGTCCTGAATCACGATATCGCCGGGCTGCAGCTCGGCGCGCAACAGCGCCTGGCCGAGCTGCGAAGAGCCGGCGCGCAATTGCTGCGCGGTGGCCGCGCGTTCGGCCCACAGCCGCACCGAGGTCTTGTCGCCCGACAGCGAGACCAGCGCATGCACCGGGCCGGCCGGCTCGACATCGAGCGAGAACCGCGCGCGCCAGACGCGCTGCGCGGCTTCGGCCTCGCTATCACCGCCGCCGTCGCGCGAAATCTCGAACTGCGCCACCGCGGTGCCGTGCGGCATCGCGAACGGGATCTCGAAATTCCAGCGCGGCGCGGCCGCATCGAGCCGTGACGCGGTGGCGTCAGTGCGATCCGGCAACGACGCCACCTGCAGCAGCGTCTGGCGGGCGATCGCGGCGTCGGTATCGGCAAGCAGATGATGCAGCGTGACCGCCACCGGCGCGTTCGGCTGCAGCGTGGACAACGGCATCGGCTGCGCACTCGGCAGCGCGCCGCGCAACGGCGGCGGCGGCACGCTGCCGCGCAGCAGCAGCTCGGACGGCAGCGACGATGGCGGCTTGCCATTCGGCGACACCAGATTGAGCAGCGCGCCCTCGTCGAGCGCGGCGTCGATTCCGTTGCCGGCGAGATGCGGCGCCTGCAACGCTTCCTGCAACTGGCTGAGCGTGGCACCGCTCGCCGCGACGCGGGCCGCCATTTCCGGCGAACTAGCGGGCGGCGGAATCATCTGCGCCTTGCCCGTGAAGTCGACAAAATCCTCGACGGCGAACAACCCGGCCTGCTGCAACACATCGTCCGGCGTCAGCATTCCCGGCATGATCGACGGCGACGGCGTTCCGGGCGCAGCCGTGACGACGCTGACGCCGGGCGCTGACGGCATGCCCTGCTCCGACGTCGCGACGAAGGACGCCGCGCCGTTGGTCGCGACATGGCCGCCGAGCGCGCTCGACAGCAATTGCCGGAACACGATCAGCGCGGCCTTCATGTCGGGCATCGTCGCGGACGGCGCGGTGCCGGATGCCAATGATGCTTCGAGAAACAGGCCGGAGTTCTGGAACGCGGCCTTCAGCTCGTCGCCGGTCAAATTCTGATCGAGCGGCGGCCGTTGCGCCAGCAGGTTGGCGACCGCTTGCTGCAACGGCAATGGCAGCTTCTGCAACGCGGCGGCGTCGCCGAGATTGGCAAACAAGGTCGCAAGTCCGGCCTGCTGAGTCGCGGCGACCTGCGCGGCCGTGGACACCGCCGCTTCTTCCGGCGCGGTCAGTGTCACCTTGGATGTGGTGAGCACATTGGCCAGCGTGAGCTGCGCCTCGGGCGCCAGCGTCACGCTGTCTTGCGGCGTGCCGGCCTGCGAGGTCGATCCCGGCTGCGGCGTCACCACCGCGAGGCGGACGCCGTCGGCGGCCTGCGATACCGCGAGCTGCAGGGTCTGGCCGGGCTGCAGCGGCACTTCGGAAGAGACATCGACGGCGACGTTACCGATCGCGATGCGGACCTGATTGTCCGGCAAAAGTTTCACCACGCGCGCGGTGACGATGCTGCCCGAGCGGAAGCCGACATCGCCCTGTACGCCTTTGACGGCGACGTATGGTGAGACTGGAGTGACGCCGAGTACCATGATGCTCTCGCCGGGTGCGGGAGACCAACGATAGCGCGGCGTTGTTAAGCCCTCGTTAACCGGCGCGCGGCGCCAGCGCAGCAACCACGCGCGCCGCGGCGCGAAAATCGATCAGCTTGGCCGCACGGCGCGACGCCACTTCGCCGTCGACGCCCCAGCGCTCGATGTTCCAGTCTTCATCGACATGGGCCGCGGCCCAGACCTGATCGGCATCGAGCCGGCCGCGCAGCAAGGCCAGTGCGAGCAGCGCCGAGCCGGTGATCGTCGTCACCAGATGCAGCGCCGCGACGGTCCACGGATCGTTCGGCAGCGTCGCGCGGGCCGCGGCGATCGAACTCTCCGGCTGCTGCACATGGATGATGCCCTCGGCCAGCATGAAGTGTGCGCCAAAATCCTCGACGGCCCAGAACAGCACCGGATCCCACGCCTGCGCCTCGCGCGCCACCAGTTCCTGCGGATGGCCGGCGCGGTAGAACAACAGATCGGTGCCGAAATATTTGGCGATGTCGTCACTCACCGCGGTGACGTTGTCGCCGACCGCGTCGATGACGCTGTTGGCGAGCCGCGTCAGTGGCATCGTCGTCGGATTGATGGTGTCCTGCTGCGCTTCCCATTCGGCTACGATGGCTTCCGCGATGCTGCGCTCGGGCGCTGTCAGCGGCTTGCGCGACGGCGTTCGCACGGTCTTGTCGTCCAGTGTGATCGCAAATCCCTCGGGCGCCTCGACCATTCCGGCGCGCGCATAGAAGCGCTTGCGCTGCGGCCCGCGCGTCGACTGGCGCACCGCCTCTTCCGGATCGAGCCCGCCCTGCCCGTAGACTTCGTCAAACAATTCACGCATCGCGTTTTATGGTCCTGTTGATGGAATCAACCTAGTGCAAGCGCATCGCTGCGCCAACTCAGCGGTTGGCGCAGGCGCGCGAATAGGCCGCGCGATCGTTTGGGCCAAGACCTGCGGCCGCGCCGTCCTGCAGGCAATCGGTGACGCGATCGCCGAACGAGCCACGCGCGCGTGGCGCCGTCGACGTGGTCGGCATCTGATCCAGTTTCGGAACCACCGGAACGGCCATACTCGGCGGTGGCGGGGCGGCGGGGGGCGGCGGCGTCAGGATCGCCCCGCCGGGCGGCAGGATCTGCGCGGACGCCGTGCCCGCAAGGATCATCACCATCGAAAGGCTTTGCAGCAGAATTTTGATCATGGATAGCATGTGATCATGCCGGCGCACCAACTCAAGTGCGGCGCGCGTCAGCGCCTGATGATGTGATCGGCGAGCGGGCGTCGCTGTTCCCAGCCGACACGCTCCAGCTCGGGGCTGTCGGATTCCATCACGGGATAGCCGATGCAGAAATAGCCGATCAGCCGCCAGTCGGCGGGGACGTCGAGCGCCTGGGTGACGGCGTCGGGATCGAGGATCGAGACCCAGCCCATGCCGATGCCTTCGGCGCGCGCCGCAAGCCACAGCGTGGAGATCGCCGCGACCACCGAATAATCCGCCATTTCCGGCATGGTGCGACGGCCGACGCCGTGCCCGACCTCGGTGGCGCGATCGGCATAGACAGCGACATGGCACGGCGCATCGCTGAGGCCCGCGAGCTTCAGCGTGGCATAGAGCTTCGCCAGATCGCCGGAGAAGCTGGCCAGCGCGTCGGCATTGCAGGCGGTGAAATTCGCCAGCACCGCGGCGCGACGAGCGGCGTCATCGACAATGACGAAGCGCCACGGCTGGCTGAGGCCGACCGACGGCGACAGGCAGGCGGTTTCGACCAGCCGCTCGATCGCGCCCTGCGGCAATGCGTCGGTCCGAAAGCGCCTGACATCGCGGCGCCACACGAACAGATCGTGCAGCCGCGCGCGAAAACCGGCGTCGAAATCGGGCGCTGTGGAGACGGACACCGCTCGGCCCCTACTCTTCCGGGGCGTTCTCGATCGGGTCGAAGCGGTCGGCTTCCAGCCCGAGCAGATTCCAGGTCTGCAGCATGTGCGGCGGCAGCGGCGCGGAGCAATCGATGAAGCCGCCGCGCGGATGCGGCACGACGATGCGCCGCGCCAGGAGATGCAGCTTCTTCTGGATGCCACCCGGCAGCTGCCAGTTTTCCTTGTTGAAGTATTTGGGGTCGCCGATGATGGCGTGGTCGATATGCGCCATGTGCGCGCGCAGCTGGTGCGTCCGTCCCGTCACCGGCTTCAGCGACACCCAGGCGAGTTTTTGCGCGGAGGTTTCGACCACCGCGTAATACGTCACCGCGTGGCTGGCGCCCTCGTCGCCGTGCTGGGCGACGCGCATGATGGTGTCTTCCTCGTTCTCTTCCTTGGCGAGATAGGTCGAGATGCGGCCCTGCTTCGGCTTCGGCACACCGGCGACCAGCGCCCAATAGATCTTGCGTGCCGAGCGCTCGCGGAACGAGCCGGTCAGCTTGGTGGCGGCGAAGCGCGTCTTGGCGATCAGCAGGCAGCCCGCGGTGTCCTTGTCGAGGCGATGCACCAGGCGCGGCTTCTGGCCCTTGGCGTCGCGCATCACTTCCAGCATGCCGTCCACATGCCGCACGGTGCCGGAGCCGCCCTGCACGGCCAAGCCGGCCGGCTTGTTCAGCACCATCACGTCGGCGTCCTCGAACAGGATCATCTCCTTGATGGCATCGAGCGTCTTTTGCGCCGCTTCGGAGAGCACGCCGCCGCCGACCTTCGGCGCGTCGAGCTTCAGCGGCGGAATGCGGACGGTCTGGCCCTCTTCCAGCCGGTCCTTGGAATCGGCGCGCTTGCCGTTGATGCGCAGCTCGCCTTTGCGGACGATGCGCTGGATATGGGAGAACGACAGGCCTTCAAAGCGCGCCTCGAGGAAGCGATCGACGCGCATGCCGGCCTCGTCGGCGGTGACGACGGCCATCTCGACTGCGGTCGGCAGCGGCGCCTTCGGCACGACGACCTTGGGCTCCGGCACGAAGGTATCGGGATCGAACGGCGGACGCTCGCGCTTGGGCTCGCGCTCGCGCGACTCGCGCACCGGCCGGCCGCCGCGCGACGGCGGACGGTCATTGCCGGGGCGCTCGCTACCGAAGCGTTCGGTGCGCTGCGGGCGCTCGGTTCGTTCCGGACGGCTTGTGGCGCGCTCGGGGCGCGCGCTGCGCGCCTGGCGTTCGCCACGTTCGGGGGTCTCGAAACGGGTGTCGCGGGGCTCGCGCGGATCGCCCCATTCGTGGCGATCCAGAGCCGCATCGATGCGGTTGCGCGACGGACGTGCGGAGGTGGGGCGATCGCCCCGGCCACGCTCGGCGGCGGGTTCGGGCCGCTGGGGCCGAAACGCCGGACGCGGCGATCGTTCCGGGCGCTCGGCCCGCTCGGGACGGGCGGCCGAACGCTCGCGCGACGGGCGCGCGCTCTGCGCGCGATCGCCAAAACCGCGCTCGGCGGGACGCTCACTGCGCTGCGGGCGCTCGGACCGTTCAAAGCGCGCGGGACGCTCCGAGCCCTGCGGACGCTCGGAACGCTCCGGCCGCTCGGAGGCGCGCTCGCGCGGCGGGCGCGCGCTCATCGGGCGATCGCTCTTGATGCGGCCGGCCTTGCCGAATGACGGCCGCTCCTGCCGCTCGCCATCGGACCGCGCGGCTTTAGGACGGCCCGGCTTGGCGCCGGACGTCGTGGTGCCGGCAGTCTTCGGGCGCCCACCCTTGCCGCGCGGACCGGCGGGTCCACGGGATTTGACGAGGGGCTTCTTGTCGCGACGGCTCATAATACAGCTCCGGGATAATCGCTGTGCGTAGCGCATATGGCGCTCAGGGTCACTGTGAAACTGGCTTATCGGCCAAGTGTTTGCGATCCCGCGGCTCGATGAGCCCGGGTTTTGCGCAATTCCCGCCCCTCAAACATGAGGGGTGGCGGCGCGCCTGAAGGCGCGTGGGGGTGGTTTGTCGCGATCCGCTCCGCCGTCGGCGACGGAGCCAGGTCGCGTCGCCTCTCGGCGCGCCACCGCGACGATTTTGGGCCGGGGGACCGTGCTTCCGGGACAGCTTCCGGCGGGATTTCCCCGCCTTTCCCTGTCCGCGTCCAGCCGACAAAGAGCGGCAGAGCCCCGTAGTGGGCCCGTACGGTGACCTCCAGCCTCCCGAGTGCGCGGGGATACGTCCTCCCCCGCCCGCAGGCGCCGCCTCCCGCCCCACTCCAGACGCCTCATGAAGCGCCCCTCGCGGACGGGATGGTGTAAAGATTATAATCTTATAGGTATATTGTCAAGCCCATACCCGCATCCACCGTCCTGATCGTCGATCACGCCCCCGCAAATCGGAACCGTTGCCAACACCATCAATTAGTCCCGTACAACCGGACGCGAGACGGTTAAGTCGCAGCAATCTTGAGGATGCAAGTCATGAGCAACAGCGTTGACAGGATCCAGGATATTGGACCCCAGCCGCAAGCGTTTAATATCGAACAAGCAACCAAGGACAATACGGACTATCGTTCCGTCGCCTGGAGCGGGCGCTATCTACAGGTGACGCTGATGTCGATCCCGCCCGGCGGCGACATCGGCCTTGAGGCGCATCCGGAGACCGATCAATTCCTGCGCCTCGACTCGGGCAACGGCCGCGCGCGGATGGGCGCCACAAAGGACCAGCTGACGTTTGAAAAAGACGTATCCGACGGCTGGTGCGTACTCGTGCCAGCGGGGACCTGGCACAACATCACCAACACCGGAAAAGAGCCGATGCAGGTCTATGCGATCTACGCGCCTACCCACCATGCCCCCGGCAAGGTCCAGGCGACGGCTGAGGTGGCCAAGGCCGACAAAAAGGATGAGCCGCCGGCGTGGTCGGTGCAGCCCAAACATGGCTCCGACAAGCACTGATACTCATACTGGCGCTGCAATCCGAAAACTGTGGGAGGATGCGGTTCACGCCTCCCGCCGCCCGGATCAGCGGCGGACGCCCGAGAACGGCGACAGCGCCGGCAGCAGCGGCGAGTTGATGTTGGTTTCGCCGGAGCCCTGCTGGGTGACGCTGGCCTCGAATGACAGCGTGACATTGGCCGCGGGCTGGAACGCGATGCCGGCGCGGGCGCGGTAGCCGGCGTTGATGCTGGCGTCGCTGGAGAACGGCGCCAGCGGGCTGCCGATGCCGGGCCGGTAGGTCAGCGCGTCGAAGCCGGCATAGACCGTCACCGGCAAATCGCCCGCGCCCTTGAAATTGTAGCCGCTCACCGCGCTTTGATAGGACAGCGCGCCGAAATCCGACGGGGCCGCGCCTACGCCGGAACCGTTCAGACCGAAGTGGCCGGCCTCGGCGCCGGAAAACATGCCGGTGCGAAAATTCGCGCGCCAGTCGGACGACGGATCGACATAACGGGAGTCGATGCCCGGCACTGAACTATCGAATGTCGCAGCGCTGCCGGCCCAGTGACCGCCGAAGCCGATCAGCCCGCCGGGCATGCCATAGGGCACCGGGGCGACCTGCGCCTGCGCCGCCTGACCGGCCATGCCGAGCATTGCGACGAGGACGGCCCGCATGAAGTTGACTGTCAGCATCGATCCGATCCGATGTGAAACGTGCACCCGCATTATACGCGTCGGCGAGCCGATGGCCAACCGGCGGCCCGCTAGCATTTCGCGCCCACGCGCAGCACTTTGAGTTCCTTCAACGCGGTAGCCGACGGGCGCCGTCGCGTGGCCTCGTCGGCCGCCGTGCAGGCGGCGTCGCGGTTGCCGTTCTGCAGACGGGCCTGCGCCAGGTTCGACCAGGCGTCGCCGACATCCGGCGTGTCGATCACCGCCTGCTCCAGCGCCTTCTGCGCCTCGACCGGACGCTTGGCGACCAGCAGGAAGCGGCCGTAATCGGCGTTCAGCATTTTCAGCGGCTTCGGCTGGCGGCGCGCGATGTCGAACAGCTCTTCGGCGGCGACCGGATCGGCGTGCCGCATCAACAAGGCCACCGCCATGCCGTGATACACCGCACTCGGCTCCGGCTGGATCAGCCAGGCCTGGTTGAACCGCATCAACGCATCCCCGGCCCGGCCCGCCAGCACCGCGCGCCAGGCGCGCGTGCTGGCTTCCTCGAAGGCCTTGTCGCGGCTGCCGGTGGCGGCGACCAGCGTTGACACGAATTGCTCGTCGGCCGCGCGCTGCGTGGCGTCCTTGGGAACGAAGCCATAGAACGGCTGCTCATTGAGCGGCGCCTTGTAGCTGCGCTTGGTGACCTGCACGCCGGGTGCGACGTCGACCATTTCGGCGCGGGCAGGCATGGCCAGCAACAGAGCCGCAAGAACAGCGGCATAGATGCGAAGATGGATCATTCGTTGCGGCTCCCGTGCGCGCGTGGCGCAGCTTCTTTGTAGGGCGGGTTAGGCGCTTCAGCGCCGTAACCCGCCGCGGTCATGGTAATCCTCGATAGGCGGCGGGTTACGCGCTTTGCGCTAACCCACCCTACGGTTGCCCACCCTACTCGTTCTTTTCGCGGCGCAGCTTGTCCCAGTAGTCCAGCCGCTTGCGAATCTCGCGTTCGAAACCGCGCTCCGGCGGATCGTAGAATTTCTGCCGGCCCATCGCTTCCGGGAAGTAGTCCTGGCCGGAAAACGCGTCGGGCGTGTCGTGGTCGTATTGATAGCCGCCGCCATAGCCTTCGGACTTCATCAGCGCGGTCGGCGAATTCAGAATGTGTTTCGGCGGCAGCAGCGAGCCGCCCTCTTTTGCCGCACGCATCGCGGCCTTGTAGGCCATGTAGACCGCGTTGGATTTAGGTGCGGTGGCGATGTAGACGACGGCCTGCGCGATCGCCAGCTCGCCCTCGGGATGGCCGAGGAAATCGAACGCGTCCTTGGCGGCGTTGCAGATCACCAGCGCCTGCGGATCGGCAAGGCCGATGTCCTCCACCGCCATGCGCACCACACGGCGCGCCAGGAACAGCGGGTCCTCGCCGGCGTCGAGCATGCGGCAGAGATAGTACAGCGCTGCGTCAGGATCGCTTCCGCGCACCGATTTATGCAGCGCCGAGATCAGATTGTAATGGCCGTCGGCCGACTTGTCGTAGATCGGCGCGCGGCGCTGCAGAATCTCCTGCAGTTGCACGGCGTCGAACATCTCATTGGCGCGCGCGGCGCGCCAGACTTCCTCGGCCAATGTCAGCGCGGCGCGGCCGTCGCCATCGGCCATCCGCACCAGCACGGCGCGGGCCTCCTCGTCGAGCGGCAGCTTCTTGCCCTCGACGTTCTCGGCGTGGGCATAGAGCCGTTCGATCGCCGCGCTGTCGAGCGACTGGAACACCAGCACGCGCGCGCGCGACAACAACGCGGCGTTGAGCTCGAACGAGGGGTTCTCGGTGGTGGCGCCGACCAGCACCACGGTGCCGTCTTCCATGACAGGCAGAAACGAGTCCTGCTGCGCCTTGTTGAAGCGATGCACCTCGTCGACGAACAGCAGCGTGCCGCGGCCCATCTCGCGGCGCGCTCGCGCGGCCTCGAAGACTTTCTTGAGGTCGGCCACGCCGGAAAACACCGCCGAGATCTGCTCGAAGTGCAGTTCGGTGGCGTCGGCCAGAAGCCGCGCGACGGTGGTCTTGCCGGTGCCGGGCGGGCCCCAGAACACCAATGACCCCAGCGTGCGGGTTTCCAGCATCCGCGTCAGCGCGCCATCGGGGCCAAGGATGT
Source organism: Tardiphaga sp. vice154 (assembly GCF_007018645.1). Taxonomy (NCBI): domain Bacteria; kingdom Pseudomonadati; phylum Pseudomonadota; class Alphaproteobacteria; order Hyphomicrobiales; family Nitrobacteraceae; genus Tardiphaga; species Tardiphaga sp. vice154. The sequence continues at coordinate 3,479,667 of NZ_CP041399.1, forward strand.
GATCCTGGCCGACGACGTCGGACAACACGCGCGGCCGCAACCGCTCCGGCAGCGGACGCGGCGCGTCATGTTCCAGGCCTGCGGCGGCGAACAGATTGGGTGACGTGGCTGGGCGCTTCGGGCTCATGTGTATGCCTGCTTCGCCCCCGGCGATCGCCGCGAGTCCTTTCCCTCCCCCTTGCGGGGAGGGTGGCTCGCCGAAGGCGAGTCGGGTGGGGGTGCCACAGGCGACGGCGCTTGTGGCAGCCCCCCCACCCGACCCGGCTTCGCTACGCTTCGCCGGGCCACCCTCCCCACCCCGCGAAGCTTCGCTTCGCCGGGGGGGAGGGAAAGAAGTCGCGGCGCGGCTTGCGTGATGATCGTCATCCGCCGAGCGTGACGTTGATCTGCTGGCCGGCGCGGACCAGGATGATGCGCCAGATGCGGGAGCGGTCGCGGGTGGCTTTTTCCAGATCGCCGGTGCGGGTGATCTTCTGATCGTTCACCGCGAGAATGACGTCGCCCTTCTGGAAGCCGACGGAGGCTGCGGCGGCATTGTCAGCGAGTTCGGTGACGACGACGCCTTCGATCGAGGAATCCAGACGCAACTCGTCGGCCAGCGCCGGCGAGATGTTGGCGACCCGCGCCCCCTGGAACGGCGAGCGCGTGGTGATAACGATCTCCTCGCGATTGGTATCGGGCGCGGTTTCCAGCGCGATGGTCAGCTTCAACGGCTTGCCGCCGCGCTGCACGTCGATCTGCGCGGTGCCGCCGAGCGGGCGGGTGGCGAAGCGATAGTCGAAGGCGTTGGGATCATCGACAACCTGCCCGTCGATCGCCACGATCAGGTCGGACAATTTCAACCCGGCCTTGGCCGAGGGGCTGTTCGGCGTGATGTTGGCGACCAAGGCACCGGACGGCGTCTTGAGGCCAATGGTTTCGGCGATCTCCGGCGTCACCGCCTGCAGGCGGGCGCCGAGCCACGGCCGCTTCACCGCCTTGCCGCCCGATTTGGCGGAAGCGACGACCACGCGCACCATATTTGCGGGGATCGCAAAGCCGATGCCCTGCGAGCCGCCGGAGCGCGAAAAGATGGCGGTATTCACGCCGACGAGCTTGCCCGCCATGTCGACCAGCGCGCCGCCGGAATTGCCGGGATTGATCGCGGCATCGGTCTGGATGAAGAACTGATAGTCGGTGATCCCCACCTGGGTACGCGCCAGCGCCGAGATGATGCCGTGGGTCACGGTCTGGCCGACGCCGAACGGGTTGCCCATCGCCAGCACGACATCGCCGACCAGGAGGTCGTCGGAATTGGCAAAGTCCAGCGTCGGGAATTTCTCCTTGCCGTCCTTGATGCGCAGCACCGCCAGATCGGTGCGGCTGTCCTTCAGCACGATCTCGGCCTCGAACTCGCGCTTGTCGGACAGCGAGATCTTGACCTGATCGGCGCCCTCGATGACATGGTTATTGGTGACGACGAGGCCGGAAGCATCGACCATCACGCCGGAGCCGAGCGAGCGCTGCATCTGCTCGGGCTGGATGCCCTGGCCGCCGAAGAAACGGCGGAACAAGGGATCCTCCATCAGCGGATTGCGAACCTGCACCGTCTTGGCGGCGTAGACGTTGACCACGGCCGGCTGCACCCGCTGCACGATCGGCGCATATGACATCCGCAATTCGGTCGGCGAGGCCGGCACCCGGCGTTCCTGCGCCTGACCGCCGCCCGCGGACAGCAGGGCGGCGCAAAGGGCGAACGCGGTCGCGAAACGGAGATGGGTCAAGATGCAGGCCTCGTTAAGGAAATCGCAGGGAATATAGGCCGCCCGGCCTGGCAATCAAAGGGTGGGTTTGCTGCGAATCAGGCTGCCAGAGCGCTGCGGATTCGCAGGCTCGGCGGCAGTTCGGACCCCCTCGTACCAACGCCTGGCCGAAGCCACGTAACGATCACAGGAGGATCGCCATGCCAGGCGCATCGATAATGTCCGGTATCGCTCACGAAAGCCACACTACGTCGCAAAACGGACCCAGAACCGCCCGGAACCCGGCAAGTCGCTTCCCTTGCCGTCCGATCGGCGCGACCAATCGTCCCATCGTTAACGAGGGATGATTTCGATGTCGATCACAAGACTCGGGGCCGCTACGGCGGCCGGACTTTTCGGAGTCATGGCAGCGCTGCCGGCGCAGGCGCAATCGGCCGGCGACAGCGAGATCGCGCTGCTGAAGGCGCAGCTCAAGCTGATGGAGCAAAAGCTCGACCGGCTGCAGAAGCAGACCCAGGCCAACACCACGGCTGCTGCCTCCGCCAGTGCCAAGGCGACGACCGCCAGCGCCAAGGTCGATGCCCGGGTGAACGTGACCAACGCCCAAGCCGCCTACCCCACCAAGGGGCCAGTTCTGCCGGTCAGCGGCGCCTATGTAAAGATGCCGGGCAACCGCCCGACGATCTGCACCGACGACAACCGCAACTGCGTTGCCATCACCAGCCGGCTGCATCTCGATGTCGGCGGCTATGACTACCGGCCGAACAGCGGCCTTACCGCGCCGCAGAACGCCCAGAACGGCGTCAATGCCCGCCGCGCCCGCATCGGCGTGCTCGGCACCTTCGCCGGCGATTGGGACTATGCGCTGGTCTATGATTTCGGCGGCACGCCGGACAGCCCGTCGGCGCTCGAGAATGCGTATGTTACCTATAAGGGCATCAAGAACCTCTATATCGACGCCGGCTATATGGATGTGCCGTATACGCTCGACGAAGCCACCAGCTCCAACAACATCACCTTCATCGAACGCGCCTCGTCGCAGGTGATCGCCACCAACGTCGCCGCCGGCGACTTCCGCTCCGCCGTCGGCTTCCACGCCAATGGCGACAATTGGTGGGTCGGCTCGTACTTCACCGGCCCGTCATCGACCGTGTCGCATACGCTGCGGGCGCAGACCGGCGCCACCGCGCGCGGCGTCTTCGTGCCGGTCAACAATGCGGTCGGCTCGTTCATCATCGGCGCCGATGCGCAGTTCCTGTTCGACACCGGCGGCGCGCCCGGCGTCAACAATCTGTCATCGTTCAGCGAACGCATCGAAAGCCGGATTGATCCGGCGACCAATGCGCTGCTCAACGCCAACAGCTTCCTGACCAACGTCAAGGGCGTGCAGGTGTTCTCCGGCGAGGCCGCGGGCCAGATCGGCAGCTTCTACGCCCAGGGCGAATATTTCGACTATAATGTCGAGCGGCAGGCAGGCTTCGCCGACGCGCACTTCAACGGCGGCTATGCGCAGGCGAGCTATGTGCTCACCGGCGAACGGCGGAAGTACAATCCGGTGACCGGCTCCTATGGCGGCATCAATCCGGCGAAGCCGGCGCACTTGCAGTCCGGCGATTACGGCGCCTGGGAAGTGGCGGCGCGCTACAGCCAGATGAGCCTGAACGACCAGAACATCCGCGGCGGCGAATTGAAGAACACCACGGTCGGCGTCAACTGGTACGTCAACACGAACGTCCGCTTCATGTTCAACTGGATCCACGGCCAGGTCGACAAGGCCACCGCCGCCAGCCTCGACATCGGCGCCAAATACGACGTGTACACGATGCGTACGCAGGTGGCTTTCTAACGGACTTATTCCGGCCAACGACAAGTGCAGGAGCGGCCGCAAGGTCGCTCCTGCACTTATTGAGCGGATGCGCTTGCAAACCACCCGCCGACGCGGCACCTAGAGATCAACAATCAGGGAGCTTGCCATGAAGGCCGTTGGATACACCGCATCACTACCGATCGAAGAAGCCCAGTCGCTGGTCGATTTCGAGACCGCCACGCCGAAGCCTGTCGGGCGCGACATCCGCGTCGCGGTGAAGGCGGTGTCGGTCAATCCCGTCGACACCAAGGTGCGCAAGCGTGCCGCCCCGTCCGCAGGCGAGCACAAGATCCTCGGCTATGACGCCGCTGGCATCGTCGATGCGGTCGGGCCGGACGTCAAGCTGTTCAAAGTGGGCGACGAGGTGTTCTACGCCGGCTCCATCCTGCGCCAGGGCACCAATGCGGAATTCCATCTGGTCGACGAGCGCATCGTCGGCACCAAGCCGAAGACGCTGTCCTTCGCGCAGGCCGCAGCCTTGCCGCTGACCTCCATCACCGCGTGGGAATTGCTGTTCGACCGGCTCGGCGCCCTGCCCGGCCGCAGTGTCGATCCGCGCTCTTTGCTGATTACCGGCGGCGCCGGCGGCGTCGGCTCGATCCTGATCCAGCTCGCGCGACGCCTCACCGGCCTCACCGTGATCGCCACGGCGTCGCGGCCGCAGACCGTGAAGTGGTGCGAGGACCTCGGCGCCCACGCGGTGATCGATCACTCCAGGCCGATGAAGGATCAGATCAAGGCGCTGAAGCTGCCTGATGTCGCACTGATCGCCAGCCTGACGAACACCGACGATCACTTTCCGGCGCTGGCCGACATCCTCTCGCCGCAGGGCAGGATCGGTCTGATCGACGATCCCGCGAGCGTCAACTTCTCGCTGCTCAAGGGCAAGGCGGGATCGCTGCACTGGGAATCGATGTTCACGCGCAGCTCGTTCCAGACCGCAGACATGATCGGCCAACACCATCTGCTGAACGACGTCGCCGACATGATCGACAAGGGCGTATTGCGCACCACGCTCGACCAGACCTACGGCACCATCAACGCCGCAAATCTGAAGCGCGCGCATGCGCAGATCGAGTCCGGCAAGTCGGTCGGCAAGATCGTGCTCGAAGGCTGGTAGATCCAGCCATCGACGCGGTTTTTAGCTAGTTATCAAAGCTGTGTTACAAAGAGAGGCGGCCTGCCCGGCGCGCCTCTCTTTTTCATGCCGCCGGCAACTTGCGACGGCTGACGCGCGCTATCACCCGTGCCGGGGAACGCCACAGCAAGCAGCGCCCCTATTTCGTCCTCCTGCCGAGCAGCGCCCCTGCGGGGGTCTCCATGGCATGAGGTCGGCGTTTGGCGGACTGGCAAGCCTGTCCGGCATCCTACGCAATCGTCTGCACGATGCCGCCTTCGACGCGCAGCGAGGCGCCGTTGGTCGCCGAGGCTTCCTTGGAACTAACATAGACCACCATATTGGCAATTTCGTCGACGCTGGCGAGGCGCTGGATCAGCGAGGTCGGGCGGTTCTGCTTGACGAAGTTGACGCCGGCCTCGTCCTCGGACTGGCCCTGCTGCCGCGCCAGATCCTTGATGAAGGTCTCGACGCCCTCCGACAATGTCGGACCCGGCAACACGGAGTTGACCGTCACCGCCGTGCCCCTGGTGAGTTCGGCAAGGCCGCGCGACACCGACAGTTGCGCCGTTTTGGTCATGCCGTAGTGGATCATCTCGCGCGGAATATTGAGACCCGATTCCGACGAGATGAAAACGATGCGGCCCCAGTTGCGCTTCAGCATGCCCTGCATGTAGGCGCGCGACAGCCGCACGCCGGACATCACGTTGACCTCGAAGAACCGCGTCCAGTCCTCGTCGGGAATATCGAAGAAGCCCTTCGGCTCGAAGATGCCGGCATTGTTGATCAGGATATCGACGTCCGGCAGCGCTTCGACCAGCGCCTGGCAGCCTGCCGCGGTCGAGACGTCGGCGGCCACGCCCTTCACCTTGGCGCCCGGCAACGCCTTGGCGATCGCCGCGACGGCGGCATCGACCTTGGGCTTCGTGCGGCCATTGACGACGACCTCCGCGCCGGTGGCAGCAAGCCCTCTGGCAATGGCGTGGCCGATGCCGGCGGTCGAGCCGGTCACGAGGGCGGTCTTGCCGGTGAGATCGATCTTCATTGCGTCGCTCCATGTGATGATGGAGCTGATATCGGAACGCGCGGGACGGAGCGCAATCGCGCTCACGCGCGGGTGATGCCTCGTATCCAGCAACAAGTACAACTGTCATCGCCCGTCCCGGCGCGCACTTGCGCGCTGGGACCGGGCGATCCAGTACACTCGGGCCTATGTTTACTGGGGTACCCGGTCAAGCCGGTCGACGATATGGGAGTGTGCGGACGCAACAAAAAAGCGGCACCCGAGGGCGCCGCTTTTCCGAAACACGAAAGAAGAAGCTGCTTTACGCGGCTTCCGACTTCTTTTCCTGGGTCGGGCCGGAATCGAGACCCTTGGCATCGGGATCGCGGTCGACGAATTCGATCAGCGCCATCGGGGCGTTGTCGCCGTAGCGGAAGCCGGCCTTGATGATGCGGGTGTAGCCGCCCTGACGGTCGGCATAGCGCTTGGCGATGACGTCGAACAGCTTGCGAACCTGATCCTGGTCCTTCATTTCGCTGATCGCCTGGCGGCGCATGTGCAGGCCACCCTTCTTGCCAAGCGTGACGAGCTTCTCGACGATCGGACGGAGTTCCTTGGCCTTCGGCAGCGTGGTGATGATCTGCTCGTGCTTGATCAGCGACGCGCACATGTTGGCGAACATCGCCTTGCGGTGTTCGGCGGTGCGGTTGAGCTTACGATGAACCTTACCGTGACGCATGATATCTAATCCTATTCAATTGCCACGACGGTTCGTCGGACATGTTTCAGGTGGGCTGCCTGTGTTCGCCCGCGGCAGTACGGCCGGCGTTAGCCGGCCATCCGCCATTCGTTTCTAGTAGTGGTCTTCGAAGCGCTTGGCCAACTCGTCGATGTTTTCCGGCGGCCAGCCGGGCACTTCCATGCCGAGGTGCAGACCCATCTGGGCGAGCACTTCCTTGATTTCGTTGAGCGACTTGCGGCCGAAGTTCGGGGTGCGGAGCATTTCGGCTTCCGACTTCTGAACGAGATCGCCGATGTAGACGATGTTGTCGTTCTTCAGGCAGTTCGCCGAACGCACCGACAATTCGAGCTCGTCGACCTTCTTGAGGAACGCCGGGTTGAAGGCGAGATCCGGAATGATCTCCTGCGCGACTTCCTTGCGGGGCTCCTCGAAATTGACGAACACGTTGAGCTGGTCCTGCAGGATGCGCGCGGCGTAAGCCACCGCGTCATCCGGCGTCAGCGCGCCGTTGGTCTCGATCGTCATGGTCAGCTTGTCGTAGTCGAGGATCTGGCCCTCGCGGGTGTTCTCGACCTTGTACGAAACCTTTCGAACCGGCGAGTACAGGCTGTCGACCGGGATCAGGCCGATCGGCGCGTCTTCCGGACGGTTGAACTCGGCGGCAACGTAGCCCTTGCCGGCGGCGACGGTAAATTCCATGCGGATCTCGGCGCCCTCGTCGAGGGTGCAGAGCTGCAGGTCGGGGTTAAGCACGGTGACGTCGCCGACGGTCTGGATGTCACCAGCGGTCACGGCGCCCGGGCCCTGCTTCTTGATGACCATGCGCTTCGGGCCTTCGCCGAGCATCTTGATCGAGATGTCCTTGACGTTCAGCACGATGTCCGTGACGTCTTCACGCACGCCGGAGATCGAGGAGAACTCGTGCAGCACGCCGTCAATTTGCACGGCCTGCACGGCCGCGCCCTGCAGCGACGACAACAGGATGCGGCGCAGCGCATTGCCGAGCGTCTGGCCGAAGCCGCGCTCGAGCGGCTCGGCCACGAGGGTCGCAAAACGGGTTGGATCGCTGCCAGGGGTCACCTGCAGCTTGTTCGGCCGGATCAGCTCCTGCCAATTCTTCTGGATCGTTACTGTATCACCCATGCCGGTAAACCTCAGGCTTTGGAGATCGCGGTTCGTCCGCGCGATATCAAATCAACAAAAACAATCGCGGGCGGCCGATGCCACCCGCGTTCGCAACAAATCCTTAGACGCGCCGACGCTTGCGCGGGCGGCAGCCATTGTGCGGGATCGTGGTGACGTCGCGGATCGAGGTCACGGTGAAGCCCGACGCCTGCAGCGCGCGGAGCGCCGATTCACGGCCCGAACCGGGGCCCGCAACTTCGACTTCCAGCGTGCGCATGCCGTGTTCCTGCGCCTTCTTCGACACGTCTTCCGCAGCGACCTGCGCGGCATAAGGGGTCGACTTGCGAGAGCCCTTGAAGCCCATCGTACCGGCCGACGACCAGGCAATGGTGTTGCCCTGTGCGTCGGTGATGGTGATGGTCGTGTTGTTGAACGAGGAGTTCACGTGAGCGATGCCGGATGCAATGTTCTTGCGTTCACGACGACGGACGCGGGTGGCTTCCTTGGCCATGTGTAACCTTTCTATGTGATCTCAAACGCCGCCGTAATGCCAGCGGCTACACCTCAACGGGGAATGGCGAACAGCATGCTGTCCGCCCTCCTCCGCTATGATCCTTGCGAAATTACTTCTTCTTGCCGGCGATCGACTTGGCCGGACCCTTGCGCGTACGCGCATTGGTGTGGGTGCGCTGGCCGCGAACCGGCAGGCCGCGACGATGGCGCAGGCCGCGGTAGCAGCCGAGATCCATCAGGCGCTTGATGTTCATGCCGGTCTCGCGACGAAGATCGCCTTCGACCATGTAGTCACGGTCGATGACTTCGCGGATCTGCAAGACTTCGGCGTCCGACAGCTGGTTGACGCGACGATCGGTCGGGATCTTGACCTTCTCGAGAATGTCAGCGGCGTTCTTCTGGCCAATGCCATGAATATACTGAAGCGCAATGAGGGCGCGCTTGTTGGTCGGGATATTTACACCGGCGATACGGGCCAAGACTTCTCTCCTGTCACCGGTCCATCACGGAGCGGCATTATATTCATTCTGTCGGGGTTGTCGGGCGGGTCTCCGCAAAACGCGAACACGACGCCCGCCCCCTGAACTTGGTGGGGCCCGGCATCGTCTGACAAACATCCGACTGGATTACGGGCCTTATTAAAGTATTCGACTTCGTTCCGTCAACCTCGACTAGCGTTTGGCTCGCTTTTTCGCGGTCTTCTTGACGGAATTGGCCGCCCTCTTCGCCCCGAAAACCGCTTTTTTTGCGGTTTTCGCGGACTTTTTCACGGTTTTACCTTTGGCGACCGATTTCGCGGCCTTCTTCGGCGCCTTGGCAGCCTTCTTGGCGACCTTCTTGACGGCTTTCTTCACCGCCTTCTTGGCTGCTTTGGCCGGCTTGGCCTTCTTTGCCGGCGCCTTTACGGACTTTTTCGCCGCTTTCTTCGCCGGCCTGGCGGCCGATTCGCGCTTTACGGCGACCTTCTTCTTCGCGGACTTGCGCACGGTCTTCTCCGCGCTGTCCGAATCGGCGATCGCATCGAGCACGCGGTTGATTTCGAGCGTCACTTCTTCGATCGACATCATGCCGTCGATGGTGATCAGCTTCCGCTTGTCCGAGTAGTAGTGCACCAACGGCTCGGTCGACGCGCGGTAGTTCGACAACCGCTGGGAAAGCACTTCCGGCGTGTCGTCATTGCGCACAGTCTCGCCGCGCTCGGTCATCTGCGCGATGCGCGCCTCAACCCGCTGCAGCAGTGCGCTCTCGTTGACGCGCAATTCGATCGCGGCGTCGAGCTTCAGCCCCTTGGACTTCAGCAGCGCATCGAGCGCTTCGGCCTGCGGCACGGTGCGCGGGAAGCCGTCCAGGATGAAGCCATGGGCGGCATCCGGCAGTTCGATCCGGTCGGAAATGATACCGACAACAACCGCGTCCGGTACCAGGCCGCCCGAGGCCATGATGTCCTTCGCCTTGAGGCCGATCTCGGTCTCGGCGGCGACGGCGGCGCGAAGCATGTCGCCGGTGGAAAGCTGAACGATGTTGTAACGCTCGACGAGACGCTGTGCCTGCGTTCCCTTGCCCGCCCCCGGCGGCCCGAGAAGAATCAGCCTCATTTGCGCCGACCCCTCAGCTTCGATTTGCGGATCAGGCCTTCATACTGGTGCGCCAGCAGATAGCCCTGCACCTGCGCGACCGTATCCATCGTGACGGAAACCACGATCAGCAGCGACGTGCCGCCGAAGTAGAACGGCACCGACGCATAGGAGATCAGGATCTCCGGGATCAGGCAGACGATAGCCAGATAAGCGGCGCCGAGCACGGTGACGCGCGACAGCACGAAGTCGATATATTCGGCCGTGCGCTCGCCCGGACGGATGCCCGGGATGAAGCCGCCATGCTTCTTGAGATTGTCGGCGGTCTCGGTCGGGTTGAACACGATGGCCGTGTAGAAGAACGCGAAGAAAACGATCAGCCCGATATAGGTGATCAGGAACAGCGGACGGCCGTGGCCAAGCTGCGTAGTGATCCACTGGAACCACTCCGGCCCCTTGCCGGCATTGAAGCTGGCGATGGTCGCCGGCAGCAGCAGCAGCGAGGAGGCGAAGATCGGCGGGATCACGCCGGACGTGTTGAGCTTGAGCGGCAGATGCGAGGACTGACCCTCGAACATCTTGTTGCCGACCTGGCGCTTCGGATACTGGATCAGCAGCCGGCGCTGTGCGCGCTCCATGAACACGATGAAGGCGATCACGACGACGGACATGATGATGACCAGCAGGATCAGGCCGGTCGACAGAGCGCCCTGGCGGCCCAGCTCGAGCATGTTGGCGATCGCAGAGGGCAGCTCGGCGACGATGCCGGCCAGGATGATAAGCGAAATGCCGTTGCCGATGCCGCGCGAGGTGATCTGCTCGCCCAGCCACATCAGGAACATGGTGCCGCCGGTCAGCGTCACCGTGGTCGAGAGCAGGAAGAACATGCCGGGTTCGCTGACGACATTGCCCGCGCCCTGCAGACCGACGGCGATACCATAGGACTGGAAGAGCGCCAGGATCACTGTCAGGTAGCGGGTGTACTGGTTGAGCATCTTGCGGCCGGACTCGCCCTCCTTCTTGAGGGCCTCGAGCTTCGGCGACACGGTGGTCAATAGCTGGATGATGATCGATGCCGAAATATACGGCATGATGTTCAGCGCAAAGATCGCCATGCGGTTGATGCCGCCGCCGGCGAACATGTTGAACATGCCGAGAATGCCGCCGGCCTGCTGCTTGAACACAGCTTCCCATGCGGTGGGGTCGATGCCCGGCAGCGGAATATAGGTGCCGAACCGATAAACCAGCAGCGCACCCAGGGTGAACCAGATGCGCTTCTTCAGTTCATCGGCCTTGCCGAGCGCCGAAAAGTTGAGGTTTGCGGCTAATTGTTCTGCTGCAGAGACCATAGTGACCTTCTTCCGCGCCCCTCGCGCCACAATGCCCCGACCAGCGGGGCATTCGGCAGACGCCGGACATTAATTGGTGCTCGGCATTGATAAATTCTACCGCCGAAACGCGCAAGACCGTCTGCGGTCGCAGACGGTGACGCAGATGATTAAGCGGCCTCGCCTTCGGCCTTCTTCGGCTTCGGGTTGAGGATCTTGACGGTGCCGCCGGCCTTCTCGATCGCCTCGATGGCAGACTTCGAAGCGCCATGCACTTCCACGGTCAGCTTGACGTTGATCTCGCCACGGCCGAGCAGACGGACGCCGTCCTTGGCGCGACGGATGACGCGAGCCTTGACCAGCGATTCGGCGTTGATGACGCCCGCGGTGTCGATCACCTTATTGTCGATCGCATCCTGGAGACGGTCCAGGTTGATCTCGGTGAAGTCGAGGCGGAAGATGTTGTTGAAGCCGCGCTTCGGAAGACGACGATGCAACGGCATCTGGCCGCCCTCGAAGCCCTTGATCCGCACGCCCGAACGCGCGGTCTGGCCCTTGCCGCCACGGCCGGACGTCTTGCCCTTGCCGGAACCAATACCGCGGCCGACGCGCATACGCTTTTTGCGGGAGCCGGCGTTATCGGCGATATCGCTGAGCTTCATCGTTCTCTTCCCTTTATCGGACCGCCGCCCTGAAGCCCGATATCCGGGCCTCGAAGGAGCGTCGGTTGTCACCTGGCACAGCCGATCTGCGGCTGCCTGGAGGCGACGTGAGCTTACTTATCCTCGACCACGCGGACGAGGTGCTGAACCTTGGCGATCATGCCGCGAACCGAAGGAGTATCCTCCAGCTCGGAGACGCGACCGATCTTATTGAGCTTCATCCCGATCAGGGTCGCGCGCTGCGAGTGATGGCGGCGGATTGCGCTGCCGATCTGCTCGACCTTGATCATCTTTGCGGCGGTTGCCATCGTGGTAACTCCAAAAGTCGTGATTACTCAGCGACCACTTCAGCGTCACCGCCAACGCGGCGCGACTGCAGGGTGGACACCTTGATGTTGCGACGGGCGGCGACCGAACGCGGCGAATCCTGATGCTTCAGCGCATCGAAAGTGGCGCGAACCATGTTGTAGGGATTCGACGAACCGATCGACTTGGCGACCACATCCTGGATGCCGAGCGTTTCGAACACGGCGCGCATCGGGCCGCCGGCGATGATGCCGGTACCGGCCGGGGCTGCACGCAGATAGACGCGACCCGCACCGTGGCGGCCGGCGATATCGTGGTGCAACGTGCGACCCTCGCGCAGAGCGACGCGCAGCAGGTTGCGCTTGGCCGATTCGGTGGCCTTGCGGATCGCTTCGGGAACCTCACGTGCCTTGCCGTGACCGAAACCGACCCTGCCCTTCTGATCGCCAATCACGACCAGCGCTGCGAAACCGAAGCGCTTGCCGCCCTTGACGACCTTGGCCACACGGTTGATGTGGACCAGCTTGTCGACGAATTCACTGTCGCGCTCTTCCCGGCCGCCCCTGTGGCCGCCACCGCGCTCGCGTTCACCTGCCATGGTGTTTTCCAATCCCTGAGAGGCTCACGCCCCAATCCTGTGTCCGTTCAATCAATGAAAGTGTCGTCGCTTAGAAGCTGAGGCCGCTTTCACGAGCCGCATCCGCAAGCGCCTTGACGCGACCATGGTAGAGATAGCCACCACGATCGAACACGACTTCCTTGACGCCATTCTTGACCGCACGCTCGGCGAGCAGCTTGCCGACCGCCTTCGCGGCATCGACGTCCGCACCGGTCTTGCCGGATTCGCGCATCGTCTTTTCCAGCGAGGAAGCCGACGCAAGCGTCTCGCCCTTCAAATCGTCGATCACCTGAGCGTAGATATGCTTCGACGAGCGGAAAACCGACAGGCGCGGACGACCATTGGCGGTCCGGCGAAGCGAGAGCCGCACGCGTTGCTTGCGCCGGGCATTCGTAATCTTGAGTTTCGACATGTCCGGCTCCGTTACTTCTTCTTGCCTTCCTTGCGGAAGATAAACTCGTCGGAATATCTCACGCCCTTGCCCTTGTAGGGCTCCGGCGGACGATAGCTGCGGATCTCCGCGGCCACCTGACCAACGCGTTGCGAATCGTTTCCGGAGATGAAGATCTCGGTCGGCTTCGGCACCGTGATCAAGATCCCCTCCGGGATATCATAGACGACATCGTGGCTGTAGCCGAGCGCGAGCTGCAGCTTCTTGCCCTGGAGAGCGGCACGATAGCCGACGCCGGTGATGTCCAGCTTCTTTTCGAAGCCCTTGGTGACGCCTTCGAGCAGATTTGCGATCTGCGCGCGGGCGGTACCGTAGAGTGCGCGGGCGCGATTGGTCTCGATCCGCGGCTTCACCGTAATGGAGCCGTTGTCGAGCTTCACCTCGACGTCGTCGTGGACGATGAACTGAAGGTTGCCCTTCGGGCCCTTCATCTTGACCACCTGGCCATCGACGGTAGCGGTGACGCCCGCGGTGACCGTGACTGGCTTTTTGCCAACTCGTGACATGGCTAATCCTTCCTCAGAACACCGTGAAGAGAACTTCGCCGCCCACGTTCGCTTCGCGCGCTTCGTGGTCAGCCATAATTCCCTTGGGTGTCGACAAAACCGAAATGCCAAGACCGTTCTTCACGCGCGGCAGGTTCTTCACCGAGACGTAAACACGACGTCCTGGCTTCGAAACGCGCTGAATTTCACGGATGACCGGTTCGCCATCGAAATATTTGAGCTCGACTTCGAGCTCGCTACGGCCGCTCGAATGCTCGACGCTGGCGTAGCCACGGATGTAGCCCTCGTTCTTCAGCACTTCGAGCACATTTGCGCGCATCTTGGAGCCGGGGGTCGAAACCTTCGGCTTGACGCGCATCTGAGCGTTGCGGATGCGGGTGATGAGGTCGCTGATCGGGTCGTGCGTTGACATGATGCGATCCCCTTACCAGCTCGACTTCACGAGCCCGGGAACCAGGCCGCGAGAGCCCAGGTCACGCAGCGCGATACGGCTGAGCTTGTTAATGCGATAGACCGCATGCGGACGGCCGGTGATCTCGCAACGATTCATGATCCGGACCGCCGACGAATTACGCGGCATTTCGGACAACTTCATCGTTGCGGCGAACCGCTCTTCCATCGGCAGGGTCTTGTCGGCGATGATGGCCTTGAGCTTCGCGCGCTTGGGCGCAGCGTTCTTGGTCATCCGCTTCCGACGGTTATTCTTCTCGATCGAACTCTTCTTTGCCATGCTTGGCTCCTGGGTTACCGCGTTTGAAAAGCTTGTCAGCTTCTCACTGCCGGAACGGGAAATTGAAGGCGGTCAACAGCGCGCGGCACTCATCGTCGGTCTTTGCAGTCGTGCAGACCGTGATGTCCATGCCCCACGTCTCCCCCATCTTGTCGAAGTCGATTTCGGGGAAAATGATGTGTTCCTTGATGCCGAGCGAGTAGTTGCCGCGGCCGTCAAAGCTCTTCGGGTTCAGGCCGCGGAAATCTCGGACGCGCGGCAGCGCGACGTTGATCAGGCGGTCGATGAACTCGTACATCTTGACCTTGCGCAGGGTCACCTTGGCGCCGATCGGCTGGTTTTCACGCAGCTTGAAGGTCGCGATGGCGTTGCGCGAGATCGTGATCACCGGCTTCTGGCCGGCGATCAGCGCGAGATCGGCAGCTGCCGTCTCGGCCTTCTTGCGGTCGTTGACGGCTTCGCCGATGCCCATGTTGAGCACGACCTTGTCAAGACGCGGAACCTGCATGACATTCTGATAACCGAACTGCTCGGTCAGCTTGCCACGGATCTCCTGGTCGAACTGTTCACGAAGACGCGGAATATAAGCGGTTTCAGACATCGATCTGATCTCCCGAGCGCTTGGCGATCCGAACCTTGGTGCCATCCGCCTGAATCTTGAACCCGACGCGGGTCGGCTTGCCGTCCTTGCCGACGATGGCAATGTTGGACAGCTGGATCGGCGCCTCTTTCGAGATGATGCCGCCTTCCTGGGCCTGGGTCTGCTTCTGATGCTTCTTGACGAGGTTGACGCCGCGAACCAGCGCCTTGCCTTCGGTCGGACGAACCTCGAACACTTCGCCGGTGCGCCCCTTGTCGCGACCGTTCAACACGATGACCTTGTCACCCTTGCGAATCTTGGCAGCCATTACAGCACCTCCGGCGCAAGCGAGATGATCTTCATGTGGTTCTTGGCGCGCAGCTCGCGCGGCACGGGCCCAAAGATACGGGTACCGATCGGCTCCGACTGATTGTTGATCAGCACGGCAGCGTTACGGTCGAAGCGGATGACCGAACCGTCAGCGCGGCGAATGTCCTTGCGGACACGAACCACGACGGCCTTCATCACGTCGCCCTTCTTGACCTTCCCGCGTGGGATGGCTTCCTTGATCGATACGACAATAATGTCGCCAACAGTAGCATACCGGCGCTTGGATCCACCAATCACCTTAATGCACATGACACGGCGTGCGCCTGAATTATCGGCCACGTCGAGGTTGGTCTGCATCTGAATCATTGATGCACCTCGTCCTCTGATTTATGCGCAAAGTCGCGCGTAGATGAAATGCGCAAGTCGCGCTTTAGGCGGTCTTCTTCTGTTCGCCCCGGACAACCGTCCAGCGCTTCAGTTTGGAGATCGGCTTGCTCTCCTCGATCCACACCATGTCGCCCGGCTTGAACTCGTTGTTCTCGTCGTGCGCGTGATAGTTTTTCGAGGTCCGAATGGTCTTCTTGTAGATCGGGTGCGTAAAGCGACGATCGACGCGGACGACAACCGTCTTGGCTTGCTTGTCGCTGACGACCACGCCCTGAAGTGTACGTTTCGGCATGTTCGGCCCCTTACTTCGACTTCACGTCGCGCTTTTGCGCGGCGATGGTCTTGATTCGTGCGATGTCACGACGCGCTTCACGCAGGCGAGTCGTATTCTCCAACTGCCCAGTAGCACGCTGGAATCGCAGATTAAAGCGTTCCTTTTTCAGACCGAGGACGGCGTCGTCCATCTGGTCCTGGCTCATCGCTCGGATATCGGCGGTTTTCATCTCGGCCATGATCTTACCCTTACTCGGCAATGCGCGTGACGAAGCGCGTCTTGATCGGCAGCTTCGCGGCGGCCAGCGTGAACGCCTCCTTGGCGGTCTGCTGGGTGACGCCGTCGATCTCGAACAGCACCCGGCCCGGCTTGACGCGCGCAACCCACAGTTCCGGCGTACCCTTGCCGGAACCCATGCGGACTTCGGCAGGCTTCTTCGAGACCGGCAGATCCGGGAAGATGCGGATCCAGACGCGGCCGGCACGCTTCATGTGACGGGTCAGCGCGCGGCGCGCGGCTTCGATCTGACGGGCGGTGAGGCGCTCGGGCGCCATCGCCTTCAGGCCGAACTGACCGAACGCCAAGGTTGCGCCGGAGGTCGCCACGCCGTGAATCCGGCCCTTATGCGCCTTCCGGAACTTGGTCTTCTTTGGTTGCATCATGGCTTACGCCCTCAAACCTTCTGATTAAGCAGCGTCGCGACGCGGGCGGGAATTGTCACCCTCGGCCATGCGCTTGTCCTGGGCCATCGGATCGTGCTCAAGGATTTCGCCCTTGAAGATCCAGACCTTGACGCCGCAGGTGCCGAACGTCGTGAACGCGGTGGCGACGCCGTAGTCGATGTCCGCGCGCAGCGTGTGCAACGGCACGCGACCTTCGCGATACCATTCCATACGCGCGATTTCCGCGCCGCCAAGGCGACCCGAGCAATTGATGCGGATGCCTTCGGCACCGAGGCGCATCGCCGACTGCACCGCCCGCTTCATCGCGCGGCGGAACGCCACGCGGCGCTCAAGCTGCTGCGCGATCGACTCGGCGACCAGGGTCGCATCGAGTTCCGGCTTGCGGATTTCGACGATGTTGATCGTGACGTCCGAAGCGGTGATGTCCGACACCTTCTTGCGAAGCTTGTCGATGTCAGCGCCCTTCTTGCCGATCACGACGCCCGGACGTGCCGAGTGGATCGTGACGCGGCACTTCTTGTGCGGACGCTCGATGATGATCTTGGCGACAGCCGCCTGCTTCAGTTCCTTGTGCAGCACTTCGCGGATTTTGACATCCTCGTGCAGCAGCTTGCCGTATTCGTTCTTGCCGGCGTACCAACGTGAATCCCACGTACGGTTGATGCCAAGACGCAGACCGATTGGATTGATCTTCTGACCCATCGTACTCTCCCGCGCCCTTAAGCTGTCGCCGCTTCAACCTGACGAACAACGATCGTCAGCTGCGCGAATGGTTTGAAGATGCGTCCCGAACGGCCGCGGCCGCGCGGGGAAAAACGCTTCATGACAATGCCCTTGCCCACATGGGCCTCGGAGACGACGAGCGCGTCGACATCGAGGTCGTGGTTGTTCTCGGCATTTGCGATCGCCGACTCAAGGCACTTCTTGACGTCGACGGCGATGCGCTTGCGCGAAAACTGCAGGTCGGCGAGCGCGGCGGAAGCCTTCCGGCCGCGGATCATCTGCGCCACCAGGTTCAGCTTCTGCGGGCTCACGCGCAACATGCGGGCGATCGCCTTGGCCTCGTTATCCGGGAGGCTCCGTTCGCGCTTTGGCTTGCTCATAACTTAGTCCTCAGCCCTTCTTGGCTTTCTTGTCGCCCGAATGACCGTGGAAGGTACGGGTTGGCGAGAACTCGCCGAACTTGTGACCGACCATTTCTTCATTGATGGCAACAGGTACATGCTTTTGGCCGTTATAAACGCCAAAGGTAAGACCGACAAACTGCGGCAGGACCGTGGAGCGACGGCTCCAGATCTTGATGATGTCGTGACGCCCTGACGCGCGAGCAACTTCTGCCTTCTTGAGCAGCGAGCTCTCGACGAACGGGCCTTTCCAGACTGAACGAACCATGTCCGGCGATCCTTACTTCTTCCGCTTGTGGCGGCTGATGAGAATGAACTTCGTAGTCGACTTGTTCGAGCGCGTCTTCTTGCCCTTGGTCGGCTTGCCCCACGGGGTAACCGGATGACGGCCGCCCGAGGTCTTGCCTTCACCACCACCGTGCGGATGGTCGACCGGGTTCATCGACACGCCGCGGTTATGCGGGCGACGACCAAACCAGCGCATACGGCCGGCCTTGCCCATCGAGGTATTCATGTGGTCGGGGTTCGACACGGCGCCGATTGTCCCGGTGCAACGGCCGTGAACCAGGCGCTGCTCACCGGAATTCAGGCGAACGATCACATAGTCATGGTCGCGGCCGACGAGCTGGGCGTAAGTGCCGGCGGAACGGGCGATCTGGCCGCCCTTCCCGATCTTCAGCTCGACGTTGTGGATGATGGTGCCGATCGGCATGTTTCCGAGCGGCATGACATTGCCCGGCTTCACGTCGACGTAGTTTCCGGCAATCACGGTGTCACCGACGGCGAGACGCTGGGGCGCGAGGATGTAGGACAGCGTCCCATCTTCGTACTTCAGCAGCGCGATGAAGGCGGTGCGATTCGGATCGTACTCGAGTCGCTCGACCTTTGCAGGCATATCGACCTTGGTACGCTTGAAATCGACGATACGGTAGGTCTGCTTGTGACCGCCGCCGCGAAAACGAACGACCGTGCGACCGGTGTTGTTACGACCGCCGGAGGAGTGCTTGCCTTCGGTAAGCGTCTTGACCGGCTTGCCCTTGTAGAGGCCCGAGCGATCGACGATGACGAGCTGGCGCTGGCCAGGGGTCGTCGGGTTGAATTTTTTAAGTGCCATCGGATATCCGCCTTATAGCCCGGTCGTGACGTCGATGCGGTGGCCCTCTTCGAGGGTCACGATCGCACGCTTGACGTCCGACTGCGAACCGAAGTTGCCACGAAACACCTTCTGCTTGCCCTTGCGGACCAGCGTGTTCACGCTCTTCACTTTGACATCGAACAGCTTCTCGATGGCTTCCTTGATCTGCGGCTTGGTGGCCTTGATCGCGACCTTGAACACAACCTTGTTGAATTCGGACGCAACGGTCGCCTTCTCGGTCACCACGGGGGCGACGATGATGTCGTAATGGCGCGGGTCAATGTTCTTCATTTGAAGCGCGCCTCCAACGCATCGAGTGCCGCACGGGTCAGAACCAGCTTGTGACGGCGCAGAATGTCATAGACGTTGATGCCCTGGATCGGCAGCACGTCGATGTTCGGAATGTTGCGGGCCGCCATGGCGAAACCGGTGTGGACTTCGGCGCCATCGACGATCAGCGCATTGGTCAGGCCGAGGCCCGAGAAATGACCGATCAGGGCCTTGGTCTTGGCTTCTTCCAGGGTGGCGTTCTCGATCACGATCAAGCCGCCGTCCTTGGCCTTCGAAGACAGAGCGTGCTTCAGAGCCAGCGCGCGAACCTTCTTGGGCAGATCGAACGCATGAGAGCGCACGACCGGACCGAAGGCGCGACCACCGCCGCGGAACTGCGGGACACGGGCCGAACCGTGACGCGCACCGCCGGTGCCCTTCTGCTTGTACATCTTCTTGCCGGTGCGCCAGATCTCGGCGCGACCCTTGGTCTTGTGCGTGCCAGCCTGGCGCTTGGCGAGCTGCCAGTTGACGCAACGCTGGATGATGTCGACGCGCGGGTCGAGACCGAAGATGGCATCCGACAGCTCGATCGAACCTGAGTCCTTGCCCTCAAGCGTGGTGACGTTCAATTTCATCTCACACGCCCTCCTTCTCGGCGACAGGTGCCTCGGCAGGGGCTTCCTGCTCGGCGCCAACCAGGCGGAACTTGCCAGGCTTCGGCGCTTCCTTCGGAAGAGCCTTCTTGACGGCGTCGCGAACCGCGATCCAGCCGCCCTTGGAGCCGGGAACGGCGCCTTCGACGAGGATCAGGCCGCGCTCGACATCGAGCTGCACAACACGCAGGTTCAGCGTGGTGATCTTGTCGACACCCATGTGACCGGGCATCTTCTTGTTCTTGAAGGTCTTGCCGGGATCCTGACGTCCGCCGGTCGAACCGATCGAACGATGCGATACCGAGACGCCGTGGGTGGCGCGCAGACCGCGGAAATTCCAGCGCTTCATACCGCCGGCAAAACCCTTACCGACCGAGGTACCGGTGACATCGACAAACTGACCGACCACGAAGTGGTCCGCCTGGATCTCGGCGCCGACCGGGATCAGCGCGTCTTCCGACACGCGGAATTCCGCGACCTTACGCTTGGGTTCAACCTTGGCGACCGCGAACTGTCCGCGTTCAGCCTTCGGCAAATAAACGGTTTTGCGCGTGCCCGAACCGAGCTGCAACGCAACGTAACCATTCTTCTCGCTGGTGAGGTGACCTAACACCTGGCAATTGCCCAGCTTTAGCACGGTCACTGGAATGTGCTCACCGGTCTCCGTAAAGACCCGTGTCATTCCGACCTTTTGTGCGATCACTCCGGAGCGCATCGGCGTGCTTCCTGTTCTTTCTGTCCGTTTGACGGGACTGGACCTAAAAAAATTCGTCTGTGACTCAATCCGCTTTAAGCGGGCTGGATCAGAGCTTGATCTCGACATCGACACCGGCGGCCAGATCGAGCTTCATCAAAGCATCGACGGTCTGCGGGGTCGGATCGACGATGTCCAGGAGGCGCTTGTGGGTGCGCATCTCGAACTGCTCGCGGCTCTTCTTGTCGACGTGCGGCGAACGGTTGACGGTGAACTTCTCGATGCGGGTCGGCAGCGGGATGGGCCCGCGAACCTGTGCACCGGTGCGCTTCGCCGTGCTGACGATCTCGCGGGTCGAAGCATCGAGAATCCGATGATCAAACGCCTTGAGCCGAATGCGGATATTCTGGCCGTTCATGCCGTTGTCTTTCTTTGTCGACTTAACTTCGCGTCAGGTCGGGAATAGCGGACATCCGCTATTCGCTGCCCCGGCCTATTACTCGATGATGCTTGCGACGACGCCTGCACCGACGGTGCGACCGCCTTCACGGATGGCGAAGCGCAGCTTCTCTTCCATCGCGATCGGCACGATCAGGTGCACTTCCATCGCGATGTTGTCGCCCGGCATCACCATTTCGGTACCTTCCGGCAGATGGACCACACCGGTCACGTCGGTGGTGCGGAAGTAGAACTGCGGACGGTAGTTGGTGAAGAACGGGGTGTGGCGACCGCCCTCTTCCTTGGTCAGGATGTAGGCCTCGGCCTTGAACTTGGTGTGCGGCTTCACCGAACCCGGCTTGCACAGCACCTGGCCGCGCTCGACTTCCTCACGCTTGGTGCCGCGCAGCAGCGCGCCGATATTGTCGCCGGCCTGACCCTGGTCGAGCAGCTTGCGGAACATTTCCACGCCGGTGCAGATCGTCTTCTGGGTGTCGCGGATACCGACGATTTCGATTTCCTCGCCGACCTTGACGATGCCGCGCTCGACGCGGCCGGTGACGACGGTGCCACGGCCCGAGATCGAGAACACGTCTTCGACCGGCATCAGGAACGGCTGGTCGATCGGGCGTTCCGGCTGCGGGATGTAGGCGTCAACCGCCTTCATCAGCTCGAGGATTGCGTCATGACCGAGCTTCTGGTCCGAGTTCTCGAGAGCGGCGAGCGCCGAACCCTTAATGATCGGAATGTCGTCGCCCGGGAAGTCGTACTTGGAGAGAAGTTCGCGAACTTCCATTTCCACCAGTTCGAGCAGTTCCGGATCGTCGACCATGTCGCACTTGTTGAGGAACACGACCAGCGCGGGCACGCCGACCTGGCGGGCCAGCAGGATGTGCTCGCGGGTCTGCGGCATCGGGCCGTCGGCGGCGGAGACGACGAGAATGCCGCCGTCCATCTGAGCCGCACCGGTGATCATGTTCTTCACATAGTCGGCATGGCCGGGGCAATCGACGTGCGCATAGTGGCGGTTGGCGGTCTCGTACTCGACGTGGGCGGTCGAGATCGTGATGCCGCGGGCCTTTTCCTCCGGCGCCTTGTCGATCTGGTCGTAGGCGGTGAACGTCGCGCCACCGGACTCAGCGAGCACCTTGGTGATCGCCGCGGTCAGCGAGGTCTTGCCGTGATCGACGTGACCGATGGTGCCGATGTTGCAATGCGGCTTGTTGCGTTCGAATTTAGCTTTACCCATGATTCTCTCCGTTCAGTCGTTAACTGTCGCTAACGACAATCAGGCAAACTTTTTCTGGACTTCAGCCGACACGTTCGCCGGAGCTTCGGCGTAGTGGTCGAACTGCATTGTGAAGGTCGCGCGCCCCTGGCTCATCGAGCGCAGCGTATTCACGTAACCGAACATGTTCATGAGCGGCACCATCGCATTGATCACGTTGGCATTGCCGCGCATATCTTGACCCTGGATCTGGCCGCGCCGCGAATTCAGATCGCCGATGACCGAACCGGTGTAGTCTTCCGGGGTCACGCATTCGACCTTCATGATCGGCTCGAGCAGGACAGACTTGCCCTTCTGCAGCGCGTCGCGGAAAGCGGCGCGGGAAGCGATTTCGAAGGCCAGGGCCGACGAGTCGACGTCATGGTAGGCGCCGTCAACCAGCGAAACCTTGACGTCCACGACCGGGAAGCCGGCGACGACGCCCGAACCCAGCACAGAGTTGAGGCCCTTTTCGACGCCGGGGATGTATTCCTTCGGAACCGAACCACCGACGACCTTGGATTCGAAGATGAAACCCGAGCCCGGCTCGCCCGGCTCGACGACGAACTTGACCCGCGCGAACTGGCCGGTACCACCGGTCTGCTTCTTGTGGGTGTAATCGACTTCGGCCCGCTTGGTGATCTTCTCGCGGAACGCCACCTGCGGCGCGCCGATGTTGGCATCGACCTTGTAGGTACGACGAAGGATGTCGACCTTGATGTCGAGATGCAGTTCGCCCATGCCCTTGAGGATGGTCTGGCCGGACTCAAGGTCGGTGGAGACGCGGAACGACGGATCTTCCGCCGCCAGCTTCGCCAGAGCGACGCCGAGCTTCTCCTGGTCGGCCTTAGTCTTCGGCTCGATCGCGAGCTCGATGACGGGCTCAGGGAATTCCATCTTCTCGAGGATGACCTGCTTCTGGGCATCGCACAGGGTGTCACCGGTGCGGGTTTCCTTCAGGCCGGCCAAAGCGACGATGTCGCCGGCATAGGCTTCCTTGATGTCTTCGCGGTTGTTCGCATGCATCAACAGCATGCGGCCAATGCGCTCCTTGCGCTCGCGCGTCGAGTTGACGACGCCGGTGCCGGAAATCAGCGTGCCGGAATAGATGCGGCAGAACGTGATGGTGCCGACGAACGGATCGTCCATGATCTTGAACGCGAGCAGCGCGAGCGGCTCGCTGTCGTTCGGCAAACGGATGACTTCGCCGCCCTCGTCGTCAACGCCGACGATGGAGGGAACGTCGACCGGCGACGGCAGATAATCGACGACCGCGTCGAGCAAGGGCTGCACGCCCTTGTTCTTGAAGGCCGAACCGCACAGAACCGGATAGAACGCGCTGGTCAGCACGGCCTTGCGGATCAGGCGCTTGAGGGTGGCTTCATCGGGCTCAACGCCATCGAGGAAAGCGGCCAGAGCATCGTCGTCGAGCTCGACGGCGGCTTCCACCATCTTCTCGCGATATTCCTTGGCCTTCTCGACCATGTCGGCCGGGATCTCGATGTCCTTGAAGTTCGCACCGAGGGCTTCGTCTTCCCAGATGACGCCCTTCATGCGGACCAGATCGATCAGACCCTTGAAGTTGCTCTCCTCGCCGATCGGCAGCTGGATCGCAATCGGCTTGGCGCCGAGACGGTCGATGATGTCCTGCAGGCACTTGTAGAAGTCAGCGCCGGTCTTATCCATCTTGTTCGCGAAAACGATGCGCGGAACGCGATACTTGTCGCCCTGACGCCAGACGGTCTCGGTCTGCGGCTCGACGCCCTGGTTGCCGTCGAGCACGACGACGGCGCCGTCGAGCACGCGCAGCGAACGCTCGACTTCGATCGTGAAGTCGACGTGGCCGGGAGTGTCGATGATGTTCAGACGCTTGCCGTTCCAGAACGCAGTGGTGGCTGCGGACGTGATCGTGATGCCCCGCTCCTGCTCCTGCTCCATCCAGTCCATCGTCGCTGCACCTTCGTGCACTTCGCCGATTTTGTGGCTCTTGCCGGTGTAGTACAGGATACGCTCGGTGGTCGTGGTCTTACCGGCATCGATATGCGCCATGATACCGAAATTTCGGTAATCCTCGATGGCATGTACGCGGGGCATGGGCTCGTCCTTAAATCCGTTGTTTCGCCGTTACCAGCGATAGTGCGAGAACGCGCGGTTGGCTTCCGCCATCTTGTGCACGTCTTCCCGCTTCTTCACGGCGTTACCACGACCGTTCGACGCATCGAGCAACTCGGCCGAGAGACGCTCGGTCATGGTCTTCTCGTTGCGGGCACGGGCGGCGGTGATCAGCCAGCGAATGCCGAGCGCCTGACGGCGCACGCTGCGGACTTCGACCGGCACCTGGTAGGTGGCGCCACCGACGCGACGCGAACGAACTTCGATCGTCGGCATCACGTTTTCCAGGGCCTGCTCGAAAACTGGCAGCGGGCCCTGCTTGGTCTTGCCTTCGATCATCTCCAAGGCACCGTAGACGATGCTTTCAGCGGCAGACTTCTTGCCGTCGTACATGATCGAATTCATGAACTTGGTGATGATGATGTTCCCGAACTTCGGATCCGGGTTGACTTCACGCTTTTCAGCAGAATGGCGACGAGACATCGATAATCCCCGTTACTTCGGACGCTTCGCGCCGTACTTCGAACGGCGCTGCTTACGGTTCTTGACGCCCTGGGTATCCAGCACGCCGCGGAGAATGTGGTATCGCACGCCGGGCAAATCCTTGACGCGACCGCCGCGGATCATCACCACAGAGTGCTCCTGAAGGTTATGACCTTCGCCCGGAATGTACCCGATGACTTCGAAGCCATTGGTCAGACGCACCTTGGCGACCTTACGAAGCGCCGAGTTCGGCTTCTTCGGGGTCGTGGTGTAGACGCGCGTACAAACGCCACGCTTCTGCGGCGACTGCTGCAGCGCCGGCACCTTCTTGCGCGACTTCTGAACGACACGCGGACTTGCGATCAGCTGGTTGATCGTCGGCATCTTCGCCTTCACCCTTGTTCAGGCGAAGCCATAACGGCTTCGCAAATTGTTTGGGGCCACCTGCCCCATCGATCCACTCACAGATCAAAGAAAGATTCACGCAAAACGAAATCACGCCAACCGCTCATACCTGAGCAGAAAGCGTTTCACGCCACAGAGGACCGCGATCGTGACTAACGGGCTTGCGCCTGATAGTCTGTACCGAGGTCATGCAATCTGATCTGTCTGTTGAGAACTTGCTCAAAAGACGGACGTTTTGACATTGCCTAGCTTTAAGCGACAGCGTTTGAGCTTCTTGGATCGAGGTTGGTGCCCGCTCCTGCCCCGAAAGGCTGGGTCCCTCAAGACTGATCTTGGAGGACGCTAGAGGGTGGTCCGTTCCGACACTTACGAAGCTCACCGCCTGTCGGTGAGTGCGCGGGTTTTATCCCCGGGGGTTACCCAAGTCAACACTAAAGCGCGAGCCGAGAAACGCTTCTGACAGCAGGGCTTCTAGCATGTCGGATGCTGCAAAAACATGCCGGATTCATGGGGTTTGCGTGACATCCACCGCAAAATCCGCACCGCAAAAACATT
Organism: Tardiphaga sp. vice154; assembly: GCF_007018645.1. Classification (NCBI taxonomy): domain Bacteria; kingdom Pseudomonadati; phylum Pseudomonadota; class Alphaproteobacteria; order Hyphomicrobiales; family Nitrobacteraceae; genus Tardiphaga; species Tardiphaga sp. vice154. The sequence goes on from NZ_CP041399.1 coordinate 3,505,345, forward strand.
ACCGATTGATGAACGCCGGACGACGTTTTCGAGCCAGTTTGAGCGCGATCGGAACAGGATCGGCCAGAATCGGTAGAACCGGATGCGTTTTGGGGAATCGATAGGGAATCGTATGCGCGGAGCCGTTGGCCGGGTAAGGCGGCATGGCGCGCAGCGGCGCGCGGCTGCTGTCCGGAGCAGAGGCTCAATGAGGGGCCGGCCACGAATGGTTCCGCCCCGCCATGCGGGCAGGCTGCGCTTATCCGGGCTACGGACTACACCTTGGGAACGAGGGAACTCAGCGGCACGTCGAGCTCATAGACGAACCCCGACGGCTCATAGCTGAGCTTGACCTGGCCGGAGAGCTGCTGGCCGAGTGAGCCCATCATCTTGGTGCCGAAGCTGCGCCGGGTCGGCGCCTGCACCAGCGGGCCGCCGGTTTCGCGCCAGACCAGCTTCAGCCGCTCGGTCGCCGTGTCGATGGTCCAATCGATCGCGACCCGGCCGGTCGGAACCGACAATGCGCCGAACTTGGTGGTGTTGGTGCACAACTCGTTCAGGGTCATCGCCAGCGCGATCACAGCGCCGGACGACATCTTGATGTCCGGGCCGGTAATGGTGAACCGTCCCTCGCTCTGGCTGTCATAGGCCTCGGTGGCACCGCGGATGATGTGGTCGAGGCCGGCATTGGCCCAGGACACCTGCAGCAGCAGGTCATGGGCGCGGCCGAGCGCCAGCAGCCGGCCTTCGATCGCCTGCTGGCCGTGCGCGAGGCTGGGCGCGGTGCGCAGGCTCTGGGAGGCGATCGCGCTCACCGTCGCCAGCGTGTTCTTGATGCGGTGATGCAGCTCTTCCAGGATCAGCTTCTGCAGCTTGTCGGCGGCCTCGCGCTCCTTGGCATCGATGCCGGACTGGGCCAGCAGAACCTTGGCGTCGAACGAGGCCTGCTCTAGCAGCAAACGTAGGCTGTCGTTCTCAGCGGTGAGGAATTCCTGGGCGGTCGGCTGGTGCTCCGGCACGACCACGACGGGCGCGACCTCGGCAGCGGTGGGCACGATCGCCAGCACGCCGCCCCCGATCATCTCCTGCAACTGGGCGATCATCTGCGTGACGCCGATCGGCTTGCCAAAAAAGCGGCTGTCCTCTGGCTTTTCGGCGTCGGTCGGATTGATCCGGCCGGAAACCAGGATGATCTTTATCCCCGGCCAGCGGTCATGCACCGCATGCGCCAGCTTCAGCCCGTCCATCGAGCCGGGCATCTGGATGTCGGTGAACAACAGCGAAATGTCGGAGCGGGATTCCAGGATGCTCATGGCCTCGTCCGCGTTGACGGCCTCGACGGGGTTGAAACCGGCGTCCTCGACGATATCGACCGCGCGCATGCGCAGCACCATCTCGTCCTCGACGATCAGGACGTTGGGTGTCGCGGGCTGATCTGAACTCATGTCTAGGGGCTCTTCGAACGAGCCAGACAAAGATCATCGGGCCAATTGCTCAGTGGCGCCGATGCACCGGGGGCGGAATGGCGGATGAACGCTCCACCCCGTGCCCGGTTCCGCACATTGGGGCCTTTTCACACCTGATTGCGAGGAAATTGCGACTCAGTCGTCGTCATCCTCGTCGTCATCGTCATCGTCCGCAGCGGCGGCGCCATGCGGTGCCAGGCCCTGATCGTCCCACAGCTTGCGGTAGGTCCCGTTCAGCGCCAGCAATTCGACATGCGAGCCGCGCTCGATCGCCTGGCCGCCGGAGATCACGATGATCTCGTCCATCTCCACCACCGAGGTCAGGCGGTGGGTCGAGAAGATCATGGTGCGGCCACGCGCGAGCTTGAGCAGCGTCTTGTTGATCGCGGCCTCCGTGGTCTGGTCGAGCGCCGAGGTCGCCTCGTCGAGCAGCAATACGGAGGGATTGCGGACGATGGCCCGGGCGATGGCGATCCGCTGGCGCTGGCCGCCGGACAATGTGTCACCGCGCTCACCGACCGAGGTGTCGTATTTCTGCGGCAGGCTCATGATGTAGCGGTGGATCTCGGCCTTCTTAGCCGCGTCCTCGACTTCCTTGTCGGTGGCGCCTTCCTTGCCCAGCCGGATGTTCTCGCGGATCGACATGTTGAACAGCATGTTTTCCTGGAATACGACCGCCATGCTGGAGCGCAGCGACTCCCGCGTTACCTTGCGGATATCGACGCCATCGATACTCACCCGGCCCTCGTCGGGCACGTAGAGCCGCAGGATCAGATTGAGCAGCGTGCTCTTGCCGGAGCCGGAGGGTCCGACAATCGCGATGGTCTTTCCGACGTTGAGCTTAAGGGTCAGATTGTCGAGCACCGGCGTCTGGCTGCCTTCGTATTTGAAGGAGACGTGGTCAAAAGTGATGTCGTTGACGATGCGCGGCAGATTGGGCGCCCCTGCCCGGTCGGCGCCGCGGGTCGGTTCATCGAGCATCTCGTTGATGTGGCGCACGGCCGCGGCCGACTGGATCGACACCGGGATGAAGTGCATGACATGGGCGATGTTGTAGGACACCTCCCAGAACGCGCTCTCGAAGGTCACGAAGGTACCGACGGTGATCTGGCCCTTGGTGGCCAGATAGGCGCCGATCGCCAGCACGACGAGGTGCAGCAGCAGCACCGAGATGGTGACCGAGCGCTCCACCATGGTGGAGAGAAAGATCGCGCGTGACACGCGGTCGCGGGCCTCGTTGTTGCGCAGCCGGAACCAGCCGAGCGTGCGGCGCTGCAGGCTGAACGCCTTGACCACCGCCTGCGCCGCGACGTTCTCCTGAACGGCACCAAGCAGCGCGGATTCCGTGAGCTTCTGGTCGTAATTGGCCTGCACGGCCTTGGGCGTCAGGATGCGCGGGCCGATCAGGGTGATCGGGAAGATCAGCAGGGCCACCGCCGCGAGCTGCCAGTTCAGATACAGCATCAGCAAAATGCCGGCGATCAGTTCGAGAAACGGCAGCATCGCACTATTGGCGAAGGTCTTGATCGAGGTCTCGTAAGCCGCCATGTCGATCGAGAAGCGCGACAGGATCTCGCCACGCTTGGTGCGGGCGAAATAGGCCGACGGCAGGTTCTGCACGTGCTCGAACAGGCGGACGCGGACGTCGGAAATGACGGTTGCCGCCAGCCGCGCGTCCCAGCGCTCATACCAGATCGCCACGATCGAGGTGATGATGCCGGCCGCCCCCAGCACCGACAGGATGATGACCAGCGCCTCGAAGTCCTCTTCGCCGAGCGCATCGTCGATCAGATATTTCAGGCTGAGCGGCATGATGACGTTGAACAGCGTCTCGACCAGAACGCCGAGGCCGACAAAAACCATCATCTTGCGGTAATTCGTCAGGAACGGCCGGGTGAACGCCAGAATGGTGCCAAGCGCGCCGGCGGCTTCGCGTGCGGTGAAGACGACGAGATCCTCGTCATCATCATCGTCGTCATCTTCCTCGTCGTCATCTTCGGCGACCGGCTTGGATTTAGCCGCCTTGTCGACCCCCAGGCCCTTGGCCAATGGCGGCTTGATGCCGGGAACCGGCGTCGCGGCCGCGCCGACCGGCAGCGCGAATTTGTCGTCGAGCGGCGACGCCGGCTCGCCTTGCGAGGAATCGTCGGAAGGTGGCTTTGGTGGCTGGGACGCCATGAAACAAACCGTTGCTGCACGGTCGTGCGACCGCAGGAATCATTGCTGCGGCGCGTGCCGCAGTCCCCATGATCCTATGCGATCAGAATGCAATCGGCAAAGCAACGGGAGGGGTATAGGGGATGTGACGCGCATGCCGTGGCAAGGACGAGCCGCAAGCGATGTGGCCGCCGGGGTCCTCGCGCCATCCCCATGTCGTCCCCGCGAACGCGGGGACCCATAGCCTCAGCCGATCAAGGTGGAACGCTGCGGCCTGCAGCGCTGAGCCGAGAAGACGGTGTGTATGGGTCCCCGCGTTCGCGGGGACGACATGGGGACAGGTGAGCGCGTCAACGCATGCAGATCCTGGCGGAAGCGCCTCGCCCGCTCAGTCTTCGTCATCCATCTTGTCGAAGAACGAATAGCGCAGGCTGTCGGCGTCGGCGTACCAGTGGCCGGGGCCGCGGTCGGCAGCCAGCGTGGCTTCCCAGACCTCCGCCGTGCAGTCACGGCGGTGCATCGACAGATCGAAGCCGTTGCCGAAGAACAGTTCCGACCATTCCCACCAGGTGCCGAGCTTCCGGACGCCGCGCAACAGGTCGTAGCGGTCGATCAGCGCCGGCGCCATGTCGGAGGTCACCGAGCCAAACACCACGCCGGTCTTGACCACGCGGTTGAGTTCCCGCACCGCCTTCGGCACCTGCTTCTCGGCGACGTGGCACAGACAGGTCTCGAACACGAAATCGAAGCGCTCATCCTTGAACGGCAGGTCGGTGACGGAGCCGAGCTGGTTGTACTTCTTCAGCGCCTTCGGCGTCCGGGCGTGGATCACCTTGTTGCTCTCGATGCCCCAGGCGTCGATGCCACGGTCGCGCAGCGCGCCGACCAGTTCGCCGGATGCCGAGCCCGCCACCAGCAGCCGGTAGGCCTTCGGCTGGTCCCAGACGATCTGGATCAGCTTCATCAGATAGTCGGGATCGGTGAAGCGGCTCCACACCTCGCTATAGGGGCCGAGGCCGCGGTAATTCTCGAAATAGTCGCGATCGATCTTGTCGGAGGCAACCGGCCCGCCGTCGCCGCGGGCACGCCGCAGCCGCATCATCTCGGTGAGAATGATGTCGGTGGCCGCGTCGGAGGAATCCAAGAGGCCATTGAGCGTGGAATCGAACAGATAGTCGCCGACCAGCACGAGGCCGGGATGGTTCTTCGGTTCCGGCCGGTGGTTGGTCATGACATCGCGCGCCGGCAGGCCGCCGGGGATCGCATTGACCGAGGACAGCCAGCGATAGGTCTTGCCCTCCATGAAATGCGCGCGCGCATTGCCGAACGAGACCGGCAGCGATTTCAGCGCCGCGTCGATCAGCTCCTCGTCGTTGAGGTTGGCAAAGGCCAGCGCGTCGGAGCCCGCGATCAGCCAGTTCAGCACGCCGTGCGTGCCGACATCATGGCGCGAGCCCTCATTGTAGACGCAGCAGCCGCCGAACGCTTCCGACATGAACCAGGAGCCGGGAATCTGCTCGCCCCAGAACGGCGTGTCGAACAGGATCGAGATGCGCAGGTAATGCGCGGGCCGGTCGAAATACGAGATGTGCTTGACCATCGACTTGCGCAGCTGCTCGCCGCCCCAGCGCATCGTCGCCAGCCAGGAATGCGGCACGCACATCAACACCAGGTCGAACTCGCGGGTCTCCGGCCCCTTGCCGTTCATCATGTCGAGCTGGTAGCGGCCGGCCTCGGTCTTGCCGACCTTCAGGACACGGTGGTTGAGCTGGACGTCGGCATCGACCTCCGACTGCAGACAGGTGATGAGCTGCTCATTGCCGTTCTGGATCGAGTACAGGCCGATATAGCCCTCGATATCCATCACGAAATTCTTGAGCGCGTTGAGGCCGTTGGTGTTGTGGGCCTCGGTCGCCAGATCGGAACGCGCCATCACCTTCAAGAAACGCTTGGCGGTCGCATCCGGCACGACCTTGTCGAGCAGTTCCTCGGCGGTCATCCACGCCCAGGGATGCTCGTTGTCATGGGCGCCGACGCCCTCGTAATATTCGACCGGCGACACCATCGTGCTGCACAGATCGCGAAACGCCTCGATCGCATTGGCGGTGGTCGGCCCGTAGGTCTTGCGCATGCCCGGCACGTCGTTGAGCAGTTTGCCGTCGAGCTGCACCTGCTCGGCATCCATCGGAATGGTCTGCAGGCCGAAATGCTGAATCAACTCGCGCAGCGGGTCCGGCCCGGTCATCGAATAATCGTAGATCTCGGCAACACCGGCCTCGTACATCGCCGGCGCGGAGTCGAATTTCTTGGTCAGGATCTTGCCGCCGACGCGGTCGGACGATTCATAGATGGTGATGCGGCACAGATCGCCGAGCTTCCGCTTGAGATACCAGGCGCTCATCAGGCCGCCGGGACCACCACCTACAATTGCAAGATCAAGCATCGGTTTCTCTCACGCGCCGGATCAGACGAACCATACCGGCCGCGCTCGCTGTATCGGATTTTGCTCTAAAGCGAAATGCGACCAATCAGTGAATTGGCGCATCCTGCAATAAACATTTCAAAGCATGATCATTTTCCACCTGAAGGAAAGATGAACAAAGGCGTGTGGAACGCCGCGCCAGCCACGCCGGGTTGCCGGCTTGACCGGTTACGCCCTCAGGCGGATTGCACCGCCGGACGCTTCAGCAGCCCGACCAGAATGGCGCTTACCAGCGTTCCGCACAAGATGGCTGCGCCATAGGCCACGACATGCGTCACTGCGCCGGGGATCGGCAGCACAAAGATCCCGCCGTGCGGAACCTTGAGCTCTGCGCCGGCGGCCATCGAAATGGCCCCGGTCAGCGCCGATCCGACCATCAGGGCCGCGATCACCCGGAAGGGATCCCGCGCCGCAAACGGAATGACGCCCTCGGTCACGAATGCCAGGCCGAGTACGGCGGCGGCCCCGCCGGCCTCGCGCTCTTCCACGCTGAAACGGCCGCGGAACAGCCACGTCGCCAGCGCCGCCGCGAGCGGCGGCGTCATGCCGGCGGCCATCGTCGCGGCCATCGGCGGATCGATCTGGGCCAGCACGCGACGCCCGATGTCGCGCAGGTCCGATGCCCACGTCGCCAGCAACGGATTGTCGAGCGACGCCAATTGGCCGGCCATGCGTTCGACCGCCTGATGCCACGACCACGCGACGCCGTGGCCATCGACCATGATCTGGCAGGCCAGCGTGATCAGGTCGGTGTCGTCGAGCAGCCCGGCCTGGGCCTTGAAGATCGCGACATCGGAGACGCCAAAACGGCGCGAAGCCCCGGTCGCCGCCGTCTAGACTGGCGCGCACAAGTACGCGGGCGCAGCGCGCGTTGCGCCCTCCACAATGAAAAAGGCCCGCTTTCGCGGGCCTTTTACTGTTTGATAGTTCGCTTCGCTTACTCGGCGGGCGGCAGCATCAGGGTTTCGGCATCCGGAGCGTCCGGAACGATCGTCGCCTGCTTTTCGCGCTCGTCGAGGATCATCTTGTCGCGCTTGACTGCGACTTCGCGGATCTTCGCCATCGAGGCGCCGGTGCCTGCCGGGATAAGCCGGCCGACAATGACGTTCTCCTTGAGGCCTTCGAGCGGATCCACCTTGCCGTTGACGGCAGCTTCGGTGAGCACGCGCGTGGTCTCCTGGAACGACGCTGCCGAGAAGAACGAACGGGTCTGCAAGCTCGCCTTGGTGATGCCGAGCAGTACCGGCGTTCCCGTGGCGATCTTCTTGCCCTCTTCCTTGGCGCGCGCATTGAGCTGGTCGAATTCGATCTTGTCGATCTGTTCGCCCGAGATCATGTCGGTCTCACCCTGATCGGTGATCTCGACCTTCTGCAGCATCTGACGAACAATCACTTCGATGTGCTTGTCGTTGATGAGCACGCCCTGCAATCGGTAGACTTCCTGGATTTCGTTGACCAGGTAGGCAGCGAGTTCCTCGATGCCCTTGATCGCCAGAATGTCGTGCGGCGCGGGATTGCCTTCGACGATGAAGTCGCCCTTTTCGACGATGTCACCATCCTGCAGATGGATGTGCTTGCCCTTCGGAATGAGGTACTCGCGGGTCTCCTCGTTCTTGTCGATCGGCTCGATCGAGATCCGGCGCTTGTTCTTGTAGTCGCGACCGAAGCGGATGGTGCCGCCGATTTCCGCGATGATCGCCGCGTCCTTGGGCTTGCGCGCCTCGAACAGTTCGGCCACCCGCGGCAGACCGCCGGTGATGTCACGCGTCTTCGCGCTTTCGGTCGAAACACGGGCGAGAATGTCGCCGGTCTTCACCTTGGCGCCGGTATCGACCGACAGAATGGCGTCGGGCGACAGCATGTAGCGGGCTTCACCGCCACGGGCGAGCTTGAGGATCTTGCCGTCCTTGCCCTTGATGACAATGGCAGGACGCAGATCCGCGCCGGCACGCGACGAACGCCAGTCGGTAACGACGCGCTTGGCGATACCGGTGGACTCGTCGAGCGTCTCGGCGATCGACTGGCCGTCGATCAGATCCTCGAAGCCGATCACGCCTTCAACTTCGGTCAGCAGCGGACGGGAGTACGGATCCCATTCCGCGATGCGCTGGCCGCGCTTGATGGTGTCGCCTTCCGCCACGTGCACGCGCGCGCCGTACTGAATACGATGCGTGGCGCGCTCGGTGCCGTCGGCGTCCGAGATCGCGATGACCATGTTGCGGACCATCGCCACCATGTGACCTTCGCCGTTCTTGGCGATGGCTTCGTTCTTGATCGTGACCTTGCCGTCGAAGTTGGATTCGATGACCGACTGCTCGTTGATCTGCGCGGCGCCACCGATGTGGAACGTACGCATGGTGAGCTGGGTACCGGGTTCACCGATCGACTGCGCCGCGATGACGCCGACGGCCTCACCGTGGTTGACCGGCGTGCCGCGGGCGAGATCGCGCCCGTAGCAGGTGCCGCAGATGCCGTTGACCAGTTCGCAAGTGAGAGCCGAACGGATCTTCACTTCCTGGATGCCGGCCTGCTGCAGCAGATCGACGTCGCGCTCTTCCATCAGGGTGTTGCGCTTGATCAGGATCTTGTTGGTGTTCGGATCGCGAATGTCTTCGCAGGCCGAACGGCCAAGGATACGCGACGCCAGCGATGCAACCACCGATCCGCTGTCGATGATGGCGCGCATCTTGATGCCGAGCTTGGTGCCGCAATCCGACTGCGTGATGATGCAGTCCTGCGCCACGTCGACGAGACGACGGGTCAGGTAACCGGAGTTCGCGGTCTTCAACGCGGTATCGGCGAGACCCTTACGGGCACCGTGAGTCGAGTTGAAGTATTCGAGAACCGACAGGCCCTCCTTGAAGTTCGAGATGATCGGCGTCTCGATGATCTCACCCGACGGCTTGGCCATCAGGCCGCGCATGCCGGCGAGCTGACGCATCTGGGCCGGCGAACCGCGGGCACCGGAATGCGACATCATGTAGATCGAGTTGATCTGCTGCTCGACGCCGTGCGCGTCCTTCTTGACGGAGGAAATCTCCTTCATCATCTCCTTGGCGACTTCTTCACCGGCCTTCGACCAGGCATCGACGACCTTGTTGTACTTCTCACCATGGGTGATCAGGCCGTCGTTGTACTGCTGCTCGAAGTCCTTCGCGAGCGCACGGGTGCCGTCGACGATCTTCCACTTCGACGCCGGCACGACCATGTCGTCCTTGCCGAACGAGATGCCCGCCTTGAAGGCGTTGTAGAAGCCGAGCGCCATGATGCGATCGCAGAAGATCACGGTCTCTTTCTGACCGCAGTGACGATAGACCTGATCGATGACGCTGGAGATTTCCTTCTTCGTCATCAGCTTGTTGATGATGTCGAAGGGCATCTTCGCCGACTTCGGCAGGACCTGGCCGAGCATGGTGCGGCCAGCCGTGGTGTCATACCAGCGGGTAACCGGCTTGCCGTTCTCGTCGAGACCTTCCCAGCGATACTTGATCTTGGTGTGGAGGTGGATGACCTTCGCATGCAGCGCATGCTCGATCTCCGCCACCGCATGATACAGCTTGCCCTGGCCGGGCAGACCGTCACGCATCACCGACAGATAGTACAGGCCGAGCACGATATCCTGCGACGGCACGATGATCGGCTGACCGTTCGCGGGATGCAGGATGTTGTTGGTCGACATCATCAGGACGCGCGCTTCCAGCTGCGCTTCCAGCGACAGCGGAACGTGGACGGCCATCTGGTCGCCGTCGAAGTCGGCGTTGAAGGCCGCGCAGACCAGCGGATGCAGCTGGATCGCCTTGCCTTCGATCAGCACCGGCTCGAACGCCTGGATGCCCAGACGATGCAGCGTCGGCGCGCGGTTCAAGAGCACGGGATGCTCGCGAATGACCTCGTCGAGGATGTCCCAGACTTCGGGACGCTCTTTTTCAACGAGCTTCTTCGCCTGCTTCACCGTGGTGGACAGACCCTTGGCGTCGAGCCGCGAGTAGATGAACGGCTTGAACAGTTCGAGCGCCATCTTCTTTGGCAGGCCGCACTGATGCAGACGCAGCTCGGGACCGACGACGATGACCGAACGGCCGGAATAGTCGACGCGCTTGCCGAGCAAATTCTGCCGGAAGCGGCCCTGCTTGCCCTTCAGCATGTCGGCGAGCGACTTCAGCGGGCGCTTGTTGGCACCCGTGATGACGCGTCCGCGACGGCCGTTGTCGAACAATGCGTCAACGGCTTCCTGCAACATGCGCTTTTCGTTGCGGATGATGATGTCCGGCGCGCGGAGCTCCATCAGGCGCTTCAAGCGGTTGTTGCGGTTGATGACGCGGCGATAGAGATCGTTGAGATCGGAGGTCGCGAAGCGGCCGCCATCGAGCGGCACCAGCGGACGCAGGTCCGGCGGGATCACCGGCACGACGGTCAGGATCATCCATTCCGGCTTGTTGCCGGAGTAGCGGAAGGCCTCGACGATCTTCAAGCGCTTGGCGAGCTTCTTGTGCTTGATCTCGGATTCGGTCTCTTTCATATCCACGCGCAGCTGGACGTCGAGCTTTTCAAGCTCGAGGCCCTTCAGCAGTTCGCGGATCGCCTCGGCGCCGATCATGGCGGTGAAGCTGTCCTGACCATATTCGTCCTGCGCGCGAAGATACTCTTCTTCGGACAGCAGCTGACGGTCCTTGAGCGCGGTGAGACCCGGCTCGAGAACGACGTAGTATTCAAAGTACAGGATCCGCTCGAGATCCTTGAGGGTCATGTCGAGCAGCTGGCCGATACGCGACGGCAGCGACTTCAGGAACCAGATGTGGGCAACGGGGGCTGCGAGCTCGATATGGCCCATGCGCTCGCGCCGGACGCGCGACAAGGTCACTTCGACCGAGCACTTCTCGCAGATGATGCCCTTGTACTTCATGCGCTTGTACTTGCCGCACAGGCACTCGTAATCCTTGATCGGCCCGAAGATGCGGGCGCAGAACAGGCCGTCGCGCTCGGGCTTGAAGGTACGGTAATTGATGGTTTCCGGCTTCTTGATCTCGCCGTAGGACCACGACAGAATCTTCTCCGGAGACGCGATCGAAATCCGGATCTGGTCGAAGACCTGAGCCGGCGTCGTCGGATTGAAGAGATTCATAATTTCTTGGTTCATAGTCTTCTCCTCGCGTGCCGGTCGCCACCAGCAGCAAATTCGAATTTCTCAGGGTCGCCACGCACTCTGCTCACGTCCGGGCAGAGCGCGGATGCCCGGCCATGAAGGCCGGGCAGTCGCTGTCAGATTATTCGGCTGCTTCCGACGGGGTCGGCGCCTGCTTCGAGTTGTGCAGGTCGACGTTGAGACCCAGCGAGCGCATTTCCTTGACCAGCACGTTGAACGATTCCGGAATACCGGCCTCGAACGTGTCGTCGCCGCGCACGATGGCTTCGTAGACCTTGGTACGGCCCGCGACGTCGTCCGACTTCACGGTCAGCATTTCCTGGAGCGTATACGCCGCGCCGTAAGCCTCGAGCGCCCACACTTCCATTTCGCCGAAACGCTGTCCGCCGAACTGTGCCTTGCCGCCCAGCGGCTGCTGGGTAACCAGCGAGTACGGACCGATCGAACGCGCGTGGATCTTGTCGTCCACGAGATGGTGCAGCTTGAGCATGTAGATGTACCCAACCGTCACCTTGCGATCGAACTGGTCGCCGGTCCGGCCGTCATAGACGGTGGACTGACCGGACGCATCCAGGCCTGCCATCTTCAGCATCTCTTCGATGTCGGCTTCCTTCGCCCCGTCGAACACCGGCGTTGCAATCGGCACGCCGGGCTTCAGGTTGCGAGCCAACTCAAGGAGTTCGGCATCGTCCAGCGACTTGATGACTTCGTCGTCGCCGTAGATCTTCTTCAGCGTGTCCTTGAGCGGCTTCAGATCCTGCTTCGCGTAGTAGGCGTCGATGGTCTGCCCGATCCGCTTGCCCATGCCGGCGCAAGCCCAGCCGAGATGCGTTTCGAGAATCTGACCGACGTTCATGCGCGACGGCACGCCGAGCGGGTTCAGCACGATGTCCGCATGGGTCCCGTCTTCAAGGAACGGCATGTCTTCGATCGGAACGATCTTCGACACCACGCCCTTGTTGCCGTGACGTCCGGCCATCTTGTCGCCGGGCTGGATCTTGCGCTTCACCGCGACGAAGACCTTGACCATCTTCATCACGCCGGGCGGCAGTTCGTCGCCACGCTGCAGCTTCTCGACCTTGTCGAGGAAGCGCTGTTCAAGGCCCTTCTTCGACTCGTCGTACTGCTTCCGCATCGCTTCGATTTCGGTCATCAGCTTGTCGTTCGAAGTGGCGAACATCCACCACTGCGAACGCGGGCTCTCTTCGAGCACGGCACGGGTGACCTTGCTGTCCTTCTTGAAGCCCTTCGGACCGGCAATGCCGACCTTGCCTTCGAGCAGGTCTGCAAGACGGCCGTAGACGTTACGGTCAAGAATGGCCTGCTCGTCGTCACGATCCTTGGCGAGGCGTTCGATTTCCTCCCGCTCGATCGCCAAAGCGCGTTCGTCCTTGTCGACGCCGTGCCGGTTGAAGACGCGGACTTCGACGATGGTGCCCTGCACGCCGGGCGGCACGCGGAGCGAGGTATCGCGAACGTCGGACGCCTTTTCACCGAAGATGGCGCGCAGAAGCTTTTCTTCCGGCGTCATCGGGCTTTCGCCCTTCGGGGTGATCTTGCCGACCAGGATGTCGCCGGCGCGGACTTCGGCGCCGATGTAGACGATGCCGGCTTCGTCGAGGTTCTTCAGCGCTTCTTCCGACACGTTCGGAATATCGCGGGTGATTTCCTCAGGCCCGAGCTTGGTATCGCGAGCCATGACTTCGAACTCTTCGAGATGGATCGACGTGAACACGTCGTCCTTCACGATCCGCTCGGAGAGCAGGATGGAATCCTCGAAGTTGTAGCCATTCCACGGCATGAACGCGACCAGCACGTTGCGGCCGAGAGCCAATTCGCCGAGATCGGTCGACGGACCGTCCGCGATGATATCGCCCTTGGCCACCTTGTCGCCTACGCGAACCAGCGGACGCTGGTTGATGCAGGTCGACTGGTTGGAGCGCTGGTACTTCATCAGACGGTAGATATCGACGCCCGACTTGGTGGGGTCGAGATCTTCAGTCGCGCGGATAACCACGCGGGTCGCATCGATCTGGTCGATGACGCCCGAACGGCGCGCCGCGATCGCAGCACCCGAGTCACGCGCCACGACGGCTTCCATGCCGGTGCCGACGAACGGGGCTTCGGCGCGCACCAAAGGCACGGCCTGACGCTGCATGTTCGAGCCCATCAGCGCGCGGTTGGCGTCGTCGTTCTCGAGGAACGGGATCAGCGCCGCGGCAACCGAAACAAGCTGCTTCGGCGACACGTCCATGTAGTCGACCTTGTCGGCCGTGACCGGCAGCACGTCACCGGAGTGACGGCAGATGATCAGGTCTTCGGTGAACTTGCCCTTGGCGTCGAGCGCCACGTTCGCCTGCGCGACGTGGTAGCGGCCCTCTTCCATCGCCGAGAGGTACACGACCTCGTCGGTGACGCGACCGTCCTTGACCTTGCGGTAGGGCGTTTCGACGAAGCCGTACTTGTTGACGCGCGCGAAGGTGGCGAGCGAGTTGATCAGACCGATGTTAGGGCCTTCCGGCGTCTCGATCGGGCAGATGCGGCCGTAATGCGTCGGATGAACGTCGCGGACTTCGAAGCCCGCGCGCTCGCGCGTCAGACCGCCCGGTCCAAGCGCCGAGAGACGGCGCTTGTGGGTGATTTCCGACAGCGGGTTGGTCTGATCCATGAACTGCGACAGCTGCGACGAGCCGAAGAATTCGCGAACGGCGGCAGCCGCCGGCTTCGCGTTGATCAGGTCCTGCGGCATCACGGTGTCGATGTCGACGGACGACATGCGCTCCTTGATGGCGCGCTCCATGCGCAGGAGGCCGACGCGGTACTGATTTTCCATCAGCTCGCCTACCGAACGCACACGACGGTTGCCGAGATGGTCGATATCGTCGATTTCGCCCTTACCGTCGCGCAGGTCCACCAGCGTCTTGATGACGGCGAGGATGTCTTCCTTGCGCAGCGTGCGATGGGTGTCCGGCGCGTCCAGCTCGAGGCGCATGTTCATCTTGACGCGGCCGACCGCGGAGAGGTCGTAGCGCTCACTGTCGAAGAACAGCGACTGGAACATGTTCTGCGCGGAGTCGATGGTCGGCGGCTCGCCCGGACGCATCACGCGGTAGATGTCGAACAGCGCGTCTTCCCGCGTCATGTTCTTGTCGGCGGCCAGCGTGTTGCGGATGTAGGCACCGATGTTGACGTGGTCGATGTCGAGCAGCGGCAGGTCCTTGTAGCCCGCCTCAACCAGCTCCTTCATCGGCGTCGTACCGATGAACAGCTCGATTTCCTTATCGTCGCCCTTGGTCTTTTCCTTGCCCGTGATCTCATCACCGGCTTCGGCGTAGATCACGCCGGTCTTGTTGTTGATGAGATCTTCGGCGAGGTAATTGCCGACCAGATCATGGTCGGTCATCAACAGGGCCTTGAGGCCCTTTTCGACGAGCTGACGGGCGGCACGCACGGTGAGCTTCTTGCCGGCTTCGAGCACGACCTTGCCGGTGTCGGCATCGATCAGATCGTTGACGGTCGAGTAGCCGCGGAAACGCGCGGCGTCGAACGGCACGCGCCAGCCTTCTTTGATCTTCTTGAACTCGATCTTGTTGTAGAACGTCGAGAGAATTTCTTCGCCGTCCAGACCCAGCGCGAACATCAGCGACGTCACCGGAATCTTGCGGCGACGATCGATGCGGGCGAACACGATGTCCTTGGCGTCGAATTCGATGTCGAGCCAGGAGCCGCGATAGGGGATGACGCGGGCGGCGAACAGCAGCTTGCCCGAGGAATGGGTCTTGCCCTTGTCGTGGTCGAAGAACACGCCCGGCGAACGGTGCATCTGCGAGACGATGACGCGCTCGGTGCCGTTGACGACGAAGGTGCCGTTCATGGTCATGAGCGGGATATCGCCCATGTAGACGTCCTGCTCCTTGATGTCCTTGACGGAGCGGGCGCCGGTTTCTTCATCGATATCGAACACGATCAGGCGCAGCGTCACCTTCAGCGGCGCAGCATAGGTCATGCCGCGCTGGCGGCACTCGTCGACGTCATATTTCGGCGGCTCGAATTCGTAGCGAACGAATTCCAGCATCGAGGTGCTGGAGAAGTCCGAGATCGGGAACACCGACCGGAATACCGCCTGCAGACCCTCGTCGAGGCGTCCACCTTCGGGTTCGTCAACCATCAGGAACTGGTCGTAGGATGCCTTCTGAACCTCAATGAGGTTCGGCATTTCTGCGACTTCCTTGATGTGACCGAAGAACTTGCGAACGCGCTTGCGACCTGTGAACGTCTGCTGACCCATCTTGGCCTCTCATTGCGTCGCCCGTAACGGGCGAACCTTCCGAAGCGCGACTGGCGTCGCCCCCGGGTTGAATTTCCAAACGCTCCGGTCGTTGCGCCCAATATCAGGACCAAAGTCCTGAAATCGAAGGCGCGAATCGCGGAACGCAAAACGACGCGCGGGATGCCTGGCTGCACCCTGCCCGTCTGAACCGTCTAGTTACGGACTGAAAAAGCCCGAAATTGCATATCTCCCAACGGCTTAGACAGAAACGTCGTCATTCCTGCTGTCAAACCGTGCTTTCGTGCTGTCGTCCCGATATGGGATGGCAATAATGGAGATTCGAGGGTTGTTCCACGAAATCCCCACACATTCCTGTGTACGGACATAAAAGGTCCGGGAGGCGACCCGAAGCTCGCCTCCCGGGATCGTTTTGAAGTCTTACTTGAGTTCGACCTTGGCGCCAGCCTTCTCGAGCTGAGCCTTGACCTTCTCGGCCTCGTCCTTGGCAATGCCTTCCTTGACAGCCTTCGGAGCGCCTTCGACCAGGTCCTTGGCTTCCTTGAGGCCGAGACCCGTGATCGCACGGACTTCCTTGATGACTTCGATCTTCTTGTCGCCGGCAGCGGTCAGCATGACGGTGAATTCGGTCTTCTCTTCAGCGGCAGCAGCCGGAGCGCCGGCAGGGCCAGCAACAGCGACGGCAGCAGCGGCAGACACGCCCCACTTTTCTTCGAGCAGCTTGGCGAGGTCGGCAGCTTCGAGCACGGTCAGGCTCGAGAGTTCTTCAACGATCTTATTGAGGTCGGCCATTGTCTTGTTTCCTTAAGCGTATCTAGTTCGAACCAGGGTTTGAATGCGAAGGGCGTCAGGCCGCTTCGCTCTTTGAGGCATAGGCCTGAACAACGCGTGCGAGCTTGGACGCAGGCGCAGTCGACAGCTGAGCGATCTTGGTCGCGGGTGCCACGAGGAGACCCAGGATCTTGGCGCGCAGTTCGTCGAGCGAGGGCAGCGCGGCCAGGGCCTTGACGCTGTCGACGCTCAGGACGGTTTTACCCATCGATCCGCCGAGAATAACGAAATTCTCGTTTGCCTTGGCGAATTCGACGGCAACCTTCGGTGCCGCTACCGGATCGTCAGAAGTGGCGATCACGGTGGGACCCTTCAGAAGGGACCCAATGGCAACGACGTCCGTGCCTTCAAGAGCAATTTTGGCGAGACGGTTTTTCGAGACCTTGACCGAGGCGCCAGCGGCTTTCATCTGCGTACGCAGAGTCTGCATCTGGGCGACGGTGAGGCCGGAATAATGGGCGACGACCGCAACGCTGGTGGTCTTGAACAGACCGTTCAGCGCTTCGACCGCGTCCTTTTTTGCCGCTCTTTCCACAGCAAGCTCTCTCCGGTTGGCGGCCTCTGCATGGCAGGACCGCCGGGTTACACCCACCGACCCGCCCGCAACCTGACCTCAAGACACACGATCTATGAGACACGTCGGGCGAGACGATATTTGAAAAGCCTGCCCTTCCCGCGCCGTCACCAGCAGGGGAGTGTCGAGGTTCGAACTGGATACGCGGTACGCCGCTTGCGCGGCGCTGACGATCCGGTCTTCACCCGTCTATGCTGGCTTGAGGATTAAGCCGTTGAAAAACTTGCGTTTCTCTCGCTAGTTTATCTTGGGCGCCAGCAGTCTTGGACAGGATCGAGATCATCGGCTTGCCATTGCTGGCTGCCCCAAGACCCCTGCCCGCCTCGTGAACCCGCGTCGGTTGGCCTTTCCGTCGAGCAATCCATGCGGACAGCCTGAAAGAATGGTCTCCTGACGATGTGGGTTGTCGGATGCGAACACAGACGTGCCAGCTGTCGCCAGCACGTCCGGAAGCCGGATGTTTAACGAGTCGCGCTGCAATTGCCAAGGGCAAATTTGTTCCGCGGCACGTTTTATGCTGGGGATGCCCGCCGCGGAACCAGCCCTACAGTCCCAGCGCGTCGAGCGCGGTCGCCACGTCGGCCGACGAGCGGACATGGACCGCCTGGAGCCCGACCGCCCGGGCGGCTTCGACATTCTCGCTTAAATCGTCGAAGAACACGATGCGGCCGGCGGGGACGCCGATCGCCTCGACCACATGGCGGTAGGCCTCCGCTTGGGGCTTTCGCAACCCTATGGTCGAGGACAGGAATATCTCACGGAATGGCCTGAGCACCTCGGCATAATGCTGCGAGAAATGCTCCACATGCGCGCGGTTGGTATTGGAGAACGCGTATAGCGGCAGGTGCTGCGCCGCCCGTGAAAGCAGCGGCGCGATGCCGGCCATCTCGCCGATGAAGGTCGCGTTCCAGCCTTCCAGCAGTTGCGCCTCGGAAATCTCGATTCCGAGCGAGGTCCTGACCAGTGCGAAAAATTCCGTATCCGACAACTTGCCGGTCTCGTAGCGCCAGAACGTCTCGTCGCTAACGAAACGCGTCGCAAGCTCAGCCAGCGGACAGTCGCCATGAGCGGCCCAGGCGGCCAGCGTCAGGTCTACGTCGAAATCGATCACGACGCGGCCGATGTCGAACAGCAGCGCATCGGCGGAATGGGGCGCGAGCAAGGATGTCATCGCCGTCGTTTAGCGAAGCGACGGCAACGGGGCAAATGCTCTTGGATCGCAGACCGTAGTGGGCAAAGTCACCAGCGCGCGAAGCGCGATGGCGCGTGCCCACCACTTCTTCGGCAGGTGGGCACGGCGCAAGGGCGCCTTTGCCCACCCTACAAGTTCAGCTACCCCTTCGGGCACACCGCGCCGGAATCGGCCCAGGCCTTGAAGAGCTCGCCGAACTGCTTTTGCGTGCCCGGTGCAGGGGTGCGGTTGCCGCCGGGGTTCCAGCCCCAGCCGACCAGTTCGTCTTCCGCCATATGGTTGATCAAGGCAGCCATGTCCTTGCCGCCATTGCGCTCCTTGTCCTTGATCTGGACGCAGATCTGGCCGAGCGTCTTGCCCTGCCAGGCCATCTCGATCGGCGCCAGCGCCCATTTCGGATTACCCGGCACGTTGGCGGCATCGAAATTGGCCTCGTGGTGGCAGGTTGCGCAGGCCAGGCCGCTGGCGGCGCCTACCCCGCCCTCACCGCGGACAACCAGCGGGATGTGCGGGCGCATCTTGTCGGTCTGGGTCGGACGCTCCGTCGCCGGATGGCAGTTCATGCAGCGCGGCGACTGGATCACCCGGCCCACTTCCTGAAACAGCGCGAGCGAACGCTCGTTCTTGTTCTTGATGCCGGCGAAGGCCGAGACCGGCTGCAGCGAAGCGGCATTGGCCGCGGACCCGGTGGCCGCGTCGGCCTGAAAACCCGGGGCGACGAAAGCCAGCAGGCCGGCTGCGAGGGTGCCGGCGACGAGTGCCAGCATCGAGTTCCTGAACAGGCTCATGCGGAAGCTCCCGGTACGATCGGCAATTGGCGCGGACGCCCTACTCCAAGTTTGGCCATCGCGTTGGCGACCGCCGGTCCCAGCGGCGGAACGCCGGGTTCGCCGACGCCGCTCGGCTTCTCGGTGGATTTCACGATAACCACTTCGATCGCCGGCATCTCGTTGATGCGCAGCGAGCGATAGGTGTCGAAATTGCCGTTGACCGGACGCCCGGCGTCGAGCGTCTGCTCGGCATAGAGGATATGGCCGAGGCCGAAGCCGATGCCGCCTTCCATCTGCGCGCGGATGATGTCGGGGTTGACGGCAACGCCGCAATCCACCGCGCACCACACCTTGTGGACCTTCGGGCCGTCCTCGCCGATCGACAATTCGACGACCTGCGCGACGAAGGTGTTGAAGCTCTCGACCACCGCGACGCCGCGGGCGCGGCCGTCCGGCACCTTGTAGTTCTTCCAGTCGGCGAGTTCGGCAACCGCCTTCAGCACGCCGGCATGGCGCGGCTTCTTGCTGAGCAGTTCGAGACGGCCCTCGACGGGATCCTTGCCGGCGGCTTCAAGCAGTTCATCGACGAACGCCTCGACCGCATAGCCGGTATGGGTGTGGCCCACCGAGCGCCACCACAGCACGGGCACGCCGACGTCGACCTGGTGCATGTCGCACTGGAAGTTGTCGACGTCGTAGGGAATGTCGTGCGAGCCCTCATAGGAGGTTGGGTCGAGGCCATCCTTGAACATGACCGCTTCGAAGAACGAGCCCTTCATGATCGATTGCGAGACGATGGTGTCGCTCCAGGCCTCGATCTTGCCGTCGCGCACCGCGCCGCGCATGCGGTGGATGCTGTAAGGCCGGTAATAGCCGCCGCGCATGTCGTCCTCGCGGGTCCAGACCAGCTTGACGCCGCGGCCCGGCCCGATCGCCTTGGCGACTTCGGCCAGCTCGATGGCCTGGTGCGTCGTCTGCTGGGCGCGGCGGCCAAAGCTGCCACCGGCCATCAGCACTTCGATCTTCACCTTCTCCATCGGCAGGCCGAGCACTTTCGAGATCGCCTGGTGATCGGGGGTCGGGAACTGACAGCCGTAGCGCGCATAGGCGCTGTCGCCATCCCATTTCAGGTAGGCGTTGAGCGGCTCCATCGCCGCATGCGCAAGATACGGGAACACATACTCCACTTCGACGACACGGCCGCCCTTGGCCATCGACTGCTCGAACTGGCCTTCCGCCCGGACCAGCTTGCCCGGCGTCTTCGACAGCGCGCGAAACTCGCTGAGCAATTGCGCGGAGCCGCGCGTCTCGGCCTTGCTGTCGTCCCACACAATGTTCAGCGCGTCGCGGCCGGTCTTGGCGGGCCAGAAGCCGCGTGCGTAGACCGCGACGCCGGTCGGCACCTGTTTGACGTCGACCACGCCGGCGATCGCCTTGGCGGCCGTGGCGTCGAACGACTTGACCGTGCCGCCGAACTTCGGCGAGCGCGCGACAAGAACCGTCAGCATGTCGGGCTCGTTGATGTCGAGCGTGAAGAACGCACGGCCGTTGGCCTTGTCGGCGCTGTCGAGGCGCTTCACCGCGCCCTCCTTGCCGATCAGCTTGAACTGCGCCGGGTCCTTCAATTTCGGATCCGCCGGCACCGGCATCGCCATCGCCTTGTCGGCGAACTCGCCGAACCGGCCCTGCTTGCCCGACGCATGTTTGATCACGCCGTTCTCGACGGTGATTTGATCGGCCGGCACCTGCCACGCATCGGCGGCGGCGGCGACCAGCATCTGGCGCGCGGCGGCGCCGACCTGGCGCATCTGGATGTAGGAATTGGCAATCGCGGTGGAGCCGCCCGTGCCCTGCAGGCCGAAAGCGAGATTCTTGTACAAGGCCGGATTGGACGGCGCGTGGTCGGCGCGCATCTGCGACCAGTCGGCGTCGAGTTCCTCGGCGACCAGCGTCGCCATGCCGGTGAACGGCCCCTGCCCGAACTCCAGGCCCTTGCACAGCACCGTCACGGTGTTGTCCGGCCTGATGATCACAAAGGTGTTCGGCGCGATGTTATAGGCCGGCGCGGCCGGAGCCTGTGCAAAGGCACGGCCGCCGCGCGCGATATAGGCGCCGATGGCGAGGCCAGCGCCGGCCTTCAGCAGCGAGCGACGCGACAGCGTGGTGATAGCCTTGTCATGCACGGTCATGGCTCAACCCTCCAGCGTCTTGGCAGCGCTGTGGATCGCAGCGCGGATACGGACATAGGTGGCGCAGCGGCAGATGTTGCCGTTCATCGCCAGGTCGATGTCATCGTCGGATGGCTTCGGGTTGAGGTTGAGCAAGGCTGCGGCGCTCATCACCTGGCCGGACTGGCAGTAGCCGCATTGTGGCACGTCGAGCGCCGCCCAGGCCGCCTGCACCGCCTTGGCCTCCTTGCTATCGAGGCCCTCGATGGTGGTGACCTCGCTGCTGCCTACCGCCGAGACCGGCAGCGAGCAGGATCGCATCGGCTGGCCGTCGACATAGACCGTGCAAGCGCCGCATTGCGCGACGCCGCAGCCATATTTGGTGCCCATCAGACCCGCGCCGTCGCGGATCGCCCAGAGCAGAGGTGTATTGGGGTCGACGTCGACCTGACGGGTCTGACCATTTATCTTGAGCGCGAACGCAGCCATCGCTGATGTCCTTGGTCGATCGAATGTACGCCTACATTCGATAGGTTCTAGATTGCCAAGGACCTCTACAACGGGATTGCGAATTCAGACACTCACATAGTTGTGTACCGATCGTTCACGAAAGTATCGCGTGCGGATCTTGCGGCGCGGACCATCTGGGCGCGTCGCGCCAAGATCACACCACGACCGGGTGTGGCAGCGGCTTGCCTGCATAATAAGCGGTGAGGTTGGCGATCACGCAGTCCTGCATGCTGACATGCGAATCCAGCGTGTGGCCGCCGATATGCGGCGTCAGCACCACGTTGGGCAGCGCGGTCAGCGCGTCCGGCGCGTGCGGCTCCTTCTCGAACACGTCAAGGCCGGCACCCGCGATCGTCTTGTCGGTCAGCGCCGCGACCAGCGCCGCCTGGTCGATCACCGAGCCGCGCGAGATGTTCACCACATAGCCGTTCGGGCCGAGCTTTTTCAGCATGTCGGCATCAATGATGTGCTGGGTGTCCGGCCCTGCGCGCACCGCCACCATCAGCACGTCGCACCATTCCACCAGCGCCTCGAGCGAGGCCATGTACCGGTACGGAACGTCGTGCTGGCTGCGGCTGAAATAGGCGACCTCGGTTTCGAACGCCGCGACGCGCGAGGCGATCTTGCGGCCGATCTCGCCCATGCCGTAGACGCCGACTTTCCGCCCGGGATTGCCGGGCAGCGGCGCCATCAGCGGCGATGGCTTCGCCGACGACCAGCCGCCCTCGCGCAGATAGTCGTCGGCCGGCAGGATGCGCCGCGTCGCCGCCAGCATCAGGGTCAGCGCGAGGTCGGCGACCGAGGCGGCATTGGCGCCGGGGCTGTTGCCGACCACGATGCCGCGTTCGCCGGCCGCCTTGAAGTCGACGCCGTCATAGCCGGTGCCGTAGCAGATGATCGCGCCGAGCGCGGGCAGCGAATCCATCACGTCGCCCCTCAGCGACTGGCCGCCGGCGGTGATCAACGCGCGGACGTCCTTCCGTTCGTCCGCCGAAAACATCTCGGCCGGCTTCTTGCCGGCGGCATCGATCAGGTCGAAGCGATCGCCGATCCGCTTCATCAAGGTCTTGGGGAACCGCGAATAGATCAGAACCTTGTCGGCCATCGAGCATTCCCTTGAATATCAAACAAGAGGGCGGAACCGGCTGTGCGATTCCGCCCCTCAGGGCCCTGCAGTGCCGAACACCGCAAGGCCGCCTGTACGTTCGATATGTCTAGGAGAGATCCGGCAGGAAAGCACCCCGCCCCGCGATCATGGCCGGGTGACGCCGGTGCTGGGCTCGCGGCGAGACGCGCCCGCCAAAAATCACAGAATCAATTGTCATCAATTGTCGGTGCGACCGTCGAGGGCGGTGGCGACGAGTTCGTCCTCCGGACGATCCCACAGCGCCTGGAGCATCCCGACACTGGCGCCGGGGAAGACAACGATTTCGCCGGCATCTTTAGCTGCCCGTCGGGCGCGCGCCGATCGCGGAGTATTCCTTACGAAGGTCAGAATGTCAGCCATGACACGGCTCCATTGCCCTGCCGGATGCGCCGGGCAAGGCGGCGCGTGGCGCAAGCTTGCGACCGCATGGTTAATGCAACGATAATTTCGCGGTCCGCACCTCCCCGGTCAAACGAAAGGGGCGGAACCGGTTGCCCGGTCCCGCCCCTTTGATAGTCAGCCTGGCTTAAGGCTTAGACGAGCACGGTGCTCGGCTCGACCTTGATGCCCGGACCCATGGTCGAGGACACCGCGACGCGCTGCACGTAAGTGCCCTTCGAGCCCGCGGGCTTCGCCTTGGCGACGGCATCGGCCAGCGCCTTGATGTTTTCGACCAGCTTCTCTTCCGAGAACGAGGCCTTGCCGATGCCGGCCTGCACGATGCCGGCCTTCTCGACGCGGAACTCGACCGAGCCGCCCTTGGCACCCTTGACCGCGCCGGTGACGTCCATCGTCACGGTGCCGATCTTCGGGTTCGGCATCATGCCGCGCGGACCGAGCACCTTACCAAGGCGACCGACCAGCGGCATCATGTCAGGGGTAGCAATACAGCGGTCGAAGTTGATTTCGCCATTCTGCACCTTCTCCACCAGGTCCTCGGCACCGACGACGTCGGCGCCAGCGGCACGGGCTTCGTCAGCCTTCGGCCCACGGGCGAACACGCCGACGCGCAGGGTGCGGCCGGTGCCATTCGGCAGCGAGACGACGCCACGAACCATCTGATCGGCGTGACGCGGATCGACGCCGAGATTCATCGACACTTCGATGGTCTCGTCGAACTTCGACTTCGCGCGTTCCTTGATCATCTTGATCGCTTCGGAGATCGTGTAGAGCTTCTCACGATCGATGCCCTCGCGGGCGGCCTTCAAACGTTTTCCAATTGCCATGATCGTTACCCCACCACCTCGACACCCATCGAACGGGCAGAGCCCTCAACCATGCTCATGGCTGACTCGATGCTGTCGCAATTGAGATCCTTCATCTTGGTTTCGGCGATCTCGCGCACCTGCGCTTTGGTCACCGAGCCCGCCTTGTCGCGGCCCGGCAGCTTGGAGCCGGACTTCAAATCGGCGGCCTTCTTGATGAAGAAGGACATCGGAGGGGTCTTCAGGGCGAAGGTGAACGAACGATCGGCGAAGATCGTGATCACCACCGGAATCGGGGTGCCCTTTTCGTCCTTCTGCGTCTGCGCGTTGAACGCCTTGCAGAATTCCATGATGTTGAGGCCGCGCTGACCGAGCGCGGGACCGATCGGGGGCGAAGGATTCGCCGCGCCGGCCGGCACCTGAAGCTTCAGGTATCCGGTCACTTTCTTTGCCATGTGTCACTCCTGTTGTGCCGGCGAAGGCCGGCGGTTGCAGGTCCCGTGGTTGGGTCGACGAGCGGCTGGCGACCGCCCTCTTCCTCCCACAGGTCTCATGCGAAGACGTGCTTCGCACTTTAGCTACGCGAGGCGAACCTCGCGCTTCGTCCGATCAGACCTTCTCGACCTGACCGAATTCCAGTTCGACCGGCGTGGCGCGACCGAAGATCGACACCGCCACCTTGACGCGCGAACGCGCCTCGTCGATTTCCTCGACCACACCGGAGAACGACGCGAACGGGCCATCGGCCACGCGGACGTTCTCGCCGATCTCGAACGACACCGACGCCTTCGGGCGCTCCACGCCTTCCTGCACCTGGTGCAGGATGCGCATCGCCTCGGGCTCCGAAATCGGCATCGGCTTGTTTTCCGCGCCGAGGAAGCCCGTGACCTTCGGGGTGTTCTTGATCAGGTGGAAGGCTTCGTCGGTGAGCTGCATCTTCACCAACACGTAACCGGGGAAGAACTTGCGCTCGGTGTCCATCTTGCGGCCGCGGCGCACTTCCGTGACCTTCTCGGTCGGCACCAGGATCTGCTCGAACAGGTCTTCCAGGCCGCGTTGCTTGGCCTGCTCCTTGATCGACTCCATGACCTTCTTTTCGAAGTTGGAGTAGGCGTGAACGATATACCAGCGCATGCTCATAATTCAGTTCCGAGTTAGTGAATGCCGAGCAAAAACGTCACGAGATAGCGGATGATCAGGTCCGCTGCGAAAAAGAAGATCGACGACAGCGCCACCATCACGAACACCATGATGGTCGTGATCATGGTTTCGCGCCGCGACGGCCAGGTGACCTTGTTGGTCTCCGTGCGCACTTCCTGCAGGAATTTGAACGGGCTGAACGCCATCGTTTACTGTCCGCATCCGTCGTGAGACGACTGTTAGGTTTCGGGAATCCAGACAGCCCTCTTGCGCCCGCACCCTATCTTCAGGATGGGGCACCAAGCGGGCCCGTATGTCTGGGGAAATCAAAGCCGCGTCGGAAGTCCGTAGAACGGGCCGACAGCGAGTGCGGCTTTGTAAGGCGACAACCGCAAAAGGTCAAGACAAGGGCAGATATGGCGACTGTCCCTGCCCCCGCGTGCCGCGAGATGGGCCCAATGAGCCGTTCCCGACCCATACCATGCCGTCGGCGTGACACGGGCCTGAACACCAAGAGGGCAGCGGATACCGCTGCCCTCCCGAATCGCGTCGCCCTGCACGGCTGATCCCGGTTACAGGCCGGGGCGCATCACCACCTTGATCACGCCGTCTTCCTTGTCCCGGAACTTGCGGTACATCTCCGGCGCGTCCTCGAGGCTGGCCTGGTCCGTGACGACGAAGCTCGGGTCGATATCGCCCTTGATGATCCGCTCGAGCAGCGGCTTGGTATAGGCCTGCACATGGGTCTGGCCGGTCTTGATGGTCAGGCCCTTGTTCATGGCCGCGCCGATCGGGATATTGTCGCCCATGCCGACATAGACGCCCGGAACCGAGACGGTACCGCCCTTGCGGCACGCCATGATCGCCTGGCGCAGCACATGGACGCGGTCGGTGGCCAGGAAGGTGGCCGCCTTGATCTTGTCCATCACCGCATCGATGGCGCCATGACCAGCCGCCTCGGCGCCGACGGCGTCGATGCAGCTGTCCGGGCCGCGCTTGTCGGTCAGGCGCATCAACTCGTCATGGACGTCGATCTGCGAGAAATCGATCGTCTCGGCACCGCCGGCACGCGCCATCGCCAGCCGCTCCGGGACCTCGTCGATGGCGATCACCCGGCCAGCGCCCAGCATGAAGGCCGAGCGGATGGCGAACTGACCGACCGGACCGCAGCCCCAGATCGCCACCGTGTCGCCGTCCTCGATCTGGGCGTTGACGGCGGCCATGTAGCCCGTCGGGAAGATGTCCGACAGGAACAGCGCCTGCTCGTCGGTGACGTTGTCCGGCACCTTGATCGGGCCGACATCGGCCATTGGCACGCGCAAAAACTCTGCCTGGCCGCCGGAATAGCCGCCGAGCATGTGGCTGAAGCCGAACAGGCCGGCCGGCGACTGGCCCATCGCTTTTTCGGCCATCTCGTGATTGGGATTGGTGCGGTCGCAGCAGGAAAACAGGCCCTTCCTGCAGAAGAAGCACTGGCCGCAGCTGATGGTGAACGGCACTACGACACGGTCGCCGATCTTGAGATTGGTGACCTCCGAGCCCAGCTCGATCACTTCGCCCATGTTTTCATGGCCGAGAATGTCACCCTCTTCCATGGTCGGCTGATAGCCGTCGAGCAGATGCAGATCCGAGCCGCAGATCGCGCAGGCGGTGATCTTGATGATGGCATCACGGGGGTGTTGAATTTTCGGATCCGGAACCGTATCGACCCGGACATCGCCTTTTCCGTGCCAGCAAAGCGCGCGCATGAATTCTCTCCATTAAATGATGCGCGGCCAACAACCAATCGTGGAACGCGTTCCACGCGCCGGTAGCTTTCTGATGGATGCGGCGTCGCGCACGGAAACGCAGCCGCCGGCGTCACGGATATCGGAGATAATCGGGAAAGGCAGCACGCCGGTCAGCCGCGAAGGCCGGATCGGAACGGGGTCCAGGGACCGGACCATGAAATGGCAGGGGCGGTAGGGCTCGAACCTACGACAACCGGTTTTGGAGACCGGTACTCTACCAACTGAGCTACACCCCTAAGCAAACGGCATCGCTGCCGTTTCGCGCCGTTTGAAGCATAGACCGCGCCTGATTTGCAAGAGGCAAGGCGGCCAAAACGCAAATGGCGGGCGACGAACCAGGGCATCTGCCCGATTCGTCGCCCGCCATCCGGTAATCGTCTTATTCGATGATCGACGCCACCACGCCTGCACCGCAGCCAAGTGCGGTAGGCCGCACTTGGGAATCTTTAATTCGGTTGGAGCTTTCGGAGTGTCCGTCGATCATTCAATGATCGACGCGACCACTCCGGCTCCAACCGTGCGACCGCCTTCACGGATGGCGAAGCGCAGCTTCTCTTCCATCGCGATCGGCACGATCAGGTGCACTTCCATCGCGATGTTGTCGCCCGGCATCACCATTTCGGTACCTTCCGGCAGATGGACCACACCGGTCACGTCGGTGGTGCGGAAGTAGAACTGCGGACGGTAGTTGGTGAAGAACGGGGTGTGGCGACCGCCCTCTTCCTTGGTCAGGATGTAGGCCTCGGCCTTGAACTTGGTGTGCGGCTTCACCGAACCCGGCTTGCACAGCACCTGGCCGCGCTCGACTTCCTCACGCTTGGTGCCGCGCAGCAGCGCGCCGATATTGTCGCCGGCCTGACCCTGGTCGAGCAGCTTGCGGAACATTTCCACGCCGGTGCAGATCGTCTTCTGGGTGTCGCGGATACCGACGATTTCGATTTCCTCGCCGACCTTGACGATGCCGCGCTCGACGCGGCCGGTGACGACGGTGCCACGGCCCGAGATCGAGAACACGTCTTCGACCGGCATCAGGAACGGCTGGTCGATCGGGCGTTCCGGCTGCGGGATGTAGGCGTCAACCGCCTTCATCAGCTCGAGGATTGCGTCATGACCGAGCTTCTGGTCCGAGTTCTCGAGAGCGGCGAGCGCCGAACCCTTAATGATCGGAATGTCGTCGCCCGGGAAGTCGTACTTGGAGAGAAGTTCGCGAACTTCCATTTCCACCAGTTCGAGCAGTTCCGGATCGTCGACCATGTCGCACTTGTTGAGGAACACGACCAGCGCGGGCACGCCGACCTGGCGGGCCAGCAGGATGTGCTCGCGGGTCTGCGGCATCGGGCCGTCGGCGGCGGAGACGACGAGAATGCCGCCGTCCATCTGAGCCGCACCGGTGATCATGTTCTTCACATAGTCGGCATGGCCG
This sequence comes from Tardiphaga sp. vice154, assembly GCF_007018645.1. Taxonomy (NCBI): domain Bacteria; kingdom Pseudomonadati; phylum Pseudomonadota; class Alphaproteobacteria; order Hyphomicrobiales; family Nitrobacteraceae; genus Tardiphaga; species Tardiphaga sp. vice154. Next base: position 3,533,610 of record NZ_CP041399.1, read on the forward strand.
GGGCAATCGACGTGCGCATAGTGGCGGTTGGCGGTCTCGTACTCGACGTGGGCGGTCGAGATCGTGATGCCGCGGGCCTTTTCTTCCGGCGCCTTGTCGATCTGGTCATACGCCGTGAACGTCGCGCCACCGGACTCAGCGAGCACCTTGGTGATCGCCGCGGTCAGCGAGGTCTTGCCGTGGTCGACGTGACCGATGGTGCCGATGTTGCAATGCGGCTTGTTACGTTCGAATTTTGCCTTGGCCATGATCCACCTTAGTTACGCCGCGCCCGTGCGCAGCACCGAACCGGCGGCTGGTTACAAGGGAAAACGGCCCTGTTCAAGTGCGAACTTGGCTGCCATTCTCGCCCGAGCATGCCGGTGAAGCCCCCTATGTAGGCCGGCCAAGGACAAGATCAATCACCGGGGAACGGGAGACGAAACATGACAGTTCAAAGTGCGCGCCAGGCCCCTGCGCAGACCCCTGCCCCGCGGACGCCGGCACTGCCGATGGCCGCCCCGCAGACGATCGGCCTGTCCCCTGCCCGCCTGGACGCCATGTCGGACGCCTTCCGCCGCGAGATCGACAAGGGAACCGCGCCCGGCGTCACCATGCTGGTCGGCCGCCGCGGAAAGGTCGGCTATTTCGAGAGCTTTGGCCGGCAGGCGCCGGAGGCGGACACGCCGATGGCCCGGGACAGCCTGTTCCGGATCTTCTCGATGACCAAGCCGATCGTCTCGCTGGGCATCCTCATGCTGGTCGAGGATGGCCATCTGCTGCTCAGCGATCCCCTGGCGAAATTCATCCCGGAGTTCGCCGATACCCGCGTCGGGGTCGAGTGCCACGGCCAGCTGGAACTGGCGCTGCTGCAGCGCCCGATCACCATCCAGGACCTGCTGCGGCACACCTCCGGCCTGACCTATGAGATCACCGGCAACGGCATGGTGCAGCGGATGTACCAGAAGTCGCGGCTGCGCGACCGCAGCCTCACCAACGCCGAACACGCCGCAATCGTCGCCGGCCTGCCGCTGATCTGCCAGCCCGGAGCGGAATGGAATTACAGCCGCTCCACCGACATTCTTGGCCGCGTCGTCGAGGTCGTCGCCGGCCAGACGCTGGGCGCGTTCCTGACCGAACGCATCCTCGCGCCGCTGCAGATGGCCGAGACCGGCTTTCACGCCGCGGCAGAGCATGCCGGACGGCTGGCCCAGCCATTCGATAAGGATCCCTGGACCGGCGACAAGGTCGCGCTGTTCGATCCGCTGGAGATTCCCAAGATGAAATCCGGCGGCGGCGGGCTGGTCTCGACGACGATGGACTATGCGCGGTTCTGCCAGATGCTGCTCAATGGCGGCACGCTGGACGGCACCCGCCTGATCGGCCGCAAGACACTGGCCTTCATGGCATCGAACCATCTCGCCGCGGGCGTCAAGGCCGACAGCCCGCTGCTGCCGCCCGGCCATGGCTTCGGCCTCGGCTTTGCAGTACGCACCGACGAAGGCCTGGCGCCGTTCGCGGGATCGAAGGGCCAGTTCTTCTGGAGCGGCGTGGCCGGCACGTTCTTCTGGATTGATCCTGTCGAGGACCTGTTCGCCGTGTTCATGTCGCAGGGCCCGGGCCAGCGCGAATATTTCCGCACGCTGATCCGCGGCCTGGTCTACGCGGCGGTGGAGTAGCGCCGCCGGTATCACGCCAGCTTGGTCGGCACCACTTCCGGCCCGGCCGGCTGATGCATCGCAGCGTGCGAGGCGTCCGCGATCCACGGCTGCTGGTTGACCATCGGAATCCGCCAGCCGGCATGGCCGTCGCTGGCAAGATGGTCGAGCCGCGTCACCGAGCAATTGTCGATGGTGAAGGCGAGGCCGCGGTCGGGCTGGTCGTTGAGCGCCAGGCCGATCGCGGCCTTGATGGTGCCGCCATGCGCGACTGCGACGATGTCCTGCCCGGCATGGCTGATATTGATGCGCTCGATGGCGCGACGCACGCGGGTGTACAGATCCATGAAACTCTCGCCGTTCGGCGACGGCTCATCGATCGGCGCGAACCAGTAGCTGCCGACCGCGATCGGACGGCTGGCGAAGAACGCCGCGCGGTTCATGCCCTGCCAGTCGCCGAGATGCTGTTCGGCCAGATCCGGCTCCTGCAGCATGGTATCCGGCTTAGGAAACCCGGCGGCCCAGATCGCATCCGCGGTCTGGTGCGTGCGTTTCAAATTGCTGGCAAACCACGCCGCCTGGCGCGGCAGGATGCGGCTCACTGCATTGAAGACAACGCGATCGCTGCAATCGCAGTCCATGTCCTTCTGGCCGTAGATGTTGCCGCCGTCGCTGCGCACCGGCGCGTGGCGCACCCACCACCACCTGGTCGCGACGACGCCTTGGGGAACGCTGTGCTGCGCGACGAATGGCTTCTCGGCGTTGGACATCGCAATCCCTCTTCAATACTGTTTCAACCGCTGTACGTCAGTGCGCGCAACGTCTCAAGCCTCTTCAAGATGCATGCGAATTGCGAATTCCACGCGGCGGCACGCCGACAAGAACAACACAGGGAGCAACCCATGGGCCGCCTCGAAGGCAAATCCGTCGTGATCACCGGCGCCGGCAGTGGCATCGGCCGCGCCGCAGCGCTCTTGTTCGCCAAAGAAGGCGCGAGACTGATCGTGGTCGATCGCAGCGACTCTGTGCAGGAGACCGCGACGCTGGTCCGCGATGCCGGCGGCACCATCGAAGCCGTGACGGCCGACGCCGGTTCCGAGAGCGACGTGCAGGCCTTCATCGCCAAGGCGGTTTCCACCTATGGAAGGCTGGACGCGATCTGGGCCAACGCCGGCATCTCCGGCGGGCTGGTGCCGCTGGCGGACCAGACCGTGGAGCAGTGGCAGGAGATCCTGCGCATCAATCTGATCGGGCCGTTCCTCGCGATCAAATATGCGATGCCGCATATGGTGGCGCAGCACTACGGCTCGATCGTCTGCACCGCCTCCGTCGCGGGCCTGAAGTCCGGCGCGTCGGGACACCCCTATGCCGCGAGCAAGGCCGGCGTGATCAGCCTGGTGCAGACCACCGCTTATTCGCTGTCTGGCACCGGCGTACGGATTAATGCGGTGTGCCCCGGACTGATCGAAACCGGCATGACCAGGCCGATTTTCGACAATGCGAAAGACCGCGGCACCGAGAGCAAGATCGGCCAGCTCAATCCGTTGAAGCGCGCCGGCCAGCCGCATGAACTCGCCGCGATGGGATTGTTCCTGGCGAGTGACGACGCCTCCTACGTCAACGGCCAGGCAATCCCGGTCGATGGCGGGCTGACGGCGTCGATGCCGTATTCGGGGAAACCGATCTGACGGCTCCGGCGAGCCGTCAGGCCATGCGCCTGACGATCGCGGGTTTCAGCAAAAGTCCGAGCGCCGAGGCGACCTGGATAACGACGCCGATGAAGATCGGCGTGGTGTAGCCGCCGCTCAGGTCGCGCAACAGGCCCATCGCCGCGGGCCCGCAGGCGTTAATGACGCCGGCGACGCCCATCGACAGGCCCAGCACGACACTGAACGCGCCCGGCGCAAACTCGCGTTGGACGATCAGCGCCGGCAGCGTGATCAGGTTGCCGATCGAGAAGCCGAACACGGCGCAGGCAACCAGCAGCGCGCTGTCGTCGCTGGATTGTCCGATCACCGCCAGCGCGGCGGACTGGCTCAATATCGACAACACGGCGACGCGCCGCGGGTCGGTCCGATCGGCGAATAGACCGAGGCCAATTCGCCCGGCGAGCGACATCGCCGTGGTCAGCGACACCGCGACGCCTGCGCGTTGAAACCCGATCGATGGAATCAGGATGGCGATCTGATGCACGATGAAAGCGACCTGCACGAACAGCGCCAATGCAAAAGGTGCGGTCAGCGACCAGAAGGCCGCGTCCTGCAGCAGGCTCCAGCGCGACAACGTCGCCGATGTCGGGTTAGTACTTGCCACCAGCCGTTCTGCCGCTCGCGGAAACCGAACGATGGTCGCCACGACAGGTATCAGCACGATCAGCGTTGCAGCGGCCGCCAGCCAGAGCGCTTGCTGAAATCCGATCGATCCAACCAGCAGTACCAGCCCCGGCGCAAGCACGATGCCGCTGCAAGTCGCGCCCGAATAGGTCAGACTGATCGCAAGGCCGCGCTTGCGGTCGAACCATGCGCCGACAATAGCAGCGGCCGTGACGGCTCCCAGACCGACCCAGGCCAATGCCAGCACCGAGAAGCCGATATATAGCTGAAGGACCGAAGTCGCCGATCCAAGTAGCGCCAAGCCGGTTGCGAGCGCGGCGACACCGGCCAGGACCAACGAGCGCGGCCCCAGCCATCGCAGCAGATCGCTGACGAACATCGACAGCAGCGAGCCCAGCACCAGGGAGAGCGTCGTGCCGCTCGCGATCAGCCCGGTCGGCCAATCGTTGAGGCGGCGCAATTCGGTGACGTAGATCCCGTGACCGTATAGGCCGAAACCGAAGATGGACAGTTCGACCAGGAACAAGGCGGCGACGATGCGCCAGCCGAAATATCGCGGCGATTGCTCATCGGACGAGATTGAATCACGCATGTAGTCGCGCTCCCCGTGCCCGCATCGTCGCGTTCTTTAGCCCATCAATTTTCTATTTTAGATTGCAGTAAAGCACCACCGTCCGTAGCAGGCATTGCGGTCAACAAACAAAACAGGTCGTTACAATCCGTCATAGAATTCGCTGAGACCGGCGGGCTGACGGCGTCGATGCCGTATTCGGGGAAACCGATTTAGCTCGTGCTTTCTTCTCCCTCCCCCTTGCGGGGAGGGTGGCCGCGCGAAGCGCGGTCGGGTGGGGGTAGCCACAAACTCCTTCGCCTGTGGCACCCCCACCCCGGCCTCCACTTCCGCCGATGCTGTCGCATCGACGTCGTTCGGCCGACCCTCCCCGCAAGGGGGAGGGAGGCCATCACCGCCGTCGAGTCAGATTAAGTTACACCGCATCCGTCGCCGCGGCCGTCGTGGCCAGCAGGCGGTTGCGGATGCGCTCGCGGTGGAAGGCGTAGATGCCGGACAGCACGATGATCGTGGAACCGATCAGCATCGCGTTGTCCGGCACTTCGGCAAAGACGAGATAGCCGAACAGCATCGCATACAGCATCTGCGAGTAGCGGAACGGCGCCACGGCGGAGATCTCGCCGGCGCGCAGCGCCAGGATCGCGCATTGATAGCCGATCAGCGTCGTCACGGCCGCCAGCGCCAAGAGAGCCGTCGACGCAAGCGACGGTTCACGCCAGCCGCCGAGCGGGAACACCAGAACGGCGCCGGCCGCGGTCACCGCGATGGTGGTCAGAAAGATGATGAACAGCGTCGGAATTTCCGGCGGGATGCGCTTGGTGACGAGCTCGCGCATGACATAGAACGCCACTGAAACCACCGCCAGCAGACTGTACAGGTTGAAGCCATCTGCGCCCGGCCGCACGATGATCAGCACACCGATAAAGCCCGCGGCGATCGCCAACCAGCGGCGCCAGCCCACCGGCTCGCCGAGCAGCAGCACGGCGCCGAGCGTCATCGCCAGCGGCAGCGACTGCACGATCGCGGTGACGTTTCCCAACGGCAGATAGGAAATCGCCGCGAGGAACAGGCCCGAGCCGCCGATCTCGCCGCAAACCCGCAGCGTCACGGCGGGCACGAACAGCGTTCGCAGCGGGCGCAGCGCGCCCCGGTGCGTGGCCAGGGCGCCGATCAGGATGCAGGCGAACAACCCGCGCAGCAGCATCACCTGGCCGAAATTCATCTGCGTGGTGAGATATTTGGCGACGGCATCATTGACGCTGAAGCCGGCCATGCGATCGCCATCAGCAGGCTTCCGCGCAGATTGGGAGAGAGCGGCAAGGCGAATTCCGGGCGGGTCAGAAACAGCCGCAAAAGTGTGCGGCGCAACACGCTCTCTTAACCGCACGGCAGTGAAGGTCAAGCAACAGGCAACGTCATTTAGTGCCTGAATCGCATGCGGCATCCACCCGTTGCGGGAAGCGGCTAAAGCCCGTCAGGCGGCAGCGCGGCGGCGTTGGTCGCCTGCAGCCGGTTGCGGACGTGTTCGCGGTGGAAGGCGTAGAGGCCGGACAAGACGATGACCGACGCACCGAGGATCATCATGGCGTCCGGCACGTCGCCGAATACGAGATAGCCGAGCAGCATCGCCCATAGCAGCTGGAAGTAGCGAAACGGCGCCACCGCGGAAATGTCGCCGGCGCGCAGCGCGAGGATCACGCACTGGTAGCCGATCAGCACCAGCACCGCAGCGAGCACCAGCAGGCCCAGTGCGGACGACGACGGCGGCGACCAGCCGCCGAGCGGGACCACGAGGATGCCACCGACGGTGGTCACCACCAAAGTGGTGAGGAAGGTCACGAACAGAGCGGGTATTTCCGCCGGGATGCGCTTGGTGGCGAGATCACGCACCGAGCAGAACGCCACCGAGACCAGCGCCAGAACCGAAAACTGGTTGAAGCCCTCGACGCCCGGCCGCACGATGATGAGTACGCCGACAAAGCCCGCCGCGATCGCCATCCAGCGCCGCCAGCCGACCCGTTCGCCGAAGAACAAGGCGGCGCCCATCGTGATCGCCAGCGGCAGCGACTGGAAGATCGCCGACGTATTGGCGAGCGGCAGATGCGTGATCGAGGCCAGGAACGTGGTGGTGCCGCCGATCTCGCCGAACACCCGCAACGCGACGGATCGCTTGAGCAGGATGCGCCACGGCCGCAGCGCGCCCTGATGATAGGCGAGCGCGCCGATCAGCGCACAGGCGAACACCCCGCGGAGCAGCATGACCTGGCCGAAATTCATCTGCAGCGAGAGAAATTTGGTCAGCGCGTCATTGAGACTGAAGCCGGCCATTGCCGCCGTCATCAGCACGGCGCCGCGGATGTTGGGAGAAAGAGCCAAGATGTTTCCAGGTCGTCGCCGGCAGCGGCTGCAGGGTGGGCAAAGGCGCCCTTGCGCCTTGCCCACCCTGCATTCAACTTGTTATTATTTCGCGCCGGCCTTCTGCGCGTAGTCCCACGACGCCTTGGCGAGCGGCACGGTGCGCTTGACCGATTCCATCGCCTTGGCCGAGGACGCGGTGCCATCGCGGATGCGGCCGGCGATCCCCTGCAGAATGCCCGCGAGACGGAACAGGTTGTAGGAGTAGTACCAGTTCAGGTCCGGCACGCTGGAGCGACCGGTCGCGCGGCAATAGATCTCGGCAGCCTCTTCCATCGTCGGGATGTTGAGCTCCTTGAGATCGAGGCCGGCGAGGCCGGGCATGGTCCACTGCATCAGAAGATAGGTGAAGTCGGCCATCGGATCGCCCAGCGTCGACAGCTCCCAGTCCAAGACCGCCTGCACCTTCGGCTGCGTGGCATGGAACACCATGTTGTCGATGCGGTAGTCGCCATGCACCACCGACACCCGCTCCTGCTGCGGCACCGAGGTCGGCAGCCATTCCATCAGCCGGTCCATCTCCGGGATCGACTGCGTCTCGGACGCCTTGTACTGCTTCGTCCAGCGATCGACCTGCCTTGCAAAGTAGTTGCCGGGCTTGCCGTAGTCGCCGAGCCCGATCTGGTCAGGCTCGTACATATGCAGCTTCGCCAGTGTCTCGATCTTGTCGGTGAAGATCGGCCGGCGTTCTTCCTTGGGCAATTGCGGCAGCGCCGGATCCCAGAAGATGCGACCGTCTTCCATCGACATTACGTAGAACGCCGAGCCGATCACGCCGTCATCCATGCACAGCGCGTAAGCCTTGGCCACCGGAAAGCCCTGCTTGCCCAATGCTGCGATCACCTTGAACTCGCGATCGACGGCGTGGGCGGACGGCAGCAGCTTGCCGAACGGCTTGCGACGCATGACGTAGGAGCGACCCGGCGTGTTCAGCCGGTAGGTCGGGTTCGACTGACCGCCCTTGAATTGCAGGACGGTCAGCGGACCCTGGTAACCCTCGACGTGTTCCTGCAGGAAGCCGTCGAGGCGCAGCTCATCGATGCGATGCCGCTCCTCGACCGGCTTGGTGCCGGAATAATCGTCGTCGTTGCGCACGTTTTCAGTCACGCCGAACCCCCGTCAGTGCCGGCCGGCCATGGTCTCGACCGAGACGTCCGGCGCATTGGCATATTTGCGCAGCTCGAGCCGCGCAATGGCGCGGTTGTGGACTTCGTCCGGACCGTCTGCAAGCCGCATGGTGCGCATCGAGGCGTAGTCGCGGGCGAGCCCGGCATCGTCGGAGACGCCGGCGGCACCATAGGCCTGGATCGCGTTGTCGATGATCTTCAGCGCCATATTCGGGCCGGACACCTTGATCATCGCGATCTCGAGCTGCGCGGTCTTGTTGCCGACCTTGTCCATCATGTCGGCGGCCTTCAGGCACAGCAGGCGGTTCATCTCGATGTCGGTGCGGGCTTCCGCGATGCGCTGCTCCCAGACCGAGAATTCGATGATCTTGCGGCCGAACGCGGTGCGCGACGACAGCCGCTTGACCATTTTCTCCAGCGCCTCCTCGGCCTTGCCGATGGTCCGCATGCAGTGATGGATGCGGCCGGGGCCGAGGCGGCCCTGCGCGATCTCGAAGCCGCGGCCTTCGCCGAGCAGGATGTTGCTAACGGGCACACGGACATTGTCCAGTTTGACCCGCGCATGGCCATGCGGTGCGTCGTCGAAGCCGAACACCGGCAGCATCTTCTCGATGGTCACGCCCTTGGTATCGACCGGCACCAGAATCTGCGACTGCGCCTGATGCTTCGGCGCCGACGGATCGGTCTTGCCCATCACGATCATGATCTTGCAGCGCGGATCGCCCATGCCCGACGACCACCACTTGGTGCCGTTGATGACGTATTCGTCGCCGTCGCGGACGATCGAGGTTTCAATGTTGGTCGCGTCCGACGACGCCACGTCCGGCTCGGTCATCAGGAAGGCCGAGCGGATCTCACCGTTCATCAACGGCTTCAGCCACTTCTGCTTATGCTCTTTCGAGCCGTAGCGCATAAACACTTCCATGTTGCCGGTGTCCGGCGCGGAACAGTTGAACACTTCGGAGGCCCAGCCGATGTGGCCCATCTGTTCGGCGAGCAGCGCGTATTCCAGATTGCTCAGTCCCGCGCCGTGGAATTCCTCGTCCTCATGCGACGATGGCGGCATGAACATGTTCCACAGCCCCTCGGCCTTCGCCTTGGCCTTCAGCTCCTCGACGATCGGGATCACCTTCCAGCGCTCGCCTTCGGCGTCCTGCTGCTTGTAGACCGGCACGGCCGGGCGCACGTGCTTGTCCATGAACGAGGAAACACGATCGAGCCATTCGCGCTGGCGATTCGAGAGATTGAAATCCATGGGGCGTTCCTCATCTTTTTTCGAACGAATTTGGCGGCACTGTTGTCCGGTCGGTGAAGGTCCGCAAGCGTTTTTGTTGTTATTGCAGTTGCGAGCAGGACCGACACTGACATGACCGCGACGCTTCCAGCTGCCCGCAGGCAATTGACATTCGCGGCTGGTCAAACGATAGTTTCATACAAGCGTTTGAATTGCAATCTCCCCGTCCCGCGCCCGGCGCATAGGGCCCACTCATGGCGGCAGACCACACAAGAACGGCGATCCTTTCCGCGGCTGAGCAACTTTATGCCGCCCGCGGCTTCGCGGATGTGACGATGCGTGACATCGTCGCCGCGGCGTCCGTCAACCTTGCCGCGGTGAACTATCATTTCGGCTCGAAGGACGAACTGATCGCCGAACTGTTCGTGTCCCGCGGTCTGGTCACCAACCGCGAGCGGCTCAACGAGCTGAAGGCTGCGGAGGAAGCGGGGAAGGGCCGCGCCGAGCTTGCGGCGATCTTCACCGCTCTGGTCGGCCCAACGCTGCGCGGCTGCCTCGGCCCGGAGAAGCAGCGTTCGGACGCCGCGCGCTTCATGATCCGCGCCTCGATCGAGGCGGTTCCGCCGATCCGCAAGATCAAGAACCGTGAGGTCGATCACCTCCGGCGTTTTGCGGCGGCGATGCGCCGCACCCTGCCCGACCATGAGGACGCCGACATCTACTGGGGCATCCATTTCGCGCTGGCGATGGCGCACCAGACCATCCGCGACAGCGAGCGGCTGGCCAAGATGTCCGACGGCGCCTGCGATCTCCATGATGTCGCGGGGATCATCGCCCGGATCGTCGGTGTGTCGGTGCTGGCGCTGGGCGGGCCAAGCCGCGGGCGTGAGCGCAGATAGTCCGTGACGAACGGGCCCGGCCAGCCTATTGCGGGTTCGCAACCGGACGCATCGCATGGATTCGCAGCAGGCAAGCCGCCATGTCGCGGCGGAGATCGAAGACGTCGGCAATTTGATGCGCTCGCTCGCCGGGCGCTATGAGGGGATTTTCTCCGGGCTGGCGGCGACGCTTCGGGAAACGCTGGCCCAATCCGGCACCATGGCCGAGGCCGCGCGCGACGCGACCGCGATCGCCGAGGCCGCCGCATCAAGCTTCCGCGACCATATCTCCAACCAGCCGGCCATGGCTTGCGCCAGCGGCTGCAGCCCGTGCTGCCACCTCTACGTCCAGCTGCCGCCCGGCAGCGCCGCGCTGATCGCCGACCATATTGCCGCGACCTTCCCGCCGGCCGCGCGCGCCGCGCTGCTGGCACGGCTGGCGGAGGCCGCCGCCGCCCTGCGCGACGCGCCGGAACCCAGCCGGCTACGGCTGCGCTGCGCGCTACTTGGCAACGACGATCGCTGCACGGTCTACGAGGTGCGCCCGCTATCCTGCCGCGCCTTCACCTCGAAATCGCTGCCGCGCTGCCAGCAGGTGGTGTTCGGCGACGCCCCGGGCGGCGTCGAGCAGAACGCCGGCCATTTCCGCATTCACACAGAGGCGACCTTCGCGCTCGAACAGGCGGCGAAGGATCGCGGGCTGCCGGCGGAGCAGAAGGGGCTGGTGGCGGCGCTGCTGGAGGAGATGCAGAAACGGAACAGCGACGCCGATTAGCCGGAAAACTGGCTGACATATTTGGTCGTCTGGAATTCCTGCAGGCCTTCGACACCGCCCTCCGAACCCACGCCGCTGTCCTTGTAGCCGCCGAACGGCGTTTCGGGCAGCGAGGCCTGCCAGTGGTTGATGATGACGTTGCCGCTCTGGATCGCCTCGGCCATGACGGACGAATTCCGCATGTCATTGGTCATGACGTAGGACGCCAGACCGAAGGGCAGCCGGTTCGACAGTCGGATCGCGTCCTCGACGGTCCGGAACGGCGCCGTGACCGCCAGCGGGCCGAACGGCTCGACGTTCGAGGCCATGCAATCATCGTCGACATTCGTCAGCACCGTCGGCCGATAAAAGAAGCCCTGATTGCCGCAGCGCTCGCCGCCGGCGGTCACGGCAATGGAACGCGCGCGCGCATCGTCCACAAACCGCTCCATCGATTCGACGCGCCGCGCATTGGCGAGCGGGCCCATCTTTGTCGTTGCTGCAAAGCCGTCGCCCACGGTGATCTTGTCTGCCAGCTCCGACAAACTGGCTGCGAAGCGATCGTGGATCGACTCGTGCACGAAGAACCGCGTCGGCGAGGTGCAGACCTGCCCGGAATTGCGAAACTTGGCGGCTACGGCCGACAAGGCCGCCGCCTCCGGATCGACATCGCCGAAGATCACCACCGGCGCGTGGCCGCCGAGTTCGAGCGTCATACGCTTCATGGTCTGCACGGCCAGCGCGCCGAGTTGCTTGCCGATCTGCGTCGAGCCGGTGACGGAGATGCCGCGAACGATGCTGGAGCCGACCAGTCTCGCGGAGATCATCGCGGGATCGCCGAACACGACGTTGAGCGCGCCCTCCGGTAGGCCAGCCTCCTGCAAGGCGCCGGCGATCGCCAGCGTCGTTGCCGGAGTTTCTTCCGACGGCTTGATGATGACGGAGCAGCCGGCGGCCAGCGCGCTGGAGATCTTTCGAGCGGGCGTGATCGCCGGCGCGTTCCACGGCGCGAAGGCTGCGATCGGACCGAGCGGTTCGCGAACCGCGATCTGCCGGATGTTCGAGCTGCGCGACGGGATCACGCGGCCATAGGCGCGGCGGCCCTCCTCTGCATTCCAGTTGAAGATCGCCGCCGCCGTCTCGACCTCGACGCGCGATTCCGCGATCGGCTTGCCGAGTTCGAGCGTGATCAGGCTCGCAATATTTTCGGCGCGCTCCAGCAGCAGCGCCGCGGCGCGCTGCAGGATTCGGCCCCGCTCGACCGGCGAGGTCTTGCGCCAGACCTCGTGGCCGCGCGCCGACGATGCCAGCGCAAGGTCGAGATCAGCGCCGGTGACATGCGGCAATTCTCCGAGCACGGCGCCGGTCGATGGATTGAGCACAGGCTCGGTGGCGCGACCGGCGCCGTCGCACCATCGGCCGTCGATCAGCAGCTTCAGCGCAGGATAATCGGCCATCTTCGTCTCCAGAAAGAAACGGGCACGGCGAATGCCGTGCCCGAGTTGGAAGGTCGCTTCGTATGCCGGCTCTTATTTGGCCACGCTGACCAGCGGGCAGTTGCCGTCCTTGATGGGACGGAACGCCTTGTCGCCGGGAACGGTGGCGAGGGTCTTGTAGTAGTCCCACGGATATTTGGACTCGGAGGGCTCCTTGACCTGCAGCAGGTACATGTCGCGGATCACCCGGCCGTCTTCGCGGATCGAGGCGTTGGTGGTGTAGAAGTCGTTGATCGGCGTCTTCTTCATTTCCGGCACGACGACCGATCCGGCATCGCTCTTGCTGGCATCGACCGCCTTCAGATAGTGCGTGACCGCGCCGTAGACGGCGGCCTGCAGGCTGCCCGGCGCCTTGCCGCCGAACCGGGCCATGAAGCGCTTGCTCCATTCGCGGGTCTTGTCATTGGCGTCCCAATAGAAGCTGTCGGCGAAGATAAGGCCCTTGGCGCTGGCGAGGCCGAGCGCATGAATGTCCGGCAGGTTGACCAGCAGTGCCGCGATGCTCTGGCCGCCCGCCGTGATGCCAAACTCGTTGGCCTGCTTCATCGCGGTCATCATGTCGGAGCCGGCATTGGCGAGGCCGATAACCTGCGCCTTGGAGGCCTGCGCCTGCAGAAGGAACGACGAGAAGTCCGACGAATTCAGCGGGTGCTTGGCGGAGCCGAGCACGGTGCCACCATTGGCCGTGACCACCTTGGCGGCTTCGGCTTCCAGCGCCTGGCCGAACGAATAGTCCGCGGTCAGGAAGTACCAGGACTTCAGGCCCTTCTGCACCAGCGGCGCGGTGGCGACATTGGCGAGCGCATAATTGTCGTAGGCCCAGTGGATGCCGACCGGCGAGCAGGCCTTGCCGGTCAGATCCGGCGTGCCGGGCCCCGTGGCCAGAAACACCTTGTCCTTGTCGCGCGACAGCTGCTGCACGGCGAGCGCCACGCCGGACGACACGACCTCGGTGATGGTATCGACGCCTTCGGTATCGTACCACTTCCGCGCTAGCGCGAGACCGATGTCGGCCTTGTTCTGGTGATCGGCCGAAACCAGCTCGACCGGCATGCCCGCGGCCTTGCCGCCGAAGTCTTCAACAGCCATTCTGGCAGCCAGCACGGAGCCGGCGCCGACATTGTCGGCATAGGGGCCGGACATGTCGGTCAGCACGCCGATCTTGACGGTGCCATTGGAGATCTCGGCCGACGCCGAGGTAATGAATGACATGACCGCAACGGTCGCCAGCAATTTCTGCAATTTCACGTTTCGCTCCCAGTGTTGTTTTTGTGTCGATGCGTGTTGAACCGGTTCGCCCGGCTCATTTGATCTTGTCGAGGACCGGCAGCAGGTAGCCGAGAAACTTCTCGGGATCCTCGCTCATCGGGAAGTGGCCGAGGCCCTGCATGATCTGGACGTGGCTGCCCTTGACCGACTTCGCCACGGCAAGCGTCTCTTCCGGCGTGCAGGAATAGTCATATTCGCCCGACAGCAGAAACAGCGGACACTTCGTGGTATCAATCTGCGCGACGCGCTCGCGGATATCTCCGTCGAGCTTGTAGAAATAAAGGTCGCCCTTGAACACGCCGGGGCCGCCCTGCATGTAGTGCCACAGCGTCTCCCAGCGCTCCTTGTCCGACGCATCGGGGCCGACCAGGCCGGAGACGATGGCGGCACAGACCTCGCCGCCGTGCACGTCGGGGCGGTGCAGGAAGTTGAGGTCGTAATACGGATCGACATGCGCGCCGGCCTGCAGGCCGATGATCGCGCGGAAGGCTTCGGGGTGCTCCAGCGCCAGATGCAACACGATGCGGCCGCCGATCGAGCAGCCCATCACGATCGGCCGGTTGAGCTCAAGCGCCGCCGAGATCTCCAGGATCATCGTGGTATATTGCGCCGAGGTGAGCTGGTACTCTTCGTTGTGCCAGCCTTCCGGCGGCGACGACTTGCCGTGCCACGGCATGTCGAAGGCAATGACCCGATGCTTCGCCGTGACACGCGCATCATTCATCAGCGCGCGATACTGTCGGCCGTCGGCCCCGGCGGTGTGCAGGCACAAAAGCGGCGTGCCGTGGCCTGCTTCCTCGACATAGATGCGATGCTGGCGGCCGAACAGGTCGAGATGCAGATAGCGGCCGATGGTCGGCTCGAAGGTCACGGTCATCGAGCGGCTCCCGTCTCGCGCAGTTTCACCAGCGCTTCCTTGAAGTATCGAAGGTTGGCCATGAAGACCTGCAGATTGCCTTCGGCCTTCAGGGTGCGGCGCTTGATCAGCGCCATGAGGTCGTGATGCCCCGGCTGCGGCTTGGCAGTCCAGAACGCCGACCACTCCTCCTCGGAGGCGCGCAGCGCGAACGACCACGACGGCATCACGAACGGCCCGCGGGTGACCGAGACGATCTTGCCTTCCGCGATGGCAATCAGCCACGCTATCGCGCCGACCTCGAGCAGGAAGGTGGTGGTCAGGAACCGGCCGCGTTGCACCAGCATCGCGTCGGCATTGACCCTGGTTTGCAGTTCTTCGATCATGTTTCCTCCGTTCCGGCGAGGGCCACGAGCGCGTCGACCGCGACGACGCCCTGGCCCACCGGATTGATGATGAGCGGATTGATTTCGGCATCCAGCACGGTGACGTCGTTATCGAGCGCGAGTTGCGACATCGCCACGATGGCCTGCGCCAGCGCCTCTAGATCGCCGTGCGGCTTGTTGCGGAAGCCCTGGAACACGCTGGTGATCGCGAGTTCCGAAATCATCTCCCGCGCGCCGTCGAGCGTGACCGGCGCCAAGCGGATGCTGCGGTCGCGGTAGATCTCGGTATAGATGCCGCCGGCGGCGAGCAGCACCAGCGGCCCGGCCTCGGGATCAACGCGGTAGCCGAGCAGCATTTCGCCGAGGCCGGAGGTCATCGGCTGCACCAGCACCTGCGAGACGTTGGCATCGGGGCGATGCGCGCGCACGCTGTCTGCGATCTTGCGGATCGCGGCTTCGAGCTGCATGGCATCTGCGACGTTGAGGACCACGCCGCCGACCTCGGTCTTGTGCGCGATTTCCTCGGACAGCAGTTTGACAGCCACCGGATAGGCGAATGGCAATTCGGTGGCGGTGGCATCGATGGCAATCGCAACGGCAGGCGCGTGCCGCATGCCGTGCTTGGCGAGAAGTTCGTAGGCCGCGAGTTCGTCGAGCTGCCTCGGGGTGTTCGCCGCGACGACACGCGGTTTGGGCATCGCACTCGGCGACCGGCGCTGCAGCGCCGCCTGGATCGCGTCGGCGCAGGATTCCGGCGTGCGGAAGTTAGCGATGCCGGCAGCCGTCAGCATCGCCAGCGCCTCAGGCGCCTCCGGCACCAGGAAGGTCACCAGCGGTTTCTGCGACAACGCGCTCTCGATCACCGGCTTCACCGCAAGCTCCGGCTGGAAGCGTGCGGAGGATCCGATCACGGCCACCACCACATCGAATTCCGGCGCGGCCAGCATGGTCTCCAATGCCGCCTTCATGATGTCGTAGCGCGTGCCGGCCAGCGTGAGGTCGATAATGCGCTCGCGCCCGGCGGCGACGCCGGCCTCGGTCAGCCGATCATAGGTCTCATGGCTTAGCTTGACGACATCGATGCCGCGGATGCCCAACTCATCCACGACCATCGCGGCGCCGCCCCCGGTCGTCGTGACGACGCCGACGCGCATGCTGCGCGGGCCCGCCGGGCGCGCCGGGAGACGCTGCAGCAGCGGCAGCGTCTCGAGCAGGGTTTCGAAATTGAACACGCGCGCGATGCCGCAATCGGCGAGGAAGGCAGCGGCGACGTCGTCTTCGCCGGCCAGCGCGCCGGTGTGCGACAGCGCCAGTTCGGCGGCCGCCGCGGAGCGCCCGAGCTTGTAGGCGACCACCGGCTTGCCGCGCGCGGCCGCGCCGATCGCAAAGGTGCGCAGCGCATCGGCGTGGCGGATGCTTTCGAGAAACAGCATGTAGCCGGTGACTTCGGGATCATCGAGCGTCGCCGAGCAGATTTCACCGAGGCTGAGATCGATCTCGTTACCGACCGAGACCAGTCCGGCAAAGCCAATGTTGCGCGCCTTGCCGCGCGACACCAGCGCGCCGAGCAGACTGCCGGAATGCGAGGCGACGAAGATGCTGCCGCTCGGCAGGTCCGGTTCGGCGAAGGCGGCGTTCGCGGTGATGATGGTCTTGGCGCGCAGATTGATGGCGCCGAGGCTGGACGGGCCGAGGATGCGGAGCGACGTCGTCGCGCACAGCGCCTGCAGGCGTGCGACCAGTTCCTGCCCCTCCGCGCCGCCTTCGGAAAACCCGGCGGCCAGAATGGTGACCACGGCAACGCCGAGCCGCGCGCATTCCTCTGCGGCGGCAACGGCATCCGCGGTCGGCGTCAGGATGAAGACGTGATCCGGCACTTCCGGCAAAGCTGCGAGCGACGGCCACGCCTTCTCACCCAGCACGGTGGGCCGACGCGGATTGATCGGATAGACCATGCCCTTGTAACCGGCGCGTCGCAGAAACTGCAGCGGCCGCGACGAGGTCTTGGTGACATCATCGGACGCGCCGACCAGCGCGATGCTGCGCGGGGCCAGCAGCGCCTGCCCGAGCGTCGGCTTTGTCAGGTCATCCCGCACGGGCAGCATTTCCGCGCTGGTCGAACTTGCGTTCGAATACGTCTTCGGCAATCCGGTTCTTGAGGATTTCGGTCGAGCCGCCGGCGATCATCCAGCCGCGGGTGCGGCGCATGCAGTATTCGGCGAGCGAGTCCTGGCTGTAGCCGAGCCCGCCCATGATCTGCACCGCCTCGTTGGCGACGTCGAACCCGGCCTGGTTGCAGGCGAGTTTCGCGATCGCCGTGTTGTAGGGCGACGGCAGGCCGCTCTCGATGCTGGCGGCGCGGTACAGCAGCATCTGCGCGGAATCGAGCTTCAGCGCCATGTCGGCGAATTTCCACTGCAGGCCCTGGAATTCGCACAGCGGCCGGCC
This sequence comes from Tardiphaga sp. vice154, assembly GCF_007018645.1. Classification (NCBI taxonomy): domain Bacteria; kingdom Pseudomonadati; phylum Pseudomonadota; class Alphaproteobacteria; order Hyphomicrobiales; family Nitrobacteraceae; genus Tardiphaga; species Tardiphaga sp. vice154. Next base: position 3,551,014 of record NZ_CP041399.1, read on the forward strand.
GAACTGCTTGCGGATCAGCGCGTGCTCGCGCGCCAGGTTAAAGGCGTAGCGGCCGAGCGCCAGCGAGCGCGACGAATTGCCGAGCCGCTCGACGTTGAAGCCGGAGATCTGTTTCTTGAAGCCGCCAATGCCGAGCAGGACATTCTCCTTCGGGATGCGGCAATTCTCGAAATACAGCTGGCTCCAGGATTCGCCGCTCATGAAGGCCGACGGCTTGCCGACCGTGAAGCCCGGCGTATCGCGCTCCACGATCACCGAGCCGATGCCGCCGACGCCGGGCCCGAAGCGCACGTAAACCAGATAGACTGCGGCATCCGGGCTGTGGGTGCCGAACACCTTGCTGCCGTTGATCAGGTAACCGTCGCCGTCCTCGGTCGCGCTGGTCTTCAGCTCGGTTGCCGCGGAGCCAGCGTCGGGCTCGCTCATGCCGAGGCTGATGCAGGTGTTGCCCGCCAGCAGATCGGGCAGCCAGCGCGCCTTCTGCTCCGGCGTGGCATATTCGACGAAGGTGCGGATCGGACCGAAATTGCCGGCCTGCACGATGTCGGCGCTGCGCGGGCAGACTGCGGCGACCTGCTCGATCGCGATCACCGAATCGAACAGCGTGCCGCCGGCGCCGCCATCCTCTTCGCTGAAGGAAATGCCGAGCAACCCCTGCTTCGCCAGCAGCTTCGCGGTCGCGAAGGGGAATTGCGGGTCGTGCGCGCGGGCCAGCGCGCCGTCCTTCAGGTTGGCCTCCGCAAAGCGTCGCACTGAGGTGGCGAAGGACTGCTGTTCTTCAGAAAGCTCAAAATTCATGGATCAACGCCGCCGTTATGGGATGGCCTGTTTCCCAGCCTGCGGTTTGACCGGCAACTGCACAAAGGTTATCAAGTCATGACCTTTTGTAATGGTGCACCGCCATGTTGCCGCCGCTCAATCCGCTGCATGTTTTCGACGTCGCCGCCCGGCTGCTCAGCTTCACCCGCGCGGCGGCGGAGCTGCGCGTCACCCAGCCGGCGATCAGCCGGCAGATTAACACGCTGGAGAGCTTTCTCGGCGTGCGACTGTTCGAGCGCGACAGGCAGGGTCTGCGGCTGACCTCGGAGGGCGAGCAGTTCCAGCGCCAGATCGCGCCGGCCTTCGCGATCATCGCCAACGCCACCGCGGGGCTGATGACGACGGGCCGCGCCGAGCCGCTGAAGATCCGCGTCTACACCACCTTCGCGGCGAAATGGCTGATCCAGCGGCTGCCCTCGTTCTACGTCGCCTATCCGCATATCAAGCTGAACATCAGCAATGTGGTGGCGCCGATCGATTTCGAGAAGGACAAGGTCGACCTCGCCATCCAGTTCGGCGCGGGCCACTGGCCGAACGTGGAATGCGAGCTACTGTTCAAGGACCTGATCCAGCCGATGTGCAGCCCGAAGCTGTTGAAGTCCCACCGGATGGTCGAACCCGACGACCTCCGCCGCGTGCAACTGTTGCACTCCCACTACCGCCGCGCCGACTGGCCGGACTGGCTGATGGCGGTGAACCGTCCGGATCTCCTGACCGACGCCGGAATCAGCTTTCCCAGCTCCGTGCTGACCTATCATGCCGCGGTCGAGGGCGTCGGCGTGGCCATGGGCCAGCTCTATCTGCTGCGCAACGAGATCAACGATGGCTCGCTGATACCGCTGTTCAACGCGCCGTTCGAACGCCAGCTCGCGCATTACGTCGCCTGGCCGAAACATCGGCCGCTCGGCCGAAAGGCTCGCAGCTTCATGCACTGGCTGCGATTGCAGACGGGCGAGTTCCTGAAGAAGTAGGATCTGCGCGCAAAATTTAATGGCGTTGCGGCAAGATCTCGATCTGAAGGGAATGCGCGCCGGCTGCGCGCAAGGCAATTGCGGCGCCCTGCACGGTGCTGCTGGACGCCGGCCGATCCAGTCCTGCACCACGCCGCTGTACATGGTGGCGAACCGCGACATCGTCACGATCGAAGGCCTGAGCCATGATGGCGCGCCGGGCGAGTCTAGACCACCATCGTCGAACGCCCCGACGGATGCGCCGCGGATCCCGTCGCCGCGGCGATCGGCAACGCCATCGCCCTCCGCGTCTGCGACATGCGGCCGCCCTTCGATCGGCTGGAAGCGGCCATCAACGCAGCATGATAGGGGAGTGGAGCGGGTGGAGGGAATCGAACCCTCGTATTCAGCTTGGAAGGCTGCTGCTCTACCATTGAGCTACACCCGCGCTGGCGATCAGGTATCACGTCGCCGGATTCGCCTCAACACCCGCAAGGCGGCAATTTGCCTCCCCGGCGGCGGCAAAACCGGCGATTTCGCGCTATTTCGCCTCGCTGCGCAGGATCGCCAGCGCCAGCGTGGTGGCGCGGGGGACGATGCTGTCGAGGTCGAGCCATTCCTGGGCGGTGTGGACATTGCCGCCAACCGGGCCGAGGCCGCACAGGGTCGGCGTGCCCACCGAGGCCGTGAAGCCGGAATCGGCGCAGCCGCCGGCGAATTCGCCGGTGAGCGTCGGCAGGCCGGCATCGCCCGCGGCGCCGCGATAGATGTCGAACAGCGCCTTCGAGCTCGGGCTCTGCATCAGCGGCAGGAACTCGCCGTTGAGATGCAGCTTCGCCGTGGTGCCGGACACCGTCGGCGTCGCCATGATCCGCTCGATCGCCGCCAGCGTGGTGGCGCGGTCGGCGGGCTCGACATAGCGCAGGTCGATCTGGCCCTCGGCGTGCGGCGCCGTGGTGTTGATCGACTGGCCGCCCTGCACCAGCCCGACATTCAGCGTGATGCCACGGGCGATATCGGTCAGCGCATGGATCGCCACGATCTTGTGCGCGAGCTCGCCGATCGCGCTGATGCCGTCGGCAAAATTATTGCCGGAATGCGCGGCGCGACCGAACACCTCGAAGCGCATGAACACGCCGCCCTTGCGGCTGGTACAGATGTTGCCGGTCGGGCGCCCCGGCTCGGAATTATACACCGCGCGCGCCGCGCGGCCCTCGCGCTCGATGATCGGGCGCGACGACGGCGAGGCGATCTCCTCGTCGGCGGTGATCAGGATCCGGATCGGGAACGGCGCGACGCCGAATTTCTGCAGGGCAGCGGCGACGAACACGTTGATGACGAGCCCCGCCTTCATGTCGGCGATCCCCGGGCCGTGGGCCTTCGTGCCCTCGATGGTGAAGGGGCGGCGAGCCGCCTCGCCTTTCGGAAACACGGTGTCGCGGTGGCCCATCAAGAGGATCGGCTTCTCGTTGCTGCCGGGCTTGGCGATTTGCGCATGCAGAGCGTCGCCATAGACCTCATGCGGCTCGCGCCAGCTCTCGATGCCATGCTCGGCAAAATGCCGCTCGAAGCGCGCCGCCACCGCATCGACGCCCTCCTTGTCGTAGGAGCCGGAGTCGATGTTCACGACGTCGCGCAGCAGGTCGATCATCGGCTGCCTCTGCGAGGCCAGCCACTCGGTGATCTGGAGTTCGTGGGTGGTGGTCATGAAACTTCCTTCTTGGTAAATCTCGTGCAATCAGCTCGGTCGCTTCGATCGTGATTGCGAGGAGCCCTTGCGACGAAGCAATCCAGTTCTTGCGGAGTTTGTGGTTTCTGGATTGCCGCGTCGCTTCGCTAAGGGGAAAGCCGAACGGCTTTCCCTGACCTTGCAATGACGGAGCTTTGATCTCCCTCACTCCGACTCTCGCCGACATGAGGTTCGGCTTACACCACCATCGCGGGCTCGGCTTTCGCCATCGCCTGCTTCATCATCTTCGCCACATATTCGCCGATCACCACCGTTGTGAGGTGGGTGTTGGCGCGGCAGTCCGACGGCATGATCGAGGCATCTGCCACGCGCAGCCCTTTGATGCCCTTCACGGTGCCGTCCGGATTGACCACGCCACTTGCGTCCGCAAAGCCGCTCATGTGGCAGGTGCCGGCGGCGTGCTGGATGTCGCCGGTCTCGCGGCGCAGGATCGCTTCCAGTTCGGCGGTCGGCAGCGCCGCCGCCTGCGGCAGTGTGAGGTCGGTGTCGGCCAGACGGATCCAGTCGGCGATGCCAGCCAGCGCCGGCTGGGTGGACAGCACCGCCATGCGCCTGACGGCATCGACCATGCGCAGCATGTCGCGCGGGTCAGCCAGCATGTTTTCCTCGACCACCGGATCGATCGACGCGTCGCGCGAGGCGAGCTTCAGCGTACCGCGCGAAAAAGCGTTGAACAGGCCGGCCGCCACCGCGCCAGGCACGCCGATGCCGCGGTGGTTGAAGGCGACCAGGATCATGTCGCGCCTGCCGCCATCGGCCAGCCCCGACGAATAGGTCACGCAGCAATTGGTGTGGCGGGTGTCGGGATCGGACGGGCGCAATTACTCGCGCAGTTGCACGGTGGCGCGCAGCAGCGGGTGATCGAAAAAGTGTTTTCCGACCGGCAGGTCCTGCACGACCTCAATGCCCATCGCCTGCAATTCATCGGCCGGGCCGATGCCCGAGCGCAGCAGGATCGCCGGGCTGTGGATCGCACCAGCGCACAATACGATCTCGCGCGCGTGAATCTCCGTGCTGCCCTGCCCTTCGGCGTGGACCACGACGCCGGTGGCGCGACCATTGGTCAGGATCAGGCGATCGACCAGCACCCGGCCGCGGATTTCCAGATTGGCGCGACCGCGCGCCGGCTCAAGATAGGCCTCATTGGTGGTGATGCGACGGCTATCGCGGCTGTTGATCGGATAGCAGGCGGCGCCCTCGCCGTCCGGACCGTTGACGTCGTCGCACCAGTGATAACCCGACGCGAGCGCGGCATCGCGCAACCCGCGATCGATCTCGCCCCACTTCTCAGGCGGCGCGCGGTAGATCGGCAGCGGACCACCGCGTCCATGGCCGGGACGGTCGCCGAATTCGAAATCGTCCTCGATCACCGAAAACAGCGGCATGACTTCTTTCGCCGACCAGCCGGTGCAGCCATTGGCGGCCCATTCGTCGAACGCGTCGGCGACGCCGCGGATCGCGATCTGGCCGTTCATCATCGAGGACCCGCCGAGCCCCTTGCCGCGCCAGTAGAAGCGCGGCTCCTGCTCCGCGACGCGCCGCGTCAGGAGATTCGGCCACTGCCATTTCTCCTGGAATTCGCGACGGTGAATGATCGGGATCGGGTTCGGCGTGCGGATCTCCCACGGCGCCTCGTCGGCGCGCCAGTCGAGACCGGCCTCCAGCAGCAATACGCGCCGGGTGGCATCTTCGGAGAGACGGGCAGCCACGGCGGCACCGGCCGAACCTCCGCCGACAACGATCACATCACGCATCAGTCATCACTTCCAGGCTCGGCCGGCAAGCGGCCCTGAAATCAACCAGGGCCACAGCCTTACAGCGGTCGATCGTTCGGAACGCAGTATGCGTCACGGCATTGCGCAACGCCAGTATGCACGCCACGGCGCGGGTATGGCGCAACGGCTACTGGATCGCGCGGCAAACCGAAAACGCGCCGCCCTGCAAAGCCGGCGCGTTCATGGACGAGCCGCTTGACCTTGCAGCGAAAGCCGGTGAATTGCTGGAAATCGCTGGCCCGAATCGGCTGCTCGTACTGACCCGCATGAGGAACCCGCCATGATCCTGATCACCGCCGCCAGTGGCAAAACCGGCCGGGCCATCATCGCCGCGCTGGCGGCGCGCGGCGCATCGGTGCGTGCGTTTGTGCGCAGCGCCGCGCAACGCGAGGCGCTGCTCCGGCTCGGCGCGACCGATGTCGTGATCGGCGCGCTCGACGACGACGCCGCATTGCTGCGCGCGATGCACGAGACAGACGCAGTCTACCACGTCTGTCCGAATGTCAGCCTGCATGAAGTGGCTTTTGCCGACGCCGTGATCGCCGCGGCGGAGGCCGCCGAAGTGCCGCGGCTGGTCTATCATTCCGTGCTGCACCCGCATGTCGAGGTGATGCCGCACCACTGGTCCAAGATGCGCGTCGAGGAGATGCTGTACAGTTCGGAACTGGACTGGACCATCCTGCAGCCCACCACCTATATGCAGAACATCCTGAGCGAACTCGATCGGATCACGACCGACGGCGTGTACCGCGTGCCCTACCCGCTTGAGACGCCGCTCAGCCTGATCGATCTCGGCGATATCGCCGAGGTCGCCGCAAAAGTGCTGACCGAGGACGGCCACGCCAATGCCACCTACGAACTGGCCGGCACGTCGCCGCTGAGCCCGATCGATGTTGCCGAAGCGTTTGCCGCCGCCCTCGGGCGCGAGGTTCGGGCCGAGGCCGAATCTGTCAAGGCATGGCAGGCGCGCGCGCGTATCGCCGGGATGGATGAGCATGCCGTGACAGCGCTGACGAAAATGTTCGTCAGCTATGCTGGCGACGGGCTGAAGGGCAATCCCAACGTGCTGCGCTGGCTGCTGGGACGCGAGCCCGTCACGCTGGCGGAATTCGCGGCATCCTGCCGTCAGCGCGTGCCGTAAGCGCGATCGCCGGCATCGCCGAGGCCGGGCCAGATATAGGCGTGGTCGGTCAGCTTCTCGTCGACCGCCGCGGTCCAGATCGGCACATCCGGGTGATGGCCGCGCAGCCGCTCGATGCCTTCGGGTGCCGCCAGCAGGCAGACGAAGCGGATGTCCCGGGCGCCGCGCTCCTTGATGCGGTCGATCGCCGCCACCGCGGTGTTGGCAGTGGCCAGCATCGGATCGATCACGATGACCAGCCGCTCCTCGAGATTGGTCGGCGCCTTGAAGAAATATTCGACGGCGGTAAAGGTCTCGGGATCGCGGTACAGGCCGATATGCGCGATGCGCGCCGACGGCACCAGATCGATCATGCCCTCGACGAAGGACAGGCCGGCGCGCAGCACCGGCGCGAACACCAGCTTCTTGCCGGCGATTTCCTTGCCGGTCATCCTGGTCAGCGGCGTCTCGATCTCGACGTCGGTGAGCGGCAGGTCGCGCGTCACCTCATAGCACAGCAACATGCCGATCTCGTTGAGCAGTTCGCGAAACCCCTTGGTGGAGCGGGTCTTGTCGCGGATCAGCGTCAGCTTGTGCTGCACCAGCGGGTGGGTAACGATCGTAACGCCGTCCATTGCACTTCCTTCGATTAGAACACAGTACCGTCGCTGATGATCCTGATGGGGGGCGAGGCATCGGCGCGACGTTCGCGCGCCAGCACGCGCCCGGCGGCCCAGCTTCCGCCCTCGAGAATTTTGGCCAGCGGCAGCGAGGTCGCGTCAAGCTGCAGCTTCTCCCGGATGCCTTCGGCGAGGCGGTCGAGCAGCGCCACCGTCAGCGCACGCCATTCCACCACCAGCGTCGAGGACACGTCATGCTCGCGTTCCGCGTCGGCGTAATCGCGAAAATTGAGCACGCCGATATCGACGAACAACCCGCCATTGCGATACTCGGCGAGACCGGTGAGGCCGTCAATATTGGTGACCTCGATGCCCGCGATCTGCAGCGGTTCGATCAGCGAATAGGACAGCCACTGCGAGAGCTTGTGCAGCGGCATCAGTTCAGAGGTCGCATCGTCGGACTTCAGCGCCGGGTGCTTCCAGCAGTCGCCGAGCGCGATGCCGCCGAGCGTCAACCGCGACGGCCAGATCGGGCCGAGCCGCTGCAGCAGCACCGAGAGGATGGTCGGCGCCGGCAGCTTGCCTTGATGCGCCAGCATCACCATCTGGTCGAACAGCCCGCCGGGCCGCGGCGTGTCAATCATGCCGAACACGTCCGGTTTCGACGCCACCAGCGAGCCCAGCCGGCGCAGCAGGTCGGCGCGCCCCTCGATGCCGACCAGCGGATTGGCGTCGGAAACCTGCATGCCGTTTTGCAGATCGGCGACGGAGAGCTTCTGCAGAACCGAGGCGTCGGCGCGCAATGGCTGCGCCGGATCGGCGGAGAACGCGCCGCTGGCGAACATCGCGAGACTGGCCAGCCCCAGCCCTTCCGAGCGGCCGATCGCCTGCCCGGTTTTCGGATCCTGATAGCGCCAGCTTGGACCGGCGCCGGCATCCAGAAAGACGCTGACGATTGCGAGATCGAACTCGGCGCGCGCGCGCGCGGCTTTGTCTTTCCAGGCGGTCGCGTCGGCCAGCGCGGCCCAACGGTTGTCCCCGCCGGTGACGAAATGCCGCCAGCGCGAATGGAAGGGCACGTCGAGCGAGGGATAGGCCGCGCGCGTCGTCGCCAGCACGAGGTCCACCGCGGCGTCCATGCGGCCGAGGTCGATGCGGAAGTGGGCAAGCTTGTCGTCGAGGCCGATCGCCAGCAGACGATGCGCCCGCTCGCGCACCGCGCGGGCGGACAAGAGCGACAGAGCGGCCGAGGTATCCGGAGACAAGGAATTCACCGCAAAGCTCTCAATATTTTTCCAGTGAACGGCCAACGGAGTCCTGCAGATCCTGCGGCAGCACCGGCTCCGGCGAATAATAGCCCGCGGCCTTCTTCGCGGTCATCTCGACATGCGCGTCGGCAGGGATCATGTCGTCCGGGATCGAGACCCGCTCGACGATCTCGACGCCCTGGCTCGTCAGCGCATCGTGCTTCATGTCGCTCATCGAGATGAAACGGTCGATCCGTTTCAGCCCGAGCCAGTGGATGACGTCCGGCATCAATTGCTGGAAGCGCGCGTCCTGTACGCCGGCGACGCATTCCGTGCGCTCGAAATATTGCGCGGCGGCGTCGCCGCCTTCCTGGCGCTTGCGCGCGTTGTAGACCAGGAATTTGGTGACCTCGCCAAGCGCGCGGCCTTCCTTGCGGTTGTAGATGATGACGCCGAGACCGCCGGCCTGCCCGGCCTTGGCGCATTCCTCGATGCCATGGATCAGATAGGGCCGGCAGGTGCAGATGTCGGAGCCGAACACGTCGGAGCCGTTGCATTCGTCATGGACGCGGCAGGTGATTTTCGTGGTGTGGTCCGGCAGCTTGGTCACGTCGCCGAACAGGTAGGCCGTGATGCCGCCGATCGGCGGCAGGAAGACGTGCAAGTCGGGCCGCGTCACCAGTTCGGGAAACATGCCCGCGGTCTGTTCGAACAATTGCCGGCGCAGATTGTTCTCGGTGGTGCCGAAGCGCGCCGCCAGTCCCGGCAGATGCCAGACCGGATCGATCGCGATCTTCACGACCGACACACTGCCATTGGCATGCACGACGTCATTATCGACCTTCAGCCGGCCGGCGGCGATCGCGCTTTGCAATTCGATCAGATCGAGCCGCGCACGGGTGATAGCGATGCTCGGGCGGATGTCCACACCCTCGGCGATCTCGGTCGCAAAATTCTCGGCAACAAGATGGCCGAAGGGATCCAGCGAAACGATCTTCGCGGGATCGATCCACTGTTCGAACGGACCGATGGTGGCCGCGGGAAACGTATTGGTGAGGTCCGGCCGACGCATCGGATCGAGCGCGCCGGAGGAGACGGCGAGTGCGCGATACACCGAATAGGAGCCGCCATGCGTGCCTATCACATTGCGATCCTGTGGCCGCGACACAGTACCAATCACCGGCCCGCGCTCGCGCGCATCAGGCGCGCCCCATCGGATCGGAAAGTCGTGTTTCGCGCCCGGCGCCGGGTGCGAGGTCAGCCGTATATGGTCGATCCGGTTGGAGCGAGTCATCGCAAAAGGCCCCCTCAAATGGCAACGGCCCGCCTAAGAAGACGGGCCCGTTGACATGGATGCTATGTAACGCGGCGCGCGCTAAACATAGCGCGACGCTGTGCCGAAGAAAAAAAGTATACGCATGTCGCGACGAAAGACAACAAGATAAATAGCAAAAGATTCGCGGCGGTTAACGAGGCGTCGCTAATGCACGCGCGGCATAATGTTTCAGTGCCGTGAAGGCCGGAACGATTGTAGCGACCACAGGTTTTCTTCTCGCGCATTCGCACAGGGAGAAACCTCATGACCAACGAAGACGAAACCGTCAGCCTGATCGGCAGCGACAAGGTACAGGGCTCCGCGGTGTTCGACGCCGACGGCAACAAGATCGGCAGCATTGAGCGCCTGATGATCGAGAAGAGCAGCGGCCGGGTATCCTACGCCGTCGTGTCGTTCGGCGGCTTTCTCGGCATTGGCGACGATCACTATCCGCTGCCGTGGCCGTCGCTGAAGTACAATGTCGAACTCGGCGGCTACCAGACCCTGGTGACCATCGACCAGATCAAGGGCGCGCCGAAGGCCGCCAACGGCGAATGGAATTGGGCGGATACGACGCGCACCAAGGGCCTTGACGACTATTATGGTGTGCCCATCTGACCGGCACGCTAAGCCGCCCGCATCTGGCGAACGATTGACCGACTGGAGACCCGTTGACCTATCAATTGACACGACGAAGATTGGCGGGCAGCGCGCTGGCGGTGGGAGCCGTTGCCGCCACGCCGGCGATGGCTCTTGCGGACAAGAAGCCGGCAACCAGGTCGTTTCCGAACGGCTTTGTCTGGGGCACGGCCACGTCGGCCTATCAGATCGAAGGCGCGGCGACTGAAGACGGACGCGGCCGTTCGGTCTGGGACACCTACGCGCACATACCGGGCAAGATCCGGGGCGGCGCGCATGGCGACCGCGCCAGCGATCACTTCCACCGCTACAAGGAAGACGTCGCGCTGATGAAGGCGCTGGGCACAACCGCCTATCGTTTCTCGATCGCCTGGCCGCGGGTATTTCCCGACGGCACCGGCGCCGCCAATCCCCAAGGACTCGACTTCTACAACCGATTGATCGATGAATTGCTGGCCAACGGCATCACACCGTTTGCGACGTTGTATCACTGGGACCTGCCGCAGGCGCTACAGGACCGCTTCGGCGGCTGGGAGTCCGTCGAGACCGCCAGGGCCTTTGCCGACTACGCCGGCTACGTCGCGTCGAAGATCACCGATCGCGTCAAGAACGTCTTCACCATCAACGAAGCCGCCACCTTCATCGACTTCGGCTACGGCCCAGGCCCGGTCGAACTGGCGCCTGGCCTGAAGCGGCCGCAGCCGGTGCTCAACCAGATCCGCCATCACGTGGCGCTCGGTCATGGCCTCGCCGTGCAGGCGATCCGTGCGCAAGGCCGCGCCGGCACCCGCGTGGGCCTTGCGGAAAACGTCGTCTCCTGCGTTCCGGCGATCGAGACCCCGGCCAATATCCGCGCTTCCGAAATCGCCACCCGCGAGATGAATGCCGGCTATCTCACCGCGATCCTGGAGGGCCGCTACACCGACGCTTTCCTCGCCTATGCCGGCGCCGACGCGCCGCGCTTCACCGCCGAGGAAATGAAGGTCATCGCGTCGCCGCTCGATTTCCTCGGCCTCAACATCTACATGCCGCAGCATTACGTGACGGCGAGCGATACGGCGGCCGGCTTTTCATTGCTGCCGTTTCCGGCGTCGTTTCCGCATATGGAATCCGACTGGCTGCGGGTCGGGCCTGAAGCCATGTATTGGGGGCCGCGCAACGTCGCCAAAGTGTGGGGCGTGAAGGAGATCTATATCAGCGAGAACGGCACCTCGGCCACCGACCGTGTGCTGGCCGATGGCAGCATCGCCGATCTCGACCGCATCATGTATCTGCGCAACTATCTGACCCAGCTACAACGCGCCACCGCCGACGGCGTGCCCGTCGCGGGCTACTTTCAGTGGAGCCTGATCGACAATTTTGAATGGTCGGACGGGTTCGACAAACGCTTCGGGCTGGTCCATGTCGATTTTGAAACACAGCAACGAACGCCGAAGCTGAGCGCGGAGTTCTATCGGCAGGTGATCGCGAACAATGCGCTGGCGTAGGGCCGAATCGAGGCTGCCATTGGCGTGCCAGCATGCCAGCCCGTTGGCACCGGAAGGTTGAGCCGCATAATGGCTGGCGAAGCCGGTTTGGTACATTCAGGCTGGGGGATGCGGGGCCGGTTCCCGTTAATCGGTTGCCGGCAGATTCATCGCCGGCTCGGTTGACTTTGCCCCGCCCTTCCCCCAATAAACCGCCAACCGGGAGCCCGTCATCGGGCGTTCGTTTTAGCGTCATCCATGGCCGTCCAGCCGCTTCTTGGCGGGCTGAGGTCGATGGCGTGGAGCGGGGGAGTGTCCCGAGTGGCAAAGGGAGCTGACTGTAAATCAGCCGTCTTATGACTTCGAAGGTTCGAGTCCTTCTTCCCCCACCATCTTGTTATCATTAAATAAAATGCCCTTCGGGGCCTTTGTTTTTTCTGCCCCAAACTGGGTCAGATTAGGCGCGGGTCAGCTTTGGGTCAGATATTTTGAAACCTGACACGGCTCGCCTGTGGACAACTCAGGCTCCCGCCCCGAACTTCTTGAGCGTCTGCTCCATCAGCTCGTCGTCGTCGATCTCTCCGTGCGCCCACTCGTCCAGCGCCGACTCGGTCTCCGGTAGGACCTGCCCGCCCTCGATTTCGGTATTGGCCACAGCGAAGCGGACGGCGTCGGAGCGAGCCTTCTTGTCATCCATGGTCGTCTCCCGTGAATTTCTGCTGTCGCGCTAGCGGGTTTTCGGTTTCAGCGTGCCGCCCCTGCTGGGGCCGTCGGAGGTAGAATCTGACGGGAACCCGCAACGCGGAAGGGCAATCTTTTGCGCAAAACTTCCCATGACGCGCTTGCCATTAAAGGTTCCGACTCGACTCCGATGTTCTCTTTATGTTCTTAATCGACATCACCGAGAGAGGACGCCGCCATGGCAAGCCGAAGATGCGCCGATTGGCGATTTCCAACCGAAAAGCAGGCCCGCGCCGAGGAGACAGCCCGCCGGATGCAGGCCGCGCCTACTGGGGTTGAACAGCCCGGAAACAGGCGCGATGCGCTTGGCGCGGCTAGGGAAAACACCGGGGTTGGCCGTGCGCCGGCGACGCCCGCCGGTCCTTGCGATCCGATGCCTGACGCATACTGGGACGCCGTGCTGTCGGCCCCCGTCGCCAAGGCCAGGCCAGGCGTGCCCATCCAGAACCGCCGGCTGTCGGAGATCCCGCGCCACGTCCTGAGGGTCTCCTGCCGGCGCTGCGACCGCATCGTGGAGATCCAAACAACCGACGCGCAGCGGCTCTACGGACAGCACGCGGTCTGGAAGGACGTCGGCCGGCGACTGCTCAACGACAGCTGCCAGATGCGCACGGGCAGCCATGAGGACGATGGCTGTTGGCCGTCCTACGACACGCCGTGAGATGTCGCCGAAGCACCATCCGACCCTCATGTCTGGCGGCGACCGGAAGGCGCTGAAGAAGGAGCTTCGCGTGGCGCGAGGGATGACCAGGATCCTCGCCGACCAGGCCGCCGAGATGCGGACGCGTGGCGAGGCCCTGCTGCGGCAGGCCGACAAGCTTTCTTGCGAGAGCTGGAATGTGATTCGGCGAGGGGTCCGAGCTCCGATCGGCTCCGGGGTCAATATGCTCTCTCAAGCAGGATCAAGCGCTTAGCCGGGCGCTTCGCTAGAACATGGGGTCACAGTTGGGTGAGTATTAACATCCCGCGTCTCGACGGTGAATTTAACATCTTTGGGATCGCCGAGTTCTGGACCGATCTTGTCGATAGCGGCAGCAAGCACCCGGCGCAGGCCGGACACCGCGATACGGTCCTCTGCATGAAGGACTACAGTACGACTGAGCGAAATCTGATCTAGGGCAGGCGGCCACGCACAGGCGCAGCGCAGTTCGGGCAAGGGTCATGAGGCGGGGATCCGGCGGGGAAAATAACGTCCCTACAAATGCCAAAGGCCGGGCTGGGCCCGGCCTTCACATGCGCACACGCTGGTTTTGCAAGAGCGCTGGGCGTGGCAGTAACCCTGACAAGTTACGTTAATGTCATTCTGCAGTTGCGAGATATTTCCAAGTGGGACCTATTGACGCCTGATAGGGGAGTTTTTCGATGTACCCGCGGCGCTACATTACAGAGGCCGGCACGTCCGTACTCGTCGGACTGACGCCCGAGGAAACGAAGGAATTCGAAAGCCTTGACAGCATCGCGCCTCTCGGCTCGGACACCCCGTCACCCGACCGCTTGCTGTCGCTCTACGTGAAGCACCAGGCCGCCTACGATGAAATCATGTCTGTCGGTAACGGCTAGACCTCCGTCGGTCGACAAGGAGGCAGACCGTCACCGCGTCACATTCTGCAGGAGCGCGCCGGTCTTGCGCTACACCCATATTGGTCTGTAGTCTCGCCGCTTTACGCAGGTGAATTTTGAGAAAACGACCTTGGACGACTGATGGCGACGCGCTTTTGCGGGAACTTGCCGTAGCGGGACATTCGCTGATCGAAATAAGCGCGGCGCTGGATCGCACGCAAGCCGCCGTCAAACGACGGGCTCACCTTCTCGGAATCCTTCTTGGCGCTTCCGGTCGACGCCGTTCGGCGATGGTCAGATTTGGCTAATTCTGCAAGAGCGCTGTGCCAGACTATATGCTCCGGCGGAACGTCGGGCGGCTGCGGCGACACCTGAGGTATTCCTAGACAGGAAGTCTCGTGCTTGTAATATTGAATCCCCTCAGGCCTGAAGGGTGCATTTTGATCTCAAGATTTCACATGGTGGCTTTGTTGATTTTTCTAACATCACCCGCGGTCTCCGAGGCTGCTGACTTTGTCGGACAGGTGGTGGTTTCCGACGGCGACACAATTGAGATGCACGGTACTCGCATCAGGATCTGGGGCGTCGATGCGGTCGAGTCGCCTCAGGTCTGCTTCGACAAGGTTGGTAAGAATGTTCGCTGCGGCGCGCTCGCCGCGAATGCGTTGGCAGGTTTTATTGCCCACCAGACCGTATCTTGCACTGAATTGAGCAGAGATAGGTACCGGCGGCCAGTGGCAACCTGTCTGGTTGGCGGTGTCGACATTGGAGAGTGGTTGGTCAAATCGGGATGGGCGATCGACTACTCGAAGTATTCAAATGGGCGTTACGCAGAAGCTCAAGAAACAGCTCGTTCCGCGGGCCTTGGAAATTGGGCATACGCTTGGCAATACCCCGAAAAGTTCCGCGCTTGCCTCCATACTAAAGGTGGAAAAGCTTTGAAGTGCTCTCAACAGCAGCTGTGAGCCGACCCGTTCTGTAACAGCCATGCCAGCGAGCGCGCCGAGGATGGCCGGCAGGGCCGCGAGAGCTGTCAGCATGGTCAGGCCGCCTTCGCTTCGGCGACCACGGCGACGGCCTCGGCCACAAATGGATTGTCCGCGACGACCTTGTCGGGCAGCGCCACCAGCTCGATCGGCATGGTCGATGTGTTGCGCAGCTTCTCGTCGGCCATGCCGACCAGCGTGATCAGCATCGGCAGCAGGTTGTAGAGCGCCTGCACGAGGGCGTGTGGAATTGCTGCGGCACGAACGGCATGATCGGCGTCAGGTCGAGCGAGCCGAGATAGATCAGCACGGTCAGCACCACGCCGACCAGCATCTTAAGCCGCGCCCACAGGATCGTTTCGAACTTGCGGTAGAGCAGGATCTCGATCGGCTCGATGGCGGCGAAGAAGCCCTCCGCCCACGGCTTCGATTTCAGCCAGGCGCGCCCGCCGAGCACATACCACAGCAGGATCGCGGCCAGCGCGACATAGATGGCGATCTTCATTTTCATGCCTTTCGATAGCTGCCGAACACGCAGTCCCACACCGGGACGGACACGCCGAAATTGCCGCGCCCGCCCCGGTGATGCCCGGCGTGATGGCGGAACATGAATGCGGTGTAGCGGCCGAACCGCGCGGAATCGCCGTGGTGCATCCGGACGTGGATCGCGCAATAGATGAGGTAGCCGAGCATGAAGCCGGCGGTGAACGCCGCGCCGCAGCCGAGCCAGACAACGGCGAAGCTGGCGAAGGTGCCCCAGCTCGCCACGCCGATCATGTCCTTCGGCAGCCGATGGTGCATCTGGTGCATCGGCTCGAACGGCGTGCGGCCATGAAACACGAGGCGATGGATCCAGTATTTCGCGAGCGTCCAGACCAGCACGCCGGCGATCGCCAGCGCCAGGGTGCGCCACAGCGGATCCGGCGACGTCACGAGCAGCCAGACCGCCGCCAGCGGCACCAGCGCGAAGTCGAGGAAATACGATAGCCGCGACAGGTCGAAGGCGCGCGGCAGCCCGTGATGGCGGTCCATGATGTCAGGCCTTCGGCTTGAACAGGTCGACGACGCGGCCCCAGAACGTCGACGCGAGGCCCGGCTTCACGGTGCCGGCCGGCGGCACTGTGATGTCAGGCACGACGATCGGGCCGGATCCGGGGATCGCCGGAGCGGGCGTGGCCGCCTGGGCCAGCGCCATGTTGATCGCGGCGGTCGTGGCGGGGCCAACGATGCCGTCGGCGGTGAGGCTTTGGGCCACCTGGAACGCCTTCAAGGCGGCCGTGGTGCGCTGCCCTGCGACGCCGTCCACCTCGAGCCTGGCGCCGAGCCTGTTCAGCGCCTGCTGGACCCAGCGCACGCCGCCCGCGGCCGGCACCGGCGTCGGCGGCAGGATGACGGCGACGGCATCGAGCGCGCCGAGCCGCTTCAGGATCGGGTCGTTGCCGGCCATCAGGCTCTGGCGATCCTTCAAGCCGTTGGTGCCGCCGTTCCAGATTTTGACGCAGCCGACGAAGTCGCCGGCGTCGGCGAAGCGGTTGAGGCC
Organism: Tardiphaga sp. vice154; assembly: GCF_007018645.1. Taxonomy (NCBI): domain Bacteria; kingdom Pseudomonadati; phylum Pseudomonadota; class Alphaproteobacteria; order Hyphomicrobiales; family Nitrobacteraceae; genus Tardiphaga; species Tardiphaga sp. vice154. The sequence goes on from NZ_CP041399.1 coordinate 3,567,542, forward strand.
CTTCCAGGTCCAGAACGCCGCGCAGATCTCCGGTTGCATGTCGAGCCTTGAGGCGATCGCCGGGGTCGAGACCGCCGGCAGGCCGGTCAGGCGTTCCAGCGCTGCGTAGCCGTCCCTGCCCGTCCATTGCGGCCCGCCCCGGCCGATGAAGGTCGAGCCATCGGACGTGCCCGGCCGGTTGCCCATGCGGCTGCCGTAGATGTCGTCGAAGGCCGCCTTCTGCCAGCCCGGGCCGGTGCCGTACTTCGCCGTCACCTTGCTTGGGTCCGGGATAAAATTACCACGCGCGTCCTTGCCGCGGTTGAACCGGTTCGGCCACACCTCAGCCATCCGGGCCGCCGTATAGGCCAGGCTTTCCGTCAGGTTCGGAATCGTGAACCCGCCGCACTCGTGCTCGATATTGGCGAGAAAATACGCCAGCCGGGTCTTGGTGCCGTCGATGCCGGCGCGGGTCAGCACGTCCTGCTTCGCCACGGAGGCATCGACGACCGCCTGCGGCGCACGCGGGAAGATTGCCCGCACGGCCTCGGCCATGAGCTTGATCGGCATTGCACTTCTCCATGCGGAAGCGACCGCACCGGCGGTGCCGGCGAGGTCTGGTTGGTGATCAGATTCAGATTGTCGCCCGCGCCCTTTCAGGCCCGGAACTGCGCGATCCGACTCTTGCGATGCGTGAAACGACAGAAATAGGCTTCAACCGTCGGAGGTGCGGTGATGTGTACTCTCGAAGGGTTCCTGATCGGGCTCGGCGGCTTCGTCGCGCTCGCCATCGCCGTCGCCAGCGCCCTCACGGCGATGTCAGTGTATGGCTAAGCCCCGGCCCGCGGCTGTCTGCGCGACCGCGGAGGTGTTATCTAGCGGAACGGTGCGGTTTTCGGTAATCCGGGACCTAAGCACCGGTTGCGGTGACATCGGTGACGCTTTTGGAACGGTCGGGGTGCGGCGCCTGCGCTACATTAAGCGTGTATTAATCGACTCAACACAGCTTTGGTCCTAGCACCTGCACAGAGCGGATCACCCCTATGCAATTGTCACCCGGCGATCGAGTTGAGCTAAGCGAGCTGGGAAGACAGAGAAGTCCAAAGATGCGCGATCGGACAGGTATTGTCGTGAGGATCGCTGGAAAACGCGTCAGCAAGAATGCGATCATGGTCTGCTTCGATGGCCGGATTACACCATGTCGCCTGCACAGTAGCTATCTCAAGAGGATGGACTGAGTCAGCCTTGCCGCGCATGGGTCATGGCCTCACGAATCGCGATCATTGTTGCAGTGCTCCTCGCAAGCGACGCCCCTGCCCTTGCACAAGGCGGCGGCGTAGGAGGTGGTGGTGCCGGCGGCGGCAGCGGCGGGTCTGATGCCGGTAGTTCGGCATCGTCCGGCGCAGCGTCGTCAGGAACTGGTACAGCTGCTGGTGGAACATCTGCCGGATCCAGCATGGGGCACGGCCGCTGGCGGCAACTCGGCTGGTTCCGGAATAGGCACCAACACACAAACAAATCCCGGAACTTCTGCTCCGGCCTCCAACAACGCCGCTCAAGGCGCTCGCAACGCGGGTGCTGCCGGTACGTCATCGACGTCGACCACGAACCCTTCGCCATCGTTGAGCACCGGCATGTCGAACAGCCCCGGCGCCGCCGCCAATAACTCGCTGAGTTCGACAAACATAGGCGTCACACCGGCTGCTCCTGCAAGTAATTCGGCGGAACAGGCGGCCCGTAATGCCGGCGCCGCGCAGGGCACAGCCCCAACCCGATGACTTCAAGCAGGCGGTCGTTTCACGGCCGCCTGCCTCGTTGTGCAAGAGCACGTGGGTACGGCCAGTAGGGTTAACCAAAGCTTTCAATTGCGGCATTCACCTGCCCGGTGGCGCATGCATCAACGCTGTGGAGTCGATCGATGATCTGGCTAATCGGAGCTATTATCGCCATTGGGGCCGTGGGGGCCTTCGTGAGGCTTTATCGTCGGCGCCTCGACGTCCTCACCGGGCCTTGGATGATGCGCGAATAGTGGTTCTGCAAGAGCGCAGGGGTCAAATTCGCTACCGCGGAACTAACGGTAGTTTTCGCGGATTGTCCCGGCTCAATCGAAGGGAGACGGCTATGGCCTCGAAAAACGTGATCCTCATTATGGCGCTTCTCGCGTCAGCGGCACCAGCCTTTGCTCAAGGGGCCGGTGGAGGCGCCGGCGGGGGTGCCGCAGGCGGCGGTTCGGCTGGTGTGTCGGGATCCGCGAACGGCGCTTCCGTGGGAGCGACTGGAGGAACATCAACAGCAGTTCCAACCACGCCTGGTGCCCAGTTTAAAAACAATACGTCTGGGACTTCCACGACTACGAATTCACCACAGCCTACGGGCACAGGATCGGCGTCAAGTGCACAGTCTGCAGTGAATGGATCGAGCACCTTGCCGAGTTCGTCGCCAAACACGGTCAGCGCACCGGGAGTCGGCGTCGGCCATTCTGCCAACGGTCAACCGATCGGAACGCCCGGATCAGGAGTAGGATCACCGGAGCAGCCAGTGGATTCCGGCGCCCGAAAGTAAGCTCAGGAGGCTGATCTGAGCCGCAAACTGGACCACTTATGGCTAGAGTTTTCCGCTAGACTTCCCCGGCTGGAAGGAGCGGAGAGCGATGAAGGCATCGAAATTTTCGAAGGCCCAGAAGGCGCTCATCTTGAAACAGGGCGCTGATGGCATGCCGGTGGCGGACATCTGCCGGAAGGCGGGGATCAGCGCGGCGACCTACTTCAACTGGAAGAAAAAATAAGATGGTTTGCTGCCGACCGAGATGCGGCGGTTGAAGCAACTCAAGGACGAGAACGCTAAGCTGAAGCGGATCGTGGCCGACCTGTCGCTGGACAAGGAGATGCTGCAGGACGTCATCCGCCGAAAAATTTGAGGCCTGTTCGCCAGCGCAAGCTCGTTGACGGGATCTGTTGTGAATGGGGCGTCTCTATCCGGCGCGCCTGCCGGGCGTTCGAGGTCGACACTTCAACCTATCACTACAAATCGCGTCGATCCGATCAGGCCAGCCTGGAGATCAGGATCAGAGAGATTTGCCAGACGCGGATACGCTACGGCTACCGGCGTGTTCATGTGCTGCTGCGGCGTGAGGGATGGCAACTCGGCCAGAACAAAACACAGCGCATCTATCGTGAATTAGGCCTGCAATTGCGCAACAAAACGCCGAAACTACGGGTGAAGGCCAAGCTGCGGGATGATCGAAAAGCTGCCATGCAGCCGAACGAAACCTGGGCGATGGATTAGATTTGATGCAAAAATTATCGCGCCTTGCTCTCCTTTGACGGTGTCTTGCACTGCGTCGTACGGTTTGGGAACCATTCAAACAAAACCCGAAATCGCTGCGCAATCCGGGTGCGTGGGTCCTCCTGCCATGGCGCCCCAAATTTGGGATAGGATGAGATTCATATCCAGACACGTTTTTGCGTAGAAAATTACATGTCGCGCGGCTAATTTGATTGAGGCGTCAACGGTACCTGCCGATCAGCGAGGCAGAAGTTCGCACCGGGCCGGGACCGCCCGCAATCTGTCTCGGCCCACACCGTCCAGCTGCTCGATCAGCTCCGTCAAATTTCGCTGCAGCCCATGCACGATCTCGTTCAGGCAATGCACATCGGCGGCTGACATCCTCTGAAACGGCTGTTCAAATATCTCGGTTCGGATTTCTTCCAGCAAAATGCCCATGTCGGTCCGGATATTTTTGATCCTGATAGCGCGATCAGCCATGGCACTGTTTCCTCGCCTCTTTGGTAGGGCCCACATAGCCCTGCCGTGCATAGATTTTGGGCCAGCACCGCCAATTTTTTCCCCGCCCAACCCGTTATTCTGTGTGTCACATTCCGTACTCTCTGTGACACATTCCGTCTGCTATTAACTCAAACGTTCAGTATCCAACCCGACGCAGTGACATAGCAAACCTAACGAGCTATTGTTTATCACATTAATAATTCTTATTGGCATACAATAATGACGAAACGATACCTTGTCACCGGAGGCGCCGGGTTTATCGGGTCCGCCGTAGTACGTCGGCTGATTGAAGGCACGAACCATCAGGTCCTGGTCGTCGACAAGCTAACCTACGCCGGCAACCTAGAATCGCTGGCCGGCGTGTCGACCGATCCGCGCTATGGCTTTGAACGCGCCGATATTGTCGATGCCCAAGAAATGCGTCGCATCTTCGCCGAATTCTCACCCGACGTGGTAATGCACCTGGCTGCGGAGAGCCATGTCGATCGTTCGATCGACGGCCCCGGCGAGTTCATCCAGACCAACATCGTCGGCACCTTCTCCATGTTGCAGGCCGCGCTGGCACATTGGAGGGCGCTGCCGGCGGAGCGCAAGGAAGGGTTTCGCTTCCATCACATCTCCACCGATGAAGTGTTCGGCTCGCTCGGCGCCACCGGATTCTTCTATGAAGACACCGCATATCAGCCGAACTCTCCCTATTCCGCATCCAAGGCCGGCTCCGACCACTTGGTGCGGGCTTGGCACCACACATATGGCCTGCCGGTGGTGATGACCAACTGCTCGAACAATTATGGTCCCTATCATTTCCCGGAAAAGCTGATCCCGCTGACCATCATCAATGCGCTCGAAGGCAAGAAGCTGCCGGTGTACGGCGCCGGCGAAAATGTGCGCGATTGGCTGCATGTCGACGATCACGCCGAAGCGCTGCTTCATGTCGCCGAACGCGGCGCGCTTGGCGAGAGCTACAATATCGGCGGCCACAACGAGCACACCAACATCGACGTGGTCCGGTCGATCTGCTCACTGGTCGACGAACTCGCCCCCAATGCCGCAATCGGCCCGCGCGAAAAGCTGATCAGCTTCGTCACGGATCGCCCCGGTCACGATGCGCGCTACGCCATCGATGCCGCCAAGATCGCCCGGGAGCTTGGCTGGAAGCCGCGCCATAGCTTCGAGACCGGGCTGCGCCAGACTGTGCAGTGGTATCTCGACAACCGCGACTGGTGGGAGCGCGTGCGCTCGGGCAGCTACCGCGGCGAGCGACTCGGCGTCGCCGTCTAGGTACATCTTCCAATTCTAGCACCGAGTGGGGCACGCATGTTGACCGTTACGCGGACCAGGATCGAGGCCGTCAAGCTAATCACGCCGAAAGGATTCGGCGATGCGCGCGGCTCGTTTTCCGAGACTTACAACCGCAACCGCTTTCACGAGCACGGCATCGAACTAGAATTTGTCCAAGACAACCAGTCGTCCTCGGTCGAGACCGGCACCATCCGCGGCCTCCATTTCCAAAGCCATCCGGCGGCGCAAGATAAGCTGATCCGCGTGTTGCGCGGCAGTATCTTCGACGTCGCCATCGACCTCCGGCGCTCGTCGCCTACCTATGGTCAATGGGTCGGCGAAACCTTATCAGCCGAAAATGCTCGGCAACTGCTGGTCCCGATTGGTTTTGCCCATGGTTTTTGCACGCTCGAACCCGACACCCACGTACTCTACAAGGTGACCAATTATTATTCGCCGGCCAACGATCTCGGCGTCGCTTGGGACGATCCCGATCTAGCGATCGACTGGCCGCTGAACGGCTGCACCGCCATGCTGTCCGACAAGGACGCCGGACAGCCGGCCTTCAAGTCACTTCCTACTTATTTTGAGTAGCCCGATGCGCATCGCCGTCACCGGACGAAACGGTCAGGTCGTGCAGTCCCTTTTGGAACGCGCCGCCGCCGCCGGCATCCAGCTCGACCTCGTCGCCCGCCCCGAGGTCGACCTGGCGCAGCCCGCCGCCGTCGAAGCCGCGCTGCTGGCATTGCGTCCCGACGCCATCGTCAGCGCCGCCGCCTATACCGCTGTGGATCTCGCCGAAACCGAACCGGAGCTGGCCCATGCGGTCAATGGCGCCGGAGCAAGCGCCGTGGCGCGCGCCGCGGCCCAACTCGGCATTCCCGTAGTCCATCTGTCCACCGACTATGTGTTCGACGGCACGCTGCAGCGTCCGTATCGCGAGACCGACCCGACCGGCCCGGTCGGCGTCTACGGCCAGAGCAAGCTCGACGGCGAACGCGCCGTCGCGGCGGCCACTGGCAATCACGCGATCCTGCGCACCGCTTGGGTGTACAGCCCATTCGGCAAGAATTTCGTCCGCACCATGCTGACGCTGGCGGGCAAGCGCGACGAGATTTCGGTGGTCTCCGACCAGCGTGGCACGCCGACCAATGCGCTCGACATCGCTGACGCCGTCATCGCGGTGACGAAAAACCTGCTCGCGCGCCGAGAGGCGCCGGAACTGCGCGGTACCTTTCACATGACCGGCGGCGGCGACACAACCTGGGCGGAGTTCGCCGAGGCGATCTTCGCCGCGTCCCGCGAACGGGGTGGGCCGGCGGCGGGCGTCATCCCGATCCCGAGCTCGGCCTATCCGACTCCGGCGAAGCGGCCGGCCAACTCACGTCTCGACAATGCGCTGATGGCGCAGGCGCACGACGTCCGCCTGCCGCACTGGCGGGACTCGCTGCCGGCGACCGTCGCACGCCTGCTACCGGAATTTCAGGGGAAATAAAATTATGAGCGGAATTACCAAGGGTATCATCCTGGCGGGCGGCAGCGGCACCCGGCTGCATCCGATGACCATCGCGGCGTCGAAGCAGCTGTTGCCGATCTACGACAAGCCGCTGATCTACTATCCCTTGTCGACGCTGATGATGGCCGGCATCCGCGACATCCTGATCATCTCGACCCCCGCCGACCTACCGAAATTCCGCCAGTTGCTCGGCGACGGCGCCAAATGGGGTATGTCGTTCAGCTATGCCGAGCAGCCGAGCCCGGATGGCCTGGCGCAGGCCTATATCATCGGTGCGAATTTCGTCGACGGGCACTCCTCGGCGCTGGTGCTCGGCGACAACTTGTTCTACGGGCACGAACTCACCGACCTGCTGCAGGGCGCCACCAAGCAGGAGAGCGGCGCCACGGTGTTCGCCTATCACGTCAGTGATCCCGAGAGCTACGGCGTGGTCGAGTTCGACGACACCGACCGCGCGCTATCGATCGAGGAAAAGCCGTCGCAGCCGCGCTCCAATTGGGCCGTTACCGGATTGTACTTCTACGACAAGGACGTGGTCGACATCGCCGCCAACATAAAGCCGTCGGCGCGCGGCGAGCTGGAGATCACCGACGTCAACCGAGTGTATCTTGAGCGCGGCGCGTTGCACGTCAAGAAGATGGGCCGCGGCTTCGCTTGGCTCGACACCGGCACCCCCGACAACATGCTGGACGCCGCGGTCTATGTCCGCGTCATTGAGAAACGTCAGGGCTACAAGATCTGCTGCCCCGAGGAAGTCGCCTTCCGTTTTAACTGGATCAACGCGACCCAGCTCGAGGGTCTTGGCAAGCCAATCGTCAAGAGCGCCTATGGCAAGTACCTGCTGCGGGTGGCTGGCGGGCTGTGATCTGGCATCTGCTAAAATATGAACCTATCTGGCAACATGTTTTGCATGATATGGCTCCCGGTAACCTTGACAAGTTAGCTTAAGGGCAGATGCTCATTGACCGGTCCCGCGGCTTCGATCAGCATTTTGCCTATGATACGTTCGATAGAAGACTCTTGTAGTCCGGGAACATTGCTGGGTCTTTCAGCCGAGGAAACCGACGAATTCCTCAGGCTTGAGAGGCTTGCGTCGACTGCGCCCGGCGCAGCCGATCACACTTGGTCTGCTACCGAACAAACCCGCTGGCTCGAACTGTTCGAAAAGAAGCACGCCGCGGCGATGCAACCGTTCCTGGCTCCGGAAGATGCAGAGGGCTAGCATTCACTGCCCTTCATGGTGAACAGCGCGCTGCTCTGAGACCGAACTTTGGGCCACCGGCAATTAGAGTTTTCCGGCTTTGTCATGATGGCGGGCTGGTTGAGCGGACCTTCTTTGATCTGAATCAGGTCGAAAATTGTAAAAATCAGTAGTTTTTACAAGCTCTCAGGATGGGGCAGAGTATGTGGCGGTGACATACTCTCCGCCTCATGGTGAGGACTGCTTCTGGCATTCCGAAAAGAATACGCCGTTGGCGGCCACAAGCCGCTCCAGGCATTGCCGCTTGTCGGTCACCGGGCCCTCGACCGTGAAGTCATAGGCTTGACCCTTGACAACCAGGCCGTAGCGGCCGGGGCTCAGTCCCGAATCCGGATCCCGCGGCTGGACCTCGAACATTTCCGCATTATCGCGGATCGGCGCCGTACGATACGGAAACGAGACGTTACGGATCACCCAGCTGTCTTCCGCCGGCGCCGTCACCGGCTTTCCCGTGGCGTCAAAAGTGGTGGCTTGCACGACTTTCGCGATCAGCCGCACTTCGACTTGGTCCGGCGCGCTGCTCGCGGAATCGCGCCGGTAGACCACAAACTTAACATGACCGTCGGGCACCAGCACCGCGCTGGGCTTGGTGATCGCCGCCGAGATGGCCACCCGGCCGTCCGGAACTCGGCCGAGCAGCGGCTCCAGCTCATATAATTTGCCGGCATTGACCGCGTAAATGCCGTAGGCGGTGGGTATGCCCGGCGGCAGCGCAGTTGGCGGCAACACGGCCGGCGGTGGCGCGGCCGCGACGGGCACGGGCTGGGGCGCGGCAGGCGCGCTGGCCCGCGCCATCAATTGGCGGCCGGCCGCTGCAATCTCGGTGCGGCGCGGGATCACCAGCGCCACCACGCCGATAACCAGCAGCAGCACCAGGAAACGAAGCGGCGCGCCCAGTCGCTTCCGAAGCGAACGGTCCGCGTTCGGCTTCGGGCTGGCTGCAGCTCTGGCCGAGGTGCCGATCAGGCCCTCCCGCTCGAGCCGTGGTACGTCATCGGAGGCGGTCAGCGCCTGCTGGCGGCCTTCCAGCGCGCCTGCCATTCGCCGGCTCTGCACCGGTCCCGAAATCGTCGCGGCGGGAAACAGCTGAATTCCGGCGATTTTACGGGAATGCGCCTCGACGCCTTGGATGGCGACTTCCAGCGCGCCCAGCAACAGCCGGTTTTCTTCCGGATCGTCGGAAACAAACTGTTCCTGCAGCTTCTGCCGCGCCAGTTCGTAGATCGCGCCGCGTAGCTGCTCCGGGTCATTCCGCACGGCGTCGATGGTGCGCGCCAGCACCAAAGCAAACTCGACCTCGGGATGGGCCGTCGCGATATCCTTTGAAGTTTCTGTCAACGACGTCGATGTCCGGCGGGGCGCTGAAAATTGAACCAAGACCCTCTCATGTGTCAACATGATATCATTCAAATGTAGGATTGGCGATTGCCCGCTAACCAGAGGTAAAAAGATCAAAGGACGACTACCCCAAATGGGGGATGCGTCATATTACATGATATGTGCTAACTGCGGCGACGACGGTCCCGATTTTGCAGCGACAGATTGAATGGAGCGGTGCGGTGCACAACGCACAATTGGACAAACTGCCATTGTGCGGTTTGACCATCGACGAGACGGAAGAATTCTCGGAGTTGTTTCGTCCTTTGCCGGACACAAGCGCCCCTGAGCTTCTCAGGTGGCGCGACAAGCGTTGGATCGATCTCTTCTTAAAGCACCAGATTGCCTGGATCAGGTGGACAAGGGTGAGGAAAGCTCTGCACTGAACAATCGCGCAAACTGGCGCATTGAAAAGACTGGCAGCCCCTTACGCCTGCGCCTCGCGAATATCCTCCCGAAGCGGATGCGCTTTCTGGTGCCAGGCCCAGGCCGAGCGGATGATGTCCGGCAACCCGGAGTGGGTTGCCTTGAAACCCAGCGCGGTTTCCGACTGCGCGGGATCGGCCACCAGGATGGGCGGGTCTCCTGCCCGCCGCTCGCGGACCACCAGCGGCACCGAGCGGCCGGTCTCGGCTAGCACGGCATCGACGATCTGCCGCACCGAATAGCCCACGCCGGTGCCGAGGTTGAAGGCGCCACCGCTGCCGCCGTTCAGCAACAGCTGCAGCGCCGCCACATGCGCCGCGGCGAGATCGTTGACATGGATGTAATCGCGCACGGCAGTGCCGTCCGGCGTGTCATAATCCTCGCCAAAAATGGCGAAGTTCGATACATGGCCCTGCAGCGCCATCAGGGCTCGGGGTATCAGATGAGTCTCGGGGTCGCGGCGTTCGCCAATTGACCCCGACGGGTCAGCTCCACAGGCGTTGAAATAGCGCAGGCAAACAGAGTTGAACTGATAGGCGGCGCGATAGTCCGTCAGGATCTGCTCGACCATCCATTTTGACCGACCATAGGGATTGACCGTTTGGCCAGCCGCGCTTTCCTGGATCGGATCCCGACCGGCATTGCCGTACACCGCGCCCGTGCTGGAAAACACCAGCTTGTCACAACCCGCGTCGCGCATGCCGCGCAATAGTGCCAAAGTACCCGCTACATTGTTGAAATAATATTTCTGCGGATCGACAACCGACTCGCCGACGGCGCTGAACGCCGCAAAATGCATCACGGCCTGCACATTGTGTTCGCGGATGACCGAGGTGAGCTTGCCGCTGTCGTGGATGTCGCCCACAATAAGCGGTCCCCACCGCGCAAAGTCGGCATGCCCCGTTGATAGGTTATCATAGCAGATCGGCATGAACCCGGCCTCGGCAGCGGCCTTGCTGCAGTGGGAGCCGATATAGCCGGCCCCGCCGGTGACGAGGATGGAAATCTTGTATGTCATAAACCATTGCCCCCAAACAAATCTGTGGCGGCCCTTGCAGGCAACTACAAAACTCTATTGTGATGGGGTATATGATAACAAGTTATAGTGAGTGATATGTTATTCTGGCGTTAAATTCGAGATATACTAAACGTCGCTGCGGGCGACGGCGGCCCAGTACGAGGGATTCTCCGACGTCTGCATGCGCACCCAGCGATACGGCGCTTTCGCCCACCCCCGGATCTGGGCGTTCATGTTGTCCAGCACCACGTCGCCGCCCTTGGCGCGCACCACCAGGATCAGATGGTGCTCACCCCATGATGTCACCACTTCGCTGAGCAGCAGATTGCGCATCGGCCAGCCGCGCGCGATCAACTGATGGCGCTTGGTAACGGCATAATCATTGCAATCGCCGTGGCTCGGGCCGATCAGCCATTCCTCGCCGGCCACACCGCGCTCGTTGCGCATCGGCACAATCGAGCGGTTGACGGAGGCATTAACCTCTACCAGTTCGGCGATCCGCGCCCGCGTCAAGCGCGTGGCGCCGCCGCGAAACACCATTCGCTGCTTGGGTGCGGCACATTCGCCGGCATAGCGCATGCAAAACAACGTAAAGGCCATCGGCGCCAGCGTTGCCTCGCTGAGGCGAATCCGCTCGATGGCGCTGCGCAAATTCATGGTCGAACCGAGCAAGGCCGCAGAGGCCTCGCGCGCACCCACCGAAACCAGTGCCAGCATCAGCAAGGCCGCCTTGATCAACTTCCGCATCGTCGTTCTCCCCATTCCCATGGGAAAAAAACTACGCGAAATGTTTTGACGCTTGGCTCAAGCGGGCGGTCGCATTTGCTTCAAATGAGAATGCGGGATTTCAGCGGCTGTTAACCACGCGGGCGCGCATAGCCCGGATGAGCCGGTGATCGCGCGCAAGCGCGAGCAACGGCGACATCCGGGATTTTAAGGTTGAGGTGGTCCCGCTTGTCTGAACAGATTTTCCACGTCGATAAAGTGGGTCTCTGCCGGGGTTAGGCGGCCATGCGGATGGGTAGCGAGTTGAAGTAAGCCTGATCGAGTGTCTGACCGTCAAGGCTCGAGTGAGGCCTGCGACCGTTGTCGAAGTCCAGATAGCGACCGATCGATTGTCGCGCCTCGCCGACGCTGTCGTAAGCCCGCAGATAGACCTCCTCGTATTTGATGCTGCGCCACAATCGCTCGACGAACACGTTGTCCCACCATGCGCCCTTGCCTGTCCATGCTGATAGCGATGCTGTTATCGGCAAGCACGCCGGTGAAGGCCTGGCCGGTGAACTGCGAACCCTGGTCGGTATTAAAGATCTCCGGCTTGCCGTGGCGCGCCAAAGCGTCCTGCAGCGTTTCGACGCAGAACGCAGCCTCCATGGTGATCGACAGCCTCCATGACAGCACCCAGCGGGTCGCCCAGTCGAGCACCGCGGCGAGATAGACGAAGCCGCGCGCCATCGGAATGTAGGTAATGTCCATCGACCAGACCTGGTTTGGCCGTGTGATCTCCATTCCGCGCAGCAGATACGGATAGATCTTGTGGCCCGGCTCCGGCCGGGTGGTGCGCGGCCGTCGGTACAGCGCCTCGATCCCCATCCGCCGCATCAGCGTCTTCACATGCCGGCGGCCGATCTTGCACCCCTCGGCAGCCAGCAGGCCGCGCAACATCCGCGACCCAGCGAAGGGAAACTCCAGATGCAGCCGATCCAGAAGCTGCATTATCGCAAGGTCGGCATCCGGCACCGGACGCGGCAGATAATCGACGCTGCTGCGGCTGATCTGCAAAACCTCCGCCTGCCGTGTGATCGACAGGTCGTACTCACGTTCGATCATTGTCTTGCGCTCAGCAATACCGCCTTGGCGGGAGGCTCCGCCGGCGCTGTGCCTCCCGTCCCGAAAACCCCGGAAGCCGCACCCTCGAGCTGCGCCTTCCAGGTCGTGACCTGATTGGGATGAACATCGAAATGCTCGGCAGCTGGGTGATCGTGCGATCGCCATTGATGGCCGCCAATGCCACCTTGACCTTGAATCCGGTGTGTGGTTCCGGCGGGGTCGTCTGCTCATGGTCTCTCCTGCGCCGGCGATTATCGCCGCTGTCGGGCAGAGTTTCCACTTATCGTCCTGTGCAGATTTCCGGGACCGGCTCAATACATTCAACGGAAAGGTAACCTAGTGGATCCTACGTGAGCGACTATTATCGAACGGCGGATATCTCATAATTGCGCTTACATTGCAGTTTCGAGATATCCTAAACGTCACTGCGGGCGACGGCGGCCCAGTACGAGGGATTCTCCGACGTCTGCATGCGCACCCAGCGATACGGCGCTTTCGCCCACCCCCGTATCTGGGCGTTCATGTTGTCCAGCACCACGTCGCCGCCCTTGGCGCGCACCACCAGGATCAGATGGTGCTCACCCCATGATGTCACCACTTCGCTGAGCAGCAGATTGCGCATCGGCCAGCCGCGCGCGATCAACTGATGGCGCTTGGTAACGGCATAATCATTGCAATCGCCGTGGCTCGGGCCGATCAGCCATTCCTCGCCGGCCACACCGCGCTCGTTGCGCATCGGCACAATCGAGCGGTTGACGGAGGCATTAACCTCTACCAGTTCGGCGATCCGCGCCCGCGTCAAGCGCGTGGCGCCGCCGCGAAACACCATTCGCTGCTTGGGTGCGGCACATTCGCCGGCATAGCGCATGCAAAACAACGTAAAGGCCATCGGCGCCAGCGTTGCCTCGCTGAGGCGAATCCGCTCGATGGCGCTGCGCAAATTCATGGTCGAACCGAGCAAGGCCGCAGAGGCCTCGCGCGCACCCACCGAAACCAGTGCCAGCATCAGCAAGGCCGCCTTGATCAACTTCCGCATCGTCGTTCTCCCCATTCCCATGGGAAAAAAACTACGCGAAATGTTTTGACGCTTGGCTCAAGCGGGCGGTCGCATTTGCTTCAAATGAGAATGCGGGATTTCAGCGGCTGTTAACCACGCGGGCGCGCATAGCCCGGATGAGCCGGTGATCGCGCGCAAGCGCGAGCAACGGCGACATCCGGGATTTTAAGGTCGCACAGGGACGCCCCCGGATGACGGCGTCACGATGCTGCGCGTCGCGCCATCTTATACAGGCTGCAACTATTTCGCCCGCACCTGCGCCAAAATCTCCTGCGTGAGCGCGCGGATTTCCTGATCAGCCGCGGAGCTGCGGGCGATGTCCGACACCGACTGCCCGGCGGCAAAGGCCCGCACGAAGGCCGACCGGCTGCCGATCGCGGGGCCGACGGGTTCTCCCAGCGTCGACAACTCGTCGACTACCTGCTGCCCCTCAAGGGTGCGGCGATCCACCCGGTTCGGCACCAGCAAAACCTTGAGCGCATCCTGGCGGCTGGCGCGCACCCGGCGAACGATGTCAAGTGTGCGCAGCGTGGCCTCGATATCGAGGCCCGATGGCGTACAGGGCACAATGGCGATGTTCGCAACCGCCAGCGCGGCGCCGAGCGAACGATCGTTCGGCGCGCAGTCGATCACCAGCACGCCGTGCGGGATCTGGCGCACCATCCGCACCCATTCGCCTACCGGTCGGCTTTCGGCTTCAAGCTCATAGACCGGAAAGCCCAGATTGCCTGGCGCCGCCCAGTGGCAGGCCGAGGCCTGGCTGTCCGCATCGATCAGGCCGACGTCACTGACATGACGTAGCAGCTCGCCGGCAACGCAGACGGCAATCGTCGTCTTGCCGACACCGCCCTTGCGCTGCGCAACGGCAATTATCGTCGACATTTTTCAACATCCATCTCGAAGGAGAATCCAACTTTCATTCGCGCAGTAGTCTCATCATCTGCGGAAGGTTGATGCGCTTCGCGTCATAGGTCTCGCTGACGAATTTGCGGGCCGCGGTCCGCAATTTGCTGAAGCGACGTGGCGTCGAAAGCACCTCGATGACCTTGTCCGCCAGAGCATCGACGTTGAAGAACGGCACCAGGATTCCGTTGTCGCCGTTGATGACATCGCGCAGCGGCGTCGTATTGGACGCCACGATTACGCATCCGGCGCTCATGGCCTCCAGCAGCGACCACGACAGCACGAAGGGATAGGTCAGATAGACATGGACCGAAGACACCTGAAGCACGCTGAGGAAGGTGGCGCGGGGGACATGACCGAGAAAGTGCACCCGGCCGAGATCCAGCTTTCCCGCAACCTCGTCCAGGAAGATCGATTTCCACGTGGTGCCGGCGGGCGGCGTTGCGCCGTAGGAGACGCCCTCTCCCCCCACGATAACGACCTGCGCATGCGGGCGCGCTTGCAGTATCTTCGGCAGCGACCGCATGAAGATATGATAGCCGCGCAGCGGTTCGAGATTGCGCGCCACATAGGTGATGATCTCGTCACCGGCGAACAGCCGAAAGCCCGACGGCAATTCGATCGACGCTGCCGGGTCCGGCCTGACCTCATCGACATCGATCCCTTCGTGAACCACCTCGATCTTGCCCTGGAATTCCCGGGGGAAGGTCGATTTCTGCCATTCCGTCGGCGATACCGCGGCATCAGCTTCCGACAGCGCCAGCAGCGACGTGGCGTTCTTCAGGTGAAGCGCGACGTCGCCGTCCAGCCCGGTCATGGGAAATTCGGAATCGAACCCGACGTCCCGGCCCTCGGATGCATAGTAAAACTCGCAATACACCACGATCCGCGACTTCGGAAACACCGTGCGCAGCGGCAGCGTTTCGCCCCAGCCGGGATGCGCAAAAATGACATCCGGGACGAAGCCGGACGCCGCCAGCGACGACAGCGAATACAGCACCTCCTCCGCGCGCCGACACTCGGTGTCGAAGCGGCGGGCAAACGGGTGCACCGCCGCCGCATCGCGGTTGGCGCTGGCATACTTCAGCAGCCGGATGCCCGGAATCGTCTTGGCGGTGCGTGAGCCGATCGCGACGACCTGATGCCCTGGGTCACGTCCGAGCGCCTCCGCCAGATGCCTGTACTGCGCCGGAAAGTTATTGTGAACAAATAGAACGTTCATAGATTTGGACGTCGCGCTCCCCTTGGCACCACAGTTTGCTGGGTAGCCACACCCGATTGACAGAATTACACAATTTTCGGAATGGCGAGCTTATTTTAATGCATCGCATTGAAACTCCGCGATTAACGTTAAACCCTCTTCAAACGCACAACATTCTCAGGCAGTATATAGATGTTATCACAGAGTATGATGGGGTGAGACCGGCGATGGATGAGACAGCCCAAAGGAAAACGATCGACCTGCCGGCGGGGCTGTTCCTGATGCGCTACAATTCCGCGGATGACAGCAAATTTCCTCCGGTCGTACGCATCACCCCTGACCGCTCCAGTGTCGGCTCCTGCGAGATCCTGGTGGGTCCCGATGCTACCGAAGGCACCCTGTGGTCCCCCGACAGCAGCCTGGTGGTATATGCAGCCCAGCCGGCCAAGCTGACGGTCGCGGTCTCGGCTCAGCGACCCGGCGGATCGACGGCCGCAAACCTGAAATTCGAACCCCTGACCCAGGGCACCCCGCCGGCGCCGCAATTCCAGTCCTCCGGACCCATGATAAGTTCGGGTTCTGCGGCGGTGGACGATGTGCGTATTCTCGCGCATGTGGCTGGCATCGGCGACCTCTCCGAGCGGGCCAATGCCTGGATTGCCGGGCCGATGGCGCCGGCCAGGATCGAGGGCTTTTGCCTGTATTGGCCCAACAAGCCTTATGACATTGACATCAACTACGCCGTGAAATTCGCACGGCCGCAACGCGGTGACGGCCAAATGGTGCCGCTCGGCACCTACGCCGGAACACGCGGCCGTGCCCTCCCGCTGACCGGCGTGACAATGCAGCTTTCCGGGCCCGCGGCCTCCCACTACATGCTGACGGCAGAGGCGATCTTTCTCGGCGCCCCCGCGCTGCGGGTCACCGGCCAGAGCATCAAGCTGGCCGGTCCCTCAGGGCGCGAGCCGCTGGTGGGCATCAAACTTAATATCGAACCACTGGTCAGTCAGGCTCCCGCACCATTGCCGGCGCCGGCAGCGACGGTCGCGGCGCCTGTGCAGCGCACTGCCGGGCGGGTAAGGGTGTTCAGAAGCCGGCAGAATGTCGCCAAGCCCGCGGGCTGAGCGTGCACCGGCGCGAGGCGGGGCCACGTTGATCATTGACGACAGGCCTGCCGGCTTCCTCCTGACTGAACGGCATTACCTCGAACTCGAGCGGGCGGCCGTGCGCGCGCTCGGCCACGGCGATTCGCGATCGGCCTGGCGCTTTGCCGACCGGCGCTGCCGCATCCCGCCCCTGCCGAATTCCCAGGTCTATCTGCTGCGCGCCGAGGCGCTGTTCCGGCTGGGACATCGGGAGGCTGCGCTGCGGGACGTCGCCAGGGCGATCGAGATCGACCCCGACGACGTGGCGGCGACACGGCGGCTGTTGTGCTGGGGCGACGAGGACCAGCAAGCGGAGGCCGCCGCGGCCATCCTGTCCCACGACAATGATCGAACTTCACTGCGCGCGGCCTTTGCGGTGCTGCGCGAGCAAGGGCGCGAGACCTTTGCCCGGGTCGACATTCTCGACGGCGAGATCACCGGCTGGGTCGCCTGGCTGCCGGGAACCTGCGTCGAGATCGAGCTGACCTCAGATACCGAGACCTATGGCAGCACCCTGCCGCCGGATCCGCACCATGCCCTCGCGGACAATGGCAGCCACGCCGCCACCTTTCGCATCCCGCGGCCGGCTTCCGCGGCACATCAGTTTTTGCACATCCACCAGAGCGAGAGCGTGATCGCCACCGCGGCGCTTCCCGGCCGGGGATCTCGCTCGCCGGCCCCCAGCCGAAAAGATGCAGCACCGGGTAACGCGCCAACGGCGCCGTCCCTGACCGTGATCGTTCCGGTCTATGCAGACTACAAGGCGACCAAGGCCTGCCTGGACAGCCTGCTGGCGGCGGCGGCCAGGACACCGGACACACGCGTGATGATCGTCGACGACGCGTCGCCCGATCCGCAGGTCAGGCGCTATCTGGCGACCCTGGCGGGACAACGCGACGTGACGGTGCTCACCAACGACCGCAACCTCGGTTTCGTGGGCGCCATCAACCGCGGGCTGCAGGCGGCCACCGACGGCGATATCATCCTGCTCAATGCCGACACGCTGGTGCCCGCCGGCGCGCTGGGCCGGCTGCGCGACGTGGTGACGGCGACGCCGGGCGTCGGCACCGCCACGCCGCTGTCGAACAATGGCGAGTTCACCAGCTTCCCGGTCAAGAACAAGTCCAACCCGCTTCCGCCGCTGGCGGAGGTGGAAGCCCTCGACCGGCTGGCGGCCACGGCAAATGCCGGCGTGGTGCAGGACATTCCCAACGGCATCGGCTTCTGCCTGTACCTGACGCGCGCCTGCCTCGACGCCGTCGGCGAACTCTCGGACGATTTTCACCGCGGCTACATGGAGGATGTGGACCTCTGCCTGCGGGCGACCGAAGCGGGCTTCCGCAATGTCTGCGTCGCCTCGGTGTTCGTCGGCCACGAGGGATCGCGCTCGTTCCGCCAGGAGAAGCGCTCCCTGGTGGTGCGGAATCTCAAGGTGCTCGCGCATCGCTACCCGCGCTACAGCGTCGAATGCGCAGCGTTCCTGCTGGCGGATCCCCTGCGCGACAGCCGCGGACGGCTGGAACAGGCCCTGCTCGCAACCGGCGACACTGTCGACAGTATTCTCCTGTGCGGCGCCGGCGCCATGTTCGAGGTGGCCATGGCGCGGGCCGGGAAACTGACAGACTCGGGATCGCCCACGCTGGTCGTCTCGCTGTCGCCCGACGGCGCGCGCATGTGGGCCTCCTTGCATCATCCGCAGACCTTGCCGCCGCAATCATTGCGTTTCGATCTGGCGCTTGCCGCCGACGCGGAAAGCTTCTGGCACTGTCTCGCCGCACTCGCCCCGGACGTGTTCGAACTGGTCGACCCCAGTCAGCTTCCCGCGCAGATTTTTGATCGCATCCGGACGCAACGGCTTCCCTATGACATCCTGGTGGCCAATACCGCATGGGCCGAACCGTCTGATGAGGGCTGGCAGCTCAGGCCGTGCCGGCAGTCGCTCGTGGACGGCGCCCGCCAGCTGATCGGCGCCGACGACGAGGCCGAAGATTTTTTGCGGGAGATCGGGCTTGGCGGCCGGCGCGCGCCGAAGGCGGCCCGGAGGCGTCCGGCAAAGTCGCACCCGGCCGGCGCGCATCTCGGGATCATCGCCCTCTGCACATCAGCCGATGAATTCCGCGCGATCAGGGATCTCGGCCTGCAATTGCTGGCAATCCGCCCGGACCTCGACGTGGTGATTCTCGGCGGCACCCTGGACGATCTGAAACTGATGCAGTTGCCGAATACTCATGTGACCGGGCCCATTACCGCGTCCGAGATCCCGACCCTGGTGCAGGCCTACGGGATCGACAGGTTCGCCCTCGGACTCGGTGGCACCGTGTTCGGCCATCCGATCGGCATGGCGGCCGCAGCGTCCGGTCTGCCGAGCGTGCGGTTCGGCTCGGCTTCCACGGCGGGACCGGATTTGTGGATCGCACCGGGCACACCGACAGGCAACGTGGCGGAGATGATCGATGCCTGGCTCGGACCGCCCGCGTCCCTCGCGACGTCCGGTGCGGCTTAGCCTCTTCCCTTCCCGCAAGGGGGTGGGAGAACACCGCGTTAAATCCCCGGCAGCACATCCACCGCCTGCGGCGGCGCGTTGATGCGCGCGGCAAAACTGCGCGGCGGCCAGGCCAGCGCGGAAAACGGCGACGGATCCAGCGACAGCACCGGGCTGTAATAGGGATCGTTGATCAGCGCCTCGCCCCACATGGTGCGCAGCATCCGCAATTCGCGCTCGAAGCGCGCTTTGCGGTCCGGCGCCTCATCCTTGCCACGGGTGGCGGATTCCAGGTGCAGCAGCGTTGCATGCGGCGTGAACACGATGCGCCGGCCGAGTTGCCGCAGCTTGAGACAGAGGTCGACATCGTTGAACGCCACGGGAAAGCGGATCTCGTCCATGCCGCCCACCGCCAGATAATCGCTCCGCCGCAGCAGCAGGCACGCCGCGGTCACCGCCGAGCATTCATGGGCGACCCGGAGCATGTCGGCATAGCCGGCATCGCCGTCCATCCGGTCGTTGCCGGCATGGGCCGCGGCGAAGCTGGGGCCGAGGACCACGCCGCCGTGCTGGATCACGCCGCTGGGCCAGACCAGCTTGGCGCCGACGGCGCCGACCTCCGGATCGGCCAGCCGCGACAGCAATTCCGCCAGCCAGAGGTCGTCTTCCGCCTCGATATCGTTGTTCAGCAGGCAGAGATTGTCGGCGTCGAGTTGCCGCGCCGCGAGATTGTTGATGCGGGCGTAATTGAACGCGCCGGGCGCGCGGATCACGCTGATGCGGTCCGAGACGATGCCGGCGAGATAATCCAGCGTCTCCGCCTCCCGGGAATCGTTGTCGATGATGGCGATGCTGGCCCCGCAGCGCTCCACCGCCGGCAGGATCGACTCGATGCAGCGGCGCAAAAGTGCGGCGCGGTTGCGGGTCGGGATCATGATGGTGGTGCGCGCGCGCGGACCGGACGGCCGGCGCACGCGAACCGCCGGCAACACCGTGGACGCGGTCGGCTCGACAGTCGCGCGGCTGTGCGCCCGCTGCAGCGCCGCGCGCGTCGCGTCCGCCAGCTCGGCGGAGGCCACGGCGAGATCCAGCGGCGGCATCACCGCCAGCGCCCCCGGCAGATGGCGGATCGCGCAGGCGCCCGCCGCGTCGGCGGCGCGGAGCAACAGGTCGTAGAGCGACGCCGCGCCGCACAGGCCTGCCAGAGCGGCATCGCGGCGCAGCGCAAAGAAATGCGCCGCATAGCCCTGCTCCAGCATGCGCTCGCGGTCGAAGGCCGGCAAAGCCAGCGGCCAGACCGAGCCATCGGCCATCTGGACGTCGATATCCGCATAGACGCAAAGCGCATTGTCATGGGTCGCGAAGGCGCCGGCCAGCGCCTGCAAGGCGCCCTCGAACAGCACCGTGCCGCTGAGACAGAACACCACAAAATCGCAGTCGGCGGCTTCGCCGGACAGGAACGCCAGCGCGGCGGCGGGATCGAAGCGCGTGACGCCGCGGCCGGGCAGCGACACCGCGGTCCAGCCGGCATGAAGCTGCGCTTCCAGGCTCTCGACCGACCCGTCGGTGTGGTGGTCGTGATGGTCGCCGACCAGCATCACCGCGGCCTTCAGCGGCGAGGCACGGCCTGCGTCCGGCGGAAAACGCTCCTTCCAGGCCTGATAGGCCGAAAACGGCAGCGATGCCGGCACCAGCTGGTCGAACAGCCGGCCGCGCAAGCGCTCGCTGTCCCAGCGGCCGAGGCCCTGCAGCGCCTGTTCCAGACCATTGTCGAAGGCCACGAACGGCAGGGCATCGGGTGTCAAATGACGGCCGTCGACCGTGGCGGACAGCCAATGCACGCGGCCGTCGGCAAACCGCTCCGGCAGGTGCAGGTCGAGCCGCTTCACCGCCTGGACTCCGCCGGCCAGCTCCACATGGGACCAGCCAGACGGCCGGATCCGCATCACCGGCTGCTGATCGATCAGGATGTCGACGGAGTCGTTCAGATCGAGCGCCAGCCAGCCATCGAACCGCAGACCGCCGAGCCATTTGAGGTCGCCGGCCTGGGCGCCGGGATCGGGCGGGTCGGCGGCGGCGCAGGCGATCGGCAGCCCGACCGGCGCCCCGCCATTGGCCAGCCGCGCCTCGACCGTCTGCGCCGCGGCGAGTCCCTGCTCCGGCAGGCCGATGGTGAAGCCGTAGCAGCCGTCGCCGATTCCGGCCTCGACCAGCGCCGCCACCCTCTTGTCACTATGGGCGGTGGCCACCACCAGGCCGTCGAGCAGCAGCTCGACGGTGAAGGTCCGCGCGAGATCGCCTGGGTCGTAGACGAAGCCGGTGAAGATGGCGCGGTCGATACGTGACAAGGCGGTCGATAGGGGCGAACCGGCCACGGAGACGCGCTTGCGGGGCTTGGCTGTCATGAACGGCGTGGCATTCGGCTGCTAACGTTAGATATCCGGGGACAGCGGGCAATTGCATAACGATATAACAAACGTTTGTTTGGTCGCCAAGACAAGCTACGATTTCGCAATTTCAAAGTCTGGATACTCGACGCAATGCTTTCTTGTTATGATCGGATCGAGAATATGCCAGCCGAGTGACGGCAAATTAAAACGAGGCTTTCTTCCTAATGCAGATGCCAAAAAACTACAAATGAGCAATATTTAGATTATTTGCAACAGCGGTTGATCGGAGTGATAAAAACATGGAAGCCCAATCACGTGCACGACTAGCCATTGCGAAGCGCGTAGAAGAACTAGGAATTCAAGACTTTTTGCGTACTACAAAGTCCCTCTTGATGAATGAGGATCTGAAGGTGATGAGCAACGGGCTACCCGATTGGTGGCACGTCAACGAAAACGTCCTGCTCTCGGCCACTGAAGCTCCGGTACGCATTGCAACGCATCAAGGCGAACCTGTTCCACAAAGATCTGTGATCATAATTGGAAAGAACGTCACCCCACCTACGATAACCCTTTGGGGGGCATGCTCGATAGTGATACTGGGAAACGACGTATACATGCCTGACGGTTCGTATTCTTGTGGACCCAACTCAACAATCATTATCGAAGATAAGACAGCAGCCACATCCGGACCACGCGTGAATTGCCGAAACGGCGGCATCATCTTTATCGGAAGTGACGGATTGTGGTCGGCAAACATCAGAATCTTTAGCGATGACATGCATGCGATACTGAATTTATCAGACAACAAGCGAATCAATGATTTTGGCGGAAAAGTTATTGTGGAAGAGCACGTTTGGCTTGGCTACGATGCAATGCTGTTGCCTGGCACTCAATTAGGTCGAGATTCGATCGTCGGAGCCCGCTCAGTTGTATCAAAGCCAATGCCATCTAATTCAATCCACGCAGGCATCCCAGCTAAAACCGTGAGGTCTGATGTGACGTGGGATAAGGCGGATTTGCCGTGATAAAAGTCCATCTATACTCCACCGCCGTCAAGAAACACTCAGTTCCCGGCCACCTCTACGCATTAGCTAAACCGGTCTCGCTAATATAGGCTAAGTACGATCAAGCTTATTGAAGACCCCAATAGTCTGGCCGTTTGACGTCCGCACCTCGATCGTCGTCGCCTCGTCAAATTCACCTTCTGGCGGAACGAAATCGAAACCGCAGCTTCCGTCACCGTGACCAGCCTTTTGAACGTCGGGACGAAAGCGATTGGCGACTGCGTATCCCTTCATGGCACCATCGAAAAAGAAATGCACATTTGCGCGCAGATCAGGATGCGCGGGGTAGTATGCCCAACCGAGAATACTTGTCTGGGAGTAACTGTCGATGTGGCCGTTTGGTTTCTCGCTCGACAAATCTATAGTTTTAGGGCCGACAACAGCCTGGGTCTGGTCAGCATTTTTCTTAACAAATTCAATATCCGAATTAGGCTCATCATCATTGCTATCCCAATGGTCTTTTTTACCAAACCAAGTTTTGCGCCAATTTCCGATCATGTGATCAATTAACTCCACTTTAAAACATCCATCTATTTCCGAGATAGCGGAAACGGCGAGGCGACAACCTGCGGATACAGAGACTTTCTCTTGGTCTGAAAGTTCAGAAAGATCAATCGGCAGGGCTAAAAGAAAGGTGTCTCGATTGGCTTTGACGATAACGGACATCTAGAGACTTTCATTACTATATTGATAGTAATCCACAAAACTACCACGTGTTTTGAAATCGGATTGCGCCTCCGGAAACCCCTCGCTTCGGAGGCGCATGCCCATGGAAATTAGACTATCATTGATAAATTCGGAGTTGTAACGGTCCTGCACGTCAATCAGTGCACCCCAGCCGACAGCTCCAATGCGTTCAGCTTGCGCTCCAATGTCGAAAGTAACTGGAAAGATCCTTAGTTCCATGGCGTCTGAAAGAGCGTACATATAGGTCTCAGGCCAGATAGAGGGAAAGAATGCAATGTCTGGTTTAATCTCTTTCACAAGCTCTGCCAGCTCAGACGTAGAGTAGTACGGCCCAGTAATCTTAACGCCTACATCAGATAATCTCTCGTCGATGTTTGTATATCCGACAACATGATACTCGATATTGAGACTACGCCTCGCCGCATCAGCGGCACAGCCAAATATTACGAGAGAGCCCTTATGCGGACCAATGGCACCAAGGGTAACAACCTTTAACGGTCTATTTTTATCTGCCTCATGCGAAGGAAAATCGGAAGTGCGACCGACCGACACGCTGCGATTGTTCTCGGTATGCTTCCTTACTTGCACATCAAGTTTACCTAAGTAAGGCCGGATTCGATCTCTAGTGTCGGACGACGGAACGAATATCTTCTTCGCGTGAGATAGCATCTTCGCGTATTGGTGACGATATTTCAAGATATCCGGCTTCCGACCGTTTCTCCCTGCATAACTTAGATTGCTTATGCAGACGTTACATACAGATGGCGAAGGGATATCGCAATAATCCTCTCCATCATCAACAAGCTGATGGCGAGGACATATTGCAGAATAATCGTGCATCGTCGCTACTACACGCACGCCGCTGTCGGCTATCTTTTTAATCAGAGACTCTGCGTCTGAAATATTGAAGCCCACCGCACTATGAAGATGCACCACTTCGAGGCCAGACTCGACTAGACGCGGGAGTATCCAGGAAATGAATTCCGCTTCGTCGATATTGCGCAAGTTAGGCAAGTACAGGGTGGCGCCAAATAGGTTCAACGAAATTTCAGACGCATTCACCCTATTCGGCGACAAGACGATAATACCGATACCCTCTAATTCTAATCCTTTTGCTATTTCGGCGATATGAGTATCGATTCCGCCACCTTGATTATGCGTTACAAAAATCGCAATTCGCCTTTGCTTCAAACCAAAAAGCAATCGCTCCAGATCAATTACTCGCCGAGCAATTCGCAGAGGGTCCCGCGTAACAAACTGCTTTACAGCACTTTCATACCTAGGATGCTTCTTCAGAAGAGCAATATAACCCGATTTTTGCTGCGTTCCCGCGTCAAGCGCGAAGGATACTTCGCCTGTGTGGCGAACAAAGACATCAGCTGCCGCAACATTTCTCCAACCAGCAGAACTTGCGCGAACGCAAAAGTCATTCTCTTCGCCATATCCACGATTGAAAGTGGCTTCATCGAAATCTCCCACTTCTTCGTGGCATTTAGCATCTATATACATACAAAATCCGACGCCCGTCGGGACGTCAAATATACGGCCTCGATTGACTACCGATGTCAGCAGATCAATTGACGCCAGCGATACTTCAACAGAATAGTTATTGCTAGAGTTAGTGTCTGGATAACTAAAGATAGTCGCATTGTTCGAGAGAGGCGTAATGGTACCAAGCCGCTCGTTGTTAGCGGCGTGAGCCACAATCCTATCAATCCAACCGTCATAGACTATTGTATCTGAATTCAGAAGAATCTTGTGACAGCCGATTCCGAGCTGCATACCTCGGTTCACTGAGTAGGTAAAACCATGATTACTTGAATTCTCGATGTAGTGGAATAGCCCTCTTTCAGAGAGCGCCTTTAACAGCTTGTTGAGCTTACCCTCTGGACTTTTGTCGTTCACGACGACCAATCGAAATGGAACCTTAACTTCACATGAAAGAACAGAATACAAGCAAGCGGCGGTGTCGCGTAGACCGCGATAAACAGGAACAATCACATCAATTTCTGCAGCAAGTTTTCGCGACAGCAGTCCAGGCCACTGAGATATTTTAATCGTCGGAATTACTTCTATCGGCCCCATATGTTCAGGCCTCGTCCGCAACTGGGATTTCTGACCTTTTGTTATGTAATGGACAAATGGATTTCCTATGATTCGTTCTTTGCGAGAAACTGCCGCTGCATAATACCGCATCGAAAAGAAAGGCGCAGGATCTCTATGTTCGTGCCAACCGTACTGGCAAAAATGCATCAGCGGATCAATCGCAGCTTCTGCGACGTCCGCGTTTGACCGAACATAGAAGCTTCGATCAAAAAGTTCACTCTCAGATATTATCTTAAAATCAGCTTCAATCGTCGGAGAGTGCTCAATCGTACTCATAACCAATTCCCGTTTACGGTTTGTTGACTTTTTACTACCATCCGCTGGGAATAGAGACCTGATTGTCAACAATTCGGGGCGAAAGAAAACGTTCTGCTATTAAGCAGACTACATAGTCGGGTCGAATTAATCGCACGAAATCGTCGTCAACATCGTTTCCCCAATAGAAATGCACATGCTTAAAGGTGGCAAAAAACTCTTGAGCCACGTGGTAAGCTGTCGATGTTCCAATCAACACGCAAGTTGACCCATTCACGGCAGAACTTTCATGAACCATCCTCTTGCCGGTGAGATGCAACCCCTTCGAAAAAGCGGGCGTCACTTCATCGAGTAATCTGACAGTCTCGAAGACAGGCTTAGACAACACCGTTAATTCCGATTCTTGCGGATCAAGTTTGTCCCCTAGATCACCGGAGAATTCCATCGGTCCGTCGTTAGACCAACTCAAATTTACATCTACCTCAAGCAACTCCGCGATCTTTTTGAAGAGCGCAATGCGCCCTGAGCTGGATGGATGCACGTCTGTACGAAAAAAACCCAAATCGCCTTGATCAAGACCGTCGAAAGCCGACAGACCATATTCAAAACATCTCGGATTATATCGATCTAAACGATCGCGCAATGTAACAGCAGGACGGTTTGTCGATGGGATCATCGGCTCCATCCTTTTTTTCCAGCATACAACGCTCTTATCTGGAATTACGAATGTGAGTGATTTGACATTTAAGCTCGAAAGGAAAACATGCCGCCTAATAAACATTTTTCGAAGGGGGTCTAGGTCCTCGCTTCTAAAGCTTTTCTTGCCGCTAAGAATTCCGCTGATGTCGTTGGAGTCGTTTTTCAGGAAGAGCCATCCCTCCGTACCAACTTCAACCAGGTCTTTTCTGTCGCGTGTATCCAATGAAAAAGGGAGACTCTGAAATTTGAAAGGCTCGCTCGCATCTATGGCGATATCAACAATGTTTTTTCCGTACTTGAGAAACGCCGAAATTCCAAAAGAAAATCCGTGTCGCGATTCACCGTATTTTGCGCCAATATCCAAGCGCTCCAAGTCGGCTAGCCCTGAATACACTGGCTTCTCGTTAACATAAAATGTGAGAGGAATTGGGGCAGCAAGGCGCTCCGTGTCCAGGACCCACCCCGCACATGTTTCCAGATTTATTCGATCAATATGCCCGACAACCATTGTTTTCCGTCTTTGGATACTTTTTAGATTAACTCTTTTGGAAAGCTAAAGACCAAGTAAACAATTACTTGTTTCGTCGACAGCAGATCAATTACACAGACTACTCGAATTCAAATTCCAGTCAGATTAGTTTCACATGACCGCGCCCCAGGTCAAATGCGTCTCTTCGAACCCAAAAGACGTCGCACTGAATTCAGGCTAACTGAAACGGAAAACGTCCCTCACTCTCGCCGTACTTATCGAAATGCTCCTGGTATGATTCAATCTCCCCAAACTCCAAGCTTCGGGTCACATCTGAATAAATTTTTCCGTACCAATTCTCATCCACCACTACCGGTGCTGGTCTTCGGCCCTCACGGTAACCGTTTTGAATGAAATGATGTCTCGCAGATCGAAAGCTTCCAGCCACTATTGCGGCATCGACGTCATCGTATTCAGACCGATACCAATCTTCATCGACCTCGACGGCACGCAAGAAAACTTTGATTAGCGATTCAAATTCTTCGCGAGTGAAAGTAACTGACTCGCTGCCATCACTGAACCGCCCCATATCTCGAGTATGATGATATGGAAGCAAGTAGGCTTGAGTATCCTTAAGCCGCGCCATCCTTGTACCTTTCAGGACATTTGATGCTATCAATGCTACACTACAACATATCGTTGGCGGGTATTGGAATCAAGTGGAATACTAATCGTCCAACGATAAGCTTGTGCAGTTAGAAGATGGAGCGAAGCTCTCGTCTTTGCTAACACTAACGTCGGAAACTTGGACAGCCACGCTGATTGCACCTTGAGCCTCAGCAGTCGCATCTGTCCGAGCATCGCGGTTTTGGGTTTCAAGGCCGATGTACATCGAGTTCACACGCCAGTTTTTCATATCGAGCGCTGCAGCCGGGAAACTGAAATCTTCATTTGTACCATCCGTTCGTCGGCATAAAAAATTTCTCTTTGCCATCTGACAGACAATGCTGTTTAGGGAAAACCGAAAACTGACTGCATCTCCGGCTTCGAACCGCAATTGCTTTGCTCCTACCGAATTATAGACAATGTCTCGATTGCCGTGATTGGGGTAACATCCTCGATATTGAGAATACGAATTTCGAGAGTTCGCGTGACCAATTTGAACAAACACCGGTGTCCGTCGATTCGATTCCGGGTCGGATAGTATCAAAGTAAACCCACTTATTACTTGGGCGAGAACCACGCCGCTCGAAATCAGCGAACTGGGCGCATGCACATCAGCTTCCGAAATTCGCAACTTCACTGAATAATGAACGGGCTTATCCAAAACTGCGCCGCCGTTCAGAGCCTTCGCTGCGAGGAAGAGGTTTGCCCCGCCCGTTTCAGTTAGTTGTCCACCAGACGCAAAAAGTTCGAATATTTTCGATGAGCCAACTCCAGTATCAAAGATACTTAACCTCGACTCCCTGTTCTCAGAAGTAAAAGTGTATTTCGGGTTACCAAATAGCCGATCGCTATACCGAGGATCACCTTTTAACATTTTCGAGGGATCAAGGATTTCGGTCTTGTTCCATTGAACTACAGTCCAAGCGGAAGCATCTCCCAAAATATCCGGAAGCACGGGGGAAATTTCAATTTCATTGCCAACTCTGCGTCCCGAGTGAAATCTGAGTTTCGGATTTGTTAAGCCCGGATCGGGAAACAGCTGTTCTGCAAGGGCATCTGACGAAAACGGAAGTCTTAATGCCAAGCCACATAGAAACAGAAGGGCAAAGATCCGGTTGATCAAATTTGCATCCATAGTTACTTCTTTAATCTGTCGCCGATACTTGCGTAGCATGATCGTTCACTGCCAGATTCAAGATAGCATAGTACGCGACTAGCAGTTTCGTTCCCTAAGCTTGTAGCCCCGTCACAACGAGTTCTGGCTGCTATCCTCTTTAGCCATCTCCGCCGCCCTGCGATATGTGTCTCCTACAGCCACCTGTGCCTCCGCCATCCCCTGCTCCGCCGCCTTCTGAAACCAGCCGAGCGCCGCCTCTCGATCGGCCTCGCGACCCTGCCCGTTCGATAGCATCACGGCGGCGTTGTATTGCGCCATCGCGTGGCCCTGCCTGGCCGCGGCTTCGTACCAGTTGATGCCTTCGGCGAGATTCTTCTCGATGCCGTTGCCGGTACAATAGAGCACGCCGAGCTGGAATTGCGCCGCGCCGTGGCCGGCGCCGGCCGCCTTCGCCATCCATGCCGCGCCCGCGCCAGCATTGTGGACCGGGCTGCTAGCATCGAGATGCAGCATCCCGATCGCATATTGCGCCTCGGCATTGCCGGCCTCGGCGCCCTTACCAAACCATCTTGCCGCTTCCGTTAGGTCTCGCGCGACGCCGAACCTGCCCATGGCGAGCTGGCCGAGCTGCAGGGCGGCCGGCACGAAGCCGACGTTGGCGGCCTCCGTCAGCAGCCCGCGCGCGCGCGCCACGACATCCGGCGGCGCGTCCGGCTGCAGCAGGAATACGGCATAGGCGGTCTTGCCGTCGGGGTCGCCGCCCGCGGCTGCCTTGTGCAGCCATTCGCCCGCGAGCCCGGCATCGCGCGGCACGGCCTGGCCTGCGGCATAGAGCCGGCCGAGCTGGGTCTGTGCGGCCGCGATGCCGGCCTCCGACGCGCGTTCGAACCATCTGACGGCGGCGGCGCCGTCCTGCGCCACGCCGGTGCCGTTGAGCAGGAACACCGCAACATTATAGGCAGCGGTGGTGTGGCCGTTCTCGGCCGCGCGCAGAAACCACTTCGCAGCCTCGCGCAGGTTCGGCGCAACGCCGGTCCCCGTGGCGTGGAAGCGGCCGACCAGGAACTGCGCCTGGGCGTTGCCCTGCTCGGCGGCGGCGAGATACCAGTTGGCGGCCTCGCACAGGTCAGGCTGCGATCCGGTGCCCAGCGCATAGAATTCCGCCAGCGCCAAGATGGCCGGCAGGTAGCCCTTCTTCGCCGATTTGCGCAATGCGGTTTCGGCCTTGCCGATGTCCTGCGCGACGCCGTCGCCGCTCAGTCGCATCAGGCCGATGTGATACTGCGCCACACTGTCGTCATGGGACGCCGCGACGGCAAAGCGTCGCGCGGCCTCGGCATGGTCCTCGGCCAGACCGGTGCCCTTGAGATGCATGAAGGCGAGCGCCACCTGGGCGCGGACGTGCCCCTCCGTCGCCGCCTTGTCGTACCACTGCGCCGCGGTCGGATAATCCACCGGCACGCCGCGGCCCTGGAAGTACACGTCGCCCAGCGCAAACGCGCCGCGCACGGAGCCCTCGTCCGCGGAGGCCCGATACCATGTCAGCGCGGCGGCAAGGTCCTTGTCGCAGCCGGTGCCGTTCGAATGGAAATCGCCGAGAAAGGCCTGCGCCTCCGCATGGCCGGCCTCCGCGGCCGCGTGCATCCAGCGGAAGGCGAGCTGCGCGTCGGGCGGCACATCGGTGCCGTGCGGAAATACCAGCGCCTGGATTTTGCCGCCGGCCTCGCTGCGCGCCGCCGACGAACGCCGCCACATCTCCGGCGCGTTCATGCCAAGCGGCGCGGCGGCGCCGTTGAGATGGATCAGGCCGAGCTGGAATTGGGCTTCGACGTTGCCGCCTTCGGCGGCCCGGGTGTACCACGCGACGGCATCGGGCAGGCTGCGCACAACGCCTTCACCGCGCGCATAGAGCAGCCCGACGCGGTACGCGGCCCCGGCATGGCCGGCCTCGCCGGCAACGCGCCAGTGCCGGTAGGCCTCAAGATAGGCGCCGCGCTCATAGGCGCCCTCACCGCGGGCAAAGGCCTGCGCCCTCGAGGCGGGCAGCAGCCGTCCGAGAATCGACCGGGCTGCCACCGTCATGGCTCGCGCATCGCTCCCTTGACACTGCTCAGCATGCCGCCGATCACATACATCGCAACCGAGCGGGTGCCGACATTGATATCGCCGGTCAGGGTCATGCCGGGGATCAGGCGAAAGTTCTTCGGCACGCCGATGAAATGCGTTTCGTCGACGGAGCAGCGCGCCTTGTAATAGGCATCGATGGGCTTGCCGTCGTCATCGGTGGTGAAGGCACCTTCGCTGATCCAGCGCACCTTGCCCTGGGCCGTGCCGTGCTCGGCGGCGTTGAACGCATCGATCTTCAAGGTGCAGTTGTCGCCCGCCTTGACGAAACCGATGTCGCGCGCGGAAATCTTGATCTCGGCTTCCAGCCGCGTTCCCACCGGCATCAGCGTGATGAACGGATCGCCGGGCTTCAGCACCGAGCCGACGGACAGCCGGGCCATGGTCAGCACGACGGACGGTTCGCTGGCAGTCAGCCGCACCAGGTCCAGATGCCGCGCCGCCTTCTCCAGCGCCGACCTGGCGTCGTCGAGCTTGTTGCGCGTGGTCACCAGATCCTGGCTCAGCGCCGCGGCCCATTGCTGCTTGAATGCGTCGCGGTCGGCATTCAAGGAAGCCACCGTGTTTTGCGCCTCGATCAGGCTGTTATGGGTGTTTTCCAGGGTGCGCAGCAATTCCAGCCGGGTATCCTGGGAGATGAAGAGATTGAGCTTCGATCCGGTGCCGCTCTCGGCTAGCGTCGTGCGCATGGTCTCGATCTTGCTTGCGATCTCATCGCGCTGGCGGTAGCGGGCGTCGTCGCCGCGGAGCTTCTCGATGGTCGCCTGGGTCTGCTTGATCTTGGAGTCGAAGCTGTTGATCTGCGCGGTGTATTGCGCCATCCGCTGGTCGTACAGCGCCTTCTGCAAGGCGGCGTACTTCTGGAAATCCGGATCGGAGTTTGCCGGATAGACCAGCGGCTCCTCCTTCAGCTCGGCCTCGTCGCGCGCCACCTGCGCCGCGAGGCTGGCGATCTGCAGCCGGTACTGGTTGACGTCGGCGGAGGTGAAGGTGGAATCCAGCGTGGCCAGCAACTGGCCGGGCTTGACCTGGTCGCCCTCGCGCACGTCGATGGTCTTGATGATCGATGCATCGAGCGCCTGCAGCACGCTGATCTGGTCGATCGGCACCATCTTGCCGCCAACGCTGCCGATGACGCGATCGAGCCGCATCAGGCACATGATCGCGACCAGCGCGAGGACGAACGCCACGAGAACGTAGAGCGTGGCCCGCGCCGCGAGCGGCTCGGGCGCCTCGCGGATCGCGTCGGTTTCCGACTGGAACTGGCGAACGGTGGCCAAAGATGCCTGGTTAGGAGACAAGGGTCGGACTCCTGTAGGCGGGGCGATCGTTTCTGGCCGGCGTGTCCATGTGGTGGTTCTGCTGGTGCCACAGCCCGCCATAGATGTCGTTGCGCTCGAGCAATTCCTCGTGGCGGCCGATATCGTCCACAACGCCGCGGTTAAGCACCAGGATGGCGTCCGCCTTGATCAAGGACGATAGCCGGTGGGAGATAATGATCATGGTCCGCCCGTGAGCGATGCGCGAGATGTTGGCGTTGACGATGGCCTCGCTGTCGGCGTCGAGAGCGCTGGTGGCCTCATCGAGGATCAGGATCGGCGGATTGACGATCAGCGCGCGCGCGATGGCCAGCCGCTGCCGCTGGCCGCCGGACAGGTTGGGCGAGCCCTCGTAGATGTACGTCTCGTAACCGCGCGGCAGCTTGTCAATGAACTCCTCGGCGCCGGCCAGCCGCGCCGCCTGCACCACATCGTCGAAGGTGGCGTCGGGCTTGGCGGCCGAGATGTTCTCGCGGATGGTGCCGCTGAACAGGAAGTTCTCCTGCAGCACCACGCCGATGTTGCGGCGCAGGTGATCGACGTCGTATTCGCGCACGTCGACGCCGTCGATCTTGATCAGGCCTTCATAATCGGAATGCAGCCGCTGCAGCAGCCGCGTGATGGTGGTCTTGCCGGAGCCGCTCTTGCCCATCACGCCGATGGTCTGGCCCAGCGGCACCTCGAAGCTGACGTCATTGAGCGCCGGCGACACCGCGCCTTTGTACTTGAAGGTCACGCCGGAGAACTGCACGTGGCCCTTCAGCGGCACGCGGACGCCATGGCCGGAACGGCCTTCTTCTGCCGGCTGGTTGACCAGATTTCCGACGATGGCCACCGCCGAGCGCGCTTCGTCGTACTGGTTGATGAGCTGGGCCATCTGCATCAGCGGGCCCGACACGCGCTGCGACAGCAGCATGAAGGCGAACAGCGCGCCGACATAGACGGGATCGTTGGTTGTGATGGCGAGATAGACGCCGACTGCGAAGGACCCGCTCACAGCAAACCGTTCCATCGGCTTGACCACCGCCTGGATCAGGGTCCCGATCTTGCCTTCCTCGAACCGCGCCTTGGCGACGCGGGCGACCAGCACGTCCCACATGTGACGCTGCCTTGTGTCCAGCGCGAGCGACTTGATGGTGCGGATGCCGCTCAGCGACTGCTGCAGAAACGCGCCCTGCGCACCCTCTGCCGCGATCACCGCTGACGACCGCTTGCGATAGGCCGGCAGCATCAGCAAAAGCCAAAGCACGATCAACCCGGCGAAGCCCAGCACCACGAAGGTCATGATCGGGCTGAAGAAGAACATGATCGGAAGAAAAAAGATCAGCGTCGTGGAATCCAGGATGGTGCCGAACAATTGCCCCATCAGGAAGCCGCGGACGCGGAAAATCTCGCGAATGTCGCGCGAAATCAGGCCGGCCGCCGTGCGCTCAAAATAATCGATAGGCAGGCTCAGCACCTTGTCGAACACGTAGGTCGACAGCTTGACGTCGAGCCGTGTGGTTAGGCGATGCACGAGATACTGCCGAAGATAGAAGAACGCCGTCTCGAACGCGACCACCACCAGCATGGCGACGCACAGCACATAGAACGTGTTGTCGGCCTTGTAGAAGATCACCTTGTCGGTCAGCAGCCGGAAGAACATGATCGGCGCCAGCGCCAGCAGGCCGAGGATCAGCGCCGAGATGGCGATATCGCGCGCGATGCGGCGTTCGCGAAAGATCAGCGCCGCGATCAGGCCCAGGCTGAACGGCTGCGTTTCATCCGAGACCGAATAGTCGCGCTTTGCCAGCACGACTTCGCCGGTCCAGATGTCCTCGAAGCGCGGCTGATCGATCACCAGCAGTGCGTCCTCAGCGGCGTTGGGATCGCGCAGCACGACGCGCACGTTGTTCTCGTCGCCCTCAAGTCGCAGCAGCACCATGCTACTGCCGTCCTTCAGGCGGATGATCGCGGGCAGCGCCTTCTTGAGCTGGCTCAGGCCCTTCCAGTCGAGCTTGACGGCCTTGGCCGTCATGCCCGACGAATTGGCGCACTTCAGCAGGTCGCTGAGCGACACTTCCTGGCCGGACAGCAAGTTGTCGTGAATCAGCTGCGAGGTCGTCAGGTGAAGTCCATGCTGGCGCGCCACGATGACCAGCGAGCCCAAGCCGGACGACGCCGCGTCTTCAGGAGGATTGCCGACGATGGTTGGTTCAACGATCATGACCGGCCTCTGAGCTATCATCTGAAACGACCCGGAATGGTCTCGCGGCTCTTAACATCAGCGCCGCACGCCCGGAGGCTTGAACATCATGCCGCAACGCACATCGCAATTCCACCAGAAATCAAATGTTAAGGGCCAAATAAGCCGATAATGTGGGAATTGATTAACATTGAGTCCGCCAGTGCTCAGGCAGCGGTCTCGCGGAAATCGAAGCCCGAGCTGGCCAGCTCCGTCTGAACTGCGTCAGCATCAGCACCTGGCATAAGCGCCAGTGCGCAGATCTCGAAATTCTCGCTGCGGACGCGAGCGGCGGCAAAGCCAGCCTGCAGGATCAGGCTGCCCAGCCGTTCAGTGGTGAAGCCGGTGCGGTGGGCCATGTAATGGCGGCCCTGCTCGATGGCGGCGGAATGGCCATACAGCATGTCAAGCGCGCGAATCGGCCCAGATGGCGAGGTATAGGCGATCGAAGCCAAGCCGTATTTTAGCAGATGCTCGGCCACCGCCTCAATATCCGGGCACATGATGAGGGCGAAGCCGCCGGGTTTCAGCACCTGGCGAAATTTGACTAGGGTCGGCCAGGTCTCATGGGCAAACAGGTGCTCGATCACGTGGGAGCACCAGATGGCGTCGAAGGACGCGGGCTCGAACAACTGGTCGAGGTCTGTCAGCGATCCGACGATATCGGGGTTCACATCAGGATCGACGTCAAGGCGCACCTCTTCCCAGCCTTTCGAGTCCAGCAGGGTCTCGATTCGCTTCGCTGTCACATTGCCAGCGCCGGCGTTCAGCAGCCGCCGCTGCCCGAAATTCAAGGTCGATCCGGTCACGTTTTCAATCACTCGTTCTGGTTTTTGTGGGCGGCTGCGATTTCACAATCTAACATGACGCGGATGCGACACCAGCCCGGGAACGCGTTGTTCGTGAGCTATGTTAATAAGCGGTATTTTGTTCCAGATCACCTGGAATGGAGTCTCGTGTGAGTAAACACCGCGACGGCGACTTAATTTCATTCGTCGGCGACGCACAATCTCTTCATGGTTCGAGACGCGCGCAAAGGCGCGCTCCTCAACATGAGGCTGAATGTGGGCTGGGGGTGACCGGTGCGTCTGAAAGCATACTACAGCGTGGTGTAGTTTCCGTCGTTGAAGATCAGATATTCGATATTGCTGACATGGGTCATCTGGGTGACGTGGGTCACCGGCAGCTGCGTCGGCGCCAGGTGGTTGTACGTCAGATAGCCGAATGTGACGTCGAAGGAATTCGCCGTCGATCCCGGGGTCACGCTGAGCACGTCTGTGCTCTTGTGAAATCCGAAGGTAACCGAATCCTGGTTGCCGCCGCCGCCGTCGATGGTGTCCTCCGTGAAGATGTTGTTCAGGTAGAAATAGTCCTGGCCGGCGCCGCCGACCATGGAGACGCTGGGTCCCCCGGTGTCATTGAGGAACGAGCTGCCGTCATCGCCGCCGATCAGGGTCTGGGTGATGCCGAGGCCGTGGCCGGCGACCAGCAGGTCGTGGCCGCTGCCGCCAAAGATCGTGTCTGCGCCAATCCCGCCATACAAAGTGTCGTTGCCGGCATCGCCGTACAAGGTGCTGCCATAGCCCGAGGTGCTGCCGGAATAGATGATGTCGTCGTCCGCTCCACCGTGCAAGGTAGAGCTGAGCGCTCCGCCGAGCACGAGGTCATTGCCCGAACCGCCGTCCAAGGTATCATCGCCGGCGCCGGCATAGAGCGAATCGTTGCCGGCATCGCCGAACATGCAATTGGCGCCGCCGGAGGCACTGCCGGAATAGACGGCATCGGCGCCATTGCCGCCGTGCAGCGAATCGGCGCCGGTGCCGCCGACCACCAGATCGTTGTCATCGCCGCCGTCGAGATATTGGTTGCCCGAGCCGGCCGTGACGACGTCCGCGCCGGCGCCGCCATCGAGCGTATCGGCCCCGGCGCCGCCTGTCAGCTGGTCCGTGCCGCCGTCGCCGAACAGTTTGTCGGCATGGCCGGCATCGCTGCCGGAGATGAGAATGTCGATGTCGGCGCCGCCGTGCAGCTCAGACGACAGGCCGCCATAGAGCGTATCGTTGCCGGCGCTGCCGAACAGCGTGTCCGAGCCGAAGCCGTAGAGAGCATCGGCGCCATCGCCGCCATCCAGCGTGTTCGAGCCGGAGGCTTGGTCGATCAGCACGTCGTTGCCGCCATTGGCGCGGATCACGTCGGCGCCGGTGCCGGCAAAGATGGTGTCGTTGCCGGAGCCGGTCAGTACCGTGACAGCCGCGGTATTGGTGATGAAGACCTGATTGCTGCCGTTGCCGGTGGCGACCAGAAGCGGCGAACTGCCGCCGACCGCCAGCGTGACATCCGCCGCGGTATTCTCGATGATCGCTTTAAGGGTGGCGCCGCCCGCCACACCGTTATTGTGCGGATTGCTCTCTACCAAAAACGTTGGCAGCGGCATCTGGCGTCAGGATGTAGCTTCCGATCTCGACCGGAATCGCGGATCCATCATCGGGCGAGGTCCAGGCGGTAGTGGCGACCAGATAATCCAGGATCTGCTGCCGGACGGCCGGATCGATGGTCGTCGCCAACAAAGCGGCCAGGTCGGCCTGCGTGAGACTGGACGTGGTCATGCTGTTCTTCCCCCTGATGAAAGCCGCGACCTATGCTGGCTGCTGGCACATTCCATAAAAAACGCCGCCCTGGATGATCCAGGGCGGCGTCGTTATTGGTCGGTCAATCTCAATCAGAGTTTGGTGTAACCATCCGTGAAGATCAGGTATTCGACGTTGTTCACGTTGGTCACCTGGCCATTGCTGAAGGTGACATCCAGGGAGCCGGCAGCTGAACCCGCGCCACCAGCCGTGATGCTGGACACATCAGATGCCGAATGGTTGAGGAAGGTGACCGAGTCGAGGTTGCCGCCACCGCCGTCAATAGTGTCATTGCTGGCCGTGTTGGACAGGTAGAAGTAATCCTGTGCCGCACCGCCGACCATCGATGCCGTGCCGGTGTTGGAGCCGACGAACGAGCTGCCGTCTGCGCCGCCGATGAGCGTCTGGGTGCCCGAGCCGGCGACAAGCGTGTCGCTGCCCGAACCGCCAAACAGGGTGTCGTTACCCGCACCGCCGTAAAGCGAGTCGTTACCGGCATCGCCGTACAGGGTGGCTGCACTACCGCCGGAGACGCTGCCTGAGTATATGATGTCGTTGCCGCTGCCGCCGTGCAGGGTGTCGGCACCCGTACCGCCGATGATGTAATCCTGGTCGTCCTGACCATCGACATACTGGCCGGAGTTGCCGGCATAGACCGTATCGTTGCCGGTGCCGCCGTAGATCGAGTCGTGGCCGAGACCGCCGCCGTAGCCCGCCTCGTTGTAGAACAGGTCGTTGCCGCCATCGCCGTACAGGGTGTTGGCGTGGGTAGCGTCACTGCCGGAGATCAGTACGTCGTTATCGGCGCCGCCATGCAGCTCGGACGAGACACCGCCGTACAGCGTGTCGCTGCCGGTGCCTCCCAGCATTGTGTCGGAACCGAAGCCGAACAGGTAGTCGTTGCCGGCGCCCGCGTCGAGCGTGCTGTGGCCGGAGATCTGGTCGACCAGTACGTCGTTGCCGGCGCCGCTGCTCAGCGAGTCCGCACCGGAACCGGCGTAGATCGTGTCGGCGCCGGATCCCGTCAGGACGGTCACGGAGGCGGTGTTGTTGATGTAGACTTGATTGTCGCCATTGCCGGTGGCCACCAGGACATTCGTGCTGCCGTCGACCACCAAGGTCACGTTTGCCGGGGTGTTGGCGATGATCGCCTTCAGGTTGGCGTCGGTGGTGACCGGGTTGTTGTTGGCATTGAGCTCGATCAGGACGTTGGCGGTCGGATCGGGCGTCAAAATCGCCGCGCCGGTCTGCACCAATGCAGTGCCGGAACCGTTAGCCTGAAAACCAGTCTTACCGACGAGATAATCGATAACTTCCTGTCGGATGGTCGGATCAATATTCGGGGTCAGAGCGGACCGAAGGTCGGTCTGGTCCATGTTGTAAGTCGCCATCGTTTGCACCCCTGCACAATTAAC
Organism: Tardiphaga sp. vice154; assembly: GCF_007018645.1. NCBI lineage: Bacteria > Pseudomonadati > Pseudomonadota > Alphaproteobacteria > Hyphomicrobiales > Nitrobacteraceae > Tardiphaga > Tardiphaga sp. vice154. The sequence goes on from NZ_CP041399.1 coordinate 3,605,966, forward strand.
GACCCAAATGGCGGCCGTTTCTTTGAAATTCACCCCGAAAACCGGGCACTAACTCACTGCGTTACGACTTTATTAAACACGCCTGTTCATGACTTGTTAAGCGCATTGTTAAATTGGTGAAAATGCCAAGTCAACTACTAATGCTTCGTTAACCTCATATTTTGCTGGCGTTGTGACCTATAACGCAGCGGTTTTTGGCGCCCGCACCGTGAACCGGTGGGACGAAGCGACGCAATATTTGTTAAGTGCAGCGCAACAATACGCAATGAATCCAGCGCGTTGCCGCCACATCACGGACAAAATCCCGCCTAGGTAGCAGGCACAAAACGCCGGGAATTCTTCGGGAAGAATATTTTTAGTTCGGCCAACGTCGAAGCGGTACCTTAACCGGCTGAATATGCCTCGATGGCGCTGCGATATACCATTTCGAGGGCGCGGAGATTCGGCTCTGGTGTATACAACGCCAGGAATTCGGCGCGAGCTCTGCGGCCACAATCCGCGGCAAAACTGTCGCCCGCCAGCATTCGTTTAACATTTGTGGCGAGCGCGTTAACATTTCCGGGTTCGCTGAGCAGCCCGGTGTCCTGGTGGGTCACAACCTCGCCCGGCCCGCCCAGCGCGGACGCGATGACCGGCGTTCCACGGCCAAACGCCTCGACGATCACCAGCGGGAAGCCTTCGTACCACAGCGACGGCACCACCAGCGCCCGGGTCCGCGACAGCTCTGTCATCACCTGTTGATGCGTCAGCTGGCCGAGGAATGTGACATTAGGCGGCGCCATCGCACGCAGCCTGCTCTCTTCCGGGCCGCTGCCGGCCACGCGCAGCGGAAAGCCACCTTTCGCCGCCGCGCGCAGCAGCGCATCGACCCCCTTCTCCGGGCTGAGCCGGCCGAGATAAAGCACGCCGTCGCGCGGCGCCGAAAAGTCCGGCGCGCCGGGGTCCTGCATGAAGTTGGGTTTGACGTCGATCAGTTCGGCACGAAAGCCGGCCTGGACAAAAGTGTCCTTCGCAAATCGCGTCAGCGCGATCAGGCGCACGCCCGGCCGGGTCCAGGTGCCCCGATGCTGATGCTGCGAAACCATCCAGGCGGACGCCGCCGAGCCCACCAGGGAATCGCGGTAGCAGCGGTGCACCACGCCCCACAAATTGCTGCCGTTGACGCACTTGTGACAGATGCGGCCGTCGCGCAGCAGCATGCCGCCGGCGCAGATGGTGCGATAATTGTGTAGCGTCACCACCGCCGCGACGCGCTTTTCGCGGCATAGGTCGATCACCGCCGGCGACAGCAGCGGAAAAAAATTATGGATGTGGACGACATCCGGCCGGAAGCGATCGATCGCCGCGGCCATGACGCGCACGCCGTCCGGATTGTTCGCCACCCGCAGCGTGGCGCGGACCCGGGTGGCCAGGGAATCGATGCTGTCGTTGCTGACGATCAGGGTCTCGACCGCGTGGCCGGCATCGCGCAGCAAGGCGACTTCCGCCTCGAACACCATATCCTCGCCGCCGCGCCCCTGATAGCGGTTATGCGCGACGAGGATTTTCATGCAAATGGCTCCGCAGGCTTGCGCGGATGGATATGCAGGACCGTCAGCAGCGCCGTGCCGACCGCGAGGTCGCCGCTGCCCACCAGGGTTATCGCAGGCGTCTTGCGATCGAACGACGGCGAATACCAGCCGGCGATTGGCGCCTCGCTGCCTCTGAACAGCGACCAGGTCAGCTGTCCCGGCAGGCTGATCTCGGCCCGACCCTCCGGCCACGATAAAAAAGCCCGCGCCCCGTCCAGCAGGCACGCCACGTTGGGGCCGAGGTGCCAGCTCAATCGCGCCGCGACCTGCATCGTGGCGTCGCCGATGATGCGGTCGTCGACGTGCAGCAATCCCTTGCCGCGCTGCAGGCTGACGCAGCGGCGGTGGCTCACGCCCGCCGCCGCCAGGTAGCCGGTGTGTTCGGCCTGCCAGGTGGCCAATGGCGAGCGCTCGTCGAGACCCGCGGCGCCGATCAGGCGGCTGTCCGCGTGCTGCGTCCACAAGAATGGCCCGCCGGAGATCGACTGATCCCGCCCGAGCAGTTCTAGCGTGTTGTGCGCAAGAGTGGAACGGAAGTAATCGCGCCAGCGCGGCTCGCCATGGTAGCAATAGGTGCCCGGGTCGGCGAGGAGCTCAGTGGCCCCGACGCGCAGTTCGATCGACAGCGCATCGGCATGGGCGTGCGCGGCGATGCCGCCGAAGCCGTGAGGCCCGTGGTCGGCACGACACCAGATCGCGCCGTCGCGCAATAACACCTGTCCGGCCTCCGGCATCTCAGCGGGCTTTTCGGATGGCCGATCCCAGCTGGCCTCCCGCGACGGCAGGCCCGCGGTCAGGAACGCAGTGCGCAGGTCTTCGGCTACGACGGCGGGCCACCACGGCATCGGGGAGAATATGCGAGCGCCGGTGACCAGCAGGCTGTGCCAGCGATCGTAATCGGGCGTATCGAGCAGCAGGCCGATGCCGTCATCGGCGTCGCCCTGGCGCGGCGGCCGGCCGGCGGCGTCGAGCATTGCTGCGATGACATCGGTCATCCGGCCTATCGTCTTCCACACTGCGCCGTCAAGCGGATACCCGGCGGCCTCGCTTTGCACCGCGGCCGCCCACAGCAGCTCCAGCACGAAGCCGTGGTAGTCGGTGGCCAGTTCGCGATTGACGCCGCAGCCAAAGGTCTGCGCCAACGCCTGCACGCGCAGCTCTTCGGCGGCAGCGGAGCGCCACTTCGCGCTGTCGCGAAACAGTGGAAATACGCAGCCGGCGACGAACTGGCCGGCGGCCTCGGCGATGGTGTGGTTGTTCGCCGACGATCCGCGGCTTGGAAATCTCGCCAGCCAGAGCTGGTGGCCATACAGCTGCGCCAAAAACTCCGGATTGTCCTCGAACAGCGTCCGAACGCCGGGCCAGCCGGCCAGCAATTGCCGGATCCACGACCACGATACCAGGCGAATGGCGATCTCGATGCCGCTGATCCAGTGCGGGCCGTGCAAGAACGGGTTTTCGCGCCACCAGGATTGCAGGTGCAGGGCGACGCGTTCGGCGTAGCGTTCGTCACCGGAGACGGCGTAGGCAGCCGCCAGCACTGTCAGATGGTGATGCCGGGACGGCTCCCAGATAAATTTTATATTGCCGGTGCGGGCTTCATCGCGGTGCGGGATGTCGAAGGCATAGCTGGAGGACGGGGCGCGCCGGCCGCCGCGAGCGTCGACGAACCAGTCCGGCGCTTCGCACAGTCCGGGATGCGCGCGGCCGAAAACCCGCCACTCGCCGCGCAGGATGCCGTCGGCCACTTCGAGCAAAGGTTTCGCCGCAGCCGCGGGAAAATCCGCCGGCGCCGGCAGCGCTTTGCAATTCACAGCGCCCTCGCGCAGCCGGCTGCGCGACACGCGCGCCCGGATGTCGGGCGGCCGGTGCCGCCACGCAAACTGCTGCAGCTGGTCGCGCAGCCGGCCGGCGATCTCGGCCGCGGTCATTCGCCGGAGACGACGGAGGTACCAACCCGGGGTCATCGAATCCCGGACTTCACGACGTCCGGCGCATCGACAGCCGCCTGCAAGTCGATAACCTGCCCGGTGCGCGCGCTGTCCTGCACGGCAAAGGTCGCCCGCGTTGTCGCCACGAGAGACTGAAAGGTGATGGGCATCGCCGTTCCCGTCGCGACGGCGGTGACGAAGGCGGTCAGCATCAATGACTGCCCCTTGTCGAGGCGCCCGCGCTGCGAGCTCTTGCCGCCATTTTGCCAGAGCCCGTAGCCGGTGAAATTATCGAATGCGGCAAAGCCCGATGCCGTGGAAATCTCAATGGCTTCCTTGGCCACGCGCGGATCGCCGCCGGTGAGATAGTTCAGCGTGGCCAAGGAGCCGTCGGCAAAGGAAAACGTCGCGGCCAGGTTGTCCGCGTCGTTGCGGTCGGCCATGGCCACCACGCGCACCGGATCGGCGCCGATCCACCAGCTCAGTGTATCGATGAAATGACCGCCCTCGCCGGCAAAGCGCGTGCCTTCGGTTTCGCTCTGCAAGTACCACGACGACTTGTCGAGCTGGCCTGCCAAGACCCGGTATTGCAAGGTTTGCAGGCCGCGCCCGGTCCAGGCCAGCCGCAATTTCTGCAGCAACGGCGCGAAGCGGCGATTGAAGCCGACCATCAGGCGATCGTTGCCGGACTCGCTGACGGCCTTTTCGATCAGCTGCAGCGAGGGCGGGTCGAGCGCGAGGGGTTTTTCCACAAACACCGCCTTGCCGGCGCGCAGCGCCTGGGCCGCGAGCACGGCGTGCGAGGCGTGCCGCGTCGCAATGACGACGGCATCGATATCGGGAGCGAGCAGCGCCTCAGCGGCATCGGTCGAGGCCCGGGCGAAGCCGAATTTCTGCACGGCCGTCGCCCCGCTCAATCCGCCGTTGGTCACGACCTCCACAAGATTGACGCGCGGGTCCGATTTCAGCTGCGGGAGCAGCATGCTCGACGCGTAATTGCCCGCACCGATGACGGAGAGGCGAACCTGGCCGGGGACAGGCGGCGTCGTGGCGCGATGAATGATGCGCGTCTGGGCCGCCGAGAACGCCGGATAGGAGAACACCATGCCGAGACCGGCCCATTCGCCCCGGTTCATCCGCTCATAGGTCGCAACCGCATCCGAGAACGGCACCACATCGGATATCAGCGCAGAGAAATCGAGCCGGCCGTCCGAAAGGAGCGACAGCACCGCATCCATGTTGCGCTTTTCGGTCCATCGCACATAGCCGATCGGGTAGTCGATCCCGGCTTCTTCGTAGAGCGGATCGTAGCGTCCCGGCCCATAGGACCGGGAAAACCTGACGTCGAGTTCCTTCTCGTAGAAATCGTTCCACGGCAGGTCGAGACGGCTCTTGCCGATGTCCACGATCCGGCCGCGGTCGCGGAGCAAGGCGGCGGCCTGCCCGGCCAGCGCGGCATCGTTGCTACCCGCCGCAACGAATACGCAATCCACCCCGTGGCCCTGGGTCAGTTCCAGCACCCGCGAGCGAAACGCCGGCATCGCGTCGGCGCTCGCCTGCGCGCAAACTTTGGCACCGGCCACTTCCGCCTGACGGCACCTGCCCTCTAGGCGATCCAGACCGACGACGACAACGCCGGCGCTGCGCAACATCCGGACCAGTATCTGCCCGATCAATCCCAGTCCGATCACGCAGGCGGTCTCACCGAGCTGCATCTCGGCCTGACGCATGCCTTGCAAGGCGATCGACGCGATGGTCGTGAACGCAGCCTGATCAAGCGCCGCGCCATCGGGAACAGCCGCACACAGATTGACCGGCACCCAGTTGAACTCTGCATGAAGCGCAAACTGGTTGCCGGCACAGGCGACCGCTTGGCCGATCGTGAAGCCTTCGACACCCTCACCGATCTCCACAACGTGGCCGGCCAGCGAATATCCCAGCGGGGTATATGAATCCAGCCGGTTCATGACTTTCTGGTAGGTCGCGCGCAGACCCTGCTGCCTCACCGAACGCGCCACCTTTGCGACCTGGTCGGGCCGCGCGCGGGCCTTGCCAAGCAATGACAGCTTGCTCTCGGAGACCTTCATGATTTCGGTGCCGGACGAAACTGCCGAGAAGGCAGTGCGCACGAGAAGTCCGCCAGGGCGGGATGTCGGCGCCGGCACGTCTAGCAGCGCGAGCTCGCCGGTCTTATAATTTTGCGCGATTTGCTTCATGCTGGGGTCTGCTGTTGTCGGCTCGGAGTCTCGATGAGGCCAAGGTTAAGGCGCTTCGTCATCATTCTGATTTATATGGCTTTTGCGATTAACAGAACAGGCATCGGTCCGATTTCAACCGCGTCGTTAACGACCGCGTGGCTGGCGCCATCGAGGGTTTCGTAGCGGTCGTAGGCCGATCCGGATGCAAAATTCGACTTTCCGTCGGTCATCCAGACCGCAAGCGCCGAGCGACCATCCTGCAGATCAAGCGGCAAACTCCAGACGCCGCCGTTTTGATCGACGGGACCCGAGGGCATGGCACCCACCAGCCAGCGTTGAACCGTACGATAGGCATGGCCGGCGCGCAAAAGCCCAAGCTTGGCGTCCCACAGCTTGCCGAAGCTAGCACCGCCTCCTTCGTAGGCGTACCAATAGAATCGGTCGACCCCGTACAACCATCGTAGGAGATAGGACCGCGCCACAAACGCGGCCTGCAGATCCTGGTCATTCAGCGTCGCCGGCCAACCGGCCTCGGTGTCCCATAGCGGCTTGCCAGCCAAACCATGCTGCTCAAGCAGTGTCTTGAGGCGCACCATGATCGGAATCAAGGCCTCCGGCTTCGGATCGTCCCAATAGCCGTGAAAGCCGATGATATCGGCATGTTTTCCGCCTCCCGCCGCGAGAAACTCAGCTTGCCACCTAAAGCCGTCAGCAGTCCCGATGAACGACGGCGTAATCACCTGCAGGGACGGGTCGCTATCCTTGATGATCTCGTAGGCGCGCTGCTGCAGTCGGATCATGGTCGCGACGTCGCCGGAGTAATAATTCGGATCCTCCGGCTCGTTCCATATTTCCCAGTAGCGTATCCGCCCCGCTGCCCGTTGCAGCGCTGCAGTGATGAAGGCCTCCCAGTGCCTGATGTCGGACGGCGGCGAGCTTGCGCCTCGGCTGAAGGCCGGCGCGGCATCCGGAACCGAGGCAGCCCAACGCGGGGTGAATGCCAGATTGAACACCACATCGACCTGATTGCGCTGCGCAGCGACGAGAATCTCGTCGAAGCGCGACCAATCATAGATGCCAGGGGCCGAATTAATCTCGGCCCAGTAGATGGCCCCCCACAGCCGGACTCCGGCAAACCCGAATTCCGGCCACGGCACGTGCCCTCCGATCCCATTGATCGTAAGCCCAAAATACGTTGCGGGAATACGCTGATGTATCCGTGAAGGATCCGAGCTTGGTTCTTTATGGTTAAGAAGCCACACCAGGGATGCGCCTAGCGCGACGAGGCTGAGCACCCACATTGCAGCCCCTCGCCTTAACATTCCGCGTCGGTCGATCACCTCCATAAATACCCCGTAGCGTCTGTCCGGACGTGCCGCACACTCAGGGCGAATACATTAACAACATAGCGAACTTTTATGATAACATTTGCCTTTCGTATATGAGTATGCTGCCAATACGATGTTAGAATTTATATCGCTTTAAGCGAATTCACATCCATAGCAGAAGTTCGATTGCCAGAATGGTCAAGCATAAGCCCGGTCAGCGGATTCTTTTCATCGTCGAGAACCTCCCGGTCCCGTTCGATCGCCGTGTCTGGTGCGAAGCAACGGCGTTGCGCAAGGCGGGTTATGCCGTGTCGGTCATCTGCCCGAAGGGCCGAGGACATGACGCTGCTTACGAATATCTCGACGGTATCCACATCTACAGACATCCCTTGCCGGTCGAGGCCCGCGGCGTTGCGGCCTATTTCATCGAATATCCGACGGCACTTTTCTGGGAATTCGCGCTGTCGCTGAAAGTTGCGTGGCGCCACGGCTTCGATGCCATTCACGGATGCAATCCCCCGGATCTGATCTTCCTGATTGGCTTATTCTACAAGATATTCGGCGGAAAGAAATTCGTATTCGACCATCACGATGTCAATCCGGAGCTCTACGAAGCCAAGTTCGGGCGGCGCGACATTTTCTGGAAGCTGCTCAAACTGCTTGAATTCCTGACCTTCAAGACGGCAGACATTTCCATCGCGACCAACGAATCCTATCGGCAGGTCGCGATCAGCCGCGGCCGCATGCCCCCGGACAAGATCTTCGTCGTTCGCTCCGGACCCAACCTGGAGCGCGTCCGGTCGCGGGAGCCGGATCTCGCATGGAATAAGGGTCGCCGCTTCAGTGTCGGCTATGTCGGCGTGATCGGTCAGTCCGAAGGGTTGGACTTGTTGCTGGAATCGATCGAACACATCGTGCGTGTTTGCGGACGTACCGACATTCAGTTCAACATTGCCGGGACCGGACCGGAATGGAACGCGATCGTCCAAGCCACCCGCGCGAAACAGCTGGATGAATTCGTGACGTTGACGGGTGCCATTGCGGACGACCCTTTGTTCACGATGCTGTCGACCGCCGACATCTGCGTGAATCCGGATCGGGTCACTGCGATGAACGACATCTCCACAATGAACAAGATCATGGAGTACATGGCGCTCGGCAAACCCATCGTGCAGTTCGATGTCTGCGAGGGGCGCCGATCAGCCCTCGAAGCGTCTCTATATGCCGCGAAGAACGACCCGGTCGATTTTGCCGACAAGATCCTGCAGCTCGTCGATGCCCCTGAGCTCCGGATGGCAATGGGCGCGTTCGGTCGCCAGCGCATCGTCGATGCGTTGTCGTGGGATCACGAAGAGCCGAAGCTGCTGGACGCCTATCGTCGTCTTTTTGAGCCCCAACTTGATGCAAAGCTCGCCCGCGAACGATCCGTCGCACGCGGCTGATCGATCGCAACCTCCCGCTACGGGCCCGTTGACACTGTTGTAGCGTCGATTGTCGCCGATCTTCTTTAGGACAGTTATTTACCGTTATCCGTCGAATTTCTCCAAAACATTATGCCTGTGTTATCAGCGTTAGGTTGCCGCAAAGGTGGCCAACCCAAGTGTGACGCCTGCCGGCGTCTCGAGATTTTCCCATGAATGTTAGCATCTTCGGACTAGGCTATGTTGGAACCGTCTGCGCCGCCTGCTTTGTCGAGCTCGGTCATCGCGTCATCGGCGTCGACAAGTCGAAGGCCAAGGTCGATCTCATTCAACGTGGCAAATCCCCGGTCATCGAGCCGGGACTGGATGAGAAGATCAGCCTCGCGGTCGCATCAGGCCATTTGACGGCTACCGTTAACGCGACGGAAGCGATCGCCAACACCGACATATCCATCATCTGCGTCGGTACGCCGGCGGGACCTGATGGAGACCTCGACCTGACCGCCGTCAAGCAGGTCGCCTCCGAGATTGGCCGGGGTCTGAGGGCTAAACAGGGCTCACACATCGTGGTCGTCCGCTCAACGGTGTTGCCGGGCACGACGCGCAAGACCATCGCACCACACATCGAAGCGGCTTCGGGAAAGACCGTCGGATCCGGATTTGATATCGCCTTCAACCCAGAATTCCTTCGCGAAGGCTGCGCGATCGCGGATTTTGCCAGCCCGTCCAAAACTGTCGTAGGCGCCGTTAATCCGGAAACAGCAAACAAGGTTATGGCGCTCTATCGCGACCTGCCCGGCGCGAAGATCATGCCACCGATCGAAACAGCAGAACTAGTCAAATATATCGACAATACCTGGCACGCCCTGAAAGTTACCTTCGCCAATGAAGTCGGGCTTCTATCGACATCACTTCAGATCGACAGCCGTGAAGTGATCGACATCTTTCTTCAGGACACCCGCCTCAACATCTCGGCGGCCTATCTGCGCCCAGGCTTCGCGTTCGGCGGTTCTTGCCTGCCCAAGGATGTTCGCGCCCTGACGCATCTCGCGCAGCGTCAAGGACTGTCCGTCCCCCTGATCGATAGCGTCTTGCCCAGCAATGGGATGATCATGGAACGCGGCGTTGACTGGGTCTTGTCCCACGGCGGAAAGCGACTGGCTTTTCTCGGCATCAGCTTCAAGGCCGGCACCGACGACCTTAGGGAAAGTCCGTACGTCGAATTGGTCAATCGACTGCTGGATCACGGCAAGGAAATCCGCATATTTGATCCCAACGTACAACTGGCCGGTCTCATAGGCGCCAATAAGGATTTCATGCTGCGCAACCCGCAGCTCGACCGGCTTCTGCAGAACGATCCGACATCTACGGTGGAATGGGCCGACGTAATCGTCGTAACAACCGCAGACCCGCGTTATGTGGAAGCCCTCGCATCCGTGACGGGTCGTCAGATTGTTCTTGATCTGTCCGGACACGAGAGTGTTCGCGGCAATCCAACGCCGACAAAAGTTTTTCTCGGTTGATCGAGGGCGAGATGGCAGGCTCAGCCGCTGACGAAAGACCAGAGATTCAGTTCCACGACGGCATCGCACACAAATGGGAAACATTGCATCGCGGCCGAGTGTTTCGCCAGCGTACCGCAGCGATGTTTAAATTGCTCGACGGAGCCGATCTAACACACCAAATCTGGGTTGATGCCGGATGCGGGACCGGTACGCTGTCGCGGCGGCTTGCCGAGCGAGGCTCCAGCGTTATGGGTTTCGACGCCTCGGAGGAGATGCTGGTTGTCGCCAGGAGACCAACAGTTCACGAACCATCCAAATCCGTAACCGCTCCTTCGTTCCAGCTCATCAAGACCATCGAGCACCTGCCGATGCCTCAGCGGTCATGCGATGGTGTTCTTTGCGCCAGTGTGCTGGAATATACCTCTGCGCCAGAGCGCTGCCTGACAGAATTTTCCAGGGTTCTGCGTCCGGGTGGCCTGCTCTTGTTATCGATCCCGAACCGCCCGTCCCTACCTCGCCGCCTCTTCAAGATAGCCTACGCAATTTCGTCCCGACTGCTGCCGCGTCCCGCATTTCGCTATCTCCAGCACTCGGTTTTTGAGCTCTCCATCCGGTCCGCTACAGAACTGCTGTACAAGCACGGTTTTATCGTTCTTGGTCATAATTTTGCGGGGTCGTCATTTCCCGCCGTGCTGGATCGCACGTCCCTAGTCGGTACGCTGATTAACATCGTGGCACGACGGGACGCAGCGGATCCGATTTCTAAGCCGCCGTTCTGATCGCCATCAGCGACTTGGTCAGGAAAAGGAAGCGCTCTCGGTAGATGACTGCATCAGGAAAGGTCTCTGTCATCTCCGGCCAGTCAAGCAGGTGCCAGTCGGGCGACGTCTTCTTGAACCAGAACTTGTTGAACGCTGCAATGACCGCTATTTGCTGCTTGCGCGGCAAAAGGACGACCAGCCCGGGCAACCAGGTGTGGCTCTCAATCACGAAGTACCGATAGGGCGTTTGCACATAATAGGACCTCGAAACACGAGCAATCTCGGCGGCAAGGCGCAGCTGATGCCGGCGGGCGATCGATCGGAACTGGCCGCCGTCGGTTATCGTCGTCACCTGCCGTTTCGGTCCGGTCACGTGTTCGATCACGGATGAACAGAAGCAGAAATCGAACTCTCGATCGGAAAATGGCAGGCTGTCGGTCTCGCTTAGCTCGACGGTTCGATAGCCATATCGCTCGCGCGCCTTCCTGAGATCGTCGACCGAGATGTCGCAAACCGTGACGTTTTTGTGCTCCGGCAACACCGCATGAATGTGAGCGCCGGAGCCGCCACCGAGATCTAGAATCCGGGCGTCCAATGGAATCTTCACCATACGCGTCAGAAACAGTCCTCGACGCTTACGGGCCCCTTCCGAAAGTAATGATTGGAACCAATTCAACGATCGCCCCCTTCAGCAAAAATTCGAGCCAATGTTATCTTAAAACCCGACGATTTGACAAAGAACGCAGAGACCTGACATGAATTTCATCTAGGCAGGACCGAGCCGATACCGACGGCAACGACGAGCTTCCAACGCCATGACAGCTTTTGTAGATCGCCGATGACGACCGAATCCTTCGCAAATGGTCTGCGCGACCGGTTTCGTTATTCGAAACGCGCCCTCCGCACACTGATGGGGACCGATCACCTGTCCCGCCGCGACGTCACCCTGCCCGCGCTCCGGCTGGGCAGCGACTATGGCGGCTGGACGCTATCCCTGGACTTGCTCAAGCGTGTCCCAAGGCCGACCGTCTATTCGGTCGGCCTTGGCCACGACATCTCTTTCGACCGCGCGCTGGCCGACAACTTGTCTTGCGAAATCTTCGGCTTCGATCCCACACCCAAGACCAAGACCTGGATTTCACGGCAGTCGCTGCCCGCCGGTTTCCGTTATATTCCACTGGGCATAGCAGATTGTGACGGCGCGATCGATTTCGGCGTGCCAACAGATGATTCATTCGACGATTTCAGCATGGCACGAGCGGACAGCGGCGCCGTCGTTCGCTGCGAAGTCCGCCGTCTGGCAACACTCGCCAAGGAACTGGGCCATAGCCGGATCGATGTCCTCAAGATGGATATCGAAGGGGCGGAGTACGCCGTGATCGACGACATCTGTCGCGGCAGCCTGCTGCCGATCCAGATGCTTGTCGAATTCCACCATCGTATCGATGGAGCGACGATCATCGACACCCGCCGCGCCATCGAGCGGTTGCGGGGCGTCGGCTACCGTCTGTTCGACGTCTCGCCGGGAGGCCGCGAACTAGCTTTTGTGCGCGCCGATCAGCTCCAAGCCTGATCGCGGCGTGGAGCCTCACGTTATTTGATGGCCTCGAAAAATATCGACTCGTCCGGACGATTGTCCAGCTGAGCGAGGTCGGGGCAGCGCCCCACGCGGTAGTTGGTGACCGCAGTCTCGGTGAACCCGGCAGCCTGAAACAGTGAGTTCAGCGACGGTCGCGTGAACGCCCAATGGTGCGCAAAGGCGGCACTACTTCGGCTTTCGACCTCAAACATTTGCCGAATGAACGTATATGGCTGCGCGACGTCATAGCTTGCGACAATGCGCTCCAGATCGGGCACAACTACTCGGCAGACGCCGCCGGGCACTATCACGCGTGCAATCTCGCGCGTCAGCGCCTCAACCTCGTCGGGAAACAGGTGTTCGAAGACGTGAGCGCTGAACACCGCCGAAATGCTGCGATCCGGGAAAGGCAGCGGCTTTGTCAAATCCATGTAACGCAGTTTCCGGAAACGGCCCTCGCGATGTTCGCGGTAACGCTCGGCTCCCATCAACCTGCACATATGCAGCGCCCGGGCCGCCAGAGGAATGCGGGAAACCCAGATGTGCCGCGTTACGTCGGTGTTGATCCAATGATCAACAGCGCAATTGAAGGCTCCAAGATGGAGGCGCGGAAAGCGGTCGAAGATGTCGGTAGATGTCATCAGGAAATCCGGTCCGAATACAGCGATGAGGCCACGATGGGCTTCGGTGTTTCCAATCTGACGAGGCGGGTACCGAGCACGCCGACGGACGCCGCACTCGACAAGACCATGGCCCCGATCACACCGGCCACACCCCAGGCATAGGTCCCGACCGGCAGGCTGAGGCATAGCACCGCCAGTCCAGTAATACGACTGGCGAGAAACTGCTGCGGACGGCCAACGGCGAACAACGGCAGCGCAAGTCCGAGCCAGATGCCATCCAGGCTCATGGCCAGTGCCATCAGTGCCATATTCACCTCGCTTACGTCGAAGCCGCGATCGCTGACCAGCCACGCGAGGATCGGTACGCCCAGCAGCGCGGCCGCAACCCCATAGAGCGCGGATAGGCCGCCAAACTGCATGGCGTTCGATCGAGTCAAGGACAGAAACATCGCGCGATCATTGTGCCGCAACGTGAGCGCTGCCCCCGGCAGCTTCACCGATAACAGCGAGGCATTGAGTTGGCTGAGCGGAGCGAACACGACCAACATAAGTCGCAACGACGCACTCGCTTCCAGGCCGATCAGCAGGCCGCAGAGCGGGATCAGGCCGATGCTGCTGATCCAATAGGTCAACGAGGTCGCGGCGAACCAGCGGCCTTCACGCAACAGCCGTGTAATCAACCATGTCAGGACGCGCCGGTGCGGCTTCGCAAGGCCGGCGGCGTAGACCAGTCCAAACAGACCGGCGGCGGCGGACGATAAGGCCACACATGCCATCGCCGCGGCAGCGCTGGTCAGTTGCAGCCAGATCATCGCAGCCGCGGACCCCGCCAGCACCACAGCATAAATTAAAGCCCCGCTTACGACACGCCGCAATCTACCATCGAGATAGCCGATCCGGCGAAAGACGCTCTGCAACCGCGTAGACGGAATCGCGGTCCCCGTCGCTATGAGTAGAGCCGCATGATCGAAATGAAAACTCAATGCGACAAGTCCAGCAACGACAAATGCGACACCAAACAATCCGGACGTCCCGATCGATGCGACATACAGACTGGCTCGAAGCTGCGGCCAACGGGAACTGGCAACCCGATGCGCTACTGCCGGAAGGCCGTCATCGAACAGACCACGGAACAGCACCGATTCGAGCAGGATCAGGAACGCCCACGCAATGCTAAAACGCCCGAACGACTGCACGTCGAGCGCATTGGCCAGAACGAGCGTCAGGAACAGCGAGCATCCGCTCACGATCGCCTGATCCGCGACGCCCCAGACGAACGGCATGCGCCGATTCAGCAGTTCACATATCCGCTTATTAATCTGCTCGCGACGCATCGGTGCGCCTGTGATGTCGGGAAGCGACGCACTCAAGCCCGCCACCCCGGCGCAAAGCGAAACGATGCCCAACTTTCCAACGCCTCCGACGTATCCACCACCCTGACCTGCAGGCCAAAATAGCACCAGAACATAAGGACGCAGCCGATGAAATTATGAAGCAGCAGGCTGCTGTCGTTGAAGGCGGACACCAACGTGAAGACCAGGACAGCGAACGGCGCGAGGCGCATGGTCGACGATCCGGCAAATGCAAACACAACAGCATTCCAGATTCCCCGGCAGGCAACCAGGATGAACGTTGCGCCACCCAACAAGCCAAACTGGATGAGTGCTTCAAGATAGGCATTCTCGAAGGAGCTGTATTCCGTATTCCACGGCGCCATCCGGGTCAGCTCCGTGGCGGGACCACTCACCAGTCCGTTGAAGAAGCCGGCAAAGCCATATCCGATCAGCGGATGCTGCCAGAAAAAATACGGCCAGACAGACCACAGGAAGGCGCGCCCGGTTAGGCCTGACGTGCGGCCAATCAATTGGTACAACATGTTGGTCGGCGTCATCAGCAATGCCAGGGTCGCAAAACCGATCACCAGCCAGTAAATTGCTGCAGCATCACGCCGACCCGACACGAGCAGAAAGCCGCCGAAAGTGAAAACGATCGCGACGGCAACGCTGATCAGCGGACCTACCCCACCTGTCGCGGCCAGCGCAAGCAAGTGCAACAACACCATCACGGCCGAGCTGATCATTCGCCAACGGCTGCCGCCAGACAGCATGCGAACGAGGGAAATCGTCGCCATCAACCCAAAAAACGACCCCGCGAGATTCTTGTGTCCGAACACGCCGGCATAGGATTCAGTCCCGAGAATGGTGGCTCGATGCAACGGATCGTAGTCGATCACCGAACCGATGACCGGGAAAAACAGAATGTGAAACACCAGAACGAAAATTCCAATTCGAAACAGCGCTTCAGTAAACGAATCGACGGGACACCGCACGACGACCCAACCGGCGAATGCGATAGTTGAGAAATACATCGCGAACTTGATCACGGCGGTATCCTGACTGCCGTTATAAAGCAGCGAACCAACGGAAAGAACAAACAGAGTCACCAGCAGAAACGACCGAGCATAGAGCGCGATAAAGACTCTAGCATTCGCCAGTATCTTGATGAATAGCGTCGCGTAAAGGCACATCCACACGATCCGGAACAGGACTGATTCTCCTGCGCGCTCCGAATAGGAAATTCCCTCGATATAGTTGAACAGGAAGTAGATCGCACCCAATACCATGATGAGATAAAAATGCAGAAACAAGTCGAACTGCGACCACCAGCTACGCATGTGCAGCTCCCCGCTCCCTCGGTAAAGGCTGCGCGAGGCGCTCAACAACCTTCAGGAAGGAGCTGGCCGAAGCCTCGATCGTAACCTCGCCGGCGGCGCGTCTGGCATGGGCCGACATCTCATTCCATAGTCGGCGATCGTCCAGCAAGCGTCCTGCAACCTCGACCCAATCCGCGACGGCGAGATCACAGACGAAGCCGGTATCGGCGTCACGCACCAATTCGTCGGCTGCACCCACATGCCGCGATACGATGCACGGAACACCGCATTGCATGGCCTCGTTGCAAACAAGTCCCCATGGCTCAAGCAGCGACGTCAACATCAGGACACGACATTGCCCGAACATGCCGGCCATGGCCTGCCATGGAAGATATCGGTCGTGGGAAACCTCGATCCCGGCAGCGGCGAAGCGCGCCATCATGCGCTGTTCCGCTGGTCCCGTCCCGACAATGCGCACCGTGAGGTGCGGTCTGCGGGTATGCAATGCGACGACGACGTCCTCGAAGAATGCTGCATTCTTGGCGCCATCGTTAATTCGAGCGCACCAAAGAATATCGAACGCTCGATCGCCACCGGGCACCGGGATGGGCGCATCCCAGGCGGGCACCAGCGGAATTAGAGCGAGCTGTTCGGCGGCCATTCCACGGTCATGAAAGTAAGCACGTCCCTTGCGGCTGCAACTGACGATTGCCTGGCATCTTGCCAGGATCCAGGGCCTGACAACGCGGTGGTACAGCGTATCCGGCATCGTTTCCGCCCACCCGTCCATTGTCAGAGCCAATGTCCTGCCATGGGTTGTAGCCCATAGCGCCGCCGCCAGCATGGACGGAAAGAAGCCGTTCAGAAACAGGATGTCCGGCTCAAGCTTGCGCAGCGCCCGCGAAATGCCAAAATTGATATGCGTAAAACGGGATCTGCTTATCGGAAGCGTGAGACCAGGAACGACGTGGTGTGCGTAGCGTGGAGAGATTGACGCCGCCCATTGCCGGTCCGGCTCCTGTGCCGTGCAGGACAGCACTGCCAAATCGAGGCCGCGCTCCACCAATTCGTTGTAGAGACGATTGGTATAAGGCGTAATCATGTTGTTGAAGACGACCACGCGCGGCGCCATGACACCTCATGCCCCCTGTTTGGTCTCTAATGCGGACGTATATGGTTCGCACAGCGCGCCACAGTGAAAAGTCGCCAGCCGCACCGCCATGTCGGGCGACGCCGCGAGCAGCGATTTTCGGATGATGCTCTTCGTCACGCCGGACATCCGCGAGCCATGAAAGGCATGCACTGCCAGGCTATGATCGTAGACACCGAGCTTGAGGACTCGTAACCCGGCGGTCTGCAGCACGAGCCGGAATGTGTCAGGCGTATAGAAATTGATGTGACCGATATCGACGGTCGACTGCAATGCCCGATGGTTGGTACGGGCATGCAATTCGCATGGCACTTCCACATAAACAAAACGCCGCGACGTACGAGCCAGTTCGCTCAGGAAACGGCGTTCATCAGGTACGTGCTCGAGCACGTGACTGGCGTACACGAGGTCGAAGGCACCGTCCGGGAATGGCACCACCTCGCCATCATAGGCACTGAACCGCAGCGCCTCCGTTGCCGCACCGTTTGCTTCGAGATTTGGCGACGGATCGACCAGATCAATCCCGGTAAACTGCTTGCCGACCTGAAGGGTCGACAGACGTGCCAGCACCGCACCGGTGCCGCAGCCGACCTCGAGCACGCCGTCGACGCCGGCGGCCACATCGGCCAACAGGTCGGCGATATGACCGGCCTTGTCGATCGCGCAGATCCGCCGCCACTCGCGCTCCCGCGCAGAATAAAGCCCCTCGTAGTGGGCGTTGTGCCGACCGATCTGGAAGTCCGTGCTCATCGCTGTTGTCATGATCGTCACTGTAGCACGACCGCCGGAAATACGTATTGCGGGCGTCTGAAGTTTGGCAAAGTCGTTAACAAAGGTCGCACGCTTACCTGCACCATTGCGTACGCTCAACCGCGCGGTCTTGCACCCGCATTCTGCCTGACCTCGTAGCCGATGTCGGCCATCGCCTTGACGAGAATGGCCACGTTGCGTTCGGGGACGGAGGACAGGCTCGCCATCAGCATGTCCCGGTAGGGCCAGCCGGGTCCTGACAGGATTGCCATGGCTTCCGAATAGAGTTCGCTCTTCACCAATCGCGCGAATTCCGCACGCGTTTCAGCCGCGAGGTCCGGGGGTAAAACGTCGAAGAGCGTCAGTGAAAGGTAGCTCCGTTTCGGGACGATCCACCCCTCATTGGGGCCAAGGCGATACGACATCCGAAGAAGGTCCAGATTAGCCGGCGTAAAGCCGTCACGCGTGTTCCTGGTCCAGAACAGGACCAGCCAAAGATAGGAATCCGCAGGTGCACAACCGAGAGACTTGCGTAAAGCGTGGTCCAGCGCCTTCATCCGCCCGTCGGCCTGATCGTGCGATTCCGATGAGGGTGCGCTCTCAGCGATACGAAGCCGGATGATGGCCGAACTGCGATCGATGGCGGGAATGCAATCGGGCCGGGCAGCCGCCCGATCGAGCAATGGCATGAGGCTGGTCACAGCCTCCTGCCCGATCGGGACATTCTGGATGATGAGATTCTGCGTGGCTTCCAGACGCATCTGATCGAAAAAGACCGGAAGGCAGAAAGCTCCCCAAACGATCGCTACGACCGCAGAAGTCGCGAGCGCCAGACGAACAAGCCACAGTCCGGCACGGGGTAGGACGAGCGACGTCAGGCTAGTCCGTGTAACCATAACGACCATAGTGCGAGTTGTAATAATAACTCTTGCCCGAATAGCCGCTGTAGCGGCTCATCGACGCGATGTCGGCCTTGTTCAGCACAACACCAAGCAGATTATCGCTCACGGCCTTGGCACTATGCAGCGCCCGCTCGGCAACCTGAACCTGGGTTTTGCCCCATTCGACGATGAAAATGTAGGAGTCAACAAAATGGGCCGTGGTTCGCACATCGACGACCGGCGTCAGCGGAGGAAAGTCGACGATAACGTAATCATAGCTGGCACGCGTGCTCTCGATAAAACTCTTCATCCGGTCGGATGCGAGAACCTCCTGCGAATGCGCGATACGCGACTTCGTGGCTCCCGGCAGGAACACCAGACCGGTAATTGGATCTTTCCATAGCGAATCTTCTAGCGACGCTGTCCCCGCCAGAACGTCGAGGATACCGCCGTCGGCGTTCGACGCCAGCTTGCGGCTTAGCGAAGGATTGCGCAGGTCGCAATCGATCAAGATCACGCGCGCGCCGGTTTGGGCGATCAACTGGGCGAACACGAACGCGATGGTGGATTTGCCTTCGTTCGGCAAGGCCGAGGTCAGCGCGAGCACCTTGGCACCTTTGGTGGTCACGCCGAGATCGGCATTGACCTTGATGGAGCGAATAGACTCGGTGAACCGCGAGAACGGCGAATCGATCGCGGCCCAAAGGATCGGTTCTTTGCCGCGCTGAATCGTTCGAGGTTCCTGCGGACCATCCATTGCCGGCGGGGCCACCGCCTTGATCTGGTTTGGCGGCACTCGCGGCACCACCGCGATGCAATCCGTTCCAAGCGTTGCTTCGACCATCTCGCTGGTGCGGAATACGCGATCGTAGAGGTCGCGAAACACGCCGAAGCCGAGACCGAACAGCAGCCCCGCAAAGGTCGTCAGCGCCATCACTACCAGTGTCTGCGGGTGACTGCGTCCCAGCGGCCTCGAAGCCCGTGTAATGATCCGGGCCTCGGTGATCGGGAAAGACTGCTGCTGGACCGACTCCATATAACGCTGCAGGAAATTGTCATACATCGCGCGGTAGGTTTGCGCCGAGCTCTCCAACTCCCGCAGTGACACCTGCGCCTGATTGGTCGACTGTGACTGGTTAACCGATTCGCCGAGCGCACGCTCTAGCTCGGTCTGCCGCTGCTTGGCGATGGCGTAATCGCTCTTGTAACTTTCCGCCAACCGCTTGAGCTCTTCGATGATGGAGCCTCGAATCTCGCGCATCTGGTTGCGCAGATTGACCGCCGCAAGATGGTTGAACCCATAGCGGGCCGACCAGTCGGCTTCCCTGGCAGCCAGATCAAGATATTGTCCGCGCAGCTTGGTGACGACCTGATTGTTAAATGTGTCGGCAACCGTCGCGTCGGGCGTGCCGCTCGTGACGACGGCGTCGATGCGGTCAAGCCTTGCCTTGGCGTCGGATACCTGCCCGCGAACCGTGACCAGCTGGGTGTTCAACTCGCCGAGCTGCTGCTCATTCACCAGCTTGCCGCCAGCGTTAACGATGTTGTTTTCCTTCTTGTAGTCAAGCACCGCCCGTTCGGCGACAGAGGCCTGGGAACGCAGTTCCTGGATGCGGTCCTGCAGCCAGATGCTGGCGCGCCGCGTCGCCTGATACTTCGAATCAAGCTGGTCGACGATGTAGGCGTCGGCGACGGCGTTAGCTACCTCGGCCGAGCGCTCGGCGCTCAGGGAGCGGAAACTGATTTCGATGACGTAGGTCAGCCCGCGCCGACGCACGTCCAGCTGTCGCTGGAACATCCGGACGGCGCGGCGGGTAATTTCGTACTCGTCGCGCGGTGCGGCGCCCGCGAACAGGTTGGAGACAAAATCGAACACCGCGCCAACGACACCCGAGTTCGACCCGACGAATTCCGGATCTTCATTGAGCTTGAGGTTCTTGATGACAGCGAGCGCGACATTCTCGGAACGAAGAATTTCGACCTGGCTCTCGACCGCCGTCGAATCGATCGGCACATCACTGGCAATGGATTGCTGCTGAAAGCCCTGGAACTTGCGCGTGTCGATGATCATCGTCGCAAGCGAAGTATAGCTCGGTGCGGCGGTCAGGACATAGGCGAGTCCTCCCAGCACAGCGAGTGCCGTACAAATGACGATGACCCAGGCCTGCCGACGAAGATAGGAAAAAAGACCGTCAACGGTCTCGGCCAATGACGGCACGTCGATCGGGCGGATCGCCCTGTCTATAGGTGTCGGAATTTTATTGAGCTGCAGCATCTCGTCCTAGCGTCACATATAGAAACGTTCATCCGATATACGACCGGGTCACCGACGATTGCCCCGACTCAACTGAACGACAAGGCGCGGTCTACACCGCCGCGCAGAACGCCATCATGGGCTGGTGGTGGAAGAAATCGTTGTCGTCCCGGTCGTGGAATTGTTGCCAATTCCGGTTACCGAAGACGTGAAGCCAAAATTACCGGTGTTTGTGCTGCTGCCATTGATTGCTTCGGCTGCACCACCACCTGCTCCAGTGGTTCCGAGCGAACTTGTCTGGCCACCGGATGCACCCGCGCTACCCGCGGCGCCTGCGCCTGTCGCGGCCGTGCCGGAGTCGCCCGCCCCTTCCGCGTATGCCGTAAACGCGTCGAGGTCTTTGGTTTCGGCCACGGCCTTCTGAATCGTTTCGGAATAAGGCCGGTTGGTCCGCGCGAGCATTTTTGCAGCTTCGCCTAGCCCCTTTGCGATAGCTGTCTTCTGGTCCTTGTTTCCCTTGGCGATCAAGCCGATCATCGCATCGAGCGCTGTCGGATCATTGAGCGCGAACTCGCGAATACGGCTCTGCAGCTCAACGCCGCCGTTCGGAAAGGTCGTCAACAACTGTTCGGGACTGTTCTTGAACACGACAAGCGACTGCGCCACGGTGCTCCGAGTTGTTTGGGCGACGATAGGGGCGATCGGCGCGCAAATAGTGAAGAGCGCGGCGACTGCACTCCTCGCAAAACGGCGCGTCACAAGAACCTGAAAATTAGGCACGGCAATCTCCTTAACAAAATGCTAACAAAACTTAGCATAACAATGTGTTGGAGCCAATGAAATTACCGGCGCGGCCGGGATCTTGCGCGTTTTCAGACCTTAAGGTTAAGCGCCGACGAAACCCGTTCGGGTACCGCAGCGCCCTGCGGAACCTCTCCGGAACGAAATGACTGGCACAGGCCTGCGCCAAAAAGTGAATATATAACAATTGCATATCCCGGTATCTGCAACGAAAAGTCGACCATCGAGTGAATCACGGCGGCGATCACCCCGGCGAATGCAATGACTGGAAATATCACGTTCCGTCGACGCATACGGATCCCATAAAGAAGGACGGTAAAGGCCGCGAAGCCGGCCACGGTGATCAATCCCGCGAGCGGCAATCCACCGGAAGAGGCTAATTCCAGCAGCGAATTGTGAGCCCTATTCCAGATCCCGGCCAGGGAGATATCATTGCCTCGATAGGCCGGATAACTCATTTCGAACGAGCCGAATCCCGTACCTAGCCAAGGATGATCGCGAATGATCCCGACGGTTGCGCGATAGGTCGACAGCCGTCCTTCGTCGGACAATCCTTGCGCATTAAAACGTCCGCCAACCAGACCGCCGAACAGCTGCAGAAGGCCCAAGGCCGCAACACTTGCTGCCATCAGAAATCCCGCGAACCCGAAGCGACCGGTTATCCGGCGATGGAAAAAAGCAGCAACGGCGATAATCATCGAGATCAGCGCTGCCCCTGCTCCGGCGCGCGATCCCGTCAGAAACATTGCGATGAGGCATATTAGCCAGCCGGCAGTGGCTGTCAGAATGGGCCTTGACGATCGGGTATCGAAACTTGCCCGCAAGCGCCGCCACCGCAAGCGTCCCGACGGAAGCTTGTGTTGAATTCGCTCGCACGCCCGCATCAGCCACACCAGCGCACAGCAGCCGTAATACAAAGCTGCCGTATTCCGATTGAGAAACGGCGAGGTAAGCGACTCGCGGTGCGCCTGCTTCTCGTAGACGAAAAAGATCTTGCCGGGGTCGGCCAGATGGCTCGCGATGGCGGCCACGGCGTAGATCGCGCCCGACCACGCGACTACGGTCAGCAACTGCCGGGCCGCGCGACGGTCCGCTGCCAGCAGTAAGGCCGTCGTGAACGCCAGAAAACTGTTAATGCCGAGACCCATCGCATAGAATGCCTGGTTTCGGGCAATGGCCACGGACGGCGACAGATGCTCGCCGAGAAGGCGCGACGCTTGCGCCCATATCGGATCCGGCACAACGGACAGCGAGGGCGCGACGGCCAATTGGGCGTACAGGACGACGAGGCAGGCGAGTGCCAAGGTACACGCCAAGGCCAGCACGATCAAAGATCCGCGTCGCGGACGCAGCGTCAGCAGGCCGAGCAGAGCAACTCCCAGAACGACCGCCCAGATCGCCATGGCGGGCGCGCTTACAGACCCGAGCGGCAGCGGCGCTAGAGCAACCGCGCCGAGCACCAGCCAGCCAGACCACCGTACACAAGCCGTGTGGAGCGGCACAGATTCTGGGTTCGCACTCGATCTCGGGCCGCCCCGATGATTTGGCATTCTTGCCGGTTAGGGAGCGAGCTTGATGGCGTTTCGCAGGATCACGCCGTTCGCCGCTGCGACAATCGGATCGTTGACCGTCGCGGTCACGAGCCTGATTTGCTGCATCAGCTTGGCGCTTTCGACCGACGGTGCGTTCGACACAAACAGCACGTCCTTGTTGCGCATCTGGAAGCGCGTGGCGAGAAAGTAACCCGCTGGATCGCGCAGATTCATATTGTAGACCACCGGGATGACGGGTCCGCTGAACGTGTTGACATCGATTCCAAGCCTCACCGCGACCTCGCGGGACTCGCCGCGATATAGGAACACCGCCGCGGGGTCCGCAGACGAGTCGTTCAGGCCACCGGCCTTGGCGACGCCTTCGGCCAGCGACACGCGCCACGCTTCAAAATTAAACTGTCCCTGAGCGCCCGATGCGCCGAATGCGACGAAGGTCTGAGGTTCGCGGTAGACGTAAATCGTATCCCCGGGATGGGCGTAAACGTTGCTGGTCGGCTCATAAACAAGCTGCCCAAACGGCACCGTGGACCGCTTGCCTTCCCGCTCGAGCATTACCCAGGTATCGAAGCCCTGCCCCTTGGGCCCACCAGCGCGCGTGATCGAGTCAAGAATACGCTCGCCGGCCGCATTGGCCGCAAAGCGCGCAGGCGTATTGACCTCACCGAGTACACTGATCAGCGATGTACGCTGCTCGATCAAGGCGACGACCGCCTGCGGCTCGATGGCGCGATTCTTCAGAGCATCGACAATCGAACGTTGAACTTCGCTGGGCGTACGACCTTTGGCACGCACGGCGCCAGCATACGGGACTGAGATGTTGCCGTCGCTGTCCACGTTCTGATTCGGCAGAGTAATAAAGTTTCCCGGACGAACGCCGGCTTCCAAAGGAATAAACAGACCGCCGGCAGCAGCTTCGAATACCGTGACGCTGACGACATCGCCAATCCCAAAGCGAATCTCACCTGGCGGCCGCCCCTGGATGCCTCCAGCAAGGCGCGGCGCGAAGGCTGCAAGTACCTGTTCAGTCTGCGGAGTTACTTTGACAACTGCATAAGGAAGGCCAATTACGGGATCTTGTTCTGCGGCGCGAATGGCTTCGCCAGTGGGGCCGTTGGTCGGCATGTAGAGACACCCCTGCAAACCAACCGGGAGAGCCAGCAAAACCCCTATGCGAATGATCTTTTTAATCAGCATCCCAACCCCACCCTATTGATTGTCGGTATCACGCGGCTGGTTCCGACAACAAGGTTGCCAATGATCAAATTGGGTCTAATGATAACGAATGTTATGAAGGTGAGGCAATTGAGACACATTTTCTCGTTGTAGAATATATAATCTACCTTCAACTGACGTAAGGCGGGGCATTCCAGTAACTGTTTTTCGGCTCGTGTAGGCCGATGGGGGCGTTTCATGTCGACGATTAAGATTCTAGCCGGCGCCTTGGCGTTGTTTTCGCTCTTCCGACTCGACGCCGCTCAGGCGGCGGACAGGGACCTGACATCCCCGGGACCGCGGCAAAAGACAGTCCAGATTAGCCCGAATTGTTCGCGAGTGTGGAGCTGCCGGGGAGACCTTTGCGGTTGGAAGCGCGTCTGCTGGCGTGGCTGCCCGGATCATTATTCATGCGCTCCACTGTATGGCGCCTATGGGCCATACGGCGGCCGAGACTATTGGGCAGCATACGGCTACAGCGCTCCGTCGTTCCGTTATTAACATTTCGATGTCGTTCCGGAGCGAGGCACTTTGGCTCGAAAAGTTCGACAGTTCCCCGTATCAGGCGTTAACGCGCCTTTAACGGCATATCCCGCATGCTTGGCCCTGCAAGGTGTCATTTATGCTTACGGTTCTCTCGTTCAGTCTCTTGGTCGGCATGGCGCTCGGTCTCCGGTGCCCGGTGATGATACTGCTGCCGGCAACGGCGAGCCTGGTGCTGGCAAAAATGATTTGGCTGGGCGGCATTCTGACTGTTTCGGGATTGGTAAGCCTCCTCGCGAGCCTGCTGAGCCTTCAGTTTGGCTACGCGATCTCCACATTCGCCCCTCTGCTAGCTTGCGGACGCGGCTCCAACAATCGTACCTACCGGTCGGAACACCTCTAGAACCTGCTCGACGCGTGGCTCCGAATGACAGGGCTTTGCCATTTGGTCCTGACAGGCTTCGCGCCCCCCCGCGATTCAACCGCGCGAAGTGCCTACCATCGGATTGCATCTGCTGTGTGGAAAGTTGCGACCTTAGTCTGCCTCTTGATCGGGCTGATGGTGCCTCTGAGCTTTGCCAACGAGGCACTTGCCACCGGGGCGACCGGCGCGTTCGCATCGGTTTGCCTTTTGGCTGGCATTGTAGCCATACGGCCCGGCGAACGGGCCTTCCTGCATTCCGTGGCCGGCGTCCCGATCGCCATCGGCTGCCTGATTCCGCTCTGGACCATCGTGCAGATGCTTCCGTTGCCGTCTATAGCGCACCCCATCTGGGCCGTCGCCGCAGAAAACCTCGGATTTCCTGTCGCGGGCAGCATCTCCATCGATCTCGGCACCTCGCTGCAATCACTGCTTCTCGGCCTTGGCAGCCTTTCGGCAGGCCTGGCTGCCGCGGCCGCCGCCGTTGATCCGAGGCGGGCGCGCGCGATAGCGCACACCGTCGTTGCGAGCGCTGCCGTTCTGGCGATCATTTCCCTTACCGCGGCCGGCATGTCGTCGCTCGCAATTCACGTCGATAATGACAACAGCGGAGCGGTCGGCGCTATATTAATCTGTTTGTCGACCTGCATCGCGAGTCTGCTCGATCAAAGCAGGCCGCCCGCGGGGAATATATCGCTTGATCGGCCCTGGCTCCGCGTGGCGGCGTTGTTGTCTGCAACGTTGATCGGCATTGCCTCAGTGTACCAGCTTGGTAGCGCCCGCCTCCTGCTTCCGGTCGCGACAGGCACCGCTAGTATTTTGATAATCTGGGCCGCGCGGCGCTTGGGCCTCTCGGCCTGGGCCGCCGCCACGCTTTGGCTGGTAGTAGCCGTCATCGGAACGGCAACCGCGTTTGCGTCTCGTCCATATCCCTCGTTTCCGTTCGTCGTCGCTTTCTCCGGCATCCCGGCTGATCACCTTGCCGCAACGCTCGCCATGCTGGCGGACGTGCCGTGGGCCGGCACCGGCGCAGCCGCAGCTCTGCTACCGACCTACCTCGGAACGCCCGGCTCTCCCGATCACCTGCGACTGGCGACCGCCGCCGCAGCAGCCTTGATCAGTTGGGGACCAGTCGCTTTCTGGGCCATGCTCGTCATCACGACAGCCAGCGTCTTTTTCATGATTACAAGTGCGATCAATCGCGGACGGGACTGGGTTTTTTGCGCAGCTGCTGCAGGAGCGCTAGTGATATTTGTGACGACATCCTTTGTTTCGCCTATTTCGCCGGCCATTTCTTCGCTGGTTCTTCTAGGGATTACTGTGGGCATGGGCGTCGTGCAGTCCGTCGGCCGCTCCAGGTCATGACCCGCGAAAGTCGCAGATGTGGAATTTGATTAAAGACCGGCTGCTTCGTATCACACCGCAGATTGACAACGTCTGCATCTATGCGGTGGGTGACATTCACGGTCGGGCGGATTTGCTGGACGCCGTCTGCGCAAAGATCGATTCCGACGTTGCCTCCGGACGCTGCCGCGAGTCGCTCGAGGTTTTTCTCGGCGACTACATCGATCGGGGCCCCGACTCGGCGAAAGTAATCGCCACGCTGGGGGCGCGGCAGTCCCGGCGTCCCATGGTCTGCCTGCGCGGCAATCACGAAGCTTTCCTGCTGGATTTTCTGGACAACCCCCATGTATTGACGTCATGGCGCCGCTTCGGCGCGCTGCAGACGTTAATCTCCTACGGTTTATCGCCCTCCGCCAATCCCGACCCTGTCGAATGCCGACGACTATCAGACGCACTGGCGCTGGCTATTCCGCCGGCGGACCTCGCCTTTCTGCGAGCGACGCCGACTTTTTACAGCCGCGGACGTTACTTTTTCGCCCATGCAGGGATTCGCCCCGGCGTCCGGATGGACCAGCAACGTGAGGTAGACCTGCTTTCGATCCGCGACGATTTCCTGCTGTCAGAAGAGAACTTCGGTCAGATCGTCGTGCATGGACATACGCCGGTGCACGAGCCTGAAGTACATGGCAATCGAATCAATATCGATACCGGCGCTTACGCCACCGGGCGGCTGACCTGTATCACTATTCGCAACCGCGAACTCGGATTTCTGTGATGCAACAGTATGAACTCGCGCGCGGGACGACAGGCCGGGGCCAACTGTGATCTCCACTCCGATATCGATGCGTGCCCACGCCATCGTGGCGATCGGCATAGTCACCGCGATGTTGTCGATTTGGTGGCTGGCGCCCCTGACGGTTCGGAATGCCTTTGTTGCGCGGCTGGGCATCATCCGCGGACAACTCTGGCTGAACGAAGGTCAGGCCCTGACGCAGAAGCCGGGCGCCTCCGAGACCGAGATGCAATCACCTTTCCGTATCGCGGTGACGCTTGGTCCGGCCAATTCCGAAGCGTGGTTTGCACTGGCGTTGGCGACGGAAAGAAACGATTGGATCGATGGACGCGCCACCGCAGCGCTGAAGATGTCCTACTATACGGGGTTCAATGTCACGGCGCTTGTCGCGCCGCGGCTTGAACTGTTGGTTCGGACAGACCTCGTCCGGGACCCAGAACTCCGTGATATCCTGACACGGCAGTTGCGCGTAATCTTGACGCGCGCGCCCGATCTGAAACCGGCGATCACGGCGGCCTATGCCAGCGCCACAGAGATTAATCGCCGTTTTATCGAGAGCGAACTAGCCGACCTCGATCAGGCTTTTCTGGATACATTTCGCAGCAACCACTGATGCGGAGCATCCGCAGAAACCTGTGCGTCATGACCTCCGTCAGTAGACGTCGGAGCGGAAAGGCTCGCCCAATGTGCGAAAGATGATCCGTATGTCGAGCCAGAGTCCCCAGCCGTTAACGTATGCCAGATCGTGTTCAACCCGCTTCTGCATATCCTCGATCTTGGGGGTTTCACCACGAAATCCATGGACCTGTGCCAGCCCCGTGATGCCGGGCTTCACGTGGTGACGGAACGCGTAACTCGATATCAGCCGCGAATATTTGTCGTCCTGCGCCAGCACGTGCGGCCTTGGGCCCACCAGCGACATGTCGCCTCGAATGACGTTGATAAGCTGCGGCAACTCATCGATGCTCCGTCGACGCAATGTCCGCCCCACCCGCGTCACCCGGGCATCGCCTCGCCGCGCCTGGACAACAGGAGCACCGTCTTCTACGACTTTCATCGTCCGAAACTTCAGAATTGAGAATGGCTCGCCGTTAAAACCCTTTCGCTGCTGCCGGAATATAACAGGACCAGCCGAATCCAGCTTGATCGCCAGAGCGGTCAGCAGCAGAAGCGGTGAGAGGGTGACAAGAATGATCGTTGCCATGCAGAGATCAAAGCTGCGCTTGAGGGCCTGTTCGAATGCGCTGAGCGGCGCCCGCTGGAATTCCCAGGTCGGCAGCGGCCCGGTCGAAACCGTGGGAAGCGAAAGAAAACGCTCGACATTTTGATCGGGCAACAAGTGGACCGGCAGCGGCGACCAACGCAACTGATCGCGAACCTGCTGAATGAGCTCCTGCTCATCCCAACCGATAGCAACGACAATCTCGTCGACCCGCAACACTCTGGCCATCTCAATCGCATAGGATACGCCAGTCATGTCGCAACGTGCAGTATCGGACTCCTCGATCCCTTGCGCGCCGATCACAAAACGGCGGACTTCCGTCAGCCCGAACTTGTGAAGCAAGTCGTGGGAACGAAGATGGGCAAGTTCTGCGGCGGAGCCAACGAGCACGATACGCCGCCCGCCCAAAGCGCCGCTTTCGATCGCACGGCGCAAAGGCCTCTGCAGCAAAGCCCGTCCCGCGACGAGTCCTGCACCGCCAATCAGCCCGAAGGCAATTGTCGAACCGCGAGAAACCCCGTCACCGATCTTGAGCAGAAAGATAAACAGCATGAGCAACAGGACGACAAGAATCCATACGCTGAGGAGTCGCGTCCAGCTTCGGTCGAGGCCTGCCAGCACAGGCATCTCGTACAGGTTCTGCGTCTTGGCAAGCAGCATGTGCAGAACCGCGGCAACTAGTCCGATGCCCAGGAAGGCTTCAATTCTAAAAAGCACACCGTAGTAAGTGATATGATAAAGCAAGCCGCCGATCACGCTGGCAGCTACCACAATGGCGGCATCATAGAAGATGCCCGCAATCTCCAGCGAGACTAATGACACCCTGCCGATACCGCGAACGTCCACGGCCGCCATCGCCTTACTGCGGACCTCGGAGATTTCGGTCATCGACTGTTACCAAAAGCCAGCGTCGAATTAACAATAAATTAACGATAACAGTTGGAATTGTGAGACACAAGGAACAACTGCACGACCGCCCCTTCAGGCATATATGGTTAATTGCGCATGGCAATGACAGTCGATGGTCAAGCGTTATCGTGGCGGTGCGGGCCTATTCTCTGTTTACCTATAAGGTATTGGCCAGCCCGGCTATGCGCCCTCAGAACGAACGCCCAGAAGTAACGAAAGCGCCCGGAACTCGGGATTCAGCCGATGTCGCGGGCGTTTGTATCGACGGAACAGGTTTGAAGTGCTGGACAATGGCCGCGACGGGCCTCGAAGCCTGTTTTACTTTGAGCGTTGCTCACGTGCGACAAGTTCTTCCTCTATCCTCATCTTCTCAAGCAGTAAGTCCGTCACGATCCGGCGCAGGCGATCATTCTCAAGGCGCAATTCGGACACCCGGCTGTCCGTCATAGGGTCCTCTTTCGGAGCGAGGGCGGCGATGTTTGCCAAGCTGGATGAAGCGCCCTCCGAATACGAAAGACCGGCTTGAACGCCATCCTGTTTTCGCCAGCGATGAAATGTCATGACACTGACACCGAGTTTCTTACACGCCTGTGCCTGCGAAAGCCCACGCGCCATCAGCGCTTCGGCCTCTTGCAATTTCGATGATATTTCTTCGGCCGAGTGACGTTTCATCTTTGGAGACTAACTTTTAATTTCGATCAAATGTGGGCGCAAGTCCCCACAAAACCTACAGAAACTCGCAGTCTGAGTAAACGAACCAATCCCAAAGCGCCCCAAAAAAAGCAACCTATGGGTGCTTCAATTTTCGATGCATTTTAAGCGGGATAAATGATCGTTGGACAGCAATTTAGCAGCTGTTACAAATAGCCTCCTATTGCAAATTCGTTGTGCATTTCAAACTCACGTACGGCCAAAATACGTTGCTCAATATTTCAACGCGCGTCACAAAACATCAGCACTATTGCTAGTAACTTGGGCGTTGTTAATGAACGCAGTAGTCGTAAAGTCTATCAGTCGAATGTCGCGCCAAGCGAACGCGCAATCTCCTAGCTATTAGCATGCGAGATAACATGAGCGAGAAGAGCCCTTTAGAGTCATCACGATGGCCAGCACCATCGGATTATCGCAGCGATCTGTTGCAACGGCTTATGGAGGAGAACACCGAGCTGCGGCAAACGGCGGTCAAGATCGTGCTGCAAAATACCGTCCTGCGAGAGTAGCTTCTTCTGCTTCAGGGCTGGGACTCTAACCTTTCGCATCCACGCAACTGATAATTTAAATTGCCCTGTCGCTTCATCTGACACGACGATGGACGCTAAGTCGTCGCACAAGGCGGGACCACGCCCCCAAAGAGGTGGCGTCTGCGAAGGTGTGAGCTTGGTTTACGGCGCGATGCTCGGAGCTAATCGGCTCCCCGCTCAAAGTCTCCGATCAATCTTTCAGCGTTGATCTGTCCCTTGAGTACAAAGTGCCCCTTACGATAACAGCAATATCACCCGGCTGCAGGCGACCGTCATGGGTGGCGCGCTCTGACGTGAATAGTCAGGTCGCTATCCAGAACGACGGCCTCGGGTTCCTTTAGGCTCTTGAGCCGCCACTTGGCAGCCAATTCTCAGATCTGTCGCATCTCGCGACGGACATTCTCGATCCATTTTTCGCGCCCGACCGCTGAAACGGTGTCGTTCTACGACCATATCGTGTTGAGCCTTTGCCGCCGTAATAGGTCGCCGACGTCCATAAGCCCATCAGCAGGCGGCCCCCCATGGTGACAACCGGCAAAGGGTTCTCAATCTTGCAATCCTGTCATCGTCGCGAAGTCCCGCCTAACGCGCGGGCGTGAGGGCAACTCGACACATCGACATTAAGATGTAGAATACACAACAAATGCGAGCGGAGATTGCCATGCGATCCTTGGGATATGGATATGTCGTATTCGCGATCGGCATGATAGCCATGACACAAGTTTATGCGCAAACATCGCAGAAGACGCTGCCTCAAAAATACACAATCGACGGACCAGGCGGCGGAGTCTCGACACCTCGTGGAATGGCCCAACCGGTGCCATCGGCGACCTCCACCTATCAAAGCCAAACCGGCTCGGGAACAGTGCCGTTAACCGGCCAATCCCGATCGGGTGTTCCGGTCTCAACGATCCGATAGCCGGTAGATTGCGCGACTAGCCGTTAGTCTAAGCGTCGATGGAATGATTATAGAAACTGCGTCATAGGCAACTTTGTTGAGAAGATTGATTGCGGATAACGTTCGAGCGGTAATGCACCATCTCCCGATGGATCACCGAGACTTATCACTGCTACGGTAAGGTTGATCGGTTAGGTTAAGATCGGATGCCCGTTGAGCAGCTGACTGGACGCGCGTATCTATGCACCAGCCGGCGCATCACTCCCCAATGTGTTGCTCCGGTCAGGCCTAGCGTCAGCGCCCGCCTCGCTAGGCCGCCCAAAATTCTAGGCGAGCGAGCCGGCTCTCCTCTCAGAGGGCCTTGATGACAGTCTTGCAACTAAACGCTCCGGACAACGGCGCACTGGGCGAATTTCAGGGAACGATCTCAAGCCGGAGTGCAGCGCGACAATCAAGATGAGAATTCCGCGACAATCAGGATGAGAATGCGCCGCTGCTGGGTTGACGAAGGGAGGGCGTAGCCCGACCGGAGGCAGCCCAGCAGCGGCGTGTCGCCCGAACGGGCCTCATTTGGCGGTAACGGCGGCTGGTCAAAGATCGGGTTTCTCCTTTGAGAGGACCAATTCTTTGGCCGGCCGGCATGTCACCGATCAACAAATGAGGCTTTTCATGAGCTTGCGTCGCAACCATTCGCCAGCCGTCGCCGCTGCAAAGGCTGGTTTCAGCACCTCCGCCGCCTACCGGTTCGAAAAGGATCCCCGACTTCCCACCCAGAAGAAGTCGCCCCGCGAACGCCGCCGCGCTGATCCATTTGCCGATCTTTGGGAGAACGACATCCTCCCGATGCTGAACGCCGCCCCAGGCTTACGGCCGATCGCCGTGTTCGAGGAACTATGCCGCCGACATCCGGAGCTGGGTTCTGGAACGCGGCGGACGCTCGAGCGGCGCATTCGGGCATGGCGGGCGGTGAACGGGCCGGATCGGGAGGTGATCTTCCGTCAGGAACATCCGCCGGGCCGCATGGGGTTGTCGGACTTCACCGAGGTTGCCGATCTCGGCGTCACCATTGCAGGCCAGTTGCTGGACTGCCGGCTCTATCACTTCCGGCTGCCTTTCTCCGGCTTCGAACACGCCCATGTCGTACTCGGTGGCGAAAGTTTTGTCGCGCTGGCGGAAGGCTTGCAGAACGCGCTGTGGTCGCTGGGCGGGGTGCCGGAGCAGCACCGCAGCGACAGCCTGTCAGCCGCGTTCCGCAATCTCGGCGCTGAAGCCAAGGAGGATTTGACGACGCGCTACGAGGCGTTCTGCAGTCATTACGGCATGACGCCGACCCGCAACAATCCCGGCGTGTCGCATGAGAACGGCTCGATCGAAAGTGCGCATGGCCATCTCAAGAGAGCGCTGGCCGATGCCCTGCTGCTGCGTGCCTCTCGCGACTTCGACGATCTTCCGGCATGGCGTGGTTTTGTCGACGAGATCGTTGGCCGCGGCAATGCGCGCAATGCCAAGCGCATCGATCAGGAGCGGACGGCGCTACAGAAACTGCCGGTCCGCAAGACCGCCGATTATGAGGAGGTCAACGTCGATGTAACGACATCAAGCGCCTTCACGTTGCGCAAGGTGTTTTACTCGGTCCCCTCCCGCTTGATCGGTCACCGGCTGCGGGTGCGTCTCTATGACTACCGGCTCGAATGCTTCCAGGGCGCCACCCACATCGTCACCCTGCGGCGCGGGCGAAGCCAGCCCAACGGCAAACACGGCCATGTCATCGACTATCGTCACGTCATCCATTCGCTGCGCCGCAAACCGATGGCGCTGCTCAATCTGGTCTATCGAGACCAGTTGTTCCCCCGCCGCGTTTACGCTCGTGCGTTCGACGCCTTGCTCGCCGGCATTGGCGAAAGACCAGCCTGCCGTGCGATGGTCGGGCTTCTGGCGCTCGCACATGAACGGGCCTGCGAAGCGGAACTCGGTGCCGTGCTGCAAGCCACGCTCGACGACGGCATCCTGCCGGATCTCAAGGCGCTGATCGAACGCTTCCGACCGAAGGGCATGGCACTACCGGTCGTCGTCGTCACGCTGCCCTCGCTCGCCATCTACGACCAGATCGCAGCAGCCGTGGGAGAAGTCGCATGAACGCGACCGTCAAGATCGACGCCGCCCGTGTCGAATTGCTGCTCAGCGAACTGCGTCTGCCCGGCATCAAGCTGATCTGGGCCGCCCTGGCGGAAACCGCCGATAAGGAAGGCTGGCCCGCCGCACGCTTTTTGGCCGCGCTGGCTGAACAGGAGATGGTGGAGCGAAACCGTCGTCGCTTCGAACGTCATCTGGATGAAGCCCGCCTGCCGCCGGGCAAGACCCTCGCTGCATTCGACTTCGATGCAGTGCCGATGATCTCAAAGGCGCAGGTGCAGGCGCTCGCCGCCGGTGACGCCTGGCTCGACAAGGGCGCCAATCTGTTGTGTTTTGGTCCCCCTGGCGGCGGCAAATCGCATCTGGCAGCGGCGCTCGGCATGTCCCTGATCGAAAAGGGTTGGCGCGTGTTGTTCACCAGAACCACCGATCTCGTGCAAAAGCTCCAGATCGCGCGCCGCGACCTCACGCTCGAAGCCGCGATAGCCAAGCTCGACAAATATCATCTGCTGATCCTCGACGATCTCGCCTATGTGACCAAAGATCAAGCCGAGACGAGCGTTCTGTTCGAACTGATCAGCGCCCGTTACGAACGCCGCTCAATGCTAATCACGGCCAATCAGCCATTCGGTGAATGGGGCAAAATCTTCCCGGACCAAGCCATGACGCTGGCGGCGATCGACCGCCTCGTCCACCACGCCACCATCCTCGAAATGAATGTCGACAGCTACCGCCGAAAAGAGGCTGTCGACAAAGCCCGCGGAGCCGGAAGGCCACCAACGCGCGCGACAATCAAAGCGTCATCCTGATTGTCGCTCCACGACAATCAACTCCACGACACGCAATTATCGCTTGCGTTATCGTCAGGCCGCGACAATCATCCCCACGCCGCGACCGCTAAATTGCCATCCTGATTGTCGCTCTTCCCATCCAGATTGACGCGCTACACCGGAGCAAGGAGAACACTTAGCAACTGTCATAGAGGCCCATATCGCTTAACTCTAGCATTGCCTCCACTATAACTCTCAGTTTGGCGCCCAGGTATGAGGCTTGTGCGCCAGCTAGCTAAAATCCAGAACATCAGGATGAGCCGCATTTTCAATGATTGGCTAAAGGCGCGTCTTATGATCCTCCATTTCCAGTTTGAGTTCTATTGCTGAGAATGCCCCATTACAACGAATACCTATCATGAAGAGCATACCACTCAGATCGAGGCCCAATGGCGATGGTCAAAGAGTCCTTGTGGGACTTTCGCAATCGGAGACCGAAGAGCTGTTACGTCTGGCAAAGGGCGTCACTATGATTGATCGTGACCACTGGATGACGCTTTTTACTAAACATGAGACCGCCTACCGGCACCTGTGCTTACAGTCGTAGCGGTGGCAGCCGGCATAGGAAGAGCTATTATTCCTTAAAACGGTCACTGAATCTGTAATGGTGCAGGTCGCCAACATCGGCTAACAGCACGACGTTTGCGGCGATAGGCGGAAGTAACACCGCTTGGAAAGTACATATGAGACAGTTATTCTGGCTTGCCATCGCTTTAACGCAGGCTGCTTCAGTAAGCGCGCAGACTTCCGAGTGCCTTTTGATGACTGTCGCGATCGATCGGCTCGCCTGTTACGACAAGGCGTATCCACCTGTAAAGGCCACGCCAGAGCAAGCTTTGAAACAGAAAAACCGCACCATCGACCAAAGCTTGGCTGAAGACGAGCGCATCAAGAAAGCCATGCGACCGATCTGCAAGAATTGCTAGGGCGCGCCGCATCTCGTCTCGCCGCATTGGCGTCGCGGCGACCTGAGCGAGGAAATACTCCATGGACAACGGCATGTCGTACGAAATGGCAGCATGCCCGTCCTTGCCTATCAGGAACGCCCGAAACCGCTGGTCTCCCGCTACGGAGCGGGACCTGATCCGTCGGGATAGCTCGCCGGCGTCGGGCGCTTCGGACGGGCAGACCGGAACTCCGGGCTGGGGCGCCGCTGATCGACCCCAACGCCTGGTGGGCCGCGCTCGAAGTGGCCCCCGAGGCGGGCGCCGGCGCAGTGTTCGATTCCTTCATCAGGAAGATGCAGCAATGCCACCCAGACCGGGTGGTCGATGCCGCCCGGGAGATCCTGCAACTGGTCAAGAACATCGAGTGGCGGGTGACGCGGGCCTACGACGTTCTTGAGCAAACCAGAAAACGTGATCATTACCGACGTCGGCGAAAAAGCGGTTCGCGAGATGGCCAAGGAAGGTCACGTTTCCAGCGGCCTATCGCAGGGCTGCCGTCAAGGCTGCGCGGGCGGCACGTCTGTCTGACGCGGACATCGTCGTTTTGTATGGGCAGGAGCCACCTACGACTTTCGGCCGCCTGAGGCACAGCGCGGGCAACAGTAGCTTCAGCCACGAACGCACCTGGAAGCCCATGCAGTACCAAACGACGCCGTTGTTATCATCTGGCGTGCGGACAGCAGCACGCAAGAGGTGACGAACAGCGACTTCCAAGCGGCCAGAAAGATGGCGATTACTGCCGCGGGAATGCACAGGACCGCAAGTGCCACAACAACTGACCAGTCCGCCCGGACGGTCTCAGCGTCCTTGTAGCTCATGGGAGATCCCAGTGGTTGCTGCCGTAAGCGTGCAGTCTGTAGTGCTCCGCGTCGATCAAGAACCACTTTTCGCATTACTTGGTGGAGACATAGGCGTCGATCGACACCGTGAGCGGGAACGCGGCACGCGCCGTCGCATCGTCGTCGTTCTCAATCAGGATATGGAGATCGTAGTCAGAAAGTGCCCAGGTCTGGCATCCACAATATTCCGCGGACAACATTTGCCCGATCGCGTGCGGATTGGCGTCAGGCTTTGAAAGCGTGACGAGATTCGGAATCCCGACATGCGGAGCGTATTTATTGGCGATTAAAGCTCGAACGCTTGTCATAGATTTCCCTCTCCGGCCTGCTCACGGACGCGCGCTTTTTCGATGATCTCGTCGAACGCGTCCTCCTCCTCGTTCGCTAGCAGCATGACGGCATCCCCCTCGCGCCGGTCGAAGCTGTCGATCGTGCCGCGTCGGCCATCGGGCGCCGTTACCTCATTGATGTATTTGACGCCGTAGCCACGCTTGAACGCCGAGAACTTCCAGCCGTTGATCTCGAATAGCCCGCACGTGTGACGGACCTCCGTCCACGGCTGCTCGACGATCACCTCCGCCTCGACGGCGATCACGCGCCGGAGCGCGGCCATCACCTCCTCCATGCCGACCTCGTCCGGCCGCAACGGCGGCAGAACGGCCGGCGGCACCGGATGTCGCAGCGCCTCGGTATGGATCGCCTGCAGCTGCGCGACGGCGGCCTCGGCGGAAATCCGCTCGTTATTCCGCTCCCGCAGGACAGCGATCGCCGTGCGGAACGCCACGTTGAAAGCGGTATGGTCGATCCGGCGCCGGTGCCAGTCGCGCCAGATGCGATCGATGATGTCGGCTGGCTCGCTCAACAGTCGTCACCACTTTGCGTTGCGGCGACGCGTTCGACGTTTTCCGGCGTCATGCGGCTCCAGCCGGACAGATGATATCTCGTCACCGCCTCCCGCCAGCGCTTGAACAATTCCGTGTCGGCCGGCAACAGATCCGTCGGCGCGTCGGCCTGCGCCAGGGCGGCGATCTCCCGCAGCAGCTCCCAGTCGCGCGCCACAGCGACCTCGGCCATGCGGCCGTCTAATAGGCAATCAATGGCGCGGGCTCGCAGATCGCTCATCCGAACTTCTCCGCCTGCGCCCGCGCGCCCTCGCTCGCGATGCGTGCCAGCAGGACCCACACGGACTCGTCGGCGGCCGGCGCCGGCGAGATACTGAAGGCGACGTCAAGCACGCCGACGACCGCCTGCGCGGCACCGGCGCCGTTGACCGCGACGTACAGCGGCCGCGTCGTGTTGTGCGACGTCCTGATTTTGACGACGACCTCGACCTCGATGATGTGCACTCGAAAACCTCTCTGATTCCCGAAACCGCTGTCCGATAAGTGAGCTTATTGGACACCGGCGGAGTTGCCGAGCGGCAACTTTCGGGCCGCGGATCGCCCGCTACCCCTCAAATGTCGCCGTACGGCAACTTTCCGGACGCCCTTCGAGCGTGGCGTCATGTATACTTTTCTGCTGAAAACTTCCTTCTGACCGCATCCCGGCGAGCGGGCGGACCTTCGGGAACGGCCGGCAGGCCTGCCCAGCGTCGGCCTGGCCGACCCCGCAGTCGCGGCACCGGATGCAATCGAACCTCAGCGCCCAGGCGTGTTCAGCCACCGAGATAGGCCCTCTTCGCGCCTTCTTCGGCGTCATACAGCCAATAAAACCTGGCCGTCGTGAGCGCCCAGCCAAGCCACGGATCAATCCACAGCACCTCGCTGCGGGTGACGTATGACCATCTGCTGCCGCCGTGCTGCAGCTCGCGCTCGGGCGTCACCGTGTTCGAGTAGGTCCATCGCTCGTCGACCGCATAGACCCCTTCGAGGCGCTCACCATAGAACCGCCAGTCGATCAGATCCCGCTGCGGCACAGCGGGATCTATCTCGTCGGCCTTGGGCGACCAGCCGCTCCGCAGGCGCTCCAAGAGCGCTTCGATGGCGTTCGTCATTGTCAGTCCTCGTCGTCATCGTAAGGATAATCGTGCTCGGGCGGCGTCCTAGCCGCTAGGAGCGCCTCCATCTCGGCATCGGTCAGATCGGCGGTCGAGCCCGCCACGGGTCCGACGTCGACGTCGACCGCCGGCAGCTCATGCAGGCTTTCGACCGCCCGCCACTTGTCGACGCGTTCGAGCCAATAGAAGCCGTCCTCGGCGACCGCCCAGGTCTGGAGGCGGTCGACCCGAAGTATCTCGCCGGTGGCGTGCAGCCATCCGGCGCGACCGATGATGGAGAGCTGGGTCGGCGACCACCGCCACTCCGTCAGCCGTCGCTGCGGGATCACCGACGACAGGCGCTCCGGCGCCGGCTCGAACTTGTCCTTGATCTCCTCGATCAGGGCGTCGATTGCGCGCTGCAGGCGAGTAGTCCTAGCCATCGGACGTGTCCTTGTAGTTGGATGGAGACTTGCCGAGTCGATAGAAACGGTCGGCTGTGATGCACCATCGCCGGCGGCAATCGATCCAGCGCACACCGGTGGTTCGCCGTGGCTCGGCGGCGGAGGCTTTCTTGCCGCCGCCGCCACAGACCAGGCCTCGGATGGCGACCCATCGCTGGCCGCCGCCGTCGGTGAAGACCTCGGTCGTCCACTCCGATATCGCCGGCGCATGGGAGAAACTCGACGACGACCACAGCGCGCACGCGCCGGACCGCGCGTCGGCGAGTAGAGCCTCGACGTCGCCGTCACAGATCGCCGCCTCGAGCTGCAGGCTCGTCATCATGTTTGCTTCTCCGGTGCCGGGGTCCCGAGCTGCCACAGGCGGGCCTCGTCGATGCACCACTTCCGGCGGCAATCGATCCACCGGATGGCCTGCGTCCGTGCGAGGTTGCTACCCGAGACCGGCGTCGACAGCGCGCGCCAGCCGACGACTTTCACCAGCCTCGGCTTGATGACGCCGACGATGACGACGTGGAAGCGACTCAGACCTTTGTCGCGGTCGATGAATTCCGCTCGGATCGACGACCATTCGTCGATGACGGTCGCTGCCGCGAGGTACCTCGCCGGGGGCGGATTCCCCCGGCGCAGCTGGTCGAGGAGGCGCGCGATGTTGGCCTTCTCCATCCATGCCTTCAGATCGTCGTCCACGATCAGTGCCTCGCAGCGCACTGGTCGCGGGCGTCGAGCGTGGCCGCGACGATTTTCTGCAATCGCCGCATCGAGAAGCCGGTGCGCGCCCACGCCCGGCCGGCGACCTCCAACTCGTCATCTTCGAGCGCCGGCACCCATGCCGGGTCGAGATTGCGCTCTTCGGCGAGCTCGAGCAGGACCGCCCTCGCCAACGCCGGCAGGTGGACCAACGTCGGCGACGGCACGCGGATCACCCTGAAGCGATCGCGCAGCGGCCGCGGCAGGTCGCGGTCGTCGTTGGCCGTCGCGATGAACGACACCCAGGACAGGTCACACTCGGCATCAAGCGCGGTGTCGCGCACCTGAGACGACGTTTCGCGTTCAAGGTACGGGATTACCGACGACCACAGATTGCCGTTGTGCGACCCGGTTCCGCTCTTCTCGATCTCATCCAACATGAGGATCGGGTTGGCCTGCCGGTAGACGGCGACGGCGCGCAGCGGCACCGACGGCTGGCTGTTATGCCAGGCCTTCGGGCTGCCGCTGAACTGCCCGTCGTGGCTGCCTGCACAGTCAAAGCGGTATGTGGACACCCCCAACAGGTCGGCGATGCGGCGTACCAATCTCGACTTGCCCGACCCGGGATCGCCCAAAAGCAGCATTGGCTTCATGCTCACCGGCTCGCCTTCGCGGAGATCGCGCAGCAGCAGGTCCACGGCCGCCATCGCGTGCGGATACTCCATCATGAGCGTCCGCCTGGTCGCGTGCAGATCGCGGGCGACGACGAGCGGCAGGCGCAGGTCGACCAGCTCCTTGTACGGCGCCTGATCGGCGGTGAACTTCAACGCGCCCTTCTTCTTGATGACGACCATGCCGGGCTTGGACGCCTGCGCGAGGTCGCAGAGGGCCTTCACGGCGGCCTCTCTCTCTTCGCGCTCGCGGTCCATGCGGTCCTCCTCGTCGATGATCGCCGCCGCGCAGTCGATCGGCGACGTGAACACGAACTCGCCCTTGCCATCGGCCAGATGCCACCAAGCATCCAGCCGACGCATCATCTGGCGGACTTCCCGAGAGCCGTCCGGCAGGTCCGAGACGTGGTCCCGCACCAAGGCGTCGAGCTGCGGCATGCAGCGGCGGATGTTCTCGCCGTCGTCCATCGTGGCAGCGATCAGCGCCCAGGCCAGCCCCAGCTCAGGCATCTTTATGTCGTAGGCGTGCAGCTCCAGGCGCTGCGCGAGGACGGTCGAATACACGTCGTTGCAATGCGCCTGCATCGCCACCGCGTCCTTCAGCTCGAAGTCGGCCGGATGCGCCTTCAGCTTCGAAGTGAACTTCCAGCACATATCGACAGCGCGCGCCCACGTCGGGCACATCATCACGGCGATCGGGAGTGGCACGGCGCCTGGGGCGGAGGGCATGACGAATCCTTCATCGAATTCTGCGCGGTCTTCCAAAACCTGGACGACTCGGGCATTGATCTCGGCTAAGCTTGCGAATGTACTCGGATCATCTTCCATAGCGTTCTTGTGCATTACAAGGACACACGATTGCAAGGACTCGTTGCCCCGATGGTGAAGAAGCCGTTACCACCGACCAAGCCCCCTGAGCGTCGCACCGGCCGCATCCCGGGCCCGCTCGAAGACTTGCGCTCCGAGCGCTTGGTGCAGCGCATCCACCCCGACCTGATGTCGGCGATCCTGCAGCGCAGCCGCGAGGCCGGCTTCACCCGATCGCAATATGTCGAGCGGATTCTGATCCAGTACATGAATACCGTTGAAGGCGCTGAGTTGGACGCCATCGGCAAGCGCAGGGCGCCCGGCCAAGCCGGTGCGTTCGAGACTCGGATCGACAAGATGCGCGATCTCAGGGAGAGCGGTGGCCCGCCGCCGCTGACCTATGAGCACCCGAACATCGGTCCCGGCCTCGGCAAGGCCAACGCCGCCTACTTCCGTGAGGAAGCCAGGCCGCCCCGGACGAAGAAGTAGCCCACAAGGGCTGCGACATCTCGCCGCACCTCAGCAGGCTTTCGTGATCGGCAATCGCGGGCATTAATGGTGTCCCGAAAGCTTCGAATCTCGAAACGTTCCCGGCGCGTTTTCCGAGCAAAACGTGCGTTTGCGGCGTGTCGGCTCTCCGAAATAATGGCCTCCGGAAAGCTTCGAGTTTCGAAAGGTTTGATACTTCGGCGGCGTCGGCTGCTATCAAGTAATGAAGCCGGAATCATAGGAGGTGTATCATTCGATACAGTCCCAACCACAGCAGCGGTTTCCGTCGTGTAGCAGGCCTCCAGAACGTTTCGAATCTCGAAGCTTCCGGTCCGTACTGTTGCTACCAAGCCACAGGTAGTTGACCGGGGACAGCGCGAGGACCGTCGTTGACACAGGCAGGTGTCCAAGGTTCCATCAGGGTTCGCATCGAACCTTGGACCTTTCCCCTTTGCCGATCGCCCTCAAATCCGAGCAGCTCTTTTACGCCGCCTTTGTGAAAACAAGCGAGGCGACGGCGAAGCGTAAGCTGAAGGCTGCACGGCGCGCGGACTGCAAAGCCGCGTTCGACCCGATCGATGCGATCGAGCTCAAGGACGCCTACGCCGCTGCCATGCGGGACGGCGACCTGCGCCGCGATGCCGAGCGCGCGGTGGTGGCGAAGGCCTTCATGGCCGCCGGCATGACGGCAGCGGAAGCCAAGAAGGCCGCGCAGGCCGAGGGTCAGGAGCTGACGAAGGCCTTCCTGGCCGTCGGCATGACGAAGGCGGAAGCCAAGGCCGCCAAGAAGGCCGCCCGCGAGGCTGGCCAGGCCGCGATGAAGATCACCTCCCGCCAGAAGGAGCTGATCAACCGCGTCGAGTTCATCGAGTACACGAAGCGCATCAACCGCGACGAGCCAACCCGGCAGAGCGCCAAGGACCGCCTGAATATCGGCTACGTCTGGAAGGGCGGCTGGGTCTCCGGCAAGAGCTACCAGAGCGCCTTCGTCGAGAAGGGCAAGCGCAGCGACCGCCACTGGCTGCTGATGCGCCATGCCGCCTCGACCCCAAAGGTCCGATCGGGCCTGTTCGCAGGCATGGGCAACGGCGACGCACGCAAGGCCTGGAACAAGAAGCTCCCGGCGCTCGACTGCACGCACGCCACCATGAACACCGAGGTCCGCGACTGCTTCCGCGTCGAGCTCGACAAGTCGTTCAAGAGCATCGCCGAGCTGATGTTCGAGCTCGAGGAAGCCGACTACCCGATGCCGAACATCATCACGTGGATCCCGTGCGAGACGCTGCCCGAAGGCACGGTCAACAAGCCTCACCTCTGGCACTATTTGCCCGACAAGAAAGGCGTCTACGGCCACGGCAACGTCTCCGACCGCATGCTCCAGGGCGTCGCGGCCGCGCTGTTCGCCAAGCTCGAGCACCTCGGCGCCGACCCGGGCGGCCTCGCCAACATCCATGACGGCAAGAACCCCCTGTCGCCGCACGCCTCCTACTACATCAGCAACGACACGCACCTGCCGACGCTCTCCGAGCTGGCGGAGAAGCTCGACGTCACGCTCGACTGCGCGACCATGGCCCGCCTCATGTCGATCCGGAAGATCGAGCGCACGCACATCGGCACGCGCTCGAACGAGGTCTACGACTGGTGCTATTCGACCTCGTCGCTGCTGGCCCGCGAGCTGCACAAGAAGGGCATCATCGACGCCAACGCGCTCGATTTCGACTGCACCCGCTTCGCCGAGATCATCGAGACCGAGATGCACGCCCGCGCCAAGGTCGAATTCCCCGAGTTCAAGGGCGCCGAGCTGGAGGCCCTCCTGGAGTGCTGCTCCGCCCGCGCCACCTGGGCCGCCGAGAAGTTCGAGGTCATCACCCTTTCCGGCGGCGTCAACCGCGGCGCTGCACGCGACAAGATCAAGCCCACGGACGCCCTCGCCACCAAGCAGGGCGCAGGCGGCACCTATGCCCGTCAGTCGGTCATGGAGAAGAACATCAAGGCCATGGCGAAGGCGATGCTGCCTGCGCTGCGCGCCGACAAGGTGCCGAACGAGGACCATGTGACGGTCGTGACCGGCCTGCACATCAAGACCGTCCGCAACCGTTGGGACGCCGCGCTCAAGATGGCGCAGGGCTTCCTCTTCCAGCACATCGTCACCAAGGTCGCCATCGCGTTGACCCCTGTTTGCAAGGGAAAGAAGCTGCCTTGGGTAGGGGATACACTCCAGCAAGCGAACCTAAACCCGGCCATCCACGGCGCAGCACCCGGCCAGCATGCCACTGCCCAGCCTTCCACGGCAGACCCGGCATCGGGAGACCCCGGCCAACCGCCAACTTGCATCTTCGAAGCCTTCGCTGAGGCTCATCGACAGTCCCGGCGCGCCGAGGCATCCGGCTCCTATGCAGCCTGACCATCGGCCATAGTCGAGCCGTCACCGCCTTCGGGTAGGTCCCGGCCAACATCATCTCACCTTCTCCGTCCGACCTCC
The DNA here is from genome assembly GCF_007018645.1 of Tardiphaga sp. vice154. NCBI lineage: Bacteria > Pseudomonadati > Pseudomonadota > Alphaproteobacteria > Hyphomicrobiales > Nitrobacteraceae > Tardiphaga > Tardiphaga sp. vice154. The sequence continues at coordinate 3,649,772 of NZ_CP041399.1, forward strand.
CCAAGCCCGCGCATGCCCCGTTGATCCCGGCCGAGCATCGAACCTTCCTCTTCGTTGACGCCCTTCGCATGCAGGTGGCGTCACAGGCCAGGATGCAGGGCAGCGACGCTCTTCCGATCTCCATCGCAGTTCGGCCTTCCTTCGCAGCATCGCTCTCCACCGCTGCATGGAAGGCCCTGCGAGCCTCGCTGTCCACGGCGCAGCATGCTTACCTCCTTCGTTCAGGAGAGCGGTGCTGTCGCGCAGGCCTTCGCCGTGACGCCTCCCTGTAGCTCATGGAGAGCCTGCGCAGCATCGGAGAACCTCGGCAGTGTCGATCTCCCTCGCTGCGAGGAAGCCCTGCGTTGTCATGGAAGGCGATGCTGCGGTGGCTGCCCTTCGCTGTGATGCCCTCCAAGGGCAACGAGGAGAGCCTTGGCCGTGACGCTCTCCTTCGCAGGGAGGAAAGCCTGTCGCGTCCCGGAAGGCCTGCACGAAGGACGAAGGCCCTTGCGCAACGCCGTGCTATCCCTCGCTCAGACGATGCCCGATCCGGCATGGTCCTCTCAACTGACCCGCTGCCGGGCAACCTCGGTGGCGGGGTTTCTTTGAAGCCTCTGCTTGACACATGCAGGGTTCGGTATCAGATTCCGTCCAGGTCTTGGTGATGCGAGCCCTGAAACGGGAACCCCATCGTGCTCACAAGGCGCGGTGGGGTTTTCTTTTCCGCTATCGAAGTAGCAGGTTTGCGATTCCACCGAGACCTGCCGCTCGCGTGAACTTCCGCTATCCGGATAGCAGGTTTTCGAATCTGGCCGTGGTCTTGCAAACGCGTGACACGCAACGCAATCGCCCTAGTTTAATGACGTTCCGGCCGTCACCCTCGCCGGCATGACGCAGCAGAACCCCTCATCGCAGATCGTTGTCCGGCGCAAGGTCGCCGGCCGCATGTTGTCCGGTCCCGAGAAGCCGGCGCCGAAGACCGTGGCCGAACGGGCGCGCGCAGCGAGGGAACGCAAGCGGGCCGCAGGTCAGCCTGCCGTGGCCGCCTTCGATCGCATGCTGCGTGAGATAGTCTTCAAGCACTATCAGGCAGGCCTGCCGTGCGATGCACCCGACCTGGTTCGCGCCACCACCGAGGAGCTGACCGCTTCCGGAGAGCACAGCGGCCGCGGCTGCCGTGCCACGGTCCAGACGCTCATGGCTCAGGCGGGAGGCGTCGATGTCGTTTGAGTTCGATCCCCGAGCGATCCAGCAGCTCATGAACAAGCAGGCCAACGCGATGGACGCGGCCGGTCACCCCTAGGAGCTTCGGCCGAAAAATACTGCCATGGCCACGTCGCTAGCTAATTCCTTATCTTTTCAAATCAACGCTGACCGAGAGTATGCCGATGCCAGCGACGCCAAGGTCGCGCTCGGCCTGACGGCATCATGCGGGATGAGCATATAGGTCCATGGCTTGCCGCCAGTCTCCTTGGCGTGGTCGTTCGCGTGATAGATCCACTTCTGCGCAGCCTTTGCTTTCGCCTGCACGATAGGATCGGACATCTCGTTCTTGGCCTTGATTTCGACGATCAACTTGTCCTTGTCTGTTTCGATGACGAAATCAGGCTCGTATGACTGCCCGGCCGCGTACTCGATCCGGAACTGGCCGGTCGCTGGCTTCATCCAACGCAGCACTCCGGTTTCACTCTTCGATTCGGCGATCACTGCGAACTCGCGCTCTTTGTCCGAATCGAATTTTTGGAACGGATAGCAGCACTTCGAGAAGCCTTCGAAGACGTATTTTGGCGTCTGATTGAGCGGCTCAACAGGCGTTCGGAAATCTCGAACGAATGCCGGGCTGGGCACGTTATAGGCCGTCGGTTTCAGCATCACGAAGCCCCGGGACACGCTCGCCCGATAGTCGGTCGCCGTCTCCCAATAATGCTCCTGCATCTGCGCAAAAATGAACCTGGCGAGGTCCTTCCCGTGCACGATGAGGACATTTTCGACATCCTCTGGCTTGGTGAGATAGGCTTCCAGCCGCTCCACCATCTGCCCCGAAAGCTTGAAGAGAAGCTCGCTCTGGGTCTCGTAGTCCACCTGCGGCAGATCCATGAGATGACGGACGAGATAGTTTTCGAGGCGCTCTTCCTTGACCCCTTCGACGGTGCGCGCGAGGAAAGCGCGGGACTCGTCTCGCAGGCGCTGCACCATGATCTGGTCGGACAGCGGCTGCTTGGCGATTGTTTCGAGATTCGAAAGATCGAAATCCTTGAAGCCGAAGTTCACCTCGCTCGTCGGCAGCACCACAATTTCGGGAGTCGAAATGGTGTTCATGACGAGCTGTTTCGTGACTTTGGCCACCGTTGCCGCCACGTCCGTTTTTTGTTCGAAAGTTTCGAACGATCCTTGCTCCGGAGCCATCACCTCCTTCACGATGCGGGTGATTTCGGCCTGAACCTCGGGAGTTTCGAGCTTATCGATACCGGTCTTGATTTTCCGTTCGAACTCCCGGGCGATTACGTCCCAGGTGACTTTCGCGACCTCGCGCTCTTCCTGCGTTTCGAACACATATGGCTTCTGTTCGGATTCTCCGAACGCTCCGCCATTCCCGGTCAGCGACGTTTCAACGTTCGAAGCAGATTCGACGACATGCGCGCCAACGTTGGACACGTCGCCGCCGGCGCCGACGATCACCGTCTTACGGATAGAAATCAACGAATTGGGATCGCGTGCTGCTTTGATCACGTCGTCGAAGCGATCATGGGCGATGACCGTCAACCGGTCGATGGCCTCGACTCCGGTCCGCTGACCGTAGGGCAATCGGAGGCCGCGGCCGAGGGTCTGCTCTGTCAGAATGTCCGATGCCGAAGCGCGTAGTGGCACGATAGTGTAAAGGTTCGTGACATCCCAACCTTCTTTCAGCTTGTTCACATGGATCACGATGTCAGTTTGTGCATCGGTCTCCAGAGCGACAAGCCTGGCGGTTGCCTCCTCGGTTTCTTCGCCTCGCGTTCCGGAATGCACCTCGATCACGCGCCCGTTGTAGCGGCCCTGAAAGAACTCCTCGGATTCGACTAATTTTCGGATCTCGCCGGCGTGGCCGGTATCCTGTGCGACAACTAGCATGAAGGGATGGACAAGCTTTCGGCCTGTCTGCTGCGCATAGATTCCGAGCTCCGCCTTGGTGTGTTCGTGGCAGTGGATGCCATCTTCCAGCTTGATGCGCTCAAGTTGCTCAGGAGTGACGCTGTCAGCGCGGAATCCTTCACGCGTCGCGACCGCTGGGTCTTTCACAAAGCCGTCCACCATCGCCTGGCCGAGCGGGTAGTCGTAGATGACGTTCTTGAACGCCGTCGAGCGCGCACCGACTGAGCGCGGCGTTGCCGTCAATTCCAGTCCGATCACCGGCCGCAACTCGGCAATCGCGTTCATGCCCGCGTTGGCGCGGTAGCGATGCGCCTCGTCCATTAAGAGAACTAGATCCGGCAGGCCAGACAGGTATTCGAAATAGCTCTCTCCGATATACTCGTGGAGCTTGCGAATGCGGCCCTGCTCCTTGTTGATCTTGTCAACATTGAAGATGAACACGACCGCCGTGTCGCCGAGAAGATCACCCCGCACGGCATAACCGCGCTCCCAGTTGTCTCCAGTTTCGACGATGGGGGGAAGCTGGGCGAACTCTGCGATGCCTCGGAACACATATTTTGGAGAATTCTGCTGGCTGAAGTCGCCAACCAGCTTGTTATAGATCGTGGTGTTTGGAGCCAGGATGAAGAAATGCTTCGAGCGGCCGGTGAGATAGAGGTAGGCGATGAACGCGCCCATCAACCGGGTTTTCCCGACGCCGGTCGCAAGGGCGAAGCACAGCGACGGAAAATTCCGCTCGAACTCGGTCACACTTGGATAATCAGCTTTGATCGCCTCAAGCGCTGCGGCAACATCCGCCGCCTTAGAAAACTCGATCGTTTCGAGCACGTCGGAGAGGATATCAAGCGCCTCAGACTGTGGTGTCCGGAGAGAAAGCCGCGCTTTGATCTGCTGAATCTCCCATTGGGAGCCGTAATTGTATACATCTGGTTCGGACGATAGCCTTGTGCGGCCAGCGAAACTCCTCGCCAAAGACCGCGAGGGTCCGAGTTCGGATTTCTGTAAACCTTTCGCTGCTTCTCTTCCAACGGAAGCTTATTGAATGCTGACCGAAGCTTCGATGCGTCTTTCGCGTAGATCAATATATGATCGTGAGCGTATCCAATAATTACTCGATTTTCTCGCGAGTACCGCTTCTGCCAAACGACGTTCCCAACGAAGTTCTCGCGCCCGAACACCTCGTCGCAGAGCACCTTTAGGTAGTGCGCTTCATTATCATCGATCGTAATCCATAGAGAGCCCTGCTCGGAAAGCAGTCGTCGAAGGATCTCAAGCCGGTCGCGCATAAGCGACAACCATAAAGAGTGTTCGACTCCGTCGTTGTAGTGCTCGAATGCACTGCCCGTATTGTATGGCGGATCAATAAAAACACATTTGATTTTGCCTGTGTAATCAGTTTCCATTGCCCTGAGCGCAAGTAAGTTGTCGCCCTGAATCAACGTATTGTCGAAAATGCTACCCTCACTCATCTCCGATGCATGATGGCTATTTATTGGATCTTCGATGAGAATCCTTGGCTCAAGTTTCGGTCGCTCGTCCTTGCCGATCCAGGTGAGTTCAAGACGTGTTTTTCTGTTCATGCCGTCAATTCCCAACGGATCGTCATCAAGGGAGTTATTTGCGGCGTAATCGCCAGTTTCGCGGCAACATCGTTTAACTTGTCATCGATCTCTCTGCGAATCTCGCGTAGCCTTTGGAAACTGCCGAACACCAAGTCGTCGCGCTCCTGCTCCAATTTCTTGATTCGGCGCTCTTCGACGATTTTCTCTGCCAGCGGCATTGATTGATTGCCTCGAAGCGCTCGTTTGGCGGCGTCGGCCTCGGCCTTGAGCTCCTTCTCGCGACGCTTGTTGGCGCTTTCGAGGTCCTCGGCGTAGGCCTCTAATTTCAGGGTTTCCTCATCCAGCCACTTCCGGCTTTCGTCCTCAGCCTCCTGCTGGGCAGCCTTCATGGCTTCCCCATCGATTGCCGCCATCGTACCGGCCGGATAGGTAGCGTCCACCGGGCCGTGGGAGGCGGGCACTTGGAATAGTCGCTCGGCGGTCTCCTGAGCCAGCATCTGGCCGTCATCGGTCAGCGCTGCGACCACCATGCTGTCCCGCGATCCGAGGGCTGTTTCTGCTCTCAAAAGCGACACCTTGAGCCAGCCCGATTTTCCGGAAACCCGTTCGAGGTCAGACAGGCGAGGCTGCCCCTCGCTTCGGTAGGCCTTGTAGTCAAAAACCAGCTTCGCTTCCGGAAGCTCGCGCTTGCGCGCCTCCTCGACCAAGCCATCCGCAAGTGTCCCATCGCCCAGCCGGAAAAATTGCCATCCACGCTCATCCGCCTCGGGCCAGACTGTCGACCAGGTCTTGCTAGCATGGACAAAGTGGGGGATGCCGTCATTTAAGAACTCGGCGTCTGGAAGCTCGGCGCGAGCCACCAGCCAAAGGCGCTGCTCAAAGTCCGACATGGTGCGCTCGATGTCGGTTGCGCGCCGTCGCAAGACGTCGACGACAGATGCATCGAACAGGTCGAATAGGTGCTGGCGGGTTTCCGCCATATCAGCCTTGATCTGCTCTTCAAGTTCGGCTTCGAGCCTCTCGAATGCCTCCCGAACTTCAGTCTCGCCGCGGCAGCTCTGCACAACCGCCAGTACCTTTTTCTCGAAGTCGATCCCGGATTCGATTGTCCCGAGCACTTGATCGCTCGCACCGAACAAACCTTCGAACAGGTTGAACTTGTTCTTGAGAAGCTCGTAGATCCGCTTCTCGGCTTGATTCTTGCGATTCAGCATGTTGACAACAGTGACGTCGATTTTCTGACCGTAACGATGACAACGGCCGATACGCTGCTCTACCCGCTGTGGATTCCACGGCAGGTCGAAGTTGATAATCAGCGAGCAAAATTGGAGGTTGATGCCCTCCGCGCCGGATTCCGTCGCGATCAGGATCGTCTTTTCATCGGACCTGAACGCCTGGACGATTGCTGTCTTCATGTCTGCTGATTTGGAGCCAGAAATTGCGTCGGTGCCTTGCTTTGCCTTCTTCCAGTCCTTGTAGATCGTCTGGCTTTCCGGATCGCTGTTAGACCCGTTCATCAGCACGATCTCGCCGGCATACCCATTCTGTGACAAAATGTCGGCAAGGTAGCGCTGCGTACGGACGGACTCGGTGAAGATCACCGCCTTCCGTTGACCTCTCAGCGACTTTACCGCGTCAAGCACAAAGGGGAGTTGTTCAAGTAGCTTCTCGCCCTTTGCATTCGATCCGATGGATCGGGCAAGACTCAGATAGCCCTCCAATTCAGCTATCTCGACCGCCAGCACGTTTGGATCGATCCCACCCGTGCCATCATCATCTTCGTCTTCGCTGGGACCAGATCCGGTCGAATCGGAGAGAATGGCGTCGTCGGCAATTTCCTCTTCGACTTCTGCCGTGTCGTCAATATCCTCAACGACACTTACGTCTGCCACCTCGCTCTTACGAAGCCGTGCGATGACATTTTCCAGGAACAGGACGATTGCTGCGATTGACGACCCGAGGGTTTTGCGCGCGCCGATGAGCACGAGCTGGTTGGGCTTGGAGCCGAAAGCGATAGAATCCTTGCGTTGGAGATACTCGGATACGCCTTCGTAGAGCTGGGCTTCGCGATCATGCGGCTCGAAATCGAATGTAACCGCGATCCTCTTCGTAAAGCTGACGTGTCCGGCCTCTTGTACGTCGCGCCTGAGGTGACGCTTGTAGATCGGCGCAAGGCGCCGCCGCAGGCCTTGCAATGACAGCCGGTCGGTGGTCCGGCCGTACATCCCGCGAAAACTCTGCTCGTCGCCGAAGAAAGAGTCATCAATGACGGAAACCAGCCCATAAAGCTCCATGAGGGAGTTTTGCAGAGGAGTGGCGGTCAGCATTATCTTGAAGCGGGAGGCGAGCGCGTCCCTCAATTGCTTTGCCTGAGCCGATTGTCCTTTTTTATAGACATTGCGGAGCCGGTGCGCCTCGTCAATAACGACAAGGTCCCACGCAATGCCGCGAAGCTCGTCGTGTTTGCGAGCGGCATACTGATAGGACGTGATGATGACAGCGGCGGGATTGTCGAAAGGGCGGGGCTTGCCCCCCTTCACAGCGTCCCTGTGGGTTTTCGAATCGAGAACGATGCTCGGCAACGAGAACTTTTCCTGAAGCTCCTGCTGCCATTGCGTTCGCAGTGACGCCGGGACGATCAGAAGGACGTGCCTCCGACGTTCAGCCCATCTCTGGGCGATGACAAGGCATGCCTCGATGGTTTTGCCCAAGCCGACCTCATCGGCAAGAATGACCCCCTTGGACAGCGGCGAATGTAAAGCAAAGCGAGCGGCCTCTACTTGGTGAGGCTTCATATCGACGCGAGCGGCCGAAAGAGATTTGGCAAACGCTTCTTCATTTCTCCCCTGCAGCATGATGCGATGGGCGAGATATTTGCCGTGGTAGTGTGTGTATGCCGTCATTTTCCCCGCCAGAGTAGCACACCCGAGCATCCGAACGGTCGATTCGGGCGTCGCGACGACGGGCATTCTAAACCGGCGTTGTAACTTGACAGCATGTTTTTACCGCTTGTTTATCGTTCAGACAATTTCGTCGTCTTTTTCAGCTACTTTAAGGATATAAGAAAAGTGCTTGACTTCTTCTAACAGCTGCGGGCCATACCGCGCCATTTTCAAGCCGGCCGCCGTCGGCGTCTTTCGCTGAGGCCCCTGAAACAACCGAACTTTAAAAAAGACTTCCATCCTTCGAACCCGGTCAGTGATCACCGATTTATGGATCCCGTATCGGTCTGCAACACGGTCTCGCGCCCCGTCTTCCTGGCGCACGGCCTCTGACAACAACTCCGCCGTAAGTTCGAAGTCTGTCAGCCGCATCGAAACCCTGCCGGCGTTCAGCCTTTTTACCGTCGTTCCATTTGCGATTTTAATCACAGAACGGCGGCCTTCTTACGCGTATTTCTAACCCTGCCCCCCACCCCGGGTTGAGTATAGCCATGCGGATCACTGTTTATCTGTATCATCGTCCAGGTGATCAGAGATTGTAGTACGTCCACCGATGTGCGCGCGGCCGCGTACTCTCCAAACTTATTGCGACGGCCGATCAGGAGGGCCGATCCGGCGATTGGTGCTGATCCACCGACCGTAAATGCCTCCGCAACGTTGGCGGTTACGGCTAGTAAAATATCTCCGTTCGGAAATCGGGCCGCCTTATGGGGACGCGATCCAAACCATTTTGCGGTCGCCCCAAGATCCGATGACACCGCGGTGATCTCAACCGATTGTGCGGCGGAATTTATCGCGATCGCTCTCATTGCATAGGCTCCAGATCTTCTCATAAGAAGATGACCTATCAATTGATGAGCGGCAACTATCAAAACATCGGATTCTATTTGTCGCGGGTGCACTTCGAAGAGATCTGCTGCTGCCTTAAGATTGAGCGGGCCTGCCATGTCACACAAACGCTCACTCGTGAGCTTCGTGAACGGATTGGATCAAACCGTAGGGCTTCTACATTCCCGCAGCCTCGTTTTTGAGCCGCACAACTAATCGTGATCGGGGCTATTTTTGGATTGGCGACGCGGTTCTCTGCGTTCGATGTTCGTCCTGTATGCGGAGATGCCGCCGCTGCGGTAACCGCCAAAAGTGGAGCAGCCTTATACCGACCCTGCATTCGTCATGCTGGCGTCCGATGTGACAGCCGTAGGTCGCGAGCAGGTTCCCGTTAACCAGCAAGCGGGCCTTTCTTGCTTCGGTGGCCATCCACTTCAAAGCCAGGTCGGATAGCCGGGATTCATTCTCTGGGTAGCTGCCGCCGATGTGGGAATGGTTGCCGGCGAACCACAATTGGCGCAGGTAGGCGCCCTCCTCATCTCACGGTTCGCTGGTTCCCCGTCGTTCGCCCATTATAAGCTTGAAACCAGCTAGGCAGGCGGTGATCTGGAATCATTTGGGTTGGTCGGCTGCCGGCGCACGTGAACGACTTGCCCTCTTGCGGGGCGGCGGCAGAGTTCTTGGGTGTTTGCCGAAATAGGGAGATTGGTTGCTCAACAGAAGCTGACGGGCGTAAGTACGGGCAGCTTCGGACACACCCTCCTCCGTCACGAACAGCTCTAGATAGGCGGCGTGCAGCAGAGCGATCGTCACGACGGCTAACCGCTTCCCATCGAACCCGTTCGATTGATCGATCGGCCAGCGAGCCCACAAGATGGAAAGGCAAACCAGCACGATCGTCGCATTCAGCAGGAAGCCCGGCGCCTTGAGGCCCAGCAAATTCCTGCGGAAACCGTAGCTAACGTTTTCACCGAACAGCACATGAAATTTCTTCGCGTTCCTGGTGTTCTCTCGCAGCCAGGCGACGCCGCGTGCGTAGAACTCGTCGGCCGCCTGAGGATGTCTTTCCTCATCCTCCGATGAGGGTGCGGGATCTCCCAGCTTCGCTGACATGAAGCTGTGAAAGTCTGCCTTCGTCCTCTCGTCGTAATTCGGATCCCGGTGACGCAGCAACACGGTTGTCGGCAGCCCGCCCATCTTCCCGATTAGCAGAGGTTCGATCGCTCGTCCTCGTCGTCGGGCCACGTCCGAGAACAGTCCGAACAGCACGATGAGCGCTACACCCGCGATCAAGTGCGGCAAGCCGATCGAGCCGAAAGAAAGGAAGATCGCGGCGAAAGCGAAGGCCGGCGCGCCGGCGACGATCGCCGGAGCCAGCCGCGCCTGGAGCGTATACGCGTCTAGTGGATTCTTCATATCTTCGCCTCCGTCGTCGCTGCTATCGATCCGGTCGTGAGCTCTTCGGCAGTGAGATGCACGTAGCCAGCCGGAGTGTGAATAAGCATAAGCAGCGGGAAATACTGGCTGATCGAGAGCAAGGCCGCGGTCCGGACATCGGTCCGCGATGGACCGCTCGGAAAGAGATGATTGTGCCACGTTGCTGGGAATCGTCACCGAGAGTCGCTTATGGTGCCAAGAGGAATGGAACCCGTCGATAGGATGGAACTCCGGGACATGCTTCCTGACAACCGTCAGGCGCGCACAATGCCAGGCCGCCCCCCCATGCCCCAAGTGCGATGCTAGGCTTCTGCTGGTCCAAGTTCGGTCGATCAACAACGACGTCGGGATCCATCGATACGAATGCATGAACTGCGATTTCATCCGCGAGAGTCCGGCCCTGGAAAAGGTAAGGCCCACCTCCGGATGGGGTCATCGAGCCCCGCCCGTCATGATCACGGCCGTGGAGTGCCGGGCAACCGCTGCGCATCGGCTTCGGCTGGCGGTGGCCACCCCCATCGGTGCGCCGTCCTCATGGCATCGGCGGACCGGTGGGTCTCGCTCGCGGATCGCATCAATGGCGTCGGCGTCGGAAACATCATGCTGCGGACGCGGTGTTGGACGAAACGTATCGGCCGACAAGCTCCCAGTCGCGCGCGCGGAACAGTTTTTCCAACTCGGTGTCGGACAGCTAGGCTGCCCGGTCCGCCGACGTGAGCGGCGATGCCGGCGTCGCCTATGAATTTTAAATGAGCAATAGTCGTTCGATACAAAGCTGGGCAACTCAGGTATGAACAGGCACGCTATTTGACCCCGATCGGCTTCCAAGGTTGACCTCATCGGTGCCGCTCGATGTTTCTCGACACCGCTATTAAAATCAGCCGTGGGCGGGTACTGTTGAGCCCCGTTAGGGTCAAAGTTCGAAGCCGATGCACATTCGCCTTGGCAATGCCATCGGCGCGGCGTTGGGCAGCCGTAATCGGGCTGGGCTCGGGTATCCTGCTGTGTCACTAACGGTGCCGCCCTGGCGGCGAGCGCGCTGGTGCTGTTGCTGCAGCAGTACCGTACGTGGATGGCGTGCCCGGCGGAGTAGTCCTCCCAGCCGATCGGCTGCTTTGCGCCAGAAGCTGTCAGTCGTGGTGATCGACCATGCATATCAATATTTCGGTCATTGGAGTTCATGTGTGAAATGGACGACCGTGCAGCGTCGTAGGATCAATTCTCGGGGCGCATCTTACTTCAGATCGAAAACAGCGACGGCTCGGATTGGAGAAGCCGTGCCGTTACGCCATTTCATGGGCAGGCCGATGAAGGTGAATTGACCCTGGCCGAGGAGCGATTCCAGATTACACAGGCTCTCGATGTGGGTGATATCAAGGTCCAGGCACGCCTTGTGAACCAGCAGGTTCACATCACCCATGGGGCCAGGTCGCATCGAGTCGATGCCGAAATGTACAACGCCCTTGTCGGCCAGCCATTCGGTTGCAGCGACGTTGATGCCCGAATTGTCGGTTGCGTATTCCTTGCCGGGGAAGGTGCGCTCGTGGTGTCCGGTACACAGCAGCACCGTGCCGCCATCGGGCACACCGACGCCGCTCTTTTCCACGGCCGCCTCCAGATCGGAGGGTGTGATCTCCGCGCGTGGCGCGATATGGCGAAGGTCGATGCAAATCCCCGTCACGATGCACTTTTCCAGCGGATACTCGTCAATCGGTATTCCTCCCTTGCCAAAATGACTGGGCGCATCGATGTGCGTCCCGGCGTGGTCAGGCATCGAGATGAACATGGATGCCAATCCGTAAACACCGCCGGAGTCGGCGAAGGAATCTGAATGGCTCTTCCAGACCCCGTGCATGATCGGAGGATGTCCGGGATAAGTCGGGGCTCGGTGATGCAATTCGCGGCTAAGATCGACGATCTTCATGTCATAATCTCTAAAGAACGTTTGGAATGTTTGGCTGGCAATGAGCAAATCGGCGGGCATTGTTCGGATGCCGTCTCCTGTCGCAAGCGCCAATCGATGCATGGCCGAGCGCAGGCGTCAGATCCGGTACAGACGCGCCGCCGTGTTGTAAAGCACGTCGTGCTGCCCTCCTTCCGGAAGATGTTCGATTGCTTGGCGAAAGGTGCCATACAGCGACGCGTAATCGGTCCAAAGCTTCTCGATCGGAAAGTTGCTGCCGAACAGACAGCGGTCCGCGCCGAACAGCGCGATCGTCTCCCGAACAATGGGCGCCACCGTCTCGAGGCGGTAGGCGTGATCGAACGTGCCAAGCCCCGACAGTTTGACGTTGACGTTGCTGCAGTCGGCCAATGCCGCCATGCCGTCCCGCCATCTCTTCCAGCCGTCCTTTGAGGTGTCCTCGAGCATGCCCGCATGTTCCAGTACGAACGTGGTATCGGGGAAGCATCGGGCCAGCCTCGCGCCGTCCGCCATCTGGCTGGCAAAGACTTGCAACTCGAACAGCAACCCGTGGTCCGACAGCATCGCGAGGCCGCGCCGCCATTCGCTGTCGTTGAAGACATCCGGGCGGAGCGCGAAGCTGTATTGCGGATTGTCGTGCCAATGCAGCTGCTGGCGGATGCCGCGGGTCGCAGGCAGGTCCTTCAGTTGCTTCAGCAGGGTTCCGACATCGGGATCCGCTAGATCGGCGTGAGCGACGTTGGCGTGCGGCCATCCGGTGGCGTCAGCCACGGACTGCACCCAGCGGGCCTCGTCGAGGCTCTGCCCGGCTGGCCAGTTAGTCTGTACGTAAACCGATCTGACCACGTCGCATGCAGCGACTTCGGAGCGGAACTCCTCGATCGTGTAGTCGCGGCAGATCGGCTGATACGGCCCGAAGATGCGAGGCACCTGCGGGCCCGACAGCCAGCTAAGGTCTTTCAGCCGCCATATGTGGTGGTGCCCATCGATCGTGGGGATCGGCTTCATTGTCATAACTCCGGTCGCATTGGGTCAGGATGAATGCGAAGTCGACCAGAAGGCTGGCAATTCGGTGCAGTCGCGGCCACCCCAGCCCTCCCTGCTCGCCTGGTCAAACACGGCCAACGTCCGCTGCGCCAGGGGAAGCTCGAGGCCGAGGGTCGCCGCTTCGGCGACCATGGTGCGCAAGTCCTTGCGGATGGAGTCGCAGTCGAAAGTGGCGGAGCCGGGATCCTGGCCTTGCAGCGCCCGCGCGACGGCGGGTCCCCGCGAGCGAAGCACGTTTGGCGCACCCGACGTTTCGGCGAAGAATTCGACCATCCAATCGGGATCGCGACCGAGATGTCGACACAGCGCATAGGCTTCGCCAAAGCTCTGCCAGAACACGGCCAGTGGCAGGTTCACGGCGAGCTTCATACTCGACCCTGCGCCCACCGGACCCATCAGTTCGACGCGACGGCAGAGCTGGTCGAGGACGGGCCTCGCCCGCTCGAAGTCCTCCGCCGTGCCACCGGCAAAGCCGAGCAGCTTGCCGCCAAGCGCCGGGCCGACGGTGCCGCCGACGGGACATTCGAGAAACGCGGCGCGGCGTTCTATCACTCGCAGCGAGAGCGCTTGCTGGATCGCCGGCTGCACCGTGCTCATTTCGACGAACAGTTTTCCGGCGACGTCGCCGCCCAGCAGCCCTTCGGGGCCGTCGAACACGCGACCGATCGCTTCCGCGTCTGTGAGGACGGTCATGATGATATCGCAGCGCTGCGCCAACTCATTCGGTGACGCGGCAACGTGAGCGCCGAGTTCGGCCAGCGGCCCGGCCTTTTCCGCCGAGCGGTTCCAAACGGAAACCTCGTGCCCGACCTCGATCAACCGCTGGCCGATCGCGCTTCCCATTCGCCCAAGCCCTGCAACGCCGATCATCATAGCTATGCCTTTCAGAAACGCGGATCTGCAGGAGCAGCCCCTCGGAACGAGGCCCTTCCCGCATGTCATGCAGCCTGCGCTACATCAGATGGTCGAGGATTTCCGGATTGTTCAGTAAATCCTGTGCCCGGTCGTGATGCCGAACGGCACCGCTGGCCAGGATGTAGATACGCTCCGCGACGTTGCAGGTCAGCTTGGCGTTCTGCTCGAACAACGCCACGGTCAGCCCCTCCGCGCCGAGCAATTTCAGCGCCTTGCCGATTTCGCCGATCACGATTGGCGCAAGGCCGAGCGAAGGCTCGTCGAGAATCAGAAGGCGCGGGTCCGACATCAGGCCCATCGACACCGCGACCATCTGCTGCTGGCCCCCCGACAGCGTGCCGGCCGCCTGCCAGCGCCGCTCCTTCAGGATCGGAAACATGACGTAGCAGCGCTCGATATTTCGTAAGGTGCGTTTGCTGTCGCCGAGCGGATCGCCGGCGATGACGAGGTTCTCCTCGACTGACATGCGCGGAAACAATCCGCGGCCCTCGGGCACGACAGAGATGCCGAGTTCGATCCGCTTGTGCGTCGGCACCTGCTGCAGATCGTTGCCGTCGAAGGTCAAGCGTCCCGACTTGGGCGCAACGAGCCCCCCGATCGCCTTGACGATCGAGGACTTGCCGGCGCCGTTCGGACCGACAACGCCGACGATTTCGCCCTTGCCGACGCTCATCGCGAGATGATCGACAGCGAGAAACGGCCCGTAGCGTACCGTCAGATCTTCAATTTCAAGCATCTGCTGTCCCGAGATATTTATCGATTACGCGCTGGTCCGCCAGGATTTGCGCCGGAGGCCCCTCAGCAAGCTTCTCGCCGGCCATCAGCACGACGACCTTGTCGGCCAGTTCGCGGATCACCTTCATGGTGTGCTCGATGACGAAGATCGTGCAGCGACCCTTGAGCTCCGACAGCACGCCGATCATGGTGCGCACCTCGGCCGAGGACAGGCCGCCCACCGGCTCGTCCAGCATCATCAGCTTGGGTTTCTGCACCAGCCGCATTAGCAGTTCGACCTGCCGCTGCTCCATCAGGGTCAGCGATCCCGCAGGCTTGTCGAACCGATGGGTGATGCGCAGCCAGTCGGCGATTTCCGCCACCGCCTCCGGCGAAGCCGCGTCGCGCGCATCGACCAGCGCGGTGGCGACGTTCTCACGTACCGTCAGTTCGCCGAACACCCGCACCGCCTGATAAGTCCGCGTCAGCCCGGCTTTCGCGATCTGGAACGGGTTGGTCCCGGATACCGAACGGCCGTCGAAAGACACGGTGCCGCTATTCGGCTTGGTGTGGCCGGAGATCACGTTGACGAACGTGGTTTTTCCGGAGCCGTTCGGCCCGATCATGCCCAGCGTCTCGCCGCGGTGCTGCACGAGATCGATTCCCTTCAGCGCCGCCACGCCGCCGAACCGCTTCGACACCGCTTTCACATCCAGCAGGATATCGTTCATTTTGTACCCCTGGGCGTAGCCGGCACGTCGAGCGGCGCCGTCTCTTTTTTCTTTCGCAGGAAGCCGCCGGCGATTCCGGCCGGCATCAGGACGATCACCGCGATGATCAGCAGGCCGTAGAGGATGTCCTTCACCGTGTAATATTCCTGCAGCAGAAACGACAAAGGCGCGAGCAGGATGGCGCCGATGACCGGGCCCCAAATCGTGCCGCGGCCGCCGAAGGCGACCATCAGCCAGATGTTCATGCTGATCAACACATCGAACGACCGCGGCGAGATGAAGCCGATATAGGGCGCGTACAGCGCGCCGCCGATTCCGGCGAACAGCGAGCCGATGAAGAAGGCGATCATCTTGTAGCCGGTGACGTTGATCCCCAGCATGCCGGCAAGCTCATCATCCTCGCGAATGGCGATCAGCCTCCGTCCCAGCGTCGACTTGACGATGAAGATCAGAACGATCACGCCGATCACCGCCGCGGCCGACAGGACGAGATCGTAGGCAAGAGCCGACAGCGGCTGGCCGCCCATCGACGGCAGCGGTATCTGCGATATGCCGGTATCGCCGTTGGTGAGACCCGAGAAGTAGATGAAGCCGAGCGTCACCACCGTCTGGATCACCAGCGAGCAGAGCGTGAAATAGAAGCCCTTGAGGCGAAGCGACGGCAGCCCGAGCACTGTTCCCGATATCGATGCCGCCAACGCCCCGACCGGCAGCGCCAGCCAGAACGACCAGCCCGACGCGGTAAGCCCCACGACCGTATAGGCGCTGATGCCGGCCAGGCCCGCGAACATCAGCGGCATCAGCCCGGTGTAGCCGTACAGCAGGTTCATGCCGGACGCCCACAAGATGTGGATCATCGTCACGCCGGCAACAAAGGCGAAGTAGCGATTGCCCGACAACAGGAACGGCGTTGCGAAGGCGACCATTGCAAAAAATGCCAGCGGCAAGCAATGCCCTTTGGCGAGCAGCCAACGGTCTTTGTTTTCTGTGACAGGCGTCATCGCGCAAACAGTCCCGATGGTTTGAAGAGCAGGATCAACAGCATCGCGCCAAGGTAGGAAAACGCCGCAATGGTCGGGCTCGCGACCGTCGAGACCGCCGCCTGGGTGAAGCCGAACACCATGCCGACGATCACCGCACCCAGCACCGAGCCGGGACCGCCGATGATCATGATAGCAAAGGCGGTGATCGACATCGTCCACGCCACCGTGAGATCGAAGCTGTAGGCAAGCGCGAACAGGATGCCGCCGGCAAAGATCACGGCATTGCCGAGCGCGAAGGACAGACTGTAGCTGGCCTTGACGTTGACGCCGCGCAGGGCAGCCGCGTCGCGGTTCTGGAACACGGCGCGGATGGCGCGGCCGTAGCGATGATAGCGCAGCAGCGCGAACAAGGCCGCGAGGATGGACAATGCCAGCGCCAGCACCATCAGCCGGTTGTTGGCGACCGGCAACGGGCCGACAAAGGTGATGCCGCTGATCAGCGGCGGCAACTGGAACTGGTCGCTCCAGCGCCCATAGGTGGCCGCGAAGATACCGGTGAGAATCTGCGTGATGCCGAGGCTGAGCACGAAGTAGGAGATGTTTCGATTGGGCACGTCGTAGAACCGGCGCACCAGAATGTATTCGAGCCCGTACGACAGCGGCACACTGATGCCGATCACCAGGACGGCAGCGATGGCCGGATGAATGCCCCAGCTTACCGTCATGGTCCAGCCCAGCAACGCGGCCAGCACGAAGAACTGGCCGTTCGCGGCGTTGGGCATCCAGATCGAGCCATAGACGATCGTCACGCCGACGGCGACGAGTGCGAAGATCGAACCCAGAATCAGGCCCGTCGATATCGTTGAAAGAAAAATAATAAGATTTGCGTCAGACAAGCGCGCTACTCCGGGAGAAACGGGCCGCCGAATGTCCGGCGGCCCTGGCTATCACTTGACCAGCGTGTAGACCGGGATGACTTCCGGATCCCACTCGATGTAGAAGGCCTGCTTGGCCTTGTAGGTCTTAGCGGTCACTTCCTTCATCTGCAGGAAGTACATGAACTCCATGCGTGCGCCGTTCTTGTCGAACTCGATCGGAATGCCCGAGGTCTTTTCCTTGGTCTTCAAGGCCGACATCGCATCGCGGAATTTCTCGCGGTCGTCGGCGGCGTCCGGATTGGCGTCGATCACTTCGCGTATAACGTTGGCGGTGACGTAGCAGAAGTTCTCGCCATAGGACGGCGGGCGATCGTATTGCGCCGTGAACTCCTCGACGAAGGTCTTGCCTTCGGGCGTCAGCGAATCGAGGTTGGAGTCGAAGAACGTGCCGTAATAGGATCCGACGCTGCGCTTGCCCCAGTTCATCACCTGCGTGGTGATGCCGAACGGGTGGATGATCTGTTCCGGCTTGATGCCGAGGTCGAGCAACTGGTTGGTGATCGTATTGTCGAAACCGCCGGCGCCGCTGACCACGACGAAATCGGGCGTGGCAGCGAGGATCTGCGCGGCCTGAACGGTGGCGTCGTTGGAGCCCTGCGGGAAGGCGATATCGCCGACGATCTGGAGGCCGGAACGCGGCGCCTGATATTTGATGCCGGCGGTGATCGCGCGCATCAGCGCGTAATCGGAATAGATCATGGCGATCTTGCCGCCCGGCTTCTGCTTCTCCACGAACTTGGAGATCGCATAGCCCCAGCCCACCGCATCGGGCTCGAGGCGGAACGTGTAGCGCGTGCCGGGCTTGGTGAGCTGCGGGAACGCCGCCACGGGCACCACGAACGGCACCTTGTTCTGCTCGGCATAGCCGTACACCGCGAGGCCCGTATCGGAGCTGGTCGGGCCGCTCAGCGCGAGCACCTTGTCCTGCACGTCGAGGCTGCGCGAGGCCGCCACTGCCTGCGCCGGGCTGGTCTGATCGTCGGCGATCACGAACTCGATCTTGCGCTTGCCCGGCGGGTTGAGCGTCTTTTCAGCCATCTTCAGGCCGGCCACGCAGCTGGTGCCGAAGAAGCTCCAGGCGCCGGTCAATTCGGTCACGAAACCGATCTTGACCGGAGGCTTCTCCTGCGCATGTCCAATGCCGGCCGACGCCAGCGTCGCCGTCGCCAGAACGGCGGTGAGCCAAGACTTCTTGTGTGTCATTTCGTTTCCATCCCAATGAATTGTTTTTTTGATTTGGTAATTCGGCCGGCAGATCTTGCGTCTGCCGTGCCGTCGTTCTTAAAAACTAAGCGGCTTCGCGCCGGTTGCCGGACGCATCCAGCAATCCCGCCGCGATCAGGGCCTCGCGAATGCGCGTGATCTCCGGCTCCTTGATCTTCACCAGCGGCGGGCGAACGACGGCCCGTGGCAAGCGCCCAAGAAGAACCAGCGCCTCCTTCATCCGGTTGTGCATGTCGACGAACGGCTCGGTATAGAACACGCTCGCAACGGGATGAATGCGGTCGTTCAGGCGGCGCGCCTCGACGAGATCGTTGGCGTTCACGGCGCGGAACAGCTGCGCCTGCAGGTCGGCGATCACGCTGCCGCTGCCCGACAGCAATCCGGTGCAGCCGAGCACTAGCGAACTGAACAGCCAGGCGCTGTTGGTCGACAGCACATTGACCGGCCGGCTACGCGACTGCAGCACGCGCACCTGGTTTTCGTGCTGCTGGACGTTCTGGGTCCAGTCCTTGATCGCGCGGATGTTCGGGATCTCGTCGAGCAGCCGCGTCAGCGTCGCCATCGGATAGCCCTGCCCGGTCGCCAGCGGATACTGGAACAGGATGATCGGCAGATCGGACGCCGCAGCAATCGTCTTGAAGTGGGCGACGGCCATGTCGGCGTTCTGTCCGAGCGTGAACGGGGCCGGTGGGAACACCAGCAAAGCGGACGCCCCGCCGGCCTGCGCGCGCTTGGCAATGCGCGCCGCTTCCAGACTGCCGTCAGCCCAGACGCCATGAACGATCGGCAGGCGGTCGCCGATTTCGTCCATGGTGATTTCAAGAATTCGGCTCTGCTCTTCCGCCGTGCACGAGGCAACTTCAGTGGAGTGCGCGTTTACGGTCACCGCCGACAGGCCTTTGACGGCGGCGATATCACGCAAATGGCTGCGGAAGCTGCTTTCGTCGATCGAAAAATCATCGTGAAACGGCAGCAGCACCGCGGGGATGACGCCACGGGGCGCGAAGTCGGTCAATTTATTCATGTCGGTCTCCTGTCTGTCAGTCATGCCGGTCGTTGAAGTCGCAACGGGGAGCGCTCGTCCAGCGGCCACATCCGCGCGAGGCGGGACGCGACCTCCGCGGCCAGCGGGCCGCAGGCCTCGATCTGTGTCCGCGTCATGCGGTTGGTGGGAGCCGCCACCGAGACCACGCCGACGCATTCGGTGGCGCCGGAAAGCCGCGACGCCATGATCGGGGCGGCAACGGCCCCTACCCCAATTTCATTTTCCTCGAAGGTCGAGGCGAAGCCGCGCCGGCTGGAACTGTCGAGCTCCTTGCGCAGGATCTCGTAATCGACATTGGTGTGCGTCGTCAGCGACGCCATCCCGGCTTGGTCGATCAACTTGGCCGCGCGTTGGAACGGCAGGGTCATCAGCCACGCCTTGCCGGTAGCGTGGCTGTGCAGGCTGACTTCGAAATTGAAATTAGGATCGATGCGCAACGTGCGACGCGTTCCGACCACCGCATAGACCCAGGTGATCTTCTCGCCGCGCTCTACCACCGAGAGGCGGACAAGTTCGCCGGTCCGCTCCGCCAAGTCTTCCAGAACGCTGGTGCATTGGCCAAGCAGTCCGGATTGCTGCAATTGGCGCAGGCCGAGATTGCTGATCCGGTAGGTCAGGTGATAGCGCTGCGCGACATCGTCACGCCAGACATAGCCGGCATGTTCGAGCGTCTCGAGCAGACGCGATGCGATCGCCTTATTGATGATCAGTTCGCGCGAAATTTCCGCCAAGCTTAGGCCATCCGCAGCGTCGGACAGCAATTGGATCGTTTCCAGCGCGCGCTCGACAGCGAGCACGGTCGTCTCCACCGGCTTGGTCGCACTGCGCTTGGAATCGGAGCGCGTCCCGGCCATCACAACTTTCTCCATATCAACTGCACCACAACCGGCTTGCGCCAGCGTTGATCGCTTCCATGGCCGATCCCAGGCGCTCCAGACGCGATGTCGTGCAAGATAAAGCTGAAAGCCAGCCGGCGCGGCGCCAGCCAACGATGCGACCGCGTGATCCGCGTCGCGCGATCATCAGACAGCGGTAGCTGCGAATGGCTGAACACGACCGCAACAGAGCCTCCAGAGTTTATCGTTACCTTCTAGGGGTAACGTCGTTACATTAAGTCGTTTCGACTTGCTGGTGTCAAGCGCCGATCAGGCGCAATCAAGTTTTCAAATGGAATTATGCAAATGTAGTTTGTCGTTAGATACCGCGCCGCGCGCGAATAAGATCTGCGGCTTTTTCTGCAATCATGGTCACGGCGGCGTGCGTATTGCCGGATGGTATCGTCGGCATCACAGAAGCATCCGCGATACTCAGGCGGTCGACGCCATGCACCCTCAGATCGGATGAGACCACGGCCATCGGATCCTGCCCCATCCGCGCGGTCGCGACGGGATGAAAGATCGTTGTGGCGATGTCGCCGGCAGCGCGCGCGAGTTGGTCCTCGGTCATCACCGACAGGCCGGGCTTCAGCTCTTCCGGCCGGTACTCCTGCAGGCGCCTGGTGGCCATCAGCCTGCGCGCATGCCGGATGCTGTCGACCGCGACGATCCGGTCGCTCGCGGTCGATAGGTAGTTCGGCTGGATTTTCGGCGCATCGCCAGATGCGGCGCTGCGGATATGCGAGGTGCCGCGGCTTTCCGGGCGCAGATTGCACACCGAGACGGTCAGCGCGGGAAAGCGATGCAGCGGCTGGCCGAAGGCTTCCAGCGACAGCGGCTGGACGTGATATTCAATATTGGCACTTTCGTAGTCGGGCGACGAGCGCGTGAAAATTCCGAGCTGGCTTGGCGCCATCGCCATCGGGCCGCTGCGCCGCAAGGCATATTGAGCCGCGATCCGCAGCTTACCGGACCAGCCGGCCGTCATGTCATTCAGCGTCTTGGCGCCGGTGATGCCGAATACGGTGCGGATCTGCAAATGGTCCTGCAGATTTTCGCCGACGCCGGGAAGCTCGCGCTTCACCGCGATGCCGTGTTGCGACAGCACTTCGCCGGAGCCTATGCCCGAGAGTTCGAGCAGTTTCGGCGTGCCGATGGCGCCGGCAGCCAGCACGATTTCGCCGCCGACGTCGGCGCGGAAAGATTGTCCGCCCTTGCGGTAGACGATTCCGGTGGCGCGGCCGTCTTCGATATCGATGCGCTCGACCTCGGCATGGGTCTCGATGCGCAGGTACTTGCGGTTCTTCACGGGATCGAGAAAGGCCTTGCGCGCGTTCCAGCGCACGCCGCCGCGCTGGTTCACCGCAAAGTAGCCAGCCCCTTCATTGTCGCCGCGATTGAAATCATCGGTCGGCGCGATGCCGAGTTCGGCCGCGGCTTCACGGACGGCGTCGAGCACCGGCCAGTGCAGGCGCTGCTCCTCGACGCGCAATTCGCCGCCGATGCTATGATGGTCGTCGGCGGGCCCGTAGTGCCGCTCCGACTTCAGGAAGTACGGCAGGACATCGTCCCAGCCCCAGCCGGAATTGCCCATCTGGCGCCAGACGTCATAGTCCCGCGCCTGGCCGCGCATATAGATCATGCCGTTGATCGACGAACAGCCGCCAAGCACCTTGCCGCGGGGATAATTCAGCGAGCGGCCGTTCAGTCCCGGCTCGGGCTCGGTCTTGAAGCACCAGTCCACGGCCTTGTTGCCCATCGTGTAGAGATAGCCGACGGGGATGTGAACCCACAGCCGGTTGTCGCTGCCGCCGGCTTCCAGCAAAAGCACGCGGGCGTTCGGAATGGCGCTCAGACGGTTGGCGAGGACGCAGCCGCCGGACCCGGCGCCGACGACGATGTAGTCGAATTGCCCGATGGAGGCTGCGTCCTGACCGGCCATCGGCTACGCGCCTTCCAGCACGACGGTCTGCTGCTGATGACCGAGCCCGTCGATTTCGAGCCGCATCACGTCGCCGACCTTGAGATAAAGTGGCGGCTTCATGCCGAGACCGACGCCGGGCGGCGTGCCGGTGGTCACGACGTCGCCGGGGTGTAGCGTCATGAAGCGGCTCAAATAGCTGACGAGATGGCCGACGCCAAAAATGATCGTCCGGGTCGAGCCGTCCTGTCTGCTCACCCCGTTGACCTCGAGCCGCATGCCGAGATTACCGGAATCCACGACTTCGTCGGACGTCACGAGCCACGGTCCCAGCGGAGAGAACGTGTCGTGGCTTTTGCCCTTGGTCCACTGGCCCTGACGTTCAATCTGCCACGCGCGCTCGGAGACGTCGTTGAGGATGCAGTAACCGGCGACATGCTTCAGCGCGTCGGCCTCGGACACGTTCTTGGCGCGCGTGCCGATCACGAAAGCAAGTTCGACTTCCCAATCCGTCTTCACCGCGTCTGCGGGAATTTCGACGGGATCGTAAGGGCCCGAGATCGAGCTCGTTGCTTTCAGGAAGACGATCGGCTCGGTCGGGACCGGCAACCCGGCTTCCGCGGCGTGATCGGAATAGTTAAGGCCGATGCCGATCAGCTTGCCGACGCGGCCAACGCAGGGGCCTATCCGGGCGCCCCGCGGGGCGAGCGGAAGGCTGTCCAAATCCAGCGCGGCGAGCTTGGCCAGCCCCTTCGGCGAGACCGCGGCGCCGTCGAGATCCGCGATGACACCCGCGAGGCTACGCACCGCGCCCGCCTGATCGATGATGCCCGGCTGTTCCTCGCCGACGTTTCCAAATCTGACAAGCTTCATATAAATTCCCGCAGTTGCAATTTATGAGTGGTCGGCGATGCGATGGGCGATCTCGAGCCAGTAGGCGCCGCGTTCTTCGTCTTGGCGGGGCGCTGCGCAGGCAGCATCGCCTGCGGCGACTGGATCGGTAAGCCGATCCGGCGGCAACGTCTGTTCGATCATCACCAGATAGGCCTGCTTGCCAGGGCCGCCGCCGTAGATCTTGCGCTCCGACGTCGCGATATTGCTGACTGCGGCATCGGCCCGCCACAGCCGCGCCCGCGATACGCCGCGGCATTCGCCAACGGCCTGCATCCAGGCGCCGACATAGTCGCCCTCACGGCCGTCCGGCAGATCGAACCGCAGCGCGGTGATGTAGGGCGCCGCGAAACGTCCCGCGTCGCCGACCTCAGCCAAGCGCGAATAGATACTGCGCACCGGGCTCCTGAAGCGGGTCAGCGCCTCGCGCGTCCAGTCGGTCGGCGCGTTCAACGCGGCCATGTAGGCGTCCGACGCCAGCACGCTGGTCGCATCCGTTTCATAGAACATCATGAAGTGAGGCGCGTCGCCCATGGCACGATAACGCCGACCCTCGCGGAACCCTGGAATGGCGACGCGTTCTGGGATGTGCTCGCAATTGTGCCACTGCTGATAGCGCAGAACGTAATCGGGATCTATGTCCGACCAAAACGCCATTAGGCCGAGGCCTGGTGCAGTTGTCTTGCTCATGTTGGATTTCCAGCATCAGGGAGGGCGCGCGCATCGATGGTCGATGCACGCGGTGTGTCCGGCAGGACCGATCAGAACTGACCGCCGCGCTCCTCGTAATGGGTCGGCTTGTCGTGGGACGGCATGCCGCGCTGCATCCAGTCGGCGACCCAATCGATCATGCGTGCCAGCGACACCGTCGGATAGCCGTACAGCCGCTGCGCTGCCAGCGTGCTGTTGTACCAGCCCGTCTGCGTTTCCTCGCCTTCGTAGACCGGCTTGCGTCCGAAGATGCGGCCGAATTCCTCGGCTGCCATGCGCACGCTCATATGCTCGGGGCCACCGACGTTCAGCGGCGACGTCGGCGTCGTGACGTGTGCCAGCGCGCCGAGTATCTGCGCGTTGCTGTCGCCCTGCCAGATAACCGATGCGTAGGCGGTTCCGATCGGGATCGCGGTGCCGTCCATCACCCAGCGGGCGATATCGTGAAGCACGCCGTAGCGCATATCGATCGCGTAGTTGAGCCGGATGAGGCGGCCGGGCGTTTTGTGCTGGCGGGAGAAGTAGGAGAACATCCGCTCGCGCCCCGTGCAGCTGGTCGGATAGTCGCCGACCGTTCCCGGCTGGACGCTCTCGTCCCAGCCGCCGCCGCTGATCGGCGCGAACGGATAAACGCATAGCGTCGAAAACGCCACAATGCGGGATTTATGGAAACGCTCGGCAACCATCGCCGGTACATGCGTATTCATCGCCCAGGAGAAGCTGGGGTCGACGTCGGTGCCGAATTTCTTGCCGGCCATGTAGATGATGTTCGGCGTATCCGGCAGCGCATTAAGCGCCTCGCGGTCAAGCAAATCGCACGACAGTGTCTCGATGCCCCAGCTCTCGAGCCGTTCGCGAAGTCCAGCCTCGGAAAAGCGCGCCACGCCGATGATCCGTTTGTCTGGCGCCGCCCGCTTCGCCATGCGTGCGAGCGTGGGGCCGACCTTGCCGCCGACGCCGAGAACCATGATGTCGCCCGGCGCATCCGCAAGCAGCTTGCCGAGCCATTCCGGCGGCCGCGACAACAACTCCTCGAGGATCTCTTCGGTGGCAATGGTGGCTGGGAGATCGTGCGACTGCAGGAACTCGCTCATTTTGCTTCCTCCGTTTTTAATTAAGCGTTCACTTAGTAGTCCGGCACGTCAGTGTCAAGCGAGTCGGACGCATGAAATTTTCAAAATTTCTGGTTCGACGACGACGCTCTCAGGGGCGAAGGAATCCCATGATGACCTCAGTGATGAACGTCTCGCGCTGGTGCAGCCGTTCTTCCGTCATGAAGTCCTGATGCAGGATGACGCCGAGCGTATGCCGGTTCGAAAGGTAAAAATAACCTTCGGCATTGATCGAAATGAACAGGTCCGTGGCATCGACGCCCCGGCGGAACACGCCCTTCGCGGCGCCGCGGTCGAGCGTTTCCCGGATGAAATCCAGCAAGGCATCATACATGCTGACGATCAGCTGCGAATTTTTGATGTGGCGCGCGCGGTGGATATTTTCCGAGACCAGAAGCCCTATCGCATCCGGCGAATTCACAAACATCCGGAACGTCGACACGATTAGGCCGCGCATCGCTTCTTCCGGCTCCGCGTGGCGCAACTCCATATCCTTATGGTGTGCGCGAATGTTGCCATAGGCGCGCTCCATCACAGCGATGAAGAGCTTTTCCTTGTTGCCGAAGTAATGATAGACGAGATTGATATTGCAGCGCGCCCGCTTGACGACCGCGTCGACCCGGGCGCCATCGTATCCTCGCGATGCAAATTCGCTTGTCGCAGCGTCGAGTATCCGCGCCTTGGTCGCGAGGGGATCACGCGCAATGATTTTAGGGGCCGCACGTCGCGTTTTCATCGCACTGACTTTCGGAACGCCTCCATGCGTCAGGGACACGCGCGTTGACTCGTTAATAGATAAATTCACCTATCTCGTATTTAAAATGATCGGTCAATCCGTAACTTGGAAGCGTTACGGCCGAACTCGATGGTCCGCTTTGCGCCACAAGCGGCCTGTCAATTTTCTGAAGTTAAACGCCTTCAAAAACCGAGGCGATAGGCGACGCAGTGCGGCAAGTCCGAGCGCTTCGCTCAGCCGCAACCGGTCCGCCAGCTTGTCGGCCGCCTCCTTCCGTTCGCTGTAGCGGACGAGGACGCTTGCGCGAAATCGATCTCCTGCAGCAGTTAAGTTTTCCTGCACGCGTTTCTGACCGTCCTGCGCCAGATCGCGGCCAAGCTATTTAGCACGCGTAGATTTATGGCTTCTTGACGCATCGGCAATTTCGCCTCAGGAGGTCCAGCTCGGTGATCTCATGTTGAACCTGCTCTATAATTTCCTTAAGGGACCATCGTCTGAGGATCGAACACAGCCAGCTTGCTCGAGACCGCCGAAGTGAGATCGCTCGAAGAGCTGTCGCCGAGGAAGCGCTCGAGCGTCGCTTCGATAGAAGCCTTGACCAGATCTGGACCGCGGTCGCTCATGTCGGTGTGTTGCGCGTCGGTCTGAACGATGTCGATGCCTGCAGCCTTCGCCGCGTCCTCGTCCGGCACTACGCCCGGGTCCGCCTTGAAGACGTCATCATGCGAACGGAAGGACAGGATCTTGAGGCGGGCGTCGGTCACGAACGGGACACGTAGATTGTCCAGGGTGACGACACGTTTCACGCGAGAGGCGTGCAGCTTTGCGTAATACATAGAGATGTCTCCACCGTTGGAATGGCCCAGCAAGGTCAGATCGCCGTAGTCCGCGTTCGGTTGTCGTCTCTTCATCTCGCCGAGCACGAAGTCGATGTTGGCCTCGCCCCGCTCGTAGATTGGCAGCCGCCCTGCGTACAGCGCGCCCTTCACGGTAACCAAAGGTGCATCGGTCGGCAGGTCATGCTGTACGCTGAGGACGAGATAACCCCTTGCGGCGAGGGCGTTCGCGATGAAGGAATACTCGGTGTTCTTCACGGTGTTGCCTTGGCTGATCACGGCGACGGGCAGCGTCGAGTAGCCGGCATTCGCTTTGAGTTCGGCATCGCGGCGGACGGCCATATCCACCATCACGTCGCGATTTCGCACCTGATCATGCAATGCCAGGGTTTCGTGCCGGATGGCGAATTTGCTTAGAAAAAAGTATCCGCCGACCGCGACCACCGCCAACGACACAGCTACTTTCCACCTGTTCACCTGCGCAGTCCCATCCTAAAAGATCATTCACTCGTCGAGAGACCCACTCTCGGCCAAATATTGAGGCGTTTCAAACTCTGCAGGAATGAGCTACTTTTTTGCGGGCGCCGCCGCAGATACATCGATGCCCGCCGCAGCGCGATTTTAGGGCGCGATCTCGGTGGGACGGCTGACGATTGAACCGACCGAAGTCGGATCGAGCACCGTCTGGCATCGGCGCTGGGCGCCGAAATCAGTTTACAGTCACCTGCGACGTCAGGGAGGGATGGACTTCCTTGTCCCTCGCTAATTGATGTCCTGATGTCCGTGAGCTGCGGTCTGCGCGAAGGATGCGGCCGACAACGATTCGAAAAAGCGACCGTGGCTATGGGTGACCTTCGACATCCCGACGCTCCCTGTTGGCTGATGTCGTACAACGACAATCCACGTCCGACGTTCCGAAGCCTCTCAACCGCACCTTTCTCGCCGATGAGACCGTCATAACGCCAATGAGCGAGTGTTGCGTGGATCAGGAGCGTCGAGCGCACGCAGCTTCTGAATTCGGACAACCAAACAGTCAACTAAAAATTGTCTCAGACTACCAAAAACACGGCAAGTTTGAACGCATCCGTGTCGGCTTTCGCAGTGCGGGCCAATCATAGATTCCGGGCTTTGCGGGAAATTATTAGTTTCCGACGGGTGTGCGTCGGACTATTTCGAATGGCCAGCCTCCCGGCATCGGTCACGCCCTCTGACGCGGTGCGGAGCGTTCGCTCGGCCAGTCCAAGCGCGACCGCGATGTTTTGCGTGATGTTGAGCATCGTGTGCTTCCAATGATCGACCATCGCGGCGATTCGGAGATCTTGCCGTGAAGAACGGCAGCGGCGGTCTCTAGGGCGACGTTGGTGCCGCCGGCGATTTTGATCCCAACATCGGCGGCGGCGAGCGCCGGCACGTCGTTCATGCCGTCTCCGACCTTCGCGAACGTGAGGCCGGGCATCACTGCGCCACCGCTGTGGAGCAGGCCGCTGTTTCAACCGGTCATGCTCTGTTTGCGAAATGCCCCTTTTGGACGGCCGCTTTACGCGGCGGGTTCAACCGGTCATCGCAACACTCTAGTCTTCAGCAAGGATGGAGTGGGACATGAAGCAGCGACGTCGCATTAATTATTCGGCCACTCAGCGATCTGAGATCTGGGATCGCTGGCAGGCTGGCGAGCCGATGAGTTCGATCGGACGCCGGTTTGACCGCGAGTCATCGTCGGTCTTCTCGGTCATCTCGCCTACAGGCGGTATCCGCCCGCCGGATCGGCACCGGGCCGAACAAGCGCTGACACTTTCCGAACGAGAGGAAATCTCTCGATGGCTCTGCATGCGCCGCTCGTTACGCTCGATTGCGCGTCATTTGGGACGAACTCCGTCAACCATCAGCCGGGAGGTGCAGCGCAATGGTGGTTCCGATTGCTATCGGGCTGCAGGGTCTGATCAGGCTGCCTGGGATCGGGGGCGGCGCCCCAAGCTTTGCAAGCTGGCTTGCTGTGCGTTCCTAAGGCGGACAGTATCAAGCTTGCTGCGACGGCAATGGTCACCGCAGCAGATTGGAGGCTGGCTGAAACGAACATATCCGAGGGAGCTTCAGAACCAGGTGTCACACGAGACGATATATCGCAGCCTCTTCATTCAGGCGCGTGGCGTGCTGAAAAAGGAGTTGCTCGAACATTTAAGGGCGAGGCGCACGGTTCGCCGCTCCCGGCACGCCAGCATGAAACGAAACGGGCTCGGCCAGATCAAGAATGCTGTATCCATTAGCGAGCGACCACCCTCTGTTGAAGATCGTGCGGTGCCTGGCCATTGGGAAGGCGACTTGATCGGTGGATCAGGAAACAGCTACATCGCAACGCTTGTCGAGCGCCATTCGCGCTACGTGATGCTGGTCAAGGTTGCAAACAAGGATACCGAAAGCGTCGTATCGGCACTGATCAAACAATCGCGGCGATTGCCCGGCGAGCTTTACCGGTCACTGACCTGGGACAGAGGCAAGGAGCTTGCCGACCATCAGCGCCTGACATTGGCCACCGAGGTCGGGGTGTATTTTTGTGATCCTCGATCTCCCTGGCAGGGCGGATCAAACGAAAACACAAACCGATTGCTGCGCCAGTATCTTCCGCGTGGCACCGATTTATCGCTCCACAGCCAAGCCAGGCTTAATGCCATCGCGAGGCTGCTCAATGAAAGACCACGAAAGACCTTGATCTATCAGAGTCTGACTCATAATGTTTGCGAGCAACTTCAATGGCTTGGAAACGTGCTCGGAGATGGTTGAGTTGGTTCGAAAATCAGCGACCGCCCGAAGCTGCGGATCTTTTGCATACAACCGGGCGAACTGGCTTTCGATCAAGACCTACCCAACCCATTGAAATGACTCTCCTTCATTTTCAGTCAGCCTCTCAGACGCCAGCTGAGAAGTTTGCCGAATGTGTTGCAGCGATCGGTTGAACCTGCCGCCAAGAGCGGCCGGTCTCTCTCGGTCCATGCATGCGCCCGTTAATCATTGACGAAGGCTTTTGCCACTGAGCCGCCAAAGCTTCTTGTCGCTAGTTGAGACTGCAACCGCACCATTGCGAATCGCGCTCACGATATCGTCGCGGCCACACACAAATCCTGATGCCATGATGGGCGGCATCGCTTTGCGCGCTTGAGCCGAGATAAGAGCAAGCATCGGCGCCGGCATCAATTGAACCAAGTTAGGTTCGCTTTGCTCTAGCGCCGAGACGCTTCTCGGAAAGGTGGAGCGGTCGGTGACAAAAACCTTTTGTACCGCTACGAGACCAGACTTTTTTGCACGCTGAATGGTTGCCACTCGCGTTGAGACCAGACCTTTCGCTCCGATCTCGGCAAGATACTCGATCCCACCCTTATCCTGGGAAATCCCATCGCAACTGTCGATGTTGACGATGGGATATTTGTCGGCATCCAGAAGCGACTGGATCACTGACTGCAGCTTGCGAAGCTCGAAATTGGCAACAATCGAAATCTCGGCCTCGCCATCGATGAAGTCATCCAGATGCTCGGCGCCGTAAAGCGTCGCAATAACCGGGTGCCTCGTCAGCCTAATCGCCAGTGATTTGTCCATCGTCGTTGTTTAGGGGCGCGCGACGACGTTGTCACTCAGTCCCAGCTTCCCCGGGTTCAGAATGTTCTGGGGGTCGAACGCACGCTTGACGGTTTTTAGAACTGGAAAGGCGGATCCCAACGCGTCTGCCATATAGGGTGCCCGCAGCAAGCCGATGCCGTGATGGTGACTGAGGCTGGAATTGAACTTGATAAGCACTGCATTGGCGGCATCCCACGCTTGGCGGTACCATTCGGCCCGCTTGTCGACCGCAACTTCGCCGCGAAGCGAGAAGTATAGGCACGCACCATCTACGTAGGCGTGTGACTGGTGCGCCGAACCAGCAAGCGTTCCGGGAATGGCCTTGAGCGCAGCAACAACCTCGTCGTAAATCGCGGGAAGATCGCGCCAGCGGCCAGTCATCTCCAGCGTGTCGGCAACGAATCCGGGACTTGGCTTGAAACCTTCCGCGCTCTTGCCGGTCAAATAGCGGGTGTCCAGCCAGCGCTCCAGAATGGCGGCATCGTCAAGCTTTTCACCCAGTTCCTCGCATGCCTTTTGGCTGATCGCTATCACGGCGTCGACCATCTCGGGCGCGCCTTCATCGGCAATAAGAAGTACGTTGGATTCCGGCAGACCGAACTGCACCCCGCTTTCTAGACCGTCATAAAGCCGCAGGGCAGCTGGATTGGCGCCGCGCTGCATGATCTGGCGACAGGCTTCGAGGCCATCCGCGAAGGACGTGAAGCCGTAAGCGATGGCACGGCCATAGTCCGGCAGACGATGCAGCTTGAAACGCGCGCGGACGACGATGCCCAACGTGCCCTCGGAACCAATGAAAAGCTGCAGCAGGTCAGGTCCCAGCGCGGCCCGCGCGTAGCCACCGAGGGTGACCAGGCTGCCGTCCGCCAGGACCACGTCGAGGCCAAACACCATGTCTTCGATCTTGCCGTAACGCGTGGATAGCTGGCCTGCGCCGCGACAGGCGACCCACCCGCCGACCGTGCTGATGCCAAACGAGGACGGCCAGTGGCCCATCGTCATGCCATAGTCGCTCTGGATCATCTGTTCAAAAACGTCGCCGAACATGCCGGCTTCGACTTCAACAATCTGACTTTCCTTGTCGAAGCCGATCATCTTGTTCATGTCGCAGAGGTCGAGCACGATGCCGCCGCGCACGGGGAGTGCAGCGCCCGTAACGTTGCTGCGGCCGGCCGAAACCGTGAGCGGAATTGCCGCTCCGTTGGCGATGCGCATGACGCTTTGCACCTGCTCTACGGTCGAGACCCGAACAACAACAGCGTTTGGGGTAGCCGGCTTACCAGCGGTCTCCGTCACCATGGATGCGGCCCACCAATCACGTGTCCAGGCGACGACAGCAGAGGTTTCGGTAATCACCTCATCCGAGACGGCCCGCAGCTTCGCGATTATATCTTCACTGACAGCGACAGGATCTCGCTGCAATCCTGACGTCGACGATGTTTCCGTGAGGCGAGCCACAAAAGCTGGTGGCGTGTGCGCACCGACGACGTATTTGCCGCGATTGTAACCGCGGCGGATGGCATCTTTGCTAAGCATCTACTTAACTCCCATAAGAACGAGTTTTTCATGCGCGACACTGGCGAGAAAATCTTTCACCTGGTCCGCGACGACTTGTTCGGAAAGCCCGAGTTCGGACTTCAGAATTTCTGCAACGCGGGGCGCGGCCCGCACGGAGGCGTCCCGTGCCATTAAGCGGGCCCGCATGCGCCGCGATAATACATCATCGATACTACCAGCCATCTCGTGTCGGATCGCATATACAACCTCGGCCTCGCTGTGCGGCAGCCCCTCAACAATCGGCGTCGAGAGCTTCGGATCAGACTGAAGAATATCGCTGACGAAGCGTGCTTCGGTCCCGTATCTCTCACCGAGATGTGCCTGCATTCCGCCGGAAGCCACAATGGCCTGTGAGTCGTAGCCTGGCGCTCCTAACAAGTAGGCACTTTTGGTTTGGCACCGGGCCTTCTTACCAATCACCTTCTGCGCGGCGTCAATCGTTTCCTCAGCCATGTGGCGCGATGTGGTGAGCTTGCCGCCCACAACGGTGACAAGGCCATCTGCCGCGATGTCGATCTTGTGGTTTCGCTTGATCTCAAGCGTCTTGCCGCCGGGCGGCGCCACGAGCGGCCGGCATCCGGCGATACTGCCGACGACATCTTCCGGACTCAAATCGGTCTTTAGCGCCGAGCGTGCGCCCTCAAGAAGGAAATCCAGATCCTCGCGCGTGCACAGCACGTCGTCGAGGTCGCCGGTGTAATCCTCGTCCGTCGTGCCGAGATACGAGACGTCGCCCCAGCGCGTGATGGTTGCGCGTCGGCTTCGGCCCGGCACTGGGATTGTCACAGTGCAGTCATTGCGGATCTTCAACCAGGGAACGGCAACGTGGACGCCCTTTGCAGGCCTGATCTCAAGCGTCCTGTCTGCGCCCTTCTTGATTCCGCTCCAATCTCGAAGCCAAACGCCCGTCGCCATTATGACAACAGCCGCCTTGATCTGGATCTCGCGTTCGCCGGCCTGCACGACGGCGCCATCGACCTTGCCGCGCATGTCGCGCGTGATCTCGAGAGCTTTCGTATGGTTGACGATGGTCGCGCCGTGGAAGGCGGCGGTTCGGGCAAGATTGAGGGTCAGGCGGGCATCATCGACGCGAGCGTCGAAATACATCAAACCACCGATCAGATCGTCTTCTTTGAAGGTCGGGCAATGCGACAGGACCTCCGCCTTGCTGAGGCGCTGGTGCAGGACGCCTTCGCGCCATCCACCGACGATATCGTAGGTCCAGAGTAGGCCCTCGAACGCCTTGGCAAGACGCTTGTCGAACACTCCAGCCTTTTCCATGATCGGAAACAGAAACGGAAGTCGCTGCACCAGATGTCGCGCGTTACGACGAAGCCGCTGACGCTCAAGTAACGAATGCCGCACCAGACCGATATTGCCCTGCTCGATGTAGCGCAGGCCACCATGGACCATTTTCGAGGATTTTGATGAAGTTCCGGACGCAAAGTCGTCTTTCTCAACAAGGGCTACGCGAAAGCCACGCAATGCGGCGTCCATCGCGGCGTAAGCGCCAGTGACGCCGCCACCGATGATCAGAATATCGAAACGCTCGTTTTCCAGACGGTCCAGATTTTCGCTGCGGTTGAACCTTTGGGGTTCGACGCCGGTCATTTCCGCGCTGGCTCGGCTGGGTTTCAATGAGGGAAGAAAGTTCATGGTTCAGTATTCCGATTGGCCGGCCCCGAAAGTGTCGGCGTGTTCGAGTTCGGACTTGATGCGCGAGTGCCAAAGCGCCCGGCGCTGCTCCCGGTGGTCAGCACTGATCGCAGGTTCGAAAACCTGCTCGTCAGGGCCAGGCGTGGTGCCACCCTTGAGAACGTCCCACTGCAGACCCGTCGAGCCGGCGAGATAAGCGACACCACGCAACGTCGCGCGCGCGGTGTTGGGCTTGCGCCGGATCGGCCTACCGATGAGATCGGCCTGGATCTGCAACAAGGTGTCGCTTGTCGAGAGCCCTCCGCCAACGATCAGCTCCGAGACATCAACACCGGAAACTTCCTCGTTCGCCTTGAGACAGGTGGTGACCGAATGCGCGATGCCTTCAAGTATCGCGAACGCTATTTCCGAGCGCGTAGAAGCGATGGAAATTCCAGTGAGCGAAGCTCGCGCATTGGCCTGCATTTTCGGTACGCGCAAACCAGTGAGCGCTGGCAGGAACGTGACGCCCCGGGCCGACTTCGCCTCAGCCGCAAGGCGGCTGATCTCGGTCGCACTCTCGAACCATCGAAGCTTTTCGCAGACCCAGTCGAGCGCGGATCCGGTGGTCGCAACGAACGTTTCTACTGCGAAGCGCGACGTGTCGAGGCTACGGCGCGCGACCATTGTCGTAGTGCCGTCGTAAAGCCCGATATTCACCGGTGGCGTGGGTCCGGTGATGAGATCGACGAAGCTGCCGGTGCCGTGGATACACATCGCCTGCCCGCGATCGAGGCATTCGAGCCCGAGCGCCCCGGCGTGTTGGTCGCCCATGCTCGCCAGGATAGGAACGTCGATGCCTAGCAGGCTGACGTTGGTCCGTCCGAAGCTGTCGGCGTCAGAACGCAACACCGGCAGCAGGTCCTGCGGAAATTGCAAAGCTGCCAGCCACCCTGGATGATAACGGTGCTCGGCCAGCACGTAAGCGCCAGCGGAGGTCGCGTTCGTCGGGGTGGTTACGTGGATCCTGTCGTTGGTCAGATGCCACAGTAGCCATGTGTCGATCGTGCCGAAGCACAATCGTCCCTCGTCGTAAGCCTCAATGATGGCAGGCGTATTTAGAAGATGTTGAGCGGCCCAGATATAGGGCGATCTCACACCTCCGGGTCGTCCGACTTCGCGGGTGAGTATTTTGTCCCAGGTCGGTGCGAGTTGATCCAGAAGCCCGACGTAGCGCGAATCTTGCCAAACCATGGCGGGCACGAGTGCCCGCCCGGTGTTTCTGTCCCACAGCACTGCCGTCGCACGCTGAGTGGCGAGGGCCAGCGCAACGATGCGCTGCCCCTCTGCCACCGACCGCGCGATTGTAGCGAGACATGCCGCGAGCGTCTTCTCCAGGATGGCGTTAGCGTCTTGCTCGACAACGCCGGGTCGCGGCGTATCGACCAGCAACGGTAGGTATTCGAGACATGATACATTGCCGTCGTGGGAGACCGTCGCGGCGCGTGTGCCGGACGTCCCCTCGTCGACCGCCAGGATCACATCTTTCTGGGTTTCGGCCATCAGGTAGTCTTAACCGCCGGCCGCAGTGCGGCTGCGCGCACATTATCGCCCTCGAATTGCGGCGCGTCGGCCTCGTTATCGGGATTGATCGTGGTGCGCGTCGGATCCCAGTTGATCGAGAAGCAAATGATGCTGGCGACTAGCGGAACCGCCGACAGGATCAGGAACGTATGATTTAACCCGTACCATTCTCGGAATAGCGGGAACACCAACAAGCCAACAGCCGCACCAATAGATCCGAGCGCACCGATCACGCCATTGGCGCCAGCGCGGAGTTCGCCACGAAACGACAGCGAAGACAGGCTCTTGCCGTTTGCGCCGGGACCGCCCGAATGGAACAGGATGAAGAGGCAAGGCACGATGGCGGCGAGCCAAATCGGCATGCGATCGCTGAACAATCCAAGAATGAGCAGCATCACAAAAACCGCGGCGAAGCCAAAGGCCGAGGCCCGGCGAAGGCCGAGCGCGCGACCGATCGTTGGAGAGAGGAAGCCGCCGAAGATGCCAAAAACGTTGAACAAAAGTGCGCCCAATGTCCCCAAGATAAAATCCTTGCCGAACATTGCCGCGCTGATCAACGGAAGATACCAGCCCACCGCGAAATACTGGATTGACTGGCCGATCTGGACCGTCGCAGCCAGGATCGTACGCGGAAGATAGACGCCACGAAAGATCAGCAAAACGTTGGCGAGACCGCGGCGTGCCTGGTTTTCGACCGGAATGCGCTCGCCAGCAGGTGCCGCGACGAACACCTGACCATAAATCTTGGTCATGGCAGCAGCCGCTTCGACAAGACGCTCTTTACGGGCAAGCCAGACCGGGCTTTCGACCAGCAGCGTGTACTGCAGAACGAGCATCGTGACGGCAACTACGGCGGTGGCGGCCACCGAATAACGCCAGATCGAGTCGCCTACGTTCCACGAATAGAACAGCATTGCCAGCAACAGGTTGCTGCAGACGGCGGTGTACCACATGCCCTGCCAGGTATTGAGCCGGCTCTTGAATCGAACCGGTGTAAATTCGGCCAGCACGGCCATGGCGATAGCGAAATCGATACCGTAAGCAGCACCGACGAAAAAACGTCCGACGAGGATGGTTTCGAAATTCGAGGCAAAAATCACGAGAGATGCACCAATGATAGCGAATACTTTCGCCAAGATCAGCGGCCGCACACGCCCCCAACGGTCAGCCATCCAACCGCCAATTGGATTAAAGGCGATGGCGACCCACGAAGCGAAAGAAGTGAGAAGAGCGACTTGGGCAGCAGCGAGATGCAGATCCCGCGTCATCGGGGCAAGGCCCGCGCTGAGCGCCGAGTTTGAAAATGCATCCAAAAATAGGCCGCCGAGGGCAAGCCACCAGATTACCCCGGCTCTTCCGGTAATCCCCGTACGAGAATCAATGAACGAAAGCACGTCATCGATTCCACGAATTTTTACTGAAATAGATTGCACCGACAGCCTCCCCAGATATTTTTTTAATCTGTAAGGAGGTCAGCACGAATCGAACACAAGCAAGATGACCATCTTACAGACAGTCTTAAATCTTGCTTCTGTCCGGAGAACCTATGACGCGGCTTATCCGTTGTCAAACCGGCATCGCATAGCTCGGGGATAATTCGGATGCGACTGACGTCGGCAGTTCGAGCGATCTGTTTATCTGCAGCACCCGCAGCGCCAGCAGGCCAACGGTACCTGCAGCAATCTTTACCGGTCTTCTCCGGCTAGGATTATTCACATTTGCTAGTCTCCTAGCGATGCCAGCGCATGCAGGCGGCGCATTACCGACCTCGCTAAGCCAGGGAAAGCGGTCGCCATGAAGGAGGCGACGGCAAAAGGATGGCCTATCAAGGCGATGCACAAACGACCTTTTCCAAACGGCCGCTTTGCGCCGATTGTGTTGAAAAACCCTAGTTGAAGCCGAGCGCGATCGCTGATTCACTATCGGTATCGACGGAGGCTGAATCGATGATGGGTCCGCAGCAGACTGATCAGGCGGCTCTATTCTACGAGTTCTCACTCGAGCGGCACGTGCCGGCATCTCACCTTTTGAGGGCTATCGACCGCTTCGTCGACCTGTCGGGTGTTCGTAGCGAGTTGGCACCATTCTACAGCTCGACCGGCCGACCTTCGATTGATCCCGAACTGCTCGTACGGATGTTGCTGGTCGGCTACTGCTACGGTATCCGGTCAGAACGTCGGCTGTGCGAAGAGGTCCACCTGAACCTCGCTTACCGCTGGTTCTGCCGGCTCGGTCTCGACGGCGAAGTGCCGGATCATTCGACATTCTCCAAGAACAGGCATGGCCGCTTCCGCGATTGCGATCTGTTGCGCAAGCTGTTCGAGACGGTCGTGCGTCGCTGTGTGTCGGAGGGACTGGTCGACGGTGCCGCCTTTGCGGTCGATGCGAGCCTCATCGCTGCTGACGCCAACAAACAACGCTCGGCCGCAGGAGCCGGCCAACATGACTGGGAGGCGATCGCCCGGACGCGCCGGTCGGTCCGGGAATATCTCGACACACTCGATGATGCCGCTTGGGGCACGGCGAGCGAGACGGTGCCGAAGTTCATCTCGCGATCAGATCCGGCCGCGCAATGGACGGGTGCTCACAAGGGGCACGCCTTCTTCGCCTATGCCGACAACTACCTGATTGATCTGAAGGTGGCGATTATCGTCGACGTCGAAGCGACCCGCGCCATCCGACAAGCCGAGGTCGGCGCAGCACGCACGATGATCGACCGCACGGAAGAACGTCTCGGATTGCGCCCCGAGCGGCTGGCTGCCGACAGCGCTTATGGATCAGCCGAGATGCTGGGTTGGCTGGTTGACGAGCGCGCGATCGAGCCGCACATTCCGGTGTTTGACAAGTCAGCCCGTAAAGATGGGACGTTCCCGCGGGACGACTTCGCCTACGATGCAGAGACCGACATCTATCGCTGCCCGGCAGGCAAAGTGCTGGCTTCTACCGGGACCCTGGTCAATGACGGAGCTACACTTCACTATCGTGCAAGCAAGTATGACTGCGATATCTGCAAGCTCAAGCCACGGTGCTGTCCGAAGATGCCCTCCCGCAAGGTGCCGCGTTCCGTCTACGAGAGCGCGAGAGATGTGGCGCGCGGCATCGCCAGGACCGAGGCTTATGTGACGTCGCGACGTGAGCGCAAGAAGATCGAGATGCTGTTCGCGCACCTGAAGCGCATTCTGCGCCTGGACCGGCTCCGGCTGAGAGGCCCTTACGGCGCTCACGACGAGTTCCTGCTCGCCGCTACTGCCCAGAACCTCCGAAGACTGGCAAAGCTGGTCCCGTCGCCCGGCCCAATGCCTGCCTGAGCCGAGACGAACTGGCGCGCGCTTTGCTTACTGAGACGTCGCGAACAGTTGCGACGGCGACTTTTTCAACACAATCCGCCAGAAGCGGTCACATGAGCCACGTCAACCTCTACCTATCGCCGACCTCGTCACGGAATCAACTCTATCAGCAATCCACGGCGTTCGAAGAAGATACGGCTGGCACAGGTCTAAGGGCACAGCGGGGCCTTTTGAGCCGACGTTCCAGCAAGCATCGGCCTTACATATGCAAATCGCTGCACGGCCGCACGATCGATAATGCGATCATCATCGGCGCTGGCGTTCCTCAGCGCGCCAAATCCAAGATCCGAACCCAGATGTTTCGCATCTACCACAAGCTTGCCGCGCTGCTTGAGGCGATCATCGATGCTGGAAAATCGACCGGCGAATTCAGCACCAGACAGGCCACCCGGGACATCGTGCTCTATCTGGAAGCCGTCCACGACGGCAATATGCTGCTCTGGTACCGGAGCGGAAATGATCCAGACATCGGGCGCACGTTGACGCGGGCGACTCTCAATGGGTTTGCCCATGCCGTGCAGGGTACGTAAGACATCCCGTTCCGCTCGCACGTCACCGAATCGCGACCGCCTTGAGCGATTCACTGGAGGGCGCCGATCGATTGCAGTTCTCGACCTGCATCATGATCTGTCTCCGTCGCTCGTCCATCGCGGCGATGTTCAGATCCTTCACGTGACCGTACCCTTTTACCATTTCTGGTAAGCTGGCCAGTTCGACCGCGATTGCGAGATTGCCGGAGTCGAGATCCCCGCTGAGTTGCCCGACATCGGCGATATAGCGATCGATCAACTGCCGTTCCATACGGCGCTCGGCGGTGTATCCGAAGATGTCCAGGGATGTCCCACGCAGGCCCTTGAGACGCGCCAGGACGCTGAACGCCGTGAGGACCCATCCGCCGAATGCTCGTTTCTTGAGATGGCCCGTCACCGGGTCACGCCGCGACAGCAGCGGCGGCGCCAGATGGATCTGGAGCTTGTAGTCTCCCTCGAACTGGCGCTCCAGCTTCGCGCGAAATGAGCCTTCCGTGTAAAGCCGCGCGACCTCGTATTCATCTTTGTACGCCATCAACTTGAACAGGCTGCCGGCGACCGCACCGGTCATGGCCTCGCTGCCTGGCACGGCCCGGCGTTCCGCCAGACTGATGTTGGAGACGATGTTTCGATAGCGTTGCGCGTAAGCCTGGTCCTGGTAGGCCGCCAGGAATTTGGCGTTGGATTCAATGCGCTCCGGCAAGGTCAGCGGCTTTACCACCGGCGCCGAGGCCGGCGTTGCAAATGCATCGACCGACGCCGGATCGTGTGCCGCCAGACGCCCCCAGGCGAAGGTGCGCTGGTTGTTCTGCACGCCGCCGCCGTTCAGGACGATGGCCCGGTCGAGCGCCTCGAAGCCGATCGGCAGCAGGCCCTTCTGGAACACGTAGCCCAGCAAAAACAGATTGGTGGCGATGGAGTCGCCCATCAGCGCCGTGGCGATACGCGAGGCATCGATGAAATCGATGCCGTCGTCGCCGACAGCCTTGCGCAACACGCGGTGGATCAGGTTGGCTTCGAAGTCGATATTGCCGTCGGTGACGAAAGCCGCGGTCGGCGTCAGGGTGGTGTTGACAACCGCACGTGTGACGCCGTGTTCCATGCGCGACAGTGCGACGGGTGACGCAGCGACCACCATATCGCAACCCAGCAACAGGTCGGCTGCGCCCGCAGCGATGCGAACGGCCGCGATATCCTCAGGCTTCGGCGCGAGACGGACATGACTCATGACGCCACCGTTCTTCTGCGCCAGGCCGGTAAAATCCAGCACCGAGCAGCCTTTGCCCTCGATGTGCGCCGCCATTCCGAGCAGCGCGCCGATGGTCACGACACCCGTGCCGCCAATGCCCGTCATCAGGATATCGTAGGGTGCCAGCAACGGCTTGATCACGGGCATAGGAAGCGCCGCGAACCGATCGCCGGCGGCGTCCCCCGCGGCCTTCACCGGCTTGCGCAACCCGCCACCATGCACGGTAACGAAACTCGGGCAAAAGCCGTCTGTGCAGGAAAAGTCCTTGTTGCAACTGGACTGATCGATGACCCGCTTGCGGCCGAGTTCGGTCTCCAGGGGTTTGACCGACACGCAGTTCGACTTGACCGAACAGTCGCCGCAGCCTTCGCAGACCAGATCGTTGATGAACGCACGCTTCGGCGGGTCGGGGTAAAGGCCGCGCTTCCGGCGGCGGCGCTTCTCAGCCGCGCAAGTCTGGTCGTAGATCAGGACCGTGAGGCCGTTGATGTCACGTAACTGGCGTTGCACCGAATCCAGCTCGTCACGGCCGTGGAAGCTGATACCCGGCGGAAAGATCCTCTTGTCGGTGTACTTGTCGGGCTCGTCCGAGACGATCACGACGCGGGCGGCACCTTCGGCCACCACCTGGGTGGCAATCTGCGGCACGGTGAAACCGCCCTCAGCCGATTGCCCGCCGGTCATCGCGACGGCGTCATTGTACAGGATCTTGTAGGTGATGTTGACTTTCGCTACAGCCGCGGCGCGGATCGCCAGCAGTCCGCTGTGGGTGTAAGTGCCATCGCCGAGATTTTGGAAAACATGCTTCTCGGACGTAAACGGCACCTGGCCGATCCAATTGGCCCCCTCGCCGCCCATGTGCGTGATGGTCTCGGTGTTGCGGTTCGGCATCCACATCACCATGCCGTGGCAACCGATGCCGGCCATGGCGCGACTGCCGTCCGGCAACTGCGTTGACGTGTTGTGCGGACAACCGGAGCAAAAAAACGGAGCCCGCTGCGACTTGATCTGGGGCGTCCGGGCGACCTGTTCAAAGGATTCCAGACGCGCAATGCGCTGCGTCAGATTGCTGTTGCCCAATCCTTGCCGTTCCAGTCGCGACAGGATCGCGCGCGCAACCAGTGTGGGCGACAGTTCTCCCTCGCTGCGCAACAGCACTTCGCCGTCTTCGTTACGCTTGCCTACAACGGACGGCCGCGATCCCGCGTCCATGTTGAAGATCGCATGAGCGAATTGGGTTTCGATGAAGCCCTGCTTCTCCTCGACAACCAGCACGTCTTTGAGACCTTGCGCAAAACGGCGCGCGCCCTGCACTTCGAGCGGCCAGGTCAGGCCGACCTTGTAGACGCGCAGTCCGATCTCGGCGCACGCCGCGTCCGACAGGCCAAGGTCCGCCAGCGCCTGTCGCACGTCAAGATAGGCCTTGCCGGTCGTAATGATCCCCAGTGTCGCCGCGGGCGAGTCGAGTGCGATCCGGTCGATGGGATTGGCGCGGGCGAAAGCTGCCACGGCGCGCATCTTGTCGCCGTGCAAGCGAGCCTCGGCCTCCAATGGCGGATCCGGCCAGCGGATATGCAGGCCGCCGGCCGGCATGTCGAATTCGCCGGGCTCGACGAACTGCATGCGCTCGGGGTCGGCTTCGATCGAAGCCGAACTTTCCGCCGTTTCCGAGATTGCCTTGAAGCCGACCCAGCAACCAGAATAGCGCGACAGCGCAAACCCGTAGATGCCGAAGTCGAGATATTCCTGCACGGTGGACGGATTCAGAATCGGCATCATCGCCGCCTGAAAGACCTGCTCTGACTGATGCGCCAGAGTCGATGACTGGCAGCCATGGTCGTCACCCGCCAGTGCCAGCACACCGCCAAAGCGTGAAGTTCCCGCCGCGTTGGCGTGCTTCAGCGCATCGACGCTGCGATCGACGCCGGGGCCCTTGCCGTACCAGATGCCAAAGACGCCCTGCACGTTGGCGCCCGGAAACAGTCCGACCTGCTGACTTCCCCAGACCGACGTGGCTGCCAGGTCTTCGTTCAGGCCGGGCTGAAAATGTATGTTCTCAGCCTCGAGATGCTTCTTTGCCGACCATAACGCATTGTCATACGTACCGAGCGGCGAGCCACGATAGCCGGAGATGAAGCCGCCGGTGTTAAGACCTGCCTTGGCATCGCGCGCACGCTGCATCAAAGGCAATCGCACCAATGCCTGAATGCCCGACAGATAAATTCTGCCGGACGGCAGTGTGTACTTGTCGTCCAGCGTTACGTCACGGAGCAGAGTGGTTGTCGACATCGGATGCGCCAATCGTGGTTGGGAAGCTGACCGTCCGGCTGCGTTACGCGGCTTCGGGACAGTGGATCACTTTTGCGGCGACGAGTTGATCGATCGCCGCATCAGTCAGGCCGCCGACGTCGCGCAGCACCTGTCGCGTGTCTGCACCGAGATGGACCGGCATGCGGCGCAGCGGCGGAGCCTCGCCGTCGTAGCGTACCGGATGGGCGAGCACCGTGGCCGTGCCGTTGCCGATCGGGATTTCCATGAAGCAGTCGTTGGCGACAACTTGTGGATCAACCCGGATCTGGTCGTAATTCTGCACCCGCTCGAACCACAGCGCATGCGGCGTCAGCCTTTGCTCGAGCCGCGCATAGCTCCAGCCTCGCAGTTCCTGCGCCAGGATGGCTGTGAACTCGTCACGCATTGCCATACGATCCTTGCCTAGGGCGACCAGTGCCGGGGAGCCGATGGCGGCGGCAAATTGCTCGATGTCACCGCCGAGACTGATCACGGCATGGCAATCGGCCAGCTTGTAGACCCCGTAAGGCGCATCCAGATGCCAGTTGGCAAGCTGCGGGTGGCGCTCGAAATGCTGCGGCGTCCGCTTGCCGGAAAAATACACCGCCATCGATTCGACCTGCAGATCGAGGCCGGCGTTTAGCAGGTTCGATTCCACGCGGGTGCCTTCGCCGGTTGCCAGTTTCTTGATGTAGGCGCCCATCACGCCCATCGCGAGCAGCGCCGCGCCATGCTGATCGACAAGGGGAACGCCCGGCACCGTCGGCATCTCTTCCAGATTGCCGGTCACTGCGACCAGGCCACAGCGCGCCTGCACCAGCAGGTCCTGGCCGGGCTTGTCCGCCATCGGCCCACGCGGTCCCCAGCCGCTGGCCGAGGCGTAAATAATGTCGGGCTTGGCGGCTTTGACCGCCTCGTAGCCAAAGCCGAGCCTGTCGAGCACGCCACCGCGATAGTTCTCGGTGACGACGTCGCAGTTGGCAATGATTGCGTAAAGAATTGCTTTCGCTTTCGGATTCTTGAGGTCGATTGCAATCGATTTCTTGTTGCGGTTGACGGCAAAGTAGCTCGCGCTGAGACCGTCAATATAAACGTGGCCGCCGGTGTGATTGCGCTCGAACGCGCCTGTCATCGGCTCGACCTTGATCACCTCGGCGCCAAGGTCGGCAAGGTATTGCGAACCTGCCGGCCCTTGGACGAAATGGGAGAAACTTAAGACGCGCATCTTGCTGAGCATGGTAACTACCTCGGATATCCGGATTTCAGCGCGTCAAAGCGGATGCGAGCCGTTCTTCAGCAGGCTTCGCGCGATGACCATGCGGTGAATGTCTGACGCGCCGTCGAAGATCCGGTACACCCGCGCGTCACGGTACATCTGTTCGAGCGGCATTTCCTTGCAGTAGCCCATGCCGCCGAAAATCTGCACGGCCTTGTCGGCAACGCGGCCGAGCATTTCCGACGCAAAGTATTTCACCATCGAGACCTTTTCACGTGGGTCCATGCCCTGATCGGTTTCCCAGGCGGCGTTGAGCACCATCATGCGCGCTGCGTAAATTTCTGTGGCCATGTCCGCCAGCATCGCCTGTACCATCTGGAATTCGCCGATCGACTTGCCGAACTGCTTGCGCTCGTTGGCATAGTCGATGCTCATTTTCATCAACTTGCTGGCCATGCCGATACAACGGCCGCCGACCATGCCGAGCCGGACGCGATTGATCGTGGACAGCGCCTGATAGAGCCCCTGCCCTTCGGCGCCGAGCATCTGCGCCTCGGAAACCCGCAAGTTCTCGAAGACAAGCTCGCAATGATTGGTGGCGCGCAGGCCCATCATGTACTGGATGCGACCGATGGTGAAACCCGGCGTACCGCGATCGATCAGGAATGCCGTAATCCCCTTGGCGCCCTTGGTGGGGTCGGTCACGGCGGTGATGATGAACGAGTCGGCGAGGTCGGCGTCGCTGATGAAGTGCTTCGACCCGTTGATAATGAAAT
Organism: Tardiphaga sp. vice154; assembly: GCF_007018645.1. Lineage (NCBI taxonomy): Bacteria > Pseudomonadati > Pseudomonadota > Alphaproteobacteria > Hyphomicrobiales > Nitrobacteraceae > Tardiphaga > Tardiphaga sp. vice154. The sequence continues at coordinate 3,694,050 of NZ_CP041399.1, forward strand.
CGGACCCGTCGCGCTTGGCCGTGGTGAGAATGCCGGCGGCATCCGATCCGGCGTTCGGTTCCGTCATGCCGAGCGCGACGCCGATGTCGCCGCGAACCGCCGGATACAGATAGCGTTCGCGCTGTTCACCGACGCAATTTTCCAGCGCGGCCGGAATGGCGCCAAACGCGCGACGCACGAGCGCATCCTTGGTCCAGCCGAACTGTTCCTCGCACAGACACATGTCGACGGCACTGAGACCGCCACCGCCGGATTCTTCCGGCATGCCTAGCGCGAACAGGCCGAGTGCTTTGGCTTTGGTCTTGAGTTCGAGTGCCAGTTCCGGACGAACGAACTGCTTCTCCTCGACTTCAGCTTCGTAAGGTTTCAGTTCAGTTTCAATGAAGCGCTTCAGCGTCTTGACCACCATGGTCATTTCTTCAGATATCGAAAAGTCGATCACGCGCAAATCCTCCGCAGTTTTTTTTGCCGGCGATCGCGTTGTTCGCTGCGCCGGATGTCAATTCAAGAAGAGATGGTCAGCCGGCGACGTCGAACACCCGCACGTCAAGTCGATCGGAAAACCGGGCCGGTGTTTTTTCGGTGAAGGCACGAACGCCTTCGGAGAAATCGGCCGTTCGGGACAGCCCTTCGCTGAGCCGCAGCGCTGTCGCGATCGCTTCCGCTTCAGGGCAGTTCACCGCATCCTCGATCGCCTTCTTGCAGGCATACATTGCCTGTGCCGGCCCCGCGGCCAATCGCGCGGCCATCTCCAGCGCGGCCGCCCGGACCTGGCCGCTCGGAACCACCTTGTTAACGAGACGCCACGCCAGCGCGGTTTCGGCATCGATCATGTCGCCGAACATCATCATCTCCTTGGCGCGCGCCAGACCGATGCGTTGTGTCACGCGGACCGTGCCGCCACTGCTGGGGAAGCCGCCCAGCTTGATTTCCGGAAGCCCGAGCCGCGCATTGGCGGAGACCACGAGAAAATCACAACCTGCCGCAAGTTCGAGCCCGCCGCCAAGCGCAAGACCTTCGATGGCTGCGATAGTTGGCTTGGGGAAATGCGCGACCTGACCGTAGGTCTCATTCTCAAAACCGAGCTTTCGGCTGACGATGGCACGATCCGCGACCAGACCCGGAAATTCCTTGATGTCGGAGCCGGCGCAGAACGCCCGGTCGCCTTCACCTGTCAGGATGAGCGCACCCACCTCCGGATCAGCAGCCAGCTCGGCCAGCGCCTTGCTCATCTCACGCGTCAATTCAAGCGTCACCACATTCATCGGCGGATTATTGAGAACCAGAACCGCCACGCGACCGTGTTTTTCGATTTTTATTTTCATGTTTCCACCCAGGGCGCATGCCCATTCCGACAAAATGTCATTTACTGACGTGCAGGTCAATATTCTTGATGAGATTTGCAATTTTCGGCCGGAATCAGCGGAAAACGCCAGATCCGCTTGTTGACTTACATGTATGTCAGTGACACTTTCAGGGCAATTGAAAGTGGAGGAAAACAAAGCATGGCAGCCATTGTCGTGGCGCAGGTGAAGGTGACGGATCCTGCAGCCTATGAAAATTACAAGCCGCTCGCGAAGGAAGCGATCGAGGCTTTCGGGGGCCGCTATCACGTACGCGGGTCTTTGCCGATTGCGCTGGAGGGGGACGCCCCCGATCGTCGGTTTGTCATTGTCGAGTTCGACTCAGTCGATCAGGCGAAGGCATTCTACAATTCGGCGATCTACCTGAAGGCGCGCGAGGCCCGCGACGGCGCCTCGATTGCAAATATCGTTGTTCTCGAAGGCATTTGAGAACTATCGCTGCTTACATCACGGAGAAAAAGTAATGAGCCGTACTAAATATGATTGCTCGGGGGTCATCCCCGCCTGTCTGCTGCCCTTGAAAGACGATCTGTCCATCGACGAAGCGAGCTACCGAAAGCACCTTCGTGATGTCGCTGGAACGCGCGGCATCTCCGCAATCACCGTCAACGGTCACGCATCGGAAGTATCGTCATGCTCGTTCGAGGAACAGCAGCGAATTCTCGACGTCACCGTGGACGAGCTGGGATCGAAGCTCCCGATCGTCAACGGCGTGTATGCCGAGAATGCACCGGATGCCATCCGGATCGCCAAGATGGCGGAAAAAGGCGGAGCCTCGGCGTTGCTGATCTTCCCACCGAGCCTTTTCATGCTGGGTGCCCGTCCGGACATGATCGTCGATCATTTCAGACGAATCGCCGATGCGACCGATTTGCCGCTGATTATCTTCCAGTTTCCTGTGGCAACCGGCCTTTGCTATCCGCACGACGTGCTGGTCCGCATGCTGGCCGAAATTCCGTCGATTGCAGCCATGAAGGATGCCTGCGGCGACCCCGCGCGCCACGAATTCACCGTGCGCGAACTGCAGAACGGTCCGCGACCGTTCAACGTCCTGACGACGCACAGTGCGTGGTTGTTCAGCTCGCTGGTAACCGGCTGCAATGGCCTGCTTTCCGGCGCCGGCAGCACGATCGCAGACCTGCAGGTCGCCCTCTATGAAGCCGTTCGCAACAACGACATGGCTGCAGCGAAAGCCGCTGCCGACCGCATCTACCCGACCACACACGCCTTCTACTCGGCTCCGGGAGTGGATATGCATAACCGGATGAAGGAAGCCCAGGTCATCCTCGGTCGCCTGCCTTCGGCGGCCGTCCGGCCCCCCCTGCAGAAACTGCCCGCAGCAGAAATCGAGCGGATCCGAGGTGCCATGGCCCGCGCCGGCTTGCTGCCAGAAACCAAGGTTCATGCGGCGGCGTAAGCCGCGGGAACAATTGCGGTTCAAGCGATAAACTGAAACAATTGGGTGCTGCGAAACATGGATTCGAGGCACCCTTTTCATTTGTAGGCGTATCATGCGGGAAAAGATCAAATCGACCACGGCCGATCTTCTGGTAAAGTACGGGTATCGTGGGGTCAGCTTCCGGGAGATCTCCGAGATTCTCAATACCACCCGCGCCAACCTGCACTATCATTTCGGCAACAAGAGCGGATTGGTCGAGGAAGTTCTTGAGGACTACGCCCGCGGTACGATCGAGCGGTATACCAAAATCTGGACTGACCCGGAATCGACGCTGCGGGCAAAGATCGATGCCACGCTGGCTTTCAATCGCGAGCGCTACAACAAATTCAACGCCAACGGCGACAAGGGCCACCCCTGGAGCCTGATGATCCGGCTGCGGTCGGATCGAGACGCGCTCACGCCGAAAATGCAGTCCATCCTGCAAAGCACGTCACATGATTTCGAGAGCCTGGTTCGGATCGGCGTCAGCCTAGCCGTCCGTGCCGGGGAATTGCGTGAAGATGCCCCGCAGCAGAATATCGTGATTCAGTTGGCGACGATCATTCATTATGCTGGGTCAGTCACCCGTGACTCCGGACGCTTTGGGCGATTGTCAGAGCTTTGGGAGGCCACGCTCTCGACCATCGAAACCGCTTACGGGACCGGCAAGAAGCCGGTAGGGGCAGCAAAAAAGCCGGCCCGGAAGAAGGAACATACCTGAACCGGTACCGTCAATCATGCCAACTGCCGCAGCACGATGCCGGCAAGCTTGCGGTCCCACGTCTGCGGCGTAACGCCGGCCTGCCGTAGCTGCGCCTTCTGGACTTTCTTCGTCGGCGTGCGGGGCAATTCGACCAGAACTTCGACGTAACGCGGCACCATGTGGTGTGGCAGTCGCTTCGCGAGATGTATGATCAGCGCCTCCGGATGCACCTCGCATCCTGGTAGCGCCACCACACAAATCTTGACGTCGTCATCCCCGGCAAATTCCGACGCAATACCGATTGCTGCAGCCTCGCGGACGCCCGCGAATTGCTGAGCGGCAACCTCGATATCGTAGGAGGAAATATTCTCGGCGCGGCGGCGAATCCGGTCTTTCAGGCGATCAACAAAGTACACCCATCCGTCCGAATCGATATAACCGCTGTCGCCGCTGTGGAACCACAGGTTACGCCACGCCTCGTTGGTGGCGTCCGGCCGACCAAGGTACCCCTGCATCAGGGTGAACGGATACCTGGACCGAACCACCAGTTCGCCCAAGTCACCAACGGGCAGAACAACATCTGTGTCCGGATGGACCACCTCGACCTCGAACCACTCCGTCAGAATTTTCCCGCACGAGCCAGGCCGAAGCGGTGCGTCGTACGGATGCCAACAGGGGATGCCGATCTCGGTCATTCCCCAAGTCTCGATGCCCTTGATCCCAAAACGCTGTTCGAAAGGCGCAGCAATGTGCTTGGGAAACGGCGAGGTACCGATACGGGTCAGAGCGGTTTCAGCGTCATCCGCTCGCGGTGGTTGGGCGTAGATCATCTCGAGCAAGGGGCCGTGACCAATGGTCACCGTTGCCCCGGATAGCTTGATGCGATCCAGCCATTGCTCGGCGTTGAAGCGTGTATCCAGCCAGACGCGCGCCCCGACCAGCATGGCTGCGGTGATGGCGCAATATCGCGGGGACATGTGAAAGACCGGATGAGCAACGTAGTAGATGTCGGTCTCCGTCACTCGCATGCCATCGATGGAGTTTCTCGCGATAAGGATCGCCTGGGCGTGCGGCACCATGACCCCCTTCGATGGACCCGATGTCCCCGACGTCATCAGAACGGATGAGATGTTGTCGAAGCTTGCCCCCGCCGGTTGATAGCCGCTCGCATCATCGACCAACTCCCGAAGCGGCGCCACCGCAATGGAACCGATGCTTGTCGATGGATCGGTGACCGCCATCGGGTCCTCGATAAAATAAATATGAGACAACGCCGTCAGTTCGCTCGCCACCCCATCCAGCACCGGCAACAGCTGCCTGTCGGCAATCACGATGGTGACACCGAGCATGTTGAGGGCGTGCACCAGGGACTGGCCGCGAAACGCGGGATTGATGGGGGCATCGGTCGCGCCCAGCACATTGATCGCGAGCCACACATGAACGGCCGTCAGGCCATTCCCGGCGAAAATCGCGACACGGTCGCCTCGCTGGACGCCCGCATTCGCCAGTCCCTTCGCCAGATCACAGACGCACTGCCAGATCTCTCCATAGCTCTGATAGACGCCGTCCTCGAAACAGATGAACGGGCGATCCGGCGTATTCTCGGCACGCCAACGCAGGATCCGATCGTAGGACCACGAGGTAAACGGCAGATCGAGCAACGGTCGTGACATCGAAAGAATCCCGATACGGCCGGTCACATCAGACCGGCCGTTCTGCAAGTCATTTGATCGTTTTGAATTTTCCCTGCGAGATCTCCACCGTCACCAGGGAATCCTTGGAGAATCCTTCATGCTGATCCTTGGAATAGCAGATGCTGCCATCGATAAAGGTGTCCTTGAACTCGCAGATATTCTCGATGGCGTCACGGATCAGTGCTCCGGTCGGCGGACCTTCAACATGCTTGAGCGCCTCGACCAGAACCAGAAAGCCGGTGGACGCCAACAACTCGGCGTAGCCCGACGGCTTCTTGCCGGCCGCGCGCAGGATGTCGCCGAGTGCGTTCTGCTTCTCGGAGGGATCGTCCCAGTTTCCGAGCGAGACCACCTGAACGCCTTCGCCGGCAGGCCCCGCCGCGTCGAGGAAAGGCCGCTGGTTCAGGCTGCCCGATCCGATCAGCGGGGCGTTCAGCCCAACCTGCTTTGCGGCACGAACGAAAGCGGCTCCAAGTGCCGGCGCAGAGGTCTCAAGCAGGACGACCTCGGGATTGGCATTGCGAATCTTGGTAGCCGCCGCGGTCAGGTCGATGGCATTGAGCGGCGCGCTGACCGAAGCGACGACATTGATGTCATGTTCCTTGGAAAGCTTCAGCGCATATTCCATGCCGGCCTTGCCGTAGGCGTCTTCCTGATACATGACGGCAAATTTCTTGCGCTTCGGTGTGAATACGCCGCGCTCCATAATTCCGTCGAGGATAACTTGCTCGGTTGGGGCTGATCGGAATAGCCAGGGCCAGAACGCGTGCTTCTTCGAGGTCGCATCGATGGTGCCGATCGGAGCAAGCACGGGGACCTTGTTGGCCATCGCAATCGGCATCAAGGCCAGCGTGCCTGTGCCGAGCGTTGAGCCAATGATGGCCTGGACGTTCTCCTGCTGGATCAGGCGGGTCGCGCCGCGCGCAGCTTCGGTCGGATTGCTCTGGTCGTCGTGAAACACCATTTCGATCTTGCGGCCCTTGACGCCGCCTTCGGCGTTGAGCTTCTTGGCCAGAATTTCCACAACGTCCCGCTCTGGAATACCGAACGGCGCCGCCGGTCCGCTGAGGCTGAAAATGCCACCAACCTTGATGACATCGTCCGCCGCGCGTGCCGGCACGGTGAACATGGTTCCGAGCAAAGCCATGGCTGCGAGTGACTTCAGAAAATTCCTTCGCATTTCAAACTCCCTTTTTTGTTTGTTTAATTTTTTCCTACTATTTCGATCCGAGAAACACCGCCGCAATATCTTCCGGATTAGCGAGATCCAGACCAGGGCCCTCGCGGACGACAGAGCCTTGTGAAAGAATCATGTAGCGGTCGGCAACGCGCGCGGCGAACGGCACGTTCTGCTCGGCCAGGATCATGGCCAGTCCGCGCTTCTTGAGCACGTCGAAGGCATGTTGCAACGTATCGAAGACCGCCGGGGCAAGTCCCTGCGTCGGCTCGTCGAAAATCATCACGTCCGGTTTTCGTCCCAGCGCCAGACTGATTGCCAGCATCTGCTGCTCGCCGCCGCTCAGCATTCCCGCGCCAGCGGACTGCCGTTCGCGCAAGATCGGAAACAGGCCCATAATGAAATCGCGCTGGTCTTCCCGTTCCGCGATCGGTAACAGCCGCAAGCCAAGATCGATGTTTTCTTTGACCGACATCGCCGCGAAGACGTTCCGACGCTGTTCCGGGACCAGCGACAGACCCATGACTGCGCGCTTGTGCGACGGCAGTGAGTTGATGGCCTGGCCGTTGACCTCAATGCGCCCGCTGCCCGCGACCGTGCCCGCGATAGCGCCGAGCAGGCTGCTCTTGCCAGCCCCATTGGCACCGAGGATCGCGATCATCTCACCCGCGGCGACATCTAGCGTGACGTCGGAGACGACCGTGATGCGCCCGTAGCGCGCGTGAACATTGGCGCAGGCAATAATCGTGGAGCGGCCTGCAGAGACAGTGGGCTTCATCATGTTCATGTCCGGTCCCATCACCTGCCGCTGCTGCCCAGGTAGACGTCGATAAAGGACTTGTCGCGCGCGATATCTTCCGCGCTGCCCGACAGCAACATCGCTCCGCGGTTCAGAACGATGACGTGCTGGGCCAGTTCGCGGATCAGATTGAAATTGTGCTCGACGAGAAGAACGCCGACGCCTTTTTCTGCAAGTCGTCGAACTTCGTAGCTCAGCATGGCTTGCTCGTCTCGAGCCAAGCCGGCGGCGGGTTCGTCCAGCAGGATATATTTTGGATTATTGGCGACGGCGCGCGCCACCTCGACGAGACGGACCTGCCCCATCGGTAGCTCGCCCATCCTGGTGTGGCGATACTCGGAGAGCCGCAGATCCTGCAGGATCTCGGCGCAGCGCTCGCTGAAGGTCTGCTCCTGCCTCGCCGATTTGGGCGCTCTGAGCAAGGCCGACAGCATGCCCGACTGCGACACCGGATAGAAACCGCACAGAACGGCCTCCTCGACGGTTATATGCGGGTCGAACCTCGGCGTCTGAAATGTACGCGCCAGCCCCAATGCGATCCGCCGGTGCGGCTGCATGCCATCGACCGGCGTATCATCCACGATGATCTTCCCGCTTGCAGCGGTAACCATTCCGGTGATGGAGTTGAACAGTGTGCTCTTGCCGGATCCGTTCGGCCCGATGACGGCAAGAATCTGCCCGCGTTCGAGCTTCAGCGAAACCTTGCTGAGCGCAACAATCCCGCCGAAATCAACGGTGACCTCGTGAACCTGAACGCTCATGATACATGCTCGCTTGCCGGGACAACCGGCGCAGCCGGCGCGTCGCGCTTTTTCGTGCGGGAAATCAGCTTCATCCAGTCCGTACCAAGGATTCCGCGCGGGGCCACCAGCAGCACGAGCACCAAGGTGGCGCCGAAAATCATGCCCTGCGTTTCCGAAGCCGGAAGATACAGCGTAATCAGCGTCAGGAACGCCGCCCCGACAACCGGCCCGAGGAACGTTTGGGCACCACCGATGACGGTCATCAGCATCGTCTTGATCGAAACATGAATGGTCAGGGATTCCGGACCCATGTACATGAGGTGATGGGCGTAGAGCCAGCCGGACAGGCCTGCGACTGCGGCCGACAATGCAAAATAGCTGGCCAGAATCTTCGGCACGTCGACGCCGTCCGCCGTCGCCCGGAGCGGATCGTGGCGTGCGGTCTTGACCGCACGGCCGATCGCGGAATGGGTCAGGTTGGCGTATAATGCGATGACAATGATGACGATAGCCCAGGATAGTACATGCATCGACGCCAGCGTCGGGGCGAAGGACAGTTTCGGAATCCCGGACAGGCCGATATAGCCGCCGGTGAAGTCCCCGCCTTCGCGGATGCCGACTTCCAGCACCATGCTCAACAACAAAGTAGCGATCGACAGCGGCATCGGCGATAGCCGCGTGATCGCCCGCGCCATCGGATAGCCAAGCGACATCGGCAACACCACGGCGAGCAGCAGACCGACCAGCGGCGACAGGCCGAACTGCGCCGTCGCGATGCTCGTGGCATACGCGCCAACAGAGGCAAACGCAGCCGTGGCTACCGAGAGAATGCCCGCTTGCCCGTAGGACATGCCGACCGACAGCGCCATCAACGAGAAGATCGCGACGAGAATCGAATTGTCGAGCCAGAAGGGCTTGCCAACAATGAATGGCGTCAGAACCGCGATGATCGCCAGAAGAACAAGCGCGGGTCGCAGCCTGTCAAATGTACCAAGCTTCATCAGACACGTCCTCCGGTCGCCGCAATCCGGTTCATCGGGCCCAGCGCCAGAACGATGAAGATGAAGATCATCGGCGCGGCCGTGACCCAGCCGCCCGGCAGGTACGCCGAACTGAGTACCTGGACGAGCCCCGTGACGAGGCCGCCGGCAAAGCCGCGCAGCGGGCTGTTCATGCCGAAGATGATCGCCGCACCGAAGCCCGAAATGGTCAGTGATAACCCGGTGCTGTAATCCGCGCCGGTGGTGTACAGCACCAGGATGCCTGCGACACCCGCCAGCAACCCGCCAAGCAGATAGGTGCAGAACCAGATCGCCTGAACCGGAATGCCGTTCAGCGCAGCGCCGAGCGGATTGATCGCGCTGGCACGCATCATGCGGCCGAACGGAGTCCGGTACAGGAGGACATAAAGCGCGGCGAGCAGCGCCAGACTGACCGAGATATTGATCAGCGCTTGTGGGCTGATCCGGACGCCGAATACATCCCAAAAGGCGTCGAACATCTGATTGGCCATCGGATCCTTGCCGTAGAATGTCAGGATGAACGACTCGAGGAAGGTCGCGAGGCCGAATGTCCCGAGCACGGCGGTGATATGATCGAACGTTCCCGGCCTGTTCAGCCGCATGGAGATGAAGCCGACGATCGCCGACGACAGGACCGCCGCGCCGATGCCCAGGACAATGCCAACCGGGCCGCCAATCGCCCAAGCAATCGCCACCGCGAGGACGGTGTAGGCACCGACCGCCAGATCGACGGATCCGGTGGTGGCAAAGACCAGGCTGATCGGGAATGCCAGCAGCCCGTAGATGACGCCAAGCAGCGCACCGCGGACCACGAACTCCATCAATTCGAACAACGCGCGTCTCCTCAGAATTTTTTGAAGCGGTTATCCGCTCCATTTTACTTACTTACATGTAAGGATAGTTGTTACAGAGTGTCAAGCAACGACAGCGGGCTTCCGTGTTGCGAGATGCCGCAGCTCAGTTCATCCAGACGCCGCCGGTGACATTGATGCCCTGCCCCGTCATGTAGTCAGCCTGGCTCGACAACAGGAATGCCACCACGTTGGCGACATCTTCGGGCTCCCCGAGTCTGCCGAGGGGTATGGTATGGGCTCGCTCGGCGGCCGTCGGCAAGCCCCTAGCTGAGAGTTGAGTATCTGCGAAATCGCGCATCTGGGTGTTCGCAATTGCGCCGGGGCAAACAGCATTGACGCGAATGCCGTGAGCGGCAAGGTCCAGCGCCATCGACTGCGTCATCCCCAGGATGGCGAACTTCGAAGCGCAGTAGGCCAGTGAACTTGGCCTGCCAACCTTTCCGAACCACGACGAAAGATTAATGATCCGACCGGATTTTCGAAGCACCATGGATGGCACGACGGCATGACAACAGTTGAATGTGCCGAACACGTTCAGCCTCATAGTGGATTCGAAGTCTTCCGGCTTGTCGTCGATGATCGATGCAACCTGACCTACGCCCGCATTGTTGACAAGAATATCGATGGGACCGTGATGCCGGATGGTTTCCGCCACACCTGACTTGACCGCATCGAGGTCAGTCACATCGATAACGGCCTTTGAAACGCTTCCGCCCGCCGAAAGCTCCGCAAACGCGCCGCTCAGCGCCTCCGCGTTCTTGTCCCAGAGCGCCACGTGGCAGCCCTCGGTGACAAGCTTTCTCGCAATGGCGCGCCCGATGCCCATCGCAGCTCCGGTCACAACTGCAACCTGTCCCGCATAATTGTACATATTGTCCTCAGATCAATTGCACGCGCATCAACGCAGCCTATGTGCGACGGATATGCATCCCGCCATCGACGAAAAACGCTTGGCCTGTCGAATACGGCATGCGCCCCGAGGCGAGCTGGGCGACGGTATTGCCGACATCCTCCGCCTGTCCCCACCGCGCCATCGGAAAGCCGCCGGCCTCGACCCAGCCGTTATATTTCTCGAAAACATCCTTGGTCATGTCGGTCTGGATGATCCCGGGTCGCACCTCATGAACGGCGATGCCATATTCCGCGAGGCGCAACGCGTAGAGCGTGCTCATCATCGCGACGCCAGCCTTGGAGATGCAATATTCAGCCTGCGCCGCCGTTGCGATCACTGCATTTCCCGAGGAAATAAAGATCACCGAGCGCGTGGGCCGCGTACGATCGCCCCTATCGTCGTCGCGCATCTGCCTGGCGACGCGCTGCGTGAGGAAGAAGGAGGCTCGCAGATTGATCGACATCAACCGGTCAAAACTCTCTGGCGGCGTTTCCAGAATATCGCCGCGGTGCCTGGTCTGCACACCGGCATTGTTGAGCAAGCAGGACAGCGGCCCGAAGCACTGCGCTTCCCGGACCAGGCGTTCATGCTGGCCAAGATCGGCGACGTCAGCCTGAATGAACGAAGCACGCCTGCCACGATCCTTGATGCCCTGAACAGTCTCTTCCGCTGCCTCGTCGTGTTCCAGGTCATTGATCAGGACATCGAAACCGTTGTCGGCCAGCGCAAAGGCGCTGGCGCGTCCGATGCCGCGCCGACCGCCTGTGACGAGCGCAACGCGCACGTCTTGAATTGAACCAGCCATGTCGCGTTCCTCAGGCTGCGTTCTGGTCAAGCACGGGGACCGGCACCCACTTCATGATGTGCACGGCAGCAGCGACGACTTCTCCGCGCTGGTTCTTCACTTCGACGTTGGAAAACGTGCGGTTCTTCGCGCCGTCCAGCTTTTCGATCGTGTAGCTTACGGTCACCGTGTCACCGAAGAAGACCGGGCCGATGAAGCGAACGCGATCGTAGCCCTGCGATACCGGCGTCAATCCAACATATTTACTGACATGCGGCGTAAACATCACGGTCGAGGCGGTGGACATGAAGCCCATCGCCAGGACGCCGTGCGCGATGCGCTTCCCGAAAGCCGACTTTTCCATGAACTGCTCATTGCAGTGAACATCTGAAAGATCGCCTGTAATACCAGCGAAGAGATAAACGTCGCTTTCCGAAACCGTCTTTGCAAAGCGGATCGATTGACCGACCGCCACGTGAAAATCCGTGTCCTGCACGCGTCGCCTCCCATTATTGTTTTTGACTTGCCTCGTGTTTAACGCTGACTTACACGTAGGTCAATACGCCCCATCCCGGAAAGCGTGACAGACAGATGCGGGCTCGGCCTGCAGGTGGCCCGCATGACACGAGAAGAATTTTCGCCGCTGAGCGTGCCGTATATTTCCGGACGAACGCGTCTCTACGGAATCGTGGGCCACCCCATCGAGCAGGTCCGTTCTCCGGAATTTGTCACCCACGAATTCGTTGCCCGGGGAATTGATGCGATCGTGGTTCCGATTCACGTGGTTCCGGAGCGCTTCGACGAGTTGATGCCAGCCATCATGGACATCGCGAACCTCGATGGCCTGATCGTCACCGTTCCCTACAAGGCACGGGCGGCCCGCTTCATGGCGTCGCTTGGACCGCAAGCACGGATCACCCGAACCGTGAGCGTACTGGCGAAGCGGGCAGAAGGCTGGATCGGCGAGATGTTCGATGGAGTGGGTTGCGTGGCCGCACTTCGCCGGCGCGGCGTGGCAATCAAGGACAAGCGGATCGCGCTGCTCGGCGCCGGCGGCGCGGGATCCGCGATCGGCGTGGCGCTTGCCTCACAGGCCCCGCGGTCGCTGCGGATCATTGATCCCGACACGGCGCGCGCATCTGCCGCGGTTAACCAGATGCAGCAGGCTTTCCCGAGCTTTGATGTAGCGGCAGGCGAGTCGCTCGACCTCGACCAGTTAGATGTTCTGATCAATGCGTCGCCGGTCGGAATGCTCGACCCGACGGCCTGCCCGCTGCAAGTCAATCACCTACCGCCGCATCTCGCGGTGATGGATATCGTCATGAAGCCGGACGAAACCCGCCTGTTGCGCATGGCTCTGGAGTCCGGCTGCAAGGTCGTTTACGGCAGGGAGATGCTGGGCTCGCAACTGACGGCCGTCGTCGACTTCTTCATGGATCGCTGAGCGTGCGGCCGGACTAGCTGACCTGGACGATCAGCTTGCCGAAATTCCGGCCCTTCAGCATGCCGATGAACGCCTCGGGAGCAGATGCCAACCCATCCACAATATGCTCCCGGTGAGCGAGTTTTCCGGCTGACAGCCACTCGCCAACGTCACGCAGAAAATCCGGCATTTGTGCCGCGAAGTCGGTGACGATGAAGCCTCTGATGGTGAGCCGCTTGACGAGAATGCTGCGCATAAATTCCGAGGAATTGCTCTTGTTGGTCTCTTCGCCGGCATCATTATATTGCGAGACGAGGCCACATACGGGGACGCGGGCAAATGGATTGAGCAAGGGATGCACGAATTCCCAGATCTTTCCGCCAACATTCTCAAAGTAGATATCGATGCCGGCCGGACATGCCGCTTCAAGCTGCGCACGAAAGTTCATGCTTCGGTGGTCTATCGCGACGTCAAAGCCCAGCACGTCGCGTGCGTAGCGGCATTTCTCATCGCCGCCGGCGATGGCAACGGTGCGACATCCCTTGAGCCTGCCGATCTGGCCGACCAGCGAACCGACCGGCCCGGTGGCAGCGGCGACGACCAATGTCTCGCCCACCTTGGGCTGTCCGATATTCAACAACCCCGTATAGGCCGTCAGACCGGGCGAACCGAGGATGCCCAGAGCCGTGGACACGGGCGCGTGCGCCTCATCGAGCCGCCGAAGGCCGGCGCCGTCCGATATCGCAAATTCCTGCCAGCCCGATTGGCCGAGCACCAGCTCACCTTCCTTGAAATCCGGATGGCGGGATACGACGATTTCGCTGACTGTGCTTCCCACCATTGGCGCACCAAGCGCCACAGGTGGCGCATAAGACGGAGCGTCATTCATACGCCAGCGCATATAGGGATCGAGCGAGAGCAATTTCGTTTTGAGTAGCAATGAACCGTCCGGTGCCTGCGGCATATCGACAGATTCCAAACGGAAGTCGGTCAGCCGCGGTTCGCCATCTGGACGACAGGCAAGGACAATACGTCTATTCACATTCATCACTTTCATAGATCTTTGCGATTCAGTCTACCAGATTACCCGAAGGACTGAGAGTTTAAACGGAATTTATCCTTTTGATACTGTCCGCTCGTTGGATTGATTCCATATTCGACTACAGAGTCGGGGCACGCGCCTTTTAATTATCGTGCACTCCCTAGCCTAAGCTAAAATCCAGCAGCTGGAAGTCGGAAGGCGCCGGCGATTTTCGGTTACGTCTCGATCTAACACCCAAGGTTTCCAGACTTCCATGTCAGCACTCCGTGCGCTGAGCCAAAATTGTGCGCACCGTCCGCTTTGCGCCATAGGCCGCCAGTCAAGGATTTGCTCGATTCGGACCGCATCGAACAATCGGAATAGATTGACTTGCTCGCGGTGAGCGATGCGGTGGGCGGGACGGCGGAGGCCTGCTCATGTCTGCACGTCTTACCGCTAAAACTCACCAACCTTGGAACAAGGGATTGCTTGTCGGTCAGAAGAAGCCGCTCGAACCAAAGCACGTCTGGTCCATCCGCGTTCGCCTTGAACTCGCAGGATCAAAGCGCGATCTGGCAATCTTCAACTTGGCGATCGACAGCAAACTTCGCGCTTGCGACCTCGTCAAGCTGCGCTTGGACGATGTTTGTCTAGGGATGAAAGTGCGGAATCGAGCCACAATCGTCCAAAAGAAGACCGGGCGACCAGTACAATTCGAAATCACGGAACAATCAAGGATCTCAGTCGAAGCCTGCCTTCCAAACCTCCGTTCTACCCGCTCGCGTTTTCTTTTTCCAAGCCGCCTTCACGAAAGTCTTCACATATCCACTCGCCAATATGCTCGACTAGTTCACTACTGGGTCCAAAGCATCGGCTTGGATGCGAACATGTATGGCACGCACTCAATGCGTCGTACCAAGGCGGCCCTGATCTACCGCAAGACCGGCAACCTTCGCGCCGTGCAAATCCTCCTCGGTCACACGAAGCTGGAGAGCACAGTTCGATATCTCGGGATCGAGGTGGATGACGCGCTGAATATGGCTGAACAGATCGAGCTCTAAACAATCGGCCACCGGCATCACCGCCGGTGGCCGATTCGCGCCAATTGCTGGCGGTTGAGAGACGCAAGCGCCCCTACAACCGTTGCCAGCGGCACGACAATCGCGGCGCCAGCAGCGGACATCGCCACCGCACGTGAAGCCCGCAAGCCTCCGTTGCCAGTATTCCCGCGCAAGCCCAAGCCGCTGGCCATAGGGTGGTCCGCAGCCAAGAAACAGCAACCCTTTACGCAATCTCCCGCGTCGCGCGCGACATCGGCGACATTAACCATCCATCCCGCTCAAGGATCGGGGCAGCACGGTGTGCGCCGCGTCGATCTCTGCCCGTCGGAAATGCTGGTCCCAGTAAGGCATCATCCGCAGGACGATCAAATATCCCTGCATTTATTAACCGCTACCCTTGAAACGTCGCTGCATACGAGCGAGGTTCGCCATCGAAAGGGGAAAAGGATGAAGAAATTTGGCGCGAAGGCGAAGCTGGCGGCCGGCCGGACATCCATCGTGGTGCCGCTTTCCATGTGGATGGACGATGAAATGGATGCCGAATTGGTGAGATCTCTCGAAAGGGAAAGCAGCCGGATGGCGCGGGAAGAAGCCATGGACTGCAAAAGCAGGAGTGATTACGAGTCGCTCGAACAGGAGGAAATCTATGGAATTCTGGAAGAGCTTGTGGACTTCGAGGATATGAAGGAAGCAGCCAAGCCGGCCTACGTCGCCGCAATCGCCAACGTCCTATCGGACAAACTAAAGTTTCGGCTCGATCTGACCTTTGTGAGCAGTGGAGAAGACGGCATCATCGCCTCCGTGTCGGGCGACGCAGTGAAAAGATTGCATGCCGCCAGCGAAGTCAAAGGCCACAAGCGACTTCGCAAAGAGTTTGACCTGGTGCCGGGCGACGACTGGCTCGTAAGACCGGTCAAAAGCTGGTCGATCGACGAACTTTCCTGTCTTCTCGAATTAGTCATGATGCCGGAAGGTGTCCGATTGGGGATCATTGACAGATTAGCCTCCTTTACGGATGCGCTCTGTTGCGACCGGCTCCTCGACCACAACGAATACAAACGGCGCGCCGCCGACCTGAAAGCGATCAAGCGTGCTGAGAAGGAGCTAGAGAAAGCGTTGGAAATGGGCGAGAGCGTTCACTAGGAAAATGCAGCGTTGTCGTTCGTGGAACGAAATTCAGTTCAATACTTTAACGATGCAGGTCTCGTCTTCGATGTGATGAACATAACGCCCTAGGAGGACCCTGGCTTTGGGCAGGCCCAGCAACAGACCGCTAGTATTTTTCCATCGGCCGGCCCGGGCAGTCAAGGCCTCGAGGCGCGTCACCACACGCCGGCGCGTGAGGTAGGTCGGCATAGGAACTTCAGCGGAAGGTGTCGCAGCTTTAGGCCGACGTGCCGATAGTCGTCTCTACGACCTCGCTGCCCGAAGTCATCCTAAGCTTCCCGGCTACAGCGGAAATTGACGGCGCGTCTTCCATGCGAACTCGCTCCCATCGAAGGTCTCGGCCATGAAGTCCAGTCGAATACGCGGGGCAAGATCTCGTCCTTTGCGGCCGGCCAGTGCGCGGTAGCAGACCTCGGTTTTGTCGAGTGGCCGGTTCTAAGTGGCACAGGCACAACACGGATACCGTTGCGGCAAAGACATAAGCAAGACTTGCAATTAGGGCCTGCCGCTTGGCTGCTATGACAGCCCGCTTTGCGCCAAAAGCAGCCATTATGCAGCGACATGCAAGCGATCCGACGACCGCATTTGTCTAAACATCCCCTACGCCAGCGAGATATCGAGCCAACCAAGGTTGTTGATCGTGATGCGGTCGCCGACATTGATCACCACAGTCGTCGTTTCCGCCTCGACTATCGCGGGACCTTCGATTTCATGACCCGACCTCAACGAATCTGCTGCATAGACCGGCACGTCCTTCCAGGTCCCGAAAAATGCCTTACGGCTGCTTGACGGTGCGCAAGCGGAAGGCGCAGCAATCGCGCGCGACACACTCGCTACTTCAGGAATAATGCCGACCGCCGCCACGCGCGCGTTGAAGAATACGACTTCCTGATCCCGCGACGCATAGGTGTAAAGTTCTTCGTGACGGCGATGGAACAGCTCTTCGATCAGGTCCACGATATCGCCCGACGCCCAGTCGAGATCGTCCAACGGAACGTCGATCTCGAATATCTGTTCGCCGTAACGCATCTCCGCGGAGCGTTCGACAACCACCTCGCCGCCGAACCACGATTGCATTCGGCTGGTAGCCTGCATCGCGAGATCTGCGAAAATAGTGCGCACCTCCGACGGCGTGATACGCTGGCCGGCGCTATAGTGCGTGCAGCTCACCTCGTAGCGCAGATCGCTTGTTAACATGCCCCAAGCCGACAGCACGGACGCCGCGGTCGGCACGATGATGCGCTTGATCTCGAGCTCGCGCCCGACTTCAGCGGCATGCAGGCCGGCTGCGCCGCCAAAGCTGAGCATCGCATAGCGCCGTGGATCGACGCCGCGGCGCAGGGTCATGAGTCGAATGCCGTCCGCCATACGGAGATTAACCATGCGGTAGACGCCGGCCGCGGCATCCTCGCGGGACAGGCCGAGCGATGTCGCGAGACGGTCGATGGCCGCTTCGGACGCCGCGCGGTCCAGCGGACGCTTGCCGCCCATGAAGGCAGACGCATCGAGATAGCCGAGAATGACATTGGCATCGGTGACGGTCGCCTCGACGCCGCCATTGCCGTAGCAGGCCGGCCCCGGCACCGAGCCGGCACTTTCGGGGCCGACACGAAACGTGCCGCCGGCATCGACGGTGGCGATCGACCCGCCGCCGGCGGCGATGCTCGCGATGTCCAGGCTGCGCAGCGCGATGCGTTGATCGGCAAGACCGCCAGCGGCTGACAGCGACGCGCGGCCATCGGTGATTAGCGAGATGTCGGTGCTGGTGCCGCCCATGTCGAACGGGACTAGGTCGGGTATCCCCAGCAACTCGGCGCAGCGCCGGCATCCGGAGATGCCGCCGGCGGGGCCGGACAGGACGGTGCCGGCAGCGAGGCGCGCCGCTTCGGCGACCGGTGCCATGCCGCCGTGAGACAGGATGATGAACAACTGGCTGGCCAGGCCGGCTTCTTTCAACCGCGTTTCCAGATTGGTCAAATAACGCCGCACCGCCGGTTCGACATAGGCGTTGACGATGGTCGTCGAAACGCGCTCGTATTCCTTGATCTGCGGCAACACGTCGCTCGATCGCGACACGCTAATATCAGGCAATTCGCGCTGCAGCCGCTCGGCCGCGGCGATCTCGTGCGCGGGATTGCGATAGGAATGCAGGAAGCAAATAGCGACCGACGTCACGCCCGCCGCCCGTATGGCGGCAATTGCCTTGCCGAGCGAATTCTGATCGAGCGGGATCGACACCTCGCCATCCGGCCGGACACGCTCGCGCACGCCAAAGCGTAGCTCGCGCGGCACCAGCGGCTCGGGCGGCGCGGTGCGAAGATTGTAGCGATCGTCTTTCAGACCTTCGCGCATCTCGATGACGTCGCGGTGGCCTTGCGTCGTGAGCAGCGCGACCAGCGCGCCTTTGCGTTCGAGCAGCGCGTTGGTGGCGACCGTCGTGCCGTGCACCAGACGATCGGTGCGGCCGAGCATTTCGGCACGCGACAGGCCGAGCCGCCGCGCGAGTTCTTCGAGCCCGGTCATTACACCGAGCGACTGATCCTGCGGCGTGGACGGCGACTTCGCAAATACGGTGTTGCCGTTGCGTTCGATCGCAACCAGGTCCGTATAGGTGCCGCCGACATCAATTCCAATCGTAAACATCTTCAGGATACCTGCTCGGTCTTTGATTCAGTCGTGGTGAGGCCTTGCACGACATCGCGTGCGCGGGCTTGCGGCGAGCGCTGGTCGGGAGGCCCATAGCCGCCGCCGCCGCTCGATAGAATCTTGAAACAGTCGCCTGGCAGCACCTCGATGCCGACCTCCTTGGTCCGCAACACGCGCGGCGCGCGGCCTTCCGAGATCAGCGAATAATGGTGGGGCTGGCCATCGCTGCCGCCGAGCATGCCGCAGGCGCCGTGCCTGGTGCCTTCGCCCGCCGTATTAGCGCGCGCGGGTTTTGCCGTCTCCATCACCAGGTCCAGCGAGACCCCGAGGCCGCCGCGATATTTGCCTTCGCCGCCGGAGTCCGCCCGGAATTCGTGATGGCGGAAATGCAACGGGAAACGCACCTCGGCGACTTCAATGCTGCCGAACTTGATACCGCCGACCGTGTGCCATTCGCCGATCGAGGACCAGCCGTCGCCGCCGAACGACGCACCGCCGCCGGGCCGCGCCTGGAACATGTGCCAGATGAAGCTTCGGCCGGTGCGCGGATCCTCGCCCTGGATCGCGATGCGAAAGCGCCGGCTCCAGCCCGCCATCGCGCGTTCCGGGCACGATGCGGACAACGCCTTGACGATTGCTTCGACGATCTCATTAGAGGGATGGCTGGTGCACATCGTCACCGGCAGGCCGGGGTCGGCCCAGACGATGGTGCCCTGCTTCGCCACCACCGTAAGCGGCCGCAATGCGCCGGCATTCTTCGGAATATCGGCGTCGATGAGATAGGCAAACGCCATCACCACCGCGGCCTGCATGTTGGCATGCGACGAGTTCACGAAGCTTGTGGTCTGCGGATCGGAGTCCGACAGATCGATCTCGATGTTAGTGCCTTTCTTGGTCACCCTTGCCGCGATTTTGATGTCGCTACGGCCATGACCGTCATCGTCGAGGAATGCCTCTCCAAAGAATACGCCGTCCTTCCAAGTCGATAGCACCGCGCGGGTCTGTTGCTCCGCGGCATCGAGGATGGTCTCTACGGCCGCCTCCACAGTCTCGCCGCCAAATTCAGCGAACAGCCGTTGCACGCGGCGTTCGCCGAGATGCGCAGCGCCGACCATGGCCGCCAGATCGCCGCGGAAATCGCGCGGGTTGCGCACGTTCAGCGCCAACATGTCGAGCAGATCATCGCGAAGCTTGCCGGCCTCATAAAGCCGGATCGGCGGGACACGCAGGCCTTCCTGCCAGATATCCGTCGCGCCGGGATTATACGCACCGTGGGTCGCGCCGCCGATGTCGCTCTGATGCGCCCGCACGATGGTCCAGTACAGCCGGCGGTCGCCATCGAACACCGGCACGAACGCCGTCAGGTCCGGAAGATGGCTGCCGCCATGATAGGGATCATTGAGCAGCACCACGTCGCCCGGCTTGACGTCCTTAAAGCGCTCCTCGACCGCCAGCGTGGCCCAGGACAGCGCGCCGACATGCACCGGGATATGGTCGGCCTGCGCGATCAGCCGACCGTTGACGTCGCAGATGCCGAGCGAGAAATCCCGGCTCGAGTTCAGTATCTGCGAATAGGACGTGCGCAGCATCGCTTCGCCCATCTCGTTGACGATTGAACTCAGGCGATGTTGCACGACCGAGCGGGTGATGGGATCGATTTTCAAAGTCATCGCGAGCCTGCTTGCGAAAAAGAGAGATCCGTTCCGGCGCGGCGTGACGCCGGCCGGAGCAGACATGATACGACGGTCGTCCGATCAGCCGAGTGCGGCGACCTCTTGCAGCGCGCCCGCCGCCGCCTCGACGATAGTGTCGACATCGGCATCGGTCATCGGCAACGACAGCGCCATCAATCCGTAATTCGCCGCGAAGATTCCGCGATTGAGCAACCCCGCATTGAACACGGTCTGCCGCTTCGTCTCGGCATCGTTCAGATAAGCCGAGCGATAGTCGCGGATCTGGCGATCCGTGAAATGGATCTTCAGCAACGAGCCCAGGCCGACGGTGCGACCGGGCACGCCGGTGTTGCGAAAAGCGGCGTCGATGCCGTCGCGGACCGCCTGGCCAATCTTGTCGAGCCGCGCGAACGCCGCATCGTCGAGCAGTTCCATGGCGGCGATGCCGGCACGCATGGTGACGGGGTTGGCCGAGAAGGTACCGCCGTGCGGCAGCGCCGGCTTGCCCGAGGAAGGATCGAACACCGACATGAACTCCTTGCCGCCCGCGATGGCGCCAACCGGGAAGCCGCCGCCAATGATCTTGCCGAGCGTAGTGAGATCCGGCTCGATACCCCACAAGCCCTGCGCGCCGTGATAGCCGAGGCGGAAGGTGATGACCTCGTCGAAGATCAGCAGCGCGCCGACTTCGCGAGTCACTTCGCGCAACGCCTCCAGATAGGCCTTGTCGGCCGGCACCAGCCCTGCCCTGTTCGGCATCGGGTCGACCAGCACGCAAGCGAGTTCCGCACCATGCTCGCGAATCAGGCTCACCGCCGCTTCGATGTCGTTGAAGGGAATCGTCACCACATCGGCCAGCACGTTCTCCGGTGTGCCCTTGGCATAGGGGACGGAGACCGGCGCGTTGCCGCCCCAGGCCGACGGCGTCGGATCGAGGCTGACTTCGGCATAGTCGTAGGAGCCATGATAAGCGCCCTCGCATTTCGCGATCTTCGGGCGGCCCGTATAGGCACGCGCCGCCTTCAGGGCCATCATCACGGCTTCGGTGCCGGAATTGGCGAAACGGACCTGATCGACCGACGGCAGCCGCGCCGTCAAAAGCTCGGCGAGATCGACTTCGGACTCAGTCGGCATGCCGAACGCCGAACCGAGCGCCAACTGCTTGGTGGCCGCTTCGATCAGCGCCGGATGCGCATGGCCGTGAATCAGCGAGGTGAAGTTGTTGATGCAATCGATGTATTCGTTACCGTCGAGATCCCGCACGCGGCAGCCGGCGCCAGATGCTGCATAGATCGGGAACGGCTTCATGAAAACGGTGGTGCGGGTGTTACCGCCCGGCAGACTGTTCAGCGCGCGCTGGTAGACGTCGCGGGAACGATCATGATTGTTCGGATACATATTGCTTCCTTGGATTTCAGGTTTAACGGCCCAGATAGGCTTCGCGCACGCGCGCATTATGCTTGAGCTCGCTGGCCGGTCCTTCGAGCACGATGCGCCCGGTCTCCAGCACATAAGCTCGATCGGCGACTGACAGCGCCAGCACGGTGTTCTGTTCGACGACCAGGATAGTCAGGCCGGACTTGCTGATCAGCCTGACGCGCTCATAGACCTCCTCGGCCAGCCGCGGCGCGAGGCCGAGCGAGGGCTCGTCGAGCAACAGCAATTTTGGCCGCGCCATCAGCGCGCGCCCGATCGCCAGCATCTGCTGTTCGCCGCCGGACAGCGACCAGCCGAGCTGCTTGCGACGTTCCTTCAATCGCGGGAACAGTTCAAAGACACGGTCGAGATCGGCCGCGATGGACTGGCCCCAGCGACGCCAGCTGACGGTGGCCAGCGTCAGGTTTTCCTCGACCGTAAGACCTGGAAAGATCCGACGCCCTTCTGGGGTCTGCGCGATGCCCCGGGCCACGCGACGGTTGGTAGACCAGCCGGCAATCGAGGTGCCCTCGAGCTGGATGTCGCCGGTTGACACCCGGTTGAGGCCGGAGATCGTATGCAGCAGCGTCGTCTTTCCTGCGCCGTTGGAACCGATCAGCGCGACCGTTTCGCCAGCATCGACGTGAAGGGTCACGCCCTGAAGCGCAACGATGTCGCCATGCGCGACGACGAGTTCGTTACACGTCAGCATGGACATATCCTTCGCCCAGATAGGCCGACAGCACGGCGGGGTTTGCCCGGATTTCCGCCGGCGTTCCTTCCGCGATCTTGCAGCCGAAATTGAGCACGAAGATTCGCTCGGCGAGGCGCATAACCATACCCATGTTGTGCTCGATCAACACGATGGCCAGACCGTGGGAGGCGCGCAGTTGCGTCAGGCGATCGACCAGTTGGTCCACCTCGCCGGAATTCAGGCCTGCCGCCGGCTCGTCCAGCAGCAGCACGTTCGGCCGGCAGGCGAGCGCGCGCGCGAGCTCGACCATGCGACGGCGGCCGTAGGAGAGCGATCCGATCGCCTCGTGGGCTTCGTCGGCGAGTCCGGTCTGCGTGATGACCTCCATCGCAACCTCGCGCAGGCCGGCCTCGCTGAGATCGCCGCGGATCGCCGCGCCGGTCATCACGTTTTCCAGCACGGTGAGCCGCGCGAAAACGCGGCCATGCTGGAACGTGCGACCCAGTCCGGCGCGGATACGCCGGTTGGTCGCTATCCGTGTGATGTCGTTGCCGTCGAGCACTACATGTCCTTGGTCGGGCATCGCCAACCCGGTCAGGACGTTTAGCAGCGTCGATTTGCCCGCGCCGTTCGGTCCGATCACCGCAACGAACTGGCCCTTCTCCACCGTCAGATCGACATCCGCCAAAGCGGCAAGACCGCCGTAGCGTTTGTGAACGCCGCGCGCTTCCAACACCGTCATGACGTGGCCTCCGGTGCGGCCACGGGGGCCGGCGACACGCGCCTTCGCGGCCTTCGCAGCCGCTGCCCAAGCCCGACAAGCCCGGTCGGCAGGAACACCAGTATGACCAGCATCAGTAGGCCGAAAAAGAACAGGTAGGCCGTTCCCAGGAACCGAAGCCATTCCGGCAGGAAGGTGAGCAGGATCGCGCCGAGAATCGCACCGATAATGGTGCCCTCACCGCCGACGATCAGCATCGCGAGATAGGTGATCGAATGCGCATAGGTGAAATCCTCCGGCGCCACGAACCGGACATGCAGCGCGAACAGACATCCCGCGATAGCCGCACAGATCGCCGAAAGCACAAAGGCGGTGATCTTGACGCGCGTGGTATCGATCCCGATCATCTCCGATGCGATCTCGTCATCGCGCACCGCCATCATCTCACGGCCATGACGCGACGCATGCAAGATCGCCGCAACAACCGCGACCGCAGAGAGCACCACGAGCACGAGCCACAGGAACTGATGTTCACCCGAGAAAGCGAACGAGCCGATCGCCAGTTCGGGAATTCGCGCAATGCCGTTGGTGCCGCTGGTGAGCGAAATCCAGTTCGACGTGACGATGTAAAAGGAGACGTTGAGGCCCAGCGTCGCCAGCGCAAGATAGTGACCGCGCAGGCGCAGCAGCGGAAAGCCGATCAACGCAGCCAGCACCGCGGTGGCGGCCACCGCAGCAGGCGCCGCGAGCCACGGCGACCAGCCGCAAGTTGTGGTCAGGATCGCAAGGCCATAGGCCCCCATCCCGACGAATGCCGCGTGGCCGAGCGAGATCAGGCCGGCATAGCCGAACGCGAAATTCAGGCCGATCACCGCCACCGCGGAGATTGCCGAAAGGTTCAGCAGCCGCAAATAATATTCCGGCAGCACCAGCGACAGCAGGCTGCCGAGGACGAGGATCGCCACGGCGATCAAAAGGGGAGCGCGCATCGCCATCGGATCAACCCCGGTCCTGGATCTTCTCGCCGAACACGCCCTGCGGACGCACCAGCAAGAAGATGATCATGATGCCGAACGAGATCAGATCCTTGTAAGCCGACGATACATAAGACGCGCCGAGCACTTCGCTGAGCCCGACGAAGAGGCCGCCGACGATGGCGCCCGGCAGGCTGCCGAAGCCGCCGATGATCGTCGCAGCGAACGCCTTCAGCGCAATCGGATCACCCATATTAACGTCGGCGAACCACATCGGCCCCAGCATCAGGCCGGCAACACCGGCGAGGATGGCCGCCAGCACCCATGACAGCGCCAACAGCCGATTGACCTTGAGCCCCATCAGCTTGGCGGCCTGCAGATCCTGCGATACGGCGCGCATGCCGATGCCGACGGAGGTGCGGTTGAACAACAGCCATAGGCCGCCGACCATGAGGGCCGTGACGCCCACTACGCCCAGCGCGTGGGTCGAAATGATTGCGCCGCCGACAACGACAGCACTGTCCTCGACCGGCGACGGCAGACGGAACGGCCACGATCCGAAAGTCAGCAATGCCGCATTCTGCATGGTGATGCTGATTGCGACGGTACCGATGATAATCGTGACGATCGACCCGCGCCGCAGCGGCAGATAAACGGAGATGAAAAACAGCAGGCCGAACAGCGCCATGATCAGCAGCGCCGCACCATAGGCGACGGGCCACGGAAACTGGGCATTGATGAGCGTCGCAACGCCGGCAAATGTGCCAAACATCACGAATTGCCCGGCAGCAAAATTAACCACGCCGGTCGCCGAGTAGACGATGACAAATCCGATCGCCGCCAGCGCGTAAACGCTTCCGATCGCCAATCCGTTGACTAGCAACTGTACGAAATCCGCCATGAGGCCCCTGCTCGTTGATACCCCGCGACCGCTTCAGCAATCGCGGGGCCGTTCATGTGATGGTCAGTTGAGCGAGACCGGCTGCACCAGTTCGAGCGTCTTGGTGCCTTGCTTGGCCTTGACGATTGCAAGGTCGCGAACGCCGTTGCCCTTGGCATCATAGGCGTAGACATGGCCGATACCCGGCCAGTCCTTGACCGCCGCGAGCCACTCGCGCAGCGCCTTCGGGTCGGTGCCGACCTTGCGCATGCCGTCGGCCATCAGCAGCGCGCCGTCGTAGTAAGCAAGGCCGTAGGGATCGGGATCGATGCCGAACTTGGTCTTGAAGCGCTCGACATAGTCCTTCATCTTGCCGCCGACGCTGACATCCATGAAGGCGTCGACGACGCCCCAAACCCCATCGAGATCGGCGGGCGACAACAGCTGCATGGCAGCCGGCACCAGGGCCGCCGACGACGTCACCAGCGGCATCTTGAAACCGAGCATCTTGGCCTGGCGCAGCACCAGGGCGCCGTCCTGCGGATAGTTGAAGATCAGGATCGCGTCGGCGCCTTTACTGCGCAGGCTTAGTAGCTGTGCCGAGAAGTCCTTGTCGTTCTGGCCGTAAGCCTCCATGCCGACGATCGGCGTACCCGCGGCTTCGAAGCGCTTGGCAGCGGTTTGCGCGCCGCCCTGCCCGAAATCGTTCTGGATGTAGAGAATACCGGGTTTCATGGCCTTGATCACGTCGGCCGAGGCCTTCACCATGCCCTCTGCGGCGACGCTGTCAGCCGGACGGATGCGGAACATCCATTCGTTGCCGCCGTCGGCCACGGCATCGGCACCGCCGGCGTACATGGCCGGGATCTGCACCTTCTTCAGCTCGGGCGCGACCGCAAGGTTCTGCGTCGAATAGCTCGACAGGAAAAAGAACGCCGGCTTGGTCTCTTGCGCAAGCTTGACGAAGGCGTTCACGGCGGTGCCGTTGGAGGCCTGTGTATCCTCGAATACGATCTTGACTAGGCGGCCGTTGATGCCGCCGGCCTTGTTGATGTCCTCTTCGGCCATCGCCAGCGAGTTCTGATACTGCTTACCGGTCAGCGACAGCGGCCCCGTCATCGGCACCGTGGCGCCGACAAGGATCGGACCCGTCTGCTGCGCATACGCGGTGCCGACGAAGGATAGCATCAGCGCCGCCATCATCGAACCGAGCAAATCTTTTCGCATGATCCCCACTCCGCGTCTCCTTCACAAAAATTAATGAGCACTGCGCGGCCTCATTGGATTCGAGGCCTTGACAAACTGTTCCGTTTTTCGGAATTTAATTCCGGTTACCGAAACCGTATCTGTCGATCCCTCGGTAAGTCAAGCTGCACAAATCGGCATGCGCGCCCAACAATTGGTCAGATCAGATGTCTGAAGACGATTCGTCGCCCGGCCCGCTCGCGCGTTACATCGACGTCCTCGAAGTGATCGCAACATTTTCCGGCGCGATCACGCTTACAGACGTCTCGTCTATTCTCGCACTGCCGAAAACGACGGCGCATCGACTTTTGAAGGGTTTGGTGCGTTCGGGACTTGCAGCCGAGGGCGACGCTGGTCGCACCTATCATGTCGGCGAGCGCTTGACGCGGTTGTTGCATGCCGGTGCAGACGACGCCTGGTACGCCTCTTTGGCCGGCCCGCATTTGCGCGCGCTGACAGAGGCTACGACGGAGACCTGCTACCTAGCGCGTCTGATTGGCGCACGCGTCTTAGTTGCGATCTCTTACTCACCGGACGTTAGATGGCGGGGTTATGTTCAACCCGGTATCGAGATGCCTGTGAACGCTGCTGCGACCGCCAAGGCGATTATGGCGTTCCAGAGCAGGGAGTTGATCGCCGAGGCTTTGTCGCACGAATTGCCGAGGCCCACCGTGAACTCCCGCACCAGCAGGAAGTGGATTGAACAAGAGTACGCCAAGGTGAGGACATGCGGCTATGCCACCTGCATTGGCGAGATCGACGAGGGCCTGGCTGCTATCTCCGTCCCGGTCCTGCTGCCGAGTGGAGCTGTTCTTCACTCTGTCGGCATGACCGGCCCGCTGGAGCGCATCATGAATAAGCAATTGCCGTCGCGTATCGCCGCTCTAAAGACCACGGCGGCAGTCCTGGCGAAAGCGTTGGCTCTCGGCACGGCGATCAGGGAACGAAGCATATCATGACTCGATCTGGCCGCTTTGCGCCATTAGCGGCCGGTGACCCAGATTCCGGGTTTAAGGGCCATGCGGATGCTAACGACACGCCTTTCGATCCGTCGCAGCGCGACCAATGAATTACCGCCGACGGTCTCGCACTCAGGCTTGTCATAGCTGAAGAAGCTGCAGCGCGGCCGCCTCGTCGCCGTCGAGGACCTCGACGACAAGCTGATCCTAGGCCCATCAAAGCCGTCGCGATGCCGAAGGACGGCGAGACCCGCTGCGCGCCGCGCGACCAGACAGCTACCGCAGCGCCGAGCGTTACGACACCCTTCATGCTAGGCGCCTGCTACGCCTGTTCGAGCGCTTTCACATCAAGGCGGAAGCGATTGCATTCGCTGCGAAGCCCCCGCACGGGGCCGGCGGACAAGGTCAACATCAACGCCAAAGCCACGCAAGACACCGACCGCGGTCGACAGCCAGAAGAACGACAACACGTTCTTCGGGTCGCCGTCCAGACCAGAACGACGGGGCCTCCGCCGGGACGTCCGGACGACGAGGTGGGATGCTGGAGATGTCGGCCAGGCCGGGCTTCCGCCGGCGTCGTCAGCGCTAGGCTGGTGACGGACACGACGGCGACGGCCAGCAGGACCGTGAGGATGGCGAGCGAGAACATGGCGTCTTCACCGGGCGACGAGGCCGCGCGCTTCGAGCTGGCCTCCGACGTCGCTGAGCTTCCCGGCGCAGTCGTCGCCGCGCTGGTCGAGGCGCTCGTCGTACTTCACGCCGTCCTTGGCCTGCCGATGCGCGCGGTCGGGCGGGACCACCTTCGGCTGGCAGGTCAGCTCGGATGCGAGAAAGCGCGCGCCATGCGTGGCTACCGGCGGCATATGCGAGACGACTTCCTTCGCGCAGCCGGCCACAAGCAGGCCCACGGCGAGCATCGAGATTCTGCTATTTAGATAGCAGGTTTTCATTTCAGCCCCATCGCCGCGCGCTTGCCGTCGTAGTAGCGGCCAAGCGCGGCCGGGATGTCGTTGTTGGCGTCCTGGTCCTCGTCGGCTTCCTTGTCGGACTTCGCGAGATCAGCCTGTGCCCGAACCGTCCGGGCGATCTGCTCGCCGAGCGTCTTGTCGTGGGCGGCCTGCTGCTTCGCCAACTCGTCGGCCGCGGCCTGCTTGGCTTCGGCTTCCTGCAGCGGCAGGCAGACGAACAGCTCCCGCTCGGCTTCCCTATCGCGCTCGGTGCATCCGAGGCGGTCCTCGGCGGCGACGACCTGCTGCTTGATGTCGGCCAGCTCCGTCGACCGCTCCCGTAGGACGGACAGATAGAAGCCGACGGCGGCGATCGCGATCACGGCGCCGATGATGGCAACCCATTTTCCGATCGTCTGGGTCGTGCCCCGGTTCGCCTTCCACCAGACGACCGCCGCAACGAGCGCCGCAACGAGCGCCGCGCCCCCCCCCCCCGGCAATGCGACGGCAGGCATCAGCGCGGCCAGACCGAACGTGGTCAGGCGCCGACACCAAGGAATGCGAGGATCGCTGCGATGGTCATGGTCGTGGTCCTATGCGGCCGCAGCGCCGACGCTGCGGGAGACGCCGGTGCTCGTCGCTCCGACGTCGACGTCGGCCCGCGTGTCGACGGCCCGGCGCTATCTCAGCGCCACCGCGCGGCAGCTCGGCCTGCCGAACCGGCTTTGGTGCGCCGACTTCATGAACCTCATCGAACGCCGGACCGAGCGCGCCGGCACGGGATCAAGGGCGGCGCGGTCCTTCAGCGGCTATGGTCGACGCGTGGCAGGCCCGGTGGTCGGCCCGATCGCCGTGATGTCCCGCCGAGGCGGCGGGCATGTGGGCGTCGACAGCGGCGTCACGCCGGACGGAGATCCCATCGTCATCTCCGGCAACCACAACCGCGTCGTCGCCGAAGCCGTCTACCCGAAAAGCCGCATCCTTGCCTACGTCGCCCCGGAGTGATCGCCATGTCCGACCGCATTCAATGCTCGCATTGCGACAACCCGAACCAAGGCAAGTCCGCCTGCCGCTATCTCTGGTACCGCAACATCACGAAGAAGGAATGGTCGCTCCAGGGTTTCGACCTGCCGTGCGTCGAGTACCCCGACCAGCCGGACCGCCCGCAGCGCACCCGCTGGGAGGTCCGCGATCTCCGCCGGTCCCGCGCGACGATCGCCTGGCGCGCGCTCGCCATCGCCGCCGTGGTCGCCCTGGCGCTGTACCTGAGGAGCCACTGATGTTCGACGATCCCGATCCCAAGCCCTACGCTGTCGACGCCCCGCCGACCTGGGAAGACGGGTTGATCGCGCACCCCGAATTGCTCGCCTTCGTGCTCGGCGCCGTGTCGGTGCTCGTCGTCATCGGCGCCGCCTGGATGCTGCGGTGACGGCGCGACTTGCCATCATTGGTAGGAGCCTGCAGGCCGAGTGGCTGGCGTACCACCCGCGCGACCGCGCCTGGCTCCTGCTCGGTGTCGGCCTCGTCGGCTGGATCTTCATCCTCGCCGGCCTCTACGACCTTCAGTAATTCGTCCGCCCGCCGCGGAATCCCACGGGACAGCGGCGGCGGCGATCCGGCGGCCGAGATCCCGCCGGCAATCTTTTGGAGCCCACTATGCTGCCCGTCGTCCACCTATCCTGTTCGCACCGGGGGCTCCACGCCATCCCGCCGCACGATGACCGGGCGCGCCGGCGACAGCCCACGTACCGGTCGGACTACGACGAGAGAGACCCGATGGACGAGGTGCGCGCCTTCGAATCCAGGCACGGCGTCCGGGTCTGAACGCTTCGGATTCCGAAGGATAGACGCCTCGAATCTCGAATAGTCGACCTTTCGAGATTCGAAACATGACCCCCTGCGGCACAGCGAGAGGCGGCGATTTTGGGTCTTTTGGGCAACTATCAAAACTGCTGAAGGGCGGCCCGGATTTGGCGAAGGCCCCCCGTTACATACCCAGAAATGTAACGTTTAGTTACGGCAGAAAGAATACGATTTCCGGAATCTATGTAACGCTTTGTTACGGTCAAAAGAATAGGCCGACGCGCACGTGTAGCTCGAGATGAGGTCATCTCAAACTTTTTCCGTTAACGAGTGTCTTCGGTTGGAACTCAGTAGCGGCAGCCGACCCAATCGGGGCCAGTGAGGCACGGCTTCGTCTGTTCGATCTTCTCTGGCTGACGCGGCAGCGAGGCTTCGGCGGGGCGGTCAGTGTTCGCCTTGATGCCGACGAGGGCCCAGGCGATCACCGCCAGCAGTATGAATGACAGCAGGTTCATCACGCCTTCTCCCTGACGAACGCCTTCAGCTCGCGCTCCAGCTCCGCGACCGGCCCAACCTGATCCAACGCCAGGCCGCGCCGGCGGACGAGGTCGAGCAACCGCGCGTCGACGTCGATGTCGGCCCGCGGCCGGTGACCTTGGGACCACAACACGATCGACGACCTCGACACGCCCAGGCCGCGGGCGAGATCCTTCTGCCAGCGGTCGCCGTAGAGCGCCTGGCCCACTTGCTGGAGCCGATGGCTGAGGGTTTTGGGTAGCGGGTGCGACACGGGCGCTCTCCGATTTAGACGTAGGTTCGTGACATTTTAGACATAGGCTACCGCCAATTTGCCCGGTAAGCCGTTGTAGTTCTTGGTCCACTTAGAAAACGCTAATGCCGTTCCTGGCATAGTCAACTTGTCCGCCGTCGAAAGTGTTGGCGTCTTGCAGCCCTGGCCCTGATCTTCCGTCCGAACCCAACGGAGGCTGGCGACGATGATGCGATTTCTCTCTTCTCTGATGAAAGCGATGCGGGGCGCGTTTGGCGGGATCTGGTCCTTCGTTACCTGGCCGCTGACCTGGTTCGGCGGCGGCGGCTCGCAGTCCGCTGCGGCCGACGTGCCGCGTCCGCCCCGCGCGAAAGCGCCGGC
This sequence comes from Tardiphaga sp. vice154, assembly GCF_007018645.1. Classification (NCBI taxonomy): domain Bacteria; kingdom Pseudomonadati; phylum Pseudomonadota; class Alphaproteobacteria; order Hyphomicrobiales; family Nitrobacteraceae; genus Tardiphaga; species Tardiphaga sp. vice154. Next base: position 3,725,300 of record NZ_CP041399.1, read on the forward strand.
GGCGCCCGGCCTGACGCCCGAGGAGCTGGACCGCGCGCACAAGCGCACTGTCAGTCAGGTGCGCGGTTGGATCTTGAGCACCTTGGACGCCGGTGCGCATCAGTGCCTGCCGCCCGGCCTCCCGCGCGGCGTGGCAAGCTGGCTCCCCGGCCTTTCGACCAGCCAGCTCGTCACGCTCTCGCGCTCGGGCATCGCCGGCATCTCGGCGCACATCGGCGGCGTCCGGCCGGTCGAGGGCGTGCCCTCGGTCCGTGCGCTGCCCGTCGCCCGGCTCGACGCCGTCCCGCCCGAGCGGGACGACGAGTCCTTCAAGCAGGATCTACGTGCAGCCTACGCATTGTGCTAGCGAGCACGCCCTTCACGGTCGCCAGACGGGCCTGCAGGTCGGCGATCTCGTCGGCCTGCGCGGCGATCAGCTCGGCCTGACCGTCGGCATGAGCCTGCCAATCGAACACGACGTCGCGCAGTGCTGCGACGTCGTTCGCTTGTTGGGCCTCTTCTCGAAGCCGCGCGCGCGTAGCCAAGGCGCTCGTCACCAGCACGCCGGCGCCGGCCGCAAAAAACATCGCAGAGGACCCGCAGAGGTTGTGAGCGCTCACTTCGAAATCAGGGTTCGACATGGCAGAAGTCTTTATAGAACGGGGGTTTGTGAGGCCTCGTAAGCGTCAACAAATTACTTCTTAGTACTAATACACATCGTGTGTTACGGTTGACTTAACGCGCACCCCTATTTTTGCAGGATCTCCGATGAATCCTCCCCCCGTCACCATCGCTGCGGTCAAGCTCCCGACCTTCGACAAGGCGCGCATGCAAGGCATCGTCGGTGCCTGGCCGGTGTTCGATAAGCCGTTCCCCGTCGAAGCCGACAAGAGGCTGACCGATCCTGCGAAGATCGCAGCCGACATCGAGAAGAAGTCGGCGAAGGCGCTGATCGACCTCGCGGAGCGCAACGAGACGAACAAGGCGAGCGCCAAGAAGGAATGGCTCGACACCGCGTCGAGCCCGCTGCTCGGCGGCTGGATCTTCGCCATCGCGATGGCGGTCGGCGACGGCGAGATCGAGGTGTTCGACGTCGTTACCTGCGGCAATCCGAAGTTCATGCTGCAAGCCTTCTTCCGCCGCCTCGCCGAGATCACGGTCGACGAGCACCGCGGCATCATCACCGAGGGCATCCTGCCCAACGTCTACCGCCCGGTCCTCGTCGGCCACGGCGTCGAGGCGACGACGCGCTTCATCTCGCAGACCTGCATCGCTCTCCGCGTTCCGGTGCCCGTGTGGTGGCCGGTCGGCGTCGGCGCATTCAGCGACCGCATCTACGACGTTGAGACGCAGTTCATCGGCGCCCGCGGCAAGCTCCCGATCGACGACCTCTGCGCGCACCTCGGCATCCCGGTCGCGGAGCCGATCGATCTCGCCGGCTACTTCCGCGAGGGCCATGAGAACCCGGCCATCATCAGCTTCGCTTTGGACAGCGTGCGCCGCGCCCGCAGCCTGCACCGCCTCATGACCGGCCGCGAGCCGCTCCTGTCGGACATCGTGGAGCTGGGCGGCGAGCCCCCGTCGTCCGACGACGACCCCGCGCCGGACGACCCGCTGGACGTGCCGGGTCCGCGCGACGATCCGGACCACGAGGGCGCGATGGACGGCATGCCGATCGACGACACGGACATCGAGGATGATACCGAACCCCACCACGACGACCAGGACTGATCACATGAAGAGCGCTTGCATCACCATCCTCGCAGTCTGCTTGGTGTTCGCCGCCGGCGCGGTCACCGGCCGCATCGTCCAGCTCGGCTACGACCGCCCGGCGATGAAGACCGAAGCGGAAGCCAACCGCCTGCGCCTCACGGACGGCTGCACGTTCACGCGCAGCATCGGCGGTGACGGCAGCTTCCTCAACTTCGTCTGCGCCGCGCGCAAGCCGACGGGTATGATCCGATGACCAAGCAGATACTCGACTACCTCGAAATGCTCTGCTTGCGGATCCTGATCCTGAGCGATCTGCATCTTGAGCACCGCCCGATCTGGCTTCTGCGCCAGCTCTATGCCGAGTGTGACCTTGTGGTGATCGCCGGCGACCTCGACAGCCCGCTCGACAGCACGATCCGTTGGCTGTCGATGGCGAAGAACTTCGGCGGCGCGCCGATCATTTATGTGCCAGGAAATCACGACTACTACGGCCGCGGCTCGCCGTGGCAGTGGGAAGCCCGCAAGGGCAAGGACGCTGCTCGCGGCACGTGCGTCGGCCTTGGAGATGGCGACGAGGTTTTCTACGTTAACGGCGTCAGGATTCTCGCTGCGACCTTGTGGACGAATTACGAACTGAACGGCACTCGTCATGAGTCGATGATCCGAGCACAACGCGAGATGAACGACCACCGCATGATCCTGCACCAGCGCGAGGATCGCTCCGTCGGGCTCCTCCGGACATCGGACGCGCTCGCTCAGCACAAGCGCGACTACGACTACTTCGAACGCAATCTCGCGATTCCGCACGACGGCCCCACCATCTGCGTCAGTCACCACGGGGTAGCTGGAATGGCCAGCGTGCCCCTCGAATACCACGGCGCCGGCAACGATGCCCTCAACCCAGCCTTCAGCAGCGACCTGACCGAGCTAATTAAGGACTATAGTCCTAACCTCTGGATCCATGGACATTGCCATGGGTCGATCGATGTGACGATCGGCAAAACGCGCATCATCGCAAACCCCAAGGGATATGGTCCTATGTATTCCGGGAGGTTGCCGGAGAACAAAGACTTCGTTGACGAGATGATCGTCGAGCTGCCGCTGCGCGCGCTGACGCCGACGATGGCAGTGAAGTAGATGCCGATCTATGTGATCAACGCTGACGAGCTGCTCGATCTGGAGTTCATCGAGGGCGACGCGCTGACGAACGCCACGGTCGCGCAGGCTTATCAGCGTCACGCCCGCAAGGGCCTCGATTTGCGCATGTTGAAGATTGTCTCCCCCCGCTCGATCGATCCGAGGTACAGCATCTCGAATGCCGACCTGCTGGCTGCCGAGCAGGCTGAACTGCGCGGAGAGCCGGTCTTCATCTCTATGCTCGGGCTCGGCGTCGGTCGCACTTCTCAGATGGTCCACGTCGCTGATTGGTTGTCCGAGCTGCACATCCGCGACCCGCGCCTGTTCGGATCGCTCCACAAGATGAGCTTCGCGCAGATGATCGCGCACTCCGACAATTGGCACGAAGCCATCGCTCGCCGCGCTCGTCGCCTGCAGGACCACGGCATCCCGGAAGATCCCTTCGGCGAGCCGATCGTCATGCACCTGGACGGCGATCTGGAAGGCTGGACGATCCGCTGGTTGAAGACCGACCAGTCCCGCGACACCGAAGGGTTCGTGATGGGCAACTGCGTCGGCGACGGCAACTACGACAACACCGGCGCCACCGGCGGAATCTTCTCCCTGCGCGACCCGCGCAACGCGCCGCACGTCACGATCGAGGTCGAGGCCACCGACTTCGATCACAACGAGGCTTGGGGCCGCGGCAACAAGCCCGTCGCCGAGCGCTACGTCGACGCGGTGGAAAAGGCCATGGTCTGCCTGTGCCTCCGGCTCGACCTCAACGGCTCGCCCCTGAAGCCGGTCGCGGACGGCATCCACACGGACCACGCCGGCCTGACGATCCACGTCCGCGACGGCGTGCTGCACCGGGACGGCGGGCCCGCGAAGTATCATCCGACGGGCATCGAGGAGCACTGGTACCGCGATGGCCGATTGTTCCGCGAGAACGGTCCGACGGTCGTCCACAGCACCGGCGATCTTGTGTTCGGCGAGCCGGCGGTGCTGCTCGATGTGCCGCCGCATCCCGTCCGCATGATCGTAGCTAACGGCTACCGCCAGGAGTGGTTCAAGGGCGGCTTCCTGCATCGCGAAGGCGGACCCGCGGTGGTGTCGGTCTTCAAACCGCACGCGTGGTGGGAGCCGCACGACAAAATCAACTTCGAACACTGGTACCTCGACGGCCGCCGCGTGAACGAGGAGGACGGCAGCTCCTGGATCGATACCGACACGAAGCGCCAGCTCGACATCCTGAATTGGCGGGACCCCGGCGACGCCGGCTTCTTTCCGGCCGAGATCGCCTGGGTCAATCAGATCAGCAACCAGGAGCCCCTCCGATGAGCCGCCCGATCAACTTCGCCGCCTTGAAGAAAGCGCTCGCGGAAACCCGCGGCGATGCGATGGAGACCGCGCGCCTCATCGGCTGCACGCCGAAGACGGTCCGCATCCACGCCCTCGCGCACGGGCTGACCGTCGTGCCGCGCGGACGCGGACACTGGGCCCGCCAGATCGGACCCCGCAAGATCTACACCGACGAGATGATCAAGTCCGCCCTCGCTGCGGCGGGCGACGACATCGACGAGGCCGCCCGCGCCCTGGGCTGCGGCAACTTCACGGTCTACGCCTACCGCGCCCGCATGAACCTGCCGCGCCGCATCGCCGCCGGCCCCGCTCTGCCCTGGACGCCGGAGCGCATCGCCAAGCTGCAGGCGCTCGTCTGGGCCAATCCGCGCCCGCCGATCTACGACCTCGCGAAGGCGATGGGCACGACGGTCTCCGGGGTCCAGACGGCCATGTCGCGCTTCGGAATTGTTCAACAGCGCCGTGCCATGGCGAGGGGAAACACGGTCAAGCAGCGCTCTTGCATCGCCTGCGCGCGCCCGTTCATCTCGGAAGGCTCGCACAACCGCCAGTGCCAGCGTTGCTACAGCATCGCCTGCGAGGTGGCGTGATGGCGGCGGATCACCGAACCTACACCGACGCTGACATCGAGGCCGCGCTCGTCCAGGCACAGGGCAGCAACCGAGGGGCCGCAAAGCTCCTGGGCTGCTGCGCGGCGACGATCTCGAACTACCGCAACCGGTCCGGCAACGTCTGCATTGCGCCATCCGGACGGCCGTGGCGGCTGACCGCAGAGCAGAAGGAGCGCATTGCGCAGCTCCGCGAGGACGGCTTGCCGTTTTCGGCGATCGCCAAAGAGATCGGCTGCAGCGTCAGCGCGACGCAGTGGACGTGCTCGGTCCTCGGCGTCGAGCATCCGACAAAGCCCTACATCGTGCCGCCACGGGATCCGAGCCGCATCAGCATGCGCAATGGCCGGCCCATGCGGTTCTTCGGACCGGCCGAGGACGCCAAGGTCGTCGAGATGTCGATCGCCGGCGGCACCCCGCGGGCGATCGGGAAGGTTCTGAAGCGCGCGCCGAGCAGCGTGCTGAATCGCCTGCGCGTGCTGGCGCGCCGCGAAGAGCGGGAGTTTGCCTGATGGCCGTCCGATTCACCCGCACCCGCCGCGGCCGCCGCGTCGCCCTCCCGTCGGCGCTCGCCAAGCGCATGGGCATCAAGGTCAAGGCCGTCCGGAAGAAGCCGGAGCACGACGACCAGGTGGCGTTGTTCGACGACTTCATCAAGCCGCGCCTGGTCGCCGGCGCCGTCGCGTTTGCGATCCCGAACGGCGGGCATCGCGCCAAATCGGTTGCCGCTGAGCTGAAGGCCGAGGGCGCCACCGCCGGCGTCCCGGACATCTATCTGATCGATGCCGGCTTGAGCTTTTTCCTGGAGATGAAGGCGCTGAAGGGCGGTCGGACGTCCAAGGAGCAGCGAGACATGATCGCCCGGCTGACCCGCGCCGGCGCGATCTGTGCGGTCTGCAAGGGCCTTGCGGAGGCGGTCGCGCAGCTCGAGAGCTGGGGGCTGCTCAAGCCCGAAAATATTTGTGCAATCGAGAATCGTTTCTCCTACTTCAGTCATCAGGCATCACCGGGAGACCTGTCATGAACATCCAAGCAGCCATCAACGCCAAGCTCGGCGAAGTCGCGTCGTTCGTCATCACCACGGCCCAGGACGTCATGCGCGCCGAGGTCGGCGAGCCCGAGCGCGGCGTGCTCGCGGTCCAGCTCCTGCGCCTTCTCGTCTCCGTGTCGCCCGCATCGTTCGCGCCGGCGCCGGTCCCGGTGGTGCAGCCGATCGCTGAGGTCGCGCCCGTCCCGCAGGAAGTGGTCGTGCAGCCCGTCGTGGAGGCGCCGTCGATCGCGGCCGCGGTCGAGCAGCCGGCGCCGAGCGAGCGCAAGGCTCAGAACGGCGGGCGCGTCGTGAAGTTCAACGACGCGATGATCGCGGACGCGGTTTCGAAGACGAGTTCGGTTGAAGCTGCGGCTGCGCTTCTCGGGTGCAGCGACGCTACGATCAAGAAATACCGTCAGCGCCACGGCCTCTCGATGGTCCGCAGCTCGCCGCCGGTGCCGGAGCCGAAGATCGAGGCGGGCTTCGTCACCTTCCAGCCGAACTCTGACGGCGTGCGCTGGAACGAAGAGAACCTGACGAAGCTGCGCGAGATGGCGATGCGCGAGCCGCGCCCGACGATCGCCGCCCTTGCGGACGCGATGGGCACCACCGAGAGCGCGATCCAGACCGCGTTAAGCCGACATGGCATGAGCCGCCGCAACAGGGCTATCTCCAGCCTGAAGCCGCGCGACTGCATGACCTGCACGAAGCCGTTCATGTCTGAAGGCAACCACAACCGCATGTGCGCGCGGTGCCTCAACACGAACGAGAGCGTCGCGGCATGACCACCTTCTTCACCGGCGACACCCACTTCGGCCACAAGGGCATCCTCGAATTCTCGGCGCGCCCGTTCGAGTCGATCGACGAGCACAACCGCGCTTTGGTCGACGCCTGGAACAGCGTCGTGCAGCCGTCGGACACCGTGTGGCACCTCGGGGATTTCGCGCACAGGATCGACGCCAGGCGCAAGGCTTCGATCTTCGGCAAGCTCAACGGTAGCAAGCATCTGATCCTCGGCAACCACGATGACGGCGACACCACCGGGTTGCCCTGGGCCAGCGTCAGGCAGATCGCGGAGATCAGCGTCGAGAGCCAGCGCGTCGTGCTCTGCCATTATGGCCTCCGCGTGTGGCCGGGCATCAGTCGCGGCGCGATCCAGCTCTACGGCCACAGCCACGGAAGGCTTCCTGGCACGGCGCTCTCGCTCGATGTGGGCGTCGACTGCTGGAATTATTGCCCGGTTAGCTTGCCGATGATCAAAGCCCGCCTGGCGTTGTCGGCGGACGTCGAGCCCGAGAACGACAAGGGATTCACGATATGAGCGACCCCGACAAGTTCAAGCTGCTGCGTACGGAAGTGTACTTCATTCCGGAAGATGGGTCGCCGCCCGTCTTGATGAGCAAGGACGCGAAGGTCACGGAGGCGATCCCGTCGCCTGACGCCGCCGCGCTGCCGCCGTTCTCGCTCGATGACTATGTGCTCGACCGCGACCCCGACGAATCCGACGAGGAATACGAAGCGCGCCGTGCCATGTTCATCACGCCGAGGACCATTTGATGCACCCGACCGGCTTCATCCTCGACGACAAGAACGGCCCCGTCGTCCGATTCCTCCAGGACCAGCCGCTGGCCTATGGCGCGAGCGTCAAGGGCCGCGATGCCGGCGAGTCCGGCTTCTTCTGGAAGCAGAGCGAGTGGCTCGCGAACATCGGGTTCCTCACGCCGAAACAAGTCGCCGTTTGCCTCAAGGGCATCGAGGAGCGCAACTGGATCGAGCCGCCGAGGTTCGATCCCTTCGTCACGCTCGCGCCGGCGCGGAAGCCCGGGGATCCCGATCGGTTCATCGTCAACATCTGTCCCGGCCGGCGCCCGACGAAGGAGCGCATCGAGGCCTACCAGGCCGAAGCGAAGGCGGCCGGTCGCAAGATCGAGTGGACCATTGGCGGCATCGCCGACTTCACCTTGGACCTCTACGACCCAATGCTGCAGGCGAACGTCAAGCGCGGGCGGAAATCGAGGTACGTAACCTGCCTGTCCGTGATGCTGGCGCGGGCCGAGGCCGCCGGCGCGCTCGTCGCGGAGCCGTCTGATACCGGCGCCGGATGATCTCAATAGAATGATGTCGTGCGAAAACAATAGAATCCTGTCGTACGAAAACAATAGAATGATGTCGCGAACTACAGAAACGCCTGCGCCGCAGCGATTTGTGTAGTCGCCCAGGTCCGATATTTGAACAATGTTCAAAACCCTATGAAAATCGGGGTCCGCGCGAAAATAAATGAGGACAGCGCGCAGAAAGGGCTTGCTTAAATCCTTCGTTGTCATCACGTTGTAGACAGAGCTTAACGAAGGGTTAACAGCATCACAAGGAGGCCAGCATGCCCGACCGCGTCAAGGTGATCCCCGGCTTCCTCGGTGGCGCGACCGCGGCTTGGCTCGCCGACGACCTCATCGCTGCCGATGCGGCGCTGCGCGATCGGCTCGAGGACGCAAAGGAGATCGTGCCCTGCATCCAGGACTGGCTCGAGCGCCGGTACAGCCGCACGCACCCGGCCCAGCTCGGCCTCGAACTCTGCGACTGAGGTTCGCGACATCGCTCCCACGCCCGGCAGCCGCAAGGCTCACCGGGCTCGGGCCGTTAGGAGGGGCGCCGCTCCTCATCATCACCAGGAGACAACGATGAAGATCCGGATCGAAACCGAAGTGAAGACCGACCCTGCCGGCGAAGACATAGTGTGGATGTCCTCGACGATCGCTGCGAAGCTCAGGGACGCACTGGATGCCGTCAACGGCGCCGCGAAGACGTTCACGCTCACGTCCCCGGCTCACGTCGGAATCCTCGCGCGTCAGGGCGAACGCTTCCTGATCGCGAACGGAGTGCCTCTCTCCGACCGCGCCGGCGCGACCGTCACGATGACCCCGGGCGGGCCGGCGGCGAAGGCATACAAGAACGCTGCGATCTCGACGCGCGTCACGCTGACCCGCGGAGCGAAGTGCTGGTTCCTGACCGGCATCGAACGCGTCAACGTCTGGCCAGGCAACCCCGAGAAGTTCGACGTCGCGATCACCGACGCCGCCGCCGAGAACCTCGTCAAGCGTGCGCTCGCGAAGTTCGGCCGCAAGCCGCAGTTCACGCCGGAGGGCGTCGCGAAGGCGATCTACCAGTCCTTCAACGCCGGCGGAGCCCACGGACTCATGCGCGCACCGGAGCGCCCTTCCGCCTGATCTACCGAGACATCGCTCCTCACGCCGGGCGCCCATGAAGGGCTACCCGGCTTAAGGGCGTGAGAGCATCCAGCTCCGGAGGAACGCACCATGGCCGACTACACCGCCGCCCGCATCGGAAACGCGATCGTCGTCACGATGCCGCTGTCGGCGATCGTGAAGAGCATCGAAGGCGACCCGGTGTACTTCGGCGCCGACCGCGTCGAAGTTCTCGACATCGATGCGCTCGTCGAGGAGATCGTCGCCTCGATCAACGCCAGCAATTCTGCCGAGTCGGTCGTGCTGTGCGAGGCAGACACCGCGCTGGAGGACGGCACGAAGTCGTTGGTCCTGCATCGCAACGCCATCGCCGCATGACCTGCACCGACATCGACCTCACGCCCGGCGCTCGCGAGAGCTACCGGGCCTAAGGGCGTAGAAGCCAGGCATTCCGCCGGCTCAAGGAAGGGAGCGCTAGGTGCCAATTTTGAAACGGATCACCGAGACCGTCGAGGGCGAAGAGATAACGATGGAGGAACAGGTATATGTCGTCGAGGTCTCGAACGGCGGCCAGAAATACTGGCTCAAGGGGACGATTTTCGCGTCCGCCATCGATCGCGCGGACGGGTTCGAGACCATCGATGCCGCCGCCGCCGCCATTCAGAAAGCCGAAAAGTTCATGACGCCGGCGATCCGCAAGAAGCTGGTCGTCAAGCCGTACGGCGGCGATCTCGTCGCCGCCTGATCCTACCTCCATCGACCTCACGCCCGGCGCCTTCATCGGCTACCGGGCCCGGGCTCGTAGAAGCCCTCCCACGAAAGACGCCGATGTCCGCAGTCAAACCGAACCGCCGCGAAGTCGCCCTGCTGGCCTTGCTGAAGGTCGCAGCGGGTAAAGACAGAGCCGCATTCTACAAGGCGCGCAGGGATTTCGAGAGGCACCACGGCGGAGTCCGGGAGCGCCTCGACGGCGTTCGCGCGCTGGAGTTCGAGCGCCACGAGCTGCGGTTCGCGTTGTTCTACGAGCGCGTCCAGCTCCGTCTGGAAGACCAGATCCGCGAGGCGCTCGAGATCTACTCCGACCGTCTCCGCCGCGAAGGCCGGCATGATCCGCCCACGGCGCCGCCGGCCTAGACGACCCAGCACGACCGCACGATCACCCACATCCTCAAGGAAATCCAAATGTCCCCCAAAGTCATCAAGAACGTCATCGCCGAGCACCAGAGCTTGCAGGCCATCGACGCCGGCGACAACAGCATCGACATCCAGATCCACCGCGGCGGCGGTGAGTACGAAGTCATTTTCTGCGGCCTGCCGGGCGACATCGCTGACCCGAAGGCAGCCTTGCAGATGGTGATGTCCGGTATCCACGAGGGCGTCAGGCGCTCGACCGCGCCGGCGCCCGTGCTGCCCTGCGGCCCCGTGTTCGCGAACGACTACACGCAGGCCTTCCGCCGCAAGCACGTCATGTTCACGCTGCCCCGCAACAGCAGCCTCGACGAAGTTAATCTCGGCGTCCGCATCTTCTTCATGGGTCACCGGTATGAGAAGCGCATCGCCGCCGCCAACGTGAAGGGCAAGTAGCATGGCCCCGCAGAACCCCTTCAAGAACATGCCGGCGTCGAAGCCGAAGCAGCCGGTCGTCGCCGCGCAGCCGCCGGTGATCCTCGCGAAGCAGCCGTCGTCGATCGCGCCGGCGAAGGTCACGATGACCGCGATGCCGAAGATGCCGCAGGCCAAGGCAAAGCCGGCGACCCCCGAGGTCGTCGTCGCGACGCCGGCGCCGGTAGTAGTACAAGAAACGTCATGGGACGCCGCCCTGACGGCGAAGCGAGAAGAAAACGCGGAGAAAGCTCTGCGAGTGCGCAGGGATGCCGTCGCCGCGCGGGCCTCTACGCCGTATGTCGCGCCGAAGGAAGGGGAGGAAGAGCCGTGGCGTGTCGCGGCGCGCGAGCAGAACGAGCGCAACGAGGCGATATCTCTGCAAATGCGCAAGGCCGATGAGGAGAAGAGGGCTCGGGAAGCAGCTGCCGCCGCACGGGTCGCGACGGCATATGTCGCGCCAGAGGTGGAAAGCGAAGAGACTGAGGAGGCCATCATCGCTCCCGCCGCCTGGAATGCTGACGACGGCTACACCGTCGTGCCCGACGAGAACGACGAGGACCGCGAGCCGTTCACGATCCAGACCACGCCGCGTGAACAACACTATGCTCGCCCGGTCGCGGTGACGTCGCCCCGAAGGCCATTCCCCGGGAGCCAGCCCGTTGTTGAGAAAAAGCTGAAGACCTTCACCGTCGTGCTCACGCCAGACCTGATGCTGCCGTCCAAGAGCTACCTCGAGAACGTTCCGCGTGACGACGTTCCCTGGCGGTCGGTCGAACTCGAATTCATCTACGACGACGACCGCCGCATGCGTGTCGTCAAGGAAGGCTTCAGGGCGATCACCGAAAACGAAGCTCGCATGCTGCCCTTTTTCAACGAAGACGAACGCAAGGTGCGCTCTTGGCAGTGCCGGCTGCTCGGCATAGAGGATGCGCGTGATCTCTACGGCAAAGACAAAGAATGGAGCACCGGGCCGACTTGCCATTTGTTGGCTCTCCCGACGAGGGTGCTCAAGCTCCACGCCACGACCGGCCGCCCCTTGTCGGAGACCGAGACGCAGCCGTCGTCCGGCCTCATGTCGTCGAGGGTCGGCGTACTTCCGGCCGCCGAAGGCCGCCCCCCGATGCCGAAAATCAGGCCGCGATCGCCGCCGGCGACCGGGAGGGGCACATGACGATCGTCGACGACAACAAGCGCATCGAGCGCATCCAGGCGATCGGCATCCTGCGCTACGGCCTTGACTGGATGGCGAAGATGGCGGCCGCTGCCGGGCTTAGTCGGACAACGATGTCATCGATCGTGTCCGGCCGCCGCAGGCTGACAGAGGATACTTTCCAGAAGATCGTCGCCGGCATCGACAAGGATCTGGAGGTCGCCGAAGTCAACATCGCGAAGGCCAAGGCGATCCGGGCGAAGCTGAAGTAACAGTCGCCAGCTACCACATAGGGAGGCCCTTCGCAGTGCGATCGGCCTCCCTTTTCTTTGTGCGGTCATCGCCGTTGCGTGCCATGAAGACCTCGCGGCGGATCCAGGCGGCGTCGCGCAGCAAAGGATTCGCCCGTACGGCCTCACGTTCGAGATTGAGCAGGTGCTCCATCCAGGCCGACATGATCTCCCTTTTCTTCGCGATCTGCGGGTTCGATGTGTAGTACGTCGCAGTGACGTCAGAAGGCTCCGTGCCCTCCGAATGGTCGAGTATGATTTTCGCGTCGGACTTCTCGAATCCTTGCAGCGTCGATACAAAGTCCGAGAGCGCATAGCGCGGCGCATGAGGCGACCAGTCCACCCCTGGAAGGCTTTCCAACAACTTGTTGAGCATGTTGACGTTTCGGTGCTGGTCCCCCTTGCGCCCGTTGTGGAAGAGCCAGGTGCTGCCATTGATCGTCCGCTCCTGCGCACGCACGGCCTCGGCGCCGAAGCCGAGGACCGGTACCAGATGCGATCGGGAGCCGCGCTTCGTGCGGGTCTTCCTGAAAAATGGAGGCACGAACCAGGCCTGCTCGTCGGGCGACCCGACGTAGCGCTTGAAGCGGTCGGAGGTGGCGCCCATGACTGCTCGGCGGCGCTGGCAGGATGCCAGCAACAGCAACAAGGCATTCGATTCATGCGGCTCGAGCGAGCCCGGGCACCTGGCGATCGCCAGCGCGATGCCCAACTGGATCGGCTCGGGCGCGTCGCCAACTTCGTCGTCGGGATTGAAGGGCTTGTTCGGATCACCCTCCTCTTCGCGGGTGCGGTCCTCGAAGCGCACGGTCCTCAGGTCGGCGGAGACGCCCGTGAGCGAGCGCCGATGGGCCGCCGATAGGAAGCTCCAGAAGGCTTTGATCGTGCGCAGACACCCGTCAGCCATCGGCTCGGCGCGCGCGAATATCTCGGCGTAGGCCTCGGCGATCTCGACGTCTGTGATGTCGCTGACCAGGCGGCCGGTGAAGCGCTGTGTGAATTCGGGCACGTTGAGCTTGATTTTGTAGTCGCGCAGCGTGCCGTCGCGGTTGGCGCGCTCTTTCTCGATCCAAAAGGCCGCCTTGGCTTCTTCCCAATTCCAGGTTCTCGGCGTAGCCGCCTCGATCGCGTCGGCCTCGGCCTCGGCGACCAGGCGAAGGCGCTCGGCTTCCTGCGCGACGCGCTTGCGCTCGATCTCCTCGTCTTCCTTGATGCCCTCAGGGCCGCGCAGCATCCATGCGATGATCTTGGCGGGATCCATGTCCTGGGCCAACTTCGCCCGGATCTCCATGCAGCGCCTCCTGGCGGTCTCAAGGCAGGCGGCCGGGCCGTCGTCGATCTTATTTCCGGTCGCATGGCCCAGTTCGTACCGCACCTGGACGCCGCGGAGAGTGCCACGCACGCACCAGCGGGCTCCGGACGGCTTGATGCGCAACATCAACCCCTTCGTATGGGTGTCGCTGACATCAACGTAGACGCCCTTGCGGCCGGCCGCGATGGCCGCCGCGACGGTAGTGTTGGTGAAGGGGGCGGCCACTGGGGTCAGTCTCTCGGTCTGGCTGGGACAGCCCTGGGTCAGATCCAGAGAGAAAACGCCGAAACGCGCAAAGGTCAATGGCAGTCGTGACATGTCACGTTTTTAAGGCCAACATCCTGAATCTGAACGGGAAGTTTTTACGCAAAAACTTCCGCTTGTACCCATATAAGTAAGCTGACTATGTATAAATCTATGACTGTAAATCAGCCGTCTTATGACTTCGAAGGTTCGAGTCCTTCTTCCCCCACCATCCTGTTTTCATTGAAGAATTAGCCCTGCGGGGCGGCGGCGAGAGCGGCTTTTGCGGTGTTCGGTGCATTTGCCGGAGCGGCCGCGTCGGCCCGGAACCCGCTCGAATCGCGTCGCGGGCTTGGCCCGACTGCACGGCGCCTGCCTGCGGCAACGGCTGCAGCAAATGAGCGAACGACGCCCTATCGTTCCGGCACCGAACGAATCGGCCAGATCGCCCCAAGGCGGCAGAATGCACAAAGGACCACTTTCGCGTGTTTGAAGCCGTCGACTGGGGCTCCTTGTTGGTCCCGCAGAACCCGCTGGCCGAAGTGATCGTGCGCGGCACGTTGATCTATCTGTTGCTGTTTCTGGTGCTGCGTTTCTTCCTGAACCGGCAGGCCGGCGCCGTCGGCATTCCCGACATTCTGGTGATCGTTCTGATCGTCGAGGCGACCACCGATGCGATGGGCAAGAACGGGTCGGTGACCGAGGCAGCCCTTTTGATCGGCACGGTCATGGCCTGGAGCTACGGCCTGCAATGGCTGAGCTTCAGGGTGCCGCGCCTGCGCTTCCTGGTGAGTTCACCGAAAGTCAAACTGATCGAAAATGGACAGGTCTTGCGGCGAAACATGCGGCGGGAGCTGGTCACGGACGAAGAGCTGATGTCGCTGCTGCGCAGCCAGGGCATTGACGATCCAAAGCAAGTCAAATCGGCCTATATCGAAGGAAGCGGTGACATCAGCGTGATCCCACTGGATGGCAAGCCGTCCGGCGATGGCCACAAGGGCGCCGACGCGATGGCATAGGTCAGCCGGATCGCCTCGCCGCGTACGGTGCCGACGGCTCAGCCGAAAATGGCCCACAGCACGAAGGTCAAAAATCCGGCGAGGCTGACGGCGACAATGGCGGCAAGCAGCTCGTTTTCCGTGGCATCATCCATCGACGGAGAACGTGCGGCGAGGCCCGGCGTTCCACCGAGATGCCGCAGCGCCTGAACGCCGCCCGATGGATTGCGCTCGACACCGGCGGCGGAATTGCCTAACCGACCTCACCCGACCACGAAGATTGACGCAGGCGACTGGCATGAATGACCGAGATCGAAAGCCGCGGTTCGCGCGCGGCGGCGGCAAGGGCCGCGACCGCGGTCCGCCGCGGCGCGGGCGCGAATCGGGCGACGGCCCGGCCATCCTGTATGGCTGGCACAGCGTCACGGCAGCCTTGGCTAATCCGGAGCGCAAGATCCGCAAATTGTGGCTGACCGAGAATGCCGCGCGGCGCCTGGCCGACGACAAGATCGACACACGGATCGAGCCTACCATCGTGCCGCCGCGCGAGATCGCCGACCGGCTCGGCCCCGACGCCGTGCACCAGGGCCTGCTGGCGGAAGCCGACCCGCTGGAATCGCCCGATCTGGACTCGCTGACCCAGGACGGCATCGTGCTGGTGCTCGACCAGATCACAGATCCGCACAATGTCGGCGCCATCCTGCGCTCGGCCGCGGCCTTCAACGTCAAGGCGATCGTCACGACCGCCAGGCACAGCCCGGAGGCCACTGGCGTGCTGGCGAAATCCGCCTCCGGCGCGCTGGAGCTGGTGCCGATCATCACCGTCACCAACCTCGCCCGCGCGCTGGACGAATTGAACGACCTCGGCTTCCTGACCGTCGGACTCGACAGCGAGGGCAGCGAGACGCTGTCGGCTGTGCCGCTGCGCCAGCCGCTGGCGCTGGTGCTGGGCGCCGAAGGCAGCGGCCTGCGGCGCCTCACGCGCGATACCTGCAGCGTCGTGGCCAGGCTCGACATGCCCGGCGCCATCAAGAGCCTCAACGTCTCCAACGCGGCCGTGCTGGCGCTCTATATCGGCGCCAGCCAGCTCGGCCTGATGCGCTGATATCCCGAAACAGAAACGCCCGCTCGCATCGCTGCGAGCGGGCGTTTCACTGGCTGAAGCGGATCAGTACATCCGGCGATGATGCTGCGGATGGGCGTGACGCGGCGCATACATCACGCGCGGGCCGGCGACGTGGCGGCGATGATGGTGATAGCCATAACGCGGCGCGTAGCCACGCGGGGCGTAGCCGTAGCGCGGCGCCATGCGGTAGCCGTGGCGATAGCTGGCGCGCATCCGGGGCGGATAGCTGTAGACGGCCGGTCCGCGATAGGCCGGCTGCGCCCAGGACGTGTGGTTGATCGCGTTGCCGTAGGGGCCGCCGTCGTAATAGCCGTAGTTTGGGCGATCATAGCCGCGCGGTCCGCTCAGGGCTGTTTCCTGATAGGTCGGCACCGGCGCGTAATTGCCCGGGCCGCTGAAGCTCGGCCCCTGATTGGCGTAATGATAGCGGCTCGGATCCGGCAGCCGCTCATAGCCGGCGACGCCGGCATAGCCATAGCCGCCGCCGTATCCTGCGCCATAGCCTGCGCCGGCGCAGGGGCTTACATAGGCTTGGCCGCATGGCGAGCAACCGCTGTTGAACAGGCCGCCACAAGCCATCGCCGGCGCTGCACTGGCGGCGACCAGAGCCGCGGCAACTATCAATTTGGAAATCATGTTACGCATAAACGCTCTCCTGGTTGGACATTTTCTTGGTTGAACTAAGTTGAACGAAGTGACTATCGACGTCGGATATCCGGCGGGGCCACGATCACCGCCGGCGGATCAAACGGCACGACCTGCTGTGGCGCGGGCGGCGGCGACGCCGCCGACCAACTCTCGTGGTAACTCTCTGCCGGCTTCGGCAGCTTGCGGTTCTTCGGCGGCTCGATCTCGAGCCGCCCGTAGCCCGGCTGGCGACCGGCGCTAGGGTAATAGTGGCCGACATTCGGCACCGGATCGACGTAACGTCCGCCGTAGACGGTCGGCTGGACGTGGATGCCGCGCGACAGGCCGCGGTCACCCTCGATCACGGCATAGGAGGCATCGATGCCGTTGATGATGATTGGCACGCCTGTCCTGCCGGGAATGACGATATTGAACCCGTCGCCCGCCATGGCCGGCAGGCTGGTCCCGATCACGATCAACAACGCTGCAACGAGGCGCATGGCAATGTCCTGTATTCCGGTGATAGGCTAGCCCAAGCCATCGCGGCATGGGTTAAATCCGCTCGGCATTCTGCTAGTAAGCCTAACGCACCGGCGTTTCCGGAAGTTCAAACGCGTCAAGACACCGCGTATATCGTTAATGATTTGAGCGAGCCCTGCCCTCCGCAGGGACAATTACACCAGCGGAACCGAACGCCCTGACAAGGGTTGCCCATTGCCTGTCCCGGAGATGTTCCATGAAATTGCTCAGTGCCGCGCTCGTCGCCTTCGCCGTGTTGTCGACGCCTGCTTTGGCGGGACACGCCCGGCATCACCATCGGCATCATCATGCCGCGCACGGCCCGATGTATTACGCCGCCCCCGGCCAGCCCTACCGGATCAGCTTCAGCCATAATTACGGCCCCGGCATCCTGCCCGGCACCTATGCCTATTATGACGGTCCGCTGAGGGTCCGCTGCGACCAGTCGGCCGCCGCCTATCGCGGCCAGGACGGCCGCGCACATCCCTGTAACTGATATCGATTCTGAGATCGTGCCGGGCCCAGACCGGTTGAAATGGTGCCGGTTGAGAGGATTGAACTCCCGACCTTCGGTTTACAAAACCGCTGCTCTACCGCTGAGCTAAACCGGCAACAATTTCAAGGCCTTGGGCTGATGTCCCGAGCCCGCCGAGCGCCGGGACGGGGACCGGCCCGGCATTCACGGCGTCAGATACCAGACTCCGTCCGCAAGAGCCACACCCGACGGACAACACGGTGCAAGTCGGCAATGGTTTGACATTCCGCCTCACTCGTACAAATATCTGTACGTTGGAGGATGGCCATGACCCACGTTTCATACAGCGAGTTGCGCGGCAACTTGGCGCGCTACATGGACGAGGTCTGCGACAGCCGGGCCGCGCTCCATGTCACGCGGCAGAATGCTCGCAGCGTGGTGCTGATGTCGGAACATGAATATGAGGCGATGATCGAAACGCTGCATCTGCTGACCAGCCCCGCCAATGCTGCCCGGCTGGCGCAATCGATCGACCAGGCGGACGACCAGCGGCTCACCGAGCGCGCGCCATCGGACGCGGAGCCAACCGCCGGCCCGATATAAGGCTGCCGTGAAGCTCCTGTGGAGCGATCACGGCTGGGACGACTATCTGCACTGGCAGGCCGCCGACCCGAAGATGCTGGCCGCGATCAACACCCTGATCAGGGACATTCGGCGCGATCCGTTTCGCGGTCTCGGCAAGCCCGAGCCGCTGAAACATGGCCTGAAGGGCTGGTGGTCGCGGCGGATTTCGGGAGAGCACCGGCTGGTTTACCGCGTCACCGGCAGCGCCGATCAACAGGCGCTTGAGATCATCCAGTGCCGCTATCATTACGGCTGACCGGGCAGCCCTGCCCTACAGCCACGTCCACAGCAGCGCGGCGTTTATGGCGCAGGCGAACAACAGGGCGGCGGTGAGGCCGACCTGCAGGGTCTCGTTGAGGATGTTGTCGATGATTCTCATGGCCAAAACAGCATCGGGCGATTCTGGTCAAGAAGTCTCGCGGCTTATTTTTCCGGGGATTCAGGACTCGTTTACTTTCGATTCTCGGCCCCTGCCCGCCGGCCCGACATGCGGCGAACGCGCACAAAAAAGGCCGGCGTGAAGCCGGCCTTTTCGTCAGAGATGTGAACGATCTCAGTACGTGTCTCAGTACGTGTCTCAGTACTTGGCGACCATCGGGCCACCCCAGCCGAAGCGATAGTTGAGGCCGGCTTTGACGGTGTGCTCGTCGTTGTTGTAGCTCGCGCTGTTGCCGGGGGTCGGGATCGCCAGCGAGGTCACGGTGGTGTTGCCGAAATTATAGTACTGGTATTCGACCTTGGCCGACCAGTTCGGGGCGAACATGTATTCCAGACCGCCGCCGACGGTGTAGCCGTCCTTGGCGTTGCCCGAGGTAGCGAACGGCTGCGCGATGCCCGCGTTGCTCACGCCGATGTCGTTGCTGCCCTTCCAGGCGTAACCGCCCTTGGCGTAGAGCAGCGCCGGGCCCCAGGCATAGCCGAGGCGGCCGGTGACCGAGCCGAGCTGGTCGTTATTGGCGGTGACCAGCGTGCCGTTCGGGAACAGGCGGCCGGTGTTGTTGCTGTCCATCCAGGAATACTGGGCTTCGATACCGATCACCCAGTTGGTGGCGAACTGGTAGTCGGCGCCGCCCTGCACGCCGCCCATGAAGCGGCCGCCGTCGCCGCCGATGCTCGCGCTGTCGCCGAAGGCGCCGCCGAGATGGCCGCCGACATAGAAGCCGGTCCAGTTGTAGACCTGCGCCGGAGCGGTATAGGCCGGAGCCTTGGTGTACGGGCGCGCCGCGAGATCGGCAGCGAAGGCGGAGGTGGAAAGCGCGGCAACCGCGACGATGGCCGAGGCGCTGAGCAGAAGCTTCTTCATGATGGTTCCCCTAGTTACCGAATGACCATCGAAAAACATCGTGGCGGCAATTTGGTTGCCTTGCGGCAGCACTCTGCAACGCGATCGAAGCCGAGTGCGACAAACCCGCAACACTTTCGGTTCCGTTCAGTTTGCGGCATCGAGGATGAAGGATAGGTTCAACCCTCACGCAAATTTGATGCTGCAATCTTCTTTGGAGTGCCCATGGCTGCGAACGATCTGATGAACGAGTTTCCCCCGGCGCATGGCGCGCAGGTCACGCTGTCGAACTGGCGCCGCGCGCCGTTCAGCCAATGGGGCTTTCACAATGTCCGCCGGTTGCTGCCGACCGCGAATATCGCCCGCGGCGCGCAGCCGGTGTCGTTCGAAATCAGCCTGCGCGACGTCGGCCAGATCCGGTTCACCGGCCACGACGGCGACGAGACCATGGTCGCCGCCGCGCTGCCTGCCACCCACACCGACGCGCTGGTGGTGCTGCATCGGGGTCGGCTGGCCGCCGAATGGTACGGCACCGACATGGACGCCGCGACGCCGCATATCGTGTTCTCGGTCTCGAAGTCGATCTGCGGCGCGCTGGGCGGCATCCTGGTCGAGCGGGGCGTGCTCGATCCCGACCATCCGGTGACCGAATACATCCCCGAACTGGCGTCGTCGGTCTATGGCGGCGACTGCACCGTGCGCCATCTGCTCGACATGTCGGTCGGCATCTCCTTCACCGAGGACTATGTCGACCCGACGAGCAATGTGTTTCGCTACCGGCGCGCCGCCGGCTGGGATCCGCAGCTCGCCGGCGAGAAGCCGACCGACTTGCGCAGCTTCCTGGCGGAGCAGCAGCCCGACGGCAACAGGCATGGCAGCCTGTTTCATTACGTCTCGACCAATACCGACGTGCTCGGCTGGGTCTATGAGCGCGCCTGCGGCCGGCCCTATGCCGAAATCCTCAGCGACTATCTGTGGGCGCCGATGGGCGCGCAGCACGACGCCTATATCACCGTGGATTCGAAGGACGCGATGCGCGCCGCCGGCGGCATCTGTGCAACGGCGCATGACGTCGCCCGGTTCGGCGAGATGATCCGCCGCCGCGGCGTGGCCCATGGCCGCCAGGTGGTGCCGGGCGCCTGGATCGACGACATCAATCAGCAGGGAAATGCGGAAGCCTGGGCGCGCGGCGAATTCGCCGAGCTGTTTCCGGGCGCCAGCTACCGCAGCCAGTGGTATCGCATCGACCGCGACCGCAACGTGCTGATGGCTTTCGGCATCCATGGCCAGTTCATCTACATCAACCCCGACGCCGAGCTGGTGATCGTGCGGATGGCCTGCGAGGACGCGCCGGTCGATCCCGAAATCGCCCGCGCCTGGCGCCGCGGCTTCGATGCCATCGCGAAAGCGTTCATGTGAGGCTGCTTCCCTCGCCCCGCCTAGCGAAGCTGCGCTTCGCCGGGCGGGGCGAGGGAAGAAGAGCTACCGCGTCATCTTTTCCATCTCGGGGAACGGCGCGTAGCTGGCACCGGCGCAGGCGGCGGCGGTGTCCTCGACGACGCGGTCGAGCCGGGCGTCGACAAAGCTCACCGCGAGCTGCTGCGGAGCCAGCGGCTTACCGTCCCCGTCCATGGCGGTATAGTTGACGCAGATGACATAGCGCAGCCGGCCGCCCACCGTGCGCTGCACCGGGGGCGCCATCGCCGCGTCGCGCACGCCGACCGGATTGTTGAGATAGCTGCGCAGGAACGCCAGCAAATCGGTCCTGTAATTGAACGGAAACGGCTGCGCGGCGGTGCCGGGATCGTCGGTGAAGGAGATGCCGCCGGACGGGCCGCCACCACAGGCCGCCAGCCACAGCGGAAGCAGCAAAATCGCGGCGTGTTTCGCAAAAATTCGCACGTACCTACCCGTTATCCCATGCCCGATTGCCCGCCCTTCCCTAGACGTTCGGGCGCCGAAATGGAATTCGCATCTCCGTCATCGCGCCGCAACGCAATCCGGCCCGCGCCTTGGGCTGCAAGGCGGCGG
The DNA here is from genome assembly GCF_007018645.1 of Tardiphaga sp. vice154. Taxonomy (NCBI): domain Bacteria; kingdom Pseudomonadati; phylum Pseudomonadota; class Alphaproteobacteria; order Hyphomicrobiales; family Nitrobacteraceae; genus Tardiphaga; species Tardiphaga sp. vice154. The sequence goes on from NZ_CP041399.1 coordinate 3,746,593, forward strand.
GCCGGAGGTCGATCGGCGTGGTCGCGACGGCTCAGCCGCGGCGGGAATGCTTAACGGCGACGTGCGTGGTGTGCTTGAAGGTCTTGTGCAGACCCACTTTCTTGTGGGCGCGGTAGTGGTGGCGGACGTGACGGTGATGATGGCGTGCCATCTTGGCATGAGCGGTTCGCACCGCCGGCTTCGCCTGCAGCTTGGCATCGGTCGCGGCCACCGGCTTGGTGATCGGCGCGGGCGCCGTCTTCTCGGGGGTGGCGGCCATCGCCGGAGCGGCGAGCAGCGAAGCCAGGATCAGAGCGGCGGACAATTTCTTCAACATGGTGGTCTCCTGTGCACATTCACGAAGGTGACCGGTCGGTTGGCCGGGCGTCGCTTCATGTCACCACCCTAGGCGCCGCGCGCTGAACCGGTTCTGAAGGCGCCAGTCGGTATTCGTTCATCTGCGTGACATCTTCGTCACCTCGCACGACGTCCCGCGGGAATGACGGAGCCCAGCCGGTGTTTGCAATCAATGGCATTAGTGCCAGATTATCTCATCAGAAAAACGGAGCGCGTGCATGACCCGGACTGCGATCAAGATGACCACGCTGGCGATGCTGTCGATGGCGCTGGTGACGGCGCCTCTGTCCACCGCGCTTGCCGCAGGGACCGACACCCCCTCCTCGCCGCCGGCCTCCGACGGCAAAACCAAGGACAAGAAGAAGGGCGCCGAGAACGGTCCGCGGCTGGAAGACACCGCCTTCCTCGCGCGCTACCGCGCCGCCTATGCCACGGTCTATGACAAGAACGACTACACGAGCGCAATCGCGCAGCTCAAGGCGCTCGGCCATGACGAGCGCGCCGACGTCGCCAATCTGATCGGCTATTCCTACCGCAAGCTCGGTGACTACCAGCTCGCCCAGGCCTATTACGAACGCGCGCTGAAGGCCGATCCCGCCCACGTCCGCACCTGGCAGTATTACGGCCTGTGGCAGATCGAACAGGGCAACCGCGACCAGGCGCAATATCATTTGACCAGGATCGGCGCACTGGCCGGCACCGGCTCGGCCGAATACCAGTCGCTGGCCTCGGCGCTGGCCGGCTCCGCCACGACCTACTAACGAGCCATTGCAACGCTGATTTTACCGGCGCATCTTGGGGTGTGCCGGTATCTTTTTGCCTGCGTGACGCCCTGCCGTAATCTCCGGCGAACAGACGGGAGTTGCCGATGGAGCCGTGGGTCCAGCCTGCGATCGACTACTTTCGTCTCTGGATGGACTTCCAGATCCGCAGCTCGCAGCAACCCGGCTGCATCATCGCCATCGCGCATCGCGGCAAAATCATTTCGGAGTTTGCCCTCGGTCACGCCAATCTGGTCACCGGCGAGAAAATGACGCCGCGGCACCGGTTTCGCATCGCCTCGCATTCCAAGAGTTTTACCGCGGCCGGCATCATGAAGCTGCGCGAGCGTCGCAGGCTGCGGCTCGACGATCCCGTCGGCCACTATGTCGAGGGCCTGCATCCGCAGGTCGCCGACACCACGATCGGCCAGATCCTGTCGCACAGCGCCGGCTTGACGCGCGACGGCGCCGATGCCGGGCAGTTCACCGGCCAGCGGCCCTTCCTCAGCCCCCGCGAATTGCTGGCCGAACTCGCCGTGCCGCCGGCGATCGCGCCGGGCACGCGGCTGAAATATTCCAACATCGGGTTCGGGCTGCTCGGGATGGTGATCGAGAACATCACCCATGAGCCCTACCGGACCTGGATCGAGCGCGAGATCGTCGAGACCGTGGGCCTGCGCGAGACGGAGGCCGCCACGCCGCTGGCGCGGGCGGCGCCGATGGCCGGCGGCCACACGCCGCTGCTGCCGCTCGGCCGCCGCCTCGTGGTGCCCGGCGACATTCCGCAACACGCCATCACGCCGGCCGGCGGCTTCGTCAGCACGGCGGCGGATGTCGCGCGCTTCTTCGCGCAGCTTTCGCCGCAGGCGAAGAACAGCGTGCTGTCGCCGGCCAGCCGGCGCGAGATGACACGCCGGCACTGGCGCAATCCCGATTCGACCGTCGAGAACTATTACGGCCTTGGCATCATGAGCGGCAGCCTCGCCGGCTGGGACTGGTTCGGCCACAGCGGCGGGCTGCAGGGCTATATCTCGCGCACCGCAATGATACCCGCCTGCGATCTCACGATCGTCGTGCTCAGCAATGCCAGCGATGGCTGGGCGTGGTTCTGGCTCGACGGCGCCCTGCATATCCTGCGCGCCTTTGCAAAGAACGGCGCACCGACCCGCCGCGTCCGCGACTGGACCGGGCGCTGGTGGACGGCGTCCGGCGCGACGGATCTGGTGCCGATGGGCAACCGCGTGCTGGTCGGCAGTCCGGTGATGGGCAATCCGTTCATGGACGCCACGGAGATCGAGGTGACCGGTCGCGACACCGGCCGGATCGTGCAGGCCGCCGGCTACGCCAGCTATGGCCAGGCCGTGCGCCGCAGCCGCAGCAAGGCCGGCAAGGTCATCGAGGTCTGGCTGGCCGGCTCCAAACTGCGGCCGGAAAAGGCCGTGATCGCCGACATGGAGCGGCGCTATGGCCACGGACGGCCCGCGCGCCGTTAACGCATCCCCGCGGCCGCGCTCGACATCCCGACTTCCAGCGCCTCAACTGCCCGCTCGACAATCCCCGGCAACGCCGCTAGACGACGCCCGCGCCATCGTCCCGCGTCAAGCAGCCGCAAAGGCCCGCGATTCATGACCCCGCCTGTCCGACATGACCGGATCTCCTTCGTCGCCGGTCCCAGCGTCGAGGCGCAGACCGCGCTGACGCAGCTTGCGGCCAGATACGGCAATGCCGATCCGGCTGAAGCCGACGTCATCGTGGCGCTCGGCGGCGACGGGTTGATGCTGAAGACGCTGCACGACTACATGCGCTCGGATATTCCGATCTACGGTATGCATCGCGGCACCGTCGGCTTCCTGATGAACGAATACTCGACGGTCGACCTGCACGCGAGGCTGGATGCCGCCAAGGACACCGTGATCCATCCGCTCTTGATGCGCGCCACCGACGTGCACGGCGAGGTTCACGTCCACCACGCCATCAACGAGGTCTCGCTGTTTCGCCAGACCTACCAGGCCGCGCGCCTGCGCATCCTGATCGACGAGCGCGAGCGGCTGTCTGAGCTGATCGCCGACGGCCTTCTGGTGGCAACGCCGGCCGGCTCGACCGCCTACAACCTGTCGGCGGGGGGACCCATCCTGCCGATCAATGCGCCGCTCCTGGCGCTGACGCCGATCAGCGCCTTCCGCCCGCGGCGCTGGCGCGGCGCGCTGTTGCCCAACACCGCCTTCGTGGTGATCGAGGTGCTGGAAGGCGACAAGCGCCCGGTCGCCGCCGTCGCCGACCACGACGAAGCCCGCGACGTCCGCCGCGTCGAGATCATCTCCGACAAGACCATCAAGATGCGGATGCTGTTCGATCCCGGCCACAGCCTGGAGGAACGGATATTGAGCGAGCAGTTCGGGTATTGAGGGGGGCGACGGCGCCTGCGACGCGCGTCGTCCCAGGCAGCTCCAGTTTTGCTAGTTCAGCCGCAAATCGAACTGCGGCCAGCCTGACCGCTATCCGTCCAACTTCGGGATTCCGGATTGGCTCAAGCTGCGCTTTCGCGCCCCGGAATGACGGGGAGTGCCGCGTCCGCCCTGCTCCTCCCCCTCAACCCTTCCTTAATCCCGGCGCCCTATAGTTAACACCACGTAACCGCCTCCGTCCGGGCCCCACATGTTCCGTATCGACTTCAACAAGCTGCGCTTCCTCGTCTGCGACGACAATCCGCACATGCGGCGGATCTTGCGGACGCTGCTGCATTCCTTTGGCGCACGCGAAGTCTATGAAGCGGAAGACGGCGCGACCGCGCTGGAAATGTACAGCCATTACGTGCCCGACATCGTCATCACCGACTGGTCGATGCCGATCTTCGACGGGCTGGAGCTGGCGCAGATGATCCGGCAGCCGGATTCCAAGGGCAATCCCTACGCGCCGATCATCATGCTGTCCGGCCATTCCGAGAAGCGCCGCGTGACCGTGGCGCGCGATGCCGGCGTCACCGAATTTCTCGCCAAGCCGATCTCGGCCAAGGCCTTGTACCTGCGCATCATGAGCGTGGTCGCGCATCCCCGCCCCTTCATCAAGACCAAGAACTATTTCGGGCCGGACCGCCGGCGCAACACCACGGTGGCCTATATCGGGCCGGAGCGCCGCAATGGCGGCGAGGCCGAGGTGCTGCAACAGCCGTCGCTGATGGACAAAGCGCGCGTCACCGGATGATGCGCGCCTCGCTGGAGAAGCTCAAGATGTCGCGGGACAAGACGCTGGCGCCGAAGATCGAGGCCTTCGCCGATCACCAGATCATCACGCCGCAGAACACGCTGCGCCGTGCCATCCGCCGCACCGAGGACCGCGAGACCGACGACCCCGTAGCGCGCGCCGAACAGGCGCTGGCGGGCCTGTCCGGCGAGTTCAAGAACTGGATGCGCGTCGAATGCGACCGGCTGGCCGCAGCCCACGCCGCGCTGGAGCGAGACGGCGTCACCGCGTCCGGTCGCGACGAGCTGTTTCGCGCCGCGCACGACATCAAGGGCGACGCCGCCACGTTCGGCTTTCCCAGCGCGGGGGCCGCGGCGGAAAGCCTGTGCCGGATCGTCGAACACGCCCCCAGTTTCGACCAGGTACCGGCCGATCTGATCCGGCACCATATCGAGGCGATCCAGGCCATCGTGCGCGAGCACAACACGATCGAGACCGCCGGCGTGGCGCAGGCCCTCAGCCGCAAGCTGCGCGCCGTCGCCGATGATTATCTGATGCTGGTCAACAAGCACCGTCCCGACTACCTCGAAACGATCGCCGCGCCGAGCCTGGTGCCGGCGGGCTAGGTTTTCCGTTTCCGACTCCTCAATCTCCGCCGTCATCCCCACCGAAACGCAATTGCGTTTCGGCTGGAGGCGCCGCCGCATAGCGGCGGCCTCGAAGGATGCACCGCAAGCGTCCGTCGCCGCATCCTTCGAGGCTTGCCCTTCGGGCAAGCACCTCAGGATGAAGTTAGTGAGCATGTCGCAAGAGTTTTGAAGGTTACGCCGCGAGCGGCTGATACTCGAACGCCCGCGCCTGTTCGGCCAGTTCGTCGCAGAACACGCGGGCTTCCTCGCGCGCCGACTCCGTCGCGAAACGACGCAGCAGGATCAATAGCGGGGCGGACGCCGCCTCGTCGGTCTCGCAGACCGTCAGCACGCGCTCGACCATCCGGCGGCGCAGCCGCACCGCGCCACCGACGCTGCCGATGAAGCCGATCTCGTCGCGCGCCTCCAGCGCGGCGCGGAACGCCGGATAGGTAGATTCCGGCAGCCCGGCGCGCAGCAGCAGCGCGTTCAGCGTATGGCCGGCGCCGTCATGGACAATGCCCGACACGCGGCCGAGCGGCACGCCGGACAATTCCGCCAGCGCGTGCTCGAACAGCTCGATATTGCCCGACAACAGCGCGCGCAGGATCAAGCCGACGGTGAGCGTGCCTGCCTGGCGCAGATGCCGCACCAGGTCGCGCATCTCGTCGCCGCGCGAACGCGCCGCGATATTGACGGTGGAGCGGGCCATCGCCTCGTCGGCGATGCGGCCGGCGCGATCGGCGCTCAGCCAGTTGCGCGCCACCACGAAGCGGGTCAGCGTGTCGGAAAGTTTCGCGACCAGCGCCAGCCGGGTGGCCGCCGGCAGGTCGTCCAGCACCAGCATGGATTCGCGGATCGCGGCGAGATGGCCGTGCCGCTCGACGATGCGGTCCCAGGAAAACGATGCCATCTCGGCATAGGGATTTTCGATCAACTCCAGCGCTGCGGCCGCGGAGCCGACTTCGGCGATCGCAGCACAGACCGACGCCGGGAGCGTGACGCGGCGCGCCACCGCGCATTGCAACTCGCTGTCGCCGGTGGCGACGATATCGACGAGGTCGGCGTCGATCAGCAGCGGAGAATGTTCGAGCACCGGCAACGCCACGCAGGTCTGGTCGAGTGCCAGCGCCTGCACGATCGCGGCGGGCGCGGACGGCGCGTGCGCAAACACGTCGGCCATCGCCTGGCGCACCAGTGGCGAGGGATCGTCGAGCAACATCAGCAGCGCGCCTTCGGCGGCGGCGCGATCGTCGTCGGTGAGATCGGAGAAGATCCAGGCCCGCGCCAGCGAGCGCGTCGCTTCCGCGCGGTCACTCGCCGGCGCGGTACGTACCCAGGAAATGAACTGCCGAACGATCATGGTTCTGCCGGCCAACGCAACAAATCGACACCGGAACGCGATGCCACTGTCAGACAAAATAAACCATGCCACTTAACAAAGGGTTCACCATAACCGGTTGCGTTTGTTGACGTTTCGTTAAGGGTGCAGGGGCGTCTGCACCATACTCCGCCGTCATCCTGAGGCGCCGTCGCGCAGCGACGGCCTCGAAGGATGCGCCGCAAGCGAAGGCGTTTCATGGCCGCATCCTTCGAGGCTCGCCGAAGACGGCGAGCACCTCAGGATGACGATGACGGATTGAATCGTGTAGTCGAAGTGTAGTTAGTTGCTGAACGTGCCGGAGCGATCGCTGAACAGATCAAGCGGGCGCGGCGTCGCGACGGCCGGCTGAGCCGCCGAGGTCAGCGAGCCGTTATTGCCCCACAGCGTCTGCACCGCCTGGGAGACCGGCTGCGCGCGGTCGCCGGCCTGGAACAGCGTGCGGAAGATCGGGCCATCCTGCGTCGCGACCGAGGTCGCTGCCGGCACCGAGGACGTATCCGACGCGAAGCTGGCGACCTGGACATTGCGCAGGTCAGGGAAGCTGGCGAGATAGGCGGCGCTGGCGGCCGGCGCGGTGGCCGTCGCCGCAGCACTTCCCGAAACCCCGGTGGCGCCGGCGGTCTCAAGCGCGGTGCGCGTCACCGGCGAACCGGCGGCCGCAGCATAGCGCGTCGACAGCACCGAATAGACATCGGCGACGCTGCGCGCCCGGCCGCCCTGGTCGTAGAAGATCGACGTGTTCGCCGCGGCGGCATTGGGAAAAAGCGCCGCGCCCGACGCCGTCGGATTGTTTTCGGCGGAAGTGATCAGCTTGGTCGCGCCGCCGACGCCCATGAAATGCGCCATGTAGAGTTCGGCGTCGGTCGGGCGGCGGCCGATCGCGCCGGTCAGCTTGAAGCCGTTGGACTGCGTCAGCACGCCGGCCATCGCCGAGCTGGCGACCGGATCGTCGCGCAGCTTCAGGATCGCTTCCTTCGCGGCGGGATCGCTGACCGAATAGCTGCCGGATTCGGACTTGCTGATGGCGTCGGCATATTTGCCGTAGCCCAGCGCATTGCCGGCTTCCTTGACGGTGCCGAGCCAGGTCTGTTCGATGAACTGGAACAACCCCTTGGCGGACGAGGTCGAGGCCGTCGCCTGCGGATTGAAGTTGGATTCCATCTTGGCGGCGGACAGCAGATATTCGAAGCTGGTGCCGGTGGTTTCGGCAGCCGACTTGATCGCGCCGGTGACCCGGCTGCGCGTGGTATCGATCGCCGATGTGATACTGGTCGCGTCGACCATGTGTGCTGCCCCCGGCACCGTCAGGGCGCCAAGCTGCAACGACCATCGGGCCAATGTGGTTAACGAGCAGTTAACAGCAACATCGCGTCACGAACCCTGGCGGTAGACCTGTCCGGGATCGAACACCTGGCCGGCATCGACGAACGACACTTTGGCGGCACCGTCATCGCCTCGGGTGATGGCGCGGTAGAAGCACGAGCGCCGGCCGGTGTGGCAGGCCGCCCCGCCCTGCTGCTCGACGCGAATCCAGATCGCGTCCTGGTCGCAGTCCATCCGCATCTCGACCACGCGCTGGACATGGCCCGAGCTCTCGCCCTTGCGCCACAGCGCCTTACGCGAGCGGCTGTAGTACCAGGCGTCGCCGGTCTCGATGGTCTTGCGCAATGCCTCGTCATTCATGTGCGCGACCATCAGCACGTCGCCATTGCCGGCATCGGTGGCGACGCAGGTGACGAGGCCGGCCGCGTCGAATTTCGGCCGCAGCACGAGGGATTCTTCGAGGTCGTGATCGTGAGACACGGGGGTTCTTTCAAAAAATCGGAGGCCTCTTCCTTCTCCCCTTGTGGGAGAAGGTGGCACGGCCGAAGGCCGTGACGGATGAGGGGTAGTCGCGAGGCTCAGAGCTTGCGGCCCCCCCTCACCCGTCTCGAATGCGCTTCGCGCCTTCGATCCACCCTCTCCCACAAGGGGAGAGGGTGGAAGAAGCGCCTAGCGCGAGGGCATGTTGATCATCGCCATGAACCGCGCCTGCTCGGCCGGGTTGTCGCGGAAATTGCCGGTGAAGCGGGTGGTGAAGGTGCGCGAGCCTTCCTTGCGGATGCCGCGGGCCGACATGCAGGTATGCTCGGCCTCGACCATCACGGCGACACCGCGCGGCTTCAGGACCTCGTCCACAGCAGCCGCGAGCTGCGCCGTCAGATGTTCCTGGGTCTGCAGGCGGTGGCCGAAAATATCGACCAGCCGCGCCAACTTCGACAGGCCGACGACACGCTCGACGGGCGTATAAGCGATATGCGCCTTGCCGTAGAAGGGCATCATGTGATGCTCGCAATGCGAGGTGAAGCCCATGTCGCGGATCAGCACGAAATCATCATATCCCGCGGTCTCGCCGAAGGTGCGGTTCAGCACCTCGGAGGGGTTCTGGTAATAGCCCCGGAACAGCTCGTCATAGGCCTCGACCACCCGGCGCGGCGTATCCAGCAGGCCCTCGCGCTGCGGGTTTTCGCCGACATAGGCCAGCAAGGTCTTCACCGCCTGCTCGGCCTCGGCGCGCGACGGCCGCATTTGGTCGGGATTCACCGCCGGGGCGAGGAATTCTGCCGGATCGAGTTCGGAGGGCTGGAAGCCCGGCTTCGGCTCGGGGGCTTTGCCGCGCAGCGGCTTGATCATCGCGTTCATATAAACTCCGTTCGACCGGTCCCTGGGACCGGAGTGTCACCGGGCAGACGGAGATGGCACAGCCACCGGACGCCTGAAACCCCAACAATAACATCAGCCCTGCCGAATTGAATTCTCAATTTCCGGCGATCCGGAGCACGGCAGGCATTTTCTTGCGCCGCTACCATCCTATATAGGGATGGGTTCCCGGCTGCCAAGGTACGGGCGAGGGAACCCGCGGTTTCACGGTCAAGGCGCCCTTTATGCTGAATGACATCTATAACAAGCGCATCATCGCCCTCGCCGGCAATATCCCCCGATTGGGTCGCCTGCCAGCGCCCGACGCGACAGCCACCGCGCATTCGAAATTGTGCGGCTCGACGGTGAAGATCGACCTCACGATGGACGGTCCCGTCGTGACCGATTTCGCGCATGACGTGAAGGCCTGCGCGCTCGGTCAGGCATCATCCGCGATCATGGCCAGCCATGTGGTCGGCTCGACCGCGGAAGAACTGCGCGCGTTGCGCGAGACGGTGCGAAAAATGCTGAAGGAAAACGGCGCGCCGCCGGACGGCAAATGGGCGGATATCGCGCTGCTCGAGCCGGTGCGCGACTACAAGGCCCGCCACGCCTCGACGCTGCTGACCTTCGATGCTGTGGTCGACGCGATCGGCCAGATCGAAGCCAAGGCCGCCAGCAACGCGCCGGCCTGAATCCTTACCTCGCCGGCGTGACCGCCGCGCCTCCGGTCGGTACCGTCGCCTCAGCGGTCTTGGTCGGCCTGGACGTTACGGGCTCGATCGACGCCACCGGCGTCTTCGAGTCGTCGATGGCGCTGACGAAGCGGTCCTGTACCACCTTCGGCGTCAGCGAGGCCATCGGCACGTCGGGCTTGCCGGGCGGCAGCACCGCCGCCACGTCATGCGTGGTGACCAGGTTGGTCGTCAGCAATTCATCCGGCGTCAATTCATGCAGCTATTCCCACGGCGGCACGTTCAGCGACAGCGACAGCAAATCGCCGGTGCCGCCCATGTCGAAGGTGTACTTCGCCAGCCGCCCGATATCGCGCTCGACGATCATCAGGTCCTGCGCCGTATAGGTCGCCGCGCGCGGATCGTCGGCGCGGTCGCCCATCCAGATCTGGTGGACACGGACATGCGCCTGGTCGGGCACGAAACGCGTCTTGCCGGCGAGCAGCAGGAACACGCACATCGACTCGCAATAGGCCTGCGGCACCACCGCCGGCTTGAGGCCGGACAGCGTCTGCAGTTCGACCGTAGTGCCGACCGTGGTCAGCAGGCCCATCCTGCGCCAGCGCCGGCCCATCCGGATCGCGTCATTGACGGAGCCGCCGCTGGAATCCAGCACCACGGTGGCGCCGGCCAGTTCGCGTCCGCGGGCGAATTCCTCGAAATCCTTGACGGTGTCACCGGTGATGATTCCGACCGCGCCGATCCAGCCGCGGCAGTCCGGCTCACAGGCAATCCAGGTGAAGCGCATCGGCAGCTTGCGTTCTTCCATGACGGCGCCGGCATAAGCGGGAGCGCCGACCACGGCCAGCAGGCCGGGAAGAGCGAGGCAAAAGGCGGCGGCACGAAACAGTGCCAGACGGCCCGAGCGAAGCGACGTCACGTGTCTCACATCGGTTCCTTCCCTGCGCTCTACCGAGCAGTGGTACGGGCCCCAAACAACGTTTACGATTCTGTCACATCATTGTTATGCAAAAACGTAACCGGTCCCTTACCGGCGTCCAGTTCAATTGCCGCATCGCGATCGGATTGCTGGCAAGTGTGTCCCGTTTGCATAGCCCGCTCGAGCGCGTGCCGATGCACCGTGCAAAACGCGTCCAATCTGATAGCAATGCGCCTATGAAACATTCAGCGGATTGCGCGCATTGCGCGGGTACTTTGATGCGCCTGCCGCGCAACGCCGGTCGCGGCGCGATCTGGATCTATCGCCACACGCTATCGCCGCTGGTCGGCTACCATTGCCGGCATCTGCCGACCTGCTCGGTCTATGGCGATGAGGCGATCGGGCGGTTCGGGCTGTGGGCCGGCGGCTGGATGACGCTGGCGCGGCTGCTGCGCTGTAATCCGTGGGGCACCCACGGCATCGACAACGTGCCGGCGCAAGCGCCAGCCACGGCGCGGTGGTATCTGCCGTGGCGCTATGCGCGCTGGCGCGGCGTGCATGATGTGCGCGAGTGACTAGGATTGCGCCGTCGCCACCACGCGACGACTGACGATCACGGCGATCAGCGCCGTCGTCATGAACCCCATCGCGACAAAACCGGCGGCACGAAACTGTCCCCCGGCAAACAGCATCCCGCCGATCGCCGAGCCGATCGCCTGCCCGACATAGAGCACCGACGTGTTGAGCGACACCGACGCGCTGGCAGCGGCCGGCGCGGCGCCAACCAGGCGCACCTGCTGCATCGAATTGGTGGCGCCAAAACCCATGCCCCAGATCGCGACGCCGACCGCCATCACGGCAAGCGAGCCCGCGCCGAACGACCATACCGTCATGCCGGACAGCACCAGCGCCGTCGCCAGCAGCGAGGAGTTGAACGCCCCCCAGCCATCGACGATGCGTGTCGCGGTCAGGATGCCGACGAGGCCGCTGAGGCCGTAGATCGCGAACACCGCGCTGGCCGCGTCGGGCCCTGCCCCGGTCAATTGTCCGAGCAGCGGCGCGAGAAAGGTGAAGATCACGAATTGTCCTGAAATCTGCAGCGTGGTGATCAGCAGCAGCAACACGACGAGGCGGTTGCGCGCCAGTTCGGTCCAGGTCGCAAGATCGACCGGCGTGCCGTAAAGCCCGCGCGGCAGCCGCCAGGCCAGCAGCAGCAGACTGAGAACGCTCAGCGCGCCGATGCCGGCATAGACCTCGCGCCAGCCATAGCGGCTGGCGATGAAGGTCACCAGCGGCAGGCCGATGGCGGCAGCCAGCGTCCAGCCGAGAAACACATAGGCGATGCTGCCGCCGCGTTTCCCGGGCGGCACGATCAGCGCCACCGTGCCGGCGGCCTGCGGCGTGTACAGCGCCGCCACCGCGGCCATCAAAAGCCGGATCACGAGCAGCACGGCATAATTCGGCGCGAAGGCGGAGGCGAAATCCGCCGCCGCAATCACCGCCACCGCGCCCATCAACAAATGCCGCCGCTCGATCCGGCTGGTCAGCCACGCGGTCACCGGCGAACCCACGCACAGCACGATCGCGCCGAAGGTAATCAGCAGCCCGGCCTCGCGAATGGTGACGCCGAGCCCGTCGGACAATTCGTGCAACATCGCCGTCGGCGCCAGCAAAGCGATGCCGGTGACGAAATTGCCGATCATGAGGGCGGTGGGGGCGTAGGGGCGAGGCGCGGGCAAGATGTGCTAGTCTAAGGATGCAGCCGCATCCAAGTCAAATCAGGCGCTCCAACCCCTGTTGCAACGCCACATTCGGCTGCTATACCGCGCTTCTGCTTACCTGCGCCCGTGTGCAGGAGTGAGCCACAGGAGATGAAAATGCCCGACAGCAACCCGCCCGGATTCGTATTCGGCCTCGCCAACCTCACCCCGCCGGCGCCGCCCGCCGCCCAGATCACCGTCACCTTCCCGGATGGCGCCGCGCGCGAATTCGCCGCCGGCATCACCGGCTTCGAGATCGCCAAGGGGATCTCGCCCTCGCTCGCCAAACGCACCGTCGCGATGGCGCTGGACGGCGTGGTGACCGACCTTTCCGACCCGATCGAGCGCGACGCCAAGATCGAATTCGTCAACCGCGACGACCCGCGCGCGCTGGAGCTGATCCGGCATGACGCAGCCCATGTGCTGGCGGAAGCCGTGCAGGCGCTGTGGCCGGGCACCCAGGTCACCATCGGCCCGGTGATCGAGAACGGCTTCTATTACGACTTCTTCCGCAACGACCCGTTCACGCCGGAAGACTTTGCCGCGATCGAGAAGAAGATGCGCGAGATCATCCAGCGCGACAAACCCTTCACCAAGGAAATCTGGTCGCGCGACGACATCAAGCAGGTGTTCTCGGACAACGGCGAGATGTTCAAGGTCGAGCTGGTCGACATGATCCCGGCCGACCAGACCATCAAGGTCTACAAGCAGGGCGACTGGTTCGACCTCTGCCGCGGCCCGCACATGACCTCGGTCGGCAAGGTCGGCACCGCCTTCAAACTGATGAAGGTGGCCGGCGCCTATTGGCGCGGCGACAGCAACAACCCGATGCTGACGCGAATCTACGGCACGGCGTTCGCGAAGCAGGAAGATCTCGACGCCTATTTGCACCAGATCGAGGAGGCCGAGAAGCGCGACCACCGCAAGCTCGGCCGCGAGCTCGACCTGTTCCACTTCCAGGAGGAAGGCCCCGGTGTCGTGTTCTGGCACGCCAAGGGCTGGACCATCTTCCAGGCGCTGGTCGCCTATATGCGCCGCCGGCTCGGCAGCGACTATCAGGAAGTCAACGCGCCGCAAATTCTCGACAAGTCGCTGTGGGAGACCTCCGGCCACTGGGAGTGGTACCGCGAAAATATGTTCGCGGCGCAGTCCGCCGGCGACGAGGCGGAAGACAAGCGCTGGTTCGCACTGAAGCCGATGAACTGCCCGGGCCACGTGCAGATCTTCAAGCACGGCCTGAAGAGCTACCGCGACCTGCCGCTGCGCATCGCCGAATTCGGCGTGGTGCATCGCTACGAGCCGTCGGGCGCCATGCACGGGCTGATGCGCGTGCGCGGCTTCACGCAGGACGACGCGCATGTGTTCTGCACCGAGCAGCAGCTCGCTGACGAATGCATGAAGATCAACGAGCTCATTCTGTCGACCTATGCCGATTTCGGCTTCGACGGCGACCTCACGGTCAAGCTCTCGACGCGACCGGAAAAGCGCGTCGGCACCGAGGAGATGTGGGACCACGCCGAGCGCGTGATGGCCACCGTGCTGTCGGAGATCGCGGCGCAGGGCGGCAACCGCATCAAGACCGAAATCTCGCCCGGCGAAGGCGCGTTCTACGGGCCGAAGTTCGAGTATGTGCTGCGCGACGCGATCGGCCGCGACTGGCAGTGCGGCACCACGCAGGTCGATTTCAACCTGCCGGAACGCTTTGGCGCGTTCTACATCGATGCCGACGGTTCGAAAAAGGCGCCGGTGATGGTGCATCGCGCGATCTGCGGCTCGATGGAGCGCTACATCGGCATCCTGATCGAGCATTTTGCCGGCAACTTCCCGCTGTGGCTGGCCCCGACCCAGATCGTGGTCACCACGATCACCTCGGAAGGCGACGACTACGCGACGACCGTCGCCGCCGCCGCGCGAAAAGCCGGGCTGCGCGTCGAGATCGACCTGCGCAACGAGAAGATCAACTACAAGGTCCGCGAGCACTCGCTGATGAAGATCCCGGTGATGCTGGTGGTCGGCAAGAAGGAAGCCGAAACCGGCCAGGTCTCGATCCGCCGCTTCGGCAGCGAAAAGCAGACCGTGATGTCGCTGACCGACGCGCTGGCCTCACTGGTCGAGGAAGCCACGCCGCCGGACGTCAAGCGGGCGAGGGACGCGGCATGACCGACGAACAGGAAATCCCCGCCTACCCGATCCTGGCCTATCAGTTGATCCCGGATCCCAACCGCCCGCATGTCGTGGCGCTGGCGTTCGAGACCGACCAGGGCCACAGCCTGTTTCTGGCGACGCGCGAGATCCTGGAGGATCTCGCGAAGGATCTGCTCGACCGCGCCGGCAAGATGCCGGCCAGGGGCTAAGCGATTGAACGGCCGGGCGATCACGCGATCGCGCGGTCACATTCGATCTAAATGATCGCGGCCCGCCTCAACGCGGGCCGTTTCGCGTGGTAGCGGTATCGGCAGTCCCATTGCCGAAGAGATCGCCGTGCCCGACATCATCGACTTCCTGAAGACCCGCCGTTCCGTCAAGCCGCGCGAGATGAGCGGCCCCGGCCCCTCCCCCGCCGAAATCGACACCATCCTGACGATCGGCGCGCGGGTGCCGGATCACGGCAAGCTGGCGCCGTGGCGCTTCATCGTATTCGAGGGCGATGCGCGTGCGCGCGCCGGCGACGTCATCGCCGCAGCGCTGTCGCGCAGTAAACCGGAGGCCTCGGCCGCCGATCTCGACGGCGCCAGGAACAGCCTGATGGAAGCGCCGCTGGTGATCGCGGTGGTCTCCAGCATCAAGCCGCATCCAAAGGTGCCGCCGTGGGAGCAGGAGCTGTCGGCCGGCGCGAGCTGCATGAACCTCGTCACCGCCGCCACCGCGCTCGGCTTCGGGGCCAACTGGCTGACCGGCTGGTATTCCTACGACCGTGCCATGCTCGATGGCCTCGGCCTTGGTGCCCACGAAAAGATTGCCGGCTTCATCCACATCGGCAAGCCGACCAAGCCGAACGAAGACCGGCCTCGGCCGGAGCTGGCGAAGTTGGTCACCAGATTCTAGCTGTCATTCCGGGGCGGGAGGAGCGCGAGCTGCGACCGAACCCGGAATCCTGAAATGTTCATCGCAAAACACATCGAGGTTCCGGGTTCGCTCGCGCTGCCGCGCTCGCGCCCCGGAACGACAATGTCGGGCGCTACGCCGCTTCCGACGCCCGCGCGCCGAACCGGCGCAACAACTCTTCCACCTCGGACGCCGGCTTCGCGGCGCTGAACAGGAAGCCCTGCACCTCGGTGCAGCCCTCGGCGCGCAGCCAGTCGAGCTGGTCGACGGTCTCGACGCCTTCGGCGGTCGTGGTGATGTTGAGGCTGCGGCCGAGCCCGGAAATCGCTCGCACGATGGCGATGCAATCGGAGCGACCGACCAGATCCTTGATGAAGGAGCGATCGATCTTGATCTTGTCGAACGGAAAACTCCGGAGATAGCTGAGCGACGAATAGCCGGTGCCGAAATCGTCCATCGAGATGCGGACGCCGAGCGCGCGCAACTGGTGAAGCACCGCTAGATTGGCTTCGGTTTCGGCGAGGAACAGCGACTCGGTAATCTCCAGTTCCAGCCGAAGCGGCGACAGGCCGGAATAGGCCAGCGCCGCGATCACCACCTGCACCAGATTGCGGTTGCGGAATTGCACCGGTGAGAGATTCACGGCGATCTTGATATCGTCCGGCCATTTCGCGGCCTCGACGCAGGCCTTGCGCAGCACCCATTCGCCGAGCGTGACGATCAGGCCGATGTCCTCGGCGACCGGGATGAAGTCCGCCGGCGAGATCATGCCCTTGTCCGGGTGCTTCCAGCGCAACAGCGCCTCGAAGCCGGTGATGCGGTCCGCGGCGAGATCGACCAAAGGCTGGTAGTGTAACTCGAACTCGCCATTGGCAAAGGCGCGCCGCAGGTCGATCTCCATGTCACGGCGCTTCTGCGCCTGGAGATCCATCTCGCGCTCGAAGAAATGATGCACGCCGCCGCCGTCGTTCTTGGCGCGGTACAGCGCCATGTCGGCGTTGCGCATCAGCTCTTCGCTGTTGTCGCCGTCGCCGGGCGACAGCGCGATGCCGACGCTGGCGCCAATCACGATCTCGATGCCGTCCATGTCATAGGGTTCGCTCAGCGTATGGATCAGCCGGAGCGCGAAATCATTGGCGTCGTTGGGCGCAATCTCGCCGGCCAGCACGATCGCAAATTCGTCGCCGCCGAGCCGCGCCACCAGATCGCTGCCGCGGACATTGGCGCGCATCCGCGCGGCCACCATGGTCAGCAGCCGGTCGCCCATCGGGTGACCGAAGGAATCGTTGACGTTCTTGAACAGATCGAGGTCGATGCACAGCACCGCGATGCCGCCTTCGGCATCCGAGCGCGCCTGCTGCAGCGCCTGGTTCAGCCGCTCCTGATACATCACGCGGTTGGCGAGGCCCGTCAGGCCGTCGTGATGCGCCATGTGCGCGACGCGGGCCTCCGCCTTGCGACGCTCGGTGATGTCCACCACGGCGACGAGAAAGCCGTCGCGGCCCTCGAACGACACCCGGCGGCCGTAGGTCAGAACCTGGATCTCGCTGCCATTCGCCCTGATGTGCCGCCAGTTGCGCTCAGACTGATAGGCATCGCCGATCTCCTGCAGCGACCTCGTATGCGCGTCCCATTCATCCTCCGGCCAGATCTGCCGGAGCTCCATGGTAAGAAAGGTGGCGCGATCATAGCCATAATGCGCAATTGCAGCGTCATTGACGCCAAGAAAGTGCAACGTCTCCGCATCGAACACCCACATCGGCATCGGGTTGGCATCGAACAGCAGCCGGAACGATTCCTCGCGGCGCTTGATGTCGGTGACGTCCGTGATCGTCAGCGATAACAGATCGCCGAACGCGGTAGCGCTGAGCCGCAGGTTGCGGTCGGCGCTGTCGATCTCGAACTGGTCGCTGGTCCCGCGCGAGATCATCGATAGCAGCCATTGCAGCACGTCCGGCAGGCACAGCGCGTGGCCGCCAGCACTCAACCTGCACCATTGCAGCCCGGTCGAGGGCGCCTTCAACAGTCTTGCCGCGCCATCGTTCAGGTGCACGATCTGGAAGTCGAAAGCCTGGCTCGCAGAGTTGCGGATCGCCGCCAGCGTCACGATGCCTTCATTGGTGGCCGAAAAGATCGCATCGACGAGATTGTAGCGCGGCCCGTGCTCATTGACGTAGACTCCGATCAGCGTACTGCCCCAGCGCGACGCGGTCGGCAGCGCGAGCATTTCGTAGGTCTGTACCAGTCCGTTACGGACGCAATGCACCGAGGAGATGCGCGGCCGACCGGTCTGTAGCGCGCAGCCTGCAGCCTCCGAAAGGGCCGTGGCGCAATCCGGCGAAAGCGTATCGAGCGGGATGTCCCAGCGCTCGTCGCCGAGCCAGTGCTGCACGTAACGGCCGCTCCGCGACACCCGCCATGACGCGCCGTCGCCCACCAGCAGTACGATGTGATCGGCCAGGCGCCCGAGGCTGCCGAGCATCACCTCTTCATAGCCCGGCAAATTCTGGCCAGGCCGAACTGCGGCGTGCCACTTGCGCTGCAGCACCGGAACGTCACCCTGCAACTTGCTATCCGGTTGCCCGGCGTATTGTCTGACCGCAGTCACGACGTTCCTTTCTGCATCCTTGTGGTGCAGACGGTATTCGGGTCATGCTGCTTAACGTGATGTAAACGATCCGCCGCCGTGACGCGCAATCCAGCATTATGAATTTTTAAAGTCGCGTGATGGTTAGGACGAATTCAGAACCATGACAGTAGCATGACATATCGACGGCTATTGATACTTGTTGTCGTTCTTCTGCGCTAGCGCGCGACGACTTCGATTTCGCCGTCGACGCCATTGACCACCTTGAACGGGCGCTCGAACACCTTGCCTTCGTTCTTGGCGATGGCCCGGTACTCGCCTTCGGAAAGCACGACGCGCGGGAAGGCGCCGATCGATTCCTTGATGACGTCGCCGGCCGGGGTGATCACCGACCACGCGGTGTTGGCCAGCGCCTCGCCGCCCTTGTCGCCGACCAGCTTCAGCGTGATCACGGCCGCACGGTGCGAGATGGTGACGTCGGTCAGCTTGCTGGCCTGGACGCGAATGTCGGAGCGCACCGTCGAATTGGCGTCGCCGTAGTTGGAGACGATGTAGTAGGTGCCTTCCTGCAGCAGCACGACGTCGCCGGCGGGCACGCTCGGCAGCAAGGGCGCGCGTTCGCCGGCCTCGAACTGGCTGCCCTTGTAGATACTGAACGAGATCTGGTTCTGCGGAATTTTAGAGGAGCCAACGCGGCCCTCGATGCGCAGGCCCCCGGCGGGCAGCACGAAGGATTCGCGATCGGTGTCGGTCTTGATCGTCACCGGGCGCACTGCGCTGACCAGCCCCATCGCGACATGCACCACGTAGCTGCCGGGCGGCAGCACGATATTGGGGGTCGCGCCACGGTCTTCGCGGATCAGCTTGAAGGCGCCGGTTTCGTCCGGCCGGTCGGAATAGACCCGCCACACCAGCCCGTTGCCGATCACCGACATGTCCTTGCCGTAGCGAGCGGTCAGCGCCAGCACGCCCTGCGCGGGCGCAGCCGGGCTGACGGGGAGCGGCGACGGCACCGGCGGCGTCACGGCGGCGACCGGCGGCTGGGTCAAAGGCGCCGGCAGCAAAGGCGCGGAAGCCGGCCCCGAAGGTGGTGCCAAGCTGATGGCCGGGCCGGACTCGACGCCCGGGATCGAGCCCGGCGGCACCGGCGGCGGACGATCGCTGAAAAACTGGGCCAAGGCAGGACCGGCTGGAAAAGTCGACAGCAAGGCCAGCGCCAGCGCGCATGCCAAGCGTTGGCCCCTTCCGGCTCTTACCAAATCATCGCCCAGTGCCATCATCGCCCTGCTTTTCACCGAAAACGCGGCAAATTCAAGCCTGCACTTGGCACCCTACACAATGCCGCGAGATCCACCGGCAATGTACGCCGTCCGGCGGACGTGTCGCCACGGCGTCGTATTTACTGCCTAAGGCGATGTTCGGCGGCATAAATCATGAATGCGGTACCGTCTGGCGTCATTCGGCCGGGCCGAATAAATATGCGGCCGTCGACTGAATCAGGCCGGCTGAGGAGTGAGTTCGTGCTGGAGAATCTGATGGGGCGCAACGAAAACGGCGCGAATGGCCGTGACAAGCCGGGAATTGGCAGCCCAGGTCTCGGCAGACCAGGTCTCGGCAGCGTCCGCCGCCCCGTGATCGGGCTGGCGCTGGGTGGCGGGGCTGCGCGCGGCTTTGCCCATATCGGCGTGCTGCGCACCCTTTTGGCCCACGGCATCGTCCCCAACGTCGTGGTCGGCACCTCGATCGGCGCCGTGGTCGGTGGCGCCTACGCGGCGGGCCAGCTCGACACGCTGGAAGAATGGGCGCGCGGCCTGCAGCCGCGCAACATCCTCGGCTACCTCGACATCCGCCTCAACGGCTCCGGCCTGATCGGCGGCAACAAGCTGGCCGCCCAGCTCGAGGCCTCGCTCGGCGACACCGTGATTGAGGACCTGCCGCTGAAATTCGCCAGCGTGGCGACCGAAGTCCGCACCGGCCACGAGATCTGGCTGACGCATGGCCGGCTGGTCGACGCGATGCGCGCGTCTTACGCCCTGCCCGGCATCTTCTCGCCGATGCTGGTCGGCGACCGCTGGCTGGTGGACGGCGCGTTGGTCAATCCGGTGCCGGTATCGGCGGCGCGCGCGCTCGGCGCGGAAATCATGATTGCCGTCAACCTCAGCAACGACGTGTTCGGCCATAGTACGACGATCTTTTCGCACGGCGCCCACGCGCGTCCGATCGAACCGGAGATCGAGCCGGAGGAGCCGCCGAAGCGCGGCTTCAGCCGGCTGTTCTCCGCCGAGCGCACCATGAAACGCGAGTTCTTCGGCAGCCGCGGCCGGCCCGGCATTTCCTCGGTGATGGTCGATGCCTTCAACATCATGCAGGACCGCATCACCCGGGCGCGCCTTGCCGGCGATCCGCCGGACATGCTGATCGCGCCCCGCATCGGTCATATCGGCTGGTTCGACTTCCACCGTGCCGACGAATTGATCGCGCACGGCTCCCGCGCCGCCGAACGCGCGATCGATTCGATCCGCGAAGCGATCGGGGAAGTCGCCCCCCAGTCCACGCACGAGGCGCTGATCGAAACCTGAACGTCCGGGTTTTGCCGCGGCTACTCTCGATGGTCGCGGTCCGAAGGAGAAAGGCCAAGTATAGGATCGACGGACGCAAACGCCATTTCAGTCGGCTCATGCTGGGATGGAGGATCCAACCCTAGCGCAGACGCATGCGCCGTTCAATTCAAGCCGTCCCCACGTGCAATCAGGCCGTCGCGATATAGTCACGCAGCGCTTCCTGCTCATGCTCGAATTCGCGCAGCCGCCATTTGACGACGTCGCCGATCGAGATCAGCCCGACCATCTTGTCGCCGTCCATGACGGGCAGATGCCTGAACTTGCCGGAAGTCATCATCTCCATCAGCGCGCCCACGGTGTCGGTCGCCTTGCAACTGATGACCTTGCGCGTCATCACCGCCTGTACCGGTTCGTCCAGCGCAGAGGCGCCGCGCTCGCCGATCACGCGGACGATGTCGCGTTCCGACAGGATGCCGTCGAGGTGCTGCCCGGACATCACCAAGACCGCACCGATCTTGCGCTCCGACAGCAGCTTGATGGCCACCGACAATGTGTCGTCCGGCCCGACGTGGATAATCTGGTGGCCTTTGGAATCGAGGATTGCACGTACCGTCATCGTCGCCTCCTGAAGTCGAATTCGCCCTTGGGTGGGCGTCTCTTATTCTTGGGCACTCAAGATCCCGGGCAGTCAAAGAACAACGCCGCGGAAAAGCGTAACATCGCCCCGCCAAGGTCACCTGTCCCTTCGGCAATGTGGATCAATCCTGCCGACCCCGCAAGGCGGCGGCCTGCGCTCAGCGCAGGTCAGGCCTGTCTGGGGCCGCAACGCCGGCGCCAGGCCTTCTGCGCGGGATCGGGTCAAACAGCGAGAACAGCAGCAGCCCGGCAAAGAAGCCGCCGATATGCGCCTGCCAGGCGACGCTGGCGCCTTCGGCCCCGATCGCGATCGCGCCGACCCCGAAGATGATATTGACCGCGAACCAGACGCCCAGAAATCCCAGCACGCGCGGATCGCGCAGCGCGCGCAGCAGCGGCTGCGCCGGGACGCGCGCGGCCTCGTCGGCATCGCCGCGGTTGAACGACAGGAAGCTGCCGCGCACGAAGGCGAAGCGGATCGCGGCGGCCATCGCGCCGGACACCGAGGCCGAAGCGCCGATCATCGGCGCCAGCTCGTGCTCATGCGTGAGCAGATGCGCGGCCGCGCCGCCGACGGCCGTCACCGCCATGAAGACGAAGAACCGGACCGCGCCGAAGCGCCGCGCCAGCGCGCTGCCGAACGGCAGCAGCCACAGCACGTTGAAGCCGATATGGCTGAGATTGGCGTGCAGCAGCGAGTAGCTGACGAAGGTCCAGATCTTGGCGCCGGCGCCGCCCGGAAATGGCATCGCCAGCAGCGTCTGGTCGTAACGCTTGGGGATGAAACCGAACATTTCGATGACGAGGTCGTCGAGTTCCGGGGGCAGCAACAGCCGGCCGACATGGATCAGCGCCAGCAGCGCCACATAGGCGGTCAGCGCCCCCGGCAGGGTCAGGATGGGCTCACGCGGGGGGACGGTGGATTCCAACGGTCAAGGGCCTGGTCAGCGGGCTCATGCGAGCGATCGCCCAAATAGGCGGGTTTACGCCGGCGAAGCAAGCGCGCGATGGCCGCAGCGGGCCGGGACGGATCGCATGTCAGCAATGCCGGCTGTGGCGCACAAGCGTTCAATAGAAGCTCAGCGTCACCGTCTCGACCGTGAACGGGTTGCTGGCCTGCGACCCGGCACAGACCAATACGACCGTCATGTCCACCGCGCCCGGGCCTGGTGTCGGCACGTTGACGGTGGTGCTGGCGGGAATGTTGGCGCCCCACACGCTCATGCCCGTGGTCACCCAGGAGGGGATCGGCGCACCGGTATAGAAGGTCGCCTGCCAATTGCCCGTCTCGCCGAAAACAGCGACGATGTTTCCCGGCACACATTGGGTCAAAGCATCGATCAGCGTGCCGCTGCCATTCGGCCCGGGCGTGGCGACGAGGGAATAGACCGGAAATGCCATGATGGGGAATTGATAGGGGCTGTAGAAGACACTCGTCGTCCCCGTTGCCGCCGGATTGAAAGTGGCCCCGTATTGGTAGAGCCCGGTCAGCTTGACCTGCTGCTCATCATTGAATTCAAAATAATTGTAGCCCATCAGATAGGTGCTGCTGCTCGCTGTGCCGGCGCTGTTCTGGGCCAGATAGCTTTCAAGATCGGTCACCTGCCCCACCGCCGCAACCGCCTGATCCGCAGGCTCGGGAAAAGCGGTACGGTTGGGGGTGAACAACTCCATCAGCAGCAACGGAACCGTGCAATCCGCGCCAGGCCAAGGGGAAGCGCCGGAATCGTACAGCGCCAGCGTCGCGGCCAGGGTGTTGCCGAAAGGAGTTGCCGTCGAGACCTGGCTGATATTCGTGCTGTTATAGTAATACTGCTCCCAGGCGGGATCCGCAGCCTTGAGCCCGGTCACGGCCACGTCGAAACTGCTGTGGCCATCCATTTCCGTGGGCGTCTGCTGGTTGGCGGCCACGCCGGCGATGAGGCAGTTGAACCAGCTCCCGATGCCCAGGCCCTGGTCGCCATTGGAGAAGGTGGCGGTCGAAGGCACCACCGGCGTTGCACCATTCACCGCCGGGCTGCCGTCCGGACCGGGGCTGCCGCCGTTGATCTGCTGGTGCAAATTCACGATCCACCAGATGGTGCGGTACAAGAAGCTGGATGGCGTGGTCTGGCCGTTCAAACCCTGGCCAATATCGCCCTCATTTCCGACATCAATGGAATGAACGGCAGAATGTATCTTGCCGGTCGTCGGGTCCGTCACGCTGGCGACGAACTGGCTGAAATCCGTCTGAATGGCTGCAGGTGCATTCGCAAAATCGTAGTTCGACGGAAGCGGCGCCGGGGTAAAATTCCAGGCATTGGGATCATCCGATAGAAACCAGTCGGACACCGGTACAACGACCTTGAGGCCAAAGCCGGCAGCGGCATCGAGGAAGTTGATGTGGTCCAGTCCGACATTGGATGTTGCTGTCGTGCCCCGGGCCATATCCCAGTTATACAGGCGAACGAGGTTGAGCCCCGCATCAGCGATGATTTGCAGATCGTTGCGATAGTTGTTGCCGTTGTCGGTCGGGAGGCTGGTGTCGCCGCCTGGAGCGGCCATGAAATTGGCCGCCCATAGCGACTGAAAGGCATCGTTGGCGAAATCCGAATCGCCGGTCTGCGTCGCTCCGGCCCCCACCACCCATGCCGTCCAGGTCGGGCTGTAATCAACCCCGCGCCAGACAGGCCCGGCATACTTTGACTGGCTGGTGTCTGCCGTTGTCATGCGCGCTCCCCGGTTCGATCGCCGCACGTCAATCATGGATTTACAATCAGAGATTGTAAATAGTATTTCTAGCATCTTTTATTATAGTGATATCTGCGGCAGCGCACGAGCGGCCCGATGCATTGCGACGCTGAATCCGGATACGATACGCATCGCCGGTTCAGCGACCAAACGCCAAAAAGAAAAAGGGAGAGCGCTGAGACGCCCCCCCTTCACCTGGATCGATCTTTCCGCGGATGCCTGCCCGGGATCCGAATTGCCCCGTCCCAGGCATCGCGCGCGATGACCAAACCTGTTGTCAGCCACCCTGGTATCAACCGCGGCGCCTCATCAAGGTACCGCGCCGATGTGTAGTACGCGACCATACTACGCGAACACCAGCGCTACGCCACCATCATGCTTAAATAAACGTTAACATCTGCAATTAAAGTTAACGCCGTGGAAAACGCGGCTGCGGCATGGACGATGCAATGTCTGACCTGCACAAGATGTAGCGGGCACGAGGTGCCTGGATTCGGGACAGAAATGTCCCGCACGGACCATTTGCCGGTCAAGGCGAGCGTTGATGAAGCATCCATCCAGCAAAGAGTTCTTTGCCTATTGGGACGACAAGCGCGGCGACGCGCGCGCCCCGGAGCGCAGCGACATCGAGCCCGGTCCGGTGCGCGAACTGCTCGGCGATATTTTCGTGTTGTCTTACGACAAGCCGGCCGGTTTCCCGTTCCGCGTCGCCGGCACGCGGGTCTGCGCCCTGCTCGACCGCGACCTCAAGGGCCAGGCGTTCCCGATGCTGTTTGCGCCGGACAACCGTCGCGACATTGAAGAGATCGTCACCGTGGTGGCCGAGGAACTGCTGGCGGCCGTGGCCGGCGTCACCGCGGTGACCGACGACGGCCGCAAGGTGCAACTGGAACTGCTGCTACTGCCGTTCAACATGCGCGCCCACACCCCGACCAGCCTGACCGGCCTGCTGGCGCCGCTCGGCGAGGCCGGCGGCCGGCTCGGCTATTTCAGCCTGACCTCGTTCCGCTATCTCGCCCACCCGCCGCAACGCTTCGCACCGCGCGCGCTGCGCAAGCTGAAGGTCGCCCACGGACTGATGATCTATGAGGGGCTGCGTTGAGCGATCCGGTCTGGCGTCGCGCGCCGTCTTCACACCCATCGGCGATGAAACGACGTGATTGCTAACGCATCATTAACCCTGAGCCACGTAGAGTTGTGATACCCTCGACCCGCTGACCGGCACGGCATATGGCGCTCGCGCAACCACGATCGATTCTGCCCGCGGCAGAAGAAAAGCGACGTTTCCAGCGCGTGAAGGTCCACCTTCTCGGCCGCTACATGCTGCCGGACCGCCGCGAGTTTCCCTGCCAGGTGATCAATATGTCGCCTGGCGGCCTGGCCCTGCTCGGCCCCGGCATCGGCAATATCGGCGATCGCGTGATCGCCTATCTCGATCATATCGGCCGCGTCGAAGGCAAGGTGACCCGCATCATCGACAATGGCTTTGCGATGACCGTCGGCGCCACCCCGCGCAAGCGCGACAAGCTGGCGGCGCAGCTGACCTGGCTTGCCAACCGCGACATCCTCAACCTGCCGGAAGACCGCCGCCACGACCGTATCGTGCCGCGCAACCCGATCTGCGTCCTCACGCTCGAGGACAGCACCCAGATGACCTGCCGGATCATCGACCTGTCGCTGTCCGGCGCCGCCATCGCGGCGGAGAAGCGTCCGCCGCTGCACAGCCATGTGTTGCTCGGCCGGGTGCAGTCCCGCGTCGTCCGCCATCTCGAGGAAGGCTTCGCGATCGAGTTCATTCACGAGCAGCTCGCCGAGACACTGGAAGACAGCGTCAACGCCGGGTAAACGACCAAGCCTCCCTGACCCCAATCTGGTTGCGATTGAAAGGCGGTATCCCTGTCCCGGGATACCGCCTTCTTCATGTTTGACAACTGCCTTACCCGTTAACGCCGAGCCACGGTTGCGCCGCAAAGCCGCCATTTCCCGGCGCGGCGTGCTTAATGCGTAAAGTTTGAATCAAATCGGCAAGGTTAAATTCGGCTCCAGAAAGCCCGAACTATAGTTTCGAAAACGTAGCGTGTTTGAAGCGTATTCGTCTCAATTGTAGTTGGCCGATTTAGCGGCGCCGCAAAGCCTCTGTGCAAAACATGGTCCCAACAAGAAACGGGGGCCACAATGTTTGGTATCACGGGGCGAACTACAGGAATGGCGATTGCTGCTTTCCTGATCGGATTTTCAGTTACGGCGAATGCCGGCGACGCACGCTATGCAAGCCTGGGCGACACGACGCGCTCGCCGATCGGCTGGATCGAATTCTGCGCGGACAATCCCGCTGATTGCCGCGGGGCTGCTACCCAAGCGCGCGACATCGTTATCACGCAGACGGCGTGGAAGGATTTGCTGCGCGTCAACCGCTGGGTCAACGAGACCATCAAGCCGATGACCGATCAGGATCATTGGGGCGTGGTCGAGAAGTGGTCGCTGCCAGACGACGGCTACGGCGATTGCGAAGACTACGTGCTGTTGAAGCGCAAGATGCTGATCGATGCGGGCTGGCCGCGCGAGGCACTGCTGATCACCGTGGTACGCGACAAGAAGGGCGACGGACATGCGGTGCTGACGGTGAAGACCGACAAGGGCGAATACGTGCTCGACAACCAGAATGAGAACGTCGTGTCGTGGACCGAGACCGGCTACCGCTTCGTCAAGCGGCAGTCGCAGTCCAACCCGAACGTCTGGGTTTCGCTCGGAGACAACCGTCCTGCCGTCGCCACCGCCAGCGCCCGCTGATATCGAATTTTTCGAGATACGCGACCCGGTCACTTCCCCACCCCTCCCCGTCCCAGACCGGATCGCGTGCGGCCAGCCTTCCCCCAACGCTGGCCGCAACTTTTTTTGGGGGGGACGTCCGATAAGCGCGACGCGGGCTCGCGCTGCTGGGTCAGCGCTTCCGGCGGCCGTCCGGCAAATAGCCAAACCGCGCCAGCGCGCTGGCGGAGATGCGTTTGCCGAACCGGCGATCGAGTTCGAACAGCAGCCAGACCAGCGCCAGCGTAAGCGCCAATACAATGCCGCAGAACATCAGGGTCAGATGGGGTGCGTCGAGGTTCGCCAGCATCCGGCCATTCTAACACAAGCCGACAAGGCCCGACGCAAAACGGCGCCGGCAGAGGTATGCCGGAGCCGTTGCAAGATCACATCAGCGTGTCTGGAGAGCGATCACTCGCACACTTCGACCCGCCGCACGCGGTAGCCCGCCGGAGTCATGATCCGACGGCGCACGAGATAGCAGCCACCTTCGTCATCATAGCCGCCAATGGCATAGGGATAGCCGCCATATCCGTAGCGGCCGTAGCCGTAGCCGCCGTACAGGCCCGCGCCGGCAAGCCCCAGACCCAGCCCGATGCCGACGCCGCGACCGCCCCAGCCGCCGCCCCTGAATCCGCCACCGTGGAAACCTCCACCGTGAAAACCGTGGCCGCCATATCCACCGCGCGCGGAAGCCTCGGTCGGCGCCGCCAAGGCAAGAACCGCCGCGGCCATCATCCCAAACACCATCTTGCGCAACATCACCATTCTCCAACACATCCGCTACGGTAGATTTGTATCGGTTAGATAGGATCGTTGCGACGAATAGCTATGCGATCGGGCCGCGGGCCGCTCACATCCGCGCTACCGCGCTGCGCTCGACGGCCGTCGCCGTTCAACAGCCCTTGCAGATGCTTTTCACCTTGCGATCGACGGCACGGTCCTGGGCATCGACGTTGGCGTCGCCCGTGGCCGGCTTGCCGTCCACCGCAGGCGCCCCCCCGGGCCCCGCGCCGGTCGTCCGGCCCATGCCGCCGCTCGAATTCGCCGTGCCGGCGCTGTTGGTGCCCGCCGCACCACCCGTCGCGCCTCCCGATGCGCCACCGGCGCCCCCACCGGTCTGGGCAAAAGCCGCCATGGACGACAGTAGAACGGCAACAGCGGCGAAAATCATTGGCTTGGAGGCTTTGAACATCGGAATCTCCTTTGCACGCCAACCGCGTCATCGGGCGCAGGTTCCCGATCGGAACAAAATCTTGCCGAAGGGTTTGAACTCAGTGTGTAAAGCGTTGCGTGGAGTTTCCCGATGTCGTGGGACAAGCAGTTTCGAGAGCCGATCGAGGTGCCGGATGGCGCCGTGCTGGTCAGTCTGCGCGACGCAGGCGCCTACATCACGCGGCTGCCGGCAGCCGAGCATGAGGCGGAGGAATGGCAGACCGCGATGCACTGCCTGATCGAGGCGGCCGATCACGGGGGTCCGGTCAGTTTTGCCAGGCTCGGCGTGGCGCAGGCGCTGAACCGTCGTGTCGATAAGGTCTATGATAAGTCGAGAAAACAGCCGCATTGGCGACAGTCGCCCCGTATGTAAGACATCCGTTTGCGCGAAAGAATGATCCGACCACCCGAGTGACAGGAAGGCATCCCATGACCGATCCCGAACGAGACCCCACTGACGAAGGCGAGCGCGCCGCCCGCGACGGAATTCCGGCCGAGGCCAATCCATATCAGGATGGCAGCCAGGAACATGCATTATGGAGCGCCGGCCACGAACGCATAGCCGTCGCCATGGAAGCTCAGGAGTCGGAGGGCACGTAGCCCTCATGCTTCTTCATCATGCGGTCGCCACGCGGCAGCGCGCCTGTCGCGTGGCGATGATAAGAAATCCCGTCAGCCGATTTTCTTCATGCCCTGTTTGAACCGCGGGCCATTCGCCGCGTAGAATTTCGCGGCGCTGCCCATCGCAGCGATCTGCTCGGGCGACAGCGTACGAACGACGCGTGCGGGCGCGCCGATGATCAGCGAATTTTCCGGAAACTGCTTTCCTTCGGTGATCACCGCGCCCGCACCGACCACGCTGTTGCGGCCGATCACCGCGCCGTTCATCACGATCGACCCCATGCCGATCAACGCGCCGTCCTCGATGGTGCAGCCATGCAGGATGACGTTGTGCCCGATCGTGCAGTTGGTGCCGATGGTCAGCGGGAATCCCTTGTCGGTGTGGCAGGTGCAGTTGTCCTGCACGTTGGAGCCCTCGCCGATCTCGATCCATTCATTGTCGCCGCGCAGTACGGCGCCGAACCAGACGCTGGCGGCAGCTTTCAGACGGATCTTGCCGATCACCTCTGCGCTGTCGGCGATAAAAAAATTGCCGTCGGCGGGAAGTTCGGGGCCCTGCCCGTCGAGTTCGTAGATCGCCATGGTTTCTTGTTCTCCCTTTCGGGAGACCTTGGCATGGATTGCAGCGATTATGCCAGCAGGCCCAGGGCCCGCAGCGTCATGACCACGAACGTGCCGGACATCAGGCTCCAGAAGCCGGCCAGCACGGTCGCCATCATCACGAACCGGATGCGATATTGCTGGACCACGCGGCGGCCGAGCAGCGTGTTGCGCATGATGATGAAGGGCGCGGCGAACACCAGGAATGGCACGGCGGCGAAGGCCGTGGGCCTGGCGCGATGCTGCAGCAGCGCGAAGCCGGCGGGGCGCTGAAGCAGCGCCTGATATCCGCTGGTCAGCAGGCCCGCCAGTGCGAAGCCGATGCACAGCTCAAACAGGGAATTCAACGCTTGCGGCGACATCGAGGATCTTTCCTACACACGACAACGCGCCTTGATCGCAAAATCCAGGGTTCTGCGCCACGACATCCTTAATGGAAGGTTAATGCGCGACCTTGGTGCAATCCATGGCTACCACTCCTGGCGAATAAATCGCCCCGGCGTTAACCCTGTGCTGGGGGTTTTGCGGTTGATTGGCGCCAGGTTCTGTCTCTTACCTGCGTACCCATGACCCTCACCTATCCGACCCAATCCCCGATACGGCGACGCCGCCGCAAGTCCCGCAGCCACCTCGTTCCGGTCATGATCGGCGCGGCACTGGCGTTCGGCGCGATCGCGCTGATCGGCTATCTCTTGTGGCCGACCTGGCAGAGCGCTCGCGCCGGCGATCCCGACCGGATCCCGGTCAGCGTCGGCGGCACGCTGTTCAACGTCGACAGCCACGCGTTTCGCCGCAAGGTGCAGAAGCACTCGGGCCCGCAGGAACGCGTCGATCTGAGCTATCTGTATCCGTCGCTGCAGGCCACCGACGTGCCACGCCATGTCAGCGTCGAGGCGTTCGAGGAGGCACCGCAGCCGATCGACCGCATCTTCCTGTCGATCTCGGCACATCATGACGTGATGTCGCCGGAGACGCGGCTGCGCACGATCTATCCGCGCTACAGCGATCAGGTCATGGCGCCGCAGGACGGACTGGCGACGCGGCCATTTCGCGATGCCACGCCCTACAGCAACGAAGACCTGTTTATCGGGAATGAGTCCGCTCTGGTGGCGCGTTGCACCCGCGACGGCAAGACGCCCGGCATGTGCCTGAGCGAACGCCGCATCAACGGCGCCGATCTCAGCTTCCGCTTCCCGCGCGCATGGCTGGCGCAATGGCGCGACGTCGGCGAAGCGATGGACACGCTGACGACGCAGCTGGCGGGTCCGCGGGGGTAGCATTGGGGGAACGGACGGCGGTCGTAACATCCCTCCCCCTTGCGGGGAGTGTCGGCCGAACGACAACGATGCGCAGCATCGTTGGAAGTGGAGGCCGGGGTGGGGGTAGCCCCACGCACCGGTTTTCCGTGGGGCTACCCCCACCCGACCGCGCTACGCGCGGCCACCCTCCCCGCAAGGGGGAGGGGAAAAGGCTCAGCCGTTGTCGACGAGGTCTTCTTCCAGGATCGCCATCTGGAACTGAAACGAGCGATCTTCGTCCTCGTCATCGACGAACAGCACGCCGATGAACTCCTCGCCGATATAAACTTCGGCCGAGTCGTCCTTTTTGGGCCGCGGCACGACGCGGAGCTTCTGGTTGCCGAACACGCGCTTGAGATAGGCGTCGAGCTTTCTGACTTCCTGAACGTCCACAGGTGTCTCCAATGCAATTGATGGGGGGTGGGCTGATGGCGAAGCTTTAATGCGAGACGACGCCCGCGGCTAGGCTGTTTGTCGAGAAATCACCAGCGCCGTTCAAGGCGGCGCGAAAATCACAGCCCGGTCGCGTTGAGCATCTGGTTCATGGTGCGCGACGGCTCGGCACAGCCGGCCTCGCCGACGATCTTGGCGGGCACCCCGGCCACGGTGACGTTGTGCGGCACCGGCTTCACGACCACCGAGCCCGCGGCGATGCGCGCGCAATGGCCGACCTCGATATTGCCGAGAATCTTGGCGCCGGCACCGATCAGCACGCCGCGGCGAATCTTCGGATGGCGATCCTCGTTCTCCTTGCCGGTGCCGCCGAGCGTGACGCCGTGCAAGATCGAGACATCGTCCTCGATCACCGCGGTCTCGCCGACGACGAAGCCGGTGGCATGATCGAGGAAGATGCCGCGGCCGATCTTCGCGGCCGGATTGATGTCGGTCTGGAACACCGCGGACGCCCGGCTCTGCAGGTACCAGGCAAAGTCCTTGCGGCCCTTGTTCAGCAGCCAGTGCGCAAGGCGATGGCACTGGATGGCGTGAAAGCCCTTGAAGTACAAAAGCGGAT
The DNA here is from genome assembly GCF_007018645.1 of Tardiphaga sp. vice154. NCBI lineage: Bacteria > Pseudomonadati > Pseudomonadota > Alphaproteobacteria > Hyphomicrobiales > Nitrobacteraceae > Tardiphaga > Tardiphaga sp. vice154. Next base: position 3,778,049 of record NZ_CP041399.1, read on the forward strand.
CGATGAAGCGCGTGGTTGCCGGATCGCGGTCGAACACCGCGACCAGATCGGCACGAAACGCATTGCCGATATCCGGCTCGTCGCGCAGCGCCTCGTCGAAGGTCTGGCGGATCAGGTCGCCCGACAGCGCAGAGTGATCGAGCCGCTCGGCGACACGATGCACCACCGAGTCTTCCAGGCGCGTATGGTTGAGCACCGTCGAATACAAAAACGACGCCAGCTCCGGCTCACGCTGCACGATGTCTTCAGCTTCGGCGCGGATCCGATCCCAGATCGGATCCAGCGTTGCCAGTTTCGTCGTCTGCGAATTAACGCTCTGCACGGCCATGATGGACTCGCAAATCTCTGTCTTTGGTCGTGCAGTATAGCACAACCAGCGGCGCTGTCGCGAAGCGCAAGGCGGCCGGATGAAACATCAGTCAACCCGAGAACACCTTCCAAGCCGTTGACTCTGCAGGCATTCCCTAATCGGACACGAATTGCCTGCGTGCAAGGCCTGCCTCCGAAATGGGCTGTCGGCCGGCCAATTCAAGGGTGGCCGGCCAGCCTCAGGGCCGGCGCGACAGAAACGCCAGCACACCTTCCTTGTAGACGCGGTCGCCGACCGCGCGCATGTGGTCGCGGTTCGGGATGTCGAGCACTTCGGAGCCCGGGATCAACTGTTGCAGCTCCTGCGCGGAGCCGGCGATCTCGTCGATGGTGCCAACCGCGATCAGGGTCGGTACCTTGATGTCGGCGGCTTCTTCCCTTGTCATCAGCCGGCGCGAGCCGCGCATGCAGGCGGCGAGCGCCAGCCGATCGGAACGGGTCTGGTCGGCGAAGGCGCGAAAGGTGCGGCCGACGGGATCGCTGACGTCGTCGAGCGAATCGGCTTCCAACGCTATCGCGACATTCTCGCCGGGACCGCCGCCGATCACCAGGCCGATGCCCAGACCGGCGATGATGGCGCTGCGGATCAGTTCCGGATTGTTCGCGGCCAGCAGCGCGGTGATGCGCGCGCCCATCGAATAGCCCATCATGTCGGCGCGGTAGATCCCCAGATGCGCCATCAGCGCGCGGACGTCACCGGCCATGAGTCCGAGATGATAGTCTTCGGGGTCATACAGTTTGGTGGACTCGCCATGGCCGCGATGATCCAGCGCGATGACCCGCTTGCCGTGTTTCTTCAGCTCGGAGACCCAGGTCGGATACACCCAGTTGACGTTCTTGCTGGAGGCAAAGCCGTGCACGAGGACGATCGGCTCGCCTTCGCCTTCATCGAGATAGGCAATCTCAACAGCGCCGTTGTGAAAACTCGGCATCCAATATTCCGTTTATGATGGTGAGGGTGTTGGGTGGTCGGCGGGAGGCACAGTTTAGCCGTGCAGCGAGGCCGCCGCCAGAGTCGGTCGCAAGGCCATTTCATGGCGCGATTGCAGCACGCGGCGCGCCTTGCGTGCTCGGGAGCGTTGCAGCCACGACCAAGTGACGCGCTCGGTCGCCGCCTTGATCGAGCAGACGAAGCCGAACAGCGTCAGCAATGCCCAGAATACCCACATCGTCATGTTGAAGGCGCCGACCGCCAGCAGGATGGCGCCGCGACCGAACATCTTGAGTATCGCGCGGGTCTGGCCGCCATTTTTCTCGGCCAGCTTGGCGATGCGCGCGACATCTTTCGGCCCCTGCGCGATGCGCAGCGTATCCATCGCGCCGCGCACGCCGGCTTTTTCGCCGACGCGGCCGGCATCCTGCGCCAGCTTGACCAGATCGCCGGCCTTGTCGCCGCGAAAGGCGGCCTTGACCGCGGTGATGGTCTTGCCCGGCCGCAGCATCGAGGCATCGGCCAGCGCACCGGTTAACGCCGGCGTATCGACGATAGTGCGAGCCGAGCGTCCCACCCAGGCCGTCAGTCCTTCGCCGAGCCGGCCGACCTTGCGGGCGTCCTTCACCAGCGACAGCCCTGCCCGCACCGGCGTGGCGCCGCCCACGGTGGCGTAAGTCGCCGCGGTGACGGCGAGCCCCGCGGCAGCCAGCCCGAGAATCAGATGATCGGCGTCCTCGCCCATCGCCAGATGCTTGCCCTCGCGGACGACGTCGCGAATGTCGCCGTAGACGAACAGGTCGCCGGCGACCGTGCCGGACATGCTGCCAATATCGTCGGCCTGCCCGGTCACGAAACCACTGGCGAATTTGGCGGCGAAATTCGACGCGGAGTTCTGCTCGGTGACGGCGTCAGCGACACGCTTGGTCAGATCTGCGGACAGAGGTACCTGCCTGGCGGCGGCGAGCTCGACGAAGCTATTGGCCAGATCGGCATCCTTGGCGGCCAACGCTTCTTCGATATTGCGAGCCAGCACGCCGGGATCGGTCCGCATGGCTGCCGAAACCTGCGCGTCGGCCAGCGCGACGGGATCGTCCTGCGCCACCAGCACGGCGCCGGCGTCGCGGGCCTGCGGCAACAGCAACAGGCCGATGGTCGCGCAGACCGCAACCCCCGTCAGTGCCGTGTCGAGCCGGTATCGCATCCGCCAGTCCTGATCATGCATCCCGAGCAGAGATGGTATGCCGTTTTTTAGACACAACCGCCCCGACGAAAGAAGGGCTTCTCTAACCCAACGGGATTGTGTCGAATTTGCTCCATCGCACCGACTTGCAGTCGGCCCGCAGGCGACGGTCAGGGCTGCTTCCGGCTCCCTAGGAATCATCTTCGGGGGACACTATGGTGCGTCGCACTGAATGGCGCGCGGCAACTGGTTCGCCGCCATTGCGAGCAGAGGTAGATCAAGATGGCCGACCACGTCGTTCCGCACTTCCACAATGATGCCGGCGTCCCGATCATCGAGATCGGTTCGAAGGAATTCATGTGCGTCGGCGCCAACCCGCCATTCGACCATCCGCACGTCTTCCTCGACCTCGGCAACGACAACGAGATCATCTGCCCTTATTGCTCGACCCTGTACCGCTTCGCAGCGGACCTTGGCGCCGGCGAGGCTCGCCCGCCGGAATGCGTGCTGAAAGACAAGGTCGCCTGATCCCGGTCGGTGTCAGGATCGCGCCGCATCGTCATCGCCGGTGCCGGCATCGGCGGGCTGACCGCCGCACTGGCGCTGGCCGAGCGGGGCTTTTCGGTCTGCATCCACGAAAAGGCTGAGCGGCTGCAGGAGGTCGGTGCCGGGCTGCAATTGTCGCCCAATGCCAGCCGCGTGCTGATCGGGCTCGGCCTCGGCCCCCGCCTTGCGGCGGTTGCAACGAGGCCGGAGGCCGTCAGCATCATGACGGCGCGCAGCGGCGGTGAAGTGAGCCGCCTGCCCTTCGCCGCGTCTGACACGGCATCCTATTGGGTCATGCACCGCGCCGACCTGCAGGCCGCCTTACTGGCCGCCGTGCAGGATCATTCGCAGATTGAATTGCAACTCGCCCACCCGTTCAGCGGTTTCAGCATCGCTGACGACGGCTCCGTGGAAATTCCCGGCGAGGCGCCGGGGCTGGCGCTGATCGGCGCCGACGGGGTCCGCTCACAGGTGCGGCAGCTATTGTTTCCCGCCGTGCAGCCGACCTTCTCCGGACAGGTCGCCTGGCGCGGCTCTATCGAGAACAGCCGCCTGCCCTGCGCCTTCCCGCCACGCCGCGTGCAATTGTGGATGGGGCCGCGGGCGCATCTGGTGGCCTACCCGATGTCCTCCGGCGAGCAGGTCAATGTGGTCGTCATCATGCCCGGCCGGCTCGACGACGCCGACTCAAGCGCGACCAAGATCGCGGACCATTTCCGGGCTTCGCGCTGGCCGGCGCCGGCGCTGGCTTTGATCGGCGCCGTCGCCGAATGGCGGCGCTGGCCGCTGTCGACACTGCCCGATGGCGGCGTCTGGAACGCAGGCCCCGTGGCCCTGCTCGGCGACGCCGCCCATGCCATGCTGCCGTTCGCCGCCCAGGGCGCCGGCATGGCGATCGAGGATGCCGCCGTGCTGGCGCAATGCCTGGCGGATGCCGCTCGAGAGCCCGAGACCGTTCCGGCCGCGCTGGCGCGCTATGCGGCGCTGCGCGCGCCGCGGGTCGGAAGGGTGCAGCGCACCGCGCGGCAATCCGGCCAGATCTATCATCTGCAGGGACCGATGGCGCTGGCGCGCGATCTGGCGATGCGGGCGCTCGGCGCGCCGGCGCTGCAGGCCCGGCAGAACTGGATCTATGACTGGGTGCCGTGAAGGAAAGAGTTTGCTGGCGTTAGCGAGGCCGTGTCGGCTTCGCGGCGGCTGCCGGCGACAGGATCGGCGGCGCGGTCTCCGTGCATTTGCTGCGCTGCCAGGCCTCTTCCGCCAGCTTCGCCGACGCCCGCGCCGAGATGTAATCATTGCGATACACCGCCTCGCCGACCACCGTTCCTGCGGCGCCGGTCCGCGCCTTGTCGATCAGCCCCTGCAGCTCCGCGGTGCGCCTGGCCATCGTCTTGCGCTCGGTGTCGAGCTGGCTGCAGTCGTAAAGCTCATATTTGGCGGGATCGACGAAGGCTCCGGAGATGAAGCTGTCACCAATGCCGGCACATCCGGCCAGGCCGATGCCCAGCGCCACGATGGCCGCGCGTGCGACCCAGGGGGAATGTAAATCGATCATCCAGTTTGGTACCCCGACAACGTTGAGGTTGCGTAAAGCACCGGCCGGTGACCGGATTGAGGCCGGGGTGGTGCTTGGTGCGGACGGCGGGAATCGAACCCGCACGACGTTGCCATCGAGGGATTTTAAGTCCCTTGCGTCTACCAATTCCGCCACGTCCGCGCCGGGCCTACTTCACGTTTTTCGGCAGCGGGGTCAACGCATGTTTTTCAATTGCTGGCGGCCGAGCCTTACGTGCGCTCGATCTTGCCGCTGAACAGCGGCAACGGCACGACCTTTTCGCGCAAGGCCTTGGCCTGCATCTGGCAGACGCAGAGCGGCTCGCCCTTCAGCTTGGTGCAACGGCACGGATAGCCATAGGCGAATTCGATCAAGGCATCGACGTCGCCCGCCCCGATCGCCTGTTCGACGCGCTCGCCATAGGTGGTGGCGGTGTATTTGCTGCCGCTGTTCGTCATGTGATGTCTCGTGCGGGACCAGAGGAAAGCGATGCCCGATCTTGGCAACGCTTCTACAGCCAATCCGCGACGCCGCAAATAGCTCCATCGCATGTCCCAAACGCACTGCGCCGGCCCGATCGCTCGGGCCGGCGCAGCCGCAGGATCAATCCTCCGCCGAAGCGGCGCGGATCAGTCCTTTTTGTCGATGTTCCAGAACACCGGGGTAGCGGCGCCCGGCAACACGCCGGTCAGCGAGGTGCGCCATACGCTCGGCACCTGATACTCGCCGAGCGGAAGATACGCGACCTGTTCAAGCGCCCGGGCCTGCACTTCCGCAGCGGCGGCTTTCTGTTCTTCCGGCGTCGCGGCGCGGGCGTACTTGTCGCGCAGCTCTTCCATCTTGGCGTCGTCATACCAGCCGAACCAGCCGCCGGTCTTGCCGCGGCCCTGCGTCGAGACGTTGGAGACCGGGTTCAGAATGTCCGCGACGACCCAGTTGGTGAAGAACATGTTCCAGCCGCCCTCCTTGACGGGCTTCTGGCTGGCGCGGCGGGTGACCACCGTCTGCCAGTCCGTGGCCTGCACCTCGACCTTGAAGCCAGCATCGCGCAGCAGCTGGGCTGCCACGATCGGCTGCGCCTTCAGCGTCGTGACGTCCGTTGGCGCCATAATCACGACGGGGGTTCCGTCATAACCGGACTCGGCCAGCGCCTTCTTGGCTTCCGCCATGCCGCTGCCCTTGATTCCGGTTTCCATACCGGCGTCCGTCGCATTCGGCGTGCCGCAGCCGAACATCGCGCCGCAGATCTTGTAGTATTCGGGATTGCCCACCAGCGCGTCGAGCACCGGTTTCTGGTTCATCGCCAGGAACGCGGCGCGGCGAACCTTGACGTTATCGAACGGGGGATAAATGAAATTCATCCGGCCAAGCGTCTGGTATCCGAGCGTATTGAGGACCTCGATCTTGAGCTCCTTGTCCTTGGACAGAACCGGCAGCAGATCGTAGGGGCCGTTCTCCATGAAGTCGATGTCGCCGGACTGCAGGGCGTTCACCGCGGTCTGCGCGTCGGGCATCGTGATCCACTCGACGCGATCGACCTTGACCACCTTGCCGCCGGCGGCCCAGCTCGCGGGCTCGGAGCGCGGCACGTAGTCCTTGTTCTTCTCATAGACCGCTTTCACGCCGGGCTGGAATTCAGCCTGCACGAACTTGAACGGACCGGAGCCGATCTGCTCGGCGATCGACTTGCCGGCGGGCGTTTCGGCCAGACGCTTCGGCATCATGAAGGGCACCAGGGACGACGGCTTGGCAATCGAGTCGATCACCAGGCCGTAGGGTTCCTTGAGCGTGAGCACGATGGTCTTGGCGTCGGGCGCCTCGATGCTCTTGGTGAAGTCCATGAGCTTCTGGCCCATGCCGTCATTCTTGCCCCAGCGCTTCAGCGAGGCAACACAATCTTCTCCCGTAACCGGCGGACCGTCATGCCACTTCAGGCCATCGCGCAGCGTGAAGGTGTAGACCAGCTTGTCGTCAGAGACCTTGAAGCTCGCCATCTGCGGCTGAACTTTGAAGTTCGCGTCCATCGCCAGCAAGGTGTCGTAAACCATGTAGCCATGATCGCGCGTGATGTACGCCGTGGTGATGCCCGGATCGATGACCCGCAGATCGGAATGCATCACCGCGGTGATGGTCTTGCCGGCTGCCAGCGCCGGCAGCGAGAACGCCGGCAGTGCCAATGCAGCCGCGACGAGCACGCCGGACAGCGTCACTTTGGAAAACGCTGCGGACTGCCGCCAGCGTGAGATGTAAGACATCGGTCTCTCCTGATTGGAAACTCATCATCGGTGGATGATTCATTATGCAACGCGATAGATTTTTAGGCGGCGTTGGCACGCTGTCTTTATCTTTTAGACATCAAAGACTTGCATCAAGCACGCGGCACGTCAATGCGGTATTGATGCAATGCACTTCACACGCGCGCCGCCGATTTGCCAATTCAAATCCAGTGCTGCTAGACCTCGCCGTACGGCTTCGCGTGCGGCTTCGCGCGAACCCGTGCGACGACGCGTGATATTCTCATCCACAAGGAAGTTGCCGATGAATCCCGCCAACCTGCCGTTCGATGTCGATGCGATGCTGCAAGGGCTGCGCGTCTGGGTCGAGTGCGAAAGCCCGACGTGGGACGCCAATGCCGTCAACAGCATGCTCGATCTTGCCGCGCGCGACATGGCGATCATGGGTGCGACCGTTGAGCGCATCGCAGGGCGCCAGGGATTCGGCGGCTGCGTTCGCGCGCGCTTTCCGCATCCGAAATTCGGCGAGCCGGGCATTCTGATCGCGGGGCACATGGACACCGTGCATCCGGTCGGCACCATCGAGAAGCTGAACTGGCGCCGCGAAGGATCGAAGTGCTACGGCCCCGCGATCTGCGACATGAAGGGCGGCAATTACCTCTCGCTCGAAGCGATCCGCCAGCTCGCCCGCGCGTCCTTCACCACGCCGCTGCCGATCACCGTGCTGTTCACGCCGGACGAGGAAGTCGGCACGCCGTCGACCCGCGACATCATCGAGGCGGAAGCCGCGCGCAACAAATATGTGTTGGTGCCGGAGCCCGCCGGCCGCGGCGGCCGCGGCGTCGTCACCGGCCGCTATGCGATCGCGCGCTTCAATCTCGAGGCCATCGGCAAGCCCAGCCATTCCGGCGCGACGTTGTCCAACGGACGCTCCGCGATTCGCGAGATGGCCCGCCAGATCATCGCCATCGACGAGATGACCGGGCCGGATTGTACCTTCAGCGTCGGCGTCGTGCATGGCGGACGATGGGTCAATTGCGTTGCCTCGTCCTGCACCGGCGAGGCGCTGAGCATGGCCAAGCGCCAGGCCGATCTCGACAAAGGCATCGAGCGCATGATGGCGCTGAACGGCACCACCAACGACGTGACCTTCAAGGTGACGCGCGGCGTGACCCGCCCGGTCTGGGAGCCCGACGCCGGCACGATGGCGCTGTACGAAAAAGCCCGTGCCATCGGCCGGGATCTCGGAATCGATCTCGGCCATGAGAGCTCTGGTGGTGGCTCCGACGGTAATTTCACCGGCGCGATGGGTATCCCCACACTCGACGGCCTGGGCGTGGTCGGCGCCGACATGCACACGCTTGGCGAATACATCGAAATCGACAGCCTTGTGCAGCGCGGTCGCCTGATGGCCGGTTTGCTGGCGACGCTGGATTGATGCACAAGGAAAAGGCAGTCTGCGCGCCATAGGCGGTGCACGGACGGCAATCCAAGGCTAAAACACTGGCACAGCTCTTGCTCCGCTGCATAAAGTCCGTTTCGACAGTGAGAACCATGAAAAATATCTGCAACGAGCCCAAATCGCTTCCGAACCCGCGCTGCCAGACGTCGTCGACGTCGGCCTGCGCCTGTTAGGAACGTCCATGCTTGGCTACCTCATTCGTCGCGTTCTCGCCGCCATTCCCGTCATGGGCGTGGTCGCGCTGTTCGTGTTCCTGTTGCTGCGGCTGACGCCCGGCGATCCCGCAGCGATTCTCGCTGGCGATAATGCGACGGCGGAACAGCTCGATCGCATCCGCACCCAGCTCGGCCTCAACGAGCCGCTCTATACACAGTTCTTTTCCTGGATCGGCCGGCTGCTGCACGGCGATCTCGGCACCTCGCTGATCTCCAACGTGCCGGTGATGCAGATGATCGGCCAGCGCGTCGAACCCTCGATATCAGTCGCATTGAGCGTCATGCTGGTATCGATTCTTGTCGCCGTGCCGCTCGGCGTCATCGCGGCGTGGAAGCACGGCACCTGGATCGACCGCTTCGTGATGGCACTGTCGGTGATCGGCTTCTCGGTCCCGGTGTTCGTGATCGGGTATGTGCTGATCCAGATTTTCGCGATCGAATTGCGCTGGGTCCCCGTGCAGGGCTTCCGGAGTATCTTCAAGGGATTCGGGCCGTTCTTCGAACGCATCGTCCTGCCGACGATCGCTCTGTCCTTTATCTATGTCGCGCTGATCGCCCGCATGACCCGCGCCGCGATGCTCGGCGTGCTCAATGAGGACTATGTCCGCACCGCGCGCGCCAAGGGCATCAACGAGTCCGGCGTTCTGCTGCGCCATGCGCTGCGCAATGCGGCCGTGCCCGTCATCACCGTGATCGGCACCGGCTTTGCGCTGCTAATCTCCGGCGTCGTCGTCACCGAGAGCGTGTTCAACCTGCCCGGCGTCGGGCGGCTGACGGTGGACGCGGTCCTGGCGCGGGACTTCCCCGTGATCCAGGCGATGATCCTGCTGACCTCCGGCATTTACGTCCTGGTCAATTTGCTGATCGATCTTGCGTATTCGCTGCTCGATCCCAGAATTCGTTACTAGGAATCCGTCAATGGCGACCGAAACACTTCCCAACACGGCCCTGCCGACGCGCGCCGGGCCGTCCCTCGGCTTCCTCACCTCGACGCCGATCATCGCGGTGGCGACGGTATGCCTTGCGCTGGTGATCCTGTCGGCGATCTTCGCGCCGTGGCTGACCTCGCATGATCCCCAATTGCTGCTGCCGGCAGAGCGGCTGAAGCCGTCGAGCTCCAAATACCTGCTCGGCACCGACGCCTACGGCCGCGACGTGCTGGCGCGCATTCTCTATGGCGGCCGCATCTCGCTCCTGATCGGCCTCGGCGCCGCGGGCATCAGCGTCGCCATCGGTCTGGTGATCGGCCTGGTGTCCGGCTTCTTCAAATGGGTCGATGCCATCCTGATGCGCGTGATGGACGGCTTGATGGCGATGCCGAGCGTGCTGCTCGCCATCGCCGTGGTGTCGCTGTCCGGCGCCAGCCTGACCACCGTGATGATCGCGATCACGATCCCGGAAATCCCGCGCGTCGCGCGCCTGGTACGCTCCGTCGTGCTGTCGGCGCGCGAGGAGCCCTATGTGGAAGCCGCGATCTCGCTCGGCTCCAGCCTGCCGAAGATCATGTGGCGGCATCTGATGCCGAACACCGTGGCGCCCTTGATCGTCCAGGGTACCTACATCGCGGCCTCCGCCATTCTCACCGAAGCGATCCTGTCGTTCCTCGGCGCCGGCATCAGCCCGGAAACGCCGACCTGGGGCAACATCATGGCCGAGGGCCGCGCCTTCTTCCAGATCAAGCCGTCGCTGATCTTCTGGCCGGGCCTGCTGCTGTCGATCGCGATCCTCTCCGTCAACCTGATCGGCGACGCGGCGCGCGATGCGCTCGATCCCCGCATGAAGCAGCGGGAGGCCGGCAAGTGAACGACCACGTGAACGCACCGATGAACGATCAACTGACCCAACAGCTCGGCAAGGCCGTCAACACCAGCCCGCTGGTGCTCGAAGTCGACAATCTCATTGTCGGCGTCGGCAAGGACGGCAAAGGCAAAAGGATCATCGACGGCATCTCGCTGCAGGTCCGCCAGGGCGAAACACTGTGCGTGGTGGGCGAGAGCGGCTCCGGCAAGTCGGTGACTTCGCTGGCGACGATGGGCCTGCTGCCCCGGGATTCGCTGAAGGCGACCGGCGGCAGCATCAAGCTGGTCGGCGAGGATGTATTGCAGGCCAGCGACCGACGGCTGCGGCAGTTGCGCGCCACCACGATGGCGATGATCTTCCAGGAGCCGATGACGGCGCTCAATCCCGTCGTCCCGGTCGGCAACCAGATCGACGAGGTGCTGCGCACCCATACCGACCTGAATTCGACGGCGCGCAAGAAGCGCATCCTCGACATGATGGACCAGGTCCGCCTGCCCGACGTGACCCGGATTTTCAAATCCTATCCGCACCGCCTGTCCGGCGGCCAGCGCCAGCGCATCATGATCGCAATGGCCCTGGTGCTGGAGCCCAAGCTGCTGATCGCCGACGAGCCGACCACCGCGCTCGACGTCACCACGCAGAAGCAGATCCTGTCCTTGATGCGCGATTTGCAGAAGGACCATGGCACCGCCGTGCTGTTCATCACCCACGACATGGGCGTGGTCGCCGAGATCGCCGATCGCGTCGCCGTGATGCGCCAGGGCCGGCTGGTCGAAACCGGCACGCTCGACGGCATCCTGCGCGCGCCGACGGAGGAATATACCCGCAACCTGCTGCAGGCGGTGCCGAGCCTGGTGCCGCGCCACGCGCGCGTCGAAGCGGGCTTCAACCCGATCGTGCTGGAAGCCAACGAACTCGGCAAGGTCTATCGCGAGCGTGGTTTCTTCGGCAAAGCCCGCGAAGTCGCGGCCGCCAAGGACGTCACGCTGACGCTGCGCAAGGGCCGCACGCTCGGCATCGTCGGCGAGAGCGGCTCCGGCAAGTCCACGGTGGCGCGCTGCCTGGTGCGGCTGATCGATCCGACCTCCGGCGGCATCCGCCTCGCCGGCCGCGAGATCTCCGACCTGTCGCGGTCCGCGCTGCGTCCGCACCGCAAGAAGATCCAGATCATTTTCCAGGATCCGTACCGCTCGCTCAATCCGCGCATCACCATCGGCGAATCGATTGCGGAGGGCCCGATCAATTACGGCACGTCGCACAAGGTCGCGATGGCGCGCGCGCGCGAACTGCTCGAACTGGTCGATCTGCCGGCCGACGCCGTGTCGCGCTATCCGCACCAGTTCTCCGGCGGCCAGCGCCAGCGCATCGCGATCGCGCGTGCGCTGGCGCTGGAGCCCGACGTGCTGGTGGCGGACGAGGCGTGTTCCGCGCTCGACGTATCCGTGCAGGCCCAGGTGCTGCGGCTGCTCGACGACATCCAGACCCGGCTCGGCATCGGCATCCTGTTCATTACCCACGATCTGCGCGTCGCAGCGCAAATTTGTGACGATGTCGCCGTGATGCAGCACGGCGTCGTGGTGGAACAGGGTCCGGCCGGCGAAGTCCTCACAAATCCGCAACAGGCCTATACCCGACAGCTGCTTGACGCGGCGCCCGGACGGGGATGGGATTTCGCCAACTTCCGGCCGGTCGCGGTCGAGTCGGTGGCCGCGGCGATCTAACCCCACTCTGTCATTCCGGGGCGTGAGCGCACCAGCGCGAGCGAACCCGGAACCTCGACGTGGGACGATGAACACTCCGAGATTCCGGGTTCGCATCAGCCGGCTACGCCGTCTGCTGCGCCCCGGAATGATGACCTAGATTGGACATTCATGACCCGTATCGCTGTCGGCGGCTTCCTGCACGAGACCAACACCTTCGCGCCGACCAAGGCGACGTATGATTCCTTCGTACACGGCGGCGGCTGGCCGGCGATGACGCACGGCTCCGACGTGCTGCGCGTGATGCGCGGCATCAATGTCGGCCTCGCCGGTTTTGTCGAGGACGCGGAGACGCGCGGCTGGGAGCTGGTGCCGACCATCGCCTGCGGCGCCAGCCCGTCGGCGCATGTGACGAAAGACGCCTATGAGCGCATCGTCACCGAGATGGTCGACGGCATCCAGGCGGCGCTGCCGCTCGACGCCGTCTATCTCGACCTGCACGGCGCGATGGTCACCGAACATCTCGACGACGGCGAGAGCGAGATCGCGGCCCGCGTCCGCGCCGTGATCGGCCCCGACGTCCCCTTCGTCGTCAGCCTCGACCTGCATGGCAACATCTCGCCCGAACTGGTCGAGAACACCGACGCGCTGATCGCCTATCGCACCTATCCGCATGTCGACATGGCCGACACCGGCCGCGCCGCCGCGCGCCACATGGCCCTGCTGCTCGCCGGCAACAAGTTCGCCAAGGCGTTCCGGCAGCTGCCGTTCCTGATTCCGATCAGCTGGCAGTGCACCAACGACCAGCCGACCAAGGGCATCTACGAAATGCTCACAGTCCTCGAGGACGATCAGGTCCCGACGCTGTCGTTCTGCCCGGGCTTTCCGGCCGCCGACTTCCCGCATTGCTGCCCGAGCGTGTTCGCCTATGGCGTGACGCAAGCCGATGCCGACGCCGCCGCCGATACCGTGGTGCGTCTGGTCAGCGGCCACGAGGATGATTTCGACGGCAGGATCTACACGCCCGACGAAGGCGTGCGGCATGCGATGGAACTGGCGAAGACGGCGAGCAAGCCGATCGTGATCGCCGACACCCAGGACAATCCCGGCGCCGGTGGCGATTCCGACACCACCGGCATGCTCGCCGCTTTGGTACGCAACAAGGCGACCAAGGCCTCGATCGGCGTGATCTACGATCCCGTCTCGGCTGCGGCCGCGCACGCCGCCGGCGAAGGCGCCAGCGTGACGCTGTCGCTCGGCGGCAAGTCCGGCATTCCCGGCGACGCGCCCTATGAAGCGACCTTCACGGTCGAGAAACTGTCCGACGGCATCTTCGTCGCCAATGGTCCCTATTACGGCGGGCGCGACATGGACATGGGCCCCTCGGCCTGCCTGCGCATCGACGATGTCCGCGTCGTGATCTCCTCGCACAAGGCGCAGCTCGCCGACCAGGCGATGTACCGCTTCGTCGGCATCGAGCCGACCACCGAATCCATCCTGGTCAACAAGAGTTCGGTGCATTTCCGCGCCGATTTCGAGCCGATCGCAGGCTCCCTGCTGATCTGCGCCGCGCCAGGCGCGATGCCGGCGGATACCTCGGTGCTGCCGTGGACCCGGTTGCGTCCGGGCATTCGTCTCAAGCCCAACGGCCAGCCCTTTACGCCGACCACCCCCTCGCCCGCCCTCGCGCCTGCAAACGGATAGTCCCATGCCCACACTCGACCGCATCGAAGGTTTCGCCGACGAACTCACCGCGATCCGCCGCGACCTGCACGCGCATCCGGAGATCGGCTTCGAGGAAGTCCGCACCTCCGGCATCGTCGCCGAGAAGCTCGAGAGCTGGGGCGTCGAGGTGCACCGCGGCCTCGGCACCACCGGCGTCGTCGGCGTGCTCCGCGGCAACGGCTCCGGCACCAAGCGCATCGGCCTGCGCGCCGACATGGACGCGCTGCCAATGGAAGAAAACACCAACCTGAAATGGCGCTCGACGATTCCCGGCCGCTTCCACGGCTGCGGCCATGACGGCCACACCACCATGCTGCTCGGTACCGCGCGCTACCTCGCCGAGACCCGCAATTTCGACGGCACCGTGCACTTCATCTTCCAGCCCGCCGAAGAAGGCCTCGGCGGCGCGCGCGCGATGATCAAGGACGGGCTGTTCGACAAGTTTCCTTGCGACGAGATTTATGGCCTGCACAACGCGCCCGATATGAACCACGGCGAGATCGCGATCTTCCCCGGCCCCGGCATGGCCGCCGCCGACTTCTTCGACATCACCATCACCGGCTACGGCGCGCATGGCGCGATGCCGGAGCGCTCCAAGGATCCGGTGGTCATCGCGATGACCCTCGGCCAGGCCATGCAGACCATCGTCAGCCGCAATGTCGATCCGCTGAAGTCGGCGGTGCTGTCGATCACCCAGATTCACTCCGGCTCAGCCTACAACGTGATCCCCGGCGACGCCAAACTGTGCGGCACCGTGCGAACCTTCGACGAGAAGATCCGCCTGCAGATCCGCGAGCGGATGCGTACGTTGGCCGCCGGCATGGCGACCGCCTTCGATGTCGAGATCAAGGTCGATATCCGCGACGGCTTCAGCGTGCTGATCAACCAGGAAGAACAGGCCAAGGCAATCGAGGAGGTCGCGCGCACCATCGTCGGCGACGACAACGTCTTCACCAAGGTGCGGCCGAAGATGGGTTCGGAAGATTTTGCCGACATGCTGCAGGCGGTGCCCGGCGCGTATTTCTGGCTCGGCCAGGAAGGCTCGGTGCCGGTGCACAATCCCGGCTATTATCTCGACGACAAGATCCTGCCGATCGGCGCCAGCATGTTCGCCCGCCTGATCGAAACCCGGCTGCCGGTCGCGGTCTAAGGCTGGCGACCTGCACAAACGGCGGCACTGTACGATCGCAGCGCCGCCGCGCTTGCCAGCTCGCCGCCTGCGACCAGGTCGCACGCGGCTGGCACATCACCCGTCGTCTGCTACAACTCTTCCCAAGCTGTCATTCCGGGGCGCGAGCGCACCAGCGCGAGCGAACCCGGAATCTCGACATGTTCAACGCAAAACATCTCGGGATTCCGGGTTCGCCCGGACTTCGCCCTCGCGCTCCGGAATGACAAACTAAAAACAAAAATATACCGGGAGCGAAACCAGCATGGCCTATGAGACCATTCTCTATGACGTCGCCGACCAGATCCTCACCATCACGCTGAACCGGCCGGACAAACTCAACGCCTACAATGCCACCATGCAGGCCGAGCTGATCGCGGCGTTCGATGCCGCCGACGCCGACGACAACGTCCGCGCCATCATCGTTACCGGCGCCGGCCGCGGTTTTTGCGCCGGCGCGGATCTGTCGTCCGGCGCCGACACGTTCGACCGTGATGCCCGCAAAGGCCCCGTCAAACGCCATGCCGACGGCAGCGTCGATTACAGCGACGACAAAGTGCGCGATGGCGGCGGCCAGGTCACGTTGCGCATCTTCAAATGCCTGAAACCGGTGATTGCCGCGGTCAACGGCCCCGCGGTCGGCATCGGCGCCACCATGCAGCTGGCGATGGACATCCGCATCGCCTCGGAGAATGCCCGCTTCGGCTTCGTGTTCTCGCAGCGCGGCATCGTGCCGGAAGCCGCCTCGAGCTGGTTCCTGCCGCGGCTGGTCGGCATTTCGCAGGCGCTGGAATGGTGTTTTTCCGGCCGGGTGTTTCCCGCCGCCGAAGCCCTCGAAGGCCGCCTCGTCAGCCAGGTGGTGCCGCCCGACGAGTTGCTGCCGACGGCGCGCGCGCTGGCGCGAACGTTCATCGACAAGACGGCGCCGGTGTCCGTGGCGCTGATCCGCCAGATGATGTGGCGCATGATGGGCGCCGACGATCCGATGGAGGCCCACAAGATCGACAGCCGCGGCATCTATGCACGAGGTCGTTCCGAGGACGTCAAGGAAGGCGTGATCGCGTTTCTGGAGAAGCGCCCGGCGGACTTCAGGAACAAGGTCAGCACGGACATGCCCGACTATTTCCCGTGGTGGGAAGAGCGGGAATACAAGTAGCCCTCGCCTGTCGTTCCGGGGCGCGAGGGCGCAGCCCGAGCGAACCCGGAATCCCGGGATGCTCATCGTCCCATGTAGAGGTTCCGGGTTCGCGCGCGCTGGTGCGCTCGCGCCCCGGAACGACGAGCGTTCACATCATCAGCGCCACGCGCCCGATCGCCTTGCGATTCATCAGCAGCCGCATCGCATGCGCCACATCTTCCAGTGGCAGCCGATGCGAGACGTTGGGCCGAACCTTGCCCTGCTCCGCCCATTGCAGCAGCGCCTTGATGCGTGCCTCGCCCACTGCCGGATTGCGCCGCGCGGCCTCGCCGGCGCGCACGCCGAGCACGCTGGCGCCCTTGATCAGCACCAGATTGGTCTTCGCCATGCCGATCCCGCCGGTGAAGCCGATCACCAGCAGCCGCGCGCCCCAGTTGATGCAGCGCACGCTCTGCTCGAACACCTCGCCGCCGACCGGATCGAACACCACATCGACGCCGCGGCCACCGGTGATCCGCTTCACGGCATCGCGAAACGGCTCAATGCCGTAGAGCACGCTGTGATCCGATCCACGCGTCCTCGCGACCGCGAGCTTGTCCTCCGATGAAGCAGCCGCAATGACCGTTGCGCCAAGCAGCCTGCCTATCTCCACTGCGGCGAGACCGACGCCGCCGCCCGCGCCGTGGACCAACAAGACTTCGCCTGGCCCTATCTGGGCGCGATCGACCAGCGCATGATAGGCCGTACCATGGGCGGCAAGAAACGTGGCGCCTTCCGCATAATCAAAAGTCGATGGCAGCGGCGTGATTTGCGACGGGGTCGCGATCACCTGATCGGCATAGCCGCCATGGCGCAGCTTGACGATGACGCGATCGCCGGGCTTCACGCCGGTGACGTCGCCAGACACCTCACTGACATCGCCCGCCGCTTCCATGCCCGGCGTGAACGGCAGATCCGGCTTGAGCTGATACGCGCCGGCCGTCATCAGGATGTCCGGAAAGTTAATGCCGGCAGCGCGCACCGCGACGCGAACCTGCCCGCCCTGCAATGGCGACGAGGTAAATTCCTCAATGCGCAAATCTTGGGGCGGACCGAGCGCGCGGCAAACGACGGCTCTCGGCATCAAGCGGCGCTTTCAGAGCCTGATGCGCCGGCGCGTCGGCGCTGCAGCGCCTCGCGGATCAGCGGCAGCCGGTCATTGCCGAAGTACATATCCGTCTTGTCGAGATAGATCGTCGGCGAACCGAAGCCGCCACGCGCGATCACCTCGTCGGTATTGGCCTTGAGCTGATCCTTGATCGCCTGATCCGCAATACCGACGAAGAATTTGGCGGGATCGATTCCCACGCGCGTGCAGATGTCGCCGAGCACTTCGTCCTGCGAAATGTCGCGGTCGTCGGCCCAATAGGCCTCGAATACCGCCTTTGCAAACGGCACCATGTCCGGTGCCATGAAGATGCAGCCGCGCATCGCTTTGACGCTGTTCACCGGAAACACCGTGGGCGGCATCTTGATCGCCAGACCCGACGAGCGCGCCCAATCGGCGAGGTCCTTCTTCATGTAGCGCGCCTTGGCCGGCACCGGCGTCTTGCGGGATTCATAGACGGTTGGATTGACGGAATTGAAGATGCCGCCCACCAGGATCGGGCGCCAGACGATGTCCTCACCGAACTCTTTGGCCAACGGCTGGATATTGTGGAACGCGAGATAGGTCCAGGGACTGGAGCAGTCGAAGAAGAATTCGATCATCGGGGTTTCCTCGGTGTTGTCATTCCGGGGCGCGGGCGGCGTCAGCCGAACGCGAACCCGGAATCTCGACGTGTTCAAAACATCTCGGGATTCCGGGTTCGCCGTCGCGCTCGCGCGCGATGCGCCCCGGAATGACAGCTAAGATTGCTGCTGCTGCGCGTGCGCCGGCGCGTCGACGCCGAACATGATCTTGCGCGCTTGCTCGTCCATCGGCTGCCGCGCCTGCTTGCCGACCGCGAGGCCCGCCTGCAGCGCCGGCCGCGCACGCAAACCCGCGTACCAGCGCTTGATGTTCGGATAGTCGTCCAGCGTCAGGCTCTGCGCCTTGTGGGTCATGATCCAGGGAAAACACGCCATGTCGGCGATGGAATAGTCCGCCGCGATATAGTCCCGGCCCTCGAGATGCGCGTCCAGGACGCCGTACAATCGCTTTGCCTCGCGCGTGTAGCGATCGATCGCATAGGGAATCTTCTCCGGCGCATAGAGCAGGAAGTGGCCGTTCTGGCCGAGCATCGGGCCGAGCCCGGCCATCTGCCACATCAGCCATTGCAGCACCTCGAGGCGCCCGCGCAAATCGGTCGGCAGGAAACGGCCGGTTTTTTCCGCCAGATAGATCAGGATCGCCCCGCTCTCGAAAATGCTCACCGCATCGCCGCCGTCGGCGGGCGCATGGTCTGTTATCGCCGGCATCCGGCCGTTGGGACTGAGCTTGAGAAATTCCGGCTGGAGCTGGTCGCCGCGGCCGAGCTGCATCGGCACCAACGTATAGGGCAGCCCGCATTCCTCCAGCATGATGGAGATCTTCCAGCCGTTCGGCGTCGGTGCGTAATGCAGGTCGATCATGGTTTCCCCATCTTGTTTTCATCGATCCTAGCGCCGCTTGGCCGGCGCGCCAATGCCTATACGCGCCGGGCTGGACATGGCAGATAGGTGGCAAATAGAAACCATGAGGAGACGCCATGCTGTTCCCGACCACGATCGCCGGCTCGCTGCCGAAGCCCGAATGGCTGGCCGAGCCCAACAAGCTGTGGCCGACCTGGCGTTCTTCCGGTGACGAACTGGCGCGCGCCAAGCGCGACGCGACCCTGCTGGCGGTCAAGGTGCAGGAGGACGCCGGCATCGACATCGTCACCGAAGGCGAGCAGGCGCGGCAGCATTTCGTCCATGGCTTCCTGGAAAAGGTCGGTGGCATCGACTTCGCCAACAAGGTCGAGATGGGCATCCGCAAGGACCGCTACAAGGCGATGGTGCCGCAGGTGGTCGCGCCCTTGCAACTGAAGGGCCGCGTCCATGCCTTCGAAGCACAGGCGGCGCGCGCGCATACCAAGAACAAGTTGAAGTTCACCCTGCCCGGTCCGATGACCATCATCGATACGCTCTCGGACAGTTACTACGGCGACCGCGTGAAAATGGCCTTCGCCTTCGCCGAGCTGCTCAACCAGGAAGCGCTGGCGCTGCAGGCCGACGGCGTCGACATGATCCAGTTCGACGAGCCGGCCTTCAACGTGTTCATGGACGAAGCGGCCGACTGGGGCGTCAAGGCGCTGGAGCGCGCGGCCCAGGGACTGACCTGCCAGACCGCCGTGCACATCTGCTACGGCTACGGCATCAAGGCCAATACCGACTGGAAGGACACGCTGGGCAGCGAGTGGCGGCAGTACGAGCAGATCTTTCCGGCGATTGACGCCAGTCCGATCCAGCAGGTCGCGATCGAATGCCGCAACTCGCGGGTGCCGCTGGAATTGCTGTCCCTGCTGAAGGGCAAGATCGTGCAGGCCGGCGTCATCGACGTCGCCAGCGACGCGGTCGAGACGCCGGGGGATGTGGTGGCCACCATCGAGGCGGTGATGAAGCATGTGCCGAAGGCGAACATCGTCGCCACGACCAATTGCGGCATGGCGCCGATGCATCGCGACATCGCGGAAGCGAAGCTGCGTGCGCTGGGTGCGGGCGCGAAGCTCGCGCGGGAGCGGTTGGGGTAAGCCCCAGACTGTCGTTCCGGGGCGCGAGCGCACCAGCGCGAGCGAACCCGGAACCTCGGCATGTTCAAAACAGTTCGGGATTCCGGGTTCGCGGCCGGCTCACGCCGTCCGCGCCCCGGAATGACGAGTTCTATGGTTGCGCGCTCGCATGCAGCAGCGGGCGATAGCCGGCGCGAAGCGCTTTCAGCGTCGACGGCGGCGTCAACAGAGGTGCATCAACCAGTTTGATGTCAACGGCATGATAGCCGACGAATGTCCATCGCAGCTGCCTGCCCTGCAAGATCATGTAAATTTCGCCGTTCATAGCCAGCATCGCGCCGTCGGGCAACGCGTCGATCGCACATGGCAGCGCATGCAATCGCTTCTTGCGGCCATCCAATCGCTCCACATGCAGCACCGCATCGATCTCGCTCGCCCGCACGCGGCTGATGCCGTTGCCCTCTTCCCATGCAGCGCGGAACGCATTCGCCTCGTCGCGGCGGCAATAAAAGCACGGACGGTGGCCGGCGGCGAGCGCGGTGGCCTCGTCGAGGAAGAACAGCTCGGTCCAGCTTCGCGTCGCCATCACCTCGCGGCGGCGGCCGCGGAACTCACAGACGCAGGTGATCCACGCCGGATTGCTCCAGCGTTTATTGAGCAGCGTTTTTGTTGAGGGATCGTGGATGATGCCGCGGTTGCCGGTGAACATCCCGCGCTCAGGTGTCGCGACGATGTCGCCAAACGGCGTGACGCGGTTTTGCAGCGGCATGGTCAATCACTCCGCAATGCCGACAGTTGAAACTCTAACTATCAGGCAAACGCTGCTGCGCCCCCTCTCCCCGTTGGGGTGAGGGTTGGGGTGAGGGGGTACCGGCCTATCGATAGGCCCCCTCACCCGACCGGGCTTCGCCCGCTCGACCTCTCCCCAACGGGGAGAGGTGAAAGGCTTACGCCGCGCCGTCCCGCATCGGCGGCTGGAAAGACAGGCCGAGGTCCCACGGAAAGAAGATCCAGGTGTCCTGCGACACTTCGGTGATGAAGGTGTCGACCAGCGGCCGGCCCATCGGCTTGGCGTAGATCGTGGCGAAATGGGCGTCGGGCAGCATGTCGCGCACGATGCGCGCAGTCTTGCCGGTATCGACGAGGTCGTCGATGATCAAGAGCCCCTTGCCGGTGCCGCCGCCGAGCTTTGCCGCATCGGCGGAGATGCCTTTCAGCACCTGGAGTTCGCCACGCGTGGTGTGCTCATAGCTGGCGATGCAGACGGTATCGATGATGCGGACGCCAAGTTCGCGCGCCACGATCGCGGCCGGCACCAGGCCCCCGCGGGTGATGGCGATGATCGCATGAAACGGACCGGCGCTGTTGAGGCGCCAGGTCAGCGCCCGGCAGTCGCGGTGGAATTGATCCCACGAGACCGGAAACGCCTTGCCGGCGCGCTCCTGGGCGCTCATTTCCGGATGTTCAGCCATGTCAGTTCCTCAATTTCCGATCTTCGGTGCATGCAGCGCCACCAGCATCTCTTTCACCGCCGCCATCGCCGCATCCAACTTGGCCTGGTCGCGCGAGCGCACCACCAGATTGACGTTCGGCTTTTGCGCGTCGTCGATGAACGGATAGCTGCCGATGATCGCATCCGGATGCGCCTTGGCGATCTCGCCCAGGGGACCGCCGAGATCGCCTTCGCGGGCGTCGGCACGCACCGTGTCTGACAGCATCCGCACGCCGGATCTCAACTTCGGCGACACGATGTCCATCATCGCCTGCATGATCGAAGGCACGCCAGCCATCACGATGACATTCTCGATCTTGAACCCCGGCGCCAGGATGGTGGCGCTCTGGATCAGGTCGGCACCATCAGGGATTCGCGCCATCCGCAGGCGGGCTTCGTTGAGATCGTCGCCGAACCGCTCCTTGAAGCGGGCGACCACCTCGGGATGGTGGTCGATCTTGACGCCGAACGCCTTGGCCACCGCGTCGGCGGTGATGTCGTCATGGGTCGGCCCGATGCCGCCGGTGGTGAATACGTAATCATAGCGTTGGCGCAGCGCGTTGAGCGCGGCAATGATCTCCGGCTCATCGTCGGAGACCACCCTGACCTCCTTGAGGTCGATGCCGATATTGGTCAGGTATTCGGCAATAAAACCGATATTCTTGTCCTTGGTCCGGCCCGACAGAATTTCGTCGCCGATCACCAGAATGCCTGCCGTGACTATGTCGCTCATCGATATTTCCTCACCGTTCCCCGCGACCATGCGCAGGCAAGGCCTTGATGTCACGGGCTTTTGCTGCCGAAACGTGCAGCTTCCCGCCGATTTTTCAGGCACCTCACTGGTGCCCTGCTACGAATTGCCCAGCTCGAATGCATATCGCGCTGGCCCGGCCCTTGCTAGCATCCTGTTTCATCATGCATTCTCCGGCATGAACTCGAAAAGCAGTCAGGATTCATGGCAGTTGCGTTCGACGAAATGAATGGCCCGCTCGGCGATCTCCGCCCAGCCTATGCAGAACTCTCGCGCTGGTTGAAGGAGACGCCGCCAGACGCCCTGGAATATCGCCGGCAGGAGGCGGAACTATTGTTCCGCCGGATCGGCATTACCTTTGCCGTCTATGGCGATTCCGAATCGACCGAACGTCTGATTCCGTTCGACGTGATCCCGCGGATCATCTCCGGCAAGGAATGGACGCTGCTGGAAAGAGGCCTGAAGCAACGCACCCGCGCCATCAACATGTTCCTGCGCGACATTTACCACGGCCGCGACATCTTGCGCGCCGGGCTGATCCCGGACGATTTGATCTTCCAGAACGAGGTCTTTCGCCCGGAAATGAACGGCCAGCAGGTGCCGCACGACGTCTATGTCCACATCGCCGGCATCGACATCGTCCGCACCAATCCGGACGAGTTCTTCGTGCTGGAGGACAATGCCCGCACCCCGTCCGGCGTGTCCTACATGCTGGAAAACCGCGAAATCATGATGCGGCTGTTCCCCGACCTGTTCGCCCGGCACCGCGTCGCCCCGGTCGAGAAATATCCGGACGAGTTGCTGTCCTGCCTGCGCTCGGTGGCTCCTGATAGCGCCAATTCGGAGCCGACCGTGGCCCTGATGACGCCCGGCGTCTACAATTCCGCCTATTACGAACACTCATTCCTGGCCGACAAGCTCGGCGTCGAGCTGGTCGAGGGCCGCGACCTGATCGTCAAGAACGACGAAGTGTTCATGCGGACCACCGAGGGCCTCAAGCGCGTCGACGTGATCTACCGCCGCGTCGACGACGACTTCCTCGATCCTTTGTCGTTCCGCCCGGATTCAGCGCTCGGCGTGCCCGGCCTGATGTCGGCGTATATGGCCGGCAACGTCACGCTGGCCAATGCCGTCGGCACCGGCATCGCCGACGACAAGGCGATCTACAGCTACATGCCGGAGATCGTGAAATTCTACCTCGGCGAGGAGCCGATCCTGAAGAACGTGCCGACCTGGCGCTGCCGCGAGCCGAAGGACCTCGCTTATGTGCTGGACAACCTCGCTGACCTCGTCGTCAAGGAAGTCCACGGTTCCGGCGGCTATGGCATGCTGATCGGACCTGCCTCCAGCAAGGCGACCATCGAGGCGTTCCGCGACAAGCTCAAGCGCGAGCCGGAAGGCTTCATCGCCCAGCCGACGCTGGCGCTGTCGACCTGCCCGACCTGCACCGCCTCGGGCCTGGCGCCGCGCCACGTCGACCTGCGGCCGTTCGTGCTGACCGGCCGCGACCGCGTCACCATCGTGCCCGGCGGCCTCACCCGCGTGGCTCTGAAGGAAGGCTCGCTGGTGGTCAATTCCAGCCAGGGCGGCGGCACCAAGGACACCTGGATTCTCGACGAGTAATTCGTCCCACCGAGCGACTTCGACACCAAACGCGCAAACCGATTTCAGACGAGTATTACCCCGCATGCTGTCGCGCACCGCCGAGAACCTGTACTGGCTAGCCCGCTACGTCGAACGCGCCGAATATCTCGCGCGGACCATCGAGGCGACGCTGCGCGTCACCGCGCTGCCCAATGCCTATGTCGGCCAGACCAACGAATGGGATTCGGCCCTGCTCACCGCCGGCGTCTCGGCGGCGTTCTACGAGATCTACGAGGAAGCCGACGAGAAGAACGTCGTCGAATATCTCTCCTTCTCCACCGCCAACCCGTCCTCGATCCGCAACTGCATCGAGAATGCCCGGCTGAATTCGCGCTCGGTGCGGACCGCCCTGACCGGCGAGATGTGGGACACCATTAATGGTGCCTGGATCGAACTGCAGGAGATCTGGAGCAATGGTGCCAAGACCCGCGAGCAACTGGCGCGCTTCCTGCGCTTCGTGCAGGAAACCTCCTTGCGCTTCGATGGCTCGGCCTATCGCACCATGCTGCGCAACGATGCCTACTGGTTCTCACGCCTTGGCCTGCATCTGGAGCGCGCCGACAACACTGCACGAATCCTGGACGTCAAATATCACTTGCTACTGCCCGAAGAAGAACACGTCGGCGGCCCGCTGGACTATTACCAGTGGACATCGATCCTGCGCTCGGTATCGGCGCTGACCGCCTATCACTGGGTCTATCGCGAAACGCTGAAACCCTGGCTGATCGCGGACCTGTTGATCCTCAACG
Source organism: Tardiphaga sp. vice154 (assembly GCF_007018645.1). Taxonomy (NCBI): domain Bacteria; kingdom Pseudomonadati; phylum Pseudomonadota; class Alphaproteobacteria; order Hyphomicrobiales; family Nitrobacteraceae; genus Tardiphaga; species Tardiphaga sp. vice154. The sequence goes on from NZ_CP041399.1 coordinate 3,802,421, forward strand.
ACACGCTGCCGCGCTCGCTCGCCTCCTGCTACGGCAATCTGGTACGTAACCTCGACCAGATCGGCGTCTCCTACGGCCGCCAGGGCGCCGCGCAGCGCCATGCCCGCGGCGTGCGCAACCGGCTCGAACACAGCAACATGGACGATATCTTCCAGCACGGGTTGCATGAATTCATCCAGGAATTCATTGCGGACAACAGCCGGCTCGGCGAGATCATCGCCAAGCAATATCTGATATGATTGATTGTCATTCCGGGGCGCGGGCGGCGCCAGCCGACCGCGAGCCCGGAATCCCGAGCAAATAGATCAATGCAGATTCCGGGTTCGATCGCGCTTCGCGCTCTCGCCCCGGAATGACGAGTAAACATCATGCGCCTGCGTATCGCCCATACGACGACCTATCGCTACGAGCCGCCGGCATCGGGCGTGATACAGATCCTGCGCATGACGCCGGGCAGCCATGACGGTCAATACGTCGCGGAATGGCAGATCGACGTCTCCACCGATTCGCGGCTCGACCTGCATGAAGACGCTTACGGCAACGTCACCCACGTGCTGACGCACGGGCCGATCGCCGACCTGACCATCCATTGCGAAGGCCTGATCGAAACCCAGGACACCGGCGGCGTATTGAAGGGTACCGACGAGCGCTTTCCGCCGAGCTTCTTCCTGCGCCAGACCAGCCTCACCAAGGCCAACCCGGCGATGGCCGCCTTCGCCCGCGAGCTCGATCCGCAGCCCGACACCGACGTGCTGGGTTACCTGCACGCGCTGATGATGGCGATCAACGAGCACATGACGTTCGACGGCGACCCCACCAATACCGGCACCTCGGCGATCGAGGCCTTCACCGGCAAGCGCGGCGTCTGCCAGGATTACGCCCACATCTTCATCGCCTGCGCCCGCACCGGCGGCGTACCCTGCCGCTTCGTCGCCGGGCATTTTCTGCGCAGCGACGGCATGGTCGAGCAGCAGGCCGGCCACGCCTGGGCGGAAGCCTTTGTGCCCGATCTGGGCTGGGTCGGCTTCGATCCGGCGAATGCGATCTGCACCACCGACGCGCATGCCCGCGTCGCCATCGGCCTGGATTATCTCGGCGCCGCCCCGGTGCGCGGCACCCGCTATGGCGGCGGCATGGAAACCCTGATGGTCTCCGTCAAGGTCGATCAGGCCGGCCGACAGGGACAGTGGCAGAGCCAGTCTTGATACAATCGTTAACCTGACGGTTGATCGATGCCTGGGCGCAGCCGCGCCGGGAGTCGCGACTGTCGCATGAACGGCGCGCCCAAGTGCCGTCACAAGCGAGGAAACATGCAGAAGACGGCAATCTGCCTTGGAGCACTATTGATCTCGCTCACAACTGTCGGGGCCGAGGCACAATCCGGACCCAGGCGTGACGAGTTCTTCTGGCTGGGCGAGATCAACAAGGCCAGCGCCGTCATCAATACCGACGAAGGCCTGCTGGATCGCGCGGTGGCGCCGCGCATCGCGGCCGGCCTGCGCACGGTGCTGCACGCTGGCGAGAAGCCGGGCGGCAAGCGGCCCACCCTGGTCATCACCTTCGAGCCGTTGCTGATCGAGGCTGCCGGCGTCGAGGCGACGCTGCTGCATGCCGGCCGTTCCAGTCAGGACATGCTGGCCACGGTGCGCGCCGCCATCATTCGCGACGAAGTGCTGACGCTGGCCGAACAGCTGCGCAAGACGACAGCCACCATGGTGGCGCTCGCCGAAAAGCACGCCGGAACAATCGTTCCCAATTACACCAATGGCGTCGCTGCCCAGCCCAACAGCTACGGGCACTACCTGCTCGGCCATGTGGCGGGCCTGCAGCGCGATGCCGAGCGGCTGCGCCAGTTCTACGCCCGGCTTGACCGTTCGCCGATGGGCACAACCGTGCTGAACGGGACGAGCTGGCCGCTCAACCGCCCCCGCATGGCCAACTACCTCGGCTTTGCCGCGACCGTGGACAACGCCTATGACGCCGCGCAGATCTCGGCCACCGAGATCCCGGTCGAGCTCGGCGCGGTGACCACCGCGATCGCCCTCCACGCCGGCGCCTACATCCAGGACGTCATGGTGCAATACGCCCAGCCGCGCCCTTGGATTCTGCTGCAGGAAGGCGGCGGCAACACCTATGTCTCCAGCGCCATGCCGCAGAAGCGCAATCCCGGGCTGCTGAACGACGTGCGCGGGCAAGCATCCAGCGTCGTATCGCTGGGGATCGGTCGCGCCATCCAGGCGCACAACATCCCGCCGGGCATGAACGATGCCAAGAACGTCGGTGACAATGCCGTAGTGGTCGGCGGCGCCACGCGCGTGCTGGCCGGCTGGGACCGCATCCTCGGCGCCCTCGCGGTCAATCCGGAGCGCGCGCTGGAAGAACTTAACAGCGACTGGACCGCATCCCAGGAAGTGGCCGACGTGCTGATGCGGCAGTACAAGCTGCCGTTCCGCGTCGGGCATCATTTCGCCTCCGAGGTCGTCGACTACGCAAAGGCGCACGACATCCGACCGAGCGATTTCCCCTATCAGGAGGCCCGGCGGATCTTTTCCACGACGCTGACGGAGATGAAGGTGGCCGGCGGCGAACTGCCCTTGAGCGAGGCGGAATTCCGCGCAGCCCTGGACCCCGTGGCGATCATCCGCCATCGCGCGACCGCCGGCGGGCCGCAGCCCGCCGAGATGGCGCGGATGGTGGCCGAAGCGAAGCAGTCGCTGGCCGAGCAGGATCAATGGATCCAGGCAAGGCGGCAGCGCATCGACGGCGCGCTCGCCGAGCTGGATCGGGATTTCGCGCGGCTCGGGACGCCGTAAAGCGGAAGGAAGCCAGCATTCCGGGGTTTTACGCGCCGTCTGAATGACCTATCAGTGTTCTGTCGACCCTCTGGTCGGGCAAGGACATTCGATGACCTATTGTTGCGGAATCCTGGTGCGGGACGGGTTGGTGATGATCGCCGACACGCGCACCAATGCCGGGCTCGACAACGTCTCGACCTTCCGCAAGCTGCACATCTTCGACCAGCCCGGCGACCGCGTGATGGCGGTGGCCTCTGCGGGCAACCTGGCGATCAGCCAGTCGGTGCTGTCCACGCTCAGCGAGGGGTTCGAGAATCCCAAGACCGGCGAGCACGAGACGCTGCTCAATGCGCCGACCATGTTCCAGGCCGCGCAGCGGATCGGCCGTGCCATCCGCCATGTCAACGCCACTGAAGGCGAGGCGCTGGAGGCCGAGGAAATCAAGTTCAACGTCTCGTTCCTGTTCGGCGGTCAGATCAAGGGCGGCAAGATGCGGATGTTCATGATCTACCCGGCCGGCAACTTCATCGAATGCACCACCGATACGCCCTATCTGCAGATCGGCGAGCACAAATATGGCAAGCCGGTGCTCGACCGCGCCGTGCATTACGAGGTCGAACTCTATGAGGCGCTGAAGACCAGCCTGATCTCGATGGATTCGACGATGCGCTCCAACATCGGCGTCGGCATGCCGATCGACGTGCTGGTCGTGCGCACCGACACCTGCGAGGCCGACCTCAACCATCGCATCGAGGCCGGCGAGCCCTATTTCCACGACCTGCGGTCGCGCTGGTCGGCCGCGTTGCGCCAGGCGCACCACAACATCCCGCGCCCGCCCTACAAGAAGGAAGGCTGAACGCATTGACGCCGGTAACCACGTCGCACTGGCGCGCGATGACGGCGGCCGACCTGCCGGCCGTGCTGGCGTTGGCCGATGTCATTCATCCGGACTTTCCGGAAGAGGCTGCGGTGTTTGCCGATCGCCTGGCGCTGCATCCGGCCGGCTGCTTCACGCTGCATGGCGACGCCGGCGCGGTCGGGTACGTGCTCAGCCATCCCTGGTACGATGGACAGCCGCCGCAGCTGAACGCGGTCCTCCGCCATCCAGCCACGGCCGCCTCGACCTATTATATCCATGATCTGGCACTGCTTCCCGCCTCACGAAAATCCGGCGCGGCCGCCGCGATCGTCGCGACGCTTGCGGCTCACGCGAGCGCGTTGCAGTTACCGAACATGACGCTTGTTGCCGTCAACAATTCGGTTCATTTTTGGCGCCGGCAGGGTTTTGATATCGTCGTCGATCCCGAGCTCGACGGGCAATTGCGCAGCTACGATGCGCAGGCCCGCTTCATGCGCCGCGAACTAATCCAGAAAAAACGATAAGGGAAGACACTATGACCCACAAGATTGCACTCGTGACCGGTGCCGGCACCGGCGTCGGCCGCGCCGCCTCGCTCGCGCTGATGAAGATCGGCTTCACCGTCGTGCTCGCCGGGCGCCGCCTGGAATTGCTGCAGGAAACACAAAAGCTCGGCGAAGCCGAGGGCGGCCAGAGCCTGCCGGTCACCGCCGACATGGCGGACCCCACCTCGATCGCGGTGCTGTTCGCCAAAATCAGGGACACTTACGGCCGGCTCGACCTGCTGTTCAACAATGCCGGCATGGGCGCACCGGCCGTACCGTTCGAAGATCTCGGCTTCGCCCATTGGCAGGCGGTGGTGAACACCAACCTCACCGGACCGTTCCTGTGCACCCAGCACGCCTTCCGCATCATGAAGGACCAGACTCCGCATGGCGGCCGCATCATCAACAACGGCTCGATCTCCGCGCATGCGCCGCGACCGTTGTCGGCGGCCTACACCTCGACCAAGCACGCCATCACCGGCCTCACCAAGGCCACCAACCTCGACGGCCGTGCCTATGACATCGCGGTCGGCCAGATCGACATCGGCAATGCCGCCACACCGATGACCGACCGCATGGTCAACGGCCCCGGCGTGCTGCAGCCCGACGGCACCTCCAAGCAGGAGCCGCGCATGGACGCCAAGGCCGTCGGCGACGCGGTCGCCTACATGGCCGGCCTGCCGCTCGACGCCAACGTGCTGTTCATGACCGTGATGGCGACCAAGATGCCGTTCGTCGGGCGCGGTTAGGCCTCAGCCGGCCTTGCCATTGCACACCTGAGGCCGCTGCGGCCATAATCGTTGCGGCTTCGGGGGTGTCATGCTGCAATTGCAATCGGCGTTCGGCGTGTTCGCGCTGCTCATGCTCGCATGGGTGCTGGGTGAGAACCGCCGCGCGGTGTCGCTCAGGCAGGCCACCATCGGCCTTGTCGCCACATTTCTCACCGCCGTCATCCTGCTCAAGCTGCCGATCGTCGCGCACGCCTTCGGTGCCATCAACAACGCTGTCAACGTAATCTCGTCGGCGACGCGCGCCGGCACCTCCTTCGTGTTCGGCTATCTCGGCGGCGGCGTGCTGCCGTTCGATCCCAAGACGCCGGGGTCGGATTTCATCCTCGCGCTGCAGGCGCTGCCGATCGTGCTGGTCATGAGCGTTCTGACCACGCTGCTATTCTATTGGCGTGTGCTGCCGCCAATCGTGCGCGGCATGGCGTGGCTGTTGGAACGCACGCTCGGCGTCGGCGGTGCGGTCGGATTGTCGACCGCCGCCAATATCTTTCTCGGCATGGTCGAGACGCCCTTGTTCATCCGGCCGTATCTCGCCCAGCTTACGCGCAGCGAGCTGTTTCTGGTGATGACCGGCGGCATGGCGGGGATCGCCGGCACCGTGCTGGTGCTCTATGCCACGCTGCTGGCGCCGCTGATCCCGGACGCACCGGCGCATTTCGTCATCGCCTCGGTGCTCGGTGCGCCGGCGGCCATCGTGATCAGCCTGATCATGGTGCCCGAAACCGCCGACAGGCGGACCGGCGGCGCGCTGGAAAATCCCACCGCCACCGCCTCCGGCACCATGGACGCCATCGTCAGGGGCACGGTCGCGGGACTTGAGCTGCTGCTCAACATCGTCGCGCTGCTGCTGGTGCTGGTGGCGCTGGTCTATCTCACCAACGCCGCGCTCGGCCTGCTGCCGAATGTCGGCGGCGCCGCCATCACGCTGCAGCGCATGCTCGGCATCGTGATGGCGCCGGTGTGCTGGCTGATGGGCCTGCCGTGGGATCAGGCGATGACCGCAGGCAGCCTGATGGGCATCAAGACCATCCTCAACGAACTGATCGCCTATGTGGAGCTGTCAAAGCTGCCGCCCACCACATTCGATCCGCGCTCGCGGCTGATCATGCTTTATGCGCTGTGCGGTTTCGCCAATTTCGCCAGCCTCGGGATCATGATCGGCGGACTTGGCACGATGGCACCGGAGCGGCGCGACGAAATCGCCGCGCTCGGCCTCAAGTCGGTTGTCTCGGGGACGCTGACGACATGCCTGATCGGCGCCGTCGTCGGCGTGCTCAGCTAGCCGCCGTGAGCCCGCCTACGTAGGCGCTCTCAATCCGCGTAACGAACTGCAATATCCTTGAATTGATCGGTGATCTGAATAAAGGCATCGACGATATCCGGGTCGAAGTGCCTGCCCCTGCCCTCCACGACGATCGCGATCGCCTGGTCATGCGGCATGGCGTCCTTGTAGACACGGCTGGAGGTCAATGCGTCGTAAACATCGGCCACCGCCATCAGGCGCGCAGAGATGGGAATGGCGTGACCCTCCAGCCCGTTCGGATAACCGCTGCCGTCCCATTTTTCATGATGAAACAGCGCAATTTCCTTTGCGCAGGCGAGAAACTCAATCTTCGTCCCAAGTCGCTTTTCGGCATTTTCAATGGCGTTGTGGCCGAGCGTCGTATGGGTCTGCATGATCTTGAATTCGTCCGGGTCAAGCTTACCCGGCTTCAGCAGGATGCTGTCGGGAATGCCAACCTTACCGATGTCATGGAGCGGAGCATATTTGAAGAGCGTATCGATCTGATGATCGACCAGATAGTCGGCGAAGGAAGGGTGAAATTGCAATTGCCGAGCCAGCGCCCTGACATAATGCTGGGTGCGACGAATGTGGTTGCCGGTTTCGTTGTCGCGGGTCTCGGCCAGCGACGCCAGGATTTCGATGGTCACATCCTGCGTATCGAGAATCTTGCGGGTGCGTTTTTCAACTTCGATTTCGAGAAGCCCGTTCTGGTTCTTCAGGAAATCCTTCGCCGCCGTCAGGGCCGTTTGCGCCGAAAAATCCTTACGCAACAGGAATTCGCGCCACCAGCCGATGCCCGCCGCCAGAATGAAGGCGGTGACGACGTGATAGGACCAGTAGAAGAGCGTGCTCAGGTCTTTACCGGACGCCAGCAGCAGCGCGCATTCAAACATCAGGAGAATGATGAGTCCCGCCGGAAGCGCGTATCGGAACTGGACGCCAAGAATGACGAAGCAATAGAACTCAAGAAAGACGAAATTGAGGATGCCAACCCAGGAGCTGAGACCCATGCCGCCCTGGCTGTCGATTTCCAGCAGGACCCAAAACAGGCTGCAGGCGACCACCGCGATGAAGGCGCACATGACGAATTGCCAATGCCGTTTGGCCGTGGACGTAAAGGAATAGGCGATTCCAATGCCGAGGATCGGCAGGCACAGCTGAAGGCGATAGGTATTTGCGGATGCATTCTGGAACGCCAGATGGTCCACCAGAAAATCGCCGAAGATCAAAACCATACCGACGATGAGGCTGGCCTGCGCGTAGCGATAGTAAAAGGCGTGGTAATATCGAATAAAATTCAGTTCATATTCGGCGCCGGCAAACGCAAGTTTCGGGCGCAATGGCAATGCGCCTGATCGCTCGGCGTGATCGACAGTGCCGCGTCCTTCCGCACGCCAGGATATCGGGGAATCTAAAACTAACATCGGTGGGTCCTGGTTGTGGAAGTCGAAATCGAAGCGGTGGAACCGGCAGGGCGTCCGGCCCGGCCTCTCCGGAAATGGATGCGCATTCTGATTATCTTCCCATCAACTCCTTAAACCTCGGTGAAAGTTGACCCGCTAAGGCAACCAATTGGCGAAGTGAACCGCCAACGATCCGGCGCTCATCGTCGCCATCGCCGCGCCGGTCCGCGACAGAGCATCGAAGACGGTGTCGCCGCTCAGCTTCATCGACAACGTCGCGCTGCTATGCTGGAGAACGACAGTGACTAAATACCGGCTGCATTACTTCCCGGAGTCCGGCAACAGCTACAAGCTCGCGCTGATGCTGACGCTGTGCGCGCAGACTTTGAACTGGTGTGGACTGACTTCGGCGGCGGCGTCACCCGCACGCCGGAATGGCGCGCTGAGGTCAACGAGATGGGCGAAATTCCCGTGCTCGAAGATTTCGAAACGCGCCTGACCCAGACCGCGCCGATCCTGCTGACGCTGGCCGAACGCTATGGCTGCTTCGGCGGCAACAGCGATGAAGAGCGTTTCAAAATCCTGCGCTGGCTGTTCTGGGACAACCACAAGCTCACCAGCTTCATGGCGACTTATCGCTTCATGCGCGCCTTCATGCCGAATGCCGACCCGCAAGTGCTCAAGTTTCTGCGCAGCCGGCTCGACGGTTTCCTGGCGATCGTCGATGCGCATCTGCGGCATCGCGACTTCATGGTCGGCAACAAGCCGACGATCGCCGACCTGTCGATGATCGGCTATCTGTTCTTTCCCAAGGAAGAAACCGGCTACGATTTTGCAAGCACGCATCCGGCGGTGCAAGCGTGGCTCGGCCGTGTTGCGGAGCTACCCGGCTGGCGTGCGCCATACGATTTGATGCCCGGCCAGCGCCTGCCGCGGCACGTCTGAACGTGATGCGGCGCAACGACGACGTCAGCGCGTGATCTCAGTGGTCCTGAATTCCGCCGGCAGGATGATCTCAAGCAGTTCGCAATTATCGGAGTAATCGCGGATCAGGTGCTTGATTTTCGGCGGCTGTGTCCAGCAGCTGCCCTGCTGCATCAGCGTCTCGCCCTGCCCTTCGAGATAGGTCTTCACCCAGCCGTTCAGCACATAGACCATCTGAAATTCGATGTCGTGAAAATGCAGCTTGGAGACTTCGTCCGGATTGCAGGGACCAATCAGGCGGATCACATGTGCCTGCGCCAGGCCGTGGGTGGCGGCGGCGATGCCGAGGTCGCGATACCTGGCGTAGGCGCGCAGGCCATTGGTCTGAAAATCGTCTTCGCGATAATGGCTGACGGCAACCCGCTGCTTCGAACGTCGCAGGGTTGATTTCGCAGCGGCGGCTTTGGCTTTCAGCGGCTTGCGCGACGCGCTTTTCGCGGACACCGCACGCGTGGATGCGCCCGGTTTTTTCGTCGTGGCGGTTCGCGCCGCGGTCTTGAGACTTGAAGCCTTTGACATCGCCTGCTTCGCCATTGCGAACCCCCTGTTGAACAACGCTGCGCCAATGCGCCTCGCGCCCTTCGCAGGAGGTTAGCCGCAGTTGATCACAGCGGTAATTCGCATCATGTCGCAACCGCCGAGCCACGGCCCCGGAATAGACCGAAGCGCGCGCAGCTGCGCTCGGGCCTTGCGCCGCAGCGTCAATGCAGCCGGAACACGCCGTCGATGGCGCGCAGTTCGGCCGGCTTGATCAGCTTGGAATGCGCGACGGTGACGGCGAACAAGGGGCCATCCAGCTTCTCCTCCCAGAACGCCAGAAAATCCTTCAGGGCCGGGAATTTCGGAAACAGGTCGTAATCCTGCCAGACGTAGCTCTGCAGCAAAGCGGGATGGTCGGGCATCCGGTACAGGATCTGCGCGGTCGTCAGTCCATAGCCGAGCACCTGCTTCCTGAAATCGTCAGAAACTGCACTTCGCGAACCCATTGCAACCTCCAAAGACAGAGCGCATTCGGCCTCAGTGGCTTCCGGTAGGACCTCGACGCTCTGCTCTCCTGTGACCGCAACGCCCGACCGCGAACCGGATTCCACTTCGCCCTGACGACGCGATGTCTGAAGTGTGACGCACACAACAACCCCATCACAAGCTTAAAAGTTTAACAATGCGTTGAAAGCCTCAATGTTAGCAATGACTTACCGCGAGTGCTAGCAGCCCTCTGGCGCCCCATTAACGGCGTTGGGGCAAATTGGCAGCCGTCATATTTGAGTGCCAAAAAAACTGCTAGAAGGCCTTGCCGAGCGGGAACGTTCGGCCTATGTCCGGAACAGTCGTGCTGGCACTTGTCGGCCTCGACTGCCAAAATTCCGAAATATCGAACTTTTACAGAAACTTAGGAGGACTGCATGAAATTCCGTCCGCTGCACGATCGCGTTGTAGTCAAGCGCATCGACGCTGAAGAGAAGTCCGCTGGCGGCATCATCATCCCGGATAGCGCCAAAGAGAAGCCCTCGCAGGGCGAGATCGTTTCCGTCGGTCCCGGCGGCCGCGACGAAGCCGGCAAGCTGATCCCGATCGACCTCAAGGTCGGCGAGCGCGTCCTGTTCGGCAAGTGGTCGGGCACCGAGGTCAAGATCGATGGCCAGGACCTGCTGATCATGAAGGAAAGCGACATCATGGGCGTGCTGACCGACATCGCCGCCCCCGCCGCCAAGAAGAAGGTCGCTTAATCAGCGCCTCCCGCCTTCTCCCCCTAATTTCCAAGGAAGCAAAACATGTCAGCTAAAGAAGTCAAATTCGGCGTTGATGCCCGCGACAAGATGCTGCGCGGCGTCGACATTCTCGCCAACGCCGTCAAGGTGACGCTCGGCCCCAAGGGCCGCAACGTCGTGCTCGACAAGTCGTTCGGCGCGCCCCGCATCACCAAGGACGGCGTCACCGTCGCCAAGGAAATCGAGCTTGAAGACAAGTTCGAGAACATGGGCGCTCAGATGGTCCGTGAAGTCGCGTCGAAGTCGGCCGATCTCGCCGGCGACGGCACCACCACCGCGACCGTGCTCGCCCAGGCGATCGTCCGTGAAGGCGCCAAGTCGGTTGCCGCCGGCATGAACCCGATGGATCTGAAGCGCGGCATCGACCTGGCTGTGGAAGCCGTGGTTGCCGACCTCGTCAAGAACTCCAAGAAGGTCACCTCGAACGAAGAGATCGCCCAGGTCGGCACCATCTCCGCCAACGGCGACAGCGAAATCGGCAAGTTCCTTGCCGACGCCATGAAGAAGGTCGGCAACGAGGGCGTCATCACGGTTGAAGAAGCCAAGTCGCTCGAGACCGAACTCGACGTCGTCGAAGGCATGCAGTTCGACCGCGGCTACATCTCGCCCTACTTCGTCACCAACGCCGACAAGATGCGCGTCGAATTCGATGACGCCTACATCCTGATCAACGAGAAGAAGCTCTCCAACCTCAACGAGATGCTGCCGCTGCTCGAAGCCGTCGTGCAGACCGGCAAGCCGCTCGTGATCGTCGCGGAAGACGTCGAAGGCGAAGCTCTCGCCACCCTCGTCGTCAACCGTCTGCGTGGCGGCCTGAAGGTTGCAGCCGTCAAGGCTCCGGGCTTCGGCGATCGCCGCAAGGCCATGCTGCAGGACATCGCGATCCTGACCGGCGGCCAGGCGATCTCGGAAGATCTCGGCATCAAGATGGAGAACGTCACGCTCGCCATGCTCGGTCGCGCCAAGAAGGTGATGATCGACAAGGAGAACACGACGATCGTCAACGGTTCCGGCAAGAAGGCCGACATCGAAGCCCGCGTGTCGCAGATCAAGGCGCAGATCGAAGAGACCACTTCGGACTACGACCGTGAGAAGCTGCAGGAGCGTCTCGCCAAGCTGGCCGGCGGCGTTGCCGTCATCCGCGTCGGCGGCGCGACCGAGATCGAAGTCAAGGAGCGCAAGGACCGCGTCGACGACGCGATGCATGCGACCCGCGCTGCGGTTGAGGAAGGCATCGTCCCCGGCGGCGGCGTCGCTCTGCTGCGCGCTTCGGAACAGCTGAAGAAGATCAAGACCGCGAACGACGACCAGAAGACCGGCGTTGAAATCGTGCGTCGCGCTCTCTCGGCCCCGGCTCGCCAGATCGCGCTCAATGCAGGCGAAGACGGCTCCGTCATCGTCGGCAAGGTGCTCGAGAACGCGACCTACGCGTTCGGCTTCGACTCGCAGACCGGCACCTACGGCGACATGCTCAAGAAGGGCATCATCGATCCGACCAAGGTGGTCCGTGCCGCGATCCAGAACGCAGCTTCGGTTGCGGGTCTCCTGATCACCACGGAAGCCATGGTCGCCGAACTGCCCAAGAAGGGCGGCGCCGGCGGCGGCATGCCCCCGGGCGGCGGCATGGGCGGCATGGACTTCTAAGTCCAAGCCAACCAGGCAACTGACAATTAAGAAAACCCCGGCAGCGATGCCGGGGTTTTTGTTTGTCGGTAGCCCGGATGGAGCGCAGCGCAATCCGGGAGCGGTGACCGCGACCTGTGAACCCGGATTTCGCTGCGCTTCATCCGGGCTACAGCTACAGCCCGGCATATTATTCGGCGCGCTCTCCGAAGCCGGCGCCATCGTTGCATCCATCGCCGGCCCAGTCTGCCGGCAACAGGCCTTTGCGGACATAATGGTGCAACGACGAATATGGCCAAGCCACCGGTGCCGTCACGAGGCCGTGCTTGACGGGATTGAAATGAATGTAGTTGGCACAGCGCTCGAAATCAGCGTCGTCGCGGACTGTGTGCTCCCAGAAGCGGGACTGCCACAACCGGTATTCGCCATGACGATTTCGCGGCACAGAGACGCCGGACGCAGCGACACAGCGCGTAAACCCGGCCTTGATGCTTTTCCAGCGTCCGGGGAAGTCGGCATCGCCTTCGGGCAATGTCAGAATCGCATGCAGATGATCGGGAAGGATCACGACGGCGTCGATGGCGAACGACTTGAGACTGCGGGCGTTGCGGAATGCGGCCCGGAGAATGCCGACATGATCAACCAAGGCCGATGATCGCCGGTCGGCCAGCGTCACCGTAAAGAAAAACGTCCCGCCAGGGATCAAGTTTCGCCGGTAGAGCACCATGACAGGAGCATATCCTGGATTTCGCAAAAGCGACAGAAAGGCGGCGTCGCGTCTTGTTAGTCGTCCGTAGCCCGGATGGAGCGAAGCGCAATCCGGGACCCGCGTGGACATAATTTGTGCGTCCCGGATTTCGCTTCGCTTCATCCGGGCTACGATCGAGCCTGCAAGCTCATCCACCACCAGCCTCACGCCAACAACGGCCGCGCGTCCTGCGGCTTCGGGGACGATTGCCACCGGTTCACGATCCAAAGCGCGACCCGCGCGCCGAGCAGGAGCGAGGTTCAATGGGCGGCAGCGGCGCAATGGCCCGCCACATCCGCCCATTCACCCCGCTCCCCGCGCCAGCCATAGTTTCGACCTGTTGCATTCAGTAATCATTCAACGCATTCCTTAGAGACTAGAGGCACGATTCCAGAACGCGCGGAGCCGCCATGACGTGGATGCTGAAATTCCTTGCTGTCGTGCTGGCCTTGATCGTGGCCTCGGAGAGCCCCTCGCGGGCCGCCCCCGCCGAACGGCGCATCGCGCTGGTGATCGGCAATGCCAACTATCAGGCCGGCGCGCTGCCGACGCCGGCCAATGATGCCGGCCTGATCGCGCAGACGCTGCAGGCCGCCGGCTTTGACGTCACCGGCGCGCGCGACCTCGACCAGGACACGCTGCGCCGCACCTTCCGGGAATTCCTCGACAAGGCCGCCTCGGCCGGACCTGACGCCGTCGCCTTCGTCTATCTCGGCGGTTACGGTCTGCAGCTCGAAGGCGAGAACTACTTCGCGCCGATCGACGCCAAAATCACCCGTGACGTCAATGTCTCGGCGGAAGCCATCCGACTGTCCGACTATATGGTGCCGCTGGCGGCGCTGAAGCTGAAGGCCAGCATGGTGGTGCTCGATCTGGCGCGCGCCAATCCCTTCGCCAGGACCGGCAATCCGCTGTCCGGCGGACTGGCGCTGGTCGATCCCGAGCCGGGCATGCTGGTGGCGTTCAACGCCGCGCCCGGCACCGTGGCGCCCGCCGAGCCCGGCCCCTATTCGGCCTATGCCCAGGCGCTGGCCGAGATGATGCGCGAAGGCGGCCTGAGCAGCGACGATCTGTTCAGCCGCATCCGGCTGCGCGTCAACGAGACCACCAAGGGCGCGCAGGTGCCGTGGAACGTGTCGAAGCTGCCGGCGCCGTTCTTCTTCTTCGAACGCGCCCCCGACGCGCCGCCGCCGACGGTGTCGCGCGAGCAGGCCATAATGGTGCGCTCCCGCCCGGTGCGCGATTTCAGCGCCCAGGAGGCCTATCTCGCCGCGGTCGATCGCGACACGCTGGAGGACTACGAAGCCTTTCTCGACGCCTATCCCCGCGATCCGATGGCACGGCGCGTGCGCGCCATCGTCGCCGCACGCCGCGAGGCGATCACCTGGCGCCGCACCCGCAACGTCAACACGCCGCCGGCCTACTGGTCCTATCTGCGGCGCTACCCGCGCGGCGCGCATTCCGACGATGCACGGCGCCGGCTGAGCTATCTCTCGGCGGCATACGATCCGCCGCCCAGTTTCACAGTGATGGCCTACGACATTCCGCCGCCGCCGCCGGAAGAAGTCATCTACATCCAGCGGCCGGTGCTGATGTTCGACGATCCGGATTTCGGTTTTGCGCCGCCCCCGCCGCCGCCGGTGTTCTTCCTGCCGCGACGCCCGGTCTATTTCGACGATCTGCCACCGCCGCCGCCGCCGGTCTACGCCTATGTCCTGCCGGTGCCGAACTATCAGCCGGTGCCGGTCTGGGTCCGGCCGCCGCGCGACATCGCGCCGCCGCCGAGCAACATCATCTACAACAACATCCACAACGCCGTGGTGATCAACAACACCACCCAAGCGGTGACGATCACCAATCCCGCCGGACAGGCTCAGGTCTTGACGCCGCCGGCAGCCCCGGTAGCGGCGGCCGCACAGGCGCCCGCTCCGGCCGGGTCGCCGGCCGCGCCGGTTGCGGCCGGCGTGCTCGCGGCCGGTGTTGCCGGTGTCGGCGCCGCGGCCTTGCTCGCGCCGTCGCTGCCACCGTCGGTCGCGACCAAGGCGGCGCTGGCCCCCAATCCGCCGCCGGCCCAGATGTTCAAACCGGCGCTGTCGGCACAACCGGTGCCGGCGCAGGCGCAGACGACACCCGCACCCGGCGCGACCACGCCGGACGGCAAGCCCGCGCCCGGCGCTGTGCCACCCACCGGTTCCAGGATGGCACCGGCCGGAGCAACGCCGCTATCCGGCGCCAATCCGGCCAATCCGCCCGGCGCGCCGGGCGTGCCCCCTGCCAATGGCAGGCCGGCGGCGCAGACCTTGCCGGGGGCCAACGGCCAGCCGCTTCCGCCCGCCCCTGGCGCGCCCGGTGCAACGCCGCCTGGCGCGAAAGCGGGCGGCCCGGCTCCGGCAACGCCGAATGGCAACGCCCCAAACACCGCGCTCCCCGGCGCCAACGGACAGCCGCTTCCGCCCGTCCCCGGCGCAGCGCCGGGCGCACGCCCCGTGCCGGGTGGACCGTCGCCTGCAACGCCACCGCCGCCCGGTGCAAACGGCCAGCCTCGCCCGGCCGCCGGTACACCTGCCGCAACGCCGGATGCCGCAAAACCGGGGTCGACCTTGCCCGGTGCCAACGGCCGTCCGCTGCCGCCCGTGCCCGGTTCGCCGCCGGCTCCGGCGGCGCCGGCAGGTGGCGCAAGACCCGGCCAGGCCGGAGCCCCGTCGCCTGTGACGCCTGCCGCTCCGCTGAACGCCGCAAGACCGGGATCGGCCTTGCCCGGCGCCAACGGCCAACCGCTGCCGCCGGCCGCTTCGCCGCCGGCTCCGGCGGCACCATCGGCCGCTCCAAAGCCTACCCCGCCCGCGGCGCCACCGGCTCCGCCGGCAGCCGCCCGCCCAATCGCGCCGCCTCCAGCGGCAGCGCGCCCGACACCGCCACCGCCACCGGCAACACGCCCAACGCCACCGCCTCCTCCGGCTGCGGCGCGACCGGCAGCACCGCCACCACCGCCCCCGGTTGCGGCGCGACCGTCGGCACCGCCACCGCCTGTGGTGCGACCACCGCCGCCAGCGCCCCCGGTTGCACGGCCTGCGCCGCCGCCACCACCCGTGGCAAGACCGGCACCACCGCCGCCTCCGGTGGCGCGACCTGCACCGCCTCCGCCGCCACCACCTCCCGTGGTGCGGCCGGCACCGCCGCCACCGCCACCTCCCGTGGCGCGGCCGGCACCGCCGCCTCCACCGGCTGCGGCCCGCCCGGCTTCGCCTGCCGGCAAGCCATGCACGCTGCCGAACGGCCAGCCATGCCCGCCTCCGCGGTGAGCCGCGACAGACCGATCGGAGCTGCCCGCATGGGCCTGTGAGTGCGGCGAGATCGACGACGAAACCCCGGCAGCGATGCCGGGGTTTTTTGTAGCCCGGCTGACAATCCGGGGCCGGCCCTCCCGCAGCCTCCGAATCCCGGATTTTGCTGCGCTTCATCCGGGCTAGCGGCTAATCCTCTCGCTCGCCAAAATGGCCGCTGTCATCGCCTCCGTGTCCGCCCAAATCGGCAGGCAACAGCCCCGCCCGGACATAGCGATGCAGCGATGAATAGGGCCATGCCGCCGGCGTCGAGACCAAGCCATGCTTGACCGGGCTATAGTCAATGTAGCTCGTGCAGCGCTCCAGATCCTGATCGTCCCGGATCGTGTGCTCCCAGAACCGCCGCTGCCACAGCAGATACTCGCCGCGATGATCGCGCGGCGGCGCCTCGCCAATGGCTACAACGCCGCGCGTAAACCAGGCCTTGATGCTCTTCCAACGTCCTGAATAATCGGCGTCGCTCGGCGGCAAGATCAGGATCGCATGGAGATGCTCGGGCAGAATCACGACGGCATCGATGGCAAACGGCTTGAGGTTCTTTGTGTTGCGAAACGCCATCTGTAGCAGTGCGATATGATCTGCCAGCACAGAGGAGCGCCGGTCGGCCAATGCAACCGTCAAGAAGAACGTCCCGCCCGGGATCCAGTTTCGGCGATAGTGTACCATCGCAAGTTTTCTGCTCCAGCTTGGTAATCCGTGACCTGGATGCAAATCGAGCTGGCCTGACCGTCACGTCTGGATCCCGTATTTCGCTTCGCTTCATCCGGGCTACGCGCCCGGGCCACCTAATCCATCAAATCATACTTCGCCTTCAGATGATCCGCGACCTGCACCAGTTTGGCGATCCACTCGGCGTGCTCCGGCACGTCATGGCCGAGTTGCACGGCCGGGCGCCAGCTGTCGCCGTCGCGCACGATGCTGACGATGGCGCCTTCCGGAGCCTCATGCGGCGTCATCTGACTGAGGATCGTTGCCTCGAGTTCGGCTGCTGATCTGGGTTCCTTCATCTGACCTCCAACGGCTGGACGAACCTTTCGCGACTTTAGCGCGGCTGACTCGTCGCAGCGAGTGCGACAGTAGATTTGAGTGCGGCGATATTACTTCCAGGCCATGTGGCTGTCATGACCCAACGCAAAGCGGTTGCATCAAAATTTACGTCTGAAGTCCGTGCCGGCCAAGACCGACCGCGACCATTGCAACTTTTTCCTGCCATGAAGCGTTCAGCAATGATTCATCCGCCAGCCGCAATAGAGGGCTGCGGCCGTTCGCGCCGAACGGCACCGGGTTTTAACTGAGGAGAACGCTCTTGAAGAAAATCGCCTTTGGATTCGCCGCGGCCATGGCCCTCGGCCTTGCATCGTTGGTCGCGCCGGCATCCGCTGCCACGCCCACGCCGACCGGGATCTCGAGCAGCACGGATATCTCGGCCGCGCGCTACATGCGTCGCACCGTGATTCGCCGCGGGCCGGTCTGCACCATGCGCACAGTGGTGCGCCGCGGGCCGATGGGCCGCCGCGTCGTCACCAAGACCCGCGTCTGCCGCTGACGGTTAGACGCCGGGCCTGCGATCCAGGCCCGGCGCCAGCGAAAAAAAAGCCCGACCGCTGATGACGCGGCCGGGCTGAAGTTTTCTGGAGTAGTCCTGACGATCGCCGCGACGCTCCCGTGTCGCGGCGATCGCGTAGTGAAGAAAACGCTAGTTGAAGTGGTAGTTGATGCCACCCTTGACGGTGTGGGTGGAGAGGCCGAGATCGGTGAAGCCGGTCGCGGCGTTGCCGTAGCGGCCGTTGCCGTAGTCGGCATACATGTATTCGCCCTTCACCGACCAGTTCCGTGCGACCATGTATTCGAGGCCACCGCCGATGGTCCAACCCGACAGGGTCTTGCTCTCGGAGGCGCTCGCGACGCCCGGGATGCTCAGCGACACCTGGTTGTTGGCCCAGGCATAGCCGCCCTTGGCGTAGAACAGCGCGGCTCCGGCGGTGATGCCGACGCGACCGGTGACGCTGCCGAAGGCGCGCACCTTGTCCTCGAAGATCAGGTTCGGCAGCAGGGCTTCACGATATTTGATCGCGCTGCCAGCGGCATCGACTTCGAGGCCCCACAGCCACATGCTGCCGGGGGTCTGCCAGTTATAGCCGATCGTGCCGCCGCCAAAGCCGCCGTTGATCTCGTTGGTGCTGACGGCGAAGCCGTCGAGGCGAACGCGATCCGACCAGCCGTAGCCGCCCATCACACCGGCGTAAAAGCCGGACCAGTTGTAGCCGACGGCGACCGGTGCCGGCGCCTTGGTATAGGAGCGCGGAGCCAGATCGGCCGCCGATGCGTTTGTGACGGCCAGAGCGAAGATGGCAGTGGTAGCAAGAAGAAGCTTGTTCATGGTGTTCCCCAGTGATCGAGTAGGTACGCGATCACTAGGTTATTCGCCCCGCCTGGGGCAATCCGACGCCACGATGATAGGCTTGACCGTGCGTCTCACGCGCGGCGGCGCGGTTTATTTGCCACACTACAAATGATCGGGTCGCGCTGCCTGCCGCTCAGTCCAGCTTGACGCCGGCGTCCGTCACCACCTTGCGCCAGCGCGTCACTTCGCTCGACACCATCTTGCCGAACGCCGCGCCGGAGACGTCCGGCACGTCGGACCCGTTGCGCTCCCAGGCGTCCTTGATCATGGGCGCCTGCAGTGCGGTGGCCAGCTCCTTCTTCATCCGATCGACGATCTCCGGCGGTGTGCCTTTCGGTGCGAACAGGCCGTACCAGGTTGCGACTTCGTAGCCCGGCAGGCCGGCTTCCTCGGCCGTCGGAATATCGGGGAACGCGGCGACGCGCTTGGGCGCGGCGATCGCCAGCGCGCGCAACTGCCCGCTCTTGATCTGCGGGGCCGAGGAACCGAGTCCGTCGAACACCACCGGGACGTGTCCGGCGATGAGGTCCTGCATCGCCGGCCCCGCGCCGCGATACGGCACGTGCAGCAGCTTGGTGCCCGTCAGGCTCTTGAACAGCTCACCGGCAAGGTGATGCGTGGTGCCGGCGCCGGCCGAACCGTAGTTCACCTTGTCGGGGTTGGCTTTCAGATAGGTGATGAATTCGGCCAGCGTCTTGGCCGCCACCTTTTCCGGGTTGACGACGATCACCTGCGGCGGGCGGGCGATCAGCGCCAGCGGGATGAAGTCCTTCTCGATGTCGTAATCGAGGTTGGGATACAGCGACGGCGCGATGGCGTGGTGCGCGGCGCCCATGAAGAAGGTGTAGCCGTCAGGCGCGGCCTTGGAGGCTAGCGAAGCGCCCACGGTGCCGCCGGCGCCGGCGCGGTTCTCGATCAGTACGCGCTTGCCTAGCTGGATGTCGAGTTGCTGCGCCAGCGGCCGCGCGAAGGCGTCAGTGCCGCCGCCGGCCGCGAACGGCACGATGAAGGTGACCGGTTTCTGCGGCCATTGCGCCTGGGCCTGCGACAGCGCGGCCAGGCCCGCCACGGCGGCGAACATCAAGGTGCGAACGGATTTCAGGATCACGGCGGTTCCTCCCGGTGCGGTGCCGCTCGTTGGCGGCGCCATGCATGTCACCGGATGCGAATATCCACATCCAGCGCATCGTTACCCGGGATTGTATTCAGGATGCCACGCGCCCAGCAAGTCATCCATTGGACCGAGCACGGCGAAAGACAGGGCCGCCGGTTCAGTTCAGGCTCGCGACCACGATCAGCCGCCTTACCTCGCCGTTGCGATAGGCCTTCAGGAAAGCAGCATAGTCCTTGAACGAGACACAGCCGTTGCTGTCGCCGTTGGGACCGAGCATGTAAGTGTGCGCCAGCAGGCCGGTGCGACCAAAGATCGCGGCTTCACCGCCGACCGGGGTCAGGCGAAGCGCCGCCACGCCATGAAACAGGGCTTCGCGCGGCTTCAGGTCGTAGACGTGCGGTGGAGTGGCACCGCGCATTTTTTCGCGGACGCCCGACGGATCGTCGAGCCGGCCGCCGAGGCCGGAATGCGCTTCCAGCCTGCTGCCGTCCGGCATGTAGACCTTCTTGGCCGAGATATCATAGACGGCAGTCTGGCGGTCGGACGAGGGGGCGGCGGCCACGGCGTCCTTGCCGTCGCTGGTGATGCCACCATCGGAGCCGGCGAAGGCGAGCTGGGTGCCGGTCGCCTTCTCGGGCGAGCCCACGCCGAACAATTTCTCGAACATCGTCGGGTTACGCGCCGCGCCACTGGCGAGTACGGCGGCCCGGGCGCGCGCCACCAGCGACTCATGCCCGGAGACGGCCGGCACCGGCGCCGTGCGCAATTCCGAGGGGCGCTGCGACGGCATGGGAATGCTGGCGACCAGCTGCTTCACGGTCGGCGCCGGCGAAACCACTTCCTTCGGCGAGGGAGCGGCCGTTGCGACCTGCGGCTCGACGGGCGCCGGGCGGGCAAAGCGTTCCGGCGGGGCGCCGAGCGAATAGGTGGGATCGAACCAGGCGACCTTGCGCTCGGCCTTGGTCGGTGCGGCCGGAGCCGCCGCCGTGATGACCGGCGAAAAGCGCTCGACAAAGGTTGTTTGGTCGAAGCGTTCGGCGAAGGATGATTGGGTTGCGGCATCGCCGAGATCGGCCGCCGCAGCGATTACAGGCACGTTGGCGCCCGAGAGTCGCGCCTGCAGCGACCAGGCGCCGCCGAGGGCGACCAGCGCCAGCGTGACACCGCTGAGAAAGCTGAGCGGGCGAATTTTTGCCTTGGATTTCCGGGAACGCTGGCCGCGGACGGCCGTGACTCCGTAGAAGGCAGCAGTTCGGGTGTTCATACGCAGGTCGTCCAGGGCAATTTCATAGGCTTCCCTGCGTGCATTGCCGGACCGAAGTCAGCAGACAGTCACCCGAGGTCGCAGCGTCATTAGGTCGAATTTTAGTTAAAGGCTTATGAAGTCTCGGCAGATCCTCGGCAGCGTCGTGCTCCGGAAATCTCAAATTCCCGGAACCATTCACCGAATGCCGGACAATCCGGGCGGAGTCATGGCTGGACTGTAATAATCCGGACCGGATGGGTTCTGAAATCGGCTTTGAGGGTCGTCCACCACCCTGCCCGATCGATGATCAGGCTCCGCAGATCGGGGGCGCCGCGGGCCTGGGCGCGCGGTCGGGGGGCGGGACCGCATCAGATCGCGCGCGCCCGGCGAACTGCCGAAACGGAACTGCGCCGCGGGATCGGACCGCTCTTGGGAGAACGGTTGCTGGCAACGGATGCGATGCCACATCGATGCAGCGTCGCATCCGGGGAAAAGTGACGGCGACGTGCCTAGCCGTTCATCGACTGGACGCGGAACCTGGCCGGCGAGGCCCCGAAGCGGCGGCGGAAGCTGCGGTGAAAATACGACAGCTCGTTGAAGCCGCAACTGGTCGCGACATCGCTGATCTTGAGGCTGCAGTTGCGATCGTCGGTCAGCATGGTGCGTGCCTTGTCGAGACGGAGCTGCATGATACGGTCGGTGATGCTGAGGCCGGACCCCTGCAGCAGGTCCTGAACATAGCGCACCGAGAGCCCGAGCCGTTCTGCAACCGTGCGGGTCGAGAATTGCTGGTCGGCAAAGCCGTCATTGATCTGCGCCAGCACGCTGGCAATACGCGCGCCGCGCAGGCCTCCGACTTCCGCGACGTCCGCGCTTGCCGTCGTCTCGCGGTCGCTGTTCGCGGCAAAATGACTTGTTTCGAAATTTGAGTTTTCCATTCCAATGCCCGCCCCAATGAGTGTCATCGCGGGGATTAGTCGCCGGGAACATCGCAAAAGGTTCATCATCGGCGCGACTTTTATCGCGCGGCTGGCAATTCCAGTTCCGGCGGAAGCGATCGATCCAGCGGATCGCCGCGGGCACCCGCCAGCACATGGAGGTCGACATCCTCGATGACCAACGCACCGCGCTTGCGGGTCAGCGTGGCGATCTTCTCGATCTGGCTGAAACGCGCCTGCCATTCCGGCTGCTGCGCCGCATTCGCTTCGCCGACCAGCAGCAGCGGCCCCGCAAGCTGCGCGGGCGAAGGCTCCGGCATGTTGACCCAGCGAATCCGCTGACCTGACTGAACAACGCAGGTTCCCTCCGGCAGATAGAAACTAAGCCAGCCGACGGTGCCGTAATCGGGCGCCAGCACGCAGGTCGCGCCGGTGCGGAGGCGCGCCGCGTCGATCTCGCCGGCCAGTTCCTTGAAGCCGACGCCAATGCTGCGCACGCTGGCGTCGCGGCGATAGCCCGACAGCAGCCCGGTGTTGGCCTGCACCACCAAAGCGGTGAACATCACCACGCCGACGGGGCCTGCCCAGCGCAGGCAGAAATCCACCGTGCGGCGCTCGCGTGGCTGCCAGATCGCCAGATGCGCCGCAACCGCGGCCGCGATCGCGAACGACGGATAGACCGGCGCGAACCAGTTTGCCTCGACCCGGGCGTGGAAGGCGTGCCAGACGAAATACAGCACGATGGTCCACAGCGTTGCGCTGATCAGCAGCCGTGACGGCCACGCCCCGCCATCGCGCCGCATCAGCGCGTAGAGTCCCATCGCGCCGAGGATGAAGACCAGCGGTGAGGCGAACATGAATTGCGTCGGGATCAGTTCTGCCACATAGGCCGCACTGAAGCTGTCAATGCGGGCGCGTCCAAGTTGCTTGATGAACGACACCCACTGGTGGTCCGCGTTCCACAAGATCACCGGCGAGAACACCGCAAGCGCGACCAGCCCGCCGAGATAGGGCCATGGCGAGACCAGCCAGCGGCGCAGCTTCGGCACCGCGACCAGCCAGATGAGGATCGCCGGCCCGAAAAACATCGCGGTGTATTTCGACAGCAGGGCGGCACCGACCGCCAGGCCCACGCCAAGCCACCAGAGGCCGCGACCGGTCGCCAGCACCTTCGCCAGCGTCAGCAAGACGAAACTCGAGGCGACCAACAAGGGCGCGTCCGGCGTCACGATCATGGTGCCGACCGATACGATCATGGTGGCGTTGAGCAGCAGCACGGCGCTGGCGGCGATCCGCGTGCCGCCGAACAATAGCTCGGCCGTGCGGTACACCGCCCAGCTCATCGGCAAAGTCAGCAGCACGGACACCAGCCGCACGCCGAATTCGGTATTGCCGGCCAGCAGCGTGCCGAGCCGGATGACGATCGCGACCATCGGCGGATGGTCATAATAGCCGCCGGCGAGGTGCTTCGACCACATCCAGTAATAGGCTTCGTCGAAGGTCAGCGGCGTCCATGCCGCCGCGATCAGGCGCAGCAGCACGAGACCCGCGACCACCGCAGCCGTGCCACGCACCAGCCGCGTTTCCGCCGGCGTCATCTCACCATCACCGCTTGCGCCAGACGAACAGGCCCGACATGGCGTAATTCCACACCACGCCCATCAGCGCGCCGGCCGCCCCCGCCAGCCACCAGATCGGCTCCTGGTCATAGACCGAGAAGGCGACGCCGACATTGGCGAGGAGGCCGACCGAGCAGACGAGATAGAACAGCAGCAATCCGCGCAGGATGCCAAAGCCCTTCAGCCGCTGGTCGCGATAGGTCAGGAAATTGTTGAGCAGGAAGTTGCTGGTCATCGCCAGCAGCGCGCCGCAGGCCTGCGCTTCGGCAAATGGCAGCAGGAACACTTCGAGCGCGACATACAATGCGGCAAAATGCACGCACAGGCCGATCGAACCGACCAGCGCGAACAGCAAGAAGCGCAATGACACTACGTCGTTGGTGAGCTTGGCCAGCACCAGGCCAAGGAAGTCCAGGGCGACCATCGAATCCAGCTTGCTCTCGCCATGCAGCCGCGAGCCGAAGGTGTAGGGCACCTCGATGATCCGCAGATCGCCGCGCGCCGTCGCTACCACGTCGAGCAGGATCTTGAAGCCTTGGATCGAGAGCTGCGGCGCCAGTTGTTCGAAACGATCGCGGCGGATCATGAAGAAGCCGCTCATCGGGTCGGCGATCTTGACGCGCAGCACGCGCTGCGCCACGGCGGTGGCGAACTTGCTGGCGCCGAGCCGCTGGCTGTTGAAACTGTCGGCGCTGCCGCCGTCGATGTAACGGCTGCCGATCACCAGTTCGGCGGCACCCGATTCGATCAGGCCGAGCATTTTCGGCAGTTGCGTTTCGTCATGCTGCAGGTCGCCGTCGATCACGGCCGCGCAGGGCGCGCTGGAAGCCAGCATGCCCTCGATGCAGGCGCCGGACAGGCCGCGGCGGCCGATCCGCCGGATGCAGCGAACGCGCGGATCGCGCTGCGACAGCCCGCGCACCACGTCGGCGGTGCCGTCCGGCGAGTTGTCATCGACGAAGATGACCTCCCAGGCGATGCCGGCCAGCGCAACGCCGAGGCGCTGCACCAGCACCGCGACATTGCCGCTCTCGTTGAAGGTGGGAACGATGACGGACAGCTGCAGCGGAGCCCCCGCCTGCAGGAGCTGTCCGGGTTCCGGTCTGATGGCTTCATTCATAACACAGCCTATATCCGCCACGCCGGACCGTGCCAAGGCGAGGACGAGATAGCGCACCGGAACTTGATGCAGGTCAGGCCGAATGAAGGGAGGTGGGGAAGGCTAAAAACTAGCCCAGAAATGCCAACGACCCCGAACAACATGGTGCGCGTACATCCGGCGCTACCGAGCTATCCTAGGGTCGTCCCAGCGCCGGAGGCTTGTTAAAGCATCGACGTCGCCGTTAAAAACAAGATAGGGGTTGGTGGGGCATTGCGCAAGGGGCAATCGACGTGGCAAAAAAAACAGCGAAAAAGCCAGCAAAATCAGAGACCAAGACGAAGACCGAACCTAAGACTCCCGGCAAGAGCGCCTTGAAGCGCAGTCCGAACGTCGTCCCCCCGGCCACGGCTGGAGCCAAGACCGCAGCTAAGTCAGCGGTCAAGTCGGCCGGCAAGGCCGGCACCATCCGCATCGGCATCGGCGGCTGGACCTTCGCGCCGTGGCGCGGCGTGTTCTACCCGGAGAAGCTGACCCAGGCCAAGGAGCTCAGTTACGCCGCCTCGAAACTTACCTCGATCGAGATCAACGGCACCTTTTACGGCTCGCAGAAGCCGGAGAGCTTTCGCAAATGGGCAAGCGAAGTGCCGGATGATTTCGTATTCTCGCTGAAGGGGCCGCGCTTCGCCACCAATCGCCGCGTGCTCGCCGAGGCCGGCGAAAGCGTGCAGCGGTTCTACGATTCCGGCGTGCTCGAGCTCGGTGACAAGCTCGGCCCGGTGCTCTGGCAATTCGCGCCGACCAAGAAGTTCGATCCGAGCGACTTCGGCGCCTTCCTCGACCTGCTGCCGCGCCAGATCGACGGCCGCCGTCTGCGCCATGTCGTCGAGGTCCGGCACGACAGTTTTTGCGTACCGGAATTCATTGCGCTGCTGCGCCAGTTCAACACCCCGGTCGTGTTCTCCGAACACGCCACCTACCCCGCCATCGCCGATGTCACCGGTGACTTCGTCTATTCGAGACTGCAAAAGGGCGATGACAGCATCGAAACCTGCTATCCGCCGAAGGCTCTCGATGCCTGGGCGAAGCGTCTGGAGACCTGGGCCTCCGGCGGCGAGCCGACCGACCTGCCCCGGATCACCGACGCCACGCCAAAGAAACAGCCGCGCGACGTCTTCACCTATGTGATCCACGAGGCCAAAGTCCGCGCCCCCGCCGGCGCCATGGCGCTGATCGACCGGCTGACCTGACGCGCCCGATTCGGATATTTTTACCGACGTTCCTGCATCGTTCGCATGGCGGCGGTAGACGCCTCACTTGTCCACAGCTTTAATAACCTCTGGTTGCATTTTTGTGGCGTGGGGTACGGTGGATGTTCCGGAGAGCAACGTTATGCGCCGTCGGCGTCTGCGTTGCTGCCCTGAGCCTTTGCGTGCCGAGAATTTCCGCGCAGGAGGCCGCCGACAACGACGATGAGGAAGAGATCGAGTTGGCCGAGCCAAGCAAGCCGGCCTGGCAAAGCTTTCTTGCCCCCGTGCTGTCCGGCACAAGCCGGCTCGATTTCCTGACCGGCGGGATGCCGGACCGGCTGATCTACTTCGCCGGCTTCGATATCTGGCGCAACGGCCTGGGTGGGTTTGCCGGTTTCCAATGGGCGCCGATGGGCATCCACAGAGACGGCTTCATCCTGCGGGCGGCCTTGTCGGACAATCTCGATCGCTACACCACACCGACACAGCGTTACGTGACCGAAATCACGCGCGGCTCGCTGATGGCCGGCCTGAAATTTAGCGGCAACCACGCCGATGTTCAATTCCTCGTCGGTTATGAAGTCCAGGCCGACTTCCTGCTAGTCAATGGCCGCCTGGCGACACCCCGCGCCCGCCTCGGCACGCGCTTCACCACCGACGTCTGGTGGGAGCCGACGACCTTGCTGATGCTTCAAGGCTCGCTGTCCGGCTCGTCGATCGACGACGCCATCAGCGCGCGGGCCGCGGCCGGATGGCGGCTGTTCGACCGGTTCTGGATCGGGCCGGAAGCGGCACGATCGCGCGATCATTACAGCCGGCAAACCCGCATCGGCGCGCATCTCACGGGACTGCGCACCGGTGACTATGAATGGACGATCGCGGCCGGTCACATCGCGGACAGTTTTCAGCGCGACGGCGTCTATGCGCGGATCTCCCTGCTGCTGCGCCCGCCGCGGGCGCTGCTGCACGAGAACTGATCAGGCCGGCCACTGAAAGACCTAGCCCTTGGCGTCGCACGCCCAGGCGCGGATGACGCATTCCTTGCCGCCGAACTCGTAGCACTTCTTGGTGGCCGCATTGAGCGAAGCCGAGATCTTCGGCGCCACCGCATAGGCATGCGCGCCGCAGGGATTTGCCATGTCGACGGCAAACGCCGCACAGGCCCGGCTCATGTTGACGGTGGTACAATCGCCTTTGCACTGCTTTTTCGCGGCAGCCGTGGCCGCGGCCTGGCCGGCAAAATCGAAGGCCTGACCATAGGCGCCACATTGGCCGACGGCGAGCGCACCCGCGGCGAATGAGGCCTGCGGCGTCAGCATGACCATGATAGCAGCGACAAAAAACGCGCGAAACCGCGCAGCCCGATACGACAAATATCCCTCCCCCGAGGTTCAATATCGCTACAAGCTACACAACAGGCGTTTCAACTTGGTGAACGGATCGCCAATGCCGATCAGCCGCGCCGCGCGTCGGCCAATGCCTGCGGCGTGTCGATATCGAGGAAGGCGCCATGGCCCTCGACCGGCACTTCAGCCACGACCTCCGCATGCTTCATGATCAGATGGCGCGCGCCGATGTCGCCATCCAGCGTCATCAGCTCGGCAAAGAAGCGGCGCGACCACAGCACCGGATTGCCGCGGCGCCCCTCGTTGACCGGCACCGCGATCAGATGGCCCTGGTCGGGCGCGAAGGCCTCGATCAGCCGGTCGATCAGGCGGGTGTCGATCAGCGGCATGTCGCCCAGGCAGATCACGGCGCCGTCGGCATCCGCCGGAAGCGCGGCGATACCAGCTTTCACCGAACTGGCGAGGCCTTCGGCGAAATCCGGATTGTGCACGAACTTGACCGTGAGCCCGGCCAGCGCCGTCTCGACCTCTGAGGCCTGATGGCCGGTCACCACCGTGACGCTGCTGGCCTTCGAAGCCGCCACCTGCTCGGCGACGATCCGCACCAGCGTCTTGCCATTCAGTTCGGCCAGCAGCTTGTTGGGTCCGCCCATCCGGGTCGAGCGGCCGGCGGCCAGAACGATGGCGGCGACGTTGCGGCTGCCGTCGCTGCTCACCGGCAGGCGCGGCTGCGGCCGGGTGATGATTTCCATCAGCAATCCTCCCACGCCCATGCCGGTCAGATCGGCGCGCGTCACCGGGATGCCGGCAAGCAGCCGCATCAGCACCCAGTCGAACCCGTTCTCCACCGGCGAACGCGCGCAGCCCGGCGCGCCCAGCACCGGCACGGCGCCGATCCTGCCGATCAGCAGGAGATTTCCGGGATCGACCGGCATGCCGAAATGCTCGATCGCGCCGCCGACCCGCTCGATCGCGACCGGGATCACATCGCGACGGTCGGCGATGGCGGAGGCGCCGAACACGATCACCAGTTCGGCGCCAAGGCCGAGCAGTTCCTGAATCGAATTTGCCAGCAAATGCTTATCGTGCGCGACACGGCGCTCGGCGACGATCTTGGCGCCGGCCGGCGCGAGGCGCTCAGCGGTGACGCGCAGGGTCTTGTCGATGACCTTGGGCGATAGGCCGGGTAGCAGCGTCGAAACCACGCCGACCTTGTGGACCGTGTAGGGCGCGACCCGCAACGCGCCGCCCGACGCCGCCTTCACGGCGGCGTCACGCAACGCGCCGGCGGTGCCGAAGGGAATCAGCTTCACCGTGGCGATCATCTCGCCTTCCACGACCGGCTTGTAAGCGGCGAGCGTGGCAAACGTGATCGCCTCGTCAACGGCGTTGATGCGGTCGACGATGGCACGGTCGACAACCAGCACGCCGGCATGTTCGGCGAACAGATTGGCGCGGCCGGTAAAGGCGCGCTCGACATGGACGCCCTCGCCCGCCACCGCCTGCGCGACGGAGGCAGCCGCTGTGTCCTCGGAGACATCGCCGTCCTCCAATCGCACGACGACGACTTCGCTGACGCCGGCGCGCTTCAGCGCAGCGACCTCAACGGGACCGACGGTGGTGCCTTTCTTGAGGACAAGGTCGCCTTGCCGCAACGTATGGACCGTAACGCCGCCCAGGGCCTCGTCCGGGCTGGCCGGCCCGAACTTCACGCCGCGCTCGTTTGAGGGGAATCCGTTGGATTCCCCTTCGGCAGCCGCAGTTCGGCAGTGATTTCGGCCATGATCGCGACCGCAATCTCCGATGGCGACACCGCGCCGATGTTGAGGCCGATCGGCGCCTTGATGCGCGCAAAGTCGGCCTCCGACACGCCCTGCGCCTTCAGGCGGTCGCCGCGCTTGGCATGCGTCTTTCGCGAGCCGAGCGCGCCGATATAAAAGCAATTGCGCTCGAATGCGTGCAGCAGCGCGGGATCGTCGATCTTCGGATCGTGGGTGACGGCGACGAACGCGGTGTAGTGATCGACGTTGAGCGGCGGCAGCGCCACGTCCGGCCATTCCGCCACCAGCGACACGTCCGGAAAGCGCTCCGGGCTGGCGAACGCCGTGCGCGGGTCGATCACGGTGACATCGTAATCCAGCGACCGCGCCAGCGGCGCCAAAGCCTGGCTGATATGGACGGCGCCGATGATGATCAGCCGCGCGGTCGGCGCGTAGACGTTGAGGAACAGCTTCTTGCCGTCCACCTCCACCATCGCACTCTTGCCCATGCGCAATTGCTTGTCGAGTTCGGCATGCAGCGGATCGGCGGCGAAGTCGGCCGCCTTCACCAGCCGCTGGTCGCCATTGGCGACATCGGTAATCACCATCACCGGGCGGCGCGCGGCGCGCTCGGCGTTGACGGCACTTAAGGTCTCGAGCTTCACGACTGGCCGACTTTCTCGACGAACACCCGGATCGTGCCGCCGCAGGACAGGCCGACATTCCAGGCCGTCTCGTCGGCGACGCCGAATTCCAGCAGCTTGGGCGCGCCGGAGGCGATCACGTCGAGCGCTTCCGTCACGACGGCGCCCTCGACGCAGCCGCCGGACACCGAGCCCAGAAACGTGCCGTCATCGTTGATCACCAGACTGGATCCGGCCGGGCGCGGCGCGGAGCCCCAGGTCTCGACCACAGTGGCCAGCGCTACGCCGTGGCCCGCCTTCTGCCAGGCCTCTGCGGCCTGCAAAATGTCTTCGTCGCGGTTGAGCATGGTGGCCTCTTTCAAGCAGCGGGGCGGATCAGGCTGCGATGGTGCGCCGATGGCGGGGAGGCCAGCGCCTTGATCAGGCCCTCGATCGAACTCAAATTATGTACGGGACGGAATTCGTCAACGTGCGGCAGCATCATTTTAATGCCCTGCGCCTTGGCCTCGAAGCCGTCGAAGCGCAGCAGCGGGTTGAGCCAGATCAGCCGCCGGCAGGAACGGTGCAGCCGGTCCATCTCGAAGGTCAGGCGGGCATCCGCCTCACGCTCCAGCCCGTCGGAGATCAGCAGCACGATGGCGCCCTGGCCCAGCACGCGGCGGCCCCAGAGCTTGTTGAACGTGTGCAACGACTCCGAGATCCGCGTGCCGCCGGCCCAGTCCTCGACCGAGGACGAGCAGCTCGCCAGCGCCTCGTCCGGATCGCGCGCCTTCAGCGAGCGTGTGACATTGGTCAGCCGCGTGCCGAACAGGAACACCGAGACGCGCTTGCGGGCGTCGGTGATGGCATGCAGAAAATGCAGGAACAGCCTTGTATATTCGCTCATCGAGCCGGAGATATCGAGCAGCGCCACGATCGGCGCGGGTCGGTCGATCAGGCCGAGGCGACGGATCTCGACGATGTCGCCGCCGGTTCGCAGACTGCTGCGCAACGTGCGGCGCAAATCGAGCTTGAGGCCGCGTTTGTCCGGCTGCGTGCGTCGCGTGCGCAGCTCGGCCTGCGGCAGGCTCATCTGCGCGATGGCGCGGGTGACCTGCGCGATCTCGGCCGCAGACATCTGCGCAAAATCCTTCTTCTGCAGGACCTCGCGGTCGGACACCGACAGCTTGATCTCCTGCTCCTGCGGCGGCTGCTCCTCGGCGTCGCGCATCGCCGGCTTGGCCATCGCCTCCTGGACGCGGCGCGAGGCCGGCGGCGGCGGCTTCTTCGCCTGGTCGGGCAGCGGCACGGAATCGAGCAAGTGCTTCCATTCCTCGGCAGCGCGGAAGAAAAGGTCGAAGGCCTGCGCGAAGATCAACGCATGTTCGTGGCGCTTGACGAAGATCGCCTGCAGCGTCGCGAACACGTCGGCGCGGTTGCCGATCTCGATCACCTGCAGCGCGTTCAGCGCATCGATCACCGCGCCCGGTCCGACCGGCAGGCCGGCGGCGCGCAGTGCGCGCGCAAAGCCGGTGATATTGTCGGCCATCAGGCCCGTCGGCGGGTTGAGGTGATCGATGGTCATGGCCTGTCCATTGTCATCCCGGGGCGCGAGCAGCGCAAGCTGCGAGCAAACCCGGGATCCCGGAATGTTTTGCTGCAGAACATCTCAGGTTTCCGGGTTCGCGTTCGGCTCGCGCCGCCCGCGCCCCGGAATGACAGTTGTATCAATCGCTGGTGGCTTCCTTCAGCACCTTCTGCAGATTGTCGCCCTGCATCCGCTGGATGTCATCCTGATACTTCAGCAGCGCGCCCAGCGTGTCGCCGACCACTTCCGGTGTCAGCGAGCGCGCGTCGAGTTCGGTCAACGCCGTCGCCCAGTCCAGCGTTTCGGCGACGCCGGGCGACTTGTAGAAATCCTGATTGCGCAGCGCCTGCACGAACTTCACCACCTGCGCGGACAGCTTGGCGGAAATGTTCGGCACCCGCGACTTCACGATCGCCAATTCGCGTTCGGCGGTGGGATAATCGACCCAGTGATACAGACAGCGACGCTTCAGGGCGTCGTGGATCTCGCGGGTGCGGTTCGAGGTGACGATCACGATCGGCGGCGCCGGCGCCTTCACGGTGCCGAATTCGGGGATCGTGACCTGGAAGTCGCTGAGGATTTCCAGGAGATAGGCCTCGAACGCCTCGTCGGCGCGGTCGAGTTCGTCGATCAGGAGCACCGGCGCACCGCCCACGTCGGGCTCCAGCGCCTGCAGCAGCGGGCGCTTGATCAGATAGCGCTCGGCAAAGATGTCGCTGGAGAGCTGGTCGCGGTCGGTATCGCCGGCGGCTTCGGCCAGCCGGATCGCGATCATCTGCGCCGCGCTGTTCCACTCATAGACCGCGGAGGCGACGTCGAGGCCCTCATAGCACTGCAGCCGGATCAGCTTGCGACCGAGTGCAGCTGACAGCACCTTGGCGATCTCGGTCTTGCCGACGCCGGCCTCGCCTTCCAGGAACAGCGGCCGGCCCATCTTCAGCGCCAGAAACACCACCGTCGCCAGCGAGCGCTCGGCGAGGTAGCCGCGCGAGGTCAGCATCTCGAGCGTCGCATCGACGGAGGTAGGGATCGCCGCTGTCGCCGTCATGGGAAAACCGATCTCGCAGAAATAGTCGGGGTAGGACGGACCTGACGGATCAGGTCCGGGCGTTGGCGGCTTCGACCGCGCGCCTGGCCAGCACGCCGATCAGGTGGGCGCGATATTCCGCGCTACCGTGCAGATCGCTGTTGAGGCCTTCGGCGGGCACCGTGATCCCGTCCAGCGCCTTCGGCGAGAACCGCTTCTGCAGCGCCTGTTCGAACGCCTCGACCCGAAACACGCCATCGGAGCCGGCTCCGGTCACGGTGACGCGGACGTCCGACGGACGCTTGGCGACGAACACGCCGACCAGCGCGTAGCGCGAGGCCTGGTTGCGAAACTTGATATAGGCGGCCTTCTTCGGCAGCGGAAACTGCACCTTGGTAATGATCTCGTCGGGCTCCAGCGCCGTGGTGAACAGGCCCTGCAGGAATTCCTCCGGCTTCAGCTTGCGCTTGTTGGTGACGATGGTGGCCCCCATCGCGAGCACGGCGGCGGGATAGTCCGCGGTCGGATCATTATTGGCGAGCGAGCCGCCGATGGTGCCCTTGTGGCGCACGGCGGGATCGCCGATCAGCGCGGCCAGTTCGGCGAGCGCCGGGAAGGCTTCCTGAACGAGCGCGGAGTCGGCCACGGCGGCATGCTTGGCGAGCGCGCCGATCACCAGCGAACGGCCCTGCATCTCGATGCCGTCGAGACCGGGGACGCGCGAGAGATCGACGATGTGCGGCGGCGCGGCGAGGCGCTGCTTCATCACCGGGATCAGCGTGTGGCCGCCGGCGACCAGCTTGGCGTCTTCATTCTTGAGCAGGAGATTGGCGGCCTGACGCACGGTTTCCGGACGATGATATTTGAATTCGTACATGAGGTTTCCCTGGGGTGTCCCTGATCGTCGTACGGTTAGGCGAGGTCGGAATTCGCCATCGCTTTCGCGCCGGCAGCGATCGATTCGACGATGTTCTGGTAGCCGGTGCAGCGGCAGAGATTGCCTTCGAGCTCATCGCGGATCAAATGATCCGAGAGGTCGTGGCCCTTGCGATGCACCAGATCGACCGCGGTCATGATCATGCCGGGCGTGCAGAAGCCGCACTGCAGGCCATGATGCTCACGAAACGCTTCCTGCATCGGGTGCAGCGGCGCGCCGTCGGCGGCCAGACCTTCGATGGTCCTGACCTCCTGGCCCTCGCACATCACGGCGAGCGTGGTGCAGGACTTCACGGCCTTGCCGTCGAGATGCACGACGCAGGCGCCGCATTGCGAGGTGTCGCAGCCGACATGCGTCCCGGTCAGGCGCAGATTCTCGCGCAGGAACTGCACCAGCAGCGTGCGCGGGTCGATGTTTCCGGTGACGGGATTGCCGTTCACGATCATGGATACTTTGGCCATATGCACTCTCTTCATCCGCGCCGCCATCGCGTGGCCTCGCGTCATTAAAACCATTCCAAAGGCATATTATGGCCCATCCCGGCAATGAGCAACCTCATGCCGGGATGGCGAGCTATGTGTTTTGGCGAACGTAAACTCGGACCTTCTTCACCTCTCCCATAGGGAGAGGTCGGATGGCGAAGCGCAGCGAAGACATCCGGATGAGGGGTCACGATCCATCGACGGAGCGCCGCCCCCTCACCCGGCAACGCGCTTGCGCGCGATGCCGACCTCTCCCCAACGGGGAGAGGTGATCCTCCGTTGCTGATGGCGTGAGCTAAGCTTCGGCTTCGCCCTGAACGGCCTTGGCAAAGTTGGAAAAGAACTCGTCGGCGATCTTCTTGGCCGAGCCGTTGATCAGGCGCTGACCGAGCTGGGCCAGCTTGCCGCCGATCTGTGCCTCGACATTGTAGGTCAGGAGCGTCCCGCCATCCTGGTCGGTGAGGCCGACCACGGCGCCGCCCTTGGCGAAGCCGGCGACGCCGCCCTCGCCTTCGCCCGTGATCTTGTAGCCGTTCGGCGGATCGAGGTCGCTGAGCGTCACCTTGCCCTTGAACCGCGCCGATACCGGCCCGACCTTGATCTTGGCCGTCGCGCGAAAGCCGCCCTCTTCGGTGGTCTCGAGCTCCTCGCAACCGGGGATGCAGGCCTTCAGCACGGCGGGATCGTTGAGCTTGGCCCAAACCACTTCGCGCGGTGCAGCGAGTTGCACTTCGCCTGACATCGTCATGGCCATCGGACATCTCCTGAATTGTCGCCGTCCCAAACTGACGGGTGATCCCAAGTAAACCACGGGCGGCACAAAGGAAAGGGTACCTCCTGCGCAGAAGCAATGCATCATCGCACCGCAACATGCGACGCACTTGGCAGCGGCGGCCGGGGATGATTAGGTCGCGCGCAAATGAGCACCTCCCTCTCCCCTTTATTGGCCCCGCTGTTGTCCAGCTCCGCGATGCGCGCCGTCTGCGATGACGCTGCCACGCTCACGCACATGCTCGATTTCGAGGCCGCACTGGCGCGGGCCGAGGCAGCCACTGGCGTCATTCCCGGCAGCGCCGTGGCGGCCATCGAAGCCGCCTGCTCGGCCTCCCGATTCGACATCGCCGACTTAGCCTTGGCCGCGACCCGCGCCGGAAATCTGGCGATCCCGCTGGTAAAGGCGCTGACCGCCGAAGTTGCGAAAGCCGACAAGGACGCCGCCCGCTACGTGCATTGGGGTGCGACCTCCCAGGACGTCATCGATACCGCCACCATGCTCGGCCTGCGCGCGGCGATCGACGCGTTGCTGGCGGATCTCGACCGCGCCGTCGCCGGCTTCGCGGTGCTCGCGCAAAAGCACCGCGACACCGCCGCGGTCGCCCGCACCTGGCTGCAACACGCGCTGCCGATGCCGTTCGGCCTCAAGCTCGCCGAATATGCCGCCGCGTTGCACCGCACCCGGCTGCGCCTGCGGCGGCTGCGCCATGAAGGCCTGGCGCTGCAGTTCGGTGGCGCCGCCGGTACGCTGGCCGCGCTGGGCGACCACGGCCTCGCCGTCGCCGACCGGCTGGCGCAGGAGCTCAATTTGCCGCTGCCGGAAGCGCCGTGGCACACCCACCGCGACCGCATCGCCGAGATCGCGTCCGTCATGGCGATTCTCTCCGGCACTTGCGGCAAGATCGCCCGCGACGTGTCGTTGCTGATGCAGACCGATGTCGGCGAGGCATTCGAGCCCGCCGGCGAAGGCCGCGGCGGCTCCTCGACGCTACCGCACAAGCGCAACCCGGTGGCCTCCGCGATCGCGCTGTCCGCCGCGACCATGGCGCCGAATCTCGTCGCCACGATTCTGGCGGCGCAGGTGCAGGACCATGAGCGCAGCGCCGGCCCCTGGCACGCCGAATGGCCGACGCTGCCGACGCTGCTGCTGGTCACCTCCGGCGCGCTCGCCGCCATCGTCGATATCGCCGAGGGGCTTGAGGTCGATGCCGACAGGATGCGGCGCAATCTCGATGCCACCCACGGGCTGATCATGGCCGAAGCCGTGACCTTCGCGCTCGCCGAAAAGCTCGGCAAGAGCGACGCCCATCATGTGGTCGAGGCCGCCACCCGGCGGGCGCTCGCGGACAAGAAACATTTGCGCGACGTCCTGATCGAGGACGCCCTTGTCTGCGCGCAACTCGACGCGGCGCAACTCGCCAAACTCTTCGAGCCTATGTCCTATCAGGGTGCCTCGCAGGCCCTGATCGACCGCCTGCTCGCCTCGCTCAACCATTAAAAAATACGGAGACGCCCCATGCCTATGATCGACGCCGACGGATGCCTGCTCAACGTATCGGTCGAAGGCCGCGACGGCGGCCCGACCTTGATGCTGTCGAACTCCCTCGGCACGACGATGCAGATGTGGGAGCCGCAGATGGCGACGCTGACCAAATTGTTCCGCGTGGTGCGCTACGACCGTCGCGGCCACGGCAAGTCCGGCCCGGCCGGCACCACCTCGATGGAGCGCTATGGCAAGGATGTGCTGGCGATCCTCGACGACCTCAACATTGACCGCGTGCACTGGTGCGGCTTGTCGATGGGCGGCATGGTCGGGCAATGGCTCGGCGCCAACGCGCCGGAGCGCTTCGACCGCATCATCCTGTCGAACACGTCGAGCTATTATCCGGACCCGACCAACTGGCACAACCGCATCAAGGCGGTTCGCGAAGGCGGCCTGGCCGGGGTCGCCGACGCCGTCATCGCGGGCTGGCTGACCGCCGATTTCCGCGAGCGCGAACCGGCCGTCACCGCGCATCTCAAGGCGATGCTGCTGGCCTCGCCGGTCGAGGGCTACCTCGCCGCCTGCGAGGCGCTCAGCACGCTCGACCAGCGCTCGTTGCTACCCAAAATCAAAAGCCCGACGCTGGTGATCGCCGGCCGCCAGGACATGGCGACGCCGGTCGCCGCGGGCGAATACATCCGCAGCCAGATCCCCGGCGCCAGCCTGACCATCCTGGATGCCGCGCACATCTCCAACGTCGAGCAATCGCATGCCTTCACCGACGCCGTGGTCGGGTTCCTCACGCAGCGATGAATCGTTCGCGGCGCGCGCGCTCTCACCTCTCCCCGCCGGGGAGAGGTCGACCGGCGAAGCCGGTCGGGTGAGGGGGTTGGGCGCCATCGACAGGCCGGTGTCCCCTCACCCCAGCCCTCTCCCCAACGGCGAGAGGGGGCGCAACGCCGGCGTGTTATCCCAGGATCAAAACGGAAAATGACATGGACGACAAACAACGCGCCGACAACGGCACCGCCCAACGCCGCAAAGTTCTCGGCAATGCCTGGGTCGACAAATCGGCGGCCGGCAAGAATGCCTTCAACGCCGACTTTCTCGATCTGATCAGCCGCTACGCCTGGGGCGAGATATGGACGCGGCCGCATTTCGAGGAACGGACGCGGCGGGTGCTGGTGATCGGCACCATGGTGGCGCTCGGGCAATGGGACGAGTTCCGGCTGCACGTCCGTGCGGCGTTGGCCGAAGGCGGCTTCACGCCGGACGACATCAAGGAGATCCTGCTGCAGCAGGCGATCTATTGCGGCGTGCCGGCGGCCAACCACGCCACCAAGGAAGCCGCCAGCATCATTCAGGAACTCGGGCTGCTCAAGCCATAGAAACCGGTGTCGCGCGCCGGCTGCGCGCGGCCCCCGGCCGCGGGCAGGCGCAGCAGCGGCGGCTCGAACACGATCAGCACGACGGTGCCGAGCATCAGCAGCAGCTCGGTGGCGTGCAGTTGCACCACGGCAGCCTGACCGACCTTGGCGGCCATGATCATGCTGGCGAAGCTGATGAAGCTGCCAAGCCCGAGCGCCATCGACAGCGCCTCGTCGCAACCGCCGCTCTGGCGGATCGAGGCGCGCGTCGTGAACATCAGGAACACCGCAAAGAACGCCACCACGGTCAGCTTGCCCAGCGCCATCAGCCAAGCGTAGCGCACCGTGCTCATGGTGCCGAGCTGCAGGTGGTCATTGAGGAACAGCACCAGAGCGACGTTGGGGCGCTCATAGACGCCCTGCAGCGGCGAGATCATGATGCGAAAGGCGGCGATGGTCCAGGTCGGGATGAAATAACACGCCAGCAGCGCGCCGTTGAAACTCGAGATTCGCCAGTTCTGGATCATGTCGCGGGCCGCCGTCCTGGGCGGCGACAGGCCGCAGCGGAACATAAGGCCGGCGGCATTCGACCGACAATCTAAACCATTTGTTAACCCTAACTGGAGCCCGTTCCCCTCCCGCGGCCCCGGAAATCAGCCCGGCCGGCGCGAAAATCGTCATGTACAGATCTACTTAGCCGCAGCCGGGCCGGTTGCCCGCCTCCCATCGCACTGTTAGAAATTGATCGGCGACGCAACGTCTCCGGCATCGGAGACGGATCTCGCCCTCACGCGAACACGGCAGCGCATGGATTATTTCGCCCAGCAAATGATCAACGGCCTCGTGCTCGGCTCGATCTACGGCCTGATCGCGATCGGTTACACGATGGTCTACGGCATCGTCGGCATGATCAATTTCGCCCATGGCGACATCTTCATGATCGGCGGTTTCATTGCCCTGATCACCTTCCTGATTCTGGTCTCGATCGGCCTGACCGCCGTCCCGGTGATCCTGTTGCTGGTGCTGCTGGTGTCGATGGCCGTCACGGCGCTCTATGGCTGGACCATCGAGCGCATCGCCTACCGCCCGCTGCGGCATTCGTTTCGCCTCGCGCCGATGCTGTCGGCTATCGGCATGTCGTTCGTGCTGATCAACTATTCGCAGATCGCGCAGGGCGCGCGCGTCAAGCCGGTGCCGCCGATCATCACCGGCGGCTACACGCTGCATGAAGGCGCCGGCGGCTTCGCGGTGCAACTTTCCAACGTGCAGATCGTCGTCGTCGTCACCACCGTGATTTTGCTCGGCATCTTCACCTGGCTGGTGGCGAAGACGCGGCTCGGCCGCGACATGCGCGCCTGCGAGCAGGACCAGACCATGGCCGCTTTGCTCGGTGTCGATGTCGACCGCACCATCTCGATGACCTTCGTGATCGGCGCGGCGCTCGCCGCCGTCGCCGGCATGATGTACCTGCTGTATTACGGCCTGGTCGATTTCTTCATGGGTTTCGTCGCCGGCATCAAGGCGTTCACCGCCGCGGTGCTGGGCGGCATCGGATCATTGCCCGGCGCGATGCTCGGCGGGTTGCTGATCGGCCTGATCGAGACGATGTGGGCGGCGTACTTCTCCACGGAATATAAAGACGTCGCGGCGTTCTCGATCCTGATCGTGGTACTGATCTTCCTTCCCACCGGCCTGCTCGGCCGGCCGGAAGTCGAAAAAGTTTGATGGGCAACGTGGCAGCAACCGTGCCCACAGCCCAAGCCACGCGCGGCCCGGATGTCGCGTTCATCTTCAAGAAGGCGCTGATCTCGGCGATCGTCGCCTTGGTGCTGTTCTCGCTGATGATCGGCATCCGCACCGAGGCCGGCCCCTCCGGGCAGTTGATCTGGTGGACGCGGTTCGGCGATCTCGGCCTGATGGTCGCCGGAGTGTTCGGTGGCTCGATCGTGGTCGAGCTGCTGCGCTATTGGTGGGGGCCGGTCGAGACGATTCGCATCGTGCCTGATGGCGCGACAAGGGCGCTGGCGATCGGCCGCCGCGCCATTGTGCCGGTGCTGCTGGTGTTCACCTTGCTGGTCCCGGTGATCTTCTACGACCAGCGCTACATTCTCGATCTCGGTATCCTGGTCCTCACTTATGTGATGCTCGGCTGGGGCCTCAATATCGTGGTCGGCCTCGCCGGCCTGCTCGACCTCGGCTATGTCGCCTTCTACGCCGTCGGCGCCTATTCCTACGCTTTGCTGGCGACCACCTATGGCCTGTCGTTCTGGATCTGCCTGCCGCTGGCGGGCATCCTGGCGGCGTTCTTCGGCGTGCTGCTCGGCTTTCCAGTGCTGCGGCTGCGCGGCGACTATCTCGCCATCGTCACGCTGGCCTTTGGCGAGATCATCCGCCTCGTCATCATCAACTGGCAGCATCTCACCGGCGGTCCCAACGGGATCAGCGGCATCCCGCGCCCGAGCTTCTTCGGCATCCCGCTGACGCCCGGCCCCGACGGCCTCGCCGCCCTGCTCGGCATCGCGTTCTCGCCGACGCACCGCATCGTGTTCCTGTTCTACGTCATTCTCGCGCTGGCGCTGGTGACCAACTGGGTCACGATCCGGCTGCGCCGGCTGCCGATCGGCCGTGCCTGGGAGGCGCTGCGCGAGGACGAGGTCGCCTGCCGTGCGCTGGGGATCAACACCACCACGACCAAGCTCACCGCCTTTGCCACCGGCGCGATGTTCGCCGGCTTTGCGGGGGCGTTCTTTGCGACGCGGCAGGGCTTCATCAGCCCGGAGAGCTTTACGTTTCAGGAATCGGCCCTGGTGCTGGCGATCGTCGTGCTGGGCGGCATGGGTTCGCAGCTCGGCGTGGCGCTCGCGGCCGTGGCGCTGATCGGCGGCTTCGAATTATTCCGCGGCCTCGACCAGTACCGCATGCTGGTGTTCGGCGTCGCGATGGTGCTGCTGATGATCTGGCGGCCGCGCGGCCTGATCGGCCACCGCGCCCCTACCATGTTTCTGCAGCAGGAAAAGGTGATCTCCGCCGAACTCGTCGAGGATGCCCGCGCATGAGCCGCGACGACATCCTCCGCGTCGAGAACCTGGCGATGCGCTTCGGCGGAATCGTCGCCGTCAAGGATCTTTCTTTCAGCGCCGAGCGCGGCAAGATCACCGCGCTGATCGGCCCGAACGGCGCCGGCAAGACCACCGTTTTCAACTGCATCACCGGTTTCTACAAACCCTCCGCCGGCACCATGCGGCTCAACCATGCCGGCCAGGAGATGCGGCTGGAGAAGCTTAACGACTTTCGCATTTCCAAGCTGGCCAAGGTCGCACGCACCTTCCAGAACATCCGGTTGTTTCCCGGCATGACCGCGCTGGAGAACCTGATGGTGGCGCAGCACAACGCGCTGATGAAAGCGTCCGGCTATACGTTCCTCGGCCTGTTCGGAGCGCCGTCCTACCGTGCTGCGGAGAAAGCGGCGATGGACCTGGCGCGCTACTGGCTCGACCAGATCGGCCTCTTGGCCCGCGCGGACGACGCCGCCGGCGAACTACCTTACGGCGACCAGCGCCGCCTTGAGATCGCACGCGCCATGTGTACGGAGCCGGCGCTACTCTGCCTCGACGAACCCGCTGCCGGCCTCAACGCCCGCGAAAGCGCGGCGCTGAGCGACTTGCTGCTGAGGATCCGCGCCGAGCACGGCACCTCGATCCTCTTGATCGAGCACGACATGTCGGTGGTGATGGAAATTTCCGACCACATCGTCGTGCTGGACTACGGCGTCAAGATCGCCGACGGCACGCCGCAGCAGATCCGCGACGACCCCAAGGTGATCGCCGCCTATCTTGGCTCCGACGAGGACGAAGCCATCGCAATGATGGAGGGCGGCGCGTGACGACCCCCATGCTCGATATCCGCGGCCTTTACGCCTCCTACGGCAAGATCGAAGCCTTGCGCGGCATCGATCTCACAATTGCCAAGGGCGAGATCGTGGCGCTGATCGGCGCCAACGGTGCTGGCAAGTCGACCCTGATGATGACCATCTTCGGCCGGCCGCGCGCCCGCGCCGGCACCATCGAAGTGGACGGCCATGATATCACCGGCCTGCCGACCCATGAGATCGCGCGAATGCGTATCGCGCAGTCGCCGGAAGGGCGCCGCATCTTCCCGCGCATGAGCGTGGCGGAAAACCTGCAGATGGGCGCCGACGTCATCGAGGGCAGCCCGGCGGAGCGCGCCGAAAGCCTGGAGAAAGTGCTGACGCTGTTTCCGCGGCTCAAGGAACGCCTGTTCCAGCGCGGCGGCACACTCTCCGGCGGCGAACAGCAGATGCTGGCGATCGGCCGCGCGCTGATGAGCCGGCCCCGCCTGCTGCTGCTGGATGAGCCCTCGCTCGGGCTGGCGCCCTTGATCGCCAAACAGATTTTCGAGGCGATCCGCGTGCTCAACAAGACCGGCGATCTGACGGTGCTGATCGTCGAGCAGAACGCCAACCATGCGCTGCGCCTGGCGCATCGCGGCTACGTCATGGTCAACGGACTGATTACCTTGTCAGGCACCGGCGCCGAATTGCTGCAGGCGCCGGAAATCCGCTCGGCCTATCTCGAAGGCGGGCGGAAGGCCTGATCCGCCTTTGTTACGAAATGCGCGGCCAAGCGCCGCACTATACGAACTTTGCCGATGACACACCCGCGAATTCAGCGGACAATACCAGCGCAATTGCCCCGGCCCCGGCCGACCCACCTCGCGAGGATCATCATGAAACCCATCAAGCTCCTTGGCCTGGCCTTCGCCGCCTCATTACTTTCAACAGCGCTGCTATCGCAGGGCGCTTTCGCGCAGGCCATCAACGTCGCCGTCGCCGGCCCGATGACCGGCGGCGAATCCGCCTTCGGCCGGCAGATGAAGAACGGCGCCGAACAGGCCGTGGTCGATCTCAACGCCGCCGGCGGCGTGCTCGGCAAGAAGCTGGCTCTGCAGGTCTCCGACGATGCCTGCGATCCCAAGCAGGCGCGCTCGGTGGCCGAAAAGATCGCCTCGGGCGGCGTGCCATTCGTCGCCGGACATTTCTGCTCGTCGTCCTCGATCCCAGCCTCGGAAGCCTATGCCGACGGCAACGTGTTGCAGATCACGCCGGCCTCGACCAACCCGCTGTTCACCGAGCGCAAGCTGTGGAATGTGCTGCGCGTCTGCGGCCGCGACGACCAGCAGGGCTTGATTGCCGCCGACTACATCGCCAAGAATTTCGCCGGCAAGAACGTTGCGATCCTCAACGACAAGACCACCTACGGCAAGGGTCTCGCCGACGAGACCAAGAAGGCGCTCAACAAGGCCGGCGTCACCGAGAAGATGTTCGAGAGCTACAACAAGGGCGACAAGGATTTCAATTCGATCGTCTCGCGCCTGAAGCGCGACAATATCGATCTGGTCTATATCGGCGGCTACCATCAGGAAGCAGGCCTGATCCTGCGCCAGATGCGCGACCAGGGCCTCAAGACCGCGATGATGGCCGGCGACGCCATGAACGACAAGGAATTTGCCTCGATCACCGGCCCGGCCGCCGAAGGCACGCTGTTCACCTTCGGCCCCGACCCCCGCAACAAGCCGACCGCCAAAGCGATCGTCGAGAAGTTCAAGGCCAAGAACATCGATCCCGAAGGCTACACGCTGTACACCTACGCCGCGTTCCAGGTGTGGTCGCAGGCGGTCGCCAAGGTCGGCTCGACGGACCCGAAGAAGGTCGTCGATGCGATCAAGGCCGGCGAGTGGGACACCGTACTCGGCAAGATGGCCTTCGACGCCAAGGGCGACATCAAGGCGATCGACTACGTCGTCTACAAATGGGACGCCAAGGGCAACTACGCCGAGATCGGCGCGAAGATGTAAGGTAATAGCACCGCGCGCTGTACTTCTTCCTTCTCCCCTTGTGGGAGAAGGTGGCGCCGACGCAGTCGGCGTCGGATGAGGGGTTATAGCGTGCGGAGCTTGCGGCACCCCTCACCCGTCCGCGCTTCGCGCGGCCACCCTCTCCCACAAGGGGAGAGGGAAGTAAGAAAGAACTACACCACGCTCTTGTGCCGTTCGATGCAGGTGGCCAGCACCTCGTCGATCGGTCTTTCCCACCAATCGTGCGAGAAGATCTCGATCTCCGAATAGCCGGCAAAGCCCTCCGCTTCCACAGCGGCGCGCACCGATCTGATATCGATGACGCCGTCGCCCATCATGCCGCGGTCGTTCAGGATATCCGTGGTCGGCACCAGCCAATCGCAGACGTGGAACGCCAGCAGGCGGTCCCGGCCAGCGCGGGCGATCTGCGGCAGCAGCTGCGGGTCCCACCAGATGTGATAGACGTCGAGCGCCACACCGAGCATGCCGGTGCGGTTCGGATCGAGCCGGTCGCAGATGTCGAGCGCCTGCTCGGTGGTGTTCACGCAAGCGCGGTCCGCTGCATAGGCCGGATGCAGCGGCTCGATCGCCAGCGGCATTTTCGCTTGCTTTGCATATTCCATCATCTCGGCAATGCCGTCATCGACCTGCGCCCGCGCATTGATGATGTCCTTCGACGGCGCGCTTCCCGGCCGCGAATATTGCGGCAGGCCGCCGACCACCAGCACGATGCAGGGCGCACCCAGCGCCACCGCCTCGTCGACGCAGCGGCGGTTATCGTCGCGGATCTCGGCATGGCGCGAGGCATCGCCGACAAACATCCCTCCGCGGCAATAGCCGGACAGTTCGAGGTCATTGTCGCGGACCGCCTTAACGGCATTGTCGAGCCCGACGGTCGC
Source organism: Tardiphaga sp. vice154 (assembly GCF_007018645.1). NCBI lineage: Bacteria > Pseudomonadati > Pseudomonadota > Alphaproteobacteria > Hyphomicrobiales > Nitrobacteraceae > Tardiphaga > Tardiphaga sp. vice154. The sequence continues at coordinate 3,846,394 of NZ_CP041399.1, forward strand.
GACCTGGTCGCGCCACGGACTGACGCCGCGGATGCCGTGCTTCGCGCAAGCCTGCGCGATCGCCACGAAGTCGCCCTGCTTGCGTACCGTCGCCGTGTTCAGCGACAGCCAGCGATGATCCCCCGAGAAATCGCGCATCAGGCCTCGACCCCGCGCACCGAAAGAATCGCCTTCATGCGCTGCGTCGCCTGTTCGGGGTTCGCCAACAAACCGGCTCGATCGGCCAGCCGGAACAATTCGGCCAGATGCAGCGTCGAGCGCGTGCTCTCCTGCCCGCCGATCATGGTGAAGTGGTCCTGGTGGCCGTTGAGATAGGCCATGAACACGATGCCGGTCTTGTAGAACCGCGTCGGCGCCTTGAAGATGTGGCGCGACAGCGGCACCGTGGGTCCGAGCACGTCATGAAAGCCCTTCTCGTCGCCGGCCGCGAGCCGCGACAGCGCGTAGGACGCCGCAGGCGCGATGGCATCAAAAATGCCGAGCAGCGCGTGCGAAAAGCCCTTGTCGTCGCCGGCGATCAGTTCGGCGTAGTTGAAGTCGTCGCCGGTATACATCTTCACTTCCGGCTTGAGCCGGCGCCGCATGTCGATTTCGCGCTGCGCATCGAGCAGCGAGACTTTCACGCCATCGACCTTGGCGGCGTTGCGGTTGATGACGTCGACCGCGATGTCCATCGCCTCAATGAGGCTGGTCGTGCCCCAGTAATTCGCCAGCGCCGGATCGAACATGTCGCCGAGCCAATGGATGATCACCGGCTGGCTGCAATGCGACAGCACGCGGTCGTACACTTTGCCATAGTCCTCGGCGCTCTTGCCGAGCTTGGCCAGCGCGCGCGACGCCATCAGGATGATGCGGCCGCCGGCCTTCTCGATCGCCGCGATCTGCTCTTCATAGGCGTGGATCACGTCGTCCAGTGTTTTGGCATCTTCTACCGCGAGATGGTCGGTCCCCGCCCCGGAGAATACCAGCGCATTGCGCGGCTTCGCGGCCGCCACCGAGCGCTGGATCAGTTCGAGCGAGGTCGGCCAGTCCATGCCCATGCCGCGTTGCGCAGTGTCCATCGCCTCGGCAACGCCGAGACCGAGGTCCCAGACGTGTTCGCGAAACGCGATGGTGCGGTCCCAGTCGATCTTGCCGGACACCCAGGGATCGCACTCCGCGAGCGGATCGGCGACCACATGGGCGGCCGAGAACGCGATGCGATTCAGCGAGCCCTCGAGCTTGGACGGGAATGCCCGCGAGGCAGCAAGCCTATAGGTCTCGATCGAACGATCGGCCTTCGGCAGTTTCAGCGACAAGGTAGACATCGGTTGGACTGGCTTGTTCATGGCGTAACCTCAGACCGAGAGCTTGGGCACATCGACCCAGCGGCGTTCTTTCCAGCTTTCCAGCGCGCATTCGACGAGCTGCACGCCCTTGGCGCCTTCCAGCAGCGTATACTTGTACGGCGCATCCTCGCAGACGTGGCGGATGAACATCTCCCACTGTTCCTTGAAGCCGTTGTCGTAGACGGCGTTGTCCGGCACCTTCTGCCAGTCGGCGTAGAAATCGTGGGTGCGCTTCTCGTCGGGATTCCACACCGGCCGCGGCGTCGCCTGGCGGGCCTGGATCATGCATTCGGTGAGGCCAGCGACCGCCGAACCATGCGTGCCGTCGACCTGGAAGGTGACGAGATCGTCGCGATAGACGCGCGTCGCCCACGACATGTTCATATGCGCGATGACGCCGTCCTTCAGCTTGAAGGTGGCGTAGGCGGAGTCGTCAGCCGTGGCCTTGTACTTCTTGCCCTGCTCGTCCCAGCGCGCCGGAATGTCGGTGGTGCCGAGACAGGTCAGGCTCTCGACCTCGCCGAACAGATTGTCGAGCACGTAGCGCCAGTGGCAGACCATGTCCAAAATCATGCCGCCGCCGTCTTCGGCGCGGTAGTTCCACGAGGGGCGCTGCGCTTCCTGCCAGTCGCCCTCAAACACCCAGTAGCCGAACTCGCCACGCACCGAGAGCATCTTGCCGAAGAAGCCCGAGTCGCGCAGCATCGCCAGCTTCTTCAGGCCGGGCAGGAACAGCTTGTCCTGCACGGTGCCGTGCTTGAGCCCCTTGGCATTGGCCTTCTGGATCACGTCGAGCGCCGCCGCGAGATTGGTCGCAATCGGCTTCTCGCAATAGATGTGCTTGCCGGCGGCAATCGCCTTGTTGAGCAGGCCGGGCCGCGCCTGCGTCGTCGCGGCGTCGAAGAAGATGGTGTCATCCTTGTTCTCCAGCGCCTTGTCGAGATCGGTGGTCCAGCGATCGATGCCGTACTTCTTCGCGAGGCCCTCGATCTTCTCAGCGTTGCGGCCGACCAGGATCGGATCCGGCATCATGCGGTCGCCATTCTTGAGGGTCACGCCGCCCTGCGCGCGGATCGCGACGATCGAGCGCACCAGATGCTGGTTGAGGCCCATGCGGCCGGTGACGCCGTTCATGATGATGCCGAGACGGTGGACAGCCATAGTCAGTTCTCCAGGAGCATTTTGGTAGTCGGACGCGCAAGCGGCGACAGCGCCGCCCAGTCCGGATGGGCGCCGGATGCGAATCCGGCAGAGGTCAGCGATCCCGTCAGGAGATCGCCGTCGTGAATGCGAAGCCGGATGACATCGCCATCGCGGCGATAGAGGTCGGGATGGGCTTCGAGGAATGCTTCAGCTTCCGCGACGGGCGCCGTGCCAAACCCATCGACGTAATGATGGCCGTTGCGCTCGGCATGGGTCACGCCGATCAGCGCGCCCAGTGCGAGATCCTGCTGCACGCCGAGCCCGGCCTGGCAGGTCAGATCCTCGCCGGTGATGAAGTAGGCGTTGCCGCCTTCGCTCCACTTCGCCGCGCGCGCGGCATTGACGATCGACTTGTAGAACCCCTTGCAGGATTTTGACGAGATGCCGCGATAGCCGAGCGCCTTCGCGGCCGGAAATGCATCCCAGCTATCGTCGGCCTCGTCGATGATGAAGTTGCGCTTAGACAACGCGCCGAGCGGCGACGCCCGCGTGATATCGCGCGGCATCGGTTGCTCGATATAGAGCAGCTTTGACGCGATCGGCTTCAGTGCCGCGTCATGGTCGAGGCGATCGACCAGCGCACCGAGCGCGCTGAGGTCCGCATATTGCTCATTGGCGTCGAGCGACAGCTTGTAGTCGTAGGGCAGCGTAGCGAGCGCGTTCCCGATCTTCGTCAGCCGTGCGGCGTCGGCTTCGGGATCGCCGTTCATCTTCAGCTTGAAATAGCGCGCGCCGCTGTTTTCATTTGCGTCGGCGACACCACCCTGACCGTCGATGGCGTCGTCGAGACCGACCGTGTGGCGCAGCGCGACGCGCCCCAGCGGCGTGCGGCCGGCGAGGAACGCCGTGACGTCATCGCTTGCGACATCCGGCGCCAGCCGAGCGTCAAGGCCGGCGACATTGGCCGCCATGCCGTCGAAGAAATTCAGATCCAGCGCGCGCAGCAGCGCATCGCAGATCGCCTTGTCGATTTCGGCAGGACCGAAGGCGGCGGCGAGCGGCGGAATGTCGGCCTCGGCGCAGGCCTTGAGCTGGTCGCCTATGCAGGCCGCGTGAAAGTCGAACGCAGTGTGAAACCCGGTGTGAGCCAAATACAAATCGCGGGCGATTGCCAGCGACCGCCGGAGCTCATCGACGGTGTCGGCGATCGCCAGATGCGGGCGCTTGTCGAACCACTTTGGCACCATCAGCTCGGCGCTGGCGCCGGTGAAGACACCTTTTCCTTCCAGCTCGATGACGACGCGCACAAAGGCCTGCGGCGCGGCATTGACCGTCACCGCGCCAAAACGAAACGGCCGCACGAACGCAACCGGGCGTTCATACAGCGCGATCTCGCGCAAGGCGATGCGGGGAGCGGTCATCTTGAGCAGCCTTAGTCCAGCGCGCTCTGGGTGAAGAAATGCTTGCGAACGCGCGCCACCAGTTCGGTGAACACCGGGTTGGCCATGGTGTCGAGGTTGCGATCGCGGCCAAGCGGCACGTCGTAGATCGCCTCGATGCCGCCCGGCCGCTCGGTCATCACCAGCACCTTGTCGGCGAGGAAAACCGCTTCCGGGATCGAATGGGTGATCAGCAGGATGGTCTTGCCGGTCTGCCGCTGGATCCGCGACAGCTCGACATTCATCTTCTCGCGTGTCATGGCATCGAGCGCGCCGAACGGCTCGTCCATCATCATGATCTTCGGATCGTGCACCAGCGCGCGGCAGATCGAGGCGCGCTGCTGCATGCCGCCGGACAATTGCCACGGCAGCTTGTTCTCGAAGCCCTCGAGTCCGACCATCTTCAGCAGCGATTTTGCCCGCTCGAGAAATTTCTCGCGCGGCAGTTTCTTCATGTCGATCGGCAGCATCACGTTCGACAGGATGTTGCGCCACGGCAGCAGCAGCGCATTCTGGAACACGATGCCGACGTCGCCATGCGGCTCGGTAACCTTCTTGCCGTCGACCAGGATTTCCCCGGTGGTCGGCGGCAGCAGCCCCGAGATCAGCTTGAGCAGCGTGGACTTGCCGCAGCCGGACGGGCCCACAACAACGAAGAACTTGCCCTCGTCGATGTGAAAGTCCAGCGGACGCAGCGACTGCACGCGGCCGTCGCCGGTCCCGTAGGTCTTGGAGACGCCGGAGAGATTGATCCCCGACGCCGTGTTGACGGGCTGCTCTGACACCACGCGAAGATGTGCGGTCGCTGGATCCACGCTCATATCCAACCCTTTGGCCTTCATCGTCGCTGCAGTCATCAAAATCGGTCCTTGGCACGTCATCGTGTTCGTCATTGCGAGGAGCCCTTGCGACGAAGCAATCCAGTTCTTGCTTGTGGCTTCTGGATTGCTTCGCTCCTCGCAATGACGGCCTGCGTTTACTTCGGCAGGTAATCGTTGGTGTAGAACGCCCTCGGATTTTCCTTGGCCTTGGCTTCCAGGCCGCCATATTCGACCATCAGCTCGACCGAATCCTTCATGTTCTGGTCGGTGACCTGGAACGGGCGCTTACCCTTGGTTTCCGGTGTCGAGTAGAACGGGATGGTCAGCTCGAATCCTTGGGTCAGGGTCTCGATCTTGCCGCCCTTCGGGTTGGCATCGAGGATCGACTGCGCGGCGGCCTTCGGCTCCTTCGACGCGGCTTCGACGGCCTTGGTGGTGGCCGACATGAAGCGCTTGACGAGATCCGCATTGGCCTTGGCGTAATCGGTGTTGGTGACGATGCCCGACGACACGAGATGAATGCCGTAGTCGGCGAACTTGATCGGATAGACGTCCTTGCCGGTGGCGTCCTTGATCTTCATCGACTGGTCCATCACGTAACCGAGCAGCAGATCGGCCTGGCCGTTGATGACGGCGTTGAGCTTGGTCTGGCCGTCGCCCGCCACGGTCTTGAAATCGGATTCCTTCAGGCCGGCCTTCTTGAGGAACAGCGGCCAGATCTGGGTCATCGAATCCGCCGGCGTGATCGCCACGGTCTTGCCCTTGATGTCGTCCGGCTTCTTGATGTTCTTGTCGACAAAACCCATCACCGACATCGCGGTGGTCTGCAGCAGCACGCCGGTGGCGATCACCGGGGCGCCCTTGACGGCGGCGCGCATCATGGTGGGGACGTCGGCATAGCCGAAGTTCACGGACTTGGCGGCGACAGCCTGCACGGTCGCGGCCGAACCGCGGCCTTCCTGGATGTCGAGATCGATGCCCTCGGCCTCATAGATGCCCTTGGCCTTGCCATAATAGAAGGGCGCGTGCTCGCCGTAGACGTACCAGTTCAGCATCAGCGTCACCTTGTCGGCGGCGGCCGCCGGCGTTGCGGTGGCGATCGCGGTCCAGATCAGCGCGGTCGAGCAGGTCGTAATCCATTTCAGCATGTTAGCCTCCCTTGAAAATGCAGCCCTTGAGCGGGCCGCTTGTTTGACAGTTTGGCGCCGCCCCTAAGCGGCGATGAAGACGTCCGCGCGCTGGCTGACATGCCAGGGAATCGTAAAACGTTCGATGCGATCGACGATCCAGAACAACAGGACGCCGAGCAGCGCAAGAATGACGAGCGCCGCAAACATGGTCGGCAGATCGAAGGTGCCGATCGAGCGCTGCAGCACATAGCCGATGCCGGAATTGGAGCCGACGAATTCGCCGACTACCGCACCGACGACGGCGAGCGTCACCGAGACTTTGAGGCCGGAGAAGATCGCCGGCAGCGCGTGCGGCAGGTTGACGGCGCAGAACACGCTGAAACGGCTGCCCTTCATGGCGCGCGCCAGATCGACCATGTCGGGATCGACCGACTTGAAGCCCTGCACGGCGGAGACAACGACGGGAAAGAAGCCGAGCAGGAAGGCCGCGATGATCTTCGGCACGATGCCGAAGCCGAACCACACCACGAACAACGGCGCGATCGCGACCTTGGGGATCGATTGCGAGAATACCAGCAGCGGATAGACGTAGCTTTCCACCGTGCGCGAGCCGGCGATCAGCATCGCGATGGGAATGCCGAACAGCGCCGACAACAGGAAGCCGGCGATGGTCGCGTAGGTCGTCGGCCAGGTCTGGCTCAGCAGCTCCGGCCAGTCGGTCCACAGCACCTTGACCACATCGCCGGGCGCCGGGATCTGATAGGCGGGAATGTTGAACAGGCGGATCGCCAGATCCCAGGCCACGATGATCATGACAAGCAGAATGAACGGGCGCAGCCAGGCGGCATTCAGCACGCGGGCTGCGGCGCCTCGGCCCTTGGTTTCACTCACATGCCTCTCCCTGATACCGTTTTTGCGGAACAATTAACTTGTTGGATAAATACTATCCAGACCTTTCCCAATGTCAATTGGGCCGCCCGTTAAACCAGATTATTGAATGAAATCAGGCGGTTTTCCGGGAGGGCGGCAATGCGGCCGGCGGCGTCGGCGCCAGGAATTCGGCCACCGAGCGGCCGGTCAGCGCCGCCAGGACCAGCGCCACCATGTGGGCGAGTCGCTCGTCCTTTGCCGGCTGCGCCAGCAAATCGCGGCCGAAAATCACGCTCAGCGTGGCGTTGTTGGCGAGGTAGAAGAAGCTCAGGGCGGCGATCGAGATATAGAGTTGCACCGGGTCCATCGCGACCTTGAAGTCGCCGGACGCGACGCCGCGATTGACCACCGTGCGGATCATCTCAACGAACGGCGAGTGCATCGACTTCACCTTGTCGGAGCGTTTCAGGTGCTTGGCCTGTTCGAGGTTCTCGGTATTGAGCAACGCCAGGAACTCCGGGTTGCGGATGAAGTAATTCCAGGTGAAGGCGATCAGGCTCTCGATGGCATCGGGCGGCGCGAGGTGTTCGAGATCGAGCGTGCGCTCCTCATTGCGGATCTTCTCATAGCTGGCTTCCAGCACCGCCAGATACAGATCGTCCTTCTTGCCGACGTGATAATACAGCATGCGCTTGTTGGCGCCCGCCTCCGCGGCGATACGATCGACGCGCGCGCCGGCCAGTCCGTGCGCGGCGAATTCCTTTTTCGCAGCCTCCAGGATGCGGATCCGCATGCCCTCGGGATCGCGCTGCCACTTCAATACTTTCTTGCTCGATCCGGCTGTTACTTTGGGCAATGCGGTGACCTGTCGCGCGATGATTAGATTCTAATGTAGCACGCGCGCCCGACCACGTGTAGCCCGGATGAGCGCAGCGACATCCGGGGAAAGCGATCGTGACAACAGGCCGGCCCCGGATTGCGCTTCGCTCCATCCGGGCTACCTCACGGAAACAGTCCGCGCGTATTCTTGGCGGCGCGCACCTTCTCGACGCCGATCGCCATCGCGGCGGTCCGGTGCGGGATGCAGTCGACCCGGGCTCGCATCACCATCGCGTCGAAGGCGCGGTCGAGGATCTGATATTCCCGCCGCATCACCTCCTCTTCCTCCCAGAACAATTGCTGCAGGTCCTGCACCCATTCGAAATAGCTGACGACCACGCCTCCTGAGTTGCAGAGAATATCGGGCAGCAGGAAAATCTCGTCCTGACGTTTCTCCAGCACCAGATCGGCCTCCGGCGTGGTCGGGCCGTTGGCGCCCTCCGCCAGCACCCGGCAGCGCAACTTCTCGGCCATCGGCCCATCGATGGCGCGCTCCATCGCGGCCGGTACCAACACGTCGCAGGGCAGCGTGAAGATGTCGGCAGGGTCGTATTGCAGCTCGCTGGAATAGCCCTTGAGGCTGCCATGTGCCGCGGTGTGGCGCATCAAGGCGGCGATATCGAGCCCGGAATGGTTGTACAGTGCGCCGGTGTGGTCGCTGACGGCGATGATCTTCAGACCAAAGCGATGCAGCTCCAGCGCGGCATAGGAGCCGACATTGCCGAATCCCTGAATCACGGCGGTGGCGCCGTCTAGATCGATCGCCAGCTCCCTGAGCACGCGCCGGGCGAGATGCGCGACGCCGCGCCCGGTAGCTTCGCGCCGCCCCAGCGTGCCGCCGGATGCCACCGGCTTGCCGGTGACGATCTCGGTCACGGTGCGGCCCTGATACATCGAATAGGTGTCCATGAACCAGGCCATCACTTGCTCGTTGGTGCCCATGTCCGGCGCCATCACGTCGGTGTGCGGGCCGACGAACGGGATCATCTCCTGCATATAGCGCCGTGACAGCGCTTCCAGCTCACGCCTGGAGATCGCGGAGGGATCGACTGCAATGCCGCCCTTGGCGCCGCCATAGGGCAGACCGACAAGCGCGCATTTCCAGCTCATCCAGATCGCCAATGCCGCAACCTCGCCGAGATCGACGCTTCTGGCAAAGCGCGTGCCGCCCTTGGTGGGGCCCAGCGTCAGGTGGTGCTGCACCCGGTATCCTTCATAGACAGCGACGGTGCCATCGTCGCGGTGGATCGGGCACGACACAACGATGGCCCGCTTCGGCAGCAACAGCCGGTCGCGCTCGTCCAGCGGAATCTCCAGATGGTCGGCGATGACGCCGAACTGGTTGACCGCCATCTCGAAAACCGGGCCGGAATAAACCGTCATGACTATCTCCCTCGGGGGGCCGTTCTGCCTATCGGGGTCGCCTGGGCCAGAATGGCAGGGTAAGGCGCTCGAAACCGCGCATCCAGCGAAATCCTGCAACGCACAATTGAGTGGCCGTCATGCTGTCGGCTGCTAAAGTGGCATGGCGATGACTCATGACGACGATGGGTCGGACGACCCTCTCGGGAGACGGACACGACATGCAGGCGCTCTTCATCGGCCAGACCTATATCGACGTCACTTTCATCACCGACCATATGCCGACCGGCGACGAGAAGCACGTGGCATCCGACTATGCAGTGTCGTTTGGCGGCAATGCCGTCACCGCCGCGTTCTGCTGCGCCAAGCTCGGCATCGTGCCCGACCTGATCGCCACCGTGGCCAATGACTGGCTCGGCCGCATGTTCATGGACATGAGCGCGAAATATGCCATCGAGATTCACCCGCGCAAGGTCGCCAGCTCGTCACTGTCGTTCATTATGCCGAAGGATGGCAAACGCGCTATCGTGCGCTGCCGCGACGACGAACATATCCATCCGTTTCCGCTGCTCAACCTCGGCAAATGCCGCGCGCTGCATGTCGACGGCCACCAGCCCGACGCAGCGATTCATTACGCCAAGCTGTGCCGCGAGGCTGGCATTTTGACGTCGCTGGATGGCGGCGGCATGCGCACCAATACCCATGAGCTGCTGGAATTCATCGACGTCGCGATCGTCGCCGAGCGGTTGTGCGAACAGATGGACCTCACGCCTGAGCGAATGCTGGACTATTTGAAGAGCCGCGGCTGCCGCGTCGGCGGCATCACCCAGGGCGAGCGCGGACTGCTGTGGTACGACGAGAGCGGCACGGTGCGCACGCTGCCGGCGCTATCGATCCCACGCGACCGCGTGATCGATACCAACGGCGCCGGCGACGTATTTCATGGCGCCTATGTGTATTCCTATCTCGCCAATCCCGGCCAGAGCTGGGCCGAGCACTTCGACTTCGCGCGCGCGGCTTCGACCTACAAGATCCAGCGGCTCGGCAACGAAGCCGGCCTGCCGACGCTGCCGGATATCGCCGCCGTCAGGCAGGAATTCGCCGCGGCGGTGTAGCTCTTTTCTTACTTCCTTCTCCCCTTGTGGGAGAAGGTGGCGCGGACGAAGTCCGCGACGGATGAGGGGTGATGGCGGGCTCCGCGCTTGTGGCACCCCTCACCCGTCTCGAACCGCTTCGCGGTTCGATCCACCCTCTCCCACAAGGGGAGAGACGCGCGCTAGCCCTCGCTCTTCCCTTCCCGCGTCATGAAGTCGAAATCGCAGCCATCGTCGGCCTGCAGGATCGTGTTGTAAAATAGCTGCGCGTAGCCGCGCTTCGCCCAGTCCGGTGTTACCGCCGCCGGCAGCGCGGCCTGGCGCTTCGCCATCTCGGCGTCGTCGATCAACAGATCGATGCGGCGCGCGGCGACATCCAGCCGGATCAAATCGCCATTCTGGACCAGCGCCAGTGGCCCGCCGACCGCGCTCTCCGGCGTGATGTGCAGCACGATGGTGCCGAACGCGGTGCCGCTCATCCGCGCGTCCGAAATCCGCACCATGTCCTTGACCCCTGCCCGCGCCAGCTTCATCGGGATCGGCAGGTAGCCCGCCTCCGGCATGCCCGGCGCGCCCTTCGGCCCGGCGTTGCGCAGCACCAGCACGTCGTCGGCCGTGACGTCGAGATCGGCGCTGTCACAGCGCAGCGTCATGTCTTCCACGGATTCAAACACCACGGCGCGCCCGGTGTGCTGCAATAGTTTCGGCGACGCCGCCGAATGCTTGATGACCGCGCCGCGCGGCGCGAGGTTGCCGTGCAGCACCGCCATCGCGCCTTCCGGCTTGATCGGATTGTCGCGCGAACGGATGACGTTCTGTCCCGGCACCTCCTCCGCCTGCGCCACGATCTCGCGCAAGATCGCGCCTGACACCGTGCTGGCGTCGAGATCGATCAGATCGCCAAGCTGCGCCATCAGCTTCGGCACGCCGCCGGCGTGATGAAAATGCTCCATGTAGTGATCGCCCGACGGTTTGAGATCGATCAGGACGGGCACTTCGCGGCTGAGTTCGTCGAAGGCGGCGAGGTCGATGCGGTGCACCGAGCGGTTGGCCATCGCGGTGAGGTGGATCAGCCCGTTGGTGGAACCGCCGATCGCCTGCAGCACGACCTGCGCATTGCGGAACGAAGCCGGCGTCAGCACCTCGCTCGGCTTCGGCCCCTTGTTTTTCGCGAGTTCCGCCGCGACCCGGCCGCTGGCTTCCGCCGAACGAAACCGCTCGGCATGCGGCGCGGGAATGGTGGCGCTCATCGGCAGCGACAGCCCCATCGCCTCGGTAATGCAGGCCATCGTCGAGGCCGTGCCCATCACCATGCAGGTGCCGACCGAGGGCGCCAGCCGCGCATTCACCGCATCGATCTCCTGCTGGTCGATCTCTCCGGCGCGGAACTTGCCCCACATCCGACGGCAGTCGGTACAGGCGCCCAGCACCTCGCCCTTGTGATGGCCGACCACCATCGGTCCCACCGGGATCACCACCGTCGGCAGATCGACGGAGAGCGCTGCCATGATCTGCGCCGGCAGCGTCTTGTCGCAGCCGCCGATCACGATCACCGCATCCATCGGCTGGGCGCGAATCATCTCCTCGGTGTCCATCGCCATCAGGTTGCGCAGATACATCGAGGTCGGATGCGCGAAACTTTCGCCGATCGAGATGGTCGGGAACACCATCGGCAGCGCGCCGGCGAGCATCACGCCGCGCTTGGCAGCTTCGATAATCTGCGGGACGTTGCCATGGCAGGGATTGTAGTCGCTGTGGGTGTTGGTGATGCCGACGATCGGGCGATCCAGCGCGTCGTCGGAATAGCCCATCGCCTTGATGAAGGCCTTGCGCAGGAACAGAGAGAAACCTGCATCACCATAGCTGGTGAGACCCTTGCGCAATCCATCGGCCATATCGCGTTTCCCGCCTGTTGTTTTGAACGCTTGTTATGAAGCCGCAGAGAGAGAAGTCAACGCATGGCCGCAGGGTGGGCAAAGCGTAGCGTGCCCACCACCGCGCGCTTGGCGATCAAAGGTGGGCACGGCGCAACAGCGCCTTTGCCCCCTACGGCTTCCAGACGCGGCTGGCGTCGCCGTCGAATTCGGTGCTGCAGAACGCCCCGCCCTGATAGAAATCGCCGACCGGATCGGCGGGCAGCTTCGCCTGCTCCGCCGTCGCGTGCTCCCGAAAGTCTTCGGCGCGGCCGGATGGACGATAGCCGAATTCATAGGCGCGGGAATTATCCCACCAGGCCCGCTCATTGTAGGAAGCGCCGTAAAATACCTCGAAATGGATGCCGGGATGTTCCAGCCCGATCTGGCACAGCTGCACCAGATCCTCCGGCGTCAGGAAGATCGATAGCCGGCGCTGATCGAGCGGTCGATCGCCGAAATTGCCGATCCGCAGGCAGGTCACGCCCAATCCATGCTTGTCCGCATAGAGCGCGCCGACGGCTTCGCCGAACACCTTGCTGACGCCGTAGCGGCTGTCCGGCCGCGGCGTGACGTCGGTGCCGATCCGGCTATGGCGCGGATAGAAGCCCATCGTGTGGTTCGACGATGCGAACACCACGCGCTTGACACCCTGTCTTCGCGCGGATTCGAACAGATTATAGGTGCCGATGATATTGGCCTGCAGGATGGTGTCCCACGGGCCCTCGACCGAGAAGCCACCGAAATGCAGGATGCCGTCGACGCCTTCGCAGATTGATTCCACGGCCGCGAGGTCGGCAAGATCGGCCTGTTTGAAGGTCTCGTTAGATGACAAGTTGGCGGGCTCGGTGAGGTCGCTGAGCACCAGATCCGGATAGATCTTCGGCAGCAACTCGCGCAGCCGCGTGCCGATGCCGCCCGACGCGCCCGTCATCAAAATCCTTGGCATTCCCGTTCCTCGTTGCTTGCAACGTTACGGCAAGTATGGCGGAGACTTGCTTGCCGCGCAAACACGCCAATGGTAGCAAGCGCCAGGCGAGGAAAGACAACGAAGGACCAATGATGTCCGATATAAAACCGTGCCGCGGCTGGCAGCCGGCCAGTTACTATCCCGACCCCGCAATCCAGGCGGTCGATCCGCGTTTCGAGAAATACTGGATCAAGCTCGCCGCCATCGAGCGCATCGCCACCGGGCTGCGCTGGGCGGAGGGACCGGTATGGGTTGGCGATGGCCGCTATCTGCTCTGCAGCGATATTCCCAACAACCGTATCATCCGGTGGGATGAGGAGACCGGCGCGGTCAGCAACTATCGAAAACCCTCCGACTACGCCAACGGCGCCACCCGCGACCGCCAGGGCCGGCTGATCCATTGCGAGCACGGCGGCCGCCGCGTGATCCGCACCGAATATGACGGAAGCATTACCGTGCTGATGGACCGCTTCGAGGGCAAGCGGCTCAACTCGCCGAACGACGTGGTGGTGAAATCGGACGGCTCGATCTGGTTCACCGATCCGCCATTCGGCCTGATGAGCGATTACGAAGGCCACAAGGCGCCGTCCGAGATCGGGCAGAACGTCTATCGGATCGATGGCGAGACGTTGCAGCCGACCATCGTCGCCGACGACGTGCTCGGCCCCAACGGGCTGTGCTTCTCGCCCGATGAAAAGCTGCTGTACGTCGTCGAATCTCGCGGCGCGCCGAACCGCAAGATTCTGGCCTATGACGTCAGCGCGGACGGTACCACGATCACGAACAAGCGCGTGCTGATCGATGCGGGCCCAGGCACGCCGGACGGCATGCGTTGCGACATCGATGGCAATTTGTGGTGCGGCTGGGGCATGGGCAATGCCGAGCTCGACGGCGTCTTCGTGTTCGCGCCCGACGGCGATCTGATCGGCCGCATCAGCCTGCCCGAACGCTGCGCCAATCTGTGTTTCGGCGGGCTCAAGCGCAACCGGCTGTTCATGGCGTCGAGCCAGTCGATCTACGCGCTCTATGTCAACACCCAGGGGGCGGTGGGAGGATGATCTCCGCTGTAGTCCCGGCCAAGCGAGCCCTTGCGAGCGCGAGCCGCGACCCATACGCCGTGCCGACGTAATGAGACGCTGTGACAGCCGCCTGCTTCTTCGCCTCAAGCTCGGAGGGTATGGATCCCGGATCTGCGTTCGCTTCGCTCACTTGTCCGGGATGACAGGTGAGATTCTCTCGCAGAATAAAAACAAAAACGCCGGCGTGGACTGCTCCGCGCCGGCGTTTCGTTAGTGGCTCGGCTTACGCGGCGTCGTAGCCGGCAATCGCCTTGACCTCGAGGAAGTCCTCGAGGCCGTATTTGCCCCATTCGCGGCCATTGCCGGACTGCTTGTAGCCGCCGAACGGCGCGGTGCGGTCGTTGGGGGCGCCCTGCAGGTTGACGTTGCCGGCGCGGATCTTGCGGCCGAAGCTGCGGGCATGCTCGATGGTGTCGGCGGAAACGTAGCCGGCCAGACCATAGGGCGTGTCGTTGGCGATGCGCAGCGCCTCGGACTCGTCCTTGGCGCCCATGATCACCAGCACCGGCCCGAAGATCTCCTCGCGCGCGATGGTCATGTTTTCAGTGACATCCGCAAAAATGGTCGGGCGGACGTAAAAACCCTTGTTGACGCCTTCCGGCAGGCCGGGGCCGCCGGCGACCAGCGTGGCGCCTTCCTCGATGCCCTTCTGGATCAGGCCCTGGATCTTCTCCCACTGGCCGCGATTGACCACCGGGCCGATCACGGTGCCGTCGGCACGGGGATCGCCGGCTTTGGTCTTGTCGGCCTGCGCCTTGGCGATGGCCGCGATCTCTTTCATCTTGGCCTGCGGCACGATCATCCGCGACGGCGCGTTGCAGGACTGTCCGGAGTTGTTGAACATGTGCGCGACGCCGCCGGTGACGGCCTTCACGAAGTCGGCGCCATCGAGGATCACGTTCGGAGACTTGCCGCCGAGTTCCTGGCTGACGCGCTTGACGGTGTTGGCAGCACGCTTGGCGACGTCGATGCCGGCGCGGGTCGAGCCGGTGAACGAAATCATGTCGATGTCGGGATGCTCGGACATTGCCACGCCGACGTCGGTGCCCATGCCGTTGATGACATTGAACACGCCCTTCGGCACGCCCGCTTCATGCAGGATTTCCGCGAAGATCAGCGCCGAGGACGGGGTGAATTCCGACGGCTTCAGGATCATGGTGCAGCCGGCGGCGAGTGCGGGCGCGACCTTGCAGGCGATCTGGTTCAGCGGCCAGTTCCACGGCGTGATCATGCCGACGACGCCGATCGCCTCGCGGGTGATCATCGCGGCATTGTGCATCTCGTCGAACTTGTAGGTCTTCAGCACGTCGAGCGTGGCGACCAGATGGCCGAGGCCGGCGCCGGCCTGGAGTTTCTCGGCCATCGGCAGCGGCGCGCCCATCTCGTCGGAGACCGCGACCGCGATGTCCTTCATGCGCGCCTTGTAGGCAGCGATGATCTTCTCGAACAGCGCGATGCGCT
Source organism: Tardiphaga sp. vice154 (assembly GCF_007018645.1). NCBI lineage: Bacteria > Pseudomonadati > Pseudomonadota > Alphaproteobacteria > Hyphomicrobiales > Nitrobacteraceae > Tardiphaga > Tardiphaga sp. vice154. The sequence continues at coordinate 3,861,883 of NZ_CP041399.1, forward strand.
CCTCGCGGGTGGTGACGGAGAACGTCTCGAAAGCACGACGCGCGGCGATCACCGCCTTGTCGACGTCGGCCTTGGAGCCCAGCGAAATCTGGTACAGCGCGTCTTCGGTCGCCGGATTGATGACATCGGTCGTCTTCGGGACGACGGGGTCGACCCAGGCGCCGTCGATGTAGAACTGCAGGCGGTTGACCATTGGTAACCTCTTTGATTGTCGGAAGCGTCGTCGGAAGGCACGTGACATCGGGCAAGCACCTTGCCCGTCGTCGCGCGAATTGGACCCGCCACACGCGGGGCGCCGCGTGAGCGCGACGGCGCATATAAAAGCAGCGGCGTGGCCGGAGCAAGGCCCGGCAACCCCGCTTCTGCCATGCCGCAGGGGCGCTTGCGACCGCATCGCGCGGTGCAATGCAGCATATTCCGTCAGGCGACTTCGCGGATCGTCTTCAACGGTCGGTTCACCGGCGCGTCCGGGTCGATTTCGTCGTCGGCCATCGTGGAGATCGGCGACATCGGCGTGTCGCGCAGCCGCTTCAGGCCGAGATGGCGCTCGCGCAGGATGACGAAAATGCCGGCTGCGGCCACGATCACCGCGCCACCGACGACGTAGGGTGTCGGCACCTCGCCGAACATCCAGAACCCCAGCAGGAACGCCCACAGCATCGCGGTGTAATCGAACGGTGCCAGGAACGAGGCCGGGGCGAAGCGATAGCTCTCGGTGAACAGCATCTGGCCAAGCCCGCCGGCGATGCCGATGCCGATTAGCAATCCGATCTCCGGGCCCGTGGCTGGCATCCGCCAGCCGAACGGCGCCGTCAGCAGCGATACCGCCATCACCGTCAGCGTCATGAAGATCACGATCGCGGCGGAGGATTCCGTCGCGGTCAGGCGCCTGATCTGAATCGTCGCGCCGCCGGACGACACGGCATTGAGCAGCGCCAGCGACAGCCCGATCATCATCGATGTCGTCAACGCGGCATGGTTGCCGAAATACGGCGACAGCATCAGGATCACGCCGCAGAAGCCGACGCCGACTGCCGACCAGCGATAGGCGTGGACGTGCTCCTTCAGGATCACCGCCGCGAACACCACGGTGATCAGCGGCGCGATGAAGGCGATCGCGGTGACGTCGGCGATCGGCAGCCGCGCCAGCGCGCCGAAGGTGCAGAACGTGCCGACCACGCTGAAGGCGCCGCGCACCAGATGCGCCTTGCGCCGTTCGGTTTTCAGGGCGCCGCGCAACTGGCCACGCCAGCCGAAGAACAGCACGATCGGGATCAGCGCGAACAGGCCGCGGGCGAACACGATCTCGCCGACCGGCAGCGTCGAGCCAAGATAGCGGGCCTGCGCGCCCATCAGCGCAAAGGCCAGCGTGCTGGCAATCTTCAGCGACACGGCCTTGAGGATGTTCATGGGATCGGGGATTCGGGGATCGTGGAATGTATTTCTACAGAACCACGCGAGCGCCGCCGGGAAAACTACCGATGCAGCATGGCTCGCGGCGAATCCATGCGCAGGCTCCAGCGCCGTCGTCCTGAGGCGCTCGCCGTCTTTGGCGAGCCTCGAAGGATGCTGTTCTGCCCTACCCCTTCTTCTTCGGCCGGGGCGGCCCTTCCACGGCCGGCAGCGACTTCAGGTAGGTCGCCATCGCCAGGCGATCTTCGGCCGAAAGCTTCGAGGTGTTGCGGATCACCGGGGCCATCGAGCCACCGACGGTGTCGCCTTCCGGCGTCTGGCCGGTTTCCAGGAGGTAGGCGATGTCCTTCTCGCTCCAGTCGGCGAGGCCCTTCTGGGTGATGTTCGGCACCCAGCCTTCGCCCTCGGTATTGGGACCGCCGGCAAAGCGCTGCTTCGCGACGATGCCGCCCAGCGCGTTGCGCGGGCTGTGGCACTCCGCGCAGTGGCCGAGCGCATTGACCAGATAGGAGCCCCGGTTCCACTGCGGACTGCGCGCGGCGTCCGCAATCCGGCGATCGGCGTCGAGGAACAGCAGCTTCCAGACGCCGATATTGCGGCGGATGTTGAACGGGAACGGAACGGTATGCGGCTGCGCACGGCCGGCGACCGGGGCCAATGTCTTGAGGTAGGCAAACAGGTCGCGGATGTCCTCGACTTTGGCGTGCTGATAGGCGGCGTAGGGAAACGCCGGGAAGTAGTGCGCGCCGTCCGGCGAGGTGCCCTTCTGCATCGCCGTCACGAACTGCGCCTCGCTCCAGTTCCCTATGCCGTCTTGCGGATCCGACGAAATGTTCGGCACGTGAAAGGTGCCGAATGGCGAGCCGATCGGCAGGCCGCCGCCGAGCCGCAGCCGGTCGGGCTGCGCCGGCGTGGCGTGACACGATGCACAGCCGCCGGCGTAGAACACGGCCTGGCCCTTGGCGGGATCCGGCGTGTACGACCCCAGCGCGCTGGCGGCGACGGTGGCGGGAATCGTCAGCCACCAGAACAGCGCAAGGCCGATCGCGATGGCGGCTGCCGCAACTGCGAAAATCCGTTTCAGCACGACCGGTCCGCCCCCATGATCACGATTCCCTATTATGCCGAACGCGGCGGCGATGTGCGGAACGAAATCGTGATCCGCGACTGTTATATCGTGGGAATAAAACCGAAGGGCGGACGTTCCTATAACGACATCTACAGGGAGAAAACCATGTCCATTGCCAAGACCATGTTCGCCACGCTCGCGCTGACGACCATCGCGATATCCGCACCGGCCTTTGCCGACAAAATGAAAGCCACGCTGAACAGCGCCAGCGAGGTGCCGGCCAATACCAGCACCGGTACTGGCACCGCCGACATCGATTTCGACCCGGCCACCAAGAAGCTGACCTGGAAGCTGAGCTATTCGGGCCTGACCGGTCCGGCGACGATGGCGCATTTTCATGGCCCCGCCGAGCCCGGCAAGAACGCCGGCGTCGCGGTGCCGATCGCGCCCGCCACCAGCCCGAGCGAAGGCAGCGTGACGCTGACAGACGCACAGGCCGCCGACCTCGTCGCCGGCAAGTACTACGTCAACGTGCACACCGAGGCCAACAAAGGCGGCGAGATCCGCGGCCAGGTGACGAAGTAACAGTAATAACTATGTCATCCCGGCAAGCGAGCTTGTGAGCGCAAGCCGGGATGCATAGCCTTCATCTCATCGATTGAGAGCAGAGAGACTAAACTGTTGTTGCCGAATGACTTCGGAGGGCATGGGTCCCGGATTTGCGTTCGCTAACGCGAACTTGTCCGGGACGACAGTTGCGTTTGTCTGTCTATGGAGATCGGTCTCAGATCTTCAGCCGGAACGCCTCGTGGCAGCTGCCGCATTCCTTGCCGATGCCGCCGACATTCGCCTTCAGGCTGTCGAGATCCTTGATCTTGGCCTTGGCTTCGGTGACGACCTTGGTGAAGCTCGCGACCTTGGCGTCGAAGCCGGCCTTGTCTTCCCACAGCTTCGGCGAGGTGCTGTAGTCGCCTTCCGCCTTCATGCCCTTGGTGCTTTCCGGAAACAGCGCCGGGAGCTTCTTGGCGGTATCGTCCAGCACGACGAGCGCGGCGTCGACCGCGTCCTGGTCGTAGGGCTTGTCGCCCTTGGCCATGGCGCTGAGCGTGCCGCCGAGCGCGCGGCCGTTGGCCTTCATCGTGGCCTGACGATCCTTGACGATATCCTGCTGCGCCATGACGGCGCTGGCACCCAGCAACATAGCCCCGAGAACGATGATCGAGCGTTTCATGCGTTTATCCCCATTGGAATTCGATTAAGACGAAGGCGCAACTGACAACCAAACACCGCCGCCGGGCGTCTATTCCCGGCGAGCTTTTCAAAGATTATGCAGCCGGTCGTGCTCGCGGATCGCCATCCAGACACGTTCCGGCGTGGCGGGCATGTCGATATGGGAGATGCCGTATTCGCGGTGCAGGCCCTCGATGATGGCGTTCATCACCGCGGGACAGGAGCCGATCGCGCCGGCCTCGCCGGCCCCCTTTACGCCCAGCGGATTGGTGGTGCAGGGAATGTTGTGCGTCTCGAACGAGATCGAGGCGCCATCCGCCGCACGCGGCAGGGCATAATCCATGAAGCTGCCGGTGACCAGCTGCCCGTCGTTCGGATCATAGACCGCCTGCTCCATCAGCGCCTGGCCGATCCCCTGCATGGTGCCGCCGTGAACCTGCCCGGCCAAGAGCAGAGGGTTCAGCGTGACGCCGAAATCATCGACGATCACGTAATTGACGATGGCAATCTTGCCAGTCGCGGGATCGATCTCGACCTCGACCAGATGGGTGCCGTTCGGAAAGGTGCCGTCGGCGCTGGAAAAGGTTTCGGAGGCATTGAGCTTCGACGGGTCGGCCTTTTTGGCGAGGTCGGTGAAGCTGATCGCGCGGTCGGTGCCGGCGACGCGGGCGGTGCCGTCGGAAATTTCGATATCCCCGAGGCTGGTCTCCAGCACGTCGGCGGCCAGTTCCTTGAGATAGTCGCCGAGTTTGCGCGTGGCGCGCTGCACGCTGACGCCGCCGGTCGGGATCGAGGCCGAGCCGCCGGTGCCGAGGCCGGTGGCCACCTTGGCGGTATCGCCCTGAATGATATGGACGCGGTCGGGGGGCACGCCGAATTGTTCGGCGACGATCTGCGCATAAGCGGTGTGATGTCCCTGCCCGGTCGATTGCGTGCCGATCAGGATGGTGATGTCACCGCTTTGGTCGAGCGCGACATTGGCGGTCTCGTCGCCCATCGTGCCGCAGACCTCAACATAGGTCGCCATGCCGATGCCGCGCACCAGGCCGAGCTTCTTCGCCGCCTTGGCGCGCTTCGGAAACTCTTTCCAGTTGGCGACGTCCATCGCCCGCTTCATATGCGCGGTGAAGTCGCCGGAGTCGTAGACCTTGCCCGTGGCGGTCGTGTACGGCATCGCCTTGGGCGAAATGAAATTCTTGCGGCGGATCGCATCCGGCGTCATGCCCAATTTGCGCGCGCAGGCATCGACCAGACGCTCGACCACATAGGCCGCCTCGGGCCGCCCGGCGCCGCGATAGGCGTCCACCGGCACCGAATGGGTGAACACGGTGCGAACCCGGCAGTGGAATTTCTGGATGTCATAGAGCCCCGGCAGCATGCCGGCGCCGCCATGCGGGATGTAGGGCCCGAAGGTCGAGAGATAGGCGCCCATGTCGGCCATCAGATCGACATCCATCGCCAGGAATTTGCCGTCCTCGGACAGCGCCATGCGGGCATAAGTGACGTTGTCGCGGCCCTGCGCGTCGCCGACGAAATGATCGGCACGGTCCGCGGCCCATTTGACGTTCTTGCGCAGCTTCTTTGCCGCCACCGCCACCAGCGCATATTCGCGGTACGGAAACAGCCGCGTGCCGAAACCGCCGCCGACATCCGGACATATCACCCGCATCTTGTCATGCGGGATCTTGAGGATGTTATCGCACAGGATGTCGCGCAGCCGATGGCTGCCCTGGCTGCCGATCGTCAGCGTCATGTGATCGCGTTTGGCGTCATATTCGCAGACCGCGGCGCGGGTCTCCATGTAGTTGATGATCACGCGCGGATTGACGATCCTGACCTCGGCCGTGAGCGGCGCCTTGGCGAACACCGCATCGACGGCCTTCTTGTCGCCGATCGGCACGTCGAACAGCACATTGCCGGGATGTTTTTTCCATACCTGCGGCGCATCCTTCTTCACGGCATGGGCGAGACCGTTGACCGACGGCAGCGGCGTCCAATCGACCTCGATCGCCTCGACGGCGTCGCGCGCCTGATCGATGGTATCGGCGACCACAAAGGCCACGGCGTCGCCGACATGGCGCACTTCCCGGGCGGCGAGGATCGGATAGTCCGGGCCGGTGAAGGGCGTGTCCGGCAGATTGAACAGGCACGGCAATCCGCCCAGATCCTTGACGTCGTCGGCCGTGAGGATCGCGGCGACGCCGGGTAGCGCGCGGGCGCGCGTGGCGTCGAGCGTAAAGCTTGCGTGCGCGTGCGGCGAGCGCAGCATCAAGGCATGCAGGGTCTGCGGCGCATGGTCGTCGGTGTAGCGGCCATGGCCGCGGATCAGCGCATCGTCTTCCTTGCGCAACACGCTTTGGCCGACGCCGAACTTGATGGGAGCCATACTTCCTCCGACTGCACTTAGATTTGTTCTATTGTGCAGCCGAAATCAGCATAGCGCAATTGCGGCCTAGCTTCGCACCAGCGACCGTAGCCATTTGCGACCGAAAAGCAGCAGCACCAGCGTGGCATAGACGACCACGGCGACGGTGATCAACACGCCGAGCGCCGCCTCGTCGCGCAACGTCGTCCAGGAAGCGAGTTGCAGCGCGGCATATCGCGCGGCCCCCCACAGCGCAGCCGCCAGCGCGAGGCCGATCAGCAGGAATTTGACCAGCGACACAATGAAGCCGCGATCGAACTCGAGATAGCCGGCGCGGACCGCAAAGCCGATCACCAGCAGCAGGTTGACCCAAGCCCCGACCGCGGTGGCCAGCGCCAGCCCGACCTGCGCCAGCGATCCCATCAGCAGGATCTTCAACAGCACGTTGACGGCAATGCCGGTCAGCGACGCCTTCACCGGCGTCGCGGTATCCTTGCGGGCATAGAACGTTGCCACCGCGCTGCGGATCAGCACGAACGGGATCAGCGCAATCGCATAGGCCGCCAGCGTGGCGCCGGCCGCCACCGCATCGGCCTTGGTGAAGGCGCCGCGGGCGAACATCGCCCGCATGATCACGTCGGGCACCACCAGGAAGGCGGCGACGAACGGCACCGAGAACAACAGCGTGAATTCGAAGGCGCGGCGCTGCGAGGCCATCGCACCGGCATGATCGCCGGAGGTGATCCGCCGCGACATTTCCGGCAGCAGCACGGTGCCGATCGCGATGCCGATCACGCCGATCGGCAACTGGTTGAGGCGGTCGGCATAATACAGCGCTGACAGCGCACCGACCGGCAGAAAGGTGGCGATGATGGTGTCGGCGAACAGCGCCACCTGCGTGCCCATCGAGCCCAGGGTCGCAGGTCCCAGCGCGCGGAAGAAGGCACGGACGTCTTCATCGAGCCGCAATGGTGCGAAGCGCGGCAGGCCGCCATGGCGGGAGAGATCGCCGGCCAGCAGAAAATACTGCAGAAAGCCGGAGATCAGCACGCCCCACGCGGCGGCATGACCGGCGGTCGGAAAGAACACGGCGAGCGCCAGCGTGGCCATCATCGAAATGTTGAGGAAGATCGAGGCGGCGGCGGCACTGGCGAAGCGGTTCACGACGTTGAGCATGCCGCCATACAGCGTCACCAAAGTGATCAGGAGCAGATAGGGAAAAGTGATGCGCGTCAGTTCGATCGCCAGCCGTCGCTGCTCGGGCTCGTCGGAAAAGCCCGGCGCGAGAAGGCTCATCGCCTGCGGCATGAATGCCAGTGCGATCGCGAGGAGCACGACCTGCGAGACGAACAGCAACGTGAAGATGCGGTTGGCAAACAACCGCGCCGAAGCCGGGCCGCCTTCACCATGGACGTGGGCATAGGCAGGCACGAAGGCGGCGTTGAAGGCGCCTTCGGCAAAGATCGCGCGAAAATGATTCGGCAGCCGCAGCGCCACGAAGAAGGCGTCGGCGACGGGGCCGGCGCCGAGGATCGCCGCAAGCAGGATATCGCGCGCGAATCCGGTGATCCGCGACAGCAGCGTGTATCCGCCAACGGTGAAAATACGTCCGAGCATCAGCCGCTTCTACAGCATGCGGCGCGGAGGCCAAATGAATTTGCTGAGTATGTGGCGGCCCCCACCCCGGCCCTCCCCCGCAAGCGGGAGAGGGCCGGGGTGGGGACTCTCGCAGCGACGCTCGGTCGCGTTACGCCAGCGCGTCGCGCACGGCCTTGATGACCCGCTCCTGGGTCGGCTCGTCGAGATAGGCGTGCACCGGCAAGCTGATGACGTCCGACGACAGTGCCTCGCAGACCGGCAGGCCGCCGTCGGCGACCGGATAGCCGGCATAGGCGGTCTGCATGTGCACGGATTTCACGTAATAGATCGCGGACGGCACGCCCTGCGCCTGCAGCGCGGCGGCGAAGGCGGCACGGTCGGTGCCCTTCGGCAGGCGGATGGTGTAGCAGGCCCAGATCGAGGTGTTGCCTTCGGTGACGCGGGGCACGGTGACGATGTTGCCGAGGCTGCGGGCGTAGCGCTCGGCCACCTTGTTGCGCGCGGCGATCTCGTCGTCGAAGATTTTCAGCTTCTCCAGCAGCACCGCGGCCTGGATGGTGTCGAGGCGACCGGTGAGGCCGAGGCGGACATTGTCGTATTTGTCGGTGCCCTGACCGTGCACGCGGATGCTGCGCAGGACGTCGGCCAGCTGATCGTCATCGGTTAAGATGGCGCCGCCATCGCCATAGCAACCGAGCGGCTTGGCAGGAAAGAAGCTGGTGGCGGTGGCGAGCGCCGCCGTGCCGAGGCGTTTGCCCTTGTAGGTCGCGCCGAATGCCTGCGCGGCATCGTCGAGCACGAACAGGCCCTCTGCCCGGGCGACATCTGCGACGGCATCGTGATCGGCAGGCTGGCCGAACAGATCGACGGGAATGATTGCCCTGGGCTTAAGGCCGAGCTGTCTGGCGGTGACGACGGCGCGCTTCAGCGAGGCGATGTCGATATTGTAGGTAGCCTCGTCGACATCGACGAAGACCGGCGTCGCGCCGGTCAGCGCCACGGCCTCGCCGGTGGCGCAATAGGTGAAGGACGGGCACAACACCGCGTCGCCGGGGCCCACCCCCTTGGCCATCAGCACCATCAAGAGCGCATCGGTGCCGCTGGCGCAGCTGATCACATGCTTGGCGCCGCTATAGGCGGCGAGTGCAGCTTCGAGCTGGGTGACTTCCGGGCCGCCGATGAACTGGCAATGCGTCAGGACGCGACCCACCGCCTCGTCGATCGCCGGGCCAAGCCGGCGGCGCTGCGCGCCGATGTCGATGAACGGGACGGGAGTGACGCGGGTATGCTGGTTCATGGGAGGCCTGCAGAAATTTACGGTGGACAGCGGCGCGCGGGCGCGCCGGACGGGATGGCTAGCCGACGACCTTGCGAGGCGCCGGGCGGGCCGCGGTGGCGGCGGGCTTCTTAGGCGCGTCCAGGCACTGGATCGCGATTTCGAGCGAGGCGACGCCCTCTTCGCCGGTCACGGCGGGCACGCCACCGGTACGGATGGCGCCGAGGAACGCCGTCAATTCGGCACGCAGCGGCTCGTCCTGTGCGACCGGCAGATGCCGCATCGAGTAGGAGCCATCGGTCTGGAAGCCGAAGCATTCGGTAACCTGACGGGTCAGGAGATCGCCCATGACATATTTGCCGCGCGTCGCCACGGTGACGGTGCGCGCCTTGAATGGCGTCAGCCAGTTGGTGTTGATATGCGCCAGCACGCCGGACTCGGTGCGGAACTGCAGCAGCGCAATGTCCTCGCGCTCGGCGATGGCGGAGGCAAGCTGCGACTGCACATCGACGATGTCGGATTCGGTGAACCAGCGGATCAGGTCGATGTCATGCACGGCAAGATCGATGACGACGCCGACGTCCGACATCCGCGGCGGAAACGGTCCGACGCGGGTAATCGCAATCGACAGAATGTCCTCGCCCTTGATCGCCTGCTTGACGGCGGCGACCGCGGGATTGAAGCGCTCGACATGGCCGACCATCAACGTCACGCCGGCCTGGCGGGCGGCCTCGACGATTTCACGGCCCTCGGCCACGGTGGAGGCAATCGGCTTTTCGACCAGCACATGAATACCGCGGGCGATGCAGGCCAGCGCCACCTGATGGTGCAGATGGGTCGGCGCGGCGATCGTCACCGCATCGACGCCGGCCTCGAGCAGTTGATCGAGATCCGTGAAGGTCGGGCAGCCGATCATCTTGGCGGCGCGGGCGCGATGCTCGGCAAGGGGATCGACGATGCCGACCAGCTCGATGCCCGGCAACCCGGCCATGACGCGGCCGTGGTTGGTGCCCATCACGCCGGCACCGACGACGCCGACACGCAGCACGCGGTCCGCATCGAGGCCATGTGAACCCGCAGCCGTTAACTTGTCGCCGATCTTGGAAACCATCGCTCAAACCCCGAACAGAAGCGCCCTTCGGCGCACGGGTTCTCCTAGCATGGTGCCACAAATGTGGCGATGGTGCCCGTCAATCATCCAAACACGTTTTGATTCAAAGAATTACAGGGAGAAACGGCTGCTGGCGGCGCGCTGATGCAGGCGGATCCCGCCATCCGAATGGAGGCCAGCCACGCAGACGCCCCCCTAACAACCAGCTCAGCCCCGCAAACAGTAAGGTTAAAATCCTCAAATTGTACCAATGAGGACGGCTTGCTCTAGACTGCAGCGATGACCGTGATGATCACAGGCGGAGCCGGTTTCATCGGATCGCACACCTGCGTGGAATTGATCCGGCATGGCCATGCCGTCGTCATTTACGACAATTTCTGCAACAGCCATCCCGAGGTCCTGAACCGGATCCGGCGCATCACCGGCGTCACGCCGGCGCTGGTGACCGGCGACGTGCGGGACCGCGAGGCGCTGGTCGCCGCACTGACCGGCCATCGCTGTTACGCCGTCATTCACTTTGCCGGCCTGAAATCGGTTGCCGAGTCGGCGAGCCAGCCGGCGCTGTATTACGACACCAATGTCGCCGGTACCTTGCATCTTGTCGAAGCCATGCGGATCGCCAATGTCCGCAACCTGGTGTTTTCCTCATCCGCGACGGTGTACGGCGAACCGCAATCGCTGCCGCTGCAGGAAGACCACCCGCTCGCGCCGTTCAACACGTATGGCCGAACGAAGAAAATGGCCGAGGACATGTTGGGCGACATCGCCGCTTCTTCCGCGGCGCTGCGGGTCGCAATCCTGCGCTATTTCAATCCGGTCGGCGCCCATGAGAGCGGCCTGATCGGCGAAGATCCAAATGGCGTGCCCAACAATTTGATGCCGTTCATTGCGCAGGTCGCGGTCGGGCGCCGCCCGTCGCTCAAGATATTCGGAAACGACTACGACACGCCGGACGGCACCGGCATCCGCGATTACGTCCATGTCATGGACCTGGCAACAGGACATTTGCAGGCGCTGCAGTGCCTCGAGACGCAGGAGCTCGTCCGACTCAATCTCGGCACCGGCCGCGGCAGCAGCGTTCTCGAGATGGTCGAAGCCTTCGCCAAAGCGAGCGGGCGCGCAATTCCGGTGGAGTTCGCGCCGCGGCGCGAGGGCGACATCGCCAGCTATCACGCCTGTCCAAAGCTGGCGTCCGACGTTCTGGGCTGGCAGGCCACGCGCGGTCTGGACGACATGTGCCGCGATGCCTGGAACTGGCAACGCACCAATCCGGAAGGCTATCGCGCCTGACGTGGCTGCCGGCCGTTGCTGCCAGCCACGCCTAACTAGACCCGCTTGTAGTCGTCCTCGATACGCACAATGTCGTCCTCGCCGAGATAGCTGCCGGTCTGCACCTCGATCAGCTCGAGCTGGATCTTGCCGGGGTTTTCCAGACGGTGCGTGGCGCCGAGCGGGATATAGATCGACTCGTTTTCGTGCACGATCTTCTCGGCGTCGTTGAGCGTCACCTTTGCCGTGCCGCGGACCACGATCCAGTGCTCGGAGCGGTGGTGGTGCATCTGCAGCGACAATCGTTCGCCGGGGCGCACGACGAGGCGCTTCACCTGATAGCGCTCGCCGTCTTCCAGCGCCTGGATCGAGCCCCAGGGACGATGCACCTTGAGGTGATCCTCGGTGACCTTGGGCGCCGTGAGCTTCAGCTTGGCCACCAGCCGCTTCAGGCCGTTGGCGTCCTTCTGCCGCGATACCAGCACGGCATCCTGCGTCGCCACCACGACGAGGTCATCGACCCCCTCCAGTGCCACCACGACGCCGTCGGTCGCCACGTTGCAGTTGCGCGAATCCTCGAACACCGCGGTGCCCTGCGCAGCATTGCCCGAGCCGTCCTTGTCGGACAATTCCCATACCGCCAGCCACGAGCCGACATCCGACCAGCCGCAGGACACCGGGACCACGGCGGCGTGCTTCGTCTTTTCCATCACGGCATAGTCGATCGAGATCGACCGGGCTCGGCCGAACGCCTCATTGTCCAGCGTGACGAAGCCGAGATCGCGGCCGGCCCGGGCGACCGCCTCAGTAATTGTCTGCACGCTGTCGGCATCGACGCGGGCGTATTCCTCCAGCAGCATCGCGGCGCGAAACATGAAGTTGCCGCTGTTCCACAGATAGCCACTGGCGATGTATTCTGTCGCGGTCGCCAGATCCGGCTTCTCGACGAATTTTGCGACCTTGTGGACCTCGCCGGCGATCGCCGCGCCGGGGCTGATATAGCCGTATTCGGTGGCGGGCCGTTCCGGCTTGACGCCGAAGGTCACGATATGACCCTCGTCTGCCACGGCGAGCCCCTGCCGGCAGGCCGCGACGAAAGCGGGCGTATCCTTGACGACGTGGTCGGCGGCCAGCGCCAGCACCACAGCCTGCTCGTCGCGGGTCTGCGCGAAGGCGGCACCCGCCGCGATCGCCGGACCGGAATCGCGCCGCATCGGCTCCAGCAGCACGTCGGCCTCCAGCCCGATCTCGGCGAGCTGCTCGCGCACCATGAAACGATAGGCGGCGCTGGTGATGACGATCGGCCGCTCGAACAGCTCCGCGTCCGAGACCCGCCGCATGGTGTCCTGGAAGGTCGAGCGCGGCCCGAACAGCGGCAGAAACTGCTTCGGCCGGCCCTCGCGCGACGACGGCCACAACCGCGTGCCGGCGCCGCCGCACATGATTAACGGAATGATACGCTTGTTCATGGCCTGACCAGTCCCCTGCTAGATGCCGTAATGGCCGCGATACCACGTCACGAAATGCCGGATGCCGTCCTCGATCGAGGTGTCCGGCTTGAAGCCGACGTCGCGCATCAGATCGTCGACGTCGGCAAAGGTCTCGGGCACGTCGCCGGGCTGCATCGGCAGCATGGTCTTCAACGCCTCGCGCCCCAGTTGCTTCTCCAGAACCGTGACGACATGCAACAGGTCTTCCGGGCTGTGGTTACCGACATTGTAGAGCCGCGCCGGCGCGGCATCGTCGCTGCCCGTCGGCACATGCCCGATCAACCGCCCGATCACCGCGGCGACGTCATCGACGTAAGTGAAATCGCGGCGCATGTGGCCGTGGTTGAACAGTTTTATCGGCACGCCGTCGAGGATCGCCTTGGTGAACAGAAAGATCGCCATGTCCGGCCGGCCCCACGGGCCGTACACCGTGAAGAAGCGCAAGCCCGTGGTCGGCAGCCGGTACAGATGGCTGTAGGAATGCGCCATCAGTTCGTTGGCCTTCTTGGTCGCGGCGTACAGGCTGATCGGGTTGTCGACGCGGTCGGTGACCGCAAACGGTTTCTTCTTGTTGGCGCCATACACCGACGATGACGATGCATAGATCAAATGCTGGCATTCATTGTGCCGGCAGCCCTCCAGCACGTTCAGGAAGCCTTCGAGGTTGGCGTCGGCATAGGCATGCGGCTGGTCGATCGAATAGCGCACGCCGGCCTGGGCTGCGAGATGGATCACCACCGGGAATTTTCGCTCGGCGAACAGCGAGGCCATCGCCGGGCGGTCGGCGAGGTTGGCCTTGATGAATTCGAACTGCGAATGGTCCTGCAGCAGCTTGAGCCGCGCCAGCTTCAGCGCCGGATCGTAATAATCATTGAGGCTGTCGAGCCCGACGATGCGATGCCCCTCCGCCAGCAACTGGCGGGCGACGTGGAAGCCGATGAAGCCCGCGGCACCGGTGACGAGGATGGATGAGTCCGACATCGATTCTCCAGAGAATGCGCCTCGACCGGCAACGGTCGGCAGAACGGCCCCCCGTCCTTCTAGCCGCGATCGGCGACACTGCAAGAGGTAGCCGGCGGAGATGTTGGCAATGCGACGGCCCCAAGGCGGCTCCCGGGCAGTGGCTATCCCGGCAAAACGCGATAGAACAGCGGCAGCCTGCCGATCCATCTCATTCTTCGCCTGTGTATGTCCCGATGTCTTCACTTGTCATGATCGCGCTTGCGGGCGCCGTGGTCGCTGCGGCCCTGCTGTCGGCGGTGATCCTGATCGCGATCCGCCCGCTGCTGGCGCGCTATGCGCTGGCCCGGCCGAATGCGCGTTCTTCGCACAGGATCCCGACCCCGCAGGGCGGCGGCGTGGCCGTGATCGCCGCGGCGCTGGCCGTGGCCGGCTCAACCATCGCCATGGCCTTGCCTGAGGCGCTGCCGTCGCTGGGCGTTCTGTTTGCCGCCACGGTGCTGATGGCGGTCATCGGCGCGATCGACGATATCCGGCCAATTCCGGTGGCGCCGCGACTGCTGCTGCAGGCCGCGGCGGTCGGCGCGGTACTCTACGCCCTGCCCACCGGTCTGCAGATCGTACCGGCCTGCCCGCTATGGCTGGAACGCCTCGTGCTGCTGGTCGCCGGCCTGTGGTTCGTCAACCTCGTCAACTTCATGGACGGGCTGGACTGGATCACGGCCGCCGAAGTGATCCCGGTCACGGCGGCGCTGGCGCTGTTCGGCCTGTTCGGCGCGCTGTCGCCGGCGGCCGCGCTGGTGGCGGGCGCGCTTGGCGGGGCCATGCTCGGCTTCGCGCCGTTCAACCGGCCGGTGGCGAAGATTTTTCTCGGCGATGTCGGCAGTCTGCCGATCGGGCTGCTGCTGGCTTGGTGCTTCGTCGAACTGGCCTTTGCCGGCCACCTCGTCGCGGCGATCCTGCTGCCGCTGTATTATCTTGCCGACGCGACCTTGACGCTGTTGCGCCGGGCAGCCAGGCGCGAGGCGGTATGGATGGCCCATCGCTCGCACTTCTATCAGCGCGCGACGGATAACGGCTTTGCGGTGATCGAGGTGGTGCGAACGGTGTTCGGGCTGAACATCGCTCTGGCGGTGCTGGCGGGGTTTTCGGTGTCTTTCACGTCGACCATGGCGAACGTGATCCTGCTGGCGCTGGGCGCCATTGCGGTTGCTATGGTTCTGCGGGCGTTTTTGACGCCACGTTAACCTATAGACCGGATGAAATCGGCGTACGCGGAGCGTAAGGCGATGCAATCCGGGTAAAACGCCAACGACGGACAGGCCGGCCCCGGATTGTCATCCGGGCTACCCAGCTACTCCGCCCCCGCCTGATATTCCGGCACGGCGTCCTTGAGGATCGCCACGGCGGCCTCGTGCTGGTCGGCGTCGATGGCCGTGCGCAGCGTCGCCAGCCAGGTCTTCAGCGTATCCAGCGGCAGTTCGTGCGGCCGCGCCGCCAGAATGCCGGCGATGCCGATTTCCGATGTCGGCTCCTGCTTGGCGAATAGAATTTCGTTGAGCCGTTCGCCCGGCCTCACGCCGGTAAACACGATGTCGATGTCGTAGCCCGGCTGCAGGCCGGACAGCCGGATCATGCGGTCGGCGAGATCGACGATCTTCACCGGTTGCCCCATGCTGAGCACATAGACAGAGGCGTCCGAATGCTGCGCGTTCATGGCGTGCGTCGCCGCCGTCACCACGAGGTCGCAGGCTTCGCGGATGGTCATGAAGTAGCGCACCATGTCGGGATGCGTGACGGTCACCGGGCCGCCGGCCTCGATCTGCGCCTTGAACTTCGGCACCACCGAGCCATTGGACGCCAGCACATTGCCGAACCGCACCGAGATCAGCCGCATCGGCGACTTGGCTTCGCTGCCGCTGGAGGCATCGCCGTCGAGCGCCTGGCAGTACATCTCGGCAAAGCGCTTCGTCAGGCCGAGCATCGACACCGGCTCGATCGCCTTGTCTGTCGAGATCATCACCATGGCATCAGCGCCAGACGCCAGCGCGGCGTCGGCGACATTGACCGAGCCGAAGATGTTGGTCTTGACGCCCTCGCCCCAGTCGCGCTCGAGGATCGGCACGTGTTTCAGCGCCGCGGCGTGAAACACGACTTCCGGCTTGAACGCCAGCATCAACGCGTGGATGCGCTCGCGGTCGCGGACATCGGCAATCCGGCCCTCGATCACCGCATGCGTCACCTTGGCGGCGAGCTTTTCGGTGGCGGCGTGCAGCGCCGGCTCGGAATTCTCGATGATCAGCAGGCGTGCCGCGCCGAAGGTGATGACGCGGTCACAGATTTCAAAGCCGATCGAGCCGCCGCCGCCGGTCACGACGATCGCCTTGCCGCGCACGAAGTTTTCCAGCCGGGCATAGTCGATCTTGACACTGGGGCGCAGCAGCAGGTCTTCGACCGCGACCGGCGCCAGCTGCGGCGTGTCGCGGCTCTCTTCCAGCGACGGCAGCCGGCTGACGATCAGGCCCAGCTTGCGCGCTCGCATCAACACCGATTCCGGCTGCGCATCGGTCTCGAACGCCGACGGCGTCATCACCACGCGCTCGATGGGCCGGTCGCGGCCGTTGAAGTCTTCGACCACGTTGGGCAGGTCGTCGATGCCGCCCAGCACGGGCACGCCGCGCAACGTCTGGCCGCGGTCCGATGGCGACGGCGACAGGATGCCGACCGGCCACAGTCGCTTCACCGCGCCGCTCTCGACGCCGCGCAGAAACACTTCGACATCGGCGGCGCGGCCGATCAGCAGCGTCGGCGCCGCGTCCATGGTCCGCGCCAGATTGCGGGTGCGGGTGTAGCGGAAATAGCGATAGGCCAGCCGCGGCCCCGAGAGAAAGGCGACCTCGATGAACCAGTAGATGACGATGGTCGTCTTGCCGAGGAAGAAGGTGCCGTAGACGTTCGGCGCCAGGAAAATGTAGTCGAGCACCAAGAGCGCCACCGACAGCACGGAAGCCGCGCGAAGGATGTTCAACAGGTCCGGCAGCGAAATGAACCGCCATTTCGTTGTCGTCAGACTGAACATGTAGCAGACGAAAAAGCTGAAGATCAGGAAGTACGGCAGGATCGTCAGCAGCAATGGCAGCCGGTCCCACAGGTTCTCGCCGTCGAAGCGCAGCACGAAGCTGAGGATCACGGCGAGTGCCGTGACCAGCGCGTCATGCAGCGCGATGATCCAGTTACGCCAGGTGAAGTTGAAAATCCGGGACATCAGGACGCAAACCGATCTAACAAGTGATTGTCGTTCATCGCTGCCCTCCGCGGGCGCGCTCGACCAGCGAGGTCGTGCTGAAACCCTTGAGGATATCGACCAGGATGACCTCGCCGCCATTGGCGGCGACGACTTCGTGGCCGACCACCTGCTCGCGGGTGTAATCGCCGCCCTTGACCAGGGTGGCCGGGGCGATCTGCGTAATGAGCGCGAGCGGCGTGTCGTCTTCGAAAATCACGACGAGATCGACCGCCTCCAGCGCCGCCAGAACTTCGGCGCGGGCGCGCTCGTCCTGCACCGGGCGTTCGGGGCCTTTCAGCCGCTTCACCGAGGCGTCGGAGTTGAGGCCCACGATCAGCCGGTCGCAGGTCGCGCGCGCCGCGGTCAGCACCTTGACGTGGCCGGGATGCAATATGTCGAAACAGCCATTGGTGAAACCGATGCGCAATTGCTGCGCCCGCCATTCCGCCAGTTGCGCGTCGAGATCGGCGGCGGCGACGATCTTTTCCTCGGCGGCCAGAAACGCATGCGGCAGGATCTTGCGGCGCCATTCGCCGGGCGTCACCACCGCGGTGCCCGTCTTGCCGACGGCGACGGCGGCAGCCGCGGTGGCCGCGCGCAACGCCGTCTCGAAATCCGCGCCTGCGGCCAGCGCCACCGCCAGCATCGCCGCCACGGTGTCGCCGGCGCCGGACACGTCGCGCACCTTCACCGGCAATGCGGGCACGTGGATCGCAGCACCGTCGCGCGGCACCAAGGTCATGCCGTGCTCGCTGCGGGTGATCAGCATCGCCTCGCAATCCGCAAGGATCATCGCCTCCTGCGCGGCGGTCGCGATGCCGGCATCGGTGTCGGCGCGGCTGCGGGTGGCTTCGGCAAATTCCTTGCGATTCGGCGTCAGCAGCGTGGCGCCGCGGTAGATCGCCAGATTCGCGCTCTTGGGATCGACGATGACGCGCTTGCCGAGCTTCCTGGCCGCGTCGATGACATTGCGCAGCAACCGCGCGGTCAGCACGCCCTTGGCGTAGTCCGACAGCAGCACGATGTCGGCGCGCGCAAGCTGCGGCAGGATGGTGTCGATCAGCCGCTGCTCGATCGCGGCCGAGGCTGGCGAGGCCTGCTCCCAGTCGGCGCGCAGCATATGGGTGGAGAAATGCTCCGACACGAAGCGCACTTTTCGCGTCGTCGGCCGCGAGGGATCGGTGACCAGCAGCGCCTCGATGCGGTCCTCCTGCTTGAGCTTGTCCGTGAGCACCCGCCCGGCCTCGTCGTCGCCGATCAGGCCGACAAAAATGCAGGTGGCGCCGAGCGCCGCGATGTTGCGCGCGACATTGCCGGCGCCGCCGATCGTGATCTCGCTGCGCTGGACCGCGATCACCGGTGCGGGCGCTTCCGGCGAAATCCGCGACACCTCGCCATAGACGAATTCGTCGAGCATCAGATCGCCGACGCACAGGACGGTCTGGCGGGCAATCGCATGCGACAGGGCGTCGAAATCGAACATCAAACGGGTACCTGTTGCGTTCAGCGGAAGCGATCGGGCTGATCGAGATAGCCCCTGACATAAGCGCCGACCGCATCCTCCAGCGACGTGAAGCCGCCATTATAGCCGGCCTCGCGCAACCGGTCGCCTTCGCTTTGCGTAAAATACTGGTAGCTGTCGCGAATCTGCTCGGGCATGTCGATGTAGCTGATCAGCGGCGCCGTACCGAGCGCGGCATAGGCGGCCTGCATCAGGTCCTTGAAGCTGCGTGCCTCACCGGTGCCGACATTGAAGATGCCGCTGATGTGCGGCGATGCCAAGAGCCACATCATGACGCGGACGACGTCCTCGACTGAGATGAAGTCGCGGCGCTGGTCGCCATCGGCAATGCCGTCGCGGTGCGACTTGAACAATTGGATGCCGCGGCCGGCCTTGATGTCATCGAAGCGCCGCGTCAGCACCGACATCATCGAGCCCTTGTGGTACTCGTTCGGCCCGAACACGTTGAAGAATTTCAGCCCGGCCCATTGCGGCGGCAGCTTTTCGCCGCGCGCCGCGCGCTCGGCGATCGCCATGTCGAACAGATGCTTGCTCCAGCCGTACAGGTTCATCGGCCGCAGCGCCTTCAGCGCCTCGACGCTGTCGTCGTCGCGAAAACCCTGCGCGCCATCGCCATAGGTCGATGCCGAGGAGGCGTAGATGAAGGGCACGGCGTTCTGCGTGCACCAGTCCAGCAACCGCATCGAGAGGCGGAAGTTGGTTTCGATGACGAGGTCGCCGTCGGTGGCGGTGGTCTCGGAAATGGCGCCGAGGTGGATGACGGCATCAAGCTTGCGGCCGGCCAGCCAGGCCATCAGCTCGCCCGGCGGCACCACATCGGCGAGCTGGCGCTTGGCGAGGTTGCGCCATTTGCCATCATGGCCGAGAAAATCGCACACCGCGACGTCCGCCCGGCCGGCGTCATTGAGCGCGGCCACGACGTTCGATCCGATAAAACCGGCCCCTCCGGTCACCAGCAGCATGAAATCCCCGCCTCTGTTTTGCGCCGCCACCTTTGCCCCAGTACCGGCCCGCAGGCAACGTCCCGGCGGCCATGGGGGTGACGATAGGCGACACTTCGGGAAGCATTCTCCGGGTGGCTTGTCCTGCGGGACCGGAAAAGCTACCGACTTTGGCAACATTTGCGACAGCGCAGTTGATTTCATGAATCAGAATTCACAATATGATGGCGTGAGGGTGGATCCGGACGACACAAATCCGATCCTGATCATTCCCTATATGTGGATCGGCGATTTCGTCCGCGGCCATACGGTGGTGAGGGTGCTCAAGGAGCGCTGGCCGAACCGGCCGGTCGATATTCTCGTCAACAAGCAGGTGCAGTCGCTGGTCGATTACATGCCCGGCGTGCGCCGTGGCGTGTTGTGGGACCTGCCGCGCCGCCGGCTGGCGCTGGCGAAGCAGTGGGAACTGGCGGCGAAGCTGCGCGCGGAAAACTACGGCACCGTGCTGGTGATGCCGCGGACCTGGAAATCGGCGCTGGCGCCAGCGCTGGCGGGGATTCCCGAGCGCGTCGGCTTTGTCGGCGAGGTCCGGTTCGGGCTGATCAACCAGTGGCGCTGGGGCGAGAAGAAGCTGCCGCGCATGATCGACAAGAAATGCGCGCTGGCGTTGCCGGAAGGCACCAGGCTGCCACCGGAATGGCCGGTGCCGCAGCTGCGCGTGCCGGCCGAGGAGATCGCCCGCTGGCGCGAGGCGCACGGCCTTGGCACCGCCCCCGCGGTGGCGCTGGGCCCGGGCTCGGTCGGCCCCTCCAAGCGCTGGAGCTATTATGCCGAGGCCGCAAAACTGCTGGTCGAACGCGGGCTCGACGTCTGGGTGATCGGCGGCCCCGGCGAAAAAGGCCTGGCCGATGAGATTTCGGCCGCGGGCGGCCCGAAAGTGCGCGATCTTACCGGCACCGACCTGCGCAACGGCGTGGTGGCGATGGCCGCCGCCGGCGTCGCCGTCACCAATGATTCCGGGCTGATGCATATCGCGGCTGCGCTGGGCACGCCGACCATCGGCATTTTCGGGCCGACCTCGCCGCAGCTCTGGGGGCCGCTCAATCCGCTGGCGGCGACGGTCCAGACCAAAACCTTCGTGCCGTGCCAGCCGTGCCACCGCCCGGTCTGCACCGCCAACAACCACGCCTGCATGCGCGACATTCCGGCGACCGATGTCGCTGACATCACCGCGCGCGTGCTGGCCGACTTCCCGAATGGAATGGGCGAGCAATGAGTCAAGCCAAACCCGCCGCCTTCCTCGACCGCGACGGCGTCATCAATCACGACGACCATCATGTCTTCCAGGCGGAAGCGATCCGCTGGATGCCCAATGCGGCCCGGGCGATCCGCCGCCTGAACGAGTCCGGCTACCATGTGTTCGTGTTCACCAACCAGTCCGGCATCGCGCGCGGCCTGTTCACTGAAGCGGACCTGCACAGGCTGCACGACTGGATGCGCGCCGAGCTGCTCACGCAGGGCGCCCGCATCGACGACGTCCGCTACTGCCCGCATTATCCCGGCGGTTCGGTCGCCGGCTATCTCGAAGACCACCCCTGGCGCAAGCCGAGCCCGGGCATGATCCTCGACCTGATGCAGCACTGGCCGGTGCAGCACGCCGGCAGCTTCGTGATAGGCGACCGCGACACGGACATCGAGGCGGCCTTAGCGGCGAAGCTGCCGGGCTACCTGTTCGCCGGCGGCGATCTGGATGCGTTCGTCGCGGAGATACTGGCGAAGGTTTAGCCTGCGTCTCGTTTCCCGGACGCGCTGCAGCGTTCTTCACGCTGCTGCGCAGATCCGGGATCCCGGTTGCTTCCGCGCCAAGCGTGGCCCCGGATCTGCGAGGCGATACTTCGTATCGCATCGCGTCCGGGGAACGGACCGCGCCTAGATCAACGTCTTGTAGACCTCGGCGATCGCCTTTGCTTCCGCCTCGACGCTGAACTGCTCCAGAACGCGCGTTCGCGCGCGCGCCCCCATCGCCTCGGCGGCCGCAGGCTCGCGCATCAAGGGTTCGATCGCCTGCGCCAGTGCTGCGGCATCGTCGATCGGCACCAGCACGCCGCTGACGCCGTCTTCCACCACGATCTCCGCAGCGCCCGCCCGCGTCGCCACCAGCGCGGCGCCAGCGGCCATCGCCTCGATCAGCGTCAGGCCAAAGCCTTCGTTGCGCGAGGTGAAGGCGTAGATCGTCAGCCGCTGGTACCAGCGCTGGACGTCCGCGATCGGCAACTCGCCGAGGATGATGATGCGCGACTGCAGGCCTGCCGCGGCGATGCGCTGCCGCAGACCATTGGCGAAGCCGCTGTGCTCCGGCGTGATCTCGCCGACGATCACCGCCGTGAAATCCGGGTACAGCGGCAACAGCCGGCACATCGCGTCCACGAACAGATCGGTGCCCTTCTGCGCGCGAACGCGGCCGAAGCAGCCAATCGCGTAGCGGCCCGGCAGACCGGCCTGTGCAAAGGCCGCAGCGCGGTCGGGGGCCGGCGCATAGGTCTGCGTATCGACGCCGTGGGTTATGACGGTCGCCGGCCGCTTCAGATAGGACGCCGAAATCTCTGATGTCGCGATGATGGCGTCCATCTGCCGGATCAGCCAGCGCGTGATCCAGCTATGATGGCGCTGCGCAGCCGAGGTGAACAGCAGCTTGAAGGGCCAGCCCAGCGCCTTCAACAGGACGCCCGCGATCATCTCGTCATTGCGCCTTGCGTGCCAGATCAAGGGCTGGCGGCGCAGCCACAGCCGCAGCAGATCGCGCCAGCCTAGCCGCGCAATGCCCTCGGGCGCGTCGGAACCGAGCCAGCCGGCGCGGATCAGGCTCGCCAGATGCGGGGCCACCATCCGGTTGGTGGCGGTCACGCCGGAATAGCGCCAGTGCAGGTTGGTGACAACCACCTGCAGCCTGTCGGCCATTTTGCTCGCGATCGGCACACATCACTCCATTTCGACGCACCCGCTATACCCATCCTTAAGCATAGCCGCCAGTTACCATCCGTCGAAACCCACTCTTCACCCGGGAATGGCTAGCCTGCGTCCGACATTGAAAAGTGGGAACGAGCAATGACCATTCTTGTCACCGGCGGCGCCGGCTACATCGGAAGTCACATGGTTCACACGCTGGTGGAAGCCGGCGAGAGCGTGATCGTGATCGACAATCTGTCGACCGGCTTCTCGCAGTACCTCCCGGAAGGCGTGCCGCTGTTCATCGGTGACGTCGCCGACGAGAACCTGGTCGAGGGCGTGATCGCCGCGCATGGCGTCGATGCCATCATCCATTTCGCCGGCTCGATCGTGGTGCCGGAATCGATGCGCGATCCGCTCAGCTATTACCGCAACAACACCATGACGACGCGCAATTTGCTCAACGTCGCCGTCAAGACCGGCGTGCGCCGCTTCATCTTTTCCTCGACCGCGGCGGTCTATGGCAACCCCGATAAGACCCCGGTCGCCGAGGATGCGCCGACCCGGCCGCTGTCGCCCTATGGCTCGTCCAAGCTGATGACCGAGATCATGCTGCACGACATCGCGCCGGCCTATGGCATGGATTTCGTCGTGCTGCGCTATTTCAACGTCGCCGGTGCCGATCCGCTCGGCCGCACCGGGCTGGCCACCGTTGGCGCCACGCATCTGCTGAAGATGGCGGTCGAGGCCGCCACCGGCCAGCGCAGCAAGATCGACGTGTTCGGCACCGATTACCCGACCCCGGACGGCAGTTGTATCCGCGATTTCATCCATGTCAGCGACCTTGTCGAGGCGCATCGCGCGGCGCTGGATTACCTGCGCCAGGGCGGCCCCTCGACCACCCTGAACTGCGGCTACGGCCGCGGCCATTCCGTGCTGGAAACGATCGAGGCGGTGCGCCGGGCCTCGGGCCGAAACTTTGCCGTGCAATACGCGCCGCGCCGCGACGGCGACATCGTCACCATGATCGCCGACACAAGCCGGATCCGCGCCACGCTGGACTGGACGCCGCGCTACGACGATCTTGCGACCATCGCCCGGCACGCGCTGGCATGGGAGGAAAAGCTCCACCAGGACCGCCATGGCGTTGAAAGATTGGCGAAATCCGCCTGATTGGCCGCGTCCGCCGGGTCCCCCCGACGGGTTTCGGCTTGAAAGTCACCGATTTAGCGGGCAATGAGACGGCTGCTTCAGAGCCTGCTCCGGCGCCCCGGCAAATCCCTGCCCGCGCCCGTCGCTGGAACGCGGATGGCCACCATCTCTCGCAAGAAAATTACCGACGACCCGTATGGCGCGCTGATCCTGATTCGCCGCCTGGTCATGGAACAGGCGACCGCCTACTGGCGCCGCTATCTGCTCGCTTTCGCGCTGATGGGCGTCTCGGCCGCCACCACGGCGGGCGCGGCCTATCTGCTCGGCGAGGTCATCAACCAGGCCTATGTCGACAAGAATGTCCGCGGCATCGCGATCCTGTCCGGCGTCACGCTGCTGATCTTCATCCTGAAGGGGGCTGCGACCTACGGCCATACCGTGATCCTGTCGCAAATCTCGAACGCTATTCTCGCCAACAACCAGCGCCGGCTGTTCGCCAAGCTGATGAGCGAGAGCATCGGCTTCTTCTCGGAGCGGCACTCCTCGGAATTCCTCAACCGGCTCAATGCCGGCGCCGCGTCGGTGACGCAGGTGCTCAGCCTGCTGATCAATGCCATCGGCCGCGATCTCTTGTCGCTGATCGCGCTGGTCAGCGTGATGCTGATGCAGGATCCCTATATGGCGCTGTTCGGCTTCCTGATCGCGCCGCCGGCGATGCTGATCCTGCGCAAGCTGGTGCGCCGCATCAAGGGCCTCGCCCGCACCCAGTTCACCGGGACCGCCGACATCATGGAGACGATGCAGGAATCGCTGCAGGGCATCCGCACCGTCAAGGCGTTCACGCTGGAGCAGACCATGCAGGAGCGCATGGAAGCCAGCATCACCGCGGTGGAAAAGAACGCCAACAAGATGGCGCGGGTCTCCAACCGCTCCAGCCCGCTGATGGAGACGCTCGGCGGCTTTGCGATTGCGGGATCGCTGATGTATGGCGGCTACCGCGTGGTGGCGATGGGCGCCACGCCGGGCCAGTTCTTCTCGTTCCTCACCGCCTTCCTGCTCGCTTACGAGCCGGCCAAGCGGCTGGCGCGGCTCAACATCGATCTGAATTCCAGCCTGATCGGCGCGCAGATGCTGCTCGAGATCGTCGACAGCCCGGCCTCGGAGCCGAATGACGACCACAAGCCGGCGCTGAAGCTCAACGAGGCCCGCGTCGAGCTGCACGACGTCACCTTCCGCTATCGTCCCAACGAGATCGTGCTCAACCGCATGAGCTTCGTCGCCGAGCCCGGCCGCGTCACGGCGCTGGTCGGCCCCTCCGGCGGCGGCAAGTCGACCGTGCTGGCGCTGGTGCTGCGGCTCTACGACCTCAACGAGGGCGACATCACCATCGACGGCCAGTCGATCTCCACGGTGTCGCGGCGCTCTCTCAGGCAGCAGACCGCCTATGTCGGCCAGGACGTCTATCTGTTCCGCGGCACGATCTACGAGAACATCGCGTTCGGCCGCGACGGCGCCACCGAAGACGAGATCATCTCCGCGGCCAAGGCCGCCTGCGCGCATGATTTCATCATGGGCTTTCCGCTGGGCTACCAGACCCCGGTCGGCGAGCACGGCGCGCAGCTTTCCGGCGGCCAGCGCCAGCGCGTTGCCATTGCCCGCGCACTGGTGAAGAACGCGCCGATCATCCTGCTCGACGAGGCCACCGCGGCACTCGATTCGGAATCGGAGAAGTCGGTGCAGGAAGCCATCGAGCATCTCTGCCGCAACCGCACCACCATCGTGATCGCGCATCGGCTGCACACCATCATGCACGCCGACGCCATCCTGGTGGTCGAAGGCGGCGAGATCGTCGAGAGCGGCCGGCATGATGATCTGCTGAGGAAGAATGGCCGCTACGCCTCGTTCTTCCGATTGCAGCATCGGGATGCCAGTTCGCTGGCCCCGCTCGACGCGCCGACGTAACGTAACTCCCCTGTTCAAATCTGTGAAAGACCGTCCATGACGACATCCTTCGTGATCGATCCGCCGCCGCAGGCCGCCATCGCCATTCAGGGCGACGACAAGAAGTTTCCGGTCCGCCGCGTCTGGTGCGTCGGTCGCAATTATCTCGAGCACATTCGCGAACTCGGCAATGACGAGCGCAACCCTCCCTTCTTCTTCGCCAAACATGCCGACATGGTCGTGCCGGATGGCAGCAGCATCCCTTACCCGACCCTGACGAAGGACATGCAGCACGAGGTCGAGCTGGTGGTCGCGCTGAAGAGCGGCGGGCTCAACATTTCCGCCGACAAGGCGCTTGACCATGTCTGGGGCTACGGCGTCAGCGTCGATCTCACCCGCCGCGACCTGCAGACCATCTCGCGCAAGAAAGAGCAGCCCTGGGAGATCGGCAAGTCGTTCGACATGTCGGCGCCCACAGGCGCGCTGGTGCCGGCCGCCAAGGTCGGCCATCCCTCCGCGGGCAAGATCTGGCTGTCGGTGAACGGCACCGAGCGGCAGAAGGGTGATCTCTCCGAGATGATCTGGAACATCGCCGAGATCATCGCGAAGCTGTCGCTGCAGGTCGAACTCGGCGCCGGCGACGTGATTCTCACCGGGACCCCGGCCGGCGTCGCCGCCTTGCAGCCCGGCGACAAGGTCGAATGCGGCGTCGATGGCATCGGCACGCTGAAGTTCGAGATCACAGCCGCGAAGTAGAACGCTGTATAAACTTACTTTAGCGACAGCACTCCGTTGACCTCTCCCCGTTGGGGAGAGGTCGACCGGCGTAGCCGGTCGGGTGAGGGCTCTTCGTTTCCAATGATGGGCCGGCGCCCCCTCACCCCAGCCCTCTCCCCGACGGGGAGAGGGAGCGCGAAGCCGGCGCGTCGCTGCACTAAGCGATCTACTGCGGCCAGTAAATTTCCGGCACCGGCCGCGTGAAACTCATGCGGCCGTTTTTCATGGCCATCAGCGGCTGCGCGAGTTCGGCTATGGCGGCCGAGGCACTCATCGAGTCCAGTACGACGATGTCAGCCGGATTGCCGACCACGATTCCGTAGTCCGTCAAATTCATCAGCTTCGCCGGCCCCGACGTCACCATGTCGAGGCAGGCCGCGAGTTCATCCGCCTGGCCGGCCTGCGCGACGTTGGCATAGAGATTGGCCATCCGCACCAAGGAGCAATCGCCGAACGGCGTGAACGGGTTCAGCACGTTGTTGGTGGAGATCGAACAGGTCACGCCGTCCGCCAGCAGGAGATGCGCCGGCGCCACGCCGCGCGGCACAAGGTGGTCGGAGCCCCTGCCCATCAGATAGAGATCGGTCGCCGGCAGCACCGTCAAAGCGACGCCGGAGCGCGCCAGTTTCAAGCTGACCTGCTTCAGCGCCGGCGCAGCCAGCGCCGAGAGCTTGCTGACATGGCCGATCGCGACGCGGCCGCCCCAGCCATAGGCGTCGGCCTGCCGGCAGACGTCGTCGAGATGCATCCAGGAGGGATCGAGATCGAAATCGAGATGGAAATCGATGTCGAGATTGTAGCGCTTGGCGAGTTCGAAGATGCGCGCGATCTGGCCGTTGGGATCGCTGTCGATATAGGGCGCGCCGCCGATCGAACCGGCGCCGGTCTCGCAGGCCTCGACCAGCAGTTCGTCGCAGCCGGGATCGTTGAGCAGGCCCTCCTGCGGAAACACGCAGAGTTCGAGATCGATTGCCCAGGCGAAATCGCGTTTCAATTTTGCGACGGCGTGAAAGCCCATGAGACCAATGCGCGGATCGACCTCGACATGGGTCCGCATCCGCGTCGTGCCCTGCACGATCGCCTTCTGCAGAGTGCGGCTGCCGCGCTCGTAAATGTCTTCCTCGGTGAAATCGCGTTTGGCGGCGGCCACCGAAGCGATCACCTCCGAAACCGTATTGGTACGGCAGGTACAGCGCTCCGAGATGCAGGACTTGTCGAGATGGATATGCGTCTCGATGAAGCCCGGCACCAGCAACCGGCCATTTAGCGCGATGTCGCGCGAGGCGTCGCGCGCCGCCATCGTGGAGTGCACCTCGATCGCGGCAATGCGGCCGTCAGCAACCGCGATATCGACGGGATCGGCGCCAGCACCGGCGATGCGCCCATTGCGCAGCACGTAGTCGAACAACATGAAAAACCTATCTGTGGTGGTGAAGCGTCAGCCGTCGATGCCGTGACGGGTCAGAATGCGTTCGGCGCTGTCGTTCCAGACATCGGTCTCGACGATCTTGCCGCCGCGAACCACGAAGCGATCGACGTAGCGATTGCCCTCGAACGGCGTGCCGTCCGGCCATTCGCCATATAGCGTGCCGATATTGTAGACGATGGTCTCGCTGACGCCGGGGGAGACGTCGCTGCGCTCGATCTTCTTCTTCACCCATTTGTAGCGCTTGGCATTGAAGCCCGCGGTCTCGCGCGGATGCGACATTTTCCGTCCGCCGGTAAAGGTGATGCGAACGTCGTCACTCATGAAGGTCGCTGCTGTCTCCGGGTCGGGGATCATCGACGCCACGAGATAGCGCTCCACAATATCGGCGGCCTGCGCGGTTTCGTCGATCGGGTCGGCCATGTCGAATCTCCTCAAAAAGCTAATCTAGCAGCAGCCCTGGCTGCGAAACCACTGCGATACCACGCCTTCGAACGGCGTCCACGCCTGCTCGAATTCGCGGTAACGCGGCACATTGGCGCGGTACATCTTTCGCAGTTCGGTTTCCATCGCGTCAAGATCGACCCCGGTCGGCTGGCCGTTGCGGCTGATGACGCAGCCATTGACCACGACGTCGCGCACGCAGCCCGTATTGCCGCGCGCAAACAGCATGGCGAGCGGATCGACCGGCAGGATGGCGTCGCGGTCGAGCTGGCCGATGTCGAGCACGACAAAGTCCGCCGCGTTGCCCGACTGCAGCGCGCCGCTGCCCGGCGCGCCGATCGCGCGGCGACCGTTGCGCACCGTCAGCTCGAGAAACCCGGCATTGCTCCAGGTGCGCTCGAACCCTTCGCCATCGTGGAACATCCGTACCAATCGCATCTCGCGGATCGCGTCGTCATCCTCGTCGAGCGCCACGCCGTCGATGCCGAAGGTGACGGCGCAGCCGCGACGATACGCATCGGCGATAGGTGCGCGGCCGGAGCGCAGGTGGAGGTTGGACGAAAAATTGGTGACGAGGGTCGCGCCGGATTCCGCGATCATGTCGAGTTCGTCGGGCCGGGCGTGAATGCCATGCGCCAGCGTCAGCCGCGGCGACAACAGGCCGATGTCGCGCAGATAGCGCACCATGCCGTCCGGAAAGGCGCGATCCGCCCAGGCGCGCTGGTAGATGGTCTCCAGCAAATGCATGTGGACGCGCCGCCCGGTGGCCGCGGAACGCTCCGCGATCGCCTCCAGCAGCATGCGCGAGCACCATTGCACACCGGCCGGGCCGAACTGCACGTCGACCATCGGCCCGGCAATCGCGGCATCGATGGCTTCGACACGCTCGATATAGTCCGATGGCTTCGTAGCGGGCCGGACGAACATCTCCTCGATCGTGCTTCGCGCCGCTGCCGGCAATGTCGCCAGCACGTCGGTCTCGTCGCCATAGACGATCGGGTTCTGGTCCCGCACTGCCAGCGCGAAAGCCAGCCGCACGCCGACATCGGAAGCGGCTTTCGCGATGGCGACCGCCTCATCGACGATCGGCATCGTGCCGCTCGGCCGCGTGTAGTGGATCATCACGCCGCCGCAGCCCGCCCGCGCCGAGCGCGCCAGCGACACCGCCGCCGCGAGATAGGGATCCGGCGGGGTGCCGAAGGCGGAGCGCGCGATCCAGGTTTCCAGCGGCATGCCCGACGCACCGAACGAGGTGATCGACGGCCGGGCATGGTCGTGGGCGTTGATCAGCGCCGGAATGACCAGCGTATTGCCCGACGCCTCCCCGGCATCGGCCGCGACGTCCGTAATCATCCCGCCGTCGTAGCAGACGGCTGCAGATGACACGACGCCGCGATCGGTGCCGGTGAAGATATTCGTCGCGAGCAGGCGCGTGGTCATTCCCGAGCGCCGTCTCAGTTCGCGGTGTAGGTCAGCTCACGCTCGGCGCGCGGCGGCAGGAATTCGCGCGAAAACACTTCCTTGACCACCGGCGTGCGCTTGAGGTCGTAGCCTTCGACCACCATGCCGATGGCGCGGGTCATGCGGTCGTCCTTGATGTCGCCGACGCCGATTTCCTTCATCTCCGGCGAGACGATCAGCTTGTCGAACGAGTACTGCAGGCGGCGCTTCTCGACCGGCGCATCGATCAGATTGTCGAAGGCGACCACCGAGGCCATCGCCGCGTTCTGGTCCTTGGCGACCGCGATCATGCCCTTGTTGATGGCGCGCACCAGGCCAGCGACGGCCTTCGGATTCTGCGCGATCATCTTCTGCGACACGATGACGCCGTTGGAATACAGGTCCATGCCGTAGTCGCCGAACGAGAACCACTTGAAGTCCTTGTCGGGATCCTGGCGGTTCAGCACCAGGTTGAAGTAGCTGGTGATGTTGAACACCAAAGCGGCGTCGATGTCGCCCTTGATCAGCATCGGCTCCTGCAGGTTAGGCGCCATGTTAGTGACCTTGATCTTGTCGGCCTCCAGTCTGTTCTTCTGGATGAATACCGGCAGCAGACGCGTCGTCGGGGTGCCCTGCGCGCCGCCCAGCGTGCGGCCCTCGAAATCCTTGATCGAGTTGATGTTGCTGGTCTTCTTGGCGACGATCGCGAAGGGAGGCTGGTTCCAGATCATGTAGACCATGACCGGCGCGTCGGCCGGCCGCGTCGAGGCATTCTGGATGATGGCGTTGACGTCGCCGAAGCCGGCGTCCCACGCGCCCGACATGATGCGGGTCACGGTGGCGCCGGAGCCTTCGCCCTGGTCGATGACGACGTTGAGGCCTTCTTCTTTGAAGTAGCCCTTGTCCTTGGCGTAGAAGAACGCGGCGTCAGAGCCCTGGGTCTTCCAGCCGAGCGTGAACTTGATCGTGGTCTCCTGGGCAGACGCAGCACTCGTGAGCAGAACGCTGCCGACCAGAACCGCACTCAATCGCTTCAACATGACATTCTCCTGGGTTGTGGTGGTGAGTTAGGTGACGACGAGATCGTTCTTACGCGTGGCCCAGCCGGTGACACGGGCCTCGATCAGGGAGAAGACGACGTAGAGCGCGACGCCGAGCACCGCGAGAATGAACAGGCAGGCGAACACCAGTGGCACGTTGAAGTTCGACGACGCGCTCATCATCACATTGCCGATGCCGCGGTTGGAGGCCACGGTCTCCGCCAGTACCGCGCCGACGAAGGCGTAGCTGACCGCGACCTTCAAGGAGGCGAAGAAGAACGGCATGGTGCGCGGCAGGCCGACATTCCACAGGATATCGAGCTTGCTGGCGCCGAGCGCTTTCAACACGTCTTCCAGTTCAGGCTCGGTGGTAGCAAGCCCCGTCGCGATGTTGACGACGATCGGGAAGAAGCAGATCGACAGCGCGGTGAGGATCGCCGGCACGCTGCCGGAGCCGAACCACAGCACGAAGATCGGCACCACAGCGACCTTCGGGATCGACGAGAACCCGACCAGCAGCGGATAGGCGGTGTCGTAGGCCACCTTCGACACGCCGATGATGGCGCCGAGCGCGACGCCGAGGCCGACGCCGAGCACGAAGCCGGCCATCGTGGTGCCCAGCGTCTGCAGAATGTGCGGCCACAAGATCGGGAACTTGGCGATCAGCGTGGTGACGATCTCGGTCGGCTTCGGCAGCACGAGGTCGGAGATGCCCGAGGCCATGCAGAACAACTGCCAGCCGATGAAGAAGATCGCGATCAGCGCGAAGGACGAGACTTTCTGGCGCAATGCGAGATTCATGACGTCGCCTCCGAGGTTTCATCCGCCGGGTCGGCGCGAGCGACGACGATCAGGTCGCGCAGCCGCTGGTTCAGCGCCACGAAGTCCGGCTCGAAGGTCATCTTGATGGTGCGGGGACGCGCAAAATCGACCTTGCTGTCGTCGATCACCCTCCCCGGCCGCGGGCTCATCACGCAGATCCGGCTGGCCAGGAACGCCGCCTCGCGCAAATCATGCGTCACCAGCAATACGGTGGGCTTATGGGCCAGCCAGAGGTTCTGCAGGATGGTCCACAGCTCTTCCTTGGTGAACTGGTCGAGCGCGCCGAAGGGCTCGTCGAGCAGCAGCATGCGCGGCTCGTGGATCAGCGCACGGCACAGATTGGCCCGCTGCAGCATGCCGCCGGACAATTGCCAGGGAAACTTGTTGGCGAAGCCCTTGAGCCCGACCTGCGCCAGCAGCGCATGCGCTTTGTCGCGAAACGCCAGCTTGCGCTGCTTCTTGAACTGCGAGCGAAACGGCTCGACGATCTTCAGCGGCAGCATGATGTTCTGCTCGATGGTCAGCCACGGCAGCATGGTCGGGTTCTGGAATGCCATGCCGACCCGCAGCGCCCGCGCCGCCACTTCACGCCCACCGACGATCACCACGCCGGAGGTCGGCCGTACCAGGCCTGAGACCAGCCGCAGGATCGTCGACTTGCCGCAGCCGGACGGCCCGACCAGCGCGAGGAACTCGCCGTCAGGGATGATCATGTTGGTTTCGGCCAGCGCCGGGGTCGCGGTCGGGCCGCGGCCGAAGGTCACGGAAGTCGCCGATAGTTCGACGGCGATCGGTCCGGATTTGACGGGCGCGGCAGGCGCCACGGCAGTTTGCATACTGTTCATGGCTTAAAGTGCATGCAATTGCGATGCCAGCCTGCTTCCGCTGGAATTCCGGATCGTTTCGGATTATCGCTGATACCGCTGGAAGTTTGTTGGGCAGTGCCTCGACAACGTGCATGCAATTCGGGCACCGGCCTGCCGGCTGTCGCGCTCACCTTGGAGCCTATGGCGTTGGATACGGCGAAGCCATTGAAATCATCGGACAAAGTCGGGACGATCTGTCGCGCGCTGCGGCGCGCGATCATCGAACAGGCGCTCGAGCCCGGTGCCAAGCTGCCCGAGGACGCGCTCGGCGAACGCTTCGGCGTCAGCCGCACCATCGCCCGCCATGCGCTCGGCCAGCTCGCCTCCGAGGGCCTGGTCGAACTGCGCCGCAACCGCATCGCCGTGGTGGTGACGCCGAGCTGGCAGGACGCCCGCGACACCTTCGACATCCGCATGGAGCTAGAACGGCTGGTGATGCGCCAGCTCGCCGGCCGGCTCAGCAGGGCGCAGGTGGCGCGCCTCAAAGCCCATGTCGAGGCCGAGAGCGCCGCACGCGAGGGCCCAGACGCTGTCTCAATTCGCCTGGCCACCGAATTCCATGTGCTGCTGGCGACCATGACCAACAGCCCGGTCATGGTGCGCTATGTCAGCGAGATCGCCTATCGCTGCTGCCTCACGCTGTCGCTGTACAGCCGGCCGCATTCGTCGGAATGCGGCGTCAACGAGCATATCGGCATCATCGACGCGCTGGAGCGCAGCGACGCCGCCGGCGCCATGGCGCTGATGCACTCGCATCTCGACCAGGTCGCGACCCGCGCGCTGGTGACGCCGATGCCGGCGCGCGGCCGCGATCTGCTGGATGTGCTGGCGCCCTATGCGGCTGAGGGCGCGGAGCTGTCCGTAGCCCCTGCCGCGAAGGCCGTGGCCGCGTTGAAGCCGCGCATCGTGCGCTGACACTCCGTGTCGTCCCTGCGAACGCAGGGACCCATACACGCTGTCGCCTTGATCGATCTCAGCCGGCAATAGCTCGGCAGAAGCCGAAACCCGGAGGCTATGGGTCCCTGCGTTCGCAGGGACGACATGGGAGCTCTGGGATAGTACGAGCCAACAAAAAGCCCCGGATCGCTCCGGGGCTTTGTCGTTCAGTGATCCATCGCCGAAGCGATTGGACTCAGTAGCGGTACTGGTCGGTCTTGAACGGGCCCTGCTGCTTGACGCCGATATAGGCGGCCTGCTCGGGGCTGAGTTCGGAGAGCTTCACGCCGATCTTGGCGAGATGCAGGCGCGCAACCTTCTCGTCCAGCGCCTTCGGCAGCACGTAGACTTCCTTCTTGTACTTGCCGTCCTTGTTGTTGGCGTAGAGTTCGATCTGCGCCAGCGTCTGGTTGGTGAAGGAGGCCGACATCACGAAGGACGGGTGGCCGGTCGCGTTGCCGAGGTTCACCAAGCGGCCTTCCGACAAAAGGATCATCCGCTTGCCGTCCGGGAAGGTGATCTCGTCGACCTGCGGCTTGATGTTGTCCCACTTCATGTTCTTCAGATGCGCGATCTGAATCTCGTTGTCGAAGTGGCCGATGTTGCAGACGATGGCACGATCCTTCATCGCGCGCATGTGCTCGATGGTGATGATGTCCTTGTTGCCGGTGGCGGTGACGAAGATGTCGGCGATCGGCGCCGCGTCTTCCATGGTCACGACCTGATAGCCTTCCATCGCCGCCTGCAACGCGCAGATCGGATCGACTTCGGACACCATGACGCGGGCGCCGGCCTGGCGCAGCGACGCCGCCGAACCCTTGCCGACGTCGCCGAAGCCGGCGACCATCGCAACCTTGCCGGACATCATGACGTCGGTGCCGCGGCGGATGCCGTCGACCAGCGATTCACGGCAGCCGTACAGATTGTCGAACTTCGACTTGGTGACGCTGTCATTGACGTTGATGGCCGGGAACAGCAGCTTGCCGGACTTCTGCATGTCGTACAGGCGATGAACGCCCGTGGTGGTCTCTTCGGAGACGCCCTTGATGCTCTCGGCAATGCCCTTGAAGTAGCCCTTCGGCTTCTCCTTGAGCTGCTTCTTGAGCAGCGCGAAGAAGATCACTTCTTCGTCCGATTCCGGCTTGTCGAGGAAGGCGGTGTCGCCGTTCTCGGCGCGCAGGCCGAGGTGGACGTACATCGTGGCGTCGCCGCCGTCATCGAGGATCATGTTGGGATGACCGCCGCCATGCCAGTCGAACATCCGTGCGGTGTAGTCCCAGTAATCTTCCAGGCTCTCGCCCTTGATGGCGAACACCGGAATGCCGGCGGCGGCGATCGCCGCGGCGGCGTGATCCTGCGTCGAATAGATATTGCATGATACCCAGCGCACGTCGGCGCCGAGCGCAGCCAGCGTCTCGATCAGCACGGCGGTCTGGATCGTCATGTGCAGCGAGCCGGCGATGCGGGCGCCCTTCAGCACCTGCTGCGGGCCGAACTCCTCGCGGGTGGCCATCAGGCCCGGCATCTCGGTCTCGGCGATCGAAATTTCCTTGCGGCCGAACGGCGCGAGCGCGATGTCCTTGACGATGTAGTCGGTGAAACCCTTGGGCGCGGTGGTCATGTGATCTGTTCCTGGAACGGAGTTATCTGGACTTATCAATAGGTAGCGAATTGGGGCAGTTCGTGGCGGTCTGGCCGCTCCCCTTCGGCGGAGGAGGCAGATACCGAAATCGCTGCGGTCGTTGCGGTGGTCGTCCGCGTCAGCCCTCCCCCGCAACAGGGGGAGAGCGCGTCGTACATGGTCGTGACGCCAAAGCTTACTTCAACTTCCAAACACCCTGAACGTTACGCTAACGCATCGGCGTATGATGAAGCAGTCGCGTTAAACCGCAGCCTTCAGCTTGTCGACAAGGTCGGTCTTCTCCCACGAGAAGCCGCCATCCGCATCCGGCGTACGGCCGAAATGGCCATAGGCCGCGGTGCGGGCGTAGATCGGCTTGTTGAGGTCGAGGTGCTTGCGGATGCCGCGCGGCGTCAGGTCCATCGATTCGGCGACGGCCTTTTCGATCAATTCATCGGCGACCTTGCCGGTGCCGTGGGTATCGACGTAGATCGACAGCGGACGCGCCACGCCGATGGCGTAAGCGAGCTGCAGCGTCGCCTTGTCGGCGAGGCCGGCGGCAACGATGTTCTTGGCGACGTAGCGTGCGGCATAGGCGGCCGAGCGATCGACCTTGGTGGAATCCTTGCCGGAGAACGCGCCGCCGCCGTGCGGGGCAGCACCGCCGTAGGTATCGACGATGATCTTGCGACCGGTCAGGCCGGCGTCACCATCGGGACCGCCGATGAAGAACTTGCCGGTCGGGTTGATGTGCCAGATCGTCTTGTCGGAGATCCAGCCTTCCGGCAGCGCCTTGCGGACGTAGGGCTCGACGCAGTCACGCACCTGGCTCGAAGTCATGTCTTCCACCAAATGCTGGTGCGAGACGACGATCTCGCGCACGCCGACCGGCTTGCCGTTCTCGTACTGCACGGTGACCTGGCTCTTGGAGTCCGGGCCGAGCACCTTCTCGATACCGGCGTGACGGGCTTCCGAGATCAGGCGCAGGATCTTGTGCGCGTAGAAGATCGGGGCCGGCATCAGCTCGGCGGTCTCGTTGGTGGCGTAGCCGAACATGATGCCCTGGTCGCCGGCGCCCTCTTCCTGGTTGGTACCGGGCTGCAGCGCGTCGACGCCCTGCGCGATGTCGGCCGACTGCGGATGCAGCAGGATCTCAATGTCGGCGGTCTTCCAGTGGAAGCCGGCCTGCTCGTAGCCGATGTCCTTGATCGCGGCGCGCACCACGGCCTCGATGTGCTCGTTGGTGACCGAGGCGGGACCGCGGGTCTCGCCGGCGATCACGACCTTGTTGGTGGTGGCCAGCGTTTCGCAGGCGGCCCGGATCGCCCAGGGATCCATGCCGGCCTTCGCGCCTTCGCGGAAGAACAGGTCGACGATTTCGTCGGAAATCCGGTCGCAAATCTTGTCCGGATGACCTTCGGAGACGGATTCACTGGTGAAGAGATAAGACGCGCGCATCAACTAACCCCTTTGTTCCGCCATGCATCGGCGGCCTTTCGTCAAATTGTCCAGAAATGTCAGTCGCGACGCCGCGAGATGACGTAGGATTCGTCGTAGAACCAGAGCCCGTTATGCTTGCGCAGAACCTCTCGTGTCGCATCGAGGTAGCGGCCGCTCTGGGTGACTTCCGTCAAGCGGTCGTCTTCGATCTGGGCCACGTAGACCGCCGCGTTCCATGCTGCAAAAGCCGTCGATGTTCCGATCAGGCCGGTGACCTCGTTCGGCAATGCTTCCATTGCGTAGCGAAAAATCGACCGGTGGTCGGAATAGGCATTGAAGTTCAAATCGCGCCCCGCGGAGCCCAGCTCGTATTTCACTGCGCGCAATAGCTCATGACGGCTCACAGCGAAAGGGTTTTCTTTGGGCCAGACGGCTTGCACGATCTCCATACCTGGGTCCTGCCCATGCGAATGGATGCCGATCAGCCGTCCCCCGGCGCGCAACGCCCGGGCCAGGGGGGCAATGATCCGCTTGGCCCGAAAGGTCACGGATGATTTGGCCCGATAGGGCTGCGAGGCAATGATCAGGTCGAAATTCGCCTCGGTGCGACCGGCGCGCGGGATGATCGAATCGAGCAGGAAGCGGTGATCCTCGCGGTAGACCACCAGCGCCACCGGCCGCTCATAGGTCGGCATGCCCGAGCGCGGATTGATGCTGGCGCGCCAATTATCCTCCAGAAACCCGCCGAGTTCGGCAATCTGCGTCTCGAATTCGCCGGACGACGCCCCGCGAAGCGCCACTTCATGCCAGATCATGCCGGCCGCCGCCGCAGGCGACGCCGGCGTCAGCCAGGGCGCCTCGGCGTAATGCATATTGGTCAGCACGAATACCGTGGCGGGATGCTCGAACAACCGGTCGGGCACCTTGTCCAGCGTCAGCCGGACGTCCTCCAGGCTCAATTCCTTGCCGGCGATATAGAACGGCATGTGCGGGAAACGGCCGTGCATGGTTCGCATCACCCGTGCCAATACGGTGCCGTCGCCGACGCCGGCATCGAACACCCGCAGCGCCGGCGGGCGCGGGTGGATATTGCCGAGTTCCAGCCCGACCCGCTCGGCAATCACCCGCTTTTCCGAGCAGGTATGGACGAACAGCAGATATTTCTGCCGGTTTTCGAAGAAGCGGAAATTGCTGCGCGGATCGCGCCTTTCCAGCGGAAGATCGGGCCGCCGCGGCGGCGTCAGACCTTCCGGCAGCGAGGCGGCAATGAAGGCGTGGATACGGTCGAGCGTGTCGATGGTAATGCGCTTGCCCTCGCGCAGCCGGTTGACCAGCTTGCCGTCATTGACGGCGCGGCGGCCAAACGTCGATTCCGCCATATCGACCTGGCGGCAATAGTCCTGAATCTGGCCGAGCAGCTGGTCGTGTTTCATGGCGCGGAATTCTCAAAGAGACGGGAGTGGGCAGAAAGAGGTCTGGCCCACTCTCTAGCACGTCCTGCCCACTGATGATATCCGCCGTTATTTTGATGCAGCGTCGTGTGACAGACTTCCGCATCTGCTAAGACCCGACGCATCGACCCTGCCCGACACCTCCAGATTCAGGTCTTCTTATGCGTATCGCGATGATTGGCACCGGCTATGTCGGCCTGGTGTCTGGCGCCTGTTTTGCCGATTTCGGCCATCATGTGACCTGCGTCGACAAGGATGCCTCCAAGATCGAGGCGCTGCATCGCGGCCTGATCCCGATCTTCGAGCCCGGCCTGGATGCGCTGGTCGCCGCCAATGTGAAGGCCGGCCGGCTCGATTTCACCACCGACCTCACCAAACCGGTCGCCGAAGCGGACGCCGTGTTCATCGCCGTCGGCACCCCGTCGCGGCGCGGCGACGGCCATGCGGATCTGTCCTATGTCTACGCGGCAGCCAAGGAAATCGCCGCGGCGGTCAGAGGCTTTACGGTGGTCATCACCAAATCCACCGTGCCGGTCGGCACCGGCGACGAAGTCGAGCGGCTGATCCGCGAGGCCAACCCCGACGCCGACGTGGCCGTCGCCTCCAATCCCGAATTCCTGCGCGAGGGCGCGGCGATCCGCGACTTCAAGTTTCCCGACCGCATCGTCGTCGGCACCTCCGACGATCGCGCGCGCAAGGCGATTGGCGAGATCTACCGGCCGCTGTCGCTGAACCAGGCGCCGGTGATGTACACCGCGCGCCGCACCGCCGAACTGATAAAATACGCGGCGAATGCCTTCCTCGCCACCAAGATCACCTTCATCAACGAGATCGCGGATCTCGCAGAAAAGGTCGGCGCCGACGTCCAGGACGTCGCCCGCGGCATCGGCATGGACAATCGCATCGGCTCGAAATTTCTGCATGCCGGCCCGGGGTTCGGCGGCTCATGCTTTCCCAAGGATACCCGCGCGCTGGTCAAGATCGCGCTCGACCATGACGCGCCGCTGCGCATCGTCGAGGCGGTGCTATCCGTCAACGACAACCGCAAGCGCGCGATGGCGCGAAAAGTCTCGCATGCGCTGGGCGGCCATTTGCGCGGCAAGACCGTCGCGGTGCTGGGTCTCACCTTCAAGCCGGACACCGACGACATGCGCGAGGCGCCGTCGATCCCGCTGGTCACCGGCCTGCTCGACATGGGCGCGAACGTGCGCGCCTACGATCCGGTCGGCATGGAGCCGGCGAAAAGCGAGTTGCCCGATATCACCTATTGCGAGGACGCCTATGACTGCGCCAAAGGTGCCGACGCGCTGGTGATCGTCACCGAATGGGTCCAATTCCGCGCGCTCGATCTGCCCCGGCTGAAGGCGACCATGAAGCAGCCTGTCATCGTCGACCTGCGCAATGTGTACCGGCCGGAGGAAATGGCGGCGGCGGGGTTTGTGTATGAAGGCGTCGGACGCGGGGCGGCCTGACGGCACTAAACAACAGGGAAAATAGACTTCCCGTCTTTTACAGGTGAGCTATTGTAAGTCTTAAATAGCTCGGTTCCGGAGAGCGTCATGGATGTGAAAGAGGCCGTCAGGGCCGCCAAGACCTGGATAATGGATGTGATGGAGGATGAGCATCCCTCAAACCTCGGTCTGGAAGAGGTCGAATACAACGACGAGAAGCGCGTCTGGAAGATTACCCTTGGCTTCTCGAGGCCCTGGAATTCCCCTAGAAGCCCACTCAATAATCTGCTCGCCATTGCTGCTACGGAGCCCCCCCCTTCACAAGCGCGCCTATCGCACGATTGTCGTTGACGATCGAAACGGCGAAGTCAAAGCCATGCAGCGGAAGGCCGTTTCCGAGGATTAGATGAGTTCAACTCTGCTGATCGATACAAACCTGATCGTATTGCTTGTCGTAGGACTGGCTGACGAGAAAGCTGTGATCAATCACAAGAGAACACGGGCTTACACAATCGATGACTTCAGGTTGTTGACGGAATTTATCTCGGAGTATCCCTGAAGTCGCCGTCATCCCAAATGCACTTTCCGAAGCTTCCAACCTACTCAGCTTTGAGGGTGATGAACACGCGCGCAGTATTCTGAATAAATTCTCCATCTTCCTGTCGCGCGCCAAAGAAAAGTACATCGTCAGTGCCGACGCCGCGAGACGCCCGGAGTTCAAATGGCTTGGGTTGACCGACTGCGCGCTTCTAGAATTCGCAAAACATGACGTCCATCTTCTCACAGCGGACGTTGCCCTGCATGTCGCAGCTCTCAAAGCAGGCTACAGCTCCACGAACTTCACCCACTACATCCAGGCCGCACGCGCTTGAACCAGCAGATAGCAGCTCACGGCAGCAGATCAACAGGCACATCTGCAAACGTGTAGTCCCGCGGCCGGTTGCGGCGGAGCACGCCGCGGAGCTGCCAACCCGCATATATACAGAAGCCGATGAGGAACGCCGCGCCCGCGAATTCGCCGGTCACGAGCGCGCGCACCAGCAACGCCGCCATGGCCAAAGCGACCAGCACCAACGCAGCCACGATCGCCCGGTACAGAACCGGCCGCAGTCCGGCGCGCAGCGACGCCGTGCTTGCTGCCGCCGCCATTTGCCGGTGCAATTCAAAGATGAAATCGCGGTATTCGGCCTGCGGTTGCATCAGGGCCACCGTCTGCTTCGAGGTCGACATGATCACGATCCGGCTGCCATCGTCGTGGCGCAAGTCTGCGCGGAACCGCTTCACCTGCATCCCCATCGGCCGGTACGACAGCCGCACCTCCGCGATGTCGCCATAGCGCCACAGCCCGGTCCGGCGGCCGGTGCGCCACGACAGCCCGTCAGCGGTCAGCTCATAGCGATGCGCGGCGCCGATCAGCGACGCCTTGTAGGCATAGGCATGGCCCGGCTCGGCAGCCTCGGCCACCGGCGCGTTCCTTGCCGTGAAAAGCGTCCTGAACAGAGCCTGTCCTATCGTCGCCGCCGGGGGGCGCTTGCCTGTGCGCCACGACGTCCCTTACAAGCCATGGAGAGGGCCGTGCGCGCAAGGCGACGCGCCCCGCAGCAGGGTTCCCCGATGGCCGAGACCAGCCCCTTTCCGCGCCACCTGATCCTCGCCGGCGCAATGATGTCAGGACTGCTGCTGGCGCTGGCCGTGCACATGCTGGGTCAGCGGTTCGGGCTCGACCTCGGCGGGTTGTGGCGCAGCGATGCCCGCGACTTCATGCCGGCCGGCGCCGCGGTCGCCTGGTGGCTGATCGCCGCGATGGGCTTTGTCGGTGGCTACGTGACCGCCACGCTGCTGCACAGCGCCGCGGGCGGCGCGATCCCGCCGCGGATGCGCCAGTTTCTGATTACGGTCGGTGTCCTGGTCCTTGCCGGTGCCGGACAGGCAGCCTCGGCGCCGAGCCCGGTGCCGACCGTTGCGGGCGTGGTGGCCGGTCTCGCTGCTCTGCTACTCGGCGGCCTGATGGCGTTTTGCGGCGCACACTTCGCCTTGCGCAAGGCGTAACAAAAGATCGCGGCCGTTCGTCCGTGCGATCGGAACCGATCGATGTTCCTGGCGGGCTTTGATTTGCGGCAGGGAATAGCGCTTTTCGGGCCTATATGACGAACCGGATCGCCCGCAGCGGCAAGATGGCGCGGCAGCGGACACCAACCCGGCTTGTCAAGGACTGCACAACGCGCCGTTTTTGCCGTAAGGGTTTCCGGACATGAATGAACGTCGCGTATGAGTGAACTGGTCGCCCATTGCCATCTTCTGACCCGATCAGCTTTCCACCTGTTCGCGCTCCGCCGGGAGGACGAATGCAACGTATGCTGACCGCGCTCGGGCGCGGCTTCAGGCAGCACATCGGCTGGAAACGGCTCGGTGTGGTGGCGAGCGTCATCATTATCGGCCTGGCGATTACGCATCTGGTACGCACGCTGAAGGGCGTGGACTTGGCGGTGATCCTGGCGGCGATGGCTGAAAAGCCGCCGCTCCAGATCGCGCTCGCCGCCTTGTGCGTGCTTGGCGCCTTCGGCACCCTGACGTTCTACGACTTCTTCGCCTTGCGGACGCTCGGCAAGAATCACGTCCCCTACCGGATCGCGGCGCTGTCCTCCTTCACCAGTTACACGATCGGCCACAACCTCGGCGCCACCGTCTTTACCGGCGGCGCAATCCGGTTCCGGATCTATTCGGATTACGGGCTCAGCGCCATCGACGTCGCCAAGATCTGCTTCATCTCCGGCCTGACGTTCTGGCTCGGCAATACATTCGTGCTGGGCATCGGCATGATCTGGCATCCGGCGGCGGCGTCGGCGATGAACATGCTGCCGGATGCCGTGAACCGGCTGATCGGCGCCGCCGGCCTCGCCGGCATCGCCGCCTACATGGTCTGGCTGTCGGTCGGCAAGCAGCGCCGCGAACTCGGCCAGAACGGCTGGAAGGTCGTGCTGCCCTCGGCGCGGGTCACGCTGCTGCAGATCCTGATCGGCGTCGTCGATCTCGGATTTTGTGCGCTGGCGATGTACCTGCTGATGCCGAACGAGCCCGGCATCGATTTCGTCTCGCTGGCGGTGGTGTTCATCCTGGCCACCCTGCTCGGCTTTGCCAGCCATGCGCCGGGAAGCCTTGGCGTGTTCGACGCCGCGATGCTGGTGGCGCTGCCGCAGTTCGGCAGGGAACAACTGGTGGCGACCCTGGTGATGTTCCGGATCCTGTATTTCATGATTCCGTTCGCCGTTGCGATCGCCATCATGGGAACCCGCGAGCTCTGGCTGAACGTCGTGCTCCCATGGCAACGGGGCCGCGCCGTCGCACAGGCCGAAGCGCTCGCCACCACGGCAGCGGCCACGGTTCCGACCCGGCCGACGAAACGCCAGGCTCAGCTCTGAAACCCGGCTCGATATCACTCACTGGTCAGCGCCTCTTACTTCCGCCCCATATGTGACGTTGAAACGCGTTATGACCTTTGTTCGCATCCGACGTCTCGTGCTCCACTCCCTTCTGTTGCTAGCCGCCTGCGCAGCCCTGCCGGTCGAATGGGCCGCCGCACAGGGGACCACGGGCTCGATGCAGATCAGTTGGGAAGTCCGCAATCGTTTTCGGCTGTTCCGCGAGGAGCGCGATTTCCAGCTCCACGCCGACACGCTGCGCAACCAGACCATCCTGGCGTCCGAACAGACGCTGGGCGTCCAGAGCGACGGCCGCGGCTGGGCGCGCAATACGGTGGGTCGGCTGTGTGTCGACATGGCCGGCAAGTTCAGCGAGCCCTGCACCCGCGACAGCGTCAAGGAAAGCTACCTGACGCCGACCGAGCATCCGGTCACGGTGCGGCTCACCGGCGAAGTGCCGGTCGGCGCGGTGTGCGCCTGGACGTTCGATGATGGCGACGGCCCCCGGCAATCCAATTTCGACTGCGCCGAGCCGGTGAACTTCCGCGCTGTCTACGGCAAGCGCACGGTGGCGATCGTCGATGTCACCTCCGGCGCCGAGGCGCCGCAGCGCGTCACCACCGACATCACGGTGCGCGACGTATTGATCGCCGGCCTTGGCGATTCCATCGCCTCCGGCGAAGGCAATCCGGACCGCCCGGTGGCGCTGTCGGACGAAGGCTTCTGCTACCGTTCCTATATCGGTTCCGACACGGGACAATATTATCGGCCGAGCCGCGCCGGATTCAAGGGCGGACGCGCCTGTGAAAGCTATGAATCGCTACAGGCCTGGCAGGCCCAGGGCGCGCAGTGGCTGAGCGCGCCGTGCCATCGCTCGCTATACAGCTACCAGACCCGCACCGCGATCGCGATGGCGGTGCAATACCCGCACATCGCCGTGACCTATCTGCCGCTCGCCTGCTCCGGTGCAACGATTGCCGAAGGGCTGCTCGGCAAGCAGCAGGCCAAGGAATGCCTGACCACCAAGACATCGACCAATTGCCAGGGCAGTGTCGCCGCGCAGATGACGGAATTGCGCGAGGCGATGGCGGCCGTTAAGAAACGCCAGCCCGGCCGCAAGCTCGATCTCGTACTGCTGTCGATCGGCGCCAATGACATTGGCTTCTCCAATCTCGTCGCTGACGTCATCGTCGAAAACGATACCGAGCGCGCACTGTTCAAGCGCGGCGGCATCCTTGGATCGGTCGACGATTCCCGCAGCGCGCTGGTGCGCGAACTGCCGGCCGGATTCGGCAAGCTGCGCGAGGCGCTGAAGCCGCTGTTGTCCGGCGACCTGTCGCGCGTGATCTTCACGGCCTATGCCAACCCGACGTTCTCGAATGGGGCGCCCTGCCCCGGCGGCCCTGCCGGCTTCGACGTGCACCCCGCGTTCAATGCCAATCCGCGGCGGCTCGCCAACGTCGCCAATTTCGTCGAGAGCGAGTTTCTGCCACAGCTCAAGGCCATTGCGCTGTGCCAGGGCGGCGTGCTGTGCCGCAACCCGCAAGCCGATCGCATGACCTATGTCGATGCGCACCAGCAAGCCTTTGCGACGCACGGTTTCTGCGCCCGCGCATCGACCGATCCGGAATTCGACCGCGCCTGTTTCTCTCCGAAGGGCCAGAGCTTCGATCCGGACATCGTGGCCGCATCTTCGCAGCCGATGCTGTGCGGCCTGGGCGCCAGCCAGTTCCGCGCCTATCTGCCGCGCGCCCGCTGGATCCGCGACGCCAATGACAGCTACTTCGCGGCGATGACCTATCCGCAGGGCATCTCGGCGACGATCCAGCCGGCGGATATCCACGACGCCACCTGGGGCATCCTGTCGGCAGTCTATGGCGGCGCGATCCATCCGACCGCCGAAGGCCACGCGGCCATGGCCGACGCCGCTTTGCCCGCCGCCGCCGCCGTGCTGAGGCTCGGCGCGGAGGCCGAAGTCACCAGCGAGCCGCTCGGCGAGCCGGTGCAGACCCGGTAGTATTAAAG
This sequence comes from Tardiphaga sp. vice154, assembly GCF_007018645.1. NCBI lineage: Bacteria > Pseudomonadati > Pseudomonadota > Alphaproteobacteria > Hyphomicrobiales > Nitrobacteraceae > Tardiphaga > Tardiphaga sp. vice154. The sequence goes on from NZ_CP041399.1 coordinate 3,906,611, forward strand.
GCCTAGCCCGGATGAAGTAGTCCCGCCGCCCTGCGGCGGGGCGACGTAATCCGGGGCACAGCTTTCATGGTGGATGAGTCGGCCACGGATTGGCATCCGGGCTACGGCTTCGGCGCAGGCGCGGGCTAGCACAGCGGGGGCAACGGACTCAGTGCGGGGCAGCGGGCGCCACGTTCTTCTTGACGACAGCCACCGTCGGCTTGGTCGGAGCGACCGGCTTCATCGCAGCGGCCTGGGCCGGCAGGTATTTTGCAATCACGGCGGGATCGAGCTGCGCGGTCATGGTGTCGGGCAGCCGAAACCAGACCTCGTTCTTGCCCAGCAACGAAATACCCCAGAAGCCACGCACGGTCAGCTCCTGGCCATCTTCGCTGACGCTCATCTTGGCCTTGTAGATCTTGCCATCGCGCGGATCGAGAATGTTGCCGTTCTCGTATTTCAGCCCGTCCTGCTTCATGTCGCGAATGAAGGAGATGCCGAGCACCGGCGCATCCTTGCGGTCGTCCACGCACTTGACGCAGGTGAGGTTGGCGGGCTCTTCGGGCTTCGGAAACGTCTTGGCAATCGCCCCTTCGAAGACGCCGCCGCGGTCGATCATGAGAAACCATGCCACCGGCTTGCCTTTTTCGACCTTCTGCCAGAGACCCGCAGCGGTCGGTTCGGCAGCTTTCAACGGGCTGGCGAGGGTGGCCAGAACGGCGATACCGGAAGCGACCGTGACGGCCAGCCGGGATTGAACTCGTATCATAATCATCCCCTTGGAAAGCGTAACCACGTCCAAGCGGTTACATCCACTATCAATGCTGGTAGCAGGGTGGAGGGATTTAATGGCTTTTACAAGATTACCGCATATTTCCAATTGTGACATGCCACGGCTTCGCCACATCATGCGGCGGATCCGGTCTCATCCCCGCTCGAACGGGATCTGAAGAACTATAGACTGGAGACGTTTTCGTGAATGCACCTGCCCGCGCGCCGCAACCTCTGCTCGAGGACTTTCCTTACCGCCTCAGCGACAATGTGCGCTTCGCCGATCTCGATCCCAACCAGCACGTCAACAACGCGGTCTATGCCAGCTACTTCGAGACCAGCCGGGTGATGCTGGTAAAGGATCCGCGCCACGGGCTGATGCCGTCGGGGTTGAGCTGGGTACTGGTCCGGCTGGACATCCACTATCGTGCGGAACTGCACTGGCCGGGCACGATCGAACTCGGCCTCGGCGTCAGCAAGCTCGGCCGGACCTCGGCGACGTTTTCGCAAGTGGTGTTCTCGGAAGGCAAATGCGTGGCCTCGGCGACATCGACCACCGTGATGGTCGGTCTCGAGAGCCGGCAGCCGACGCCGATCCCCGATGCGGTAATCGCGCGTTTCCAACCCTGGATGCTGCATCATTCCACGGCGACCTGATCGCCGCGGCATTCCGTCAAATGAAACTAGGCCTGACGCTCCGGCGTGATGACGACGAGGCCATCGAGCGCATCGGTGACCTTGATCTGGCACGACAGCCGCGAGTTCGGCTTGATGTCGTAGCCGAAGTCCAGCATGTCCTCTTCCATCGGCGTCGGCGCGCCGACCTTCTCGCGCCAGGCTTCATCGACATAGACGTGACAAGTCGCACAGGCGCAGGCGCCGCCGCATTCGGCTTCGATACCCGGGATCGAATTGCGGATCGCCACCTCCATCACCGTGGAGCCGACTTCGGCGTCAACGCTGCGGGTTTCGCCGGAATGGTCGATGAAGTTTATCTTGGCCATGATGCTCGCGCTGCCGGAAGGAAGATACGATTGTCGTATAACGGCTCGATCCGGATCGCGCCAGCGGGCCTGCGCGAAAAGCTGCTGTGCGTTCAGGAGCGCTTGAGAATACCGTCGATCGCCGCCCGCGCCTCGTAAACCGCCTCGTCCAGCGCCCGCAGCGCCTGCGCGGCATCATGGCCGGCGGTTTCCAGCCACTCGGCGGCGTCCGCCACCCGTGACGCGCCAATTGCGCGCGCCGAACCTTTGAGCTTGTGCGCGAGTTCGCCGACATTGCCGGGCATGCCGGACAATTCCCGCATCAGGCCGACGGACTGCGCGGCGAACAGCGCCAGCACTTCGCGCTCGAGGCTGGCGTCGCTGAGCGTCATGCGGCGCAGGTGCGCAAGGTCGATCGGACCATCATCGGGGGCGAGCGGCGGCGACGGCATCCATTGGACCTGTTCGATGTGCAACGCCATGTTATGCCCCGGATGATCCGCCGCGGCGCACACGCGCTGCGATTTCGGCAGCGAACCACGGAATTGGTTAACGGAACGTTTCACGTACATGCCGCAGCTTGGACGCGGTTTTGCCGAAAACTCGCCACGATTGCGCTTGGATCGGCGTTAATCCAGCGGCGGCAATGCGTTACCGGTCTGTCCTGTTAACGATGATTAAGAATGTCTTAACCGAATCCATTTCATTCGCGCGACCAAGCCAATAGGATGTTTGCGGGAATAGCGGACAAGCCGAGCGACCGGCCGTTCGCGGCAATCTCTCGCGGGGTACATGGGGCAAGTTCCCTTGTGTAGCGAGAATTGCGCGGTGTTCCGGATGCGTAAACAAGGGGCGTGGGACGAAGATGGCAAACAACACAAAGAAGGCCAAGGATCCGACGGAAGTTGCGCTGTCTGCCATTCAGGAAGCCTTGAACATCAGCGACGCGCCGGTCGATCGCGATGCTCCGGCGGTTCGCCACGACAGTCCGATTTCCAGTTCCGCCTACGACGAGAGCGCCTTTGAGCCGCGCATCACCGACCGGCCGAGTTTCGACGCGCCCGACGAGGCGCGGTTTTCGCGCCGCCCGGCCAATGACGATCGCGAGACCATCGGCCAGATCCTGCAGGCGATCCAGAAGGGCCGCCCCGCCCGCAACGTCTACACGCTGGCGACGTTGTTTGCCGGCGTCTGGGTGGCCGGCGCCGGGTTGCTCACCGTCGCGTTCCTGCCGTCGCTGCAGGCCTTCATCGGCCAGGGTTCCGGCGGCACGCTGGCGCTGGCCGGCCTTGCCGTCTTGTTCTTCGCGCCGGTCCTGCTGTTCTACTTCCTCGCCAGTCTGGCGTGGCGCGGCCAGGAACTGCGCATGATCGCGCAGTCGATGGCGCAGGTCGCAATCCGGTTCTCCGAACCCGAAGGGGCCGCCAGCGATTCGATGGTCACCGTCGGCCAGGCGATCCGCCGCGAAGTAGCCGCCATGGGCGACGGCGTCGAACGCGCGATCGCGCGCGCCGGCGAACTCGAAGCGCTTGTCACCAACGAAGTCTCCGCGCTGGAACGCGCTTACTCCGACAATGAAGTCCGCATCCGCGCGCTGCTGCAGGACATCGCGCATCAACGCGACAACCTGGTCGGCCAGGCCGAGCAGGTGCGCTCGGCGATTTCCGGCGTGCAGATCGATCTGCGCCACGACATCGCGCTGATCTCGGACGCCATCGCCTCGCGCGTCGATGAGGTCGCCAAGTCGATCACCGGCGCGCTGGAAGAGCGCGGCACCCACATCACCCAGGCGCTGAGCCACGCCGGCGACAACATGATCCTGGCGCTCGGCGAGCGCGGCGGCGACCTCCTCGACCGGCTCGAGGAAGCCAGCGCGGAAACCACGCGCGCCGTGCTCGATGCCAGCGAACGCCTGACCTCCAGCCTCAACTTCAAGACCGGCCACGTCCACGACGAATTCGTCGACCTTGCCGATCGCGTCCACGACATGCTGAACGAGCGCCTGGACCGCATCACCAGCGATTTCGAGGCACGCTCCACCGGCATCGTCGATCGCGTCTCCGACCGCACCGAACTCATGCACGATTCGCTGCGTAATTCGAGCGACTCGCTGCTACTGGAACTGGAGCTGCGCAGCGGCGATCTGGTCAGCAAGATCGACGAGGCCGGCAACCGGCTGGCGACCCAGGTCCTCAACAGCGGCGACAAGGCTTCCGAAGCGCTCGACGTCACCGTCAACGCGCTGGTCGCCAAGGTCGTCAGCCAGACCGAAACCGCGCACGACTCGCTGGCTTTGCAGATGAGCGCGTTCGACGGACTGGTGCGCGACCAGGGCTCCGAACTCGCCGAGAAGTTCTCGCGCGACTCGGGCACGCTGGGTGCGTTGATCACCCGCCACATCTCCGAATTCGACCGCACCGTCAAAACCTTCGGCGGCGAAGTCGTCGATCGCCTGGGCCAGCGCACCCAGGACATCAACGAAACGCTGAAGACCTATGTCGACACCTTCGACACCCGCGTCACCTCGAACAGCGGCGCGCTCTCCGCGACGCTCGATGCCCGCCTCGTGGAGTTCGAGACCGTGTTCGGTTCGCGCGTCACCACGCTCGACGCCTCGCTCGACGACAAGATCCGGACCTTCGACGAGACCGTCGATGGCCGCCTCAAGAACCTCGAACAGGCCTTCGATGCCCGCGCGCAGTCGGTGACCGAGACCATCGACAACCGCCTTGAGAATCTCTCGGTGTCGCTGTCGGATGGCGCGGTCCAGGCCGTCAATTCGATCGATGCCCGCCTGACCCACCTCACTTCGACGCTGACCGAAGGCACCAACCACGCCGTCAGCACCGTCGATGCCCGCCTCACCCATCTGACGTCGTCGCTGACCGAAGGCGCCGTGCATGCGATCCATGCGATCGACGATCGTCTCAGCTACTTCACCACGACCCTGACCGAAGGCACCACGCAGGCGATCGAAGCCATCGACCGACGCATCGCCAGCGTCAGCGAGACGATCGACGATCGCAGCAATCACCTGACCGACAGCGTCACGGCGCGCTTCCAGGCGATCCACCACGGCTTCGAGGGCCGGATCGGCGTCGTCGCCACCGAGATCGATACCCGCGTCGGCCAGTTCGAGGAGCTGCTCGGCTCGCGCATCGAGGCGGTCGCCGGACGCATCGAAACCTCCGGCCGCACCGCGAGCGACCAGCTCATGGCCCGCGCCGAAGAACTCTCGACGGGGATCAAGAGCCATGTCGAGAGCGCCGAACGCTCGCTCACGCAGCTCGTGGTATCGACCAGCGAAACCATCCAGGCCGGTACCCGCGCCGCGCAGGATTCGCTGCTGTCGGTGGCCGGCGATGTAGGCTCCCAGCTCCGCCTGACGGCGACCGATGTCGAGACCACGCTATCGACCGTCAGCGCCAATGCTGCGAGCTCGATCCTGTCCAGCGCCCGCGAAGCGCAGGCCACGCTGATCGACTCCTCGTCCGAGGCGTCGGCGCAGATCAAGTCGCTGTCGGCCGATGTCGAGCGCACCCTGACCGCGGCCGGCGCCGCCACCGCGATGTCCGTCACCAGCGGCGCCCGCGACGCGCAGTCTACCCTGCTGGCCACCACCACCGAGGTCGCCCAGCAGATCCAGTCGCTGTCGGCCGACGTCGAGCGCACCCTGACCGCCGCCGGCTCCGCGACCGCCGACTCCATCCTCGCCGGCGCCCGCGCCGCGCAGAGCACCCTGGTCACCGCCTCGACCGACACCTCGCAGCAGGTCCGGACACTGGCCGCCGATGTCGAACGCACGCTGATCGCTGCCGGCAACGCCAGCGCGGAGTCGATCCTCGCCAGCACCCGCAATGTGCAGACGTCGCTGATCGACGCCTCGTCGGAAGCTACCAACCACGTCCGCAACCTCGCCGCCGACATCGAGCGCAGCCTGACCGGCGCCGGCAGCACCACCGCCGATGCAATCATCGCCAGCGCCCGCCAAGCGCAGTCGGTGCTGGCCGAGGTCTCCACCGAAGCCGCCGACCACGTTCGCAACCTCGCCGCGGACGTCGAACGCAGCCTCACCGCGGCCGGCAACGCCACCGCGGAGTCCATCGTTGCCGGTGCCCGCGAAGCGCAGACCACGCTGGTCAATGCCTCCTCGGACGCCACCACCCAGGTCCGGTCGCTGGCGATCGACGTCGAGCGCAGCCTCGCCGCCGCAGGCGCGGATGCTGCCGCCTCGATCGTCGGCAGCGCCCGCGACGCGCAATCCTCGTTGACCACCTCTTCCGCCGATACCGCCGAACAGATGAAGGCAATCTCCGCCGAGATGCAGCGTCTGCTTTCGGCCACCACCGCCAGCACGACGGAAAACATCCAGGCCAGCGCCCTCGCCGCGCAGACCTCGCTGGTCGCCGCTTCCAACGAGATCAGCACCAAGATCAAGACCACCTCGTCGGAGATCGAGCGTTCGGTGTTCGCCGCCTCGGGCAGCTTCGGCACCACGATGACCGGCAAGACCGACGAGATCGTCTCTTACGTGCAGCAGCAGACCGACCGGCTGTCGCAGATGGTCGATGCCAAGCGCGGCTCGCTGGTCGAGGCGCTCGGCTCCAAGGCCAATCAGCTCACGATCGATATCGATCGCGTCACCGCCGATGCGCTGAAGGCGATCGAGAGCCGCGGCCACACCTTTGCGCAATCGATGGTGACGAACTCCTCGGATGTCGCGCGCAGCATCACCACTGCCGGCGAACTGGCCTCCGGCGCCGTCAACAAGTCGCTGAAGGACCTCGAGTCCAGTTCGCGTGCGGCGATCGAGCAGTCCCGCCAGGTGTCGATCGCGGCCGTGACCGAGATGCAGGAAACCAGCAAGATCCTGCGCACCGATACCGTTGCGCTGTTCGAGCGGCTGCGCGAGGGCAACATCCTGCTGCAGGAAGTCCTGACCGGCGCGCACGACAACCTCAACTCGCTGGAGCGTGCGCTGGTCACCCGCGTCGCCGACTTCGTCTCGACCATGAACGACGTCACCTCGCGCAATGGCGTGGCGACGCAGATGCTGGACGATCAACTCACCACCTTCACCGCGAAGACCTCGCGCGCGCTGGAAGATCTGAGTTCGCTGTCGACCGAGTTCGAAAGCCACGGCCGCGCGCTGGTCGATGCCTCGAGCCTGGTCGAGCAGAGCAACCGCACCACTTCGGTCTCGGTAAACGAGCGCAAGGCGGCGCTGGAATCGCTGGTCACCACCATCGACGCCCGCACCAACGACCTCGATCAGCGCCTGACCCGCTTCACCGGCCTGCTCGATGAATCGCTGGCCGCCGCCGAGGAGCGCGCCCGTGACATCGCCCGCGTCGTCGCCGAAACCGCCGGCGCCGGCTCGACCGCGATCAACCGCCAGTTCGAGGCCGTGCGCAGCGCCGCCGAGGAAGAGCGTCGCCTGACCTCGCAGGCGATGGCCGAGATCTACCAGCAAGGCACCCAGGAAGCCGATGCGATGTTCAAGCAGTCGGCCGACAAGTTCGCCTCGATGGTGGCGAGCATGAAGTCGATGGCCGCCGAAATGCATAACGAGCTGGAGAACACCCGCAGCGAATTGCGCCGCGGCGTGTTCGAGATGCCGCAGGAGGCCGCCGAAAGCACCGCGCAGATGCGCAAGGTGATAGTCGACCAGATCGAGGCATTGGCCGAACTGAACCGGATCGTCGCCCGCCACGGCCGCGGCGCCGATGTTGTGCAGACCAATCGGGCCAGCGTGATGCGAGAAGAAGAGCCGGTGATGGCTATCGCCAACGCGCGCAGCGAGCCGGTGGCCCGCAACGAGCCGGCCCCGCGTCCGGCGCCGCGGCCGGCGATGGGAAGCTCTTCGAGCCTGCCGATGCCGGATATCGGCGGCCCCGCGCCGCGCCGCACCGAAGCGCCGCCGGTCGCCCCCTCAGGCTCCGACGAGGGCCGTGACGGCTGGCTGTCGGACCTGCTTGGCCGCGCCGACCATGGCGAGGAAGACCGCGAGCCGCCGCGTCGCGCGCCGGCGCCGCAGCCCGCCGCCTCTGCCAATCCGCTGGATTCATTGTCGCTCGACATCGGCCGGCTGATGGACCGTACGCTGGCGGCCGAGATGTGGGATCGCTACCAGCGCGGTGAGCGCAAGGCGTTTAGCAAGCGGCTCTACACGCCGGCCGGCCAGAAGGCGTTCGACGAAGTCAGCCGCAAGTACCGCGCCGACCGCCCATTCAAGCAGACGGTGGACCGCTACATCACCGAGTTCGAACGCCTGCTCGACGAAGTCGCCCGCGACGAACGCGGCCCGGCGGCGCTGCGCAGCCACCTGACCTCGGAAACCGGGCTCGTCTACACGCTGCTCGCGCATTCCGCGGGCCGGCTGGGCTAAGTTCGGCGCAACTATCAAATGCAAAAGCGGAGGCAGCGATGCCTCCGCTTTTTTGTGTCGTAGACATTCGAAAACATGGAACGCGCCGCGGCGCATGGTCCCCCTCCCCCTCGCGGGGAGGGTCGGCCGAACGAGCGATGATGCAATAGCATCATCGAGAGTGGAGGCCGGGGTGGGGGTGCCACGGGGCGACAGAGCTTGTGGCTACCCCCACCCGTCACGTTTGTTCGCGGAGTTTATCATCGGGCCGGCGAAGCCGGACCCGGTGGATCTCAACGCGCCACCCTCCCCGCAAGGGGGATGGGAAAAGATCCGCGCTCGCGGAGTCGTTCGCGCTCCAATTGCCGAAGCAATCGCGCCTACAAAAACCCGATGCGCTGGGTGAAATTCCGCGTCTGGCCCACCGCGATGTGCATCACGCCGGGCTTGTCGGCGAACTCGCCGTCGAAGTCCACCGGGCTCGCCCAGCCCTGCCACGGCTCGATGCAGATGAACGGCGCGCCCGACGGCTTCGACCAGATGCCGAGCTCGTGGAAACCCTGCCAGTCCATCAGGATGGTCGGGCCGCCCGGCCCGCTATAGCTCAGCGAGGTCGAGGCAAGCTGGTCGATGATCACCGCGTCCTGCGCAAACAGCGCTTCCGACAGCGCCAGCGCGCCGCCCTGCACCGGCGTCGGCTCAGACCTGGCGCGCAGCAGCCCGTCCGTGAGGCGACGGATCGGCGCCGGCTCGGCGGTGCCGAAGGTGATGCAATGATCCTCCTTGTCGGCGCCCGCCATCAGCGGCCAGTTGAACGCCGGATGAGTGCCGATCGAGGCCGGCATCATCTCGTGGCCGGAGTTGGTGATCGCGTAAGTGATGACGAGATAGTCGCCCTCGATCGCGTAAGTGACGTCGAACTGAAACGCGAAAGGGTATTTGGCGCGGCTGGCCTCGTTGTCGCGCAGCACCAGCGAGCAGGAGGTACGTCCCTGCCCGGCCCAGGCGAAGCGCTGGTCGCGGGCGAAGCCGTGCTGGGTCATCGCATAGGTCTGGCCGCGGTGGCGCAGCACGTCGCCGTTGAGGCGGCCGACGATCGGAAACAGGATCGGCGCGTGGCGCGGCCATTCCGGACCGGCCTGCCACAGAACTTCAAAACCGTTGATGTTCTTCAGTGAGCAGAGTTCGGCGCCATTGGCCTTGATGGTCGCGGTGACACGGCCGTTACTGATGGTGTATCGGTCCATCTCATCCATGCGTCACCCCAAATTATTGTCGCCGCCTTCTTGGCGGAGCAGGTTCAGCCGCCTGCGACGGCGGCGCCGCGGCCGGCGCAGGCTGGGTGCCAGAACCGGTACTGGCACCGAACAGCAGGCGCGTCGGATTGCGGTCGAGATTGTTCACCGCGCGGCTGATGTCGGCGAGCGTGCGGCGGCCGTCGAGGATCAGCGCGCCGGAGCGCTTGTCGAGATTTTCCGTCAGCTCGTAGAACGACTTCACCGCCGCCGTCAGCTGGCCGCCATCCTTGCCGCCGGCCAGCGTATCGAGGCCGAGCAGGATGTTGTCGGTGCGCGCGACGACGCCGTCCGCCTTGCTCATGATGCCGTCGGTCTTGCCCATCACGCTGTCGATCTTCAGCATGATGCCGTCGATCACTTCGGAGTTGCGCGCCAGCGTGGCGGTGAAGGTCTCGACGTTGCGCAGCGAGTTCTTCAGCGATTCCTGGTTCTCGTTGACCATGCGGTTGACGTTCTGCAGCGTCGCCTTGATGGCCTGCGAGATGTCCTGCACCGAATCCGGATCCGCCGTGAGCACGCGGACGCCATCGGTGTCGGTCGGCACGGCGGGCGCCGCTTCGTCGCCGCCCTTCAGCGAGATCGCGGCCACGCCGGTGAGGCCCTGGAATTCCAGGCCGACCAGCGTGTCCTTGCGGATCGGGGCGTTGTTCTCGACCATCGTCAGCGCGACCACGCGCCTAGGATTGTCCAGCTTGACCGATACGACCTCGCCGACCCGGATGCCGTTGAAATTGACGCTGCCGCCGTTGCGCAGGCCCGAGGCCGCGCCTTCGAACACGATCCGCAGCGGGGTGCGCAGCTTGGTCGAGTGCAGATTCTGGAACCACAGCACGAAGCCGAACGCCGCGGCAATCACCGCCAGCGTGAATGTTCCGATCAGGACGAAGTTCGCCCGCGTTTCCATCAAACCAACTCCAGTAACTAAACGAGGACAGCGCGTGCGCGCTTGCCGTGAAAATATTCACGCAGCCAGGGATGCTCCGACGCCAGCATGTCGTTCATCGTGCCGTGCGCGATGATCTTGCCGTCGCCGAGAACCGCGATGCGGTCGCAAGCGGTATGCAGGCTGTCCAGATCATGGGTTACCATGAATACGGTCAGGCCCAAAGTTCGTTGCAGCGTCCGCACCAGTTCGTCGAACTCACCGGCACCGATCGGATCGAGGCCCGAGGTCGGCTCGTCGAGGAACACGATCTCCGGATCTAGCGCGAGCGCGCGGGCCAGCGCGACGCGCTTGATCATGCCGCCGGACAGTTCCGACGGCATCCGGTCGGCGACCTCCGGCTTGAGACCCACCATCGCCAGCTTGGCGATGGTGATCTCGTCGAGCAGGCGCTCCGATACTTTGAGGTATTCGCGGATCGGGAACTGCACGTTCTGCCGCACGCTGAGCGACGAGAACAGCGCGCCATGCTGGAACAGGATGCCCCAGCGCCGCTCGACGCCGCGGCGCTCCTTGGTATCGGCGCCGTCGAGGTCGATGCCGAACACGTCGATCTGGCCGGACAGCTTCGGCACCAACCCGATGATGGTCCGCATCAGGACCGACTTGCCGGCGCCGGAGGCGCCGACGAAGCCGAGGATCTCGCCGCGGGCCACGTCGAGGTCGAGGCCATCCAGCACGCGGCGCTCGCCGAACTTCACCGTGAGGCCGTTGACGCGAATGATGGGTTCGTGTGTCGCAGCCGGCATGTCAGATCCCGATCGCGGCAAAGAAGATCGCGAAAACGCCGTCCATCACGATCACGAAGAAGATACCCTTCACCACCGACGAGGTGGTGTGCTGACCGAGCGACTCCGCGCTGCCCTGCACGGCGAGACCCTCGACGCAGGCGACGATGCCGATCACGGCGGCCATCACCGGCGCCTTCAGCATGCCGACGGTGAAATGGTTGATCGAGATCGCATCGCGCAGCCGGGCGAGAAACGCTTCCGGATCGACGCCGCCATAGGCCCACGCCACCAGCCCGCCGCCGTACAAAGCGGCAATGCCGCCGAGGAAGGTCAGGATCGGCAGGCCGATCACCAGCGCGATCATGCGCGGCAGGATCAGGACCTCGATCGGATCGAACCCCATGGTGCGCAACGCATCGATTTCCTCGCGCATTTTCATCGAGCCGAGTTCGGCGGTGTAGGCGCTGCCGGAGCGGCCGGCGACCATGATGGCCACCAGCAGCACGCCGAGTTCGCGCAGCACCAGGACGCCGAGCATGTCGACGACGAACACGTCGGCGCCGAACTGGCGGAAGTGGAAGATGCCCTGCTGCGCGACGATGCAGCCGATCAGGAAGGTGATCAGCACCACGATCGGCACCGCGTTCCAGCACACCTGTTCGAGGTGGTGGATCATCGAGGTGAAGCGGAACCGCGACGGATGCAGGGTGACCCGCGTCAGCGCAGCCAGCACCGCGCCGATCATCCCGACCAGCGCGATCACCGTGGCGCCGACGCCGTACACGGCACGGCCGATGCGGTCGAGCATGGCGGTCAGCGCCGACGGCGTCGGCTCCGGGGCGCCGGCCGGCTGGACGCGGCGGACTTCGTCGACCAGGCTGGAATAGTTCGCCGACAGCCCGGCGATCTCCGCCTCGGCCCCGCCATTGGTGAGGCTGCGGCGCAGGCGCTCGATCAGCCAGGCGCCGAAGGTGTCGAGCTTGGACACCTCCGAGACGTCGATGAAGATATTGGGGCGGCTGCCGGTGAGCTTTTCGGCGTCGGAGACGATCTGCTCGAGATCCGGCGCGAACCGCGCCGTCCACGATCCCGAAGCGCACAGCGCCAGCCCATCGCCCCTGGCGATCTGTTCAAGGTTCGGCCCGCCGCTCACACTTTGCTCCTGGATTTCGTCCGCACCCGCGATTTTCAAGCCGCTGGGGCCGGTTCCGCCCTGACAGACACGGATAATGCGTCCCAAACAAGTTCACGGCCGGTCCAGACATACCTATACGCAATGGATAGTTCTATTTTGTTAACGTTAAAGGTGATCCGATAGGGCTCCTTCGGAGACCACACCTTGCCTGGTATCGACATGCCGAACCTCACCCTTCTCACCGCCCGGATCGAACACTGGCCGATCGCCGGTGCCTTCACCATCAGCCGCGGCGCCAAGACCGAGGCGGTCACCGTGGTCGCCGAGATCCGCCGCGGCGATGTGACCGGGCGCGGCGAATGCGTGCCCTATGCGCGCTACGGCGAGACGCCGGAGGCGACGCTGGCCGCGATCCTGGCGATGCAGGACCGGTTCGGCGCCGGGCTGGACCGGCTGGCGATGCAGACCGTCATGCCAGCCGGCGCCGCCCGCAACGCGCTGGATTGCGCCTTGCTCGACCTCGAAGCCAAGACGGCCGGAAGGCGGATTTGGGACGTGCTGGGCCGGAACGAACCGCACCCCTGCACCTCCGCCTATACGATTTCGCTCGGCACCCCCGACGCGATGGCGGCGGCGACCGCCAAAGCGGCGTATCGCCCGCTGCTCAAGATCAAGCTCGGCAGCGACGATGATGCCGCCCGCATCAAGGCTGTGCGTCGCGAAGCGCACGAGAGCCAGCTGATCGTCGATGCCAACGAGGCCTGGACCCCGGAGAACCTCGAACGCAATCTCGCCGCCTGCGAGGAAGCCGGCGTCACGCTGGTCGAGCAGCCGCTGCCGGCCGGACAGGATGACGCACTCGCGCATGTTCGCCGGCCGATGGCGGTTTGCGCCGACGAAAGCGTGCATGAATTGTCGTCGCTGGCCGGGCTGCGCGGGCGCTACGATGCCATCAATATCAAGCTCGACAAGGCCGGCGGCCTGACCCAGGCGCTGTCGATGGCGGATGCGGCAGAAGCGCTGGGCTTCGAGATCATGGTCGGTTGCATGGTCGCGACCTCGCTGTCGATGGCGCCGGCCATGCTGCTGGCGCCGCAGGCGCGGTTCGTCGATCTCGACGGTCCGCTGCTACTCGCCGCCGACCGTGACGACGGGCTGCGCTACGAGGAAAGCACCGTCTATCCGCCCGACGCTGCACTCTGGGGCTGATCGCGGGCGACATAGGGCGCATCGGCGCGGTGCCGCCCGAACCACATCGCAGCGGCCCCCGCCAGCGCCAGCGCCGCCATCGCGTAATAGGCGCCCTGCCCGTAGCGCGCATAGATGAGGCCGGAGACGATCGCCGCCGAACTCATCACGATGCCCGTGCAGGCGGTGAGATAACCCTGCGCGGTGGCGGTGAAGTGGCCCGGCACATGCCGCACCAAGAGCCCCATGATGCCGACCTGGGTCAGCCCGAAGGTCAGGCCGTGCATCGCCTGAACGGCCGCGAGCACTGCGATGTCCGGCTGCTGCGCGGTGATCACCCAGCGGATCAGGCCGCACAGGCCGCCCAGCACCACCAGCAGCGGCGGGGCCCAAGTAAAGCGCGGCGAGGCCGCGAACACCACGATCTCGGCCAGCACACCGAGCGACCACAGGCCGGCGATGGTCAGTCCGCCTACCCCGGCGCTTTGCCAGGTGATCGAGGCGAAAGTGTAATAGGCAGCATGGCTGCCCTGGATCATCGCCGAGGCCGCCATGATGGTGAGAAAGCCACGTTCGCGCAGCAGCGACCTGGACGAGACCGCCGTTCGCGCCGGGCCGGGTGTCGAGACCGGCTCGAGCCGCAGACTGGCCAGCGCGCCCAGCATGGCCATGCCGGCGATGATCCAGATCAGATGTCTGGCCGCAATCACCTCGACCAGCAGGCCGCAGGCCAGCGCGCCGACCACGAAGGCCGCCGAGCCCCACAGACGCATCGGCCCGTAATCCAGGCCATAGCGCGCGACGCCCTTGAGCGCGTAGCCGTCGGTGAGCGGCACCAGCGGCGTCCAGGCGCAGGCGGTGAGCGCAAAGGCGATCAGGATCAGGATCGGCGTCTCGAGCAGGCCGACCACCGAAAAACCCAGCGCGGTGAGGAATGCCGTGCCGATCATGGCGCCGCGCAACGCGCGATGTCGCTCGGCCAGCCCGGTGATGAACGGCAGCACCGTAAAGCGGGTCACGGAGGGCACCGCGGTGATCAGCCCGATCCAGGACGGATCGATGCCGACTGCCTTCAACCAGACCGGAAAGAATGGCAGGTAAGTGCCGACGGAGCCGAACACCGCGCCGTAGAACAGTGCCAGCCGCGTGGCGAAGCGCCGGCCAGCCATTTGCGAAGCGATCGGGGGCGCGGATTCGGCTATCATCAGTCCATTGCGATTCGCTGGGGATCGTGGTGATCGTTACATATCGCGCAAAGTTCTGCGCCGCGAGTTGATCCATGGCCGAAGAAGCATTTGCCCTGTCGCCGATTTCCGCCCGACCCAACGTCCCGGGCGAGGCGGATTACGATGCGATCCGCGAGGCCTTCATGGAGACCGCGCGGGGCCGCTGGTTTCTCAATGAATACGCCAAGCGCAACCGCCACGCCGACACCGGCATGGTGCTCGAAGCCGTGGCCCGGATCGAGGCCGGCCTCAAGGCGCAGAAGCAGACGCCCGCCGGCCTCAGCCTGAGCCAGGCGCTGGGCAGCATCCGTTCCGCCCTGCGCCAGGCCAAGGCCACCGCGATCGAGTCGCTGCCGCGCCATGACATCGACGACACGCTGACGGCCGCCCGCAACGGCGCGCGCATCGTGCGCGAGATCGCCTGGACGCTGCGCGAATGCGGCGCCGATGTGCGGATCTGCGATCTGCTGGACACCCAGGTTACGGCGATCGAGGCCGGCCAGCCAAATGCCGGCGACGACGGCCGCGAAGCGGTGCTGGCGAGCTACGACGTCTTGATGCAGACGATCGAACAGCTCGCTGACGGCCGCACGACGGCCGCGGGCGCAGAAGCCGATACCCCACCCGCCGCCGAGATGCCGACGCCGGAAGAAGCGCGGGCCTCGGTCACCCCGCTGTTCAAGGCGCCGGCGCCCGATCTTGTCGCCGAAGCCGCGGAGCTGCCGGAGTCTGTCGTCGAGCAGGCGGCCATGCCCGAGCCGGCGGTCGAGCGGATGATCGCGCCGGCCGTTGAAATGGCCCCGGCCGCCATCGCACCGATCGCGGAATCGACGGCCGAGCTAGCCGTGAGCATCGCCGAAACGTCGCGGGCAGAACTGGCCGGTGAAAGTGCCGTCGCCGAAGCCGAGACGGCGTTGGAGACGGCGCTCGAAGCCGATGCCTATGATCTCGCGGTGCTCGACCGGGTAGCGATGGAAATGGCCGTGCAGGACCCGAGCGAGCCGGAAACCTCGGAGCTCGATACGCTCGAGCCGGAGATGGATGCTCCGGAGATCGACGAGTTGCAGATCGACGAGCCGGAAATTGCGCCCCCCACAGCCGTTGCCGCCAGACTGCCGGCCGTCATGCCGACACCAATCCCCGCAATCGTATCCTTGGCGCCGGCGCCCGAACCGATCCCGGAGCCCGCGCCTCAGCCAAAGCCTCAGGCCGAGCCTGCCTATCATCCCTCGCTGGGTGCGGCGCTGATCGCCAGTGGCGTGATCTCCAACCCCAACGCGCCGGCCGCCGATCCGCTGGCCGCGATCCGCCGCATGAGCCAGTCCGAAAAGATCGCGTTCTTTTCATAGTCGGTCGGAAGTGCACGGGCTGCGGTGGACTACTTCCGCACCAGATGTTTGGTCGGCGTCACTGTGGTGGCGGGGACGGCCTCCGAGATCGCGAACGTCAGCCAGGTGTTCCAGCCGGATGGCCGGTTTTCGGCGGCAAACTCGCCATATCCTTTCAGTCCGAGAAACGCTTGATTACTTGCGATCGGGAAAATATAGCCGACTTGCGGGCCGACACCGAAAACCCGGGAGCGGAAGCTGCCGAGAATGGCCGGCTGTCCTGAGTCGTCCGTAATCTGCTGATAGGCGTAGCCGACGAGGCCGACGAAGACCTGCTTCGACAAAAATTGCGACGCTCCCCAGTCGAAATGGAAATCGACGCCGCTCTGGTACTGCGTATCCGGGTTCTTGAAGTTGTAGGTCAAGCCGCCGACGCCGGAAAACTCGATCCCGGTTGCGGGATTGAAGTAGGTGTAACCTCCGCCGAGGTCGAGCGCACCGTGACCGAGACCGATATTGGAGAGACGGCCGGGACTGTAGTCTCCGACCGGTATGCCGCCAGCAGCGTAGGCCATATAGTTGTGAACGCCGTTATTCCATTTCAGCTTCAGGGTCGGAAAGAGGTCTCCATAGGATGTGAGATCGTCTTCCAGAAATCCATTTCGCGTGGTCACGATGGGGCCAACGGCAGACGTCAGGGTACCCGAGAGACTGGCAGCGTTCCTGCCGTAGACGCTGGCGAGCGTTGCCGACAACTGGCCGCCGAGAATCGGGGTCGCGAAGGTGTAGGTCGGCGCAAGGAGCACGAGGTCGGCCTGAGCGCCCAATGCCACATTCAGATTGATATTGACGTTCGGCGAAAGCCGTCCGGCCTGGAATTGCCGCGACGCCGCAGTGGCGCCCGATGCATCCAGGCTCGCATGGTAGTAGATCGCGCCTATGGACCATCCTGGCGTCGTCGGTGTTGCAGCAAGGCTGCCGTACAGCCCCGGCAACCAGAACGAAATGCCGTTCTCGTCGGCGACAGACATTTTCGGAGCAAGCAAGGCAAGTGCGGCGGCAACAGCGCCAATCAGCCGTGGCCAGCTAAGAAGGTCGCGTTTCATGGTTATCGCCTTTCAGATTTAACGGTCTTAGCTAATCCCTTTGGTACACAATCAACTGCTTTCAGACTCTGTGCGATCAATCGGATCGGCCTCTGCTTCAGCGCCACCTTTTAACCCTTGTCAGCGAAGACGAAGCTACTTCTGCAACTCAATTTCTCCGGGCCGCCAGGTCTTGTCGAACCACGGCTGTGTCGGCCCATAGAGGCGCAGAAGGGTATTCCAGCTCGTTCCAGGGGCCGTCTGCACCCAGTTCTTTTCCAGTCCCGCGGGAGCCGTCGGGCCGAAGAAGACGTCAACCGAACTGTCGGCGTTCACCTTGAGGCCTTCGGTCTGGCTGCCGACTGTCGGGAATTGCTGGTCGATCTGGATCATCGACCGGGTCTGGTTGTCGTAGAGGATCACCGACCAAAAGTTCTTGATCGGAATGTTCGGCGGCAAATGCAACTTGTACGACTTGCCGCCATCAAGCGCATCGCCCTTCGAATCGACGAACGCCGCCATGTATTGCGATCCTTCACCAACGGTTCTTGAATCCATCGCTGGTGTGACCCCTGTGGCGTAAAAGAAAAAGCCCGAGTAGCCGTTCAATTGGCGGGCACCTTTTTCCGCGAACTTATAGCCGCCAATGAAGCCAAGCCGCCAATTGCTCTTGCTGTCAGGGTAATAATAGCCGTCTGGCCCGCGCCACTTGTACATGATGGTGCGCGCTGTAGCGTCGCCAACGACTGCGGCTTCCGTCAGCATTTTCTTCATGCGGTCATCGGGCGCAAACGGCTTGCCTTTCGCAATACCGATTGACGCCCAGAATCCGAGCGTCGTCGCATCGACGCTGTCAGTTGGCTCGTCCTGCACGACCTTGTTGAGAAGCTCCCAGAACCGATAGTCCGCGGGTCCGACCATGTTGAACGGCTTGCCGGACATATCGATGAAAGTCAGCTTTGGCGGATTGGCCGCCTGCTTGAGCGGGTAAATCTTCGTGAATTTCTTGACGGCCTCTACACCCGGCTTCGGATCGCCATTCACCAGGAAAGTCCGCCATGCCGTCCAGACGCTGAACGAGTTTGGACGAATGATGAAGTAGCCTTTCGGCACCTCACCCTTGTAGCCCGGCGGCAGGAAGAGATATTTCCCACCTGCTCCGCGATCCGGACCGGTGAGGCCGATGTCACCATTCCAGTTATACCAAATGTCATCAGCCAGCCCGAGCACCTTGGGGGGCGCTTCGACGACAACAGGCCCGTCACGAAGGTTCAGCCAGAACCAGGTATAGGGTGTGTTGTTGTTGGCAGTGAGTTCAGTGGTACGAGAGTCGACCAGCTTCTCCCAGATCGGCACAGTCCTGTTGGCGGGGCCGAGCTGCAGAATGTTGTCGCGGTTGGCGACCTGATTCACCACGGGAAGCGCGAGCAGATAGGCCTGGACAGCTCGCTGGAAGTCGAGATTTTCGTATAGCTTGTCGACGGTCGCCGCGTCAGGGAAGCCGCCGAAGAAACTCAGAGTCCCAAGGCGGGTTTCCACTTTGTCGGGAATAGCGACGCCTGGAGGGACCGGCGTTTGCATCTTGTACTGCTGGCCATGTACAGGAAATCCGGAGAGCGCCATCAACGATAGTACGGAGAATGTCAGTCCAATCGATTTCATCGCCATCCTGCCTTTCAAACGCCAGCCAACTCCCAATTCTAAAAGGTATGCGCGGCGCCAAGAATCCGGTCAGGGCACGCTGCGCGTCTCATCAATCGGACAACCCCTTCTTCAAGACGGCTTCCTTTCCGGCCCGCACGGCTTCTTCCCCATCGGCCTTTTTCATTTCCTTCAACTCGATCGTCACCTGGCTGATCTTGCCGGTGAATTTGAAAGGCACCTTGTAGGCTTCGGTGACCGGCGTGCCTTCATCGGCGCCAACATCGGCGCCTTCATCGGCGGAGAATCCACAGCATTGGGTACGTTCGATACGTCCGGTGGCGACACGCTTGCCGTTGACAAACAGCG
Organism: Tardiphaga sp. vice154; assembly: GCF_007018645.1. Classification (NCBI taxonomy): domain Bacteria; kingdom Pseudomonadati; phylum Pseudomonadota; class Alphaproteobacteria; order Hyphomicrobiales; family Nitrobacteraceae; genus Tardiphaga; species Tardiphaga sp. vice154. The sequence goes on from NZ_CP041399.1 coordinate 3,925,655, forward strand.
AACCGATCCCGCCTTTACCGATGCCGCCGCCGTCATAGGCAAACTCAAAGCGGATCGTGGCTTTCCCTGCAGGCAACGCCTGCTTGGCTGCTACCGTAAATCGCTGCAAACCGAGGAAATTGTAAGTGTATGTCGGCTTGCCGTCCTTGATATAAAGGCTCCAGCCGCCGAACCGGCCGGCCTGCGCAAGGATGGCCCCGCTAGCTCCTGCCTTCGGAATTTCCACATCGGCGGTGATCGTGTGCGAGCGGTTCTTCGTATTCATGAAGACATTCTCGGACATTCCGAGCATGCCGTCGTGCACCGTCAGCGAGGTGCGGCCGGCCATCAGGTCGGGCCGTCCGACAAGAGCCGGATTAAGACGCTCCAAGGTTCTATCGTCGAGCGGCAGCACCGAATACTTGACCGCTTCTTTCAGAAAGAGCTCCTGAAGCTCCTTGAGCTTGTCGGGATTCCTGGCGGCCAGATCGTTCGCAAGGCTGAAGTCCGACCGCGTGTCGTACAATTCCCAGACATCTTGCTCGAGCGGCCTGCGATTCTTGGTTTCCCACGCCGCCCGGTGGATTGTGCCGGCGAGCCAACCATCGCTGTAGATGGCGCGATTGCCGAAAATCTCGAAATACTGGGTAGTGTGCGTGCTCGGTTCCCTGGCGTTGGCAAAGCTATAGGCCATGCTCACGCCTTCAATCGGCGTTTGCACCGTTCCGTTCACGCTCTTCGGCTCCGGCAGCTTCGCGGCTTCGAGGATGGTCGGTACAATGTCTATGACATGATGCCATTGCGACCGCACCTCACCCTTCGCCGCGATTCCCTTCGGCCAATGAACCACCATGCCGTTGCGGGTCCCGCCGTAGCTTGAGGCGATCTGTTTGGTCCATGTGAAGGGCGTGTCACCAGCGACCGCCCATCCGGCCGCGTAATGGCTGTAGGTCATCGGGCTGCCGAGTTCATCGTAGTGCTTGAGGATGTCTTGGACCGTCTCCTGTACACCGTTGAAATAGGTCATCTCGTTGAACAACCCGTTCATGCCGCCTTCCGCACTCGCGCCGTTGTCGCCGAGGATGTAGAACACCAGCGTGTTATCGAGTTGCCCAGTCGCCTGGATGGCATTGACCAGCCGTCCGATTTCGGTATCGGCATATTCGGCAAAGCCGGCGAACACTTCCATCTGGCGCGCGAAGAGTTTTTTCTCGTCAGGGCTTAACGTCACCCAATCCTTGATGGCTTCGGGTTTGGGAGCGAGCTTGGTACCAGCCGGAACCACGCCGAGACGTATCTGACGGGCCAACGTTTCCTCGCGGAGTTTGTCCCAGCCCTGGTCGAATTTTCCCTTGTACTTGGTGATCCATTCCCTCGGCACGTGGTGGGGGGCATGGGTAGCGCCGGGCGCAAAGTACATGAAGAACGGCTTATCGGGTGTCAGCGACTTCTGGTACTGCATCCAGTCGATCGCCTTGTTTGTCATGTCAGTCATGAAGTTGTACTTGGGATCTTTCGACGGCTCGACCTGGGTCATTCCGTCATAGATCAGCGGCGCCCATTGGTTGGTCTCGCCGCCCATGAATCCGTAAAACTTGTCGAAGCCCTGACGGGTGGGCCACCGGTCGGTCGGGCCGGATGGGCTTACTTCCCATGCCGCGGTTTCGTGGTTTTTTCCGAAATGAGCGGTGCTGTAGCCATTGAGCCTCAACATCTCTGCAACAGTGGCTACGCTGTTCGGGCGCTGCCCGGTCTGTCCCGGAAAGGTCGTCGCAGTTTCGGCAATCGATCCAAAATTGTTCATGTGATGGTTACGGCCGCTCAGCAGCGCCGATCGGGTCGGCGAACAGAGCGCCGTGGTATGAAACTCGTTGTAGCGAAGACCCTCACCAGCCAGACGATCTACCGTCGGCATGCTGATCGGACCGCCGAAAGCACTGGATTGCCCAAAGCCCATATCGTCGATCAGAACGATGAGAACGTTGGGCGCTGCTGCAGGTGGCTTTACTTCGAACCGGGGCGGCGGCGTTGCATTTCGGGCGTCGAACTCAGTGGAGTGCGGATACTGCGGCTCCGGAATCGGGAGCACGGTTCGATCGGTCGGATACACGACACTTGGAGATTTTGTTTGCTGCGCATTCGCAGGAATTCCCAATGGCGCGAGCAAGGGCAGCGCGACGATAGACGTGATAAAAATACGTCTCATATCAGCGACCTCCAGAATGTAGATAAACAAAAAGTTTTTTCGCAATATGCAGTAATAGTATGCGCATTCGCGCGTCTCGTCAGTTCGGCAACGGACACACTGACCGGAATCAGCAATCAGCGACGGCCAATGCGATTGACGGGACCGCCGCGATTCATCGGCGTTCGCCGCACCGCAACGCCGGGAGTGACGACAGCGCGCGCCACCGGTCGCGGCCCTAGCACGACGCCGGGTCTCACAATGCATCCGACGGGGTATGCAACGTACTGGCAATATACTACTGCATGCGCGTCTACCGTGCTCGCTGCTACAAATCCCGTGACGACCACAGTCGTTAGAAATGCCGAAAATGCGACTGATAGCTTCATCTTGGGTACCTCCAGTTTCATTTTTTCTCAAACTGCTACGATCCGAACGACCTAACATTGACGTGTGTCAACGATCCGGCGCGAGCGCTCTGCGCCGATGCTTGACTTGAAGCCGAGTTAGCCGATGATACGGACGATCTTCGTGGGAACGGCTTGGTCATAGCCTTCCGTTCTCAGCGCTAGGCGGTGTCGTGGCACGCAGAAAACGCAGATCAGTCTCTAAATCTGGATCGGAGAGAGGGCCGTCTGGAGAGCCGTCGCCGGTGGTATTGGCGTCAGCGCGAGCTCCAGTGAACTCAGATGGCGAGTTGATGCCGAAGCGCGCGATATGGACTGCGGTGACAGTCATTGCGGCGGTTGGGTTCGCCTTCTGCGCTGTTCTCTATTTCCTCGGCGGCAGCGAATGGGCCTTGAACCGAAAAGAGTCTTCGGTCGCGACCTTCGTCGGGAGTGAGACATGCGCTGGCTGTCACCAGGGGGAGGCCAAGCTGTGGAATGCATCGCAACATAAGGCGGCGATGCAACATGCGACCGACGCTACTGTGCTCGGAAATTTCAACGATGTAAGCTTCGACCACTACGGAATTCGCTCGCGCTTCTTTCGCAAGGACAACAAATTCCTGGTCGAGACCGACGGCCCCGATGGCAAGCTTGCCATCTTCGAGGCGAAATACACCTTTGGCGTCGATCCGCTGCAGCAATATCTTGTTGAATTCCCTGACGGTCGCATTCAGGCGCTTCCGATCGCTTGGGACAGTCGGTCCAAGGACAGCGGTGGACAACGCTGGTTGCACCTGTCTCCGGCCGAGGAAATCAAGCACGACGATGTTCTGCATTGGACCAGGCTGAACCAGAACTGGAATTTCATGTGCGCGGAATGTCACTCGACCGGCCTGCGCAAGAATTACGATGCCCGGACGGACCGCTTTGCCACGACGTGGGCGGAGATCAGCGTGGGTTGCGAGGCCTGTCATGGGCAGGGCTCGCGCCACGCCGCCTGGGCGCGCGAGCAAAGCAGCCGGTGGGTATTTCGCCAGCGCCAGGACCCTAGCAAGGGACTGCTGGTTCGTTTTGACGAGCGATCCGGCATCACTTGGCCAATCGATCACCGGACCGGAAACGCACGGCGCTCCGCGGAGCCGGCGACGCTCCGCAAGGAAGTCGAGACCTGTGGCCTCTGTCACGCCCGGCGGGCCGGGTCTCATGAGGACTGGATACCCGGTGAATGGCTCTCGCAAACCCACGTGGTTGAGCCGCTCGCGCGCGGCACCTATCATGCCGACGGGCAGATCCGCGACATCGAGGAGCCGTATAATTATACGCCGTTCAAGCAAGGCAAGATGTTTGCTGCCGGCGTCACCTGCAGCGACTGCCACGATCCGCACAGCGCAAAGCTTCGGCTGTCGGGCGAGGCTGTCTGTCTGCAATGTCACGCGCCCGACAAATATTCCGACTTGAAACATCGCCGTCACGCCGCGGGCGACGCGGCGCCGACTTGCATTTCCTGCCACATGCCGGTCCGAACATACATGGTGGTCGATACCAGACACGATCACAGCTTCAGGGTCCCTCGCCCCGATCTTTCGGTCACGCTGGGAACGCCGAACGCCTGCAACGACTGCCACCGTGACAAGTCACCGCAATGGTCGGCTGCTGCCGTCGAACGATGGTTCGGGCCAGACCGCAAGGGATTCCAGGCTTTTGGTGCGGCATTTCACGCCGCCCGCAGCGACCAGGCCGACGCCGCCGCGCTGCTCTCGGTGTTGGCGGCAGATCGCCAGGCGCCGGCCGTGGCGCGCTCCAGCGCACTCGACGAACTGGCCTCGCGCGCTACACCGAAGACCGTCGCGACGGCCCGCACGGCGCTCGTCGATCCCGATCCAATGGTGCGGATCAGCGCCCTTAACATGCTGCAAAACTTGCCCGGTGAGCCGGTCTGGTCGCTTGTGGCACCGCTGTTGTCAGATCCCGTCCGGGGCGTTCGCATCAGAGCGGTTTCTTTGCTCGCGGGCGTCGCTTCCGCAAGCCAGCCTCCACCGGATCGTGCAGGCTTTGATAAGGCCGCGGCCGAATTCATCGCCGATCAGCGCGCCAACGCGATGAGACCGGAAGCCCGGACCACGCTCGGGGATTTTCTTGTGCGGCGGGCCAGGATGCAGGAAGCCGAGGACGAATACAGGGCTGCCCTCAGGCTCAGTCCGCTCCATACCACGGCGGCGATCAACCTCGCAGATCTCTATCGGCAACGCGGCCGGGACGGTGAAGGCGAAATAGTCCTGAACACGGCGCTCGCGGTCTCACCGCGCGACGCAGCCCTCCACCATGCGCTGGGCCTGGTACTGACACGACTGAAACGGCCCGAAAGTGCGCTCGACGAGTTGCGTCAAGCCAGGGAACTCGAGCCGAACCAGCCGCGCTATGGCTACGTCTATGCCGTCGCGCTGCATTCCGCTGGCCGTTATGAGGAAGCGATGACCGTCTTGAAGGAAGCGCTGCGCAACCATCCGACCGATCGCGAGGTCCTTCAGGCCCTCGTCTCGTTCAGCCGCAACGCCGGGGATGCAGCTGCGGCGCTCGGCTACGCGGAACAACTCGCGACGGTCGGGCCACCCGACCCGAATCTAGCTAATCTGATTGAGGGACTTCGCCGAGCTATCCCGCTTAGCAAACCATAAGAGACCGCAATAACTCTGGCCGGCTGTCTCAAGAAGTCGATGCAGGGCTGTCTCTGCCCGCACGTCCGTTGCGGGGCAATCGCAGCACTTCCCCCTGCGCAACTCCGTCCATGTCGGCCGTGCTGCCTAACGGCGAAATTAGATCCAGAAGATCAATTGCCTGGCCAATTCGCGTTGATCACATTCGCATACAGATCCGCATCGACATTGCCGCCGGATAATACGATCACCGCGACCTTGCCGCGAGCATCGATCTTGCCGGTCATCAAGGCCGCCAGCGCCACCGCGCCGCCGGGCTCGACCACCAGCTTGAGATCGCGGAACGCGAAGGCCATCGCCTTGGCAACTTCTTCATCCGTCGCACTGACGCCGCCGGCAAGCAGCTGGCTGTTGACTGCAAACGTCAATTCGCCGGGCATCATGGCCATCAGCGCGTCGCAGAACGTCTTGCCATCATTGGGATGCGCCACGCGCTGGCCGGCACGCAGCGACAGCGTGTGGTCGTCGAAGCCGGCCGGCTCCGCAACAATGATCGACGTCTCCGGAAACTTCGCCTTCACCGATAGGGCAATGCCGGCGATCAGCCCGCCACCCGATGCTTGCGCCGAGACGATATCCGGCGCCACGCCCAAGACCGCCAGGTCTTCGGCGATCTCGCGGCCGACGGTGCCCTGCCCGGCCATCACAAACAGATCGTCATAGGGCGGCACCAGCGTCGCGCCGCGCTTGCCAGCGATCGCGCTGGCGATGGCTTCGCGGTCCTCGGTATAGCGATCGTACAACACGACCTCGGCGCCATAGCCGCGGGTTCGTTCGCGCTTGGAGGCGGGCGAATCGGCGGGCATCACGATGGTCGCCTGCATGCCCAGGATCTGCGCCGCCGCGGCGACGCCCTGCGCGTGGTTGCCAGACGAGAACGCCACCACGCCGCCGCCGCGCGCGGCCTGCGGGATCGAGGCCAGCTTGTTAAAGGCGCCGCGAAACTTGAACGAGCCGGTCCGCTGCAGCACTTCGGGCTTGATGAAGATGCGCCCGCCGGTCAGCGCATCGAGCGCAGGCGAGGTCAGCAACGGCGTCCGCACCGCATAGGGCGCAATCACCTCGGCTGCGGCATCGATATCGGCGACGGAGATCGGCATTGGGGCATGTGTCATGCCGCTTTGTATCGCGCGCCGTCGCAGGCGATCAAGTCGCGATCGCGGGATGCTCCGGCGACGGTTTGGCATTTCCGCCCGGCTCGGCGCGGACCCGGCTGATATTGCCGATGAAGGCCCGGGCCGAGGCCTCCCAGGTGTGAGAAGCGGCAAACCGCAGGCAGGCCTGCGGCAGCAATTGCAAGGCGCCGAGGCAGGCCTCCCGCAGGTCGTCGCTGAGGACGCCGACCGGGGCGGCGCCGATCACGTCGCGCGGTCCCGTCACCGGGAATGCCGCGACCGGCACGCCGCTCGCCAATGCTTCGAGCAGCACCAGCCCGAAGGTGTCGGTCTTGCTGGGAAACACGAAGACGTCGGCGCCGGCATAGGCCGCGGCCAGCGCCTCGCCCTGCAGCGCGCCGAGGAAGATCGCCTTGGGATATTTTGCTTCCAGCATGGCTCGCGCCGGGCCGTCGCCGACAACAACCTTGCTGCCCGGCAGATCGAGGTCGAGGAAGGCTTCGAGATTCTTCTCGACGGCGACGCGGCCGACCGACAGGAAGATCGGCTTCGGAAATCCGAGATCGACCGGGCGGGGATGGAACAGCGTGGCATCGACGCCGCGCGACCACAGCACGACGTTGCGAAAGCCGCGGCCGCGCAACTCGTTGGCCAGCGCCGGCGTCGCGGCCATTACCGCGGAACTGGCGCCATGGAAGCGACGCAACCCCGCCCAGATCCAGGATTCCGGGATCGGCAGCCGCGCCGAAATATATTCCGGAAAGCGGGTGTGGAAACTCGTGGTGAAGGGAATGCGGCGGCGCCGGCAATAGGCCCGCACGGCAAATCCAATCGGGCCTTCGGTGGCGATGTGAATGTTGTCGGGCCGAGCCTCCTCGATCAGCCGCGCAATCTTGCGACGTCCCGGAAAGGCGACGCGCAAATCGGCGTAGCTCGGCAGCGCGAAGGTACGAAACGATTTTGGCGTCAGAAAACTCACTTCGACGCCGAGGCCCTTCGCGGCTTCCGCCATCATCGTCAACGTCCGCACGACGCCGTTGACTTGCGGGTGCCAGGCGTCGGTGGCGACGAGGACGCGCATCACGCCGCCCTGGTGGCGACCGCACGCACCGGCACGGCGCGCCGCAGCGGATCGGTCCAGGTGATGATCTCGAAGCGGCCGTCTTCATGCTCGGCAAGCGCGGTGCAGCTCTCGACCCAGTCGCCGCAATTCATATAGCGGACGCCGTGATTGTCGCGGATGGCGGCGGTGTGGATGTGGCCGCAGATCACGCCGTCGGCGCCCTGCCGGCGGGCTTCCGTCGCCAGCGTCTCCTCGAACGCGCCGATGAAGTTGACGGCGTTCTTGACCTTCAGCTTGGCCCATTGCGACAGCGACCAGTAGGGAACGCCGAACCAGCGCCGGAAGGCGTTGACCAGCCGGTTCATCTGGATCGCGAAATCATAGGCCTTGTCGCCGAGATGGGCGAGCCAGCGTGCATTCTGCACCACGAGATCGAAGATATCGCCGTGGATCACCAGATAGCGCTTGCCGTCGACGCCGGTGTGAATCGCGGTCTCGACCACGTCGATGCCGCCGAAATGGGTGCCGTAGTAATTGCGCAGGAATTCGTCGTGATTGCCGGGCACATAGATGATCTTGGCGCCCTTGCGGGCCTTGCGCAGCATCTTCTGCACGAAGTCATTATGCGATTGCGGCCAGTGCCAGCCGGACTTCAGCGCCCAGCCATCGACGATGTCGCCAACGAGATAGATGGTGTCGGCGTCGTGGGTGCGCAGAAAATCCAGTAGCCGGTCGGCCTGCGATCCCCGTGCGCCCAGATGGACGTCGGAGATAAACAAGGTGCGAAAGCGTCGTTCGTTGCCTTCACTCATCACGTCTGTTTCCATAAAGAGCGACTAGCGGAGTCTCATGACATCATGGTGACGCTAGGCCGCTTGTTCCTCGCGTTCGAACGTTACCAGGGTGTAGATGCCGAACGGCGCCAGTCTGCGCCGCTCGACCAGGATGGATTGCGAGGTGGCCTGCGACCACGCCTGCAGCCGCGCGAAGGGAAATTCCGGGCGCAGCCCCATCGCGCGGGTCTTTACCGCCGCCCAGCGCTCGACCGCGGCGGCCAGGCCGGTCTCGGAATACAGATGGTTGACCAGAATGATGCGACCGCCCGGCTTCACCACGCGATGGCACTCCGACAGCACCTGCTCGGGATTTTCCACCAGCGTGATGACGAATTGGGCGACGACGCATTCGAACGTCGCGTCAGCGAATTCCATCGCATGCGCATCCATCTGCTGCACCGAGCGGACCCACGGATAGCGCCCGCTGGCCATTTTGGCACGGGCCTTGTCGAGCATCGGCGCGCTGAGGTCGATGCCGGTGATTTCGGTCGTGGCATCGTAGTCGTCGAACGACAGGCCGGTGCCGACGCCGACCTCGAGGATCTTGCCGCCGACGCTGCGAGCCGCCGCAGCCGCCGCGCGACGGCCCTTCAGCATCACCGGACCGCACACCGCATCATAGATCGGCGCCCACTTCGCATAGGCGTTCGCGACTACCGACGTATCTAGATCCAGCGTCGTCATGCGCCCATCCGTTCAGCGGGTCCGGGAGAATCGGACACCTCGTTGGCTGACCGGGTGGTATCAAGCGAGTGCGACAAAGCGACGACAGGATGTCGCAGCGCACCTTCGTAGCCCGGATGGAGCGCAGCGAAATCCGGGGTCGACAGTCCGGTAGAAGCGCTTTCCCCGGATGTCGCTCCGCTCATCCGGGCTACAAAAGAGCGCTAATAATACTTGTGAAAATGGTGCACCGGCCCGTGGCCGTGCCCGACCGTGAAGCGATCCGCGGCCTCGATCGCCGCGCTGACATAGGCCTTGCCGAACCGCACCGCGCGCTCCAGCGACTTCCCCTTCGCCAGCGCCGCAGCGATGGCCGAGGACAGCGAGCATCCGGTGCCGTGGGTGTTTCGCGTCTCGACGCGCGGCGCCGGCAGCGCCAGCGTGGCATCGGATGTGACGAAATAATCGATGCTCTGCGCACCCGTGCCGTGGCCACCCTTGATCAGCACCGCCTTGCAACCGAGCGTCAGCAGCCGCCTTCCCTGCGCCTCGATCTCCGTCTCGCTCACCGCGATCGCCGCGTCGAGCAAAGCGGCGGCCTCCGGCAGATTGGGCGTGATGAGATCGGCGAGCGGAATGAGCTGTGCGCGCAGCGCCTCGACGGCCTCGGGCGCCAGCAGGCGATCGCCGGAGGTGGCGACCATCACTGGATCGAGCACCACATGCTTCGGCGTCCAGCGCACGATCCCGGCGGCGATCGCAGCGATCACGTCATGCTGCGACACCATGCCGATCTTGACGGCGCCGACCTCGAGATCACCGAACACCGCATCGATCTGCTCGGTGACGAACCCCGCCGGCACCGGGAACACGCCGGTGACGCCGCGTGTATTCTGCGCCGTCAGCGCCGTGATCGCCGAGGCGCCATAGACGCCGCAGGCGGCAAAGGTCTTTAGATCGGCCTGAATGCCGGCGCCGCCCGAGGAATCCGAACCGGCAATCGTCAATGCTACGGGCGTGGGCATGGAAACTCGCTTGAAAGCCGGCGGATACCGCCTGATCCATGAGTCCTAGCCCGGCGAGCCCGGAGCGGCAACCGGGCGCCGCCGCGGCTTGCCACGGCCCCCCGTTTTGGGCTTGATGGCGGCGAAATCGAATACGTTGCGGAGAATCCCGATGGTCCCCTTCTTTGTCCAGTTCAAGTGCAAGCTTGGCCAGTCCTACGCCGTCGCCAATGCGCTGGCCGAAGCCGAGATCGCCTCGGAGATTTACTCGACGGCCGGGCATTACGATCTGCTGGTGAAATTCTACGTCGATAACGCCACCGACATCGGCCATTTCGTCAACGAAAAGGTGCAGACCATCCCGGGCATCCAGGACACCCACACGATCATCACGTTCAAGGCGTTCTGAGACGGTCTCTTCACCTCTCCCCGCCGGGGAGAGGTCGGCGCGAAGCGCCGGGTGAGGGGGCGCCGCGCCATCGATAGTCCGTAACCCCTCACCCGGATGTCTTCGCTACGCTCCGCCATCCGACCTCTCCCTATGGGAGAGGTGCGCTGAGCATCAGCCGTCTCGCCTACACCGCCATCTTCCGGTGCAGCACCGGAACGCCGCTGAGGCCTTCGGCCGCATCGATGATCGCATTGGCGTCGATGCCGTGGTGGCGGTAGAGATCGCCGATGGTGCCGGTCTGGCCGAAGCTCTCGACCCCCAGCGCTTCGAGCCGGTGGCCGCCGACGCTGCCGAGCCAGCCCAGCGTCGCCGGATGGCCATCGATCACGCTGACGATGCCGCAATCGCGCGGCAGCGGCGCCAGCAGTTTCTCGATATGGCTGAGATGCGATTTGTCGCGCCGGCCGCGGCGGATTTTTCGCGCGGCCGTCCAGCCGGCCTGCAGCCGGTCGGCCGAGGTGATCGCCAGCAGGCCGATGTCGCGGTGGCTGTCGCCGAGCAGGCCCGTGGCCTCGATCGCCTCCGGTGCCACCGCGCCGGTATAGGCAATCACCAGATCGCAATTGGCGCCAGGCTTGCGCAGCCAGTAAGCGCCGTCGGTGATGCCCTGCTGCAATTCCGGCGTCATCATCCGCTGCGGCTGCTCGATCGTCCGCGTCGACAGCCGCAAATAGACCGCGCCGCCGTCATCCGCCTGCATATGCGCAAAGCCCCAGCCCATGATCACCGCCAACTCATCGACAAAGGCCGGCTCGAACGCGGCCAGCCCATCCTGCGCGAGGCCGATCAGCGGCGTGACGATCGACTGGTGCGCGCCGCCTTCCGGCGCCAGCGTCACGCCGGACGGCGTCGCCGCCACCATGAAGCGGGCGTCCTGATAACAGGCGTAGTTGAGCTGATCGAGCGCGCGGCTGATGAACGGATCGTACAAGGTCGCGATCGGCAGCAGCCTGACGCCGTTGATCGACGACGACAAGCCCAATGCCGACATCAGCAGGAACAGGTTGCTCTCGGCGATGCCGAGTTCGAGATGCTGGCCCTTCGGCGAAAAATCCCAGTTGAAAGTCGAGGGGATCTTTTCGCTGCGGAACAGGTCGGCCTTCTCCGCGCGCGCAAACAGCCCGCGGCGATTGACCCAGGCACCGAGATTGGTCGAGACGGTGACGTCCGGCGACGCCGTGACGATGCGCGACGCCAACTCCGTGTCGCCGCGCGCCAGTTCATGCAGCACCAGGCCGAAGCCCTGCTGCGTCGACATCGACGGCGCCGGCTTGAAGGCGAGCTGCGCGGGCACCTCGATCGCCGGCGCGTTCAGGCGGCGCTTGCCCTGCTGGATGAACGGCACGTCTTTCAGGAACGCGTCGAGCAGGCTCGCATCCTGAGTCAGCCCCTCATATTTGTCCCACTCATGCCCGGGCCGGATGTGCTGCGTCTCGCGCCACTTCTCCATCTGGGTCGGCGTCATCAGGCCGGCATGGTTGTCCTTGTGGCCCTGGAACGGAAGGCCGACGCCCTTGATGGTGTAGGCGATGAAGCACACCGGGCGGTCATGATCGATCGCCTCGAAGGCCTCCACCATGCTGGCCATGTCGTGGCCGCCGAGATTGGACATCAGCGCCAATAACTCCTCATCGGAGCGCGCCTCGATCAGCCGTGACACTGGACCCTGATCGCCGATCTCGTCACTGAGGCGCTTGCGAAATGCGGCGCCGCCCTGAAAACACAAGGCCGCATACATCTGGTTCGGACAGTTATCGATCCAATGGCGCAGCGCCTCGCCGCCGGGCTCCGCGAACGCCGTCTGCATCAGCCGGCCGTATTTCACGATCACCACGTCCCAACCGAAATTGCGGAACATGGATTCGAATTTTTCCCACAGCCCCTCGCGGACCACGGCATCCAGACTCTGGCGGTTGTAGTCGACGATCCACCAGGTGTTGCGCAGGCCATGTTTCCAGCCTTCCAGCAGCGCCTCGAAGATATTGCCCTCGTCCATCTCGGCATCGCCGACCAATGCGATCATGCGGCCTTCGCGGCGGTCCTTCAGCCAGCCATGCGCGCTGACGTAGTCCTGCACCAATGACGAGAACAGCGTCTGCGCCACGCCGAGCCCGACCGAGCCGGTGGAGAAGTCGACGTCGTCGATGTCCTTGGTGCGCGACGGATAGCTTTGCGCGCCCTTGAAGCCGCGGAAACTCTCCAGCTTGTCCCGCGTCTGGTGATCGAACAGATACTGGATGGCATGGAACACCGGCGAGGCGTGCGGCTTCACCGCGACGCGGTCTTCTGGCTTGAGCACCGCGAAGTACAGCGCCGACATGATCGTCGCCAGGGACGCGGACGAGGCCTGATGGCCGCCGACCTTGAGGCCATCGGCGTTGGGGCGGATGTGGTTGGCGTTGTGAATGGTCCAGGACGACAGCCACAGCACCTTGCGCGCCAGCGCGGTCAGGGTCTGCAGCCGGCGGGGCTCGATCGGCATGGCGCTCTCGCTTGGTGGGTGTTGTTGCTGCCAGTCTAGCAGCGCGCCCGCGCGAAACTTCTCAATTATCGGCGACAAGTGGCAGTAAATTGGGATAAACTGGGCGCCACAACCCTCAATCTCGGGAATTCTTTCCATGACTTCGCTCGACGCCATCGACCGCAAGATTCTCGGGGTGTTGCAGGCCGATGGCCGGACCACCATGCAGGACCTTGCCGAACAGGTCGGGCTGTCGGTCTCGCCCTGCCACCGCCGGGTCAAGCTGCTCGAGCAGCGCGGCGTGATCAGCCGCTACATGGCGCTGGTCGACCAGAAGTCGCTGGGCCTTCACGTCAGCGTGTTCATCTCGATCAAGCTGGTGCGGCAGAAGGAAGAAGACCTCGAGCGTTTCGCCAGGGCGATTTCGGGCTGGGAGGAAGTGCTGGAGTGTTACCTGATGACCGGCAACCGCGACTATTTGCTGCGCGTGGTCGCCGCCGACCTGGCGTCCTACGAGACCTTCCTGAAGACCAGGCTGACGCGGCTCGACGGCATCGCCTCGATCGAATCCAGCTTCGCGCTCAGTCAGGTGAAGTACACGATCGCCCTGCCGGTCTGAGTGCGGGGCTTCGGGGGACGGCCGGCTACGCGCCTGGATAGGGCTCCGCCGGCATCGCGATGGCGGCGCGGCGGACGCGTTCGCGGTGCGCGGTATAGACGCCGCTGGAGATGATGATCGCCGCACCGCCCAGCGTCCACAGGTCCGGTAGCTCGCCGAAGATCAGGAAGCCAAGGATGGAGACCCACAGCAGCTGGCTGTAGGAGAACGGCGCCAGCACCGAGGCGTCGGCATAGCGGAAGGCGCGCACCACGATCCAGTGGCCGATGGTCGACGACACGCCGATCGCGCAACCGATGCCGAGTTCGCGCCAGCCCGGATTGACCCAGACCAGCGGCACGAACACCGACAGGATCAGGAAACCGACCAATGCCGCGAAGGCCATCGTGGTGACGGCGCTGTCATGTCCGGTAATGCGCCGCGTCAGCACCAGCGCACCGGCCCATCCCAGCGCCGACAGGATCGGCAGGATCGCCGTCGTCTGGAATGCCGCGCTGCCCGGACGCACGATCACCAGCACGCCGATCAGCCCGACAATGGTCGCCGCCCAGCGCCGCGGCCCGACCTTCTCGCCGAGAAAGACGATCGACAGGCCGGTGACGAAGATCGGCGCGACGAAGGCCGTGGCGGTGGCTTCGGCGATCGGCAGCGCGCCGAGCGCGAGGATGAAGAAGATGGAGGACGACAGCATCGCTACGCCGCGTAGCACCTGGAACACCGGCCGCGTCGAGCGCATCGCGCCCGGCGTGACCAGCACGACCGGCAGCATGATCAGCACGAAGACCGTGAAGCGCAGCCAAGCGATCTCGATCGCCGGCAGATCGCGCGACAAATATTTCGCCATGGCGTCCGATGACGCCAGGAAGATGGTCGAGCCCATCACCATCGCGATACCGCGGAACGGCCGATCGGCGTGGCCCTTCACCCCGGCGCGGACAACGGACTTTGGCGGCGGAACATGGGTGGTCACGGGAAACCAATCGTGGGCTGCGGGCTCGCCGCACAGCGCCAGCCCGAATCAGATGCCAGAGCACCAGACGACGATCCCGGTTTCGCGACAACTGCCGATATCAGGCAGCTAATATGCACCCGGCTGCCCATTCGCGGTTACCGCCGCCCCGCAACAGACCAACCGGCGGCCATCACAGCATCGGCAGGCTCGACGGCTCGCGACCGAGCGGAAAGGCTTTGTCAATCTCGGCCTGTTCTCCGGCACTGAGCTGCAGTTCGCCAGCCGCGGCATTATCGGCGGCATGCGCGGCCGAGGAGGCTTTCGGGATCGCGAATAGCGCAGGTTGCCGCGTCAGGAACGCCAGCGCGACCTGGCGCGGCGTTGCCTGATGCGCGGCAGCGATGCTGGCCAGCACTTGTCCCGCCGGCGAACGCGGGCTCGGGAACTCATTGTGACCGAACGGCGAATAGGCGACGACGGCCACACCATGCTGTTCGCACCATGGAATGACGCGGTGCTCGATGGCGCGTTCCTGCAGGTGATACAGCACCTGGTTGCAGGCGATCGCGCCCTTGTCCGCGACCTTTGCCACGGCGGCAAGATCGTCGGCGTCGAAATTGCTGACGCCCCAAGAGCGGATCTTGCCGGCGGCTTTCAGTTCCTCGAAGGCGGCGACCGTCTCGGCGAGCGGCGTCTGGCCTCGCCAGTGCAGCAAATAGCAATCGAGGTGGTCGGTGCCAAGACGTTGCAGCGAACGCTCGCACGCCTGGATCGTACCGCGCTTAGAAGCGTTGCTTGGCAGCACCTTGGAAACCAGGAACACGTCGTCGCGCCGGCCCTGGATGGCATCGGCCACGACCAGTTCGGCGTCGTCATACATCTCGGCGGTATCGATATGGGTCATGCCGAGGTCGAGGCCGTGACGCAACGCCGCCGTCGCGGCGGCGAGATCGCCGCGGTCGATGTACCAGGTGCCCTGCCCGATGACGGAGACGTTGGGGCCGTTGCCGAATTTCTGCTGCCGCACGCACGCCTCCGCTGCACCGTGCGTCCGATGTTCGACGACGGGGACCAGTATCTAGCGGATTCTGCCATACGTGTCGCCGCCATCTCCCCTGTCATCCCGGATAAGTGAGCGTCAGCGAACGCATATCCGGGATCCAAACGCCGTGCAGGCCTGCTTTGCCGAAACGCTGAGGCCATCGCACCTCACGAAGGACGGGGGTTATGGGTCCCGGCGTTCGCCGGGACGACATTTGGGGCTCAGTGGCTGATCATCCACGGCCGCGCCGTCGGGAGCTTTTCGCTCCCGATCACGTCTGCTTGACCAGCCGCGACGGCTTCTTGCCGGAGCAGCAGCCACAGCCGGCGCCATGCGCGGCCTTGTATTCCGCGGAACTCTTCGGCGCATGGCGGCTGCGTTCGTTGGTGGCGTGGGCCTTGCGTTTGTCCGCGGGCATGCAGAAGAACGCCGGCGCCATCAGCATCACCCGCGGCGCTTCGGCAGCGCATTGCGGGCAGTCATGCGGCTCTTCGCATTCGGCCATCGGCCGCATCTCGGTGAACGGGCCGCAATCATTGCAAAGATATTCATAGACCGGCATGTGAGTATCCAACGCTGAAGCAAGGACCTATCCCCGTCATTGCGAGGAGCGAAGCGACGCGGCAATCCAGTTCTTTGCTTCAGCACGCAAAGACTGGATTGCTTCGTCGCAAGGGCTCCTCGCAATGACGCGGATAGTGCGGTGAAAAAAGAGGCTACGAGACGGCGACAAGTGTCCCGCAGCCCAAGGTGCTATTTGTCCGGCGACAGCGGCATCTGGATTTTTCCGTCGATGTGCTTGATGGGTCCGGCTGACGACGGGTTGATATCAAAGTCGAAGATCTGCGTCGGCAACCATAGTGTGGCGCAGGCGTTGGGCACGTCGAGGACACCGGAGATATGGCCGTGCACCGGCGCCGTGCCGAGAATCGAATAGGCCTGGGCGCCGGGATAGCCGAACTTCTTCAGATATTCGATGGCGTTCAGACACGCCTGGCGATAGGCGATGTGGACGTCGAGGTAATGCTGCTTGCCGGCCTCGTCGACCGAGATGCCTTCGAAGATCAGGTAGTCATTGTAGTTCGGCGTCATCGGCGACGGCTTGAACACCGGATTCTTGATAGCGTATTTCGACGCGCCGTACTTGATGACATCGACCTTGATGTGAAGCCAGCCGGCCATCTCGATGGCGCCGCAGAAGGTGATCTCGCCATCGCCCTGACTGAAGTGCAGGTCTCCCATCGAGAGACCGCCACCCGGCACATAGACCGGGAGGTACACCTTGGAGCCGCGCGACAGATCCTGGATGTCGCAATTGCCGCCATGCTCGCGCGGCGGCACGGTGCGGGCGCCCTCGGCCGCGGCCTTGTCGCGGGCGTCGCCTTTCAGCCGGCCCATATGGGCGGTCGGGCCGAACGGCGGGTTAGCGAGGCCGGGCACGCGGGTCGGGTTAAGGACAATGCTGCCTATCTGCCGTCGGAGTTCAGCCGCGACCTCGGCCTCACCGGTCGCGAAGGCGAGGTGTTGTCATGGCTCAGCAAGGGCAAGAGCAACCGTGATATCGCCCAGATCCTGGGCCTTAGCCCGCGTAAGGTCGATGAACATCTGGAACAGATCTGCGCCAAGCTCCGCGTTGAGAACCGTACGGCAGCGGCCGCGATCGCAGTGAACGCTAGTCACAGGAAGGCGTAGATTCTTCGGAGGACCCTTGCGTCTATCTCAATTTGAGATAAGCTTTGAAATAAGGTTTATTTCGACCAGCGCTCTTGTCGCCTTCACGGCTAGGCATCCGGCTGCGGGAATGCCGCTACAGGTCTGGCGCCGCATCATCGAGTCGCGGGCTTTCGCAGGATTTTCCGACATCAGGAAGACGTTCAACTCCGTCGACCGCGTTGAAAATTTCTACGTCTTCGATATCGGCGGCAATAAATACCGGATCGTCGCCGCGCTTCATTTTGACAAGCAGCGGCTCTACGTGAGGTATGTCTTCACCCACAAGTAGTACGATTCATGGACGCCTTGATACTGACCCTCGATGAGGTCGCCGACATTACCGGGCATCTGAACGCAATCTCTGCCCGTATCCCGTTGCATCCCATCAAGACCAAGCGCGACTACAAGGCGGCTTTGTCCGCGTTGAACGCATTGCTCGATGCGGGCGGCGCCGATGAAAAGGATCCGCTGTCCTCCCTCGTCGCGCTGCTCGGCGAGCGGATCGGCGACTACGAGGATGTCCATATGGCTCCTGCGCAGGCTTCGCCGCCCGATACGTTGCGGCTTCTGATGAATCAGCACGGGCTCAGCCAGCGCGATCTCCCGGAAGTGGGAAGCCAGGGCGTGCTATCAGAAATCCTCAGTGGAAAGCGCGACCTCAACGTCCGGCAGATTAAATGGCTGTCCGAGTGGTTTAATGTCGGACCGCAGGTTTTCGTTTGAGTTGAGCGCGCAACGACACGCGCCGTCTCTCCATCTCGACCTTGCTCCCCTACTCCATCGTGCTATGAATCCTTCCGGCGCATCCTCGGGCAACGAGGAGCGACCCAACATTGACGCCGGGTCCGGCAGTCCAGGGAGGATGACACATGGCTTTTCACGGCCCGACCCGTCGTGCCTTTGTGCAGGGGACGCTCGCCACCGGCGCGCTCGGTCTCACCGGAATTCCAGCCTTCGCCGATCCCGCCTGGAAGAAATACGCCGGCACCACGATCGAGGCCAACCTGATCAAGGGGCCGCGCGGCGACCTGCTTCAAAAATATGCAGGAGAGTTTACCGAGCTGACCGGCATAAAGGTCGAATCGGAAGTCATCCCCGAGCAGCAGCAGCGCCAGAAGGCCGTCATAGAGCTCACCTCCGGCAAACCCAGCTTCGACGTCGTCCACGTCAGCTATCACGTGCAGAAGCGGCAGTTCGAAAAGGCCGGCTGGCTCGCAGACCTCAGTAGCTTCCTGAAGGATCCGAACCTGACCGCGCCGGACCTGCGGGTGGATGACTTTTCCGCCGGCGGCCTGCAATTCGCGCAGAACGAAAAGGGCGAGATGCACTCGCTGCCGTGGTCGGTGGATTATTTCATCCTGTACTACAACAAGGAGATGTTCGCCAAAAAGAACATTGCCGTACCAAAGACCTTCGACGAGATGGCGGCCGCTGCCGAAAAACTCAACGATCCCGCGAACGGCGTCTATGGCTTCACCGGCCGCGGGTTGCGCAATGCCAACATGACGCTGTGGACCAATTTTTTCCTGAATTACGGCGGCGAATTCCTCGACGCCAAGGGCAACATTCTGACCGATGGCTCGGAGGCCATCGAGGCCACCAAAATGTATCAGCGGCTGCTCACCAAGACCGCGCCTCCCGGGGTCGCCGGATTCAACTGGATGGAGTCCATGGCCACGCTGACCCAGGGCCGCGCCGCGATGTGGATCGACGGCGTCGGCTGGGCGCCGCCGATCGAGGATCCGAATGCATCGCGCGTGGTCGGCAAGATCGGATACACCGTCGTTCCAGCCGGCCCCAAGGGCCAGTTCTCTGCTGCCTATGGCGACGGCATCGGCATTGCCAAGACCAGCACGAAGAAGGAAGCCGCCTACCTGTATTGCCAGTGGGCGGTCTCCAAGACCATGGGGGCCCGTTTGCTGCAGAGTGGCGGCGGCGTGCCGTTCCGCAACTCGATCCTCAACGACGAGACCGTGCGCAAGGGCGTCAAGAACCAGGAGTGGCTGGATTCGGTGATCGCCTCGGCCAAGATCAGCAAGCTCGGCCTTCCCGTGATCGTACCTGTCGCCGAATTTCGGGATCTGGTCGGGGCTGCAGTCACCGCCACGTTGTCCGGAGCAGACCCGGCGACCGAGTTGAAGAAGGCCCACGACCAGTTCAGGCCGATTCTGGAGCGCAGCGAAAAAACGTGAGCGAACTGACAGCCGTCCGGCCGGCCGCGGTCGAGGCCAAGTTGACAACTGAGCAGTGGCGGCCGATCTCTTATTGGCCGTTCGTCATCCCGGCGATGATCGTCGTACTGGCCGTGATCATCTTTCCCTGGATCTACACGATCTGGATGAGCCTGCACGAATGGAAAGTCGGCTCGCAGCCTGCCTTCGTCGGCTTTGCAAACTACCTGCGCTTGCCGACCGATGCACGGTTCGTCGAGTCGGTCTGGCACACGCTGGTCTATACTGCGCTATCGGTGGCGTTACCGCTCATTCTCGGCACAATGGCGGCGGTCATCTTCAATACAAAGTTTCCGCTGCGCGGCTTCTTCCGCGGGCTGTTCATCCTGCCGATGATGGCGACCCCGGTGGCTATCGCTCTGGTATGGACCATGATGTTCCACCCGCAGCTCGGCATTCTCAACTATCTGCTGTCGCTGGTCGGGCTGCCGCCATCGCTGTGGGTGTTCCACCCGGCGACCGCGATCCCGTCCCTGGTGCTGGTGGAAACGTGGCAGTGGACGCCGCTGGTGATGCTGATCGTGCTGGGTGGCCTGTCCGCAATCCCGTCAGAGCCTTATGAAAGTGCGCAGATCGACGGCGCCACGCCGTGGCAGACCTTTCGCTACATTTCGCTGCCGATGATCATGCCTTTCCTGTTCATCGCGGCGATGATCCGAATGATCGATGCCGTGAAAAGCTTCGATATCATCTTTGCCATTACGCAAGGTGGACCCGGCAGCGCGTCGGAGACCATCAACCTTTATCTCTACAGCGTCGCCTTCGTCTATTACGACGTCGGCTACGCCTCGGCGATCGTGGTAGTTTTCTTCGCGCTGATCGTGGTGCTGGCCGGCGCGCTGTTGCATTTGCGCCAGCGCACCCACTGGAACGACACCGGGGGCAGCGGTTGATGAGAACCCTTCTACACCGAATCGGCCTGACGTTCGCAATCTTCGTCATCGTGTCGCCGGCGATACTGTTCTTCCTCTGGATGTTCTCGCTGTCGATCAAGTTCGAGATCGACAACGCATCCTATCCGCCGGTGTTCATCCCCGACCGCTTCAACTGGGGCAACTACGCCGCAGTGCTGGAGTCAAAAAGGTTCGCGACGTATTTCTTCAACACGCTGATCGTCACCGGCGCCGCGACATTGTTCGCACTGATCGTCGGCGTGCCCGCGGGTTACGGCATCGCTCGCATGCGCGCCCGCAAAGCGGCGGTGGTCATCCTGATCGCGCGCATCACACCCGGGCTTTCCTATCTCATTCCACTGTTCCTGCTGTTCCAGTGGCTGGGCCTGCTGGGCACGCTTTGGCCGCAGATCATCATCCACCTCGTGGTGACCGTTCCGATCGTCATCTGGATCATGATCGGCTATTTCGAGACCACGCCGATGGAGCTCGAGGAATCGGCGATCATCGACGGCGCCACCCGCTGGCAGGTGTTTCGCCACGTCGCCTTGCCGATTGCGCGGCCTGGCATCGCCGTGGCCTTTATTCTGGCGGTGATCTTCTCATGGAACAACTTCGTCTTCGGCATCGTGCTGGCCGGCCGCGAGACCCGCACGCTGCCGGTGGCGGTCTACAACATGATCTCGTTCGACCAATTGAGCTGGGGCCCGCTGGCAGCGGCGGCACTGATCGTCACCTTTCCTGTGCTGTTGCTGACGGTGTTCGCGCAACGCCAGATCGTGGCAGGATTGACGGCGGGCGCGGTGAAGTGACGGCGCTCTTGGCGTCGTCATCCCGGGGCGGGCGCGGCGCCAGCCGCGAACGAACCCGGGATCTCGACATGTTCATCAAGGCATCTCGGGCTTCCGGGTTCGCTCGGGCTGCGCCCTCGCGCCCCGGAATGACAATTTCTTTCAGTTCACCGCCACCAACTGCTTTGGCTTGGCCACCCCCGCAATCAGCCGGTTCAGTTCCGGAATGCACGAGCCGCAATTGGTGCCGGCCTTGAGCTGCGCCCCGATCTCTGCGGCACTGCCTGCCCCCGCGGCGATGGCATCGCAGATCGTGGTGCGACCGACGCCGAAGCACGCGCAGACGATGGGGCCGGCGCTGGCATGGCCATCGACGGATTTGCCGGACAGCAGCATGCGGCGCTGGTCGTCGCTGACCGCCTCCGCGGCGAACAGCGTCTTGACCGAATCCCAGTCCACGCCATCCATTGCAGGACCGATGAAGAGGCAGGTCTCGATCCTGTCATCGACGAACGACGCCGCACGGAACACGCCGCGGGCGGTGTCCTCGAACTCGGCAACGTCGTCGCCGCGCAAGGGCTGAAGCCATTCCTTCCACGTCGCGACATCGGAATTGTGCGCGATGACATAGCCGACGCCGCCCGCGACGGCGATCCGCGTCCACAGCGCTTGCTCAGGCAAGTCCAGCGGCCTGCGTGACAGCACGAAGCCGCGCTGCGCATAGGCCATTGGCGCGATCGACACCGGCGTTGCCTTGTTTTCGGGCTGGCCGGAGAACGGATCGACGAACGGCGCCACCAGTGCGCCGACTCGCGCAAAGGACGCGGTTTCGTCATTCCAGTGGATCGGCGCGAACAGCAGGCCGCGCTGCTGGCGCGGGCTGATGACCACCTTCAGGACGCAGGTGCCGTAATCGGTCGTGAGATTCGCATAGCCGCCCTCGCTGACTCCGGCCGGCACGGCATCATCCGGATGGATCTCGACAAACGGCTCCGGCAGATGTTGGCCTAGCCGCGGGCTGAGGCCGGTGCGGGTCATGGTGTGCCACTGGTCGCGGATGCGGCCGGTGTTCAATCGCAACGGCCGTGTCGCCGAAGTCGCGCTGCGCAGCGCGGGCATCTCCACGGCGATAAAGCGCGCGCGAAAATCCTTGGCGTAGAATCCGCCTTCGGCGAAAAAGCGCGGCTGCGGCTGCGTGGTGCCTTCGCGTAGCGGCCACAGCACCGGCGCCATGCTGTCGAAGCCGTCGTCGGAGACTTTGGCCAGCCCGCCGATATCGAAATCGCGGCGGCCATTGTTCTCGAACGCCGACAGCGCGGCATGTTCGCGAAAGATGTCTGCCGCCGAGCTGTAGTTGAAGCCCGCGCCGAAGCCGAGACGTCTGGCGACCTCGCTTAAAATCCACCAGTCCGGCATCGCCTCGCCGGCCGGCTTCAGGAACGAGCGCTGCCGCGATATCCGGCGTTCCGAATTGGTAACGGTGCCGGACTTCTCACCCCAAGCGTGAGCCGGCAGCAGCACATGCGCGCCGGCGTTCACGGTGTCGTTGGACCGCACATTCTCCGACACCACGAACAGGTCGAGCGTGCCGACGGCCGCGCGCACGGCATCCGCGTTGGGCAGTGACACGACGGGGTTGGTGCCGATCACCCAGAGCGCCTTAATTCCGCCGCGGGCGATCGCCTCGAACATCTGCACCGCCTTGAGGCCTTCGTGCGTGGCGACGCGCGGCGCCTTCCAGAACCGGCGGACGCGATCGATTTCCGGCGGGGTAAACCCCATATGCGCGGCGAGCTGGTTGGCAAGGCCGCCGACCTCGCGGCCGCCCATCGCGTTCGGCTGCCCGGTCAGCGAGAACGGGCCCATGCCGATCCGCCCGATCCGCCCCGTCGCCAGATGGCAGTTGAGGATGGCGTTGACCTTGTCGGTGCCCTGCGCCGACTGGTTGACGCCCTGCGAATACAGCGTGACGACGCGCGGCGTATTGCGGAACAGGTGAAAGAAGGCTGCGACATCGGTCTCCGGCAGGCCGGTCGCCAACGCCGTTGCCGCCACGCTGCCGGCGATGTTTCGCGCGCGGGCCAGTGCCGCGTCGAAGCCCATCGTATGTGCGTCGATATAGTCCTGATCGAGGGCGCCGTTGTCCGCGAGGTATGCCAGCAATCCACTGAACAATGCCGTGTCGGTGCCGGGCTTCAGGCCGAGGAACAGGTCGTCGTCGCCCGCCGTACCGGTGCGGCGCGGATCGATCACCACGATGCGGGCGCCGCGCGCCTGCTTATTGGCGAGCATGCGCTGGTACAAGACCGGATGGCACCACGCGGCGTTGGAGCCGGCCAGCACCAGCAGGTCGGCCTCGTCGAGATCTTCATAGCAACCCGGCACGGTGTCGGCGCCGAACGCGCGCTTGTGGCCGGCGACCGACGACGCCATGCAGAGCCGCGAATTGGTATCGACATTGGCGCTGCCGATGAATCCCTTCATCAGCTTGTTGGCGACGTAATAATCCTCGGTCAGCAATTGCCCGGACAGATAGAACGCCACCGAGTCCGGACCGTGTTGCCTGATGATGGCACGAAAGCGATCCGCCGCATGGTCCAGCGCGGTGCCCCACGCCACCTGCTGCATTGCGCCGGATTCACCACGAATCATCGGATGCAGCAGTCGTTCGCTCTGACCTAGCGTCTCGCCGAGCGCGGAGCCCTTCGAGCACAGCCGGCCGAAATTGGCGGGATGCTCGGGATCACCGGCGATCACCGCACCACCGGTCCCGTCGGGCGTGGCCAGCACGCCGCAGCCGACGCCGCAATAGGGACAACTCGTCTTGGTGGCGCGAAGGTTCGGGTCCATCGCCGTCATCACGCGGCCTCGGCGAGCGAGCGGCCGAACATCAGGTTCGTTCTAAGCCGGGCGACATCGGCACCGCTGCGGATCAATTCGAGATACCACAACGCATCGTGGGTATCACCGACGAGCACCGCGCCCGTCAGCCGGCCTTCGGCGATCACCAGCTTCTTGTAGATGCCGTGGCGGATGTCGTTGAGCAGCAATGTCTCGCTGCCTGCGGCCGCCACAAAGTCACCGGCCGAGAACACGCTGACGCCGGACACTTTCAAGTTGGTGGCGAGCACGCTGCCTTCATAGGCAGCGCTGCCGCCTGCGAGATGCTGCGCCAACACTTTGGCCTGTTCATAGGCCGGCGCGACCAGCCCGTAACAAGTGCCGCGATGCTCGGCACATTCGCCGAGCGCAAAGATGTTCTCGGTTCCGGTCGCCATCCGGTCATCGACCACGATGCCGCGATTGACTGGCACGCCGGCCTCTCTCGCCAGCGACGCATTGGGCCGGATGCCCGCCGCGAAGATCACGGCATCGGTCTCAAGCCGGCGACCGTCCGTCAGTTCAACCCCTTGCACGGATCCATCGCCACAGATCCGGGCCGTGTTGGCCTCAAGCAGCACCGTGACGCCCTTGCGCTCCACAAGTGTTCTCAGCAGCGCGGCGGCAGCGGCATCGAGCTGTCGCTCCATCAAACGGTCCATCAAATGGATCAGCGTCACGCTCGCGCCGGCCTTGGCGAGGCCGTATGCCGCCTCCAGCCCGAGCAGCCCGCCACCCACCACCACGACGCGCTTGTTCTGTGCGGCAAGGTCGAGCAGCCCATCGACATCGTGGCTGTCACGAAACGTGTGCACGCCGGCGAGCTCGGCGCCGGGCACCGGCAGCCGCAGCGCCGAGGAGCCGGTGGCAAACACCAGCTTCGAGAACGGCACAGGCTTGCCGGTCGAGGTCCGGACTTCGCGTGCGGTCATGTCGATCGAAACTGCCGTTGCGCCGTATTTCAGCGTGACGCCGCGGTCGCGCCACCATGATGCCGGGCGCAGCTCGATCTCGTCATGGGTCGCCTCGCCGGCCAGCACCGAGGACAGCAGCACGCGGTTATAGGCCAGCCGCGGCTCGTCGCCGATCACCGCGATGGCATAGCGGCCGAGCGCGCATTGTGCGAGCTCGTCGACCAGCTTTGCCGCCGCCATGCCGTTGCCGATGATGACCAGCGCTTCGCTCACGTTTTTTCCTTACTCGGCCGCCTGCGCACCATGCGCCTCGGAAATCATGTAGCCCGACAGCGTGCCGTAGGCGGTCGTCCAGGCGTCTGCGAGTTCGGGGTTCCAGGCCTCGCTGAGACCCTTCTCCAGCGTCCATGGCAAGGCAGATCCGACGATCGGATAGTGCTCGTCCTTGGCGCCGTAGCCGACGTGCCGTTTGGCCAGCGCGCTAGCGGCGGGCAGCACGGTTTCCAGCCGCGACAGCCCGGTCACCACGATGCCGAGCGTCTCCATCAGCTTGCGACGCTGCTCGGCCATATCGGCATCGTGAAACATCGGCTTCACATCAGGCGCGATCTCGAACAGGCGATCGTAGAACAGCACCGCCGCTTGATCGGCGATCGGGACGACTTTGGCGAAGCTCTGCTGTATCAATTCGGTCTGCTGCGGCGTCATGGTGGTCTCCCTCTCTCCACTGTCGTCCCCGCGAAAGCGGGGACCCATACCCTCAGGAAGCAAGAATGAAACGCGGCTCTGTCGCTTTCACCGTCATTGCGAGGAACCTCTTGGCGAGGAAGCGATCCAGCCTTGCCTAGTTTGCGGCTCTCTGGATTGCCGCGCCGCTTCGCTCCTCGCAATGACGGGGAGATGCCATTGCGTGGAGCGCCCCTACGCCGCCTCGACGAATTTGTGGCGCTCGTACAGAAATTCCAGCACGCGCTTGCGGCAGCTCAGATAGACAGGATCGGTCGCGAGCTCGAGCCGCCTGCGCGGCCGCGCCAGCGGCACGTCGAGCACTTCGCCGATCGTGGCGCTGGGGCCGTTCGTCATCATCACGATGCGGTCCGATAGCAACACCGCCTCGTCGACGTCATGGGTGATCATGACGATGGTGTTGCCTAGCTTCTGGTGCAGCGCCATCACCGAATCCTGCAGATGCGCGCGGGTCAGCGCGTCCAGCGCACCAAAGGGCTCGTCGAGCAGCAACACCTTCGGCTCCATCGCCAGCGCGCGCGCAATGCCGACGCGCTGCTTCATGCCGCCGGAGATCTCCGAAGGCCGCTTGTCCTTGGCGTGGGTCATCTGCACGAGGTTGAGATTATGCACGATCCAGGCCTCGCGTTCCTTCTTGCTCTTCGACCGGGCGAACACCTTGTCGACGCCGAGCTGAACGTTCTGATAGACGGTGAGCCACGGCAGCAGGCTGTGGTTCTGAAACACCACGGCGCGGTCCGGCCCCGGCGAATTGACCTCGCGGTCCTCCAGCAGTACGCCGCCCATCGTCGCGGTGGTCAGGCCGGCGATGATGTTGAGCATCGTCGACTTGCCGCAGCCGGAGTGGCCGATGATCGAGACGTATTCGCCCTTGGCCAGCGTCAGGTTGATGTCCTTCAGCACCTCGGACGATACGTTGCCGCGGGTAAAAACCTTGTCGATGTGATCGAGCTTCAGATAGGGCTTCATGATCGTTTCCTTGGCTGACCCAAATTTCAACTGACTGAAGTGCCGTGGGTGACGAGGTTGCCTAAGCCGGCGATCATGCGGTCGAGAATGAAGCCGATGATGCCGACGTAGAACAGCGACAGGATGATTTCGCTGATATGCGAAGAATTCCAGGCGTCCCAGATGAAAAAGCCGATGCCGACGCCGCCGATCAACATTTCTGCCGCGATGATCGCCAGCCAGGAAAGCCCGATGCCGATACGCAGGCCGGTGAAGATATAGGGCGCCGCCGCCGGCAGCATCACCTTGGTGAAGAACTCGATCGGGTTGAGCTGCACCACGGCCGCGACGTTGCGATAGTCCTGCGGAATGTTGCGGATGCCGACCGCAGTATTGATGATGATCGGCCAGATCGAGGTGATGAAGATCACGAAGATCGCCGACGGCTGGCCGTCGCGGAACGCGGCAAGCGCCAGCGGCAGCCAGGCCAAAGGCGGGATGGTGCGCAGCACCTGGAAGATCGGATCGAGCCCGCGCATCGCCCAGACCGACTGGCCGACCAGCGTGCCCAAGGCGATGCCGGCGATAGCGGCCAGCGAATAGCCGTAGGCGACGCGCAGCAGGCTGGCGGAGAGATGCCAGAACAGGCCCTTGTCGATGCCGCCCCGGTCGAAGAACGGATCGAAGATCAACTCCTTGGTGTCGGCATAGACCTTTGACGGCGGCGGCAGGGTCGATCCCGCGCGCCGGCACACCAGCTCCCAGAACACCATCAGCAGCACGAAAACCACCAGCGGCGGGATCACGCGAACCGCGACCTCGCCGGCCATCTTGCGGAATTTGCCGGGACCGGCAGGTCTCGCCGGAGACATCGCGACGACCGGCAAACCCGCCTTCGGTGCGGCGATGGCCGCACCGGATTTCGGGTTTGCCAAAGCTGCCGCGGTTTCGGTGTTGATGGCTTGCATGTTCATCGCAATGTCTCCGTGCTCAGTTCATCGTCGGGCAAGTCGCGGCTGAACGGTTCAGACCTCGACGCGCTTGATGGCGAGCGACTTCAGGTAGGCTGCGGGGTTCTCCGGATCGAACACCTTGCCGTCGAAGAAGGTCTCCTTGCCGCGCGAGGTCGAGGTCGGCATCGCAGTGACGCCCATCTCCTTGGCGGCTTCCTTCCAGAGGTCTTCGCGGTTGACCTTGGCGATCAGCGCCTTGGAGTCGAAGCCGGCGTCGTACTTGCCCCAGCGGATGTCCTCGGTCATGAACCACAGGTCATGGCTCTGGTAGGGGTAGGAGGCGAAGTCGTCCCAGAACTTCATGATGTGCGGCGAATTCTCGACGACGCGGCCGGTGCCGTAGTCGAACTTGCCCCTGACGCGGTCGGTGACGTCTTCCACCGGGCAGTTGATCCACTGCCGCTTGGCGTTGATCGCGGCGACCTCGTCGCGGTTTTCCGACTTCTCGCAGAATTGCTGCGCTTCCATCACCGCCATCAGCAGCGCCTTGGCGGCCCTGGGGTTCTTGTCGACCCAGGCGGCGCGCATGCCGAGCGACTTCTCCGGATGCTTGTTCCAGAGTTCGCCGGTGGTCAGCGCGGTGTAGCCGATGTTCTGGTGGATCAACTGCAGGTTCCACGGCTCGCAGACGCAGAAGCAGTCCATCGTGCCGACCTTCATGTTGGCGACCATCTGAGGCGGCGGCACCACGATGGTTTCGATGTCCTTGTCGGGATCGATGCCGCCGGCAGCCAGCCAATAGCGGATCCACAAATCATGCGTACCGCCGGGGAAGGTCATCGCCGCCTTGACCGACTTGCCGGTGGCTTTCTTCTTCTCGATCGCCGCCTTGAACGGCGCGGTGTCGAGGCCGATCTTGAGCTCGGCATATTCCTTGCCGACCGAGATGCTCTGGCCGTTCAGATTGAGGCGCGCCAGGATGTACATCGGCGTCGGCACGTTATTCTGCGTGACCTTGCCGGCGGAAATCAAATAGGGCATCGGCGTCAGGATATGGGCGCCGTCGATACCGTTGCCTTCGGAGCCGAGCACCAGATTGTCGCGCGTGGTGCCCCACGACGCCTGCTTCAGGACTTCGGTTTCCGGCAGGCCGTATTTGGCGAAAATGCCCTTCTCCTTGGCAATGAACAGCGGGGCCGCATCGGTCAGCGCGATGAAGCCTAGCTTGGCGCCCTTCACTTCGGGGCCTGCGCCCTGCGCGAAGGCGCCGGCGGGGAAATTCAGCTTCACGGCGGCCAGCAGGGCTGCGGTCCCGGCGCCGGCCTTCAGCAATTGGCGGCGGCTCAACTTGCGGGGCAATGGGGTCACTGACTTCGTCATCGTCGCGATCGTCCTTTCAAGCCTGAAGGCCAGCATCGCCATTTCCACCCCGTTACGTCGCAGCGCGCTTCGGACCGGAAGGCGAACAGACATAGCGGCGCGTCTGGGGGACGCCCCCATGATGGCAGTGCGGCGTGTGATGGATGGTGACGGCTACAATGGCGTCAGTAAGAACTATTCAAACTTCGTGCCACAATGGATACGCGTTGAAAGCTGATTTTTTACATAAGCTTAGGTATTCGGCCGAAGAACAGTGCCAGGCGCCGGCGCACCCAAAACTTGCGCAACGCTCAATTCTTGTGCGACGCACCCGAAGCAGGCAGGCGGCGGCACGATGCCGTGATGCGCCGCCACAGGAGACCGGCATCGGTGCTAAGAGAGAGCGAACTCCCGATCGAACGGACCCGCGAATGCCCCTATCCGCCCCATATCCCGATCCGATTCCCGCAGCACTGCGAGACGCCGCGACCACGCTGAAGGCTGCGCTCGCGGTATCGGCAGCCGCCATCCTGTCGCAGGCCGAGGCCGACCTAAAGGCCAACGCCGCCGCGGCGATCCAACATTTCGACATGCTCGGGCGAAAACTCGACGCGCTGCGCACCGATGCGCTCAATGCGGGCATCGGCGTCGTCGCCCGGCGAATCGACGTCACCAAGGCGAGCCTGTTCGAAGTGGTCGGAAGCCCCGAGCGTGACGGCCTGGCAATTTTCGCCGAGCGCGTCGGCGAACTCGGGGCGGAGCTGAATGCGGTGATGGCAAAAGCCGGCCAGGCGCCCGAACCGCCGTTTCAATTCGACCAATTCTTCCTGGAGAGCATGCACGACCTCGGCCAGCGCGACTGGAGCGAGGGAGCCTGAGCGACGGGTCAGGCGATGTCGCCGACGCGGCGAAAAGCGCCAGACAGTATGGTAATCGTGGCCAACGCGTAAGATCGCAAGGCCAATCCGCTCGTTCATGTCCCCTGTCCCGCGCTCGGGCTCGACAACATACTGGAGTGATATTGCGATGCAGTCCCGAAACTCGCTCTCCGCGTCTTCGCCCGAACAGGCCGGCATGTCCGGCGCAGCGTTGGCTCGCGTCGATGCCCATCTGAAGCGCAACTACATCGACGCCGGTCGCTTTGCCGGCACGCAGCTCCTGGTCTGGCGACGCGGCTGCATCGCGCACCATGCCGTGCAGGGCCTCGCCGATGTCGAGCGCAACATCCCGTTGGGTGAGGACAGCATCTTCCGGATCTATTCGATGACCAAGCCGATCACCTCGGTGGCCTTCATGATGCTGGTGGAGGAAGGCCGCGTCGCGCTCGACGAGCCCGTGCACAAGTACATTCCGCAATGGAAAGATCTCGGCGTGTACCGCAGCGGCGTAACGGCGCCGTTTCTGACCCGGCCACCGGCGCGGCCGATGCTGGTGATCGACCTGTTGCGCCATACGTCGGGGCTGACCTACGGCTTCCAGCAGCGCACCAATGTCGATGCCGCCTACCGCGCGCTCAAGATCGGCGAGATCGAGAAGGCCGGCACCATGGCCTCGATGGTCGCCGACCTTGCGACCATCCCGCTGGAATTCTCGCCGGGCGACGCCTGGAATTATTCGGTATCCACCGACGTGCTTGGTTATCTCATCGAGAAGATTGCGGGGCAGCCATTCGACCAATTCCTGCAGCAGCGCATCTTCGATCCGCTGGGCATGGCCGATACAGGTTTTCATGTGCCTGCCGAAAAGGCGCACCGGCTGGCGGCCTGCTACGCCGTCGATGGCCGCGGCGGCAAGGTGCTTCAGGACGATCCCGCCACCAGTTCATTCCTGACGCCGCCATCGTTCATCTCCGGCGGCGGCGGGCTGTGCTCGACCATGGCCGACTATCTCACCTTCTGCCGCGCCTTGCTGAATCGCGGCGAACTGGACGGCGTGCGCCTGATCGGCCCGAAGACGCTGGCGCTGATGACGGCTAACCATCTGCCAGGACACCGTGATCTTACGGAGATGTCGACGTCGATGTTCTCAGAAGCCAACTATGCCGGGATCGGTTTTGGCCTCGGCCTTTCGGTAACTATGGATCCAGCCCGGGCGATGATCGCCGGCAGCGCCGGCGAGTATGCCTGGGGCGGCGCCGCGGGCACCGCGTTCTGGATCGATCCAGCCGAAGACATGATCGCGATCCTGATGACCCAGTTACTACCATCCAGCGCCACTCAGGTGCGCCGCGAACTGCGCAGCATGATTTATGCAGCCATCACCGACAGTAATATTTGACGACCGTGACGACGCCGTGATTTTGACAGCATCGGTATGCAATAAGTTCTTTGGGCAAAATTGCGACGCCGAGTGAATTGGTACGGTCTCATGCTGGATACCGCAGACTGCCAGCACAATGCCGCTGCTATCAGTGGTGGCATAATCGCCTGCGGTGCTCGGTTGCGCGCGGACATAATTTGAAACCAACCGGTCGCGGCTAGCTTGAACGGAACCGAATGCACGAGAACGTGATGTAGCAGGCTGCCCGCCAGACGCTAAGGATAAACGTGACGGTTCCGGCGATGCTCCAGCTGAATCCATGCGCGTGGGGTGAGACACATCGGTAGTCTGGACTGTGTCAAAAAGGACAGGACTGGAATTGCTTCCGGGCTACATTTCGCAGTGAGCGGGAATTCTGGCATTCGGCATAGTGATTCACATCGACCTATCTGCGGTTTTGACGCTGCAACCCGTTACCTCCGAGTTACGACATGATCTTGTTGATCGTCGAATCCTTTACCCTGTTGAATTTCGGTGGTTGAAAGATGAATTCTTCCATCCCCTCGCGCTCAGGCTGTGTATAAGGATGGGCGATTGGCCGAAGGTTGAGGACCAGGCGACAAAAAAAGCAAACAAGAAAATATCAGATTTTCCGTATCAACAAACTGAATGGTGACGAATGAAGCAGCGCAGCGCCGGCAAACCCGACATCGAGATGGGCAAAAGAATCCGCCTTCGTCGTGTCGAGCAGAAAATCTCGCAGGCGGATTTGGGCGAGCAATTGGGCGTCAGTTTCCAGCAGGTCCAGAAGTACGAAAAAGGCGTGAATCGCGTTGGTGCAGCACGTTTGCAGCAAATTGCGACCGCGCTCGACGTCCCGGTGACGTTCTTCTACGACGGCGACGGCAAGACGCGCGAAGTCGAAAGCCTGCTGTTTCTCGACAGCGCCTTCAGCCTGCGCCTGCTGCGCGCGTATAGCCGAATCAAGAGCCAGACCGTTCAGCGCCAGATGGTCGCTTTGATGGAGTCGATCGCGGACGAAGAGAAATTGCCCGCCTAAGCCGCAGGCTATCTTCTCTGATTCGCTAAATTGGATAGCTTTCTCAGTCACTGAGAAGTTCTGCGCTGTGCCCCGCGCGCGCTGACACGCGCGGCGGCGGGCCGGCCTTCCTTGCGATCACAGGAATGAGTGACCGGCGCGCCGCCGGCGCATTTTCCATCCAGTGAGAATTACGGCGTCAGCACGGCGCGGCCGATAAGTCTGCCGGCCCGAAGATCGTCCAGCGCTGCGTTGGCCTGCGCAAACGGCAGCGGGATCACCGGGATCGGCGCGACGTGCCTGGTCCGCACCAGTTCGAGCAATTCACGGGTTTCACGCAGATTGCCGACATAGCTGCCCTGGATGGTCAACGCCTTCATCGCGATCAAGGGCAGCGCCCAGGTGGCGCCGCCACCGAACAGCCCGACCATGATCAATTTGCCGCCTTTCGACAGCGCATCGAAGCCGAGTTGCGTCGTCGAGGGCGTACCGACCAGATCGATCACCGACAGGATAGGCCCGCCTGCGGCTTTGGCGAGTTGCTCCAGCGCGTCCGGCGCGTTGCCATCGACAGCACCCAGCGCGCCAGCCTTGATCGCAGCCTCGCGCTTGCGGGCGTCGATATCGACGACGATGGCGCCCTTGCCGCCCATCGCCTTGAGCAGCGCGAGTGCCATCAGGCCGAGGCCGCCGGCGCCGAAAATCACGATCGGATTGCCGAGATCGCTTTCGACTTTCTTCAACGCACTGTAGGTCGTGACGCCGGAGCAGGCATAGGGCGCGGCGGTGACGGGATCGAGCCCCTGCAGATCGAGCAGATAGCGCGGATGCGGCACCAGGATGTGGTCGGAATAGCCGCCGTCGCAATGCACGCCGAGACAGTTCGGCTTCAGGCACATGTTCTCGTCGCCGGCCAGACACACCGCGCACTTGCCGCAGCCGATCCAGGGATAGACCAGCGCGATGTCGCCGATCTTCACGCCCGGCTCGTTCTGCGCGTCCGGGCCGAACGCCACGACCTCGCCGACCGTTTCATGGCCCATCGTCCGCGGCAGCGAAATGCCGCGGTCCTTCAGCGACAGCCTCTTGCGGCCGTGGCCGAGCTCATAGCCGCCCTCCCAGATATGCAGGTCGCTGTGGCATACGCCCGCGGCCTTGACGCGAACCAGCACCTGCGTGCCGGTCGGCTGCGGCGTGTCGATCTCGGCAAGCACCAGCGGTGCCTCGAATTCAGCGACCTGATAGCTCTTCATGGTGTTCCTCTCCGGTGGTTTCTTGTTGTATTTTTTTAAGCTTGGGGGCCGGCGCTCCGGATCGCGTCCCAGATTTTCAGCGGCGATAGCGGCGTGTCGAGCTGGGTGATGCCATAGCCGCTCAGCGCATCGAGCACGCCGTTGGTGATGCAGGGCGGCCCGCCGATCGCGCCAGACTCGCCGCAGCCTTTCGAACCCAGGGGATTGGTCACGCAGGGCGCCGAGCCATCGAGCGTAACCGACAGCGGCGGCACGTCGGCGGCGCGCGGGATGCAGTAGTCCTGATAGGTCGCAGTGAGCAACTGACCTTCCGCATCGTAATGCACGCCTTCATACAGCGCCTGGCCAATGCCCTGCACGACGCCGCCATGCACCTGGCCGATGACGAGCATCGGGTTCACCGCGACGCCGACATCGTCGACCGTGGTATACTTCACCACATTGGTGATGCCGGTCTCCGGATCGATCTCGACTTCGCAGATATGCGTGCCGTTCGGCCAGGTCGGGCCGTCGGCCACGCCGGTGGATTCGACGCTGAGCTCGGCGCCGCTCTCGGCCTTGGCGATCTCGAACAGGCCGATCTTCTTGTCGGTGCCGACCACGGTGAGGTAGCCGCCGGCATATTCGATGTCGTCGACGGAGGCTTCCAGCAAATGCGACGCCTTCTCGCGCGCCTTGGCGATCATGTCCTGCGCCGAGACGACCGCCGCGGTGCCGCCGACGAACAGCGAGCGCGAACCGACGCTGCCCATGCCGACGATGACGTCGGTATCCCCCTGGATCACGTCGATCTTGTCCATGCCGATGCCTAGCGATTCCGCGACCAGCTGCGAATAGGCGGTCTGCAGCCCCTGCCCCATCGCCTGCGTTCCGGAATGCAGGATGACGCGGCCCTCGGCGGTCGCGCGCAGTTTCACGGTTTCCTTGGTGCCGGGGCCGCCGGTCCATTCGATGTAGCTGGTCAGGCCGCGGCCGTAGAGCAGGCCCTTCTTCTTCGCCGCCTTCTTGCGGGCGGCAAAACCATCCCAGTCGGACAGTTCGGACGCCCGCTCCAGCATATGCGCGAAAGCGCCGCTGTCATAGGTCTGGCCGACCGCGTTCTTGTAGGGAAACTGCGCCGGCTTGATGTAGTTGACCTTGCGGATCGTGCGCGGATCCATGCCGATCTGCCGTGCCGCGGCGTCCATCAGCCGCTCCATGATGAACACTGCCTCGGGTCGCCCGGCGCCGCGATAGGCGCCGACCGGCGCGGTATGCGTCATCACCGCCTTGATGTCGTAATGCACGTTCTGCAAATCGTAGACGCTCGTCTGCACGAAGGGTCCGAGCACCAGCGGAATGATCACGCCGGTGCCGGACATGTAGGCGCCGGTGCCGCCGACCGACTTGACGCGATAGGCCTGGATGCGGCCTTTCGCATCGAGTGCGATGGCGGCGATCGAGGTGAGGTCGCGGCCATGCGTGCCGCCGACGAAATCGTCGGTGCGGTCACCGCGCCAGCGAATGGTGCGGCCGAGCTTGACCGCCGCATAGGCGACGATGCCGTCTTCCGGATACAGGCTGGTCTTCTGGCCGAAGCCGCCACCGATATCACCGACCACCACGCGGATGCTGTCCTTCGGCCGCTTCAGGATCGAATCCGCCAGGATGTCGCGGGTCGAGGCCGGCGTCTGACTCTGCACGAACAGCGTGAGTTTGCCGGACTTCTTGTCGACTTCGGCAATCGTGCTGCGCGGCTCCATCGCCGAGGGGACCAGGCGCTGGCTGGTGACGTCGAGCGAGACGACGTGCTTCGCCGCAGCGAAGGCGGCATCTACATTGGCGGCGTCGCCATAGCTCATCACGGCGACGATATTGTCCGGGGCATCCGGCCACACCTTCGGCGCGCCGGGCTCGGTCGCCGTGGCAAGATCTACCACCGCCGGCATAACCTCATATTGCACGTCGATCGCTTCGGCGGCGAGTTGCGCGGCCGTGCGCGAGGTTGCGACGATGGCGGCGACCGTTTCGCCGGCATAGCGCACGATCTCGTGCGCCAGCAAACGGCGCGGCGGAAAGGTCGCCGGCGAGCCGTCGGGCCGCTTGAAGATCGGCAGCGTCGGCAGCGTGCCTACGTCTTCGGCGACCAGGTCCGCGCCGGTGTAGATGGCGGTGACGCCGGGCATCGCTTTCGCAGCGGCGCAATCGATCGAGATGATTTTCGCGTGGGCATGCGGCGAGCGCAGCACATGCAGCCACAACGCGCCGTCTTCCGGCTTGTCGTCGATGAAAAGGCCCTTCCCGGTGAGAAGTCGCTTGTCCTCAAGGCGCTTGGGCGAGAGGCCAGCGCCGAAACGCAGATTACCGGGCAGAATGTTCATCAGGAGGTCCTTTGGCAGACAGGCTGCACTGCGTTCTAACCCATAAGCCGCGCGGCAGCCAACATCCCCGCCGCAGGTCAGCCGAGCTCCCGCAGCACCGCTTCGATGACCCGGCGTTCATCCGCCGTGAGCGCCGCCTGCGGCGCGAGGGGATCGCCGACCTCATAGCCCTGGATCGACAGCCCGGTCTTGATGCAGGCGGCCAGATTGTAACGTGCGAAGGCTTCGTTGAGCCGCCACATCCGGCGTTGCAGCGCCATCGCCTCGTTCCAGCGCTGCGCCTTGCACAGGTCGTACAATTCCACGCTCTGCTTCGGCGCCACGCAGGCCGGACCGGCCATCCAGCCGACGCCGCCGATCAGCATCACAGCCGCGGGAATGTGCGCGGAGGCCGCAAACACCTGCAGCTCGCTGCCGCAGCGGTTGATGATCGACAGCAGCCGCCCGGTATTGGTCGAGGCGTCCTTGATGTAGCGAATCCGCGGATGTTCGGCGAGCCGCGCGACGACGTCGAGCGTCAGATCGGAACGCTGGAATTGCGGATTGGTGTAGATCACGACAGGGATATCGACGGCATCCGCAATGGCGCGAAAATAGGATTCGACCTGGGCGTCCTTGAGCGGGAAATACGCCTCTAGAATCGCGAGAATGCCGTCGGCTCCGAGTTTCTGGTACGATTTCGCCTGCGCCACGGCGTCCACCGTCGATGTCGAGGCAACACCGGCCACCACCGGCACGCGCCCCTGCGCGGCTTCGATCGTCGCCTGCACCACCGTGCGGCGCTGCTCGCGGCCAAGATAGGCGATCTCGCCGGTCGAGCCGAGTGGCGTGAGGCCGTGCACGCCGGCCCCGATCAGTTCATCGCACAACCGGCCGAGCACCTCGGTGCGGATCCTTCCGTCGGCGTCCGTGGGCGAGACCAGATACGGAAAGACGCCGTGGAAAGCGGCGCTCACCCGGCGTCCTTCAACACGCCTTCCGCCTTCAGCACCTCATGTGCGGCCTTGAACGCCTCAAGCCCTGCGGGAATGCCGGAATACACCGTGGCATGCAGCAGGATCTCCTTGATCTCCTCGACGGTGACGCCGTTGGTCAGCGCGCCCTTGACATGCAGCTTCAGCTCGTTCGGGGCCTTGAGAGCCGTGAGCATCGCCAGATTGAGCATACTGCGGGTCTTGCGATCGAGCCCCGGCCGTGTCCAGGCATAGCCCCAGCACCACGACGTCGTGATGTCCTGAAACGCCATCATGAAATCGTCGGCCTTCGCAAGGCTGCCATCGACATAGTCCTTGCCCAGCACGTCGCGCCGGACCTCGAGGCCCTGTTTGAAAAACTCGCTGTCGCCCACCGCATCCTCCTGATTTTTTTACTCGTTAAGACCAGCTTCGGGAGCCGCCGCGCGAATGTCAACGGGCACGAGCCTGCGTCGACGACGCGCGGAGGATAGTGGTGTCAGGCGTTCGCCCGGAAATTCTCGATCAGCCGCAGCAGCACGCGCGCGCCGGCTTCGACATCCGCCGGCTCGACGTGCTCGGCGGGATGGTGGCTGATACCGCCGCGGCAGCACACGAACAGCATCGCCACGTCAGCGATGTCGATCATCGCCATGCCGTCATGGCCTGCCCCGCTCGGCAATTCGAACACCGGGTAGCCCTCGTCCTTCACCGCCTCGGCGACCTGCTGCTGCAACCAAGCCGCGCAAGGCACGGTGCGGTTCTCATGGGTGACGTTGATCTCCAGCGCCAGATGCCGGCGCCTGGCGATCTCCTCGATCTGGCGCACCACGTCGGCGACCGCCAGCTTGCGAAAGGAATCGCGCGGGCTGCGCATGTCGATGGTGAACGACACCATGCCTGGAATCACATTGGTCGCGCCCGGCATCGCGTTGATGTAGCCGACCGTGCCGACCAGCCCGTCCCGGTCGCTGGCGCAGAATTCCTCGATCGCCACGATGCATTCCGCCGCCCCCGCCAGCGCGTCGCGACGCAGCGCCATCGGCACGGTGCCGGCGTGGCCGGCCATGCCGCGCAGCTCCACCGCCAGCCGCGTCGCCCCGGCAATCGCGGTGACCACGCCGACCGGAAGCTGCTTGGCTTCCAGCACCGGCCCCTGCTCGATATGCAGCTCGACATAACCCAGCAGTTCGCTGCGCGCCCGCGCCGCGGCACCGATGTGCTCGGGGTCGAGCCCGAACGCGACCATCGCCTCACGCATGGTGAGGCCCGAGCGGTCCTTGCTGCCCAGCGCACTTTCATTGAAGGTGCCGGCGACGGCGCGGCTGCCGAGCAGCGTCGAGGCGAATCTCACGCCCTCCTCATCGGCAAAGCCGGTCACTTCCAGCGCGAAGGGCAACCGCTTGCCGCGCCGGTTGAGGTCGCCGACGCAGGCGATGGCGGCGATCACCCCGAGCGGCCCGTCCCAGCGGCCGGCGTCGCGGACGGTGTCGAAATGCGAGCCGATCATCAGGCACGGCAGGCCCGGCCGGTCGCCTTCGTAGCGTCCGCAGACATTGCCGATTGCGTCGAGCTGTGCGGTCATTCCCGCGTCGCGCATCCAGCCCATCAGCAGCTCCGCCGCGGCCCGGTGCTCGGCCGTGAGGAAGACGCGCGTGATAACGTCCGCCGTCTCCGAAATCGCCGCCAGCCTATGGATGCGTTCGACGATCTCGGCGCCGAGCGACACGATCGGGGCGACTTTCGCTTCCATGGCAATCATGCTTCTTTGGTGGCCCGCGACATTGCCGCGGTGAGGGACGTTTCAGTATAATTCGGCTATTGGCTCAGGCCAATCCGCAGTGTCCGAGCGCCTTTCAGCGAACAGAGGACAGGAGAGACAATGAACGATCAGTCCACGCGTGACGAGTTCTATCTCCGCCGCGCCTTCGACGCCAGCCACCGCGCGGTGGCCAACGGCAACCACCCGTTCGGTGCCGTGCTGGTCGATTCCGAAGGCCAGTTGCTGCTGGAAACAGAGAACGGCTTCATGCCCTCGCATGACGGCACCGCCCATGCAGAAAGGCTGTTGTGCTCGGCCGCAGCGACCAGCCTGTCGGCCGCGGTGCTGGCGGGCAGCACGCTTTATTCATCGGCCGAACCGTGCGCGATGTGTGCTGGTGCAATCTACTGGGTGGGCATCGGCCGCGTCGTGTTTGGCCTGGGCGAATCCAGATTGAAAGCCATCACCGGGGCGCATCCGGAAAACCCCACGCTCGACCTGCCCTGCCGCACGGTGTTCGCGGCGGGCCAGAAGACGATCGAGGTGATCGGCCCGCTGCTGGAGGACGAAGCCGCAGCCCAGCATGAAGGTTTCTGGGCGACGCAGGACTAGCTAGCGGCGTCGCCGTCCGCGCGGCACCACGCCTGCTGCAGCAAGGACTGAGGCACGGACCCCGCCGCTTGACACACCCTGTGCGGGTTTGACGCCGACAATTGATGCAGAACGTGAGATTTGCTGAAACGCTGTGCACATGATGACGCTTTTTAGAGATTTACGCTGCATTCCGGTTTAGCACACAATTACCCACTCGCTTCTCCAACGCCTGGTTGTGCATGCTCGATCCGATGCCTTCCCATCTGTGGACCGGACAAACGCCGCTGCTGCAGACCGTCGGTCTGACCAAGCGCTATGGCAGTTTCCTCGCCAACGATGCGATCGACATCGAGATCTGGCCGCAGCAGATCCACGCGCTGCTTGGCGAGAACGGCGCAGGCAAATCGACATTCGTGAAAACCATCTACGGCCTGATCCAGCCTAGCGAAGGCGAGATGCTCTGGCAGGGTGAGAAGATGGTGCTGACCGGTCCGCATGATGCCCGCGCCCGCGGCATCGGCATGGTGTTCCAGCACTTTTCACTGTTCGACAATCTGACCGTGGCGGAGAACGTCGCGCTCGGGCTCGACGGCCGGGAATCCTTCAAGGCGATGTCGGCGCGGCTGGAGGAGGTCTCCCGCACCTACGGCCTGCCGCTCGATCCCAAGCGCGAGGTCTGGCAACTCTCGGTCGGCGAGCGCCAGCGCATCGAGATCGTCCGCGTGCTGATGCAAAACCCGAAATTCCTGATCCTGGACGAACCCACCGCGGTGCTGACGCCGCAGGAAGCGGACCAGTTGTTCGTGGTGCTGGATCGTCTGAAGTCGGAGGGCCGCTCGATCCTCTACATCAGTCACAAGCTGGACGAGGTGAAGCGGCTGTGCGACACCGCCACCATCCTGCGCGGTGGCAAGAAGATCTCCACCTGCAACCCGCGCGAAGAAACCGCGGCGTCACTGGCGAGGATGATGGTCGGCGCCGAGATCAAGCAGGTGCGCGCCGCCGCCGGCCGCACGACCACGGTGCCGCGCCTGGTCGTCAACGATCTCAACCTCGCGCCCGACGAACCGCATGGCGTGTACCTCGAGAACATCTCACTTGAATTGAAGGGCGGCGAAATCCTGGGGATTGCCGGCGTCGCCGGCAACGGCCAGGACGAGTTGTTTGCCGCCCTCTCCGGCGAGCGGCAGACCAAGGACCCCGGCACCATCGTGATCGACGGACACGCCGCCGGCCATCTCTCGATCACCAGCCGGCGCCAACTCGGCGCGGCCTTCGTGCCGGAAGAGCGGCTCGGCCACGGCACCGCGCCGCGGATGCGGCTTTCGGAAAATGCCCTGCTCACCGGCCATGCGGCGTCCGGCATGGTGCAGCTCGGCTTCATCAATATCGGCGCCACGCTGTCCGCTGTCGATCGCGCGACCGAGGCATTCGATGTCCGCAAGGCCAAGCGCGATCCGGAAGCCGCATCATTGTCCGGCGGCAATTTGCAGAAATTCATCGTTGGCCGCGAGATCCTGCGCAATCCGGTTTTGCTGGTGGTGAGCCAGCCGACCTGGGGCGTCGACGCGGGTGCCGCCGCGGTGATCCGCCAGGCGCTGCTCGATCTCGCCGGCGCCGGCTGCGCCATTCTCGTTACCAGCCAGGACCTCGACGAACTCGCCGAGATCGCCGACCGTATCGCGGTGATGTTCCACGGCCGCCTCTCCGAGCCGCTGGTGGCTGCGGACGCCAGCCGCGAAATGCTCGGCCTGTTGATGGGCGGCAGTACGCTTGCACCGAAGGAGCCCGTTGATGCAATTGGTGCTTGAGAAGCGCAGCGAGCGATCCACCGCCATCGCGCTGGTGTCGCCTGTCATCGCGATCGGCCTGACGATCGTAACAATGAGCGTGCTGTTTCTACTGCTTGGCAAAAATCCGATCACCGCGCTCGGCGTGTATTTTGTGACGCCACTGACCGACAGCTACTCATTGCAGGAGATCGCGGTGAAAGCCGCGCCGCTGGCGATGATCGCGATCGGCCTGTCGATGTGTTACCTGGCCAATGTCTGGAACATCGGCGCCGAGGGCCAGCTCCTGATCGGCGCGGTCGCCGGCAGTTGGCTCGCGGTGAAGACGCAGGGCACCGATGCCGGAATCTGGGTGATGCCCATGATGCTGCTGATCGGCGCGGCCGCCGGCGCGCTCTATGCGCTGATCCCGGCAATCTGCAGGGTGCGGTTCGGCGCCAGCGAAATCCTCGTCAGCCTGATGCTGGTCTATGTCGCCGAATTGTTTCTCGATTATCTGGTGCGCGGGCCGTGGCGGGATCCCAATGGCTTCAACTTCCCGACGACCGCTGAATTCGACCCCGTAGCCACCGTGCCGCTGATCTTCGAGGGCGGGCGACTGCATCTCGGCGTCGTCATCACGCTGGTCGTCGTCGCCGCCGCGGCCGTGCTGCTCGGCCGCACCATCAAGGGCTTCGAGATCCGCGTCGTCGGCGCCGCCCCGCGCGCCGCGCGGTTCGGCGGCTTCCGGTCGAACCGGCTGATCTTGCTGACCTTCGCGATCTCCGGCGCGCTGGCCGGCCTCGCCGGGATCATCGAGGTCGCCGGCCCGATCGGACACCTGCAGCCGGGCATCTCGCCGGGCTACGGCTTCACCGCGATCATCGTCGCGTTTCTCGGGCGACTAAACCCGGTTGGAATATTAATTGCTGGACTGTTCCTGGCCCTGACCTTCATCGGCGGCGAACAGGCGCAGATTGCGATGAAGATCCCGCTCGACATGACCAAGGTGTTCCAGGGCATCCTGCTGTTCTACGTGCTGGCCTGTGACTCGCTCATCCTGTACCGGATCAAGCTCGTCATGCCGCAGCGAAAGGCCGCCGATGGGATTGCTTGAGGCCATCATATTGGCGGTGCTGGCGGCGTCGACGCCGCTGCTGCTGGCTGCCACCGGCGAACTGATCACCGAACGCGCCGGCGTGCTCAATCTCGGCGTCGAGGGCATGATGATCATGGGTGCGGCCTGCGGCTTCGGCGGCGCGCTGTATTCGGGCTCGATCCTCATTGGCGCGCTGTGCGGCATCGCCGCCGGCGTCGCACTATCGCTGGTGTTCGCGTTGATGGCGCTGGGCCTCGCCGTCAACCAGGTCGCCACCGGGCTGGCGCTGACCATTCTCGGCGTCGGCACCTCCGGCCTGATCGGCGCCGGCTTCGTCGGCGAGCGCATCACGCCGGCACCCAAGCTCTACATCCCGGGCCTCACCGACATCCCCTTCGTCGGCCGGATCCTGTTCGGCGAGGACGCCTTCGTCTACCTCTCGCTGCTGCTGGTGATCGCCGTCTGGTGGTTCCTGTACCGCACCCGCGCCGGGCTGATCCTGCGCGCGGCCGGCGACAACCACGCCTCCGCGCATGCGCTGGGCTATCCCGTGCTCACCATCCGGCTCTATGCGGTGATGTTTGGCGGCGGCTGCGCGGGCCTCGCCGGCGCCTATCTGCCGCTGGCCTATACGCCGTTCTTCATTCCCGGCATGACCGCCGGCCGCGGCTGGATCGCGCTGGCGCTGGTAGTGTTCTCGTCATGGCGGCCGGGCCGGCTGCTGATCGGCGCCTATCTGTTCGGCGCGGTGACGATCCTGCAATTGCACGCGCAGGGCTGGGGCGTCGGCGTGCCGTCGCAATTGATGTCGGCGATGCCCTATCTCGCCACCATCATCGTGCTGGTTCTGATCTCACGGGCGCGAACCGGCGGTTCGACCGCGCCCGCAGCCTTGGGGACGGTGTTCGTTCCCGATCGATAAACCCGAAGCGCGCGCGGTGGGGACGCGCACTTCGTACCAACAACAAACCCTCGGTCATCGGAGAAACGCATGAAAAAGTTTATCCTTGCTGCAACAGCCGCCCTGCTGGCCGGCGCCGCCAGCATCTACGGCGCGCAGGCCGCCGAAAAACTCAAGGTCGGCTTCATCTATCTCGGCCCGATCGGCGATCTCGGCTGGACCTACCAGCATGATCTCGCCCGCCTCGCGATGATCAAGGAATTCGGCGACAAGGTCGAAACCACCTATCTCGAAAACGTCAGCGAGGGCCCGGACTCCGAGCGCTCGATCGAGCAGCTCGCGCGCGCCGGCAACAAGCTGATCTTCACCACGTCGTTCGGCTACATGGAGCCGACACTGAAGGTCGCCAAGCGGCATCCCAATGTGCATTTCGAGCACGCCACCGGCTACAAGCGCGACAAGAACATGTCGACCTATTCCGGCAAGTTCCATGAAGGTCGCTATATTCAGGGCGTGATCGCCGGCAAGATGTCGAAATCCGGCACGCTCGGCTATATTGGCTCGTTCCCGATCCCCGAAGTTATCGCCGGCATCAACGCCACGATTCTGGGCGCGCAGACCGTCAACCCGAACATCAAGGTCAAGATCATCTGGGCCAATACCTGGTTCGACCCGGGCAAGGAAGCCGACGCCGCCAAGGCGCTGATCGACCAGGGCGCCGACGTGATCATGCAGCACACCGACAGCCCCGCCGCGATGCAGATCGCTGCCGAGCGCGGCAAGCTGGCCTTCGGGCAGGATTCCGAAATGATCAAGTTCGGCCCGAAGACGCAATTGACCTCGATCATGAACAACTGGGCGCCGTACTACATCCAGCGCGTCAAGGCCGAGCTCGACGGCAGCTGGAAGTCGGAAAACACCTGGCACGGCTTGAAGGAGGGAATGGTAGTGATGGCGCCCTACACCAACATGCCCGACGACGTAAAGAAGCTGGCGATTGAGACCGAGGCCGCGATCGTCGCCGGCACGCTGAATCCGTTCAAATGCCCGATCATGGGCCAGGACGGCAAGGAAGTGGAATGCAAGGGCGGCGACCATCTCGCCGACGGCCAGGTGCTCGGCATGAACTTCTACGTCAAGGGCATCGACGACAAGGTGCCGGGGAAATAACGGCGCACTTTCGATACCAGCCACTCAAGCTGCAGTCCCCCCTCTCCCCTGCGCGAAGCGAAGCTTCGCTAGGTGGGAGAGGGTGGATCGACCGCGTAGCGGTCGAGACGGGTGAGGGGTAACAGCGAACTCCGAGCCAAAGCCCCCTCATCCGTCACGGCCTTCGGCCGTGCCACCTTCTCCCACAAGGGGAGAAGGAAGAAAAAAGAGCCCCTACCCCGCCTGCATCGCCTTTGCCGCAGCACTATGCCGTCGGATTAGATCGCCCACGTCCATCCCCGGAATCGCGCCATCGATCACCCGCCACGCCCCGCCGACCATTACCCTGTCCGCGCGATACGCCCCGCACAGCACCAAG
Organism: Tardiphaga sp. vice154; assembly: GCF_007018645.1. NCBI lineage: Bacteria > Pseudomonadati > Pseudomonadota > Alphaproteobacteria > Hyphomicrobiales > Nitrobacteraceae > Tardiphaga > Tardiphaga sp. vice154. The sequence goes on from NZ_CP041399.1 coordinate 3,970,074, forward strand.
GCCGCCAGCGCGTCGCCGTGGCCGGAGAAGCGCAACTCGTCGAGCTTGAACAACGCGAGGTCCGCCATCTTGCCGACCGCGATCTCGCCCAGTTCCGGCCGGCCGACACAGGCAGCCGAGCCCTTGGTCGCCCAGCGCAGCGCGTCCTTGTGGCTGACGCGGCCGACGCCGTAGCGGGCGCGCTGCAGCAGGAAGGCGGTACGCACCTCCTGCATCAAATTGGAGCCATCATTCGACGCCGAACCGTCGACGCCGAGCCCGATCGACACGCCGGCATCTTCCATCTCGCAGACCGGGCAGCCGCCCGAAGCCAATAGCTGGTTGCTGCACGAGCAATGGCTGATGCTCGTCTTCGCCTTGCCGAGCCGCACCATCTCCGGCGCATCGAAATGGATGCCATGCGCCAGCCAGGTGCGATGGTTGAGCCAGCCGGTCTGTTCGAGATAATCCAGCGGCCGGCAGCCGTAGATCTCCTCGCAATAGCGGTTCTCGTCCTGCGTCTCGCCGAGATGGGTGTGCAGCCGCACGTCGAGCCGTTCCGCCAGCGCGGCGGTCGATCGCATCAGCGAGGTCGTCACCGAGAATGGCGAGCACGGCGCCAGCGCGATCTGCACCATGGCGTCCTCGCCGCGCTCGTGGAACTTCGCCACCACGCGCTCGCTGTCGGCCAGTATCGTATCTTCGTCCTGCACCACGCTGTCCGGCGGCAGCCCGCCATCCTTCACCGAGCGGTTCATCGATCCGCGCGTCAGCAGCACGCGCATGCCGAGCCTCCGCGCAACGCCGACCTCGATGTCGACGGATTGTTCCAGCCCGGCGGGGAAGACGTAATGATGGTCCGTGGTGGTGGTGCAGCCCGACAGCAGCAATTCGGTCATCGCCACGGTGACGCCGAGTTCGAGCGATTCGGGGGTCAGCCGTGCCCACACCGGATAGAGCGCCTGCAGCCATGGGAACAGTTCGCGGTCGAGCGCCGCCGGCAGCGCCCGCGTCAGCGTCTGGTAGAAATGGTGGTGGGTGTTAATCAGCCCCGGCAGTACGACATGTTCGGAGGCATCGAACATCGTGACACCCGGCATCTTCGGCGTGCCGCCCGCCGGAACCATTTCGACGATTCGCCCGCCGCTGACGACGAGGCCGCCTTCGGCGCCCTCGGCGAGAATGGCCAGCGGGTTTTTGATCCAGGTCGCCGTCATGCGTTCGTCCTCTTCCTCGGCGCCGTAGCCGGCCGCCTTGCAATTCACAGTCCGGCCAAGAATACTCAATGGATCGGCTCGAGTTGGCGTCGGTCTTGCAAAGACTTAGCCCATCAAGCCGACGTCGTGCAAAAGCGGCCCTGAAGTGAAAGCGCGAACCTATCCATGGATCTGAACACGGTCACGTCGGTGGCGCGCCCGCAAGCGCGGGAACAGTTGCCCCAATGGACGGCCGGCGACGCGTGGCTGGCGGGCGGCACCTGGCTGTTCTCCGAACCGCAGGCCCATCTCACGCGACTGATCGACCTTGCCGACCTCAACTGGCCCGCGCTGACCATCACCGACAGCCATCTACAGATCGCCGCGACCTGCACCGTCGCCCAGCTCGATGCGCTGGCCTGCCCGCCGGACTGGATCGCGGCGCCGCTCATCAACCAGTGCTGCCGCGCTTTTCTGGCGTCGTTCAAGATCTGGAAGACGGCGACGATCGGCGGCAATCTGTGCTGCTCGCTGCCGGCCGGCCCGATGATCTCGCTGACCGCGGCGCTCGAAGGCCAGTGCACGATCTGGAATGCCGATGGCAGCGAGACCCGGCTGCCCGTCACCGATTTCATTTTGGGCGACCAGCGCAATGCGCTGGCGCCGGGCGACCTGTTGCGCAGCCTCGACATCCCGCTTGCCGCCCTGCGGCGCCGCTCCGCGTTCCGGCAGATCGCGCTCACCCCGGTCGGTCGCTCCGCCGCGCTGCTGATCGGCGCCGTCAAGGAAAACGGCTTGCTGCTTACCGTGACGGGCTCGACCGTGCGGCCAGTCCAGCTCGGATTCGCGACAATGCCTCGAACGGAGCAACTGCACGAAGCGATCCTGAATGCCATTCCCGACAATCTCTATCACACCGATGTCCACGGCAAGCCGGCCTGGCGCAAGCACATGACGCTGCGTTTTGCCGAAGAGATCCGTGCCGAACTCGGCGGCACGCCATGAGCTACCGGATCAACGACCACGACTTCACAGAGCAGCCCCGCGCCGGCCAGTGCCTGCGCACCTTTTTGCGCGAGCTCGGCCATTACGGCGTCAAGAAGGGCTGCGATGCCGGCGACTGCGGCGCCTGCACGGTGCTGATCGACGGCGAGCCGGTACATTCCTGCCTGATCCCGGCGTTTCGCGCCGACGGCCACGCCGTCACCACCATCGAGGGCCTTGCGCCCGACGGCGACACCCATCCGATGCAGCAGGCGTTTCTTGACGCGCAGGCGTTCCAGTGCGGCTTCTGCACCGCGGGCATGATCATGACCTGCGTCTCGCTGAACCAGGCGCAGCGCCAGGACCTGGGTCACGCGCTGAAAGGCAATTTATGCCGCTGCACCGGCTATCGCGCGATTGCGGATGCGCTTGATGGCAAGACCTATGTCGAGCACGCCGAGCCCGGCACCGCCTTCGGCCGCAGCCTGCCGGCGCCCGCCGGTCCGCTCGTGGTGAAAGGCGCGGCGCGCTACACCTTCGATATCGCGATGGACGACGTCTTGCAGATCAGGATCCTGCGCTCGCCACACCCGCATGCCAACATCGTCACGATCGACGCGAGCGAGGCCCTGGCCATGCCGGGCGTCCACGCCGTGCTGACGCATGAGGACGCGCCGACCAGACTGTTCTCGACCGCGCGGCACGAGGTCACCGAGGTGGACCCCGAGGACACTCGCATCCTCGACCATGTCGTGCGCTTCATCGGCCAGAAAGTCGCCGCCGTCGTCGCCGACAGCGAGGCGATCGCCGAGGAGGCCTGCCGCCGCATCAAGGTGGTCTACGACATTTTGCCCGCGGTGTTCGATCCCGAACTGGCGATTGCCGACGGCGCGCCGCTGATCCATCCCGACAAGACGCCTGCGCACCGCGTAGCCGAGTCCGCGCGCAATATCGTGGCGCAGACCCATGCCGAGGTCGGCGATGTCGCAGCAGCTCTGGCGGCGTCCGCGGTCACCTACGAAAACATTTTCGTCACCCAGCGCGTCCAGCACGGCCACCTCGAAACCCATGGCGGCATGGCCTGGGTCGACGATACCGGCCTGCTCAACATCCGCTCCAGCACGCAGGTGCCGTTCCTGACGCGGCGCGCGCTGGCAGGATTGTTCGATCTGCCGACCGAAAAAATCAGGGTGTTCTGCGAGCGCGTCGGCGGCGGCTTCGGCGGCAAACAGGAAATGTTCGTCGAGGACATTCTGGCGCTGTGCGCGCTGAAGACCGGACGCAAGGTGAAGTGGGAGCTGACCCGCGAGGAACAGTTCATCGGTACCGCCACGCGGCATCCGATGCGCGTCAGGATTCGCGCCGGCGCCGACGCCGATGGCAAGCTGACCGCCTTGCATCTCGATGTGCTCAGCAACACCGGCGCCTATGGCAACCATGCCGGCCCCGTTCTGTTTCACGCCTGCAGCGAATGCATCAGCGTCTACAAGTGCGACAACAAGAAAGTCGATGGCGTCGCAGCCTACACCAACACCCTGCCGTCCGGCGCATTTCGCGGCTACGGCCTGCCGCAGACGCAGTTTGCGGTGGAATCGGTGATCGACGAACTGGCGCGCCAGCTTGGCCTCAGCCCGTATGAATTCCGTCGTCGTAACGTCGTCAAACCGGGCGATCCGATGATCTCGGCGACAGGCCCGCAGCATGCCGATGTATTGTACGGCAGCTACGGACTCGACCAGTGCCTCGACCTCGTCGAACACGCCATGCAGGAACCGACCGCGCACGATCTCTCGTCGGACTGGCTGACCGGCGACGGCATCGCGCTCACCATGATCGACACCGTGCCGCCCGGCGGCCATATCGCCGACGTGACGATCGAGATCCGCGACGACGGCGATTTCGACCTCACCGTGGGCACCGCCGAATTCGGCAACGGCACGGCCACCGTGCACCGCCAGATTGCCGCCACCGCGCTGGGCTGCACGGTCGAGCAGATCCACCTCCGGCAATCCGACACGGCCCATGGCGGCCACGACACCGGCGCCTATGGCAGCGCCGGCACGTTTGTCGCGGGAAACGCCACGCTGGATGCAGCGCGAAAACTGGCCGTCGCGATCCAGGCCAACGACGGCACGCGCCGCGCCGATGGCACCTCCGGCGGCACGCCGCGCTCGGTCGCCTTCAACGTCCAGGGCTTTCGCGTCGCTGTGAACAAAGGCACCGGCGAGATCAGGATTCTCAAGAGCGTCCAGGCAGCGGACGCTGGCGCCGTCGCCAATCCGATGCAGCTGCGCGGCCAGATCGAAGGCGGCGTCGCGCAGGCGCTCGGTGCGGCGCTGTACGAGGAGATGGTGATCGACGATGGCGGCCGGGTGGTGAACCCGAAATTCCGCGACTATCATTTGCCATCGTTCGCCGACGTGCCGCGCACCGATGTGTACTTCGCGCAGACCTATGATTCGATCGGCCCGCTGGGCGCCAAGTCGATGAGCGAGAGCCCGTACAATCCGGTGGCGCCCGCGATGGGCAATGCGCTGGCGGATGCGACAGGGATCCGCTTCACCCAGGTCCCGTTCAAGCCGGACAGGATCTTTCAGGCATTACATGCGAAGTATGGGAAGTAGCTGGAACGCCAAACCAGGTGGCCTCTTCCTTCTCCCCTTGTGGGAGAAGGTGGCGCGCACGAAGTCCGCGTCGGATGAGGGGTTATTGGGCTCGGAGTTTGTGTTTACCCCTCACCCGTCCGCGCTGGCGCGCGGCCACCCTCTCCCACAAGGGGAGAGGGAAGAAAGATCCTACCGCTCCACCGTACATTCGATCTGGCCGTGCGGCTCGTCGGTCGGCAGGAACACGTCGTTGTTGTTGTCCAGCCCGAATGGCTGCAGGTTCATCAAGAGGTAGTGGATGTTCGGGCATGACATGCTGATCTCGGAGATCTCCGGCACCGCGGCCAGCGCCGCCTCCCCCATATGAAACAGGCTGTTCTGCACACTCGGGCTATAGGTGGTCGAGAACACCTTGAGCAGCGTCTCGAGGATTTTCGCATTGGCTGCCGCATAGCTCGCCGGCGTGCCAGACCATTTCCACGTCGCCACCATCGAGGTTGCGCAGATCCGGTCGTCAGTCGGCTGGATCGTCGAATATTTGTCGGTGTAGTAATTCTCCCAGCCCGACTGCGTCGATTTCATGAAGGTGAAGCCGTCGAGCCCGGAACTGATCGCCAGCCCGTCGCGATTGCCGGTCACCTCCACGGTCGGCTTGCCGTTGCTGTCGAGCACGAAGCTGTGCGGATGCGGCGTGCCGTCGATCGACAGCCGGCTCCATTTGGTTTCATGCGCCGTGACGGAGACGCCGGTGACCTGCGGATAGAGGTCCAGGTAACGCTGCGCCAGCACCAGGCAGAATTCCTCGGTGCAAAGCCCGAGATTCTCGCGCGCAGTGACGTTGACGATGTTCTTGATGGTGTCGGTGGAGGTCGAGGTCGAATTGTCGGCGTCGGTAAAGGCTCGGCCGAAGTCGCCCTCGATCATCGCCTTGATCGAAAGCTGGCTGACCTCGTGCCGGTCGCCGTCACGGTGAACGCGCATCACACGGACGCGGCCTTTGCCATATGTGTTCTTGATCAGCGGCACGCGGGGAACCTCCAGAAAAATCGGCGACGAAGCCATTAAGCGTGAATGGACACGTCCGTGGCAATGGTCAGCGACCAGCAACCTTCGTGCCAGCCCTCGGCGAGTTGCGCAACCGATCTGGCACGAGGAGTGCTGTGCGTGATCCTGGCACTGATCAAATGGGGCACCGGCTTTCTGGCCAACGTCTCGGTGCTGCTCGGCATCATCGCCGGCCCGTGCTCGCCAGCGCCCTCGGCGTCATGCATCTCGACAAGGTGGCGACCGCGCCTTGGGCCGTTGGCGTGCTGCCGTTCCACTTCGGCATGCCGACCTTTCATGTGATTCCGGTGATCACCATGTGCATCGTGATGATCGTGGTGATGATCGAATCGCTCGGCATGTTCCTGGCGCTCGGCGAGATCACCGGCAAGACCATCGACCGTGACGCCCTGACCAAGGGCTTGCGCGCCGACGGCGTCGGCACCGTGCTGGGCGGCATCTTCAACACCTTTCCCTACACGTCGTTCTCGCAGAACGTCAGCCTGGTCGGCATCACCGGCGTACGCTCGCGCTGGGTGACCATCGCCGGCGGCGTCATCATGCTGCTGCTCGGCTTGCTGCCGAAAATGGCCGCGCTGGTGGAATCGGTGCCGCTGGTCGTGCTCGGCGGTGCCGGTCTGGTGATGTTCGGCATGGTGGCGGCCACTGGCGCGCGGATCCTCACGGCCGTGGATTTCAAGACCAACCAGCGCAACCTGTTCATCGTCGCCATCTCGGTCGGCTTCGGCCTGATCCCGCTAGTGGCACCGAACTTCTTCAAGAACCTGCCACACGACCTGCACCCGCTGCTGGAAGCCGGCATCTTGCTGTGCGCGCTGGTCGCCGTGCTGCTGAACGCCTTCTTCAACGGCATCGGCAGCAAGGAGCAGGCCGAGGCGGAAGCCGCGGGCGTGGCGGCGGCAGCGACGCATTGAGGGAAAAGACTGCGCCGCGATCAGCTCCCCCGATACGTCCCGTAGCTCCACGGCGTGACCAGCAGCGGCACGTGTAGATGGCCTTCCGGGTCATACACCGAAAATTGCAGCGGGATAACGTCGAGGAATGGCGGATCGGACAGCGGGACGTTCCTGTCCGCAAAGTAGCTCGCCGTGCTGAAGCGCAGCTCATAGCGACCGATCGGCACCGGGCGGCCGCCGATCAGCGGCGCATCGGTGCGGCCGTCATGGTTGGTGACGGTCCGCGCGATGATGCGGCTCGTGCCGAGGTCGGACAGTTCGACTAAGTCGACCGCGATTCCCGCGGCAGGCTTGCCGCTGTGCGTATCCAACACATGGGTCGTTAGCCGGCCATGCACTTTCAGCGGATGCTCGCCGGACACCAAAAGGTCGGTGCGCAGCGCCGCGATCTTGCAGATCTCCGCAATCGAAGCCGCGATCTCGATCGCCGCATCGTTCGGCAGCCGACGCGCAAAATCACGCAGGATGGAATCCTTGGTGTGGCGACGCACGCAGACGATATAGGGAAAGCCGAATTTCTCACGGTAGGCCTTGTTGACCCGGTCGAACGCCTGATATTCCGCCTCCGACAGGCGATCGAGCCCGACGCTGTTCTGCTCTGCGCTGGATTCCGCCGTCAGCATGTCGCCCTGCTTGGTCTTGTCGGCAAGATCGGGATGCGCCTTGATCAGAGCCAGCCGCTGACCGGGCGCGGCCTGCTCGACCACCTCGCGCATCGCCGCGAATAGTTCGGTCACGCCGGCGAACGGCCGACGCTCCGCTGCCTTTTCGGCTATCCACGGCGAGTACTCAAAGATATTCGCCAGCGCCGCGACGAAATCCGGCTTGCTGCAGGTGTTCAGCTCGGCGAGCGTTGTCTCGGTCATGGTGTTATCCGATGGCGCGGGCGTCCGCGGCGAGATGTTTCAGATGGGTGTGCCAGTGCTCGGCGATATCAAGGCGCGTCGGCACCCAGACCTTGTCGTGACTCATGATGTAATCGAGAAACCGCGCCAGCGACGCCGCACGGCCCGGCCGACCAACGACGCGGCAATGCAGGCCCACGGTCATCATCTTCGGCGAGGTCTGGCCTTCGGCGTACAAGACGTCGAACGAGTCCTTCAGGTAGGTGTAGAACTCGTCGCCGCCGCCAAAGCCCTGCGGGTTGATGAAGCGCATGTCATTGGCGTCGAGACTGTACGGGATCACCAGATGCGGCTCGTTCGGTCCCTTGATCCAGTACGGCAGGTCGTCGGCATAGGAATCGCAGAGATACTTCAGCCCGCCGGCTTCCATCAGCAGGCGCATGGTGTTGATCGAGCCGCGCCCGGTGTACCAGCCGAGCGGCGCGGCGCCGGTGGCCTGCCTGTGCACCCGGATCGCCTCGGCAATCTCGTGCCGTTCCTCGACCTCGGACATATTCCTGTGCTCGATCCACTTCAGGCTGTGGCTGGCGATGTCCCAGTGCGACTCCTGCATCGCCGCGACGATCTCGGGATTGCGCAGAAGTGCGGTGGCGACGCCGAACACCGTGGTCGGCAGCTTGCGCTCGCCGAACATCCGCCACAGCCGCCAGAAGCCGGCGCGCGAGCCATATTCGAACATCGATTCGATATTGGCGTGGCGCTGCCCCGGCCATGGCTGCGCGCCGAGCACGTCGGACAAAAACGCCTCCGAGGCAGGGTCACCGTGCAGGATGTTGTTCTCGCCGCCTTCCTCGAAATTGACCACGAACTGCACGGCGATGCGGGCGCCGCCCGGCCATTTCGGATCGGGCGGATTGCGGCCGTAGCCGCGCAGATCGCGGGGGTATTCCGTGGTCATCACACCAGCTCGAAACGCACGTCCTGCGCGCCCTTCCACAGCACGGTCTTGCCCATTTCCGGGAGTTTATCGAGGTTGGAGGTCAAGGTGATGAAATGGTTGCCGGCGAGCTGGCCCATCTTGCTGGCGAAGTGCACGCCGCTATAGGCGAGCAGGATCTCGGTCTCGCTGATGCCGCCGGGATACAGGATGATATGGCCGGGCGCGGGGTAGCTGGTGTGATTTTCGTAGCCGACGCCGAAATCGAGGTCGCCGAGCGGCATCCAGACGCCCTCGCCGCTCCAGCGCACGTGGATCGCCTGGCTGACGAACGGCATCGCCTTCTTGAAGGCGGCGACGGTTTTCGGCGCCAGTTCCTCCTCGAATTTGGCGTTGAAGGTGAAGGCGCCGACGTGGACAAGGAGCTGGCTCATAGGGGATGATCTCTTGGGAGTGGCAGGGAATGAGGCAGCCAGATTGCAGCCCGCCGGGCAAGAAGCAAGCCTCATTCCAGCACATGGGGCCGCCCCGCCGAGAGCGGCGGCAGCGCCGGACCGAGCCCGCGGTTGCGACAACTTGGCCGGCCTCCGCGGTTTTCATTGAACAGGTCGCGAGCTAAGGCGTTTGATAGCGGGCGCTCGATGCATGTTGCGGACGATCCCAGCCAGAGGTTTCCATGAGCATCGGACTGATCGCCCTCCTCGATGACATCGCAGGCCTTGCCAAAGTGGCGGCGGCCTCGGTGGACGACATCGCCGGCCAGGCTGCCAAGGCCGGCGCCAAGGCGGCCGGCGTGGTAATCGACGACGCCGCGGTGACGCCGCGCTATGTCACCGGTTTCGATGCCTCACGCGAATTGCCGATCGTGAAGAAAATCGCGATCGGCTCGCTACGTAACAAGCTGCTGTTCCTGCTGCCCGCCGCCCTCTTGATGAGCCTGTTCGCGCCATGGGCGATCACGCCCCTGCTGATGCTCGGCGGCGCCTATCTGTGCTTCGAGGGCGCCGAGAAGGTGGTCGAAGCCGTGATGCCGCACGAGGCGCCTGCCGGCGAGGTGCGGACGCTGGCGATCGATCCCAAGACGATGGAGGACGACAAGGTGGCCGGCGCCATCAAGACCGATTTCATCCTGTCGGCGGAGATCATGGCGATCACGCTGGCGGCGATTCCCGCCGGACCGTTCCTGACCCGCGCCGTGGTCCTCGCCCTCGTCGGCATCGGCATCACGCTGGTTGTCTATGGCGGCGTCGCGCTGATCGTTAAAGCCGATGACGTCGGCCTGGCGCTGGCCAAGAGCGACAAGGCGTCGGCCTGGAGCCTCGCCAAGGCCGGCTTCGGCCGCGCGCTTGTGCTTGGCATGCCCTACTTCCTGCGCGCGCTGGGCGTGGTCGGCACCGCCGCGATGATCTGGGTCGGTGGCGGCATCATCGTCCACGGCCTCATGGAATACGGCCTGCCGCAGATCGAGCATGTCATCAAAGGGCTCGCGGCCCCTGCAGCGGCAGCGGTACCTGCCGCGTCGGCAGCGGTCCACTGGATCGTTACCGCGGCGGGCTCGGGCGTAGTGGGCCTGCTGCTCGGCACCGCCCTTATCCCGGTCGCCAACTATGTCATCGCACCGGTGTGGAGCCGGCTGCGCGGCAAGGCCGCGAAGCCGGGTCACTAGATCGCCTGCGCTGCCCCCGACACGATTCCGCACATCCGGATCGAAACGGCTCGCCGTCGCGCATCGAGCGCGACGCCGTTGCAGCGGCCGCTTGCGGCTTCATAGCCGCACAGCAAGCGGCGCGAATCGGTCATAAAGATTGTTACCTGGAGCCATCATGGAATTCACCGCGCTGTTTCTCGCCATTACCGTCGTCATGCTGGCTGCGTGGCGTGGCGCTCGTGCCGTGGCGCTGCCGCTGTTTGGCGCCGTGCTGATCGCCTGTGGTGCGGTCTATCTCCATCATGCGACCGATGTCCTGAAACTGTCATTCTGATGCAGCTTACACCCGCCCGCGCCGTCGCCCTCAATGTCCTGAGCCTCTATGGCGTGGCGCTGATGCTGGCAGGGGCGTTCGCTGCGCAACTGGTGTTGCACGAGCTGCCTTGCCCGCTCTGCCTGCTGCAGCGCGTGATGATCGCGCTGCTCGCCGTGGGTCCGATCCTCAACATCCGCTTTGGCCTGCGAACCAGTCATTACGCCCTGTCGATGCTCGCCGCGGTGATCGGCGCCGTCGTCTCGGGCCGCCAGATCTTGCTGCACATCCTGCCCGGCGACGCCGGCTACGGCACGGCATTGCTCGGTTATCACTATTACACGTGGGCCTTCATCGGGTTCGGTCTGGCCATTGCGCTATTGGCCACCATCCTGCTGTCCGACCGACAATTCGCGCATGACGCTTCGCCGCCCTCGACCGGCCGTTTCGCGACCGTGGCGGTCTGGCTGGTGATCGCGCTGACCGCCGCGAATGTCCTCTCCACCCTGCTCGAATGCGGGTTCAATAGCTGTGCCGACAATCCGGTGGTGTATGAGTTGCTGAAACGCGCCACCTGAGCGACGTCGCGCTCCGCCACGACGGCCGGCCCAACGAAAAACGGCCGCCCGATGGGCGGCCGTTGAAGAAAGAAAACTATTCGTCGCGATAGACCTTTTCGCGCTTCTCGTGGCGCTCCTGCGCTTCGACCGACAGCGTGGCGATCGGGCGGGCCTCGAGGCGCTTCAGCGAGATCGGCTCGCCGGTCTCCTCGCAATAGCCGTAGGTATTATCGTCGATCCGCTGCATCGCAGCATCGATCTTGGAGATCAGCTTGCGCTGGCGATCGCGGGCGCGGAGCTCGATGGCGCGGTCGGTCTCCGAGGAGGCACGGTCCGCGAGGTCTGGGTGATTGACGTTTTCTTCCTGCAGCGTCTGCAGGGTCACGCGCGACTCACGCAGAATCTCTTCCTTCCAGGCCAGCAGCTTGCCGCGAAAATATTCGCGCTGCCGATCATTCATGAAGGGCTCTTTTTCGGAGGGGCGATAGCTTTTCAACTTGTCCAAGGCCAATCCATTTCCGTGCTAGGCGGCGGAAAGGATCTGCCGCGCCGCAGCTTATATAGCTCCGCCATGTGACAGACAATATCGTCCGGAGCACCTATTTACCGTCCGCCCCCGCTTTCCGGGAGGGAACCACGCAAGCGCCTGCTACTTTAGGCGTGCCGCCGATCAGACCTGGCCGGCCTTGGCGAGTTCGACCTCGACCCGTAGTTCGATCTCTGACAGCACCGAATCAAGTCCGGCATCGCCGGACGATGTCTTGAGGTCCGCCGCCGCGGCGCGAAGCCTGGCGACGGTATTGGCGTCGAACGAACCGGTGAGCATGGCGAGTTTCAGTTCGTCGAGCACATCCAGCGCGCCGCGACCGCGGGCGACCGACTTTTTGCGCCGCTCGGTGGCGTCCTCGACGCCCTGCATGGCCAAAAGCGCATCAAGGCTGTTGGCCGGACGCGGCGCCACGGCGGGGCGGGTCTCGGACGCCGCCGCCGTATCAGGCAGCGAGAATCCGGTCGAGCCGGTGCGCTTCGTGCTCGACGAAGGCGAACCCAGGGTGGTGCCGTTCGGACCATAAATGCGCATCGACATATCCAGCGAATGAAAGGCCGGGTTGGCCGCGCGGAGCGGTTTGCACGCCGGGATCATGACTCGGCAGCGTAAACGGAACCCGCTCCGGAAAGGTCGTCTTTTATGGTTAATCAATCATGAACGACCCGGCAAAATCTGCCGTCGGCGGCAGTTTCGCCGCGGCCCAGACGGCCGAACGCACGCGCCAATTCAGCTAATAATCAGCATTATCAATCGCTTGACCACTCCCGAGGGACTGGCACGGCGCTCGCATAGTTAATGCTGGATCGTCGTCATGGGAGTGGCGACAGGTCCGGCCCAAACCTCAGCGGGGAGCAGAGGATGCCTATCTTACGTTCGGTGCGATTCTGTTGGACAGCCGTTTCGGCGCTTCTTGCGCTGGCGCTGGCCGTCGGCTCGGCGGGGGCGACCTCGCGGATCAAGGATCTCGCCAATATCGAAGGCGTCCGCCAGAACCAGCTGATCGGCTACGGCCTGGTCGTCGGCCTCAACGGCACCGGGGACACCCTCAACAACATCCCGTTCACCAAGCAGTCGCTGCAGGCGATGCTGGAGCGCATGGGCGTCAACATCCGCGGCGCCACCATCCGCACCGGCAACGTCGCCGCCGTGATGGTCACCGGCAACCTGCCCGCCTTCGGCACCCAGGGTACAAGGATGGACGTCACCGTCTCCGCCCTCGGCGACGCCAAGAACCTGATGGGCGGCACCCTGCTCGTCACCCCCCTGCTCGGCGCCGACGGCAATGTCTACGCGGTCGGCCAGGGCTCGGTCGCGATCGGCGGCTTTGCCGCCGAAGGCGCCGCCGCCTCCGTCACCCGCGGTGTGCCGACCGTCGGCCGCATCGCCAACGGCGCCATCATCGAACGCGAGATCGAATTCGCGCTGAACCGCCTGCCCACAGTGCGGCTGGCGCTGCGCAACCCTGACTTCACCACCGCCAAGCGGATCGCCGCCGCCGTCAACGATTTTCTTGGCTCCAAGAGCGCCGAGCCGATCGATCCCTCGACCGTGCAGTTGACCATCCCGCCGGAATTCAAGGGCAACGTCGTCGCCATGCTGACCGAGATCGAGCAGTTGCAGGTCGATCCGGATCTGGCCGCCAAGATCATCATCGACGAGCGCTCCGGGATCATCGTGATGGGCCGCGACGTCCGGGTCGCCACCGTGGCGGTGGCACAGGGCAACCTCACCGTGACGATCTCGGAAGGCGCCAATGTCAGCCAGCCCGCGCCGCTGTCGAACGGCCGCACCGTCACAACCCCGAGCACCCGCGTCGGCGTCAGCGAGGACGGCAAGAAGCTGGCGCTGGTCAAGGACGGCGTGTCGCTGCAGCAACTCGTCGACGGCCTCAACGGCCTCGGCATCGGTCCCCGCGACCTGATCGGCATCCTGCAGGCCATCAAGGCCGCCGGCGCGATCCAGGCCGACATCGAGGTGATGTGATGCTCGCCAACAACTTCAGCCCCTACACGACCGCGCATCCGACCATCAATGGCCGGCCTGACCTGACGCTCACCGACGCGCTGACGAAAGTATCGCCGGAGGTGCAGAAGAAGGCCAAGGCGCAGGCGCAGGATTTCGAGGCGATGTTCCTGAATTCGATGTTTTCGCAGATGACATCGGGCATCAAGGCCGACGGCCCGTTCGGCAACACGGCCGGCACCGGCCCGTGGCGCTCGATGCTGACCGAGCAATATTCGAAAAATTTCGCCAAGGCCGGCGGCGTCGGCATTTCCAACGACGTGTTCCGCACCCTCATCCTGCAGCAAGCCAACCGCGCCGCCTGATCCAGGAACGCCGAAGGACACCGCCATGAACAACGCCCAACGCCAGCCCGAACCCGTCGCCATCGCCGCACCGCCGCCGCCGGCAGCGACCCCCGCCGAGGCCCGCAAGCTTGCCGAAGCGATGATGGAAGTGATGAACGCCCTGCTCGCCGTGATCGAGCGCGAGACCGAGCTGGTGCGTGCCGGCAAGGTGCGCGAGGCCCTGAAGCTCGAGCAGAACAAGAACGAGCTTTCGCGACGCTACATCGCCATGATCACGCTGCTGAAGGCGAGCCAGAAATACCTGGCGCAGACCACGCCCGATCTGTTGTCGGCGCTGCATCGCCACCATGACGTGTTCCGGGCCATGCTGCAGGTCAATCTCACCGTGCTGGCCACCGCGCATGCCGTGTCGGAAGGAATCGTGCGCGGCGTCAACACCGAAATCCAGAAGCGCAACATTCCGCAGACCTACACGGCCATGGGCCGCAACGCGCAACCGGGCCGCGTCAACCGCACGCCGATCGTCGTCAACCGCACCATGTAGTATCGAAAAAGAACACCTTATGGATGCCGGAATACCTTTATACTGACTAAAATCTTCTGGAATTCAGCATCGCTCGATTTACGTGATTGCTACATACTGCCCGCTGGGATAGGGGTCGGGATTGATCTATTGAGGCCAGGAGGGCTGACATGGGTACCGACTTTAGCATCAAACCGGCGGGGGCGCCGGTGGCAGCGCCGCTGGTTAGACCTGCTCCCGAGGCGGTACGCGCAGCCGTGCCTACCGAACTCCCGCCGGACAGGACCGTCGGCGCATCGGATGCTTTACCGCGTCCCGGAGTGTCTCCGAGCAGCAACCGGCAGGTCGACAGCAATCGAATCTCGCAAGGCGTCATCATCGACAAAGACGCTGCAGCGATCGTTTTCGTGTCGATCGACAAGACGACCAACCAGGTCATCAACCAGTACCCGGAACAGTCCCGACTGCGCGCTCGCGCCTATCTGCGCGAGATGGATTCCAAACAGCAGGACCGGCGGATCGAGACCGATCGCACGGCGTGAAGCGCCGGCCTAGCTTCGCTTGGCGTAAGCCGTATCGAGGAAGGTGCTGCCGGTCACCGGATCCGTCACGGCGTTCTTGATAGTCGCCTTGTTGGTGCCCGTCACCTGAACCTTCGTATCACCGATCCGGAACGCATTGTCCTTGATCAGCACCTGCTGAAATTTGACCGTTCCGGCGCTGCTATATTTCACCTGAGCGCGAAACCCGTCGACCTGCAGCACATCGACCTTGAAGGTCTTCTTATTGGCGTAGGTGCCTTCCCAGCTTCCCTTGAACTTGTCGGGATCGACGGCGACGTATTTGCCGGTCGTCGTCGGCACGGCCGTCTTGTAGCCCGCGGAGAGGATGCTCATGATGTCGGCCATCGCGTTGTCCTGCCGATGCGCAACGATCGAAATCGTCGCAAGAAATACCAGCACACACTAAGCAATACGGACCGTTAACGGTCGGTTCATCTGTCGTGCGTGGCGCGAGAGTTAGCCGCGACCGCTGAGGCCGGCGGCGATATTGCGGTTGATGTCGATCAGTGGCTGCAGGCTCTCGACCTCGCGCTTCACCTTGAGGGCGGCGCATTGGCTGAGGACGAAGATGCCGATGTTGGCGATGTTCTGGCGAACCTCGACCGATTGCGGGCTGGCGTTATCCATCGCTTCGCCGAGAAAGATCGACCAGAGCTTGCGGTTGAACATCAGGGCGTCGTCGAGACCCTCGTCGGTCGTGGCCCAGTTGGCCATGACTTCCTGAAGCTTGCGTGCCGCCATCAGCAGCGCCTGCGCCTCGATGTCCCGGGGAGAAGCTGTGGTCTGGGCGGTACGAGCGTAGGCGTTGGCACCTGTCGACATGAATTACCTCAGGAGGTCGTCTTCGCGCTTCATAAGCCCGCGCAATTCTCTAAGAGCCTTGTAAAGAGCGCCACTTAAAATTAGCTTACTCACTTCCTCGATTTGCTCGCGAAAGCTCGGAACCGCCTCGATCAATTCGCCGATGAAACCAAAATAAAGATCCTGGTACTTCGGGATGTCGTTCTCTAGATACATCATCTGAACGCAGAGATAGATCCGCTTCACCGGCGTATTCGCCGTCTCCGGCGTGAGGATATCCTTCTCGCGCAGGATCGGCGCATCGCCATCGATCAGGAATGCGGTGCGGGTATCCGAATTGGTAATGACGCTTTGCCCGATGACAATTCGTTCGAATGGTTTCAGTTCGACTCGCAAGGGCATTCCGGTCTCCTTCTCCCGCGCGACCTCCGGGATTCGAAGCACGGCGGATCGATGATGGGCACCGCACGGCGGTGCATCCTTGTACCATCGATCAGACGTACAGTTGAAGCCAAAAGTGGAAGACGGTGGTGCCGCGCGTGCCCGCCGCGCGACGACGGCGAGCCTCTATGCGGCGCGCGCCTGTCGCGGCACGTCTTGCGTTACCGCAGCAGCTGCAGCACGCCCTGTTGCGCGGTGTTGGCAAGCGCCAGCGCGGAGGTCGCGATCGACTGCCGCGTCGACAGCGCCTGGCTGTTGGCCGCTTCCTCATTGGTGTCGGCCAGCGTCAGGTTCGACGAGCCGGTGCCGAGCACGTTGATCAGGTTCTTGGCAAAGTCCTGACGGATCTGCACGATCGACAGGTTGGAGCCGAGTGCCGAGGCCTGCGAGCGCAGCACGCTGCTGGCGATGTTCAGCGCGTTGAGCGTGCTGTTGGCCGAGGTGTTGTCGAGGAAGTCGGTGCCCTTGGTCATCGCGCGCAGGCCGAGGCCGGCCGGCGTCAGCGTGGTGCCGGCGATGTTCAGCGTCGATTTGCCGGTCTCGTTGAACACCAGCTTGAGCTGATCGCCCGCCAGCAGGTTGATGCCGTTGAACGAGGCGTCCTGCGAGGTCGTGGTGATCTGATCGATGATGTTGTTGTACTGCGCGACCAGATTGGCGCGCGAAGTCTGCGAGGCATAGTCGGTCACCGGCGCGGACCCGGCGAGGCCGTTGAACAGCTTGCCGACGCCGGCGGCGGTGCCGGTGATGGCGCCGATCGTCGATGACGCCGCATCGTTCGACGTGGTGATGGTCATGTAGCCGGTCGGATCGATGACAGCCTGCAGGTTGTTCGGGGCCAGCGCGGCGTTGAGCTGCGCGAGCGTCGAGACCTGGCCGCTGGCGGTGCCGAACGTGATGTTGCTCGCCACACTGGACGAGTTGGTTGCCGCGATCGACAGCGTCAGCGCCGGCGGCCCGCCGAGCGCGGTCGGGCCTGCGGTTCGTGCGCGGGACACCGACGTGCCCAGTCCAAGCCCGGCCAGCGCGGTTGTATTCGAACTCGTGATCGTCAAATCCGACGCCGTACCGGTGTGCAACGTGATGGCGCCGGCAGTGACGCCCGAGCCGGTGCCGCCCGACAGCGTATCGATCTTTGCCAGCAGCGTGGTAACGCTGTCGGTGATGTTGATCTCATTGTTGCCCGAGGCCGCCGAAGCCTTGAAAGTCAGGCTCTGGCCGTTCACGGTGATGGTATCGCCCGCTGCAAAGCTGTTCGCGACCGAGTCGGTGTTGGCGCCCCCGGACAGCAGCGTCGCACCGGTGATGGCGGCGGGCACCGTTAGCTTGTTGTTGGCGGCGGTGCCGACATAGGTGTTGTCGAGCTTGGCGGACGTTCCCAGAATGTTGTCAGCCGTCGCGCCGGGATTGATCGGCGTCGTGATGGTCGACTTGGCGCCATAGCCGACCGGAATCTGCAGCGTCTGGTTTGCGATCGACTTGGCGGTATCTACCAGCTTCTGCAGCGAGGTGATGCCGGTGTTGGCCGCCTGCAGCACCTGGACGCCGTTGCCGATACCGTCGAGCAGATTGTTGATGTCACCGGAGCGGCTGTCGAGCGCGGCTGCGGTGAAGAAATTCGTGGGATTGTCGAGGGCGCTGTTGACCTTCTTGCCCGTCGATAGCCGGTTCTGGGTGGTCGACAACAGTTCTGCCGTGTTTTGCAACGCGAGCAAATTCTGACGAACGGACGCCGAGAGAACGATGCCTGACATGTTGTAACCTTCCTGATCCTCGCGGCACGTCGACCTTCAGTCGCGCGACGCTTGCAAACGTCCAAGGCGAAGGAGATCGCCACGACGCAGCCGGTGATGTTGACGCCCTTCTGGAAGAGGGATCTCGACGCATCCCTGGGGGATGTCACCGGATCAAACGCGGCCGATTCTCGGCCTGCCTGCTTCCTACTTAGCCCGACTATGAGCAGGCACCCTTTAATTTATGGTTAACAGCTCCTTAAGCGCCCGCAGATACTGTCCCAAAACGGCAAAAGCCCGGAAAGCATTGAGCTTTCCGGGCCTCTCAGCGGTATATCGCTACGAAAAAGGCGGCAGGGTTTCCCCTGCCGCCTGGTCTTGGTTGGTCTGAGTCGCCGAGATCAGCGCAGCAGCTGCAACACGCCCTGCTGGGCGGTGTTGGCGAGCGACAGCGCGGACACCGCGATCGACTGGCGGGTCGACAGCGCCTGGCTGTTGGCCGCTTCCTCGTTGGTGTCGGCGAGCGTCAGGTTCGACGCACCGGTCTGCAGCACGTTGATCAGGCTCTTCGAGAAGTCCTGACGGATCTGCACGACCGACAGGTTCGAACCGAAGCTCGAGGCCTGCGAGCGCAGCGTGGTGGAGGCGGTAGTCAGCGAGGCAAGGGTCTTGTTTGCCGCCGCGTTGTCGGTGAAGTCGGTACCCGCCGTCAGCTTCGACAGGCCGAGACCGCCGGGGCCGAACGAGACGCCGGAGATGCTGAGCTTCGAAGTGCCGGTTTCGTTGAAGGTCAGCTTCAGGGTGTCGTTGTTGAGCAGGTTGACGCCGTTGAAGGACGAGTCCTTCGCCGTCGTTTCAATCTGATCGATCACCTGGTTGTACTGGGCGATCAGGCTGGCGCGCGTCGCCTGCGAGGTCGGATCCTTGACGGCGTTGACGACGCTCTGGCCGTTGAAGCCGACAGTGGAAGTGGTCGACGCAGTACCGCCGACGGTGCCGATGTTGGCCGAAGCCGCATCGTTCGTGGTGGTGATGGTCAGCTTGCCGGTCGTATCGATGCTGGCCTGCAGGTTGTTCGTCGACAGAGCGGTGTTGAGCTTGTCAAGCGTATCGACCTGGCCGGCGGACGTGCCGAAGGTGATCGAGGAAGCGGTACCGCCGCCCGTTGCACCGATTGTCAGGACCTTGCCCTGCAGAGCCGGAGCAGAACCAGCCGTACGGGCCTGCGTAACACCGGTGCTGAGACCAAGAGCAGCCAGCGGCGCTGCAGCGGAACTGGTGATCGTCAGGTCCGAAGCGGTGCCGGTGTTGATGACCAGCTTGCCAGCCGTCACGGTCGAACCCGTTGCGCCGGTCAGACCGTCGATCTTTCCGAGCAGCGCAGTCACGTCGTCGGTGATGTTGATTTCATTGGCACCGGAAGCACCCGAAGCCTTGAAGGTCAGCGTCTGGCCGTTGACGGTCAGCGTGTCGTTGGCGGCGAAACTGGTCGTCAACGAGTCGGAGTTGGCACCGCCGGACAACTTGGTCGCACCGGTCAGCGTACCGGGAGTGGTCAGGTTGTTGACGGCGGCTGCGCCGGTGAAAGCGGCAGTCGTCGGAGCGCCAGAGGGGCCGAGCAGGTTGGAAGCAGTCGCGCCGGTGGTGGCGAGGCTGGTGATCGAGGACTTGGTGTAGCCCACCGTGGTCTGCAGCGCCTGGTTGGCGATCGACTTGGCAGAGTCCACGAGCTTCTGGATCGAGGTGATGCCGGTGTTGGCGGCCTGCAGGATCTGCACGCCGTTGCCGATACCATCGAGCAGATTGTTGATGTCGCTCGAACGCGAGTGCAAGGACGATGCGGTGAAGAAGTTGGTGGGATTGTCGAGCGCCGAGTTGACCTTGTTACCGGTCGAGAGGCGGTTCTGGGTTTCCGACAGAAGCGATGCAGTGGACTGCAGCGAGAGCAGGTTCTGGCGGACTGCAGACGTAAGGGTAATGCCGGACATAATTGAGTACCTTCCTGGTATTCGAAACGCGCCCTTCTTGGGCACTGAAGGTACGATGCGACTACAAAAATTAACGCAGCGTAAAATCCGACGCGGGCTTTGTCGGCATTGCGCGCCCCCTGTTCCGGGCCGATTAGCGAATACGCAGGTAGAGCAGTAGCTTAGTAGGTAATTCGATCTGTAGAATAGCCTGTCGGGTTTTTCTCCATCGGAGTAACGTAGTTAACAGAACCCTAATTCGGCCGCGGCTTCTCTGGTCCGGCACGAACACCTCACGAAAAAGCGGCGGGGTTTCCCCCGCCGCCCGGTCTTCGTTGATATTGTTCGCCGAGATCAGCGCAGCAGCTGCAACACGCCCTGCTGGGCGGTGTTGGCGAGCGACAGCGCGGACACCGCGATCGACTGGCGGGTCGACAGCGCCTGGCTGTTGGCCGCTTCCTCGTTGGTGTCGGCGAGCGTCAGGTTCGACGCACCGGTCTGCAGCACGTTGATCAGGCTCTTCGAGAAGTCCTGACGGATCTGCACGACCGACAGGTTCGAACCGAAGCTCGAGGCCTGCGAGCGCAGCGTGGTGGAGGCGGTAGTCAGCGAGGCAAGGGTCTTGTTTGCCGCCGCGTTGTCGGTGAAGTCGGTACCCGCCGTCAGCTTCGACAGGCCGAGACCGCCGGGGCCGAACGAGACGCCGGAGATGCTGAGCTTCGAAGTGCCGGTTTCGTTGAAGGTCAGCTTCAGGGTGTCGTTGTTGAGCAGGTTGACGCCGTTGAAGGACGAGTCCTTCGCCGTCGTTTCAATCTGATCGATCACCTGGTTGTACTGGGCGATCAGGCTGGCGCGCGTCGCCTGCGAGGTCGGATCCTTGACGGCGTTGACGACGCTCTGGCCGTTGAAGCCGACAGTGGAAGTGGTCGACGCAGTACCGCCGACGGTGCCGATGTTGGCCGAAGCCGCATCGTTCGTGGTGGTGATGGTCAGCTTGCCGGTCGTATCGATGCTGGCCTGCAGGTTGTTCGTCGACAGAGCGGTGTTGAGCTTGTCAAGCGTATCGACCTGGCCGGCGGACGTGCCGAAGGTGATCGAGGAAGCGGTACCGCCGCCCGTTGCACCGATTGTCAGGACCTTGCCCTGCAGAGCCGGAGCAGAACCAGCCGTACGGGCCTGCGTAACACCGGTGCTGAGACCAAGAGCAGCCAGCGGCGCTGCAGCGGAACTGGTGATCGTCAGGTCCGAAGCGGTGCCGGTGTTGATGACCAGCTTGCCAGCCGTCACGGTCGAACCCGTTGCGCCGGTCAGACCGTCGATCTTTCCGAGCAGCGCAGTCACGTCGTCGGTGATGTTGATTTCATTGGCACCGGAAGCACCCGAAGCCTTGAAGGTCAGCGTCTGGCCGTTGACGGTCAGCGTGTCGTTGGCGGCGAAACTGGTCGTCAACGAGTCGGAGTTGGCACCGCCGGACAACTTGGTCGCACCGGTCAGCGTACCGGGAGTGGTCAGGTTGTTGACGGCGGCTGCGCCGGTGAAAGCGGCAGTCGTCGGAGCGCCAGAGGGGCCGAGCAGGTTGGAAGCAGTCGCGCCGGTGGTGGCGAGGCTGGTGATCGAGGACTTGGTGTAGCCCACCGTGGTCTGCAGCGCCTGGTTGGCGATCGACTTGGCGGAGTCCACGAGCTTCTGGATCGAGGTGATGCCGGTGTTGGCGGCCTGCAGGATCTGCACGCCGTTGCCGATACCATCGAGCAGATTGTTGATGTCGCTCGAACGCGAATTCAAGGACGAGGCGGTGAAGAAATTGGTGGGGTTGTCGAGCGCCGAGTTGACCTTGTTACCGGTCGAGAGGCGGTTCTGGGTTTCTGACAGAAGCGATGCAGTGGACTGCAGCGAGAGCAAATTCTGACGGACTGCAGACGTAAGGGTAATGCCGGCCATGTTAGATACCTTCCTGGTAAACTGAACTACGATCTTCTTGATCGCTGCACGGAAGATGATCGTCAGACTCTAACAATGCGTAAAACGGACCGCGCAAGTTTGTCACGCTCCGCGCGGGCAACTCAACTACACATTTTACGGATCAGGGTACCCCGACCTCATCGACGGACGTCTTTTCTGCAATTGAATCAACCGGCCTGCCCATTCGCGTCTCTCATGCGGATTGGGGTTTTGTGGTATCTCATGACCAAATTGACGGTAGGCATGACGGCGCCTGCGAAAAATAAATTTCACCGCTCATTCTCTTTTTTTGAGCGGGCAGTACGTGAATACTACAAATCGACTTCAGCGACTGCGACAAAATCCTTCAGGATCGCATGACCGCCGTGTGCAGGGACGGCGCGAAACGGACGAGCGGCACGCCTCGAGCGCGGCACGCTTCAAACCTGCGGTATTGAGATATGACGCAGGCAGCACGCTTTGCGAGAGAATCGCCTATGCTGCGCCATCTCTCTCGCTTGCTGGTCTTCTCATGAATGTAACGCTGCGGTCCGATAACAAGGCGATTCGCAAGGCGCTGGCGCATGTTGGCGCCGGCCGGTTTGCCGACGCCGAACGGCTGTTTCGCAGCGTTCTCAGCTCGAATCCCGACGACGCCGCTGCCAATCATGGGCTCGGCCTCATCAGCCTTCGGCGCGGCAGACCCCACGATGCGCTGAAGCTCCTGACGGCGGCGCTGCAGGCCAACCCCGCCGAAGGCCAGTACTGGTTTTCCTTTGCCGAGGCCCTGTTGCTCACCGGCGCCAGCAGCGATGCCCGAAACATTCTGGACCGCGCCGCCAGCCGCGGCCTGAACGGTCCGGAGGCGATGGAACTGCGAGCCCGGATCGGACACGCCGAAGCGATCCAGCAAGCGGTGGTGTGCCAGAAGGCCGGGCGGCTGGCGGAAGCGCTCAGAATCCTGCAGCTGGTTCTCGCCGAAGCGCCCGACCACATCGATGCGCTGCACATGATGGGGGTGCTGGCGATCCAGGACGAGCGGATGGAAGCCGCTGTCGAATGGATCAACCGCGCCATGGCCCAGAACGACGCTATTGCGTCGTTCCACAGCAATCTTGGTAGCGCCTTTGCCGGCCTGGGACGTCACCAGGAAGCCATTCGCTCGTTGCGCCGCGCGATCGAACTGGACCCCGACTATTTCGATGCCCGAAACAATCTTGCCAACGTCTTGATGGAAGACGGCCAGTTGGATGCTGCGCTGGCACAGCACCAGGACAATATCAGGCGAATGCCCGGGCACGCCGTGGCCCACAACAATCTCGGCAATTTCTTCCGCAAGACATCGGACATCACCAAGGCGACAGAGTGTTACGAGCGCGCCATCGTACTCGACCCTGGTTTTGCGCTCGCCCATAACAATTTGGGCACGCTGCTGCGCGACAATGGGCGGACGACTGCCGCTATCGAAAGCTTTCAGCGCGCGTTGGAAATCCATCCTGATTTCGCTGAAGCGCATTACAATCTGGGAACGACGCTGCTCGGTATCGGCCGGCGCGATGAGGCGCTGCGTCATTTCGAGCGAGCCGTTGAACTCAAGCCGGGCTTTGCGAACCCGTTCATCAATCTCGGCAATCTGCACAAGGACGCCGGCCGGCTCGACCAGGCGATCGCGTGTTACGACCGGGTGATCGCGCTCGGGGTCGATATGGCCAAGGCGAACAACAACATCGGCGCCATTCTGCTCGAGCAACGCAAGATTCCGCAGGCGATCGCACGATTTTCCGAAGCCATTCGCCTCGATCCGCAACTGGTCGAAGCTTACAACAACAAGGGCAACGCCCACTCCGATCTCGGTGAAATCGAGCAGGCGGAAACAGCTTATCGGCACGCGCTGTCGATCAGGCCCGACTATGCGGAAGCCATGAACAACCTTGCCGGAAACCTGAAGGGCCAGGGTCGCAATGACGAGGCGATTGAAAACTACCGCGCGGCGGTCGCCACCAAGCCTGACCTTGTCAGCGCGCATAACAACCTGATCATGATGCTGGGCTACGCCGATGTTCCGCACGAAGTGGTGGTCGATCAGGCCCGTCTGTTCGACCGCGACATATCAGCCGCCCTGCTCCGCCATCGTCCCTTCGGCAACGCCATAGACCCTGACCGCAAGCTGCGGATCGGCTATGTTTCCGGCGACTTCCGCAGCCACGCCGTGAACTACTTCTTCGAACCATTACTGACGCACCACGACAAACGCCATTTCGAGATTTTTGCCTACACCACGATCTCCGAAGAGGACGAGGTGACGGCTCGCCTGAAGCCGCATTTCGATCGCTGGCAAAATATACGCTATCTCGATGACGATGCCGCAGCCGATCTGATCGAGAGCGATGCGATCGATATCCTGATCGACATGTCTGGCCATATGGCTGCCAATCGGCTGCTGGTGTTTGCCCGCAAGCCAGCGCCGGTGCAGGCCACATGGCTGGGCTTCACCACCACCACCGGGGTGAGCGCGATCGACTACCGGATCACCGACCCCCACACGGATCCGGTCGGCATGACGGAGCGGTACAATACCGAAACGCTCTGGCGGCTGCCGAAATCGTTCTGTTGCTACGAGCCGCGCCGGGATATCTCCGCCCCGATCGATCATGTTCCCAGCGATGACAACGTTCACGTCACCTTCGGTTGCTTCAATAATTTCTCGAAAGTCACCGATCGCACGCTGGAGCGATGGGCGGAGATTCTTGAGCGCGTGTCGGATTCGCGACTGCTGCTGGAAATCATTGGCATCGACGGCACCGACTTCAAAGCACAGACGTTGACCAGGCTGGCGCGCCTGGGCCTGCCCGTCGACCGCGTCATCCTCGAACCCCGCAAGCGTTCGAACCAGTATGTGCTGTACGACAGGATTGATATCGCGCTGGACCCGTTTCCGTTCAACGGCGGCACCACGACGCTCGATGCGTTGTGGATGAACGTTCCGGTGGTGGCGCTGGCCGGTGGGTATTTCACCGCCCGGCTATGCGCCTCTATCCTGGAAAACATCGGGCTGCCCGAATTGATCGCGACCGACGAAGAAGGTTATGTCGCGCGCGCCGTGGCGCTGGCGGCCGATCTCGACCGGCGGCGAGCCTTGCGACGAGACCTGCGGCAGATGATGGCGCGCAGCCCGATGATGGATTTTTCGGGCTTCGCCCGGGATATCGAGACCGCCTATCGCGAGATGTGGCGCATTTGGTGCGACAGCCAGGCTGCGGCGTAGCCGGACCTGTGATGCATCCATGTGACGCGACGCCGGCAATGACGAGACTAACGCCTAGAGGAACTTGACCAGGCTCATCTGGTACAGCGTCGAGGTCGTCTTATACGAGGCCTGCAGCGCGGTCTGCAGGGCCAGGATCTTGGCGGCGACCTCGTTATCATCGATGCCTTCGATGGAATTCAGCAGCGTCTCGCTGAGCGCCTTGGTCTGGGTCTGACGGTCCGTCGTCGCCTTGATTGATACTGACGCGCCAGCGAAGTCGGCCTGGATGTCCTGGATCGATTGCGTGCCCGCCACCGGGGCCAGGTTCAGCGCTACCCGCTGGTTCAGCGCGGCGACCTGGGCATTGGCGGCCTTGGCGATGGCCGGATTGGTCAGATTGGTAACGTCGATCGAGAACGCCGCATAGACGGCGACCGTCTGCAGCTGCGAGCGCAGCGCCTGCTCGTCGGCACGGGCGCCGTAATTCACGGTGATCGATTGGTCGACCTGGGCGACGGCCGAGCCGCGGGCCGAGCCGTTGGCCGGAATGTCGGGTTCACCCTTGTACCAGCTCACGGTGTCGGCCGAGCCATCGACCAGCGCGGTGGCCGAGGCTCCGCCCGCGCCGACTCGCATCGGCGGCGTGTCGAAGAAACTGTCCCCGGCCGCGATCGCCGAGGCCGCCACCATCGTGCCCTTCGCGAGACCTCCGACCGATGTGGTCAGCGCGGCGTTGAGATTGCTGGCGGTGATGTCGGTGGTGGCGCCGAGCTCGAAGCTGTTGGATGGCAGCGGCGTCGTGCCCGCGGCGACCGCTGTCATCTCGATGGTCTCGAGGGTTTGGTCCGGCAGCGTCAAGGTGAACTTGACCTTGTCGCCGGGGTTCGGATTAGTGGCGCCGAGATTGACCGAGATCGCCGCCGGGGTCCCGGTCGGTCCGGTCACGGTCGCGCCGGTCAACGTCGAGGCGACATTGGTCAGCTTCATGCCGAACACGGTTGCCGGCGTCTCCTCGGAAATCGCTACCGCCGTCGAACCAACGGCCTGAGGCGCGATCGCCAGGCGCCCCAGCCCGGTGCCGAGATCCGCCGTCTTGCGTTGGGCGATGACGGTTTTCAGGCCATCCTTGATGCCGTCGCCGTCCATGATATCGGTGGACGAAGCCACAGGCGCCGTGTCGGTGGCGCGGCCCGAGAACAGGTAGCGGTCGCCGGACTTGGTGTTCAGCATGTCGACCGAGTCGACGAAGGACAGGTTCGCGGTCTTCTGCCCGGCGGTCTGGCCGGTATTGTCCAGCGTCGTGCCGGCGCTGACCGCCGCACCCTTGACGGTCGACCCGATTTGCGCGAGCCGCTGCAGCGACAGGTTGGCGACGCCGATCCGGGTGTTCAGGTTCACGGCCGTATCGGAATAGCCGGCGATCGCGGTGATCTGCGAACGCAGGGTGATGGCGAGGCTACGGCCACTGCCCTGCCCCTCATAGGTGGTGGACACCTTGCCGCTCGACAGCTGCAGGGTGAGCGTATCGAGCTGGCTGCGCAGGTCGAGAATGCCCGAGCCGATGTAGGATGTCCGTCCGCTGACGCCGCTAATGGTCATGACTGTTACCTCAGAAAGCCTGCATCAGGGTTTTGTACATGTCGTTCACGGTCGACATCACGCGCGCATTGGCAGAGTAGGCGTTCTGCAGCGAAAGCAGGTGCGCCATCTCGTCGTCGATATTGACGCCCGAGGTGGTCGTCATCTTTCCCTGCAGCGTTGCAAGAACCACATCCTGGCCGCTGGCCAGTTGCTTCGCCGCGCTGGCCTGGGCGCCCTGCGCGCTGGTGAACTGCTGCATGTAGCTCAGCAGCGTGCCCTTGAAAGGCGCGCTGGCGCTGCCCACACCGTCGGACGGCGTGTACTGGAACGTCGCCTTGGTCAGCCGCGACATGATGAAATCGACGCGCGTCGTATCGCCGGCGGCCGTGGTCGGGCCGTACAGCACCAGCTTGGACGGATCCGCCAACAGCGCGCTGTTGACCGTGAGACGTCCGGCAAGGCCGGTAATCTGCGATCCCGAACCGCTGATTGCGCCGGTGTAGGAAGAGCCGGTATCGGTGAACAGCGCCACCTGCGGGTTGCCTGAGGTGAGCGACCCCGGCAACGCCGTGGTGGTCACCGACGCCGCCGTCAGCGTGGTCAGCGTCGGGTTGTTCTGGACCGTCAGCGCGGACAGCGACGCGCCGGTCACTGTCAGCCGGCCGTTCAGCGCGGTATTGATCTGCGCCACGATCGACGCCGGACTAGCCGAAAAGTCGATGCCGTACACTTCGTCGGACGGGTCCGCCGTCACATTATTCGACAACGGCAGTACGCTGGGATTGTCGACCCGCATCAGCGAAATCTGGTGCTTGACGTTACTGGCGTCCGTATACGACAGATGGGCGACGTTGCCGGATTGCATCCCCGACACGTCGAGCGTCGCCGTCTGCGAGCCGGCCGTCGGAATCGTGATCGTGGCCGCCGTGGTCTTGTCCGACAGCGCGCTGGAAATCTGCGCCGCGAACTGGTCGAGTTGGTCCTGCGCCTCGACCAGCGTCTTGTCGCGCAGTTCGGTATAGGCGGCGATCTTGCCCGACTTGATCGCGCCGGTGGCCGTGAGGTCGATCGATCCGCCATTGGCGAACGACACGATCACCGAACCGAGCTTGCTCTTCGACGGATCGGCGCTCCACTCGGTGTTCGGCGTCACCGTGCCTTGCGCGTTGAACGACAACGTCGCGGCTTCCTGGCCGACCAGCTGCACTCCGGAGCCGGTGAATACCGTGACCTGGTTGGCACCGTTGGTGGTGACGCGGATGTCCATCAAACCGGACAGCTTCGTGATATACTGGTCGCGCTGGTCGAGCAGTGCCGCCGTGGATGAATCCGTCGAGGTACCACCGGCCGGATTGGCTGCCAGCGAGTTGTTGATGGTCGCAATCTGCTTCATCAGCGCGTTGGCGTCGTCGACGGAGCCGCGGATGTCGGTCTCGGCCGCGCCGCGCAGGCTCTGGATACCCTGTGTCATCGAATTGAGCTGTTGCGACAGCACCGCGGCTGCGTTGACGACGCCGATCCGCGCCGACTGGCTGTCGGCGCTGGTCGCCAGCGCCTGCACCGCGGTAGTCAGGCCTGCAAAGGCCGCCTCCAGCGTCCCGGTCGAGCCCGGATTGCCATACATGCCCTGCAACTGCTGCAGGAAGTTCGACCGCAGCGAGGCATAGCCCGCGCCGGATGTTTCGGTGCGCAACTGCGCCTGGATGTACTGGTCGAGTTCGCGGTTGACGCCGACGATGGTGACGCTGCTGCCATAGCCGGCATTGGTCGCGACCTGGTTGATGGTCTTCTTGACGTAGCCGGGCGTCTCCGCATTGGCGACGTTCGACGAGACGAGCGACATCGCGGCCTGGTTCGCACGCAGGCCGGCCATTGCTATGGAGAGTGCGTCGTTTAGACTCATGACTGACTACCGCTCTCAAAAACCGCGGGCGAATGCCGCGCGGATTATCGCATCACGTTCAGGAGATCCTGCACCATCGTGTTCGCCGTCGTGATCACCTTGGTATTGGCTGAATAAGCCTGCTGGGTGACGATCAGCTTGGTGAATTCGTCGGCGATGTCGGTGTTCGACGATTCCAGCGACGCGCCGGAGATGCTGCCGCCCTTGCCGTACAGCGGCTGGCCGGATTCGTTGGTGACTTCGAACGCGCCGCCGTCGATGCGCTTCAGGAAGTCGGCGCCGTTGAAGGTCGCGACGCTGACTTCGGCCAGATCGATGTTGCGGCCGTTGGAGTAGCTGCCGACGACGCGGCCTTGGTTGCTGACCGAGACGCTCTTCAACTGGCCGGCGGCGTAGCCGTCCTGCTGCAACTGGTTGACCTGGGCGTTGCCATTGGTGTCGGCGAACTGGGTCAGGCCGCCGGTGCCGAACGCCATCGTGACGTTGCCGAGGCTGACGCCGCTGACCGTCAGGCCGCTCAACGTGATCTGGCCGATCACCGGCTGCATCTGGCCGTCGGTGCCGAACTTGAAATCGGTGCCGACGTTCTGCCAGGCAATGGCGGAGCCGGTGGCGGCGGGATTGGTCTGGTAGAACAGGTTCCAGGTATCGGTGCCGCCTGTGGTGGCCGAGGCAACCTTGGCCCAGCGGAACTGGAGGCTGACCGGCGCGCCGTTGCCGTCATAGGCGGTGGCCGCGCCGCCGCTTATCGACTCGTTGAGAAAGGTCTGGTTGTCGCTGCCGATCACCACGCCGGTGCCGGCAGTGCCGCCGCCGGTGCGCAGCGCCGTGACCGTGCCGGAGAAGCCCAGCGAGCCGAAGCCTGCTGCGGACGAGGATGTCAGGGAGAAGTCGTTGGCGGTGCCGGTATTCAGCGTGACGGCGCCTGTCGCCGAAATGCTCGACGGTGTCGTCGTGCCGGTGAGGCCGTCGATCGTGGACAGCAGGCTTCCGACGGTGCTTCCCGCGGCGGAGAGATCGATGAAAGTGGTACCAGTGACCGGCGCCGGCGCGGCGCCGCCGTTGTAAAACGAGATTGTCTTGGTCGTGGTGACGCCGGCATTGGTGACCTTGAGCGTCATTGTGTCGCCGGCGATGAAGCCGGCAGGAAGCGAATCCGTTCCCGTTGCGCTCAGCAATTTGGTGGCCGCCTTGATCGCGACGGCCGGGGTCTCGAAGTTGGTCCGCGCATTGCCGGTGGTGGCGGTATTGCCGAACGGCGTCGCCGGCGTGCCCAGCGGTCGCGGGTTGGACACGAAGTCAGCCGAGCGCAGAAGTTCCGAGCCGACCACCGCGGTGTTGTGCTTGGTGGTCAGCGGATAGCTGGCGAGATTGGCGCGGTAGTCGATCTTGGTGGTCGGCTGCGACGGCAGGAAGTCGTTCTGGAAGCGCATCACTGCCGGCGTGCTGCCGGCCGGATTGCCGGTGGACGGATCGATCTTGACGCCCTGCAGGTAATAGCCGGCGCCATTCACCAGGTAGCCGTTCTTGTCGAGCGTGAAGTCGCCGCGACGGGTGTATTTGTTGACGCCGTCGAACACCGGCGTGGAATCCGAGACGCTGCCTGGCTTTTGGACCGCGAAAAAGCCGGCGCCATTGATCGCCATGTAGGTCGCCACCGATGACGAGGTCACCGAACCGGCGATGGTGTTGGTGCTGCGCGAGCCTGCTTTGACAGAGCCTGCGAGCTGCGCCGAATTGCCGGTATCAGGGATCAGATCGAGGAAGCTGGTGTCGATGCGCTTGAAGGCGGTGGTCTGAGAGTTGGCGATGTTGCCGGAAATGTTCTCCAGCGCGTAGGAGTTTGCCCGCAGGCCCGCAACGGAGGTAGTCAGCGCGCCGAAGATACCCATAACATTGTCTCCAACTTCGATCCGGGCGGCCCGCCGGTTGCCAAAACTGATGGCCGCATTCGAAGTGAGTGTCGCAAGCCCCGTGCCAAGACAAATAACGCCATGTTTTCAATGAAATAAAGAAAAGCCCCGGTCTTTCGACCGGGGCACAATTGCCTAGCGCGGAAATAATTGCCGGTACCAGCGCCTGATATCGCCGGTCCGTTCGTAAGCGAAATCAGCTCGCCGACGGGGTCGCCGGTTTGAAGATCATCGCAAAGCCGTCCATGCAGTAGCGCAGGCCGGTCGGCTTCGGGCCGTCGTCGAAGACGTGGCCGAGATGACCGCCGCAGCGCCGGCAATGGATCTCGGTGCGTACCATGCCGAGCGTCGAATCCTTGCGCTCGCCGACCGCGTTGGGCAGCGGCTGCCAGAAGCTCGGCCAGCCTGTTCCGCTCTCGAACTTGGTCTCCGACGAGAACAGCACGTTGTCGCAGCCTGCACAGGCGAAGGTGCCCTTGCGCTTTTCCTTGTTCAGCGGGCTGGAAAACGGCCTTTCGGTGCCCTCCTTGCGCAGGATCTCGTATTGCTGCGGCGTCAGTTGTGCGCGCCACTCGGCATCGGTCTTGGTGACTTCAAACTTCTCGTCGGCGGCTTCGGCCGGCGACACGCGGAGCCATTTGAACGTCATCAGCGCCCCCAGTCCGGCTGCAGTGGTGAGAAAAAATCGGCGGTCGATCATGATGGTCTCCCTGGGAGGTCGAGACGTGACCTCGTTCGCCCAAAGATACGGGCGAAGCACCGCGAAGTTACACCCGCCGCCAGAGATTTCTCTCACATTGCTGCGAGGTGCAGATCATCCGGTGGAATCCTCGCCCGACGGGCGCGGCTGCGGCCCGCTTGTGCCGGCCCGCAGATTGGCCTCCGCCAGCCGACGTTGGCGAACCCGTTCCCTAGCCCGCGCGCCTTCGCGGTAGCGCGCCAGCGTGCCGGCCAACGCCGCACTCTGGCGGTTCCAGATGCCGACGCCGTAGCCGGCGATGCGGCCGGTGCGGCCGCCGGCCCAGACCAGTTCGAACGGCGAGAACAGCTTCCAGCGGTCGTCGCGGTGCAGCATCCCGGCGGCAATCAACTGCCCGGCCATCGCCGTGGTGTTAAGGCCCTGGCGGCCAAAGCCACTGGCGACCCAGAGGCCGCGGCGCAATTCGCCGATCTGCGGCATGCCGTGCACGGTCTGCCCGATGGCGCCGCCGAAGGTCTCGGCGATCGCGACGCGGCCAAGCTGCGGAAACACCGTGCGGATCCGCCGCGCAATGGCGCCAGCGTAGCGCTGCGGCCGGGCCTCCCAACTGGTCTCCGGCCCCGACCACATCAGCCG
Source organism: Tardiphaga sp. vice154 (assembly GCF_007018645.1). Lineage (NCBI taxonomy): Bacteria > Pseudomonadati > Pseudomonadota > Alphaproteobacteria > Hyphomicrobiales > Nitrobacteraceae > Tardiphaga > Tardiphaga sp. vice154. Next base: position 4,001,971 of record NZ_CP041399.1, read on the forward strand.
GTCGCCGCCGACGATGCGGAACTGGTCGATGCCGTCGGTATCGGTCACCGAACCCGTGAAGGTGATGGCCTCCGCCAGGCGCTCGCCGAGCGGCTCGGTGATCGCGCCATAGCGCCACACCGGCAGCAGGGTCTGCGCCAGCCGCGGCGCGGGTTCGCCGAGATGCACGTTGCCGGCCAGCACGACCTGCGAGGACCGCAGCCGCGCTGAGGGGGTCACGATGCGCTTGCGGATGCCGGCGGCGTCCAGGTTGACCACCGGCGTATCTTCGAAAATCCGCACCCCGGCTGCGCGCGCCAGCGCCGCCAGCCCCTGCAGATAGGCCGGGCCGTCGATCTGGAACGCGCGAGGGTAATACACGCCATGAAAATAGCGTTTGGTCTTGAGCACGTCGCGGACGCGGTCGATCTGCCAGCCTTCGACCTCGGTATCGAAATCCTCGCCGAGCATCTGCAGCCGCGCAATCAGCCGGTCCCCGACATCGACATTGGAGACCTCCAGCGCGCCATCGCTACGCGCGAGGCCCGGCATGCTGTCTTCCGCGGCATAGGCGCGCACGGCTTCCGCGCCCTCCTGCGACAACGCCCAACATTCGCGGGCATCTTCCAGCCCGACCCGCTCAATCAGGTCGGCGAGCGGCAGGCCGAAGCCGGGCATCACGGTGCCGAACTGGTTGCCGGATGCGTTCCAGCCGATATGGCGGCCTTCCAGCACGGCGACGCTGGCGCCCATGCGCACAGCCGCCAGCGCCACCGAGAGGCCCGCCAGCCCGGCGCCCACCACGCAAATGTCGACGTCGAGATCGACGCCCAGCCGCGTGCGCTCCGGCCCTGCGGCGCCTGGGCGATCGGTCGTACTTGCGGAAGCTTCGGTCATGTCGTTTTCTACGGATCCGTTCGGTGCTTGTCACCTTGTCCTCGCCGCGCAGGTCGATTAATCCGCTGAGCATCCGGCGCCCCGGCGCCCTCTTGCCGAATCGAGACCGCGCCATGCGTCGATTGCTGCTGCTGCGTCACGCCAAGACCGAAACGGACGCGCCGAGCGGCAAGGATTTCGACCGCCGGCTCGACGACCGCGGTCTGGTCGACGCCGCTGCGATGGGCGCCTGGCTAAACCGGCACCCGCCGCTGCCCGACCTCGTCTGCGTCTCCACCGCCGCACGCGCCCGGCAGACCTGGGACCTCGTCGCCGCCGAACTGCCGGATGCCCGGCCGGTGGTCGCGCATCTCGAAGAGCTGTACGGCGCGGGCCCTGCCGAACTGCTTCAAGTGATCCGCGACGCGGCGGTCGAGGACCCAAAGCTGCTGGTGATCGTCGGTCACAATCCCGGCCTGCACGAGCTGGCGCTTGGCCTTATCGACGGCGGCGACGCCGATGGCCGCCACGCCATCGCGCGCAACCTGCCGACCGGCAGCATCGTCATCATCGACTTCGCCATCGCCGACTGGAACGAGGTGGCGTTCCGCGGCGGCCAGCTCGCGCAGTTCGTCACCCCGAAGCTGCTGAAGGGCGAATAGCCGCACGCGGCCGGGCGCTGTCGTGCTATGCTCCGGCACGACGGAGGCGCCCATGTACACGTCCATTCTGGTTCCGATCGATCTGTCAGAGATCGAACTCGCGCAGCCCGCGATCGCCCAGGCTGCATTGCTGTCGCAGACGTTCGGCGCCAAGGTACGGCTTCTGAACGTGCTGCCGATGACGCCGGTGATGCTAGCGGAATATGTCCCGGCGGATTTCGACGCCCAGCAGCGCGAGTCCTCCGAAGAAGCCCTGGCGCAGGTGGCGCTAAACTGCCGCATCGACCCCGCCAGCGTCTCGCATGTCGTGCGACAGGGCGGCATCTATCACGAGATTCTCGAGGAAGCCGCGGCAATCAAGGCCGACCTGATCGTGATGACCTCGCACCGCCCGGCCATGCGGACCTATTTCCTGGGCTCCAACGCCGGCCATGTGGTGCGCTACGCCAAATGCTCGGTGCTGGTGGTGCGACCGCCGCAGGGGCGTTGATCTCTCGCGCGTTTGCAGCGACGCTCAGTCGAAGCCACACCCGCCGCGTCGTCCCCGCGAACGCGGGGACCCATACACGCTGTAGCTATGACAGACACGAGGCAGCGTGGCTCTGCCTGCGTTTCTATTACGGCGTCGGAGGGTATGGGTCCCCGCGTTCGCGGGGACCCATGGTATTTAGGAGCGCCACATGGGCCCTCGTAAATTGCAAGCGCTTACTTGCCCCAGACTTCGTTCGCCACATCGACGGCGAGCGTCAGCTTGGCCCATTGTTCTTCCTCGCTGAGCAGATTGCCCTCCTCCGTCGAGGCGAAGCCGCATTGCGGCGACACCGCGAGCTGCTCCAGCGGCGCGAATTTGGCGGCTTCCATCAGGCGTGCCTTGACGGCTTCCTTCTTCTCGATCTCGCCGAACTTCGAGGTGATGACGCCGACCACGACGACCTTCTTGCCCTTGGGCAGGAAGCGCAGCGGCTCGAAGCCGCCGGCGCGCTCGGAATCATATTCCAGGAAGTAACCGTCATAGTTGGTGCCGGCCAGCAGCGTTTCTGCGACCGGCTCGTAGCCGCCCGAAGAGATCCAGGTCGAGCGGAAGTTGCCGCGGCAGACGTGGGTGGTGATCACCATGTCGGCGGGGCGCTCGGCGATCGCGTAGTTGATGATGCGGGCATAGATCTGCTGCAGGCCATCGGCCTCTTCGCCGCGCGCACGCAGCTTGGCCAGTTCATCCTCGGAGCACAGATAGGCCCACACCGTATCGTCGAACTGCAGATAGCGGCAGCCGGCGTCATAGAACGCCTTGACGGCCTTGCGGTAGGTCTTGGCGAGATCCTCGAAGAACACGTCGAGATCCGGATAGACATCCGGCGAGATCGCCTTGCGGCCGCCGCGGAAGTGCAGCACGGCGGGCGACGGGATGGTCATCTTGGCGGTGACGCCGGCGATGTCGGCATGGCGCTTCAGGAACTTGAAATGCGCCAGCATCGGATGGTCGTCGGGGAAATCCAGCTTGCCGATCACGCGCACGGAATCCTGCCGGGTCTGCACACCGGCGAACTGGATGCCATGGTCGGGGTGATACAGCTCGCAGCCGGTCAGCAGGCTGAGAAAGTCGAAGTGCCACCAGGAGCGACGGAACTCGCCGTCGGTCGCCAGCTTGAGGCCGATCGCGGCCTGCTTGTGCACGACCTTCTCGATCTCCGAGTCTTCGATCTTGCGCAGGTCGTCGGCGGTGATCTCGCCCTTTTCGAGCTTGGCGCGGGCGTCCTTGATCTTCTGCGGGCGCAGCAGGCTGCCGACTTCGTCGGCGCGGAACGGGGCGGTGGTTCTCAGCATGGTCTCACTCCCAGATATTCGTTTGCATCGTCGGCCCGGCGTGACCGGTTCAATGTTTCGCGGCCCCGGCCACGCCGAGAAAGCGCTCCAGCACGGTGGGATCGGCCTTCAGCGCGGCACTGGCGGCATCATGCACGATGCTGCCGCGCTCCAGTATCACGACGCGGTCGGCGAGGCCCAGAATCTTTTGCGCATTCTGCTCGACGATGATCGAACAGATGCCGCCGGCGCGGGTGATCTTGCCGAGCGCCGCCAGCAGTTCCTCGACGATGATCGGCGCCAGGCCCTCGGTCGGCTCGTCGAGCAGCAGCACCTGCGGATTGAGCACCAAAGCGCGGCCGACGGCGAGCATCTGCTGTTCACCGCCGGATAACTGGTTGCCGAAATTGGCCTTGCGCTCTTCCAGCCGCGGAAACATCTCGTAGACTTTCCGCACCGTCCATTCGCCGGGCTGCGCCACGGCGGTCATGTTCTCTTCCACGGTGAGCGACTTGAAGATGTTGCGTTCCTGCGGCACCCAGCCGATGCCGGCGCGGGCGCGCTGGTCGGCGCGCATCGCGGTGAGGTCGCGGCCGCCGAGCGACAGCGAGCCGCTGAAACGGCGGGTGACGCCGACGATGGAATTGATCAGCGTGGTCTTGCCGGTGCCGTTACGGCCGAGCAGCGCCAGCACCTGGCCCTCGCCGAGGGCAAGCGTCATTTTCGGGATCACCACGGCCTGGCCGTAGCCGGCGCAGAGCTGGTCGATGGTCAACAGATCAGACATCGGCGCCCTCGCCCAGATAGACCGCCTTAACGCGGGGATCGCGCGCGACTTCGTCGGGCGCCCCCTCCACCAGCAGGGCGCCGGCGACCAGCACCGAGATGCGGTCCGCGAAGGAAAACACCAGATCCATGTCGTGCTCGATCAGAAGCACGGTGACGTCGCGCGGCAGCGAGGCTACCGCGGAGAGGATGTCGTGGCGCTCGCTCTCCGGCACGCCGGCGGCGGGCTCGTCGAGCAACAGCACGCGCGGCTTGGTGGCCAGCGCCACGGCGATCTCCAGCAGACGCTGCTTGCCATAGGGTAGCGTGGCGGTCGGCTCATTCATCACGTCGAGCAGATGGAAGCGCGACAGATTTTCCGCGATCTCGTCATTGACGTCCGCGCGGGTGCCCATGCGGCGCCACCAGTCGCCGCCGTGGCCGAGATGTTCGGAGGCGGCGAGGCCAATGGTTTCCAGCGGCGTGAGATCCGCATAGAGCTGGTTGATCTGGAAGGTACGCGACAGCCCGCGCAGCACCCGCTTGTGCACCGGCAGGCTGCCGATCTCCTGGCCCTCCAGCAGGATGCGGCCGGAGTCCGGCGTCAGCACGCCGGTCAACAGATTGATCACCGTGGTCTTGCCGGCGCCGTTCGGACCGATCAGCGCGTGCCGCGCGCCCGACTCGATCTTCAGGCTGAGATCGCTCGTGACCCTGAGCCCGCCGAATTTCTTTTCCAGGTTGACGGTTTCCAGCGCGATGGTCATGGCCGGTCCCCTTCTGCCAGCGCGATCGGGGTTTTCGCCCCGAACCGGCGCAGCACGAGGTTGGGCACGTACAGCACCCAGCGATGCAGGCGTTCGCGGCCTATCAGCACGATCGCCACCAACACCAGGCCGATCCAGAACATCCAATATTGCGGCGTGAGCGTTGCAAACAGCTCCTGCAGCAACTTGAAGATCACCGCGCCGATCAGTCCGCCATAGAGATAGCCGGTACCGCCGATGATCAGCACCAGCATCAGGTCGGCCGAGCGGTCGAAGGCGAAGCCGTCCAATGAGGCCAACGCCGTGGTCTGCGTCGACAGTGCGCCGGCAACACCGGCATAGAACGCCGCGATGGTATAGATCGCGATCAGGCGGCGGTTGACCGGAATGCCGATCGCCGAGGCGCGCAGAGGATTGTTGCGAATGGCGCGCAGCGACAGGCCGAACGGCGAGTGGACGATCCGTCGCGCCAGCAGGAACAGGACGAACAATACGGCCAGGCAATAGATGAAGCCGACCTTGCCGAAGATATCGAACGAGAACTGGCCGAGGATCGGCGCCATCTCGATGCCCTGCAGGCCGTCGGAGCCGCCGGTGATGTTGGAAAAACGGTTGGCGAGCTCGCGCAGCAACAGCGCGATCGCCAGCGTCACCATCAGCCGGGTCAGATCGGTGCCGCGCATCACCAGGAAGGAGGTCACGAAGCCGAGCGCCATCGCGGCAAGCCCTGCGACCAGGAGCGCCAGCACCGGCTCATCGACGACGTGATGCAACGCCAAAAGCCCCGCGGCATAACCGCCGAAGCCGAAGAAGGCGGCATGGCCGAGCGACACGATGCCGGCGTAGCCGAGGATCAGATCGAGCGACATCGCGAACAGCGCCAGCCAGGCGATCTCGGTGAGGATCAGATAGCGGTTAGGAAACAGGAATACGCAGGCCACGGCGAGCAGCCAGAACACGGCCTCGCCCCAATGCCAGCGGCCGCGCTGGATGGCGAAGGTGCCCACCTGGGCGCGCAGGGATTCATTCACGGTCATGGCGTCCTCACCGTGCACTGGTGCGGCCGAACAGGCCGTTCGGGCGCCAGATCAGGATCACGATCATCATGGTGTAGATCACGAAGGCGCCGAGCTTCGGCACGTAGTATTTGCCGGCAACGTCGCCGATGCCCAGCAGCAGCGAGGCCAAGAACGGCCCGGTGATGCTGGAAGAGCCGCCGACGGTGACGACGATCAGGAAGTAGATCATGAATTTCAGCGGGAAGTACGGATCGAGGCCGAGGATCTCGGCGCCGAGCGCGCCGCCCATGCCGGCAAGGCCGCAGCCGAACGCAAAGGTCAGCGCAAACACCTGCGGCACGTTGATGCCGAGGCCCGAGGCCGCGCGCGGATCATCCACCGCGGCGCGCAAGCGGCTGCCGAACCGGGTCTTTGACAGGATCATCTGCAAGGCGATCGTCAGCAAACCGCAGATCACGATGATCATGAGCCGGTAGCGGCCGACATTGAGGCCGAAAATGTCGATCTGGCCCTGCAGATAGGCCGGCAACTGGATGAAGACCTGCGACGATCCCATGAAATAGTCGCAGGCCGTCACCGACATGAAAACGAGACCAATGGTGAACAGCACCTGGTCGAGGTGGCTGCGGGCGTAGAGATGCCGGTACAGCGTCCGCTCCGCGACCGCGCCGATCGCAGCACTGGCGAGGAAGGCGATCGGAAGTGCTGCGAAGAACGGCAGGCCGGAGCGGTTGACCAGCACCGCGCAGACGTAACCACCGACCATCGCAAAGGCGCCATGCGCCAGATTGACGAAATTCATCAGCCCCAGCGTCACCGCCAGGCCGCAGGCCAGCACGAACAGCAGCATGCCATAGGCGACGCCGTCGAACAGGATGGTGAGAAGAGTCATGTAGTCGGAGCGCTTTCTTTCTTAACCCTCCCCCTTGCGGGGAGAGTGGCGCGTTTGAGAGCGGAGCGAACAAACGTGACGGGTGGGGGTGCCACAAATTCCGGAGCCCGTGGCTACCCCCACCCCGGCCTCCACTCCCGACGATGCTGTCGCATCGTCACTCGTTCGGCCGACCCTCCCCACAAGGGGGAGGGGGCCATCATCAGCGTCGCTTAACTATACTTACTTCTTCGTCTTGCCGGCGTCCTTGACGGCCTCGAAGGTCGCGAACTCCACGTTGTACAATTCGCCGTCCACCTTTTTGACCTCGCGGACATAGACATTCTGCACGATGTCGCGGGTCTCCGGATCGATCGAGATCGGGCCGCGCGGGCTCTCCCAGGCCATGCCCTTCATCGCCGCGATCAGCGAATCGCCGTCGGCCTTGCCGCCGGTCTTCTTCAGCGCTTCGTAGATCAGGTGAATGCCATCATAGCCGCCGACAGCCATGAAGCCCGGGCGGGTGCCATAGGCCTTCTTGTAGGCGGCGACAAATTCCTTGTTCATCGGCGACGGATGCGCCGCGGAATAAATGTGTGCGGTAACGGCGCCGAGGGCTGCGTCGCCCATGCCATTGAGCAAATCGTCGTCCATCACGTCGCCCGGCCCGATCACCTTGATGCCGGACTTGTCGAGGCCGCGCTCGGCATATTGCTTCATGAAGTTGCCGCCCTGCCCGGCCGGTACGAACACGAACACCGCGTCCGGCTTGGAATCCTTCATGCGCTGCAGGAACGGCGCAAAATCCGGGTTGGCGAGCGGCACCTTGACCTCTTCGACGATCTGGCCGCCGCCGGCGGTGAAGTGTTCGCGGAAGAAGGCCAGCGCGTCATTGCCAGGCGCGTAGTCCGAGGTCAGCGTGGCGACCTTCTTGATGCCGTTCTTGGCGGCCCAGTCGCCGATGATCGTCGAGGACTGCGCCAGCGTGAACGAGGTGCGCGCAATATAGGGCGAGCGCTCGGTGATGATCGAGGTGCCGGCGGCCATCACGATCTGCGGGACCTTCGCCTGGGTCGCCAGCGGTGCTGCGGCGAGCGCGGAGGGCGTCACGCCGAAGCCGGCGATGACATTGACCTTCTCGTTGACAATCAATTCCTGCGCCATCCGCTTGGTGTTGTCGGGCAGCGTCGCGTCGTCGCGGAGAATGATCTCGATCTTCTTGCCGGCGACGGTGTCGCCGTTCTTCTGCATGTAAAGTTTGATCGCATTGTTGATCTGCTGGCCGGTTGAGGCCTGGCCGCCGGTCATCGGCACGATCAGGCCGATCTTGACGGTCTCCTGCGCCTGCGCCGCCGTCGCCGCCCCAAGCACGATGCCGGCCACCGCCGACAGCATCATCTTGCTCATCCTGGACATCTTACTCTCCCCTGGTCGGTCCGGTCGCCGAACCGCGTTTTCCGGTTCTTGCGGCGACCCTCGAAATTCAGTCGTTACATCATGACGAAGTATCACGTCTCAGTTGCGCGGGCCGCCGTCAATCGCAACTTTGGGCCTGATCCCGCGGCCAAAAGTATTACTGCAACGTCCCCGGTCGCCCCAAGCCGGCGTGAAATGTCATTCCGCGCAACAAAACACCAGGTATTTTAGTACCTTGCAAAGGTTTCCGGTATGGTTTCTCCGTTAGCACCGTTCTGCCTGCGGCCTCCGCCGACGAAGAAAGCTGTCATCGTTCGCAGAGATAGCTAATGCAATCCGGTTATATGAAACAAATGATTGTTTTTGCAGAATACGGCATCTCTTTGCATATATGCTCCTCCTGTGGCCCGTGCCTCAAGATTAGGCCTGCATCGATTTGCCGAGCTGATACATTCGGCCGGCCCTTATCGTCCGGTGATCCATGCCCGTTCCACGCCATGTCGCCGTCCTGGTCGGCATCATCCTGATGAGTCACAGCCTCGCTGGCTGCGGCTCGATCAGTTCATTTGTTGCCGGTGGCATGGCCGACCTGATTCCGGCCTGGGCCGGCGGCCTGCCGGCCAACGCGCCGCCACGCCCGGGCACGCCGGAATACGACGCCATGATGAAAGAGCGCGAAGAAAAGCTGGTACTGCCAGCGGCGAAGCCCGGGCCCGACCCGGCCACATCGCCCTCCGCGGAAATGATGCGGTAGACCGTGCCAACATGCACGGACTTCTCTCGCCCCGCTTGCGGGGCGAGAGAAGCAACCTCAGTTCACGAACACAACGGTCTTCTTGCCGTTGAGGATCACGCGGTCCTCGAGGTGATAGCGCATGGCGCGGGCGAGCACGCGACGCTCGATGTCGCGGCCCTTGCGGACCAGGTCTTCCGGCGTGTCGCGGTGGCTGATGCGTTCGACGTCCTGGTCGATGATCGGGCCTTCGTCGAGATCGCTGGTGACGTAGTGGCCGGTGGCGCCGATCAGCTTGACGCCGCGCGCATGCGCCTGGTGATAGGGCCGCGCGCCCTTGAAGCCCGGCAGGAACGAGTGGTGGATGTTGATGCATTTGCCCGATAGCTTGCCGGACATCTCGTCCGACAGGATCTGCATGTAGCGCGCCAGCACCACCAGATCGGTCTGCGTCGACTGCACCAGTTCCCAGATCGCCAGCTCCTGCTCGCGCTTGGTTTCCTTGGTGATCGGCATGTAGTGGAACGGGATATCTCCGAAATAGAGATTCTTGTAGGTCTCGCGCGGATGGTTGGAGACGATCGCGGTCGGGATCATGTTGAGCTCGCCAGTGCGCCAGCGGTACAGGATGTCGACCAGGCAATGGTCGGACTTCGACACCAGCAGCATCACCCGGCGCCGCGTCTCCTGGTCGCGCATCTGCCAGTCCATCTTGAAGCGTTCGGCGATGGCACCGAAGCCGGTCTGCAGCGCCGGCAGATCGACATTGACGTCGGCGGCGTTGAACACCACCCGCATGAAGAAATGCCCGGTTTCGACATCGTTGAACTGCTGCGCGTCGAGGATGTTCTGGCCGTTATGCGCGAGGAAGGTGGAGACCGCGGAGACGATGCCCGGGCGGTCGGGGCAGGACAGGGTCAGGACGAACTGGTGGTGGGGCATAAGGCTGATCTGCTCGCAGGAAACCGGTTGATCGAGCCCTGCTCTAGCATCCGCAGCGGTCTTGCGCCAATCACACCTTGCGCCGCAATATGGACGTCATTGCCACCCTGTTAACGGGCAAAAGGGCAAACGGGAGTGAACGATATGGCTGACAGGCTCAACGGCTATCGCATCCTGATCCTGGAGACCCGCGAAGAAGCGCAATTTGCCCGACTGCTCGCCGAACAGGGGGCCGACGTGCTGCAATGCCCGATGTTCACCATCAACGACGTGCCAGATCCAACCCCCGTGGAAGCCTGGATCGGCCGTGCGATCGCGCGTCCGTTCGAAGATCTGGTGCTGATGACCGGCGAAGGCCTGCGCCGAATCATGACGGTGGTGCGCCGACTCGGCGTCGAGGCGGAATTCGTCGCCGCGCTGCGCCCGTCGCGCAAATTCACCCGCGGCCCGAAGCCCGGCCGCGCGTTGCGCGAAATCGGGCTGGAACCGGACGCCACCACGCAGACGCCGACCTCGGAAGGCATCGCCACCATGCTGTCGGGCGTGGACCTGAAGGGCCACCGCCTTGGCCTGCAATTATATCCGGAAAAGGACCACAGCGTCCTGATCGGCGCGATCGAAGCCTGCGGCGCCGAGGTCGATACGGTGCTGCCCTATGTCTATGACTCCAAGGCGGCCGAGGCCAACATCCTGTCGGCGATCGACGAAATGGCGGCGGGGCGCGTCGATGCCATCGCACTGACCAGTTCGGGCCAGGTCCGCCGCCTGCTCGAGGCCGCCGCCGCACACGGCCGCGATCAGCAATTGCGCGCAGCGCTGGCCATTACGCCGATTGCGTCGGTAGGCCCGGTGGTGTCGGACGAATTGAAGGCGCACGGACTGCCTACCGACATCTACCCCGCCAACGACGCCTTCTTCATGAAGCCGCTGATTTCGGCGATGTCGCTGTCGCTCGCCACATCCGCGCCGCGCGTCCGCGCCGGCTGACTTGACGCCCGCACCGATCCCGACAAGATGCCGCCCGAACAACAAAAAGATCGGGCGGAAATGCCAAGCTTGCCACTGTCGAATTTGCGCGTCGTGACCGTCGGATCCGGCGACACGCTAGATTATTGCGGCAAATTGTTTTCTGACTTTGGCGCCGACGTCATCAAGATCGAACCGCCCGGTGGCGATCAGGCGCGGCAGTATCCGCCGCTGGTCGATGCCGGCGACGGCCGCCATGAGAGCGGCTATTTCGCCTGGCTCAACACCAACAAGCGCAGCGTGAGCGCCGATCTCGATCGCCCCGAAGACGTCGTCAAGGTTCGCGCGCTGCTGATGCACAGCGACCTCTTGCTCGACGCGCGACCGCCCGCCGCCATCCCGACCTCGCTGCTGTCGCATGATTCCTTGCGCGACACGCAGCCCGGCCTCGCCATCACGGCGATCTCCTGGTTCGGCGAGCACGGCCCCTACAGCAGCTATCAGGCGACCGATTCGGTGTGCCGCTCGCTGTCGGGCAGCGTCAAGCTGGTCGGCCCGCAGGAGGGCCCGCCGGTGCTGCCGCGCGATGGCCAAGTCAGCGTGATGGCCGGGCTCACCGCCTTCATCCCCACCCTCGCCGGCCTGTTCGGCGCAGCCACCGGGGCGCGGCGCTTTGCCGTCAGCGCACAGGAGGCGATGCTGCAGATCAGCGAATTCGACACCGGCCTGGCGCTGGAAGCGGGCTTCACGCGGCCGCGTACCGCAATCAACCGCTTCGGTCGCGGCTACCCGGTCGGCACGTTCCAGACCAAAGATGGCTGGCTCGGCGTCACCGTGGTGACGCCAGCGCAATGGGCCGCCTTCACCGCGATGATCGGCCTGCCCGAACTGGAGCACGAGCCGCATTTTTCCGACAGCCTGCTGCGCACGGTGCATTCGGCCGAACTACTGCAGATCTTCCAGCCGGTGCTGATGCAGCACAGCGCACGGCACTGGTTCGAGCGTGGCATCGAGCTGCGGATTCCGCTGGCCGTGGTGCCGGACATGGCGACGCTGCTGCAGCAGCCTTATTACCGCGAGCGCGGGGCGTTTGCGCCGGTGCGGATCGGCACGGCCGCGTTCGATGCGCCGGTGCTGCCGCAATATCTCACGCAGTCCCGTCCCCTGCCGAACGGCACGGCGCCGTTCGCCGGCGAGCATGACGGCAAAGCTTTCGCGGAGCGCACGCGAACGGCGAACCGCGCCGCCACGCCGGACGATCCGCTCCCGCTCAAGGGCCTGCGCATCATCGATCTGACCATGGGATGGGCCGGACCGTCAGCGACGCGGCAGATGGGCGATCTCGGCGCCGAAATCATCAAGGTCGAATCCTGCCAGTATCCCGACTGGTTTCGCGGCACCGATCCGCGCGGGCCGTACCATCCCGAACGCACCTATGAGAAGACCTACTGGTTTCAGCAGATGAACCGCAACAAGCGCGGCATCACGCTCAACCTCACCACGGAAACCGGGCGCAGCCTGCTCAAGCGCCTGCTCAAAGACGCCGACGCGGTGATCGACAACTACGCCGCCGACGTGTTGCCGCGGATGGGCCTCGGCCCCGAGGCGATGCTCAAGATCAATCCGCGCCTCATCGTCGTGACCATGCCGGCCTTCGGCATGGGCGGGCCGTGGAGCGGCGTGCGCGCCTATGGCTCGACGCTAGAGCAGGCCTGCGGCCTGCCCTCTGTGACCGGCCGCGAAGGCGACGCGCCGACCATGCTGCACGCAGCCCTCGGCGATCCGTTCGGCGGCGTCAGCGCCGCGGCGGGCCTGATGCTCGGCTTCATGCAGCAGAGAAACACCGGCGCCGGCCAGCACATCGACCTCAGCGCGGTCGAAGCCCTGCTGCCTTTGGTCGCACCGTCGGTGATCGAGCAATCCGCGACCGGCAAAAGCGGCCCGCGGATCGGCAACCGCCATCCACGCTTCGTGCCGAACGGCTGTTTTCCCTGCCTCGGCGAGGACCAGTGGGTGACGCTGGCGGTGCGCAGCGATGCCGAGTGGCAGGCGCTATGCACCGTGATGCACCGCCCCGACCTGGCCGCCGACCCCGCGCTGGCCACCGCTCCGGGCCGCCGCGCCGAAGAGGACCGCATCGAGGTCGCGATCCGGCACTGGACCATGACGGTGCGGCCCGATCTGGCGATGGTCACGCTGCAGGCGCATGGCGTGCCGGCCGGCACCGCGCGGCTGCCGATGGACCTCGCCGGCGATCCGCATCTGATGCAGGTCGGGCACTGGCAGCCGGCGGTGCGGCCGTTCATGGGACCGCATCTGCTGCCCGCGGTCGCCTATCGCGACGGCGACTCCAAGATGCCCTACACCATTACCCGCCTGGCGCCGACGCTCGGCCAGCACAATGCCGAAGTACTGCGAGAGTTGCTTGGCCTGTCCGATGTCGAAATCGACGAATTGCGCGCAGCGGAAATCATCGGCGACACTGCGGTATCGGCGAAGCCGAAGGCGGCTGTAAAATAGGCACACTGGCATTCCGGGGCGAGCGCGCGCCAGCGCGAGCGAACCTCGGTTACTTCGATTGGCGTGACTGAGGATGACGTTGAGCGTTTAACTATTGGACGCTTGCGACTTCCGCGGCGTTAGACCACAATCCCGACTACAAGACCGGAAGCGGACGGGTAAAAGCCTGGCGCTTCAACAACGGTCACGCGACAAAAACGCTCAGGGAGAGAATGCATGCGCAGACTTGCGATGATTGCGGCAGTGGCCTTGCCGTTGTTCGGCACCGCGGCGCTGGCCCAGGAAACCGTGAAGATCGGCTATATCGATCCATTGTCCGGCGGCGGCGCCAGCGTCGGCGAGGTGGGCCTCAAGACCTTTCAGTTTCTCGCCGACGAGTTGAACGCCAAGGGCGGCATTCTCGGCAAGAAGGTCGAGATCGTGCCGCTCGACAACAAGACCAATCCACAGGAAAGCCTGATCCAGGCGCAGAAGGCGATCGATAGCGGCGTGCGCTACATCACCCAGGGCAACGGCTCCTCGGTGGCCGGCGCGCTCTCGGACTTCGTCACCAAATTCAACGAGCGCAACCCCGGCAAGGAAGTCCTGTACTTCAATTATGCCGCGGTCGACCCGGTGCTCACCAACGAGAAATGCAGCTTCTGGCATTTCCGCTGGGACGCCAATTCCGACATCAAGATGGAAGCGCTGACCAACTACATCAAGACCGTGCCGACGGTGAAGAACGTCTATCTGATCAACCAGGACTATTCGTTCGGCCAGTCAGTGCGCACCCAGGCCCGCGCCATGCTCGGCACCAAGCGCCCCGACGTCAAGATCGTCGGCGACGAACTGCATCCGCTGCTCAAGATCACCGACTTCGCGCCCTATATCGCCAAGATCAAGGCGTCGGGCGCCGACAGCGTCATCACCGGCAATTGGGGGCAGGATTTTGCGCTGTTGCTGAAGGCCGCGGCCGACGCCGGCCTGAAAGTGAGCTGGTTCACCTATTATGCCGGCGGCACCGGCGGCCCCACCGCCGTCAAGCAGGCGGCCCTCAACCACCAGGTCTTCCAGGTCGCCGAAGGCATTCCGAACCTCGGCTACGCCTCGGCCGATACGTTCGAAAAGGCGTTGCGCGCCAAATATGATTTCAGCCTGTTCTATCCGCGCGCCGTCAACGAAATGCGGATGTTCGCCGCGGCCGCCGAGAAGGCCAAGTCGCTCGATCCGGCGAAGGTCGCCGCCGCCCTCGAGGGCATGGAGTGGGACGTCTACAACGGCGGCAAGGGCATGATGCGCAAGGACGATCATCAGTTCTTCCAGCCGATGTACATCGCCTCGTTCGGCGAGCGCACCGACAAGGAGCCGTTCGACGAAGAGAAGACCGGCTGGGGCTGGAAGCTGGCGGCCAAAATCGACACGGCCCAGACCATGCTGCCGACCACCTGCAAGATGGACCGGCCGTAAGGCTGCAACTCGATCGCTTTCGACGCCACGCGCACCGTAGCTCCCTCTCCCCCATGCGAAGCGAAGCTTCGCTAGAGGGGAGAGGGCTGGGGTGAGGGGGCGCCGCGAGCGACGACATTTATAGTTCGCAGCCCCCTCACCCGACCGGCGTTGCCGGTCGACCTCTCCCCGGAGGGGAGAGGTGAAGCAAGAGGCCCGCCGTGCTTGAACTGATCGTTATCTCCACCCTCAACGGCGTGCTGTACGGCATGCTGCTGTTTCTGATGGCCAGCGGGCTGACCGTGATCTTCAGCATGCTCGGCGTGCTGAACTTCGCGCATGCCAGCTTCTACATGCTGGGCGCGTTTTTCGGCTTCCAGATCAGCCGCTGGTTCGGCTTCTGGCCGGCGCTGCTGCTCGCGCCCCTGCTGGCCGGCGTGATCGGCGCCGGCGTCGAGCGCTTCGGGCTGCGCCGCGTTCACAAGAACGGCCATGTCGCCGAACTGCTGTTCACCTTCGGCCTGGCTTTCGCCATCGAAGAGATCGTGCAGATCATATGGGGCAAGAGCCCGGTCGATTTCCGCGTCCCGCCACTGCTGGATTTTCCGGCGTTCACGATCTTCTCCACCAACTATCCCGCCTTCAAGATGTTCATGCTGGCGGTGTCGATCGTGATCTTCATAGGCCTCCTGGTCGCGCTGAAGAAAACCCGGATCGGGCTGATCGTGCAGGCGGCGTTGACGCATCCGCACATGGTCGGTCACCTCGGCCATAATGTCGGACGCATCTTCATGCTGGTGTTCGGCGTCGGCACCGCGCTCGCCGCCGTGGCCGGCGTGATCGCCGGCCCAGCGCTGGTGACGCAGTCGAACATGGCAGGCCTGCTCGGGCCGATCCTGTTCGTCGTGGTCGTCGTCGGCGGTCTCGGCTCGCTGCCCGGCGCCTTTGCGGCGTCGCTGCTGATCGGGCTGGTGCAGACCTTCGCCGTCTCCATGAACGGTTCGCTGGCCGGCGCCTTCGGGCCGCTGAGCCCGGATTATGCCGCCACCTGGCTGTCGGACATCTGGAGCGTCACCATCGCCCAGATCGCGCCGATCATGCCCTATCTGCTGCTGGTGCTGATCCTGATATTCCGACCGATGGGCCTGCTGGGGACACGCGAAACATGAGCGACCTCGCCTCGACCATCGCCCCACCGCAGCCGGTGGCCGCCGACCGGCTCAAATTCTACGGCCTCTGGATAGCCGTCATCGTGGCGCTGCTATTGCTGCCGAAACTGTTCTCCTCTGGCGGCTCGCTGACCACGTTCAGCCTGATCGGCATCTCGATCATCTTTGCGTTGTCCTACAATATCCTGCTCGGCCAGACCGGGATGCTGTCGTTCGGCCACGCCGTCTATTACGGCCTCGGCGGCTTTCTCGCGATCCACGCCATCAACATCGTCGCCCGCAACAAGCTGGCGATCCCGCTGCCGCTGATCCCCTTGATCGGCGGCCTCACCGGTCTGTTGTTTGCGGCCCTGCTGGGCTGGGTGTCGACCAAGCGCTCGGGCACGGCGTTCGCGATGATCTCGCTCGGCCTAGCCGAACTGGTGGCGTCGTCAGCGCTGATCCTGCGCACCTTCTTCGGCGGCGAGGCCGGCGTCTCCGCCAACCGCACCAAAGTGTACCGGCTGTTCGACTGGAGCTTCGGCCCGCAGATCCAGATCTATTATCTGGTCGCTGCCTGGACACTGCTGGCGATCATCGCGATGTATGCACTGACCCGCACGCCGCTCGGCCGGATGTGCAACGCGGTTCGCGACAATCCCGAGCGAGTGCAGTTCGTCGGCTACGATCCGCACATGATCCGCTACCTCGCCTTCTGCTTCTCCGGCTTCTTCGCCGGCATTGCCGGCGCTCTGGCCGCGATCAATTTCGAGATCGCCAATTCCGCCTATCTTGGCGCCGTGCAATCCGGCACCGTTCTTTTCGCCACCTATATCGGCGGCATCGGCTTCTTCATCGGCCCGATCGTCGGCGCGATTTTCGTGACGCTGCTGTCGCTGGGCCTCAGCGATCTCACGCCGGTGTGGCAATTGTATTTCGGCCTGATCTTCATCGCGGTGGTGGTGTTCGCGCCCGGCGGCATCACCGGCCTTCTGATGATGCACCGGCCGCTGATACGGGGCGGCACGCTGGCGCGGGTGCTGCCGAGCTACGCGATCGCCTTCGTGCCGACGCTGGCGATGGTGGTCGGCCTGATGATGGTGATCGAAACTGTCGTTCACTACAGCGTCAGCCATGGCGACAGCCCCAACATCCGCGCCTTCGGCATCAGCTTCAACGCGGCAAGCCCTGTCACCTGGGCGCTAGCCACCGTGCTGATCCTCGGCGGGTTTTACCTCGCCCGGATCAGCTGGGCGCGCGTCGCACTGGCCTGGGACGACGCCTTGACACAGGCCCGCGGCAAGGGGATTGCGGCATGAGCCAAGTCTCCAAAAGCATCGCCATCGAACTTCGCGGCATCGAGAAAAGCTTCGGTGTCACCTCCGTGATCCGCAACGTCGCCCTGTCCGTCGCACAAGGCGAACGCCACGCGCTGATCGGGCCGAACGGCGCCGGCAAGTCGACGCTGTTCAACCTGATTTCGGGTTACATGAAACCGACGCTCGGCGAGGTGCGCTTGCGCGACGAGGTGATCTCCGGCCTGCCGCCGTACCAGATCAACCGCCGCGGCCTGTCGCGCTCGTTCCAGGTCACCAACGTGTTTGCCAATATGAGCGTGTGGGAAAACCTGCGCTGCGCCGTGCTGTGGGCGACCGGCCAGCGCTACGCGTTCTGGAAGAACATCGACAATCTGCCCGAGGTGCGCGAGCGCACCGCGAAAATCCTGGTGGATATCAACCTGACCGCACGGCGCGACGTGCCGGCCGGGCTTTTGACCTATGCCGAACAGCGCGCGCTGGAGATCGGCATCACCATTGCGGGTGGCGCCGACGTTATCCTGCTGGACGAGCCGACCGCCGGCATGAGCCACGCCGAGACCGAGCGCGCGGTGACGCTGATCCGCCGCCTCACCGAGGGCCGCACGCTCCTTATCGTCGAACACGACATGAGCGTGGTGTTCGGCCTCGCCGACCGAATCTCGGTGCTGGTCTACGGTCAGATCATCGCGTCGGGCACGCCGGAGGAAATCCGCGGCGATCCGAAGGTGCGTGAAGCCTATCTCGGCGAGGAAGTCGTATGATGCCCGGGGCTCCCCTGCTCGAGGTCGCGGACCTCCACGCTTATTATGGCAAGAGCCATATCCTGCAGGGCGTCGATCTGCGCATCAGCGCCGGCGAGGTGGTCAGCCTGCTGGGGCGCAACGGCGTCGGCCGCTCCACCACCGTCAAGGCGATCATGGGCGAGGTGCCGCCGCACGGGTCGATCCGCTTCAAGGACAAGGACATCGCCGGCCTGCCGAGCTACCGGATCGCGCATCTCGGGCTCGGCTATGTGCCGGAGCATCGCGACATCTTTCCCGGCCTGACGGTACGACAGAACCTGATGCTCGGCATCAAGGACCCGAAGAAGCCCGGCAAGTGGAAGCTGCAGGACATGCTCGACATGTTCCCCAATCTTGCGGCACGCGCCGACACCGCGGCCGGCGTAATGTCCGGCGGCGAGAAGCAGATGCTGACGATCTGCCGCACCCTGATGGGCGATCCCGATCTGGTGATGATCGACGAGCCGACCGAGGGTCTGGCGCCCATCATCGTGCAGCAGGTTGGCGATCTCCTGGCCGAGATCGCGCGGCGCGGTGTGGCCATCCTTCTGGTCGAGCAGAAGCTGTCGATCGCGATGCGGATCTCTCACCGCGTCTATGTGATGGGCCATGGCCGCATCGTGTTCGAAGGCACGCCGGCGGATCTGAAAGCCAATGACGCCGTGCGCAAGGAATGGCTGGAGGTGTGACTGATACCGCTGTCATTCCGGGGCGGGGGCAGCGCGAGCTGCGACCGAACCCGGAACCTCGAAATGTTCAGCGCAAAACATCCCGGGATTCCGGGTTCGCGTTCGGCTGACGCCGCCCGCGTCCCGGAACGACAGCCCAATCATTAGTCGAATAGGCAGGACGGCTGGCCGGTGTAGGCTCAGGCAACCAACAGAGCGCCTAAGCGCCGTTGTAGGGAGGATCGAGCGTGGAACACGCTTTGGAAGTGCGCGGGGTGTCCCTGCGCTTCGGTGGCGTCCGGGCGCTCACCGAGGTGAGCTTTGCCGTGCGCCCCGGCGAGCTGTTCTCGATCATCGGCCCGAACGGCGCCGGCAAGACCTCGATCGTCAACTGCATCTCCGGCCGCTACCGCCCGACCGAAGGCCAGCTCTTCTACCGCGGCCGCGATATCACCGACCTCAAGCCCAATGCGCGACCCGGCCTCGGCATCGGCCGCACCTTCCAGAACCTCGCTCTGTTTCACCACATGACCGTGCTCGACAACATCATGGTCGGCCGCCACCACCTCCTGAAGAACAACTTCCTCACCGGCTCGCTGTACTGGCTGACCGGCGCCCGCCAGGAGGAGCTGGAGCATCGCCGCAAGGTCGAGGAGATTATCGACTTCCTCGACCTGCAGAGCGTGCGCAAGGCCACCGCCGGCACCCTGCCCTATGGCCTGCGCAAGCGCGTCGAACTGGCGCGCGCGATGGCGCTCGAGCCTAACCTCATCCTGCTCGACGAGCCGATGGCCGGCATGAACTTCGAGGAGAAGGAGGACATGGCGCGCTACATCGTCGATCTCAACGAGGAGTTCGGCATGACGGTGATGATGATCGAGCACGACATGGGCGTGGTGATGGACATCTCGCACCGGGTCATGGTGCTGGATTTCGGCCGCATGATCGCCGAGGGCGATCCGGCCTCCGTGCTCGCCGATCCCCACGTCAAGCGCGCTTATCTCGGCGAGGAAGACGAGTTGCTGGTCGATCCCGACGATACGCCGGTTGCGGAGAGCGCCGCATGATGGATTACGCCGGACGCGTCGCACAGGCCGACACCTATCCGAAGCTGCTGCGGCTGAACGCCCGCGAGCATGGCACCGACATCGCGCTTCGCGAAAAGGACTTTGGCCTGTGGCGCGTCTTCACCTGGGATGACTACCAGGCGCGGGTAAGAGATTTTGCGCTCGGCATGGTCGAGCTTGGAATCGCCAGAGGCGATGTGGTCGGCATCATCGGCGACAACCGGCCGGACTGGGTCAGCGCGGAGATCGCCGCGCATGCAGTCGGCGCGATGAGCCTCGGTCTTTACCGCGACGTGCTCGACGAGGAAGCCGCCTATCTCCTGAACTACGGCGAGGCGAGAATCGTATTCGCCGAGGATGAGGAGCAGGTCGATAAATTGCTGGCGCTCGGCGACCGCGTGCCCCTGCTACGCCACATCGTCTACTCCGATCCGCGCGGCATGCGGAAATATGACGATCCCCGCCTGCTCGAAGCCGACAGACTGGCAAAAATGGGCCGCGACCGCGCCGCGCGTGAGCCGGACCTCTACGATCGCATGGTCGATTCGACCCGCGGCGAGGACGTCGCCATCCTCTGCACCACGTCGGGCACCACCTCGCATCCGAAGCTGGCGATGCTCGCGGCCGGGCGCGTGCTCGGCCATTGCGCGGTCTATCTGGCTTTCGACCCCAAGGATTCCTCCGACGAATATGTCTCGGTGCTGCCGCTGCCGTGGATCATGGAGCAGGTCTATGCGCTCGGCAAAGGGCTGCTCGCCCGGATGAAGGTCAATTTCGTCGAGCAATCCGACACGATGATGAACGACTTCCGCGAGATCGCGCCGACCTTCGTGCTGTTCGCGCCGCGCGTCTGGGAGGGCATCGCCGCCGACGTCCGTGCCCGCGTGATGGATTCCTCGCCGCTGAAGCAGCAGCTATACGAGGTCGGCATGAAGGCCGGCCTGGCGGCACTGGCCGACGGCAAGAAATCCGCTGTCGCCGATCTCATCCTGTTCCGCGCGCTACGTGATCGCCTCGGCTTCACGCGGCTGCGCTCGGCAGCGACCGGCGGCGCGGCGTTGGGGCCCGACACCTTCAAGTTCTTCCGCGCCATGGGCGTGCCGCTGCGCACCTTGTACGGCCAGACCGAGACACTTGGCGCCTTCACGCTGCACAACGCCGGCGCCGTCGATCCCGACACCACCGGCGTCGCAATGGGCGACAGCATCCGGATCGAGATCCGCGAACCTGACGTGCACGGCGTCGGCGAGATCGTGGTCCAGCACCCCAACATGTTCCTCGGCTATTACAAGGCGCCGGAAGCCTCCGCCGCCGATCTCCGCGACGGCTGGATGCATTCCGGCGATGCCGGCTATTTCAACGATGCGAAACAGCTCGTGGTGATCGACCGCATCAAGGACCTCGCCCAGACCGCGCGCGGCGAACGCTTCTCGCCGCAATATATCGAGAACAAGCTGAAGTTTTCACCGTACATTGCCGAGACGGTCGTGCTGGGGGACCAGCGCGACGTGCTGGCCGCCATGATCTGCATCCGCTTCTCGATCATTTCGAAATGGGCGGAAAAGAACCGGATTTCCTTCACCACCTACACCGATCTCGCCTCGCGCCCGGAAGTCTACGCGCTGATCCGCAAGGAGGTCGAAATCGTCAACGCGACGCTGCCGCCGGCGCAGCGCATCGCCAAGTTCCTGCTGCTGTACAAGGAACTCGACGCCGACGACGGCGAGCTGACCCGCACCCGAAAAGTCCGCCGCAGCGTCATCAACGAGAAATACGCCGATATCATCGACGGCATCTATGGCGGCGCGCGGGATATCCCGGTCGACACCGTGATCCGCTTCCAGGACGGCACCACGCAACGCATCCGGACCACGCTGCTGGTGATCGACCTGGCGCGGGATGTCGCGATGGAGGCGGCGGAATGAAGCTGTCTCTTAGTCAGCGCTCTGCTCGCGCAGCGGCTAATATCTGTCCCCTCTCCCCTCGTGGGAGAGGGGAGCACCGGCAGTCGTCCCGACCTCGCTCGGGAGAGGGGGGGTCGCACACTCCGTCCTTGGTTGAGGCTCCCCCTCTCCCGTCCGCGCTGCGCGCGGCCACCCTCTCCCACCAGGCTTCGCTGCGCTACGCCCGGGGGAGAGGGGATCCCCACATATTGTTCGCGTGTGACCCATCATGAACACCGCCCTGCTCCTCCAGCTTCTCGTCAATGGCCTCGTGGTCGGCACGCTGTATGGCGTGGTCGCGATGTCGTTCGTGCTGATCTACAAGGCCACCCAGGTCGTCAACTTCGCGCAGGGCGAGCTGCTCCTGATCGGCGCCTGGGTGTGCTGGACGCTGCTGACAAAGTATCAGGTGCCGTTCTGGATGGGCATGCCGATGACGCTCATCTTCATGTTCGCCTTCGGCATCATGATCCAGATCGTGATCCTGCGCCCGATGATCGGCGAGCCGATCATCTCGGTGATCATGGTGACCATCGCGCTGTCCACCGTATTCCAGGCGTCGCTGAAATGGATCTACGGCGTCAGCCCGCAGCCGTTTCCCCGCGTCTTCACCAGCCAGTCCGTCAACTTCGCCGGGCTGCAGATCCAGACCGTCTATGTCATGAGCCTCGTGGTCTCCGTGCTGATGATGATCGGCATGGCGTGGTTCTTTAAGGTGTCGAAATGGGGCCTGGCGATGCGCGCCACCGCGTTCAACCAGCAGGTCGCGCAGTCGCTCGGCATCTCCGTGAAGACCGTGTTCGCCATGGCTTGGGCGATCTCGGCGATGGTCTCGGCGGTCGCCGGCGTGGTCGTCGCCGTGGTCAACGGCGTCTCGTCGGGTCTATCGATCTACGGCATCAAGGTGTTTCCGGCGGCGATCCTCGGCGGGCTCGATTCCGTCGGCGGCGCCGTGATCGGCGGCATCATCATCGGCGTACTGGAGAATGTCGCGCAGTTCGTCGATTCGGAATATCTGCACTGGGGCAATCTCTATGAGATCGCGCCGTTCTACGTGCTCATCATCATCCTGATGATCAAGCCTTACGGCCTGTTCGGCACCAAAGACATCGAGCGGGTATAGGAATTATGGCAAGCCCGTCCCTCATCCCCGCCGGCGACTACCGCACCACCTATGCGGCGGACACCACGATTTTCCCGACCCGCGCCAGCCGCAACGCCGCGATCCTCGGCATCGTCGCGATCTGCTTCGCGCCGCTGCTGTTCAACGAATACTGGCTCTCAGTGCTGATCCAGATCGGCATCTACGGCATCGCCGCGCTCGGGCTCAACATCCTGGTCGGCTTCACCGGCCAGATCTCGATCGGCCATGCCGCTTTCTTCCTGCTCGGCGCCTTCACCTCGGCCTATATCTCCAACAAATTTCCGGTGCCGGTGTTCTTCTCGATTCCGCTGGCAGGCATCGTCACTGCGATCATCGGCCTGATCTTCGGCCTGCCGGCAGCGCGGCTGAAGGGTCTGTATCTCGTCATCGCGACGCTGGCCGCGCAATATATCCTGCTGGATTTCTTCTCGCGCGCCGAATGGTTTTCCGGCGGCTCGGTGCCGGCGATGGCCAATCCGTTCTCGATCTTCGGCTATACGCTGCGCGGCGACCGGCAGTACTTTTATGTCGTGCTGGCCTATCTGGTGGCGAGCTATCTCTTGGTCACCAATCTGATGCGCTCACGCGATGGCCGCGCGCTGGTAGCGATCCGCGACCATTATCTCTCCGCCGAGATCATGGGCATCAATCTGACCAAATACCGCACGCTGTCGTTCGGCCTCGCCGCCTTCTTCGCCGGCATTGCGGGGGCGCTCTATGCCCATTACCAGCTCGTCGTTTCCAACGAAGGTTTCGGTATCGAGCGCTCGATCCTGTTTCTGGCGATGGTGATCATCGGCGGCACCGGCTCGATCATGGGCACCTTGATGGGCACGGCCTTCGTGGTGCTGCTGCCGGAATCGATGGAGTGGATCGCGGCCGAGATGAAGGGCGGCGCCATCGACCGCGCGCTGCAGCTCAACAACAACATCACCTTCCTGCGCGAGATCGCGATCGGGCTGATCATCATCGCCTTCCTGATCTTCGAGCCGGACGGGCTCGCCCACCGCTGGCGACAGATCAAGACCTACTGGAAACTGTACCCGTTTTCGCATTGAGGTTGGGACGGGACTGGGTAGACTGAGGCCATAACAAAAAACCACAGGGAGAAGGCTCATGACGATCAAATCATTGTTGAGTACTGCATCCATTGCCGTTCTGCTCGGCACCGCGAGCGTTAGCGCGCAGGCGCAGATCGCGCTCGGCCACCTCGCCGATTATTCCGGCGGCACCTCGGACGTCGGCACGCCCTATGGCCAGGGCGTGGCGGACACCTTTGCCTGGATCAACAAGAATGGCGGCATCGGCGGCAAGCAGGTCAATCTCGACACCAACGACTACGGCTATCAGGTGCCGCGCGCCATCGCGCTGTACAAGAAATGGTCGGGCGCCGACAAGGTCGCCGGAATCATGGGCTGGGGCACCGCAGACACCGAAGCGCTGACCGGCTTTCTGGCGCAGGACAAGATCCCGGATATTTCCGGCTCCTACTCCGCGGCGCTGACCGACCCGACCGGCGCCGGCGGCAAGGCCAAGCCCGCGCCGTATAATTTCTTCTACGGCCCGTCCTATTCGGACGCGCTGCGCGCCGAACTGACCTGGGCGGCCGAGGACTGGAAGGCGAAGGGCAAGACCGGCAAGCCGAAATTCGTCCACATGGGCGCCAACCACCCCTACCCCAACGCGCCGAAGGCCGCGGGCGAAGCGATCGCTGTCGAGCTCGGCTTCGAGGTGCTGCCGCCGCTGGTGTTCGCGCTGGCGCCGGGCGACTACTCCGCGCAATGCCTGAGCCTGAAGAGCGCGGGCGCCAACTACGCCTACCTCGGCAATACCGCGGCCTCCAACATCTCGGTGATGAAGGCCTGCAAATCGGCCGGCGTCGATATCCAGTTCATGAGCAATGTCTGGGGCATGGACGAGAACGCTGCCAAGGCCGCGGGCGACGCCGCCGACGGCGTCATCTTCCCGCTGCGCACCGCGGTGAGCTGGGGCGGCAATGCGCCGGGCATGAAGACCGTGATGGAGATCTCCAAGATTTCCGATCCCACCGGCAAGATCTATCGCCCGGTGCACTACGTCGCCGCGGTCTGCACGTCGTTGTACATGAAGGAAGCGATCGAATGGGCCGCCAAGAACGGCGGCGCCACCGGCGAGAACGTCGCCAAGGGCTTCTACCAGAAGAAGGACTGGGTACCGGCCGGCATGGAAGGCGTCTGCAATCCCTCGACCTGGACCGACAAGGACCACCGCCCGACCACCAAGGTCGACCTGTATCGCTCGAAAGTATCCGGCGCGACCGATGGTGATCTCAACGATTTGATGGCCAAGGGCACCATCAAGCTGGAGAAGGTGAAGACCGTGGATCTACCGCGCAAGCCGGAATGGCACGGCTGGTAATCTAGCGACGACGCCTCGTTCTTGCTTCCCTCTCCCCTTGTGGGAGAGGGTGGATCGACCGCGAAGCGGTCGAGACGGGTGAGGGGTAGCCACGAACTCCTAGCCTAACATTACCCCTCATCCGACGCGGCTACGCCGCGCCACCTTCTCCCACAAGGGGAGAAGGAAGAAGGCAAGTGCTCCAACCCTTCGGAGTCTGTTCTGTGCAAACTATACTTCAATCCGACGCGAAGATTGCGGCGACAGCTACGGCCATCGCCCCACTGCTCTCCGTCCGCAACATCGAAGTCGTCTACGATGACGTCATCCTCGTACTGCGCGGGCTCAGCATGGAGGTGCCGAAGGGCGCCATCGTGGCCTTGCTTGGCGCCAACGGCGCCGGCAAGTCGACCACGCTGAAGGCGATCTCCGGGCTGTTGAAAACGGAAGACGGCGAGGTCACGCGCGGCGAGATCGTGTTCGATGGCGAGCGCATCCACGGCATCGATCCCGACAAGATCGTTCGCCGCGGTATTTTTCAGGTGATGGAGGGCCGCCGCATCGTCTCCGACATGACCTCGCTGGAAAACCTACGGCTTGGCGCCTTCACCCGCCGCGACAACGAGGTCGGCCAGGACATCGAAATGGTCTACGATTACTTCCCGCGGCTGAAGGAGCGCACGGGCCTTGCCGGCTATCTCTCCGGCGGCGAGCAGCAGATGCTGGCGATCGGCCGCGCGCTGATGGCGCGGCCAAAGATGATCCTGATGGACGAGCCGTCGATGGGCCTGTCGCCGCTCTTGGTGAAGGAGGTGTTCGCCATCATCCAGAAGATCAATCGCGACCTCGGCGTCACCATCCTGCTGGTCGAACAGAACGCCCGCGCCGCGCTGTCGGTGGCCAGCCATGGCTACATCATGGAACAGGGTAAGGTGGTGCTCGACGGCACCGCCGATGAATTGCGCGACAATGAAGACGTCAAGGAATTCTACCTCGGCGGCGCCGGCGACCAGCGCAAGAGTTTCAAGAATTTGAAAAGCTTCAAGCGCCGCAAGCGATGGCTGTAGACCGTCTGCCGCAAGCCGGACAAGATTGCGAATTGATCTGGCGTATGGCCACAGCGCAATAGAGGCCTAGCGTCAGTCGCACGCGCCTGCGCCCCGGCCGCGAAGGAACCCGATGCCCCACTTCGACACGCTCGAGAATTGCGATCCGTCGCACCGCCACGCCAATCTGTTCTCGCGGCTGCCCGAGGCGCTGCGCCATGCGATGCAGGCGCCGGCCTATGCGAAGCATCTGCAAGGCGTCAATCCCGCCGCGGTCGTCAACCGCGCCGCTCTGGCCAGACTGCCGATCCTGCGCAAGGCCGAGCTGCCGGCGCTGCACAAGGCCAGGCCGCCGTTCGGCGGCTTCGTCAACGGTCCGCCCGGCTCGTTCGGCCGGCTGTTTACCTCGCCGGGGCCGATCTATGAGCCGGAGTCGAAACACGTCGATCCGTGGCGCGGCGCACGCGCGCTCTACGCCGCAGGATTCCGGGCCGGCGACGTGGTGCTGAACACGTTCAGCTATCATCTGACGCCCGGCGGCTTCATCTTCGACAGTGCCGCGCGCGCGCTGGGCTGCGCGGTGATCCCGGCCGGCCCCGGCAATGTCGAGCAACAGCTCGAGCTGATCGAGGCCTACCGCCCGGTCGCCTATACCGGCACGCCGGATTTCCTGAAAATCCTGCTCGACGGCGGCAAGGCCGCGAAGCGCGACGTATCCTCGATCAAGCGCGCGATCGTATCCGGCGCGGCATTTCCGGCGTCGCTGCAGGACGAGATCCGGTCGCGCGGCATCGATGCCTACCAGGCCTTCGCCACCGCCGACCTCGGCTTCATCGCCTATGAGAGCTCCGCCCGCGACGGCATGATCGTCAATGAGGACCTGATCCTCGAGATCGTCAGGCCCGGCACCGGCGATCCCGTGCCCGATGGCGACGTCGGCGAGATCGTGGTGACCTCGCTGGACCCGCATCACGCCTGGATCCGGCTGGCGCTCGGCGACCTCTCGGCCACTCTGCCCGGTCACAGCCCGTGCGGCCGCAGCAATATGCGGATCCGGGGCTGGATGGGCCGTGCCGACCAGACCACCAAGGTCAAGGGCATGTTCGTGCGCCCTGAACAGGTGGCCGAGATCGGCCAGCGGCACCCGGAACTCGGCCGGCTCCGGCTGGTGGTGTCGCGCATCGGGGAGAACGACGCCATGGCGCTGAAGGCAGAGACGGCCAGCCCGGACGCCGGGCTGCAGGAAGCGGTCACCGCCACGCTGCGTTCGGTCAGCAAGCTCGGCGGCACCGTCGAACTGGTGGAGCCGGGCTCGTTGCCCAATGACGGCAAGGTGATCGCCGACGAGCGCGGCATTGCACCATAAAAAGCCGGACTTGCCCGGCCGATCCTGCTAAGGACCGGCTCTGACCACGAGTCCCACTGCCCATGACGCTGTTTTTGCCCAGAATTGTCGACACCTGGCTGGCCCGGCCGATGGTGGCGAAGATGATCAGCTTCGGCGTGATCGGCCTCGGCAACACGGTGGTCGACCTCGCCATCTTCAGCCTGGCCTATTCGGTGTTGAATCTGCCGCTGGTGCCGTCCAACGTGCTGGCCTGGCTGGTGGCGGTGTCATGTTCCTACGTGATGAACACAATGATCACCTTCCGCGCCGAATCCGGCCGGGTGCTGCGCCGTAAGGACTATTTCAGTTTCGTGGCCTCCGGCATCCTCGGCGTGATCGCCACCACGACGACGCTGGTCGTGCTGTCGAACTTCATGCCGGTGCTCTATGCTAAGCTGCTCGCGATCCTCGTCAGCTTCGTCGTCAATTTCACGATGTCGCACTTTGTGGTGTTCCGGCAGAAGCTGCCCGACCCGCCCCTCTAACGGTCAGGATCTTCCGGAACCGTCGGGACACCAGGAACACGATGGTCAGCACCACGGTCGCGGCAATGGCCATCATCCACAGGCTGAGCGGGAGCTCGCCGTCGTCGAGCAGAATGGCCCGGCCGGAGGCACCGATCCAAGTGTAGAGCAGGATCTGCGGCAGCGTGAAGATAAGCGTGATCAGCGCATAGGGCACGAGGCCAATACGGGTCAGCCCAAACAGATAATTCTGCACGCAATTCGGCGCCGGCCCCCAGAACCGCATCAAGGCGGCGATCCGCCAGCCCTCGTCGTCGATGGCCTGGGCCAGCACGCCCCATAGCGGCTTCTTGCCAGTCTGGGCATCGACCCAGCCGCGCAACACGCCGCGTGCCAGCAGGAAGGCGAGGATGCAGCCCAGCGTGGTGCTGGGCACGATCACCCACAGCGCCTGCAGGCCGAAGGCGGCTCCGGAGCC
Source organism: Tardiphaga sp. vice154 (assembly GCF_007018645.1). Classification (NCBI taxonomy): domain Bacteria; kingdom Pseudomonadati; phylum Pseudomonadota; class Alphaproteobacteria; order Hyphomicrobiales; family Nitrobacteraceae; genus Tardiphaga; species Tardiphaga sp. vice154. The sequence continues at coordinate 4,030,540 of NZ_CP041399.1, forward strand.
GAGTACCAGAAAGGTACGCGGCATCGGCACGAACGCCGCCACGACGAACACTGCAGCCAGCACAGCGGCCGCAGCAGCATCGAGCTGGCCAAAGCTCTCCAGCCAGCGGACAATGGCCTCGGAATTCATGACGCCCTGCCTGCGGGAGGATACATCTAACCGAGCACCCGGTCGGCTTCGGCGACGGCGCACAGCACATGGTAGAACGACGACGCCGGGATGGCCTCCACCAGCGAACGGCCCTCGGCATCGAACTGGTCGTACCAGCCGCCCTTCACGGGATGCGACAAGTATAGCGTCTGCAGCCGCACCAACGCAGCGCGCGCCTCGTCGGCCGCGCCGGCTTCACCGGCTTCGGCCTGGGCGATCCACGCCTTGGCGATCTCGGTCTGAGGCCAACAGCGCCGGCTCGCCTTGTGGATCTGGCCCGCGGCATCGCCCTCATCAACCAGGCAGCCAGTTGCGTCGCGGAACCTCAGTGCCGAGGCAAGCAGCTCGCCGCGATGACGCTTGGTCGGGCACCCGGTGATGCGCTCGAATCCCTTCAGGAGCCAGACCCATTCGGCCTGATGGCCGGGCTCGACCGAGACCGGTTCGATGCGCGACCAGTCCTGCTCGAAATACTCCCCGAGCACCTGCTTCCTGCCGTCATAAAGACTGGTGATGAAAAGCCCGAACAGGTCGCCGGCGCGAGCCTGGAACGCCTGGTCGTGGGTCGCATCGAAACAGGCGATCAGCGCCTCGAAGACATGCATCTGCGGGTTTTGCCGGCGCGGCAGCGAGGCCGGCACACCTTCCGCATAGCCGCCGTCCGGCGAGCGCAATTCGCTGTCGAAAAACGCCATCAGCGAATCGATCTCGGCGCGGATCTGCGGGTCCTGATCGAGCTGATAGAGCGCTGCGAGCGCCAGCAAGACGAAAGCGTGGTCGTAGGTATCGCGCAGCGGGTTCAGCACGCTGCCATCGGGCGCCAGCAGGTGCACGAAGCCGGGCTTGCCGTCGGGGGATTTGGCTTTGGAAAGCAAATATTCCAGGCCCTTACGGGCGATCTCCGCGCCTTGCGGATACCAGCCGAGCTGAGCGGCTTTAGCATAGCAATAAATCTGCCGGGCCTGGACGCGTACGCGGCGGGAGGCAGTGCGATCGGCCCGACCGGAGATGTCCAGCCGTTCGACAAAGCCACCTTTGTCATGGTCCCAGCCTTCTGTGGACCAAAGCGGCAGGCAATGATCTATCATTTGAGATTTCAAAGACTTAACGACGTAAGCGCCATCTAAGTGAACAGCTGTCGCTGCGCTGCGGCTTTCAAGCATGTCAATCCCGTATCGCTATGAAGATCGTATTCTCTTCTATCATGTGCCGAAGTGATCGACCTATACCGGCCTAACCATAAATTGGGTTCGTTCTGCCAAACAAAAAGATCAACAACGGCTGTGAAATAGGACCAAAATCCATCTAAGATCTTTATTAGGATCCAGCGCCTTCATGATTATGGATGCTCAACTTGACGCTTAAGCGACGCCAGATGCTGGCATCAATTGCCGTAGCGCCCTTGCACGACGCGAAAACGCCCGCCGCTCGTAACGATCTAATATCTCGTTGCTGGGGAGTTCAATTTTAACAGCGGAGCTGTCGCCCTCGCCCTGCGAGAGGTCTTTTGAGAGCATCGCCCGGTATTCTCGGATACGGAGAATTTCCAGTTGTGCAATAGCGGCTTCAATGGCGTGCGACTTATATTTACTACTGCCATTCGGCAACAGCAACTTTGCTAGCGCGTTTACCCGCTCGTCAATATTTGGATGCGTTGCAATGTTAATAGATAGCCCATGCTTCACGGCATTGCGCTTGCTGGCGCTTTTGCCTCGCAACGACTTCGGGCCAGTACTGGCTTTCGAGTTGAGGCGGTTGGCCTTCAGTTGCCGATCTGTGGCCATGACGCTTATTCAGCGGCCTCACTAAACTCGCCATCAATCACATCCAGCGGCGCGTTTCTGAGCGCTCGCGCGAACGCTTCGTCGCATCGTTCAATTTCGCGCATGATGGCCGATCGACGCCGCTCGCAGCTCTCAATTCGCTTATCGAAAGACTCGATCTGCGATGCCGCCGCAATGTATGTTTTTGCCAGAATCTCGGAATCACGATAACCACGTGCAGCGAGCCTTGCCTCGATCTCTTTGCGGGCCTTGTAGTCACTTCCCCATAGCTGCGCTTCATCAGCGGCCGAAAAAACACGATACATTGCGGGAGCGGTACCGCTCGAATTTCCAGACGAACCGGCAGAGGTTGGATCGCCAGGTGGAACGTCCTGGCTCGGATCATCATAAGTATCTTTGAGCAACTTCAGGATGATATTTTTCTGATGCAACTTGATAACATCGTCTTTGATCCGTCGTTCACGTCGGATCTGCCAGGTTAAATCGACGACGTCGCGGACATAAATCCACTGAATGGCGTTCCTCGGAGAAACAGATTCAGCCAGAGCCTTGAACAGCTTGTTGTAGTCTTCAATCCGCTCCGTCCCAACGAGCGATGGGGCACGGAAGATATTTTCTAACGCTTTCGGGATAGGGTTAGATGGCTTCTTCGTCAGCGAACGTTTCATTTCCTTCCTCGCCCCAGCTTAATCATCTAACGTAAATGTTGCCGCTGCCCGAAATTGGGCAGCGCCCGAATTATCCACAGCATTAGTGAGGGTCAGCTATTTAGCGAACGCCTCGCTGTTAAGATAACGCGGGCACGTTCTGGAATGGGCATGAATATGCATTTGGCCGATTTGAACGAAGCGAAGCTCGAGATAAAGGGGCTTTCGACCCACATCTCAAGCCTGTGCTCATTGATCGAGGCTGCAAAGCCGCTCGCAAAAAATGAAACGGTTAAAGTCTACCAGTCGCTGATAACGCAATTGCGGGATTTACTAAAAAAATCGCGCATCTTTGCTATCCACATGTTTGAAAAACTGACGCTTCAGATAGATCGCATGTCGGAAGATAAGCTGCAGGATCTTTTTGCATTGTTGCCACTGATCGATGAATTAGAAAATTATCAGTCTCAAGCTAGCGAGACACTCCGATTGCACGATGAGGAAAAACGCAAAGCAGATCATCCCGAAGAGTCACAGAACCTAAAATCTATACGCGCAGCTATTGCGAAACTGGCTGCCGAGCAAACAGAGCGGGATAGAGAAAGGCGGTCGCGGCGACAATCTGGAGCCGGCCCACGCGAACGGCCTGAGTAAGCAATAAGTCGCGGTGACGGGAGATCAAGCTCGCTGCGGATGAACTGAGCTTTGTAATACTTATGATATCAAAGGCTACGTTTCCCAGATGAACGATTCCTAACAGCTCGCCAAACAACCCCGAAATCGAGCTATTTTCCTGTTTAATTGGCAGACTTGATGATGGTGTAGTTGCGTGATCGGCATCGCGCGTTGTCGCCTTTACGGCGACGCCGCTATGCGGCGAGCAGTTTTGAATGCGGATCAGGTTTTAGGCGGTCAGTTTCAACATTAAGTCGGCGGCGACGCCGCTGATGCTGCGGTGCTTGGTCTTGCGCCTCGTGCCGTTGCGTTTGGGCTATACTTGAATGCCCCGCGCATGCTGCCCTCCACAGATTCACTATCAAACTGAATCAGCAAATCAGCGCCGCTGCGAGGGTATTTCAACAGACTGCTAAAGATCAGCGCTCGACGAACTACGCAATCTTTCTTCGACTTAGGGAGCTGGCTTGCTTAGGCGGACACCCGCACCGCCGCCGTTCTCATCAATGAACTGGATGCCGAGCCGCTCAAGCGTGTTTTTCAAGATCGCGATAGAGCTTGATGAAATTCGTCGCCGGGATTTCTCAAAGTCGACGATAGTCGATAGTCCCATGGAAGAGTGTTTCGCAAGTTCCGGCTGGGTAAGTTCTAAAAGTGCGCGTGCAGCTCGGCATTGTGCAGGAGAGATAAAAACAACATTTTCTGTTGACAAAGCTTCCGCCTATGATTACCAACATAAAATGTTGATCTTTTTGATCATCACTTTTATAATGGAGGCGACGGTGCGAGCAAGTGATCTGAATGAGACCAAACAGCTTATCCGCCGGAATTTTATCGGGGGCTCCGACGCCCGGACTATCATGGGCGATGACCAGGCGAAGCTACTTCTGCTTTGGCAAGAGAAACGCGGAGAGCGGTCGGCCGAGGATCTCTCCGGCAATCTGATCGTCCAGCTCGGGACGGTCACCGAAGACCTCAATCGACGCTGGTTCGAGCGCAATACCGGTCACACCGTCAAAGACATGCAGCGGCGGGTTCAGCACGCCGTGCACAAATGGATGGCGGCGACCTTGGACGGCATGGTCGAACAGACCGGCGCAGTGTTCGAAGCCAAGTTCATGCTGCCCTGGACCTTTTCTGAGGAAGCAGCGGCCGATAAGCATATGGCGCAGCTTCAGCACAATATGTGGGTCACCAATGCCCGTTCGTCTGTGCTGTCGATCATCACCGGAGGAGGAAAATGGGTCGAGATGACGATCCTTGCAGACCCGCTATATCAACACCTCCTGCTAACAGCGGAAAAGAAGTTCTGGCAGTGCGTCCAGAGCGGCGAGCCGCCTCGCCTGTTTGGGGTTGAGACCCCTCGCCCGCGGCTGGAAGCGGTCCGGGTCGTCGATATGAGTGCCTCCAATAGTTGGGCTGAGTTTGCCAGCGTGTACCGGCGGACCCGTCCGGCCTTTCAGGAACATGAAGGCGCCAAAGCGGACCTCAAGAAGCTGGTGCCGGAGGACGCCAAGGAGGCGATTGGCCACGGCATTCGGGCCAAAAGGTCCAAGACCGGCGCAGTCAGCTTCGAACTGATGGATATGGAGGCAGCAGATGCACAGCTCCAGTGAGACGATCGGCGCCATCGCCTCGGCACTCGCCAAGGCTCAGGGCGACCTAAGCAACCCCGAGAAGGGCCTGACGGGCACCATCCGCTCACTGTTCCCCCAAGGTGCTGACCGCACCTTCCGGTACGCCTCGCTCGCAAGCGGGCTGGATATCGTCCGCAAGAGCCTGGGCCAGCAGGAGATTGCAACAATCCAGACCACAGCAATCGACCAAGACAGCGGGCAGATCCGACTGACGACCATGTTGGCGCATGCGTCCGGAGAGTGGATCTCGTCGATCTGGCCCGTCTGCTCGGTCAGCGAGACGGCTGCGCCCCACCGAATGGGTGCCGCCCTTACCTACGCGAGGCGATACGCGCTGTTTGCTCTGGTGGGCATAGCCGGCGAGGATGACCTCGATGCGCCGGACATTCTGAACGATACGCCACCGGCTGAGCATATCAAGCAGCCGGAGCCGCCCAGGAAAGCGGGCAAAGGCACCTTACATCGGCCACCGGTGCTGGATCCGGCGGCGTCAGGGGAGCTTCGCGACCAGCTTCTGGCCGAGATCTCTGCGTTGGCAGACGGCGAGGACCTAGCGCTTTGGGCACATCGGCGTCTGCCGGCGAAGAACACTTTGACTGAAGCTGATGCTCGTCTCGTAGAGGCAGCCTATCACACCCTACTGATTGACAGCCAGCAAGGCGATCTGGACAGGCCCGCGCCGGCCGCGCGGGTGGTTGAGGTCAATGCTTCATGTCCTGACGTCAGTTCGTTTCATGACGAACTGACCAACGCCCCTGTCTTGGTCTCAGACCCACCCCATAACCAGATGGTTACCCCGATGACCAAACCGGTCCGACGGCGCAATAAGGCGCATCTCGCCTATGTGGCCGAACAGCCTTGCTTAATCTGCAGGCGATTTCCTTGCGATGCCCACCATCTCAAGTTTGCCCAACCTAACACGCTCGGGCGCAAGGTCAGTGACGAGTTCACGGTGCCGTTGTGTCGTGATCACCATCACGATCTGCATCGCCAAGGCAATGAGATGGCGTGGTGGGCTGATCTGCAAATCACACCAACGACCATCGCGCGCGAACTTTGGCAGAGCAGCCCCATCCACGGCGAGCGAAAAAATCAAAACGGTCGCTCCCTATCGAAGCAAACACCTTCCGTCTCTTCTCTTTCTCCTGGACCGGCGGCAGCTGGCAGCACGATCGCGATTTCCAAATGACCACTCCTGTTCTCAACGAACCACAGATCGTTTGTCCGAAATGCAAGACGACTATCAAACTGACGGAATCATTGGCTGGCCCTTTAATCGCCCATACGGGCAAGCAGTTTGAGCAGAGGCTCGCAGACAAGCAATCTGAGTTCGCTAAGCGCGAAACAGAACTTCGCAAAGCCCAGACCATTCTCAAGAAAGCGCGTAACACGATCGATTATGACGTCGCCGAAAAGATAGAAGCCGAACGTAGGTCGATCGCGCTGACCAAAGCAAAGAAGGCCCGGCTCGCGGTGAGCGCTGATCTAAAAAACGGAACGCGCAGCTTGCCAGTTTGCAAAACGATCTAGAGGCCAACAACGCCAAGATTGCTGAAGCACAGCAGGCGCAAGCCGATGCGATCCGCAAGCACGCGGATTGGATGATCTGCAAAACCTCCGCCTGCCGTGAGATCGACAGGTCGTGCTCACGGTCGATTATCGTCTTGCGTTCAGCAATCCCGCCTTGGTGAGCGCGCCTTCTAAAAAACTATGCGCGGCGCGACGCTCCGCCTGTGGGATAGAAACGGGTCTGTGCTAAACTACCGACCGGAAGGGAGTGGCCGATATGATTTTGGTGGCACGTGACCCCGTTAAAAAACCTGGTCTATGGATTGTTGCGCACTTGAGAGTGGTGACGCCGTCCGGCGATCCCGTTTAGGAATATGACCAATAGCGCAGCCCAGCCTTTCCGCCGCCGTCAGTAGGAGGATTGGAGATGCCCCCCAAAAAATCGAAGTCGAAGAGCGGTAATGAGATGCCGATGCTGCACCCGAACGCGGCTGCCATCGACGTTGGAGCGACTATGCACATGGCTGCCGTGAGGGCAGATCGTTCACCAGAGTCAGTTCGGAGCTTCGGCACTTTCACGGCTGATCTGCACCGGCTGTGCGACTGGTTTACCGAATGCGGCGTCTAGACCGTCGTGATGGAATCGACTAGCGTGTACTGGATTCAGCTTTTCGAGCTTCTCGATGCCCGAGGATTTACAGTGTTACTGGTCAACGCGCGCGATGCCAAGCACGTGCCGGGGCGCAAGACCGATGTCAGCGATGCTCAATGGCTGCAGCGGCTCCATTCATTCGGATTGCTGCGTGCCAGCTTCCGGCCCAAAGGGCAGATTGCCGAACTGCGAGCTTACGTGCGTCAGCGAGAACGCCTGCTGGAGTACGCGGCCTCACATCCAGCACATGCAGAAGGCCTGGACGGAGATGAATCTTCAGCTGCACCACGTCGTCGCCGACATCACCGGTGCGACCGGCCTGCGTATCATACGCGCGATCCTTGTCGGCGAGCGCGATCCTGAGGCGCTGGCGTGCTTGCGCCATTACAGCTGCCACTCTAGCGCCGAGACGATAGCGAAGGCGCTAACCGGAAGCTACCGCGCCGAGCATCTGTTTGCGCTTGAGCAGGCACTTGCGCTTTACGACGCATACCACGAGAAGGCATCCGCTTGCGATGCACGGATCGAAGCCGTACTTGAGGAACTGATCATCAATCGCGGTCATTGCCATGGACCGGCGCCGCAGGCCTCGCGGCGTCGGAATCGAACCGATCAGGCGAATGCTCTTGCTTTCGACGTCCGCGATACGCTGTTCGCGCTACTGGGAAAGGACATTACCACGATCGACGGCCTCGGTCCTTACCTCTCGTTGAAGCTGATCGCTGAATGCGGCGACGACATCTCCTCGTGGCCAAGTGCAAAGCATTTTACTTCCTGGCTGGGACTGGCACCGAGCAATAAGGTCTCCGGCAGCAAAATGCTCTCGTCCAGAACACGTCGATCCGGCGGCCGGGCAGCGGCGCTTCTACGCCTTGCTGCCGTGACCGTGGGGCGTACAGACACCGCGCTTTGCGCATTTTATAGGCGGCTCTCAGCGCGCATCGGCAAGGCTAAGGCCGTGACAGCCACTGCCCGCAAGATTGCAGTTCTGTTTTACAATGCTGTGCAATACGGAATGGACTATGTCGATACCTGGGCGTCATCCTACGAGTCGCGCTACTGGACGCGAGTGGTCAACAATTTGCATCCGCGTGCAAAGGCCTTCGGCTTTGTTCTCCAGCCCTTGGAGCAGAAAATAGGTGCTGCCGTTTCTTAGGAATCATTCTCTGCGTCAGTTCGCCGATCTTGGCGTGCAGCGATTTGACATCGACGGCGGGCTCCGCCGGCGCCGCGCCTCCCGGCCCGAACACCCCGGAAGCAGCGCGCTCGAGCTGCGCCTTCCAGGTCGTGATCTGGTTCGGGTGAACATCAAAATGCTCGGCCAACTGGGTGATCGTCCGATCGCACTTGATGGCCGCCAATGCCACCTTCGCCTTGAAGCCCAGTGTATGGTTCCGGCGCGGTCGTCTGCTCATGGTCTCTCCTGTGCACGGCGATTATCGCCGCCGTCAGGCAGAAATTCCACTTATCGTCCTTTGCAGATTTCCGGCACCAGCTCACCCTGAGACATTTCACAACGCTACTCCGCTCCAAAGAATTGCGGCGCTTCCACGACCATCCATGCAATCCTTACTTCCCACTTGCCCGAGCCCATCGTATAAGCGGGCTTGACGCGATTTGAATTGGTAAGGCTTCGTGATGCTGGCAGATTTTCTACGCGAGCCGTTACTCGACAAGATCGACGTCGATTCCACCGACCGGATGACGGCGCATGAGGAAATTCTGAATAGAAAGCCGATGATCCGCGAGGTATTCTCCGAGATTCATCGCCTGATGTGGACCCTTAGCCGGCAATATCTCGACGGCAGCGGGCAGGACATCGAAATCGGCGCTGGCGTATATCCGATCAAGCGCAGTTATCCGTCGGTATTGGCCACCGACGTAGTGCCCTCCGCCAGCATTGACCGGGTGATGGACGCCCAGGCCATGGACGTCCCGGATGGATCGGTGCGGACCATTTTCGGGCAGCATTGCTTTCACCATTTGCCGCAGCCGGAAAAGTTCTTTCACGAGTTGCAGCGGGTGCTGGTGCCCGGCGGGGGCGCCGTGCTGGTCGAGCCGTACTGGAGCCCTGTCGCCTCGGTCCTCTATAAGCGGCTATTCGCGAGCGAAGGCTTTGACAAAACCGAGCAGAATTGGAACAGCTCCGCCTCCGGCGCGATGTCGGACGCCAATCAGGCGTTGAGCTACGTCGTTTTCAAGCGCGACCGCCAGCGATACGACCGGATGTTCCCGTCGCTGCCCGTCGTCCATCAGGCCCCCCTCGGCAACTACCTGCGCTACCTGCTGTCGGGCGGGCTGAATTTCCGCCAGTTGATCCCGGATGGATTGGCGCCTCTGGTCAAAGGGATCGAAGCCGGGCTGTCGCCGGTTAATCGCTGGATTGCCCTGCACCATGTGCTAGTGATCAGGAAAGCGAAAGATTGATCGAGCCTGAGAGATTGAAGGGCCCTACCCTCTACGTGCTCTTTCAGTGCGCGGCTTATTGCATCGACATTGGGTCCTTCTACCTGCTGACGCATAGCATCTGCCCGGATGTGCTGATCGCCAATTTTGCTGGGAAGGCGCTGGCCGGCACCTTCGCCTTCGTTGCTCACCGCTACGTCACCTTCTTCGCGCAGCAGCGGGAGCCGATCCTGTTTCAGATCGCCAAGTACAGCGTAGCCATTGTCGCCAACAGCATTCTCGCCTCGGCGCTCCTGATGGCGATCCATCTCGTGCTGGCCGACGTGCTGATCGCCAAGCTGATCTCCGATGTCATTTCAGTTGGCCTGTCGTTTTTCATCGCCAGAAGCTACGTATTCAGGCCACACGGCCCAGAGCGGCCGCTCTAGCGCAATCCCTGCCGCGTCTTGAGAATTTCGACGGCCTTCGCGACATCGTCGAGGTCCGAGAACGCCCCCATCGCCGCCATGTTGACCTCGATAAACTCGATCAGACACCAGCGTGTGCCGGCTGGCAGATTTGCAGCGATCGTGCTGAGCTTGCTGTCATTCTTCCAGCGAAGCCGCGCCGTTGACACGAACGGCGATTGCAATCCGGCCCTGACCATGCCGTCGAGAAAGCTGTCACCGATGAAGACGGCTGGCGGCAGAAAGCCCTGCGCGCCGGGCGCAGTCGTAGTCGTGGACTCGAATATTCCGATGTTGGAGCCCTGCTTGAGATCGGGACCCCATTTATAGTTGGGCTTCACCATCAGGGCTTTTTCCGATGGCGGCAGGAACAGTGGCATGAACGAGGCGATGCCCCCGCTCAACGGCACCAGATCGATTTCAAGGGGGTGAGACCAGGCCGAACGCAGCAACCCCTCACGCGCGCTGATGGCATCGACCGAAGCCTTGGCCACGAGGAATGCCGCGGGATCATTCCAGTGAAAATCGGTCTTATGGAAAATCTGCATCGTTGCTTTTGCCGCCTTCAAAATTGCAAAGCTGTCGATGTACTCCACGTTCGGCAACTTCCGAAGTTTATCGACCAGATCATCGATGCGCGGGTGCGCCGGCCGGCGCAACGCTGCGGTCGGCAGCTTGTCCGCATAGAAGCGATCACTCATCATATTGACGGTCAGGATGGTGTGAATACCGCTCGCGTTTAGCGCATCGCTGAACTCGCGCATGCCACGAACGATCCTTTCTTCGTTCGGTCCGGCGAGCATTTTCTCGACGGCAACTGGCTCGATATTCACCGTCGAGCGATAGAACAGCCAGCCATCGCTGCCGATCATCACCCTGTCTGAAGTCTTGAACACGCTATAATCGATCTGCGTCTTCAGCCGAATCAGCAACGGCCGTAAGCCGAAATGATCATTGAACCATTCGTTTGCGACGTGCGGAATACGCGCAAGCGGAGTTACCATGCTTGGCGCCGGAGCAAGACTGCGATTCTCGCTGACCTGTGTAACCGGGATGACGCCCGTGAGCATCTGAAATAGCGGCAAGAAGAGCAGCACGGCGAATGACAGGATGAAGGCGCGGGTTCGCATGGTTCTCTAAAACCGAAAATAGATGAATGGATTAAACCCATTCGTCGCCACCAGCGCGGCCGAATAGGTAAACAGCCCGAGCGACGCTAACTGTCGAAGCCAGCGCCGCGGCGCAACTCCGAGACTGTCGATGCCGGCTAGGCGGACACGCCGGCCGACCGGCCAGACGGCAACGATCCAGCCGATCGTAAAAAACAGGACCTTGTCCGGAGCCAGCACCACCGCGAGATCGACGAAAGCATCCGGCGAGACCTGGCCGACCATGGCCTGCAGAACGGCCAGGGCGTGGCTCAACGTTCCAGCTCGGAAAAACACCCATCCGACGACCACCAACAGCAATGTCAATGCCCACGCCAGCGCGGGCGGCAGCCGGGCGAGCAGCGCGCCGCCACCGGCGCGCTCGGCGACCAGCAATGCGCCATGGTAAAGGCCCCACAATAGGAACGTATAGGCGGCCCCGTGCCAAAGCCCGCACAGCACGAAAACGACGATCAGGTTGAAATAGGTTCGCCATGGGCCGCGGCGGTTGCCACCGAGCGGAATGTAGACGTAATCGCGGAACCAGCGCGACAACGTCATGTGCCAGCGACGCCAGAATTCCGTGATGCTTAACGACCGATACGGCTGATCGAAATTTTCGGGAAATCGGAAGCCAAGCGCGCGCCCGAGACCGATGGCCATGTCCGAATAGCCGGAGAAGTCGAAGAATATCTGCAGGGTCTAAGCCAGCGCACCGACCCAAGCAGCAGCCATTGTCAGCTGGCCTGCACCAAGATTGAAAACGCTATCGGCGACCACACCCATGCTGTCCGCAATGATGATCTTCTTGGCAAGTCCGATGCAGAACCGAAAAATTCCCTGCTCGACATCGTTTATGGCCACCGGCCGACGAATGATCGCGGTCTCGACTTCACGGTAGCGCACGATCGGGCCGGCAACGAGCTGCGGAAACAGCGTGTGGTACATGCCGAAATCGATCATGGTTCGGGCTGGACGGCATTCGCGCTGAAAGATGTCGATGAGATAGGACAGGCCCTGAAAGGTAAAGAACGAGATGCCGGCCGGGAGCAGGATATCCGCCAGCGCCAACGGGGGCCGCCATTGACCAGGCCGCGCACGTCGTTGGCGGCCGAGATGAAGAAATTCCAGTATTTGTAATACAGCAGTGGAATGAGGTTCAGCACGATGCCTATCACGAGCAGCAGCGTGCGCTGCAACGAAGACGAGCGGCGATCGATCATCAGGCCGATGACGTAATTGAAGACAATGGAAGCGATCAGCACCCAGGTCGCGACACCACCGTCAATGCTGTAAAATGCCAAGCTCGCCAGCATCAGCAGGCCGTTACGCCACCTCACCGGCACTAAAAAGTAGCAGGTAAAAAATACCGGCATGAAGGCGAAAATAAAGCCCGGTGAACTGAACGACATTGGGCTCGACTTGTCTCATCCCCGGGAATTCAGGCGCAGGCCAGGGGCCTTGCGGATTGCAATTTTCACATAACATGGCGCCGAAGCTGACGCAATTCACTGTCAGAGGCAGCAGGAACCCGTCATTGCCATACGAACTGGTATCCGGCGTCCTTCAGACGATCACCGCGAAACACCCAAGCCATGGCAAACCCTCGATAGCGGACTACGAAGTCCGGGGCGATGGCTGGAAAGCCGGCGAGCAAGCCGCCCGCGATCAGTTGCCGGTTCATCACGTAGTATGTGCCAGGTCCCGCCGGCCAGCCATCGCCAGTGAAGGGGCCGCCCCCGCTCTGATGAACCTTGCTGCCGAAGCGCGGATGCCATCGACCATTGTACACCGACCAAATGCCAATCTTGGCGCAATCGACGCCGGCGAGAGCACCCTTGTCTCTGCATTCTTCATCGATCAACTTGCCTGCAAGAATCGTTTCCTCTCCCCATCCGGTCCAGGAAAAATTGAGATGCCCCAGTGCGGGTGCGTCGGGCTCCGGATAATCGACCGTGATCGGCCGAAAGGCGGCATAAAGCGGCCGGAACGGCGAGACTTCAACAATCATCAGAAGCATCATGGCAGGCAGCGCCAGCCAGGCCCATTTTCGCGAGATAAGCTGCGGCATCCACACATCAACGATGCGCACGACCATAACGATAACAGTCCACAGGATCGGAAGGTTGAGATAGCGGTTGAAGGTCGGCGTGTTCATCAACGCCAGCAGGCCCGGCGTGACCACGGCAATCGCAAACATCACATCGAAGAACGGAGCCGGATGCGGCCGCCATGCGAGACGCATCGCTGTAACACAGGCGGCAGCCAGCAAGGCAGTGGGAAGCGCAGCAATAAAGACGCCGTAGGCGAAACCGACCGCAGCAAGGCGGTGCGCCGCAGCGCCGTGGGTGCCGAAATGCAGTTGCACGCCGTTCATCACGCCAATAGTCATGGCGGCATCGAGCGGAACCATGGGCGCGAAAAACGGGGTTACCAAGTACAGTCCAGCGATGCCCGTTACAGCCAGAAACACCAAACCAGTTGGAAAAACGAAGCCGGAAAAACGCGTCAGGTGCTCCAGGATCGCGACCAAGCGAGATCGCGCAGCCACTACGCAAGCTGCCACCAGCGGCAGCAATGCAAATGTCAAAGCGGCCGCCACCCAAGCGTACCAAGACCGCACGGCAGGATCCGCCAACGCATTCCCGATCCCGAAAATAAACCTCAAAGGAGCGTAAATCCAGACGGTCAACAGTTCCATGAATAGCGGCAGCGTCTTGATCAGAACATTAAGCGCGGGATCGCCGATCAAACTGATGGCCGCCAGGCCGAACGAGACCAGACTGACGACCAGCGCCAGCGTCATCGCCTTCAACGTCGACCAGACGGCCGTCCTGACGGGATGTAACCGACATGCCGCGCCCTCGAGCGCGCCCACGACCAAACAAAGCACCAAGAGGACCAGCGACGCGTTGAGCTTTTCCTGGGCCGCCAGCGCCGCGATGCCGAGGCCGACCCAAAACAGCCGGGTTTCCGTTTCGACGTATCCGCGCGTGACCAACAGGATCGCCAAAGTACTGCCAAACAGCGAAATCAGGTCATAATTGAGCGTCTTGAGGGCCACGTTATCGACCGGCAGCAAAAACAACACGCCCGTGAGCGCCATTGCGAACCAGAATCGCATCCGGAACGGCCATGGCAACAATATCGTAAGATTTCCGACGATGCCGAGAATGAGACCGATACCCAGCAGCCAGTGCACGCCTTTCAGGACGGAATCGATAGTGGCTGGCGTGGCCGAGATCAGTTGAAGTCCGCGCGTGATCGGAATCCAGATAAGATTGGCCGTGTGGGACGCGCCCTGCGCCCAGTTCGAGGCAATGTTGCGGTCCAACGGATTGCGCAGAACCTCGCCGAACGCGGCTTCATCCAGCGTCATGAACTGCGTCACCTCGCTTACCGACAGAAGTAACGCCAGAACCACGAAGATACCGGCGAGTAGGACCCCGGGTGTTTTCCAACCGACGAGTTGCACATTCGAGGCATGATTGGTTTTGAAGAAAAGCCGATTTACGACAAAGGCGACCGCCACAACGACAAACGTTGCCATCGCCGTTTCCGCAAAATTGATCTCGGTTACGAATTGCATCGGCTATTCTTGGTTGCAATCTGAGTCTGCGGAATTCGGATGCTGCAATTCGGAAGACATCCGATCGCCGCCCCACCGGTTTCAACGATTTTCGAACGGCATGGCACGATGCCAAACAACGCCCGTGCCGCGGTTCTGCCACGATTGAGGTTGTTCTCATATCCATTTGTGTCATATCCTGCCAATAGCTGAGTGGCCAGTTGGCAGCACCTTCGATATAGGCGATTAATCAAGCGCGCCATTGCAGAGATAAGGTGCACCATTCGCCAAATCGACATTGAGCAGATCGGCGCCACGCAACCTTCGCGGGCATCTTAGGCGTGGAAGAATCGATGAATCTAAAAGACCGCTGGCACAAGGCCTGCTCCGACACAATTGGCACCGACATGTTCTGGCGTATTGCGGTGGACCATCGCTCTCTCGCCGAGGAGGTGCTGCCACTAATTCACAGCTACGCCAGGGGTGTTGTCCTCGATGCCGGCGCTGGAAGAATGGCCTGGCGTACGGTTCTCCAGGCGCGCGCAACACACTATATGTCAACCGATTATACGGTTGAACATTCCGAGCTGACATTCTGCGCTGACCTGCAGGGCGCCGTTCCGTTAGGAGACGAAACCGTCGATACGATTTTCTGCTGCTCCGTCATGGAACATACCCCGGAGCCCTGGCGCGTTCTGCCGGAGCTGTGCCGCATCTTGCGCCCGGGCGGACATGTTATCCTTTCCGTCCCATTCGTGTATTATCTGCACGGCTGGCCCCACGACTACTTTCGCTTCACGCGCTTCGGCTTAACGCGCCTTGCCGAACAGGCCGGACTGCACGTCGTGCACCAGAGCAATGGTGGGGGCATATTCCGCATGGCTTGCCAGGCATTCTCGATGGCCTTCACGGCGCTGCTCTGGACCCCGGCCGCACCGTGGCTGTCGACCTTGCCCGCCGCAGCTCTTTATCGGTTGGGGCGGCTGCTCGATCGCTTCGACGGCGACGGACTGTTCTCGCAGAACATCCACATGGTATTGATGCGCCCCCCACGTACGGACATTTGAGATCGCTCCAAACCCGTGGAGCATTCGACTGTTATGAACTACGCAAATGCGGATCGAAAATCAGAACGCATTGTCTTCATAGACATCATCAACAGCGGAAGCAGAGCCGTGCCCTCCATCTCACTGTTTGTCGCTGGCGTCAAGGGGCTCAACTTCCTTCGGTGCATCATTGCCGAAACGCGGATCGACGTGATCTGCTCGTATCCAAGCAAGGGCACCCTGGGTGATTCCTGTCATGAGATTGAACAGCTCTGCCACGAACATTCGATTCCATTCGTGGAACGGAAGGCGCTCAAGCCGAAGCAATATGAAGCATCGCAGTTCATTTTTTGCGCCGGCTGGCAATTCCTGATCCACGAAATCGACCCGCGCTTCATTGTATTTCACGATTCGCTGCTGCCGAAATACCGCGGCTTCGCACCGACCGTTGCGGCGTTGATCGCTGGCGACCACAATCTCGGCGTGTCCGCATTCAGGCCCGCGAACGGCGTCGATACCGGCGACGTCCTGGAGCAGGAGCCGCTTCACGTGAGCTATCCGTTGACGGTGCGGGAGGTCTACGAACGACTTGGCTTCGCCTACGCTACTCTGGCAAGACGGTTGCTGGCCGCTGCTGCAACAGGTCCGCTAGTCGGCACCGCCCAGATCGAATCGGAAGCGACCTATGCGCTGTGGCGCAGCGAAGAGGACTATACGATCGACTGGAGCCAATCGGCCGCCGATATCCGCCGCTTCGTGGATGCGCTCGGCTGGCCGTATCTTGGCGCCAAGACGCGATATCAAGGCAATGAAATCAGGATTGAGCAGGCTGAAGAGCTTACGGACCTAGCTTTCGTCAACCGCCAGCCGGGCAAAATCTGGGCGATTGAACCGACCAAGAAGACGGCCGACGTGGTCTGCGGCAAAGGTATCCTGCGTATCCTGAAGGCAACTTCGTCCGATGGAACGCTTCAATTCACGTCGCTGCGTCAAAGGCTCGGCGCGTAACGGACGACTTCAGCGCGCCAGCGCCCGCTTCACCGCATCCGCCACGATATCGACATCGTCGCCCAGACCGATCCACAATGGCAAGCGCACCAGACGCGCGCTGAGATCGTCAGTACGGCCCAGGTTGCCGACAGTGCGGCCGAAACGTTGGCCGGCTGGGGCGCTATGCAGCGGAATGTAGTGGAAGACGGCATTGATGCTTTCCGCGCGCAGCGCCGCAATCAGCGCATCCCGCTTCGGCTGATCGGGCAGCAGCAGATAATAAATATGGCCGTTGGACACGACATCCTCGGGCACGACGGGACGACGCAAGATGCCGGTGTTCTCCAGCTCGGCAAAATGCGCGTGATATCGATTCCACAGCGCAATGCGCTGAGCCGTTAGCTCTTCCGCGATTTCCAGCTGCGACCACAGAAACGCGCTGATGATCTCACTCGGCAGATAGCTCGAGCCGAGATCCACCCAAGTATACTTCTGTATTTCGCCACGAGCGAACGCGGTTCGGTTGGTGCCCTTTTCACGAATGATCTCGGCTTTCTCGACAATCGCGGGATCGTTGATCAGCAGGGCGCCACCCTCGCCTGAACTAATGTTTTTAGTCTCGTGAAAGCTCAGCGCCGCGGTTTGCCCGATCGAGCCGAGCGGCCGGCCGCGGTAGCTGGACAAGATCGCCTGCGCGGCATCCTCGATCACGATCAGGCCATGCCGTGACGCGATCGCCATGATCGGATCCATCGCGCAAGCGACGCCAGCATAATGCACGACCATGATCGCGCGCGTCCGGGGCGTGATCGCGGCCTCGATCAGCCGTTCGTCGATGTTCAGCGTGTCCTCACGAATGTCCACAAACACCGGGACCGCGCCGCGCAGGACGATGGCGTTCGCGGAAGAACTGAAGGTGAAGGACGGCAGGATGACTTCGTCACCAGCCTGAAGCCCTGCCAGAATCGCGCTCATATCAAGCGCAGACGTTCCTGAGGTAGTAAGAAGAGCGCTTCCCACTCCAAGGTTGCGCCGCAACCATGCGCTGCACTGCTGCGTGAAGCGGCCATCGCCGGATAGATGTTGTTCGCCGCACACCTCGGTGAGATTTTTGATGGCGCGAGGACCAGCCAGCGGACGGTTGAAAGGTATCCGATACGCCATTTTTCCGATACTAACGCAGTGGCGGCCCGCCACGCTAAATACATTCAGCAAAATACGGGCCATTCGACGCCATCGAACCCCGACTTCCAGTTCGGGTCGATCATGTCGCAAAGACGATGGCATGGCTAGTGAAGAAATCTGGCACATGCAATCTGCCCTTTAATTGACAGCCTCAGGCTTGCTCTCCATACACAGCGATCGTTCGGACAGCGACGAACCACAGCTTCTCGGGCCCCGCGGGGCGACGAAATAGATCGCGAGGAAAGCTCGAGCCATGGCCAGCCGCGCAGCCGTTCCGAAAACAGGATCGCGCACCAGCCCTTACTATTCGCGTCGCTTCGAGCTGCTTTTTCTCGCCGCTGCCACCCTGTTTGCGTATGTCTACTATCGGGACGCCTACCGCCTTGGGTTCGACTGGGGCGATATGGGATCGTACGTGCAATACGTGCGTGACTTGACGCTCGGCGCCAAGTTTGGCGATGCGGTCGGATATGGTCCGCTCTGGTATTTTCTGGGCGTCGGGGTATTTCGCTGGTGGGCCGTCGACTTCGGTGCGGTGCTGGCGGTATTTCAGGTCGTGATCTTCGCTTCTGCGGCCTTAATATGGCTCGCCGCCCGCCAGGCCTCGGGCAACGCCATCGCGGCTGGCATCGTTTTCCTCTGCGTGCTCTGCGTGCCGCCGTTTTATGCGTCGGCGATTCGCATGCTCAGCCTCGCGCTCTTCGCCTACCCCCTGATCCTGCTGGCGAAGGCAGATGACGAGCAGGAATTCTGGCCGCTGGCTGCGACAGCCGCCGCAATCGGTGTCAATTTCGCACTCCGCCCCGATTTTGGTTATCTCTATTCAGCAGTCTTGGGCATCCTGCTGATACTGCGCGCCGGGCAGATCGGAAGGGGGGCGGGCAAGAGGCTGGGCCATCTGTCTAAACTCACCGCCATTAGCGCGGCATTCATCCTGTTAGCCCTTGCTCCCGTCGTAATTCATGCGGCGCTGCGGGGCTATCTTGAAGCTTTCTTAGCCGATTTGCTGAGTTACCCGGCGCGCTTGCTGTTCTTCCTCAGCCATGCGGGCGGGCTGGACGATGTGATCCAGGACTCCAGCCGTAAGACCGCTTCATTTCTCCGGATATTGCCGCTTGGCGCCCTGCTCCACGGCACGCGTGCCGAACGGGAATTTGCGTTCCTGATTTACTCGACCCTGGCCGTAATGATCGTGTTCGGCGTGAATCTCGCCTACCGCCTGATCGCGACACCTCACCGTGCCACAGAGAACCGGCTTCGGCTGGCGATCCTGATGATCGCAGCAACCCAATGGCCAGGTTTTGCACTGTTCAGACCCGATTGGGTTCATTTCATCAGTTTCATGCATGCCTACCTAATTCTGGCCGCCTGTGCGGCGCTATGGCTAATCCGCGATCTCGCGTCCGCAACATCGCACGCGCGGCTGGTACGGGCGGCTGCAGTCATTCTAATCGCCGCCCAGATGGGCCTGTTCGTGTTCTATGGCGTATTCGTGGACGCCAGCGGTTGGGGCACCAAACAGGCGCGGCGCGACTCCGTTTTCAGCGGCCGCAATGGCGTCCACCAATTTGTCTCAGCGGATGAGAAGCGTCTCTACACCGACATCTCCGACCTGATCGAGCAGAATTCCCGGCAGTGGGATCGCATCGTCTGTGTGCCCTATTGCGCCGGCTTCGCCTTCATGACGGACCGCCGGATCCTGTTCAAGGAGCACTACGTTGATGACGGAACCCCACTACTCTACCCAGGCTGGATCGACCGCGCCATCGCCCTCACCATGGAGGTGCGGCCACCCGTGGTGATGGTACTCGACTGGGCTCCCAATGGCACCGCGGACTCTCGCTTCGACGTCTGGGCGGCGCGCTATATGGATTATATCAAACGGACTTATGCCCGTTCCATCCAGTTCGGCATGGGCACGGCCTGGATCCGCGATCCAGCTTCGGCTATGCTGGAACGGCTAGAATCGGTAGTGGCCTATGGACCGGACAAGACCCTGCTCGGCGCTCCGTTCAACCAGCAGCCCACCGGAGAATCGGCGTTGTGGATGAAATTGTCAGCACCGGCGCGCATCGGAACGACGATCCTGTTCGATGACCGCCCGCTAAAAACGTTCGTTGATGGCATGGCAATCACCGCGCTCGTTCCACTTGAGATGCTGACCGCGCAGGGGCGTCACTGGGTGAAAGTCGTTAATGTCAACACAGGCATGACCACCCACGCGGTGCCATTCGATGTCATAGCGCCGCCGCAAGCCCCTTAGACCATGCATTAATGCATCGACAAGCACTGCGGAGCGGATTAATGAGCGCTGTTGATGTGAAGGATGTCCCTCGATGGTTACCGCAGTTCCCGATATCTTCGTCAAGGATATCGAAGCTTTCTTGAACGACACCCATGTCTCAGATTTCTGCAAGACGCCCATCGATCGCCTTGCGCGCGAATTCCTTTCGGTCGAGCGCAGCGCAGAACAGGTCCGGGAATTAAGCCGCTTCGCGCAGATCAGCCCAGCCTCTCGCGTCCTCGAAGTGGGCTCGGGTTTTGGTACTTTTGTCTATTATTGCCGCGCCAATAATGTTTGCGACTGTCACGGTCTGGAGCCGGGATTGCCGCCGTATGCTGCCACACTGGATATTTCCCGACGCCTTCTGGACTCCGCCGGTATTGCTGGATCGGTAATCGAAGAAGGCATCGGCGAGTCGATGCCTTATTCCGACGCTAGCTTCGACGCGATCTATTCTGTGTCTTGCCTGGAGCATACCCAAGACCCGAAGGCTGTATTGTCGGAAATTGCCCGCGTTCTGAAGCCCAACGGCGTTGCGGTGATAAACTTCCCTAACTACGGATCGTGGTGGGAGGGACACTACAACTTCTTCATGCTCCCTCACACGCCGAAGTGGCTCTTCAAGATCATCGCCCGATTACGTGGCCGTTCGCCGGACTTTGCCGATACCCTGCAGTTCATCACATACGGCAAGCTGATGGCCTGGCTGGCGCCTCTCCAAGACAGGATCGAAGTAGTCTCGACCGGCCAGGAGATTTTCCGCGAGCGCATCAACAGTCTGCAGTTTTCCGAATGGAATGGGGTCGGCGCAGTCAAGCAAGGCGTACGCTTGCTCAAGCGCTTGCATCTCGATCAACTACTTATCAAAGTCGGTACTAAGCTACATTGGGAAACGCCGTTCGTTCTGGTGCTTCGGCGCAAGGACTAAGCACACGCCGCTGCCGTCTTTCTGCGCCTGATCGCGCCACTTCCGTGCAGAGCGACACCAAATGCGATTGATCGGTCACCCTCTCTTCAAGCTTCTCACGACGATCTTGCTGTTTGTCCTCATCAGCCTGAAGGTCGACGTGGCCGAAGCGGGGAAAAGACTGCTCACGTTACCGCCGCTGTTCGCTGCTGCCGTCACGGCTACCGCCTTTTTCGCTTTACTGGTGCAGGCCTACAAGACCAAGATACTTCTTCCTGAAAGAAGCGTCGGCGCGATCCTGCGCGTAAGTATCGTCTCGCAGATTTACAGCATCGTGTTTCTGGGACAAGTCGGCGGCGATATCGCGAAAGCAGGCTACTTGGTGCGCACCCCCGCCGAGTTGCACCGCATCGTCGCCGCTGTCGTGTTTGACCGCATCACGGGATTGATCGGGCTACTGGTGCTCGGGCTCGCCGGTTTACTCTTTAACACGCAGCATTTCGATCCCGTCATCGCACCCACGCTGGCTTTTACTATGGTATTGCTGCTCACCGCCATGCTCGCGATGTTTTTCCTGAACGACGCGAGTGTGGCCAAACTGTTTGGCTGGCTTCCCGACCTCATCAGTCGGCAATTACGCGACACCGTCGTGGCCACTCACGTGTTTTCCTCGAGCGTGCGCACGTTGGTTGCATCCATTGCGATGGGCATCGCATTTCAGGCCGTGGTCGTGGCCAACTGCGCCTGGCTGGGCGCGGGCCTCGGGATCGACCTGTCGCTGGCAAGTTGGGCTGTCGTCATCTGCGTGATGTCGCTGGTGCTACTGCTGCCCATTTCGTTTGGCGGGATCGGATTGCGCGACGTCACGCTCGTGGGCCTGCTGGGTGGCTCCGGCGTCGCCACCGAACGCGCCCTTGCACTGTCGCTTGCCCTGCTCGGCCTGCAACTGGCGATGGCTGCCGTTGGCGGCATACTCACGCTGTTACCGTACGACAAGCCTGCCGCGGAGGATTGACACGCATGACGAGTCCCCGAGCTTGGCTTGCAATCGCTCAATCAGTCTTCTAATAGCTTCCCATCATGCAAACAGAGCACGTTTTCCACCAAGTCATCGCTCCTTTGGCGGATCTGCCCCTCGTGGGCCATGTCGGACAGGTGAGATCTATGATTTCCGTTGTGATCCCGATGTACAATGAGGCCGAGAGCGTCGCCGCGTTGTGCGAGCAGTTGAACGATGCCCTCGCAACCGCTCCGTGGTCCTGGGAAGTCGTCTTCGTCAATGACGGCAGCAGCGATGCTACCGTCGAGAAGCTGACGGACCAGGTGCGACATTTCCCCGATCGCTTCCGACTCGTGGACCTTCAGCGCAATTTCGGCCAGACCGCAGCCCTGATGGCCGGCATCGACCACGCTCGCGGCGACATCATCGTCCCGATGGACGGCGACCTGCAAAATGATCCCAAGGATATCGCACGGCTGGTGGCCAAGATCGGCGAGGGATTCGATGTCGTTTCCGGCTGGCGCCGCAACCGCCAGGACGCCAGCCTGCGCCGCGTACTGCCGAGCCGGATTGCCAACAAGCTGATATCGGTTATTTCCGGCGTGCACCTGCATGACTACGGCTGTTCACTGAAGGCTTATCGCCGTGACGTATTGGTGGGCTTCCGCCTCTATGGCGAGATGCATCGGTTTGTTCCGATCTTCGCACGCTGGCAGGGCGCTAAGATTACCGAGATGGTGGTCGATCATCATCCTCGCCAGTTCGGGACTTCGAAATACGGCCTCGAGCGCATCTTCAAGGTGCTGCTCGACCTGCTGCTGGTCAAGTTCCTAACCCAGTACGAAACCAAACCGATCTACGTCTTCGGCGGCGTTGGGGCGATGTTTTTTGCATTGAGCGGCATGGCAACGATCTACGCGTTCTGGCTCAAGTTCTTCGAGAACATCTCCTTTATTCAGACGCCGTTGCCGCTGATGGCCATGTTCGGCGCCATGACCGGTATCATGTGCATCCTACTTGGACTTATCGCCGAGGTTCTCGTCCGTATCTATTTCGAATCGCAGGGCAAAACCCAATACACCGTTCGCAATGTGATCGGTCAGGACGGCAGCGCGCCGGCGGACGGAACGAGGGCCGCCTGAATGTGCGGTATCGCCGGCTTCATCGGCCGCGGTGACGAAGCCGTGCTTACAGCGATGACGAATAGCCTGGCGCATCGGGGGCCGGACGGCGAAGGCCGTTACATTGACCGCGAAAATGCCGTGTATCTAGGCCACCGCCGCCTGGCGGTCATCGACATCGCCTTGGGCCAGCAGCCGATGTGGAACGAGGATGGTCTCGTCGGTGTCGTCTTCAACGGCATGATCTACAACCACGCCGCATTGCGCACCGAACTGGTCGCGCGCGGCCATGTTTTCCGCAGCCACCACAGCGACACCGAAGTGCTGGTGCATGGCTGGGAAGAATGGGGCTTCGGCCTGCTTGGGCGGCTGAACGGCATGTTCGCGTTCGCCTTGCTGGATCGGCGCGCCTCGCGTCTGATCCTCGCGCGCGACCGGTTCGGCGAAAAACCGCTGTTCTATGGCAGCGGCCCCGGCGGGATCGTCTTCGCTTCCGAGCTTTCGGCAATCCTCGCGCACCCCAGCCATGGTGGCCAGCCGATGGACCCGGCCGCCATTCGCAAATACCTCGCCTATGGTTTCTTCCCGGCGCCGCTGACGCCATACAGGTCGATTGCCAAGCTTCCACAGGGCCATGCGCTTGAGATCGACATCCGAACCCAGGAAACCCGCCTGCATCGCTACTGGCGCTTCGCCATTGAGGCGGACGCTGCGCCGGTGGGCGATCCCCACAGCCTGGCCGAAGAACTCGACGGCCTGCTGACGAGGGCCGTGGCGCTGCGGCTCGACAGCGACCGGCCGCTCGGCATCTTCCTGTCCGGCGGGCTCGACAGCAGCACTATCCTGAGTCATGCGGCGCAGCTGCGGCCGGCCGCCAGCATCGAGAGTTTTGCGATCGGCTTTAACGAAGAAAGCTTCGACGAGTCGGTCTATGCTGCCCAGATGGCCAAGCATGTCGGCTCGAACCACCGCACCGAGATGTGCGATCTCGAGACCGCCCGGGCGCTGCTGGCCGACCTGCCGTCGATCATCGACGAACCGCTCGGCGACAGCTCGATTCTGCCGACCTATATGCTGTGCAAGTTCGCCCGGCGTCACGTCACCGTGGCGCTGTCCGGCGACGGCGGCGACGAACTATTTGCGGGCTACGATCCCTTCAAGGTGCTGGCCAAGGCCGATCTCTATCATCGCGTGGTGCCAAGGCCGATACACGCCGCGATCGCGACACTGGCCGCGCGGATGCCGCCGTCGGATCGTAACATGAGCCTCGATTTCAAGCTGAACCGGGGTCTTCGCGGGCTCGGCCTGCGGCCGGCGCTCTGGAACCCGGTCTGGCTCGGACCTGCGTCGCCCTCCGATATCGCAGACCTGATGTCGGAGCCGGTCGATGCCGAGGATCTTTACAGCGAGGCCATCGCCGCCTGGGACAACTCGGCGAGCCCGGGCCTCGTCGACCGGACGCTAGAATTCTACACCAATTTCTATCTCGCCGACGATATCATGGTGAAGAGCGACCGCGCCGGGATGCGCAACAGCCTCGAAGTGCGCGCACCGTTCCTCGACAATGACGTGGCCGACTTCGCCCGCCGACTGCCCTCTTCGGTCAAGCTGCGTGGCGGGGTCTCCAAGTGGGTCCTCCGGCAATCCGCCGCCCGACGTCTGCCCGCCAACTTACTTGAGCGCCGCAAAAAGGGCTTCGGCATTCCTCTGGCGCGCTGGCTGCGCGACATGCCGGAAGCGACTCTGGGCAAGCCACCTATGTTGGACGCCGGCACGCTGCACCGCTTCTGGCAGGAACATCACGATCGCCAACGCGATCACCGCGGGGCACTGTGGTGCGCGCTAACCTTGCAACAAAGCCGCAAGCATAGCGCCTGACGATTCGGGCCGGAGAAGAATCTTGCAGAAGAATATTTGCTTTATACTCGACCATCTCGGCGTCGGCGGCGTACAGGAATTCATACTCAATTACTGCAAGTTTGTTCGCGGCAACAGCCGCGTCACCGTGGTTTCCATTTTCGAGAACGACTTTTACTCCGAACGCTTGCGCGCAGCAGGCGCCCAAGTGATTTTTCTGACAGAACGACCATACAGTTACGCTGCCGTCGTCGACCCGCGCTCGTTTCATGCCTTTTACAAATTTTATCGCGAAAACAGCGCGTACTTCGATGTCGTTAACCTGAAACTTTTTGCCGCCTTTGCCTATTCATCCATCATGATGCTGTGGCGCTCACCTAAGATAAGCGCAGGACTGGATTGCAACCGCTGCCAGCTGCCCTTCCCGATCCAGGCGCTGTTTTGGGCATTTGCACGACATTACCAGCGCTTCTATCTCAACGCGCTCCTGTGGGGCGACTACGCTGCCTTTGGGCTCAGTCCATCCCGGCTTCGCAACCAGATCTATCCCGTAACGCGCCGGGAGAGCGACACGCCGAAGCTCTACCCGAAGCGATTCTCCTTCCTGTCGGTAGGTCGCGGAATTCCCCAGAAAGGGCATGCCGACGCACTGGCGCTGTTCCAATTGACGAAAACTTTGCTGGACGGCGATGCTTGCCTGACCATTATCGGCGAAGGCCCGGCCATCGATGCGCTCAGAAGTGCACATCCGGAAGGCGACCTTGGCAATATCGCGTTTGCGGGCTCTGTTGACAATTATGACGACTGGCTGATCGGAGCCTCGGGGGTGATCCGCATGGCGGTCGGCGAGGACACAAACTCGGTGATCCGCGAGGCGGTTCTCGCCGGAAAGCTGGTGGCGACCAGTCTGGAAGGGCCCGGCTGCAGGGATCTGGCAGAACGGGGGCTTGTCGTTGCCATCGACCGCAACGACCTGCCCGGCAGTGCCGCCCGGCTGGCGACCGCGGTCCGCGGCATGAACCCCGAAAAGAGCGCCGAACTCCGGCTGGCGGCGGAAGCGCTTTGGCCGGGCGAAGAAGCGTACCGCGTCTACGATTAACGCCGCGCGGCGATCCGCTCACAAGAATGCACGCCCGTTTGGTGCCATGCTGTGCT
Organism: Tardiphaga sp. vice154; assembly: GCF_007018645.1. Taxonomy (NCBI): domain Bacteria; kingdom Pseudomonadati; phylum Pseudomonadota; class Alphaproteobacteria; order Hyphomicrobiales; family Nitrobacteraceae; genus Tardiphaga; species Tardiphaga sp. vice154. The sequence continues at coordinate 4,056,707 of NZ_CP041399.1, forward strand.
AAGCGCAGGCGATAAGTCCGCGGAACAACAGTCGAAGAAAGAGCCTGCATTGCCTCATAGGGGTATTATCGCGCTCACCGGCGCGAGCGGTTATATTGGCCGGGCAACCGTCCGAGCGGCCCTGTCGAGGGGCTATGGCGTCGTTGCACTGGGGCGTCGGCCGCTGGATATCCCCGGCATCGAATTTCAACGCTACGACTTGCAGGATGACGGTGCTCTCGTCATCCCGCCCGGATGCGTCGCGATACTGCATCTGGCCGCAGATACCCGCGCTGGAAGCCGCGCCGATATCGACATGGAAATGAAAGCAGCAAACCGGATCGTTGACGCGGCTCGTGAATACGGCATGCCGCTGGTCTTCGTGTCGAGCCAGACGGCCGCTCCTAACGCGGCGACCGACTACGGACGCGCGAAGTGGCGTGTCGAGCAAATCGTCCTGCAAGCATCCGGCTGCATTGTGCGACCGGGCTTCGTCTATGGCGGCGAACCAAGAGGGCTGTTCGGCCAGCTATTTGGGCTGGTGAAAACCCTGCCCGTGCTGCCGTCGTTTCTGCCCGCGCCCGTGATACAGCCCATTCACGTCAACGATCTCGCCGCAGGCCTTGTACAGGCGGTCGAGCAACGCAGCACCGGTGTCATCAGCCTGGCGCAGGACGACGCCGTCACGTTCACCGATTTCCTGCGCATCCTGGCCAGCGACCGCCTACGAAGGCCGAGGATTTTCGTGCCGTTTCCGGCCTTTGTGTTGTCCCTGATTGCCCCGATAGCGGCGGCCGTCCCGGGTACTCCCGATCTCGGCCGCATCCGGTCGCTATATGCCATGAAGGAGATGCGGACGGTCGCGGATCTGCAAAAGCTAGGGATCCGACTCCGCAGCCTTGACGACGGCATGCACTGCAGTGGCTGCGGTCGCCGGCGACGCCAGCTGCGCGAAGCAAAAGCCTTGCTGACCTATGTTCTCCGGCAGGCGCCGCCTTCCTCGCTGCTGCGCCGCTACGTCCATGCGATCGACGCGCTCTACGTAGCCGACGAGCCGCTGGCTTTACCTGCGCTAGTTAGGCGATTTCCGATGTTGCTCGCTGCCTACGAGCGGGCGGCCGGCAATCAGAAGAATTCGAAATTCAGATTCCGGCTATCCAGCGCCATCCTGATCGCGGAGGCGTCGCCGCTCGGGGCGCGGCGATTTATGCTCAGCCATGCAATACATCCGATCACTGCACTGTTCCAGATGGCTATTGCTGTAACAAAGGAGGGCTTAATGCGGATCGTTTGCGTCGCCCTGGCTGCACCATTAAAGATCGCACTGAAGAAGATTGAGCGCGAAACCCGATGACAGAAGTTTATGATGCTATCATTATTGGTTCGGGCCCAGCCGGCACTTCGGCGGCATTTCCATTGTTGGAAAGTGGTCATCGTGTTTTGATGATCGATGGAGATGTCGGTGGATCTCCGCTGTTTCCATCAGCGGCTTTTTCGGATGCAAGACAAACCGATGTTGACCAATGGCGGTGGATGTTAGGCAGCAAATTCTACGCAATGAAAGCTCGCGAAATTGCGTCACCTAAATTCAGAGTTCCTGCGCTGGAATCAGTTTTTTCGGATTTCCAGGCTGAGAATCGCATCCACACCCATAACTTTACCGCAGTTGGATCGCTCGCAGCGGGCGGGCTGTCCAATGCATGGGGGTGTGGGGTAACGCAGTTTGACCAAAAGGATTTGGCAGAATTTCCATTCCCGCCCACTGCGCTCCAGGCATCGTATGAACGGGTCGCACGCAGAATCGGAATCAGTGGCCGCAGTAACGACGACTTAGAGCAATTTCACGGGCTTGATCAATGGGCGCAAGATGCGCTTCCGCTGGATAGGCTACAAGTCGATCTACTCGCCAAGTACACCAAAAATCGCGATAAATTTCAACGCCTTCATATCAAAATGGGGCGCTCCCGATTGGCCGTGCTATCCGCTGACTTGGCAACTCGTAAAGGCTGCAACCTATCCGGCAACTGCCTCTGGGGATGCTCTAGAGGCGCGTTGTACAACTCACGATCTGAATTCGAACGCTTGGCGCGGATTCCAACTTTTCAGCGAATCGATGGAATTATCGCCGGGGCCTTGTCCAATAACGTCGAGGGGTGGACCGTCGACTGTCGCGACAGAAGGACCAGCACACCGGTAACGTTGCGCGGACGTAAAATCCTGCTTGCAGCCGGGTGCATTGCCAGCACTCGATTGGTGCTAGACTATTTGAATCTCGTTCAGCAACCTGTGCGTTTGGTTTCAAACCCGACCGCGGGTTTTCTGGCTTGGTTTCCAAGGGCTCTAGGTGCTGTCCAACAGACGGGCTTCACAGGTTCACAACTGTCTTTATCCATTTCGTCCGAAAGCGGCGAATTAGCTGCATTTGCAGCATTGTTTCCAACTCGAGGACTGCCAACCAGTGAATTCCTTCGTTACCTACCTATCAGTAGCCGCTACGGAATCGATTTTCTGAAAACGTTTCTTCCATCGTGTGTCGCGGGAAATATCTTCTTCCCAGGGTCGCTTTCCGACCACCGAATGGTGCTTAGTGATAAGCGCGAGCTACATATCACGGGTGGCTTTTCGCCAGACCTCGCTTTGAAGCAGAAGATGATAAGCAGAAGTATGGCCAAAGCAATATGGCTGCTTGGAGGAATCATTCCACCAGGAGGCTGTGTCTTGGGAGCTCCCGGAACTGACGTGCACTACGTCGGCTCCCTCCCAATGAGGGCAAAACCTCAATTAGGAGAATGTCATCCGACAGGCGAAATAGAGGGAATGAGAGGTGCCTTTGCAATCGATGGAGCAAGCCTTCCTAGCCTGCCTGTGAAGTCACACACGCTGACTATAATGGCAAATTCTGATAGGATCGCAGCTGGCATATCTGTTGCCGCTAACTAGCCTGCTCTTTAACGAAACTGCCGCGTCCCAAATTACGATTTCGAATTAAGCTGCAAGCGGGGAGACCGTAATGAGTGAAACAAACCTGGAATTTCAGGCAACCAAGACAGACCCAGAATCCCTATCAGAATACCTTCGACTATTCCAATCTTGCTTTCCAACGGCCGGTCACTTTAGCGAGCCATATTTGCGGTGGCTCTATCAGGAAAATCCGGAAGGCACCATCGTCGGTACTGATGCCCTTGAAAATGGAAGAGTCGTTGCACACTACGTTTGCGCTCCCGCATTGATACGGACAAATCAAAGCGCAAATCCTGTAAAAGCTTTACTGTCTCTGAACACGGCGACCCTCCCAAGTCACCAGGGGCGCGGACTTTTTACGGCTCTTGCAAATGCAACCTATGAAAGGGCTAAGATACAGCAGTTCGCTGCAGTGTTTGGCGTTGCAAACCAGAATAGTGTTGGAGGTTTTTCGAGGAAGCTCGGATTTCAAAACGTCCTTGGGCTTGAGGCCCGCCTCGGGGTTGGATCTTTTCCTCGCATGGACTGGAAGGAAGCGAAAGCCAAAGCATGCTTTGAACGTATATGGAAAACGGAGACCATCCGGTGGAGAGCGCGCAATCCTTCCAACACGCTAAAACAATCCCAAGACCACGACGGTAGCATAAGGGTATCCGGAAAAACCAATTTTCCGCTGATCGATGTTCGTGCTAATATATATAACAACTCTTTAGTTGTGAAAACCGATCAAACAAGTCTCTCCTGCCGACCGTTTCACTTGGTCTTGGGATCGGAGCCAAAAGGCACAGCAAGATATCGATTTTCGTTACCCATTCCTGATAGGCTGAAACCCTCCCCCCTGCGATTCATTTATAGGAATCTGCAGGATCCATCGGAAAAATTGGATCCGGATTCAGTGCTGTTCACTTTTTTGGATTTTGATGCGTACTAACTCGCGGCCAGTAACTGTTTTTTTGTTTGCTCACCAAGACGACGAAATGGGCGTTTTCGCCGAGATTCAAAGCACCCTGTCACGCGGAGACTGCGTTGCTTGTTTCTACTTAACAAACGGTGAGACCGCGCACGCGACGTCCGAAACTAGGAACGCCGAATCGCGGAAGGTGATGGCGGCACTAAATGTTCCCTACGACAGCCTCTTTTTTGTCGGGACCGAATACAACATTCCCGACGGAAAGCTGTTCGACCACCTTGAGATAGCTTTTACCGCCGCCCTTTCAACAATGCATGGATTTTTCAAGATAGCCAAACTTGTGATCCACGCCTGGGAGGGAGGACACCAAGATCATGATGCTGCACACGTCCTAGGCTTAGCAATTGCTAAAACCTTGAGCTTAACCCATACGAGCCAACAATTTGCGCTCTATCGAAATGATCCAAGCTCCTATCTGCCGTTCGTGATGTTTAAACCTCTCAAATCAAATGGCGCTGTAATAGAGGCATCCGTTCCAGTATGGCAACGTGTTTTTCAGCTCGTTCTTCTTCTCCGCTATCGGAGTCAGCAACGTTCCATCCTTGGTCTTGGTCCGTTTATCGCGTGGCACTACTTAACTCGAGGCACGCAACAGCTACAGCCGATTAATCTGGAGAGAGTGCAAGAGCGCCCACACGAAGGAAAATTGCTTTACGAAAATAGAGCTCATGTAAGCTACAGCATCTTTCGTGAGGCTGTAGGTGCATTTTGCGCGAAATACGGCCTTTAAGTATATTCGATCAAGCGTACGTAGCCGATGCACAATCACGGGTACGCAGGATAATCGTCGCGCTCAATGACCACCGGAGACTAAATGGACTTTCAATGTAACGTCTGCGGGCACATGGCTAGCGGGATCGCAATCGAGGCCATCGACCGGGAAGTCTCGTCCTGTCCACACTGCGGATCTTCGGTTCGATTCCGCAGCATTGTTCATCTGCTCAGCCTCAGCCTGTTCGGCAGATCGATGGCGCTGCCGGACTTCCCGGTGAGCCCACAGATCACCGGGATCGGGCTTTCCGATTGGGATGGCTACGCCGTGCCGCTGGCCTACAAGCTTGACTATACTAACACCTATTATCACCAGGAGCCGTTCTTCGACATTTGCAAGCCGGTCGGCGATCGCAATGCTAGTTGCGACTTCCTGATTTCCACCGAGGTCTTCGAGCATGTGCCTCCGCCGGCACAGATCGCTTTTCAGCATGCGCTTGACGTACTTAAGCCCGGCGGCGTACTGATCCTGACCGTTCCGTTCACCAACGAAGAACAAACCAGAGAGCATTACCCGGAACTGCACAATTTCGAGATCGTACGGTTTGACGATGAATTTGTAATGGTCAACCGCAGCCGGGATGGCCGACATACTCTTCATGAAAACCTGGTGTTTCATGGCGGCCCAGGCACGACGCTGGAAATGCGGGTTTACAGCCGCGCCGCGTTGCAACGCCATCTCGACGCCGCAGGTTTCGTCGATATCCAGTTCTTCGATCAGGACGTGCCGGAATGGGGAATCCTGCACAAACATCCATGGAGCCTGCCGATCCTGGCCAGGCGTCCGGGCTCGACGGTCGCCGCGACGGACGGTGTGGCAGCCAAGCCTGCCGCGAAGGCGACGCCGTCTACGACATCGCCGCCCCCCTCTGCCGCATCTTCAATGCTCGCACCGGACCGGGCAAGCTTGGTCCGCGACATTCCGACCCTCGTCCTCATTGCCTGCGTCGCGATCGGCATCTTCGGAATCGTGCAATCCAACCTGCTCGCCGAATCGCTCTGGCAAAAACTGCTGGTTGACCAGACAAAGTATCTGTTCGCCGGTGTCGGTATGCTTGCGACCGCTGCGTGCTTTGCCGCGGCCAGATTCCGGCGCAAGGCGGAAAGCGTCCTGGCCCTGTTGCTGCTGGCATTCACCATGATGGTGTGCGGACCAGCCGCGACCTCCGTCGTGCTTTTCTTCCTGCTGTCGTCGTGGTGCCTCGGCATGGTCATCTTGCAGCTCTTCAAAACCCGGCAGGATCCGGCCGATGCCGTGATTGCTGTTGTAACGGGCTGGTCGATCTACGCGATGCTGTTCACATTAGTCGCATCGATCCCCGTCAACATGGCTGCGACCCACGCGGCCGTACTGGGATTGCCAATCCTGCTGGCCGCCACGATGCCCGCGATTCGCGGTCAGCTTCGATTGTCGTTTGCCGGGGCATTCGGCCCTCCGGTGAAACCTGGCTATGGAGACGTCGTCCGGAACGCGGGTCTGGTGGTTTGCGTCGTGATCCTGTCGATGCATCTGGCGATGGTCGCGTTGCCAGATCGCTTCTTCGACGCGCTGCTGTCTCACCTGTACATTCCGTCTTACATGTCGGCGCATCGCGCCTGGAGCTACGATCCCGGCAATGCCTTTTCGTTCATGCCGAACGCCGCCGACATGCTCTATGCCGACATGTTCATGCTGCAGGGCGAAACTGCGGCGCGACTGCTGAACTTTGCCGCGTTCTTTTTTACCTGCGTAGCGACGTTCCAAATCATCTCTCGGTTCTGTTCCCGTTCGGTTTCGGTCTGGGCCATTGCGCTGCTGGTCTCGATCCCGATGACTTTCATCGAATCATCGACGCTGTTTGTCGAGAACACGCTCGCGCTGTTTTTGACAACCGCCGTCATGGCCGTAGTCGTCGCTCGGTTTCGACTGCTGGGGCGCGATCATCTGGCGATCATGCTGCTCCTCGCCGGCGCCACCATGGTCAAACTGCACGGCGCGATTGCTGCGGTGGTGATCGGAGCGATCAGCCTCGCGCTCTGCTTGCGGGGCAGAAGAACGCCGCGGTCCCTCATGACAATTTACGCGATCACCCTCGCCATCGGCATCATTGCGCTGTGGCCGTACTACTACGCATGGCTGAAGACGGGAAACCCGGTGTTCCCGTTCTACAACCAGATTTTTAAGTCGCCGTTCTTTCCGCCGGTCAACTTTGTCGACGGACGCTGGATCGGCAAATTCTCGGTGACGTTTCCCTACGACGCAACATTTGCCACTGGTAATTTCGTCGAGGCCTATAACGGCGCGCTGGGCTTCACGCTGTTTGTGTTTCTTGCCGCCGGCTTTGCAGCGGCGCTGGTGGTGCGCAACCGGGTAGTACTGTTTTGCGGCGGTCTCGGACTATTCTTCGTAATCGCCTTTGCGTCGCAGATTCAATATGTGCGTTATCTGCTGATCTTCGTACCGCTGTTGATGGTGCCCGTCGCACTGGCGATCGAGCACATTTGTAAAATTCGTTTCATGCCGGTCCCCCTCGCCTGCCTCGTGGTCGCCATCGTCGGGCTCAATTTCTACAAGATGCCGGCTGGCGCAGGCGTGCTTGGTATCTCTGATCTGAGCGCCTGTTGCGACCAAAATGCGCGACGTCAGCTTGAATTTTTTCAAGTGCCTGATCGCATTGCCAACCGCATTGTCAACGAACAGGCAGGCTCCACCTCACGGGTTCTTTATATCAGCAATCCATTCGGTGCGTTGCTGACCGGCACTGCAATTTACAGCACTTGGCACAATTCGAGCTATGCCGCCGATTTCGCCGCCGTGAAGGACGAACAGGATTTGAAAAAGCTGATCGATCAGATCGCGCCGTCCCATGTCATCGTCAACGCTACAGGGGTTACGCCGTTGGAAAAGGTTGCCGATGCCTACATGCAGACTAGGGGACGCTTGATCACGCGCGTCGGATGGATCGCCGTTTACGCATTGGAGGCTCGCCCTTGAGAATCACCGCAAGCCCCATCCTTAGCGGTCGCCCGCCAGTATCTGGCGGACGGCTGCTCTGACATTTCGGGATCAGGGGGCCGGCCGCTCGTTCTTGCCGTGGCCAAGCGCCGAGAGAACGGATCGTGCCATGCTTTCGCGAGAGTAGAATTCCTGTGCAAATGCTTGCTGGGTGGCGGACTGGGCAATCCAAGCCGGGGCGTCCGTCAACAGGATAGCCAAGGCCTCGGCCTGGCGCGCGACATCGTCGTGAACCGGGACAATGTCCGCAAGGCCCGGTATGCCCTGCGCGCCGATGGACGTGGTCACCATCGGCAGGCCGCGGCTAAGCGCCTCGATCACCTTGCCTTTGACGCCGGCGCCAAATCGAAGCGGAGCCACCGCAACACGGCACCTTTGATAAAGCTCTTCCAGAGCGGCCTCGGAAATATAGCCCGTAACTTCCACGTTCGACGCCGACAGAGCCCGGACTTCAGCTGTCGGACGCGAGCCAGCCAGAATGACCTTAACGGAACCGACCTTACGCTCGAGCTCAGGGAGTATCTGATCCACCAAGAACCTGGCAGCATCGACGTTTGGCGCGTGGGCGAAGCCCCCCACGAACAGGAGGGTTCGCTCTGTAGGAGGCACCAGCCGCTGCGGATGCTGGTCGAAGGAGAAGGGCACGATCCCGCACGCGACCGTGCCCGGTGACATTTGACGCACTACGGCGGCCTCTTCTTCCGACGGATAGATGACGATGTCGAAGTTGCGCCAGACGTGGCGTTCGAGCCGCTCCATTCTATTCGCCGCGATCTCGCCATCCCGACTTCCGTCCAGCTTGGCCTGACGACGTATGCGAGCGAAGTGCAAATCGACGCCGTAAAAACTCCGAACCGCATCGGTGTTTCCCAGCAAGCAAGGGATGGCGTAGGCGGCGACATCCGGACGAACGACAAGAACGTGGTCCAGTTCTTCGCCGTACTTCCTCATCCAGCTCGTGAGGTCGCCGGGCGAACGGCTGTCCAGCACCTCGATGCCCCGCTGTTCGAGCAACGGCGTATAGGTCTCGTCGTAACCGCGGCTGTGCGGCCAAAACTTCACCAGCCAGCCCGCATCCACCAGACTGTCGATAATTCCGACGATGCTGCGTGAGCCCGCATCCTGGTCGGGTTGCGGAATATAGTGGTCGATGACCAACATGAGCTTTCGCGCGGCTGCCCGGTCCTTAGCTCGGATCACTCGCTCGCCATTGGCAAAACTATTGCGCGTGAGATCGGCGCCCCAACGCTCGACCATTCGCGCCTGATTGACGACCTGGTGAGCCTTTACGCCCTGCTGAAGGTCGGTGCCATGCGACATGCCTTCGTGGTGGACGACCACCGACTGCGGCTCGTAAAGCACCTTCAATCCGCGGGCGCGAATCCGGAAAGCCAGATCGACGTCCTCGTAATAGGCGGGAACAAATGATTCATCGAAACCGCCCAGTTCGGCGAACAAATCACGGCGAACAATTATCGACGCACCGGAGCAGTAATCGACTTCGCGGACATAGTTGAACTCTGGCGCCGCGGGATCCTGACCGCGGCCGTAATTCCACCCAGATCCATCCTTCCACATGATTCCACCGGCTTCCTGCAGCTTTCCATCGGGGAATAGCAGCTTTGAGCCAACCAAGCCGACGTGGGCGCTCAATTCCAGCCGATCGACCAAGGCATCGATAGTGTTTGGGCGCAATTCGGTGTCGTTGTTCAGAAAGTATAGATATTTTCCCTTGGCTCTCTCGGCGGCGCGGTTGCAGCTCAGCAGAAAGCCGAGATTCGTTTCGTTGCGTGAAAGTTGAATTCCGCTCACGGCTTTGAGCCGCGATGCCTCCACCTCATTCGGAAAAGCATCGTCGACAACTAGGACTTCGATCGGATCGCGTGGTCGATATTCCGCAATCGACGCGAGACAGGCCAGTGTCAGATCTGCCTGGCCATAGGTGGAGATGATGATCGACACCACGGGTTCCGGCGCGCTCGGAACTCGGATGGCCGCGGGATCTGCGGACGAGTACGTTTTTCCAGATTCAATCAAAACTTCAGACTGGCCGCCACGCAACGTACCACGAGCTGGACCGCGCAACGCCGTGAGCACCCGCCAAGCTGATAGCATTAACCAACGGAGCGCTTTTGCGACGAGGGGAAATCGCATGACAACGCCGCGCAATCGGGATACGATCCGCACCGCGATGCTGCCCTGCACGACTCGGAGCGCATGCTCGGCGGCATCAGCCCGGATCGTAAGCGCCTCGATGACTCTTACGGCGTGGGCTTCCCGTTCTACTCCTTCAACCGCGCGCTTCGACGCCTCCTGCTCGCGCTTCGACGCCTCCTGCTCGCGCTTCGACGCCTCCTGCTCGCGCTTCGACGCCTCCTGCTCGCGCTTCGACGCCTCCTGGAGAAGTATTTCCAGCCTTCGCGCCTTCGCTTCGGCGACCATGACAACGGTCATCTCGAAATGGTCCGACGCGGCAGCGCCAAGCCTGCTGTAACTATCGCGGATAACATCTGCGGCCGGGCTGCTGGCGGCATCGAATAAATCACGAACGGCCGGCGGAAATTCGTTCCCCATTCCCAACACGCCAAGACCGTTGCCGTGCAGGAACTCAAAATGCGGATACTTCTGCACCAGCTCGGCCCAAAGCTTATAGACGCCAAAGCCACGTTCGTGGACATTGGTGTCATGAAACAGAACCACCGCATTGGGTTTCAGCTTCGGAATCCACGACTGGAAGTCGTGGCTAACATCTTCGAAATAGTGGCGCCCATCGATGTGTAAGAGATCGATCGACCCGTCTGCGAAGCTGGGAAGCGCGTCGTCGAAGGTTGATCGTATCATATGTGAGAAGCCTGAATAACGGCTGTCTATGTATTCTTTGAGTTCATCATACACTTCGTCGCTGTAGTGGCCCGCGTGCTCGTCTCCTTGCCAAGTATCCACGGCATAGCATTGAGTATCGATGTTCAGCTTTTTGACCGTTTGGCAAAAGGCCGCGAACGAATATCCTTTGTGGGTGCCAAGCTCCACGATGGTTTTTGGTCGATAGGCGTCGATCAACCAGAAGGCGAAGGGGGCGTGCTGGGCCCAACCGGAACCCACACTTGAACGTTCGGGAAGCCAGAACGAACAAGGCGAAATCAAATTACCTGACACGCGAAATCCTTTACGCGAACGATTGCCAAAAAAGTTTGGATCTCTCTTAGAGGCTTTATAGGATCAGCATAGTTTCGGATCAACGTTATAGCAGCTGTTGCGCGCGGTCTTAGCAGATGCGGAAAATACATTCTATGGTTGTCTATACTCGCAATAATAAGCGAGACCGGCAGTCGTTCAGAACGTCCCGAACCGTTGTCTCGAAATCGTATGCCGGACACCAGTCGAGCATGCGGCGCGCCTTGCTGGCGTCGCCGACAACAACAGCGAGGCCTGAAGCCAGCGCTCTCTCCGGATCGGTCTCCACCGTAATATTGACCTCGGTTTCGGACAACAAGAGCGCCAGAATATCGGATATCTTGCGAGGGATGCCGGACGCCACATTAAGGATCACGCCGGGCTCCAAGTAGTCACTACGCTGAATGCCCAGGACGTAGGCATCAGCGACATCGCGGACATCGAGAAAATCCCGTCGAGAATCGAGATTTCCCACCCGCATGACGGCAGGGGCAAGGCCGGCTTCAATGCGTGCGATCTGCATGGCGAATGCGGGAATAACAAACGCTTCGGTCTGTCCCGGCCCTGTATGATTGAAAGGACGAAACCGAATGCACTTCAGTCCTTTCATGGCCATCGCGCCCAGTGCCAGATCGGCCGCCGCTTTTGAAGCGCCATATTCATCGTTCGGCGCCAGCACCGTATCTTCGTCTAGCGGCAATCCGGACCCGGCGCTCTCGCCATAGACAAGACCTGACCCGACATGCACCAAAACGCACTCTGGCACCGCGCTCATTATGGCATTTGCCATGTTGCGGGTAGCATCGAGGTGAACTTGCCAGCCGACGGTGGGGTCAGCATTGGCAGCCGCGGGGGCAGCGATCGCCGCCAGGTTAACGACATGGGTCGGCTGATATTGCGCGACAACCGCGCGCACAGCCTGTGGGTCGGTGACGTCGAGTTCGGCGATCCGTCCGCAAAGCGGATCATCGCGCTGCTTAAGCCCGGTACCAAGAATTGAAACGGCGCCGCCAAAAGCCCGGCGCAGCGCGGTGACCAGATGCGGCCCGACAAATCCGCCGGCGCCCGTGATCAGGACCCGATGGGGCGAGGACATTCTGCCGATCACAGATGTTCGTGGAGCTTGAATCGCGTGAGATCGGCTTCCACCATCTCCGTGACCAATTGCTCCAGCGTTGTTTCGGACTTCCAGCCAAGCCGCGCATGGGCCTTCGAAGCATCGCCGTGCAGCACGTCGACTTCGGCCGCCCGCAGATACTTCGGGTCAATCACCACGTGATCATCCATGTTAAGTCCGACGTGGGAAAACGCCAGCGAACAAAACTCTCGAACCGACGTCGTTCTGCCGGTCGCGATCACGTAATCGTCCGGAACGTCCTGCTGCAGCATCAGCCACATGGCCTTAGTATAGTCGCGTGCGTGCCCCCAATCGCGCTTGGCATCGAGATTGCCCAGAGAAAGCGTCTTCTGCTTTCCGAGCTTGATCTGCGCTACTGCGGCCGTAATCTTACGAGTTACGAACTCGATACCGCGCAGCGGAGATTCATGATTAAAAAGTATACCACTGGAGGCATGCATACCAAAACTTTCGCGATAGTTCACCGTCATCCAGTGCGCATAAAGTTTTGCCGCGGCATAGGGCGAGCGCGGATAAAATGGCGTGGTTTCCGATTGTACCGGTTCCTGTATCAAACCATACATTTCCGAGGAAGAAGCCTGATAGAAACGCGCCTCCGGACAAATGATACGAACCGCTTCCAGCATATTGGCGGCAGCGAGTCCGGTGACATGGCCCGTCAACAGCGGCTGCTGCCAAGATGACTTGACGAAAGATTGCGCCGCGAGATTGTAGACTTCCGACGGCCGGACGTCACTGAGAATCCGGATCAGGCTGGAGATATCTGTCAGATTGCCGTCATGCAACGTCACCTTGTCATAGACGCCGATCCATTTGAGCCGGGTCGCGATCACATCGGCCGACGCGCTCCGGCGTAACAGGCCGTGCACCGCATAGCCCTTATCGACCAGGAACTTTGCCAGATAGGCTCCGTCCTGGCCCGTGATACCAGTCAAAAATGCAATATTCTCGGTCATAGGCTCAGCTTTGCAACCCGGTCAGCAAACCTGCCGGCGACATTTTAATATCGTTTGTGTCTAAGGTTGTCACCTCGGCATTGGGAGCCCAGCCGCTTATTGTCGCAAAGAGTGTAAATGCAGCGCTGTATTGACGTATCCGGCCGAGCGAGAAGCGCGGGCCGTAGCGACTTTGCAGTCTCCAACAGTCGTAAGCGCTTGGTCAAGAGCTACCCTGCAGCGGCTCGCTGGGAACATTGTATATATCGTAGGCAACTGCGGCCAGCAGGAGTTGCGAGCCCAGGATGATAGGCAACGAGGCCAGCATAACCGTCCCGGCCGGCGTCTCGACGCCGTTCATGCCGTTGCCGATCCAGTTGTAAACTCCCCAAGTCAAACCGAAACACATCAGCAGTATTCCCACGATGGTCTCGATGGTCCCGATGCTTACGTCGCGCAGGATGTAATTGTAAAAAAAACGCTTGAAGAAATTGAGCAAATACTTACCCGGGAAGTCGAAAAGTACCTTACTGATCCGCAGATTGCTCTCCTCGTCGCCATAGAATGCCGGCATCGAGACGTCGCGCACGGTAGCGCGAACGATGCTGAGCCGGAAGAGCATATCCGACTCAAAAAAATAACGCGCGGCAAGCTTTTCCAGATCGAGCAGCTTCAGCGTCGATTTGTGTATCGCGGTGAAGCCGTTCGTCGGGTCCATAATGTTCCAGTAGCCGGTCGAGATCTTGTTGACGAACGACAGTGCGGAATTGCCCAACACCCTTACGAAGGGCATTTGACGCAGGTCCTCTATATTGAAGAACCGGTTTCCCTTGGTGTAGTCGGCGCGGCGCGCCACTATAGGCGCGATCAGAGAAGCGATCTGCAAGGGGTCCATTTGGCCGTCGCCATCCACCTTGACGACGATATCGACGTCGTCAGCTAGGGCAGCGCGATAACCCGAAACGACGGCACCGCCAACGCCCCGATTGACCTGATGCTGGATGACGCGGACATTAACGTACGGAAAATGCTCCGCCACAAGGGCACCAGACCCTTCGGGACATAGGTCGTCGACGACGTAAATCATGTCGACGACCGGGAGCGTTCGCTCGACGACGTCGATGATGTGCTTGCTAACCCTAAAGCAAGGGATGACGGCCGCGACTTTCATTTCTTACCTTTTAGCGAGACCTGGCATTGCCTAGCTCGTCGCAGCCAGCCCGAGCACATATTTCGCGTAGTCGCTCTTGCCAAGCGCCTGCCCAAGCTTCTCCAGCTGCGCGCGATCGATATAGCCCTGGTTGAAGGCCACCTCTTCCGGGCACGCGATGCGAAAACCCTGGCGCCGTTCAAGTGTGGCGACGAATTCTGCGGCTTCCAGCAGGCTGTCCGGCGTGCCGGTGTCAAGCCAGGTGAATCCGCGGCCCATCTTCTGCACGCCGAGTTCGCCGCGCTCCAGATAGACCCGGTTGAGGTCAGTGATCTCCAGCTCGCCGCGCGCCGACGGCTTGATGTTTGCGGCGATGTCGACCACCTGCTGGTCGTAGAAATACAGCCCCGTCACGGCAAAATTGGACTTCGGCTGCAGCGGCTTTTCCTCGATCGAGGTCGCCCCCCCGTCAGCGTCGAAGGCGACCACGCCGTATCGTTCCGGATCCGAAACATGGTAGGCAAACACCGTGGCGCCTGAGGGCCGCGATGTCGCGCTGGCCATCAGGTCCGGCAGGCCGTGACCGAAGAAGATGTTGTCACCGAGGATAAGCGCGGATGGGCCGCCCTCGACGAACTTGGCGCCGATGATGAAGGCCTGCGCCAGGCCTTCGGGCTTCGGCTGTTCGGCGTAGGACAGCGACAGGCCCCAGCGCGCGCCGTCGCCGAGAAGCGCCTTGAACAGCGGCAGATCGTGCGGGGTGGAGATAATCAAAATCTCGCGGATCCCCGCCAGCATTAGGGTGCTGAGCGGGTAGTAGATCATCGGCTTGTCGTAGACGGGCAGAAGCTGCTTCGAGGTGACTAGCGTCATCGGATAAAGCCGCGTGCCGCTTCCTCCGGCCAGAATGATGCCCTTCAATATCCTACCCTCGTCTACGATTGCAGGAGACGATCCAAGCAATTCGAAAGGGACGTTTCCAACGATTGCAGCCGGATGTCAAATACATCCGCCAGCCGGGCCGTTGCCAGCCGCGAATTGGCCGGCCTGGCCGCCGGCGTCGGATAATCTGCCGTGGTGATGGGATCGACCGGCACGGAACGGCCGCCCCGCAGCGCCGACTGCCGGACGATCTCGCGGGCGAAGCCGCACCAGCTCAGTGCGTCGGGACCGGCGAGATGCGTCACCCCGGCATGTTCGGGGCGCCAGCGCTGCCCGGCAATCTGCCAAGCAATTGCCAGCGTCGCATCGGCAATATCGGGCGCATAGGTCGGGCAGCCGACCTGGTCGTCCACCACCCGGAGCCGGTCGCGCTCGGCCGCCAGCCGCAGCATGGTCCGGACGAAATTGGCGCCGAACGGCGCATAGACCCAGGCTGTGCGCAGCACGACGTGGTGCGGATTGGCGGCGGCCACCGCCCGTTCGCCGGCTAGCTTGGACCCACCGTAAACGCCCTGCGGCGCGACGGGGTCGCTCTCCACATAGGCGTCCGGCTTCCGGCCGTCATAGACGTAATCGGTCGAGAAATGGATGATCGGCGCACCGTGCCGTGCTGCCGCCGTGGCCACGGCGCCGGCGCCGGCGCCGTTGATGGCATATGCCTGCTCCGGCTCGGATTCAGCCTTGTCGACCGCGGTATAGGCCGCCGGATTGACCACCACATCGGGCCGAAACGCGTCCAGCGCCCGGTCGACCGAGGCCGTATTCAACAGGTCCACCTCGACGCGACTGCTACTGCCAAACACGATATCTTCGCGGCCGGCCGCGGCCTCGAGCAGCGCGCGGGCGACCTGGCCCTCGCCGCCGATTACGTAGACGCGCATGCCGACCTCATGCCTTGACCAGGCCAAGCCGCTCGCCGCCATACACCTTATGGCGCAACGGTTCCCACCAGTGGGCGTTGTCGAGATACCAGCGTACCGTCTTCTCGATACCGGTCTCGAACGTCTCCTGCGCGCGCCAACCGAGCTCGTTCTCCAGCTTGCTGGCGTCGATGGCATAGCGCTGGTCGTGGCCGGGTCGGTCGGTGACGAAGGAAATCAGGTCGTGATGCGAGGAGTTCGCCGGACGCAGCTCGTCCATCCAGGTACAGATCTGCTCGACCACGTCGAGGTTCTTGCGCTCGTTGCGACCGCCGATGTTGTAGGTCTCGCCCGGCACGCCCTTCAAAAGGATAACACCGAGCGCACGCGCATGGTCCTCGACATATAGCCAGTCGCGCACGTTGGAGCCATCGCCATAGACCGGCAGCGTCTTGCGATCCAGGGCGTTGAGGATGACCAGCGGGATCAGCTTTTCCGGAAAGTGATACGGCCCGTAATTGTTCGAGCAGTTCGACACGATCACCGGCATGCCGTAAGTACGGTGCCAAGCCTTGGCGAGATGGTCGGAGGCCGCCTTGGTCGCAGAATAGGGCGAGGAAGGATCGTAGGGCGTGGTCTCCGTGAACAGGCCGTCGGCACCCAGCGAGCCATAAACTTCGTCGGTGGAGACATGGATGAAGCGGAAATCGATCGCGCTCTTGCGCGTCTTGAGATAGCTGCGCGCCGCTTCCAACAGCGTGAAGGTGCCTATCACGTTGGTCTGCACGAATACGTCGGAGCCCGAGATCGAACGGTCCACATGACTCTCGGCGGCGAGATGAACCACCGCATCAGGCTCATATTTGGCGAAGATTGCGTTTACCGACGCGGAATCGCAGATGTCGTGCTTTTCGAACACGTAATGCGGGCTGGACGCCACCGGAGCCAGCGACGCCAGATTGCCGGCATAGGTCATCTTGTCGAGCACGACCACGTCGTAGCCGAGGTCGACGATGAAATGACGGCAGACGGCCGAACCGATAAAACCGGCGCCGCCAGTGACGAGAACCCGCATCCGCTACTCCTCACCCATATATTTGAAAGCCGGTGGCGCATCCGCCAGCTTCGGCTGTTTCCGGTCCTTCTCCGACAGAATGACTTCGGCGGCCGAAATCCGCCAATCGATGCCCAGCGCCGGGTCGTCCCAAGCGATGCCGCTGTCACATTCCGGCGCGTAATAGTCGGTGACCTTGTAGATGACTTCGCAGTCATCCTCCAGCGTCAGATAGCCGTGAGCGAAGCCCGGCGGCACCCAGAGCTGGCTCCAGTTGTCCGCCGACAGTTCCGCCGACACATGGCGGCCATAGCTTGGCGAGCCCACCCGGATATCCACCGCGACGTCGAGAATGGCGCCGCGGGTGCAGCGCACCAGCTTGCCCTGGGCATGCGGCGGAGTCTGGAAATGCAGCCCGCGCAGCACGCCTTTTTGCGTCGAGCGCACGTGGTTGTCCTGCACGAACGGCACGGACAGGCCGTGACCGGCGAACACGTCGGTGCGGAAGGTCTCTGAAAAAAAGCCGCGGGCGTCGCCGTGTTTTTTAGGTGTGGCCAGCCAGATATCAGGAATTTCGAGCTTTTCGATCAACATTCTTCGCTTCCCTGGGCCATCGGCCGGTTGGCCTGGATTTGCTCAAACCATCGCCGAGCAACGCCTGGAACCATCAGCCACCGGCTGCTACATAGCCTTACAAGCCTTTGTCGCGGTTAGTCAATTTGGCAAAGACGCGACATCTTTCGAGGTCGCATGATGCTCAGTCCGCGCCCTCGTCCTTCAAAGGAGCCGGCCGCAGGGAGAAGCCGGCACCGAGGGCCAACGCCATGCCCAGCGCGAGCACGACCGGAGCTAGGTTCATAATGGCCAGCTTGGTCCGCTCAAGGGCCGCATGCGATCGCCCGCGCAGCACCGTGCGCTCCAGCAACGCCTTCTCATCCATGTCCTCGGGGCGGATAGTCCGCGGCAACGCCATGCGGATCGTGGGATCGGAAAGCAGCGATGCCAGACGGTCAGCACTCGGATAGGGGATCGCCAGCATCGACTTGTTTTGTAGCGCGGTAATATCGCCGGTCCGGAGATACGCCGCAACATTTGCCTCCTGCTCGCGGCTTTGCGCGGCTTTCTTAATGACGTTCGGATAGGTAGTCCGCACCATGTCCAGCATGAGGCCGCCAAAGGTCATCGCGAGCCAGCCCACTGTGACCAGTAAAACCACCCACTTTTTGCCGGTCAAGCGCACGAGCGTGGCGAAAAACAGCAGGATAGCGAAGTTTACCGGCATCGCCACGATCGTGATGTCGAGATAGCGAGACGAATTCGGCGCCACCGCGCGACCGTAGGAAAGTGACAGGATCTGCCCGAACCACCAGACGACAACGCTAAGGATAACCCAGTGTGGCGAGGTCCGCGCCGGCCGCGCAGCCACAACGAAATAGGCATAGGCGACCAATGGCAAGTTCGTCAGGAGTGCGATCCATGAGCCAGCACGCGGATATTGCAGGCAAGCGAGCAATGCCGTCGACAGTTCGCGGATGTTATGGGCCTTCAGGCCATCGTGACCAACGATGTGAGGAACGTAGGCGATCATCACCGTGGACATCCCGAACAAGATGGCGGCGCCGGCATATTCCTTGCTGCCATGACGGACCCGTAGCAGCAACTGCACCGCCACAATCGCTAGGGCCGCGGCACCGATGAGCGCCCCCGATGCCATCGAGAAAAAGGCTGCCGCCGTGCAGGCGACGCTCAGCCACCAGCGCACACTGAATACGGCGGCCACCGCAAAGCCGGACAGCGCCACAATGGAGAAAATCAGCAACAGATAAAACTGGCTCTGAAAACCGGCCAGCAGGTTTTCCCAGCCGATCGGCAGGACGAACAGCACTGCGGTGAACACAATTAAAGCGATCAACTGGGCAGGGCGAAGGATCCGCTGCAGCGCGAACACGATGAGAAGGATAGCCACCACGTGCAACGCGGCGTTGACCATCATCTGCAGGATCGGGTCCCAACCGCCGTCGAGTTCGAACAACGCGAGCGACAGCACGCGGGTTAGGAAAATACGGTGTTCGTTGTGAGCGGCAAACAACGCCGACCATGAAAGGCTGGAGTTCAGATAGGCCTTGTACAGGCTATCGGCTTCAGCATCCCACTGATCCCAGTAAGGTAGCGCCGAACCAAAATAACGGATGAACAGCATCTTTGCGCCAAAGACGATCAGCGCGAGCCCGACTAGCGCCAGAGCTTTTTCTAGCAATACCTTCAATGCGGCATGCTTTGTCGCGACCGGCTGCGTATTCATTGTATCTCCCAGAGACCGAAACTCGCGCGGTCAGCAGTTCGTCTTTTGCGAGACACCGCTCGTCATCGAGTCGTATAGCCTGTCCCGAACGAGGCTTTCCAAGCCGTATTGCCCGGCGCGTTCAGCGTATCCGTATCCACTTCGGCGAATGAAATCACCACCTTTGATCTGTATCCCCAGGACTGCCGCCAGTTAACGACGATCTCGAATGCCAGCGGGCGCGTACCGTCTTCAGCCGCCGCCCCCTCGTACATCTGCAGAAACATGTTTGCGGACTTGACCGTCGGGACGAGGATGGCGCCATCCCGGGCCATGCCCGGAATCAATCTGTAACTTTCGGCCCGTCCGCCGTTATACAAGGCACGCAGCAAGATGGAAGGCGGCTTCAGAACCTGTTCGGCCAACCGACCGAGCGGGCTGTACTGCACATCGATCCCGACAAATAGCGGCTTTGTCGACGTCGGGACATCGACCCACTCGCCAAGCGTCGCCTGGCGGACGATCGGTGCGCTTAGGAGTTCCGGAAGCGGTTGCGATCGCCTGCGCAGCACCAGCAAATCGTTGCTGGTCCCGACCGGTTCGTAGCGCTGCAGCAACAGCGGCCATAGCGCGCCCTCCGCCGAAGCCGGATGACGGCCGTCGATCGATCCCGGCGCAAAATAGACAAACTCCGGTGCTTTCGGCGACAGATAGAAATCGCGGTTTCGCTGGATGAGCGAGGGCGTATAGGTCGTGTACTCCTGTATTGTCGGACGCGGACGGTAGTCGAGTTGCGCGGCGATCACCTCGCTTTGCCGTGACGGAATAATGTCAACGATGCCGGATACCGTCGGCAAGGATGCCGCCGCGCGAAGCTGGTCGCGAGCTGCCGCGAACTGCCGGTCCTTCTCGGCCATCCAGGCCGATGGCCATCGCGCAAAATCGGCCACGTCCCCGAGGGTCGCGATCGAACGCGCCGCGATGCCGACAGGATTCAGCACACTCAACGGCATCTTCTGGACGTAGGGCGCGTACAGGTACAGGAAGCTCACGACCAGCGTTACTTCGAAAGGACGATATTTTGTCCAGATCGGCCCACTCGCCAGCGCCACCGCGGGAATGGCGAGAAACAACCCTGTCCAAGCGATCAGGGAATGGCCGTCGTGGCGGACAAAACCGGCCTTCATCAAAATGAAGAGATAGCCGAGCAGCAGCAGCAATTGCGCGATCGCCGTCGCCCGGCCCGGCCCGCGGACTTTGATGATAGGCCAGGCGGCCCAAGCGGCGGTCACGACAACAACAAGGCTCAAGATTATCCACAGCCAGATCGAGTCCGGAGCGCCGTCGATGCTCATTCCGGCGGAGTAGCCTTGCGACACTTCCAGCGAAGCTCGCAGATAGGCGGGCAAATTCGAGAGCGGCTGCCCCGTTGCCACAAAGGCGACCACGAGGCCCAGCGAAAGAACGGCCGTCTTGTAAGGTATTTCGCGTCGTGAAACCGACAAAGCATCGACGATAACGAAGGCCGGTAGCGCAAGCACCAGCAACGAGAATTTGGCCATACCGAACGCCGCGATCACGGCAATGGACGCCATCACCATCAGCGGTCCGCTGTGCCCACGCGTATAGCGGTAGCAAGTGACAAACACAAAAAACAGCATCAGGCCATCGCGCAAAAGTCGCTCGGCGAGCAGGATCAATCCGGCGAAAAATAACCCAAAAAGCCAGCGCGATTCCCGGCGTCTCAACAGTGGCGTCAACATTTCCAGCAGTTGGACTACAAACACCAATACCCACAGGCAATCGAGAACGACGATCGCCGAAGCGAGCTGATGCGAATACAAGCGGTGGTAAATGCTTGAGAAAGGTCCTGACGTGAAGACGATCTCCGAGCCGAAAGCGAGGCCCTTTTCCACGGCGTAAGCCACCGCAGCAACCCATGAAGAATCGAGACCCGCGGTCAAAAAGCCGAAACCGGCCGGCCGAATGCTCGCTACAGCGACCAGCAGCAGCACGCCAGACAGAACGATGCAAGCCGCGCTTGGACCAAGATTGGAAGCTTTCAAGCGTTGCCAGTTCATCGCAGTTACGTCCTCTGCAGAATTCGAACGCCCGTCACGCGTTCGGCCCCCCAGGAATTTGTCAGGTAGGCCTCAGCAAACGATGCATCCATCGAGGCATACGCCATCGACTATCCAAACGTGAATTTCTTATGCCCCAAATAGCTCGTCGCTATCGGGCTGATGACGCCAACGACGTGGGCGATGAGGTCTTTTTGCCAGACAATGCCGAGCCACGGCAACACCCATTCGGCCAACCCGACGCTGACGATCCACACCTGCGCGAGTGCGACGAGATTGACCAGCACGAAGCGCATCGCTTCGCTCTGCACCCGGCGATCGGACCGTGCGAACACAAATTGCCGCGTCAGCACGAAAGCGACGGCCATCCCGATGAGATAGGCGATGACGACGGCAATCTCGAAGCGGATGAACGATGATAGCGACCAGCGGGAAAGGATGTTCGCGGCTGCCGCAATGCCGCCCGCGAGCGCAAAGCGAATGAATTCACGGCTCACGGACGAGCGCCCTGCGGTGCCCTTGCGGCATCACCGGCATGTTCCGCCATGCGCCGCCCCAGCCGAATGCTCTCGGCGACGCCGCGATCTTCTGGATAATAATAGCACGTATCGGCAATTTGCAGCCCGGCAATCGGGGTCTGCACCGGTGGCAGCTTGTCGGCGAAATGCGGCTCGCAGATCGGCTGGGCATGCTTGAGGCGGCCAACCCTGGCGTCGAGCAAGTCAGCGTCGGTGATCGCCGGATTGATCCGCTTGATGTAGCCGAACGCCTCGTCAATGAACTGCTGGTCGGTCCACTGCCACTTCGGCTGAGTTACCGGCATATAATAGGGAACGTAGACGATGGTGTCGCCGACCTGGCGCAGGTTTGAGAACTCGATAAGGCCGGGAATCCCGATGTCGTCGGCGACAATGTTGAGCCAGAAGTGCGGCGTTACGGACTTCCGCAGCTTGAACAGCAGACAGACCACGCCGATGTTCTTGATCGCGGCATACTTGTCCTGCCATTCCTGCGGCAGGTCGGGCACCAACCGGTTGACCAGCGGCACCGGCACCGTGGAGATTACCGCGTCGGCGGCGAACTCACGGCCACCAGCGCGCACCGCAAAGACGCGGCCGTTGTGAACCAAGACCTGCTCCGCGGGTGTTCCAAGATGGATGCGACCGCCCTTGCGCCGAATATCATCGGCGATGGCTTCCACCAGCGTTTTCGAGCCGCCGTCGATATAGCCGAGCTGTTCCTGAAAGATCGATTTGCGCGAATTGCCGATCCGCTTGATGCGGGTTGCGATCCACGACGCCGCGACCTCATCGGCATATTCGTAGAACTTCAGCTCCTGCAGCCGCTTCCACAACTTATTGTAGACCGACACGCCGGAGCCACCCTCGATCCATTTTCGCGAGGTGAGGTGCTCGATGCGGTCGAAATTTTTTGACTTGGTGGTCAGAAACATCTGCAGCCCGGTCCGGATCTTCTCCATCAAGGTCAGATGCGGATAGGTCAGCAGAGATATGGGATCACCCCATTTATGCACCTTGCCGTGGGTGAAATACGCCATAGACGTGTCGACCCAGCGCATCCGGTCGCCGATGCCGAGTTCGGCCATCAGCTTAAAAGTCGGCGCGTCAGACTTGCAGACGAAGTGATAGAAGCGCTCGATCGAGACGCCGGAAAAGTCGAAATGCGCGGCCATGCCACCGGCCTTGCTATCGGCCTCGATCAGGTCGACCTCGTTGCCCAGGGTGACCGCGCGCTGCGCGGCGGCGAGGCCCATCGGCCCTGCTCCCAACACAACGATGCGGCCCATGGCAGAACTCCTAGAAGGACAGAATGATCTTGGAATGGTCGGGGTGTAGGTAGGTTTCGCTCAGCGCCTGGCGCAGCGGTGTCGACGCAACGCCGAATTCGCCCGGCCAGTCAATCACTGGAAAGGTTTCCGGAATCACCAGCGCTTCAAGTTGGCCGGTGGTGAACGGCGGCTTCTTGTCAACAATGGCATAGACCCACAGCAGCGCCCAGAACAGCGCGTAGGGAATATGCACGATTTTCGCGCGCGGCTTGACGATGTCATGTATCATGCCGATCAGGGCGCCATAGGAAATCTTATCGAGCCCGGATATGTCGTAGGTACCGGTCTTGCGCTGCTCGATGGACGCCACAATGATCGAGACGAGATCGCCGACATAGAGGGGCTGGCGGGTGAAATTGCCGTCGGCCGGGATCGGAAACACCGGCGCCTTGTCCATGAATCGGCGCAGCCAGCCGAGATGCTTGCGATCGAACCAGCCGAACATCAAGGTCGGCCGCAGAGTCACATGCGGGATGGCGCAGGCGTTAAATAGTTTTTCCTGCGCAGTCTTGGTGCGGGTGTAAAAATCATCAGCCGAGGAATTCACCACCGAGGACGAAATACCAACCACGTACGGCACCGCATAAGCCTGCGCGGAAGCCAGAATGTGCTCGGTGGCGGCGACGTTGTTGGCGACGAATTCCTCGATGAACAATCCGCCGATCTGCGCGTGATTGACCACCACCGTATCCGCGCCGTCAAAGCACTCGGCCCAGGCGCCGGGCACGGCGAGGTCTGCCTCGATCATCGTCACGTCGGGATGCGCCTGGCGGAATAGTGCTACGTTGGCGGCGTGCTTATCGATGCCGACAAGCTCAAACTCCGGCCGCGACTTGAGCCGCGCCACCAGGTTCTGGCCGACCAGGCCCGCCGCGCCGGTGATGATGATCTTGCGCATGGCCCTAGAAATTCATCTTGTTGAAGATGGCGGCCGGAATGTTACGGATAATCGCCATGATCAGCCACCAGCGGGCGGGCGCGTAGACCACCGGACCGCCACCATCGGCCGCCTTGCGCACGACCGCCGCAACCGCCTCGGGCGTCGCCCACATCGGGCCGCCCTTGGCCATGCCGGCGGTCATGGCGGTGTCGGTCGGCCCGGGCTTGACGATAACGGCGCGGGGGCCGGCGCCGCGGAAGCGATGGCTGATGCCCTGCACCAGCACGGCAAGGCCAGCCTTGGCGGCGCCGTAGACGTAATTGGAGCGTCGACCGCGGTCGCCGGCGACCGAGCCCATCACGACCAGCGATCCTTTTCCCTGGCTTTCCAGCAGGTTGGCAACCGCCAGCGTCCAGGCGGCGGCGGAGCGGAAGTTAACGTCGATGACGGCCATCGCGGCGGCCTCATCGCGGTCGGCAAGCGCCTGATCTCCGAGCACGCCATAAGCGAGAATGACGTGATCCAGCCCGCCCAGTTTCGCGACCATGCCGGCCAGCGTGGAGGCGGCGTCAGGGGCGGTAAAATCGACATCGAAAATCTCGGTGGCGGCAGCGCCGCGCGCCTTCAGGTCGGCAGCGATGACAGCCAACCGCTCGACCTTGCGGCCTGCAAGTCCGACCGTGGCGCCCTCGGCGGCATACAGCCTGGCGGTCGCCTGGGCGATCCCGGAACCGGCACCCAGGATCAAGACGCGGAGTGGATTGGGTGTTGTCATAGGGTCATCCGCCGCCAGAATGTCGATGACATTCCGGGGTCCAGGTGCGTTGTGAACTGATCCAGCGCGGGATGGCCAGCCCTGAACATAGCTGGCGGCAAACGGCCGTCCTTGGCCGGGTAAAGTCGGCCACCGGCTTCTCGGACAATCGCATCGAGTCTGTCAAGCAGCCACAGGGTCGACCCGCCCCGATTGGCGAAATCCAGTGCCAGCGTGGTGCCCATCCGGGGAAACGAAAGCAGACCGGGCGATGCCATGTCGCCGAAGGTCTTGAGCACCGCGAGGAACGAGCCCTGCCTGGCGTCGGAAATCGCCCGCAGCATCTCAGCCGTGACCTCTGCCGCCACTTCTGGCGGGACCACACTTTGATACTGATAGAAGCCGCGCGGCCCGTACATCCTGTTCCAGTTGCCGATGGCGTCAAGCGGATAAAAGAACGGATCGTACGACATGGTAGACTGCCGAGCCCGGCCGGCGAGGCGGAAATAGACCTCGTTGAATGCAGCAATCGAAAACCGATTGAGCAAAAAGCCCGGGGCGTCGATCGGCATGGACGGGCCGCCCGGCGGCTTGACGCGCAACTCACCATCGCTGGCATGGCCCGCCCGGGTGAAGATGCCTCGGCCGAGCCGGTCGCCCTTTGCCAGGCAGTCGATCCACGCCACCGTGTAATCGTGACTGGCGTCGCTTACCGCCGACAGCGCGAAGAATTCGGCGAGGTTGCCGAACGGAATCGTCTCCACAGCCATGTTCGAACTTGCGATCGGCATCACTTGCAAAGTGGCGCGGGTGATGATTCCCGTGAGCCCGAGACCGCCTATCGTGGCCGCGAACAAGCCGGAGGTGTCGTCATCGGTGACGGTAGGCTCGCTGCCATCGCTGCGCAGCAGGCTGAGGCTGCGGATCCAACGTCCAAACGTGCCGGCGCGATGGTGGTTCTTGCCGTGCACGTCATTGGCGATGGCGCCGCCAAGGGTGACGAATTTGGTCCCCGGCGTGACCGGCAAGAAGAAGCCGGCAGGAATTACCAGCTTCAGGATCGCCGCCAGGCTGACGCCGGCCTCAGCTTCGAGCAGCCCGCTGGTCCGGTCGAAACGGATGAAGCGGTCGAGGCCGGTCATCTCGATCAGGGCGCCGCCATCGTTGATGCAACTGTCGCCATACGAACGCCGCAGGCCGCCGGCCAGCAGCCCACCCTGCAGCTCGGCGCCCTCCATGGCCAACGGGGCCAGTTCGTCCGGAAACGCCGGCCGCGCCACCTCCATCCGGGTGCGCGGAGTCCGGCTCCAAGGCATGATATCGTCGCGTGGGGCAAAACCGCTCATAACGCCAACAGGATGGCGGCGGCGACCAGAACGCCGAGGCCGAGGCTTACATTGTCGCGCAGCGCGAAAGCCACTGGATCGTCGGTCATCCGGCCGCGGTGCGATAGCACCCAGATGCGGCAACTGAACAGGAAGATGGCGATCGGCGCCACCCAAAGCCAGGCCGGCGTGTGGTAGATCTGGCGGGCAAAAATCTCCTCGACGAGGTACAGCACCACGATGATGATGGACGCCATCGAAGCCGCGCTGCCGAAGGCGAGTGTCAGGCTCTCGTCGCCGGCCTGGTATCCCCGCCCCTCCAGTTTCTGCAGGCCATGCTCGGCGGCACGCAGAATTTCGGTATGGCGCTTGGCCAGCGCCAGCGAGAAGAAGAAAAACATCGAAAACGTCAGCAGCCACGCCGACGGCACGAGATCTGCGGCGGCAATGCCGATAAGGATGCGGATCGTGAAGAGAAGGCCAATGACAAAGGTATCGAACAGCGGAATGCGCTTCCAGCCGAACGAATAGCCGAGCGTCGTGGCGACGTATAATAGCAGGCACAACCCGGCCGGCGGCGAGACCAGCAGCGCGGCGATGCACGCCACCGGCAGGATGGCGCCGACAGCCAGCAGGCCATCACGGACCGGAATTGCCCCTGAGGCGAAGCCGCGGCGGCGCTTCGACCAATGTTTGCGGTCTGACGAGAGATCGGCGATGTCGTTGACGAGATAGGTCAGCGAGGCAACCAGGCACAGCAACCCCATCATCACGATCGTGCGGAGTAGACCCTCCAATGTGACATCGCGCCAGCCCAGCGCCACCGGGACCAGCACGATCAGGTTCTTCGCCCACTGGTGCGGGCGCAGCGACTTCAGCCATACCGCACGGTGATGGGATTTGTCGTCGAACGTGCGCTCGATCGGAGTGCCGCCGGCCAAGACGGCATCGGTCAGCGACCGGCTCGACGACACTACCACGGCGGCTTGGGCGGCACGCCAGACCGGCAGATCGGCCTTACTGTCGCCGGCATAGACGAAGCCGTCGGGAAACTGACGCAGCAACCGGTCAGCCTTGTTCTGTCCCTTTAAATTAAAGTCGCCTGAGGTGCCGTTAACTGTTTTAAACAGCGGAAAACGCTCAGCAACTAGAAGGGCAACAACCTGATCGGCAGCGGTGGCGAGATGCACCTCTCGCCCCGCTTTAGATTCCTGCTCAAGATAGGCCAGCAATTCCTCGCGGACCGGGAAACTATCGACAACGGGCTCCGCCACACGCGTCAGCCGCTGCTTGAGAGCGGCAATGCCATTTCGGAGCTCAAGCAAAGCGAGCAGCGTTTTACCGGGCCTGGCGAAAAGCCCGGTGGCGAAGATTTCAAACAGACTGTCGACCTTAAGAAATGTGCCATCGAGATCAACCACCAGCGGCAGCCTACGCGCGTCGATCATGACTGGGCTAAACTCGAAAATAGCACATTTGCACAAGCGATTTCCTCGTCGGGGCCGTCGGGTTCGATGAACGATCCGAGGAAAAACAAGCTGATATTGACGACCCTTACGGCCGGGAATTGTGTAGGGGAAAAACCGGTGGAGCGCAACGTCCGCTTTGGCGCCCGAAATCGTGAGGCGCCGTGGCCGCTGTTGATGAAAAATTCAACGTTTTGATGGATCAACGACAAGCGCTGAGCTAATACTATCAGAACTAACCTTTTCCGACTGATTGGTGCTAAACCGAGCGCACGACTTTCCATTTTGACGATATATAAGAAATTGTTATGACACCAGGTCTTCTTTCGTGAGTACAGAGGCAATCAAAAGAGGTCATGTGGTCGATTCTGTCCGGCAGGAAGCTCGGGAACTGATGAAGGACATTGGGGGCGAAACCCGCACCATGGCTTACTCCCATGATCACGATAGGAAAAGAATAGAAAATTTAAAACGCGACTTGGCGCAAGCCGAGGTCCAGATCGTTCGACTGCAGGACGAGATCGACAGCATAACTCGTTCGCCTGCATGGCTGATGGGCATGCGGCTTCAAAACATAGCCGGAAAGTTTCCGCCTGGCGTCAGACGCAAAACGTTTCACATACTCCGTTCCGGATACAGAGTGTTACGGTACAAGGCCCCCATTTTATTCCGTATGATGGCAGGGCCGCGGCTCGTCGCCATGTTGAGGCGGACGACGCCGGGAATGAACCGCTCTATCGCGCAGCAGTACACCAAATGGATTGGTGAATTCGACACGATATCAGCGGCCGACCGCAGCGAAATCGCGGCCCATATCGCAAAGTTCCAGACACTGCCGCTAATCTCCGTTATAATGCCGGTATATAACACGCCGGAGCGCATCCTTCGTGATGCTGTCGCTAGCGTACTCAATCAAATTTACCCGCACTGGGAGCTTTGCATCGCAGACGACGGGTCGACCGCGCCGCACATTCGCACGATACTAGAAGAATATAGAGAGCAGGATAGTCGGATCAGACCGATCTACCGCGAAACCAATGGGCACATCTCTGCTGCTAGTAATTCCGCTCTAGCACTTGCAACCGGTGACTACGTCGCCCTGCTCGACCATGATGACGTGTTGTCAGAGCACGCACTATACATGATCGCCGAAGCGATCCAGCGACACCCGGACGCCGACGTGTTCTATTCCGACGAAGATAAGCTGGACTCCAGCGGACAGCGATGCGATCCACACTTTAAGCCTGAGTGGAGCCCTGAACTTTTCTACGGCCAGAATTACCTCAACCACCTCTCGGCCTACAAGCGGTCCGCCGTGGACCAAGCTGGCGGTTTCCGCATCGGCTACGAGGGAAGCCAGGATTACGACCTCGCACTCAGAGTGATTGCGAAGACGCGAGCGCCGATCGTTCACATCCCTTACGTCCTCTACCATTGGCGTATCTTTGATGGCGCCAGCACCATGTCCTCCAACAACCTGCGCAAGGCCACCGAAGCCGCGCGTCGTGCCCTGATTGACTACTTTTCCGGACATGGTGAGACTGTGGCGGTCGAGGACGTCCTGGGGAGCTTTCACCGCATCCTGCGTCCCGACCCGGCCGACTGGCCCAAAGTTTCGGTCATCGTGCCGACCCGAGACTATCTCGACGTCTTGCGGGTGGCGATCGATGGCCTAGAACACACCACCGATTATCCCGACCTCGAGATTATCATCGCGGATAACGAGAGCACGAAGCCCGAAACGCTCAAATTTTTCTCTGAAGTACAGACTCGTGGCGTTCGCATCGTTGAGTGCAAAGGCGCTTTCAACTATTCGGCCATCAATAACAAGGCCATCGCCGTCTCTACGGGCGAATACGTGTTGCTGCTCAACAACGACATCTCAATGATCAATTCCGATTGGCTCAAGGAGATGGTCCGGTATTTGTCCAATCCTGAAGTCGGCATCGTCGGACCCAAGCTGCTCTACCCGGACGGAACGTTGCAACATGCTGGCGTCGTTCTGGGGATCGGCGGCGTGGCCGGTCATCGCTACGCCAGAGAAGCTGGCGACGAACCCGGCGCCTTCGGAAGATTGGCCCTCGCGCAGGACGTCAGCGCGGTAACGGGCGCCTGTCTTCTCATTCGCCGGGCGTTGTTTCAGAAACTGGGCGGCCTCGATGCAGCCAATCTGGCGGTAGCGTTTAACGACATTGACCTTTGTATGCAGGTACGCGCGGCGGGCTATCGCATCATCTGGACTCCTTACTCAGTTCTTGCTCATCACGAATCCAAATCGCGCGGTCTGGATACCTCCGGCGAGAAGCAGGAACGCTTCCTACGCGAGTCGCGGTTCATGCGCCGCAAATGGGGTAATCGGCTGATGTCTGACCCGTTTTACAATCCAAACCTGTCGCTAAATGCCATCACGCCCGAGCTGGCGCGCCCACCGCGCTTGCGAAAGCCGTGGAAGGTCTGACGGCATCGAAGTGCACGCTCGGTCCACTTTTTGACGGATCTTGAGGCATCAATAACGGCCGAATTGTGCGAATGCAGCAGCGAAACCGCCGTTGACAGGACCGCCGAGATAGGGTGTTCCTTTGCTCGAATTCGAACGCAGCAAGTGAATTCGCCATTGCTACGGCAGCAAGACATCAAGACTCAGATCGGCCACCCTTGAAAACTAGCCTAGATAGAAATTTTTTCGATCAGACCTCCGCGCGCAAACCGCGCACCGCGGCGGCGATTGCGTGGGCCGACGCGATTGAGGGTCTCTCGCTGTGGCGGCTATGGGTCACGCTGGGCTGGAACGACATACTGCAGCGCTATCGGCGCTCGATTCTTGGGCCGTTCTGGCTGACGGCGAGCATGGCGATCATGGTGATTGCGCTTGGAGTGCTCTACGCTGAACTGTTCAAGATGCAGATCCGCGAGTTCTTGCCGTTCCTTTGCGTCGGTCTGCTCGTCTGGAATCTGCTGTCCGGGTTTCTTTCGGACGGCGGTACACTGTTTACCGGCTCAGAATCCTACATCAAGCAGATCCGGCTACCCTATTCTGTCTAC
Source organism: Tardiphaga sp. vice154 (assembly GCF_007018645.1). Classification (NCBI taxonomy): domain Bacteria; kingdom Pseudomonadati; phylum Pseudomonadota; class Alphaproteobacteria; order Hyphomicrobiales; family Nitrobacteraceae; genus Tardiphaga; species Tardiphaga sp. vice154. The sequence continues at coordinate 4,087,314 of NZ_CP041399.1, forward strand.
GTCTACCGCTCGACCTGGAGCAAGTTCGTTATCTTCGCCCACAACTTCGTGATCTATTTTGGCGTGTTGCTCTATTTCCAGTTCTGGCCCGGTGCGGTGATGCTGCTGGCCATTCCGGGTCTAGTACTTGTGCTGATAAACGGCGCGCTGGCCAATCTCTATATCGGCATCATCTCGGCCCGCTTTCGCGACGTCCCGCAGGTCGTCGTTTCCGTCGTGCAGATCGTGTTCTTTGTCACGCCGATCTTCTGGAAGCCCGAACTGCTGCAGAGCCGCGCCTATCTTGCCGACCTAAACCCATTTTATCATCTGATCGAGATAGTCCGTGCGCCGCTCCTGGGCCAGATGCCCACTTCGAAACACTATCTTGCCGTGCTTCTGATCACTCTGATCAATCTGGCAATCGCGAGCGCCTTTTTCGCGCGCTTCCGCGCCCGCATCGCCTATTGGGTCTGATCATGAACGCTCCTAAATCGGTCCCCGTCATGAATGCCGAACTGACGCTTCGCAACGTCAACGTATCCTTTCCGATCTATCACGGCGGGTCGCGGTCGCTGAAGAAGAGCCTGCTTTTCCGCGGCTCCGGCGGCCATATGGCGGCGGACGCCAGCCATCGCATCATCGTGCAGGCCCTGCGCGACGTCTCACTGCAGCTCGTCGCCGGCGACCGGGTCGCGCTGATAGGCTCCAACGGCGCCGGCAAGACCACATTGCTGCGCGTCATGGCCGGCGTGTACGAGCCGGTCACCGGCACAATCGAAAGCCGCGGCCGGATCTCGCCGATGTTCGATATCGGCCTCGGCATCGACAACGAGATCAGCGGCTACGACAACATCCGGCTGCGCGGGATGATCCTAGGCCTGTCGCGCGACGAAATCGAGGATCGTATGGCTGATATTGCAGAGTTCACCGCACTGGGTGATTATCTCGATGTTCCCGTGCGCACCTATTCGTCGGGCATGATGACACGGCTGACCTTTGCGGTAGCGACCTGCTTCGCGCCTGAAATTCTGTTGATGGACGAATGGATCATGGCCGGCGACGCCAGCTTCCTGAGCAAGGCGCAGCATCGCGTGCAATCCTTCGTGGAAAAGGCCAGCATCATGGTGCTGGCCTCCCACAGCATCGAAACTTGTCGTAAATTTTGCAATCAGGGAATCTGGATGGACCAGGGTCAGATCAGGGCATCCGGCCCGATCGACGACGTGCTGGACGCCTATTCTGCCGAAGCGGGCACGGCCTAACCCGGAGACAGCAGCGCGATGGATCGTCTGAAGGACGTCGTTCGCGCCGGGCGCCGGCTATATTTGCCAATCCAAGATTGGGCGATCGGTCTGTTCGGGAAATTCGGCCGTCGCGGAAATTACGTCCGCGAAAGGATCGAAGGGAATGACCCGCTGCGCGACGCCCCCCACGCAGCTGTTTTCGTACATTTCGACAAATCCGGAATCGTGCACGACTACGTCGTACATCAATTGTGCGAACTGGTTGGCGCCGGCTACCGGGTAACCTTCGTCTCCAACGCGCCCTATCTGCCCGCCGAAAGCCGCGCGCGCGTGCAACCATTCTGCAAGGAGCTGATCTGGCGCTTCAATATCGGCTACGACTTCGGCGCCTATAAGGATGGCATTGCGTCGATCCCCGATCTCGACCGGCTCGACAGCTTGATCCTGATGAACGACAGCGTTTACGGCCCGTTCTGGAACCTGAAGGACACGCTTGGAAAGATCGACCTCGCGACGACCGATTTCTGGGGAATCACCGACAGCTTCGAGAACCGCTACCACATCCAGACGTTCTTTATGGTGTTCATGCCGAACGCGCTTCGATCCACAGCCTTTAAGAATTTCTGGACTCGTCTGCTCTACATCAATCATCGGATGTGGGTAATTCGAAACGCCGAAGTTAAACTGACGCAGGTTCTGCAGGACGCGCAGTTGAAGGTCGGCGTGCTGGCGCCTTACGGCGCTGTCGTCGAGATCGCCCAAGCGCGGCTCGCACACCAGGCCACTCCGGACGTCGGGCACGCCGCCTTCGAGCGGTTTCGGGCGCAGATCATGAAAGACGGCGTCGTGAATCCCACGCAGTTTTTTTGGGACGTGCTGATAACCGACTACGCCTGTCCATTTATCAAGCGTGACCTGCTAACCTCGAACCCGAACAACGTACCAGGCACCTCGCGTTGGGGGGACTTAATTTCCGAGCACAGCAGCTATGACGTCGGGATGATCGCACGCCATTTAGCGCGGTGACGGCAAAGCTGCCTATATTTTGCCGAACAGCGCGCCGACCGACAGCCCGATATTTTCTATTAGGCTTTGGCGATATACGCCGGACTTCCAGATCAGCCACAGCCGCATCGGCCAGGCTGCACGACGGGCCTTGGCGTAGAGATCGACGACGCTCGCATTCTCCGGAGTCAACGCATCGCGTATCCGATGGAGAAAGCGCAGATTGAGATCGTTCCACGACACTACTCGGCCATTGGCGAATGCCTTCAGGCGCACCATGCGGGCGCGCCAGCCAATATTGGCGCCCACGATGTTCTGGCCGTGCTGCCGGTACTTCAAGCTTGGCCACGGATCATAAAAAGCCTCGCCGCCGATGCCAGTCACCACCTGGTAGGTCCACCAATCGTGGGATACCAGTTCGGCATCGACCGGCGTCGCGAGCAACGCTTCCCGAGCGCTGCGGTTGAATACCATGGTATTGCCGCCACCGATGTTCTGCACCAGCGCATTCCGAAAGCTCGGCGGGCGCACGAACAACGGCGCATAGCCCGCGGGCGTGCCGTCGCCATGCATCAGTTCGGTGCGCGAGAAATACAGCGCCGGCGATCGCACGACGCGCTGCGCAAACCAGTTGACGGCCTTTGCCAGCTTTTCGGGAAACCAGATGTCATCTTGATCGCTGTAGGCGAACAGGTCACCGTCGAGCGACTCGCTGCGCACCAGCGCGACGAAATTCTGCCAGAAGCCCTTTTGCGGTCCCGGCACGATCACCACGCGCTGCGGAACGCTGCCGGCGAAGCGGTTGACGATCTCGATCGTGGCGTCGGTCGAGCCATCATCGGACACCAGCAGTTCCCAATGGGCGTAGGTCTGCACGCGAAACGAGTCGAGTTGCGATTGCAGGAATTCAGCGCCGTTCCGGGTGGCGAGCAGAATGACGACTTTGGGAGGAAGGGAAGGCAATGCGAGACCGTCCTGCTGATGATGAAGGCTGCTGCGGCTGCCAATGGCCACCGATCGGCGGTGTCTAGACCATTTTCCGGCGACAGGAAATTAGCCGCTGACGGCGGATGCTTTAGAGGTCCGGAAATCAGGACGAAACACGCGCGGCGCCCAGCCGAAATCTGCCGCCGCTGGCGTGGCATCGAACACCATGTCCTTGGCCATGCGGTTGCCCATCGCCACATTTGCTTGGGGGAAGAACGGCTTGGCAGCGGCAAAGGCGATCCGCCACATCCAGGGCGGCGCAGCGATGATCCGCCGCGGTAGGCCAAGGGCATCAAACACCCGGCCCGCCATCTCGCGGTAGCTCAGCGTCTCGCCGCCGGGCAGCGAATAGGTTCGATCGGCGGCCGCTCCACTTGCCGCGGCCTGGATCGCGCCGATCGCTAGATCCTCCGCATGCACCGGCTGGCGCAGGCCGGCGCCGCTGCCCATCAGCGGCAGTACGCCGAACCTGCTGATCAGCCGCGCCAGCCGTGACACGTTGCCGTCCCTGCCCTCAGCATAGATTAGCGTTGGCCGCAGAATCGTCCAGCTGATACACCGCTGTTCGCAGGCGGCAATGAGGCGCCGTTCGCCCTCGGCGAGGCGGCGCAAGAGTTCACGCTCGGAAGCAATCTCCGATTCGAGCTTGGTGACGATGCTGGTGGATGTAAATGCTACCACGCGCTTCATCGATGGCTGGTAAATACAGGGCAGCGCGTCGGCCAGCAGGCCGATCTCTGCAGTGCAGTAAAGCGTCTCAACCGGCGGCAGTTGTAACGCATCGGCGGCGACAAGATCGCCTTGCACCCAGTCGACGCCGACGCCGCTACGTGGCGAACGAGACAACACGATCGGTCGCCGGCCCGCTTTCACAAGTTGCTCGACGATGTATCCGCCAACGATGCCTGTGCCGCCTACGACCATGTCCTGCATTTTGACCGGTTCAATCATACGCTGCGTGCTTTCAGGATGGCTCGGCAAGTTAAAACGCGACCGGCTGTTGTCTGACGAATTTCTTAATCGAGGAGAAAATTCGGTGCAACCTTAGCGGGGGGACCACTGAATACCATACTGGCGGCAGCCTTTCCTCCCAGACTCATACAGAAAATAACCATCACAATTCAAACAATTATTCAAATTATCAGACTGAACGACCGCACGTGTCGGGGGACTCTGATGCATGTGATTATGGTTAACCACTCGTTAACGGCTGAATGCGATCCTTACCACCTGATCTCGCTGGGGGGACGTAGTGGAAGAAGCTGATACTTCGAGATCGACGGTAGGAAGAACGTGGCTATGAACATGATAGTTCGTGAATTTCCCGAAATCGCGGTGCAGGACTTCTTGCGCGCGTCCTCATTTTGGACCCCGCAGCACTGCGTGCCATCCGCATGGGTTGGCCACGCGCCTTTTGCGTACTGGCTGGTCAACGTCTTGAAGCCCCGCAACATCGTGGAACTGGGCGTGCATTGCGGTTTCTCCTTCTTAGTTTTCTGCCAAGCCGTAAAAAAGATGGGCAGCGATTGCCAGTGCATTGGAATCGATACTTGGAAAGGTGACGAGCATGCCGGCTTCTATGAGGAGTCCGTCTACGACAATCTGCTGGTTCACCGTCAGCCCTACGTATCGACGTCGCGGCTGATCCGCTCGACCTTCGATGCGGCGCAGCCGCAGTTTGCGGATGGATCGATTGATCTTCTGCATATCGACGGTCGTCACCGCTACGAAGACGTGCGCAGCGATTTTGAGAATTGGAAGCCGAAACTGTCGAAGCGAGCGGTCGTCCTGTTCCACGACACCAACGAGGCAAGCTTTGGTGTCAGCCGTTTCTGGAACGAGCTAGCCGCGGATTTCCCCCACTTCGAATTCAAGCACGCGCACGGGTTGGGGGTATTGGGCGTCGGTTCGGATTTGCCCGTTCAGCTTCAGCAGCTTTTTGAGCTTACAGAACTCGGCGACTTGTCGAATTCGGTCCGCGACGCGTATGAACAGCTCGGCAACGCGGTTATCAACGGGCAGGAAGTGCAGCGGCTTACCGCTTCGATAAACGCTTACCAGACAAGCACGTCATGGCGTCTGACCGCTCCGCTCAGGCTGGCACTCCGCTTGATGAAATCGGCCGCTTCGCGTTTGCAACCAACGCTCACGCCCCGACCTAAGCGATCTGCGCCGGTTCCGGCCCTCGTTCTGGTCGGCAAGGACGTGCGTCAAGTTCGCTGTTAGGCCAGTCTCCAGCGCAAACGTTATTTTGCAATTGCTGCAGCCTAGCCGCTGACACTCAGAGCGCCCTGTCGCGTCGTTCGAGACGCCGCACATGACAGGGGGCCGACTTTGCGCGAAGATTAGCGGGACGCTTGCGTCACCACCTTCCGTCAATCTCCAATCCCCTCGGAGCCATCAATGTCCTTCCCGCGCGCTTCCCAGGCCCTGTCCCGCTTCACCGTGCTCGACCTCACCCGGATCCGGTCCGGTCCCACCGCCGTGCGGCAATTCGCGGACTGGGGCGCCAATGTCATCAAGATCGACGCGCTGACCGATGACGCCGGCGAGCAGCCCGGCGGCCCCCGCCAGGGCTCGGATTTCCAGAACCTGCACCGCAACAAGCGAGCAATGACACTCAATCTGAAAGATCCGCAGGGTCTGGCCGTGTTCAAACGGCTGGCGGCGAAAGCCGACGTCGTCGTGGAGAATTTCAGGCCAGACGTGAAGACAAGGCTCGGCATCGACTATGAGAGCCTGCGTGCCATCAATCCCGGCATTGTCTATGGCAGCATCTCCGGCTTCGGCCAGGACGGGCCCTATCACAAGCGGCCGGGCTTCGATCAGATCGCCCAGGGCATGGGCGGTCTGATGTCGATCACCGGCGCGCCGGGTGAAGGCCCGATGCGAGTCGGCATCCCCGTCGCCGACCTCACCGCTGGGCTTTTCTGCGCGATGGGCGTTCTGACGGCACTGCTGGAGCGCGATGTCTCCGGCCAGGGCCAGTGGGTGCAGACCTCCCTGCTGCAGGCGCAGATCTTCATGCTGGATTTCCAGGCCGCGCGCTGGCTGATGGAGCAGGAAGTGCCGCAGCAGGCCGGCAACAACCATCCGACCAGCATCCCCACCGGCGTGTTCAAGACCTCGGACGGCTACATCAACATCGCCACCACCGGCGGCAAGATCTGGGAGCGTTGCGCCCAGGCGATCGGCGCCCCCGAGCTTGTGACGAACCCGGATTACGCCACCGGCCCGGCGCGCTCGAAAAACCGAGATGCCCTGAACGCCGCGATCAGCGCCCGCACCGAAAAGCGATCGACCGACGATTGGGTCAATGAACTGAACGCCGCCGGTGTGCCGTGCGGGCCGATCTACACCGTGGACCAGATGTTTGCCGACGAGCAGGTCAAACATCTCGGCATCGCGCAGGACGTTCCCACCGACGACGACCGCGACATCCGCCTGGTCGGCCAACCCTACACGCTGTCGCGCACGCCGAGCACGATGGCCGCACGTCCTCCGGAGGTCGGCGAGCAGACCGAAGAGGTGCTGGCCGAGTTCGGCTTCAGCGCCGCGGAGATCGCGGCGCTGAAGAAGGACAAGGTGGTCTAGACCGGCCCCATAGCGCGGCTATCGAATCGTCGAACACTACCGGCCTGGTCATCGCCATGGCGGTGACCACCAACGGCCTGAGCGCCGCGATCTCAAGCATATGGCGGCGGGTCTGGTTGTCGCGAAGAATACCGAATGACGCAAATAAGCGCGAACAGCCTAATTGCTTTGGTTCGTAGTGATCGCTTCGATCGCCTGCCATAGCTCCACCGTTTGCAGGTGATGCTCCAGCGTTGGTTGCGCGCTGCTCAGCATCTCCGCGCACATCGACGACAAGAGCGGAACACGCCGATCCGCCCCTTCCGCGATTGTAGTGGCAAAGGGATTGTCCAGTTGCCACGTTTCGGCCGTTGCCAACGACGTTACTTCAAAACGATTTGGCTCGGTATTGGAGTCGACCAGCAATTCGCAGCGACGGCCCGCCTTGTCGGAGAGGCTGGCCGACCACGATTCAACTTCGCCGGATTGTACGGCTGTTATTGTCGAACGGAGTGCCCTGTCGAATCCCATTTCCACCGCGAGAGCGATCAACTGGATGCCGTAGAACCGCAACGCACCGCCGCCTTCGGCGTGCGAGCGCTTCCAGTTTTGCCGCCCGGTCGCATAATGATGGGCCCGAAAGCTCCAGCGGATAGACAGATCGCTCCGGGATTGCGGCTCCAGGGATTGCGCGATCAGTCGCTGCCCCCAATCCGTGAAGCCAAGAATATAGCCGATGCGAACCAATTTTCCCGATGCCAGCAACTGCGCCTGAAAGCGCTCGGCCTCTTCCGGGTTAGGCGCCAACGGCTTCTCCAGCAGCAGGCGCAACAGGCGTGGGCGGCGAAGAAGGTCGGCTATCAGCGCCGCCTGGTCGGCAGGCCTTCGCGCCAGCACCAGGGCTTCGGCGCGGTCGAGCGCAGCGCCTTCGTCGGCAACCCATTCGATACCACGAGCAAAGTCCGCAAGCTCGCTACGGCCCTCTAAAACTGCACGATAGCGCTCCGGAAGCACCACGGCGCAGCCCAGTCCCAACAGGGCCGGAAGATAGCCGTACAGCCCGAAACCGGAGCCGAGAATGGCCACCTTCATGTGGTGAAATCACTCTCGGCGATGATGTCGATGAGTTCCCCGGAAAAGCCGCGGGCTCGAAGATAGGGCTCGATCTCCGCAGCGATGTGCCAGGCCATGTTGACGACCGGCTTGGTTTGCTCCGCCGCCGGAAAATCATCGTCGGACAGAATCGGAATTCGCGTCCCTGGAACGTAGTGGCCGATCTTGCTCGAGCCGGGCTTCTCATACACCGCGTCGATGCTGTTGCGATCGAGACCGAGCATCTTGATGGGAATGGCGGCACGGCCGGGGAACGCCTTGCCGGCCAACGCGCCATGCGCCGCCACCGCCGCCCCGATCTGCAACGTCTTTCGCTCCCGCCAACGCGCGATTTCCTCCGCCATCCTGGACAGATCATCGCCGAATTCGCGCTCCCGCTCGATCAGCCTGGTGTGATCTTCCTCGACGGTATCGTGGGCACTGAGGAAAACCCGGATATTGCCGCCGTAGCGATCAGGAAACGCGACGTCCGAGATCGCCATGCCCAGAGACCTGGCAATATGGGCGAAGGATGTCGCTGAATAGGTCCGTGGATGCTCGTGGTAGAAGGTGTCGAACTGGCGTTTGGCAAGAATTGAACCAAGATAATGGTTCTCGATCACGATCCTGGTATCGGACTTGAGCAGGATCTTCAGCGCGCGGACCACCGCACCGAGATCTTCGATATGGGCGAAAACATTGGTGAAGGTGATGATGTCCGGCTGTCCGAACTGCGCAACGAAGTCGCCAGCGACCTCCTCGCTGAAGAACGCATTCAGGACCTTGTGACCGGCTGCCATCGCATCGGCTGCCGCTCCCGTCGGCTCGATGCCGAATGTCTTGGCGCCGTATTCCCGGAAGATCGACAGCAGACTGCCGTCGTTACAGCCGACGTCCAATACCTTCTTGCCGGAGAGATCACCGTAATGGGCGACGCAGGCTTCGACGAGGCGGCGCATGCCGTTCAACACGTCGAGCGTCTGCCGCGATCGGTAGTGATAGGTGGATGGAAACAGCTCATGCTTCGGGATCTGGAAGCGTTGATGCGCCGTCCGGCAGGTGTCGCAGAACAGAATTTCAATCGGATACTCCACGCAAATGCGGGCATCGCCGACCGCGACCAGATCGTCACACATCGGATGCCGACCGAGGTCGAGCACCGGGCGCAACGTGTGCCCCCTACAGACTTCGCAGCGGGTGATTTCGGTCAGTCCGGAATTCGTCATCACTTGATCTTTAATTGCGACGCCTGCGCTGTCGCAAGCTTCAGGACCCGATCGATCTGCGCCAGCGTCACATCTCGCATCGCCGCGCCGTCGGCATAAAGCCTGTACCAATCCACCGTCAAATCCAGCGATGGCTGCAGCGACAGTGCGGGATGCCAGCCCAGCCGGGCATTGGCCTTGGCGCAATCGAGCCGCAGATAGGCCGCCTCATGCGGATGGTCTTCAGCGGTGTCGCGGTTCCACCGCGCCGTTCCGCCCCAGCGCTGCACCAGATTCTCGGCAATCTCTCCGACGCTCACCTCGCTGCCCGACCGAGGACCGAAATTCCAGGCCTCCGAGACAGACCCGTCACCGCCTGCCAAGCGTTCCGCAAGCCGGAGATAACCCAGCACCGGGTCGAGCACATGCTGCCACGGCCTTACCGAGGCGGGATTGCGAATGTGCAACGCTTCGCCGCTCTGAAATGCACGCATTGCGTCGGGAACGAGCCGGTCGGCGGCCCAGTCGCCGCCGCCGATCACATTGCCGGCGCGTGCAGAAGCAAGCTGCGGACCGGCAGCATCCACCAGATAGCTGCGGCGATAGCTTGCCGCGACCAGTTCGGTGCCGGCCTTGCTGGCGCTATAGGGATCCGCGCCCCCCAACGCATCGCTCTCGTCGTAGCCACGCGCGCGGCCGACGTTCTCATAACACTTGTCGCTGCTGACGATGACCACGGCGCGAATCCCCGCGACCCGCCGCACCGCCTCGAGCAGATGCACGGTGCCCATCACATTGGTCATCCAGGTCTCGGCAGGCCTCGCATAGGACCGCCGCACCAGCGCCTGCGCCGCCAGATGCAGCACGACATCCGGCTGGCATTGCACCATCGCCGCCACCAGTGCGGCCGGGTCGTTGATATCGCCGTATTGGTTCACACAATCCCCGACGACGCCTGCGACGTTGAAGACCCCTCCTTCATGCTCCGGCGGCAGCGCGAAGCCGAACACGTCCGCGCCCAACGAATGCAGCAGCAGCGTCATCCAGGCGCCCTTGAATCCGGTATGCCCGGTCAGGAAAACGCGCTTGCCGCACCAGAACGCGCGGTCGATCACCACGTTTTCCACTTCGCGTCGCCGCTGGCCCATTGCTGTTCGAGGAACGTGCGATCGCGCATCGTGTCCATCGGATGCCAGAACCCGCGATGCACATAAGCACGCAGGTCGTCGCCTTGCGCCAGTGAACCCATCGGGCCCTCCTCCCACACCGTGGTGTCGTCGGCGATCAGATCGCCGACCGACGGAGACAGCAGGAAGAAGCCGCCATTGATCCAGCCGCCATCATCCTCCGGCTTCTCCTGAAATGTCAGCACGCGGTCACCCTCGATCGCCAGCGCACCAAAACGCCGTGCCGGACGCACCGCCGTCACCGTCGCCCGCCGGCCATGGGCACGGTGGAAGGCGATTTGTGCGGCGATATCGATGTCGGCAACGCCGTCGCCATAGGTCAGACCGAACAGCTCGTCGTCCTTGACGTGGTGCAGCACACGCTTGATGCGGCCGCCGGTCTGGGTGTTCTCGCCGGTATCGACGAGTGTCACGTGCCAAGGCTCTGCGGTTTCGCGATGGATATCCATGCGGTTTTCCGCCAGATGAATGGTCACATCCGACATGTGGAGGAAGTAATTGGCGAAGTATTCCTTGATCAGATAGCCGCGATACCCCAGGCAGACGATGAAATCGTTGAAGCCGTAATGGCTGTAGATCTTCATGATGTGCCACAGGATCGGCCGGCCACCGATCTCGATCATCGGCTTCGGCCGTGCGACAGTTTCCTCAGAAATCCGGGTCCCGAGACCACCGGCGAGTATGACAATTTTCATTTTTCCACCGTCGCACCGCCCTTGCGCGCGAATCAGCGCGACACGGGCATCTTAGAGACTATGGCCGCCGGAGGCAGGATTCGACCTATCCCATCGCCTTCGCCGGCCGCATCATGCGGCCGACGCCGGCGAATACCCGGTCGATGACTGGCCAGAACAGCAGCGTGATGGCGATGGTGGTGATGGTGCCGACCAGGCCGTTCGACCAGAACACGCCGACGCTGCCTCCGGAGCCGATCATCGACAGCCGAAACGCGTCTTCGGCGCGGTTGCCGAGCACCAACGCCAGCGTTAACGGCGCCAGGGGTATGCCGATCTTCTTGAAGATGTAGCCGACCACGCCGAAGCCGAGCATCAGCCAGATGTCGAACATCGCGTTCTGGATCGCATAGGCGCCGATCGCGCAGGACACCACGATCATTGGCGCGACCGCGGCAAACGGCACCCGCAGGATCGAGGCGAAGATGGGAACCGTGGTCAGCACGATGACGAGGCCAACGACATTGCCGAGATACATCGAGGCGATCAGGCCCCAGACGAAATCCTTGTGCTCGACGAACAGTAGCGGCCCGGGATTGAGACCCCACACCATCAATCCGCCGAGCAGGATCGCGGCGGTGCCGGAGCCGGGAATTCCCAGCGCCAGCATCGGCAGCAGCGCCGCGGTGCCCGAGGCGTGCGCCGCGGTCTCCGGGGCGAAGACGCCCTCGATGCGGCCCTTGCCGAAGCTTTCCGGGTCCTTGGAGAAACGCTTGGCGAGGTTGTAGCCCATGAACGAAGCCGCAATCGCGCCGCCCGGCGTGATGCCGAGCCAGCAGCCGATCACCGAGGAGCGCAGCAGCGTCATCCAGTATTTCGGCAGGTCCTTCCAAACATTGATGACGGTGCGCAGGCTGATTTTGGCGGCATGGCCGCGCAGCGCGAGCCGCTCTTCCATGGTCAGCAGGATCTCACTGATACCGAACAGGCCGATCACGGCGACCAGGAAGTTGATGCCGCGCAACAGCTCGTTGGAGCCGAAGGTCATGCGCAGCGTACCGGACACCGTGTCCATGCCGATGCCGGCAATCAGCAGGCCCAGCGCCATCGAGATGACGGTCTTGTGCTTGGCCTCGCGTCCCAATCCGACAAAGGAGCAGAACGTCAGAAGATAGACGGCAAAGAATTCGGGCGGACCGAATTTCAGCGCGAAGGACGAGATCATCGGTGCGAGGAAGGTGATCAGCAGCACCGCGACCAGCGAGCCGATGAAGGACGAGGTGAAGGCCGCGGTGAGCGCTTCCGCAGCGCGCCCCTGCTGCGCCATCGGATAGCCGTCGAAGGTGGTGGCGACCGACCAGGCCTCGCCCGGGATGTTGAACAGGATCGAGGTGATGGCGCCGCCGAACAGCGCGCCCCAGTAGATGCATGACAGCATCACGATGGCCGAGGTCGGGTCCATCGTGAAGGTCAGCGGCAGCAGGATGGCGACGCCGTTCGGGCCGCCCAGCCCCGGCAGCACGCCGACGAAGATGCCGAGCACCAGGCCGATCACCATCAGCGCCATGATCTTCCACGTCATCAGCACGGCGAAGCCGTGCAGTAGCAATCCAAAAGCTTCCATCAGATCGATCCTAACGGCCGAAGGCCGCTTCGAGCGGGCCCTTCGGCATGATGACGTCGAAGGCGATGTCGAAGGTCGCGAACATGATCGCGGTAAAGACGAAGGCGGTGAGCAGCGACTTCCACCACGCGATCTTGCCGACAAAGCGCATGAAGCCGGAGATCAGCAGGAAGCTCGCGACGTAGAGCCCGAGAACCTGCATCGCCAGGCAGAACGCGGCGGTCGGCAGGAACACCAGCAGCACGCGGCGCAATTGCGCGCGGGTGACGAAGGTGTCCGACGGCGCGCGCGCCAGCAGCGTGGTAATGAGGCCGAACAGGCTGGCGCCGCCCAGGATCACCGAAAGATAGAACGGGAAGTAGCCGGGCTGCGGGCCGGTGTCGTCCCATGAGATGCCGGTGGCGTAATTGTCGATGCCGAGCGTCACGGCCAGCGCCAGCAGCAACAACGAGACGACGATCTCGACGGTGCGCGTGCTGCAGACGGCGGGGGAATCCGGCTCGGGCGCGGTGGGATCGTCGACGATGATTTCGAGGTCGGTATTGGACATGAGATGTTTCTGTCTTGATTGTAGAAAAGCCGAAGCGCCGTACTCTTCCTTCTCCCCTTGTGGGAGAAGGTGGCACGGCCGAAGGCCGTGACGGATGAGGGTTTACTGGGCGACGGAGTCTGTGGCGCCCCTCACCCGTCTGGAACCGCTTCGCGGTTCGATCCACCCTCTCCCACAAGGGGAGAGGGAAGAAAGATAGTGCCTCCCGCTACTTCGCGACGAAGCCCGCTTCGGTCATTAGCGACTTGTTAAGCGCGTCATCCTCTTCGAGGAATTTCAGCATCGCTTCGCCCTTCAGGAAGATCGGCTTGAGCGCCTGCTTTTCCATGTAGTCCTTGTATTCGGCGGTCTTGGTCACCTTCTCGAACAGGTCGACATAGAACGCCTGCTGCTCCGGCGTCACCTTGCCGGGCAGGAACATCGCGCGCAGCATCAGGTACTGCACGTCGAGGCCCTCTTCCTTGCAGGTCGGGATGTCGGCCCAGGACTGCGTCTCGGTGACCTTGGCGGTGTAGCCGATGCGCTCCTTGTCGAACACGCAGAGCGCGCGGACCTGGCCGGCGCGCCAGACTTCGAGATTTTCGGAGGGATTGTTGACGTTGGCTTCGGTGTGGTTGCCGACCAGTTGCGTTGCCGCCTCGCCGCCGGACTTGTACGGCAAATAGGAGAATTTCGCGCCGGTGCGCTTTTCCATGAACACGGTGAGCACATGGTCCTCGCGCTTCGAGCCGGTCCCGCCCATCTTGAATGGCGACGGCGCGGCCTTGGCAGCTGCGATGAATTCCTTGACGCTCTTGGCGCCGGCCGCATTGTCCCACAGCACGAACTGGTCCATCGCCACCACCGCCACCGGCGTGAGATCGCGCCAGTTGAACGGAATCTTGGCAGACAGCGGCAGCATGTAGATCAGCGAGTACGCCACCATCACCTTGTTGGCGTCGCCCTCGCTGGACTTCATGTAGATCAGCGCTTCGGCACCGGACGCGCCGCCCTTCAGCGACACGATCACCGGGGCCTTCATCAGATTGTTCTTCTGGATCGCGGCCTGCATCATGCGCGCCATCTGGTCGGAGGCGCCGCCGGCGCCCGCCGCAACGACGATTTCCACCGGCTTGGTCGGCTCCCACGCGGCCGAAACAGGCGTCATGGATGCGCTCAGCAGCACCGCGGAAAGCGCGGCTGCGGCCCTGATCAACTTGGACATCATCTCTTCCCTGGTTCGCTTAACCCGGGCTCGAACGGCCCGTTGATGGTCGGTAGTGTGCGGCTTATCGGACGTGACTTCAAGCATGCGCGCGGCATGCACAAGACGACTTTGGTCGATCGACGCGGGCGCTTTGCCTTACCTCTCCCCTGCGGGGAGAGGTCGGAGCCTCGCGCCAGCGAGGCTTCGGGTGAGGGATAAGATTTCGCGCAATAACCCCCTCACTCGACACCGTGCTGCGCACGATGTCGACCTCTCCCCGGTGGGGAGAGGTGAAGGAAAAGCCTCCGCTTACTTGCCCTGCCAGTTCGGCTTGCGCTTGGTCAGGAAGGCATCCATGCCCTCGCGGAAATCCTCGCTCATATAGGCTTTCAGCACGAGGTCGTGGCCCTCCTCGCGGGTCAGCTTCGGGCGCAGGCGGCGCACCGCTTCCTTGGTGACTTCGAGCGTGATCGGGGCGTGGCTGGCGACCAGTTGCGCCAGTTCCAGCGCGCGGCGCTGCAGCGTCTCGACATCCGGCACGATCTCGTTGATCAGCCCGAGCGCCAGCGCTTCGTCCGCCTCGATCAGCCGCGCCGTAAAGATCATGTCCTTGGTGCGGGCGGGGCCCACCAGCGCCATTACGCGGCTGATATTGGACATCGACAGGCAGTTACCGAGCGTGCGCGCGATCGGGAAGCCCATGCGGGTCGCGGCGGTGCCGATGCGCAGGTCGCAGCAGGCGGCGATGCCCGCGCCGCCGCCGGTGCAGGCGCCGGCGATCGCGGCGATGGTCGGCACCCGGCAGGTTTCCAGCGAGGTCAGCACGCGGTCGATCCGCGATTCATAGTCGAGCGCGTCTTGCGCCGTCTTGAAGGCGCGGAACTGGGAGATGTCGGTGCCCGAAGCGAACGCCTTGTCGCCGGTGCCGGTCAGGATGATCGCCTTGATCGAGTGGTCGGTGTTGGCCGCCTCGCAGATTTCCGCCATCCGCTCATACATCGCAAAGGTCATCGCGTTGCGCGCCTGCGGACGGTTGAAGGTGATGCGGGCGATGCCATTCTCGACGGAATGGATCAGGTCTTCAGTCGGTACCGGGGCGTCCATGATTGTTCTTTCTTTTGGTGCGGTCTGGTGCCGCACGATAGCGGCCGGAGCGCGGGCGCTCCAGCCAAGTTTGAGTGACAGCGCGCCTAGGCGACGGCGGCCTTCAACTGCACCACGTCCTTGCCCTTCAGCACTTCCATCGCGGCCATCACGCCGCCGGCGCGGTGCGGGACGCGGGCGAGGTCGAGGCCCATCTCGACACCGGCCAGCGTGCCCATCAGCATCAGATCGTTGAAATGGCCGATATGGCCGATCCGGAAGATCTTGCCCTTCCACTTCGCCAGTCCCGTGCCCAGCGACATGTCGAAATTCTCCAGCACGACTTTACGGAACGCATCCGCATCGTGCCCCTCGGGCATCATCACGGCGGTCAGCGCCGGCGAGTGGTCGTGCGCCTCGATCGACACCGTCTCCAGACCCCAGGCCTTCACGGCCGCGCGCGCGGCGGCGCCGTGCCGCTTGTGGCGGGCGAACACGTTCTGCAGCCCCTCCTCTTCCAGCATGGCGATGGCTTCCTTCAGCCCGTACAGCACGTTGGTGGCGGGGGTGTAGGGCCAGGATCCGAGCTTGTTGGCGTTGATGACGTCCTGCCAGTCCCAATAGGCGCGGTAGGACGTGTTGGCCTTGGAGGCGGCGAGCGCCTTCTCCGAGACGACATTAAAGCCGAGGCCGGGCGGCAGCATCAGGCCCTTTTGCGAGCCGGCAACGGTGACGTCGATGCCCCAGGAATCGTGCTCATATTCCAGCGAGCCGATGCCGGACACCGTATCGACCATCAGGAGTGCGGGATGCCCGGCGCGGTCCATCGCCGCACGCACTTCCTGCGGATGGGTAACGCAGCCGGTCGAGGTCTCGTTGTGGACCACCATCACCGCCTTGATGGCGTGGGCCTTGTCGGCCTGCAGCCGGGCCTCGATCTGGACGAGGTCGGCGCCGTGGCGCCAGTCGCCGGGAACCAGCTCGATGTCGAGCTTGAATCTCTCGGCGATATTGCGCCAAAGCGCGGCGAACTGGCCGGTTTCGGCCATCAGCACGCGGTCGCCGGGCGACAGCGTGTTGACGATAGCGGCTTCCCAGGCGCCGGTGCCCGAGGACGGGTAGATGATGACCGGCTGTTTGGTTTTGAAGATGCGCTGCGAGCCGGCCAGCACATTGAGGCCGAGCTCGGCGAATTCCGGACCGCGGTGGTCCAGCGTCGGCATGTCCATCGCCCGGAGCACCCGGTCGGGAACGTTGGTCGGGCCGGGAATCTGCAGAAAATGCCGTCCGGTGTGCACAGTCATGTGGTGTCCTCCCAGGAATATTTTTTGTTCGGGCGACCGGATATCACTTTTCCGGTGGCTTGTCGCGCATCTGGTATACCAGAGGCCAACAGAAAAACGTGGGGCAGCCATGAGGTTTTCTTATCTCGCTGTGCACCATGCCGTGGCTTGCCAAGGCGGAATCCGGATGCAAGACAACTAGACAAAGGCGGGCACCGCAAGGGTGCTGCAGTGCGGGAAGAAGCGAATGGCCAAAGCCAGCCGGAAGGCCACTATCGTGCGGAGTTCGGCGGCAGATAGCGCGCTGGCGGCCCGGCTGTCCCGCGAAATTACCGGCGACGTGTTCTTCGATCCGTTCAACCGCGGGCGCTATGCTACCGACGCCTCGTTCTACCAGATCGTCCCGTTCGGCGTCGTTGTGCCCCGCAGCATCGACGAGGCGCTGCGCGCGCTGGCGATCTGCCACGACGACGGCCGCATCGTCACCCCGCGCGGCGGTGGCACCTCGCAATGCGGCCAGACCGTCAATGACGGCATCGTCATCGACTTCTCGAAGCACCTCAACAGACTGATCTCGGTCGATGTTGCGAACCGCACCTGCGTCGTCGAACCCGGCATCGTGCTCGACGACCTCAACCGTCAATTGAAGAAGCACGGTCTTTGGTTTCCGGTCGATGTCTCCACTGCGTCACGCGCGACCATCGGCGGGATGGCCGGCAACAATTCCTGCGGCGGCCGATCGCTGCGCTATGGCACGATGCGCGACAACACGATCGCCATGGACGCAGCACTCGCCGACGGCACGCTGCTGCATTTCGGCGACGTGAATGCCGGCGATGACGGCCCTGCTTTGTTTCGCGACATGCTGGCATTGGGCGAGCGCGAGGCCGCCGAAATCGCCGAACGCTTTCCCAAAGTGCAGCGCCGCGTCGGCGGCTACAATCTCGACGCGCTGGTACCGAAGAACACCGCCAACAACATGGCGCATCTTCTGGTCGGCTCCGAGGGCACGCTGGCCTTCACCACGCAGGTCGAACTGAAACTGTGGCCCCTGATCGGCAACAAGGTACTCGGCGTCTGCCACTTCGGCAGCTTCTACGAGGCGATGGACGCCACGCAGCATCTGGTCAGACTGAAGCCGATCGCGGTCGAACTGGTCGACCGCACCATGCTGGCGCTCGGCCGCGACATCGCGATGTTCAAGCCGATCATCGGCACCGCGGTGCGCGGCGATCCGGATGCGGTGCTCATCGTCGAATTCGCCGAAGAGGATGCCAGCGACAACATCGCGAAACTGAAGCAGCTTGGCGAACTGATGGGCGAGCTCGGTTTCGGCTGGGACAATTCCCAGCGCAAATGGGGCGGCGTGGTCGAGATCACGCAGCCGGCGCTGCAGACCGGCATTGCCGAATTCCGCGCCGCCGGGCTCAACGTGATGATGTCGATGAAACAGGAGGGCAAGCCGGTCTCCTTCATCGAGGACTGCGCCGTGCCGCTGCCGCATCTCGCCGACTACACCGAGCGCCTGACCGCCATCTTTGCGAAACACGGCACCACCGGCACGATGTACGCGCACGCCTCGGAAGGCTGCCTGCATGTTCGCCCGGTGCTCAATTTGAAGCTCGACAAGGACGTCCACGCGATGCGCGCGATCGCTGAGGAGACGTTCGCGATGGTGCGGGACTACAAGGGCTCGCATTCCGGCGAGCATGGCGACGGGCTGGTGCGTTCGGAATTCCACGCGCAGATGTTCGGCGAGCGCATCGTCAACGACTTCGCCGAAGTGAAGCGGCGCTTCGATCCCCGCAACATTCTCAATCCCGGCAAGATCGTCGATCCCCCGAAAATGGACGACCGTTCGCTGTTCCGCTATCCGCCGGGCTATCGCATCGACGGCTTGCAGACCGAACTGGACTGGTCGGCCTGGCCGGGCGCCGGCGGCGGTTTCCAGGGTGCGGTCGAGATGTGCAACAACAACGGCGCCTGCCGCAAGCTCGAGGGCGGCGTGATGTGCCCGTCCTATCGCGCTACGCGCGACGAGAAGGATGTCACCCGCGGCCGGGCCAACACGCTGCGTCTCGCGATCTCCGGCCAGCTCGGGCCGGATGCGCTGAGTTCGGACGCGATGGCCGACACGCTCGAGCTCTGCGTGTCATGCAAGGCCTGCCGCCACGAATGCCCGACCGGCGTCGACATGGCGAAGATGAAGATCGAGGTGCTGGCCGCACGCGTTAAGAAGCATGGTCTGACGCTGCGCGACCGTCTGGTCGGCTATCTCCCGCATTATGCCGGCCTCGCCGCGAGGATCGCGCCCCTGGCCAATGCACGCAACCAGCGCCCGTGGCTGCGCCGGCTGCTCGAGCGCACGGCGGGGATTAGCGCCAAGCGCGACCTGCCGGCGTGGCGGCGCGATGTGTTCGCCCCCGAGGCAGAAGCCGTCGGCCCCGCCGATGGCCGCGAGGTCGTGCTGTTTGCCGATACGTTCAATCGCGCCTATGAGCGCGAGAACATCGATGCCGCGATCCAGGTGCTGGTCGCCGGCGGTTACCGCGTGCATCTGCCAAAACCGGCCGACGACGGCCGCGCGCTGTGCTGCGGCAGGACCTTTCTGTCCGCCGGGCTTGTCGATCATGCCCGGGCCGAACTCGACCGTCTGGTCGCGACCTACGCGCCGTTCGCCGAGCGCGGTGTACCGATCGTCGGCCTCGAGCCGAGCTGCCTGCTGACCTTGCGCGACGAGTTGCTGTCGCTGCGTTCGGACGATGCGGCGAAGCGCGTCAGTGCGCAGGCACTGCTTTTCGAGGAGTTTCTGGTAAGCGAGGCAGAGGCCGGCCGCCTGCAACTGCCACTGCACGCCATCGCCGACAAAGCGCTGCTGCACGGCCATTGCCACCAAAAATCATTCGGCGCTTTCAAGCCGGTCGAACAGATCCTGCGGTTGATTCCCGGCCTTCAAGTCGAGAGCATCGAATCGAGCTGCTGCGGCATGGCCGGCGCGTTCGGCTACGGCGCCGACACCTATGAGGTCTCGATGCAGATGGCCGAGGCGTCGCTGCTCCCGGCCGTGCGCCGCGCTGACGCCGCCACGCTGATCGTGGCCGACGGCACCTCGTGCCGGCATCAGATCAAGGACGGCGCGTCGCGCCAGGCCATGCACGTCGCGCGCGTGCTGGCGATGAGCCTCGACAGCGCCGCCCCCCGCCCCTAGTTTGTCGCCAAATCACAAGGAACTGACTTCATGGCCGACCTGACCCTCGCTGTTGCCCAAAAGATCCTCGACGCCGCTCTCGCCAAGGTGGTCGAGAAGAAGCTGAAGCCGATGGTCATCACCATTCTCGACGCGCGCGGCTGCGTGAAACTGTCGGTCGCCCAGGACGGCACCAGCCTGATGCGGGGCGAGATCGCCCACGGCAAGGCCTATGGCGCCCTCGCAATGGGCATGGGCTCGCGCGCAATCTTCCAGCGCGCGCAGGAGCAGCCTTATTTCATTGCCGCCGCCAACACGCTCGCCAAAGGCGCGATGATCCCGGTGCCCGGCGGCGTGCTGTTTCACGATGCCGCGGGCGCGCTGCTCGGCGCGGTCGGCATCTCCGGCGACACCTCGGACAATGACGAGATCTGTGCAATCGCCGGCATCGAAACGGCCGGCCTGAAAGCAAACGCCGGCTGAAGCCGCCCGACGTCAGCGATTCCCGGGAAGTTTGCTTACGGAACGCCTTACGCGCGACGCGCCAAGCCCTGCGCGTCGCCGGCGGCATTCTCCGCCGCCACCGCGCGGAGGTAACCGTCGCGCTGCTGCAACCGCGCCCAGTACGCCGTCACGGCCGGGCCGAACTGCGCGGACAGGCCGAGCCGCTGCGCCAGCAGTAGCGCGTAGCCGACCGAGATATCGGCCGCGGTGAACCGGCCGGCGCACAAATATTCCGATGTCGCGGTCAGCGTTTCGATGACGCGCAGCCGGGCGAGAAACCATTTGGCGTAGTCGGCCACGACCTGCGGCTGCCGGCGCTCTTCCGGCTCCATCTCGGAATAGCGCAGCACCAAAGTCTGCGGAAAGGTCAGCGTCGCCTCGCCGAAATGCAGCCAGTTCAGGAAGGCGCCGTAGTCCGGCTCATCGACGCCGACCGCGAGTGGCGTCGGACCATATTTCGAAACGAGATATTGGGTGATCGCCGCCGATTCCGTCATCCGCGTGTCGCCGTCGATCAGCAGCGGAATGGTGCCGAGCGGATTGACCGCCAGATACTCTTTGGCGAGCGCGCGCGGCGGAAACGGCAGCATCTTCAGCTCATAGGGAAGCTGCATTTCCTCCAGCGTCCACAACGGTCGGAACGAGCGCGCGCGAGCGCAGTGATAGAGCGTGATCATGCGGCGGTTCATCCCCTCAGCGCGCGGCGACGTTCGCCGCATTGGCGGGCAGTGAGACCCATGCGCGCGGCAACGTCAAGATCGCGCGGGGTCAGGTCGCGGGGTCGCTCCGCGTCGCCAGCGCCTTTTCCAGATAGGCGATCTCGCGCGCGAGTTCTGCCATCAGCGGCACGGGATCTTCCTCGGAGACGAGGTGCGGCTTGTCATAGGTGCCGCTCTGCAGCTGCTGCAGCATCTCCACGCGCTTGGCGTGAAACGCCGTCAGGCGATCGAAATCCCGCCGCTCGGCATATTTGTCGATCAGTTTTTCGAAGGCCTTGCTCATATCCGCTCCCGGCACCGCCCCGCCCTGCTGGCGACAGTGCGGCTTCCCACACATTGCGATATGGCGCAACGACGCCGGCCACACGCCTCAGCCGTGAAAATCGTCCGGCTGCAGCAGAACCGGCATGCCGTGCGGCGTGCGGTCGGCGGCGTGGTCCCAGGCGTCGCGATAGCGGTGCAGCGTGTCGGCGCTGGCGACGCCCTTCTCGGCGACCAGCGTTTCTAGCGACGCCAGCCAGTGCCGGTAATAGGTCTCGCCGGTATCGGCATCGCCCGCGGCCTGTGCGCGCTTGATCTCGGCGGCGAGTGTCGCCGCCCATTCGGTCCAGGAGAACAGCCCGCGCGCATGCAGCGCCACGGCCATCGCGAAGGCCTGCGCCTCCCACGGCTCGCGAAACACCGGGCCGTCGTGGTCGCGCGGAATGCCGGGCACCGCGATCACCGCCGCTGCGGCGGCCTGCGGATCGAGCGCCATCACAACGGCTCCAGATAGGATTCCCAGGCGTCCACGGAGATCAAGCTCGTCGGATCGCCGTCCTCGCCCCACAGCTCGCGACCGTCGAACGCCACGGTATAGAGCCACTGCGGCTGTTCGCCCTGCCCCATCGCATGGCTATCGGGAAACACATGCGCGCCGTGCAGCAGCTCGATCACGCCGACATGGCCGCGCACATAGTTCGGCAGCCTCGTATGGGTCGGCGGATGCATCATTCTGGCGCGGACGCGGTCGCCGACGGCAAAGCGCGCCGGCGCCTGTGTCGGACGCACCGTCGGGCCGCCCTTGCGCAACATGGCGGGCACCTCGTCGGCCTTCAGCACCGGAACGTCCTTGCGCGGCAGCAAGGGCTCGCCGGCTTCGATCTCCTCCGGCGCCACCAGACCGCGCTCGGCCATCAGACGTTCGATGCCGGCCAGCCATATCTGGTAATAGCTCTTGCTCAGATAATCCTCGGCCGGACGGTTTTCGCGGGCAAAGCGCGAGGCGTCGATGTTCCATTGGCCGGGCCTTGCCATCGCCAGTGTCATCGCCAGGACGCGGCGTTCCCATTCGGCGTGAAACACCGGCTCGTTCGGCTCGAGCTGAACCGCGCCGAAGCCGGCCACGCCGCCCATGTCATGTGCGCCGTCCATTACGCCACCCCGGCGGGCGAGAGCGCTAGCCCGGTGCCGATCATGCTGTCGCGGGTGACGAGACCGACAAGCTCTTCCTCGCTCATGCCCTCGGTGCCGGCAGGGCGCTGCGGCACCACGAGGTAACGGATCTCCGCGGTGGAATCCCACACCTTGATCCTGGTGCCTTCGGGCAGCGTGACATCGAAATCCTTCAGCACGCCGCGCGGATCCTTCACCGCGCGCGAGCGATAGGGTGCGGCCTTGTACCAGACCGGTGGCAGGCCGAGCACCGGCCACGGGTAACACGAGCATAGGGTGCACACGACCATGTTGTGCAGGTCCGGCGTGTTCTCGACCGCGACGATGTGCTCGCCCTGCCGGCCGGCATAGCCGAATTCGAGGATCGCCGGCGTGGCATCGGCCAGCAGCCGCGCGCGATATTCCGGATCGCTCCAGGCCCGCGCGATCACGCGCGCGCCGTTGCGCGGGCCGACCTTGGTCTCGTAGGTCTGGATCAATTCGTCGAGTGCGGCGGGATCGACATAGCCCTTCTCGGTCAGAATGCTTTCCAGCGCGCGCACGCGCAGCTCGGTCTCCGACAGTTCGGAATGCTCGTGGTCGTGGTGATGATCGTGACCGGACATGATGTCTCCTTCGGCCCGCATTGTAGCGCAGCGGTCCGGGACATCAAGGTGCAGCACCTAGGCCCACGGAAATCGGGTTCAGGTGACGATCAGCCCCTGATTGCTGAAGGCGGCGCGGGTGCGCGCGAGCAGTTCGTGCGAGGGCGGAGGCGTATCGGCCAGCCGATATTTTTCGCCGGCTTTCAGCATCTCCGGCGAAGCGCTGGCGGGACCCACGGTGGCAACGATCTTGGCTCGGCGATGACGTCGCATGTCGGAGAAGTCCTTCTGTCTCGACATCTGGAAATCGCCGTCTTCGCGAAATCGGCGTCCCCTCTTCGATCTGTACGATCGAGTTGAAGCACGCGAATGTCTCGTAAGTCGTCATAAGACATGCATCGAATACTGCCTTGATCTAGATCACTGAACTACAATTCGAGAATTGAGACGCAAAAGTCGGTTCAAATGGCGTGATATTGTTGACGACATAATTAATACGACAGACGTCTTGCTAATATTTCGAACAGAACCTGCGCGATAAAGGAATTCCTTCTGCGCATCGTCGTGCGCCGGCGACGGTTGAGTTTCTCGGCCAAGAGGAGCCGCGAACGATAGTTTCGGAAATGCGGTGGAAAATGCGCGCTGGCTCCAATGCGGCCGGTCCGGCGGAAAGATTCGACCAAACAGACGAACAGGCTCACCAGCAACGCCCCGCGCGGAGCACGATGACAGCGAGCCATTCGCACGAGGTCGCGGCTGCTCGTCATCCGATGTCTACACGACGCAGGCTTTGTGCCTATTGATCCGCCCTTGCAAACGCGGGCGAGAAAATCCCGCTTTGCCTTCGGCATTCGTTGGATCGATGACGCCTAAACGCAAAACGGGCAGCCCAAGGGCCGCCCGCTTCATGCTTGATCGGTTGCGCCGCTCAGGTCACCGGGCCGGGATTGAACAAAGTGAGGCTGTTGTGAATACCCCACTTGTCGGACCAGACTTTCGTGCGTCCGCTGGCGACGTCGAGAATTAGTTTGAACAGGTCCCAACCGGTTTCCTCGATCGTCTTCTCGCCGGTGGCGATGCGGCCGGCGTCGAAATCGACCAGATCCTTCCAGCGGTTGGCCAGCTCGGTACGCGTGGCCACCTTGATCACCGGTGCGGCGGCCAGGCCATAGGGCGTGCCGCGTCCGCTGGTGAACACCTGCAGCGTCATGCCGGAGGCGAGTTGCAGCGTGCCGCAGATGAAGTCGCTGGCGGGCGTCGCCGCGAAGGTCATGCCCGCCTTTCGGATGCGCTCGCCGGGTGACAGCACGTCGACGATGGCGGTCGAGCCGGACTTGACGATCGAGCCGAGCGACTTCTCGACGATGTTGGCGAGGCCGCCCTTCTTGTTGCCGGGCGTCGTGTTGGCGCTGCGGTCGACCTCCCCCTTTGCCAGGTAATCGTCATACCATTTCATCTCGCGGATGAGCGCTCGGCCGACCTCCTCGTCGATGGCGCGGCGCGTCAGCAGATGAATTGCATCGCGCACCTCGGTCACTTCTGAGAACATCACTTTGGCGCCGGCGCGCACCAACAGATCGGCGGCAAAGCCGACGGCCGGATTGGCCGTGACGCCGGAAAATGCATCAGAGCCGCCGCACTGAAGGCCGACGATCAGATCCGAAGCGGGACAGGTCTCGCGTTGGCGCTTGTTGAGAACTTCGAGCCGCGCTTCGGCCATTGCCATGATCGAATCGACAATGGCAGTAAAGCCATCGAACGCTTCGTCCTGCATGCGGACGATGCTGCCATCCGTATCCAGCGGTAGCAGGCGCTCCGGCGCCAGCTTCTCGCAGCCGAGGCTGACGACCATCGCTTCGCCGCCGAAATTCGCGTTCTTCGCGATGTTCTGCAGGGTACGGATCGGCACGATCGCCATCGGCGCATTGATGGCGACGCCACAGCCGTAATTGTGCGAGAGTGCGACGACATCATCCACATTCGGATACTTCGGAAGCAGTTCCTCCTTGATCCGCTTGACCGCATAATCGACGGTGCCGGCAACGCATTGCACGCTCATGCTGATCGCCAGCACGTTCTTGGTGCCAACCGAACCGTCGGGATTGCGGAAGCCCTCGAAGGTGTAGCCCTCGAGCGGCGGCTGCGCCGCGGGCACCGCGGTGGCGAGTTCGAGGTGATCAAGTTCGCGCGCCTCCGGCATGGAGATGCGGGACTCGTCGACCCATTCGCCGGCGAAAATCGGGCGGATCGCGGTGCCGATGATTTCGTTGTAGCGGCGGACCGCATCGCCTTCGGCGATGTCGACCAGCGCGACCTTGTGACCCTGTGGAACGAAATCACGCAGCTCCAGGCCATCCGGAAAACGCGTCTTCGCCGGCAAGCCGAAATCATTGACGACGATCGCCACGTTGTCGCGGGGGTCGATCCTGATGTAGCGGGGCGTCGCCAGTTCGTCTGGATTCACGGCTTTGGTCATATCAATAGCCTCCATCTTCAGTTCAGCTCGCCACCCCTGCTCGCGCACTCTCGAAACATTTCGAGAGCGGCCGGCCTGCGCGGTTGGCTCACATACGCATCACTTCGTGTCCGGTCGGCCTATGATGACCGCGCGGAAATCGTTGACATTGGTCAGCGTCGGCCCGGTGACGACGGCGTCACCGAGCGCGCCGAAAAAACCGTGACCGTCATTGTCGGCGAGCGCCTGCCTCGGCTTGATGCCGGCAGCCGAGGCGCGCGCGAGCGTATCCGGCGTCAGGATCGCGCCGGCGGTTTCTTCGATGCCATCGACGCCGTCGGTGTCGCCGGCCAGCGCCCAGATGTCGGCCAGCCCGTCGAGGGTCACGCCAAACGACAGCAGAAATTCAACATTGCGGCCGCCGCGCCCATGGCCGCGGACCGTCACCGTCGTCTCGCCGCCGGACAATAGCACGCAGGGCGCTTTGAAGGGTTGGCCGCGCTTCGCGACCTGCTTGACGATGCCGGCCAATACCGTGCCTACGTCCCCTGCTTCGCCTTCGATGGAATCGCCCAGAATATGCACCGGCATGCCGGCTTCGCGCGCCACGGCGGCGGCGGCTTCCAAAGCCATCTGCGGCGTCGCGATCAGATGGGTCTCAACGCCGGCGATCAGCGGATCGGCCGGCTTCACCGTTTCGCCGCGGCCGCTCTCCAGCGTGTCGCGAACGGCGGCCGGCAGGTCGATGCCGTAACGCGTAACGATGGCGAGCGCATCGGCGCAGGTCGTTACGTCGGCGACAGTTGGACCGGAAGCGATGTCGGCCTCGACGTCGCCGGGCACGTCCGAGATCAGCAGCGTCACCACCTTGGCTGGATAGGCCAACGCGGCAAGACGGCCGCCCTTGATGTCCGACAGATGGCGGCGGACGCAGTTCATTTCCGAGATGGTCGCGCCCGACTTCAGCAGCGCGCGGTTGACCGCCTGCTTGTCTTCCAGGGTGATGCCTTCGGCCGGCAGTGCCAGCAGCGAGGAGCCGCCACCGGAGATCAGACACAGCACGGTGTCACCCGGCCCCGCCGCCACCGCGATGTCGCGGATCCGCTTTGCGGCCGCGAGGCCGGCAGCATCGGGAACCGGATGCGAGGCTTCGACGATCTCGATCCGCTCGCACGGGACGGCATAGCCGTAGCGGGTGACGACCAGCCCGGACATTTCGCCGGACCAATGATCTTCGACCGCACGCGCCATTGCGGCGGACGCCTTGCCGGCGCCGAGGACGATCAATCGTCCTTTCGGCGTTTTAGGCAGATGAGGCGGGATGCAATGCGACGGCTGGGCCGCCTCGATCGCCGCATCAAACATCTGTCGCAACAGGGCACGTGGGTCGAAGCTCATGGTGTCGTCTTTCGTGGAGATCAGGCTTTCTGGCCGATCTCGAAGTTGGCCAGCAATTCGAGCGCCTTGACCATACCCGAATGGTCCCAGGCACTGCCACCGTTGGCGGCGCAGGAGTTGAAGAGTTCCTGACATGTCGCGGGTTTGGGCAGCGAAATGCCCATTTGGCGTGCGGCGGTCAGGGCGAGGTTGAGGTCCTTTTGGTGCCGGGCAATCCGGAAGCCCGGGTCGAAGGTCCGTTTGACCATGCGATCGCCATGTACTTCAAGAATTTTGGACGACGCAAAGCCGCCCATCAGCGCCTGGCGCACGCGCGCCGAATCCGCGCCCGCCTTGGAGGCGAACAGCAGCGCCTCGCCCACCGCCTCGATGGTCATCGCAACGATCATCTGGTTGGCGACCTTGGCGGTCTGGCCGGCACCGGCGCCGCCTACCAGCGTGATGTTCTTGCCCATCAGTTCGAACAGCGGCTTGACGATCTCGAACACCTCGTCCTTGCCACCGACCATGATGGAGAGCGTGGCCGCCTTGGGGCCAACTTCGCCGCCCGATACCGGCGCATCGACATATTCACAGCCGAGCGCTTCGATCCTGGCGGCATATTCCTTGGTCTCGATCGGCGAGATGGAGCTCATGTCGACGACGATCTTGCCCTTCGACAGGCCTTCAGCGGCGCCGTTTTTGCCGAACAGCACAGCACCGACATGCGGGGTATCCGGCACCATCACGAAGAAGATGTCGCACGCCTTGGCGACGTCTTTGCTGGAATCGCACTTGACGAGGCCCTTGGCGAGCAGTTCGGCCGGCAGATCCTTCTGGTCATAGGCGAACACCTAGTGACCAGCGGTGATGAGATGGCCCGCCATCGGCGTGCCCATGATGCCGAGACCGACGAAACCTAGCTTGCTCATGATATAACTCCTTCAGGATGATAGTCGCGACCGCTGTTGGTCGGTCTGGTGCAAGAAAGTGACCCAGCGCCCGGATCAGAGATATTTGTCGTGCAGCGCCTGGGTGGCACCGCGGAACGCGCCTAAGTCGCTGCCGACGCCGACAAATGTGACGCCCAGTTCCAGATAGTGGCGGGCATCGGCTTCGACAGGCGCGAGAATGCCGCTCGACTTGCCATGACGGGCAGCCGCCTCAAATATGCGCTGCATCGCAGCCTGCACGTCGGGATGTCCGGGATTGCCGAAATGGCCGAGCGTGGCGGCCAGATCGGACGGCCCGACGAACAGGCAATCCACCCCGTCGATCGCGGCGATCTCGTCGGCCGCATCCAATCTGGTTCTCGATCTGTACGAGCAGGGCGATGTTGTCGTTGATGACCTCGAAGTAATTCTTCACCGTCGCGTAGTGGTTCGACCGCTGCGACACCGAAACGCCGCGTACGCCCTTCGGATGCCATCGCGATTTCGACCACGCGCGAATTATAGATCAATGTTCACACCGACCTGCAATTCGTCCCGCAGATCCGGGCAGTGTCGAGCTTTCTGAAGGCAACCTTCAAGGCGGACCCGATCATGCAGGCCGACACTTCGGGGCGCAAACTGCTTGAGGCGCTGCTGGAAGCTGACGGCCATATCGCCACCGCCCACGGCACCTAGAAAACAGTTCAGGGCGGCGGCGCGTGCCCCGCTTTCCCGCACGCAACCGATTGACGTGCGGCGCCTGCGGGAGCCGCCCGCTTCACTTGCTGTCGAACCACGCCTTCCATTGCGGCACGGCGGTCGCGAATGTCCCACGGTGGGTGGTGGGGCCGGTGGAAACCGCCTCGACCTGCAGATTGCCGCTGCCGATCGCGCGCTGATAGGTCATTGCCAATTGACCAAGACCGACGCTGATGACCTCGTCGCTCTCCCCGAAATAGTTGCGCACCGGGGTCTTGATCACCCAGCGATACGAATTGGCCGCCGCCACCAGCCGGCCATAGGCGGAGGCGGCAAAGTACTGCGAATCGAAATATTCGGGGCGGATCAATTTGTGCAGGTCGGTCGGGACATCGGCGGCATTGTAGGGCTGACGCTGATAGGCCTTGCGGGAAATTTCATAGGCGTCGTCATTGATCAGCGCGCGCGCCAGCCCGGGAATTCCGTAATAATTCTCGAACGAGAATGCCGACAGGATGAACAGCGTGGTCACCCAACTCGCATCGTTCTTGCGCGGGAAGTTGAGGAAGCCGTTCAGCGCCACGGAGACATCGACGGGCGCGCTCGCGGTCGCCGTGGCCACGACAGCCACGCCGGTGCTCTCCAGCTTCTCCAGAAGCGCCATGGTGACGAAGCCGCCCTGCGACCAGCCGGCGAGATACAGCTTTGGCGCGCCAAGCTTCATCTGGTCGAGCACGGCACGGCCGGCCTGCAGCATGTCGGCCGTCGCCTGCTGGTGGCTTCGCTTGACCATGTAGCCTTCCGGCTCGGTTGACGCCCCCATGCCGAAATAATCGGCGCCGATCACGATGCGGCCCTGCCCCGCGAATTGCGCAATCATCAATTGCGTTTCGGGCGACTGCTCCGGATAGGACGGCACCTCCTGCTTGCCGTACACCGTGCCGTGTTGATACGACACCAGCGGAAACGACGTGCCCGCAATATCAGGGATCGCGAGCAACCCGGTAGCGGTGATCGGCTTGTTGTCGCGCTCCGGCACCACCGATGAATAGGTCACGCGATACAATTTCACCGCGTTGGTCGCAGGCGTGTAGGTCACCGGAATGCCGGAGAATTTTGGCGTATCGACGGTGAGGATCTGATTGAGGCGGTTGACGTCCCAGCGATCGAGATATTCGTAGCTCACGCCCGAGGTGACCTGCAACGGCCCCTGCTGCTGGGCGCTTGCGGGCGACCAAATGAGCGCTGCGCCCGCCAACACGAAGGCGATCCGAACGAGAACTTTCATCGCTAATCCCTGCCGAGCAATATCCGCGCGAGCGCGCATCCCGGGCGACGGCCCTCAGAGGGATTTAGCAGTGGCCGGTAAAGAAAGTTCCAACTCTGCCGCACGGATCACGCGCGGCAGGCAGCGGCAATCAGGCTCGCGCGATTTTGCTCGCCAAGCCTGGGCGATCCGCGGAGCCATCGCGGCGGAAGAAGGCCACGCGGTCCATGTCGAGCTCCACACCAATGCCTGGCCCCGTCGGAACTTCGAGCGCGAAATCGGCATAGCGCAGCGGCGTGGCGAGAATTTCTTCCGTCAAGAGAAGCGGTCCGAACAGCTCCGTTCCCCACGCCAGTTTGGGAAGCACCGAAAAGGCCTGCGCCGACGCAGCCGTGCCCACCCCGCCTTCGAGCATCGTCCCGCCATAGAGACCAATGCCGGCCGCCTCGCCGATCGCGGCCATCTTGACCGCATCATACAGGCCACCGGCCTGGTTGATCTTCAAAGCGAACACGTCCGCAACGCCGCGCTGGGCGACGTCAAATGCATCCCTGACGCCATGCCGAGCTTCATCGGCCATGATCGCGACCGAAAAGCGGCCGCTGAGGCGTGCCTGTGCACCCCGATCGTCGCGCGAGAGCGGCTGCTCGATCAGATCCACACCGGCGGCTTCCAGCGCGGGAATTCCGCGCCGCGCCTCGACTTCGCTCCATGCCTGGTTGACATCGACGCGCACACTGGCGCGGTCGCCGAGGGCTCGCTTGATGGCGGCGACATGTGCGACATCGTCATTGACCGACCGCAGCCCGATCTTGAGCTTGAAGATATTGTGCCGGCGCGCATCCAGCATGCGCTCGGCTTCCTCGATATCGCGCGCGGTGTCTCCGCTGGCCAGCGTCCAGGCGACCGGCAGCGAGGCATGCTGCCGCCCGCCCAATAGTTCGGATACCGGAAGATCGAGCCGTTTGCCGAGCGCGTCGAGCAGCGCCGTTTCTACGGCGCAGGTCGCAAAGCGATTGCCTTTGACCCGCTGCTTGACCTGGCTCATCAGCGCTGCCACGCGCGAGGCGTCCGCCCCGAGAATAGCCGGAGCGATATAGGTATCCACGGTCAGCTTGATACCTTCGGGGCTTTCCTCGCCGTAGCTGAGACCGCCGATCGTGGTGCCTTCGCCAATTCCAACAGTACCGTCCGAGCAACGGATAATGACCAGCACCAGCGTCTGGCTGTTCATCGTATGCATCGACAGCCGATGCGGGCGGATGGTCGGCACATCGACGAGGATGGTTTCGACCGCATCCACCCTTGCCGTTACTGGCATAGTCATGATCGCCTCTGCTGTCGTGCTGGAACGGACGGCGGAACCATCAAGGAATCCGCCGCCTGCTCTGCTTACTTCTTGACCAACGGACAACGCGATGCCGACAGCGGCTGGAACGCGTCTTCACCGCTGATGGTCGCCAGCAGCTTGTAGTCGTCCCAGCGCGCCTTGGACTCCGACGGTTTTTTCACTTCAAAAAGATACATGTCGTGCATCATGCGGCCGTCTTCGCGAATCCGGCCGTTCTTCGCGAACATGTCGTTGATCGGCGTTTCCTTCATAACCTTCATGACGGCCGCCGCATCCGTCGTACCGGCCTTCTTGACGGCGTTCAGATAGGTCAGCACCGACGAGTAGACGCCGGCCTGTGCCGACGTCGGCGCGCGCTTGGTGCGCTTCATGAATCGCGTCGTAAACGCGCGCGTCTCATCATTCAGATCCCAATAGAAGGCTTCGGCGAGCAACAGCCCTTGCGCCGTTTCCAGTCCCACGCTGTCGATGTCGGAGATGAAAGCCAGCAGTGGCGACATCTTCTGCCCGGACTGGGTCAAACCGAATTCCGCCGCCTGCTTGATCGCATTGATCGTGTCGCCACCCGCGTTGGCCAGACCGACCACCTTGGCCTTCGAGCTCTGCGCCTGCAGCAGGAAGGACGAGAAGTCCGACGTGTTGATCGGATGCCTGACTTGGCCCACGACCTTGCCACCGGCCTTGGTGACGACACTGGACGTGTCGCGCTCGAGTTCCTGGCCGAAAGCGTAATCGGCCGTCAGGAAGAACCAGGTGTCGAGGCCACGTTTGACGGTAGCAAGACCGGTTACGCTGGCAAGCGCATAGGTGTCGTAGGTGTAATGGACGACATACGGACCGCAAGCCTCGTTCGTGAGACGCACGGCGCCTGGACCGTTGAACATGATGATCTTGTTGCGAGCCTTGGCCATCTCTGCCGCGGCAAGCGCCGTCGCCGAGCCGGCCACGTCGACGATGGCCTCGACACCCTGATTATCGAGCATTTCACGCGTGAAATTCGCGGCGAGGTCTGCCTTGTTGAGATGATCCACCACGACCATCTGAACCTTGCGGCCGAGAACCTCACCGCCGAAATCCTCGATGGCCATCTTGGCGGCCGCCTCGCTGCCGGGCCCGGTGATGTCGGCGAACAGTCCGGACATGTCGAGGACCGCCCCGATCTTCAGCGCTCCGTCATTCTGGGCCGATGCGACTGGGCACGCCAAGGTCAGAGCGGCGAGCACCAGACCTGAAACTACCTTCTTCACTTTATTCTCCCTGGCCTTCTTTGCGAGGCCGCTAACGATGATCGAAGTCCCGAAATTGCGATTGAGATCGTGGCTGGCTCACTGGCTTCCGCGGACGCCGGCGGCATCCACGATCTGCTTCCAGCTGGCGTTTTCCCGGCCCAGATGATCGGCCAGTTCCTGGCGCGTTGATGCGATCACGCGACCGCTGACCTCGGCGAAGCGACGCCGGACGTCAGGATCGGCCAGGACCTTCCGCAGGTCCGCGCTGATGCGGTCGGCCAGTTCAGGCGGCATTCCGCCGGGCCCGAAGATGGCCCACCAATTGCCGAGTTCGAAGCCGGGCACGCCGGATTCATCGATCGTCGGCACATCCGGCAAGGCCGCGACGCGCTGTTTGGTCGTCACTGCGATGGCACGGAGGCTGCCGCCCTGAACCTGCGGCAGCGCAGTCGATGCATTGTCGAACATCACATCGATGCGACCCGACATGAGATCCGTCAGCGCCGGCGACGAGCCGCGATACGGCACATGGGTGAGCTCGATGCCCGCCTTCTGCCGGAACAGCTCCGCCGCCAGATGAAGCGATGAGCCGATGCCGGCCGAGCCATAGGTGGCGCCGCCCGAGCCGGCCTTCTCTTTGGCAAACCCAATGAGGTCACGGACGTTCTTGATCGGCGACGACGGCGCGACGAGCACGATGTTGGGCGTTTCCAGTGCCAGGGTCAGCGGCGTCAGGTCCTTCAGCGGATCGTACGGCATGGACTTGAACAGCCACGGATTTGCCGCAACGGCGATCGAGCCGAGCACGAGCGTGTAACCGTCGGGCGCGCTCTTGGCCGCAGCGCCCACGCCGATATTGGAACCCGCGCCGCCACGATTTTCGACCACGACCTGCTGCCCATAGAGCTGGCCCAGTTTCTCGCCGATCGTCCGGCCGATGATGTCCGCCGCGCCGCCGGCGGCGAAGGGAACGATCAACAGGATCGGTTTGGTGGGATATTCGAGCGCTGCGCCGGGCGCCGCGCCGGCGAAGGCCAGCGAGCCTGCCAGTATCGCGGGGACTGCCCCGGAGACGAAAAAGCGTCGAGAAATCATGGGCTCATGCCCTCCCTGCCGAAAGTCGAAAACGACGTCTGCCGCTGCCGCTGTTTGATTGGCCGGGACGGTGCCATGGCCGGAGCAATAGGCCAATACACTTGAAACTATTGATCCGATCGGTAATTGTAATCGCGCAATGGATCCCAGGCGCCTCAATTACTTTCTTGCGGTAGCCGCGCATGGCCGGATGGCAAAAGCGGCGGACGCGCTCGGCGTAGCCCAGCCAACGCTCTCGCAGCAAATTCGCGCGCTCGAACAAGATCTGGGCACCGTGCTGTTCGATCGGACCCCGCAGGGCATGCAACTGACCGAGACCGGGCGCACCCTGCGCGAGCATGCGCAACGGCTGATGGTGCAGACGCAAGCCGCACGGACCGCGATCGCCGAGCTCGAAGGCGGCATGACCGGAACTCTCCGCGTGGGAGTCATCCACACCTACAGCACCGCCTTTCTGCCAAAGATGATTGCGAGCTTGAGCCGTCAATATCCGGGCGTCCGGCTCAACGTGGAAGTGGGAAGTGCGTTTGATGTCGAGCGGCGGATCCTGTCGGGCCATCTCGATCTGGCGATCGCGTTTGATCCGCCACAATATTCGGAACTGGGAGTCGAGCGCCTTTTCGAAGAGCGTCTCGTTCTGGTCCGCGCAAAAACACGCGAACGACCGACGCAGACCTCCGTCCCGTTCGCCTCGTTAAGCGGTCAACCGCTTGCGCTGTTGAAGACCACGTTCGCGACGCGTCGTCTTCTCGACGAGTCGCTCCCCGAAGGCATGGTGCTCGACATCCGCGTCGAGATGGACGCGGTCGAGGCGCTGATCGAGTTGGCCAGATCCGGCGGACCACCGACCATCCTGGCCGATCGCAGCCTGACCGGCAGGCGCGATCTCGACATCCTGCCGATCAGCCCGCCCTGGATCCGTCGCTACGGAGCCATTCTCTGGGACGCACATCGCTACCAGACCGCCGCCGCACGCGCCTTCATGCGGATCGCTAGCGAAACAACGCGGACGATGCGAGGCCCCGAACCTTCCATTGCCGCCGAAACCTGACCGCTCCAGATGGGCATCGACGCAGGCATACGGATTCCACTGACGCGGCCGACCGTAAAGGACAGTTTTCAGTACGCAGGCGAGTTCGACCGGCCGACGCCGCAATACAAGAATCCATTTCGCGTGACCTCCTCGGGCGAATAGATATTCCGGAGATCAACGATCACCGAGCATACCATGAGCGACGCGAGTTGCTTGAAATCCAGTGCCCGGAATTGCTCCCATTCAGTGACGATCACCAGCGCGTGGCTGCCTTTGGCGCATTCATAGGCATTGTCGCAAAAGGTCACATTCTCGAAGACCTTTTTGGCTTCGTCCATGCCAACCGGATCGTAGATGCGCACGATTGCGCCCATGTCCTGAAGTGCCGTGATCAGCGGAATGGACGGCGCATCGCGCATGTCGTCGGTATCCGGCTTGAACGTCACACCCAGGACAGCAATGGATTTGCCGCGGATATTGCCGCCGAAGGCACCAGCCACCTTGCGCGCCATCGCTCTTTTGCGCTGCTCGTTTACAGCGACGACTGTCTCGATAATGCGCAATGGCGCCTCGTTGTCCTGTCCCGTCTTGATCAGCGCCAAGGCGTCTTTTGGAAAACACGACCCGCCGAAGCCCGGCCCCGCATGGAGAAATTTCATACCGATGCGATTGTCGAGCCCAATCCCCCGTGCCACTTCCTGCACGTTGGCGCCGACCTTCTCGGCAAGGTCGGCGATCTCGTTGATAAAGGCCACCTTGGTCGCAAGAAAGGAATTGGCCGCGTATTTTGTCAGTTCCGCCGTTCGCCGATCCGTAAACAGAATTGGCGATTTGTTGAGATGAAGCGGGCGATAGACCTCAGCCATGACGCTGCGCGCGCGCGCGTCAGTGGTGCCAATCACGATGCGATCCGGATGCTTGAAGTCCCGGATTGCCGCTCCTTCACGGAGAAATTCCGGATTCGACACTACCGCAATGTTTTTTTCCGGGTTTTTTTCTCGAATGATCTGCTCGACTTCGTCGCCGGTTCCTACAGGCACGGTCGACTTGGTCACCACAATCGTTGCTTCCGAAAGAAAGCCGGCGATCTCGTCGGTCGCCGCAAAGACGTAGGAAAGGTCCGCATGACCATCGCCGCGGCGCGACGGCGTCCCGACCGCGATAAACACGACTTCGGCGGCCTCGACCGCCGACTTCATGTCATTGACGAAACGAAGCCTACCCTGTGCAATATTTGCCGTCACCAGATCCGCAAGCCCCGGTTCATGAATCGGAATCTTTCCAAGGTTGAGTGCGGCAATCTTCACCGGATCATTGTCGACGCAGACCACATGATGTCCGAAATCGGCGAAACACGCACCCGATACGAGGCCGACATAGCCGGCACCGACAATTGCAATCTGCATTCGTAGTCCTGTCTTAAGAAGTGTGTCGCCGCGCTGACGCGACCTTGCGTTCCGCGGATTTGTTGAACCTGCGACTTAACTGGACAGGATGAACTGGCCGTCGAGATGATGGGGAAAGAAGAAGAAGTTATTGACATAGGACCGACCGTCGAGGCGGCCGCCATTGGGCATCAGCGCCGTGACATTCTGCAACTGGTCTGTCTTGAACTGATCCACGGGGACGATCTGCCGGCCCTTCAGAAAGTAGCCCCGGTACGCTCTTTCCCGAAAGAAATCGAACACCAGCCGGGTTGCCTCCGGTCGATGCCGGTCCTCAGCTTCCACGAGAAAGACCGGCTGACAGCGATCGATCAGGCTGGTGGCGCCGTTGAGAACGTTCAACTCATGGCCTTCAACGTCAATTTTCACGAATGCCACATCGATGTCGACGATCGTGTCGAGGCGGGCCGTCCGGACGTTGAGCGAAGCGAGCGATCTACCGGATGCATCGATCTGGGGCTCGAGCGATGCCAGGCCGTGCACCGATCCCGATTCGTCCTGGGGAATAAACAACTCGCCCTCTCCATTCTCATCAGAAAGCGCGATCTCGTGGACCGTCACATTCGACGCCGACGTCCGACGAAGGAAATGCGCCATATCGTGGGACGGTTCAAACGCATAAACCTGCTTCGACAACCGCGCCAGCCGCTGCGTATACAATCCGAGGTTGGCTCCGACATCGACGGTCAACGCTCCGCGCGGCACGATTTTTTCGAGATACTGCAATTCCCGTTCCGCCGATTTGGGGCGGCGCGCAAAATGCCACTGCAGCCAGATCGACGGAAACTCCTGTTTCAGAAATGCTTTCGCGCGTTGCACGGTATTCATCTCAACCACCTTGCTTAAGAGTATTGCCGTATACGGCTTTAGTTTTCTTGACGGACAGCAGGCTTTGCCTGTCGTCGATCGTCAATCACTCGGATCTGAGAACAACAGGGCCGCCACCCGCGGTGCGGTCTGTTGCAGCAGCATTCGGTCACCGAGAAGAGACAAGTTGCTTCAAGGCAGGTTTCGCGGGAGAGCGGCCACAGCCGGAATCTCTTGCCGCCTGATCACAGCACTGCAACGATACGTGCATGCACCTTCGTCAATGCTTGCACTCCTGCGTCGGATGAATTGCCGATGTGGTTGTTCAAAACCCGCTCCCCGACAGAAATTCGCGGCGAACGGTCTTTACGATGATCATGATATCCATGCGGAGTGACCATTTCTCGATGTAGTCCAGGTCGTATTCGATCCGGGAAATGGCCAGTGCCGGCTCGACGGTGCTGCCTCGACAACCGCTGACCTGGGCGAGGCCCGTAATTCCCGGTCGGGCGGTGTGCCTCTGGAAATAATACGGGACGAGATCCTCGTAAGGCACATTGGCGGCAAGCATTCCGGGAACGTGGGGCCGCGGTCCGACCAGCGACATGTCGCCCTTGATGACATTGAGAAGCTGCGGAATTTCGTCGAGGCTGGTCTTCCTCAAAATGCGTCCCACAGCCGTAATTCGCGAGTCGTCCTGCACCGTCTGCTTGATACCTGCGGCATCTCCGGCATCGCTGCGCATCGAGCGGAACTTGTAGATCTTGAAAGACCGGTTGCGGTAGCCGTAGCGATACTGATGAAACAGCACGGGCCCCGGCGACGTCACCTTTATGGCGATCGCCACCGCGATCCACAACGGTGCGAAAAACAGCAACGCCGCGCTGGCCGCAACCGTATCGAGCACGCGTTTTCCGATCGAGGTCGACGGCTCGGCTCGCGTCGACCGTCGCCTGGTGCGCTGGCCGATATGGCCGGCATATTCAAGCGGCCGCACCGAGATCGTATGCCGTTTCTTCCATCGCGATGCAGGACTATTCTGATTGAATCCGGAAACTGTTAATGTCGACACCATTGCGCGCCTTCTGTTCAAGGTCGGAAACGCTGGGAGCCGAAGCACTCACAGCGTCGTTACGCAGCGTTGTCCCTCGGGACGCCGCGCATTTTTTGCAAAGGGACATTCTGTTGATGCACTGGCGAAGCACACCAGGCATCTCATGTGATCGAACATTTCCTAACTTGATGAGCGAAATGCGGCGCTGCGGTGAAGACAGAGGCCTTATTGTTTACACTGCAGATCGGATCATGATCGCAATGCGAGATTGGTTAAATGCAAAGAATGGGTTACGACCCAGCCGATTTTTTTGCGCCTCGTTTTTTTTGAGATCGGTTGCACGAGTCGCTGCCGCGCAACTCTCGGCTTTTCAGAAAGACTACTTAAGATTCCGGATCGTGTGAACGATTGACGGCAGGACCGATCCGTGTCGAGTGTTTCGCGATGCATCAGCAAGACCCCACCATCCGCCCCCCTCGCCCCGCGCTTCCGCCGGAAACACGCATCTACGCTGTCGGCGATATTCACGGTTGCGCGGATCTTCTCGCGGAGATAGTCGCCCGCATCGATGACGACTTGCAACGCAGGCCGGTCCGTCATTCTGCCGAAGTTTATCTTGGCGATTACATCGACCGTGGCCCCGATTCCTGCGGTGTCATCGATCAGCTCACCATTCGACTGGTGCGAAACCGTGCAATATGCCTGCGCGGTAACCATGAAGCCATGCTGGAATCATTCCTGCATGATCCCGCTGCGCTACCAGACTGGCTGCCGCTCGGCGCACGGCAGACGTTGGCCTCCTATGGCATTTCTACGTCCGAACATCCGGCACCGCGCGACTTGCATCGACAATTGCGCGATGTTCTTCCGCGGACCCACCAGCTTTTCCTGCAATGTCTGCGCAACAGCTATTGCTGCGGAGACTTTTTCTTCGCCCATGCGGGCGTCCGGCCTAACGTGGTATTGGAATTGCAGGCAGCCGAGGACTTGATCTGGATCCGTGACGATTTCCTTAACGCGACGCAACGCCACGGAAAGTATATCGTGCACGGTCATACGCCGGTGCCGCATCCCGACATCCGCAGCAACCGCATCAACATCGATACCGGCGCTTGGCGATCCGGCGTGCTGACCTGCATTGCGATCGAGGGCGAAGAGATCGTGGTGCTCTAGCGCAAGTGCGGCCGCCGTTTGTGCGCCACATGCTTTCGCCTTGTTGGTCGCCTAGCTTGCGGCAGTCATCACCGGCCACACTGAGGTCGATAAGCAGGCAGGACCCCATGATGTTGCAACGATCACTCGGCGTCGCCGGGTTGTGCTTGATACTGACGTCCATGCCAGGAGGCTTGCGTCTCTCAACCCCGGCTATGGCACAGAGCAAGCAAGCAGCCGAAGCGACATCGGCAAGCTACACCCTTGCACCGACTGACAGAATTCGCCTGAAAGTGTACGGCGAAGCCGATATCAGCGGGGAGTATGAGATCGACAGCAGCGGCTACGCATCGATTCCATTGGCGGGGCGAATTCGGGCAGGAGGCCTGACGACCGGACAGCTGGAACGCTCGATCACGGCGGCATTGTCGAAGGGGATCGTGCGAGATCCGCGCGTCAATATCGAGATGGCGCTGTATCGCCCCTATTATATCCTTGGCGAAGTGAAGAAGGCCGGCGAATATCCGTACCGCATCGGCATGACCATTCTCGATGCGGTTGCAAGCGCCGGCGGCTTCAGCTATCGCGCTAATGAAAACAAGGTGTTCTTGCGCCGATCCGGCGGCAACACGGAAGAGGTGTATCCGCTCGATGCCCCGGTCCGGGTGTTTCCGGGCGACAACATCCGGATTCCGGAGCGCTACTTCTAGGCATCGCTGCACGCACGACCGATGACCTTCAAGATGTGCAACCCCTTGCCCCCATTCATCTCGCCATAGTCTGGTCTCTTTGCGATGGGTATGTTGCTGCAGCGCAGAAGCGCAGTTCGATACGAACGTACATCATGGACGGCTCTGTGTTCGACAAGCGCGTCACCTCCACCACTCCGTTGATTCTCGACATCGGCGCAGGCTCGCGTTCCTGCGGGCAGCGTTGTGATGTTTGAAGGCGATCAGGCTGCAAGCGCGATCCGCTTCGCACAAGGGAAACTGGATGAATCGTGCGTTGAAATGCCCGAACGCTTTATTCGCTCGTGAAGAAGCGACGCGTCCGGCAGTCTCGCGCTGCCGCGGGATTCGACTCGCAACAAGCTCAACCGCGATCGCCATCGGCCTCGCTTCACCATCTGCCGCCCAGGTCATTCCGTCAACGTTCCAGGTCGTCGCGGCTCCCTGGAATGCGCAGAAAGTATTCGAGCCATCGGTCCTGCCGGATCTCACGCCGACGGATACACGCGATGCGGTACAGCCCGAAGACATGCCTGTAAAGCAACGGCAGCAACCCGGCTATGAGCCCGTCGGCATTCGCTACGGCTCCTGGATGTTCAATCCGCAGCTGATGTCCGGTACTTTCTATGACAGCAACGTCTTTTCGTCGAACACCGACAAGCGCGCAGACATCGCCGCCGTCATCGCGCCGTCGTTGCGGGCGCATACCCTTTGGGAACGACACGGCATCGATATCAAGTTGGACACGGCATCGACGATCTATCGTGACAATTCCAGCCTCGACCAGACCGACGCCAGCCTAAAGGGGAATGCCTGGTACGATGTCTCGCACGATCTAGCCGTCCTGACGAGTTTCCAGATCGCGCATCTGAACGAAGGCGTCGGGACATTGAGTTCGCCCACCAACGCCGTTTCGCCGACGCCCTATAACCTGTTCTCAGGCGACGTCAGTGTCCGCAAGGAGTGGAACAGGCTGGCAGCATCGGCCGGCATCAGCGTCAGCTCCTACGATTACGGCCAAAGCCGCGCGCAAGACGGCACGATTATCAGCCAGGACGGTCGCGACGGGCAGATCTACGCGGTGCACGGCAGGATGGACTACGCGTTTTCGCCCATTCTCGGCTGGTTCGCAGGCATCGAAGGCAACCAGCGCAGCATCCGCGGCACACCGGAACGATCGCTGGATTCCCAGGGCTATCGCGCGTTGTCCGGCATCACCATCGGCCTGACGCACCTGCTCAGCGGCGAAATCGGCGGTGGCTATGCGCGGCAGGAGTTCAGCGATGCCACCATCGGTGTGATCGAGGGCCCGTCCTATCGCGCGCAGTTAACGTATCGGCCGACCAAGCTGCTCGATCTCCACTTCAAGGCCGAACAGATCGTCACGGAAACCTCCGCCACAAGTTCGGCCGGCGTGCAGGCCAATGCCCTTCAGGTGGGTGCCGACTACGAATTGCGTCGCAACGTCATTCTGTCGCTGGCTGGCACCTACGAGAAAGATCGCTTCTTCGGTCAGGATCGCAAGGACACGGTCGTCACCTCCGATGCCCGCGT
Organism: Tardiphaga sp. vice154; assembly: GCF_007018645.1. Taxonomy (NCBI): domain Bacteria; kingdom Pseudomonadati; phylum Pseudomonadota; class Alphaproteobacteria; order Hyphomicrobiales; family Nitrobacteraceae; genus Tardiphaga; species Tardiphaga sp. vice154. The sequence continues at coordinate 4,128,595 of NZ_CP041399.1, forward strand.
CAAATATCTGCTCAACCGGTTTGTCACGATGTCAGCTTACCACCGCTACACCGACCGCAGCAGCGACGTCTCGGCCTTCAGCTACGACAAACATCAGGTGGGGATTAATGTTACAGCGCAATTCTGAGCTGTCGTATCTGGCGCCCGACGAGGCGCCCGCGACATTCACTGAACCATCATCGGCACCGGCGGTCGATCTGCGCGAGATGGGCCGCATCCTGCGTCGGCGCTGGAAAACGGTCGCGTTGCTGCCGCTGATCCTGATGTCGCTCGCCGTGGCCTACATCATGAGCGTAGACACGCTCTACACGGCGACATCCACAGTCCTGGTCGATCCGCGCCGCGCCAATGTTGTCGAGACGAACCAGGCCGTGCTGTCGAATTTCGGCACAGATGACGCCACGATCGAGAGCCAGACGTTGCTGATCCAGTCCGTCGCTATCCTGCAGCGGGTCGTCGATAAGCTCAAGCTCACCGAGGACCCGGAGTTCACGCCGCAGCCCGGCCTGCTCGATCCCGTCAAGCGCCTGTTCAGCAGCAGCGTGCCTGTGGCGGGCTCCAATGCCGCAGACACCGCGCGGTCGCGATCGGTCGAAATTCTTCAGCGCCGCATGAAGGTGACGCGGCAAGGCACCACCTTCCTGGTCGACATCAACGTCAGCTCCGAGGTGCCGCAAAAATCTGCCGCGATCGCCAATGCCATTGCCGAAGGCTATTTCGAAGAGCAGGTTCGCGCCAAATATGACGCGACGCGGATCGCGGCCAACTGGCTCAACAGCCAGATCGAAACATTGAAATCGCGTGTCGGCACGTCGGAACAATCGGTCGAAGACTATCGCACGGCCAATAACCTCGCAGTGTCGCAGGGCGTCACGGTGAACGACCAGCAGATCACCGATCTCAACAACAAGCTAATCTCTGCACGCGTGCAGACGGCAGAGGCACGCGCCAAGTTCGACCAGGTGCAGGAGTTGACCAGATCCCGCGCCGATCCCGGCGGCATCAATGCGGTGATCTCCTCGGAGATGATTTCCAAGCTTCGTACGCAATATGCCGACATCGCCAAGAACAGCGCCGACCTGTCCAGCAAATACGGCCCGCGTCATCCACTCGTCGCCAATTCGCGCGCGCAGCTGGCCGACACCCAGCGGCTGATCAACGACGAGATCCAGCGCATCCTGCAAAGCACGCGGCATGACTACGATATCGCGCTGTCACGCGAGAACTCGCTGAAGGAAAGCTTCGACAAGCTGCAGGGCGTGTCGAGCCAGTCCGGCCAGGCCCAGGTGCGACTGCACGAGTTACAGCGCGAGGCCGAGGCAAACCGGACGCTCTATGAATCCTATCTGGCGCGTTACAAAGAGGCATCGGCGCAGGAAAGCCTGGAAATGCCGGATTCACGCGTGGTCACCAAGGCCAGCATCCCAATCGGGCCTTCGTCGCCGAAATCCAAGCTTATTCTCGGCCTTGCCATGATGCTCGGCCTCGGCGCCGGCACGGTTCTGGCGTTTCTCCTCGATTATCTCGATGGGCGCGTGAAGACGCTGGAACAGGCCGAACAGATTTCCGGTTTGCCGGCGCTGGCCGCCCTGCCCTTGATCGGGGTGCGCGAACTCGCAGGCCGCGCCAAACGCGGACGTAGCGATCTCGGCAGTTACGATCCCCGCACAATGCGGCTGCTGCCGCCGTCCTTGCAGCCGCCACTGATGCGTTATGCTATTGAAGAGCCAGGCACTTTCTTCGCCGAAGCGATCCGCGCAGTACGCCTCTCGATCCAGCGAACGCTGCGGATCGAACCGATCAAGATCATCGTGGTGACATCCGCACTCGATGGCGAAGGCAAGACCACCCTCGCCGCCAATCTGGCGCTGTCACTGGCCACGCTCGGGATCCGTACCCTGCTCATCGACGGCGATCTGCGCAATCCCGGCCTGACGCGCGCGTTGTGCCCTCATGCCGACGTCGGCCTGTTACAAGTCGCGATGGGAGAGACGTCGCTCGACCAGGCCCTGCTGGTCGATCCCAGCACCGGCCTTTCCATTCTTCCGGCGCCGGCGGAAAAGGACGAGAATTTCATTACGGAGCTGATGTTTTCCGACCGCATCGCCGATCTGATGGACCATCTGCGGCAACGCTACGAACTGATCATCATCGACTCGCCGCCGCTGGTCCCCTTGGTGGACGGCCGCGCGTTGGCCGAACTGGCCGATCGTATCGTGCTTGCACTGGCCTGGAACCAGACACCGCAGGAGGTGGTGACCCACACCATGAACCTGCTGGCGCCAGTCTATGACCGCATGCTCGGCACGGTGTTGACGCAGGTCGATCTCAACAAGCTTCAGTTCTACGACTACTATCGTAGTTCGGCCTATCTGAAGCCCTACGGAACCGCGGCCGCTGCGGCAAGCGTCGCACGATGATGGCATCGCGGCATCTCCACGGATCGGGCACGCCATATCGTCGCGCAGCGGGTACGGCAAACCGCGCGCCGATCACAGCGACCCAGCTGGTCGATGCAGCGATCGCCGCGCTGATGCTGGTGGCGGTGATCTCGATGTTCACGGTGTCCTCAGCGATGCTGACGAACTGGAAAATCCATTACATGACCAATGGCGGCGGATTCTACGAGAAACTGCATCCCGCCACTTATGCGGTGTTCGGGGCGTCGTTCCTGCTGCTGGTCCGCAACGCAGATCCATTTGCGGAGATTAACCGGACACTGTCGCAGTCGAAACTGGTGCTGGTCTATCTGTTCTGCTGGCTTTGCCTGCTGGTGCAGATGTTCGTGCTGCAACGCCCGTTCACGGTGATCATCGACACATTTCTGCTGCCCGTTGTCCTGTGTCTGGTGATCTGGCGGCTTTCGGGCCGGCACAGGGCATGGCTGGTGTGGGCGGTCCACGCCGCGATCCTGCTGAACGTCATGCTCGGCTATTATGAATATTTTTCCGGTCATCGCCTGATTCCCCTCACGCTCGGCAGCGTGCTGGTGCTCGGTGAATGGCGCGCGTCGGCATTTCTGGGCCACCCGCTGACGGCATCCGGCGTCGTCGCCGCTTACGTGCTGGCGCTGGTGCTGCGTCCGGCACTATGTCCCGTGATCGCGATCCGCTTGCCCCTGATCACCATCTGCCTGGGCTCGCTGATGGCTTTCGGCGGCCGCACGGCCCTGATCACGGTTCTGGCGATCCTTGGCTGTCTGGCGCTGGTCGAAGCCTTCAAACTGTTTCGCGGCAAGCGGGTATCGCTGCTCGTGGCTATCACGGCGATGTGCCTGCTGTTCGTCGCCATCGGCGGCATCTTCGCCGCGCTGGACCTCGGCATCTTCGACAAGATGCTGCTGCGGTTTTCCTCGGACAAGGGCAGTACGCTGGCGCGATATGCGACGTTCAATCTGCTGTCGCATTTTGACTGGCAGGAGTTGACGCTCGGTCCAGATCCGGTCCGGGTAAATGCGCTGCAGTCGCAGCTTGGCCTGAACTACGGCATCGAAAATTTCTGGGTTTCGAGCATCGTCCAGTTCGGCCTCGTTCACACCGCGTTGCTGACAATCGGGCTCGTCTGCTTCTTCATCGAAATTCTCAGACGGTCGAGCCTCGCCGCCTGGGCGATCGTCCTGCTGATCCTGATGGTCGCAGCAAGTTCGGTGAGCTTCTCATCGAAGAACATCCAGCTCACCCAGTTTGTCGTTCTGATCACGCTGTTGCTGCCACGCGAGCCGCAACGGCGTCCGAACCAGACGCGCCGCCTTCCTGACGCAAGACACGGGCTTATTCCGGCGTAACGCCGAGACCAGGACACTGCATGGCAATCTATGTCGACCACACCCATCTGGGACGTCACGTCACCGGGCTCGAACGCATCACGCAAGAGCTGTTCTCGCGCGAAGCGCTGGCGCCGCTTAATGTGGTGCCGGTGACGTCGCATGGCACGGCACAGATGGTGGCGACGCAAACTTTCCGACTGCCATGGCGCCTCGCCATGTCGTCCTCGATCCTGCTATGCCCGGGATTTCCGCCGAGCCCGCTGCTGCGTCCGTTCGCATCGCGCGTGCTGCCTTACATGCATGACGACTTTCTGCTGACGCGCCGCGCCGACCTCAACGCCCGCGCCCGGCTCTACATGGCGGCACCGTTCAAGCTGGCGCTGCAGCATTATCCACGTTTCCTCACCAATTCCGACGACACCCGACGCAAACTGTCGGCACACTGCCGGAGCGATGCCACGATCAGCCTGTACCGACCGCCGATCCGCAACGTCTTCGATCTGCAGTCCAGGCATCGCGCCGGACGTGACGCACGGCCGCGACCCCTGCGGCTGGTCACACTCGGAACTGTGGAACCGCGCAAGAATTTTGTCGCGGCTGCCAAACTCGTTGAAGCGTTGCGTGCTCTGGGATTTCCCGGCGCCACTCTCGACATTGTCGGACGGCAAGGCTGGGGCGACGATTGGCACAGACTGAAAAGCAGCAACGGCGTGACCCTGCACGGCTACCAGCCGACGGAACGCGTCAGGGACATCCTCGACGCCGCCGACGCCTTCATCTGCACATCGCACGACGAAGGCCTCGGCCTGCCGCTGCTCGAAGCGCAATATGGCGGCCTGCCGATCATCGCCCCGGACGCGCCGGTGTTCCGCGAGGTGCTGGACGAGTCCGGCATTTTCATAGCGCCGTCCGATCCAGCCGCCGCGGCTGCACAGATCGTTGCGACCCTGACGTCGGCTGCATGGCGCGCGGAGTATGTGACGCTAGCCGCACAAAACCTGCAGCGCTGGAACATGCTGGCGGCATCGGACCGCGACAATGTCATCGAACTGATCTCGGAACTGGCACGGCGCCAGCCTTCAGCAGCACCGCCGGTTTCCCGCCCTTCCAGCGCCAGACCAGGATAATTGTTTGCAGACCACCCCCCACTCCTCACGCAACCTCGACGCGCTGCGTATCATCGCCGCATGCGCTGTCGTGGTCCTGCACTATTCGGACTATGCGAAGGACGAACCGGCCGGAAAGTTCATGGTCGATCACACCTGGCATTTCAACCTGTTCGTCGACCTGTTCTTCGTGGTGTCAGGCTTCGTCATCGCCAGCCAGTATCTCGGCCGGGTCGGCGATCCGCTTTCGATCGGCCGTTTCATCTGGCGCCGGCTGGCGCGGATCTACCCGCTGCATCTGGCGACTCTCACGTTCTACGTCATGATCGCGCTCATGCTGCATTTTGGCCTCGCCTGGACCTACAATGTGGCGCGGTACCCGCTTTCCGACCTGCCGGCGCAATTGTTGCTGTTGCATGCCTTTGACGGCGCACGCCTGACGTTCAATTTTCCAAGCTGGTCGCTATCAGCGGAGATGTTCTGCTATCTCCTGTTTCCCCTCGTGGCGCTATCCGTCACGCGCAACAAGACGGTGATCCTCGCCCTCATTGTTCTGCCCGCGCTCGGCAACAGCCTGTATGCCTTCCTCACCGGAGCCGGATCCTGGGCCGACTGGATCAACAAAGGCGGCGCATTCCGCGCACTACCGGCGTTCAATCTCGGTATCGCCTGCTACCTTTTTCGCGGCAGCATCGCGCGCTGGCCGGCGCTTCCCGGCGGCATGACGCTGCTGCTCACACTGTTCATCCTGGTCGGTTCCTGGCTGCCGGAGATGGCGGACCTGCTGGTGATCTACGCCATCGCCGTCCTCGCGATCCAGTGCGACTGCACCGCTCGCGGCACGCTGCTGACGCGATTACATGCCGATCGCTGGTCGGCGCTGACCTACTCCTGCTACATGTTGCACATCCCCGTCGCGACCATCATCCTGACTTTTGGCGGGCGCTATCTCGCGCCGCATCTGCCGGGCGGCCGATTGACGTTGATTCCGCTGGCGATCGTGACGCTGGCCGCCGCCAGCCAGCTTTCGCTGCGCCGTTTTGAAACACCGATGCGGAAATATCTAAACGATGTCTTCGACCGCAACTTCAGGAAGCAGGGGCGCGCCGCCATCGCCGCCCGTCCGGACAGCCCGAGATGAACATGACCACGCACGTTTCACCGATGCCCGCCCGGCTTCCCGACGTCAACGCCGCCAGCCGGGATAGCGCCATCGACACGATGCGCGGCATTGCCATCCTGATGGTGATCGGCATCCATTCCCTGCATCAGCCGCTGACGCCGGCCTGGGAAACCTGGCTCGACGCCGCGTTGCGGCCTTGCGTCCCGATCTTCCTGTTCGTCTCCGGTTACCTGACGATTCTTTCCGGCCGCGTGCCGCTGGCGCGGCGGTTCAAGGCAATCCTGATTCCCTATGCCATCGCCTTCGTGGCTGCCTATCTCTATATGGCATTGCATAACCCTACGATGGATCACCGCCCGACGGCCACTGCCGCGCGGTTCGCGCTCGCCTACGTCTTCGTGTATTATTATGTCTTTGTGTACGCCGGCTGCACGGTCCTGCTCTGGCTGGTACTTCGTCCTTCACGAAACGGCACGCAACGGTCCCAGCCGCAAGTTGCGATTCGCCTGCTGTTGGCGATCGCGATTGGCCTGATCGCCGGGAGCTATCTCGATCCGCTGCTGTTCCGCTTCGACCTGTCTGCCGCTCTGGTGGAGGAAGTCCGCATGCGTGACATTCCCTTCTGGTTTGGCTTTGCTGCGCTCGGCGGGCTGGTCGCGATGCCCGGCGTGAGGGAGGCAATCGCCAGGATCCGCGTGCAGCTGATCACCATGACGCTGGCGCTTTACGTTGTATACGCCGCGGTCCGGCAGTTTCAGATCGGCGATGCCGCTGACTACGATTCCGTCGCATTCTTCTTTTATTCTGCGCTGCTCTGCACCGTGTTGTTTGCCATCAAATTGCGCTGTCCCTGGCTCGCCGCACTGGGATCAGGCAGCTACTTCCTGTATCTCTGGCATATCTTCGTGATCATGGGTTTGCGCGATCACACCACACTGCGCCAGCTCGGGCCGCTCGCGGACTCCGCGATCACCGTGGCTGTAACCGTGGCGATCAGTGTCGCGGCCTTGCTGGCGATCCGGCGCCTGGCAGCGCCCCGCCTTTGCCGATGGATGGGGGCCTGACCATGCTGCTGCGACAGACCCTGCTCTATATGCCGGCACAGATCATCGGGCCGCTGTTCCAACTGGTGGCGATGGTCGTCTGGACCCATGTGATCGATGACCACACGCTCGGGGTCATCACCCTGGTCACCGCTACGCACGAATTGTTGCAGATCGGCTTTCTCGCCTGGTGGTCGCAATACGCGCTGCGTTTCTTCGGTCGCTACCAGGACAAGCACAGCGCCGAGCGGTTCTATCGCACTGAGAATACCATCTTGCTGGCCTCGGTCATCCTGCAGAGCGCAGCCATGGTTGGCGTGCTGCTGCTGGTGATTGCGCCGGACGCCAACGCCTGGTTGCTCGTCGCCACCGTTGCTTATGTCATCACCCGTTCGCTGAACCTGTATATCGGCGAGCGTGCCCGCGTCAGGCAACAGATCGGTGTCTATACCACTCAGCAGATCTTCGGCCCTGCGGTTGGCTTCTTGCTCGGCATCATTCTGATCAGGATCTTTGGCGCATCGGCCGAATGGCCGCTGGCGGGATACGCAATCGCGCAACTGGTTGCCGCGCTTGTCGTACTGCCAGTGATCGGCCATGGGCGGCAGTTGTGGCCGGTAGATCGCGAGATCGTCGATCACGCGCTGCGCTACGGTATCCCGCTCATTATCGGCGGCGCGCTTGGCTGGGTCGGCCTCAATGCATCGCGCTTTATCGTCAACGACCTGCAAGGCGTCGCCGCCGCCGGTCTGTTCGCGGTGGGCTACGGGCTTGGCCAGCGCGCGGCAGCGGTCGCGGCCATGCTGGTCACCGCGGCGGCGTTTCCACTTGCCGTCAAGAGCATGGAGCAAGGCGGCAGCAAGGCCGCGATGCGTCAGCTGGCCGACAACAGCGCCCTGCTGATCGCGATCCTGGCGCCAAGCGTTCTGGGCATCTTCATGCTGCGAACCGAAATCGTGCACCTGCTGATCGCAGCGCCGTTCCAGCATGTGACGCTGGCAGTACTTCCGCTTGCGGTGCTGGCCGGCTCGATTCGCAATCTGCGCGCGCATTTCGGCGACCAGGTTTTTCTGCTTCACAGTCGAACGCGACTGATGATCATCGTGGCGGCCATCGACGCGCTGGTGACCGTCGTCTCCAGCGTCGTCTTCATCAAATACTGGGGACTAGCGGGCGCAGCCGCCGCGACCGTCGCCGCGGCTACCATGGCGGCAGCCGTCAGCTTCTCCATCGGCTTCGTCAAGTTTGGCCTGACTCTGCCGATGGCGCATCTGTGGCGAATTGCAGCCGCTGCTGGCACGATGGCGGCCGTGCTTGCCGAATTTCAGGAAGCTCGCTCTTCCCTGGCCGTTGCGATGCATATCGCAGCCGGAGCCGCCATTTACATCGGCATTCTTAGTCTGCTCTACGCGCCGACGCTAATCAGGCTGGCGCGATCGCGATCGGTGAAGTCGGCGACATAGCCTCGGGCGCAGATCATGCCCTTCTCGCATTCCGGAAGGCCCGCGCCATGGCGTACCATAGCGGCTTCTTCTGCATCTCCGAATCAAACGGTAGCGGCCGCGGCAGGCGCTGGGCTAGCGGATCCTTCTTTCTGGCTGCGTCCGTATAGAACGAATAGTTGTCTGCCAACTCCCATGCGATAACCGTCGTGACCGCCGGAATCCGCAGCACGTTATCGAGAAATTTCTCCGCCGTGTCGGCAATCATCGCGTCGCGAGTGGCGATATCATCCGGAAACGTGTCGTCGCGGACGTCGAATTCGGTGATGTAGATCTCCACCTTGCGATCGGCCAGCGCATGAACGAACTCGGCAAAGCGCGCCGGATCGTGCGGATAACGCGGCTGCAGATGGCCCTGCAGGCCCACCGCATGGAGTGGCACACCGGCATGCTGCAGCTCATCGACCAGGCGCAGCAAACCCGCGCGCACGGCGAGGCCGACATCGTCGTCGCGCTCGGTCTGCGCCTCGTTGAGGACAAATTTGGTTTTGTTGTCGGCCATAGCCGCGCGTGCGAAGGCGCGCTGCACATAGCCGGGACCGAAGGCATCGTACCAGGGACCGAGACGATATCCGCCGGGCGCCTTATGGCCTGGCCAAAACGGCTCGTTGACAATGTCCCAGGAATGCAACTGTCCCGCGTAACGCCCGACGACTTCATCGATATAGCGATCAAAAAAGACCTGACGCTCCGCCGTGGTCATGCTCCTGATCCATTGCGGGACCCACTCGTTCCAGATCAGACAGTGGCCGCGCATCGGAATCTTGTTTGCCGCGCAAAATTGCAGCAGTCGATCGGCACTATCGAAACGCTTTGGCCCGGATTGTCCGGCAATCGTCCCGATTTTCATCGCCACGTCCGTTGTAACAATTCGTGCGTGGTTCGTATAAAGCTCGCGGTAAGCCGCGTCCTTGTCGATCACTGGCCCGGCTGCAGCGCCAAATAGCAAACCATTTGAAGCCGCTATGTGTCCCAAACCCTGCTGGGGTGCAGCACTCGCATGTTTTCCCAGGATAGAAAGCGTACCTGCGAGAGCAGCAATCGCCTGTCGCCGTGACAACTTATTCATCGATACATTCCGATCAATCACACAATGCGGCATCGCCGTGATGCTCCCACCATCGTTGCGTCGCAATAGATCGATTTGATGACGTGATCGTGGATGTGTCTCGACGATCTGTTCGCCGCTGCTGCAACGGGACAGTCATCGATTGAAGGTCGGCGCACGCGATCACATGATATCGGAGATCGACAAATTGGACACACATCTCGCGTCCCCCGACCTCACGGTCGACGGCATCGCCGTCAACGTTCACTCGCTTCCGGAAGGCGTCTCATCCATCGTCGATGCAGCTGAACACGGCGACAATTTCAGCGTCTGCACGCTCAATCTCGACCATGTGGAGAAGCTGCGGCATCATCCCGCTTTTCTGTCGGCGTATCGCCGCGCGCGGTTTGTTACGGCCGACGGCTTTCCCATCGTGGCCTTGAGTCGTCTGCTGGGCACGCCTATCGACCGCACCACGGGCGCCGATCTAGTGGAGCCGGTTTGCCGCGAAGCAGGCAAGAAGCGCCTTCCCGTGTTTCTTCTTGGCTCGAACGATTCGACGCTTGAGGCAGCGTCGCAGCGCTTGCGCGATCGGTATGAAGGTCTGGATGTCGTGGGCTGCATCGCGCCCGGACGGAATTTCGAAGCCTATTCCGGAGAGGCGGACATCGCCATCGACCGGATTCGCCGCTCCGGCGCAAAAATATGTTTTGTCGCGCTCGGTGCGCCGCGCCAGGAGCTGTTCGCGGCGCGCTGCCTGGATGAACTCACCGGCACCGGCATGCTGTGCATCGGTGCAGCGCTGGATTTCATCGCGGGCACGCAGACCCGTGCGCCCGCGCTCTCCCAGAAATACGGGCTCGAATGGGCATGGCGCATGCTGCAGAATCCCAGACGGCTCGCCCCGCGCTATGCGCGCTGTCTCGGCACCGTGCCGCAGTTGGTAGCCCGCACATTGCCGCAGATTTTCGGCGCCCGCATGAGGAAAGCAGCATGATTTCGACAGTGACCCTGGCGCAGCGGGCGCGAAACGTTAGCCATATGCCGGAACGATATCAGATCTGCTTGCTGCATCCGTTCGACCCGCGGGGCTCGAAGGTGGGCGGGCTGGAAACCTACATTCGCGACTTCATCACCTTCCATCCCACCGACACCGACCTGCTTTTCATCGGTGTCGATTCCACCGGCGATCTCAAGCTCGGGGAGATTCACAGGCTCACCTTCCGCGGCCGCACCTTCGACTTCCTTCCTATTCTGCATTACTCGGACATCCAGGCCCGCGAGGCCGCGCAAACAATTCGCGCGTCCCTCACCGGCCAGTTTTTCGTGGCGCTGCTGCGCTACTTCGCTCCAATCGCAAAGATCATTCGCCGTAGAAAATGCTCGATTGACCTGCGCCGCGTTGAATTCTCATGGCTACCGACGTTGCTGCGGCTGCCGTTCGTGCAGATGCTGCATGGCGAAGGTGCGCCGAAAATGCAGATGGATTCGCTGTTGCGGAAATATGCGTTCGTTCACAATGTGGGAGAGCGTTTTGCAGTCGCCATGAGCGAACGTTTTCTCTGCGTCAATCCATTCATTACCGAACGGCTGCAGAAGACCTATCCGCACAGTCGGAAGAAGATCGATACGCTCTGGACCTGGGTAAACACCGACATCTTCAAGCCGCAACCGTTCACGGCCGAGACCGCACCGTTTCGGATCGTGTTCGCCGGACGTCTCGACGAGTTCAAGGATCCGCCGCTGATGTTCAAGACCATCGATCGGTTGCGCGAGCACCTGAACGGAAAGATCGAATTTCACTATATCGGCACCAGCGATCCGCATCGCTTCGCCGAATTCGCGGCCATCGAGCCCATCACCGTGCGACACGGCTTCAAGGATGCCGCGGGCATGGCTGCGACGCTTGCATCGGCCCATGCCGGAATTTTGACATCCGAATTCGAGGGGATGCCACGCTGCGTGCTGGAAATGCTGGCCGTCGGACGTCCGGTCGTCGCGGTGCATTTACCGCAACTCGAACCGGTGATCCACGACGGCAGCAGCGGCTACCTCGTGCCACGTCACGGCACGCCCGACGATATGGCCGACAAGCTGGCGCAGCGGTTTCTCGACATTCGCGCCGCCATCGCGGCCGGCGGCCTGTCCCCCGACATCATTGCGGAATCGATCTCCGACTTCACGCCGAACACCCAGCTGGCGCGCGTCTATGGCTATCACAAGGATATCCAGAACTCGCGATTCATGGCTGCGGCGTCACACTCCTGTTGAGGTCCGATTTGAACATTTTGTTGCTCACCAGCGAGTTCTCCCCCGCACAGGGCGGAATTGGAACCTATGCCCGAGAAATGGCGCTGGCCGCGACCGCTCTCGGAGCAGATGTCACGGTTGCGGCTCCGGCGTATGCCCGGGGCGCGGCCAACGATGACGATCCCCTGACGTTCCCGGTCCAGCGTTTCCCGGGAGGCCTGCATTCGTCGCGCGACCTGCCCGCCAAGATCGCGCTCGCTCGCCAGATGGTTCGCCACAAACAGTACGATGTCGTGCACGGCGCTGACTGGCCGTTCTTCATCCCCGTCGCCCTGTCACGGGGGCTGACCAAAGCCCGGCTGCTGATGACGGTTCACGGCACCGAGATCAACGAAGTCCAGACGCCGCTCAAGCGTCTCGCCATTGAGGCCTCCGGCGCGTTCGGCAGGCGCACCGAGATTATCGCCAACAGCAGATACACCCTGGATCTGTTCAGCGAAAAGTTTCCGGCAAAGTCGCCGCGCGCCAAGGCGGTGCAACTGGGCGTATCCCCGTTCTGGTTTGGCCAAGGACGATCGCGCGACGACACCCGCAGGGTCCTCGGCATCATGGAGGATCGGGTCGTGATTGTGACCGTGGCCCGGATCACGCGCCGCAAGGGACACCATCTGACGCTCGCAGCGCTCAATACACTTACGGACGATTTGCGCAGACGCATCACCTGGCTGGTCATCGGCCCCGATGGCGAAGCCGACTATGTCGACGCCCTGCGAAGTGTCGTCGGGGTGACAGATTGCGACGTGCGCCTGCTCGGCGCCCTTCCCGATGCGGCGATCCGCGACATCTACAACGCCGCCGATTTCTTCTGCCTGACCTCCGCGCCGGATCCATCCGGCCGCGTCGAGGGGTTTGGCCTGGTCTATCTGGAAGCCGGCGGCGCCGGCCTTCCGAGCGTCGCGACGGCGATCGGCGGTGTGCCCGACGCCGTCATCGCCGACGTGAGCGGCTTGCTGGTCGTGCCAAACGTGATCGCCATCGCCGAAGCCATCGCACGAATGGCGGGCGACCACAGCCTGCGCGCGCTCCTCACCGCGGGCGCCGTCGCCCATGCGCGCGCTTTGTCGTGGGAGCGCTGTGCGGCCGAAACGTACGGGCTTGCGCGCAAGACGGCGCCGGATGTCGCGACGGGCGAACAAATGGTCGCCGTACCGAGCATCGCCCTATGAAGGGCATAGCGTCGGCCGTGCTGTTACTCGCGCTCGCAAGCGGCGCCGCACAAGCAGAGAATTGCGGCAAGAGCCGCGACTATCTGCTGGGCGGGCTCGCGGGAGATCTGCCCATGCCGCGGCAAGCCTATGAAAGCCTGTTCAAGACATGCATGACGACGTCCGGCATGGCCAACGTCAAGGATGCCTACATGCTGAAGGACGGCGGCATCGCCGTCACGCCCAAGCAGGACAGCATCTCGGCGACCGCGGCAACGTTGTCGCGATTTTGCGACAACTATCCCCGCTCCACGCTGCGATTTCTGACCCGCAGGGAGATCCGGCAGACAGCAGCCCTATCGGCAATCGTCCGGATCTCATCACAATCATCGACATCCTGCCAAAAGATCAAAGGCATTTTGTGACTGGGCAAATAACGCATGGCGGCGGTCTGCGCTTCGGTTTTTGGTAAAATCAATCGTGGCCGCCGAAGGCTATCATGATTGAGAATCATGCGCACCAAGTTCGGGCTGCAATCCGATCCTCACCGGTCTAGACGATACCCTTCTTCCTAAGCGCGGCGACCCGTTCGCCGTCGTAACCGATGGTGGACAGGATCTCGTCCGTGTTGCAGCCGAGCAGCGGCGGCGCGCGATACTCGGTGATCGGCGTGCCCGAGAAAGTCAGCGGATTTCGGACGAGCGAAAGCGCCGGCTCGAAGGGATGGTCCACGCTCACGCGCATGCCGCGGGCCTGAACGTGAGGATCCGAAAAAACCTGATCGAAGTCGTTGATCGGGCCGGACGGCACGCCGACGGCCTCCAGACGCTCCAGCCAGTAGGCGACCGGCTGCTTCAGGAAAAGACCGGCGAAGATGGCCATGATCTCTTTGCCGTGGACGACGCGATCATTGTTTTTCAGGAAGCGCGGATCTTTCGCCAGGCCCGGCTCGCCGAGCACGTCGCATGTGCGCTGGAACTGACCGTCGTTGCCATTGACGAGCATCAACTCGCCGTCGGTGCAACGGAAGACACCGGCCGGCATGCCGCCATTGCCCCAGGTGCCGCGACGCGGCGGGACCTTGCCGTTGATGAGATAGATCTGCAGCCAATGCGATAGCGAGGCGATCACGGTATCGAAGAGACAAGCATCGATATGCTGTCCCTCGCCGCCGCCAGCGTCGCGATGATAGAGCGCCGACATAACTCCGATGGTGGCGTTCAGGCCGGTCATATAGTCAACGATCGAGGGACCGACCTTCATTGGACCTTCGCCAGGCTCACCATCGAGATGGCCGGTGACGCTCATGAGACCGCCCATCGCTTGCAGGATCGCGTCGTAGCCGGCACGTGTGGCATACGGACCTGTTTGTCCGAAGCCCGTCACGGAGCAGTAGACAATGCGTGGGTTGATAGCTTTGATCGCGTCGTAGTCGAGACCATAGCGCTTGAGGTCGCCTACTTTATAGTTTTCCAACAACACGTCGGCGGTCTTGACGAGTTCACGAATGATCTCCTGGCCTTCCGCCGTAGCCACATTGACCGTGACCGACTTCTTATTGCGGTTGGCGCAGAGATAGAATGAATTATCGAGTCTGCTACCTTCCGGATCGGTCAGATAAGGAGGGCCGAACGCGCGGGAATCGTCGCCAGTTCCGGGGCGTTCGATTTTGATGACCTCAGCGCCGAGATCACCGAGCATCTGACCGGATATCGGGCCGGCAAGCACCCGCGTCATATCGATAACCTTGATGCCCGTGAGCGGCAGAGCCGACATGCATTCCTCCTGTTAGGTCTATTCGTCACGTCGGCCGCGGTGGACGTGTGAAGCGAGCGCTTACAGGAAAATCACCCGGAGTGCACTTCTTTCTGAGCATGAGGGCTATCCAATTCAGGCGGGCACGGAATGGCGCTCTTGATTCCCGGATACCGGAATTTCAAGCCCAAGCAGCCCCTTACGAATCAGCCGGATTATCCGGGAGGGACGGGTCCGTGATGACATGGGCATACCGGTAGCGCGCACCGCCGCTGCGAATGGGTCCGACCGGCCTGGGGCATGATCCAATATTTCGGTCAGATGCCAATCTTCACGCTGTTCCATACTCTCCTCGTCACCCACCTGCTCAATCGAATAAAATCAGGCATGACAAGGCCTTGCACGTCCCAAGGTTCCTGCTTCGCGGATCGGCCTGCCAACGTTACGGCCTTACAGCCGGCGTCTCGATCGGCATGCCTTTCGCGCGCGACATCAGATAGAGCTCCAGCTCGACCATCTCGGGATCATCGGCCTGATAGGGCCGCGCGCGTGTACCGATCATGCAACTGCGCAGGCGGCGTTTGAGCGATCCTGTGCCCTGCCATTCCAGCCGGTAGATCGGATACCCCGTCGGATGCGCCTGGGTAATCGCGGAGCCCGCAAGGCGGCGGTCCCAGTTGTCGTCGTGACAGTTCGCACAGGCGAGGTTCAACTGGCCCTGGCGGCGCCCGAACAACGCCTTGCCATTCGCCACGAATGGCGCGAGCCGCGGATCAACGCCGGCCTCGATCGGCATGCCGCGCGATTGCCGGCCGACGAGGATGGCGAGCGCATTGAGTTCGCGGCTTTCGTCGGCGAACGGCGTTGCCTGCTGGTGGCGGGTACGACACAGATTGATGCGTTGTTCAATGTCGACAGGCCTGTCAGATTTATCATCATAGGCGGGATAGCGTGCCGCCACGCCGCGCATGCTGGCCGCGACGTCACCATGGCAATCGGCACAGGCGCGACTTGCGGCGCCGGCCTTTTGCTTCCAAAGCGTTTCGCCGTCGAGCACGGCGAGCATGCCGGGGTTGGCGGTGTCATCGTTCTGCATCGCCCGGGTTTCCGGCGCCATGAATGTTGCACCGGAACGACGCTCGTCTCTCGGAATCTCGGCGGCATCGACCCGTGCGAGGGACATCGCTGATACGACGAAAGCCACGATGCCGATCGCGCGCCGTTTCTTCATGATACGGTGATGCTGGCCGATGCCGTTTCCGAAAAACCGTTGTCGCCGGTCCAGCGAAACTCGAAGGAACCGCTCTCGGTCGCAACGGTGAAGAACGCGATGAACGGATTCGCGGAGAATGCGGGAAACAGCTCGGCGCGGAACACTTCGACGCCGTTATAGCGACAACTGAAGTCGGTGATGATGTTGCGCGGGATGACCGCGCCGGTCTCGGTGTGGCGAAAACCGGTTTCCATGATGTGCGACATCAAGGTCTTGATCTCGATGACGTCTCCGCGCTTCGCACTGGCGGGGACGTTGATCAGTGCGGAAGCCATCAGCTTGCCTCCTCGGTGCAGGCGGCGAGCGTGACGACGACGTCGGCCGTGGCCGACCAGAGCGAGCCGTCGGACAGCCGGGCGATGGCCGTCAGCGTCTGCGTATCGGCGAGCCGGATGCGGGTCGCGATCTGGCCGCGGCCGGCGCGCGGGCCGAGATAGAAATTGCCGACATTGGGTTGCGGATTTTTCTCATTGAAGACGTGGATGCTGACGACATGGTCGGCGTCCGTCATCGGGCTGGTCACCGAAACCGTGATCGGCACCGTGTTGCCGTTTTCCACCAGAGGCGGCACGTCGAACTTGACCTTGCCGGGACGCACCGGCGCGCCTTTCACGACGTCACGAATGGCAGCCTTCATCGCGTCCGGCGTGGCCCTCGCAGGCCAGGAGACGCTCGACAGCGCGCTGACGACCGCGGCATTACCCGCGATCACAAGAAGCTGGCGACGGGTGGCGTGAAGCTCGGGCATTGCACACTCTCTTCTCATGGTTCGCGCAACGTCGCGAGATAGGCGACCACGTCCTCGACCTGCTCCGCGGACAGGATCGGCTTGCCGCGCCAGGCCTCGCCGACCCGGTGCAGCCCGTCGATCCTATAGTAAGACGGCATGATCGTCGCCGCATTGAGGCGGGCCGCGTCGACCACGCGCAGCCGCAACTGTCCTTCGGTCCAGCGAGCCCCCGTCCCGGCCAGGCTCGGCGCCAGGTCGCCCTGGAACCGCTGCTCGGCGAACGGGCCGCTGTGACACAAGAGGCAGGTGAACTGCCGGTTGACGACAATGGCGCGCCCGCGCGCCGGATCGCCGGTCGTGCCGGTCAACGACGCCACGATCGCATCATCGACCACGGCATAAGGCCGCAATTCGTCGGCACGCGCAGCAGCCGGCATGGCAACCATCGCCGCAGCCAGCAACACCATCTCGATCCGGCGCTTATCCAAAGGCTTCCGCCGTGATCGTCTGATACCAGCGCCGGGCATAGGTCGCCTCGCGGGCGCGGAAGTCGCGCGGCACCTCCAGCGGACTGACGCCGCCGGCGCCTTCGACGTCGGTGAGCAGGCCGTTCTTCGGCTGGTATACGCCGGCAATCGAGATGCCATAGTCCGGCGCAACCAGACTGTAACAGGTATTGATCAGCTTCGGCACCGTCGGCGCCTCGCCGGCGAGCAGCGCCACGACGGCGGCCGCGCATGCCTTAGCCTGAGCGTTGGCAGTGAAGGCCGATTTCGGCATGCCGCCGCCGATGCAGGCATCGCCGATGACATGGATGTTCGGCACCAGCTTGGACTCGAAGCTGACGGGATCGATCGGGCACCAGCCGGACCGGTCAGCGACGCCCGCGATCTCGGCGATACGTCCGGCACGCTGCGGCGGAATGACGTTGGCGACCTGCACGGTGTGCCGGGCGAACTCGGTGACCAGCGTGTTGGCCGCCGGCTCGACGGACGTCACCTTGCCACCCTGCGACAGCCCGACCCATTCGATGATGCCGGGATACAGCTCCTGCCACGCATTCTGGAACAGGCGCTGCTTGGAAAACGCGTCCTTGGCGTCGAGGATGATCAGCTTAGAGCGCGGCTTCGTTGTCTTGAGATAGTTTGCGATCAGGCTGGCGCGCTCGTAAGGCCCCGGCGGGCAGCGATACGGATTGGCGGGGACCGAGATCGCGACGACGCCGCCATCGTCCATCGACTCCAGTTGGCGCTTCAGCAGCAGCGTCTGCTCGCCGGCTTTCCACGCATGCGGCATGCGCGCGCTGGCGGCTTCGTCAAAGCTCGGCAGCGCGTCGAAGCGCAGTTCAATGCCCGGCGACACCACCAGGCGGTCATAGGCGAGCGTGGTGCCGTCAGCGAGACCGACGCTGCGCGCCTGCGCGTCGATTTTTGTCGCCGCCTGGATGATAACCTTGATGTCATCAGCCGCCACCCTGTCGTAGCCGAACTGCTGGGCCTGCATCGGACGGTCGCCGGCGATGACTTCATTGCTGAACGGACAGGCGGTGAAGGTGCGGTTCGCCTCCACCAGCGTGACCTGCAGTGCAGGATTGATCTGGCGCAGCGCCCGCGCGCAACTGGCGCCGCCGAAGCCACCGCCGATCACCACGACCCGCGGCGACGCCTGCGCGATGGCCGGCATCGACAGCGCCAGCGACGCGGCAGCCGCACTGCCAAGAAACTGCCGCCGGGATGTGTGTGTGCGATTCATAAAGTCGCGCTACTTCTGGGTTGCCAGCCACGCCGCGATGGCCTGCAGCTCGTCGTCCGAAAACCCCTTGGCAATGCGGTTCATCACCGTCGCCGGCTTTGAGCCTTCCTTGAACGATTTCAAGGCCGCAAGCATCTCGGCGGGGTCGCGGCCGAAAATGCCGGGGATCGCAGATGAGGCGTCCTCATGCCGCGCATGGCATCCCGAACACGACGCCGCGCCGGGCGGTGGCGAGGCCGCTTGCGCGGGACCAGCCACCGCCAGACACGTCGCCAGCCACCCGACCGACATCAGCTTCATGCGAAGATGATGTCGTGGTTCTTCAGCGGCACCGTTCGGATGCGTTTGCCGGTGGCGGCAAAGAAGGCGTTGAGCACCGCCGGCGCCGCGACGCAGATCGTCGGTTCGCCGACGCCGCCCCAGAACCCGCCCGACGGCAGCAGAATGGACTCCACCTTCGGCATTTCCTTCATGGTCATGGATTGGTAGGTGTCGAAATTCTCCTGCTCGATGCGGCCGCCCTTGACGGTGCACTCGCCGTAGAACAGCGCCGACAGCCCGTAGACGAACGACCCCGCGATCTGGCGGTCGATCTGCCATGGATTGACCGCGTGGCCGGGATCGGTGGCGGCGACGATGCGGTGGATCTTGATCTTGTTGCCGTCGATGACAGAGATCTCGGCCGCCGCGGCCACGTAGCTGCCGAAGCCCATGTGCTGGCAGAGGCCGCGGAACACGCCCTGCGGCGCCGGGGTGGTCCAGCCGATCTTCTCGGCCACCGCATTCAACACCGCGAGATGCTTGGGATGTTTCGACATCAGCTTGCGTCGGAACTCGAGCGGATCCTGCTTCACCGACAGCGCGAGTTCATCCATGAAGCATTCGAGATAGATCGCATTCTGGTTGACGTTGACGCCGCGCCAGAAGCCCGGCGGGACGTGCGGGTTGCGCATCGAGTGATCGACCAGCAGGTTCGGAATCGTGTAGCCGATCGCCGCCTCGCCGCTAGCGTTGAGCCCCTGGAAGGCGACGGGGTCCATGCCGTTCTGCATGCCGTCCGGGCGGACGCTGGCGAGGATCGACTGGCCGGAAATCCGCATATGCAGGCCGACCAGATTGTTGTCGGCGTCGAACGCACCGACCAGCTTGCTTTGCGTGGTTGGATGGTAGCGGCCGTGCAGCATGTCCTCTTCGCGCGACCACATCAGCTTGACCGGCGTGCCGGGCATCTGCTTGGCAATGTCAACGGCCTGCCGGACATAGTCGGTCATGCCGCGGCGACCGAAGCCGCCGCCCGGCATGATCTTGTAGACCTCACACTTGTCGCTCGGCAGGCCGGACGCCTCGACGACGGCGGCAAACACCGCCTCGCCGTTCTGGGTGCCGGTCCATACTTCGCATCTGTCCGCGGTATAGAGCGCGGTCGCGTTCATCGGCTCCATCGTGGCGTGATTCTGGTAGGGATACGCGTAGGTCGCCTCCACCACTTTCGCCGCCCCCGCGATGGCCGCCCGGGCGTCGCCGACCTTGTGGCCGGCAAAGGCCGGCTGCGCGAGATCGAGACCCTCGGCCAGCCATTTCGCGATCGAGGCGCTGGACACCTTGGCATTGTCGCCTTCGTCCCACACGACCGGCAGGGCGGCCAGCGCGGTCTTGGCGTGCCACCAGGTGTCGGCCACGACGGCGACGGCACTGCCGCCGACGCGCACGACCTTCTTGACGCCCTTCATGCCGACGATCTTGGATTCGTCATAACTCTTCAGCTTGCCGCCGAACACCGGGCAATCCACGATCGCGGCATTGAGCATCCCCGGCATGGTAATGTCGGCGCCGTAGATCATCTTGCCGTTGGTTTTCTCGACCGTATCGAGCCGCTTCAGCGGCTTGCCGGCGATGGTCCAGTCCTTCGGATCCTTCAATTTCACGTCGGCCGGCGGCTGCAACTTGCCGGCGGCTTCCGCGACCTGACCGTAGGTCAAGCTGCGCCCGGACGGCGTGTGGGTGATGACGCCTTTGGCGGTCGTGCATTCCCCGGCGGGCGCGGCCCACGTGTTGGCGGCGGCCTGTACCAGCATCAGCCTTGCTGCGGCGCCGCCCTTGCGGACATAGTCATGCGACGAACGAACGCCTCGGCTGCCGCCGGTGGAGAAATCGCCCCAGACGCGCTTGCGGGCGACGCTCTGGCCGGGGGTGGGATATTCCGTCGTCACCTTCGACCAGTCGCATTCGAGTTCCTCGGCGACCAGCTGCGCCAGGCCCGTCAGCGTGCCCTGCCCCATCTCGGAACGGGCGATGCGCACGACCACGGTATCGTCGGGACGGATCACCACCCAGGCATTGACCTCGGGCGAGCCGTCAGCGGCGTGAACGAGTTTCGGTCCGAAGGGCAGATCGAAACCGATGGCCAGGCCGCCGCCTGCGGCAGCGGCGCCGAGCACGAACGAACGGCGGTTCAAGGCGGGAGACTGCTTCATGATCGCCTCCCTCACGCGCCGGCCGCGGAATGAATGGCTTCCCGCACCTGCTGGAACGTGCCGCAGCGGCAGATATTGGTCACCGCGAGGTCGATATCCTCGTCGGTCGGCTGCGGGATCGTCTCGAGCAGCGCCGCCACGGCCATGATCATGCCGCTCTGGCAATAGCCGCACTGCGGGACATCGTGGTCGATCCAGGCCTGCTGCACCTTATGCATCACGCCGTTGGCCGCCAGACCTTCGATCGTCGTGATCTTTTTGCCGACTGCTTCGCTGAGCGGCAGACTGCAGGAGCGCACCTGCTGTCCGTCGACATGAACCGTGCAGGCGCCGCATAGTGCAATGCCGCATCCATATTTGGTTCCGGTGAGCCCGACGTTCTCCCGGATCGCCCACAACAGCGGCATATCCGGCTCGGCATCGACTTCGTAGGTCTTCCCGTTGATCAGGAGGTTTGCCATCGCAGTTCCCTTGGACAGTGGCGCCTATCGCCGTTCGCCTAAGTTTTATCTGTAACCAGACCAAGTCCAAATCAATTATGTGTTGGAACTGACGACAGGTCGTCCAATGCGCGTATTTCGAGCGTCACTGCGCGTCACCGATCTTTTTCACTTTGCAGCGGGAAACGCGGCAATCATGTCGAGTTCGATCCGGGCGCCGGGCGTCGACAACTGATTGATGCAGATCGTGGTGCTGGCGGGCGTCCAGGTGCCGAAATATTCTTTCAACACCGCGACCATGCCGTCCTGGTCGCGGACGTCGGTCAGGTACTTCGTCACCTTGACGATGTCGGTCCAGGTCAGGCCTTCGTGGTCGAGGATCGTCTTGATGGTCTCCATCGCCCGCCTTGTCTGGTCCTCGATCCGGTTGGGGTGGTCGTGTTCGCTGATGTCGTGCGGATGCTTGTGGTACAGCGGGGACGGCGTCGCGCCGGATATGAACAACAGCCCGCAGGGGCTTTCGACCCGGATCGCTGGCGCATAGGGCATGTCCGGTCGCCGTTCCGGGATGGTCTGGATTTCCTTGATGTTCGGATTGGTCGGCGAGGACTGAAACGCTGGCTTGCTGGTCATCGAGAACTCCGGCACGGTTTGGAAGCTGAAGGAAGTTTGCGCTCGCGCGCGATGATGTCAAATGGTGGCGCCCGCCATGTGGCCGGCGGGCATTGCCGCCCTGATCAACTGGCGCAGCCGCGCCGGCGAGACCGGGTGCTCGTTGACGCGAATGCCGAATGGCGCAAGCGCATTCTCGATCGCGGCGATGATGCAGGCCGCCGCAGGGATGGTGCCGCCCTCGCCCGCGCCCTTGACCCCGATCGGGTTCAGCGGCGACGGCGACTGGATGTGGATGATTTCGATCCGCGGCACTTCCGGCGCCGTCGGCAGCAGATAGTCGGCATAGGTCGTCGTGACCGGCTGACCGGCCTCGTCATAGATCATGCGCTCGAACAGCGCGTTGCCGATGCCGTGGACGACGCCGCCGCGCACCTGGCCGTCGACCAGCATCGGATTAATCAGCAGACCGCAATCATGCCCCACCACATAGCGGGTGATCTCGACCCGGCCGGTGTCGATAGCGACTTCCACTTCGGAGAGATGCGTCCCGTTGGCAAAGGTGTTCTTGCGCGCTTCATAATAGGCCGTGGCCGAAAGGCCCGGCTCGACCCCGGGCACGATCGGGATGCCGCTCATGCCGTTCAGGCGCGAGGCAATCTGGCTGAGCGGCACATGCAGTCCGGCGGCGCCGACCACCCGTACCGCGCCGTCCTCCAGCACCAGATCGGCTTCGGAAGCTTCGAGCATCTCGCTCGCCACCTTCAGCGCCTTGGCGCGCACGGCAACGGCGGCCTGATGCACCGAAGATCCCGCGGTCACCGCGGTGCGGCTGGCAATGGCGCCGATGCCCAGCGGAAACTTCGCGGTGTCCGCGGCTTCGACGACGATATCCTCGAGGCGCACGCCGAGAATGTCGGCGCAGATCTGCGCAAAGATCGTGGCGTGCCCCTGTCCCTGGCTCGCCGCGCCGGTGAAGATGACGACCTTGCCGCTCGGCTCGACGCGAATGGTCGCGCCTTCGAACGGCGCCAGCCCGGTATCCTCGGTGTAGCTCGCAATGCCGCGGCCGAGATAGCGACCCTTGGCCAGCGCCGCCGCCTGCCGTTCGGCGAAATCGCCGCCGGCACGGTCCAGCACGGCCTCCAGGCATGCATGATAATCGCCGCTGTCATAGGTGATCGGCGAACCGTCGCGCGCGTTCATGCCGGTGAGGTAGGGGAACTGGTCCTTGCGCACGAAGCTGCGCCGCCGCACCTCGGCGGGATCGAGCGACAATTCGCGCGCCACGCGATCGGTCAGCCGTTCCAGCACGAAGCAGGTGGTGGGACGGCCTGCGCCACGCACCGGCGTGTTGGGCACCAGATTGGTGAACACGATATCGATCCTGATATCCACCGCCTGCAGCGCATAGGGGCCTGGAAACGCTGCCAGCGACGTCACCGCCGCGCCGAGGCCGTAGGGAACGTAGCCGCCATTGTCGTGCAGGCAGCGGCCGCGAACGGCCAGCAGGCGCCCGTCGGCATCGGCCGCGACCTCGAGTGCCCAAGCCTGGTCGCGCTGCTGCGCGGTGGCCACGAAATGCTCGCTGCGATCCTCGACCCATTTGACCGGGCGCTGCAGCTTCAACGCCGCCAGCGGCAGCACGATTTCCTCAGGGTAGAACACACCCTTGGGGCCGAAGCCGCCGCCGACGTCCGGCGCGATCACGCGCACCGTGCGCTCCTCGCGGCCGAGATGATCCGCGATCAGACGCCGCACCATGTGCGGCATCTGGGTCGACGTCCATACCGTCAGACCGTCGCCCATCGGGTCCGGCATCGCCACGACGCCGCGGCATTCCATCGAGTGGCAGCCGCCGCGGTGCACCTCGAAAGTTTCCGAGAACACATGCGGCGCACTCGCAAAAACCTTTTCGACGTCGCCGAAACGGCCATGCAGCGAGGCCACCGCATTGTCCGGCGATTCCGCATGAACGCGCGGCGCGCCGGCATCGAGCGCCCGGCGCCAGTCGACGACGGCGTCGAGCACCTCGTAATCGACCTCGACCAGCGCCGCGGCATCCTCGGCGATCGCGCGGCTCTCGGCGATCACCACGGCGATCGGCACGCCGACGTGGCAGACTTCGCGATCGGCGAGTGGCTGGTAGTTCAGGGGCTGCCGGACATTGCCGACAGGAACCGTATGCGGCAGCCGTTTGCTGGCAAGCTCTCCGAGATCCGCCGCGGTGTAGACGGCGATGACACCGGGCAGTTGTCGCGCCGCCGCGGGATCGACGCTGACGATGCGCGCATGCGCATGGGCAGAGCGCACGAAGGCGGCATGCAGCACGCCGGTGATGGCGAGATCGTCGAGATAGCGACCCTGCCCGGTGATCAGCCTGGGATCCTCGACCCGACGCACGCCGGATCCGAAGTAGCGCACGCCCATCAGACGTTTCCCCGCAGCGCGCGAGCGGCATCCAGCGCGGCATCGACGATAGTCTCGTAGCCCGTACAGCGGCACAGATTGCCGGAGATCGCGTCGCGGATCGCGGCCTCGTCGGCATCCGGGATGTCCGCGAGCACGGCCTTGATCGTCATCATCATGCCGGGCGTGCAGAAGCCGCACTGCAGGCCGTGGCGGTCCCAGAACGCCTGCTGGATCGGATGCAGCGTGCCGTCGGGCGCAGCCAATCCTTCGATGGTCACGATAGTGGCGCCATGGGCCTGCCCCGCGAACATCAGGCAGGAGCGAACCGGCGCGCCGTTGACGATCACCGTGCAGGCACCGCATATGCCGTGTTCGCAGCCGATATGGGTGCCGGTCAGCTTCAGGTCATGGCGGAGCAGATCGCCGAGATGGCGTCGCGGCTCGACGTCAGCTTCGAACAGCCGGCCGTTGACGGTGAGCCGAACACGCTCCAGAGCGGGGCAATCATCGCCATCGTTCTGCGCCGGCTGCGAGGTCATGACGGCTTCTTCACCCGCGCGCGGGGCCGCCCGCCGTCAGCCAGCGCCACGATGACGAGGATCTCGTCCGGCCGCGGCGCATTGGCCACCATGACGCTCAACGTATCGAACTGGTCGAAAACCCAGACGTCGTCCTTGTCGCCGAGCGGCACATCGATGGTCGCGCCGACCGCGCCGATCTTGACGTTGGATGGTATGATCGCCTGCCCGCCACCGATCGCCGCCCGCATCGGCTTGCCCATCCGCGGATGCAGTATCGCGGCGGCATGCTCAAGATCGCCGGAGGTGCCGACGATCGCGGCCTTTCCGTAGGAGATCGCCGGCCGCGGCAGAACTGTCAGCGCCTCGCGCACCAGGAGCTCGCCGAGATCGGCGCCGAAGCCGATCAGTTGTTCGAGGTCGTCCTGGGCGCGGCCAGCGAGCGGATTGGCAATCACGGCGCAGGCGGCGACGCGCGTCACCGGCGCGTACGCAGCCTGTCCGCCTTCGAAATAGATCACGTCCTTGATCGTGGTGAGCCTTCGGATTTCCATTCAAGCCTCCAGCATGCGGTCGAAGTTGCGGCGCAGGATCAGCTCGACCTGATCGGCCGGCAAGGCATTTTTGACGAAGTTGACGGGATCCGGTTCGCCCAGCGGAAACGGCGCGTCGCTGCCGAGCATCAGATGCTCGACCGGCACCACGTCGGCGACATAGCGCAGGATTGCTGGCTCAAAGCAGATGGTGTCGAAATACAACCGGCGCAGATAGTCGCCCACCGGCATGGTCAGCGTGCTCGACAACGCCGGATTGGTGTCGACCTCGCGCTGCATCCGCGCCCGCAGCACCGGACTGAATGCGCCGGCATGGGCGCAGACCAGCTTCAGCGTCGGCCAGCGGTCGAGAAAGCCGGAGCAGATCATCTTCAGGATGTTGATGGTGTTGTCGAACAGATAGCCGGCGACAATGGTCAGTTCGTATTCGCGGGTGCGGTCCTTGCCTAGCGGATCGGCGGGATGCACGAACAGCGGCACGTTGAGATCTACTGCAGCCTGGAAGATCGGCTCGAAGCGTTCATCGTGCAGATAGACGCCGCGCACGTTGGACGCGATGTGGCCGCCGACAAAGCCGTGATCGCGCACGCAACGGCGCAATTCCGTTGCTGCAGCCTGCGGGTCCTGCATCGGCAGCAACGCCCAGCCACCGAACCGGGTCCGGTCCGGGGCGATGGCCGATGCCAGCGAATCGTTGAACACCCGCGCCGCCTCGGTCGCGACTTTGGCGTCGAGGTAATAGTCGATGAACGGCGTCGCCAGCGACAGGATGGTCCGCTCCACGCCGTCGCGCTGCATCCGCTCGCGCTGCTTGTCCATCTCGAAAAACGTCGTGTTAAGCCCGAAATGCATGCCGCGGATATCGAGATCAACGAGATCGCCCTCCCGCCGCTTGATCCGGATCGCGAATTCGTCGCGAGCCTGCGCGAAGCGAAAGAATTCGTCCGGGACGAAATGGCAGTGAATGTCGGTGATCATCGTCAGAGTCCCAGGTAAGCCGTCTTCAACCGTTCGTCATTGAGCAGCGCGCTGCCCTTGCCTTCCATGACGATGCGGCCATTCTCCAAGACGTAGGCGCGGTCGGCGGTGTGCAGCACGTGGTGCACGTTCTGCTCGACGATCATCACCGTCAGGCCCTTGGCGCGCAGGTCGATGATGAGGTCGAACAGCAATTTCACGTAAATCGGTGCGAGCCCTTCCGTCGGCTCGTCGAGCAGCAGCACGCGCGGCTTCGCCATCAAAGCGCGGCCGATCGCCAGCATCTGCTGCTCGCCGCCGCTCATCGAGCCCGCAACCTGCTTGCGTCGCTCCGCGAGCACCGGCAGCAAGGTAAACACCTCGTCGAGCGTCTGCCGCGCCACCGCGCGCGCTTCCGCCGCATAGGCGCCGATCTCGAGATTTTCCAGCACCGTCATGAACGGGAACAGCCGACGCCGCTCCGGCACCAGCACCAGTCCCCTGGCTGGTCGTTCGAACGCCGGCAGGCCCTCCATGGCGATGCCTTCGAGCAGGACTTCGCCCTGATAGGTGGTGCGCAGCCCCGCCAGCGTGAACATCAGCGTGCTCTTGCCGGCCGCGTTGGCGCCGACCAAACCGACGATCTCGCCCGCGCCAACCGTGAGATTGACATCGTGCAGCACCTGAACGGCGCCGTAGGAGGCGTTGAGATTGCGAACTTCAAGCAAGGATCATCTCCTCGCCGAGATAGGCCTTCACGACCGCGGGATCGCGCGCCATCACCGCCGGCGTGCCCTCCGCAATCTGCTTGCCGCGGTTGATCACCACCATGCGCGTCGCCGTCTTCATGATGGCGTAAAGGACGTGCTCGACCCAGATCACGGTGATGCCCCGCGCCGGCAACTCGGCCACGAATTTGGTCATCGCGCCGACTTCCGTGGGCGTCAGACCGGCCATGATCTCGTCGAACAGCACCAGCTTCGGCCGCATCGCCAGCGCGCGGGCGACCTCGAGACGCTTGAGCAGGCCGACCGTCAGCGCGCTTGCCGGCGATCCGGCATAATCGGCCAAGCCGACATCCGCCAAGGTCGCCTCCGCGAGCTTGCGGGAGCCCGCGATCGATTTTTCGCGCAGGAAGGCGCTGAGCATGACATTCTCGATCACCGACAATTGCCGGTACGGCTTCGGTATCTGGAAAGTGCGGGCAACGCCGAGCCGCGCCATGTCGTGCGCTTTCCAGCCGGTCACCGGCCTGCCCTCGAACAGTATCTGTCCGGAGGAAGGCGGCAGTACGCCGGCGATCAGATTGAACAGCGTACTCTTGCCGGCGCCGTTCGGCCCGATCAGGCCGAGCAGTTCGCCGGGCTCGACCGCGAACGAAACGTCGTTGACCGCCAGCGTCGTGCGGAACGAGCGGCTGACATGACGCACTTCCAGCAGCGCGCTCATGGCGTCGGCCTCCGGCGCTTGAATTTGTTGAGCGCGCCGGCCAGACCTGCTGGGAAATACAGCATCACGATGATCAGGCCAAAACTGTAGATGACGAGATGCAGGCCGGCGGCGGCATTGCCGAGATAGGAGCGCAGCAATTCGGAGAGCGGCGTGATCAGAAAGGAGCCGAGCACCGGGCCGATCGCGGTGCCGAGGCCGCCGACGGCCGGTAGCAGCGCGAACTGAAAGGAGAGCTCGGGCGAGATCACATAGGTCGGATCGAGATAGAGGAAATATTGCGCGAACAGCGATCCGCCGATGCCGGTCAGCGCCGCGCTCAACGCCATCGCCAGCGCTCGGCCGAGCAGCGGGTTGACGCCGGCGGCGCTCGCCGCATCCTCGTTGTCGCGGATCGCAAACAGATAGTATCCGTAGCGCGATGCCTCGAGGCCCTTGGTGATCGCATAGACGAAGACCAGATAGCCGAGCATCAGCGCGGCGTAGGTCTCCTTCGAGGCGAACACCATTCCGCTCAGGCTGGACATCGGCGGGATCGACAGGCCCTCGGGTCCGCCGGTGAGCGAGGCCCAGTTCAGGGCAATGATGCGAACGACCTCAGCGAAGGCCAGCGTCGACAGGATGAAGAACGGGCCACGCAGCCGGGCGCAGATCAGCGCCAGCACCGCACCGAACAGCGCGGCGATCACGGCCCCGGCCCAGATCCCGATCCATGGCGAGATGCCATAGCGCGTCAGCAGGATGGTCGACGTATAGGCGCCGACGCCGAAGAACGCCGAATGGCCGAATGAGATCAGGCCGGCATAGCCGCCGGCGATATTCCACGCCAGCGCCAGCCCTGCGAACAGGAAGCTGAGCAGGATCACGTCGCGCAGGCTTGGAGCGATGCCCGACACGACAAGCGCCAGCGAGATCGCCAGCAGCGCCAGCTCGAACCAGGAGATGCGACCGCGCTCCGGCAAAACCGGGATGCGGCGTTCTGAAACGGTGGTGGTGACGATGCTCGACATGGCCCTACTCGTTCATGCCGACGGTCGCAGCACCCTGCTGACCAAGGAGGCCGTTCGGCCGGAAAATCATCACCAGCAGGAACAGCACGAAGAAGAACAGCTGTCCGAACGCCGGCGCGATGTAATAGCTGCTCAGCGATTGCATGACGCCGACGCAGATGCCGCCGAACAGCGCGCCCTCGATGCTGCCCATGCCGCCGAGCACCACGATGACGAAGGCGATCAGCACGAAGTTCAGCCCGACCGAGGGGAACACCGAGAACAGCGGCAGCATGACGCAGGCCGCGAGGCCGACCAGCGCCGAGCCGCCGGCAAAGGTGATCAGGAAGATGCGCGGCACCGGGATGCCCATCAGCATCGCGGCCTCGCCGTCCTGCACCGTGGCGCGGATCGCCTTGCCGAGATAGGTCTTCTTGATCATCCACTGCAGGGCGACGGTGCACAGGATGGTGATCAGGAAGCCGAGCAGCAGCTCGACCTTGAGGTAGATCGGGCCGATGGTCAGCGAGCGGCCAAAGATCGGGGGAATGTCGCGCAGATCAGCGGTCATCGCCATCAGCGCGGCGTTCTGCAGGAAGATCGACAGCGCCATGGTGGCAAACACCACCACCAGATGCGGCTTGTCGAGTGCGGGGCTGACCACCAGCCGGTAAACGATGGCCCCGAACAGGAACATTGCCGGCACGATGGCGATCGCCGCGACATACGGGTTGAGCCCGAACAGCTGCGAGATCGCCCAGGCGCCGTACATCGCGATCATCAGGAATTCGCCATGCGCGAAGTTGACGATGCGCAGCACGCCGAAGATCAGGGTCAGGCCGATGCTCATCAGCGCATAGACGCTGCCGATCAGCACACCGGACAAGACAAGCTGGATGAAGGTGCTCATGGCATTGACCGAGCGGCCGCGCGAGGGTCGGGTCCCCGCGCGAACCGGTTCAGCGGTTGCTCCACTTCGGCAATGGCACCATGGCGGCTTCGCTGGTGGCGAGGCTCGGCGGATAGACCTCTTCGTTGCCGGCCTTGGTCCACTGCCAGACGCCAATCGATGCGCGCAGGTTCTGTCCCGCGTCCTTCGGATCGTCGGCCCAATCGAAATTGGTGAACTTGATGCCGCTGCCGTTGACCAATGATCCTTCCGGCAGGTCGAGCTTGAGCGCGATCTCGCGCAGCTCGTCGGGCTGGAAGGTCTTGGCCTTCGGCAGCACCTCGGTAAACAAGGCCCAGATCGCCGAGAACCCAGCCGCGGCATGGCCGGCGGGCGCGCGCTTCAGCTTGGCCTCGTAGCGCTTGTAGAACTCCTCGGCGACTTTCTTAACCTCGGGCTTCAGCACGTTGGCATTCACCTTCGGCGGAAAGTCGGCGACGAAAATGCCGACCACGGAATCGCCGATCGAGTCGCGCAGGTCCGGCGACGAATAGCCGGCACTAACGCCGACAAAGGCGTTGACGTTGAAGTCGAGCTCCTTGGCCTTGCGCTGGAACAGGATGGCGTCGTTGGGGAACGAGATCGCGATCAGGATGTCGGGCGTGACGTCCTTCAGTTTCTGCACGATCGGGGTCATGTCGGTCGCAGTCTGGTCATAGCCTTCGTCGTAAGCGAGCTTGATGCCCTTGGTCTGCGAATAGGCGCGGATGCCGTCGCCGACCGATTTGCCGAACGCCCGGTTCTCCCACAGCAGCGCAATTTTCAAGTCGGTTACCGGCTTTTTCAAGCGCTTGGCGAGATCGTCGAACACGAAGTCGACCGCAGCCTGGCCGTATTTGCGCGCGGGGGCGCCTACCTGGAAAGTGTATTTGAAGCCACGGCGGGTGATGATCTCGGCTGCGCCCGTCGTCTCCCAGTGAAATGCCCCGTTGCGCTCCGCCGCCTGACTGACGGCAATCGCGATCGGCGACGCGAACGAGCCGGTCGTGATCTTGATGCCCTCCTTGGTGATCAGCCGCTCGGTCTCGCTGATCGCGGCGTTCGGCGTGGTGGCGTCGCCCTGCAGATACTCGATCTTGCGACCGTTGACGCCGCCGCGCTCGTTGATCATCTCGCGGGCGATCTGCATCGCTTCCCAGTTCTCAATGCCGTTCTTCGCCAGCGGCCCGGTGAAGGGCAGCAGCACGCCGATCTTGATCGGCTCCTGGGCGCCCGCCGACATCGTGGTAGCAAGCAAGAGGCTTGCAAACATCGTGCTCAAACGAAGAAGACGTCGCATTGGTTCAGCTCCGGTGCAATCGATCGGGTCCCAGCGACGCAAAGCCTAGCGGCGACATTTACATGCAGCAATCGAATTTTTTCCATACGTTCTATTCAGAAAACGTATACTGCGGCATGGAGGCGCGATGGACAGGCGAAAGATCGACTTCTTCTTTTCGGTGATCGAGCACGGCAATCTGAGCGGTGCGGCGCAGGCGCTGCGCGTGTCGCAGCCGACCCTCAGCCGACAGATCCAGGCGATCGAGGAAGAATTCCAGACGCCGCTGTTCGTACGCGGCGGCCGCGGCATGATGCTGACCGAGGCCGGAAAGCAGCTACATGAAGGCCTGCAGAGCATCGATCGCCAGCTGCGCCTGCTGAAAAGCGACGTGGCGGCCGTGACACTGGAGCCTTCCGGCGAAGTGGCGTTCGGCATTCCGCCCTCGCCGCGCGGGCTGATCGCCGTGCCGCTGGTCGAGAAATTCAATGCGGCCTACCCGCGCATCCTGGTCCGCATCGTCGAAGAGACCAGCGGCCAGCTCCGCGACCTCGTCGCCAACGGCATGCTCGACGTGGCGATCACTAATACCAATGAACCGACGCAGGGCATTTCGTCGCAGCATCTGGGCCGCGAACGCATGCTGCTGGTCGGACCGGCCAGCGCCCGACTGTCGATGCGCAAGGAGACGCCGATTAAATCTTTGGCAGGGCTGCCGTTGATATTGACAATGCGGCCGAACAGCCTACGGCTGACCATCGAGACCGGCCTCGGACTGCATGGGCTGCAGCCCAATATCCGTTTCGAGGCCAACACGCTGCCGTTGATGACTGACCTCGTGGTTGCCGGCCTCGGCTACACCGTGCTTCCCGCCTGCGGCGTGCGCGCTTTGTTGAAGCAAGGCGGCATCTCCGCCAGTCCGATCAGCGATCTGTCGATCACATGGATGGCAGCACGGCCGAAGATGCGATCGCTTGGCGTCGCCGCCGAACGGTTTTACGATATGGTCTGCGAATTCGGCCGCAAGCAGATCCGCGACGGCGTCTGGGAGGCGACGAGCTAGATCCCTGTGCGAAGTGGCCGCGTTCTTGCTTTCCGTGTCGCAGCTTTGCAAGGAGACGTCCCGTGATCCATCCGAATGTGCCAATGCCGATCGACCGCCGTACGTTGCTGGCCGGGATTGCCGCAACCAGCGTGGTTGCCAGTGTGACATCGGCAGCGGCGCAGACAGCGACCGACGCAGCCACAAAAGTCTGGCTCGACATGGACCAGAAGGCGCTCGACGACGCCTACGACCAGCCGAAATATGCGCCGAACATCCAGCAGGTCATCAAGCGCTACGCCTCGGTCAGCGACGCCATGCGCACCAGGGTCGGCAATCCCAAGCGCGCAGCCTACGGACCGACGGAAATCCAGAAGCTCGACATCTTCTCGCCGAAGCAGGCCAAGGCGCCGATTCACATCCATATTCATGGCGGCGCCTGGCGGCAGCGGCCGGCCTCCGACTACGCCTTTCCCGGCGAAATGCTGATGCATGCGGGCGCGCACTACGTCGTGCCCGATTTTATCTCGGTCGATGAGTCGAACGGCGAACTGGCACCTATGGTCGAGCAGGTGCGTCGCGCGATCGCCTGGACGGTAAGCAATGCCGCGAGTTTCGGCGGCGATCCCACCCGCGTCTATCTGTCGGGGTTCTCGTCCGGCGCGCATCTCGCCGGCGTCGCCCTGCTGACGGACTGGCGTAAGGATTACGACTTGCCGGACGACGTCATCAAGGGCGCGGTGCTTTCCAGCGGCCTGTACGACCTCAAGGCGGTGCGCCTCTCGGCGCGGTCGAAATACGTCAAGTTTACCGACGAGGTCGAACTGGCGTTCAGCACGCAGCGGCATCTGGCGAGAATCCGGACGCCGCTGTTCCTCGCGCACGGCAGCTACGAGTCGCCCGAATTCCAGCGCCAGACCCGGGACTTTGCAGCTGCGCTGAAGGCCGCGGGCAAGCCCGTGCAATACGTCGTCAACCCGAACTTCAACCATTTCGAGATGATGGAAACGTTCGGCAATCCCTATGGGCTGCTGGGACGCGCGGTGCTTGAGCAGATGCAGTTGCGCAGCATCTGACACTGGAATGTTTCTGAAGCGCCGAACGCGGCTTTACCGTTTGCGCCACGGCACGACGGCGCGTTCGATCGCGTCGAAGCCGGCGTTCATTCCGAAGCCGATGATCGCGATGACGAACAGGCCGACATACATCGTCTCGACATCGAACAGCTCCCAGGTGATGCCGAGTCCGTCGCGTCGCCGACGGCGGCCGTCTACGCTTGCCAGAGCGGACGGCCGTCGTTCCATTCACCCGATGTCAGCGCGGCGTCGACTCGGCCGCCACGACGACCTTGCCGTAACGCTCGGCGTCGCTGCGCAGTTCGGTCTCGAAGGCCTCGGGCGTGGAGGTCGTCAGCGTGACGCCCTGGGCCGCGTACTGTTTGCCGATAGCCGGATCGGCCATCACCTCGGCAAGGTCGCGGGCGATCTGGTTCACGATCGCCTTGGGCGTTGCCGCCGCAGCCAACATGCCGAACCAGCTGTCGTAAACGAAACCCGGCAAGCCGGCTTCCGCGAAGGTCGGCACGTCGGGCAATTGCGGCAGGCGCGCGTTGCCGGTCACAGCCAGAGCGCGCAACTTGCCCGACTGGATCAGGTCGCCGCCGACGTTGAAGAAGGTGAATGCCAGGTTGGTGTCGCCGCGCATCACGCTGATCTGCGACTCCGGCAGGCCACGGTGCGGCACCAGCACCATCTTTGCGCCGGTGAGCTGCCGGAACAGTTCGGCCGCAATGCCGGTCGAACTTCCGACGCCGGCAGAACTGTAGCTCAGCGCATCCGGCTTGGCCTTGGCGGCCGCGGACAGCTCGGCAAGCGTCTTGAACGGCGCGTCGGGCGGCACGATGAGAATGGCGGGCGTCGTCGCCACCCGGCTGATGGCAGCAAAATCTTTCACCGGATCGAAGCCGAGGTTCTTGTTGACCACGCCGACCACGCTATGCCCGTTGGAGGTCAGCATGATCTGCGAACCGTCGGTCGATCCCTTGGCGACGCTGCTGACGCCGGCAATGCCCGGACGGTTCTCGACGATCACCTGCTGCTTCCATTTGGTCGAGAGCTTCTCGGCCACGGTGCGCGCCAGGATATCGGTCATGCTACCGCCGGAAAACGGCACGATGATCCGAACGAGCTGCGTCGGGTAGGTCTGCGCGCTGGCGGGGCTGCCGGCCAGCGCAGCCGTCGCGGCGAGGCTTGATCCGATGATGAACTGTCGACGATCCATTGTTTCCTCCATTTGATGAGCCGGGCCTTTAGCCTCTGGCGGTCGACGGCAACGGCATTGCAAGCAACACCACTGCCGGGCGTTTCGTCTCGTTGCGCAGCGCCCTGGTCTCGTTCGGGGCGATGCGGCAGGAATCCCAGGTGCCAAGTACGGCGCGGCCGTCCGGCGTCTCGAACGTTACTTCGCCTTCGAGCACGACGTAGAACTTTTCCTCCGGCGAGGCGGACGGCACGATCTCGCCGCCCGGCAGGATCTGGCTCATGCCGAGCCACATCACATCGGCGGGGCCGGCCTCGCGGCCCTGCAGCCGAAACATCCGGACGTCGTTGTGGCCGGGCGCCTCGTAGCGCGGCGCATCGTTCAGGCGGACGACATGCATGGGCGTTATCCGTTCGGCTTGAAGATGAGGCGATCGCGCGACGAGCCGAGCGCCGCCACATAGGCCTCCGCCGCGCGCTGCAGCGGGAAGATCGCGTCCGGCTTGATCGGGAACGGCTTCAGCGCGCCGCTGGCGAAACCTGGCACCAGGTCGCGCAGGATCTCGGCCGCATCGGGCGACGACAGCGACAGCGAGTCGACGCCGTAGAACGTGTGCTTGCCGCGATAGAAGGCGAAGATATCGAACGGCACGGTGGCCCGGGTGGAGGCGATGAATATCTGCCGGCCGAGATGCGCCAGCGATTTGGTGCCGGCCTCGTAATAGGGTTCGCCGACCGTATTGTAGACGATGTCGGCGCCGTGCCCCCCGGTCAGTTCGCGCACCGTCGCGGCGACGTCGACCCGGGAGGAATCCACGACGGTGACCTCGCCATGGGCATGGCCCGCATAGGGCTCGTCCTTGCGCACGACGCCGATCACCCTTGCGCCCTGCCATGACGCGATCTGCGCGGCAGCCTGCCCGACCTTGCCGTTGAGGCCGAGGATCAACACCGTCTCGCCCGGCTTCGGCATGCCGGTGCGGCGAAAACCTTCCTGGGCGGTGACGAACGGCACACCGATGCCGGCCGCTTCCGCAAGACTTATGTTTTCGGGCTTCTCGACCAAAGCCTGCGCCTCGACCACGAGGTGCGTGGCGTGGGTGCCGTCACGCTTGATGCCGAGTTCGCCGGAGGAGCCAAACACCTGCTTGCCGAGCAGACCCTCGGGCCCCGCCACGACGATGCCGGCGAAATCGCGCCCCGGGGTGCGCGGAAATACCGCGTGGGGCATGAAGCCGATCGCCGCCTTGGCATCGGACGGGTTGATGGCGGCGGCCCGGACCTCGACGATCGCATCGGTCGCGCGACTTCGGGTCAGCGTGACCTGCTCGACCGTGGGGGCGACGTTTTCGATACGCTCGGCCTTGGCGGCAAGCCGGACGCAGGTGGCGGTGATTGAGTTGCTATCATTGGAAGTCATGCGATATCCCGACGGTGCGATGTCATGCGGCCTGGGCCGGCAGGTCGAACAGCGCGCGCGCCTCTGCGGGCGTGGCGATCTGGGCGCCGAGCTCCTCGATGATACGGCGCGCCTTCTCGACCATGGCGGCGTTCGACGGCGCAAGCACTCCGCGCTCGAGATAGACGCCGTCCTCGATGCCGGTGCGGGCGTGGCCACCGGCCAGCACCGACTGTGCGACCATCGGGAAGGTCGAGCGGCCGATGCCGATCGCGGTGAAATGCGCGCCGGCCGGCAGCAGGCCGCGGGCATAGAGCACGGTTTCCGGCGACGGCTGGAAGCCGTACTTCACGCCCATCACGAAGGACGTGAGCGCCGGACCGCCCAGCGTCCCGTCGGCAAGCAGGTCGTGCAGCAAGGCGATATCTCCGGAATCGAACAGTTCGATCTCGGGCTTGACGCCAGCCTCGCGAATGACCTTTGCCATGCGGCGCACGTTGCCCGGCGTGTTGATGACGACCTGGGCGCCGGAGTTCATGGTGTTGAGGTCAAGCGTGCAGATGTCCGGTTTCAGCGCAGCGATATGCGCGACGCGCTCTTCGGGGTTCATCAGCGTCGTGCCGGCATCCGCAACCTTCGGATCGTCTTTTGACGGCACGAAGCGGCCGCCGGGTCCGGTCGTGATGTTGAGGATCAGGCTGCGGTTGCGCGCGCGGATGCGGGCCACGACGTCCTGGTAATATTCGAGTTTCATCGACGGCGCGCCGGAGCCGGGCTCCCGCACATGGATATGCGCGACGGCAGCACCGGCCTCCGCCGCCCCGAGACAGGCTTCGGCGATCTCTTCCGGCGTGATCGGCAGATGCGGGGTCTGGTCCGGCCGGGTCAGGTTGCCGGTCACTGCGCAGGTGATGACGATTTTGTCGAGCATCGGTCGCATCATTAATTCCTCACAGGGCCCGGCCGCCGTCGACGACGATCAGCGAGCCGGTTGAATAGGTCAAATGGGTGGCGCAGGCCGAAATGGCGCGGCCGACATCCTCGGCCGTCGCGACGCGCTTCAGCGGGATGGTGGGCGCGACTTTCTCCAGAGCTGCCGCATCGCGGCCCGGCACAAAGTCGGTGGCGACCACGCCGGGCGAAACCGACATCACGCGCGCCGCAGGCGCCAGGGCCCGCGCCAGCGATTTGGTCATCGTATCGATGCCGGCCTTGATCGCTGCATAAGCGAGATTGGAGCCAACGCCGCTCAGCCCGGCGATCGAGGAGACGTTCACGATCAGGCCGTCGCCGGACGCCTTGAGCAGCGGCGCGAATGCCCGGATCGCGGCGAACTGGCCGCGCCAGTTCACCTTGAACATGTCGTCGATGAACTCGTCCGTCAGCGCGTCGAGATCGCCGATCGGGATCGGGCGCGTATAGCCGGCGGTATTGACGAGGATATCGCAGCGCCCGAGCGTGCGCTCGACGTCCGCCGCGAGCGCGTTCAGGCTCGAACTGTCTTCCACGACCGCGCGCCGCGCAAGATGACCGGTGCCCGGCAGCGTCGCCAATAGCGCAGTGGCGGCAGCTTCGCCGGAGCGCCACGTCACCACCACGGTCGCGCCTTCGGCAGCCAGCGCCTGTGCCGCTGCCGCGCCAATGCCGCCGGAGCCGCCGATCACGACCGCCGTCTTGCCAGAAAGTATCTTTGTCATTGAATTCACTTGATCGGGGGGCGGGGAAGCACGGCTTCGCCGGGCTCCATCGTGAAGGTGTAGGCGAGGTTGTACCATTCGCCGGTGACGTCCACCGCGGGCGACGCGCCCTCGCCTTTGCGGAAATCGCCGATCAGCGCACGCGTCACGCCGAACACCACATCGCTCTCGAGATGCTCGTCATCGTCGACGAATATCTGGGTGATCAGCGTCTTGAAGCCGGGCTTGTAGGCCAGCACATGAAGATGCGCCGGGCGGTACGGATGGCGAAGCTGCGCGCGCAGCAGATCGCCGGTCGGACCGTGCGTCGGGACGGGATAGCCGGCGGGCTTGACCGAGCGGAACGCGAAGCGGCCTTCGGCATCGGTGTCGAACACGCCGCGCAGGTTCATGTCGGCCTGGTCCGCGTCCTGGTTTTCGTACATGCCGGCGGGCGAGGCCTGCCAGACATCGACACGCACGCCCGGCACCGGTGTGCCCTGCGCGTCACGGATGCGGCCCTCGAAAAACAGCGCCGGACCCGGCGTGGGCGAGCGGACGATCGAGCCGCCATTCGCCGTCGGCGGTGCATTCGCGCGCCAGAACGGGCCGAGCAGCGCCGCGGCGGTTTCGGTAGCGCCA
Organism: Tardiphaga sp. vice154; assembly: GCF_007018645.1. Classification (NCBI taxonomy): domain Bacteria; kingdom Pseudomonadati; phylum Pseudomonadota; class Alphaproteobacteria; order Hyphomicrobiales; family Nitrobacteraceae; genus Tardiphaga; species Tardiphaga sp. vice154. The sequence continues at coordinate 4,166,777 of NZ_CP041399.1, forward strand.
TCCTGGCCGTTGTTCAGTAAGCAGACCAGTGTCGAAAGCCCGACCGCATCACTGAACAGCACGCCTTCGTTGTGGCTATCATTCGTCGCCTGGCCAATGCGATTGAGAAAATCGATCGCGAACTCGAATTCTGCTTCGGTCAATTTCACGTCGCGGGCGAAGGCATGCAGGTGGGTGACAAAGGATGCCATGACGGTACGCAACCGCTCACTGGGCGCGCGGTCCATCGCCGCGAGCACGACATCCGTCACGTCCTGCTGACGCGCGATGATCATGAAGCCTCCCTGGTATTTACGTGCAAAACTGGATGTGCAATCGATTGCACAGAAGGTAATGCAATCGATTGCACGCGTCAAGCCCGTCCGGTACAAGTGGTCATGGCAACAGCACCGACCATCAAGGATGTCGCGCGCGAGGTTGGGGTGCATCCGTCAACGGTGTCGCGAGCGCTGGATCCTGCGCGGAGGGCGCGACTTGGCGAGCCCGTCGTTCGACGCGTCCTCGAGGCGGCGGAACGGCTTGGCTATCGTCCCGATACGGTCGCCGCCAGCCTGCGCAGCGGGCGCTCCAAGCTGATCGGCATCATCGTCCCGGACATCGCCAACCCCGTCTTTTCGCCGATCATCAGCGGGCTGGAGCGCGCGCTGTCTTCGCGTGGCTATGCGCTGATCGTCGCCGACCAATCGGCCGAGCGCAGCGACGGCAATATCGACATCATCCAGATGCTGGCGGCCCGCCGGGTCGACGGGCTGGTGCTGGCAAACGTCGCCTTGAAAGACGACGCGGTCGAGCGTTGTCTTCGCCGCCAGGTGCCCGTCGTGCTGGTCAATCGCGCTGAGCAGGAAGCCCGCGTTCCTTCCGTCGTGTCCGACGATATCGCGGGCATGCAGCTTGCGACCGAGCATCTCGTCGGCCTCGGTCATCGCCGCATCGTGCACATTGCCGGGCCGCAGTCGCTGTCGACAGGATTGCTGCGCCGGCGCGGCTTCGTCGAGGCGATGCATGCGGCCGGCCTGGAGATGAGCGACGCCGACATCGAGGAGGCCGACGCCTTCACCCGCGAGGCCGGACTTACGGCGGCGCGCATCCTGTTGGCAAGGCGACCCGAGGCGACCGCCGTCGTCGCCGCCAACGATCTGCTCGCGCTTGGCGTCTACGAAGCGCTACGCGAGCAAGGCCGCCATTGTCCGGAAGACATGTCTGTTATCGGGCATAATGACATGCCCCTGGTCGATCTGGTCGATCCGCCGCTCTCGACGATCCGGATCAGCCATCGCGAGATGGGCGAGCGCACGGCGGAACTGCTTATCGATCTGATCAACGGCATTCATCTGCAAGCGCCGCAGCTCGTGACCCGACCGCTTTTGATCGCGCGAAGCTCGACCCGGCCGCTGCAGCGCTGAGCGCCGGCCTTCCGGGCGTCGACGCTTGACCGCTTTCTGCCACTCGGAAGGTGGCTCCGAAATCCACGCTTGAGAGTGTTCGCCTGGATAGTGCAGCTGCGCGCGTCGAGGTGGTCGGCCAGATCGGCGCAACGAATGAAAGTTGCGTCTCACACCAATTGCGCTTCACGCGATCCCGGCTAGGATGGTCCCCATTGCAAGGTGAGGACCATGGACCATTTCGTCCATCGCATGAGATCGCTGGCTCATATTGCCGCGCTGGTGATGGCGGCATTGCTGATGGCAGCCGGTGCGGCACGTGCCGAAAAGCGCATTGCGCTGATCGTCGGCAACGCGGCCTATCAGAGCATCACCCGCCTTGATAATCCCAGAAACGATGCAAAGCTGATGGGCGAGACGCTGACCGCGCTCGGCTTTGCGCTGGTCGGTGACGGCGCGCAACTCGATCTCGACAAGGCGGCGCTGGACTCCGCCGTGCAGAATTTCGGCCGCCAGATCCAGGGCGCCGACGTCGCGCTGTTTTATTATGCCGGACACGGCGTGCAGATCTCCGGCGCCAACTATCTGGTTCCGGTCAATGCCAACCCGACCCGCGAAGCGGACGTCGACTTTCAGATGGTCGACGTCAATCTGGTGCTGCGGCAGATGCAGGGCTCGGGCACCCGGCTCAACATGGTTATCCTCGATGCATGCCGCAACAATCCGTTCGGTGCCCGCGGCCTGCGCGCGGCCGAAGGGGGCCTTGCCCAGATGCGCGCGCCGGAGGGCACACTTATCTCCTACGCCACCCAGCCCGGCAGCGTTGCCCAGGACGGTACCAACGGCAACAGCCCCTATACCAAGGCGCTGGCGACGATGGTGCGCCGGTCCGGGCTCGATATTTTTCAGACCTTCAATCAGGTCGGCCTTGCGGTGAAGCGCGCCACCGGCGGCTTGCAGCAGCCATGGGTGTCGTCGTCACCGATCGACGGCACCTTCTATTTCGTCGCACCGGCGCCCGCCGTGCCGCTGATCGTTCCGGAAAAACCAGTGCAGGAAGCTCGGCTGCCCGACGCGCCCAATATTGATTTCGATCGCCTGCCGGTCACCGATCCCATCAAGCTGACCGAAATCAGCGATCGGCTTTACGAGCTGAATTTCGATCCTGGGCCACTCAACAGCAAGAATGGTATCGCGGTGGCGATCCGTGATTTCCAGCTCAAAGGCAACCTGCCGCCCACCGGCGAGGCGACCGAAGGCCTGCTGCAACGGCTGCGCGGGACCAAGGACTTGAAGCCGTGGGGCTCGATCGTGTTCGACGTCAAGGACAAGAAGTGGGGCATGTCGTGGGATCAGCCGTCGCGCAAGTCGGCAGTCGCCGAGGCTCGCGCCAAATGCGGCACGGCCGCCTGCCCGCTCGAGCTGTCGTTCTTCGGTACAAGTTGCGGCGCCTTCGCGGCGTTGGGCGGCAACTGGTCGCTGGTGCAGCGCTCGACGCTGGCGCAGGCGCGCGATGCCGCCATCGATCAGTGCAGCAAGGCTGGTAGATCCTGCCCGGTAGTCGGCGCAATCTGCGCCAACACCGTCAATGGTCCCGACGCAAAATTGTAAGCAAGCCATTTTGGAAAGCCATTGATATGTGCCTTCGATCCGGATTGATGATCTGCGCAGCGCTTATTCTGTCTGGCTGCGCGGCCTTTGCCCAGGGCGCCACCGGCGGCAGCCTTGGCAATGACAACAAGACGTTGTCGGGCTCCTCCCCGGAACCTCGATCGGGAGCGCCTGCGCCCCGCGAACGCTCGGAGCGCCGCGCGCCGCGCAAGGAGACCGCGCCGCGCAACCGTGGCAACGGCGCTGGTGGCGGCGGCGGAAATTTCGACGGCGTCTGGTCGATATCGAGCGCAGGCACCTCCGGCTGTTCCGACACCCTCACGGAACAATTCGTCGTGACGAGCGGAAGGATGATGGGAAAAAACGGTAACGGCAGCGCGGCGGTGAGCGCCAATGGAAGCGTGCGTGGAAGCGGAAACTACAGCGGCATTCGCGTCACCAGCCAGGGCCGCCTCTCCGGCCGTACCGGATCGGGAAGTTTTCAGCGATCCGATGGATGCGCGGGACGCTGGGTCGCAACCAAGCAGTAATAGCCTACGGCAACCCCGCAGGCCATCTCGGCCGGACATGACGGCACTCACACTGCCGCCGCCGCTGCCCCCCTCGCAATCCGTCGTGCGCGCCTACGACCGCTTGGCGCCGATTGTGTTGATTAAGTCTTCGCTTGATAGGCGTCGGCGGCCGTGATTCCATCTTGGTATTGCTTTGCAAGGAGCAGGACGATGATGGGGATGCAGACGGCACCGGCGCAGTTGTTCTACGATTTCTGTCTCGACGACCACATCCCGACGATCACCTGCTTAGGCGCATCGATCAATTTCTCGACCTGGCAAGGGTGCGTACTGAGCTAAAGCCGTTTTACAGCACCATCGGCCGTCCCTCGATCGACCCCGAGTTGATGATGCGGATGCTGATCGTCGGCTACTGCATGGGCATCCGGTCCGAGCGGCGGCTGTGCGAGGAGGTTCACCTCAATCTGGCCTATCGCTGGTTCTGCCGCCTGGGGCTCAACGGCAAGGTGCCGGATCATTCCACGTTCTCGCGCAATCGGCATGGCCTGTTCCGGCAGAGCGATATCCTGCGGCATCTGTTCGAGACGATCGTGGAGCGGTGCATGCAGGAAGGCCTGGTCGGTGGCGAAGGGTTCGCTGTGGACGCAAGCCTCATCGCGGCAGATGCCAACAAGCAGCGCTCTGTTCCCGACGATCGGTGGCGGACCGGTGGCTTCGATGCCGATGCGGGGCGGGCCATTCGCGAGTATCTGGCAACGCTGGACGATGCGGCCTTCGGTGCGGCCAGCGAGGTGAAGCCCAAGTTCGTGTCGCCGGCCGATCCGGCGGCGCAATGGACCGGTGCGCACAAGGGCCACGCCTTCTTCGCCTACGCCACAAATTATCTGATCGACACCGAGAACGCCGTTATTGTTGACGTTGAGGCCAGTCGGGCCATCCGCCAGGCGGAAGTCGGCGCCTCTCGCACTATGATCGATCGAACAGCCCGCCGCGTTGGCCTTAAGCCTCGTCATCTTGCCGCTGACAGCGCATATGGTTCGGCTGCGAACCTGGCATGGCTAGTGAAGGAGCGGCAGATCGAACCGCACATCCCGGTGTTCGACAAGTCCAACCGGACCGACGGCACCTTTTCATGATCCGACTTCGTCTTCGATACCGACCGCAACCACTACACATGTCCGCAGGGAAAGTTGCTGGTCCAGTTCCGGCGGGCCTACACGACACCCCGCTCCGGCATCACTAAGGAAGGAACGCGGCTGTACCGATCGAGCAAGTCGGACTGTCAGGCCTGCGCCCTCAAGGAAAAGTGCAGCCCGAACACGCCGGAGCGCAAAGTGCCGCGTGACCTTCATGAAGATGCGCGCGATGCTGCCCGAGCACTAGCTGACACGCCAGCTTACGAACGCTCCCGGCGTCGCAGGAAGAAGGTCGAGATGCTGTTCGCTCATTTGAAGCTCGACAAATCGGCTACTAAATCAACAATATCCGCCATAGGCGGCCGGACAGTTTCTGAAGCGCAGCCACGCCCTATCTTGCAGATAGGCGATTGCTGACCGCGCGGAGTTGCACCCAGTCCTCAGATTTTCCCACGGGTATTTTCGATCGACATGGTGACGCTAGCTGCGTTCGCATCGACTTCGACGACGTAGACTTTGCTATCAGCCTAATCTGCCGCCATGACAGCGGCCTGCCAGCTGCGCGATGTAGTTCGCCAGCACTCCGGTCACCTCTGCTTGGACCTAAATCATTGAACTTTCCGCCGCTTGAACCGGCTCAGATCTCGACGACGCGCTCGATGTGAACGCGGCGGCAGTCCATCTCGTATTCCAGATCGACCACTGGCGGGCGGTTGAAATGCCAGGTCACGCCATTGCGAAACGCGCCACGGCCGCCGAGTTCGCTCTCCAGCAAGGCGTAGACGTCCTGCACTGTGTAGAGCTGAACGCCGGTGGTCTGATCCCAAGTGCCGGAGAATGCGCTCATGCGGCGCTCCATCTCGTCGAGCACCCATTTTGCCTTCTCCAGCATCGCGGACGGGCTGACATCACCAAGGCGAACGGTGTTGTCGCGATAATCGCCCTTGCCCTCTGCGGACTCACCGCTGCCGGCCACCACGAAGGAATTGGGCGCACCGGCCGCGACGGTCGCAAAGGTGAAGGCATGGAAACCGGGCTCCGACGGCGGATCGATCTTCGGACAGACGTTGCTGCGCGCCACCGGGTTGACGCCGTCCTTCATCACGCCCCACTCCATCAGGGTCTTGATGTAGATCTCGTTGAAATCCTTGAAGCCCTGCTCGGTGAAGGGGGCCGGCGAGCGCAACTCGCAGGCCGCGAACGACGTCAGCGGCCGGCCGGCCTGCTTGATGATGTCCGCGATCATCGCAAAGCCCTGCTTCAGCGGCACCACCTTCGAGAAGCGCACGCGCTCCAGCGTGAAGCCAGGCAGCGCGCCAACACCGCAGGAGTACTGGCTGACGCCCGGCATGAAACGATAGCCGCTATTGGCTGATTCGACGGTCTCAATCATGTTGGCCTCTTTGCAGTGAATGGAGGTTAGTCTTCGAGGACGCCGAGATAGGCGTCGCGAATGATGGGATCAGCCAGCAGTTCGGCGCCCTGCCCGGTGCGCACGATGCGGCCCATATCCATGATGTAGGCGGAATGGCAGAGGTCGAGCGCGGTGGTAACGTCCTGCTCGACCAGCAGGATCGACATGCCCTCGGCATTCAGTCCGCGCAGCGCCGCCACCAGTTGCTCCACCAGCAGAGGCGACAAGCCGAGCGACAATTCGTCGATCATCAGCAGCCGCGGCGCGCTCATCAGGCCTCGGCCGATGGCGCACATTTGCTGCTCGCCGCCGGACAAGGTCGCCGCTGCCTGGTTGCGACGCTCGCGGAGTTTCGGAAACGTGGTGTAGACGCGGTCCAGGTCGCGGTTGATCACGGCGCGGGTAACCGAGCGCGAATAGGAGCCCATCAGCAGATTGTCCTCGATGCTCATGGCGCCGAACAGCCGGCGGCCTTCGGGCACATGCACGATGCCATGCGCGAGGATTTTCCCCGCTGTCGCGGTCGACAGATCCTCGCCCTCGGAAAAGAACTTGCCGGACAGGATCGGGATCAGGCCGGATAGCGCGCGCATCAGGGTGGTCTTGCCGGCACCGTTGGAGCCGATCAGCGCCGTGATCTGACCGGCTCGCACCGCCATGTCGATGCCCCACAACACCTGGATCTCGCCGTAGCCGGCGCGGACCTGGCTGAGTTCAAGGATCATGGGTCTATCCACGGGCGGCGTTCCGTTTTGCATATTGCTGGCCGAGATAGGCGTCGATCACGGCAGGATTCTTGATGACGTCGCGGGGCTGGCCGTCGGCGATCAACTGGCCGTTATGCAGCACGGCAATACGGGTGCAGACGTTGAGCACCACCTTCATGAGATGTTCGATCATCACGATCGTGATGCCTGAGGCGGCGAGCTGATGAATTAGTCTGGTAGCGCGTTCGACCTCAGCGCTGTTCAGGCCGGCATTGACCTCGTCGAGAAACAGCAGCTTCGGCTTCATCGCCAGCGCCTTCGCCAGTTCGAGCCGCTTGCGCATCGCCAGCGTCAGCGTCGCCGCCAACCGGTCGGCCTGCGCCTCAAGGCCGACGAAGGCGAGATGCGCTCGGGCTTCCTCGCGGGCCGATTTCAGGCTCTCGCCGGGCTGCGAAAACAGGGCAGCCGCGGCGACATTGTCGAGCGCGGTGAATTCGGCGAACGGCTGCACGATCTGGAAGGTGCGCGACAGGCCGAGCCGCGCCGCCTGGTAGGTCTTGATCTTCGTGATGTCGCGGCCGTCGAAGGTGACGATGCCGGAGCTGGCCGGCGTGACGCCGCAGATGGTATTGACCAGCGTGGTCTTCCCGGCCCCGTTCGGGCCGATCAGGCCGAGCACTTCGCCCTTGGTAACGGAGATCGACACGTCGCTCAGCGCCTTCAGTCCGCTGAAGTTTCGCGAGACGTTGCTCAGGTGCAGGATTTCGTGGGGCATCTCAGACATGCTTTGCCTTCCGCCAGAACATGCCTCGCCGCAGCGAGATCAGGCCATGCGGCAGGAACAGCAGTAGGATGATGATAAGCACGCCAAGCACGCCGGAATGGATCTGGATGTAGTTGCGCCACACGACCTCCTCGAGACCGAGATAGAGAAACGCGCCGCACACCACGCCAAACGGCGAGCCGAGCCCACCCATCAGCGCCATCACGATCGGCTTCACCGAATACAGGATGTCGAATACGTCCGACGGATCGATGTAGTGCACCCAGGCCGCATAAATACCGCCGGCACAGCTTACGAAACAGGCAGAGAGACCGAAGGCGATACTCTTGTAGAGCGTGGCGTTGAGGCCGACCATGTTGGACGCTGTCTCGTTCTGCAGGATACAGCTCAGGCCGAAGCCGAGTTTGGAAGCGGCGATCACGATGACGACCAAGGCCGTGAGCACCAGCAGGCCCCACATCGCGTAGAAGAAGAAGGTCGCGTCGGCGAGAATACCGGCGCCGGAGGTGAGCGGGATGTTCAGCCCCATGCCGCCGCCGGTCAGGTCGGTGGCGTTGTTGACCAGTTCGCGGAACACCTCGACCAAAGAGAGGCTGGCGATGGCGAAGTAGTGCCCGCGCAGCCGCAACAGCACGGCGCCGAGCGCCCCAGCCAGCAGGAACGACGCCACCAGCGTGGCTACCAATGCGACGGTCAGCGGCATACCCTTGTTGAGCAGGATGCCAGTTGCATAGGCGCCAACGCCGAAGAATGCCGCGGTGGCGAAGGACGGATAACCCGCAAAGCCGCCGACGATGTTCCACGACAACGCGAACACCGCGTACATGCAGGCGATGGTGCCGAGCCGCAGCGCATAGGCACCGCCGAACAGCGGCAGCGAGGCGACGCAGGCGATCAGCAGCAGAAGGGCGATACTGATCCGGGTCATTCGAAACCCTTTCGGCCAAGCAAGCCTTGCGGGCGAACGACAAGGAAGACGATCAGCAACACGAAGGACAACGTGGTCGCATGCGCCGGGCCGAGATAGACCGAGCCGATGCCCTCTACCAGCGCCAGCAGCAGGCCGCCCGCCAGCGCACCGGACACCGAGCCCAGCCCGCCGAGTACGCAGACGACGAACGCCTTGCCTAGATAAGCCGACGAGGTCAGCGGCGAGATCGGGAAGATAAGTGCCATCAGCACGCCGGCGCAGCCGGCCAGCGCGGCGCCGAGCCCGAAGGCGATGGCATAAATAGATTTGAAGTCGACGCCCATAAGCACCGCGGCGTCCCGGTCGAGCCGCACGGCGACGATGGCGCGGCCGACTTTGGAACGGCGCAGCAGCAGATAGAGCAGCACGGTCAGCGCCAGCGCCGAGGCCGTAGCGATCAGGCGATCGACGGGGACGACCACATCGAACAGCGAGATCGAGCCGGTCGGCGGGCTGAGCGTCAGTTTGCGGTAATCAGCCTTGAAGTAATAGATCATCGCATTGTTGAGGATCAGGTCGAGGCCGAAAGTCAGCGTCAGCGTCACCAGCACCGGGGCGGAGATCACGCGATTGAGCAGCAGCCGCTGCAGCAGGTAGCCAAAGGCAAAGAACAAAGGTGCTGCGAACAGCAGCGCGTACCACGGCGAGATCCCCGCCCATTGATAGGCGCCCCACGCCAGATAGGCGCCGAGCACGATGAACGAGCCGTGGATCAGGTTGATGACGTTGAGTACGCCCCAAACCAGAGAAAAGCCGATCGCGATACAGGCATAGAGGCAGCCCAGCACCAAAGCGTTGATCAGGACCTGGACTGCCAGCATGTCGATTCCTCAGGGCGAATTCGGCGCTTAGTTCACGCCTAGCTTGAATTCGCCCTGCTTGATGGCATCCGGGAACAGCACTACCGGCTTGCCGCCCTGGATCTGGAAGACCGGCGGCTCGAGGGAATTGATCTGGCCGTTGCTACCAAATTTCACCGGCCCCCAGAAGGTCACGACGTCCATCTTGGCGAGTTCATCGCGCACCTTATCGCGGTCGAGCGATCCGGCACGTTCGATTGCCATCTGAAACAGAGCACCGCAAACGGCCGCCGAAGCGTGCGCATAGTCCGGCTCGAGCTTGTACTTGTCCTTGAACAGCTTCACAAAATTGGCGGTGGTACCGAAGATGTCCTTGCCGGCATATTGCTCGGCCGGATGCCACCACGACGCGCTGGAAATGTTCTCCGCGCTCTGACCTGCCGATTCGATAAACTCCTGATAGGCCGGCCCCGCGATCATGGTGACAACGCCGGCCTTCATCTGCTGATCGACCATCTGCTTGCGGATCAGCAATAGATCGTTGGTGTAGCCGGTGATGAAGATCCATTGCGGCGACAGCGATTTGATCTGCGACAGCGTCGCGGAATGATCGAGCGTGTTGATCGCATATTTCTCGGAATAAACGACTTCCAGCCCGTTGGCCTTAGCCGATTTTTCCATTTCCTGCGCAATCGCGAGCGGGAAAAGGTCGTTGCGCGCGAGAATGGCGACCTTCTTGACGTCCGGAGCCTTGGCCTTGACCAACTGCGTCAGTGGCGTGGTCAGAGTGTCATTAGGCGTGAAAGTGCCGAACAGATATTTGTAATTCTGGTCGTACACCTGCGAGGAAGACGCGGTCGCGGCCAGCATCGGCATCTTGTATTTTTCGGCGATCGTGCTGGCGGCCTTGGCGGCTCCCGAGCCGAACGGGCCGAACATGAAATTCACCTTATCCTGCGTAATCATCTGCTCGGTAGCCTGCACCGAACGCGGGGTGTTGGACTGGTAATCCGAGTAGACGATCTCGACCTTGTATTTCTTGCCGCCGACGTCGATGCCGCCGGCCTTGTTGGCCTGTTCGGCCCAGAGATCGTAGCCCTGCTGCTGCTTGACGGCTTCCGGCGCCAGCGGCCCGGTGATCGGCAACGGCGCGCCGAAGCGGATGACGTCCTGGGCGGAAGCCAGGGATGAAGCGCCGAGGCTGGCGATCGCCAGCAGCAGCGAGCCTGAGATGCGGACGAGCCAGGGACGATACATCCATATTCTCCATCAAGGACGGGTGGGCGTGTCTGGCAAAAGCATTGCAAATCCAGATTTCCAATAAAAGCATTGAATTTCGACGCAAGCGGACTGAAAATCAGAACGCTAGTCAACTGCTGCTGGAATATGGGGCAGCCGAACCAAGGCGTAGCTCATGATCGAATCCACTGCCGTACGCTATTTCCGGATGGTCACCGAGTGCGGTTCGATCAAGCAGGCCGCTGCTTCGCTGCGGATCGCGCCGTCAGCGATCAGCCGGCAGGTCCAGGGGCTGGAGGAAGAGCTGTCGGTGAAGCTGTTCGAGCGCGGCGCGCGCGGCATGAACCTGACCGACGCTGGCCACGTGCTGTACCGCTACGCCGTCGAGAACCGCACCCAGCTCGACGGCCTGCGCAGCCGAGTCGAAGAATTCGACTCGCTGCGCCGCGGCCAGGTCAAGATCGCCACCGTCGAGGGTATGCTGGCGAGCTTCCTGCCGGACTTCTTTGTTGGCCTTTCGCGCGATTATCCGGGGATTTCGATGTCCGTAACTGCGGTTGGATCGCGCGACGTTGCCGAGATGGTCGGCCAGAACGAGGTCGATCTCGGCCTGATCTTTGGCCGCGCGCCGCGGCGCGACCTGATCGAGCTGGCACGGATGCGGCAGTCGGTGCACCTGATCGTGGCGCCAGAGCATGCCTTGGCAGGCCGGACATCGTGCAGCATGAACGATCTCGCCGGGCTGCGCGTGGTGGTACCCGATCCGTCGTTCGGCATTCGGCAGGAGCTCGACAAGGCCTGCGCGCAGGCCAGTGTGCACCTCGAGGTCTGCAATGAAACCAATTCACTGGCTTTCGCGCAGACCGTCGTGGCGCGCACCGAACTCGCGACCTTCCTGCCGCGCGACACGGCGATGCCCTCGATCAAGGCCGGCACGCTGGTCGCGATCCCGCTGCGCGACAAGCGGCTCGAAGCGACGCAGGTCACGCTGGTGCAGCTGGCCGCGCGCACTGCCTCGCCGTCGACGCGGCTGGTCGCTGAGCGGCTGATCGCAAAGATGAAGGAAGCGGAAGATTGAGATCGCTTGGCAGCATCCGCGAGGCCTAAACGCTGGGTTACCCTTGATTGGGGCCTACGGCCGCTTGGAACAATATCCGCCAACAGCGGTCACTCAGTAGCGTGACTCGTTCCTGCTCCTCGGATAGCATTGACGAGCGCCTCTGGATCCGCAGGGGGCTGATCGCCACGCCAGGCGACGTGCTGGTCTGGGCGGGCCAGCAGGAGCTTTTGCCGGTAAACATCGGGTACACACGCAGCGGATATGTCGAGGAGGTCGATCGGAACGCCCGTTCTGTCCGCCGCTCCAATTAACGCAGTCACATCCACGGTTGGATCGAAGCGCAACAGGGTGTAGCCGTGACCAAACGCATCATATAGCGATTGCCCGTCAGCGAGCATGAAATGCGGTACGCGGGCGCCCGGTACGGTGGACGGCGTGAATTCGCCCATGGCGTAAGGCGGAGCAGGCTCGTCGTCGTAAAGTATCAACGGTGATCGTTCGTAATAGTAACCGAAATTGAGACCTGCACAGCAATATTGCTGAACGTTGAGATCGTAGGTCGATCTCGCGATCGAGGCGCGATAAGCATCGGCCTCCGGCCCTTCTGCGTCGATCTGGGACGAGATTGCTCCACGGGCTTTGGTCATGGCATGGGCGTGGTTCATCGCGAAATGCGACACCTGTTCAGTGATCGGCAGCCGTTCGGCTTCGTAAGCTGCAAGAATCTCCTCGGCGCCCCAGCCCGCAAGGCGCGCCGCCAAGAGCCACGCCAGGTTCGCAGCGTCGGCGATCCCTGCATTCATGCCATAACCGGCATAAGGCACCCAAAGATGGGCGGAGTCGCCGCAGATGAAGACGCGGTCGCGCCGCAGGCGGTCGGCGATCAGCCGGCGACCGATCCAGTCCTCCTTGCTCAGGAGATCGTACGCAAATGTTCCGTCGACGCCGAGAACAGTGCGGATCGCCTGGTCACGATCGACAGCGTCGAAGTCAGTCAAGCCGGGTTTGAGATAGACGTGAACCAGCCAGGTCTCTTTGCCGTCGATTGCATAGACGTTGCCCGACTGTTGCGGATTGAGCGAGAAGGAGGCCCAGGCTGGCACGCCGCCATTATCAAGCAACATCGACAGCAGGCTTGGCGCACGAATATAGCTAGACTGAACATACTGAAGGGCCGCGTCGCCGCTCAACGTCGCGCCGATGGCCTTCCGGACCCCGGAGCGGCCGCCATCACAGCCCACCAGGTAGGTGCAGGCGATCTCAACCACCCTGCCCTGCGTGTCCGTCGCGCGCGCCAGCACGCCCTGTTCAGATTGCGCAAAATCCGTCAGCGTGGTCGCTGAAAGGATCTGCGCATTCGACATCGCTTCGAGATGCGCAAACAGCACCGGCTCCAGATAAATCTGGTTGATTCGATGCGGCGGCTCCGCGGTCGGCCACTCAGTGTCGGGGCCGCCTTTGGCGGTATAGCGGTTCGCGCGGCAAGGAATCGGAATCCGCGTAATCTCACGTCCGAGAAAAGCGGTGCGATAGGCGATGTCGTTGGGATAATCCGCAGGCAGACCGGCGTCGCGCACTTTTCCGGCGACGCGAAGCCTACGGAAGATCTCCATCGATCGCGCCGACACGTGGTTCGACTTCACGCTCGGCGGTTCACCGCGGGAGCGGCTTTCGACGACGATCACCTTGACGCCACGCCACGCCAGATCGATCGCGAGCGTGAGCCCGACCGGTCCCGCGCCAACAACCACGACGTCAGCTTTCAGACGAATACGATCGTCGCTCATGACCGGCCCTCTGCTTTAAAGCTATTGCGTCAACCTGATGTTCCCGGCGCGCGCCACTGCAACCCAGCGGTCGATGTCAGCGGCGATGATCCGGGTGAATTCCGCGGACGTGCTGCCGACGGAATCGATGCTCAGGATCTTGAGACGCGCGACCACGTCCGGCATCCGCGCGATTCGGACGAATTCGTCCTGCAGCTTCTTGACGATGGCAGGTGGCGTTGCTTTCGGCGCGAAGACCCCACTCCACAGCACGGCCTCGAAGTCCACGCCGGCTTCTTTCATCGTCGGCACATCGGGAAGTTCCGCAATCCGTTTGGGCGCGGCGACCGCAAGTGCGCGCGCCTCGCCTCCGGTGACCTGGCCCATCACCGGGCCGGCATCGGCGATGCTCGCCATGACGTCACCGGCGATCACGGCCGTGACGCTTTCATTGGCACCCTTGTAGGGAATCATCTGCATCGGCGCGCCAGTTTTCTGCTTAAAGAGTTCGGTCGCAAGCTGGAAGGCAGCAGACGACGACGAATAATTCGCCTTCCCAGGGTTAGCTTTTGCATAAGTCACCAGATCAGCGACGGACTTGAACGGCGAAGACGCCTTGACGATCAGCATCAGCGGAAACGAGCCCAGTTCCGAGATCGGAGCGAAATCGCGCAGCGTGTCGTAATTGAGCTTCTCATATACGGCGGGATTTATGACCATCGCGCCGCTCGCACCTATCAGCAGCGTATAGCCATCGGGCGCGGATCGCGCGACGAATTCGGTGGCGATAACTGCGCCGGCGCCCGGCTTGTTTTCGACGATGACAGGCTGACCGAGGCTCTCCGACAACCTTTGCCCGACTACGCGGGCGATGATGTCGTTGCCGCCGCCGGCGGTGAAGCCGACGACGAGGCGTATCGGGCGATTCGGATAGCCGCTCGCCTCATCCGATGCTCCGGCGATCGTAACAGGCGATGCGAGAACTAGGCACAACAACGCGGCAATAGATCCGGCTCTCATGTTATCCTCCCGATTGATCATAAAATCTGAACGGCTCTGACGGCCGCTTGCCCCTCAAAGCGGGGTGATTTCGACGTGCAACACGGCGGCGCGACCGCCATCAACAACGGCGAGACAACGATCGATTGCACCCGCCAGTACTTCCGGATCTCTCACATGCTCGCCATGGGCGCCAAACGCCCGCGCAACCTCGGAAAAACTTCGCCGTTCGTCCTGCCGTCCAGAACGCAATCGCGATTGGAAGTTGTTGCCGGCAGCCGCGGCGCCCTTGGGATAGACACGCTGCACGGACGACTTCACGGCCTGCCAGCCGCCATTGTCGAGCACGACGGTGAAGATCGGAAGTTGGTATTGCTGCGCGACGGCATAGACCGAATCCGGCGAAGAAAAGTGGAAGCCACCGTCGCCGATGATCTGGACAATGCGCCGGGTTGGCTGCGCGAGCTTCAGCCCGAGCGCCATACCGCCTGAAAAGCCTAGGCCACCGCCAGCGAGACCTACATAGCTCTTCGGAGTCGTGCGAACGATCTGCTCCTGCACAATTGGGCCATTGCGGATCGCCTCGTTAATGACGACGTCCTGCGATGACAGTTTATCGTTCAGCGCGGCAAGAACATAGGCCGCGCTGAGGCTGCCCACCGTTCCTTGCGCCGCGGCGGCGGATTTGCTCTTGGCCGCGCGGGCAGCGCGGGCGTCGTCCCAGCTCGCCATCCGTTTCGCAACCGTCTTGCGATAGGTGTCGTCCGCCAGCGACTGCACGCGTTCGAGCACTTGGAGCAAGACCGCAGCGCAGTCAGCCTGGATGCGCAGATCTGTCGGAAAACCCCACATAGGAAAATCCGCCTTGAGCGGATCTTCATCGACCTGAATCCAGTAAATCTCGGCAAAGCGCCTAGCGTATTGCGGAATGAACGGCACGTCGGTATCGAGCAGAAAACCTAGATCGGCGTCGTCGAGAACGGGTTGCGGATCAAAGCCGGCGAAACACGGCGACGCCTGCGAAATGTTGAAGTCGATCGAATTGAATTCGACGACACGGATACCGCAGGCGAGCGCAAGCGCTTCAAGATTTTTCACGGCTTCAATCTTGCGTCCAAGATAGGCGGTGATCGCGATCGGCTTATTGGCCGCCATCAAGCGGCGTGCGATCTTATCAATGCGTTCCGGATCGATGCCGCCGAGTTCGACGCTGCCGTAGCGCGCGGACGCGTAGGTCGGCATCTGCTCGGTATCCCACTCTTCCGCCAGCGTCTCGCGCGGCAGCATCATGTAGACGGGTCCAGGGGGCGCGCTCTGCATGAAAGCGCTGGCGCGCGCCAGCGCCTCCTTCACGACGACGCCCGACGGAAGCGAGTACTCCCATTTGACGTAGGGACGGACGATACTGGCAATGTCGAACGGATCCTGCACGAAGTGCACATATGTATCGCGCGATCCCGGCAACTCGCCATGCAGCGTGAACGGCGCGCGGCCTGCGAACAGCATCACCGGAAGCCGATAGCGGAACAGATTCTGGATCGCCATGCAGGCATTGGCGGTGCCGGCATCGACATGCACGAAAACGGCCTGGCCCCGTCCGGTCGCGAGCGCGTAACCGCCCGCCATATGCACCGCGACGATCTCATGCGGGCAGAGAATGACCTCGGGATGCTGGCGGCCCTCAGCGTCCCAGCGCGCAATCTCCTCGATCAGCGAGACATGGTCGGTACCCAGATTGGCGAATATATATTCGACGCCGAGGTCGACGAGCCCTTCAAGGAAAAAATGCGCAGCGCTGTGACGGCTCATTCCTTGGTACTCCCCTTTAGATTCGCGCCGTGTTCCCGGCGTCGTCGTGTCGGTCGCAATCGCGTTCGTTCAGCCAGTATTGCCGATCGCCCGTTGCAACACGTCTCGGGCATCACTCGACGCATCATTCGTGCTGAACGCAACGAATTGATCGGGCCGCACCAGGATCAGGCTTGCGTTGTAATGCGCTTGCGCCGCGTCGCTTGGCTCCGTCACGATCTTCAACGGCACGCGGCACGCGTCTGCAGCCGACTTGAATTTCGTCACGAATTCCGGAACGGCACCGAGATCGATCAGCGTGAAACCCGTTCCCAGTTCGTCATAGACGTCGCGGCCCGAAGCCATGCGATATGGCGCCAGATGATGCCCCGCACGTGCAACGAATTCATGGGCGCCAATGGCGCTCGGCGAGCGGCCGTGCGCCCCAGTTACAAGGGGTGATCCCTCATAGTTAGGCTCGAACGACTGCACCTCCGAGCGGGCGCCGGACGACCGCGCCTGCCATTCGGCCTCGAAAGCCGCTTTGTCAGTTGCGGGATCATAAGCGGCAAGAAAATCGCGGTCGCTCTCGATCGCCTTCTCGATGAAGTCGCGTGCGGTCGACACGAATACCGGGCGCCGCTCGCTATCATAGCTGTCCAGCAATGCCGGGCCGGCCCAGCCCTGCAGGACGGCCGTCAGTTTCCATCCGAGATTGGCGGCGTCTTCGAGGCCGGTATTGATGCCATAGCCGCCATATGGCGGATGGCTGTGGGCGGCGTCACCGGCAACGAACACGCGGCCGTTGCGGTAGCGGTCGGCGGTCGCGACGCGCAGCTCCCAGAAACCGACATGATCGAACGCGACGTCAAACTCCGCGCCGACCGCCTCATAAAGCAGCGCGCGGAAATCGAAGTTGTCCTTGGTGGTGCCCATCGGCACCGGCGCGTGGAAGAACCACGTCGTGCCGAGATCGACACGGCCGAAAAAGCGCCAATAGCCTTTCAGATCGGGATGCAGAACATTGTAAAACGACTTGTTCGGGTAGCGTTCGAGCAGTTTGTGCAGCCCTTCGGAACGGAACACGAGAAGCACCATCAACCGATCGTGATCCGATTTGGTCTGGGTGATGCCGCTCGCATCCCGGACAAATGAGCGGCTGCCGTCGCAACCGATAACATACTCCGCCTGCAGTTGGCGCGTATCCCCGGTCCCTCGTCCGCGGAGCACAACTGCGACGCCATCCTCGTCCTGTGTCACGGACTCGGCACTCCAGCCATACAGCGTCTCAACCGAGGATAGCTCGCTGAGCCGCTTGCGCAAAACGGCCTCGGTTGCATATTGCGGCAACCGCTCATTGTCTGTGAAATAGAAAGGGCGCACCAATTCCCGCTGGAGCCAGTCGTGGCGGTAATCGCTAAGCAGCGTGCCATAGGCGGTCATGCCGCCGATGCCGTAGTCACGCGGGATCGTGCGCGCTGCCCGCAGCGCCGGCTCGGCGCCCCAGAAATGAAAGTGCTCCAGCGTCCGCTGGGTCAGGTTCTGACCTTTCGGAATCGGCTGCGGGCTCTCGTATTTCTCGATCAGGGCGCATCGCACGCCGCGCTGTCCCAGATCGATGGCCAGTCCAAGGCCGACCGGCCCTCCCCCGACAATGATCACCCGAGGTGAAGACAATGTCCCGACCGTCATTCCTCGCCTGCCCACTTCTTGAACCCGTTGCCGTCAAGGGATAACAGCGACAAACTGAAGTCAATGATAATCTTACATTGTGAGATTTCTATGGATTTTGAGTCTGGCCGTAGGTCGAAGACATCTCCGTGGCGACCGCTTTGACATCGTAGGCAATGCGGTCAATACCGGCGCCGTCCACCATTCCTCCTGCGATCGTCACGCAGATGCTGGCGATCGGTGCCCCGCGGTCGTCGAGGACCGGCGCGGCGATGCCGACGGCGCCTGCGGTGACTTCACCGAACGCGACCGCATATCCCGCCTTTCGCACGCGCTTCATGCTCTGGCGGACCTCTTCGACAGTCATGCCGAGTCCGACGGACCGCAGGTCGTCGAGATTCTGCTCGATCAGCGGCACCAGGCGCGCGCGCGGCAGATACGCCATGATCGAACGTGCGATCGCTCCGCGGCCGAGTGGCATCGGGCGGCCACGCGGATAGGAACTGACGAGGTTCTTTGCGGACGTTTCGGACACCACACACAGGATCTTGTTTCCGTACCAGCGCAAGATCATGGCATTGCAGGCGTAGCGCGCCGTCAGCGCTTTCAGATGCGGCTGCCCCGACAGCACAAGCGCGTCCGATCGCCGGGCGAGATAGTCCATCTCGACGACCTTCGGCCCCAGCGTCACCCCAGCATTTCGCGACGACATCAGAAGGCCGGCATCCTTGAGGATTTTCAGGTATCGATAGAGCGTGGGGCGGCTATAGCCGAGATGCGCCATTAGATCCTCGGACGTCCACTCCAGTCGCTGCTCCGAGAATACCTCGAGGACGGCGAGTACCCGTTCCAGACTGTTGCTTGGTTTCATGCCGCGAGACGCATCATCGGTCCGCTCCTGTCCGGTGCCGGTGGCAGCGCGCAGGGCAGATACTTTTTCCGAATGATCATAATCAACCTTGAACTGGCCAACAGGATAAGCGCATAATATCAAAAATCTCACCATAAGAGACTTTGTCATTTTTTGCCAGCCGGGGATCATCGGCGGCCATGACAACGAGGAAACGCATGTCCGCAAGACATTCACGTCGCACGATACTCGGGCTCATGGCCCTGACGCCCCTCGCGGTCAGGCCAGGCTTTGCTCAGGGGTCGTCGCAGCAACCCATCCGCCTCAATGTGCCGTTTTCACCGGGCACGGGTCCTGACCTGCTCGCGCGCCTACTCAGCGAGGAGCTACGCCAACGCTGGAATCAGCCGGTGATTGTCGAGAACAAGGCAGGCGCCAGCGGCAATATTGGCACCGACGCTGCGGCCCGCGCGGCGCCGGATGGCCAGTCCTTGCTGGTGACGGTCAATACATTCGTGATGAATGCGAGCCTCTATCGTGCGCTTCCCTATGATCCCGAGAAAAGTTTTGCGCCGATCGCGGAGATCGCAACCGGAGCGCTCGCATTGGTCGTGCATCCCTCGCTCAACGTCACCACGCTTGCCGAACTTGTTGCGCGAGCGCGCGGCAAACCGGGCGAGATCAACTACGCATCACCCGGCCGCGGCACGCCGCAACATCTGGCCATGGAACTGTTCAAGCTGACGGCGCAGGTCAAGCTGACGCATATTCCATATCCGGGTTCAGCTGGCGCCGTGAAGGATCTTGCGGGCGGGCATGTGTCGGCCATGTTTCTACCGATACACACCGCGCTGCCTCTCGCAGAAGGCGGACAGATCCGCATCCTCGCCGTTGGCAGCAAGTCGCGCGCGCCACAGGCGCCGAAGGTGCCGACACTTGCGGAGGAGGGCGTTGCCGATTTCGACGTCGATCTGTGGTACGGCGTCCTCGCTCCCGCTGGTACGCCGAAGGCGATCATCGACCGCTACAATGCCGAGTTCAACAGGATACTGAACCAGCCGAACGTGAAGGAGCTTCTCGATAAGCAGGGCCTGATCGCCCGCGGCGGGCCACCGAATCAGTTGGCGGCGCTGATCGCGAGGGATCGCCAGCGCTGGGCCAAGGTCGTCAAGGATGCCGAGATCACCTCGGAATAGTCTAATCCGGCCGCAGTCACAGGATACCCGATCATGATGAGGCGAGTCTTGATTGCGGGAGCTGGCATCGCAGGGCTTTGCACCGCGATTGCGCTGATGCAGCGCGGACTTCGCGTCACTATCTGCGAGCAGGAAGAAACATTACGCGCGACCGGCGCTGGCGTGCAGATCAGTCCGAACGGAACGCGGGTGCTCGCATCCCTCGGCGTACTCGACGCGCTGCGTCGCCTTGCTGTCGAGCCGACGGCCAAGACGATTCGCCTGTGGAACAGCGGCGAGACCTGGTCGCTCTTCGACCTCGGGGCCATGTCTGTCGCCGAATATGGCTTTCCCTATTTGATGGTCCATCGCGGCGACCTGCATACGACGCTGGCGAACGCTGTGAGGCAGCTCGATCCAGACGCGATCGTTCAGGGCACCGGCGTCGTCGCTGTCGACAACCGCGCCGATGCCGTGACGGTCTCGCTTTCGAGTGGCGAAAGCATCAGCGGCGATGTCCTGATCGGCGCCGATGGCATCCATTCAGTCGTCAGGTCGGCCGTTTTCGGCGCAGGACCGGCGCATTTCACCGGCTGCATGGCCTGGCGCGGCGTCATTCCTTCTTCGCGTCTGCCGCCGCATATCCAGCGCGACGTCGGGACAAACTGGGTCGGCCCCGGCCGTCACGTCGTGACCTATCCCCTCCGACGAGGAGAGCTCTTCAATTTTGTCGGCGTCGTCGAACGCACGGGGTGGGAAACTGAATCATGGACGGCCAAAGGCACGCGCGACGAATGCGCCGCCGACTTCGCGGGATGGCATCCCGACGTCCACGCGCTGATCGACAATATCGACGTGCATTACCGATGGGCATTGATGAGCCGCCCACCAATGGCGCGATGGTCGGCCGGACGCGTGGTCCTCGTCGGCGACGCCTGCCACCCGATGTTGCCGTTCATGGCACAGGGCGCGGTCATGGCTATCGAGGACGCGATCACGCTGGCCCGAGTCCTTGCAGCTAACCGCAACGATTTCGTGACCGCCTTCGCGAACTATGAGGCCGAACGTGTCATGCGCGCCAATCGCTGCGTCATCGCGGCGGAGCGAAACCGCGAGATCTTCCATAACGAACGATTGATGGAGGCCGAAGACGCGAACCAATATGTGTCAGCCCAATGGAATGAGGCAAAGGTCCGCGAGCGATATAACTGGCTTTTCGCGTTCGACGCAGTTGGCGGAGGCTGACGGCCATCTTTGTGCACGATGAACACTTGGCGGAATAATACTCCGATCTGATCCCTACGCCTGCATCTATGGTTGGTGCGGATTTGAGTGTCCGCTTGGCGCCAGATGCAGCCGGTTCGCCGGATTGTTAGAAGCTTTCGTCGCGAGACCGCTCGCCTGCATGATTTCGTCCTTGAAGACATTCGATCACGGCAAAGCCCAAGCGACTTAATTTCGAGATGTCCTAGACCTCACCCAGATCAATCGACACGTTCGATCTTCACGCGATGCGCGCCACGACGTGCCAGGACTTCGATGCCGGATTTCACCGATCCGAGTTTGATGAGACCGCGTGAATATTGAAAGTCTCGATAGAAGATCGCCAGGTTTCCCCACGGCGCGTAGTAAGCGATCTCTCCGACCACCGGCGTGATGCCAACCGGTGCCCCATCGATCGACGACGACTCTGGAAGATTGCTGATCTTTTCGGTTGAGGCATAATTCTCGAGGTTAATGTCGAGCGGCAGCAAGGTCGCAAAGTCCCGGGCGGCGGGGCTGTCATCTGACGTAGCCGCCAGATTCTTTCCCCGGCCACGATTCTTACGTTTATGCGGCCTCTTCCACGTTCAAGCGGGGCGTCTCGTGTCATGCCAGCCACCATCGGCGCACCCGGCTCGGCCTTGGCTGTCGGCGCCTTGCAGCCTGATGCCGTGACCATCGAAACTGCGATCAGCGTTGCGCGATCGAATTTCGCTGCTCATAATACCAGTAATGTCCGCGATCGACTCCTGAATTTGCTTGGCAGGTTTGACGCGACGACGCTCAGGCTAGTTCGACGGTGACCATTTTGAACGGCATAGATAGTGTTGCTCCGGAATCGGCATCTATTCGTTCCCTCGCCGCAGCGGCGACGCCGGCCTCATCCGGCTTGAAGTTGCGCCAACGCGTCTGTGTGCTCGGAGCCACCGGGACCATCGGTCGCTCCACGGTAGCCGCACTGGTGCGACGCGGACACGACGTCATCTGTTTCGTCCGGGCGCGTTCCGGCGTCGGCGGATCGATCACGCCAGCGGATATGGCGAGGCTGTTCGCCGGAGCCACAGTCAGGGTGGCGGACCCCACCGATCCCGTTTCGCTGTCCCGCGACGGGTTTGCAGGCGAGCGGTTCGATGCCGTGGTATCCTGCATGGCCTCGCGCACCGGCGCGCCCAACGACGCCTGGGCGATCGACCATCGCGCCCACATCAACGTGC
This sequence comes from Tardiphaga sp. vice154, assembly GCF_007018645.1. NCBI lineage: Bacteria > Pseudomonadati > Pseudomonadota > Alphaproteobacteria > Hyphomicrobiales > Nitrobacteraceae > Tardiphaga > Tardiphaga sp. vice154. The sequence goes on from NZ_CP041399.1 coordinate 4,189,118, forward strand.
TGGACGCAGCGCGGCAGGCCGGCATCGTTCACTTCGTGCAGCTTTCCGCCATCTGCGTGCAAAAGCCGCTCCTCACCTTTCAGCGTGCCAAACTGGCTTTCGAGGCGGCGCTGATCGAGTCGGGGCTGCGCTATTCCATCGTGCGGCCGACCGCATTCTTCAAGTCGCTGTCTGGCCAGATCGAGCGCGTGCGGCGCGGACAGCCCTTCCTGGTGTTCGGCGACGGGACCCTGACAGCGTGCAAGCCCATCAGTGACACCGATCTGGCTGACTACCTCGCGGGCTGCCTGGAGAATGAGAGCCGGTGGAACCGGATCCTGCCGATCGGTGGCCCGGGCGAGGCGATCACGCCGCGCCAGCAGGGCGAGGCCCTGTTCTCGCTGCTTGGTCGTGCACCCAAATTCAAGCGCGTCCCGGTGGCCCTGCTCGACGCCATCATCGGCGGCCTCGGAATGCTTGGCCGTATCGCGCCAGCACTGGCCGACAAGGCTGAACTGGCAAGGATCGGCCGCTATTATGCGACCGAATCGATGCTGGTACTGGATCCGCAGACCGGGGCTTATGATGCCGCTGCCACGCCCTCGACAGGAACCGAGACGCTATTCGACTTTTATCGTTCGGTTCTGGCCGGCGCCGAAGCGCCCGAGCGCGGGGACCATGCCGTCTTCTAGGGCGGCAGAGCCATGAGACGAACCAATCTATGACCCCCCTTCGCTCGCGAGCATCCCACGCCTTTTTTGCATCGTGATACGCCTGTCTGAACTTGCAAATATCAGGAGCCGCGTTTTGGCCAGCAAAAGGAAAATCACCCCGATGATATTCGCTTGGGCAGCAGGCGTGGCCGCTGTCGGAATCGTCGCCCTGGCGCTGTGGCTGTACGCCCCCGACAAGCCCCGCGCCGTCCTGGAAGCCGCCTATCCCGGCGACTATCGGAGCGTCGATGATTTGCGTCTGCGCCTGCGCGACACCGGCCCGCGCGACGCAGCGGCGGTGATCCTCCTGCACGGCTTCGGCGCCAGCCTGGACACCTGGGAGCCATGGGCGCAGGCGCTGTCGGCGCGCTTCAGGGTTATCCGGTTTGACCTGCCCGGCTTTGGCCTGACCGGCCCCGACCCCACAGGCGACTACACAGACGCGCGTGCTATCAAGATCCTGACCGGCTTGATGGACCAATTGGGAATCGACCGGGCCAGCCTCATTGGCAATTCTCTCGGTGGACGCATCGCCTGGAACTTCGCCGCCCTGAACCCCCACCGCGTCACGCGCCTGGTGCTGGTCTCGCCGGACGGCTTCGCGAGCCCGGGTTTCGAATACGACAGGGTCAGCGAGACGCCATTGATGATGCAGGCGCTGCCCTACGTCGCGCCGCGCGGCCTGCTGAAGGCAAATCTGGCTCCCGCCTATGCCAACCCGGAGGCCCTGAGCGAGGCGACACTGACCCGCTATCGCGACATGATGCGGGCTCCCGGCGTGCGACCTGCGATCCTCGCAAGGATGGGCCAGGTGATCCTGCGCGATCCCGCCCCGACCCTGGCCGGCATTCAGACCCCGACGCTGCTCCTCTGGGGCGAAAAGGATGCCATGATCCCCATCAGCAACGCGGCCGATTACCTGCGATACATGCCCCACGCGCGCCTGGTACGCTTGCCCAACCTCGGCCACGTGCCCTTCGAGGAGGACCCGGTCACTTCAATCGCTCCGGTAGAAATCTTCCTGTCCGGCGCGACGCCTTGAGCCGAAAGGCGTTCGACCGGGCGAACCTCGGCGATTTCGATCTGCATTTTCACGACCTTCGTGGAACCGCCGTCACCAGGCTGGCGTTCGCCGGCCGTACTGCCCCGCAGATCGCTTCGATCACTGTTCACAACCTCAAGGACGTAGCGGTGATTTTAGAGGCGAATTACCTCGGCGGTCAGGCCGAACTGGCGGACAAGGCGATCCGCCAGTCCTGCGCGCTCTCGCGGGCGCCATCGGTGAAGCCGACCAGTTCCTTGCGGCCTTCCGGGGTCGCGCCGATCAGCACCAGGATGCACTTCTTTTCGTCTTCGAGGCGTGCCTGGAGATGGATGCCATCAGCACAGATGTGGACGTAGCGCTTCGCCGACAGATCGCGCCTCTGCCACGTGATGTGCTCGTCGAGCCAGCCGTCCTTTAGGCGGCCGATGGCAGATGCAGACAACCCGGCAGCATCCTTGCCGAGCAGCGCTGCCAGCGCCTCCGAGAAGTCGCCGTTCGAGATGCCCTTCAGGTAAAGGATCGGCAGCAGCGTCTCGATAGACTTCGAGCGGCGCATGTAGGGCGGCAGGATCGACGGCGAGAACCGGATGCGGGCGGGGTCGGTAGCGCCTTCCTCGCGATCGCGCACACGCGGCTGGCGGACGACGACCGGACAGATACCGGTCATCACCTCGCGTTCCGGCAGGTGACCGTGGCGCACGACCCGCTGGTGCCCGTCCGCGGTCTTCAAATCGGTATGCCTGCCGAGAAAGTCTGCAACCTCGGCCTCTACTTCGCGAAGGAATCGATGTGAAGTTCGGTTTCATTTCGAAGCACCGGGGGTTCTGGCCGGCGGATTGGTTGTGCGAGGCGCTCGGTGTGCCGGACACATTCGCTCTGAAAACGGCCCGGAGCTCATTGCAAAAGCTGTGCAAGACTAGATCGCGGCGGTGGATGCGAAGACCGCCTAGATCATGCTAGGCAGCCCATGGGAGAATGGCTTCATCGAGTCATTCAACGCCCGGCTTCGCGACGAGCTTTTGGACTGCGACATCTTCTACTCACTGGCTGAGGCCAGGATCGTGATTAAAAGCTGGCGTCGGCATAAAAATACCGTCCGCACTCACGGCTCGCTGGGTTATAGGCCACCAGCCCCAGAGGTCTTCGTGCCCGCAATGATCGCGCGGTCGATTTCGCAACCCTGATCATATACGCCGACCGCGCTGGCACCCAAGCCGCCCGTGCACGAACATCCAACTGGACCAGTCAGTGGGAACCGATCAATGTTGCAGGCCGAATGACACTTGGACACCGATTACGACGCGACGCCGGGTAACGCCGCGCCCACCAAGGAATCGCGAGATACGAGATCGGCGAGCTCACGCTCGTTCAAATCCTCGGTGCCCTTCGGACGCAACGGCAGCACGATGTAGCGTAGGTCGGCGTTACTGTCGTGGACGCGCACCTCGACGGATTCTGGCAGCACGAGGCCGAATTCCTGCAAGACCTCGCGCGGCTGGCGCACGGCGCGCGAGCGGTAATTCTTGCTCACGTACCAGGCTGGGGGTTCGCCTAGCAGCGAGCGCGGATAGCATGAGCACAGCGTGCAGACGATCAGGTTGTGGGTCTCTTCGGTATTCTCGATCACCATGAGTTCGGCTTCCGTCACTTCGATACCAAGTTCTATGGCTGCCTTCTTGCCATCCTTCAGCATGCGCGCTTTGTAGTCGGGATCAAGCCAAGCCCGCGCCACCATGCGAGCACCCTGATGCGGCGAGGCGATGTCGTTGATCTCAAGCCGGCGGCGGATCTCGACGGCGGTGATGAGACCCTTTTCGATCAGCATGGCGCGCAGCGCGATGAAGCGCGCTTCCTCCATCGTCAACTCGACGTCCTCGTCGTAGGGCCGCAGTGGATGGGGTGCGTGGCTGTGTTCGTGGGATTGATCGTGCCCGTGAGAGTGGTCATGCGGATGATCGTGGTCGTGACTCATGAAGTTTCTCCATGCGACGAAAGCAGCCGTAGCCAGTGGCCATAGATTTCAATGACGAGCGAATCGTTTTCCGGCCCGGCGTAATCCGGCCAGATATCCTTCTGCATCAGGCGGACGCGATAGAGCGGAATACGCTCGCCGCCGACCCTGCCGTAGGCCCGCTCTTCCGGGTTCTCGAACTTGCCGCAGACGTAATCGATTGTGCCGGGCTTATTGCGGATATATCGCGGCGTGCGCACGTGGCCGGGCTTGTCGAGATCGATGATTTTGACCTTGTCGCCGACCAAGAAAGATTCGTTATATCCGGTCATGGGGCGCCGCGCCCATTCCGGAACACCTCCTCCGTCCGGCGCACCAATTCGTCGCGCGAAACGTAGCCCTTTTCAACCATCATCTCCGCCATGCCGTGGACGCGACGGCCGTAGAACGTCGAATTCTTATATTCCTCTGGCGTCATCTGCTCGATCGTCCGGCGGAATTCGTCGAGGTTCATGATGCCCTTATTCCACAACACATTGAACATGGCGATCATCTGCTTTTCCCAAAAAAGCTGTTTGACCTCCTCTTTCGGCACCTCTCCCGCAGGCAAGCCGCCAACATCTGTCACAAAACGATCCGCCATTACTAACCCTTCCCGGTTTCACGGTACTGCTTTGGAGTTACCCTCAGCCATCTTACATCAATGGTGCGGGGCATCGCCCCTTTGTATATGCGCGCTGCTGTTCCGAAGCCAAGGCCGTATTCGGCGACGACACGGTTTATGTCGAACGGCCCTTTGAGGATTGCGCATGGTGATTTCATTACAAAAGTCTGCCGCCGTCGACGACAAGCGTCGTGCCGGTCGAAAAGCCTAGGTGAGTGGCGCAGGCTAGGATCGCGGCAGCTACGTCGTCGGCCGTGGCAACCCGCTTCAGCGGAGTGGTCGCACCAGTCTTGGCGTTGAAATCGGCGCCCCGCCCCGAAACGAAACCGGTATCAACTACGCTAGGCGACACGCCGAGCACGCGGATCTCGGGCGCAAGCGCGCGGCCGAGCGATTTTGTCATGACGTCGATCCCGGCCTTGGCAGCGCAATAAGCAATCGACGAGCCGGAACCACTTATGCCGGCGATCGAGGACACCGAGACGATCAGGCCGTCGCCTGAGGCTTTCAGCAACGGGGCGAAGGCGCGGATGGTGGCAACTGGCCGCGCCAGTTCACCGCAAACATGCGGTCGATCAGTTCGTCGTCGAGTGCATCGAGATCAGTATGCGGCACCGGTGTCGTGAAGCCGGCGCTGTTGACCAAAATGTCGAGCCGGCCATAGCGCGAAGTAATGGCGTCGCGCAGCGCCAACAGGGTAGCGGTGTCGGCCACGTCGGCCGCGAATGCCGCATGACCGTCGCCGGCCAGGCCGTTCAATACCTGCTTGGCAGCGTCAGCCTTGTCGGCGCCGACGCGATGCGTGACCGCCACGTGCGCGCCACAGCCGGAGAACGATCGCGCAGAAGCGTCGCCTATGCCGCCGCTACCGCCGACGATCAAAGCGACCTTGCCTACTAAAGAAATTCGATAAGACATCTCACCCACCCTGTCGGCAGCCGAGCGTTACGCATGGCCGATGCACCATGCAATTCGATCTACGCGACCTTCGCCGTGGCACCGACCCGGCCGAAAAATCCGACCACGACCGGCGCGAGCCGATCGTCGGGCACCCATTCGGCGATCGGAATCAGGTCGACGCTTAACTGGTCCTTGCGCAGCAGATGCAGCTCGGCGCCCGGGATCAGCTTTTGCACCTCGAGACCGGCAGTGATTGAGTGGGTCATATCGTTGCCGGGTAGCACGCACACAGGAAAGTCGATCGCCTTCAGGGCCGCTGCGCTCGCTCCCAGCATCGGATCGTTGACACCGCTTTCGAGTTCGGCCCGCCACCGACTCATAACTTCGATGAAGCGTTGCTGATCCCACGCCATGATCTCTGCGCGACGTGATGCATCGATTTCGATTAGATCCTTGAAATGGTCTGTGCGGCAGACCTCGTCCATGCCGCCTTGTTGTGCTGCTTCGACATATTGCGTGTAATAAACACGAGATAGCCGCTTCACCGCGAAGGCACCTCCGGTCACTCGCATCATTAGCAGGCCAGCGATGGCTTCGCGGTGGCGCAACGCCATAATAGTAGCGAGCCGGCATCCCGACGACGACCCGCCGATGATCAGCGGCGGTAGCCCGAGCGACCCCGCCAATGCGTACAAATCATCAGCCCAGATCTCAAACTCCGATCCCTCGCCGTCCAGCGACAGACTCGATCGACCGGTATTGCGGCGATCGTGAAGGAGCACCCGAAATCCCGCGTCGGCGACTCGCTCGGCGAGGCCCCTCACCTCATCCATGCTGCGTCGGGCCCCGGAGACCAGCGCCACCCAAGGACCGCTATTCCCTAGAACTTGGTAGTGCAGAGAAACCGATCTCACATTTACATGCGGCATGATGATGTTCCTGTATCGCTATCGCCCAGTGAAAATTGGCTTACGGCCTTCGCGCACTGCAGCCATTCCTTCGTCGACATCGGCCGTCCATTCCAGCGCCGCGCGCAGTTCGTCAGACAAAGCCCGTGCCGCAGCAAACCCCGAGGCTTCTCGTGTCCTGACAATCCGTTTGGTACCCTTTGTAGCCAGCGGACCATTTTCCGCGATAATGCGCGCCATATCGGCGAGCACCGCGTGAACGCTGTCGGACGCCACGATCCGATCCGCGAGCCCAATGCGCAGCATTTCCTCGGCATCGATCTCGCGGCCGGTGCACAAGAGATCGAGCGCACGCCCGACGCCGACGATTCGCGGGAGCCGGACCGGGGCGCCGACCCCCGGAAAGCCGCCCCATTTGGCCTCCGGTGACGACTGTGTGACGTGATCGCCGGCGATCCTAATGTCGCAGGCCAGGGCCAATTCAACAGCCCCAGCCCTTACCATACCGTTCAGTCCGGCAATGACGATCTGCGGCAGCGCTTCGATAGCGTCGAACGAGGCGTTGGCGAGGCGGATCAGCCGCAAAACCTCCTCTTTGCTTAGGCTGCACCGCAGCGCCGGTGTGAGGATGCCGGTCGAAAAACAGGAGGTACCTTCACCGGCGATGGTGAGAACATCGACATCGGGCCTGTCGGCCAGTGCTCCTGTTATGCACCCGAGTGCGATCAGAATGTCCCCAGTCAACAGGTTCAGCGATTCGGGCCGAGTAAAGGTTACCGACGCCACGCGACCCGCAATTTCGTAGTTCAAACCTTCGACCATCATCGCGTCTTTCCCGCCCACGGGCGTCAGCCGAGCAACTGCGTGAACCGCGCGGCTGACGCCTTCAGCTCGCGCACGATGTTGCCTGATGGCGATACATCCAACGAACCGGTCGACCCCACCGCCGCCAGACAGGCGACGAGATCGTGCTGGTGATCCAGCACCGGGACTGCGATCGCATCGAGTCCCGCGATCAGATCGCCGCTGACCAGGCTGAAACCCTTGCGGCGAATGTCCTCGACAAGCGCCGCAAGCTTTGCCTTTGCCAGCTTGCGCGACTGGAGGTTCGGTTGCGGCATCACCGATTGCACCGCGCACTCAAGGGTTGCGGACGGCAGATAGCTCGCGCAGATCAGCCCGAACGCAGATGTATGAAGCGGCAGAATAGAGCCGGGACGGATCACCACCGAGATCGGCCGGACAATGTCGAACCATTCGATCACCATCGGTCCCTGCGGCGTCCACACCCCCATGAAGACGGTTTCGCGGAGATCGTCCCTGAGCTTACTGAGCAGCGGGGTTCCAATCCTGACAATATCAAGTCGGTTCATAGCGACTCGACCGATCAGGCGCGCCGCGCCACCGAAATCGTAGCGTCCGTCGGCGGCACTTTGCTCGACGAAGCCTTCGCGGATCAGACTGACGAGATAGCGATGAGCTTTGGCCGGCACCAAGCCCGCAGCGGCCGCGAGCGCGCTTAGCGTCTGAGGGCCGTCCAGCTTGGCCAGAGTCTTCAGCAAATTGCCGGCGACCTCGACGGATTGCACACCGATCTGCTCGATGCGCGGCGCGGCGCCACCGATGTCGGCATCATCGTCGTGAACCGGTCGAGCTTTGCCTGGTTGGCGTACGGTCATGCCTGAACATTCCTTGGAGGCCAGCGCTGCAGAATCGCGGCCTGCGCGATCGAGAAGGCGTTGTTGAGAACGAAGCCAAACAAACCGACCAGCACCAGTAAGCCGTAGACTTGGCCGGATTGGAAATTGCGTTGCGCAGCGATCATCAACGCACCGATGCCTTCGATCGAAGTCAGTATCTCCACCAGCAGCGTAAGTACGATAGTGAGCGGCAGCGCGATCCTGATGCCAAGCAGTATCGCCGGGATCACGGATGGAATCACGATCAGCCGGACCCGTTCGAGCAGCGAAAGTCTGAACGATGTCGAGACATCCAGAAGAATCGGATGAATGTGCTGCACAGCCGACGATGTGTTGAGCAGGATTGGCCACATTGCCGAAACGGCAACAATAGTCAGCTTCATCCGCTCGTCGTAACCGAGAAACAGAATTGCCAGTGGCACAATCGCAGGCGGCGGCATTGCGCGGCAGAATTCCAGCAAGGGGCCGAGCGCTCTGCTGATGCGCGGCGATATTCCGATAACTACACCGATTGTGGCGCCTGCGACGATCGACAGCGCGAGACCGACAACAATGGTCTCGATGGTGGCTATACTGGCGCCGAGCAGCTTTCCGCCAGAGGCGATTTGCACCATCCCTTTCCACCAGGCCGAGGGCGGCGGAAAATACGGAGAGTTACCGGTCTGCAATAATTGCCAGGCGACGAGGCCGACGATCAGTGGCAGAAGTCCGCGCGGCGACGGCAACTCTGAAACCAGACGGCAGAGCGCGGCAAATCTCAACCTCGGCCCGGTCATGCGGCCGGCCTCGGCGCCATCGCAGGCCAGAGTAATCTGGCGAGCCCCAACACGCCGGCGTTTAGCACAAGACCCAGCACGCCTACCACCGCTATGTAGGCGAACATTGATTCCGGGTGCAGCGCCTGCTGTTCGCGCACAATTCCATAGCCTAGTCCCTCGGGATTGCCGACGATCTCCGCGACGATCGCCATAACTAAGGCAAGTCCGAGACTGATCCGGCCCCCGGTCACGATCGACGGCATCGCCGCCGGTAGCAGCAAATAGCGCACGATCTCCAAGGAATTCATCCGAAAAGTCCGGCCGACGTCGGTCAGCCGCAGGTGCACATTGGCAATGCCGCCCATCGTGTTGATCATCACCGGCCAGACGGTCGGTAGAACCATCACGACGAGTTCAGTCTGCAACGAAAATCCGAACAGCAACAGTCCCAGCGGCGCAAACGCAATGCCCGGCATCGGGCGCAATACTTCAATGCTAGCAAGGCCGTAGCGTCGCGCCAAGGGTGAAAAGCCGAGCAACAGCCCCAGCGACACCCCGATGATCATTGCTACGCTCCAGCCGATCGCGATCGACAGCAGGGTATGCAGCAGGTCGTGCAGCAAGATGCCGTCCTTGGCCAGCGCAATAGCGCCGGCGAAGATCGCGGACGGCGCCGGAAAGAATTCGAAAGCGATGGCGCCCAACCGGACCGATGCCTCCCACACTGCGACAATCAGCGCGAAGACTGCAAGCCCGGGCCAGTTGATGCGAAGCAGGACCGAGCGACTAACCATGGCCGATCGCTTCGTGCAGATCGTAACGATGGGCCAGGAATTGCGGCAACTGCCGGGTCAGCACCTGGTTACGCGGGCCCGGAAGATCGATGGTGACTACCTGCCCGATGCGACCGGGGCTGCCGTTCAGAACCGCGACCCGGTCACCAAGATAGACTGCCTCCTCGATATCGTGGGTAATAAAGACGAAACTGGTGCGGGTTTGATCGCGCACCCGCAGCAACTCGTCCTGCAATCCAGCCTTGGTCATCGCGTCCAGGGCCGCGAACGGCTCGTCCATCAACATCACCGCAGGGCGCAGCGCTAGCGCGCGAGCTATCTGCACACGTTGCTGCATTCCACCCGAAAGCTGCCAGGGGTAATCGCCGGCCCGCTTCGACAGGCCGACGAGATTCAACGCATCATTAACGCGATCGGCGCATTCTTGCCGCGGCATTTGCCGCTCGATGCCAAATGCGACATTGCTGGCGACCGTACGCCATTGCAGCAGCGCAGCGGCGTAGTCCTGAAACACGATCACCACACCTTCGGGCGGCCCGTTCAACGCTTTTCCCTTGACCAGCACTTCGCCGCTAGTTGGCGGCATTAGGCCGCCGAGCATCCGTAGAAGCGTAGTCTTGCCGGTCCCAGAAGGTCCGACGATCGATAGGAACTCGGCGTCGTGCAATTCCAGGTTGATGTCGGAGATGATAGGGCGAGGACCGGCTGTCAGCGACAGCACGACACTAGCCGATCGGCACTCGAAGACGGGCGCTGACATGAGCCTGATCGTACTCGCTATGGCGCCACCACTAGCTTGGCGGGATCGACCGGGGTCGGAAGCTGGCCGATCTCGCGCATCACGTCGGCCCAGACCCCTATGTCCTTGGCCGTAATGGCGGTGCGATAGGCCGGGAACGGCGTCGCCTGGACGACCGGCTCGGGCAGCTTGGTGTACTGCGCGACGATCTTGCGGGCTTCTTCGGGATTCGCCTTGATGAAGGCGATGGCCTCGTCCAGCGACGCCTTCCACGCTGAGACCGTCGGCCGATGCGACCGCGCCCACTCGCCGGAGGAAATCCAGAAAGGGAATAGCACTTCCTTTCCGGCGCTCAACAACGGGGCGGTCAGCGCGACATTGCCGGCGTTGCGCAATGCGCCGACGAAAGGTTCCACCGCCTCGACGGCATCTACCCGCTTGGCCTTGAGCTGATCACCCATATTTGGGAAAGGCACTTCCACGGCGCGAACGCTGGCCGGATCGACGCCGTTCTTCTTCAGCCAGTACAGCACGGACACGTGGATCACACCACCGATTGTGGGCGTGGCAATCAGCTTGCCGGTAAGATCTTTAGCCGACGTGATCCCGGAATCCTTGGCGACCATCAGCTGCGTGGATGGATTGTCCTCCGTCTCGAACACCGACGCCGCGACGGCAACGACATCGAGTCCGCTAGCCACAGCTTTGAGCAGGTCGGGCGCCGTGCTCGGCGCAAAATCGAATTGCCTGCCGAGGGTCCCCGGCAGCACCGATAGGTTCTGAGCCACGCTTAGGGTGACATCTAATCCGTGATTAGCAAAGAACCCCTTTTCCTTCGCCACCCAGGCAGGCAGCCAAGTGATGACGGGGATATAGGCAGCCTTGACGACGACAGGCGCAGGATTAGCCAAGGTCTGAGCTTGCAGCGATCCGGCGGCGAACGCCGCAAGGCAGAGGCCGGACATAACCGAAGCGAAAGCCCATCGACGCGGGGAACGGACCATCATAACTCCTCCCATTTGCATAATTTGTTTTGTTATGCGTAATCTAGGCACAACGAAACGCCCGAAGCAAGCAACCTTTGGCCGGGCCTCGCCTAGGGATGGACCGTGAAAGTAGACCTTCTCATTGCCGGTCTTCCCGCGAAAGCCGATCATTTTCTGTTCGGCATTTGCTCGCTGCTGCTGCTGCGGGGCGCCGGACGGACGATGCTGTTCGACACTGGCCCGTTTCGCGTCCGGCCGATGCTGGTAGCAGCACTCGCCTCGCATGGCCTCACCCCGCGCGACATCGACACCGTCTTCCTGACCCATTTGCATTGGGATCACGTCGAAAACATCGACCTGTTCGCGCATGCCGAGATCATCACGCCGCGGCTTGAATACGAATACGCCGTTGCGCCGCGAGTAAATGACTGGGGCACGCCGCCCTATGTGCGCGAGATGCTACATGGCATGAACATGACGCTGCTCCCGGACGAGGAACAGCAACTCTTTCCCGGTGTACATACACTGCTGCTGCCCGGGCATTCGGTCGGGCTGCAAGGACTTGCAATCGAAAGCGGCGAGGATCGCCTGGTGCTAGCAAGCGACGCGCTGTGGTCGGCACGTGACGCCACGCGTGGCGTACCGGACGTCGCGTTCTTCGATCCAGCCAAGGCACAGCGTAGCCTGGACCGGGCCCTGGCGGCGGGCAACGTCTTCTATCCTGGCCATGATCGCGCCTTCCGGTTTGAAAACCAGCAGGTCACGTATCTGAGCCAGTACAACTACGCGCTCAGCTTTGCCTTCCAACCGCACGGCCAAGACTTTGACATCGCAATTTCCACCGAAAGGCACTGCAGCGGCTTGGGAGGCGCAATATGAATATGGCCACCTCCATCACCTCGCTATTTACAGGCATCCCGGCCTCGGCGGATAAGTTTCTCACAGGAATTTCCAGTGTTTTGCTGGTGCAGACCGCGGGACGCGTGATCCTGTTTGATACTGGTCCTTACGCCTATCGGCCGATCCTGCAGAACCGGCTGAAGCGGCTCGGGATTGCGCCGGAAATGATTGACACGGTGGTGCTGTCACATGTGCACTGGGACCATGCTGCCAATGCCGACCTTTTTCCTGCGGCGTCCATCGTCATCCACGCACGCGAACTGGCTTATGCCGACACGCCGCAAGAGCACGACTCTAGCACGCCGGCCTATATCGGCCGGGCGTTGCACAAACTGCGGCTGACTCCGGTCACCGGTGATACCGTGATTACAGACGGCGTGCACGTCGTCGACCTGCCAGGTCACACGCCGGGTTCAATCGGCCTCATGGTTGGTGATACCCTGCTCGCCGGCGACGCTGTTGGCTGCGCCAGAGAGCTTGTCGGTCGCCCGGTGGACGCCGCAGCCCAAGGCGTTGCAGCCGAAAGCCTGCAGCGAGCAGCAGCAATGGCCGATACGATCTACCCTGGGCACGATCGCCCTTTCCGCCTTCGCCCTGATTTTTCCTACCTAGAGGACTACTCCCTGCGCATCAGGTTCTTCGTAGATCCGAATGGCCCTGATGAGGAAATCCGTGTCGGATCGTTCGCGGCCCGGTCCTTTGCGAACTGGCCGATCGACTGATGGCCATCTGGCGGTCGGTCAGCCGCCGCGAGGCTGACCGGTCAATCGCTGGTTCAGAAATGCCTACAAAATGATTTGGGAGCTAACGATGCGAACTTTTCTGTTGCTGGCATTTGTTTTGTTCTGCGGCCCGGCGATCGCGCAACCAGCGCACCTCAAACTGATCATCTTTCCCGGCGGCCTCAGCTGGCCGATCTTTGTCGCCCAGGACAAAGGCTTCTTCGCCAGGGAAGGACTCGAGGTCAAGGTCACCGAAACGCCCGGCTCGGTATTTCAGATCAAGGGCATCATGGCCGGCGATTTCGACATCGCCATGACACCGTTCGACAACATCGTCGCGTATCAGGAGGGACAGGGGGAAACCAGTTTCGACGTCCCGCCAGACTTGTTCGTGTTCATGGGAGGGATTTCCAGCACACTGCGCCTGATCGTTCAGCCCGGCATCGCCACGTTCGCCGACCTGAGGGACAAAACGCTCGGCGTCGACGCCCTTTCCACCGGCTATACGCTGCTGATGTACCGGCTGCTGGAGCAGAACGGTCTCCCGCCGGGAAGCTACAAGCTGGAACGTCTCGGCGGCACCGCGTCGCGCGTCAAGGCGCTGACGGAAGGCCGGATCGCAGCGACGATGGTCAGTTCCCCGCAGGAAATCCTCCCCGAGCAGAACGGATTTCGGCGACTGGGCGATATCCAGTCGATGCTGGGCCGCTATCAGGCTCTCTCGGGTGCGGCGCGACGATCTTGGGCGGCGAGCCATCCCAACCAATTACAAAGCTTCATTCGTGCATATGTCGCCGCCGGCGAGTGGCTTACGGACGACCAAAACCGCGCCGAGGCGGCGACCATTTACGCTCGCTACATTCCCAATACGCCGGATGCGTTGATTGCGAAGGCACGCGAGGCCATGCTGTCCGAGACCGAAGGTTTCCAGCCGCGGGCTAAATTCGATCCGGCAGGCGCACAGACCGCTCTGGCGGTGCGCAAGCAGTACGGGGTACCCAAGAAGGACTTGCCGGACTGGCGAACATACGTCGACGAAACCTTCTACGACGAGGCACTCAAAGCAAAGTAGCAGCGCGCGCCCGCTTGGGCCGCCACGGCTTTAATGACCGAGGCGTCTCTTGGCAGCGGAAAGAAAGCTCAGATCGACGTAATGCGCCACAACGACTTTCTGCCGGTGGTCCAAAGTTCGGTCTCAGAGCAACTGGTTATCGCGTCTGCCCGACGCACGGCTCTCGGGGTGGTGCGCCGAAGAGCAAGGCTAACAGCAAACTCTGCTCGGCTTCCGGCACGATCAACATCACGGGGTCGGCTGGGCTCACCACGCCGCCAACAGTGTGGACGCTGAAGTTGATCGACGACGCCGTTTTGCGGAGCGCGTATATCTACCCGTTTGAGCTGATCCTCCGCCGTTACCTTGCGCTCGATGAATTCTCCGATCTTGCCGTCGATCTCGCGCAGTTCCTTGGCAACCTCGCTGCTCAGATCCTGGTCGATCTGAATAATCTGCTGCTCGATTTCGGAAGTTTTGCCGCGCAATCAGCGTTCACCAGCGAATATGTGTGCGCGCCGTCGGTCTTCCTCCGCCGCAAGCGGTCGAAAGACCGAGCTGCAGCTGGAAGCGGTCTCTCCGCCAGAGTACGCCTTGCGATCTTGTCGCAGATATTACAGGTGGCGCCCCGCTTAGCGCAGGACCCAAGCCAACCTTAGACTTCGCTGAAATAGTAGTTTTGGCGTACGGTCGACCAATAATGCCGGCGGTATTTAAAGAAAGCAAAAGCAGGCGGCTGTACGTAGTAATGAAGTTCTGTAGGTACCAAATGAGCCAAACCGCTACAAGGTTGGATGTCGCATCAACGAAACGAAGAGGAGCAATCGTGATTCTGGTCGTATCCGTGCACAAACTACTATCGATTTAGCCTTGGCTATCATGAGAGCGCAAGTGTGAGCGCCTTGTGAATATCGCGATTTCTTCACAAGTCCGCCGTTTTTGTTGGCGAGAGGGTTGTATGGACATCTCGGGGGGTCGTAGCATGCAATCCATACTCGCTCATTTTTTTTCTGATCCGATATTACTGTCTCGGGTGGGCCTGCGCTTTGTCCATTTCTGTGGCTTAGTGGTAGGGCTAGGTGCAGCAACCCTGCTTGATTTGATAATCGTTCGGTTTGCAATTACTCGGACTATATCAGAGGACTACGTCAGAATTATCGAATTTTCGTCTAAGGTCGTGTCCGTTGGTCTTGGTTTACTTTGGTTGTCTGGCATTGGCTTCTTGGTGCATTACGGTTTATTCGATCCGGCCAAGCTGTGGAATCCAAAGATCTGGGCGAAGATATCGATTGTGGTGATCCTCACGATCAACGGAGTCTTCGTCCACAGCTATGTGTTACCAGCTCTTCGTGACCAGATGGGCAGAAGTCTTTTCGAAAGGATTTCGCGATCCCAAAGATCGTTTTTGTTGTCGTCTGGAGCGGTTTCTGCAATTTCATGGTATGTGCCACTGATGCTGGGGGCATTCCCCCAGTTTAATTTCATTGTACCTGCTTGGGTGATCCTCGTTGGCTACTTCGTCATCGTCGCAAGCGCTGCGGTTGCAGCCCAGGCGGCGGTGGCGATCATGTTTGGCGAGTTATCGCTAAGACGGGTTCTGGAGCGGCGTCGGGTACTTTTGTGGCGTGCGGCATTCCCGGCAAGCTTGGCGTTGATTGCAATTCCCTTCAGTTTGGACCAAATCGGCTTCTTTGAGCGCGTGTGGGGTCGAGGCAAGGTTCAATCCGCCCCTGTGACCGAGGCACTTATCTCTAAAGCTGCTAATTCGGGTCCGCTGTCTTTGGTTCAGAGCACGGCTGCGGCATGGCAACAGTCGCCAACGCCCAAAGTAGACGATGCTCGTGAGTTCACGAACCAAGACGGTCCATCCGCGGCCGAGATGACAGAAGCGGCGCCGGGCGCTGGCGGCAGCGCTTTAGGTAACGATCTTATTGTGACCTCAAACATCTCAAATATGAAGTCTAACCAAGGGCAATCGCTCCCTGACCATGTTCAACGAGCAACCTCAAGCTTAATTAATGCGACGCCGCTTGACGGCTCCGGCAATGCCTCAAAATCTTTGGGAGGTGCCCGTTTAGAGTTTGCGTCAGTCTCCGGATTATGGGCTGTCGACAGCACCGCGTGCGCTCGAGGTTTCAGCGAAAATGACCTGCACACCGTGATCGATACGGCAGGCGCTTCGGCGGGAGACACCTCATGCAGGTTCAAGAATATCAGCCAAACGAGTGCGGGCAACTGGGCGATAGCGGGTAAATGTACCGATACCCGGACCCGATGGAAATCTGACATACGACTGACGTTGTCAGGACAAAAGCTACGATGGAGTAGTCAAAAGGGTACACAGACTTACGTTCGCTGCCAATTGCGATCGCGGCAGTTTGCGTTTTCCCATCAAACGTTCTAGCTCCGCAAAAGAAAGTCGACGCATGTAATCGGGGCCGCTCATTGCCGGGAGGCCCTGGGATACGCAAGGCTCACAGCGTGACGGCAAATGACCTGGCCCTGCCGATTTCCTCCAGTTGAAGCGTTGAAGTTAGAGTCCGGCCTTCTGAGGGAAAGACAGATGAAGCGAACCTCGCTGCCACGCACTTTGCGGATTACAGAAGTCGACCTGCACGCTAGCATCGATTCTCAAACGGGTGTGCTGTGCCATCTCGGCTCCCTGATCACAGGTCAGCAAGCGACGGAGTTGTTCAAGCAAAGTTACGATGGTACGCGCGATGGCGTCGCGAACAGCCTCCGCGCCATGACCGGCGAGAGCCGGTCGGTTCTTCACCCGTTGCTCACTGCCGTGTCCCGGCAGGCGGGGAAGATGCAGCAGCATGTTGAGCCCCATTTAGAAACTCCAGTTGAGAGCCTGCTTGCCGACTAGGCGCTCGAGTGCAGCGATGCGCGCTTCGTAGGTCTCGAGCAGCCTGGCTGAAGCGTCGTCCGCTTCGAGCGCGCCTACCTGATACTTTTAGATCCAGATGCGGATCAAGTTATGGGAAACATTACGCCGCTTGGCGAGCCCGTGCAGCGTCTCGCCGCCCAAATACTCTTGCGACACCTGACGTTTAAACTCGACGCTGTGGGTTCGGTGCTTTCTCATGGCCTTCATCCTCTGAAAGCCCTGCCGTCTGGTCAGTTACTGAAATCCAACCTGTCCACCTTGGAGGGCCCACTCCAATCGGCGACCCAGAGCTGATCGGGTCCATCAAGCGCTAAGGTTTTGGCAAGGTTGGGAAAGATCGGTTGGTCGTGGTCGCTATCCGTCGTTTTCGTGAAGTGGCGCCGCATTCTGGGCTGGATGTCATGCTCGCGCATGAGACGGCGGACCTTCTTGCGATTGACGACCATGCCTTGCTGCCTGCGGACGGCCTGGACGCGGCGCCAACCATAGTGCTCGAACTCGTCGCAGATTGCAGTAATTTATGCAACGATACGGTTGGGCGCCGATAGGCGTCAATGTTCGGAGCTAATACACACCGTCCGATTGGTGGCAACCGGCCCTATGCACTGGCTCGCCAGCGGGACGGGCTGCTGAAGCGCCTCGCCGATCAACCTGACGTGACGCTGCGAGCGCTGGTGGCGGAGCTTGCCGCACGCGGCATCAAGGTGAGCTACTACGCGGTGTGGCACTTCTTCGAGCATTAAGGCATCAGCTTCAAAAAAAGCCTTCCCGCCAGCGAGCAGGATCGGCCGGACGTGGCAAGGCGACGGGCGCGGTGGAAGCGCCTGCAACACAAGTTCTATGTAAGCGTCGTCCTTAGGCCACGGCTCTAAGTTCTTGCGTTCGGTAAGTCCACGGCAATAGCGCGTCGATATCGCGGTTGGGGTGACCGTTGGCGATCCTTGCTAGAACATCTGTGAGATAACAGAGCGAATCGACCTCGTTGAGTTTGCAAGTCTCAATCAGCGAGGCGATTGTGGCCCAGTGTGTGAATCAGCACGGTCCAAGGACCCCGCCAGATTTTTCCTGAACGCATTGATTGGATAAACGAATTTGATCGGTCATAGGGGTCCCGATCGGCGCCGATTGGGACCCCACCTCGAACCGATTTTCTCGATTTTCTTCAAAGCATTACTGCTTCCGCGTAGAGGGGTCCGACTCCGGTGCTGATTCACACGCAGGAGCGCGCAGCCGCTACAATTTGACAGGAAAAGCAGAGTGAGAGGGGGCTAACAATCGATGCTCTGAAGCAGCGAAGTTCAAGGAGTGTGATTATCTAAATACTAACCCCTTGGTGGTACGTATCTCCCGCATGGCGCAGTGGGGAATTTACTGCGACAGGGCGCAGCATGGTGTGGCGCCCTGTCAAATTGCGACCGGCAAGGGCGTGAATTATGCAGACAGGTTTGGTGCAGCTGTTGAGCCGGTTTCGTAGGGATGAGCGCGGTAGCATTGCGCTGCTCTACGGCATCACGGTCGTGCCTCTGATCATAACCATCGGATGCGCCGTAGATTACACCCGCGCCGCAAGCGCCCGCGCAGCATTGCAGGGCGCCGCGGATGCGGCCGGCGTTGCTGCCGTTTCGGCAAAATCGCCGGGTTTCTTGGCCGCGCAAGCTATGACGTCCGACGGCCAGGTCAGTTCGGGCGTGACCGACGCGACACAATTTTTCAATGGCCGGACGTCTACGATCGGAGGCGTCAGCAACCTTTCCCCCACTATCACCGTGGTGAAGGACGGCAAGGTCGTAAAGTCCACAGTCGCTTTCACTGCCAAAGTGGCAACCACCTTCATGGGGATCGCCGGCTGGAGCAGCATGACCGTCTCAGGCAGTTCGAGTTCCGAGGCGTCGCTGCCGACATTTCTTGATTTTTACCTGATGCTCGACGTGTCCGGCTCGATGGGGCTGCCCTCGACCAATGCCGAACAGACCCGGCTGGCCGCTATCAACCCGGACAACTACAAATCCTATCCAAACGGTTGCACCTTTGCCTGCCACTTCACCGCCAACAATGCCTGTTCGGACTCTGATCAGAAGTATTCGACCGGCGGCAAGTGCATGGGGTTCCCGTTGTCGCGGACGGCGGGAAACTCCGGAAACTCGCCGGTTGGGGCATGTTCCACGCCGGGCACCAGCGCCTGTATCCAGTTGCGCGCGGACGCCGTCGGCTATGCCGTGCAGCAACTACTTATCACCGCCAACACCACGGCAAAAGTGGCGAACCAATTCCGGATTGGGCTTTATCCCTACATCCAGAAACTGTACGCCTATTTTGCACTGACCAGCGCCATCTCAGGATCGGCGACGAATTCAAGCACCATCAACTATGCCGCGGCCAATCTGGCGACGCTGCTGGATACCGGGCAGAACGCTACGCTCGGCTCGGGCGGCACGCATTTCGAAAATGCATTTCCGACGATGAACTCGCTGGTCACCAGCGTAGGCACCGGCTCAACCGCGACCGACACGCTGCCCTTCGTTTTCCTAGTGACCGATGGCGCGCAGAACAACCAGACCCAATGGGGCGGGGGATGGGCGGGCGACAATCACGCCACTGTGGTAGACAAGAATCTTTGCAACGCCATGAAGACGCGCGGCATTACGATATCGGTACTTTATATTCCATATCAGCCGATCCAAAACCCGACCAGCTTCGGCAACAATGAAGACTATTACGTCAACGCGATCATCCCGAACATCCCGACCGCTTTGTCGCAATGCGCCTCGCCTGGATTCTTTTTCACCGCTAATACCCCGGACGATATCACGACCGCTTTGAACAAGATGTTCCAGCAGGCGCTCGTATCGGCACATATCACCAATTGAGGAGCGAGCTCCGTTGAACCAACAGCATTTAATATTTATTTCGAAAGTATTAGTATTATTTTGCAAACCAAGCGACGGACGGTTCGACAGCCTGTTGTGAGACCGCATGATTGAGAAGTCTGAAGACGATATTTCTGAAGAGTGCTTGCGCCTTCTGAAACTTAATAAGACAACGCGGTTCATAAACCACGTGTCAATTGTTCCGATCGGACCTAGCGGCACGCCAGACAACTGGACGTATGGCGTTCTTGATCCGAATTCAGAAAACAGTTCAGCTCAGGATGCACGCAGAATTATATTAGAGGTTGCGAGCCGGTGGCGCCTGAAGGACTGAAAGATGAAGCGTGAGGTGCGAGCGCTCCTGAGCAGTAAGCGAGTGCCACATGGACATCCTCTGGGCAGGCTGCATCTCGAAAAATGCAGAAAAATGGCCCCGATTAAGGGGCCATTCAAATCAATCCTCGTCGTTCACCTCGTAAACCTGAATAATCCGACGAGTGTGCGGTTGAAACACGACAGCCCTACGGTTCACGACGTCGTAATGGTATCCTTCAACTCCGTACTGACGCGGCAATTCTCGCGATCCATGCGGGCCATATCCAAAACGCTGCCCGGGCGATAGATTACCATAATATTCGTATGACCGTGGACGTTCACGATCCCGGTAGATGTATTCACGAGCAGGCTCTCGTTGCTCGACGGGTATCGACGAAGCCACGATCGCACCAATGACCGCGCCTGCGATAGCCGCACCGGCACGATCATGCGCTTTTGCAAGCCCGGGCATTAGCAGCAATGCTGCGGCCGCAGCGACATTCAAAACGTTTAGTCTCATAGCCAATCCTCGCGCTACAATCTGTCAGCCCGCGAGACACTGGGTCAGGATAGTTAACGAAGCGTCAAAATCTCCACGAAGTGATCTTCGTGCGCATCTGCAAACTAGATTTTACCGACAGCCATCCCTCCGGGCAATCGACCGTGCTGCGCATGCTCGCTGTTGAGCGATGATTGGCTGGCTCTTCCCAATGGATACGGGGCATCACTGCTGGCGGACCGGCGGCGCTGCTGGCGCCAGACCTGTAGGCTTTATCACCTCTCCAGCCCGCGTTTCCGGCACCAGTTAACCTAGATATACCAAGACGTTGGCGTGAGGCAGATTGCCCATGGCGGGCGACTCTGACCACTTCCACATGTGGCCTGTTCGATTATCCAGGACCACTACGCTATCAATGGTGCTATTTGGCAGCTTGTTTAAGACCACCATTTGATATCGGTTGGCTGCCGCGTCTTGAGCGCTGGCTTCCGCGGCCAGGACCAGGACTGAGCAGCACGCAGCCGCAAAGTGAGCTAATTGCATTGATTTCTGCCCTAGGTCGGAATGCATGTGAAAAGTTTGGATGTATTAATTTGTGGCATTCTTGACGGCAAAACTACCCTCCAATAGACGGGGCTGGCAGCGACCGAGGTGCGAGATCCGATATATAGAGTTTTTCAAGCTCCCCCGCTTTTAGCTGCGCCTTGCCACGAACGCACAACCACCTCTGATTATCTAACGCCGTTGAATACGGGTTCTTCGCAACTTGAGCGATCGGATCTGTTATCTCGCCGGTGATGCGATCATCGATATGGTCCCTCATCGAAAGTTTGCACGAGCGATTCCGGAAGTCGAACTCCGAGATCAATATCTCAAAATCCTGTGCATCAGTTATCTCGACCTCTTCCGGCGCGTCGATTGCCTCTCTCATCGAAGCGTCAATTGTCACGGAGCCGAAAGCAGGGTCCCCAATGCGCGCACTGCTGCAGCTCTGGCCAACGGGCGCTACAAACATCCTGATAGCTGGTCTCTGCGAGGTCGCAAGCCGCTCCATTGCTTCGATAGCCGTTCGTGACGTGTGACCCATTTCCTCAAGGAATTTGATCGCAATGTCGCGCGACATATCGGCCTCCTTTGTACGCCCAGCAACCGTCGATATCGCATAATTGACGATTGCTGTAACTGCCTTCGTGGCCGCGGCGGTCGCGGCCTCCTTAATAATAGGAAACATTGGAGCGACGGCAGGCACAAGCACTGTCGTGATTATAGCCGGGATCTCCCAGCAATGAGCTTCGGGTTGCCCCGCTAGGACTCGGACGGACATCGATTTCGTTTTTTTAGCAAACTGCCCCGTCATCACGATCGAGCCCGCGCTGCCGAGAAGTTTAGAGGCGCCCTGAATCGACTGCCCCAGTAAGCCAAGGTCAATTACATGCCCATCGGCGTCCATCCCGTCATATCGAATGACAACCGGCAGAAAATCATGCTGCATAGCGCTCTCCCCACACGAGAAACGCTGTCGCTCAACTGAAAATTGCGCCACTCCAAGGTTTAAAGCTTGGTTAACGGACGAGCCGCGCTCTTGGGCAATGGCCGTGCAGACGCTCAGACCCGATAGATTGCGCTGAAAATCAATTGCCGAGCCTCATCCCGCGTCATGCCAACAGTCAAAGCTTGGAACTTTTCTCTGATCGCTTCCTGACATTCGTCCCGGGTAGGCTTCGTCCCTCGGCAGGCCTCCGGCATCGTCTGGCCCGGAAACGAGACCTCCCAGGACCATTCGTCTCCGAATTTCCGGATCGTCCCGACAATCAGGCCGTCGGCCTTCACCCGGTAGGTCGGGATATCGAATGCTTTATCGAACTTGATGATCCACTTCCACATTACAAGCCAAATCCGGCTTAACGGGTGCGAAGAGCCTGAGCCAGGCTGACGACCGCTTGGCGAACCGAGGGGTCTTTGATCGCCAGCATCGCTTCGATGAGGTCAACGCCGACCTTAGTGGAGACAAATCGCGAGATCGGCGTGCTCTTGGACTTACTGTCCCCGTCGACGCCGTCCAATATCGATACGGCGTTCGTGCCCAGCACTTCTGCTATTTCCGATAGACGGACTGCGCTGGTGCGGTTCACGCCCTTCTCGTACTTTTGAACCTGTTGAAACGAGATTCCAAGGTGCGAACCAAGCTCTTCTTGGCTCATTCCGATGGCCAGGCGCTGGGTCCGAATTCGCTCGCCTATGGCTTTGTCCTTGTCGCCCACCATGCGCGGCTTTATCGTGGTCATCGGGGCCTCTCGATGGAATTCCAAGCGGAAGATCTACCACACTATACCGCAAGCACAACGGGAAGCAGTCAGGAACGAATCGGAGAAATTGAACTTGAATCCGCCGTTCAGTTGCGTCGCGTTCCGGAGTTGCGTCATGTCCTGGGATCTCAAGTTTCCCGCACCCATAGCCGTGCCGCGCGGGAAGCCGCTGGTCACGCTGCGCGACGCCGCCTCCTATATCACCACCCTTCCCGCCGCTACGCAACAGGAGCGAGCCTAGCAGAGCGCCGTGCATGTCCTGCTGCAGGCGGCCGACCACGAAGGGTCGATTGAGTTCGCCCGGCTCGGGGTCGTCCAGGCGCTATATCCGAAGCCGGAGCCGATCTACCACTCGATCAAGAAGGATCCGGTCTGGCGCAACACCCGCAAGTTGGTGAGGGACCCGTGAAGATCGACGATCAGGAGACGGTCATCGTCGCGATCGAGCTCGCCCGGCGAATTCTCGGAAAATATGTCGAGCCTGGGCCGCGAGACGCCGCAGCGACCGTGCAGCGGCTGCTGGAATTGCTGGACGACAACGACCTGATCAAGGCGCTCCACCACCTGAAGCGCCGCCAGACCATCCGGCTTGTCGACTGGCCAAAAACAGAAAAGCCACCACAATTTCATGCGGCGGCCCCCGACTTCGCTGTCTGGCCCACGGTTCAGCTATGAGCCGCATAGGCTACCGGGCTGTTTACTCGAGCCTAACCCGCGCCGTGCCGCCCATCCCGATCGAGCTCGCCGCAGCGCGTGACAGGTCGATGCACCGACCGCGCACGAAGGGTCCGCGGTCGTCAATGCGGACCGCGATCGACCGGTCTTTGAGAACTTTTAAGATCTGACTGCCATCTTAATTCTGCGGACCTCCTACTCACACCGCAAACCAGAGAGCCCGCCGATTTCTCACCGACGGGCTTTTCATTTCCAGTGCTGCCGCAAAATGCCGGCCCGGCTCGCCCAATTTCACCTCGCGGATTAATATACCAAAAACTTTTGTGAGGCAGGGTCTCGCTATGAATATGATCCGTGCATTTTTACGGGACGATTCTGGCGCGACCGCCATCGAGTATGGCCTAATCGCTGCGGGAATCTCGCTGGTCATCATTGCCGTAATTAACGGTATCGGCGGCAAACTGAACACCAAATTTGGCGCAATCAACACCTCTCTTAAGTAAAAAAAGCCGCGCCACCCGAAAGGGCAGCGCGGCGAATTTTTGCAGTCTCCCCCCCTCTCGGGGTGCGTGATAAGCGTCTGTCGATCGCTTGGTTCGGTCACGACTTCAAAATTTCAAGGTGCTGACGGAGCTCTACACGGCAGATTCTTAGCGCGGTCGTAGGCTTTCACTGCGAGCAGTAGGTCCCGCGCTCCTAGCTCCACCGGCCACGGACCGTACGGCGGCGGCGCGGGTTGTATTTGCTCGACGTGAACGACAACTGCTGTGCCCATGCCCGAAAACCAATTATCAGTTATGAGGTTCTCTGACTTTTGCGCTCGTGGTTATCGCAAGCTGAGCCAATTTTTAGGCATTTTATGCAACCGTCATCCCGGCACGCGGAAACTCATGGCGTGATGCCGATAGGCGACCTCCTGCCAGCCCCTGCCTCGCGGTGACGGATTCCAGACGTAGAACCGCGACACTAGGTCAAGAACGACAGGCAGCGCCTTCGCCAGAGCGGCAATGAAGGCGAGCCAGGTCACTGGGTGACAGCGCCCGTCGCCGCCGAAACCGTCAGGACATCCGAACGTGCAGCAACGCCGTCAGGAACGGCCGTGGTGCCCGACTTGACGAACAGGCCCCAGAGGATGGCGCCGACTGAGCCGATCGCCCCCACCAGCGTGGTGACCTGCTCTGCGGTGATGTAGCCCTTGCCGGTCAAGAAGCCGCCGCCAGCGATCAGGATATAGCGGAGGATCTGCCAGATGGAACCCCACTTCATTTTCGTCTCCAGTTGCTTTGAGGTTGTGCGCGATGCCGTCGCGCGGCGGAAAGAGATGGCAGTAGGATTTTATTAACCAAACCGGCCCATCAACTGGGTGCTGGGTAAGGAAACAACTGGGATGCGTATTTTCGTTGAGAGAGTAATTTTCGCCATTTACGGCTTGGCCGTTATTCTCGGCGTTTCGGCCGAAGCATTCGCCCAGATCCACTAGGCGCTCAGGCTTCGGATCCCGCCTTGACGGCATTGGCGGTCGCGCCGATCTTGCGGCCGGCGGCCGGCGGTCGGCAGCGGCACGCCGGCAGGCCAGCGGATCGCCTTGATAGCGCGGGACTTCGGAATCTTGGTGATATTGACGCTGTCGGCCTGGTTGCCGCCGCGGCAATAATAATAGGTGCTGTCCTCACTTTCGTAGAGCGTGACGTGGCCGCCGCCAGTGCGGCTGTAGACCAGCACGGCGCCCGGGGTGGGCACCTTCAGCTTCTGGCCCCAAGAGGCCCAGGCGAGCGCCGAGAGCGGCGCAGAGCACGGCTTGATGCCGTTCACGGCCATGACGTAGCCCATCTGCAGGCCGCACCAGGGGATGCTGTCGTGGTTGTACCAGCCGACGTTCCCCTTGAGGTCCGGGTACCGGCGGATGATCTCGTGGGCCATCTCGATGATGAATGGATTGTCCTTCGAGAAAGGCGCCTCCTTGGTGCCGGTCAGGGCCCGCATGGTTGACAGCCAAGGCGCCACCTTCAGGACCGACGGCGGCGGCGCCACCTTGTCCAACTCCGCCGCGGTCGGCTTGTCGACCACGCCAACAGGCGCCAGGCCGTGGCTGGCCTCGAAGGCCTTCAGCGCTGTTTGGGTGATAGTGCCGAAGCCGCCGTCGGGCTCCAGATCGTATACCGCGTTGCGAAGGGAAAGCTGGACGGCAGTAACGGCCGGCCCGGTTGCGCCCATGCGCAAGGGACCGCCCGCCACGAGGGCAGCGATGGTCATGGTGAATTCTCCATGCGAAAGCGACCGCCGGCGGCGCCGGGCGGTCATGGTGGGGATCGGTTGTGGATTGGCCGCGAGCGCCGTCTCAAGTACGGAACTGCGTGATCCGGCACTTGTCGTGCGTGAAACGACAGGAATAAGATTAAGCCGTTAGAGGGAATGGCGATGTTTATTCTCGAGAAGCTACTGATCGGGCTCGGCGCCGTCGCCGAGGCCGGCATCGCCGCCGCCGGGGTCCTCATGGCGATGGCGGTGTACGGATAGGCCGGGCGCGGCGGGGTCAGGGTTAAGGAACCCTTAACCGACTCGGCACATCTTCAAACCAGTACATGCAAAGCGAGGGCTATCCCCTATGCAATTGTCACCTGGTGATCGAATTGAGCTCAGCGATTTGGGACGACAGAAAAGTCCTAGGACGCGCGTTCGGACGGGCATAGTCCTGCTGATCGCCGGCAAACGTCTCAGCAAGAACGCCGTTTTGATCCGCTTCGATGGCAGATCTACTCCTTGTCGCCTTCACAACAGCTACCTCAAAAAAGCGGATGCAGTTTAGCGCAGGGGCCGGTGATTTTCCGGACTTGATCATGTCCGGCCATGATCTGGCTAATTGGAGCTACTAGAATAATCGGGGCCATGGGGCCCTCGAGGCGCTATCGTCGGCACCTGAATATGCCGACAGGCCGCTGGACGATGCGCTAGCACTCCCGAGAAATCGCTCGCCAGTACGCCGAGCTTTGACGTCTGAGGGGGCAAGTCGTCCAACGCGAGCAGGAATTAATCGGAGACACTAGCATACACTGCCCTAGCCGCACCGCCAAATCATCCTAGCGCTGTATATGTAGTCAGATCGGATGACCGGTCTTGATGTCAAATGTCATTCGAAATGTCCGACCAGCAATAGCGCCGCCAAGTGTGTCGGTGATGGGCAGGGGTGTACAGCGAATTACAGCAAGCGCGGCAGCTTCGCGAATGGCTATCTCGTCCTGCAAGGGACCGTGTGATTGGAACGTGACCTTCGGCTTGCCCAGCAATTCACCAGAACTTTTAAAGCTCATAAGCACAGTGATCTTCGAATTGACTGTGCCGAGCGTGAGCATCGGCGGCAGCCAGCACGATCGCAAGTAAATCGGCAGTGCACGGATCGTGTCGATTTGAGGCTCGGCCGCGGAGCCGCGGTTCATGCCGATAAGGGCAAACGCACACATGGCTAGCGAACGAAAAATCTTGTCGCCTTCTCTCATATTTCCAAGGGTGACTTTCTGGGTTCGGGCCATGCCTGGCTTGTACTGCAGATCAATCGTAGGTGCTAGCGTCCCTCGGCCGAGCCATGGTTCTGCAAGAGCGCGGGCGTGCGGTTAGCGTCACCGCCGCGCGGATCGTCTCCGCCTTCATTTCGTTAGCCTTTGACTTGGCGGCCCTCTCCATGCGGAAGCGACCGCGCCGGCGGTGCCAGGCGGTCATGGTGGTGATCAGGCGTCACCCATTTGGGTGAGACGGCGAGAGTGCGGCTGTCCCTTGCAATGCGGGATCGGGCGCGATTAAAATCTACCGCAAGGGACGGCGGATGAGCGCTTTTGAAAAAGCTATGATTGGATTCAGCCTGATGATTGGTGCAGGAATTGCGACGGCTGGCGTCTTGATGGTTATGGCGATCTACGGCTGATCGTCGCCGGTTCTATGGACTGCTGCCGGTGTTGTGGACAAATCCCAGCCTCACGCCGCGGCGCATTCGAACGCCTCGGGACTGACGCCGCCCAGATGGCTGTGACGGCGGGCTTGGTTGTAGAACACCTCAATGTAATCGAAGACGTCGGCCCGAGCCAGATCCCGGGTTTTGTAGACGCGTTTGCGGATACGTTCCTTTTTTAGACTGCTGAAGAATGATTCCGCGACGGCGTTGTCCCAGCAATTGCCCCGCCTGCTCATGCTCGGCTCCAGGTTATGGGCCTGGCAAAAGCGTTGGAAGTCGTCGCTGCCATATTGACTGCCTTGGTCCGAGTGCACAATCACTCGGCTATCGGGCTTTCTGCGCCACACTGCCATGAGCAATGCGTCCAGCGCCAGTTCTCGGGAGAGGCTGGCACTCATCGATCAGCCCACGACCTTGCGGGCATACAGGTCAACCACCACGGCGAGGTACAGCCAACCTTGCCATGTCCGGATGTAGGTGATGTCGGTCACCCAGGCTTTGTTGGGGGCATTAACCGTGAACGCGCGCTGCAGATGATTGGGCGCAATGATCGAAGGACGACCGGCGATCGCGCGTGGAGCCTTATAGCCACGCACGGCCTTGATTTTGTGCTTTCGCATGATGCGTTCGACACGATGCAGACCGCAACTTTCGCGGGCTTCCCGCAAATCGCCGAACACACGCCGGAACCCATAGACGCCGCCGCTCGCCGCATATGAATCGCGTATCAGATCCAGCAATCTTGCGTCTTCTTTTGCGCGATCGCAAACCGATTCACGTAACCATTCATAGAACCCAGCACGAGAGATTCGTAGCACCCGGCACATCAGTGTGACGGCATATACATGGCGATGCTCGATCATGAAGCGGTACTTCACTCTGGGTCCCTGGCAAAGTACCGCGCGGCTTTTTTTAGCAGATCTCGCTCCTCTTCCACTCGCCGCACCTGTGCGCGGAGGCGCAGGATCTCGCCCTTGGCGTCCACGAGTTCTTTCGATTGCTGCTCGGATTTGTCGGGCGAAACGGCCTTGACCCATTTGTACAGACTGTGCGCCGAAACGCCCAGTCGAGCCGCAACTTCGGGCACGCCATAGCCTCGGTCAATGACCTGCTTGACGGCCTCTTCCTTAAACTCCGGGGTAAATCTCTGTGTACTCACATGCTGCCTCCTATGCTCAAAGGATAGGCCGGGGATGTCTACCGAACCAGAGGCAGTCCAAGGGATAGGCCGGGCTTGTCTACGGATACAGGGGCAGTCCAGCGGCGGCGCGACCAGATCGGGTGCGCGCGCTGCCGCCGTTGGTGCTGCCGGCGTTTCGGTTTTTAAGCAGCCAGTTTGCGGAGTACCGCGGAGATGCTGTCGAAGCTATACGGCTTTGGTAGGAATATGCCTCCCTCCGGTAAATCGCCCTCTTTGAACACATGATTTCCAGAAGTCGCGATGATTTTAACCGGGGGCCAGCGGCCACGTACAAAGTGGGCGAGCTTTAACCCATCCATCGATCCAGCCATCTGGATATCGGTAAAGACTACATGAATATCCGGTCGCGTTTCGAGGATCGCAATTGCCTCATCGGCATCGCCCGCCTCGACAACGTCGAACCCTGCGTCGGCGATCATTTCGGCCGCATTCGTTCGGAGCAGAAACTCGTCCTCCACGACGAGTACAACGAACCGCGGATCTGTAGAACTGGTCATTATTGATTCACCTGCCGTCAAACAGCGCAACTATAGAGCCCTTCGTTCAACGCATGGCGGTATAATATTGCTCATTCTTGAAGCGCAGCAACCGCCTTGGAGACGAGGCTGGCTGCAGTTGCCAGTCCCTTTGACCAACCGAAAAGGGCTGTCCCGGCGGCTTAGCCGCCGCCCGTCGCAGCCGACTGCCAATTAGGGCAGATCGCGACGTCTGAGACGTCCCGGGATAGACCGGACGCCCCACCAAGGCGCGAACGACCAGGACCGGAAGTCCAGCCCGATAAGCCGCGATATCGATTTGAATCAACGGTCTAGTGGCCTAACTTGCGTTGTTGACGATTCTGCAAGGTGAGCCGTTTTGACCAGTATGTCGGACACCGGACATGCCAGAATTGCCCAACCACCGCTCAGCCCTTGGCCGTCATCGGTGATGTGAACGCATGTTGCGCTCCCGGCTTCCTCTGGAAAGGAGCAGCGCCTTGCAGCGACGCCGATTCAAACAATTTGCACCGCTAGATCAACGCCTGTCGCAAGAGGCAGAACGCCTACGTAATGAAGCCAAAGGCACCCCATCAGGGATTGAGCGCGAAACGCTCATTCGCCAAGCCCGGCAAGCGGAGACCGCAGCGCACATGCAGGAGTGGCTTACATTGCCCCGCCTGCAAGCGCCGCGCGCTAATGCCAGAGTATCGCGCCTGCGTCGTAGGGCAACATAGGCATTCAGTCGGTTGCGAGTCTTGCACCGGCGTCAATGATAGCCAAGCTACGGATACGCCCCACTAAATGGATATTTTGGCCAAACCGCAGAACGACGACGATCCTGTTTTCCGGGTTGCTCTCCGCCAATCAGAAATCCGCTACCGTCGGCTTTTCGAGGCCGCCCACGACGGCGTGCTTATCCTGGACTGCGTCAGCCGAAAAATCACCGACGCCAATCCTTTCATGTCGCAACTGCTCGGCTATCGGCATGAAGAATTGCTGGGCAAGGAGCTTTGGGAAATTGGCCTGCTCAAGGACGAGCAGGCGAGCCAGGCCGCGTTTCGGGAGTTGCAGAATAACGGCCACGTCCGTTACGAAGATCTACCGCTGGAATCCAAGTCGGGCGAGAAGCGGGAAGTGGAAGTCGTAGCCAACCGCTACGATGAGGACGGCACACAGGTCGTTCAGTGCAATGTCCGGGACATTACCGAACGAAAGAAGATTGAAGATGC
The DNA here is from genome assembly GCF_007018645.1 of Tardiphaga sp. vice154. NCBI lineage: Bacteria > Pseudomonadati > Pseudomonadota > Alphaproteobacteria > Hyphomicrobiales > Nitrobacteraceae > Tardiphaga > Tardiphaga sp. vice154. Next base: position 4,219,335 of record NZ_CP041399.1, read on the forward strand.
GTTGCGTTCGAGCGAAGAACGCTTTCGCACTCTATTCGAACTGGGGCCCTCGGCCGTCTATGCCTGCGATGCCCGCGGCGTCATTCGGGACTTCAACCAACGTGCTACGGAATTGTGGGGCCGCACTCCGGCACGCGGCGACGACAGCGAACGTTTCTGCGGCTCGATGAAGATGTTCCGACCGGACGGCAGTTTCATGCCCCACGACCAGTGCCCCATGGCGGAGGTGGTCTCGGGAGAATTGGCGGAGGTCAATGACGAGGAAGTAGTCGTCGAGCGGCCCGACGGATCGCGGGTCACCGCCGTCGTCAATATCCGTCCGCTCAAGAATGAGCACGGAGAAGTCACGGGCGCAATCAACTGCGCCTATGACATCACCGAACGCAAGCAAGTTGAAGAGCACCAGCGGTTCCTCATGGGCGAACTCGCGCATCGGGGCGGAAATCTGCTGGCTGTGATCCAATCCATCGTTTCCCGCAGCCTGGCCGGAACGAAGCCACTCGCCGAGGAGCGCAACACGCTCATCCGGCGACTGCAGGCGCTTGCACGCAGTCAATCGGCGCTGATGAGCAAAGGATTCCAGGGCGCCCCTCTGGCCGAGATCGTCCGGCTGGAGTTCGAGGCGTTCACCGACCGGGTGACGGCCAAAGGCCCGGATGTGATGCTGAACTCTCGGGCGGCGCAGACCTTCGCGCTGCTGCTTCACGAACTCGCCACCAACGCTACCAAGTATGGCGCCCTTTCGCTACCCGACAAGGGTGAGGTCGATATTCACTGGTCGATCGACGGGGAAGCCGAGGAAGCCCGATTCAAGTTTCAATGGCAGGAGCGCGACGGTCCACCGGTCGTGGTCCCGGCCCGCAAGGGTTTCGGCAGCCTGTTGCTCGACAGGCTCGCATCGCAGGATTTTGGAGCGCAACCGACAATCGCGTTTGCACCAGGTGGATTGAGCTATTCCATCGACGCGTCGCTCCCGACCATGACAGCCGGGAGCGAGAGGACAAACCTGCTGCGTTCGACTGATTACGCTCGAACCTGAGAGAAGGGTCACACCCGCTATTTTGATGGCGACGCGCCGACCGTGCCGGTTGACGGCCCAAAGCTCTTTTGAAGCTGCGAAACCGCAAAGTCCTGCGCTTCCTTTGCCTTGGCAACCACAGCGTCCATGCCGAAGAACTCATGGGTCACGCCCGCGTAAACCTTGTGCGTGACATCATTGCCGGCCGCCTTCATCTTGTCTGCCAGCATGTCTCCATCGGAGCGCAACGGATCGATCTCGGCATTGATGATAGTCGTCGGCGGAAGTCCCTTTAGGTCGGCGGCGACGAGGTTCAGTCGCGGATCCTGCTTTTCTGCTTCGTTGTTGAGGACCTTGTCGAAAAACCACGCCATCATTGGTGCGTTGAGCGGTTTCGCCGCAGCCTGCTCCTTCTTGGACGGCGTATCCGCGGCCGTCGTCGCAATCGGATAGACCGAGACGATCGCCACCGGTGCTGTGAGTTTCTGGTCGCGGGCCGCCATTGCGGTGGCTACCGCCAAGTTACCGCCGGCGCTTTCACCGACGATCGCCAATTTCGCGGGGTCGCCGCCCCAGCCCTTGGCGTTTTTCAGGATATATTTATAGGCCTCGATCGCCTCGTCATGCTGCGCTGGAAACTTGTGTTCGGGCGCCATCGGATAATCGACAGACACGACGATGGCATTTGCCTTCCGGGCTATCGCGGATGCTGAAGCATCATAGGTATCGAGGTCGGAGATGACCCAGCCGCCACCGCGATAATAGACGATGACCGGAAGACCGGCATCCTTGGTAGCTTTCTCAGGCGTGTAATAGCGCAGCCGCAGGTTCCCCATATCCGCAAAGCGGCTGTTCGAGACCGAAAGGCCCGCGTGAGGGTCTACCTTGAGCTTCTCGTCCTTGATCACCTTCATCACGGCGTCTGTCGCCGATGGTTGCTTGCGGGCTTCGGCGGCGGTAAGGTTTTCGATCGGCTTCGGTTGCAACTCGCCGAGCGCGGCGAGAACCTTCGCCATGTCCGGATCCGCCCTTGCCGCCGGATCGGCTACGGGAGCGGAAATAGTCGTTTTCTCGGTCGGCGTCTGCGCAAACAAGGCGCCGCCGGAAGCAACGATGGCGGTGGTCGCAAGAAGAGCGATCCTCAGTGTAGGGAAGGAAGCCATGCAAAAATCTCCTTTTGGGAACCTCCACACCGGAGGCAAAACTGAAAAGGCCGACCATTGACGGCCTCTAAACAAAAGCGGCGGAGCTTGCTTGCTCATGCCGTCCTTCTTCCCAAGAAAAGGGACCGTAAGGCGAAAGGTTCCGGCCAACTGGATGGCCTTATGCCGTGAACCGGCCGGCGCACTTCCCCCCGATACGCTGGCATCGCTTGGAACCGCGGGCGCTAAGCAAAAAAGGCGGTTGGGCGCTCAGTCACCCAATAAGCCGCGATGATATCTATCGCGTAGGCGATCGACATATCGAGGTGGTCGAGGGCCGACTGCATCCCCGCGGGTTCGATGCGTGTGAATCAGCACCGGAGTCGGACCCCTCTACGCGAAAGCAGTAATGCTTTGAAGACAATCGAGAAAATTGGTTCGAGGTGGGGTCCCAATCGGCGCCGATCGGGACCCCTATGACCGATCAAATTCGTTTATCCAATCAATGCGTTCAGGAAGAATCGGGCGAGGTCCTTGGACCACGCTGATTCACACACTGACCTTACTCGCGGCCCAGCGCTAGCACCGCATCGACGCACCCTGCGTGATCGACAAGCCGATCAGCGGCGTCAGTTTCCTTGCCTATGTCGAGCAGATCATGGTCCCTACCTTGCAGCCGGGTGACATCGTCATCATCGACAATCTCGGCGGCCACAAGGGAAAGGCCGTCCGTCGCGCGATCCGCGCGGCTGGCGCAAAGCTGTTCTTCCTGCCGCCTTACAGCCCCGACCTCAATCCGATCGAGCAAATGTTTGCCAAGCTCAAAACCCTGCTCCGCAAGGCCGCCGAACAAACAGTCGAAGCCACATGGCAAAGAGTCGGAGCGCTTCTTAACGCCTTCAGCCCTGAAGAATGCGCCAACTACCTCATCGACTCAGGATACGCTTCAAAATGAAGAAATCATGCTCTAGCGAAAATGGGATTGTTTGAAACTTGGGACTCTTTGAGTAGTTCGCATGCAGGTCGATTGTTACGAACCATGCAATTAGTTGAGCAGTGCCGCCTCAGTTTTCCCTACGATTCTCCTTCTCGTTGCGAAGGTTGCCTAGCCAGACTATCGGCCCCCGCATTCGGTGGTCGACAATCCGTCCTCGCCTTGTCCCGTCCGTTTTTTCTCTTAAGCCGGTAAGATACTGAAGAAAACCGCGCATTCCGGAAACGGCGCGCCGAGCCCAGTGGTTAGATCGTCTTGTGATGGAAAACTTTGTGGTGGCCATTTTTTTCATCCCACCTTAGGATTAAACCCGTGTGGCGCAGGTTATTTCCAATTCGCCGATTTTTAATAGCCGATGTTTAATAGTAGTCTCGTGCCTAAAAAACGGAACCTGCCCTTATAAAATCCCCAGATTTCTTCGCTTGGCTGTCCAATTGAAGTCACCCAGGATTGCGTGACGTATTATTGGCCTATTTCAAACGATTTGGCGGTCGATTGTACCGTCCGAGTGCCATCGAACAGTTCGACCCTCAGGTCGTAAACGCCCGCCCGCGCGCCGTTTTTTCCTCCAACGTAAGCGAGATAGTTCGCCTTACGACCTTCAAGAGCGCGGGTCTGCAGGTTCACTATTGGAACGCCGTCCGAGTCGAGCAGTCGAATTCTGAAAAAGCTGCCCTGCTCGACGTTGATCGCCCAAACCCACGCGACTATTGGCTCGGATAGCTTGACGAGCGGCGGCCCACCGTCGCGAACGAGGTTCGGCAATTCTGGAGCAGTCTTTGCCAAGCCGAAATCTAAAATCGCTGTCGGCGAATTCGACAGCAGACTTTGAACCGACGGCTCGAACAAACCGCCCGTGGTTTCGCCGAATGCTTCCGCACCTGATCGGAGAGACCGCCCCGTCAGCGGCTCGAAAGGTATACCATCGCGCCGGATCGACAGATGGACGTGCGGAAATTCCGCCAGGCCCGACGCGCCGATCAATCCCAAGCGCTCGCCCTTTCCGATGCGCGTCCCCGAGTGTACCGCGATGCTACCTTGCTTCAAATGGCAGTATTGGGAGACGATTCCGTTAGCGTGTTCTATCAAAACGCCGTTGCCGCATTCCTTACCTCCTAGCAGTTTGCTATCCTTTAATCGGTCGAAGATCCGGTCTGCAACGCCGTCGCGCACCCGCAACACTGTCCCGTCCGCGATCGACACGACCGCTGCACGCCCGATGTCCTTGAGCGAACGCAGCCGAATATCCCAGCCGTCGTGTCCCTCGTAACTTGCCCTGCCGCACAGAGGGTCGACAACCCCCGGACCGGGATCCATGTCGGGCATCTGTTGCACGAAGCATTCATCGCCGAGCCGACAATTTACCGGCAAGCCCAGAAAGACGCCTGAACGCGAATCTGCAGTGCCGGCTGAGGATCCCAAGCCGCAGTCGCTGAAAACAAATACAGCAGCAAGAGGGATCAAAGCGAACAGGCGCCGCCGGGGCTTTCGGCGCCGGTTCGCTTTAGGTAGAAGATCGAACACGCTCACTCCTCGCGGAATGATCGCATCATCTGATCGGTGAACGGCTTGATCAGATACGAGAACGCCGACCTGTCTCCCGTTGACAGGAAAACCTCCACCGGCATGCCGGGCACGATCGGCTTGCCGGCGACCTGCTTGAGGCCGCCCGCGATCGCGATTGTGCTGAGATAATACGTCTGTCCAGTGGCCTGCTCCAGAGTGGCTGCGGCGCCAATGGTCTCGACAGTGCCGGCGACCTCTGGCGTGGTCCGCTGATTGAAGGCCGAGAAGCGAAGTCTCGCAGGCTGGCCGGTCGCGGCCTGGTCGATGTCGATTGGCGACAGCTTGGCTTCCACGACGAGATCCGCGCTTTCCGGAACGATGGACATCAGCGTTTCCTTAGGAGCGATCACCCCATTGACCGAGTTGACCGCGAGTTCGTTGACGACGCCAAAGATAGGCGAGCGGATCACCATCCGGGACAGCCGGTCCTGCGAGGCGATGGTTCGCTCCTGCAGTTCCGCGAGCTTGCCGTCAACCTCGCGCAGGTCGCGCTGTCCATCGGTCCGCGCCTGCTGGTCCAGTTCGATGATCTTGATCCTTGATTCGCTGATCTGGCCCTTGACGCGCGCGATGTTCGCATCGATCTCGCCCTTTAGTCCGTCGATCTTGACAAGGTCGCGCTCCATCGTGCGGATCTTGCCGATCTCCATATAGCCCTTGTTGTAGATCGGGGTCAGACGCTCGAGGTCTTCCTTGACCATTTTTCGCTCGCTGGCGTTGGCCTCCTGCTGCGCCAGCAGGCCGCGGACCTGCTCCTCGAACTGCGCGATCTGCAGCGACAGTTGGTCCCGGCGCGCCTCTCGCACGGCGCGGTTCTCGTTGAAGAGGCGGATTTCGCCTTGGGCGATCTCGGCGGTGCCAGGGTCGCCTTCGAAATCGGGCTTGAACGTAATGGCGGTGGCGCCCTCGCGCTCCGCCAGGTGGCGCGCACGGCGGCCCTGCAATTCCGACAGCTGCCCCTTAAGTACGCCAAGTTCGGCCTTGGTCTGAGTTTCGTCGAGCCTGATGAGGACGTCGCCCGCGCCGACGCTGTCGCCGTTGGCGACCAGGATCTCACCCACGATGCCACCGTCTCGATGCTGGATCAGCTTGACCTGCTTCCGCACGACGACCTTGCCTTGCGCAATTACTGCGCCGGTCAACTGCGCGTGCACTGCCCAGCCGCCGCACCCGCCGATCAATGCCATGGCAAGCACGATTGCCACGACCATCCGCGAGCGGATTCCGAAGGACTTCAAGCTGGCGGGGTGCCCCGACGAGTTCGCATTCATGTTATGCCCTCTATGTTCCTTCCGGTCGGTTCGCCGGCGTTACTGAGATCAAGCGTGGTGCGTGGTCGAGTTCGCGTACGGGTTCGTCAGCACGAAGTTGCCGGCGGTCAGGTCGATGTGGCCGTCTAGCACGATCTCGAACTGATGGTCCGAATTGCCATCGAGATCGCCGGTGACCACGGTGATCTCCTTGGTGTCGGAGACGATCTCGTAGTGGTAGGTTACAGCGCCGACTTCGTCGAACTTCGCCTGGTCGGTGCCGGCGAAGAACAGCTTCTGGCCAGCGAAGTCGTCGAGTTCCTGCCCAACGCGCGAGAGGTCGAGCCGGTCGCCGACGCTGAAATCCACGATATGATCGCGTGGGCCGCCCTCGTTCTTCAGCGACGCCATGTCACGGAAGACGAAGGTGTCGTCGCCCTCGCCGCCTTCCATGATGTTGACGTGCGCGTCCGCAACGAGCCGGTCGCGGCCATGACCACCGCGGACGTTCTCGATCTCGAAAATCTGTGCGGTCTGCACGCCGCAGATTTCGACGATGCCATCGGGCAGGTCCACGTTCGCATCGAACACGATCTGGGATAGATCCAGCGTGTCGTCGCCCGCACCTCCGCTGATGAGGTCGTGGCCGCCTCCGGCGTTGACCACGAAGGTGTCGTCGCCAGCGCCCCCATCGATGTGATCATCGCCCGCTCCTCCGGACAAGACGTCATCGCCGTCACCCCCGGCAAGACGATCGTTGCCGTCTCCGCCATCTAGAGTGTCGTTGCCGCCATCGCCGCAAAGCACATCGTCGCCGCTGCCGCCCAGCAGGACATCATTCCCCGCGCCACCCTCAATGCGGTCGTTGCCGTCGTCTCCATGTAGGACATCGTCCCCCGCGCCACCCTCGATGCGGTCGTTGCCGGCTCCGCCGGACACGACGTCGTTTCCGGCTCCGCCTACGATCATATCGTCGCCCGCCCCACCCAGCAGGACGTCGTTGCCGGCACCGCCATCGATATGGTCGTTGCCGTCCTCTCCGTCGACGACGTCGTCGCCTTCGTCGCCCAACAACGTATCGTTTCCGGCGCCCCCCATGATGTGGTCGGAGCCTTGGCCTCCGGAAGCGAAGTCGTCGCCGTCGCCGCCCAGGATCAGGTCGTTGCCGTCCTCCCCATAGAGGACGTCGTCGCCGGCTTCGCCGAACAGGGTATCGTTGCCGGCACCACCGAAGATGACGTCGTTGCCGGAGCCTCCGAAGATGATGTCGTCGCCGTCCCCGCCGACCAGGCGGTCGTTGCCCTCGCCGCCGTAGATCGTGTCGCTGCTCTCGCGGCCGTAGACGATGTCGTTGCCGGCGCCCGCGTCGATGACGTCCGCCTGGGGCGTGCCGATCAGGAAGTCGTCGCCGTCAGTGCCGTGAATTTCTTCCTCGGGGGCGGCATGCAGGTCGGCATGCGCGGTCTGGGCGATGGAAGCAGACCCGTCCGTGATGTTGTAAGTGAAGCGTACCGCACCGGTCTCGTCGTGCTGCGGCGTATACAGCCATTGGTCCGGCCCAAGCACCTGCAGCGAGCCCTGATCGACATGGAGGGCCTGCACCGACAGCGTGTCGCCATCTGGATCGCGCGCTCCCGTCAGAAGCTGGCTCAGCGAGATAATAATCGATTCATTGACCAACCCGCTTCCGAGGTCCACTGCCCCATTACTTACAGGCGAACGGTTCGCGCTCTTAGGAGGATCCGGCGGGGTCTTGGCAGGCGGCGACGTCCCGACATCGCCGGGGGACTTGCTGCGGTCAATGGGCGGGTCCTGCGAACCCTTGGCAACCGGCGGCTTCTCGACCTTGTCAGCGAGCTTGCTACGGTCGTCGGTGATGTGCGGGTCGCTTCCACCCGTCCGACTGCCATCGCTGCCGCCCCCGCCACCGCCTCCAACGCCGCCGGCCGGTTTGGGCTCGCCGGCCGATGTTTGCGGACGCGGCACTGCCGGAGCATTCTGGTTGGCTGGGACCAACGAAAGCCGTGGGCTCTCGGTCCTGGCGAAAGACAGGCTGTCGAGACTCACCGCTGCCGCAAAAGCCTCGTTCATCGAGACCGATGCCAGACCGACGGCGCGAACGAGCTCCGAAGATCCGGCGGTTGGCCCCGTGGAGGAAGGCGCGACCGCTGCCTCGGTCTCGCGCTCCGGCCCGTCCAGACTCTGCAAATCCGGCTTCGGCTGATGCGGCGCCTCTTCCTTGTCGCTGCCGAACATCTGCTTCAGCACAAGCCCCCAGCTCGCCACAAGGAGCGCCGACACGATGGAACTGACCCTGGTCCTCTCGTCGAGTAGCTTGAACCGCCTCGACGGCGCGTCGAGCGCGGTGCGGTCCGGAATTCCCAACGATATCCGATCTTCCATAGCGACCTCCCATTCAGCTCGAATCAGGCCGTCGCGGCGGCCGGAAATGGTATCGGTGCCGACGGGGCGCCGACGACCTTGTCCTTCGGACCGAACGCGATCAGCTTGCCGCCTTGAACCACGCCGACGTAGTCCACAGCCGCGAGAGCCTTCGGGCGGTGCGCGATCACGATCACCACGCCTCCACGAGCCTTGACGGCTTCGATGGCATCGCTGAGCGCGGCCTCACCCTGCGAGTCGAGATTGGAATTTGGCTCGTCGAGAACGACGAGGAAGGGATCGCCATACAGTGCCCGTGCCAACCCGATGCGCTGCCGCTGTCCGGCTGAAAGGGACGTGCCCGAGGGGCCCAGTTCGGTTTGATAACCTTCGGGCAGCCGCGCGATCATCTCGTAGACGCCAGCGGCCTTCGCAGCGGCCACGATCTTGCGGGCGTCCGGCTCGGCTTCGAACCTCGAAATGTTCTCGGCGATGCTGCCGTCGAGCAAGGAAACGTCCTGAGGCAGGTATCCGATGTACTCGCCGAGCACGTCTGCGCGCCACTGATCGAGATCCGCGTCGTCCAGGCGCACCTTTCCTCTCAGCAGCGGCCAGACGCCGACGAGACCCTTGGCCAGCGAGGTCTTTCCGCCGCCGCTTGGGCCTATCAGGCCCAGCGCCTCGCCGGCCTTCAGTTCGAAACTAACCTCGCCTACCAGCACAGTGCCGCTACCAGGGGCCACGACCGTGATGTTTTCGACCTTTAGCGCTGCCGCAGGCCTAGGAAGCGGCATGATGTGGGAACCATCCTCGGCCGCGGCCAGCGTCTGCTTCAGACGACGGAAGCTCCTTCGCGCGGCGGCGATGAGCTTCCAGTTGCCGATAGCAGAATCGATTGGCGCGAGCGCCCGTGAAGAGGCCACTGAACAGGCGATGATCGCCCCTGCCGAGAGCTCGCCCTTGATTGTGAGGAAGGCGCCTAGCCCAAGAAGTGCGGATTGCAGCATCATGCGCAATACTTTGGCAATCCCGCCGAAGCTGCCGCTGACATCACTGGTCCAGGTCTGCAGCTCGAGGTGCCGCAAATTAGCCTTCTCAAAGCGGGCCACAGCGCGGCCGCCGAATCCCATAGCGCGGAGGATGTCGGCGTTGCGCGCGTGCGAATCCGCCAGCGTGCTGCGCAGCACGGCTGCCTGGTGCGTTTCGCTGCCCGCGCGGCGGGTCATCAGTTCGGTCGCCACCGTGAGCGAGATCAGCACCACCGCCCCGGCCAGCGTGACGAGCCCCAAGACGGGATGAAGCAGATAGACGAAACCGAGGAACAGCGGCATCCACGGCAAATCGAAGAAGGCGACGGGCGCTTGGCTGCCGAGGAAGCCGCGGACGACATCAACGTCCCGGCCCCTTTCGAGCGCCTCGGAGGTGGAGTAGCCGTAGCGAGCCATTTCGATCACGACGTGGTGGGTCAATGGCGCTAACTTGGCGTCAAGCCGGGCGCCTAGGCGGACCAGGATCTGGGAACGCAGGATGTCAAACATCCCTTGGAATAAATAGAGGCCGATAGCCAAAGCGGAAAGCGCGACGAGGGTCGGAATGCTGTGGCTGGTCAGCGCCCTATCGTAGATTTGCAGCATGTAGAAGGAGCCGGTCAGGGCGAGCACGTTAATGATCCCGGACAGCCCCAGCAGGAAGAAGCCGATCCTGCGATAATTGCCGATCGTGTTTTCTCCGTTCGGATAGGCCGAATTCTTACGCTTGGCATTCTTGCTCATTGTGTACTTCCCCTGCCCTGGCGTGTTGCGCGAAGCGGTTGTTCTACCTATCCGGAGCGGCGGGACCCCCGTCGCTCCGGATCGTCGTCTATTGCGCTCAGTGCACGCCGTTAAAGTCGGCGGAAGTCAGGGAGTGGTTGCCGGCGATGTCGATCTTGAAGTCGGCGACCGTGTCATTGTTGGTGTTGCCCGCAACGATCGTGTGCTCAAGGCCATCCCTTGTTTCGTGGGTGACGATGACCTGCCCGGCGGACGTGAAGACGTTGCCGGCGAACAGCACGAAGGACTGGTTGCCGCTCGCCCCCGTGTTGGCGTCGATTGCCGACAGGTCGATCCTGTCGCCGGGCTGGAAGCCCTTGATCGTGTCGCCGTCGGCATCGACTGCGGAGTTGAACACGAAGGTGTCGTTGCCCCCGCCGCCGTCCATCACGTTCGCCACCGAGCTTGCCACGATGGTGTCGTTGCCGGAGCCGCCGATGAAGTTCTCGAAACCGAAGACCTGGTCGGTGCCGCTCTGAGCGCTGGCAACGCTGCCGTGCTGACCGATCCCGTTGCCGAGATCCGCCGTGATGGCGGCAGATATCGCCGAGTAGTCGAGGGTGTCCTCCCCCATGTCGCCAAAGTAGGTATCATTGCCATCGCTCACCGTCGCGATGATCCGGTCGTTACCGGCACCGCCGTAGACCACGTCGTTGCCGAGGCCGCCTTCGAGGGCGTCGTCGCCCGCATCGCCAAAGATGCGATCGTCGCCCTTGTCGCCGGCGATCAGGTCGCGCCCGGCGCCTCCGAACAGGACGTCGTCGCCCTCGTTGCCGAACACCACGTCGTCGCCTGCACCTGCCTTCACCAGGTCGTCCCCGGCGCCGGCCTTGATCGTGTCGGCGCCGTCATTTCCGAGGATCACGTCGTCGCCGTCGAGCCCGCTGAGGACGTCGTCGCCCGCCGCGCCGACCATCACGTCGGCCCCGGAGGTTCCGATGTTGACTTCCGCCATGCCGGGATTGATCGCCGGCGTGCCGGCGCCGTCATGGCCGTCGTCGTGATCGTCTCCCGAACAATGCTGATCATCGCCGGATCCGCCCTGACCGCCACCCTGGCTGCCGTCGCCGGAGCCACCCTGGCTGCCGTCGCCGGAGCCATCCTGGCCGCTGCCGTCGCCGGAGCCATCCTGGCCGCTGCCGCCCGTCGGCCCGCCCGGATCGGATGGCAGCATGTTCTGGGTATCGACCACGTCCTGCGGCCGCAGCGTTCCGATCACCTGGTCGTTGCCTCCGCCGCCGTGGAACACGATGCGATGGTCGGAGGTCAGTCCGGAGATGTCGACCGTGTCGGCGCCCGATCCGCCGTTCACCGTGATCGTGCTGTAGTTCAAGCTGGTTCCGGTGAAGTTGCCGATCACCTGAACGGTGTCGCCGCCGATGGTGCCGGTGCCGCCCGGGAGGACGCCGCCCGGCGACGTAATCGTGGCCGCATTGACGACGATCTCCTCGATGTTGTCGAGTTCGGCGATCAGCACGCCGTTGCGAGCGACAACGATCTCCGTATTCGCGTTCAGGCCGGTGAAGCCTGCATGTGCCGCGCTGCTGCCGGTCCCCGGCCCAGCGCCGTCCCAGTCGTCGGTATTGGAATAGATCCTGAAGGTCTCGGCACCGGCTACTCCGTTCAACACGTAGGTATCCGGCGTGGTGTCGCGGCCGTTGATGTCGAGCGCCGTCGTGCCGCCATCCACGAAATCGTGGCCGCCGGTCGATCCGGTCTGGGTCACGGTGTCTGCGCCGGAGCCACCATTGATATAGTCGTCGCCGGCGCCGCCGTTGATGGTGTCGTTGCCGTCGAGACCGAAGATGGCCTGCGATCCATTTGCGCCCGCCGCGCCGTTGAGGTTGGCGTTGTTGGCATTGGTACCCGTAACGACACCGTAGTTCACGCCGTTGAAGCGGAGTTGTTCGGTGCCGGTGACGGTATCAGTGCCCTCCGCCCCGGTGTTGTCGGTGACGGTGATGGCCGCCGTGGTGGCTGCAAGGGTGAAGTTGGCGACAGCCCCTGCGTAGACGGCGGTGTCGTTGCCGGTGCCTCCGTCTAGCGCGTCGTTTCCGGCGCCACCGTTGAGGATGTCGTTGCCGCCAAGGCCGCTCAGGCTATCGTTGCCGGCCAAGCCGTTGAGCGTATCGTTGCCGTTCGTGACCAGAAAAAACGGGTTGGCCCCCGAAGCGATGTCGTCGCCCGCCGTCCCGGGGAAGGCGCCGAGCAAGTTGCCCCCGAAGAAGTTTTGGCTCGCCCAGTTCACCGCATGGGCACCTACCGGACCGGTCGGCGCCGAGGTCACGATCTCCGCGTGTCCTCCCGCATCCGTGAACGTCGCAACGACCCGAAGCTGCAGGCCGGCCTGGGCATCTAAGCCGCTGAAACCCAAGGCATTGAAGTTGTCCTGCGGTGTGAAGGTTGCCGCGGTCGCGCCTGCAATATTGGTCCACGCGGTGCCGTTGGCCGAGGACTGCCACTGGTAGTGCAAGGCCGCCGGGTTGAAGCCGTTGGCGTCCTGGATCGAGCTGATGTTCAGCGTCAGCGGCTGGCCTTCGGTCGGCGTCAGATCGGAGATGACGGGAGCGCCGGTGGCCGGGATCTCGACCAGCTGGGTGATGTCGACGGTACCGTCAGCAAACTGAAGCTTCTGGATGCCGACCAGAATGTCAGTGCCGTCGGTCGGTGCACGCGCCGGAAGCGGGTCGGTCGGTCCGGTCGGCGTGTGGCCGTGGTCCACGATCTTGTAGGCTAGGACATGGCCTTGGTTGGCGCTGTCGAACTGGATCAGGGTGACCTCGTAGTCCGCTACGTTGCCGGTATAGGCTGCGGTGTCGGAAGAGGCCCCGGGCGCGGCAGCGGTGCCGTCGTCGCCCAGGACGACGTTCTTGAACTGGTCGGAACGCAGCATTTCGGTGAAATGCTTTTCGAAGCCCTGCGTCCCCAGCGCGCTGTTGCCGAGCAGGCCCGCGCCGAGCGTGTCCTGGTATCCGACGCGGTGGGAAGCGCCGTTGTAACGGGCGTCCTGAAGGCGATCCGCTTCGGTCGATCCGGAATTATTGTTGTTGTGGTCGTAGGTCGAGGCCACCCCAGGCGCGGATTCGTAGCGGCCGATCAGGGTGTCGAGCCGGATCGAGCCACCGACGATGACGTCGTCGCCGATGTCGCCGGTCAGGATATCGCTGCCGGAGCCGCCGACGATCCAGTTGTTGCCGGCGTCGCCGCCCAAGGTGTCGTTGGAGACGCTGCCGACCAAGCCTTCGATCTGGAACGCCGCCGGAACCGACTGCTGGCTGTTAACCGCGGTCAGGGGGTTGGCCTGCTGGTCGAGGTCGTAGGAGACCCCGACCGGGCGGAGATGCTGCAGGCTGAAGTCCATGATGTCGAAGCCGGTGGTGCCGGGCGTGTTGCCGTCGTCTGTGACCCCGTCGCCGCCCAGGACTTCGTCGGGTCCGGTGCCGAGCGCCTGGGCGATGTCACCGACCTTCATGATGTCGTCGCCGGCGCCGCCGAACGAGATGTCGACGTCGGCGCCGTCGAGGATCATGTCGTCGCCGTTGTCGCCGTAGAGCACGTCGGTGCCCGAACCGCCGTCGATGAAGTCGTTGCCGTCGTCGCCATGGGTGAACGGGTCGGTATCCTGATCCCCGAAGATCCTGTCGTCGCCGGTGCCGCCGAACAGCTTGTCGATGCCGATGCCACCCGAGATGTAATCGTTGCCGGCGCCGCCGATGACCTGGTCGTTGCCGTTGATGTCCGATCCGCTGGATTCGCCATACAGGAAGTCGTCGCCGGCGCCGCCGTCGATCAGGTCGGGGTTGTCGCCGCCGTAGATGGTGTCGGAGCCGTCGCCGCCGTAGAGACGGTCGATGCCGTAGCCGCCGTAGATGGTGTCGTTGCCGGCGTCGCCGTAGACGGTGTCGTCGCCGCCCTGGCCGTAGATCAGATCGGCGCCCTTCGAGCCGACGATGATTTCGTTGGATTCGGCGCCCGAGTTCGGGGTGCCGTCGAGATTGACGCCTCCGTTTTGATTGTAGGCGCTGGTCGGATCGGAGTCGGCCAGTCGGGTGTCCTGGATGTAGTGCACGCCGCCGATGGTGACGACGTGGCCATCGTTGAGATTGCCGTGGCCGCCGTTGGAATAGATCCCGATCGTGCCGTCGTCCACCGAGACGTGGGTCGCCGTCGGTCCGGTGCCGATGTCGGCGGTCACCCCACCGTATTTATGCTCGTTGGCGGTCGTCAGGAACTCGGTCTGGCTACCAACCAAAACCTCCTTGTGGGCGCTAAGGTCGATGTTCTGGTCGGCATAACCGAAGATGTTGCCGTTGAGATGCGTCAGACCGGTATTGCGTTCGACGATATCCTTGAGCTGGCCGTTGCCGACCTCGTTGCCGAACTGGGTGCCGAACAGCCGGTACAGGTAGTAGAACCGGTCGCCGTCCATCAGTTTCTCGATCTGGTCGACGAAGACCTTGTCGAAGGTCTCTCCCAGCAGGCCACCCGGCTGATGGACTTCGGCGAGACCGCCGAGCCAGGTGTCGATGCTGTTGAAGGCGAGGGTGCCTGCGCCCCCGACAGCCTCGTCGCCGTTGAGGAAGCCGTAGGCCTGATCCAGGGAAATGCCGTCGGTACCCGCTGCGACCGTGCCGTCAACGATGCCGACGAGATGCTGAGCCTTCGTCAGATTTCCGTCGAAGGCGTAGGCTGCGATGAAGTTCGCCAGCGAACTCGGGTGCTGCATGTTCTGGCCGAAGTCGTTCCAGCTGGTGTACTGGTTCAACCCGACGGCGTGGCGGAACTCGTTGAGGGTCGGAATGCCGAGGTCGCGGCCGCGCGCGATGTTGATGGCCGCCAGATCGAGCGGCTGGCCGAGCAGGCCCTGGTTGAGCGCCGGAGTTACGAATTCGTCGACCTCGTTCATCTGCTGGTGCGTCATGCCCAGGATGATCCCCGAAGCACCGACGTCGGCGAATTTCTCCGGCGCCAGGAAGGCCTCCTTGAGCGCGTAGCCCATGATCTTGCCGGTCAGACCGCCGGTCGGATCGATGGTGTCGATGGTCTCGCGCAGCGTGGAATGGCCGAAGCGGAAGGCAACCTGCGAGTATTCGAGCGAGATCGCCGAATTGACGTTGGTCGAATAGGCGCCGAACTCCTGGATGTTCGGCGTAACGTTGCGGGCGTACTGGTCGACCGCGGCATGCTGGTATTCCATTTCCACGACCAGCTTGGCCGCGTTGAACATCTTGTCCTGGTCCCAGGCGATGCTGCCGTCGCCGTTGAGATAGTCGCCGGCCGCGTTCATGCCGTGCCCGGTGTCGACCTGGAAGCCATGCAGCGAGGCGTGGGTAGCGTCTCCGGACACGATGTCCTGCCGATGCAGGGCGTCGATGATGTTGTCGACCTGGTAGTTGTGCTCCTCGTGGAACACATGGTGGATCGAGGTGAGACCAAAATTCTCGTTCACGCGCCCGTCGCCAGCGACGTAGTGGTCGCCGACCGACGCCATCAGGATCTCGCCCACCGCGTCGTGCAGCGCACCGGCCGGGGTGGTGATGCTGAAGTCCGCAAAATTGACAAACGGGTAGAGTGCGCTGGCGCCGCTCAGCATGTGCGGCGTCCCGGCCGGCGAACCGGCGGGCAAGTTCTCCATGAACAGGGTCAGCTTGTGGGTGACCGGGTCGATGCCGAAGCTCGACGCCGCTCCGAACGTCGACTTGACGCTAGCGTCGATGGTGGCGATTGCCGCGGTGACCTTCGCTGTCTGGGCCGCGGTGCCGTAGCTCGCCTCGCCGGCGTCCTGGGTGCCGCTGCCGTTCTTGTCGTAGAAGCCCGCCATGTGCCCCGCGTCGAAGCGCGGGTTCATGTCGAGCAGCAGCGCCGAGCCGCTGGTGCCGGCGACGACATGGCCGCTGGCGTCGCGGTTCCGCAGGTCGTTGACGTCCTCCCAGGTCAGCGCGTCGCGGCCGGTGGCCTCGATATGCGCGCGCAATTCGTCCAGCGTCGGCAGCGTCTGCGTCGTCAGGGTGACGCCGTCCGCTTTCATCCACGGAGTGTCCAGCGTGTGCCCGTCGAACAGGTTCATGCCGGCGTGGAAGTCCGTGGTAGAGGCCGTTGTCGTATCCGGGACCCACTCGCGCAGCAGATTGGTCAGCTGCTCGTGCGAGCCGTAGGTCTGGCTCTGGTCGATGAACGGCGAGGTGTGGTTAACGTATTCAGCGCCGTTGGCATCCAACTTGGCGACGGTGGCGCGGTTGATGGTGATTTCGTGCACCGGCTGGCCATCCTGGCCCAGCATGCCGTAGAGCGGGTCGTCGCTCGCCAGCGCGATCTTGACGGTCTGACCGGACGCCTTGCCGATGAAGTCGAGGCCGTGATCGAAAAACTGCCCGAACAGCACGAAGAAGCCGTTCGACGGCGAAACGCCGGGATTGAGGCCGCCGATGAAATGATCGTCCTGGCCGGCCGAGGCGGCGAGCCGCGCCTGGGTGTCGACCTGGCCGAGGCCGCCGTTGGCCACTGTCTTGAGCTGACCCCAGTCGAGGACCTTGGCGACGCCGCTGGCGTCGTAGTAGATTTCGTTGGGCTGATGGGAGCCGGCGAGCGGATCGCCCGAATGGTTGGCCCAGGTGTCGAAGGTGACGCCGGCCGTGGTGGTCGTCAGGCTGATCATGCGCGGCGTGTAGTCGACGACGTTCTGGATATCGATCGGCGCGCCATTGGCGGCGGTATGGTCTCCCGGCTGACCGGGGGTGGTATCGACCTTGATGGTATAGTCGCTGAGATTGGCTTTGAAGGTGCCGTCCGCGATGCTGTACGAGGAGTAGTATTGTTTGGCGGCAGCATAGGCCCGGTCCGCCACGGCCTGCATGACCGGAGAATAATTGGCATAATCGGCGGCGGCCGAGCGGGTGAAGATCTGATCCGTCGCACCATACGTGGCGTTGATCAGCGACAGGTTGTTGTTGAGGCCGCTCGGATCGCGCAGGCCGGCGAGGTCGAATTCCGAGATGTAGGACTGACCGTAGGTCGCGACTGCAGACAGAGCGAGCGGGTCGCTCGCCGTGGCGCCGCCTTGCCCGATCAGCGTTCCTTTGGCGTCGTAGACGCTACCGGTGCCGTCCCACAGGATGATGGCGTTTCCGTTCACATCGAAAAGCGGTCGGAAATTCACCTGGCTGAGGATGAAGTCGATATCGCTCTGGTCGATTACGAACGGCTTGAGATAATTGGCCATTGATTCTACTCCCACCAATGCTGCTAAAGTCGGTACGTTTTGCACCGGGCCCGTAACGATTTTTTAAGCATGGCATGCGCCGATGATTTGGGAAGGGCCTGAAGTCGAGCGAAAAAGAATGGATGAAGGTCGTATTCACCCTGCCAAAAGGCCAAGATCTTGATTGGACTTAAGTCCATATTTGGATCGCGTTGGGCCGCGCCGATTCGGCGTCGGGCAGCCCGGCTCACGCTGTTTCAGCAATTTACCATTGCGGCGACGGTGGTCCTTGGCTTCATGATGATCGCCGTCGGTACGTGGATTAGTGCGCGAATAGTCGATGGGGTATTGCGCAGCAGTTCAGATTCTGCGGCGCTGTACCTCGAGGGCTTCCTCGAGCCTCATATTCAATCGCTGCAGTTTGGCACATCGCTCCCGCCCGAAAGCCTTGCCAAACTTGAAGAAATCAGTGCCAGCCTTGCTTTGCGACGTCACGTTCTGTCAATCAAGGTATGGCTACCTGACGGCACAATCGCCTTCAGTTCTCAGAAGGACCTCATCGGAAAGAAATTTGACCCCACAAAGATACGTCCCGGCTTTAGAGGCGAGATCAGGGGAAACTTCGCAGACAATGACGACGAGGAAAATGAATTTGAGCGCAAGCTTGGGCTTTCGCTCTATGAAATCTATGCGCCCCTACATAAGTCCGGGACAGATCAGATCATTGCCGTAGGCGAATTCTATGAGAACGCCGAACGCCTGCACAAGGAGATCTTCGCCGCCGTCCAAGACTGGCTCGTGATCGGCGCGGCGGCAATCGGCATGCTGCTTACTCTTTTCGCGATCGTCCATCGTGGCAGCGCCATAATCGATCAGCAAAAACGGGCGTTGAAATTAAGGCTGCGAGAGCAATCCAGACTTCACCACATCAATGATCTTCTTAAGGAAAAGATGCAGAAGGCCATGCGAGAGAGCAACCGAATCGATCGCACAATCCAGAAGCGAATTGGCTCACAACTGCATGACGGCCCAGCCCAACTTTTGAGCTTCGTATTGTTGCGGCTCAGCGAGATCGGGACCGCGCTGAAAGCACCCAGGGACGCGAACGAGAACTCGAGCAATCTCATCGATGAAGTTCGCGGCGCGGCATCTGACGCCTTGGCTGATCTTCGTTCGATTTCGAGCGGCCTGCTGCTTCCTTACATCGAAGACAACGAAGACATCGTGGGCGTCCTACAGTCAATCATTAGTCGACATGAGCGCCACACAGGCTCTCGGGTCGATTTTAAAGCAGTTAATGTACCAAAGCGGCTATCGAGAGACATCATCCACTGCGTTGGGGGCATCACTCAGGAGGCGCTAACCAACGCTCATAAGCACGGTGGCGGAGACGCTCAAGACGTTTCTCTCAACGTTGATGATGCCGAATTGCATCTTTCGATTCGTGATTCCGGGCCGGGAATCGATTTTTCAAAGATTGCAGATGTTGCTGCAGCGCGAAACGATCGCCTGGGGTTGCTTGGGATGAAGTATCGCGTCGAGTCCGTCGGTGGCACGTTGGAATTAAAGTCCGCGCCATCAGAAGGCACAGAGGTAAAGTGCAAAATTCCTCTGAATAATATTGAACCTAAATACCAGGGCGCCGACGCACTAATCGAACTAAATCGCCGATGAGCGCATCATATAAAGGCCGCCGCCGGACCGCTGTTTTCTGATTTTATGATCAATTCACCAAGCCGAATCAAACTTGTTGATAACTTGCAAGAATTACGGCAGGATCTTGCCATTAAAGTCAACCGTTTTGACCCGTTTGTATCGTCAGTCCGGGGGAATTTCAATGAAATCAGATATTTTGCAGATTTCAATTGCCATCATAGATGATCATCCAATCTTGCGTCACGGACTGGCCGCTGTTCTCCGCAGCGAGCCCGGATTTAAAGTGGTCGCCGAGGGAGGATGCTCGACTGAAGCGTTGCAAATTGCCAACATGCATCGTCCGAATATTATGCTGCTGGACTTGGGCATTCCGGGCAATGGTATCGAGGCTCTCAAGGAAATATGCGTTCAAGTCCCTTCGACCCGCTGCATCATATTGACCGTGTGTGATAACGCAGATACCGCGATCAACGCGCTCAATTCCGGCGCCCAAGGATACATCCTTAAAGGTATCGCCGGCGAGGACCTCAAAGCGGCAATCAGGACCGTTTTAAACAACGAGTCGTTCGTTTCTCCTGATTTCGCGGCCAAACTCGTCATCGCTGCCCAGAGGGAGAAAGTAGCTTTAACACAGGCTGGCAGCCAACTGAATTTCCGTGAAGTTCAGATACTACGTGAAGTTGAAGCTGGACTTACCAACAGAATGGTTGCGGAGAAGCTGAAAATCAGTGAAAAGACAGTCAAATACTATATGACTAACATTATGCAAAAGTATGGTGTCAGTAATCGAACATCAGCGGTGGTTGCGGATCAGAGGCTGCGCATGTCACGACCGAATGCTTAAAAACGGACGTATGGTTTTGCGAACAAACCGTCCGATAGACTTGATGTCATTCCCATCGGAATCTCCAAATTTATCCCGTGCCAAATCTGCAAGCAAATGGCGGGACTCAGCTGCACCCGGTTCTGTTGACACCGGCTTAAACTAATCTGGCCCTTTGCTCGAACTCCATAGGGCTTAGATATCCGATGGTCGAGTGACGACGCTTCGGATTGTAGAAGCATTCGATGTAGTCGAATACATCGGCCTTGGCTTCGTTCCTTGTTCGGTAGATCTTGCGCGCGGTTCGCTCCGTCTTCAACGACGAGAAGAAGCTCTCCATCGCCGCGTTGTCCCAGACATTTCCAGACCGGCTCATTGAACAGACGACGCCGTGGTCGGCCATCAATCGCTGGAACTGCTCGCTGGTGTATTGGCTGCCCCGGTCGGAATGGTGGAGCAGCGCATCAGGTTTGCCTCGTCGCCAGATTGCCATCACGAGGGCGTCGGTCACAAGTTGCGCCGTCATTGCGGTTTGCATCGACCAGCCGACTACGCGCAGAGAGAACAGGTCGATGAAGGCCGCCACATAAATCCAGCCTTCCGCCGTCCAGACATAGGTGAAGTCGGCGATCCATTTGCGGTTGGGAGCCGCCGCCTCGAAGGCGCGGTCGAGAACGTTGGCCGCGACGGCGCTCGCGTGACGTTCACCCACATCAGGAGGAAGGCGACGCCGTCGCGGCCGCGCCCTGAAAGCTTGTAGGCGCATCAATCGTTCGACCCGGTGCAGCCCACACGACACACCCTCTGCAAGCAGGTCGTGCCATACGCGCCTGGCGCCGTAGGTGCGGTCGCTCGCGAGGAAGCTGGCTCGAACCTTCGCACCTAATTCCTCATCGCTGCGGCTACGCCGACTGCGTGAACGCTTCAGCCAGGCATAGAACCCACCTCGCGAGACACCGAGCGCCTCGCACAACCACTCCGCCGGCCAGAGCCCCCGGTGCTTCGAAATGAAACCGAACTTCACATCGATTCCTTCGCGAAGTAGGCCGCGGCTTTTTTTAGGATGTCGCGCTCTGCCTTCAGTTTGGCAACCTCGCGCCTGAGGCGCGTGATCTCCTGCTGCTCCGGCTTCATCTGACCTTGACCGGGAAAAGCGTGTTGCGAGTCGTCGGCGAACTTCTTCACCCATTCACGCAGCTGCGTCGGATGAACGCCGAGGTCGTCGGCAGCCTGGGCGTAGGACACGCCCCGATCCTTGATCAGCTTGACCGCCTCAACCTTGTACTCTCGCGTAAACTTCCGTCTCTCCATGACATACCTCCAGCTCCATAAAACACCTAACTTGGTGTCTTCGGAACCGGGTGCAGCTCAATTTGTTTTAATGGTGGTGACGGCGAACAATCACCATGAGCTACTTTAAATGTCCGAAAGACATCGAGAAAAGATAAAAGTTTATCGAGATTGCGCGATATATTTTTCCCGTTGTTCAATCTCAAGCAAAGAAAGCTTCTTGGCGAGGCTGACAACGAGAATACCAAAGCCGACTTTCGAGGAAAGGTCGGCTATGCAATAGACCAGCTCCCTGACAGCCAAAAGCTCGCCCTTGTACCCCAACAGTGGAGCAAGATATCCAATGGGGTAAGTCATCCAAGAAATCAAAATGAAGTTTTGCAGCAAGCCAAAAGTAGATCGTAAATCAGTTGGAAAATCCGCGGCCGCCTCCGAAAGTTCGCCATACATAACAACTAAAATATAAACAAACCCGCCGCAGGCCGCTAAGAAGCAAACCCAGGACGTTGTCGTTCCTCCCCCAGCCTCATTTGTAACGACCTCGCCAATGTAGCCTAAAATTATCATTACCGCATCCGCAATCATAAGCTTTGCCGCAAGTCCGCCTTTGTTAGGGCTATTCGTCAGCATTACGAGCGAAGATAGAATGATCGGAGTTGTCAGTACCCAATCAGCATAACGGAAGGCCGTAGGAAAGCGCGATAGGGTAGCATACTGCCCATCGAGGCCCACTCCTGCTGCCATATGATAATAATTGATTGCCGCGATGCAGACAACCATCATACACAAACTGGCAATCACGCTATATCTGGGCGTAAGATTATTGCGCTCCATAATGAAATAGATTGTTGCTGCAAACATGCCCGCAAAGGTAACGTTGAACATATATTGCGTGGCAAGGATGAGAATGCTGAAGGTTGCGTGTGCGTCTTGCATGGGGCCTACTCAGGCTGCTCCTGTCAGTTGTTGAAGAGTATCGCCGATGTTCTTGCCCATCAGTTCAATTGATGCAGATGTTTGCCTAGATGCAGTGCTTATGCTTTCCGATACCGCGATCGTCTTCTGTTCGGCGTTTTCGGCCAATCCCTTCATGGACGAACCAATCGCATTAATCTCGAGCGCCACCCGTTCGACAAGAGAAGATATTTGTTGTGTGGCCGCGGCTTGCGAAACCACATTCTCGGCGACTTGTGATGAAAAGACCGAGAGTTCGTTGATCACAGTTGAAATTTGCTGAATGGTGTCAACCGTCAAGCTTATTTCTGCGCGGACACCTTCGATTTGACCAGATATCAGTTTCGCAGCGTCGGCCGTTTGTGCGGCCAGTGACTTGACTTCACCGGCCACGACGGCGAACCCTCTGCCCGCACTGCCACCTCTCGCAGCTTCAATTGTAGCGTTGAGGGCCAACATATTGGTCTTGGCGGCGATACTTTGTATTACCTTCAGCATCTCTTCGATTTTAACAGCTTGCTCTTCAAGCGACTTGATGCGCAGGTTGCCGTCCTTAGCCTTTAAAACCGCAGACGCCGAAAGGTCTTTAGAGTTTCGCGCTCCTGCTAAAATGACTTCAAACTGCTTTGACAACTGCTGAGTCGACGCCGTAACCTGTTCGACATTACTTGCCGCTAGATCCATACCGGTCGATGTTTTTTCGGCTGTGTTTCTCAAATCCAAAGACAGTTTTTCGATGCCGTCTGCGGCGGCTAACATCTCTTTCTGGTCGCGACTAATTCCCTCGAATATTTTGACAATTTGCTCATCCAATACCGACGCAATTTTTAAAAGATTGTTTCTAAGGTCAACCGTCTGCTGACCCCTCAATTCTATTTCTCTCAAACGTAATTGCTCAACCTCTTTAGCGTGTGATTTGAACACATTAACAGCATCGTACATATTTGCCAGCTCGGGACCAACTTTGCCGCGGGGCTGCGCGTCTATATCGAGGCGGCCTTTCGCCAACTCATACATAACCTGGCTGAGGTCATTCACCTGGCCGGAAAGTTTGCGCCCGATATAGGTCGAGAGCGCTAATCCAGTAAAAATTGTAAGCAAGGCAAGAAGCAGGGCATTTCTTGAACTTCTGCCAACGACGTCAGTTATGATCGCGAGATCCTTATTAAGTTGGCGACCAGTTTCATCACTTGCTGACTTAGTAGAAATCGATTCAAGTTTGGCGACCTGGTTTCCGATCATCGAAAACTGCGTATTGTTAATTAGCGTCGAAATGACCGATAGAGCCATAACGCTAAAAAAACCCCAATAAAGCAGAGGTCGAATGCCAACCCCGTTGGAGCGAACATGCGAACGACCCGAGGCCGGGTCTGATAGAGGAGATACTTCGCTTCTCCCATTCCGGAATTTGAGTTGTGAAGACGAGGCCGAATTTAACCGACCAAGATTGAATGTCTTAATGCCACCAAGCTCATAATCGATTTGCGCCATTTTTTAGTTGCCCCCGTTGAATTTAAAGCGCTGCGCGTTGGCGTAGAACGGAACACTCCGGCGAATAGCGATAGCCTTAGAGGTAAAAAAACAATCTGGAGTAGTAATGCTCTCACGCAGTGCAATGGCTTGCGATCTTAGTGGTCTTGCGACCATTCAGATTCACTAGACTGCGTATGTTCCCCCGGCTTTCGAGCTTCGGACGCAGTGTAGAAGTCGAGATATCCGCAGAGCCTTCGTGCAATAGCAATCCATCGATAATATCCCGACCCGCAAAAGCCAAGCTCTACTATCGACAAAATATATCTGATTCTCTTTGAAGCGGTTTTTTTTGGAAGCTCTTAACCTGCCCCTGCCGATTTCCGCCAGTTGAAGCTAGAGTTCGGCCTTCCAAAGGACGGACAGATGAAGCGAGCCAGGTTTGCGGAAGAGCAGATTATCGGTGTTCTGCGCGAGCACGAGGCGGGGGCGAAAGCCGCCGATCTGGCGCGCAAGCACGGCGTCTCGGAAGCGACACTGTATAATTAGAGGGCCAAATTCGGCGGGATGGACGTCTCTGAGGCCAAGCGGCTGCGGCAGCTCGAGGACGAGAACGCCAAGCTGAAGAAGCTGCTGGCCGAACAGATGTTGGATGCCGCGGCGTTACGCGAGCTTCGGTCAAAAAAATGGTAGGGCCCGCCGTCCAGCGCGAGGCTGTCGCGCATCTGCAGGCCGAACTGGGCCTGTCAGAACGGCGGGCCTGCACCATCGTCAGCGCCGACCGCAAGATGATCCGCTACCGGTCGTGCCGGCCGCCGGATGGCGAACTGCGCGTCCAATTGCGCGAGCTCGCCAACGCCCGCCGGCGCTTCGGTTATCGCCGACTGTTTGTGCTGCTGCGTCAACAGGGCGAGCCGTCCGGGTTGAAACGGATTTACCGGCTCTATCGGGAGGAAGGCCTCAGCGTCCGCAAGCGCCGGGCCCGCCGCCGCGCGGTCGGCACCCGGGCGCCCATTCTGGTCGAGGCTCGGCCGAATTCCCGCTGGTCGCTGGATTTTGTCCACGACCAGTTCGCTAATGATCGCCGCTTCCGGATCCTGAATATCGTCGATGACGTGACCCGGGAATGCCTAGCGGCGATCCCCGACACCTCGATCCCGGGACGGCGGGTGGCGCGCGAACTGACGGCGTTGATCGATCGCCGCGGCAGGCCTGGCATGATCGTCTCGGACACCGGACCGAGTTCACCTGCAACGCCATGCTGACCTGGTCGGAGAACAACCAGATAGCCTGGCACTTCATCGCACCGGGAAAGCCAATGCAAAACGGCTTTTGTGAAAGCTTCAACGGTCGGATACGCGACGAGCTTCTCAATGAAACCCTGTTCTTCGGGCTCGACCACGCCCGGGCCAGAATTGCGGATTGGGCCGACGACTACAACTCGAAGATCCGCTTCGAGGTATGCCGCTGCTTCTTCGGCCGGTCCTTGTCGGTCGCCAGAATCGCATCAATAACACCGCTGAACTCGTCGAGCTTCGGCCGTAAAGGCGGCTTCCTGCGCACGTACCCGGGCGGCACCGAGAACTTCAGCATCTTCGAGACCGTCCTGGCATTGATGCCGAACCGGTCTGCCGCAGCGCGCTCGCTGATCCCCTCGATCAGAACGGCGTGCCGGACCCGCGCATAAAGCTCCACTGTCTTCATCCCCCGTCCCCTGCCGCTCCAGACAAAGGACTCTAACTGCCGCAGTTTTACTCCGGCGCAGCCAATCAAAGCGGCCGCTTCAGTGAGGCAGTATTGCTCCGGCTTTGACACATGAGATTGACCACCGGCGGCAGATCCTGACTTTGATCGCACCAGGGTCAGATATGCACGCAGGAAGAATAGGAAAGACCTTTAGAGATCAACTTTTAAATCCTACGTCGGTATTTTTCCGGAGCAAGTTGGAAGGGAAGGAGACCGGAACGTGTCCGGAGTTGGCGTTAAGTGCCGGGTATCGCGCAAGTGATTCCCGTCGAACTCAGGACTTTCTTATCCAGCCAGAAAGCCTGACGCGTTCCACGATCGCCATATGGGGAACGGTCAGCGCCGCAAGTCCAACGAACACAAGCTGACTAACCCGCACATCAATTGCAGTGTCGCCAAAGGAATTCCAAGCTGCGACTGACAAAATGACCGTGACCAACATCGGAGTTGCGGCCGTAAAAACTATACGGGAAAGCGAGATTTGATCAAAATAATTCATAGTGCGCAAAATATGGCGAGCACTGTGCATGATGCAGAAAAACACTGTGAAGGCGACGAGAGGCGGCGCGAGTGTCGCAATTAATCCCAGAGCGGCGATTTCAAGGCCAGAAAGCCAATCGGACTGCATGCGAGCGATCGCTGCGAGTACAAGGCCAACTAACCAGGGCCATTTGAGATACAGCAGCGCCGCCACCGTCTGCATCGCCGCATCGGGACCAACGAGAAATGAAAAAAGCTGCGTCACCTCCGGTGCGTAGAAGATCGTCGGGAGCACAATGATCGCGCCACCATAAAATACGCGCGAAAACACCGGGGTACCCGGAGACGGGTCGCCGGAAAAATGGACGATGGATATCACCAGAAATCCCGCAAGGAACAACTGAGGTGCGAATTGCCATAAGGCGACGACGAGCGCTGCCGGAATGAAATAGACCACCGTAAAGCCGACCCATTCCTTTGCTGTCCGGACATTATACAGATTTCTTGCAAAAACCGTATCCAGCACGCCATGCGGCACGCCCAGGATGACGATTAGAATAGCCATCGCCACTAATTCGGTTTGCGGATCCAGCCGCTGGACCAATTCGGCAGAAGCTGCGACGGCAAGCGCCGTTGCGCAAAAAACCAATCCCTGAATGCGTTGCGCTCGAATCGGCATCATAAGGCTTCACGCAATCGTGCCGACCGCAGGAACGCACTGGGGATTTCCTTCAAGAACGGGATGACCGGCAAGACTGATGCAACAATTGCCCGATCCAGCAGGGTACCGCCGTCACTCAGGAAGCGGATTATACGTGCGGGATCCACCTTTTCGAACATGGATAAGAACATGGCGGGCGCCGCTGCGGAACGGGTGTGCAGCACTGAAAGGAACAGGTGGTCCATGCCGCGAAGCAGCAGGGGATCGGGCTCATGGCCGATCGGGAACTTTCCCTCACCGAGCTGTTGGGCGCAAACATCGGCCCACCGCTGAATACGCTGGAAAGCATAACCAGTGCTGGCGCGCGCGCCGCCCCAGTCCAGGCCTGCTCGCACGTAAGTAACATCTGGATTTGGTTTCGCGGTGGCAGTGCCCATTGGCAGGACACCGTTTTCCTCACGCAAAATCCTGAAGCCGACACCATTTACATATCGTGCGACAGCGGTACTTAAATCACTTGAAAGAGCTGGTTGACCCAGCGGATCTGGCCCGAAAACAGTTGTCTCGATCAGAGCGCGGTAGGGCGACACGGGAAGAACATAAGAAAAGCGAATGTTCGTTGCATTGCCATCGTCAAAGTTCATCAAATCGGTGCAGGTAGGATTGAATACTGCATCTTCGCATTTAATCTCGCGGCCGTAGAAAGACTGCCACAGGATGGCTGTACCGCGTGTAGCCTTCTTTACCGGCCGCGTATCAATCACCATGCTGGCTTGGTGTCGCGCTTGGCTGGTTTCAATCTGCCACTTGCCTGAGCGTTTGTAAGGTAGATCGAGTACGGATGCGTTCATGATCAGCTGGATGCGTTCGTTTTTGGAAATTTGCTTGATAGCTGCAGCGTAAAAAACGTCGGCAGGAAGCATTTGATAGGGTGTTGCGCCGCAGTCCACAGTAACGCTGCGGCCCTCAGCTTGAATTTTCATGTTTTGCCACCGATGCTGAACCAGCGGCCGTATGCGGGTAGAGCCGTCATCCCAAAAACACCATGTTCGGTCATTGGTGTAGCGGGTTCGCTCTTCGATAATGAGTGCGCGCGGGCAATTGGGCCCCAGTTCGGCAAGCCGCATGCCGAGGCTCAAACCTGCACAACCGCCGCCGAGAATGATGAGATCGGCGTCAGACTGCACGGTCGTCCCCCGCCACCTGCGCCATGCACGGCAAGCCAACGATCGCCGTATGCAACGCCGCGTTGTACTCTTGGGGTGAGACCCAAAAGGAAGGCCGAAGCACCTGGCTCAACAGGGCACGAGCAGTCAATGCAGCCTTGATGCCGCCATGCAGAACGACCCGTCCTGACCAATAGGCACAATCGCGTCTTCGAAGCTCTTTGCCGATCGCTTCATAAACACGCGCGGCAACAAAAATGCTACTTCGTGCGCGAACGGGCAGATAGCGCAAGCCCAATTCGCCGCTACGGTAGTAGCGATCGGCAAGATGTAAGAGATCAGCCACACATTTTCGCAAATGAGGTCGTAACCCATCCGCCGGTGAAATGAGCAAATCGGGCGAAACATCGCCAATCATGCTGGCCGGCAAATAGCGCCGCCCTAGAGCCGCGTCTTCCGCGATATCACGGCAAATATTGGTGAGTTGCATGGCGATGCCGAGATCAACAGCATGCGGCAGAGCAGCGGGATCATCCACATCCAGCACACTGCACATCATCAGCCCGACGGTGCCGGCAACGCGATAGCAGTAGCGCAAAAGGCAATCAATATTTTCCATCCTGACTGTTTCAAGATCGGATGTCACGCCCTCGATCAATTCCAGCATAATAGCTGGATCGATCCGGCATTCGCGCATGAGGTCCAGCATGTCGCTGATTATCGGATCGGCGGATACGCCGGTCGTGACGGCAAGTGCGGCACTGGAGAGGTCGAGTCTGGCGGCATCCTGTGACGATGCACTGTCGGCAAGGTCGTCGATCAGACGGCAAAATCCATAGAGGCGGGTGGCTCTTGCAGCGTGAACAGAACCCAGCAGATGCCGCGCCCAATGAAAACTGCGCCCTTTGGCGGCAAGTATGGCATCGGCCGACGCCCGGGTCTCATTCTTGGAGGCGGGCCACGACATAGTCATGGCATCACCATCGATGGAATGAGCGCATCCACAACCTTCGCCGAGCACAAAACGCCGGGAACGCCGGCTCCTGGGTGCGTGCCAGCGCCAACGAGAAAGAGGTTTTGGATTCCCTCGGCACGGTTATGAAAGCGGAACCATGCCGATTGTCGAAACAACGGGGCGATAGAGAAGCCCGCGCCATGCGTGCTCAGATAGTCCTGTCGGAAGTTCTCTGGAGTTATGAAGAAATCGCTCGTAATCGTTGCTTCCAGGTTCGGCAGGATAGTTTTGCTGAGCGCCTTGACGATACGATCCTTCAGGCGCGGACCTTCCCTGGTCCAATCGATCTGACCTTGAAGGTTGGGAACCGGACAGAGGACATAAAAGCTATCGCAGTTGGGTGGCGCAAAGCTCGCATCCGTGGCGGTCGGTCGATGAAGATAGAGCGAAAAATCTTCCGACAATACTTTACGGTCGAAAATATCACTCAACAATTCGCGATATCGCCCGCCAAACCAGATTGTATGATGTGCTACCGCCGGATAAGTCTGCGTCGTGCCGAAATACAGAACAAACAAACCCATAGAAAAATGCGCAGCCGCCAGTTTCAGCTTAGTCGATCTGGCCTGCGCGGTCTTTTCGACCATCGAGCCGTATAGGTGGGCAGGATCGCAATTGGATACAATGACATCGGCTGTCATTGTTCGTCCGTCATCAAGGGTCACGCTTTGAGCGATGCCATCCCTGACATTGATGGCCGCTACCGTGGTCCCCAGCTTGATCTTGATGAATTGTCGCTCCATTAGCTCGCCAAGGGCTTTAGTTATCGCTCCAGTACCACCCATAGCGAAATGAACACCATGTGCACGTTCGAGAAAGTGGATCAGGCCATAAATGCTGGTCGTGTCGAATGGATTGCCGCCGAGAAGCAGCGGTTGAATCGAAAATGCCTGCCGCAGCTTGGGGTTGGACATATAACGCGACACTAGCCCCCACACAGACCGATAGCTGCCCAGCCCGACGAGGCGAGGGATCTGGCGAACCATGGTCATGAAACGATCAAACGGTTGGGCGGAGAGTTCGGTAAAGCCGATCTCGAAAATCCGTTTGGAGTGCGCTAGGAGTGCTAGGTATCCATCGCAATCGCGTGGTTCGATCCGCCTAATTTCGGCCAGCGTTTCTTCCAGTGTGCCTCCATAATCGAACGTTTCGCCATCGGCAAAACAAAAGCGGTACCATGGTTTCAGTGGCACCAGATTAATGTGCTCCGCCATCCGCTCGCCAAACAGGAGAAACAATTCCTCGAACAGGAAAGGAGCCGTAATGACAGTTGGACCAGAATCGTGGCGAAAACCGCCGCGTTCAAAAACCTGGGCGCGGCCGCCAAGAGTAGCGCATCGATCGATAAGCGTAACTTCATAGCCTTTTGATCGCAGACGCAGCGCCGATGCAATCCCGCCAAATCCTGCACCGATGACTATGGCCCGATTAGGTGCTTCCCGGATGGTCATAGCCGTGCAGCCAGGCGCAGGGCGAGTTCGCGCAAGAGGGCGCCCGACCGCTTTGGCAAGTTCTCCGCCTCATCAGCTGCTGTGCGAAGACGTTTAAGACCAAGGGTGCGCGCCAGCTGTCCGGCATCTGCACCGTGCCCGGCTGCCCGCAATACTGATAGAATATTCAATGAAGCAGGCTTTGAATCATGACCGGCTTTTCTCGTTCCGGTGTCCTTTCCAAAGTCGGTGATGTCATCGAAGATCTGATAGCCGACAGCGAAAGCATCTGCCGCACGCCGTGCGACTGCGCGAAAGTTATTGTATCCGGAAGCCACAAGGGCTAATTCGAATGGCAATCCCAACAGAGCGCCAGATTTGGCAATGGCGATTGTTTCGTAAGCTCCGACGTCATCAATGGTTTGGCTTCGAGCCTCAAGATCAGCGCATTGACCAGCGATTGCGTGCGCGGCGCGCGCATGGACAAGCGATATCAACGCTGGCAGAAGTTCGGGGCTACTGAAGGTCGCGAGGGCGGCGTAAGCGGAGGAGAGTAGCAAGTCGCCTGAACAGATCGCCATATCATCTCCGAATGCTGCCCATACACTTGGCAGTCCACGGCGGAATTTATCCCGATCCTGTAAGTCATCGTGAATAAGCGACGCGTTGTGCAGAAGTTCCACTGCGGTCGCGATGCAGACAGCGTCTCCAGATGTTAATCCGAGCGCTCGTCCAGCGTCGAGTGCTAGGAGAAACCGGATCCGCTGACCGCCGGCGGCCACGTGATAATGAGCGGCGCGGGCCGAGGTAGGGAAAGTGTTCGTGCTGCCATTCTCTGGCTGCAATAAATCGACCAGCCATGCATCCATCGCGCTCGTTTGATCGCGGACTGTGTCATGAACTAAAGCCGGAACATCGGCAGTGGATGCGTACATGGCTATATCCCAAAACCCTGGAGTTCCGGCGCGGCAATCTGCTGCGCCGGAATTAGATCAGGTAAGCGTCTGACTATCTTGCGGTGGCCAACTGTCCGGGACCATCGACAAAGCCCTCTGCCTCAGACTTTCGCCTAGCGATCATGTAAATCAGCACACCGAACCCGGCTTTGGCAACGATGTCAGCAACGGTGTAACCGACCTGTACGGCGGTGATTGCTCCGCTACCTGTGAAACCGATCATCGGAAAGATAAAAACGATCGGATAGAAGCACCACGAGATTACTGTTACATACCGCGCGAGGCTCACGAGACCGCGCGCTGATGTGGGCTGCTTGGCGATCGCATCGCTCAGACCAACGAACAGGTCATAGACGATAACCAGGAACGGCAGCATAGCCAATACCCACCAGAGCCATCGCGTGCTGTTGACCTCAGAAATTTCTCCCGGGTAACCAAGAACGACCATGAGTGCAGCGAGCAATCCGAGCTTGGTCGATTTCGCGATTGTTTCGCTGGGGGACAGGCGCATGACGAGAATTAGTTCGATAAGCAGCAATGGCACGGTAAGTAACCAGTCGACATAACGGTAAGCATCGTTGAATTTGATACCGGAGTCCTTGATCTGCCCGGAAACAACTGTGAAAGACGCATCCCAAGAGTTAAAGATACGGACGTAGTGATAAAGTGCAATGAACGTCACCAGTCCAGTGAATGTCAGCGCCGTTCTATAGGCTGGCGCCACCTGCGAGCGCCCGAAAAAGGAGAATATGGTCGCCGAAGCCATTACGGCGATCGTAAAGGAAAACGCATTGTATACGAGGTCGTACTGCCAAACTTGCATTGAAGCCACTTGACGATCTCCTGCTTAGTTGTAGTCAACATTAGACGGGACCGGCACGGTTAGTGCCGGTGTTTTAGCCAACAACAAGTATTACGAATCCGCGAGAGGTTTGGATCACGATAAAGAAAAACTTTTTTTACGAGCGCCGCTCTTTGATCCGCACTACCGAACAAGAGGACAAAAAGCAGACGTCGGCTCCAGCTCAGATAGCAATGCCCCCTTGGTGCACCCTGTTCTAGTGCCAGCCGCGCTGGTTACGCGGAGAAGGTTCGACCCCAGCTCCTCTCCCTCCGCCACCGCAGCCGCAGCCGCGCTCCTCACGCCGCCGATCGCCAAGGGGTGACGTGCCCCCGCCAAATTAGGCCAGTCTGACCTGGAATTTTCCATTTATGATCCCTGACGGGACGAGGAGAGTTCTATGATAGTCCCGCGGTGCGCGCGATGAAAACCTACCGCTCTTCACACTGAAGGCGGCGTGATCGAACTCGTTGCCTTCGGCTTTTGGTATGGCGATGGTTCCGATTGGCCTCAGCGACATGGTGTCCTCACGGTTTGGCAAGCGCTGCCGGCATGGCGGGCGTCCGCCGTACCGTCTCCGCCGTCTTGAAGCGCGCGGGACATCACGTTGGCGCAGATCCAGAACAAGCGCGCCAGGACCTTTTCAAAGGCAAGACGGTGCCGCTGGGGACCCATGCGCCGCGCTGGCTGGAGCGCAGTTGAAAACTGTTCGCAGGCTTGCAGATTTTTGAACGAGATTCGTACGTGCGCATGAGTTTTTTTGATTGTTTGAGCCGCCAGATGAGCACTATTAGCGCTGGGACAAGACAAAACACCGCGGATTGAGCGCGCCTCCGATATGGATCGTCGAGTGATAAAATTTACTGAACGATTTCCGAGCCTTAGCCGAAATCGCCTGATGTTTGGCGCGGCCGTCGTAGCGGTCGCGATCGTCGGCGCCGTGGCGTTGTCGCGGACCGCCGAAACTCCGCGGCCTAATTCCGAAGTATCTAGCCAGTCGCGCAAGATCCCGACGCGCTATGTGACCGCCCCGGCCGAATGGGCCAGCCTGACCGTCGAGCCGGTCAGCGCGCGGGCATTCCGCGCCGAGCACGTCACCGAAGGCAAGATCGCCGTCGACGAGGACAAGTCGACGCCGGTGTTTTCGCCCTATGCCGGGCGGGTGACAAAGCTGCTCGCCAAGCCGGGCGACAGCGTCCGCGCCGGCCAGCCGCTGTTCAGCATCGAGGCCGCAGACAATGTCGGCGCGCAGAACGATTTCATCACCGCGATCACCAGCCTCAACAAGGCGAAATCGCGGCTCGACCTGGCGACGATCCAGGACAAGCGCGCCAAGGACCTCTCCGAAGGCCGTGCCATCCCGCTGAAGGACTACCAGCAGACCCAGGCGACGCTGCTGCAGGCGCAGAACGACCAGCGCTCCGCCGAAACCGCGCTGGAAGCCGCGCGCAACCGGCTGCGCTTCCTCGGCTTCACCAATGAGGCGATCACCGCGTTTCAGGACCAGGGCAAGATCAACCCGGAGACCACGATCTATGCGCCGATCGCGGGCATCGTGGTGGCACGCAAGATCGGCCCTGGCCAGTTCGTCAGCGCCGGCGCCACCGATCCGGCCTACGTGATCGGCGACCTCTCCACCGTGTGGCTCACCGCTTTCGTGCGCGAGACCGAAGCCTCCGAGGTCGAACTCGGCCAGGAGCTGACCTTCAACGTGCTGGCGCTGCCCGGCCGTGTGTTGACCGGCAAGATCAACTACGTCGCCACCGCGCTCGATCCTGCGACGCGCCGGCTGATGGTGCGCGCCACCCTGGACAATGCCGCCGGATTGTTGAAGCCGGAGATGTTCGCCACCGTGACGATCTACGCGCCGGGCGACCAGCCGACCGTCGGCGTGCCGCGCCAGGCGCTGATCTACGAGGGCGACCAGGTCCGCGTCTGGGTCGCGCATGATGACGACAAGACGATCGAGCTGCGCGTCATCAAGACCGGGCTGGTCAACGGCAACCTGGTCGAGGTCTCCGGCAATTTGCGGCCGGGCGAGCGCATCGTCACCAGGGGCTCGCTGTTCATCGACCGCGCCGCATCGGCGTCCTAACTCCCAGCTTCGGCTTTTCTGAAAGGTCCGATCTGGATGGATCGTCTCGTTGCCCTTGCCGTCAACCGCCGCTTTCTGATGGTGGGGCTGTTGCTCACCGTGATGATCGGCGGGGTGTTCGCGTTCAATCAGCTCAACATCGAGGCCTATTGTGGCTATAGATTCGCTATTCGTTGGGGAGATGCGACCGATGATGGACCAGATCAGCAAGTCGTCGGCTGACGTCCGTAGTTCGATCGGGCGAGATCTTGTTGCCACCCAGCACGAAACCGGTGACACCATTCGATTTGCTGGCTCACTCGCTAAAATGTGCGCGGCACTTGCCTGAGTTCTCGGAGGCATCATTGCATTCTTCGTCGGACGAAGTGTCATTCGTCCGGTATCGGGCATGACGAATGCGATGACAACGTTGGATCGGCGGCTTCAAGCGACGCGATTGACATTAAACCCAGGATGAATCGCGCTTGTGCTGCCGGACTGGTGGCGGCCCAAATAGCGCGCAGATCGCGCAACTCGTCCCTCTCACTAGAGGCGCGACGCATGCCATCTCGGATTCGCTGACGAACAGCCGGGTCGGCCATCCGAGCTTCGGTCGCCTGGCTCACTTTCGCTCGCTTTTCAGGATCATCCCAGCGAGCGAGATTGGCTGCACCGATCTTGGCGCGCGTCTCCGCGCTGTGCTTCCGCCTCCCAGTCTCAGTCATAGCGATGCTCGGGACAGCTCAACCCGTCTAAAGCGGCGCTCCGTGGGAGCGTCTTCAATTTCCGAGGTGCTGCGACCGGTGCTTACATTTGAGATTTACTCAAATGGAGGTGATTCATGGCCAGTCCTACCCAATTGATTGAAGCAGTCGCCAAGGCGCTCAACGTGCCGAAGGTCACTATATTTCAACATGACCGGTTCTTAGTCACGGCGGGGTATCGCAAGGTCGCTGGGAGGGGGCGTGCCGCGAAGGTGACGCCGCAGGACGCTTCGGCTCTGCTCATCGTGGTCGCAGCGAGTCCGATTTCTGGCCCAACGGTTAAAGCGAGCCTGGCCAGCTTCGAAAGTTACAACTGCCTCTTCGCTTCTGACAGCGATAACCAAGAAGCTACGTCATGGGCCGCCCTCAAGATATTACAGGACCTTCCAAAGGTGCATACCCTGCATGAAGCGATCTCTGCGATCATTGTTTTACTAGCAAGAGGTCTTCCCGCTCATGGTGGAGATATTTTCGAAAATGTTCCAGCCCTCGTCGCTCAAGGACAATACTACTTAGACTTCACTATCAGTTTCGAAGCTCCGCTTCCGATGGCAAGCATTCGGATTTACGCAAACATATACGATCCTCATTCCGATCAGCCGGAGAGAGCTGAGCAAATGACATCAGAAATTCTCTACCGGCCTACTGCATCAATGATGGCATCTTACCTGGATGACCAGAGCGAGATTTTCTCGGGAATTCACGTGATTTCAGATTTCAAACAAGTCCGCAGCTTCGGCATTTTTACTCTTCAGCAAATCGCGCGGATTTTTGAAGTCAAGGCGACGGAATGATGAGGCGTTTTTTTTA
Organism: Tardiphaga sp. vice154; assembly: GCF_007018645.1. Classification (NCBI taxonomy): domain Bacteria; kingdom Pseudomonadati; phylum Pseudomonadota; class Alphaproteobacteria; order Hyphomicrobiales; family Nitrobacteraceae; genus Tardiphaga; species Tardiphaga sp. vice154. Next base: position 4,254,832 of record NZ_CP041399.1, read on the forward strand.
GATTTACCTAGCGATTGACCATTGGTTATGTCGCTATCTATGCCCGATGAGATTGAAAAGGTAGCAAAGTGACACGTCGCGTCGGCACCTTCCTACAGATTGACGTTAGCCGAGCAATTCGGGCTGCGAAGCGTGAGGGCGCCGACGCAATTCAAGTGGCCTCGAATGGCACCATCACCATTTTACTGAAGGCGCCGCCCGTCCTATCGAGCAACGAGGACGAATTCCAGAAGTGGGACCGCACCAATGAATCGGCGAAAGCTGCCCGGCGTCGCGACCGCCACCAAACGGCTCGCTGACGGCTCGGTTCGAAAATATTACTACGCTTGGCGCGGTGGGCCGCTCCTCACGAGCGAGGATGGGAAGCCGCTGGCGCCCAATGATCCGCTGTTCATAGTGGCCTACGCGGCCGCGCACACAGAGCGTACCAAGCCGGTGGCCGGGACGCTGTTCTCTTTGATTGTGGCATACAAAGCTTCGACTGAATTCACGACCCTCTCAGATTTCAGTAAGAAGGCGTATCGTCGATACCTGAAGATGATCGAGGAGGAGTTCGGCACGATGCCCCTGTCCGTCGTCCAAGACCGGCGCGCCCGCGGAAAGTTCAAGGCGTGGCGCGCCACCATGGCGGACAACCCGCGCACCACGGATTACGCCTGGACGACCATTGCTCGAGTGCTTGCGGTGGCCAAGGATCACGGCACTATCGCGATCAACGTCTGCGAGCGCGGCGGCCGGCTATATGAGTCGGACCGCGCCGACATCATCTGGCTTGACGAACACATCACAGCGTTCTGCGCTGCAGCCTCAACGGAGCTTCAGTTCGCTTTGCTAATCGCTTTATGGACAGGCCAGCGCCAAGGCGATTTAATCAAAATCACCTGGTCGCAATACGACGGCACCCATATTCGTCTGCAAGTGGGCAAGCGCCGAAAGGGAAAGGCAAAAAAGCGTGTATTGATCCCGGTCGGCTCGGCACTAAAAACCGCGCTCGATGCTCGCCGGCCCGCGAATGCTGATGGTCCGATCTTGCGAAACACTTTGGAGAGCCATGGACCAGTGACGGATTTCGAACGCCCTGGGGGAAAGCCTTCGACAGGGCGAAGCTCGGCGACTTCGATCTGCATTTCCACGACCTACGGGGCACTGCTGTCACACGGTTGGCTCTGGCAAGCTGCACAGTCCCGCAGATTGCTGCGATCACGGGGCACAGCCTAAAGGACGTCGAAACGATTCTCGAAGCCAACTACCTCGGCGGCCAGGCGGAGCTTGCGGATCAGGCCATCGTCAAGCTGGTCGCGCAGCACGGTTCGTGAACCAAAACTGCAAACCAAGGCGCAAACCGAAGCGACCGTTCCGTTTTGTTCTATGAGGAATTTTTCTTAAAACCCCTTTTGCCGAAGCACTTAGGGGTGGTGGGCGCACCAGGGCTCGAACCTGGGACCCGATGATTAAGAGTCATCTGCTCTACCAACTGAGCTATGCGCCCGGATCCAACCGGATACCCTCGCGGGATGGCGTCGTTTAGCAAAGCGATCCGGGGATGGCAAGCGTGTGACAGCACAATATCTGCGTCGCCGGCATTTTAATGAATTCGCAAAAAAGCCGCTGAAATTCAGCGGCTTTTTTCTACGCGCGGCGTCTTTCGCCGATCCTTCGGCTACAGCCGCTCGGGGCCCATACCCCGATCGCGCTCGAATCGGCGCGGGCCATCGCGATCCCCGCCGCGATCGTCGTCGCGGTCGAAGTCGCGACCGCCGCGGGGGTGACGGAATTCGCCGCGCGGGCCACCATCCATCCGCGTCAGGACCGAAAGCCGGCGCTTCTGGCCGTCGTCGAGGGTCCTGTAGAGCGGGTCCGCGGTCTCGGCGATCTTCTTCATCGCGGCAGCGGTGGCGGCCATGTCGTCGGCGCGCTTCTGCAGGCGGGCGACCGGGTTGTCCGGCGTCTCCGACTTGCGGGCGTCGTCGCCGCGGTCGTTCCTGCGTTCGTCCATGCGGGCGTTGGCGCGGTCGATCCGCAGCTTGGCGAAATCGCGCACCGCGGCCTCGACCGGCGGCCACAATTTTTCCTGATCCGGCGTCAGTTTCAGACCGGCCTTCACCGCGGCGATCCTGGCGTCGGCAAAGGCAGCGCGGTCTTCCGGGTTCATCCGGGAATGATGGTGGTGGCCGGGGCCGCCGTGTCGGGCATAGACCGCCGTCGTGCCGGCGAGCGCCAGCACCGCGACGCTGGCGAGCAAGATCTTTCTCATGGCAAGTCCTCCTGTGGATCGTTGCCGAACGATGCGCGCCCTGCCCCAGCCTTTCAACTTACGCTTTGGACATGGTGTTACCGAATGTGGACGCGCCACGATTTCGTCACAGCATGCCAAGCATCCGCGGCAGCCACAGCGACAGTTCGGGAACATAGGTCACGACCCCGAGAAACGCGATCATGGTCAGCAGCCATGGCAGCACCGCGATGGTCAGCTCGGAGATGCCCATCTTGGCGATGCCGGAGGCCACATAGAGATTCAGCCCGACCGGCGGATGGCACATGCCCACTTCCATATTGACCACCATCAGAATGCCCAGATGCACAGGATGGATGCCGAGCTTGACGGCGACCGGAAACAGGATCGGCGCCATGATCAGCACGATCGAGGTGGCCTCCATGACATTGCCGGCCACCAGCAGCAGCACGTTGACGATCAGAAGGAAGATCACCCAGTTGACGCCGATCCCGGTGATCCAGTTCGCGATCTGCTGCGGAATGTTCTCGTTGGCCATCAGAAACGAGAACAGCACCGCATTGGTGATGATGTAGAGGATCATCGCGCTCATATTGGCCGAGGACAGTAGCACCTTCGGCACGTCCTTCAGCGTCATGTCGCGGTACACGAACACGGCGATGACGAAGGCATAGACGGCGCTGACGGCGGCGGCCTCGGTCGGCGTGAACCAGCCCGCATAGATGCCGCCCAGCACCACCGCAATCAGCAGCAGGCCCCAGATGCAGCGCCGGAACGCCGCCCCGCGTTCTGCCCAACTGGCGCGTGGCAGCCGCGGATAGTCGTTCTTCCAGGCGCGGTAGAAGGTGGTGGCGCCGAGCAGCGTGGCCAGCATGATGCCGGGAATGACGCCGGCCATGAATAATTGCCCGACCGAGGCCGACGACACCCGCACGCCCGACGGATCCAGCGCGACGCTGCCGCCGGTCGCCACCGAATAGACCACCATCACGATCGACGGCGGGATCAGGATGCCCAAGGCGCCGGAGGTGGTGATGACGCCGGCGCCGAACTGCTTGGGAAAGCCCTGCCGCACCATCGCCGGCATCATGATCGAGCCGATCGCGATCACGGTGGCCGGCGACGAGCCCGACACCGCGGCGAACAGCGCGCAGGCCATCACGGCAGCAAGGCCGAGCCCGCCGTACCAGTGCCCGACCATCGAGGTTGCGAAATCGATCATGCGGCGCGCGACGCCGCCATGGGTCAGGAAACTGCCGGCGAGGATAAAGAACGGGATCGCCATGATCTCGAAATTCTCGATGCCGGTGAACAGTTTCAGGGCGACGGATTCGATCGGCACCGAGGTCATCAGGAAGATGAAGGACAAAACCGTGAGACCCAGCGCGATCGAGATCGGCATGCCCGTCAGCATCAGGAAAATCAGCAGCAGAAAGATCAGCGTGGTGCTCATCGCGCGATCCCCGCCGCAGTCACGGGCGGATCGACTTCGATGCCCTCGACATAGGAATGATCGTGATGCGGCAGTTCATTGGTCCGCGTAAAATTCCAGGCGACCTGCAGGAAACGGAAGCACATCAGGTAGGAGCCGAGCGGGATGCAGAGATAGACCAGCCAGCTCGGCAACTCCATGTCGGGCGTCACCTGGTCGGTATGCATGAGGCCATAGACGAACTTCGCGCCCATCGTGCCGATCACCGCCGTGAAGAACGCGCCGCACAGCAATCCGAACAGCACGGTCCCCTTGCGCCAGCGCGGGTTGAGCTGATTGACCAGCACATCGACGCCGACATGGATTCCAGTCCGTACGCCATAGGCGGCGCCGAACTTGGCCATCCACACGAACATGTAGATGCACAATTCCTGCGCCCAGGACAGGTTGATGGGGAACAGCAAGGGATAGAAGAACGGCACGCCCACCAGATAGCGGTGCAGCACCGCGATAAAGATGATGAAAGTGGCAGCGCCGATCAGAAACGTAATCAGGGTTTCCTCAAGCCGGTCGAGGATGCGTAGAAACATGAAGTCTCCCAAATAAATCTTTGTCGTTCCGGGGCGGGAGCAGCGAGAGCTGCGACCGAACCCGGAACCCCGAGATGTTCGGCGCAATACACATCAAGGTTCCGGGTTCGCAGTCGGCTGGCGCCGCCCGCGCCCCGGAACGACAACTACTAGTTCGTCGTCGCCTTGGTCTCTTTCAGAAATTCCTCGATCAGCGGCTTTCCGACGCGGCCGGCGACGTCGTTGTAGACCGGCTCCATCGCCTTGCGCATCGCGGCGTCCTGTTCGGGTGAAAGCGTGATGAATTCGCTCTTGCCGGTCTTCTTGATCTCGGCCAGCGCCTCGTCATTTTCCTTGGCAGACTGGCCGTTGCCATAGGCGGTAGCTTCCTTCATCGCTTTTTCGAGCTGCGGCCGCACGTCCGCCGGAAGGCCGTCCCAGAACTTCTTGTTGGCGACCACGACATAGCCGATGTAGCCGTGGTTGGTCAGCGTGGTATACTTCTGCACCTCGTGCATCTTCTGGGTGTACATGTTGGAAGGCGTATTCTCCTGGCCGTCGACCACCCCCGTCTGCAGCGACTGATACACTTCCGAGAACGCCATCACCTGCGGAATGGCCCCGAGCGCGCGGAACTGGGCCTCCAGCACTTTCGACGACTGGATGCGGAATTTCAGGCCCTTGTAGTCGGCGGGCGCGACCAGTCGCTTGTTGGCGCTCATCACCTTGAAGCCGTTGTCCCAATAGGCCAGCCCGGTCATGCCCTTGGCGTCGAGCAGCTTCAGGAGCCGCGCGCCGAGCGGCCCATCGGTGACCTTTCGCAAGGTCGGCAGGTCCGGCAGAATGTAGGGCAGATCGAACACCTCGAATTCACGAATGCCGATCGGGCCGAACTTGGAGTTCGACGGCGCCAGCATCTGCACCGCGCCGAGCTGCAGCGCCTCGAGCTCTTCCTTGTCCTTGTAGAGCTGCGAGTTCGGGTAGACTTCGACCTTGACCTTGCCGTCGGTGTATTTCTCGGCAAGCTCCTTGAACTTGTCGGCGGCCAGCCCCTTCGGCGTGTTCGGCGCCACGACATGGCTGAACTTGATCGAGATCGGCGCCTGCGCTGCCGCCGGGGCGATCCAGGCAAAGGCCGCGCAAGCGGCGGCGGCCATCAACGATCTGCGCATGGTCTTCTCCCTGGTGACGTGGAGGGACTCGTTGAACGGCCCCTGCCTTGGATGTCTCGTCGAGCAATACAGAGAAGCCGGCTCAAGCGCTATTGGCTGTTCGCAGGGATGCGGGAAAAACGATGCTGCGGTGCAAACGAAAACGCGGCGCGTGAGGCGCCGCGTTTCACTTCTTTGATGTGGTGGTCACCGGCCTCGCGCCCCCTCCCCCGCAAGCGGGAGAGGGGGCGCAGAGCCATGCGGCTCCGTGATGGACGCTGCCCTACTCCGCCGCCGAAACCTGCGGCATGTCGCGCTGGCGCTTCATGACGATCTTGTTGAGCGCGCCCAGATAGGCCTTGGCCGAGGCGACCAGCGTATCGGGATCGGCGGCACGCGAGGTCATGGAGCGACCCTCATGCGCCAGCCGCACCGACACTTCGGCCTGCGCGTCGGTACCCTGCGTGACCGCATGGACCTGATACAGTTCCAGCTTGGCCTCATGCGGCACCAGCAGCTTGATGCAGTTGAACACCGCATCCACCGGCCCGTTGCCCTCGGCCTCCTCGATCTTGATGACGCCATCGATATCGAGCTTCATGGTGGCGCGTTGCGGGCCGTGGGTGCCGGCGATCACCGTCAGCGAGGCCAGCTTGATGCGGTCATGCGCGGCGGTCATTTCCTGATCGACCAGCGCTTCCAGATCCTCGTCGTAGATGTCCTTCTTGCGGTCGGCCAGCGCCTTGAAGCGCACGAAGGCGTCTTCCAGCTGGTTGGCGCCGAGCTTATGGCCCATCTCCTCCAGCTTGTGAATGAAGGCATGGCGGCCGGAATGCTTACCCATCACCAGCGAGGTCTGCTTCACGCCGACCGTTTCCGGCAGCATGATCTCGTAGGTCTGCGCGTTCTTCAGCATGCCGTCCTGATGAATGCCGCTCTCATGGGCGAAGGCGTTGCGGCCGACGATCGCCTTGTTGAACTGCACCGGGAACGAGGTCGCCGCCGACACCACCTTGGAGGCACGCGTCAGCATCGTGGTGTCGATGTTGTTCCAGTACGGCAGCTTGTCGTTGCGGGTCTTGATCGCCATCACGATCTCTTCCAGCGCGGCATTGCCGGCGCGTTCGCCGATGCCGTTGATGGTGCACTCGATCTGCCGCGCGCCGCCGCGCACGCCGGCCATCGAATTGGCCACAGCCATGCCGAGGTCGTTGTGGCAGTGTACCGAGAACACCGCCTTGTCGGAGTTCGGCACGTTTTCACGCACCCGCTTGAACAGGTCGTAATATTCCTCGGGCACCGAATAGCCGACGGTGTCGGGAATGTTGATGGTGGTGGCGCCGGCCTTGATGGCGGATTCGACGCAGCGGCACAGGAAGTCGAATTCGGTGCGGGTGCCGTCCTCGGACGACCATTCGACGTCGTCGGTGTGGTTGCGCGCGCGCGTCACCGACGAGATCACCAGATCATGGACCGCGTCGGGCTCCATCTGCAGCTTGAACTTCATATGGACCGGCGAGGTCGACAGGAAGGAGTGGATGCGGCCGCGCTTCGCCGGCTTGATCGCCTCGGCGCAGCGGTCGATGTCCTTGGCGCCGGCGCGCGACAATCCGCAGATCACCGAGTTACGGCTGCGCTTGGCGATCTCGTGCACGGCCTCGAAGTCGCCGTCGGAGGCGATCGGGAAGCCGGCCTCGATCACGTCGACGCCCATATCGTCCAGCATGGCGGCGATCTCGAGCTTTTCCTCGAACGTCATGGTGGCGCCGGGACACTGCTCACCGTCGCGCAAGGTGGTGTCAAAAATGATGACGCGGTCTTTGTCGGACTTGTCCTGAACGGACGGGGTGGTGGCGATCATGGGAGGTATCCTTGAATCGGGGCGCCGCTGTCCGGGCGCCGGAGGGGGCTGGTCATCTCACAATCCCCTGAGTACCCAGGCCAAAAAGGCCCAGCCGGCGCTCAGGGGCAGATAAGAAGAAGCAGTCCGCCGCGAAGGGTGGAGCGCAGCGCAGCCGGAATCGCACGGGCACACGCGGCACCAGCCACCGTCCCTCGAACTCCAACATCGTCGCTGCGAATCAGCATTGCCACACCTTCAAGTCCGCATCCTCGGCCTGAACCCCTGAGAGTTCGTTGCCGCAGCGGACGTTGGCCTGTTGTAGACGAATCGTGGCGGGCCGCAACGATTAAGAGGGTCAGGATGGTTGACCTTTCACCCCTCCCCTTTTGAGGGGGTAGGTCGAGAGCACGGCGCGAAGCGTGGTGTTGTCGGGGTGGGGTGACAGCGCCTGTGGTTGGCACCGAGACCGCTCACCAGCGCTGTCACCCCACCCCGGTTCGCATCATGCGTCGCATGCTGCGAACCGACCCTCCCCCTCAAAAGGAGAGGGTGAAAGAGGTCGGCCACACCCATTTCCCCCTGCCCCGCGTCCGCCTACAACGCCAACGCACCCAGCGAGGATATCCATGACCAGCTTCCTGAACGGCCTGTCGGCCTTCCCGATCACCCCAGCGGACCCCATCGGCAAGGTCGACACCGCGGCGCTGCGACGGCTGGTGACGCCGCTGGTGACGGCGAAGGTCGATTCGATCGGGCTACTCGGCTCGACCGGCATTTATCCGTTCCTGGCGCGCGCCGAGCGGCGGCGTGCCATCGATGCGGCGCTGGAAGAAACCAACGGTAGCGTCCCCGTGCTGGTCGGGATCGGCGCGCTTCGCACCGTTGAGGCGATCGCGCTGGCACAGGACGCCAAGGCCGCGGGCGCTTCCGCCGGGCTGCTGGCGCCGGTGTCCTACACGCCGCTCACCGAAGACGAGGTGTTCGCGCATTTTTCGGCGGTTGCCGCGGCCTGCGACCTGCCGATCGTAATCTACGATAATTTCGGCACCACGCATTTCAAATTCACGCCGGAGTTGATCGGCCGTATCGCGCGCATTCCCGGGGTCATCGCGGTGAAGGGCGCATCGCAGGCGCCTGAGCTTGCCGCGGATCACCACCAGCAATTGCGTGATGCCGTGCCGTCGGGCTTTTCCATCGGCTATTCCGGCGACTGGAACGCCACGGAAGCGCTGCTCGCGGGCGGCGACGCCTGGTACTGCGTCGCGGCCGGGCTGTTTCCGAAAGCCTGCCTCGCCATCGTGCACGCCGTGCAGACGGGCGATGTCGCCGAGGCTCGCCGCCTCAATGCGGAGCTGCAGCCGCTGTGGGCGCTGTTCCAGGAATTTTCCAGCCTGCGCGTGATGTATGCCGCGGCGGAGATCCTCAGCGTCTGCAACGCCGAGCCGCCCCGCCCCGTGCTGCCGCTCTCGGACGCCGCGAAGCAAAAGGTCGCGCAGGTGCTGCGAGAATTGAAGCTGAGCTAACGCGGCATTCGTAGGGTGGGAAAAGCGAAGCGTGCCCACCCTCCATGGCTCGGCGGCAATGGTGGGCACGGCGCAAGGGCGCCTTTGCCCACCCTACGGTCTCACGCCTTCGCACGCCCCTGCATCGCGGGCGCCTTCTCCGTCTTCTTGGCGCCAGACTTCTTCACATCCTTGTTAACCACCGCCGTAGCCTTCGGCTCGATCGGCGGGCCCTCTTTCAGCAACGCCTCGCGCACGGCATTCAGCCCCGGCAGGTCGGCCTTGTCGGTCTGGGGGAATTTCAGGTCGAGCTTCTCCAGCGCGCTGACGATGGTCGAGCCAATTACCACGCGCGCGAACCACTTGTGGTCCGCCGGCACCACGTGCCACGGCGCGTCCTTGCTCGCCGTGCCCCCTATCACGTCCTGATAGGCGCTCTGGTACTTGTCCCACAGCGCCCGCTCGCCGACATCTGCCATCGAGAACTTCCAGTTCTTGGCGGGTTCGTCGAGCCGGTCGAGAAAGCGCAGCCGCTGCTCTTCCTTGGAGACGTTGAGGAAGAACTTGAGCACCACGGTCCCGTTGCGAGCCAGGTATCGTTCGAACGCCGAGATATCCTCGAAGCGATCACGCCAGATGTTCTTGTTGATCAGTTCCGGCGGAATTTTCTGCTTGGCCAGAATTTCCGGATGGACCCGCACCACGAGGCATTCCTCGTAATAAGAGCGGTTAAAGATGCCGATGCGACCGCGCTGCGGCACCGCGATGGTATGGCGCCACATGAAATCGTGGTCGAGTTCGCTGGACGACGGCGTCTTGAACGAATGCACCTCGCAGCCCTGCGGATTGATGCCGTCGAACACCGCCTCGATGGCGCTGTCCTTGCCGGCGGCATCCATGCCCTGGAAAATCAGCAAGAGCGACCAACGGTCCTGCGCGTAGAGCTTTTCCTGCAGTTCCTGCAACCGCGTCCGGTTGGCCTCGACAATCTTCTTGCCGGTCTCCTTGTGCAACCCGCCTCGGGCGCCGGTGTCATGGCCCTTGAGATGAAACGGCCTGGAGCCATCGACACTGAACGGCTCGACATAGGATTTCAGGGCGGACGCGGTGGACTTGGCCGTCATGGGGTCGAAACTCCGGAAATGAGTATTGATGCTACCGCGCATGGCGCGCGAGCGCCACCCAGCCCGGTCGAATGCACGGGCTACGCCACCACCTGCAACTGCGCGGCGATGAACGCCGTCACGAAAACCGGCATGGTCGCCGTGAAATCATCGATGCGGCGCACTACATGCATCGCACTTAGTTCCGGCGAAACCTGCACGGCCAGGTTCGCTTCTATCCTCTGCCGCAAGGCTTCCGCAGGCATATCGACGTCGAGAACCCGCATCATCGCGATCGAACGCGGCGTCACCACGCAGTGCCAATCAGCAGCGGCGACGTAGTCCGAAGGCTCGAGGCCGGTTTCCTCGCCGACCTCGCGCGCCACGCTGCCGGCCAGATCGACGGCGTCGCCGCGGAGATCGTCGAGGTCGGGCGTACCGGATGGAAAATAGATCCGCCCGCCATTGGCCGTGCCTGAGCTCATTTCACCGAGGAGGTAGGCGCCGTCGCTGCTGCGCAGCGCGCCCATGCCGAAGCCGTTGAAGACCTCGTCGTCAGGCCCGCCGAAATCGCGCCACGCGAGGAAGCTCGCGAAATCGGTGTCGAAATATTCCGCGCGGAAGTGCGTTCCGCTGAACACCGGCTTGCGGCCGAGCAGGATACGACCGTTGAACAGCCCGGGCTTCTCGCTTTGCTTCTGCGCGAAGTGGGCGTCGATCTCGGCGCGGCGCTGCTCGGCGAACGTCCAGGGCGACGGCCGGTACGCCAGATCGAGCGTCGTGATGCGATGGATGACGGGCGACGTCATGCCGCAGAACTATTTCGCATTCGTCCCCATCGTCCGGCCGGCCTGCTCGACATATTTGTTGGTCCAGGTCTTGGTCACGTCGATGTTCGCTTTTGCAATTTCCGGCGAACTCTCGCTGAACACCGCCAGCACCGCGTCGGCCCCCTTCGGGTCCATCTTGCCGTCCAGCGAATACATCGGGATGGTGTTCTTCAGCGCCGCCAGATACAGCGCCTTGTCCTTGCCGACGAGGCCCTCCGGCATCTTGGCCATGATCTCCTCCGGCGTGTGCGAATGAATCCAGGTCAAGGTGTTGAGGATGGCCACCGTCAGTGCCTGCACTTCCTTCTCGTGGCTCTTGACCCACGCCGTCGTGCTGTACAGCGCGCCGCCGGGATAGTCGCCGCCGAACACCGCCTGCGTGTCATGCGCCGTGCGGGTGTCGCTGAGAATGCGCAGGTCCTTGTAAGTGCCCTGCAGCACGGTGACGGCGGGATCGAGCATCACGGCGGCGTCGATCTGGCCCTGCTGCATCGCCGCCACCGCGGTAGCGCCGAGGCCGACGCCGATTACCGAGGTGCCGGCCGGATCGAGGCCGTTCTTCTTCAGCATGAATTTCAGGAAGAAGTCGGTGGAGGAGCCGGGCGCGCTGACACCGACCTTCTTGCCGGCGAGGTCCTTGATCGACTTGATCTCGTCGGTGTGTTTTGGCGAGACCACCAGCACCAGCCCGGGATAGCGGTCATAGACCACGAAGGACTGCAGCTCCTGTTTCTTGGCGGCGAGGTTGACGCAGTGGTCGAAATAGCCGGACACCACATCCGCGCTGCCGCCGAGCACCGCCTTCAGCGCGTCCGAGCCGCCCTTGAGATCAACCAGTTCGACGCTGACGCCGGCTCTGTCGAATTCGCCGAGCTCGCGCGCCAGCACCGTCGGCAGGTAGCACAGGCAGGCCCCGCCGCCGACCGCGATGGTCACCTTGCTCTGCGCGGCGGCCATATCGCTTAGCATCAAGAGGGCAAACAGCGGCGCCATCAGCCGGCCGAACCAACGTGTCATGATGATCTCCCTGATCGTTCTTTCGGCCAGGATAGAGCAGCGCCCGCGCTTTGAGAAGCCAGCCGTGTTTCAGTCCCGCCCTGCCGCTGCCGGCTTCCACACCAGCAGACGGCGCTCGACCAGCGTGACCGCCAGATCGATCAGGATCACGAAGGCCGACAGCACGATCATGCCGGCGAACACGCCGGCGACGTCGAACGTGCCTTCCGCCTGCTGAATCAGGTAGCCGAGCCCGGCGGCCGAGCCGAGATATTCGCCGACCACCGCGCCGACCACGGCGAAACCCACCGCGGTGTGCAGAGACGAGAACATCCATGACAGCGCCGAGGGCCAGTAAACGTGGCGCAATTGCTGGCGCTCGTCCATGCCGAGCATGCTGGCATTATCGACCAGCGCGCGGCTGGTCTCCTTGACGCCCTGGTAGACGTTGAAGAACACGATGAAGAACACCAGCGTGACGCCGAGCGCGACCTTTGACCAGATGCCGAGCCCGAGCCACAATGTGAAGATCGGCGCCAGCACCACGCGCGGCAGCGCGTTGATCATCTTCACATAGGGATCGAACACGGCAGCGACGCGCGGCTGCCGCGCGAACCAGAACCCGACCATCACGCCGGCTACCGAGCCTATCACGAAGGCCAGCACCGACTCCAGCAGCGTGATCCCCAGATGCTTCCAGATCACGCCAGACGCAAACCACGCGACGATCTGGCTGAACACGTCGACCGGATTGGAAAAAAAGAACGGCGGCAGCAGCGGCTTGCCGAACAGCGGTACCGTCGTCAGTACTTGCCACAGGCCGAGGAACACGACGGCGACCAGCGCCTGAAACAGCAGCAGCATGGGCCGGCTCATCGCGAGATCTCCGCAGGACCTTGCGACTGCGCGTAGCCCTTCATCACTTCGTCCTTCAGCACGTCCCAGATCTGCCGGTGCAGCGCATGGAAATCCGGCAGCAGCCGCACTTCGAAAATATCGCGCGGGCGCGGCAGCGGCACGCGCCAGTCGCCGATGATGCGCGACGCCGGCCCCGCCGACATGATGACGACGCGATCGGCCAGCGCGATGGCTTCCTCGAGGTCGTGGGTGACGAACAGCACCGCCTTGCGATGCGCGCTCCACAGCCGCAGCAAGAGGTCACCCATGATCTGCCTTGTCTGCGCATCGAGCGGACCGAACGGCTCGTCCATCAAGAGAATCTGGGGATCGCGGATCAGCACCTGGGCCAGGCCAACGCGCTTGCGCTGGCCGCCGGACAGCATGTGCGGATAGCGGTCGCCGAAGCCGCCGAGGCCGACCGACACCAGCCATTGCTGTGCGCGCTCCAGCGCCTCGGTCCGCGCGGTGCCCGCGATCTCCAGCCCGATCGCCACATTGTCGCGCGCGGTCTTCCAGGGAAACAGCGCGTCGGCCTGAAACAGATAGCCGGCCTGCCTGTTCAAGCCCTGCAGCGGCTGGTCGAAAATGCGAATGGATCCCGCAGCCGGCCTCAACAATCCGGCGGCGACATTCAACAAGGTGGATTTACCGCAGCCGGTGGGCCCGACGATCGCGACGAACTCAGCCTCCGCCACGTTGAGCGTGGCTTGCTCGACCGCCGTATAGACGTGCTGGTCCACGCCAAACGCCACCGTGGCGCCGTCCAGCGCCACTGCTGATCCTCTCGCGGCGATTGCCTGCACGCGCGTTCCCTCGATGTTTCGTTGCAGATGGCTTAGCGGCGCACAGACCGGAATTCAACGGGGTCAATCTTGGTCCGCCGGATACTGCATGTTAGCGTTGCAACGGCCCATCGGTTGTCGTCCCCGCGAAAGCGGGGACCCATAGCCTCAGGAGTTCTGTTTTGCGCTGTGGAAACAATCGAGCTCTTTCTTCGGGCTCAGAGGGTATGGGTCCCCGCTTCCGCGGGGATGACAGGAGAGTCCTGCGATCCAATTGCCGGCTTACATGACCGCCCCGCTCATCTCGTTCCAGCATGTCAGCAAGCGCTTCGACGGCGGCGTGCTCGCCGTGGACGATGTTTCGCTCGACGTCGCCGAAGGCGAGTTCCTGGCGATTGTCGGCGGTTCCGGTTCCGGCAAGACGACGTTGCTGCGGCTTGCCAACCGGCTGATCGACCCTTCCAGCGGCACGGTCACCGTGGGCGGCGAGGATGTCGCCGCCATCGACCCGATCGGGCTGCGACGGCGTATCGGCTACGTGTTCCAGAGCGGCGGGCTGTTCCCGCATATGAGCGTTGCCGACAATATCGGCATCACGCCAAAACTGCTCGGCACGCCGGCGGCCGAGATCGCCGCGCGCGTCGACGAACTGCTCGACCTTGTCCGGCTCGATCGCACGCAGCATCGCGACCGCTTCCCGCACGAACTGTCCGGCGGCCAGCGCCAGCGCGTCGGCGTCGCCCGCGCGCTCGCCGCGCGCCCGCGCATCGTGTTGATGGACGAACCCTTTGGCGCGCTAGATCCGTTGACGCGCGACGCGCTCGGCGACGATTATCGCGCGCTGCATACAAAGCTCGGCCTCACCACCATCATGATCACCCATGACATGACGGAAGCGATCCTGCTGGCCGATCGCGTCGCGGTGATGCGCTCCGGCCAACTGCTGGCGCAGGGCACCCTGACCGAGTTGTCGAACAACACCGACACCTATGTCGGCGAATTGCTCGGCACGCCGCGGCGGCAGGCCGAGCGACTGCAGATGCTGCTGCCGAAATCAGGTGCGGCATGAATCTCTTCAGCGATCCGCGCTGGAGCGAGGCGCTCGGCCACCTGCCCGATTATCTCGGCAACCACGTCCGCGTCAGCGTCACCGCGCTGGCGCTCGGCCTGGTCATCAGTCTGCCTCTGGCGATCCTGGCGCGGCATCGCCCGGTGCTACGCGGCGCCCTGCTCGGCCTCGCCAGCGTGGTGCAGACGGTGCCGGGCCTCGCGCTGCTGGCGCTGTTCTATCCGCTGCTGCTAGCGCTGGCGGCGCTATCGCTGCAATGGTTCGGCGTCGGCTTCTCCGCCTTCGGCTTTCTGCCCTCGGTGCTGGCACTGGCGCTGTATTCGATGCTGCCGGTGCTGCGCAACACCATCACCGGCCTCGACGGCGTCGATGCCGCCCTGATCGAGGCCGCGCAAGGCGTCGGCATGACCCAGCGGCAGTCGCTCACCATGATCGAGCTGCCGCTGGCGCTGCCGGTGATAATGGCCGGCATTCGCACCTCCGCGGTCTGGGTGATCGGCACCGCGACGCTGTCGACGCCGATCGGCCAGACCAGCCTCGGCAACTACATCTTTGCCGGGTTGCAGACGCAGAACTGGGTATTCGTGCTGTTCGGCTGCTTTGCCGCGGCAGTGCTGGCGCTCGGCGTGGACCAGTTGCTGGCGCTGATCGAGACCGGCATACGGCTGCGCCAGCGAGTTCGCACGGCGATCGGCGGGCTCGGCCTTGCCGCGCTGGTGATCGCCACGCTGGGGCCTTCGCTGTCGCATTCGCAAGCGCGCATTGTCGTCGGCGCCAAGACCTTCACCGAATCCTACGTGCTGGCGGCGCTGATGGCGCAGCGGCTGCAGGCCGCCGGCCTGCCGGTCACCACGCGCGAGGGCCTCGGTTCCAACGTGATCTTTGACGCGCTGAAGACCGGCGACATCGACGCTTACGTCGATTATTCCGGCACGCTGTGGGCCAACCAGTTTCACCGCACCGAAATCCTGCCGCGCGAACAGCTGCTTGCCGAGCTGAAGGCCACGCTCTCGAAAGAAAACATCACATTGCTCGGCGAACTCGGTTTCGAGAACGCCTATGCACTGGTGATGCCTCGCAAGAAAGCCGAAGCGCTCGGGATCAAGAGCATCGCCGACCTCGCGAAACATTCGTCCGGCATGACGATGGCGGCGGACTACGAATTCTTCTCGCGACCGGAATGGGCCGGACTGCAGAAGGCCTATCGCATCGGTTTTCGTGCGCAGCGCCAGATGCAGCCGGACTTCATGTATGCGGCCGTCGCCTCCGGCGAAATCGACGTCATCGCCGGCTACACCAGCGACGGCTTGATCGCGAAATACGATCTGGTGGTTCTGGACGATGCCAAACGCGCGATCCCGCCCTATGACGCGATCCTGCTGCTGTCCGACAAGCGTGCCGAGGATCAGGCGCTACGCGCCGCGCTGCAGCCGCTGCTTGGCCGCATCGACATCGCCACCATGCGGGAAGCCAATTTGCGCGCAGCGGGAGGAGACGGGAACAGTTCGCCGGATGTGGTCGCGCGTTGGCTGTGGGAGAAGATCGGGAAGAAGTGACATCGAAGGACGACGGCGTGCGCTCAGAGATTCTTGATCATCCCGGCATCGATCAAGAGCCGATTGAAGCGCCGGGCCTCCGCACCGTCCTTGCAGGCGTAGAACACGCCCTTGCAGCGCAGCATGATCTTCTTCTGCTCCTCGAACGACGGATCGAGCGGGATGCCGGCGGCCTCCTGGATCACCAGCGGCAGGTAGGGACCATCGATCGTATCCATCACCGCCTCGCTCTTCACCGGCTCGAAGTTGATGGCGTCGATCGCGTAGTACGTTGCGTAGTAGCGGGGGTCGTAGGCCATCAGCCGCTTGCCCAGCCCGACCTCGTCCAGCGCCGGATCGATCACGCCCGGCGAGAATTCCGGCTGATGGTCGCCGTAACGCACGATCAGGAACGGCTGCGCCGGAAACTGCTTTTTCAGTTTCGCGACGAACGCGCCGTAGTGATCGACGCTCATCGCCTGCCGGCGCAGGTACTCGTCGACGACCGGTGCGTTGCCGGGGCTGCGCCAGGCTGGCGTCAGGTCGGGGCGAAACTTGGTCTTCCAGGGGAAATGGTTGGCCGCGAGATAGACGAAGGTGAACAGCGGATTGGCGCTCGGCTGCTCGGCCATCAGCCGGATCGCGGAATCGTAGAAGAAGCTGTCCGGCTCGACGCCCTTGGCGCCGAGGTCCCTGGCGTCGTAGAAATTCTCCACGCCGGTCGAGGTCTGGAAGCTCTTCGCGCTCATGAAGGCGCCGAACGCGGGATACAGCGAGATCGTGCGATAGCCGCAGCGCCGCAGGGCCAGCGGCAGGCCACGCGCCACCCGGCCGGAGGCAATCCTCGTCACGAAATACGAGAACGGTCCGAACGAGCGCGACGACAGCCCGGCCAGCACGTTGTATTCGGTGAACCAGCTCGGCCCGCCATTGCTCTCGGCGAGGAATTTTCGGGCGCGACCGTCATAGGATTTGAAGTGCCCGCCATAGCCCGCTGACGTCTTGACCGAAGCAGCCTGCCTTATGTCGAACGAAGATTCGTCGTGCACCATGATGATGTGCGGCCGGCGGCCGACAGGATGGCAGGAATCCTCCAGCGGCATCTTCAGCCGCTCGGCCACCACGGCGTCCGATTCCATGAAGCCGTAATTGGCGAAATCCGACACCGCGGTGACGCCCGAGCGGGCAAACTTCGACAGATAGCCGTCGTCATAATAGCCGCGCCAGGCCTCGTCGGGCCAGGCCATGGCGTAGCCGACCAGCCCGGACAGGCAGGCCAGCATCGCGGCGGCAGCGGGCAGCCGGCGTATGCGAAACGGATCCAGCCACCACAGCGCATACATCAGCGGCAACACGACAACGGCGGCGGCAATGACCGACCAGCGCAAATTCGGAAAGATCGTGAACAGGAAGGCTGCGGTATCGCGGTCGATCACCATCAGGTCGACGAAGTTGGCGGTCATCTGCACCACGTCGTGCTTCAACCGCGACAGCAACACGAGGATCACTACCAGCGTCAGCGACAGCGCGCCGGACAGCGCGGGGCGGCGCAGCAACCCGATCCAGAAACCGTTCAGGATACCCCAGGCCAGCACGAAGCCGAGGCGCGAGCCGAGATCGGTCTCGGTCTGCCACATCACCGCCAATGCGCCGAAATGCGGGGCGGCCACAGCGAGCAGCCGCCACGTACCCGTTGACGGCGCGACGGCGGAGGCAGCGGTGGGCACTGGATTAAGCGGAGCCGCCATGGCGGGACGCAACGACGCCGGCACTGCCCAAACCTGCGCTGGCGGCGGCCAGAAGGCGGACGACGCAGCCGGACCCTGCGGCGTGTCATAAAAATGTAGTGGAACCGTCATGAACGCGCAATGAATTTACGGCGCCCGGAGCAACATGCGGCGATTGGCGCAAGCTCTCCGTCCGGATGCAGCGCAGCACGCAATGGTGCGCTGCGTCCGGACACGCGGCCTACTTCGCTGCCCCGTGATCAACTCGCCGAAGTGTTGCCAGCGCTCGCCCGGGAAGCGCATCATCTGGAACTGGTCGATCGGCGCGAGTCGGTCGCGCTGGTATTGACCATCACGCCCGGCAGCAGGCCGTCGAGCGTGAGGTCCTTCAGGTAGGCCGCAGCTTCGGCGTGGTAGCTCGGCAGCCAGCCCATCGTCCATGGAAAGCCTTTGGGATCGTTCCAGCGCGTGGCGCCGGTCGCCAGAAACAGTTGCGGCGTCTTCTTGGCGTTGACGTATTTCTGGATCGCGGCATTGGCGGCGGTGCCGACATTGTCGATGATCGCCATCACCTCGTCGCTCTCGACCAGCTTGCGGGTCTGCTCGACGGTCTTCGGCGGCGAATAGGCGTCGTCATAGGAGATGAAGGTGATCTTGCGGCCGTTGGTGCCGCCGTCGTAGTTGACCTTCTTGAAGAACGCCGCAGAGGCCTTGCCGAGAGTGCCGTAGGCCGAGGCCGGGCAGCTATAGGGCACGGTGTTGCTGATCCTGATCTCGGTGTCGGAGGCGCCGGGACCGTATTTCTTCTGCGCCAGCGCCGAGCTGGCGGGGCGCATCGCCGGTCCATCTCATCCGTCAACGAAAAAACGGGACCGCATTGCTGCGATCCCGTTCGTCGTCATCAATGCTGAGAAGGCTTAGTTCTTGGTCTTGTCGACCAGCGCCTTTTCCTTGATCCACGGCATCATGTCGCGCAGCTTGGCGCCCACTTCCTCAATCGGATGCGCAGCAGCGCGAGCGCGGGTCGCCTTGAACGAGGCCTGGTTGACCTTGTTCTCCAACATCCAGTCGCGGGCAAACTTGCCGCTCTGGATGTCGGTCAGTACGCGCTTCATCTCGGCCTTGGTCTCCGAAGTGACGATGCGCGGGCCGGTGACGTATTCGCCGTATTCCGCGGTATTGGAGATCGAGTAGTTCATGTTGGCGATGCCGCCTTCATAGATCAGGTCGACGATCAGCTTGAGCTCGTGCAGGCACTCGAAATAGGCCATCTCCGGCGCGTAGCCGGCTTCCACCAGCGTCTCGAAGCCGGCGCGGATCAGTTCGACGGTACCGCCGCACAGCACGACCTGCTCGCCGAACAGATCGGTCTCGCACTCTTCCTTGAACGAGGTCTCGATGATGCCGGCGCGGCCGCCGCCGACGGCGGAAGCGTAGGACAGGCCGAGGTCGTGAGCGTTGCCCGAGGTGTCCTTGTGAATCGCGATCAGGCAGGGCACGCCGCCGCCGCGCTGGTATTCCGAACGCACGGTGTGGCCGGGACCCTTCGGCGCGATCATCAGCACGTCGAGGTCTTCGCGCGGGTCGAGCAGGTTGAAGTGCACGTTGAGGCCGTGGGCGAAGACCAGGGCTGCGCCCTGCTTCATATTGTCGTGCATGTGCTCGCGGTAGATGTCGCCCTGCAATTCGTCGGGGGTCAGCATCATCATCAGGTCGGCCCACTTGGCGGCCTCGGCGACTTCCATCACCTTGAAGCCGGCGGCTTCCGCCTTCTTGGCCGAGGCCGAGCCCTTGCGCAGCGCGATCACCACGTCCTTGACGCCGGAATCCTTCAGGTTCAGCGCGTGGGCATGGCCCTGGCTGCCGTAGCCGACGATGCAGACCTTCTTGCCCTTGATCAGGTTCAGGTCAGCGTCGCGATCGTAGTAAACTCGCATGGTCGTTTCCTTTATTGGCAACAAGATCCGTCGCCCGTTCGAAGCGGTCGGTGGCCCAAGGCCGCCCACCATGAATTGCCGCCGGTTTCTAGGGCGACGTAAGCCGCGAGACAAGCCCGCGACGGTGATTTTGCGCCTGCCGCAGTGCACACATCAGGCGATCTCGGGCAGTGGCGGCGGTCGCGGCGACAGCAGCATCACCCCGATGCCCGCGATCACCACCATCATCCCGGCCAGCCGCAGCGTGCCGAATGTCTCGCCGAACACGATGGCCGAGGCGCCGGCGCCGATGAACGGCACCAGGAGTGCGAACGGCACCACCTGTGCGGCGGTATATTCGCGCAGCAGCCGGCCCCAGATCCAGTAGCCGAGCGTGGTCCCCAGCACCGCCAGCGCGACCACGCAGGCCGCAACCGGCAGAGAAATATGCACCAATGCCTGCCAGGTCGCGCCCGGCCCCTCGACAAAGAGCAGCACGCCGAGCAGCGGGACCATCGCCAGCAGTCCGATCCAGGCGAACAGATCGAGCATCGGCACGCCACCGGCGCGGCGCAGCAGCAGATTGGAAAACGCAAAACTCACCGGCGCCGTCATCAGTACCGCAAAGGCGCCAACGCTGAAGTCATACCCCACGGTTAAACAGATCAGCACCAGCCCGCAGGTCGCGATGCCGATCCCCAGCACCTGCAGCCGGGTCGGATGCTCGCGCAGGAACAGCGCGGCGAAAGCCACGGTGAACAGCGCCTGGCTCTGCACGATCACCGCAGTCAGCCCTGCAGGGACACCATGGGCGAGGCCATAGGTCTGCGCCAGGAATTGACACACCAGCAGCCAGCTGATGCCCAGCACCAGCGCGAAAGACAGTCGCGGCCGCGGCAGGAACAGGCACGGCAGGGCCGTGATGCCGAAGCGCAACGCGGTCAGCAGCGTCGATGAGATCTCGTCGAGCGCGATCCGCGTCAGCACGAAGCCAACGCCCCAGATCACGGCCACGGCGACGGCCAGCGCGATATCGAAGGGTTTCATGAACTAGAATGCGCGCGAGGCTACATCCCCTCCGCGCCGCGGCTGATGGCGGCGACGCCGGTGCGGGAGATTTCGACCAGGCCGAGCGGACGCATCAGGTCGATGAACTGGTTGATCTTGGCCGTGTTGCCGGTGATCTCGAACACGAAGCTCTCGGTGGTGGCATCGATCACGCGGGCACGGAAGGCTTCCGCCAGCCGCAGCGCCTCGACGCGGTGGTCGCCGGTGCCACGCAGCTTCACCATCGCCAGTTCGCGTTCGATCGAGCGGCCGGAAATCGTCATGTCGACGACGCGGTGCACCGGGATCATGCGGTCGAGCTGGTGCTTGATCTGCTGGATCACCATCGGCGTGCCCGTTGTAACGATGGTGATGCGCGAGACGTGCTTCTGGCTCTCCGTCTCCGACACGGTGAGGCTTTCGATATTGTAGCCGCGGCCGGAGAACAGCCCGATCACGCGCGCCAGCACGCCCGGCTCGTTGGCGACCAGCACCGAGAGCGTGTGCGTCTCGTTGGGATCGTGGCGGTCTTCCATGAAATAGGCGGAGGCGGGCTGTTCCATTGTCGTTTCCTGTCGGCGAAGTTCTCAGGTCCCGTCATCCTGAGGAGCGCGCCGTGGCGCGCGTCTCGAAGGACGACGGCATGTCCATCGTGGCGCGTCGTCCTAAGAGACGCCGCTACGCGGCTCCTCAGGATGACGCTTCAAGCTTTACACTGGCAGGATCACACCAGCGCCTTGCCGCCGGCGAAGGCGGCAGCCGTGGCGTCGTCATTGGCTTCCAGCGGCAGAAGCATCTCGTTGTGCGCCTTGCCGGACGGGATCATCGGGAAGCAGTTTTCCAGATTGGCAACGCGGCAGTCGAACAGCACCGGCTTCTTCACCTTGATCATCTCGTGGATCGCGCCGTCGAGATCACCGGGCTTCTCGACCCGGAAGCCGGCGCCGCCATAGGCCTCGGCCAGCTTGACGAAGTCCGGCAGCGCTTCGGAGTAGGAATGCGACAGCCGGTTGCCGTGCAGCAATTGCTGCCACTGCCGCACCATGCCCATGTACTGGTTGTTGAGGATGAAGATCTTGATCGGCAAATTGTGCTGCACGGCCGCCGACATTTCCTGCATCGTCATCTGCACCGAGGCGTCACCGGCAATGTCGATCACCAGCGCATCGGGATGCGCGACCTGCACGCCGAGTGCCGCCGGCAGGCCATAGCCCATGGTGCCTAGGCCGCCGGACGTCATCCAGCGATGTGGCTCCTCGAAGCCATAGAACTGCGCCGCCCACATCTGGTGCTGGCCGACCTCGGTGGTGATGTAGGTGTCGAGATTCTTGGTCGCCTCAAACAATCGCTGGACCGCAAACTGCGGCATGATCACATCGGCATTCTTCTTGTAGGCCAGCGAATTGCGGGCGCGCCAGGTCCCGATCTCCTTCCACCACAGATGTGTGTCCGGCTTTTTCACTTCGGCCTTGAACACCTGCAGGATGTCGCCCAGCACATTGGCGCAGTCGCCGATGATCGGCACGTCGACCCGGATGTTCTTGTTGATCGACGACGGATCGATGTCGATGTGGATCTTCTTGGAATGCGGCGAGAACGCATCGGTACGTCCCGTGATGCGATCGTCGAAGCGCGCGCCGACGCACAGCATGACGTCGCAGTCATGCATCGCCATGTTGGCCTCGTAGGTGCCGTGCATCCCGAGCATGCCGAGCCAGTTCGGACCGGACGCCGGATAGGCGCCGAGGCCCATCAGGGTCGAGGTGATCGGAAAGCCGGTGACTTCGACCAGTTCGCGCAGCAGTTTCGACGCCGACAAGCCGGCATTGATGACGCCGCCGCCGGAATAGATCACCGGCTTGCGGGCGCCGGCCAGCAGCGCCACCGCCTTGCGGATCTGCGCGGCATCGCCCTTCACCCGCGGCGTATAGGACACATGCACGTCGGCCTTGCGCGGCGGATGATAGGTGCCGGTGGCGAACTGCACGTCCTTCGGCACGTCGACCACGACCGGGCCGGGACGGCCGGTGGTGGCGACATAGAACGCCTCGTGCAGCACCTTGGCGAGGTCATTGACGTCGCGGACCAGCCAGTTGTGCTTGGTGCAGGGCCGTGTGATGCCGACGGTGTCGCATTCCTGGAATGCGTCATTGCCGATCAGATGCGTCGGCACCTGCCCGGTGATGCAGACCAGCGGGATCGAATCCATCAGCGCGTCAGCCAGCGGCGTCACCATGTTGGTGGCGCCGGGACCCGAGGTGACGAGCACGACGCCCGGCAGGCCGGTGGAGCGCGCATAGCCCTCGGCGGCGTGGCCGGCGCCCTGCTCGTGGCGGACCAGGATGTGCTCGACTTCGGACTGCTGGTAGATCTCGTCATAGATCGGCAGCACGGCGCCGCCGGGATAGCCGAAGATGTGCTTGACGCCGTGATCGGCGAGCGCGCGGACGATCATCGCCGCGCCGGTCATCTGGTTGGGATCGCTGGGCTTCATATCGGTCATGACGGGCTCCGGATGCGCCATTCGGCGCGGCTTGGTCGGACGAGAAAGTCGCTGGACAATAAAAAAGGGCCCCGTTGAGGACCCCCGCACACCGCCTTCGAGTGGATGGCCTCAACCACCCCCGGCGATGTGCCTGGGTACGACGACGATAATAAGGTGGGTAATTTTATTGCGCATCTGATCGCTCGAACGTTCTAAGGTTGCGCGAGATATAGCCGCCCGGGATTGGAAGTCAAGCGCAAGGCGTCGGTATCGCGTGATGACAAGCTAGTCCGGACTTGGTCGTTCCGCGAGCACGAAATTCGCACACCCAGCAATGCACGCGGCGGCAGGTAGCCCGGATGAAGGTGGCGCGCCACTTAGGGCGCGGCGCCGCAATCCGGGGCCAGCGCTCATGGAGGGGCGAGCCCCGGATTGTCATCCGGGCTACAGACCGCCTCAGGCGCCACCCAACCAAATTCCGGCAATTGATGCCGAAACCAGGTGAACTGCCGCTTGGCATAATGCCTTGTGTCGGCGCGGCCGATTACGGCGGCATCCTCGAGCGAGATCTCGCCCGCCAGATGCCGGATCAGTGCCGGCACGCCGTGCGCCTTCATCGCCGGCAGCAGCGGGTCGAGGTGTCGCGCCGCCATGGCGGCGACCTCGTCCAGCGCCCCTGCCCGCAGCATGCGATCGAACCGCGCATCGATACGCGCATACAGTTCGTCGCGCTCCGGCGTGAGGAACATCGCCCGAAACGTGCCGGCTGGCAGCAGCGGCGGCAGCGCGTCGCGGTGCCAGTCGGTCAGCGAGCGCCCGGTCGCCTCGACGACTTCCAGCGCGCGGGCGATCCGCGTGCGGTCGTTGCGATGCAGCCGCGCGGCACTCTCCGCGTCGCGCAGCGCCAGTTGGGCATGCAGCGCCTCGACGCCGTCCCGCTCCAGCCGCGCGCGGACATCGTCGCGCACCTCCAGGGCGATCGGCGGCACATCCGATAGACCCCGTGTCAGGGCCTTAAAGTATAGCCCGGAGCCGCCGACAAAAATCGGCAGCCGACCTTGCGCACGCACTTCGGCCAGCACCTTCGCCGCCTCCGCGACCCACGCCCCGGCGGAGAAATTCACCGCGGCATCCACAGTGCCATACAGCCGGTGCGGCAGTTCGGCCTCTTCGTCCAGCGTCGGCCGCGCCGTGAGTACGTGCAGGTCGCGGTAGACCTGCATCGAATCGGTATTGATGATGACGCCGCCCTGCACGCGCGCCAGCCGCATCGCCAGCGCCGACTTGCCGCTGGCGGTCGGCCCTGCGATAAGCAGCGCACCTTTTTCCGGCCCGGAATCCATCATGTCGCTTGTCGCTACCCTCATCTGCCATCCTGCCGATCCCGCCCTCGATAGCACGATCGTCGAAGGCGCGCGCGCGGTGTTGCCGCCGAACGAGGCGCACTGGCTGAGCGACGGGGTCGCCGCCGACTTCTACTTCGAGAGCGACGACGATATCCAGGCGATCGCCGAGCGGCTGCGGCAGGCGCGCGGCGATCTCGCGATCGACGTCGTCGTGCAATCGCGCGCAACGCGGCGCAAGAAGCTGCTGCTCGCCGACATGGATTCGACCATGATCGGCCAGGAATGCATCGACGAGCTCGCCGATTTTGCCGGCCTGAAAGCCTATGTCGCCGCCATCACCGAACGCGCGATGCGCGGCGAGATCGAATTCGAGCCGGCGCTGCGCGAGCGCGTCGCCTTGCTCAAGGGACTCTCCGTCGGAGTCGTCGACGAGGTGCTGGCGTCGCGGATATCGCTGACGTCCGGCGCGCGCGAACTGGTGCAGACGATGCGCGCCAATGGCGCCTATACCTGCCTGGTTTCGGGCGGCTTCACGCTGTTCACGCAAAAGGTCGCCGAGCTGATCGGCTTCCAGGAAAACCGCGCCAATGAACTCGTGGTCGAGGACGGCAAGCTGGCCGGGCTGGTCAACGAGCCGATTCTCGGCCGCGCTGCCAAGCTCGCGACGCTGGATGACCTTCGCGAGTCTTTCGACATCGATGGCATCGACACGCTGGTGGTCGGCGACGGCGCCAACGATCTGGCGATGATCGAAAGCGCGGGCCTGGGCGTCG
The DNA here is from genome assembly GCF_007018645.1 of Tardiphaga sp. vice154. NCBI lineage: Bacteria > Pseudomonadati > Pseudomonadota > Alphaproteobacteria > Hyphomicrobiales > Nitrobacteraceae > Tardiphaga > Tardiphaga sp. vice154. The sequence continues at coordinate 4,280,071 of NZ_CP041399.1, forward strand.
CCTATCACGCCAAGCCCGCGGTGGCCGCGGCAGCCACCGCCCGCATCGACCATGGCGACCTCACCGCGCTGCTCTATGCGCAGGGCTACAAGCGAAGTGAATTCGTGAGCTAGAAACTACCGTTCGTTGCTCATCGGCGGCTGGAAGATCATCGGGCTCTCCTCGACACGGCGGCGCGCGACCTGCAGGGCATCGGCGAAATCGTCCGGATCGAACCACGGCTCATCGCGAAGCGTCGCATCGAGATCGTCGCGGACAATATCGGCAGCGGGGACGTCAAACCGCATGTCGTGCTTGGTGCTGACCAGTTGGATGCCGTAGCCGGTGACGGCCCATTGCCGACCCAGCCAGAAAATATCTCGATGCAGTACCACGCGACGCGTCCATTCAACTTGCTACGTAAACAACCCCGGACCGATCAGGCGCCGAGGTTATTGCCGGATTCATGTACCTACGCTTTGTTCCGGCCGCAGCGATAATTCGTCGCCCTACGAAAAGTTCCAATTCCGGCGCGGCGCTGCCGCCGCGCCGGACGGTTAGTGATGCGACGCCGTCTCACCCTGGGGCATCGGGAGGCCGACGGTTGCATCACCGTGCTGCGTCAGCGGCAGGTTGCCGGAAAGCGCACGGAGCAGCACGTAGAACATCGGCGTGAAGAAGATGCCGAAGGCGGTGACGCCGATCATGCCGGAAAACACCGCGACGCCCATCGCCTGCCGCATCTCAGAGCCCGCGCCGGTGGAGATCACCAGCGGCACCACGCCCATGATGAAGGCCAGCGACGTCATCAGAATGGGCCGCAGCCGCAGGCGGCTGGCCTCGACCGCCGCCTGCACCGGCGTGCGCCCGTTGAATTCGAGCTCGCGCGCGAATTCGACGATCAGGATCGCGTTCTTCGCCGACAGCCCGACCAGCACGATCAGGCCGATCTGCGTGAACACGTTGTTGTCGCTGCCGGTGACCCAGACGCCGAACATCGCGGCCAGGAGGCCCATCGGCACGATCATGATAATCGACAGCGGCAACGTCAGGCTCTCATATTGTGCGGCGAGCACCAGGAACACCAGCAACAGCGCTACCGGGAACACGATGAAGGACGAGTTGCCGGCGATGATTTCCTGATAGGTCAGTTCGGTCCACTCGAAGCCGATGCCCTTCGGCAGCGTTTCGGCCGCCACCCGCGTGATCGCGTCCTGCGCCTGCCCGGTCGAATAGCCCGGCGCGGCATTGCCGTTGAGGTCGGCGGTGAGGAAGCCGTTGTAGCGCATCGCCCGCTCCGGCCCGGCACTCTCCTTGATCTTCAGCAGTGTCGACAGCGGCACCATCTCGCCGGTATCGGAGCGTGCCTTCAGCAGGCCGACGTCGTCCGCGCGCGCGCGATATTTCGCATCCGCCTGCACCCGCACCGAATAGGTGCGGCCGAACTTGTTGAAGTCGTTGACGTAGACCGATCCCAGATAGATCTGCATGGTCTCGAACACTGATGTCACGGGCACGCTGAGCTGACGCGCCTTGGTGCGGTCGATGTCGGCATAGAGCTGCGGCACGTTGATCTGGTAGCTGGAAAACAGCCCGACCAGTTCCTTCTGCGTCGAGGCCTTGGCGATGAACGCCTTGGTCGCCTCCGACAGCGCCTCGTAGCCGAGGCCGGCGCGGTCCTCGATCTGCAGCTTGAAGCCGCCGATCGTGCCGAGGCCGGACACCGGCGGCGGCGGGAACATGGCGATGAAGGCGTCCTGGATCTTCGAGTACTTGCCGTTCAGCGTCATGGCGATGGCGCCGCCGGAGAGTGACTTGTCCTTACGCTCCTCGAACGGCTTCAGCGTTACGAACACGATGCCGGAGTTCGACGAGTTGGTGAAACCGTTGATCGACAGGCCGGGAAACTGGATGGCGTCCTCGACGCCGGGCGTGGCACGCGCGATCTCGCCCATCTTGCGGATCACCTCTTCGGTGCGATCCAGCGTGGCGCCGTCGGGCAGTTGCGCGAAGCCGACCAGATACTGCTTGTCCTGACCCGGCACGAAGCCCCCCGGCACCGCCTTGAACAGCAGCGCGGTGACGCCGACCAGCACGACATAGGCGACCATCACGATGCCGCGCCGCGAGATCACGCTGGCGACGCCGCCGCCATAGGCGTTCGAGCTCCAGGTGAAGGCACGGTTGAAGCGCTTGAAGAAACCGCCGAGCACTCTGTCCATCCCGCGGGTCAGCGCATCCTTGGGTGCGTCGTGGCCTTTCAGCAGAAGCGCGGCGAGCGCCGGCGACAGCGTCAGCGAGTTGAACGCGGAGATCACCGTGGAGATCGCCACCGTCAGCGCGAACTGCTTGTAGAACTGCCCGGTGAGCCCGGTGATGAAGGCCAGCGGCACGAACACCGCGACCAGCACCAGGGCGATCGCGATGATCGGACCGGTGACTTCCTGCATCGCCTGATAGGCCGCCTCCTTCGGCGCCAGGCCTGCTTCGATGTTGCGCTCGACGTTCTCGACCACGACGATGGCGTCGTCGACCACGATGCCGATCGCCAGCACCAGTCCGAACAGCGTCAGCGCGTTGATCGAGAAACCGAACAGATGCATCACCGCAAAGGTGCCGACCACCGACACCGGCACCGCGATCAAAGGGATGATCGAGGCGCGCCAGGTCTGCAGGAACAGGATGACGACCAGCACCACCAGCGCCACCGCTTCCAGCAGCGTATGGATCACGGCTTCGATGGAAGCGCGGACGAACTGGGTGGGGTCATAGACGATACTGTAGTCCATGCCGTCCGGCATGTTCTGCTTCAGCTCGGCCATCGTCTTGCGGACGTTGTCGGAGATCTGGATGGCGTTGGAGCCCGGCGACTGGAAGATCGGGATCGCCACGGCGGAATCATTGTTGAGCAGCGAGCGCAGCGAATAGTCGGCGGCACCGAGTTCGATCCGCGCGACGTCGCGCAGCCGCGTCACTTCGCCATTGCTGCCGTTCTTGACGATGATCTCGCCGAATTCCTCTTCGGTCTGCAGCCGGCCCTGCGCATTGATCGAGAGCTGTAGATCGAGCCCCGGCTCGCCCGGCGACGCGCCGACCACGCCGGCGGCGGCCTGCACGTTCTGGGCACGGATCTCCTTGACGATGTCGCCGGGCGAAAGCCCGCGCTCCGCGACCTTCTGCGGGTCGAGCCAGACCCGCATCGAATAGTCGCCGGAGCCGAACAGCTGCACCTGGCCGACGCCTTCGAGGCGCGCCAGGCGGTCCTTGATGTTGAGCACGCCGTAATTGCGCAGATACGTCATGTCGTAGCGGCCGTTGGGCGAGGTCAGATGCACCACCATCGTGAGATCGGGTGCGCTCTTGATGGTGGTGATGCCCAGCGTGCGGACTTCCTGCGGCAGCCGCGGCTCGGCCTGCGACACGCGGTTCTGCACCAGCTGCTGCGCCTTGTCGGGATCGGTGCCGAGCCGGAACGTGACGTTCAGCGTCATCAACCCGTCGGTGGTCGCCTGGCTGCTCATATAGAGCATGCCCTCGACGCCGTTGATCTGCTCCTCGATCGGCGTCGCCACGGTTTCCGCAATGACTTTCGGGTTGGCGCCGGGATAGGTCGCGCGCACCACCACGGTCGGCGGCGCCACCTCGGGATATTCCGAGATCGGCAGCACCGGCATCGACAACAGGCCCGCCAGGAAGATCAGCGTCGACAGCACGCCGGCAAAGATCGGGCGATCAATGAAGAATCGGGAGAAGTTCATGGTGTCATCTTTTCAATGGCAGCGCGCATAGCAGGCACTGGTGCCGGCACGATTGACGGGTCGCTGGAATGGCGTCGCAGTTCTTCACCCTCCCCTGGAGGGGGAGGGTGAAATAATCAGCGCGCCGCGACGGCGGTCTTGGCCTGCTCCAGATGGGCTGAGTCCATCGCCACCATTTCCGGCTTGATCTGCACGCCCGGACGCACCCGCTGCAGGCCGTTGACGACGATCCGCTCGCCGGCTTTCAGCCCGCCGAGCACCACGCGCAGGCCTTCGACCGAGACGCCGAGCGTGACCTCGCGGTATTCCGCCCTGTCCTTGTCGTCGACCACCATCACGAACTTCTTGTTCTGGTCGGTGCCGACCGCACGCTCAGAAACCAGCAGGGTCTGCTCGGGCTTCGGCTGGCCCATCGACAGCCGCGCGAACTGGCCCGGCATCAGCCTTCCGTCAGCATTGTCGAACTGGGCGCGGACCCGCACGGTGCCACTTTTCGCATCGACCTGATTGTCGATGAACTGCATGTGGCCCTTAATCGATTTGTCCGACGCGCCGGTGACCATCTGGACCGGAATGCGGTCGATATCCGCCGGGGTCTTGTCGTCCACCAGCGTCTTCAGCGCGCGCGTCACCACCTGCTCGTCGGCGTTGAAGCTGGCATAGATCGGATTGATCGACACCAGCGTGGTCAGCACCTCCGCGCCGGGCCCTGCCGCGATCAGATTTCCCACGGTGGTTTCGATCTTGCCGACGCGGCCGGCAACCGGCGCACGGATCTCGGTATAGCCGAGATTGAGCCTGGCGGTCTGCAGCGCGGCTTCAGCCGCCTTCAGGTTGGCCTCCGCCTCGCGAAAACCGTTGATGCGGCTGTCGAGGTCCTTCTGCGAGATCCAGCGCGAATCGTTGAGCTGCTGGCCGCGGTCGAATTCGTTCTTGGTCAGCACCAGCCGGGCGCGGGCGGCGGCGACCTGGCCGTCGGCCCGCGCCACGTCGGCGGCGAAGAGGCCGGGGTCGATCAGCACCAGGAGGTCGCCCTTCTTGACCAGCGCGCCCTCGCGAAAGTGAATTTCCTGGATTGCGCCGGCGACGCGGGAGCGTATCTCGACCCGCTCCACGGCCTCGAGCCGGCCGGAAAACGCGTCGGAGGGGGCCGTCGCGCGGGCGGCGACCACGGCGACGGAGGCCGACACGGCAGGCGGAACAGCCGCGGCGGTCTCCGCCTGCGCCGCATAGCTGGACAGATTGATCAGCGCGGCGCTGCCGCCGATGGTCACGGCGACCAGGGCGATCCCGGTGCCGATCAGGATCTTGCGGGCGATATTCTGGGTCATGGCGAATCCCATCAAGCCTTGGACTCGTTTGAGCCCGGTATTCGGGTAAGATGACTTGGCGCTATGCTGCACCGCACACATCCGTAACGTTCGGTATAGATGGGGGATCGACTTCCGCTGTCAAGAGACATATCTAACGAAAGGTACGAAACTCGTTAGATCTATTCTGGAGGCATCGTCACATGGCCATCATGGGCCGCCCGCGCGAATTCAGTTGCGAACAGGCACTCGACCTCGCCCTGCAGGTTTTCTGGCGCAAGGGCTATGAGGGCGCGTCGATGGCCGACCTGACCGAGGCGATGGGCATCACCAAGCCCAGCCTGTATGCCGCCTTCGGCAACAAGGAAGAGCTGTTTCGCAAGGCGCTCGACCGCTATGTCGATGGCCCCGGCGGCTATTTCCAGGTCGCGCTGACCAAGCCGACGGCGCGCGAGGTCGTCTCGCATGTGTTGTACGAGGCCGCCGACGCGCTGACCAACCCCGCGCACCCGCCGGGCTGCCTTGCCGTGCAGGGCGCGCTGAGCTGCGGCGACGCCGCCGAGACGATCAAGCAGGAATTGATGGCCCGCCGCGCCAAGGGCGAAAGCGATTTGCGCCAGCGCTTTGCGCGCGCGCTCGCCGAAGGCGATCTGCCGGAGGGCGCCGACGCCGCCGATCTGGCGCGCTACATTTCCGCGATGCTGCAGGGCATGGCGGTGCAGGCCGCCGGCGGCGCCGACCACGCGCAGTTGCGCCGCATCGCCGACATGACGATGCGCAGCTGGCCGCCGGTCTGAGCGCCTTTGACACTGAGCGCCTTCGACCTGGACGGTTGCACGCTTCCCGGCGCTGTGCTTCCTGTGATCCGTCATCGGTGCCTCCCGCAAGGAGGTGAAACGGGAATGCGGTGCGGGGATTACTCCCCTATTCCGCGGCTGCCCCCGCAACTGTAAGCGGCCATTTTCGATCCACGACGCCACTGGACCTGAGCAGGTCTGGGAAGGCGGATCGAGAGACGACCGCGAGCCAGGAGACCGGCCGCTGACGAGTTTCAACTCGTTCGACGGTGGGTCGACGGAAGGGGTTATCGATGGCTATCCGGAATCTTGCTGCCGGCACGGCAGCTATATTGGCATTCTGCGCCGGCACCAGTGCCGCGCGCGCGCAGTCGAACTCGCAACAGCTCCCCGAACTCGTGGTCACCGCCGATCGCACCCCGGTGCCGCTCAGCCAGACCGGCAGTTCGATCAGTGTCGTCTCCGGCGAGACCATTGCCACCAGCAATCCGGGCTCGCTGGTCGATGCACTGCGCACCGTGCCGGGTCTCGACATCTCCGAGAATGGCGGCCCCGGCGGCACCGCCAATGTACGCATCCGCGGCGGCAACAGCGGCCAGGCGCTGGTGATGATCGACGGCATCCGCGTCAACGATCCCACCGCTGCCTCCGGCGATTTCGAATTCGCGATGTTCACGCCCTCTGCCGTCGAACGCATCGAGGTGCTGAAAGGACCGCAGAGCGCGCTGTACGGCTCCGACGCCATGACCGGCGTCATCAACATCATCACCAGAAAAGGCGCCGGGCCCGCGCAGGTCAATGTCCGCACCGAGGCCGGCAGCTACGGGACCGCAGTGACCCAGGGCTCGCTGACCGGCTCGAGCGGGCCGTGGTCCTACGCCTTCACCGGCGGCGGCCAGCACAGCAACGGCTTCTCGCGCTACGGCTATCGCATCCCCGCACTCGAAGCGCGCTTCCCCAATATGGAGAGCGACAGCTTTGACCGCGTCGGCGGCTCGGCCCGCCTCGGCTATGATGCCGGCGAAGGCCTCCGGCTGGAATCCGGCATCGTCTCGTCGTTCACCCGCTCGGCCTATGATGCCGCTAGCGGCACGTTTCCCGACACGCCATCCGCCGCGACGCGGCTGCTGGAAACCATCTACGGGCGAGCGACCATCGACTCATTCGGCGGGGTACTCACGCACGCCGTCACCGTGTCGAACACCCACACCGAGCGTTCGTTCAACGACGTGACCTACCGCACCAACACGTTGCCACGAAATACGACCTCGACGATCTCCGACTACAATGGCAACAGCCTGGGCGCAGAGTACCAGGCGACGCTGAAGCTCGGCGCCTTCGGCACGCTGATCGCCGGCGCCAAGACGCAGGCCGAGACCGCGCAGACCTCCACCACGGCCCTCCTGCCGATCCCCGGCGCGCAGACGCCGGCCCTCGACAGACGTCAGGATACCAACTCGCTGTTCGCGCTGTGGTCGGTGCCGATCGGCGAACGGCTCACCGTCTCGCTGGGCGGCCGGGTCGACGATGTGGTGGATGTCGCCCGCTTCGAGACCTGGCGCGCGACCGCGGCCTATGCGATCCGCGAGACCGGCACCAAATTCCACGCCAGCGCCGGCACCGGCGCCAAGGCGCCGACCCTGTTCCAGCTTTACGACCGGCAGTATGGCAACACGTCGCTGACGCCAGAAACCAGCTTCGGCTATGACGCCGGCATCGACCAGAGCCTGCTCGGCGGCCGGGTGGTTCTCTCCGTTACCGGCTTCGCCAACGACCTCAACAATCTGATCAACTTTGTCAGCGACGCCTCGCGGCCGAACGGTTACTATGTCAACGTCGCGCGCGCCGAAACCAGCGGGCTGGAGGTCGGCGCCGATGTCATCCTGTTGCCCGGCCTGATGAAGTTCAACGCCGCCTACACCTATCTTCACGCCACGGACCTATCCACCGGCGCAGTGCTGGCGCGGCGGCCGAAGAATTTCGCGCGCTTCGCACTGACTATCACGCCAACGGACAAATGGATGATCGAGCCGCGCGTCACCACCGTGTCGAAGCGCTTTTCCAGCGCCAACCAGGTCGGCCAGGTCGATGCCTATACCCGCGTCGACCTCTACAGCGAGTACCGGCTCGACGCGAACTGGAAGGTGTTTGCCCGCGGCGAGAACCTGCTCAACGAACGCTATCAGGAAGTGCTGAACTTCGGCACCACGGGTCCCGCCGCCTATGCCGGGCTCAACGCCACATGGTGACGTCGATTTCTCCGCAGCGCCGGACTTTTGTTACCATCGCCCTCCTCGGGCTCGTCGTGCTGCTGGCGCTGGGCTCGCTCGGCACCGGCCCCGTAAAAATGTCGCCGCTCACCGTGCTCGACGCGCTGTTCGGTGGCGGCAGCGACGTGCAGCAGACCATCGTGCGCGAGATCCGCCTGCCCCGCGCCATTCTGGCCCTCGCTATCGGCGCCATTCTCGGCCTGTCCGGTGCGGCGCTGCAGGGACTGCTGCGCAATCCGCTGGCGTCGCCGTCTTTGTTCGGCGCGCCGCAATCGGCCGCCTTCGGCGCGGTGTTGATGATCGCGCTGGGCTTGGCCGATGTACGCTCCTGGGCGCTGCCGGTCGCCGGCATCACGATGGCCTTTGTCTCGGTATTCGTGCTGCTCGGCATCGCCGGCCGCAGCGCAGGACTACTGTTGCTGATCCTTGCCGGCCTCGCGATCTCCAGCCTTGCAGGTGCGGCGACCGCGCTGGTGATGAACCTGTCGTCGAATCCGTTTGCCGCGCTGGAGATTGCATTCTGGCTGCTCGGCTCGCTGGAGGACCGCAGCTTCCGCCACGTCGAACTGGCGCTGCCTTTCATAGTGGCCGGCGGCATCCTGCTGATGACCCAGCGCAGCGCGTTCCGCGCGCTCAGCCTGGGCGAAGAAACCGCGCAGAGCCTCGGCGTCGATGTCGGCCGTCTCAGGCTGCTGGTGATCGCCGGCGTTGCGCTCGGCGTCGGCGGCGCCGTCGCGGTCGCCGGCACGATCGGCTTCATCGGCCTGGTCGCGCCGCATCTGATGCGTCCCCTGATCGGCCACGATCCCGGCCGGCTGCTGGTGCCCAGCGCGCTGGCGGGTGCGGCGTTGCTGCTCGCCGCCGACATCGCGGTGCGGATCATTCCTTCCACTACTGATATCAAGGTCGGCGTGCTGACCTCGATCATCGGCGTGCCGTTCTTCCTCTATCTGATCCTGCGTGAACGCCGCGCGCTCGGCGGAGGCGTCGCATGACCGCGCTGCTCACCGCCCGGAACCTCGGCGTTACCTTGTCCGGCCGCGCCATCCTGCGTGACGTATCGCTGGCGCTGCAGCCGAAACACCTCGTCGCGCTGATCGGCCCCAACGGCGCCGGCAAGACCACACTGCTGCGCGCGCTCGCCGGCCTGCAGCCTTCGACCGGTGCAATCCATGTCGCCGGCGACGATCTCGCCAAACTCTCGCTGCGCGAGCGCGCCAAGCGCTTCGGCTATCTGCCGCAGGGCCACGTCGTGCATTGGCCGCTGGAGGTGAAGGACGTCGTGGCGCTCGGCCGCTATCCGCACGGCGCCACCAATCCGGCGCGGCTGTCGCCAGCCGATGAGGCTGCCGTGCAACGCGCGATGCGGGCCACCGACGTCACCGGCTTCGCCGCGCGCCGCGTCACCGAACTGTCCGGCGGCGAGCGCAGCCGCGTCGCGCTGGCGCGGGTGCTGGCGGTGGAGGCGCCGATCGTGCTGGCCGACGAGCCGACCGCCTCGCTCGATCCGCGCTACCAACTCGACGTCATGAAAAATCTTCGCGATGTCGCCGACGGCGGCGTGCTGGTCATCGTGGTGACGCACGACCTCGGCCTTGCCGCGCGCTTTGCCGATACGGTGCTGGTGATGTCGCAAGGCCGCCTTGTCGCGGATGGCGCGCCGGCGCAGGCGTTGTCGGACGAGGTGATGGCCGACGTGTTCCGCGTCGTCGCGTTTCGCGCCGACTATCGGAACGAGACCGTCATCCTGCCTTGGGCGGGAGTCTGAGCGATGCCGCTAGTCGTGCGTGGACAGAGCATCCGCCAGACGCCCCAGCGCGGCATCATTGGCCGGCAGGCCGAAGCGCAGATGGTCGCTGGCCCAGTCGAACTTGCGGACCCAGACGCGCTGTCGGGCGAGCTGGACATGCAGGTACCTGGCATCCGGATGGCGGACGAAGCGAAACAGCGAGGTGCCGCCGATCACCTTGCCGCCGGCCTGCGTCAGGATGAAATCGAGCCGGGTCGCGTGCTCGATGAGTTGCGCGCGCATGTGCTCACCCCATGCGTCGTCGCCGAGCGCGCGCGCGCCGACCTGCAGGGCCGGGCCGGACACCGCCCACGCCCCCAGCACTGCCGCGATGCGCTTGATCGTCTCGGGCGCGGCGATGGCGAAGCCGAGCCGCAGGCCCCCGAGACCATAGAACTTTCCGAACGAGCGCAGGATGACCACCGGGAGCTTTTCGCACAGAACCGCCGCGCCGATAGCCGGATCGACGTCGGCAAAGGCCTCGTCGACCAGCAGCCAGCCGCCGCGCTGATGCAGTTTTGCGGCAACGGCGGCGAGCGTCGCATGGTCCGCGATGCGGCCGTCGGGATTGTTGGGATTGACGATCACGACATGCACGGCCTCGTCGGGCAGTGCGGCGAGGTCGGAGATCGCGATCACCTCGTGGCCGGCGTTCTGCCATGCCGGCGCGTGCTCATTATAGGTCGGGCCGACGATGGCAACCGGCCCGTTGGCGGCGAGATGCGGCAGCCACTGGATCAGCGCCTGGGTGCCGGGTGCGGCGACCAGATCGACACCGTCCGGCACGCGATAGGCGTGTCGCGCGGCAGCGAGCAGCGCCTGACCGTCGGCCTGCGACGGCAGCCGGCGCCAGGCCGCGTCGGCGATGTCGCCGAACGGATAGGCCCAGGGGTTGATTCCGGTCGACAAGTCGAGCCAGTCTGCGGCTTCGCCGCCATAGCGCGCCATTGCTTCGGTGAGATCGCCGCCATGATTCATGGCCGCTTCATGCCATTATCGAAACGAAAGTGCGAGAGCCTGATCGCCGCTTTGTGGATGATGCTGGCGGGCACGGCGCATGCCGCCGAGCTGCCGCACCTCGCCTCGATCAACCTGTGCACCGACCAGTTGCTGATGACGCTGGCCGACCCCGGACAGATTCTGGGCCTCAGCCCCTATGCCCGCGACGCCGCGCGTTCCTGGGATGCCGAGAAGGCCGCGCAGTTTCCCAAACTGTCCGGCGAGGCCGAGGACGTGCTGGTGTTGAAGCCCGACATCGTCGTCGCCGGCCGCTACACCAAGCGAGCGACGCGCGAGCTGCTGAAGGAGAAAGGCCTGCGGGTCGTGGAATTCGACGTGCCGCGCTCGATGGAGGACGTGAAGAAGCAGATCGTACGGATGGGCGACATCGCCGGCCATCCCGACCGCGCCGCGGCCGAAGTGGCGAAGCTGGAGGCCGCCATCGCGCGCACGCGTGCGGTTGCAGCGCGCAAGGCGTTTCGCGTGCTGGCGCTGTCGCGGCGCGGCTGGGTGTCGGGTAGCGACAGTCTGACGGGCGCACTGCTCGGCGCCGTCGGGCTGAGCAGCGCGGCAAAGGAGATGGGCCTGCGCACCGGCGGCTTCGCCTCGCTAGAGGCGATCGTCAGCCTCAGGCCGGACTATCTGCTGCTCTCGGAAGACAGCAGCTTTGCCGAGGACGAAGGCCGCGCCCTGCTGCTGCATCCGGCGCTGGAGCGTTTTTATCCCGCCTCGAAGCGGCTGGTGATTCCCGAGAAACTGATCAACTGCGGCGGGCCGATGATCGCCGAGGCGCTCGACCGGCTGGCGGCCGAACTCGCGCGCGTGGAGCGCTGAGATGCTGATCACCGAACACGCACTGTGGATCACCGTCGTCGCCATCCTGTTCGATGCCGCGATCGGCGATCCCGACTGGCTCTGGCGACGCCTGCCGCATCCCGTGGCGTGGATCGGCCAGGCCATCGACGTCCTGGAACGCACGCTTAATGTCGCGGAATGGTCGGCTCGCGACCGCAAGATCGCCGGCGTCGGCGCCGTGCTGTGGCTGGTGATCGGCGCGGCGATCGCCGGCCTGCTGATCGAACTGGTGCTGCCGGACCACTGGATCGGTATCCTGATCGAAGGCTTTCTCGCCTCGGTGCTGCTGGCGCAGCGCAGCCTGTACCAGCACGTTGCCCGCGTCCGCGACGCCTTTGCCGAAGGGGGGCTGGCGGCGGCACGCCAAGCGGTATCGATGATCGTCGGCCGCGATCCCGCCCGGCTCGACGAGGCCGGCGTGGCGCGCGCCGCGATCGAGTCAACGGCGGAGAATTTCTCAGACGGCATCGCCGCGCCGATCTTCTGGCTGGCGGTGTTCGGCCTGCCCGGCCTGATCGCCTACAAGGCAATCAACACCGCGGATTCGATGATCGGCCATCGCAGCGAACGCTATGAGCAGTTCGGCTGGGCGGCGGCGCGGCTCGACGATCTCGTCAATATCATTCCGGCGCGGCTGTCCGGCCTGCTGTTCGTCGTCGTCGCGCCGCTGGTCGGCGGCACGATGGCGCATTCGAAGATGATCATGTTCCGCGATGCGCCAAAGCATCGCTCGCCCAATGCCGGCTGGCCGGAAAGTGCGATGGCCGGCGCGCTCGGCATCGCGCTCGCCGGCCCGCGTCACTATGCCGAGGGACCCGTCAACGACCCCTTCCTCAACGCGGAAGGACGCGCGGCCACGCCGGCCGATATCAACCGTGCGCTGAAACTGTTCGTCGCCGCCTGCGCGATGCAGGCCGCGATCTACGCCGCGCTGGCGCTGGTGCTCTGACGGCTGCGGGCGATCTTCAGGATCGCGTCAATATCGAGATTCGTTTCCAGATGATCGGCCAGCGCATCGAGCGCGGATTCGATCTGGGTGTTGTAAGCCAATGCCGAGGCGATGCCGAGATGGGCCAGCCACGCGCGGCGAAACGCGTCGCCGGTGAACAGCCCGTGCACATAGGTGCCCTGGACGCGGCCATTCGCCGACATCGCGCCATCGGGCCGACCATCGATGGTCAGCAGCGGCCGCGCGCAGTCGGCGCCTTCGCTGCGACCGAGATGAATCTCGTAGCCCTCGATCGCGGCACCCGTCGCGACATGGGTGCCGGACACCAGCGTGGTCGACTTGTCCGAACTCATCAGGGTCGTCATGTCGAGCAGTCCAAGTCCGTCGACCATTCCTGCCGCGCCATCGACGCCGTCGGGATCGGCGATCACGCGGCCCAGCATCTGGTAGCCGCCGCACAGGCCGAGCACATGGCCGCCGCGCCGGACATGCGCCGCAATATCGATGTCCCAGCCCTGCGCGCGCAAGTAAGCGAGGTCGCCGATAGTGGATTTGCTGCCCGGCAGGATCACCACGTCGGCATTACCCGGGATCGGCTCGCCCGGCCGCACGAAGACGAGCTTGACGTCGGGCTCCATGCCGAGCGGATCGAGATCGTCGAAATTGGCGATCCGCGCCAGCACCGGTACCGCGATAATGCGCGTCGCCGTGGAGACGTGGGTGCGGTCGAGATCGACGGCGTCCTCGGCCGGCAACCATGCCGCCTGCGTCAGCCATGGCACCACACCGAGCGACGGCCAGCCGGTCAGCCGCGTGATCGCGCTGAGCCCACTATCGAACAAGCGAGGATCGCCGCGAAATTTGTTGATGATGAAGCCGTGGATCCGTGCGCGCTCTTCCGGCTGCAGCACCAGATGCGTACCAGCAAGGCTGGCGATGACGCCACCGCGGTCGATATCGCCGGCGAGCAGCACCGGCACGTTGGCGGCTTCGGCAAAGCCCATATTGGCGATATCGCCGGCGCGCAGATTGATCTCCGCCGGCGATCCGGCGCCCTCGACCAGCACGATGTCGGCCTCGCGGGCGAGACGCGCAAAGCTCTCCAGCACTGCCGGCAGCAAGGCCGCTTTCTTCTCGAGATAATTCTTCGCCCGCAGCGTGCCCCAGCGTTTTCCCTGCACGATGATCTGCGCGCCGGTGTCGGTCTCCGGCTTCAGCAGCACCGGGTTCATGTGCACGCTCGGCGGCATCCGCGCGGCGCGCGCCTGCACCGCCTGCGCGCGGCCGATCTCGCCGCCATCGACGGCGACCGCCGCGTTGTTCGACATGTTCTGCGGCTTGAACGGCGCGACCTTCAGCCCGCGCCGCACCAGCGCCCGCGCCAATCCTGCGACCAGCGTCGACTTGCCGGCGTTGGAGCCGGTGGCCTGGATCATGACGGCAGGGGTGGGGTTGGATGTCATAGCGTCTTCGTGTCCAACCGCCCCAAACTGTCATTTCGGGGCGCGAGCGGCGCCAGCCGGGCGCGAACCCGGAATCCCGAGTTGTTCAGCGCGCCCCATTTCGAGGTTCCGGGTTCGCTCGCCAGCGACGGTGTCGCTGTGGAGCGCCCCGGAATGACGGTGAGGGGCTGCATCAAAACTCCACGCCCTTCTGGCCCTTCACGCCGGCACGGAACGGGTGCTTGATGAGCGTCATTTCGGTGACCAGATCCGCCATCTCGATCAGCTCCGGCTTGGCGTTGCGGCCGGTGATGACGACGTGCTTGTCGGCCGGCTTCTCGTCGCGCAGGAAGGTCAGCACCTCCTGCAAATCGAGATAGTCGTAGCGCAGCACGATGTTGAGCTCATCGAGCAGCACCATGTTGTGGCGATCGTCGCGGATCAGTTCCTTGGCGCGCTCCCAGCCCTTGGTCGCGGCGGCGATGTCGCGCTCGCGGTCTTGGGTCTCCCAGGTAAAGCCTTCGCCCATGATATGCAGCGTCACCAGTTCGGGAAATCTGGCCAAGAGCCGCGCCTCGCCGGTGTCCCAGGCCGGCGACTTGGTGAACTGCACCACCGCCACCGGCATGTCGTGACCGATATGACGGAACACCATGCCGAGCGCGGCGGAGGTCTTTCCCTTGCCGGTGCCGGTGTGGACGATCAAGAGGCCCTTCTCGCCGATCTTGCCGGCCATGATCTTGTCGCGCGCGGCCTTGTGCTTGGCCGCCTTGAGCTTGTGCTTCGCATTCTCTTGGTCGTCGTGGGCATCGTCGGTCATGCGATTTCCTTGTGCGTCAGTTCGGCGAGCAGATCGGCGGCACGGTTGGAGCGCGGCGTCCACATTCCGCGGCGGATCGCCTCGGTGAAGCGCGCGGCCGTCTCGCGCAACGCCTCCGGGTTGGCGTCTTGCATGAAGTCGCGGACGTCGTCGTTCTCCAGATAGGCGGAAAACAACTGGTCGAAATGGTGGTTGGCAACCGCATCGGTAGAGGCGGCAAAGCCGAACAGGTAGTCCACCGTGGCGGCGATCTCGAACGCGCCCTTGTAGCCGTGCCGCATCACGCCGGCGATCCATTTCGGATTGGCGGCGCGGCCGCGTACCACGCGGGAAATTTCGTGAGACAGCGGCCGCGCGACCGGCGCCTCCGGGCGCGAGGTGTCGATATGGCTGACCCGCGGCGCCGATCCGCGCAGGGTCTGCACGGTGGCGGCAAGCCCTCCGATGAACTGGTAGTAGTCGTCAGAATCCAGAATATCGTGCTCGCGATTGTCCTGCGTCTGGGCGACAAGATCGATCCCCTTGAGCTGTTCGGCGAATTCGCCGCGCGCGGCCTCGCCCTCAGTGCCGCTGCCATAGGCATAGCCGCCCCAGTCGAGATAGACCTCGGCGAGATCGCCGCGCTTTTCCCAGCCGCCCTCGTCCATCAGCGCCTGCAGTCCCGCGCCATAGGCGCCGGGCTTGGAGCCGAACACCCGCCGCGTCGCCTGCTCGCGTGCGATGTCGGCGCTGGCACCGCCGGCCTGCAGCGCGAGCGCACGGGTGCGAACGTTGGCCGCGATCGGATTGGCCTCGTCAGGTTCGTTCAGCAGCGCGATCGCCGCGACCGCCGAGCCAATGATGTCCATCTGCGTCGGGAACGCATCGCGGAACAGGCCGGACACGCGAAACGTGACATCGACGCGCGGGCGCTTCAGCTCCGACAGCGGCGTGATAGCAAAACCGGTGACGCGGCCTGAAGTGTCTTCCCACACGGGCCGCGCGCCGATCAGCGCCAGCGCCTGCGCTACGTCATCGCCGCCGGTACGCATGTTGGCGGTGCCCCAGGCCGACAGCGCGATCGCGCGCGGCCATTCGCCGGCCTCCTGCCAATAGGCTTCGACCAGCCGCTCGGCCGCGAGCTGCCCGATCCGCCACGCCGACGGCGTCGGCACGGCGCGGACATCGACGGCGAAGAAGTTGCGGCCCGTGGGCAGCACGTCGGGCCGCCCGCGCGTCGGCGCGCCGGACGGACCGGGCCGGATGAAACGGCCATCGAGGCCGGCGAGAAACGCCGACATCTCGGCAGCGCCTGACGCGTCGATGGCAGGACGGAGGGTGGAAGAAATCCAGGCGAGCACGGAGGATGTTGCGGGCCAACGCTCAGAAGAAATCACACACTCCGCGTGGTCCCCGCGAAAGCGGGGACCCATAGCCGCTGTCGGCGTCGTCTCGCTCGGTGGCAGTAACCTCGTTAAAGTTTCTGCTTCGGAGGTTATGGGTCCCCGCTTACGCGGGGACGACGTGGTGAGAAATTCGTCGCCTAACAATGCGGCCTCGCCTGCAGCGGCTTCGTTCGCGACCAGCTGCAAAGCCAGCATTTCGATGCGCTCCACCGTATCTCCGGTCGTGCGCCACAGCGCTTCGCTGATGTCGGCTAGAACGGCAGGGCGTGGGCCGGTGTAATCCTCCGCCAATTCCCGCGTCAGCGGATCGAACGCGCCCAGTCCCAGATCCCCGGCGATCGCGCGGTGCAACGAGGCATCCTGCGGCTTGCTCTCCGAGCGCGGCAGGCGAGCAATCGAGACCAGCAGGTCGTTGCGCGCCGCGTCCTGCGGCGTGCGGCCGAAGATGTGCAGGCCGTCGCGGATCTGCATTTCCTTGAGGTCGCAGAGATGCGCGTCCAGCGCGCGCAACGCCTCCCCGGTCGGCGTGTCGCGCGTCACGTTGACATCGGCATCGAGTCGCTGCGCCCGCGCCATCGAGAGAATATCCTCGGCGATCACCCCCGCGCGCTTGGGATCGAGATCCGCCGCCAGCGCATATTCGTCGACCAGGTTTTCCAGCCGCGCCAGATCGTCGTGCAGTTCGGCGCGCGTCATCGGCGGAGTCAGATGGTCGATGATCACGGCAGAGCCGCGGCGCTTGGCCTGGATGCCTTCGCCCGGATCGTTGACGATGAACGGATAGAGATGCGGCAGCGGGCCCAGCACCGCGTCCGGCAGACAGTCGGCGGATAGCCCGGCGCTCTTGCCCGGCAGCCATTCGAGATTGCCGTGCTTGCCGAGATGCACGACGGCATGCGTATCGAATTCGCGACGGAGCCAGAGATAAAACGCGAGATAATGATGCGGCGGCACCAGGTCGGGATCGTGATAGGTGCTCTTCGGATCGATATTGTAGCCGCGCGCCGGTTGCACGCCGACGACCACGTTGCCGAAGCGATGCAGGCCCAGCCGGAACGCGCCGTCCACGATATGCGGATCGCTGTCGGCAATGCCCCAGCGCGCCTCGACCGCCAGCCGCACAGTGTGCGGCAGCGTCGCAAACGCGGTCGTATAGTCGGCCAACGACCACGTCACGCCGCCGCGGCGATCGGCACGATCGGCCAGCGCATTGGTCGGCCCCTGTTGCAGCAGCCCCATCATCGCCGCGGCGTCGAGCGGTGCCTCATCGATCGCGTAACCGGCGCTGAGCATCGCCGCCAACACGTCGATCAGGCTCTGCGGCGTGTCGAGGCCGACGCCATTGGCGATCCGGCCGTCGCGGTTCGGATAGTTGGCGAGGATCAGCGCAATCCGTCGCTCGGGTACTTCGGCGCGGCGTAGCCGGATCCAGGCGTGGGCGAGATCGGCCGTGGCGTCGATGCGGTCCGGCACCGGCTGGAACGTCACCGGCGCAAAACCGCCATCGCTGTCGCCGCGTTCCTTGAAGGCAATCACGTTGGCGAAGATGCGGCCGTCGACCTCCGGCAGCACGACATGCATCGCGAGGTCGCGCGGCGTTAGCCCGCGGGTCGAGGCCTCCCAGGCGGCGCGCGAGGTGCCGGCCTGCGCGACCTGCAGGATCGGACAGCCCGAGGCCGAAAGCACGCCGGCGTCGTCATGCGCGGTGGCGGTGGCGAACGCCGTGGCGTTGACGATGATATCGGCCGGATGCGCGGCAAGCGCGGCGCGCAGGAAGGCTGCGGAGCGCTCGTCCTTCAGGCTGGTGACATAGAGGCAGACGGCGTTCAGCCCGCGCGCTTCGAGCGCCAGCCGTAACGCACCGATCGCCGCGGTGTCGCCGCCGGCGACGATCGCGCGGTAGAAGATCACGACGGCGTTGGGGCGATGGTCCGGCACCGGCTCGCTCGGCCAGAAGCCGGCCGACGGCATCGGCCGCGCCGCCATCGGCGCCTCGCCATGGCCGATCTGGTGCGCCGCGAGTTGCAGCGCCAGCCGGGCATTGTCGACGCCGCCCTCGCTGCAATAGCGCCACATCGCCTGTGTGGTCTCATCGTTGACCGTGCCGCGTGCGGCGAGTTCGGCGTTCCAGTACATTTCGCCGGGGATGCAGATGAATTGCGCGCCGCGCGCCAGCGCATCAGAGCGCAGGCTCTCGACACCGTGCGGCCAGTAGCCGATGCCGCCGAGCATGCGCAGCACGACGATCCTGGCTTTCGCCAGCGTGCGCTCGACATAGAGATCGACCGAGGCAGGATGGCCGAGCGCCAGCAGGTTGGTCAGCCGCAGGCTGGGGAAGTCTTTCGGCAGCATCGCATGCGCGGCGTGAAACGACGCCAGATCGCTGTCGGCCGCCGACAGCACGACGATGTCGGCGGTGTCCTGCCCGAGATCGCGGGCGACGTCGCCGTCGTCAATGCCGCCAGTGGGATCGAGCTTTAAGTGCATGCGGTCAATTCAAATGTTTATCACAACAGCCATTGGCCGCCCCTCCCCCTTGCGGGGAGGGTCGGCCGCAGCGAAGCGGAGGCCGGGGGTAGCCGCTGGCTCCTGAGCTTGTGGCTACCCCACCCGGCGCGTTTGCTCGCTTCGCTCACAACGCGCCACCCTCCCCGCAATGGGGAGGGTGGCGACAGCGCTACGCCAACGCCCTTCGCACCGCGTCGCCGTCAAATCCCTTTAGCCCGATCACCACCAGATGCTCGGCCTGCTTCACGTCGGGGCGCGCGAAGGCCAGCTCGACGCGGCTGCCGACGGCCTGCACGACGATCGGCGCAGCCTTGTCGGCGATCCGCGCGTGGCCCTTGACGCGCAATACGCCCTCGAAGCCTAAAGCCTCGCTGACGCGCGCGCGCATCGCATCGACGCTCGCTGCGGCCGAGGGCAACACCACGATGCTGTCGAAATCATCGTGGTCGTGCTCTTCCTCCTCGCCGTGATGGCCGGCGCGCGCCGCCATGTCGTCCTCAGCGGCGGCGTTGAGGCCGATCAGCACCGCGGGCGCAAGCTCGCCCTTCGAGCGCACGATGGTGACGCCGGGCCGCAGCACAGCTTTCAGCTTGGTCTCGATCTCAACGAGCTGCTCGGCCGTTACCAGATCGCTCTTCGACAGCACGACGAGATCGGCGCAAGCAAGTTGGTCCTCGAACACTTCCTCGATCGGATCATCATGCTCGATGCCTTCGTCGGCAGCGCGTTGAGCGGCGACCGCATCCTCATCCAGCGTGACGCGGCCTTCCGATAGCGCCAGCGCATCGACCACGGTGACGACGCCGTCGACGGTGGCGCGGGTCTTCACCGCCGGCCAGGCAAAGGCCTTCAGCAGCGGCTGCGGCAAAGCGAGGCCCGATGTCTCGATCACAATCGCATCCAGCGGGATGTCGCGCGACAGCAATTTGTCCATGGTCGGGATGAAATCGTCGGCCACGGTGCAGCAGATGCAGCCATTGGTGAGTTCGACGATATCGCCAGGCGCGCAGGCATTGGCCGCGCATTCCTCGACGAGGCCACCGTCGAAGCCGGCATCGCCGAATTCATTGACGATCACGGCGATGCGGCGGCCGTCGGCCTGCGTCAGCAAGGATCGCAGCAGCGTGGTCTTGCCGGCGCCGAGAAAGCCGGTGAGGACGGTAACGGGAACGCGGGACATGAATTACTCCTGGGAATTTTTCAGCCAGAGCGGAAGCCCGGCTGCGATGAAGGCGACTTGCGGCACGGCCGCTGCGACGATCTGGTTGAGCCGGCCCTGGGCGTCGCGGAAGGCGCGGCCGAGCGGCGTCTCCGGTACCAGGCCCATGCCGACTTCGTTGGAGACGAACACGATCGGATAGCGCGCCACGCCGAGAAAGCGCACCAGCCGGCGCGCTTCGACTTCCGGGTCGCGGTCGGCGAACATCAGGTTGGACAGCCACAGCGTCAGGCAATCGACCAGCACGGCGCGGCCGCGCGTCGCCTCGCGGGTCAGCGCATCGATCAGCGCCAGCGGTTCCTCGACGGTAATCCAGCCGTCGCCGCGCTGCTTGCGGTGCTGCGCGATACGCGCGGCCATCTCGTCATCGCCGGGCGTCGCCGTGGCAAGGTACACGCGGGTAAAATTGCTGTCGTGGATCAGCGCCTCGGCAAAGGCCGACTTGCCCGACCGCGCGCCGCCCAGCACCAGTGTGGTGACCAGCGCGCTCATTTCGGCGCGCGCCCGTCATCGGGCGACCAGCGCATCGGCGGCACCCGTGCCACCATGCCCTTGCGCAGCACGTCGGCACGCTCGCGCCACGGCACCAGGCCGTAGTCGGATTTCTGGTAGGACTGCACGAAGGACAAGAGCGCCGCGGTGCCGGTTTCGGTCTGCAGGTCGCCGAACAGGAAAGTGTAGCCGTCCGGACTGGTGACGGCGACCGTCGCCGGCCGCTTGCAGACACCGAGGCACTGCACCGGCCGCACCATCACGCGGGCCTCCGTCTCGCCCAAGGCCGCCTTCACGGCGTCGAACATTTCCGGGCCGATCACCGCGTTGCCGTCGGCAGATTTGCAGGTGATACAAACGCTGACCACGACGCAACCGGCCGGCGCATGTGCGCGCGGCGGTTCGGCCAGCAAGGTTTCGCCAAAAATATCGGCGGGGTCGCGATCCATCATAGGCTCACCATCGTGCCCTCAAAGGGGCCGCGAGCTTTGTTGGGTCGCGTCGACGGCATGACCGTCAACTCGCTCCCGTCCGGTGCACCCCGCCCCGACGACGCCTCCAAAGCACAGTTTTCGATGGCAGGTCTCCTGGCTCGCGGGTCATTGCCCTCATCCGCCTTCCCGGGACATTCCCAGTGGCACCGGCGAGGACTCGTCGCTTACAGTTGCGGGGGCAGCGCCGGAGTAGAGCGCGAACGCCCGCACCGGCTTCCCTATTCACCTTCCACGCGGAAGGACCATCATTCGCAACGCTACCGGGCGAGGTCGTTGGGGTCAACCTTGGTTGACCTGCCGGCCGGTGTTGCGTCAGGTGGGTCGCGTAAAGGAACAGAATGATGACCGCCGATTCCCAGCCTGTCTGGCAGCCCCCCGCCATTGCCGCCCTCGATCCGGCGACTGAGGCCGGGATCCGCGCGCGAATCGACGGCAAGGCCAAGCCGCCGGGATCGCTCGGGCGAATCGAGGAACTCGCGCTGCAGCTCGGCCAGATCCGGCATCCCGGCGAGCCGCGCGGCGACAATGCGGTGCTGCTGATTTTCGCCGCGGATCACGGGCTGGTCGAGGAAGGCGTCTCGCAATTTCCCGCTGCGGTGACGGTCGGGATGGTGATGACCTATCTGGCCGGCCGCGCCACCGCCAATGCCTTCGCCACCGCCAGCCGGGTCGAGATCCGCGTCGTCGATTCCGGCGTCGCGGCCGAGTTGCCGCATCACCCACAGTTGATCGACGCCAAGATCCGCCTGGGTACGGCCAATGCCGCGCGCGAGCCGGCGATGACGGCCCAGGAGGCGGCCGACGCGCTGACGCGCGGCGCCCGCATCGCGGTCGGCGAGATCAGGAACGGCGCCGACATCGTCGCGCTGGGCGAGATGGGAATCGGCAACACCGCCTCCTCCGCGCTGCTGCTGCATCGCCTGGCGCCGGCCGACCTTGACGACTGCATCGGCGTCGGCGCCGGACAGGACGATATCGGCATGGCACGCAAGCGCGCCGCTATCCACAAGGCCGCGGCGCGCAGCCAGGCCACCGCGCCGCTCGACGTGCTCAGCGAGTTCGGCGGGCTGGAGATCGCCATGCTGGCCGGCGCGGTGCTGGGTGCGGCGTCGCAGCGCCGCCCGGTGATCGTCGATGGCTTCATCACCACCGCGGCGGCGCTGCTGGCGATCCGGCTGTGCCCGGAAGCGCGCGGCTATTGCGTGTTCGCGCACCGCTCGGCCGAACGCGGCCACGACATCGCGCTGGCGGCGCTGGACGCGACGCCGCTGCTCGACCTCGGCCTGCGGCTCGGCGAGGGCACCGGCGCGATGCTGGCGGTGCCATTGGTGCGCGCGGCGGCACGGCTGATCACCGATGTCGCCGATCTCCAGGACGTGCTCGCAGGAAACATCTGATGCGCCTGCCCGACTCGCTGCTCGACGCGATCCGGTTTCTCACCATCGTGCGGGTGCGCGACACCGCGAGCGCGACGGCGCCGGACTGGCTGGCGCGGGCGATGAAGTATTTTCCCGTGGTCGGCTTGGGCATCGGCCTTGTATCGGCGCTGATACTGCTGATCGCCAACGAGTTTGTCAGCCCGGTGATCGCCGCCCTGCTCGCAATCTCCGCCAGCATCATTCTCACCAGCGCACTGCACGAGGACGGCCTTGCCGACACCGCCGACGCGTTCGGCGGCGGCTGGACGATCGAGAAGCGGATGGCGATCATGAAAGACAGCCGGATCGGCAGCTACGGCGCGCTGGCGCTCGGCCTTGGCGTCGCGCTGCGCGTCGCGGCGATTTCCGACATGCCGATGTGGGCGGGTCCGGCAGCGCTGATCGCAGCCCATGCGGCGGCGCGCGCGGCGCCGGCCTTCGTAATGAACCGCCTGCGCTATGCCGGCAACACCGCGGCGATGAAAGTCAGCTACGCAGAAGCGCCGGTACGCTCCGGCGAATTACGGTTCGCGCTTGTCGTCGTGCTGCTCGCAATGCTGCCGCTGGCGTTGATTTCGCTCTCCGCCGTTCTGGTCGGGCTGCTGTGCGGCGCGGCGCTGGCATTCGTTCTCACGCGCTGGTCGCGCCACATGCTCGGCGGCTACACCGGCGACGTGCTCGGTGCGGTCGAGCAGGTGTTCGAGATCGGATTTCTGCTGGGTGTCGTCGCGGCGATGAGGTGATCCGTAGCCCGGATGAGCCCTTGCGAAATCCGGGGCCGACGATCTCGTTGAAACGCGCTTCCCCGGATTGCGCTTCGCTCCATCCTGGCTACGACAACGGCCACTGCAGCGGCAATTGATACGGCGCGCCTTCAAACGCATCGGCGCCGCGGCCGATACGAGCGATGGCGTCGATCATCTTGCCCTCGCGGCCGAGCAGCTCGTCCGCGAGATGCACCATCAATTTGTTCGGCGTCACGACAGGCGACCGGCGTCGCAATTCGTCGGCGATCTCGTCCTCGAATCCCGGATTGCGGTCGCAGGCGATCACATAGGCGGCGGCGCTGGAGCGGCTGATCCCGGCCCAGCAGTGGATCAGCAGCGAGCGCTCCGCCAGGCCATCGCGGCCGAAATCGAGGATCGCCTGCAGCACCCCCTTATCCGGCGCAATCAGGTCCGGCGTCAGCACCGTGATGTCGTGAAAGGCAAGACGGAGATGGCGCACCTGCGAAAACCCGCTCCAGTCCCGCGCCTCGGCGCTGGGCGACAGCAGCGTCAGCATGTCGAACGGACCGAGCGAGGCGGCCACGTCGGGAAGGCCGCTGAGGGAACTGATGTGGATCATGGGGCCGCCGCAGCTGGATGGAAGCCAGGACATACCATTATCGGCTGCGAACAACATCCCTCGCATAGGCCTACCCGCTTTTGCCGGTAGCCTGCGCAGTGCGTGTTACGTACAACGCATCGTGCAACGTCACCATGCTCCCTGCCCTCACGCCCATAGTCCTCCGCCATGCCCAGTTCGGAATCCCACCTCAAGGCGCCGCGCTGGCTGCGCACCTTTGTTCGGGCGCGCGAGACCAGCCTGGTCGTCGTCGCAGCCCTGATCGGCAGCATCGCCGGCATGCTGGTGGCTTTGATGAGTGGTGCCGTCAATATGATGCACATCGTTTTGTTCAACCTGCTGCCCGGCGAACGCCTGTCGAGCCAGACCTGGATCGATCCGGTCCGCGCCATCCTGGTGCCGATGCTCGGCGGACTGCTGCTCGGTATCGCCTTGCTGCTTCTGCTGCGCTGGCGGCCCGGCCGCGAGATCGATCCGATCGAGGCCAACGCGCTGCATGGCGGCGCCATGTCGTTCCGCGGCAGCCTCATCGTGGCGCTGCAGACGGTGTGGTCGAGCGGCGTCGGCGGCTCGGTCGGGCTTGAGGCCGGATACACCCAGATCGCCTCCGGGGTCGCCTCCTCGATCGGCCGCGCGCTGCATCTGCGGCGCAGCGACCAGCGCATCATGGTCGGCTGCGGCGCCGCCGCCGCCATCGCCGGCGCGTTCGGGGCACCATTGGCCGGCGCATTCTATGCCTTCGAGCTGATCATCGGCGGTTATACGGCCGCCAGCCTGACACCGATCGGCGTCGCAGCCGTCGCCGGCTTTGCGACGACGCGGGCGTTCTCGCCGCTGTCGCTCGGCATCTCCGTCAGCCAGATCGGCGAGGTCACCGGCCAGGATCTCGCGGTCGCGGCCCTGCTCGGGCTAATCGCCGCATTGTTCGGCATCGGGATCATGCGCGGCGTGGCGCAATG
Source organism: Tardiphaga sp. vice154 (assembly GCF_007018645.1). Taxonomy (NCBI): domain Bacteria; kingdom Pseudomonadati; phylum Pseudomonadota; class Alphaproteobacteria; order Hyphomicrobiales; family Nitrobacteraceae; genus Tardiphaga; species Tardiphaga sp. vice154. The sequence goes on from NZ_CP041399.1 coordinate 4,304,861, forward strand.
CGACACGCTGCTGCAAAAGATCAGGTTGTGGCCGCCGCTGCGTCCCGCGCTCGGCGGCCTGCTGGTTGGACTGCTGGCGCTGGTGACGCCGGAAGTACTGTCCTCCGGCCATGGCGCGCTGCATGTCAACAGCGGCATGACCGCGCCAATCACGGCGTTGGTCACCCTGTTCGCACTGAAGACGGTGGCCTCGATCATCTCGCTCGGCTCCGGCTTTCGCGGCGGTCTGTTCTTCGCATCCTTGCTGCTGGGCGCGATCGGCGGCCATCTGTTTGCCGCGGGCGCCAACGCGCTGCTGCCGACCTTGAACCTCGACATCAGCGTTTACGCGGTGATCGGCATGAGCGCCCTGTCGGCGGCGGTCATCGGCGGCCCGCTGACCATGACCTTCATCGCGCTGGAGGCGACCGGCAATTTGTGGCTGACCACCGCCGTGCTGATTGCAGTGATCGTCTCGACGCAGACCACGCGTGAGCTGTTCGGCTATTCGTTTGCGACCTGGCGCTTGCATCTGCGCGGCGAGACCATCCGCAGCGCCGCCGATGTCGGCTGGATCCGCGACCTCACCGTGCGCAGCATGATGCGCGCCGACATGACGACGGTGAATGCCGATCTCAGCATCGCGCAATTCCGCGAGACGTTTCCGCTGGGGTCAAAGACCCAGGTGATCGCCATCGATGCCGACGAACGCTATGCCGGCATCGTGCTGGTCGCCGATGCACATGCGCCGGAGAACCAGCCCGACGACACCCTGCGCCAGATCCTGCGCAGTCGCGGCTTCACGCTGCTGCCTAACTGGAATGTGCAGGAAGCGGTCGCCGCCTTCGACCGTGCCGAAGCGGAGTCGCTCGCCGTGCTCGACACGCTGGACCGCGGTCGCGTGATCGGCGTGCTCACCGAGGCCCATGTTTTGCGACGTTATGCTGAAGAATCCGAAAAGAGACGACGGGATTTGCTGGGAGAAAGTTAGACTCTCGAATGCACAACGCGACCCGCTATATCGTAAATCGTACATATCACTGGGCCGGGTCCATGGCGCTGCTGCATAGCAGAGACGCCTGCCAGCGGTTCTTCAATACCATAAATCTGGTTCCTCAGGTGCCAACGTACTTACCACACACTAACGATGCGATCTGAAGGTCAGAAGTCGAATGTCCGGCGCCTGACTTTGCAAGTATGCCTTGCGCTGCAGGCATAACTAGTGACGGCGAGAAGTGTCCGTTAAGCATTCACGAATACGCATGAAAGGAGAAACGCTGATACCGGAATAGCAGAATGCTACGCACGACTATCGACTATCTACAGAGCGCAGTTCTCGTGCCAAGCGGCAATCCCGAGCTGTTGCAGGCCAAACTGGCGGCATTCAGCCGGCAGGTCCCGATCATGTATGCCCTGGTGGTCTTCAACACCGTGGCGGTCGCGATCACCCATTACGGCAAGGCTCCGGACTGGCTGACCTTGTACCTGCCGGGCTGCCTCGACGCGATCTGCCTGATGCGGATGGCGATGTGGTGGCTTTCGCATGGTCGAACCGCCAGCGTGAATCAGGCGATCCGGCGGCTGCGAAGCACCATCGTGCTTGCCGGACTTCTCGGGATCGGTTTCGTCAGCTGGAGCATCTGGCTGTTCCCCTATGGCGACGCCTATATGCAGGGTCAGGTGATTTTCTTTACCGGCGCCACCGTGATCGGCTGCGGGTTCTGCCTGATGCACCTGCGACCGGCGGCGCTGCTGGTCATGACCCTGGTAGTCATCCCGTTCACCGTGTTCCTGCTGTCGAGCGGACATGTCATCCTGGTGTTGATCGCCATCAATTTCTTCATCGTCTCGGTCGCGGTGACGTTCATGCTGCTCACCAACTACGCCGACTTCGAAAAGCGTGTCATTTCCGAGGACGCCTTGCGATCCAGGCAGGCCGAGTTGCAGGCGATGAGCGACATCAATTTCCGCAACTCCAACATCGACAGCCTTACCGGGCTGCCCAACCGCCGGTGCTTCTTCAGCGAGTTGAACCAGCAGATCGCCGCGAGCGACACGACCAGCCTTGTCGTCGCGATCCTCGATCTCGACGGATTCAAGCAGATCAACGACGTTCACGGCCATCCCGCAGGGGACCGGCTGCTGCGGAGCGTGGGCGACCGTCTGCGCGCGCACCTGCACCCCAGCATGTTTCTCGGCCGCCTCGGCGGCGATGAGTTCGTCATGATCGCTCCCCCCCTGAGAACGCCTGACACGGCAGCGGACGCCGGCGACGAACTGGCAGCGGTTTTCATGGTCCCGTTCGAGTTCGACGGCGTCATCGTCAAGATCGGATGCACGATCGGCTATGCCGAATATCCCACCACGGCGAGAACCGCCGACGAACTGTTCGAGCGCGCCGACTACGCCCTGTTCTTCGCCAAGAAGCACGGCCGCGGCACCGTGGTCGGCTTTTCCGCCGAGCACGAGAACACGATCCGCGAGGCCAGCCTGATCGACCAGGCACTGCTCAATGCCGATCTCGAATCCGAATTGTGGGTGGCCTATCAGCCCATCGTCGATGGCTCCAGTGCGGAGGCGGTCAGCTTCGAGGCGCTGGCGCGCTGGAACAGCCCGGTGCTCGGCAACGTGCCCCCGATGAGCTTCATCGTCGCCGCCGAGCGACTGGGCCTGATCGGCCAGCTGACACCGCTGCTGCTGCGCAAGGCCCTGGAGGGTGCCGCGGCCTGGCCGGACGACATGCGCGTCTCTTTCAATTTGTCGAGGCTGGATATCGCCTCGCCGCTGTCGATCCTGAAGATCATCTCCGTCGTGGAGCACAGCGGCATTGACCCCAGCCGGATCGACTTCGAGATCACCGAAACCGCGGTAATGCACAACATGGCCGAAGCCACGATCGCACTGAACGTGTTGAAACGACTGGGCGCCCGCATCTCGCTCGACGATTTCGGCACCGGCTACTCCAGCCTCAGCTGTATCCGCGAATTGCCGCTCGACAAGGTCAAGATCGACCGCAGCTTCATCAGCGAAATCGAGTACGACACCGCGTCCCGCCTGATCCTAACGACGATCATCGGGCTGTGCCGGAACCTGGGACTCGAATGTATCGTCGAAGGCGTCGAGACCGCCGAACAGGCGGAATTTCTTCACGGCCAGGGCTGTCGCTTCATGCAGGGCTACCATTTCGGCAAGCCGATGAGCCGGGAGCGGGTCGGCGGCTTTCTCGCCGCATCGATGGGCAATGCCCTCGCCGCTCCGGTCCAGCTCCACAGCTCGGCCACGCCGAGGCTGGCGTCCGCGCTCTAGATATTCGACACTGCCCTGGTGAATCAAGAAACCATCAGGGAGACTATCGTGAACGACGCTACCAAGAAGATCGCCTGGGTGACCGGCGGCGGCACCGGGATCGGCCGCGCTGGCGCCGAAGCACTGCTGGCCGACGGCTGGACCGTGATCATTTCCGGCCGCCGTGCCGACGTACTGCAGGGCGTCGCCGACGAGCTCGGCCGCAACGGCAGGCCAGTGGAAGCGATGGCGCTCGACGTTAGCAATGCCGACGACGTTGGCAAGGTGGCACAGGCGATTCTTGCCAGACACGGCCGCATCGACCTGTTGGTCAACAGCGCCGGAATCAACGTCCCGAAGCGCAGTTGGGCCGACGTGACGCAGGACGGCTGGGACGAGATCGTCGATATCAACCTCAACGGCGTGATGTATTGCATGCGCGCGGTGCTGCCGGCGATGCGCGCGCAGCAGGACGGCTGCATCATCAACGTGGCGTCCTGGGCCGGGCGCATCGTCTCCAAGATGACCGGCCCGGCCTATACGGCGACCAAGCATGCGGTGCTGGCGCTGACGCATTCCTTCAACATGGACGAATGCGTCAACGGCCTGCGCGCCTGCTGCCTGTCGCCCGGCGAGGTCGCCACCCCGATCATGAAGAACCGCCCGGTGCCACCCAGCGACGAGGTGATGGCGCGGATGCTGCAGCCCGCCGATCTCGGCCGCACCATCGCCTTCATCGCCGGCATGCCGCCGCATGTCTGCATCAACGAAGTGCTGATCAGCCCGACCTGGAACCGCTCGTTCTTGGCGATGTGACGCTCACAGCCGCATCACGTCGATCGCGTGACCGTCGATGGCGTTGGCGAGATCAGCGACGTGCTGGTGGTGCGTGAAGACGATGATCTGGCGCTGCCGGCCAGCCTCGGCCAGCAGCGACAGCGTCGCCACCGTGCGCGCCTCGTCGAAGCTGGTGAGCAAGTCGTCGCCGATGAAGGGCAGCGGCTGGTGCGTGCGCCGCTCCAAGAGCGCCAGCCGTAGCGCCAGGAACAGCTGGTCGCGCGAGCCCTCGCTGAGGCCACCGGTGCCGACGCGCTCGCCGTCGGCGCGGACCGCGACCAGCACCGGGTGGTCGTCTTCGCCGTAATCGACGCCAAGCCCGGCAAAGGCCTGCCCCGTTGCCAGCGCGAACAGCCGGCTGGCCTGCTCGATCAGCGGGTCCTGCACCATCGCGCGGTGCCGCTCGATCGCCAGGGACGCCAGCTTGGCCGCCGCACTGCGCAACAACCAGCGCTCCGCGACGGAGACAAGCTCGACCGCCGATTCGGCACGTTCGGCCGCCGCAGCGGCCGCGTCGCGCCCCTTCACCAGCGCCTCGAAGTCGCGCTGCTTCTGGTGCAGTTCGGCGGCAGTGCGCTCGAAATCTTTCAGCACTTCGTTCTGCCGGACGGTTTCCCGCGCGATCTCACTGGGTAAGGCGTCGAGGTCGAGGCCGAGCTGTTCGGCCCGCAGAAACTCTTCATCCTGACCGTCGGCAATCTCCGGCAGTTCGCGCCGCAAAGCCGCGCCTTCGGTCTGTAGCGCATGGCGACGCGCCAACCGCTCGATCGCCACCACAAGGGCGGCAAGATCGGCGGCGCCGAATGCGGCGCGGGCGTCGTCCAACATCATCGTTACGCTCTGGCGTCGGCTCATCGCGGCTTTGCGCTGCGTCGCGCGCCGGGCCATCGCCTCGCGCAGGCGGTGACAGGCATCCGCCGCGCTCCGGGTCTCGGCGAGGCGCCCGGTCAGCCGCGCCAGCGATTCCTGCGCCGAAGCGCCTGCGGCCTCCGACATCAGGCGCCCCGCCAATTCGGCCGCGTCGCGATCAAACGCAAGGAGGTCGGCCTCGATGGTCTCGACGCTGCGACCCTCGCGCTCGAAGCTCAATTTTGGCATCGGAACAGATTGCCAGACCGCCAGCGCGGCCTCGGCCTCGGCCGGCGAGGCCTCCTTGCGCAGACCGATCGGGGCCAGCGCCGCGGGCCACAGCCCGGCCTGTTCGGCCAGCACGGCGGTCGCCTGATCTTGCGCGCGCTGCGCTTCGGCGAGATCGCGCTCGGCGCGTTGCCTTGCTACGGCGCGGGCGCGCGCATCGGTCCAGGCCTTTTGCAGCTCGTCGAGCCGGCTGCGCGCCTCACGATACAAAATGTCAGCCGGCAGCGAGCGGTCGGGCGCGCGGCCCATGGCCTCCAGCAGCGCGATCACGGCAGTCTTGCCCGCTTCCTGCGCCGCGGCGAGCGCGTCAAGTTCGGCCTGCTGTTCTTCCAGCCGGCCGATCCGGCCGATCAATTGATCGACGCGCTCGCGCCAGCGCAGCATCTCCGCCGGGCGGCGCGGCAGCAGGCCCGACGATTGCCACAGCGAGCGCCACGCCGCCTCGGCTTCTGCGCGACGCAGCTGCAACGCGGCAAGCGCAGCAGTCACGCGGTCGCGCTCGCGGCGGCTCTGATCGAGGCGCTCTTGCATCGCCTCGCGGCGCGCGGCGCGGTCGGTGTCTGTCAATAGTCGGTCGGTGATCGTGTCGATTTTCTGCGAAGCACGCTCGACATCGCCGAAGAGACGGCGGCGCTCGGTGGCGTCGCCGTCCAACACGCTCTGCAGCGATTGTAGCTCAGCGTCGCGCGCGCTGCGCGCAAGGGTCAAATCTCCGCGCGTCGAAACCGTACCATCGCCCGACAGGCGCCGCAGTTCCGTCTCCGCCGCCTCGATCGCGGCGTCGGCCATGGCTCTCGCGTCTTCAAGCTTGCGGAGGTCAGCCTCGGCCAATTCGGCCGCGCGGGCATGCGCCACAACGCTGGCTTGGTCCGGCAGCGGCAGGCCCGCGAGGTCGGCGATATCGCCGGCGCGCGGATCGAGCGCGGTCGCCAGTGCCGACAGATTGTTCTTCTCGATCGCCAGCGCCGAGGTTTCGCGGCGCAGCCGGTCGGCATGGGTCGGAAGTTCGGACAGCGCTTCGAGCCGCTGCCGGGCGGCTTCGGGATCGCTGATCGCGGCCGGGGCGCCGGCGGCGTCGGCGAGGCCTTCGATATCGTGCAGTACGCGGGCGCGCTTGGCTTCCGCCTCGGCCCTGCCCTGCTCGGCGCGGCGGGTGCGCTCGATCAGTTCCTTGACCGCGGCCAGTGCTGGATCGGTCGGCAACCGCTCCAGCAATTCGACATGCGACGGCAGGCCGAGGCGATGTGCGGCGGCGTCGAGCTGCTCCTGCGCGGCGCGGCGCGCCTCGCGGCGGCGCGGCAGGTCCTCCATCGCCTTGCGCACGGCGCCGAGCCGCTCGCGCAGCGCATCGATAGCTGGCGCGGCGGCCAACGTTGCCTCGTCGACCGACATGTCTTCCATCGCGTCGTGGTCGGCGGCGTCCGCCGCATCGAGCGCGGCCAGGTCATCGCTCAGCACGGCATCGGCCGCCAGCGCCTCGCGCCACGGCCCGATCACCTGTGCCGGGACCTCCGGCATGTCGGCCAGATCGGCCAACTCCTGCGCCACGCTGTCGAGCCGCGCCAGTTTGGAGCGAACCCGCAAGGTGCGCTGCCAGCGTGCGAGGTTGCTGCCGGAGGCCGCGTGCTCGGCCTTCAGCGCGTCGAGCCGCGTGCCGGCTTCGGTCACGGCCTTCTCGACATCCTCCAGCGCCTCGCGCGTCACCACAGCGTCGCGCAGCGCGCGTTCGGCGGCTTCATGGCGATCGGCCGCGACATAAAACGGTCGGCTGGCGGATTTGCGCGGCGTGAACAGCTCGTCCGCCTCGTTCTTCAGGCGATCGCGGACGCGCGACAGCGCCGTCATGCCGGCCGATCCCGCCGCGAGGGTTTCCGCGAGGCTGCCGCCGGCATGCAGCAACTCATTGCCGCCAAGTCGCAGCGCTTCCGCGGTGAGGCCGAACTCGCGGGCAAAAATGTCGCGGGTGATGCCAGCGAGAAACGGCTCCAGCGTCGTATCGGGCAGCGGCTGATCGGCGGCATCGACCAGCGTATTCTTGTTGCCCTTGCGCCGCCGCACCGAAAGCGTGCGGCCATCGGCATGGCGGAACGCGCCGCCGATCCGCAGCGTCTTGCTGTCATGCCTGAAATCATAGTCGGTGCGCGCGCCGAAGCCGAACAGCAGGTCGCCGATCGCCGACAGCGCCGAGGTCTTGCCCGCCTCGTTGGCGCCGAGCACGACATGCAGCGGCGCGTCGGGCCGGAACGACAGCACGCGGTCGGTGAAGATGCCGTAGCGCTCCAGCGTCAGGGTTTCGATTCTCACGACGTCATCGCTCCCGACAGATAGGCGCGGGCATCGTCCGCCAGACGCTGCAACGCCGCAGGATCGGCTTCCAGTTCCTTTCGTAATTCATGCGGCAGCTTGTCGGTGATACTTTTCATCGTTTCCGCCAGCGCGTCCGCAAAGCCGGGATCGGCGGCAACGGCAGCCAGCAGATCATCGACGTCGAGGCTTTCGGCGGCTGACAAGGCGGCCGCGGGCCGCGACGGCGCCATGGTCGACAGCTTGAGCTGCTCGACCCAGCAATCCCCGGCGATGCGGAAGCCGACCGCGCGCGCCTCGTCCTGCAGCATCTCGCGCCGCGCCATCAATTGCCCATGCAGCGGCGTCACGCCGGACAGCGTGACGCGCACCGCCAGCGCGCGGCCGCCGCTGCGGCCGTGCAGCGCATCCAGCGCCGCCTCGATCCGCGACAGCACGTCGGTCTCGCGGTCGGCCCCCGACACATCGACGGTCTCATGCGCCCAGCGCGCACCGTCGAACACCAGCGGCTCCACCGCGATTATACGGCCATCCTCCACGGTGACGCGCATCGCGCCCTTGGCGCCGGTCTCACGCACGCTGCGGCCCTGCAGATTGCCGGGATAGACGATCCAGGGATCCTCGCTCACTATCTTCGCATCATGGACGTGGCCAAGCGCCCAATAGTCGTAACCGAACAGGCGCAGGTCGGCGACACTGCACGGCGCGTAGCTCTTGTGGTCGCGCGAGCCTTCGAGCGAGGTGTGCAGCACGCCGATGTTGAGCCAGCCGTCGCGGCGCGCCGGATAGCTTTCGACGAAATCATCCGGCACCAGACGGTTCGGAAAGCTGCGGCCATGCAGCGCCACGCGGTGCTCCGGCAACTCGATAGTCTCGGCCTTGCGCGACGAGAAGAAGCGCACCGTGTCGGGATAGCTCAGCGAGCGCGACATGCCGCTTTCCGAATCATGATTGCCCTTGACCATGATGGTCGGGATGCCGGCGCGGTGCAGTTCGCCGATCGCGCGGACGAAGAACAATCCGGTAGTGACGTCGCGCCAGTCGCCATCGAAAATATCGCCGGCGACGATCAGGAATTTTGCCTCGCTGCGGATCGTCTCGGCGACCAGCGCCTCGACCGCGCGGCGGCCGGCCTGCGCGAAACGCTCGGCAACGGCCTTGTCCTTGAGGCCGAGACCGGCGAGCGGACTGTCGATGTGCAGATCGGCCGAGTGGATGAAGCTGAAGCGCATGGGATCGGTCGTTCCATCGAGGCAAGCAGCGCCCGGCTGAGTGCCGCAGCGACCGCTACCGATCCATCGGTGACCCGACTCCTCCGGGGATGTCAAGCAAACGGCCCGGCTGTCGCCGCGGCTGTCCAGATCGATTGACAGAGCGGCAATTCCGCCCGTAAATGCCGGCGATTTCGAGCTGCCGGGCCCCCGTGCGCTGACCGCGTGGCGGGAAACAAGGTGCGATCTGGTGCAGCGTTTCGACACCCCAGGACCAACTTCAATGTTCACGCCGCCACTGGCGCGCGGAGTACCCAATCGGCCGGCGCCGCGCGGCTGGTGCCCCGGCGCGCTGCGCCCGATGCTTACCGGCGATGGACTGCTAGTGCGGCTGCGGCTGACCGGCGGGATTCTCGACCTCGCCACCGCCCACGCCATTGCAGCTTGCGCCACCCGTTTCGGCAACGGCCTGATCGATCTCTCCAGCCGCGCCAATCTGCAACTGCGCGGCGTCGGCGAAGCCACCCTGCCCGGCCTCACCGCTGAGCTCGAACGGTTGCACATTCTCGATGCCAGTGCCGAAGCAGAGACCGTTCGCAATGTGACCGCCAGCCCGCTGGCCGGGCTCGATCCCGCAGCCGTGCTCGACATCCGTCCGATCGCCAAAGCGCTGGAGGCGCGGCTGACGAGCGACACCGCGCTGCACCGTCTGCCCGGCAAATTCGGCTTCCTGATCGACGACGGCGGCGCGTTGCCGCTCACCGGCGTCAGCGCCGATATCCGTCTGACGGCCATCGCCACGCCGCAAGGCCCGCGCTTCCTGATCGCGCTGGGCGACGCCGAGGATTTGCCGATCGCCACCTGCGAGCCGGCGCAACTGGTCGACTGTGCCGCGCGGCTGGCGCAAGCCTTTATCGATCTACGCAACCAGACGCCGGCGCGCCGGATGCGCGATCTCGTTCGATCGCTCGGGGTCGCGGCGATCGCAGAAGCCGCCGATATGGCGATGCAGGATGCGCCGGCGCCCGCTGATCGCCACGTCGCGATCAGCCATGTCATCGGCCGTCATGAAATCTCCGGCATGGCCTATCTCGGCGTTGCCTTGCCGTTCGGCCGGATGGGCAGCGCCGCGCTCGACCATCTCGCCACCGTGGCGTCACGGCATGGTGCGACCGGATTGCGGCTGACGCCGTGGCGCGTGATCCTGGTGGTCGGCATCTCCGCCGACGCCGCCGATGCGATGCTGGCCGAATTGCACGACGACGGCTTCATCCTGAAGGCGGATGATGCAAGGCTGCACGTCGCCGCCTGCCCCGGCGCGCCATCCTGCAACAGCGCCACCACGCCGGTGCAGCCGGATGCCACGCGCTTCAGCCAGCTGTTCACGGACCTCGCGCCGGGCGGCACCGTGCTGCACGTCTCCGGTTGCACCAAAGGCTGCGCGCATGCATCAAGCGCGCAGTTCACGCTGGTCGGCCATGCCGGCCGTTACGATCTGATCGAGAACGGCACCGCGGCAGATACGCCAGTCGCCGTTCATCTGTCGCCAGACGAAGTCGAAGCCGAATTGTCCCGGCGCCTTCGTCCTATCAAGGAACGCCTGCTTGTCGAACACCCATGACTACGTCCGCGACGGCGCGGAAATCTACCGGCGCTCCTTTGCGCTGATCCGCAGCGAGGCCGAACTAGCGCGCTTCCAGGGCATCGAGGAGCGCGTTGCCGTGCGTATCATCCACGCCTGCGGCATGGTCGATGTCGCCAGCGATATCCATTTCTCGCCCGGCGCCGTCAGCGTCGCCGCGACCGCGCTCGAAGCCGGCGCGCCGATCCTGTGCGATTCCCGCATGCTGGCCGACGGCGTCACGCGGGCCAGGTTGCCCCGCAACAACGACGTCATCTGCACGCTGAACGATTCCTCGACGCCCGCGCTTGCCGCCAGGCTCGGCACCACGCGGTCCGCCGCAGCGATGGAGCTGTGGCGGGAGCGTCTGGCCGGCAGCATCGTCGTGATCGGCAATGCGCCGACGGCGTTGTATCGGCTGTTCGAGATGCTCGACGAAGGCGTCAGCCCGCCGGTCGCGATCGTCGGCATGCCGGTCGGGTTTATCGGGGCGGCCGAATCCAAGGAAGCCCTGATCGAGGACGGCCGCGTGCCGTGCCTCGTGGTGCGCGGACGCCGCGGCGGCAGCGCGATGGCGGCGGCGACCATCAACGCGCTGGCGAGCGCAGCGGAATGACCGCCGCTTCGCCCATCGGACGGCTGTATGGCATCGGCCTTGGACCGGGCGATCCCGAACTGCTGACCGTGAAGGCCGTGCGCCATCTGCAAGCCGCCCCTGTCGTCGCCTACTTCGCGAAAGCCGGCCGTCGCGGCAACGCCCGCGGCATCGCCGATCAATGGATCTCGGCGTCGTCCGAAGAACTGCCGCTCTACTATCCGGTGACCACCGAACTGCCGTTCACCGAGCCGGCCTATAACGCTGCGCTCAGCACTTTCTATGAAGAAGCCGCCGACGCCATTACCACGCATCTGCTGGACGGACGCGACGTCGCGCTGTTGTGCGAAGGCGATCCGTTCTTCTACGGCTCCTTCATGCACATCTACATCCGGCTGAAGGACCGCTTTGCCGTAACCGTCGTGCCCGGCGTCACCGGCATGTCGGGCTGCTGGACCACCGCGGGCGCACCGATCACCTGGGGCGACGACGTGCTCACCGTGCTGCCCGGCACGCTGTCCGCAGCTTCACTGACCAAACGCCTCAGCGAGAGCGACGCCGCCGTGGTGATGAAGCTCGGCAATAATTTTGCCAAGGTGCGCGACGCGATCCGCGACGCCGGTCTGATGGAGCGCGCGATCTATGTCGAGCGCGGCACGATGGCGGCCGAGATCGTGATGCCGCTGAAAGAACACACCGGCGACAGGGCGCCCTATTTCGCGATGGTGCTGGTGCCCGGCAACGGCCGCCGGCCATGAGCAGGCAAGGCTCGTTGAAGATCGTCGGCCTCGGGCCCGGCCCGGCGCACTGGCTGACCCCGGAAGCCACCGCGACGCTGGAGCGCGTCACCGATGTCGTCGGCTACGCGCCCTATGTCGCGCGCCTGGCATTGCGCGACAACCAGCAGCACCACGCCAGCGACAACCGCGATGAGATTCGTCGCGCCCGCCATGCGCTCCAACTCGCAGCCGAGGGCCGCGACGTCGCCGTGGTGTCCGGCGGCGATCCCGGCGTGTTCGCGATGGCTGCGGCCGTACTGGAAGCGGTCGAAAGCGGCGAACCCGGCTGGCGCGATCTCGACATTGAGGTGCAGCCCGGCATCAGCGCGATGCATGCCGCCGCCGCACGCCTGGGCGCGCCGCTCGGTCATGATTTCTGCGCGATCTCGCTTTCGGACAATTTGAAGCCCTGGTCGATCATCGAGCGTCGGTTGATCGCCGCCTCCGACGGCGACTTCGTCATCGCGCTGTACAACCCCGCCTCGAAAGCGCGACCGACGCGCATCTTCGAGGCGTTCGACATTTTGCGAAGCCGCAAGGCCGCCACCACGCCGGTGGCCTTCGCGCGCGCGGTGGGACGGCCCGACGAGCGACTTACGCTTTCGACCTTGGCCGATGCCGATCCCGGCCTCATCGACATGAGCACGCTGGTGATGATTGGTTCGAGCGAGAGCCGGCTGATCACGCGCGGCGGCGACAAATTGCCGTGGCTGCTGACGCCGCGCAGCTACGGAGCCGCGCGATGAGCCGCGAGCCAGGCCATCACCGCCTCGACGTCGAAACATTCGGCGACGGCATCGGCTTTTGGTCGCCGGATCATCACCACGGAAATACCGAGTTCGCGCGCAGCCTCGATCTTCGGATAGGTCGCGGCGCCACCGCTGTTCTTGCTGACGATGACGTCAATCTGCTCATTCTCGAGCAAGCGCAGTTCGCTGGCTCCGTCGAACGGCCCGCGCTCCAGGATCAAACGGTGCTGCGGCAGCATCTCGATGTCGTCCGGCCTGTCGATGGTACGAACCAGATAATCGTGCTGCGGCCGGCGCGCGAAGGCCGCGAGTCGCAGCCGGCCATGCGTCAGCAGCACGCGTCGCGGCGCATCGCCCAATGCCTCGACTGCGGTATCGATATCGTCGACCACGATCCAGCGGTCGCCAGCCTGCGCCTCCCATTCCGGGCGCGTCAGCGCGGCCAGCGGAATTTGCGCGGTCGCACAGGCCAGCCGGGCGTTGTCCGACATCTGCACGGCGAAGGGATGCGTCGCATCGATCACGGCCTCGATAGCCTCGGCGGCCAGATAGTCGCGCAAGCCATCGACGCCGCCGAATCCGCCGATGCGAAACGGGATCGGCGGCAGCCAGGGATTGCGCGTGCGGCCGGCCAGCGACAGCGTCGCCTGATAGGCCGCGTCTCCGGCGACGCGCTGCGCCAGTGCGCGCGCTTCGCTGGTGCCGCCAAGTATCAGAATTCGCATCGTGCCCTTCCAATACGGAGCCGCCGGTGACCCCGTCCAGCACACGCCCGTGGCTGTCGATCATCGGCCTTGGCGAAGACGGCCTCGAAGGCCTCTCTCCTGCCGCACGAAACCTGCTGGCGCAAGCCTGCCTGGTGGTCGGCGGCAAGCGGCATCTGGCGCTGGCCGGCGAATTTCCGGGCGAACGACTGGCCTGGCCCTCGCCACCTGACGCGGCGTTTCCCGGGATACTGGCGCGACGCGGCCAACCTGTCTGCGTGCTCGCCAGCGGCGATCCTTTCTTCTACGGCATCGGATCGCTGCTGATGCAGCATATTGCTGCCGAAGAAATGCTCTGCCTGCCCTCAGCCTCGGCCTTCAGCCTTGCGGCGTCGAAACTCGGCTGGGCGCAGCAGGATTGCGCGCTGCTGACGCTGCACGGCCGACCGCTGGAGCGCATCATTCCGCAGTTGCGGCCCGGCGCGCGCATCCTTGCACTGTCATGGGATGGCACCACCCCCGGCAAACTCGCCGGCCTGCTGCAGGCGCGCGGCATGGGCCACTCCATCCTGACGGTGCTGGAAAACATCGGCGGTCCGCGCCAGCGCATCCGCCAGTCCTTGGCAGATGGCTTTGCGTTGGGCGACATCGATCCGCTGAACACCATCGCGCTGGAAGTCGTCGCTGACCACGGCGCGCGTATCATCCCCCGTGTAGGCAGCCTGCCCGATGACTGGTTCGAACATGACGGCCAGATCACCCGGCGCGAGATGCGCGCGGTGACGCTGTCGGTGCTGGCGCCGCGCCGCGGCGAATTGATGTGGGACATCGGCGCGGGCTCCGGCTCGGTCTCGATCGAATGGATGCTGGCCGATCCCGCCAACTGCGCCATCGCGATCGAACGCGATCCCTCCCGCATTGCACGCATCCAACGCAACGCGCTCGCGCTCGGCGTGCCGGATCTGCAGATCGTCGAAGGTGCCGCACCCGGCATCCTGCACGGCCTGCCGCAGCCCGATGCCATCTTCGTCGGCGGCGGTGCGACCAATGACGGCGTGCTCGATGCCGCCTGGTCCGCGCTGGCGCCGCGCGGTCGCCTGGTGGTCAATGCGGTGACGATCGAGACCCAGGCCGAGCTGACGCGCCGCTTCACGGCGCTGGGCGGTGAATTGCTATCGTTCAATTTCGCGCGCGCCGACAGGATCGGCGGCTTCCACGGCTGGCGCGCGGCGATGCCGGTGGTGCAATGGTCGGTGATCAAGCCATGACAGATATGATTGCCATTGGCATCGGCTGCCGCAAGGGGTGCGCGGGCGACGTGCTGATCCGGCTGATTTCGCAGGCGCTGGCGGAATGGCCGCAGCATCTGCCCGAACACGGCGCGCGAAAATTGTTCACGATCGAGGACAAGCGCGACGAGCCGGGCATCCGGCAGGCCGCCGACCTGCTCGGCATCGAGCTGGTGTTTCTGTCGCGCGATCAGCTCAACGCCGCGATGCCGCGCACGCAAATCTATTCAGCCCGCGCGCAGGAACTGTTCGGCGTGGCCTCGGTCGCGGAAGCCGCCGCGCTGGCCGGCGCCGGCACCGACGCCACGCTGGTGGTGCCGCGCATCAGCAGCGACCACGCCACCTGCGCCATCGCCGCACGGCTGCCGGATCCTGGAGAGCCATCATGACCGTGCATTTCATCGGCGCGGGCCCGGGCGCGCCCGATCTGATCACCGTGCGCGGCCGCGACCTGATCGCGCACTGCCCTGTCTGCCTCTATGCGGGATCGCTGGTGCCAAGGGAATTGCTGGCCTGGTGCCCGCCGGACGCCCGCATCGTCGATACGGCCTCGCTGGACCTTGACCAGATCGCCGCCGAGTTTTCGCGCGCGCAGGCGGCCGGCCATGACGTGGCGCGGCTGCATTCCGGCGATCTCTCGGTGTGGAGCGCGATGGGCGAACAATTGCGGCGGCTCGACGCGCTGCAGATCCCCTACACGATCACGCCCGGCGTGCCGTCATTTGCGGCCGCCGCCGCCGCGCTCGGCCGCGAACTGACGCTGCCGGAAGTCGCGCAATCTCTGGTGCTGACGCGGACCTCGGGTCGCGCCTCGTCGATGCCGCCCGGCGAGAAGCTCTCGACCTTCGCGCAGACCGGAGCGACGCTGGCGATCCACCTCTCGATCCATACGCTGGACACGGTCGTCGCCGAGCTGCTGCCGCAATACGGCGCCGATTGCCCGGTCGCGATCGTCTATCGCGCGAGCTGGCCAGACCAGCAGATCGTGCGCGGCACGCTTTCCAGCATCGTCGATGAGGTGGCGAAAGCGCCGATTGAGCGCACCGCGCTGATCTTCGTCGGCCGCGTGCTCACCGCCAGCGGCTTTCGCGACAGCGCTCTGTATAACGCCGACTATCACCGCCGCTTCCGCGACGTGTCGAACAGCGACGACTAGCAGACCCGACGGAACGGCGTTTGCGCCAGCAATTGGCCATCGCGATCGAAGATCACGGTTTCCAGTTCGATATCGCAGTCGCGCAGCACATGTGCGGCGGTGATCCACGCGGCTTCAGCGACGCGTCCGCCAAGCCGGATGCCGGCACGGTCGGCGATCTCGAAGGCATCCTTGGCGGTGTTGGCGGCGCGGATGCTATCAGCCAGTTCGGCAGTGCCGTCGGCCGCGCTGGCCAGTTGCGCCAGCCAGTCGCGATCGACCTCGCCGCGCTTCGAATGCAGGTCGAGCATGCCCTGGCCGAGCTTGGTCATCTTACCCATGCCGCCGGCAATGGAGATGCGCGCGACGGGATTTCGCCGCAGATATTTCAGCATGCCGCCGACGAAATCGCCCATGTCGATCAGCGCCACCTCGTGCAGGCCGTGCAGCTTCTGCACCGCCTGCTCGGACGTGTTGCCGGTCGAGCCCGCGACATGCTGCAAGCCCATCGCGCGCGCGACGTCGATGCCGCGATAGATCGAATGGATCCACGCCGCGCAGGAATACGGCACGACGATGCCGGACGTGCCGAGGATCGAAATGCCGCCGACGATGCCGAGCCGGCCGTTCAGCGTGCGCTCGGCGATCCTCGCCCCGCCGGGCACGGAGATTTCCACCACCACGTCGCCCGCGCCGCCGCACGCTGCGGCGACCTCGGCGATCGCCGTGCGCATCATCTCACGCGGCACCGGGTTGATGGCGGGTTCGCCGGGAGGCAGCGGCAATCCCGGTCGCGTCACGGTGCCGACGCCGTCGCCGGCGCGGAACTGGATGCCGCGGCCGGGTGCGCCAAGACGCACCGTCGCGATGATCAGCGCGCCATGGGTGACATCGGGGTCATCGCCGGCGTCCTTGACGATGCCGGCGCGGGCGAAGCCATCGCCGCTTTCCTGCATCGCCAGCGAAAAGGCCGGGCGCGTGCCGCCGGGCAACAGCACCGCCACCGGATCGGGAAATTCGCCGGTCAGCAGCGCCTGGTAGGCGGCGCGGGTTGCCGCGGTCGCGCAGGTGCCGGTGGTCCAGCCGCGGCGCAGGTTCGGCGGGTCGGAAACATCGCTCATCGGGAACCACAGATTGGCGAGCAACGCCTCTCGCAGGTCATGCATGATACAGCCGGCGAAGGTGCTTCAGCAAGCGGGCGAGGTGCTGTATGACGGGCCCAACCACGCCAGCGCGTGCGGAGAAAAATGATGCCCGATGCCGCCCGCGGCCTGATGATCGCCGCGCCGCGTTCCGGCAGCGGCAAGACCACCGTGACGATCGGCCTGCTGCGCGCGCTGCGTAACAAGGGGTTTCGCGTCGGCGGCGTCAAATGCGGTCCGGATTACATCGATCCCGCGTTCCATGCCGCGGCGAGCGGACGGCCCAGCCTCAATCTCGACAGTTGGGCGATGCGTTCCGATCTGATCGCGCGGCTCGCGCGTGAGGCCTCAGCCGAATCCGAATTGGTGATCTGCGAGGCCTCGATGGGACTGTTCGACGGCGTGCCTGCGGCAACCGGACGCTCGGGCTCGTCCGCCGATATCGCCGCCGCGCTCGGCCTGCCGGTCGTGCTGGTGATCGACGTCAGCGGGCAATCGCAATCCGCCGGCGCCATCGTTCGGGGGTGCTTGGGATTCGACCCGCGCGTCACCATCGCCGGGGTGATTCTCAACCGCGTCGGCAGCGCGCGGCATCTGCGGCTGGTGACCGAGGGCATCGCGCCTTTGGGCCTTCCGATTCTCGGCGCCCTACCGAAATCTCCGGGAATCGTTTTGCCGGAGCGACATCTCGGACTCGTGCAGGCGGGCGAGACATCCGACCTCGACGCGCGGCTCGATGCGATGGCCGGCTTCGTCAGCGAGCATGTCGATCTTGATGCGATCGCCGCGCTGGCTTCGGCGTTCAACGCCGATGCGGCTCCATCTGCGCAAGCCGCATTGCCGCCGCCGGGACGACGCATCGCGATGGCCAGAGATCAGGCGTTTTCCTTCATCTATCCGCATCTGTTGTCGGGCTGGCGCAGCGCCGGCGCCGAGATTTCGTTCTTCTCGCCGCTGGCGAATGAAGCACCGCCGGAGCAGTGCGATATCTGCTGGCTGCCGGGTGGTTATCCGGAACTGCACGCCGGACGGCTTGCGGCGTCGGCCGTCTTTCTGAGCGGACTGCGGCAATTCGCCGAAACGCGGCCGGTGCATGGCGAATGCGGAGGCTACATGACGCTCGGCGAGACACTGACCGACAAGGAAGGCGTCGTACATCGCATGGCCGGCTTGCTCAGTGTCCGCACCAGCTTTGCGGCCCGCAAGATGCACCTCGGCTATCGCGAAGCGCGACTCGCTGCGGACGGTTGTCTCGGCAAGACCGGCGCGACGTTTCGCGGCCATGAATTCCACTACGCCACGATTATCGACCAGGGCGACGACGCGCCGTTCGCGCTGGCAACGGATGCCTACGACAGCGAGCCGGTGGCCGCAGGAAGCCGACGCCGCAATGTCACCGGCAGCTTCTTTCATCTGGTGGCGCAGGTCTAAACGCAAAAAGCCGGCGTTGCCGCCGGCTTTTCGCTTAACATTCCATCCGCTCAGTAGGCAGCTTCCATCGCCGCCTGCTCCTGGCGGGCGATGGTGCCCTTGACCGCGGTCTGCACCTTCTCGAAGGCACGCACCTCGATCTGGCGGACGCGCTCGCGGGAGACGCCGAACTCCGTGGCGAGATCCTCCAGCGTCATCGGGTCGTCTGCCAGGCGACGCGCCTCGAAGATACGCTTCTCGCGCGGGTTGAGCACGCCGATCGCGCCGTTCAGCGCCTGACGGCGGTGATCCAGTTCCTCATGCTCGGCCAGCACCGCTTCCTGCGTCGGCGCATGGTCGACCAGCCAGTCCTGCCATTCGCCGGCCTCGCCATCGTCCCGGATCGGGGCGTTGAGCGACGCATCGCCGCCGAGGCGGCGGTTCATGTCGACCACGTCCTGCTCGGTGACGCCGAGGCGCTTGGCAATGATCTTGACCTGATCCGGGCGCATATCGCCCTCGTCCAGCGCCGAGATCTTGCTCTTCGCCTTGCGCAAATTGAAGAACAGTTTTTTCTGGTTCGCGGTGGTGCCCATCTTCACGAGCGACCACGAGCGCAGGATGTACTCTTGAATCGATGCCTTGATCCACCACATGGCGTAGGTGGCGAGGCGGAAGCCCTTCTCGGGCTCGAACCGCTTCACCGCCTGCATCAGGCCGACGTTGCCTTCCGAGACGACCTCGGAGATCGGCAGGCCGTAGCCGCGATAGCCCATCGCGATCTTGGCGACGAGCCGCAAATGGCTGGTCACGAGATGATGCGCCGCGTCGCGGTCGTCATGCTCGCGCCAGGACTTGGCGTACATATATTCCTGCTGGGGTTCCAGCATCGGAAATTTGCGGATTTCCGACAGGTAGCGGGACAGTCCGGATTCTCCGTTGAGAACCGGCAGTGTAGCTGTACGGGCCATGGTAGCACCCTCCAGTCGTTCAGGCCCCCGATAGCGGCGGGCCAGGCAGCGAGCGCGTTACTAAAGCCGCTCTTGCTGCGATGTTCCACGTTGCATGTTCAACGCAGACGCAACATACACCTGACTACAGGCGTATTGGAAGTGAACTTTCTGTCACGTCCGCGTGTTACTTAAATAACTTATTGGAATACCTCAATTTAATATATGCATCTGCGTCATTCCGTCACCGCCAGGGCATCGCGCAGGCGGGCGAGGTCGGGCGGCAGGTCGGAAATCCATTCGAGAATCTCGCCACTGCGCGGGTGTTCGAGGGCCAGCAGATAGGCGTGCAGCGCCTGGCGATCGAGTTCGGCCAGCGCCTTCTGGCTGACGGGACCCAGCGCATTGCTCTTGGTCTTGAAATGCGGACCATACACTGAATCGCCCATCAGCGGATGCTGGATATGCGCCAGATGGACGCGAATCTGGTGGGTACGGCCGGTCTCGAGCTGGCACGCCAGAAGGCTGGCGACCGGCCGGCCGTGGCGATCGTCGAAGGTCTGCTGCACTTCCCAATGCGTCACCGCCTCGCGGCCGGTATCGCGCACCGCCATTTTCTCGCGGGCATAGGGATGGCGGTCGATCGGCGCCTCCACGGTGCCGCGCTGCCGGTTCGGCACGCCCCAGGCAAACGCCATGTAGCCCCGCCGCATCTCGTTGGTGCGGCCGTGGTCGGCGAACTGCGCGGACAGCGACTGGTGCGCGTGGTCGTTCTTGGCAACCACCATCAGGCCGGTGGTATCCTTGTCGAGCCGGTGCACGATGCCCGGCCGCTTGACGCCGCCGATCCCCGACAGGGTCGCGCCGCAATGGGCGATCAGCGCGTTGACCAGCGTGCCGGTCTCGTGGCCGGCGGCGGGATGCACCACCAGCCCCTTCGGCTTGTTGATGACGATGATGTCCTCGTCCTCGAACACGATATCGAGCGCGATGTCCTCGCCTTCCGGCTCGGCGGCGACCGCCGGCGGCACGTCGATTGTGATCGTATCGCCCGCAGTGACATGATAAGCGGGGTCGCGAACGGCATCGGCGCCGATCCTGACCTGCCCGGCCAGAATCAGCGCCTTCAGCCGCGAGCGCGACAGCGCGGGACTGCGCACCGCCAGCACGCGGTCGAGCCGCACCGAGCCCTCATCGCCCTGCACCGTGACGTCCAGCGTGACATCGTTGGTGGCGGGTATGCCCTGATCAGAAGAGTTTTGCATGACTGAACCTGTTGCGCCCGATCCGAACCCTGAAGCGACCGCGGCCATGATGGCGAAGGTCAGGCGGATGATGCTGATTGCCGGGCTGACCACTGCGCTGGGCGTGGGCGCACTGCTCGTTGTGATCGGCTACCGCCTTTTCAAGTCCGAGGGAAGCGTCGTGACGCAAGCTACCACGGCGACCCTGCCGAAAGGTGCCAGAATCCTGTCCACGGCGGTCGCCGGCGACCGCCTGGTGCTGACGCTGGATGTCGGCGGCGCCACCGAGATCCGCACCTTTGACGCCAAGACGCTGAAGCCGGCCGGCACGCTGAAATTCGCGCAGGAACCGTAAATCCAACGCCGTCGCTTCTATTCCCATCAAACCTCCTTTTGGCATCTTGCCACCGCCATCCATCTTGGCTATTGCTTGCCTCAATGCTCCCTTCGTCTAGCGGTTAGGACGTTGCCCTCTCACGGCGAAAACAGCGGTTCGATTCCGCTAGGGAGCACCACTTGTGTTCAAAACTGCGAACACCTGCCCCGGTGACACTTTTCCCAGCGATAAAATTTTCCAGCGTCGCGCTGTCACCCGACAACCCGAATATTGTGGTCGTCCACGACGATACGGTAGATGACCGCGCGAAGGTAAAATTTGCGGAACGGAATCTCGCCGTTAGCAATTCGGTCGCGCACGGTTCGGCAACAGCGCTGCGGTCGTCTTCGGCGCCGAACTCGGCGGCATCTGCAACAACGTGCAGATCTGGAGTTTCCGGGGGCGGGGCTCGGTGCCGTTCTGAGGGGCGGGTGTGTTTCAGTCGTGCCAAACGCCGCTGGTAGGTTAAAGCAGTGCCTGAAGGCGCGTTCACAGCCTCCCTTTCGATACAATCTGAGATACTATTATAAGCTGAGCGGTCGTTGGAACTTGGACATCTAGGCGTACCATACGTCTCAACAGGCGGAAGCCCAGTATAAGATCAATTCTTAGACTGGAGGCAAAACGCGATAGCGAAGCTCTAGGGCGTGGACTGATGAGCGCGCAGCCAAATCCGAATCGCTGCGAGCTTGATGAAGGCAAGGTAATTCGCGGCGAGTTTGTGATATCGGGTCGCGACGCGCCGGCATTTCTTGATCCTATTGAAGAAACGCTCCACCAAATTGCGTGCCCGATACAGATATGGGCTAAAACAGATTGGGTCTCTGCGATTTCGCTTCGGAGGAATGTTAGCCCACGCACCTCGGACCGGCGAATGCCCTAATCCAGTCTGCGTCGTACCCTCGATCAGCCAGCAACATCGTGCCTGATTTTAGATCAGACTGCAGCTCGGTGACGAGCAAGAGGTTCCTTCGTTTCATGTCAGCTCCTTCTGGTTGGCGGGAAAGCGAGTTCTTACGGCGCAACCGCGCAATCATGGCGCTGACACCGCCACCAAGGCGGGGAAGCGCCAGGTGCCGTCGAGGATCTCGGCGCGCGGACGGTACAGGCGCACGGTGTAATTCCAGCCAGGCACAATCGGCAGGTAGTTGGGCTGGCGGGGATCGCCGCCGAAGCGGAGCGTCACCTTGCCGTCCGGGCCCGGCTTCACGGTCACGTTGTTCAGCGAGTAAGCCTTCTGCGGGTTCTTCTGATAGAAGCCCCCGGCGTTGTAGACGCTGACCGACCAGAAACCGTCCACCGGCACGTCGCCGAGCGTCAACGTGTAGGCGGTCTTGCCGTCGTTGGCCGGCGGAACGACGTTCAGGTACAGCGCGTCCTGCTCGCGGTTGCCGCCCCAGCCGCCGGCGGTGCCCACCAGGTGCGCGACCTTGTCTACAGCGTCGACGTCGCCGAACATGCCGCGGCTGCTCGCCACGAAGGGCGCCATCTGCCGCAGGAGCCCGCTGAGCTTGTCGCGTGCGGCCGTATCCCAGTTGGGCACGTCCAGCCTGCCAGGACTGGCCTGGGTGAGAGCGATGCCGTCCTGCGCCGCGTGCAGGCGCTTCCAGTCTTCGGGATCGTCAGGGTTGACGAAGGTCCGGATGCTGATGAACGCGTAGCGCGTTCCCACCATTTCCTTCGTGATGGTCCGCTCGCCCGGACCGTAGATCACGAGCTTGATGAAATGGTCCTCGTTGATGACCATCGCCGACTGGAAGCGCGTGCCGACGTTGGGCAGGACGAGCGTGGCGGGCGTGGTTAGGTCGAGCACCACGCGGCTGTACGGCGTATCGCGGTTCATCCGCACCACCGGCTGATGGTCGATGTCGACGCCCTGCCGATCGTGCGACAGGCGGCCGATGCCGCTGCTATTCACTCGCTCGCTGAAGTAGCGATCGGTCTCGGCTCGAACGTAGTTGTCGAGCGTCACGCGTTCGACCGGCGCGGCCTGCGCGCCGCCGAAGTGGAAGAGTGCAGCGAGCGACGCTGTGACCAGGGCGCGGAGAAGCGGCCTGGCGGTGCCGCTGCGGTGTGTGGAGATCTCCTTGCGCTTGACCGCCGGCGCGGCGGTGCCTCCGCCGCTGGTGGTCGAGCAGCCTGCGACGATCGCCGCGCCGGCGACGAGCAAGAGGTTCCTTCGTTTCATGAAAGCTCTAATGCAAGGCTTCGTTGAAAACGGGCTGGTCGTGGGGCGGGACCTCATATTTGAACCTCGCTTTACTACTGGCGGTGATGCCCGCTTTCCGAATTCGTGCGGGAATTAGCGCATCTCAATTTACGAACAATCCTAGCAGACACACCAGCCGGAATGCGCGCGGCGCAACGCCTAGAACCTGCGGTGCCGATCGTGATGACCGCAATGAGTGAACCCGTAGCGTCTGGCCTCGTGAATATCCTCGCGCATCACGGTAACCTCATCACAGGAACAGCAAGCCTAACTGAAGACGTGACGCCAAAACTACCTTTTTAATCGCAAGTTGCGGCGCCGCCTGAGCCGCAGTTGGTATCGGCATTGTCAAACTGCACAGCTATCCTGTCAGGAATAGGTAGTTGGTCCAGCTCGTCATTCGCATCAAAGCCATGCGAATGACGCCGGCGATCTGCACATTACCAGTGAACACCGCGGCATCGCCCTGCGCGCCAGCTGGCAGCCGCAATCCGCTCGCTTGATCCAGCTTGATGCGAACCGGAAACCGCGATTCATTCACGCGCGTTATCGCAGGGAAAAGACCTGTCGCTTGCAGCTGCCCCTCGGCTGCGACATCGATGGTCGTCTCGACTTTTCCTGTGAACACACGACCAGGATAGAGCGGAAAGACTACCTCGGCGTAATCTCCCGGCATGATCTGCAGATATCCGCTCTGCATGAAGGACGCGACGACAATTCCCTTGTGCCGTTCATCGCGATTACAGATGAAAGGCACGACCGAGGCCGCCGCGCTGACGACGGCACCAGCTTCGAGCTGCATGTTGGTGACGTAACCATCGCATGGCGCACGCACCGTCGCCTCTGCGAGATTATAGCGTGCTTGTTCGAGTTGCTGCCTCACCTGGGCTACGCTAGTGTTCTCACCGCCGACGTTCGAATCGTAGGCCAGCTTCGCACGCTGCTCGGCGGCCTGCACCTCGGCGACTCCTTGTTTTGCTGTTTCAAGGTTCCGCTCGGCCCTGTCGAGGGTCGCCTGCGCCACGACCTTCTTTTCAAAAAGGTCCGACTGCCGGTCGTACTCCGCACGCGCGAGGGCGAACTGAACGCCCGCCTTTTCAGCTGTAGCCGAGGCCTGGTCCAGCGCAGTCTTGAGCTGTGGAACAGTCTGCTCGGCTGCGGCCAGCGCGGCTTCGAGCCGGCTGACATCGAATTGGAATGGCCGCGGATCGATCGTAAAGATCACCTCGCCCTTTTTCATCGCCGTGTTGGGTTGAGCGACAACCTCCTGCACGCGTCCCGGTGTGCTGATATGCGGGACAATTGGCACGATGTGCTGGAAAACACGCGCATCGGCGGACGAGGGATGATAATTGTTCATCGACAGGAGAATGTAACCGGCGAAGAGCGGGCCGACTGCAGCGAGCGCTATCGTGACCGGCAAACTCATCCGCATCAGACGCAGCTTGTCGAACACGAGCCAGACAAGCGCAATGTAGGTGAGGAAGAGCGCCCCCATCATGCTGTATTCTCCCGTGCTTCAGTGCTGACAAGCCGTCGGTGAAGCGCTTCGATTCTTTGCTCGAGATCCATCAGTGCCGATTCCACGGCGTCCTCGCCAACGACTGGTGACTCCTTCATTTCGCCGGCGTGCTTCTTATGGAGATAGATGACATAGACCGATGAAATGAGTGCCCAAAGCATGGCTAGCCTCCTGTCACCTTCGTCGACTGGCCGGGGGCCAGGGCCTCGATCTGCGCAAGCAGTTTTGAGGCGCGTTGCATGCGTGCGAGTAGCTCGCTCGTTCGATCTGCATTGATTTCGCCCAGCCGGGCCGGCGAGAGATGCGCCCAGACCATAGCGACAGGCCAAAGCACCAGCGTGACGACGCCCATCCACCCGCAGATGCCGATCGCCGCAGCCTGCGGATGTCCGCGCTCGCGCGCAATAGCGCCCGGCAGGCTACCGAGCTTGTAGAGTACATAGCCAATCAGCAAAGGCATAATGCACAGGATGACTAGCGTCATCCAGTGCAGGAACGGGTCGAACGATTGCAGTGTAAAACGCATCGCAGGCCTCTTACCTTCATCACTATCAAACCCGACCAAAAGTTGTTTGACGGCGCGTTTTGAGGTATCCGCCGAATAAGGACCGGCGCGGAGGCCTCTTTGTCGTCACCGCAATATCTGCGGCTATCGTCAGTGCTGATCCGGCGCGACCGCTCCGCGCCGGAGGAAGCGCTGGAATCCCGGAACTCTGCCCACGAAAGTATCAAGCGCAGCCTAAGGCAGTGTGTCGACCCTAAGGAAAGGTCAGGCTTTGGCTCTGCCCGGCTACATTGAACATCGCGTTTCTCCAATTGTCGGCGCTTCGATCACGTACTGGTGGAGCACCCGTTCCGGAAAAGAGTTTCATGCCCGACAAAGCGTGATCAATAGCCCGAAACGACTGTTTTCCAAATGCTTGCTGCCCGCAATTTTACGGTCTTGCGAGCCGTGATGAAAGAAGCGCCGCTTGAGTGCGGCTCTTGAGCTTTAAGCGATCGAGGATTGCGGACACGTGCAGCTTGATGGTGTTTGGCGAAAGGAAGAGCATCATCGCGATCTCCTTGTTTGATTTGCCCTCGCCCAGCAGCCGCAGGACTTCCATCTGCCGTTTGCTCAACTGAGCACGAACGACCTGATCGGCATCCCACTGCGTTTCGCTCTTCTCGCCTATACCGAGCACGGCGGGCATCGCTTTTAGCTGGGAAGGGAGCGTTTCCAGGACGGAGCGATCGAGGACGTCGCCAATCGCAGCTAAACCGAACCGGGCGTGCGCTTGTCCTTTCTCCCGCTTCTGGTGCTCGCGTCGCTTGCCTATCGTTGCCGAGAATATCGCCGAGAGGTTTACATGGAGAAGGGCTACGGCGGCAGGTCCGTGTGGCGAGAGCGGAATCCCCATGAGGCAGAACCATCGTGCCTCGGTCGGCGAGTGACAGGGATAAAGATACGTCAAGTATTCACGCTGACCCGCGAGCAGTGCCCTCAACTCGCTTTCCAAGAAACATGAGTCCCGTTCATCCGATTGGCAATATTGCAGGTAGTTCGAACCAATCGCTGAATCGGGAAGGCGCAATCCGTTTTGTCGGCCAGACTTTTTCCAGGCATCATTGACTACTACAATTGTTCCAGCGGCATCGAGGATCGCTATACTGACGGGGAGCGAGTTCAGTTTCCCGAACGTCGCGCCGTTATCGGTCCAATTGGTAGCGGCCGTGAGCTTGGCGGACATCGTGCGCATGGCGTCTATCCGATGTTCAAAACAATGTTGCCGGCAGATATAGCCGCTTCGGGCTATTGTTTTTCATTTGGCAGTTCGATCTGCTGACGCAGATCAAAAATAGACGACGGACAGTCGGACGAAACTCGAAGATTGGTTGAAGCCGCGCTTCTTCCGAACCGAATACCGTCGTGCAACATGGTCAAGAGCGCATTGCCGTAGGAGCCTTCGTCATTGCGCAAGAGGTAATGGCCGAATTTTCGCAGCATTGCGGAGGATCAGTGGCTAGATTCCCATTGGTAGCAGGCGGCGTGAGACAGAACTATCAACCGGGCTCGTTGGGCGCGGACAGTAGCAGAGACGTTACGTTCAGACACAGTATCTTCTCGCCAACCGCACTGGCCTGTAAATTGGCGCTTAGCGCGACGATCTGCCGCACGGCGGTCGCGCAGGTCTCGGCTTCTGCACCTCAACGAAATGTCTATTTCGGAGACCTCCACCTTCACAGCTCGTTCTCGGCAGATGCATTCGTGCTCGGCACCCGCACAACTCCGGACTACGCGTTCAATTTCGCGAAGGGCCAGCCGGTGAGTTTTTTCGGCAGGACAGTGAAACGAAGGACCCCGCTCGATTTTCTTGCCTTGACTGACCACGACGAGATTGCGGTCGGTTTGCGCATCCTATGTGTTCAGTGACGTAATCCTGCGCATGGAGGAAATCTTGGAGATCAATTCAGCCGACAAGCTGCCGATACCCAAGATCGACAATGTGGAGCGCAAATTGTGGCGATGGAAGAATTTTACAGAGCTCTTCTCGTCATCACCGCAGTGGCGGTTCTGGCTGTTGCGCCGCGCGGCGCCGCCGCTCACGAGGTCCGGCCCGCTTATCTGGAAATCGTCTTGACCGGACGCGAGGCGGTTATTCTCTGGAAGCAACCGGTCGCAGGCGAGTTCGCCTTGCCGCTCTCGCCCGTTCTCTCGAATGGATGGATTGCAGGTCCGCCTTCCCGCGCTCTCGCTTCCGACGCCGACTTCCTGAAAGAATGGCGCGTACCTACGAGCAACGCAGATATCGCGGGTGTGACAATTTCAATCGACGGGCTGGATCGCAGCATTACCGACGTACTCGTCAAAATTACGCACACAAGCGGCCAGAGCATCACGCGTGTGCTGCGGCCGGGGGCCTCGTCGTTCCTGGTCGAGAGCGACGGATCGTCGCCCGAGGGGCTTCTGGAAACCATTAGAATCGGGGTCGAGCACATCC
The DNA here is from genome assembly GCF_007018645.1 of Tardiphaga sp. vice154. Lineage (NCBI taxonomy): Bacteria > Pseudomonadati > Pseudomonadota > Alphaproteobacteria > Hyphomicrobiales > Nitrobacteraceae > Tardiphaga > Tardiphaga sp. vice154. Next base: position 4,332,320 of record NZ_CP041399.1, read on the forward strand.
TGACCGGCTACGACCACTTGTTGTTCATCAGCGCGCTCATGCTGCTTGTCCGGGGTCTGCGTCGCCTCGCCTGGACCATTACGGCCTTCACGCTTGGCCACAGCGTCACACTGGCGGCGGCAGTGCTCGGCTACGTCAACGTCAATCCGGCTATGGTCGAGATTCTGATTGCCTTGAGCGTGCTCATTCTGGCCGTCGAGGTCGTCTATGCGATCACAGGTCGCAACACCTTTGCATCGCGGCAGCCCTGGCTTGTGGCGGGAGGTTTCGGCCTTTTGCATGGTCTCGGCTTTGCAGGATCCCTTACGCGCGCCGGACTCCCGAATGAGGATGTCGCTTCCGTTCTGTTCGGGTTCAACATCGGTGTCGAGATCGGCCAACTGACGTTTGTTGTGATTGCACTTACGGTCGTCTGGGCGGCGCGCCGCCTTTTTGCGTTTCCCTTGCGAGCAGCACTGATACCCGCCTACGCGATCGGGGCGATGGCAGCATACTGGCTGATCGAGCGAGTAGCCGATGCCAGCTGATCAACCCGGTACACTCGCTAGACTATGCCGCGAGCCGCTGCTTCATTTCATTTTAATAGGCGCCTTTTTGGCGGGCGCCGTCCAACTGCTCCAAAAGCCTGCGAAATCTGATCAGGAAATCCTTGTCACGCCCGCCCTCGTCGAACGGCTCGCGAATTTGTATCGGCTGCAGACGGGTTCGCAGCCCGATAGCCGCCGGCGTGAATGGCTCGTACAAAACTATATTAGAGAAGAGATGCTTTTCCGCGAAGCCAAATCTCTGCGACTAGATGAAGGTGACGAGCTGGTGCGGCGCCGCCTCGTTCAGAAACTCGAATTTCTGAAAGCTGACGCCGCAATTCCTGCGGAGCCCGACGAAGCGACGCTGCGCGCATATCACACGGCTCGTCCGGAACTCTTTCTGGCGCCTGCGAAGGTGAGTTTCAGCCACGTGTTCTTTAGTCCGGACAAGCGAACCGCCGAAGGCGCGCGCAAGGCGGCTGCGCAAGAGCTGGAAAATTTGACAGAGTCCAGCGATCTCGCCAGCATCGGCGACCGGTTTCCGCTCAAGTCAGCCTATGACGCCATGACTCCGGCAGCACTCGTACAAGTCTTTGGCCCGAAGTCGATTGCGGAGGCGCCGTTCAACGCTGAGGTGAGCCGTTGGACTGGGCCCGTGGAATCCGGTTTCGGCTGGCATTTGATCCGCGTTACCGCACGGGCACCCTCGCGATTGCTGCCATTCGAGGATGCTCTGGACATGGTACGCAATGCGTGGACGTCAAATCAGCTCGACTTAGCCGTCCAGAAGCGCCTGGAAGAACTCTCGCGACGCTATACGATCGTTCGGAAAGATATCTCCGAGGAAAAAGCCAAGCCCTGATTGGAGACGACATGAACAGTAGATGGTCCAAACCTGCATTGTGTTCAGTTGCGCTGCTCGTCTTTGTTGGCCCTGCTCTCGCGCAAGCGCCCGAACGCATCGCGTTTTTCGGCGACATCCACCTGCACACCAGTTATTCGACCGATGCGTTTCTGCTGATGACGCGCACAACTCCGGACGATTCCTATCGGTTCGCGCAGGGGCAGGAGGTCGAGTACCTCGGTCACCGCGTAAAACGTAAGGCGCCGCTCGACTTTCTCGCCGTGACGGATCACGCGGAATACCTCGGCGTTGTCCGAATGGCCCTAAAGCCCGACGGACCGCTCAAAGGGACGCGTTGGGGCGACTGGTTGGCCGGCGACACTGTCGAAGGTTCTGCCGCCGCTTACAAAGAGCTGCTGAAAGCATCAGGCGAAAGCGCGAAGATCGATGAATTCGAAAACCCCGCCCTGCAAAAAAGCGCGTGGGACGAATACGTCGCCTATGCTGACAAGTACTATGCGCCGGGACGGTTCACGACTTTCGTTGCCTTTGAATGGACGTCGGCACCGGGTAACCAGAACCTGCACCGCAACGTGATCTTCCGCGGCAAAGGGCCAGACGTCCCGTTCTCGTCCAAGGAGTCGAACGATCCCGAGCAGCTTTGGGCCTACATGGAGCGACAGCGGAAGGCAGGGCTGACGTTGCTAGCGATCCCGCACAACGGCAACGCCAGCAACGGCCTGATGTTCAACACGGAGAAGACGCTATCAGGCGCCCCGATCACGCGCGACTATCTGGAGCGACGACGCGCAAACGAACCGCTCACCGAAGTGGCGCAGGTCAAGGGACAAAGCGAGACACACCCCCTGTTGTCACCCAATGACGAGTTCGCCTCGTTTGAACTATACGAGTACCTCATTGGTGTGCCGCGCAAAGCGAACTTCGCCACTGGAAGTTATATCCGGCAGGCCTACGGCGCCGGTCAGGCGCTGCAGGAAAAGTTCGGAATCAATCCGTTCAAGCTCGGACTCGTCGGCGGCACGGATTTTCATTCTGGTGTCTCCGCGACCGAGGAGTCCGCCTATCCCGGTTCCCACGGCAACCAGGATCCCAAGACTCTTGCGACGATCACAGCGACAACGTCGATCGGCGGCGAACCGCCGGTTGGCGCCAGCGCGGCGGCCCTCACCGGCGTCTGGGCAGAAGCCAACACGCGGGAGGCGATTTTCGATGCTCTCCAGCGCAAAGAGACTTTCGGAACTTCGGGAGGGCGCATCCAGGTTCGGTTCTTTGGCGGCTGGAATTTCGGTTCCGATACGCTGTCGCGTCCCGATTGGGTGCGCAGGGCTTACACAGAGGGCGTGCCTATGGGCGACGACCTCAAGGCCGGCCCCGCCGGCCTTGCTCCGACGTTCATCGTACAGGCGCTGAAAGATCCAGATTCCGGCAATCTCGATCGGGTGCAAATCATCAAGGTCGAGACCCGGGGCGGGGTGTCGAAAGAGCAGGTCTTCGACGTCGCCTGGAGCGGGGACCGCAAGCCGGACCTGACCGGAAAACTGCCGAGCGTCGGTAATACGGTCGATCTCGCCAAGGCCAGTTACGAAAACAGCATCGGCGCGGTCGAATTGATGGGCACATGGCAGGATCCGACGTTCGATCCCAGCGCCAGCGCGACCTATTACGCCCGGGCGATCGAAATTCCGACGCCGCGTTGGTCCACCCGCTGGGCCGTTGAACTCGGAAGCCCCCTCAATCCGGAGGCACCGCCGATGTTGCAGGAACGAGCCTGGACCTCGCCCATCTGGTACACGCCGCCAGGCATCGCCCGGTGAAAGCCTGAATGAAGCCTCCTCGGACGACGTCTGCCCCAGTTCCTTGTTGCAAATGACCGTCCCACTTCAGATGAGCCGATCTGGCCGGATTGTTGCGTGATGCCATCCCCCGGCGGTCAGCACCGCAAAGGTTCATGAGCGCCAATGTTCATTGAGCGCTGAGGCAGTGAGGTTTTTTGGTGAGCGCGGAGAGATTGCCCCCTCGACTCTATGAGTTCATCACGCTGAATCTGGTGCGAGCGAACTTCAATCGCTTGGATTATTATAAGCGATTTCAATTAGATACGTGTTCGCAGGTTTATTCTGAATGGAGCACCACAGGCCTTTTGCCGGTGTGCTGGGCGACCGGGTTTCCCGGTTCTTGTTCGGTTTCGCGATGAACGGCGCTCGTCCCTTTCCTCCACGTTTTGTAGCTGCGGATCTGCTTCCAGCCCATCGAGCGTTTGCCGTATGGCTGCCGCGCAGGGGCTCGCGGTCCATTTCTAGGGGCGTCGTTTCACGGCCGTTGGGGCGCGGCCGGCGAGGTCGAAGTTTTCCCCACCAGCGAGCAACGTGACGGCGAACTGGCTGAGGTCGGCTTAAAACTTTCGCTCGAACCCGTGTGGCCGAGCCAGCAAAAACGGCGGCCCTGAACACGACGGTCCGATGGGTCCGCAAGACCAGCTTGATTGCCCTCCACTACCCCTCCATCAGCACGAGCACCACTTCGAGCGGGACGTCGGGCAGTTGTCGCACGGTGCCGCTGCAGGCCGCGTTCCGGGGTCCGGAGATGCCCTCGAAATCGACGTCGAACTCGTCGAGGCCGAGGATGCCGGCATGACCGGGCGAGTGCCGCCGCGTCGAGACGGTGGCCTTGAACGTGTCGCCATCCTGCGTAAGCCGGCCGCTATATTCGATCACCGCGTCACGCCCTGACAATCGCTCATCGGCCAGTTCGACAATGCCGACGCCGTCGGCCTGCGCCGTCTTGAACCACACCGAATATCGTCCATCCCGCAACATCACTCGCCTCCTGATCTTCTTTCCCCGATTAAACTACCGGGGTACGGAATTTCTGAACCGAATATGGCGGATTTTATCGATAGACCGGTCGTCCGCCGCACGCGTGGCCGCGCCCTGAAAGCACGGCAGCGCCGGCGACGAGCGGCGCCCTGTGCAGGCAGAGGCCATGCCGAACGCGTCGCTGCAGGATCGTGCGTGACGAGATGATGACCGGTTCGTTAACGCCGGCATCACTTCAATGTCAGGCGATGTCATCGGCAATTCATGCCCCCGACGCCAATCGGCCCGATTGGTTCGGCATGGTCCGCGCAACAACGACGGAGACCGACCATGACGATCAACGCGCAGCCTTATCTCGACGCCCGCTCGGTGGCCGCCTTGCGTGAATTGCTGGAGATCGCGGTCGAGCAGATCGCCGTGCAGCACCGCACGCCCGCGACCAAGGCCAAGATGGCGCAGAGCATCCTGCACATCGCCCGCGGGGGCGAGACGGACCGGCGCGCCTTGCTGAGTCATGCGGTCGAGGCCGGCGCGGATGGTGCGCCTTGATTGCGGTAGCCCGGATGACAATCCGGGGCCGGCCCATCAACCATCAATGCCTTCCCCGGATTTCGTCACCACGCCGCAAGACGGCGCGCTGACTGCATCCGGGCTACGCCCTACTCGCCCCAGCTCGCAAAAGCCTGATTGAAGGCGCGCTCGCCGGGCGAGCCCTTCTCGATCGCGATGATGGCGCGGCGCTGGTTCGAATAGACCAGCGGGATATCGAACCAGGAGCGCTCCTTGAGGAGCTGCAAATTGCGGACGCGGTCGCTCTCGACGTTGCTGAGACCCACCAGGAAGAAACCGTCAGTGACCTTGACGGCGAGGCCTGCGAGCGGCGTGCCCCGCGCCTGCTCGTTCGACTTCATCAACACGCCCGGCACGTTGGCGACGCCGCCGCCGGGAAAATCGGACGGCAGCACGAAGGTCAGTTCGGCGGTGTGGCTGGCCGGCAGCGAGGTGTCAGTGTTGCGGCGGAACGACATCGTCATCTTCAGCTTGCGCTCGGGAATATCGACATCGGCGCGCACCGCGACGTCAGCGGGCTTGCCGCCGGAGGCCTTGATCGGCTCGGTGCGCCACACCACCGTGCCGACATATTGCTTGCCCTTCGGCTCGGCCGGATCCTCGTCATACAGCACGACGCGCTGCGCCACCGGCGCCAGCGTCTCGCCGGTGGAGGGCTGGCCGACCCGGTCGGCGATCTTCGGCTTCGGCGCCAATGGCGCTTCCTTCGAGGAATCGACCACCACCGGCGTCGGGGAACTGAGGCCGACCATCTGCAGCAGCCGGGGGCCGGCGAGGATGGCCGTGCCGATCAGGATCATCGCCAGACCGATCAGCACCGCGGTGCGGACCGGAAAACCGCCGCTGACGCGCTTCGGCTTCGGCGGCTTCGGCGGTTTTTCCTTCTTCAGCTTGGGCTCGCGGATCCGGGATTCCGGCGGCGCGGGCTCATCGGCGGGCTCGTCGTAGCCGAACACCTCGCTGCGGTCTTCCATGGTCGGCTCGAGCCGGTCGAATTCCGGCGTCGGCGACGGCACGTTGGCGTAGGTTTTTCGCGCGGCGCGGTTGGCCTGCGCGGCGGCGCGGCCGAGATCGTCGACATCCGCGGTGACGTCGCGGAAGCCGCGCATCGCGGCGGCGCCCAGCGCGGGCGCGGCCGGCGGCGGGGTATTTTCGAGCCGGCGCGGGGCGGCGCTGCGCTCCCGGGTCGGCGGCAGCGCAGGCGATTGGCCGGGGTCCGGCATGCCGGCTGCCGGCTGCTGGCGCGGGATCGGCGGCGGATCGACGCGCAAATTGCGATTTGAACGCGGCTCTTCAGCGCGCGGAGCGGCGTCGCGCGGCGTGTCACGCGGCGGCGCGGGCTCCCGCGGCGATGGCGTGATCGGCTGGCGGCCGCGCGGCGATGGATCGATCGCCGTGGCATTGCCGCGCGGATTATTGCTGCGGAAGGCGTCGCCGGCGCGCGGCTTGGCGTCGCCGCGCGTCGCATCGCGGGCGCGCTGGGCGGCCTCGGATTCGACCTTGCGGACGGCTTCCTCGAGCGACAGCCGCTCGCGGGTGATCTCGGATTCGCTGAGCGGCGGCTCGACGCTGCGCAATTGCGCGATCAGCGCGCTGCGGGCGCGTTCATAGAGCGCGCGCCGGCTTTCGCCGGGAGCACTGGGGTCCAGTCCGGCGATGGCACGGGCAATCAGCGGGTAGTAGTCGGCCATCGGTACTCGAGTCTGTGAATGCCCGCAGTTTGCGGGCATTCCGGTAATAGTTCGTTAAGCCTCGAAAGGATTTTGCACGAGGATAGTATCTTCGCGTTCCGGGCTGGTGGAAAGCAAAGCGATCGGGCAGCCCACCAGTTCCTCGATGCGGCGCACATACTTGATGGCCTGCGCCGGTAGTTGGGCCCAGGAACGCGCATTGGCGGTCGGTTCCTTCCAACCTTCGATGGTCTCGTAGACCGGCACGATACGGGCCTGGGCGCCCTCGCCGGCCGGCAGATAGTCGATTTCCTTGCCGTCCAGCATGTAACCGACACAGACCTCAATGCTGTCGAAGCCATCGAGAATGTCGAGCTTGGTCAGCGCCAGGCCGTGAATGCCGCAGGTGCGGACGGTCTGGCGGACCAGAACGGCGTCGAACCAGCCGCAGCGGCGCGGACGGCCGGTATTGGTGCCGAATTCGCGACCGCGCTCGCCGATCTTGCGGCCGATCTCGTTGTCGAGCTCGGTCGGAAAGGGACCTGCGCCGACACGGGTGGTGTAGGCCTTGCAGATGCCCAGCACATAACCGACCGAGCCCGGACCCATGCCGGTGCCGGTCGCGGCCTGCGCCGCCACGGTGTTCGACGAGGTCACGTAGGGGTAGGTGCCGTGGTCGACGTCGAGCAGCGCGCCCTGCGCGCCCTCGAACAGGATGCGCTTGCCCTCGCGGCGCTTCTGGTCGAGCAGCCGCCAGACGGCTTCGGCATAGGGCAGCAGTTCCGGCGCCAGCGCCATCAGGCCCTTCTGGATCTCGGCGCCGTCATGTTCCGGCAGGCCAAAGCCGCGGCGCAGCGCATTGTGATGCGCCAGCAGCCGATCGATCTTGTTCGGCAGCGTGTCGGGATCGGCGAGATCCATCAGCCGGATGGCGCGGCGGCCGACCTTGTCTTCATAGGCCGGGCCGATGCCGCGCTGGGTGGTGCCGATCGCATTGGCCTTGCTGGCGTTCTCACGCAGCGAATCGAGTTCGCGATGCAGCGGCAGGATCAGCGTGACGTTCTCGGCGATGCGCAGATTGTCCGGGCCGATATGGACGCCCTGGCCGCGCAGCTTGGCAACCTCGTCGAGGAAGGCCTGCGGGTCGAACACCACGCCGTTGCCGATCACGCCGAGCTTGGAGGGGCGCAGCACGCCGGACGGCAGCAGCGCCAGCTTGTAGGTCTTGCCGTCGATGACCAGCGTGTGGCCGGCATTATGGCCGCCCTGGAAACGGGCGACGATGTCCGCCTGTTCCGACAACCAGTCGACGATCTTGCCTTTTCCCTCGTCGCCCCACTGGGCGCCGACGACGACAACATTGGTCATTTCGAGGTAATCCCTGAATCACGTGTCGAAGCGCGATCATACGAAAAACGGTCTGCCGTTCCCCGGATCACGCCACTGCGCCCAGCCAAACGCGGCCGCGGCCGCTCGCATGCGAGGCATGAGGGGGATTAACGGATGCGGCCCGGGGAAGCAAGTTAAAGGGCGCAAAAAGCGCCCCGGAGGAGCTGCGCAAACCCTTGATATCCCCTGAATATCCGGGGGCGCCGGGTGGCATCGACCGTATGGGATTTCCGAAACGGTGGCTGCGGCAATGGCGGCTTGAATTTTGGCCTCGCCTGATCGATCCTGTCGGAGCGGAGTTCGCCATGAAGATCAAGATCGTCATTCACGATGCGGAGAAAGGCGGCTTGTGGGCCGAAGTTCCCGCTTTGCCCGGCTGAGCGACGCAGGGCGAGACGATGGATAAACTGATGTTCAATCGCCGCCGAGCGATCGAGGGCTGCCCGTCGGGTCCGCGATGACGGCGAGCGTCACACGCATCAACCCGGCTGCACTGGGCGAACCGCCAGGCTATTCCCAGATCGTCGAGGTCCAAGGTGGCCGCACCATCTACATCGCCGGGCAGACCGCGCTTGATGCGCACGGCGAACTGGTCGGCAGGGATGATTTCGCCGAGCAGGCGAGGCAGGTGTTCCGTAATCTTGCCATAGCGCTTCAGGCAGTCGGATGCACGGCGGCCCATCTGGTCAAGCTCACAGTGTTCGTACGCGACATGGCGAACCTTCAGGCCTATCGCGCAGCGCGCAACGAGTTCTTCGCCACCGTGACGCCGGCAGCAGCCCCGGCAGTGACGCTGATCGAAGTATCGAAACTATACGGGCCAGACTTTCTGATTGAGATCGAAGCCATCGCCGCGATTTAGATATCCGACCAAGGGCGACGCAATACGCTTTCGCCTTCTCTACGAGCTTCGGCGGACAGGTCGGTAGCCTAGTGCGCCCTGCAATTCACGCTCGATAGCGACGGAGACACCATACTCCACCGGCAGCTTCGCGGCCGGCTTGCGGTCGGGCAGCAGCGGGCCGTCGATGACGTTGGCGTTGAGCCAGGTACTGTTGCGGCACAAAGCGCGGATCTGGATGCCGAACCGGCGCAGTTGGGTCCGCTTCTCTCCCACTGGCAGACGGCGCGCGCAGCGGATGACGTTGGCGCGCGTTTCGAGAAGCGCGCGAAGGGTGAAGTGCCGCTTGATCGTGCGCATGGCTGATCTCTGCTGGAGGAAGGAGAGCATCTCTCCGCTGGAGCGACGCAGGCCATGGGCTTCTTGAACAGCCCATCACGCGCATGTTCGATGGGCGACTGATGAATCACAGCATAGTCCACCTATCCCACTGATTTAACTTGATGCAGATCAAACCGCTCAGTCCGAAATAGCGCATAGGGTCAGGCGAGCCATCCATCACGCGCTCAGTTGGAGCCGACGCGAAGACGACCCTGTCTGCCCAGGTCCGCAGCCCCCATCCTGCTTGCTATCCCTGCTTTGCCTCACCCTGCCCGCGGCCCGCCGCGGCGGTCGCGCATGACGTTGCGCGTCGCTGCCCCATGCCGAGCGCCGTGCGCGGCCGGGCGCTTCTCCAATCCTTGAAAGTTCACATGGACGTGCTGCACCGACTGGTGACCACCGAGCCGTTGCTCGCGCTGTTTCTCACCATCGCCATTGGCTATTTTGTCGGCAAGTTGAAGATCGGCAGTTTCACGCTGGGTGGCATTGCCGGCACGCTGCTGGTCGGCGTCATCATCGGCCAGTTCGGCGTCGACATCGACGCCGGCATCAAGGGCATCTTCTTCGCGTTGTTCATCTACGCGGTCGGCTTCCAGGGCGGTCCGCAATTCTTCCACGCACTGAATCGCCGCTCGCTGAACCAGCTCGCCTCCGCATTCGTGATGTGCTTCACCGGCCTGCTCTGCGTGCTCAGCGCTGCCTGGCTGTTCGGGCTCGACCGCGGCATGGCCGCAGGGCTGGCCGCCGGCGGCCTGACGCAATCGGCGATCATCGGCACCGCCGGCGACGCCATCGGCAAGCTCGGTCTCGCGCCCGACCTCATAAAAACCATGCAGACCAACGTCGCGGTCGGCTACGCGGTCTGCTACATTTTCGGCTCGCTCGGCCCGATCATCATGGTGAGCTGGTTCCTGCCGCTGATCATGAAGTGGGATATTCGCGCCGAAGCGATCAAGCTCGCCGCGCAGCTATCCGGCGGGCGCGGCGAACTGGACCCCGGCCAGTTCAATGCGGCGAGCCAAATCGCCACCCGGATCTATGAAGTCACGGATAGCAGCAAGGCCGTGGATCTCTCCGTGCTGGCGATCGACCGGCAATTGTCGGACGCTTCCATCGAGGCGATCTACCGCGAGGGCAAGACGCTCGACCTCGCCGACACGCTCGAGATCGCGGCCGGCGACCGCGTCGCGATCACCGGCAAGATCGACAAGTTGCCGACCGCATCGCCGCTGTTCAGCCGCGAAGTCACCCCGCCGAACGGGCTGCTGCTGGTGCAGGAAAACCGCGAGATCATCCTCACCAACCGCGCCCTCAACGACCGTACCATCGCCGACATCCACGATCACGCCAATGTCGAAACCCGGCACGGCGTGTTTCTCACGGCGGTCAAGCGCATGGGCCTCGATTTGCCGGTGCTCGACAAGCTCGTGGTCAAGCGTGGCGACGAGCTGCACTTCACCGGCAGCCCGGCCGACCTCAACCGCGTGCAGGGCAAGATCGGCTACAAGATCACCGCAGCAGCGGTGACCGACTTCATCTTCTTCGGCATCGGCATGCTGATCGGCATCGCGCTCGGCATGATCCAGTTCCGGATCTGGGGCATTCCGATCTCGATCGGCAGCGGCGGCGGCTGCCTGCTGTCCGGCCTGACGTTCGGCTGGCTGCGCAGCGTACATCCGAAGTTTGCAGCCCTGCCGCAGGGCGCTTCCAACTTCCTGCGCGACTTCGGTCTCGCGGTGTTCGTCGGGATCGTCGGCATCTCCGCCGGCCCGCAGGCGCTGGTGGCGATCCAGCATTACGGCCTGACGCTGTTCTTCCTCGGCGTCGGCGTCACCTTGATCCCGCAGATCGTCACCTTCTTCTTCTCCTACTATGTGCTGCGCATCCAGAATCCGATCGAGGCGCTGGCCTGCGTGGCCGGCGGTCGCAGCGCCAATCCGGCCTTCGCAGCCCTGCTGGAAAAGGCCGGCAACGCCACGCCGGTGGTGTCGTTCACCGTCACCTATGCGGTCGCCAACGTGTTCCTAACGCTGTGGGGACCCGTCATCGTCGGCATCGTCACCACCAACGCGACGCCATAACGCCATCGACACCTTCCATCGACCTTTGAGGAGACCGTCATGCTGAACCCCACCCGCGACTACACGCAATACGCCACGCTGAGCCCCTTCGAACTGAAGGACCAGTTGATGGAGATCGCGTCCTCGGATGCGCAGCGCCTGATGCTGAACGCCGGCCGCGGCAATCCGAATTTTCTCGCCACCCTGCCGCGCTGGGCGTTTCTCAGCCTCGGCGATTTCTCGCTGCGCGAGGCCGAGCGCTCCTACTCCTACCTCGACAGCGGCTTCGGCGGCCTGCCCGAGCATGACGGCATCGTCGAGCGCTTCGACGCCTATGCGAACCATCACCGCGACTCCGACGGCGTGCGCTTCCTGCGCGCCGCGCTGTCCTATATCAAGGACCAGCTCGGCCTCGATCCTGAATCCTTTATGTTCGAGATGGTCAGCGCGTTTCTCGGCTGCAACTATCCGACGCCGCCGCGGATGCTGGTGCACACCGAGGAGATCGTCAAAGCCTATCTCGCGCAGGAAATGTTCGGCCCGCTGCCGCCGCGCGGCGAGTTCTCGGTATTCGCCACCGAGGGCGGCACCGCGGCGATGACCTACATCTTCCAGACATTGCGCGCCAATTTGCTGGTCAAGCCCGGCGACCGGATCGCCATCGCCACGCCGATCTTCTCGCCCTATCTGGAAATCCCGGTGCTCGCCGAATACGGCCTTGAGGTCATCGACATCCGGATGGACCGGCTCGACGACTGGCAGTTGCCGCAGTCGGAAATCGACAAATTGCTGGATCCTGCGGTGAAGATCTTCTGCCTGGTTAACCCGAGCAACCCGCCATCATCCAAACTGTCGGACGCCGTGCTGGACCAGCTCGCCGCACTCGTCGAGAAGCGGCCCGATTTGTTCATCGTCACCGACGACGTCTACGGCACCTTTGCCGACGACTTTGTGTCGCTGTTCGCCAAATGCCCGCGCAACACGCTGTGCGTCTATTCCTTCTCGAAGTTCTTCGGCGCCACCGGCTGGCGGCTCGGCGCGATGGCGTTGCACAACGACAACGTGTTCGACGCCGCACTCAAGGCGCTGCCGGAGGCGGACAAGCTGTTGCTCGATACGCGCTATGCCTCGCTGACCACGACGCCGCGCGACCTCGCATTCATCGACCGGCTTGTCGCCGACAGCCGCGCGGTGGCGCTGAACCACACCGCCGGCCTGTCGGTGCCGCAGCAATTGCAGATGGCGCTGTTCGCGCTGAACGGGCTGATGGACCGCGACCAACGCTACAAGGACGCCGCCAAGCAGTTGATCCGCAAGCGCTACCAGACGCTGTACCGCAACATGGGCGTGATCGCCCCGCACCAGCTCAACGACGTCAACTACTATTCGCTGATCGACCTGCAGGAAATCGGCGGCACGCTGTACGGCCCGGAATTCCGCGCCTGGTTCATCAAGAGCGACCTCGGCATCAGCTTCCTGTTCCGGCTGGCCGAAGAAACCGGCGTGGTGCTGCTGCCGGGCAACGGCTTCGAAGTGGTCGACACCTCCGCACGGGTGTCGCTCGCCAACCTGACCGAGATCGAATACGCCTCGATCGGCAAATTCACCCGTCAGGTGCTGGACGAATGTTTTGCGGACTTCAAGAAGGCCGCGCCCGCGAAGTAGGCACACCTCGTACGGGCTGCCGCAGTCGCGGCAGCCCGGTCATTGAATGCGTGTTGGTTTCGCCCCATTTTTCCAGATCGGGCTTCGGCGTCTGCGGCGCGGCGGGATCCTGCACGTTGTGCGCCGGCTGTTTCCACGGCTCGTCGGTGCCCGGATGGTCCGTCCAGTCGCTGCGTTCGCGCGGATCGTCGGCGGGCGTTTCCTGGATGTCTTCGATCGGGTTCTTGTCGGTCATGCCGGCTCCTTACGGGTTAGCTGGTCGCGCCGCCAAGGGCGGTGCGATTGCCGGATTTACCGGCGGGGACGCTGACATGCACCTCATGACCCTGGCGGACCGCCAGCGAAGCCGCGGCAACGGCGGATTCGAAGGCCGATTCCTTGGTGTCGTAGATCCCCTCGACATTGCCGTCATGCAGCACGCCCCATTTACCGGAAATCTCGTCGCCGTCGGTTGTGGTTTTGCCGGTCGCGATAATGGCGTAAGTTGCTAGTCCCATGATGATCTCCTCGGGCTTCGCGGGGCCAACGTGGAGCATCGCAACAGGTTCCTGCGGCGCAGCCGGCAAGGGAGCACGATGTCGAAGACCACCCGCGCGACGCAGGCGCTGAGCCGGCTGGGCGTGGATTTCACGCTGCATGAATACGCCTACGATCCCGACGCCGACAGCATCGGCCTGCAGGCGGCGGACGCACTCGGCGTGGCACCGCAGCGGATGTTGAAGACGTTGATGGCCGAGGTCGATGGCCGGCCGGTCTGCGTCGTGGTGCCGTCGGACAAGGAGGTCAGCATGAAGAAATGCGCGGCGGCGTTCGGCGGCAAGGCCGCAAAGATGATGCGCCCGGCGGACGCCGAGCGGCTGAGCGGCTACCATGTCGGCGGCATCAGCCCGTTCGGTCAGAAAAAACGCATCCCGGTGGCGATCGAACGCGCTGCGCTTTCGCACCCTACCGTCTATCTCAATGGTGGCCAGCGCGGCCTGCAGATCGAGATCGAGCCCACCGCCGCGATGGCGGCGCTCGGGGCGGAGGCCGCAGAACTGGTGGCGTGAGGGCCGTCGATCGGCAAAAGATTGACTGGATTTGTGCGCGCTGCGGAACGACAATCGGCGCATGCGATTATGTTATTGAAACAACCGGAGATATGCCATGCGCTCGCTTCTCGCTGCTACCGCCCTGCTCGTCGTGATGGGCGCCTCGCCCGGCATGGCCCGCGATTATCCGGTCTGCTCGCGAACCATCACGTCAGGGTTCAACCCGAGCTGCTCGTTCGATACCATGCGGCAGTGCATGGCGACCGTGAGCGGCATTGGCGGAGACTGCATCCAGAACCCGGCCTTCGCCTACGGTCGTGCGCCGGCCTATGGGCAGGGACCGCAGCCGCGCCTGCGCGGCAAGGCCGCCCGGGACGCCGCCCGTCGTGCCGCTCAGGAAGAATCGTGGGACAATGGCGGCTGGGACTGGAATCGCCGCTGGTAATCGATTCCTGAATTTCGACCTCGATCAACGCGCCGCGGCTCGCTGCCGCGGCGCGTTTTGGTTTTCAGCTCAGGCGGCGCGTACCGAATTCAGGAAGCGTCCGACTTCTTGGCTCAAGCGAGTGCTTTCGCCGGACAGCGACTGCGCGGCCGACAGCACCTGCGAAGCAGCCGTGCCGGATTCATCGACGCCCCGCTGCACATCGGCAATATTGGCGCTGACCTGCAACGTGCCCGTCGCGGCCTGCTGCACGTTGCGCGAGATTTCGTGCGTGGTGGCGCCCTGCTCTTCGACCGCCGCGGCAATGGCGGATGCAATTTCCGACATCTGGCCGATGGTGTTGCCGATCTCGCGGATCGCCGCGACGGAATCCCTGGTCGCCATCTGAATGCCATCGACCTGCTGGCTGATCTCGCTGGTGGCCTTCGCGGTCTGCTCGGCGAGTTGCTTCACCTCGGCGGCAACCACCGCAAAGCCACGGCCGGCGTCGCCGGCGCGTGCCGCCTCGATGGTCGCGTTGAGCGCCAGAAGGTTGGTCTGGCCGGCGATAGTATTGATCAGTTCGACGACGTCGCCGATCCGGCTCGCCGCCGCAGCCAGTTCGCCGACCCGCCGGTTGGTGTCGCTGGCCTGCCCGACCGCATCATTGGCGATCCGCGCGGAGTCCTGTACCCGGCGGCTGATCTCGTTGACCGACGACGCCATTTCTTCCGTCGCCGAAGCAACTGTTTGTACATTGGTGGAGGCTTCTTCCGCCGAGGCGGCGACCGCGACCGCCAGCGACTGCGAACGTGCCGAGACGGACGTCAGCGTGGCGGCCGAGCTCTCCAGTTCCTTCGAGGCAGAAGATACCGTTTCGGCGATCCGGCCGACGGCGCCTTCGAAGCCGTCGGCGAGCTTCATTATTTCGCTCTTGCGTGCCTCCGCGGCACGCTGCGTCTCGATGCCCTGTTCGGTCTTCATGCGTTCGACCTCGAGGCCATTCGCCTTGAAGACCGCCAGCGCCGACATGATTTCACCGATCTCGTCGTGGCGGCGATATACTGGCGTATCCACGGTGAGGTCGCCCTCGGCGAGCCGCTTCATGGTGGTAATGGCGGCGTTCAGCGGCCGCGCCATGCTGCTGCGTGCAGCGAGGTAGCTGGCGATGATCGCCGCCAGCATCACGCCGACGGTCACATAGATCATGGTCCAGAACGTCTCGTTGGCGGCTTGCAGGAACTCGACCTTCTTGATGCCGACATAGAGGATGCCGAGCACGTCGCCGGAGGCGGAAAGGATCGGGTCATAGGCCGTCATGTAGTTCTCACCGAGAATCGTGACCTCGC
Organism: Tardiphaga sp. vice154; assembly: GCF_007018645.1. Lineage (NCBI taxonomy): Bacteria > Pseudomonadati > Pseudomonadota > Alphaproteobacteria > Hyphomicrobiales > Nitrobacteraceae > Tardiphaga > Tardiphaga sp. vice154. The sequence continues at coordinate 4,347,908 of NZ_CP041399.1, forward strand.
CGCGGAACGGCGCCTTGCGCTCGAAGATGGCATCATAGGCCGGGCTGCGCGCCAGCGGCGTGCCGGTGGCGCGGCTGCCGTCCGGCTTCTGCACATTGGTCGCGATGCGGGTGTCTTTGAGGAAGATGGTCGCGGTGCCGCCAACCAGGCTCTTGACCTTGTCGACCACTGCGACGTCGCCGTTCAGCACGCTGCTATCCGCCAGCAGTTTGCCATCCTCGACCTTGAAGCTGGTACCGCGGGCGCGCAGCACGTCCCACGCCACGCGCATGTTGGTCTCGACCCGGTCGGCCGCCGCCTTGGTCGCGCTGCGCTCCAGCAGCACCTTGGCGACTCCGGTGACGCAGATACCGAGCACCAGAATGCCTGACACCGACATCAGCATGATGCGGGGGACAAGACCGAGCGCACGACGCGATTTCGGCAGGACGGACGACGACATGGGCAATCTCCTGACAGGACGGCGCATCGGCCGAACCTCTTACGGATCGGCCGCGCGCAACAAGCGGCGTCGGTGCTCATTTAAATTGATTGGCCAAATGAATTGGCGTTGGATTGATCGTAGGCCCGGACGATGTGAAACACGTTAACGCTGTAGGTCGCCAACGGTACAATCTAAAAGATTTTTTTACTTGACTCTAATTATCTGACACCAGAACGGTTTCGCCGACTCGACATATCAAGAGCGGCGGCGTGGCGCCGACATCAGGCAAAATGCCGCCCCGCGCAGCACGTTGCCATCCTTGAACGATGGAACGCGATGCCCCCCGAATCCTCCTCCCGATTCGCCGGCATCGTCTGGATTTCCAACCAGCCCTATCTGCTGCTCAGCCTGACCTCGCTGTTCTGGGCCGGCAATCTCGTGCTGGGCCGCTATGTCTCCGGCCATGTCCCGCCGGTGACGATGGCCTGCGTGCGCTGGGTCGGCGCCTTCCTGCTGCTGCTGCCGTTGGCCTGGCCGCATCTCAGGCGCGACTGGCCGGTGCTCCGGGCCCACGGGCCGTTGATGCTGGCGCTGGCCTTCACCGGCTTTGCCGCCAATACCGTGCTGGCCTATTGGGGGTTGAAATACACGCAGGCGCAGAACGCGCTGCTGATCCAGTCGGCCGGGCCGCTCTGCGTGGCGCTGTGGACGCAGATCCTGTTCGGCGTGCGGCTGACATGGGCGCAAGGGCTCGGCATCGCCGCCTCGATGACCGGCTGGTGCTGGCCGGCGTCTTCGTGGCGTCGCGACGATAGACACGACCAGACCTGCGCCATCGCATTTCCGCAGCCATTGTCGATGACGATCGATGCGCGCCTGGCCGGCCACGTGGTCACGCTGCATCGCGTGCGGGACGCGATGCAGTCAAACCCGGTTCTGCTTATGCGGCGCGTACCGAGGTCAGGAACTGGGCGACCTCGGCCTTGAGACGCGCGCTCTCGCCGGACAGCGACTTGGCGGCATGGAGCACCTGAGAGGACGCCAGCCCGGTCTCGCTGGCGCCGCGCTGCACGTCGGTGATATTGGTGGAAACCTGTTGGGTCCCCTGCGCCGCCTGCTGGACGTTGCGGGAAATCTCCTGCGTCGCCGCGCCCTGCTCTTCCACCGCCGAGGCGATGGTCGAGGCGATCTCTGACATCCGCCCGATGGTATTGCCGATCTCCCGGATGGCATTCACCGATTCCTGCGTCGCCGCCTGGATGCCGGTGATATGCTGGCTGATCTCACCGGTCGCCTTGGCGGTCTGCTCGGCCAGCGCCTTCACCTCGGACGCTACCACCGCAAAACCGCGACCGGCTTCGCCGGCACGCGCGGCTTCGATGGTCGCGTTCAGCGCCAGCAGATTGGTCTGCCCGGCAATGGTATTGATCAGCTCGACCACATCGCCAATGCGCGAAGCCGCCTTGGCCAGTTCGCCGACGCGATCATTGGTCGACTGCGCCTGCACCACCGCCTCGCTCGCGATCCGCGCGGAGTCCTGGACCTGGCGGCTGATCTCGTTCACGGACGAGGCCATCTCCTCGGTAGCGGAGGCCACCGACTGCACATTGGTCGAGGCTTCTTCCGACGCCGCCGCCACCAGCGTGGTCATCTGCTCGGAACGCTCGGCGGTCGATGTCAGCGTTCCCGCGGATGCCTCCAGTTCGGTGGACGCCGATGCGACGGTCTCGACGATCTCGCCGATCATCGCCTCGAAATCACGCGTCATCGTATCGATGCGCTGGCCGCGCTGGATCTTGGCGTCGGCTTCCACCGCGGCAGCCTCGTCGGCGGCCTGTTTGGAGATGAGGGCTTCCTTGAACACCTGAAGCGATTTGGCCATCGTGCCGATCTCGTCGGTGCGATTGATCGCCGGGATCGTCACGTCATGCCGACCGGCGGCAAGTTCGCTGACCGCCTCCGTTATCGTGGCCAGCGGCGCGATCACGCGACGACGTAGCATGAAGGTCACGCCGGCGACGACGCCGAGCAGGGCCAGCACCGCCGCACCGGTCAAAGCAAGCATCAGCATGGCTTCATCACGGCCGGCACGCGCACGATCCAGCGCATCGGCAATCGCGACGTCGCGCAAGCCGAGGAAGCCTTGAATTGCCGGCACGATGACGTTGGCCAGTTCAGTCGATGTCATGACGTAGTTGCCATCGGTGCGGCCCGCGGGAATCTCCTTGTCGATCATCGGCGCAACCTCGACAAAGTACTTCTGGATCGCCGCGTTGAGCGGGACGACCAACCGCTCCGGCTTGCCGAGCTGATCGACCAGGGCCTCGAGGCGTTCGCGACCCGCCTCGATGCGGCCCTGGCCGCGATCCATCAAGGATAGTTCGGCCGCGGTCAGCGCACGACGGGTGCCGAGCGGAAGTGTAAATGTCGCGGCGCGGGAGCCCGCCGCGACGCGCATATCCTGTCCCGTGCGGGCAAGCGTCAGCAGCGACGTGAGCGACGCGTCCGCAACCACGACCTTATTTTCGAGGCGGTTCAGGAGCGGCTCGATCATCGAGACCACCTTGCCGACGCCGGGCAGGAACCCCTTGACGATCGCGGGGTCACGCGCCGTCATCGCAACGGGCATGACGCGGTCGACTGCAGCGCGCGTATCCGACAGACTTGCCGCGGCCTGGTTCAGCACCTCGATCACCGATGCGCCGTCGCTCAACGCAGCGAGCGCCGTCCGCGCTTTCGCGAATGCATCATCGGAGGACTTGACGGCCTTCTGGATCCCCTCCAGTTGGGCGGGCGTAGCGGCAGCGTCCTGGAAAAGAGGCCCGACATAGGGTGCACGCTGCCCGGCGACGTTTTGTCCGACCACAAGGACCGCACCATACGCCTCAACGGCCTTGATGGCCTCACTCTTGCTCGCCATGGTTCGATACTGTGGAACGAGAATCTCGGCGCCCAGAAGAACCGCCAGCCCCGTCACCGAGAGCATTGAGAGCGAAAACAGACGACCGATTTGCATGACACGTTCCTTTGAATTGTGCCGTCAAGCTATGGCGTGGAGCATAATTCTGCCTTAACGAAAGGTTTGCGCGACGGGCGCAAGTGGTATCTCGATCATGCAACATTAAGTTTTTCTCGGTACGCCACGCGACCTATCCCCGCGAAGTCATCCGTCCGACGCGGCCAATCGTGTTTTCAACGGCGGGTGTCCTGGTATCAATCCGCGCGCGGCTGCAGCGCGCGATAGGCCCGCGCTAGCCGCCGATGAGGATGCCCACCGCCAGCACGATCTGCAACACCGGCTGCATGAACGGCGTGTGTCCCGCCAGTGACGATGGCCTGCATGCACCTCGCCGGCTACGCGCGGGTGCTGGCGAGGGTTTTCGTGGCGTAGCGGCGGCAGGCCCGGTCTCTCGAAAACCATAGCGGCGCGGCGCGATCGACCCTATGATTGCGGGACTGGTTCGCTGACGTATTCGCCAAACACCTTCGGGGCCCGCATGCGGAAAATCTCATTGCCGATGCGGCTGGCGTTGCTTGTTGCCGGCACCATGCTGCCACTGATCATCTTTGCCAGCGTCATCATCACCCGCGGCTATCAGAAGGATCGCGTCGAGGCGTCCGCGCGGGTACTGGCGACGGCGCGCAGCCTGCGCACCGTGCTCGATGGCGAAGTACTGCGCATGACCGGCAGCCTGCAGTTGCTGGCACTGACCAATTCGCTGCGCGCCGGCGACTTCGACCGGTTCCGCGGCATCGCCTCGGGTTTCCTCGACCAGTATTCGCCGGGCGGCGTATTGCTGGTCTCCGACCGCGACGGCCGCCAGTTGTTTTCCTCGCTGGCAACCGACGCCTCTCTGCTGCCCCGGCGCAACAACGTCGAGATCACCCGCAAGGTGTTCGATACCGGCCGCCCGGCCTACTCGAAACTGTTCATCGGCTCGGTGCTGAACAAGCCGATCCTGACGGTGGAAGTGCCGGTCAGCATCGGCGGGCGGGTCGTCTATGTGATTTCGTTCACGCCGCCGATCGCCATGTTCCAGGACATGCTGGAAAAACAGCGCCCCAATGCGGACTGGACGATGTCGATGTTCGATGCCGAGGGCATCAACTTCGCGCGGGTGCCGAACCCGCAGCAGACCGTCGGCAAGCGGGCATCGCCGACCCTGTTCGCCGAGATGTTCAAGGCACCGGAAGCCTCGCTAGAAACGGTGTCGCTGGAGGGCGTTCCGCTGATCACCGCAGTCGCGCACTCGCAGGTCTCGGGATGGATCATCGGCGTCGGGATCGCGCAGGCCTCGCTGGCCTCTCCGCTGTGGCGCGATCTCGCCATCACCATCGCGATCGGCGTGCTGTTGCTATTGATCGGGATCGGCTTTGCGCTTCGCATGGCCAGCGCGATCGCGCGCGGCGAGGCGCTGCACGTGCTGCTGGTGGAAGAACTCAACCACCGCGTCAAGAATACGCTCGCGGTGCTGCAGGCGATCGCCAGCCAGACCTTCCGCAGCGCCAGCAAGGCCGAACGCGACGCCTTCGACGGCCGGCTCGGCGCGCTGGCCCGCGCGCATGACCTGCTCAGCCAGGAGAAGTGGACCGGCGCCGGCATCCACGACGTCGTGCACCGCGTGCTGCAGCCCTATGCGGTGATCGGCTCGAGCCGCGTGCACATTCATGGCCCGAAGGTGCCGCTGGCGCCGCCGCGCGCGGTGATGATGTCGATGATCCTGCACGAGATCGCCACCAATGCCGCGAAATACGGCGCGCTGGCAAACGACACGGGCTGCATCAGCATCGCGTGGCATCTGACCGAGCCGGACCACGACGGGCTGCACCTGACCTGGGTCGAGACCGGCGGCCCACATGTGCACGCCCCGACACGCAGGGGTTTCGGATCGCGTCTGATCGAACGCGGCGCCCGCGACCAGCTCGGCGGCAGCGCGACCGTCGACTTCCTGCCGACCGGCGTCGTCTGCACCATCGAGAGCGCGCTGGATTGAGCACAGGCTTTCGCGGGACGACAGCCGGGAGGGCTTCCTGATCGCGCCAACCTCGTTTAGCCTGCCCGCAACAACAGCCGGCCACCAAGGCCGGCGCGCAGGGAGAGCGACAGAATGATTTTGCGTCACGGAATTCGATGGTTGGCTGCCGCTGTTGTTACAGCAAGCCTCACCAGCGCCGCATCCGCACAGACTTCAACCTACCCGAACCGCACCGTCACGCTGGTATTGCCGTTTGCCGCCGGCTCCGGCACCGATGTGACCACGCGGATCATCTCCCAGCAGCTCGGCATAGCGCTCGGTGTGCCGATCGTGATCGAGAACAAGCCCGGCGCCAACGGCTCGATCGCGGCGACCTATGTCGCGCGTGCGGCGCCGGATGGTTACACCTTGTTCGTCACCACCAACACATCGCATTCGGCGAACCCCTTCCTGCTCAAGACCATGACGTACGATCCGGTGAAGGATTTCACGGCGATTGCGCGCACCGGCGACCTGCCCTTCATGCTGGTGGTCAACAACGACGTGAAGGCCCAGACGGTCGCCGAGTTGGTGGCCTACGGCCGTGACAATCCGGGCAAGCTGACCTATGCGTCCGGCAGTTCGTCGGCGATCGTGTCGGGCGCCACTTTTGCGCGCAACGCCGGCATCGAGATGCTGCATGTGCCCTACAAGAGCTCGCCACCGGCGATGAACGACGTGATCGGCGGCCGCATCGACATGATGTTCACCGACGTGCCGAGCGGCCTGCCGCACGTCACCGGCAAGGCGCTGCGCGCACTCGCCGTCACCACGACCAAGCGCTCGCCGCTGGTGCCGGAGCTGCCCACCATGCAGGAAGCCGGCGTACCGGATTTCAACATCACCTCCTGGCAGGCCTATTTCGGCCCCGCCGGCCTGCCGAAGGAGATCGTGACGAGGCTGAACAGCGAGATCCGCAAGATCGTCGAGAAGCCGGAGATGAAGGCCCGGCTGGCGGAGCTCGGCATGGACGCGTTTTCAGGGACGCCGGAGGAGCTCGATACGTTCGTGAAGGAGCAACTGGTGCTGTGGGAGAGACTGATCACCAACGCGAAGATCGAGAAGCAGTAAAATCCAATCTGTATCGTCCCGGCGAGCCAGCGTGGGAGCGCAAGCCGGGACGACGTGGAAAAGATGTCGAGAGACACGCGCGCGCACTAACCCGCAGCGCGGCGTCATGTCCCACCGCTCTCCCCGACTGTCACGCTCCCGTCGTCAAACCGTCAGCAGGCCGTAACGACCACCCCCCAGAACTCGCCACGTCAATAGCTCTGGGAGAACCACCATGCGCCATTCACTGCTCTGTTCCGTCGCGTCGATCGTGCTGCTGTCGTCCGCGGCCTTTGCGCAAAGCGAGGGCGAGTTTCCCGCCAAGCTCGCCGGCCACGCCGTGCTGCCGGCGCTGTCGACCATCGAGGCCCCGGCGGATGCGCCGAACGACCTGAAGACCTCGGGCAAATACACCACCGGCAAGCGCGTCGATGCGCTGGGCACCGTGATGGGCAAGTCCTATGAGCGCGAAACCGGCGTCGCATTGCCGATGAAGGGCCAGCCGCTGCAGGGCCATTCCGGCATCAAGGTGATGCCAGACGGTTCGTTCTGGGTGCTGACCGACAACGGCGCCGGCTCGCGTTACACCTCCGCCGACTACATGATCTATCTCAATCACCACAAGATCGACTGGAAGAACGGCAAGGTCGAACGCCAGGCCACCGTGTTCCTGCACGACCCCGACAAGAAGGTGCCGTTCCGCATCGTCCACGAGGACACCGCGAAGCGCTATCTCACCGGCGCCGACGTCGACACCGAAGGCTTCCAGATCGTCGACGGCAACTTCTGGCTCGGCGAGGAATTCGGCCCCTATATCATCAAGGCCGACATGACCGGTAAGGTTCTTGCCGTGTTCGACACCGTCGCCGACGGCAAGCCGGTGCGTTCGCCGGACCATTGGCAGGTGCAGTCGCCTGGCGCGCCGGGCGCCACCTTCACCAACGTCAACCTGCGCCGCTCCAAGGGCTATGAAGGCTTTGCGGCGTCGAAGGACGGCCGCTTCCTGTACGGCCTGCTGGAAGGCCCGATCTGGGATGCCGAGAAGAAGGATTGGGAGAAGGTCGACGGCAAGGAAGCCGCGCGAATTCTCGAGTTCGACGTCAAGGCGGAGAAGTTCACCGGGCGTTACTGGCAGTATGTGTTCGAGAACAATGGCCATGCGATCGGCGATTTTAACATGATCAGCGCCGACAACGGCCTGATCATCGAGCGCGACAATGGCGAAGGGACCAAGGACAAGGCCTGCGCCGAGGGCAAGCGCGGCACCGACTGCTTCCCGGATCTGGCGAAGTTCAAGCGTGTGTTCAAGATCGAGATGAACGACGCCAATGTCGGCAAGCCGGTGCGCAAGATCGGCTTCATCGACCTGATGAAGATCCAGGACCCCGACAAGGTGGCCCGCAAGCCGCTGAACGACGGCGTGCTGACCTTCCCGTTCTTCACCATCGAGAACGTCGATCTCGTCGATGCAACGCACATCATCGTCGGCAACGACAACAACCTGCCGTTCTCGTCGAGCCGCGATCCCAACAAGGCCGACGACAACGAATTCGTGCTGCTGGAAGTCGCTGATTTCCTGAAGGCGAAGTAAGCGAAAGAAGCGATCGGGCGGAGGAGCCCGCGTTGATCGTTCCCTCCCCCCTCGTGGGGGAGGGAAAGCAAGGGCTACGCTGCGCGGACCTTGCTGAGGAAGTCGCTGACCGCTGCACGCAGCATGCCGGACTGGCCGTCGAGGTCTCGTGCATTGGACAGCACGTGCGACGCCGCCGCACCGGTGGCCTCGGCAGAGGCGGTGACGCCGCTGATATTGTTGCTGATCTCGTGGGCGCCGGCGGCGACCGACTGGATGCTCTGCGCGATCTCGCGGGTCGCCTTGCCCTGCTCCTCGACCGCACCGGAGATGCGGCTGGTGATCTCGCTCATCTCCCCGATGGTGCCGGTGATGCCGGTGATCGACGCCACCGCCTCGCTGGTCGAGGCCTGCATGGCCGACACCTGCGCCGAGATTTCTTCGGTCGCCTTGGCGGTCTGGCTCGCCAGCGCCTTCACCTCGCTGGCCACGACGGCGAAGCCACGGCCGGATTCGCCGGCGCGCGCCGCCTCGATGGTGGCGTTGAGCGCCAGCAGGTTGGTCTGCGAAGCGATGTTATGGATCAGTTGCACCACCTCGCCGATCTTCTCGGCGCCGCGCGACAGCAATTGCACGGTGGCATTGGTGCGCTCGGCATCGCTCACGGCGCGGCTGGCGACGTGGGTCGACTGCGCCACCTGACGCAACACCTCGTTGACCGACGCCGACAACTCCTCGGCGGCGGAGGCCACCGTGCCGACATCGTCGGAGGAGCGCTGCGAGGCGGCGCCCACGGTGGCGGCGCGTGAACTGGCGTCAGACGCCGTCGCGGTCATCGACTGCGCCGTGGTCTGCATATCCGTCGCCGCGGTGGCGACCGAACGGACGATACCATTGACGCTGCGCTCGAACTCGTCGGCGATGCTTTGCATCGCCGCGCGGCGCTCGGCGGCGACGCGAGTCTGGGCGTCGGCTTCGACCTGCTCGAGGCCGCGGATGCGGAGCGCGTTGTCCTTAAAGACCTGCACGGTCTTGGCCATAGCGCCGACCTCGTCGCCGCGCGCCACGCCGGGAATGCTGTCATCGAGCGCGCCGTTGGCCAGCGTCTCCATGCGCGCGCCGAGTTGCCCGAGCGGACCGGTGATGCTGCGCCCGATCAGCCAGGCGATCAGGCCGGCAATCGCGCCGATGGCGACGATTGCCAGGCCGAGCGCCCACAAGATCGGCGCCAGCTTGGCATTGATATCGTCGAGATAGGCGCCGGTGCCGACGAACATGTTCCAGCCGGGGATCGCCACCGCGTAGGATATCTTCCGGATCAGATCTTCCGAGCCCGGCTTCTTGATTTCGTAGCGCAGCGTGACATCGCCCTTGGCGGCAACGCCGTCGCGCATCTCGCGGACCAGCGCCCTGTTGTTGGTCTGCACGTCCAGCCGGTTTTGTCCGATGGTCTTGGGATCCGGCGACGAGAACGTGACGCCGTCCATGGTGTAGGCGAACACGTAGCCGGCGCCATTGTCGTAGGTCATGGTCTGGGCGCGGCGGCTGAACTCGGCGATCGCGGCTTCCTTGGTGAACTGGCCGGCATCGACCTGCTTTTGCAGCCCGATCGCCATGTTGCGAGCCGACTCGACAATGGCCTTGGTCTGGTCGATCCGCGCCGACAGCATTTCCTTCTGCACCAGATTGGCGGCGAGCAGGCCGGCTGCACACAGCCCCACCAGCGTTACCGCTAGCAGGATGACCAGCTTGGAGGTGATGCGCAGGTTGTTCAATTTCACTGGATATCTCCCGAACGGTCGCGGCGGCGGACTTGGTTCGACAGTAGCGTTCATATGCTAGCCAGTGATTAGCAACCGAATCCGTGGAACTACGGAAAAATGCAACATGTCGTTGTCGCAGAAAATGCCTTCGCGCAAAAGCGGCATTTCCGTACAGCGGCGGTCGGATCTGGAGATCAGCAACCGGCGCCGGCATGGCGAACAGCTCGATCTGCAACAAGGACGGCACATGATCGTCCATGTCCAGGCTGCAGCGACGAGGAAAGTAACCTCACGCCGCCCGGACCTTGCTGAGGAAGTCGCTGACCGCTGCACGCAGCATGCCGGACTGACTGTCCAATTCGCGGGCGCTGGACAGCACCTGCGACGCCGCCGCACCGGTGGCCTCGGCAGAGGCGGTGACGCCACCGATATTGTGGCTGATCTCGCTGGCGCCGGCTGCGACCGACTGGATGCTCTGCGCAATCTCGCGCGTCGCCTTGCCCTGTTCCTCGACGGCGCCGGAAATGCGGCTGGTGATCTCGCTCATCTCCCCGATCGTGCCGGTGATGCCGGTGATCGACGCCACCGCCTCGCTGGTCGAGGCCTGCATGGCCGAGACCTGGGCGGAGATTTCTTCAGTCGCCTTGGCGGTCTGGCTCGCCAGCGCCTTCACCTCGCTGGCCACGACGGCGAAGCCACGGCCGGATTCGCCGGCGCGCGCCGCCTCGATGGTGGCGTTGAGCGCCAGCAGGTTGGTCTGCGATGCGATGTTATGGATCAGTTGCACCACCTCGCCGATCTTCTCGGCGCCGCGCGACAGCAACTGCACGGTGGCATTGGTGCGCTCGGCATCGCTCACCGCGCGGCTGGCCACTTCGGTCGATTGCGCGACCTGGCGCAGCACCTCGTTGACCGACGCCGACAATTCCTCCGCCGCCGACGCGACCGTCCCCACATCGTCCGAGGATCGTTGCGACGCAGAGCCCACCGTGGCGGCGCGTGCACTGGCATCAGACGCGGTTGCCGTCATCGATCGAGCGGTGACCTGCATACCGGACGCCGCGGTCGAGACCGAACGGACGATGCCGTTGACGCTGCGCTCGAACTCGTCGGCGATGCTCTCCATCGCGGCGTGACGATCGGCTGCGGCGCGGCCCTGCGCTGCGACCGCATCCTGATCCAGCCCGCGAATCCGCAGCGCGTTGTCCTTGAACACCTGAACGGTCTTGGCCATGGCGCCGACCTCGTCACCGCGCTCGACACAGGGAATTGCATCGTCGATCGCGCCATTGGCCAGCGTCCCCATCCGCGTGCCGAGCTGGCGGAGCGGCCCGGTGATGCTGCGGCCGATCAGCCAGGCGATCAGGCCGGCGACGGCGGCGATGCCCACCATCGCGAGGCCAAGCGCCCAGATGATCGGCTTGAGGTGCTCGTCGAGGTCGTCGAGATAGGCGCCGGTGGCGATGAACATGTTCCAGCCGGGAAGCGCTGCCGCATAGCCCATCTTGCGCGACAGCACCTGAGCATTGGGCTTGGCGAACTCATAGGTCAAAAGCGCCCAGCCCTTGGCGGCGACGCCGTCACGAAATTCGCGGGTCACGGGCACGCCATTGACCAAGGTGTTCAGCCGGTCGGATCCCGCCTTGAAGCCTGGCAGATGCACGACGACGCCGTCCATCGTGTAGATAAACAGGTAGTTGCCATTGTCGTAGGTCATCGGCTCGATGCGGCGGACCAGTTCGGCGGTGGCAGCTTCCTTGCTGATCTTGCCGGCCGCGACGTCCTTCTGCACGTTGGCCGCGACGTTGGTGCCGAGTTCGACGATCGACTTCAACTGCTCGGTGCGCGCCGCGAGCATCTCGCTCTTGACCAGGTAGGCCGCCAGAATACCGGCGGCGCACAAACCGATCATGGTGACGGCGACCAGAATGACGAGCTTGGACGTAATGCGAAGATTGTTCAATCTCACGATATTTCTCCGGCGCCGAGCCGGCGGCTGCCGGATTTCAATTGCCGAAACTATCCTTTACACCTTAAGCTTGTCTGAACACCTTAAGCTTGTCTGAACACCTTAAGCTTGTCTGATGACCGGCTCCCGTAGATCTGCGTGCAAGTCGCCCGGCCAACGCGCGTTTCACGACTCCTGGGCTGTCCCGTGGCCAACCGGCTGAGACCACCATGAAAAATCCCCGCCTTGCGGACGGGGATTTGACGGGGGACGAGGCGTGACGTTGGCCCGCACAACGGCGAGCGCTCCCTCTGGCTTTCTCAGAACGTCAGCGCCTTGGCCTGCTTGACCTGCGGCAGCTTCTGCACCTTCGCCAGCACTTCGTTCGGTACCGCACCATCGACCTCGACCAGCGCAATCGCGTCGCCGCCCTTGCTGTTGCGACCGAGATGGAAGGTGGCGATATTGAGCTTGGCGTCGCCGAGCAACGACGCGAACTTGCCGATGAAGCCGGGCTTGTCCTCGTTGGTGACGTAGATCATCGACTTGCCGAATTCGGCATCGACCCGGATGCCCTTGATGTCGACGAGGCGCGGCTGACCGTCGGCATAGACCGTGCCGGACACCGAGCGCTCCTGGGTCTCGGTCGTGACCGTCACCGTGATCAGGCTTTCATAGTCGCTCTGGGCGGCGCGGACGACTTCATCCACCACCATGCCGCGGTCCTTGGCAACGATCGGCGCGCTGACGAAATTGACGTCGCCGAGCATCGGCCGCAGCAGGCCGGTGAGCGCCGCCGAGGTCAGCGCCCTGATCTTCATCTCGCCGACCGCGCCCTCATAGGTGATGGTGACCTTGATGATGCCGCTCTCGGTGAGCTGGCCGGCAAAGGATCCCAGCTTTTCGGCAAGTGCCACGAATGGCTTCAGCTTCGGCGCCTCTTCCGCGGTGATCGAGGGGAAATTGACCGCATTGGAAATCGCGCCGGTCAACAGATAGTCCGACATCTGCTCGGCGACCTGGAGCGCCACGTTCTCCTGTGCCTCGGTGGTCGCCGCCCCAAGATGCGGCGTGCAGATCACGTTGGGGTGGCCGAACAGCACGTTGGTGGTGGCGGGCTCCTCGACGAACACGTCGAAGGCCGCGCCCGCGACATGCTTGGATCCCAGCGCCGCCGCCAAAGCGGCCTCATCGACCAGGCCGCCGCGCGCGCAATTGATGATGCGTACGCCGGGCTTCATCTTCGCGATCGCCGCGGCATCGATGATGTTTCTGGTCTTGTCGGTGAGCGGAGTATGCAGCGTGATGAAATCGGCGCGCTTCAGCAACTCATCAAGCTCGACCTTCTCGACGCCGATATCCTTGGCGCGCTCCGGCGACAGGAACGGATCGAACGCGATCACCTTCATTTTCAGGCCGAGCGCGCGGTCGGCGACGATCGCGCCGATATTGCCGCAACCGATCACGCCGAGCGTCTTGTTGGTGATCTCGACGCCCATGAAGCGGTTCTTCTCCCACTTGCCGGCCTGTGTGGAGGCATCCGCCTGCGGGATCTCGCGCGCCAGCGCCATCATCAGGGTGATGGCGTGTTCGGCGGTGGTGATGGAATTACCGAACGGCGTGTTCATCACGATGATGCCGCGCGCGGTGGCGGCGGGAATCTCGACATTGTCGACGCCGATGCCGGCGCGGCCGATCACTTTCAGGCGCGTCGCGCGGGCGAGGATCTTTTCGGTGGCCTTGGTGGCCGAGCGGATGGCGAGGCCGTCATAGTTGCCGATGATTTCGGCGAGCTTGTCCTTGTCCTTGCCGAGGTTGGGCTGGAAGTCGACCTCGATACCGCGATCCCGAAAGATCTGGACGGCAGCGGGAGAAAGAGCGTCGGAAATGAGTACTTTGGGGGCGGGCATGGGATGATCCTGCAATTAGTGGGATGTCAGTGAAACGAGCGCGGTGCCCACTTCCTTCTCCCCTTGTGGGAGAAGGTGGCGCGGCCGATAGGCCGCGTCGGATGAGGGGTAATGCTAGGCTCGGAGTTCGTGGCACCCCCTCACCCGTCCGCGCTTCGCGCGGCCACCCTCTCCCACAAGGGGAGAGGGAAGTAAGAAAACGCGCGCTTACGCCGCTTTGGCGAGGCTCGCCTTCATCTCGGCGAAGGCCCAGTCGATCCACTGCGTCAGGATTTCGACGTCGCTGGCTTCCACCGTGGCGCCGCACCAGATGCGCAGGCCGGGGGGAGCGTCGCGGTAATGCGCGAAGTCGTAACCGGCGGCTTCCTTCTCCACCATGGCGACCAGCTTCTTGGCGAAGTCGGCCTGGGCATCGGCCGACAACGCGGTGATCGCAGGATCGATCACCTTCATGCACACCGAGGTGTTGGAGCGGATCGCGGCATCCACAGCGAGGAAATCCACCCACGGCGTGCGCGCCTTCCAGTCCGCCAGAACCTTGGTGTTGGCGTCGGCACGCGCGACCAGCGCATTCAGTCCGCCGACCGACTTGGCCCAGCCCAGCGCATCGAGATAGTCCTCGACGCACAACATCGACGGCGTGTTGATGGTCTCGCCCTGGAAGATGCCTTCCATGATCTTGCCGCCCTTGGTCATGCGGAAGATTTTCGGCAGCGGCCAGGCCGGCGTGTAGCTCTCGAGCCGTTCGACGGCGCGCGGCGACAGCACCAGCATGCCGTGCGCGGCCTCGCCGCCCAGCGCCTTCTGCCAGGAGAAGGTCACGACATCGAGCTTGGCCCAATCGAGCTTCTGTGCGAACGCCGCCGACGTCGCGTCGCAGATCGTCAGGCCTTCGCGGTCGGCCGCGATCCAGTCAGCGTTCGGCACGCGGACGCCGGAGGTGGTGCCGTTCCAGGTGAAGACCACGTCGGACTTCGGATCGACGGTGGAGAGATCGGGGATCTCGCCATAGGCCGCTTTCAGCTTCGTGACGTCCTTGAGCTTGAGCTCCTTGACGATATCCGACACCCAGCCTTCGCCAAACGACTCCCAGGCGATCGTGGTGACAGGGCGCGCGCCGAGCAGCGACCACAGCGCCATTTCGACGGCGCCGGTGTCGGACGCCGGCACGATACCGATCCGATAGTCGGCCGGCACTTCCAGCACTTCGCGGGTCAGATCGATGGCGAGCTTGAGCTTGGCCTTGCCGACTTTCGCGCGATGCGAGCGGCCGAGCGTGGCGTCACTGAGTTTTTCGGGGGTCCATCCGGGGCGCTTGGCGCAGGGGCCGGAGGAGAAATGCGGCACATGGGGGCGCGCGGTCGGTCTGGTAGCGGTCATGATCTATCCTTCCAGATAGCAAGCCTCCCGTTGGGGGGAGGTGGCCCGCCGGCGTGGATATGGGAACCGACGGTAACCGTCAAGACAGATCTGGACACGCCTCGGTGATCGGTGCGGCGTTCACACCACGCCTAGCGCCTGCTCCGCATCCGCAATCCAGCGTCGGATCGCGGCGTAGCCGTCGAGATGGAAGCCGCCCTGATGGGCGACGCGCGTATAGGCCAGCAGGGCGATGTCGGCGAGCGTCACCCTGTCGCCGACGAAATATCGCTGATGCGCCAGTTGCTGCTCCATCCGCGCCAGCGCGAAATAGCCGCGTTTCACCTTGTCGGGGTCGAGATCCGACACGGGACGGCCGAGATAGACCATCTGGAAGCGGCAGGTCGCGATATAGGGCTCGTGGCTGTATTGCTCCCAGAACAGCCATTCATCCATCTTGGCCTGCTGATAGGCGTCGGCCGGAATGAACGCGCTGTCGCGGGCCAGATAGCGGACGATAGCGTTAGATTGCGCCAGCGCGCGGCCGTCGTCCAGAACCACGACGGGCACCTGCCCCGCGCCATTCAGCGCGAGAAATTCCGGCGTCCGGCTCTCGCCCTTCATCGTGTCGATGGCGATCCACTCATAGGGCTGCGCGAGCGCATCGCACACCCACTTCACCTTCAGGCAATTGCCGGAATTCAGATCGCCGTAAATTTTCAACATTCGTGGGCCCTCCGCCATCAGAGAGCAACAGCGATTGCCGACGCTGTCAACCGGCCTCAGAACTTGTAGCCGACGCCGGCGCGCACGGTGTTGATGCTGGTTTCCACCTTCGAGGTGAAGCGGATGTATTCCCACTCGCCGCGCAGGAACAGGCCGCCGACAATCGCCATGTCGAAGCCGAGGCCGGCGGTGTAGCCGTAGATCAGATGGCTGTATTTGCCGTCCTCGATACCACGACCGAGCTGGCGCCCGAGCAGATTGGCGGGCGTCGTCGACCCCGGCCCCGGCGTAACGAAGTCCGATACAAAAGCCGTCCGCACGATATCCGCCTGGCCGAGCGCCAGACCGCCGAAGGCATAGGGCAGGAAACCGCCGATGGCATAGCCGGCGCGGGCCCGGAAGGTGCCGATATCGCTGATCGCGATCGAACTCGATGCCTGCGAGGTGACCGAGTGATAGTTGTTGTCCGACAGCAACGAGTAGCGCGACATGTCACCGCTGGACACGCCACCAAACTTGCCATGGACATAATTCATCTCGAGGCCGATGACGACGTCTTCCCATTGCGAATTGTAGCCCGCGAAGCCGCCATAGGCTTCCGAATGACCGGACTGATTGCGGAAGCCGAGCGGCCATTGCGAAATGCCCATTTCGCTTCCGACAAGGGTATTGGCCAGAATGCTGGACGTCAGGTCGGAGTTGGAGCCGCCGAATTTGGTATCTACCGATCCATAGGCCACCTGACCGCCGATATAGCCGCCCTGCCAGTTGATCGTCCTGGTCGGCACGTCAGAAAACCCGCCACGAAGAACCGGAAAGTCCGGCATGTCGGCTGCCGCGGCGCCCTGCACCACGCTGCCGAACATCACAATGGCGATCAGAAAATGACGCATTACCAACATCCTCGATTTTTTGGACTGACGCGATCATCCCTTGTTAACGTTAATCAATGGTTGCCGAACACCAACTACACAAACAAAACGGCGCGGGAAAATTCCTGCGCCGTTCATGAAGTATCGAAGTGATCCGAGAGATCAGCCCTTGCGGATCAACGGCGGCGGCGGCGGCGCGTAAACGGCCGGGCTGTCGAGGTTCCAGCGGACGCCGAGCTTCACGTCATGCGAGGTGATGTCCTTGAAGGTGACTGCGTACTGGCCGGGAACGACGCCGGTATAGGGCGTCAGCGACCCGGTGACGCCATTGCCGAGGTTCATATAGCTGTAGCCGAGTTCGACGGTCATGTTCGGCGTGGCCTTGTACGCCAGGCCGGTGTGCAGCGCCCAGGCGAAATTCCACTTCGACGCCGAGTCCGCGGAGGCCTGCCCGGCGAAGGTGCCGACGCCCGGACGGAACTGCAGGTTCTGGTCGGTGAAGTTAGCCACCTCGACCCGCGCCATGCCGACGCCGGCGCCGATGAACGGGGTCACGCACCACCAGGTGCCGAGATCGACATAGCCGTTGGCCATCACGACCCATTCGCTCTTGCGGCCGCCGTACTGCTCCGACTGCACGATGCCGGCATTGGCAGCACCCGTGAAGGAGAAGCGGTCGTTGCCGTGGAAATTCGCACTGCCGCGATACTGGCCGGTGACGTCGCCGCGGAACCAGGAATTGAACTGGTAGCCGACGCCGATCTGGTAGATGCCGGCACTATCGAAAGCCAGCGACTGCGAATCCAGAACGGTGTTCGGCGCGTTGTACCCGACGCCCGCCGGGGTCTCGAGGCGTTTGACCTTCTGGTTGCTCATGCCGATATCGCCGCGCAGATACCAGCCGCCGAATTCTTCGACCGGCGGCGGCGGCGGGGCGTAGTAGGTCTGCGGCCCGCGCATCGCCATGTCGGCGGCGACGGCAGAGCCGACGAAACTCACGCTGGACATCAGAGCTGCCGCGCCGAGGGCCAGGATCGACTTGTTCCTATTCATTGGGTTCGTCCTCTTACAAAGGAGCACTCGATGGCCCCACACTCAAAACTCATGGCAAGAGGATGCCAGCAATTTCTTAAGCGGCACTTAACCCTAACAATTAAGGTTGACAATTCATGTGGAACGGCATTGCCGGGCGCGATCGAGCGATGCGCGTGCCACACTTACTAACAAAGTGTTGATATCAGTGGTCGAGCACGCAGTGTCAGTGTGTCGTCCCCGCGAACGCGGGGACCCCTACACGCCGCTTTCGAGCAGGCGCGCGAAGGCCACGGCGATTCATTCGCAGCGCCAGAGGCTATGGGTCCCCGCGTTCGCGGGGACGACATGTAGAGAGAGCTTCGCCTATGCCGCAGCCGCGGCGTGCCCGAGCGCCGAGACGATGGTGTCGACCACCTCCTCGACCATGACGCGGTCATCGCCCTCGCCCATCACGCGGATCACCGGTTCGGTGCCGGAGGGGCGGATCAAGAGTCGGCCGTGGCCGTTGAGGCGCTGTTCAGCCGCGGCGATCGTCGACTTCACGTCGTCATTGTCGAGCGGCTTGCCGCTGCGGTAGCGCACGTTCTTCAGGATCTGCGGCAGCGGGTCGAACAGATGGCATACTTCGGACACCGGGCGGTCGTGCTTCTTCACCACCGCCAGCACCTGCAACGCCGCGACGAAGCCGTCGCCGGTGGTCGCATAGTCCGACATGATGATGTGGCCGGAAGGTTCGCCGCCGACATTGTAGCCGTGCTTCATCATCTGCTCGAGCACATAGCGATCGCCGACCGCAGTGCGGATCAGCTCGATGCCCTGCGCATTGAGAAAGCGCTCGAGGCCGAGATTGGACATCACGGTGGAGACGATGCCCGGCTTGGCGAGGCGGCCGTCCTCCTTCCAGCTCTGCGCGATCACCGCCAGCAACTGGTCGCCGTCGACGACATGGCCGCGCTCATCGACGATGATGACGCGGTCGGCGTCGCCGTCCAGCGCTATGCCGATGTCGGCACGCATCTCGCGCACCTTGCGCGACAGCGCTTCCGGCGAGGTCGAGCCGCATTCCTTGTTGATGTTGAAGCCGTCCGGCTCGACGCCGATCGAGATCACGTCGGCACCGAGTTCCCACAGCGCCTCGGGCACCACCTTGTAGGCGGCGCCATGGGCGCAATCGACGACGACACGCAGCCCGTCGAGCGACAGGTCGCGCGGCAGCGTGCGCTTGGCGAATTCGATATAGCGGTCATGCACGCCGTCGATGCGACGGGCGCGGCCGAGGCTGGCGCTCTGCGCCAGCTTCTTGCCGAGATCCTCGTCGAGCAATTCCTCGATCTGCTTTTCGACCTCGTCGGACAGCTTGAAGCCGAGCGGGCCGAACAGCTTGATGCCGTTGTCCTCGAACAAATTATGCGAGGCGGAGATCATCACGCCGAGATCGGCGCGCATCGACTTGGTCAGCATCGCGACGGCCGGCGTCGGCATCGGGCCGACCAGCAAAACATCCATGCCGACCGAAGTGAAGCCCGCGACCATCGCGTTCTCGATCATGTAGCCGGACAGCCTTGTGTCCTTGCCGATCACGACGCGGTGGCGATGCTCGCCGCGCTGGAAAACCAGACCCGCGGCCTGCCCGACCTTCAGCGCCAGCTCCGGCGTGATCACGCCATTGGCGCGGCCACGGATGCCGTCGGTACCGAAATATTTGCGGCTCATATCGACCCCCATTGTTGCCGTGGCGTCGTCAGCCTGGGGTTGAACCCACCCCGGCAACTCGCCTGCGACACCAGCCCACTTGGCATGTGACGGTCTTATAGAGCCCCGCAGCCTAAAATGGCTTCAAAAAATATGATGAATCATTACCGGGCAACCACCACCGTTAATTCCAGCAAGCAATTGATATTCCTAGATAACTTTCACGCCGCGCTAGTTTTGGGGGGAACCGGCCGGGACCATTCAGTCCTTGCGCTTGATGTGCAGGTCCTCTTTCGAGGGCGCCGGCTGGACGATGCTGACCGGGTCGGAGCCGGGAAAGCTCTCCTTCAGACCCTCCTCGAGGGCGTCGTCGAGCTGCCGTTTCTCGATCTCTTCCGCCGTGGCGGTCTTGTTGTCGGAGCCTGGCATCACACTCGTCCTTCGGTGACGCGGAGCAGCCGTCTGCAAGGATCATTTGGCGGCTGCCGCAACCATGCTAGATCACTACGAAACACGCAAATGCAAGAAGGGCGGAACGCCATGAAGCACATCACCACGATCGACGACTTGCGCGAGGTGCACAAGCGCAACGTCCCGAAGGCGTTCTTCGATTATGTCGATCGGGGCTCCTACTCCGAGGACACGCTGCGCGCCAACCGCGACGATTTGCAGAAGTTGAAATTCCGCCAGCGCATCCTGGTCGATATTTCCAAGCGCGACCTCTCCACCACCATCCTCGGCGAGAAGGCCAGCCTGCCCTTAATCTGCGCGCCGGTCGGCTCCACCGGCATGCAATATGGCGACGGCGAGATCCACGCCTGCCGCGCCGCGCAAGCCGCCGGCATCCCCTACACGCTGTCCACGATGTCGATCAATTCGATCGAGGACGTGGCCGAGAGCGTCGACAAGCCGTTCTGGTTCCAGCTCTACGTGATGAAGGACCGCGGCTTCATCAAGGAACTGATCCAGCGCGCCATCGCTGCGAAATGCAGCGCGCTGGTGCTGACGGTCGACCTGCAGGTGATCGGTCAGCGCCACCAGGACATCAAGAACGGCCTGTCGGTGCCGCCGAAGATCTACAGCCTGAAGAACATGATCGACTTCGCCAGCAAGCCGTCCTGGGTGATGCGGACGCTGCGCGCCAAACGGCGCAATTTCGGCAATATCGCCGGCTTCGTGAAGGACGCCGACAATCTGGAATCCGTGTCGCAATGGACGGCGACGCAATTCGACGCCTCATTGAACTGGAAGGATCTCGACTGGATCCGCAGCATCTGGCCCGGCAAGATCGTGATCAAGGGCATCCACGACGTGGTGGATGCGCGCGAGGCCGTGAAGGTCGGCGCCCAGGCCATGGTGGTATCGAACCATGGCGGCCGTCAGCTCGACGGCGCGCCATCGTCGATTTCAGTGCTGCCGGGGATCGTCGACGCGGTAGGATCGGATATCGAAGTGCTATTCGACAGCGGCATCCGCTCCGGGCAGGATATCATGCGCGCGCTCGCACTGGGTGCAAAATCGTGCATGATCGGCCGCGCCTATGTCTACGGCCTCGGTGCCTACGGCGGCCCCGGCGTCAGCAAGGCGCTGGATATCCTGCGCAACGAACTCAGCGTCACCATGGGCCTGTGCGGCGTCAATTCGATCGCCGAGATCGACAAGCACGTTCTGGTGCAATAGCGCGGCCCGATAGCGGCCGGCGCTTGCGCCGGCCGCTATCGCTTCACGACAACCAGCTCACCTTGCCGGTCTTGATATCGTGCATCGCGGCTGCAATCTTCAGATCGCCGGACACAACCAGCGACTTGATGATCGGACTGCGGTCGAGCAGGCTGGCCGCGGTGAGCCGCGCATTCGCTTCGGCGACTTTCTGAACCAGCGGATAATTGTGCGAGTCGCGATGGCCGTCGGCCTCGGTCAGCGTGGCGAGCGCAGGCTGAAAGTTCTTCAGCAGTTCGGTGATGTTGCCGAGCTTGACGTCATCGACCGCGCTCTTGATGGCGCCGCAGGAATTGTGCCCGAGCACGACGATGGCGCGGGCGCCGGCCACCTTGGTGGCATATTCCAGGCTACCGATGATGTTGACATCGACGCAATTGCCCGCCACGCGCGCGCAGAACACGTCCCCGATGCGCTGGTCGAACACCAGCTCCGGTGGAACGCGCGAGTCGATACAGCCGACAATCGCCGCGTAAGGTGACTGGTTCTCGGCAGTGTCCTTCACCTGCTGCATCAGATTGCAATTAACCGATTTGCCGGCGGTGAACCGTTCATTGCCGGCCTTCAGCCGCAGCAAGGCCTCATCCGGCGCCGTCGATTTCTGCCGGTCTGGCGTGAAAACGGCACATTCGAGTGACTGGGCATGGGCCAATTGACTTGCCAGCGACAATCCACCGGCAAGACATCCGCAAAACAGGCGTCGCGTGATCATCGAAACCTCCATCCGGTCGGTGACATCACCGATCCGGATGGAACTTTTGCCCCGGTTTCCTCTTACCATCAAGTTCCATCTGGAACTTTTCAAGGATTTGGGCTTGCTGCCGGCCGTCGGCTGGCGCGCGGCTACATCGGCGGAGTCAGGCCATCCAGGCCGACATTGACGCGGGCTGCTTCGTAGCTGCCGTCGGGCTTCTTGTCGGCGCCCATGATGATCACCTTGGCGCCGGGCCGCAGCTCGGCCTTGGTGCTCGGCACGAAGGTGACGATCGGCGTGTCCGGGCCGACGGTGACTTTCTTCTCGCCGTCCTTGTATTTCACCGTCAGGGTCTGGCCGTCGGTAGCCTCGACCTTCTGGTCGACGGTTGCATTGGTCATCGTGCTGTTGGGGCGCAGGTCCCAGGGGCGAAAGCCTTCGCCGGTTCCGCGCATCGCTTCCGGGAAGATGTGGATGGCGATCGCCTTCTGGGTGCCGTCGGGCTGCGGCTGGCCGGTGACGCCGATGTAGGAGCCCGGCTTGATCTCGGCCAGGGTGGTCTTGGCGATGCCGGTGACCATGACGTTGTCGGTCATGTGCACCTTGCGCTCGTCGCCTTCGCGCGTCTTCACCGACAGGTTGGCGCCATCCACGCTCTCGATGGTGCCGCGAATCCGCGTCGGCTGCGGCTGCTGGGCGAAGGCGACCGACGACAGCAGCGACGCGGCAATGAGCGACGCCGCAACCACGCGCGCCGGAGAAACAAAACGAACCATGCGATTTCCTCTGAGACAACCGGACGGAGTGCCCGGCATCTTATTCTTCAACGTGCCGTGGAGGTCGATTGTTTCGGGATCACGCCACTGTGACGGCAAGATCGGCCTCGACCAGCGCGCGCAATTCCGGCGTCACCTCCGGCCGCTGGCCGAACCACAGCTCAAACCCGCGCACCGCTTGGCACAGCAGCATGCCCAGACCATCCGCCGTGCGCAGCCCGCGCGCCTGCGCCGCCGCCAGCAACGGCGTCTGCAGCGGCACATAGACGAGATCGGCCACCACGGCCGACGCCGGCAGCCGCGACAGGTCGATCGCCAGTTCCGGTTGGCCCTTCATGCCGAGCGAGGTGGTATTGGCCAGCAGGCCGGCGCGCGGAAGAACCGCGTCGACATCTTCCCACGGCGTTGCAATCACCCTGGCCCCGAACTTCCTGGCGAGTTCCTGTGCACGTTCGATGGTGCGGTTGGCGAGATGGATGCGCTTGATGCCGCGCTCCAGCAGGCCGAACACCACCGCACGCGACGAACCGCCAGCACCGAGCACCACCGCGTCCTCGGCGTGATCCCAGTCGTCGGCGCAGTGGTCGAGGTTGTCGATGAACCCCTCAATATCGGTATTCGTCGAGCGCAACGTGCCGTGGTCGTACCACAGCGTGTTGGCGGCGCCGACGGCGCGCGCGCGCTGGTCCGGCGCGGTGAGATTCAGCACGCGCTCCTTGTGCGGGATGGTGACGTTGGCGCCGATATAGCCGTACTTCGACAGGTTCATCACGAATTCGGCGACGCCCTCGGGCGGCACCGATTCGATGCTGTAGCCGCCGGCGATATCGAGGGTGCGCAACCAGTAGTGATGGATCAGGGGCGAACGCGAATGCGCGGCGGGCCAGCCGATTAGACAGGCGGCACGCGGCTTTATCAGATTAGGCATCGATCATCCTTCGCCTCGAACCGAGGCGTAGCTGTCACAAGAATCATGGTGAGATGTTGGCTGTCATTGACGCGACAGGCGAGCACGCTCTGCAAAGCTTGCACACATGAATGCGCGGCGGGCGCGGAAAACAGATCGCGTCGCGATCCGGGCCGTAGCCGGGCGCGATGCCGTCAGTGCAAGGTTGCCGGCTCCAGATCGGGCACAGCCAAAGACTGCTTCAGTTCGGCTACGGCGCTCGCTACCGTCGCGCGGTATTTCACCAGCGGCGGCCGTGCGCCGTGAGTCAGCAGCGCGCGGCGCACCGGTTGCGACGTTCCGGTGAGAATGACGCGCACGCCCTTCCCGGCCGCCTTGGCGGCAATGCCCTTGATGGCGTTGGCGGCGGTGGAATCGAGGAACGGCACCGCGGCAAAATCGATCACGAAGGCCTTGTGGTGCGGCGAGATGCCGTCGAGCACCGATCCGACGGTGGAGGCGACGCCGAAGAAGAATGCCCCGGTGATGCGATAGACCAGCACGTCGGGATCGCTGGCGAGAGCAGCGTCGTAGGGCACGCGGCTGCCATCGGCATTGTCGGCCTGATCGGCGACATCCAGCCCGTCGGCCTCGATGCCGGTGGTCTCCGACATGCGGTGGATGAACAATACCGCGCCGAGCGCGAAGCCGACCACGATTCCCTCGGTGAGGTCGCGGAAGATGGTGAGCAGAAACGTCGCCAGCAGCACCACGGCATCGCCCCAGGACGAGCGCAGCAGGATGCTGAAATCATGCTTGTCGGCCATGTTCCAGGCCACCACCGCCAGCACGGCGGCAAGCGCGGCCAGCGGAATATAGCTCGCCAGCGGGGCCGCCAGCAGGATGAAGCAAAGCAGGAAAACGGAATGCAGCATGCCGGCCACCGGGCCATGGGCGCCGGCGCGGACGTTGGTCGCGGTGCGCGCGATGGTGCCGGTGACGCAGATGCCGCCGAACATCGCCGATCCGATATTGGCGATGCCCTGCGCCACCAACTCGCAATTGGAGCGGTGGCGCCGCCCGGTCATGCCATCTGCAACCACGGCGGACAGCAGCGACTCGATGGCGCCGAGCAGCGCGAAGGCGATCGCGTCGGGCAAGACCGCCAGGGCTTTGGTCGCCGACATCGTGGGCCAGCTTGGCAGCGGGAAGGATTGCGGGATGCCGCCGAAGCGGGTGCCGATGGTTTCCACCGGCAGCCCCATGAGCGCCGCCGCCGCCGCGCTGACGATCACCGCGATCAGGATGCCGGGCCAGGACGGCCGCCGTTTGCGCAAGCCCAGAATGATCGCCAGCGACGCCACGGTGACGGCCACGGCCGCGCTATTCACCGTCGGCAGGGCGCGGCCGAGCGCTTCCAGCTTCGGCAGCAATTCTCCGGGCTCCTTGCCCGCCAGCGTCAGCCCGAGCAGGTCCTTGATCTGGGTGGCGAAGATGATGACGGCGATGCCGGCGGTGAAGCCGACGGTGACCGGATAGGGGATAAATTTGATGTAGGTGCCGAGCCGTAGAAAGCCCGCGGCCATCAGCAGCACGCCGGACATCAGGGTGGCGAGGATCAGCCCGTCGATGCCATGGCGGCCGACGCAAATGGCAACCAGCACGATGAAAGCGCCGGCGGGACCGCCGATCTGAAACCGGCTGCCGCCGAAGGCCGACACCAGGAAACCGCCGATCACCGCGGTGACCATGCCGCGATCCGGCGAAGTGCCCGAGGCAATGGCGATCGCCATCGACAAGGGCAGCGCCACGATCGCCACGGTAAGGCCGGCCAGGACATCGGCGCGCAATTGCGCCAGCCCGTAGCCTTCGCGCAGTACTGTGACTAGTTTGGGCGTGAACAGTTCGGCGAAAGTCGGCTGTGATCGTGCCTGCCGCATTAAACCCGTTCGCTCCGATGATTTCCGACTCAGACCTTATCATGCGCCGGCAGGTGATCGGTGGGTTGATCAGGATCAAGTCGGGGCGGGAAATGGCAACTTCGTCCGCCAACATCCTTGACGCTATCAATTAATTGGGGGTACATTTAATCGTGTGAAGATCGTGTTCGATCCGGCCAAACGTCAGGCGGCTCTCGATGACCGGGGCCTGAATTTTGCTGACGCGGCGATCTTATTCGATGGGCCGACCATTACTGTCGAGGACACGCGTCGCAAATACGGCGAGACTCGCTACCAGACGGTCGGGTTTCTGGCGGGCCGGATGGTGATGGTGGTCTGGACACCGCGCGGCGAGGCGCGGCATGTGATGTCGATGAGGAAGTGCAATGCCCGTGAAAAAGCGATCTATCAAAAGCGATTTAACCAGGGTTGACGCGCATCGCATCACGGCAGCCGAATACGACGAAGCGCCCGAACTCACCAAAGAGATGCTCGACCGCGCTGAAATTCGCCACGGCGATACCATCGTAAAGCGCGGCCGGCCGCCGCTCGACAGCCCCAAGGAGGCTGTCAAGCTGCGGCTCGATCACGATGTGCTTGCCGCCTACCGCAAGACCGGAAGCGGCTGGCAGACACGCATCAATGCGGATCTGCGCAAGGCGGCGCGCAAGCTCGGCTGATCGCCTGCGAAATCGCATCGCTGCTATCCGGCAAACAGCGCTGATATGTCCGATCGTTGCAGTAAGCGGTGCTTTTTGCCGTCAAAACTATCGAACATCGTAAGATGGCCGGCAAACGAACTCGAGGTCGAGCGATGCCAGTAGGCCTCGGCCCATGCGAGGAGTTCAGCATGTTGTACGGCCGTCGCGCCGGTCGAGGGACCCCGGCTGGCGAGCCCATCGCTGCAGACGGTCCAAGGCATATCCAGCCAGACCAGGCTGGTTGCAAACGGTAGCGCCACCGCGGCGAGCCAGCCAAAGACGCCTTCGATGACCCAGCGTGGTTCTGAGGCCACAGCCGATACCATCGACATGGCCTGGTCCTCGTCGCGTTTGACGCTTACTCCTTCCTGCCAATGTATCCGATCGAGATCGTGGGCGCGGCAATCAAGCCGCCGAGCCACGTCTCGCGCCAGCGTACTCTTGCCCGAGCCGCTATTGCCGATGATGACGACGCGAGGTCCGAGCATCATCGGCAAGCCATTTCACGCCGCGACGCGGTGCGCGGCGATGATCTGGTCGGCGGCGCGGCCGGTGACTTCGGCCATGTGGTCGAAGGCGCGGGTGTAGCTGCCGGCGCCGGCGGTCGCGGAGCGCAGTTCGACGATCAGGTCGCCGATCTCCGCTTCCGGCAACATCGCCCGCACCACGTCCCAATGCGGCCAGCCCTCGCGCGTATCGAAGCCCAGGATATGGCCACGGCGATGCGACAGGATGGCGTTGATCTTCGCCGTCGCGTCGGTCGGACACACGACCTCCACGAGATGGATCGGCTCCAGCAGCACCGGCTGGCATTGCGGCAGCGCGTCGGTGACGCCGATCCGCGCCGCCGTGCGAAACGCCATGTCGGAGGAATCGACGCTGTGGAACGAGCCGTCGGTCAGCGTCACCTCGATATCGACCACCGGGAAGCCGAGCGGGCCGCGCACCAGCGCGTCGGCAACGCCGTCCCCGACCGCCGGAATGTAGTTGCGCGGCACTGCGCCGCCGACCACCTTCTCGGCAAAGGCAAAGCCGGAGCCGCGAGGCAGCGGCCGGATCTCCAGCACGACGTCGCCGAACTGGCCGTGTCCGCCGGACTGCTTCTTGTGACGGCCGCGCTGCGTGACCGGCTGCCGGATCGTCTCGCGATAGCCGATCGCGGGCGGCTGCGCCTTGACGTCGATGCCGAAGCGATCGTGCAGCCGCTCCAGCGCGACGCGCAGATGCATCTCGCCCTGCCCCCACAGCACCACCTCATGGTGCCCGGCGGGCGTCACCACCTGCAGCGAGCCGTCCTCGTCGGTGAGGCGCTGCAAGGCCTGGCCGAGCTTGACGTCGTCCTTGCGGTCGGTGGCGGCGAGCGCCATCGCCAGCACCGGCGGCGCCGGCTTGACGGTCACCAGCGCCGCGGGTGTCGCCTTGCCGGACGACAGCGTATCGCCGGTGTGGACGTGATCGAGCTTGCCTAGCGCGACCACCTCGCCGGCCTCTGCCGCCGCGCGCTTGCTGTCATGCGCGCCGTGGGCGGCGAGAATGGCGCCGATGCGGCCGCTTTCGCCGGTTGAGGCCTGCAGCGTCGCGCCATCGTCGAGCTCACCGGTCAGCACGCGCGCCAGCGACAGCTTGCCGCCATGCTGCAGATGGGCGGACTTCATGACGTAAGCGAGCGCGTCCGGGCCCGCGGCGCCGAGACGCCTGGCGGTGGCCGTGATATCCGGCGCCTCGTGGCGCAGCGCCTTCAATAGCCGCAGCACGCCGTTTTCGCGCAGCGCCGAGCCGAGCAGCACCGGACAGATCAGGCCCTCGCGTAATTCGCGCGCGAGATCGTCGAACACCGCGTCACGCGGCGGCTCGATATCCTCGAGCAACTGCTCCATCAGCGAGTCGTCATGGTCGGCGAGCTTCTCCAGCATCGAGAACCGCGCTTCCTTCTCGCGCGCGAGGTCGCCGCCGTCGAGCGCGATCACTTCGGAGGCCTTGTGCTCGCGATAGACAAAGGCCCGCTCCAGCGCCAGGTCGGCGAAGCCGACGATCAGGTCCCCGTTCCAGATCGGGATTTGCCGCAGTACCAGCGGAATCCGCGACGCCGGCTGGAGCGTGTCGAGCGTCTCGCGCATGCGCTTGCTGGCACGGTCGATCTTGTTGAGAAACAGAAACCGCGGGATCTGGCGGTCCTCGAGTTCGCGCAGCACCAGTTGCAGCTGCGGCAGCTTGCGCTCGTCGGCCTCGCAGACCACGACGGCGGCATCCACCACCGGAATCGCGGCGCGCATGTCGTGCAAAAATTCCACCGAGCCCGGGCAATCGATGAAAGTGTAGCTGTCGCCCATGAAGCTGGTGGTGACGGCGTTGAGGGAGACGCCCATCTTGTGGTGCCGGGCCTCGGCCGAGACGTCACCGACACTGGTCCCGGCATCGACACTGCCGACCCGCGGGATCGCCCCGGTGCGGGCGAGGATGGCTTCGAGAAGTGTGGTTTTTCCGCTCTGGAAAGGGCCCACCAGCGCAATGCATCGTGCAGGGCGCTGTGGACCGCGGGGACTTATCAGGTCATGTCCCATTGCCGCCTCCTGATCTGGAGCTCGGCCCGTGATTGGGTCGGCGACGGGATCGTCTGCCCGGTCTGCGCATTTGGCAAGATGGAAAATGTAGTTCGATATGAAGTCGTATTGCAGTCCCTTCTTCCTTCTCCCCTTGTGGGAGAAGGTGGCACGGCCGAAGGCCGTGACGGATGAGGGGTTACTGGGCTCGAAGTTTGTGGCTACCCCTCACCCGTCCGCGCTACGCGCGGCCACCCTCTCCCACAAGGGGAGAGGGAAGAAAGAAGTGCAGAGTCTTGCTGTTATCGGCCCGGACGCAGCTCGAGGCTTTCCAGCCCGGCCGCGACGTTCAGTCCCGTCGAGCCCTGCAGGCTGAGCGGCTGCAGCGCGATCGAATTGGCGGAGCCGCCGACCAGCACGTTGGCGCCAAGGCCGACGCCGAACGAGGCCGAGCCCTGTGCTCCCGCATAATTGCCGGACAGGTCGCCCATTCCGGCGCGCTCGACGGGGGCGAACACCGCCCAGGACAACGCCGTCGATTCGGTGATGCCGAGGTCGATGCCGACCTTGCGGATGGTGGCGACATAGGGCTGGTCGGGGCGGCCGGTGGACAGCAGCACACAACCGAGATTGGTGACCGAGCCGACGATGAAGCCGACGCTGGCGCCGCCGCGGCAATTGAGGACGCCGATCTGGACGGTCTGTGGCGACTGCGCCTGAGCGCTCGAGGCGACCAGGATCGATGCGGCAAGTCCGAGAAACAGCGACGGGCGGTTCATGGCGAATTCTCCGATGCGGTGATGTTGAATTAGGAGTGCCAGACAACGGTAACGGGAGCTACCGAAAATGTACCAACTGGCTCCCATCGAACGGCGGCGCTCAACACCTCTCCCCGCTGGGGAGAGGTGGTCGCGAGGCTACCGATCCTCATAATCGCTGACGCCGTCGTGACAACGGCAGGCCAAAAAAAAGGCCCGCTTGCGCGGGCCTTTTTCAACCAAGCCGAAGCTTAGTGGTGACGACGATGGTGACGCATGCGACGGCGCTTCTCGGGAGCGGCCGGGGTCAGCTGCAGTTCGACGATGCCGGCAGCGACGTTGAAGCCGGTCTGGCCCTGAACGCTGATCGGCTGCAGGGTGAACTGGTTGCCATTGCCGCCGAGCAGGAAGTTGCCGCCGAAGCCGATGCCGACCGAGGCGTTGGAACCAACGCCACCGTAGCTGCCGGCGAGCGCGCCGCGGGGCACGCGCGCGTAGGGCGCGAAGGCGGTCCACTGCACGGTGGTGTTCTGGGTGAAGCCGAGATCGAGGCCGAAACGACGGATCGTAGCGACGTAACGCTCGGCGCGGCCACCTTCGCTCTGGAACACGCAGTTGAGGGTGGCGTTCGAACCGACGACGAAGGAGACGTTCTGGCCGCCGGTGCACTCGAGCACGCCGACGCGGACGCCCTGCTGCGCGTTGGCGGAGGCGAACGACGCCACCAGAGCAACCGTGGCTATACCGAACATTTTGGAGATCTGCATTTGCAACTTGCCTTTTTTAGGTTTGGAATTACGTGGCGGACAGGAGGGAAGCGCCGTGTTCAAAACAAGGCGCTTCCTTGAATAAGGCGACAAATCGTCGCAAGTTCCGAAGTTATCTGACAAAGATTACCGAAGGTTGGCACAAAACCGCTGAATACGGCCGCAGGCGTCTTCCAGATCCGACGTTTTGGTCGCGTAGGAAATCCGGAATGCCGGGCCGAGGCCGAAAGCCGACCCCTGCACCACCGCGACGCCTTCACTCTCTAGCAGTTCGGTGACAAAGTCCTCATCGTTCTCCAGCACCTTGCCCGACGGCGCGGTCTTGCCGATGGTACCCGCGCAGGACGGATACACGTAGAACGCGCCTTCCGGACGCGGGCAATGAATGCCGTTGGCCTGGTTGAGCATGGCGACGACCAGATCGCGGCGTTCCTTGAACACCGCATTGTTGGCCGGGATGAATTCCTGCGGACCGTTGAGGGCCTCGACCGCCGCCCACTGCGCAATCGAGCACGGGTTCGAGGTCGACTGCGACTGGATCGTGGCCATCGCCTTGATCAGCGGCGCCGGGCCGCCGGCGTAGCCGATGCGCCAGCCGGTCATGCAATAGGCCTTGGAGACGCCGTTCACCGTCAACGTGCGATCGAACAATTTCGGCTCGACCTGCGCCGGGGTGGTGAAGACGAAGTCGTCATAGGTTAAGTGCTCATACATGTCGTCGGTCAGCACCCAGACCTGCGGATGCCGGACCAGCACGTCGGTCAGCGCCTTCAGCTCGGCCCGCGAATAGGCCGCCCCGGTCGGGTTCGACGGCGAGCACAGGATCACCCATTTGGTCTTCGGCGTGATCGCGGCTTCCAGTGCAGAGGCCTGCAGCTTGAAATTGAAGTCGGCAGTGCAGACCACGGGCACCGAGGTGCCACCGGCCAGCGCCACCATCTCGGGATAGCTGACCCAATACGGCGCCGGGATGATGACCTCGTCGCCGGGGTTCAGCGTCGCCATGAACGCATTGTACAGGACCTGCTTGCCGCCGGTACCGACGATGATCTGGTTCGGCGCATAGGTCAGGCCGTTCTCACGGCTGAACTTCGCGATGATCGCGTCCTTCAGCTCGGGGATGCCGTCGACGGCGGTATACTTGGTCTTGCCGGCTTCGATGGCGTGGATCGCCGCCAGCTTGATGTTGGCGGGGGTATCGAAATCGGGCTCGCCGGCGCCAAGGCCAATGACGTTGCGACCGGCTGCTTTGAGCTGACGTGCTTTGTCCGACACCGCAATGGTTGCGGACGGCTTCACACGATCAAGCGCAGCGGACAAAAACGACATCATATTCTCCTTGCAACCGTCGCGAACCCACGTTCGCGACTCCTGGATGGACGATCCTGTTGGGATCGCGGCACCCTAAGGCGCAAGACGCTGCATCGCAAGAAGCCAAGTCAAATGGCACCTCAGAATGTTGCTTTGCAGCAGCGTTTTTTCGCGCGTTTGCGTTGAACGAAGTTAACTTCTTGCAAGAACGCGGGCAGACGACTTCACGCTTGGGTGATGCATCGCGTCATAACAGGGAATGATTTCTTTGCGTTGCGACAGGCGACGATGGTTTTCAACTTTTTCCAGCTTCAAGGGCTTGCGAGCGCGCGGCAACGGCATCATTGTTCGATCGTGATGCCGCTCGAGGTGGCGCGCGAACAACCTGTCATCGATGAATCGAACCACAGCGCATGTACAAGCTCTATTCGATGCAGCGCTCCGGCAATAGCTACAAGGTCCGCCTTGCGCTGGCGTTTTTGGACGCGCCCTATCGCGCCATCGAGGTCGATATTCTACGCGGTGAAAGCCGCACGCCGGAATTCCTTGCCAAGAATCCGAGCGGCCAGGTACCGCTGCTCGAAATCGATGACGGCCGCTACCTCGCCGAATCAAACGCCATCCTGTGGTACGTCGCGATCGGCACCTCGCTGGCGCCGGATTCGCGGATGGACCGCGCCGAGACGCTGCAGTGGATGTTCTTCGAGCAGCACGCGCTGGAGCCGAACCTCGGCGCCGCGTATTTCTGGCTGTGCCTGGTGCGCGGCGGCCGCGACCTGCAGACCCACGCGCTGGAAGACTGGATGGAGCGCGGCTATGCGGCGCTGCAGGTGATGGAAGACCATCTCCAGACCAACGACTTCTTCGCCGCAGGCCAGCTGACCATCGCGGACATCGCTCTGTACGGCTACACCCATGTCGCCGAGCAGTGCGATTTCGACCTCGACAGTTTCCCCGCGGTGCGTCGCTGGTTGCGCCGCGTCGAGCAGTCGCCGGGCTTCGTGGCCATGGACTGGCGGCCGGCCGACGCGGAGTTCGACACGCTCGACCTGGCCGCCGAGGCTTAAAAGCGCAAAATAGCGGGCATAACGGCCGGTTATGCCGTTTTTTCGCCACGTTTGCGCGGGTGTTTGCCCAAATCTTGCCGGCTACTCCCTTCAGATTGCTAGTGCGCGGGTGATTCGCCCGCGATTTGAAGGATTTACGACCATGATCCGGTCGCTTCGCGTTGTTGCAGGATTTGAGCCCCGTCCCGCCACTGTAGAATCCACCCGCCTCGGCCAAGCCGTCGCCGCCACACTGGCGGTGGCCTGCCTGTCGGTATGCCTGATCGTGACGCTGACGCTGTTGACCCTCAAGGTCGCGACAGCGATGCCCCTGCCGGCCTGACGGGTCGTTACCTCCATCCGCCGACGCGCTGACAGGTATCGCGTCCCCGCCTCCGCAACGGAGCCATCCGATGAAGACCCCCGTGGTCTGGGTTACCGCGACGCTGACGGCCGCGATCGTAATCACCCTGAGTTTCCTGATCGCCACCACGTCGCGTGGCGAGACGATTGCGTTCGCCTCCTCGGCCGGCCGCCTCGAGGTGCAGACGGTGGCCTCCGGACTGGTCGATCCATGGGCGCTGGCGTTGCTGCCGGATGGCCGCATGCTGGTGACCGAGCGCCCCGGGCGGATGCGCCTGGTAACGCCGCAGGGCCAGCTGTCCTCGCCGCTGAAAGGCGTGCCGGCGGTCTGGGCCAGCGGCCAGGGCGGGCTGCTCGACGTCATCACCGACCGCGGCTTCGCTGAGAACAACACCGTATACTTCTGCTATTCCGAGCGCAGCGGCAGCGGCGGACGCACCGCGGTGGCGCGCGGCCGGCTGGTCGACGGCACGGCACCCGCGCTCGACCAGGTGCAGGTGATCTTTCGCCAGGATGGCCCGCTGTCGTCCGGCAGCCATTATGGCTGCCGGATCGTGCAGGCCAGTGACGGCAACCTGTTCGTCACGCTCGGCGACCATTTCAGCTTCCGCGACGAGGCACAGAACCTCGGCAATCATCTCGGCAAGCTGATCCGCATCGCGCCCGATGGCCAGGTACCGAAAGACAATCCCTTCGTCGGCCGCGACGGCGCGAAGCCCGAGATCTGGAGCTACGGCCACCGCAATCCGCAGAGCCTCGCCACCAACCCGGCCAACGGCGAACTGTGGGAGATCGAGCACGGCCCGCGCGGCGGCGACGAGGTCAACATCATCGGCCGGGCCAAGAACTACGGCTGGCCGGTCATCGGCTTCGGCATCGACTATTCCGGTGCCAAAATACACGAGGCCACGGCGAAGGACGGCATGGAGCAGCCGATCAAATATTGGGTGCCATCGATCGCGCCTTCCGGCATGGCGTTCTATACCGGCGAGCTGTTTCCGGCCTGGCGCGGCAGCCTGTTCACCGGCGCGCTCGGCGGCCAGATGCTGGTGCGGCTGTCGTTGCAGGGCAACGCCGTGACCGGCGAAGAGCGCCTATTGCGAAATCTCAACGAGCGCATCCGAGACGTCCGGCAGGGACCGGACGGCGCGCTCTATCTGCTGACGGATAGTTCCGCGGGGCGGATTCTTCGCGTGGTGCCGGCGAAGTGGTAGTTCGTCGGCGGATACTATAAGCCACAAACTTTGCCGTCATCCTGAGGCGCCGTCGCGAAGCGGCGGCCTCGAAGGATGCGCCGCAAGCGCCATCGCCCGTGGCCCCTATCCTTCGAGGCTCGCCCTTTCGGGCGAGCACCTCAGGATGACGGTGACGGTGTTTGCTGTGATCTACGGAATGATCTTCTCTGACCGCAGCCGCACAAACAGCTCGAAGAAGCTGTCTTCGGTCGGCTGATAGTCGAGAAAGCCGAGCTTGCGGCTCTTGCCCATGTCGGTGACGACCTCGATCGGCCGGCCAAGATCGGCGTCGGTGTGCCATGCCGACGACACCACGCCGAGATCGCTCTCCGCCAGGCCATGCTTCTTCGCGATGTCGGCCCAGACCGGGGCTGCGTCGGCGAGTTGCGTTTCCAGCGGCGTCACCTTGTCCGGGAACGGGGCCGCCTCGATGCCGAACCATTCGGCAATCCGCGGCCACATCCAGCTCCAGCGAAATACGTCGCCATTGACGACGTTGAAGGCCTGGTTGCGCGCGGCCTCGGTGGTCGAGGCCCAGGCGAGGTGCTTCGCCAGCAGCCGCGCATCGGTCATGTCGGTGAGCCCATTCCACTGCATCGCCGAACCCGGAAACACGAAGGGGCGCCCCGTGGCCTTGCAGATCGTGGCATAGACCGCGAGCGTGACGCCCATGTTCATCGCATTGCCGACGGCATAGCCGATGATGGTGTGCGGCCGGTGCACGCTCCATCCGAAGCCGTCGCGCTTCGCCGCGCCGAACACTTCGTCTTCCTGCGCATAGTAGAAGTTTTCAACTTCCAGCCGCGGCTGCTCCTCGCGGAACGGCGTCGCCGGCAGCGTGCCCTTGCCATAGGCCTCGAACGGTCCGAGGTAGTGTTTCAATCCCGTCACCAGCGCGACGTGCTGCACCGATTTGCCCGGCGACAGCGCGTCGAGCAGGTTGCGCACCATGGCGCCGTTGACCTTGATGTTCTCGGCTTCCGTATTCTGCCGCATCCAGGTGGTGAGAAAGACATGGCTGGGCCGGACCTCGGCCAACGCCGTGCGCAGCGAGCCGGGATCGAGCAGGTCGGCCGCAACCGCCGTTACGCCGTCGATGGCCGACGGCCGCCTTGCAAGGCCGTGGACATTCCACCCCTTGCCGACCAGATGCCGCGCGAGATTGTTGCCGACGATGCCGCTGGCACCGACCACGAGTGCTGAATGTGTCATGAATTTCCTTGAAAGAGCTTCGCTCTATATGGGCATCGGTGCAGCCAAGGCCAGCAACATGGCGATCACGACCATTTGTGGAAGATAAAAAACGCGCCGAGCGCGATGAAGGCGAAGCCGAGCGCGTGATTCCAGCCAAGCGGTTCTTTGAGGTACAGAACCGAAAACGCCGCGAATACGACCAGCGTGATCACCTCCTGCATCGTCTTCAACTGCGCGGCGTTATAGACCTCGCTGCCCCAGCGATTGGCCGGCACCGCCAGCCAGTATTCGAAGAACGCGATGCCCCAGCTCACCATGATGACCAGCGGCAGCGAGGCGCCCTTGAACTTCAGATGGCCGTACCAGGCGAAGGTCATGAACACGTTCGAGGCAAACAGCATCAGGATCGGCAGCACTAGCGGCGGAATGGTGAATGGCATCGGCGTCCTTTCAATCGGCGGCAACGCCGTAGCTCGGGCGCGGGTTCCGCAGGACTTGACCACAGCCGTTACAATAATCCCGAAAATCCGACGCATTCACCGGCACAATTCTTAACGGTAACAAAAAGCAACTCTGGGCGATTCGGAAATGAGGCGTCATCGTGCAGTTCTTGTCTGTGAGACAGACCAGGAAACGCACATGCAGTTCGACTGGACCTTGCTTTTCCACCCCGCTCTGGCCACGGCGTTCGCGCTGTTTGCCGTCGTCGGCGGTGCCGTCGCCATTCGAAACCGCCTGCTGAAGGCGCGACAGCGCGACCTCGAGCGCCGTGCCACCGCCGACAGATTGTCCGCCGCGCTTGACCGGATCGACATCGGAGTCGTGCTGCTCAATGCCGACACCCGCGCCGAATTCATCAACCGCGCCTTCCGCGCGCAATTCCGCCTGCCCGACGCCAAGGCCGACAGCAAGCCGCCGCTGATCGCGCTGATGTATCACTGCCGCGACAACCACGCGTTCGAACTGCCGGAAGACGAGGTCGAAGGCTTCGTGGCCAGCCGCGTCGAAATGATCCGCGCCGGCGACCCGACGCCGATGAATCTGCGCCTCGCCAATGGTGAGGTGCTGCGGCTGAGCTGCACCGCGCTGCCCGATGGCGGCCGCATGCTGAGTTGCACGCCGGTCACCGACCTGGTCCGGCGCAACGATGACCGCGCTCACCGCGATCATTATCTGTCGGTCCGCGACACCGGCGATCTGTTCGCCGAACGCCATCTGGATGCGGCGGAGTAAAAAGCTGTCATTCCGGGATGCAGCAGACGGCGGAGCCGGCTGATGCAGGCCCGGAATCTCGAGATGTTCTGCAAAATATCTTGAGGTTCCGGGTTCGCTCGAGCTTCGCTCTCGCGCCCCGGAATGACAACTTAGAGCTCTCGAAGTTGATAACCTCCCCCGTCATTTCCACGTCATCCGGCGCGGCTAGCTTCCGCTCCGCACCCTGCGGCTGCCCCCCGTCGCCGGCGGGATGCGCTTCAGCGGTCCCCGTCAGTTGCCGCGCTGACCGGGGCCGTTTTTTTGCCTGCCCCGCGCGGCGCTGTATAAGCAGGTCATGATCCGCTTCGCCTTTGCTCTTGCCGCCCTTGCCATCGTCATCCTGGTGCTGGTGCCGTTCCAGTGGCTCGGCCTCGCGCTGGGCTGGCCGATCCAGCGCCGCATCCCGCATCTGTTCCACCGCGCCTTCTGCCGCCTCGCCGGCGTCCGCATCCGCGAGGTCGGCACCCGCACGGCGGACACGCCGGTGCTGATCCTCGCCAATCACGTCTCCTGGCTCGACATCTGCGTGATCGGCGCACTCGCGCCGGTGGTGTTCATCGCCAAGAGCGAGGTCGCGACCTGGCCGGTGTTCGGCTTTCTGGCGCGGCTGCAGCGCACCATCTTCATCGAGCGCGAGCGCCGGCAGAAGACCGGCGCGGCCACGCAGGAAATCGGCGACCGGTTGCTGGGTGGCGACGCCGTGGTGTTGTTCGCCGAGGGCACCTCGAGCGACGGCATCCGCATCCTGCCGTTTCGCTCGGCGCTGATCGGCGCCGTGCATCACGCGCTCGGCGAGTCCGTGCATCACAACGAGATCATCGTGCAGCCGCTGTCGCTGGCCTATGTCGGCTTCGGCGGTTTGCCTGTGGGCCGGGCGCTACGCGACAATGTGGCATGGTATGGCGACGCGGATCTGATCCCGCATTTCATCGGCATTTTGAAAGCCGGTGCTACCGACATCACCGTGACCTGGGGCGAAGCCACCGCCTACGACATGAGCGCCGACCGCAAGGCGATCGCGCGCGAGGCCGAACGCAGCGTGCGGCGGATGACCTCGGCCGCGCTGCGTGCCGGCGCGCCGAAGCAAGCCGCGTTGCCCGCGCCGGAGCAGGCCGCTGCGGACGCCACCCCTGCGGTCGCCTGAGGCTGCAGCACAGCGGCCATGAGGCGCTGCGGCTTGCCGCAATCTGGACCACGGGCGATAAAGCGGTCCCATCTTTTCGGACAGGACCCTTCATGCAAATTCGCAATCTCGGCGGCTCCGGCCTGCGCGTCTCCGCGGTCGGCCTCGGCTGCAACAATTTCGGCCAGCGCACCGATCTCGAAACCTCGCGCAAGGTGATCCACAAGGCGATCGACCTCGGCATCACTTTGTTCGACACTGCCGACATCTATGCCGGCATGGGCGGCTCTGAGACCGTGCTCGGCCAGGTGCTCGGCGACCGCCGCAAAGACATCGTGCTCGCCACCAAGTTCTGCAAGCCGATGGCCACCGACGGCAGCAAGCAGGGCGCGTCGCGCCGCTACATCATGAGCGCGGTGGAAGCCAGCCTGAAGCGGCTCAACACCGATTACATCGACCTCTACCAGCAGCACGATTACGATCCGCTGACGCCGATCGAGGAGACACTGCGCGCGCTCGACGATCTCGTCCGCCAGGGCAAGGTGCGCTACATCGGCAACTCGAACTTCCCGGCCTGGCGTCTGGCGCAAGCCGAGATGACCGCGCGCGGCATCGGCACCTCGCCGTTCGTGTCGTGCCAGGACGAATACAGCCTCGTGGTGCGCGACATCGAGAAGGACCTGCTGCCGGCCGCGCAGCATTTCAACCTCGGCCTGCTGCCGTTCTTCCCGCTGGCCTCGGGCCTGCTCACCGGCAAGTATCAACCCGGCGCAGCGCCGCCGGAAGGCAGCCGCTTCGCGATCGCGCCCGCCTTACGCGACCGCTCGGTCAATCCGCGCAACGAGGCCATCGTGGCCAGGCTCGATGCCTTCGTGAAAGCGCGCGGCCACACCATGCTGGAGCTCGCCTTCTCCTGGCTCGCGGCACGACCGCAAGTATCGAGCGTCATCGCCGGCGCCACGCGCGTCGAGCAGATCGAGCAGAACGTGAAAGCGATCGAGTGGACGATCAGTGCCGAGGACATGGCGGAAATCGACAAGATCACGCTGGGATAGTTGCGCACTTTCTTCCCTCTCCCCTTGTGGCAGAGGGTGGATCGACCGCGCAGCGGTCGAAACGGGTGAGGGGTAGTGATGCGCTCCGAGCCCAAAGCCCCCTCATCCGACGCGGACTAACGTCCGCGCCACCTTCTCCCACAGGGGGAGAAGGAAAAAGAAAGCAGCAAGCGTAGGGCGCAATAGCGACGCGCAGTCCCCCACTCACGACACGGCGGCGGATTACGCTTCGCTAATCCGCCCTGCCCATGCCATCCGCTGTGCGGAATATCCGTCCTCGACCAATGACTTAAAAGCCATTGTGACTTCGCGACTCCTGTGTCAGCGTGCGTGAAAATATAAAACACGGGGAAGAACTGATGCCTGATATCCTGAAGATGGATGAATTGCTCGCGATCCATGAACAGAACCGTAGCTCCACCCCCCCTCGTGTTGCAGTGCGGCCGGCGCGTAATGCCGCTGTGATGAAGTGGTCCATCATCGGTCTCGGCACCATGTTCTATGCCGTGCCGGCGCTCGCGATGATCGGTTACGCCTTCTGGGTCGCGGCCAACCTCAACAAGTAATGCGCAGGATGGGCAAAGGCGCATTTGCGCCGTGCCCACCACCGTTCCACGCTGAACCGCGGCGGGCACTCCCGACCGCGCGCGGCGCGATCGGGCTTTGCCCACCCGGCGGGATCGCCTCGATTGCGACCCACGGCATGGACCGCGGCGCGGTTTTGCCGGAAGGTGAGCTGCCGCCGCAACGGCGGGCGAATCATCGTTCCGGGGATTGCCATGTCATCATCCGCTTTGCGTAACGCACTCGTCGCCGCCACCCTGGCCATCGCCAGCCTCGGGGTTTCCTCCGTTGCGCGCGCCGACAGCGGCACCATTCGCATCAATGTGCTGAAGGGCGGCTGGTTCATCGGTGCGTCCGGCGGCTCCGGCACGCTGACGTTTCGCGGCCGCACCTATCCACTGTCGATCGGCGGGCTTAGCGCCGGCCTGGTATTCGGCGCGTCGCAGACCTACCTGTCCGGTCGCGTCAGCCGTATCAACC
The DNA here is from genome assembly GCF_007018645.1 of Tardiphaga sp. vice154. NCBI lineage: Bacteria > Pseudomonadati > Pseudomonadota > Alphaproteobacteria > Hyphomicrobiales > Nitrobacteraceae > Tardiphaga > Tardiphaga sp. vice154. Next base: position 4,387,678 of record NZ_CP041399.1, read on the forward strand.
GACCGTCGGACGTCGCGGGCGTCTATGGCGCAGGCGGCGCGGGTGCCGCGATCGGCCGCGGCGTCAGCGCCATCGTGCTCGCCAACGAGAAAGGCGCCGTGCTCGAACTCTCCGGCCGGCAGACCGGGTTGATGGTCAATGCCGATCTCAGCGGTCTGGCGATCTCGCTGAAGTAGACCCGGCAGCTCGTAGCCCGGATGGAGCGTAGCGCAATCCGGGGCCCGCGTTTCAGCACCAGCGATTTTCCCGGATTTCGCTGCGCTCCATCCGGGCTACGATTGCAGAGCGAAAAGCCCGGCGGGGTGACCGCCGGGCTTTTGCTTGCTGCGATGCGGGACGGGTCGGTTACATCGACGACTTCATCATCCCCATCTGCTGCGCCTTCATGTAGCTCTTGCAGGCGCCCTTCATATCGCCCTTGGACATCTGCGTATTGGCCATGGCCATCTCCTTCATCATGCCCATCTTGCCCGGACCATCCGGCATCGACGCGCCGGCGCTCATGGATTTCATCATGTTATCGCTGGTGCATTTCATCATCGCAGCAGATGCGGGGCTGCAGGCAGCGGCGATGGCAATGGTGGCGGCAGCAATCATCAACTTCATGTTTCGCTCTCCCAGGCGGCCCAATTGCCGCGTCAAACCAGCCGAACTATCCCTGTCCGGTTCCAGCGGCAGCATCGTTTTCTGATATCAGCCGCTGACGTAGGAGATACGCACTGCCCGGGCATTAGGTTGCAGGGCGCGACAAATTTGCCGGGTCCGCCTTCCATGCCGGACTGGTATCAGGCGACCAGCCCCTTCGCCGGCCGCACCATCGCGCTGTCCGGGAATACGCTGTCGGCCAGCACGCGTTCGCCGAGGCCGAGGTGGTCATGCAGCACGCCCTTGAGGATCGCGCGAAGGTCCATGGTCGGCGCGAGATCTCGGGATTCGTAAAGATCGGAGGCGCGCAGCCCCGGCCAATTCGCGATCACCCGCCCTCCGGCCACCGCGCCGCCGGCGAGCAGCGCCACGGTACCGGTGCCGTGGTCAGTGCCGGACGTGCCGTTGATCTTTGCCGTACGGCCGAATTCGGTGGCGACGACGATCACGGTGTCGCGCCAGTGGGAGCCCAGCCCGGTTTCGAACTCCGCGAGCGCGCCGTCGAGCCCGCCCAGTAATTGCGCGAGGCGTCCAACCGGGCCGCCTTCCTGCGCATGGGTGTCCCAGCCGTCGAACGCCAATGCCGCAACGCGCGGGCCGTCGTCGGCGGCCATCAATTTGGCGGCGCCGCGCGCCACCTGCTGCATCGCCGAGATCTTGACGCCGGGCACGGGCTTCATCGCGTCGCCCTTGGCGAGCTTGTCGAGTTGCAATCCCTGCGACAGCGCCGTCGCCAGCGCGGGGTCGCGATGCTGGTAGAGCTCGATCAGGCGGGCCGCGGTGTCATCGGAAGCATTCGGCAGGTTGACCGGCGACCAGCCGACGGTCGGCGCCGCGCCGCGCAAGATCAGCGGCGTGGTCGGGCCAATGGCGAGCCCCGACGAGACGCGCTCGCCGCGCGGCAGAGCGGCGATCGCGCGGTTGAGCCAGCCGGACTGCACACGGCCGGGGCCGGGGAAGCCGCTCTCCAGCGTATCCTGGCCATCGAAATGCGAGCGCTCGCGATACGGGGTGGCCACCGCATGCACCACGGCCGCTTTGCGCTCGCGGTACATCCGCGCGAATTGCGGCATCGACGGATGCAGGCCAAAGAACGAGTCGAGCATAACTGCGGCATTCGGCCCGTCCTTGGCGAGCGCGATCGAACCGTGCAGTCCGGCGTAATCGGGATCGCCGATCGGCGCCACGGTAGCGAGACCGTCGAGCGCACCGCGCAGGATGATGACGACCAGCCGAGGATCACGCGCGTCCGCCGCGCGGGCGAATTTCGGGATGTAGGCCCAGGCGGCAAAGGCGGCGCCTGACAGCAGCAGCGAGCGGCGCGTCGGAAAGATCCGGGTTTCGCAATCCATCGTCATCTCCTCTGGAATTCCGGTGACATCAAAAGCAGTGCCAGCGCCTGCTGTCGCGTCTCGGCGCGCGCGATGGTCTGTCGCGTCTCGTTCGATGCCGCCTCGCCCGCCACCACTTCCAGCAAGTCGCGGGCATCGATGCTGTCGGCGATCTTCGATGATACTTGCGCGGCAATATCGAGCCGCAGCTTGAGGCCTTCCGGCGCCGCCCAGGCGGCGTTGCTGTCGGCGAAGCCGTTCGGCCCCGGCGGCGTCCACAGCGGCTGGCCCATCATGGCGAGGCTGCCGATGGTGCGGTTAGGCTCTTCGGGAATCCGTCCAAGGATGCGGCCGGTGGCGATGAGATATTCATACGGCAAGCGCATTTTGGTCAGCGGCGCGGTCCACGCCTCGTCGGAATCGACCAGCGCGAGCGCCAGCGCCTTCAGATCACCATCGGTTTTCGAGAACACGGCCTGCAGTTTCGCGACCAGCGCCGGGGGCGGCGTATCGGCGACAAAATGCTGCGCGAATTTATGCGCGATGAACTTCGCCGTGGCCGGGTGCCGCGCGATGTCGGCGAGTGCGGCTTCACCCTGCCCCACGCCGGCGTCGTCATAACTCTTGCCGAGCAGCAGCTGCGGGCCCGGCTGATGCGCGTTGGCGTTGAACGCGAAGCTGCCGGGCAGGCCGATCTTGCCGTCGCGGCCGGCGAAGGTCCAGCCGGTGATGATGCGCGCCAGCGCGGTCACGTCGGCCTGCGTATAGCCGGCGCCGACGCCGAGCGTATGCAGCTCCATGATCTCGCGAGCGAGGTTTTCGTTGAGGCCGCGCTTGCCGCGCTGGCCGGCTTTCGATTCCGGGCCGATCGATTGCTGGTTGTCGAGGAAGAACAACATCGCCGGATGCTGCTCGACCGCGCGCAGCATGCCGGCAAACTTGCCGAGCACGAATGGGCGGATCGCCTCGCGCTCGAACGAGCCCGCCCAGATCCGCGCCGGCTCGCCCTTGCTGGCGGAGATGCAGAAGTGATTCGACCAGAAGGTGACGAGCCGCTCGACGAAGCCGCCATCGGCGATGGTGGCGCGCTGGATCCGCGCCAGTGCCTCTGCGGTGAACACCTTTTGCACGACATTGGGCGGCGGCTGCGCGACCGGCGGCTTCGGCGCATCGGGCTGCACGGTCATGACCGTATTGCCGGCACTCATCGCATCGGCGTTGCCATCCATCGCCGGCGGCGCCTCGGCAGCCTTGACGGCGTCACGCGCCGCCTTGACCTCGAGCTGGTAGGCGAACAGCGCCTGCCCCAGCGCCGGCGTCGACTGCAGGCCGGGCAATTCGAGCAGCGCGCCATTGGCACGCGCAAGCTCCGCTTTGACGAAGCCGCGCGGATCGGAGGCCGCGCTGACGAAATCGCCGGCCGCGCCGCCGCGGGCGCCGAAGCCGAAGCGATTGAGCGCCACAAGCGCCATCTGCGGATCGCGGGCCATCCCAACTCCTCGGCTTTCTCTGATCACGACATCGACGTATGATCGCCGGCGGCTGACTATACGGCTGCGATCAATGAACGCTGGATGAAAACCCGGTCAAAATTTGGCTGAACCGATGACAGATTCGAGAGTAACGATCGTTCCGACCAGCCGTCGCCTCGTCTGCGCCGAATGCGGCACCGAATTCGGCTGCGACCTGTCCGGCAACTGCTGGTGCATCGACGAGCCGGTCGCGCTGCCGATGCCGACCGCGGGCGGCGACTGCCTGTGTCGGGAGTGTCTGCGCAACAAGACGGGGGCTGCAGTCGACGCGGCTAGCTGACTTCTCCGTCGCCGCCATTGGCTTTAGCCGCGAAAAACGGGGCGATGAACGCCAGCGGCCAGATGAAGGTGATAAACCCCGGCGCAAACGGCGCCACGGCAAAAGCGACGACGAAGACGAGTGCCGAGAACGCCGGCGCGCCGAGCATCTGCCAATGCCGGCCGGGCGCGGCCGCCATCACCCAGAGCACGAGGTTGATGGTCGCGATCAGCGCCAGGTTGAACGCATAGAGGGTGGCGACGTCGCGGGCCTGGGAATAGCTGCCATACAGGCCGGAGGTCACCGGCAGCAGGATGATCGAGAGCAGGTACAGCAGATTGACCAGCACGGCGGCGCGGCCGCCGTCCGGCGCATAAGCAAGCCGGCGCTGGTGGCTGAACCAGAACATGCCGGCGATGACGAAGCTGAGCAGCAGCGCCAGCAGGTTCGTGCCGTACACGGCGGCAATCGCGTGCCAGTCCGGCGTGGCGACCATCAGTTTCTGCTTCGGCAGATCGTAGGCCAGCAGCGTCATCGCCACACCGAAAATGGTGTTGCTCAACGCCTCCAGCCGCCGCATCTCGAACGCTCCGAGCCGGTTCGCCATGAAGATTCCCACGTTAGCCGGAGCGGAGTATCTTGTCTTTTGGGATAAAGGGCAAATTCAGGAAACCTGCTGCGATCGCCGCAACCTGTTTCAGTGCGCGCCGGCGCTGCGGCGGTCGCGATCGGTCTGGATGTAGTACAGCCGCTTGGCCTGCAGCATCAGCATGTCGGCGCGCTTGACGACCTGCTCGAGCCGTTCGCCGGGCCGGCTGGTGCTGATGCCGGTCGAGACGCTGAGCTCGAGGTCCGGATAATACTGGTTGTTGACCTCGATCAGTTCGGCCAAAGACGCCAGCACGGCTTCGCCGCCGGCGGCGTCGGTGCCGGGCAGCAGCACCGCGAACTCGTCGCCACCGATGCGCGCCACCGTCGCCGGCTTTTCCACCAGCGAGCCGAACACCTCGCCGGCGCGGCGCAGCAGCGCGTCGCCGACGGCGTGGCCGAGTTCGTCATTCGCGGTCTTCAGCCCATTGAGATCAGCGATGATGATGGTGACCGGCTGCTGGCCCCTGCGCTCCAGCCGGTTCAACTCGTCGACATAAAACGACCGGTTGAGCGTTCGCGTCAGCACGTCGTGGGTACCGAGATATTCGAGATAGGCTTCCGCCTTCTTGCGCGCGGTGATGTCGGTCAGCGCAACCTGCACCCTTGACCAGTCGCGCTCGTGGTTCGGCAGCACGGAGAATTGCAGCAGCAGGTGCAGCTTGGTGCCGTCGAGCGCATAATTGACCACCTCGCGCTGCTGAAACAGTTTGCCATTCCACAGGTCGATCAACTGCTCGCGGAAATGCGGCCCCATCTCGTCGCGAAACACGTCGCCCAGATTGCGCAGCAGGGTTTCCTTGTCGGGCGCGCCGAACAGTTCCAGCGTGCGGGCATTGACGTCGAGCACGCGGATCTCGCTCATGCAGCGCGACACGAACTCCTCATGCACGTCAGTGAAGACGCGAAAATCCTCGACGCCGCGCTCGCGCACTTCGTCGATCAGCCGTTTCACACCGCTGAAATCCTCGACCCACAGCGACACCGGCGAATGCGCGAACAGGCCGAACGCATAGTCCTCGCTCTTGGCAAGTCGGCGCCTCGCGCCCTCGCGTTCGGTGACGTCCTCGATCGCGATCATGACGCGGTCCCAGCGCGCTTCATGGCCGGGCAGCACCGTGCCGTGCAACTGGATGTCGAGCCGGTCGCCGGCCAGCGTGTAATTGACGGTGTGGCTGGAGAACTGGGTCTGCCCGCTCCACAATTGCGCCAGCTCCGAGACGTGGCTCTTGAAGGTGTCGTCGCGCATCACGAGGCTGAGGCTGACCATCAGATGGTTGAGGTCGCGCGCCCCGAACAGCGACAGCGTCTTGCGGTTGACCCGGAGGATGCGGATGCGCTGCGAGCATTCCTGGACGCGGGCAGGATTGGCCAGCAGATAGGTCCCGATGTCATCGACGCCCTGCGCCTGCCACTGCTCGAACAGCGCCTTGACGTCGCTGTAGTCTTCGATCCACAGCGAAACCGGCGCCAGTTCAAACATCTTGGCATCGGTGTCGGGATCAATCGGAAAAGACATGGCGGCCTTGAAAAATTCAGTCAGGGAATGTTCCGACCCTTATGCGCCTACCGGTTAAGAATGTCCCTATCGATGTGTGTGAAAAAACAACCGGCGCCGAACCGCGAGGTCCGGCGCCGATGTGATCCGGCAGGCCGTGACAGCCGGCTGCGCTACGGCTGGCCAGAGCCGCCGGCGGCGCCGTAAACCTGGCCGGTGGCGTAGGTCGCATCCGGCGCCGCCAGCTGCACATAGATCGATGCCAGCTCGACCGGCTGGCCGGCGCGGCCGAGCGGCGTCGTGGCGCCGAACTTCTCCAGCTTCTCCATGGTCGCCCCGCCGGACACCTGCAGCGGCGTCCAGATCGGACCGGGCGCCACCGCGTTGACGCGGATGCCCTTGGCCGCCAGCTGCTTGGCCAGCGATTTGACGTAGCTGGTCGTGGCGGCCTTGGTCTGCGCGTAATCGTAGAGTTCGGCCGAGGGATCGATCGCCTGCTCCGACGAGCTGGCGATGATTACCGCGCCCGGCTTGAGATGCGGCATCGCCGCCTTGATGGTCCAGAACGGCGCGTAGATGTTGGTCTTCATGGTAGCGTCGAATTCTTCCGACGTGATGTCCATGATCGAGGCCTGGGTCTGCTGCCGGCCGGCATTGTTGACGAGAATGTCGAGCCCGCCGAGACCCTGCACCGCCTTCGCGACCATCTCCTGGCAGAACGCCTCGGAACGCAGATCGCCGGGGATCGCCACCGCGACGCGGCCCTCGGCCTTGATCAGCGCGATAACCTGCTGTGCGTCGGGCTCTTCATCCGGTAGATAATTGATGGCGACGTCGGCGCCCTCGCGCGCATAGGCGATCGCCGCGGCGCGGCCCATGCCGGAATCGCCGCCGGTGATCAGCGCCTTGCGGCCGGCAAGACGGCCTGACCCCTTGTAGCTCTTCTCGCCATGGTCCGGCAGCGGATCCATCTGGCTGGCCAGGCCCGGCCATTTTTGCGACTGCTTCTTGTAGGGCGGCACCGGATATTTGGTGCGGGGATCTTCGAGCGGAACGGCGGCCATCGGCGGATTTCCTTGCGCAAAAGCGGGAGCGGCCGAGGTTGCCAGACCGGCGAGACCCAAGCCTGCTCCGCCGACGACGTTTCGTCGCGTGAGTGATAGGCGTGTAGAATCGTTGTCCTGGGTGGTCATGCTGCAATCCTCGTGATGAGCACGCCTAACCCGGCCAATTGCTCATCGTTCCGATGGCGGCCGTCACAGACAATTGAGGGCGGTCACGCCTAAACGTCATATCCCGGCGAGCGCCGCGCCAGACCGCCAAACGCATCCAGCAGCTTTTCCCGCCAAGCGTAGATCGCATCCTCCTTCGCCAGCAATGGGAACGCGCTGATCGCGCGTGCCCATTGGAAGCCGCCGAACATGATATAGTCGGCATAGTTCGGCGCCTCGCCGCCGAGGAAGGGCTGCGTCTTGAGCGTCAGCCGCATCGGGTCCAGCGATTTGCGGAAGCCGGCGACGCGCTGCTCGCGATCCGCCGAAACCTCTTCCAGCGTCTTGCCGAAACGGGCCTCGCGCGACTGCCGGAAATAGGCTTGGTCCTGCGGCCGCAGATGCGCCCAGATATCGGCGACGATCATCGGAAACAGGCCTCCGATCACCACCGTATCGCCCCACCAGTTCAGCATCCGCCCCATCGCACGGCCGCCGTCGCCGCCGAACAAAGAGGGCCGATCAGGATAGGCGTCTTCGAGATGGCAGGCGATGGCCCAGGAGTCCGACACCGTGCGATCGCCGTCGATCAGCACCGGGACCTTCTCGGACCCGTGCGGCGCAATCGCCTCGCGCTCGGTAAAGCGCCACGGCACCGAGGCGGTCTCGAGCCCCTTATGCGCCAGCGCCATCCGCGTCCGCCAGCAGAACGGGCTGAACGGACGATCCGCATCCGTGCCGACCAGTTCGTAGAGTTGTCGTGTCATCGTAATTCTCCGCAGCCGTCATGCACGGGCGCAAGGAATGGAGGGGAGCATCGGAGGGAGATGCGGGTACGCGAAGGTCGCCGGATTTGACGCGGCAAGTCAACGGCTTTCCCGCGCATGAAAATGCCGCGCCCTTGCGGACGCGGCATCGTTCATTTTCCCGTTCGTTGAAACTTACATCCCGATGATGGCGATGTCGGTCACCTTGCCGGTGACGCCGGCAATCCTGGCGGCTTCGGTGGCCTTGCCGGTGGCGAGATCGACCGAATACAGCGTGCCGTCGGCCATCAGCCAGGCTTCGTTCTTGGTGCCGTCCGACCAGATGTCGAACGCCACCGCGGAAGGCTTAATGCCGAGCTTGCCGACGGCGCCGAGGATGCCGTCATTCGGGGGCGCCTGCTTGACCAGCGCGCCGATCGTGCCGTCGATATTGAACAATGCGGTTTCCTTGGTGCCCTTCACCGAGTTGGTGTAGGCGCCGGCGATGACGTTCGGCTTCTCGCCCTTGTGCATGTCGGCTTCGGCGTATTTGTGGTCGCCGTCCTTGGTCACCTTGCCGTCGTCGACATTGACGCGCAGGCTCATGCCGTCCGAACCCATCACGCGCAGGCGGTCGGCGACCGGGTTGAAGTCGACGGTGGCTGTGACGCCCTTGGCCAGCATGGTGTCGAGCTTGGACTTCATCGTCGCCTTGCCGTCGGCGGCGATGGTGACGACGGTGCCGTCATCGACCAGGCCGTACAAAAGGCCGTCCGACGGTCGCACGTCGATGCCGACCAGCATGCCGGTGATGCCGGTGACCTTGACCGAGCCGGTGGCCTTCTTCTGGGCGGTATCGACCATGGCGATGGTATCGCCACCGACCAGGGCTGCGACCTGCGCGGCGTTGGCGGCGGCGGAGGTCAGCAGCAGGGCGACGGAGGTGGCGAGTAGCGAGTGAATCTTCATGGGTAGCTCCCTGGGTTTCACGATCCTCTCGGGATCGACACAGGGAGTACCGGCCGACCCCGTGGATTGGATGCACGGCGGTCAAAATAATTTTGCGAATAATTTCCGAGCCACTGCATCCAAATGCCGCACGGCCAGAGTACAGTGGACATGCAAAGGCATCGGAATGACCGGGAGTGGCACCATAACGAAGCGGAGCGAGAGACGCCTGCTCGACAACGAGCGCGAGGCGCAGCTCGCGGCTGCGCTGGCGCGCTGCGCGGCGGGCGACCGGGCCGCGCTGCAGATGATCTATGCCGGCGAGGCGCCGCGGATGATCGGCGTCGCGCGCCGCATCCTGTTGCGGCAGGACCTCGCGGAAGAAGCCGTGCATGACGCCTTCATGCGGATCTGGCGCAGCGCGGCCGGTTTCGATCCGCACCGCGGCAGCGCGCGCGGCTGGCTCTATGCCATCGTGCGCAACCGCGCGCTGAGCATCCACCGCAACGAGCACCGCTATGACGCCTCCGTCGAAACCGCGCTCGAGATCGACTGCGAGGCGACCATGACGCGGTTGCCCGAGACCTCGGCGCTGCGGCGCTGCCTGGAGCGCATCGACCGGCCACGGCGCGACGTGGTGGTGCTGGCCTATGCGCATGGCATGAGCCACGGCGAACTCGCCGGTCGCATGAAGGTGCCGCTCGGCACCGTGAAGAGCTGGGTGCGCCGCGGCCTGTTCTCGCTGCAGGAGTGCATGGGATGAGCCTGCCCGAGGACGACCACATCAATGACCTCGCCGCCGACTATGTGATGGGCCTGCTGGAAGGCGCCGAACTGGCCGCCGCGGAGTCGCGTCTCGACAGCGACGACGCCTTCGCCGGCGCGGTCCATGCCTGGCGCGAGCGGCTCGCCGAACTCGATGCCACCGCCGAGGAAATGCAGCCCAGCGCCGCGCTGTGGGACCGCATTGCCGCAAGCACCAGAGTTGCGCCGGCGATCCCGCTGCCGGGCGCGCGCAACGCGCTGCGCGGTGCCACGCTGTGGAACAATTTGCGGTTCTGGCGCGGCGCCGGGATCGGCGGCGCCTTTGCGGCGCTGGCCTTCGCGATGATCATGATCGGCGCGCTGGCGACTTCGCGGCAGCTTCGCCACGAACTGGTGGCGCTGGCGCAGCGCAAGCCGATCTATGTCGCGGTGCTGGTCAACGATACGACCAAAGAAGCCGGCGCGATCGTCAACACGTTCTCCAACGGCCGCGTCGAACTGATCCCGCTGCGCGCCATCGACGTGCCGGCCGGCCGCACGCTGCAGGTCTGGACGCTGTGGGACCGTGCGATCGGGCCGAAATCGATCGGCCTCGCCTCGCAGTCCCGCACATTGCAGCTCAATCTGGAATCGCTGCCGGACACGGTCGCCGACCAGCTGTTCGAGATCACCCTGGAACCCGAAGGCGGCTCGCCGATCGGCCGGCCCACCGGCCCGATCCTGTTCAAGGGCAACGCCGCGCGCGCGCTGTAGCTTTTCGGTGTTCCCCCGACTTCGGGACATGAGGAAGATGACCAGGCCGCGCCCGCCGGAAATGCGCTGCTGAAGCCGCGGCGGCAGGGCTTTTATCGCCGGGGGACTCGCCCCATATTCCCTGTATGGCGAAAACTCCCGAGACACCCAAGAAGTCCCCCATCAAGCGCGCGAAGACCCCGGCGGCGAAGCCCGGCGCGGGGCGACCCGAGGTCAAGCCGATCGGCCCGGCGCTGGCCGAACTGCTGAATCCCGCGATCAACCGCGGCGAGGCCGGCATGGGTTCCTCGACCGGCCTGCAGCCGCCACCGAGCAATTCGCTGGAGCGCCGCTCCGGCGGCGAGGCAGCGGTGCATCGCGCCCGCGCCTCCACGCCGAAGAACTTCAAGGGCGATAGCGGTCCGCGCCCCACCCCGTTGCAGCCGCTGCCGCAGCCGGCGCGGCCTTACGCGCCGCGGCTGAGCGAACAGGGTTTCGAGGAAGCGCCGCAGGCCGTCTATGGCACGCATGCGGCGATCCCGACGCTCGACCCGGAACTGGCGAAGCAATATGGCTTCACCACCGAGGAAGAGGACAATGCCGCGCTGGCCCGCCCGCCGCGCAACAAGATGGAAGCTTTGGGCGTGCAGGCCACCGCCGACGCGCTGGAAGCGCTGGTCACCAATGGCCGCCCCGAATTCAAGGACGACAAGATCTGGGTTCCGCATCGCCCGCCACGCCCCGACAAGTCCGAAGGCGGCGTGAAATTCGTCATCAAGTCGGAATACGAGCCGAAGGGCGACCAGCCGACCGCGATCAAGGAACTGGTCGAGGGCATCAGCCGCAACGACCGCACCCAGGTGCTGCTCGGCGTCACCGGCTCCGGCAAGACCTATACGATGGCCAAGGTGATCGAGGCGACGCAGCGCCCGGCGATCATCCTCGCGCCGAACAAGACGCTGGCGGCGCAGCTCTATGGCGAGTTCAAGAGCTTCTTCCCCGACAACGCCGTCGAATATTTTGTCTCGTATTACGACTACTACCAGCCCGAGGCCTATGTGCCGCGGACCGACACTTATATCGAGAAGGATTCCTCGATCAACGAGCAGATCGACCGCATGCGCCATTCGGCGACGCGCGCGCTGCTGGAGCGCGACGACGTCATCATCGTGGCTTCCGTGTCATGCATCTACGGTATCGGCTCGGTGGAGACCTACACCGCGATGACCTTCGCCCTGAAGAAAGGCGAGCGCATCGACCAGCGGCAGTTGATCGCCGACCTCGTGGCGCTGCAATACAAGCGCACACAACACGACTTCACCCGCGGCACTTTTCGCGTGCGCGGCGATGTCATCGACATCTTCCCGGCGCACTACGAAGACCGCGCCTGGCGCGTCAATCTGTTCGGCGACACCGTCGAGACCATCGAGGAATTCGACCCGCTCACCGGCCACAAGCAGGACGAGCTGGAATTCATCAAGATCTACGCCAACTCGCATTACGTGACGCCGCGGCCGACCCTGATCCAGGCGATCAAGTCGATCAAGGCCGAGTTGAAATGGCGGCTCGAGCAGCTGCACGAACAGGGCCGCCTCTTGGAAGCGCAGCGGCTCGAGCAGCGCACCACCTTCGACATCGAGATGATGGAAGCCACCGGCTCCTGCGCCGGCATCGAGAATTACAGCCGCTATCTCACCGGCCGCCGGCCGGGCGAGCCGCCGCCGACCCTGTTCGAATACGTGCCGGACAACGCGCTGGTATTCGCCGACGAGAGCCACGTCACCGTGCCGCAGATCGGCGGCATGTTCAAAGGCGATTTTCGGCGCAAGGCGACGCTGGCGGAATATGGCTTCCGCCTGCCCTCCTGCATGGACAACCGGCCGCTGCGCTTCGAGGAATGGGACATGATGCGCCCGCAATCGGTCGCGGTGTCGGCCACGCCCTCCGCGTGGGAGCTCAACGAATCCGGCGGCGTGTTCGTCGAGCAGGTCATCCGCCCGACCGGGCTGATCGATCCGCCGATCAACATCCGCCCGGCGCGCACCCAGGTCGACGATCTCGTCGGCGAGGTCCGCGCCACCTGCGCGGCCGGCTATCGCTCGCTGATCACCGTGCTGACCAAGCGCATGGCGGAGGATCTGACCGAGTACTTGCATGAGCAGGGCATCCGCGTGCGCTACATGCACTCCGACATCGACACCATCGAGCGCATCGAGATCATCCGCGACCTGCGGCTCGGCGCGTTCGACGCGCTGGTCGGCATCAATTTGCTGCGCGAAGGCCTCGACATTCCCGAATGCGCGCTGGTCGCCGTGCTCGACGCCGACAAGGAAGGTTTCCTGCGCTCCGAGACGTCGCTGATCCAGACCATCGGCCGCGCGGCGCGCAACGTCGACGGCAAGGTGATCCTCTATGCGGACAAGATGACCGGCTCGATGGAGCGCGCCATCGCCGAGACCGACCGCCGCCGCGAAAAGCAGGTCGAATACAACACGCTCCACAACATCACGCCGGCGAGCATCAAGAAGTCGATCGGCGACATCATGAACTCGGTCTACGAGCGCGACCACGTGCTGGTGGAAATCGGCAATGGCGGCATGGCCGACGACGTCATGGCCATCGGGCACAATTTCGAGGCCGTGCTGGGCGATCTCGAAACCCGCATGCGCGAAGCCGCCGCCGACCTCAACTTCGAGGAAGCAGCAAGACTGCGCGACGAGGTCAAGCGGTTGCGCGCGACCGAGCTAGCTGTCGTGGACGACCCCACCGCCAAGCAGCGCAAGGTGGCCGGCGCGGCCGGTTCGTTCAAGGGCGACAAGCAGTTCGGCGCCAGCGCCAACATGCCGAAGCTTTCGGCCAAGCGCGGCGGCAACAACACGCCGTCGTCGAAAGTGCACAAGCCCGGCCTGGATGAGATGGGCATCGCCACCTGGCACGAAGTGCTGCCGGATCGCGGCAAGAAGGTCGGACGTCCGCGCAAGCCGACGCTCGACGAAATGGGCCCGGGGACGGAGAGCAAGATCTTCCAGCCGAAGGATTCACGGCAATCGGGACCGGAGTTCGGCCCGACCGCCAGAAGCTCCGGCGGCGCGCCGGGGCATCGGGGCGGGTGGAAGAAGCGGTAGCTTCTTCTGAGACGGCACGGCAGCAGTGTCCCCTCCCCCCTCGTGGGGGAGGGTCAGGGAGAGGGGGGAGCCGCACGGCGCACGGCCCGCCGGTGATATCCAATTGAGAATTCACCCCGACGCGCTATGATTTCAACAAGGCCGAACCATTGCGCCGGGAGACGACCCTGTCCCTCATCATCAATGTCGACTACGACGAAGAAGCCCAGGTCTGGGTCGTGCAGAGCGACACGATCCCGCTGGTGACCGAATCGGATACGTTCGAAATCCTGTACCGCAAACTGCCGGACATGATACAGGACGTGCTGCTCGACAACGGCGACCCGCGGGCCGGCCAGGACGTGCCGTTCGAAGTAACGCCTCCATCGTATGGCGAGCGATAGGCTCTCTCGAAAACGACATCGGAATAGCTTTCGTGAATTAAGGCTCCTCCCGAATGGACAGGCTCTCCATTAAGCTATCTTCCGAGCCGAAAAGGGTGAACGCACTTAGATTATAGCGCTGCAGCTCTTTGAGAGCCTTTTTTCGTTCGCTATTCGCGATAACAAACTTAAAAACTACGTCCTGCTGAAATTTTGCCTCTGGATCGTAAGGCTGGCAGACCTCGGAATGGTCCGCAAATAGCGGTCTCCCTCCGCCCCAAGAAGTGCAAATTGTATATTGCGATTGCTGCGAGAAATGTCGTTTCGGCCCGAGAACGTACGGCCCCAACTGCGTGATTGATGGACTATCGCTTCCCCCGACCTTAAAGCCGCCGGCTGCTCTATCGCGAAACGCGAATATAGCAACGCTTTCCTCCGTGACAGAGTGAAAGGCAAAGTAAGCGGCGACAAAGGGGGATGCGCTCCAGTCTAATAATGGGGACGGAAAGCCATGATGACGCAAATAGACCATGTACGCATAGTGAGGCAAGTTTCCGAAATTGAACGTTCGATTAAAGCTATCGTAGTCGTTTAAGATTTTCGGCTCCAGAATCGAAAAATTCGGTTCGTCAAGCCACGAATTTCCCGTCAGAGCCTGGACCTCCGATTTTATCCTGAGAATCAGTCGATAGTAGTCGGACACTTCTTCGTAGTGCTCGCTTCGCTGCAAAGTGGTGTCCAGCTTCCAAGAGCTGGATGCATGTCCTCGGAAAAGTATTGTCGTGCCATCTGCACTGGCTTTCTCGAGGAGTTCATTGACAGAAAATTTGAAATCCTCCCAACTAATCTCACTTGTCACGGACCGCTCCTTGTAAAGATTTGAAGAAAGTACGCCGAATAGAAGTCAGTTTTTTAAAATTACGGAAGCTTTTTGTAGCTGTCCGCGCCATAGTTATCTTGACAATATCCCTACAGGACTATATACCCCTCCCCGTCCCGCCCATGAGGGGCGCTTCTCGAGGGCGCTCTGGGAGTGGAGCGGGATGCGGCGCCTGCGGACGTGGCTCGCACCCACGGCCCCGGGAGGCCGGGGGTCGCCGTCCGGGCCTACTACGGGGCTCTGCCGCACTTTGTCGGCTGGACGCGGGACAGACGAACGGCGGAAACGCCGGGGCTGACGGCAGTTGCCGGAGGCCCGCCACGTCCCCGGAAGCACGGTCCCCCGGACACAAGACGCCGCGATGGCGCGCCGAAAGGCGACGCGCGCCGGGACAGGGCCGTCGCAGGCCGTGGCCCGGAGCGTGACTATACAAGTTGCGCCTTTCGGCGCGTCGTCCCCCTCGTTGGGCGAGGGGAAACCGGGGGAGGCGAATTTGCGCGATGGCGCGAAAGCGACGGCGCGTGGGCGCCATTCAATTGGAAGCGAAGCCCTGCGTCCCTGGCTGTCATTCCGGGGCACGCTGCGGTCGGCGAAGCCGATGAAGCGTGAACCCGGAATCCCGAGATGTTCATCGTCCCATATTGAGGTTCCGGGTTCGCTCGCGCTGATGCGCTCGCGCCCCGGAACGACAGTGAGATGCCGGAGACGAAGGAGGTTACACCCGCTCAATAATGATCGCCGGCGCCATGCCGCCGGCGGCGCACATGGTCACCAACCCGCGCTTCAGATTGCGGCGTTCCAGCTCGTCCAGGATGGTGCCGATCAGGATCGCGCCGGTCGCGCCGATCGGGTGGCCGAGCGCGATCGAGCCGCCGTTGACGTTGACCTTGTCGCGGTCGAGCTTGAGGTCGCGGATGAATTTTTCCGCCACCACGGCGAAGGCCTCGTTGATCTCCCAGAGGTCGATGTCGTCCACGGTGAGACCCGCCTTGGCCAGCACTTTTCGCGCGGCGGGTACCGGGGCATTGAGCATCAGCGTCGGATCGTCGCCGATATTGGCCATCGCCACGATGCGCGCGCGCGGCTTCAGGCCATGCTTGTCGGCGTAGTCCTTCGACGTCAGCAGCAGAGCGGCGGCGCCGTCGACCACGCCCGATGAATTGCCGGCGTGGTGGAAGTGCTCGATCTTGAGATCGGGATATTTCTGGTTGATCTGGCTACGATAGGTAGTGCCCTGCTCGTCGAGCGGATGATCGGCCATCGCGGCGAACGCCGGCTTGAGGCCGGCGAGGCCTTCGGCGGTCGTATTGGGACGCGGGAATTCGTCCTTCGCCAGCACGACATTGCCGGCGTCGTCCTTGACCGGGATCAGGCTCTTGTCGAAACGGCCCTCGGCGATCGCCACGGCGGCGCGGCGCTGGCTTTCGAGGCCCAACGCATCCAAGGCTTCGCGCGAAATCCCTTCCATCGAGGCGATGGCGTCGCCGCAGATGCCCTGGTGCGATTGCGGATGCACCTGCGCGAGACGCTTGTTGCCGGAGCCCATGCCAAGCGGCGGCTTGCCGGCGGCCATGTCCTCGGCAGCGATCGCGCCCGTCAGCGACATCATTTCGGTGCCGCCGGCGATCACCACGTCTTCCATGCCGCTCATGATCTGCGCCGCGGCGAAGTTCACGGCCGTAATGCCGCCGCCGCAGAAGCGGTCGAGCGTGGTGCCGGAGGCCTTGATGTCGTAGCCGGCGTCGAGCGCCGCCATGCGGCCGAGGTCGCCGCCCTGCTTGCCGCGCTGGGTCGAGGTCGACCAGATCACGTCGTCGACATCCG
The DNA here is from genome assembly GCF_007018645.1 of Tardiphaga sp. vice154. Taxonomy (NCBI): domain Bacteria; kingdom Pseudomonadati; phylum Pseudomonadota; class Alphaproteobacteria; order Hyphomicrobiales; family Nitrobacteraceae; genus Tardiphaga; species Tardiphaga sp. vice154. Next base: position 4,404,184 of record NZ_CP041399.1, read on the forward strand.
CGGTATTGAGATGGTTGCGCTCGGCGATGGCGCGCAGCACGGTGGCGGCGAGATGCTGCGGATGGTGCTCGGACAAGGCGCCCTTGCCGACCTTGCCGATGCCACGGGGCGTGCGGACGGCGTCGATAATATAGGCCTCGGCCATGGTGTTCTCCCTACGTGTTTTTGATCTTGTTGTGGCGGGAGATTGGCCGACGCGGCCGCGAAGTCAAGCCGTACGACTGCAGGGCTGCCTTCTCGCTCGCTCCGCCCGGCGAAGCGAAGATTCGCGAGGAGGGATAATGATCGCGCCTTCTTCCGAAAATCGGTCATGGCCTGGCTGCATTGACGTCGCGCGCTACTTCGCAGCCGGCGGCGCCACCTGGGCCACCTGCCCGCTGCGCTTCAAGGCGTCGGCGACGAAGCCCGAGGCCTTCATCTCCTCGACGAAGGCGGCGAGATATTTCGCGCCGGCGTCGCGCTTTTGGCCTTCCACGCGCGGCATGCCCATTGCCTGCGCGATCTCCTGGAAATGGCCCGGCATCACGCGCATCTCCGGATGGTCCTTGGCATAGGCGTCGAGCTGCTGGCGGACGCCGGCGGCTACGTCGAGATGGTCGCCAACAAACATCTCGATCATCGCGGTGCCGCCGCCGGTTTTGACACGCAGGATTTTGGCGTGCTGGATGGTGCGGGTGAGGTAGAGGTCGTAGGCCGAGCCGAGCCCGACGGCGATCTTGACGCCGGGCTTGTCGACGTCGTCGACGTCTCTAAACGGCGAGTCCTGCCGTACCATGTAGGTGCCCTCGATCACCACATAGGGCGCGGTGAACGCGATCTCCGCGGCACGCACCGGCTCGATCGCCATGAAGCCGATGTCCCATTCGCCAGACTTCGCGCCCTCGAACACCTTGCCGGCAGCCTCGTAGGGCACGAAGGCAACCGGCACGCCGAGCCGCCTGGCGAGTTCGGTGGCGAGATCAACGGAGACGCCGCGCGGCACGCCACCCTCCCCTTTCTGCGCCAGCACGCCGTTGCCGAAATTGATCGCGGCGCGCAGCGTGCCGGAGGGCGCGAGGTCACGCACCACGTCCGCCGCAGGGGACTGCGCCATGGCCGACGAGGCGACTGTCAGCAGCGCCAGAACCATCGATAGCAACAACTGCATCTGCATCCCTTCGATCGGCTCCACACGCCGACGTTCAAATACGCAACCTGGGCGCGCGATATCCTCACATACGCGTCGTGCGCGGCGCCCCCCATCAATGCTTGATTAATTCAAGCCCCCTAGGCTGGTGGCATCTTATATCTATTCCTTTTTCGCCGGACGGTGTTTCATGAAGATCGGTACCTTGCTCACCATTGCCATCGCTTCGCTGTCGGCGACCGCCGGCGGCCTCGCCGTCTACATTGCGGCATCGAAGTTCGACACGATGGGACGAGTGGCGACGGCGCAGACGCGCCTGGCATTGGTCCGCGCCGTCGGCAACATCCCGCGCTATCTGAATTCGGAACGCGGCTTCTCCACCAACATCCTGTTCGGGCCCGCGGTTGTCGATCCGAAGATGCGCGCCGATCTCGAAAAATTGCGCAAGCTAACCGACGGTGCGATCGAGAAGATGGAGCAGTTGCGCGCGACCACCGTCGCCACCCTCGACGACGCCGCCGAGATCGCACCGAAGATCGACGACATCGGCCAGCGCTTCAAGGCGCTGCGCGGCACGACCGACGCGGCCATCGCAGGACCGGCAGAAGCGCGTCGCGACGCCGCCAAGAAAGTCGTCGCGGAGAATTCCGGCCTGAACGGCGTCGTCACCGTGCTGCTCACCGATCAGGTGCGCAAGATGGCGGCCGGCAATGGCGACGCCTATCGCCAGGCGATCAACGCCAATACCGCCTGGATGCTGCGCGACGTCGGCGGCTACAATGCCAGCGTGCACAAGAATCTGGTCGGCGCGGGCCGCGCCGGCACCGAGGCCGAACGGCTGGATCTCGCCCGCTCGCAGGGCGCCACCGACCAGGTGCTGGCGTCGCTGATGGAGATGCGCGGCAACCCGGCCACGCCCGCCAATGTCGTGGCCGCGCTGGACAAGATGAAAGAGGCCTATGTCGATCGCTTCGGCAATGAGCTGAAGCTGGTCAGGGCCGGCGCGGTGAGCGGCAAGTACGAGCATGACGTCGATGCGTTCTATGTGGAATCGCAGCTTGGCCTGAATTCGGTGATCGGCGTGCGCGAAGCGCTCTACGACAATGCCGAATCCCTGCTCGAATCTTCGTATGACAGCGCGCGGCTCAGCTTCGTCATCGCGCTCATTGTGTTGCTCGCTGTCGTGGGTGCCAGTGTTGCCATGGTGGTGACGGTACGGCGCCGGATCGTGCAGCCGATCGTCGCGATCACGGCGTCGATGACGCGCCTTGCCAGCGGCGACGCGTCAGAAGCGACGCCAGCCAGCGATCGCCAGGACGAGATCGGCGCGATGGCCGCCGCCGTCCAGGTGTTCAAGGACAATATGATCACCGCCAGCCGCCTCACCGCGGATCAGGCGGCCGAGAACGACGCCAAGATGCGCCGCGCCAGCCTGCTCGACGACCTCGCGAAATCCTTCGAAGCGCGGGTCGGCGAACTCGTCAGCGGGCTGTCGACGTCGTCCGCAACGATGGAGAGCGCCGCGCGCTCGATGTCCTCGACCGCCACCACGACCAACCGCCAGGCCGGCGTCGTGGCCGAGGCGTCGGAGCAGACCTCGTCGAACGTTCAGATGGTCGCCAGCGCCACCGAAGAACTGACGTCGTCGATCACCGAGATCAGCCGCCAGGTCGCGCAGTCCGCGCAGATTTCCGCGCGTGCCGTGGTCGATGCCCGCCGCACCGGCGACACCGCAGAGTCGCTCGCCGCCGGCGCGCAGAAGATCGGCGACGTGGTGATCCTGATCCAGAACATCGCCGCGCAGACCAACCTGCTGGCGCTCAACGCGACCATCGAGGCCGCGCGCGCCGGCGAGGCCGGGCGTGGATTTGCGGTCGTCGCCTCCGAGGTGAAATCGCTTGCCGGCCAGACTGCCAAGGCAACGACAGAAATCTCCGAACAGGTCGCCGCCATCCAGGGCGCCAGCGCCGAATCCGTCGCCGCGATCCGCAATGTCGTCAGCGTGATCACCGAGATCGAGCAGATCGGCCAGGCGATCGCCGCCGCGATCGAGCAGCAGGGGTCGGCGACACGGGAAATCGCCCGCAACGTGCAGGAAGCCGCGCACGGCACGCAGCATGTCACCTCCAACATCACCGGCGTGCAGCAGGCGGCCAACGATACCGGCGCAGCCGCCACGCAGGTGCTCGGCGCCGCCGAAGAGCTGTCGCAGCAGTCCGAGGACCTCGCCGCGCAGTTGCATCGCTTCCTCGCGGATGTCCGGGCGGCCTAAGCTGACCAATGGTGCGGCGTTAACCTTTACTAACGCCGCACCGCTATGATCTGGCGAATCATCGGAGCCGGACCATGCCGATCACATTCGCCCACGCCGCTTTCGCCGTCGTACTCAGCCTCATCGGCAGCCTGACCTCGGCCTCGGCCGCCGACATGGCGCACCGGTCCCGGCTCGGCGCGGTGTTTGCCGAGCCGACGAAGGTCGTCCGCGGGGCGGTCGTGACCCAGGACGAGGTGGTGGTGGTCGATCCCGGCTATGTGCGCACCTCTCCGCGGGTGGCCGGCTATTACGGCCAGGCGGGCGATTTCCACTACCGCAATTATTACGGCACGCCGCAGCCGCTGCTCCGCGGGGTGCTGCCGACCAATTGCGTGCTCGCGGTGGTGTGCTGACGGCCGAGCCGTAGGGTGGGCAAAGCCGACGTGCGCGTAACGCGCGGCGGCGTGCCCACCGCATCGCCGATGGTGGGCACGGCGCATCCGCCTTCGCCCTGCGGGCTTCGGCGGACAAGACAGCGCCTTTGCCCACCCTACGCGTTCCAACGCCGTCAGATACAAATCTCCCACGACCTGCTATTTTGCTGGCGCGCCGAGTCCATCAACCGGGCGCCGAGGATCGTGTCATGGCAAAAGGCCAAATGAAGTCCAACAAAGAGAAGAAGAAACCGAAGGCCGACAAGAACATGAAGAAGGGAAGCGACGCCCCCGTGAATCCGTTCGCCGCCGGCAAGACCGCTTCAGGATCGTCGCCGAAGAAATAGGCCGTTCGTGTCCAGCGTCGGCCTGCACTGGAGCGCATTGGGATTTCTGTCCGTCCTGCTGGGGATTTTCGCGCCCGGGCTGATCGTCGGCGGTGTGATCGGCGCTCTCGCCTGGCCGGCGCGGCGCGCGGCCGGGGCCGCGCTCGGCGGCAGCGTCGGCGCGGTGATCGGGGCGCTGTTGCTCACGATCGGGTTCGGCATCCGTCTGCCGATGGGCTTTTGAGCCCGGCGGCCACGCCCAGCCGCGCGGTCGTCACGAAGGCTTGAGCGATCTGCATGCTGCATCGCCACACTTTCGACGAGACGGCTGGTATCCTGTCCCCCGCACGGGGTGATCGGGGCATCGGCTTGATCTTGATGATGATGACGACGACAATGAAATCGACGCTGGCGACCCTGGCAGCCGCGCCGCTCGGCGCCGCGATCTGGTTGACGCCGGTGTCCGCGCAGGATGCCTGGCGCGGCCTCGATCTTGCGCCGCCCGCCGAGATCGCCCCGACCGATGCCCCGCCCGCCGCTATCGAGGATCTTCCCGAGCCGGACTGGTCGCTGCTTGACACCAGCCGCCCGATCGCCAGCGCCTCGCCGCGCGAGCAGCGCGCCGCGGCCAAAGCGGCAGCCTCGGCCTGGAGCACGCATAAAAACGCCGATGGCTCCGCCGCGGTGTCGGTGAAGCAGCCGCTGCTGCCGTTCTGGGACACCCGAATCGGCGCCGACCTCAACGTCGCCAGCCAGCCCTCGGCCTTCAGCGCCGCCGACGCCTACCGCAACCAGTTCGGCACCGGGACGCAGTCGAACTCGGGCGGCACCGCCTGGGCGGCGATGACCGCGCCCGGCATGGGCGCGATCTGGGACAAGACCGCGATCGAGGCTCGCGTCGATCCGTTGTCGGACCAGAGCAAGTTCGGCACCTCGTTCAGCAAGTCGGTGCCGCTGGCCGGCAACCAGTATTCGCTGACGCTGCAGAATGGCTACAACGTGATCCAGCAGGGCAGCGTGCCGATCATCGGCTTCAACGGCCGAGCCACCCGCAGCTACGAGACAGACCAGCAGGCGAAGCTGAGCATCGCCGACAGCGGCACCAGCCTGCTCGCCGGCCAGACACTGGCCACCACCGACGACCGATGGTTGCGCAAGGTCGGCGCCGAGCAGAAATTGTTCGGCGGCGTCAGCGTCTCCGGCACTATCAGCGAGACGCTGCAGGGTCCGGCCAACAAGAGCCTGACCGCCGGCTTCAAGCACAGCTGGTAATCGTAACGAAGCCTTCATCGCTTTTGCCGATAGTCCGCAAACATGGCTATTGCCGCACCACGGCCGCGTTCTGGTCAAATTCAGGTGATTAATCGAGCGATGAGTCCGTCATGCGGGGGACAGCCGCGCTCGCTCAACGCGAAACAAGGAAGAGCCGATGAATGCGATCCATTCCGAGAAGACCGATCCCGTCACCGAAGACAGCGATCTGGCCGCCGTTTCCGAAGTTGAAGCGGGGATCCGCGACTTCGTGCGCAATGACGTCGCCTATCTGCGCCGCCCGGCGGCTGGCGTCGTGAGCAGCGCCCCCACCAGCACCGACCTGCCGATGGAGTCATCCACCGAAGCCACGGTCAACAGCGTCAATTCGCTGATCCAGCGCGTTGCCGGCACCTCGCTCGCCGAGATCGAGAATCTCGTCAGCGAACTGGAAGCCTTGCGCGACCTGCTGCATGCCGAAGGCCAGCGCGTTCAGCGCGAAATCTCCGGCTACGCCCAGCTCAGCCAGGCTGCGATGAAATCGACCCGGCTGATCGCCGACAATGTCGCCCAGTGGAAGCGCACCGCCGACGGCCTGCGCCACGACTGATCGACAAAGCCACCGACTTCGAAAAATGCCGCTTCCGGAAGGGAGCGGCATTTTGTTTGATGAGGCCTGACCTTCGATGCCTGCATTGTCTCGGGGACGACCGGGAAAAACAACCGCTTCAATCGGTACGATTGAACTTTTAGGCCGATCGGCGCGACTATACCCTGCGCAGACCACGCCTGGGGACGTTCATGAAGACCATCAGACCGACCACGACCGAGCCGATTCCGGCCCGCAGTTCGCCGCCGCAGATCGGAATCATCATCGTGCGATTTGTCGGATTATTGGTGGTGGCAGTGGCCGTGCTGGCCTGGGGCTGGAGCCGCTGAGCGGCCCCGCGATCGCCGCGGTGCGGCGGTTAACAAAACATTACTGAAGGTCCGAGGAAACCTGCATCGTGTCGAGTGAATAGGCGCCGTCGGCGTAACCCTTCACCACCATGCAGGTCGCGAACATCACGGCCAGCGTCACGCTGGCAAAGATGAAGCCTACAAATTTAAGTCCGGTGCGGTCAGCCATCGAAGTCCCCAAGATCTCTTTATCTTTATCGTCATCGTCCGTGTGTCGTACATCAACAACACACGGTTCAGAACGCCTTAACAACAAGGCAGTTCCTTGGCCGAATTTGGTAATGGTTAAATAGCCAGTTGTTTCCGGCGAAGTGTGCTCAGACGGCCACGCTCCGCTGTGGAACAAAGGCGGTGGCGAGGAAGGTGCACACCACTTCGCCACGCTGGTTGGTAGCGGTGTTGCGGGCCTGCACGATGCCCCAGCCCGGTTTCGAGGCGGTGGCGCGCACGGCTGCGACCTCATTGGCGTAGCTTATGGTATCGCCGGCCAGCACCGGCCGGAGCCAGCGCAGCTCGCGGAAACCGGGCGATGGCCCCCACACCGCCGGCACCTCGCCACGCGCGGAGGCTTCCGCCATCTGCCGCTGGCTGTCGGCCACCAGGAGCTTCATGCCTACCGCCGTGATGTGCCAGCCGGACGCCGCAAGCCCGCCGAACAGCGATTTCTCGGCGGCTTCCTCATCGAGATGAAACGGCTGTGGATCGAACTGCACGGCGAACGCCTTGATCAATTCGGCGGTGAAGGTGAACGAGCCCATCTCGCGGCGATGGCCCAGTTCGATGTCTTCCAGAAAGCGCATGTCAGGCCTGCTCCGCGGCAACCGCAGCGCGGCCGATGATGACCGCCACGGTCATTTCGGCGAGCGGCCCGAGGGCGTTGCGCGTGCTGCATTTGAACGTGACGATGCCGGTCGAGGGCCGGCTCTGCGAGGGTCGCGCCTGCAGCACTTCGACGTCGAGCATCATGGCGTCGCCGGGGCGGAACGGCGCCAGCCATTTCATCTCATCGACGCCGGGCGAGCCCAGCGACGCGGTTTCATGCAGGAAGCCGTCATACATCATCCGCATCATGAGCGCGCACATATGCCAGCCCGAACCGGCGAGGCCGCGGAGCAAGGACGCATTGGCGGCGTCATCGTCGAGATGCATCGGCTGTGGATCGTATTCGGCGGCGAACGCGATGATCTCCTCGCGGGTGATATGGCGCGGTCCATAGCTGCCGAGGTGGCCCGGCTGAAAATGTTCGAATGTCAGGGTCATGAAAAATATGCCGTGGAGGAAGCCCGATTGTGGCCGTTATTGACCGCAATCTCAACCCGGGACGCCGCATGGCAGGCCCGATCATGCTCAGGCCATGGTTCGACGTTACGGCCTGCAGCAGTTTTACATGCCAATATGCTCAATTGACGCGCCGGGGGGAGACCATCGATGTTTGAATTTCGCGACCTGTTTCAATGGGACCGTTTCATCACGCCGACCATCATCAAGACGTTCTACTGGCTGGTGATGGTCCTGATGATCCTGGTCGGCGTTTCGGGCGTGTTCTCCGGCCTTGCCGCGATGGCGGTGAGCCCGTTCGGCGGCTTCATGGTGGTGCTGTCCAGCCTTGCCGGAACGGTGGTCGGCATCATCTTCTCGCGCATTGCGGCGGAGTTCATTCTGATCGTGTTCCGGATCAACGAGCATCTCGGCGCGATCCGGGATCAGGGGCAGCATCACGGGCATTGAGCCGGGAGTCATGCCCTCCCCGTCATTGCGAGGAGCGAAGCGACGCGGCAATCCAGAGCCACAAGCAGAGAACTGGATTGCTTCGTCGCAAGGGCTCCTCGCAATGACGCGGAGGGGCCGGTTTTGTACTTAAGTATTGAACCGGAAGTGCAGCACGTCGCCGTCGGCGACGACATATTCCTTGCCTTCGAGGCGCAGCTTGCCGCCGTCGCGGGCACCGGATTCACCGCCGAGATTGACATAGTCGTCATAGGCGATGGTCTCGGCGCGGATGAAGCCCTTCTCGAAGTCGGTGTGGATCACCGCTGCGGCCTGTGGCGCCTTGGTGCCCTTGGTGATGGTCCAGGCGCGGGCTTCCTTCGGTCCCACCGTGAAGTAGGTGATCAGATGCAGCAGTGAATAACCGGCGCGGATCAGCTTATCCAGGCCGGCCTCTTCGAGGCCCAGCGTCTCCAGGAATTCGGCGCGCTCGGCACGCGACAGCGTCGCGATTTCGGATTCGATTTTCGCAGAGATCGCCACGGCGACCGCGCCTTCCTTGGCGGCATGCTCCGCCACCAGCCTCGAATAGGCATTGCCCTCGCCAGCCGCGCCTTCCTCGACGTTGCAAACGTAGAGCACCGGCTTCGAAGTCAGCAGGCCGAGCATGCCGAAGGCGCGCTCTTCTTCCGGCTTGCGCTCCAGGAAACGGGTCGGCTTGCCCTCACGCAGCAGCACCAGCGCACGCTGCACCAGATCGAGCTGCTCCTTGGCGTCCTTGTCGTTGCCCTTGGCCTTCTTGGTCAGGTTGTCGACGCGCTTCTCGCAGGATTCGAGATCGGCGAGCATCAGCTCGGTCTCGATGATCTCGATGTCGGCGAGCGGATCGATCTTGCCTTCGACATGGGTGATGTCGTCATCGACGAAGCAGCGCACGACGTGCGCGATGGCATCGGTTTCGCGGATGGTGGCAAGGAACTGGTTGCCGAGGCCTTCGCCCTTGGAGGCGCCCTTCACCAGACCCGCGATATCGACGAAGGTCAGCCGCGTCGGGATGATCTGCTGCGATTTGGCGATCTCGCACAATTTGTCGAGCCGCGAATCCGGCACTGCGACCTCGCCGACATTCGGCTCGATGGTGCAGAACGGATAGTTCGCCGCCTGGGCGGCCGCGGTTTCGGTGAGCGCATTGAAAAGCGTCGATTTGCCGACATTCGGCAGCCCGACGATACCGCATTTGAATCCCATGACCTGTCCTGAATGGTTCGGCACTTACGTGCCGGTGTCGTCTTTCGACGTGAAACCCTTGGCCTGCATCGTCAGATGCACCTTGTTCTGAAACGTGGAGTCGCGGCCGTCGGCCAAGAGCGCCACATTGTCCGTCACCGCATCGACCAGCGCTTCGAGCTGCGGTCGTTCGGCCTTGGCGAAGTCGCTGAGCACGTGGTTGTGCACCAGTTCCTTGGCGCCGGGGTGTCCGATGCCGAGCCGCACGCGGCGATACTCGTTGCCGACATGGGCAGACATCGAGCGCAGCCCGTTATGTCCGGCGATGCCGCCGCCGACCTTGACGCGCACTTTCGAGAACGGAAGTTCGAGTTCGTCGTGAAACACCGCGATGTCACCGACCGCGATCTTGAAGAAAGAGGCTGCGGCCTGCACCGAGATGCCGGAATCGTTCATGAAGGTCAGCGGCCGCAGCAGGATGACCCGCTCGCCGCCGAGATTGCCTTCCGAGGTCTCGCCCTGAAAGCGGCGGCGCCACGGGGCAAACCCGTGACGCCGCGCGATCTCGTCGAGAACCATGAAGCCGATATTGTGCCGGTTGCCCTGGTATTTCGCACCAGGGTTTCCGAGACCAACAAAGAGCTGCATGACGCGGGTGTCCGCGCCTGGTTACTTCTTCTTCGCCGGGGCGGCGGGTGCCTTGGCGGCAGCGGCCGGGGCTTTCGCACCAGCAGCGGGAGCCTTGGCGCCGGCGGCCGGAGCCTTGGCGGCAGCCGCAGGAGCGGCACCGGCAGCGGGAGCGGTGCCTGCGGCGGGTTCTTCGCCATAGCCCGACGGCGGCACGATCGTGACCAGAGTAACGTCTTCGGCACGCGCCAGCGTCTTGACGCCCTTCGGCAGCTTGATGTCGGTCAGATGCAGCGAACCACCGATATCCAGCGTCGACACGTCAGCTTCGACGAACTGCGGAATGCTGTCGGCCTCGGCTTCGAGTTCGAGCGTGTGGGTGACGACGTTGATGGTGCCGCCGCGCTTCACGCCCGGAGCGACATCGGCGCCCTTGAGGTGGAGGGGAACGCTGACGCGGATGGTGGCGCCTTCGCCGAGGCGCAGGAAGTCGACATGCAGCGGGAAGTCCCTGACGGGATCGAGCGCGAAGTCGCGCGGAATCACGCGGTGCTTGGTGCCATCGAGATCGATGTCATAGATCGTGGTGAGGAAGCGGCCGGCCAGAATGCGCTGGCGCAATTCGGCATCATCGACCGAAATCGACACCGGGGGCTTGCTGTCACCATAGATTACTCCCGGAACTCGGCCGGTGCGCCGTACTGCCCGTGCGGCCCCCTTGCCGCCTGCCGAACGTACGGTCGCCTTCAATTCCTTGACGGTCGCCATCGTTTAAGTCCTTGTTTTTCAAAAAGTTTAGGGCCGCCGCGCGGCCCGTGTCGTCGTCGCAGCAAGCCTCCAGGGGTGCGGGGGCTGCAGACGTGCCGGGCTTTTAACGCCAAAGGGGCGGAAAGACAAGGAAATGCAGGGGGATTTTGCGGAATGGTAGTGGTTTGGCCCGTCTTTCCCGCCGGAATTTGTGGCACTTCTGGCCATCCAACCACCGGCAGGCGATGAAAGTCCGCGACGCCATTCTATTGATCAAAGATGACGGCTGATCTCTGGTCGCTACCCGCGGCAGTCACCGTCAATACAAACATGCATCGAAGCCCGGCCGCGTAACGGTCGCCGGCAAGCCGTCCGATGACCTTGCACCGGGGACGTTTGCCAGTATTTTGAAGCAGGCTGGTCTGAAGGAACGACGCTGATGCGATACGCGATAGTGATCGAGAAGGCCGACGGCAACTATTCGGCCTACGTGCCGGACCTGCCCGGCTGTGTGACGACCGGCGACACTATCAAAGCTGTCGAAGTCGAAATTCGCGATGCGATCCGGTTTCATATCGACGGGCTGAAAGAAGACGGCCTGCCGGTACCTGCCCCGACCAGCATCGCGGATTACGTCGAGGCGTAACCAAACGCCCAACACTGACCTCAGATGCCGTTCGGTTCGCTGCCGGCCAGCGTTAATTCCAGCGCCGCGATGCGGGCCTTCAGGGTCTCGTTTTCCTCGCGGGCGAGGCGGGCCATGTCTTTGACAGCCTCGAATTCCTCGCGCTTGACGATGTCGAGGTCGCGCAGGATCTTTTCGGCCTGGTTGCGCACCACGGTGTCGACTTCGCGCTTGACGCCCTGGGCGGCGCCGGCGGCGTCGTTCATCAGGCGGCCGATCTCGTCGAGGAAGCGGTTGTTGGTCTGGGTCATGGCAGGAACTCCGGCCGTCAGGCCATCTCGCAAAAGGGATCTTCAGATCGACAATGGCGATCCCGGCGGCGCAGTTCAAGCCTGCTGATCGCCGGGAAGCCGCATTCCGGATGGCACGCAATCGTCATACAGTGGCGCTTTACTGCCGCCGCCCGGACCCGTAAGTCAGGCCATGGCCTTTGCAGACATCCCCTTCCTGACCATCGCATTCCCGGTGTTCGATCCGATCGCCATCGCGCTCGGCCCGATCGTGATCCGCTGGTACGCGCTGGCCTATATCGGCGGCATCGTGCTGGGCTGGGTCTATGCCCGCGCGCTGATCAAGCGCGAGCGGCTGTGGGGCGGGCCGTCGCCGGTGTCCTTGCTGCAATTCGACGATTTCATCCTGTGGGTGACGCTCGGCATCATCCTGGGCGGCCGCACCGGCTACGTGCTGTTCTACAACCTCGACTTCTTCGTCGCCCATCCTGCCGAAATCCTCGAGCTGTGGAAGGGCGGCATGTCGTTCCACGGCGGCTTCCTCGGCTGCGTGGTGGCGGTGATGGCGTTCGCCTGGAAGCGCGGGATCTCGGTCCTGTCGCTCGGCGACATCACCTGCGCGGTCGGCCCGATCGGCCTGCTGCTTGGCCGGCTGGCCAATTTCATCAACAGCGAATTATGGGGCCGGCCGGCGGACGCCAGCGTGCCGTGGGCGATGGTGTTTCCCAATGGCGGGCCGCAGCCCCGCCATCCCAGCCAGCTCTACGAGGCCGGGCTCGAAGGCATCGTGCTGTTCCTGATCCTGGCGCTGATGATCCGCGCCGGCGCGCTGAAGCGGCCCGGCCTGATCCTCGGCGCCTTCATCTTCTTCTATGCCCTGGCGCGCATCACGGGCGAATTCTTCCGGGAGCCGGACCCGCAACTCGGCTTCCTGTGGGGCGGGCTGACGATGGGCATGCTGCTGTCGGTGCCGATGATTGTCGTGGGACTGGTGCTGATGGTGCTGGCCTGGCGCAAGCCGCCGCGGCATGCTGCGGTGAGCCCCGAACCGCAGCCCAGCAAGGCCTGACGTGACCGACATCTCGCCACCCTCCCCGCTCTCGGACGAAATCAAGCGCCTCATCAAATCCGCCGGCCCGATGCCGGTGTGGCGCTACATGGACCTGTGCCTGACGCATCCGCGCTACGGCTATTACGTATCGCGCGACCCGCTGGGCCGCGAGGGCGATTTCACCACCGCGCCGGAAGTCAGCCAGATGTTCGGCGAGCTGATCGGGCTGTGGGCGGCCTCGGTCTGGCGCGCGATGGGATCGCCGCCGGTGCTGCACCTGATCGAGCTCGGCCCCGGCCGCGGCACCATGATGGCGGACGCGCTGCGCGCGCTGCGCGTGCTGCCGCCGCTGTATCAGGCGCTGCATGTCCATCTGGTCGAGATCAACCCGATGCTGCGCAGCAAACAGAAGGCGACCTTGTCCAACGTGCGCAAGATCAGCTGGCACACCAGCCTCGACGACGTCCCGGCCGGACCGTCGGTGATCCTGGCCAATGAATATTTCGACGTGCTGCCGGTGCACCAGGTGGTCCGGCACAGCAACGGCTGGCACGAGCGCACCGTCGAGGTCGAGGAGGATGGCGGCTTCGGCTTTGGCGCGGCGCCCGAGCCGATGCCGCATTTCGAGCAGCTGCTGCCGCCTTTGGTGCGCGCCGCGCCGGTCGGCGCCGTGTTCGAATGGCGGCCGGATTCCGAGATGATGAAGATCGCCACCCGCGTCCGCGACGAGGGCGGCGCGGCGCTGGTGATCGACTACGGCCATACCCGCTCGGACGCCGGCGACACGCTGCAGGCAATCGCGCGGCACTCCTTCGCCGATCCGCTGCGCAATCCCGGCGAGGCCGACATCACCGCCCATGTCGATTTCGAGGCGCTGGGGCGCGCCGCCGAAGACGTCGGCGCCCGCGTCCACGGCCCTGTGACGCAGGGCGAATTCCTCAAGCGACTGGGCATCGAGACCCGCGCGCAGACCCTGACCGCCAAGGCCAGCCCGAAAGTCGTCGAAGACGTCACCAGCGCGCTGGCGCGGCTGGTCGACGGCGGCCAGGGCATGGGCTCGATGTTCAAGGTGATCGGCATTTCCGACCCGCAGCTCGAGACCCTGGTGGCGCTGAGCGACGACACCGGCCAGGAGCCAGCCACAGCATGACCTTCACGTCCCCGAAACTCGCCGCGCTGCCGGGCCTGCGCCACGCCTTCTTCACCCGCGACGGCGGCGTCTCCGAAGGCATCTATGCCGGGCTGAACGGCGGGCTGGGCTCCCATGACGACCCCGCCCATGTCGCGGAAAACCGCCGCCGCATGGCCGCGGAGATCGGCGTCGATGCCGCGCATTTCCTGACCGTGCACCAGGTGCATTCGCCGGATGTCGCACTCGCCACCGCGCCATGGGACACAGCCACCCGGCCGCGCGCCGATGCGATGGTGACCCGCGTCGAAGGCCTGGCGCTCGGCGTCACCACCGCCGATTGCGGCCCGGTCCTGTTTGCCGATCCCGATGCGCGGGTGATTGGCGCGGCGCATGCCGGCTGGAAGGGCGCGCTGACCGGCGTGCTGGAGGCCACCATCGACGCAATGGAAAAACTCGGCGCCGACCGCACCCGGATCCAGGTCGCGATCGGCCCCCTGATCCGGCAGCCGAGCTATGAGGTTGGCGCCGAATTCGTCGAGCGCTTCGTCCGCGAGGACGGCGAGAATTCGCTGTTCTTCATCCCCTCGGCAAACGACGGCCACGCCATGTTCGACCTCGCCGGCTATATCCGGATGCGGCTGACGCGCTCAGGCGTGGGCGGTATCGACGACACCGGTATCGACACCTACCCGGACGAGAAACTGTTCAGCTATCGCCGCTCGGTGCATCGCGGCGAGCCGGATTATGGCCGGCAGATCCACGCCATCGTGCTGGAAGCCTGATTGCCGTCAATTGAAGGCGAATTGTCGGCGTCCGGTGAGCGCTTCGCTCACCGCGTCCACACCTGTGTCGCCGCTGCCCTAGACCTTAACGCATTTTAACGATATCGCTCCGTCTGTCCGCGGCAGCTTGACGCCCGGACCGACGTCGGGATGTTGCATGCGCCTTGCCACCTTCACCGCCCATCGAAAGCCGCGGCTTGCGTCCGCCGCGCTGCTGCTGGTGACGGCGCTGGGTCTCGGTGGCTGCGCCAACGTCGCCAACACCTCTTCCGCGTCCGGCCCTTCCGCCGCCTTCGCGCAGGCCCCAGGTGGCGCCACCGTTGCCTTTGAATCGATCGACGGCCCGCCGCCGCAAGTGTTCGACCGCCTCGTCAATTTGCTCGACAGCGAAGCCCGGCTTCGCAACATCGCCGTGGTGTCGCGGCAGGACAGCGCCGCCTACCGGGTGCGCAGCTATCTCGCCGCCCAGATCCGTGGCGGCAAGACCTCCATTGCCTGGGTCTGGGACGTCTATGACCGCGACCAGCAACGCGCCTTGCGGCTCACCGGCGAGGAGCCGACGGGGCGCGGCGGTGCCGACGCCTGGGCCACTGCCGACGACCTCGTTTTGCGCCGGATCGCCCAGGCCGGCCTCACAGGCCTCGGAGGCATCATCAACGGCACGACGCCCATCGCGCCCGAACCGTCCGCGGCACCGGCACGCGGCAATGGCCCGGCCATGGCGAACGCAACCGGTAGTGAACCGGCAGCCACGCAGATGGCTTTAGGGTTTAGCGACGATTAACGACGAATGCTTGAATTTGCATCGGAAAACCGCTCTCGACGGGTTGCCAGCGAGCTGCCGTCCTTGATAACACCTCGCATGTTGAGACCATCAGTTCCTTAGGTAACCCGATATGCTGAACGTTGTATCCACCAAGCCGCGGGGAGACGCGTCGATGTCGGGTAAAAACGGCTCCATCAAGCTGGTAGCCGGCAATTCCAACCCGGAGCTGGCGCAGGAGATCGCCTCCTGGCTGCAACTGTCGCTGACCAAGGCCAGCGTCCGGCGTTTCGCCGACATGGAAGTCTTCATCGAGATCCAGGAAAACGTCCGCGGCTCCGACGTCTTCATCATCCAGTCGACCTCCTATCCGGTCAACGACCACCTGATGGAGCTGCTGATCGCCACCGACGCGCTGCGCCGCGCCTCGGCCCGTCGCATCACCGCAGTGATTCCGTATTTCGGCTACGCCCGGCAGGATCGCAAGGTCGGCTCGCGCTCGCCGATTTCCGCCAAGCTGGTCGCGAACCTGATCACCAATGCCGGCGTGGACCGCGTCATGACGCTCGACCTGCATGCCGGACAGATCCAGGGCTTCTTCGACATCCCCACCGACAACCTGTTTGCCTCGCCGGTGATGGTGCGTGACATCAAGGAAAGGTTCGACCTTTCCAAAGTGATGGTGATCTCGCCCGACGTCGGAGGCGTAGCGCGCGCGCGCGGCCTCGCCAAGCGCATCAACACGCCCCTGGCGATCGTCGACAAGCGCCGTGAACGCGCCGGCGAGTCCGAAGTGATGAACGTGATCGGCGACGTCGCCGGCTATACCTGCATCCTGGTCGACGACATCGTCGATTCCGGCGGCACGCTGGTCAACGCGGCCGATGCGCTGCTCGCCAACGGCGCCACCGAAGTCTACGCCTACATCACCCACGGCGTGCTGAGTGGCGGCGCGGCAGCGCGCATCACCAATTCGAAGCTCAAGGAACTGGTGATCACGGACTCTATCCAGCCGACGGATGCCGTGAAGAACTCGCCGAACATCCGCGTGCTGTCGATCGCGTCGCTGATCGCCGAAGCGATCGGCCGCACCGCGTCGGAAGAGTCGGTGTCGAGCCTGTTCGACTGAATTAGGCGTAGCCCGGATGAAGCGAAGCGCAATCTGGGGAAAGCATCTAAACTGACGGACCGGCCCCGGATTGCGCTTCGCTTCATCCGGGCTACAAGAAGCGCCTTACACAATCCCCGCGGCGACCTGGCCGCGCAGCCGCTCGAGGCTGAGCAGCGTGTTGGCGCAGGCTTCGGCGACTTCGACGCCCTTGGTCGCGAAGTTCTTGCTGAGGAAATCGAGGCATCCTTCCGTCTCGTCGAAATCGGTGGGCGTCACCACCGCCGAGAACACCGGCACCTCGGTGCGCAGCTGCACATCCATCAAGGCGCGGATCACGGTGTCGGCGACGAAGCCGCGCACGCCGCTGTCGACGACCAGACCCGCCGCCACGATCGCGGTGTAGCGCCGGGTCTTGGCGAGGACCTGCACATGCAGTGGAATCTCGAACGAGCCCGGCACCTCGAACACATCGACCTGCGATGGCGCGATGTGACGCGCCTCGATCTCGGTCATGAACGCCGTGCGGCACGACCCGACAATGTCGCGGTGCCATGCCGATTGCACGAAGGCGATGCGCTGCGGCTTGGCGAAGCGCGGATGCCCGGCGGGTTCGGACGACTGGTCGGTCATGACGATACTTTCTAAGGCTCGGGCGCCGACTATGGCGAAACGGCACGGACGCGGCAAGAAGCAACCCGACAGCCCTGCTGTCCAAACCATCCACAGGCTGCACGAGCGCCATGACGAGACTCTTGCGAGTCCCGAAAAGCGCCGTGCCGAATCAATGGTTAACGCCGAATTCCGACTCGCGGCACGCGAGCGCCACACGCCGGACTCGCATGCCGGGAATCCGATTCCGGTTTGTTCTCATCACTTCGCGATCAGCTGTGGATGAAGGGGTGTTTGTCTGTGGATGGATTCGTGACGGCGTTGCGCCGATTCCGC
Source organism: Tardiphaga sp. vice154 (assembly GCF_007018645.1). NCBI lineage: Bacteria > Pseudomonadati > Pseudomonadota > Alphaproteobacteria > Hyphomicrobiales > Nitrobacteraceae > Tardiphaga > Tardiphaga sp. vice154. The sequence goes on from NZ_CP041399.1 coordinate 4,421,542, forward strand.
AAATCACATCACTTCAAACTCGCAAGTCTGGATCTCGCTACCACATCGACCCGGACCTGCAGCGTGCAGCGGCTCTCTTAATTTTTCGCGTACCGGCCGGTTGCATGCGGTTCATCACATACACAGCAAGGTCGCGACGGCATGTCACTTCTCGAAGGCACTATCGATTCACGGATCAACCCGCTTGGTGTTGTCGAGGACATCGCTGCCGATCACAACTGGGCGTTCGAGCGCTCCGGCGAAGACGAAGTCACCATCGTCTCGAAGGGCGACTGGACCGACTATCAACTCTCATTCACCTGGATGAACGAGATCGAGGCGCTGCATCTGGCCTGCGCCTTCGACATGAAGATTCCGACCGCGCGCCGCGCCGAAGTGCAGCGCCTGATCGCTGCGATCAACGAGCAGATGTGGGTCGGCCATTTCGATATCTGGACCCACACCGGCATGGTGATGTATCGCCAGGCCTTGATCCTGCCGGACGGCCTCACCGCCTCTACCGCGCAGTGCGAGACCATGCTGGTGTCTGCGATCCATTCCTGCGAGCGCTACTATCCGGCGTTCCAGTTCGTGGTGTGGGCCGGCAAGACCGCCGCCGAAGCGATGTCGGCCGCGATGTTCGATACGATGGGCGAAGCGTAGTCGCGTGTCCGCGCATCCCGACATATTCATTCCGGACGCGCCGGACGATACGCATCGCGACGTCGTCTGGAAGGCGCTGGTCGAATATAACGACAGCAAGGTCGGCCCGTCCGGCTTCCAGCCGCTGGCGATCCTGGTCAACGATCCCGTCACCGGCGAACCGGCCGGCGGGCTGTGGGGCAAGACGGCGTACAACTGGTGCTTCGTCGAACTGTTCGTGATCCCCGCATCATGCCGCGGCCAGGACCTCGGCTCGAAAGTGCTGGCGCAGGCCGAGGACATCGCGCGGACGCGCGGCTGCATCGGGCTGTGGCTCGACACCTACTGGTTTCAGGCGCCGGAATTCTACAAGAAGCAAGGCTACGAGGTCGTCGGCACCCTGCCCGATTATCCGCGCGGCGGCCCGCGCTACTTCCTGAAAAAGAGCCTGGTCTAGGCCGCCACCGGCTGCACACGCGGCGCCACAGTGATACGGTCCGGCACCTTTCGCCTTCCGGGACCATGCCATGACCTACTCGACCAATCCCCTGCCACTTGCCGATCTCCGCGGCACAATCGTGCTCGCCGGCGCCGGCAAGATGGGCGGCGCCATGCTGACCGGCTGGCTGGCCCGCGGCCTCGATCCAAAGCGCGTCGTAGTGATCGATCCGTTCGCGCCTGACACGATCAAGGCGTTGAGCATGACCGGCGTCCGCATCAATCCCGAAGCCAATACGATCGGCCGTGTCGAAACGCTGGTGATCGCGGTGAAGCCGCAGATGTTTCGCGAGGCCGGCCCGGCATTGCGCGAACTGGCCGGCTCCGCGCTGGTGGTTTCGATCATGGCGGGCGCAACGATTGCCGCAATCTCCGAAGTGTGCGGCGGCCATGTCGTTCGTGCGATGCCGAATACGCCGGCCGCGATCGGCCGCGGCATCACGGTGGCGGTAGCCGCTGGTGACGTCAGCGCCCAGCAACGCGACACGGCCGACGCGCTGCTGCGTGCGACCGGCTCGGTGGAGTGGACCCTCGACGAGAGCCTGATGGATGCCGTGACCGCGCTGTCGGGCTCCGGCCCGGCCTATGTATTTTTGCTGGCCGAGGAAATGGCGCGCGCCGGCGTCGCGGCCGGGCTGCCGGTGGAGCTGGCGACCAAGCTGGCGCGCGAGACCGTGTCGGGATCGGGCGAGCTGCTGCATCGCTCGGAACTAGACTCCGCAACCTTGCGCAAGAACGTGACGTCGCCCGGCGGCACGACGGCCGCGGCGCTCGACGTGCTGATGGGCGCGGAGGGTTTCGAGCCGCTGCTGACGAAAGCGATTGCGGCAGCGACCAAGCGCTCGAAGGAACTGGCGAAGTAATAATATGCGCCATGCGTAGCCCGGATGCAGCGAAGCGCAATCCGGGGCCCGCAAATTGATTGAGACGCCGTTCCCGGATTGCGCTTCGCTGCATCCGGGCTACAGAGTAGCTACACCGGCACCCTTACCGTCGCGCGCAGCCCGCCCATCGGGCTCTCTCCCAGGCTGATATCCCCGCCGTGCGAACGCGCGATATCGCGGGCGATCGCCAATCCCAGACCGGTGCCGCCCTCGTCCTGGTTGCGGGCGTCGTCGAGCCGCAGGAACGGCTTGAACACCTCTTCGCGCATGTCGGGCGGGATGCCGGGGCCGTCGTCATCCACCGTCACCGTCAGATAGCGATGGTCGCGGTGGCCGGTGATGGCGATGTCGTTCGCATGCCGCGCGGCATTCGAGACCAGATTGCCGAGGCAGCGCTTGAACGAGGCCGGCTTCACCGTGACGATCGGCAGGCCGTGGAAGGTGACGGTGGCCTTGTGGCCGTTGCGCTCGGCATCCGAGCGCAGTTCTTCCAGTGCCGCCGCCATGTCGGTCGGCTGCGCCTGCTCGCCGGAATCGCCGCGCGCAAAGGCGAGATAGGCCTCGAGCATGCCGGCCATTTCGTTGACATCCTTTCGCATGTCCTCGACTTCCGGGCTGTCCTCGAGCAGCGCCAGTTCCAGCTTGAAGCGGGTCAGGATGGTGCGCAAATCGTGGCTGACGCCGGCCAGCATCGCGGTGCGCTGCTCGATCGAGCGTTCGATGCGGACCTTCATCTCGATGAAGGCGTTCGCGGCGCGACGCACTTCGCGCGCCCCGCGCGGCCGGAAATTCGGCGCGTCGCGGCCCTTGCCGAAACTTTCGGCGGCGTCTGCCAGCCGAAGGATCGGGCGGATCTGGTTGCGCAGGAACAGGATCGCGACCAGCAGCAGGATCGACGAGGTGCCGAGCATCCAGAACAGGAAGATCTCGGAATTCGACGCATAGGCCGCGCTGCGCTGCGCGAAGATCCGCATCACCGCATCGTCGAGCTGGATGCGGATCTCGACCAGGTTGGAGCGGCCGACAGTATCGATCCAGAACGGCTTGATGATCTGCCGGCCGATCTGCGCCGACAGCGCCTGGTCGAGCAGCGAGAAGAACGGTTTTGGACCGGGCGGCGGCATGTCGCCGATCGGCAGGAAGTCCACCACCAGATTGAGGCGCTGCTGCGCGATCGTCTTGATCTGGGTGCGGTCCTTGTCCTGCGGGTAGATCTTGTAGACGTCGATCAGCGCCGCGATGTCCTGCACCACCGCCTGCGACAGGCGCCGCGTCACCGTGTTCCAGTGCCGCTCCATGAACACGAAGGCGACCACCGACTGCAGCAGCACCATCGGCACGATCATGATCAGCAGGGTGCGGGCGTAGAGACCCTTCGGCATGAAATTGTTGAAGCGCCGCCCCATCCAGTTGTTGGCCGCCGACACCCTTCCTGCGGCGGTGCGGATCATCGTCAGGCCGCTGTCGAGCGTGCTCATAAGCCTGCCACCTGCGCCGACCTCACCTCTCCCCAGCGGGGAGAGGTCGACGTCGTGCGCAGCGCGATGTCGGGTGAGGGGGGCTGTCTGGTGAGCCGCGAACACCCCCTCACCCGGCTCGAAAGCACTACGCGCTTTCGAGCCGACCTCTCCCCGCATGGGAGAGGTGAAGAAAGGCGGCCGAGACGGCGGCAATTGTGAAAAAACACAAACCTCATGGCGAGGCCACGAGACGATAACCGATGCCGCGCACGGCCTGCAGGAACAAGGGATTGGCCGGATCGGTCTCGATCTTGCGGCGCAGGCGGTTGATCTGCACATCGACGGCGCGTTCGTTGACGGTGCCGTCGCCGCCGGTCAGCTCGCCGCGCGGCACGGTCTCGCCCGGCGACGCCGCCAGCACGCGCAGCATGTCGCGCTCGCGGTCGGTCAAGTGGATGATCTCGTCGCCCTGGCGCAATTCGCCGCGCTGCAGGTGATAGACGTAAGGACCGAACTGCAGCGACTCGGTGCGCTCGACCACGACCGGCGCGAGGCGCTTGAGGATGTTGCCGATCCGCAGCACCAGCTCGCGCGGCTCGAACGGCTTGGCGACGTAGTCGTCGGCGCCGATCTGCAGGCCCTCGATGCGGCTCTCGGCCTCGTCGCGCGCGGTCAGCATGATGATCGGCACCACCGAACTGGTGCGGATGAAACGCGCCAGCTCGAAGCCGGTCTCGCCCGGCATCATCACATCGAGGATCAGCATGTCGAAATTCAGCCCGAGCAGCTTGGCGCGGGCGTCCTTGGCACTGGCCGCCGTCGTGACCCGGTAGCCCTCGCCGGCGAGGAAGCGCGACAGCAGGTCGCGAATCCGGCGGTCGTCATCGACCAGCAGCAGATGCGGCGCATCGTCGGACGGCTCGACAGGCACTCGCTTGGCAGCGGCGGCAAGGATCATTCTCGTATTTTCCCACTGGCAGCGCCAGCCTTGTCATGACCCAGAATGGCCTGCAGCACCTTGTCAGGATCGTCGCGATCGATCATCCCGGAGAGAAACCGGCCGATCGCATCGACCTCGTTCGGGGCCATCCCCCGCAGCGCCCGATTGATCCGGTCGGTCTGCAGCCCCGCCAGTTCCGCTACCAGAGCCTCGCCCTTTGCCGTGGCGAAAAGCAGGCGCTGGCGGCGATCCGCCGCGCCGGACTTCTGCACGATATACCCTTCGTCGAGCAATTGCTTGAGAACCCGGCCCAGCGACTGCTTGGTGATCCGCAGCACCTCCAGCAGGTCCGCGACCTTGAGGCCGGGATAGCGATGTACAAAATGCACGACGCGGTGATGCGCCCGGCCGAAGCCGAACTGGCCCAACACATGGTCGGGATCGCCGACAAAGTCTCGATAGGCGAAGAACAAAAGTTCGATGATGTCCCAGCTGGGCTGCGGGTCCGCTGCGACCGCGGCACGCGACGGCTCCGCCTCAAGCGATCGTGACGGCTCGTTCGTGAAATTTATGTCAGCCATATTGACACATCTTGGTTTCAATCTTACAAAACGGACCACCGCGACGAAACAATAGAACTTTCGCTGCGGGAGGGCTACACCAGTCCGACACGATGAACACGTCGTATGTCTGTCTGTTCTCCACCGGCGATTGCCCCGGCAACCGGCCAAACATTACTGAATTTCGGGCCTCCGCAATACCATGCCGTCCAGCCGTTGTGACGGGCCGCGAAGTTGACGTAGAACCACCGGCGGCGCCAGTCGCGGCGCCGTACGCCAGGAGCAAGGTCCATGGGAATTTCGTTCGACAAAATCGATGGCGCAGCCTGGCTGACGTTCGATGTGCAGCCCTCCGAGAATCCGGTCATCGAGACCGAGCGCACGACGAAGCTGGAAAACCCCGGCTTCGGCCGCGTCTTCACCGATCACATGGCGATCGTCCGCTACAACCCGACCGAGGGCTGGCACGGTGCGCGGATCGGAACCCGCGCCAGTTTCCCGCTCGATCCGGCCACCGCCGTGCTGCATTACGCGCAGGAAATCTTCGAGGGCCTGAAGGCCTACAAGCGCGAAGACGGCGGCGTGAACCTGTTCCGCCCCGACGCCAATGCGAAGCGCTTCCGCAATTCGGCCGACCGCATGGCGATGGCCCCACTGCCCGAACCGATCTTCATCGAAGCCGTCGAGCAACTGGTTCGGCTCGACCGCGACTGGATTCCCGGCGGCGAGGGCAGCCTGTATCTGCGCCCGTTCATGATCGCGACCGAGATCTTCCTCGGCGTGAAGCCCTCCGCCGAATATATCTTTGGCGTGATCGCCTCGCCGGTCGGCTCATACTTCAAGGGCGGCCCTGCCCCGGTGTCGATCTGGGTGTCGGAAAACTACACCCGCGCCGCGGTCGGCGGCACCGGCGCCGTGAAATGCGGCGGCAACTACGCAGCCTCGCTGCGCGCCCAGGCCGAAGCGATGGACAAAGGCTGCGACCAGGTGGTGTTCCTCGACGCGGTCGAGCGCCGCTACATCGAGGAGCTCGGCGGCATGAACATCTTCTTCGTGTTCGAGGACGGTTCACTGTCGACGCCGCCGCTCGGCACCATCCTGCCCGGCATCACCAGGGATTCGATCATCGCGCTGGCGCGCGATGCCGGCAAGACCGTGCGTGAAGAGCTCTACACGCTGGCGCAGTGGCGCGAAGACGCCGCCAGCGGACGCCTGAAGGAAGCGTTTGCCTGCGGCACCGCGGCGGTGATCTCGCCGATCGGCCAGGTGCGCTCGGCGAATGGCGATTTCAGCATCAATGGCGGCGAGGCCGGCCCCGTCGCGATGGGCCTGCGCAAGCAGCTCGTCGACATCCAGTACGGCCGCGCGCCGGATCCGCACAACTGGATCCGCAAGGTGATCTGAACGAGACCTTGCTTACTTCCCTCTCCCCCGCGCGAAGCGGAGCTTCGCTAGGTGGGAGAGGGTGGACGCGCGATAGCGCGGCCGGGTGAGGGGTAGCCACAAGCGCCGAGCCTCTCGCTACCCCTCATCCGTCTTCGCTTCGCGAAGACACCTTCTCCCACAAGGGGAGAAGGAAGAAAGAGCACGCAACTACACTCTCACCAATCCCAACCGCTCGCGCATCGTCCAGCGCCAGACCATCACGATCGCCACCGCCAGCAATCCGGCGGCCAGGCCGATCCAGATGCCCCGCCCGCCGAAGCCGAGCGTGAAGGCGAGCAGCAGGCTGAGCGGCATGCCGAATCCCCAATAGCCGACCAGCGCAAAGATCATCGGCATCCGCGTGTCCTGCAGCCCGCGCAGCATGCCGGCGGCGACGCCCTGTGCGCCGTCGGCGATCTGGAACACTGCCGCAAAGAACAGGAACGAGATCGCCAGTTCAACCACCGCCGCATTGGCAGCGTCGCCGACATCGATGAAAGCGCCGATCAACGCCAACGGCGCCAACAGCATCAGCGCGCTCATCAAAGCCATGAAGCCGACGCCGAGCGCGAACGCGGTCCAGCCGGCGCGGGTGATGGCGTCGCGGTCGCCGGCGCCATAGGCCTGGCCGACGCGCACGGTGGCGGCCTGGCTGAGGCCCATCGGCACCATGAAGGACACCGAGGCGATCTGGATGACGATGGTATGCGCGGCCAGCGCCGCGGTCCCGAACTGGCCCATCAGGAACACCGCGGCGTTGAACACGGTGATCTCGAACGCCATCGTGGCGCCGATCGGCACGCCGAGCCGCCACAGCTTCGCAAAGCGCGGCCAGTCGGCGCGCCACCAGCGGCCGAACAGATGATAGCGCCGGAATTTGCGGTGATAGATCGCCACCAGCGCGAAACTGACAAACAGGAACAGGTTCGACAGCGTGGTGGCGAGGCCGGAGCCGCGCAGCCCCATTTCCGGCAGGCCGAGATGGCCGAACACCAGCACCCAATTGGCTGCAATGTTGAACAGGATCGTGATGCCGGTGACCACCAGCGCCCATTTCGGCTGCTGCAGCGCCGCTACGAAGGAGCGCAGCGCGATGAAGCCAAGCGTCGGCAGGAAGCCCCATTGCAGCATGTGCATGAAGGTCTGCGCGTCCGCGGCGGCCTGCGCTTCCTGCCCGAACGCCAGCATGATCGCCTCGGTGTGCCACAGCACGATCCACGCCGGCACCGTGATCATCACGGCGGACCACAGCCCCTGGCGAAAGGTGCGCCGGATCTCGCGCACGACATGCAGCCGGCGGCCGATCGCCTCCGCCATCATCGGCGAAGTCGCGGTAATCAGGCCGATCGCGAAGATCAGGATAGCGAGATAGAGATTGACGCCAAGCGCCCCCGCCGCCAGCGCCTCGGCGCTGACGCGGCCGAGCACGATCACGTCAGTGGTGGTGAGCGCGATCTGCGCGATGTTGGTGAGCACCAGCGGCCAGCCGAGCGCCAGCATCGCGCGCAGTTCGGCGAGACAGGCGGCGCGGCTGAAGGCGGAGGTGGGGTGGGTCATCAACATGGGAGCTTGTAGGATGGCGAGCCCGGTTAAGAAACCCGTCGATCGCTCTTACTTCCCTCTCCCCTTGTGGGAGAGGGTGGACGCGCGTCAGCGCGGCCGGGTGAGGGGTGCCGCGCGCGCCGAGCCTAGTAACCCCTCATCCGTCACGGACTTCGTCCGTGCCACCTTCTCCCACAAGGGAGAAGGAAGAAAGAGGCGCCTACTCGGCCGCCGGCAGCCAGAATACTTCGCCTTCGGAATCTTCGCTGTCGAGCCACAGGAAGCCCGCATCGGGATAGGCCTGTTCCAGCGCCGGCTGGCAGCGGCCGACTTCGCACAGGAGGCCGCCGCCGGGATTGAGGTGATCGCCGGCCTCTTCGACGATGCGCCGCACCAGATCGATGCCATCATCGCCGCCGTCAAACGCCATCGCCGGCTCGTGCCGGCACTCTTCCGGGAGATCCGCCATGCCCTGGGCGTCGACATAGGGCGGGTTGGTGATGATCAGATCGTAGCGGGTATCGCCGATCGGCGCGAACAGGTCGCCCTTGTACAGAGTGATGCGGTCCTCGAGCCCGTAATCGGCGACGTTTCGCGCGGCGACCGCGAGCGCGTCGCCCGACAGATCCACCGCGTCGATCCGCGCATTGGGGAACGCACGCGCCGCCAAAATTGGCAGGCAGCCGGAGCCGGTGCAGAGCTCCAGCACGGATTCCACCGCGAGCGGATCGTCGATCAGCGAGCCGTCCTCACCGGTGAAATGCGATTCCAGCAATTCACCGATGAAGGAGCGCGGCACGATCACGCGCTCGTCGACATAGAACGGCAGGCCGCGCATGTAGATCTTGTTGACGAGATAGGCCGCCGGCTTGCGCGTGGCGACGCGGGCATCGATCACCGCGAGGATCTTGCGGCCCTCGGCAGCGGTGACGCGGGCGATGGCAAAGGTCTCGAACTGGTCGGGATGCAGATGCAGCAGCTCGCAGACGATGAAGGCGGCCTCAGCGACGGGATCGGTGGTGCCGTGGGCGAAAGCCAGCTTGGCCTCGATGAAGCGGCTGGTGGCATAGCGGACGTAGTCCAGCAGCGTGACGAGTTCGCCGGCGCCCACCTTCATCGGCCTGGCGACCACGGGCTTGCGCTTTTGCACCGCCGCTTTCGCGGGTGCCTTTTTAACCGTTTTCTTGGCCATTACTTCTCGTCCCAGCGCGCGGCGGCTTCATCGTCGTCGGCCTTGGCGGCGACCCAGCCGGCGCCATCGGCGGTTTCCTCACGCTTCCAGAACGGCGCGTGGGCCTTCAGATAGTCCATCAGGAATTCGGCGGCCTGGAACGCGGCCTGACGGTGCGCGGAGGCCGTCAGCACCACCATGATGTTTTCGCCGGGCACGATGCGGCCTACGCGGTGCACGATGGTGATGCCGGTCAGCGGCCAGCGCGTCATGGCCTGTTCGGCGTGGCGCGTGATCTCGGCCTCGGCCATGCCGGGATAGTGCTCCAGCGTCAGCGCCTCGGTGGCGTCGCCGCCCGCTGAATTTTCTTGGCCGCGGCAAATGCCGGAAAAGGTGACGACCGCGCCGATGTCGATGCGGCTGGCGGTTAGGGCCGCGATCTCGCGTGCGAGGTCGAAATCGGCGGTCTGGATGCGGATGGTGACCGGGCTGGTCATGACAGGATCAGCCGCCGGTCATCGGCGGAAAGAACGCAATCTCGCGCGCGCCCGCGATCGCCGTGTCGGGTCGCACATGGGTATGATCGATGGCGGCGCGGATCACCTTTGGCGTCTCGAAGGCGTGGGCGTATTCCTCGCCGCGCGTGGCGAGCCAGCCGATCAGCTCACCGACCGTCGTCACCGCGGCCGGGGGCTCAATCACTTCCTCAGTCTTTCCGATGCGCTCGCGCACCCAGGCGAAATACAACAGCTTCATACATCCTCCGCGATGAGGTGATGAATGCCGGCGCGGAAATAGTCGTAGCCCGTGTAGATCGTGAACAGCGCCGACAGCCAGAGCAGCAGCAGTCCGAGCTGGGTGGTGAAGGGGATCACCTGGTCGCCGGCCTCGCCGGCCAAGAGGAAGCCGATCGCAACCAGCTGCGCCGTGGTCTTCCACTTCGCCAGCTTCGTCACGGGCACGCTGACGCGCAGGGCGGCGAGATATTCGCGCAGGCCCGAGACCAGGATCTCGCGGCACAGGATGACGATGGCGGCCCACAGCGTCCAGCCGTGGATGATGCCGTCGGCCGCCAGCATCAAGAGGCAGGACGCCACCAGCAGCTTGTCGGCGATCGGATCGAGCATGCGGCCGAAGGCCGAATGCTGGTTCCAGATCCGGGCATAATAGCCGTCGAGAAAATCGGTGACCGCAGCCGCGATGAACACCGCCAGCGCGACCCAGCGCAGCCACAGCGGGCCGTCCATGATCGACTGCGCATAGACGCAGCCGACCACCACCGGGATCGCGGCGATCCGGGCATAGGTCAGCATGTTCGGCAGGTTCGTCGCGGAGTTCGCGGCCCGTCTGGTTGTCACTGTCATGGCTTCTACCAATACTCCCCGGACGCGTTGGTCAACCGCCGTAGCTCACCGGCTGCCAGATTACCATCAAACCATTCCCGCCATGCGGCAGCGACATGACAACCCCTTCATCGCGGCGCGGGCTGGGCATGGAAAAAATCGAAAATTTTTCGCGCGTTCTCCGTCGAGATACCGGGAACCTTGCCGAGGTCGCCGACCGAGGCGCGCTCGATGGCTTTCAGGGTTCCAAAATGGTGCAGCAGCGCCCGTTTGCGGGTCGGGCCGATGCCGGGAATTTCCTGCAGGCCGGCCTCGCGGATATCCTTCTTGCGCAGCGTGCGGTGCGAACCGATCACGAATCGATGCGCCTCGTCGCGCAGCCGCTGGATGAAATACAGCACGGGATCGCGCGGCTGCAGCTTGATCGCCGGGCGGTCCGGCATGAACAGCGTCTCCTGGCCGGCGTCGCGCTCCGGCCCCTTGGCGACCGACATCAGCGTCACCTGCTTGAGCTCCAGCGCGTCGAAGATTTCCTTCACCGCGTTGAGCTGGCCGCGGCCGCCGTCGATGATGACGAGATCCGGCCATTGCGGCACGTCGTCGTCCTGGACCTTGGGCTTGGCCGCGTCGCCCTCCGCCGGGGGCGCCAGCAGGCGCTTGAAGCGGCGCTGCAGCACCTCCTTCATCATCGCGTAGTCGTCGCCCGGCGTCAGGCCTTCCGACTTGATGTTGAACTTGCGGTACTGGTTTTTCAGGAATCCGTCCGGCCCCGCCACGATCATCGCGCCGACCGCATTGGTGCCCTGGATGTGGCTGTTGTCGTAGACCTCGATCCGCTTCGGGACCCCCGGCAGGCCGAGCGTGGTGCAGATGCCCTGCAGCAGCCGGGCCTGGGTCGCGGTGTCGGCCAGCTTGCGGCCGAGCGCCTCGCGGGCGTTGGTCAGCGCGTGCGCCACCAGTTCCTTCTTCTCGCCGCGCTGCGGAGTGAGGACCTCGACCTTGAAACCGGCCTTGATTGACAGCGCCGACGCCATCAGCTCGGCATCCTCGATGGCATGCGACAGCAGGATCATCTTCGGCGGCGGCTTGTCGTCGTAGAATTGCGACAGGAACGAGGACAGCACCTCCTCCGGCGTGAAGCTTTTCTCCGCTCGCGGGAAATAGGCGCGGTTGCCCCAGTTCTGGCCGGTGCGGAAGAAGAACACCTCGACGCAGGAATAGCCGCCATCCTGGTGGATGGCGAACACGTCGGCCTCCTCCACGGTGCGCGGGTTGATGCCCTGCTGCGACTGGATCGCCGACAGCGCGGCAAGCCGGTCGCGGTACAGCGCCGCGCGCTCGAACTCCATTTCGCTGGAGGCTTTTTCCATCTCGCCGGCGAGCTGCTGTTTCACCGCCCGCGAACGGCCGGACAGGAAGTCCTTGGCCTCTTTCACCAGCTCGGTATAGCCGGGGAAATCGATCTCGCCGGTGCACGGGCCAGAGCAGCGCCGGATCTGGTACAGCAGGCACGGCCTCGTCCGGCTCTCGAAAAACGAATCCGTGCACGAGCGCACGAGGAACGCACGCTGCAGCGCGGTGATGGTGCGGTTGACCGAGCCGACCGAGGCGAACGGGCCGAAATAGCGCCCCGGCCGCGACTGCGCGCCGCGATGCTTGACGATCTGCGGCGCCCAATGGTCGCCGGTGAGCAGGATATAGGGGAACGACTTGTCGTCGCGCAGCAGCACGTTGAAGCGCGGCCGCAACTGCTTGATCAGGTTGGCCTCGAGCAGCAGCGCCTCGGTCTCGGTCGCCGTCGAGATGATCTCGACCATCACGGTCGCCGCGATCATCCGCGCGATCCGCATCACGTGGCCGGTCGGCCGGGCGTAGGACGACAGGCGCTTCTTCACGTTCTTGGCCTTGCCGACGTAGAGCACGTCATTGGCGGCATTCAGCATACGATAGACGCCCGGCGAGTGCGGGGCGTGCTTCACGGCATGCTCGATCGCGGCGCGGCCGAGCGCCAGCGGGCCTTCCAGCACCGGCTCGCCGGAATCATCCTCGGCGACGTCCGGCAGCGCGCCATCTTCCTCGTCGTCGGCGGCGCTGTCGGTATCCAGTTCGGGGGCGGTCGCTGGCGGCAGGTCGGAAGAAGCCGCCTCGGGTTCCGGAGCGGGCTCAGCCGGAATCGGCGGCAGGTCGGTGGGGTCTTGAATCATGGGCCTGATTTAAGCGTTGCCGCGCCTGATCGCCAGCATCGGATTCGAGGTCCGGGTTGCGGAAGCGGCCATAAGACGACGAACCGCATCCGGGAAGCGAGAGCCCGAGTTTCGCCCGATCCATGCCAAAAGTAAGACTTTTTTAACGGCGATAGAGCGCCGAACCGCCGAATTAAGATTTGCTTAATTCAAAACTCCCACAAATCGTCTCAAGAAAAGATCGAATTCCGTAACCCTAAGGCTTCGTTCGAAACAGGTCCGGGTTGCGGCAGTACAGCGTTTTTGGAGAGTTTGAGATGAGCAAGTGTGCGTTCGCGGCAGTCGCCGTTCTTCTGGCGGGTGTGGTTTCGGCCGAGGCGGCGGATCTGCCCTATCGTTCGCGCCAGCCCTACACCGTGAACCAGCCGCTCAATGGCTATAGCTGGGCCGGCCCCTATCTCGGCGGCACGCTCGGCTACGAATGGGGCAACGTTTCCAATTCCGGCGCCAAGCCGTCCGGTTTCGTCGGCGGCGTGACCGGCGGCTACAACTGGCAGAGCGGCAACGTGGTGTTCGGTATCGAAGGCGACATGCAGGGCTCCACCGCGGATGACCGCTTCGCCAATTACAAGTTCTCGAACCCGTGGTTCGGCACCGTGCGCGGCCGTATCGGCTATGCCTTCAACAACGTGCTGATCTACGGCACCGGCGGCCTCGCCTTCGGCAGCCTGGAGACGGAATCGCTCATCACCGGTCTGCAGCAGTCGAAGACGTCGGCCGGCTACGCCGTCGGCGTCGGTGCCGAAGTCGGCATCTACCAGAACTGGACCGCGAAGATCGAGTATCTCTACGTCAACCTGTCCGCCAACGACTACACGCTCACCAGCGCACGGAACGGCCTCGACTTCGGCACCGTCCGCCTCGGCGTGAACTACCACTTCTAATCCAACCAAGAGACGACACGGCAACAACCTCCCGGCCGTTCACGCGGCCGGGATTTTTGTCGTCTGTAGCCCGGATGACAATCCGGGGCCGGCGCTTCGATGATGCAAAGATTCCCGGATTGCGCTTCGCTCCATCCGGGCTACGCACGCCTCACGCCATCACCACCAGATTGACCGCCTTCGGCCCCTTGCCCTTCTTGTCGGGCTCGACTTCGAAGGTGATGCGCTGGCCCTCGTTCAGGTCCTTCAGGCCGGCGCGTTCGACTGCGGTGATGTGCACGAACACATCGCGTCCGCCGTCGTCCGGCTTGATGAAGCCGTAGCCGCGCTCGCCGTTGAAAAATTTGATCGTACCCGTCATGGCCATCGGGAAACTCCTCTCCCCGCACTGCTCCCCCGCAGCGCTCACGCGCCGCGACCGACCGGACATTCACTGTCGTCGGAAAGCTTGGCCTTGTTCGACGGGCGCTTGTTTCCGCGCCATTTCATGCATCGAGGCCTTGTCACTCCGCCGCCCCCATTCGCGGAAGCGGAACGTAAAGCCAGTCCCAATCGAGGCAGCATAATACGGTTCCCCGCGGATTGCCTACGGGAAATACAGCTTTGGCGTGCGACGTTTGGTAGTTAGCTACTGGATGGTTCAGAAGCGTACTTACGGTTTGACCGTCTCGAGCCGGAAGCGCCCGGCGCCACCTAGGCCGAGCGGCTTCTCCAGCTCGGGCAGGATCGCCTTCAGCTCGGCCATCAGTTTCCATGGCGGGTTGACGATCAGCAGGCCGGCCGAGGTCAGACCGCCGTCCGCCTCCTGCGGCGCGACGCTGAATTCGAGCCGCAGCACCTTGCCCGGGGTTGGGGCGGCGGCGGCCGTCGCGGCGACATGCTGCGCCAGCGTGTCGGTGGCACGGCGGCTTTTCACCGGGTACCACATCACGAAAATGCCGGTCGCCCATTTGGCAAAGGCCTCGTCGAAGCCGTAAGCCATCCGCTCGAACTCGTCCTTCTTCTCGAACGGCGGATCGATCAACACCAGGCCGCGACGCTCGTTCGGCGGCACGAAGGCGGGCAGCCCGACCCAGCCGTCGATGTCGACGACGCGGGCCTGCTTGTCGCGGCGCAGCGCCGAGATCAGATGCTTTCGCGCCGTCGGCTCCAGTTCGCAGGCGACCATGCGGTCCTGCGGCCGCATCAGCCGGCGGGCGATCAATGGCGAGCCGGGATAGACCTTCAGCTCGCGCGGCTTGTTGAAGGCGCGCACGATCTCGAGATAGGGCTCGACCAGCGGCACGGTGGATTCGGTGAAGCGCGCCTGCATCGCGCGCGCGATGCCGGTGGTCCATTCCCCGGTGCGCGTCGCCTCGTCGCCATGCAGGTCATAGACCCCGGCGCCGGCATGGCTGTCGATGACGCGGAACGGCGCCTCCTTCTCGCGCAGATGCATGAGAATGCGGACCAGCACGATGTGCTTGATGACGTCGGCAAAGTTACCGGCGTGAAAGGCGTGGCGATAATTCATGGCCGAAGCCATACGCTATGCGGGGGACCGAGCAAAGGGCGGCTTGCTTCACCTCTCCCCAGCGGGGAGAGGTCGGAGCCTCGCGCCAGCGAGGGTTCGGGTGAGGGGGAGCCCCACACTCCCAGCCCAGCCCCCTCACCCGCCCGGGCTTCGCCCGGTCGACCTCTCCCCAACGGGGAGAGGTAAAAAAACTACCCGCCGCGCATGGGCGGCATCACGACCTGGTCCCGGCGGCAGGCGCGGCGGTCGATTTCCTCGCAGGCGCGGAACTGGAGGTCCTTGCTCAGGCAGATCCGGACCTCGCTGAGCCTCGTGCGATCGCAGGTGACCGCGATCGCCGACTGGCTGAGCCCCGGATTGACCTTGATGAAGGCCTCCTCGATCGCCGCCGGTGAGACCGTCTTGACGCTGGCGAGGTCGAGATATTCCTCGGGGATCTTGATGCCGGCCCGCGCCTTGCGGACGGCCTCGAAATAGCCCCGCGCGCTTAAGCCCGAACAGGTGCCGTGCTTGTCCCATTCGTTGAAGATCAGACCCGGCGCCGGCATCAGGTCAAGCATCGAGGTCATGATGTTGCGGTCGAGCCGCGGCGACGGGCGCTGGCAGTAATCCGGGAAGCCGCGCTCATATTGCGGCCACAGCCCGTGCACCACGAAAGCGTAGGGCCGGCCGCCGCACTGCATCTGCTGCGAGCGTCCGCCGTTGTTGCGCTCCTGTGCCGCCTCGCAAAACGACGGCGACCACGATAGCGCCAGCACGTAGAAATCGAATTCGCCGGGCGCGCTCTGCCGGCGGTCTTGCGCCTGGGCCATGCCCAGCAATGTCGCCCACACCAGCCCGACGGCCAGCGTGATTCGCAATAGATATGACATGACGCCCCGCCCCCTGAATGGCGCGAGCCTAGTCAGGCCCCCGCTTCAATTCAAGAACCGTCTGCGCGAGCTTATTTCCTGGCCGCGCGGCAGGAGGGATTGTAGGCCCAGTCGCGATCAAGGCCGACGACACACCATTCGACGCCCTGGCCAAAGCCGGCGAAGCCGCCATCCTCGATGATCGAGTAGTTGACCTGACGCGCCTTGCCGTCGTTCAGCATTGCATGTGCGGTGCAATAGCGACGCGGGATGTTGTTGGATGCCCAGGGGCGGAAGGCGGTCTCGTGGACGCGGTCATAGCCGGTGATCACAAGGGCCGAATTCCAGAAGGTGCTTTCCTTCTCCTGGAACTGCGACGAGATGGTCTGCAGCGCCGCCGCGCAATCAGCGACGCGTCCGTCATATTTCGGGCCGGACAGCCAGAAGTTCAGCTCCAGCGGATTGGCGGCCTGCGCGCCCGGCGCCAGGGCCAGCAGCCCGAACACGGCACCGGCGATCGCCGCCAAAACGGCTTTCCTTCCGGCTTTCTTCCAGGATGAAATGAGGTCGCGCATGGGGAATCCGCCGGCTGTTGTGATGTTCCCAACGGTGCCGCGAAGGCTGCGCGGGGTCAAGTGCGCCGCGGCAACACCCGGAGCACAACTCTGTCATGGGCGCTGCCCGTTCTTTTCAGCGTCGCCATAGCCCTCTAAGGTGCGACCAACGATGGAGATGACGATGTTCATGATTCGGCCAGCGATGGTACTGGCAATACTGACACTGCTGGCGGGCACAGCGAACGCCGACACGGTTCCCACGTTCAAGGGCAACGACACCGGCGGCATCATCAGCACCCAGCTGGTCAGCCAGACCGATGTCCGTCAGCTTGCGGTCGACCATTGTGCGCAATACGGCAAGGTGGTCAAATTCCTCGGCGCGCAGAACACCTATGGCGGCTACGTTTCGTTTGCCTGCCGCTGGGTGCCGTACGGTTCGTCGGACCGGCCGTTGCGCGTCCGCTACTGAAGCTTCGAGGCCAGCTGAGCGCCTCATCTGCACCGGGAGAGCGGAGCATGATGCGACTGACCGTGTTGAGTATCGCCGCGCTGTGCACCGCTGCGACGGCGGCCCAGTCCGTCGAGCTGCCGACCCGCAAGGCCGGGCTGTGGGAGCTGAAGATGCTCCGCCCCGGCGGCACGACACCCGAAGTCACGATGCAGCACTGCACCGACGAGGCCACCGACAAGCAGATGACGGCGAATTTTTCGCCGATGGCCAAGCAGAACTGTAGCAAGAACGACACCACGCAGACCGCTACCGGCTATGTGACCGATTCCGTCTGCAGCTTCGGTGGCGCGACGCTGACCTCGCATAGCGAGATCACCGGCGACTTCAATGTCGGCTATGCGATGAAGGTGATTTCGAGCAGCGACAAGCCGGTCGCCGCCGGCGTGCCGGCCGACAGCACGGTGATGCTGGAAGCCAAGTGGCTCGGCGCCTGCGCCGCCGACCAGCGCCCCGGCGACATCGTGATGCCCGGCGGCTTCCGCATGAACATCAAGGACATGGAAAAGCTCAAGGGCTTGCTGCCGAAGCAGTAGCTCGCTGTCATTCCGGGGCGCGAGCGCACCAGCGCGAGCGAACCTCAGCCACTCCAATTGGAGTGGCGGGGAATCTCGAGATGGGACGATGAACATTCCGGGGTTCCGGGTCTCCATCGGCCGGCTTCGCCGTCCGCTGCATCCCGGAACGACAGATGGGGGCGCGCCGAACGCATGTTTCCCATCCCCCGCATATCCGCTATAGATGACGCCTATCATATATAGCGGAGGCCCCATGACCGACTTCACCGAATTGATGCACAGCCTGACGCCCGCCGAGGACGGCTTCAGCGTCACCGTGAGCGACGACTGGCTGCAGGGCCGCACCGTCTATGGCGGGCTGGCCGCCGCGCTGTGCCTGCAAAGCGCGCGTGCCTCCTTCGAAGGTCTGCCGCCGCTGCGCTCGGCGCAGATCGCCTTCATCGGCCCGGCCACCGGCAAGCTGCAGGTGGCGCCCCGCGTGCTGCGCAAGGGCAAGTCGACGGTATTCGTCGGCGTCGATCTGACCGGCGAGGCCGGCCTCGCCACCCGCGCCACGTTCTGTTTCGGCGCGGCGCGCGCCTCGGCGTTCGCGCACAATGTCATGATGGCGCCGGACGCGCCGGCGCCCGAGAGCTGCCGCGATTTCTTCCGCAACGCCCCGCCGGGACTGAGCTTCGTGCAGCATTTCGACGGCCGCTTCGTCGGCGGCGCGCTGCCATTCAGCGGCGCCGAGCATCCGGAGATGACGCTGTGGCTGCGGCATCGCTCGACAGCCAAGGCATCGCCGCTGGTGGCGCTGCTGGCGCTGGCCGACGCGCCGCCGCCGGCGGCCTCGACGATGGCGAGCGCGCCGTCGCCGATCAGCACCATGACCTGGTCGGTCGATCTGTTGACCGACCGGATCGAGACCACCGACGGCTGGTGGCTGCTGCGCACCAGCGCCGAACAGATCGGCGACGGCTATTCCAGCCAGGCGATGACGGTGTGGAACGCGAACGGCACGGCGGTGATGGCCGCCCGACAGAATATTGCGGTGTTCGGGTGATCTTGCTTCCTTCTCCCCCGCGCGAAGCGAAGCTTCGCTAGCTGGGAGAAGGTGGCCGCGCGTAGCGCGGTCGGATGAGGGGTATCGCCGGTTCGGAGCCTCGGCACCCCTCACCCGTCTCGAACCGCTATGCGGTTCGATCCACCCTCTCCCACAAGGGGAGAGGGGAAGCCAGAGCGTGCGTCTACTTCTTCGCGGCTTCGGCCTTGCGCTCGATGAAGGTCTTGCCGCCCTTCATCTTGTTGTTGTGCTGAGCCTCGTTGATCTGGATCACGACGGCTTCGGCATCGACACCGAAATGCTTCATCATCGAATGCGTGATGTCGAGCATGACCGCCTTCTTGGCTTCTTCGGTGCGGCCGGCGGCCAGGCTGATGGTGACTTCAGGCATTTCAAACTCCCAATGCGTTGATTATCGCGAGTGGATTAATTCCACTTCACGCCGTGTCTGTCGAGGATCCTACGCACGCCCTCGACGAGATCCGCTTCCGCGACCTTGACCTGCGCCTCGCTCTGCTTGGCGAGATATTCGTCGCGGTCGCCTTCCAGCTTCGACAGCTCGGCGCCGAGGATCAGGTCCTTCAGCAGCACCACGCCCTCGGCCTGCTCGTCGCCGCCCTGGATGATGACGCAGGGCGAGTTGCGGCGGTCGGCATATTTGAGCTGGTTGCCCATGTTCTTCGGATTGCCAAGGTAGAGTTCGGCGCGGATGCCGGCATTGCGCAACGTCGCGACCATCTTCTGGTAGTCGGCGATGCGCGCTCTATCGAACACGGTGACGACGACGGGACCGGCGGCCGGCGTGGTGTCGAGCTTGCCCAGCATGGTGAGCGCAGCCTGCAGCCGCGACACGCCGATCGAGAACCCGGTCGCCGGCACCGGCTCACCGCGAAAGCGCGAGACGAGGCCGTCATAACGACCACCGCCACCGACCGAGCCGAACCGCACGGGGCGGCCTTTTTCGTCTTCCGTCGGGATAGTCAGTTCTACCTCGTAGACCGGGCCAGTGTAGTATTCGAGGCCGCGGACCACGGAGGGATCGATGACGATGCGTCCATCGTAACCTGATGCACTCGCAATCGCATCGATTTGCGTGAGCTCCGAGATGCCTTCGCGACCAATGCTGCTTTCTCCAACGGCACTCTCGAAGTTGGCAAGCGTGACGGCATTCGACGATACGGTGCTTTCTGCGCCAGACGGCTCTCCCGGCGTCCCCGTGACAGCGAGAATGCGTGTGATTTGAGATCCGTCCAGGCCTGCGCCTTTGGTGAAATCACCTTTGCCCTCTTCGCCACCATCCCATCGGCCTGGACCGAGCAACTTCTCGATCTCGGCAACAGAGAACTTGTCCAGCTTATCGATGGCCCGCATGACCGTGAGCCACTGGGCATCATCAGTGATAGCAAGCTGCTCGCGCAAACCGTCGAAGATCTTTCGGTTGTTGACCCTGACGACGTACTGCCCGGTCAGCCCCAGCTTCTCCATCGCGTCCGCCGCCATCATGCACATCTCAGCATCTGCGGCGGGCGACGCGCTGCCCACCGTGTCGGCGTCGAACTGCATGAACTGGCGGAAGCGGCCGGGGCCGGGCTTTTCGTTGCGATAGACATAGCCCGCGCGGTAGCTGCGATACGGCTTCGGCAGATGGTCAAAATTCTCCGCGACGTAGCGCGCCAAGGGCGCCGTCAAATCGTAGCGCAGGCTGATCCACTGCTCGTCATCGTCCTGGAACGAGAACACGCCTTCGTTGGGCCGGTCCTGATCGGGGAGGAATTTGCCGAGCGCGTCGGTGAATTCCATCGTCGGGGTCTCGACCGGCTCGAAGCCGTAGCGCTCATAGACCTCGCGGATCGTCTCGGTCATGCGCCTCGTGGCGGCGATCTCCGCCGGACCGCGGTCGCCGAGGCCGCGCGGCAGGCGGGCGCGGAGTTTCTGGGGCTTCTTCGGTTTGTCGGCCATGTCGTCAGCAATTCGTTGGATGTCACGCGGGATCCACGCGGGTTACCAGCGCCGGCCCGCAGCGGCAAGCCAGACCCGTTCCCTGGACGCGGCGCGGCGCGCCCTGGTGCGGGCGTGGCGCCTCCTGCCGCGGAACCTTACCCCCGTGTTGTCGTTCCATTTGCGGCGCAGCCATGGCGCCTGTCGAGAACGAGGCTCCCCCGATGCATCCTCTTGCGATTGCCCTGTTGCGAACCGGGCTGGCGCTCAAGATCAGTCAGGTCAAGCGCGCGACCGAATCCTATGCGCGAGACCGGGTCGAGCAGACCCAGGGTACGGCGGTTTCCTACGCGGTTGCGGGCGGGCTGTACGCCGCGGCCGGCATCTTCGCCATCGCGCTGCTGCTGGTCGGCGCCACCGCCCTGTTCCGCTGGATCGAGATCAGTTACGGCCTGTTTCAGGCGTTTGGAGCGACGGCAGCCATCCTGCTGGTGCTGGCCATCATATGCGCTGCGCTGGCCGCGAGCCGGCTGAAGCAGCCCGCCAAACGCTTTCCCAGCCTTGGCAGCCGCCTGCGCGTGGCGATCTCTGCCACGCCCGGCAAGCAACCGCCAACCCCCATTGCGCAGGCGCGCAACACGGCGGCGGAAGTGCTCTCCCAGCCGGCGTCTCCCCACGCGGCGCCCTTCGGCAGCAATTCGACCCGCAAGCCGCGGCCGACCTCGCCGTCGCTGACGCTGCCCACACAGGCCAAAGCAGGCCTGGTGTTGGCCGCCGCGCTGGCCGCCTGGGCGATGGCCCGGCGCCGGAGCATTCGACCGCGGCGCCCGGCGGGGAAAGCTTCCGTCTGATGGCTACCAGACGCCCCGACGTGGAAAACCTGGCGCTGCTCGCGGCCGGCGCCTTCGCCGCCTGGGCAGTGCAGAGCTATCTGGCGGGCCAGACCGCGCAGGCGAGACTTCCAGCCGCGCCGGACGCGCCGTCCAACGAGTTGGCTCCGATGGTGGGTGACACCTCGGTGCCGCCGCCGCGCGCCTTCCACCGCGAACTGGTCCAGCGCGGCCGCGGCCGGCGCTCGACCCATCCGCTCCAGATTCCCTGGGCGGGCTGGAAGGATATCCTGTGGCGGACCTATGAGCGCACCAATGAGGACCGCCTGCTGGCGATCGCCGCCGGCGTGGTATTCTTCGGCCTGCTCGCCGTCTTCCCGGCGATCACCGCGCTGGTTTCCAGCTACGGCCTGTTTGCCGATCCCGCCACCATTTCCGACAATCTGCGGACGCTGGCCTATATGTTGCCGGACGGCTCGTACCAGATCGTGCAGGACCAGATCGCGCGGGTGCTGGGCAACGGCCAGACCCGGCTCGGCTTTACCTTCCTGTTCGGTCTGGCGCTGGCGCTGTGGAGCGCCAATGCCGGCGTCAAGGCGGTGATCGACGCCCTCAACGTGGTCTATGGCGAGCGCGAAAAGCGCAGCTTCATCAAGCTCAACCTGCTGTCGCTGACCTTCACCACCTGCGCCATCGCGGGGCTGATGCTGATGGTCGGCGGCGTCGTGGCGCTGCCGCTGATGCTGGACCGGGTCGGGCTGGCCTATGACAGCCAGGTCGTCGTCAGCCTCGTGCGCTGGCCGCTTCTGCTGGCGCTGCTGATCTTGTCGCTCGGCATTCTCTACCGCTTCGGGCCGAGCCGGCCGGGCGCGCGCTGGCAGTGGCTCGGCGTCGGCACGGTGGTCGCAGCCCTGCTGTGGATCGCGGGTTCCTCGCTGCTGTCCTGGTACCTGTCGAATTTCGGCAATTACAGCGCTACCTATGGTTCGCTGGGCGCCGCCATCGGCCTGATGACCTGGATGTGGATGTCGTCGATCATCGTGCTGGTCGGCGCCGAGCTGAATTCGGAAATCGAGCACCAGACCGCGATCGATACCACCGTCGGCCCCGGCCTGCCGATGGGGTCGCGCGGCGCGACGATGGCCGATACGCTCGGCAAAGCCACGGGCTGAACCTTTTCCGGTGTGCAAGCCGGGTAGGTCCGGCTTGCCGAATCAACTTAAATGCTACGCTTGCCAACGCCTCGATTTCAGGCGCCGAGGACCTATGCGCGTCATGATCCGGATTTCGACGATTTTCATCGCCATCTGCATGGTGCTGATCTCGGCCTCGCTCGGCACCGTGCTGTATGCGATGGCCGGCATCAGCGGGCCGGAATCCGCCATCGTGGCTCTGGCCACGCTGACCTTCATGATCCTCTATAATGCGGTGTCGATGCGGTTGCGCGACCGCTCCGAGGCCGGCGGTCAGATCGCCGACCTGTCGCGCGGCACCGTCGATCTGGCCCGCCAGGTCACCGAATTCGGCCGCCGGCTCCAGGCGCTGGAAGCCAAAATGGCGCAGGATACCAAAGTGGCTGCAACGAATAACGGCCCGGACCGCCTGCAGTCGGTAATCGGGGAAATCGGCGAGCTCGGCGCGCTGGTCACCCAGTTGGCCTCCACGGTCGCGACCCATGAGGACCTGCTTACCGCGGAGGACAGGCCGTCACCTGCCCCGGTGACCGCAACCGCCGCCATCGCGCCCCCGGTACCGCCGCAGCTTCGGCCGCAGGCCCCGGCCCCCGATCTGCCGCTCGCCGCCGATATTGCCGAAGACACCGTTACAAAGGTTTCCCCGCTGGCGCTGGCGCCGGCGCAACCACGCAACGACGCCTTGATGCTGGCGACCGTCACCGGCGCGATCAACGCCAACCGGATCGACATCTATCTTCAGCCGATGGTGACGCTGCCGCAGCGCAAGGTGCGCTTTTACGAGGCGGTGACCCGGCTGCGCGACGACAAGGACCAGGTGATCGTCGCCGATGATTTCATCGCCGCCGCGGACGCCGCCGGGCTGATGGGCCAGATCGACCATACCGTGATGCTGCGCTGCATGCAGGTGCTGCGCCGGCTGATGGTGCGCAACAAGGAGGTCGGCGTGTTCTGCAATGTCGCGGCCTCGACGCTGTCGAACGCCGACAGCTTCGCGCAATGCATCGATTTTCTCGACGCCAACCGCGCGCTGGCCTCGTCCTTCGTGCTGGAATTCAAGCAGGCGACGTTTCGCGCGCTCGGGCCGATCGAGAGCGAGCATCTCGCCGCTCTGGCGCAGCGCGGCTACCGGTTCTCGATCGACCACGTCACCGATCTGCGGATCGAGCCGCGCGAACTCGCCGACCGCGGCGTCCGCTTCATCAAGGTGCCGGCGCGGCTGCTGCTCGACCCCGCACAGAATGCCGGCTCCGATATTCATCCGGCCGATCTGTCCGACCTCTTGGGCCGCTTCGGCATCGACCTGATCGCCGAGCGCATCGAGGGCGAGCGCGCGGTCATCGACCTGCTCGACTTCGACGTCCGTTTCGGGCAAGGGTTTTTGTTCGCGGCGCCGCGTCCGCTGCGGCCGGAAGCCCCGGCTGCGGGAGCCGCGACGCCACCCGCCAAGGCGTCGTCATCAGCAGCGGGAGCCAACGGCGCCGGCCGCCGCAGCGACGCTCCGAAAATCGATCCGCCGCGCGTAAGCGGCAGTGCCGCGCTCGCCCGCCGCGCCGGCACGAACTGAACGGCTTTCACTCTTATGACAGAACTTCGATTCGCCGAACGCCTGCGCGACCTCGTGTCCGGCGTGGACGTCATCCTCAGCGACATCTGGGGCGTCGTGCATAACGGCCTGGAGTCATTCCCGGACGCGCGCGAGGCGCTGCACACGTTTCGCGCGAATGGTGGCACTGTGATCCTGATCACCAACGCGCCGCGCCCGGCCGATTCCGTGCAGCGCCAGCTGCGCAAGCTCGGCGTCGCCGACGACATCTATGACGCGATCGTGTCGTCGGGCGACCTGACGCGGAATTTCATCAAAAGCCGGCTCGGCCAGTCGATGTACTGGATCGGGCCGCAGCGCGACAATTCGATCCATCGCGACCTCGACGCCAAATTCGCGCCGCTCGCCGAGGCCGATTACATCGTCTGCACCGGGCCGTTCGACGACGAGGTCGAGACCGCGGAAGACTATCGCGAGACGCTGACGCAGGCGCTGTCGCGAAAACTGACGCTGGTCTGCGCCAACCCGGACATCCTCGTCGAGCGCGGCGACCGCCTGATCTACTGCGCCGGCGCGATCGCCGAGCTGTACCGTGAACTCGGCGGCGACGTGGAATTCTACGGCAAGCCGCACCGCCCGATCTACGACCGCGCGATGGCGCTGGCGAAGGCGAAAACCGGGAAAGACACCCCGCGGGAGCGCGTGCTGGCGATCGGCGATTCCGTCCGCACGGATCTCGTCGGCGCGCATGCCTACGGCATCGATTGCCTGTTCGTCGCCCGCGGCATTCATGCCGGCGAGCTCGAAGGCATCGAGCAGATGGAAGAAGCGGCCGTGAAGGAACTGTTCGGGCATCCGCCGAAGGCGTTGATGCGCGAATTGAAGTGGTAGCGCACAAGCAACAGACGGCGCCTTACGTCCCTCGCCCCGCCTGCGGGAAGAGGGTGGCTCGAAGGACCGAAGGTCGTTCGATACGGCTGAGGGGGGCCCGCGAGTGAAACACTGGCAGCCCCTCACCCGAAGCCGAGCTGACGCTCGGCTGCGACCTCTCCCCAACGGGGAGAGGTGAAGAAAGTGCCTTATGCCGGGACGCTGTCCGGGAACACGGCTTCGATCTTGGTCTTCAAGGTCGCAGCGTTGAACGGCTTGACGATGTAGTTGTTCACGCCGGCCTTCTTGGCCGCAATCACGTTCTCGGTCTTGGATTCGGCCGTGATCATGATGAACGGGGTCTGCGACAGGTTGGCGTCGGCGCGCACTTCCTTGAGCAGGTCGTAGCCGGTCATCGGCTCCATGTTCCAGTCCGAGATCACCAGACCATATTTCTTTGTACGCATCTTCTCCAGCGCCGCCGAACCATCGGCAGCATCATCAATGTGCTCGAAACCGAGCTGCTTGAGAAGATTGCGAATGATACGGATCATGGTGTTGTAGTCATCCACCACCAGCACCGTCATCGACAAATCAACCGCCATCTTCATTCCCCCTGAAACCGACACGTGCATGGACTGGACATTTGCCGGTAGCAAATTTGCCCGGGCGCAGCATCTGCCAAACGTGCTGGCTGCGGCCCGTCTGCAGAATTAGCAGCTGCGATTAAACAGCCCGTTAATCCGGAAGATATTGATTTCATTGTTGCAGTTACGATGGTGCGGAGACACCGAAGAGCGCTTTGGCGCGCAGTCGGGTACCCAATGGCGGCCGTTTCGGGATCTAGGCGTTCATATCCAGCCGGGTCGGACGCGGCGGCGGACGCCTGCGATAGACCTCACGGGCCATTTACGCGTCGAGAATCGCGTTGCGACGCCGGGCTGCGCGGGGGGCTTACGACCTCCTCGACCGCCTCAACCTGTTCGACAAGGATGGTTAGCGCTTCGCTCATAGCGCCAGAACCATTGGATTGATCGATCGATCCGCACCGCTCAAAGCGTGGTTAATAACGCCTTAACAGTTCTCTCGAATGTTTCGCTGAATTGAAGCAAGGCCCTGTTACATCGACATAAAACTCTCCTTTGACGTTGCCTGTAACCGGTCCGGCGGAGGTGTCGGTGTCCGGCGGCTTGACTTCGCCGCCGCCGTCGCGCCACCGTCCCGTGCCCGCCCCGCCGTTTCCAGATCATAAGCGAATCCATCCCATGCCGCCTGGCTTTGCCGTTATCCGCGACTCCACACCCTTGTCCGACATTCCACGCGGGACCGTGGTCGCCATGGGCAACTTCGATGGCGTGCATCTCGGCCATCGCGCCGTGATCCAGGCCGCGCTGGACATGGCGAAGCTGCGGGGCACCACGGCGATGGCGGTGACGTTCGAGCCGCATCCGCGCAGCTATTTCAGCCCGAATACGCCGCAGTTCCGGCTCACCGACGAGACCGGCAAATTGCGGCTGCTGGCAGGGACGGGGCTCGCCGGCGCCGTCGTCATGACCTTCGACCAGGGCCGCGCCGGCACCCCGGCGCAGGATTTCATTCACCATGACCTGATCGAACGGCTGGGCATCTGCGGCATTGCCGTCGGTTACGACTTCCATTTCGGCAAGGGCCGCATCGGCTCGCCCAGCCTGCTGGTCGCCGAGGCGCCGCGACTGGGCATCGAGGTCGATGTGCAGCCGCATGTCGATTTTGCCGATCGCCCGGTGTCCTCCAGCGCGATCCGGGCGGCGCTGGCCGAGGGTCAGATCGACCAGGCCACCAACATGCTCGACGGCCCGTGGTTCGTCACCGGCGAGGTGATCCATGGCCGCAAGCTCGGCCGCGATCTCGGCTACCCAACCGCCAATATTCGCCTGCCCGACAGTTGCGGCCTCAGGCATGGCGTCTATGCCGTGCGGGTCGGCCGCGGCGCCGAGCGTTTCGACGCGGTGGCCAGCTTCGGCCGCCGCCCGACCTTCGACAACGGCGCGCCGCTGCTGGAAGTGTTCCTGTTCGATTTTGCAGGCGACCTGTACGGCCAGACGCTCGACATCGCCTTCATCGCCTTTCTCCGCGGCGAGTTGAAATTCGACGGCATCGAGCCCTTGATCCGGCAGATGGACGACGACAGCGCCCGCGCCCGCGCCGCCCTTGCCGCAGCGCCGGAGGCGTTTCCGAAGCTGGGCCCCCCAGGCTAGCGCAGCCGGCCGGAGCCTACAGGGCTTTGCGCTTCGCCATCCGGCTGCTATTGAGGGCCGATGTTCGCACGGCGGCCCATATCTCGCATTATCGGCCCGGCTTCCGCCTGAGCTTTGCTCGGCGCAAGACCGGGACCGTTGCCGTTCGCCGCGCATCTTGCGCGTTTCCTCGCTTTTTCAGCCGAGCCAGAGCCTTTCATGTCCGACAAGCCCGCCAAATCCGACGCACCGAAGTCCGACGCCCACGATTATTCCAGCACGCTTTATTTGCCGCAGACCGAGTTTCCGATGCGCGCCGGCCTGCCGCAGGCCGAGCCGAAGCTGCTGGAGCGCTGGCAGGAGATCGACCTCTACGGCACCCTGCGCAAGCAATCGAAGGGCAAGCCGAAATTCGTGCTGCATGACGGCCCGCCCTACGCCAATGGCAACATCCATATCGGGCACGCGCTCAACAAGATCCTCAAGGACGTCGTCACCAAGAGCCAGCAGATGCTCGGCTTCGACTCTAATTACGTGCCGGGCTGGGACTGCCACGGCCTGCCGATCGAATGGAAGATCGAGGAGGAGAACTACCGCTCGAAGGGCAAGCCGAAGCCGGACTTCAAGGATTCTGCCGCGATGGTCGCATTCCGCCAGGAATGCCGCGCCTATGCCGGCCGCTGGCTCGACGTGCAGCGCAGCGAATTCAAGCGGCTCGGCATCGTCGGAGACTGGGACGGCCGCTACGCCACCATGGACTTCTTCGCGGAGGCGCAGATTGCCCGCGAACTGATGAAGTTCGCCGCTAACGGCACGCTGTACCGCGGCTCCAAGCCGGTGATGTGGAGCGTGGTGGAAAAGACCGCGCTGGCCGAAGCCGAAGTGGAGTACGAGGACTACACGAGCGATACGGTGTGGGTGAAGTTTCCGGTCAAGGCCGAGTTCGGCCGGCTGGCGAAAGCATCCGTGGTGATCTGGACCACCACGCCGTGGACGCTGCCAGGCAACCGCGCGATCTCGTTCTCCAACAAGATTTCCTACGGCCTCTACAAGGTCACCGACGCGCCGGAAGACAACTGGGTGAAGCCCGGCGAACTGCTGATCCTCGCCGATGCGCTGGCCGAGAGCGTGTTCAAGCAGGCCCGCGTTACCGCCTATGAAAAGAGCGGCGATGTCGACGCCGGCATCCTCGACGCGCTGGAATGCCGCCATCCGCTGGCCGGCCTCAGTGGCGGCTATGAATTCACCGTGCCGCTGATCGAAGGCGACCATGTCACCGACGATACCGGTACCGGCTTCGTGCACACCGCGCCGGGCCACGGCCGCGAGGATTTCGAGGCCTGGATGGCGAACGGCCGCCAGCTCGAGGCGCGCGGCATCTCGTCGGTGATCCCCTACACGGTGGATGAAAACGGCGCGCTCACCGAGCAGGCGCCGGGCTTCGTCGGCGAGCGCGTCATCAACGACAAGGGCGAGAAGGGCGGCGCCAACGAGGCCGTCATCAAGGCTCTGATGGCCGCCGGCATGCTGCTGGCGCGCTCGCGCCTCAAGCACCAGTATCCGCATTCCTGGCGCTCCAAGAAGCCGATCATCTATCGCAACACGCCGCAGTGGTTCATCGCGATGGACAAGGACATCCGCGACGACGGCGTCGCCAAGCCCGCTGACACGCTGCGCCATCGCGCACGCGAGGCCATCAAGGCCACGCAGTGGGTGCCGCCGATGGGCCAGAACCGTATCAACGGCATGATCAACACCAAGCCCGACTGGGTGATCTCGCGGCAGCGCGCCTGGGGCGTGCCGATCGCGGTGTTCGTGCGCGAGAAGGGCGACGGCTCCGCCGAGCTGCTGAATGATGCCGCCGTCAACAAGCGCATCGCCGACGCCTTCGAGGCCGAAGGGGCGGACGCGTGGTATGCCGAAGGCGCGCGCGAGCGTTTCCTCGGCACGCTGTCGAACGAAACCTGGAAGAAGGTCGACGATATCTGCGACGTCTGGTTCGATTCAGGCTCGACCCATGCCTTCGTGCTGGAAGACCCCGTGCACTTCCCGGGCCTTGCCGGCATCCACCGCAAGGTCGATGGCGGCGCGGACACCGTGATGTATCTGGAAGGCTCCGACCAGCACCGCGGCTGGTTCCAGTCGTCGCTGCTGGAGAGCTGCGGCACCCGCGGCCGCGCGCCTTACGACGTCGTGCTGACGCACGGCTTCACGCTCGACGAGAACGGCCGCAAGATGTCGAAATCGGTCGGCAACACCGTCGAACCGCAGAAGGTGATCGCGCAGTCCGGCGCCGACATTTTGCGGCTCTGGGTCTGCGCCACCGACTATGCCGACGACCAGCGCATCGGCCCGGAAATCCTCAAGACCACGATCGAGACCTATCGCAAGCTGCGCAACTCGATCCGCTGGATGCTCGGCACGCTCGCCCACTACAAGCCGGAAGACGCGGTCGCCTTCGCCGACATGCCGGAGCTCGAAAGGCTGATGCTGCACCAGCTCGCGGTTCAGGACGCCGTCGTGCGCGAGGCCTATACCGGTTACGACTACAAGACTGTGGTCGCCTCGCTGTCGACCTTCATGAACACCGAACTGTCGGCGTTCTATTTCGACATCCGCAAGGACACGCTGTATTGCGACGCGCCGTCGTCGCTGGCGCGCAAGGCCGCACTCACCACCATCGACCTGCTGTGCAATGCGATCCTGAAATGGCTGGCGCCGATCCTGTCCTTCACCGCGGAAGAAGCCTGGCGGATGTACCGGCCGGATGCCGAGCCCTCCGTGCATCTCACCGAGTTTCCGGAAGGGATTGGCGCCTATCGCAACGACGAACTCGCCGTGAAGTGGGCCTCGATCCGCGACGTCCGCCGTGTCGTCACCGGGGCGCTGGAAGTCGAGCGCGCCGCCAAGCGGATCGGTTCCTCGCTGGAAGCTTCGCCGCTGGTCTACGTCAACGATCCCGCGATCTTCGCAGTGCTGGCCGATATCGATCTGGCCGAAGTGTTCATCACGTCGAATGCCATGATGACCAATGACGACGCGCCGGAAGGTGCCTTCGCGCTGCATGACGTGCCAGGCGTCGCGGTCGTGGTCGAGAAGGCCATCGGCACCAAATGCGCGCGGTCCTGGAAGATCCTGCCTACGGTGGGCGAGGACAAGGAATATCCCGACGTCACCCCGCGGGATGCTGCGGCGTTGCGCGAATGGAAGAAACTGGGCGTCGGCTAGCGATCGTCGCCGCCCGCCAAGTTCATCGTCGTCCCCGCGAAAGCGGGGATCCATAGCCTCCGTCCTCCCGGTTCGGGCTCAGGGTTCGCCATGTCTTTTTCGCCCGGATTGTTTCGACAGCGTGTATGGGTCGCCGCTTTAGCGGGGACGACACGGCGTTGTGGGCGGGCGGCGGCATGACGACCTCCCCTGCCCTTCGCACCGGCATCCTGGCCGCGCTCGCCACCCTGGTGCTCGATCAGGCGTCGAAGCTCTGGCTCTTGTATGTGTTCGACATTTCCCGCCGCGGCGCGGTGGCGGTGACGCCGTTCTTCGACCTGGTGCTGGCCTGGAATACCGGCATCTCCTATGGCTGGTTTTCCGATTCCGGCCCCACCGGCCAGGCGGTGCTGATTGCCGTCAAGGCGCTCGCGGTGGTGGCGCTGGCGGTCTGGATGGCCAAGTCGCAGACCAAACTGGCCACCGTCGCGCTCGGGCTGATCATCGGCGGCGCGATCGGCAATGCGATCGACCGCTTTGCGTGGGGTGCGGTGGTCGATTTCGCCCTGCTGCACGTCGAAATCGCCGGCAAGACCTACAACTGGTACGTGTTCAACCTCGCCGATGTCGCCATCGTTGCCGGGGTTGGCGCCCTGCTGTATGACTCCTTCTTCAACGTCCCCGCCGCAAAAGCGCCCTGATCACGGCCGATACGAACCCCAAGGGCGAAGCGAGCGGACTGCGCCGGAAACGGCGATCCGCGAGACATTTGAACAGGATGAACCCGATGCGCGAGACCAACACGAGCGTCTCATTGGTGCACCCTTCCAACGGACTGAAGCGCAACCTGCGGCTGGCGGTCGCGATGCTCGGTATCGGCCTGGTGATGTCGGCCGGCGTCGCCCGCGCCGCGGACGAGGAAGACGACTCGTCGTTCGAAGACAAGGTTATCAAGAACATCATGTCGGGCCTTGGCGGCACCAACATGGAAAACCAGGGCATCGACTACCGCGAGCGCTCGCCGCTGGTGGTACCGCCCAAGATCACGCTGCCGCCGCCGGATGCCACCCCCGCCAACGTGCCGAACTGGCCGAAGGACCCCGACGTCCAGCAGCGCAACGCCGCGCGCCAGGCCCGTCTGGCCCCGAAGGGCGACCCGCGCGATTACCCCCGCTCGTTGACCCCGAAGGAAATGGAGCTGCAGCGCTCCAGGCCCACCGTTTCCGAAAGCTCCATTCCCGGCGATCCCAACAAGAACATCGTGTTGAGCCCCTCGCAGCTCGGCTATTCCGGCGGGCTGTTCAAGAACCTGTTCGGCAGCAGCAACAAGGGCGAGACCGCCGAATTCAAGGGCGAGCCGACGCGCGAGTCGCTGACCCAGCCGCCGGTCGGCTATCAGACGCCGGCCTCCGGCTACGCCTATGGCACCGGGCCGAAGGAAGTCCTGCGCAATGCGTCCGAACGCAACATCATGAGCGACAAGCCGCAGCCGTGAGCCTATCGGGCGCCGCTACGGCGTGACTGTTCGTTCCGTACCCCTTGAATTGCCCGTGATCGGCCAACACCTGAAAAGGGTTGGCCGACATTTCTCTGCTGCCGAGGAGCCATTAGCCCCGTCATGACCCCCACATCCCGATTGGCCGTGCGCTCCGCCGCGGCGCTGGCGCTTCTGTTCACCCTCGCGCCCGCCGGCGCGCAGACCATCACCGCGCCGCCGCCTGCCACCTTCACGCTGGGCAACGGGATGCGGGTCGTGGTGATCCCCGACCACCGCACCCCCGTGGTCACGCAGATGGTCTGGTACAAGGTCGGCTCGGCCGACGAGACCCCAGGCAAATCCGGCCTCGCGCATTTCCTCGAACATCTGATGTTCAAGGGCACCGCCAAACACCCGGTCGGCGAATTCTCGCAGACCGTGCTGCGGATCGGCGGCAACGAGAACGCCTTCACCTCCACCGACTATACCGGCTACTTCCAGCGCGTGCCGCGCGACAAGCTCGCCACGATCATGGAGTTCGAGGCCGACCGCATGACCGGCCTCGTGCTCAAGGACGAGAACGTGCTGCCGGAGCGCGACGTCGTGCTGGAAGAATACAACATGCGCGTCGCCAACAGCCCGGACGCGCGTCTGTCCGAGCAGATCATGGCGGCGCTGTATCTCAACCATCCCTACGGTCGCCCAGTGATCGGCTGGCACTCCGAGATCGAGAAGCTGGACCGCGAGGACGCGCTGGCCTTCTACAAGCGCTTCTACGCCCCGAACAACGCCACTTTGGTGATCGCCGGCGACGTCGACGCCACCGAGATCCGGCCGACCATCGAGCGCACCTATGGCGCGATTCCGGCACAGCCGGCGATCGGCGCGCCGCGCATCCGCCCGAAGGAGCCGGAGCCCGCCGGTCCGCGCACCGTGACGCTGGCCGATCCCCGCGTCGAGCAGAACAGCCTGCGCCGCTATTACCTGGTGCCGTCCGCCACCACTGCCGCGGCCGGCGAAAGCCCCGCGCTTGACGTGCTCGCCCAGTTGATCGGCGGCGGCAGCAATTCGTACCTGTACCGCGCGCTGGTGATCGACAAGCCGCTCGCGATCAATGCCGGCGCCGGCTATCAGGGCACCGCACTCGATAACTCGCAGTTCATGATCTCGGCGACCCCGCGCCCCGGCGTCGAATTCGCCGACATCGAAAAGACGATCGATGCCGTGATCGGTGAGGTCGCCACCAACGCGGTGCCTGCCGCCGACCTCGAACGCGTCAAGACCCAGCTGGTGGCCGAGGCGATCTACGCGCAGGACAACCAGGCCACGCTGGCGCGCTGGTATGGCGCGGCGCTCACCACCGGGCTGTCCGTCGAGGACATCCGCAGCTGGCCGGACCGCGTTAAGGCGGTGACCGCCGCACAGGTCCGCGATGCCGCGCAAAAATGGCTCGACAAGAAACGTTCGGTCACCGGCTATCTGATCAAGGACACCGCGCCGAAGCGCGAGGAGAAGCGCTCGTGAACATGATCCGCCTCACCCGCCGCGCGGCGCTAGCTTTCGTCACCACGGTCGCCTTCGCCGGCCTCACCGCCGCCCCCTCGCTTGCCGCGGCCAAGATCCAGCGCCTGGTGTCGCCGGGCGGCATCGAGGCGTGGTTCGTGCAGGACGCCACCGTGCCCCTGATCGCGATGGAATATGCCTTCGGCGGCGGCGCGGCGCAGGACCCGGCCGACAAGCCCGGCACCGCCAACATGGTCGCCAGCCTGATGGACGAGGGCGCGGCCGACCTGGACTCCAAGACCTTTCACGAGCGGCTGGAGCGCCGCGCCATCGAGCTCAGCTACAACGCGCAGCGCGACGCGTTTCGCGGCTCGCTGCGGATGCTGAAGGACCACCGCGACGAGGCCTTCGATCTGTTGCGGCTGTCGCTGTCGCAGCCGCGTTTCGACGCCGTCGACGTCGAGCGCATCCGTAACCAGGTGCTATCCAATCTGCGCCGCGAGAGCAGCAATCCGAGCTCGATCGCCAGCCGCAAATTCCTCGAAGTGGCGTTCGGCAGCCATCCCTACAGCCGGCCGTCGAATGGCACGTTGCAAAGCGTGCCGACCATCACCGTCGACGACATCAAGGCCTACAAGAGCCGCATCATCGCGAAGGACACGCTGAAGATCGCGGTGGTCGGTGACGTCGATCCCGACACGCTCGGCAAGTTGCTCGACCAGACCTTCGGCGGGTTGCCGGCGAAGGCCGATCTGGTGCCGGTCCCCGAAATCGTCGCGAGCAAGCCGCCGCAGAAAGTGTCCGTCACGCTCGACGTGCCGCAGACGGTAGTGACGTTCGGCTCGCCCGGCATCAAGCGCGACGACCCGAACTTCATGGCGGCCTATATCGTCAACCACATCCTCAGCGGCGGCACGCTGTCGTCGCGGCTCTATCACGAAGTGCGCGAGAAGCGCGGCCTGGCCTATGGCGTGTCGGGCTCGCTGCTGTGGATGCAGCATTCCGGCATCTACATCGGCAATACGGCAACCCGCGCCGACCGCGCCACCGAAACCGTCGACACCGTCGCTTCGGAAGTCAAGCGGATGGCCGAGGAAGGCCCCACGCAGATCGAGCTCGACGAGGCCAAATCCTATCTCAAGGGCTCGCAGATGCTGGCGCTGGACTCTTCCTCGAAGCTGGCCACCGCGCTGCTGCAGTACCAGATCGACAAGCAGCCGATCGACTACATCGAGAAGCGCAACGCCGTGGTCGATGCCGTTACGCTCGACCAGGCGAAGGCCGCAGCGAAGAATATCTGGGGCGACGGCCTGCTCACCGTCGTCGTCGGCCGCGCCCCGCAGGCCGCCGTGGCACCGACCGCGGTGGCACCGAAGGCGAACTGAGTTCAGAAGTTACCCCACCACCGCCGTCATCCTGAGGCGCGCGCATACTTCATGCGCGCCTCGAAGGATGGCCGCAACCTCAGCGCCCGCCTCCATCCTTCGAGGCCCGCCGAAGACGGCGGGCGCCTCAGGATGACGGGGAGTGTGCTTCGGCAAAGCAAAACTACGCCAAATCCGATATTATGCGATTTGCCGATTCCCGTCCCGGAGATCGCTTTGGTGCCCCATGCTGCGGATCGCGCGAAATCTTTCCATCGACGAGGACGACATCGAGGTGACGTTCGTGCGCGCGTCGGGTCCCGGCGGGCAGAACGTCAACAAGGTCTCGACCGCGGCGCAACTGCGCTTCGACAGCCGCAAGCTGGATATCCCCGAGGACATGGCGATCCGGCTGCGCGTCGCGGCCGGCCAGCGCATGACCAAGGACGGCGTGATCGTGATCCACGCCCAGCGCTTCCGCTCCCAGGATCGTAACCGCGCCGACGCCATCGAGCGGCTCACCGAACTGCTGGCCGAGGCCGCGTTCCGCCCCGTGACGCGGCGGCCGACCAAGCCGACTTTGGGCTCGAAGACCCGCCGGCTGGAAGGCAAGAAGCGCCGCAGCGACGTCAAGTCGAAGCGCGGCTCCGGCGGTTACGACGACTGACGTAGCATTCGAAAACGGCCCTTCCTTGCGGAAGGGCCGTGGTCGCGCTCGCGTTGGCCGCGAGCCATCCTGGCGTCAGATCGCGCTAATGGCGTTTGGTCGTCGATGCGGCACCGCCGGCGTCGAGTCCGTTGGGCGCAGCCTCCGGCGCCGCTCGGCCTGTCGCGCCGGCCGTGCCGCGCGCCGTTCCGCCGCTGCCGGAGCCTACCGTGCCCTTGGTCGCAGCCCCCGCCTTGGCGCCGGGCGTCTGGGCATTCATTTCGGTGTCGGCGCCTCCGGCCGGGCCGCGCTGCATGGCGCCGCCCTGCTGCGTCATCCCTGAGGGTGGCGTTGTCGATCCGGCGCCCTGCGCCAGAACAGGGCCGGCCAGCATGGCCGAAAGCGTAAAGGCGATCGCCGAAGTTTTCACAATCTTCATTCGATTCTCCTGGGTTGGTCGCGCGAGGACAGTGCCGCAGAAATTGCGCCGCCCACCGGTGGCGGGACCGTCGATCGCACGAGCATGTCTTGCGGGCGACGCAAGGCTCAAGGAAGTCCCCGCATGTGTCCGCAGTGCAGACAGGATGCGGTCATTGCGCGACGGTTTGCCCGGCTGCGTCATATATGCGGCGAAGCCCCCGCCGGCCGACGCTGGTTTGTTCGCTCCGACAACAGCCCGCTACTACCACTGCGGTCGCGCCGCGACCTAGGCTCTGCGCCATGAACGGTGATATCATGATGCGGCGCACCCTCTTTCCGACGATGCTGACATTTCTCAGCGCAGTGCTGACGATCGACGTGGCCGTCGCGCAGATGGCGCTGCCATCGGCCAAGCCGCTCGATGACGCCGCTTTGTTCAAGCAGCAATGCGCCACCTGTCACACCACCAATCTGAGCGACCCGCCGCGTCAGGGACCGGCCTTGCACAAGGTCGTCGGCCGCGAGGCCGGCAAGCAGGACGGCTTTCGCTACTCGCCGGCGCTGGCGCAGGCGCATTTCGTCTGGGACGAAAGCCGGCTCGATGCCTGGCTCACCAATCCGCAGGCGGTCGTCGCCGGCAGCAGCATGGCCTACCGCCAGTCGAAGCCGGAGATTCGCGCCGCCGTGATTAACTATCTCAAGGGACTGAACTGAATGGCCAAGCCTGTGCATTCGATGATCCGCGTGCTTGACGAAACCCGGGCGCTGGATTTTTACGTCCGCGCCTTCGGTCTTGAAATCGCCGAGCGACTGGCGTGGCCGGATTTCGCGCTGATCTATCTGCGCCACCCCTCGTCGCCGTTCGAGCTGGAACTGACGGTGAATTTCGACGCAAGGAGCCCTATGTAATCGGCGACGGCTACGGCCATCTCGCCGTCGTCGTCGACGACGTCGATGCCGAGCACGCGCGCTTCGAAAGCGAAAGACTTTCGCCGGGACCGCTGCGCGACTTCAAGCATGACGGCCGCACCATGGCGCGGTTCTTCTTCGTCAGCGATCCCGATGGCTACAAGATCGAGGTGATCGAGAAGGGCGGGCGTTTCGGATAAGACGAAAATTACAACAACCAGGAACTATTCAGGGAGGATCACATGAGAGAAGTCGATCGACGCGGCCAGTACAGCCGCCGGATCTTTCTGCAGGGCGCAGCGACCGCCGTGCCGGTGGTCGCCGCCATCGGCGCCGCCGGCATCGAGGACGCCTGGGCCGCCGACGCCACCGCGCTTGCGCCCGCCACGCTGAAGACCATGGTAAAGGTCGCGCGCGACATCTATCCGCACGATTTCCTCGGCGACAGCTACTACATCACCGCCATCAAGCCATGGGATGGCAAGGCCGCCGCCGATCCAGCCGTCAAGGCGATGCTGGAAGACGGCGTGCGCCGGCTCGATGCCGACGCCAAGGACCGCCACAAGGTCGCCTATGCGCAGGTGCCGTGGGAGGCCGACCGCGTCGTGCTGCTGCAGGGCATCGAGCAGACCGCGTTCTTCAAGACCTTGCGCGGCGACCTCGTGGTGTCGCTCTACAACCAGGAGCAGCTGTGGCCGAAATTTGGCTACGAGGGCTCCTCGGCCGAACATGGCGGCTACATCAAGCGCGGCTTCAACGACATCGACTGGCTGCCGAAAGCCTGAACGACATCGCGCAACAATTGGTTGGGAGGATACAGCATGGCTAAATTCGATCTCAATGACGATGGCGTGGTAGTAATTGTCGGCTCCGGCGCCGGCGGCGGCACGCTCGGCAACGAACTGGCGCAGAAGGGCATCAAGGTGGTGATCCTGGAGGCCGGTGCGCGTAACGAAATCCAGGACTTCGTCAACAACGAATGGGAGAGCTTCACGCAGCTCGCCTGGACCGACATGCGCACCACCTCTGGTTCTTGGCGCGTCGCGAAAGACTTCGCCAACCTGCCGGCCTGGATCGTCAAGTCGGTCGGCGGCTCCACCGTGCACTGGGCCGGCGCGTCGCTGCGCTTCGACGAGCATGAATTCCGCACCCGCACGATCTATGGCGCCGTGCCCGGCGCCAACCTGCTGGACTGGCCGCTCACGCTCGCCGAGCTGGAGCCGTGGTACGCCAAGGCCGAAAACAAGATGGGCGTGACCCGCACCAACAACATCCCCGGCCTGCCCGGCAACAACAACTACAAGGTCATGGAGGCCGGCGCCAAGAAGGTCGGCTACAAGGATGTCCATACCGGCCGCATGGCGATCAACAGTGAGCCGCGCGACGGCCGCGGCGCCTGCCAGCAGATCGGCTTCTGCTTCCAGGGGTGCAAGTCCGGCGCCAAGTGGTCGACGCTGTACACCGAAATTCCCAAGGGCGAAGCCACCGGCAATCTCGAAGTACGGCCGGGCTGCATGGCGCTGAAGATCGAGCACGACGCCTCCGGCAAGGTCACCGCGGTGGTCTACGCCGACGAGGCCGGCAAGACGCAGCGTCAGCGCGCCCGCATCATCGCGGTGGCCGGCAACTCGATCGAGAGCCCGCGCCTGCTGCTCAACAGCGCCTCGAACATGTTCAGCGACGGCCTCGCCAACTCCTCCGGCCAGGTCGGCCGCAACTACATGCGGCATATGACCGGCAGCGTCTATGCCGCGTTCGAGAAGTCGGTGCACATGTATCGCGGCACCACCATGGCCGGCATTATCCGCGACGAAGCGCGGCATGACCCGTCACGCGGCTTCCTCGGCGGCTACGAGATGGAGACCTTGTCGCTCGGCCTCCCGTTCATGGCGGCGTTCCTCAATCCCGGCGCCTGGGGCCGGCCATTCACCAGCGCGATGGAGCAATATCCGCGGATGGCCGGGATGTGGCTGGTCGGCGAGGACATGGCGCAGGAAACCAACCGCATCACGCTCGATCCGAAGGCCAAGGACAAGTTCGGCATGCCGGTGGCCAGCGTGCATTACGATGACCACCCCAACGACATCGCGATGCGCG
This sequence comes from Tardiphaga sp. vice154, assembly GCF_007018645.1. NCBI lineage: Bacteria > Pseudomonadati > Pseudomonadota > Alphaproteobacteria > Hyphomicrobiales > Nitrobacteraceae > Tardiphaga > Tardiphaga sp. vice154. The sequence continues at coordinate 4,460,321 of NZ_CP041399.1, forward strand.
ACCACGCCTACCGACAGGGCGCGGCGGTCTATGAGGCGATCGGCGCCACCGTGACCTATCCGACCACGCCCTATCCGAGCACCCACAACATGGGCACCAACCGGATGAGCGCCAAAGCGCGCGACGGCGTCGTCAACAAGTTCGGCCAGAGCCACGACATCAAGAACCTGTTCGTCTCCGACGGCAGCCAGTTCACGTCGGGTGCGGCGTGCAACCCGACCCTGACCATCGTCGCTTTGGCGATCCGCCAGGCCGACCACATCGCCGGCGCGATGCAGAAGAAGGAGATATGAAGCGCTCTTCCTTCACCTCTCCCGCTTGCGGGAGAGGTCGGAGCCTCGCGTCAGCGAGGCTTCGGGTGAGGGGAAGCCACGGGCTCGCTGCCGCCCTCACCCGTCTCGAACACGCGACGCGTGTCCGATCCACCCTCTCCCGCAAGCGGGCGAGGGTAAAAAGCGCGCTTTCCTACTCCGCCGCAGCCATCATCTGCGCGGGGTCGAAGGCCGCGGGCATCGCGGCGCGCGCGCGGTAGATCAGGCATGAACAGCGCAGCAAGGAGGCAAAGTTGCTGACCTCGCCGCGGTGATCGAGCACCTCGTCGTGCAGCATGGTGCAGAATTTGGCGAGGCTGAGCCCCTGCTGGGCGGCGATTTCCTCCAGCGTGTCCCAGAACGCCATCTCGAGCCGGATCGAGGTGCAATGACCGCCAATCCGCAAGGAGCGGGTTTGCGACTCGTAGTCGCGCGACGGCTGGTGGGCGAACAGCGTGCACATGGCGTTTCCCTGACGTTTTTAGAGCTTTTCCAAACGATATACCCGGTCGTGCGCCGTCACAATAAATTCGCTGTGTTCGGCGCACGGAACGGGGCGCGATAACACCGGGGAGAGATCGCCGCCGGCCCTCCCTTTGCCCGGCCATACCGCCTAAATTGACTCTCCCAGTTCCCGAGTCGAACCATGCCCGTCCGCCAGCTGCCCGAAACCATCGTCAACCGCATCGCCGCCGGCGAAGTAGTGGAGCGGCCGGCCAGCGTGGTGAAGGAGCTGGTCGAGAACGCGATCGACGCCGGCGCGACGAGGATCGACATCTTCACGGACGGCGGCGGCCGCAGGCGGATCGGCATCACCGACGACGGCGCCGGCATGACCCATGCCGACCTTTCGCTTGCCACCGACCGCCATGCCACGTCCAAGCTCGACGACGAGGACCTCCTGGCGATCCGCACGCTCGGCTTCCGAGGCGAGGCGCTGCCCTCGATCGGCTCGGTGGCGCGATTGGGCATCACGACGCGGCATGCCTCGGAGCCCCACGCCTGGTCGCTCCATGTCGACGCCGGCGACAAATCCCCGATCGTGCCGGCGGCGCTGAGCCAGGGCACCCGCGTCGAGGTCAGCGATCTCTTTTATGCCACGCCCGCACGGCTGAAATTTCTCAAGACCGATCGCACCGAGGCGGAAGCCATTCGTGAAGTCGTGCGGCGACTCGCGATGGCGCGGCCGGACGTCGCCTTCTCGATGGCCGGCGAGGAGCGCGCGCCCGTGACCTGGGCCGCCGCACTCCCCGGCCCGGCCGGGCAATTGACCCGGCTCGGCGACATTCTGGGTGCGGAGTTTCGCCTCAGCGCCATCGAGGTCCGCAGCGCGCGCGAAGGCGTGATGGTCGAGGGCTTTGCCGCCGCCCCCTCGCTGACGCGGGCGAACGCGCTCGGGCAATACCTGTTCGTCAACGGCCGCCCGGTGCGCGACAAGCTGATCATCGGCGCGGTGCGCGCCGCCTATTCCGACTATCTGCCGCGCGATCGCCATCCAATAGTGGCTTTGTTCGTGACGCTGGACCCGCAGGAGGTCGATGCCAATGTGCATCCGGCCAAGACCGAGGTGCGCTTCCGCAATGCCGGCTTGGTGCGCGGGCTGATCGTGCATGCGCTGAAGGAAGGCCTGGCCCGCGAGGGCCGCCGCACGGCTGCTAATAGTGACGGCGCGGTGCTGGATTCCTTCCGACCGAATTTTTCGCCGAACTTTCCGCCGCGGCGGGACGCCAACTGGGACTGGCGGCAATCGCCGTCCTATCCCGTCGGCCCGATGCCCTCCTTCGATGGCTCGGCGGCGCTCGCCGAGCCAGGACAAGCTGCCTTCGACGTGGGCGGGCCTTCCGCCGACATGCGCTTAGAGGCGGCGCCGAACAACGACCTGATCGACCGGCCGCTGGGCGCCGCGCGCGCGCAATTGCACGAGAACTACATCGTGTCGCAGACTCGCGACGGCATGATCGTGGTCGACCAGCACGCCGCGCATGAGCGCATCGTCTATGAGCGGCTGAAGGCGTCGATTGCCGCGAACGGCGTGCAGCGGCAATTGCTGCTGATCCCGGAGATCGTCGAGATGGACGAGGCGACTGTCGAGCAGTTGCTCGACCGCGCGGAAGAACTGGCCGGCTTCGGCCTGGCGATCGATTCCTTCGGGCCGGGGGCGGTCGCGGTGCGCGAGACGCCGTCGCTGCTCGGCAAGACCAATGCCGGATCGCTGCTGCGCGATCTGGCCGAGCACATGGCGGAATGGGACGAGGCGCTGCCGCTGGAGCGCCGGCTGATGCACGTCGCGGCCACCATGGCCTGCCACGGCTCGGTGCGTTCGGGACGACGGCTGAAGCCGGAAGAGATGAACGCGCTATTGCGCGAGATGGAAGACACGCCGAACTCCGGCCAGTGCAACCACGGCCGCCCGACCTATGTCGAACTGAAGCTCAGCGACATCGAGAAGCTGTTCGGGAGAAGATAGCTCCCCGTCGTCATCCTGAGGTGGGCGCCCGCAGGGCGCACCTCGAAGGATGCGGCGACGATTTCCGGCGCTCGCGGCCATCCTTCGAGGCCGTCGCAAGAGCGACGGCACCTCAGGATGACGGAGGTGTTTGTTGCGCGATCAGCTCACTGATACTTCGCGTCGCGATCCAGCAGCTCGATCGAGATGCCGAGCGGCCCGCGGATGAAGCACACCCGCACGCCCGGGCGGATCGTGGTCGGCTCCTTCGTGAACTCGATACCCTTCGCCTTCAAGGACGCAGCAACCGTATCGATGTCCTTCACCGCCAGGCCGATGTGATCGAGACCCTGATACGGCGTCACCGGCGGCGGGTTGACGCTTGAAGGGGCTTCCGCGAGGAAGATGATGCCGCCGCCGAGCTTGATGTCGGTCCGCGCCGGTCCCCGCACGATCTCGGCGCCCAGCGTGTCGGCGAACCACTGCGCCATCGCCTGGACGTCGGGCGTGCGAATATGGACGTGATCCCAAGTATAGTTCGGATAGGTAGACATCGATATTTTCCTGCTCATTCGTCATAGTGGGACCTCTCGGTCACCTGACAAACCCATCTGTCAAGCAACCAAGAGCCCCACACGTTCAGCAACTTCGATCGTGGCCTGGGTACCGGCATTGAATTCAAGGAAGTCAATCTCGAGGCCATCGCTGAAAATAACACCATGTTCAGCCATCTCGGAAACGATGGTTACGGGATTTTGCGGAATAATTCGGCCAACCACGAGGGAGGCGCCCGTCGTTTTGCTGGGGAAAGGCTCACGAACAAAAAAATTAAGAAAATTGGCATCCCAGGGAAATGAGGCATCAGGAGCCCGCGCCGGCATCTCCGTTCCGAAGGTGTCCGCCGCGGCTGTCCAGCCCGCATACAGGCTCTTCAGCCAGCCTGTCGACCCCATGCCCGTCGAGACGATGATTCCGCTGGAAGATTGACGCTCCTCGCGATCACCGACCTTGATTGTATAACGGGCCGAAACGTGGCTGCGTGGACCAATGAAAAGATCGTTGACTGCGTAGAGCACTGAGCCGGTATTGAGCGAGGCCTTGGCCATTGTCACCCGCCGTATCGGTCGGCGGTTAGCAATCTCCTCGAGCATGACCTTGCGCAGATCCCCCGAGCAAAATGGCAGCAGCACGCCGTCCCACCGCTTTGGATCGGGGTTCACGCCTACCACGTGTTGGCGGTCCAGATATTTGAGTGTGTTCGCCACCAAACCGTCCTGGCCCAGGACCACCACGATATCATCAGCCCCGAAAATAAAATTACCAAGGTACTGTCGGTCGACACGCTGAACCCGTCCGACAGTTCTCAGAATGGCTTCGACTTCACCCGTGGCGGCGCGGTACTGGCTGTGTTCGGTCAGATAATCCCCGAAGTCGGCACCGAGATGCTCCACATAAAATTGGGCCTGCTGGACGGTGTTGAACCGTGTGATCAGTTCGTCAAGCCGGGTTGGACGAATAATCAGAACGATCTTGCGGGTGTCTGAAGCGTCCATGGCGTCACCGGGATGCCTCTGGACGTATCATTTCCCTTAGCAGGTCTGGCGATACGTTGAGCTGTCCAATTTTGGCAGCATTGTCAGCGAAATCCCCGAAGGCGAGCGCCATAAGCTGTCCTGCATCCATACCGACGGAAGCCAGCACCTGAAGGATCTTGGGGTCCGAGCCGCCGAAGGAGCGCATCATTGCTGCAACGTTCGCAGCCTTGGTTTCCGCCTCTTCGCGCGAGTTGAGCGATGCCAGGGCAACCAGTGCCTTATTCTGCTCCTCAAGCTCGATCCTTCCGGACATTTGCTCGCGCTCCATTTGCAGCCTTCGTTCCTGGACCGAACGCTCCGCGTCCATCTGTGCTTCGCGTACCTGCCTCTTCTTGTTTTCGACCGCAATCTCGGTGGCCAGTTCATTCTCCTTGATCATGCGCTCTTGCTCCACAGCAGCATTACGGCGCGAATACACGGCCTCGTCAGCACGGCGCAGCAGCGCCTCACGGGCTTCCGCCTCAAGAGCCTTGGCCGTTTCGAGCTTTGGTTTGACAGCGAGCAGCGAGAGGCCAAGCAACTCCAGGCCAAGCGCCTCCACCGTTGGATGGGTTTGCAACTGTTCTGCGACCCGGCCGACTAGCGCCTGTCCTGACGCAAGAACTTCCTTGAGGGTCAACGCCTGCACCTCGGCACGCATGGCGACCTGAACCTGCCCGATCAGACGCTGGGAGAGCTTCTGGGGATCCTCGGAGATATAGCCGCCCTTGGAATCCAGCGTGAAATTGAGAAGCTTCGCCGTTCGGTGCGGATCCGCAACCCGAAAGGTGATCTGGCCCTGTATCGTGACCTCCTGGAAATCAGCGGTAACTTCCGGGAAGATAAAGGGCTCGTTCACGCTCGCCGTTGGCACCACGACGATCGAGGCGGATGGCGCGAAGTACCAAAATGCCAGCCCGGCACCCTCTCGGCTGGGCCGACCGTTCCTGTACTGGATCACATACTGGGTTGGCTGCGTCTTGACGAAACGAAAACCTAACATGTCCGCCTCCCTGTGGTTTGGCAGCCGGGCACCGGCCAGAAGTAAAAAATACCACTTATTGTATATTGTCAATTAAGATAGTTTTTAATTTACACTAAGAAGGAGACTGATTAGGCTGGGCCATGAATTTGGATGAAAACCATGCGAGGCCGATCGTCTCGGTCGATCTGGCGATTTTTGCGCTGTCGCAGGCCGGCCTCGAAGTCTTGCTCATTCGGCGTTCTGCCGAACCATTTGCTCGTCAGTGGGCGCTCCCAAGCGGATGGATTCATGTCGACGAGGATCTCGATATTGAAACCACCGCGCGCCGCGTGCTGACCGAGAAAACGGGTATCGAGACGCCATATCTGGAGCAGTTGCAGACGATAGGGAACGCCACACGAGATCCACGAGGCTGGACCGTGAGCGTCGTCTATGTGGCCTTGATCTCGGCCGATGACGTTCGTTCGCGTGAAGAGTACAGCGCCGATTTCGCTTGGTGGCCTGTCAGAGGTGACACGACGGAGGTGGCTGTCGCGTTCGACCATGCCGATATCGTTCGCGCGGCGCTAACCCGGATCAGGAACAAGGTCGAATATTCAACATTGCCTGTGCATCTTCTGCCCGCCGCATTTACACTGAGCGAATTGCAGTCCGTCTACGAGCAAATCCTCGGTCGTCGTATCGACAAGTCGGCTTTTCGCAAGCGCATGGCAGAAGCTGATTTCGTGGAACCTATACAAGGGGAGATGCGGCGCGCAAGCAATCGTCCAGCACAGATCTATCGTTTGAAATCCGGCGGCACGACCATGTTCTTCGATCGAACGATATGATGTTACAATGATGGCGAGCGAGCCAGCGCCGCCCTCAGTTCTGCTCTAAGCAGAACCGTCCATTTTCTGCTTGTTTCGCGATTTAACGCGAACCAGAAACGACTTCGTTCGAAAAAGGTCCGAGCCAAGTTTAACGGCCCTGATGTGTCGCTGGCTTCGGGATCAAATAATTCGCAGAAAAGTGAACTCGGTATCGTCATAGGCGCGGCGTTCGAGTTCTTCAAAGCGCTCGGGCGCCTTGAACTCGGCACTCTTGGCCTCCTCCACCACCAGCAAAGCGTCCGGCGTCAGCCAGCCGCCGTCGCGCAACGAGGCCAGCGCCTTTTCGGCGAGCTTCATGCGGTACGGCGGATCGAGGAAGACGAGCGAGAATGGCTCGACCGGATGCGCCGGGCCGAGATTGGCGGCATCGCGGCGATAGACTTTAGTGGTGCCGCCGAGCCCCAGCGCCTCGACATTGTTGCGCAACAGCGCGCGCGCCTCGGCGCCGTTGTCGACGAACAGCGTGAAGCCCGCCCCGCGCGACACCGCCTCGATGCCGAGCGCGCCGGTGCCGGCGAACAGGTCGAGCACGCGGGCATCCTGCACCGGATTGTCATAGGCATGGATCAGAATGTTGAACAGCGCCTCGCGCAGCCGGTCCGCGGTGGGACGAATCGCCTGCGTCGTAGGAGATGCAATGTTGCGGCCCTTCAGCCGCCCACCGACGACGCGCATCAGGAAGCCCGCTTGAGTTGGCAAGGCGTCGCTGCAAACGCTGTCAGCCCCCCTCCCCCTTGCGGGGAGGGGTCGGGGGTGGGGGCGCCACAGGCTCGGGGCTTGCGGCTACCCCCCTCCCCGACCCTCCCCCGCAAGGGGGGAGGGAGCACTACTGCCGCCGCGTCACACAAAGATCGAACGTCGCTCATGGCTAAGCCCAGCACAGCAAACTCAGTCCTTTCGGGGCGTGATGTCGCGCTTGCCGTGATAGCCGCGCTTCGGGCGTTTCGGCGGGCCGTAGCCTGACGCTTCTTCCTCATTGCGAGTACGCGATTCTTCCGAGCCGGTGCGCTGCACCAGCACACGGCGGCCCTTGCGGTCCTCCGTGGTCGAGCGTTTGAACTCCGGCTTCTTGACGATGATCGGATCGTCCGACGGATCGCCCTTGCTGGGAATCTGCCGCGCAAAATCCGCACCCGACGCTTCCGCGATCTTCTCGCCGAGCTGCTCGCGCAGCACGCGGGTCTTAACTTCCTCGACGCCGCCTTCTTCCAGCTCGCCGAGCTGGAACGGGCCGTAGGAAATCCGGATCAGGCGGTTCACTTCGAGGCCGAGATGCGCCAGCACGTTACGGACTTCGCGGTTCTTGCCTTCGCGGATTGCGAACACCAGCCAGACATTGGCGCCCTGGTCGCGTTCCAACGTCGCATCGATCGAGCCGTACTTGACGCCGTCGACCTCGACGCCGTGCTTGAGCTGATCGAGTTGCGACTGCGTGACTTCGCCATGCGCGCGGACGCGGTAGCGGCGCAGCCAGCCGGTGTCGGGTAGTTCGAGCGTGCGCGCGAGGCCGCCATCATTGGTGAGAAGCAGCAGGCCTTCGGTGTTGAAATCCAGCCGGCCGATCGAGATCAGCCGCGGCAGATGCTCGGGCAGATGGTCGAACACGGTCGGCCGTCCCTCGGGATCGGCATGCGTGGTCATCAGGCCGCGCGGCTTGTGATACATGAACAGCCGCGTGCGCTCGGGTGCGGGCAACGGCTTGCCATCGACGGTGATGACGTCGCGGGTGGTGACGTCGAGCGCCGGCGAATTGATGATACGGCCGTTGACCGCGACGCGGCCCTGCGTGACCCAGTCCTCGGCATCGCGGCGCGAGCACAGGCCAGCGCGCGACACGACTTTCGCGACGCGCTCGCCGTCCTTCTTCGGGGCCGGCGGGCGCGGCGGACGGCGTTCTTCCGGCTTGCGCTCGCGATAGTCGCCGCGGCCGCCGAAAGCGGGGCGCTTGGCGAAGATGCGGCTGTCATCCTCGTTGTCGCGACGCGGCCGCTCGAGGCCGGAATTGTTGCGCGGATGTTCGTGGAAGTCGTTGCTCGGGCGCTCGCGCGGCCGGTCGAATTTCGGACGGGCCTCGCTGGCGCGCTCGAAGCGCGGACGCTCTTCATGCACGCGGGGAAACTCGGTGCGCTCGAACTTCGGACGCTCGTATTGACGGGCGCCGTCGCGCGACGGACGCGCATTGCGATCACCCTCCTCGCGCTTCTGCCACGGCTTGGATTCGCCGCGATCCGCGCCGCGATCGGGCCGGTCGCCGAACGTCTTGCGCGGACCGCCGCGATCCGGCGCGCCACGGGAAAACTTCTTGTCGCCACCGAATTTGGAGCCGCCGCTGAAGGGACGATCGCCCTGCGGGCGGTCCGAACGCGGACGATCATTGTCGCGCGACGGGCGCGCGCTGTAAGGACGGTCGCCAGAAGGGCGCGGCCGGTCGCCGCCGTCGCGCGGCGTATAGGGGCGCTTGTCGCCGCCATCGCGGGACTGGTACGGGCGCTTCTCGCCACCACCGTCGCGCGGGGTGTACGGACGCTTCTCGCCGAACTTCCTGTCGTCGGAACGGCCGGCCGGCCGGGCATCACTGCGAGGCGCACGGTCATCGCGGTTGAAAGTGGGACGGTCGCCACGCGGGCTATAGGGACGCTTCTCGCCGCCGCCTTCGCGCGGGGTGTAGGGGCGCTTTTCGCCACCGCCGTCACGCGGCGTGTAGGGGCGCTTCTCACCGCCACCGTCACGGGACTGGTACGGACGCTTGTCGCCACCCGCAGGGCGCGGCGAATACGGCCGCTTCTCGCCACCGCCGTCGCGCGGCGTATAGGGGCGCTTCTCGCCGCCACCGTCGCGGGACTGGTACGGGCGCTTGTCGCCGCCGCTGCGCTCGGGGCGATCGCCGCCGAAGCTGCGGGCGGGACGCGGCGCGTCGCCATAATCGCGGCGCGGGGCGCGGTCGTCGTCGCGGCGCGGGGCTGCGCCCTCGCGCTTGCCGGCATAGGGCTTGCCCGGGCCGGAATAGGGTTTGGCGCCATAGGTCTTGCGCTCGCCGGCTGCACCGGCATCGTGCGGCTTCGGCGCGTAGGTACCGTCGCGCTTGGCGAATTTCTTCTCGGGGCCGCGCGCCGCGCCGGAGCGGCCCTTGCTGGCGCCACCGCCGGACTTGCCGGGCGGACGGCCGCGCGAGGGGCCGTTATTTCGATCGTTGTCGCGGGGCATGAAGGTCTCACTGCAGCTTAAGGCTGAATTGCGGTTGAGTGCGGAACAGGGCTGGCGGAACGAGTTGCGCGCTCAATTTTCGGGCGCATTCACGCAAAAACCGGTATCCACTCGTGCTGAACGCACAGCCCTAGCAGAGTTCGACGCAAAGTGCGATCAGCAAAAGCGGAACTGGCGGCGATCGCCTCACCCCCGAAGACAAGATGACCTCATTTTCGTTCATGAATCTGGCGCTGCAGGCCGCCGCAGACGCCGCGACGGCCGGCGAGGTGCCGATCGGCTGCGTTATCGTCCGGAACAACGAGGTAATCGCGACCGCGGCCAACCGCACCATCCGCGACAATGACCCGACCGCCCATGCCGAAATCCTGGCGATCCGCCAGGCCGCGGGCCGGCTTGGCAACCAGCGCCTCGATGGTTGCGACCTCTACGTCACGCTGGAGCCGTGCACGATGTGCGCCGGCGCCATTTCGTTCGCGCGGATCAGGCGGCTGTATTTCGGCGCCGCCGATCCGAAAGGCGGCGGCGTCGATTCCGGCGTGCGGTTCTTTGCGCAGCCGACCTGCCACCACGCGCCGGAGGTTTATTCCGCAGTTGGCGAAAGCGAGGCGGCGAGCCTGCTACGAGCGTTTTTTCAGGCGCGGCGCTAACGTCGCCTCGTTCTCGGCGGGTACGTCCACCTGCATGACTTCATGGCCATCCTCGCGGACGATACACACTCGGCGGGTATGCTGATCCGGCTTGGCCGCGATCTCTTCGGCAATACGCTTGGCCTGGGCAACGGCTTCGAGGTCGCTCTTCAGATCAAGTCCACGATGGTCGCGCTTGGTAATGCCGTTCTTCACGTCGAAATAATACTGGGTCATCATTGTCTCCAGTACTACCAATGTGCGGCTCGCCGTGCGGTTCCTCATCTCAGGTTGTTAGTAGACTTAGTGCCTTAACTTTGGTGTCAAGCTACCTTTTTGCACGTTCCCGCGCCACTGCCTGCCAGCCGATGTCGCGGCGGCAGAAGCCTTCGGGCCAGTTGATCAACCCGATCGCCTCATAGGCGCGGCGCTGCGCCTCGGCGACACTCTTGCCGGATGCCGTGACGTTGAGCACGCGACCGCCATTGGACAGAATCCAGTCACCGGAGGCCTTGGTGCCCGCGTGGAAAATCTCGACGCCCTCGATCTTCGCCGCACGATCGAGGCCGGCGATGCGGGTGCCTTTCTCGTAAGACCCGGGATAGCCCTTCGCGGCCATCACCACGGTCAGCGCCGGATCGGGAAACCAGCGCAGGTCGAAATTCTTGAGCTGGCCATCGGCAGAGGCGATCAGCGCCGGCAGCAGGTCCGACATCAGGCGGATCATCAGGACCTGGGTCTCGGGATCGCCGAACCGGCAATTATATTCGATCAGCTTCGGGCCATCCTCGGTGATCATCAGACCGGCGAACAGCACGCCTTTATAGGGCGCGCCCATCGCGCTCATCGCCCGCAGCGTCGGGTAAATGATCTCGTCCATCGCACGCTGGCACATCGCCTCCGTCATGACGGGTGCGGGCGAATAGGCGCCCATGCCGCCGGTATTGGGGCCGTTGTCGCCGTCATATGCGCGCTTGTGGTCCTGCGCGCTGGCCAGCGCCAGCGCGTGCTCGCCGTCGCACAGCACGAAGAACGAGGCCTCCTCGCCGACCAGAAATTCCTCGACCACGGCCTCTGCACCCGCCTCGCCGAACCCGCCCGACAGCATCATGTCGATGGCGTCGAGCGCGTCCTTCAACGTTTCGGCGACGACCACGCCCTTGCCGGCGGCGAGGCCATCGGCCTTGATGACGATCGGGGCGCCCTGCTCGCTTATATAGGCCTTGGCCTTGTCCGCATCGGTGAAGCGCTGATAGGCGGCGGTCGGGATGTCGTTGGCCTGGCAGAGGTCCTTGGTGAAGCCCTTGGAGCCTTCCAGCCGGGCCGCAGCCCTGCTCGGCCCGAACGCCTTGATGCCGGCGGCCGCGAGATCGTCGACGATGCCGGCCGCCAGCGGCGCCTCCGGCCCGACCACGACGAACTCCACGGCGTTATCGCGGCAGAATGCGATCACCGCGGCATGGTCGGCCGTATCCAGCGCGACGCATTCGGCCTCCTCGGCGATGCCGGCATTGCCCGGCGCGCACCACAGCTTCGTCACCAGTGGCGACGACGAGAGCTTCCATGCCAGCGCGTGCTCGCGCCCGCCGGAACCGAGAAGGAGAATGTTCATGAATGCAGCCCGTCCGGAAGATGCGGATAAGCGCAGGGTTTAACCTCGCGCGGTGGACGTCGCAACCGCAGCACACCGTCATTCCGGGATGCGGCAGACGGCGAAGCCGGCTGACGGAGACCCGGAATCCGGACATGTTCATCGTCCCACCCCGGGATTCCGGGTTCGCTCAAGCTGCGCTCTCGCGCCCCGGAATGACAGTTCAATCCCCCGCCCCGGCGATGATCTCGCGCAACGTGGCAACATGGCGGGCGAACGCGCCCCGCCCGGCCACCGTTGCGGTCACCGTGGTCTGCGGTTTCTTGCCGACGAAGGCCTTGGCGACATCGACATAGCCGGCCTTGGACAGCGTCTCGATATGGGCACCGAGATTGCCGTCGGTGGCGCCGGTGAGCTTCTTCAGCCGGGGGAAATCCATGCCCTGCGCTTCCGGCAGCGCCGTCAGCGCGGCCATGATGCGCAGCCGCAGCGGCTGGTGAATGATATCGTCGAGCCCGGCCATGTCAGCTCCGCCGCATCCAGATGCCGCCGAGCAGCAGTCCGCCGCCGTTCACCACCGCCATCCACAATTCGAACCACGGCCCGGTGAGGACATAGCCGACCAGCGTCAGCGCGATGATGCCAAGGCCGATGGCGACGAAGGCCGCGCCAAGCCATAGCCCCGCGACGCTGTAGACGAGCATGAAATAGATCGGCCAGAACGCGCCGAGCTGGCGCGGCGTCAACTGCACGATGCCGATGCTCCACAACAGGCCGAAGCCGAAGAACATCGCCAGCGCGGCGAGTACCCGTCCATCGAAGCCGCGTTGGCCGGACCGGGCGCGATTGCGCGCGCTGATGGCGAGGGACCCGGCGACGCCGATGAGGTCGATCAGCACCCAGCCATATCCGGCATAGCGCGGCCACGACCACGACACCACGTAACCCAGCGCGATGAGCGGTCCCCAGAGCATGAGCATCAGGCTGGCGAGCTGATAGCTGCGGGAGCGTTTGACGCGCTGGACGATGTCGTCGATGTCATGCAGCGCGGCGGCAGCCTCGCGGCGGTCGATACTCATCGCGAACTCACTTCGGATTTGACGACATCGTCGGCAATAGCCGACACGGCGCGGGCGTCGGCGACGATACCCATGTGATTGATGCTCGGCAGCAGCCTGACCTTGATGGACGGCAATACGCTGCGCATCGCCGCTTCATATCTACCCGAATCCATCAATTCGTCAGCACTGCCGGAAAACAGAGTGATCGGTCTGCTGACGGCAGCCAGATCGGTGCGGAAGTCAGGATGGGTGCCGAAATTGCTGCGCAGTCTTTCGCTGTAGGTCGCCACCAGCCTGTTCGTGGAACCGGGCGGCACCGCGAAGGCGACCACCGGCAGGTGGTCGCAGCAGGTGATTCCAAGCTTGGCAAGCGCCAGCAATCCGATGATCCGCGGGACGTCCGCGCGCGCCCAGCCGCCGTCCGGCTGGTTGGTCGGTGCATCGTAACCCAGATAGGGCGCGAGCAGAACCGTGCGATCGAACAGGTTCTGCATGGCGGAGCCTGCGATCCGCAACGCAAAGCCGCCCCCGGATGAGTGGCCAATCAGCGTCAGCGGCGCCGTCGGGTTGTCTTGCCTGACCACGGCCACCAGATTGGCAAGGTCGTCCTCGAGCTGGCCGACATAACCGATGTCGCCTCGCGTGCCCGATGCGCCGTGGCCGCGAATATCCACCGCGTAGGTCTGCACGCCACGCTCCATCAGGGCCGACGACAGGGCGTGGATGGTGCCGCCGCTGGACCCCGACGAGCCGTGCACGACGATGGCGATGCGGTCGGTAGAGGCCTGCACCGGGCGATAATGCCGATAGGCCAGCGCCGTGCCATCGCTTCCTGCGTAGCGCTGCAGAACCGGCAGGTTGCTCAGGTCCACGAATTTACGGGCTTCCGAAATGGATGGAAGCTCCGGCGGATGATGCAGCGGCGTAGCGATCAGCCCAGCCAGTAAAAGCGCAACGAGCCCGGCTGCGGCCAGCCCCCTGACAACGACGCGAACACCGAAGGAAAGGATCTTCCTGACCATGACCAGCCTCCCACCATGAATTTACAGATAACTCTTTAATCCAGAGTTATCTGAATTACAAGCTTCGATTGGCAATCCCGCGTTAAAAACCCTACCTTCGCTGCATTCCAGAGAACCGAGATTCGATGCCCAGATCCCCCGCTGCCCTGTCCAACTCGTCCGAATTCACCGTCACCGAGCTGTCCTCGGCACTGAAGCGGACGGTGGAGGACGCCTATGGTCATGTCCGGGTGCGCGGCGAGATCTCCGGTTTTCGCGGCGCGCATTCCTCCGGGCACTGCTATTTCGCGCTGAAGGACGAGGGCGCCAAGATCGAGGCGGTGATCTGGAAAGGCGTGCACGGCAAGATGCGGTTCAAGCCGCAAGAGGGCCTCGAGGTCATCGCCACCGGCAAGCTGACCACCTACCCCGGCTCCTCCAAATACCAGATCGTCATCGAATCGATCGAGCCGGCCGGCGTCGGCGCGCTGATGGCCTTGATGGAAGAGCGCAAGCGCAAGCTGTCAGCCGAAGGCCTGTTCGACGAATCGCGAAAACAGCTATTGCCGTGGCTGCCGGAGGTGATCGGCGTGGTGACCTCGCCGACCGGCGCCGTCATTCGCGATATTCTCCACCGCCTCGCCGATCGCTTTCCGCGCCGCGTGCTGGTTTGGCCGGTCAAGGTGCAGGGCGAAGGCTCGGCCGAGCAGATCGCCGCGGCCATCCATGGCTTCAACGCGCTGCCCGAGGGCGGCAAGATCCCCCGCCCCGACCTCCTGATCGTGGCGCGCGGCGGCGGCTCGCTGGAAGATTTGTGGTCGTTCAACGAGGAGATCGTGGTCCGCGCCGCCGCCGAAAGCATGATCCCGCTGATCTCCGCGGTCGGCCACGAGACCGACATCACGCTGATCGATTTCGCCAGTGACAAGCGCGCACCGACGCCGACCGCCGCCGCCGAAATGGCGGTGCCGGTGCGCGCCGAACTGTTCGTCGAAATCTCGGCCTATGAGCGCCGCATGATGCTGTGCTGGCAGCGCGGCCAGGAACGCCGCCGCACCGAGCTGCGCGCTGCCACCCGCGCGCTGCCATCCTTGAGCGAGTTGCTGGCGATCCCGCGGCAACGCCTGGACGGCGCCGGCGCCTCGCTGCCGCGCGCGCTGAAGGCCAATACGAGTTCGCATCACCGCCGCTTCGCGCAGGCTTCTGCAGGTCTCACGCTGCGCGTGCTGCGCGGCCAGATCGCGCAGGCTACGCATCGCTTCACAGTGTCCGGCGAGCGGCTGACGCTGGCGTCGCGCGCGGCTCTGCGGCAGCGCCGCGATCGCTTTGCCGGGCTGTCGATCCGCCTGCAGGCCTCCAAAGTTGCCAATGCGCAGGCGCAACGCAACGCGCTGGCGCGCGACCGCGAACGCGCGCAGCGATTGAGCGAGCGCGCCCGTCGCGCGCTGGCCACATTGGTGCAGCGCCAGCAGGCCCGCGTGCTGGCCTCCGGGCAGTTGCTGGCGGCCTTGTCGTATCGCAGCGTGCTGGCGCGCGGCTTCGCGCTGGTGCGCGACGCCGACGGCGCCGCGCTGCATGCCGCGGCGAATATCGGCCCCGGCGCCCGCCTCAGCCTGGAGTTTGCCGACGGCCGCGTCGGCGTCACCGCAGATATGGACCGCGCGGCCGTGGCGCCCCGGGAGGTAAAGCCAGCCGCGCCGAAGCGCACGACAAAACCGGTCGATCAGGGCACGCTGTTCTAGCCGCCTTTAACCGGCGACGGCGGATCCCCATTTATGCTAGGAATTCACCGACACCCTCTGCCCGGCTGCGGCCGGATGATCTAAGGAATACCATTGTGCTGAACAAATTCGGCCCCTCCGGCAGCGGCCAGGCGCAGCTGCAATATCTCGACGGCGATTTTCGCGTGGTGTCGCCTGGTACCTTCGTGAATTGCGCCATCACCGGCGAACGCATTCCGCTCGACGAGCTAAAATACTGGAGCGTCGATCTGCAGGAGGCCTATGCGATGCCGACGGCGGTATTGCAGCGTCATTATCCCAAGGCGCTGAAGGCCAGCTGAGGCGCGAATCCGTAGCCCGGATGAAGTCGCCACGTCGCTGGCGGCGCGGCGACGCAATCCGGGCCGGATTTCAATGGATCGGCCGGCCCCGGATTTCGCTACGCTCCATCCGGGCTACGATTTGAAGCTCGCCCGCGCGCGATATTCAGCCGTTCCATCACGAACATTCGTAACGCCGCCGCGTCATCGAACGCCAGCGTCACGGCAAATGGCACGATACCTTCCGCGCCCGGCAGGCCGCGCAGTTTCACCATGTCCTTTTCCGTCGTCACCAGCGTCAGCGCGTCGCGCTTTGCCTGTGCCAGCAGTGCTGCAATGTCATCGGCCGTATAGGGATGATGGTCGGCAAACGCCTGCTCCGCTGCGACATCGACACCGGCGCCGCGCAGCGTGCGGAAGAAACGCACGGGGTCGCCGATTCCCGCAAAGGCCAGCACGCGGCGGCCGTGCAAGGCTTTGAGCGATGCCGCGTCCGGCGCAAGTTGCGCACGAAACACCGGCGCGCCTTTGGCCGCGACTTGCCTTGCCACGCCGTCCGCCGCGCGGCCCGTGCCGACAATCACCAGCGCATCGGTTCGCGCCACCTGCAGATCGAGCGGCGCGCGCATCGGACCGGCCGGCATCCCACGGCCATTGCCGAGGCCGCGGTCGCCGTCGATCACGATGATCGAGGCGTCTTTCGCCACCGCCGGATTCTGGAAGCCGTCATCCATCACGATCACGCTGGCGCCCGTCGAGCGCGCCAGCGCCGCGCCGGCGACGCGGTCGCGTGAAATCACCACCGTCACATCGCGCGCCATCATCAGCGGCTCGTCGCCGACCTCCGCGGCCTGGTGGCGGCTGACGTCGACCTTGAC
Source organism: Tardiphaga sp. vice154 (assembly GCF_007018645.1). Taxonomy (NCBI): domain Bacteria; kingdom Pseudomonadati; phylum Pseudomonadota; class Alphaproteobacteria; order Hyphomicrobiales; family Nitrobacteraceae; genus Tardiphaga; species Tardiphaga sp. vice154. Next base: position 4,476,914 of record NZ_CP041399.1, read on the forward strand.
CGGTCCGCGCAGGCTGCCGCCATAGCCGCGGCTCAGCACCACCGGCGCCTCGCCGAGCTCGCGCAACAGCGCGACCAACGCCTGCGTGGTCGGCGTCTTGCCGGCGCCGCCGACATGATAGTTGCCGACGCAGATCACGGGAATGCCGACCACGATTCCCTTGCGGGCCATCCGGGCGCCGGCGATCTCGCCATAGATCGCAGCAAGCGGCATCAGCAAGCGCGACAGCCAGCTCGAGGGCGGCTGCCAGAACGCCGGCTCACGCATGGTCCGTCTCCAGCCGCATCTGCAGCAGATAGGGATCGAGCGCCGCCAGCGTGCGTTCCAGCGCGCCGCCGAGCCGGGCCACGACCTGTTCGGCGGCGTCGATCGACGCTTGCCGCGCGGCGCTGTCGCCGAGCATCTGGCCAAGCTGCTTGACCAGTTGCTCCAGTGTCGCGGCCTGCCTGGCGCCACCGGCGGCATCGAGCGCGGCGAACACGTCGGTGAAGTTGAAGACGTGCGGGCCGTGCACGATCGACGCGCCGAGCTTCACCGCCTCGATCGGGTTCTGCCCGCCATGCGGCACCAGTGAGCCGCCCATGAACACCACCGGCGACAGCCGGTAGAACAGGCCGAGTTCGCCCATCGTGTCGGCGACATAGATATCAGTCGCCGCCGTCGGGGTTTCGTCGCGCGAGCGCAGCGCGACCTCGGCGCCGCTGGCGGCGATCATCTGGGCGATCGCCTCGCCGCGATGGGCGTGGCGCGGCACGATCACGGTGAGCAGGCCGGGAAACAGGCCGGCCAGCATGCGATGCGTTGCCAGCAGGATTTCCTCCTCGCCGGGATGCGTCGAGGACGCCACGATCACCGGGCGGCCGGATGTGACGTCTCTCAATCGATCAAGCTTGGCGTAGTCCACCGGCGGTGCCGGCACGTCGAGCTTGAGGTTGCCGGTGACGCGAACACTCGGCGAACCCAGCGCGGCGAAGCGTTCGGCGTCGGTGTCGGACTGCGCCAGACAGATGTCGAAACGGCCGAGCAGCGCGCCGATCGTCACCGAAAATTTCTGCCAGCGCGGAAACGAGCGCTGCGACATCCGGCCGTTGATCAGCACCATCGGCAGCCGGCGATGCGCCGCCTGCAGCACCAGGTTCGGCCAGATATCGGACTCGATGAACAGCGCCAGATTGGGCCGCCAGTGCGCCAGGAAGCGCGCGACGAAGGCCGGCGAGTCATAGGGAATATATTGGTGGATGATATCGGCCGGAAACCGCCTGGCGACGATGTCAGCCGAGGTCACGGTGCCCGAGGTCAGAAGGATGCGGAAGCCGGCGCCGCGCAGCCGTTCGATCAAGGCGGCCGCCGCCAGCACCTCGCCGACGCTGGCGCCATGGATCCAGACCAGCGGCCCCGCTGGCCGCGCCATGCGGCTGATGCCGCGGCGCTCGTCGCTGCGCGCGGGGTCTTCCTTGTTCTGCTTCAGGCGGCGATTGATCCACATCGGCGCCAACGGAGCCAGCGCCATCGACAGTCCGCGATAGACGCGCAGCGTCACCGGCAAGCTAGCCATCACGGGCCTCTTCCGGCCGGCCGACCGCGATATAGGCGCGGCGCGTGGCATCGTTCAGCGTCGCCTCCAATTGCTGGCGCAGCGTCTCCATCATGGCGCGGTCGGCATTGGCGGGAACGCTGATCGGCTCGCCACCGACCAGCACGCCGCGGCCGAACGGCATGTTGATGGTGGTGCGGTCCCAGTTCTTGAGCTGGATGAAGCGGCTGGTGGCCATCGCGAACGGCATAATCGGCCGCCCGCTTTCGCGCGCCAGCATGATGATGCCGAGCCCGGCCACGCGCGAGCGCTTCGGCACGTCGGCGGTCAGTGCCATGTTGATGCCGTCGGCCAGCGTGCGTACCATCTCGTTGAAGGCGCCGACGCCGCCCTTGCGGTGAAACGCGCCGCCATGGTCGCCGGAGCCCCGGACGGTACCGATACCGAGCCGCTCGGCCGCCAGCGCGTTGAACTCGCCGTCGCGGTGCTTCGAGATCAGCACGCGGCCCTTGTAATCCTTGCGCTTGATGAAGGGCGTCATGAAATGCTGGCCGTGCCAGAACGCCAGGATCACCGGCATCTCGGGTTCGACCATGTCATAAACATTCGGCGGATCGAGCGTAAACTTGTTGGTCTTCCAGACCAGACGCAGAAATTCGGCCGCGAGAAAGCCCGCGGCGCGCTGAACAGAGCTGCTGCGCAGCGCGCTTCGAAGCAATCGTTTCAAGAGGACGTCTTCGTGTCTTGGCTGGGATCGAGCAGGCGATGCAAATGGACGATGAAGTAGCGCATGTGGGCGTTATCCACGGTCTGCTGCGCCTTGGCCTTCCAGGCGACATAGGCAGAGGCGTAGTTCGGATAGAACCCGACGGTCTCGACCTGGCTCAGATCCTTGAACGTGGTGCCCGTGAGGTCGGTCAGTTCGCCGCCGATCACCAGATGAAGCAGTTGCGGCTGCGGTGCGTCCGACATGGGTATGTTTCCTGCTACTGACCGGCCGGGATCCGATCGATGTGAATGGCTCGCCGGATGACGGCGTCAGCGGTGCCGAAACTGCTCAACCAGATGAGCATGCCGCTCGGCCCCCGCGGCCACCAGCAACCCATGCGTCACTTCCTGGCGGTTGTAGAGAATGGGATCGCCGGAAAGCTCGCTCATCCTACCATTCGCTTCGTGCACGATCAAATCTGCGGCGGCAAGATCCCAGTCGCGGCTCTGGCCGCCGGCAAAGGCGGCGTCGAGCCGGCCATTCGCCACCCAGCATAGCCGCAGCGCCAGCGATCCGATTCGCGGATACAGCGTGATGTCCCGTCCGCCAGCCAGCCGCTGCACCAGCGGCTTCGGCCCGGCGATGCGCGGATAATCCAGCCCGATGCCACTGCTGGCGCCGACGGGCGTGTCGTTGCGTGTGGTGCCCTGCCCGCGCACGGCGAAGAAAAATTCATCGGTGGACGGCGCAAACACCGCCGCCAGCAGCGGGCGGTTATCCTCGACCAAAGCGACGCTGACGCACCAGTCCTCGCGGCCGGCAAGATAGCCACGGGTGCCGTCGATCGGGTCAATGATCCAGGTCAGGCGCCGGCCGAGCCGGGATTCGTCGTCGGCGCTTTCCTCCGACAGCCAGCCATAATCCGGCGTCGCCGCCTGCAGCCGCGACTGGATCAAATCATTGACCGCGATATCGGCTTCCGAGACCGGCGAGGATTCGCCCTTGGTCCACATTTTCAGCGTGGTGCGGAACAGCGACAGCCCGAGCGCGCCGGCGTCGCGCACGGTGTCCTTGAGCAGCGCGATATCGCGCGTCAGCGTGTCGGTGAGAAGTGGTGCGTCAGCGTCCGGCAATCGTCAACCCCTCGACCCGCACGGTCGGCGCGTTGACCCCGTAGGTAAATTTCAGATCGTTGGCGGGCTGCAGCGACTTGAAGATATCGAACAAATGCCCGGCGATGGTGATCTCGCTCACCGCATAGGTCAGCTTGCCGTTCTCGATCCAGAACCCGCCGGCGCCGCGGCTGTAATCGCCGGTCACGCCATTGACGCCGGAGCCGATCAGGTCGGTGACGTAGAAGCCTTCCTTGATGTCGGCGATCAGTTCTTCCGGCGAAGGATCGCCCGCCTCCATATGCAGATTATAGGCGCCGGGCGACGGCGACGACGACACGCCGCGATGGGCGTGGCCGGTGGTAGCCATGCCGAGTTCGCGTGCGGTGGCACAGTCCAGCAGCCAGGTCGTCAGCACGCCCTCGTCGATGATCGCAGTCTTCTTCACCGCGACGCCTTCGGCATCGAACGATTGCGAGCGCAGGCCGCGCACGCGCAGGGGATCGTCGATGATACGGATGTTGCTGCTGAACAATTGCTTGCCGAGGCTGTCCTTGAGAAAGCTCGTCTTGCGCGCGATCGACGCGCCGTTCGCCGCGCCGACGATGTGGCCGACCAGCGTGTTCGAAACGCGGGGATCGAACACCACCGGCACCTTGCAACTCGCGACCTTGCGCGGATTGGCGCGCGCCACGGTGCGCTCGCCGGCCAGCTTGCCGACCGACGCCGGCGACTCCAGATCGGACGCATGCAGCGCCGACGAATAGGCGTAGTCGCGCTCCATGTTGGTGCCGTCGCCGGTGATCGCCGTCATCGAGATGCTCTGGCTCGAGCGCAGATAGGCGCCGTGGAAGCCTGTCGAGGTCACCAGCACCATGCCGCCGATGCCGGTCGAGGCGGAGGCGCCCGACGACTTGCTGACGCCGTGGACGGCAAGCGCGGCCTGTTCGGCCTCGACCGCGCGGCGCTCGAGTTCTTTCACCGACGGCGTGACCGGATCGAGCAGATCGAGCTTAGGAAAATCGCGAGCCAAAAGTTCGGGATCGGCAAGACCGACATATTGATCGTCGGGCGCCACGCGCGCCATTGCCACCGCACGCTCGGCGAGAACAGCGACATTGTCGCCGGACACGTCATTGGTCGACACAACCGCCTGACGGCGACCGACGAAGACGCGCAGCCCGACATCGTCGCCTTCGGAACGCTCCGAGGATTCCACCTTGCCATCGCGCACCTCGACGCCGTGCGAGACGCCGCGCACCGCGACCGCGTCCGCGGCATCGGCGCCGGCCTTTTTGGCCGCCTCGACGAGGCGATGCGCCAGCGTGGACAATGCGGTCTGGTCGAGCAGGTCGGCGTTGGGCGAGGTCGACAGCGTGGATGGTGAAGAGATCACGAACAAATTCCCGACGTTTTGAGGGGGTGGTTCAGGGCGCGGCGGCGGAGGATGGCTGATGCCAAGATGTGCCTGTCGGACAGCGACTTCAAGCATGCGGCGCGGATAAAGCCAACGAATTTCCGGTATTACCGCAACGACTCGTCAATCATGTCCCTCAGGCTTTCGTCAATCATGCGGGCGAATGCAGGGCGGGACGGATTCAATTAACCAGCCTTTTTAAGCGCTTTCCGTGCGCGGTCTGGCAAGCTCTCCCCATCGACCGGAAGCATAATTTCGGCGGGGAGATAAAATCTTGAGGCATCAAACAGCAGTCAAAGACGGGATCATTCCCCAAGGGGATTCCCACCACGGGTCGAGCCGCCCATTGCGGCTCGACCCCCACTCGCTACCGGTCCGCTTCGATGCGCACGATCAACGTGCGGATGGCAGCGTCCGGCACATCGAACTGCATCGCGAACGCGTCGTGCTGCACCGCGCGTTGCGCGGCATGCGGATGGCGATCAACGTGCGCGTCAGCGACTTCCTCGGCGTCGCCGTGCGCGGCCTCGACGATACCAAGATGCTGGTGCTCGCGCATCGCGATCCCGCATTGTCGATCCCGTTGTGCGTCAGTTCCGACCGCGTCGAAATCGACACGGCCTGGCAGATGTGGAGCGCGGTTTTCGGGCTGCCGCAATTGCCGGAAGAAAAGGTCCGCGAACCGGCCCAGCGCCGCCGCCGCCACAACGCGGTGCGCGGACGACGTCCGAAGTTTCTGGTACGACGGCGTGCGGGAGCGATGCTCGGCGACGCCGGCGTGTATCACGGCGAACGCGAGATCATCGCGCGGGATTGATCTCGGTTCTTTCACATAGCCCCTCCACGAGTCGTCCCTGCGAACGCAGGGACCCATAACCTCCGAAGCCGCAATTCGAGCTCGCATCTATCGAGTTTCAATCATTCTGACGGTGTGTATGGGTCCCTGCGTTCGCAGGGACGACGGGCTGATGGGCTTGAGATTCCCCTCACATGATCAGATCGCTGAGATCGCTCCATTCCGGGTTGTCGCGTTCGATCAGTTCGATCTTCCAGTCGCGCTTCCAGCATTTGAGCTGCTTTTCGCTGTAGATGGCTTCGTAGGTGCGATCATAAGATTCGACATAAACGAGCCGGTACACTCCGTACTTCTTGACGAACTCCGATCCGATTCCGGCCCGGTGCTGTTCAAGTCGCTTCTGCAGCGAATTGGTGACGCCGATGTATAGCGTTCCGTTGCGGCCGCTGGCGAGGATATACACGTAATACATGGCGCGCTGCCGAGGTGATCGTTGAGATCACCTTACTACACAACGATTTCGGAGGGTATGGGTCCCTGCGTTCGCAGGGACGACACGTGGAGAGGTTGATACTCTCTCGCCCTTACCCCGCCCGCATCACCGCATCGATCAGCAACGCTGCGAACAGCAGCAGCCCCGCGTCGCGGTTGGATTTGAAGATGCGCAGGCACAGCGCGGAATCGCGGATATCGACGCGCATAGTCTGCCACACCAGATGCGCGGCAAACGCCGCGAGCCCCAGCCACGCCGGCCACTGCGCACCGGCCGACACCAGCGCGGCGCCGATCAGCAGCACGGCCAGTCCATAGAACGCCAGCAGCGCGGCCTGCGTGCGGGCGCCGAACAACAGCGCCGTCGATTTGATGCCGATCAGCGCGTCGTCTTCGGTGTCCTGATGGGCGTAGATCGTGTCGTAGCCGATCACCCAGGAGATCGAGCCGGCGTAAAGCAGGAAGGCCGCCGGATCGAGCCCGCCGAACTGCACGGCAAAGCCCATCAGCGCTCCCCACGAGAACGCCAGGCCGAGCACGATCTGCGGCCAGTAGGTGATGCGCTTCATGAAGGGATAGGCGGCGACGATGCCGAGCGAGGCAATGCCGGTGAGAGTCGCGAAGCCGTTGAACTGCACGAGCACGACGAGCCCGACCAGCGCCTGCAGCACCAGAAATACCAAAGCCTGCCTGACGCTGACCTGCCCGGCCGGGATCGGCCGCGAGCGCGTGCGCTCGACCTTCGCATCGAGGTCGCGGTCGGTGATGTCGTTCCAGGTGCAGCCGGCGCCGCGCATCACGAAGGCGCCGACGAAGAACAGTGCGACCGACCACGGCAGTTGATGCAGGTCTTGCGCGACGCCGGCAGCCAGCGCCGCCGACCACCAGCATGGCATCAAGAGCAGCCAGGAGCCGATCGGGCGGTCGAACCTAGCCAGCCGCAGATAGGGGCGCGACCACAGCGGCGCGCTGCGATCGACCCAGTTGCCGGTCGCATCCGCAACGCGGGCGGCAGCGTCGCTCATCGCCCGGCCATCATCGGGTCAGCACGTTGCCGTTCAGCGTGTCGAAGGTCGTTCCGCCGCTCTTCTTCGCGGTATTGGCTTCGGGCAAGGCGGCCGAGGAGCCCAGCACGTCGCTGAGCCGAGGCGCCGCAGGACCCTGCCGCTGCTGCTGCTGGGCGACATTGCAGACCTTGGCCCGCATGCCTTCGGTGTTCTTGTGGCCGGTCTTCATCTGCTCGCTGACCGACGGCGGGATGCCGCATTTCTGCGCGTTGGCCTCGATATATTTGATCATCCGGATCTCGCTCTGCGAGAAGGCGGAGATCAGCTTGCAGGCCTCGTCCGGCGGCGCCTTGCGCTCGCTGGCGGCCTTGATGGCGGAGCCGCGCTTTTCGGCGTCCTGGCGCAGCGGCAGGAAGCCCTTCATGCAATCTTCGCCGCCGGGGGGGCCTGCCTGCTGCGGCGCGCCGAAAGCGCCACCGCCGCCCATCGGCGCAGCGCCATTCGACGGAAACGGGCTGGGCGCAGCACCATTGACCGGCGGAAACGACGAAGAACTGGGCGCGCCGTTGACGGGCGGAAACGGCGACGCGCTGGCCGGCGCGGCAGCGCCGGACGGCAAGGGTGCTGGAAACGCGCCCTGGGCATGAACCAGGGTCGCCTGCACGGCGAACAACGCCAGGCTCAGCGGCACAATCAAACGACGGATGTTCACGGTCATTCCTCCGGCGGGTTCGGCTTCCCCACGCGCTGGGATGCTGCCATCCCGATTCAGGGCTTTCTACGATTCCTGCCAGCCCTTAACAACCCGTGGATTCTGGCGACAGCACGGCGTAAACGACGAAAATCGCTGCTAAATCGTCGCGGGCCTGGTGAGGCCCACCGCGCAATGGAACCCGAATTGATGCCGTCAGCCGATTTCCGCAGTCCCCGCCTGTTCGTCGATGCGCCGCTTTCGGCCGACGCCACGCTGGCGCTGGACCGCAACCAGAGCAACTATCTCGGCAACGTGTTGCGGCTCGAAGCCGGCGCCTCGGTGCTGGTGTTCAACGGCCGCGACGGCGAGTGGCAGGCGGCGATTGCCGGCGGCAAGCGCCCGGACCGGCTGGTGCTGCTGGCACGCACAAGGCCGCAGGACGCTCTGCCCGACGTCACTTACGTGTTCGCGCCGCTGAAGCACGCGAGGCTCGACTACATGGTGCAGAAGGCGATCGAGATGGGCGCCGCCGCCCTGCAGCCGGTGATGACGCGCTACACACAGGCCAGCCGCGTCAATACCGAGCGAATGCGCGCCAACGTGGTCGAAGCGGCCGAACAATGCGGCATTCTCAGCGTTGCCGGGGTCGCCGAACCGCTGGCGCTGGTAAAATATCTCGACACCCGCAATAGCGCCCGGCTGCTGATCTTCTGCGACGAAGCGGCGGACGTGGCCGATCCAATGCTCGCGCTGGCCGGAGCCCGCGACGCGGCTGCCGCCGGCATGGACGTGCTGATCGGCCCGGAAGGCGGCTTTGCCGAGGAAGAGCGCGCTTTGCTGCTGCGCCAGCCGAGCATTCTGCGGCTGGCGCTCGGCCCCCGCATCATGCGGGCCGACACCGCGGCAGTCGCGGCCCTGGCGCTGGTGCAGGCGGCGCTCGGGGACTGGGCGACTCGGGCGTAGGGCGGGTTAGGCGCCCTTGCGCCGTAACCCGCCGCCAAGCCCGACCGGTAGGCGGCGGATTACGCCTTCGGCCAATCCGCCCTTGTAATAGCAAATCGGGATATTGTCAGCTCGTTCCGAGAGGAATGCTCTGCCGCGGACGGCCATCCGCGGCAGAGCGGCTGGCGATCGGATCGTATCCGCCCTGAGTCGTCTGAGACTGCCCCGTAGCGGGATCGCGCCAGCTCCTTCATCGGACCCGGATGGTTGCCGGAACAAGTTGGTTCGCTTCACAAGGCAGGGGTCGACGAAGATGACGAACAATAACACGGAAACGGCCGGCATCGATACGGCCAAAGACAAGCTCGACATTGCGGTGCATGGCCGGGAGCAGCGATGGCAGGTGCCCAACGTAGCGGCGGGATGGCGGCAGTTGGCGGCCGATCTCGGTAAGGCAGGCGTCACCAAAGTCGGTATCGAGGCCACCGGTGGTTATGAACGTGGCGTGGTTACGCATTTGCGCACCAAAGGCTTCGTCGTGCTGGTGCTGCAGCCGATCCAGGTCAAGAACTTTGCCAGGCTGCATCTGCGGCGCGCCAAGAACGACGCCCTGGATGCCGTGCTGGTCGCCGCCTGCGCGGCGGTGCTCGATCCTCCATCTGTCGACGCGGATCCAAGGCTCACGGAGCTGGCAGATCACCTGACCTTCGTCGAACAGATCGAGGAAGACATGGTCCGCCTCAAGACTCGGCTCGAACATATCGACGAGCCACGACGGCGGCGTCTGGTCCTCAACGACATCGATCGGCTGAAGGCGCGCCGAGCCACCGAACTCCTACGAATCGCGGGCCAACTGCGCGACCATCCGGATCTGGCGCGGCGCCTCGATCTGGTGCTCAGCGTCCCCGGCATCGGCGAGCGGACTGCGCTGGCGCTGATCATCCGCATGCCTGAGCTCGGCCAAATCAGCCGGGAGAAGGCGGCAGCTCTTGCCGGCCTTGCGCCGTTCGACGATGACAGCGGCAAGCATAGGGGGCAGCGCCACATTGCAGGTGGTCGAAGCCGCCTGCGTCGCTCGCTGTTTGCTGCGGCGCTGCCGGCCTCGTTCCGCTGGAACAAGGCCCTGTGCGCGCTCTACGAGCGCCTGAAAGCCCGCGGCAAGGCCCACAACGAGGCGCTCATCGCCTGCGCTCGCAAGCTCCTCATCTACGCCAACACCGTCGTCGAGCGCGGCACGCCATGGGTTGAAAAGCAGGCCGCGCTTTAATGGTTGCTACCCCCGGGCTCCGGTTAAGCCCTTTCGGGAAAGAAGGTCGAAACGTCGCAAATCCCATGCTAAGGCCTGCGCCGACCTTGCGTTTCACTGGATTGCTGGACTGACTATGACCCAACCCGCCGCCCTTCGCGCGACCGGATCCGCCGCCTGGGCGGATGCGCTGCTGCTGTCCTTTGCCGAGGCCGGCTACCAGCGCGCCCAGCCCGCGATCCTGCAGCCCGCCGAGCCGTTCCTCGACCTGTCCGGCGAGGACATCCGCAAAAGCCTGTATCTGACCACCGACGCCTCCGGCGAGGAACTCTGCCTGCGCCCGGATCTCACGATTCCGGTGGCGCGCGACTACCTTGCCTCCGCCAAGGCCGGCCAGCCAGCCGGGTTCTGCTATCTCGGCCCGGTGTTCCGCTATCGGCACGGTGCGGCGTCGGAATTCCAGCAGGCCGGCATCGAATCCTTCGGCCGCCAGGACCGCGCCGCCGCCGACGCCGAGATGCTGGCGCTCGCTCTGGAGGCGGTTGCCGCCTCTGGCGTGAGCGATATCGAGATCCGCAGCGGCGACGTCGCTTTGTTCACCGCGCTGATCGATGCGCTGGACCTCTATCCGGTGTGGAAACGCCGGCTGATCAAGGATTTCAACCGCAAGGGCGACCTCGAAATGGATCTGGGCCGGCTGGCGCTGGCCGAAGCGCCGCTGCGCAATGAATATGAAGGCGTGCTGGCCGCACTCGCCGGCTCGGACCGCAAGGCTGCGCTGGCGCTGGTCACCGATCTGATGTCGATTGCAGGTGCCAGCAATGTCGGCGGCCGGTCGGTCGCCGAGATCGCCGATCGCTTCCTCGAACAATCGACGCTGAAGGGCGGCGCGCTGCCGCGCGATGCACTGAAGATCATCACGGCGTTTCTCGCCATTTCCGGCACGCCGGACCAGGCGCTTGCGCAGCTGCGCTTGCTTACGTTGTCGTCGAACCTCGATCTCACGGCAGCGCTTGCAGAACTGGAAGAACGGATCGGCTTCATGGTCGCCCACGGCATCGATACTTCGAAAATCCGTTTCTCGACCTCGTTCGGCCGCGGGCTCGATTATTATACCGGCTTCGAATTCGAACTGCACCGCCAGGGCAACGGCGTCGAGCCGCTGGTCGCCGGCGGGCGCTATGACGGGCTGCTCGGGCAGTTGGGAGCGGCCGAGCCGATCCCGGCGGTCGGCTTCTCGATCTGGATCGAAGCCTTGACCGAGGTTCGCGCCGACGTCGCCGCAACCGGATCCGCCGGGAGCGCCGCATGACCCAGCCCTTCGTCGTCGCCGTGCCCTCCAAGGGGCGCCTGCAGGAAAATGCCGAAGCCTTCTTCGCCCGCGCCGGCCTGATCCTGGCCAAGCCGCGCGGTGCCCGCGACTATCGCGGCACCATCGCCGGGCTCGACAATGTCGAGATCGCCTATCTCTCGGCCAGCGAGATCGCCGCCAACCTGGCGCGCGGCACCGTGCATCTCGGCATCACCGGCGAAGACCTGCTGCGCGAAAGCATTCCCGATGCCGACAGGAAGGTCGCGCTGATCGAGGGTCTCGGCTTCGGCAGCGCCAATGTGGTTGTTGCGGTGCCGCAGTCGTGGATCGACGTCCGGACCATGGCGGATCTCGACGACGTCACCACCGGTTTTCGCGCGAAGCATAACCGCCGCATGCGCGTCGCCACCAAGTACATCAACCTGACGCGCAACTTCTTCGCCAGACATGGCGTGGTCGACTACCGCATCGTCGAGAGCGCCGGCGCCACCGAAGGCGCCCCGGCCACCGGCGCGGCGGAAATGATCGTCGATATCACCACCACCGGCGCGACCCTGGTCGCCAACGGCCTCAAGGTGCTCGACGACGGCGTGATGCTGCGTAGCCAGGCCAATCTGGTCGCGTCGCGCGACGCCGACTGGAGCGAGGAGGCGCGCGCCACCGCCAGCATCATCCTCGACCACATCGCCGCGCGGGCTCGCGCCGCCAAGTACAAGGAAGTCCGCACCCGCTTTGCCGGCTGCGACCAGAAGCTGCTCACCGAGGCGCATAACCGCTTCGGCGTGGTGGCGCCGTTTGGCGGTCCGACCTCGTCGGGCATGATCACGCTGCACTGCCCGCCGCCGCAGATCTACGCGCTCGGCAGCTTCCTGCGCCAGCACGGCGCCGATACCGTGTCGGTTGCCTCGCTGGAATATGTGCTGGACCGCGAGAACCCGCTGTTCGCCAAGCTCGAGGCGTTCTTGCGACAGTAAACTTGCGGCAGGAGGGCGCATGGGGCGCTGGCGACAGCCTGCCGCCATTGCCATATGTTGCCGGATCAACTGGACACTGGAATCTGATCGATGATGCTGGGCAGCGACGTTTCCCGCCTGTCGACCGACCCCGCCACCGCTGCGGCGCAGGGGTTGTCGATCGTGGTGCCGCTTTATAACGAGGCGCAAGGTCTTTCGATCTTCCACGACCGGCTCAACGCGCTCGCGGTGACGCTGAAGCAGCGCCATGGTCTGTCCTGCGAAGTCGTCTATGTCGATGACGGCTCGGCCGACGGCACACTCGGCATCGCGCGCACGCTTGTCGCCACCGCGCTCGACGTGCAGGTGGTGTCGCTGTCGCGCAATTTCGGCAAGGAAGCCGCCCTGATGGCGGGGCTCGACCATGCCCGGCTCGGCGCCGTTCTGTTCATGGACGGCGACGGCCAGCATCCGCCGACGCTGGTGGAGACGCTGGTGGGCCACTGGATCGATGGCGGCTTCGACGTCGTCTACACCGCCAAGGCGCATCGCGACGAGGAATCCTTCCTGCGCCGCCAGGCCGTGCGCGGCTTCTACAAGCTGATCAACTGGGGCGCGCGCGCGAAAATTCCGGAAGACGCCGGCGACTTCCGCCTGCTGTCGCCGCGGGCCGCCGCCGCCCTTCGGCAGCTGCCGGAGCGCAATCGCTTCTTCAAGGGGCTCGCCACCTGGATCGGCTTCAGGCAGTTGCGCGTCGATTACGAGCCCGCGGCGCGCCAGCACGGCGTCACCTCGTTCAATCCCCGGCAGTTGATCGGCCTGTCGATCGAGGGCCTGACCTCCTTCTCGGTGGCACCGCTGCGCTTCGCCAGTATGTTCGGATTGCTGCTCGCGGTCGGCGCCTTCCTATTTGGGCTCAACATCCTGTGGGAGACCTGGTGGGAGGGCAAGTCGGTGCCGGGCTATCCGTCGCTGATGGTCGGCCTGATGACGATCGGCGGCGTGCAGCTGTTGATGATCGGCATCGTCGGCGAATATATCGGCAAGATCCTGTCCGAGCTGAAGGCGCGGCCGATCTATTTCGTGGCCGAGCACAGCGTGAAGCGCGTGGCGGCCGATGCCGACGCCGGCACGACCGACCGGACCGCCGCGGAATGACGACCGCCGCGCCGCGCCGGATCTGGCTGTGCGCCGACGATTACGGCATCAGCCCCGGCGTCAACCAGGGCATTCGCGAGCTGATCGACAGGGGCCGCCTCAACGCCACCTCGGTGATGGTGGTGGGTCCCGCGATCGGCCGCGACGAGATCGCGATGCTGCAGGACGCGGTCGCCAAGAACCCGAATTGCGCGATCGGCCTGCATGCTACGCTGACGGCGCCGTTTCATCCGGTGACGATGCATTACAAGCCGTTGCGCGGCGAGCAATTCCTGCCGCTGGCGCACAAGCTGCGCGGCAGCCTGCTGCGGCGGTTCGATCCGGAAATGATCCGCGCCGAAATTGCCGCACAGATCGCGACCTTCACCACGCTGTTCGGACGGCCGCCGGCCTATGTCGACGGCCACCAGCATGTGCAGGTTTTTCCGCAGGTCCGAGAGGCGTTCCTTGCGGCGGTGAAGCATGGCGCCCCGGGCGCCTGGGTGCGGCAGTCCGGACGGGTGCACAGGCTTTCGCAACGGCTGGATCAGCCCAAGGCGCTGCTGCTCGACACGCTCAGCGCCGGATTCCGCAAGCGCGCGACGGGAGCAGGCGTCGCCTACAATCCCGGTTTTGCCGGCGCCTATGATTTTGCTGGTGCATCGGACTTCGGCGCGCTGATGACCGGCTTCCTGCACGGCCTGCCCGATGGCGGGCTCGTCATGTGCCACCCCGGCCATGTCGATGATCTGCTCATCAGCCTCGATTCCTTCACCGACCAGCGCGCCCGCGAACTGGCCTATCTCGGCAGCGACGATTTCGCGCGGCTGCTCGACATAAGCCAGGTAACGCTTTCACGGGCGACCTGACCGGGCGTTTTGTCGCATACGGAAATTTAATCCGGGCGGCACTTATTGCGACACAAAGCGTCACTACATCTCCCACGCGCCATTCAGCCGCGCGATGCGAAGACGGAGAACGCCATGACACCGCAAGAACGCCAGCTCGTCGACGATCTGTTCGACCGGCTCGCCAAGGTCGAAGCCGCCCCGCGCGAGCCCGACGCGCAGGCCGTGATCGCCGATGGCCAGCGCCGCGCGCCCAACGCGATCTATGCGCTGGTGCAGACCGTGCTGCTGCAGGACGAGGCGCTGAAGCGCGCCCACGACCGTATCACCGAGCTGGAAGCCCATGGCGCGCCCGAACAGGCACCGCCCGGCGGCTTCCTGGATTCGATGCGCGACGCGCTGTTCGGCCAGGGCAATCAGGGCCAGAACCAGCCGCGCGGCTCGGTGCCCAGCGTACGTCCCGGCGATGGCGGCCGGCCGGCGTGGAATACCGGACAGGTGATGGGCCAGCCGCAACAGGGCGGCTACGGCCAGCCGGGTGGCGGACAGCAGGGTGGTTACGGACAGCAGGGCCAGTTCGGCCAGCCGCCGATGGGGCAGCAGGCGCCCCAGCTCGGCCGCGGTGGCTCGTTCCTCGGCACCGCCGCGGCCGCCGCCGCCGGCATGGTCGGCGGTTCGCTGCTGATGAACAGTCTCGGCGGAATGTTTGGCGGCGGCAACAAGCACGGCTTCGGCGACAGCGCCAATGCCAGCGAGAGCAAGAGCCCGTGGAGCTCTGATAGTTCGGGCGGCGATCTCGCCAGGGACGCCGGCGTCAATGACATCGGCAATTCGTCCGGCCAGCGGTCCGGCAATTACGACCAGGCGCAGGCCGATATCGACCAGGATCAGGACCAGGACCAGGACGCCATGGACCTCGACTCCGACGGCTACGACGACGACAACTTCGCCTGAGCGGCATGGCCATTCGTTAAACAAACGGCCGCTCTCACGAGCGGCCGTTTGCGTTCCTTCGCCGCGGTCTTGCTATCAGATCACGACCACCTTGGCGCCGACGCTGACCCGGCCGTAGAGATCGATGACGTCTTCATTGCGCATGCGGATGCAGCCCGAAGAGACGTTGGTGCCGATCGTCCATGGCTCGTTGGAGCCGTGAATGCGATACAGCGAGGTGCCGAGATACATCGCGCGCGCGCCCAGCGGATTGTCCGGTCCGCCCGCCATGTGGCGCGGCAGATCGGGACGGCGCAGCAGCATTTCCGGCGGCGGCGTCCAGGCCGGCCATTCCTTTTTCGCCGTGATCGTCTTCACGCCGGCCCAGGTGAAGCCCGGCTTGCCGACGCCTATACCGTAGCGCATCGCCCGGCCATCGCCCTGCACCAGGAACAGGAATTTGCTGGGCGTGTCGACAACGATCGTGCCCGCGCTTTCCCGGCCGGAATACTCGACCATCTGCGGCTCGAATTTCGGATCCATCGCCGGCCGCGCGGCATCGATAGTGTCGTCGGGTTGCCGCATGGCTTGTTGCGGATCCACCGGCAGCATGCCGCGGCGCGGCTCATAGGCCGGCGGCGGCGGGTACGGCTGGCCCTGCGCGCTGTCACTGAACAGGAATTCGATGAAGCCGCCGCCCATGCGCGGACGCTCGGCATAGGCCGTGCGTTGCACCGGTCGCGCAGGCTGGTCGGCGTAGTAGACGCGCGGTGCGGTAACGTAGTCCGCGGAATCGAACGCCGCGGCGGGATGACTTCCGGCGCCCGCGAAGGACGCGCTGGCGAGAAAGGCGAGAGACCAGGTTTTCAACATCGACGTACTCTGCACTGTTTCGTCGTGACGCGTCCTCACCCGAGGAGCGCTTTGCACGCATCGACTTAAAGTGAAATTCGCGTCGGTTTGGTAAATGGATGAGGCACATCGATTCACCACGTCGCCCGGAACCCCGTTTTGTTGCGACTAGCGTTTATTTTTGCTGAACGCGCCCGGCCGATGGTTAACCGCTGGTATCAAATGCAAAATGACAATGTTCCGGCTGTGAACCCCGCGTTAAACTGATGCGTTTAGACAGGGTGCGTACTTGATTGTTGGGGGACCATATGACTGTTCGTCGCAAGCGTTTTCGCATTGAAGAAACCAATTTCGGCAGCACGCCGATGCCCGCCGACGTCGAGAACGAGTCGCCGATGCATCGCGAGGTGATGACAGAGCTGCGCGCGATCCGATCGCAAATGGGCGCCCCGCAGCGCAATGCCGTCTCCGAACAGGTCAGCGCCTCCGCCGACGAAAAGGTCGCCGAAGCACAGGCCATGCTTGAGACTTACCGCCTGAAGATCGAGCAGTGCGAGAAGCTCAAGATCGAGCTCGACCTGATCCATGACGCCATCACCCGTACCAAACAGGAGATTGCCGTGCTGCACGGCAAGAGCTTCAACGGCGACGAGATGGCCAAGGTCAACGGCGAACTCGGCGCCGTGGTCGGCGGCACCGAAGAGGCCACCCAGCAGATTCTCGCCGCGGCCGAAGCCATCGACAATGCCTCGACCGCACTCGGCAAGGTAACGTCCCCCGATCAGCACAAGCAGTTGCTCGACGACGTTCAGGACAGCGTCGTCTCGATCTTCGAGGCCTGCAACTTCCAGGACCTCACCGGCCAGCGCATCAGCAAGGTGATGACGACGATGAAGTTCATCGAAAACCACATCACGGAGATGATGGACATCTGGGGTGGCGTCGATGCCATCAAGGCACACGCCCCGCCAATCATCGACGAGCGCGAGGGCGACGACCGCCTGCTCAACGGCCCCAGGCTCAACGGCGACATCGGCCATGCCTCGCAGGACGATATCGACGCGATGTTCGGCTAGACACAGTCGACCAACATCAACGGAAAATGGCGCGTCGGGGGACGCGCCATTTTTGTATCTCGCTCCGGCTCTCAGCTGTCGTCCGCGCGAAAGCGGGGACGAAACAAGATGGCTTCGACCAACGAGGCTTACGCCCGTGGCGCGCAGCGGATGTAGACCATGTTGCCGTAACGAACCGCGGCGTCCTTGTCGATGAAGCGCGTCACCAGGATGCGGCCGTCAAACGACACGATCTCGCGGTCCTTTTCGCCGCCGGCAGGACCCGCCGGACCGATGTAGTTCTTGCCGCTTGGGCTGCCTTTGAGGCGCAGTTCCTGCGGGGTCGCTTCGTCCGCCAGATGCATGATGACGCCGCCGGAGGTGCCGGCGCCGATGATGTAGGGATTCTTGCACTGGCCGCGCGCGGCATTCTCCGTGCGGGTACGGTCAGCTGGATTCATGTAGGAGGCCAGGCCCCAGCGGCCGACGATTTCATCGGCCCGGATCGAGGCCGGCAATTCCGGCGCCGCCGGCGGCGGGGCTTCGACGACGGGGTCAGAACCAAATCCGCCAAACATTCCCCCGCCGAAACCGCCGCCCGTGGAGCTACAGCCGCCCATCATCATCGCCATAATGGTGACGACACCCAGCTGGGCAACGGTACGGACATGGCGTGACCTGATCATAGCATCCCCTAAAACAACATTCTCAATCGCTGGTGGCC
The DNA here is from genome assembly GCF_007018645.1 of Tardiphaga sp. vice154. Lineage (NCBI taxonomy): Bacteria > Pseudomonadati > Pseudomonadota > Alphaproteobacteria > Hyphomicrobiales > Nitrobacteraceae > Tardiphaga > Tardiphaga sp. vice154. Next base: position 4,494,677 of record NZ_CP041399.1, read on the forward strand.
GCCATCCTGCAGCCAAGCGCAGACACCTGTCGGAGTAATGAGGTCGCATGAACTACGCCCATCTGCCGATATGGTTTCCAGATCATCTCATCTTGGCCCTAGCAAGGCCTTAAGACCTTGCCTTGACAGCCAATGCGTCTGGCCATATTCCCGAATGTTCCTTTAGCACTCCTGCGACCCGATTGCTAAGGGCGTGGCCAGTGCCGCACTGCACCTCGGCCACGACCCCGCACCGGCTCCGCGATGACCCTGACCCGCAACCGACCAGAGGAAACTCCCATGGCCAAGACCAAGTTCCGTCCGCTGCATGACCGTGTCGTCGTCAAGCGCATCGATGCCGAGACCAAGACCAAGGGCGGCATCATCATCCCCGACAGCGCCAAGGAAAAGCCCTCCGAGGGTCAGGTGGTGTCCGTCGGCCCCGGCGGTCGCGACGAGGCCGGCAAGCTGATCCCGATCGACATCAAGGTCGGCGACCGTGTGCTGTTCGGCAAATGGTCGGGCACCGAGATCAAGCTCGATGGCGAGGAGCTCCTGATCATGAAGGAGTCCGACATCATGGGCGTGATGAATTAACTCAATGAACGGTCCCTCGGATCGTCATTGCGAGGTCAGGGAAAGCCAATTGGCTTTCCCTGACCTCGCAATGACGGCCGAAAGCGATGCCCTCATCTCAAACCATAGGAGCCAACATGGCCGCCAAGGACGTTAAATTTTCCGGAGACGCGCGCGATCGCATGCTGCGCGGCGTCGACATTCTCGCCAATGCCGTCAAGGTCACGCTCGGTCCCAAGGGCCGCAATGTCGTGATCGAAAAGAGCTTCGGCGCGCCCCGCATCACCAAGGACGGCGTCACCGTCGCCAAGGAAATCGAGCTTGAGGACAAGTTCGAGAACATGGGCGCGCAGATGCTGCGCGAGGTCGCTTCCAAGACCAACGACACCGCCGGCGACGGCACCACCACCGCCACCGTGCTGGCCCAGGCCATCGTGCGTGAGGGCGCCAAGTCGGTCGCTGCCGGCATGAACCCGATGGACCTCAAGCGCGGCATCGACATCGCGGTCGCCGCCGTGATCAAGGACATCACCAAGCGCGCCAAGCCGGTCGCCTCGACCGCCGAAGTCGCCCAGGTCGGCACCATCTCCGCCAATGGCGACGCCGCGATCGGCAAGATGATCGCCCAGGCGATGCAGAAGGTTGGCAATGAAGGCGTTATCACCGTCGAAGAGAACAAGTCGCTCGAGACCGAAGTCGACATCGTCGAAGGCATGAAGTTCGACCGCGGCTATCTGTCGCCCTACTTCGTGACCAACCCCGAGAAGATGACCGCCGAGCTCGAGGACGTCTACGTCCTGTTGTACGAGAAGAAGGTGACGGGCCTGCAAACCATGCTGCCGGTGCTCGAGGCCGTGGTGCAGTCGGGCAAGCCGCTCCTGATCATCGCCGAGGACGTCGAAGGCGAGGCGCTGGCCACGCTGGTCGTTAACCGCCTGCGCGGCGGCCTCAAGGTTGCCGCCGTCAAGGCGCCGGGCTTCGGCGATCGCCGCAAGGCGATGCTGGAAGATCTGGCGATACTGACCGGCGGGCAATTGATCTCGGAAGAGCTCGGCATGAAGCTGGAAAGCACCACGCTGGCCATGCTCGGCCGCGCCAAGAAGGTGGTGATCGACAAGGAAAACACCACCATCGTGGGCGGCGCCGGCAAGAAGCCCGCGATCGAATCCCGGGTCAACCAGATAAAGGCGCAGATCGAGGAAACCACCTCGGACTACGACCGCGAGAAGCTGCAGGAGCGGCTCGCCAAGCTCGCCGGCGGCGTCGCGGTGATCCGCGTCGGTGGCGCCACCGAGATCGAAGTGAAAGAGAAGAAGGACCGCGTCGATGACGCGCTCAACGCGACGCGGGCGGCCGTGCAGGAAGGCATCGTGCCGGGCGGCGGCGTGGCGCTGCTGCGCGCCAAGAAGGCGGTGGGCCGTCTCACCAGCGAGAACTCCGACGTCCAGGCCGGCATCAACATCGTGCTGAAGGCGCTGGAAGCCCCGATCCGCCAGATCGCCGAGAATGCCGGCGTGGAAGGCTCGATCGTGGTCGGCAGGATCATGGAGAACAAGTCCGAGACGTTCGGCTTCGACGCCCAGACCGAAGAATATGTCGACATGGTCGCCAAGGGCATCATCGATCCCGCCAAGGTGGTTCGCACCGCCCTACAGGACGCGGCCTCCGTGGCCGGCCTGCTGGTGACGACCGAAGCCATGGTCGCCGAACTGCCGCGCGAAGCAGCCCCGGCGATGCCCGGCGGCGGCGGCGGCATGGGGGGCATGGGCGGAATGGGAGGCATGGGCTTCTGAGCCCAGTCTTTGCACCAGCCACGACCGATCGAAGGCCGCCTCCGGGCGGCCTTCTTTTTGGGTATCGTGGGTTTGATCTTTCGCCGATGGCGCGGTTCTGATTCAATCCGCGCGCCCGGCAGGTTGGAACCAGCTCTAAGTCTCCCAAGGAATATGAAATGCGCGCGCTTCGTGTTTGCCTAATCGCTGCTGCCGCCACCGCTTGCGTAGCGACGCTGCAGGTCGCTTCCGCCCAGATGATGAAAGCGCCGGCCGCCCCCGCCGCGAAGGGCACGGCCTCCAGCGAGACGCGCTACTTCACCTCGATCGACGGGCTGATGGACGGCAATGCCGACGTGGTGCTGCGCGAAACACGGCAGGGCAAGAATGTCACCGCCGCCACGCTCGACGTCTGCTATCCCGCGGAAAAGGGCTCCGAGCGCCGCGACCGCTTCGTCGCCGATCTCACGGTCAATGGCAACGCCCTGACCGGCGCGACGCAGAGCCAGATCGACAAGTTGCCGGTGACCGTCAAATTGACGCGGCGGCCGACCGGCGACAGCTTCGAGTTCAAGGGCCAGATCACGGTCGGCCAGACCACGACCAGCGTGACATCGACCGACAATTCCGACCAGAGCGAGAAGGAATTCCGCGACAACCAGACCGCCGACGACAACATCATGGCCGCGCCGAAGGATTTCACCGAAGTGTCGCCGGAGGCCGTGGCGGTGAAGATCAAGATCGAGGCGGCGCTGGATTTCGTCCGCACGCTGCGCGGCCAGCAGGTCGAGCTATCGCTGGCGAGCCTCAACGTGTCGTGCGACGCGCTGCGCGCCGGCGAGCAGGTGATCAACCTCAATATCGACCCGGAACGCGCGGCGGCCTTCATCGCCAGGGCGAAGGCCTATCCGGGCGTGGTCAACGCCGGCTGGACCAGCGGCAGCGTCGACATGGAGCGCACCGTGCGCTTCAACGCCGCCGAGTGGCGCGACGGCGACAAGATCGCTCGCGACAAGGTCGCCGCGACGTTGTCCGGCGTGCTGGCGAAGTCGCTGTCGGCCAAACCCGCCGGCGTGAAATGGGACGACGAGACGGGCCGCGTCAAGCTCAGCTTCAAACGCCCGAGCCAGGTGGTACCGGCGCTCGAGCTCACCGAGACGGTGGAAGTCGGCGCGATCGTCTCGCCCGACAAGCCCGGCACGTCGGACAAGCTGATCCTGTGGATCAGCGCGCCATCGGTCGCAACCACCGACGAGGCGTCCGGCGCGAAACTCAATCTCGCCGACACCGCCAACACCGACGAGGAAAGCGATCCCCGCGACGACAACGGAGCGGTGGCGGCACTCGCCGCGGAATTCAAGGCGCAGCGGTGGGATTCGGACAAGTCGGTGTGGAAGTAAGGTTCGGTTCGTAAGAGCTTTCGGCCCGGACGCTGGTTTTCCCCTCTCCCGCCAGCGGCGCTGCGCGGCGCCGTGGGAGAGGGGAAGAAAGAGCGTCGCTCAGTTCGTATTCAGCAAAAACTTCAGCGGCTTCGGGCCAATGAAAGTTATCGCTTCGCCTTGGCGTTTCCAGTTGGTCGCTGCCGCCAGATTCGCCAGCAACTCGTCGTCGAGCTGCGCGCGCGCCGGCGGGCAGTTGCGCTCCTCCATCGCGCCGGCGACGAAAACCACGGTGTCGCCAGCCACCGAAAACTGACCCTTGCCGCCTTTGCACCACAGCTCGATGCGGGTCTCGCCGGCGTCGCCGATTTCAAGGTTGGGCCGTCGCTTCGAGCCCGGCTGCGGCGCGGCGTCGAGCGTCATCTCCAGGCCGAACGGAAATTCCGGGGCGGCGTGCAGGGGAAGGCTCGATAGCAGGGCCGCGCCGACCACGCCGGCACGCAACAGGTTGATCGCTGACATCATCGGGACTCTCGAAAGTGGAAACGGCAATGCGGCAAAGATGCGCCGTCGGAGACTACCGGGTCACGTATAAATCGGGCGCCACCATGACGCGCTGCCTTCCCTCTCCCCTTGTGGGAGAGGGTGGACGCGCAAAGCGCGGCCGGGTGAGGGGTAACCACAAACGCCGTCACCCAGTACCCCCTCATCCGTCACGGACTTCGTCCGTGCCACCTTCTCCCACAAGGGGCGAAGGAAGACCGAGTGCCGCCTCTTGTGCGGCAGTTTTTTTCGCGGTGGGCACGCTTCGCTTTGCCCACCCTACGCTTTACGGCTTCAGCACCATTTCCGTGAACGGATAGACATAGGCCTGCAGCATGACGAAGCAGCCGACCATGCAGGCCAGCACGATCGAGTGCCAGAACACGAAGCGCAGGATGGTGCCCTCATGCCCGAACCAGCCGGTCGCGGTGGAGGCCACCACGATCGACTGCGCGTCGATCATCTTGCCCATCACGCCGCCGGAGGAATTCGCCGCACTCATCAGGATCGGCGACAGGCCGAGCTGCTCCGACGTGATCTTCTGCAGGTTGCCGAACAGAACGTTGGACGCGGTATCCGATCCGGTCAGCGCCACGCCGAGCCAGCCCAGCAAGGTGCCGAAGAACGGGTACAGCACGCCGGTCGCGGCAAAGGCGAGGCCGAGCGTCGCGTCGACGCCGGACAGCCTTGTCAGCGTGCCGATCGCCAGCATCGCCGAGATCGTGATCAGCGAATAGGCGCATAGCTTTATGGTGCGGCCGTATTCCGCGATCATCCTGGCCGGCGTGAAGCCCATGACAAAGCCGGAGATGATGGCGGCGAGCAGCATGCCGGAACCGGTGAACGAGACATAGGTGAAGGCGAACACCGCGCCCTCGGGCGTGGGCTTGGGCGCCACCGGCGGCACCTTGTTGATCATGTTGTGCAGCTCGGGCACCGGATAGTTCCAGGTGAAGATCGGGTTGACGATGCCCTTGAACCAGTTGGTGCCCCAGATCAGCAGGATCGCGCACAGGATGATCCACGGCGTCAGCGCGCGCCACACCTCTGCCCTGGTCAGCGGATCGGTATTGAACGGCTTGACCGGCGGCACGGTGGAGGCGGAGTCGTCCTTGGTGCGCAGCGCCGCCGAGGTCCAGATCCGCTTCGGCTGCCAGACTTTCAGGAACAGGATCAGCGTCGCCATCGAGATCAGCGACGCGCCGATGTCGACGATCCACGGGTTGATGTAGTTCGAGATCAGGAACTGCGGAATCGCGAAGGACAGGGCGGTGACGAGGATTGCCGGCCAGACTTCCTTCATGCCCTTCCAGCCGGCAAAGGCCCACACCACCCAGAACGGCACGATCATCGAGAACACCGGCAACTGCCGGCCGACCATCGCGCCGAGGATGAACGGGTCGAAGCCGGTGACCGTGGCCAGGCCCTGGATCGGCGTGCCCAGCGCGCCATAGGCGACCGGCGCGGTGTTGGCGATCAGCGACAGGCCGGAGGCGGCGAGCGGCGAGAAGCCGAGCCCGATCAGGATGGCGCCGGTAACGGCCACCGGCGTACCGAAGCCCGACGCGCCTTCGAAAAACGCGCCGAACGAGAATGCAATCAGCAGTATCTGCAGGCGGCGGTCATTGGTGACGCCGCCGATCGCACGCTGCAGGATCTCGAAGCGGCCTGAGTCGACCGTGAGGCGATACATGAAGATGACGTTGAGCACGATCCAGCCGATCGGGAAGAAGCCGGTGACCACGCCGAGCAGCGAGGCGCGCACCGACATGTTGGCGGGCATCGTGAAGGCGTAGATCGCGACGAGATTCGCCAGCACCAGCGCAATGATCGCGGCGACATGCGCCTTGACCTTGTTGGTCGCGATTAGCACCAACAGCACGACCACCGGAATGGCGGCGACGATGGTCGACAGCGTACCGCTGTTGAATGGATTGTAGACCTGATTCCACATGGCGCTTCTCCCCACACTCGTTACGTCGCCCGGACCCGCGTGGTGGATCAGGACCTGTTAATGCTTTGGCGGGAGTGGCGTGCCGATGCCGATCGAGATGAGCTGCCTGTTGCAGCTCATCGTCAGGTCAGTCGGGAAAGGCCCCCGCCCCTCACCGTTGAAGCCATGCTAGGTTGATCGCCAATTCGCGACAAGACGCCGCACGCCATCGAATCAGCAACTTTAGTCTACACATCGAAAATCCCTGCTCTATCCGGGACTTGTGGCCCTCCCTCGGAGACTTTCCTGTGAACAACATGCGCTCCACGCTCGCGACCGTCTGGCGGATCGCGGTTCCCTATTTTCGCTCCGAGGACAAATGGATGGCGCGCGGCCTGCTCGCCGCGGTGATTGCCATCGAGCTGATGGTGGTCGGGCTCAACGTCTTGTTCAACCGCTGGAACAACGTGTTCTACAATGCGCTGCAGGAGCGCAACCTCGACGTCTTCACCTATCAGCTCGGCTACTTCTCGGTGCTCGCCGCAATCTGGATCGCGCTGAAAGTGTACCAGCTCTATCTGAATCAGTGGCTGCAGATTCGCTGGCGGCGCTGGCTCACCGAGCGCTATCTCGGCGGCTGGCTGGCGCATGGCAATCACTATCGCATGCAGTTGCAGGGCGACGCCGCCGATAACCCCGACCAGCGCATCGCCGAAGACACCCAATTGTTCGTGGATCGTACGTTGTCGCTCGGCGTCGGGCTGCTGAGTTCCGTGGTGACGCTGGCGTCTTTCGTCGTCATCCTGTGGGGCCTGTCGGATGCCGCCCCGTTGCATCTGTTCGGGCAGGACATCGCGATCCCCGGCTATCTGGTGTGGGCCGCGCTGATCTATGCGGTGATCGGCACCGTGCTGACACATCTGATCGGCGCGCCGCTGATGGGGCTGAACTTCAAGCAGCAGCAGTATGAAGCGGATTTCCGCTTCAACCTGGTGCGGGCCCGTGAGAACGCCGAACAGATCGCGCTGCTGCACGGCGAGAACGTCGAGCGCCTCAGGCTGTCGACGCGCTTTTCGCGCGTCGCCGGAAACTGGCTGGCTATCATGAGCCGCACCAAGAAGCTCACCGCCTTCACGGCGAGCTACGCGCAGGCTGCCGTGATCTTTCCCTACATCATGGTGGCGCCGGCCTACTTCGCACGCAAGATGGAACTCGGCGGCATGATGCAGACGGCCTCGGCCTTCGGCAGCGTGCAGGATGCGCTGTCGTTCTTCATCACCGCCTACCGCACGCTGGCGGAATGGCAGGCCGGCGTGGCCCGTCTGGACGGCTTCGAGCAGGCCATCACCGGCGCCGAAGCGCTGAACAGCACCGCCGATATCGTTCACGTCGCGCCGGCCGACAACGGGGCGATCGACCTCAACGAGCTCGCAATCAACCTGCCGAACGGCGCGCCGCTGATAGCAGCTGACGGTTTCCAGTTCCGCAGCGGCGAAAGCACGCTGTTCACCGGGCCATCGGGCGCCGGCAAGTCGACGCTGTTCCGCGCCATCGCCGGGATCTGGCCGTTCGGCCGCGGCCGCATCGCGATCCCGGCGCAGGCGACGCTGATGATGCTGCCGCAGCGGCCGTATTTTCCGGTCGGCACCTTGCAGGACGCCATCGCCTACCCGGCCGAGACCAGCGCATTCACGCCGGAGCGAATCGCCGACGCCATCACGGCGGTCGGCCTGCCGGCGCTGGTATCGCGGCTGGACGAGGAAGCGCACTGGAACCGAATGTTGTCACTCGGCGAGCAGCAACGGCTCGGCGTCGCGCGGGCGCTGCTGCACGCGCCGCAATATCTGTTCCTCGATGAGGCCACCGCCTCGCTCGACGAGCCGTCGGAAGCGAAACTATATCAGTTGATCGCGGAAAGACTGCCGGCCACCACGCTGATCTCGATCGGGCACCGCAGCACGCTGCAGGCGTTCCACCAGCGCAACGTCACGCTCAGCAAGGCGGCGGCGGGCTACACGCTGGCGGAGGGCGTGGCGAAGCCGCTGTGAGAAACCCGATGTCATCCCGGCCCAGTGAACGCAGCGAACGCCGCGCCGGGACCCATACCCTCCGAGCTCGTGGCTTGCGCACCGCAACCGCCACAGCTTGCAGACGATGGGACAGAGTCTATGGGTCCCGGGATCGGCGCTCGCGTTGCGAGCTTGCCCGGGACGACATGGAGAGCCAACTAACAGCAAGCTCCACTATTGAGACACTACATCCACTCCCGCGGCCATGATCGTTGCGCCACCCAGCGGTGCCAGACCAGCGCGAAGACCGTCAGCAACAGCGCTCCGAGCAGCACCGGCACGATCAGGTATGACCACGGCAGCGCGTAAGACACGACCAGCAGCGGATTGATTCCCGCCGGCGGATGAAACGTGCCGGAGAGGTACATCGCCAGCACGGCCAGCCCGACCGCCATCGCGGCTGCCCAGGCGTGCGGCCCGGTCGCCTGCAGCACGACGAGCCCCACCAGCGCGGAGATCATATGGCCGCCGATCAGCGCCCGCGGCTGCGCCGGCTCGGCTTCCGGCGATCCGATCACCAGCACGATGGAAGTGGCAAAAGGAATGATCACCAGCGGCGTGTGAGCGGCGGTCGAGAAGGCTTCCATGCCCCCGATGGCGATCGCGGCGCCGAGGCCGGCAACCGTGCCGGCCAGCGCGTTGCGGTGGTTGTTGCGGCGGATCGCCGTGGCGGCGGCGCGCCAGTCCCATCTCATGCAAGATCACCGAAAATCCATCACGACATTCTGCGCCGCAGCCTGCGCCGCAACGATAAAGGGGCGGCAGATCGCTCTGCCGCCCCTTTATGATGCGCGAAATGCTTACTTGAGGTTGGTCATCGCGGTCAGGTCAGCCGACAGCTTGACGATGCCGGTAGCACCGCACCAGCTCGAGCCAGCGCCCGACGGATTGATCGGGGTGAAGTTGGTGCCGGCGGCAGGAGCCGAGAAGTCCGACGTGAAGGCGTTGCAGTCACCCTTCGACAGGTTGGTGTCGGAGTAGCGCAGGTCCAGCGTGAAGACCTTGTACGTGAAGCCGATGCCGATGTTCCAAGTGTTGTAGTCGGCGTACTTGATACCGCGCGGGAACGCAACGGTGCCGTAGAAGGCGTCCGAAGTGCCGAGCCACTGGCGACCGAACTCGCCCGAAACGTAGGAGCCGATGCCCGAGGTGCCGAACCAGGTCGACGGCGCGATCACCTTACCGACCACCGACGCATAGGTGCCCTCGGCACCCGTGTTCAGGAAGTTCGGCGAGTAGAAGGCATTGCCGCCGAGCGAGAAGTTGTCGTTGAAGGTGTAGTTAACCTTGGCATAGCCTTCATAGAAGCTAGCGTTCTTCTTGGCGACGCTGCCGTTCGGCAGCGCGACCGCGGTCACATCGCCGCCGCAGAACGCCGGGGTGTTGAAGCACTGGCCGCCCGGGTAGCCGTAGTAGAAGAAGCCGAAGTCGAACGCCGCGGCTCCCCAGGTCGGGCGGATACCGAAGTAGCCGTCGAGCTCCATCGAGGCGCGGTTCGGGAAAGAGATGCTCTCGCCGGAGACACCGGCGTACAGCTGGACGTCCTTCGTGATGTTGTAGCGCGGCTCGAAGTAGGCTGCGACCGAGCCCTTGTTGCCATTCGACTGGGTGATGCCGCGGAACACGTAGTTGCTCATGACCGCAGCGCCGAAGGCGATGTCCCAGGGATCATAGGCCACGATCGGCGGCGCCTTCTTGTACATCTTGGCGGCCATATCGGCGGCCGAGGCGGAGTTCACACCCACGGCCAGCAGCGCTGCAACCGAAACGATTACTTTCTTCATGACATTCCCCATTTGAACCAAAGCAGTTTCGTGTCTGAAAGACGCGGCACTGCGAACTCCTGAACCTGACGCAACTCTGGGGCGCATTGCGTCGATGGAGAAGTTAAAAAAACGAGCATTTGCCGCCTTATTGGGCGTTCTGACGATTCCGTAAGAGGTTGTTCAGGGGTGTTGCTTAATCGTCACAAATTCCGAGATGCCTTAAAGAGAATACCGCAATAGGGAAATATCGGAAGACTAAACCCAGGGGGGCCGAGGCACCGTCGCGGTCAGGAGTACCCTGGCGAAGAAAGCCTGGACGCCATAAGGCGAATCGTTCGCCGGTCCCACCGGCGGTACGGCTGCCCTCCCCCGCCGAGCATCGGCTGCGCCCGTAATCCCCGAAATATAGAAGGCCGCAACGGACACGTTGCGGCCTTCGGTTCGTCAACACGTTCTGACGGGCGATCTACTTGGTGTCGTTGCGATCAACCAGATCCGCCGCATCGTCCGACGATTCGATCGGCGTGGTATCGCCGCTGGAATGGCCTTCTACGGGGGTGGGATCGGGCTCGGGCGCGGACCAGTCCGGCGCGTCGGCTTGTTCGGACGGCAATTCCGGGGCGGTCAGCGCGACTGGTTCCGGCTTCGGCTTGCGCGGGGCGCGGGCCTTCTTGGGCGGCTTCGGCGGCAGCGACACCGGCGGCAACGGCTCGGCCGGCGCAATCGGCGCCGTGCTGGTCATCAACTCGTCCGGCACGCTGATCGACGGCGACACCGCCTTCTTGGCGCGGGGCTTCTTCACCGCTGTCTTGGGAGATGTCTTGGGAGATGCCTTGGCAGATGTCTTGGCAGATGTCTTGGGAGCCGCCTTTTTTACCGCGACCTTCTTCGGCGCAGCCTTTTTCGCTCCAGATTTCTTGGGCGCAGATTTCTTGGGCGCAGATTTCTTCGGGGCCGCCTTGGCTGCCTTCTTGGCCGGGGCCTTCTTCGCCGTCTTCTTCACCGCTTTCTTCGCCGTCTTCTTGGCAGCTTTGGGGGTGGCCTTCTTAGCAGCCTTCTTCGGCGCTTTCTTCACGGCCTTCTTGGCAGCTTTCTTGGCGGACTTTTCGGCGGCCTTCTTCGGCGCCTTCTTTGCGGGCTTCTTGGAGGCCTTCTTCGCGGCCTTTGCCGCTAGCAGAAGCTTCTTCTTGTTTTTCTTGTCCTTCTTGTCCTTTTTGGATTTCTTGTCTTTCGCCATGTGGTCCTCCTGTTGGGGCGCCGACCGGGAGCGATCCAGCGTCTCGTCGTGTGCCGGCGCGCGACCGCGTTCGCTCAGTTCAATCCGGGCCCTATCAAACCTGGTCTTGGACCGCCAGTCGCCCAATCCAGCAGCTCGATCGTGTGCACGACCGGCACGCCGGTGCCGCCGGCGATCTGAACCATGCAGCCGATGTTGCCGGCGGCGATCAGGTCGGGCTTGAGCATCGCGATGTTGGCCACCTTGCGGTCACGCAATCGGCTCGCGATGTCAGGCTGGAGAATGTTGTACGTGCCCGCCGACCCGCAACATAAATGGCCTTCCGGTATATCTTTCACCACGAATCCGCTCTTGGAAAGCAATTCTTTGGGAGCCTGCGTGATTTTCTGCCCGTGCTGCAGCGAGCACGCCGAATGATAGGCCACGACGAGATCACTGCGGGTCTGCGGCGCAGGGAGGTTCATCTCGCTGACATATTCGCTGATATCCTTGGCGAGGGCCGACACCTTGGCTGCGGGACCGGCGAATTCGGGGTCCTCACGCAGCAGATATCCGTAGTCCTTGATCACCGTTCCACAGCCCGACGCCGTCACGAGGATCGCATCCAGCCCGCCGCGATCGGCCTCGCCCAGCCAGACACCGATATTGGCCCGCGCCATCGCCAGCGCCGCGTCGTCGCGCCCGAGATGATGGGTCAGCGCCCCGCAGCATTGCTCGTCCCGCACCAGCACCACCTCGATGCCGTGCCGCGTCAGCAGGCGGATGGCGGCCTGGTTGATGCGCGGCGCCAGCACCTGCTGGGCGCAGCCCTGCAGCAACGCCACGCGCCCGCGGCGCGTGCCCATGGCGGGATAGACGTTGCCGCCCTGCAGGACCGGCGCCGGCAGCGATGACGGCGCGATCTGCAGGATCGCCCGCAGCCGGCTCAGCAGGTTCGGATTGGCCTGGTTGTGCGTCGAGGGCAGCAGCGCCGCCAGCGGCCGGGCGAGCCGCGCCATCACCATGCTGGCCCGAAACAGTTTTGGCCGCGGCAGGATCATGGCCATCACGGATCGCAGTGCGCGTTCCGTGAATGGCCGCGTGTAATCCCGTTCGATCCGGACCCGCGCCTGATCGACCAGATGCATGTAGTTCACGCCGGACGGGCACGTCGTCATGCAGGACAGGCAGGACAGGCAGCGATCGATATGCTTGACCACCTCTCTGGTCGGCGGTTTGTCCTTCTCCAGCATCTCCTTGATCAGGTAGATGCGACCGCGCGGGCTGTCCAACTCGTCGCCGAGCAACACATAGGTCGGGCACGTCGCGGTGCAAAAGCCGCAATGTACGCAGGCGCGCAGGATCTTGTCGGCTTCGGCAAGATCGGGATTGGCAAGTTGCGTGAGCGTGAAGTCGGTTTTCATGCAAGAGGTCCGCGCGACATCCGGCCGCGATTGAGAATCGTTCTGGGATCGAAACTGTTCCGCACCCGCTCGCCCAGCGCCGCGAGGCCGGCGGCCTGCGGGTGAAACACATCGACAGCGAGACGCACCGCTTCCGCGGCGCGGATAAGCGTCGCGTGGCCGCCCGCGGCATCGACGAGCTTGCGCAAGGGCACGGCCTGCGCGTCGTCCGAGGGCGGCAGCGCGGCCCAGATCAGCCCGCCGCCCCAGTCGTAGAACACCTCGCCCTGTGACGCCCGGGCGATCGCCTGACCGAGCTGGCCGCCCGCGGCCGGCGGACAGACGATCCGCCACACCGGCCACATCGCCCGCGGCCCGTCGGCAGCGAACGGCACGGCATCGCGAATGCCGGCCCACAGCGCCGCCGACGCTGTGTCCTCGACGATCTCCGCCGTGCCATAGGCCGACAATGCCTCGGCCAGCGAGGCGGCGCGATGTTTCGCCGATACTGTGATGCCCTCGAGCCGCAGCAGCGTGACCGACTGGTCGGGAGCGGCCAGTTCGCCGAGTGGTGCTGGCGTGGTGCGCAGCACCGAACCGGGCAGATGCGCCGCGCCGGACACGTCGAACGGCGAGCCCAGCGCGGCGGTCATCGCCCGGTTGCCTTGGAGGTCGTCGAGCCCGCGCAGCACGAGCGTGCGTTCGCTTTCCGCCGACGGCATCACTTTCAGCGTGACCTCGGTCATGACCGCCAGCGTGCCCCACGAGCCCGCCAGCAGCTTGCACAGATCGTAGCCGGTGACGTTCTTCACCACCTTGCCGCCGGCCTTGAAGCTGTCGCCGAAGCCGGACACCGCATACGCGCCGAGCAAATGGTCGCGCGCGCCGCCGGCCTGGATCCGCCGCGGCCCGGCAAGCCCGGCCGCGATCATGCCGCCGATTGTGCCGACATCCGCCGTGCCGAGCAGTCTTGAAGTGTTCATCGGCTCGAACGACAATTGCTGGTTCTTACTGTCGATCAGCGACAGCACATCGGCCATCGGCGCGCCGGCCTGCACGGTGAGAATCAGTTCGTTGGGCTCATAGGCGGTGATGGCGTTGAGCGCAGAGAGATCGAGTCGCGCATTGGTAGCGACGGGCCGCCCGATGCCGCGCTTGCTGCCATGGCCGACAATCTCCAGCGGCTGCTCGCCGGCAATCGCCGCGCGCACCGCGGTCTCGACGTCCTGGGCGTCGCGTACTTTCAGAATGTCCACGGTGTGATCTTCTTATTAGTTGAAAGCGAAATGCCGATAGCATCCCTCCCCCTTGCGGGGACGGCCGGCCGAACGGACGGCGATGCATAGCATCGTCGGGAGGGGAGGCCGGGGTGGGGGTGCCACAGGCGCCGTCGCCCGCGGCTACCCCCCTCCCCGACCCTCCCCCGCCTAGCGAAGCTTCGCTTCGCACGGGGGGGAGGGAGCACTGCGGCTGGCGCATCTCCGCTTTCCACTACAATACACATCCTCAAAACCGCGGCAATTCCGGAAACGCCAGCTGGCCGGCATGCACATGCATGCGACCGAGCTCGGCGCAGCGATGCAGCGTCGGAAACACCTTGCCGGGATTCAGCAGCCCCTGCGCATCGAACGCGCATTTGATGCGCTGCTGCTGGTTGAGGTCGATCTCGCTGAACATCTCCGGCATCAGGTCGCGCTTCTCGATGCCGACGCCGTGCTCGCCGGTCAGCACGCCGCCGACCTCGACGCACAATCGCAAGATGTCGGAACCGAAATCCTCGGCGCGCTGCAACTCGCCAGGCTTGTTGGCATCATACAATATCAACGGATGCAGATTGCCGTCGCCGGCGTGAAACACGTTGGCGACGCCGAGGCCGTATTTGACGGACAGCTCCTTCATGCGGCGCAAGACCAGAGGCAATGCCGCGCGCGGGATAGTGCCGTCCATGCACAGATAGTCCGGCGAAATCCGGCCGACCGCCGGAAACGCCGCCTTGCGGCCGGACCAGAACAACAGCCGCTGCTGCTCGGAAGTCGAAATCTGGCAGGTGGTCGAGCCGCAGCCCAGCGCGATCGCCTCGACGCGCGTGATCAGTTCATCGACCTCGACGCCCGGCCCGTCCAACTCTATGATCAGGAGTGCCTCGACATCGAGCGGATAGCCGGCATGGACGAAGGCTTCGGCGGCGTGGATCGCCGGCCGGTCCATCATCTCCATGCCGCCAGGAATGATGCCGGCCGTGATGATATCGGCGACGCACCGGCCCGCCTCCTCCACTTCGGCAAAGCCGATCATCAGCGCGCGCGCCGTCTCCGGCTTTTGCAGGATACGAACCGTGACTTCGGTGATGACGCCAAGCAGCCCTTCGGAGCCCGTGATGATACCGAGCAGATCATAGCCCGACGGCTCCGCCGCCTTGCCGCCAACCTTGATGATCTCGCCGTTCATCAGCACGATCTCGCAGCCGAGCAGATTATTGGTGGTCATGCCGTATTTCAGGCAGTGCACGCCGCCGGAATTCTCCGCGACATTGCCGCCGATCGAGCAGGCGATCTGCGACGACGGATCCGGCGCGTAATAAAAACCGGCATGCGCCACGGCCTGGCTGAGCGCGAGGTTGGTGACGCCGGGTTCGGTGATCACCGCGCGGTTGTCGAGATCGATCTCGCGGATCCGCTTGAACTTGCCTAGGCCAAGGAGCACCGCGTCGGCCAGCGGCAGCGCGCCGCCGCTCAATGAGGTGCCGGAGCCGCGCGGCACCACCTTGATGCCATGGTCGAAGCAGTAGCGCAGTACTTTGGAAACCTGCTCGGTGGTGTCAGGCAGCACCACCACCATCGGCGGCTGGCGATAGGCCATCAGCCCGTCGGACTCATAGGGCAGCATCTCGGCGGCGCTGGAGATCACGCCCTCGCCCGGAACAATCTTGCGCAGTGCAGCAACGATCGTCTCGCGGCGCGCCAGCACCGCCTGATCCGCCGCGGGCATCATTATCGTCATGTCGTCACTCCCGCGAGAGCCATCCGTGTCGCTGGCGGCCCTGATTGTGCTGAATCAAAGCATGTCTGGAGCGCTTTGGGTAGCGCACGAAAGCATGGCGGCATCGGCCCCGGTTCCCGTGATTATCGGCCTTGTGCCCGATGCGGGCTGCATGCGACAAGCGCCGCTCGGGACAGCCAACAGACAGAAGAGCCATCCATGAAGAACATCCTCCGTGCTTTGATCATCGGCGCCGCGACCGCCGCCGCAGCCTCCTCCGCTTTGGCGCAGGACGTCGCCGCCGGCAAGTCTTCCTTCAACAAGTGCCTGGCCTGCCATGCGATCGGCGAAGGGGCCAAGAACAAGGTCGGTCCGGAACTGAACGGCCTCGACGGCCGCAAGTCGGGCACCGTCGAGGGCTATTCCTACTCGGCCGCCAACAAGGATTCCGGCATCACCTGGAACGAGGCGCAGTTCAAGGAATACATCAAGGATCCCAAGGCCAAGATCCCCGGAACCAAGATGGCGTTCGCCGGCATCAAGAAGGAAACTGAGATCAACGACCTCTGGGCATTCCTCGCGCAGTACGACAAGGACGGCAAGGTAAAGGCGCAGTAGTCGCGACAACTACACGCCGGCCGTCGTGTTCTGTCCCCTCCCCCCTTGTGGGGGAGGGTGGCGCGAAGCGCCGGGAGAGGGGGAGCCACAGGGGACGTCGCTTGTGGCACCCCTCCCCGACCCTCCCCCGCAAGGGGGGAGGGAGCACTTCTGACTTCGCCTAGAATTTGAGAAGTACTTAAGCCCCTGCCGCCATGCGCGTCGGCAGCACGGCTTGCACGACCAGGCCTCTGGCGCGGGCGTCCATCACGCCGACGGCGCGCAGCGCCAGCAGCGTCACGGTCTGCACCGCATCGCGCAATTTGGCCTGATCGTCGAGATTGTCCGGGGCCATCGGCCCGACCAGGGCTTCATGCAACGCACCGAGCAAGGCGGCTGCGGCCAGCGCCGTATCCTGCGCCGGCAGATGGCCGGCGCGGATCGCCGCGGCAATGCGCAGTTCGATCTCGCCGGCGATCTCGCGGCGGCTGGCGAGGCGCGATTCGGTGACATCGACCTCGACCGGCTCGGCCAGAATCCCCCACGACAATTTGCGGTGCGACACTACATGCACGGCGACGGTGGTTACCGCCGCGGCCAGCGCCGAAGATGGCCCCGGTGCGGCATCGGCGGCACGGCGGATCGCCGCGAGTTCGTCGCGCGAGACGTCGGCAATCAGTTCGGAGATCAGGTCGGCCTTGGACGGAAAATAGCGATACACCGTGCCGGCCGCGACATTGGCGCGGATCGCCACCGGGGCGATCTGCACCGCGGCCATGCCGCCATCGGCGCAGGTGTCGCGCGCTGCCGCCAGAATGGCGCTGCGCCGCGCTGCCAAGCGTTTCACCACCTGGGTCGTCCGCCGATAAACCATGCGCGTTTCTTCCCCCGGACGCCCCCGGCCCGGCCACAGGGCCCGGGCGAGAAGGTGCACGGCTTCAAGGTTTTACGTGAGATTGCAGGCCCTCACAGATAAGAACTGAACACTAGTTCAGAGATTTTGACAAGTCGTTTCGCGCAACGCCCTCGTCAGCCGCCGAAGCCGGCCGCCCGCGCCAGCGCAGCCACCGCCATACCGGTGATCACGGCGATGAAATCGTTGCGCCGGATGATGGTCACGGCCATCGCGGCGAGGATGGCGAACATCACCACCGCCCCGCCATTGACCGCCACCGGGAGTGCTGCGGCGACGATGATCGAGCCCGGCAGCGCGTCCAGCATGCGGCGCACCCGCGGCGTGACGTTGACATAGCCCATCAGCCAGTAGCCGCCGAGCCGGGACGCCACCGTCACCGCGGTCATGACGGCAAACGCTATCATCACGTCGCTGCGCAAAAACTCGCTCATGGGGCCGCCCCCGCGTGAGGATGCGGCATCGGCTCCTCCATCAGCCCGGCGGTAATAGCGCCCGACACGGCGCCGGCGATGATGAACCACCAGCCCGGCAGCACATAATGCACCGCCAGCGCGACCACGCCGGACACCGCCCAGGGGATCGCGCGCCGCGCCCCCTTCCAGGCCGGCACCAGCATCGCCGCATAGAACGCCGGCATTACCAGGTCGACGCCGTATTTGCGGGGATCGGTGAGCTGTTCCGCGAGCAGGAAACCGGGGATCGCCGAGAACAGCCAGACGAAGTACAGCACGATGCCGCCGCCGACATAGAAGGCGGCATCGGCGCCGCCATGGTCGCGGTAGCGCATCGCGGCCAGCCAGCCGCCGTCGGTGACCAGCAGCATTGAAGGATAGGCCTGCCATGCCGGCAACGTGCCGAACCACGGCCGCAGCGTCGCGCTCATCAGCATGAAGCGGACATTGACGGTGAAGGTGAGCAGCGCCAGCGTCGCGATCGAGGACGGCGTCAGCCGGTCAGGCCACGACTGCACCGCAACAAACTGCGACAGCCCGCCATAGACCGTGGCCATCATCACCTCGACCTCTACAAGCGAAAAATGCTTCTGGGCGCACAGTGCGCCAAAGGCCATGCCGAACGCCAGCGTGCCTGGCAGCATCGGGCCGATCGCGACGATGCCCGGCACGATCGCCGCCGTTGACCAGTAGGCTGGAGCCTTGGTGATTCCCGTATGCATGGTCGATCCGCCTTTGCCCGCATGGGTGCGGTCTGGCGGCGGCGCGGTCAAGATGCCCCGGACTCATGCGGCCATGCGCGGGCGCTTTATCGCCCCCGGCCTACTGCCAGCCGGGAACGCCCTTCATGTCCGGCAGATGATGCGCAATGCCCTTGTGGCAATCGATGCAGGTCTTCTCGCCGGTGAACAGGAAGCGCTGATGCGCCACCGAGGCGCGCGGCGACTGCTTGGTGATATCCATCGAGGCGGCGCTATGGCAGTTGCGGCATTCCAGCGAGTCATTGGCCTTGAAGCGCGCCCATTCGTGCAGCGCCAGTTCGAGCCGGTGTTCGTTGAACTTGTCCGACGTGTCGATGGTACCGAACAATTTGGCCCAGACTTCCTTGGAGGCCTGCATCTTGCGCGCGATCTTGTCAGTCCAGTTATGCGGCACGTGGCAATCCGGACAGCTCGCGCGCACGCCAGATCGGTTGGAAAAATGCACCGTCGGCTTCAGTTCGGCGAACACGTTGTCGCGCATCTCGTGGCAGCCGGTGCAGAATTTCTCGGTGTTGGTGATTTCCAGCGCGGTATTGAAGCCGCCCCAGAACACCACGCCGGCGATGAAGCCGGCGAGCACCAGCACGCCGAGCCCGAATACCGAGCTAGGTCGCCGCAGCACGTCCCACAATTCGACAATGAAGCCCCATGCCCGCGCCCGCCGGGAGCGGCGCGGCGGTACGATGTCAGTCATCGCTTGCCTCCGGGCGAGGCGTGGTTCAACAGCGAATCGATGTCGCGGAATTCATTGACCACCGGCGGCTTCGCGGTGCTCTGCGGCACGTGGCATTCGGCACAGAAGAAACGGCGCGGCGAGACCG
Organism: Tardiphaga sp. vice154; assembly: GCF_007018645.1. NCBI lineage: Bacteria > Pseudomonadati > Pseudomonadota > Alphaproteobacteria > Hyphomicrobiales > Nitrobacteraceae > Tardiphaga > Tardiphaga sp. vice154. Next base: position 4,513,839 of record NZ_CP041399.1, read on the forward strand.
AGGCCAGAAACTGCCCGTCGCGATCCATGAAGTGGGTGATGCTGACCATCGGCGCCTGCGACTCGCCGGTGCGGGCACGGGCGTGGCACGACAGGCACTTGTTGCCATTGAGATCGATCTGGTAGCCCTCGGTGGTATGCGGGATCACCGGCGGCTGTTCGGGATAGGCGCGCACTTCCCTTTCCGCAGAGTTTCGCAGCGGCAGCAATGGCGGCGCGGGGCCCTCCTGATCGAGCGGCGTGGCGCCGCGCAGCCCGGAATTGACGGTTTGCGCGACCAGCGAGGTCGAGGCGGCGGCGAGCAGGATCGCCAGCGCCAGCAGGACAGGTTTTCCGATCATGTGCTTTGCACCTTCTCGATGCGAACGGCGCATTTCTTGTAGTCGGTCTGCAGCGAGATCGGATCGGTGGCGTCCAGCGTCACCTTGTTGATCAACTGCGCCTCGTCGAACCACGGCACGAACACGACGCCGCGTGGCGGCTTGTTGCGGCCGCGCGTCTCGACCCGCGTGCGGATGAAGCCACGCCGCGACTGCACCTTGATCTCGTCGCCGCGCCGCAGCTTGGCGGCCAGCGCGTCGTCGGGATGCATGAAGCAGACGGCTTCGGGGAACGCCTTGTAGAGTTCGGGCACGCGGCGCGTCATGGTGCCGGAATGCCAATGTTCGAGCACGCGGCCGGTCGACAGCCAGAACGGATAGTCGGCGTCGGGCGATTCCGCCGGCGGCTCGTAGGGCAGCGCGAAGATGCGCGCGCGACCGTCAGGAAAGCCATAGAACTCGACGCCCTTGCCCTGCTTCACGTAAGGGTCGCGCCCCTCGCGGAAGCGCCAGAGCGTTTCCTGGCCATTGACCACCGGCCAGCGCAGCCCGCGCACCTGGTGATAGGTGTCGAACGGCGCAAGATCATGTCCGTGGCCGCGGCCAAAGCTCGCATATTCCTCGAACAGGCCCTTGTGAACGTAGAAGCCGAACGCCTTGGATTCGTCGTTCTGGTAGCCGGCCTCGATATCGGACAGCGGAAACGCATCGACCTGGCCGTTTTTGTACAGCACGTCGAACATGGTCTTGCCGCGATATTCCGGCTTCTTAGCCAGCAGCTCCTCCGGCCAGACTTCCTCGATCTTGAAGCGCTTGGAGAATTCCATCAGCTGCCACAGATCGGATTTCGACTCGCCCGGCGCCGACACCAGCTGGTGCCAGAAATGCGTACGCCGTTCGGCATTGCCATAGGCGCCCTCCTTCTCCACCCACATCGCTGTCGGCAGGATCAGGTCGGCAGCCAGCGCCGTCACCGAGGGATAGGCGTCGGAGACGACGATGAAATTGTCCGGATTGCGGTAGCCGAGATACGTCTCCTCGTTGCTATTGGCGCCGGCCTGCAGATTGTTGTTGACCTGCACCCAGTAGGCGTTGAGCAAACCGTCCTTCAGCATGCGGTTCTGCAGCACCGCGTGATAGCCCGGCTTGTCGGGAATGGTGCCTTCCGGCAACTTCCAGATCTGCTCGGTCTTGTCGCGATGCGCCTTGTTGGTCACCACCATGTCGGCGGGCAGCCGGTGCGAGAAGGTGCCGACCTCGCGCGCGGTGCCGCAGGCCGAGGGCTGGCCGGTCAGCGAGAACGGGCTGTTGCCGGGCTCGGAGATCTTTCCGGTCAACAGATGGATGTTGTAGATCAGATTATTGCACCAGACGCCGCGGGTGTGCTGGTTGAAGCCCATGGTCCAGAACGACACCACCTTGACCTTGGGATCGGCATAGAGCTCGGCCATCGCCTGCAGCCGGGTCAGCGGCACGCCGGTCATTTCGGCGGCCTTCTCCAGCGTGAAGTCGGAGACGAACTTGACGTAGTCGTCATAGCTCATGTCGGTGGCGTCGCCCGCCTTGGCGCGGCCGGTGGCCTTCTTCTCCAGCGGATGCTCGGGCCGCAGGCCGTAGCCGATGTCGGTCTGGCCGCGCTTGAACAACGTGTGGCGATCGACGAAGTCCTTGTTCACGCGCCCCGTCGTGACAATATAGTTGGCGATCGCGTTGAGCAGATACAGGTCGGTGTGCGGCTTGAACACCATGCCGATGTCGGCGAGATCGAACGAGCGATGTTCGAAGGTCGACAGCACCGCGACCTTGACATGCGGCGCGCTTAGCCGGCGATCGGCGACGCGGGTCCACAGGATCGGGTGCATCTCCGCCATGTTGGAGCCCCACAGCACGAAGGCATCGGCGGCCTCGATATCGTCGTAGCAGCCCATCGGCTCGTCGATGCCGAAGGTCCGCATGAAGCCGACCGCGGCGGAAGCCATGCAGTGCCGTGCGTTGGGGTCGATGTTGTTGGTGCGGAAGCCGGCCTTCATCAGCTTGACGGCGGCATAGCCCTCCCACACCGTCCACTGGCCGGAGCCGAACATGCCGACCCCGCTCGGGCCGCGCTTCTTCAGCGCCGCCTTGAACTTCTCGGCCATGACGTCGAAGGCTTCATCCCACGACACCGGCGTGAACTCGCCGTTCTTGTCATATTTGCCGGCCGTCTTGCGCAGCATCGGATGCGTCAGCCGGTCCTGGCCGTACATGACCTTGGAAAGGAAGTAGCCCTTGACGCAGTTGAGGCCGCGATTGACCTCCGACTTGATATCGCCGTGGGTGGCGACTACGCGATTTTCCTTGGTCGCCACCATGACGCTGCAGCCGGTGCCGCAGAAACGACATGGCGCCTTGTCCCATTTCAACTCGCTTTCGCTGCGCACCGTGGTGAGGTTGGCGGCGAGCGCCGGCACGGACATGCCGCCGGCCAGCGCGGCCATCGCGGCGGCCTCCAGCTTCAGGACCTGGCGTCGGTCGAGGTTCGGTGTGGTCATGATATCTTCTCCAACGCCTCAGGCGGCGCCGATGGCGTGAAACACGAGCGAGGCCGAGTAGATGTCGGGCAGCGCCGTGATGGTGTTGAGGGTCGATCCGATCGCGCCGGCGTCCGGCACGTCGATGACCACCACCAGCTTGCCCTTGGGGTCTCGGCCGTGAATCTCGCAGCCGGGCAGCGCGAGGATTGCCGCCTCGACCGCGGCGAGATTTTCCGGCCGGGCCTGTACCAGGATGCTGGCGATTTCGCCACCGGGCGGCGTGACGACGCGGTTCGGGTTGAGAAGTTGTCCCCTTATCAGGGAGCGGCGATCGATATCGGTCTGCTGCTTGCGCACGGGCTTGTTCCCTTGTTGTTGACGCTAATGCGCGGCTGGCGGACCGGGCGGTCCGGAGATCATCTGGTAGATCCAGACCGAAAGCCCGTAGCTGCCGACGGTAGCCACCGCGAGCGCCGGCATCAGCACCACGGTGAGAAACAAGAACGCAAAGACTTCCATGCGCCGGCGGCGCACGTGTCCCGTGTCGCGGCCTGTGGCGGACATGAGGGGGATCTCGTATATGAAGATGGGGGATTTGCCGGCTTCAGGGCCGGCGCCTGCCTGAAATATAGGCCGATGCACAGCCACCTTGCTTGATCCACATCAAACATGAGCCAGCAACAGGCAACGCACGAGGAACCCCCGCCGCCGTCCGCCATTTGTTGACCTCGCGTTTCCTCGCGCTGCAACAACCGCGGCGAGGCGCGGTCGGGAATTCTTCCCGATCGGCACGCCAAACATTCCCGCCCCCCGCACCGGTATTTCCATTGCGAAAGCAGAACGCGTCCCGCAGGATTTGATCCAACGCGCGGCAAGCGCGATGGGAAAAAATCGGGGAGCGCAGCAATGGGCATTCGGTTTTTATCACTAGCGCGACGTGCCCTGCTGTCCGCCGGAGCCCTGCTCATCGCCGTGCCCGCCGCCGCGCAGGAGCAATTGCCCGAGATCCAGGTGATCTCCAACACGCCGATCCAGGGACCCGGCATCGACCGCGACAAGATTCCGTCGCTGACCTCGACCGTCACCGCCGAGGATTTCCAGCGCAGTACTTCGCAGAATGTCACGGACACGCTGTTCCAGCGCGTGCCCGGCGTGTCGCTGTCCGACCCCAACGGCAACGGTGCGCAGCAGGAGATCCGCTACCGCGGCTTTGCCGCCTCGCCCCTGCAGGGTACGCCGCAGGGCCTCGCGGTCTACATGAACGGCATCCGGCTCAACGAATCCTTCGGCGACACCGTGAACTGGGACCTGATCCCCACCAATGCGATAGCGCGCGCCGACATCTTCACCAATAATCCGGTGTTCGGCCTCAACGCGCTGAGCGGCGCGATCAGCCTGCAGACCAAGAACGGTTTCACCTATCAGGGCCTTGAGGTCGAAGGCCAGGGTGGTTCGTTCGGCCGCGGCCAGGGCGGGTTGCAATACGGCGCGGAGATGGGCAATTGGGGCGTCTACATCGCCGCCCAGGGCCTGACCGACGACGGCTGGCGCCGACAATCGCCGGCGAAGCTCGGGCGCTTCTTTGGCGACATCGGCTGGCGCGACGACCGCGCCGAACTACATTTCTATGGCGCGGTGTCGTCGAGTTCGTTCGGCGTGGCGGCAGCGACGCCGGTGCAATTGCTAGCGCTCGGCCGCGATCAGATCTACACGACGCCGCAGACCACCGATAACAAGATGGCGCTGGTCGGCGTCAACGGCAAGTACGCCGTCACCGACACATGGTCGCTGCAGGGCAATCTGTATGGCCGGTTCTTTCGGCAGGACCACGTCGATGGCAACGCCGCTGAGGTCGAACGCTGTAGCAATTCTTCGTCGTTCGCCGGCCGCCTGTGCCTTGAGGACGACGGCTTTCCGCGCCCGGCGCCGTTCACCGGCGCGGCGGCACTCGCCTTCCGAAACCAGTTCGCGATCCTCAATGCCGCGAACCAGCCGATCCCCTGCCCGCCCGGCGCCGGCAACACCTGCGCAACGGTCCCCTATGGCACGATCGATCGCACCAATACGAAGTCCGACACCTATGGCGGTTCGCTGCAGGCGACCAACGACGACAAGATTTTCGGCCACGGCAACCACTTCGTAGTCGGCGGCAGCGTCGACCGCGGCGCGACCAATTTTGCCGCGACCTCGACGCTCGGCTTCATCAATCCTGACCTCGCGATCACGGTCAATCCGGCGATCCCAGGCAACGGCTCGGTCATACATACGCTCGGCAATGTCGGTTACACGCCGGTGACGATCGACACCACCAACACCTATTACGGCCTCTACGTCACCGACACTTTCGATATTACCGACAAGTTTGCCGCGACCGCCGGCGGCCGCTACAACGTCGCCAGGATCGGCATCCGCGACGTGCTCGGCACCAGCCCCGACCTCAACGGCGATCACTCCTTTTCGCGCTTCAACCCGGTGGTCGGCCTGACCTACAAGATCGCGCCGTGGATCACCGTCTATGGCGGATATTCAGAATCCAACCGCGCGCCGACGCCGCTCGAGCTCGGCTGCTCCAATCCGGCCAAGCCCTGCTTGCTGGAAAACTTCCTGGTATCCGACCCACCGCTGCAGCAGGTCGTCGGCCACACCTATGAAGCCGGCCTGCGCGGCACGTCGCCATTCGCCGACGGCCGTCTCGAATGGAAGGCGGGCTGGTTCCGCACCGACAGCAAGAACGATATCGTCAGCCTGGCCTCGTTCATCCAGGGCCGCGGCTATTACCAGAACGTCCCGGAGACGCGGCGCCAGGGCATCGAGCTTGGAGCGGAGTACAAGTCGCAGCGCTGGCTGGCCTATGCCGGCTACAGCTATATCGACGCCACCTATCGCTTCGACGGCGACCTCGCCTCGCCGAACAATCCGTTAGCCGACGCCAGCGGCAACGTCCGCGTCACCTCCGGCAACCGCATTCCCGGCATCCCGCAGCACCAGTTCAAGGCCGGTCTCGATTACTGGATCACGCCGCAATGGAAGCTCGGCGGCGACGTCGTCGCGGTGGGGAAGCGGCTCTATGTCGGGGACGACGGCAACCAGAACCCGCTGCTGCCGTCCTATGCGGTCGTCAATCTGCACACTTCGTTCGAGGTGAGCCGCAACGTCACTTTGTTCGGCGTCGTCAACAACCTGTTCAACAAGCAATATTCACTGTTCGGCACCTATTTCGGGCCCGATGGCACGGCCAAGGCGGGCCTGCCCATCGCGCTGACCGACCAGCGCACCGAAGTGCCGGGGTCGCCATTCGCGATCTACGGCGGCATACGGGTGAGGCTGTAGCGGCGACCCACGCGCCGCGACGACCCATCCGCGAAGACTGGCGGCCCGGTTTTGAGACGGCCGGGCCGCCTGTTTGTACGTAGCCGGATGCCAATCCGGGGCCGGCCCATCACATGACGCAGTCCCGGATTGCGTCGCCGCCGCTACGCGTCGCCGACTTCATCCAGGCTACGCATGGACCGACGCTCCGTCGGAATCATCGCCTGCACCACTACGCCCTGCTCCGCCGAGATCACCTTCACCGTGCCTCCCAGCGCCAGCACGCGCTCGCGCATGCCGGTGAGGCCGAAACCGAGGCGGTGGTCGGCGCCGAGGCCGCCGCCATCGTCCTGCACCCGCACCGACACCGCATCCACGCCGGGCGAAATCGTCACAATAACGCGGGTGGCGCCGGCATGACGGAACACGTTGGTCAGTGCCTCCTGCACCACGCGGTAGATCGTCAGTTCGACGGTGTCGTTGATCGCGCCGAGGATGGGCGCCAGGTGCATCTCCACGGCAACATCGGGATGTGCCTCGCGCCACCAGCGCAGCAGCGCGCCCAGCGCCTCGCGCAACCCCAATTCGCTCAACCCCGCCGGACGCAGCCGCTCCAGCACGCGGCGATTGAGCTGCTGCAACTGCATGAGTTGCGCCAGCATCGCCTCGCCATGGCTGCGGATCGCCGCGACATCCGGCGCGGCCGATCCCGCGATGCGCAGCAACGCGCTGCCATGCGCGCGCAGCGCAAACAGGAACGGCCCGAATTCGTCGTGCAGCTCCCTTGCAATCTCGCGGCGCTCCTCGTCCTGCAGCGATACCACCCGCTCGGCCAACTGGCGCTTGTCCTCGACCGCCTCGCCGAGTGCGGCTGCCAGATGATTCACGCGCACGCAGATATCGGCCAGTTCGGGCGAGCCTGCGGGGGTAACCCGGATCGCGTAGTCGCCGCCTTCAATGGTCCGCATCGCATCGGCGATCTGCCGCAACGGCGCCAGCGCCCGGCGGACCACCAGCACGGTGATCGCGAACAGCGCCAGAGCGATGGCCAGCCCGAGTTCGATCTGCGTCACGATGCCGTTCCAGATCTCCGCCATTTCATCGACCGGATCGGACGCGATCAGCAGCGCGCCGAGCGAGCGGCCGTTCACGACCACCGGCACTCTCTCCGACGTCTGTTCCGGATGCACCATTCGCACGAACCATGACGGCGGCGCCGTTACTGCGTCGCGGCGCGGCGCGACGACAGCCGGCTTACCGCCTTCCGTTTCATGAGTGATCCTGACATGGCGCAGCCGGCCGAGATCGCCGACGATCCGCGCCAGCCGCACGTCCGGATCCGGCGCATCTCCGAGATCGACCACCAGCACCGCGATCAGTTCGTGCGCCAGCCGGACCACGCTGCGATCCTCCGCGGCTACGCGCGGAGCTGCCTCCAGCACGAGACGGCCGACATTGATCAGCAGCCCGGCTGTCAGCACCAGCGCCAGCAACAAGGTCAACCGGGCTTGCAACGAAAGAATGCTCCACATCGGGTTTCGCCGCTCTGCAACATGTAGATCCATTGACAGCAAAGTGTAGCAACGTTCTACTTGCGCGAGCAGATGACGCCAACCGGAATGTATCCGCGAATGGGTTCGATGCGTATCCTGATTGTCGATGACCATCCGATCGTCGCCTCCGGCTGCCGCGCGCTGCTGGCCGGCGATGGCGACATCGAGGTGGTCGAGGCGGCCGATGCCGACGCCGGCGAAGCCGCTTTCGTCGCGCAGCCGCCCGACATCTGTGTGCTCGATATCAACCTGCCCGGCGTCTCCGGCTTCGAGCTGGCGCGGCGGCTGCTGGCGCGCGACGCCGACGCGAAGCTCATCATGTTCAGCATGAATGACGATCCCGCCTTCGCGGTGCGGGCGATCGGGGCCGGCGCGAAGGGCTATGTTTCAAAATCCGGCGATCCACAGGATCTGGTCGATGCGATCCGCGAGGTCGGCCGCGGCGGCGTCTATCTGGCGCCGGCCACCGCGCGCAGCATCGCCTTCGCCAGGCCCGACGACCGGCTCGGCAAGCTGAGCACCCGCGAGATCGAGATCCTGCGCCTGCTTGCCGCCGGCAAGAGCCTCACCGAAATCGCCTGGCTGGTGCACGCCTCCTACAAGACAATCGCCAACACCTCCTCGATGATGCGCCACAAGCTCGGCCTGCGCACCCCCGCCGAACTGGTGCGGCTGGCGATCGAACATCGGCTGTAGAGTTAGCTTTCGGGCGCGAAACGGCTCGCCAGCGCCCGGCCCTGCCATAATCCGCAACGCCGTGCGATCAGCGCCGCCACGATCAGCGTCGCGAAAAAGCCGGTCGGCGCGCCGACCGCGGGAAACGCGATCAGCAGTACCGCCGCAACGCCGAGCCCCGGCAGTTCATAGCGCGCAAACCCCTCGGCCAGTCCGACGCGGACGATGAATCCGGCTGCGATCGCCAGCACCATCACGTCGTACAGAAACAGATACGGCGTCACCAGCAGCGTGCCGGTGGCCAGCGCCGCGGCCTTCCATTCGTAACGCACGCGGCTGCGCCACAGCACCACCAGCAGCCCGGCAACCGCCGCGTTCATGATCCACTGGAACGTCCAACCGAGCGCCTCGCTGCCGCCGAAGTAGCGTACCAGGGCAAAAATGCTCTGCAACTTGCCCCAAGGCGCAAGGCCATCGGTGAGGAAGGCCTGCGAGAACATCGGCATCCAGTGGAAGAAGGCTTGCCAGCTCTCGGTGCCATAAGCGAGCCACGACACGCCGGCCAGCAGCACCGTGGTCACGCCGGCCGCGACGAACACCCGCCACTGCATCGCGGCAATCAGCACCAGCGGAAACAGCAGGCCATATTGAGGCTTGTAGCTCAACAGCCCGAGGCAGATGCCGGCCCATACCGGCCGGCTCGGCAGCAGCAGCAACACGCCGCCAATCAGCGAGGCGGTGAGAAAGCCGTTCTGCCCGACCAGCGTATTGGTCAGCACCACCGGGAAGGCCGCCGCCAGCAGCCACCCGAACGGCCGCCCGACGATGGCGCGCATCACCACGAGATAAGGCAGGAAGCTGACCGCGGCCCAACCGGCAAACGCCAGCCGGTAGGGCAGCCGCGCCAGCTGTTCGGCAATCATCAGGAACGGCGGTGGATAGTGCCAGGCGAAGTTGCCGGGATAGTCTTGCCCGAGTACGCCGAGCTGGAGCTGCTTCTGGATCGCCCAGTCCCACGCTTGCGCCGGATGGCCGTCGAGCGCGAGCTTGCCGGCCGACCAGACGTTGATGAAGTCGGTCGGCAGGTTGAAGCGGCTGTCGTCGAAGATCCAGCCGCGGCCATAGAACGCCGCGAAGAACGCCGCATGCAGCACCGCCAGCAGAAAGCAGACATTGACCAGCGGCTTGGGAAGCGCCGTGTCGTTAGGTACCGGAGCCAGAACTTCTGCCGTCATCGGCCATTCCCCATACGCTTGCGCGCCGAGCATGCCATTACCGGCGTTGAGGAAGATTTAAATGCCAGGCCAGATAGCCGAAATGGGTGAAGCGGGTCTGGGCGAGGGCTTCATCGACGGCGAGGTCTGTGGCGTCATGCTTGGCTGAACGGCGCATCCTCGCTACGTTGCAGGCAGCGCGCGGCATAGGCCCGCATTTCCCGCAGACGTACAAAGGTTTTGCGTCATTATGACAGTTCCGTTCGCCGACATCGCGTGGCCCGATAAGTCACGCTATTGGCTTACTTCTGCACGCGTGCCTGCGTGTCTTTTAGCCGATCGAAGCCTGCCTGGATTTTACGATACCGAAGGCGTCGCGCGCGCCGATCTCCTGATCGAAGACGGCAAGATCGCGCGCATCGTTGCGGCCGGTGTGGCGGATACGGATGGCGCCCGCGTCGATCTCGGCGGTCGGCAGGTGTGGCCGACCCTGATCGACATGCATACGCATCTCGACAAGGGCCATTCGGTCGAACGCAGCCCCAACATCGACGGCACCTTCAACAATGCGCGGCTCGGCGCCACCGCCGACCGGCCGAACTGGACGGTGGCGGATTTGCGCCGCCGCATCGACTTCGGGCTGCGCTGCGCAGAAGCGCATGGCGTGTCCGCGATCCGGACCCATCTCGACACCTATCCCGACAGCGCCGAGCGAAGCTGGACGGTGCTGCGCGAGATGCGGAGCGAGTGGGCCGGCCGGGTCGACCTGCAGATGGTGTCGCTGTGCCCGCTGGAAACGCTGATGGACGGCTTCGGCGACCGGATTGCGGCGATTGTCAGCGAATCCGGCGGGCTGATCGGCGGCGTCACGCGACCGGCGGTTGGCAGCCATGGCGCACCGGGCGCCGACATCGAGGCGCAGCTCGACCGGCTGTTCGCGCTGGCCATCCGGCACGACCTCGACATCGACCTGCACGTCGACGAGACCGGCGACCGGACGGCAGCCTCGCTGCCTCATATCGCCCGCGCGGCGCTGCGACACGGTTACAAGGGCCGCGTGGTGTGCGGGCATTGCTGCAGCCTCGCCTTGCAGGACGACAGCGAGATCGACCGCACGCTCGACCTGCTGGCGGCGGCGGAGATTGCGATCGTCACGCTGCCGACGGTGAACATGTATCTGCAGGACCGCCAGCCCGGGCGCACGCCGCGCTGGCGCGGCGTCACCGTGGTGCACGAGATGCTGGCGCGCGGCATCCGCGTCGCCGCCGCCGGCGACAATTGCCGCGACAGTTTCTACGCCTATGGCGACCATGACATGGTCGATACGTTTCGGCAGGCGGTGCGTATCCTGCATGTCGATCATCCGCTGGCGCAGGCGCCCTCGCTGGTCGGCGCGATGCCCTCGGCCATCACCGGATTCGGCAACCACGGGCAGATCGCAGAAGGCGCCGCGGCACGGCTGATCGTGTTCAACGCGCGGACCATCAACGAGATCGTCAGCCGCCCGCAGGCCGACCGCGTGGTGCTCGCCCACGGGCGGCGGCTGACGGCGGCGGCGCCGGATTATTCCGAGCTATGGCCTTACGACGAGACCGCGCGAAGCACGATTCCGCGCGGCTGAACAGGACGTCGGGCGCGCTTCTCGTCTTCTGCCAGCGCGCGCCACGTACCCGGCGGGCCATGCCCACAAAAAACGCGGCCTTGCGGCCGCGTTTTGCAATCGTCGATGCGTCGAACTTACGCCTGCGGCTGCGGCTCCAGGCCGGCGTCGGGGCGCGGACGCGGCTTGCCGGCGGGCGGCACCGCGGAGGTGCGCGGGCCAGTCGGCTCGAGCACGGATTCGCGGTTCGGCTTCTTGCCGTTCAAGAGATCGGTGATCTCGTCGCCCGACAGCGTCTCGAACTCGAGCAGGCCCTTGGCGAGGGCTTCGAGGTCGGCGCGCTTCTCGGTCAGGATCTTGGTGGCCTCGTTGTAGCCCTCCTCGACCAGACGGCGGATTTCGCTGTCGATCTTCTGCACGGTGGCTTCCGACGCGTTCTGGGTGCGCGACACCGACATCCCCAGGAACACTTCATCCTGGTTCTCGCCATACGACACGGTGCCGAGTTCTTCCGACAGGCCCCAGCGCGTCACCATCATGCGGGCCAGGCGCGTGGCCTGCTCGATATCGGAGGACGCACCCGAGGTGACCTTGTTGCGGCCGAAGATTAGCTCTTCGGCGACGCGGCCGCCCATCATGATGGCGAGGCGCGAGGTCATCTGCTCCAGCGACATCGACAGCTTGTCGCGTTCCGGCAGCTGCATCACCATGCCCAGCGCACGGCCGCGCGGGATGATGGTCGCCTTGTGGATCGGGTCGGTGGCGATGACGTTGAGGCCGACGATGGCGTGACCGCCCTCGTGATAGGCCGTCAGCATCTTCTCTTCCTCGGTCATGACCAGCGACTTGCGCTCGGCGCCCATCATCACCTTGTCCTTGGCCTCTTCGAACTCGCTCTGCGTCACCATGCGCTTGTTGCGGCGCGCGGCGGTCAGAGCGGCTTCGTTGACCAGGTTCATCAGGTCGGCGCCGGAGAAGCCCGGGGTGCCGCGTGCGATGGTCTTGAGGTTGATATCCGGCGCCAGCGGCACCTTGCGGACGTGAACCTTGAGGATCTGCTCGCGGCCGACGACATCCGGATTCGGCACCACGACCTGGCGGTCGAAGCGGCCGGGACGCAGCAGAGCGGGATCCAGCACGTCCGGACGGTTGGTCGCGGCGATCAGGATCACGCCTTCATTGGCCTCGAAGCCGTCCATCTCGACCAGCAACTGGTTGAGGGTCTGCTCGCGCTCGTCATTGCCGCCGCCGAGACCGGCGCCACGATGACGACCGACCGCGTCGATTTCGTCGATGAAGATGATGCAAGGCGCGTTCTTCTTGGCCTGCTCGAACATGTCGCGGACGCGGGAGGCGCCGACGCCGACGAACATTTCAACGAAGTCGGAACCCGAGATGGTGAAGAACGGCACGTTGGCTTCGCCGGCGACCGCACGCGCGATCAGCGTCTTGCCGGTACCGGGAGGGCCGACCAACAGCACGCCGCGCGGAATGCGACCGCCGAGGCGCTGATACTTGCCGGGGTCGCGCAGGAATTCGACGATCTCCTGCAGGTCCTGCTTGGCTTCATCGACACCGGCGACGTCTTCAAATGTGACGCGGCCATGGGCCTCCGTCAGCATCTTGGCGCGCGACTTTCCAAAACCCATCGCCTTGCCGGCGCCGCCCTGCATCTGACGGGACAGGAAGATCCACACGCCGATCAGCGCGATGAACGGCAGCCAGGAGACCAGCAGCGAGACGAACCACGGCACGTTGTCGCCGGGCGGCTTGGCGGTGATCGAGACCTTGCCGTCATACAGGCGCTTCACCAGCGTCGGGTCGGAAGGCGCGTAGGTCTGGAAGCTGGAACCGTTGGTGAAGGTGCCGTGAATCTCCGGCCCCTGGATCACGACGTCGCGGACCTTGTTCTGATCGACCTCGCTCAACAGTTGCGAGAACGAGATGTCCTGCGAGGCGGCGCGTTGTCCCGGATTTTGGAACAGCGTGAACAGCGCCAGCAACAACAAAACGATAATGACCCAGAGGGCGAAATTGCGCAGGTTCGCGTTCATCGATCTTCCTTCGTCGCCGCGCGGATCGCGGCCGTATTCCCTTGGGTCGCCTCAAGGGAATTACCCTGGGTCGGTTGGATACAATCTAGGTGCGACAGAGCGCGCTGCCAAGGGAACCAGACTGGACTATTTAACGCATGTAGCCCGGCATCCGGTTTAAATCATGGCGGTCACGCCGCCGTGGTTAAGCCATTGGCCGGCCGGGCCGTTGCTTTGGATCAATCCCGGCGCCGGCGCCGCGGCGCGGGATCGATTCGCAGCCGGTCGTGGGAGAGCGTAATCAACGCACCAGCCAGCGTTTGCTTCAACCGGATACCTTTGTTTGCCGCCAGCATGGCCCGATCGATCGCGGCCAGCAGCGCCTCGGCCTGCCCGAGGCCGGCCGGGCCCTCATGTCCGACCCGGCCGATCATCCGCAGCAGCAGGCGAAGACGGACTTCCTCGGTCAGACCAGCGAAGCCGCAGGCGTCGATGCCGGGCCGGGCGGCACCGCTTCTCAGCGCCAGGAATTGTTCGGCGCCGTCGACCAGCCCTTCCAGCGCGACATTGGCGCGGGCCAGCCGCGTCGCCAGCCGCGCCAGATTGCGCGAATCAAAACCCTCGGCGGCGAGCTTCGGCATCAGCGCGCGCCAGCGCGGCCGGGTGAAGTGCGGATCCTGGTTGGTCGGGTCCTCGGCAAATCCGACCTTCGCCTTCGCCAGCGTCGCGATCAGCCGGGCCTTGGGCACGCCCAGAAACGGGCGCGCCAGCACCACGCCGTCGAGCCGCGTTTGCCGCGCCATCGCCGCAAGTCCGGCCAGTCCGCTGCCGCGCGCCATCCGCATCAGCAGGGTTTCGGCCTGGTCGTCGCGGGTGTGCGCGGTCAGGATATGCGTTGCCTTGTGCCGTTTGGCGGCCCTGGCCAGCAATCGGTAGCGGGCCTCGCGGGCCGCGGCGGGCAGTCCGGCCGACGGCTTGGCGCCGGTCCAGCGCAAGGTGCGATGCGGGATATCGAGCGACGCCGCCAGTCTCCTGACGTCGCGGGCCTCACGCGCCGCTTCAGGCCGCAGACCATGGTCGAGCGTGACCGCCAGCAGCGCCGGCCCGCGTTTCAACGCGCGTCGCCAGCGCGCAGCCAGCCACAGCAGCGCGACCGAATCCGGTCCGCCGGACACGGCCAGGATCAGTGCCGGAGCGGATTGCCAGTCGGCGAATAGCTGCTTCGCTTCGCGGGCCGGGATGGGCGATGAGTCGTCGTCTCGCATCGGAAGGCCATGTTGTGTCACCTCTCCCCGTTGGGGGGAGGTCGGATTGCATAGCAATCCGGGTGAGGGGGCTAAGCGCCACCGATAGGCCGGTGCCCCCTCACCCCAGCCCTCTCCCCCCGCGCGAAGCGAAGCTTCGCTAGAGGGGAGAGGGAGCGCACCGCCAGTGCGTCGCGGCAGCTCAAATGCAAGAATCAAACCCTAGCACTTAACGCGCTTCTGCTCGCGGTCTACCGCGGTCTTCACGCTGCCTGAGGCGCGCGGATATTTCCGCAGCACTTCGCCGAAGGCGGCGCAGGCCGCCTCTTTTTCCTTCAGCGCCGCCAGCGACTGCCCGAGCCGCAGCAGCGCGTCCGGCGCCTTGGCCGACGTATCGAACTTGGTGGTGACCCCCAAAAAAGCCTCGGCGGCGTCGCGATACTTCTGGCGCTGGAAGAAGCTTTCGCCGAGCCAATATTGCGAATCCGCGAGCTGCGGGTCGGTCGGATATTTCTGCGCGAAGTTGCGCATGGTCTCTTCGGCCAGCGCGTAATCACGACGCTGCATGTAGCCGATGCCGAGATCGAATTCGTCCTTGGGCGTGCTGCCGGGCGGCAGCGTCGTGAGGCCCGCGCCGGCTGCGGCCGGCGCGGCATTGCCGAGCGGCAGAGGCTCCCCTGCCCCGCGGGCGTTGGGCATCGCCGCCGGCGCGGTGGACGGTATCGGCTGCCCGCCGCCGCCCAACGCGCGCGGCACGCCCGGCGCATTCGGATTGGCATTGGGATCGAAGGCATCGTTGCGCCGTCCGCCGCGCTGCGGCGGCGCGGGGTCTTGCACGACCGGCGCGGCGGCAGCGACCGGCGGCTGCGGATCATAGACCTGCGGCTGCAGCGGCTGCTGGCGCGCCGGCGCGGCCTGCACGGGGGCTGCGGCGACGTTGGGACGCGCGCCCGCCGGCGGCGCGCCGGCCTGCAACTGGCGCAACTGCTCCTCGAGCTGGCGGTTGCGGAACTGGAGCTCTTCGTTCTGCCCGGTGAGTTTCCGCAGCTGGCTCTGCAGCCGCTCGATCTGCATCCCCTGATCGGCATCGTCGTCGCCCGACTGCTGGCTGTAGTCCGGCTGACGCGGCGCCGGTTGACCGAACAACTGCGCGGACACAGGCGAAGCGGTCACGAGTACAAGGGAGAAGAACGCAGCGCCGGCGAACCAATGAGATCTGGATGACATGTGTGCCTGAGAATGATTGGTTTCACGCCCCATCGGCGCGCATCACGATGAGAATTTCACTACGCCGAAAATGTGTCTTCCGACAGCGGCAAAGCCGCCGCATCAAACAAAAACGGCGCCTGCCGCATGGCAGACGCCGTTCGCTGTTATCGAGGCTCTGGCTCAGGCGCCGGCGTTCAGCACGGTAACGGCGCGGCGGTTCTGCGACCAGCACGAGATGTCGTTGCAGACCGCGACCGGGCGTTCCTTGCCGTAGGAGATGGTCCGCATCCGGCTGGCATCGATGCCGCGCGAGGCCAGGAAGGTCCGGACCGACTGAGCACGGCGGGCGCCGAGCGCGATGTTGTACTCGCGGGTGCCGCGTTCATCCGCATGGCCCTCGATCGTGAAGGCGTAGCGGTTATACTGCTGCAGCCACTGCGCCTGCTTCTCCAGCGTGGCGATCGCCTGCGGCGACAGCTCGGTCTGATCGCTCTCGAAGAACACGCGGTCGCCGACATTGACCACGAAGTCCTGCTGGCTGCCCGGCGACGCTGCATTGGCCATGCCGCCGGCGCCATCGCCGCCCAGCGGATTCTTGTTGGCGCAAGCGCCCATCGAAAGCGCCACGGCAAGTACCGCAGCCAGTTTTAATCCCTGGAGGATTCGCATCTGAGGTTTCATTTCGGAGCCTCCACGCTCGCGCTTTGTCCAACTGTGTTTGGTCTACAGGGCGTTGGTTAAGCGAACGTTCCGTCAACCTTGATGGAGTGTTGCCAAAACCCATCAAAAGCCACACGTCCCCGAAAAGCCGCCTGATGGTTAATGGGGTGTAAATGTGGCGCGACGGTGAACGATGCCCAGCCGGCGCGGCGCCCCGGGTGCCCGCAGGGCGGCTGACCGCAGGCGGGCGACCTCAGCCGGTCCGAACGGAACACGCCGCAGCCGGATCGACCGGGAACTCGGGGCCGCCGAGCGCCGGCGAGGCATGCAGGCCGTTGCGTTCGAACAGCATCCGCCGCTCGAAGAAGCTGGAGCGGAAGTACGGATAGCGCGCAAACACCTTCTCGCGCAGCGCCGGGAAGTTGACCGCCATCAGACCCAGCGGCTTGGTCAGCGTCGGATAGGGACGCGGCGGGCACAGCGGCTCGTGCAAAAAGACCCGGCGATAGAACGCCTGGTGCTCGGCGCGCGCGGTGGCGGTACCAAGGTCGGCATTGAAGTACGAACAAGCAACGTAAGCCAGCCGCAGCGTCATGTAGGGCAGATGCGGCAGCTTCAGCGTCGGCTCGGCCACGAAGCGGTTCGGATCGACGATGGTCTTGCCGAGCGCCAGTTCCGGCTTCAGAATGTCCGCAAAGGCCTCGACGGCCGGCGAGTCCGGATAGTCCGGGGTCGCGACGCTGATCCGCAACGAGCTGGCCAGCTGGCCATCGACGAACACGCCGAAGGTCCAGGAATTCGGCGCTCCATCGAAGCGATCCGCCAGTCGGCGGTCGTCCCGCGGTTCGATGGCGCCCTCATGAAGATAGGCACGGTAGCGCAACCGATAGATCGCTTCCTTTTCGGCTTCGGTCTCCGCGAGGCGATAATCCACTCTGTCTAGTAGGTCGCTGCCATGTCCGATGAACTTACCAACCGCCTCGACCGCAGCCATTTTACGCCTTTCTAACGCGTATCCCAACACCTATGAAGGTTAATAACTTCCCAACATAAGTCAAAGAACTGTATCGAACAGGGTTAAGGATCCAATGACATCGCGCCTGACGACGTGAAAATATTTGGAAACAGATTGCTGCTCCGCCCTTATGCGATCGAGTGCAACGGCAGAATTTTCTGTCGTTCGTCGTCCTGCTGCCGGCCATGCGAGGCATTCAGCAACTGGCGGACGCGCGAGGCCGGCACCGGGCGGCTGAACAGATAGCCCTGCGCTTCGGTCACCGTGCCGTCGGCACTTATCAGCTCGAGCTGCTCGTTGGTCTCGATCCCTTCGACCACCACCGACATGCCGAGATCAGCACTCAGCCGCGCCACGCCGCGCAACAGCGTCAGCGGCCGATCGGTATCGATACCTTCGAGGAAGGAGCGGTCGATCTTCACTTTCTGCAACGGAAAATTATGTAGATAGCTCAGGCTCGAATAGCCGGTTCCGAAATCGTCGAGCGAAATCCGGCATCCCGCGGCGTGCAATTGCGACAGCGCGTCATGTGTCCATTGGGTGTTCTTCAGCAGCGACGATTCCGTGATCTCGATCTCCAGCCGGTTCGCCGGCAGACCGGATACTTCGAGCGCGTAGCGCACCTCGCCCAGGACGTCGCGCTGGTGAAACTGCTGCGACGAGAAGTTCACCGCGACGCTGACCGCATCCGGCCACTTCATGCACTCCATGCAGGCCTTGCGCAGGATCCATCGGCCGAGGTCGACGATCAGCCCCATGTCTTCCGCGATCGGAATGATGTCGACCGGAGACACCGTTCCGCGAACCGGATGATTCCAGCGTAGCAAGGCTTCGCAGGTCGATATCCGGCCGGATTTGAGATGGACCAGCGGCTGATAGTAAAGCTCGAATTCCTCGTTGGCGAGCGCTTTGCGCAGGTCGAGTTCGAGCACGCGGCGCGCTTCCACCGTTTGCGCCATCTCTTCTCGGAAGAAACAGAACGTGCCGCGGCCGGACGCCTTGGCACGATACAGCGCCATGTCGGCATTCTTCAACAGGCTGTCGGCGCTCACCTCGGGCTGGGTCATGGCGATGCCGACGCTGGCGCCGATTTCCACCTGATGATTGTCGACCTCGTAGCGCTCGCTGAGACGTTCGACGATGCGCTGCGCCAGATCCGCGGCGTCATGGCTGGTCGTGATGCCGCGCTGGAAGACCACAAATTCGTCGCCGCCGAACCGTGCCACGAAGTCCTCGTGCCGCAGCATCTCGCGGATCCGGTCGGCCACCATGCACAACAGCTGGTCGCCGCAGGGATGACCGAGCGTATCGTTGACCTGCTTGAACTGGTCGAGATCCACGAACAGCAACGCCGACAGCGAAGCGGCATCGGCCCCCTTCAGCAGGCGACCGATCTCGTCGCGGAAGCTGATCCGGTTGGGCAGGCCGGTCAGTTCGTCGAACCGCGCCATGTGGCTGATGCGGGCTTCGGAGTTGCGCCGCTCGGTAATATCCTCGACGAGCACGACGGTGCCGCCGCCGGTCATGGGTTGAAACTTCCAGGATAGCGCGCGTTCCTGCGTGAAGGCATGGTCGATGGTGACGATCTCGGCCGCCTTCGAGTTTTCGATCTCGGCCACGATCGTCATGCCGCTTGCGGCGGAAACCGTGCCGGCATCGACGAAGGCCGCGATCATTTCACGGACCTTTGCGCCCGGCTGCACGGGCTCGCCTATGCCGTTCATCATCTGATTGAAGCGGTCATTGATGACGGCCAGACGGCCATCGGCACCGACCATGCACAACCCGTTCGGCATGTTGTTGAGCGCGGTGTCGAATTGCCTGGCCAGCGCCGCAGCCCGTTCGGTTTCGGTCAGCGCCTTGACGAACATCAGATGCAGATTGAGATTGATCAGCCGCAGGCCGATAAAGAACAGGATCAGCAGGCCGGCCAGACCGACATAATAAGGATCGCCGCGCAGCGCCAAAGCCAGCGACATCGGCGCGGTCGCATTAATGATATGCGCCTGGATGATCAGCGGACGGCCGTAGTTGCGACCGACGCTGCCGCCGATGTAACCGATCGTGACGGCAGTGCACAGCATGTGCGCTACCGGGTCGTCGCTGCCGAGCAGCACGACAAAACACCACAGGCCTAGCGAGGCCGCATAGAGGTCAGCGCCGATCTTGTAGCGCGGCTCCCACCAGGCGGCACGTTCCGGCGTCAGCGGACCATCACTGCGCCGTTCGCGCTCGTAGTGGTGCATCTGAAACGCGCGCGCCACGCCGATCACGATGATCAGGCCGGCGCACATCCATAGCCAGTGGTTGCCGGTTTTCCATACTGTCATGATGGCGGCGGCAGCAGCGCACAGCGTGCCGGCAAAAATCGGCGCTGAATTCTGGAACAGCGAGTTGACCAAGGCTGCATAGATGCTGGGAGGCAGCATCTTGTCGTCTTGAGCTGTTTCAGGCTTGACCACTTGCATCAGCACGCGCCGTCCATTTGATTTCAACGCGTAACGATAAATTCCGGAGGTATTACCTTTCTAAGGGAAGATCCTTACCAAGACGTTGCAAGTTCCCCAGAAAGCCGGAAATGGCTATGATTTCAGCAGGCTAGGCAAAGTCTGCCTAGCCTCAAGGCGCGCGCGCCGCCACGGCTTCGCGAATCTTGGCCACTACGACAGCAGCGGCGACCAGGCGGGATCGGAGGCGAAGCCCGGTGTCGGCACCTTGAGCTCGTTGCGACCGGACACGTCCACCGTATAGAGCGACGGCCCCGCGCCCTGCTCGCGGAAGAACATGATGACGCGGCCGTTCGGCGCGAAGGTCGGCCCCTCATTATGGTAGCCGGAGGTGAGCAGCCGTTCACCGGAGCCGTCCGGCTTCATGATGCCGATTGAGAACTGGCCGCCACCCTGCTTGGTGAAGGCGATGTAGTCGCCGCGCGGCGACCACACCGGCGTCGAATAGGTGCCGTCCCCGAAGGAAATGCGCTGCGCGGCGCCGCCCGTGGCTCCCATCACGTAGATCTGGGATTTGCCGCCGCGGTCGCTCTCGAAACAGATCCGCGCACCGTCCGGCGAATAGGACGGCGAGGTATCGATTGCCGGCGTGTCGGTCAGGCGCGTGGTGGACTTCGAGCGCAGATCCATTACGAACAGGTTGGAATTGCCGCCCTGCTGCAGGCTCATGATGACACGCTGGCCGTCCGGCGAAAAGCGCGGCGAGAACGACATGCCGGGGAAATTGCCGACGATCTCGCGCTGTCCGGTCTCGATGTTGAACAGGTAGACCCGCGGGTCGCCCTGGCCGAATTCCATGTAGGTGATTTCCTGCGTCGATGGCGAGAAGCGCGGCGTCAGCACCAGATCGGCGCCGCGCGTGAGATAGCGCACATTGGCGCCGTCCTGGTCCATCAAGGCCAGCCGCTTGACGCGGCGCTCCTTGGCGCCGGTCTCGTCGACGAACACCACGCGGCTGTCGAAATAGCCCTTTTCGCCTGTAAGGCGCTCATAGATCTGGTCGGAAATAATGTGCGCGATGCGGCGCCAGTATTCCGGCGAGGTGAAGTACTGCTGGCCGGTCAACTGCTGTCCGGTGCCGACGTCCCACAGCCGGAACTCGGCCTTCAGCCGGCCGTCGGGCTGGCGGGTGACGCGACCGGTCACCAGCGCCTGGGCGTTGATGGTCTTCCAGTTCTGGAAGTTCGGCGGCGTGTCGATATTGCTGACCTTGTCGATGAAGGCCGCCGGATCGACCGGCGCGAACAGGCCGCTGCGCTTGAGATTGTTGGTGATGACCTGGGCCACGCCATTGGCGACTTCGTTATCGCCCGCCGTGCCGGCAACGAACGCCGGAATTGCGATCGGCAACGGCGCCACCTCGCCGCCCGTCACGGTAACGCGGGCCTGGCCAAAGGCGCCGTGCGCGCCGCTGAGAAGCAATCCGGTGGAGGCCATTCCCGACAGGATCTGCCGTCGGCTGGGGCGAAGTAGCGGATTTGTAAAATGATCGTCGGACATATTTTCTGCTTTCAACTTACCGCGCCGCTACAGGTCTTTACTGTCAAAAACGGGGTAGAAAAATTTCCATTCTTCATAGAATGCGGCTGGCAGCTTGTAGGGCTGGCAGGCGATGATGGCGCGCGCGCCACTCTCCTGGAACACCCGCTCGAACGGCGTGTTGGGCGATCCGCGCATCACCGGCATCGATTCCAGCGTGCCGTCCTG
Source organism: Tardiphaga sp. vice154 (assembly GCF_007018645.1). Taxonomy (NCBI): domain Bacteria; kingdom Pseudomonadati; phylum Pseudomonadota; class Alphaproteobacteria; order Hyphomicrobiales; family Nitrobacteraceae; genus Tardiphaga; species Tardiphaga sp. vice154. The sequence continues at coordinate 4,535,397 of NZ_CP041399.1, forward strand.
CTTCAGCTTGATGCTGAACTCGGCCTGCGCCAGTCGCGCGTCGAGCCCGCCATAGGGCTTCTTCCAGCAACGGTTGACCTGCTCCTTGAACATCGATCCCCAGGTCGCCGAATTATCCGCAGACTTGCCATGGGCGAGGCCCAGAGCGGCGTTTGAATTCAACGTGGCACCAGTCGCCGCAGCACGGGTCGGGTCGCGCTTGTCGAGCAGCGCCGCGATCTTCGACTGGTCGAAGCTGCGATCCGGCTTCTTGGCCTCGAGCATGGCCTGTGCTTCGGCCTTGGCCTTTGAATCGGCGTCGTACTTGGCCTTGGCTTCCGCCTTGGCTTTCGCGTCCGTATCCGCCTTGGCCTTCGCTTCGGCTTTCGCCTTCGCCTTGGCCTGCGCATCAGCCTTGGCCTTGGCGTCCGCCTCGGCCTTGGCTTCGGCGGCCGCCTTGGCCTGCTGCAGGGCCTCCGCCTCGATCTTGGCTTCCGTGGCGGCTTCGGCCTTTGCCTTGGAGTCCGCGGCTGCCTTGGCTTCCGCCTTGGCCGCAGCCGCCGCTTTCGCGGCGGCATCGGCGGCGGTCTTGTCTTCCGTCTTGGGCTGTGGCGGCGGCGTACTCTCGGTCACCACCGGGGGCTTTTCGGAGATCTTGCCGACGTTGTCCTCGATCGGCTTGGCCTCGGCGACCTTCTCGACCAGCGGCGTCTTGACTTCCTTCTTGCCGGTCTTGATTCCGGCCGTAACCTTCGCCAGTTGATCCGCGGAAATGATATCGACCGGCAGCGACTCCTCGGGAATCGAGACGTAGGCCTTGGACGAAAAAGACACGAGTCCCCAGCCCAGCACGAGAACGTGCAGGGCGGCGGACGCCGCGAGTGTCTTGTCGACCTTCACCGTCAGGTCCCCTGCTCCACCTCGGTCACCAGGGCCAGCCGCTTGAAGCCTGCGCCGGAGAGCTGCCCCATCACGCGGGCCACGGTGCCATAGTCGGCCTTCTTGTCCGCGCGCATGTAGATGCGCTCGTCCGTGCCGCCGCGGGCATCGGTGATCGCCTTCAGTTTCGGCACCAGGTCGTTCATCTGGACTTCCGTGTCGTTGATGAAGATCTTGCCCGAGATATCGACCGACAATTGCAGCGGCGTCTTGTCCTGCTCCAGGCTCTTGGCCTGGGTCTGCGGCAGGTCGAGCGGCACGCCGACAGTCAGCATCGGCGCCGACACCATGAAGATGATCATCAACACCAGCATGACGTCGACCATCGGGGTGACGTTGATTTCGGCCATGACATGGGCGCGCCGGCGCCCGCGCCGTCCGCCCCCGCCGCCTGCACCCATATTCATGCCCATGACGGGATGCCCAGTTCAAGGTTCAACACGAATCGCCTCAAACGCGCTCGTCGATCTGGCGCGACAGAATGGCGGAAAACTCGTCGGCAAAACCTTCCAGGCGCTGCGCCTGGCGGTTCACTTCCGAGGTAAACTTATTGTAGAAAATAGTCGCCGGAATGGCGGCTATAAGGCCGATTGCGGTGGCGAACAGCGCTTCCGCGATGCCCGGAGCCACCACGGCCAGCGAGGTGTTCTTGGACGCAGCGATCGACTGGAAGCTCGACATGATGCCCCAGACGGTGCCGAACAGGCCGACGAACGGGCCGGCGGAGCCGACCGTGGCCAGTACCAGCAAGCGCCGTTCCAGCCGCTCGATCTCGCGCGAGATCGAGACGTTCATGACCTTGTCGATCCGCATCTGCAGCCCGGTGAAGGAGCGTGCCTGACTTTCGAACGAGCGCTTCCACTCGCGCATCGCAGCGACGAAACAGGCGGCCATGGATTGCGTCGGCTTGGTCGAGAGCGCGCGGTAGAGGTCCTCGATCGACTCGCCGGACCAGAACGCCTGTTCGAAGCGGTCCATCGCCTTCTTGGTGCGGGCGAACAGGAACATCTTGTCGATGGCGATCGCCCAGACCCAGACCGAACAGCCCAGCAAGCCCATCATGACCGCCTTGACGATCCAGTGCGCCTGCCAGAACAGATTGACCAGCGACACGTCGGACGCCGCCAGCGCCGGGGCGGCCTGCACGTCGACCGCCTGTGCCGATGCTGCGGATACCGTCAGCAACAACGCCAGCGCGGTGAGCGAAAAGACTTTCTGCAGCACGAGATCAGTATCCCCTCGAAGGTTCGATGTCCGGCGTCGGCTGCCGATCGCAGCCACGCGCCGCGAGCGGCGTCAAAGCCAGCGTTCAGCCCGTTGTTTCGCAGGAATGGCCCGTCCGAAGCCAAGCCTTGAATTCCCTGCCAACATGTCAAAACGAGGGCCTGCACGCGGTTTTGCAGGCTTTACCAGACGCCCGGCGTGGTTAATGCGAGGTTACCAAGACCCGAACTCGCGGAGAAATGAAGCTCAATTCGTTTGTTAGGTGGCACTGCGGCACAAGTTCCACCACGTAAACAAAACCGCCCACCTGTTGCCAGATGGGCGGCGATGCCGGCGCCGGCTGCGAGGCCGGCGCCCAAGAGGGTGTTCGGTCGATCAGCCCTGCGCCTGGTTGTCCGACGGCGGCGTCGGGCGGGGGCGGTGCTGCGCCATGAACTGGTCGAACTCGGCCTTGTCCTTGGCGTGTCGCAGCCGGTCGAGGAAGTCCTTGAACTCGTGCTGCTCCTCCTCGAGGCGCCGCAGCGTCTCCATGCGGTATTCGTCGAAGGCGCGGTTGCCCGAGGTCGGCTGGCTGAAGCCGCCGAAGCCGAAGCCACGCTGCTCCATGCGGCCGCGCATCCGCTCCATCTTGTTCTGCATCCGCTCCATCTTGTTGGCGAACCGATCGCCATTATCCCAGCAACCCATCTTCCTGCTCCCTATGGTGTAGAAAAGAACCGCGAGGCCAATCGGCCACCAGAACATGAAACCCAGCACCGTCAGGATGATCCAGCCGGGCGACCACGCCGGACGCAGCATTGGCGCCTGCGGATAGCGTGGCATGTCGGTCGGACCACTCCATCGATTGTAACCAGCTTCGGCCATTTCGCTCTCCATGACGGCACCTGCCGTCGGTGAATGTAAATAACATTTACATACGTAAACCGAAGCCGGATTTTGTCAAGATATCCGCAAGCGGCCCGCGAAAATTATTTCGGGATCTTGCCCCACGGACCGGCAGGACGCTCGGCCTCGGCGGCGCGCGTGGCGGCCTCGGCTTCCGGCGGCGGCCGGCGGTCGGTCGTAAAGCCCAGCCCCCGCAGATAGATCAGCACGCCGGCCTCGAGCAGTTCTTCCGGCGGCATCGGCAATTTGCGGCGGGCGGCATCGCCGCGGCCGAACAGGGATGCGACGCCGTGGGACATCGACCAGATGTGCAACGCCATCATCATGGCCGGCGGCCGCGTCACGCCGGGCGGCGTCAGCGCTGCCAGGCGCTCGGCTGCGGCACGGATCACGCCGAAGGCGCGCTCGCCCGCCGCGGTCAGCAGCGGATTGGCATCGACAGGGATGCCGGATTCGAACATCGCCGAATAAAAGGCCGGCTCGTTGCGCGCGAAGGCAAGATACGCCTTGCCGACCCGCATGAAGGCGGTGACCGTGTCAGGACGGCCGTCGTCCCAGGCCGCGGCCAGCGTCACCTCGAACTGCTCGAAGCCGCGCTGCGCGATGGAGGCAAGAAGGTCGTCGCGGTCGCGAAAATGCCGGTAGGGCGCGGCTGCACTGACGCCGGCCGAGCGCGCCGCGTCGGCGAAGGTGAAACCCGCCGGCCCCTTCTCCGCGATCAGCCCGAGCGCTGCCTGCAGCAGCGCTTCCTTCAGATTTCCGTGGTGATAGCCGCGCTCGGCGCGGCGGTCGTCCTTGCGCCAGCTCATGTGAAGGGCTTTTACATGAGCCCCCCTGCAAGGTCACCCGAAATCGGCGTCGCAGCTCCGGACGTTGGCGCCCGACGTTGGTCCCGGCCATCGCCGTCAGGCGGCCTGATGAAAGCCGGAGATATGGACACGGTTGCGGCCGGCCTCCTTGGCCTGATAGAGCGCCACGTCGGCGCGGTCGAGCAGCGCCTGAAGGCTCTCCAGTTCACGCGACCGCACGGCAATGCCGGCACTGACCGTCGCCAGAATGGCGCCCGCCGACGTCATGAAAGTCCTGGCTTCCAGGCGAGACCTGATGCGCTCCGCCATGGCCGTTGCCGCCGCCGGAGTGGCATTGGACAGCAGGATACAGAATTCTTCGCCGCCGATCCGGCCGGCGATCTCGCTGAGACGAATGTTCGAGAGAATGATGTCGGCAAACTCCCGCAGCACCAGGTCGCCGGCGGCATGTCCGAACCGGTCGTTGATCGCCTTGATGTGGTCGAGATCCATCACGACGATGGTCGCGTCGCTTGCCGCGTGGTCGGGATAGTCGTCGAACAGCCCGCGACGATTGCGCAACCCGGTCAGCGGGTCGCGCATCGCCGCCGACCTGTGCCGGTTGGCGATCCCCATCTGGTGAATGGCGAGCGTCAGCGCACCGATGCCCGTGAGGCCGACGATGATGACGAAGGAATTGACCGTCTCCGCCCAGTTGGCAGGCAGCGCTTCGAGAATGTACTGGCCGTTGCGGACCAGCTCATATCCGCAGGCCAGGAACGACACGGCCGTGATGAAGTACAGCGCCGCATTGGCGGTCATCAACAACGGCGTCTCACCGCGGGCCGACCAGTATTTCTGTCCGTTCAGCACGAGTAGCAGGAGGCCGATGCCCCAATTCGCCGCAATCGTCCCCGTCCCGGAATACCCCCACGCGAACGCCACCACGGTCGGCAGCAGTCCAATTGCACTCGCGAAGGCCGCATCCGCCCAGTGCGTCTGCTCGGAACAGAACTGCATGGTGCCGGCATAGACAAGGCCGAAACCGCAGATCAGCAGAATGAAGGACCATGATTGCAGGCCGGCATCATAGGGAACGCCGAATACCAAGAACATAAATACGCCGGGCACGATAACCGCAAGACCGATCGACCAGGTGAGCAGGTAGGTATTGTATCGTTCGACCAGCCAGCTCATGAACAGCGTCAGCGCGAGCGCGGCGGTGGAAAGGCCGATGGCGATAAAGATCGACGATTGATCGAATGCCATGCGGTCGAACCATTTCAGAACCCGGCGGATTCGTTATAGTCCACTACCACTACCAGCCGACGTTCGGTATCCAGGTCGTGCGGCCTATGGTGACCAAACCATTGACGGCGAGCGCACAGGCCGCCGGCGGTTCGTCCGGCGAAAAATCGGCCATCTCCTGCACCTGACGGATCTCGATGATCTCGTTCGCGCCGGCCGGACAGCGGCTGGCCCAGGCGATCGCCTCGTCGCGGGAGGCGACGTCGATCATCCAGAAGCCACCGAGCACCTCCTTGACCTCCGCGAACGGCCCGTCGTTCACGACCGGTCTGCCGCCGGCGAAGCTGACGCGGGCGCCCATCGAGGGCGGATGCAGGCCTTCCAGCGTGATCAGCACGCCGGCCTGCTGCAGCGCCTCGTTGTATTTCATCATCGCCGCGGCGGCGGCGGGGTCGAGTTGCACGTCCGGCGGTGCGGACTCGTAGCCGAGCGGGATCATCAGCATCATGAAACGCATGGGACGTTTTTTCCTCTGCCTGTTTCGCTATCACCAGGAAATCGGTGGTCCGCTCCGTCGCAGCATGGAGCGTTCCGACATAGACGAACGAGCGCCTGCAACTCCGACACGAGCTCGATATTTATCGCGCAGGTGATGCGACTTTGACGATCCGCCGGCAGCGATCGGTTGCTGCGCAATGCCCGACGTGGAACCCGCCGACATCTGCAGCAACAAATTGCCGCCGCATTGCTGAACGAGTCTGAAGCCATCGACCGTCGCGCTTGGGGACCTTGTTGCGGCGTCTCGTTTCGGGTGGTTCTGCGTCAAATCAACTGGCGGCCTTGGGTGCTCTTCGCGCAGCGACGAGCCATGCCCGGCGGCTTGCCATGTCCGGGGAGACACGCATGAAAGACGCCCGTCTCAAGGCGGCTTCGGGGGCGTTCGCGCGAATTCTGGCTTGCGCGGCGATGCTGGTGATCGCGGGCATCGTCCTCTACGCGAGGTAGATCCCGCTCGCCCTGCCGCTTGTCCCGGCCTTCAAGGTTCTCTAAACACCCTGCATAAAATCAAGAACGACAGGGCAGGACATGACCACATCACCGCACAAGGTCGCACTCGTGACGGGCGCCGCGCGCGGCATCGGACTTGCGGTCGCCAAACGCTTTCTCGGCGAGGGATATCGCGTCGCGCTACTCGACATCGAGGGCGAGTTGCTGCAGCAGAGCGTCCAGGCGCTGAACGATCCCGACAATACGCTGGCCATCCATGCCGACGTCTCCGATGCCGATGCGGTGGCGAAGGCCTTTGCCGCGGTACAGGACCGCTTCGGGCGGCTCGATGCGCTGGTCAACAATGCCGGCATTGCGATCTTCAAGCCGCTCTTGGAAACCACCCAGGCTGACTGGGATCGCGTGCTGGCGGTCAATCTGACCGGGCCGTTCCTGTGCACGCAGGCCGCGGCACCCCTGATGCGCGAGCATGGCGGCGGCGCGATCGTCAACATCACCTCGATCTCGGCGCTGCGCGCCTCGACGCTGCGCACCGCCTACGGCACCAGCAAGGCCGGCCTCGCGCATCTGACCAAACAATTCGCGGTCGAACTGGCAACGCTCGGCATCCGCGTCAACGCGGTCGCGCCGGGACCGGTCGACACCGCGATGGCCAAGGCGGTGCACACGCCGGCGATCCGCGCCGACTATCACGACACCATTCCGCTGAACCGCTACGGCCTCGAGACCGAACTCGCCGACGCGGTGTTCTTCCTGTGCAGCGACCGCGCGACGTACATCAGCGGCCAGATGCTGGCGGTGGATGGCGGCTTCGAGGCAACCGGCATCGGCCTGCCGACCCTGCGGCGCGAGGGCAGCAACGGCTGACGCCCTACTCCGCCGCCGCCGCGACCGGCTCCGCGTGACGCAGCGTGGCCAGGCTCACCAGCAGCGCACCGACGGCGGCGACGGCGATGGTGGCGACCATCGGCAGCGTGGTGCCGTTGAAGAACAATCCGGCGACGGCGATCATGGCGCCGCCGGTGACCATCTGCAGCGTGCCGCCGAGCGCCGCCGCAATGCCGGCGATCGGTCCGTGCCGCTCCAGCGCCAGCACCATCGTCGACGGAATCACCAGGCCGAGAAACGCGAACGAGGTGAACAGCAGCGGCATCAGCACACGCAGACTGTCGTAGCCCAGCAGCGTCAGGACGAGCAGCAGCACCGCGAAGCCGGCATAGAGCGACACCGCCGTCAGCACCATGCGGCCGATCCCAAACTGGCTGCCGAGGCGGCTTGCGAATTGCGAGGCGCCGATGAAGCCGATCGCATTGACCGAGAAGGCCAGGCTGTATTGCGTCGGTGTCAGGCCGTAATGGCCGATATAGACGAAGGACGACGTCGCCAGGAAGGCGAAGAAGCTCGACATGCCGAGTCCGCCGATGAAGGTGAGGCCGAGGAAATGCCGGTCACGCAGCAGCTCCGCGAAGGCGCCGAGCACGTCGCGGACATTGCCGCTGATGCGCTCCTCGGCCGGGCGGGTTTCCGGCAACAGCGTGGCCACGAGCGCGACGCCGATCACCGCAACGAGCGTTACTGCTGCGAACACCGCGCGCCAGCCGAACGGCACGATCAGCGCGCTGCCGAACAACGGCGCCAGAATCGGGCAGACCGAGAATACCAGCATCACCAGCGCCATCAGCCGGGTCGCCTCGGCGCCGGTGTGCAGATCGAGAATGATGGCCCGCGGGATCACCGCCATCGCGGCAGCGCCAAGGCCCTGAATGAAGCGGAATGCAATCAGCGCGCCGATGCCGGGCGCCAGCGCGCAACCGATCGAGCCCAGCGTGAACAGCACAAGCCCGGCATAGAGCGGCGCCTTGCGGCCATAGACGTCGGACAGCGGGCCATAGACGATCTGGCACAGGCCGAAGGCGATGAAGAACACCGTCAGCGTCAGCTGGGTCGCCGCGGTCGTGGTTTTCAGGTCCGCCGTGATCGCCGGCAGCGCGGGCAGATACATGTCGATCGCAAACGGTCCGACGGCGGACAACAGGCCGAGCACGATCGCGTTGCGGGTAAAGGAGGTCATGCAGATTTTCTTCGGTTCAGCGCTGCAATCAACGTTTTCAAAAGGTGGCGGACACGCTTGCCTCTCCACACCATGGCCGGGCTTGTCCCTGCCATCCACGGCTTCGACGTTTTAGCCACGTCGATGCCCGGCACAAGGCCGGGCACGATGAACCAACATCACATCGGCGTCACTACGGCTCGAACGCGCTGTTCACCATCCAGGGAATGCCGAACTTGTCGATGCACATGCCGAAGCCTTTCGACCAGAAGGTGGCGCCATAGGGCATCTTGATCGCGCCGCCGTCGGCCAGCGCCTTGAATATCCTTTCTCCCTCGGCCGGATCCTGGATCTGAAGTGCTACCGAAAACCCCTGCGGCTTTTCAAAATGCGCCGGCGGCGCGTCGGACGCCATCACCACTTCGCCGTCGATGGTGAACTGCGAATGCAACACCTTGTCGGCCATCTCCGGCGGCAGGTGTTCCTCCGCGGGCGAACCCTTGACGTGCATGATGACATCGATCTTCGCGCCGATCGCCTTGACGTAGAAGTTCAAGGCTTCTTCGCAGTTGCCGCTGTAATGAATTTAGGGATTGACCTGCATCGATACTCTCCCTGGGTTGCCGTTGTAATCCAGCATATCGCCGTCGCCGGGGGTTACCCCCCTCCCCGGCCCTCCCCCGCAAGGGGGGAGGGAGCACGCCCTTCGGGGATTGAACTACACTCCTCCATCAATCGATCGAGATGCATCCGGATATGCGCCGCTTCGGCAGACGTGTGCGCCAGCGCGATGGCGCGGTTGAAACTGATGCGGGCCTCGTCATGGCGGCCGAGCTGCATCAGGTAGGCGCCCTGCACGCCGAAGAAATGAAAGTAGTTCGAAAGCCTTGAAGCCAGCGGCGCGATCATCTCCAGCGCGGCCTGCGGACCGCGACACTTGGAGACCGCCACCGAGCGATTCAACGTCACCACCGGCGACGGCTGCAAGATCTCCAGCGAAGCATAGAGCAGATCGATCTGCAGCCAGTCGGTTTCCGCCGGTGTGGCGGCGCGGGCATGCAGCGCGGCAATGGCAGCCTGGATCTGATACGACCCGGTTCTTTGGTGCCGTATCGCCTTGTCGATCAGTGCCAGGCCTTCGGCGATCAACGTGCCGTTCCACAGGCGGCGGTCCTGGTCGTCGAGCAAGACCAGGGTCGCATCGGCATCGAAGCGCGCGGCGCTTCGCGCGTGCTGCAGCAGCATCAACGCGGTGAGGCCCATGATCTCGGGCTCGGACGGAAACAGTTTCAGCAGCAGCCGCGCCAGCCGGATCGCCTCTTCGCACAATGGCACGCGGGCATCGACGCTGTCGGCGGCAGCAGAATAGCCCTCGTTGAAAACAAGATAGAGCATCGCAGCCACCGCGGCGAGGCGCTCGCTGCGCTCCGGCGCGCCGGGCGTCTCGAACGGCACCTCGGCTTTCGCGATCGCCGCCTTCGCGCGGGTGATGCGCTGCTCCATCGCGGCGTCCGAGACCAGAAAGGCGCGCGCGATCTGTTTGACGCTGAGGCCGGAGACGATACGCAGCGCCAGCGCGATCTGCTGCGTTGCCGGCAGTTGCGGGTGGCAGCAGATGAACAGCAGCCGCAGGATGTCGTCGCGATAATGCGCGCCATCGAGCCGGTCGGCGAGCTCGGTTTCGGCATCGTCCAGATCGGAAATTTCGGCGGCGTCCTCCGGCAGCGGCGCGTGCCGGCCGGTCTTTCTGATATCGTCGATCGCAACATTGCGGCCGACCATGATCAGCCATGCCGCGGCATCGCGCGGCGGGCCGTTCTGCGGCCACGCCTTCAGCGCGCGCAGGCAGGCGTTCTGGAAGGCCTCCTCTGCGGTATCGAGATTGCGGAAATAGCGCAGCAGCGCGCCGATCGCCTGGGGCCGCGCCGAAATCAGCGACGCCTCGATCCAGGCCAGATCGCTCATGGCACCGCGTTCCCGTGGAACACGCCGATCGGACGGATTTCATAGGCGCCGCCGGGATTGGCCTCGCCGAGGTCTTTTGCGATCTGCAGCGCGCCATCGAGGTCCCGCGCTTCCACCACATAGAAGCCGAGCAGCTGTTCCTTGGTCTCGGCGAACGGGCCGTCGAGCACGACAGGCGGATCTTCCTTGCGCAAGGTGGTCGCCGCCGTAGTCGGCAGCAGCCGCGCCACCGGACCGAGCCGCCCCTGGGCGGCGAGCCTGCCGTGCACGACGGAAAGTTTGGCCATCACCGCGTCATCCTCGTCCTTCGACCAGGCGCCGACGACGGCTTCGTCGTGATAGCAGAGAATGGCATAGAGCATGCGGGCGGTCCCTTTGCTGCAAGACGAACACGGCAGGGCGACGCCGACAGAGCCGCGTGAATAATCTTCGTCAGCCTATTTCGGGGCCGGCCGGCACAGCAAGTCCACGGCGCCCGCGGCGAAGGCCTGGAGTTCCCCGCGCGGCACGCCGGCGCGCGAACGGATCGCCAGCGCATACAATGTCGCTGAGGCCATTTGCGACAGCGTCGCGACGTCCGCCGTGGCCGGCAATTCGCCTGTTTCCACGGCCGCTTTGAAACACCGGAGGAAGGCGCGGTCCAACGCCTCGAGCGCTTCCTGGATCATGCTGCGGATTTCCGGGTCCGCAATGGCGTCCGACGCGACCGTCATCACCGTGAAGCATCCGCGCGGCGCGTCGCCGCCCAGCATATAGATATCGAGCGCGACGTCGTAGATGCGCCGCAGCCGGTCGCGGACCGGGCAATCGTCCTTGAAGATCTCCTGCACCGCTGCGGTGTAGTCGTCGCGGTAGCGCTGGTAGCTCTTGATGTAGAGCGCGCGCTTGTCGCCGAAGGCGCCGTAGAGGCTCGGCCGGTTCATGCCGGTGGCCGCGCTGAGATCGTCCAGCGACGTCGCCGCAAAGCCATCCTTGCGGAACAGCGCCAGCGCCTGGCCGATCGCCCGCTCCGGCTCATAGGCCCGCGGACGGCCACGACGCCTGGGCTCGGCGGAGTCGGCGGCTTTCGGAGCCATCGTCTTTTTTTGTACCATTTCGAATTTAATTCCTTGACGGTTTTTATATTATGCGAGACGTTACAAAAATCAACCGACGGCGTGACCAGGCGCTACCAATGATGGAGACACCCATGGATCTGTATTTCCTGCCGATGGCCTGTTCGATGGCCACCCGCATCGCGCTCGACGAGGCCGGCGCGACCGCGACCTTCCTCGAGGTCGACCCGAAGACCAAGCGCGTGCTGACAGACGGTTCCGATTTCCGGGCCATCAATCCGCTCGGCCTGGTGCCGACTTTGCGCACCGACGACGGCGTCGTGCTGACGGAGAACGCCGCGATCCTGCAATATGTCGCCGACCGCTTCCCGGACTCGGGCATCGCGGCGGGTTCGGGCCTTGACCGCAGCCGGCTGCAGCAATGGCTGTGCTTCATCGGCACCGAACTGCACAAGGGCCTGTTCAATCCCCTGCTGACCGAGACGGCCCCCGCGGAGGTCAAGGCCTATGCGCTGCACAAGGGCCTGCCGCTGCTGGACTATCTCAACGCCCAGCTCGAAGGACGCGACTACCTGCTCGACCATTTCAGCGTCGCCGACGCCTATCTGGTGACCGTGCTCAACTGGACCACGGCCTTGCCGCCGATCGATTTGAACAAATGGCCGGCGATCAAGCGCTACTATGACTTGCACCGGGTACGTCCCAGCGTGGCGAACGCGATCACGCAGGAATACGCGCTGTACAAGGCGCAGATCGAGCGACACAAGGCGGCGGCGTAACGAAGAAGCAGCCGCAAAGCACGCCGCGTTTCCCGGACGCGCCGCGGCATTCTTCATGCCGCTGCGCAGATCCGGGATCCCGGTTTAGATAGTTCCACAGGTCTTCAGAAAGGGCTCTCACCCAGACCCGGCACATCCGCTGGTCGCGGTCCCGGAGCGGGCCAGTGGAAACGGCGATCCTGCTCTGCGATCGCGACATCGTTGATGCTGGCCTCGCGGCGGCGCATCAGACCCGCCGCGTCGAACTCCCACTGCTCATTGCCGTAGGAGCGGAACCACTGGCCGGCATCGTCATGCCATTCATACTGGAAGCGCACCGCGATGTGGTTGTCGTGAAACGCCCACAGATCCTTGATGAGGCGATACTCGTGTTCCTTCTGCCATTTGAGGGTGAGGAATTCGACGATCGCATCACGGCCCTGGAAGAACTCGCCGCGGTTACGCCAGACACTGTCATCGGTGTAAGCCAGTGACACCTTAACGGGGTCGCGCGAATTCCAGCCGTCCTCGGCCATGCGGGCCTTCTGGGCGGCGGTCTCTTGAGTGAACGGCGGAAATGGCGGGCGCGACATCGAACGATCTCCAGTGGGTGAGTGTAGCCCGGATGAAGCGAAGCGCAATCCGGGGCAAAGCGTTCGGCGATGGAGCGGCCCCGGATTTCGCTTCGCTCCATCCGGGCTACGGTTAAACCTGATCGGCCTTCATGGCGATGCGCAGCGCCTTCGGGATCGGCTTGGCGCGACCGCCCGACACGAACGCCACTTTGACCTTGGCTTCGAGCAGAAGTTCGTCACCGCGCCACACCTCCTGCCCCATCAGGATCGAGGCGCCCTTGACCTCGATCGGCCGCGTGACGATGTCCAACAAATCGTCCATCCGGCTGGGCTTGAGATATTCCAGCGTCATCGAGCGCACCACGAAAGCAAAGCCGGGCGCCTCGCTCTCGGCCTCCGCGAACAAAGCGCGCTGGTCGGCGCCGAGCAGCCGCAGATAATTGGTCCGCCCGCGCTCCATGAAGCGCAGGTAATTGGCGTGATAGACGATGCCCGAAAAATCGGTGTCTTCGTAATAGACCCGGACCTGCATGCGGTGCAGGCCATCGCTGATGGCGCCGTCGAGATGGGGGGTCATTCTGAAAACTCTCGTTCGACGTTCATCCGGCCATCGAGAACGCGAACGATGACGATCTGCTCAGCCTCAACAACATAGAATGCGATATAATTCTCGATCAGAAGTGCGCGCAGACCGGGTCCAAGATCGCTTCGGCTTCGACCCATCATAGGAAACTGTCTGAGTTCGTCAAAGCGGCGGGTAAACTGATCGAGAAGTTGCCGGGCCGCGGAGACATTTAGCTCGGCACGATAGGCAACCGCTGCTGAAATTTCAGCGCGTGCCCGGCCGGTGACGACAAGGTCCATCACGACGCTATGGCTGAATCTTTGCCCGACGCAAGATATCCTCGGGGTCCCAGGGGAAGATGCGTCCCGCCTCGACGTCGGCCATGCCTTCATCAATAGCGCTCTGCAGCGCTTTGAATTTGTCGGCCTGCCTGACGAGATGTGCAACGGCGTTTTCGCGCATTTCCTCGGGCATCGCCTCCAGGGCCGCGATGGCTTTTTCGATAGTCGGGCTCATGGCGTCATTTTAGCAGATTTCGACGGGCTGGCGAATCCTATTCATCCGCCGCGCCGAACAGCCCGATCTGCGCCGGATCGCGCGAGGGCTCGTTCAGCCCGAGATGCCGGAATGCGTGCGAGGTGAGCAGCCTTCCGCGCGGGGTGCGTTGCAGATAGCCGCACTGGATCAGGAACGGCTCGATGATGTCTTCAATGGCATCGCGCGGCTCCGACAGCGCTGCGGCCATCGTCTCGACGCCGACCGGGCCGCCGCCGTAGTTCATCGCGATGGTGGTGAGATAGCGGCGGTCCATCGCATCCAGCCCGGCGCTGTCGACTTCCAGCGCACTCAATGCGTGGTCGGCGATCTTGCGGTCGATGGCGGAGGCGTCGGCGGCGGAAGCGAAATCGCGCACCCGTCGCAGCAGCCGGCCGGCGATGCGCGGCGTGCCGCGGGCGCGGCGGGCAATCTCGTTGGAACCGTCAGGCGTGATGCCGATCTCCAGCACACGGGCGCCGCGGGTGACGATCTTTTCCAGCTCTTCCACGGTGTAGAAATTCAGCCGCACGGGAATGCCGAAGCGGTCGCGCAGCGGATTGGTCAACAGGCCCGCGCGCGTGGTGGCGCCGACCAGCGTGAACTTCGCCAGCTCGATCTTCACCGAGCGCGCGGCCGGGCCTTCGCCAATGATCAGATCGAGCTGAAAATCCTCCATCGCCGGATACAGCACTTCCTCGACCGCGGGCGCGAGGCGATGGATCTCGTCGATGAACAGCACGTCGCGCTCTTCGAGATTAGTGAGCAGGGCTGCGAGATCGCCGGCCTTGGCGATGACAGGCCCCGAGGTCGCGCGAAAACCGACGCCAAGCTCGCGCGCCACGATCTGCGCCAAAGTGGTCTTGCCGAGGCCGGGCGGGCCGACGAACAGCACGTGATCGAGCGCCTCATTGCGCTTGCGGGCGGCGTCGATGAAGATCTGCAGATTGGCGCGGGCCTGCGCCTGGCCGACGAATTCGGACAGGTTCTGCGGCCGCAGCGAGGTATCCCCGATATCGTCGGCGCGGCGCTCGGGGGTGATTAGGCGGGTCGGTGGGTTCATGGGATGAGCTTACCACGAACGCTGTAAGTCCCCTCTCCCCTTGTGGGAGAGGGTGGATCGAAGGCGCGAAGCGACTTCGAGACGGGTGAGGGGTAGCCACAAGCTCCAAGCTTGCGGCCCCCCTCATCCGACGCGGACTTCGTCCGCGACACCTTCTCCCACAAGGGGAGAAGGAAGGAAGACGCGCTGCGCGCGGTCACTTCGCCAGCTCCTTCAAACCCAACCGGATCAGCATCGCGGTCTCGGCGCCCTCGCCGGCAATGCGCGAAGCGCCGGCGATGGCGGCGGCGGCCTGCGGCGCGCCGTAGCCGAGATTGACCAGCGCGGAAATCGCATCCGACACCGGCCGCGGCGCATTGTTCTCCTCGATGGCGCCGGACAATTGCACCAGCGACGGATCGACGGTCGAGAACGCCGGCGCCTTGTCCTTCAGCTCGGTGACGATGCGCTCGGCGACCTTCGGGCCGACGCCGACCGTGCGTGCCACCGCCGCCTTGTCGCGCAGCGCAATCGCATTGGCGAGATCGGCCGGCGGCAGTGTGGAGAGGACCGCCAGCGCCACCTTGGCGCCGACGCCCTGCACGGTCTGCAGCAGCCGAAACCATTCGCGCTCCTGGTCGGAGCGGAAGCCGAACAGTTTTATCGCGTCCTCGCGGACATAGGTCTCGATCGACAGCACCGCGGCCTCGCCGGGCGAAGGCAGCGCCTGCAGCGTGCGCGCCGAGCAATGCACCTGATAACCGACGCCCTGCACGTCGAGGATGACATAGTCCTCGCCGTAGGAATCGATCAGGCCTTTCAATTTGCCGATCATGCTCCCACCACCCGCAGCAGGCGCTGCGCACTCTGGCGGTGGTGCGCGTGCGTGATGGCAATCGCCAGCGCGTCGGCCGCATCGGCGCTCTTCGGCTCGGCCTTCGGCAGCAGGATTTTCAGCATCATCTGGATCTGGTTCTTGTCGGCGTGGCCGGCACCGACCACCGTCTTCTTGACCTGGTTCGGCGCATATTCCGCCACCGCGATGCCGAACATCGCCGGCGTCATCATGGCAATGCCGCGCGCCTGGCCCAGCTTCAGCGTGGCGACACCGTCCTTGTTGACGAAGGTGTTCTCGACAGCGGCTTCCATCGGCTGGAACTCGCCGAGCACCTTCGCTAGCCCCTCATGGATACCGAGCAGCCGGCTCGCCAGCGGCAGCGTATCGGCCGGCTCCACCGTGCCGCAGCCGATATAGGTCAGCCGGTTGCCGTCGATCTCGATCACGCCCCAGCCGGTGCGGCGCAGGCCCGGATCGATGCCCAGAATGCGGACGGCTTGGCGAATCGGCATGTTTGTCATGCCCGGAGTGATACCGCCGAAAGCTTAAGAACAAAATAGCAACAAGGGAGTGTGCACGACGAAACCACCACGGTCGTTCCGGGGCGCGGGCGGCGCCGCCAGTCCAATTGGAGTGGCTGAGGTTCGCACGGGCTGGGCCGTCGCACCCCGGAATGCCAGTAAGGCTTACCCGCCCAGCTTGGCGACCAGCGCGTCCGACACTTCGAAGTTCGCATAGACGTTCTGCACGTCGTCATGCTCGTTCAACAGGTCGATCAGCTTGATCAGCTTCTCGCCGGTCTCGTCGTCGACCGGGACGTTGTTATGCGGCTTCCAGGTCAGTTCGGACTTGCGGGCCTCGCCGAATTTCACTTCCAGCGCCTTGGCGACCTCGCGAAAGGTTTCCTTGGAGGCGTAGACCTCGTGGCCGGTCTCGCTCGACACCACGTCGTCGGCGCCGGCCTCGATCGCGGCTTCCAGCATGTCGTCGGCAGAGGCCTTGGCGGCGTCGTATTCGATGATGCCGACATGGTCGAACATGAAGGCGACCGAGCCGGTTTCGCCGAGATTGCCGCCGGACTTGGTGAAATAGGAGCGGATATCGGAGGCCGCGCGGTTACGGTTGTCGGTCATCGCCTCGACGATCACGGCGACGCCGCCGGGGCCATAGCCCTCGTAGCGGATCTCGTCATAGTTCTCGCTCTCGCCGCCGATCGCCTTCTTGACCGCGCGATCGATCGAATCCTTCGACATGTTCTCCTGTCGCGCCGAGATCATCGCCGCCCGCAGCCGCGCGTTCATCGCGGGATCCGGCATGCCGAGCTTGGCGGCGACGGTAATTTCGCGGGCCAGCTTGCTGAACAGCTTGGACTTCTGAGCATCCTGCCGGCCCTTGCGGTGCATGATGTTCTTGAACTGGGAATGTCCGGCCATGCGGTCTCTCTCGGATTCGGTGGTGCTTCAAGGTGTCGGCGGCGCGGGGTTATAGGCCGCGCGCCCCACAAAATCAAAAACAGGCGTGCTTTCTGGCCAGCGAACGCCGGCAATCCCGCTTTGTTAATCATGATTTCATGCAAGGGTGCAAGAATACCCGCTTGGATTGCAGTGCAGCGGATTTGATCATGGCATTTGGACTGTTTCAAAAGCGGCCGCCGCAGGCAGCCGAGCCAGCGATGACGCCTGTCGTGGCCGCCGAGGCACCGCTGGCGCCGGAGGCGGACCAGGCGCGCGACATTCTCGACCTGCTGGAACTCGAACTCGGCGCCCTGATCCGGCAGCTCGAGCGCGCCTCGTCGTCGGTCGCCGGCGGCGCCGAAGCCACCGCGACCACGCTGACGCTGATCCGCGCCCGCTCCGACGCGCTGGCCGAACGCACGCAGGCGGCGCAATCGACCGCCACCACCTTTTCCCAGGCCGCCGACAAATTCACCCATTCGGCCGAAGGGATCGGCAGCCAGGTCCGCCACGCCAGCCGACTCGCCGACGAGGCCGGCGCCGCCGCGCAGGAGGCCAGCGTGACCGTCGACCGGTTGCGCGATTCATCGGCGGCGATCGGCAACGTCGTCACCCTGATCGCACAGATCGCACGCCAGACCACGATGCTGGCGCTCAACGCCACGATCGAGGCGGCGCGCGCGGGCGCGGCCGGGCGCGGCTTTGCGGTGGTCGCCACCGAGGTCAAGGCGCTGGCGGTGCAGACCCAGGACGCCACCAAGGAAATCGAGCGCAAGATCGACGCCCTGCAGAAAGACGCTGCCGGCTCGGTCGATGCCGTGCACCGGATCTCCAGCGCGATCGAAGCGATCCGCCCGGTCTTTGCCAGCGTCAACGACTCGGTCGCCGAACAGAATGCCACCACCGGCGAGATATCCGGCAATGCCGCGCAGGCCTCCGAGTTCATCGTCTCGGTGAGCGACAGCGCCGCCGAAATCGACCAGGCGGCCAATGAGGCCGCCGCGCATGGTAAAGATGTGGCGCAGGCCGGCCGGGCGGTCACGACCTTTGCCTCCAAGCTGAAGGCGCGTTGCGCGGTGCTGCTGCGCCAGAGCGAACGCGAGGAGGAGCGCAAGCGCGAACGGCTGCCCTGCCACCTGCAGATCACGCTGCAGAGCCGCAGCGGCCCGCTGACCGCCCCGGTCTACGAGATCTCGCTGGAAGGCGTCCTGATCGGCGGACCGGGGGCGGCCTCCTTGGCACGCAACGACATCGTCGCGGCGGATCTGGCGGACGTCGGCGCCTGCCGGCTGCGCATCGCGGATCATTCGCCGGCCGGCGCCCGCGCGCTGTTCGTGACGCCCGATGCCCGACTGCTCGATCGCATCGAAGACCGG
This sequence comes from Tardiphaga sp. vice154, assembly GCF_007018645.1. Classification (NCBI taxonomy): domain Bacteria; kingdom Pseudomonadati; phylum Pseudomonadota; class Alphaproteobacteria; order Hyphomicrobiales; family Nitrobacteraceae; genus Tardiphaga; species Tardiphaga sp. vice154. Next base: position 4,553,680 of record NZ_CP041399.1, read on the forward strand.
CTATGGGCGATCCACGATGAGAACACCGAATTCGTCACCCGCGCGATCGACGCCGGCGCAGCCATCACCAAGATCTTCGCCGATGGCGTCGCCCGCGGCGCCGTCCGCATCGAGGACATGTTCGACGAGAGCTATGTCGAGATCGCCGGCTCCAACCCGGTCCAGGTGCGTACGAAAATCCTCGACTGGGCCGACCGCGCTCTGCCCGACTTCCAGGACAGGCTGCTGGCGACCGACCAGCGGATGGCGTTCTGTGCGGCGATCGACCGCAACGGCTATCTGCCGGTGCACAACAGCATCTATTCCAAACCGCAGCGTCCCGGCGACGTCGCCTTCAACACTGCCAATTCACGCAACCGCCGCATCTTCAACGACCCCGCGGGTCTCGCCGCCGGCCGCAACACCCGCGCTTATCTGATCCAGAGCTACGCCCGCGACATGGGCAACAACGTCACCGTAATGATGCGCGAGATCGACGTCCCGATCCGCGTCCAGGGCCGGCACTGGGGCGGGTTCCGCATGGCCTACAAGCTCTGACGACGCAGCGGCCGATCGCCGCTGCTTTGGAACGTTTGTCACACGGGTGACATTTGCGTGGGGTGATAACGGCGATCTTTCGATCCCCCCCGCGGAGCCCTGATGACCAATCTTTCCATCGACGACGTGCAATCCGCCCACGACCGCATCCGCGAGGAAATGCTCGACGGCTTCGACGAAGAAATCGAGCTGGAGATCGACGACGAGCGGCTCGATGCGCTGACCAACGAAATGGAAGGCCACACCCCGCAGGAGACGCTCGATCGCCGGCTGTATTTCAAGGAACTGTTCCGCCTGCAGGGCGAGCTCGTCAAATTGCAGAGCTGGGTGCAGCATCACAAACTGAAAGTCGTGGTGATCTTCGAGGGCCGCGACTCCGCCGGCAAGGGCGGCGTCATCAAGCGCATCACGCAGCGGCTCAACCCGCGCGTCTGCCGCGTCGCCGCCTTGCCGGCACCCAGCGAGCGCGAACGCAGCCAGTGGTACTTCCAGCGTTATGTTTCGCATCTGCCGGCCGGCGGCGAGATCGTTTTGTTCGACCGCTCCTGGTACAACCGCGCCGGCGTCGAGCGCGTGATGGGCTTCTGCACCGAGGACGAGGTAGAAGAGTTCTTCCGCTCGGTGCCGGAATTCGAGCGCATGCTGGTGCGTTCGGGCACCATTTTGATCAAGTACTGGTTCTCGATCACCGACGAAGCGCAGCACCTGCGCTTCAGCATGCGGATCGCCGATCCGCTCAAGCAGTGGAAGCTGAGCCCGATGGACGTGCAGGCACGCAGCCGCTGGGAGGACTACACCAAGGCCAAGGAAGCCATGCTGGCCCGCACCCACATCGCGGAAGCGCCGTGGCACGTCGTCGAGGCCGTCGACAAGAAGAAGGCACGGCTGAACTGCATCGCGCATCTCTTGGAGCAGATTCCGTATCAGGAGATCGCGCAGCCGCCGGTCGAACTGCCCCCGCGCGTGCGCAATCCCGATTATCACCGCACGCCGGTGCCGCCGGAGCTCTACGTGCCGCAGCGCTACTGACAGACCGCAACCGCCGCACCGCCCTGCGGCGAAACGCCCCTGCACCGCAGCAGCGATTGCCGATGCGTCCCTCGTTGTTCGCATGGACAACGGTAAAAATGCCCGCTTAAGTAGCGCGATCGATCGCCGGAAAGGCGACGGGGCTCCGGGGAGGACGACATGCTTTCACCATTCACCCGCTTTGCGGCGGGACTGCTGGCAATGGCTGCCTGCGGCGCGAGCGCAACTGTTCAGGCGCAGACCTCAGTCAAGATCGGCTATGCGATCTCGCGCACCGGCCCGGGCGCCGGCGGCGCCGCGGTTACCACGATCCCGAACTACGATCTGTGGGTCAAGGAAGTGAACGCCGCCGGCGGCCTCAAGCTCGGCGACAAGCGCGTGCCGATCGAAGTCGTCCAGTATGACGACCGCTCCAGCGCGGAAGAGGCCGCGAAAGCCCTCGACCGGCTGATCACCCAGGACAAGGTCGATTTCATCCTGCCGCCATGGGGCACCGGACTCAACCTCGCGGTGGGGCCGATCCTCAACAAGGCCGGCTACCCGCATCTGGCTGCCACCGCGGTGACCGACCGCGCGCCCGAACTGGCCAAGCGCTGGCCAAACAGCTTCTGGCTGCTCGGCACCAGCGCCGGCGCCGCCAACACGCTGGTCGAACTGCTGGTGAAGCTGCGCTCCGAGGGCAAGATCGGCGACACCGTGGCGATGGCCAGCATCGCCGACGGCTTTGGCATCGATCTGTCCGGCGCGGCGAGGCCTGCGCTGACCAAGGCCAATTTCAAGCTGGCCTACGACAAGACCTATCCGGTCGGCACCCAGGACCTCAGCCCGATCATCAACGAGGTGAAGGCGCTGAACCCCGACGTCTTCATTGCCTTCAGCTATCCGCCGGATACGATTGCGATCACCGAGCAGTCGCGCATCGCGGGCTTCAATCCGAAAGTGTTCTATACCGGCGTCGGCACGGCGTTTCCGCTGTTCAAGCAGAAGTTCGGCGCCAATGCGGAAGGCGTGATGGGGATCGGCGGCTGGAGCGGAGACAGCCAGGCGATCAAGGACTATCTGGCGCGCCACAAGGCCTCCGCCGCCAACGGCGCCGAGCCCGACCGCTGGGCCAGCGCGGTGACCTATGCCAGCCTGCAGATGTTGCAGCAGGCGATCGAGCGCGTCGGCAAGATCGACCGCGCCGCGGTCATCAAGGACCTGCAGACCGGCACGTTCGATACCGTGATCGGCAAGGTCAAGCTCGAGAACAACATGCCGACGCAATACTGGTGGGTCGGGCAATGGCAGGACGGCGACTTCTACGGCGTCGGGCCATCGACCAACGAAGGCGCCCGCGCGCCGATCCTGCCGAAGCCGGCGTGGAAGGCGCCGTGATCGCCGGAAATCGGCGGCCGGACTGAGGGAATGACCAATGCAGTTCTCACCGGCCTCGTGCTGGGCGGTATGTATGCGCTGATCGCAATGGGACTGACGCTGCAATATGGCGTCGCGCGGATCATGAACCTGTCCTACGGCGAATTCCTGATCGCCGCCGCCTTCGCGTCGTACTGGCTGTTCACCGGCTGGGCGCTCAATCCGCTGCTGGGCCTGTTACTCGTCATTCCCCTCAGCTTCGCCGCGAGCTGGCTGCTGTACCGCGTGCTGCTGACCCCCTTGGTGCGCCGTGCGAAGACCCGCGACGCGCTGGAGGTCGACAGCATCCTGGCCACGTTCGGCATGATGTTCATCGTGCAGGGCATCATGCTGACGATGTTCGGCGGTGCCTATTTCAGCTACTCGTTCCTCGCCGTGCCGGTGACGGTGGTGGGTGAGGTGATTGCGCTGAACCGGATGCTGGCCTTCGGCCTCGCGGTGGTCGTCGGCCTTGCGCTGTATCTCACGTTGACGCGGACCCGGATCGGCACCGCGATCCGGGCGGTGGCAGTCGATCCCGTGGCGGCGCAGCTGGTTGCGATCGACGTGACGAAGACAGCGGCACTCGCTTTCGCGCTCGGCGGCGCGCTGGTCGCGGCGGCCGGTGTGCTGATCAGCATGTTCCTGACCTTCAGCGCCACGTCCGGCGTGGTGTTCACCATGAAGGCCCTGATCGTGGTGGTGATGGGCGGCGTCGGCAATCTGCTCGGCTGCCTTGTCGCCGGCCTGGCACTCGGCCTCAGCGAGGCGCTGGTCGCCACCTATGTCGATCCCGGCCTGACGCTGGCGGTCAATTTTGCGCTGTTCCTCGGCGTGCTGCTGGTGAAGCCCGCCGGCCTGTTCGGGCGGGTGCAACGATGACAGCATCTCAAGTTGCGGCCGCCCTCGCCGGCCTTGCCGCCATTGCTGCGCTGGCCTTCGTTCCCAGCCTGGTCGATGCCTATTATCTCTCCCTGGCCATCAGCCTGCTGCAGTTCACCGTGCTGGCGACCGCCTGGGGGATGTTCTCCGGGCCGACCCGCTACGTCTCGCTGGCGACCACCGCCTTCTTCGGCGTCGGCGCCTATACCGTGGCGGTGCTCGGCGAGCAGCTGCCGTGGTCGCTGGTATTGCTGGTGGCCGCCGGCATTGGCGCCGCGATGGCAGTGCTCGTCGGCCTCTCGACGTTGCGGCTGAGCGGCGTGCATTTCGTCATTTTCACCTTCGGTCTCGCCGAACTCATTCGCCAGATCGTGGTCTGGTACGAGGTCAACATCTCGCGCGTGCTCGGCCGCTATGTGTTCGTCGACATCACCCCGGCCGACATCTACTGGCAGTTGCTCGCCCTGTGCGTCGTGGTGTTCGCCACCGGCTACCTGATTGCACGATCGCGCTTCGGCTTTGCTTTGCGCATCATCGGCGAGGATGAGACCGTGGCGCGGCATTGCGGCATCAATGTCACCGTCGCCAAGGTCGCGCTGTTCGCCATCACCGCGACCTTCATGACGCTGGTCGGGGCGATCATGTCGCCGCGCTGGACCTATATCGAACCGTCGATCGCATTCAATGCCACCATCTCGTTCGAAGTGGTGATCATGGCGCTGCTCGGCGGCGCGCACCGATTGTGGGGCCCGGCGCTCGGCGCGATTCCACTGACGCTCTTGTTTGAGTTTCTCTCGGCGCGCTTTCCCGCGACCTCGACCCTGATGATGGGCGTGGTGTTCCTGCTGATCGTCTATGCGCTGCCATCCGGCGTGGCCGGCCTGTGGGAGCGGCTCCGCGCCTGGCGGCCAGCGCGCCCGCAAGTGCGGAGCGCCGGGGCATGAGCGAAATCGACGCCGCGCCGGCGCTCGCCATCGAAGGCCTGACCAAAGCTTTCGGCGGGCTGATCGCCGTCAATAAGCTCGACCTCGTGGTCGGGCGCGGCGAGATCGTCGGCCTGCTCGGCCCGAATGGTTCCGGCAAGACCACCGCGCTCAATCTGATTTCCGGCGTGCTGCAGCCGAACGCCGGCCAGATCTACTTCGCCGGCCACGACGTCGCCGGCTGGCCGACGCATCGCGTGGCCCGGCTTGGGCTGGCGCGGACGTTCCAGCTCGTGCGGCTGCTCGACGGCATGAGTTGCGCGGAGAATGTCCGCGCCGGCCTGGCGTTTCATCGGCCATTGTTGACGGGCGCCGAACTCGATGCCTCCGAAACGCAATTGCTGGCGCGCGTCGGCCTCGCCGGCTTTGGCCCGCGTGCCGCCACCGACCTGACTTACATCGATCGCAAGCGACTCGAACTGGCGCGCGCGCTGGCGCTGCGGCCGCGCCTGCTGCTGCTCGATGAATGGCTGGCCGGGTTGAACCCGTCCGAGCTGCTGATCGGCATCGAACTGATCCGGTCGCTGAAGCAGGAAGGGCTGTCGATCCTGCTGGTCGAGCATGTCATGGATGCGATTCGATCGTTGTGCGATCGCTGCGTGGTGATGAGCAGCGGCCGCAAGATCGCCGAGGGCACGCCGGAAATGGTACTTTCCAACGACGCGGTGATCGAGGCCTATCTGGGAGCACCGCTCGATGCTTGAGGTGTCCGACATCAGCGTGTCCTACGGCCAGCACCGCGCCCTGAGCGAGGCGGCGCTGAACGTCGAGCGCGGCGAGATCGTCGTCATTCTCGGCGCCAACGGCGCCGGCAAGACGACGCTGCTGAAAGCCATCGCGGGGCTGTTGCCATGCGCGCCCGGCAAGCGCGTCCGGCTCGGCGGCCGCGACCTGTCGCGTGTCGCGCCGCACGACATCGTCGAGGCGGGTCTCGCGCTGGTTCCGGAAGGCCGCGGCATTTTTGCCGATCTCACCGTGGCAGAAAACCTTCTGCTCGGCGCCAACCCGAAGCGCGCGCGCGCAAGCGAGGTGGCGCAGCGTGCCAAAGTGCTCGGCCTGTTTCCAAAGCTCGGCGAGCGACTGAAGCAGACCGTGCGCACCATGAGCGGCGGCGAGCAACAGATGGTGGCGATCGGCCGCGCGCTGATGTCGAGGCCGGACATCCTGCTGCTCGACGAGCCCTCGCTAGGCCTGTCGCCGTTGCTGGTGCGCGAGCTGTTTGCCGCGTTGCGCGTGGTCCGCGACAGCGGCGTCGGATTGCTGCTCGTCGAGCAGAACGCCCGCGAGAGCCTCGCGATCGCCGACCGTGGTTATCTGCTGGAAAACGGCGAGATCGTCGGCCACGGCCGGGCGATGGAGTTGCAGTCCGATCCGGCGGTGCGCCGCGCCTATCTCGGCGGACTCGCGAGTACGACGAACTAGCAACGACGCGCCGGCAGTTGCGCTCCCTCCCCCCTTGCGGGGGAGGGGAGCAGAAGCAATCGCGCTTAGCTCGCCCAGAACTCCGGCACCGCCTGCGACAGCCGTCCGCCGAGGCGGACCGGGCCGACCTTGAGCGCAAGCCCCGTCTTGTCGTCCGTCTCCACAGCCACTCCTGATAGCGTCGCCGGGCCGAACGCCGGCTCGAAGCGGCCGGAGGGAATGCCGGTCGTGAAGCGCCGCACCGGCTCTTCCTTCTGCATGCCGATCACGGAATCATAGTCGCCGGTCATGCCGGCGTCGGTCATGTAGGCGGTGCCGCCGGGCAGGATCTGATGGTCGGCAGTCGGCACATGGGTATGCGTCCCGACGACGAGGCTGACGCGGCCGTCGCAAAAAAATCCCATGCCCTGCTTCTCGCTCGAGGCCTCGCCGTGGAAATCCACCACGATCGCGTCGACTGCTTCGACCAGCGGACAGGCGTCGATCTCCTTGCCGACCGCGGAAAAGGGATCGTTGAGCGGCTCCATAAAGACGCGGCCCATCGCATTCATCACCAGCGCGCGGGCGCCGTTCTTGGCGTCGACCATCGCTGCCCCCCTGCCCGGCGTATGGCGCGGGAAGTTCAACGGCCGGATCAGGCGCGGCGCGCGTTCGATGAACACCAGCGCTTCCTTCTGATTCCAGGCGTGGTTGCCGAGCGTCACCGCGTCGGCGCCGGCATCGACCAGATCGTTGTAGATGCTCTCGGTGATGCCGAAGCCGCCGGCGGCGTTCTCGCCGTTGATGACGACCAGATCGAGCTTCCAGTCGCGGATCATGCCCGGCAGGCGGTCGAGGATGATGGTGCGCCCGGTCTTGCCGACCACGTCGCCGATGAAAAGAATACGCAAATCAGATGCTCCGGAAATCGATGATCTCTCGCTCCGTTAGCACGAAATCCAGCGCAACATCGTGCGGTTCGGCCGGCACCTCGTCAATTTCCTGGGTGGCGAAAGCCAGTCCGATGGCGACGATGTGGGTATGCAACCGCAGCAGGCCGAGCGCACGGTCGTAATGGCCTGCGCCATACCCAATGCGCTGACCGCGGCGGTCGAATGCCGACAGCGGTACCAGCACGATGGTCGGTTGCACGCTGTCGGCCTCGGGCAACGGCTCGGAAATGCCGAGCGCGCCGCGTTGAACGGGGGCGCCCTCGCGCCAGGCGCGAAAGATAAGCGGAGCGTTCTGTCCGGCAATGCTGGGCAACGCGGTCGTGGCGCCCTGCCCCGCCAGCATCGCGAGCAGCGGCCGCGGATCGATCTCGCCGTGGATCGGCCAGTAGCCGGCAACGACGGATGTGGGGGTGATGGGCACCGGCAGCCCGCGGGTGGCGAAGAGGCACTTGGCGTCGGCGTGAATCTCGGGGCTTAGCGATTGTCTTCGTTCGAGCGCGGCCACTCGCAATTTGGCCTTGGCAGCAGCTGCCTCCTCATTGGTCATCAGTATCCTCGTCGGGGGCAATCGCAATGGCGGACAGATCCTGCGCACCATCGACGATGCGGACTATTCGTGGACCGTATTCGTCGATCCGGTAGAGCGCGAGCCAACGTTCAATAACGAGTGCGCGCGCTCCTGCGAAGACGTCAGGTCGCCGCGGACCCAAGCGAGGAAATCCCTTGAGCTGCTCGCAACGTGCTTCGATACGATCAAGCACGCGATCGGCGCTGTGGTGATCGGATGTCGCGATATGCTGCCAGATGTAGAGAATGTCTTCTCTCGCCTGTCGCGAATATCGCATTACGGGGATTATTCTGCAGCGCGCTGCTTGAGACGCGCACGCCCCTCAGCCTTGAGGGCTTCGAAATCCAGTTCACCCGCATCGCCGCTCTCAAGGCCGATGCGATAGGCTTCCTGAAGCCATTTCAGCTTCGCGGCGTCGGACTGCTGCAATACGAGCTGCCGCAGACCCTCTCTGATGACTTCGCTGTCCGAAGCGTACTTCCCGCTCGCAACGCTGGTCTCGACAAAGTCGTTCAAATCGTCGGTCAGCGAGACCTGAAGTTGCTTCATCGCTACCTCCAAGCAAAAATAGTGCGAAGCCGCGGTGGCCGTTGAAGCACTCGATCCCGGAGCACCTACGAAAGTAGGTGGGCACCATGTAGCCAGGTCCACGGACCTGGCCAGGGACAGTTCCCGTGAGGATCGATAAGGCCCCGGGGATATGTGGCTCCTGACGCGCGACGCAGCCTCGCAAAAACAATGTAGGGGCTATGGGGCGCCTGCGCCAGTGGCAAGAAGGCTTGTCCCTACCCGATCGCGATGCCGCCGCCGATGGTGCGGTTGAGGATCTGGGTGGTCTTTTCGATGCGGTCGGCGGCCGAGTTCAATGCGGCGGCGACCGCGCTCTGGGTGGCCCGCGCCCGGTCGGCGGCGACCACGCGGACGTCGCGGAGCGCGGCGAGTTCCTCCTCCAGCGCACCGATGCGCAGGTTGGCGTCGGCCAACTCGTCCGCCATGGTCAACGCCGCCATCACGGTCAGACGGGCGTCACCGATCTCGCCGAACTTGCCGCGCAGATTTTCGACGCGGGATTCGAGGCTTTCAGCCAGCCGCAGCAGGCGGGTTTCCTGGCCTTCCTCGCAGGCCATGCGGTACTGCCGGCCGTTGATGGTGACGCTGACGTGGTTCATGCGGCGTCGCCCGTGGTGTCGTCCGTCTCGAGCACCGCGCGGATGCTGCCGATCGCAACGTCGAGCTTTTCGGCGACCTCGCGGTTGGCGCGCTCCAGCCGGCGCGATTTCACCAGCGTGCCGTCGAGTTCATCCGCCAGCCGCGAGCGGTCGGCGCCGAGCGCCTGGATCCGCGTCGCCAGTTCGTCCTCGTCGCGATCTGCCTCGCGGCGGCGTTCCACGGCGCTCTCCAACGAGGCCAGGGCCGCCATCAGCCGCCGCGTCGCCACGTCGATCTCCGCCATCCCGCTCTGGGCGGGATCCGGGCCGGCAGGACCATAGGCAGGACGATCGATCATTCGGGGAACGTAACCTTGGCTGACAACGCCTGGTGAAAGCTGGCCGACCGTAAAAGCGGCGGCTCGGCAAGCCTTTAGGTGGTGAAATTTACGTGGCAAGCGAGCCCGGCGCAACGCCGCACGGAAGCTATGCACCAGAAAGCGCCACAAAATGGCGCGCGAGAGGTCTACCGGCTTGGACTCTGCTTTGGCCAGATGCTATCCAGCACCTCTCCATTGGCATACCACCACTCTGCAGCGATGCCGCGTTCCCCAGCGGATGCGCTACGTCCCAACATTATTTCAGGCGGAACCCCACATGACGCAGGTTGATCATTCGAAGATGGCCAATGCGATCCGCGCGCTGGCGATGGATGGCGTGCAGAAGGCCAATTCCGGCCACCCGGGGTTGCCGATGGGCGCCGCCGATGTCGCCACGGTGCTGTGGACCCAGTTCCTGAAGTTCGACGCCGCTGATCCGCGCTGGCCGGACCGCGACCGTTTCATTCTCTCCGCCGGCCACGGCTCGATGCTGCTCTACGCGCTGCTGTATCTGACCGGCAACGAGGACGTCACGCTGGATCAGCTGAAGAACTTCCGCCAGCTGCATTCCAAGACCCCGGGCCACCCCGAGAACTTCGTCACCGCCGGCATCGAGACCACCACCGGTCCACTCGGCCAGGGCGTCGCGTCATCGGTCGGCACCGCGCTGGCGGAACGGCTGCTGGCGGCCGAATATGGCGACATCGTCGATCATTACACCTATGTGCTGTGCTCGGATGGCGACCTGATGGAAGGCGTCAGCCACGAAGCCGCAGCGCTGGCCGGCCATCTCAAGCTGTCGAAGCTGATCTTCCTGTGGGACGACAACGGCATCTCGATCGACGGCCCGCTGACGCTGACCGACAGCGTCGACCAGGTGGCGCGCTTCAAGGCCCATGGCTGGAATGCCGTCCGGGTCGATGGCCACGACCAGAAGGCCATCGCCGCCGCGATCAAGGAGGCCCAGAATTCGGACCGACCGTCCTTCATCGCCTGCAAGACCATCATCGGCTTCGGCGCGCCGAACCGCGCCGGCACCTCGAAAGCCCATGGCGAACCGCTCGGCGCCGAGGAACTGGCCGGCGCCAAGAAGGCGCTGGGCTGGGATTACGGCCCGTTCGAGGTTCCCGACGATATCCTGCAGGCCTGGCGCAATGTCGGCAAGCAGGGCGCCACCGCCCATACCGACTGGAACGAGCGTTTCGACGCCCTGCCGGAAGCGACCCGCAGCGAGTTCACGCGCCGGGTGATCGACCGCAAGCGACCGGACGGCCTCCATGAGGCGATCCGCACGCTGAAGCAGAAGCTGATCGACGAGCCGCAGACCGTCGCCACCCGCAAGGCCAGCGAGATCGTGCTGGAAGTGCTGGTCGGCGTGATGCCCGAACTGCTGCTCGGATCTGCCGACCTGACGCCGTCGAACAACACCCGGACCAAGCACGCCAAGGATGTGACGCCGACAGACTTCAGCGGCCGCTACATCCATTACGGCATCCGCGAAATGGGCATGGCGGCGGCTATGAACGGCGTTGCGCAGCATGGCGGCTTCGCCCCGGCCGGCGGCACCTTCATGTGCTTCACCGACTATGCGCGGCCTTCGATGCGCATCGCGGCGCTGTCGCACGTGCCGGTGGTCTACATCATGACCCACGATTCCATCGGACTTGGCGAAGACGGCCCGACGCACCAGCCGGTCGAACACCTGGCGTCGCTACGCTGCATGCCGAACATGCGAACCTTCCGCCCGGCCGACCCGATCGAGACCGCGGAATGCTGGCAGCTGGCGCTGGAGAACACCACAGGCCCCACCGTGCTGGCGCTGTCGCGGCAGAACCTGACGCCGGCGCGCACCGTTCATCATGATGACAATCTGTGCGCCACCGGCGGCTACGAGCTGGTCGCGGCGCAGGGCGAAGCCAAGGTGACGCTGTTCGCGTCCGGCTCGGAAGTCGAGATCGCCGTGGTCGCGCAGAAGCAGCTCGCCGAGAAGGGCATCGCGACCCGTGTGGTTTCGGTGCCGTCGCTCGAACTGCTGCTGCAGCAGTCGCCGGAGAAGCAGGCAGCCATCATCGGCAAGGCCCCGGTCAAGATTGCGATCGAGGCCGCCGTGCGGTTCGGCTGGGACGCCGTGATCGGCCATGACGGCGTGTTTATCGGCATGTCGACCTTCGGCGCCAGCGCGCCGGCCAAGGAGCTCTACAAATATTTCGGCATCACGGCAGAAGCCGTCGTGGACGCCGCCACCAAGCGCCACAACGCGGCTTAACCCTGCCGGAACGCCGGCGCATCCGACACATTGCGCCGGCGTTTCAATCAGGGCATGAAACGGCCGTTAAACGTACCTATATGCAGGTAATACGCAGGTTTAGAACGACAGGGAGAACTTGAATGGCAGTCCGGGTTTCGATCAACGGGTTTGGCCGCATCGGCCGCAACGTCCTGCGGGCGATCTATGAGTCCAAGCGCACCGACATCGAAGTGGTCGCCATCAACGATCTCGGCTCCGTCGAGAGCAACGCGCATCTGCTGCGCTTTGATTCCGTGCACGGCCGTTTCCCCGGCGAAGTCACCGTCGATGGCGACAGCATCGATATCGGCCGCGGCAAGATCAAGGTCACCGCGGTACGCGATCCCAACACCCTGCCCTGGAAGGACCTCGGCATCGACATCGCGCTGGAATGCACCGGCATCTTCAGCGCCAAGGCCAAGGCCTCGATGCACCTCACCGCAGGCGCCAAGCGCGTGCTGGTCTCGGCGCCGTCGGACGGCGCCGACGCGACGATCGTTTACGGCGTCAACCACAAGACGCTGAGCAAGGACCATCTGGTCGTTTCCAACGGCTCCTGCACCACCAACGCGCTGGCGCCGGTCGCCAAGGTGCTGAACGAACTGGTCGGCATCGAAACCGGTTTCATGACCACGATCCACGCCTACACCGGCGACCAGCCGACGCTGGACACGCTGCACAGCGATCTCTACCGCGGCCGCGCCGCGGCGATGTCGATGATTCCGACCTCGACCGGTGCCGCCAAGGCCATCGGCCTGGTGATGCCGGAACTGGCCGGCAAGCTCGACGGCGTCTCGATCCGCGTGCCGACCCCGAACGTCTCGGTGATCGATCTCAAGATCATTGCCAAGAAGTCGGTCACCCCGGCCGAAATCAACGCCGCGTTCAAGGCTGCCGCCGAGAGCGGCGACCTCAAGGGCATTCTCGGCACCACGGCGCATCCCAACGTGTCGATCGATTTCAACCACGATGCCCACTCATCGACCTTCGCCTTCGACCAGACCAAGGTGCAGAACGGCACGCTGGTCCGCGTGCTCTCCTGGTACGACAACGAATGGGGCTTCTCCAACCGCATGGCCGACACGGCCGTTGCGATGGGCAAGCTTATCTAGCCGCTTGCACAAGAGAACACGATGACGCAATCGCTCTGGGTAGTTATTCCGGTTGGCGTTCTTTTCTTTGCGTTCATCGTGTTCGCGCTTCGTCAAGGAACGAAGATCACCCCGTCGCGTGACGGCCATCGTTTCGATGACCATGATAGCGGATCAATACCATGACCAATTCCTTCCGCACTCTCGACGATGTCGATGTTAAATCGAAGCGCGTGCTCGTGCGCGTCGATCTCAATGTCCCGATGGACAATGGCCGCGTCACCGATGCGACCCGGCTGGAGCGCATTGCAGCGACCGTGACCGAGATCGCCGGCAAGGGTGGCAAGGTCATTCTGCTGGCGCATTTCGGCCGGCCGAAGGGCGTCGATCCCAAGCAGTCGCTGAAGCCGGTGGCCGCCGCGCTGGCTGACGTCATCGGCAAGCCGGTCGCCTTCGCGGAAGATTGCGTCGGTGACGTCGCCGCCAAGGCCGTCGCTGCGATGAAGGACGGCGACATCCTCTGCCTGGAAAACACCCGCTTCCATCCCGGTGAGGAAAAGAACGATCCCGCTTTTGTCGCCGAACTGGCCAAGCTCGGCGACATCTGGGTCAACGACGCGTTCTCCGCCGCGCACCGCGCCCATGCCACCACCGAAGGCCTCGGCCACAAGCTGCCGGCCTTTGCCGGTCGCACCATGCAGGCCGAACTCGACGCGCTCGGCAGGGCGCTGGATGCGCCGACCCGGCCGGTGATCGCCATCGTCGGCGGCGCAAAAGTGTCGTCAAAGATCGATCTTCTGGAAAACCTGGTCACCAAGGTCGATGCGCTGGTGATCGGTGGCGGCATGGCCAATACCTTCCTGCACGCGCAGGGCATCGGCGTCGGCAAGTCGCTGTGCGAGAAGGATCTGGCCGCCACCGCCTTGCGCATCATCGAGAAAGCCGAAACCGCGAACTGCGCGATCATCCTGCCGGTCGATGCGGTGGTGGCGTTCAAGTTCGAAGCCAATGCGCCGTCGCAGGCCTATGGGCTGGATGCAATTCCCGAGGACGGCATGATCCTCGACGTCGGCCCGCAATCGATCGAGCGCATCAACGCCGCGATCAACGACGCGGCGACGCTGGTCTGGAACGGCCCGCTCGGCGCGTTCGAGATGGCGCCGTTCGACACCGGCACCGTGGCGGCAGCCAAGCATGCTGCGGAGCGCACCAGGGCGAAGAAGCTGATTTCCGTCGCCGGCGGCGGCGACACCGTGGCGGCGCTCAATCACGCCGGCGTCGCGGATGATTTTTCGTACATCTCGACGGCGGGCGGCGCTTTCCTGGAATGGATGGAAGGCAAGCCGCTCCCGGGCGTGGATGTTTTGAAGGTTGCAAAAGATTGACACTACGCTTGCCGGACGCGGTGTTTATGGTATGTTCCCAGCATGGCAGAGCGTCCAACAGATGTAACGCTGGATATCCTGATTGCGATCAGGGAGGATATCGCGTCGTTTCGTGCGACGGTCGAGCATCGGTTCAATCGGCTCGAAGAGGATAATCGCAAGCACCGTCGAAACAGCGCCGGGATGCTGGTCATGATGCGAGCGACGGCCGGCGATTTCGACGAGCGGGTCAACGCCGTGGAAGAGCGCGTGGCGGCGCTGGAAGCCAAGACAAGCTGATAAGGCGGCCTCTGCCGACCATCCTCCCCTGCCGCATCGTCCGCGACCATCGGTGACTTGGATTTCTGCGTCTGTCGCGTTAAGAGCGGTGACCATTTCAGACCGTTGGTCCCACGGATCGACAGCACCGTTCTTACCTCGCAAGGAGTTCCCATGGCCCGCATCACGTTGCGTCAGTTGCTCGATCATGCCGCGGAACACGACTACGGCGTCCCCGCCTTCAACATCAACAATATGGAACAGGCGCTGGCGATCATGGAGGCGGCATCCAGCGTGGACGCGCCGGTGATCATCCAGGCCTCGCGCGGCGCCCGCTCCTATGCCAACGACATCATGCTCAAGCACATGATGGACGCCGTCACCGAAATCTATCCGCAGATCCCGGTCTGCGTGCATCTCGACCATGGCAATGGACCTGCGACCTGCATGACGGCGATCCAGGCCGGCTTCACCTCGGTGATGATGGACGGCTCGCTGAAAGCCGACGGCAAGACCCCGGCCGACTGGGACTACAATGTCGGCGTCACCAAGACGGTGACCGACATGGCGCATCTCGGCGGCATCTCGGTCGAGGGCGAGCTCGGCGTGCTGGGCTCGCTGGAGAGCGGCATGGGCGAGGCCGAAGACGGCCACGGCGCCGAAGGCAGGCTGTCGCACGACCAGCTGCTGACCAATCCCGACGAGGCTGTGAAGTTCGTCAAGGAAACCCAGGTCGATGCGCTGGCGATCGCCATGGGCACCTCGCACGGCGCCTACAAATTCACCCGCAAGCCGGACGGCGACATCCTCGCGATGGGCGTGATCGAGGAAATCCACCGCAAGCTGCCCAACACCCATCTGGTGATGCACGGATCCTCCTCGGTACCGCAGGACCTGCAGGAGATCATCAACAAATTCGGCGGCAAGATGAAGCCGACCTGGGGCGTGCCGGTCTCGGAGATCCAGCGCGGCATCAAGCATGGCGTGCGCAAGATCAACATCGACACCGACAACCGGATGGCGATGACCGGCCAGATCCGCAAGATCCTTTCGGAGCATCCGGAAGAATTCGATCCGCGCAAATATCTGAAGCCGGCGATGGAGGCGATGGTCAAGCTGTGCAAGCAGCGCCTGCAGGAGTTCAACACGGCTGGACAGGCAGGCAAGTTCAAGACCATCCACACCACCGCCGACATGGCCAAGCGCTACGCTTCCGGCGAACTGGCGGCCAAGATCGCCTGATCTTCCCGGTTCGTTATTGAACGTCCGGCCGACCTGCCATATGTTACATGTAACGTGTGGAGGTCGGCCATGTCCGATGGAGCCAGGCGCGTGCGCAAGCACCGCGAAAAGATGAAGGCCGCCGGCCTCAAGCCGGTGACCATCTGGGTGCCGGATGTAAATGCGCCTGGTTATGCGGAAGATATCCGCAGGCAGTGCCTGATCCTGAGGAACGATCCGCAAGAACAGCAGATCTTGGCCGAGATTGAGCAACTGTTCGACGCTGAAGGCTGGAAGTGAGACGAGGCGAAATAGTGTCGGTCGTCATCCCGGGCGACTACGGTAAGCCAAGACCCGCACTGATTGTCCAAGCGGATCGTTTCTCCGGCATCCCTTCACTGACGGTGCTCCCGCTCACCAGTGACTTGCGCAGCGTACCCGCGTTGCGTATCGACGTTGATCCAGACGCCGCGAATGGGCTCAGGCTTCCATCTCAAATTATGGTCGATAAGATCGTTAGCGTTGGAATCGGCAAGATTGGCGATCGGATCGGTGAGCTTTCCGATGAAGGAATGGCATCGGTGGACCGCGCCCTTGCCGCTTTCCTTGGCTTTGCCTGACATCCGTCACCTTTCGCCTTCAAGACTTCCGCCGACAGGACATCCGATGAACCTTGCCGATCTGAACAAAATCGCCCGCGCCATGACGGCTCCCGGCAAGGGGCTGCTGGCGGCGGACGAGTCGGGCGGCACCATCAAGAAGCGCTTCGATGCGATAGGCGTGGAGTCGACTGAGAACTCCCGCCGCGACTATCGCGAGATGATGTTTCGTTCGAAAGACGCGATGTCGAACTTCATCTCCGGCGTCATCTTGTACGACGAGACGATCTGGCAGGACGCCGCCGACGGCACGCCGCTAGTGAAACTGATCGAACAGGCCGGCGCGATCCCCGGCATCAAGGTCGATGAGGGCACCCAGGCGCTGCCGAACTGTCCCGGCGAACTGGTCACCGTTGGCATCGACCGCCTCGCCGAACGGCTGGCAAAATACTACAAGCGCGGTGCGCGCTTTGCGAAATGGCGCGCGGTGATCGATATCGGGCACGGCATTCCCAGCATGACGGCGATCTCCGTCAACGCACATGCGCTGGCGCGCTATGCAGCGCTGTGCCAGCAGGCGCAGATCGTGCCGATCGTCGAGCCGGAAGTGCTGATGGACGGCGACCACGACATTGATCGCTGCGTCGAGATCACCACGCGCGTGCTCAACAAGACCTTCCAGGAATTGCGCCTGCAGCGCGTCGCGCTGGAAGGCATCGTGCTGAAGCCGAACATGGCGATCCCCGGGAAGAAATCGCCCACGCAGGCGAGCATCGCGGAAGTCGCCGAGAAGACCGTCCGAATGTTGAAGAACTGCGTGCCGGCAGCGGTGCCCGGCATCGCCTTCCTGTCCGGCGGCCAGTCCGGTGAAGACGCCACCGCGCATCTCGACGCCATGAACCGAATCGGCGGGTTGCCGTGGCCGCTGACCTTCTCCTATGGTCGCGCGCTGCAGGCCGCGCCGCAGAAGGCGTGGGCCGGCAAGACGGAAAACGTCGCCGCCGGCCAGCAGGCTTTCACCCACCGCGCCCGCATGAATTCACTCGCCAGCAAGGGCGAATGGACGGCGGATCAAGAAACGAAGAAGGCAGCATAGTCTTGGCCAAGCCCGTTCCACCGCCGCCCGCGCCCCGGCTCTATCTCGCAACCCCGCTGCTGGAAGACCCCGCGGCGCTGATTGGCATGTTGCCAGCGCTGCTGAAAAAGGCCGACGTGGCCGCGGTACTGGTGCGGCTGAAGACCACCGACCAGCGCACCATGATCTCGCGCATCAAGGCACTGGCCCCGGCGATCCAGCCGAGCGGCGCGGCGCTCCTGATCGATGGCCATGCCGAACTGGTCGCGCGTGCCGGCGCCGACGGCGCCCATCTGGATGGCATCGAAGCGTTGGAAGATGCGATGCCGTCGCTGAAGCCCGATTGGATCGCCGGGGTCGGCGGACTGCCGACGCGGCACGATTCGATGGCGGCGGGCGAAGCCGGCGTCGATTACGTGCTGTTCGGCGAGCCCGACGCCAATGGCGAACGACCCTCGGTAGAAGCGATCGCCGAACGGCTGCAGTGGTGGACCGAATTGTTCGAGCCGCCTTGCGTCGGCTATGCCGCCACGCTGGACGAGGTCCGCGAATTCGCCGCCGCCGGCGCCGATTTCGTGCTGGTCGGCGACATGATCTGGGACGACCCGCGCGGGCCCGCAGCGGCGCTGCTGGACGCCGAAGCAGCGATCAAGCAGGGTTATGCCGCGGTTTCCGCCAAAGCCGCTGCCGAGCAGGAATGACGCCGGAATGAAGGTTCTGCGTTGCCTCACACTCTGGGCCGGATGCGCGCTCGCGATTGCTCCCGCGGCAGCGCAGATCTCGCTGACGCCGCCGTCCGCCCAGGCACCGCCGAAGGCACCGGCCAAGGCCGCGCCCCCGAAAGCGCCGCCCAAGGCAACGCCGCCTGCTGCGAAGGCGCCGGCTGCCGCCGCCAAGAAGGCCGCCCCCGCCAAGCCGGCCGAGCCCGCGGCCGCCTCACCGACCGACCCCAACCTCGATCTGGTCTACGGCGCCTATCAGCGCGGCCAGTACAAGACCGCCTTCGACCTCGCCACCCAGCGCGCCCAGGAGAACAACGACCCCAAGGCGATGACGATGCTCGGCGAGCTCTATTCCAACGCGATGGGCGTCAAGCGCGACTATGCCAAGGCGGCGGAGTGGTATCAGCGCGCCGCCGAGCGCGGCGACCGCGAGGGCATGTTTGCGCTGGCCATGCTGCGATTGTCCGATCGCGGCAAGACCGGCAACCGCGAGGAAGGCGCCAAATGGCTCGCCTCCTCCGCCAAGCTCGGCAATCCCAAGGCGGCCTATAATCTCGCGCTGCTCTATCTCGACGGCCAGACCTTTCCGCAGGACCTCAAGCGCGCCGCCGAACTGCTGCGGGTGGCGGCCGATGCCGGCAACCCGGAAGCGCAATACGCGCTGGCGACGTTCTACAAGGAAGGCACCGGCGTCGAGAAGAACCTCGACAAGGCCGTCCGGCTGCTGCAGGCCGCAGCCTTGGCCGACAATGTTGATGCCTCCGTCGAATACGCCATTGCGCTCTACAACGGCACCGGGACACCGAAGAACGAGGCCGGCGCCGTCGCGCTGCTGCGCAAGGCGTCGAAACAGAACAGCCCGATCGCCCAGAACCGGCTGGCGCGGGTACTGGTCAACCGCGCCGACGCCGCCGACAGGATCGAGGGGCTGAAATGGCACATCGTCGCCAAGACCGCCGGCAAGGGCGACCTGTTCCTCGACGAGGCGCTGGCCAATGCCACGCCGGAGGACCGGACCAAGGCGCAGGACGCCGCCCGCAAATGGCTGGGCAGCCCGACCAGCCCGAAATGATCGGCCCTTGACCTTCGCCCGCTTGCAGGGCACCCATCGCCCAGCAAATCCCCTGTCCTTCCAATTGAGACCTGACCTTTCAGGTCACCGAGCGCAATCATGATCAATTCAGCCCTGATGAACGTCATGGTGAAAGCCGCGCGCCGCGCCGGCCGCAGCCTCAAGCGCGACCTCGGCGAGGTCGAGAATCTGCAGGTCTCGATGAAGGGCCCCGCGAATTTCGTCAGCCTCGCCGACAAGCGCGCCGAGGAAATGCTCTACACCGACCTCAACAAGGCGCGCCCCGGCTACGGCTTCCTCGGCGAGGAAGGCGGCAACCGCGAAGGCACCGACAAGAGCCACATGTGGGTCGTCGATCCGCTCGATGGCACCACCAACTTCCTGCACGGCATTCCGCATTTCGCGGTCTCGATCGGGTTGCTGCGCGAGGGCGTCGCCATCGCCGGCCTGATCTACAATCCCGCCAACGACGAGCTCTACATGGCCGAGAAGGGGTCGGGCGCGTTCCTCAACGATAGCCGCCTGCGCGTCGCCGGCCGCAAGCAACTCAACGAATGCGTCATCGCCTGCGGCCTGCCGCATATCGGCCGCGGCGACCATGAGTTGTCGCGCCGCGAAATGTCGGCGCTGCAGCCGAAGGTCGCCGGTCTGCGCCGCTTCGGTGCGGCATCGCTGGATCTCGCTTTCGTTGCCGCCGGTCGTCTGGATGGCTACTGGGAGCGCAATTTGCAGCCGTGGGATATCGCGGCCGGCATCGTGCTGATCAAGGAAGCCGGCGGCACCGTCGGCGACATCCATGGCGGCGACGTGCTGAAGACCGGCAACATCGTGTGCGGCAATGAATTCGTGAACGGCGAATTGACGAAAATTTTGAAGCCGCTCTAAGCAGCGGCGAGTGTGGGCTCTTTCTTCCTTCTCCCCTTGTGGGAGAAGGTGGCACGGCCGCAGGCCGTGACGGATGAGGGGGCCTGCGGAGCTCGGAGCTTGTGGCTCCCCTCACCCGTCTCGAACCGCTGCGCGGTTCGATCCACCCTCTCCCACAAACGGCTCGTCGTCGAATGTCGATACCGCCAGCCCGTCCGGATTCTGCTCGCAGACGAAGCGGCAACTATCCTTCGTGAGATCATGCAGGAGGGCATGATAGCAGCGCGCCGAGATGGCCAGCGGCGCACGGCCGAAACCGAACACTTCGAAAGTAACGTCCGGCAGGGCCGCGGCGATGGTCCGGATCGACGTCATCGGCAATTCCGGCGGCAGGCAGATCCGCACCGCGCCGCGCCGCGCGAGGCAAAATAGTTCGCCGCCGCCTCGTTGTAGACATTGACATACGGCCCGATCGCATGCGGCCGTCCGGCCAGCAGGCCGAGCACGGAGATGTCGTTCATTTCCATCTGCAGGGCGGTGACGTCGGCCAGTTCGACCATCTGCTTGCGCTCGCGCGGCAGCGACATCAGCGTCAGCGCGCCGAGGATGACCTGCTTGCCGCAGGCCAGGAGCCGGGCCACCGCCGACGGCATGTGATCCTTGAGGAACGGCGAGCGCTTCGAGCAGATGATCTCGCCGATCACCACGGTATCGACCGCCGCTTCCTCCGCGATACGATAATAGAAATCGCGCCACTCGTCGGGCTTCCAGTTGAACAGCACCGGTCCGAGCGTCAATTGCATGTTTGAACTCATTGCTTCACCTACCAACGTCCCCGTCATCGCCATGCCTTGCGGTAGGCGCCGACCGTGGTGGACTCGTCGATGACGACATCAACGTGCGCGACTGGACCGACGTGATGTGGGCGGTATCGACGCGCTCCGACCCGTCGCGCGACCTGGTCGTGGTCAGCGACACCCCGATCGACTATCTCGACTTCGCCTCGCCGAAATCCGGCCTCGGCGGCAAGATGGGCATCGATGCGACCAACAAGATCGGCGCCGAGACCTCGCGGCCGTGGGGCGAGGTGCTCGCAATGGACCCGGCGGTGATCGCGTGGGTCGATGCGATGTGGGACGAGCTCGGGGGTTTCGTGAGGCCGCTTTACGAGCCGTCCCCGCGAAGGCGGGAACGGCTCGTGGCGCGTTTAGTGCGGAACGGCGTGCGGCGGCACTGGCGATGCGTCGGCTGGCGGAGTCGTTTCCCTGGCCTTGTCCGGCGAGAACAGCCGCTGGATCGAGACGAAGAACACCGGCACCATCAACAGCGCCAGGATCACCACGGCGATCATGCCGCCGGTCACCGAGGTGCCCAGCGCATTCTGGCTCTTGCCGCCAGCACCGCTGGCGAACACCATCGGGAGCACGCCGCAGATGAACGCCAGGCCCGTCATCACGATCGGGCGGAAGCGCAGATAACAGGCTTCCATCGTGGCATCGATCAGCGATTTGCCACCGGCGCGCAGATCCTTGGCGAATTCGATAATCAGAATCGCGTTCTTCGCCGCCAGACCGATGATCGTGATCAGACCCACCGTGAAGTAGACGTCGTTCGGCAACCCGCGCAACGTCGCGGCCAGCACAGCGCCACAGATGCCGAGCGGCACCGTCATCAACACCGCCATCGGGATCGTCCAGCTCTCATAGAGCGCGGCGAGCACCAGGAACACCACCAGCGCCGACAGCGCGAGCAGGAACGGCGCCTGCGAGCCCGACAGCTTTTCCTGCAGTGACTGGCCGGTCCATTCGAAACCGAAGCCGCGCGGCAGCAGACGGGCGAGGCGTTCCATCTCGGCAATCGCGTCGCCCGAGGTGAAGCCCGGACGCGCTTCACCGGAGATGCGGACCGCCGGATAGAAATTGAAGCCGGCGATCTGGGTCGGCCCCTTTGCCCACTCCACGGTGGCGAACGACGAGAACGGAACGAGCTGCCCGCGGCTGTTCTTGACGTTGTAGTTCAGGATGTCGGTCGCGTTCATCCGGTTGGCAGCTTCCGACTGCACCACGACGCGCTGCATGCGGCCGCGGTTCGGGAAGTCGTTGATGTAGTTCGAGCCGAGGTTGGTCGAAATCGTGGAGTTGATGTCCTCGAAGGTGACGCCGAAGGCGCCGGCCTTTTCGCGGTCGATCATCAGATTGACCAGCGGCGCCGGCGGCAGGCCTTCGACGAACACCTTCTGCAGCACCGGGCTGGCGTTGGCGTCGGCGATCAGCTTGTCGGACGCGGCGTTGAGCGCGACCAGCCCCTTTTGTCCCCGATCCTGCAGACGGAAGCTGAAGCCCGAGGAATTACCGAGGTTGTCGATCGGCGGCGGCTGCAGCGCCGAAATCTTGGCATCGCGGATCGACGACAATTCGCGGTTGATGTCGTCGACGAGGGCCGCGGCGGAGTCACCGGGCGGACGCTCCGACCAGTCCTTCAAGGTGATGAAGGCCTGCGCGGTGTTCATGCCCTGACCGAGGAAGCTGAAGCCGGTCAGGAACACGACGCTCTCGATGCCGGAGCGCTTGGCCAGATAGGCTTCGACCTTCTCGATCGCGCCCTCGGTGCGGGCGAACGAGGAATCCGACGGCGTCTGCACGTCGGTGGTGATGAAGCCCTGATCGTCGATCGGCAGGAAGCCGCCGGGCATCCGCATGAAGCCCCAGGTCAGGCCGACCAGCAGCGCGACGTAGACGATCAGCAGGCGTCCGGTGCGCTGGATCGACCAGCCCACCGTCCGCGAATAGCCATCGCGGGTGGCATCGAGCTTGCGGTTGAACCAGCCGAACACGCCCTTC
Source organism: Tardiphaga sp. vice154 (assembly GCF_007018645.1). Taxonomy (NCBI): domain Bacteria; kingdom Pseudomonadati; phylum Pseudomonadota; class Alphaproteobacteria; order Hyphomicrobiales; family Nitrobacteraceae; genus Tardiphaga; species Tardiphaga sp. vice154. The sequence continues at coordinate 4,576,370 of NZ_CP041399.1, forward strand.
TTGGCGTGACCGTGGCCTTCCTTGATCGGCTTCAGGAAGGTGGCGCACAGCGCCGGCGTCAAGGACAGCGCCAACAGCGCAGAGAACCCGATCGACGCCACCATGGTGACGGAGAACTGCCGGTAGATGATGCCGACCGAGCCCGGGAAGAACGCCATCGGCACGAACACGCCGATCATCACCAGCGTCACGCCGATGATCGCGCCGGAGATCTGGCCCATGGCCTTCTTGGTGGCTTCCTTCGGCGGAAGCCCCTCCTCGCTCATGATGCGTTCGACGTTCTCGACGACGACGATGGCGTCATCGACCAGAATACCGACCGCCAGCACCATGCCGAACATGGTCAGCATGTTGATCGAGTAGCCGGCCAGCAGCAGCATCGTGCAGGTGCCGAGCAGCGCGATCGGCACCACGATGGTCGGGATCAGCGTGTAGCGGAAATTCTGCAGGAAGATGAACATCACGATGAAGACGAGCGCGACTGCCTCCAGCAGCGTGTGCACCACCTTCTCGATCGAGGCTTCGACCACCGGCGTGACGTTATAGGGGATGTCATAGGCGATATTGGCCGGGAAGAAGTTCGACAGATCCTTCATCTTGGCTTCGATGGCGGCGGCGGTGGCGAGCGCGTTGCCTTTGGGCGACATCAGCACCGAGAGGCCGGCGGTCGGCTTGCCGTCGAGCCGGGTGGTGAACTGGTAGCTCAGGCCACCGATCTCGATGCGGGCGACGTCGCGCAGCCGCACGGTGGAGCCGTCGGAATTGGCGCGCAGCACGATGGCGCCGAATTCCTCCGGTGTGGAGAGCTGGCCTTTGACCAGCACCAGCGACGACGTTTTGGTGGTCGCCGTCGACGGCTCGGCGCCGACGCTACCGGACGCGACCTGAGCGTTCTGCGCGGTGATCGCCTTGTTGACGTCGTCCGAGGTCAGATTGTAGCCGACCAGCCGGGCCGGATCGACCCAGACGCGCAGCGAACGCTCGGTCGAATAAAGTGAGGCGCGGCCGACGCCCGGGATGCGGCGGATTTCGCCGAGCACGTTGCGGATCATGAAGTCGCCGAGGCCGACTTCGTCCATGCTGCCGTCGGTGGAACGCAGCGTGATGATGTTCAGCACCGCCGCCGAGGCTTCCTCGACCAGAATGCCCTGCTGAATGACAGCCCGCGGCAATCGCGCTTCAACGCGCTTGAGCCGGTTCTGCACTTCCACGGAAGCCTGGCTGGTATCGGTGCCCGGCACGAAGTTCGCGATGATTTCGACCGCGCCGAGCGAGTCCGACGTCGATTCGAAATTCAGGATGCCGGCGGCGCCGTTGAGCTCTTCCTCGATCAGCCGGGTGACTGAATTGTACAGATTCTCCGGCGATGCGCCGGGATAGCTGGTCGAGATCGAGATCGAGGGCGGCGCAATGATCGGATATTGCGCGATCGGCAGTTGCGGAAGCGCGATGGCGCCGAACAGACAGATGAACAGCGCGACGACCCAGGCGAAAATCGGCCTGTCGATAAAGAAATTAGCCATCTGTCAGGTCTCAGGGCTTTACGCGCGGCTGATCGCCGGCCGCCGCGTTATGGGCCGTTTCGGCCAACGGCCACGGCATCGGCTTGACTTTGTCTCCCGGTGCAAACTTCTGGAAGCCCTCGACGACGACTTTTTCGCCGCCCTTCAAGCCTTCGGTCACGAACCACTGACCGTCCTGGATCTGCCCCATGCGGACCACCTGCGTGGCGACATGGCCGTCGTCCTTGACTACGAACACCTCGCTGCCGCCGCCGCCGTTGCGCTGTACCGCCTGCTGCGGAACGGCAATCGAGTCGGTATCGATGCCCTGCTCGATCTTGACGCGAACATACATGCCCGGCAGCAATTCCCGCTTCGGATTGGGGAACTGGCCGCGCAGCGTCACCTGCCCGGTGAAGGCATCGACCTTGGCCTCGGAGAACAACAGCTTGCCCGGCAGCGGATAGACCTGGCCATCGTCGAGTACGAGGCGGACGCGCGCGGCATCGTCCGCGATCTGGTCGAGGTCGCCGCTCTCGAAGGCGCGACGCAGCGTGTTCATCTCGCTGACCGACTGGGTGAAGTCGGCATAGATCGGATCGAGCTGCTGGATCGTGGCCAGATTGGTGTTTTCGTTCTGCACCACCAGTGCGCCTTCGGAGACCAGCGCCGCACCGATGATGCCGCTGATCGGCGCGCGGATGGTGGCGTAATCGAGATTGAGCTTGGCGCGCGCAATGTCGACCTTGCGGCCGGCGATTTCGGCATCGGCCTGACGCATGGCACCGACGGCTCTCTCGCTTTCGGCTTCGGATACCGCCTTCTGGCTGAACAAAGTGGTAATGCGGTTGGCCTGCTGTACGGCCAGATCATAGGCGGCGGTCGCCTTGGCCAGTGCGGCCTCGCTGGCCTGCAACTCGACTTGGAACGGCTTCGGATCGATCCGGTACAGCGGCTCGCCGGCCATCACGACGCTGCCCTGATGGAACATGCGCTCGACGACGATACCGGAGACCCGCGGACGAACATCCGCTACGCGGGTCGGCGCGATCCGGCCTGGCAATTCACGAATCAGCGAACGCGCCTGCGGCTTGACGGACACGACGCTGACTTCGGGCTCTGTCGCCTGAGCCGACGCAACGGCCTGCTTTGGCTCACCGCATCCTGCCAGCAGCGGCGCGAGACCCGCCAGCAAGAAGGCCAGGCCTGCGGAGCGAGCGTTGAATATCGTCATCGTCGGTATGGTTCCCATTTCAGGATCGTACATGCATCAACGGAGCCGCCGGACTGTGTCCATCGCGACTTTTTCCGGATATTCCGAACCTGCTTGATAGCTTAGGATAGATCAGAAGCGCTGCAGCGCAACAGATTTGGCGGCGGCTCAATGCCACATGGGCCTATCGGCTTGATTATACAGCGAGTTCCAATGACTCACGCGATCGTGTGCCTGCGTGAACTCGGGTCAGCGGCGGTCATCCGGTAGTGGCTGACGCCCCACTCGCTTCCCTCGGCGTAGCCGAACAGGCCCGCCGTCGCCAAAAAGAACCAGCGCCAGCGTCGCATCCAGAGCGCGGTGTCGCGGCCATAGACCGGGCGCAGGATTTTTTCGATCGCACGACGGTTTCGATCAAAGTTCGCAAGCCAGTCGAGCGCCGTGCGCTGGTAATGCACGCCGCTCCAGCGCCACTCCTTCTCGACGGCCAACAGATCTTCGTACTGACGGATCAGTTGATGGCTCGGCATGACGCCGCCGGTGAAGAAGTGTTGCGCGATCCAGTCGTCCTGGTCGGCGCGGTCGAACAGATAGGTACCCGAGCGATGCGTGAAGATGTGCATGAAGAAGCGGCCCTCCGGCGCCAGCCACGATCGCACGCGCGCCAGCAGCTCCCGCCAGTTCATCATGTGCTCGAACATCTCCACGGAGACGATGCGATCGAACGTCTGTCCGGGCTCGAAGACGTTCATGTCTTGCGTGACGATCCGCAGATTTTCGATGCCGCGCGACGCGGCTTCGGCTTCGATATATTCGCGCTGCGAGTGCGAGTTCGAGACGGCGGTGATGTGAGCGCCGGGAAACTGCCGCGCCATCGACAGCGACAGCGAGCCCCAGCCGCAACCGAGTTCGAGAATGTTCTGTCCATCCACCAGGTCGGCGTGCTCGATGGTCTGGCGCAGCGCCTCTTCCTCGGCCTCCTGCAGCGTCGATTCGGGCTCCTTGTAGAAGCACGACGAGTATTTGCGGTTCGGCCCCAGCACCAGCGCAAAAAACGCCGCCGGCACTTCGTAATGCTGCGCATTGGCCGCATCGGTATGCTCGGCGATGCGGCGCACCGTCATCAATTCGGCAAAGCTCGCATCGGTCGAGACATCGGACAGTGCCAGCCTCTCGGCCGTGCGCGAGCAAAGCTGCTGGATGCCGGCCCGGATCAAAGCGTCCGGCAGAGGCACACGCTCGGCGGTGCCGATGATGCGGGAGACAACGCTCATGGAACGGCCTCCTTCGGCGGCAGCGGGAAGAACACGCTGGTGCGGTCCTGGTACGCCCTGTAGGCGTCGCCGCGCGATTTCAACATCTGCGCTTCCAGCGGCGGCACGCCGGTGACGTAGCGCAGGATCCAGAACATGAACAACGGCGCCAGCAAGGTCGCAAAGCCCCATGGGTAGTCCAGCGACAAAGCGATCACCGGATAGGCCAGCCAGCCGAACCATTCGAAGAAGTAATTCGGATGCCGCGACCAGCGCCACAGCCCGCTATCGCAGACCTTGCCCTTATTGTCGGGTTGGCTCCGAAAGGCCTTGAGCTGCGAATCGGACAGTGCCTCGCCGGCGATGCCGCCGAACAGGATCAGCACGCCGAGTGCATCCTGCCATCGCAGCGCCGGATCGGGAAAGCGCGCTGCGACGAAGATGGCGAACACCAGCGGGATCGACGCGAACGCCTGATTCTGCAGGAACATGAACATCTTCTTCGGCGAATCGACGCCCCACTCCTTAGCAAACGCCGCGTAGCGCGGATCGTCGGTGATCCCCCGCGTGCGCGCGGCGATGTGCGAGCCGAGCCGCACCGACCAGATCGCCACCAGGGCTGCGACCAGCCACTGCCGGGCGCTTGGCGCGGCACCTGCTACCGGCCACAGCGCCGAGCCGGCGCCGACGAGGCCGAGCGAAAACGTCCAGATCGTATCGACCCAGCCCGAATTGCCCGTGCGTTGTTGCACCAGCCAGGCCCCCGCCATCAGGATCGACATGGACACGGCGATCAAGGCCAGCGCCTCAAGATACAAAATCGTCATGGAAAGTCCCGATAAGCGGCTGAAATTATGCGTGTCTGACAAATACGCTACAGTTCAAGCCGGGTTTCAACCTGAAGTTCCGCGGGACAGCGGCTGATCCAGCGGTATCGATCTTTTTTTGTCGCCCGGCTGTGCCATATTGCGCATCTGATCCGTTTCTCCGAGGAAGATGACCTCCCCATGGCGCCAAGCCCAACCTCCCGCTCCGCGATGGAGATCGAACTGACCAAGCTGTCCTCGCCCCGGATCTTTCTGGTGCGGATGGTGGTGTTCCTGGTGCTGTGCGCGCTGGTGATGACGGTGCTCTACAAGCAGATCATGACCGCGTTCTTCGCCAATCCGGGCCTCAACGCGCTGATCGGCGGCGTGCTGGTGATCGGCATCATCCTGTCGTTCCGGCAGGTGGTGCGGCTGTATCCCGAAGTGTCCTGGGTCAATAATTTCCGGATCTCGGATCCTGGTCTGGCACTCGACAGGCGCCCGACCCTGCTGGCGCCAATGGCGGCGATCCTGGGCGGTGAACGCTCGGGGCGGATGTCGATCTCGCAGCAGACCATGAGGCACCTGCTGGATTCGATCGCTACGCGGCTGGACGAGGCCCGCGACATCTCGCGCTACATGACCGGCCTCTTGGTGTTCCTCGGCCTGCTCGGCACGTTCTGGGGCCTGATCGAGACCGTCGGCTCGGTCGGCAAAGTGATCGAGGGGCTGAAGGTCGGCGGCGATTCCGGCTCGCTGTTCGACACGCTGAAGGAAGGCCTTGCCGCGCCGCTGGGCGGCATGGGCATCTCGTTCTCGTCGTCGCTGTTCGGCCTCGCCGGCTCGCTGATCCTCGGCTTCCTCGACCTGCAGTCGAGTCAGGCGCAGAACCGCTTCTACACCGATCTGGAAGACTGGCTGGCCTCGACCGTGAAGGAATATTCCGGCGAGAGCGCCGCCGGCGCCTCCGGCGACCTGCAGCACGCCATCGAGCGACTGCGCGTGACGATGGAGGAAGGCGGCAACAACCGCGGCACCACCGCGGCGATGGCCAACCTGGCGGATGCGATCCAGAGCCTGGTGGCGCATATGCGTACCGAGCAGGAAATGATCCGCGAATGGGCCGACGGCCAGGGCGAACAAAGCCGCGAGATCAAGAAGCTGCTCGAGCACATCGCCCGCCAACCCGAGAAGAACTGACATGGCCCTCGCGCGCGGACGCCGCTCGTCTTCGGAATTCAACTACTGGCCCGGCTTCGTCGATGCGCTGTCGACGCTGGTGCTGTCGATCGTGTTCCTGCTGTCGGTGTTTCTGGTCGTGCAGTTCTTCCTGTCCAACGAAATCAACGGCAAGGACAAGGCGCTCGAGCAACTCACCGCGCGCCTCGCGCAGCTCAACGATCTGCTCTCGCTGGAGAAGCTCGGCAAGCTCAACCTGGACGACCAGCTGTCGCAGATGCGCGCCGGCCTGTCTGCCGCCCAGACCGAGCGCGACCGCGTCAAGGGCCTCTATGACGGCCTCGCCAGCGCCGGCAACGACGCTGCCGGCCGCGCCTCCGAACTCAACAAGGCGCTGGATTCCGAGAAGCAATTATCCGCGCGCGCAGCCGCTTTGGTCGAGGTGCTGAACCAGCAGATCTCGGCGCTGCGCCGCCAGCTCGCCGCACTCGAAGACGCGCTCGATGCCTCGGAGAAGCGCGGCCAGGAATCGCAGAGCCGCATCGCCGATCTCGGCCAGCGGCTCAACGTGGCGCTGGCGCAGCGCGTGCAGGAACTGTCGCGCTACCGCTCGGAATTCTTCGGCCGGCTGCGCGCCATCCTGGGCAACCGGCCGGACATCCGCATCGTCGGCGACCGCTTCGTGTTCCAGTCCGAAGTGTTCTTCGATGCCGGACAGGCCCTGCTGCTGCCGGAAGGCAAGGCCGAGCTCGACAAGGTCGCCAGCGCGCTGACCGATCTCGACAAGCAGATCCCCGCCGAGATCGCCTGGGTGATGCGGGTCGATGGCCATACCGACTCGCGGCCGATCCTCAACAGCCCGCTGTTCAAGTCGAACTGGGAACTGTCGAGCGCGCGCGCGATCTCGGTGGTGCAATATCTGGTATCGCTCGGCGTGCCGCCGCAGCGCCTCCTGGCCGCCGGCTTCGCCGAATTCCAGCCGCTCGATACCGCCACGACCGAGGAAGCCTATCGCCGCAACCGCCGCATCGAGCTGAAGCTGACGGAGCGCTAGAGGTGAAGCTCCGCCTTTATCGCGAGAGCGACCAAGAGGCGTCGATCGCGCTGTGGCTCACGACCTGGCGGCAGGCCTACCCGTCGATCGACTTCGACGCCCGCGTCGACTGGTGGCGCGAGCGCTGGCGCACCGAGCTGGTGCCGGTGGCGCAGATCGTCGTCGCCGAGCAGGACGGCGCGCTGATCGGCTTCGTGACCATCGACGACACCGGCTATCTCGACCAGCTGGTGGTAAGCCCGGCGCAATGGGGCGCGGACGTCAGCCGCGCGCTGGTCAATGAGGCCAAGCGATTGTCGCCCGGCGGCGTGACGCTGAAGGTCAACGCCGACAATTTTCGCGCGATCCGGTTCTATGAGCGCAACGGGTTTGCGAAGACCGGCGAGGAAGTGAATTCGTCGGGGCGCGCGGTGTGGCTGATGGCGTGGACAGCCTAAGCAAGCCAGCTACATTTACTTCACGCAAACCAAAAAGTTCGGTATCTTCCAGGAATGACGAAGCTTCTTGATCAAGCTCTTGAGCTAGCCCGTAGCCTTCCCTCGGAGGCTCAGGACGATATCGCGCGAATCGTGATGCAGCTTGCCGGCAGCGACAACTCCGCTCCAGTGATGCTGTCCGTCGACGAGCGCGCGGCCATTGCAGCTTCGAAAGCGGAGGCAGCCCGCGGTGAGTTTGCTACGGACGAGCAAGTCCGCGCGGTCTGGGCCAAGCACGGGCTGTGAGACTGCGCTACACCCGCCGGGCTCTGGCCGACCTTGACGGCATTCTGGATTATATCGCGAGCCAATCGCCGCAGGGTGCAACGAGAGTTCACGCGCGTATCCAGCGGATGGTAAGCTTGTTGCCGTCGCATCCCGCCATCGGCTCACGTACCGAAGACCCGACGATACGCAAACTGGCGACACCGCCTTATCCCTATCTGATTTTCTACGAGCCCACTGAAAAAGAAGTCATCGTGCATGCGATCCGTCACGCGGCACGCAATCCATCGGATACGCCGGGTTCGGGATGATCACACCCCGAACTGCAACCTTGCCAGACGTGCATACAGCCCACCGGCGGCGACCAGCGAGGCGTGGGTGCCTTCTTCGACGATGCGGCCGTGCTCCATGACCAGGATGCGGTCGCAGGACAGCACCGTCGCCAGGCGATGCGCGATCACCAGCGTGGTGCGGTGCTTCATCAGCTCTTCCAGCGCCGTCTGTACCAGCGTCTCGGATTCCGCATCGAGCGCCGAGGTCGCCTCGTCGAGCAGCAAGAGCGGGGCGTCGCGCAGGATGGCGCGGGCAATCGCAATGCGCTGGCGCTGCCCGCCGGACAGCGTCACGCCGCGCTCGCCAAGCTGGGCATCAAATCCCTCCGGCAGGCGGCAGATGAATTCGGTGGCGTGCGCCAGGCTCGCGGCATGCTCGACCTCGGCGTCGGTGGCATCGGGGCGGCCGAAGCGGATGTTCTCGCGGGCGGTCGCGGCAAATACCACGGAATCCTGCGGCACCAGCGCGATGCGCTGGCGCAGTTCGTGCGGATCGACATCGACGACCGGCACGCCGTCGAACGAGATCACGCCGCTCTTCGGATCGTAGAACCGCAACAGGAGATGAAACAGCGTGCTCTTGCCGGCCCCGGAGGGGCCGACGATCGCGACCTTTTCGCCGGACCGGATCGTCAGCGACACGCCGTCGGCGGAGAGGATGTCGGGCCGCGTCGGATAGGCGAAGATGACGTTATCGAACGCGACATCGCCCCGCGCCGGCACCGGCAGCGCGCGCGGCGATGCGGGGGCGGTAATCTGCGACTTGACGCCGAGAATCTCGAACAGCCGTTCGGCGGCGCCGGAGGCCGCCGAAATCTCGCCCCAGACTTCGCTGAGCTGGCCGAGGCTGGAGGCGGCAAAGACCGCATAGAGCACGAACTGGCCGAGCCGGCCCGGCGTGATCGCCCCGGTCAACACGTCATGCGAGCCGACCCACAGGATGCCGACCACGCTGGAGAACACGATGAAGATGATGATCGCGGTCAACAGCGCGCGGGCGCGCGTGGTGCTGACGGCGGACTCGTAGGACCGCTCGACGCCGGCAGCGAAGCGGGCATTGGCGATGCCTTCATTGGTATAGGCCTGCACGGTGCGGATCGAGCCGACCAGCTCGCTGGCATAGGCCGAGGCCTCCGCCAGCGTATCCTGCGCGCCGCGCGACAGCTTGCGCACGCGTCGCCCGAAGGCGACCAGCGGGATCACGATCAGGGGGATCGCGGCCAGCACGAAGCCCGACAGTTTCGGGCTGGAGATCACCATCATGGTGGCGGCGCCGAGAAAAAGAACGATATTGCGCAGCGCGATCGAGACCGAGGCGCCGACCGCCGACTTGATCTGGGTGGTGTCCGCGGTCAGCCGCGACACCAGTTCGCCGGAGCGCGCCGAATCGAAAAACGCCGGCGACAGCCGCGTCAGATGCGCGAACACGTCGCCGCGCAAATCCGTGACGATGCGTTCGCCGATCGTCATCACCAGATAATAGCGCGCAGCGCTGGCCCCGGCGAGTACGGCGACCACGGCGATCATCACGCTGAAATAGCTGTTGATCATGGCGATGCCTTCGGGGCTGAAGCCAAAGTCGATCATCCGGCGCACCGCGACCGGCACCACCAGGGTGGTCACGGCGGCGATGATCAGCGCGATCAGGGCCAGAATCACCCGCACCCGGTAGCGCACCACATAGGGCGCCAGCGCCAGCAACGGGCGCAGTCTGGCCCGGCTGGGCGCGGGCACATCGACCACCGCATCGACCAGCGACGGCTCGGGCAGCACCGGTTCCGGCTGGGGGAGCTTGGGATTCGGGGCTACGCTCGCTTCAAGCCGTTCGACTGCACTCATGATTTCCAACCATTCTAAATGCCCGCCTCAGATAGGCCGCTTGGCGGCCGGTGGCAAATGACCATCATCCGCCGCGGAGTCCTTGTCTTGGCTCAAGGTCTGCGATATAGAGCGGCCAAATCCACTTCTCTTACGCCGTGCTGCAGGGCGCCTACGCGCCGAAGGAATTGCCATGAAAGCCGATGTTCACCCCGATTATCACATGATCACGGTCGTTATGACCGATGGGACCGAGTTCCAGACCCGTTCGACCTGGGGCAAGGCCGGCGACAAGCTGAACCTCGACATCGACGCCAAGACCCATCCGGCATGGACCGGCGGTAGCGCGCAGATGCTCGACCGTGGCGGTCGCGTGTCGCGCTTCCAGAAGAAGTTTTCGGGCTTCCTCAAGAAGGACGAGGCCGCTTCGGCCTGATCCGGTTCGACCTGAATACAAAACGCCCCGCTTTGCGGGGCGTTTTTCGTTGGGCGGGGGAGCCTGGATGACATCGGCGACGCGATGCGGTGGCGACACAATCCGGGGAAAGCGCGCATGGGGATACGCCGGCCCCGGATTGTCATCCGGGCTACGGATTTACCTCACATCGACGTCGAACGAATAGGCGACGCCGATACCGCCGGTGGTCTGGTTCGGCGTGCCGCGCAGCCGCACCAGCGGGCTGTCGGCGGCAGCGCCCAGCAGGCGCTCATATTCCACATAGGTCCGCACTTCCCACTGCGGATTGAGCTGGTAGCGCAGTTGCGCGCCGGCGCCGGCCGACTGGGAGCCACGGGCATCGAATACTGGCAGGCCCGAAGCCAGCGATTCCGCGGCGCTGACGCCGAAATAGGTCGACGAATAGGCGGCGTTGGTCACGGTGTAGCGCGGACCGACGGCAAAGGTCAGTCGTTCGGCGAGCGGCATGATCACGTCGGCGGCGAAATCCGCCACGACACCCTCGTGCCCGACGACGCCACGGCGAACTTCCGCGCGCAGCCGCAGCCAGTCGATGGCGTAATATTCCGCGAAGCCGCCGAGCTCGATGGCGAAATCGACGTCGCGCAGCCCGTTCAGTTCGCTGTGGTCGCTGGCCTTGCGCTCGCGCTTGTATTTGCCGACCGGACCGGCGCGAAAGCCGTTGCCCGGATCGAAGATCGCAAAGCTGGCGCCGTCCCGCATGCTGCGGAAGCGCGCGGGCGTACCGGCGCGACGCAGCGAGAAGATTGGCACCGGGCTGAAGCGGAAGCTGTTGGCGCCCTCATAGGAGGGCGTGGCCTCGGCGCCGAGGCCGACGGTCACCGTCCAGCCGCCGACCGGCGAGGGCAGGAACGGGATGGCCGGCGGCGCCGGCAGCACGGCGACCGGCTGGGCTTGCGCCGCCGAACAGGCCATCGCCACCGCGACGCCGATGAGAATACGAGAAAAGGACATGTCACCCCGGAAGTTGAGCAGCCCGAGGCTGCTCGGCCGATCGTGTATGCCACGTCGTGCGTTAAGAGCTGGTGTGACAATGAGTCACCCGCGCGCGCCTGCTTTAACGCTCCGGCGCTGCAGCGACGCGCGGCGAGGCCTGCTTCGGACCGAACCAGGCGACGATCGCATGGCGGCCGGGCATCTCGACCAGACGATAGCTGACTTCCGACAGCGCCCAGATGATCGCAAAGCACACGCAGGACGCTGCAATGAAAACCGCTTCGGTCTGTCCGAAATAGCGCCAGGCGCGCACGGCAAAGCTGACGAACAGCGGGTGGATCAGGTAGATCGAATAGGAGATGATGCCGAGCCGATAGACCAGCGCGCCGCCGAACAACGCCTGGGCGGCGCGGCCGTCGCGCGACAGCACGGCCACCAGCGGGATGAACAGCAGGTACATCGGCAAGTCGCTTTCGCTGAAATAGCCGATCGTGAGGATCGCGACCAGAATACCGACAACCAGCGCATCCTGCGTCCGCATCGACAGCCGGTCGACCACGCCGGCGAAACGGAAGATCGAAAGCCCCAGCGCGAAACCGGCCACAGCGCGCAGCAGCGGATAGAACGAATTGCCGTTGACCACGTCGAGCGGGCCGCCGGAGCCGCGGCCGCTGACGCTGACCACATAGATCGCCAGCAGTGCCGCGGCCACGGAAACCGCGCAGATTGCCGGACTCCTGCGCAAGGTGAAGGCCATCAGGATCGGCAGCAGCAGATAGGAGCCCATCTCGGCGCTGGCCGCCCAGGCCACGCCGATCACCGGGAAAATGTGCAGCCCCCACCCGCTCATCATCAGCAGATTGCCGATCCAGTCCCACGCCGAATACATCTCGAGCCGCTCGCCCGACAGGCCGGCTGCGATCTTGGCGATATAAAACAGTCCGATGACGAAATAGGCCGGATACAGCCTTGCTACGCGCTTAAGCATAAAGGTCGCGAATTTCGGCAGCGTGAGTTGTGCGAAGGCGTCGCGATAGGTGAGCGCCATCACGAAACCGCTGAGCATGAAGAACAGATCGACGATCAGATAGCCGAACGGAATCCGGAAATAAGACGCGGTGCCGCCGGTGGAGAGTTGCACGTCGCCGAAATGATAGATCACGATGATCGCCGCGGCCACGCCGCGCACCCCGGTCAACGCCCTGATATCCGCCGCCATGCCACATGCCCCTCTTGCGGGACACACTTAGCGCATATTCGGAAGTGCCGTCAGTCCGGGGTCCACGACGAAAGCCCGAACCACCCCGAAATCACGAAATGTTCAATGTACCGCGATCTCGAGCGTCCGGTATCGCTCGCAGCTATCGCTGCTCCCACTCTGGAAATGACAGTTTCGTGTCAGCGTTCGAACGCGGCCTTGAGGCGGTTCATCTGCGGCACCAGCGGATTGCCGATCGCGGCACGTTCGGTGGTCGAGGCATGGATGGTCACGTCGAGGCGGCGGACCTTGGTCTGCAGCGTCATCGAGCGCGCGATCAGGTCCTGTAACTGCTGCGGCAGCTTGAGCAGCATGTCGTCCGGGCTTGGATCGGCGGCGCTCAGCTTGACCTTGGTCTTTTCGCGATTGGCCTGCAGCAGCGTCATCTCGCCTTCCTTTACCGCGCGGTGCAGCAGCAGCCAGGAGGCCAGCTGCATCAGGCGCGTGGTAAGGCGCATGCTCTCGGTCGCATAGGTGAGGCTGACGGAGCGATCCAGCGCCTTGGCTTCGGCACGGCCGACGCCATCCAGATAGGCTGCCGTCTCCTCGACCAGATCCATCCCCTCGCGAAACAACGCCCCGAAGGCCGCGGAATTGGTAAGCCGCTCGCTGAAATGAACGAGCGCAGCTTCGCCTTGCAAACGGTCCGACATGGAGGTGACGCCTCGAGCAACTGGTTACGCGGCCGGCTTGAAAAAAAACGCCGGTATATGATGAACAAATCATTACGCGACCGCAGGCGAGAGTCCAGCGAGTCAAATTTAAAGAAGTATTTATGGTTTCCAAGGAAGCGACGCTGTCCCAAAAAAAGAGCCGCCGTTTCCGGCGGCTTTGAAGTTGATAACAGGGAGGCGTCAAACAGAGTGGACAGGAGCCACTCGGTGTCCAAACAGGACAATTTGATTCATATGCGAGAAAGCTTAATTGCGCGTAAATCTCGTAGATTACCGCAAGGATGAGATCGCGCGTCCGGCACGCGATGTATCAAAACGGGACATAGCACCACTTCCCGGGCCATGTTGATAACTCCCGTTTTCGGGACGCGCTGCGGCCCCTTATTTCGCATTGCGCCCGGCGACCGGCAGACGCCGGATCTCAGCCCTTCACGACTCAGCTCTTGAAGAACCGGTCCGCGGCATCCCGGGTGGCCCGCTTGAGCTGCATGCTGGACTGCAGGCGCTGGATCTCGGATTGCAGCAGCGCGATGCGCTCGGCGAGTTCCTCGACCGACAGCAATGTCAGATCCTGGCCGATCTCGTGGCTAATCTTCTTCTTTGGCTTGTCGTCGTCGTCGATCGCCATGCTTGCCTCGCTTCGATACCGGATGGTTGCCAGCCTCACGATGGCTGGCTAATCAGGTCCCAGCCGATTGACAACTCGCCAAGGACAAATCATGGAACAGCTGCCCGCGCAAATGACCGTTATCGGCATCAGTACCCCCGGTGGACCAGAGGTTCTGATCCCGGAAACCCGGGCGCTGCCGAAGCCCGGCCCCGGCGAGATCCTCGTCAAGGTCGCCGCCGCCGGCGTCAACCGGCCGGATATTTCGCAGCGCTCCGGCGCCTATCCGCCGCCGCCCGGCGCCTCCGACCTGCCCGGCCTGGAAATCGCAGGCGTTGTGGTCGCGCTCGGCGAAGGCGCCAGCAAGCACAAGCTCGGCGACAAGGTAATGTCGCTGGTCGCCGGCGGCGGCTATGCCCAATATTGCATCGCGCCGGACGCCCAGGCGATGACGGTGCCGGATGGCTTCTCGATGATGGAAGCCGGCGCCACCGCCGAGACGCTGATGACGGTGTGGCACAACGTGTTCGAGCGCGGCGCGCTGCAGCCCGGCGAGACGCTGCTGATCCATGGCGGCTCCTCCGGCATCGGCACCATGGCGATCCAGCTCGCCAAGGCGCTGGGCTCCAAGGTGATCGTCACCGTGGGCTCGCAGGCCAAGGCGGACGCCTGCCTCAAGCTCGGCGCCGACCACGCCATCAACTACAAGGAAGAAGACTTCGTCGCCCGCGTGAAAGAGATCACCGGCGGCAACGGTGTCGAACTGATACTCGACATGGTCGGTGGCGATTACGTCGACAAGAATCTCGATTGCGCGCAGATCGACGGCCGCATTGTGCAGATCGCGGTGCTGAACGGCCCGAAGGCGACCATCAACGCTGCCAAAATCATGGTGAAGCGGCTGCACTACACCGGCTCGACGCTGCGGCCGCGCTCGCCGGCCGACAAGGCGGCGATGGTCGGCGCCATCGAAGCCAAAGTGCTGCCGCTGCTGCAGGCCGGCCGCGTCAAGCCCGTGATGGATTCCAGCTTTCCGCTCGAAAAGGCCGCAGACGCCCATCGCCGGATGGAAACCAGTGAACATATTGGCAAAATTGTGTTGGTCGTTTAGCGCGGGAAGACGGCCGGAAAGTCTTTGAAAGCGCTGGCTTTCATGTCATTTATCGCTCACGAATTCTGGGGTTTGCCGGGACGGCTTCATGAAGGTCGGCCCGGCTGTTCAGCGACAGCGGAGTAATGACATTGCGTTTGATCAGGTGGCTTGCGCCGCTCGCGCTCGGCCTCATGATTATCGTTGCCTCCTCGCAGGCACATGCCATTGACGCCGTCAGCGTCCGCTCTGACGCGCCTGCGATCGACCTCACCGCGATCCTCGAATACCAGCAGAACGAGACCGACCGTATCCAGGTCTCCACGGCGCCGGGCACGGACGGTATCGTCCGCCGCATCGAGGTGCGCGCCCGCGAGGCCGGCCAGAACTGGGTGGTGTTCGCGCTCGCCAACAATACCGACGATCAGCTCGACCGCCTGATCGTGGCGCCGCATTACCGCATCGTGTCATCAGGCCTGCTGTGGCCCGATCTCGGCATGTCGCGCATCGCCACCATCACGCCCTCCACCGGCGACCGCCCGGAGCGACAGGACTCGGCCACCGCCGACATCTTCCGCGTCACGCTGGATCCGGGCGCGGTCATCACCTTCGTTGCTGAGTTGCGCACCAACAAGCTTCCGCAGCTCTATCTGTGGGAGCCGGAAGCCTACAAGGACAAGGTCAACTCGTTCACGCTGTACCAGGGCATCGTGATCGGCATATCCGGCCTGCTGGCGCTGGTGCTGACCATCCTGTTCGTGGTCAAGGGCAGCATCATGTTCCCCGCGGCTGCCGCCCTGGCCTGGGCCGTGCTGGTCTATATCGGCGTCGACTTCGGCTTCTGGGGCAAGGTGCTCGACATGTCGCAGGGCGCCGAGCGGATCTGGCGCGCCTCCGGCGAAGCGATGCTGGCCGCAACGCTGCTGGTGTTCCTGTTCGCCTATCTCAATCTCAACCGATGGCATGTGCGCTATTCGCACATCACGCTGGCTTGGCTGCTGTTTCTGGGATCGCTGGTGGCGCTGGCGCTGTTCGATCCCGCGGTGGCGTCCGGCATCGCGCGTATCTCGCTGGTGCTGATTGCCTTCGCCGGCTTCGGACTGATCGTCTATCTGTCGACCCACGGCTTCGACCGCGCTGTGCTGCTGATCCCGACCTGGTTCCTGCTGGTGGTCTGGGTGGTCGCCGCCGGCATGACGGTCGGCGGCTCGGTTACCAACGACATTGTCGGCCCGGCGCTGCTCGGCGGCCTGGTGCTGATCGTGATGCTGATCGGCTTCACGGTGATGCAGCACGCTTTTGCCGGCGGCGGCGCCACCAATGGCATCGTCTCCGACGTCGAGCGCCGCGCGCTGGCGCTGACCGGCTCCGGCGACCTGATCTGGGACTGGGACGTCTCCGCCGACAAGGTGTTCACCTCGCCCGAGACGGAAGCCCTGCTCGGCCTCAAGCGCGGCGCGCTGGAAGGCCCGGCCGCCGGCTGGCTCGAAGTGCTGCACCCGCTCGACCAGGACCGCTTTCGCGCAGCCCTCGACAGCGTGCTCGACCAGCGCCGCGGCCGTCTCGTGCAGGACTTCCGGCTGCGCACGCCGGACGGCCATTTCATGTGGTTCGCGCTGAAGGCGCGGCCGGTGGTCGGCTCCGACGGCGAAGTGTCGCGCGTGGTCGGGACATTGACCGACGTCACCGAGACCAAGAACGCCGAAGAGCGCATGCTGCATGACTCGGTGCATGACAACCTGACCGGCCTGCCCAACCGCAAACTGTTCATCGACCGGCTCGGCGCCGTCGCCAATCTGGCCAAGACGATGCCGACCCTGCGGCCGACCGTGATGGTGATCGACCTCGACCGTTTCAAGCAGGTCAATGATTCCGTCGGCATCGCCGTCGGCGATTCGATCCTGCTGACGCTGGCGCGGCGCCTGACCCGGATCCTGAAGCCGCAGGACACGCTGGCCCGTCTCGCCGGCGACCAGTTCGGCCTGATGCTGATGTCGGAAACCGACTCGGTCAAAATCACCGCCTTTGCCGAGACCATTCGCAAGACCATCCGTGCGCCGATCGCGTTCAACGACCGCGAGATCTTCCTGACCGCCTCGATCGGCCTGGCACTATCCGATCCGACCACGCCGTTGTCCGACGAGATCATCAAGGACGCCGAGCTGGCGATGTACCATTCGAAGCGGATCGGCGGCGACCGCATCGACGTCTACAAGCCGGCGATGCGGGCCCGCAAGACCGACCGCCTGACGCTGGAATCCGAACTGCGCCGCGCCATCGAGCGGCAGGAAATCACCATCCTGTACCAGCCGATCGTGCGGCTGGAAGATCGTTCGATCGCCGGCTTCGAGGCGCTGGCGCGCTGGGATCATCCAAAACTTGGCCGGATGTCGCCGGTGGAATTCATCGCCATTGCCGAGGAGATCGGACTGATCATCGATCTCGGCATGTTCGTGATGGACCAGACCGCCAAGCAGCTGGCGATCTGGCAGCGCGCGATGCGCGCCCGCGAACCGATCTTCGCCAGCGTCAACGTCTCCTCGCGGCAGTTGCTGCGCCATGACCTGCTGCACGACATCCGTACCGTGCTGTCGCGCTCCTCGGTCGCCCGCGGCTCGTTGAAGCTGGAGCTGACGGAATCGCTGGTGATGGAAAATCCGGAACACGCCGCCCAGATGCTGCACCGCATCCGCGAACTCGGCACCGGCCTGTCGCTGGACGATTTCGGTACCGGCCATTCGTCGCTGGCCTATCTGCAGCGCTTCCCGTTCGACACGCTGAAGATCGACCAGTCCTTCGTCCGCACCACCAGCCGCGGCACCCGCCCGGTGATCCTGAAGTCGATCATCGCGATGGCCCACGATCTCGGCATGGACGTCGTGGCCGAAGGCGTCGAGACGGATTCAGATGCGGTCGAGCTGTATCAGCTGGGCTGCGAATACGCCCAGGGCTTCGCCTTCGGCGAGCCGATGGACGCCGACGCCGCAATGCGATTGCTGACCGAAGAACGGTTAGAGGCGGCGAACTAAGTCAACCGTCTGGTCTAGGCGTGGCCGGCTTCGTTCGACAGCATGCCGGGCTCGATGCCGATCTTGGTCAGCGCGCGCTGGTATTTCGCCTCGATGTCGCCACCGAACACCAGATCGTCGTCGGCGGCGCAGTGCAGCCAGCCATTGTGCTGGATTTCGGTCTCGAGCTGGCCCGGCGCCCAGCCGGCATAGCCCAGCGCCAGGATCGCATGCTTCGGCCCGCCGCCCTGGGCGATGGCGCGCAGGATATCGACGGTGGCGGTCAGGCAGATGCCGTCATCGATCGGCAGCGTGGCGTCCTGGATGAAGAAGTCGCTGGAATGCAGCACGAAGCCGCGCCCGGTTTCGACCGGGCCGCCCTTGAGGACCTTCATGCTTTCGGCGCTTTCCGGGAGCTTGATGCCATCCGCTTTATCGATGATATCAAGCTGCGCCAGCAGTTCAGGAAAATCGATGCTGCCGGCGCGGCGGTTGACGATAATGCCCATGGCGCCTTCGGAGGAGTGCGCGCAGACGTAGATCACCGACCGGGCGAAGCGTTCGTCCTCCATTACCGGCATCGCGATCAGCAACTGACCGTCGAGATAGCTGCCGGCGCTGGAAGAAGCAGCCCGGGCCCGGCTCTTGCGGGGTCGCTTGCGGGTCGGTTCCATCGGCAAGGCCCTCTCTCGTTGTGTCCATCCTGATATTGGGTCGCTCGTCTGTCAATCAACCTTCCGCGATGCACCAACCGCATCACAAGCAGTTCAATGGCCTAGGACCCGCGTGGTCCTGTAAGGACGTCCGATGAATGCCTCTTTAGCGCTGCGGTTCGCCGCCGTCTGTGCCGCATGGCTCGCTGCCGCTCCTGCGATTGCGCAGGATGCCTCGCCATGGCAGGTCGACCGCCATTCCCAGCTCCGCCTGCTGGCAGGCTCACGCAGCGGGCCAGTCATGCTAGGCGGCATCGCCATCCACCTCGCGCCGGGCTGGCATACCTATTGGCGCAGCCCCGGCGATTCCGGCGTGCCACCGCGGTTCGATTTCTCCAAATCCGACAATGTCGACTCCGTCACCATCCTGTGGCCAGCCCCGACCAAGTTCGAGGACGGCGCCGGTGGCCAGTCGCTGGGCTATGTCGCCAAAGTGGTGCTGCCGCTGCGCGTGGTCGCGAGGGACGCCGGCAAACCGGTGACGCTGCGCGCCGCGATCAGCTATGCGGTGTGCGAAAAGCTCTGCGTCCCGATCGAGGCGGTGGCCGAGCTGGCCTTCACCAGCATCGCCTCGACCGAGGACAGCGCGCTCACGGCGGCGCTCGACACCGTCCCGAAGCCGGCCACGCTCGGCGACGCCAATCCGCTGACCGTGCGCGACGTCAGACGCGACGGCAACCGGGTGCTGGTCGATGTGACCGCGGACGGCGAGGCGGACCTGTTCGTCGAGGGCCCGACGCCGGAATGGGCGCTGCCGGTGCCGAAACGGCTCAAGGAAGGCCCGCCCGGGGTGAAGCGCTTCGCGTTCGATCTGGAGGGCATACCATCCGGCGCCAGCGCCGACGGCGCGGCGCTGAAACTGACGCTGGTGGGCGCGGACAAGGCGTATGAGTTCAATGTGAATTTGAACTGAGCCTGGTCGTCATTCCGGGGCGCGAGCGCGTCAGCAGCGAGCGAACCCGGAATCCCGTCATGAGACGCGCTGCCATGAAACGATGAACATCTCGGGATTCCGGGTCTCCGTCAGCCGGCTTCGCCGTCTGCCGCATCCCGGAATGACAGTGTGTGGCTTCATCCAACCCGATATTAACCCCTGTTTGCTACCCAAAAGCATCGCCGCGCGGACGCGGCCAGGATGTCTGCAGTGGCTGCCATGGATGTAAACGCCGCGCCTGCCTCAGGCCTCGTCGCCCGGCTGCGCGCCAGACTGGGCGGCGCCGGGGAAGCCGCGCTGACGCGGCGGCTGGCCGGCACCATTTTTGTCATTCGGGTGGTCTCGGCCGGGCTCGCCTATTTCTCGCAGATCCTGCTGGCGCGCTGGATGGGTGGTTCCGACTACGGCATCTACGTCTACGTCTGGACCTGGGTCCTGCTGCTCGGCTCGATGATGGATTTCGGCATCGCGGCGTCAGCGCAGAAGATCATCCCGGAATATCGCGCCAGCGGCGACCAGGCCCTGCTGCGCGGCTTCCTCTCCGGTAGCCGCTGGATGACCGGCGCAGTGTCGGCGATCGTCGCGCTCGGCCTCGCGGGTCTCGTGAAACTGCTGTCACCGTGGATCGCGGCCGATACCATCGTGCCGTTGTATCTCGGCTGCCTGACGCTGCCGGCCTTCGTCGTCGCCAATACGCAGGACGGCATTGCGCGCTCGCACGACTGGATGACGCTCGGCCTGATGCCGCAGTTCATCGTGCGCCAGGCGCTGATCATCGGCTTCACCGCCGGCGCCTTCGCGCTCGGCTTCCAGCTCGGCGCGACCATCGCGATGCTGGCCAGCGTCGGCGCGGTGTGGCTGGCGATGATCGGGCAGATGATCGTGCTGAACCGCCGGCTCACGGCGCATATCGCGCCCGGCCCGAAAGCCTATGATTACCGCGGCTGGCTAAAGACCTCGCTGCCGATCCTGCTGGTCGAGAGCTTTTATCTATTGTTGTCTTACACCGACGTGCTGGTGCTGCAGCAGTACCGTTCTTCCGAAGAAGTCGGCGTGTATTTTGCGGTCGTGAAGACGCTGGCGCTGGTATCTTTCATTCACTACGCGATGTCGGCCACCACCGCGCACCGCTTCACCGAATATCACCAGGCCGGCGACAAGGACCGGCTGGCGGCCTACGTGACGCATGCGATCAAGTGGACGTTCTGGCCGTCGCTGGCAGTGACCATCGTTCTCTTGGCACTGGGCAAGCCGCTGCTGTGGCTGTTCGGGCCGAGCTTCGTCGCAGGCTACGACATCATGTTCATCGCCGCGATCGGCCTCGTGGTGCGCTCGGCAATCGGCCCGGTCGAGCGGCTGCTCAACATGCTCGGCCACCAGAACATCTGCGCACTGGCCTATGCGCTGGCCTTCGCCATGAACCTCGCTTTGTGCATCCTGATGGTGCCGCGCTATGGCGGCCACGGCGCCGCGGCGGCGACGTCGATCGCGCTCACCTTCGAGACCGTGCTGCTGTTCTGGATCGTCCGCACGCGGCTCGGATTGCATGTGCTGGCGTTCGGGAAGCAAACCCAGCCGTAGCCCGGATGGAGCGAAGCGCAATCCGCGTCCGGCTCGTCCGTCGAACCGGTTTCCCCGGATTTCGCTGCGCTCCATCCGGGCTACAGAGATTGCTACGCCGCGGTCCAGCCGCCGTCGATCGAGAGGTTCGTGCCGGTGATCTGCGCGGCGTCGTCGCCGCACAGGAACAGCGCTAACGCTGCGACCTGCTCCGACGTCACGAATTCCTTGGTCGGCTGCGCCTGCAGCAGCACGTCGTTGATGACCTGCTCCTTGGTGAGGTTGCGGGCCTTCATGGTGTCGGGGATCTGCTTCTCGACCAAAGGCGTCCAGACGTAGCCCGGCGAGATGCAATTGCAGGTGATCTTGAAGGTCGCGAGTTCCAGCGCGGCGGTCTTGGTCAGGCCGGCGATGCCGTGCTTTGCTGAGACATAGGCCGACTTGAACGGCGAGGCGACCAGTGAATGCGCGGAAGCCGTGTTGATGATGCGTCCCCAGCCGCGCTTCTTCATGCCGGGGATAGCGGCACGCATGCCGTGGAACGCCGAAGTCAGGTTGATCGCGATGATCGCGTCCCATTTCTCGATCGGGAAATCCTCGATCGGCGAAACGAACTGGATGCCGGCATTGTTGACCAGGATATCCACCGAGCCGAATTTGCTCTCGCCGAGCGCGACCATCGCGGCGATTTCCGCGGGCTTCGTCATGTCGGCCGGCGAATGGATCGCCTTGACGCCGAAGTCTTTCTCGATCCAGGCGCGTTCCTTCTCGATCTCCTCCGGAGTGCCCATGCCGTTCAGCACGATATTGGCGCCGGCGCCGGCAAAGGCGCGCGCATAGGCCAGACCGATGCCGCTGGTCGAGCCGGTCACGACCGCGACCTTGCCTGTGAGATTAGCCATGGGGATGCTCCTGCGACGTGGGACGCCTGCAGGAAATGGCCGCGCACCCGGCATTCCCTGAGGCAATGAAGAGAACCGCAGCGTGGCGTCCCCGGATCACCCCGTCAACGCCGCCGCTGCAAAGCAGCAGGCGTTTATTTGCTATCGGTCGAGGCCAGGATCATGGTCCAGAACACCTTGTATTTGGTGCCCGGCGCATATGTCGCAGCAATGCCGATCTTGTTGACACCGGATTTCAGCATGTTGGCGCGGTGCGGCGGCGAATCGCGCCAGCCGGAGAAGGCCTCCGCCATGGTGTGATAGCCGGCGGAGATGTTCTCGACGGCCAGCGTCGCCGGATAGCCGCCGGCGTTCAGGCGCTTGGCCAGTGGCGCTTTCACGTCGTGGTCCATCTTGTTCTTCTTGGCCATGCTGGTCGACTGGTCTTCGGCCAGCGCCATCAACGCCGGATCGACCGTGACCGGGCCGAGCCCGTTGTTCTTCCGGTACAGCGAAATCATCGAGGCGGCCGCGACAGGGTCGAGCTTGGCGCCGCCATTGGCCATGCTGAGATACATCGTGGGCTGGTCCGGCGCCGGAGCCACCATGTCGGCGGCGCAGCCGCCCAGCAGCAAAAATCCCAGAATGGCTGTAGCCACGCGCATCATCGGCAATCCCCCGTACAGAGGGCGTTTGTTGCACACCAACCGTGGCTGAAAGGTGAAGAATGGCGGCGAACGTGGCCGCCCTACTCGCGGCCGGCAAAAATCCGGTAGCGCCGGGGTTGCAGGCTGACGAGGTCGCCGGTGGCGAGGTTGCGGTCGCGCGGGGCGTCGATCTCGACCATCGTGTCACCGGCGCCGGACAGCGCAATGTCGGCCCGCTGGATCGGGCCGAAGGTGCGGACGCGCCGCACCGTGCCTTCCAGCGCGCCATCGGTGGCGGCTTCGCCGACCGGCCCGACATTCATGTCGTGACGGCGCACGAACAGTTTCGACGGACCCGACACACCACCCGCATCGACGTTCAGGAGCTTGTCGCCGAGCCGGACCTGCCCATCGCTGACATCGACCGGCAGCATGATCGACTCGCCGATAAAGGAATGCACGAAAGCGGTGGCCGGATGGTCGTAGACCTCGCCGGGAGTGCCGATCTGCTCAATGCGGCCCTTGTCCATCACCACCACGCGGTTGGCGACTTCCAGCGCCTCTTCCTGGTCGTGGGTGACGAAGATCGACGTGACGTTGATCTCCTCGTGCAGCGTGCGCAGCCACTGCCGCAGTTCCTTGCGCACCTTGGCATCGAGCGCACCGAACGGTTCGTCGAGCAGCAGGATGCGCGGCTCGATGGCCAGCGCACGCGCCAGCGCAATGCGCTGGCGCTGGCCGCCGGAGAGCTGGCTGGGATAACGACTGGCCAGCCAGTCCAGCTGGACGAGGTCGAGCAGTTCCTTGACGCGGGCGCGGATCGCCGCCTCGTCCTTGCGGATCGCGCGCGGCTGCACGCGCAGACCGAAGGCGACGTTCTCGAATACCGTCATGTGGCGGAACAGCGCATAATGCTGGAACACGAAGCCGACGTGGCGCTCACCGGCGCCGCGCGCCAGCGCATTCTCGCCGTCGAACGAGACCTCCCCGGAATCCGGCCAGTCGAGCCCGGCAATGATCCGCAGCAGCGTGGTCTTGCCGGAGCCGGAAGGCCCCAGCAGCGCCAGCAGCTCGCCATTGGCGACCTTCAGATCGACGTTGTCGAGCGCGGCGAAGGCGCCGTATTTCTTGACAATGTTTTTGACTTCAATCGCCACGCGGTTGTCCCTCGTCGAGATGCCGTTCCAGAATGGTTTTCGCCACCAGCGTGATCAGCGCAAGCATGGCCAGCAAGGATGCGATCGCAAAGGCGGCGACGAACTGATATTCATTATAGAGGATTTCCACCAGCAGCGGCATGGTGTTGGTCTCGCCGCGAATATGGCCGGACACTACCGACACCGCGCCGAACTCGCCCATCGCCCGCGCATTGCATAGCAGCACGCCATAGAGCACGCCCCATTTGATATTGGGCAAAGTGACGCGGAAGAAGGTCTGCAGCCCGGAGGCGCCGAGCGAAATCGCGGCCTCCTCCTCCTGCGTGCCCTGCTCCTGCATCAGCGGAATCAGCGCGCGCGCAACAAAGGGAAAGGTCACGAAGGTGGTGGCCAGCGCGATGCCGGGCACGGCGAACAGGATCGGGATGTTGTTAGCCATCACCCACGGCCCGAAAAAGCCCTGCGCGCCGAACAACAGCACGAAGACCAGGCCGGAGATCACCGGGCTCACCGAAAACGGCAGGTCGATCAGCGAGATCAGCATGGTCTTGCCGCGGAAATCGAACTTGGCGATGGCCCAGGCGGCCATCACGCCGAATACCAGATTGATGCCGACCGAGATCGCCGCGACGATCAGCGTCAGCCGGATCGCGGACCACGCTTCCGGATCGGACAGCGCCTGAAAATACGCCCCGATGCCGCGCGAAAACGCCTGGCTGAATACCAGCACCAGCGGCAGCACCACGAACACCACCAGGAAGGCGATCGCCAGCGCGATGATGATCCAGCGGATCCAGCCGGGCTCGGTCCGCGCGTCGTCTCGCGCCTGAATCTCGAGGGAGCGTTGCGTCATTGCCATCGCGCTCAATGGGCCGGCACGCGGGTCTGCGCCCAGCGCTGAATCCGGTTGATGGCGAAGATGATGAGGAAAGATGCCAGCAACATGACGACCGCAATCGCGGTGGCGTCGGCATAGCGGTATTCCGACAGCCGGATCACGATCAACAGCGGCGCGATCTCGGAAATGTTCGGCAGATTGCCGGCGATGAAAATCACCGAACCATATTCGCCGACCGCGCGCGCGAAGGCCAATGCAAAGCCAGTCAGCATCGCCGGCACCAGACTGGGCACGATCACGCGAAACACCGTATGCCAGCGATTGGCGCCGAGGCTGGCGGCGGCCTCCTCGATCTCCTTGTCGAGATCGAGCAATACCGGCTGCACGGTTCGCACGACGAAGGGGATGCCGATGAATATCATTGCGATGAAGATGCCGACCGGGGTGAACGCCACCTTGATGCCGAGTTCGGCGAGCGGCGCACCGAGCCAGCCCTTTTGCGCAAACAGAGCGGTGAGCGCGACGCCGGCCACGGCGGTCGGCAGCGCGAAGGGAACATCGACGATGGCATCGAACAGCCGGCGGCCGGGAAAGCGGTAGCGCACCAGCGCCCAGACGATCACCATGCCCATCACCAGATTGACCAGCGCGGCAAGGAAGGCGAGACCGAAGGAGATCTTCAGGGCGTTCATGGTGCGACGGCTGGTCAGGATTCCCCAGAATTGCTCGAAGCTCAGTTCGAAGGTCTTGAGGAACAGGCCGGCGAGCGGGATCAGCACGATGATCGACAGCCACATCAGCGTCAGGCCCATCGTCAGGCCGAACCCCGGCAGCGTGTTTCGTCGTCTTATTCCCCCGCTCACCCGTCCCCCTGTATTTCTGCGCTTCGCTCAGTTCTTGTAGATCTGGTCGAACACGCCGCCTTCGCTGAAATGGGACCTCTGCGCCTTGGTCCAGCCGCCGAACACGTCGTCGATCGTGAACATTTCCACCTTGGCGAACGACTTCTCGTACTCCCTGGCAATCTCCACGTCGCGCGGACGGTAGGAGTTGCGCGCGGCGATTTCCTGGCCTTCGCGCGTATACCAGTATTTCAGATAGGCCTCCGCGGCGGCGCGGGTACCCTTCTTGTCGGCGACCACGTCAACCACCGACACCGGCGGCTCGGCTAGGATCGACAGCGGCGGCGACACGATCTCGAACTTGTCCTTACCAAATTCCTTCTGCGCGAGGAACGCTTCATTTTCCCACGCCAGCAGCACGTCACCGACGCCACGCTCGACGAACGTCACGGTCGAGCCGCGCGCGCCGGTGTCGAGCACCGGAACGTTCTGGTAGAGGTCGCGGACGAACTTCTTTGCTTTATCCTCGGAGCCATATTTCTTCAGCGCAAAGCCCCAGGCGGCGAGGTAATTCCAGCGCGCGCCGCCGGAGGTCTTCGGGTTGGGCGTGACCACGCTGACGCCGGACTTGATCAGGTCGTCCCAGTCCTTGATGCCCTTGGGGTTGCCCTTGCGCACCAGGAACACGATGGTCGATGTATAGGGCGAGGCGTTCTGCGGCAGCCGCTGCTGCCATTCGGCGGGCAGCATCTTCTTCGCGGCGATGGCGTCGATGTCATAGGCCAGTGCCAGCGTTACCACATCGGCCTGCAAGCCGTCGATCACGGCGCGCGCCTGGGAACCGGAGCCGCCGTGCGACTGCCTGATCGCAATGGTCTTGCCAGTTTCCTTCTGATAGGCGGCGGAAAAGGCCTTGTTGAATTCGGCATAGAGTTCGCGCGTCGGATCGTAGGAGACGTTGAGCAGCGACACGTCCGCGGCTAAAGCCGAGCCGGCACACAGCAGCGCGGCAATTGCGGGAATAAAACGGCGAAATGAACCACGCAAGATCATGGTGATCTCCATCAGCGAGACGACGGAAGCGCCATCCGGGAATGCGCCAGACTCGTCAAGACGGAACGCGAAGTCAACGAAACCAGATTTCAATGTTAGCAGAATGACGGCGACAATATGCTGTCAATATGTCCGAGCACGGGTGCCACCTTCCACTGCCTAGCTGGCGCTCTCCGAATGCCGCAACTGCATGCGGCGATGCAGCGCGGTGATGCGGCCGTCGCCGGTCGGCTGATAGAACACCGTATAGCGCTGGGCGGTGGCAAGGAAGGCCTCCGCATCGGCGTGCTTGACGACCTCGAAAGCATCAAAGCCGGCGCGCAGCATGAACACGAACTGATCGCGCAGCACCTGCCCGGTAGCGCGCATCTCGCCCTTGTAGCCGTAGCGCTCGCGCAGCAGCCGCGCTTGGCTGTAGGCGCGACCGTCGCGAAAGCTCGGAAACACCAGTGCCACCACTGCGAGGCGATCGAGCCACGGCACGAGATCGTCGAGATCACGGTTGTTGGGCCAGATCACGCCGGTCGGGCTGTTGCGCGCGACCAGCGCCTCGGGGTCGGCCAGAAACCGCGAAGCCGGAATCAGCGCCGCGCCGTGGACGGGAATTTCCTGATCTTCACCGACGTGAATGAAGGTGTCGGCGGCGACCGTGCCGTTCTTAACGAGTGGCATAGACGCGCTCCTTGAAGGGCTCGACGCCGAGCCGCGCCACGGCCTCGACAAACAATTCATCCGGTCGCTGGCGTAGCGCCAGATAGGCCTCGACGATATCCTCGATCACATCGGCGACTTCGGCATAGGGCACCGCGGGGCCGATCAGCGTGCCGACCACGGCATGCTCATCGGCGCGGCCGCCGATGGTGATCTGGTAATATTCCTCGCCGTTTTTCTCGACGCCGAGAATGCCGATATGGCCGACATGGTGATGACCGCAGGCATTGATGCAGCCGGAAATGTTGACGTGCAACCGGCCGATCAAATTGGCAGTGTGGTGGTTGGCGAAGCGCCGCGTCAGTTCCTGCGCGATCGGGATCGAGCGGGTGTTGGCGAGCGAGCAGTAATCCAGCCCCGGGCAGGCGATGATATCGGTGACCAGATTGACGTTCGGCGTGGCGACGCCGATCTTGTCGAGCGCCTTCCACAGCGCCGGCAGGTCCTTCTGCGCGACATGCGGCAGCGCGAGATTCTGCTCATGGCCGACCCGGATCTCACCGAACGAATATTTTTCGGCGAGATCGGCGATGGCATCCATCTGGTCGGCGGTGGCGTCGCCCGGCGGACCGCCGATCGGCTTCAGCGATAGCGTCACGATCGAATAGCCGGGCAGTCTGTGCGGCGCGACCGAGTTGAGCCGCCAGGCTTCGAACGCCGGATCGGCGGAAGCCGATCGCACTTCGTCCGGCAGGTCGGTGAGGGTCTCGTAATGCGGGTAGATGAAGCGCGCGCGAATATCCTCGACAACTTCCGCGTCGAGCGACAATGCGGTGTCGCGCATCGCCAGCCATTCGTCCTCGACTTCCCGGGCAAATTTCTCGATGCCGAGCTCATGGACCAGAATCTTGATGCGCGCCTTGTAGATGTTGTCGCGGCGGCCGTACTGGTTGTAGACGCGCAAAATCGCCTCGACATAGCCGAGCAGATCGCGGCCGTGCACGAAGGGTTTGATTGGCTTGCCGATGAACGGCGTGCGGCCGAGACCGCCGCCGACCAGCACCTCGAAGCCGGTCTCGCCGGCGTCGTTCCTGTGCAGCCGCAGGCCGATGTCGTGAACCTTGATCGCCGCGCGATCATGCGCGGATGCTGTGATGGCAAACTTGAACTTGCGCGGCAGGAACGAGAATTCCGGATGCATGGTGGAATATTGCCGCAGCAATTCGCACCAGATCCGCGGGTCTTCGACCTCGCCGGGTGCTACGCCGGCCCATTGATCGGTGGTGATGTTGCGCGTGCAATTGCCCGAGGTCTGCATCGCGTGGATGCCGACCGAGGCCAGATCTTCCAGCGCGTCCGGCAGGTCGGACAAAGCGATCCAGTTGAACTGGATGTTCTGCCGCGTGGTGAAGTGGCCGTAGCCGCGGTCGTAGCGCCTGGCCACATGCGCCATCTTGCGCAGCTGCGCCGACGACAGCGTGCCATAAGGGATCGCCACGCGGAACATATAGGCGTGCAGCTGCAGATAGACGCCGTTCATCAGGCGCAGCATCTTGAACTCGTCTTCGGTGAGTTCGCCGGCCAACCGGCGTTTCACCTGGTCGCGGAATTCGGAGACGCGCTCGTTGATCAGCGTGCGGTCGATTTCGTCATACGTGTACATGATACGATAGCCTTACGCCGGAACCGGCAGGTCGATGGTGACGCCTACCGAGCGTATCTGTTCGCGCAGATTGCCGGGGCCAATGGCGCCGTGGGCGTCGAGCACGACCGGCGCGATGTAGGGGCCGATGGCGCCGACATCGTCGGCGGCGGATTCGGTGAGCAGCGCGCGCGCCTCATCGGCGGTACGCACCACGACGGCATCGGACAGGTCGGTGCTCCAGCCGCAAGCGGCGTTGCGCCAGATCACCACGCCATCCGCGGCGCGGTTGGCGGTGACGACAGAAGGTCCGGTGATCTTGATCTTTTGTTGCAGCGGAGAGGTCATTCGGCAGCTACCAGAAGTTCGGAAATCTGTTGCGGGAGGTCGGAGGCGCGCCACGGCGCGGAATGTGCCACGACATCGCCGATGATCAGGATGGCCGGACCGGAATCAATCTGCGCGACCAGCGACACCAGATTTTCCAGCGTGCCGACGGCGGCCTGCGATTCCGGCCGCGTCACGCGCGCGAATACACCGACCGGCGTCTGCGGCGAGCGGCCGGCGGCGAGCAACCCGGCGCGCACCGAGGGCGCGGCGGTCATGCCCATATAGACCACGACCGTCATCTTCTCGTCGGTCAGCGCGCCCCAGTCGACGGTTTCCGCGTCACGCGCCTTGTGCGCGGTGAGGAAGGTCAGACGCAGCGCCTCGTGGCGGAAAGTCAGCGGCACTTCGTACTGCGCGGCGCCGCCGAGCCCGGCGGTGATGCCGGGGATCACGGAGAAGGCAACGCCCGCCTCGCGCAGCGCCACGATCTCCTCGCCGCCGCGGCCGAAGATGAAACAGTCGCCGCCCTTCAGCCGAACCGCGCGCTGGCCGGCGCGGCCGGCCTCGATCAGCAATTTATTGACGGCGTCCTGGCCGATGCCGGGCTTGCCGACGCGGCGGCCGACCGGAATGCGCGAGGCGTCGCGGCGGATGCGGTCGAGAATTTCGGCCGAGACCAGTTCGTCGTAGAACACCACGTCGGCATCCTGCAGCGCGCGCAGCGCCTTGATGGTGAGGAGATCGGGATCGCCCGGCCCGGCGCCGACCAAAGTGACATGGCCCTGCGTCGCTGCGGTGACGGTGGTGCCGGCATAGCCGACCGGGTCCTTGATCCCCTGCAGCGCGGCTTCCGCCTCCTGCGACTTGCCGGCCAGCACCAGTGCGCCGATCGGTCCATCGACGATGCGCTCCCAGAACCGTCGGCGCAGCGACATGTCCGCGAGATGCGCCGACATCGGCTTGCGCCAGCGGCCGATGAAGGAGGCCAGATCGCCGATCCTGGCCGGCAGCAGCGCCTCGATGCTTTCGCGGACCCGGCGCGCCACCACGGGCGAGGAGCCGCCGGTGCCGATCGCCACCACCACATCGCCGCGGTCGACGATCGCCGGGAAGATGAAGGTGGAATTGGCCAGATCGTCCATCACATTGACCGGCAGGCCGATCGCCTTGGCCCGGGCAGACATCGCCTCCCCCACGGCGCCCGCCCCGGCGCACAGGATGGCAACCAGGCCCGACAGGTCGGCGTCGAGCGGATCGCCGTCGGCGAATTCGATACGGTCGACGCCGTCGAGCCCGGCGGTGTCGCGGTTGCCGTCGATCGCGTACCAGCGGATCCGGGCGCCGGCGGCCAGCAGCAGCCGCAGCTTGGCGCGCACGAGTTCACCCGCGCCCACCAACAGGATCGGCCCGGCCTGCATATCGAGGAATACCGGAAGAAATCGCATCGACGCTCCGCTGCCCCGATTCCGGGGTTGACTGGAATTATTTTCTATATATCCATCGATCAGGCCACGCAAAGAGAATTATATTTCTACTTCGGCGCGTCCGCACTATAGAATTTTTGCCTTCAATCGCCAAGCGCAGCAGGTGTTTTATTCTCGAGCGCAATCGCCGGGCTTGGCGACTGCGCGAACGGACCTCTTGCGATGCAACGATTCAGCCAACTGCCGCGTCAATCCGGGCCGGGACAAATGGTCCCACCCAGCCGTCAACAAGGGGATCCCTCGTGAACCGTTTTGCCATCGCCCTCGCCGCCACGGTCAGCATCGTCGCCGCCTCGGTTGCCCCCGCCCGGGCGCAGGCGCCGACCACGTTGCTGAATGTCTCCTACGACATTGCGCGCGAGCTCTACGCCGAGATCAACACGGCCTTCATCAAGCATTGGAAGGCCAAGACCGGCCAGGACATCACGGTCAACCAGTCGCACAACGGCTCGTCGCGGCAGGCGCGCTCGATCCTGGAAGGCCTCGAGGCCGACGTCGTCACCTTCAACCAGGTGACGGACGTGCAGGTGCTGTACGACAAGGGCAAGCTGATCCCGAAGGACTGGGCGACCCGGCTACCGAACAATTCCTCGCCCTACTACTCGTTGCCGGCGTTTCTGGTGCGCGCGGGCAATCCCAAGGGCATCAAGGACTGGGGCGATCTGGTGAAGCCCGGCGTGCAGGTGATCTTCCCGAACCCGAAGACTTCCGGCAATGCGCGCTACACCTATCTGGCCGCCTATGCCTATGCCAAGCATACGTTTAACGACGAGGCCAAGGCCGACGCCTTCATCAAGCAGCTGTTCGCCAACGTGCCGGTGTTCGACACCGGCGGCCGGGCTGCGACCACCACTTTCGTTGAGCGCGGCACCGGCGACGTGCTGATCACCTTCGAGGCCGAAACCTCCTCGATCCGCGATCTCTCTGGAAAAGATGCCGGAGGCAAGGACAAGTTTGAGGTCGTGGTGCCGCCGACCAGCCTGCTGGCGGAGTTCCCGGTCACCGTGGTCGACAAATATGCCGACAAGCATGGCACCCGCGCGCTCGCCACCGCCTATCTCGAATTCCTGTATTCGCCGGAAGGCCAGGCGATCGAGCTGAAGGGCTATAACCGCGTCGCCGATCAGGCCGTGATGGCGAAGAACAAGGACAAGTTCCCGGACGTCAAGCTGTACCGCGTCGAAGAGGAATTCGGCGGCTGGGACAAGCTCAATGCCGAGCATCTCAATGCCGGCGCGAAGCTGGATCTGTTGTTCGGCGGAAAGTGACCGCCAGCGATGATCGCGTAGGGTGGGCAAAGCGAAGCGTGCCCACCCTACGCGATCATGACAACAGAGGTGGGCACGGCGCAGCGCGCCTTTGCCCACCCTGCGACTGCTGTTAAGAAAACGCTGCATCGCCTCTCACCCACAGGGCCTCCCCACATTGCGACGTAGCGTCATTCCAGGGTTCGGGCTCGCGCTCGGCATCACCTTCCTCTATCTCGGCGCGATCGTGCTGCTGCCGCTGTGCGCGCTGATCCTGAAGGCGTCCGATGTCGGGCTGGCGCAATTCTGGGGCATCATGTCTTCACCGCGCACATTGTCGGCGCTGCGGGTCACGGTAACGATGGCGCTGGCGGCCACCGCGTTCAATGCGGTCTACGGCCTGCTGCTGGCCTGGGTGCTGGCGCGCTATGAATTTCCCGGCAAACGGCTGCTCGACGCGCTGGTCGATGTGCCGTTCGCGCTGCCGACGGCGGTAGCTGGCCTGGCGCTGACCGCGCTGTTCTCGAAGAACGGCTGGTTCGGCGCGCCGCTCGATGCGCTGGGCCTGCAGGTTGCCTATACGCCGCTCGGCATCGCGATCGCGATGGCCTTCACCAGCATTCCCTTCGTGGTGCGGACGGTACAGCCGGTGATCGAGGATCTCGGCTCCGACGTCGAGGAAGCCGGCCGCTCGCTCGGCGCCAACGACTTCCAGATCCTGTGGCGGGTGATTTTCCCGGCGATCTTCCCGGCGTTTCTCGCCGGCTGCTCGCTGTCGTTTGCGCGCAGCCTCGGCGAATTCGGCGCGGTGATCTTCATCGCCGGCAACCAGCCGATGAAAACCGAGATCGTGGCGCTGCTCACCTTCATCCGGCTGGAGGAATACAATTACGAGGCTGCCGCCGCCATCGCGGTGGTGATGCTGCTGATGGCCTTCACCATGCTGATCATCACCAATGCGGTGCAGGCCTGGCACCTGCGCTATCTCGGCCGGGGAGACGCATGATGGAAAAGCCGGTCTCGGAACGCGCCCATACCGAATGGAGGGTGACGCCGGTCGGCGCCGGCCCGGTGGCGCGCCGCGTCGTGCTCGGCATCGTCACCGTCGTGACGCTGCTGTTCCTGGTGGCGCCGCTGGCACTGATCGTCTCCTCGGCGCTGTCGCAGGGCGTCGGCGTGTTCGTCCGCAGCCTGTCCGATCCCGGCACCCAGCACGCGATCTGGCTGACGGTGATCACCGCGCTGATCGCCGTGCCGATGAACATCCTGTTCGGCCTTGCCGCCGCGTGGACCGTGACAAAATTTGTGTTTCCCGGCCGCACGCTGCTGATCGCGCTGATCGAACTGCCCTACTCGATCTCGCCGATCGTGGCCGGCGTGGCCTACCTGTTCGTCTATGGCTCACAGGGCCTGTTCGGACCGGTGCTGGATTATTTCGGGCTGAAGGTAATGTTCGCACTGCCGGCGATCGTGCTGGCCTCGATGTTCGTCACCGCGCCCTTCGTGGCGCGCGAACTGATCCCCTTGATGCAGGTGCAGGGCACCGACGAGGAAGAGGCCGCGGTGACGCTCGGCGCTTCCGGCTTTGCGACGTTCTGGCGGGTCACGCTGCCGAATGTGCGCTGGGCGATGTTGTACGGCGCGATCCTGTGCAATGCGCGGGTGATGGGCGAATTCGGCGCGGTCTCGGTGGTCTCCGGCAACATCCGCGGCCAGACAACCACGCTGCCGCTGCAGATCGAGCTGTTGTATCAGGACTACAACGTCGCCGGCGCCTTTGCCGCAGCGACCGTGCTGACCGCCGTGGCGCTGGTCACCATCGTCATTAAGGTCGTGCTGGAGCGGATCGGTCGCGAGACCGACGTGCCGCTGGCCCGGCCGCCCGGGCATTAGACTTTCTTCCTTCCCTCTCCCCTTGTGGGAGAGGGTGGACGCGCGTTAGCGCGGCCGGGTGAGGGGTATCCACAAACTCCGAGCCCAGTAACCCCTCATCCGTGACGGCCTTTGGCCGTGCCACCTTCTCCCACAAGGGGAGAAGGAAGAGGAGCGCCGCCCTGGCCCCCCTTCTCAGCCGCGGGTGTTTGGCGCTAAAAGGGCCCTCTAGACCGCCTGCGGGCGTCTCTGACGTCGCTTTCCCTGAAAATAGAGCAGAATTGCCGCTTTCGCGAGAAACCCAATCATGAAACGTATCGACGCCCACGGATTGCAGATCGCCCCCGTTCTGTTCGACTTCATTGCCAAGGAAGCCGCCCCCAAGACCGGCATCGAGCCGGACGCGTTCTGGGCCGGCCTCGCCGGCATCATCCGCGATCTCGGGCCGAAGAACCGCGAACTCCTGAAATTCCGCGATACGCTGCAGGAGAAGATCGACGCCTGGCATCGCGCCAACAAGGGCGCCTTCGATATGGCCGCCTATACCGCCTTCCTCAAGGAAATCGGCTACCTGCTGCCGGAGCCGGCGACCAAGACCGTCGAGACCGCCAATGTCGACATCGAGATCGGCCAGATCTGCGGCCCGCAGCTCGTGGTGCCGCTGACCAATGCCCGCTATGCGCTGAACGCGGCCAATGCGCGCTGGGGCTCGCTTTACGACGCATTGTACGGCACCGACGCGATCCCGCATGAGCCGACCGACGGCGGCAAGGGTTACAACAAGGCGCGTGGCGATCGCGTCATCGCCAGGGCCAAGGCCTTCCTCGACCAGGCCGTGCCGCTCGCCACCGGCAGCCACACCGACGTCACCGAATACAGCATCGTTGCCGGCCAGCTTTCCGTGAAGCTGAACAGCGGCAACATGACCGCGCTGAAGGACGGCACACAGCTTGCCGGCTATCTCGGCGATTTCGCCTCGCCGAACTCGATCCTGCTGGTCAACAACGGCCTGCATATCGAGGTCGTGATCGACCGTGCCCACACCATCGGCAAGGACGATGCCGCGGGGGTCGCCGACATGATCATCGAATCCGCGGTCTCCACCATCCTCGACATGGAAGACAGCGTCGCCACGGTGGACGCCGACGACAAGGTGCTGGTCTATCGCAACACGCTCGGCCTGATGAACGGCACGCTGTCGGCCGACTTCGAGAAGGGCGGCAAGACGCTGACCCGCGCGCTCAACCCCGACCGCACCTACAAGACGGTCGCCGGCGACAAGATCACCCTGCACGGCCGCAGCCTGCTGCTGATGCGCGCCGTCGGCCACCACATGTTCACCGACGCCGTGCTGGATTCGGCCGGCGAAGAAATCCCGGAAGGCCTGATGGATGCTGCGGTCGCTGGCCTGCTGGCGATGCACGACCTGAAGTCCACCGGCCTGCGCAACAGCCGCACCGGCTCGGTCTATATCGTGAAACCGAAGATGCACGGCCCGGATGAAGTCGCTTTGACCTGCGAGACCTTTGCCCGCGTCGAACAGATGCTGAAGCTGCCGGAAAACACCATGAAGGTCGGCATCATGGACGAGGAACGCCGCACCACGGTGAACCTCAAGGCCTGCATCCAGAATGCCTCCGAGCGCATCATGTTCATCAACACGGGATTCCTGGACCGCACCGGCGACGAGATCCATACGTCGATGGAAGCCGGCCCGATGATCCGCAAGAACGACATGAAGGCGACGCCGTGGATCAAGGCCTATGAGGAATGGAACGTCGACGTCGGCCTGATCGACGGGTTGCCCGGCCATGCCCAGATCGGCAAGGGGATGTGGGCCGCACCCGACAAGATGGCCGACATGTTGGTGCAGAAGATCGCCCATGTGAACGCCGGCGCCACCACGGCTTGGGTGCCCTCGCCGACCGCGGCAACGCTGCACGCGCTGCATTATCACCAGGTCGATGTCGCCGCGCGCCAGAAGGAACTGGCCGAGGGCGGCCCGCGCGCCAAGCTCTCGGAGATCCTGACAATCCCGGTATCGCAGTCGAACTGGGCGCCGGACGACGTCAAGCAGGAGATCGACAACAATTGCCAGGGCATTCTCGGCTACGTCGTGCGCTGGATCGACCAGGGCGTCGGCTGCTCCAAGGTGCCGGACATCCACGGCGTCGGCCTGATGGAAGACCGCGCCACTTTGCGCATCTCGGCGCAGCATCTGGCGAACTGGCTGCATCAGGGTGTCATAACCCGCGAGCAGGTGATGGAATCGCTGAAGCGGATGGCGATGGTGGTCGACAAGCAGAACGACGGCGATGCGATCTATCAGCCGATGGCGCCGGGCTTCGACGGCGTCGCCTTCAAGGCCGCCTGCGACCTGATCTTCAAGGGCCGCGAACAGCCGAACGGCTACACCGAGTTCATCCTGACCGCGCGGCGCCGCGAGGCGAAGGCGCTGGCCTGATCCAACAAAAAAGCCCCGGCAAGTTGCCGGGGCTTTTCGTTGTAATCGCCATACCTGGGATCAGCGCGGCTAGAATACCGCGATATATTTCAACAGCGAGATCACGCCGAGAATGATCACCACGACGCGGCAGATCTGCTTGGCGCGACCGTCGATCGGCAACAGGTTGATCAGATACAGGATCAGGATAACGACGAGAAACGTAATCAGGACGCCGACGAGCATAGTGAAATTCCCCAGCCTGGTTCAGATGAGCACGGCCATCAGTGGCGTTGTGCGATGCATGACAACACCAAGGCAAACCGCGAGTTCCATGCAGGGAACCGATTATTCCTGAACTGGGCGCTCGAATTTGGCGCGGATCGCTTCCGGGGCCGGTGACATGTTGAGCGATGCACCTCGTTTATCCGGGCGGTTGGTGACCATCAGGCCGCCGGCGCCGGCAACGATATCACCCTTGCGCAGCGTTGGATCATCCTCGACCTTCACGGGCGCCAGTCCCAGTTGATCTTTGCCGTTGCAGGTGCAACCGGCCACCAGCTCGGTACGATACTTGAACGCGTTCGGAAGCGCCGTATACGGTTTTCCCGTCTCGGTCGCGGCCTGATCGATGGCGCTTCCATACACGACGGTGGTTTCACTGGCCGGACAGAAATTGGTGCACGACGCCGCGCGCGACGCGCTATCCGTGGCTGATATCGGAAAATAGCGCCCGTCGCAGCTACGGACGCAAAACGCCTGTCGCCCGCCCGAGGATGAGCGCGACTCGCGTCGCTCACCATATCCCCCTTCACTGCCGGACGGCCGCGACAGCGCAGGCGGCGGTCGGTCATCGACAATTCCGCCAAACAGGGCAGAGAAGAAATCCTGAGCCTGGACCGGCGTCGCCGATGGCATGGCAAAGGCAACGGCAGAGGCGATCAACGCCATTCGTGCAGGAAAACGGCGCATGGAACCTCCCCGAGAGTACGTAGCTTCAGTAGACCGACGGTGCCGACAGGTTCATGGCCTGTCGTCCGTCGGCCGAACGCGGCGAGTTGGCCGCGCGCGGCACATCACGAACCGCTTCGAAGCGCGGCGCTGGACCCGACTTCGGCAGCACCACCACCCTGGTGCCAACCGCGACGCGACTGAAAAGGTCCGCGACGTCTTCGTTGGTCAAACGAATGCAGCCCGACGATACGAACTTGCCGATCGTCGATGCATCGTTGGTGCCGTGAATGCGATAGATGCTCGAGCCGAGATACATGGCACGTGCGCCAAGCGGGTTGCCGGGGCCGCCTGCCATGAAACGCGGAAGATAGGGCTGGCGTGCAATCATCTCGGCTGGCGGATGCCAGTCCGGCCATTCCGCCTTGCGGCTGACGGTCTGTGTGCCGGCCCAGGTGAAGCCTTCGCGTCCGACGCCGACGCCGTAGCGCATCGCCCGACCATTGCCGAGCACGTAGTAAAGATAGGTGTTGGCGGTATCGATCACGATTGTGCCCGGCGCTTCGCGGCTGTTGAAAGACACTTCGGTCCGGCGGAAACGTTCCGGTGTCGCCGAGCTATCCTCGCCTGCTTCCGGAGCATCCATCACATCGTGCTCCGGAAAGCCGTTCGACGGGGCCGAAGCGTAGCTCATGACCTGCGCGGATGCGCCGGTCGACCACAGCGTCGGCGCCAGAACCAGCGCGGCTGCGAAAGCCAGCGCAGGGGCCGACCGCAGCGACAACTTTCGATTTCGAGAAGATGCCTGCGACATGATTGGCCCCGTTGATGCGTCATGATGATGACTGTTCAAACAACCACGCCAGTGCCGAACAGTTCCGCGCGAAGGACGCGCTTCGCGCGCTGTCAACCTCGCCAATGCTCACTATTTCGCGATGGAACCTTCGATCGAATTGCCGGTTATGGGGCCTCAGGCAAACAATCCCCTAGTGAGGGCTCTGCTCTGCAACGGAGCAACGCGCCGATGAGCAAAGTTCGAACGTTGCCCGATAAGAAAAGCGATAGCTCTAAAAGACCGTCCATGAGCGCGGCGCAGAAGACGGAGTCCTCTCACCCGGGCACGCCTATTCCGGACAGCAATGCCTATCAGCCACCTGTCATCCGCCGCGCCGAGGTGGTTGCCTTCGCCTTGGTGTCAATGCTGATTATCACCGTCGTGGCAGTGCTCTATGTCGCCAAGGCGTTTTTCCTTCCTATCGTCACCGCGTTCATCGTCGGCACCATGCTGTCTCCCGCCGCCACCTTCCTGGAAAAGCGCGGCATCCCGCGTGCGGTCTCGGCGGTGCTGATCGTCATCGGCGTTACCGGAGGGCTCGCTTTCATCGTCGGGCTGATCTCGGCGCCGCTGATGGAGTGGACCACGCGGCTGCCCGAGCTGGGAACGCTGCTCAAGGACAAGCTGCACGTGTTCGACCGGCCGCTGGCGCTGTGGCACCAGATACAGGTGCTGTTCGGCGGCTCCGAGACGCTGGCGACGACCAGGTTCGAAATGCCGAAGATCGACTGGGTGCAGCCGACGCTGGAATTCCTGTCGCCGACCTTCACCGAATTCCTCCTGTTCTTCGCCATCCTGGTGCTGTTCATCGCCAGTTGGAAGGACCTGCGCCGCGCGATGATCATGAACTTCGCCGATCACGAATGGCGATTGCGCACGCTTCGGATTCTCAACGCCATCGAGACCAGCCTGGGAGGCTACCTGATCACGGTTACGATGATCAATTTTGGCGTCGGCATCGCCACCGGCCTGATTTGCGCGCTCACCGGAATGCCCAATCCCGCCGGCCTCGGCGCGCTCGCCGCGACGCTGAACTTCTTTCCGATCATCGGGCCGGTCGCGATGTTCGTCATCCTGGTGGCGGTCGGCATCATCACCTCCGCCACGCTCGGCGCCGGCCTTCTCGCCGCCGCGCTTTTCGTCGGACTGACCTTCATCGAGGGCCACTTCATCACGCCGGCTATCATCGGGCGGCGGCTGCAGCTCAATGCGCTGGCAGTGTTTCTTGCACTAGCCTTCTGGACCTGGCTCTGGGGGCCGATGGGCGGCTTCCTCGCGTCGCCGATCCTGATCGTCGGGCTGATCCTGAAGGAGCATTTGATGCCGACCGACAAGACGCAGTTGCCGCCGGATTGACCGGTTCACGAATGGAACTTCCGGCCCGACCCGGCGTTTCAGCATTAGTATCAACTCGAGGGGACGGACAATGCGTATCGACGGCGCAGAGAAATTGAAGACCCTGACAGACAGAGCCACCTATGCACGCCTCGAAAAGGATTTATCAGCCGTGAAAAATGACATCTCCGCCCTCACCGACCAGATCACCGACGTGCTCAACAGCTTTGCCGGCGATGCCAGCAAACAGGCCCGTCGCGGCCTCAAGCAGGCACGCTCCAATGCCGATTCGATGTGGTCGGACGCGCAGGAGCGCGGCAGTCAGGCCTATGACGCCGCCTATGATGCGGCCTATTCGATGGAAGAGACGGTGGAAGACGCTATCCACCAGCGACCGCTGGCGGCCGTTGGACTGGCGCTCGGCGTTGGCATCCTGATCGGCGCCGCCTGGCGCCGCTAAGGCGTGAGACACCGGCGCGCCATTTGCGTATATGACAGACTGCCCTGACGGCGCCGCAAGGCGTCGTCAGTTCGTTTGAGGTATCGGTTTCAAGGGGGATTCCATGTTGCAGCGGCTGATCGACGATTTGAAGAATTCCACCGGCGCATCGCTGCGAATGACGTCGCTGGCCGCCCTGGCGGGCCTGGCACTGTTCGTCACGCTATCGTTTGTGTGCGCCGCGATATTCATCGCCATTCTGCATCGCTATGGAGCGATCGAGGCCTGCTTGACGCTTGCCGGCCTGTTCCTGGTCATCGCTCTCGTGATCGCCGCCATCTACATGACGAAGAAGCGCCAAGCCAGGGCCCGCGCTCTGGCGGCAGCCCAGCGCGCCCGGGAAGCTGCCGCCTCCGCGCCGATGATCGATCCCATGCTGTTGGCAACCGCCCTGCCGATCGTGCGGGCCATCGGGCTGACCCGGCTGATCCCGCTATTGGCTGTGGCGGGGGTGGCTTACGGATATTACATGAGCCGAAAGGCAGAGCCGGCAGACGACGAGACCGAGGGCGAGAGCGAAGGCGACGAGGCGTAACACCAATCAGGTGACGCAACGTCCCGGCTCGAGGAGTCTGGCGACTTCCGTGAGCACGCTCACCGGCGGCTCGCAGGCCACCGCAGACCGCTTCGATGACGCCTTGAATGTCGTCGCATTGACGACGTCTGATGCCGCGACGGGTTTTTCAACCTTCGCCGGCGGAGAAGAGATCCGCACCAACAGCGAGGTGTCGCGGAGGCCATGGAGCTGAAATGCCACCGTCCGGCTGCCGTCCTGGATCGTGGCGATCTGTGCCCGGTCCGACTTTCCACCGCGATTGACGGCTTCCGCATTGATCTGGCTGGCTTCGATGGCTGTGACAGGTACCGCCGCCGTGGCGCGCATATCGCTGCCGGATGCCAGCTGGATCGCTCCCAGCAACAGGGCTACGGCCGTACCGCCTAAAATTCCGCGGGTGATGTGAGACATGTGCCGCCTCGCGCTGCTGGGACCATCAAGTGGTGGTCGGCAGATCAACGCGGCAGGTTCGGAACGGGTTCTACACCCGGGATCACTTAACCGTGTGTACGAATTCAACGGTGAGCGATCGGTCCCCAGTGCCCCGTACGGGTCGTTAATCCAACGCCAGCGAGCATTCAGCGAACGATGCCAAACGAAAAAGGGCGGCTGCCAAGCAACCGCCCTTCGACTAGCGCGCAGATCGGCGCCTTCAGGAAGCCGCAGCCTTCGGTGTCTTGTTGCGCGAATTGCGCTGGAAGAACAGCGCCTGGCTGGCGACGGCTGACACCATCGCAGGCTGGAACGGCTTGGAGATCAGGAACGCCGGCTCCGGCCGTTCGCCGGTCAGGAAGCGCTCCGGATAGGCGGTGATGAACACCACCGGTACCTCGAACAGCCGAAGCAATTCGTTGACCGCATCGAGACCCGAGCTGCCGTCGGCAAGCTGGATGTCGGCGAGGATCAGGCCGGGCTTCTTGTTCTTGGCCAGAGCGATCGCATCCGCATGGGTGCGCGCCACGCCGATGACATTGTGGCCGAGGTTCTTCACCAGGCTCTCGAGGTCCATCGCAATGAAGGTCTCATCTTCGATGATCAGCACGTCGGTCGCGATCTCGGCAGCCATTTCGCGGCCGGCGGTATCGGCCAGCACGCGGGTCTCGGCCACGTCGGTGTCGAGGATGAAAGCCACTTCCTCTTCCGAGAAACCTTCGAGCGACAGCAGCAGGAACGCCTGACGCGGCAACGCGGTAATGTTGGACAGCCGACGCTCGGACGCCGACGAAAACGGCGTCACCTCGGGATCGTCGTTCAAGGCGACGGAATTCCAGATCTGCGTGAACAGACGGAAAAGTCCGGCGCGCGGTCCATGCTGCTCGTCGAGCAGCGACTGGTCCTGCAGCAACGCTTCCAGCATGGCGCCGACATAGGCGTCGCCGGATGCCTGATTGCCGGTCAAGGCACGGGCATAGCGCCGCAACAGCGGTAAATGTTCAGCTACGAGCTGTGATCGGGACATCCCCACTCCATCTTTCTGAGTCAAACATCAAGGTGCGGGAATGACACCCCCGGCTCCCCTGATATGCGTGTTTACGCCCCAGCGTCATGAAAGTTCCACGGGCTCGGAACTTTCAGCGAGGCTTTGAATTAGCACCGTAACAGAAGCCGCCAAAGCTTCAAAATCAAGAAAAACTCTCGAAATCCAAGGGCTTACCTTTGGGGAATGTGGAACGGGTCATGAAAGATGTGAAGCCAAAGCAGGGTGGGCTCAACTCCGAGATCCAGTCCCGGATAGGGCACCAGCTGCGCGCGATGTATGACGACGTGGTGCGTCAAGGTGTCCCGGACCGGTTCGCGGAGTTGATCCGCAAATTGGACGAACCTGGCGCCAAGGCCGCCGTGGCGCCTAAAACCGATGGAGGCGAATAATGCCTCTCACCGATTCTCTCCGCGACGATATTCTGGCCTCGGTGCCGAGCCTGCGCGCCTTCGCGATCTCGCTCTCCGGCAATGGCGACCGTGCTGACGATCTGGTCCAGGAAACGCTGCTGCGCGCGCTGGCCAACATCGACTCGTTCCAGGTCGGCTCCAACCTGCCGGCATGGCTGTTCACGATCCTGCGCAACCTGTTCCGCTCGGATTACCGCAAACGGCGGCGCGAGGTCGAGGATGCCGATGGCAGCTACGCCAAGACGCTCAAGACCCAGCCGGCTCAGAATGCCCATCTGGAGTTCGAGG
Organism: Tardiphaga sp. vice154; assembly: GCF_007018645.1. Taxonomy (NCBI): domain Bacteria; kingdom Pseudomonadati; phylum Pseudomonadota; class Alphaproteobacteria; order Hyphomicrobiales; family Nitrobacteraceae; genus Tardiphaga; species Tardiphaga sp. vice154. The sequence goes on from NZ_CP041399.1 coordinate 4,618,927, forward strand.
AGTTCAGGGCGGCGCTGGAAAAGCTGCCGCAGGACCAGCGCGAAGCGCTTATCCTGGTTGGCGCCTCGGGCTTCTCCTATGAAGACGCCGCCACCATCTGCGGCTGCGCCGTTGGCACCATCAAGAGCCGCGTCAACCGCGCACGCTCGAAGCTGAGCGCCCTGCTCTATGTCGACGGCACCGATGATTTCGGTCCGGACAACACGATCCGCGCCGTCATCGGTGGCAGCGGCGGCTAGACAAGAGCTTACGCAAATACGGAAAGCGGCCACTTCGGTGGCCGCTTTTTTTGTCGGGCGCTGATAAGAAGCACAGACCTATCCACGTCATTGCGAGGAGCGAAGCGACGCGGCAATCCAGAAGCCGCGAGCGCGACAAGAGCTGGATTGCTTCGTCGCAAGTGCTCCTCGCAATGACGGGGAAATAGCTGTGCTCACGGGTTCCCATAAAGGGATTCGCGTCAGGAAAAAGCGCTACTTGACCGGCTTGGCGAGCGCGTCGGTGCGATCGCGCTCGGTCATGTCGATCACGGTGTCCATCGGCGCGGTCAGCTCATAGACGTAGGACACGTCGGTAAAGTACCGCTTCGCCGTACCGCCCAGGGCTTCCGGCGCCACGCGGTCGAGCAGCACCACGCCGAAATCGCTGTCCGGCCGGCGCGTCGCCTCGGAGGTGTTGAATTCTTCCCAGCGGAAGTTGAACGTTGCCTCGTGGCCCTCGCCGCTGATTTCCCAATGCGCAATGATGTGCGGGTGCTTGCCGACCAGCGAGTGCCCCTCATCGGAATGCGAGGCCAGTTCGTAGAACAAAAGCGACAAGCTCTGCGCGGCGCGGGCGCTGACGGTGATGTCCGGGCCGGTGACGGCGATACGGTCCGCCCGCGGAATAGCGCGCGGCTCGAACAGGCCCTTGAGATTGACGCCCCGCCACTGGCTCTCCGACAGTAATGACACCACGTTGCTCATCGCGTGAATGCGGCCGATCAGCAGGTCACGCGCCACATCGAGGTCGGAGCCATGGCGCAGGGTGCGCGTCACGATCGACTGGATCACCGCCAGAATATTCTTTACCCGGTGGTTGAGTTCGTCGATCACGGCGGTGAGGCGTCGCTCGAAGCCGATGCGCCGCTGCACTTCCTGGCTGAGACGAAGGTTATTGTAGGCGACATAGCCAAACAGGCCGCAGATGATCGCCGTCAGCGCCAGCCCGATGGCTCCGACGATCAGCGCCAACCGTTGCGCGCGCGTCGTGATGTCCGTCTTGGGGTAGTAGCCCAGCGACCAGTCGCGGCTGCCAAAGCTGACGCTGCGCAGGATGCTCAGTGGCTTGTTGGCGACCAGCGGTCGCGCGGTGACCACCCCGCGCTCGTCCGCGACCAGCTCGCTGTCCTCCTTGCGCGGGTCCTTCAGCGCCACCGAAAACAGCGACAGATCGTCGTTTTCAAGCATCAGGGGGCCCAGTTCGTAGGAAAACGACACGAAGCCGGCCGGCGTCGTGTTGCCGTCCTGCAGCACGGGGGCGGCCAGCACCATGCCGATCCGCCCGCTCGGCCCCAGCAGCGACACCGGATCGGACGCCACCGGCCGGGCTTCGGCCATCGCGCGCGCCAGCATCGGCCCCAGGGTCGGGCTGTCGTTCAGGACGCGACCGGTCAGACCCTCGGTGACCGAATTGCGCGGCTCGACATCCATCAGCACATCGACGGGCCCGTCGAGCACCTGCGGGTCCATTGGCCTATCGTCAAAATTGCGGGTCGTGGGATTGCGGAATCCGGCCGCCGCCAGTTCAGCGCGGGCGGCTGGCAATTCGCCAGGTTGCAGCCGGGCGATCCAGCTGGCGAGCACGAAATCGGTCTTGAACGCATAGATCGAAGACCGCAGTGGCTGCAGCATATTGGCCTTCATGACCGAGGGCGCACGGAACAGCCCGGACGCCACGCGCGCCAGTAATTCCCGCTCGGTCAGCCGCTCCTGCACCAGGCTGGCGTGGATATCGACCGCACGCGCCAAGGCAATGCCGTCGATCGCCAGCTCCTGATTGTGCACACGATAGGCCGACAGGCCGGACAGGAACACGCCGACCAGTGCCATGAAGCCGATGATGAAACCCAGCCGGATCACGGGCATGGCCGAATATAGCAGGCGGAATGAGATGCACCGTTCGCGGGCAGAGCGGCGATCCCAAACAAATAGCTGATGAACTGCACGCCGGGCTGCCCGTGGTCATGAAGGAATCGTCGCCGCGCCTCATTGGCAACGGCCAATTCGCGGCTAGGGTTAGCCCAATCACGCCGAAATGTCTTTGTTCCAGATCGATCGGAATTTAATGTGGGTTCCCAGACAGGCTTGACGAAGTGACCGTCCCGAACATCTGCGGACGATGGCAAGCAATTACCTGCAGTCGGCACCATTCACGCGGCCCTGGCCTTCAGCCCGCCCTTCGCTTCGATAAAGGCAATGATGCGATCCAGGCCATCCTGGGTCTTCATGTTGGTCATCACGAACGGGCGCGCGCCGCGCATCCGTTTGGCGTCGGTATCCATTTTTTCCAGCGACGCTCCGACATGCGGCGCCAGATCGATTTTGTTGATCACCAGCAGGTCGGAACGGGTGATGCCCGGCCCGCCCTTTGACGGGATCTTGTCGCCGGCCGCGACGTCGATCACATAGATGGTGAGGTCGGCCAGCTCCGGCGAGAAGGTGGCGGCAAGGTTGTCGCCGCCGGATTCGATCAGCACCATGTCGAGATCCGGAAATTTGGCGCGCATGTCGGCGACGGCCGCCAGATTCATCGACGCGTCCTCGCGGATCGCGGTATGCGGGCAGCCGCCGGTCTCGACGCCGGCGATGCGGTCGGCGGTCAGCGACCCCGAGCGCACCAGGAATTCGGCATCCCACTTGGTGTAGATGTCGTTGGTGATGGCCGCGATGTCGTAACGCTCGCGCATGGTCTTGCACAACAGGTCCATCAGCGCGGTCTTGCCGGAGCCGACAGGACCGCCAATACCGACGCGCAATGGGCCGTGAAACGAGGACATGTCAGAGGCTCTTTCGGTTTGATGCGTTGATCGTAGCCCGGATGGAGCGTAGCGCAATCCGGGAAAAAGCATTTCAATGGATAGGACGGCCCCGGATTTCGCTACGCTTGATCCGGGCTACCGCGGACATCATGACCGAAACAGCCTCGTATACTGCGTCTCATGGCGCAGGCTGGCCAGATCGGCGCGAAAGGTGGCGCCGCCGAGGTCGTCGAGCGAAGCTGTCAGCGCGCGGGCGCCGGTCGCGACCACGACGGGCTCGAGCGCCGCCAGCACGCGCTGGCTGTCGGTCTGGCCGAGCGGCACCAGGCGGGCGCCGGCGGAAATCCAGTTCGAGGTCACCGCATGAAAGAAGGCGTGCATGGTGGCGGCCAGCGGAATCTGATGCGCGGCGCTGACGAGGCCAACCGCGACCGGATAGACGATGGCGCCATCGCAAGCGTCGATCAGGCGTTCCAGGCCCGGATGGCTCCATGCGCTGCGCGCGATCTCGATAAAGGCCCGGCCCTGCGACGTCGTCTCGAGCTGGCGCTCCTTCGAGGGCACGAAGGCCGCAGCGAGTTCAGCGATGTGGCGCAGCGCCACGTTATCGCCGCCCGAAACCGCGCGATGCACATGGGCCAGGAACACGCCGTCGCAGAAGCCGGAGCCGTCGGTCAGCATCGCCGACAACCAGTCCTGCAGGCTGGTCGCATCGGTAATGTCGCCGGCTTCCACCGCCCATTCGATACCACTGGAATAAGAGAAGGCGCCGACCGGAAACGCCGGTGACAGCCAGGTCATCAGCCGGTACAGCGCCGCGCCGTCGTCGGTCGACAGCACGGCGGGGATTTTTGCCGGGCTACTTGTGGTCATCAGCATGGGAATGGCCGTGATGCCCATGGTCATGGCCGCAATGTTCGTCGTGAACATGCTCGGCGGGCGCGTGTGCGGCGTGATCGTGGCCCGCGTGGTCGTGCTTGCCGTGATCGTGGCCATGGTGGCCGTGATCGTGGTGCGCGTGACCATGGCCGGAATGGTCATGAATTTCCGCGACCGCCGCATAGGCACCGCCTTCGGGATCGAATGGCGCTTCGATTTCGATGATGCGGGCGCCGAGGCCCTTCACCATGTCCTCGATGACATGGTCGCGGCGGATGCGCAGGCCACGGGCGGTGATCTGCGTCGGCAAATGGCGATTGCCGAGGTGCCAGGCAATGCGAACCAGATGTGCGGGCTCGGTGCCGCGAATCTCGATCAGCGGCTCGGGGGCAGCGACCACCTCGACCAGCCGGCCGTCTTCCAGCACCAGCGCATCGCCACCTCGCAGCGCGATGGCGGTTTCGAGGTCGAGCAGGAACTCGAGCCCGCGGGTGCCGGTCATCGCCATGCGGCGGCGATGCCGATCGTCGAAATCGAGCACGACGGTGTCGGCTGCGGCTTCCTTGAACGGGTGCTGGCCCTTGACGTCGGTGGCGCGGATCATGGTCATACTCTCATTCTTGTAAATCCGCGCCGGCGCGTCCTATCGCACGACGACATCGGCGGGGGTGATGATCTCGATCTTCGGCGGCGCGGCAAAGCATTTTACGGCGACGCGCCCGAATGCCTTCATGTGCTCCATCTGACGATGCGGCACCAGCGCCTCGGCGTTTTCCCATTGTTCGACAAACACCATCTTGGTCGGGTCGGTGATGCTCTCATGCATGTCATAGGCGATATTGCCGGCTTCCTTGCGGGTCTCGGCGATGCAGGCGGTAGCGGCGGCAATCAGTTCGGCCCGTGTTTCGGGTTTCACGGTCAGGGTGGCGACGACGTAGATCAAGGCGAATGCTCCCGGTTCTGTTGTGGCACTGAGACGGCCGGGGCGGACCTTAGGGGGTTATGGCGCGGGATTGAAGGGGGCTTGTTGCGCGCAGGACGTGCCACCGCTTTCTTCCTTCTCCCCTTGTGGGAGAAGGTGGCGCGGGCGAAGCCCGCGACGGATGAGGGGTAACTACAAAGCGCCACACACCCCTCACCCGTCCGCGCTGGCGCGCGGCCACCCTCTCCCACAAGGGGGAAGGGAAGCCACAAGCGGCATTCAATACATGAAATAGCGCTGCGCCATCGGCAGCACTTCGGCCGGCGCGCAGGTCAGCAACTCGCCATCGGCGCGGACCTCGTAGGTCTCCGGATCGACCTCGATGTCCGGCGTCGCGTCATTGTGAATCATGCTCTTCTTCGAAATGCCGCTGCGGGTGTTTTCCACGGCATACAGCGCCTTCTGCGTGCCGAGCCTGGCCTGCAGCCCGTTCGAGATCGCCGCCCCCGAGGTGAACACGAAACTCGACTGCGTCAGCGCGCGGCCGAAGGCGCCGAACATCGGCTGGTAGTGCACCGGCTGCGGCGTCGGAATGGAAGCGTTGGGATCGCCCATCGGCGCCGCCACGATCATGCCGCCCTTGATCACCAGATCCGGCTTGACGCCGAAGAACGCCGGCGACCACAGCACGAGATCGGCGAGCTTGCCCTTCTCCACCGAGCCGATCAGTTTCGACACGCCATGCGCTATCGCAGGGTTGATCGTGTACTTGGCGATATAGCGCTTGACGCGGAAATTGTCGTTGTTGCCGTTGTCCTGCGGCAAGGACCCGCGCTGCTTCTTCATCTTGTCGGCGGTCTGCCAGGTCCGGATGATGACCTCGCCGAGCCGGCCCATCGCCTGGCTGTCCGACGACATCATCGAGAGCGCGCCGAGATCGTGCAGGATGTCTTCGGCGGCGATGGTTTCCTTGCGGATGCGACTTTCGGCAAACGCCAGATCTTCCGCGATCGACGGATCGAGATGGTGGCAGACCATCAGCATGTCGAGATGCTCGTCGATCGTGTTGCGCGTAAACGGCCGCGTCGGATTGGTCGAGGACGGCAACACGTTCGGCAGGCCGGCGACCTTGATGATATCCGGCGCGTGCCCGCCGCCGGCGCCTTCGGTGTGGAAGGCGTGAATGGTACGGCCCTTGAAGGCCTTGATGGTGTCCTCGACGAAGCCGGATTCGTTCAGCGTGTCGGAATGGATCATCACCTGCACGTCATGGTCGTCGGCGACGGTCAGGCAGTTGTCGATCGCGGCCGGCGTGGTGCCCCAGTCCTCGTGCAGCTTCAGCGCGCAGGCCCCCGCATGGATCATCTCGATCAGCGCGGCGGGCTTCGAGGCGTTACCCTTGCCGGAGATGCCGAGATTGACCGGGAAGGCATCGAACGACTGGATCATCCGCCCGATGTGCCACGGGCCGGGCGTGCAGGTGGTGGCGAAGGTGCCGTGCGACGGGCCGGTGCCGCCGCCGAGCATCGAGGTGACGCCGGACATCAGCGCGTGCTCGATCTGCTGCGGACAGATGAAATGGATGTGGCTGTCGAAGCCGCCGGCGGTAAGGATCTTGCCTTCGCCGGCGATGACGTCGGTGCCCGGTCCGACATTGATGGTGACGCCGGGCTGGATGTCGGGATTGCCGGCCTTGCCGATCGCGCAGATATAGCCTTCGCGGATGGCGACGTCGGCCTTCACGATGCCCCAGTGGTCGACGATCAGCACGTTGGTGATCACGGTATCGACCGCCCCCTCGGCATTGGTGGCCTGCGACTGCCCCATGCCGTCGCGGATCACCTTGCCGCCGCCGAACTTCACCTCCTCGCCGTAGATGGTGAAGTCCTTCTCGACCTCGATGATGAGATCGGTATCGGCCAGCCGGACGCGATCGCCGGTGGTGGGGCCGAACATGTCGGCATAGACGGAACGCTTGATCCTGACCGACATCTACAGCTTCCCCATCACGTCGCCGCGGAAGCCGTAGACCTCACGCTTGCCGGCCAGCTCGACCAGTTGCACGTCGCGGCTCTGGCCGGGCTCGAAGCGGACGGCGGTGCCGGCGGCGATGTCGAGCCGCATGCCGCGGGCAAGGGCACGGTCGAATTTCAGGCCGGGATTGGTCTCGAAGAAATGATAGTGCGAGCCGACCTGGATCGGCCGGTCGCCGGAATTCGCCACCGTCAGCGTCACGGTCGCGCGGCCGGCGTTGAGTTCGATCTCGCCGTCCTGAATGAAGAGTTCACCGGGGATCATGGTCGGTCCTTTACAGATCTTCGTCTTCGCTGAGCTTCAGTTCGAACGCCTCGGCGGCCTGCTGGATGACATCCTCGAGATCGCCAAGCGAGCCGTTCAGATCCCATAGCTTGTTGCCGAGCGGACTTGCCGGATCCAGCATGGCCTTGAGCGCGATATCGCGCCAGTCGTCCTGATCGTCAGGAAACAAAGCGATCGCGGCCTCGACGACCGGCGCGGCCTCGGGCGCGCCGACGATTCTAAGCGCCTCGGGGATCAGCACGATATCCGCGCGATTCCAGTTCGCGAACAATTGCGAGAAACCGCCATTATACCACTCACCGTGAAAATGCTCGACCAGCGCCAGCGCGCTCTCGGGATCGCTGAGGTCGAACTCGGCAAGGTCCTTCCAGCTCGGCTTCGACGGGGCGTCGGCCATGGCAGGCTCCTTCATCGGATCGGTTCGTGGACGGTGACCAGCTTGGTGCCGTCCGGGAAGGTGGCCTCGACCTGGATGTCGTGGATCATTTCGGCGATGCCGTCCATGCATTGCGCGCGGGTGATGACCTCGGCGCCGGACTTCATCAGCTCGGCGACGGTGCGGCCGTCGCGGGCGCCTTCGACGATGAAGTCGGAAATGATCGCGATGGCCTCGGGATGGTTCAGCTTGACGCCGCGCTCGAGCCTTCGGCGCGCGACTATCGCGGCCATCGAGATCAGCAGCTTGTCTTTTTCGCGGGGGGACAGATTCATCGGCCTACTCGACTTGCATGTTTAGTTCAGCCACAGCCGCGGCAGCGCCGCGCCGGAGCGCGCCAGGACCTTCATCATGTCGGTGCGTAGCTTGGCCGCATCTTGCGCACAGAAACGGGCCATTGCAAATCCGTTCCACGAGGAGATTCCCACCTCTCCGCCGAACCCATCTGACGCCTCGCGGATGCGCTCCACCAGCGCCTCGTCGCCGGGCACGATCAGCGCGGTGCCGATGGCGAGGCCGCCATTGGCGATCGCCGGCCTTGCCAGTTTCTCGCCGAGGTCGCCGTCGAGCCGAACGGTTTCGGCGAACACGAGACGGCCGCCGCGGCGCAGCCGCCAGCGATCGACGAAGCCGCCGGACAGCATCTTTTCGCCCATCGCGGCGCGGCCGAAGATCACGATCTCGCAGACGACCAGCGAGGCCGTGGCATCGAGGTCGATGTCGATCGAACGCTCAGTCCGGGAGCGATCGAACAGGATGGTCTCCTGCGGCAGCCAGGCGAGGTGTGCATCGGCGCCGGCCGTCAGCCTGATGTTGATCTCGGCTGCGGGGCCGTGCGAGCGATAGACTTTTTCGGCCGCGGCGGTGCTGACGGTCAGGCGGGTGCCCTCCCCCGCCGCTATATCGATATCGAAGCGATCGCCGCCCGCAGCACCGCCCGCCGTGTTGACGAACATCGCCGACAGGCCGTGATCCTCCGGCGACGGGAAGCGAACGCGCAGCGAGCCTGATTCATGCAACTGGCGGCGGCGGGTCTTGCCGTCGATCAGTTGCACGTCGAAGGTCACCGCGCCGCGGGCGCGGTTGGCGGCAAAGATCGCGGATGATGCGTCGGGGGAATCGATGGCCATGCTGTCTCCGCCCGCATCATACAGCGGATGGATCACAGCGCCATCTGCCGGCTGATCTCGGCGGGATCCAGCGTCGAGCGATCGCAGGCGAATTTCACCACGCCGCGGTCCATCACCGCAAAATTGTCGCCGAGCTCGCAGGCAAAGTCGAGATATTGCTCGACCAGCACGATCGACATCGTGCCGAGACTGCGCAGGTAGGTGATCGCGCGGCCGATGTCCTTGATGATCGAGGGCTGGATGCCTTCGGTCGGCTCGTCCAGCAGCAGCAGCGTCGGCCGCATCACCAGCGCGCGGCCGATCGCGAGTTGCTGTTGCTGGCCGCCCGACAGGTCGCCGCCGCGCCGGCCAAGCATCGATTTCAGCACCGGAAACAGCGAGAACACGTCGTCGGGAATATGGCGATCAGCCCGCTTCAGCGGCGCGTAACCCGTCTTGAGGTTTTCCTCGACCGTGAGCAGCGGAAAGATCTCGCGGCCCTGCGGCACGAAGGAGATACCGCGCCGCGCCCGCTCATAGGGCTTCAGCGCCGAGATGTCCTGGCCGTCGAAGGTGATCGAGCCCGACGAGATCGCCTGCTGGCCGACCAGCGCACGCAGCAGTGAGGTCTTGCCGACGCCGTTGCGGCCCAAAACGCAGGTCACCTTGCCGGGCTCCGCCGCCACCGTGACGCCGCGCAGCGCCTGCGCCGCGCCGTAATACAGGCTGATATTATCGACCTTCAGCATTGTCATCTTCCCAGATACACTTCGACGACGCGGTCGTTGGTCGAGACCTGATCGATCGTGCCCTCCGCCAGCACCGTCCCTTCGTGCAGGCACGTCACCTTGACGCCGAGTTCGCGCACGAAGGTCATGTCGTGCTCGACCACCACCACGGTCTTGTTGTCGCGGTTGATTGCCTTCAGCAGTTCGGCGGTCTGGTGGGTTTCCACGTCGGTCATCCCCGCGACGGGCTCATCGACCAGCAGCAGTTTCGGATCCTGCGCCAGCAGCATGCCGATCTCCAGCCATTGCTTCTGGCCGTGCGAGAGATTGCCGGCAAGGCGGTGGCGGGAATCGGTCAGGCGGATGGTTTCCAGCACGCGGCCGATACGCTCCATCTGCGCCCGTGTGTTGCGCCAGAACAGCGTGCCGCGCACGCTGTGGTCGACGTTCAGCGCCAGCATCAGATTGTCCTCGATGCTCTGGCTCTCGAACACCGTCGGCTTCTGGAATTTGCGACCGATGCCGAGCTTGGCGATCTCGGTCTCGTCGAGCAGCGTGAGATCGTGGATTCCGTCGAAATAGACGTCGCCCTCGTCCGGTCGGGTCTTGCCGGTGATGATATCCATCATGGTGGTCTTGCCGGCGCCGTTCGGGCCGATGATGGCGCGCATCTCGCCGGGGCCAAGCACCAGCGAGAGATTGTTGATGGCGTGAAAACCGTCGAACGAGACGTGGACGCCGTCGAGATACAGCAATGCGGAGGTGATGCGCTTCTGCCGCGCCTCGGCCTCGCGGGCGGCGACCTGCGGATCGACCGCCACGGGCGCGTGGTAGGTCGGCTTTACAAGCTCAGGCGTGTCGGTAATGGTCATGCGCCCTACTCCGCTGGTCGGGGTTTGCTGACGCCGTCTTCAGCGGCGGCGCTGTCTTCATTGGCGGTGTCGCGCTTCGCCTTCCACGGCTCCCACCAGGCGTTGAAGGTACCGATGATGCCCTTCGGCAGCAGCAGCGTCACCAGGATGAACAGCGCGCCCAGCATGAACAGCCAGTACGGCGCCAGCGCGCCTGAGGTGAACACGGTCTTGGCGTAGTTGACGACGACGGCGCCGAGCGCCGCGCCGATCAGCGTGCCGCGGCCACCGACGGCGACCCAGATCACCGCCTCGATCGAATTGGCCGGGGCGAACTCGCCGGGATTGATGATGCCGACCTGCGGCACGTAGAGCGCCCCCGCAACGCCGGCCATGCAGGCCGACAGCGTGAACACGAACAGCTTGTAGGATTCGACGCGGTAGCCGAGAAAACGCGCGCGCGATTCCGCATCGCGGATCGCGATAAGCACCTTGCCGAGCTTCGACGTCACCACCGCGCGGCACATCAGGAAGCCGAGCATCAAAGCAAGGCAGCTCAACGCGAACAGAGCCGCTCGAGTGCCATCGGCCTGCACGTTGAAGCCGAGAATGTCCTTGAAGTCGGTCAAGCCATTGTTGCCGCCGAAACCGAAATCGTTGCGGAAGAAGGCCAGCAGCAGCGCGTAGGTCATCGCTTGGGTGATGATCGAGAGGTACACGCCCGAGACGCGGGAGCGGAACGTCAGCCAGCCGAAGCCGAAGACGAGCAGGCCCGGCACCAGCAGCACCATCAGGGCCGCGAACCAGAACATGTCGAAGCCGTACCAATACCACGGCAGCTCCTTGTAGTTCAGGAACACCATGAAGTCCGGCAAGACGGGATTGCCATAGACGCCGCGCGGGCCGATCTGGCGCATCAGATACATGCCCATCGCATAGCCGCCGAGCGCGAAGAACGCGCCGTGGCCGAGCGAGAGAATGCCGCAATAGCCCCAGATCAGGTCGATCGACAGCGCGAGGATCGCGTAGCAGACATATTTGCCGAACAGCGCCAGCAGATAGGTCGGCACCTGGAACATGGAATCGGCCGGCAGCAGCAGGTTGGACAGGGGCAGCAGTACGCCGACGGACGCCACGATCAGCAGGAAGATCGTGGCGCTACGGTCCAGCGAGCGGGTGAGGATGTGCGGGGTCATACGCGCGGACTCCACAACAGTGCACGGCCGGCTCCCCTCCCCCTTGCGGGGAGGGGTCGGGGGTGGGGGTTGCCACAGGCGACGTCGCTTGGGGTTACCCCCCTCCCCGACCCTCCCCCGCAAGGGGGGAGGGAGAAGAGCAGCGCGTCACGGCAGGCGTTCATATCTACATTCATCATCATGCTTCGATCGCCCGGCCCTTGAGTGCGAACAACCCGCGCGGGCGCTTCTGGATGAACAGGATGATCAGCACCAGAATGGCGATCTTGCCGAGTACCGCGCCGGCGACCGGCTCGAGAAACTTGTTGGCGATCCCTAACGAAAACGCGCCGACCAGCGTGCCCCACAGATTGCCGACGCCACCGAACACCACGACCATGAATGAGTCGATGATGTAGCTCTGGCCGAGATTGGGCGAGACGTTGTCGATCTGCGACAGCGCCACGCCGGCGATCCCGGCGATGCCGGAACCGAGCCCGAAGGTCAGCGCATCGACGCGCGAGGTCGCGATGCCCATCGAGGCCGCCATCCGGCGGTTCTGGGTCACCGCGCGCATTTCCAGCCCGATGCTGGAATAGCGCAGCATCGCCAGCAGGATCGCAAACACCGCCAGCGTGAAACACAGGATCCACAGCCGGTTGTAAGTGATGGTGATCTGGCCGAGTTCGAAGGCGCCGGACATCCAGGACGGATTGCCGACCTCGCGGTTGGTCGGGCCGAACATGGTGCGCACCGCCTGCTGCAGCACCAGAGACAGGCCCCAGGTCGCCAGCAGCGTTTCCAGCGGGCGGCCGTAGAGGAAGCGGATGATGGTGCGCTCGATGACGATGCCGATGATGCCGGCGATCAGGAACGCCAGCGGCACCGCCATCAGCAGCGAATAGTCGAACAGCCCGGGATAGGATGTGCGGATGATCTCCTGCACGCCGAAGGTGACATAGGCACCGATCATCACCATCTCGCCATGCGCCATGTTGATGACGCCCATCACGCCGAAGGTGATGGCGAGGCCGATGGCGGCGAGCAGCAGCACCGAGCCGAGCGACAGGCCATACCAGGCGTTCTGGGCGATCGACCACAGCGTCTGCCGGCTCTCGATCGCCTTGGTGGCGCTGGCGGCGCTGCGGGTCACGAGGATCGATTGCTCGGCGCCGGCGAGCCCGGTCAGCAGCGCCAGGGCTTCCTGGTCGCCACGCGCCTTGATGACGGCGATCGATTCGAGTTTCTCGACGTCGGTGGCGTCTTCCTTGAACAGCAGGATGGCGGCGCGGGCCTCGATGAATGCCTGCTTCGCTTTTTTGTCGGTTTCCTTCTCCAGCGCCTGATCGACAATCGGCAGCATCGCGGCGTCATGGGTCTTGAACACCGATTGCGCGGCTTCGACCCGCTTGGCGGGATCCGGCGACATCAGCGTCAGCCCGCCCAGCGCCGCATCGATGGTCCGACGCAGGCGGTTGTTGAGGCGCACCGCGGCGGCACTGTCGGGCACGCTGGCGACCGGCGCGCCGGTTGCAACGTCGGTGCTCTTGCCGTCGGCGTCGGTGAGATAGACTTTCTTGCTGTCGGGGTCGGCCATCAGCCGGCCGTCCTGCAGCGCGGTGATGATGGCGAAGGCCTGCGGGTTGCCGGAGGTGGCGATCACGCCGATGGCGTCGTCGGTGTCGGAATAATCATCATTGGCGAATTTGGCGACGGCGTCCTCGATTGGACCGGCCAGCGCGGGAATGGCAGACGCGGCTATCAGAAGCACGGCACAGATCAGAACGCGAAAACGCGCGGCTAGTTTATTATGCACTTTATGACCCCGGACGGGAGAAAAAAGAAGGCGGCGACACTGCCGCCTTCTCCAGTTTGCTCGGGAGTAACTCATCAAACGACGGATCGCGCCCCCGTCTTTGCGAGGAGCGAAGCGACGCGGCAATCCAGAGAGCCGCAAGGAAGAAGGACTGGATTGCTTCGTCGCATCTGCCGTGGCTCTGCGAGCCACGGCAGATGCTCCTCGCAATGACGGGCAAAGACGGTCCCGCGTTGCTCAGACCATCACGACGGGATCAGGAGCCCTGACCACCGCACTTGTTGGTCTTGGTGTTGTAGTTGCCGCACTTCTTGCCGACCCAGTCGCCGATCAGGTCCTTGGAGCCTTCGAGCTCCTTCGACCAGGCGTCGCCGGCCACCAGACCCGGGGTCTTCCAGACGACGTCGAACTGGCCGTTACCCTTGATCTCGCCGATGAACACCGGCTTGGTGATGTGGTGGTTCGGCAGCATCTTCGAGGTCCCGCCGGTCAGGTTCTTGGCTTCGATGCCCGGCAGCGTGTCGATGACCTTGTCGGCTTCCACCGACTTGGCCTTCTCGACCGCCTTCACCCACATGTTGAAACCGATGACGGTAGCTTCCATCGGATCGTTGGTCACGCGCTTCGGGTTCTTGGTGAAGGCCTGCCAGGACTTGATGAACTTCTCGTTCTCCGGGTCCTTGATCGACTGGAAGTAGTTCCAGGCGGCGAGATGGCCGAGCAGCGGCTTGGTGTCGATGCCGGCGAGTTCTTCCTCACCGACCGAGAACGCCACCACCGGGATGTCCTTGGCCTTGATGCCCTGGTTGCCGAGTTCCTTGTAGAACGGCACGTTGGCGTCACCATTAATGGTCGAGACCACCGCGGTCTTCTTGCCCGCCGAGCCGAACTTCTTGATGTCGGCGACGATCGTCTGCCAGTCCGAATGGCCGAACGGGGTGTAGTTGATCATGATGTCTTCCTGCTTGACGCCCTTCGACTTCAAGTAGGCTTCCAGCACCTTGTTGGTGGTGCGCGGATAGACGTAGTCGGTGCCGGCCAGCACCCAGCGCTTCACCTTTTCGTCCTTCATCAGGTAATCGACCGCGGGGATCGCCTGCTGGTTGGGAGCCGCGCCGGTGTAGAACACGTTGCGCTCGGATTCCTCGCCCTCATACTGCACGGGGTAGAACAGGACCGAGTTCAATTCCTTGAACACCGGGAGCACCGACTTGCGCGACACCGAGGTCCAGCAGCCGAACACCACGGCGACCTTGTCCTTGGTGATCAGTTCACGCGCCTTCTCGGCAAACAGCGGCCAGTTCGAGGCGGGATCGACCACCACGGCCTCGAGCTTCTTGCCCATCACGCCGCCCTTCTTGTTCTGCTCATCGATCATGAACAGAACCGTATCTTTGAGCGTCGTCTCGGAGATCGCCATCGTACCCGACAGCGAGTGCAACACGCCAACCTTGATGGTGTCGTCTGCTGCCATGGCGGGCGAGAAGGCCGAAAGGCCGAGGACAAGGCCCGCGGTCGCCGCCAAGGCGCGGCGCCGGGTGAGCGGCCCGGCTATGGCGTGAGTCAAATTGGTGATCATGTGCGTTCATCTCCCTGACGCAGACGTAAATGTTTGCGGACCGGCCCCACGGCCGATGCGTCAAGGGAATGGCAAGAAGTGTGCCATCGCCATTCTGCGCGTTATCGCTTTGTGACTGCTGGTAATTCCGCGATCCGGCGAGTCCCGCGACGATTGCGTGCCTAATTTTTGCGCTCATACTCTGAACGCCGCCAAGGCAGGCGGACCAAAAAACTTGCAATAATGCACGTTTGTATAAATTTCGTGCAGCGGTATTTTGTCGCTGGATCGGCTACTGCCTCGATTGACCTTGAAAACGCCGCGTTCCTGTTCCATATGACCAACACGACCTTGAGAATCATCAGGTCTATGCGAGCCGCGTGTACTGATCCCGTCCAACGGTTTCTGGCTTGCCCCTTCAGCCAACCTAAACGACGCCCCAGACACGCGGGTGTCTCCAGACACCCCTCGCGCGCTCCTGGCCTGATGGCCGGGCGCCTGCTTTCATGATGGAAAGACCTATCTTTTGACCACCTTTCAGGAATTCGGCCTCGCCGAGCCCATTACCCGTGCGCTTAAAGAAGAAAACTACACCACCCCAACCCCGATCCAGGCGCAGACCATCCCGATCGCCATCACCGGCAAGGACGTCATCGGCATCGCCCAGACCGGCACCGGCAAGACCGCATCCTTCGCGCTGCCGATCCTGCACCGCCTGCTGCTCGACCGCATCAAGGTGCAGCCCAAGCATTGCCGCGTGCTCGTGCTCAGCCCGACCCGCGAACTGTCCGGCCAGATCCTAGAGAGCTTCAACGCCTACGGCCGCCACATGCACCTTACCTCCGCACTCGCCATCGGCGGCGTGCCGATGGGCCGCCAGGTGCGCTCGCTGATGCAGGGCGTCGACGTCCTCGTCGCCACCCCCGGCCGACTGATCGACCTCGTGCAGAGCAACGGCCTGAAACTTAACCTGGTTGAGTTCCTGGTGCTCGACGAAGCCGATCGCATGCTCGACATGGGCTTTATCAACGACATCCGCAAAATCGTCGCCAAGCTGCCGATCAAGCGCCAGACGCTGTTCTTCTCGGCCACCATGCCGAAGGACATCGCCGAGCTCGCCGAATCGATGCTGAAGGACCCCGCCCGCGTCGCCGTGACCCCGGTGGCGTCCACCGTGGAGCGCATCGCCCAGCGCGTGATCCAGGTCGATCACTCCGCCAAGCCGACCATCCTGGCGCAGATCCTGAAGTCCGAGACCGTCAACCGCGCGCTGATCTTCACCCGCACCAAGCACGGCGCCGACAAGGTCGTGAAGGGCCTTGAGCGCGCCGGCATCCGCGCCGACGCCATCCACGGCAACAAGTCGCAGAACCATCGCGAGCGCACGCTGGCGAATTTCCGCAGCGGGGAAATCAAGACGCTGGTGGCGACCGATATCGCCGCCCGCGGCATCGACGTCGACGGCATCACCCATGTCGTCAATTTCGACCTGCCGAACATCCCCGAGACCTATGTCCACCGCATCGGCCGCACCGCGCGCGCCGGGGCCGAGGGCATCGCGATCTCGCTTTGCTCCGGCGAGGAAATGGCGTATCTGCGCGATATCGAAAAGCTGATCCGCATCTCGCTGCCTAAGGAAGATCGCCGCACCCCCGGTCGCAACGACGTGGGTCCGCCGCCCTCCCAGAACCGTGGCGGTCAGAACCGCAATTCGCGCCCGTCCGCACCGCGCAGCAATGACGGCGCGCCTGGCCAGAACGCGCGCAACCGTCGTCGCCCCCCGGGCGGCGGCAATGGCGGCGCACCGCAACCGAACCGCGACAACGCGCGGCACGAACCGACCGCACGTCCGGCCACCCAGGCCGGCGCTGCACCGAAAGAAGGGATGCAGGGCGTTGCCTTCCTGCATCGCGAGAGCCGACCCAATACCACGCCGAACCGCACCCAGCGTCCGCGCTAACACACGATCGATCTGGAGCTAACGAATGGCCAAAGAAGAGCTGATCCAGTTCGAAGGACTGGTGACCGAAATCCTTCCGGATGCGCGCTACCGCGTGCAGCTGGATGCCGGACACGAAATCGTCGCCTACACCGCAGGCAAGATGAAAAAGAACCGCATCAAGACGCTGGCGGGTGATCGCGTGACGATCGAGATGTCGCCCTACGATCTCGAAAAGGGCCGGCTGATCTTCCGCCACAAGGACGAACGTCCCGGCGGCGGCGCACCGCGTGGCGCTCCGCCGCGCGGCCAGTTCCGCCGGCGCTAAGTACGCTAACGCGCGCGACGCCTAGCTTGCACTGCACAACAACTACACCGCGCGTGGCACCCTGTGTCGCGCGCGGTTTTTCGTGGGAGGCGCGACTGTTCGTGCGCTATCAAAAAATCATGCGCGTCAGGATTGTCTTGACCGCCCGCTTCGCTTAACATCTGTCAATCGATTTTCGGCCGGACGACATTATCTATCCCCCGGTGCAGCCGGTCTAGACTGACGACCCTTCCAAAAATTCGATGTCACCAGCCTGCGCGCCCTCCGGAGAGGGGCGCCGGCTACTACTAAAGTTTATTGAGAAGGGACTACCCCCGTGAGCATGGGAACTGTGAAGTGGTTTAACGCGACCAAGGGCTTCGGCTTCATTCAGCCGGATGACGGCGGCAACGACGTGTTCGTGCACATCAGCGCTGTCGAGCGTGCCGGCTTGGGCACCCTGCGTGAAGGCCAGAAGATCAGCTACGAAATCGTTGCCGATCGTCGCTCTGGCAAGTCTTCGGCCGACAACCTGCGCGCCGCCGGCTAAACGAACTCCGCGGCTGCCGCTGCGTGAAGTCATCGACATGTACAAAAGGCCGCGCTTTGCAGTGCGGCCTTTTGCTATTGATGCGTTTGCCCGCATCCGCGGCGCAAATTACTTGCAGTCGTTGGCCGCCGAATAAAACACGCAGGCCGACTGTCGCGGCCGGGTGTAGGTCGACTCGCTGAGCGTAATGCCGGCCTTCGGCACGACGTAACCGATGATCGGCTTGTAGACGTAGCTCACCTCGGCGAGGATCAGGTACTGGTTCGCCAGCACGTTGTTCGATGAGTCTTTCCCGATCAGCCCCGTCGGCACCGTGATCGCCGAATTCACCGTGCGCGCTGCATCGCCTTTGCTCCAGTAGATTTTTCCGGTACCGGTCGTCGGGTCGATATAGACCTGACTGATCGTGACCGTGAGCGCCGAAGCGGTGTAGGGCGTCAGCACCGCATCACCGATCGTGAAGAAGTTGGTGAAGTCGGTGTCGGTAACCTTGGTATAGCGCGAGGCCAGATCTGCCATCGATTGCGCGATGATCGTGACCTTGCGATCTGCGCCGACCCCCATCGAGACGTCGATCATGCCGAAGAACATCAAGATCATCAGCGGCATGATCATGGAAAATTCAACCGCGGCGATACCGCAATTGTCCGCCGCCAGGCGTCTCAGACAGCGCGAAATCCGGCAGCACGATGCAACAGACCTGACCATGATCCCGGCTCTCATTGCGGACGGAATGCGGCTGTCGCCGTCAGCAGGCGCGACTGGCTGGTGCCGCCGCGGTTGATGTTGGCGATGTTGTAGCCAAGACCTGTCACGAACAGCGGCCACTGGTAGAACGAACGCACCACCACGGTGCTGGTCGTGTCGGTCGTAGCCGGCGGGTTGTAGCTGAAGCTGTCGACGAATTTGCCGTTGGCATCGATCGGATCGGCAATCGTGAAGGCGGCGCCCGCCGCATAGGTCTGCACATCGTTGCGCAGCTTCGTGCAGTCCATCAACACCTTGACGCGGTCGCAGACCGCCGTTTCATAGGCCGATTTCGACATCGCCGTGCTGGTGAAGAATGTGCGTCCGCTGTCCTGCACCGCGGTCTCAAGAACCTGGCCGGCGAAGAACACGATGGCCGTTTCAATGATGGCGAAGATCAGCGCGAAGAACACCGGCGCAACGATCGCAAACTCGACGGCGGCAGAACCGCGCCGGTCCCGTCCGAAGCCGCGCACCGTGCGGCCGGACGCCGAGATCGAGATGATCGGTAAAAGCATCAGTAAACCCTGAACTACCGTGATTGTCTGGCGCCAAGATTACCGCAAACTGATTGTGGAAGTGTTTCCAGCGACACAGACGACCTGTCACGCGCCGTTATCGCCATGTTAACCACGATCCGACGCACCGGCCGGACCGTTCGCACGCGCTCGCATCGCCGGATCAATTGGTCTTCGGTGCCGCGGCAGCGCCGGCCGATGTGCTCAGCGAACCCGCCTGCCCCATCGTCGTGTTGAAGAAACCGTCGCTGTCGCCGAGCGTCGCGCGGCGCTGGCACACAGGGGTGCAGCTATAGGACTCGCGCTCGACACCACGGAAGACCGTCACCACCTTGTCGCTCGGGCCCTGCACCTGGATAATGCGATCCATCAGCACCTGGCCGCGGCGATCGATGGCGATCACATTGGTGGCGCCGTAGCCCTTGCCGGTGACGACGACGAGGCCCCCCGGCTGCAAGGTGACATCCGCAATCAGCGGATTGCCGACCACGATGGTGGCGATCTGGCCGGGAAACTTGACCAGCGTGGCCTGATCGACATTGACCGCGATCAGGTCATCGACCGGCGCCGCCACCACGGCCGGGGTCAGCAACATCCCCGCCGCGAGCGGTGGGAGCAATAACAGCGCGCGCACGCGCTTACGCAACAAAAACGACATTCTGTACTCCGGGACGAACAAGGCCGGCAAAAGCAGATACGCAGCGGTGCCGACGCCCGACATGGCAAATCTGACGTTAATTGGTGAAGGAAGAGCAAACGGGAACAGGAGATTGCAAAAGAGATGCGAGCTTTGGAATCCCGTTGTCATCGCCCGCCAGTTAGGTGCCCGAACAGACGAAGTTGAGGCGGCTTTTCTCACCGCTGCCGTTGCAACCAGATCTCTCGGTCAAGCCGCGCGATGACCGTCGAGGTTGCGGCCGTCAGGCCCGCCTTCACTGCTTGAAGGGATAGATCAACTGGCCGCCGAACGCAGTGGGCAGCGGTTCGCCATCGACGCCGTAATCGTCCGGCAATTCACCTTCCGGCATCCGGAAGGTACCAAACAGAATATCCCAGACCGGGAAGGTGCCGGCGAAATTGGTGTCGCCGCCGCGAGCCATTGAGGTGTGATGCCAGCGGTGAAACACCGGCGTGGCGATCACGTAGCGCAGCGGACCCAGCGTCCAGTTCAGGTTGGCGTGCACGAAGGCGGAGTGGAACGTCGTGAATGGGCCAACCCACAGCATGATGTTAGGCGAGATGCCGGCCATCAACAGCACGACATCGACGGCGACCGTGCCGAGAAACAGGTTGACCGGATGAAAGCGCGCCGCGGAGATCCACTCCAGATCTTCCGAAGAGTGATGAATCGCGTGGTATTTCCAGAACCCGCCGCCATGATACATGCGGTGGAACCAGTACAGCAGGAAGTCGGATACCACGAGAAAGACGATGGCCTGCGCCCATAGCGGCATTTCGGCCAGCGGACCATGACCATTGTCGTAAAATGCGATCAATCCGCCGGCGTCATGGATATTGAAAATGACGGCAGCACCGAGAACCAGCAGGCCGATACGGACCACGCGGGTCAGCAGCGGGATGAAGAACCAGTAACAGATATCGGTGACGAGCTCGGTCTTCTGCCACCATGCCTTGCCGGGATTGCAGGCCCAGAAATGGGACAGCACCGTAAAGACGATCGCCAGCACGAGCGTGATCGGCGCAACCTTGGCGAGGGTCTCGCCGCACATATCAACGATTTCCATGGGCATTGGAAACATGGCGACCTCATCGGGTAATCTGATCCGACAGGTAGCGCATCATACTTAAAGAGCCATGAACCCGGCCCCGTCGCTCCGGTGATTTAGCCCATGTCCCACTGAATACGCTTAAGTTTTCATTTACCGTGCTCAACAAGTGATGATTCAAGGCCACTTTCGGCGATCGAATTAACCCGTCTGCAAGTGTCGTCTCCTAGAGTACCGACATGGTCACGGTGCTGAGAACGCCGACAGGACCAAACCTTAGTTCGACAGCCTCGTGTACTCATGGAGTTTGTATTATGAAGAATCTCGTTGCGCGTTTCGTCAAGGACGAGTCCGGCGCCACCGCTATTGAATACGGCCTGATTGCAGCCGGCATCTCGCTGGTGATCATCGCCGCCGTCAACGGCCTGGGCACCAAGCTGAACTCGACGTTTGGCAGCATCAACGCTTCGCTGAAGTAAGCATCGGTCGATCTTGCAGAAAAGGCTCCGGAGAAACCGGAGCCTTTTTTGTATTTAATTGTATCAATGCGTGCGGCACCGGTTCACGACAGGCCGGTCGCCCGACAAGGCGTCGCTGATGAGTAAGCCCAATCCGCGCCTGCTGGCGCAGCCGTCTTCGCCGCTGGCGGCCCTGTTTCGCGAACCCGCCGGCATCGTCTGCCTCGCTTTGGTGCTGGCATTGGCCGCGCTGGCAACGCGGATCATCGGCGCCTGGTAATTCCGGCGTGTTTGCCGATTGTTCATTTCTGCCGGCTAGATTGGCTGCATCGCCGCAACGGGCCTGATTGATGATCCTCGACCTTGCACGCCTGCTGCTGTTCCCGGCACTGATGGCTTTTGCCGCCGCCAGCGACCTGTTCACGATGACGATCTCGAATCGCATTTCGATGCTGCTGATCGTCGGCTTTGCCGTCTTGGCCCTGTTCGGCGGCATGTCACTCCCTGACATCGGATCGCATGTTGGCGCCGGCGCTGCGGTGCTCGTGGTGGCCTTCACCTGCTTTGCCTTCGGCTGGGTCGGCGGCGGCGACGCAAAGCTGGCGGCCTCGGTGGGATTGTGGTTCGGCTTCGGCCATTTGCTCGACTTTCTGCTCTATGCCTCGCTGTTCGGCGGCGCGCTGACGCTGCTGCTGCTGCAGGCGCGGCAGTGGCCGCTGCCGCAGGCGCTGGGCCGCCAGCCCTGGCTTCTGAAGCTGCATGACAGGGAGACCGGCATCCCCTACGGCATCGCGCTCGCGCTGGGGGCCTTGATGGTCTACCCGGAAACAGAATGGATCCGGGCCGTCGATCTGACCCGACTGGCGCTGCACTGAGCAGCGATTACCGCTAGGCTCGATTTAGATACCGCGCATTAACCATGCTTTGACGAATAGCTGGTCAACTGCCCCTTACAGCGACGTTCGCGTCGCGGCGTAATGTGGAAAGTTGAAGCGTATGAATACCGCACGCATCGTGGTCCTGGCCATTGCCGTAGGCGCGGGTGGCGTGGCCCTTTATCTGGCCGGCAGTTCCGAACAGGCGCCGCCGCCGGTCGCGCCGGTCGCGCAACTGCAAACCACCGACGTCCTCGTCGCCAAATCCGAAATCGCGCTTGGTCAGACGCTAGGGCCCGGTGACGTGCAGTGGCAAAGCTGGCCGTCCTCCGCCGCCAGTTCCACCGTCATTCGCCGCACCGACAGGCCGGATGCACCCAACCAACTGGCTGGCTCGATCGCGCGGTCGCCTTTCATCGCCGGCGAGCCAATTCGCGAGCCCAAGCTGGTGCGCGCCAACGGCTCCGGCTTCATGGCCGCCGTGCTGCCGACCGGCATGCGCGCGGTCTCCACGGAAATCTCCCCGGAAACCGGCGCCGGCGGGTTCATCCTGCCGAACGACCGCGTCGATGTGATCCTGTCCAAGCGCGACCGGAACCCCGACCGCGGCGGCGCAGCCGACATCGTCAATTCCGAAGTCATCATGAGCAACATCCGCGTGCTCGCGATCGATCAGGCGCCGAAGGAAAAGGACGGCCAGAACACCGTCGTCGGCAAGACCGCGACGCTGGAGCTGAAGCCGGAGCAGGCCGAGATACTGGCGCGGGCGCGGCAGACCGGCACGCTGTCGCTGGCGCTGCGCGCGCTGGTGGACCGCAACCTGCCCGATCCGGTCAGCGAAGACCGCAATGCCAAGCGCGATAGCGTCAACGTCGTTCGCTACGGCATCCCGACGCAGACCACGACCAAGTGACGAGGACGCAGACGATGAGGCGCATGACAACCAGCGGATCGATGCAGGCCTTCATGGTCTGCGCGCTGTCGTTTACGGCTATTTCGGCTTTTGCGCTGAATACCGCGCTGTCGCCTGTACTGGCCGCCGACCCGCGCGGCTATGCCGGCGCGCCGGTGTCGTCCGAGGGGCAGATGGGTGCGCGCTTCCTGGCGCTCGGCATCGGCAAGTCGGTGGTCATCGACCTGCCGCGCGACATCAAGGACGTTCTGGTGGCGGATCCGAAGATCGCCAATGCCGTCGTGCGCTCGGCGCAGCGCGCCTACATCATCGGCGCCACCGTCGGCCAGACCAACATCGTGTTCTTCGACTCCACCGGGCAGCAGATCGCCGCCTATGACATTGCCGTCACCCGCGACCTCAACGGCGTGCGCGCTGCGCTGCGGCAGGCGATGCCGAACGCCGACCTGCGGATCGAGGGCGTCGGCGAAGGCGTGATGCTGTCGGGTTCGGTCTCGAGCCCGATCGAAGCGCAACAGGCCGGCGACATTGCCGCGCGCCTCGTCGGCGGGGTCGACAAGGTCGTCAACAGCATCGTCGTGCGCGGCCGCGACCAGGTGCTGCTCAAGGTCACCGTGGCGGAAGTCACGCGCAGCATCGTCAAGCAGCTCGGAATCGATCTGACCGCCAATCTGGCTTACGGCACGTCTGCCGTGACCTTCACCAACACCAATGCTTTCACCGCACTGGGTCGTTCGCTCAGCAGTGGCAGCACCGCGGCCTCGTTCGGCGGCGGCGCCGTGCCGTCCGTGACGGCGACGCTGAAGGCAATGGAAAGCGCCGGCGTGGTGCGTACGCTGGCCGAACCGAACCTGACGGCGATCTCCGGCGAATCCGCGACCTTTTTGGCCGGCGGCGAATTCCCGATCCCGACCGGCGTGACCTGCCAGACCACCGCGGCAGGCGCGGTAGGCCAGTGCGCGCCCTCGATCTCGTTCAAGAAGTTCGGTATCTCGCTCAACTTCACCCCGGTGGTGATGTCGGAAGGCCGCATCAGCCTGCGGGTGATGACCGAAGTGTCGGAAGTCTCGACCGACAATTCAATCACCATCAGCGGCCTCACGGTACCCTCGATCAAGGTGCGCCGCGCCGAAACTACGCTGGAAATTCCCTCCGGCGGCGCCATGGCGATGGCCGGCCTGATCCAGGATCAGACCAAGCAGGCGATCAACGGACTGCCCGGGCTGTCCACGCTGCCGGTGCTGGGCACGCTGTTTCGCAGCCGTGATTTCGTCAACAACCAGACCGAGCTGATGGTGATCGTGACGCCGATGGTGGTCCGCGCCGTCGCGCAGAAGGATCTGTCGCGTCCGGACGATGGATTTGCTTCCGCCTCCGATCCGCAGGCCGACCTGCTCGGCAGCATCAATCGCATCTATGGCGCACCAGGCCGGCCCGAGACCACCAAGAATTATCGCGGCACCTACGGCTTTATCACGGACTGACGCGGGACGAGGACAGAATCATGACCACCACACACCCCGCCGCCTTCCGTAAAAGGCTCTGCCTGGCGCTCGCTTTGACCGGCCTCGCTCTGGCGCTCGGCGCATGTAACACGACCCGTCAACCGGAAGTGACCGGCAGTCTGGCACTGGCGCCGGAGGATTACCGGCTGCGGCATCCGATCGTGATCCAGGAATCGAACCGCAACACTGAGATCTTCGTCGGCTCGACGCGCGGCGGCCTGACTTCGGCGCAGCGCGCCGACGTCATCGGGCTCGGCCAGACCTGGCTCGCCGACGGCACCGGCGCCATCATTGCTGAAGTGCCGGTCGGTACGCCGAACGCCCGCGCCGCGCAGGAGTCGCTGCGGGAGATCCAGATGCTGCTCGTCCAGGTCGGCCTCCCCGCCGGCGGCGTGACCGTGCGGCAGTACCATCCGGAGGATCCGCGTCTGTTCGCAACCATCCGGCTGAAATATCCGCGCATCGTGGCCGATGCCGGCCCATGTGGCACCTGGCCGGCGGATCTCGGTCCCTCGATCAAGAACCCGAGCTACCTGGAGAATCGGTCCTATCACAACTTTGGCTGCGCCTATCAGCGCAACATGGCGGCGATGGTCGATAACCCCGCCGACCTGATCCAGCCGCGACCGGAAAGCCCGGCCTATACGGCACGGCGCACCGCCGCCTTCGAGAAATACCGCAAGGGTACCCCGACGGCGATCACCTATCCCGAAAGCGACAAGGCCAAACTGAGCGATATCGGCAAATGATCAGCTACGCACGCCAGGCCGGGGAAGATCCGGCTGCCACACCGCCGATGGCGGAAGAACACATCGCGCCGGCACCCCGGGTGTCGGTGCAAGCGTTTTGCGAGACTCCGGAAACCGCCGCGGCCGTGCAGGCCGCCGGCGAGGACCGCCGGCTCGGCAAGGCGCATCTCAAGATCCAGATGGGCGGCATGGCCGCGGCCACCGAGGCCTATCGCTCGTCACCGACTCCCAACGTCATCGTGCTCGA
This sequence comes from Tardiphaga sp. vice154, assembly GCF_007018645.1. NCBI lineage: Bacteria > Pseudomonadati > Pseudomonadota > Alphaproteobacteria > Hyphomicrobiales > Nitrobacteraceae > Tardiphaga > Tardiphaga sp. vice154. Next base: position 4,644,274 of record NZ_CP041399.1, read on the forward strand.
GACCGAGCCGAAAACCGACATCCTCGCCGGCCTCGACCAGCTCGCTTCGGTCTGCGACGCCGGCACCCGCGTCGTGGTGATCGGCAAGGTCAACGACGTCACGCTGTACCGCGAACTGGTACGCCGCGGCGTCAGCGACTACGTGATCGCGCCGGTGGCGCCGATCGACGTCGTGCGCTCGATCTGCGGGCTGTTTTCGGCGCCGGAAGCCAAGGCGGTCGGCCGCATCATCGCGGTGGTCGGCGCCAAGGGCGGCGTCGGCGCCTCCACCATCGCCCACAATGTCGCCTGGGCGATCGCGCGCGACCTCGCGCTCGATTCCGTCGTTGCCGATCTCGACCTGGCCTTCGGCACCGCCGGGCTCGATTACAACCAGGATCCGCCGCAGGGCATCGCGGATGCGGTGTTCTCGCCGGACCGCGTCGATACCGCCTTCATCGACCGCCTGCTGTCGAAATGCACCGACCATCTCAGCCTGCTGGCGGCGCCGGCGACGCTGGAGCGGGTCTATGATTTCGGCGCGGATGCGTTCGACTCGATCTTCGATACGCTGCGCGCCACGATGCCCTGCATCGTGCTCGACGTGCCGCATCAATGGTCGGGCTGGACCAGGCGGGCGCTGATCGGCGCCGACGACATTCTGATCGTCGCGGCTCCCGATCTCGCCAATCTGCGTAACGCCAAGAACATGTATGACCTGATCAAGGCCGCGCGACCCAATGACCGTGCGCCGGTGTACTGCCTCAACCAGGTCGGCGTGCCGAAGCGCCCGGAAATCACTGCCAGCGAATTCGCCAAGGCGATCGAGACGGCGCCGATCGCCTCGATCCCGTTCGATCCGCAGATGTTCGGCCTGGCGGCCAACAACGGGCAGATGATCGCCGAGATCGCCAGCGGTCATCGCACTACCGAGATATTCCTGCAGATCGCGCAGCGGTTGACCGGCCGCGGCGAGACCAAGAAGCCGCGCGGCTCTTTCCTGTCGCCATTCCTCGAGAAGTTGCGGTCAAAGTAAGACACCGCCAGGAGCGTCGTCGTGTTTGGTAAGCGTAGCGCAAGCGATACAGAACCCCGGGCCATCAAGCCCGCCAGCACGATGGAGCTTGCCCCGAGCGCGCCCAGCGTCAGCGCGCCGCCGGTCTCGTCGCCGCCGCTGTCGCCGGCCCGCACGACGACTGCTGCAACCATCGCCGACCGAAAGTCGGAGAACTACTACCAGGTCAAGGCGACGATCTTCGGCGCTCTGATCGAGGCGATCGATCTGGCGCAGCTTGCCAAGCTCGACGGCGAATCGGCCCGTGAGGAAATCCGCGACATCGTCAACGAGATCATCGCGATCAAGAACATCGTGATGTCGATCGCCGAGCAGGAAGAGCTGCTCGACGACATCTGCAACGACGTGCTCGGTTACGGCCCGCTGGAACCATTGCTGTCGCGTGATGACATCTCGGACATCATGGTCAACGGCGCCGGCACCGTGTTCATCGAAGTTGCCGGTCGGATCCAGAAGACCGGTATCCGGTTTCGCGACAACCAGCAGCTCCTCAACATCTGCCAGCGCATCGTCAGCCAAGTCGGCCGCCGCGTCGATGAATCCTCGCCGATCTGCGACGCTCGCCTCGCCGACGGCAGCCGCGTCAACGCCATCGTGCCGCCGCTGGCGATCGACGGGCCGGCGCTCACCATCCGCAAATTCAAGAAGGACAAGCTGACGCTCGACCAGCTGGTCAAGTTCGGCGCGATCTCGCCGGAAGGCGCCACCATCCTGCAAATCATCGGCCGCTGCCGCGCCAACGTGCTGATCTCCGGCGGCACCGGCTCCGGCAAGACCACGCTGCTGAACTGCCTGACGCAATATATCGACGACGACGAGCGCATCATCACCTGCGAGGACGCCGCCGAACTGCAGCTGCAGCAGCCGCATGTGGTGCGGCTCGAAACCCGGCCGCCAAACATCGAGGGCGAAGGCCAGGTCACGATGCGCGAACTGGTGCGCAACTGCCTGCGTATGCGCCCGGAACGGATCATCGTCGGCGAAGTCCGTGGACCCGAGGCCTTCGATCTGCTGCAGGCGATGAACACCGGCCATGACGGCTCGATGGGCACGCTGCACGCGAACAACCCGCGGGAGGCGTTGTCGCGTTGCGAGTCCATGATCACGATGGGCGGCTTCTCGCTGCCGTCGCGCACCATCCGCGAGATGATCTGTGCCTCGATCGACGTCGTGGTGCAGGCCGCGCGGTTGCGCGACGGCTCCCGCCGCATCACCCACATCACCGAGGTGATGGGGATGGAAGGCGATACCATCATCACCCAGGACCTGTTCATCTATGACATGACCGGCGAGGACGCCAACGGCAACATTCTCGGCAAGCACCGCTCCACGGGCATCGGCCGGCCGCGGTTCTGGGACCGTGCGCGCTATTACGGCGAAGAGAAACGACTGGCGGCAGCGCTCGATGCCGCCGAAGTCGCTGTGATGAACTAGGGAGCGCGCGATGAACATGCAGGCGCTCGCGATGGCCTTCCTCGCCTTCACCGCCGTCGGCGGACTGGCCTGGGTGTTTCTGTATCCCTCGCTGTCAGGCGCCAACAAAATGGAGCAGCGCCGTATCGCCGTTTCGCGGCGCGAGCCGGTGAAACGCCAGTCCGACAAGTCGCAGCGCTCGCGCCGCGAACAGGTCGAGGGCTCGATGAAGGAAGTCGAGGCCCGCCGCCAGAAGGAGAAAAAGGTCGCGCTTGGCATCCGCATCGCGCAAGCGGGGCTGGACTGGAGCGAACAGAAGTTCCTGACGATCTCCGGCGCCCTCGGCGTCGCGTCGTTCCTGACGGTTCTGATGGGCGGCGGCGGTCTGCTGGGAGCCGCAGGTATCGGCTTTGCCGCCGGCTTCGGCCTGCCGCGCTGGGTTCTGGCGTTTCTCAAGACGCGGCGCGAGAAGGCTTTTCTGAAGGCGCTGCCCGACGCCGTCGATGTGATCGTTCGCGGCATCAAGGCCGGTCTGCCGTTGTTCGATTCCATCAAGGTGGTCGCCGCCGACGCGCCCGAGCCGCTGCGCACGGAATTCTACGCCATCATCGAGACCCAGACGATCGGCATGCCGCTCGGCGAGGCCTGCGCACGCTTGTACGAGCGCATGCCGGTGCCGGAGGCCAACTTCTTCGGCATCGTGGTGGCGATTCAGCAAAAGTCCGGCGGCAATCTGTCGGAAGCGCTCGGCAATCTCTCCAAGGTGCTGCGCGATCGCAAGAAGATGTCGGAAAAAATTCAGGCGATGTCGATGGAGGCCAAGGCTTCCGCCGGCATCATCGGTTCGCTGCCGCCGATCGTGATGCTGCTCGTCTATCTCTCGACGCCGGACTACATCTCGCTGTTGTGGACCGACCCAACCGGCCGGCTGTTGCTGGCCGCCAGCGCGGTATGGATGACGTGCGGAATCTTCGTCATGAAGAAGATGATCAATTTCGATTTCTGATGGTGTCGCATGCTCGATTTTCTGATCGCCAAGATCCACGACCCCAAATTCATGACGCTGTTGCTGGCGGCCATCGCGGTGGCCGGCACCGCCTACAGCCTGATCACGCCGCTGTTTGCCGGCAACGGCCTTGCCAGGCGCATGAAGGCCGTCGCCAGCGAGCGCGAGCGCATCCGCCAGCGCGAGCGCGACCGGCTGAGCAAGAGCGATCGCGGGTCATTGCGGCAATCGCCCCGGCAATTGGTGTCGAAGGTGGTGACGGATTTCAACCTCAGCAAATGGCTGGCGCAGGAAGCCGCGCTCGACAAGCTGGTGATGGCCGGCTATCGCGGCCAGGCGCCCTATGTGACGTTCCTGTTCTTCCGCGCCGTGATGCCGATCGTGTTCCTCATCTTTTCGGTGATCTACGTGTTCGTGCTGTCGAACCTGGAATATTCGATGCCGATCAAGATCGGCATGTGCCTGCTGGCGACCTATCTCGGCATGCAGGCGCCGATGATCTTCCTGAAGAACGCCATCAGCAAGCGCCAGCTCTCGATCCGCCGGGCATTCCCGGACGCGCTCGATCTGCTGCTGATCTGCATCGAATCCGGCATGTCGATCGAGGTCGCGTTCCGCAAGGTTGCGGTCGAGATCGGCTCGCAATCGGTAGCACTCGCCGAGGAATTCACGCTGACCACTGCTGAGCTATCCTACCTGCAGGACCGCAAGGTGGCCTACGAAAACCTGGCCCGGCGCACCGGGCTGGAGGGCGTCAAGTCGGTCTGCCTGGCGCTGCAGCAGTCCGAACGCTATGGCACGCCACTCGGCCAGAGCCTGCGCGTGATGGCGCAGGAGAACCGGGACATGCGTATGAACGAGGCCGAGAAGAAGGCCGCCGCTCTGCCGCCGAAGCTGACGGTACCGATGATCCTGTTCTTCCTGCCGGTGCTGTTCATCGTCATTCTCGGACCGACCGGCATCAAGATCGCCGCGATACAGTGATGTCTTCCTTCTCCCCTTGTGGGAGAAGGTGGACGCGCGCAGCGCGGCCGGATGAGGGGTAGTGTTGCGCTTCGCCCCCTCATCCGACGCGGACTTCGTCCGCGCCACCTTCTCCCACAAGGGGAGAAGGAAAGAAGAAGAGCGCGTCCTAGAAGATGCCTACGACCGCCCCAGCGTCTCTTCCAGACCCGGCCGGCCGCGCGGCGTGTCCTTGCGGCTGATCATCTGGCGCAGATAGGCGACGTTGGCGGCGGCTTCTTCCGGCGGGAGATCGGACTTCACGATAGTCTCGGCTTCCGCAAAGCGCCCCTGCAGGCCGACGACAAGGCCGAGATTCTGGCGGACTCGTGGATCGGCAGAGCCGCTGCCATAGGCGCGGCGCAGCGTCGATTCGGCGCGCGGCAGATCCTTCGACAGCATGTAGGACAGCCCGAGATTGGACAGCACCGAGGGATCCTCGGGGCGGATCTTCAGCGCGCTGTCGTAATAGCCGCGGGCTTCGTCGTGACGGCCCATCTGGTCGAGCACGGCGCCCTGCACCGAGAGAATGCGCCAGTCCGGATTGGCCGGCGTGTGGGCACTGGCGAGAACGTCAAAGGCGCGCTGGAACGCGCCGGTATCGGCGAGCGCGCGGCCATAGCCGGCGAGCAGCGCCTTATTGCTTGGGTTCTGCAGGCTGGCCTGTTCGAACACGGCGACGGCCTGGGCGCGCTGACCATTGGCGCGCAGTGCCTGGCCATAGCGCAGCGCGGCGTCGGCATCCTTGGGATTGGCGCGAAAACGCTCGCCATAGATGTCGGCGCCCCGGACCGGATCGGCTTCCACCGGGGCTTCGACCCGGCTGCCGATGGAACCGGTGATGTCCGACCCCGCAGTCTTGCAGCCGGCAAGGCCGACCGCCAGAATCATCGTCACGGCGGCGCTCGCAACAAGCCGGGCAAGACAAATGGGCTGACGCATGGCACGGTGACTCACTTAACGCGGCAGACACAGCCGCCGACCGGCTTCAGAAATAATGTGTTAACCCTAATGGCTGGTTAATCCGCCCCTGCCCTTCGCGAGACCCCCTTATGCATTCCGTCTTCGAGGCCGCCTCCGGCGCGCCGTCCACGGCCATCACCTTCGTCACCAAGAGCAATTGGCTGGCGATCTCGGCCGCGCTGCCGGCGCCCGCGCAGGCGTTCGCTGCGGCCCACGGCTTCGCCGCCAAGCCCGGCGCCTGCCTGCCGCTGCCGGCCGCCGACGGCTCGATCGCGCAGGTGTTGTTCGGGCTGGAGGACGACGGCAAGCCGCGCGACCTGTTCCGGCCCGGTCAATTGCCCGGCCTGCTGCCGCCGGGGCTGTATCATTTCGCCAACGCCCCGCACGACCTGCGCCTGGCCGTGCTGGCCTTCGCGCTGGGCTGCTACCGTTTCAGCCGTTATCGCAGCAACGAGGCGCCGAAGGTCAGGCTGGTGCCGCCGGATGGCATCGACATGGCGGACATCGGCCGGGTCGCGGAAGCCGCCCGGCTTGCGCGCGACCTGATCAATACGCCGTCCAACGACATGGGACCGGCCGAGCTGGAAGACGCCGCCAGGACACTGGCGACGCGGTTCGGCGCCGCGTTCAATTGCATCGCCGGCGATGAACTGGCGAAGGGATTTCCGCTGATCCACGCGGTCGGCATGGCCTCGCCGCGCGCGCCGCGGCTGATCGATTTCTCCTGGGGCGATCCCACGCATCCAAAAATTACGCTGGTCGGCAAGGGCGTCTGCTTCGACACCGGCGGGCTCGATCTCAAGCCGTCCTCCGGCATGCTCATCATGAAGAAGGACATGGGCGGCGCGGCCAATGTGCTGGCACTGGCCCTGATGGTGATGGATGCCGGGCTAAAGGTGCGGCTGCGCGTGCTGATCCCGGCGGTGGAAAACGCGGTGGCCGGCACTGCCTTCCGGCCGCTCGACATCTTCAAGTCGCGCAAGGGACCGACGGTGGAGATCGGCAACACCGACGCCGAAGGCCGGCTCGTGCTCGCCGATGCGCTGGCCTATGCCGACGAGGACAAGCCCGAGCTGCTGATCGATCTGGGCACGCTGACGGGTGCTGCCCGCGTCGCGCTCGGGCCGGACCTGCCGCCCTACTACACCGACGACGAGGCGCTGGCACTCGATGTCGCGCGCTGTGCGACCGCGCAGAACGATCCGCTGTGGCGGCTGCCGCTGTGGGCGCCCTATGATGCCTGGCTGGATTCGAAAACCGCCGACATCAACAACGCGCCGTCCGGCGGTTTCGCCGGCTCGATCACCTGCGCGCTGTTCCTGCAGCGGTTCGTCGAACCGACGACGACCTGGCTGCATGTCGACATCTACGGCTGGACGCCATCGGCGAAGCCCGCCCGCCCGGAAGGCGGCGAATGCCAGGCCGCGCGCGCGATCTACGCTTTGCTAAGCCAACGCTATGCATGATCCACGCGTCACTCCGCTGCGGCCCGACCTCGCCGCCAAATATCTCGAGGGCAAGGTCGAGGCCGCGCGCTTCGTCGAGGGCGAGGAATTCGAGGTGATGGACGGCGTTGCGCCGGTGCGCCGCGAACCGTTCTCTGGCGCGGCGCTGGACACGCAGGCGCTGAAGGGCGAGCGCGTCACGGTCTATGATCGCACCAGCGAAGGCTGGGCGTGGGGGCAGTTGCACAGCGACGGCTATGTCGGCTGGCTGCCCGATCTTGCGCTGTATCGCCCAGGCCCGGCGGTGACGCACAAGGTAATTGCGCTGCGCAGCTTCGCGTTTCCCGGCCCGTCGATCAAGCTGCCACCGGTCGATACGCTGCCGATGGGCGGGCGCATCGTCGTGGTGAAGTTTCACGGGGCATTCGCGGTCACCAGCGAAGGCCATTGCATCCCGAAGTCGCATGTTGCCGAGATCGACGCGATGGAGACCGACTTCGTGGCGGTAGCCGAGCGCTTCGTCGGCACGCCCTATCTGTGGGGCGGCAAAAGCAGCCTTGGCATCGACTGTTCCGGCCTGGTGCAGGTGGCGCTGACGGCCGCCGGCACCGGTTGCCCGCGCGACAGCGACATGCAGGAGAGCGGGCTCGGTCGCACGCTGTCGGCGGTGGAGATGCAGAACTTGCAGCGCGGTGACCTGGTGTTCTGGAAAGGCCACGTCGCCATCGTGCGTGATGCCGCCACCATTGTGCATGCCAATGCGCATCACATGGCAACCGCGATCGAGAACACGAAGGATTCGATCGCACGCATTGCCGCGGCCGGCAGCACGGTGACCAGCATCAAGCGCCTATAGGCGTCGCCCGGTCGTGAAATTCCTGCAGCCGGTCACGGTGTAGCGCGAGCCATTGCAGCGCGCTGACCATCAGACCGTTGAACACCGCCCCCTCGTCGATCGCGGCGATAGCAGCATCGATCGAGACCACGAAGGGATGGGTATCCTCGGTCTCATCGGCCAGGCCGCCGCGGTTCAGCACCTTCGACGGGTCGACAAAGCCGAGGAAGAACGTGACGTACTCATCGGTAAACCCCGGCGTCGGCAACACGCTGTAGAGCTCGATCAGGCGGTCCGGCGTCACGCCGATCTCCTCGAAGCATTCACGCGACGCGGCAGCCATCGCACTCTCTTCGCCATCGACGCGGCCGGCGACGATCTCGACCATATTGCCCCGTCCCGTCGCCAGATGCGCGGGCAACCGGAACTGGCGGATCAGCACGATCTCGCCGCGGACGATGTCGATCGGCAGCACGGCCGCAACGCGGCCGGCGCGAATGACGTCACGCTTCTGCTTCAAGGCGTCCTCGCCGTCCCGCGGTAGGGCGATCTCGAAGCGTTCATAGCGCATGTAGCCGCGACCGATCGAGGTCGGCTCCGACAGCGTCACCTCGGCGACCTGATCTGCGATCGCGTCAACGCCGGGATTTTTCATGCGGCGGCCGGGCCCGGCGTGGCTTCGATCCGGAACGCAGCGGCAAACAGCGCGCGGGTGTAGTCGGTCTTCGGGTTCTTGAACAACTCCGAAGCCGGCCCCTCCTCCACCACCTTGCCCTGCCGCATCACGATCAGATGGCTGGCGAGCGAGGCAACGACGCGCAGATCATGCGAGATGAACAGATAGGTGAGGTCTCGCTTGCGCTGCAGTTCGCGCAACAGATCGACCATCTGCGCCTGGAACAGCATGTCGAGCGCGCTGGTCGGCTCGTCGAGCACGACGAAGCTCGGCTCCAGTACCGCCGCTCGCGCAATCGAGATGCGCTGGCGCTGGCCGCCGGAGAATTCATGCGGATAGCGAAATCGCGTCTTCGGATCGAGCCCGACGTCGACCAGCGCCTTGACGACGCGCGCCTCGCGCTCGTCGTCGGACAATTGCGGCTGGTGCACGCTGAGGCCTTCGGCGACGATGTCGCCGACCGACATCCGCGGACTGAGTGCACCGAACGGATCCTGAAACACGATCTGCATGTCACGGCGGATCGGCCGCATCGCCTTGAACTGCAAGCCCTGGATGTCACGGCCGAGAAACACGATCGGGCCGTCCGACGAGATCAGCCGCAGCAGCGCCAGGCCGAGCGTGGTCTTGCCGGAGCCGGATTCGCCGACCACGCCGAGCGTCTCGCCGCGGCGGACCGCGAGCGTCACGCCGTCGACCGCCTTGATGTGGCCGACCGTCTTGCGCAGCAGCCCGCGCTTGATCGGAAACCAGACTTTCAGATCATCGGTCGCCATCACCACCGGCTGGTCCGGCCGCGGCGGCGCCGGGTCCGGCTTCGGCTCGGCGGCGAGCAGCGCGCGCGTATAGGCATGCTGCGGCGTGGTGAAGACCTGCTCGACCGGGCCCTGCTCGACGATCTTGCCATTGTTCATGACGCAGACCACGTCGGCGATGCGGCGGACGATGCCGAGATCATGGGTGATGAACAACAGGCTCATGCCGAGCCGCGCGCGGATATCGGCCAGCAATGTGAGGATCTGCGCCTGCACGGTGACGTCGAGCGCGGTGGTCGGCTCGTCGGCGATCAGCAGATCTGGCTCGTTGGCCAGCGCCATCGCGATCATCACGCGCTGGCGCTGACCGCCGGACAATTGATGCGGATAGGAGGCGAGCCGGGTTTCCGGTTCGGGAATGCCGACCTGGGTCAGCAATTCGAGCGTGCGCTCGCGCGCTTTGGTGCCGCGCATGCCGCTGTGCAGTTGCAGGATCTCGCCGATCTGCGCACCGATAGTATGCAGCGGATTGAGCGAGGTCATCGGCTCCTGGAAGATGATCGAGATGTCGTTGCCGCGAATGCCGCGAATCTCGTTCTCCGACATGCCCAGCAGTTCGTGGCCCTTGAAGCGGATCTGGCCGGAGGGATGCGACGCGGTCGGATAGGGCAGCAGCCGCAGGATCGACAGCGCGCTGACCGATTTTCCCGAGCCCGACTCGCCAACCAAAGCCACGCACTCGCCACGCTTGATCGAGAACGAGACATGATCGACCGCAACGGACGTGCCGCTGCCATGGTGGAACGCGACCGAGAGATCGCGGACGTCGAGCAATGGCTGGTTGATGGCGTCCATTAAGAAAGTTCCTGAACCAATTTAAGCAGACCGTCGTCTTCTCGCCCCACCCTGTCTATTCCGACAGGAAGCTTCAGACCGCGATCAAACGAAACAAATGTGTCGCACCCGGCCTTGACGGCCGTCACTACGTGAATCGCATCAGGAAGCTTGGGCATAGACTGCTTCGTATCGAAATTTGGCCGCAACAGGAATTTTCTGTACTCCGCAGTCTCAATCAGAATATCCCGCGTCACAGGCACTAGATCGAAGAGGCCACTATGCAGAATCAAAGTGAAATAGCTCCGACGCTGGGCCGAGTTAGCCTTCGGCAGAATCTCGGCCAATGTGAACTCACTGGTGCAAGCTGACGTACCTTGCTTTCTTAAAGCGCCAAAAAGCGAGTGAAGCACGGTTGCGACGTCATCGACGCTCTCTATCGCATAGATGAAAGCGTTCGAATCGAAATAAATCCGTCGCCTGCGCTGTTGATCAGTCATCCCATCGATCTCGATCCCGACGCAAGTCATCATCGATTTCCTGAGCTGTCCGGAATGGCGGAGCTCGCAGCGCCCAGATATCTTCTAAACTCAGCACCTTTTTTTGCGGATTTTCTTCCTCGACGATCGTCACGGTAACTGTGGATGAAATATCGACATTGCCCCGCAAGTCGTCAGGGAGTTTCGAAGCTGGATAATGCTCGCGAACTATTCTGTTCATGGTCCACCTCGTTAGCCCCGAAACCTACCATAGCCTCACCGAAACGTCTTGCGGGGATCGAACGCATCCCGCACGCCTTCGCCGATGAAGATCAGCAGCGACAGCATGATCGCCACCGCGAAGAAGCCGGTGAAGCCGAGCCAGGGCGCCTGCACGTTGGCCTTGCCCTGCGAGAGCAACTCGCCGAGCGACGGCGAACCGGGCGGCAGGCCGAAGCCGAGGAAGTCGAGCGCGGTCAGCGTCATCACCGAGGACGAGACGATGAATGGCAGGAAGGTCATGGTCGCGACCATGGCGTTGGGCAACAGATGCCGGATCATGATTTTCGCGTTGGAGACGCCGAGCGCCCGCGCGGCCATGATGTACTCGAAGTTGCGGCCGCGCAGGAATTCGGCGCGCACAAGGCCGACCAGCGAGACCCAGGAGAACAGCAGCAGAATCCCGAGCAGCACGAAGAAGCCGGGCACCAGCACCGAGGAAAGGATCAGCAGCAGATAAAGCGACGGGATCGCGCTCCACACCTCGATGAAGCGCTGGAATCCGAGATCGACCCAGCCGCCGAAATAGCCCTGAACGCCGCCGGCGGCGATGCCGATCGCCGAGGAGATGATGGTCAGCGCCAGGCCGAACAACACCGAGATGCGGAAGCCGTAGATCAGCCGCGCCACCACGTCGCGGCCCTGGTCGTCGGTACCGAGCCAGTTGTATTCGAGATCGCGGCAGCTCTTGAGCCCCTTCTTCTCGACCACCGGCTTGCACTGTGCCTCGGTCAGCATCCAGGTCGGCTTCGACGGCGCCGGCGTCGGCAAATCGAGATTATGGGTATCGTAGGAATAGCGGATCAACGGCCAGAGGATGGTGCCGTTCTTCTCCGCGATCAGCTTCTGCAGAAACGGATCGCGATAGTCGGCGGCGGTTTCGAAGTCGCCGCCGAAGGTGGTTTCGGAATAGCTGACGAAGGCCGGGAAATATGATTTGCCGTCGAACCGGATGAAATACGGCCGGTCGTTGGCGATGACTTCGGCGAACAGCGAGACGAAGAACAGGATCGCAAACAGCCACAGCGACCAGTAGCCGCGGCGGTTGGCCTTGAAGTTCTGCCAGCGACGCTGGTTCAGCGGCGAGATGCCGAGCGGCCGGCGCGACGGCGGCACGGCTTCGCCGAGCGGGGTCTGCGTGGTGGTTTCGACGGCGGGTGCGGTGATGGTCATCAGACTTCCCGCGCCTCAAAGTCGATCCGCGGATCGATCCACATATAGGCCAGGTCGGACAACAGGTTCACGACGAGGCCGACCAGCGAGAAGATGAACAGCGTGCCGAACACCACCGGATAGTCGCGGTTCAGCACACTCTCGAAGCCGAGCAGGCCCAGTCCATCGAGCGAGAAGATGGTCTCGATCAGCAGCGAGCCGGAGAAGAAGGCGTGGATGAAAGCGCCGGGAAAGCCGGCAATCACGATCAGCATCGCGTTTCGAAAAATGTGATTGTAGAGCACTTGGCGCTCGTTGCAGCCCTTGGCGCGCGCGGTCATGACATATTGCTTGCGGATCTCGTCGAGGAACGAGTTCTTGGTCAGCAGCGTCATGGTGGCGAAGGCGCCGAGCACCATCGAGATCAGCGGCAGCGTCATGTGCCAGAAATAGTCGATGATCTTCCAGTACCACGGGAACTGGTCCCAGCCGTCCGACGTCAGCCCGCGCAATGGAAAGATGCTCCAGAATGAGCCGCCGGAGAACAGGATGATCAAGAGGATCGCAAATAGAAAGCCGGGGATTGCGAAGCCGACGATGATCACGGCCGAGGTCCAGGTGTCGAAGCGCGACCCGTCCTTCACCGCCTTGCGGATCCCGAGCGGAATCGAGATCAGATAGGTCAAGAGCATCATCCAGATGCCCAAGGACATCGAGACCGGCAGTTTTTCCTTGATTAGTTGCAGCACAGAGGTGTCGCGAAAATAGCTCTTGCCGAAATCGAAGCGGGCGAAATTCCACAGCATCAGCGCGAAGCGTTCGTAAGCGGGCTTGTCAAAGCCGAACTGCTTCTCCAGGCTTTTCACGAAATCCGGGTCGAGCCCCTGCGCGCCGCGGTACTTCGAATTCACCGCATCGCCGGCCGCGCCAGCCTGGCCGCGATTGCCGAAATCGCCACCCGAGGAGCCGGAGACGCGCGACGCGCCGGTGTCGGCGCCCGAGAGTTGCGCGATGACGCGCTCGACGGGACCGCCCGGGGCAAACTGCACCACGACGAAGGACACGAACAGGATGCCCAACAGCGTGGGAAACATCAGCAGGACGCGGCGGGCGATATAGGCGGTCATGGTCTATCTGGCCTGTTCGCTCGCGGGCTTCGAGGCCCACCACAGATCGGGGGCGCCGACGCCGATATATTTCGGCAGGTTGGCAGGATGACCGAATACGTCCCAATAGGCCAGCCGGTGCGCGCCGGAATACCATTGCGGCACCCAGTAGCGCCCGGCGCGAACCACGCGGTCGAGCGCGCGCGCCGCGAAGACCAGCTTCGCCCGCGTATCGGCGGCGATCACCTCGTTCATCAGCGCATCGACGACCGGGTCGGAAATCCCGGCAAGATTGTTGGAGCCCCTGGTGGTAGCCGACTGCATCGAGAAGAACGAACGCAGGGAATCGCCGGGCACCGTGGAGAAGCTGAAGCGCTCGATCATGAGGTCGAAGTCGAAATCGTCACGTCGGGCGCGGGCCTGTACGGGATCGACGACCCGCAATGTCGCCTCAATGCCGAGAGTGCCTAAATTCTTGATGTAGGGCATGTGGTGCGGCTGGAAGGTCGGCTCGTCGAGCAGGAACTCGACCTTGAACGGCTCGCCCTGCGCGGTCAGGCGCTTGCCGTCCTTGATGACGCAGCCGGAATCGTTGAGCAACTGGATCGCACGGCGCAGCAGCGTGCGGTCCTGGCCGGAGCCGTCGGAGGTCGGCGGCACATAGGGCGTGGCGAACACTTCGGCCGGCACCTGACCTCGAAAAGGCTCGAGCAAAGCGAGTTCTTCCGGCGACGGCGGGCCGGAGGCCATCATGTCGGAATTCTGGAATGGCGAGACCGTGCGCTGATAGGCGCCGTACATGATCGACTTGTTGGTCCACTCGAAGTCGAAGGCATTGCCCAGCGCCTCGCGCACGCGCGGGTCCTTGAATTTTTCGCGTCGCGTATTCAGAAACCAGCCCTGCGCCCCGGACGGCGTGTCGTCCGGCAGCGTCTCGCGCTTGACGCGGCCGTCGAGCACGGCCGGGAAATCGTAGCGTGTGTTCCAGGTCCGCGACGTGAATTCCTCGCGAAACAGGTAGTTGCGGCCGGTGAAGCCTTCGAAGGCGACGTCACGGTCGCGATAGAAATCGAAGCGCACCGTATCGAAATTATAGAAGCCGCGGCTGACCGGCAGGTCGGCGCCCCACCAGTCCTTGACGCGGTCGAGTTCGATGTAGCGCCCGACCTCGAAGCGACCGACCTTGTAGGGGCCGTTGCCGAGCGGAATGTCGAGCGAGGATTCATCGAACGGGCGCGCCGCATAATAGGCTTGCGAGAAGATCGGCAGGCCGGCGACCAGCAGCGGCACGTCGCGGCCGCGCTTTTCCGCAAAGGTGACGACCAGCGTGGCATCGTCGGTCGCTTCGGCCCGGGCCATGTCGCGCAACTGCTGGCTGATCAGCGGATGGCCCTTGCTTTTCAGCGTGGTCAGCGAGTACGCCGCGTCGCGCGCGGTGAGTTGGCTGCCGTCGTGGAAACGCGCCTCCGGGCGCAGCTTGAATGTGTAGGTTAGGCCATCGCCGGAAATCTGCACGGACTTCGCCACCAGCCCGTACATCGCATCGGGCTCGTCCGCGGCGCGGAGCATCAGCGGCGAGAAAGTCATGCCCATGCCCTGCGCGCCGTCGCCCTTGAGAATATAGGCGTTGAGCGAATTAAAGGTCGAGAACGACTGGTTGAAGGCGCGGGTCGACGGCACCGTCGAGAACACCCCACCCTTCGGCGCCTTGACATTTACATAGTCGAAGTTCGGAAAATCGGCCGGGTATTTCAGATCGCCGAACGCCGAGATGCCGTGCATCGGCGTCTCGTCTTGCGCTTGCGCCGGCGAGAAATGTGTGGCGGCGACGGCGCCGAGCCCCAGACCAAGCACATGGCGGCGGTTCAGACCACGCTGTCGAGAGATGTCGCTCAAGACCGCTTGCTCTTGGCGGCGCGCTCGGCGTCGTACCACCAGATAGCCGGAAAGCCGGACTGGCCGTATTTCGGCGGCTCGGCGGGACGGCCGAACCGATCCCAGCGCGCGGTACGGACCTTGTTGTAGGTGAACTGCGGCACGACGTAGTGATTCCACAACAGCACGCGATCCAGCGCCTTGGTGGCCGCAATCAGATCGGCGCGGTCCTTGGTGAAGATCACGCGGTCGATCAATTTGTCGATCGCCGGGTTCTTGATGCCGACGACGTTGCGCGATCCCGCCATGTCGGCGGCCTGCGAGCCCCAGAATTCGCGCTGCTCGTTGCCCGGCGAAAGCGACTCCGGCCAGATCGAGCCGACGATGTCGAAATCCCAGCTGCGCAGCCGGTTTTCATATTGCGTGGAGTCGATGGTGCGAACCGAGACGCCGATACCGAGCCGTTCCAGCGACGGCTTGAAGAACAGCATGATGCGCTCGGAGTTGGGATCCTCGCCGAGCAGTTCGAGTTCGAACGGCACGCCGGTCTTGGCATTGACCAGCTTGCGCTCGCGCACCTCAAAGCCGGCTTCCTTGAAGAGCTTCAACGCCTCACGCAAATTCTCGCGCACCGCCTCGGGACTGCCACCGACGGGATTGCTGTAGGGCTTGGTGAACACTTCCGCCGGCACCTCGGCGCGCACGATCTCCAGTATCTCCAGTTCGCGGCCTTCCGGCAGGCCGGACGACGCCAACTCGGTACCCTCGAAATAGCTGCCGATGCGCTTGTACTGGTTGAAGAAGATCTGCTTGTTCATCTCCTCGAAATCGAACGCATAGTTCAGCGCGCGGCGGACGCGCGGGTCCTTGAACTTGTCGCGGCGCAGGTTCATGGCAAAGCCCTGCATGACGCCGGACGAGCGGTTGAGGAATTCCTCGAGCACGACGCGCTTGTCGGTGACCGCCGGGAAGTCGTAGGCCGTCGCCCAGTTCTTGGCGCTGTTCTCGGTGCGCCAGTCGACCTGGTCGCCCTTGAAGGCTTCTAGCGCCACGGTGCCGTCGCGGAAATATTCGTAGCGCAGCTCATCGAAATTGTGGCGGCCGACATTCACGTTGAGGTCGCGCGCCCAGTAATCCTTGACGCGTTCGACCACGATCGAGCGGCCGGCGACGAATTCCTTGATCTTGTAGGCCGCGCTGCCGAGCGGCGGCTCCTGTGTGGTCGCGGAAATGTCGCGCTTGGCACCGGAGGCATTGGTGCCCTCCCACCAGTGCTTCGGCAGCACCAGGAGCTGGCCGACGATCTGCGGCAATTCGCGATTGCCCGGCCCGTCGAAGGTGAATTTGACGTCGCGCTCGCCCTGCTTCTCGGCCTTCACCACATGGCGGTAATAGGCCGAATATTGCGGGTGATGCTTCTTGAAGGAATCCAGTGAAAAGATCACGTCTTCCGGCGTCACCGGCTTTCCGTCGTGCCATTTCGCCTGCGCGCGCAGGCGGTAAGTGGCCGAGGAAAAATCCGCGGGATGGCTGACGGATTCGGCGAGCAGGCCGTATTCGGTGGACACCTCGTCGAGCGACGGCGTCGTCAGCGATTCGTAGATCAGGCCGACGGCGGCGGCGATGTTGCCCTTCACGCCGGACACGACGATGTTGAAATTGTCGAAGGTGCCGAGCGCGATCTGGCGCGCCACGCCGCCCTTGGGGGCTTCCGGATTGACGTAATCGAAGCGCGGAAAGCCGGCCGGATATTTGATCTCGCCGAACAGCGATAAAGCGTGGCGCCATTCCGCCTCGGGGACCGCGGCTTGCGCAAGCGCAGGCGCCGCACCGAGCATGGGGACGAGGGCGGCAAAGGCGCTGGTCTGCAGCAGACGTCGTCGGGAGAAGGCCATGGGCAAGATGCTGAATTCCTGTGAACCGAAGCGTCGAGTAGAGCGGACATATAAGGCGAGGATTCGACCGATTATGCCGGGTTTCCCTGAGGATACCATCCCCGCATCCTAGCCCATTGCGGCCAAACGTCCCGCTTAAGCTTTCGTAAGGCAAAACGAAAACGGCCAGGCTGAGCCTGGCCGTTCGTTCCAATGGATGCTTTTTGCGGGCTTGTTTACTTCGCGGCCGTCGGCAGCGGCACCGGGGTGTCGGCCAGCGAAGCCAGATAGGCGATCACGTCGGCGCGCTCGCTGTCCTTGGCGATGCCGGCGAAGCCCATCGCGGTGCCCGGAATATAGGCCTTCGGACTGGTGAGGAACTTGTTGAGCGCATCGAAGGTCCACTCGCCGCCCTTGCCCTTCATGGCAGCCGAGAAGTTGAAGCCGCCCTTGGCGGTGCCGATCTTCTCGTTGACGGTGCCGAACAGATTCGGACCGACGCGGTTCGGGGCGCCCTTTTCGAAGGTGTGGCAGGCGGCGCACTTCTTGGCCGCGCCCATGCCCTTTTCGACCGAGGCGGTCTGCAGCAGCTTCTCGATCGGTTCGGAGGGCCCCGCGGCGGCCGCCTTGGCGCCGCCGGCCGCCTCTTCCTTTACCGCGATGTCGTAACCGGGCTTTTCTATTTTCTTGGGGGAAAAAATCGCGTCTGCCGTGATGCTGGTCGCCATCAGCAGCAGGCAGGTGCCCAGAATGGCACCGATGATCTTGTTGAGTTCAAAGGAGTCCATCGTCAGTCAGGCTCCGCGCCGTAAGGCGGTGGTGGGCCGTTGATCGGCCGCGTTGTCTCGGAATCGCGCGTTCGCGGCTGCTAAGGCAGCGAAATTGAGATAACGGTTTGCCCCCGCTCTGGCAACCCGTATAAACGCCGCAATCCGCCACCCCATCCCGCATATCCTGACGCGTTTCCGCTGGGTTCAGACTGCATCGCCATGACCGAGACCCGAACCCTGATTCTGATTCCGGCGCGCATGGCGGCGACCCGCCTGCCCGGCAAGCCGCTGCTCGACATCGCCGGCCTGCCGATGATCGTGCACGTATTGCGCCGGGCGGAATCAGCCGGGATCGGCCGCGTGGCAGTGGCCACCGATACGCCGGAGATCGCGGATGCCGTCCGTGCCTGTGGCGGCGAGGCGGTAATGACGTCTGCCGAGCACCCGTCCGGCTCCGACCGCATTTTCGAGGCGCTTGGCCTGCTCGATCCGGACGGCAGGATCGATACCGTGATCAATTTGCAGGGCGATTTCCCGACCATCCTGCCGGACAATATCCGCGCCGTTCTGGGGCCGCTGGCCGACCCGGCCGTGGATATCGCCACATTGGCCGCGGAAATCCATACGGAGGAAGAAAGCACCAACCCCAACGTGGTGAAGGTGATCGGCTCTGCGCTCGGCCCGCAACGGCTGCGGGCGCTGTATTTTACGCGTGCCACGGCCCCCTGGGGCGACGGGCCGCGCTACCATCACATCGGCCTCTACGCCTACCGGCGCGCGGCGCTGCAACGCTTCGTGGCACTGCCGCCCTCGCCTCTCGAATGGCGGGAGAAGCTCGAGCAGTTGCGCGCGCTGGAGGCCGGCATGCGCATTGACGTCTCCATCGTGGATACCGTACCGCGCGGCGTCGATACGCAAGCCGACCTGGAAACCGCGCGGCGTGTCCTGACCAACACGTGAGCGATCGATCACAGACGAGAACACCATGAAAATAGCATTCCAGGGCGAACCCGGCGCAAACTCCCACATCGCCATCGTCGAAGCCTTTCCGGACGCCGAGCCGCTGCCCTGCGCCACCTTCGAGGACGCGCTGGCGGCGATCTCGTCGGGCGAGGCCGAACTCGGCATGATCCCGATCGAGAACTCGATCGCCGGCCGGGTTGCCGACATCCATCATTTGCTGCCGGCATCCGGCCTGTTCATCGTCGGCGAGTGGTTTCTGCCGATCCACCACCAGATGATGGCCCCGCGCGGCACCAAGCTCGACGACATCAAGACCATCGAGAGCCACGTCCACGCGCTCGGCCAGTGCCGCCGCATCATCCGCAAACTCGGCCTGAAAGCGATCGTCGCCGCCGATACCGCGGGCTCGGCCCGGGCCGTGGCCGAGCGCGGCGACAAATCCTGCGCCTCGCTGGCGTCGAAGCTCGCCGCCGACATCTATGGCCTCGATATCCTGGCCGAAAATGTCGAGGATGAGGACCACAACACCACGCGCTTCGTGATTCTGGCCAGGGACGCCAAATGGGCGGCGCAGGGCTCCGGGCCGCTGGTGACGTCGTTCGTGTTCCGGGTCCGCAACTTGCCGGCCGCGCTCTACAAGGCGATGGGCGGCTTCGCCACCAACGGCGTCAACATGACCAAGCTGGAAAGCTACATGGTCGACGGCAATTTCTTCGCCACCCAGTTCTATGCCGACGTCGACGGCCACCCCGACGACCGCAATCTGGCTTTCGCGCTGGAAGAGTTGCAGTTCTTCAGCCGCGAATTCCGCATCGTCGGCGTCTACCCGGCACACCCCTTCCGCGCCAATTACGGCGAAGCGCCGGAGTAGTCGCGCCGGCCTCTCCGTCAGAGGCCGTGCGCTCGTCAGGAAGCTTACCCCGCGGCGTGATCCGCCAGCGCGTGGGTCGCATCCAGCGCCGCGCCGGGCAGGAACAGGATGATCGGGCGGATCTCGTAAACCGCGGTCGGATTGACGCGGCGCAGGTCGCGCGCGGCGGCGATCGCGTCTTCACGCGACGTGCATTCGGCGACGTAGAAGCCCAGCAACTGCTCCTTGGTCTCGGCGAACGGGCCGTCGATCACCATCCCGGCCCCGGGGCCACGCAGGGTGAAGGCGTCCTTGGTTGCGCCCAATCGCGCGGCGGGGCCAAGGCGGCCCTCGGCCGTCAGCCGGTCGTGCACCCCATGCAGGCCGCCCATCACCGCGGCATCTTCTTCCGGCGTCCAGGACGCGACGACGTCTTCCACATGATAGGCCAGTATCGCGTAAAGCATCGGTTTCACCTTTCGTCGGGATCGAGCACCAAGGACGTCGCGGCGGCGTCGGTCCCGACATTAGCGGTATCCGGGTGAATGCTCGACACGGCCGCCTCGGCTAACTCGCGGGCCGACCAGAAGCAGATGCGCCGTCTACCCCGTGGGCCGAACCCTCTTACCTACATCTCGACTTCAATTCCGCCCACGATCTTAGGCAGGCAAAATACCGAGATAAACAGCTTGAACCGTTGAAATTAACTGCCCACTCAAGGCGATTTCCTTCTATTTATCCGCCCTCGCTTTCATAAAATGGGCCACTTCCCACGCCTTTCTGCCGGAAAATGGGCTATGTAGTCCCGACTTTCCGCCTATATTGTTGCAGCGCACGGGTGTCCCGGACACCGCTCGCTCGCAGGACAACCGGTCACCGCCCGCGCGGGCCGCGTGGAGTTAGCCGACATGAGCGATATCGCAGCGCCCGAACCGACCAGGCTTCCCAACATTTCCTTCGAGTTCTTCCCGCCGAAGACCGAGGAAATGGAACGCAGTCTGTGGGAGACCATCACGCGACTGGCGCCGCTGTCGCCGAAATTCGTGTCGGTGACCTATGGCGCGGGTGGCTCGACTCGCGAGCGCACCCATTCCACCATCACCCGGATTCTCAATGAGACCGCTTTGGTCCCGGCCGCGCATCTGACCTGCGTCAACGCCTCGAAGGGCGATATTGACGACGTGGTCGCGCAGTATCACGACGTCGGCGTCCGCCACATCGTGGCGCTGCGCGGCGATCCGACCACCGGGATCGGCACGCCCTATCTGGCGCATCCCGACGGCTACCAGACCTCGGCGGACCTGGTGGCCTCGATCAAGCGGCGCTATCCGGACATCGACGTCACCGTCTCCGCCTATCCGGAAAAGCACCCGGAGAGCCCGGACTTCGACGCCGATATCGACGTGCTGAAGGCCAAGGTCGATGCCGGGGCGACGCGCGCCATCACCCAGGTGTTCTTCGACAACGATCTGTACTTCCGCTACCTCGACCGCGTCCGCGCTCGCGGCATCGATATCCCGATCCTGCCCGGCATCATGCCGATGCATAATTTCAAGCAGGCGCGATCCTTCGTCACCCGTGCCGGCACCAGCGTGCCGGCCTGGCTCGATGAGAAGTTCGACGGCCTCGACAACGACGCCGAGACCCGAAAGCTGGTCGCCGCCACCGTGGCCGCAGGCCAGGTGCAGAAGCTCGCCAAGCAGGGCGTCAGCGACTTCCATTTCTACACCATGAACCGCGCCGATCTCGTTTTCGCCATCAGCCATTTGCTCGGCTTCCGGCCGAACGGCGCGCAGAAAGCAGCCTGATCCATGACCGTTCCCGTTTCCGCCAAACGTACCGAACTGCTGAAAGCTGCTGCCGAACGCATCCTCGTGCTGGACGGTGCCATGGGCACCATGATCCAGGGCCTGCAGTTCGACGAGGCCGCCTTTCGCGGCGAGCGTTACAAGGATTTTCACCGCGACCTGCGCGGCAACAACGATCTGCTGATCCTGACCCAGCCGCAGGCGATCGAGGACATTCACGCCGAATATCTGCGCGCCGGCGCCGACATCGTCGCCACCAACACCTTCTCCTCGACCTCGATCGCGCAGGCCGACTACGACCTCGCCGACATCGCCTATGAGATGAGCTTTGAAGGCGCCCGACTGGCGAAGAACGCTGCCATCAAGGTCTCCGCCGAAGACGGCAAACCGCGCTTCGTCGCCGGTGCCATTGGTCCGACCAACCGCACCGCCTCGATCTCGCCCGACGTGTCCTCGCCGGGCTACCGCGCCGTCACTTTCGACGACCTGCGCATCGCCTATAGCGAGCAGATCAACGGCCTGCTGGACGGCGGCGCCGATCTGCTATTGCTCGAAACGATCTTCGATACGCTGAACGCCAAGGCCGGGCTCTACGCCATCGCGGAAATCTGCGAGGCGCGCGGCATCGACGTGCCGGTGATGATCTCCGGCACCATCACCGACAAGTCTGGCCGCCTGCTGTCCGGCCAGTTACCGGAAGCGTTCTGGAATTCCGTGCGCCATGCCAAGCCGGCGACCATCGGCTTCAACTGCGCGCTCGGCGCCGAGGATCTGCGCGCGCATATCGCGGATATCGGCCGCGTCGCCGATACGCTGGTCTGCGCCTATCCGAATGCCGGCCTGCCCAATGAATTCGGCGCCTATGACGAGAGCCCGGAATTCATGGCCGGGCTGATCGGCGAATTCGCCAAATCCGGCCTCGTCAACATCGTCGGCGGCTGCTGCGGCACCACGCCGGACCATATCGCCGCGATCGCCAAGGCCGTGGCACCCCACAAGCCGCGCATCGTACCCGAGATCGAGCCGCGCTTGCGTCTGTCCGGCCTCGAAGCCTTCGAGCTGACGCCGGAAATTCCGTTCGTCAATGTCGGCGAGCGCACCAACGTCACTGGCTCGGCGAAATTCCGCAAGCTGGTGACCGCCGGCGACTACACCGCGGCACTGCAGGTCGCCCGCGACCAGGTCGAGAACGGAGCGCAGATCATCGACGTCAACATGGACGAGGGCTTGCTCGATTCAGAGCAGGCGATGATCACCTTCCTCAACCTCGTCGCCGCCGAGCCGGATATCGCCCGCGTCCCGGTGATGGTCGACTCCTCCAAATTCAACGTGATCGAAGCCGGCCTGAAATGCGTTCAGGGCAAGCCGGTGGTGAACTCGATCTCGATGAAGGAAGGCGTCGACAAGTTCATCCACGAGGCCAAGATCGCGCGTCGCCACGGCGCCGCGGTGGTCGTGATGGCGTTCGACGAGGTCGGCCAGGCCGATACGTTTGCGCGCAAGACCGAGATCTGCAAACGCGCATACGACATCCTGGTCAACGACCTCGACTTCCCGCCGGAAGACATCATCTTCGATCCAAACATCTTTGCGATCGCGACCGGCCTTGAAGAGCACAATAATTACGGCGTCGACTTCATCGAGGCGACGCGCTGGATCCGCCAGAACCTGCCGCACGCGCATATTTCCGGCGGCGTCTCCAACCTTTCATTCTCGTTCCGCGGTAACGAGCCGGTGCGCGAGGCGATGCATTCGGTGTTCCTGTATCATGCCATCAAGGCCGGCATGGACATGGGCATCGTCAATGCCGGGCAGATGATCGTCTATGACGACATCGATCCCGAACTGCGCCAGACCTGCGAGGACGTGATCCTCAACCGTGACCCCGGCGCCTCCGAGCGACTGCTCGAGCTTGCGGAAAAATTCCGCGGCCAGGGCAAGGAAGTGAAGGAAAAGGATCTCGCCTGGCGCGAGTGGCCGGTCGAGCGGCGGCTCAGCCATGCTTTGGTGCACGGCATCACCGAATATATCGACGAGGACACCGAGGCCGCGCGCCTCACCGTGGCGCGTCCGCTGCACGTCATTGAGGGTCCCTTGATGGACGGCATGAATATCGTCGGCGACCTGTTCGGCGACGGCAAGATGTTCCTGCCGCAGGTGGTGAAATCCGCCCGCGTGATGAAGCAGGCGGTGGCTTGGCTGATGCCGTTCATGGAACAGGAGAAGGCGGATAATCTCAAAGCCGGCATCAAGGGCGACGGCCGCAAGAACGCCGGCAAGATCGTGCTCGCCACCGTCAAGGGCGACGTCCATGACATCGGCAAGAACATCGTCGGCATCGTGCTGCAATGTAACAATTTCGAGGTGATCGATCTCGGCGTTATGGTGCCGGCGTCGAAGATCATCGAGACTGCCAAGGCCGAGAACGCCGACATCATCGGCCTGTCCGGCCTGATCACGCCGTCGCTCGACGAGATGAGCTTTCTCGCCAGCGAGATGGAGCGCCAGGGGCTGAAGGTGCCGCTGCTGATCGGCGGCGCCACCACCAGCCGCGTGCATACCGCGGTGAAAATCGAGCCGAACTACAAGGGCCCGGTGGTCCACGTCAACGACGCCAGCCGCGCCGTCGGCGTCGCCTCGTCGCTGATGTCGGAAGACAGGCGCGACGCCTATGCCGCGGAAATCCGCGCCGATTACGCCAAGATCTCCGCGGCGCATTTCCGCGCCCAGGCCGACAAGAAGCGTCTGAAGCTGACGGATGCACGCGCCAACGGCATGGTGATCGACTTCACCAAGGCGCCGCCGCAGAAGCCGACCTTCCTCGGCATCAAGTCGTTCAGCGATTACCCGCTGGCCGAGCTCGCCGAATACATCGACTGGACGCCGTTTTTCCAGACCTGGGAACTGGCCGGACGCTTCCCGGCGATCCTGAAAGACGACAAGGTCGGCGATGTCGCGACCTCGCTCTATGCCGACGCCCAAAAGATGCTGAAGCTGATCGTCGACGAAAAATGGTTCAAGGCGCAGGCGACGATCGGCTTCTGGCCGGCCAACGCGGTCGGCGACGACATCGTGCTGTACACCGACGAAACCCGCACCGCGCCGGTCGCCACGCTGCACACGCTGCGCCAACAGCTGGTGAAGCGCGACGGCCGCTTCAACGCCGCTTTGTCCGACTTCATCGCGCCGGTGGCCTCCGGCGTGCCGGACTATATCGGCGCTTTTGTCGTCACCGCGGGGATCGGCGAGGACATCATCGCCAACCGCTTCAAGAACGCCAACGACGACTATTCGGCGATCCTGTGCCAGGCGCTGGCCGATCGTCTCGCCGAAGCCTTTGCCGAGTGCATGCATATGCGCGTGCGCCGGGAGTTTTGGGGCTACGCGCCGGACGAGGACCTGCCGGTCGACGAGCTGATCCTGGAAAAATATCAGGGCATCCGCCCGGCCCCCGGCTATCCCGCGCAACCCGACCATACCGAGAAGGCCACCCTGTTCCGCCTGCTCGACGCCGAGAAGACCGCCGGCGTGACGCTGACCGAAAGCTACGCGATGTGGCCGGGCTCGTCGGTGTCCGGCATGTATTACAGCCATCCGGAGAGCTATTATTTCGGCGTCGGCAAGATCGAGCGCGACCAGGTCGATGATTACGCCACCCGCAAGGGCTGGAGCGTCTCCGAAGCGGAACGCTGGCTGGCGCCGGTGCTGAACTACATTCCGACGCAGGAGCAGTCGGCGCAGGACCGCCGCGTCAAGGAAGCCATGACCGCCACGCCGGTCCACGCCCCCGAACCGGCCAACGACGTCATCGCCAAAGAGATGGCCACGCATCCGCCGGGCTGCAATTGCGCGGTACATCTGCAGTTCCGTGGCCGGGCGATCGGCGCGAAGTAATCCACAACGGCGGATTGCGCTTTGTGCCATCCGGGCTAGGCTTGCATCTTGCGGGTGAGCGGTCCGGAGGTGGCATGAGGCGTTTTCTGGTTTTCCTGTTGCTGGGGCCGCTGATCGGTTTCGCGGTCTTTGCGGTGCGCGACGTGCTCGGCGGCAAGATCTATGGCGGCGCCATCGGGCTGCTGGTCGGGCTGCCGTTCGCCTATGTGTTCGGCCTGCCGATCGTGCTGGTGATGTGGTTCGAGGACTGGCTGCTCGAGCGCAAAATGGGACTGTGGCCGAAGCTGCTGACCTCTGCAGTGACGGGCTACGTCGCCGTCATCGCGCTTCTGGTCGTCGCCACCAGCCGCCCGCTGTCGCTGCGCGAGATCCTCACCTTCGGGATCGTCGGCGCCATCCCGGCTGTCGTGTGTTCGTGGCTGGCGCGTGGAAAATCACCAACGGCTCAGTCGTAGCCCGGATGAAGTTAGCGACCGCGGCTCGCGGGCGGTGACGCAATCCAGGAGCCGTCGTACGTATAGATGAGCCGGCCCCGGATTGTCATCCGGGCTACGCCTGGCTCGCCAGCAATCCTTTCACCGCGCGCGTCCAGCCCGCCAGTTTTCGCGTGCGAGTGGCTTCGCTCATGTTCGGGCGGAAACGATGCTCAAGCCGCCAGTTGTCGGCGAATTTCTGCGGCTCCGGATAGAGGCCGACATGCAGCCCGGCGAGATAGGCCGCGCCCAGCGCCGTGGTCTCGCTAATAGTCGGGCGATCGACCGGCGCGTCCAGCAAGTCGGCGAGGCGCTGCATCGTCCAGTCCGACGCGCTCATGCCGCCATCGACGCGCAGCACGATATTGGCGGCGTCGGCCTCCGGCCAGTCGGCGCGCATCGCGGCCAGCAGGTCGATGGTCTGGTAGCACACGCTCTCCAGCGCGGCATGCGCCAGCTCGGCGGGGCCGGTGTTACGCGTCAGGCCAAACAGCGCGCCGCGCACGTCAGGGTTCCAGTACGGCGCACCGAGGCCAACAAAGGCCGGCACCAGATAGACCGACTGCGCATGGTCGGACTGCTCGGCGAGCGGACCGGTCTCGGCGGCGTTCCTGATGATGCCAAGCCCGTCGCGAAGCCATTGCACCGCGGAGCCGGCGACGAAGATCGACCCCTCCAGCGCGTAGGTCCGCACGCCCTTGAGCTGATAGGCAACCGTGGTGAGCAGCTTGTGCTGGGACGCCACCGCGGTGGTGCCGGTGTTGAGCAGCGCGAAGCAGCCGGTGCCGTAGGTCGATTTGATCATGCCGGGCGCAAAGCAGGCCTGGCCGATGGTCGCCGCCTGCTGGTCGCCGGCGATGCCGGCAACGGTGATGGCGCCGCCGAACAATTCGGGATCGGTGCTGCCGAAATCGGCGGAAGAATCCTTCACCTCCGGCAGCATCGCCGCGGGAACCCGCAGCAGGCGCAACAGATCTTCGTCCCACTGCCCGGTATGGATGTTGAACAGCAGCGTGCGCGAGGCATTAGTGGCGTCGGTGGCATGCACCCGGCCCGCGGTGAGGCGCCACAGCAGATAGCTGTCGACGGTGCCGAACAAGAGCTCGCCGCGTTCGGCGCGAACGCGCGCGCCGGGCACGTGATCGAGGATCCAGGCGACCTTGGTGCCGGAAAAGTACGGATCGATGATCAATCCTGTCTTCCCGGTGATCGCGGGCTCGTGGCCATCGGCCTTGAGTTGCGCGCACATCTCCGCCGTGCGGCGGTCCTGCCAGACGATGGCGCGGTGCACCGCTTGGCCGGTCGAGCGGTCCCATACCACCGTGGTCTCGCGCTGGTTGGTGATACCGATCGCAGCAATGTCGCGGGCGGTGATGCCGGCTTTGGCGATCGCTTCGCGGCAGGTCTGCAGCATCGACGACCAGATGTCGTCCGGCTCGTGCTCGACCCAGCCGGACGCCGGAAAATGCTGCGGAAACTCCTGCTGCGCGACGGCGGCGATCGAGAGGTCCTCGCGAAAGACCATCGCGCGGGACGAGGTGGTGCCTTGATCGATGGCGAGGATGAAGGGCATGGGGGTCTCCTCTCTGACAACTCGCGCATCTTCCTTCTCCCCTTGTGGGAGAAGGTGGCACGGCCGCAGGCCGTGACGGATGAGGGGGCTTTGGCGACAGAGCGCGCGGCCCCCTCACCCGTCTTCGCTTCGCGAAGCCACCCTCTCCCACCTAGCGAAGCGAAGCTTCGCACGGGGAGAGGGAAGGAAGATTATGCCCCGGCCGTCGTGACGCCGCCGTCGATGACGATGGTCTGGCCGGTCATGAAGGTCGAGGAATCCGAGCCGAGATAGGCCACCGCGCCGGCAATCTCGTGCGGCTCGCCGATCCGGCGCAACGGCGTGGTGGCGGTGCGGCGCTTGAGACTTTCGGGGTCTTCCCACAACGCCTTCGCGAAATCGGTCTTCACAAGGCCCGGCGCGATGCAATTGACGCGGACGCCCTTCGGGCCCCATTCGCCGGCGAGGCTGCGGCACAGCGAGAAATCCGCGGCTTTGGAGATGCCATAACCGCCGATCACCGTGGAGCCGCGCAACCCGCCGATCGATGAGATGATGATGACGGAGCCGCGGCCGCGCTCGGCCATCGCCGGGATCGCCTCCTTGCACAGCCAGATGTTGCTCTTGACGTTGGAGCCCATGATTTTGTCGAAAGCTTCGTCAGTGATGTCGAGCAGCGGGCCGTAATAGGGATTGACCGCAGCATTGCAGACCAGGATGTCGATCGGGCCGTAATGCTTCACGGTCCCCGCGATCAGCGCCGCAACCTCGTCCTTGCGGGAAATGTTGCAGGGGATGACGTGCGCGTCGCCGCCATCCTTGCGGATACCTTCGGCGACTTCCTCGCAGGCGTCCTGCTTACGGCTGGACACCACCACTTTGGCGCCGAGCTTGGCCAGCAACTCGGCCGACGCGCGGCCGATGCCGCGGCTCGAGCCGGTGATGACGGCGACCTTGCCGGTGAGATCGAACGGGTTGTTCATGGAGAGCTCCCTGTTGTTGTTTTTGTTTGCACTTCGCTCTCCCCGTCATTGCGATGAGCCGTTGCGACGAAGCAATCCAGACTGCGCGTGTGGCTCTCTGGATTGCCGCGTCGCTTCGCTCCTCGCAATGACGGGGAGAGGCCGGTGTTCTAGCCGTTCAAGCCGCCCGCGTCTGTCACGCAACGCAGATGATAGTCGGTATCGCCAAAGGTGCTTTCGATCATGGTCAGCCGCTTGAAGTAGTGGCCGATCTTGTACTCCATGGTCATGCCGACGCCGCCATGCAGCTGGATCGCCTGCTCGCCGACGAATTTCAGCGACTTGCCGATCTGCACTTTTGCCGCCGAGACCGCCTTGGCGCGTTCCGCGGCGTCCTCGAAGTCGCTGGCCATGGTGGCGAACATCGCCATCGAGCGCGCCTGCTCGACCGCGACGAACATGTCGGCGGCACGATGCTGCAGCACCTGGAACGTGCCGATCGCGACGCCGAACTGGGTACGGGTCTTGAGATATTCGACGGTGGTCTTCAGCGACTCGTCCATCTCGCCGACCGCCTCGGCGCACAATGCGATGCGGGCGTCATCCACCACGGTCTCGATCAGCGGCAGCGCGTTCGCGGGATCTCCGATCGCCGCGTCTGCGCCGACCTGCACCGCAGTAAAGGTGATGTCGGCGGCATGCAGGCCGTCCTGCGTCGGATAGCCCTTGATGCTGACGCCGGGGGCATTCGCCGGCACCAGGAACAGGCCTATGCCGCTGCGGTCACGCTGGCCGCCATTGGTGCGCGCCGAGACGATCAGCGTGTCGGCGTTCTCGCCGTTCAGCACGACGAACTTCTCGCCGTCGATCAACCAGCCGTCGCCGTTCTTCTTCGCGGAGGTGGAGACGTCGCCGAGATCGTAGCGCGAGTTCTTCTCGAGCTGCGCAAAAGCCAGCGTCTTCGAGCCGTCGATGATCGCGGGGATGTAGGCTTCCTTCTGCGCGGCAGATCCGCCGCGACGCAAAAAGCCGCCGCCGATGATTACCGTGGGCAGATAGGGCTCGACGACCAATGCGCGGCCGAGCGATTCCATCACGATCATGGTCTCGACGGCGCCGGCGCCGAAGCCTCCCTCTTCTTCCGTGAACGGCAGGCCGAGCAGGCCCTGCTCGGCGAGCTTGCCCCAGACGTTCTTGCTCCAGCCGCCCTTCTCGCCGCGATACTTCTTGCGGTGATCGAAGTCGTACGAGGTCTTCAGGAGACCGTCGACGCTATCCTTGAGAAGCCGCTGCTCCTCCGACAAATCAAAATCCATGTTTCCGTTTCCTGTTTCGCGCGATCCGGTCGCTGCGTCGATTTTTTGCAATGGCAGTGATGGTCACCTCTCCCCAGCGGGGAGAGGTCGGAGTCTCGCGCCAGCGAGGCTTCGGGTGAGGGGGAGCCCATGTTTTACTCGCAGCCGCCCCCTCACCCGGCGCTGCGCGCCGACCTCTCCCCGCTGGGGAGAGGTGAAAGAAGTGCGCTTACAGCCCCAGCACGGCCTTGGTGATGATGTTGCGCTGGATCTCGTTGGAGCCGCCGTAGATCGAGACCTTGCGGTTGTTGAAATAGCTCGGCGCGATCTGCGCGGTCCATTCCATCGCCTCGTTGCTGCCGTCGTCGCCATGCTCGTCATAGGGGGCCGCGAACGGGCCGATGACTTCCATCAGCAACTCGGTCGTCGCCTGCTGGATTTCCGAGCCCTTGATCTTCAGCACCGAGGACGCCGGGTTGGGCTTGCCCTTGCCGTGCTTGCCTTCATCCGCGACGACGCGGAGCTGCGTCAGTTCGAGCGCCTTCAGCTCGATCTCGATCATCGCCAGCTTCTCGCGGAACTTCTGATCGTCTGCGACCGGCTTGCCGTTCGACTCCACCTGCGACGCCAGCTCCTTGATGCGACGGATGCGCTCCTTGGACACGCCGACGCGGGCGATACCGGTGCGCTCGTTGCCGAGCAGGAATTTGGCGTAGTCCCAGCCCTTGTTCTCTTCGCCGACGAGGTTCTCATAGGGCACCTCGACGTCATCGAAGAATACTTCGTTGACTTCGCGGCCGCCATCGATGGTGACGATCGGGCGCACGGTGATGCCCGGCGTCTTCATGTCGACCAGGATGAAGGAGATGCCGGACTGCTTCTTGGCGGTGGGATCGGTGCGGCAGAGACAGAAGATCCAGTCGGCGTATTGCGCCAGCGTGGTCCAGGTCTTCTGGCCGTTGATGATCCACTTGTCACCCTTGCGCTCGGCCTTGGTCTTCAAGGACGCGAGGTCGGAGCCGGAGCCGGGCTCGGAGAAGCCCTGGCACCAGAAATCCTCGACCGAGGCGATGCGCGGCAAAAAGCGCTTCTTCTGCGCCTCGCTGCCGAAGGTGTAGATCACCGGGCCGACCATGCTGACGCCGAAGGCGAGCGGCGCCGGGGCCGGCACCATCTGCAGCTCTTCGTTGAAGATGTAGTGCTGCACCGAGCTCCAGCCGGTGCCGCCATATTCCTCCGGCCAGTGCGTCACGCCCCAGCCCTTGTCGTTGAGGATGCGCCACCAGGCGACCATCTCGTCCTTGCCGAGATGGCGGCCCTCGGCCATTTTCTGCCGGGTCGCCGGCGGTACGTGATCCTTGAAAAACGCGCGCACTTCGTCGCGAAACGCGACTTCTTCCTTGCTGAAGTTGAGATCCATCGGATCCTCCTGTGAAAATTAAACGATAATGTTGTCGTTCCGGGATGCGACAGACGGCGAAGCCGGCTGGCGGAGGCCCGGAACCTCGAGATGTTCATCGTCCCATCTCGGGATTCCGGGTTCGCGCGCGGCTCGCGCCGCGTGCGCCCCGGAATGACAGTTAGTGGATGATCTCGAACAGGCCGGCAGAGCCCATGCCGCCGCCGACGCACATGGTGACGACCGCGTATTTCGCCTTGCGGCGGCGGCCTTCGATTAGCGCGTGGCCGGTCAGGCGGGCGCCCGACATGCCATAGGGATGGCCGACCGAGATCGCGCCGCCATTGACGTTGAGCTTCTCCGGATCGATGCCGAGCTTGTCGCGGCAATACAGCACCTGCACCGCGAAAGCTTCATTCAACTCCCAGAGGTCGATGTCCTCGACCTTGAGGCCATGACGCTTCAACAGCCGCGGCACGGCGTAGATCGGGCCGATGCCCATCTCGTCCGGCTCGCAGCCGGCCGAGACGAAGCCGCGGAAGATGCCGAGCGGGGTGAGACCCTTCGCAGCCGCAGTCTTGTCGCTCATGATCACGGTGGCGGAAGCGCCATCGGACAGCTGCGAGGCGTTGCCGGCGGTGATGGTGTAGCCGTCGCCGCGCACGGCCTTCAGGCCGGCGAGGCCTTCGGCGGTGGTCTCGGGGCGCGGGCCTTCGTCCTTGTGGATCGTGATGTCCTTGAACGTGACTTCACCGGTCGCCTTGTCGGCGACGCCCATCTTCGTCGTGATGGCGGCGATCTCGTCGTTGAACTTGCCGCCCTGCTGAGCCGCCGCGGTACGGCGCTGGCTCTCCAGCGAGTACTCGTCCTGGCGCTCGCGCGAGATGTTGTAGCGCTTCGCCACGTTCTCGGCGGTGTCGAGCATCGGCATGTAGACGTCCGACTTGATCTTCATCAGTTCGGGATCGACGGTGTGGAACTTGTTGGCGTGGTCGTTCTGCACCAGCGAGATCGACTCGCCGCCGCCGCCGACCGCGATCTCGACACCGTCGAAGATCACCGAGCGTGCCGCCAGCGCGATCGCCTGCAGGCCCGAAGCGCACTGCCGGTCGATGGTGGTGCCGCCGACGCTGATGGGCAGGCCAGCGCGGAGCAGCGCCTTGCGGGCGATGTTGCCGCCGGTCGAGCCCTGCTGCAACGCAGCGCCCATCACCACGTCCTCGATCTCGCGGGGATCCAGCCCGGCGCGCTTGACGGCGTGCTCGATGGCGTGGCCGAGCAAGGTCGCGCCTTCGGTGGCGTTGAGGCCGCCGCGATAGGCCTTGCCGATCGGGGTGCGGGCGGTGGAAACGATTACGGCTTCAGTCATGGGCGGCCTCCGGTGGCGGTTTGTCGTTGATCGAGTGTTGGCGATGGATGCAGCGCGCGCAAGGCATGGCGCGAGAGTTTTCCGACGGCGGTGCGCGGCAAATCGTCGACGAAATCGACCGCGACCGGCAATTCGTGCTTGCCGAGCTTGCCGGACAGGAAATCCCGGAGGTCGTCGAGGCTGAACGGTTCGGCACCGTGCCGCAGCTTGATGAAGGCTTTCGCGCCCTCGCCGCGATACTGGTCGGGCACACCGATCACGATGACCTCGTGCACCGCCGGGTGCTCATAGATCGCCTGCTCGATCATCTGCGGATAGACGTTGAAGCCGCCCGAGATGATCATGTCCTTCTTGCGATCGACGATATAAAAATAGCCGTCATCGTCCATGTAGCCGATGTCGCCGGTGAGAAAGTGCTCGCCGACGAACGAGTCAGCGGATTCCTGCGCCCGGTTCCAGTAGCCTTTGGTGACGTTCGGGCCCTTGATCCGGATCTCGCCGCTCTGGCCGGTCGGCAGCACCCGCGACGGATCGTCCAGCGAGACGATATCGAGCTCGACGCCCGGCATCATCAGCCCGATCGAGCCCGGCTTATCGGGACCAACGGCGGGATGCGCGGTGCCCGGCGAACAGGTCTCGGTCATGCCCCAGCCGCTCTTCAGCTTGAGCCCGGTCTTGGCCTCGAACAATCGCGCGACCTCGACCGGCAGCGGTGCGCCGCCCGATCCGGCCGATACCAGCGACGACAGGTCACGCGTTTCCAGCGACGGATCGGCGGCGATCGCGATCCACATCGTCGGCACGCCGGGAAATACCGTGGCGCGGTTCTTCTCGATGTCGTCGAGCACGCGGCCGGTGTCGAAGCGCTGGTGCAGCGAGATGGTGTCGCCGACATGGATCCGCTGCAGCAGGATCACGGTCAGCGCGTAGATATGGAACAGCGGCAACACACAGATCACGCGCTCGATCGTGTTGCGCTCGGCACGCGCTGCTTCGCCCCAGATGGTGTAGATCGACACCGCTGAGGTGAGATTGCCGTGGCTCAGCATGGCGCCCTTCGGCAGCCCCGTGGTGCCGCCGGTATATTGCAGCAAGGCCACATCATCCGGCGAAATCGCCGGCCATTGCGACGGCGGCGCAGCGCCTTCGGTGAAGCGCTTGAAGGTCATGATGCGGGCATCATCCGGCAGCGGTATCTGCGGATTGCCGACGTCGCCCCAGTCATCGTCCTCGCAGACGATCAGGAGGTCGAGCAGGCCGTTGTCGAGAAATTTGAGCGCCATCGGCAGCAGCGAGGACAGGTTGCTGGTGACCAGCACGCGAGCGCCGGAGTCACTGAGCTTGTGCGACAGCGCGCGTTCCCCGTCGAGCGGGCTGAGATGCACGAGGCGCGCGCCGGCCTTCAGCCCGCCGAAGAAGTGGACGGGGTGATCCGGCGTATTGCCGAGGAACAGACCGATCGACGTGTCGCGACCGAAGCCGGCACGAAGGAATGCCGCGGCAGCGGTTGCGGCCTTCTCGTCGAGTTCGTTGAAACTGAGCGATCGGTCGCGGAATTCGATTGCGGGACGGTCGCCGAAATCGGCTGCCGCTTTCGACAGCAGATCGGGCAGCGTGCCACGCGCGATCGGCGCATCCCAGCGCACGTCGTCGGGATAGAATTTTTCGCCGGGATAGGTCATCGAAATGCCTGCTGTTCGGCCTTTCCGCGGGTAGTCCCCGCGAAAGCGGGGACCCATAACCACGGCAGAGGAAGAGAAGCACGAATAGTTCCACAGCATTCCATCGATAAGACAGAGGCTATGGGTCCCCGCTTTCGCGGGGACGACGTGCTGAGAGGACCGCGCAATGACGCAATCGTCTCCATCAAGGCTCAGCCCTTCGCCAATGATGCGAACGTCTTGCCTTCGTCGGCGAGACGCTTGAGCAGCGCCGATGGCTCCAGCGACGGATCGTTGGTCTGCTTGGCGTAGAACGACAGCCGCTCGGCGATGTGCTTGAGGCCAACGCTGTCGGCATAGAACATCGGGCCGCCGCGGTAGATCGGCCAGCCGTAGCCGTACAGCCAGATCACGTCGATGTCGGAGGGCCGCGAGGCGACCTTCTCTTCCAGGATGCGGGCGCCTTCATTGATCATCGGATACATCATGCGCTCGAGGATCTCCTCGTCGCTGACGATGCGGCGGGTGAGACCGAGGCTCTTGCAGGTGTCGTCGATCAGCTTCTCGACTTCCGGATCCGGAACCGGCGCACGCGAGCCGGCCTCGTATTTGTAGTATCCCTTGCCGGCCTTCTGGCCGAAGCGGCCAGCCTCGCACAAAGCGTCTGCGATCGGCGAGGTGATGCCGCGGTCCTTGCGCGAGCGCCAGCCGATATCGAGACCGGCGAGATCGCCCATCGCGAACGGACCCATCGGCATGCCGAACTTGGTGACGACGGCATCGACCTGCTGCGGCAGAGCGCCCTCGAACAAAAGCTTCTCGGACTGTTTGGAGCGGGCCGCCAGCATGCGGTTGCCGACGAAACCATCGGCGACGCCGACCACGGCCGGCACCTTGGCGATCTTGCGGGCAACCGCCACGGCGGTCAGAAGCGCGTCCGGCGCGGTCTTGTCGGCGCGGACGATCTCGCAGAGCTTCATCACGTTGGCCGGCGAGAAGAAGTGCATGCCGAGCACGTCCTGCGGACGCTTGGTCACCTGCGCGATCTCGTCGATGTTGAGATAGGAGGTGTTGCTGGCCAGCACGGCACCCGGCTTGGCGTAGGCGTCGAGCGCGGTGAACACTTCCTTCTTGATCGCCATGGTTTCGAACACCGCCTCGATGATGAGGTCGGCGTCCTTGACGTTCTCAAGGCCGACCACGCCATTGATCAGGCCCATGCGTTTGGCCGGGGCGTCGGCGGGAATGCCGCCGCGCGCAGCGGTGGCTTCATAGTTCTTCTGCATGATGCCCATGCCGCGCTTCAACTGCTCTTCGCCGGTCTCGATCAGCGTGACCGGAATGCCGGCATTGGCAAACGACATCGCAATGCCGCCGCCCATCGTGCCGGCGCCGATGATGGCGACGCGCTCGACCGGACGCGGCTTGACGCCTTCCGGAATGTTCTGGACCTTGGCGGCTTCGCGCTCGGAGAAAAATGCGTAGCGCTGCGCCTTCGACTGGTCGTCCGCGACCAGCTTGAGGAACATCTCGCGCTCCTTCTTCAGCGCCTCGTCGAACGGCAGATCCAGCGTCCAGCTCACCGCTTCGGCGCAGGCCAAAGGCGCGTTCATGCCGCGGTTCTTCTTGTTGGCTGCCGCCGCCGCGTTGGTGAAGATCGAGCGATCGGCTTTAGCCGCGGCGAGCTTTGAATCGTCGTTACGCAGCACGCGCAGCGGACGCTTCTCGGCAATCACTTTTCGCGCGAAGGCTTCGGCACCCGAGGCCGGGCCTTCGACGATCTCTTCGATCAGGCCATTCTTCAATGCTTCAGCGGCACCAATCGGCTCGCCGGTCACGATCATCTTGACGCCGAGTTCCGGACCGACCGCGCGCGGCAGGCGCTGCGTGCCGCCGGCGCCGGGCAACAGACCCAGCTTGACTTCCGGCAAGCCGAGTTTGGCTTCCTTGGTGGCGACACGGAAGTGACAACCGAGCGTGATCTCGAGACCGCCGCCCAGTGCCGTGCCGTGGATCGCGGCGATCACGGGTTTTCCACAATTCTCGATTTCCGCAATCACGTCGTTGAGCATCGGCGACTGCGGCGGCTTGCCGAATTCGGTGATATCGGCACCCGCGATGAAGGTGCGGCCGGCGCAAGTCAGCACGATCGCCTGCACTTCCGGATCGGCCGCCGCCGCTTTGATCGATTCAAAAATTCCGCGGCGAACCGCCGCACTGAGGGCGTTCACCGGCGGCGAGTCGACCGTGACGATCGCAACCACATCATGACGTTCGAGCTTGACGACATCGTTCACGGCGTTCTCCTTGGACAGCGTTCTTGGCGGTTTCGCACTGCGGAATTTAATTCCACATCTTGACAAAGAGGGTTATTTTGAAGAGCGTCGCTTGTCAACGAGGGACGCGCGACAAGCGCCGGCAGTTCCAGGGAATCATGAAACGTCCAGCCAAGAATGTGGCGACAGATCGCAGTTTCGTCGTCGCGCTTGCGCGCGGCCTCGAAGTATTGCGCGCCTTTCGTCCCAATGACGGGCTGCTCGGCAATCAGGAGATTGCCGCCCGCACCAATCTGCCGAAGCCTACCATTTCGCGGCTGACCTATACGCTGACCAAACTCGGCTACCTTACACCGGTGCCGCGGTTCGAGAAGTATCAACTCGCGCCGGCAGCTATGGCCCTGGGGTATGCTGCACTTGCGAACCTTGGCGTTAAGCATCTTTCCGAAAGCTTTCGCGACGAGCTGATGCGGCAGACCGGCGGCGCGGTGGCCGTCGGCGCGCGCGACCGATTGAGCATGATCTATTTCGGGCAGAGCCGCTCCAGCCTCACCGTCGGCGTGCAGCTCGATGTCGGCTCGCGTATCCCGATCGCGACGACCGCGATGGGCCGCGCCTATTTCTGGGCGTTGCCGCCCGAGGAACGCGCGCAATTGCTGCGTGAGTTCCGTGAACATTACGGCAGCCGCTGGTCGAAGATGCGCGACGGACTCGAGCGTTCCGGCGAAATGGTCGCACGTTACGGATTTGTCATTTCCGCAGGAGAGTGGCAGGACGACGTCCACGCCGTCGGCGTCGCGCTCAAACTGAATGATGGCACCGGACCTTACGCTTTCAATTGCGGTGCGCCGGCGTTTCGCTTTACCGAAGAGCGATTGCGCACCGACATTGGACCTCGCTTGTTGGCGATGGTAAGGAACATCGAAGCGGCACTGGGCGGCACGTCTGCGCCACCTGCCAGCAAAATCGCATCCAAAAAAATCAAACCGGGAGGCAAAGTTGCTCGTGTGGTCGATGGGATCAGATAACCTTCGTCGCGTCGGTGTTTGCGGATTGGGCCTTGCGCGCAATCAGCTGCGCCAGGCGACCGCAGGCTGCCGCAAATGATGCAGGCACTCGCTCAGCAGAACGCAACCACCTCGGTTGCGCCGCTGCTTGCCGTTCACGACGTCAGTGTCGTGTTCGGCGGCATCATCGCGTTGAACGGCGTCTCGTTCGATATGCAGAAGGGTCATATCCTCGGCCTGATCGGGCCGAACGGCGCCGGCAAGACCACGCTGTTCAATTGTCTCAGCCGCCTTTATCAGCCGAGCAAGGGCGACATCCTGCTCGAAGGCGAGAGCATTCTGAAACGCCCGCCGCACAAGATCTCCGAAATCGGGATCGGCCGCACGTTCCAGAACGTCGCTTTGTTTCCAAATCTTTCCGTGCGCGACAACGTCCGCATCGGCACGCATGCCCGCACCAACAGCGACATCGTCAGCGATTCGCTGACGCTGCCATGGGTGCGCCGTGGCGAAGCCGACATCAACCGCCGGGTGAACGAGATTCTCGGCTATCTCGATCTGCACGACGTCGCGGACACCGTTACGGCCGGCCTGCCGTTCGGCACCCAGAAGCGCGTCGAACTGGCGCGCGCGCTGGCCGCCGAGCCGAAGATCCTGCTGCTCGACGAGCCCGCCGGCGGCCTCAATCACGAGGAAGTCCACATTCTCGGCGACCTGATCCGCCAGATCCGCAACGACCGCGGCGTCACCGTTCTGCTGGTCGAGCATCACATGGGCTTGGTGATGTCGATCGCCGATCATGTGGTGGCGCTGAACTTCGGCAAGAAGCTGGCGGAAGGCACGCCGCATCAAGTCCAGAACGACCCGGACGTCATCAAGGCCTATCTGGGGAGCAAGGACTAATGACCGCGATGCTCAATGTGAAGGACCTGCGCGCTTATTACGGCCAGGTCCAGGCGCTGCACGGCCTCGAGTTCGATCTCAAGGAAGGCAGCATGACCACGCTGCTCGGCGCCAACGGCGCCGGCAAGACCACGACGCTGCGGGCGATCTGCAACATGATCCGCTCCACCGGCACGATCGAATTCGAAGGCGCCAAGCTCGACAACCGCTCGACCGAAAACATCGTGCGACTCGGCATAGCGCATGTGCCGCAGGGCCGCGGCACCTTCACCAACATGACGGTGGAAGAGAATCTGCAGCTCGGGGCCATCACCCGCAAGGACACCAAGGCGATCTCGTCCGACATCGAGCGGATGTACGATCATTTTCCGAAGCTGAGGGAACGCCACGCCCAGCAGGCCGGCACGCTGTCCGGCGGCGAGCAGCAGATGCTGGCCGTGGCGCGCGCGCTTATGCTGCGACCGCGCCTGATGCTGCTGGACGAGCCGTCATTCGGCCTGGCTCCCCTGATCGTGCGCGACATGTTCAAGATTCTCGGCAAGATCAACCGCGAGGACAAGGTCACCATCCTGGTCGTCGAGCAGAACGCGCAGCTCGCGCTGGAACTCGCCGACAAGGCCTATGTGATCGAAACGGGACGCATCGTGATGTCCGGCACCGCCGACGAGATCGCGAACAACGAAGACGTCCGTAAATCCTATCTGGGATACTGAGGAAACAGCCTCACTAAGGGAATTGTTATGGAGCTCTTTACCAATCAAGTCCTGGCTGGCATCGCCACCGGCGCGATCTACGCCTGCATGGCGCTCGCCGTGGTGATGATCTATCAGGCGATCGATCATCTGAATTTCGCACAAGGCGAAATGGCGATGTTCTCGACATTTTTGGCCTGGCAGATGATGCAGTGGGGCGTGCCGTATTGGGGCGCCTTCGTGCTGACGCTGGTGTTCTCGTTCCTCGGCGGCATCCTGATCGAGCGGCTGCTGTTCAAGCCGCTGGCCAAGGCGCCGGTGCTGACCCATGTCGCTGGCTTCATCGCGCTGTTCGCGATCATCAACAGCGTTGCCGGCCTGCTGTGGGATTTCACCATCAAGCAGTTCCCGTCGCCGTTCGGCTCCTCGCCGTTCCTCGGCAGCCAGCTGATCTCGACGCATCAGGCCGGCATGATCGGCGTCACTCTGGTGCTCTTGATCCTGCTGTTCGGCTTCTTCCGCTACACCCGCGTCGGTCTCGCCATGCGGGCGGCGGCATCAATGCCTGAATCGGCGCGGCTGGTCGGCATCAACACCGGCTGGATGATCGCGCTCGGCTGGGGCATGGCGGCCGCGATCGGTTCGATCGCCGGCATGCTGATCGCCCCCGTGGTGTTCCTCGAGCCCAACATGATGGGCGGCGTGCTGATCTACGGCTTTGCCGCAGCGGTGGTCGGCGGTCTGTCCAGCCCGCTCGGCGCGGTATGCGGCGGCTTCCTGGTCGGCGTCTTCGAGAACCTGGTCGGCACCTATATTCCCGGCGTCGGCAACGAATTGAAACTGCCTATCGCGCTGGCGCTGATCATCACCGTGCTGGTCGTCAAACCCAATGGCCTGTTCGGCCGTGCCATCGTGAAGCGAGTTTGATCATGAGCGCCGTTCAAGAAGCATCCACCGCTCCCGTCATCGACGCGGTTCCAAAGAAAGCCCTGTCGCTCGGCCCGATGGCGTCGATAGTGGTCCTGGCGCTGCTGATCGCTACGCCGCTGTTCGTGAAGAACTTCTTCATCTTCCAGATGACGATGTGGCTGATCTACGCGATCGCGGTGCTGGCACTCAACATCCTCACCGGTGCCAGCGGGCAGTTTTCGCTGGGCCAGAGCGCGTTCTATGCGATCGGTGCCTATACGTCGGCGATTCTGATCGAACACGGCAACGTCAACTACATCCTGACGCTGCCGGTAGCCGGTCTTGTCTGCTTCATCGCCGGCTTCCTGTTCGGCCTGCCCGCGCTCCGATTGAGCGGCATCTATCTGGCGCTGGCGACCTTCGCGCTGGCGGTGGCGATGCCGCAGCTGCTCAAGCTCGGCGTGTTCGAACACTGGACCGGCGGCGTGCAGGGCCTGGTCGTGACCAAACCGGAAGCGCCCGAGATCTTCGCAACGCTGGGGCTGAAAGTCTCGCAGGACATGTGGCTGTACTACTTCACGCTGGTCGTCTCGATCATGATCTACGTGTTCTCGGTCAACCTGCTGAAGTCCCGCTCCGGCCGCGCGATGATGGCAATCCGCGACAACGAGATCGCGGCTTCCGCGATGGGCGTCGATGTCTCGCTGTACAAGACGTTGGCGTTCGGCGTCTCGGCCGGCATCACCGGCGTGGCCGGCGGCCTCGGCGGCATCGCCGTGCAGTTCGTGGCACCGGACGGCTACACCATCCAGCTCGCGGTCGCCCTGTTCCTCGGCATGGTGGTCGGCGGCGTCGGCTGGTTGCCCGGTTCGCTCGCCGGTGCTGCCTTCATCGTGTTCGTGCCGAATATCGCCGAGCACATCTCGAAGGGTCTGTCCGGCGCCGTGTTCGGCGTCATCCTGATCATGATCATCTTCCTGGTGCCGCACGGCGCCCGGCAAATCGCCTATGGGGCCCAGAGCCTGATCGGCAAACTGCGTAAAAACTGAAGGATCTACCGTGACTTCCAGAACTAGCCTGCGCTTCGCTGCCCTTTCCACCGCTGCCGTCGTTCTCACTTTCTCCGGCAGCGCTTTTGCCCAGAAGAAGTACGACACCGGCGCCACCGACACCGAGATCAAGATCGGCAACATCATTCCCTATAGCGGCCCGGCCTCGGCCTACGGCATCATCGGGAAGATGGAAGAAGCCTATTTCAAGATGATCAACGATCAGGGCGGCATCAACGGCCGCAAGATCAACTTCATCACCTATGACGACGCCTACTCGCCGCCGAAGGCCGTCGAACAGGCCCGCAAGCTGGTGGAATCGGACGAGGTGCTGTTCATCTTCGGGCCGCTCGGCACGCCGTCGAACACCGCGATCCAGAAGTACATGAACGCCAAGAAGGTGCCGCAGCTGTTCGTGGCCACCGGCGCCACCAAGTTCGGTGAGCACAAGACGTTCCCCTGGACGATGGGCTGGCAGCCCGCCTACCAGAGCGAAGGCCAGATCTTCGGCAAATACATCCTGACGGAAAAGCCGGCCGGCAAGATCGGCGTGCTGTACCAGAACGACGACCTCGGCAAGGATCTGCTGAAGGGCCTGAAGGACGGCCTCGGCGACAAGGCGTCGATGATCGTGATGGAGGAAAGCTACGAAGTCTCCGAGCCGACCATCGAGAACCATCTCGTCAAGCTGAAGGCGAGCGGAGCGGACGTGCTGGTCAGCATCTCGACGCCCAAGTTCGCCGCGCAGGCGATCAAGAAGGTCGGCGAGCTCAACTGGAAGCCGATGTTCTTCCAGAGCAATGTCGGCTCCTCGGTCGCCTCGGTGATGCGTCCCGCCGGTATCGACAACTCGCAGGGCGTGATGTCGCTGGCCTATGCAAAGGACGGTTCCGATCCGCAGTGGGACAACGACGAAGGCATGAAGAAGTATCGCGACTTCGTCGCCAAATACGCGCCCTTCGCCAACCTGGCCGACTCGTCCGCCGTTTATGGCTACGGCCAGGCACAGACCGTGGTGCAGGTGTTGAAGCAGGCCGGCGACGACCTGACCCGCGCCAACATCATGAAGCAGGCCGCTTCGCTGAAGGACTATGCGACGGACACCATGCTGCCCGGCGTCAAGCTCAACACCTCGGCGACCGATTACTATCCGATCGAGCAGCTTCGCATGATGCGCTTCACCGGCGAGAAGTGGGACGTGTTCGGTCCGCCGATCGAAAGCCATCTGGGCAACTAATAAAACTGTCGTTCCGGGGCGCGGGCGGCGTGAGCCGAACGCGATCCCGGAACCTCGACATGTTCATCGTCCGATATCGGGATTCCCCGCCACTCCAATTGGAGTGTCTGAGGTTCGCTCGCGCTGACGCGCCCGCGCCCCGGAATAACAGAGTCACAACAACAAAAGTGCCTAACATCTCAGCCCCTTGCGACTAACGTCGCAGGGGGCTTTTTCTTGCTGCCGGAGTCGAAAACGTATTAGGTAAGGGCGGATAAAAAATCCGGCACTGAAAATCACGACGCTTTTCAGGTAGCACTCATGGGAGTTTCGAAATGCCTGCCAATCGTTCGCGCGTGGCCCTGACCGTCGCCGCGACCTTCGCGTTTGCCGCCACCGGCAGCGTCGCCTTTGCCCAGAAGAAGTACGACACCGGCGCCTCCGATACCGAGATCAAGATCGGCAACATCATGCCGTATAGCGGGCCTGCTTCCGCCTATGGCGTGATCGGCAAGACCGAAGAAGCCTACTTCAAGATGATCAACGAACAGGGCGGCATCAATGGCCGCAAGATCACCTACATCACCTATGACGACGGCTACTCGCCGCCGAAGGCCGTCGAGCAGGCGCGCAAGCTGGTAGAGTCAGATGAGGTTCTGTTCATCGCCAGCGCGCTCGGCACGCCGTCGAACACCGCGATCCAGAAATACATGAACGCCAAGAAGGTGCCGCAGCTATTCGTTGCCACCGGAGCCACCAAGTTCGGCGAGTTCAAGGACTTTCCGTGGACGATGGGCTGGCAGCCGGCGTACCAGAGCGAGTCGCGAATTCACGCGGCCTATTTGCTGCGGGAGAAGCCCGATGCCAAGATCGGCGTGATGTACCAGAACGACGACTTCGGCAAGGACATGCTGAAAGGCCTCAAGGACGGCCTTGGCGCCAAGGCGTCGATGATCGTCGCCGAGGAAAGCTACGAAGTGTCGGAGCCGACCATCGACTCGCACGTCATCAAGCTCAAGGCGGCGGGAGCCGACACGTTCGTCAGCTTCACCACCCCGAAATTTGCCGCGCAAGCGATCAAGAAGGTCGCCGAGCTCGGCTGGAAGCCGATGTTCATCCAGAGCAACGTCGGCTCCTCGGTCGGCAGCGTGATGAAGCCGGCCGGCTACGCCAACTCGCAGGACATACTGTCCGCGCACTACGCCAAGGACGGCTCCGATCCGAAGTGGGACAATGACGAGGGCATGAAGAAATTCTACGCCTTCCTCGCCAAATATGCCCCGACCATGGACCGCAATGACGGCTCGGTGGTGTACGGCTACGGCCAGGCGCAAACCATCGTCCAGGTGCTCAAGCAGGCCGGCGACAACCTGACCCGCGAGAACATCATG
This sequence comes from Tardiphaga sp. vice154, assembly GCF_007018645.1. NCBI lineage: Bacteria > Pseudomonadati > Pseudomonadota > Alphaproteobacteria > Hyphomicrobiales > Nitrobacteraceae > Tardiphaga > Tardiphaga sp. vice154. The sequence continues at coordinate 4,687,461 of NZ_CP041399.1, forward strand.
AAGGAAGCAGCCAACCTGAAGGCGTTCACTCCCGACACGCTGCTGCCGGGCGTCACCATCACCACCACGGCGACCGACTTCTACCCGATCGAGCAATTGCAGATGCAGCGCTTCAAGGGCGAGACCTGGGAACTGTTCGGCCCGGTATACCAGGGCAAGATCGGCGGGTGACAACAAACTGTCGTTCCGGGGCGCGGGCGGCGTGAGCCGAACGCGAACCCGGAACCTCGGAATGTTCATCGTCCCATGTCGGGATCCCCGCCACTCCAATTGGAGTGTCTGAGGTTCGCTCGCGCTGAGGCGCTCGCGCCCCGGAATGACAGCTGAACCCAAGGCCCCGCTGCTCCTGCTGCGGGGCCTTATTGTTGATGCGGCGGTGTGAAACGTGTTGGGTCGGCTCGATCTTCGACCCCCCGCCCGCTTCAAGGACTGCCATGCCCGCCCTGCTTTCCCGCGCCGCTGCCCTGCCGGTCGCTGCCGCCTTCCTCATCGCCTGCGTCGCCGCCCGTGCCGAGCCGCGCTACGACCCCGGCGCCTCCGACACCACGATCAGGATCGGCAACATCATGCCCTATAGCGGCCCGGCCTCCGCCTATAGCGTCGCCGGCCGCATCGAGGCGGCCTATTTCCGCATGATTAACGACCAGGGCGGCATCCATGGCCGCAAGATCGAGTTCATCTCCTATGACGACGCCTACAACCCCGCCAAGGCGGTCGAGCAGGCCCGCAGACTGGTGGAGAGCGACGAGGTGCTGGCGGTATTCGGCCCGCTCGGCACGCCGTCCAATGCTGCGATCCAGCGCTATCTCAACGGCAAGCGCGTGCCGCAATTGTTCGTCGCCGCCGGCGCCAGCGGCTTCGGCAACCAGCGCGATTACCCGTGGACGATGGCTTTCCAGCCGCCGTACCAGAGCGAGGGTCGCATCTACGCCAAATACCTGCTGGCCGAAAAGCCCGATGCGAAGATCGCTGTGCTGTACCAGAACGACGACCTCGGCAAGGAACTGTTGAAGGGCCTCAAAGACGGACTCGGCGACAAGGCCGCGATGATCGTCGCCGCCGAGGGCTACGAGGTCACCGAACCGACCGTCGATTCCCGCATCATCAATCTGAAGGCCAGCGGCGCCGATACTTTCATCAGCGTGACCACGCCGAAATCCGCCGTGCAGAGCCTGCGCAAGGTCGCCGAACTCGGCTGGAAGCCACTCTACATCCAGAGCTATGCAAGTGCATCGGTGGCCACGGTGATGAAGCCCGCCGGCTTCGACAATGCACAGGGCGTCATCTCGGCCTATTACGCCAAGGACGGCGCCGATCCGCAGTGGAACACGGACGAGGGCATGCAGCGCTACGCCAGCTTCCTCGCCAAATATGCGCCGGACGTCAGCCGCAGCGACATTTCCGTGATCTATGGCTATGGCGCAGCACAGACGATGGTGCAGGTGCTCACGCAGGCCGGCGATACGCTGACGCGCGACAACATCATGAAGCAGGCGGCCAGCCTGGTCGACTTCGTCCCCGACACGGTACTGCCCGGCGTCAGGCTCAACACCTCGGCAACCGATTTCTATCCGATCGAGCAGTTGCAGATGATGCGCTTCACCGGCGAGAGCTGGCAGATGTTCGGCCCGGTGCTCGACGGACGTCTGGCGGAGTAATGCTGTAGGCGAGACTGCCTCCTTCTCCGTCCCCCCGACCACCTCCGCGTGCTTGTGTGACCCAGCGCTTCTTCTTGATGATCTCCTGCGAAAGGTATTTAATCGCGGCAAGGCCACAACGGCCGTCGAAAATATCAGGGAGCTGACGAATGCCCATGCCATTGCGTGCAATTGCGGCCGTGTCTGCCGTTGCCCTCAGCGTCGTGCTTTGCGGCAGCGCACTCGCCCAGAAAAAATACGACATCGGCGCCACCGATACCGAGATCAAGATTGGTAACATCATCCCTTACAGCGGACCGGCATCCGCCTACGGCATGATCGGCAAGACCGAGGCCGCCTATTTCAGGATGATCAACGAGAAAGGCGGCGTCAACGGCCGCAAGATCAGCTTCATTTCGTACGACGATGGCTATAGCCCGCCGAAGGCGGTCGAGCAGGTACGCAAGCTGGTGGAGAGCGACGAAGTGCTGCTAGTGTTCGGACCGCTCGGTACGCCGTCCAACACCGCGATCCATAAATATCTCAACGGCAAGAAAGTGCCGCAACTGTTCGTTGCCACCGGCGCGACCAAATGGAACGACCCGAAGAACTTCCCGTGGACGATGGGCTGGCAGCCGAGCTACCAGTCCGAGGCGCAGATCTACGCGAAATGGCTGATCAAGGAGAAGCCGGACGCCCGTATTGCGGTGCTTTACCAGAACGACGATTTCGGCAAGGACTACCTCAAGGGCCTCAAGGACGGGCTCGGCAGCAAGGGCGCGATGATCATCGTCGAAGAGAGCTACGAGATCGCCGAGCCGACCGTCGACACCCACATCGTCAAGATCAAGGCACAGAACCCGGACGTCCTGATCAGTTTCGTCACACCGAAATTTGCCGCCCAGACCATCAGGAAGATCGCCGAACTCGGCTGGAAGCCGCTGCACATGGTCGCCAACGTTTCGGTGAATGTCGGTAGCGTGATGCAGCCCGCAGGCTTCGAGAACGGCCAGGGCGTGCTGTCGGCAGCCTACGCCAAGGACGGCACCGACGCGCAGTGGAACGACGACGCCGGCATGAAGCGGTGGTCGGCCTTCCTCAACAAATACATGCCGGACGCCAACCGCTCCGACAGCAACCACATCTACGGCTACGGCGCGGCCCAGACGCTGGTCAAGGTCCTGGAAATGTGCGGCGACGACCTGACCCGCGCCAATGTGATGAAGCAGGCGGCCAGCCTGAAGGACTTCGAAGTCGATACCCTGCTGCCCGGTATCCGGATCAATACCTCGGCGACCGACTTCGCGCCTATCTCGCAACTGCAAATGCAGCGCTTCAAGGGCGAGCGATGGGAACGGTTCGGCGAAACCATCAGTGGCGACGTCACGCAATAGCAACCGGGCAGCGCACCGCGCTCGTCGCACAAAGCCCCCGTGACGGCGTCGCGGGGGCTTTTTCTTGCTGAAGGCGCGCGACCGGTGTTCAATGGAAGCAGGGGTCGCAGAACTCCGGTCAAACGACACGACACAACGCTATCATCAGGGAGACATGGAATGCCCAAGTTGCATCTGCATCTGGCTACTCTGCCGGCTGCCTTCGCTTTGCTCGCCGCCGCGACGACGGGGGCGCTGGCGCAAAAGAAATACGATACCGGCGCCAGCGATACCGAAATCAAGATCGGCAACATCATGCCGTATAGCGGGCCGGCCTCGGCCTATGGCGTGATCGGCAAGACCGAAGAGGCCTACTTCAAGAAGATCAATGCCGAAGGCGGCATCAACGGCCGCAAGATCACCTTTATCTCCTACGATGACGCCTACAGCCCGCCGAAGACCGTCGAGCAGGCGCGCAAGCTGGTGGAACTGGACGAAGTGCTTGTCGTGTTCAATCCACTGGGAACGCCATCGAACTCGGCGATCCACAAATACATGAACGGCAAGAAGGTGCCGCAACTGTTCGTCGCCACCGGCGCTACCAAGTGGAACGATCCGAAGAACTTCCCGTGGACGATGGGCTGGCAGCCGAGCTACCAGTCCGAAACGCAGATCTTCGCAAAGTATCTTCTGAAGGAAAAGCCGGCCGCCAAGATCGCCGTGCTCTATCAGAATGACGATTACGGCAAGGACTATCTGAAAGGGCTGAAGGACGGCCTTGGCGCCAAGGCGTCGTCGATGATCATCATCGAGGAAAGCTATGAGACCTCGGAGCCGACCATCGACAGCCATATCGTCAAGCTGAAATCGCTGAACGCCGATGTCTTCGTTAACATCACCACGCCGAAATTCGCGGCGCAGGCGATCAAGAAGGCCGCCGAGATCGGCTGGAAGCCGCTGCACTATCTCAACAACGTCTCGGCGTCGGTCGGCAGCGTGATGAAGCCCGCCGGCTTCGAGAACGGTCAGGGCATCATCTCTGCCGCCTATCTGAAAGACGTGTCGGACCCGCAATGGGACAACGACCCCGGCATGAAGACCTTCCTGGCTTTCCTGGAGAAGGACTTTCCGGAAGGCAACAAGCTCGATGGCAGCGTGGTGGTCGGCTACGGCGCGGCCCAGACCCTGGTGCAGGTGCTGCGGCAATGCGGCGATAACCTCACCCGGGAGAATGTGATGAAGCAGGCGGCCAGCCTGAAGGACTTCCGCACCGAAATGCTGCTGCCCGGCATCAAGATCAATACCTCGGCCACCGACTTTGCGCCGGTCAGCCAGTTGCAGCTGATGCGCTTCAAGGGCGAGAAATGGGATCTGTTCGGCGAGATCATCAGTTCCGACGTCGGCGGCTGATGCTTCATTCCGTTTGACGGAACTTGACAGCAAACGGCCCTCCGCCATCCAGCGGAGGGCTTTTTGATTTGAGGCCATGCTGCGAACGCGATAGAACAGTTCGCAGATGCAAAAGCATCGAAGTTCAACCAAGAAGATGAGCCGCCGCCTCGCCGCTGCGGACTCACGGGAAGGAAACCGAATGTCTGCCCGTTACGCCCGGCTTATGCCGATGTCGGCCGCTGCCCTCATGTTGGCCATCGCTGGCCCCGCGCTTGCGCAGAAGAAATACGACACCGGCGCCTCTGACACCGAAATCAAGCTCGGCAACATCGTGCCCTATAGCGGCCCGGCTTCCGCCTATGGCGTCGTCGGCAAGGCGCAGTCCGCCTACTTCAAGATGATCAACGAACAGGGCGGCATCAACGGCCGCAAGATCAACTACATCTCCTATGACGACGCCTACAGCCCGCCTAAATCGGTTGAGCAGACCCGCAAGCTGGTCGAGAGCGACGAAGTGCTTCTGATGTTCAGCGCGCTGGGCACCGCATCCAACACCGCCATCCATAAATACCTCAACGGCAAGAAAGTGCCGCAGCTGTTTCTCGCCACCGGCGCCACCAAGTGGAACGACCCGAAGAACTTTCCGTGGACGATGGGCTGGCTGCCGAGCTACCAGAGCGAGGGCCGCATCTACGCCAAATATCTGATGAAGGAAAAGCCCGGCGCGAAAATCGCCGTGCTCTACCAGAACGATGATTTCGGCAAGGATTATCTGAAGGGCCTGAAGGATGGGCTCGGCGATAAGGCGTCCTCGATCGTGATCGAGGAAAGCTACGAGCTGACGGAACCGACGGTGGATTCCCACATCGTCAAGATCAAGTCGCTGAACCCCGACGTGGTGGTTTCCTTCGCGACGCCGAAATTCGCCGCGCAGAGCATCAAGAAGATCGCCGAGCTCGGCTGGAAGCCTTTCCAGATCGTGCCCAATGTCTCCGCCTCGATCGGCGCGGTGATGAAGCCCGCCGGCTACGAGAACGCGCAAGGCGTGATCTCCGCCGCCTACGCCAAGGACGCCACCGATCCGCAGTGGAAGGACGATTCGGGCATGAAGGCCTATCACGCCTTCCTCGACAAATACGCGCCAGACATCAACCGCGCCGATAGCTCGGCGATGACCGGCTACAACATCGCCGAAACCATGGTGATCCTGCTCAAGCAGTGTGGCGATGACCTTACCCGCGCCAATGTGATGAAGCAGGCCGCCAGCCTGAAGGGCATCCAGCAGACCGGCCTGCTGCCGGGCGTTCTGATCAAGACGAGCGACAAGGATTTCTCGCCGATCGAGCAGTTGCAACTGATGAAATTCGAGGGCGAGCGCTGGGTGCTGTTCGGCGACGTGCTCGACGGCGAAGTCGGCGGCGGCGCCACCGGCGGATAGTCTGGCTTCCCTCTCCCCCGCGTGCAGCGAAGCCGCGCGTGGTAGGAGGGCAATAAGAGAACGCGGTCATTTCGGGGCGCGAGCAGCGCGAACTGCGAGCGAACCCCAGCCACTCCAATTGGAGGGGCGGGGAATCTCGAAATGGGACGATGAACATTGCAAGGTTCCGGGTCTGCGCCAACCGGCTTCGCCGGCGGCCGCATCCCGGAACGACAGTGGGATTTAAAACTCCGCCGCGATCTTCGCCAGCATCGCCAGCAATGCTGCCTGGTCGCCCGGGCCGAGCAGTTCGATCAGCCGCGATTCATGGCGCGTCGCCACCAGCTTGCGGGCCCGCGTCAGCGTCGTCCGGCCCTTGTCGGTCAGCATCAGGACATGGGAGCGGCGATCGCTCGGCGAGCGCATCCGCGTCAAGAGGTCACGGCTTTCCAAGGCATCGAGCATCGCGACGAAGTTAGGCCGCAGGATCCCCAGCGTATTGGCAATTTCGGTCTGGTTGCGGCCGGGGTTGTTGTCGAGCAGCAGCAGCACCGAAAACTGCGCCGGGGTCAGTTGCAGCGGCGCCATGCAGCGCAGGAAGTCCTCGAACACCTTGAGCTGCGCGCGCTTCAGCGCATAGCCGAGCAGTTCGGACAGTTCACCCATCTGCAGCGGGGCGGGCTCCGACACCGGCTCGACCGGCAGCGGCTTCGCCTGCTCGCGCGTGTGGATTTTGGTCGCAGCCATGGTCGATTCCGCAATTGTATCCGGGAGCAGCCCCCGGCAAAGCTCGCAAGCCTTGAGGTTATGATCGATAATCGTTATAAACCATACTAAATATACGGCGGGTTTCAACTGCCGTTGCTGATCGTCGTGTGGCTGTGTAAACCGCGGCACACACGACACGGGTGGGGAGCGACCGGCCTTGAACACGACCATTTTGCTGTTCCTGTTGCAGGACGGCATAACCAACGGCGCGATTTACGCGCTGCTCGGCCTGGCGCTGGTGCTGGTGTTCGCAGTGACTCGGGTGATCCTGATCCCGCAGGGAGAGTTCATCACCTTTGGCGCGCTGACCTATGCCAGCCTGTCGGCCGGCCAGGTGCCGGGCACGATCCGGCTGGCGGTCGCGATGGGCGTGGTGGCGTTCGGCTTCGACCTCTTCACCGCCCGCAAATCGCTGCATGCAGCCCGCGTGCTGCGCAGCTTCGCCATCAATGTCGCGCTGCCGCTGGCCATCTGGGGCGCGACGCTGGCGCTGGCGGGCCACCAGGCCGGCGTCGCCGTCAACATCGCGCTGTCGCTCGCCATCGTCGCCGCGATCGGCCTGTATCTCTACCGCATCGCCTTTCAGCCGATCGCGCACGCCTCCGTGCTGGTGCTGCTGATCGCCTCAGTCGGCTGCCATCTCGCGCTGCAGGGCTTTGGCCTCGTCTTCTTCGGCGCCGAGGGCCAGCGCGCGCCGGCGCTTTCCAGCGCCGTGCTGACGCTCGGCCCGCTGCGTTTCACCGGGCAGAGCATCGCGGTCTATGCCATCACCATCGCTTTAATCGTCGGCCTCTGGCTGTTCTTCGGCTTCACGCTGTATGGCAAGGCGCTGCGCGCCACCGCGGTCAACCGGCTCGGTGCCCGTCTGGTCGGCATCCGCACCTCGCTCTCCGGCCAGATCGCCTTCCTGCTGGCCTCGGTGATCGGCGCGATCTCCGGCATCCTGATCATCCCGATCACCACGCTGTATTACGACACCGGATTCCTGATCGGCCTGAAAGGCTTCATCGCGGCGATCATCGGCGGTCTGGTCAGCTATCCTCTCACCGCAGTGGCGGCGATCGTGGTCGGTGTCGTCGAGGCGTTCTCGTCGTTCTATGCCAGCAACTTCAAGGAGGTCATCGTCTTCACGCTGATCCTGCCGGTGCTGGTGCTGCGCTCGCTGGCAGCACCCGCGGTCGAAGAAGAAAAGGATTGAGCGCAATGAACCAGCGTCTCCTTCCGATCCTGCTGTTCGCGGCCGTGATGGCAGTGATCCCGTTCATTCCCGGCATGCCGCCGTTCTGGATCGTGCTCCTGGACAATATCGGCCTGGCCGCGCTGGTGGCGATGGGGCTGGTGATCCTGACCGGCGTCGGCGGTCTCACCTCGTTCGGCCAGGCCGCGTTCTGCGGCTTCGGCGCCTACACCACGGCCGTGCTGACCACCACCTATGGCCTGTCGCCTTGGCTGACGCTGCCGCTGTCGCTGCTGGTCAGCGGCGGCGTCGCGGTGTTCCTCGGCCTGATCACCGTGCGGCTCTCCGGCCACTACCTGCCCCTCGGTACTATCGCCTGGGGCATCAGCCTGTTCTATTTGTTCAGCAAGCTGGAATTTCTCGGCCGCAACGACGGCATCTCCGGCATCCCGCCGCTGTCGATCGGCACGCTGAAGATGCTCGACCCCGGCACGATCTATTTCCCGATCTGGATCGCGGTGATCGTCTGCGCGCTGCTGTCGATGAACCTGCTGGACTCCCGCACCGGCCGCGCCATCCGCGCGCTGCGCCGCGGCCATGTCGCCGCCGAAGCTTTTGGCGTGCAGACGGCGCGTGCCAAGCTATTGGTCTTCATCTATGCCGCCGTCCTTGCCGGCCTGTCCGGCTGGCTCTACGCGCATTTCCAGCGCGCGGCCAATCCGACGCCGTTCGGACCGCAGGCCGGCATCGAATATCTGTTCATCGCCGTGGTCGGCGGCGCCGGCTATGTCTGGGGCGGCGTGCTGGGCGCCGCCATCGTCGTGATCCTCAAGGAAGCGCTGCAGAGCTACCTGCCGCTTTTGTTCGGCGGCAGCGGCCAGCTCGAGACCATCGTGTTCGGCATCCTGCTGGTCGCGCTGCTGCAATTCGCACCGACCGGGATGTGGCCATGGCTGACGTCGCTGTTGCCGTTCAAGGCTGCGCGCAAGCAGCCGGACATCGCGACGGAGCCGCCGCCGAAGCTGGCACTTGAGGCCGAAGCCGGCGTGCTGCTGCAGGTGGACAAAGCCCGCAAGGAGTTCGGCGGCGTGATCGCCGTCAACGACGTCTCGTTCGACGTGACGGCACGCGAGATCGTGGCGCTGATCGGCCCCAACGGCGCCGGCAAGAGCACGACCTTCAACCTCATCACCGGCGTGCTGACATCGACTTCCGGCGCCATTTCCGTGCGCGGCCGCAGCGTCGATGGCGCGCCGCCGCAGGACATCGTCCGGCGCGGCATCGCCCGCACCTTCCAGCACGTCAAGCTGGTGCCGGACATGACCGTGCTGGAAAATGTCGCGCTCGGCGCGCATCTGCGCGGCCGCAGCGGGGCGATCGCCAGCATGCTGCGGCTCGACCGCGCCGACGAAGCAAAACTGCTGGCCGAGGCCGCGCGACAGATCGCGCGCGTCGGGCTCGCCGACCAGATCGACCAGCTCGCAGGCTCGCTGTCGCTGGGCCAGCAGCGCATCGTCGAGATCGCCCGCGCGCTTTGCGTCGATCCGCAACTGCTGCTGCTCGACGAGCCCGCCGCCGGCCTGCGCCACATGGAGAAGCAGCAGCTCGCCGCCCTGCTCCGCACCCTGCGTGACGGCGGCATGTCGGTGCTGCTGGTCGAACACGACATGGGCTTCGTCATGGACCTCGCCGACCGCATCGTCGTGCTGGATTTCGGCACCAAGATCGCCGAAGGCACCCCGGCCGCGATCAAGTCCAATCCTGCCGTCATCAAGGCCTATCTCGGAGCGGTCGCATGAGTGTCTTGCTCTCCGTCACCGGGGCTCATGTCGCCTACGGCAAGGTCGAGGCCGTGCGCGCCGTCGATCTCGAAGTCCGCAGCGGCGAGATCGTCACCATCATCGGGGCCAACGGCGCCGGCAAGACCACGCTGCTCAACGCCGTGATGGGCATCCTGCCGCTCAAGGGCGGCGTGATGTTCGAGGGCGCAGACGTATCGACGCTCGATATCGAGGATCGCGTCGCCGCGGGGCTTTGCTTGGTGCCGGAACATCGCGAGCTGTTCGCCACCATGAATGTCGAAGACAATCTGCAGCTCGGCGCCTTCCGCATCGACAAGGTGACGGCGGCGCGGTCGTTCGAGCGCGTCTACAGCCTGTTTCCGCGATTGAAGGAACGCCGCAAACAGCTCGCCGGCACGCTATCCGGCGGCGAACAGCAGATGCTGGCGATGGGCCGCGCGCTGATGGGCGCGCCAAAACTCCTGATGCTGGACGAGCCGAGCCTCGGCCTCGCGCCGATTATCGTGGCTGATATTTTCCGCATCGTCGCCGAGTTGAAAGCCGCCGGCGTCGCCGTGCTGCTGGTCGAGCAGAACGCCCAGGCCGCGCTGAAGATCGCGGACCGCGCCTATGTGATGGAGCTCGGCGAGTTCATCCTGAATGGTGCTGCGAGCGATATCGCCAGCAACCAGCGCGTGGTCGCGAGCTATCTGGGATTTCAGCACGAAGGTGCCGGCGTGATTTGATGTGGTTTTCGTTCCGGGGCGCGAGCGCATCAGCGCGAGCGAACCTCAGCCGATCCAATTGGATCGGCGGGGAACCTCGACATGTTCAGCGCAAAACATCTCGGGATTCCGGGTTCGCGTTCAGCTATCGCCGCCCGCGCCCCGGAATGACAGTGAAAACTACTCCGCCGGAACGTACTTGCCGTTCTTGACGGTCAACAGCATGCGCGAGCGGTCATCGACGCCGTTGCGATCTTTCTCCGTGAAGTTGTAGACGCCCTGCGTCGCGGCCATTTCATTCTCGGACAGCAGTGCCTGGCGAATGGCCTCGCGGAATTCCGGCGTGCCGGGCTTGGCGGTCTTCAGCGCCAACGGAATCACGCGCTTCAGCAGCTCGAAGGCATCGTAAGCGTGACCGGCGAACTGGTTGCGGCTGTTGGCGCCGTACTTGGCTTCATAGGCGGCGTTGAGCACGAGGCCCGGCTTCTTGGTCAGCGCCGAATCCGGCTGGCATTCCGGATACATCACCGGGCCGGACGCCATCAGCACGCCCTCGGCGGACTTGCCGGCGATGCGGATGAAGTCGATCACGGCGGCGCCATGGGTCTGGTAGATCAGCCCCTTGTAGCCGCGGTCGCGCAGTTCGGATTGCGGCATCCCGGCGCCGGCGCCGGCCGCACCGACCAGAATCGCGTCGGGATTGGCGGAGATCAGCTTCAAGGCCTGGCCGGTGATCGAGGTGTCGGGGCGCGCGAAGCGCTCGTCATCGACGATCTTCATGCCCATCGCGCCGGTCTGCTCCTTGAAGTCGTTGAACCACAGGTCGCCATAGGAATCCGAGTAGCCGATATAGCCGAGCGTCTTCACGCCCTTGGCCTTCATGTGGTCGTACATGACCTTGCCGACGATCGCGACCGGCTGCGGCATGTCGACCGACCACTTTTCGCGCGCCGGCGTGAACGGCATCGGCGACAGACTGAAATGCGGAATGCCGGCTTCGTTGGCGACGGTGGACATCGCGATCGACGACGGCACGATCGAGGAGCCGATCATCACGTCGGCCTTGGATTCGGTGACAAAGCGGCGTGCATTGGTGGTGGCGGCGGCCGGGTCGCCACCATCGTCCAGCACGATCAGCTTCAAGGGCACGCCGCCGATTTCCTTGGGCACGAATTCCAGCACGTTGCGCTCCGGCACGCCGAGGGCCGCGGCGGGGCCGGTGGTGGACAGGCTGAGGCCGATGGTGATCTCGGGGGTCTGCGCCCAGGCGGGCGCGGCAACGGCCAGCGACGCCGCGAGGACGGCAGCGAGGTGAAGCTTGGACATGGGTTCTCTCCGTAAGCGCTGTCGCGCAGGTTGCAACTGCGGGACGACGCGCGCAGAGTCGAAAAGCCGGCCCTCTTGGCGAAGGCCGGCTCTTTTACTCGGTTATGCAGGGTGGGCAAAGGCGCTGTTGCGCCGTGCCCACCTTTTCATCCTGCCGGGGTGGCGGGCACATGGTGTTGGCGTAGCCCGGATGACAATCCGGGACCGGCCCCTCCCCATGACTGTGAGCCCCGGATTACGTCATCGCGCGGCGATGACTTCATCCGGGCTACAGACGGCGTTAGTTCGCCGGGACGTACTTGCCATCCTTCACCGTCAGCAGGATTCGGGCACGGTCGTCGAGGCCGTAGCGATCCTTTTCCGTGAAGTTGTAGACGCCCTGCGTCGCGGCTATTTCCTTCTCGGACAGCAGCGCCTGGCGGACGGCCTCGCGGAATTCCGGCGTGCCGGGCTTGGCGGTCTTCATGGCCACGGGGATGACGCGCTTCAGGATCTCGAAGGCGTCGTAGGAGTGCCCGGCGAACTGGCTGCGGCTGTTCGGGCCATACTTGGCCTCATAGGCCGTGTTCAACGCGAGGCCGGGCTTCTTGGTCAGCGCCGAATCCGGCTGGCCTTCCGGGTTCATCACCGGACCGGACGCCATCAGCACGCCCTCGGCGGCCTTGCCGGCGATGCGGATGAAGTCCATCGAGGCCGCGCCGTGGGTCTGGTAGATCAGGCCCTTGTAGCCCTTGTCGCGCAGCTCGGTCTGCGGCAGCGCCGCGGCGGTGCCGGAGGCGCCGACCAGGATGGCATCGGGATTGGCGGCGAGCAGCTTCAGCACCTGGCCGGTCACCGACGTATCCGGTCGCGCGAAGCGTTCTTCGGCAACGATGTTGATGCCCATCGGCACGGCCTGGTTCTTCAGGTCGCCGAACCACAAATCGCCGTAGCTGTCGGAATAGCCGATATAGCCGAGGGTCTTCACGCCCTTGGATTTCATATGGTCGTACATCACCTTGCCGACGATCGGCACCGGCTGCGGCATTGCGACCGACCATTTGGCGCGCTCCGGCGTGATCGGCAGCGGCGACAGCGCGAAGTGCGGAATGCCGGCCTCGTTGGCGACATTCGACACCGCGATGCTGGTCGGCGTCACGGCCGAGCCCATGATGATGTCGACCTTGGACTCCGTGACGAAGCGCCGCGCATTGGTGGTCGCCGCGGTCGGATCGCCGCCGTCATCGAGCACGATCACCTTCAGCGCCGTGCCGCCGATTTCCTTCGGCACGAATTCCAGCGCGTTGCGCTCGGGAATGCCGAGGGCGGCCGCGGGGCCGGTGGTGGAGGTGGTGAAGCCGATGGTGACCTCGGCGGTCTGCGCCAGTGCAGATCCCGCGAAGGCCAGCGAGGCGGCCACAGCCGCAATCGCCAAACGATGTCTGGTCATTGAACTCTCTCCCTGATGGTCTTGTTTTTGTGGCGGTGTTTTAAGGTAGTTCGAACGTCCGAGCAGCCCCTTCTTTAGGTCAGCATGACGGTAAAGTCAGCTACCCCCGTCAAATAGTAATCGCCTTCGCTTCCTCAGTCCCCGCATAGATCGCCTCGATCAGCGCGGCGCGATGCTCCAGCACGGCGCGCTGGTTCACCGAGCCCTTGTCGGTGACTTCACCGCGGTCGATCGACAGCGGCGTGTCGAGCAGCACGGCACGGGAAATCCGGGTCGAAGAGCCCGTGGCGCCGGCTAGAAACATGATCAGCCGGTCACGGAAGGCATCGCGGATCAGCGGATCAGCAGAAGCAGCGGCCAGGTCGTTGAGCGGCAGCGTCGGGTTGATCAGCCGGCAGCCGTCGAGATCGAGGATCACCAGCGCGGACAATTCGTCGCGGTTGATGCCGGCGATGACGACATCGCGGACCAGAGGCGCGCAGGTGCCGATGAAACGCGCGCGCAGCGGGCCGACGCTGACCCAGGTTCCGGAACCCAGCTTGAAATCCTCCGACAGCCGGCCGTCGAAATCAAAGCCCTTGCTGAAATCGTCGATATCGACCGGCTTCAGCGCGTCGCCGAAGATGTAGTAGCCCTCCTCGTCGAACGCCTTCGCCGTCAGATCCGGCTGGCGCCAGTAGCCCGGCGTGATGTTCGGGCCGCGGGCGCGGACTTCCAGCTTGCCGTTGTTCGGCACCAGCTTGGCGTCGTTGCCGGGCACCGGCAGGCCAACATGGCCGGACCGGCTGGTCGCGGGGGTCACCGACATAAAGAACGGCGCGGTCTCGGTGGCGCCGAGCCCGGTCAGCATCGGCACCCGCGTGCCGGTGGTCCGCACCGAGAGATCGTCCAGGCTGTCCCAGACGTGCGGCGACAGGCCCGCACCGCTGAAGAACATCGCATGCAGGCGGCCAAAGAATTTTTCGCGCAATGCGTCGTCGTCGCGCAGATAGGGCAGCAGCGTCTCGTAGCCCTTGGGGACGTTGAAATATACCGTCGGCGAAATCTCGCGAAGGTTGCGGACAGTCGCGTCGATGCCGGACGGCGTCGGCTTGCCCTCGTCGAGATACATCGAGCCGCCGTTGACCAGCGTCAGGCCGATGTTGTGATTGCCGCCGAAGGTGTGATTCCACGGCAGCCAGTCGATGATCACCGGCGGCTCGTCTTTCAGGAAGGCCAGCGTATCGCGCAGCATGATCTGATTGGCGCACAGCATGCGCTGGGTGTTGATGACCGCCTTGGGATTGCCGGTCGAGCCCGAGGTGAGCAGGAATTTGGCGATCGTATCGGGACCGATGGCGTCATGCGCGGCGTCCAGACCGGCGGCCTCCGGCGTCGCGAGGAGATCGCTGAGCATGGTGACGGGGCGGTCCGGCAACGCGCCGCGCGAGACGACGATTTCGGTATCGGCAGGCACGTTGAGGCGGATCGCATCAGCAAAGGCATCGGCATCATCGACATAGACCAGGCCGGGCGTCAGCAGCCCGATGACATATTTGAGCTTGCCGAAATCCTTCGAGACCAGCGAATAGGCCGGCGACACCGGCGCATAGGGAATTCCGGCATACAGCGCGCCGAAGGCGATCAGCGCGTGATCGACCGAATTGCCGGACAGCACCAGGATCGGCCTGTCCGGCGACAGTCCGCGCGCCAGCAGCGCCGAGGCGATGCGACGGGCGGCGTCGAGCATCTGGGCGTAGCTGACTTCACGCCAGCTGCCATTCTCGGCGCGCTCCGCCATGAACACGCGCTCCGGCGCCTCGGCGGCCCAGTGGGTCAGATAGTCCGTGATGCGGTCGGGGTATTCGCCGATCGGCGTCACCGGGCGCAGGTAGATGGTGCCGTCGTGGTGACGCTCGATGGTGACGGTGGGATCGCCGAACGAGATCGGGCGCAGCGGATGCGCGGTTTCCGCCCGTTTGGTCTGATCGCCTTTTGCGGCTGTTGCAGACATGTTGTTTCGACCCTGTTTATTATTGTTTCGAAGAACGATCAGCCGGGCTGCACTTTTCCTGTCTTGCGATCGAGGAAGTCGCGGATCCGGTTCTTGGCCTCCTGGTCGCTCTGCGCCACGCTGGCCATCAGCGCTTCCAGCATCAGCCCGGTCTGCGGGCTGGCCTCGGCGATCAGCGGCAGCGCCTGCAGCACCGCGAAATTGGTCATCGGCGCATTCTGCGCGACGCGCTCGGCGAGTTCGATCGCCTTGGCCAGTGCGCCGCCGGCGTCGGTAAGATACTGCGAGAAACCGAGCGGCACGCCCTCGGTGGCATTGTACACCCGACCGGTCAGCATCATGTCCGCCATCCGCGCGACACCGACCAGCCGCGGCAGCCGCACCGACCCGCCGCCGCCGACAAAGATGCCACGGCTGCCTTCCGGCAGCGCGTAATAGGCGGAGGGATCGGCGACCCGGATATGGCAGGCGCAGGCGAGCTCCAGCCCGCCACCGATCACCGCGCCCTGCAGGGCAGCAATCACCGGCACGCGGGCGCGCTCGATGCCGTCGAACACGCGGTGCCACATCCGCGAATGCATCAGCCCGGCGGTCGCGTCGCGTTCCGACAATTCGGAGAGGTCGAGGCCGGCCGAGAAATGCGCGCCGACGCCGTGGATCACCACCGCGCCGATCGCCTCCGGCAGCGTCGCGAAGGTGCGCTCGAGTTCGAGAATGATGCCATCGTTCAGCGCATTGCGCTTCGCCGGCCGGTTGAGGCCGATGGTCAGCACCCGTCCGCTGGTGTTCAGCGCGAGCAAGGACGGGGTGATGGAAGCAGCGTCGGCCATGAAAAGCGATCCTGGTGATAATAGTTATAGGATATAACTAAATTGAGGGGAGTCAATCTTGTGATGCGGCGTCTTCCTTCTCCCCTTGTGGGAGAAGGTGGCGCGGACGAAGTCCGCGTCGGATGAGGGGTTACCAAGCTCGGCGCCCGTGGCTACCCCTCACCCGTGCGCGCTAACGCGCGGCCACCCTCTCCCACAAGAGGTGAGGGAAGGACCCCGCGCCACGGTGCCTTACAGCACCTGATGCACGTCGAGTTCGACGCGGTCCGGATGCCGCGCGCCGACGCCGATGAACAGGTTGTGCATCAGCCAGCGGTACTTCGCAGCTCCGGTCTCGAATTTCGGCACCGAGCGAAAATAGATCAGCGCCGGGTCCACTGCCTCGCCCTTCGCAATGCGGTCGAGCGCCTCCTTCGGGCCAAAGCGGATGCCGATGTTCTCGATGTAGATCACCGCACCGTCGTCCAGCTCGAAGGCGTATTTGGCTTCCAGCTCGGTAAAACCGTCCGGGCGGATGATCTGGAAATCCGCGCCGGCCGGATAAATCGTCCCGTGCATGCCCTCCCCGATCACCTCGCCGCCAAGGATCGGAATGATGCGCCGCAGGCCGTGGCCGAAATCGCCGGCGACGATCGGCGCACCCACGTGGATCGCGAGGGTGAAGACGTATTTCGTCTGCAGCTGCGGGGTCATCCGATCATCCGTGTCGGCAGCCAGGTGGCGATCAGCGGGAACAGGATCAGCAGCACCAGCCGGATCAGATCGGTGACCACGAAGGGCAGCACCCCCTTGAAGATGGTCGACATGCTGACGTCCTTGATCACGCTCTTGATGACGAACACGTTCATGCCGACCGGCGGATGGATCAAACCAAGCTCGACCGTCATGACGATGACGATGCCGAACCAGATCGGATCGAAGCCGAGCGCCATCACCACCGGAAACACGATCGGCACGGTGAGGATCACCATCGCCATCGCGTCCATCAGGCAGCCCAGCACCAGATACATGAGCAGGATCAGTGCCAGCACGCCGTAGCGGCCGATGCCGAGGCTGGTGAGGAATTCGGTGACGTGCTGAGGCGTCTGGGTGATGGTTAGGAAATAGCCGAAGCACAGCGCGCCGATCAGCACGGTGAACACCGCTGCCGCCGTCCGCGTCGCCTGCAGCAGCGATTGCAGGATACCTTCGCGATTCAGCTTGCCGCGCAGCACACCGATCAGGAACGCACCGACGGCGCCGACCGCGCCGGCTTCGGTGGGAATGAAGAAGCCGCCATAAAGCCCCCCGATCACGAAGACGAACAGCAGCAGCGGCGACCACACGTCGCGAATCGCCAGCGCGCGCTCATGCCACGAGGACTTGGGCCCGGCCGGCAAAAAGTCCGGCTTCACCACGCCGATGACGGCGATGGTGATCATGTGCATCACGATCGCCAGCAGGCCGGGGATAATGCCGGCGATGAACAGCTTGCCGATGTCCTGCTGGGTGATGATGCCGTAGACCGCCAGCACCGTGGACGGCGGCAGCATCGCGCCGAGCGTGCCGCCGACCGCGATCACGCCGGTGGCGAAACTCTGCGGATAGTTGAAGCGCCGCATTTCCGGATAGGCCACCGCGGAAAACGTCGCCGCGGTCGCGACCGAGGAGCCGGAGATCGCGGCAAAGCCGCCGCAGGCCGCGATGGTGGCAATGCCGAGCCCGCCCTTCCAGTGGCCGACGAAGGTGTTGGCGGCACGGAACAGTTCGCGACTGATGCCGGACACCGACACGAAAGCGCCCATCAAGAGGAACATCGGGATCACGCCGAAGGAATAATCCGTCACCGTGCGCATCGTGGTCTGGCCGATCAGCTTCAGCGCCGGCGCGAAACCCGTGAGATAGCCGAAGCCGGTGATTCCCACGAGCCCCATCGCCATACCGACCGGCACGCGCAGCAGCATCAGGACGAACAAGGTGACGAACCCGATCAGCGCGACCGCTTCATTGCTCAAATCCATGCGATCACTCTGCGGTCTTGATTTTTGAATCGTGGATCTCTTCCGGATGGAAGATCAGCCGGTAGGTGCGAAACCCGATCAGCAACACGGCGGCGCCGTCGCCGATCCATGACACCAGGAAGAACGGCCATACCGGCAGTTGCAGGTCCATCGTCACGAGGTTGCTGTTGTAGGTGTCGACGACCTTGTCGAACAGCGTATAGGTCTGCACGGCGACGACGAACAGCAGCACCAGCGTTGCAAACACGTCGATCCAGCGCTGATATTTCGGCGTCGCGTTGGCCCATATCAGATCGACGGTGATGTGCGAGCCGCGGTAGGAGGTCGCAGCGATGCCCCAAAAAATCAGGATGCCGAGCATGAACTGGCCGACATTGTAGTAATCGGGAATCGTCACAGCAAAGAACTTGCGCATCACCACCGCGATGAAGGTGTTGAGCGCAACGATGCCGACGAACAATGCCGCGATCCACTCGATCGAGTCGATGAAGCGGTCCATCACGTTCTTGCGCGGCGGATCGGGCGGCCCGGTGATGACGCCGTCGGAAGTGATTTCGGGAGAAGTCATGAGGTTTCCAGAGAGTGTCATTCCAGGGCGGAAGCAGCGTCAACCGCGACCGAACCTCAGCCATTCCAATTGGAATGGCGGGGAATCTCGAATTGTTCAGAACAGATCGAGGTTCCGGGTTCGCACTCGGCTCACGCCATGTGCGCCCCGGAACGACAGTTTGTTGCTACAACCCCGCATCAAACTTCTTCAGCGCGGCCTTCAGCTCGGCATCGATCGCCTCGGCGTCGCCGCCGGCTTTCTTCACAGCAGCGGCCCAGCTGGTGCGCAGCGGCTCGACGCCCTTTTTCCATTCGGCGAGCTGTTCCGGCGTCAGCTTGTAGACCTCATGGCCTTCCAGCGCCTTCATCTTCTCGCGGCCATTGGCCTCGAAATCGACCCAGGGATCGGTGACCTTGGAGGCCCATTCCGGCGTGCAATGGTCGTCGATAATCTTCTTCTGTCCGGCCGACATCGCGTTGTATTTGGCGAGATTGATGTTGTAGGTGAACACCGTCGTGTAGAGTGGCGTGTCGATGTGATATTTGACGACCTTGTCGATGCCGAACAGGAAGATCGACCCCCACGGGAACGCGATCTCATCGGCAACGCCGCGCTCGATCGCGTCGCGGGATTCCGGCGCCGAGGCCTGCACATTGGTGCCGCCGAACAGTTTCACCATTTCGCCGATCGTGCTCTGCGCCGGGCGCACCTTCACGCCGTTCAGATCGCCGGGCACCACGATCTTCTTCTTGCCGTGCAGCGAGCCTGGATCATGGATAAAGGCGAAGCACAGCTTGGTGTCCTTCATCTCGGTTTGTGCGTATTTCCGGTACCACTCGTTGAGTGCCAGCGTGCCCTTCTTGCCGTCGGCGAAGACGAACGGGATCTGCCCCGCACTGATGATCGGGAAGCGGCCGGGCTGGTAGCCGGGATTGACATAGGTGATGTCGGCAATGCCGTCGCGCGCCATGTCGTAGTGGTCGAACGCCTTGCCGAGCTGCTCGGAGGGAAACACCGACATCTTGATGCTGCCGCCGGAGGCCTTCTCGATGTCGGCCGCCCAGGCCTGCGTCGCCGGCACCAGCGGATGCGCCGGCGGCACCCATAGCGAGACCTTCATGGTGACGGTCTTGTCCTGCGCCGCCGCAGGATTTATCGCCGGCGGCATCGCCGAAACCACGCACGCAGCCGCCAGCCCTGCGAAAATTGCTTTCCTCATCGAGGTCGCTCCCTGTGTCCTGCGAACCCGTCCTCTTGGACGTGATCACCAAGCCTTGATCGGCTCTTTGCGTATATTGTTATTTAATATAACCATTATTGCAAGCCGGGTTTGCAGGGCGCGCGTCTGATTTAACGACCAGCCGCTCCCGGTTCAGATCGAGACAATACGGGAGTCACCCTTGCGAACCAAAGTAGCCATCATCGGCGCCGGCCCGGCCGGCATGCTGCTCGGACAGCTTCTGCATTCCTACGGCATCGACAATATCATCCTGGAGCGCAAGGATCGCGACTATGTGCTGGCCCGGATTCGCGCCGGGGTACTCGAGCAGGGCACGGTCGGCCTGCTGGAGAAGCTCGGAATCACCGAGCGGCTGCACCGTGAGGGCCTGATCCATGACGGGATCGAACTGTTGTTCGGCGGCGTCCGCCACCGCATCGACCTCAAACAGGCCTCGGGCGGTCAGATCGTCACGGTTTACGGCCAGACCGAGGTGACGCGCGACCTGATGGACGCCCGCGTGAAAGCAGGCCTCTCCACCATCTACGACGCGGACAATGTCAGCCTGCACGATTTTGATGGCGACAGCCCACGGGTGCGCTACGTCAAGGACGGCGTCAGCCATGAGATTTCGTGTGACTTCATCGCCGGCTGCGACGGCTTCCACGGCGCGTCGCGCCAGAGCGTGCCGGCAGGCGCGGTGAAGACGTTCGAGCGGGTCTATCCGTTCGGCTGGCTCGGTCTCTTGTCGGACACGCCGCCGGTGTCGCCGGAACTGATCTACACCAACCACGAACGCGGCTTCGCGCTGTGTTCGATGCGCTCGCCGACGCGCAGCCGTCATTACGTCCAATGCGCGCTGGACGAAAAGGTCGAGGACTGGTCCGACGACCGGTTCTGGGACGAATTGCGAGCCCGGCTCGATCCGGAGGCCGCGGAGGCGCTGGTCACCGGGCCTTCGATCGAGAAGAGCATCGCGCCGCTGCGCAGCTTCGTGGCCGAGCCGATGCGGTTCGGAAAACTGTTCCTCGCCGGTGACGCCGCGCACATCGTGCCGCCGACCGGCGCCAAGGGCCTGAACCTTGCCGCCTCCGACGTGCACTATCTGTCGCAGGCGCTGCGCGAGTTCTACGACGAGAAATCTTCCGCGGGGATCGACGGCTACTCGGCGCGGGCCCTGATGCGGGTGTGGAAGGCGGTGCGGTTCTCGTGGTGGATGACCTCGATGATGCACCGTTTCCCCGACGCGGACGGCTTCGGTGGCAAGATCCAGCAGGCGGAGCTCGACTACGTCGTGCATTCGCAGGCCGCGACCGCGTCTCTGGCGGAAAATTACGTCGGCCTGCCTTACTAAGGATCCGTCATTGCGAGCGGTGCGAAGCAATCCAGCCATGCCGCTAGCTCGGCAAGCAAAGACTGGATTGCTTCGTCGCGAGTGCTCCTCGCAATTATAAACGCGCGCAACCTGTTTGAAATCCCGTTTTAAACTTTGTTGTTCTGTCATCGCTGACAACGTTACGCTCTTATGGAGGCACCCCTCTCCATCGCGAGTATCATTACATGACTTTCCCCGACATCCCCGACGGCTTTGCACGCCACGACCGGTCGAGCCCGCTCACTGAACCATGGGAGCCGATCTGGTCGAAACGCACCGACCGGGCGGTGATCATCGGGTTGCGGCTCGCCACGCCGCACACCAACTCCCGGGGGCTGGCCCATGGCGGGTTGATTTCCTCACTTGCCGACAACGCCATGGGCTTGAGCTGCGGTCACATGCTGGGCGGCGGCACGCGGCTGCTCACCGCCAGCCTTACCGTCGACTTCGTCGGCTCTGCGAAAATCGGGCAATGGCTGCAGATCGCGCCCGAGGTGATCAAGACCGGCCGCAGACTGTGCTTCGCACAGTGTCTTGTCACAGCCGATAGCACAGTCTGCGCCCGCGCCAGCGCAACCTTCAGCGTGGTGCAGACAAGCGACTAACGGGCCGCACCTGCAAAATTCCAGTCAGCAATCTCCGCCGCCAGGTCGATGAAGGCACGCACCTTGGCCGACAGCAGCCGCGAGGTGGGATAGACGATGTGGATCGGCATCGCCGGCAACTCATGGTCTGCCAGCACGATCCTGAGCCGTCCCGCCGCGACGGCGTCGGCCGCCTGATAGGCCAGCACCCAGGTCAGGCCGCCAACGTGCTCGGCGTGCCAGATCGCGGGGTCCGCGATATTGGTAATGAAATGCGGCGCATGGCTGATGCGAATTTCCTCTCCACCATCGATGAATCGCCACTCCGTCACGCCGCCCATCCCGCCGAAGTGAATCGTGTCGTGCGCGGCGATGTCGTGCGGCGTTTTCGGTTCACCGCGACGTGCGAGATAAGCCGGCGATGCCACCACGATACGCCGCATGCTGCCGATGCTGCGCGCAACAAGACTGGAGTCGGCGAGATGTCCGATGCGGATCGCGGCATCGACGCCGTCCTCCACTAGGTTGATGACACGATCCGACAGTCGCAACTCGCCCGATACTTCGGGGTAGCGTTGCAGAAAGCTGGACATCAGCGGCGTCACATGGAGCCGGCCGAAGCCGACCGGCGCCGACACCACCAGTCGTCCGCTTGGCTGCGTGCGCTCGGCCTGCGCGGAACCTTCGGCCTCCTCGACATCCGCCAGAATCCGGCGCGCACGCTCGAGGTAGCGCGCGCCGACGTCGGTGAGCGTCACCGAGCGGGTGGTCCGCTGCAACAGCCGGGCGCCGACCCGCTCTTCGAGAGCGGCAATCAGCCGCGTGACATTGGAGGCCGACAGCCCCATTTTTCGTGCGGCAGGCGCAAAGCCCCGGAGATCGGCAACCGCGACAAAGGCGGTCATGGCATCGATACGGTCCATGTGACTATTTCATAATATGAAATAATGTAGTGTCAATTTGAATAATTGTTTCTCTTATTGGGAGATTGCATCTTAGGCGCACCGGAGAGCGACGCTCCCCCAGCCTAAAGGAAAGCAAATGTCCCGTATCGCCACTCCCGTCTCCATCGAAACATCGCCGGCCGCTTCGCAGCCTTTGCTGCAGGCGGTCAACAAGCAACTCGGCCTGGTGCCCAACCTGTTCCGTCTGGTGGGCACCAGCCCGGCCGCACTGGAAGGCTATCTCGGCCTCAATGGCGCGCTGGGAAAGGGCAAGCTCGATGCCCGGACCCGCGAGCGCATCGCTTTGGCCGTCGCTGAAATCAACGGTTGCAGCTATTGCCTGTCGGCTCATTCGTATCTCGGCAAGAACCTGGCGAAACTGTCGGACAGCGAAATCTCCGCCAACCGTGCCGGCGGTTCGGAAGATCCCAAGGCCAATGCAGCGGTGCGCTTCGCGGTTCGGATCGTGACCGAGCGTGGCCATGTCTCGGATGACGATCTCGCCTCGGTCCGACAGGCCGGCTATGACGACGCGCAACTGCTCGAGATCGTTCTGCACGTCGCACTGAACACGCTGACAAACTACGTCAACGAAGTTGCGAAGACCGAGATCGACTTTCCGGTGGTGACCGTCGCTGCCGCAGCCTGAAACGACGACCGCGCGACGCATCGCCAGCGATGGCAATGCGTCGCAGCAGACATGACGTGACAGCGACGAAGGAGTGTTCCCATGTCAGAGCCACAGGCGTTCAACAGCGACGTCGCCTTTACGCCCACCGTCAAGACGATCCAGTCGCGCAAGGGCTCACGTGCAGCCTATGCCCGCGTCGAGCAAAACGGTGGCTGGCGCAGCGAAGTCGACGATCACCTCACGGTCTTCCTCGCCGAGGCCGACAGCCTGTTCCTGGCCACCGCCAGCGCCGACGGCCAGCCGTACATGCAGCATCGCGGCGGGCCGAAGGGCTTCGTCAAAATTCTCGACAAGCACACGCTGGGTTTTGCGGACTACAGCGGCAATCGGCAATACATCACGCAAGGTAATCTCGCGGAGAATACGAAGGCCCACATCTTCATCATGGACTACGCGCATCGCCGCCGCGTCAAGCTGTGGGGCACCGCAAGGGTGGTCGAGGACGATCCGGCGCTGCTCGCTTCGCTGATGCCGGCCGGCTACAAGGCGCGGCCCGAACAGGTGATCCTGTTCAGCATCAGTGCCTGGGACACCAACTGCCCGCAGCACATCCCGCAGAAATTCGACGCGGGTGATGTGGCCGCGGCATTGGCGGGGCGGGATGCCCGGATTGCCGAGTTGGAAGCGGAACTGGCCAAGTTGAAGAGGTGAGATTGCTGAAGAGGTGAGATTGTCGTTCCGGGGCGCGAGCGCATCAGCGCGAGCGAACCCGGAACCTCGATATGCTTTGAACATTTCGGGATTCCCGGTTCGCGGTCGGCTCGCGCCGCCCGCGCCCCGGAATGACAGCTCTATCGGCAGGAATGCGTCCGCGCTAAACAGCCGCGATGGAAGCTCCCACGCCCGACGACACCAATCCGTGCCAGCCCTGCGGCGCCTGCTGTTCCTATTCCAGCAACTGGCCGCGCTTTACCACCGAGGACGACGCAGAGCTCGATCTCATCCCGGCGAAGTTCGTCAACGACCGGCTGTCGGGCATGCGCTGCGAGGGCGACCGCTGCTCGGCGCTGACCGGAAAAGTGGGCACGCATACCGCCTGCGGGATCTATGCGATCCGGCCGGAAGTGTGCCGGACCTGCCTGCCCGGCGATCCCGAATGCAACATGGCAAGGCGCCGGCATGGAATGCCCGCATTGCCGCCGGGTTGACGCGGCTCGCTCGCGTATCCCGATGCCATTTTGCACACCCGGATACTTCTAAAAAATTCCGTTAAGCTCGTTAGTTAAATGAACGCCGCGAGTAAGGTCAGATTAAAGCTCTGACAGTAGGACTCAACTGGTCCCTCGTTCGGGGAATGCCCGTTGAACGCGTATGAGAACATGGCGGTTTTTTTCCAAGCCCAGCTCGATTTCATTTTTTTCTTTTATGGTCTGGCGTTCATTCTGCTGGGCGCCGTCTGCTTTGCCATTTCAAAAGCTCAGGGCGGTCGGATCAAATGGAGCATCCTTGGCACTTTTGCCCTGTTGCATGGGATCGGCGAGTGGCTCGACCTGACTGCGCTGATGATCGGCGATACGCCGATGTTTGCGGCCCTGCGTGTCGGGGGCATGACGATTTCTTTTATCCTGCTGATGGAATTCGCGCGTATGAATGCCGGTCAGTTCGATCTTCCGGCGCCCGGCCGATGGATCTATCTGCCTCTGGTCGGCATCGTGGTCTACGCCGCATCGACGGTTAACCTGGGCGCGGCAGCAGCGCTGGCACGCTACATCTTCGGCTTTCTGGGGTCAGTCGGGGCCGGAATGATTTTCATCGCAGAGGCACGACGATCGACCGGTGGTGCGCGAACTTTCGCTGGCTTCTCGGCCATCTACTTTTTCCTGTATGGCATCGCGGCCGGCATTATCGTTCGCGAGGTGCCATTTTGGCCGGCCTCGGTCCTTCATTACGCCTGGTTCATGGCATCAACCGGCATTCCTATTCAGCTCGTACGGGCGCTGCTGGCATGCGCGCTAGCTTTCTCCATCTGGGCAATCTGGGGAATTCTGATCGCCAGAGAACTCGGCTCGGAGCGCTATGCCTCCTACATCCGCAAACAATTCATAGCTGCCATCGGCGCGATCACCACGATTCTGCTGGTCGGCTGGACGCTCACCGAATTTCTGGGCGAAATCTACCGGCGCAATGTCGAACAGACCGCGCGGGGGGACATCGATCTGCTGGCCAGCCGCCTGGCCGGCGAAACGGCCATCGTCGATGGCATGGTGCTAACACTGGCGCGGACGCCCGGCCTGCTCTCCCCCGTCGGCGACGGTCCCCATCAGGGCGATGGATACGGGCAGGGTGCGCTGGACCTCCACGTCAAAGCCGCCGGCGCCACGTCCGGCTATATAATGGATGCATCGAAGAACATCATTGCTGCCTCGACAGAGAACGCGCGGGTCATGACGGAAGCGCTGCCAAAGCGGCTACAACCATCATTTGATGCCGCTATGACCGGCAAGCCCGGGCGTGATTTCGCGTTCGACAGCGATGGCTCAGGCCGCAGTTACGTCTCCAGCATGCCGATCCCGAGCGACAAGGGAACGGTCGCGGGTGTCGCCATCCTCAGCAAATCGCTCGACGGGCTCGAAGACGACCTGACCCGTTTTGGCCGGCCTTATTTTTTCGTCAATCCAGACGGCCTCGTGGTCCTCAGCAATCGCCGCGACTTGTTGTTCAAGCAGTTGTGGCCGCTCGCTGATGGCCAGAAAAACGAACTGGCGCTGCAACGCCGATGGCTCGGCGATCGCCCGATGATGGCAACCGAGCTGATCGGATCGGAATGGATAACGTTTGACGGCAGGCGGGAAATTGTCCGCCGCCGCTTCGCCGAGAACAGCCAATGGTCGCTGCTTGTCGCCATGCCGGCGGAAACGATCGTTGCCAGCCGGCTGATCGGGATCATCGTCACGCTGCTGGGAACGGTCATGGCGCTGATCTATTTCATCGGACGCGAGCACAGCATACGGGAAAGCGTCCAGACGGAAAGCCGGCGGGCCTTACAGAAGCTGGCGCAGGACCTGCGCTTCCAGGCCGTCACCGACCCTCTCACCGGCCTCTTCAACCGCTGGAAATTCGACGATTCGCTGGTTGGCGAAATGGCGCGCTCGGCGCGCTATGGCACGCCGCTATCTCTGGTGCTGTACGACGTCGATCACTTCAAGCAGGTCAACGACATTCATGGGCATCAGGCGGGAGACGACGTCCTGGTCCAGCTTTCACAGGTCGTGTCGGACGGCATCCGGAAATCGGATCTGCTGGCGCGCTGGGGCGGCGAAGAATTTGTCATTCTGACGCCCGGCTCAAGCGGGCCGAAGACTTATCAGGCTGCGCTCAAGCTGTCGCAGAGCATCGCACAGGCGACGTTTGCCGATGTCGGCAGGGTCACCTGCAGCTTCGGCGTCGCGGAGCATGTCGAGGGCGACACCGCGGAAAGCCTGATGGCGCGCGCCGATGGGGCGCTGTATCTCGCCAAGATCAATGGGCGCAACCGGGTTGAAATAGCGACGCTGCCGAACGCCGGCCGGGCGACATCCGTTGCCTAGCGACATCGTCACAGGTTCAGGCGGTAACGCGATTGTCCTGCACGGCCACTTCGGCTTCGTCGTCGAGTTCGTCATCGACCGGCGTGAAGGTCGATAGCGGTTTAGTCGACAGCGTGATCGCCTTGCGGTTGCCGTAGGACGATGGCGACGCGGGACGCGACACTGCCGTCTCATGCGACAGCGCATACAACGTCGAACCGACCCTGCCGCCAAGCTGGATCAACTCGCGTTCGTCGCAGCTCGCGGCAATCGCGATCGCCAGCGAATGCAGATGGCTGCGGCGGTAGCAGAACAGCGCCAGCATGGCACGCACGTCGGACGAAACGCTCTCGACGAGCTGCGGCAGGCCATTCTCGCTGGCCCGGTACATCGCACCGAGCAGGTCTTCCTGGACTGGACAGAAATCGTTTTCAAAAGCTTGTCGGCTGGACCACATGGCTGTTCTCCTCAATCGGGAGGATGCCGCGCAATTTCCTAACGCAGAGTTAACCAAGAGCCTTAATGGCGATATTGGAACTTGAACTCGTGTTCCGAATCAGGCAGGCGCCGCCGCAATTTGGCCGCGTTGGAACCGCTCAGCGGTTGGCCACAAGCAGAATGGCGAGGCCCAGACCGGTCAAATGGTGCAGGGCCTGGTCGATCCCGATCAGCCACCAGAACCAGGGATTGCCGGGTGCGATGCGGTAGCGGGCGACCAGAAAGCCCTTGCTGCGGTCGATCGCAAGATGGATCGCGAAATCGATCAGCCCGATGAACCACAGTTTCGGCTGCACGGCGGCGACCAGCGCCGTCGTCAGCACGCCATGGATCGAGACATGCGCCAGCAGTGGCAAAGCCCATCCGGTCCGGGCGTCCTTGCCCATCGCCATCCAGGCGTTCTGCAGGAAGAAGTCCGCAATGACATGCTTGACCGTAAGCGCCAGCATCCAGGCGAGCAGCGGTCCCAGGGCGATCGACGACGAAAATGCGGGAAACAACAAGCAGGCGTCCTTCTCACCGGCAGCGGCGCTATATCCAGTCGGCCATTTATGCCATCGTGGAACCGGGATTGCACGCCCCTGCCCTGATCTCCGCAATGACTTTGCGCAATTCTTCCCCCTTCGGATCGCGCGGCACATGGCGGGCCCTGGCGATGGCGGCAGCCAGGTCCGGCAGCACCAGCGGGCCGTCGAACACCGGCTTGGCCAACCCGTCGATAATCTGGTGCCAGGCCGCCATGCCCGTCCGGTAGCCGGTGCCGTAGCCTTCGATCATGGTCGCCATCTGCACCACCGCGCCGACCGCCGCCGGCTGCCGGGTCAGCGCGCGATCGATCATGTGCAGCCAGCGCTCGACCCAGACGCGCTCGACCGCATAGCGCGCCGACAGCCGCCGCGAATGGCGCAACGAGGACTCTAGCTTGAGACGCTGGATCCCCCACCAGCTCGCATTGCTGAAGCGAATCGGCACGGTCCGATGCGCGCAGCGGACGATCTCGACCATTCGCAGCAGCGGCCCGCCGGCAATCACCGGCAGCGCGCCAAGCAGCTCGTCGCAGCGAAACCGCCGGACGTCGATCGCATGGCGGCCCTGACCCGGCGCTTCCTGCAATTTGAGCTGCGCGATGCGGATCGCGTCGAGATAGGCCATCCGCTCCGCCAGCAGCCTTGCGATCTCGGCAAACAGCGCGTCATCGACGCCGCGCCGGCCAATAAAGCGGCGCAGCCGGTCGCAATACAGCTGCGCATAGGCCTGGCTTTGATAGTCCGTGAGCAGCGCCACCCCAGCACGCGCCGCGGGCAGCACCTGATCCGGCAGGCCGGCCGGCAGCACGGCCGGCGTGCTGTGATCCGGCCCGACCAGTTCGGTAAGCGTATTGCGGATGACGTTGATGAAGCCGGTCACGACAATTCCTGCTCAGGCGGGCTGCGCCGCGCCCGCGATCGACGGCGCCTCGTGCTGCGCCAGTTGCGTTTCCAGCCTGCCGATGTTCTCGAACAGCCGCGCCGAGGCCAGCTTCAGAAAGTAGAACCCGAATTCCGGGTTCTGCACGTACAGCTCCTCGACCTGGCTGTAGCTGATGCCCAGCACGGCGCCGCCCTCGAGACATTCCAGCGTCTGGGTACGCGCATTGGTCGGCGACAGCATGCCGAGTTCACCGACGATGGCGCCGACCGGCAGCTCGATCTCGGACTCCACCAGACGGTAGCGGCCACTGACGATGTAGAACATCTCCTCCGCCTTCTCATCCTTGTAGAACAGTACCTCGCCGGTCTGCGTGCGTCGCTTGGTCATGAACGGCTTCAGCCATTCCATCGAAAGGTCGGAAGATACCGATTTTTTCACGTCGCGGACCAGTTGCAGCATCTGGTGCAGGCGATAGCCGTTCAGCAGCATCAGCACGCCATGCAACGCCATCACGGAATAATTATGGGTCGGGATCGACAGCAGGATCAGCAGCACGTTGCTCATGACGCCGAACACCCGCAGCGGGATCATCGTCCGCATCGTGCAGGTCGCCAGCACGAAGATCGTGGCAAACACACTGCCGGCGTGTTGCAGGTCGAAGAGGTCCATCGGAGCCAACCGTTTTCAGGGAGCAATATCCTTGCGGTCGATTATAGCCGATGTCGATGACGAATGCCGCAATGCACCGCGCGGCGTTGACGCAGGGGGGCCGCGCGGGCACCGTCCGACCTTCCCTGACGGAGAACGACATGCCGGACACCACCGACGCCTCCCTGCCGATCCTGACCCAAGACGGCCCCCGCGCCACCATCCGGCTAAATCGCGCGAAGCATCTGAACCGGTTGCAGCAGAGCGACCTCGACCATCTTCTGTTGCTGTTCGACCGGATCGAGGCCGATCCGGCGATTCGCGTGCTGGTGCTGACCGGCACCGGCCGCGCCTTCAGCGCCGGCTTCGACCTCGGCTCGATCGCCGACCGCGCCGGCAGCGCGGCCGCGCAACCGAGCGCCGGCTCGTCGTTCGAGATCGTCGCCAACCGGCTCGAGGACCTCGCCCTGCCTACGATCTGCCGGCTCAATGGCGGCGTCTATGGCGGCTCCACCGATCTGGCGCTGGCCTGCGATTTCCGCATCGGCGTGGACAGCTGCGAGATGTTCATGCCGGCGGCCCGGCTCGGGCTGCATTACTACAAGGGCGGCATCAAGCGCTACGTGACAAGGCTTGGCGTCAACAATGCCAAGCGATTGTTCCTCACCGCGCAGAAGATCGACGCCGCCGAGATGCTGGCGATCGGCTATCTCACCGCATCGGTGCCAATGGCGGCGCTGGACGAGGAAGTGGACAGGCTCGCGGGGATTCTGGCCGGCAATGCGCCCAGGGCGATGGCCGGCATGAAGCGTGCGATCAACGAATTCGCCCGCGGCGAACTGGATGAGGAAGCCGCAGACGCCCGCGCCCGCAACAGCATGCGTGGCGACGAGATCAAGGAAGGCATCAAGGCGTTCGGGGAAAAACGGCCGCCGAGGTTCTGAGGGGTCTCGAAGCTTGTAAGAGAGCCCGGAGCTTCGCGCCAAGCGCTGTAGTCCCCTCCCCCCTCGTGGGGGAGGGTGACCGCGCGCAGCGCGGACGGGAGAGGGGGAGCCAAGAACGCCGGAAGAAGAGCCCCCTCTCCCGTCTCGAATCCGCTTCGCGGCTTCGAGACACCCTCTCCCGCCAGCCGCCGCTGCGCGACGGCCGTGGGAGAGGGGAAGGAAGAGCTTCGCTTTACTACTACTCCACGAAGGTCGCTACGTCCGGCAACGCCGCTCGCGTGGTCCGATAGCTGTTCACCTTGGCATCTGCATCCGGAAATCCGAACGAAATCCCACACACCACGCGGCGATCATCCGCCATGCCGAAGTGCTTCCGCACGACGGCAGAGTGAAACGCCAAGGCCGCCTGCGGCACCGTGGCAAGCCCCATCGCCTGCGCCGCCAGCATGAAGCTGGTGACATAGCCGCCGCAATCCACCGCGCCGTAGACGCCGAGCGCCTCGTCGGTGGTGATGATGGCGACATGCGGCGCGCCGAAGAAGTTGAAGTTCTCCATCGCCTGCCTGGCGTAAGCCGCCTTGTCGCCGCGCTGGATGCCCAGCGTATTATAGAGCTGGAAGCCGCTCTCGCGGCGGCGGTCGAGATAGACGCCGCGATATTCGCGCGGGAACGGGAAGTCACCGGAGTTCGGCGTGCCGGCGGCGGCAACGGGGTACAGCACGTCGCGGAACGCTTCGGTCGCCGCGCCGGAGGTAATCGTCACCTGCCACGGCTGGCTGTTGCACCACGACGCGGTTTTCTGCGCGGCGGTGAGAATGCGCTCGATGGTCGCGCGCGGCACCTGTTCCGGCTTGTAGGCGCGGCAGGAATAGCGCGCGGCGAGCAGGGTTTCGAGCGTGTCGATGGCGGTGTCGGTCATGAAGTCCTCGGTAGTCGTGGCATCTTCCTTCTCCCCTTGTGGGAGAAGGTGGCACGGCCGAAGGCCGTGACGGATGAGGGGTAACGGCGAAGCACGGCGCTTGTGGCTACCCCTCACCCGTCCGCGCTATCGCGCGGCCACCCTCTCCCACAAGGGGAGAGGGAAGGAAGACACCGTTAGCGTCCCTTAGTAGGGATCTGGTTGAACGGCACGTCCTTGTCGACGCGGATGTCGCCGGGCAGGCCCAGCACGCGCTCGGCGATGATGTTGCGCAGGATCTCATCGGTGCCGCCCGCAATGCGGATCGACGGCGACTGCAGGATCATCGCCTGGAACGCCCCGGCCGCCTCGCCGTCTCCTTCAGTCAGCGCGCCCGAGGCGCCCTGCAGGTCGGCGGCGAACATCGCGATGTCCTGCAGCATGGCGCCGGACACCAGCTTGCCGATCGAATTCTCCGGCCCCGGCCGCTCGCCTTTCGACAGCGCGGAGATTGCGCGGTAGCTGGTATATTTCAGGCCGGAATTTTTCACCGCCCAGTTTGCGAGCTTTGAGCGCACGGCACGGTCGTCGATCGCAAGCCCGTCCTCCAGCATCAAATTGCTGCAGAACTCGAACAGTTCGGGGAAGCCCGTGGCAAGCCGCGCGCCGATCGACATCCGCTCGTTCATCAGCGTCGTCAGCGATACGTTCCAGCCGTCGCCCACCGCGCCGAGCCGCTGGCTGTCGGGAATCCGCACGTTGGTGAAGAACACCTCGTTGAATTCCTGCATGCCGTTGGCCTGCTTGATCGGCTTGACCTCGATACCCGCGCTCTTCATGTCCAGGAAGAACATCGTCAGGCCCTTGTGCTTGGGCACGTTGGGATCGGTACGGGTAATGAGGATGCCGTAGTCGGAGTAATGCGCGCCCGAGGTCCAGATTTTCTGGCCGTTGACGATCCAGTCGGAGCCGTCCTTTTCCGCCCGCGTGCGGAGGCCGGCGACGTCAGATCCGCCGGCAGGTTCGGAGAACAGCTGGCACCAGATGGTTTCGCCGGATGCCAGCGGCGGCAGATATTTGCGCTTCTGGTCTTCATCGGCATAGGCCATCACGGTCGGCCCGCACATGCCCTGCCCGATGGCGAACGGCTTCGAGAGCTTGTCGTAGACGCCCTCTTCCTGCTGCCAGATCACCCGCTCGATCGGGGTTGCGCCACGTCCACCATATTCCTTCGGCCAGTGCAGGCAGGCCCAGCCGGCGTCGGCTTTCTTCTTCTGCCAGGCCTTCGACACCTCGATCATGCCGTCGCGCTTCTCGGAGGCACGCTCGGCCGAGGGTTTTGTCAGCTCGGCCTCGAGCTCCTTCGGCGCATGCGCCGCGATCCAGGCGCGCGCCGTGGCGCGGAAGGCTGCTTCTTCGGTTGTGTCGTCGAAATTCATCGGTAGCTCCAGTCGGCTCTTCTTACTTCCTTCTCCCCTTGTGGGAGAAGGTGGCGCGGACGAAGTCCGCGACGGATGAGGGGTTTCCGGGCTCGGAGCTTGTGGCTACCCCTCACCCGGCCGCGCTATCGCGCGGCCACCCTCTCCCACAAGGGGAGAGGGAAGAAAGCATCAGCGTCCTCTTGTGGGGATCTGGTTGAACGGCACGTCCTTGTCGACGCGGATGTCGCCGGGCAGGCCCAGCACGCGCTCGGCGATGATGTTGCGCAGGATCTCGTCGGTGCCGCCCTCGACGCGGGTGGCGGGCGAGCGCAGCAGCATCGCCTGGAATTTGCCGGCCGCCTCGGCGTCGTCCGGACCGCTGAGCACGCCAGCGGCGCCCTGCAGGTCGAGCGCGTAGGTCGCGACATCCTGCAGCATGGTACCCGCGACCAGCTTGCCGATCGAGTTTTCCGGCCCCGGCCGCTCACCCTTCGACAGCGCCGAGATCGCACGGAAGCTGGTGTACTTCAGCCCGCTGGCGCGCACCGCCCAGCTGGCGAGCTTCGAGCGCACCGCGCGATCGTCGATCGCCGGACCATCCTCCAGCATCAGGCTGCTGGCGAACTCGAACAGTTCCGGCACGCCGGTGGCCATATTGGCACCGATCGCCATACGCTCGTTCATCAGGGTGGTCAGCGACACGTTCCAGCCATCGCCGACGGCGCCCAGACGCTGCGCGTCCGGAATTCGCACGTCGGTGAAATACACCTCGTTGAACTCGGACTGCCCGTTGGCCTGCTTGATAGGCTTCACCTCGACGCCCGCGCTCTTCATGTCGAGGAAGAACATGGTGAGGCCCTTGTGCTTGGGCACATTGGGATCGGTGCGGGTGATCAAGATTCCAAAATCGGAATAGTGCGCGCCCGATGTCCATATTTTTTGACCATTGATGATCCAGTCGTCGCCGTCCTTTTCTGCCCGCGTGCGCAGGCCGGCGACGTCCGAGCCGCCGGCGGGTTCGGAAAACAACTGGCACCAGATGTTCTCGCCGGAGGCCAGCGGCGGCAGGTAGTGCCGCTTCTGGTCCTCGGCAGCATAGGCCATCATGGTCGGGCCGCACATCCCGTGGCCGATAATGAACAGCGCGCCGAGCTTGCCGAACACGCCCTCTTCCTGCTGCCAGATCACCCGCTCGATCGGCGACGCGCCGCGGCCGCCATAGTCCTTCGGCCAGTGCGGCACCGCCCAGCCGGCCTCGGCCTTCTTCTTCTGCCAGGCCTTTGCCACCTCCAGAATATTGCCGCCCTTGAGCTGGATGCGGCCAAGCGAGGCGCGCTTCAGCTCGTCCTCATATTCCTTTGGCGCGTTGGCCGCGATCCAGGCGCGGGCCTCGCAGCGAAAAGCGGCTTCCTGCGGGGTGTCATCGAAATTCATGAGGCTGCCCTTTCTTCGTAGCCCGGATGGAGCGAAGCGCAATCCGGGGACCGGCATTTCGGCGATATCGACATCCCCGGATTTCGCTTCGCTCCATCCGGGCTACACAAACTACGCCGCGTTCCGCTGCCGCATGCGGTCGATCAACGCGTCTTCCCAATACGACAGGCTGCCGAGGCCGACCGCCAGCGCGTTGGCGCGGCGGTAGTACAAATGGCAGTCGAATTCCCAGGTGAAGCCCATGCCGCCATGGACCTGGATATTGTTCTTGGCGCAATGCTGGAACGCCTGCGTGGCGCTGATCCGCGCCGAGGCGGCGGCTTCCGGCAATTCGGAGGCGTTGGTGGAGAGCGCCCAGGCGCCGTAGTAGCAATTCGAGCGCGCCAAAGTTGCCGATACATACATGTCGGCGAGCATGTGCTTGACCGCCTGGAACGAGCCGATCTGGCGGCCGAAGGCGATGCGGTCAAGCGCGTAGTCACGCCCCATCTCCAGCGCACGGTCGGCGCCGCCGACCTGCTCGAAGCCGATCAGCACCGCGGCGCGATCCAGCACGCGCGTCAGGATGCTCCAGCCTTCGCTGGCCGGACCGAGCGACTCAGCCTTGACGTTGGTGAACGTGATTTCCGCCTGGCCGCGCGACGGATCGATATTGGCCAGCGCACGGGTCTCGACGCCGTCGCAGGTGAGATCGACCAGGAACAGCGAGATGTCGGTCTCGCGTCCGGTCGAGCCATTGCGCGCCGCGACAATGGCGAAGTCGGCGACCGCGCCATCCGGCACCGGCTTCTTGACGCCGTTGAGCACGCCGTTCGTCGCGGTCAGCTTGATCGACGCCGGCGACGGATTGCCGGTGCCCTCGAACAGCGCCAGCGTGCCGACCGCAGTGCCCGCGGCGATCGCCGGCAACCACTTCTGCTTCTGCGCCTCGGTGCCAGCCAGCATCAACGCTTCCGCGGCGAGATACACCGTGGACGAGAACGGCACCGGCGCCAGCGCGCGGCCCATTTCCTCGGCGATCACGCAGAGCTCCAGATGGCCCGCGCCGGAGCCGCCGAAGGCTTCGGGAATGGCGACCCCGAGGAAGCCCATGTCGGCGAGGCCCTTCCAGAGCTCGCGGTCATAGGTCGCCTTGCCGTCGATCACGGCGCGCACCGCCTTCGGCGGGCATTTTTCCGAAAGGAAACGCCGGGCCTCGTCGCGAAGCTGCTTCTGGTCGTCGGAGAAATCGAAATTCATGGCGGTTACTCTGTTGCAAGATCAGTTGAGAATAATGACGTCCTCGCCCGGTGAATCGGCATAGAGCCGCTCCACCAGATCGGCACGGCGGGCGAGCCCCGCGCGCTGGTTGACGTAGCCCTTGTCGGTGAGTTCGTTGCCGTCGATCGAGGCCGGCTCCACCATCCACATCGCACGCGCGATGCGCCGGCTGCTGCCGCCATCGGCATGGGCGTTGTGCGCCTCGAGGCCCTGCTTCAGGCAGGCCAGCACTTTAGGATGCTTCACTACTTCGGCGAAGCCCGCGTCCGGCTCGCCGATCAGCGCGCGGCAGGCGGCGAGATTGGGCCAGGCCAGCAGGCCGATCCAGGCGCGGTCCTGCCCGGCGACCAGCGCGTCCTGCACCACCGGCGTCGCCGCAGAGATGGCGTCGGTTCGCAGGCTGCCGACATGCACGAAGGTGCCGGTGGTCAGCTTGAAATCCTCCATGACGCGGCCGGAGAAGATCAGGCCCTGCACCGGATCTTGCTCATCGACGAATACCGCGGCGTCGCCGATCTTGTAGAAGCCTTCCTCGTCGAACGCAGCTTTGGTGAGATCGGGCTGGCGATAGTATCCCGGCATCACGTTGACGCCGCGCAGCCGCAATTCGTACTTGCCGTCCGTCGGCACCATCTTCACCTCGACGCCCGGGAACGGCAGGCCGATCAGGCCGACGCGCTCGGTGTCCCAATAGGTGCCGGTCGAGGTAGGCGAGGTCTCCGTCGAGCCCCAGCCGGTGTAGAACACGATGCGCTCGCCGGTGGTGCGGATCGCCAGCGCCTGCATGCGGTCGTAGAGATCGTCGGGCAGCCGCGCGCCGCCATAGGCCATCACGCCGAGGTTCTTGAAGAAGCCGCGGCACAACGCATCGTCCTTCTCCATCGCTGCCGCCAGCGCGGCATAGCCGGCGGGCACGTTGGCATAATAGGTCGGCGACACCTCGCGCAGATTGCGCAGCGTCTCGTCGAACAGGCCGGGCACCGGCCGGCCGTCGTCGATATACAGCGTGCCGCCCTCGATCAGCAGCGGATGACACAGCGCGTTGCCGCCCATCGTGTGATTCCACGGCATCCAGTCGAGATAGACCGGCGGCGGACCGTTGGGGTCGCGCGGCCGCACCTGCATCATCATGGTGGCGTTGGCGCACATCATGCGCTGGGTGTTAATCACCGCTTTTGGCACGCCGGTGGAGCCGGAGGTGAACAGCAGCTTGCCGATCGTATCCGGCGTGATTTTCGCAATGGACTCCTCGACCGCCGCGGTCGGCTGCGTTACGGCCATGTCGGCGAACGACATGCTGGCAAGCCCTTCGGGCGGACGCGCGACATGGATCAGCCGGATGCCGGTGAGGTCGAGCGCGTCCAGCGCCTTCTGGAACTGAGGCCCGTCCTGCACCATCACCGCCACCGGCCGGATCAGGTCGAACAGGTATTTCAGCTTGGCGTGGTCCTGGCTCATCAGCGAATAGGCCGGCGACACCGGCGCCGCCGGATGCCGCGCCTGCATCAAAGCCTGGGTCATCAGCGCATGTTCGATGGAATTGCCGGACAGGATCGCGACCGGGCGATCCGCTTCGAGCCGCATGTCGAGCAGCGCCTGGGTCAGCGCATCGACCGTGCGCTTCGCCTCGGCGTAGGTTACATGGCGCCATTGCCGGTCGTCGCCGACGCGCTGCGCCAGCCAGGCCAGGTCCGGCCGGAGCTCAGCCCACTTCGCCAGCGAGGCCGGCAGATGGGTCGGATAGTCCATCAGCGGCACGCGCGATTTCAGGATGATGACGCCATCCGGCCGCCGCTCAACGTCGATGTCGCGTTCGAGCCAGTCAATCTTTCGGAAGGCGGGCTGTGTCAGCACCGCGGCAGCCTGCGCGTTCATCTCGTTCTCCCAAACGGATTGGTAACCGGGGTCTCGTCGATGGACCTCTTGTGGTTTGGTACTATCGCAGGCGCCCATAGTCGCGCCCTCTCCCCTCGTGGGAGAGGGCAGCCCCGGCAGAATTGGCAAACTCCATTGGGTGAGGGGGCGGGCGCACGACTACCCCTCACCCGTCTCGAACCGCTTCGCGGTTCGATCCACCCTCTCCCACAAGGGGAGAGGGAAGGAAGAAAAGAGTCAGACTACCGCGGCGCCATGCGGATCGCGCCGTCGAGGCGGATGGTTTCGCCGTTCAGCATCGGGTTCTCGACCATGTGCACCGCCAGATTGCCGTATTCCGAAGCGTCGCCGAGGCGGGCCGGATGCGGCACCTGCGCGCCGAGGCTGGCGCGGGCCTCCTCGCTGAGCCCCATCAAGAGCGGCGTCAGGAATAGGCCCGGCGCGATGGTGTTGACGCGGATCTTTTGCGAGGCGAGATCGCGTGCGGCCGGCAAGGTCAGGCCGACGATGCCGCCCTTCGATGCCGCATAGGCGATCTGGCCGATCTGGCCTTCATAGGCGGCAACCGAGGCGGTGTTGATGATGACGCCGCGCTCTTCGCCGACGGCGTCCAGCTTCACCAGTTGCTCGGCGAACAGGCGCAGGCAGTTGAAGGTGCCGACCAGGTTGACCATGATGACGTTGGTGAACTTGTCGAGCGGATAGACGCCCTGCTTGCCGACGATGCGCTGCGAGCCGCCGATGCCGGCGCAGTTCACCAGAACGCGGGCGATGCCGTGCGCGGCCTCTGCCCTGGCAAGCCCGGCCTGCACGTCGCTTTCGCTGGTGACGTCACCGACCACGGCGAGACCCTTGATCTCGGCGGCTACCTTCTCGGCGTTTTCCCGGCTGCGGTCGAAGACAGAGACTTTAGCTCCCTTCGCGGCCATCGCACGCGCGGTGGCGGCACCGAGACCCGATCCGCCGCCGGTAATGAATACGGCTACGTCTTTCAGCTGCATCGAGTTTGCCTTTCCCTGGGCGTTTCCTGATTTTTTTGTCTTGTTATATTTTTTTAAAAGAAGGTCCTTGGACGTTTCTTGTTTTGTTGTTCGAACGATACGTTGACCGTTCCTTGGAGGCGTTTCCTCGAATTTTCTTGTTTTTGTAGAAAGGTACCTTGGGCGTTTCCCGATAGCTTTTTTTATGGGTCGTACAGTTTCCTTGGGGTCGTTTCTTCTTAGCTCGTTGTCGTCAGGCGGTTGATCCCGCTTTCTTGTTATTGGTTAGCATTCCGCCGAGCATCATCGCTTCTAAGTGGGCGATGTAGTCACGGCTGACTTCATCCGTCACCGGGCCGACGCCAATGGCGCGCGACATCGCGTGACGGTAGAAGAACAGATGGTCGCAGGCACCGATCAGGCTGGTGTAGAACAGCACCGGATCGATCTTGCGGAATTCGCCGGACTGGAATCCCTCGGCCAGCAGGCGGCGATGGAATTCGAGCAGGGGCCCAACGAAGAACTTCGAGACTTCGTCGGCGGCCTCGGTGTTGGAACCGTGCAGCAGATGATGGATCAGCCGGTTCATGTAGGGAAACTGCTGATAGGCCTTGATGATGCCGGCGATGTGCAGCTTCAGCTTGGCGGCGGCCGAAATCGGCTGCGCCATCAGGTAATCGAGGTTAGTCATCTCGGTGGCCGCGTCGCGTGCCAGCAGCGCCAGCAGCAGACCGTCCTTGTTGCCGAAATGATATTTCACCAACGCCGCATTAACGCCCGAGCGATGCGCGATCTCGCTCAGCGACACGTCGATCGAGTTGCTCTCGATCATCAGTTCGCTGGCCGCAAGCAACAGCTTGTCGGCGGTCGGATTGCGACCGACGATCGGTTTTCCCGGGGTGCTGAGATGCGAATTCGGTGTCATGTGCGAGGCGCAGATAATACGATCAGCGCACCCAACTCAAGAGTTAATTGAGCGATTGACTAAGCTCATTTGCACTCTTTTAATCCACCCTCGCGCGGACAACCCACGGTGACGGTCGCGCCAACCAACACGAGCGGAAAAATCCGCCATTTGTCGAGGAAACGCCCCATGAGCCATCCCTCCGTCCACGCCCGCACCCAGCCGGACAAGATCGCTTATCGGATGGCTGGCTCCGGTCAGTCGATCAGCTACCACGAGCTCGACGCCCGATCCAACCAGGGCGCGCAATTGTTTCGCTCGCTCGGGTTGAAGGCCGGCGATCACATCGCGCTGCTGATGGAGAACCGGCTCGAGTTCATGGAGATCTGCTGGGCGGCGCAGCGCAGCGGGCTGTATTACACCGCGATCAGCCGCTATCTCACCGCCGACGAGATCGCCTACATCGTGAAGGACTGCGGCGCCCGAATCGTCATCACCTCGCCGAAGGGGGCCGAGGTGATCGCCCCGCTGATCCCGGGCGCGCCCGACACGCAGTTCTTCATTCTCGATGGGCCCCGCGACCATTTCCACGACTGGAAGGCCGCGCTGGATGCCCAGCCGGCGACGCCGATCGCGGACGAAGTGGCCGGCTACGACATGCTGTATTCGTCGGGCACCACCGGGCGGCCGAAGGGCATCAAGCGCGCCTCGGAGAGCAACCCGATCACGGTGCCGAACCCGTTCCTGAAAAAACTCTGCGCCGACATGTGCGGCATGACCGGCGATAGCATCTACCTGTCGCCGGCGCCGCTGTATCATGCGGCCCCGCTGCGCTTCAACATGATGGCGATCACGCTGGGCGGCACCTCCGTCATCATGGAGAGCTTCGACGCCGAACAGTTCCTGAAGCTGGTGGAGCAGCACCGGATCACCCAGTCGCAACTGGTGCCGACGATGTTCGTGCGGATGCTGAAACTGCCGGAAGAGGTGCGGCTGCGCTACGACGTCTCCTCACTGCACGGCGCGATCCACGCCGCAGCGCCCTGCCCGGTCGACGTCAAGGCGCGAATGATCGACTGGTGGGGCCCGATCCTGATCGAATACTACGCCGGCTCGGAGGGCAACGGCGTCACCGTGTCGAATTCCCAGCAATGGCTGTCGCACCGCGGCACGGTCGGCAAGGCGGTCACCGGCATCGTCAAGATCGTCGACGAGAACGAGCAGGAGGCCCCGGTCGGGCAGATCGGCACGGTGTATTTCGCGGACGCGCCGACCTTCGCCTATCACAACGATCCCGAGAAGACGAAGCGCGCCTATAATGACAAGGGCTGGTCGACGCTGGGCGACGTCGGCTATCTCGACGACGAGGGCTTTCTCTATCTCACCGACCGCAAGTCCTACATGATCATTTCCGGCGGCGTGAACATCTACCCGCAGGAGACCGAGGACGTGCTGATCACCCATCCGGAGATCGCCGATGTCGCGGTGTTCGGGGTGCCGAACGAGGAGATGGGCGAGGAGGTCAAGGCGGTCGTCCAGCCACACGACATGTCCCGCGCAGGTCCGGCCTTCGAGGCCGAACTGATCGCGTTCTGCCGCAAGAACCTGTCGCCCATCAAATGCCCGAAGAGCATCGACTTCGAAGCCGAACTGCCGCGCACGCCGACCGGCAAGCTGGTGAAACGGCATCTGCGGGACAGGTACTGGCCGAAGAAGGAAACGGCGGCGGTGTAGTCAGCTGTAGCCCGGATGAGCCGGTGGTCGCGTATTGCGCGCCCGCCAGCGACATCCGGGATTCAGAGCCCGCCGTGAGGCTTTCCCCGGATGTCGCTTCGCTCATCCGGGCTACAGCCTACCTCCCCCAGCGATCCTGCCAGATCTTTTCCCCCACCAGGCAGTTCACCCGCGGCTCGCGCCCGGCGATCGGCACCACGCGCGGCTGCGGCTGCAGGCCGGCGACTTCCATCACCAGCTTGGTGCGGATGGCTTCCTTGAACTTGTCGCGCTCCTTGATCGGCACCACGAAGGAGCCGGGCCCGCCGATCACGCAATCCTCGTAGTACAAATCGAGATTCTCGATATCCATCGTCGAATAGGACAGTTCCTTGGCCATGATCGGCAGGCCGTTGATGACGATGCCTTTCGCCAGGGCCTCGTCGCGCGCGACGGTGACCGGCGACCCGTTGTTGTTCGGCCCGTCGCCGGAGATGTCGATGACGCGGCGCAGCCCGGCGTAGCTGTTGGCCTCGAACAAAGGCATCGCGAAATAGATCGCGCCGGAAATCGAGGTGCGCGATGCCCGCCTGATCGGTGTCCGCATGATCTCGGCGGCCACCGCGTCGGCCGATTCCGGGCCATCGATGATGCGCCAGGGGATGATCAACTTCTGGTCGGTCGAGGCAGCCCATTCGAAATAGGTCACCGCGATCTTGCCGGTCGGGCCGGTCTTCAGCGCGGAGAGGAATTCCCGGGAGACGATGGCCTGGGCGTAGCCCTCGCGCTGGATCGCCAACTCGTCCATGTCCATCGAATAGGAGACGTCGACCGCCAGCACCAGTTCGACATCGACGACGGGGTCGCGGGCTTCGACCAGCCGCGCATTCGGCGCAGCCACGCTGGCGACATCGCCACCGGCGATCGCTCCGGCGACCAGCACCACTCCAATCGAGACATACCAGCGCATAGCGGCCCTCCCGTCGAAGTCGGGATCGTGACATGCAAATGACGGCGCGCAAAGCAGGAACCCGCGGTCGAGGTCACATTCCGTTCAACTGGTCTTCCCGGCACGACAGCGGATCGACAGTTTTCTGCGGTGACACTATGATGTTACTCACCCCGATGGCGCCCGGAGCTGCCGCAGAATGCCC
The DNA here is from genome assembly GCF_007018645.1 of Tardiphaga sp. vice154. NCBI lineage: Bacteria > Pseudomonadati > Pseudomonadota > Alphaproteobacteria > Hyphomicrobiales > Nitrobacteraceae > Tardiphaga > Tardiphaga sp. vice154. The sequence continues at coordinate 4,729,317 of NZ_CP041399.1, forward strand.
GCGACCACCACCACGCCCCGCACCAAGACCAAGCCGAAGGTCGAGCGCCCGAAGCTGTACAAGGTGATCCTCGTCAACGACGATTTCACGCCGCGTGAATTCGTGACGAGGGTGCTGCAGGGCGAGTTCAGGATGACCGAGGACCAGGCGCACAAGGTGATGATCACCGCGCACAAGCTCGGCGCCTGCGTGGTCGCGGTGTTCACTCGCGACGTCGCCGAGACCAAGGCGACCCGCGCCACCGACGCCGGCCGCGCCAAGGGCTATCCGCTGCTGTTCACCACCGAGCCGGAAGAGTAGCTGAACACCCCTCCGCGACGACGACGCTGAACTACACTTCAGCGACATGTCATCGCCGCAGATTTTACGCGCCAGTCTCCCGCCGCCCCTCGAAGTTAATCACAACTTCACGAGTTGCAGCTATATTCGATTGCGGACAGAATCCGTAGTTGTACGGGCTACGTGACCAGACTGCCGGTATCGCAGGATGCCCTCGACATCATCTCCCTTTGCTCTAAATCACGGCAACGACATGGCCCATTTCCACCTCCGTCTGTCCCACAAGATCATGTCCATCGCCGCGATCAGCATCGTCAGCCTTGTGTCATTCGGCGCGATCTACCAGTTCAGCAGTGCCCGCCAGGATGCCTCGCGCACGATAGCGGAGGACGCCCGGCTCACGACCGAGCTCAATCAACGTCTATCGATCGAGATGCTGGAGGCGCGACGCGCCGAGAAGGATTTCCAGCTTCGCCGCGACGAGGCCTATGCCAAAAATCATGCGGCGCTGTCCGCCGCAATCGGGCAGCACTTCGACGAACTCAAACTGCTGCTGCAGGCCAACCCGGCGTTGCTGGAGCGCGTCACCACGGCGGCCTCGGGCTACAAAGCCTATGCCGGCGACTTCGCCGCCCTGGCTGGCGCCGAGACCAGCCTCGGACTCAATGAGAATGCCGGCCTGTCAGGCACGTTGCGAGCCGCCGTCCACGACGTCGAGTCGAAGCTGAAAACGATCGGGGATCCGCAACTCACCAGCAGCATGCTGATGATGCGTCGCCATGAAAAGGATTTCATGCTGCGGCGCGACCCCAAATATGTCGCCGAACTGACGAAGACGGTGACCGAATTTTCAAACTCGGTCGCCGCCTCCGACATCTTGCCTGGCATCAAGGCCGAGATGGCCGGTCAGGTTACCGCTTACCAGAATGCGTTCATGGCCTGGGCCGCGGGCGCAGACGAGGTGAAACGGCGCGGCGCCGCGATGTCGAAGACCTTCCAGACCATCGAGCCGCTGATCGTGGAAATGCAGAAGGGCATCGCGCTGGTCCACAGCGAGGCGGTGAGCGCCGAGATCTCCAGTCGGGAATCCGCCCGGACCTGGCTGCTGGTGGCGTTTGCCGCCGCCACTTCGATCGTCGGCCTGACCTCGGCGATCATCGGCCTGTCGGTGTCGAACGCCCTGTCCGGCCTGGTCCGGGCCGTGCTGCAGCTGGCGGAGGGCAATTTTGCCGTGGTGCTGCCCGGTCTCGGGCGGCGCGATGAAATCGGCGAGATGGCTGCCGCCGTCGGACAGTTCAAGATCAAGGCGCAGGAGAAAGCCCAGCAGGAAGCCGACGCGCAACGCCAGCAGGAACTGCGCGCGGCCGACCTGCGCCGGCAGGAGATGCACCGCCTGGCCGACAGCTTCGAGGGCGCAGTGGGCGAGATCGTCGAGACGGTGTCCGCGGCCTCGACCGAGCTCGAAGCCTCCGCCGACACGCTGACGGCCACCGCCGACCGCTCGCAGCAGCTTGCCACCCTGGTGGCCGCCGCCTCGGAAGAGGCTTCCACCAACGTCCAGGCCGTGGCGTCAGCCACCGAGGAGCTGTCCAGCTCGGTCAATGAGATCAGCCGCCAGGTCCAGGCCTCGGCGCGGATTGCGGGTGATGCCGTCGATCAGGCCCGCGAGACCAATGACCGGGTGGCCGAACTCGCCAAAGCGGCCGGCCGGATCGGAGCTGTGGTCGAACTCATCAATACCATTGCAGCCCAGACCAACCTGCTCGCGCTCAACGCGACCATCGAGGCGGCCCGCGCCGGCGATGCCGGCCGCGGTTTTGCCGTGGTGGCCTCCGAAGTAAAGGCGCTTGCCGAGCAGACCGCCAAGGCCACCGGCGAGATCGGCCAGCAGATCGAGGGCATCCAGGCCGCGACCCGGCATTCCGTCAACGCCATCCAGGCGATCGGCCTGACCATCGGCCAGATGTCGGAGATCGCATCGACCATCGCCTCGGCGGTCGAGGAGCAAGGCGCGGCGACACAGGAAATCTCGCGCAATGTGCAGCAGGCGGCTCTGGGGAGCCAGCAGGTCTCCGCCAACATCGCCGACGTGCAGCACGGCGCCAACGAAACGGGCGCGGCCTCCGGCCAGGTTCTGTCGGCGGCGAAGTCATTGTCCGGCGACAGCAACCGGCTGAAGTCCGAAGTCCACCGCTTCCTCGAAACGGTGCGCGCCGCCTGACGTCACTCGCGCGGCGTTTCGTCCGACAGGCCGTAGACCTGCTCGGCCCTCGAAAATCCGGCGATGGGGAATTCGCCGAGATTGTCCCAGTCGGCGGCGCAGGTGCCGACGAAGGCGCCGGACGCCACGATCGTGCGCCCGAGACGGCCTGCAATCTTCTCCAGCCGTGCGGCCAGATTCACCGCCGGGCCGATGCAGGTGAAATCGAGCCGGTTGCCGCCGCCGATATTGCCATAGAGAAGTCTGCCGACATGCAAGGCGACGCCGAACCGGAAACGCTCCGGCGTTTCGCCGCTGACAAACTGCATGGCCGCCACCGCGGCGCGCGCCTCTCGCGCGGCTTCCAGGACACGGCTGCAAAGAGCCTGCTCGTCGGCCTCGATGGGAAACACCGCGAGCAGCCCGTCGCCCATGAATTTCAGCACTTCGCCGCCGTGCTTGTGGATCGCCGCGACCTGGCAATCGAAGTACAGGTTGAGAATCTCGACCACCTGCTCCGGCGGCAGCCGGTCGGACAAAGCGGTGAAGCCGCGCAGGTCGGAAAGCCAGATCGCGGCATGCATGGTCTCGGTGTGCCCGCGGCGGATCTGCCCGGCCAGAATGCGCTCGCCGGCGCGCGGGCCGACATAGGTGTCGAGCAGCGTCTCCGCAGTCCGGCGCAGGCCAATCACCTCGATCAACCGGGTCAGGGGTGGCACCACCCGCTTGAGGTCGGTCAACTGCGCGTCGGTGAAGCCACCTTGCTGCCGGGTCGTCCAGCTTGAAGCGTGGATCATGCCATCGACAAACGACAGCGGGACGGCGACGTAGTCGGTGACGCCCTCGGCGCGCATGTCATCGAAGAACGGAAACCGGTTGTTGCCGGGAGCATCCAGCCGGCAGCGCACTTCGGCGCCTTCCTGGAACACGATCGCCAGCGGGCTACGGAGAAATTCCGGGGTGTGCTGGATGTCGAAATCCACCGAGCCAAGCTCCACGCCGGTGGTCGGACGCCAGATGAAATTGCGGCCGAAAATTTCCGGATGCAGCGTGCGGACGAACACGCCGACGCGCCACAATGGCAGCCCGGCGGCGATCAGCCGCTCGCAGCATTCCGCCATCATGTCGCTCGGCTCCGGCGTCGAGCGTGCGCCGTCGGTGAGCCAGGCGGTGATGTCGCTGATAGGATCGGTCAATGGACACCTGCGATTGGCTTGATCGCGGAGAGCCTAGCCCACCTGGCCGCGATGCCGCAAAAACTGGTCGGCCATCACACAGGCGACCATTGCCTCGCCGACCGGCACGGCGCGAATGCCGACGCAGGGGTCGTGGCGCCCCTTGGTCAGAATATCGGTGTCGGCGCCGGAGCGGTCGATGGTCTGCCGCGGCGACAGGATCGACGACGTCGGCTTCACCGCGAAGCGCGCCACCACCGGCTGTCCGGTCGAAATGCCGCCGAGCACGCCGCCGGCATGGTTGGACAGGAACGAGGCGCCGTGGTTGGTCATCCGCATTTCGTCGGCATTGTTCTCGCCGGACAATTCCGCCGCGGCAAAGCCGTCGCCGATCTCGACGCCCTTGACCGCGTTGATGCTCATCAGCGCCGCGGCGATGTCTGCGTCGAGCTTGGCATAGATCGGCGCCCCCAGACCGGCCGGAATGCCCTCGGCGACGACCTCGATCACCGCACCGATCGACGAACCGGATTTGCGAATGCCGTCGAGATAGCCCTCAAAAAACGCGGCCTTGTCCTTGTCGGGGCAGAAGAACGGGTTGTTGTGAACCTCGTCCCAGTCCCAGTTGGCGCGGTCGATCTTGTGCGGTCCCATCTGCACCAGCGCGGCGCGCACTATCATGCCCGGCACGATCTTGCGTGCAATGGCGCCGGCGGCGACGCGGGTCGCGGTCTCGCGCGCCGAGGAACGCCCGCCGCCGCGGTAATCGCGAATGCCGTATTTCGCCTCATAGGTGAAATCGGCGTGGCCCGGGCGAAACTTGTCCTTGATGTCGGAATAGTCCTTGGAGCGCTGATCGGTGTTTTCGATCATCAGCGCGATCGGCGTCCCCGTCGTCACCTGCACCCCGGTTTCCGGATGCGCCATCACCCCGGACAGGATTTTGACGAGATCGGCCTCCTGGCGCTGCGTGGTGAAGCGCGACTGCCCGGGCTTGCGGCGGTCGAGGTCGGCCTGGATGTCGGCCACGTCGAGCGGCAGCAACGGCGGGCAACCATCGACCACGCAGCCGATCGCCGGCCCATGGCTCTCGCCAAAGGTGGTGACCCGGAACAGATGGCCGAAAGTATTGAAGGACATGGGGCGGTCTCTCGAAACTGGCTGCTGTCGTAACGCGGGCGGTTCGGGGGGTCAAATGGCGGCACAGCTGGCGTTCTTCCTCCTCCCCTTGTGGGAGAAGGTGGCGCGGACGAAGTCCGCGACGGATGAGGGGGTTCTGGGCTCGGAGTTTGTGGCTACCCCTGATCCGGCCGCGCTGCGCGCAGCCACCTTCTCCCACAAGGGGAGAAGGAAGAAAGCGCGCCTGACTTTAAGTATACTTCGCGAGCCCGCCGTTGCTGAACACGTAGACGGCGCCCTGCTCGATCGGCAGTTCGGCCGCGGCAGCGATGGTCTGTACGTCCAGCGCCACCATCAGGGCCCGGGCGGTGCCACCATGCGCCACGGCGACGGTATCGCCGGTCAGGCCTTCATACCAGTCGCGCATGCGCAACTGCACCGAGGCGTAGCTTTCGCCTTCGGGCGGCGGGCTGCTCCATTTGTCGAGCTCGCGGGCGGCGAAGATCTCGGGATGCAAGGCCTCCTGCTCGGCGAGCGTCGAGCCCTCCCAGTGACCGTAGCCGATCTCGCGCAACCGGTCGTCCAGCGCGTAGTGCTGCGGCGGCAATTCGAGCTGGCTGCGGACGAACTCCATCGTCGAGCGCGCCCGGCCAAGCGGGCTCGACACGAAGCCGAGGCTGTCCGCGTCGCGCGCGTGCTGCGCCAGCAACTCTTTCAGGATTCCCCCGGCATGCGCCGCCTGCTCGCGACCGAGGTCGTTGAGCGGAATATCCTTGGAGCCCTGGAAACGGCCGAGTGCGTTCCATTCCGTCTGGCCGTGGCGGATGTAATAGATCGTGGGTTGCGGCATAACGGGCGCGATCAGTCCTTGTTCAGCGAGATGTCCGGCGCGTCCGGGCGCTTCATGCCGAGGACGTGGTAGCCGGAATCGACGTGGTGCACTTCGCCGGTGACGCCGCGCGACAGGTCGGACAATAGATACAGCGCGCTGTCGCCGACTTCATCGATGGTCGTGGTCCGGCGCAGCGGCGCGTTGTGCTCGTTCCATTTCAGGATGTAGCGGAAATCGCCGATGCCCGACGCCGCCAGCGTCTTGATCGGACCCGCCGAGATCGCGTTGACGCGGATGTTCTGCACGCCGAGGTCGGCGGCGAGATAGCGCACGCTGGCCTCCAGCGCCGCTTTCGCCACGCCCATCACGTTGTAATGCGGCATCCACTTCTCGGCGCCGTAATAGGTCAGCGTTATGATCGAACCGCCCTGCGTCATCAGCTTTTCGGCGCGCTGTGCGATCGCCGTCAGCGAGAAGCACGAGATCAGCATGGTCTTGGAGAAATTCTCCGCGGTGGTATCGACATAGCGGCCCTCGAGCCCCTCCTTCTCGGAGAAGGCGATGGCGTGGACCACGAAGTCGATCTTGCCCCACTTCTCCTGCAGCACCGCGAACGCCGCATCGATGCTGGCGGGGTCGGTGACGTCGCAATGGCCGAGCACGAGGCCGCCGAGTTCGGCCGCCAGCGGCTCAACCCGCTTCTTCAGCGCGTCGCCCTGATAGGTAAAAGCGAGTTCGGCACCCTGCGCGTGGCAGGATTTGGCGATGCCCCAGGCGATCGAACGGTTGTTGGCGAGGCCGAGAATAACGCCGCGCTTGCCCTGCATCAGGCCTGTAGGTTCAACCATGTCGTGTCCTGTCCGCTTGAAAATCAGCCTTTCGAGGTACACCAGCGCTCCCTCTCGGTACAGCCCCAATCCACCCCGCAAACCTGCGTTTACCGTGGGCAACGGTCCCGGAATAGACGAGCGGCCAAGGTGTTATGATGACAACGGCGCTTCCCCCCGCACCGTGGAACCCGGCAGGAATTGAACCGTGACCCAGAGCCCATGAGCGCGTTTCGCGACGACGTCGAGACCCTGATCCCGGCCCTGCGGCGTTATGCGCGGGCGCTGACGCGCGACGCCGACATCGCCGACGACCTGGTGCAGGACACGCTGGTGCGCGCGCTGCGCTCGGAAAAACTGTTCATCGGCGGCGACCTGCGCAGTTGGCTCTACACCATCCTGACCAACCTCAATCGCAACCGCCGCCGCTCTCTGGCGCGCCGGCCGCTGATGACCGAATTGTTCGACAACAATGCGGACGCCTCCGGCACCGAAGCCGAGGGCCGCGATATCGCGCGCGCGCTGGCGGCGCTGGTCGAGGATCAGCGTGCGGTGCTGCTGCTGGTGATGCTGGAGGGCTTGAGCTACCGCGAGGTCGCCGAGATCCAAGGCGTGCCGATCGGCACCGTGATGAGCCGCCTCGCCCGCGCCCGCGCCCATGTGAAGGCCTATCTCGAAGGCCAGCGCCCGGCGCTGCGGGCGGTGAAGTGATGAGCATGATTTATCAAGCAGCGGCGGTTTTTTTCCCCTCCCCCTTGCGGGGTCTGGCGGACGAATTCGTCCGCCATGGGTGGCCGCGCGAAGCGCGGTCGGGTGGGGGTTGCCACAAGCGACGTCGCCCGTGGCACCCCCACCCCGGCCTCCACTCCGAACGATGCTGCGTATCGTCCTCCGTTCGGCAGACCCTCCCCGCAAGGGGGAGGGATTCCGAGAGCGCTTCGTTGAACACCATTGCGACCCACCCGAGACCACGCCGATGACCGAACCCCGCATGCCCGTCACCGAAGACGAACTGCACGCCTACGTCGATAATGAGTTGCCGGCGGAGCGCCGCGGCGAGGTCGAGGCGTGGCTCGCTGCGCATCCCGACGATGCCGCGCGGGTGCAGTCGTGGCGCGCAATGGCCGAGCTGCTGCATGCGCGCTACGACGCCGTCGCCGACGAGAGCGTGCCGGCCCGACTGGAGATCGACCGGCTGGTGCGGCAGCCACGGTCATTTCTGATCGGCGCGGTGGCCGCGACGTTGCTGGCCTTCGTGGTCGGCGGCAGCGTCGGCTGGCTGGCGCATGGCGCCGCAGCCGCGCCCTCGGTGTTCCAGAACTTCACGCTCGATGCGCTTGGCGCACACCGGCTCTACGTCGTCGAAGTGCGCCATCCCGTGGAAGTCGCGGGCTCCGAGCGCGCGCATCTGCAGCAGTGGCTGTCGAAGCGCGTCGGCTACGCGGTCAAGGCACCGGAGCTCGATGGCACCGGGCTGAAGCTGGTCGGCGGCCGGCTGCTGCCCGGCCCGGAAGCGCCGGCGGCGTTCTTCATGTATGAAAGCCCGACCGGCGAACGCTACACGCTCTACACGTCCCGCGCGGCAACCGACACCACCCAGATGCGCTATGCCTCGCAGGACAAGGACGGCGCACTGTTCTGGGCCGACAAAGGCGTCGGCTACGTCGTGAGCGGCCCGACCGACAAGGACCGGCTCAACCAGGTGGCGCGGCTGGTCTATGACCAGACGGAGAAGACGGGCGGATAGCGCCCGCATGCTTCATGTTTGGTTGCAGCGACGGGCGGGTCGTGCGCTCCCTCTCCCCGTTGAGGAGAGGGAAGTAACAATCAGCTCGTCAGCGCGGCCTTGACCAGGCCCGAGGCTTTGCCGAAATCCATCTGGCCGGCATATTTCGCCTTCAGCGCGGCGATCACCTTGCCCATGTCCTTGATACCCGCAGCGCCCGAAGCCGCGATTTCGGCCGAGATCACCGCCTTGACGTCGTCCTCCGACATCTGCTGCGGCAGATAGGCGGAGATCACGGCGATCTCGGCGCGCTCCTGCTCGGCCAGTTCGGCGCGGCCGCCCTTTTCGTACAGTTCGACGGATTCCTGGCGCTGCTTGATCATCTTCTGCAGCACGCTGAGCAGGTCGCCATCGGACAGAGGCGGCTTGCTTTGGCCGCGGGCTTCGATATCGGCGTTCTTGATCGTCGAATTGACCATCCGCAGCGTAGAGAGCTTGCGCTCATCCTTGGCGCGCATCGCATCCTTGACCGCATTGTTGATGTTGTCGCGCAGCGTCATGATGTCTCCTTCGGACCGCAAGGGCGGTTCCGGCTCAAATTCGATCGGGCTGACCCGTGAGGCCCGATCTAGGCGCTTTGCCGGTTCCGCACAACTGCGCGACGGCTCAGGGCGCCGGCTGGCGGTGACTGGAGGAGAAATCCGCGGAGGCAGCGGTGGACGGGGCCTGCGTGGCCACGGGCCGGTCGTCCTGCGGCGGCATCATCAGTGCGATCAGACGACCGGGCGGGCCGGCCCGCCCCCACAGATAGGGGATGACCTCGAAGTCGACACGGGTGAACTCAGGCGCAATCGCAACGACCTTGTCCATCCAGCCCCGACAGGCCTGGTCGTCCGCAAAGCACATCGCGGCCCAGCCTTTTTCCAGCGTCGTTACCCGCGGCATGCCCCAGGTATATTGATACTGAAACGGGCGGCGGTACACCGGGTGATCGGGGCTGTAGAAGGCGGTGGCAAAAGCCAGTCCGTCATCGCCCGAGATCGCCGGCATCGACTTGTCCGATATCGCACGCCAGCGCTTGGTCAGTTCGAAGGCGGCAAGCCTATAATAGCTGCGCTCGTTCGGATTGATGTTGTTGCGATAATAAGCGTGAATCGGTGCTGCCACGATGATCGCCACGGCGGCGATCGCGCCGACCATCACTACCAGATTCACGACGTACAAACGCTCCAGCGTGTAGCTGGCGCCGCACACCACCAGGATCGCCAACAGGAACAAGCCCTGCAAGGCCCAAAGCGACGGCATATCGGTTCCGACGACGATGGCAACCAGGGTCGGCAGTGCCACGGTGCCGACGAAGATCCAGAACAGCAGCTGGAGCCCCGGGTTCATGGCGCGGAAATCGGCACCAAAGAGCGACAGACGCCGGCCCGCCGACAGCATCCAGACGAACGCCGGCAATGCCACCGTCGCCGCAATGCCAAGCAGGAAAGCGCCGGCCTCCAGAAACGACGGGCCGAACGGCACGCCGCCATGGACCTGCATCGCATAGGCGAACGGCGCCGCGCCGGAAGTCGCCAACCAATGGATGTGCGGCCCCAGCACGATCAGCCCGGCCAGCGCACTGGCCCACGGTGCCCAGGAGCTGAAATACAACGCGCGCTGCGGATGTGCGATCGCCGCCAGCAGAAAGCTGCCGGTCAGAAATACCGAATAATACTTGCCGAGCATCGCCAGCGCGCCGAAGACGCCGGCCGCGATCGCCCAGCCGATCGCGCGGCTCTCATAGGAGCGCAGGAAACAATAGGTCGCGAGCGGCCACACGGCGAGCAGCACCGTATTGGCGTTGAAGCGCTGGGCGTGGAACTGGTAGGCCGGCAGCAGCATCAAGAGCAGCAGCACGACGGCGCGGCCATCGCCGCGGACGAACCGCCGCACGATCAGGTCGACCGCCCACAGCGCCACCGCCGCATTGGTCATCGACAGCAGTTGAAACGACCAGTCGTTGAGCGGAAACACCAGCGTCCAGCCCCAGGCGGCCCACCCCATCAAAGGCGGATGCTTGGCATTGCCCCAGGCGAATTCGCGGCCGATCGTCCAGGTTTCCAGCGCGTCGGCATGCAGATCGCCGCTCAGATAGGCGATGGTCAGAAACACCAGCCAGGCCGCGGCAAACGCCACGATCAGCAAGGGAATAGCCCAGCCCTGCTCGATCCCGTCGAGCCATTTCAAAAAGGGCCTGCGCCATCGCGCTGGAGCGACAGCCGAACGCGCGGCCATCGCGGCAAAATAGTCCAACAGCACTGAAATGTCCGGAAACACGGAAGGTGTACGGCTTGCTAGCTGCGAAAGGTACCGTCGGCAAGCGTCCATATGTTTATTTTGATTGATTCTGCGTCTCATGTGCGCGCTTGAGGCGAACGGGTGTCGCCGGTTCCCTCGGGCTCCTGGCCCGGCACGTGCCGCGTCGCCAGTCCTGCCCGGCGTGCGAGCGGGGCTGGCGCGCCAATTGGCCGCCATACCGTCTCGCCGCAGGTGTGAATCCGCGCTTTCCGGCTTTGACCTTGGCCGCCCCGCGGACTATGTAGTGACCTCATGACCCCCTCTGAAACATCCTCAGCCTGGCCGGACCACAAACCGACCGCGCTCCTCGTGCTTGCGGACGGCACCGTGCTGGAGGGCTTCGGCCTCGGCGCGGAAGGCCAGGCCGTCGGCGAAGTCTGCTTCAACACGGCGATGACCGGCTATGAGGAGATCCTTACCGATCCCTCTTATGCCGGACAGCTTATCACCTTCACGTTCCCGCATATCGGCAATGTCGGCACCAACGATGAAGATTTCGAAACCATCAACATGGCGGCGACGCCCGGCGCGCGCGGCCTGATCCTGCGCTCGGCGATCACCGACCCGTCGAACTACCGCTCCTCGCGGCACCTCGACGCCTGGCTTAAGGCGCGCGGAATTGTCGGTATTTCAGGCATCGATACCCGCGCTTTGACCGCACTGATCCGCAGCAAGGGCATGCCGAACGCCGTGCTGGTGCACGCCCGCGACAGCCAGTTCGATCTGCCCGGCCTCAAGCAGGAAGCCCGCGAATGGCCCGGCCTCGAAGGCATGGACCTGGTTCCGATGGTGACCTCAAGCCAGCGCTTCACCTGGGACGAGACGCCGTGGGAATGGGAAAAAGGCTACGGCACCCAGACCGCACCGGAATTCCATGTCGTCGCCATCGATTACGGCATCAAGCGCAACATCCTGCGCCTGCTGGCCGGCGAAGGCTGCCGCATCACCGTGGTGCCCGCCACCACCTCGGCCGAAGACATCATGGCGTTGAAGCCGGACGGGGTGTTCCTGTCGAACGGCCCGGGCGACCCGGCCGAGACCGGCAAATATGCCGTGCCCGTGATCCGCGAAGTGATCGAATCCGGCCTGCCGACCTTCGGCATCTGCCTTGGCCACCAGATGCTCGGCCTGGCAGTCGGCGCCAAGACCAAGAAGATGCATCAGGGCCATCACGGCGCCAATCATCCGGTCAAGGACGAGACCACCGGCAAGGTCGAGATCACCTCGATGAACCATGGCTTCGCGGTGGATGAGGCGACGCTGCCCGCGGGCGCGACGCAGACCCACATCTCGCTGTTTGACGGTTCCAACTGCGGCATCCAGCTCGAAGGCAAGCCGGTGTTCTCGGTGCAGTATCACCCCGAAGCCTCCCCCGGCCCGCGCGATTCGCACTATCTGTTCAAGCGGTTTGCCCAGTTGATGCGCGAGAAGAAGGCGTCGTAGCGCCTTCGTCCCAAACCAAACTATTGTGACGTCATGGCCGGGCTCGTCCCGGCCATTCACGTTTGGTACTGGCTTATCCTGCGTTCGGCGACGATTGCTCGCTCGTTCGCCTCTGGAAGCCGACCTGATTTCATCACGATCAGAGCCCAAGTCATTTCAGCGAATCGTTCTACGATTCGTGCAGCGTGAGTATTGCCGCCCATTCCACACCCCGGAGACTGCATGAGCCCTAGAACCGAAAGACCCCAGCCCGAATATGTCGAGTGGCTGCTCGGCCAGTCGATGCTGCGTTGTGCGAGGGGACTGGCGCATCATTATTCCGGCCAGTCGCGGATGTGGATGCATCCCTATGCCGAGACGCGCCCGCGCGCCGCCTCCGCGCTGGCCTCGGTCTGGTTCACCGCCTATCCCGCTTCGATCGTCACGGCTGAGGGCACCTCGGTGCTGGCGACGCTCGGCAGCGATTCGTTCTGGCGAGCCCTGTCCACGCTGGGCGTCCAGGGCGTGCATATGGGGCCGATGAAGGTGTCCGGTGGCATCCGCGACCGCAAGCACACGCCGACCGTGGATGGCAATTTCGACCGCATCAGCTTCGACATCGATCCGATCTACGGCACGCAGGACGAGTTCATGACGATGTGCCGCGTCGCGGCCGCGCACAACTCGATCGTGATCGACGACGTAATCCCGTCGCACACCGGCAAGGGCGCGGATTTCCGCCTCGCCGAATTGGCCTATGAAGATTATCCCGGCCTGTATCACATGGTCGCGATCCGCGAGGAAGACTGGCCGCTGCTGCCCGACGTGCTGGAAGGCCGTCACGCGGTCAACCTCGATCCCAAGACGGTGGATGCGCTGCGCGACAAGAATTACATCGTCGGCCAGCTCAGCCGCGTGATTTTCTTCGAACCCGGCGTGAAGGAAACCGACTGGAGCGCCACCGACGTCGTGGTCGGCGTCGATGGCGTCGCCCGCCGCTGGGTCTATCTGCACTACTTCAAGGAAGGCCAGCCGGCGCTGAACTGGCTCGACCCGTCCTTCGCCGCGCAGCAGATGATCGTCGGCGACGCGCTGCATTCCCTCGACGTGCTCGGCGCGCGTGGGCTTCGGCTCGACGCCAACGGCTTTCTCGGCGTGGAAAAACGCGCCAACGGCCCGGCCTGGTCGGAAGGACATCCGCTGTCGATCGTCGGCAACCAGATCATCGCCGGCATGGTCCGCAAGGCCGGCGGCTTCAGCTTTCAGGAGCTCAACCTCACGGTCGACGACATCGCCGCGATGTCGCATGGCGGCGCCGACCTGTCCTATGATTTCATCACCCGGCCGGCCTATCACCACGCGCTGTTGACAGGCGACACCGAATTTTTGCGCTTGATGCTGCACACCATGCACGACGCAAAAATCGATCCGGCGTCGCTGATCCATGCGATGCAGAACCACGACGAACTGACGCTCGAACTGGTGCACTTCTGGACCCGCCACGCCAAGGACACCTACACATTCGGCGGCCAGACCTGGCCCGGCGAGGTGCTGCGCGAGCACATTCGCGACGTCATGTATGAAAAGCTCACCGGCGCCAACGCGCCGTACAATCAGCGTTTCGTCACCAACGGCGTGGCCTGCACCACGGCCAGCGTGATCGCGGCGGCGCTCGGTTTCCAGGACCTCGACGGACTGACGGATGATGACCGCGCGGCGATCCAGAAGGTGCATCTGCTGCTGGTGATGTACAATGCGTTCCAGCCCGGCGTATTCGCGATTTCCGGCTGGGATCTGGTCGGCGCGTTGCCGCTGCCGATGTCCGACGTCAGCGAACTGGTGGCCGATGGCGACACAAGATGGATCGAGCGCGGGGCCTATGATCTCGTCAGCCTCAATCCGGACGCGACGCTGTCCAGCGCCGGCCTGCCAAAGGCCCGAACGCTGTACGGCCCGGTCGACGAGCAGCTCAAGCACCCGGAATCATTCGCCAGCCACTTGCAACGGCTGCTGGCGGTGCGCCAGGCCTATGGCATTCACCGTGCCCACCAGTTGGCGCTGCCCAAGGTGCAGCATCCCGCCCTTCTGGTGATGGTGCACGATTTGCCGGGCGGCCGCGGCACCCAGCTCACGGTGCTCAATTTCGGCCCGACCCCGATCGACGAAACGTTCACCCTCGCCAATGTGGCGCCAGGGCCGGTGGTCGATATGGTCAAGGAGACGCTGGAAGGCGATCTGTCGGAGAACGGCGAACTGACCATTCACCTCGCCGGCTATGAAGGCCTGTCGTTGCGCATCGTCAGCGCCTTGCCGTCGATGCCGCCGGTGTAGGTCGCTGTCGGTAGCCCGGATGAAGTCACCCGCCATTTAAGGCGGGTGACGCAATCCGGGAAGTCGCTGCGTGAGACGATGAAGCTGGCCCCGGATTTCGCTTCGCTCCATCCGGGCTACGACCTCAGTCCTCGTTGCCGCCTTCCTGGCGGGAGGCTTCGAACAGGAACCAGGTCCGGCGTTCGGTCTCGTCGATGAAGTTTTCCAGCAAGCCAGCCGAGGCCGCGTCGTCGACATCGTCGACGATCTTGTGCGCCTTGCGCATCGCTGCGGCCATCGCCTTGTTATCGTTCATCAACTCGCGCAGCATCTCGCGTGGCGGGACGTAGGCTTCGTCGTTGTCCTTGATGGTCTGAAGCTTGGCGATGCCACCGATCGAACGGATCGTGGTGCCGCCGACCTTGCGGACGCGCTCGGCCAATTCATCGGTGGTCGCGAAAATCTGCGCGGCCTGCTCGTCGAGCATCAGGTGGTAGTCACGAAAGTGCCGGCCGCTGATGTGCCAATGGAAATTCTTGGTCTTCAGGTAAAGCGCGAAGGCATCGGCGAGCAACCCGTTCAGCGCCTTCGAAATCTTGTCGGTAGCTTCCTGGGGCAGATCCGAGGGGGTATCGAGATCGGCGGCAACTTTGGCATTCTTGGCTGGGGACACGGTGTACAACCTTCCTGTAGGGCGATATCGAACAGACGGGCTTCGACGAACATCAAGGCAGACCGTTGGTGGTGTCGAAATCGCTTCAATATTGAACGAGAGTTTTGCGGGTGAAGGCGATTCCAACGCACCTGAAAACGCTCCGATCCCTTAACGCTTCAATTTTATACCGGTTCCCGTGACGGAACAAAGATAGGCCAGGCCAAGCGATGGACGACTGGATCGATTATTACGACTCCGCCCATACGATCTACGCGAGCCGGCTGCACCGCGACGTGCATTTCGACATCATTGCACGCGAGATCGTGGGGTATGTCACCACACCCGATGCCGTGGTGCTGGATTTTGCCTGCGGCGAGGCCCTATCGGCCGCCAAGGTGGCGGCGGCGTGCGGCCGGCTGATCCTGGCCGAGCCGGCACCCGGCGTGCGCAGCCGGCTGATCGCCCGATTCGCTGACATGCCGAAGATCCGGGTGCACTCGCTCGACGAATTGCGGCAGTTGGAAGAGCAGTCGGTCGACCTCGCCGTCATGAATTCGGTCGCGCAATACATGACCCCCGCCGAGCTCGACGACGGCTTTGCCGTCATCAAACGGCTGCTCAAGCCCGGCGGAAGGCTGGTGGTCGGCGACATCCTGCAGCCGGATGCCGGCATGGGTCGCGATATCGCCGCCTTGTTGCAACTGGCCTGGAAGCACGGATTTCTGACGGATGCCGTCTGGGGGCTGGTTCGCACCGCCCTGTCGGATTACCGGCAGTTGCGAACCCGAATCGGTCTGCAGCATTACAGCGAAGCCGACATGCTGGCCAAGCTCGCCGCCGCCGGTTTTTCGGCCGTACGGGCGCCGAACAATATCGGCCACAACCGCTGGCGGATGACCTTCGTGGCGCACCCCGCTTCGTAAGCGGGCCCGAGCCGCCGGATTAAGTCTAACGACGGGTAACGCTGGCTGGCGCACCCAATAAGCGGTATCAATAAGCGTGGCCCGGTGGCGGAAGGTTACGCGGGAGCCCTGCAAGGCTCCTTATCCTGGTTCAAATCCAGGCTGGGCCTCCATCCTTCGCTGCTCCGCAGCTTCGGCTCGGCGAGCCGGCTCAGGCGGAGCCCTAAAGCGGTGCATTCCCGGTCGAAGGCGGCTTTAAAAGCCTTCCTTGCACGGCTATACTGGTCTAAAGACAGCCGCGCGCGAGGATCGACCCGCGCCCGGCTCAAGGGACGCGCGACGCGCGCCCTTTTTTTGTGCCCAGTTTCGACCAATCGCGAGATGCAATGCCCAAACGCACTGACATATCCACCATCCTGATCATCGGCGCCGGTCCCATCGTGATCGGCCAGGCGTGCGAATTCGACTATTCGGGCACCCAGGCGGTCAAGACGCTGAAGGAAGAGGGCTACCGGATCGTCCTCGTCAATTCGAATCCGGCCACCATCATGACCGACCCGGATCTGGCGGACGCGACCTATATCGAGCCGATTACCCCGGAAATCGTCGCCAAGATCATCGAAAAGGAGCGCGGCGACCGCTCCAAGGGCTTCGCGCTGCTGCCGACCATGGGCGGCCAGACCGCGCTGAACTGCGCCCTTAGCCTCCGCAAGCAGGGCACGCTGGAGAAATTCGACGTCGAGATGATCGGCGCCACCGCGGATGCCATCGACAAGGCCGAGGACCGCCAGCGCTTTCGCGAGGCGATGACCAAGATCGGCCTGGAAACGCCGCGCTCGGTGCAGGTTAAGAACCTGCCGGACGCGCTGCGCGCGCTCGACGTGATCGACTTCCCGGCCCTGATCCGCCCGTCCTTCACGATGGGCGGCACCGGCGGCGGCATCGCCTACACCAAGGCCGAATTTATCGAGATCGTCGAGCGCGGCATCGACGCCTCGCCGACCTCCGAAGTGCTGATCGAGGAATCCGTGCTCGGCTGGAAAGAGTTCGAGATGGAGGTGGTGCGCGACAAGAACGACAATTGCATCATCGTCTGCTCGATCGAGAACATCGATCCGATGGGCGTGCACACCGGCGATTCCATAACCGTTGCGCCTGCCCTGACCCTGACCGACAAAGAATACCAGATCATGCGCGACGCCTCATTGGCGGTGCTGCGCGAGATCGGCGTCGAGACCGGCGGCTCCAACGTGCAGTTTGGCGTCAATCCGGCCGACGGCCGCATGGTGGTGATCGAGATGAATCCGCGGGTGTCGCGCTCCTCGGCGCTGGCCTCCAAGGCCACCGGCTTCCCGATCGCCAAGGTCGCGGCGCAACTCGCCGTCGGCTACACGCTCGACGAGATCGCCAACGACATCACCGGCGGCGCCACGCCGGCGTCGTTCGAGCCGACCATCGACTACGTCGTCGTCAAGATTCCGCGCTTCAACTTCGAGAAATTCCCCGGCGCCAGCCGCACGCTGACCACCTCGATGAAATCGGTCGGCGAGGTCATGGCGATCGGCCGTACCTTCCAGGAAAGCCTGCAGAAGGCGCTGCGCGGCCTGGAGACCGGCCTCACCGGCCTCGACGAGATCGAGATCGAGGATCTCGGCCGCGGTGACGACAAGAACGCCGTCCGCGCCGCCTTGGGCACGCCGACGCCGGACCGCCTGCTGCAGGTAGCGCAGGCGATGCGGCTCGGCTGGAGCGACGACGAGATCTTCACCTCCTGCAAGATCGATCCGTGGTTTCTCTCGGAGATGCGCGGCATCGTCGAGATGGAAGCCAAGGTCAAGGAAAACGGCCTGCCCGGCCATGCGTTCGGCATGCGGACGCTGAAGGCGATGGGCTTCTCCGACGCCCGGCTCTCGGTGCTGGCGAACAAGACCGAGGAAGAAGTGAAGACGCTGCGGCGTTCACTCGACGTCCGCCCGGTGTTCAAGCGCATCGACACCTGCGCGGCCGAATTCGCCTCGCCGACGCCCTATATGTATTCGACCTACGAATCCTCGTTCGCCGGCGGCTTCTCCGACGAAAGCGCGCCGACCGACAAGAAGAAGGTGATCATCCTCGGCGGCGGTCCGAACCGGATCGGCCAGGGCATCGAGTTCGATTATTGCTGCTGTCACGCCTGCTTCGCGCTGCATGACGCCGGCTATGAGACGATCATGATCAACTGCAACCCGGAAACCGTGTCGACCGACTACGACACGGCGGACCGATTGTACTTCGAGCCGCTGACGGCCGAGGATGTCCTCGAGATCATCGATACCGAAAAGCAGAACGGCACCTTGCACGGCGTCATCGTGCAGTTCGGCGGCCAGACCCCGCTGAAGCTGGCGCATGCACTGGAAGACGCCGGCGTGCCGATCCTCGGCACCTCGCCCGACGCCATCGATCTGGCCGAAGACCGCGACCGCTTCAAGCGCATCCTCGACAAGTTGAAGCTGAAGCAGCCGAAGAACGGCATCGCCTATTCGGTCGAGCAGGCACGCCTGGTTGCCGCTGACCTCGGCCTGCCGCTGGTGGTGCGTCCGTCTTACGTGCTCGGCGGCCGCGCCATGCAGATCATCCGCGAGGAGAGCCAGCTCGGCGATTACCTGCTCGGCACCCTGCCCGAGCTGGTGCCCGCCGACGTCAAGTCGCGCTACCCGAACGACAAGACCGGCCAGATCAACACCGTGCTCGGCAAGAACCCGCTGTTGTTCGACCGCTATCTGTCGGACGCCATCGAGATCGACGTCGACTGCCTGTGCGATGGCAAGGACACGTTCGTCGTCGGCATCATGGAGCACATCGAGGAAGCCGGCATCCACTCCGGCGACTCCGCCTGTTCGCTGCCGCCGCATTCGCTCGATCCTGAAATGATCGAACGGCTCGAGCAGCAGACCCGCGACATGGCGCTCGGTCTCGACGTCGTCGGCCTGATGAACGTGCAGTTCGCCATCAAGGACGGCGACATCTACGTGCTCGAAGTCAATCCGCGCGCGTCGCGCACCGTGCCGTTCGTCGCCAAGGTGATGGGCATCCCGGTCGCCAAGATTGCCGCCCGCATCATGGCCGGCGAGAAGCTCGCTTCGTTCAATCTGAAGAAGCGCACGCTCGGCCATGTTGGCGTCAAGGAATCGGTCTTCCCGTTTGCCCGCTTCCCCGGCGTCGATACCGTGCTCGGCCCGGAGATGCGCTCCACCGGCGAGGTGATGGGTATCGACCAGACCTTCGCGGTGGCATTTGCGAAGAGCCAGCTCGGCGGTGGCACCCGCGTGCCGCGTAAGGGCACCGTGTTCGTCTCGGTACGCGAAAGCGACAAGACGCGGATCCTGCCGACCGTGAAGCTGCTGTCGGACAATGGCTTCAAGGTGCTCGCCACCTCGGGCACGCAGCGCTTCCTGGCCGACAATGGCGTACCCGCCGTCAAGATCAACAAGGTGCTGGAAGGCCGGCCGCATATCGTCGACGCCATTACCAATGGCGAGATCCAGCTGGTCTTCAACACCACCGACGGGCCGCAGGCTTTGGCCGACAGCCGGTCGCTGCGGCGCGCTGCCCTCTTGCATAAAGTTCCGTATTACACCACTCTTTCGGGCGCTGTGGCGGCAGCCCAAGGCATCCGCGCCTATCTGGGCGGAGACCTTGAGGTCCGCACCTTGCAGAGTTACTTTTCCGAAACCTGATTAAGGCCGGGCGGCACGCCGGGGCCGCGATCGGCAATAAACCTGACACGACCGGAACTCACCGGTCGTGATATTGTTCTGTTTCGGCACTTGCCGGGCCTGTTTGCAGTCCTTGGCTGCAAGCGCAGTCGCCGACATCTCGCAGATTGAATGGTTTCGTGCGCGCCGCGATGGCGCCGGCATGACGTTAAAGGACGAAAAGCGATGGTTGAAAAGGTCCCGATGACCGCAGGCGGCTATGCCGCGCTGGAAGTCGAGTTGAAGGAGCGTCAGTCGGTGAACCGTCCGCGGATCATCGAACAGATTGCCGAGGCGCGATCGCATGGTGACCTTTCGGAAAACGCCGAATACCACGCCGCCAAGGAAGAGCAGTCGCACAACGAAGGCCGCATCAACGAGCTCGAGGACAAGATCGGGCGCGCCGAAATCATCGACATCTCGAAGCTGTCCGGCGACACCATCATGTTCGGCGCCACCGTGACTTTGGTCGACGAGGACACCGAGAAGAAGGCCGTCTGGCAGATCGTCGGCGAGCCGGAAGCCGATGCCAAGAAGGGCCGCATCTCGATCACCTCGCCGATGGCGCGCGCGCTGATCGGCAAGGCCAAGGGCGCCACCGTCGAAGTCGTCGCCCCCGGCGGCGCCAAGGCTTACGAGATCACCAAGGTCGAGTGGCGCTAAGATCGCACGCTGACCGAAATGCAAAGGCCGCGCCTGGTGCGCGGCTTTTTGCTGCGCGCACGGTTGAACTGGGCTCCGGCCGGCAGGAATAATTGCGGCGATAACGTGTTCCTCACATGAGAGTGAAGGGCATCTCGCGCTGCAATAATGCTAAGAGCGATTTGTCATCACATGGGGGACAAATGACATGGACCAGACTCTTTCGAGATACCAGCCGACGGCGCTCAGCCTGTTTCGCTTCATCACCGGCCTGCTGCTACTGCAGTATGGCATCGCCAAGATCTTCAAATTCCCGGCCGTGCCGTATTTCGCCAAGGTTGAATTGTTCTCGCTGATCGGTGCCGCCGGAACGCTCGAACTGATTCTTGGTGCGCTGCTGCTGATCGGCCTGTTCACCCGCATCGTCGCCTTCATTCTGGCCGGCGAAATGGCCTTTGCCTATTTCATCGGCCACATGTTCAAGGGCGCCGATCCGGTGTTCCTGCCGCTGCTGAACGGCGGCACCGCCGCGATCCTGTTCTGCTTCGCCTGTTTGTATCTGGCGACGGCGGGCGGTGGTCCGATCAGCGCGGACGCGATGCTGCGCAACAAGGCGTAATAACTACAATTGCATGCCTGGTTTTCCCTCCCCCGCGCTTCGCGTGGGGAGCGACTGTCTTTCGGGTCAAGCGTTTTTGGGCTGCCATGGCGTTTTGTCCCGGAGGATGGCGTTGAGGATGGTGAGTAGCTTGCGGGCGACCGCAATGATCGCCACCAGCTTGGGCTTGCCGGCGGCAACGAGTTTGTCTCGAAACAGTTTGAGCGTCGGATTGAAGCGAGCGGCGACCATGGCGCCCATGAACAGCACGCCGCGCACGCTGGCTCTGCCGCCGCCGATGAAGCTCTTGCCGCGCCATTGGCCGGATTGCCGGGTCCATGGCGCCAGACCCGCAAGCGCGGCGATCTGACGGCGATCAAGCGTGCCCAGTTCCGGCAATTCGGCGATTAGGCTGCGGGCAATCGTCGGCCCGATGCCCGGGACCGAGGCCAGCAGATCTTCCTTCTCGGCCCAGGCCGGCGTGCCCTGGACGTGATCGCGGATATCGTCGTCCAGTTCAGCCAGCTCTTTCTCCAGCGCCTTGCGCAGCCGGGCGATGCTCTTCTTCAACCGCGGATTACTGACGCGACGGGCACGCTGGCTTTCCGCCGCGATCATCTCGACGATCTGGCGCCGGCGCGCGACCAGATCGGCAAGCAGGCGCGTCATCTCGTCGGGCAGCTGACGCAGCTGCGGTTTGGTCGCCTCGGCAAAATGCGCGATCACCATGGCATCGATCGGATCGGTCTTGGCGCGCTTGCCAACCGCGTTGGCAAAGAAGCGCACCTGCGCCGGATTGACGATCACCACCGGCAGGCTTGCTCCGCCGAGGCCCGCTGCGACAACCGTCTCGAAGCCGCCGGTCGCCTCGATGGCTACCAGCCGTGGCGAGATCGCCTTCAGTCGTCCGATCAGTTCGTCGATCCCCGCGCCATCTCGGGCGACCGCAAAACTCTGGCCCGTTGGGCGTACCGCTACGTCCAGCCGGTCCTTCGAAACATCGATGCCAACGTAAATCGCGTCCATCTGATCCCATCCTTGCGCAAGCGGGCTCGCAAAGCGGCCCAAGCGACTGTTCGGGTTCGATGGAACGGCAGGCGAAGACCCACGCTCCCCAACGGGCTTGGTGTCCCTCAGGTGATGCGGTCTTTCGCCTGCCACCGCTCCGCCAAGCTTAGCAGAAACGGCATTCGGCAAGTTACAAGGGTGGCCGGCCGGGTGTGGGTGGTGCGGCAAGCGCGACTGCACGTGTTGACCCAACCCGTCCCGGTGGTTCGCTTGGCTGACCAACGCGCTACTCTCTCCTCTGCATAGCTTCGCTGCTTGGATAAGGGAAAGAGTCAGTCCGCGACTTTCAACTCCAACGGCACGGCTGCGGCGTATTTGGAATTGTGCAGCACCAGCGAGGTGCGGACGTTACGTACATGCGGCGCGGCGGTGAGCTGGCCGACGAATTCCTGGAAGGTGGCCATGTCCGGCGCCACGCACTTCAAAATGAAGTCGATCTCGCCCGATAGCATCCAGCATTCCCGCACCAAAGGCTCCTGGCGGACAAAATCCTCGAATGCCTTGAGATCGGCATCGGCCTGGCTCGACAGATGCACCGACGCAAACACCGTGACGTCGAAGCCGAGCAGCCGTGGATCGAGCAGGCCGCGGTAACCCTGGATGTAACCGGCCTCTTCCAGCGTCCGCACCCGGCGCAGGCAGGGCGGCGGCGAGATGCCGACCCGCTTGGCCAGTTCGACATTGGTGATGCGGCCGTCGGCCTGGATCTCGGTGAGGATCTTGAGGTCGATCTCGTCTAGGCTTTTCGGCACGCGCGGCAGATCCTTATGAGCAGTGGCCGACTCTCTTAACGCAGGAGCGTTAGCTGACGCAATTTTATTGCGCGTGCGACGCAAAAATTAAGCGCGATCTGGGGAAAAAATGCCGATGCGGATTGCAATTCTTGCATAGCTCCACAGATATCCTAGAGTTTGACGGACTTCGATCTGACACTTTCGACGCTGCCGCCCTGGCGCAAGCACGTCGTCCCCAGCCCTCCCTTCAGAAAGGGATAGACCATGGCCGCCCCCATCCACGCGAAAGTCGTCATCATCGGTTCCGGCCCCGCCGGCTACACGGCGGCGATCTATGCCGCCCGTGCGATGCTGGAGCCCGTCCTGATCCAGGGCATGCAACCCGGCGGCCAGCTCACCATCACCACGGACGTGGAGAATTATCCGGGCTTTGCCGACGTGATCCAGGGCCCGTGGCTGATGGAGCAGATGGAAAAGCAGGCGGCGCATGTCGGGACGAAGCTTGTCACCGATCTCGTCACTGAGCTCGACACAAGGCAGCGCCCGTTCCGTATCGCTTGCGATTCGGGCGATGTCTATCTCGCCGAAACCGTGATTCTCGCCACCGGCGCGCAGGCGCGCTGGCTCGGCCTGCCTTCGGAAGAGAAATTTGCCGGCGGCGGCGTCTCCGCCTGCGCCACCTGTGACGGCTTCTTCTATCGCGGCAAGCAGGTCGTGGTGGTCGGCGGCGGCAACACGGCGGTCGAGGAAGCGCTGTTCCTGACCAATTTCGCGTCCAAGGTGACGGTCGTGCACCGCCGCGACCATTTCCGCGCCGAACGCATCCTGCAGGAACGGCTGTTCAAGCATCCCAAGATCGAGGTCATCTGGGACTCGGCGATCGATGAGATCTGCGGCACCGAAGGCCCGGCCAAGGTCACCCATGTCCGGCTGAAGAACGTCAAGACCGGCACAACGCAGGACGTGCCGGCCGACGGCGTGTTCATCGCCATCGGGCATGCGCCCGCAACCGAGCTGGTCAAGGATCAGATCAAGCTGCGGCCGTCCGGCTATATCGAGGTAGCACCGAACTCCACCGCAACGTCGGTGCCCGGCGTGTTCGCCGCCGGCGACGTGGCGGATGAAACCTGGCGCCAGGCGGTCACCGCCGCCGGCATGGGCTGCATGGCAGCGCTCGAAGCCGAACGTTATCTGGCGGCCCACGCCCACGACCGCGCAGCGGCGGAGTAGACATGGGACGCTCTCGTGATGGATTTAACGACATGGACTGGGACAAGCTGAAGGTGTTTCACGCGGCAGCGGAGGCGGGAAGCTTCACGCATGCCGGCGAGCAACTCGGCCTGTCGCAATCCGCGGTGTCGCGCCAGGTCAGCGCGCTCGAACAGGAATTGTCTGTCTCGCTGTTTCACCGACATGCCCGCGGCCTGATCCTCACCGAACAGGGCGACCTTTTGTTCCGCACCGCGCATGACGTGTTCATGCAGCTGCAGGCGGCGCGCGCCAAACTGACCGACAGCCGCGAGCGGCCGAGCGGCGACCTCAAGGTCACCACCACCCCCGGCGTCGGCATCAACTGGCTGATCCCCCGGCTCGGCGAATTCACCGCGCTGTATCCGGAAATCCGCATCTCGCTGATCGTCACCGACGAGGAGCTCGATCTGTCGATGCGCGAGGCCGACGTGGCCATCCGCACCCGCAAGCCGACCCAGCCAGACCTGATCCAGCGCAAGCTGTTCGCGATGGGTTTTCACGCCTATTGCGCGCCGGAATACGTCAAGCATTTCGGCACGCCGCGGACGCTGGACGAACTCGACGGCCACCGCATCATCACGCTGAGCGACGGCGGCGTGGCCCCGCATCTGCAGAACCGCAACTGGCTGGTCGAGGCCGGTCGCAACGGCTCCGGCCCGCGCGAATCCTACTTCAAGGTCAACAACATCCTGGGCCTGGTGCGCGCCTGCCAGCAGGGGCTCGGCATCGCCGCGTTGCCGGACTATCTGGTCGAGGAGAACAACCGGCTGGTGCAACTGTTCGGCGAATCCGATTCGATCCAGCTCGACACCTATTTCGTCTATCCCGAGGAATTGAAATCGGTCGCCCGCGTCCAGGTGTTCCGCGATTTCATCGTCAGCAAGGCGCAACGCTGGCCGGGCTGATATTCCACCGCGGTAACCGCCTGCTGCATGACTGACATGCCGAGCGGGGCGTTGCCGGGCGCGCAGAACGGGGATCATATTTGGTGCAAGCTGAGGCGTCGCGCCGCGTTTATCCCCCTCCTCCAGTGGTGCGGAGCCTTGGTCATCCCTCTTGGAAGGTGATTGTGTCGGCCTCTCGAGGCCAATATCTCGGCCGGGCTCGTGTGAGCCCGGCTTTTTTTTGGCGTAGTGGTCGTAGCCCGGATGGAGCGTAGCGCAATCCGGGAACAGTGCGATCGTTCAGCCGATCGCGGATTTCGCTTCGCGCCATCCGGGCTACAATTTGACCTTCGCCAGCCGCAGCGCGTTGCCGATCACGCTGACCGACGACAGCGCCATCGCCGCGGCGCCGACCATCGGCGACAGCAGCAGCCCGAACACCGGATACAGCACACCGGCCGCGATCGGCACGCCGGCGGCGTTGTAGACGAAGGCGAAGGTGAGATTCTGCCGGATGTTGCTCATCGTGGCTTTCGACAATTTCCGCGCACGGACTAGACCCATCAGGTCGCCGGTGAGCAAAGTGATGCCCGCGCTCTCGATCGCGACGTCGGTGCCGGTGCCCATCGCGATGCCGACATCGGCGGCCGCCAGCGCCGGTGCGTCGTTGACGCCGTCGCCGACCATCGCGACGCGGCGGCCCGAAGCGCGCAGTCGCTCCACCACCTCGCTCTTGCGGTCCGGCAACACGCCGGCCTCGACCTCGTCTATCCCCAGCGTCTTCGCCACCGCCAGCGCGGTGGTGCGGTTGTCGCCGGTAAGCATCACGATCCGCAGACCATCCTTGCGCAGCTCTTGCAGGGCGGCCTGGGCCGACGGCTTGACCGGATCGGCAATCGCGATCACGCCCGCTGCGCGGCCATCGACGGCGATATAGATCGCGGTGGCGCCGTTGGCGCGCGCGGCTTCGGCGATGCCGTTCAGGTCCGACGTATCCACGTTCAGCTCCGCCATCAGCATCGCATTGCCGAGCGCCACCTGTTTGCCGTCGATGCGGCCCGATACGCCCTTGCCGGAAGGCGCGGCAAAATCACGGACCTCGCCTGGCGCCATGCCGCGTTCATGCGCGGCCTGGACGATCGCCTGCGCCAGCGGATGTTCGCTGGCCCGTTCGATGGAAGCGGCCCATCGCAACACCTCGTCTTCCGCAACGCCTTCGGCGGCGGTGATGGCAACGACTTTCGGCCGGCCCTCGGTAAGCGTGCCGGTCTTGTCGATCACCACGGTATCGATGGTTTCCAGCCGCTCAAGCGCCTGGGCATCGCGCACCAGAATGCCGGCCTGAGCGCCGCGGCCGATGCCGACCATGATCGACATCGGCGTCGCCAGCCCGAGCGCGCATGGGCAGGCAATGATCAGCACCGTGACGGCGGCAACCAGCGCATAGGTCAGGCGCGGCTCCGGCCCGAACATCGCCCAGGCCGCAAACGCCAGCACCGCAGCCGCGATCACCAACGGCACAAACCAGCCAGCGACCTTGTCGGCAAGGCGCTGGATAGGTGCGCGCGAGCGCTGCGCCTTGGCGACCATCTCGACGATACGTGACAGCATGGTATCGCGGCCGACCTTGTCGGCGCGCAATACGAGCCCCCCGCTCTGGTTCACCGTGCCGCCGATGACGCGCGCGCCTTCGGCCTTGGTCACCGGCATCGACTCGCCGGTCACCATCGATTCATCGACCGCGGAACGGCCTTCGGTAACGAGGCCGTCGACCGGGATTTTCTCGCCGGGGCGGACGCGCAAGAGGTCGCCGACCGCGATGAGGTCGAGCGATACGTCTTCGTCGCCATCGGCGCCGATCCGTCGCGCGGTCTTCGGCGCAAGGCCGAGCAACGCCCGGATCGCGCCCGAGGTCTGGTTGCGGGCGCGCAATTCCAGCACCTGGCCGAGCAGCACCAGCACGATGATGACCGCAGCCGCTTCGAAATACACCGCGACCGCGCCATGATGATCGCGGAACGCCGGCGGGAAAAGCTGCGGCGCCAGCGTAGCAATCACGCTGTAGATCCAGGCTACGCCGGTGCCCATCGCGATCAGCGTGAACATGTTGAGGTGGCGCGTGACCACGGAGCGCCAGCCGCGCACGAAGAACGGGGCGCCGGCCCACAGCACCACCGGCGTCGCCAGCACGAAGGAAATCCAGTTCGAAGTGGCCGGCGCGACCAGGGTCATCAGGCCGAGATGCGCGCCCATCTCCAGCACGAACACCGGCAGCGTGAGCGCCAGCGCGATCTTGAAACGCCGGCTCATATCGACCAGTTCGGGATCCGGCGCATCCTCGAGGGAGACCTGTTCGGGCTCCAGCGCCATCCCGCAGATCGGACAGGTACCCGGGCCGACCTGCCGGACCTCCGGATCCATCGGACAGATGTAGATCGTGCCGGCGGGCGCCGCAGGCGCCGGCTGTTTCGGTTTCAAAAAGGATTCCGGATCGGCGGCAAAGCGCTCGCGGCAGCGGCCGCCGCAGAACAGGTACTCCACATCCTTGTAGCTGAAGCGATGCTTGGCCGTGGCGCGTTCGACCTTCATGCCGCACACCGGATCGGTCTCGCGCATATCGACGGCGGCTGGCGTCTCGTTCGGCGCGCAACAGCACGCGCCATGCTTGTGAACAATCTCTGCCATTGGACCCTCGTCGCTTGAAGCGGATACCCTGAGGGGGTATATTAGGCCCATGAGCAGCGAGATCAAGACATCATGTTTGAAACGCCTCAAACGAATCGAAGGCCAGGTGCGGGGCATCGCCGGCATGGTCGAAACCGACCGCTATTGCATCGACGTCGTGACACAGATTGCGGCGGCGCGCGCGGCATTGCGGCGGGTAGAGGAGGAGATCCTGCGTGACCATGTCGCGCACTGCGTCGAGCACGCGATCTCATCCGGCAACAAGGCCGACCAGCGGCGCAAGATTGCTGAACTGATGGACGTGGTCAGCCGCGCCGACCGCTGAAGCGCACATGACATCGCTGAAGCGCACATGACATCGCTGAAGCGCACATGACATCGCTGAAGCGCACATGACAAAGACGCGCGTACCGGTGTACGCGCGTCTTTGTCAGCGGCTTGGTGGATGTTACGCGGCCTGCTTGTGCATCGTGCCGGTGGCCGACATGGTGCCGCGGATAGCCTTGATCGAGCGTTCGATGGCGGCCCAGAGCTTGGCGATCTCGCCGGCGGCGCGGCCATCGGCGGCATATTCGCGGGCGCCTTCGCCTTCGGCCAAAGCCAGCAGCAGATCCGCGCGGTTGGTGATCTGGCCCGACCACACCGGGGCCTTGAACTTGCTCAGCGCCTCGCGTGCGACGGTGACGATGCGGCTCTCGACCTCATCGCGACGCGCCGGGGCCCCGTTGATCACGACCGCATAGGGCTTGCGCGAGGTGCGGCAGCTCTGGATCGTGTCCTGCACCGCATCGACGTCGAACACGCCAGGACGAGCCGGGATGATGACCATGGTCGCATGCTTGATCGCGTCATCGACCACGGCCGCGTTGGTCGGCGGCGTATCGATGAACACCCACTCCACGCCCTCCTTCTTTGCTGCATTGATCAGCTCGGCAACCGAACGGGTCGCCGTCTTGATCATCGGTTCATTGGTGCCGCGCAGCTTGTGCCACAGCGTCAGCGACGCCTGCGGATCGGCATCGATCAACAGACATTTCTTGGACGACTTTTGAATTTGAGCAGCAAGATGCGCCGCCAGTGTGCTCTTGCCTGAGCCACCTTTACGCGACGCAAAAACAATTACGTTCATATGATCCGCCTCCAGATTGACCCCAGAACACGAAAATGAATCAAGCCACTGATTCGTGAAAGCAGAATTTGCAAGCCGTTCAAGGGTATGAGAGCGATTTATGAGTAAGCGGGTTTTTGAGTCACAAGCTGCACCGCAGCACTGTCCAAACAGCGGATCGTGGTACGCGTTGCGACATATTCAGCGCATTGTTATTTCGTCACGCGGTCGATGTTCCTGACGCGTTCTTTTTCGAGCTGCTTCTTGCGCTGACGTTCCGTCCATTTGCGCTCAGCCCATCCCAACGATCGTGCGACGGGTTTTTCCAGAACGGGCACGTCTTGCGCGATCAGGAGCATGCCCAGCGGAAGCATCCACAGGCCGAGTACCGGCAAAATGCTGAAGACACCACCGACCATGAGCAGCAGCGAAAGCGGAATCCGTACCAGTTTCGACGACGGCCGCCGTAGCCAATTGACATATCTTGCAGGTCCGGCCGGCAACCGCTGCTCAAGCCACGTAAAATGCCGATCGATCTCGGCCTTATGATCGGCGTTGACTTCGATGCTCACGAACTCTCCTTGCCGCCAACGAGGTGCGGGTCCAACTCAACAATTCGCGTTTCAGGACTCGTTGACGCCGACACCGCGTTCGTCGAGTAGCTGCTGGCCTTTCGGCGTCACGGCAAATTTGGTGGCTTCGGTCGTTTTCGCAGCGCTCGACTGTTCGACCAGTCCATCGGCAATCAGTTGATCAAGCACCTGTTGCTTGTCATCATTAAGATCAAGGCCTGACGCCCGCGCGATATCGCACATCACTGCAATGCCACTGTCGCTGATGGTCACGTTGTTCATGCTGGCCTCCTGCCGATTTAAAAAGGCAACGAAGCTTTGACATGCTGGTTCCCACGTGACGGAGGCAGCATCAGTGGACAACTGACCTGACGGCAGCACATGCTTGCCCGGGGCGGACATGCGTGGGGGCAACCATGCGTGGGGAGATTGTGAGCGTTTATCAAGGCAGCCTCGGCCACGCGTGCGGGCGAGCGCATGGTACAGTTGGCTGGTCTCGAACCAGCGACCTCCTGCTCCACAAACAGGCGCTCTAACCAACTGAGCTACAACTGCATCCTGACGGCCCCGAAACAGGGGTCGCGAACAGGCGGGAAACTAGGTGCAACGCAGCGCTTTGGCAAGGCCGCCAAGCGGCTGAAATCGATGAATCTTGCCTCGAATCCGGCGGAGCGTCGGCGGATCGGGTCGATGCCAGCAAAAAGCCCGGGCTGACGCCCGGGCTTTCCGCATTCGGTGCGTTCAAACCGATCAGGCTGCGGGCTGGAACAGCTTGGAGGCGCCGGTTTTGATCGGCTCGGCAGTTTCCGAGACAATCTTCTGGGTCAGTTCGGCGAGTTCCCTGGTCTGGCCAGTAAAGGCTTCGACCTGCTTGCGGTTAAACGACATCCAGAGTTCCAGCGCCGCCGACGGCGACTTCACGCCGATCAGATCCTGCGCGAAATCCAACCCCGAATTGGTGTTGGTCTTGACGATTTCAAGCATTTTCGCCGACAAATCGGTCACGCCGCGGGCGGCCGTGGTCACCACAGCCTGGACGGTACCATTATGGGTTTCAGCGGCGTCCTTGAACTTGGCGTAACCTTCGCGGACCTGCGAAACGCCCTTCTCGGCCAATTCGCGAACCTGCTCGGGCACTTGAAACGGAATGACGGAAGATGAGAACGGATCGATGGAGTCGGCCATGACGTGCATCCTTCGCTGCAATAAATGAAAACGAGACCGGTCAACTGCCGCTAAAGACGCCAATGTCCCCAGGACAGCCGGAACGAAACGCCGTCAAAACCGGCGTTAAGCATCGTAAACAGAATATCATATCGGATTTGTGCATTGCAACGAAATATTGCATGGCAATATAGCATAACTGGTCGGCCAAGATTCACGTCTCGGCCGACCATCTGAGAATTCACAACTCTTGATAGGTTCTTGATAGGTTTTCTGCCGAAAGATCGAGCAGTTTGGTCACCGTTGCCAAATTTGGTCAGGTCTTCGGCTTGGCGGCATCCATCGCGGCCCGGCTGACGATCTGGCCCATCTCACTGGCCTGCTCGGCGAGAGATTTCATCTGCCCCTGCACATATTCGCTGTGCAATCGCATCACCTCGCCGAGGTCCTTGGCGTGCAGCAATTGCTGGGCGTAGTCCAGCGACGCGGCGACGTTCTTCTCGGCGAAGGTAATGGCCTTGCTGCTGATGTCCTTGGCGCCTTCACGTACGGTGGCGCCGCGGTCCTCGATGGTGGCGGCCGTATCGTGTGCTCCGGCCATGAACTTCTCGAATGATGCACGCGCCTGGTTGAAACTGGCCTCGGCCATGGTCCGCATTTCCTTGGGAATTTCGAACTTGTCGCCGCTCATGTCCCACTCCTCTGTACGTTGACGGAGCCATCCGCTGCTCCGTTTGGGCTGTTTCCCGTGATCTCTGCCTTCTTGCGAGCCAGACGTCGATGTTGAGGCGGCGTGCTGTCCCGCGCTCCATCGTGAACCATTGCATTGGTTTTGCAACTCCCCACACAATGGCCGGCCAGCCGTTCGGCAGCTCTTGCAAATTAACGTTGTTCCACATTCGACGATGCAAAAACGGCGCTGCCGTGGACCTGCGCGTCACCGCGCGCGATACTGAATTAAGTGTTAATGCTGAAACGATGAAGCCGCCGACTCGCCCCGCGGGTCTCCATTCGTAAGCCATGAAGTGCCGATGAACAGCGCGGAAATCCAGTTGCGAGGCGTCAGCGATGCCAGGCTGGCCTTGCACGCGACAAGCAACCAGCCGGCCTGGCTGTGGTCGCTCGACGGCACGCGAATCCTGTGGGCCAATCCGGTCGGCGCAAGGCTGTTCGATGCCGAACACGCCGCAGCCCTGTTCACCAGAAGCTTCGGCCCCGCCGATCCGCATCGCCGCCAGATCGCGCAACTCGGCGAGCGGCTGCCGGAAAACGGCGCGGTACGGCTGGAGCGGCTGCGCGGATTTGGCGCAGCGCTCGGCAGCCTGATGACCTGCGCCTGCGCACGGCTGGACTTCACCGATGGCGGCGCCGGCCTGCTGGTGGTGGCGGTGGAGCCGACGGGCCGCTTCATGCCGCTCCTGCAGCGGTTGCAAAATCTGGTCGAGGGCATCGACGCGCCGATTGCCGCGTTTGCGCGCGACGGGCAATTCATCGGCGCCTCCCCGGCAGCGCAGGCTTTGCTCGGTTTCCACGACCTCAATGGGGCTGACCTCGACAGCGCGCGCAACGATGCACTGCAGGTGGGACGCCACGAGACCCCGATCGGCTTCGGCCATATGGTGCTGCAACGCGTCGGCAGCGGCGCCGATGTCGGGCTGGTCGCGCTGATCGTGCCTCGCGTGGCGCAGGCTACGCCGATCGAACCGCCGGCCGAGATGCTGCAATCCACGCGCGTCGAAAGCCAAGCCCCGCCAACCGAACCGGCGGATGCCGAGGATGCGGTCGAGGCCGACGCCAGGCGGGCACCGCCCGAACTGACCGCGCACGAGACCGAAGTCGATCACGCCATCGAACGGGAAGCCGTCCTCGAAGATCGCGAAGTGGCACCCGAGCCCGAGCCGACGTCCGAACTGGAAGCCGCGATTGCCGAGACCGTCGCGCGGACCGGAGCGCCCTCGCAGGCCGCGGTATCGCCGCGGGCCGATTCCGAACCATCGCCCTTTGTCGAAGCCGTGGCCGACGAACCCGCGGCCGGGCCGGAGCTTGCAGCGTTGGCGCCGCGCAGCACGCCGCTGCGCTTCACCTGGCAGATCGATGCCGACGGCCGCTTTGCGCTGAATTCGGACGAATTCCTGCGTCTGATCGGCGCGCCGAGTGCGGCCGCTTCCGGTCCCTGGACCGAGATTGCCGCCGATCGCGGCCTCGATCCCGACGGGCGCATGGCCGCTGCGCTCACGACACGCGCGCCGTGGAGCGGCATCACGCTGCTGTGGCCGGTCGATGGCGGCGGCCGGTTGCCGGTCGAAATGGCCGGGTTGCCGTTGTTCGACCGCGATCACCATGTATACGGTTGGCGCGGCTTCGGCATCTGCCGCAATTTCGAAGCGATCGCTCAGCTGATCGCCCCGCCCCGCCCCGTCCCGCCGGACGATCCACTGCCGCCATCGCTGTCTGCGGACATCGCCCAGGCCGGACCGGTTGGCGACAGCCTCGAAGACGAACCGAACGCGCTTACCCCCGAGACCGAATCCGACATGACAACGACCATCGAACCGGACCTTCACGCGGACCCTTTGCAGAACGTCGTGCTGTTCCAGCCGGGCGATCTCAAATCGCCGACACTGACGCCGGTCGAAAACAACGCCTTCCACGAATTGGCGCGGCAGTTGTCGGCGAGGCTTGAGGCCGAGGTGGGCATCGAAGGCGTACAGTCTTCCGATTCCTCGTTCGAAGCTGCGTCGACCGACGAAGGTGCAAGCCCTGACGTGGCGCCAGGCTCTGGCGTGGCGCGCGAACAGGCTCTGCTCGACCTGTTGCCGGTGCCGGTGCTGGTCACCCGGGAGGATCGGCTGATACACGCCAATCCGGCTTTCCTGTCCATGATGGGCTATCCCAGCCTGGACGCCCTCGAACAGGCCGGCGGGCTAGACGCGCATTATGCAGAGCCCGGCCTTGGCGGCTCTGCGGTGCCGACCGATGTCCGCATGTTCGCGGTCGAGTGGGACGGCGAACCCGCCGAAGGACTGATTTTTGGCACGGCGCCAGTCGTTGCTGCCGGGCAGCCGGCCGAGGTTGCAGCACCCGCGATAGCCGCCGAAGCGCCGGTCGCCGGCCAGGCCAATGCGGAAGAACTCGCCGCGATCCTCGACACCATGGCGGAAGGCGTCGTGATGTTCGACGCCGAAGGCAATATCCACGCCTGCAACCGCAGCGCCGAGGCGCTGTTCGGCTATGACGGCGCGCTGCTGACACAGCGCAATTTGATCGACCTGTTCGCCCAGGAGAGCCAGCGCGTGCTGCGCGAATATATCGAGGCCATCAAGCAGGACAATGTCGCCAGCCTGTTCGAGCAGGGCCGCGAGGCGCTTGGCCAGGTTCGCGCCGGGGGCCTGGTGCCGATGTCGGTGATGATCGGCCGCACCCGCTCGGACGCCGGCAACTTCTTCGCCGTGCTGCGCGATCTGACGCAGGCCAAGAAGACCGAAAGCGAACTGCTCGCCGCACGGCGCCAGGCGGACCACGCAGCGACCGCCAAGGCCGACGTGCTGGCGCGGATCAGCCACGAGGTCCGCACGCCGCTCAACGCCATCATCGGCTTCGCCGAAGTGATGATCGACGAGCGTTTCGGCGCGCTCGGCAACGAGCGATATCTGGATTACATGAAAGACGTGCGCGCCTCTGGCGAGCGTGTGCTGACGATCGTCAACGACCTGCTCGACCTGTCACGGATCGAGACCGGCAAGCTGGATCTGTCTTTCGCCGCGCAAAACCTCAACGAGATGGTGGAGCAATGCGTCTCGGTGATGCAGCCGCAAGCCAATCGCGGTCGCATCATCATCCGTACCTCGCTGTCGCATCTCGCGCCGGTGGTCACCGCCGATGCCCGCGCGCTGCGCCAGATAACGCTGAACCTGATCGGCAACTCGATCCATCTCGCCAATGCCGGTGGGCAGGTGATCGTCTCCACCGCGCTGTCGGACGAGGGCGACGTGGTGCTGCGCGTCCGCGACACCGGCCACGGCCTCAATGACAGCGAGCTCGCCGCGGCCATGGAGCCGTTCAGCCACCAAGCCCCGAACGACCAGGCGCCGGACAGCGCGGCCGTCAGTCTGTCGCTGAC
The DNA here is from genome assembly GCF_007018645.1 of Tardiphaga sp. vice154. Taxonomy (NCBI): domain Bacteria; kingdom Pseudomonadati; phylum Pseudomonadota; class Alphaproteobacteria; order Hyphomicrobiales; family Nitrobacteraceae; genus Tardiphaga; species Tardiphaga sp. vice154. The sequence goes on from NZ_CP041399.1 coordinate 4,763,667, forward strand.
CAAGGCGCTGGTCGAAGCCAACCGCGCCCGCTTCCAGATCAAGACCGCGCCAAGCTCCGGCACGCTGATCGAAGTGGTATTCGCCGACGCCAGGGTGAAGGCATAGCACGCGCGGTTCAGGCCACCGCTGCCTGAACTGTCATCAGGCCCGCGTCCGCGTCGTGATCCTTGCTCCGCGCGAAGGCGATCGCCTCGCTCCCGATCATTGGCCGGGCATAGACGTAGCCCTGGACCATGTCGCAGCGGAAGCTGCGAAGGATCTCCACTTCGGCGACTTTCTCCGCGCCTTCGGCCACGATGGTCATGCCCAGACCGCGCCCGAGCGCAACGATGCCTTCGAGCAGTTTGCGGGCCCTGGCGGATTCAGCGATGCCGTCGATGAAGATGCGGTCGATCTTCAGCTTGTCGAACGGCAACTGGGTCAGATAGCCGAGCGACGAATAGTCGGTCCCGAAATCATCGAGCGCCAGCGTGACGCCCAGTTTCTTGAGCTCGGTGAGCACCTTGCGGACCCGTCCCACGGCATGGTCGGCCATCAGGCTTTCCGTCAGTTCGAGGCACAGCAGATGCGGCGGCAGCCTGGTCTCGTTAAGCACGCGTACGACATCGCCGATGAAGTCCGAATGCCATATCTGGGCGGCGGACACGTTAACCGCGACCTCTCGCGGCGGCTCACCGGCATCGATCCAGCGCTTGGCCTGGTTGGTGGCCGCGCGTAACACCCACAGACCGAGATCGCAGATCAGCTGCGAACTCTCAGCGATCGGGATGAACTCCGCCGGAGGGACGTTGCCGCGCACCGGATGGTTCCAGCGCAGCAGCGCCTCAAAGCCAACCACCCGGCCAGACGAAAGATCCGCCTGCGGTTGGTAGTGCACCGCAAGTCCGCAGTTCTGCTGAACGGCGCCGCGCAGGTCGCGCGCGAGCGCAATCTTGTGCTGGACGATTTCGCTCATGTCGGGATTGAAGAACTTGGCGCGTCCGCGACCTTCCTCTTTCGCCTGGTAAAGCGCGAGATCGGCATGGCGCAACAGATCGCCGACATTGTTGCCGTCATGCGGGAACAGCGCGATCCCGATGCTGGCGCCAACCAGCACTTCACCGGAGCTCAGCGAGATCGGGTCGGCGATCGCCGAGATTACCTGTGCAGCCAGCGTCTCGACCTCTGCGAGGGCAGTATAGCTTCGCACGATGATCGCGAACTCGTCTCCGCCGAGACGACTGAGAACGTGACGGCTACCGAGCTGGCGCGAGAGCAGATGCGCGACGCGAACCAGCAGTTCGTCTCCTGCCGCGTGCCCCAGCGAGTCGTTGACCTCCTTGAAACGGTCGAGGTCCAGCAATAGCAGCGCACCGCTTTTACCAACCAGCTGCCGCACCAGCAGACTATTGAGTTCGCGGTGGAACAGCGCGCGGTTGGCCAGCGCCGTCAGCGGATCATGATAGGCCAACTGTTCGAGCTGCTCCTCGGCGCGCTTTCGTTCCGAGATGTCCTGAATGGTGCCGTGAAAGCCGATGATATGCCCGTCGGCATCGCTCGTCGCCTTGTTGGTTACGACCAGATCGCCGATCGAATTATCGCCCCGCCGATACTTGATATCGACGCTCTTGATCGCTCCGGTGCGCGCCACCTCGGCCTGGGCTTCGAGCACGCGCTGCGCGCCGTCGTCGATGTAGCCGCCCACGACCGCAGCGTGGCTGGTACGGAAGCTCACCGGATCATATTCCAGAAGCGAATACAGCTCCGGCGACCACCAGATGTCGTCGTCGCCCAGTCGATAGCTCCAGTCGCCGATTTTCCCCATCCGCTGGGCCTCGACGAGCTGGCCGGAACGTTGCGTGAGGGTGGCTTCCGCCCGCCGCAGTTCAACTTCGCGCGCCTCGAGCGATTGGTTCTGGTCGAGCAGATCGGCATTCTTTCGCGATATGACCGCATTGGCCGCACTGAGCTCCCGCAGGGCCCGGTCGAGCGCGCGCAGCGGCAGCACCCGAACTGCGAAGTAGCTGCCAAGGCTGAGCAGAATCGACAGCAGCGAGACAATACCCAGGCGACGCAGCAGCGGATCGAGCGGGACGGAGAACTGAAACGATCCAACCGTTGCCCCAGCGACGACCACCGGCGCGACGCGGCTCAGTTCGAAGCGAGACGCCTGCGTGCCGCCGGAAAATATCTGATTGCCGTCCTGGTCGAAGATCCACTCGCGTGCGCCCTCCATCGACGCCTCCGGCAACTCGACGACTTCGGCAAGGCGCACCGTCTGGTACTGCCACATCACCGCGTTTTCGTAGATGAACCTCGACAGGCGATGGGCACCGAGCTGGACGCGGAACGCAGCGCGCGAGCTTTCGAAACCGTAGCCGACCACGGCATAGCCTGCAGGCACGCCCACGCCGATCAGACAGGCAATCGAGAGCGCCACCGCGTTCACGGTGCGGCGTAACGAGCGCCCTTGGCGCTCGATATGGTCATGATCACTCATGCGCAACCGTCAGATTTCCGGTCTGCCACAGCAGCCGTTCACCGGCGGGCGAGCGAAGGAATTCGACAAAGCGATCGACGGTCGGGTTTTGTCGCGCCGATCGTATCAGATAGAATTTCTTGCCGTAGGGATAGCTGCCCCGCGCCAGATCTTCCAGCGATGGCGCCACCCCGTCGATGGCGACAAATCGCAGGCGCGGCTTTTCCATCAGAACCTGCGTCAGGCTGGCGGCGACCAGTGAACCATCGATCCGTTCAGCCATCCGGAAGTTGTCCTGATCGGTCGCCGCGACGGGGATGTCACGATGTTCCCGCATGGTGGCGATCGCCGCAACCATGCCCGGGAATGTCGCACCAAGTAGCGTGGAATCGCTTTCGCTGCGCGGACGCAGAATAACGCGCACCGGCGATTCATCCGGCCAGGTCGAAGCTGCGCTGGCGTAGAACCCCGCTATATCAGCGCTCTTGATATCTCCCGGAGCGGAATTCGAACTGACCAGACCGAATGGAGACGTCGCAAAATGCATGGCCCGCAGCGACGCCGCAGCTTCCTCGGGCTTCAGTTCGCGCGACGAGGCGGCAAGATCGAGCGCCCCATCCCGGACGGCGGCGATCCCCCCTGAACTTCCGAGACTCGGCACGATGTCCAGCCGAACGCCCGGGGTCGCCGCAGAGAACGCCTCGCCAAGGGTCTTCATCATTCCTGCCGCTGCGCCGGTACCACCGACGCGCAGCGTCTGAGCATTGGCCCCGCCCGGCAGCACAAGACCGAGGACAACGCCGAGTATCACAAGCGCGGATCGGCGAAGGCCTGTTCGCGGATGCAATTGTAGCTTCACCATGGACATCATCTGAGCTGCCGTTCCGTGCCAGAATTGCAGCTAAGGCTAGCGTCTTACCCTTAACTTAATACGAACCGCAACCGGTGAAGCGGTCCACCCTCCATTTACCCTGCTACCTAATTGCACAGGATCGCATATCCAGACACCGAAGTTGCGATGTGTGCCCGCCCAGGGCCCGTTCTGTCATCCGGGAATCTACAACGTTGCGTGTGACCACGCGCAACGGAATGCCGTGGCGCACGACCGCACAGCTCGCAGCAGCGGAAATCTGGAATCTCTCTAGAACGGTAGAATCGCGACATTGCGTCGCGCGTCTGTGGCCACCTACTGCGCTACTCCATCCACATTGCCCGCTGTCCGGAGTTGTTCATGATCGCGCGTCCCGTTGTTACCGCCGTTTTTGCCCTCGCCTGTTTCGGCGCCTCCACCGCGCACGCCGCCGAGGGGGTCAACGTCTACACCTACCGCGAAACCAAACTGGTGCAGCCGCTGTTCGAGGCGTTCAGCAAGGACACCGGCATCAAGGTCAACGTGATCTCCGCCTCGTCCGGCCTCGAGCAACGCATGAAGGCCGAGGGCGCCAACAGCCCGGCCGACGTGTTGCTGACCGTCGATATCGGCCGCATCGACGAGGCCGTGCAGGCCGGCGTGACGCAGCCTATCAAGTCGGACGTGATCGACAAGAACGTGCCTGCGCAATATCGCGATCCCGACGGCCACTGGGCCGGCATCTCGATGCGCGCCCGCGTGATCTATGCCGCGAGGGACCGCGTCAAGCAGGACACCATTACTTACGAAGAACTGGCGGACCCGAAGTGGAAGGGCCGGATCTGCATCCGCTCCGGCCAGCATATCTACAACAACGGGCTGTTTGCCGCCTATGTCGCTCACCACGGCGAGGCGAAGGCCGAAGCGTGGCTGCACGGCGTCAAGGCCAACCTCGCCCAAAAACCGTCGGGCGGCGACCGCGAGACGGCGCGCGACGTCGCGGCCGGCAAGTGCGACCTCGGCATCGGCAATACCTATTACTGGGCGCTGATGATGAACGCCGATCCTGACAAGAAGCCGTGGGCGGAAGCCACCCGCGTGATCCTGCCGACCTTCGAAGGCGGCGGCACCCATGTAAACCTGTCCGGCGTGCTGCTGGCCAAGCACGCGCCGAACAAGGCCAATGCGCTGAAGCTGATCGAGTGGCTGGCCGGCGAGCAGGCCCAGCAGATCTATGCCGACGCCAATTACGAATATCCGGTGCGCGCGGGCGTCGCGATCAACCCGACCATTGCCGGCTACGGCAAGCTCGATCCGGATCCGATGCCGATGGCGAAGATCGCCGCCAACCGCAAGGCCGCTGCGACGCTGGTCGACAAGGTCGGGTTCGATAATTGAGGATGGCGCACAGCTCGGCACTTCTTCTTCCTTCTCCCCTTGTGGGAGAAGGTGGCGCGGACGAAGTCCGCGTCGGATGAGGGGGTGCCGCAGAACACAACCCCTCACCCGTCCGTGCTACGCGCGGCCACCCTCTCCCACAAGGGGAGAGGGTAAGAAAGCGCGAGCGTGAAATCACGTCACATCCAGTTCACAGCCACCACCATCGCCGCGCTGACCGCGCTGGCCGTGGCGGCGCCGGTGGTCAGCATCCTGCTGCTGGCGCTGCAGCCCGTGCCGGAGCTGTGGCCGCATCTGGTCGCCTATGTGCTGCCGCAGGCGTTGGGCGATACGGCGTTGCTGCTGCTCGGTGTCGGCATCGTGACGCTTGGCATCGGCGCCGGCTCGGCCTGGCTGATCTCGACGCATAACTTCGCCGGACGCCGCCTGCTGATCTGGCTGATGCCGATGCCGCTGGCGATCCCGACCTATCTGGCGGCTTATGTCTATGTCGACCTGTTCGAGCCGCTCGGCCTCGTGCATCAGGCGCTCGCCACCGCCATGCCGACAGCCGACGCCATCCGCTGGCTGCCGAACCTGCGCTCGTTGCCGGGCGCGATCTTCGTCATCGGCCTCGTGCTGTATCCCTATGTCTACCTCTCCGCGCGCGCCATGTTTCAGCATCGCAGCGCCGACTTCGCCGAAGCGGCCAAAGTACTGGGCGCCGGCCGCTGGACCACCTTCCGCCGGGTGTCGCTGCCGATGGCGCGACCGGCGCTGGCGGTGGGCGTGGCCCTGGTGTCGCTGGAAACGCTGAACGATATCGGCGCCAGCGAATATCTCGGCGTACGCACGCTGACGGTGTCGGTTTTTACCACCTGGCTGAACCGCGGCAGCCTGCCCGGTGCGGCGCAGCTTTCGCTGTTGATGCTGGCGATCGTCGCGTTGCTGATCGCGGTCGAGCGCATCGGCCGCAACCAAGTCAGCGTCGAGTTTTCAGCGGAAAATCCGCGGCTGGCGCCCCGCAAGCCGCTTCATGGCATCAGGGCCGCGCTGGCGTTCGCGGCCTGTATGACACCGGCACTGCTCGGCTTTGCGGTGCCTCTGCTGTATTTGTTGCGCGAGACCCTTCGCCGCGAATTGTGGTCGGGCGCGGGCTCCGTGTGGCGCGACGCCGGCCACAGCATCGTGCTCGCCGGCACCGCCACGGCCATCGCGCTGCTGCTCGGCCTGACCGTGATCGTCGCCCGGCGCTGGCGGGCCTCCGGACTGGCCGATCTGTCGCTGGCGGTGGCGCAGGCCGGCTATGCGGTGCCCGGTCTGGTGCTCGCGCTCGGCCTGCTGACGCCGCTGCTCGCGATCGATGGCGCGTTCAACGCGGTGGCCGCGTGGCTCGGCATGGTGCCCCCCGGATTGATCATGATCGGCTCCGGCGCGGCGGTGGTGACCGCCTATGTGATCCGCTTTCTGGCGGTGCCGACCGGTTTCATCAAGGCCGGGTTTGAACGGATTCCCGTCGACTACGACGACAGCGCACGATCGGCCGGCGCGCCTGATCTCACCACGTTGCGCCGGATTCATCTGCCGCTGCTGCGACCGGCGCTGCTCGGCGCCGTGATCGTAGTGTTTGTCGATGGGCTGAAGGAGTTGCCGGCGACGCTGCTGTTGCGCCCGCTCAATGTCGAGACGCTGGCGACCTCGATCTATCAATACGCCAGCCGCGGCAGTTTCGAGGAAGGCGCGCTGGCGGCACTCTTGATCGTAGCGGCCAGCATTCCGCCGGTGATGTGGCTGACGCGCTTTGCCGACGTCCCGCAGGGGCCGGCGTAGCGTTTACGGACCCATGTTTTCCTGCTTGCGCTGATGCGAGAAAATCTGCCACGCCGCAATGAACATCGCCGCGATCACCGGGCCGACGACGAAGCCGTTCAGCCCGAAGGCCTCGATGCCGCCAAGCGTCGAGATCAGCACGATATAATCCGGCAGTTTAGTATCCTTGCCGACCAGTATCGGGCGCATGATGTTGTCGACCAGGCCGATCACCAGGACACCATAGGCAATCAGGATCGCGCCCTGCCAGAACGAGCCGGTAGCCAGCAAATAGACGGCGACCGGTATCCAGACCAGACCGGCACCGACCGCGGGCAGCAGCGACAGGAACGCCATCAGCACCGCCCACAGCAGCGCCGCGTTGATGCCGAGAATCCAGAAGATGAGGCCGCCCAGCGCGCCCTGCGCCAGGGCCACCAGCAGGTTGCCCTTCACCGTGGCGCGGATCACGATCGTGAACTTTTCCAGCAACTCGTCACGAAGCCCGGGCTGCAGCGGGATCGCCTCCTTGACGCCGCGTGCCAGCCTGTCGCCGTCCCGGAACAGGAAGAACAGCAGATACAGCATGATCGCCAGGCTGACCATGAAGGAGAAGGTGCTCTGGCCGATGTCGAGCGCCTGCGAGGCGATGGTCTGCCCGCCCTTGATCAGGCCGGACGTCACCTTCTCCTGCATTTCGCCGAGGCTTGCCACGCCGAACCGGTCGAGCAGGCCGGTGGCCCAGCCCGGCAATGCATCGAGAACCTGCTGCAACAGCTTGCCGAAATTCAGCTCCCCGGATTGCATCCGGCCGACCACGGCCGCGCCCTGCTGGGTCAACGCCGCTGCGATCAAGGTCAGCGGCAGGATCACGATCAGGACGATTCCCAGCAACATGATCACCGACGCTGCCGTGGGTCGTTCGGGCATCATGCGCAACAGCCGCCGGTATAAAGGCGCGAACATGATCGCGATCACGACGCCCCACAGGATGGCGCCGTAGAACGACGTCAGTATCCAGGCGAACGCCAGCGAAACCGCGACGATCAGGATCAGGAAGGCCTTGTCTTCAAGACGGTCGCGCATGGGAAGGCGTTCTTTCCTCCTTCCCTCTCCCCTTGTGGGAGAGGGTGGATCGAACCGCGTAGCGGTTCGAGACGGGTGAGGGGTACCACAAGCTCCGAGCCAAACATTCCCCCTCATCCGGCCGCGCTTCGCGCGGCCACCTTCTCCCACAAGGGGAGAAGGAAGAAGAAGGACGCCCTTACGTATTTGTCAGCGCGACGCGATACTCGGCTTCGGTGTTGGCCTTGACCTGATCCAGCGTCACGCCATCGGCGAGCTCGATCAGCGCCATCCCTTCATTACCGTGCTTGTCGATGGTGAACACCGCGAGATCCGTGACCACCATGTCGACGACATGGGTGCCGGTCAGCGGCAGGTTGCAGCTCTTCAGCAGTTTCGGGCCGTCCTTGGCGGAATGCTCCATCACCACCACGACGCGCTTGACGCCGGCGACGAGGTCCATCGCGCCGCCCATGCCCTTGACCATCTTGCCGGGGATCATCCAGTTGGCGAGATCGCCGTTCTGCGCCACCTGCATCGCGCCGAGGATGGACAGATCGATGTGACCGCCGCGCACCATGCCGAACGAATCGGCGGACGAGAAATAGCTGGTGCTCGGCAGTTCGGTCACGGTCTGCTTGCCGGCGTTGATCAGGTCGGGGTCTTCTTCGCCCTCATAGGGGAACGGGCCCATGCCGAGCATGCCGTTCTCGCTTTGCAGCTGCACATCGACGCCCTCGGGAATGTAGTTCGACACCAGGGTCGGGATGCCGATGCCGAGGTTGACGTAGAATCCGTCCTTCAATTCCTTGGCTGCGCGGGCAGCCATTTGATCGCGGGTCCAGGCCATCAGATTTCAACTCCGGTTGCTGCTTCGGGGGTCGCTTCGCCCGGGCGCTTGCGCGAGGTCACTTTCTCGATCCGCTTGTTGGCGGTGCCGACCTCGATGATGCGCTTGACGAAAATGCCGGGGGTGTGGATGTGGTCGGGATCGATCTCGCCGGCCGGGACGAGGTGCTCGACCTCGGCAATGGTGAATTTGGCGGCGGTCGCCATCATCGGGTTAAAATTGCGCGCGGTCTTGCGGTAGACGAGGTTGCCGGCGGTGTCGCCCTTCCAGGCATGGACGATCGCGAGGTCGGCGAACAGGCCCTTTTCCAGCATGTAGGTCTCGCCGTCGAAATCCATCGTCGGCTTGCCCTCCGAGATCAGCGTGCCGACGCCGGTCTTGGTGTAGAATCCGGGAATGCCGGCGCCGCCGGCGCGGATGCGCTCAGCCAGCGTGCCCTGCGGGGAGAATTCGAGTTCCAGTTCACCGGCGAGGTACTGCTGGGCGAACAGCTTGTTCTCGCCGACATAGGACGAGATCATCTTCTTGATCTGGCGGGTTTCCAAAAGCCGCGACAGGCCGATGCCGTCAACGCCGGCATTGTTGGAGACCACGGTGAGATCCTTGACGCCGGATTCGCGCAGCGCGTCGGAAAGCGCCTCGGCGATGCCGCACAGGCCGAAGCCGCCCGACATGACCATCATGCCGTCCTTGAGTATTCCTTCGAGAGCCGACTTGGCGTCGGGATAGACCTTGTTCATGGGGGATTCGACCTGATGGAGGAAAGCGCTGAATGGCGTGAGCCGATCCTATTGTGCGGATTATTTGGCGGAATTGTCGCGGCAGGTCAATCTGACCCCGATTCCGGCACAAGCTGCGACCCCATCCCCCCACCTCCGGCCTTGAAAGCGTCAAGAAAACCGAGCAAATTGCGCGCCTTGGCGGAGCTGGGCATCGGACGCGCCCGTGCCTGCGATGGTCCAACCAACCCGGATAGTTCATTGACGATTGCCCAAGGAATACGACGCTTGGGGATGCCGGTTGTGGCGCTCCTCGGCATTGCGCTGGTCGGGCTGTTCGCGATGTCCTGGCTGCTCAACCGCGACGCCCTGCGCAGCGCGGTGGAAACGCAGATCCGCGCCGTCACCGGGCTCGACCTCGTCGTCCACGGCCCCGTCGATGTCTCGGTATTCCCCGGCAGCTATGTCTCGTTCCACGATGTCGGCCTGAAGGGCGGCGGCTCGATCGACCCCGCTTTGTCGGTTGACGTACTGACGGCCAATCTGCGCCTGCTGCCGCTGTTGACGCAGCGCTTCGAGATTTCCGACCTGATGATGCTGCGGCCGCGCATCAACGTGGTCCGCGACGCCGCCGGCAACAGCAACTGGACGCCGTTCATCGAAACCATCGCGCGCACCATGAAGCCCGGTGCCGACCATCCGCTGTCGTTCTCGGAAATCCGCATTCAGGACGGCGAGCTGAGCTATCAGGACCCCGTCAATAACGAGCGGATCGGCGACATCGACCTGTCGCTGGCCTGGCCCTCGATCTCGCGCTCGTTCGCCGCCACCGGCCAGTTCGACTGGCGGGGCGAGCGGATCGACGGCAGCATCAGCGTCAGCGATTTCATCGCCGCTTTGTCCGGCGACCGCTCCGGGCTGAAGGCGAGGATGGTCAGCGCCCCGATCAAGCTGGCCTTCGACGGATCGGTGGCCAACCGCGCCAGCCTGATCATGGAAGGCACCGTCACGGCCGACAGCCCGTCACTGCGCAACGCGCTGCGCTGGGTCGGCCAGGCGCCGCCCGGCGCCGGCGGTTTCGGCCGCTTCGCGCTGAAGGCCCGCGCCAGCCTGGTGGGACCGGCGATCGCGCTGACCAACGTCAATGTCGAACTCGACGGCAATGTCGCCGAAGGCGTCATGACCTATAGCAACAATGGCCGCCAGACCCTGCAGGCGACGCTCGCCGCCGGCGCGCTCGACTTCACGCCCTACATCTCGACGGTGCGGTTGCTGGCCTCCGGTGCCCGCGACTGGAACCGGCAATTGTTCGATCTGAATGCACTATCGACAACCGATCTCGACATGCGGCTGTCGGCCGCCAAGGTCACGGTCGGCTCCTCGGTACTCGGACGCACTGCGCTCGGCGCCAATCTGCGCGGCGGCACCCTGGCGCTGTCGGTCGGCGAGGCGCAGATCTATGGCGGCATCGTCCGCGGCTCGTTCGGCATCGCGCATTCCGATGCGGTGGCCGACGTGAAGGCCCAGTTCCAGTTCAGCGACGTCGACCTGCAGGCCACGGCCTCCGATCTGTTCGGCACCAACAAGCTGTCCGGCCGCGGCAACCTGTCGATGGCGCTGGAAGCCTCCGGCTCGTCGCCGTTCGGCCTGGCGCAATCGCTCGACGGCACCGCGACGCTGACCGGCCATGACGGCGCCATCAGCGGCTTCAATGTCGAGCAATTGTTGAAGCGGCTGGAGCGCCGGCCGCTGTCCGGCGCCGGCAATTTCCGCTCCGGCTCGACGCCGTTCACGACGCTCAACATGAGCGTCAGGTTCAACGACGGCACGGCCACCGCGCAGGACATCCGCATCGAGGGGCCGGCGGCACGGCTGAGCCTGACCGGCACGGCGTCGGTGCCCTCCAGAGAATACGACCTGAAAGGCGTCGCCAGCCTGGTCTCGGTCGCCAACGCCCCCGGCGGCTTTGACCTGCCCTTCGTGATCCAGGGCCCGTGGGACGACCCATTGATCTTCCCCGACCCGGAAAGCCTGATCCGCCGCTCGCCGGGTGCCGCGCCTTTGCTCGACGCCGTGAAGGACCGCAAGACCCGCGACGCCGTGCGCTCGGTGCTGGAACGGTTTACCGGCGGCGCGAAGAAAGAGCCGGAAGCGGCTGTTGAAAAGCCGGCGGAGGCACCGGCGGCAGCGAAAGCGGAATAACATCAGCCGTCATTGCGAGGAGCCCTTGCGACGAAGCAATCCAGTCTTCGCTTGCGGCTTCCTGGATTGCCGCGTCGCTGCGCTCCTCGCAACGACGTGGAGGGTTTCCTCGATCAGCCTATAGCGGCGCGGCGCTCTCGCCGCGGGCGCCGGACAGCTTCGACAGCAACGAGGCGCTCACAATAATCAACGCGATGAAGCCGATGATCAGCGTGCATATCGCATTGATCTCCGGTTTCACGCCGAGACGTACTTCCGAATAGATCCGGATCGGTAACGTCGCGGAGCCCGGCCCGGTGGTGAAGCTGGCGATGACGAGATCGTCGAGCGACAGCGTGAAAGCCAGCATCCAGCCCGCCGCCATCGCCGGCCAGATCAGCGGCAGCGTCACGGCGACAAAGGCGCGCGCGGGATCACGGCCGAGGTCCATCGCGGCCTCTTCCAGGCTGCGGTCGAGACCGGCAAGACGCGATTGCACGACCACGGCGACGAAGCACATCGTCAGCGTGGTGTGGGCGATCGTCACCGTCCAGAAGCCGCGCTCGGCACCCAGCGCCACGAACAGCAGCAGCAGCGACAGGCCGGTGATGACTTCCGGCATCACCAGCGGGGCGTACAGCATACCGGACATCAGCGTGCGGCCGCGAAAGCGCTCGCCGCGGGTCAGCGCAATTGCAGCCAGCGTGCCGAGCAGCGTCGCCAGCGTCGCCGAGGCGACGGCGACACGCGCGCTCATCCAGGCGGCTTCGAGCATCGCACGGTCATTGAAGAGTTCGCTGTACCAGCGCGTCGACCAGCCGCCCCACACCGTCACCAGCCGCGAGGCGTTGAAGGAATAGATCACCAGAATGACGATCGGTAGATAGAGAAACGCGGCGCCGAGCGCGAGAGCGGTGATATTGAAGCGAGAGAGCTTCATGGACTCCCCTCCCCGTTGCGGGGAGGGGCCGGGGGTGGGGGTGCCACAAACTCCGAGCTCGCGGCTACCCCCCTCCCCGACCCTCCCCCGCAAGGGGGGAGGGAGCCTCCAGCGCTCGTGGCAAACTCAAACATCACCACTGGCAACATCATTTCGCCCCCAACTGCCGGCGCTGCAGCTGATCGTAAATTCCAAGCGGAACCAGCAGCAGCGCCAGCAGCACGATGGCAATCGCCGAGGCCGCCGGCCAGTCCTTGTTGGTGAAGAACTCCAGCCACAGCGTCTGCCCGATCATCAGCGAATCCGAGCCGGCCAGCAGATCCGGGATCACGAACTCGCCTGTAATCGGGATGAAACACAGCAGCACGCCGGCGCCGATGCCGGGCATCGACAGCGGAAACGTCACGCGCCAGAAGGCGTCGATGCGCGACGCGCCGAGGTCGGCGGCGGCTTCCAGCAACGCGCCGTCCTGTTTGGCCAAGGTGGCATACAGCGGCAGGATCATGAACGGCAGATAGGAATAGACGATGCCGAGCATCATCGCGCTGTCGGTCGACAGCCAGACCACCGGCGCGGAGACGATGTGCAGCGCCAGCAGGGCCTGGTTGAGCAGGCCGTCGTGCTGCAGGATATTGATCCAGGCATAGATGCGGATCAGGAACGAGGTCCAGAACGGCACGATCACCAGCATCATCGCGACGCCCTGCCAGCGCGACGGCAGCCGCGCCATCGCATAGGCCATGGGATAGCCGATCAGCAGCAGCAACGTCGTTGCGCACAGCGCCACGCCGAGGCTGCGCAGGTAAGAATTGATATAGAGCGTGTCGGAGAGCAACAGCCGGAAATTATCCAGCGACAGCGCGGCAAATGACGCCCTCCACCCTTTGATGCCGTCGATCACACCGAACACCGGCAGATAGGGCGGCTGTGCGATCGCCGTCTGCGACAGGCTGATCTTGAGCACGAAGCCGAACGGCACGAGGAACAACAGCACCATCCAGAGATAGGGCGCGATCGCCGCGCGGCGCGCGGGCGCGGTGAAGATGCGGCGCGCGTTCATCGTTGCAGGACCACGCAATCGTCCGGCGCGAACCACGCCACGACGCGCTGGCCGATGCTGTAGGCATCGACATCGAGCCGCGCGGTGTTGGCCAGCGCCGCGCGCAATGTCGCGCCATGGTCGAGCCTGAGTTTGTAAACAGAGAGGCCGCCGAGATAGCCGACCTCGCTGACCACGCCTTCGACACTGTTCATGGCGCCGGACATGCCGCGTTCGCCGGCCGGGCCCTTGCGCGACAGCCGGATTTTTTCCGGCCGGATCGCGAGGCAGACGGACGGGCCGTCCAGCTTCTGTCGCGGCTCGGTGGCGAGCAGCGTCCCGGCCTGCGCCGTGGCCACCGTCAGGCGATGGCCGTCGTGCAGCGTCACATCGCCCTCGATCAAGTTGATATCGCCGACGAAGCCCGCGACCCAGCGCGATTCCGGCGCCTCGTAGAGCTGCCGCGGCGTGGCCACCTGCTCGAGCCGGCCGTCGTTCATCACGCCGATCCGGTCGGCCATCGTCATCGCCTCGTTCTGGTCGTGGGTGACGATGACGAAGGTGGTGCCGAGCCTGCGCTGCAGCGCGATCAGTTCGGACTGGGTTTCCTCGCGCAGCTTCTTATCGAGCGCGGCGAGTGGCTCGTCGAGCAGCAGGAGCTGCGGTCGCCGCGCCAGCGCGCGCGCCAATGCCACGCGCTGCTTCTGCCCGCCCGACAATTGATGCGGCTTTCGCGATTCCAGCCCTTTCAGCTTTACCAGATCGAGCATCTCGCCGACGCGGCCATCGATGCCCGCTCGCGTCAGACCGGCGTTCTTGAGGCCGAAGCTGATATTGTCGCGCACGTTGAGATGCGGAAACAGCGCATAGCTCTGAAACATCATGTTGACAGGCCGCTGGTGCGGCAGCACGGCGGCAATGTCTGCGCCGTCCAGCAGGATGCGGCCGGCATCCGGCGTCTCGAACCCCGCCAGCATCCGCAACAGCGTGGTCTTGCCGCATCCCGAAGGACCCAGCAGCGCAAAGAATTCCCCGGCATGAATATCGAGCGAGAGGCCATCCACCGCGGTCGAGCGACCGAAGGTCTTTCGCACGGCCTCGATCCGCAGCAACGGCGTGGGATAGGCGACGACCGGCGCCGGGGCGGCGGCCGTTTCGTCAAAGGTGATGTCAGATGTCGTCATCGCCGCAAGCTAGCGGCGGATCGCCGCGGGCTCAACCGTTGGCTCTGAACATTACCCCGTCCTCAACGCCGTCGCGGTGCGTCCTACCAATCCCGCATACTGCGCGATCGGAGCCGGACGGCCGATGAAATAGCCCTGCACGCCGTCGCAGCCTTCATTGGCCAGGAAGCAGAGCTGCTCATGGGTCTCGACGCCTTCGGCAACGATCGACACGTCGAGGCCATGGCCGAGCCCGATCACGGCACGGACGATGGCGGCGGATTGCGGGTTGCTGCCGAGGTTGATGACGAAGGCGCGGTCGATCTTGAGCTTGTCGAAGGGGAAGGCCTGCAGATAGGTCAGCGATGAGTAGCCGGAACCGAAATCGTCCATCGAAATCCGGACGCCGAGCGCCTTCAGCCGCGTCAGCAGCGCGACGCCGCGCTCGAAATCCTCGATCAGCACGCCCTCGGTGATTTCCAGTTCGAGCCGGCCGGGCTCCAGGCCGGTTTCCAGCAGGATCGAATCGACCAGACCGACGAGATCGCCGTGCATGAACTGTGCGGGCGACAGGTTGACGGCAATGCGCAGCGGCACCGGCCATGATGCCGCCTCCAGACAGGCTTGCCGCAGGATCCATTCGCCCATTTCGACGATCAGCCCGCTTTCCTCGGCGAGCGGAATGAAGTCGCCGGGCGGCACGAAACCGCGGGTCGGGTGGATCCAGCGCGCCAGCGCCTCGAATCCGGTGATGTCGGCATCGACGATCGATTGCCCGGCGCGGGCTTGCGGCTGGTAGTGCAGCGACAATTCGCCGTTGCGGATCGCCACCGAAAGATCCTGATGCAGCACGCGGCGATCGCGCAGCAGCTTGTCCATCTGCGGTTCGAACACGCTGATCGAACCGCGCGAATGCGCCTTGGCGCGGAACAAGGCCGCGCCGGAATTGGCCAGCAATGCTGCGGCATCGGCGCCGTCGCGCGGAAACAGGGCGATGCCGGTGGTGACGCCGGTGCGCACCGACTTGCCGTCGATCGGAATACCCTGCGCCAGCGCCTCGGAAATCCGCTCGGCAATCGCCTGCCCGACCTGCGGCTGCTTGCCGTCGATGATCACGCCGAATTCGTCGCCGCCCAGGCGCGCCACCATGCCGCCGCCGGCGGCGACTTCGATCCGGCGAGATACCTCGACCAGCAGCCGGTCGCCCATCGCGTAGCCGAAGACGTCGTTGATTTCCTTCAAGCCGTCGAGGTCGATCGATAGCACCGCGAACTCTTCTTCTTCCTCGCCGCAGGCGTCGATCATCTGCGCCAGCCCTTGCAGGAAGGCGGCGCGGTTCGGCAAATCGGTAAGGCCGTCATGATAGGCCATATGCGCCATCCGCGCCTCGGTCTGGCGGCGGTCGGTGACGTCCTCATAGGTCTTGATGAGATATTGCGGCTCGCCGGCCTCGTCGCGCACCGTCACCCGCCGCGTCAGGAACAGCCGCAACCCGTCGCGGGTGCTGATCGGGTGTTCCTCCGCCATGATGTTGCCGCTCTTCATCGCCGCTTCATCGCGGCTGACGATCAGCTTCGCCTCCTCCGGCCGCAGCATGTCGGCGACCGTCAGTCCGATGGCATCTTCGCGGCGGCGGTTCAGAATGATCTCGGAGTTGCGATTGGCGAACAGATAGCGGCCGTCGCTGGCGCGCTGCACCATCAGCGACACCGGGATGTTGTCGACCACGGTTTCAAGGAATGTCCGGGTGCTCTCCAGTTCGTCTGCAAGTTGGTGCTGCTCGGTGCAATCCTCGTGAATTCCGATCACGCCGCCATTCGGCAACGGATTCAGCCTGACCCGGACGTAGCGCCCGCCGGGAAGCTCTGCGACGTAGCTGCCTTGCACCGGAGATGTCTCGTAGAACTTCTCGGAATTCGCATCGAGCTGGCCACGCGCGCGCCGCAAGTGCCGCAGCCCGTCGGCGGTGATATCCCGGGTCAGGTCGGAGCGATCCAGTCCGTAAATTTCGAGGTAGCGATCGTTGCAGAACACCACGCGCTTCTGCGCGTCCACCATCACGATGCCCTGGCCCAGATGGTTGAGGGCCGAGCCGATGAAGGCATTGCGCCGCCGCTCCTGGCTCCGGACATCACGCAGCGCCGCGATGCCCCACAGCACCAGCGCGGCCATGAAAGCCAGCGTCACAATGCCGCCGATGAGGACTTCCCAGACCATCTGCGGTTCGCCCCCTCCGGCGTTCGCTGCCGGCACCGCGGCCAACTGCGCGCGGGCGGTTCCGCCGGCAGCGGCTGCGAGCAGACACGCCGGTGCGAGGGCGAAAAACAACGCCTTGCCGCCCGTCCATTCCATCTTGCCAGCCATTCCGCACCCGCGTATTCGGAAGATTAGTGTTTAATGGAAGGTATTTGGATCAGGTAAACGAGCCTCGGCTACAACACGAGATGGTGCAAGATCGAACTGCAATCCAATGCGATGCTTAATTCATTGCTAAGTTCCGCTTGAATTGGCCCGCCGCACCCTGGCGATTTCTGCGATGAATGACCGGATGGTACATGGACAGAGTTGAATGCGTCGTGATCGGCGCCGGCGTGGTCGGGCTCGCCATTGCCCGGCAACTGGCGCAGGCTGGCCGCGAAGTGATCGTGCTGGAGGCGCTGGATGCGATCGGCACCGTGACGTCATCGCGCAACAGCGAGGTGATCCATGCGGGTATCTATTACCCCGCCGGCAGCCTGATGGCGCGGCTCTGCGTGCAGGGCAGGCAGGCGATGTATGCCTATTGCCGCGAACGCGGCATCGCGCACCGCAATTCCGGCAAGCTCATTGTCGCCACCCGCCCCGAAGAGATCGCCCGGCTGCAGTCGATCAAGGCGCATGCCGAAGCCAATGGCGTCGATGACCTCGAAATATTATCGCGCGCAGAGGCCAACGCACTGGAGGCCGAACTGGCGTGCGAAGCCGCGCTGCTATCGCCCTCGACGGGAATCATCGACAGCCACGGCTACATGCTGTCGCTGCGCGGCGAGGCGGAGGCGGCCGGGGCGGCGTTTGCGCTGCTGGCGCCACTGCGCCACGGCCGGGTCACGGCGGATGGTTTCGAACTCGATGTCGGCGGTGAAGCGCCGATGCGACTGGCCTGCGCGACGCTGATCAATGCAGCGGGCCTGTCGGCAACCACGATCGCGCGCAGCCTTGAAGGCATGCCGCTCGACCTCATTCCGCCGGCCTATCTCGCGAAGGGCTGCTATTTCAGTTGCAGCACCCGCGCGCCATTCTCGCATCTGATCTATCCGGTCCCGGAACCCGGTGGCCTCGGTGTGCATCTGACGCTCGATCTTGCCGGCCAGGCGCGGTTCGGCCCCGATGTGGAATGGGTCGACCGGATCGACTACACGGTGGATCCCGCGCGCGGCGACAAATTCTATCCCGCAATCCGGCGCTATTGGCCAGCACTGCCCGACGGCGCGCTGCTTCCAAGCTATTCCGGCATGCGCCCGAAGATCGTGCCGCCGGCGGTCGCCGTGCAGGACTTCATGATCCAGGGGCCGTCGGCGCATGGCGTACGCGGCCTGGTCAACCTGTTCGGTATCGAATCGCCGGGTCTGACGTCATCGCTGGCGATTGCAAACCATGTCGAAGAGATCGTAAAGGCGGACGCGGCCTAGTCGCGCCGAGCGTGGTACCGAACAGTCGATGATCGATACCCGCGCTGGTGCATCATCGTTGCAGCCCGTTCACCCGGCGCGCACGCCGAACGAACGGGAGCTCAGTGATTAAACGTGGTGAAGAGTCAGTCGGGGGAGTGCGCTAATGCAGCGTGTCGGTCTCGCTCTTGAGACGCGCGATCTGGTCGCGAAGGATCAACTTGCGGCGCTTGAGTTCGACGATCCGCAGATCGTCCGTCGATAGATGCACGAGGGCTTCGTGCAGTTCGGATTCCAGTACCTTGTGTTTGCGTTCGAGTTCGACGAGATGCGCCTGAAGTGCCATTCGAAATCTCCTGGGTAAGGTTGAACCTCGGATTCGGTGGACGATGAAGTCTACATGACAGTGGACATCTGTCGATGGGTCTTGAAAATTGCATTTTCAGATTATCGATCCATATGAAACGAATCGTGACCGGATTACCTCGGATGATCGAGGAACCTGACGCTTGCGCGGTGCGCGTGCACCGGCGATAGTCCGCAGATCGATTTGCACGATCCTGCTCACCAAGCCAGTCAGCCGCCCCCATGAACGACGACGAAGATCGCGCCCTCCCCGCCGAACTGTCCAGACTGCAACAGGAACACCGCGATCTCGACGCGGCCATCGATGCCCTGCATCACTCACCTGCACCGGACCTGCTGCGGCTGCAGCGGTTAAAAAAGCGCAAGCTGCAATTGCGCGATCGCATCTCGTTCATCGAAGACCAGATCACGCCGGACATCATCGCCTGACCAGGCGTCGGGATACCGGAACCCGCGTGAAGCGGAGAGACCGCGGCGTGCATGTCTTGCGCCTGAACATCTAGCGATAGAATTCGCAAGGCGAAGTCCGCAACGTCTGTGCAGGCCGGCACGCACGAATTCGACCATCGGCCATCGCGGCAACCTGATTGACTTCGGAACAAATTGGGAACAAACCTCGGCGTCGCCTGCTGCAGGGAGCCCGCCGATGCCTGATGTTACCTATTATGTCGCGCTGCCGTTCTTGCAGGACGATTCCGGCACTCCCGCCGCGGGCGCTGCGGAAGAATGCCAGAGCGCCTCCGGTGCGATTCGCCGCGCCGAAGTGCTTTCGCGTGCGCCGGGCAGCATCGGCGCGGTTGCCTTCAGCCGCACGGGCGATCCGATGGTGGGCGAGTTCAGCGATGCCCAGGTAATCCGCAAATTTGGCGACGTTCCCGACGACTTCAGCGGACTTTGATCAGGATTTGTGAGCCAGATCGTTCGTTGGCGTCGCTTGGTTTTCCAATACGGACCTGCGGGCTGGTCCATGAGGTGCCGGGATAACGTGCGTCATGAGGGCGCAGTCGAACGCCCAGATGATGGCGTAGCCAACTACACTTCGCAGTCGCCGATACGCCGGACGCCTGATCCGGTTTCAATCCGACCAACCCGCCGCGACGATGGCTTCGCGATAACAAATGCAGCGCGCCACGTCATCCTGCCGCCAGGCTCGCGCGACGTTCATTCTTCCGCGCATACATCGCGCTATCCGCGAGCGCCAAAGCCTCGATGCCTGGCACGTCCGGACCGAGCACGGCTATGCCGGCCGAAGCGCCGGCCGAGACGTGGCTGCCGCCGAACGAAAAGCTGAGCGCGTCGATCGCGGCTTCGAGTTGCAGCGCCTTGGCGAGCGCGTCGGCTTCGCTGAGGTTCCACAGCAGCAACACGAACTCGTCGCCGCCCAGCCGGGCGATCACGTCAGAGGCCCGGACATGGCGGCGCAGCTGGCCTACCACCGCCTTCAGGACTTCGTCGCCGGCGGCGTGGCCAAAGGCGTCGTTGATCGGCTTCAGCCGGTCGACGTCGAGCACGACCAGCGCGCCGTTGGCCCGGTAGCGCGCGATGTAGGCCATCGCGCGGGTCAGTTCGCGGGCGAAGCCGCGGCGGTTGAGGATATCGAGCAGGAAGTCCGTTTCGGCCGAGGCCTGCAGCTCGGCGATCCTGGCCTGCGCCTTTGCCAGTTCCGCCCGGAGCCGGTGCAGCACCAGCGCGGTCACGGGAACCGCCGATTTGGCCGGGGATCGCGGCGTTTTACCGACCCGGACCGGGCGAATAGCCCGCTTCCGCGCGGGTGGGGGTTTCTTTTTCATGGGGTTTGCTACAAGACTTGGGCGTCTTCACCAAGACTGCATCATCTTGACGACGCACCTTGCCTGGCAAGGGGCGACACCTGTATTTCCAGCCTATCTTTCTGGATTCGCGAAAGAAATCACGGAATGCCCGCCGTCACCATCATCATGGGAAGCCAGTCCGACTGGGACACCATGCGCCACGCGGCCGAGACGCTCGAAACGCTCGGCATCGCGTGCGACAAGCAGATCGTCTCCGCACACCGCACCCCCGAGCGGCTGTACAGCTTTGCCAAAGGCGCCAAGGCCGCCGGCGTGCAGATCATCATCGCGGGTGCCGGCGGTGCAGCGCACCTGCCCGGCATGGCCGCGGCGCTGACCGAGCTGCCGGTGTTCGGCGTGCCGATCCAGTCCAAGGCGCTGTCCGGCGTCGATTCGCTGTATTCGATCGTGCAGATGCCGGCCGGCATCCCGGTCGGCACGCTGGCGATCGGCAAGGCCGGCGCCATCAATGCAGCCTTGCTCGCCGCTGCCGTGCTGGCGCTGCATGACGACGCACTCGCCGGCCGACTCAAGGCCTGGCGTCAGGCACAGACCGATGCGGTCGCCCTTCGCCCAGAGGAAAAAGCGTGACCACTCCCCCCTTCAAGAAGCTGAAGCCCGGCGACACCATCGGCATCCTCGGCGGCGGCCAGCTCGGC
The DNA here is from genome assembly GCF_007018645.1 of Tardiphaga sp. vice154. NCBI lineage: Bacteria > Pseudomonadati > Pseudomonadota > Alphaproteobacteria > Hyphomicrobiales > Nitrobacteraceae > Tardiphaga > Tardiphaga sp. vice154. Next base: position 4,784,602 of record NZ_CP041399.1, read on the forward strand.
CGCATGCTCGCGTTGGCCGCCAGCCGGCTCGGCCTGCGCTGCGAGGTATTCTCGCCGGATCCGGATTCGCCGGCCTTCGACGTGGTGCAGCACGCGACTTGTGCCGAATATGCCGACGTCGAGGCGCTCGAACTGTTCGCCAATGATTGCGACGTCATCACCTATGAATTCGAGAACGTGCCCACAGCCACCGCGATGATTCTTGCCGCACGCCGCCCGGTGCAGCCGGCACAGGCGATCCTGAGCACGACGCAGGACCGGCTGATCGAAAAGGATTTCATCACGGGGCTGGGCATCGGGACCGCGGCCTATGCCGACGTGTCGTCGGCCGAAACCCTGCGCGCCGCGGTCGAAACCATCGGCCTGCCCGCGGTGATCAAGACCCGCCGCTTCGGCTATGACGGCAAGGGCCAGACGATGATCCGGGCCGGCGACGACCTCGACCAGGTCTGGGAAGCCCTCGCCACCAAATCGGCGATCCTCGAGGCGTTCGTACCGTTCGAGCGCGAGATTTCGGTGATCGCCGCGCGCGGCGTCGATGGCCAGGTCGAATGTTTCGACGTCACCCAGAACGAGCACCGCGACCATATCCTGAAATTCTCCTACGCCCCCGCCGACGTCTCGGACGAACTCGCCGCCACGGCGCGCGGCATCGCCGAGAAGATCGCCGGCGCGCTCGATTATGTCGGCGTGCTCGCCGTCGAACTGTTCGTGGTGGCGAGCCCCGAGGGCACCATCCTGCTGGTCAACGAGATCGCGCCGCGCGTTCACAATTCCGGGCACTGGACGCTGGACGGCGCCTCGGTATCGCAGTTCGAGCAACACATCCGCGCCATCGCCGGCTGGCCGCTGGCCAAGCCGGTGCGCCACGGCCAGGTCACCATGACCAATTTGATCGGCGACGACATCCTGACCTACGAGAACTGGATGACGGTCCCCGGCGCCACGGTGCATCTGTACGGCAAGGGCGCGCCGAAACCGGGCCGCAAGATGGGCCACGTCACCGAAGTGACCCGACCGGGCGGCAAATAGCGGGGCTTTGCTGGAAAAGCCCAGCAAATCTGCGATTTTTCGTGCGTCAGGCGGGAAAACTGAGCGTTGGCAAGGTGGACATTCCGGATTCCATCTGGTACATCCGGCGCCTTGAAGTTGAGGACATGGCCCTCGTCGGTCCTTTGCTTTACCCGAATTCCAATCCGATCAATTGAAGAGGATGCCGCGTGCAGGTTCTCGTTCGCGATAATAATGTCGATCAGGCTCTCAAGGCGCTCAAGAAGAAGATGCAGCGTGAGGGTATTTTCCGCGAGATGAAGCTCCGCGGTCATTACGAGAAGCCGTCTGAGAAGAAGGCCCGCGAGAAGGCCGAAGCCGTGCGCCGTGCGCGCAAGCTGGCCCGCAAGAAGCTGCAGCGCGAAGGCCTGCTGCCGATGAAGCCGAAGCCGGTATTCGGTGCTGGTCCCGGTGGCGACCGTGGTGGGCGCCCGGGCGCCGCTGGTGCCGGTGCTGGTGCCCCGCGCACGCCGCGCTGAACTATCGCGCAGGTTCTGAATTGAATAACGCGGGTCCTCGGGCCCGCGTTTTTTTGACCGGGTGCAATTGTTCGCTTGCCGGGCTACCAATACGGGCAGATCGCCACGCGAGATTTGGCATCCATGGCATTATTGGTTGGCGAACCGATCCTGCGCCGTTCTCTGACGCTGGCCGCCGTGCTTGCGACGGGCTTCTGCTGCGCTGCCTGTTCGTTCGATATCGGATCGCTGACGCCGGGCTCCGGCAAGGACGCAACTCCGCAGACCACGCAGCCGGTCGCAACAGAGACGGCCGCCGCGGGCACCAATCCCCGCGAATCCCAGATCCACGCCGCGCGCGCCCAGACGCTGGCGCAGGCCGGCAAGACGGCGGAAGCCCTCGCCGAATTCAACGAGGCGCTGGATCTCGATCCGCACAATGCTAAAACGTTCTACCAGCGCGGCCTGCTCTACCAGGCCGAAAAGCAGCATGAACTGGCGGTCGCCGATTTCACCTCCGCCAACGGCCTGACGCCGCAGCAGGCCGATCCCTTGCTAGGCCGTGCGACCAGCTACCTGGCGCTTGGTAAGGCCAAGGAAGCCACGGTGGATCTCGACGAGGCCGTGCAGGCCTGGCCGCAGAACGGCCAGCTGTGGGTCATCCGGGGCGCCGCCTATGAGAAACTTGGCGACAAAGACAAGGCCGCGGATTCCTACAGCCGGGCGCTGCTGCTGCGCCCGAAGGACGAAGCCGCAAGGAGCGGCCTCGCGCGCACCGGGGGCCGCGCGGGCTGAGTTCTCTTCGCGTTACCGGTCGAACTGCTTGGGAATCACCGAGTGAAACACCGACTTCGCGGCGGACAGCACGTCTTCGGCGACATTGGTGCGTTCGCCGCGGTTCGACCTGGCCGAATCGGCCTGCAGATCTAGCGGCGGTGGCGACGGAATATCGCCGGGCGGCACCGGCCCGCGGGAATCGGCATTCCGATCGGCGGCATAGGGCGGACGCGACGGAGTGGAGCCGTAGCTTTCGATCGGCGGCGTTGAGACGTTGATCGGCGGCGGCAGCTGCTGCAGCGTCTGCGGCGCCGGCACGCTGCGCGCGGCTTCCTGCACATGCGAGGGCTCGGTCGGCTTGGCCGCCTCCTGCACGACCGGTTGGGCCTCCCTGGTGGTGCGCAACCGCTCGATCGCGGCGCGCGCCAGCTCATTGGCGTCGCGGCGCTCCTCCGGCGTCGGGGAGGCAGCCGGTGCGATGCTGACGGTGGCCACCGGCGGCGTCACGACAGCTGGCGTCGCCTTGGCGACCGGCTTATCCCGGATCACCGGCTGATGCCGGCCAGGATTTGGCGCACTGGCGCTGTCTTTCTCGGATTTGTCGATACTGGCCTTCTCTACCCTGGGCTTGCCAGCCGGCACGGCCGGCGCGCCCACGATGTCGGCGGACTTCTCGGCCGGGCTGGCGACGGCGGCCTTGCTGTCGATCGCCGCATCCGGCGTCGAGGCCACGGAAGCGGCCGGCTTGTCGGCATCGTTCTTCGGATTGATGTAGTGCGTGACAATATACGCGCCCACAATGGTCGCGATGATCGACGGCAAAATGTCGATCGTAAACTTGGAAATGTACTTCATGATCATTGGATGGCCTCTTCCCCATCCGGTTGATGCGGGAACTTTGAGGCTGATTCAGGGATCAATCACGACGGATCGGAGGCAGCTACCGGTCCGTCGTGCAAATTTGCGTCAGAGCTGGCTGACAGCAGCGGCGGGCTGCAATCAGGCCTTCTTCACCTCGACTTCGAGAAAGACGATTTCATGGTCCGTCTCATTGAGCACGTCATGTTCGACGCCGGCCTTGCGGAAATACGATTTTCCCGTGGTGATCGGCGCCTGCGTGCGGCTGCCGTCCGGATGCACGATCGTCATCACGCTCGTGGTGATCGGAACGATCACATAGTCCATGCCATGGGTGTGGTGCCCGGTCGCGGCCCCCGGCGCGAGGCGCCATTCGGTGACGCGAACTTCGGCGGTGTCCTGCTGGACGTCTGACTGGGCAGCGAGCATCAACGTTTCCTTCGATCGTTACGGCACAAATACCACGAGCAGGAATACCGCAAACACCAGCAGATGCACCATGCCGAACAGGATATTCGTCACGCCCGTGGCGAAGGTCAGCATGCTGATCGCGAATGTCATCACCAGCAGCACCATCTCGCGCGGGGCGAGACCGAGCACCAGCGGCTTATCGAGCAGCCAGGCCACCAGTGCCACCGCCGGGACGGTCAGACTGATCGTCGCCAGTGCGGAGCCCAACGACAGGTTGATACTTTTCTGCAGCTGGTTGTGGCGTGCCGCGGAGATCGCCGCGACGCTCTCCGGCAACAGCACCAGCAGCGCGACGACGATGCCGGCGAAGGCCGGCGGCGCGCCGATCGCGGCGGCGCCGGCGTCCACCACCACCGAGAACGATTTCGCCAGCAGCACGACGGCCACCAGCGAGACCACCAGCAGAATGGCGCTGATCGTGAGAACGCGGCCCGACGCGGGCACGGACTCATCGTCGCCATCATCGTCGCTGGAAATGAAGTAGTCCCGGTGCAGCATCGTCTGCGTGTAGAGAAACAGGCCATATAGAACCAGCGTGATGACGCTGACGAAGGCAAGCTGCAGGGCGGAGTACAGCGGGCCCGGCGTAGTCAGCGTGTAGTTCGGCAGGATCAGCGAAATGGTGGCGAGCACGATCAGCACGATCAAGTAGACCTTGGCGCCGCTGACCTGGAATATCTGCTCCTGAAAGCGCAGACCGCCCGCCAGGATGCAAAGACCCACCAGGCCGTTGCAGACGATCATGACGACGGCAAACACCGTGTCCCGCGCCAGGGTGGGCACGGCCTTGTCGCCCAGCATGATCGTGGCGATGACCGCGACCTCGATGATGATCACCGACAAGGTGAGCAGCAGCGTGCCATAGGGCTCGCCAATCTTCTGCGCAATGACTTCGGCATGGTGGACCGCCGCAAACACCGTGCCGAACAGAATGATCAGCAGCACCACGGCGAACGCCATTCCCGAAACGGACGGCGTGAACGTCAATCCGAATCCGGTCGATACGGCGACGAACACGGCGGCCAGCGCAGGAAACAGCCATGACGACCGCGGGATCGTGTTCATCGACATCGTTGAGGATCCGGGAAGCAAGAGAGGGAGTGACGCACACCAACGCGAAACCGGGCCATCGGTTGCTCAGCCCGGTCTGGCGCTTCGCCAGGCCGCCCTTCATGCGTATAAGAAGCAATCACCTCAAGGTGAGCCTGCACAAACGAAGGGAATGCCATGTTTTCACATATTATGATCGGGACCAACGATCTCGAAGCCGGAAAGTCGTTTTATGACCGACTGCTTGGCACGCTGGACGTGCCGAACGGTGCGGTCGATCGCCACAGGGTGTTTTATCGCACCAAGACCGGCACCTTTTCGGTGTCGAAGCCGATCGACGGCAATCCGGCCACCCCGGCCAACGGCGGCACCATCGGATTTGCCGCGGCGTCGACCGCGCAGGTCGATGCCTGGCATGCCGCCGGCATCGCCAATGGCGGAACGACCTGCGAGGATGCGCCGGGTGTGCGCGACATGGGCGGCGTGAAGCTCTACCTCGCTTACCTGCGCGATCCCGACGGCAACAAGCTCTGTGCGCTGTACCGCATGCCGAAGGATGCCGCGGCGTAAGGCGACTGCCCCTGCCACGACACCTTGCGCACATCGACGCTCAGGTCACCTCTCCCCAGCGGGGAGAGATCGGCTCGCATCGCCAGATGCGAGCCGGGTGAGGGTCTTGTTTGGGTCGATGATTCGTAACCCCTCACCCGGATCGCTCGCTTCGCTCCCGATCCGACCTCTCCCTCCGGGAGAGGTGCCGAGTGCCGCCGCTCGATCCGCGATAAGGATCAAACAAAAACGCCCGGTCTCGCGACCGGGCGTTTCGTATTGGGCTTGTGAAGAGCCTAGCTCTACATCGCCTTGACGATGTTCTCCGTCATCTTCTTGGCGTCGCCGAGCAGCATCATGGTGTTGTCGCGGTAGAACAGCGGGTTGTCGATGCCGGCATAGCCAGACGCCAGCGAACGCTTGATGAACATCACGGTACCGGCCTTCCAGACCTGCAGCACCGGCATGCCGTAGATCGGCGAGGTCTTATCGTCCTCGGCGGCCGGATTGGTCACGTCGTTGGCGCCGATCACGAAGGCGACGTCGGCCTGCGCGAATTCCGAGTTGATGTCCTCGAGCTCGAACACCTCGTCATAGGGCACGTTGGCTTCGGCCAGCAGCACGTTCATGTGGCCGGGCATGCGGCCGGCGACCGGATGGATGGCGTACTTCACCTCGACGCCTTCGGCCTTCAGCTTGTCGGCCATTTCGCGCAAAGCGTGCTGCGCCTGCGCCACCGCCATGCCGTAACCGGGCACGATGATGACCTTCTGCGCGTTCTTCATGATGAAGGCCGCGTCATCCGCCGAGCCGAGCTTGACCGGGCGCGCTTCGCCACCGGCACCCGCGCCGGCCGCAGCGGTTTCACCACCGAAGCCGCCGAGGATCACCGAGATGAAGCTGCGGTTCATGGCGTGACACATAATGTAGGACAGGATCGCGCCGCTTGATCCGACCAGCGCGCCGGTGATGATCAGCGCGGAATTGCCGAGCGTGAAGCCGATGCCCGCCGCGGCCCAGCCCGAGTAAGAGTTCAGCATCGAGATCACGACCGGCATGTCGGCACCGCCGATCGGGATGATCAGCAAGGCACCAAGTGCGAGTGCGATGATCACGATCAGCCAGAAATCCAGCGCGCTGCTGGTCTTGACCAGGCCGACGATGAACACGACCAGCAGGATCGCCAGCACGATGTTGATGATGTGGCGGAACGGCAAGATGATCGGCGAGCCCGACATGCGGCCGGAGAGTTTCGCGAAGGCGATCACCGAACCGGTGAAGGTCAGCGCGCCGATGGCGACGCCGAGCGACATTTCGATCAGGCTGGCGCCGACGATCTTGCCGGTGACCGGATCGAGGATGCCAAACGCTTCCGGGGCATAAAACGCGCCCGCCGCGACCAGCACCGCGGCCATGCCGACCAGCGAGTGGAAGGCGGCGACCAGTTCGGGCATCGAGGTCATCGGCACGCGTCGGGCGATCACCGCGCCGATGCTGCCGCCGATGGCGATGCCGAGGACGACGAGAACCCAGCCGAGCGCGTCGGCCGGCGGGTGCGCGGCCAGCGTGGTGACCACCGCGATGACCATGCCGGCCATGCCGAGGAAGTTGCCCTGGCGGGAGGACGCCGGGCTGGACAGCCCGCGCAGCGACAGAATGAACAGGACGCCTGCGACGAGGTACAGGACGGCGGCGAGATTGGCGTTCATCGGGTGGCCCTTACTTCTTTTTCTTCTGGTACATCGCCAGCATGCGCTGCGTGACCAGGAACCCACCGAAAATATTGACGCATGCAAAAATCAACGCGACGAAGCCGAACAGCCGCGCCCAGACGCCGCCGCTGCCGACCATGTTGACGCCGACCGCCAGGAGGGCGCCGACCACGATCACCGAGGAGATCGCGTTGGTGACCGACATCAGCGGCGTATGCAGCGCGGGTGTCACCGACCACACCACGAAATAGCCGACGAACACGGCGAGCACGAAAATCGAAAGCTGAAAGACGAAAGGGCTGACCAGCGAGGCGTGATCCATGGCGATTGTCCTCAAACAGTTTTTGGCTGGAAATTCGGATGGATGACGGCGCCGTCCTTCGTCAAGGCGGTGGCCTTGACCAGTTCGTCGTCCCAGTTCACCGCGAGCGCCTTGGTCGATTTGTCGATCATGGTCTCGATGAAGGCGAACAGGTTGCGCGCATACAGGCTGGAAGCCGAGGCCGCGACGCGACCGGCGACATTGGTGTAGCCGACGATCTTGACGCCGCCCACGTCGGCGACTTCGCCGGCGCGCGCGCCCTCGATGTTGCCGCCGCGCTCGACGGCGAGATCGACCAGCACCGAGCCGGGCTTCATCGAGGCCACCATCTCGGCGGTGACCAGACGCGGCGCGGGCCGGCCGGGGATCAGCGCCGTGGTGATGATGATGTCCTGCTTCTTGATATGCTCGGCGGTCAGCGCGGCCTGCTTGGCCTGATATTCCTTGGACATTTCCTTGGCGTAGCCGCCGGCGGTCTGCGCGTTCTTGAATTCCTCGTCTTCCACCGCGAGGAATTTGGCGCCCAGCGACTCGACCTGCTCTTTCGTGGCAGGCCGCACGTCGGTGGCGGTGACCACGGCGCCGAGCCGGCGCGCGGTGGCGATCGCCTGCAGGCCGGCGACGCCGACGCCCATCACGAACACCTTGGCCGCGGGAATCGTGCCGGCCGCCGTCATCATCATCGGGAAGGCGCGGCCGAACGATTCGGCGGCCTCGATCACGGCGCGGTAGCCGGCGAGGTTGGCCTGCGAGGACAGCACGTCCATCACCTGCGCGCGGGTGATGCGCGGCATCAATTCCATCGCAAAGCTGGACACGCCGGCCTCGGCCATCGCCTGCAGCGCGGCCTCGTTGCCGTAGGGGTCCATGATCGCGACCACCAGCGCGCCGCGCTTGTAGGTCGCCAGTTCGGCCGCCTCGGGGCGCTTCACCTTGATGACGATATCGGCGTCCTTGACCGCATCGGCCTCGATGGTCGCGCCCATCGCGGTGTAGTCCGAATCCGGCATGCCGGACTTCAGGCCGGCACCCGGCTCGATGGCGACATCGACGCCCAGCGCCTTGAACTTCTTCACCGTGTCGGGCGAGATCGCCACGCGCGGCTCGGCAGCGTCGATTTCCTTGGCAACGGCAATCTTCATGGGGCCTCCGGCGGCGCAATGCGCGCGCGCGAGCAAATCAGGCGACGGCGCCGCGGGCGCGACGCAACCGGCGATGGATCAGACGAGGAAAATGTACATGCCCAGCACGATGGCGACGACGCCGATGGTGCCGTACTTCACCAGGGCGATGAAGCCTTCATAGGTCTGCTCATGGGCAGGATAGTCGTTGCCGTCGGCGGCGGTGTAGGCGATTTCGCTATGGTCAGCCATGGGACGTCTCCAGCCGGTATAAATTGTTGCCTTGGAATTAGCTCAATTGGCAAAGCAGGGCAACAATGCTGGCATGCCACGGCGATCATTGCATACCGCACTGCATCATGCCGGCCAGTTATCCCGGATCCAGCGTGTAAGGCTCTCCTCGCTCACTTCGCCGGCAGCGAGGGAGAGGATGATGGAGGTCGCTTGCGCGGGATCTGGATCGAACTGGATGCAGTTCTTCACCAAAAATATCCGCAGGCTCAGAAACGCGATCCGCTTGTTGCCATCGACGAAAGCATGGTTCTTCGCCAGCCCATAGGCATAGGCCGCTGCCAACTCCGCTAGTTCAGCTTGTTCGTATTGCCATTTGTTGATCGGGCGATCGAGCGCCGATCGCAGCATGCCCTCGTCCCGCAACCCAGGCGCACCGCCAAAACGGCGCAGTTGCGCGCCATGAATAGCAATCGCCTGCTCATAGGTAATCCAGCGCGGCTCCTTCTGGTCCATGTGACGCCCCGATCATTTTGCAAGCGCTGCGAGCGTGTCCCGGTATTGGTCCATCGTCTGGTCGGCAATCTTCATCGTCTCTTCGAAGTCAGGGTCGTATGGCATCAACTGCAAGCCACCGCCCGCCAACTCCGTCACATGGAGCTCCTGCCCCCGCTTGAGGTCGAGCCGCTGCATCAATTCCTTGGGCAGTAGCAGGCCGTCGGAATTGCCGATCTTCTTGATTTCAATTTTCATCGTCATACTGGCCGTCCCAAAGAAAAGGATGCGTTATACAATTGTATAACGCATCCTTTCACGATGTTCAACAGATGTAATACGAGATTTAGCTACCCCATCGCCTCCAGCTCATCGATCATCCCGGAGATCACCGACAGCCCGCCGTCCCAGAAGGTCGGGTCCTTGGCGTCGAGCCCGAATGGCATCAGCAGTTCGGAATAATGCTTGGTGCCGCCGGCGGCGAGCATCGCCAGATAGCGTTCGGCAAAGCCCTCCTGGGCGTTCTCGTAGACGGCATAGAGTGAGTTCACCAGGCAATCGCCGAACGCATAGGCGTAGACGTAGAACGGCGAATGGATGAAGTGCGGGATGTACACCCAGAAGCTCTCGTAGCCCGGCTTGATCTCGATCGCCGGCCCGAGGCTTTCCTGCTGCACACTCAGCCAGATCTCGCCGATCCGCTCGGCGGTCAATTCACCGCTCCGGCGTTCGGTGTGGATGGCGCGCTCGAAGGAATAGAACGCGATCTGCCGCACCACGGTGTTGATCATGTCCTCGACCTTGCCGGCCAGCAGCGCCTGGCGCTGCTTCGCATTCTTCGTCTGCGACAATAGCCGCTTGAAGGTCAGCATTTCGCCGAATACGGACGCCGTCTCGGCCAGCGTCAGCGGCGTCGGCGCCATCAGCGCGCCGTTCTTCGCGGCCAGCACCTGATGCACGCCGTGGCCGAGTTCATGCGCCAGCGTCATCACGTCGCGCGGCTTGCCCTGGTAGTTCATCAGCACATAGGGATGCGCCGACGGCGTGGTCGGATGCGAGAACGCGCCCGGCGCCTTGCCGGGCCGCACCGAGGCGTCGATCCAGCGGTCGGTGAAGAAGCGCTTGGCGATCGCCGACATCTCCGGCGAGAACGCCGTATAGGCGGTCAGCACCATGTCCTGCGCCTCGGCCCAGGGGATGTTGCCGGTGGCGGCGAAGGGCAGCGGCGCATTGCGGTCCCAGTGCGCCAGCTTCTTCTTGCCGAACCAGCGCGCCTTCAATGCGTAGTAGCGATGCGACAGCTTCGGATAGGCGGCGCGCACCGAGCTTACCAGCGCATCGACCACTTCGCGCTCGACGCGGTTGGAAAGGTGGCGGGAATCTGCGACGTCTTCGAAGCCGCGCCAGCGGTCGGAGATTTCCTTGTCCTTGGCGAGCGTGTTGGTGATCAGCGCAAAGGTGCGCTCGTTGGCCTTGAAGGTTTTTGCCAGCGCCTGCGCCGCCGCCTTGCGCTTGGCAGGCTGACGGTCCTGCAGCAGGGTCAGGGTCGGCTCGATCGCCTGATCCTTGCCGGCCACCTTGAAGCGCAGGCCCGAGATGGTCTGGTCGAACAATCGGTTGAAGGCGCCGTAGCCGGTCTGGGATTTTTCGTGGAACAGCTGCTCGACGCGGTCCTCGAGCTGGTACGGCTTGTCCTTGCGGCTGTCCTCGATCCACGGCCGGTAGTGGCCAAGTTCCGGCGTCTGCATCGCCTCTTCGATCACGGCGTCGTCTACGCGGTTCAGTTCGAGCCCGAAGAACAGCAGGTGCACCGAGGCCGCGGTGAGGCGTTCGGAAATGTCGCCGTAGAATTTCGAGATTGCCGGGTCGACGCTGTCGCCGGCATGGATCAGCCCGGCATAGGAGGCCAGCCGTCCGGCAAGATCGTCGATCGCCTCATAGCGCTTCACCGCACCCGCCAGCCAGGCACCACCGCCGGCCTTGGCCGTCTCGGTCGCCAGCCTGCCCTTGAAGTCGGCCTCGAACGAGGCGCAGTCCGCGTCGATCCGGTCGAGATCCCGCGCGATCTCAGGGGCATCGATCGCCGAATAGAGATCCGCCAGATTCCACTCCGGCAGCTTCGCCGGCTTCGCCCTGGCCGCAGCCTTTGGCGAGGATTTCGCCGCCGACTTGCTGGCGGCCTTGCCGGCCGTTTTCGTGGCCACAACGGGCTTGCGGGCTACTTTGGTCGTGCGGGCGGGGGCAGATTTCGACATCGCAGATTTCGACATGGGCACTTTCAGTTTGGCATCGTCGTCACACGAAGGCGGTCAATTGCGGCGTCAACTGCGCCAGCAATTCCTCGCTTTCGCCGAGCAAGGGCTCGACGCGATCGTGGATCGCAGCGCGAATCGTACACCACACCACAACGACGCGCCCCACAAGTGACCAGCGCGTGATGCGCAGCGCGGATCTGGCGTGCATCGCCACCAGCAGCAGGCTGCGGTGCTCGAACAGCAGCCGGCCATTGCCGTCCTCCAGGATGTAGCGTCCGCCGACCCGCGACACACAGAGTTCGCAGGCCTGGTCGGGGCGCGGTGCCAGGAGATACAGCTGCGCGTCGCCCATTTCGGTGAGGCCGGTGTCCCACTCGCCGTCACGCAGGCGGCCTAGCGCGCCTTCGACGACGTTCAATTCGGCCTCGCTCCAGGCCCCGGCGATGGATGGGCGCTCAAAGGGGATGACGGTCATTTTTCTGATGTCCCGAACAGCAGCCGATGCAGTTCCGGCTCGTAATAAATCAGCAGGTGTTTGGCGAAGGCGGCGGGCTCGAGCCCCAGATGCATCGCCCAGGCCTGCATCAGGTCGGTCGGAACCCGGCTGAAGCCGTTCTCCACCTGCGAGATGAAGGTATAATATTTGAGGGCGAGCCGGGCCGCGAGATCGACCTGCGACAGGCCGGCCTCGGCGCGCTTCTGCTTGAGCCAGTCGCCGGCCTGCTTGCGCAGCATCCTGGCTTCCGGAACCGGCTTGGCCGGCTCGGCCGCGGCAAACTTCGCTTGCTTCTTACGTAGTTTCATGATTACGAAACTATCCAGTTTGAATTGATCCAACCGACGACTAGTCGTAGCATGATCGGCGTGCTGCGTGAACGCCGCCGGACGCGACGAGATGCAGCATGGCCTTCCTGGACCGCAGCCCCCTCGCAGATCCACCGGTCGCTTCGACCGGACGGCCGATGCAGCTTTTCGCGGCGGTTCTGCTGGTCACACTGATGGCGGCGCTGGCGTTGCGCGCGATGCTGCCGCTCGACGCCTTGGCACCGGCCGTAGCCACGCTGCTGTTTGCGATCGCCGCCACGACGGCTGGTATCACCATGCTTTGCCGGCGCGATGTTCGTCCCCTGTGGTACGATGTAGCAGGCGTGCTGACCTTTGTTGGCGTCGCCATCACACTTCTGATAGAGCCTGAGCAGATAGTCCGGCTTGTTTGCTTTTCGGAGCAACCCGACTAACCACCATCCCGCCAACGCGACGCGTTGCGCCTATCACGTCCAGGCCCGGGCCCCTCTGGCAGTTCATACGAGCTGTGATGTCGGACTGGACGTTTCAAAACGGAGCGGCCCCAATGACTGAACTTTTTTCCTCTGATGCATTAGCGGCGCTGTTGCAGGTCATCATGATCGACCTCGTGCTGGCCGGCGACAACGCGATTGTGATCGGCCTCGCCGCCGCCGGCCTGCCCAAGGAGCAGCGCGGCCGTGCGATCCTGATCGGCATCATCGCCGCCACCGTGCTCCGCATCGGTTTCGCCAGCGTCACGGTGCAACTCCTGCAGATCATCGGCCTGCTGCTCGCCGGCGGCGTGCTGCTGCTGTGGGTGTGCTGGAAGATGTGGCGCGAGCTGCGAGCCGGCCACGAGCACGACATCGACGCGTTGGACAACCAGCTCAATGCCGACGGCACGCCGACCGGTCCGCGCAAGACGCTCGGCCAGGCGATCTGGCAGATCACGCTGGCCGACGTCTCGATGTCGCTGGACAACGTGCTCGCCGTGGCCGGTGCCGCGCGCGACCACCCCAACGTCCTGATCTTCGGCCTCGTGCTGTCGATCGCCTTGATGGGCCTCGCCGCCAGCTTCATCGCCAAGCTGCTGCAGAACCATCGCTGGATCGCCTATGTCGGCCTCGCCATCATTCTTTATGTGGCCGGCGACATGATCTATCGCGGTGCGCTCGAAGTGTGGCCCCACGCCACAGCGAGCCTTTCGGCCCGCTGACCGGCGACGTCGCAACGTTATGAAAGCTTTAAGGCTTTCATCGCCATGGTGCTCCAATTCGGGACAATTCCCGCTTTGGAGTATCTATGGCCGAACGTATCCTCGTCGCCGATGATGACGCCGTGCAGCGGCGTCTTGTCGAGAACATGGTGCAGCGCTGCGGTTACGACGTCGTCGTGGTCGATTCCGGCGACGCTGCCATGGCGCGGCTGACCGACAGCGACGCGCCCGCGATCGACGCCGTGGTGCTCGATCTGGTGATGCCCGGCCTCGACGGCATGGGCGTCCTGACCAAGATCCGCGACGCCGGCCTGAACGTTCCCGTCATCGTGCAGACGGCGCATGGCGGCATCGACAATGTGGTGTCGGCGATGCGCGCCGGCGCGCATGATTTCGTGGTCAAGCCGGTCGGCGTCGAGCGGCTGCAGGTGTCGTTGCGCAACGCACTCAACGCCAGTGCGCTGAAGGGCGAATTGCAGCGCATCAAGCACAGCCGCGAAGGCCGGTTGACGTTCCGGGACATCATTACCCGCTCGGCCGCCATGGACGCGGTGCTGCGCACCTCGCGCAAGGCGGCCAGCTCCACCATTCCGGTGCTGATCGAAGGCGAATCCGGCGTCGGCAAGGAACTGTTCGCGCGCGCCATCCATGGCTCCGGCGAGCGCAGCAGCAAGCCGTTCGTCGCGGTCAATTGCGGCGCGATCCCCGACAACCTCGTCGAGTCCATCCTGTTCGGCCATGAGAAGGGCTCGTTCACCGGCGCTACCGAACGCCACCTCGGCAAGTTCGTCGAGGCCTCCGGCGGCACGCTGTTTCTCGACGAGGTCAGCGAGCTGCCGCTCGCCGCGCAGGTCAAGCTGCTGCGCGCGTTGCAGGAAGGCTCGGTGGAAGCCGTCGGCGGTCGCCGGCCGGTCAAGGTCGACGTCCGCATCATCTCGGCAACCAACCGCAAGCTGCTCGATCGCGTCAAGGGCGGCCATTTTCGCGAGGACCTGTTCTACCGCCTGCACGTTTTGCCGGTCACGATCCCGCCGCTGCGCGCGCGCCGCGAGGACATCCCGCATCTGCTGCGGCATTTCCTCGCCCGCTTCTGCGCCGAGGAAAACCGCCACATCACCGGCATCTCCGGCGAGGCGATGACCCGGCTGGCGCAACTGGAATGGCCCGGCAACATCCGCCAGCTTGAGAATGTGATCTACCGCGCCGTGGTGATGAGCGAAGGCGACCAGCTCGGCCTCGACGATTTTCCGCATGCCGCGGCCCACGCCCCCTCGATCGCAGAACAGCCAAGCGAGGCGCTGCTGATGGAGCCGGCTTTCACCTCCGCGCCTGCGATTGCGCCAGGTGGCGAGACGACGCCCTTCCCGCCGTGGCCGGCTGGCAGCCTGGGCATGCTGACGCAATCGGGCGAGGTTCGCCCGCTGGAGGAGATCGAGTCCGAGATCATTCGCTTTGCGATTGCGCATTACCGCGGCCAGATGTCGGAAGTCGCACGCCGGCTCAAGATCGGCCGCTCGACCTTATACCGCAAGCTCGACGAAGCGGCCGCGAAGGAGGCCGCGAGTCTCGAATCGGAAGGAACTGACTGACGCGCCGCAGCTGCACGATGGAGCATGGACGGCGCCGCAACGGGAACCAAAACCGTGGCGGCGCAGTGACACAGCGACCAAAAGCGCCCGTCAAAACGGCGTAATTCGTTGCAAAAGAGACGTATTGAAGTCAGTTTGTTGCTAGCACCTTGAACAGCCCCGGTCGCTCGTACCGGGCGTGTATCGTCTGCGTGGGAATCGTGGCGTGCGGACTGATAGCGCGGGCGCTTCAGCAGAATTCGATGAATCAGACGACCGATGCTGGTCCATGCCGGGCAGCTTCAGCCAAGAGGTACGAGAATGCGTGACTACTCGAATCGCCGCTCCGGATTTGACCGCGTCTTGATGGCGGTCGCCGCGACGTTCCTGACAGTCTCCGCCGGCGCCGCTTTCGCGCAGTCTCCCTCGCCGCGCGACAGCGTGTCCGAGCTCGCCATCGACGCCGCCGTGCCGAAGCCCGAACCCGTCGATATCGCGCCGCCGACCGCGAGCGACTTCAAGGCCGACCCCACCGCGTCTGTACCTGACGCAGCGAAAGCTCTGGACACCACCGTCGGCGCGACTTCGCCCGACATGCTTAAGCCAGCCGACACGGCGGTCGCGCCGACACCGGCCGCATCGCCCGCCCCGGTCACGGCGACAACCCCTGCCGCGGTGCCGGCTGCCGAACCCGTCAAGGAACAGGCCAGGGACGTCACCACGCCCGCGACCACCGTCGCCGCCTCCGAACAGCCGGTCGCCGAGAAGCTTCGCGAACTGCTCGGCGCCAAAGCCTCGAAGCTGTTCGACCGCAAGGGCGAGCGCGCCGCGGTCGAGAAGTTCTATACCGCGCGCAACTATGCGCCGCTGTGGACCCAGAACGGCATGCCGACCGCGACCGCCAAAAGCGTGATGGCGCGCCTCAAGGACGCCGGCTCCGACGGCCTCAACGCGGCCGATTACCCGGCCCCTGATTTCACCCTTGCCAACACGCCGGACTCGCTGGCCGAGGCCGAGCTGAAGCTCACCGCCAACATGCTGGATTATGCCCGCCAGGCGCAGAGCGGCCGCATGCACTGGTCGCAGATTTCCGGCGATATTGCCTTCCCCGAACACCCTGTCGATCCGGCCGAGGTGCTGGCCAACGTTTCCACCGCGAAGGACGCCTCCGCGGCGCTGGCCGGCTACAACCCGCCCCACAAGGCCTATCGCGAACTGAAGAAAAAGCTGGCCGAACTGCGCGGCGAAACCGGCCTGCCCGTGCAGCCGGTGGCCGAAGGCCCGGCGCTGAAATTCGTCAAGCCGACCAAGAAGCAGAGCGTGGCGGTGATGGAAGATCCGCGCGTGCCGCAGCTTCGCGCCCGGCTCAATGTCGAGAATCCCGACGACACCAAGTATGACGCCGCGGTCGCCGACGCCGTGCGCAAGTTTCAGGCGAGCAGCGACCTGAAGGTCACCGGCGTGCTGGATGACGCCACCGTGCGCGCCATGAACACGCCGAAGCGCGACCGTCACATCGACACGCTGATCGTCAACATGGAGCGCTGGCGCTGGCTGCCGCGCCAGCTCGGCGCGCCGGCGGCCGGCAACGCCTATGTGATGCTCAACATTCCCGACTTCACGCTGAAGGTGATGCATAACGACCAGCAGGCCTGGACCACGCGCGTCGTGGTCGGCAAGGTCGGCAACCACGCGACGCCCCTGATGGTCGAGACGATGAAGTACATCACCGTCAACCCGACCTGGAACGTGCCGCCCTCGATCATCTACAACGAATACCTGCCGGCTCTGCAGCAGGACCCCACCGTGCTCGACCGCATGGGCCTGAAGCTGACGCGTAACCGCGACGGCAGCATTCACATCGCGCAGCCGCCCGGCGAGGCCAATGCGCTCGGCCGCATCCGTTTCAACTTCCCGAACAAGTTCCTCGTCTATCAGCACGACACCCCGGACAAGAACCTGTTCTCGCGCGATGTCCGCGCCTTCAGCCACGGCTGCATGCGCGTGCAGAACCCGGACCAGTATGCCGCGGTGCTGCTGAACATCACGATGCCGAATGAGCGTTACACGCCGGAGAAGATCCGCTCGATGTACGGCCGCAGCGAGATCGACCTTAAATTCCCGACGCCGATCCCGGTCAACATCACCTACCAGACCACCTGGGTCGACGACGCCGGCAAGCTGCAGACCCGCCCCGACATCTATGGCCGCGACGCCCAGATGCTGTCGATCCTGCGTAATTCCAAGGGCAAGGACCTCGAGAGCGTCGTCGCCAAGGCGCAGCCGAGCTATTCGCGTCCCCGCGCCGATATCCCGCAGGGCGTGGCGTTCAATGACAACGGCCGCAGCACCACGGCCAGCGCCGGCGGCGGCCTATCGTTCTTCGAGCGGCTGTTCGGCGAGCCCAGCCCGCCGCCGATGGCGCCGGGCCAGCGGCCACGCCGCACCGTCACCCGCTAAAACAGCCAATACTCTGTAACATCAAGGGCTTCGCAGGTTTGCGGAGCCCTTTTTGGTGACTACCCCCAGTACCAAAGTTAACCATTCTCCATCTGCCTTTCAGCAGCGGGCTAGTTTTTGCCATAGTCGAGGCATTAGGTTTGACGCTCTACTTGGGGGGATGGGTGTAAATCTCGATTAACCCTCCCTGTTTAAGACGTGTTCACGCTCTGCCGCCGCATGGGGTCGCGGGGAGTTCGACTGAACTGGGTGGGCTCATACGTGCTGGCTATCTTCGCACGCCGTTTCACATCGCTGCCGTCGCGCGCCGGCTTTCATGCCGGGTTGACGTCGGTTTTGCTGATGGCCGGGGCCGGTACGGTGCATGACGCCACCGCGCTGGGCGATAGCCGCACGCTATCCTTCCACCACACGCATTCCGGCGAAGACCTGACCGTCACGTTCAAGCGCAGTGGCCGCTACGACGAAGACGCGATGAAGAAGATCAACTACTTCCTCCGCGACTGGCGCAGCCAGGACCAGACCAACATGGACCGCCGGCTGTTCGACATCCTCTGGGAAGTCACCCGCGACGTCGATGCCAAACAGCCCATCCAGATTATTTCTGCCTACCGTTCCCCCACCACCAACGCGATGCTGCGCCGCCGCTCCTCCGGCGTGGCGCGTTCCAGCCAGCACATGCTAGGCCACGCGATGGATTTCTTCATTCCCGGCGTACCGCTGGAGCAGATCCGCAACGCCGGGCTTCGCCTGCAGCGCGGCGGCGTCGGCTTCTACCCGACCTCGGGCTCGCCCTTCGTGCATCTCGACACCGGCAGCATCCGGCACTGGCCGCGCCTGAACCACGACCAGCTGGCCCGGGTGTTCCCGAACGGCCGCACCGTGCACGTACCCTCCAATGGCCAGCCGCTGCCGGGCTATCAGCTCGCGATGGCCGATATCGAGAAGCGCGGCGATGGCGACGATGCTTCGTTGGCGAAGAACAAGCCCGGCCTGTTCACCTCGCTGTTCAAGGGCAAGGCGGGGAATGACGACGATGACGAGGGCGCAGCCCCCGCGATCGCTCCGACCAAGCCTTCTCAGGCCAGCCTGATGGCCGCGGCAGCGCCGGAGAAATCCGAACCCGTGCCGATGCCGCGCGCCAAGCCGGCCCGCACCGCGAGCTTCCAGGTCGCGTCAGCCGACATGCCGTCCTTGCCGACGCCGGGCCCCGCCCCCGCCCCGAAGATGGCGTCGGACGGCAACCCGCTGCCGCGACCGCCCGGCGACATCGCAGGCTCAAGGCCGCAGTCACCCGCCGACATCATCAATGCGCGCGGCTTCTGGGATGACATGCCGGCGGTGCCGAAGCAGGCGGCGCCGCAGCTCGTCGCCGCCCTCACCGCCCGCCAGGCGCTCGCCAACGCCGTCGATCCGCAGCCGGCCAACGTCGCCGCCGACAAGACGTCGATGTTCGAGAAGGCGATGGCCTATGCCCCCGCAGCGTCCGCGCCCGATCGCCCGCAGGTGGTGACCGCTTCCGCGCCGATGCCGCGCGGGATGCGGCCGACCTCGGTGGCGCGCAATCCGATGGCGGTCAACAACGTCACCACAGTAGTTGGCAAGAACACCCCGGCGCAGGGTCGCGTGGTATCGGTCTCGACCCGGCTGGCCGCCGCGGCGATTCCGGATGACAATGTCTGGATGCGCGCGATGATCGTAGCGCCGTCCGCAACCACCTCGATGTCCTCCACCGTGATGGGCGACAGCGACCTCACCGTTCTGCGCAGCCACTTCGTCAAGCCGCACAATGTCGTGGCGATGAGCTTCTCGGAAGATCCGCTGATGGGCCTGGTCTGCGAACGCTTCACCGGCTCGATTGCCGCCACGCTGACCACGACCGCCTTCATGCGAACGGCTGCGATGCGCTGAGGCGCGGGCGGCATTTATCAATCGACCCGGCTTGCTTCTTCCTTCTCCCCTTGCGGGAGAAGGTGGCCGCGCGATAGCGCGGTCGGATGAGCGGCGTTAGACTCGGTGTCCGCGGCTCCCCCTCCCCCGTCTCGAACCACTTCGCGGTTCGATCCACCCTCTCCCACCTAGCGAAGCTTCGCTTCGCGCGCGGGAGAGGGAAAGATCAAATCGTTGACGGCCGTTTACAGCATCCCCAGCGCTTGGAGATACGTATCCAGGATGGTCTCCTGCTCAGCGCGCTCGTTGGCGTCCTGCTTGCGCATGCGGATGATGGTGCGCAGCGCCTTCACGTCGTAGCCATTGCCCTTGGCTTCGCCATAGACGTCCTTGATGTCGTCCGAAATCGTCTTCTTTTCCTCTTCCAGCCGTTCGATACGCTCGACGATAGCCTTGAGCTGGTCCTTGGCGAAGGAATGGGTCGCCTGATCGTCCAGAACGGACGCTGCAGAGGTGGCCATGAAAACTCCTAAACTGATGTGGGAAGGCTGGAACAGGCGCCAATCGGGGCCCGTCGCTGGAGATGACACTTCATTGGTGAGGCGACTCAGGTCAAGCCGCCATCACCGACATCCACAGCACCCCCGGAATAATACGCGGTTAATGCCGTCTGAATCGCGATCCCGCTTGACCTCTCCCGTCAGTGCCCGATCGCGGCCTTCTTCATCGCTTCGAGCTGCTCGGCGCTGGCGGGCGCCTGGTGCAGCGCCTTCCACTCCTCATAGGGCATGCCGTACACCGCCTCGCGGCTATCGTCCTTGCTCAGCGGTACGCTCCGGGCGTCGGCGGCGTCCTTCATCCAGTTCGACAGGCAGTTGCGGCAGAAACCGGCCAGATTCATCAGGTCGATGTTCTGGACGTCGGTGCGATGGCGCAAATGTTCAACCAGGCGGCGGAACACCGCCGCCTCCAGTTCGGTCCTGGTCTTGTCGTCGATCTCTGCCATGCTGTGATCTCGCTCTTTGCGCCGCTGTCGGTTCAGGCTATCGGTCTAAGGTGGGCGCGGCCACAGAATTTGCCAGATGTCAGGGCATGACGCGACCATCACCATCGGGTTCTACCACCGTTGACAGTTGCGACGGGGTGAAGCGAAATCGGCAATGAAGTGATATAGCGTCGACCAATGACCATTGCAGATTTTGAGTACCGCCGCCCCGTGTCGAGACGCAGCCTGATCGCCGGCCTGCTGCCGGCGCTTGCGCTCGCCTGGATGGGCCTGTGGAGCAGCCCCGCCGCGGCGGACTTCCGGCTCTGCAACAACACGTCGAGCCGGGTCGGCATCGCGCTTGGCTATAAGGACGCCGAGGGCTGGACCACCGAGGGCTGGTGGAACGTGTCCTCGCGGGCCTGCGAGACGCTGCTGCGCGGCACGCTGGTGGCGCGGTTCTATTACATCTACGCGCTGGACTATGACCGCGGCGGCGAATGGTCGGGCCAGGCGTTCATGTGCTCGCGTGACAAGGAATTTACCATCAAGGGCACCGAAAACTGCCTGGCGCGCGGATTCGACCGCACCGGCTTCTTCGAGGTCGATACCGGCGAACAGCGCGCCTGGACCGTGCAGTTGACCGAGACCAATGAGAAGCAGCCGCCGCGGCTGCCCGGCGTGCCCGGACCGGTCGGGCCGCCCGGCCAGGGTTTTCCCGGCGTGCCCAATGCGCCGGGCGGCCCGCCGGGCACCGCGTTGCCGCCGGCAACGCCGGGGGCCAAGCCGTAGAGCCGCAGAACGGCAGTGCCGTAGCGCGGCACCGCCACAAACTCACTGTCGTCGCCCGGCTTGACCGGGCGATCCAGTAACAGGCGCGGCCGGTGACAAAGCCTGGACAGCGTCGATTACTGGATCACCCGCCTGCGCGGGTGACAACGAAGTGTTTGGCTACTGCCTCAGCTCACCAGCTTCGCATCCAGCGTAATATCCGCCTTCAGCAGCTTCGACACCGGACAGCCCGCCTTGGCCATCATCGCCAGTTCGTCGAACTTGGCCTGATCGGCGCCGGGCACCTTGGCGGACAGCGTCAGGTGCACCTTTTTGATGGCATAACCTTCGCCGTCTTTTTCGAGCGTCACGTCGGCCTTGGTCTCCATCGACTCCGCCGTGAGCTTGGCTTCGCCGAGGATCAGCGACAGCGCCATCGTGAAACAGGCAGCGTGGGCCGCACCGATCAGTTCCTCCGGATTGGAGCCGGGCTTGCCCTCGAACCGGCTGGCAAAGCCGTAGGGATAATCCGCCAGCGCGCCGCTCTTGGTCGAGATTGATCCGACGCCATCCTTGATGCCGCCCTTCCATTTGGCCGATCCGAAAGTCGTGCTCATGCAAATCTCCTGATGTGGTTGCGGTTCGATCGGGATAACGCTAGCGCGTCGCCGCCTTCGGTTTTATGTCAGCCGCCGAAATCATACTTTCGATCTCACGGCAGATCAGATCCGGAGCGGCGTCCTGCACCATATGCCCAACGTTCGGCAGCACGATCAGTTTCGCACCCGGAACGGCAGCGGCAAACCGCCGGGAATGGATGTCGGTCGAAACGATCGTGTCCGCGGATCCGGCGATAATGACGGTCGGCACCCGGATGTCACGGTAGCGCGGGGCTTGCTCGGCGACCGCCGGTTTCAGCCTCACCAGATCCCAGGCATTGGCGAGAAAATTGCGGGGTCGCAGCACCAGAGGCGTCGCTGTGTTCTCGATATAGTTCGCGGGCATGATCTGCGGCGCAAACACGGCCCGGCCACCGATATCGGTCATGAAATAACCGAGCGGCAGCGTGATCGTGCTAGCGAGCAGCGGTCCGATCACTTTCGTGGTAACCACCTCGTTGTAGGTGCCGACGCCGCCCGGCCACGGGTACGTTACCCCGGCCAGCATCACCAGGCCCTCGATGCGATGCGGATGATCCAGCGCGAGCAGCGCTCCGAGCGCGCCGGCCAGCGAGTGCACCACGACGATGGCGCGATCGACGCCGATCTTGCCGAGCGCTTCATCGATCATTCTGGCCTGCATCGCGGGCGATGAGTTGCTGAGTTCGTCACGCGTGCTCCAGCCGAAACCGGGCCGGTCGATCAGGATCACGCGGTGGTCCTTCGCAAGTCGGTTGCCGAGCGGCAGCCGCATCGTTTCCAGGCTGGAGGTGGCGCCGTGGATCAGCACGATCGGCGGCCCCTTCGCGTCTTGCGGGCCGATCTCGACGGCATGCAGCCGTCCGCCCGCCACATCGACAAAGCGGCCCTGCGCCGGATATTTGCGTTCGAAAAAATAGACGCCGGCCTGCGTGACCAGCGCCAGCACGGCCAGCGTGGCCACCACAGTCAGAGTGATCATGAGAGTTTTCCGGGGGAGTTTGCGCACCCCTCAACTACGCCGCAGAGCTGATTGGGTTTCGTCTGCCGCCGCTCATGCGCTGAGACCGAGTCGGCCGATGCCCGGCAGCTTGATCGCCGGGCGTCGAAGATCGAGGCCGAATACCGCGCCAAGGAGATTGAGCTCCAGCCCTTCCACCCAGCCGACCGTGAGGCCGAGATAGCCGCCCAGCGTCGCCCGCACGCCGGTGCCCGACGGGGTCCAGCCGAACGCCTCGCCGTTCCACGGATAGTCCTTGCCGATCGCAGTCGGCGGCAGGCTGACACGCAATTCCGGCACGGCGGCGATCACCGCGGCAACGAAGGTGTTGGAATTCGGCCCCGGCCACGCGCGATAGTCGCCGTAGGCCCGCCAGGAATACTGGGCGATCGCCGCCTGTATCTTCGGAATCATGGCGGCTGCGGCATCGCCCTCGGCCGCAGCAATCGCCATCGGTTCGTCGCCGAACCAGCGGCCGTCGGCGGCAAAGCCGTTGACGCGGATCGGCTCGCCCCAGGCCGTGTAGTCATAGCGGGTGTAGCGCGACGCGCCCTTTTCCTTGAATACGATCCAGCTGTGCACAGCAAAGATGCCGCGCCAGCGCACCGTGCGGGCGGCAAAGACACGGACCAGCGCCTCCGGATGGGCCGATGGTTGCGGCAGCAGCCCCGCGCTGGAACGGTCGGCGCTCTGCCAGTTCACCGAGCGGTCGCCGAACCAATAATATTTTGCCGCCGACACGCCGAGCGGAATGACAAGCAGAGCCAGCAGTACAATCACGAATTTTCTCACCGAAGCAGTCCGTATGGATTGATCGGGCTGATATAGGCGCGATTTGCGGCTGCGCCATCTGGCGCGCTGAATGCAGCGCCATTCATCGCCGTCCGGAACAGCTACGCTGCTTCGAAGTTAGCGAAACGACGAGCAACCGGAGCACTTCCATGTCCGAACCGACCGAGGCCGCTATCGATCACATTATCGCCAGCTGCGATGGAGATCTGCGCGGCGCGCTGAAGGCACTTCTGATCGTCAACGAGCAGCTCGAAGCCCAACTGCAGCAGATGTATGCGCGCGCCGCGCACGGCTCGGCGCATCCCGGAAATTCGGCGTTGCACTGAGCCAACTGTAAGGAGCGGCAGTAATGCCGCTTCAGGAAGGCGGCGGGTGATCGTTCAACCCGCCCGTCCCGCCAGCTGGCGTGCTGGCGTCGCTTCGGGGGCGGCGTCGATGTCGTCCGACGGTGACGGAACCTGCATCAGGATGGTCTGGCCGGGGGTTGCAATCTGGATTCCGGCTTCCTGGAATGTTTGTTTCATGCGGCGATTGAACTCACGTTGCACCGACCAGCGCCCGGAATCCGTGCAGCGGATCTGGCCGACCAGCGTCGCCATGGCGCCATCGACCTTGTCGACACCCCACAATTCCAGGTCGCTGCGCATCAGCGGCTTGAACTCGGATTCACGGCGCATCTGCAGCGCGATGTCCTTGAGTATCTGGCCGGCGCGGTCGGTATCTTCCTTGTAGGCCACGTTGACGCTGACGGCGGCATTGCCGGCGCCACGGCTGGCATTGGTGATGGTCGTCACCGCGCTGAACGGAATGATGTGCACGGCGCCATCGCCGGCGCGCAGCCGGATGGTGCGGATCGAAACATTCTCGACCACGCCGGAGAGGCCGGACACGGTGACGGTGTCGCCGACCTGCACGGTGTTCTCCAGCAACAGGAACAGCCCGGTGATGACGTCCTGCACCAGTTTCTGCGAACCGAAGCCGATCGCGATACCGAGAATGCCGGCGCCGGCCAGTAATGGTGCCACGTTGACGCCGATCTCACTCAGCGCCGTCAGGGCGACGACCGCCAGGATTACGCAGAGCAGCGTCGTTCGCAGCATCGGCTGAAAGGTCCGCAGCCGGGCCGCGCGGGCGAAATGCGAATTCCGCGTCAGCAAAGTGAGTTGCCGGTCCATCAGCGCATTACTGCCTTCCCAGATCGCGGCCGCCACCAATGCTGCAATGCCGACCGTGGCCACCGCGGAGACGACGCGACCGCCGATCTGTCCGCCGTAGAACCACACCAGCGCATTGACGCCCCAGACCTCAAGCAACGCGATGAAGCCGACTACGCCGATGACGATGCCGACGACACGGCGCAGCAGCGGCAAATAGCGGTTGGCCCGCGTCTCCAGTCCCGGAAAGCGCTGCAGGATGTCCGGCTTGATGCGGAAACCACGGTCGATCAGGCTGAGCACGACCATCGAGGCCAGCCGCGTCAGCAGCGCCACGACAATGGTGCCGACGAAATACTGCAGCATCAGCGCATAGCCGTTTCGAATGCTCAGCGCCCATACGGCCCACAGCGCCATCACCACGGCGATCGCCAGCACGTGCCACAGGCTGGCGAAGCGATTGCGGATCAGGCTGGGAATGCCGGTCGCCCCCGATGGCGCGCGGATCGCCTTGGCGACAGGGCGGCGGCATTGCAGGATGACGACGACCACCAGCAGATGCACCGCCAGCATCACCAGCCGGATGATCGCCAGATAGCCGCCGCGGTACAGGCCGAGCAGCAGCGCGACATTGGCAAAAGCGATGCCGGTGACGCCGAGCGCGACGATGCGGCGCGTCCAGATCTCGATATAGGCCGCGGTCTCCTCGCGCATCGTGAACAGGCTGAGCGGGCCGAACAGGGCGCGGACCATGCAGACGAACACACGGGCGAACACATAGGCGTTGACGATCGCCAGGATCGCCAGACGCGTTACGCCGGCGTCGCCAATCTCGGTGCCGAGGATCAGCGTGGAAGTACCGGCAAACACCACCACAGGCAGCAATTCGAGCAGCAGGCGCCCGAGCACAAAGGGCAGCCGCACCAGCGATTGCCATGCCCGGGTCAGGCTGCGATGGCGACGGTGCAGATCAGGCACCTCGGAAAGGTCGGCGGTGGAGGATGGCGGATCGATCCGCTCGATTACCCGCGCAGGCGCGCGGGCGGAATAAGGAATACGCCGCTCCAGCGCGGCCAGCGGCCGTTGCAGCAGGCGATGCCCCAGCCACTCGAGCGCGAGTGCCACGCCGAAGATCAGCGCCAGCTTCCAGGCGATATCGATCAGGAGATTATAAGTAGCAGGATCCTCCGCGGTGCGCTGCAGCCAGTGCCACAGCACCGGGAAGCGCACGACCGAGCGAACGGCATCCGCAATGTCGCGACCGGTTTCCGTGATCTGTTGCGACACCGTCAGCAGCAACTGGGCGACCAGGCTGTCGTCGGCCAAGGGGATCGCCGGCTTGGCTTCGGGTTTGGCTTCGTTGCTGTCCGCAGGCTTGGCATCGGCAGGCTTGGCATCCGAAGCCTTGGCACCCGAAGCCTTGGCACCCGGCGCCGTCTGCGCGATGGCGCGCAGCGTCTCGATCATCTGGTTGCGCTTGCCGTCGTCCTGCAGCGTCTCCAGCGCCCGGCTGGCCTGCTCCGGCGTCAACGTCGATGCTGCGGGAGCGGCGGCTTTGGCGGCAGGCGCCGCCTGCTGGGCAGAAACCGGAGCTATCGACAACAGGCAGGCGAACACGACGATGGAGACGGCTTTGAGCAGCATGAAATCCCTTCCAGATCACCAGGCTGTTTCCCAGCCTTGCGTGTCAGAAGTTTGCCGGTCCGAGCGTCCGAGGTCGTTTTTATTGCAATGCGGGATAGATTTGGATGCCCCGAAACGACTATCGGGATACCGACCAAATGGTCGAAGCCTCAAATATCGCGGCCTTCGACCTTTTCGGTAAGGGTCTTGACCAGTTCCGGCACTTTTTCCAGCCGCGGATTGACGGCCAGCGCCTTGCGGAACGCGTCCAGCGCGCGCTTATCGTCGCCGAGTTCCTGCATGATCATGCCGAGCCCGGCCAGCGCCCCGAAATGCCTGGGTTCGCGTACCAGCACCTGCTCGATGTCCTGCAGGGATTGGGTGTAGTCGTTCTGCAGATAATAGATCGTGGCGCGGCGGTTCCAGCCCTCGATGTAATCCGGGCGGAGTTTGACCACGGCGGTCAAGAGCTTCAGCGCGACATCGACCTGCTTGGCCTCCATCGCGGTCTTGGCGCGGGACATCAGCAAAGCGGTGGTGTCGCTGGAGGTCTGGCTCCACTGCGCCCAGATCCGGGCCTCGACATGCCTGGCGCTGGCGTCATCCGGCGCCACTTTCAGCGCGCCAAACAGGAAATCCAGCCCGCGGGTCTTGTCGGCGCCGACTTTGGGCAGCTTGGCGGGCGGTTCGGGCAGCTTTTTCTGCGAATCGGGCGGCGGCACGCTGCGCTCGCGGATCTGTGCCTGGACGGGCGCAGCAGCAAGCAGCGCGGTGAGCAGAATTTCAAAAACGACGGTCAGGACTCGAGGTGCCATCCGCAAAGTGTAGACGCGAAAAAACGCGCTGCAAAGCAGCAGCGCGTCACACAGCCGTGATATCGGAGTATTTCGCGCGATCGAGAGCCGATCAGCGCGGAATCAGTCGCGGATCAACCCTGGCGGGCCTTGAAACGACGCTGCACCTTGTTGATCACGTAGACGCGGCCCTTGCGACGGACCAGAACGTTGTCGCGATGACGGGCGCGGAGCGACTTCAGCGAGTTACGGACTTTCATGGGTCTGGTCCTGAATTCTTGAAAGGCCGTACGCGACAGGCCGAAAGTGTGCAAAATGGGATCAGCCCCGACGACGGCAAGCCGCCCGGGACGCGCGGTTTCTAGGCCATTGCAGGGTCAATTGTCAATCCGAAGCAGAGGCGTCGGACCGCCAGAGCGGCTATATCCGGCGCCATTTCGCGTGGGACGCAAATTACTGCGGTCGTGGCTCTGCGTCGGGAAGGTCATTCTTGGGGGACATTGGCGGCACGTGCCACCGCGTTCCACTTTTTAATCTCCGAATCGACGAAGCCGGCAAACTCGGTTCCGGTCAACTTGCCGGGCTCGACACCTTGAGTCGCGAATTTCTCTCGGATCGCCGGCGTCACCAGAATTTCTTGCATCGCCCGCACCAGTCTGAGATAGGCCGGATTGCCCTCCGCCCTGGGCATATAGAGCCCGAACCAGGCGGTGGCCTCAAAGCCCTTCACGCCCGCCTCGTCCAAGGTCGGCACATCGGGCAATGCGGCCGCGCGCTGCAGGCTGGTCACCGCCAGTACCCGAATGGTGCCGCCTTCCGCAGCGGGCAGCACGGTCGGCAGGGTGTCGAACATGATGGGAATGTGCCCGCCGATCAGGTCATTCATCGCTGGCGCCGCCCCCTTGTAGGGAATGTGCTCGATCTTGATGTCGGCCATCTGCTTGAACAATTCGCCGGACAGGTGATTGGCGCCGCCAATGCCGCTGGAGCCGAACGACAGCTTGCCCGGTTCGCGCTTCGCCATCGCGATCAATTCGGCGACGCTGCGCGCTGGAAAATCCTTCGACACCACCAGTGCGTTGGGCGCTGTGGCGACCACCGCAATCGGCGAGAAGTCTTTTTGCGTATCATAGGGCAGATTGCGGCGCAGGCTGGGGTTGATGACGTGATGCGTCGCCGTGAGTAACAGCACGCTGCCGTCGGCCGGCGATTTCGCCACCGCCTCGGAGCCGATCGTGCCCGAAGCGCCGGCCCGGTTCTCGATGACGGCTATGACGCCGAGCTTGTCGCCGAGATACTGGCCGACGAAGCGCGCCAGGATGTCGGTGGTGCCGCCGGCCGGAAACGGCACAATGATCCGGACCTGTCCGGCCGGAACACCCTGCGCCCGTGCGCCGGCGACGCCGCCGCACGCGAGCAATAGACACGAAAACGCCAGCCCTGCGAGCTTCTCCATTTCGATCCCTGTCTTTTTTGAGGTGCGCGACTTAGGTCGCAACTACCATTAGGCCGTCAGCGGAAACTCAACCATCGCCTCACCGATGGCTACTTTTTCGTCGTTATGGTTGCGAACCAGCACATCGATCAGCACCCAGCGCGAGCGCTCGGTGCTCTGCTTGGCCTTGATGATACCAACGGGCTGGATGGTGTCGCCCGGCTTCACCGGCTTGACCCAGCGCGTTTCCAGCCTGCGGTGCACCGCCCCGGCGGGATAGGCCCAGTCGGTGATCATGCGGGTGATCAGGCCGAAATTGTTCATGCCATGCATGATAATGCCGCCAAAATTGGTCTTGCCGAAATTGTTCTTCATGTAGTCGTCGTCGAGATGCAGCGGATTGTAGTCGAGCGATCCGTCGCAGAACAACCGGATCGATTCCCGTGAAACCGGAAAGGCCGGGCCGTCGATGGTATCGCCGATGGACAGCGAGTCGAATGTCATCGTCATGTTCAAATCCTTTTCTTTCTCACATCGGCCGGATGGTGTGGCCGCGGCCGGAACAGATGACGTCGCCGTGCTGGTTGAAGAACACGTTGTCATGGACGACGAACAGCCGCTCGCGCTTGATGAACTTGTCGAGCGCACGGGCCTGCAGGGTGATGGTATCGCCCGGCCGCGCCGGCTTGTTGTAGCTCCACGACTGGCCGGCATTCACGGTGCCGGGGGTACGCATCCAGTCGTCGGCCGGCGTACAGGAAAACATCAGCAGGATGTGAATCGACGGCGGCGCAATCAGGCCGCCGAACGGCGTCGTCCTGGCATAGGCCTCGTCGAAATACAGCGGGTGGGTCTCGCCGACCGAGCGGCAGTACAGTTCGATGGCTTCCCGGGTCAGGACATAGGGAAGCGTCTTGCGCGGCTCGCCCGGGACGATGTCGTCCCAGACCTTGCGTAGATTGGCGTCCTTCCAGAAATCGGTCTCGAAAGCTTTCGCTTGCGCCATGGCGCCCTCTCCAATATTGTTCGCTAGGCGAACTTTATAGCCGCCTTGTGAACATTATAGAGCGGGATTTTTGCCACTGGCAAGCCCGGGAGAAACTTCATGGTCAAGGAGAGCGACGGCTTCGTACGGTCGATTGCCCGCGGCTTTGCCGTTGTGGAAGCGCTCGGCCTGCCGCCGGGGCGACATACGCTGTCCGAGGTTGCCCGCGTTGCGGAGCTCAGCCGCGCCACGGCCAGGCGGATGCTGACGACGCTGGTGGCGTTGAAATACTGCGAGGCCGACGGACGCTACTTCAGCCTGCGACCCCGGGCGCTCGGGCTGGGCCTGTCCTATCTGAACGCCCTGCCCTATTGGGGCTATGCGCAGCGCGCGCTGGAGGGTCTGCGCAACGAGATTGGCGAATCCTGCGCGCTGGCGGTGCTCGACGAAACCGAGATCGTCTATGCGCTGCGGCTGCCGGCGCGGCGGATCCTGTCGGCCAATCTCGGCGTCGGCAGCCGGCTGCCGGCGCATCTGGTGTCGCTCGGCCGCGTGTTGCTGGCAGCGCTGCCGGCAGAGCCGCGCGCGCATTATCTGGCCACAGCCGAGTTGAAAAAGGTGACCCCGCGCACCGTCATCGATGCCGATGCGCTTGCCGAACAATTGCAGCTGACGGACGAGCAGGGCTACGCTTGGGTCGATGGCGAACTCGATCCCGCGATCTGCGGCATCGCCGTTCCGGTACGCGACCACGCCGGCAAGGTGGTCGCGGCGATCAGCATCAATACGATCTCGGGCACCATCGACGAGGCCGCGGCCAAAGCGAAATTTCTGGTCGCACTGCGGCGTACGGCCCAGGATATCCGCACCCAAACCTCGCCGGCCGGATGAACGCTACGGCGCGACACGGCTTTTAATGCGCAGGCCTTTTTGTTAAGGCGACAGGCCTGCGAGATGAATGTGCAGGCCGAGGGAGTTGCCGGCATGAAGCTGATCGATCCGGACGAACTGGTCGCCATCGATATTCATACCCATGCCGAGGAGCCGTGCGGCTGCCATGGCGACGACGGCTATGACGACTTCCAGGCCAAGATGGCGGAATATTTCAAGTCGCCGCACAAGCACCCGCCGACCGTGCCGGAGACCGCGGCCTATTACCGCGAGCGCAAGATCGCCGCGGTGATCTTTCCGGTCGATGCCGAGCGCGAGACCGGCTTCCGCCGCTACAGCAATGACGAGATGATCGAGCTGACACGCCAGAACGCCGACGTGCTGATCCCGTTCGCCTCGATCGATCCGCACAAGGGCAAGCTCGGCGTCCGCGAGGCGCGCCGCCTGATTGCCGATTACGGCATCAAGGGCTTCAAATTCCACCCGACCATGCAGGGCTTTTATCCCAACGACCGCCTGGCCTATCCGCTCTACGAGGCGATCCAGGAAGGCGGCGCTATCGCTTTGTTCCATACCGGCCAGACCGGCGTCGGCTCCGGCATGCCGGGCGGCATGGGGATGCGGCTGAAATACTCCAACCCGATGTATGTCGACGATGTCGCGGTGGATTTTCCCGACATGAAGATCATTCTCGCGCACCCCTCCTTCCCCTGGCAGGAAGAGGCGCTGTCGGTCGCCACCCACAAGCCGAACGTCTATATCGACCTGTCAGGCTGGTCGCCGAAATACTTCCCGCCGATCCTGGTGCGCTATATCAACTCAATCCTGCAGGACAAGATGCTGTTCGGCTCGGACTGGCCCGTGATCATGCCGGACCGCTGGATGGCCGATTTCGCCAAGCTCGACATCCGCGACGAGATCCGGCCGAAGGTCCTGAAGAACAACGCACGGAAGCTGCTCGGAATATGACGAAAAAAGAGTTGTCGGGCAGGCTGGCGGACGCCCGGCACTATGCGGCGATCGCGACCGCCTTCGCGCTGCCGCTATCGACCAGCGCGCAGGCGATCGCGGTGTCGATCTTCGCGGTGCTGGCGATAGTGACGCTCGACCGCGCGCGCTTCGAGGCGACGTTGCGGATGCCGGCGGCCTGGCTGCCGGTGGCCCTGTTCGCGCTGATCGCGCTCGGCACGCTGTGGTCGGTGCAGCCGACATTCGGCCTCGCGGCCAAGTGGATCGGCCCCTATGCCAAGCTGTTGCTGATCCCGCTGGTGATGGCCACCGCCATCACGCGAAGACAGGCGCTGCAGATCGGCTACGGTTTTCTCGCTGCCTGCCTGATCCTGCTGGCCCTGTCATGGGCGTCGTTCCTGTGGCCGACCGGGCCGTGGACCTGGTTCAAGGCGCCCGGCGTACCGGTCAAGGACAATGCGGTGCAGAGCGGCTGCTTTGCGCTGTGCGCCTTCGGGTTGGCCTTCGGCGCGTTGCGGATCTGGGGCATCGATCGCCGCCGCGCTGTTGCGATGGGCGCACTGGCGCTGCTGTTCCTGGCCGACGTGTTCCTGATCTATCTGTCGAAGACCGGCGCGATCATGGCCGCGGCGCTGCTCGGCCTGTTCCTGCTCCATATCGGCGGCTGGAAACGCATGATGCTGGTCGGGATGCCGGCGGTGATCGTGGTCGCGGTGGCGCTCCTGGCTTCGGCGCCGGCGCAACGCCGGCTGGCAGAGATCGGCACCGATATCAGCGCCAGCCAGGGCACGGTCGGCGGCGGCGAAACCGTATCGACCGGCGCGCGGCTGGATTTCTGGCGCAAGGCCGTCGATTTCGTGAAGGCGGCCCCCCTGCTCGGCCACGGCACCGGCAGCATTAAGCCGCTCTACCAAAGCCTGGAAGCGACCCGGCCCTCACCCTATGGCGAGGCCACGCCCGATCCGCATAATCAGACGCTGCACGTCGTGCTACAGCTCGGCCTGATCGGCGGCGCGCTGCTCTGGGCGATGTGGATCGCGCATGCGCGGCTGTTCCTGGCTCGCGACATGGCCAGCGTGTTCGGCCAGGCAATCGTGCTGCAGAACGTGATCGGCGGGTTGTTCAACAGCCACATCTCGGCGGTGACGCAAGGCATGCTGTATTGCCTCGCGGTGGGATTGCTCGGCGCGATGGTGATCGCGAATGAAAAGAAGCTGTAGGCCTTAGCTACTTCAGCTTTAGCCAGCGCTTCAAATAGCGCCTTCGAAATTTCTGCACGGCGAATTGCACGCGCAGCCGGGTCTGGCCGTGACCCTTGCGGTCGAGCGAACTCTTGAACGCGCCGTTGAGGCTGCCCTGCTCGGCCAGCGGCGGCTCCGGCCACAGGAACGGGATGCCCAGCGCGGGATCGGCGGTGTTGAAGGCGATGTCGATCGGCTCATGCATCGGATGCCGCGAGATCCAGTCGAGCCGCGCTTCTGCCTCGACCGCGCCGAGAACATAGGCCTCCATGTTGCGGACGCGGTTGCCCTCATAGATCAATTGGCCCGGGCGCAATTGCGCCGCTGGCGTGTAGAAATTGGTGGCCGCACCGAGGTGCAGGATGCGTGGCCGCGGCCAGTTCTGCGCTTCCTCCAGCACGCGCCCGAGTTGCGCGCAAAAATCCGGCACCAGTTGCGCGTCGTCCTCGAATACCAGCGCCAGATCCTGGCCGCGCTCGCGGATCCGCTGCATCGCGACGATGTGCTTCAGCGCGCAGGATTTCTGCCGCAAGGTGAGATCGGCGCCCTCCGCAAAATACGCCCGGTCAACATCCGAGGTGATCTCGTCGGCGTCGAAATCCAGCACCCATTCGAAGGCGATGCCGGCGCGGTCGAGTTCGCGCTGGATATGAGCGGTGCGCTCGGGCAGCGATTTGGCGTGGATCACATAGGCCGGCAGCATCGAACCGTCTCCCGAGGCGCGGCTGCGCCTCTGCGCCGCCGGTATAGGCAAAAAACACCCGTCTGGAAATGCCGGTCGGCGTGCCGACCTTCAGGGGCGCGGCTGTCTCCAAGCCAGCCGGCGAGAACGTTTCGCCTGCCTAACGCCCGACGGAGAGAACAACACCAACGCCGCCAGAGCAGGCGCGATACGCCTGTCGCTATTTTCGTGGAGGCCTCGACAAGGTGGCTGCGGCGCACGACGTTCCACTCGTAATGCTGATCGAACACCGGAACGCGATCATGACGCCCAACAACCCGTCGCCGAACAAGCTGCGCGCCAAAACCGGCCTTGGCCGCGCCTGGCGGCTGGTGTCGTCGTTCTTTTCCCTCGCCGCGCGCAGCCTGCCCGCCGCCGGGGTCTGATCTCTCCCTGAACAACACTGGTTGAAGCCGCCAATGCAGCGCGGCAGGCGCGGTCGATGCGCGACCTTTTGGCCGACGTCCGTGCTTGCACGCGTTTCGGCGCGATGCTAGCCAACTTGTACGATGACCCTACAAGAACGCCACAAACCAGCGCGCAAGGGCGCCCGTTCGACGTCGCTGCTGCGGCCGCTCGATCCGGTGCGCCGGCGCACCGAGGACGTGGTCGAGCGCATCAAGTCACAGATCACCGAAGGCCAGTTGGCACCCGGCGCCCGGCTGCCGACCGAAGCGGCGATGATGGCGGCGATGGGCGTCAGCCGTACCGTCGTACGCGAGGCGATTGCGGCGCTGCGCGCCCGTGGCTTGGTGATCACCCGGCAGGGCGCCGGCGCCTTCGTCAACGCGGAGGCAAACCGGCAGCCTTATGCGATCGACCCGGACGGGCTCGGATCGCTGAGCAGCGTGATCGAGATCCTGGAGTTGCGCACCGCGGTCGAGATCGAGGCCGCCGCCCTTGCGGCCGAGCGCGCCACGGCGGCGCAACTCAAGGCGATCGCCAAGGCCGCCGCCACCTTCAGCCGCGCCATCGCCCATGGCGACCGTGCGGTGAAGGAGGATTTCGACTTTCATTTCGCAATCGCCATCGCCACGCAGAATTCGCGCTTCGTCGGCTTCCTGGAATTCCTGGGCGGGCTGATCATTCCGCGGCAAAGCATCCGGACCTTCGAGGGCA
This sequence comes from Tardiphaga sp. vice154, assembly GCF_007018645.1. Classification (NCBI taxonomy): domain Bacteria; kingdom Pseudomonadati; phylum Pseudomonadota; class Alphaproteobacteria; order Hyphomicrobiales; family Nitrobacteraceae; genus Tardiphaga; species Tardiphaga sp. vice154. The sequence continues at coordinate 4,818,989 of NZ_CP041399.1, forward strand.
AGGCCGATCTGCAGCAGCGCTACCTCGAAAGCATCGAACGCGAACACCGGCTGATTCTCGACGCCATTACCGCGCGCGATCCGCGCAAGGCCCGCGACGCGATGCGCAAGCATCTGGTGAACGGCAAGGAGCGGTATCGGCGGTTGGCGGACGACGTCTAGCGCAGGCCCTTACACTGTCGTCCCGGACCAGTTTGCGCAGCGAACGCAGAGCCGGGACGACATGCGCTTAGCGAAACCCGAATGCGTGCGGCAGGGCCATCGAGAACCACGGGACATAGGTAACCAGCATCAAGACCGCGAGCATCGCCCAGTAGAACGGCCAGATGCCCTTCATGACCTCATCGACCGAGACCTTGCCGATGGCACATCCCACAAACAGCGTAGTGCCGACCGGCGGCGTCAACAGGCCGATGCCGAGGTTGAGCAGCATCACGATGCCGAAATGCACGGGGTCGATGCCGAAACTCTTCACCACCGGCAGCAGGATCGGCGTGCAGATCAGCAACAAGGGTGCAAGGTCGAGAGCGGTGCCGAGCACCAGCAGCATGATGTTGAGATACATCAGCAACACGTATTTGTTCGACGAGATCGCGACGAAGAACTCGGTCATCTTGGCCGGCATCTGCATCAAGGCCGCGACATAGCCGAAGCACGACGCGGTCGCCACCAGCGTCAGCACCATCGCCACCGTCTGCAGCGTGCGATAGGTCAGCATCGGCAGTTCCGACCATTTGTAGTCGCGGTAGATGAACATGGTGACGAAGAACGCCCAGACGCAGGCCACCGCCCCCGCCTCGATCGGCGTGAAAACGCCGGTCAGGATGCCGCCCAGCACAATCACCAGCGTGATGATGCCCCAGGTCGCGTCGCCGAGCATCTTCAGCGCCTGGCGCATCGGCACCGGCTCCCCCTTGGGGTGGCCGTCGCGATAGGCGATGTAGAGGCACAGCAGCATGATGGCGAAGCCTAGCAAGAGGCCCGGCACGATGCCGGCCAGAAACAGGCTGGTGATCGAGACCACGCCGCCGGTGGCCAGCGAATAGATCACCGCATTGTGGGAGGGCGGCACCAGGATCGCCTGCACCGAGGCGGAGATCGTAACATTGGTGGCGAACACCCGCGGATAGCCCTTGGCCGCCATCTGCGGGATCATCACCGATCCGATCGCCGACGTATCGGCCACCGACGAGCCGGAGATGCCGGACATGATGGTGGTAGCGAGAATGTTGACCTGCGACAGGCCGCCGCGAATCCGTGTGAAGCCGACCAGTACCGCCGCGAAATCGACCAGCCGCCGCGCCATGCCGCCTTCCGCCATGATGGCGCCAGCCAGCACGAAGAACGGCACCGTCAGCATCGACACCTTGCCGACGCCGCTGGAGAGCTGCTGCATCACCGCCGCCACCGGCAGATCGATCCACAGCGCGCCGACCAGCGCCGATAGCGCCAGCGCGAAGGCGATCGGCATGCCGACCGCAAAAAACAGACACATACTGAGCAGCAGAACGGCGATGTCCATGTGGTTTTCTTTTTCTTGTTGCGGACTAGTCGAGCGGCACGTGAGCGTCGCTGCCATCCTGCGGCGGCGGACCGATGGTGAGGCGTTCGATGACGAACAGCAGCATCATGGCACCGGACACCGGGACCGGCAGGTAGGTGATGCCGACCGACAACGCCGGAAATTCGTCGACCGAGTTTCCCCACGTCGCCAGTACCAGCTTCATGCCCCAGATCAGCATGAACAACGCCACTACGCCCATCAGCAATTCGCTGATGAAGGCTGCACCGACGCGCAGCCGCGGCGACAACAGGTTGGTGCCGACGGTCATGTTCATGTGGATGCGCTGGCGATAGCAGTTCGCCGCGCCGATGAAGGTGACGGCGATGGTCAGGAGCACCGCGAGCGGCTCCGGCCAGGACGCCGCGCTGTTGAGGATGTAGCGGGTATAGACCGCCCACGGGATGATCGCCGAGATCAGCACCAGCGCGATGCAGGACGCGACCGCACCGGTCCAGTACAGCATGTTCATCGCGCGCCGGAAGGCGGCGGCGGCAGGGCCGGTATGACCTCCTTCGGACCGTTCAATTGGCATGGTGATCTTCGACACAACTTCAGACATCACACCCCAGAAGTAATGATGCGGTAGCTTCTCAGCCGTCGTCCCCGCGAAAGCGGGGATCCATAACCTCGGTCCTATCCATCAGGACGCGACCATCTCGGCCGTCCCGCAACACGACGACATCGAGTATGGGTCCCCGCCTTCGCGGGGACAACGTGTTGAGAGAACCGCGTGTAACTAGCTCACCGACGCGATACGCTTGGTCATCTCGGCGTATTTGGTGCCGTACTTGTCCCACACCGGCTTGACGGCATCGCGGAACGGCGCCTTGTCGATGGATGTGATGACCTCGGTGCCGACTTCCTTCATCTTGTCGAGCGCGGTCTTCTCAGCCGCGTACCACAGCACGCGCTGCTCGGCCTGGGCTTCGCGGCCGAACTTCTTTACCAGCGCCTGATCGTCCGGCGTGAGCTTGCTCCACGACGCCCTCGAGAACACCAGCAGTTCCGGAATGATGAGGTGCTCGGTCATCGAGAAGTGTTTTGCGACCTGGAAATGGTTCTGCGCCACGAAGGTCGGCAGGTTGTTCTCGGCGCCGTCGACCACACCGGTCTGCATCGCGCTGTAGACCTGGTCGAAACCCATCGCCACGCCGTTGCCACCGAGCGCGTTCATGGTGTCAATGAACAGGGGATTGCCGATCATCCGGATCTTCAGACCCTTCAGATCGGCGAGGCTCTTGATCGGCCGCTTGCTGTTGTAGATGTTGCGCGAGCCGGCATTCATCCAGCCGAGCGCCACCAGCCCGGTCTTCTCGTTGGCCGTGATCTTGTTCAGCAGTTCGTTGCCGATCTCGCCGTCGAGCACGGCTTCCATGTGCTTGGCGTCGCGGAACACGAACGGCATGTTGAAGACGTTGACGTCATCGACCACCGGTCCGACCGCGCCGACCGAGATGCGCGCGATCTGCAGCGCGCCGACCTGGGCCTGCTCGATGGCTTCCTTCTCGCCGCCGAGCTGCATGGAGGTAAACATCTGGATGCTGAGCCGGCCGTTGGTCGCGGCTTCCAGCTTCTTGCCCATCGCGATGACGGATTCGACCGTGGGATAGCCCAGCGGGTGGACGTCGGAGGCCTTCAGCACCATCTTGCTCTGGGCCAGCGCCGGCGCGATACGCCCGAGACCCGTGGCGCCGACGGCCAGTGCGGCGAGGCCGCCTTTGATCACATCTCTTCTCTTCATGGACGAAATCCTCCCTGTGAATTTCCCGATTCCGGCGCGTTGGCCGGTGACATTCTCGCCCCGTTCGGGGTCGATCAGAACAAGTTTAGCAGCAACAGTGTAGGAGCGCCCGCAGCCTTCGTCCACCGGCAACCCGGCCACGCACAACGCCGCAAAGTTGTACGATGACCGGACATCTAGCACCGGCCCGCAGGGCGGGCAAGCGGTGTCGATGCAACCGCTGCCAAACTAAAGTCGAGCGTGCAGGATGCGGAGCTCAGGCCGACAGCGCGGGCTCGGCATCGGCCGCAACCGTGCTCCACCAGCCATCAAGCGCCGGACGGTCACAGGTGAGTTGGACGGCCATGCCGTCGGAGAACATTTTCCAGGCCGCCAGTCGCGCGTCGGGCACGGCGATGACGACCGGGATCTCTGCGCTCAGCGCGCGCTCGATCAGGTAGGACAGGCCCTTGCCTTCGATTTCCTGGCGGCCGAAGCGGTTGATGATGACAAGGTCGGCGCCGTCGTCGATCGCTTTCGCTACCAGAGTGCCGGCAGCCAGCAACTGTCCGACGTCGAGCTTGCAGCCGGTGGAGCCGCGGCCGAGATCCTGAAACAGCCGCATCGTCTCGTTGCTGTGCAGCAGCAGCGCCGAGAGCTGCGGCGGATCTGCCAGCGGATCGCCAAGCTGCACCAGACCGACAGCACGCATTCCGCGGCCGTTGAGATCGGCCGCAAAGCCGCGCAGCAGCGCGTCGGGATCCTGGCTTTCGTCGTAGATCAAGGCAGCGATGCGGGGCGTGTCGGACATCCGGCAAGCATGCTGCCGCAGCGCGCAAAAATCAAATGCAGATCAGCGCGGACCGCATTCCGGACAGCGGTACTCGCCCGTGGTGACGCGGTGCAGGCCGCGACACACCCATTGGCGCGCCATGGCGTGGATCGGCCGTCGGGCCATCTGGTAGATCAGATACATGTCAAGCATGGCGGGATGTCCTTGAATCCAGGCGTATAAGGGGCGGCATCCGGAAACCGGAATGCCGCCCCGTTCACGCATCAGCCATGCAGCTTCTTGGCGGTCTCGGCGATCACACGGCCCTGATAGCGGGCACCGGCGAGTTCATTCTCGCTGGGCTGGCGGCTGCCGTCGCCAGCCGAGATCGTGGTCGCGCCGTAGGGCGAGCCGCCAGTGACTTCGTCGAGCTTCATCTGGCCCTGGAAGCCGTAATTCAAGCCGACGATGGTCATGCCGAAATGCAGCAGGTTGGTGATGATCGAGAACAAAGTGGTCTCCTGGCCGCCATGCTGAGTAGCGGTCGAGGTGAAGGCGCCGCCGACCTTGCCGTGCAGCGCACCCTTCGCCCACAACCCGCCGGCCTGGTCGAGGAAGTTGGCCATCTGCGAGGCCATGCGGCCGAACCTTGTGCCGGTGCCGACGATGATGGCGTCGTAATTCGCGAGATCATCGATGGTAGCGATCGGGGCGGCCTGATCCATCTTGTAATAGGACGCCTTGGCGACCTCGGCCGGCACCAGCTCGGGCACCCGCTTGATATCGACGGTGGCGCCGGCTTCGCGGGCACCCTCGGCGACGGCATTCGCCATCGTCTCGATGTGGCCATAGGCGGAGTAGTAAAGAACGAGAACTTTGGTCATGGTGGGCTCCTTCGGGGTTGGATCGGTTGGAGGACGGGTTCGTCGTCAGGCCGCATCGACCAGCACGAGTTCGGAATCTTCCAGCGCGGTAATGGTGACGTTGGCTTCATCGTGGATTGCGACGCCGTCGCGTGTATTGACGAAAACACCGTTGATCTCGACGGAGCCCGTGGCCGGCACCAGATAGCCATTGCGTGCGGCGTCGAGCGCATAGGGCACGGTCTCACCCGATTTCAGCGAGGTCGCCATCACCCTTGCATCGGCCCGGATCGGCAGCGCCGCGGTATCGGCCGCGAAGCCGCTGGCGATGGTGACAAAGCTGCCGGAGCGATCGGCTTTCGGAAACGGCTTGGCGCCCCAGCATGGCTGGCCGCCCTCGACCTTGGGCTCGATCCAGATCTGGAAAATCTTGGTAGTGCCCGGCTCCAGATTATATTCGGAATGGCGGATGCCGGAGCCGGCACTCATCACCTGGACGTCGCCGGCCTCGGTGCGGCCCTTGTTGCCGAGGCTGTCCTGATGGGTGATGGCGCCCTCGCGGACATAGGTGATGATTTCCATATTGGCGTGCGGGTGCGCCGGGAATCCGGTGTCGGGATGGATCTCGTCGTCGTTCCAGACGACCAGATTGCCGATGCCGGAATTCGCGGGGTCGCGGTAGCTGCCGAACGAGAAATGATGTTTGGCCTTGAGCCAGCCGTGATCGGCGGCTCCGAGTTCATTAAAGGGTCGAAGCTTGATCATGACGAGGTCTCCGGTGAAACGTCACCCTAGATAGGCCCGCTCAAAACGTGCATAAATAGAAATGATAGAAACTCATCGTTCAGGGTTTTGATGGCAAAGCTTCCCGATTTCGAGGCCCTGGCCATTTTCGCCAAGGTTGTCGAGCTGCGTTCCTTTGCGGCCACTGCGGCGGACCTCGGCCTATCCACCGCGACCGTCTCCAAGGCCGTCAGCCGGCTTGAGGAGCGGCTGGGCGCACGGCTGTTCAACCGCACCTCGCGGCGGATCGCGCTGACCGATGCGGGGCGCACGCTGGCGCTGCGGGCGTCGCAGCTATTGGTGGATGGCGAGCTCGCCGAGAGCGAGGCGCTGGCGCAATCGGCGACGCCGCGTGGGCTGGTACGGCTCGCGGTGCCGATGACCTTCGGCACCAAGACGCTGGCGCCGCTGCTGCCGGAATTTCTGGCGACCTATCCCGAGGTGTCCATCGACCTCAGCCTCAGTGACGCCACCGTCGACCTGATCGGCGAAGGGTTTGACGCTGCGATCCGGATCGCCACCCTGCCCGACTCCTCGCTGCTCGCCCGGCGGCTGTGCGACATGCCGCGCCATGTCGTGGCTTCGCCTGCGTACTTTGAAAAGCACGGCCGGCCGACCCACCCGATGCATCTCGCCGATCACGCCTGCCTCGGCTACACCTATCTCTCGACACCCGGCGTCTGGCATTTCAGCAATGCCGCCGGCGGGACCGCCAGCGTGCGGCCGGCCGGCCCGCTGCGGGCCAATAATGGCGAGGCGGTACTGCCGGCGCTGCTGGCCGGGCTGGGGATTGCTGACCTGCCGGAATTCATCTGCGGCGAGGCGCTGGCGTCCGGCGAGCTGGAAGCGGTACTTACCGACTGGTCGCAATCGGCCAGCGGCGTGTATCTGGTCACCCCGCCCGGCGGCCCGCGCCCGGCACGCGTCGAAGTGCTGCTGGACTATCTGGCGAAGAGACTGGGGCGTAAAGTGTAGTTTCCTTACCCTCCCCTTTTGAGGGGGAGGGTAAAGAACCTCAATCGGAGCACAATAGCTCGCAGAGCTAATTCGATCGCGCACCACCGATAGCTAGGCGTGTATGGGTCCCCGCTTTCGCGCGGACGACACAGTGTTTGAAGCGTTGTCGGAGCTAAACAGAAGCGCTCAGAACGCCTTCGCCACACTCGTCCCATCCTTCGCCACGATCTCCACCGTCGCCGTGCGCCCCGCCACCAGCGCCGTGCCTGGCGGCAGCGGGTCGAGCGCGATGCGGACGGGGACGCGCTGGGCGAGGCGCACCCAGCTGAAGGTCGGAGTCACATTGGCGAGCAGATTGCTGCCCTCGCTACGGTCGCGATCCTCGATGCCGGCGGCGACGCTTTCGACGCGCCCCGTCAACCGCCGGGAATCGCCCATCAGCTGGATGTTGACGGCGTCGCCGACATGGATGCGCGACAGCTTGGTCTCTTCGAAATAGCCTTCGACATGCAGGCTGTCGGTATCGACCAGCGCCATCACGCCCTTGCCGGCGCTGACATAGGTGCCGGGCCGCAGATCCATGTTGGAGATCTGGCCGTTGACCGGTGCGTGCACCTCGCTGCGATCGAGGTTGAGCTGCGCGATCGCCTGGTCTGCAACCGCCTGATCCAGCGACGCCTTGGCCAAGAGCTGTGTCGCCTGCACCTGTTCCTGTTTCTGCTGCGTCACCGCCGCCGGGCTCAGGTCGCGATAGCGCTTGAGGTCGAGTTCGGCCTGTTCGAGACTGGCCCGCCGGCCCGCCACGACGGCCTCGGTCTGCTGCAGTGCCAGCCTGAAGCGCTCGCGGTCGATCCGGAAGATGACATCGCCACGCGTCACCTTCTGATTGTCCTTCACCACGATTTCGGTGACGAAGCCCGAAACATCCGGCGCCACGGTGACGACGTCGGCGCGCACGCGTCCGTCGCGCGTCCACGGCGCGTCCATGTAGTAGACCCAGAGATAGCGGCCGACCGCGACGGCGGCGGCCACCATCAGCAGGGTGACGGCAAAGCGGCGAACGAACCCGACAGTATTCTTCATGGCAGCAATCCCGACGAAAGATAGACAACGCCGCCCAACAGGCAGACGAAAAGGGCAAGGTCGAACAGCGCGGGGTGCCAGACGTAATTATACAGCCCGCCGCGGACCATCAGCGGCCGCAGCAGCGCGCCGATCAGATAGGTGAGGATCAGCCACAGCAGCAGCGCCGGCACGAGTATCCCGAACAGATCGATCTCGAATCTCATGCCGCGACACTCCCGGCGTTGGAAAGGTGCTCCGGCCGATAGGCCGCGGCGTCAGGAAACAACCCGCGACGTATGCCGACGAGGCCGATCAGCGCATCGCCGCGTGCGTCGTCGCGGGTCTCGGTCATGGCCTCGGCCAGCGCGTGATCGATCCGCGTCAGCAGCGCCCCGGGCATCGCGCCGCCCTCGTAGCGGCGGAAATCGGCGGCGAGTTCATCGAGCATGGCGTCGATGGCAGCCAGCGTCGCCGGCGACAGGTGGTGCCTCGCGCGGCGCAGATCGACGATATTGAGACCGACGCGCAATTCGCGGAGACTGTCGATCTGGCTGAGTTTACTGTCGGGCATCGCAGCAAGGCGCGGCGCCAGGAGGCCGATCCGGTTCAGCATCAAACCGGCAAACGCCGCGCGATCACGGTTGCCGCGACTTTCGGCGGCAAAGGCCAGCGCGGTCCACCCCTTGCGCATCAGACGACGCACGCTCCACTCGGCGCCGACCGAGCGCGCCAGCAGAATGGTGATGGTCGATATCTCGGTGCCGACGAAGAAGGTCAGGCCGCCATTGGCGAACGAGGCAAAATCGGCGCTGTAGGTCGCCTGCAGCGCCATCAGGCTGGCCGTGTTCGCGGCGAGAATCATGCCGATGAAGAAGGTCGAAGGCCGCGCGATCAGGAGGCCGAACAGCAGGAACGGCGGCGCCAGCGCGACCAGCAACACTTCGACATTGCTGATCCCCGGCAGGATCGCAAACAGATAGAGCGCGACGATGATCATGCTGACCAGCGTCCATTTGGCGAAATTGCGCAGGCCGACCGAAGGATCGTCCATCTGCGCGAAGAAGGAGCAGCCGACCGCAGCCATCATCGGCGCCGAGGCGCCGTCCGCCCAGCCGGTCAATATCCAGAACGCGCAGCACATGAGAATCGCGAGGATCGCGCCACCCGCCGACCACAGCGCCATGCCGTGATCGACATGGCGCACCGGCGCGACGCCGGCCTCGGGCCGGAACATCAATCTCGCGCCGTCCGGCCGGCCACCTCTCGCGATCGCCTGGCTCAGCGCGCGGCAATCCTGCGAGATGTCGACCAATTCGCGCATCCGCATCAACAGGCTGACGATCATGATCTCGTTCCACGACGACCCGCCATGCAGCACCGGCAGTTGCGCCGAGATCGTGGCGCGCAGCTCATCCGCTGGATCGCGTTCCATGCCGCTGCCGATCCAGCGCGACAGATCGTCGACCAGCGCCATCAGCTTCGGCTGGCTGGTGCGCGCATCCTCGCCGAGCGCGGCGAGGCGATCGGCGATCGAGGACAACAGCGGCAGCAGCGTCAGCATGCGCAGCCGCAGCGCGCGCAGCCAGCGTGGCGTGTCGCGGCTGACGTTGCGATCATAGGCGAGATGGTAGGACAGCATGTCGAGATCGACGATGTCGGCGGCGAGCTTGAGCCGCAGCTCGCGCGTCGCCTGGTCGGTGCCGTGGCCGGCAAGGACCTGCTGGCTGACCTTCCGCGCCCGGGCGAGCCAGCTATCGACCTGCGCCGACACCGCGGGACCTACGCTGCGCGGCAACACGATGGTCGAAACGATACTGGCGCAGAGAATGCCTAAGATGATCTCCTCGCTGCGCGACACCGCGGTATCGAAGATCAAAGACGGCTCCGACACCGAGGGAAAGCCGATCAGCGCCGCGGTATAGCCGGCCAGCATGAACATGTAGCCGCGCGGCGTCTTGTCGAGCAGCGAGATGTAGAGGCAGAGCCCGACCCACAAAGCGAGGCCGAGACTCAGCAGCTCCGGCGAATTGACGAGATTGGGTACCAGAACGACGCTGGCGCAGGCGCCGATCAGCGTTCCGGCTACGCGGAAGAAGGCTTTCGAGCGCGTCGCGCCGGCCAGCGGTTGCGAGGCGATGTAGACCGTGGCCAGCGCCCAATACGGTCGCGGCAGGTCCATCGCCAACGCGAACAGCAGCGCCATCACGGCCGCCAGAAAGGTCTTCAGCGAGAAGATGATGTCGGCGTGACGGACCAGGAAGGACGGACGAGTGGCGGTCATGATCGAGCTTCCGTCTCCCCTGTTGCGTCAACGGCGTCGTTGGCAGATCGTTCGATCCGGCGCAGAACATCGAAGGTAACGTTGAGTTCGTCGGGCGAGACGCCCTTCATCAACGCACTGCGGACGCGGCGCATCACCCGCTGGACCTCGTCGGCCTTGGCAGCGCCCAGCGCCGTCAGATGCAGCATTTTGGCGCGGCGGTCGGTCGGGTCTTCGCGGCGCTCGACCAGGCCCTCGGCGGCCAGCAGATCGATAAGCCTGACCACCGACGGCCCTTCCAGGCCCATCTCGTCGGCGAGCACGCCCTGGCGCACGCAAGTACCATGACGCGACAGGATCAGCAGCGGATGGGCGGTGGCCTCCGACAGCCCATGCGCGCGCAGCGCCTGGTCGGCGCGCCGCCGCCACACCCGCGCCAGCCGCGCGACCAGCAGTCCGAGTTCCGCCTGGATATGGGTTTGCGAATGCACCATGCCGAATTAGATAGGATGCTATCGATTAGGCTGCAATCGACAGGTGGCCATGGCGGGTTCACAGGTGCGTGTAGCCCGGATGACAATCCTGGGCCGGCACATCCTCATGCACGCTGTCCCCGGATTGCGTCGCCGCGCGCTTTGCTCGCGCCGACTTCATCCGGGCTACATCGAAGTGCAATCGATATGCGGCAAATCGTGGGGTGGGCGAAGGCGGATGCGCCGTGCCTACACCTTGCACGCGGGCAATGGTGGACACGCGCCGTCGCGCTGCGCGCCACGTCGCTTTGCCCACCCTATGATGGCAGCGGTAATCGTCAGTCCGTCGACTTGCGCAGTTCGGAGGCGCCTTCGGCCCGGGCCGCATCCGGCTTCACCGAGCCGGTCGGGATCGATTCGATCTTGCCGATCTCGACGCGCGGGGTGGCGACGCGGGTGACGGTCTCACCGGCTGAGGCGCCGGCATCAGCGGTGCGCGGCGCGTCGGGCGCGCGCAGCGAGCGCGGGCGGGCGATGGCGCGGGCCATCAGCATCTGGCCGCCTTGGTGGCGGAAGTCGCAATAGGCGAAGCCCATGCCGGAGACGGCACCGCGGAAGCTGCGCTCATCGTTCTTGACGAGATTGAAGCAGGGCTCGAACGGCAGGCCCTTGATCGAGGCGCAGATCGCCTGGCCGCGCACCTGCAGCGTATTGCCGGGCAGCCGCATGTTGCGCGAGGGGCCGGAGCCCGAAAACTGGACGGCGCCTGCCGCGCCGCCATCGTCGAACACGCGGCCGGCGCCGCGGGTGCCGTCGAAACAGGTAAAGGCAAATACCTTTCCGGCGACGAATTTGCGGGCTTCATCCGCCGTCATCGAGCCAGCCATTGCCGGCATCGCGACGAATGCGGCAAACACGGCTCCCAACAAGAAACGCGCAACCATAGGATACTCCGACCAACTGAGCGCGGATGACCGCCAGACGCCTTTACCCGCTGCTTACCATACCAACCGTGGCAACAATGGAGCACGGACGTTGGTAAAGTCTGAACGCGCTCAGGAAATCTTTACCACGATTCGACCGCGGACCTGGCCCGCCAGCACCCGGGCACCGGCGTCGACGACGCCGTCGAGATCGATTTCCTGAGTAATTTCAGCGAGTTTTGCAGAATCCAGATCCGTCGCCAGCCGCGCCCAGGCCTGTTTGCGCAACTCGATCGGGCACATCACGCTATCGATGCCGAGAAGACACACGCCGCGTAAAATGAACGGCGCGACGGAGGACGGCAGGTCCATGCCAGCGGCGAGGCCGCAGGCGGCGATGGCGCCGCGATATTTCGTCATCGACAGCAGGTTCGCCAGCGTGGTCGAGCCGACGCTGTCGATGCCGCCCGCCCAGCGCTCCTTGGCCAGCGGCTTGGCGGGGCCGGACAGTTCGGCGCGGTCGATGATTTCCGCGGCCCCCAGCCCCTTGAGGTAGCCCTCCTCCGCGGTGCGACCGGTCGACGCGATGACGTGGTAGCCGAGCTTCGACAGCACCGCGATCGCGACCGAGCCGACGCCGCCGGCGGCCCCCGTCACCACCACCGGGCCGTCAGCGGGCGTCAGCCCGTGCTTCTCCAGCGCCAGCACCGACAGCATCGCGGTATAGCCGGCGGTGCCGATCGCCATCGCGTCACGCGTCGTCATGCCGTCCGGCAGCCGCACCAGCCAGTCGCCCTTGACCCGCGCCTTCTCGGCATAGGCGCCCAGATGGGTCTCGCCCATCCCCCAGCCGTTGCAGATCACCTTGTCGCCAGGCTTCCAGCCGGCATGGCTGGAGCTCTCCACAGTGCCGGCGAAGTCGATGCCGGCGATCATCGGAAACCGCCGCACCACCGGCGCCTTGCCGGTGACGGCGAGGCCGTCCTTGTAATTCACCGTCGACCACTCGACGCGCACTGTCACGTCGCCCTCCATCAGTTCGGCCTCGTCGAACTGCGTCAGCGCCACCGAGGTGCCCTTGTCGGCCTTGTCGATCCGGATTGCCTTGAACATGCCCAACGCGCCGCTCCCTGAATGATGATGTTGCTTTGTTGCAATATGCCGCGCGATGGCGGCAAACACCACAGCAGGCGGCCGGACATGCTGCATGGCTGGTGAGCGGCGCGCTCTTTCTTCCCTCTCCCCTTGTGGGAGAGGGTGGCTTCGCGAAGCGAAGACGGGTGAGGGGGTGCCACGTGCACTGTCGCCAACGCCCCCTCATCCGTCACGGCCTTCGGCCGTGCCACCTTCTCCCACAAGGGGAGAAGGAAGAAAGAGCGTGGATTGTCGGTGCCCTTACGGCTTCAGCACGGCCAGCTTGGCGGATATTTCCGCGGTCTGCGCGGCGGTACCCCAGCTTGGCGCCTCGCGGCCGTCGCCCCAGTTGCGTGGGCGATAGAAGGTGTGAACGCCGGTGCGGTACATTTTCTTCATTTCGTGCACCCAGGACGGATGCACCCAATACGCATGATAATGCGTCGATTTCGCCACTTCCGGCAGCCAGATACGACCGTCGAGCGTCGCCTTGGCGATCTTGCGGGCGCGCTCGTACATGTCGGGTTCCTTGACCACGTCGGGAATGCCGTCGCAGGCGAAGGTGAACTGGCAGGCCAGCTTGCGGTGCTTGTTCTGATACACGACGCCGCACACGGTGGTCGGATAGAAGCCGGAGAACGCGCGGTTCAACACCACCTGCGCCACCGCCATCTGGCCACGCACCGCCTCGCCGCGGGCTTCGAAATAGATCGCCTCCGTCAGGCACTTCTCCTGCCTGGCGCGGGCCTTGTCGTCGAACAGGCCGAGCCGTTCGGCCGGCGTCTTGACGTGGGTCACGGCGTTGACCTCACCCTTCCCGGCGACGCTCTCGCCGCCCTTGGCGGGATCGGCGGCAGCCGGGAGCTGCGCCCCGGTCTTCATGTCGGGATCGCGCGCCGACGGCGCCGGCATCACGATCATCGGCTCTTCGCCGGGCTGCCATCTCTCCAGCGCGCTGCCGGCGGCGCCGAGCGACGAACGGCCGAAGAACAGGCTGGCGGTCTTGACCGAGAAGCCATCTTTCGGCGGCGCGGGGACGACGGCGATGACAGCGGTGTCCGGCACCAGGCGAGGATCGGAGGCCGGCTGGGTTTCGAGCGAAGCATCATACTGCTGCAACGGCGGCGCCTGCAGCGCTTCGGCGAGTTCGGGATCGAGCGGCGCGCTGTCTGCCGGCGACGCATCCACGGTCTTCGCGCCACGCACCGAAACATTGTCGTCGAGCGAATGGCCAGTCGCCGGCTGTTCGCCGGACATCGCCGGATTCGGCGTATGCAGCGCGAGGCGATCGCCCTTCAGCGTGCGATCGACGGTCGGGAAATCGGCGGCTTCGTAGCGGCGCGGCGCCTGCACCAGCGGATTGCGCGTCAGCGCCCCGGTGATGTCGTCGCCCGAGGTTTCGAAACGGGCGAGCTGGAAGGTGGGATTGCGCGACGAGGTGCCGATCGGACGGCCGAATGAGAAGGTCGCGACCTGGATCGAACTCACGGCGGAGGCAACCACGCGCTTCTGCCAGCGCTCGGCAACTCCCGGCTGGCGCGCCAGCAACGAAGCGATATCCTGGTAGCCCACCTCGGTCGGGAACACTGCAAAGAAGCAGAGGCCGAGACCGAAGAGCGCAATGGGCGCGCCCTTCGGCCGGTTACGCATTACTGACATGATACGCCTACGCAACGCTTACAAAACTGGATTGATCTGCACTTCCGTACATTTCGATCTGTTTCGTTAGTACGGAATCAAAGTTGCCGCGGAGTTAATCCGCGATACCGCCGCGACACAGGCAAGCGGCGTCTGCGCGTGCGAGCCGCAATCGTGCGGCGTGGTAAACCGCGCGTCCACGAAACTGGTAAACATCCGGTCAACGAAAACGTCGCCTATACACGCGCCTGCGAACTTAAAAAAGCGAGCCCTGCCCGCCATCGCCCGCCGCGGCCGCCACTTTTCGAGCGGCCGTTTTCTTCGCCGGCTTCAGGCTGTCGGCAGCGGCCATTTCTTCCGCGGAGATCGGCAGGATCAGTTGCGCATCATCATTGGCGGGCTTGTTCACCGCGGTGGAGACCGGATGCCACACGAACGCGCCATCCTCCGGCGCGCGCAGCAGCGTCATCACATCCGTCGCATTGTCGGCGCTGCAATCCAGCCATTGCGCAAAATCATCCGGCGCGATGGTCACCGGAACGCGATGGTGCAGCACCGACATGCCGGTGCTCGCCGCCGCGGTGATGATAGCGACGGTGTCGAGTTCTTCGCCATTCGGTCCCATCCAGGTTTCCGCAAGACCGGCAAAGCCGATCGGTCCGCGGGCGCGCGGATGGATGAAATACGGCTGCTTGCGGCCATCGGAGGTGTGCCACTCATAATAGCCGTCAGCGGGCACAAGGCAGCGACGCCGCCGGATCGCATTCCTGAAGGCGGGCTTCTCCTGCACGGTCTCGGCGCGGGCGTTGATCAATAGCGTAAACTGGCGGGGATCCTTGACCCAGGACGGCAGCAAGCCCCAGCGCATCAGCCGAAAATGCCGCGCGCCATTTTCCAGGATGACGACGGGAACAGGTTGGGTGGGTGCCACATTGTAACGCGCCGGAAAATTTGGCTGCTCGACATAGCCAAATACCTGCCGAAGCGCTTCCGGCGCCGTTGTGATAACAAATCGCCCGCACATTTGCGTCCCACACCTGATGTCTTCAGCCGGTTTTAACCTGAAATGCCAACAGTGCGAAACATGACCATGACGGCCATCAAACCGGCGCAGCAGGATCGCCAGAATTCGGGAAATGACGATGCAGTTCCGATTGCATCGGCGGCGGAGCTGTCGGCGGCCAACATCAACCCGCGCACGGGCCTGGCTACCGACTATCTGAACCACTTCAACGAAGCCATCATGCTGCTCGAGTTGATCCCGGATATGCCGGACTGCTACGAGCTGTTTCTGGAATGGCAGCCTTTGTCCTACGCTGAACACTTCATCAAATCGAACTTCAAGGCGCGCGATCTGGCGATCGCCGCCTATGAATCGGCCAGGCCCGAAGTGCGCGCCGAATTCGACACCGTGGTCGCGACCATGACCTCGATCCTCACCGCGGTAAGCGATGCCATGCGCGAGGTGCAGCAGGACAGGACCCGCGCCAAACTGGCCGAACAGGCCGCCGAGTGGGTCAAGCCGCTGGTCGGCGTCGCCGGCGGCGTCATCAATGGTCACGATGTGGAATCCAGCGTCGACGACATCATGGCCGACGCGACGTCATGACGTCCGACTCCCCGATTCGTCCGCAGCTTGCCGTTTCGGCCTCGATTTTCCGTGATGGCCGCGTGCTGCTCATCCAGCGTGCCCATCCGCCCGCGAAGGGTTCATGGTCGGTGCCCGGCGGCCGTGTCGAATTCGGCGAGCCGCTGCACATCGCGCTGGCGCGGGAGGTCATGGAAGAGACCGGTCTTGAGATCGAGATTTTGGGACTTGCCGGCTGGCGTGAGGTGCTCCCCGCCGTCTCCGGGGCCGGCAAGCACTACGTGGTGATGTCGTTTGCCGCGCGCTGGGTGGCCGGGGAGCCGGTCCTGAACGGCGAATGCGACGATTTCGCCTGGCTGCCGCCGGATGCGCTGGGGTCCCGCCAGCTGACGCCCGGCCTGCAGGACATCGTCGATGCGGCGCGCGTGCTGGCGAAAGCCTGACACACCGCCCCTCCGCCTTGCTTCGTTCGCGCCGAAAAGGCATATCAGCCGGGTTCCTGGATCGATCGATGCCCAAGCTGTTCCTTGCCGCCCTGCTGATCGTCGCGACCCTGGGCTCCGCCCGGGCGCAGGAGGCGGCTGCGCCTTTCGATGGCGATCTGGCGCGGCTGTCCGAGATCCTCGGCACGCTGCATTACCTGCGCGGCATCTGCGGCAACAATGAAGGCGCCAAATGGCGCAACGAGATGCAGGCGCTCGTCGATGCCGAAACGCCCACGGGCGAGCGCCGCGCCCGCATGATCAACAGCTTCAACCGCGGCTATAACGGCTTCCAGCAGACCTACCGGACCTGCACCCCGGCCGCCGGCATCGCCATCCGCCGCTACATCGAGGAAGGCGCCAAGATCTCGCGCGATCTGACCGCGCGTTACGCCAACTGATGGGCCTGTTCACGCCGACATCCCCCGCCGTCGACACGGTGTTCTTCGACCTCGACGGCACGCTGACCGATCCGAAGATCGGCATCACCACCTCGATCCAGTATGCGCTGGCCAGGTTCGACATCGCGGTGCCGACGCAGGAGGAACTGACCTGGTGCATCGGCCCGCCGCTGCACGCCGCCTTCAAGACTTTGTTGGGAACCGGCGACGCCGACGCGCATCGCGCCGTCGAATTTTATCGCGAACGATTTTCCGACGTCGGACTGTTCGAAAACACGCTGTATGACGGTATCGAGGATGCGCTCAGCGCCGTTTCTGCGCCCGGCCGCCGATTGTTCGTCGCCACCAGCAAGCCGCACGTGTTCGCTGACCGCATCATCGACCATTTCGGCCTGCGTTCGTATTTCGGCCGCGTTTTCGGCTCGGAGCTCGACGGCACCCGCGCCCATAAGACCGACCTGCTGCGCTATGCGCTCGACGAAACCGCCAGCGATCCCAAGCGGGCCATTATGATTGGCGATCGCATGCACGACATGATCGGCGCCGCCAATAACGGCATCGGCACCATCGGCGTGCTGTACGGCTATGGCAGCCGCGAGGAATTACGCGACGCCGGCGCCATGCATCTGTGCAGCGCACCCGGCGAAATTCCGGGCTGCTTCTAGCTCCGGGCAGCCCGGGCGGGTTCTTGATCTTGCTCGGCGCCCGGCTAAGGTGACGTTGGCACATCACGCCCGGCGCAACTGCGCTGCGCAAATTCTGCCCAATGAAAAGAGGAAACGTCGATGGCATTGCAATTCTCGACCGTGACCCGTCAGGGCCCGATCACCATCGTCACGCTGTCGCGGCCGGAAGTGTACAACGCGCTGCACACCGACGCGCATAATGAGTTGCACGACGTCTTCAACGATTTCGCCAGCGATCCCGAGCAGTGGGTGGCTATCGTCACCGGCGCCGGCGACAAGGCGTTCTGCGCCGGCAACGACCTGAAATGGCAGGCCGCCGGCGGCAAGCGCGGCTGGAATACTTCGGGCTTCGCCGGCCTCACCGCGCGGTTCGATTGCGACAAGCCTATCATCGCCGCCGTCAATGGCGTCGCGATGGGCGGCGGCTTCGAAGTCGCGTTGTCCTGCGACCTCATCATCGCATCGGAGAACGCGACCTTCGCGCTGCCGGAGCCGAAGGTAGGCCTTGCCGCGATGGCCGGCGGCCTGCACCGGCTGCCGCGCCAGATCGGCCTGAAGCGCGCGATGGGCATGATCCTCACCGGCCGCCATGTGAAGGCGCAGGAGGGTTTCGAACTCGGCTTCGTCAATGAAGTTGTGCCGCAGGGCGAAGCGCTGACGGCCGCAATCCGCTGGGCCGAGACGATTGCCAAGAACTCGCCGATGTCGATCCGCGCCTCGAAGCAGGTGATGCAAAAGGGCTCGAACGTATCGCTCGAACAGGCGATCGCCGAGCAGCGCGACTATCCGGCGGTGAAGGCGATGGTGGCGTCGCAGGATTATATCGAGGGACCGAAGGCGTTTGCGGAGAAGCGCGCGCCGGACTGGAAGGGCAAGTAGCTTTCACCCTGACCGCGTTGGCGCGTAGACCGCGCCCCACACTCGATGTCGTCCCGGCGAACGCCGGGACCCATAACCATCGTCATGTGTGATTGAAGCAAGGCGTCGCCCTCTGGCGCGTGAGCCGCACGGACAGAGGCAATGGGTCCCGGCGTTTGCCGGGACGACATCGCGTGTGTATCTCCTGCAGCGCCAGCAACAGCGCGCTGCTATTTCCCCGTGAACTTCGCCGGGCGTTTCTCGAGAAACGCGCTGACGCCTTCCCTGAAATCCTCCGCGGCGCCTGCGATACGCTGCGACTGCACCTCCAGATTGATCTGATCCTCGAAAGAATTCTCCGGGCTGTCCCAATACAGCTTGCGGATCTGCGACAGCGCGATGGTCGGGCCGTTGGCCAACTCATGCGCCAGCTTCATTGCCTCGGCCATCAGGACGGCATCGTCATGGACGCGGTTGATCAGGCCCCATTCCAGCGCCTTCTCGGCCGGCAGCTTCTCGCCGAGCAGCGACAGCTCCACCGCGCGCGCCTTGCCGATCAGCCGCGGCAGCATCCAGGTCGAGCCGCAATCCGGTACCAGGCCGATGCGGCGGAAGGCCTGCAGAAAATACGACGAGCGCGCGCAGAGAATGAGATCGCCCATCATCGCAAAGCTCATGCCCGCACCCGCGGCGGGACCGTTCACCGCGGTGACGATCGGACAATGCAACCCGCGCAGCCGCCGCAGAAACGGATGGAAGCCGATCTCCAGCGAAGCGCCGGCGCCGCTCTTCTTGGTGACGCTGTTGTTGCGGCCCTGCAGGTTCGCGCCGGTGCAGAACGCACGGCCGGCGCCGGTAATCACCAGACAGCGCACCGAGGCTTTGCGCTCCTCGATCTCGTCCAGCGCCTCGCCGAGCCCGCCCAACATATCCATGGACACGGCGTTCATCACCTCCTGATGGTCGAGCGTGAGGATCGCGACGTGGCCGTCGAAGTCGAGCGTGGCGTGTTTGAACTGCATGGTTTCCTCGATTGTTGATCCGCGTGTTATTCCGCGGTGTGGAAGTGTTTACTCGCTGCATATTTGATTTTTTGACGGCGCTTGTCCATGCTTGCAGCGAACATCTGATCTCACACGGACGCACGGCCAACGTGCGCCAGCACAGGAAACGCCGATGAGCATCTTCGATCTCACAGGACGTGTCGCGGTGGTGACCGGCGGCAATGGCGGCATCGGTCTCGGCATCGCGCAGGCTCTGGCTGCGGCCGGATGCAACGTCTCGATCTGGGGCCGCAACGCGGCCAAGAACGAGACTGCCGCTGCGACGATGGCGGGCTGCGTTGGCACGGTCGATACGCAGATCTGCGACGTCACCGACACCGGCTCGGTGAAGGCGGCGATGGCCGCCACGCTGCAAAAGTTCGGACGCGTCGATGGCTGCTTTGCCAATGCCGGGATCGGCGGCGGCGGGCGGCACGCTTTCATCGATCGCACCGAAGAGCAGTGGCGCACCATGTTCGCCACCAATCTCGACGGCGTGTTTCATGTCTTTCAGGCCACCGCGCGGCATATGACCGAGCGCGCCGAGGCCGGCGACAAATTCGGCCGGCTGGTGGCGACGTCGAGCCTCGCTTCTATCTTCGGTACCGCGCGCAACGAGCACTATGCCGCGACCAAGGCCGCGATCAATGCGCTGGTGCGCGCGCTGGCCGTCGAACTGGCGCGGCAGGGCGTGACGGCGAACGCGATCCTGCCGGGCTGGATCAGGAGCGACATGACGCAAGGCCTGATGGCCAACGAGAAGTTCGTCGCCAATGTGATGCCGCGAATTCCCGTGCGCCGGTTCGGCGAGCCTTCGGATTTCGGCGGCATCGCGGTGTATCTGATGAGCGGCGCGTCGTCGTATCATACGGCGGACACGTTCGTGATCGACGGCGGCTACACTGCGTTCTAGTTCTTTCTTTTTCCTTCTCCCCTTGTGGGAGAAGGTGGCGCGGACGAAGTCCGCGTCGGATGAGGGGGTCTTAGCGACAGTGCTTGTGGCTTCCCCTCACCCGTCTCGACCGCTTTCGCGGTCGATCCACCCTCTCCCACCTAGCGAAGCTTCGCTTCGCGCGGGGGAGAGGGAAGAAGGAATCGAGATCGCGCCGCCTTCAGACTGAAACTTCAACGAGAAAAAAATGACCAATACTCCCGAGCACCGCATCCCCGTCATCGTCGGCGTCGGCGAATTCTCCGATCACCCCAGCGAGCTCACCGCCGGGCTCGAGCCGCTGGCGCTGATCGAACAGGCGCTGAAGCGCGCCGAGCAGGACGCCGGCGCAAAGCTGCTTTCCGAGATCGACTCGCTCGACATCGTCAATTTCCTGAGCTGGCGCTACAGCGATCCCGCCAGGCAGTTGAGCGAACGGCTCGGCATCGCGCCAACCCAGGCGCATTACGGCCCGGTCGGCGGCGAGAGCCCGATCCGCTTCATCCATGAGGCTGCCAAGCGCATCGCGCGCGGCGAAGCCACGGTCGCCGCGATCTGCGGCGCCGAGGCGCAATCGACGGCGACCAAGGCCGAGCGCGCCGGCGTCACGCTGCCGTGGACGCCGTTCGCCCATGACGCACCGGAGCCGCTACGCGGCGCCAATTATCAGAAGCCGATGGCGACCACGCTCGGCGTCGCCAAGCCGGTCACCGTGTATCCGTTCTATGAGGCCGCCTCGGCCGCGCATTGGGGCCAGACGCCGCGCCAGGCACTCGCGGAATCCGGCGAGCTGTGGTCGCGCTACTCGGCGGTGGCCGCGCAAAATCCGCAAGCCTGGCTGAAGCACGCCTATGCGCCGGAGGAGATCACCACGCCGACCTCGGACAACCGTCTGATCGCCTGGCCCTATACCAAGCTGATGGTGGCCAATCCGATGGTCAACCAGGCGGCGGCGATCCTCGTCACCAGTCTGGCGAAAGCGCGCGCGGCCGGCATCGCCGAGGATCGCATGGTCTACATCCACGGCGGCGCCTCGGCGGAGGAGCCGCGCGACTATCTCGACCGCGACCAGTATGTCGAGAGCCACGCGCAGAATGCCGTGCTGAAAGCGGCGATGGCGCTGGCGGATGGCAATGCCTTCGATGCGATCGAGCTGTACAGCTGCTTCCCCGTGGTGCCGAAGATGGCGCGCCGCACGCTGAAACTCGGCGCGGACGTACAGCCGACCGTGGCCGGTGGCCTCACCTTCTTCGGCGCGCCGCTCAACGACTACATGGCGCATGCGGCCTGCGCGATGGTGCGGAAGCTGCGCGCCGGCGCGCAGCTCGGGCTGCTCTACGGGCAGGGTGGCTTCGTCACCAAGCACCATGCGCTGGTGCTGTCGCGACAGGCCGGCGAGGCCCTGGCGCAGGATACTAGCGTCCAGGCGGAAGCGGATCGCCAACGCGGGGCCTTGCCGGCGTTCGTGACGCAGGCTTCGGGGACCGGCACGGTGGAGAGTTTCACGGTGATCTTTGGCCGCAACAACGTCGCCGAACATGGCGTCGTCATCCTCCGCACCGCCGACAACGCGCGGGCGCTGGCACGGGTGCCGGTGCAGGACACAGCCACGCTGGCGCATCTGCTGGACATGGACCGCTCGCCGGTAGGCTCGCGCGGGGCGATCAGCGCCGCGGCCGATGGCGTGCTGGAGTGGAAGGTCGGGTAGCAGCTTCGGACGCTGTCGTCCCCTCCCGTCTCGAACCCACTTCCGCCATCGCTCATCAAGCTACGGCGGACAAGTCGCGGGGCTTCGATCCACCCTCTCCCGCCTGCGCAGCTTCGCTGCTTGTGGGAGAGGGGTAGAAAGAGCTCAGCCCTTCGCGTCCTGCTTCTCGGACGCCGTGGCCGGCTTGTCGGTCTTCGACGGGTTCGACACCCGCACCGGATCGCCGTCGCGGAGGCCGTCGGGGGGCGTGGTGACGATGCGGTCATCGGCGGCAATGCCGGAGGCCAGTTCGATCTCGCGGCCGAGGTCGCGCGCGATGACGACCGTCTTGAACAGGATCTTGTCGCCGGGCGTCACGGTGGCGACCCGTGTGCCGTCCTTGTTGAAGATCAGCGCGCTGGCCGGGATGTGCAACGGCGCGGCGTCTCGGGCAAGGCTCATCTTCACATTGGCGTAGCCGCCGGGCAGCAACTCGCCCTTCGGATTGTCGAGCGCGAGCTGCATCCGCGCGGTACCGGAGGCGACGTCGACCGATTGCGACGAAGCCTCTAACGTGGCCTGAAAGGTGCGGTTCGGATAATCCGGCACGGTGATGACCGCCTTCGCGCCCATCTGGATGGCCGGCACATAGGTCTGCGGCACATCGACATAGACGCGCAGCTTGGTGATGTCGGATACCACGAACATCGCCAGACCCGTGCCGGTGCCGCCGGAGATCAGCGCGCCGACGTCGGTATTGCGCTGGGTGATGACGCCGTCGAACGGCGCGGTGACTTTCTTGTAGCCGGCCAGCGCCTCCAGCCGCTCGACATTGGCGGTCCCGGAATTCACCGCGGCCCGCTTGTTGGCGAGGTCGGCGCTGCGTTCGTCAATTTCCTGCGCCGAGACGAAGTTCGAGGCCACCAGCGACTTGCGGCGGTTCAGCGTCGCCTCCGACAATCGCGCGCTGGATTGCTGGCTGACCAGATCGGCGCGGGCCTGCACGAGCTGCTGGTCGAGGTCCGGCGCCTCGATCTCGGCGAGCACCTCACCGGCCTTGACCTGCTTGCCTATGTCGGCGCTCCAGCTGGCGACATAGCCGCTGACGCGGGCATAGATCGGCGCCCGCGAATAGGCCTCCAGCCGGCCCGGCAAATCGAGCGTGGCGTTGAGCGTCCGTGCGTCGGCCGGCGCCACCGCGACGCTGGGAATAGCCTGCGCATCGGTCCAGGTCTTCAACTCGCTATCGGTCTTGGCGCGCGCCATGATGCCGGTCACCACGACCGCGCCCGCGGCCACCAGCCCGATGACCCCAATGAGGCCAAGCTTGCGGCGGGACGGCTGCTTCAGATCAGTGGACATGCGACAACTCCGGCGAGCCTGCCTCTGGCGCGGGCTGCTGCTTCTTGTGGACCATGCTGAACACCACCGGCACGAACATCAGCGTTGCAATCGTAGCAAAAATCAGGCCGCCGATCACGGCGCGGCCGAGCGGCGCGTTCTGTTCGCCGCCCTCGCCCAGCCCCATCGCCATCGGCGCCATGCCGATGACCATCGCCAGCGCCGTCATCAGCACCGGGCGGAACCGGACGAAACCGGCCTGCGACGCCGCAGCGATCGGATCGCCATACATGGCATAATGTTCCCGGGCGAACGAGATCACCAGCACCGAATTGGCGGTGGCGACGCCCATGCACATGATGGCCCCGGTCAAGGCCGGCACCGACATGGTCGTCTCGGTGGCAAACAGCATCCAGACGATGCCGGCGAGCGCCGCCGGCAATGCCGTGATGATCACGAACGGATCCGACCACGACTGGAAGTTGACCACGATGAGGAAATAGATCAGCACGACGGCGCCGAGCAGGCCGAACAGCAGGCCGGAGAACGCCGAGTTCATGGTCTCGACCTGGCCGAGCAGCACCACGCGGCTGCCGCGCGGCACCTCCGCCTTGGTCTCCTCGATCGCCCTGTAGATATCCTTTGCGACCGCGCCCAGGTCGCGGCCCTGCGGCGTGGCGTAGATCTGCACCATCGACTGGATGTCGTATTGCGACACCACGGCATTGGTGGCCGTACGATTGATGCTGGCGATGCCGCCGAGCATCGGCGCGGTGGCGGCACCCACGGCGGTGACCGGCAGCGTCTCCAGCGCGCCCAGCGAATCCATCTTGTACTGCGGCGTCTGCATCACGATCGAATAGGAAACGCCGTTGTCGGGGTTGAGATAGTAGGTCGGCGCGACCTGCGAGGAGCCTGCGAGATTGACCACCAGCGAGTTGGTGACGTCGCGCTCGGTGACCCCGACATATTGCGCGCGGGTGCGATCGACATCGATGTTGAAGCCGGGATTATTCGGCGACTGCTGGATGCGGGCGTCGGCAATGCCGGGGATGCGGCGGATCTTGTTCAGCAATTTGCCGGCATATTCGTAGTTGGCGGCGAGGTTGGCGCCGCGGATCTGCAGGTCGATCGGCGCCGGCGCGCCGAAATTCAGGATCTGACTGACGATGTCGGCGGGCAGGAACGCAAAGCTGACGCCCGGGAACAGCCGCGGCAGCTTTTCCCGCAATTCCCGAACGTAGTCCGCCGTCGGTCTGTGGCCTTCGACCAGCTTGATCTGGAAGTCGCCGTCCTGCGATCCGATCACGCCGGTGTTGTTGTAGGTCAGGTTGATGCCCGAGACGGGCATGCCGATATTGTCGGTCATGGTCTCGATCTGGTCCGGCGGCACGATGGTGCGGATCGCCTTGGTGATGTCGGCGAACTGGTTGGCGGTCTCCTCGACGCGGGTGCCGACCTGGGTGCGGACATGCATCAGGATGCTGCCGCCATCGACGGTCGGGAAGAAGTTGCGACCGAGGAACGGCACCAGCAGGAACGACAGCGCGACGACGGCCAGGAAGCCGGTGACGAATACCGGTCGGCGTCCGAGCGCCGCATCCAGCAGGCCGTGATAGCCGGCCCGAAAACGCGCGAACCGCGCCTCGAAGCCGCGCTGGAATTTGACCAGCGGATTGCGGGTCGCAGGGCGCTCGCCTTCGGCATGATGGACGTGCTTCTGCAGCAGATACTTCGCCATGGTCGGCACCAGCGTGCGCGACAGCAGGAACGACCACAGCATCGCGAACATCACGGCTTCGGCCATCGGCACGAACAGGAAGCGCGCGATGCCGTCGAGAAAGAACATCGGCACGAACACGATGCAGATGCACAGCAGCGAGACGAAGGCCGGCACCACGATCTGGTTGGCGCCATCAAGAATCGCCGGCTCGACGTCCTTGCCGTTCTCCAGGTGATAGTTGATGTTCTCGATCGTCACCGTGGCGTCGTCGACCAGGATGCCGACCGCCAGCGCCAAGCCGCCCAGCGTCATGATGTTGAGCGTCTCGCCGATCAGCGACAGCATGATGATGGCGCCGAGGATCGAGAGCGGGATCGACACCGCGATAATCACCGTGGAGCGCCAGCTGCCGAGGAACAGCAGGATCATGATCGAGGTCAGCAGCGCGGCGATGGCGCCTTCGATCGCCACGCCCGCGATCGCGCCACGGACGAAGCCGGACTGGTCGCCGATATAGGCGATCTTGATGCCGTCGGGCAGCGCCGGGCGATAGGCGATCACCTTCTGCTTGATGCCGGCGATGATATCCAGCGTTGACACAGAGCCGGCCTTGAGCACCTGCATCAGCACCGAGCGGCTGCCATCGACATGCACGATGTTGGTCTGCGGCGAGTTGCCGTCGCGCACGGTGGCGACGTCACGGACATAGACCATGGCGCCGTTGACCGTCTTGATCGGCAGGCTGCCGAGTTCCTCGATCCGGCGGGCGGAGTTGTTGAGGTTGATGGTGTACTCGAAGCCGCCGATCTTCTGCGTGCCGACCGGCGTGATCAGGTTCTGCGCCGCCAGCGCATTGGCGACGTCCTGGCCGGACAGTCCGCGCGACTGCAACGCACCGGGGTTAAGATCGATTGTGACCTGGCGCTGCTTGCCGCCAAACGGAAACGGGATCGCCGCCCCCGGCACGGTGACGAGTTGCGTGCGTAGCTGGTTGAAGGCGATGTCCTGCAGCTGCTGTTCGTTGAAGCCTTCGCCGGACAGCGCGATGTTGATGATCGGCACAGTCGAGGCCGAGTAGTTCAAGATCAGCGGCGGTGTCGCGCCCGGCGGCATCTGGCGGATCAGCGTCTGAGAAATCGCGGTGACCTGGGCGTTGGCAGTGCGGATATCGACATTGGGCTGGAAGAAGATCTTGACGATACCGAAGCCGGCATAGGAATTCGCCGAGATGTGTTCGATGTCGTTGACGGTGGTGGTCAGCGCGCGCTGGAACGGCGTCGTGATGCGCCCGGCCATCTGGTCCGGCGGCAGGCCGGTATACTGCCAGATCACGCCGATCACGGGGATGCGGATCTCGGGGAAAATGTCGGTCGGCGTACGCAACGCTGCGAGCGGTCCGACGATCAACAGCAGCAGCGCGAGCACGACAAAGGTATAGGGCCGGCTCAACGCTATGCGTACCAACGAGATCATCGAACGGGAATTCCCTGGGTTGCAGTGAGATACGGGCCCGGAATCCAGACCGACCGTCGCACCAGATTTACCCGAAGCGCGCGCAATAGCCAGCGCCTGCGGCTTCCCGGCACTTCACTTCGACGACATTAGGTGAATTTACCATCCCTCGTGGCGCGAGCACAACAGTTTGAGGCTTCAACTAATGCTGCGGCCACATGAAGGATTTGTAATGCGCGGTCGCTGCGCAGCGGACTGCCTGTCGAGGCGCCGGGCCGCATGGCGACTGGGCGGGTGGACCCTGGCCTGCTTGCACCGCTTGCCGAAGACCGTTCAAAAGAACCCAGATAAAGACAATGCAGGGTGGACGAGGCGTTGCACGCCTCCCCACCCTGCGATCGCATTATCTGCTTACGCGGCGCGGACCGCACTGAGGAACTTGCCGACCTCGAGCTTGAGACGGCTGCTCTCGCCCGACAGCGACTGAGCCGCCGAGAGGACCTCGGAGGACGCCGAGCCGGTCTCGCTGGCGCCGCGTTGCACGTCGGTGATGTTGGACGACACTTCCATGGTGCCCGGCGCGGCCTGCTGGACGTTGCGGGAGATCTCCTGGGTGGCCGCTCCCTGCTCTTCGACGGCCGAAGCAATGGTCGAGGAGATTTCCGACATCCGTCCGATGGTGTCGCCGATCTCCTTGATCGCGTTGACCGAGTCCTGCGTCGCCGCCTGGATTCCGGAAATCTGCATGCTGATCTCGCCGGTCGCCTTGGCGGTCTGCTCGGCCAGCGCCTTGACTTCGGAGGCGACCACCGCGAAGCCGCGGCCGGCCTCGCCGGCGCGCGCCGCCTCGATCGTCGCATTCAGTGCCAGCAGGTTGGTCTGGCCGGCGATGGTGTTGATGAGTTCGACAACGTCCCCGATCCGGGAGGCCGCCTTCGCCAGTTCGCTGACCCGGTCGTTGGTCTTGCGCGCCTGTTCGACGGCCTGGCTGGCAATGGTCGCCGACTCCTGCACCTGACGGCTGATCTCGTTGACCGACGAAGCCATTTCTTCCGTCGCGGACGCCACCGACTGTACGTTGGTCGAAGCCTCTTCGGAGGCTGCTGCCACCGCGGTGGCCAATTCCTGCGAACGCTCGGCGGTGGAGGTCAGCGTGCCGGCGGAGGCCTCGAGCTGGTTCGACGCCGACGACACCGTCTCCACGATGTCGCCGATCATGGCTTCGAAGGCGCGGGTGATACCATCGACGCGACGACCGCGCTCGATCTTTACTTCGGCGTCGGTCGAGGCCGCTTCGTCCGCGGCCTTCTTGTCGATCAGCGCCAGCTTGAAGACCTGCAGCGTATCCGCCATCTTGCCGATCTCGGTAGCTTCGCCCTGATGCGGCACGGTCGCCGCAAGATCGCCATTGCCCAGCGCCTGCATCGGCACGATGATCGAATTGATGCCGCGCGACACGTCTCGAACCAGCATGATCGCAGCGACGATGCCGACGATGATGGCAAACACGACGGATCCGATCAGCAACTTGATGGCGAGGCTGAAATCCTGCGTCGCCCGGTCACTGGCCAGCAACGCGCCCCTGTTGTTGAGTTCGACGTCCTTTTCGAGGGCGGCGCTGGCCAACATTCCGGTCTTGGTGGCCTTCAGGTTGAGATCACGGATCGCCTTGTCGGCTCCCTTACGAGACCCTTCCAGCACGGGAACGAGCTCGGCGACATAGGCGCTCCAGTACTTGGCAAACTCGTCGTACAACGCCTGCTCTTCTGGCGAAGTAATCAGCGGCTCGTACTCCTTGCGAGCATTTGCGATCTGATCGGTGTAGCGGGCGATCGAAGCATCCTGGACCTTTCTGCCGGCGTCGTCGTCTGCCAGAAGGTGCGAACGGATAACACCGCGGTAGGCGATCGTCGCGGACCGCAATTCCGAGAGGGTACGGATGCTTGGCAACCAGTTGCTGGCGATATCGACGGTCGCGGCGTTGATGCCATACATTTGCTTGATCGCCAGAGCGCCCATGCAGCTCATGACAAGAAGCAGGATCGCGACAACAGCCGAAATCTTGGTACGAATGGAAATGGTCGCAAACATGATGGTCCTGTCCTTCGGTCGTCGACCGTTGGCCCGCTGTCGCGGCGTTGAAATTCGATCGTGTTAATCCGGGAACGAGGAAATTGCCCGGGCGTCTGACCAATCGTACGGTCAATGATCGCCAGATCAGCTAACAATAATTTCGTTAAAGACAGGTACCGGGCATACACGTTCTGGCTCGTACATGAGGTAACCTGATAATAAAATACGTCGCATTCGGTACTGCGCAACCACCTGCCCGTCAGCGCATCAAATTATTTGCTTCGCTGAAGAATTCAGGCCCTCCGAAATTGCCGGACTTTAACGCCAGCAACATCGCGCCTTGCTTGGCGCCGACGGCGCGCAGCACCGGCACGCCGGGTGCAATTTCCGCACCGACCATGAAGCCGGGGATCGCCAATCGATCGACCACCGCGCCGGAGGTCTCGCCGCCCGCGACCACCAGTCGTCGCACGCCGGCCTGCACCAGGGCTTCGGCGATATCCGCCATCGCCTGCTCGATGGCATGGCCGACGACATCACGGCCGTGACGCGCCTGTATCGCAGCCACGTCTTCCGGCGTCGAACTGCTGGCGATCAGGAAAGCGCCGCTGCCGATCCGCGGTGTGGCCCACGAAAGCGCGCGCACCACCGCGTCGCCACCGATGATCTGCTTCGCATCGAGACGCAATATCGGCATGGTCTGCTCGGCGCGCGCGATCTGCTGCAGCGTCGCCTGCGAACAACTGCCGGCGAGACAGGCCGCAGCGCCGCCGATATCCTCGCCGGCCGGCGCGGCGGCGGAATGCGCCGCAACGCGGCCGGACGCGATCAGCGCGCGCGCGAGACCAAGGCCGAGGCCGGAGGCGCCGACCGAGACGCAATGTGTCAGCGCTACCGCGCCGATGGTTCCGAGATCAGGACCGAACACCGCATCCGCGATCGCCGCACCGATTCCCCGCGTCGCGAGCGCATCGAGATGCGCGCGCACCGCCTGCGGCCCGCGAGCGATGGTTGCGAGATCGAGCAGCCCCACTTTCGTCCGGCTCTGCCGTGCCAGCACGCGGACCAGATTGGAATCGTGCATCGGGTTGAGCGGATGGTCCTTCAGCGGGCTTTCGTGCAACGGCACATGGCCCACGAAGAGGTGGCCCTGATAGACGGTGCGGCCGGTTTCCGGAAACGCCGGCGTGACGAGCACGATCGGCTCGGCGGCATCGGCGCGCAGCGCGTCCATCACCGGACCGATATTGCCCTGCTCGGTAGAGTCGAAGGTGGAGCAGATCTTGAACAACACATGACCGGCGCCGCGGCCACGCAGCCATCGCTCCGCCGCGCGGGAACGCGAGACGGCAATATCTGCCGCAATCGAACGGCTCTTCAGCGATACCACGACGGCATCGACCTCCGGCAAGGCCAGATCGTCAGAAGGAATACCGATGGTCTGCACGGTGCGCAGCCCGCAGCGGGTCAGCGTATTGGCGAGATCGGAGGCGCCGGTGTAGTCGTCGGCGATGCAGCCCAGCGCCAGCGTCATTGCTTCACCGCGGCATAGGGCGAAAACCAGCCGAGACCCGCGACGGTGCCGGCGGCCGGACGATATTCGCAACCGATGTAGTGCTCGTAGCCGAGCCGGTCGAGCTCGGCAAAGAGGAACGGATAGTTCAGCTCCTCGCCCGGCTCGTGGCGCGACGGCACGCTGGCGATCTGGATATGGCCGATCAGCGGCAGCATCTCGCGCAGCCGCATGGTGACATCACCATGCAGGATCTGGCAGTGGTAGATGTCGAACTGCAGCCCGACATTCGGAATCTTCATGTCGACGATCAGGTCGCGCGCAAATTCGAAGTCGTTGAGGAAATAGCCCGGCACGTCGCGCTTGTTGATCGGCTCGAGCATCACGTCGATGCCCTGGTCGCCGAAAAAGTTCGCGGTCCATTCCACCGACTTGCGGAACGCCGCCACCGCCTTGGGATCCCGGCGATCGGCGAGGCCCGCCATCATATGCAGCCGTCGCACGCCTGTCGCCTTCACATAGGGCAGCGCGGTATGAACGCTTTGTCGCAACTCGTCGAACTTGTCGGGCCGCGCGGCGAAGCCTTTTTCGCCGGCCTCCCAGTCGCCCGGCGGCAGGTTGAACAGCACCTGCTGCAGGTCATTGCGCTGCAGGCGCTCGGCGATCACTTCCGGCGGATGCTCGTAGGGGAACAGGAATTCGACCGCGGTGAAGCCGGCGGCCGCGGCGGCATCGAAGCGATCGAGGAACGGATGTTCGGTGAACATCATCGACAGGTTGGCGGCAAAGCGGGGCATGGTGCGTCCTCTGTTGTCGGTCAGGCCGGATCGCCGGGCAGTTTCGTACCCGTCACCCTCGCGTACATCCGCGCCACCGAGGCGTCGTCGTCGCGCCCCATGCCGGAAGCGGAGGTCATCAGGAACATCTGCAGCGCCGCAGCCGACACCGGCACCGGAAACTTCGCGGTGCGCGCCATGTCCTGGATGATGCCGAGGTCCTTGACGAAGATGTCGACCGCGCTGCGCGGCGCATAGTCGCCATCGAGCACATGCGGAATGCGGTTCTCGAACATCCAGGAATTGCCGGCCGAGGCGGTGATGACTTCGTAGACCTTGCGGATGTCGAGCCCCTGTTTGGCGGCGAAGGCGATCGCCTCCGACGCCGCGGCAATGTGCACGCCGGCCAGCAGTTGGTTGATCATCTTGAAAGCGGCACCCTGGCCGGGTTCGTCGCCGAG
Organism: Tardiphaga sp. vice154; assembly: GCF_007018645.1. Taxonomy (NCBI): domain Bacteria; kingdom Pseudomonadati; phylum Pseudomonadota; class Alphaproteobacteria; order Hyphomicrobiales; family Nitrobacteraceae; genus Tardiphaga; species Tardiphaga sp. vice154. Next base: position 4,850,155 of record NZ_CP041399.1, read on the forward strand.
TTCATAGAGCTTGGCGGCCATCGCATCGAGCGCCGGGCGCGCTTTGGCAAACGCGGCCGGACTGCCCGAAGCCAGGATGGTCAGTTCGCCCTGCGCGGCGCGCTGCGCGCCGCCGGAGATCGGAGCATCGAGATAATGCCGGCCGGTGGCCTCGAGTTGCCGAGCGAGCCGGCGCGCGACGTCGGGGTCCATCGTTGCCGAGGAGATGAACACGGCGTCTTTTGCCAGCGTCGAGGCCACGCCGTCGGCGGCGAACAGGATGGTTTCGGTCTGCGCCGCATTGACGACGACACTGACGACGATATCGGCGTGTTGCGCCGCGGCGGCCGGGGAAGCGGCGCCCTGCCCGCCCTCGCCGACGAATTTGGCGACCGCATCCGGAGAAACATCGCAGCCGGTGACGTCGAGGCCGGCGCGGCGCAGCGATGTCGCCATGCCAAAGCCCATCGAGCCCAGCCCGATCACGGCGACGCGCGGTTTCCCGGATTCAGTCGGCGGCATGCAGCATCCCTCGGTTTCCTCATTGCCGGCTTTTTGCGCGGCCTTGGCCTTGGGTAACACGGCTTGGCCCTCACGCGAAAGCGTGGGAGAAAGCCGAAAAGGACGCCGCGATGGAAACGAAACTGCGCGAAGAGATCTGCCGGCTTGGCCGCTCATTGTTCGAGCGCGGGCTGACCCCGGGCTCGTCCGGCAATATCAGCGTGCGCTGCGACGACGGCGGCTGGCTGGTAACGCCGACCAACGCCTCGCTGGGCTCGCTCGATCCGGCAAGGCTGTCGCGGCTGGATGCCTCCGGCCGGCTGATTTCGGGCGACGCGCCGACCAAGGAAGTGCCGTTGCACACCGCCTTGTACGAGACCCGCGCCGCTTCGCACGCCGTCGTGCACCTGCACTCGACGCATTCGGTGGCGCTGTCGATGCTGCCCGAGATCGACTCGCGCGCCGCGCTGCCGCCGCTGACGCCGTACTACCTGATGAAATGCGGCGCCACCGCGCTGGTGCCATATCACCGGCCCGGCGATCCGGCGGTCGCCGAGGCGATCAAGGGGCTGGCGGGGAAGTATTCATCGGTGCTGCTGGCCAATCACGGCCCGGTGGTGGCCGGCGACTCGCTGGAGGCCGCGGTGTACGCGATCGAGGAACTGGAAGAGACGGCGAAGCTGTATTTGCTGCTGCGCGGGTTGAACCCGCGATATTTGTCACCGGCGCAGGTGAAGGATCTGTCGGAGGTGTTCGGGCTGGGGCTGCCGGAGGAGCCGCATCGGCACGATTGATCGCCCAACTACTTCAACAGCGCGTCGTAATCGGCATGCGATCCGATCCAGAACCACATCAGGCCGCCCTCCGTCTCGACGGCGAGAGCCCGGTAGCGCAATCCGACCCGGGCCGAAACATACCGGCCAATTTTCTTTAACTGTAGCGAGGGATGCCGTGGGTCGCTTTTCAACAAGTCAAAATTCTTGTCGGCTAGCGCGCGGATGTTTTCGGGTAGAAGCCGATAGGCCGTCCAGAATTCCGGACTGGCGAAGTGCTTCACAGCTCGCGTGCCAGCCCTTGCCGATTGGATTCCAACGCCTGGTCTGCGAGATCATCGAGCCTGCCACTGACCGCATCCTGCGCAATCTTGCGATCGAATGTGGCGGCGTCGAACGCCTCGAACCATGACCGAAATGCCGCCAGCTCTGCCGGCGGCAGCATTTCGATGGCTTTCTCGATGTCTTCGACACTGCTCATGGGTGCAGGCATAGCACGAATGCCGCAGACTTTGAACTGCTGCGTTGTGGTCTACAGCCCCAGATACGCCTTCCTGACATCCGCATTGCCCATGATGTCGGCGGCCTTGCCCTGCATCTGGACGCGGCCGGTCTGCAAGATGTAGGCGCGGTCGGCGATCTCCAGCACTTCGGACATCCGCTGCTCGACGATCAAGACGGTCATGCCCATGTCGCGGATCTTGACCACGGCCTGGAAGATCTCGTCGACCAGCTTCGGCATGATGCCCTGCGAGGGCTCATCGAGCATCAGGAGCCGCGGGCGGGTCATCAGCGCGCGGCTGATCGCCAGCATCTGCTGTTCGCCGCCGCTCAATGTTTCGGCGCGCTGCTCGAGGCGTTCCGCCAGACGCGGGAACAGGTCGAACACCAGCTTTAGCGGTTCGTCGCGGTCGGGCTTGCCGCGATACATGTAGCTGCCGAGCCGCAGATTGTCGCCGACCGACAGCCGCGGAAACAGCCGACGGTTCTCCGGCACATAGGCGATGCCACGCGCGGTGATCAGATGCTGCGGGATGCCGTTGATCTGCTCGCCATCGAAGGTGACCGTGCCCGAGCGCGGGCGCTCGGCACCCGCAATGGTCTTGATCAGCGTCGACTTTCCGGCACCATTGGCGCCGCACACCGCGACGATTTCGCCCTTCGCGACATCGATCGTGACTTCTGAAATGGCGACCAGCCCCTGATAGGCGGTGGAGACTTCACGCACCGACAGCATGGCGATCCCCGAGATAGGCACTGATGACTTCGGGATGCCGGACGACATCCGCGGGCTTGCCCTCGACGAGGACCTTGCCGAGATTAAGCACGATGGCGCGGTCGACCAGCGGCATCACGATTTCCATGACGTGCTCGACCATCAGGACAGTAACGCCGGTCTCGCGCACCTTGCGGACCAATGCCACGCCCGACTGCGCCTCAAGCGGGGTGAGCCCCGTGAGGCACTCGTCGAGCAGCAGCAGCTTGGGCTCGGTGGCCAGCGCACGCGCCACTTCGAGCCGGCGCTTCTCGGACGGAATGAGCTGGCTGGCCAGCACATGGGCGCGCGCGCCGAGGCCACAGAATTCCAGCACCTCATGCGCCTTGCGGCGCGCTTCCTTCATCACCGTCGTGCGGATCAGCGCGCCGACGATGACGTTATCGATCACCGTCATGGTCTCGAAGCTCTTCACCACCTGAAAAGTGCGGGCGATGCCGCGCTGGCAGCGCGCCGCCGCCGGCAGATTAGTGACGTCCTCGCCGTTGAACCAGATCGACCCTTGCGTCGGCGGCAGCACGCCGGCGATCAGGTTGAACAAAGTGGACTTGCCGGCGCCGTTCGGGCCGATCAGGCCGACGATCTCGCCACGGCCGACCGAGATCGACACGTCGCTATTGGCGATCAGGCCGCCGAAACGCTGAAACACGCCGCGGGTCTCTAACAGGGGTGTCGTCATTGCGGCACTCCTTTGGAAGCCGGTTTGCGCGAAAACAGGCCGATCAGCCCCTCCGGCCGCGCCAGCGAGATCAGCACGATGACCGCGCCATAAAGGATGAGGTCGACGCCGCGGCCGGAGCCGCCGAGATAGTTGCGGGTGAGCTCCGTGAGCGGGATCAGGATCACCGCGCCGAGCACCGGCCCCCACAGCGTGCCGATGCCGCCCAGCACCGCCGGCAGCGCCATCAGCAGCGAGAACTGGAAGGTCATGACGCTTTCGGGGTCGATATAGGAGACGTATTGCGCATACATCGCGCCGCCGATCGCGGTGAGGAAGGCGGAGATCGCCGCGGCGCCCATCTTGGAATTGAACACCACGACGCCCAGGCTCTCGGCGGCTTCGGGATTATCCTTCACCGCGCGCCACCAATAGCCCCATTTGGAGTTTTCCAGCTTCCAGGTGACGAACCAGGCGACGCAGCAGAACACCAGCGCGAAGTAGTAGTAGGGCAGCTTGCTGCGGGTGAACTGGAAGCGCGCCCACGAGTCGCCGCGCACCGGCACGTCGATGCCAAGTGCGGCGCCGGCATATTCCCAGTTGTGGAACAGCAGCAGGCCGATTTCGGCGATCACGATGGTGGCGATGACGAAGTAATGGCCGCGAAGCCGGAAGGTCGGATAGCCGAGGCCCAGCGCGATCAGCGCCGAGATCGCGCCGCCTGCGATCATCCCGAACCATGGCAGCACGCCGAACTTGGTCAGCAGCAGCGTGGTGGTGTAGGCGCCGAGGCCGAAATACAGCGCGTGGCCGAGCGAGATCTGGCCGCAATAGCCGCCGAGGATGTTCCAGCTCTGCGACAGCGCTGCCCACATCAGGGTCAGCACCATGATGTTCTGGACGTTGACGTCCTTGACGAAGAACGGCACGACGGCGGCAAGCGCCGCGAGGAAGATAGCGAGCGTGAGGTCGCGGCGGCGGGTCTGGGTGTAGGTCTGGTCCATCAGATCGATCCGAACAGGCCGCGGGGCCGGATGAACACCACCAGCAGATAGACGGCGTAAATGCCGACCGACTTCAGCGACGGCGGCAGGATCAGCGCGGTGGAGGCTTCCACCAGACCGACGATGATGCCGCCGGCAAAGGCGCCGAACACCGAGCCGAAGCCGCCCAGCGCCACGGTGACATAGGCGATCAACGCGAACGACGCGCCGACATCGGGATAGATATAGAAGAACATCGCCATCACCGCGCCGGCGAGGCCGACCAGCGCGGAGCCGAGGCCCCAGCCGAGTGCGAACACCTTATTCTTGTCGATGCCAACCAGCGCCACCGCGCCGGCGTCTTCGCGGGTCGCTTCGAGCGCGCGGCCGAAATCGGTCTTCTTGATGAAGAAGTACAGCGCGCCGAACGCGCACAGCGAGATCAGCGCGCCGACCAGCTGCGGCACCGGCAGGAAGATGCCGCCCAGCGACACCGTCTTGCCGCCGAGCCACGAGGTCGGGATGCTGCGATAGTCGGGCGTGAAGAAGAACTGCGCCAGGCCACGGATCAGGATGGCGAGGCCGAAGGTGGCGAAGATCTGCACCATGCCGATATTGGATTTGGCCCGCATCGCGAACCGCACGACGAGAAGATAGATCGCCGCCCCGAAGGCGAACATGCCGGCCGCCACCAGGGGAGCCGCCAGCAGCGGATCGATGGCGAAGAAGGCGAACATGAAGAACGCGCCATACATCGCCAGCATCAGGAATTCGCCATGCGCGAAGTTGGTGACGTCCATCAGGCCGAAGATCAGGGCCAGACCGACCGCAATCAGGCCGTAGAGCAGCCCCATCAGCAGACCGCTGGCAAGAGACTGGATGATGGTGGCGGCGGTCAAGGGGCGATCCTCTCGGTCAATCGGGCGTATCTTGATACAAGCGACGTCATCCATGTTGTCGTCCCCGCGAAAGCGGGGATCCATAGCCTCCGTCCTCTAAATCGGAAGACGGCGGTGAGGCTATGCGAAAACACGGCCTCGGAGGGTATGGGTCCCCGCTTTCGCGGGGACGACACGGCGTGTGGAGTGGCGGCGGCGCCAAACAGAGGCGCCGCGCTTTCTTACTTCATCGGCCAGGTCGCTTCCGCGATCGCGCCCTGCGGCGGGAACACGGTGACGAATTTGCCGCCGGTGTATTGCAGCAGCACCGGATCGGCGAAATTGTTCTGGCCCAGTTCGTCGAACTTGACCTTGGCCCACGGCATGATGGTCTGCTCGCCCGGCATGTCGGTGGCGACCAGGGCCTCGCGGATCTTCTCGCCGTCGGTCGACTTGGCGCGGTTGATGGCGTCGGCCATCACGATCAGGCCCATGAACTGGCGCGACGAGTAATCGTTGAAGTCCTTGCCGGACTTCTCCTTGTACATGTCGTTGATCTTGCCGACCATCGGGCGCTTGGCGGCGAGATCGAGCGAGAACGAACCGCGCGAGATGACGCCGGGGATCCTGTCGCCGACGGCGTCATACAGCGCCTTTTCGGAGAAACCGGCGTCCTGCGCCACGATGGCGTTGGCCTTGTAGCCGAGTTCGCCCATCGTCTTGATCAAGAGGATGCCGTCGGTGGTGTAGCTGGAGGGCATCAGCACGTCGGCATTGGCCGCCTTGAGCTGCTGCACTTCCGCCGTCAGCGACGGCGAGTTGGCGCGGTACTTGATGTCGGCGACGATCTTGTAGCCGCGGTCGGCGGCGAGCTTGAGCTGCGCATTGGCGGAGTCGGTGCCGAAGATGGTGTCCTCATGGAACAGCGCCAGCGTCTCGATCTTCTGGCCCTTCTTCTTCATCGCGTCGAAGAAGTCGAACATCGCGGTCGAGAACATCTCGTCATGCGGGGCGGCGCGGAAGTAATATTTCAGGCCGCGACGATGCAGGCTCGGCGACGAGTTGTCGGCCGAGATGAACGGGATCTGGTAGCGTTCGCAGATCTGGCTGACGGTGACAGCCACCGCGCTCTGGTAGGTGCCGACGATCGCGCAAACCTTTTCCTGGGTGATCAGGCGCTCGGCTTCGGCGCGGCCCTTCTGCGGGTCGGCCTGATGATCGGCGAATACCAGTCGCACCTTGGCGCCGCCAAGGCCGGAAAAGCCTTCGCCGCGCGCCAGCGGCAGGTCGAAATCGTAGTTCTTGTTGATGATGTCGGCGGCGGTCTCGAACGCCTTCTGGGCATCGACGCCGATCTGCGCGGAGGCACCGGACAAGGGATAAATCACGCCGATCACGACTTCCTTGACCTGCGCGCGAGCGCGCCTTGCAAGCGGCATCAGGGTCGCTGCGGCAGCGCCGCCCAGCAATACGTTTCGGCGAGATATCGTCATGTCGTGATCCTTTGTGACTGGCGGCTATCGATGAGACTAAACAAGGTTACGGTAAAGCCTGAAAGAACGGCAAGCTGCTTCTTGTAAAACTTATAAAACAGCCAGGTGCTTGTTCTTGAGATCGGTAATGAGCATCACACCCGGCGCGTGCGTGATCGCGAACGGCACGCGCGCCGCCGCGATGACGCTCTGCGGGGTGACGCCGCAGGCCCAGAATACCGGAATCTCGTCGTCGTTGATGTGCACGGCATCGCCATAGTCGGGCTTGTTGATGTCGGCAATGCCGATCGAATGCGGCAGGCCGAGATGCACCGGCGCGCCGTGCACCGCGGGAAACCGCGAGGTGATCTGCACGGCTCGGATCGCATCGCGCGGCTTCAACGGCCGCATCGACACCACCATGGGACCTGCGAACGGGCCGGCCGGCTGGCAGGCGATGTTGGTGCGGTACATCGGGACCAGCACGTCCTGTTCGATGTGGCGGATCGGCAGGTCGTCGGCCATCATCGCCTCCTCGAACGAATACGAGCAGCCGATCACGAACGACACCAGATCGTCGCGCCAGTATTTCATCACCTCCGCCGGACGGTCGATCGCCTCGCCATCCTTCCACACGACGTATTGCGGGATGTCGGTACGGATATCGAGGTCGAGGCCGAGCGATGGGATGCGCGGATCGCCCGGATCCGACATGCCGATGATCGGGCACGGCTTCGGATTGAGCTGGCAGAAGCGGTGGAAGTCAGCGGCCTGGGATTGCGGCAGAATCACCAGATTGCCTTGGACAAAACCCGGCGCGACGCCGGCCGTGCTGCCATATTTGCCGGCGCGATAGCCGCGGCGCGCAACGGCACTCGGCAGCATCTCGGCATCCCCCGGTCGCTCTGCTGAAAAACTCGCCATCGCAGGTCCCTGCCTAATTTCGCCTCGACAGGGACTGAAACCTAGGACTAAGATAATGTCTAATCATGTTTTTTAATATCAATCGATAAATCCTTGTTATCGACTAAGGACGTTGCAGCGGCATGGCCGATTTCAAAGGGCTGGAAACCTTCCTCTGGGTGGTGACGCTGGGCAGCTTTCGCGGCGCCGCGCAGAAGCTGAACACCACACAGCCAGCGATCTCGCAGCGCATCGCGCAGCTCGAGCGCGAGATGGGCGTGCGGCTGCTGCAGCGCGACCGCAAGATCGCCTCGCCGACGCCTTCCGGCCGGCAGTTGATGGTCTATGCCGAGAAGCTGATCGGCATGCGCGCGGAGATGATGGCGGCGGTCAGCGACCGCTCGGCGATGCGCGGCGTGCTGAGGCTCGGCGTCGCCGAGACCATCGTGCATACCCTGCTGTCGCGGCTGATCAAAAGCGTCAACGAGGCCTACCCCAATCTGACGCTGGAGATCGAGGTCGACATCACCTCCAATCTGCGGACCCGGTTGCTGGCGCAGGAAATCGAGCTGGCGCTGCTGATGGGCCCGGTGAGCAGTTCGACGGTGCGCAACCGGTTGCTGTGCGACTATCCTATCGGCTTCCTCGCCAGCCCCGCGCTCGGACTGGGCGATCGGATGCTGACGGTGCAGGATCTCGCCAGGCATCCGATCATCACCTTTCCGCGCAAGACGCAGCCCTACGAGATCGTGCGTTCGCTGTTCAACCGGCCAGAACTGCCGCCGATCCGGCTGCATGCCTCGGCCTCGCTGGCGACCGTGATCCACATGGCGATCGAAGGTCTCGGCATCGCCGTGATCCCCACCGCGATCGTCCAGAACGAGCTGGCGGACGGCCGGCTGCAGCTCCTCAATACCGATGTGGAAATGCAGCCGCTGACATTCTCGGCAAGCTGGCTGGCGTCGCCCGACACGGTCGCGATCGAACTCGTCGCCGAGCTCGCCGCACAGCTGACGCAAAAGACGTCTTTGCAGCCCAGCCCGTCGGTTGACGTCTCCGCGGCGCCGCGTCATTGAAGAATGCCTCCTCAACGCGAACTATCCAGGACATGCCCATGACCAAGCTTGGCGATAATCTCAAAATCGATTCGGCGCGGCTCTGGGACACGATTGGCGAGACGGCGAAATTCGGCGCGACCGCGAAAGGCGGCGTGCGACGGCTGACGCTGAGTGCCGAGGACAAGCAAGTCCGCGACTGGTTTCGCACCGCCTGCGAGACGGCCGGGCTCGACGTGCATATCGATGCGCTGGGCTCGATGTTCGGCCTGCGTAAGGGACGCGACATGTCGAAGGCGCCGATCGGGATCGGCTCGCATCTCGACACCCAGCCGACCGGCGGCAAGTTCGACGGCATTCTCGGCACGCTGGGCGCGCTCGAAGTGATCCGCACGTTGAACGATGCCGGCATCGAGACCGAGCTGCCGATCTGCATCGCCAACTGGACCAATGAAGAAGGCTCGCGCTTTGCACCGGCGATGATGGGCTCGGCGGCCTATGTCGGCGACTTCACCACCGATGACATCCTTTCCCGCAAGGACATCGCCGGCGTCAGCGTCGGCGAGGCGCTGGACCAGATCGGCTACCGCGGCGACGTGCCCGTCGGCACGCAGAAATTCTCCGGCTTCGTCGAACTGCATATCGAGCAGGGCCCTATCCTGGAGGCCGAAGGCAAGACCATCGGCGTGGTCGATTCCGGCCAGGGCGTGCTGTGGTTCGACGGCAAGATCACCGGCTTCGAAAGCCATGCTGGCTCGACCCCGATGCCGCTGCGCCGCGACGCGCTGGCGACCTTGTCCGAGATCGTGCTGGCGACCGAACGGGTGGTCAGCAATATCGGCGCGCTGGGCACCATCGGCGAGGCGGTGATCGCCAACGCGTCGCGCAATGTGATCCCCGGCGAGATCGCCTTCACGATGGACCTGCGCAGCGTCGATGACGGCAAGCTGGAAGCCATCGAGCGTGGCGTGCGCGACGCCATCAAGGAGATCGCCGCGCATCGCAAGGTCGAGGTGACCTTCGACAAGGTCTGGCACAAGCCGCCGACGCATTTCAACAAGGACTACATCGCCGCGGTCGAGCACGCCGCCGAGACGCTGGGCTATTCGCATCGCCGCATCACCTCCGGCGCGGGACACGATGCCTGCAACCTCAACACGGTGATGCCGGTATCGATGGTATTCGTGCCGTGCAAGGACGGCATCAGCCACAACGAGCTGGAATCCTCCACCCAGGACGACTGCGCGGCGGGCGCCAACGTGCTGCTGCACACGGTATTGGCGCTGACCGGCGTCGCGTCGAAGTAAGGAAGGGGCATCTCATGCGCGCCGTATTCGTCGATGCCAGCGAAGAGCTGGCGCTCATCATGGAACGCCTGAAAGAGAGCGGCGACATCGCGGTGAAGATCCATCGCGATGCCGACATCACGCCGGCGGAGCTGCCGCAAGTGCTCGACGGCGCCGAGATCGCCATCGTCGACCACACCTATCTGCCGACCGAGATTGCAAAGCAGTGCCCTAAACTCAAGCACGTCGTGTTTCTCGGTACCGGCGCGCGCAGCTACATGCATATCGAGGAGCTCGCCGGGCTCGGCATCGAGGTGCACCTGATCCGCGGCTATGGCGACACCGCGGTGGCCGAATGCGCCATCGCGCTGATGTGGGCGGGTGCGCGGGGCCTCGCCGAAATGGACCGCGAGATGCGCGCCGGCAACTGGCTGCGCGACGAGGGCATGGAGCTGACCGGCAAGACCATCGGCCTGCTCGGCTTCGGCGGCATTGCCGCAGAGGCCGCCCGCATCGCGCATGGATCGGGCATGAAGGTACTGGCCTGGAACAGGACGCCAAAGACCCATCCCGGGGTCACCTTCGTCGACCTCGACACGCTGCTTGGACAGAGCCACGTGCTCTCGATCCATCTGCTGCTCAACGATGACACCCGCGGCTTCCTGTCCCGCGAACGCATCGCGCAGATGAGACCGGGCGCGATCCTGGTTAACACCGCGCGGGGCGCGGTGGTGGACGAAGCCGCGATGGTCGATGCGCTCAGATCCGGCCATCTGCGCCATGCCGGCCTCGACGTGTTCGACATCGAACCGCTGCCGGCGGGCCATGTGCTGACGACGCTGCCGAACGTGACGCTGTCGGCGCATTCCGCCTTCCGCACGCCGGAAGCCAGCGACAATCTGATCGCCGCGGCGTGGGCGCATTGCCGACGGATTGCGGGGTAATTCTATAGTTGCGCGACGATGCCAATGGTCCCCCTCCCCCTTTCGGGGAGGGTCGGCCGAATGAGCGATGATGCGATAGCATCATCGGGAGTGGAGGCCGGGGTGGGGGTGCCACGGGCGACAGAGTTTGTGGCTCCCCCCTCCCCGACCCTCCCCCGCAAGGGGGGAGGGAGCACTTCGCCTGCGCTACTTAATAGGACGCGGGAGCGACCTGACGGCCTACTCCACCATTTCCGCAACAGCCTTGCCGCACGCGCCCGTGTCGGCCTGGCCGCCGAGATCCCGCGTGCGCAGCGTGCGTTCGCCGAGGGTACGCTCGATCGCTTTGACGATCGAATCCGACGCGGCCTTCTCGCCGAGATGCTCCAGCATCATCGCGCCGGACCAGATCATGCCGATCGGATTGGCGATGCCCATCCCGGCGATATCCGGCGCCGAGCCGTGCACGGGTTCGAACACCGACGGAAAATCGCCGGCCGGATTAATGTTGCCGGACGGCGCGATGCCGATCGTGCCGGTGCAGGCGGGACCCAGATCCGACAAAATATCGCCGAACAGGTTGGAGCCGACCACGACGTCGAACTTGTCGGGATTCAGCACGAAATGTGCGGTGAGAATATCGATGTGGAACTTGTCCCAGCGCACGTCCGGATAGGCCTTGGCCATCTCCTCCACGCGCTCGTCCCAATACGGCATGGTGATCGAGATGCCGTTGGACTTGGTCGCCGAGGTGAGATGTTTCTTCGGCCGCGACTGCGCGAGGTCGAAGGCATATTTCAGGATGCGATCGACGCCTATGCGCGTCATCACCGTCTGCTGGGTGACGAATTCGCGGTCGGTGCCGGGGAACATGCGACCGCCGACCGACGAATATTCGCCTTCGGTGTTCTCACGCACGACCCAGAAATCGATGTCGCCGGGATTGCGACCGACCAGCGGGCTCGGCACGCCCGGCATCAGGCGCACCGGGCGCAGATTGACGTATTGGTCGAACTCGCGACGGAACTTGATCAGCGAGCCCCACAGCGAGATGTGATCCGGAATCTTGGCCGGCAGGCCGACGGCGCCGAAATAGATCGCGTCATGGGTGCCGATCTGGTCCTTCCAGTCGTCCGGCATCATCTGGCCGTGCTTGGCGTAATAATCGTAAGATGAGAAGTCGTAATGATCGAAATGCAGCTTGATGCGGTGCGCCTTGGCGGCGGCTTCCAGCACGCGCAGGCCCTCGGGCATCACTTCCTTGCCGATGCCGTCACCGGGGATGACAGCGATGCGGTATTCTTTCTGGGTGCTCACTTCAGGTTCCTTCGCGTCAGAAAAACTGAAGCGAGCTGTGGACCAAACCGGCCCCGCGATCAACGCTGCAGTGCAATGTTGACCGCTTTTGCCGCACCGGCCTAACTCGGATCGTAGCCCGGATGGAGCGAAGCGGAATCCGGGATCAAACATCGACGACAGCCCCGGATTCCGCTTCGCTCCATCCGGGCTACAGGAAAATCGAATGGACCTTCATCTGCACGGCAAGCGCGTTCTGATCACCGGTGCGTCAAAAGGCATCGGCGCCGCCGCGGCCGAGGCTTTTGCCGCCGAGGGCGCGCATCTGCATCTGGCCGCGCGCAACGTCGCGCTGCTGGAGGCGTTGGGCGACCGGCTGCGCGCCAGGCACCAGATCGACGTCACCATCCATCCGGTCGACTTGCGCCAGCCCAACCAGCTCGCAGCGCTGGCAGAGGCCGCCGACGAAATCGACATCCTGGTCAACAATGCCGGCGACATCCCCGGCGGTTCGCTCGAGAAAATCGACGAACCGACCTGGCGCCACGCCTGGGACCTGAAGGTATTCGGCTTCATCAATTTGACGCGGCTGGTCTATGCAAGGATGAAGGCGCAGGGGCACGGCGTCATCATCAACGACATCGGCGCCGCCGGTGAGAAATTCGACGCCAACTATATCTGCGGCAGCGCCGGCAACGCCGCGCTGATGGCCTTCACCCGCGCTCTCGGCGGCAAGAGCCTGAAGGACAATATTCGCGTCGTCGGCATCAATCCGGGCCCGGTCGAGACCGAGCGCCACATTACGCTGATGAAGACCCGCGCCAAGGCGCAGTTCGGCGACGACAACCGGTTTCGCGAATTGCAGTCCGGCCTGCCGCTCGGCCGGGCCGCGCATCCTGCCGAGATCGCCGACCTGATGACGTTCCTCGCGTCGGACCGCGCGGGATATACGTCCGGCGTGATCTACACGGTGGACGGCGGGCTGAGCGCGGGGTGGGTGTAGGGCTGCGAGGTACTTGCAGCCCGTCATTGCGAGGAGCACTTGCGACGAAGCAATCCAGTTCTTCCCGATCTCGTGGCTCTCTGGATTGCTTCGTCGCTTCGCTCCTCGCAATGACGACGGAGCGCTAGATCCGCTCCACCATCTGCTTGATCAGCGTGGTGATGCGGCCAGTCGGCGATTCCAGTTGCTCCATCACGGTGAAATGGTTGGCGCCGGGAATTTCCTCGTAGCTGACCGGCAGGCCGTGCTGCGCGCGGAACGCGGCGAGATCCGCGCTCTGCTGGCGAAGAATCGGCAACTCGCCGCCGCCGACCACGATCGACAGCGGCGCCGCGGGGCCGCCGTCCTGCATCAGCGGCGATTGGCGCTGCGCCATCGCCTCGTCGAGCTGCAGCTTCTCGTTGAGATAGGAATGCCGGATCGGCTCCAGGTCGTAGATCCCGGAGATCGCGACGCCGCCCTTGATTGCCGGATGATTGAGCGTGGTGGCGGTGAGATGACCGCCGGCCGACCAGCCGGAGACCACGATGCGCTGGGGGTCGCCGCCCAGCGCCGGCAATTGCTCGACCAGCGCATCGACGCTGGCGTGCAGTTCGGCGACGATCTGGTCGAGCGAGGCCTCAGGCGCCAGCGTGTAACCGACCACCGCGACGTTGATGCCATGCGCCATCGGGCCGGCCGCAAAGCAGGTGAAGAAGTCCTTGGAGCGCATCTGCCAGTAGCCGCCGTGGATCAGCAGCAGGGTCGGCCCGCCCTCGGCGGCCTTCATGAAATCGAATTTGTTGCGCTCGGCGGGACCGTAGGAGAGGTCGAGATGCGCGGGGTATTTCGCTTTCATCGTCTCGGAGCGCTTCACCCAACCGGCGGAGATCTCGGAACTGTTGGAAACGGCCAGGCCGTTGTTGAGCCCGGCATCGAGCTGCTCACGGCTCATCGCGCGCCAGTCTGTTTCGCCGAAAGGCTTACCCATGGTTGCATCCCCGCTATGCGGGCGACAGCCCGCGATTCCACAAGTCCGCAAAATGGTCTACACGGCTATTTCGTCGGGATCGACAACAATGCGGCAACGAACTGGAGACGTGCGTGGCGACTGATCAAACACTCATCAAGGCCACGGCCTGCACCATTGTCGACAAGCTCAATGCCGGCGAGGTCTCGCCGCTGGAATTGCTCGACGTGCTGGAAGCCCGCATCGCGGAAGTCGACGGCCAGGTCAACGCGCTGCCGACCCTGTGCTTCGATCGTGCCCGCGCCTCCGCCAGGGAATTGATGAAGCAGCCGGTCGGAAGCCGCGGCCTGCTCGCCGGCATGCCGGTGCCGATCAAGGACCTCACCGCAGTTGCCGGCGTGCGAACGACGCAGGGTTCGTTGATCTACAAGGACGTCGTGCCCGCCGAGTCCAACATCCTGGTCGAGCGCCTCGAAGAGAACGGCGCGGTGATCTACGCCAAATCAAACACGCCGGAATTCGGCGCCGGCGCCAACACCTTCAACGACGTGTTCGGCCCGACCTTGAACCCGTGGGACCTGTCGAAATCCTCCGCCGGCTCCTCCGGCGGCGCGGCCGCGGCGCTGGCCTCCGGCACCGCCTGGCTGGCGCAGGGCTCCGACATGGGCGGCTCGTTGCGCAGCCCGGCCTCGTTCTGCGGCGTGGTCGGCCTTCGCCCGAGCATCGGCCGCGTCGCCAACACGCCCTCGGCGGCGGTGGACCGCACGCTCGGCGTCCAGGGTCCGATGGCGCGCAATGTCGAGGATCTCGCGCTTCTGCTCGACGCGATGAGCGGCGAGCATGTCGCCGACCCCTTGTCGCTGCCGCTGTTGCCGACGTCGTTCCTGTCGGCCGCGCGCTCCGGCAAGGCCCCAGTCCGCGTTGCCTATTCGCCGGACCTCGGTGGCATCAGCCCGGTCGATCCCGAAGTGATCGAAATCACCCGCAAGGCGGCGATGCGTTTCATCGAGGCCGGCGCCCTCGTCGAGGAAGCCTCGCCCGACCTGCGCGAAACCCATGACTGCTTCCATGTGCTGCGCGCCCACGACTTCGCGTTGACCAAGGTCGACCTGTTGCGCGACAAGCGCGAGCTGTTGAAGCCGGAAGTGATCTGGAACATCGAGGAAGGAATCAAGCTCAGCTTCGACGACGTGCAACGCGCCGAGGCGCAGCGCCTGGCGATGATGAATCGCACGCTGGAGTTCTTCAAGACCTACGACCTCCTGATGATCCCCTCGACCATCGTGCCGCCCTGCCCGATCGAGGATCGCTACGTCGCCGAATGCGCCGGCCACAAGTTTGACAACTACATCGAGTGGCTGACGCTGGTGTCGGCGATCACGCTGGTATGCTGCCCGGCGCTGTCGCTGCCGTGCGGCTTTACCTCCAAGGGCCTGCCGGTCGGATTGCAGATCGTCGCCCGGCCGCGCGCCGAGGCGCAGCTATTGGCCGGCGCGCGCGTGCTGGAAGACATCCTCGGCCTGCGCGGCACCACGCCGATCGATCCGCGCCCCGCGAAGTAAGGCCCGCGGCAAGAGCGCTGCTCGTTTCGACGAAACCTCTGCCGATGCCGCCATCATTGCGAGCGCAAGCGAAGCAATCCAGAAAGCTACAAGGGAAGACTGGATTGCTTCGTCGCTTTGCTCCTCGCAACGACGGCTGAGGGCGTGTTGCTGTCCCCCGGCAACGGGGTCGCTTTAGACTTTCGTCGCATAGGACGCGCCCGCAGTCCGACCTTCGCGACATTGCGTTGCAGCAAACCCACACCTCGGCACCTCAGCCTCCATCATTTGGATGCTGCATTGCAGCCACGAGCATTGGCTTTTGGGCAGGATCGTGGCAACGCAGCATTTCATTTCACGGAATAGGACTGACACGTGGCAGAACAGATTGCGGCGCCGAACCCGGACGGCAAACTCCATTTCGACGACGCCAGCAAGCGCATCAAGGCGATCTTCATCGGCTCGATGGGCAACCTGGTCGAATGGTATGATTTCTACGCCTACACCGCTTTCGCGCTGTACTTCGCACCGGCCTTCTTCCCCAACAGTGACCCCGTGGTGCAGCAGCTCAACGCCGCCGTCCTGTTCGCCGCGACCTTCCTGATGCGTCCGCTCGGCGGCTGGCTGTTCGGCTACCTCGCCGACACATATGGCCGGCGGCTGTCGCTGACCCTGTCAGTACTGTGCATGTGCTTCGGCTCGCTGATCATCGCCTGCACGCCGACCTATGCGACGATCGGCTTTGCCGCCCCGGTGATCCTAGCCTTCGCCCGCATGATCGAGGGCCTCAGCCTCGGCGGCGAATACGGCGCCAGCGCCACCTACCTCTCCGAAGTCGCTGATCCCAAGCATCGCGGTTTCTATTCGAGCTTCCAGTACGTCACGCTGATCGGCGGCCAGTTGACCGCGATCATCGTTCTGATGCTGCTGCAGAAGGTGTTTCTCACCGAGCAGGAGCTGAAGGACTGGGGCTGGCGGATTCCGTTCGTGATCGGTGCCCTCCTCGCCGTGTTCGCCGCCGTGATGCGCCGCGACATGCACGAGACCCCGCAATTCCTCGAAGCCAAGCGGTTGAAGAAGCCGATGGGTTCGATCCGCGGCCTGCTGAAGTACCCGCGCGAACTACTCTTGGTGGTCGGCCTCACCGCCGGCGGAACCGCGGCGTTCTATACGTTCACCACCTACATGCAGACCTTCGTCAAGCTCTCGGTCGGCCTGACCACCGACCAGACCACTACGGTGATCTTCGGCACGCTGATCTTCGCCTGCCTTTTGCAGCCGCTCTATGGCGCGCTGTCCGACAAGATCGGCCGCAAGCCGCTGCTGATCTTCTTCGGCGTTGCCGGAACGCTTTCGACGATCCCGATCCTGACGCTGCTGAAGGACACCAAGTCGCCCTTCGTGGCGTTCCTGCTGATCTGCTGCGCCTGGGTGTTCGTCGCCGGCTATACCTCGATCAACGCGGTGGTGAAGGCCGAATTGTTCCCGACCAACATCCGCGCGCTGGGTGTCGGCCTGCCCTATGCGCTGACGGTCTCGATTTTCGGCGGAACCGCGCCGGCGATCGCCTTGTATTTCAAGAGCCTGGGCCACGAGGAATGGTTCTATTATTATCTCAGCGGCATGATCTTCCTCTCTCTGATCATTTACGCCACCATGCGCGACACCAAGCACAACTCGGCGATGCACCGTCACGACTGACGGCGGCGTCGGAAACGACGGAGCACAGCGATGACCGACGATAATCTCCCGCCGGACTCAAAGCTGACCACCAGCAAGCAACGCTGGGCGCGCGAGGGGAAATTCCTCACCGGCAAGATCGCGCGCCCGGAAGACCAGCGGCTCCCGCCCGGCCAGCACCTGACGAAGGACTGGCCGGTGCTGGACCTCGGTGTCACGCCGAACATTTCGAAAGAACGCTGGCGGCTCGACGTCTACGGCGCGGTCGAGCAGCCGCTGTTCTGGGATTTCGCGGAGTTCACCGCGCAGCCGCAGCAGCAATTCATCTCCGACATCCACTGCGTCACCACCTGGTCGCGCTACGAAAATGCCTGGGACGGCCTTTCGACGCGCGAATTGCTGGCGGCGTGCAAGCCGCGTAACGAGGCGCGCTTCGTCGTGCTGCATTCGCATGACGGCTACACGACAAATCTCGCGCTGGAAGATTTCGCGGCCGAGGACGCGCTGCTGGCCCATGCCTGGCAGGGCGCGCCGATCGAGCGCGACCACGGCGGGCCGGTGCGGCTGATCGTGCCGCATCTGTATTTCTGGAAGAGCGCCAAGTGGCTGCAAAGCATCGAGTTCGTCACGGAGGATAGGCCCGGCTACTGGGAAGTCCGCGGCTACCATAACCGCGGCGACCCGTGGCTGGAGCAGAGGTATTCGGACGATTGATCTCCCGAGCTGTCATCCTTCGAGGCCGTCGCAAGGGCGACGGCACCTCAGGATGACGGTAGAGTGGGTGGCACCAAACAGATCAAGGAGCCCGCCGTGCCCACCGAACGCTTCCAGTTTCCCGGCACTGACGGCCATCTGCTGGCCGCAGCACTCGATCTGCCGGATGGTCCCATCCGCGCCACGGCCTTGTTCGCGCATTGCTTCACCTGCAGCAAGGATTCGCTCGGCGCCAAACGGATCGCGACCGCGCTGACCGCGCGCGGCATTGCCGTGCTGCGGTTCGACTTCACGGGCCTGGGCTCCAGCGAAGGCGATTTCGCCAATTCCACCTTCTCCTCCAACGTCGCCGACCTCGTGCTGGCCGCCGATCATTTGCGGGGCCATAGCAAGGCGCCGGCGCTGCTGATCGGCCACAGCCTCGGTGGTTCCGCAATCCTCGCCGCCGCCGCGCAGATCCCCGAGGCCAGAGCGGTGGTGACCATCGCGGCGCCGTCGGATCCTTCTCACGTTACGCACCTGTTCGCCGACCGTCTCGACGACATACGCACAAAGGGCGAGGTCGAGGTGCAACTCGCCGGCCGGCCGTTCCGTATCAAGCGCGAATTCCTCGACGACGTCGCCGATCACAATCTGGCGACCCATATCGCCCGGCTGCGCAAGCCGCTGTTGATCCTGCAATCGCCGACCGACGACACCGTCGGCATCGACAACGCGACGCGGATCTTCCTGGCTGCGAAACATCCCAAGAGCTTCGTGTCGCTCGACGGCATGGACCATATGCTGACGAAACAGCACGATGCAGTGTACGTCGCCGACCTGATCGTCGCCTGGGCGGCGCGCTATCTCGATGCGGTCGTGACAGCGGCGCCGGTCGTGATCGAGCAAGACCCGCGCAAAGTGGTGGTGCAGGAAACCCGCGCCAGCAAATTCCACCAGCAGGTGACGATCGGCCCGCACCGGCTGTTCGCCGACGAGCCTCTTTCGGCGGGCGGGGCGGACAGCGGTCCCAGTCCCTACGACCTGCTGCTCGCCGCGCTCGGCGCCTGTACCGCGATGACGATGCGGCTCTACGCCGACCGCAAGGCGCTGCCGATGGATCGCGTCACGGTGACGCTGCGGCACGGCAAGATCTACGCGAAGGATTGCGCGGAGTGCGAGACGAAGGATGGCATGCTCGACCAGATCGAGCGCGTGATCGCCATCAGCGGCGCGCTGGATGCGGAGCAGCGCCAGAAATTGATGGAGATCGCCGACAAGTGCCCGGTGCACCGGACACTGACATCTGAAGTTCGAATCGTCACGACGGCGGGGGAGTAGTTTTGCAGGGTGCGCCGCACCCTGCACGTCATTGCGAGGAGCGAAGCGACGCAGCAATCCAGAAGGCCACGAAATCTGCAAGAGCTGGATTGCTTCGTCGCAAGGGCTCCTCGCAATGACGAGGAGAGGCCGGTGGGCATCGCGATGACAGCGCTCTCATCACACTAAAATGGCCGGGAAGATCCCCGGCCATTTCGTCTTCAATTCACTAAAGAAATCCCAGTCTGGCTCACGCCTGGCTGGAAATCTCCTTGCCGAGCGCCGCCTGTGCGGCCGCCAGACGTGCGATCGGCACGCGATACGGCGAGCAGGACACGTAGTCGAGGCCCGCCTGGTGGCAGAACGCTACCGACGCCGGATCGCCGCCATGTTCGCCGCAGATGCCGACCTTGATATTCGCCCGGGTCTTGCGACCGCGCTCGACACCGATCTTCACCAGTTCGCCGACGCCGCTGCGGTCGATCGAGATGAACGGGTCGATCGGCAGGATGCCCTTGGCGATGTAGGTGCCCAAGAAGCTACCCGCATCGTCGCGGCTGATGCCGAAGGTGGTCTGCGTGAGATCGTTGGTACCGAACGAGAAGAACTCGGCGGTCTCGGCGATCTCGCCGGCCATCAGGCAGGCGCGCGGCAGTTCGATCATGGTGCCGACGGTGTAGTTCAGCTTGCCGCCGGTCTCCTTCAGCACCGCCTGCGCGGTGGCGTCGATGCGGGCCTTGACGAGGTCGAACTCCGCCTTGGTCGCGATCAGCGGCACCATAACTTCGAGCACCACCAGTTCGCCGGTGCTCTTGCCGGCTTCAATCGCGGCTTCGAACAAAGCGCGCGCCTGCATCTCGGCAATTTCTGGATAGGCAATCGCCAGACGGCAGCCGCGGAAGCCCAGCATCGGGTTGAACTCGGCGAGATCGCGGGCGCGGTCGGCCAGCTTCTTCGCGTCGGTATTCATCGCCTTGGCGACTTCTTCGACCTCGGCCTGGGTGTGCGGCAGGAATTCGTGCAGCGGCGGATCGAGCAGCCGGATGGTAACCGGCAGGCCCTTCATGATCTCGAACAGCTCGACGAAGTCCTCGCGCTGCATCGGCAGCAGCTTGGCCAGCGCCGCGCGGCGGCTCTCCTCGTCGTCCGCCAGGATCATCTCGCGCACGGTGCGGATCCGGGTCTCCTCGAAGAACATGTGTTCGGTGCGGCACAGGCCGATGCCTTCGGCGCCGAATTTCAGCGCGGTGCGCGCATCGTTCGGGGTATCGCCGTTGACGCGGACCTTGAGCTTGCGAACCTTGTCGGCCCAGCCCATCAGCGTGTTGAACTCGCCGGACAGTTCCGGCTCGATCATCGCCATGCGGCCGGCCATCACATGGCCGATCGAGCCATCGATGGTGATGATGTCGCCCGCCTTGAAGGAGCGGTCGCCGATCGACATGGTGCCGCGGCTGTAATCGACCCGGATGGTGCCGCAGCCGGAGACGCAGGGCTTGCCCATGCCGCGCGCCACGACGGCCGCGTGCGAGGTCATGCCGCCGCGGGTGGTGAGGATGCCTTCCGCTGCGTGCATGCCGTGAATGTCTTCCGGCGAGGTTTCGACGCGCACCAGAATCACCTGATGTCCGTCGGCCTGCAGCCGTGCGGCTTCTTCCGACGAGAACACGATTTCGCCCGAAGCGGCGCCCGGCGACGCCGGCAGGCCGGTCGCGATGATGTCGCGCGGCGCGGCGGGATCGATGGTCGGGTGCAGCAGTTGGTCGAGCGAGGCGGGATCGATGCGCGACACCGCGTCGTTCTGCGAGATCACGCCTTCATTGGCGAGTTCGACCGCGATGCGGATCGAGGCCTTGGCGGTGCGCTTGCCGTTGCGGGTCTGCAGCATCCAGAGCCGGCCCTGCTCGACCGTGAACTCCATGTCCTGCATGTCGCGATAGTGCTTCTCGAGCTGCGTGTAGATCCGCGTCAGCTCTTTGAAGGCTTCCGGCATCGCGGCTTCCATCGACGCCTTGTCGGAGCCGGATTCGAGGCGCGCGGCTTCGGTGATGTCCTGCGGGGTGCGGATGCCGGCGACGACGTCCTCGCCCTGCGCATTGATCAGGAATTCGCCGTACAGCCGGCTCTCGCCGGTCGAGGGATTGCGCGTAAACGCTACGCCGGTGGCCGAGGTGTCGCCCATGTTGCCGAACACCATGGCCTGAACGGACACCGCGGTGCCCCAGGATCCCGGAATGTCGTGCAGGCGGCGATAGGTGATCGCGCGCGCGTTCATCCAGGAGGAGAACACCGCGCCGACCGCGCCCCACAGCTGCTCGTGCGGATCCTGCGGGAATTCCTTTCCGGTTTCGTGCGCAACGGCTTCCTTGTACTTGCCGACCAGCGCCACCCAGTCGTCACCGTCGAGATCGGTGTCGAGGTTGTAGCCCTTGCTGTCCTTGTAGGTGTCGAGGATGTCCTCGAAATGATGGTGCTCGAAGCCCATCACGACGTCGGAATACATCGTGATGAAGCGGCGGTAGCTGTCATAGGCGAAGCGCTTGTCGCCGGACAGTTCGGCCAGCGCTTCCACGGTGGTGTCGTTGAGGCCGAGGTTGAGAACGGTGTCCATCATGCCCGGCATCGAGGCGCGGGCGCCGGAACGCACCGACACCAGCAGCGGGTTCTTCGGATCGCCGAAGCCCTTGCCGGTGATCTTGCCGACGGCGGCCAGCGCCTTCTCGACCTGCGCCTTGAGGTCTTTCGGGTAGGTCTTGTCGTTGGCGTAGTAATACACGCAGACCGAGGTCGGGATGGTGAAGCCGGGGGGCACCGGCAGGCCGAGATTGGCCATCTCGGCGAGGTTGGCGCCCTTGCCGCCGAGCAGGTCGCGCAGACCGGCCTTGCCCTCGGCCTTGCCGCCGCCGAACGAATACACCCACTTGCCGGCCTGGATCTTGTCGGCGATCGGCTTGGCCGCGGGCTTGGCGGCAACGGTCTTGCCCTTGGCAATAACCGGCTTCTTGCTGGCGGTGGGCTTCGCCACGACCGGCGGCTTCTTCGGCGCCAGCTTCCTGGCGACGACCTTCGGGGCGACCTTGGCGGCCGGCTTCGCTTTCGCGACAGGCTTCTTCGCGGATTTCCCGGCTTTTTTCGCCACGGCCTTCGCCGGCGGCTTCTTCAACGCCTTGCGGGCGGGAGCCGCTGCGGCCTTCGCGACCTTTTTGGTTTTGGCAGCCGCCTTGGAGTTGGCGGCGGCCTTCGTGGTCTTCGATGCGGTTTTAGCCATGATCTACAATCGATCCGCGAGAGGAAACGTGGGGAAAAGCTGCCGCCTTACACCACGTTTTGGCGGGTTGGCGCAAGGCAACCAGATCAAGCGCGCTACGAAATGTTCAACATCTTCAACACGCCGAGGCCGGCCAGGCCGATGAAGATCAGGTAGATGGCGACGATCAGGTTGAGCAGACGAGGCATCACGAGAATCAGGACGCCGGCGATGAGGGCGACGATCGGCTGGATATGGGCGGCCGTGAGGACCATGGGAAACTCCAGGAGCTGAGGGGTGGGTCGAATCGCTGCGGAAATCTAACCCGCACAAGGGGTTGCCGATACAGACGCCTGCCGGACGCAGGAGTTCCCGATCTTCGCGCGCATTGCATCAAATACCGGCATTCCGTGCCGCTGCATTCCGGAACGTTCTGGGCGACGCGGGATTGGGGAAGGAGGCTGGGCGGCGAGCAGCCCGGCGCAGGCCGGGTTCATCCCGAAGGAGAACTTGATGCGAAACAGGATCATCGCGATCGTCGCATTGGCAGGCGCTCTCAGCGCGCCGCTGGCGGCTCAGGCGCAAGAGACCACCATGGGCGTCGCCCGCAGCGGCCAGGCCGTGATCGTCGGCGACAACGACCCCGACGGCATTACGGTATCCGAGCGCCCGGCGTTCCGGGAATACGTCGTGCGCGAGCGCGTGCCGACCTACACCGTGCCGGAGCGCGTCGTCGTCGGCACGACGTTGCCAGACGCTGGCGTGACCTATTACGACGTGCCGCAGAGCGTGGCGCAGACGCCGTATCGCTACACCGTGGTGAACGAAAAGACGGTGCTGGTCGAGCCGCGTACGCGACGCATTGTCCAGGTGATCGACTAGTCGATCATCTGACGCCGAATTCGTTCAGGCGCATTCAAGGCGACTGAGCGAGAAAGCCCCGCCCGGACTTCCCCGCCGGACGGGGCTTTTCTTTGCCTGCGCGCCGGCCCTCCCCGTCATTGCGAGGAGCGAAGCGACGCGGCAATCCAGAAAGCCGCAGGCTACGCGAGGGCGGGATTGCTTCGTCGCAAGGGCTCCTCGCAATGACGGGGAGGGACCGCGCGTGAATTGGCGGGCTAGTCCTGGATCTTCGAGAAATCCGCGACCGCGCGCGTCGCGGCGCGGATCTCGTTGAGCAGCTTCAGCCGGTTCTCGCGCACGGCTGCGTCGTCGTCGTTGACTTTCACCTTGTCAAAGAACGCATCGACCGCCGGCCGCAGCTTGGCCATCGCCGTCATCGCGCTGGCGAAGTCTTCCTTCGCCACCGCAGCAGACGCCTCCGGCCCGACCTCGACAATCGCGGCTGCCAGCGCCTTCTCCTCGTCGAGCTTGTAGAGCGAAGGCTCCGGCGCGCCGTCATAGGCGCGCTTGTCCTTCTTCTCCTCGATGCCGAGAATGTTCGACGCCCGCTTGACGCCGGCCCGCAGATTCTTGCCGTCGTCGGTGTCGAGGAATTTGGCCAAAGCCTCGACGCGGCGGACCACCATCAAGAGGTCGTCCTGACCGCCGAGCGAGAACACGGCGTCGACCAGATCGTGGCGCGAGCCCTGCTCGCGGAGTTGGCCTTTGAGACGGTCGGCGAAGAAGTCAACCAAGTTGAAGATCCCACTAATCGCGAATTCGGCTTCCTCGAACGAGATCTCCTTAGGCAATACCTTTTTCTCAAAATCTTTGAATATACGCTTCGCTCGACGAGCGGAAAGACCTTCAACTTCAAGCTGTTCCAACGCCCGATATTTGCGATCCAAATTCTGATGCGCCATGTCAATTCGAACAGAAATATCCGCCGACATGCAAATGTCTACGAGAGGTAACTTAAGTTGGTGTTCTATGAGAATCCGAACAACGCCCAGAGCAGCACGCCTCAGTGCAAATGGATCTTTACTACCGGTCGGCTTCTCGTCGATGACCCAGAAGCCTACCAGCGTGTCAATCTTGTCGGCCAGCGCCACGGCGATGCTGACGGGATCGGTGGGCACACGATCCGCCGGACCCTGCGGCTTGTAATGATCCTCGGATGCCGTGGCAACGGCGGCATCCTCGCTTTGCGCCAGCGCGTAGTACTTGCCCATCAGGCCTTGCAGCTCCGGGAATTCGCCGACCGCTTCGGTGAGCAGGTCGGCCTTCGCGAGTTGGGCTGCGCGCTTTGTTTTTTTAACGTCGGCACCGACCAGCGGCGCGATCTGGGCAGATAAATCGACGAGACGCTGAATTCGATTGGCCTGGCTGCCGAGCTTTTCGTGAAACACGATGTTTTCGAATTTCGGCAGCCGGTCTTCCAGCTTCGTTTTCAGGTCGGTGTCGTAGAAGAATTTTGCATCCGACAATCGCGCGCGGATCACCCGCTCGTTGCCCGCAATGATAGCGGCGCCGCCGTCGGAGGCTTCGATATTGGCGGTAAGGATGAACTTGTTGACGAGACGGCCGGTGGCGGGTTCGCGCACCACGAAGCACTTCTGGTTGGTGCGGATGGTGGCGCGGATCATCTCGTCGGGAATCGCGAGAAACGCCTCGTCGAACGAGCCCATCAGCACCACCGGCCATTCGACGAGACCGGCGACCTCGTCGAGCAGCGCGGGGTCTTCGACCAGTTCGAAATTCTGCGCGGCGCAGAGCGTGCGCGCGTCGGCCAGGATGATCTCGCGGCGCCGCTCGGGGTCGAGCACGACTTTCGCGTGTTGCAGCTTGCTCACATAATCGTCGAAGCGGCGCACCGGGATCTCTGATGGAGCCATGAAGCGGTGACCGCGCGTGACCTGCCCGGCAACGATACCGCCGACTTCGAACGGCACCACCTCCGGCTCTTCGGTCTCGATGCCGAACGAGGCGATGATGGAATGCAGCGGGCGCACCCAGGTCAGCGCGGTGGACTTGGCCGAGGCCGCGCCCCAGCGCATCTGCTTCGGCCACGGGAAGGTGCGGATGATCAGCGGCAGGATTTCCGCCAGCACGTCGACCGTCGGCTTGCCCGGCTTCTCGGTCAGCGCGATGTAGAAGTCGCCCTTCGGATCGCGCTGGATCTTGGCTTCATCGAGCGAGTTCAGGCCGGTGGCCTTGAGGAAGCCGGCGATCGCGGCCTCGGCGCCGCCGACGCGCGGGCCCTTGCGTTCCTGCTTGAGGTCGGACTGCCTGTTGGGAATGCCGTGCACCGTCAGCGTCAGCCGCCGCGGCGTCGCAAAGGCTTTCGCGCCTTCGTAGACGAGGCCCTCGGCGACGAGGCGATCGGTGACCATGCGACGCAAATCCTCCGCCGCCTTTGCCTGCATGCGCGCGGGGATCTCTTCGGAAAACAGTTCGAGCAGAAGATCGGGCATCAGTTTTTCTCCCCACGGAGGGAAGAACCACCCGCGTCCGTATGCATCCAGGCTTCGCCGCAGGCTTTCGCCAGGTCGCGGACGCGCATGATGTAGCTCTGGCGCTCGGTGACCGAAATCACGCCGCGGGCGTCCAGCAGGTTGAAGACGTGGCTCGCCTTGATGCACTGGTCATAGGCCGGCTGCGCCATCAGATGCGCGTCGCGTTTGTCGTTCTTCCAGCCGGCGTCGAGATATTTCTTGCAGGCGCCCTCGGCCATTTTGAACTGCTCGAACAGCATGTCGGCGTCAGAGTGCTCGAAATTGTGCCGGGAATATTCCTGCTCGGCCTGCAGGAAGACGTCGCCATAGGTGACTTTCTCGTCGCCGTCGCGGCCGTTGAAATTGAGGTCGTAGACGTTATCGACGCCCTGCACATACATCGCCAGCCGCTCGAGGCCGTAGGTGAGTTCGCCGGCCACCGGCGCGCATTCGACGCCGGCGACCTGCTGAAAGTAAGTGAACTGGCTGACTTCCATGCCGTCGCACCAGCACTCCCAGCCAAGCCCCCAGGCGCCCAGCGTCGGGCTCTCCCAGTCGTCCTCGACGAAGCGCACGTCATGCAGCGCGGTGTCGATGCCGATCGCCTTCAGCGAACGCAGATAGAGATCCTGCAAATCCGGCGGCGACGGTTTGATGATGACCTGGAACTGGTAATAATGCTGCAGCCGGTTCGGGTTCTCGCCGTAGCGGCCATCCTTCGGCCGGCGCGACGGCTGCACATAGGCGGCCTTCCAGGGCTTCGGGCCGAGCGCCCGCAGCGTGGTCGCCGGATGGAAGGTACCCGCGCCCATCTCCATGTCGTAAGGCTGCAGGATCACGCAGCCCTGGTCGGCCCAAAAGCGCTGCAGCGCGAGGATGAAGCCCTGGAAGGATTTTTCCGGGCGCATGTGCGGGGGGATGGAATCGGTCACGTCGGGGGTCACGATCTCTGGATTCAAGGGGCAAATTTCAAGGGGCTGGGCGCGCGGACCGTATCGGCGGGGGGCCGGGGAATCAAGGCAATGCGGGGTATTGCAGGTGCCTGCCGCTTAACCCGGCGCTAACCATGCCGGTCGGGTGCGGTCCGCCGTCTGTCGATCGTTAGGAATTGTCTTTTACCAATTGACGATCGGACGGAACGAAAGTCCCCGTCCGTGCTTGTTAAAGCGAAGGCCAGCGCGCCGACGACCCGCTCTGGCCCAGACTACGGACCTCCAAGTCCAGACTAACGTAGACTTCCAAACGTTTGCTCGCCGGTTTCAAGGATGGTGCCCCATCCTGAAACCGGCGCAAATATTTTGGGGGTCTTTTTCGTGCTTTGCGGCCTCAGCCCGGCCGATACGCCCCGGTCGCCGGATCGCGTCGCAGGGTCCGGACGTCGGCCGGCTCGGCAGGTTCGGTGACCCGCGCCAGCCGCGCCTCTTCCAGCTCCTGATTGATCCGCTTCGCGGTCCGGTAGGCCCAGCGAACGACGGCGGCGCTTCCGAGCGCGCCGGCAATGGCAACCAGCGGCGGCATCGCGCGATCCTTGTCGGTCATGATTCACACCTCATCAAAGCATTGTCGCGCAGACCGAACCGTCCCGCAATTAACTTTTGCGGCACCAAACCACCCTCAAAAGCCGAATCTGGCCCAGATCGCTCTCGTTTCCAGCGCCGAAATCACCTGCTCCGGCAGCCCGGACAGCCCGTCGAGCGAGAGCTGGGCCCCGGCGCCAGACCTGCGGCCGATCAACCCGGCCAGCATGCCCGCCGGCTGCGTGATGACCGGCATCTGTACCTTCTCGCCGAAACGGGTGCGCAGCACGCTGCGGAGGTCGCCGATTGCATCGACCAGGCCGAGCGCGATCCCGCTTTCGCCGGCCCAGTATTCGCCGGAGAACAGCACGTCCTCGGCGCCCTTCAGACGGGCGCCGCGGCTGCCCTTCACCAGCGCGATGAAGATGGCGTGGATCTCGCGCTGCAGGGTCTTGATGCGGGCGACGTCTTCCGGGTTTTCCGGCAGGAACGGGTCGAGCGTCGCCTTGCGCTCGCCGGCGGTATAAAGCCGGCGCTCGACGCCGATCTTGCGGATCAGTTCCTGGAACCCGAAGGTGCCGCCGACCACGCCGATCGAGCCCACGATCGAGGACGGATCGACGAAGATCTCGTCGCCGGCGCAGGCGATCATGTAGCCGCCGGAGGCCGCGACGTCCTCGACGAACACCAGCACCGGCAGTTTCTTTTCTTCGGCCAGATGACGGATGCGCAGATAGATCTGCCGCGACTGTACCGGCGATCCGCCCGGCGAATTGATCACCAGCGCCACCGCCTTGGCGTTCTTGGTGGCGAACGCCTTGTCGAGCAGTTTGGCGACGCCCGCCAGCGAAAGGCCCGGCCGCAGCGGCGTCGCCGCTCCGATTACGCCGGACAGCCGGACCACCGGCACCACCGGGGCGCGCGTGCGGAACCGGGCCGGCAGCAGGCCTTTCAGCGTCGTCAAAAGGTTGGATTCGATCATTAAGTTTACCTCGATCTTAACCGTATTTTATCGCGCCGATGGCATGAACCAGCAGCCGCGTTTCGCGTTGCAAAGATAACAGGCCAGCGCGCCGTCTCCGGGAGAAGACATGAAAATCTATCTGCTCATGCTGATCATCGGCACCCTGCTCACGGCGATCCATTTCACATCGACGCCGCAGAAACGTTCCGAAACCCAGCCGCAATAATCACCCAGCAAGGCGCTATAGCGACGCCAGTGAAAGCGTCGCTTTTCCGGCCAGAACTTCTGACATGTAGGGATCGGATGCTCCGGTTGCATCCCGCAGGTTGATCCCCGGATAAATCGCCGCAGGCGCGCGGCCCCCTTTGATCGCCTTCACCAAAATCCGGATCGCGGGCTTGGCCGGATCGCCGTGCACCGGCAGCAACGAGATGCTTCCGAAGCCTTTCTCCAGCGCCGCCACCACCTCGCACAACCCGTCGCCCCGCCAGATCAGCGTCAGCGCGCCGCCTGACCGGAGCAGTCGTCGCGCCGCATGAATCCAATTTTGCAGCGTCGAAGATGTTGCAACATGGGCGACCGCGCGGGCCGCATCCGGCGAGGCGCGATGACGCGTCGCATCGTTGTATGGCGGGTTCATCAGCACGACATCGACACCATCCGGCGGCAGGCCGGCTGCGGCAAAGACGTCGGCCGGCGACGAGAGGTCCATCCCGATCACCTTCGCAGCGATCCCATTGGCCGCCGCATTGTCGCGCGCCAGCCTGGCCAGCCGTGGATCGATCTCCACCAGCGTCAGCGAGATACCCTTGACGCGCCAGGCCAGCGCCAGACCGGCGGTGCCGACGCCGGCGCCGAAATCGACCACGCGGTCGCCAGGCCGCGCGGCGGTCGATGCCGCCAGCAGGATGGCGTCGTGGCCGGCACGATGGCCGCGTGCCGGCTGGCATAGCTGCAGCTGCCCGCCGAGAAAGCCATCGCAGGTGGTCGCGATTTCCGCCTCCGGCGCCATTTCAGCCATCGTCGCGCAGCTCGTGGGCCAGCCCGGCATCGGTCAGGACCTGCCGCGCTTCGGATGCATCGTCCTCGTGAACCAGAATCCGGCGCGGGATGACCCCGACCGAGCCTTCCAGAATACTCATGTTCTGGTCCAGCAACAGATGAGGGATATTGGCGCCGTCGAGCAGCGCGCCCACCGCGGACACCAGCACGACATCATTGGTTCGCAGCAATTCGCGCAATTGGCGCTCCTTTGTCATCACAAGGTCGTCCCGCGGCCATTGCCCGGCCCGTCGCCCTTGCCGCACTGGCCGGCAGTTTCTATTGTGCGGAACAGCGTTTCCGGGCTGGTTCAGCGACACGACACCTGTTTTTCACCTGAATTCGTCCTATTTGACCATCAGCGTCTTCCGGCACGGTCCATCCCGTCCGTCTGGCAAGGCTCTCGCACTTCGGAGATTTTTCGCGTGGCGGTGATTGTACCCTTCGAGAGCCCCTCGACTGCATCGATAGATCAACTGGTCGGCCTTGTCGCTCCCGATATGGAGCGCGTCAACGCGACGATCCTGTCGCGCACCGGTTCCGAAGTCACCATGATCCCCGAGGTTGCCAACCATCTGATCTCGTCGGGCGGCAAGCGGCTGCGGCCGATGCTGACGCTGGCGATGGCCAACCTCACCGGCTACAGCGGCGAAGGCCATATCAAGCTCGCCGCCGCCGTCGAATTCATGCACACCGCCACGCTGCTGCACGACGACGTCGTCGATCAGAGCGAGCTGCGCCGCGGCAAGCTGTCGGCGCGGATGCTGTGGGGCAACGAGGCCAGCGTGCTGGTCGGCGATTTCCTGCTCGGCCAGGCGTTCCGCATGATGGTCGAGGTCGGCTCCTTGCGCGCGCTCGACATCCTGTCGTCGGCCGCCGCCACCATCGCCGAAGGCGAGGTGATGCAGCTTGCTGCCGCGAAGAACACTGCCACCACCGAAGACGAATATCTGGCGGTGATCCGCGGCAAGACGGCGGAACTGTTCGCCGCGGCCTGCGAGGTCGGGCCGGTGATCGCCGGCCGGCCGAAGGCCGAGCAGACCGCGTGCCGCTCGGTCGGCATGAATCTCGGCATCGCCTTCCAGCTGGTCGACGACGTGCTGGACTACGGCGGCAAGGCCGCCAAGCTCGGCAAGAACGTCGGCGACGATTTCCGCGAGGGCAAGATTACGCTGCCGGTGGTGCTGGCCTTCCGCCGCGGCAACGACGCCGAGCGCGCGTTCTGGGTAAAGGCGCTGGAACGCGGCGAGATCAACGACGGCGATATCGACCAGGCGATCGGCCTGATGACCAAGCATCGCGCGCTCGAAGACACCATGAACCGCGCCCAGCATTACGGCGCGATGGCGGTGGACGCGCTAGCGCTGTTCCCGACCTCGCCGATGAAGACCGCGCTCGAGCAGGTCGTGGCGTTCTGTCTGGCAAGATCGCACTGAGGGGCGCGTAGCCCGTATGAAGTCGGCGACGCCCGCACAAGCGCGCGACGGTGACGAAATACGGGAAAAGAGCCGATCTGAATGGGCCGGCCCCGGATTGTCATCCGGGCTACGGACAACGGTCTTAACTCAACGCCCCGGCGTGCACCCACCACTCGGGATGCGCGAGCGTGATGGCCGCGGCGGCGCGCTTTGCTGCCGCATCGTCGTCAAAGATCGCAAAGCAGGTCGCGCCCGAGCCGGACATGCGCGCGAGCCGCACATTTTTAGCATCGCGCAGCGCGGATAGCACCTCGCCGATCACCGGTTCGACCTTCAGCGCCGGCGCTTCGAGGTCGTTGGTCCCCGCGGCTAGCGCCTTGATCCAGGCCTCGACCGGAGCGCCCTCGCCGGGCCATTTCGGCGCCTTCAGCACGTCGGTGACGCCGACGCGAAGCTGTCCGTGCTTCAGGCCGAGTTCCTTGAACACATCTTTCGTGGCCACCGGCACCCGCGGATTGACCATCACACAAGGCAGCCGCGGCAGCGACAGCGGCATCAGATGGTCGCCGACGCCGGACATCACGCAGGCGGTCGATGGCAGGCAGACCGGCACGTCGGCGCCTGTCAGCAGGGCCACGTCGATCAGGCGGAGATCGTCGAGCTCGAGGCCGTTGGCGCGCGCCAGCAGGCGCAGCGCCGCGGCGGCATCGGCCGAGCCGCCACCGATCCCGGCCGCGACCGGCAGATGCTTGTCGAGCGCAAAGGCACCGAGCGTCAGGCCCTCGACGCGCTCGCCGAGCAGCCGTGCCGCCTTGATGACGAGGTTGTTGGCGCCATCGCCACATTCGGCGGCGCCAGGCCCGGTGGTCACGAGCGCGAGTTCCGCTCCCGGCTCGAAGGTCAAGCGGTCCGCGCAATCGGCGAACGCTACGACGCTTTCCAGATCATGATAGCCATCGACGCGCCGGCCCATCACCCGAAGGGTGAGGTTGACCTTAGCGCGTGCGTCGTCCCCCAGCGCCGGCATCTTCTAATCCCCCAGCCCGCGGTCAGCCGCCCTTGCCGTCTTCTTTTTTGCCGTCATTGGATGCCGCCGCCGGCTTTGCGTCGTCGGGCAGGCCGTTTTCCATCTTGGCTTCGATCTTCGGCAGTTCTTCGGCTTCCGGCTTCAGATCCTTGGCGTGCTGCCACTGGAACCTGGCCTCGAGCGTGCGGCCGACGCGCCAGTAGGCGTCGCCGAGATGGTCGTTGATGGTCGGGTCTTCCGGCTTGAGGTCGATGGCGCGCTCCAGCGTCTTCACCGCGTCCTCGAAATTGCCGATCCGGTAATAGGCCCAGCCCAGCGAATCGACGATGTAGCCGTCATCGGGGCGCTGATCGACGGCGCGCTTGATCATCTTCATGGCTTCGTCGAGGTTGATGCCCTGGTCGATCCAGGAATAGCCGAGATAGTTCAGCACATGGGGCTGCTCGGGCTGCAGCGCGAGCGCCTTGCGCATGTCGGCCTCGGCCTTCGCCCACTGCTTGGAACGCTCCTGGCAGATGCCGCGGAAATAGAACGACACCCAGTTCGGCTTGTCGCCTTGGGCGGCCTGCACGTCGATGCCCTGGGTATAGGTCAGCGCGCAGTCTGCGAACTTCTTCTTGCCGCGCTCGATATTGCCGAGCGCCATGATCGCTTCGAGATCCTTCGCATCCTCCGAGATCACGCCCTTCAGGATCTTGATGGCCTCCTCCGAGCGATCGACGGCATCGAGATCGGTCGCCTGCTGGATCTGCGCGTTGCGCTTCAAGGGCGAGGCGGCGGGCACGCGCTCATAGACCTTGATGGCCATCGCCGGTTTCTTCACGGACTCGTAGAGGTCCGCGAGCGACAGCAGCGCCAGCGAATGGTCGGGCTTCAGGTATAGCGCCAGTTGCAGATAGACGAGCGCCAGATCCTCGCCGCCGCGCCGGGTCAGCGACGCGCCGATGCCGTACAGGGC
This sequence comes from Tardiphaga sp. vice154, assembly GCF_007018645.1. NCBI lineage: Bacteria > Pseudomonadati > Pseudomonadota > Alphaproteobacteria > Hyphomicrobiales > Nitrobacteraceae > Tardiphaga > Tardiphaga sp. vice154. The sequence goes on from NZ_CP041399.1 coordinate 4,882,873, forward strand.
TTCGGCGGCGCCCGCCTGCGGGCTGTCGGCCAGCGGGGTCAGCTTCTTGCCGGCCTTGGTGTCGCGGATGCCTTCCAGCACAAGCGGATGACGCGCCAGCTTGGCGTTGAAATTCTCATAGACCGCCTGCGCCGCGGCGTCGTCCTTGTTGCGCGACAGCCAGCGCGCGTAGCCGTCGGCGACGCGCAGCGCGGAATCGTCGAGCTTGTAGGCGCGCTCGAAGCGGGCGCCGGCTTCCTTCTGCTTGCCCGCCAGGTCGAGCAGCAGCCCGGCATGCAGGTCCTTGAAGATCGGATACCATTCCGGCCCGACCAGCTTGTCGATATTGGCGATCGCGGTCTTGCTGTCGCCGGCGCCGAAGCTCGCCCAGCCGGACAGCAAGGTGGCGACGAGATCGGTGATCGGGCCGCGGATCGACTGGTTGATGTTGCTCTGCGCCGCCGTGTATTTCTTCAGCTTGAGATCGCGGACGCCGACCACGAGGCGCGCCACGCGGTTCGACTTGTCGATCAGCAGGATGCGATCGGCGAGCTTGACGGCTTCCTCGATGTCTCCATCGGCCAGCGAGGAGATAAAGGCGCGGTCGAGCAACTCGTTGTTCTTCGGATCAGTGCGCAATGCGGAGCGGTAGAAGGCCGCAGCCGAGGTGGCGTCGCGCTCGACGCTGGCATGGCGGGCCGCCAGATAGCTGCCGGCGGTGGTCAGCGATTTCAGGTCTTGCTTGGAAGGAAATTGCGCCGTGCTGTCCCCGGTGTGATCGGGCGTCTGGGCCGACGACGGCAGCGGCATCGCCAGCATGGCGACGGCGGAGGTAGCGAGCATCAGGCGATGAAAACGGTTGGAAAACATGAGGTGCGCCGAGCTCCAGAAATGACAGGCAAGAAGACGTGCAGGCTTTGGCAAGCCAGTTGGCTGCGCAGCCAACTGGCAGCACAAGCCGCCAACAATGCCGCGTTTGGCGCCCGATCGCAAGGATCGGGGGCCTTCGGACGGAGTCGCCGGCAATACCGCCAATCCCCGGCGATAGGCCGCAGATATCACGATCATCCCTGAAAACGCTTGTTCTGTGGCGGCATCGTGACGCGAGGCATGACGCGCCGCTGCTGCCGCGTCTGGTGACGATGACGTGATCGGTGGAGCGAAGGCTCTTACTTCACCTCTCCCTATCGGGGAGAGGTCGACCGGGCAGAGCGCAGCGAAGCCCGGTCGGGTGAGGGGCTTCCTCAGACAGCGGTGCAAGGGCCCCCTCACCCGCCTTCCACATGCTTCGCATGTGGAAGGCGACCTCTCCCCGATGGGGAGAGGTGAAGGGAGCGTCGCGCCTCGGTTACATTGCCTCGTAGTTCGGACCGCCGCCGCCTTCGGGCGGCACCCAGGTGATATTGCCGTTCGGGTCCTTGACGTCGCAGGTCTTGCAGTGGACGCAGTTCTGCGCGTTGATCTGGAACCGGGGGCCTGTGCTCTCCTCGACCCACTCGTAGACGCCGGCCGGGCAATAGCGGTTCGACGGACCCGCGAACACGTCGTGCTCGGACGATTTCTGCAAGGCCATGTCGGCGACCTTGAGATGAACCGGCTGGTCCTCCTCATGGTTGACGTTCGACAGGAACAGCGACGAAAGGCGATCGAAGGTCAGCTTGCCGTCCGGCTTCGGATAGGCGATCGGCTGGTAGTCCTTGGCTGGCTTCAGCGTCTTGCGGTCGGGCTTGGCGTGCGACTGGGTGCCGAAAAGCGAGAAGCCGAGCGTATTGCACCACATGTCCAGACCGCCCAGCGCATTGCCGACGACGGTGCCGAATTTCGACCACAGCGGCTTGGCGTTGCGCACCGGGTAGAGGTCCTTGCCGATCGAGGACGACCGCCAGCCATTCTCGTACTCGACCAACTCGTCATTGGCGCGGCCGGCCGCCAGCGCGGCGGTGATGTGTCCGGCGGCCTGCAGCGCGCTGGCCATCGCATTGTGCACGCCCTTGATGCGCGGCACGTTGACGAAGCCCGCGGCGCAGCCGATCAGCGCGCCGCCGGGGAAGGTCAGCCGCGGCACCGACTGGTAGCCGCCCTCGGTGATCGCGCGCGAGCCATAGGCCAGGCGCTTGGCGCCGGCAAAGGTGTCGCGGATCTTCGGGTGGGTCTTGAAGCGCTGGAATTCCTCGAACGGGTATATGTAGGGGTTTTCATAGTTCAGATGCAGCACGAAGCCGACCGCGACGAGGTTGTCGTCGTAGTGATACAAAAACGAGCCGCCGCCGGTGGCATTGTCGAGCGGCCAGCCGAACGAGTGCTGCACCAAGCCTTTCTGGTGTTTGGCCGGATCGATCTGCCAGATTTCCTTGAGGCCGATGCCGAATTTCGGCGGCTCGCAATCCTTGTCGAGCGCGAATTTGGCAATCAGTTGCTTGGTCAGCGAGCCACGCGCGCCTTCGGCGAACAGCGTGTACTTGCCGAGGAGTTCCATGCCGCGGGTGAAGGAATCCTTCGGCTTGCCGTCGCGGCCGATGCCCATGTCGCCGGTGGCGATGCCGCGCACCGCGCCGTTCTCGTCATACAGCGTCTCGGCGGCGGCGAAGCCCGGATAGATCTCGACGCCGAGCGCCTCGGCGCGCGCGCCCAGCCAGCGCGACACCATGCCGAGCGAGGTGATGTAGCAGTGATGGTTGTTCATCAGCGGCGGCATCATGAAGTTCGGCAGCGGCAGACCGCCGGTCTTGGTCATGAAGAAGAACTGGTCCTCCTTGACCTTGGTCTTGATCGGGCAGTCGGCGTCGTCGCGCCAGTCCGGGATCAGTTCGTCGAGCGCCACCGGATCGATCACCGCGCCGGACAGGATGTGCGCGCCGACTTCCGAGCCTTTCTCGACCACCACGACCGAGAGTTCCGCATTGAGCTGTTTGAGCCGGATCGCGGCGGTCAGGCCCGAAGGACCGGCCCCCACGATGACAACATCGAATTCCATGGATTCGCGCGGCGGCAGTTCTTCAATGCTCATAATTTGATCTCGGACCGTTTCAACCCGTTCAGAACGCTTCTAAGGGCTCTTGTTTACGATTTTGAGCCCGAGAACAACAGCCGAAATACCCCGCGGGCGTTTCGCCGCCGCGCAATATGTCCTAGATTGCGGCCATGCCCCATTTGACGCATGACCCCGCGCCCAGCCTCGCGCAATTGCTGGCCTTTTATCTGGAGGCCGGGGTCGATTGCGCCCTGATGGACGAGCCGGTCAACCGGCTGGCGGATATCGACACAGCCCCGGCGCGGCCCGCGGCCGATCCCGCGGCGGGCGACGCGCCGAAACGGCCGACGCTGGCCTCGATGCAGCCCGGCGTGCCGGCACGGCCAGTGATGCCGGCCAAAATCGAGATCGCGCCGGAAGTGGCGATCGCGGCAGCCCGCGACGCCGCGCGCACCGCGCCGACGCTTGCAGCCCTGCGCGGCCTGATGGAGACCTTCGAGGGCTGCGCGCTGAAATCCACAGCAACGCAACTGGTATTCGCCGACGGCAATCCACAGGCGCGGATCATGTTCGTCGGCGAGGCGCCGGGCCGCGACGAGGATATCGAGGGCCTGCCCTTCGTCGGCCAGGCCGGCAAGCTGCTCGACAAGATGCTGGCCGCGATCGGACTCGACCGGAGTGGTGTCTATATTTCCAACGTGATCGCGTGGCGGCCGCCCGGCAACCGGACCCCGACGCTGCAGGAAACCCAGATCTGCGTACCGTTCATCCAGCGCCATATCGAACTGGTCGATCCCGACATCCTAGTCACGCTCGGCAATCCCGCGACCCAGACGCTGCTGCAGACCAAGGACGGCATCATGAAGAGCCGCGGCCGCTGGGTCGATTACGACACCGGGACGCGGAAAATCCGCGCCATCGCCAGCTTCCATCCGGAATATTTGCTGCGCTCGCCGGGCTACAAGCGCATGGCCTGGGTCGATCTGCGCGCGATCGCCAGCGCTCTGGCGGCGCTGCCGCCGCGTCCGTAGCCCGGATTAAGTCGGCGGGCGCGCAGCGCACGACGACGCAATCCGGGAACTATCGATCGTAGATAGGCCGGCCCCGGATTGTCATCCGGGCTACGGGCGTGGCCGCACGATCGCCCAGCCGATGCGCAGCGGCGGATTGCGGCCGTTGACGAGACGGTCGAAGCCGCGCGGCACTTCCGGCACCAGATTGGGAAAACGGAAGGCGATGTCCGCCGGCGGCGCGCCCGACGTGTCCGCCGCGCGCCACACCACCACGCCGCCGGTCTGCGCGAACATCTCCGGCGAAATCCACGGAGTCCGCGCGGCCGAAGCATCGAACAGAACGTGCGGGCGCGAGGCCCCCATTCCGATCAGCGCTGCCAGTTGCGGATCGCCCGCCACCGCCTGCAATTTATTGCCGGTGCGGCGCTCGAAACTGTCGCTGAAGAAGCGCGCGATGTCGCGTGCCGGCAAAGCCGTTGCCTGCTCGGCGGCGCCGCTCCACGGTAAAATGAACGCCGCGCCCAGCGCCGCCAGCGCCGGGGCCGCAATTGCCAAGGCCCAGACCTTGCGCAGCATGCGCTGCCGCCGCAGCGTGACGAGATCGCCGGTGGCGATCACCACCGCAAGCCCGCACACCAGCAACGCGATGCCCGCGCCGCCCAGCGGGCGACCTTGGCCGTAGAGCGCCGCATACAGGCTGCCCAGCAGTCCCGGCGCCAGCGCGAAGAAATAGACATACTTGCGCGCCAGCGGATCCACCGGCGGCCGAAAAATGATCGGCGCATCCTCGGGCTGCGCCGCGAGAGCGCGCGAGTTCAGCACGCTCAGGACGATCAAGGCCGCCGCCGCTGCGACCAGCCAGAACAGCAGCGCGCCCCAATTCTGCGCGGTGCCTGCGATATTCGATAGATCCGGCCGCGCCGGCAGCACCACGGCGCCGGCACGGATCACCCAGATCGCATAAGGCAGCGCGATCACGGCGATCACCAGCAGCGCGTAGATCGGATCGAGGGATTTGAGGTGTTGCCGGCCGCGCGACGTCGCCAGCGCAAAGCCGAGCGGCAGCAACAGCAGCCACGGCGCCGTCGTCGTGGTGAGCAGCAACAACCCGGCCACGATCGACAGGGCAAACCAGGCGTTGCGGCGGCCCTCGCCGATCACCAGCCAGCCGTGCAGCAGCAGCATCGCCCATAGCGGTTGCGCCAGGACCACGGGTCCGAATTCGACGCCGGGCGAACTGAACGCTGTCACGGTCATGGTCAGCAGCACCGCAATCACCGCCTGCGGGCCACCGACGATGGTGCGGCCGAGATAGAACAGCGCGCGGAAGGTGGCGATGAAGCAGAGCTGCGAAAGCACGTAGACGCCGAAGATATGGCCGCCGGCGGCGCGGAAGGCGAGGTCGGCCAGCCAGAACGCCAGCGGCGGGCCGAGATCGGTGCCGACCTGGTATTCCCGGCCATAGGCCAGCACGGTCGCTAGCTCGCCGGGCGGGCCGCTGTACAGCAGCAGCGGCACCATCAGCCACAACATCGCCTGGCACAGTACGGCGACCCAGAAGATCAGCCGTGGCCGGGCGCGGATCAGTTCAACGATCAGGGAGGTGAAACGCATCAATCGCCAGGCCGGCCCGCGGAAATACTATCCTCGTGTGATACGGCGCATGTGCAGAGGAGGCAACAGAGGGGCCGTTCAGGCGGGGATCGGAAGCACCATCCGCGCGTCGGCGAACAAATCGGCCTCGGCCACGAGACCGTCGCGCCTGATCCGCGCGGCGACCACCGGGGCATAGAGGCTGCGGTGGTGGATGCTGGGCCCGAGATCGTTGAGCGCGGCGAGGTGCTGCGGCACCGCATAGCCCTTGTGGATCTCGAAGCCGTACCCCGGGCAGTGCTCGGCCAGCCGGCACATCAAACGGTCGCGGGATACCTTGGCGATGATCGAGGCGGCGGCGATCGACAGGACCAGACCGTCGCCGCCGATCACCGCCTGACATTCCGCCGTGGTATCGATCCGGTCACGGCCATCGACGAACACATGCTTGGGCGCTTCCGGCAGCGCATGCACCGCGCGCGCCAGCGCCCACAGCGACGCGCGCAGGATATTGTCGCGGTCGATCCGCGCCGGCGAGGCATAGGCCACGGCAAAGGACGAGGTCGCGCAGATTTCCTCGAACAGTTCATCGCGGCGCGCCGCGGTCAGCCGCTTGGAATCGTCGAGGCCTTTGGGGATGCGCTTGGGATCGAGGATCACGGCCGCGGCGACCACCGGCCCGGCCAGCGGCCCCCTGCCCGCCTCGTCGCAGCCCGCGACCGGCCATATGCCCTGCTTCAGCAACGCGCATTCCCGCTTGAAGCTCGGCGCAGCCACCGCTTTGCGCGGCTTGGGGGCGTCCTGTTTCGGGGGGCGAATCATGCCGGGATCGTGCGCAAGCCAGCGCCGCGAATCAACACGGAACTCGGGCGAGATTGAAGAGTCGAAGCCGCACCTCTTTTTCCCCTCTCCCGCCAACGCCGCTGCGCCGGGGGAGAGGGGAAGATGCAGAGCCTCACGCCGCCGCGGTCGGCAGATTGTAGGTCTTGAACTGGTCGCGCAAAGCGGTTTTCAGGATCTTGCCGGTGGCGGTGTGCGGGATGCCCTCGACGAACACGACGTCGTCCGGCATCCAGAATTTGGCGATCTTGCCGTCCATATAGCTGAGTATCTCTTCCCGCGTCGCCTTCTGGTCAGGCTTGAGCTGCACGATCAGGAGCGGCCGTTCATCCCACTTCGGATGATAGACGCCGATCACCGCCGCTTCGGCCACCTTGGGATGGCCGACGGCGAGGTTTTCCAGGTCGATCGACGAGATCCATTCGCCGCCGGACTTGATGACATCCTTGGAACGGTCGGTGATCCGCATGTAGCCATACGCGTCGATCGTGGCGACATCGCCGGTGTCGAAATAGCCCTCCTCGTCGAGGATGTTCGTCTCGACGCGGTAATAGGCCCGCGACACTGCGGGGCCGCGCACCTTGAGCCGGCCAAACGTCTTGCCGTCCCATGGCAGCGACTTGCCGTCGTCGTTGGTGATCTTCATCTCGACGCCGAACGGCGGATAGCCCTGGCTTTGCAGGATATCGAGCCGCTCCTCGCCTTCGAGCTGGTCGAATGGCGGCTTCAGCGCGGCGAGCGAGCCGATCGGGCTCATCTCGGTCATGCCCCAGGCGTGGCGCGCGCCGATGCCCATGTCGATGAAGGCCTTGATCATCGAGCGCGGCATCGCCGAGCCGCCGCACACCACCATGCGCAGATCCGGCAGTTTCAGGTTGTTGGCGCTCATGTGGTTGAGCAGCATCAGCCATACGGTCGGCACGCCGGCGGTGTGCGTGACCTTCTCGGTGGCCAGCAATTCGTAGATCGAGGCGCCGTCCATCTTGGCGCCGGGCAGCACCAGCTTGGTACCCATCGACGGCGCGGAGAACGCAATACCCCACGAGTTGGCGTGGAACAGCGGCACCACCGGCAGCATGGTATCGGCGGCATTGGCGCCGAGCGAATCGCCGGTATTGGCCATCAGCGCGTGCAACACGTTGGAGCGGTGCGAATACAGCACGCCCTTCGGATCGCCCGTGGTGCCCGACGTGTAACACATCGCGGCTGCGGTATTTTCGTCGAACTCCTTCCACTTGAAGTCGCCGTCGGCTTCCGCGATCCAGTCCTCATAGGCGACGGCGTTCTTCAGCGTCGTCTGCGGCATGTGCGCGCTGTCGGCATAGATGATGTAGCGCTCCACGCTGGGGAGCTGATCGGCAAGCTTTTCCAGCAATGGTACGAACGTCAGATCGGTCATCACGACGCGATCCTGCGCGTGATTGATGATCCAGGCGATCTGGTCGGGGAACAGGCGCGGATTGACGGTGTGGCAGATGGCGCCGATGCCCATTATGCCGTACCACGTCTCCAGATGCCGCCACGTATTCCAAGCAATCGTCGCGACCCGGTCGCCCATCTTGATGCCGTCGCGATCGAGCCGCTGCGCGACCTTCAGCGCGCGGGCGCGGATCTCGGCGTAGTTGGTGCGATGGATCGGGCCCTCGACCGAGCGCGTCACCACTTCGCGTTCGCCGTGAACCTGCGCGGCATGATCGATGATCCGGGTACAAAGAAGCGGCCAGTCCTGCATCAATCCGCGCATATAAACGTTCCTCCCGGGATGTGGTCTGCCGGGCGGTTTTTGCCCGGCTTGTTATTCAAGGTCTTGGCATGAAGTTTAGCGCGGGGAAAGCGGTCCGGAAATGGGCCTTTTGGCGGTGGGGCCGCGGCCAAAGCGGGGCCGCAGCGATGCTCGCCGTGCTGCTGCTCGCCGCAACGCCGGCCCAGGCCTATTTGACCGCCGGCCGCGTGCCGCTGCCGATGCCGCGCCCGGCCGAGGCGCCTGAGGTCGAACAGCCGACGCCGGCCGACGCCGACAAACCCGCCGAGCCGGAAAAGCCGGCCGCCGAACAGCGCCCGGCCGGGCCGCCGCCACCCTCGGCCTGCCGGCTGGCACTGACGGACGCGATCGCGATTGCGCCGAGCGTGCCCGACATCAAGGGGCCGGGCGCCTGCGGCGGGCCGGACCTGGTGCACCTCGAGGCCGTGATCCTGGCGGACAAGACCCGCGTGCCGCTGAAGCCCGGCGGCACCATGCGCTGCGCGATGGCCACCGCGGTGGCCGACTGGATCCGCACCGACATGGCGCCGCTGGCGGCGTCGCTCGGCACCCGTCTCGTCGAACTCGATAATTTTGATTCATTCGACTGCCGCGGCCGCAACCGCGTGGCGGGCGCCAAGCTGTCCGAGCATGGCCGCGCCAACGCGCTCGACATCCGCGGCCTCAAGCTCGGCAACGGGCAGAGCCTCGCACTGACCGAGCGCGACACGCCGCGCGCGTCGCGCGAGCAGGTGTTGCGGTCGATGTGCACGCGGTTCTCGACGGTGCTGGGCCCGGGCTCCGACGGCTACCACGAGGACCACATCCACATCGACCTCGCCGAACGCCGCGGCAATTACAAGCTGTGCCAATGGGACGTCTGGGACCCGCTGCCGCCGATCGCGCCGTTGCTGCCGGCGGAGCGCCCGGCCGACGCGCCGCCGCGCGAAAGCGCGGAGCCGGTAGCGCAAACGCCGCCGCAACCCACACCAGCCGAACAGCCCGCCGCCGCCGCAGCCGTTGAGCCCGAGGTCGAGGTCGAGCAGGAGGCCGGCGAGCCGAGGCCTGCGCCGGTGAAGCGAAAGGCCAAGGCGAAGCCGCGCAAACGCCGCGCCGAACATCCGCCGTTTCCGATTTTCAGGTAGCACATGTCAGCAATACGCGCCGGCTTCTTTCCCTCCCCCTTTCGGGGTCTGGCGGACGAATTCGTCCGCCATGGGTGGCGCGTTTGAGAGCCAACGGGTCCGGCTTCGCCGGCCCGATGATAAACTCAGCGAACAAACGTGACGGGTTGGAGTGCCATAAGCGCCATCGCCTGTGGCGCCCCCACCCCAGCCTCCTCTTCGGCAATGCTGACGCATTGCCTTCGTTCGGCCGACCCTCCCCGCAAGGGGGAGGGAGACCACTGCCGTCTTCGTGAACAATGAAGAGAGCTACCCTCAACAAAAAAGCGCCGGCAGAACCGGCGCTTTTGCAGATCTATGAAGCGGGAACCGCGTTCAGTAAGCGCCGCCGCCGCCCTGCAAAGCGAGCTTGGAATTGACCGGCGAGTCGCCATGCTTCGGCTCGAGCACGACCACGACCGCACCGGGCTTGACGCGGCTGTAGAGGTCGATGACGTCCTCATTGGTCATGCGGATACAGCCCGAGGAAATCGAGGCGCCGATATATTCCGGCTGGTTGGTGCCGTGGATCCGGAACAGGGTGTCCTTGTTGCCCTGGTACAGATACAGAGCACGGGCGCCGAGCGGGTTATCGACGCCACCGGGCACCTGGGCCGGCAGACCCTCGATACGGGCGTGGATGTCCTTAGTCGGCGTCCACTTCGGCCATTCGGCCATGTTGCCGACCCGGGCGACGCCGGAGAACGCCAGGGCTTCCTCGCCGACGGTGACACCATAGCGGATAGCCTTGCCGCCGTCCTGAACGTAGTAAAGGTAGTGATTGTCGGAATCGACCACGATCGAGCCCGGCGCTTCCTTGCGGTGATAGCTGACGAGCGCGCGGCGGAAGGGCTCGGCGACCGGGGTGTTGACGTAGCGTGCCTTTGCCAGCTGCGCCTTGTCATTCGGCTTCAAATTGGCTTCCGGGGCGGCCTGAAACGTGGTGCCAGTCTGCATGCAGCCCGACAGCATCAGGCCGGCAGCGAGAACAAGTCCGAGCTTCATCTTCATCGACGACATTTGCGAGCGTTCCAATACAGGGTGGCGCCAACGATGCGCCATGACGGCTAATAAATCCTTCCAGATGAGTAGCTTTGAAAATCGCAATCTTCCAGAACTTCCCTCATGCGGCGCACAAGCTGTCGGGAAGTGTGTCCGATTTGTCGCAATTTTGCCGGCTAGCGGTGGCGTTTCGCGCAGGCTTTGCCGCCTTGTCGCGGCGCCCTGATCCGGACGACGGCCGCGTTCACGCTCGCGTGAGTTGAAACCGCCGGATCGGGGGGTTGGCGCGCCCGTGGAAGGCTGTCATGACCGCCCCCATGATCTTCGGTTATGCGGGCTGGATCTGCGATTCGCCCGGCCTGCAATCGTTCACCTTGCGTCGCCATTGTTCCGGAGTTGCCATGCTCGCTGTGTTCACGCCCCAAGAGACGACCCTGAAGCGCTCTGAGCCGACCGATCTGACGGCGCTGCCGGCCGACACGGTGTGGATCGACCTGCTCAATCCGTCGCCGGGCGAGGACCATGCGGTGGAGCGATTGTTCGGCATCGCGGTGCCGACGCGGGAGGAGATGCAGGAGATCGAGATTTCCAGCCGGCTCTATATCGAGAACGGCGCGCGTTACATGACGGCGTCGCTGATGTGCGCGGCCGACACCGATTCACCGCGCATCACGCCCGTCACCTTTATCCTGTCCGGGCATCGGCTCGTCACGGTGCGCTATGATGCGCCAAAACCGTTCTCGCTGGTGGAAAACAAGCTGTCGCGCGGCACGCCGCCCAGCGCCAATGGCGAGACCGTGCTGCTGGAACTCCTCGACGCCGTGATCGATCGCTGCGCCGACATTCTGGAGCGCGCCGGCGCCGACGTCGATCAGGTCAGCCACGATATTTTCGAGCCCGACGAATCGATGCGGACCGGCCATGCCAAGCGCTATTCGGAGATCCTGATCGCGATCGGCCGCAAGGGCGACCTGACCTCGAAGGTCCGGGAAAGCCTGGTTTCGATCGGCCGCGTCGTCACCTTCGTCACAGCGGAGGCCGACGGCGTGAAATGGTCGAAGGACATGCGCGCGCAGCTCAAGACCATGCTGCGCGACGTCGCGTCCCTGACCGATCACGCCTCGTATCTGTCGAACAAGATCACCTTCGTGCTCGACGCCATGCTGGGCGTGGTCAATCTCGAGCAGAACAACATCATCAAGCTGTTCTCGGTGATGGCCGTGGTGTTGATGCCGCCGACGCTGATCGCTTCGGTCTACGGCATGAATTTCCGCTTGATGCCGGAGCTGCAGTGGGAACACGGCTACCCGATGGCGCTGCTCATGATGCTGGTCGCCGCGGCGCTTCCCTACATGTTCTTCAAATGGAAGAAGTGGCTGTAGCCCGTAGCCCGGATGACAATCCGGGGCCGGCCTTTCACCATGACGTTCAGCCCCGGATTTCGACGCCGTGCTCTCCGCGCGCAGCGACTTCATCCGGGCTACAGATTGTCCAGCTCCGCGTCAGTTAACGAACCACTCACACCGCTTTCGCAGCCGCGTGACCCGCGCCACAATTCTAACGGTAAAATTTGAATGGTTGGCTGAACGGTTGAGCGAAGGGTTGCTGTCATAACACAGGCTCAAGTGATGAGGACTGCAATGACTGACCCAGTGACTTCTCCCAACGTCGTCAATTTCCTTTCCTACCAGCAGGCGCGTCAGAATGCTGCCGGCAAGGCGCATCCGATCTCGGCACGGTGCTGCCGGCATTGCGGCGCGTCGCTGATGGACGGCGAATCGGACGACGATTGCTCCAGCCTCGGCATCAGCGATGCCGCGCCAGCACCGCGGCGGATTTTCGCGGAGTAGATTCATGGTGTCATTCCGGGGCGCGGACGGCGACAGCCGAGCGCGAACCCCGAATCCCGGAACGTTCATCGTTCCATGTCGAGATTCCCCGCCACTCCAAGTGGAGTGGCTGAGGTTCGTTCGCGCTGGCGCGCTCTCGCCCCGGAATGACGATCAGACGTGCTGGCCGCCGTTGATGTGGATCTCGGCGCCGTTCACGTAGGAACTCGTCTCCGTGCACAGCACGTAAATGATCTTCGCCACCTCATCGGGCGTGCCCAGCCGATTGAGCGGGATCTGCTCGGCGACGATCTTGTCGGTTCCCGGCGACAGGATCGAGGTGTCGATCTCGCCCGGCGCAATGGCGTTGACGCGAACGCCGAGGCGGCCGAAGTCCGAGGCCATCTCCCGCGTCAGCGACGCCAGCGCCGCCTTCGACGTCGCATAGGCCGCCCCGGCAAACGGATGCACGCGCGAGCCGGCGATCGAGGTGACGTTGACCACCGAGCCCTTCGCCGCCTTCAACTCCTCGATCAGCCCGCGCGCCATCATGATCGGCGCAAAGAAATTGACCCGGAACACATGGCTCCAGGTCTCGACGTCGGTGTCGATCGAGCCGAGCCGGCTGCCACCCTCGCCCTTCGGCGAGATCGCGGCGTTATTGACCAGCGCATGCAACTGACCGCCTTCGAGCCGTTCCTTGATCTCCGCGATCGCGCGCGTGGTGTCGGCATGGTCAGCGAGATCGACCTGGATGTGGTCCTCGGGGCCGGCGTCCCACGGGCAGACTTCGGGAAACGGGTGCCGCGAGCAGGTCAGCACGCGCCAGCCGGCGCTGGAAAAGCGCATCACGGTGGCATGGCCGATGCCGCGGCTGGCCCCGGTCAGGAGCAGCGTACGCTTCGGCGCGTTTGAACCTGTGGGCATCATGCTGCTGGCCGGTCTCGTCGAATTTTGCAGGTTCACGGGTAGAGCCTCACCTTGCTCCAGGAGTTTTGCGCAGCGCCGGACGACGCGTCGGTCGTGTCACGGCGGAATTCGATGCGGTCGTGCAGCCGGAACGGCCGGTCGTGCCAGAATTCGATGCGCTGGGGGGTGATCCGCCAGCCGGTCCAGCCTGCCGGCCGCGGCACGGCGCCGATCAGATGCTTGGCGGCTTCCCTGGCGATGGCCTGCTCGAAGGCAAAGCGGCTCTCCAGTGGCTGCGACTGCTTGCTGGCCAAGGCGCCGATCTGCGACTGCCTGGGGCGGGACGCGAAATATTCGTCGGCCTCGGCCTCGGTGACCGGCGTTACCGGACCACGCACCCGGACCTGACGGCGCAGCGACTTCCAGTGAAACAGCAATGCCGCCTTCGGATTGGCGGCGAGCTCCTGGCCCTTCTGGCTGGCGATGTGGCTGTAGAACACGAAGCCGTCGGCATCAAAGCCCTTCATCAGCACCATGCGGACGTCGGGAAGCCCGTCGGCATCGACCGTTGCCAGCGCCATGGCGTTGGGATCGTTGGGCTCGGCGGCCTGCGCTTCGGCAAACCAGTCGGCAAACAACGCAAAAGGCTCATCGGCCGCCGTAAAATCACCGGACGTTAACGGAGTCGGGTGTTGGATAGGGTTGATCGTGTCGGTCATGTCCGGAGTTCCGTCTTGTGTTGGCCTGAGGCTTCGAGCTTGCTGCGGTTCCTGCATAGGCCAGTCCTATATAGGACACGTATTGGCATTGGCCTATCGGCTATCTGCCCGCCCGTGGCGGCGATTGCAGCTATTATGATCGGTGCCGGCGTCGGCGGCTGCAGTATCGGCCGCAACGAGGGCGCTTTTGCCAGAATGGAAGGCAGCGACGTGACCGGCTCGATCACGCCTTTGGTGCCGGCCGCAGGCCCCGAGCCGACCGAGGCCGACCTGGTGTTCGCCCGCACCGCCGCCTCCGACGTCCTGACCAAGGGCGACAAGGATTCCAGCCAGCCGTGGGAGAACCCTTCGACCGGCGCGCGCGGCTCGGTGACGCCGCTGGCCAATGCCTACAGCGAAGACGGTCGAACCTGCCGGGCGTTCCTGGCCAGCTATGTCAACGGCCGCTCGGAAACCTGGATGCAGGGCGCCGCCTGCAAGGACGGCGCGCGCTGGGATGTCCACTCGCTGAAGCCGTGGCGGCGCGGCTGACGACCGTCGCGACGAGCGGTTGCGATGACCGGTCGTCTTGGCGGATTTGTCACATCGCAGTTGCAAAAAAGACACCAAGGCCCCAAATGAGAGATCAAGCGGGCCGTTTGCCCGCATTTCGTAGTTTTGCCTGAAGGAGTGACGACGGATGCGCGACCCCTATGAGGTCTTGGGGGTGCAGCGGGGCGCCAGCGCTGCGGCGATCAAGAGCGCCTACCGCAAGCTCGCCAAGAAACATCATCCAGACAATAACCAGAAGGATCCGACGGCCGCCGAACGCTTCTCCGAAGTCAACTCGGCCAACGAGATCATCGGTGACGAAGACAAGCGCAAGCAGTTCGACCGCGGCGAGATCGACGCCGAGGGCAAGCCGAAATTCCAGGGCTTCCCGGGCGGCGGGCGCGCTTCGGCGCAGCCCGGATTCGAACATGCCTTCCGCGGCGGTCCCGGCGCGCAGCAGGGCTTTGGCGGCGGCGGTTTCGAGGATATTCTCAACAGCATGTTTGCCGGCTCCGGGCGCGGCCGCGGCGGGCCGCAAGGCGCCGGCTTCGATGAGCGCATGATGCCGGTGGATCTCGACGTCGCTGTCGCCATGACGGTGTCGCTGGAGGAGTCCGTGAAGGGCGCCGAGAAGCGCGTCCGGCTGCCGACCGGCAAGGAATTGAACGTCAAGATTCCGGCCGGCGTTTCCGCCGGCCAGCAGATCCGGCTGAAGGGCCAGGGCGAAACCGCCCCCGGCCATCGGCCCGGCGACCTGATGATCACGGTCAGCATTGCACCGCATGCCTTCTTCAAGATCGACGGCAGCGATCTGCGCGTCGAACTGCCGATCACGCTGTACGAGGCGGTGCTCGGCGCCAAGGTGCGGGCCCCGACGCTGTCGGGGGCGGTCGAGCTGTCGATTCCGAAGAACACGTCGAGCGGCCGCATTTTCCGCCTCAAGGGCAAGGGCCTGCCGAAGGTCGGTGGCACAAGTGGCGACCTGTATTTCATCACCCGCATCATGCTGCCCGACGGCAACGACGCCGAACTGGAAGCGCTGATGGAAAAATGGCGCGACGGAAACACCTACAATCCGCGCAGCGATCTGGGGTAATGCGTAGCCCGGATGACAATCCGGGGCCGGCCTATCCACAACAGCCATTCCCGGATTACGTCGTCGCGCGCTTCCCGCGCGCCGACTTCATCCGGGCTACCGACCGACGCTCCGTCAAGAGGTCGGCATCAATCGATGCATTGCCTTTCAGGCGAGGGGAGCCGCGAACTCACGAACTCCCCTCCACCCGATGGCGCTGCTCAGGCACCCTCGTTCCGCATGGAAGCGAGGGGCCAAGTCCTGGCAGCGAAAGTCCTGGCAGCGAAACTTCTGGCAGCGAAACTTCTGGCAGCGAAACTTAGCCTTCTAAAACAAACTCAATTGCTGGCCCGCCTTGCTCAGCCGCACGAAGTGATCCGTGGTCAGCTTGGAGCGGCGCTTGTTGAGGCCGAGCTTGGTACAGGCGATCTCGAAGCGCCGGCCGATCATCCAGGCCATCGGCCCGGTACCCTTCATCCGCGTGCCCCATTGCGAATCATAGTCGCGGCCGCCGCGCATGTCGCGGATCAGCGTGAAGACGTGGCGATACCGATCCGGATAGTTCGCCATCAGCCATTCGCGAAACAGGTCGCGGACCTCCAGCGGCAGCCGCAGCAGGACGTAACTCGCCTCCTTCACCCCGGCATGCGCCGCGGCATCGAGAATGCGCTCGATCTCGGCGTCGTTCAGCGCGGGAATCACCGGCGCCACCATCACCGTGGTCGGAATGCCCGCCTCCGACAATTGCC
The DNA here is from genome assembly GCF_007018645.1 of Tardiphaga sp. vice154. Classification (NCBI taxonomy): domain Bacteria; kingdom Pseudomonadati; phylum Pseudomonadota; class Alphaproteobacteria; order Hyphomicrobiales; family Nitrobacteraceae; genus Tardiphaga; species Tardiphaga sp. vice154. The sequence goes on from NZ_CP041399.1 coordinate 4,898,987, forward strand.
GCAGCGCCTCCAGCCGCTTTTCCGGCGACGACGCCCGCGGCTCCATCGTGCGTGACAGCTTCGGATCGAGCGACGTCACCGAGATCGCCACCTTGGCGAGGTTGCGCTTCGCCATACGCGCCAGAATGTCGATATCGCGGGTCACCAAAGCCCCCTTGGTGACAATGCCGACCGGATGGTTGGCGCGCTCGAGCACTTCGAGAATGCCGCGCATCACCTTCCGCTCGCGTTCGATCGGCTGGTAGGGATCGGTGTTGGTGCCGATCGCGATCATCCTCGGCTCGTAGTCCGGCGCCGCCAGCTCCTTCTCCAGCAGCCCCGGCGCGTCCGGCTTGACGAATAACTTCGATTCGAAATCCAGTCCGGGCGACAGGCCGAGAAAGGCGTGGCTCGGCCGCGCGAAGCAATAGACGCAGCCGTGCTCGCAGCCGCGATAGGGATTGATCGAGCGGTCGAAGCCGATATCCGGCGACTCGTTGCGGGTGATCACCTTTCGCGCGGTATCGACCGCCACCGTCGTCTTGAAGGCCGGCAGTTCATCGAGGCTCTGCCAGCCGTCGTCGAAGGCGACGCGGGCTTCGGCCTCGAAGCGACCGCTATCATTGGATTGCGCCCCGCGACCGCGCCGCCGCTGCTTCTCGATCGCCACCGCAATCTCGGGAAACGGCGAGGCCCCGCCCGGTTCGGGGGGCGGCAGAACCGGCGGGTGCTTGCGGGCGGCAGCATGGGTGCGAGTCATGCCGACAACATAACAAACAACCGGAACATATCAAGAACAAATAAACATCCCTGTTCGAAACAGCCGGCGGCAATCCGTGCCGGTCGGGCAGCTGTTCTGTGACGTTTCGATGAATGATCCAGCGCAATCAAACTGTCGCGAAGGCGCGCCATACATGCACAGGTCGGATCGAACTGGTGGTGGCAAATGAAATCCCAGATCATCGAACAACTTGGCCAGACCGGCATGCTGCTGCCCTCTCTGGTCGCGGAAGGTCTCGGCGCCAATGACCGCATCAAGGTGCGGATGAGCGCGTTGCAGGGCGCCGCGCAGCATGCGCGACAGCCGGATCAGGCCGTTTCGGATCTGCAGGCCGAATGCCGCGCCGCTTCGATTCCGCCGGCGGCGATCGCGACGCTGATCGGCGGCGCCCATATGGCAGCCGACGGTCGCATCGCCGCGCCAAATCTTGCCAAGCTGATGAAGGACATCGCCGACGACATCGCGGCGATGATCCGCGCCGTCCGGGCCGGCGCCCCGCAGGAGGGCGAGGCCTTCGACGCCCGGCTGGCGGCGATGCTGGCGGCCGGCGTGCTGGACGCGGCGACCGAGATCGAGGTGGTGCGGATCGCGCGACTGACCGGCATGGCCGAAAACGGCGCCGACAGCCTGCATCGGCTGGTGATGGACCTGCACAAGGCGCTTAACCGTCTTGCCGCCCGTTGCGCCGAGGAAATCGTCGATGGCGCCCATGTCTTCGGTCTGCAGCCTGAAGACCATGCGCCGGTGCAGAGCTTCATGCGTGGGCTCGGCGAGACGAAAATGCTGAAGTTCGATCACCCTGGCCTCGACACCATGGCGACGCGTTCCGGCGGGCGGCTGCTGATCCAGAACGATATCGGCACCACCGATGCCCATGTCGTCGTAATCGCCGTGAAGGCGAACACCGTCACCGTCACCTATACCGACGTGCATCGCGCCCGCGCCAGGTTCTTCGTGGCGCAGTTCGAGAAATTCCCGGCGGCGTGGAGCGGGCTGGATCGGCACGCCGCCAGCGGACTCGGCGACGACGGCACGTTCTATCTGGTGACCGGCGACTATCAGGCCGACAGCGCCGATGAGCGCGATGCCTTCCTGGCCGCGATCGGCGCTGCTCTGGTGTTCCTGATCGACTGGAACAAGGCGCGAAAATTGTTGCGGAGCTGGGTCGCCAAGGGCGACGCCGCCAACCTGCTCGGTTGGGCGGCGCGCCATCGGATCGGCCACCGGGCGTTCCTCGAACTTGGCGGTGACGAACTGATCGGCGCCGCGGTACGCAACGCGGCCCCAACAAGGATCGGTTTCGGCGAACGGCTCGACCAGGCCCTGGGCCGCGACGCCGCGGTGGAATTCCTCAAGACCGCGATGCGGGTTTCCACCGAAGCACTGCGCGAGGGCCGCTCGGTACGCCTGGTACGCGACCAGATCGAAGCCGAACTGGTCCGGCATCTGGAGCGGGTCGATAGCACCCTGCTTGCCATCATCCTGCGCCAGGCCGGTCTGGCGAACGATATCGCCGCCGGCCTCGCGTCTCATATCGCCGCGCTGCAGGCCGGGCGCAGCAGCGACGGCAAGGCCCTCGCCGCGCGCGCCAGCCGGATCGAGCAGAAGGCCGACCGCATCGCCATCGAAGCCCGCAAGGAGGTGACGCGCCTCAACGCCCGTCCGGTCATCGAGCAGATGATGGACCGCGTCGAGCAGGCCATCGACGAACTGGAACAAGCGGCGTTCATCGCCTCGCTGCTGCCTGAAGCGGTTGCCCCGGCGCTGCTGGAAGCGCTGGCGGGGCTGTGCGGCTCGTCCGTCTCGGCCCTGCAGGCAACCGCCTCAGGCGTCGCCGCCGCCGCCGAAGTGCCCGACGGCCAGCGCGTCGATTCCGAGGACGCACTGGCCTGCGTGCTCCGCCTGATCGACGCCGAGCACAGCGCCGACCTGCGCGAACGCGAGATTACGGCGCAGGTATTGACCGGCGGCTTCGACGTGGCGACCTCGCTGGCGGTGCTGGAACTGGCGCGGGCGATCGAGCGCGCGACCGACCGGCTCGCAGGATTCGGTCACCTGCTGCGCCGCTACATCATTTCCGACCTGCTGGCGTAACCGAGGGGCTGACAATGCATATCGTGCGAATTGGCGACGGCTCCGCCAAACATCATTCCGCCGACAGCATCGGCAACAAGGCTGCGAACCTCGCGCGCATGGCGGCACTCGGCCTGCCGGTGCCGCCGGCCTTCGTGCTGCCGGTCAAGCTGTGCGCCGCCGTTCTCGCCGGCGATGCGCATGCCGAGCGGGACCTGCGCCACGGGCTGAAGGACGGCATTGCCTTTCTGGAGGCCGCGACCGGCAAGCGGTTCGGCGATCGCCGCGACCCGCTGCTGGTGTCGGTGCGATCGGGCGCGGCGCGTTCGATGCCCGGCATGCTGGAGACCGTGCTCGACGTCGGCTGTACGCTTTCCGCCGTCCACGGCCTGATCCGCGCGACCGGGCGCCCAAGGCTGGCATGGGACTGCCGCCGGCGCTTCATCGAGAGCTATGCGGAAACCGTGCTCGGCATCGATCCCGCGTCGCTGGCCGCGCGGCTGAACGAGCTGATCGCCGCCGAGCAGGCGTCAAGCGATCGCGACCTCGACAGCGAGGCGCTGGAGCGACTGGCCGGCGCGCAACGCGCTTTGATTGACGACGACGATGATGGCTGGCTGGAGGATGCCGCAGTCCAGCTCGACAGCGCGGCGCGCGCGGTCTATCGCTCATGGATCAGCGAACGCGCGCAGACCTATCGCAGGCTGCAGCAGCTCGACGATCTCCGGGGCACCGCGGTCACCGTGCAGGCCATGGTGTTCGGCAATGGCGGGCTCAGTTCCGGCGCCGGCGTGGCATTCTCGCGCGATCCTTCCACAGGCCTGCCGAAACCGATGATCGATCTGGTACTCGACGCGCAGGGCGAGGACGTGGTGTCCGGCCGCCGCACCCCGGATACCGAGCAGACCATCGCCCGTGTTCTGCCGGCGGTCGCCACGGAGCTTGCCGGCATCCTGAAGCAGCTCGAGCGGGAATTCGGCGACGTCCAGGACATCGAATTCACCATCGAGGATGGCAAGCTCTGGATCCTGCAAACCCGCACCGCCAAGCGGACGCCACGCGCCGCGCTACGTATCGCCATCGACCTCGTCCAAGAAGGGCTGATCGCACCAAAGGAAGCGCTGCAACGGATCGACGGCATCGACATTGCCGCGCTGGATCTGACGCGGCTCGCCGATACCGGCCATCCGGCGATCACCGGGATCGGCGCCTCCGGCGGCATTGCGGTCGGCCGCGCGGCGTTCGACTCCGCCAGCGCGCAACGGCTGGCTGAATCGGGCGAGCCGGTGATCCTGCTGCGGCCCGAGACCTCGACCGCAGATGTCGCCGGCTTTGCGGTGGCGGCCGGTATCGTCACCGCGGTGGGTGCCCGCACGGCGCACGCCGCCCTGGTGGCGCGGCAGATGGGGCGGCCCTGCATCGTCGGCTGCGCCGGCCTGGTGATCGATAGCGACACGGACCGCGCCATGCTCGGCAGCTCGGCGGTGTCGGCGGGCGACTGGATCGCCATCGATGGCGACAGCGGCCGGATCTATCTCGGCAAGCGCGAGATCATCGTCAGCCGTCCCGACGCCGAACTCGCCGAGATCGAGGGCTGGCGATCGAACAAGCACGGCAAGGGCCATGGCCATCACCGGACGGACCCGGCAAGCCAACATCCCGCCAGCCACTAAGCCAGCTTGCCGCAGCGGCAAAAATTGACGAGCAGTTCGCTGATTTGATTGCGACAAGATGGTAACCGTGCAACGGTTTCACATCATAAGGTAATTTTACCCGTCAATGCTGAGCGTCATCATTCCCACCGATGGTAATGAACAACCCGCCGTGGCCACCCTGGCCGCGTTGGTGCCGGGCGCTGCTGCGGGAGTGATCAAGGAAGTGCTGCTGGTCGATCGCGCCGGAACCGGGGTGATTGAACACGTCGCCGATGTCGCCGGCTGCGGCTTCCTGCCGTTCCAGGGCAGCCGCGCGGCGGCGATGGCCGCCGGCGCCAAACAGGCGCGTTCGCCATGGCTGATGTTTCTGCATGCCGGCGCGGTGCTCGATGCCGGCTGGACCGAAGAGACCAGCCAGTTCATCCAGCGGGTTTCGATGAGTGGCCGGCCGCGCGCCGGCATTTTTCGCTATGCACGCTCGCCCTATGATGAAAGCGGCGTGGTCGACGGGCTGAAATATCTGGCGCGGATCCTGAAGGGGCCGTCTGCCGACCAGGGCCTGCTGATCGCCCGGGAGCATTATGACCGGCTCGGCGGCTATGCCGACGCCCGCCGCGCCGAAGCGCGCCTGCTGCGCCGGCTCGGCCGCTCCTCGCGCACGCTGCTGCGCAGCCGGATCATCGTGGCCTGAGCCTGAGCGCCGGCCAAGCCAAGTATCCCCGACGCCAATATGCCGGGCACGCCCGCCGCACCAGGCTTGCGCCGACCCCCACACCCGCGCTTGTCGCCGCATCCTTCGAGGCTCGCCTCCGGCGAACGCCTCAGGATGACGGCGACTGAGATGATACAGACGGGCCCTTCGCCTTGCCGCGCCGCAAATGCTCGTCGAGCCGTGGCATGATCTCGACGAAATTGCAGGGCCGCGTGCGATAATCCAGTTGCGCGGCGAGAATGCCGTCCCAGCCGTCGCGGCAGGCGCCGGGCGAGCCCGGCAGGCAGAAGATGAAGGTCGTGCCAGCGGTGCCCGCCGTGGCGCGGCTCTGGATCGTCGAGGTACCGATCTTGGCGTGGCTCAGCATGTGAAAGGCGATCGAGAAGCCGTCCATGCGTTTTTCGAACAAGGGCTCGACGGCTTCCGGCGTGACGTCGCGGCCGGTGAAACCGGTGCCGCCGGTGCTGATGATCACATCGATGCCGGGATCGGCGATCCATTTCCGGATCATGACGCGGATGGCTTCGACGTCGTCGGTGACGATGTCGCGGGCGGCGAGATGATGGCCGGCCGACGTGAGGCGATCGGCCAGCGTCGTGCCGGACTTGTCATCGGCCAGCACGCGGGTGTCGGAGATCGTCAGCACCGCGATGTTGAGCGGGATGAAGGTTTTGGCGTCGTCGGTGGATGACATGATGCTCTCTCACTTGTCCCGGACGCGATGCGGCATTCCTATGCCGCTTCGCAGAGCCGGGACCGTATCAGACGCCGGCGCCCGCAATGGCCCCGGCTCTGCGAAGCAGCACTTCGTGCTGCGTCGCGTCCGGGGAACGGAATGCACGCCTTACAGCCGCTCGGCAGCGAACGTGTTGCACGACGTCACGGTGCCCTGCTGGTAGCCCGTCATGAACCAGCGCTTGCGCTGCTCGGCGGAGCCGTGGGTGAAGGAATCCGGCACCACGCGGCCCTGCGCCTGGCGCTGCAGCGTGTCGTCGCCGATCGCCGCCGCCGTGGTCAGCGCGGCGTCGATGTCGCCCTTCTCGAGGAAGCCGGGGCGCTTCTTCTCTTCGCGGTTGACCCAGACGCCCGAGAGACAGTCGGCCTGCAATTCGACCTTGACCTGCAAAAGGTTCGCCGCCGCCTTGCTGCCGGCCTGCTCCTGCAGGCGCTGCACGCGGGGCAGGATGCCGAGCAGGTTCTGGATGTGGTGGCCGGCCTCATGCGCGATGATGTAGGCGGCGGTAAACTTGCACGCATTGCCGGAGCAGCCACGGAAGCGCGTTTCGACCTGGCGGAAGAAGCCGGTGTCGAGATAGATCTGCTTGTCGGGCGGGCAGTAGAACGGACCCATCGCCGCCTGGGCCTGACCGCAGCGCCCGCCATTGGTGGCGTTCTTGAACAGCACAATGCGCGGACCGACATATTTCTGGCCGCTCTCCTTGAAGATCTCGTCCCAGCGATCGTCGATTTCGCCGAGCACGCCGGAAATCATGCTGCCCATTTCATCGGTCGGCGCAGCGCCCTTCGACGGCGCGGAGCGCCGGTCGGTCTGGTAGGTCGGCGCCTGCCCGCCGCCGGTGAGGACCTCGGCGCCCCCGATCAGGATGCGCGGGTCGATGCCGAACGCCCAGCCGACCAAGCCCAGCACGATCACCGTGCCGATGCCGAGCCCGCCGCCGCCCATCCCGAAACCGCCGCCACCGCCACCGCCACCACCGCTGTCGTCACGACGGTCGTCGATATTGTCGCTGCGACGAAAGTCATCGTAACGCATAAGTATGGTCCTTCATTTCATCCGCGGATCGGGGCCGACCCTAACGCGTCAATCGCGGAAAATTTCCATCGCCCTAGCACTAAACTGCCCGGCAAATAATGCCTAGCATGAACGGCCGCAAACAGGATTGCAATTAAGTCGATTTTTACTTTGCGGCGTCATGGTGTGGGTAGTCGGTTTGTTAGTCCCGCGTCGCCGACAGCGTCGCCTGAGTCAGAGTAATTGAGTCATGGTTGTTTCGCTTCGCGGGGCGTCTGCAAGGGCGCCCCGCATCAAATTTGAATCCGGCCCCTCTTCCCGCATTGTCATCGGGGATTGCGTCGCCGAAATGTCCAAGCTGCCGGCCCATTCGGTCGATCTGGTGTTCGCAGATCCGCCGTACAACCTGCAGCTCAAGGGCGACCTGAAGCGCCCCGACGAATCGCATGTCGATGCCGTCAATGACGACTGGGACAAGTTCTCGTCGTTCGCCGCCTATGACGATTTCACGCGCGCCTGGCTCTTGGCAGCGCGCCGCATCATGAAACCGTCGGCGACGTTGTGGGTGATCGGCTCGTATCACAACATCTTCCGCGTCGGCTCGATCATGCAGGATCTGGGCTTCTGGGTGCTGAACGACATCGTGTGGCGCAAGTCGAACCCGATGCCGAATTTCCGCGGCCGCCGTTTCACCAACGCGCACGAGACCATGATCTGGGCCGCGCGCGACGAGAATGCCAAGGGCTACACCTTCAACTACGAAGCGCTGAAGGCTGCCAATGAGGACGTTCAGGCGCGCTCCGACTGGCTGATCCCGCTATGCACCGGCGACGAGCGCCTGAAGGGCGCCGACGGCAAGAAGGTGCATCCGACGCAGAAGCCGGAGGGCCTGCTGGCGCGCGTGCTGCTGTCGTCATCGAAGCCCGGCGATCTCGTCATCGATCCGTTCAACGGCACCGGCACTACCGGCGCCGTCGCCAAGCGCCTGGGCCGCAACTATATCGGCTTCGAGCGCGACCGCGACTATGCCGCCGCGGCCGAAGCGCGCATCGCCGCGATCGAGCCCTTGCCGGAAGCCACCCTGGCGCCGTTCATGACGGCGCGCTCGGCGCCCCGCGTCGCCTTCTCCGAACTGCTGGAGCGCGGCATGATCGCGCCGGGCACCAGACTGGTCGACGCCAAGAAGCGCCACGGCGCATTGGTGCGCGCCGACGGCGCCATCCTGTTCGGCGACAAGGTCGGCTCGATCCACCGCATGGGCGCGATGGCGCAAGGCTCGGCCGCCTGCAACGGCTGGACGTTCTGGCACGTCGAAACCAAGACAGGCCTGACGCTGATCGACGAACTGCGCGCCAAGATCCGCAGCGAGATGGGATTGGGCTAGAGCCAGTTCGGCTGAGGTCGAATCGGATCGTTCAGATGTAGGGTGGGCAAAGGCGGGCTTGCGCCGTGCCCACCCTTTTTTCTATCGACGGTCTTCCATTTGTCGCCGGCCGATTAGTGGGCACGCCGCCGCCCGCGCTGCGCGCGGACGCCGGCTTTGCCCACCCTACGTTCTTTTCGTCCTACGCCGCCTTGGTGCCGGCCTGATCCACCAGGTTCTGCCGGGCTTCGCCGAGATAGCTGCGGATCTCCTGCGTCAGCAGGCCGGATTGCGAAGAAACATCGCCCGACGCCTGCATCGTCGAAGTTGCCAGTTGCTCGGTGGTGCGCGCGGTTTCCGCCAGTGACTGTACGTTGACGGATATTTCGCGCACCACGGCGAAGGCCTCGTCGATGTTGCGGGCGATCTCCGCCGTCGCCGCCGACTGCGCTTCGGCGGCGCCGGCGACCTTGCTGGTGATCTCGTTGACCTCGGCGATCACGGTGCCGATCTCGGCGATGGAATCGCTGACCTTGTCGGTCGCCGATTGAACCTGGCCGATCTGGGCCTCTATTTCGGCGGTGAAAGTGGCGGTCTGCGTCGCCAGCGCCTTCACTTCATGGGCCACCACGGCAAACCCGTGGCCGGCCTCGCCGGCGCGCGCCGCTTCAATCGTGGCGTTCAAGGCCAGCAGATTGGTCTGGCTGGCGATCCCGTTGATCGATTTGGCGACCTCGCTGATCCGCACGGCGACCTCGCGCAGCACATCGACATGCCCCGCCGCATCGGCCACCCGATCGACGGCGCGGTGCGCTATCGTCGCCGAGCGGCTGACGTCGGCGCCGACTTCGCCGGCGCTGGAGGACAGCCGCGCCGTGGCCGATGCGACCGACTGCATGTTGGTCGCCGCCTGTTCCGACGCTGCCGCCACCGAGGTGACGCTGTGCAGCGTCGAGGACGCCCCGGCGCGCAAATTGCCGGCATTGCCGCTCATTTCGCTGGCGCCGCTATCGAGCGCCGACACGATGCCGTTGACGGTGACTTCGAGCTCGGAGGTCTGGTGCTCGAACCGGCCGATCCGCGCGGCGATGCTGTGGGTCGCGGCGTTGATGACATCCGCGCCGTGCAGCAGGCCGCCATGCAGGCCGGCACGAAGAATCCGGCGATAATACTTGTTGTGATTGACGGCGGTCATCGCCGCGGTGGCCTCGCGTACGAAGGCATCGCAGCCATCGATCATGTCGTTGATCGCGTGCAGCAGTTCGCCCGTAGCACCCTGCGTCGGAATGCCGAGAATCCGGGCTTCGAAATCGCCCTGCACGATGCGGCGGCAGGTATCGCGCGCCAGCACGATCAGGGCGGCTGCGCGCGACATCCACCACAGCGTCACCCCGGCCGCCGCGATCGCGAGTGCCTGCAGCGCCATCGCCAATGTGCCCATGCCCGCCAGTTGCAACGCCAGCGACGCCACGAGAGCGAGGACGACGAGCGCCGTGCTAAGCTGCGCTCTTGATAGAAAACATGAGTTCGTCATAGCTGACCTTCTGACTGGCAACGAAATCCGTGAGCGCCTTGTATCCGGCGGCGAGCGCGTCCTTGCCGTTGACATGACGCTGCTCGATCGCGAGCACCTGCGTATACAGCGGGGCGATGGTGGTGCGGATGATGTCGGGTGCCGGCGCGCGGCGATTGGAATGGTAGCCATTGATCCGGCCGTCGGCGCCGAACGACGGCGTTACATGGGCGAACACCCAGTAATGATCGCCCGTCCTCGCCATGTTCTTCACATAGGCGAAGATCTCTCGGCGGTCCTCGATGGCGTCCCACAACAGCTTGAACACGCTGCGCGGCATGTCGGGATGCCGGATGATGCTGTGCGGCCGGCCCATGACTTCCGCCTCGCTGTAGCCGGCGATCCTGCAGAACAACTGGTTGGCGTAGGTCACCCGCCCCTTGAGGTCGGTCTTCGATACGATCAGTTCGGAGGCCGGGAAGAACACCTCGCGGTTGGTCGGCTTGACGGTATGGGACATGACGTTATGGGACATGGGGCCTGCCGAAATCGAATACGGTTGTGACGCCGTGTTACGTCGCCAGCCTGAAGATGACGTTAAGGTTGTGCGTGGCGCCGATGGGCCAGCGGCAGGCGCTGCAGAAGCGCGTCGGGATTCATCTGTTGTTCAGCATGAGGGCATTGGACAGAGAGGTATAAGGGTTTCGCAATGGCCGCGTGAAAGAAACGAGGCAACCGGGGCCTTCTGATGCACATTTCGCGGCGACGCCTGAATGATTTACTCAACGCAACCCGGGACAGCCTGTCCGTACGCAGCCAGATTGCCGCCGCCGTCGGCCTCATGACGATCATCCTCGTCGGTGCGCTGGCCGCTGGTGCGGCTTTCGTCAGCTACCGCACCACCGCGACGCTGGTGAACAGCCGGCTGACCAGCGTCGCCTCCACGACCGCGGAGCGGCTCGACCGCTACATGGCGGTGCGCCAGCAGGAGATCAAACTGTTCTCGCAGCTGGAGCCGATGAAGAAGCTCTGGCAGGATGATCCGGCCGCGCTGCGCCGATCGCTGGAACAGCTGCAAGCCTCCTTCACCGACTTTGCCTGGATCGGCTTTGCCCGTCCCGATGGCATTGTCGCCGCCTCGACCGGCGGCCTGCTGGAAGGCGCCTCGGTCGCGCAGCGGCCGTGGTTTCGCACCGGGTTGCACGAATCCGTGGTCGGCGACGTTCACGAGGCGGCTCTGCTATCGTCGCTGCTGGCGCAACGCGCCGACGGCGAACCGCATCGCTTCGTCGATGTCGCGCTGCCGGTGCGCGATGCCGACGGTCAATTGATCGGCGTGTTCGGCGCCCACCTGAACTGGGACTGGGCGCGCGGCGTGATCGCAAGCGCCGAGGCCAATGACGGCGGCACCGATACCACAATGGCGGTGTTGTCGAAGACCGGCACCGTGCTGCTCGGCCCCGGCATGGGCACCAGCAAATATGCCGGCGAGCTGTCCCGCATGATCGCCGAAAAATCCGGTACCTTCAGCGATGTAACGGCCAACGATAAAATGTTGCGGGCGTTCTTCGTCAGCCGCGGTCATCGCGACTATCAGGGCCTGAACTGGATCGTAACCGCCAGCCAGCCGGCCAGCGTCGCGCTGGCCGCCGCGATCGAGACGGCTACGACCATTCTGGCGATCGGCGCACTTGCCGGACTGGTCGGCGTGCTGATGGCGTTCGTGATTGCAAGACGGATTTCCCACCCGATCCGCGCCCTCACGATCGAAGCCGACCGCATCGGCCGCGCTTCCGGCCCCACCATGCTGCCGCGGCTGAACGGTTCGCGGGAGGTGGTGCAGCTGACCCGCGCGCTGCGCTCGCTGCTGCGCCGGATCGGCTTCGCCGAGGAGCGGACCAAGGAGGCCAAAGCGCGCGCCAGTGAGAATGCGATGCAGTTCAAGGACGACATCACCCGGCTGCGCATGCTGGCCGATACCGATTTCCTGACCGGCCTGCTGAACCGCCGCGCGTTTCTGGCAGCCGCCCATGACGCCATGGACTTCTCGAAGCGCTACCGGCGCGGCATGGCGACCCTGATGATCGACATCGATCACTTCAAGGCGATCAACGACACCCATGGCCATGCCGCCGGCGACGTCGTCATCAGGAAGATCGCGGACATCATTTCCGGAGCGATCCGGAGCACCGACCGCGCGGCGCGCTTTGGCGGCGAGGAATTCCTGGTGCTGCTGCGCGAGGTCGACGAGGCCGGCGCGCAGCTGCTGGCAGAGCGGATCCGCCACGCCGTCGGGATGACGGTCATCTATGACAAGGCGACCCGCCTCAAGGTCACGGTTTCGATCGGGATCGCCATGATGGGCGCGTCCGACCGTGACGTGCAGGACATGATCGAACGCGCCGACCAGGGGCTGTATGTCGCCAAGAACTCCGGTCGCGATCGCTGTGTGCTGCTGCCGGATACTGACATCGACCGCGTTCGCGCCGCCTGACGCGCTCAGCCGAGCCCGTGCGCGATCACCTTGCGCATCAGATTGGGCAGCGCTTCGCCATGCAGCGTGGCGATCGGCACCCAGCGCATGCCGGCCGGCGCGCGGCTGCGTGCCGCAACGCGCGCGGTGTAGACCACCAGCTCCAGCGGAAAATGCGTGAAGACGTGGGTGACGACGCCAACCTTGCGGTGCCAGGTCGCGACGCCCTTCACGGACGGCGCTTGCTGCAGTGCCGCCGCATCGTCGTGGCCGGCGCGCCATTCCGATGACGGCACTTCGGTCATGCCGCCGAGCAGGCCCTTTTCCGCCCGCGTCCGCACCAGCAGTTCGTCGCCGCGCGTCACCACGAAGGCCGCACCGCGGCGAAGCGTGCCGGCCTTCTTCGGCGCCTTGCGCGGAAACGTCTCCTGGTCGCCGCGCAAGCGCGCCGCGCAATCGTCGTTGATCGGGCACAGCGCACAGGCTGGCCGCTTCGGCGTACAAATGGTGGAGCCCAGATCCATCAGGGCCTGCGCGCTGTCGCCGGCGCGGGTCGCCGCCAGCAGCGTCGTCGCGAGTGCCTGGATTTGCGGCTTGGATTTCGGCAGCGGCTCTTCCACTACATAAAGCCGCGACACCACGCGCTCGATATTGCCGTCGACCGGCATGGTCTGGCGGCCGAACGCGATCGCGGCGATGGCGGAGGCCGTATACGGCCCGATGCCCGGCAGCGTGCGCAGGCCCTCCTCGGTGTCGGGAAACGCGCCGCCATGGTCGCGCAACACCGCCACCGCGCAGGCATGCAGGTTGCGCGCCCGCGAATAATAGCCGAGCCCCGCCCACATCCGCAGCACGTCGTCCTGCGAGGCCGCGCCGAGATCGGCGACCGTCGGCCAGCGCGCCAGGAATTTCTCGAAGTACGGACCGACCGTCTGCACCCCGGTCTGCTGCAGCATGATTTCAGACAGCCAGACCCGGTACGGATCGATCGCCCCGCCCGGCAGCGGCCGCCACGGCAGTTTTCGCCGGTGCCGGTCGTACCAGTCGAGCAATTGGCGCGGCCGGTCGGCGACGGCAAGCTTGCGGATTTTGGTGGCTGGGGATGCGGGCACGAAGCATTGTAAAATCAGAATCGGGGCAAGGCCAGCGCCGAACGTGATGTTGCCGGCCATAACGCGGCGCGTTATAATGATCCAGAGTTTCGCCAGCTTCGAGACGGAGGTGATCTGGTCTGGCCACCGCAGCCGAAAGCTGCCGTCGGACATCCAGGCCGTTGCCCTGCGAAAACTGCGTCTTCTCAATCAGGCGCGCGCGCTCGGCGATCTCCGCGTGCCGCCGGGTAACCGGCTCGAAGCGCTGAAAGCCGATCGGCTTGGCCAGTATTCGATCCGGATCAACGACCAGTGGCGGATATGTTTTGTCTGGGACGACGGGGGACCCCGCGATGTCGAAATTGTCGACTACCACGGCTAAAGCCGGCCTCTTGCCGAACCCGCACCCCGGCGAGATCCTGCTGGAGGAGTTTCTGAAGCCGATGGGGCTCAGCCAGAACGCGCTGGCCCGCGCGGTCCATGTCGCACCAAGGCGGATCAATGAGGTCGTGCTCGGCAAGCGCGTGGTCACGGCGGATACCGACCTGCGGCTGGCGCGGTATTTCGGCCTCTCGGAAGGCTTCTTCCTCGGCCTGCAGATGGATTTCGACCTGATGCAGCGGCGCCGCGAGATCGAAGGCGACCTGAAGACGATCCGGCCGCATGCGGCCTGATTTTGCCGGCGGCAGGTGCTAGGGATACGCGATGAGAAAGCCCGGCTACATTTCCGCCAAACCGCTCTCCGTGCTGCTCGGCGGGGTGTTTTCCGACGCCTTTGCCAAGCAGGGCTTTGCGTCGCGCGAGCTGGTGACGCGCTGGGCGGAGATCGCCGGCGCCGACATCGCCAAATTCTCCGAGCCGCTGAAGATCCAGTGGCCGCGGCCGGTCGAGGGCCAGAACCAGGTGCCGGCGACGCTGATCCTGCGCGTCGAGGGGCCGATGGCGCTGGAGATCCAGCATTCCTCCGACGCCATTTTGCAGCGGGTCAACCGGTTCTTCGGCTGGAATGCGGTCGGCAAGATCGCGCTGCGCCAGGCGCCGCTTTCACGCCCCAAGGTCCGCAAGACCATAAAGCCGATCGAGGCTGCCGCCGTCGCCGAAGTCGCCAAAAGCCTGGGCCGCGTCGAGGACGACGAGCTACGCGAGGCGCTGGCGCGGCTCGGCGCCACGATCAAGCGGAAGTGAGCTTTTCGCAAAGGCCGGGCCGCGGCCTGCGCTTGCCACAATTCGGGTTTCAAGTTAGCCACAGACAGCATTTCCGGGCGCGCCGCGCCAACAGGAGCCTTCCTTGATCATCACGCGCCGCGCCGTCACCCAAGCCCTTTCCCTCACCGGCCTCGCCGCTTTGGCCGGCGTCTCGCCGCTGTTCCTGATCGAGCAGGCGTTCGCGCAGACCGCCTCGGCGGCCGACGTCGCCAAGCCGGTGTCGCTGCCCGACATGGCGCTCGGCCCGAAGGACGCCGCCGTCACCGTCACCGAATACGCCTCGATGACCTGCCCGCATTGCGCGACCTTCACCAAGGAAGTGTTCCCGAAGATCAAGGAAGCCTTCATCGACACCGGCAAGATCCGCTTCGTGTTCCGCGAATTCCCGCTCGACATCAAGGCCGCCGCCGGCTCGATGCTGGCGCGCTGCATCGCCAAGGACGATTCCGCCAAATATTTCGCGGTCAACGACCTGCTGTTCAAGACCCAGGACGACTGGGTGCTGAAGGACACCGCCGCCAGCCTGACCCGGATCGGCAAGCAGGCCGGCCTCAGCCAGGAGGCGGTGGAAGCCTGCCTGAAGGACCAGGCGCTGCTCGACAAGATCGCCGCCGACCAGAAATTCGCCAACGAAGTGCTCAAGGTCAACTCGACCCCGACCTTCTTCATCAACGGCGAAATGCTCAAGGGCGAGCAGAGCTTCGAGGAATTCTCGAAGAAGATCACGCCGCTCTTGAAGAGCTGAGGTCAGGCGCTTCACTCAGGCTGTCATCCCCGCGAAAGCGGGGATCCAGTATACGCAGGCGTCTGCGACAGATCTTCGAACGGCAGCGTTTACTGGGTCGCCCGGTCAAGCCGGGCGACGACAGAGGTGGGTGTCGCACGCGCATCGCTGTGCACGCCTGACCCTCACCACTCCCGCATTCATCATCTCTCAATTTCAAACAGCCGTCCGCATCCTCGCGACGCCGATGCGCCCGAGCTTTGCGAGATCTCCCCTCACGCATGAGGGGAGCGACGCGCCGAAAGGCGCGGGGATCGTTCGTCGCGGAGCGTGACGGCTGTGCGAGAGCCACCACACCACGCGCATCGCCTTTCGGCGCGCCACCGCGGCGTTTCTGTCCGGAGGACCGTGCTTCCGGGACAGCTTCCGGCGGGATTTCCCCGCCTTTCCCTGTCCACGTCCAGCCGACAAAGAGCGGCAGAGCCCCGTAGTGGGCCCGGACGGTGCCCCCCGGCCTCCCGGGTCCGTGGGTGCGAGCCACGTCCGCAGGCGCCGCATCCCGCCCCACTCCAGAACGCCTCATGAAGCGCCCCTCGCGGACA
Organism: Tardiphaga sp. vice154; assembly: GCF_007018645.1. Lineage (NCBI taxonomy): Bacteria > Pseudomonadati > Pseudomonadota > Alphaproteobacteria > Hyphomicrobiales > Nitrobacteraceae > Tardiphaga > Tardiphaga sp. vice154. The sequence goes on from NZ_CP041399.1 coordinate 4,914,912, forward strand.
GGACGAAGGAGAATATAGTCAAGAAAGGATTATTGTCAATAAACCGGTCTTGAAATTTTTGTCGCTCCACGGCTACTTACACGCCGGCCCAGTGTTATATTGCGGCATCGCACGAACGTGGCCGACAGTAACCAGTAGCGACTGAAATGCACGCGGCCTGCGCCAAGCGCTACGGCACGTTAAACCAAGGATACACTCGATCAGACTTGGTAAAAGTTAAAGCCCGATATAACCTGTGGTTGAAGTATCTCTACCACATCGAAAGACAGCGATCCCATGCAACGAAAAGCAACCTTCCAGTCCCTATCCTGGCTTTGGGACATATATAAGCGAGGATTGCTCGATCTTGATCCTCCATATCAAAGGAGGAGCATTTGGAACGCTCCTTACAAAGAGTTCTTCATCGATACTGTATTGAATGACTATCCATGCCCGGCGATATTTCTCTACGAAAACATCACGCCCGACGGGGTTGCAAAGTACAGCGTGGTGGATGGCAAGCAACGACTCATTACACTTTTTGAATTTGCAAACAACGAATTCCCCGTTTCGTCAGAAGCAACGATTGCGAAGCACAAGGACAAATATTTTAAGGACCTTGACGACGACACAAAGCGAGGATTTTGGCGATACCAATTTGCTGTGGAGTTTATCCCATCGGAAGATGAAACTTTGATCAACACGATATTTGATCGCATCAATCGAAACGTTGCAAAGTTAACTCGACAAGAATTACGTCACGCAAAATTCTCAGGAGCCTTTATTACTAAGGTCGAAGAGCTGTCGGAGTGGACATTTAGCACGCTGCCCAAAAACTTTCCTTTTATTCAGCCGTCTTCGCGAAAGCAAATGAGGGATGACGAGTTTCTTGCGCAACTCCTGCTCCAAATCGAGGAGGGGCCGAAATCGTATTCACAAGACGATTTGGATAAAGCCTTCAGCTCTCGAGATCCCGTATGGGAGCGAGCCGAAGAGGTAACAGACAAGTATAGAATGGCCATTCAGAAGATTGATCAAATCGTTCGGAGCGACCAAACATTGGATATTACACGAAGCCGGTTAAGAAATCAGGCCGATTTCTATTCGTTGGTGGGAGGCGTTTACGCCCTATCCGAAACGGGGCACGACATTGCACCTGATGAAGCTCGGGAGCGTCTTCGTCAGTTTTTAGCAACGGTCGACAACGAAGAACGGCGCGCGGAAATCCCGAGCGCGGCAAGCTATTTTGCCGCAAGTCGAGCCGCTTCGAACGACGCCGGCCCGCGACAAACGAGAATAAATATCATGAAAGAGATTTTGCTCGGTGAGGTCGCCTTGCTTCAGGCATCTTAAAGTGAACATTCCCCAAGCTCTCATCTCGGTATATGCTGAGCTAACCCCCATACTGAAAAATGTAGAAGGGCGCGTCAATCAAGCATTGCGGGCATATGCTGACAGCAGACTTCTACCTTTCATATCCAGAATCAAAACCATTGAATCCGCCGCAGAGAAAATTGAGACAGGACGCTACCGATCGTTCGAGGAAATTGACGATCTAGTAGCTTTCACCGTTGTCGTCCCAACACTAAAGCATGAGGAAGAGGCGGTGGCGCATTGCGCTAACTCCTTTGTGATCTCCTCTATTAGAAATCGCACTTCAGCCAAGAAAGCGCCGGACGTCTTTCGATTTGATAGTACTAGACTATATGGGCGCCTGCAGAAACCAGATGGCGTCGATATAAGGGGAATATCGATTTACGATATTGTTTTTGAAATTCAGATTCGTACTGCGTTTGAGCACGCTTGGATCGTAGCGACCCATCCCTTAACTTATAAGTCTGAAACGGTCGACTGGAAGCGATTTCGTCTTGCTGCACAGCTAAAAGCATCTGCTGAACAGCTTGACCTCGCAATTAATTCTTTTGACGTTCTCGCAGAATCCGTAGCAGAAGCTCCATGGCCTGAGATCCAGCAAAAAGCACTCATAATCGAAATGATCCATAGGCTCGTCGATGACGAAATCATTCCGGCGGAAGCGGCGCCTAAAGATCTTTCTCGATTTTCAGAGAACCTAGTTTCCCTTATTCAATCTTCAAAAAGAAAACCAAAAATGGGAGATGCGCTGAGTGAATTGGAGCGAGAACTGCGAACGTTAACGATCGACACGTTCCCTAGAAGCGCTTCGATATTGCAGGTTTGCATGGGCCTCTTATGTCAAAAAGGCATTCTGACCGGCCCACTTCAAAAATACACTTGCCATATAACGGACCCTCTCACGCAACTGTACCCAGAATTGCGGACACTTTCGCCCGTCTTTGACTACGGCGCGGTGTAGCCCCCCCTCCCAAACCTCTGGAAAACCCCCCGCCGCGCGTTGCGCCCCCGTCCCCTGGCCGCCATTGTCCGGCGCTTGAGAGAAGCGGGGCGGCGAGTCCCGGCGGGCGTGGGCGATCCCTCTATGGTATTGTTCGTGCTGCACGATTCGCGTTTCGCCCAGATTCCACCGGCTTTCCGGCCGGCGGCGACCATAGAGTAACGTGTCCATGAAACTCACGCGCCTGCGCCTGCACGGGTTCAAATCCTTCGTCGAACCCACCGATTTCATGATCGAACCCGGCCTCACCGGCGTGGTCGGGCCGAACGGCTGCGGCAAGTCGAATCTCGTCGAGGCTTTGCGCTGGGCGATGGGCGAGACCTCGCACAAGTCGCTGCGCGCCGCCGACATGGACGCCGTGATCTTTGCAGGCAGTGGCAACCGCGCCTCGCGCAACCACGCCGAAGTGGTGATGACCATCGACAATACCGACCGCACCGCGCCCGCGGCGGTCAATGACGCCGAAATCCTCGAAATCTCCCGCCGTATCGAGCGCGACGCCGGATCCAGCTACCGCATCAACGGCCGCGACGTCCGCGCCCGCGATGTGCAGATTCTGTTTGCCGACGCCGCCACCGGCGCGCGTTCGCCCGCCCTCGTCCACCAGGGCAAGATCGGCGAAATCATCCAGGCGAAGCCCGAAGCGCGCCGCCGCGTGCTGGAAGACGCCGCCGGCGTCGCCGGCCTGCACGCCCGCCGCCACGAGGCCGAGCTGCGCCTCAAGGCCGCCGAAACCAACCTCACCCGCGTCGAGGACGTGATCGGCCAGCTCTCCGGCCAGATGGAGGGCCTGAAGAAGCAAGCCCGCCAGGCGATCCGTTACCGCGAAGTGGCGCAGAAGGTCCGCAAGGCCGAGGCCATGCTGTTCCACATGCGCTGGATCCAGGCCCATGCCGACGTCGCCGAGGCCCAGCAGACCCACGACCTCAACGTCCGCGAGCTCGCCGAGCGCACCCGCGAACAGGGCGAGGCCGCGCGCATCCAGGCGATCCGTGCCAACGACCTGCCCGGCCTGCGCGAGGCCGAGGCCCGCGCCGCCGCGTCTCTGCAGCGCCTGACCAATGCCCGCGAGCTGCTCGACCGCGAGGAAATCCGCGCCAAGGAGCGCGTCGGCGAACTCGACCGCCGCCTCGCGCAGTTCGAAAGCGACACCGCGCGCGAGATGCAGCAGGCGGAAGACGCCGAAATCGCGCTGATGAAGCTCGACGAAGAAGACGTCATGCTGAAGGAAGAGATCGCAGGACGACTCGACCAGCGCGGCGGCGTCGACGATCGCGTCTCCGAGGCCGAAGCCGTGCTCGCCGCGGCCGAGCGCACCTTCTCCGAACTCACCACCGCGCATGCGTCGATGACCGCGCAGCGCAACCAGCTGCAGTCCAACGTGCGGACCCACGCCGACCGGCTGACGCGCCTGGGTCAGGAAATCGCCAATGTCGAGGCCGAGATCGAGCGGCTGACGCAGACCACCTCCGGCTTCGGCGACATCGACGAACTCGCCGCCTTGATGGAGACCGCGCAGGAAATCCTGCTGATGGCGGAAGCCACGGTTTCGGACGCCGAGCAGGCCCATGTTGCGGCCAGGCAAACGCTTGAAGCGTCGCGTGCGCCGCTCAACGAGGCCGACAAAAAGGTGCAGCGGCTCGAGACCGAAGCCCGCACTATCTCGAAGATTCTCAACGGCGAGACCAAGAATTTGTGGCCGCCGATCATCGACGGCGTCAGCGTCACCAAGGGTTTTGAAAAGGCGCTCGGCGCCGTGCTCGGTGACGATCTCGACGCCCCCGTCGATCCCTCGGCGCCGATGCGCTGGACCGATGCCGGCGTGCATGCCGAAGATCCGGCCCTGCCGGACGGCGTCGAATCGCTGGCCGACCACGTCAATGCGCCGCCCGAGCTGGCGCGCCGCCTGAAGCAGATCGGCATCGTCTCAAAGGAACAGGGCGCAGCGCTCGTCGCGCACCTCAAGACCGGGCAGCGCCTGGTGTCGCGCGAAGGCGACGTATGGCGCTGGGACGGCTTCGTCGCCGGCGCGCATGCGCCGACCGGCGCCGCCCGCCGCCTCGCCGAACGCGCCCGCCTCACCGACATCGAGGCCGATCTGGAAGCCTCGCGCGTCGATGCGCAGATCAAGCGCGAAATGCTGGAGCAGGCCGAGGCCGCGCTGAAGACGGCGTCTTCCGCCGAAGCAGCCGCCCGCGACGCGCTGCGCAATGCCCGCCGCGACATCGACCAGTCGCGCGAGCGCCACGCCAATGCCGAGCGCGAGATCAATCGCCACGCCGCCCGCCGCTCGGCGCTGACCGAGGCGCAGTCGCGCCTCGACAACGACCGGCTGGAAGCCGAGGCGTCGCTGGAAAGCGCGCATGCCGCGCTGGAATATTTGCCGGATTCGTCTGATGCCGAAGCGCAGCTTGCCGCCTTGCGCAGCGAGATCGAGGGCCATCGCCGGCTCGCCGCGCAAGTGCGCGCCGAAGCTCAGGCGCTGGCGCGCGATGCCGAACTGGCCGACCGGCGCTTGCAGGCGATCATCAGTGAGCGCGCGCAGTGGGAGAGCCGGAAGTCGGGCGCGGCGTCGCAGATCCAGACCGTGACCTCGCGGATGGCCGAAGTCACCGCCGAGCGCGCCGAGCTGGAAGACGCGCCGGCCTTGTTCCTGCAGAAGCGCCGCGCGCTGATCTCGGAAGTCGAGAGCGCCGAGCAAGCCCGCCAGCTCGCCGCCGACGCGCTGCAGGTCGCCGAGAACGCGATGAAGGAAACCGACCGCGAGGCGAAAGCCTCGCTGGAAGCCTTGTCGGCCGCGCGCGAAGCCTGCGCCCGCGTCGAGGAGCGCATGGAAGGCGGCAAGCGCCGGCTCGAAGACATCGAGCGCGAAATCCGCGACATGCTGGAAGTCGAGCCGGAAGGCGTCGCCGCCATGGCCGAGATCAAGGAAGGCGCCGCCCTGCCGCCCTTGCACGAAGTCGAATCCGACCTGGAGAAGATGCGCCGCGACCGCGAGCGCCTCGGCGCCGTCAACCTTCGCGCCGAGGAAGAGCTGGGCGAAGTCGAGGGCGCGCATAACGGGCTTGCCGGCGAGCGCGACGATCTGGTGGAAGCCATCAAGCGGCTGCGCCAGGGCATCCAGAGCCTCAACAAGGAAGCCCGCGAGCGTTTGTTGACCTCGTTCGAGGTGGTCAACGGCCACTTCAAGCGGATGTTCGTCGAATTGTTCGGCGGCGGCGAAGCCGAGTTGAAGCTGATCGAGAGCGACGATCCGCTCGAGGCCGGCCTCGAGATCGTCGCCAAGCCACCCGGCAAGAAGCCGCAGACGCTGTCGCTGTTGTCCGGCGGCGAGCAGGCGCTGACCGCGCTGGCGCTGATTTTTGCGGTGTTCCTGACCAACCCTTCGCCGATCTGCGTGCTCGACGAAGTCGACGCGCCGCTCGACGACCACAATGTGGAGCGGTTCTGCAACCTGCTGCACGAAATGTGCGCCACCACCGAAACCCGCTTCATCACCATCACCCACAACCCGATCACCATGGCGCGCATGCACCGGCTGTTCGGCGTGACGATGGCGGAGCGCGGCGTCTCGCAGCTGGTCTCGGTCGATCTCGAGAACGCCGTGAAGATTTTGGACATGGAAGTCGCGTAACTAATCGGAACGACGGCGGCAGTGGCCTCCCTCCCCCTTGCGGGGAGGGTCGGCCGAACGAGCGATGATGCGATAGCATCATTGAGAGTGGAGGCCGGGGTGGGGGTGCCACGGGCTCGGAGTTTGTGGCTACCCCCACCCGACCCGGCTTCGCTACGCTTCGCCGGGCCACCCTCCCCGCAAGGGGGAGGGGAAAGAACCGCGCTCCGATGACCGCCCCCGAGCTGCCCGCCGAACTCACCGCCGCGCTGAATGCCCGCCTGCACGGGCTGTCGCGCAACGATGCCGCCTTGCGCTCCGATACGATCTCGCAAACCTACCGATCCGGCGGTGGCTCCATCGCGATCCGTAGTGAAGCGGATGCGCTGGCCTATGCGCTGGCGCGGATGCCGGCGACCTATGCGGCGGTGACCGCCAGCCTCAACGCGTTGCAGGAGGTGCGGCCGGATTTCCCCCCGCGCTCTTTGCTCGATTGCGGCGCTGGGCCGGGCACCGCAAGCTGGGCCTGCGCCGAGGCCTTCGCCTCCCTAAACGAATTCACGCTGCTCGATGCCAATCCTGCGCTGCGCAGCCTCGCGCTCGACCTTACCCGCGACAGCATGCGTCTGCCCGCGCTGCGCTACGAGCTCGGCGATGCCACGGCAACGATCGCGAAAGCCCCCGCGGCCGATCTGGTGATCGCCAGCTACGTCATCAATGAACTCCCTGACGCCGCCCGGCAGAAACTGGTCGCGGCGATGTGGGCCAAGACGCTCGACACGCTGCTGATCGTCGAGCCCGGCACGCCCGCCGGCTACCAACGCATCCTCGACGCCCGCGCGATGTTGATCGCCGACGGTGGCCACGTCCTCGCCCCCTGCCCGCATGACGACGCCTGCCCGCTGACAGCACCCGACTGGTGCCACTTCTCGCAGCGGCTGCAGCGCTCCCGTGTGCACAAGCAGCTGAAATCCGCCGAGCTGCCCTACGAGGACGAACGCTTCATCTACCTCGCGCTGTCGCGCTCGCCAGCGACCCGGCGGCCGTCGCGGGTGCTGGCGCAGCCGGTGGTCAGCAAGGTCGCGGTGACGGCGAAATTGTGTACGCCGGACGGCGTGGTCGCCGCCGTCGCCCCGCGCCGCGACAAGGCGGCCTATGCCCGCGCCCGCAAATGGGGCTGGGGCGACGCGGTGGATTAATTCGCCCAAGCGACGCTTTCGGGTCATTGAAATCCCCCATCTTTCTGCCATGTTCGCGCCCAAACCCGGCTTGGGCTATTGTTCGCCCAAGCGATTCTCCATCGCGCGAAATTATCCGGCACGTAAAGGAATTCCATGGCTAAGCCAGCAGTGATTGTGGTCGGCGCGGACAAGGGCGGCGTCGGCAAGACCACCGTGTCGCGGACGGTTCTGGATTATTTCAGCGCCAACAACGTGCCGACCCGCGCCTTCGACACCGAGGCGCCGCGCGGTACCCTGAAGCGCTTCCATTCGGACATCACCGAGATCGTCGACATGACGACCACGGCCGACCAGATGAAGATCTTCGATACGCTGAACTCTTCGGCGCCGTCGGTCACCGTGATCGACATCCGGGCCGGACTGATGTCCAAGGCGCTCGCCGATCTGCGCGACATCGGCTTCCTCGACGCCGCCAAATCCGGTCAGATCACCTTCGCCGTGTTTCATATCCTCGGCCCGTCGATCGCATCATTGGACGAGATCGCCGAGACCGCCGGCTTCATGGACGGCGCGAAATACTTCCTGGTGAAGAACTTCATCAACAACACCAGCTTCTTCGAGTGGGACCAGGCGACCTACAATTCGTATTTCCACCGCATCAAGGGCGCCACCGAGATCACCATCCCGAAGCTCAACGAGATGGCCTACGAGCAGGTCGAAGTGTCCTCGGTGCCGTTCCTGAAATTCGTCGCCAACAAGGGCGTCAACGACGAGGCCGCGAACTACTCCTTCGTGCTGCGCGGCTATGTCCGACACTGGCTGGCCAACGTCTGGAGCGAGTTCGACCGCATCAAGCTGACCGACCTCGTCAACGACAAGCCGAGCCGCCCCGGCGAGAAGTAAGGCAGCCGCTTTCTTCACCTCTCCCCTCTAGCGAAGCTTCGCTTCGCGTGGGGGGAGAGGTCGACCGGGCGAAGCCCGGTCGGGTGAGGGGCCTTCGCTTTTTTCGAGAGGCCGGTGCCCCCTCACCCCAGCCCTCTCCCCAACGGGGAGAGGGGGCGCGAGGCCGGCGTCCAGCCTTCAATAAAACGCAACTACAATCCCTGCCGCCCGATATATTCGCCCCATGCGCCGCACCCCGGTCTACATCATCTGCTCGACACGCCCGCAGGTCGGCAAGACGCTGATGGCGCGGCTGCTGACCGAATTTCTCGCGCTGCAGCGCGGCGGCGTGACGGCGTTCGACGTAAATCTCAAAGAACCGTCGCTGCTGGATTTCCTGCCTAAACTGACCGAGACCGCCAGCGTCGAGGATACGTTCGGCAAGATGGCGCTGATGGACCGGCTGATCGTCAATGACGACCAGGGCAAGGTGATCGACCTCGGCTACCACGCCTTCGACGAATTCTTCCGCATGACCGCCGAGATCGGCTTCGCCAAGGAAGCGGCGCGCCGCGGCGTGGCGCCGATCGTGCTGTTCATGGCGGATACCGACCGCGCTTCCTTACGCGCCTATGCGACGCTGCAGGAGCAGTTTCCGGATCGCGCGCTGTACACGATCGACAACGAGCACGTGCTGCGCGGCGAGATGCCGCCGCCGCTCGGCCGCGGCCATGTGATTCCCATCGCGGCGCTGCCGGTGTTCCTGAAGACCTATATCGACCGGCTGAATTTCTCGTTCACGAACTACCTGCGCAGCGAGAAGGATTCATCGACCGAGCTGCACCAGTGGATCCGGAAGAACTACTTCAGCTTCCGCGAGATCGAGCTGCAGCTGTTGTTGCAGAGGTCGTAGCAAAATCGTGTCGTTCCGGGGCGCGAGAGCGTAGCTCGAGCGAGCCCGGAATCCCGACATGTTCAGCGCTGAACAGTCCGAGGTTCCGGGTTCACGCGCGGCGGGTGCCGCGCATGCCCCGGAACGACAGTTTTCCTTAATGCCCGTCGAAGCTCATCAGCGTGCGCACCGGCACGCCCATCGCGCGCAGTTTCGCCGCGCCGCCGATGTCCGGCAGGTCGATGATGAAGCAGGCCGCGATCACTTCGGCGCCGATCTGGCGGATCAGCTTGACCGCGCCCTCGGCGGTGCCGCCGGTGGCGATCAGGTCGTCGACCAGGATGACGCGCTCGCCCGGCTTGATGGCGTCGACATGGATTTCCATTTCGTCGAGGCCGTATTCCAGCGAATAGGCGATCCGCGCCGTGGTATGCGGCAGCTTGCCCTTCTTGCGGATCGGCACGAAGCCGGCCGACAGCTGATGCGCGATCGCCCCGCCGATGATGAAGCCGCGCGCCTCGATGCCGGCGACCTTGTCGATCTTCAGCCCGGCCCAGGGCTGCACCAGCTCGTCGATCGCGCGGCGAAACGAGCGCGCGTCGCCGAGCAGCGTGGTGATGTCGCGAAACAGGATGCCGGGCTTCGGGTAATCCGCGATGGTGCGGACGGAGGCTTTGAGGTCGTGTTCAAGTTCGGGGGTCATCGACGTCTTTCAGAGGATTGATGTTTGGTTGAATTTGTCACCGAGCCGGAACGCGTTTTCGACGATGCGCAGGCCGACGTCGCCGCCGAGCGACATCAGCGATTCCGGGTGAAACTGCACGCCGCCGATCGGCAGCGTCTTGTGCTCCAGCGCCATCGCGACGCCGTCCTCAGTGGCGGCCGTGACGGTGAGTACCGCGGGCATGCTGGCCTGCTCGACGAACAGCGAATGATAGCGGCCGATCACGATCTCGTTCGGCAGGTTGAACATCAGCCGCCCGCCGCGGTTCTGCACGCGCGACGGCCGGCCATGCGCCGGCTGCGCCAGCTGACCCAGCACACCACCGAAATATTCGCCAATCGCCTGCACGCCCAAGCAGACGCCGAACACCGGCAAATGTTTCGCCAGCGCGGTGTCGATGGTGCCCTTGATGCCGAAATCCTCCGGCCGGCCCGGCCCCGGCGACAGCACCAGCAGGTCGAATTTTTCACGCGCGAGCACCGTCTGCGCGTGCACATAGCGCACCACCGTGACATCAGCGCCGACCTGGCGAAAATAGTCCGCCAGCATGTGGACGAACGAGTCGTCGTGGTCGATCAGCAGCACCTTCTTGCCGGAGCCCGACGCATCCGGCGCGAATGACGACAGCGGCTTCGGCGCGTCGCCGCGCAACGCCTGGAACAAAGCCGCGGCCTTGGTCTGGCACTCGATCTCCTCGGCGACGGGATCCGAGTCGAACAGCAAGGTCGCGCCGACGCGGACTTCGGCGAGGCCGTCCTTCATGCGGATGGTTCGGATGGTGATGCCGGTGTTGAGCCCACCATCGAAGGTCACGGCGCCGATTGCGCCCGCGTACCAGCGGCGCGACGAGCGCTCGTTGTCCTCGACGAACTGCATCGCCCATTTCTTCGGCGCGCCGGTGACGGTGACGGCCCAGGCATGCGTCAGGAATGCATCGAGCGCGTCGAAGCCGGGGCGCAGCATGCCCTCGACATGGTCGACGGTGTGAAACAGTTTCGAATAGGTCTCGATCTGGCGGCGCGCCAGCACCTTGATCGAGCCGGGCACGCAGACCCGCGCCTTGTCGTTGCGGTCGACGTCGGTGCACATGTTGAGCTCGAACTCGTCCTTCTCCGAATTCAAGAGTTGGCGGATCTGCTCGGCATCGCCGATCGCATCCACGCCGCGCGCGATGGTGCCGGAGATCGGGCAGGTCTCGATGCGGCGGCCGTCGGAGCGCACGAACATTTCCGGCGAGGCCGCGACGAGGAATTCGCCGTCGCCGAGATTCATCAGCGCGCCGTAGGGCGAGGGATTGATCACGCAGAGCCGCTGGAACACTTCGGCCGGCGAACGTTCGCAAGGCTCGGCAAACAACTGCCCGGGCACCGCCTCGAACAGGTCGCCGCGGGCAAAGGCGGCGCGCGCGGTCTCCACCGTGCGCTGGTAATCGCCCGGCGCGTGATCGGAAAAACCCTGGCGCGGCTGTTTGGTGTAGCCACTGTCCGGCGTGTCGCGCGAAAGACCGGCGGTGGAGCGGCCGTTCCAGGTGAAATCATAGCTCAGAGTGACGCCACGGCCGGTGGCGCGGTCATAGGCCAGGAGCCGGTCCGGGAGGTACAGCACGATATCGCGCTGGTCGGCCTCGCGGGCGCGCTTCTGCTGGAGGTCCTCGATCTGGAACACGAGGTCGTAGGCGAAGGCGCCGAACAGACCGAGCATCGGGTCTTCCGACGAAAACAGCCGCGCCACCATCTCGCGCACCAGCGACATCACCGAGGCGCGGCGGGTGCGCTGGTCCTCATCGATCGGCGCATCGCCACGGACGATGTGGCCCTTGAGACGGCTTACGGTGCGCTCGTCAATGACGACGCAGGCCTCGGCCAGCGTGTCGCCGAGGAAAGAGATCAGCACCTCGCCGCGGGCGTTCAGCGCGGTCAGCGCAAACTCCGGGCCGGTGGTCTCCAGCAGCAGCGGCGGGTCGGCAAAGCCGAGATCGAAGCTCTCGTAGCGGCCGGGCACCGTGGTGCCGGACGACAGCACCACGCCGCGGCGGTGGTCGAGATGCTCGATCAGATGGTCGAGCGCAGCGCCGCCGGTGAAGGCATCGGCGTGCCGGAGCACGGCAAGGCCGCCGCGGGTCTGGTAGGCCGTTTCGGGGGGAAGCGAAAAAACCGTCCTGTTCATGGGGTCCTCTTACAAAATCCGGGAGAGGCGCGCCACACAGGACATACGAACAGAGGCCGTCGCACTGCGAGGGCGGCCTTAGACGATCGAAACACGAAAAATCGCACAGCCACCTCGGGTCAGGAGGTGCGCCACCAGAGCAGGAGGGTGCGAAGGGCTGCGTTCATGGCCGGAATGAGCCACGGCGGGCGGGCGAGGTCAAGGGCGGTCGCGGGCGAAAACCGTCATCCGGAGCCCGCCGACACCGTCCTCGATCGGGGTCCAGCCCAGTTCCTCGTAATACGACCGCCGCGCCGGCCGGGCCGTCAGATAAACACGCGGGACGCCGAGGCCGAAGGCGTAAGCCGTCGCGTGATCGACCAGTTGCCGCCCGACGCCGCGCGAACGGAACGCTGGCTCTATCCACACCGCAGCCACCCACGGGGTATATTGCGGGCGTTCGTCGAGGTCAGAGGCGATGATCGAGGCGGTGCCGGCGAACGCTTCGCCGACGTGAGCGACAAAAGCGCATGGAATGGGGCTTGCGACCATGTTTTCGCGCAGCCGGCCAACGATGTAGTCGAGCGGCACGCCATTCGGCTGCCACCACGCGCGCCAGATGCGATCGGCGACGGCGTCGAAGAATTCAGGTCTTTGGCGGAGATCGGAGATCGCGGGCGTGATGCTCATGGCGCAAACGGATTTGCGATGCGCAGCCGGTTATCGACCAGCATGCCGTGCTGCATGTCCTCCGACCACAGCGTCTCGCATTCCGCCGCGAGCGCCGCGGCGACGATGAAACTGTCGTAGATGGCGAAGCCGTAGCGCTCGGCGAGGCGCAGGCCGGCTTCGTGAGTTTCGAGCGTCAAAGGCTCGACCTTTACAAACTCGCGCACGGTGTTTAGCAGGCGATGGATCTCGCTCCACGACATTCCAGATTTTCGGCGTGAGACGCGCTTCATCTCGTTCAAGACCTGAACGCTGATGAAGCCACCCTTGTAGAGCAGCGAACGAACGCGCTCGATCTTCTGGCTTTCGGGAGCAGCCAGATAGAGCAGAGCGTTCGAATCGAAGAAACTACCGCTCATTCGCCTCATCACGGTCGAATTTGAAATCGGGCGGCATCATCCCTTGGAAGTTTCTCAACCGCTCGAACGCTTCCTCCCGGCGTTTTGCCGCCTCCTCGGTTGACACCTGCGGCTCCGCCCGCTTCACTTCCACCACCACTTCGTCGCCCTCCTTCAAGCCGAGGCGGGCAACGTCGTCCGCGGAGAGACGGACGGCGAGGCTGTCTCCGATCTTGGTGACGATCATGGCCATGCTCCTGATATGCAGCCGGAGCGAGCATATCAGGAGTTGGCGGCCTCGTTAAGCGAGGTGCTTGTGGAAGAACGCCGTCGCCCGGCCCCAGGCGAGCTCGGCGGCCTCGCGGTCGTGCACCGACATGCGCTGCTCGTTGACGAAAGCGTGGTCGGCCTCGTAGCGGAAGAATTCCGCGGCCTTGCCGGCGGCCTTGAGCCCCGCCTCGAAGGCGTCGACCACGGCGGGCGTGCACCAGTCGTCGCGGCTGGCGAAGTGGCCCTGCAGCGGGATCTTGACGTCGGCCGGCTTGGCGGCGCCTTCCGGCGGGATGCCGTAGAACGCCACGGCGGCGCCGAGTTCGGGGATCTTGCAGGCGCCGATGATCGACACCGCGCCGCCCATGCAGAAGCCGGTGAGGCCGACTTTCGCGCCGTTGCGCGCGAGATATTGCGCGGCGCCGCGCACCGTCTGGGTGGTGGCGTCCATGAAGTCCAGCGAGTTCATCTCCTTCGCCGCGGCGTCGGTGTCGTGATAGGGCACCACCACGCCGTTGTAGAGATCGGGTGCCAGCGCGTCGAAGCCGGCCAGCGCGAAACGGTCGGCGAGGCCCTTAATCTGCTCGGACAGGCCCCACCATTCCTGGATCACGATCACGCCCGGCGCGTTGCCGGTCGCCGCATTGGCAAGATAGCCCGTGGCGTCCTGGCCGTCCGGTCGCTTGAAGCTGATGGTGGTGCCCATGATGTCCTCCGAGGGGTGTTGCCGCTGTATTGAGAGGTAATTAGACGGCGGGCGGATGACAAGGCAACTGCCTCGCTCGTCGTCCGCGCGAAAGCGGGGACGACAGGGAGAGCGTACACGTCGCGCAACAAAAAAGCCCCCGAAGGGGCTTTTTCATCCAGTCGAACCGGCAACCGCTCAATGCGCGTCGGCCCAGACCTTCTTCTTGGTGAAGTACAACAGCCCCGCCAGGATGATCAGGAACACCATGACCTGCAGGCCCATTTTCTTGCGCGCCTCAAGGTGCGGTTCGGCGGTCCACATCAGGAAGGTGGAAACATCGTGGGCGTAATTCGCCAGCTTCTGCGGCGTGCCATCCTCATACGTCACCTGATCGTCCGACAGCGGCTTCGGCATCTTGATGGCGTGGCCCGGGAAGTAGGTGTTGTAATAGGAGCCTTCCGGGAGCGTGAAATCGGCCGGCGGCGGATCGACATAGCCCTGCAGCAGCGCGTCGATGTAGTTCGGGCCCTTCTCCTGGAACTGCGTGAAGAAGTCGAACACGAACTGCGGAAAGCCGCGGTCGTAGTTACGCGCCTTGGCCATCAGCGAGAGGTCCGGCGGATAGGCGCCGCCATTCGCCGCGCGCGCGGCGTTCTCGTTCGGGAACGGCTTCGGAAACGGATCGGCGAGACGGCCCGGCCGGTCGAACATGTCGCCGGCGTCGTTCGGACCGTCCTTGACCTGGATCTCGGAGGCCACTGCCAGCGCCTGCGCCTCGGTGAAGCCCGGACCGCCGGGATCCGCAAGGTTGCGGAAGTGCATCAGGCTCATCGAATGGCAGGTCGCGCAGACTTCCTTGTAGACCTTGTAGCCGCGCTGCAGCGCGCCGCGGTCGAACTTGCCGAACGGACCGGCGAACGACCAGCTCAGCGACGGCGGCGTCGGTCCGCCCTCTGCGGCCCTGGCGTCCTGCGCGCCGCCAAACACCAGGCCACCGGCGACGATCAGGCCGACCAGCGCTCCGGCGACCTTCTTGCCGTATTTGGCCAGCACGTCATCGGCAATCGAATTCGGTACCGCGCGTGGCTTCTCTATCTTGCTGAGCACCGGCAGCACGATCAGGAAGTAGGCGAAGTACACGAAGGTCAGGATGCGGCCGGCGATGATGTAGATTCCTTCCGCCGGCTTGCCGCCGAGCCAGCCGAGCAGGATGCAGGTTACCACGAACATCCAGAAGAACTGCTTGGCGAGCGGGCGATAGCGCGACGAGCGCGTTTTGGCGTTGTCGAGCCAGGGCAGGAAGGCCAGCACCAGGATGGCGCCGAACATCGCGATCACGCCGCCGAGCTTGCTCGGGATCGAGCGCAGGATGGCGTAGAACGGCAGGTAGTACCATTCCGGCACGATGTGCGCGGGCGTCACGCCCGGGTTGGCCATGATGTAATTGTCGGGGTCGCCGAGGTAGTTCGGCACGTAGAACACGAACCAGGCGAAGAAGATCATGAAGCAGACCATGGCGTAGCCATCCTTGATGGTGGCATAGGGCGTGAACGGCACGGTGTCCTTCTCGGTCTTCGGCTCGACGCCGGTCGGATTGTTCTGGCCGGCGACATGCAGCGCCCAGACGTGCAGCACGACGACGCCGGCGATCACGAAGGGCAACAGGTAATGCAGCGAGAAGAAGCGGTTCAGCGTCGGATTGCCGACCGAGTAGCCGCCCCACAGCAGCGTCACGATGCTGTCGCCGACATAGGGGATAGCGGAGAACAGGTTGGTGATGACGGTGGCGCCCCAGAAGCTCATTTGGCCCCACGGCAGCACATAGCCCATGAAGCCGGTCGCCATCATCAGGAGGTAGATGATAACGCCGAGAATCCAGAGGACCTCGCGCGGCTCCTTGTACGACCCGTAATACAGGCCGCGGAACATGTGAATGTAGACGGCGATGAAGAACATCGAGGCGCCGTTCGAGTGCAGATAGCGCAGCAGCCAGCCGTAGTTCACGTCGCGGACGATTTGCTCGACCGAGTTGAAGGCCATGTCGACATGCGGGGTGTAGTGCATCGCCAGCACCACGCCGGTGATGATCTGCACGCCGAGCATGAACGAGAGGATACCGCCGAACGTCCACCAGTAGTTCAGGTTGCGTGGAGTGGGATAGGTGACGAATGCCGAATGCATGAGGCCGACGATCGGCAGCCGCCGCTCGAGCCACTTCAAAGCTGGGTTTGTGGGCTGGTAGGTGGATGGTCCGCTCATGATGCGATCCTGAGGAGAGAAACGTTGGGACAAGCGAGAGGTCGGGCGAAACGCCGCGGCATCGCCACGGCTCAGCCGATCTTGATCTTGCTGTCGGATGCGAAGGCGTAAGGCGGCACCGGCAAATTCAGCGGCGCGGGGCCGGACCGGATGCGGCCCGAAGAATCATACTGCGAACCATGGCACGGGCAGAAGAAGCCGTCGTACTTGCCTTCATGGGCGATCGGAATGCAGCCGAGATGGGTGCAGATGCCGATCACCACCAGCCACTGGTCATGGCCTTCCTTGACGCGGGCCTGGTCGGTCTGCGGATCGGGCAGGCTCGCGATCGTAACCGCGCGCGCCTCGTCGATCTGCTTCTTGGTACGGTGCATGATGTAGATCGGCTTGCCGCGCCAGAACACCTTGATGTCCTGTCCTTCGGCGATCGGCGCCAGGTCGACATCGATCGGCGCACCCGCCGCGATGGTCGAAGCGTCCGGGTTCATCTGGGAGATCAGCGGCCAGACGACGGCGGCTGCTCCCACGGCAGCCACGGCGCCCGTGGCCACGAAAAGGAAATCACGGCGCGTGTGTTCCGCCGAAGACGTTGTCGTCACGATTCCGAGCCCTTTCTATCTGCGGCCGGTGACTGCCATACCGGCCACGCAAACGCGTTGACCTGATACGAACCGGCGCCCGCGGTGTTTCCCCGCGGCGGCAGGACCTCACTTACGGCCGCAATGCGGCAGCAAACAGTCCAGAATCGTTCTATTCGCACCGTTGCCGCGGTAGTGCAAGTCTGCTGGAGGTCCAGAAAGATGCGATGCACCATCAAAATCGCCGTTTCCGCGCCGCGGACTATCGGCGACCGAATGCCGGGCTTTCGGCAGCCAGCCGGCCCGACACCGACGCGACCGGGAAGCCGCGAGATCGAAACCGGATCCGGGGCTCAGCCTCTATCGAGGCTCGCAAGCGGTAGTGGCCGCTGGCCGATTAGAACCCTCCTAATCGATACCACCGGCAGGTCGCCGACAGTATCGACCTTTGCTAGGTAGGGCCACGGCAACAACACGGGCGCGCGGAATGAGATCGTTATTCGGAAAACTGCATCGCTAGGCGGGGCTTGCCACCGCCGGCTTTCTGTTCTTTTCCGGCGTCACGGGTACGGTGATCTCGTGGGATCACGAGCTCGACGATCTCCTGAACAAGCAATTTCACGACGTCACCTCGAGCGGCCCAGCGAAACCGTCGGTCGAACTGGCCGCACTAATCGAGCAGCGCGACCCGCGGGTGCGGGTGAATTATCTGATGACGACGCCGGAAAAGGGCGAGTCGCTGTCGTTCTTCGTACAGCCGCGGATCGATCCCGCCACCGGCAAGCGCTACACCGACGTGGCCTACAACCAGGTGTTCCTCGATCCCAACAGCGGCGCCGAACTCGGCAAGCGCTATTGGGGCGCGGCGTGGCCGGTCACGTCGGAGAATTTCGTCTCGTTCCTCTGCAAGCTGCATTACACCATGCACATTCCGGAATTCTGCGGCAGCGACCGCTGGGGTGCCCGGCTGCTCGGCATCATCGCTATCATCTGGACCATCGACTGCTTCGTCGGTTTCTATCTGACGCTGCCGGCGCGGCGGCTGATCCGGGCCGGTGCCGCACCCTCGGTGGCGCGCGCATTCGGCCGCGGCTTCTGGGCGCGCTGGAAGCCGGCATGGAAGATCAAGACCGCGGGTAGCGCCTATCGCATCAATTTCGGCATCCACCGCGCCTTCAGCCTGTGGACCTGGGGGCTGCTGTTCATCGTCGCGTTTACGGCATTTTCGCTGAACCTGTATTTCGAAGTGTTCTCGCCGATCATGAAGCAGGTCTCGGACTACACGCCGACGCCCTACGAGTTGCGCGAATATCGCGACCTCGACCATCCGATCGAGCCGAAGATGACATGGTCCGATATTTTGGCGCGAGCCACCGCCGACGGCAAAGCCCGCGGCTGGGAGGCGCCGGTCGGGTCCTTGTTCTATGGGCCGGCGCACGGCGTCTATGCCGCGGCGTTCTTTCATTCCGGCGACGACCACGGTGCCGCTGGTGTCGCCCCGGCGCAGCTTTATTACGACAGCGAGGACGGCCGCGGAATCGGCGATCGCGTGCCGTGGGTCGGCACCGCCGCCGACATTTTCGTGCAGCTGCAGTTTCCGCTGCATTCCGGCCGCATCATCGGCCTGCCCGGCCGCATCCTGATTTCGATCATGGGGCTGGTGGTGGCGGCCTTGTCGGTGACCGGCGTGGTGATCTGGTGGCGCAAGCGCCGCGCCCGGGTGCGCGTCCGCGACACCACCGAAGCGCGGTCGAACGGCCGTCTGGCGCCGGCGGAATAGCCGGCTTGCGGCCCGGCCGCCGGGGCGCTATCGCCTGCCGGGATGGCGGATGAAGCCGCCCCGGAGACCTCATGCGCCTCGCGCTCTACCAGCCGGACATCCCCCAGAACACCGGCACCATCCTGCGGCTGTGCGCCTGCCTCGACGTCGAGGCGCATATCATCGAGCCGGCCGGCTTTCCGGTCTCCGACCGGCATTTTCGCCGCGCCGGAATGGACTACCTCGATCAGGTCAGCATCGTCCGGCACGATTCCTGGGGCCATTTTGCGCGCTGGCGCACCGAGCAGCATTTGCGCCTGGTGCTGTTCACCACCAAGGGCGCCACGCCCTATCTCGAGCATCGCTACGCGGCCGACGACATCCTGCTGTTCGGCCGCGAATCCGCCGGCGTGCCGGACGACGTCGCGGCCACGGCCGATGCCCGCGTGGTGATCCCAATCCGGCCCGACCTGCGCTCGCTGAACCTTGCCATGGCGGCGGCGATGGCGCTCGGCGAGGCGCTGCGGCAGACGCGCTGACGCAAGTCGCTTGCGAAACGGTCCGCTTCCCAATATAGGGTACCCCCCTATCCCACGGAGCCGCCGATGGCGCATACGATCAAGGAAAAGAGCAAGCTTCTGGCGCGCGTCCGCCGCATCAAGGGGCAGATCGAGGCCGTCGAACGCGCGCTCGAGGCGGAGCTGGGCTGCGGCGACGTGCTGCAACTGGTGGCCTCGGTGCGCGGCGCGGTGAACGGCCTGACGGTCGAGCTGATCGAGGACCATATCGTCCACCACGTCGTCGACCCGCACCGCGAACCGGATGCCGAGCGCGCCCGCGGCGCCAGCGAGCTGATCGACGTGATCCGGACTTATCTCAAATGACCCCGGCTGATCGCCGCCACGGAACTTGCGCCATGACCGACCACGCCTTCGCCTCGCAGCACGAGCACGTCTATCTCGGCGACAATCACGACCGCAATGCGCGCCGCACCTGGTTCGTGATCGCGCTGACGGCTGCGATGATGGTGGTCGAGATCATCGCTGGCACCGCCTACGGCTCGATGGCGCTGGTGGCGGACGGCTGGCACATGTCGACGCATGCGGCGGCGATGCTGATCAGCGCGCTGGCCTATCTCTATGCGCGCAAGCAGGCCCGCAACCCGCGCTTCACCTTCGGCACCGGCAAGCTCGGCGACCTCGCCGGCTTTGCCAGCGCCGTGGTGCTGGCGCTGGTCGCGCTCCTGATCGGCTGGGAAAGCTTTTTGCGGTTCGCCAGTCCGGTGCCGATCGACTTTGCGCAGGCGATCCTGGTCGCCACCGTCGGCCTGGCCGTGAATCTGGTCAGCGCCTGGCTGTTGCGGGACGACCACCATCATCACGGCCATTCGCACGATCATGATCACGACCATGCGCATGGCCACGATCACGGTCACGGCGCGACCGACAACAATCTGCGCGCGGCCTATCTGCATGTGATGGCCGATGCGCTGACCTCGGTGCTGGCGATCGGGGCGCTGCTGCTCGGCAGCGTCTATGGCTGGCTGTGGCTCGACCCCGCGATCGGCGTGGTGGGTGCATTGGTGATCGCGCGCTGGTCTTTCGGCCTGATGCGCGATGCCGGCTCCGTGCTGCTCGACTATGTGCCGGAAGACGAAGACCTGCCGGCGGAAATCCGCGGCCTGATCGAGATCGACGGCGACAAGGTCAATGACCTGCACGTCTGGCAGGTCGGCCCCGGCCACCACGCCGCGATCATCTCGCTGTCGTCACCGGCGCCGAAATCGCTGGCCGCCTACCGGGCGCGGCTGGCTGGCATCCACGATCTGTCGCACGTCACCATCGAGGTGGACGGGCCGGCGCACCTGCAGTCTGCCACCTGATCGTCGCCGTTGCCGCCGCGACGTTTCACGTCTTGGCGGGGTGCGAAAGACTCGGCGCAAAAATGCCGCGCGCGTCGGCAGCGCAGCGCAGCGCGCCGGCTTTCTTCAGGGCTTCGTTACGGGCCGCACCAACCGGCAACAAACGTGCCGCGTCTAGCGCTTCGGTGGCGCGAGCATCCCAATCATGCAGATCGGGACGGGAAGGTTTTCGCATTTTCATGGCTGGACCGGTTCGACAGAGAGAGAAGAATGGCTTTCGCCGACTACCGCGGCGCGCTGGATGCGGCGGCAGTGCGGGCATTTGAACGACCGCCAACCGTCAACCGGCGCATCCGCCTGCATCGGTGAGCCGCACCCGGTGCAGCTTGGCGGGTGGCTCATGACAGGGCCACCCGGTCCTCGACAACGTGTTTCATCAGCCAGGCGGAGTTCCTGAACAAAGCGCGCAACGACAGCGCGATCTGGCGATGCTGGTTACGCTCCGAGCCCGGCGGGAATGTCCGCGCAAAGCGCACGACGGTGCGGCGCAGATGGTGCAACTCCTCAGACGTGTAAAACTGCGCACGATCTGGAAGGCGTTCGCTAGCCGGCATAGCTCTACTCGCACTGAAGGCGGGAGCACCAAAAAGCTCTCTGTCACCGGCAAAAGCCAGAAGATCGGACGATGATGATAAAGTCATAGACCGGACATTACACACCGTCTGCCCGGTATCGTACTTATACGGAACTTAACGCGCGCGTACCCAGCATGGCGGATTGATCGATCAGTGCGCGGTAGCATTCGCAGGTCATCGCTTCGAGTGCCGGGCGATCGAGAATTTGGATCACGCCACGCGAAAACACGATCAACCCCTCCCGCTGCAGCCGGCCGGCGACGTCGGTCACCGAGGTGCGCCGCACGCCAAGCATCTCCGACAGCAATTCCTGCGTCAGCGGCAAGGTGTTGCTCTCGGCGCGATCGGCGGATTGCAACAGCCAGCGGCAAAACCGGGCCTCGACGGGATGCAGGCCATTGCAGGCCGCGGTCAGGCGCGCCTGCGTCAGCAGCACTTCGTTGTAGCGGATACAGAGATTTTCTATCGCCCTGCAGTGGGCGGTGACCTGGCGGAAACGCGCCGAACTGATCCGGCTGGTAACGATCGGCAACTGCACGACGGCCCGCACCATCGAGGTGTAGAGTCCGAGTCCGGCCATTGCGCCGACCACGCCCTCGCGGCCGATGGTGGCATTTTCGATCGCCTTGCCGTTCTGCATGACCGACAGCAGGGACACCATGCCGCTGTGAGGAAAATACACCAGCTCGACCTCGTCGCCGGCTTCATACAGAACATGGCCCTGCTTCAAGGCGTGCGTCGTCAAATGCGGCGTCAGCAATGCCAGAATGTCGGCAGGCAGACCAGCCAGCAGATGATTGGGGTGGACGTGATGAAGCGAATGGGATTCGGTCATGGTGCTCTGCTGCGCAAGGCGGGAGCACAAGAACTCTCTGTCACCGATAACTGCCGAGGGCGCGCGGTGATGAGGTACCATACACGATGTATGTCCGTTGAGCGACCTTATTCGGGCCCTGCGACGAATCGACGGTCGACGCTCGCGATCTCGCGGATCCGCGCTGCAAGTTCATTCGCCAGTTCGTGAATCCGCTGTGCAATTTCCTGATCGGTCGTCAAGCGTGCCAGAGCGCGATATTCGGCGACCCGGACACGCAACTCGGCGTTGGTGTCGGTTTGATCCATCGCAAGTCTCTTTTTTTGCTGGGTGAAAGCGCCGCCGACCAAAAGGTTTCGATATACGTAGCAACACAGCTCTTGCCGCGATGGGGTGGTGAGGTCTCACCGTCGAACCGGGCGCCACGCGCCATCAAGGCGCGAATGTCGATTTGCGAGTCACCGGCCGTAGCCAGTATCCCGACGCCTACACCCAACCCAATTCGCAATACGTCACAATCCGACTCATCGACACGCGACATATACAGAATCGACGTTGCTAAGTCGCCATGGCAACGTTATGGTGCGCGCGCTCGACAGGTGGGATATCCCATGTCCAAAGATATTAAGCAGGACTACCTGAGACACGCCGAAACCTGCCTGCATCTGGCCGGCTCCATGAATGATCGGGATAGTCGCATTCAGTTGCGGGAAATGGCGGCGGCCTGGCTGCAACTGGTCGAAAACGAGCCTTCGTCCAAGGTTGGTGGCCTCGACCTTTCTCCTCGTACCTGACCGAAGAACCGTGCTACCGGCCGACGCGCTCCGCGACGTAGTGCTTGCCGCGCGCATTGAACGTCTCGCGCACGACAAAGCCGTCGGCCGGCGACATCGGTCCGATCGGGACCGGCCCGCTCGGCATGATCAGCGTGGCATCCGAGCCGACGAACACCAGCAGATGGCGGCGCTGTTCGAGCAACTGCTCCGACCATTTACGCATGCCGGTGAGATACGGTTCCTTCTGCCAGGCGAAGGGCGATTTCAGATCGACCTGTCCATAGATGAAACCGGTCGACGGCCACACGGAAAATACGATCTTGGACAGTTCCGGCTTCCACGAAGCCGGCAGTTCCTCGCTTTGCACCCACACGCAATCGAAAGCGCGGCATTGCTCCGGGCGGCTGTCGTAGATCTTGCAGCCCGAGCCGATCGCGCAATGCGGGCACCATTTGCCCGCCGGCTTGGCGAGATCGTCGATGCGATAGACCTTGCAGCACATCGTGCACGTCCCGCAGGCGCGGGCGGGCGCGGCAGAGGGGGCGGGAGCTGAAACCAGGGGCGGCTGAACGGTCGACATGGGGCCTGCGGCAATTAGGCGAGTGCGGGCTTTGGGCCCGGCGACAGGTTAGAGCAATTGAAATCTCGGTGATCACCAATAAGGAGAGCGCCGGATGGCTGCCATGCCATGGCTTTGCCCCGGTCTCTGCGCTAGACGATGCGCCAATCAGTGAGTGGATGCGGTGAGTTACGCGGTAAAAGAGATCTTTTTAACGCTGCAGGGCGAAGGCGCGCATGCCGGCCGGGCCTCGGTGTTCTGCCGGTTCAGCGGCTGCAATCTGTGGACCGGGCGCGAGCAGGACCGCGAAAATGCGATCTGCCGGTTCTGCGATACCGATTTCATCGGGATGGACGGCACTTTGGGCGGCCGTTACGCCGATGCCGATCAGCTCGCCTCGACGATCGCCGCGCAATGGGTCGGCCCGGCGGGGCATCGTTACGTGGTGCTGACCGGTGGCGAACCGCTGCTGCAGGTCGATGCCGCCCTGATCACGGCCTTGCACCGCCACGGTTTCGAAATCGGCCTCGAGACCAACGGCACCATTTTGCCGCCGGACGGGATCGACTGGATCTGCGTCAGCCCGAAGGCCGGCGCCGAGCTGGTGGTGCAGCACGGCCACGAGTTGAAGCTGGTCTATCCGCAGCCGCAGGCGATGCCGGAGGATTTCGCGGCCATGCGCTTTGAGCGCTATTCGCTGCAGCCGATGGACGGGCCGGACGCGCTGCAAAATACCGCGCAGGCGGTGGATTACTGTCTGCGCCACCCGCAATGGCGGCTCTCCGTGCAAACGCACAAGACGCTGGGCATTCGATAGAACGACGGACTCCAGGACAAGACGTGCGATGTGGGAATTGACGAAATCGTTTCGTTTCGAGGCGGCGCATGCGCTGCCCGGCACGACTTTGGGCGAAGCCAGCCAGGAAATTCACGGCCATTCGTTTCGCGCCGAGGTGACGATCCGCGGCGCGCAGGATGCCACGACCGGCATGGTGCTGGACCTGGGCCTCCTTGAAGGCCGCATGGCCGAGGTGCAGAAGATGCTCGACCACAAGTTTCTCAACAACATCGAAGCGCTTGGCGCGCCGACGCTGGAAAACCTGTCGCGATTCATCTGGGACCGCGTCGGGCATGCAGGCCACCTCGTCCGCGTCGGCGTGTTTCGCGACTCGTGCAACGAAAGCTGCGTCTATTTCGGCCCGCAGGGCTGAACACCGGAAGGACCGCTCTTGCGCATCCTGCTGATCAATCCGAACACGACCGAAAGCGTCACCGAGCTCGTGGCGCGCCATGTCGCGGCCATCGCCGGCGATGCCGCGAGCATCAAACCGGTGACGGGTGCCTTCGGCGCCCGCTACATCTCCAGCCGGGCTTCGGCGGCGATTGCCGGCCACGCCGCGCTGGACGCGCTGGCGCGCCATGGCGCGGGCTGCGACGCGGTCTATCTCGCCTGTTTCGGCGATCCCGGCCTGCTGGCGCTGCGTGAGCTGGCGCCGGTGCCGGTGGTCGGCATGGCCGAGGCCTCGTGTCTGGAGGCTGCGCGAAATGGCCGGCGTTTCGCCATCGTCACCGGCGGCGCGCTGTGGGGGCCGATGCTGACGGAGTTCGTGGCCGCGATGGGCCTCAAAGACCGGCTTGCCGCGATACGCACGGTCGCGCCCACCGGCGGCGAGATCGCGGAAAATCCCGACGCCGCACTCGCACTGCTCGCGGACGCCTGCACGGCCTGCGCGACGCAGGACGGCGCCGAGGTCGTGATTCTCGGCGGCGCGGCTCTGGCCGGGATTGCCGAACGAATCCAGCCGATTGTACCGGTGCAGCTGCTGTGTTCCGTCGCAGCCGGCACCCGCGCGGCGGTGGCTGCCGCGGCGGCGCCCTTCAGGCGCGAAACCCCGCCGGCAATAAACAGCGTAGGGCTGTCATCCGACCTCGCTAAATCGCTCCGGGGGGCGTAGAAGCCGACCCTCGCGCATCGCTGTGTTCGGCCTGTCATCACAGGCCGCTATGAACCGGGCCGGTGTCAGACCGCTTGCAAACCCAAAGGACAGAATCATGGAATTGAAATCCGGCGACGTCGCCATGCTGAAATCAGGCGGCCATCCGATGACCGTTGCCGAAGTGAACGGCGACAACGTCGTCTGCGTGTGGATGGGCGACGAAGGCGACCTGTTCCGCGAGACCCTGCCGCTGTCGGTGCTGGAACTGGCGCTGCTGGCCTCCGACGACGAAGAAGATGAAGACGAAGACGAGGCGTAAGCCACGTCGAAGCGTTGTGAATAAAGCCGCCGGGTTCCTAGCCCGGCGGTTTTTTTTGTAGCCCGGATGAGCTTGCGCCGGCGCTCGCAGAGCGAAGGCGCGAGCGACATCCGGGGCCGGCCTATCGTTGAAGCGCTGTCCCCGGATGGCGGCACCGCGACGCTGTGCGTCGCGCCGCCTTATCCGGGCTACGATTGGCGCTACAGCCGGTGCTCCCGCGAAAATCGCGCCACGGTCTGATCCGCGATCACCGTGAGCACGTCAATCTCCAGCGGGAAATCCTGCGCCAGCCAGACGTCTTCGGCGAGCGCGATGACGTGGCCGAGGCCGGGGCCGGGAGCGACGCCGCGGGCGATAAAATCGGCCGCCTTGAGCGGAAACACCGGCGCCTTCCAGCGCTCCGGCAGCGTCACCAGCGCCTGCCACGCCGCATCGTCGGCGCCGCGGCCGTCGCGTGCCCAGGCCAGCATCAGGCGATCACGGTAGCGCGCTTCGCCGAGGCGGTACAGCCGCCGCCGCGCGATCGGATCGTCCATGCCCTTCAGCCGCCACCAGCGATGGCCCATCGAATCCAGTTTCCTGAACTCCGCATTGGTCAGCCGCAGCCGCGTCGCCAGACGCCGCGCGTCCTCGGTCACCGCAACGCCGAGCGCGCCGAGCCGCAGCACGGGATCGGGCGCGTGTGCCAGTGTCTCCTCGGCGGCGATCATGGCCGCCAGCGTTCCGGGATAGGTCACGCCGCCGAACAATTGCGACAGCAGGCCGCCGCCAGCCATCGCCTGCACGGCCGCGTGAGCGCCCGGCGCGACCAGCAGCTTCAGCAATTCCATCCGGATCCGCTCGGCCGACAGGCCGGCGATGCCGGCATGGCCGCGGATGCAGGCGAGATAGCCGTCGCGGTCCGGCGCGCCCCTGCCATAGGCGGCATGGATGCGGAAAAACCGCAGGATGCGCAGGTAATCTTCCGCGATACGGCGGTCGGGATCGCCAATGAAGCGCACGCGGCGCGCGTCGATGTCGACGAGCCCGCCGACATGGTCGTGCACCACGCCGTCGGAGGACACCGACAGGCCGTTGATGGTGAAATCGCGCCGTTCGGCGTCGCGCTGCCAGTCGCGGCCGAACGCCACTTTGGCCTTGCGGCCGAAGGTCTCGACGTCCTCGCGCAACGTCGTGACCTCGAACGGCGTGCCATCGACCACCAGCGTCACCGTGCCGTGCTCCAGCCCGGTCGGCACGCATTTGATGTGCGCGGCGCGGGCACGGCGCACCACTTCCTCCGGCAGGGCGGTGGTGGCGATATCGAGATCGCCGAGCGGCAGTTTCAACAGCGCGTTGCGCACGGCGCCGCCGACGACCCGGGCTTCTTCGCCCTCTTCATTGAGCAGCGCCAGCACCCGCGCCGCCGGCCCTGAATTCAGCCATGGCGCGTCGTGCAGCGTGCGCAGCGCAGTCATTTTTCGACCCCCGGCACCAGCCGGCCGTTTTCGAGATGCGCGGGCACGTAGGTCGAGTTCGGCGGCGCCCCGGAATAGTGCGCCAGCAGCACCAGGCTGAGCACCACCAGCAGCAAAGCGACCAACGCCAGCCGGCCGACGACACGGAGCGGCCAGGACGATTTCAGCGTGACGCCGTTCTTGCTGGCGATCAGGAAAATCGCATAGACGGCGAACGGGATCAGGAAGATGCCGACTTCGGTAAAGACGGGGCGGATCATTTCAGGCAAATCCGTTCATACATGATGCGCAGGATCCCTGCGGTCGCGCCCCAGATGTAACGTTCCGCGAACGGCATCGCGTAGAACGACCGCGCCATGCCGCGAAATTCCTTGCTGTGAACTTGGTGGTTGAGCGGGTCCATCAGAAACCACAGCGGCACCTCGAAGGCGCTCTCGACTTCGTTTTCGTTGATGGTGAGCTGAAAGCCCGGCTTGACCCGCGCCACCGTCGGCAGGATGCGGAAGCCGAACGCGGTACCATAGAGATCGAGATAGCCGATCGGCTCGACAAAGGAGCGATCCAGCCCGACCTCCTCCTCGGCCTCGCGCAGCGCGGCGTCGAGGGGCGAGGTGTCTGACGCGTCGATCTTGCCGCCGGGAAAGGCGATCTGCCCGGCATGGTCGTTGAGATGCGCGGCGCGCTGCGTCAGCAGGATGGTCGGCTGTTCGTGCTCGACGACGGCGATCAGCACCGCGGCGGGCCGGATCGGGCGCTCGGCGGCGATGATCTGCAGCATCTGGTCGGTCCCGGCATCGCCGGACAAAGGCACGACGCTGGCGTCGGTGAGGCCGGCCGGCACCTCGAAATTCAGCCGGGCGCGGGCGCGGGCGAAAAATTCCGATGAACCGATCTCTGCAGCCTGAGGCTCGGTCGTCAACATCGGTCCGTTCAAGGCGCTTCCCTCATCTGCTCCGCATCCGCCATGGCGAAGAATGCGCCGGCGGAAGCGATGCCGAACATCGGCTTGCCATCGACCACCCGCTCCTCGCCGATGTCAACCAGATCGTAATAGAGCGCCCGGGTCACCTTGGCCCAGAGGTCGGCGCGGACATGCAGATAGGGCATCAGCCCGCCATCGGCGGCGGTTTCGAAGCGCAGCCGGTGGTCGGCGTCACAATCGACCCAGTCGTCGACATTGGTGCGAAACCGCAGCCGCGGCCCGCTCTCGTCCGCCTGCTTTTCCATCTCGACCGCCAGGAACGGCGCGTCATCGACGGTAATGCCGACCTTCTCCACAGGGGTCACGAGAAAGTGCTTGCCGTCCTCGCGCTTGAGGATGGTCGAAAACAGCCGCACCAGCGCCACCCGGCCGATCGGCGAGCCCAGATAATACCAGGTGCCGTCGGAGGCGATCCGCATGTCGAGATCGCCGCAGAATGGCGGATTCCACAGATGCACCGGCGGCAGGCCGCGGACTTTACCGCCGGTAGCCTGGGTGGCCGCCGTGGTCAGGCCCTCGAGGCCGGCGGCGATCTTCGCTTGCTTCCCTTGCGCCATCTGCCCTTGCTTCGCCATGGTTATCCCTGAGGTTATCGCATCGATCTGGCATGATTGGTGCAGGCCAAATGTCGTGTTTTACCGCTACCAACTCGCCACAACGTGATGCAGTTCATAGCTGCCTGCGGATAATGTGGGGATAGTTTCATTCAGCAAAACCATGACCTTCGCTAGGGACTAGCATGGGGGTTGCGGCAAGACGACGCCGACAGACGATCACAAGGGAACGACGATGGCCGCAGACAGTGTCGAAAAACTCGAAGACGTGATCGTCCGCTCGGCGGAAACGGTCGCCGGCCAGATGCTGACCGCCAAGCAGGCGATCTCCACGGTCATCTTCGGCCAGGACAAGGTCGTCGAGAACACGCTGGTGACGATCCTGTCTGGTGGACACGCGCTGCTGATCGGCGTCCCCGGCCTCGCCAAGACCAAGCTGGTGGAGACGCTGGGCACCACGCTCGGCCTCGACGCCAAGCGCATCCAGTTCACCCCCGACCTGATGCCCTCCGACATTCTCGGCGCCGAGGTGCTGGACGAGAGCGTCGCCGGCAAAAGGTCGTTCCGCTTTATCGCCGGCCCGGTCTTCGCGCAGTTGCTGATGGCCGACGAGATCAACCGCGCCTCGCCGCGCACGCAATCTGCGCTGCTGCAGGCGATGCAGGAGCAGCACATCACGGTGGCCGGCGCGCGGCATGATCTGCCGAAGCCGTTCCATGTGCTGGCGACGCAAAATCCGCTGGAGCAGGAAGGCACCTACCCGCTGCCGGAAGCCCAGCTCGACCGCTTCCTGATGGAAATCGACGTCGACTATCCCGACCGCGACGCCGAGCGCCGCATCCTGTTCGAGACCACCGGCGCCGACGAGACGATCGCCAAGGCCGCGATCACCTCCGACGTGCTGGTCACCGCGCAGCGGCTGGTGCGCCGGCTGCCGGTCGGCGACAGCGTGGTCGAGGCGATCCTGACCCTGGTACGCTCGGCGCGTCCCGGCCCGGATGCCGGCGATGCCTCCAAGCTGATTGCCTGGGGCCCCGGCCCGCGCGCCTCGCAATCCTTGATGCTGGCGGTGCGCGCCAAGGCGCTGCTCGACGGCCGTCTGGCGCCCTCGATCGACGACGTGCTCGACCTCGCCGAACCGATCCTCAAGCACCGCATGGCGCTGACCTTCTCGGCCCGCGCCGAAGGTCGCACCATCCCCGACGTGATCCGCCAGTTGAAGTCGCGGATCGGTTGATGGCGGCTGCGCCGGACCACGCCACGCAGGAGATCCTCGCAGTCCGCCGCGCCGATGGTGAAAGCCGTTCGCTCGCAGCATCGCTGCCGCGTCTCGTGCTGGAGGCCCGGCGCATCTCCGCCACCGTGATCCACGGCCTGCACGGCCGCCGCCGCGCCGGGCACGGCGAGAGCTTTTGGCAATATCGCCGCTTCGTCTCCGGCGAGCCGTCGCAGAACGTCGACTGGCGCCGCTCGGCGCGCGACGATCATCTCTATGTCCGCGAGCAGGAATGGGAGGCCGCGCACACGATCTGGCTGTGGCCCGACCGTTCGCTGTCGATGGCGTTCGCCTCCCGGGGCGCGCTGAACTCCAAGCTGGAGCGGGCGCTGATCGTCACCTTCGCGCTGGCCGAACTCTTGGTCGCCGGCGGCGAACGCGTCGGCGTGCCCGGCCTGATGAACCCGACCTCCAGCCGCAACGTCGTCGACAAGATGGCGCAGTCGATGCTGCACGATACGCTGACCCGCGACAGCCTGCCGCCGAATTTCGTGCCGGCGGCGCTGGCCGAGGTCGTCGTGCTCGGCGATTTCTGGTCGCCCATCGATGACATCAAGACCATGCTCGCCGGCCTGTCATCGAATGGCGCGCATGGCACCTTGGTGCAGATCGTCGATCCCGCGGAAGAGACATTCCCCTATTCCGGCCGCGTCGAATTCACCGAGCCGGAAAGCGGCAATGTGATCACCGCCGGCCGTGCCGAGAAGTGGGCGACGGACTACGTCGCGCGAGTCGCCGCGCACCGCGACGAAATCCGCAATGAGACCGGGAAGCTCGGCTGGCTGTTCTCGACTCACACCACGACGCGCTCGGCCGCCGAGCTGCTGCTGTTCCTGCACAGCGGCATGGCCGTTAATAAAGCAGCCGGCGGCGGCATTATGGTCAAGGCGGGACGGTCGGCATGATGGCAGCGTTCCCCCTCGCCTTCGCCCAACCGCTGCTGCTGCTCGGCCTCGTCAGCCTGCCGGTGCTGTGGTGGATGCTGCGGGTGATGCCGCCGCGCCCGCAGCGCATCGCCTTTCCGCCGACCCGGCTGCTGTTCGAGATCGCGCCTAAGGAAGAGACGCCGTCGCGCTCGCCATGGTGGCTGACGCTGCTGCGCCTGCTCGCCGCCGCGCTGATCATTTTCGCCGCCGCCGGCCCGATCTGGAATCCCCAGACCGGCGCCACCGCCTCGAAGGCGCCGCTGGTGATCCTGCTGGACGACGGCTGGTCGGCGGCGTCGAGCTGGGACGCCCGCATCAAGGCCGCCGACGAGTTGATCGCCAATGCGGATTCGGATCGTCGCGGCGTGGCGCTGGTACCTCTGTCGGAGCCTGCCCGCGACATCACGCTGCTGCCGTCCGGCACCGCGCGCGTGGCGCTGCGGCAGCTTTCGCCGAAGCCCTACGCGATCGAGCGCATCGAGACGCTGCCGTCGCTGGACCGTTTCCTGAAAGCCACCGGCGACAGCGAGCTGGTGTGGCTGTCCGACGGCGTCGATACCGGACGCGGCGTCGAGTTCACCCAGGCGCTGGGCAAGACGATCGGCGAGCGCGTGCTGACGATCTATGACAACGGCGCCGTGCCGGCGCATGCGCTGGTCGCGGCCGAAAACGCCGCCGCCAAAATGACCGTCAAAGTGCTGCGCGCGCAGGGCGGCGGGCTGGATGCCGGCGTGGTGCGCGGGCTGGACCAGAAGGGCTCGCCGGTCGGCGAAGCTGCATTCTCCTTCGCGCTGAACGAACGCGAGACCGAAGCCTCGTTCGAACTGCCGGTGGAATTGCGCAACGACATCGCAAGGTTGGAGATCGCCGGCGAGCGTTCGGCCGGCGCCGTGCAACTGCTCGACAAGCGCTGGCGCCGCCGCTCCATCGGCATTGTCTCGGGTGCCACCTCCGATACCGCGCAGCCATTGCTGGCCTCGACATTCTACCTGACCCGCGCGCTGGCGCCGTTCGCCGACGTCCGGCTCGGCGACCGCGGCGCGCCGCAGCAGGCGATTGCCCAATTCCTCGACCAGAAGCTGCCGATGATCGTCATGGCCGATGTCGGAACGCTGTCGCCGGAAATCCGCGAGCGCCTCAATGCGTGGATCGACCTGGGCGGCGTGCTGGTGCGCTTTGCCGGCCCGCGCCTCGCGCAAGCCGATGACGATCTCGTGCCGGTCAAACTGCGCCGCGGCGGCCGCCAGCTCGGCGGCAGCCTGACCTGGGAGAAGCCGCAGCTTCTCGCCTCCTTCACCGCCGACGGCCCGTTCGCCGGCCTCGCCGTGCCGAAGGACATCACCGTCAACCGCCAGGTGCTGGCCGAGCCCGACGCGGCACTCGCCAACAAGACCTGGGCCTCGCTGGTGGACGGCACGCCGCTGGTCACCGGCGAGCGCCGCGGCAAGGGCATGGTATCGCTGTTCCATGTCAGCGCCGACATGCGCTGGTCCGATCTGCCGCTGTCCGGCACCTTCGTCGAGATGCTCCGCCGCGTCGTCGATCTGTCCGGCTATACATCGACGCCGGGCGCCGGCGTTGAAGGCCAAACCGGCAGCGCCAGCGTGGCGCCGCTGCGCACGCTCGACGGCTTCGGCGCCTTCGGCCCGCCGCCCTCGACCGCCAAGCCGCTGCCGGCCGATTTCCGCGACCGCGCCAGTATCGACCATCCGCCCGGCTTCTACGGTCCCGCCGACGGCCCGCTCGCCGTCAACGCGCTGGCCGCCGCCGACCGCATCGCGCCGCTCGACGCCTCCGCGCTGAAGGCGCGACGTGCGAGCTACACATCGGCCGAGCCGCGCGACCTTCGCGGCATCCTGTTGTCGACCGCGCTGCTGCTGTTCCTGATCGATGCCATCATCGTCGCACTGCTCGGCGGCGGCTTTGCCGCGCTGCTGCGCCGGCGAACCGTGCCGGCAGCCCTCGCGATCATGCTGGCGCTGTCGGCGGTGACGGGTTCGTACACATCCGCGCATGCCGATGCGGCGTCCGACGACTTCGCCATCAAGGCAATATCGCAGACGCGGCTGGCCTATGTGGTGACCGGGAATGCCGACGTCGATTCGATCGTCAAGGCGGGCCTGACCGGGCTGACGCTGTTTCTGGCCCAGCGCACCGCGCTGGAGGCCGGCGAGCCGGTCGGCATCGATCCCGCGCGCGACGAACTCGCCTTCTTCCCGCTGATCTACTGGCCGGTGATCCCCGGCGCGGCGAAGCCGTCGCAGGACGCGCTCAACCGGATCGACGCCTATATGAAACAGGGCGGCACGGTGTTGTTCGACACCCGCGACGCCGTCGAGGCGCCGCCCGGACCGAACGGCGAGTCGCAGACGCCGGGCATGCTGACCCTGCGCAACATCCTGTCGTCGCTCGACGTGCCGGAGCTGGAGCCGGTGCCGCGCGAGCACGTCTTGACCAAGACGTTCTTTCTGCTACGCGACTTCCCCGGCCGCTTCAATTCGGGACCGACCTGGGTCGAGACGCTGCCGCGCGACGACGGCGACGACGCGGCGTCGCGTCCTGCGCGCGGCGGCGACGGCGTGTCGCCGATCATCATCACCTCCAACGATCTGGCCGGCGCCTGGGCGCTGCGCCCCGACGGCCAGCCGATGCTGCCGATGGTGCCCGGCGAACCGCGCCAGCGCGAATTCGCCTTCCGCGCCGGCGTCAACATCGTGATGTACACGCTGACCGGCAACTACAAGGCGGACCAGGTCCACGCCCCCGCGCTGATCGAACGGCTGGGACAGTAAAATGCAATACGGCATCGTCTTCACGCCGCTCGTCCCCACGCTGGTACTGTGGATCGGCCTTGCCGCGATCGTCGTCATCGCGGTGCTGCTGCTGGTCGGCCGCGCGCGCGGCGCGTTTATGCGGCTGGCGGCGCTCGTACTGATCCTGCTGGCGCTGGCCAATCCGTCGTTCACGCGCGAGGAACGCGAGCCTTTGTCCTCCGTCGCGGCCGTAGTGATCGACAAAAGCCCGAGCCAGAACTTCGGCGAGCGCAACAAGGAGACCGACGAGGCGCAGAAGCAGCTCGTCGACCGGCTGAAGCAGGTCAAGGGCCTCGAGGTCCGCGTCGTCGAGGCCGGCCAGGCCGATGGCGAGACCGACGGCACCCGGCTGTTCGGCGCATTGTCCTCCGCCCTCTCCGACGTGCCGACCGACCGCGTCGCCGGCGCCTTCCTGATCACCGACGGCCGCGTCCATGACATTCCCGCCAATGCCGCCGCGCTCGGCTTCACCGCGCCGGTGCATGCGCTGATCACCGGCCGCAGCAACGAGCGCGACCGCCGCATTGCCATCGTGGCAGCCCCCCGCTTCGGCATCGTGGGCCAAAGCCAGACCGTCACCTACCGACTCGACGACCAGGGCGTCACCGGGCAGAGCGCGCGCGTCGTGGTGCGCCGCGACGGCGATACGATCAACGAACGCACCGTGTTCAGCGGCCAGACCGTCAGCATCGACATCAACATCAAGCACGCAGGCTCGAACATCGTCGAGATCGAGGCCTCGCCGCTGGAGAACGAACTGACGCTGGTCAACAACCGCGCGGTGGTGGCGATCGACGGCGTGCGCGACAAGCTCCGCGTGCTGCTGGTGTCCGGCGAGCCGCATTCCGGCGAGCGCACCTGGCGCAATCTCTTGAAGTCCGACGCCTCGATCGACCTCGTGCACTTCACCATCCTGCGGCCGCCGGAAAAGCAGGACGGCACGCCGATCAACGAATTGTCGCTGATCGCGTTTCCGACCCGCGAACTGTTCCAGCAGAAGATCAACGAATTCCAGTTGATCATCTTCGACCGCTACGCCCGCCAGGGCGTGCTGCCGATCGCCTATTTCGACAATATCGCGCGCTATGTCCGCAATGGCGGCGCGGTGCTGGTCTCGGCCGGGCCGGACTATGCATCGAACACGTCAATCTGGCGCACGCCGCTGGATTCGGTGCTGCCGGCCGAGCCGGTGGGCGTCACCGAGAAGCCATTCTATGCGCATCTCAGCGACGTCGGCAAACGCCACCCGGTGACGCGCGGGCTGGAAGGCGGCGCCTCCGAGCCGCCGAAATGGTCGCGCTTCTTCCGCACCGTCGATACCCGCAACACCACCACGCCGCCGGTGATGACCGGCGCCGACGGCAAGCCGCTGCTGCTGCTGTCGCGCTCCGGCGAGGGCCGCGTGGCGCTCTTGCTGTCGGACCACATCTGGCTGTGGGCGCGCGGCTATGAGGGCGGCGGTCCGCATCTGGATCTCTTGCGACGGATGTCGCACTGGCTGATGAAGCAGCCCGACCTCGACGAGGAGGCGCTCAAGCTGTCGAGCGCCGGCAAGGATCTGGTCGTCAACCGCCAGACCATGGGCGACAGCGTGGCGCCGGTCACCGTCACCTCGCCGTCCGGCAAGACCCGCGAGCTGGCGCTTTCCGCCGGCGAGCCCGGCCTGTGGCGCGCTACCACGCCGGCCGACGAACTCGGCCTGTGGGCCGCCACCGACGGCACGCTGAAGGCGCTGATCAATGTCGGCCCGATCAATCCGAAGGAGTTTTCGGAAGTCACCTCGACCACCGAGACGCTGCGCCCGCTGGCGCAGGCCACCGGTGGCGATTCCCGTCGTATCCACGAGGGGTCGGGCGTCGAGCTGCCGCGCATCGTGCCGATCCGCGCCTCGACCATCTTCCGCGGCGACGGCTGGATGGGCGTCCACATGCGCGATGCCAGCGTGGTCCGCGGCGTCGGCGTGCTGCCGGTATTCGCCGGGCTGATCGGGCTGCTGTTGCTGCTCGGCGCGTTCGCGGCGACATGGCTGCGCGAGAGCCGGTAAAGCAGAGGCAGTTGGCGCTGCTATTGCGCGGTGAGGTTCATATCCCGTGTAAGGCGCCCCCACTTTGCGCTTTCCGAGCGGATGTAGGCGGCGAAGGCTTCAGTCGTCGACGGCGCCGGTTGGGCCCCGATCGTTCGCAGCTTTTCGATCACGTCCTGATCTCCGAGCGCCTTGACAAAAGCACCGTTCAAACGCGCCACGATGTCGGCTGGCGTGGCGGCGGGAGCGACGAGTCCAAACCAACCGGTCGATTCGAACCCGGTCACGCCTTGCTCGTCGAGTGTCGGCACTTCGCGCAGAAACGGGACGCGCTTGGCGCTGGTGACGCCTAGCGGTTTCAGCCGACCGGCACGGATCAATTCCAGCGAACTGGGAATATCGAGAACAGCGAGCGAGATATGACCGGCCAGCACGTCGGTGACCACCGGACCTGTGCCCCGATAAGGAACCAGCGTGAGCTTGATCCGCGCGGATTGCAGGAGCAGCGCTGCCGTCATGTGCATCACCGTGCCGTTGCCGCCATATCCGATCGACAATTGTCCGGGCTTTGCGGCGGCCGCTGCCAGCGCTTCTTTCAGCGTGGCAAATGGAGCGTCAGCGTTTGCCACCAGCACAAAGGGGATGTCGGCGAGCAACGTAATCGGCGCCAGATCCTTGATCGGATCGAACGGCGTCGAAGGATTGAGATGAGGGTTGATGCTCAGCGCGCCTGCCGGTCCCACGCCGAGGGTGTAGCCATCGGGCTTGGCCTGCATCACGGCCTGCATACCGATATTGCCACCCGCTCCGCCGCGATTCTCGATGACGAAGCCCTGCTTGAGGTCGGCGGCGACCACCGGTTCGAGCGCACGAATGAACATGTCGGCGCTGCCGCCGGGCGGGAAAGTGACGATGATCTTGATCAGTTGATCGGGATAGGTCCATGCCGTTGTCGCACCAACCACGATCGAGGTTGCCGCCCCTGCCAGCAGCGTTCTGCGGGTGAGGATAATGGCACTCATGCGCGTTCTCCCGAAAGAGCATGTGCCGCAGCGCGATTGCCTGCAGGTTGTGGATGCGACGGCACGGCTCTGCCGGTGAGGCGATGGACCAACGCTTCAGGATCCGACGGCGCATGATGGCCGCGCCACGCAATATGGTAGTCGGGTCGCACCAGCAAGAGACCTTCGACAGGCCGCTCCGGGCCGGCCTCGTCAGGCGACAGTTCAATCAGCGTCAGGGAAACGCTGTTGCGGACAGCGGCCTCAAGCAAATCCGTCACGTCGCAAGCCGGGTCGTAACGCAACAGTGTGTAACCGGGGCCCATCGCGTCGAAGACGGAGCGGCCGTCCTTCAGCCAGATATGCGGCATCCTGGCGCCCGGCACGGTCGATGGTGTGAAATCACCCATCGTATAGGATGGAGCCGTCTCACCGTCATACGCGATCGCCGGCGACCGGTCGTAGAAATAGCCGAAGTTCAGTCCCGCGCAGCAGTACTGTTTGACATTGAGCTCGTAGGCAGCCCGACCGACCGTCGCGCGGGCCTCCGCGCCAGCCTCCGAGTCTTCCTCGATCGACGCAGGCACCGCGGCGCGCTGGCCGATGCTGGCAATCGCGTGCTCCATGGCAAACCGCGACACCTGTTCGGTGATCGGCTGACGTTCGGCCTCATAGGCATCGAGAAGGCCGACGTCCGCCCAGCCGTTGAGATGCGCAGCCAGCATCCAGCACAGCGAAACCGCATCTGCGATCCCGGCATTCATCCCATAGCCGGCGTATGGCATCCAAAGATGCGCGGCATCGCCGCAGATGAACGCGCGACGGTCGCGGAAGCGATCGGCAACGAGACGGCGACCCACCCAATCCTCCTTGCTGACGACCCGGTAAACAAAGTCAGGGCCAACACCGAGGATCGTGCGGATCGCCCAGTCACGATCAACAGTATCGAATTCGGGCTCGTCCGGTTTCAGATGGTTGTGAATCAGCCACCGGTCATGCCCGTCGATGGCAACGACTGTGCCGGTCCGGCGCGGGTTGAGCGACAGCACCATCCAGGCCGGCGTATGCGGCTGCATCAAGGTCTTGAGATCGGGGGCATCGATGAGCGTCGATTGGACGCGCTGGATAATCGGGGTTCCGACGAAAGCTGCGCCGATCAGCTTGCGCGTCAACGACCTCCCTCCGTCGCACCCAATGAGGAAGCGGCAGCGGATGGTGAAAGCGCGGTCCCCATCGAGTTCGCGAGCGTCGACCGAGACACCCGAGAGATCCTGATCGAAATGCACCATCTCGGTGCGAGGCAGGATCGTAATCTTGGGATTGGCAACAGCACTCGCGAACAGGATGGGCTCCAGATAGATCTGGTTGATGCGGTGCGGGGGTTCGGGGGTCGGCCACCACGTGTCAGGACCATCGGTCGCAGTATAGCGTGTCGCACGCGACGGAATGACGATGCGGGCGAGTTCGATGCCGGTTGCGGTAGTGCGATACGAACAATCGTTTGGGAAGTCGGCCGGCAGGCCGGCATCGCGGAGCTTGGTGACGATGCCGAGTCGGCGAAAGACCTCCATCGACCGGGCCGAAACGTGATTGCATTTGACGTTGGGCGGCTCACCGGCGTGCCGGGTCTCGATCACAATGACATCGATCCCTCGGGACGCGAGGTCCAGCGCCGCGGTGAGTCCGACCGGACCTGCGCCGACGACGACGACGGACGTCTCATAATTCTGCATCGTTACCTTCCCCGACTGCGTCTGCGCGCATTGCCTCGAGGCTAACAAGAAATCTTGATAAGAGAATTCTCTTTCTCAGGTATACTTGATAAGTCTACCTGATGAACATTACGCTTCGCCAGCTAGAAGCCCTGGTCGCAGTAAGCCGCGCCAATTCCATGACGCGCGCAGCCGAACAACTGCACGTCACCCAAGCGGCAATCAGCTTGCTGCTCCGCCAGCTTGAATTGCATTTGGGCGTCCGGCTGTTCGATCGCACGACAAGGTCTTGCACGCCGACGGCAGCCGGGCGTGAGGCCATACAGGCCGCAGAACGCATCCTCGGCGACACCCTCGGCCTCTCGCGCCAGATGCGCAGTTTGTCGGAAGCTCGAACCGGCACGGTAGTGTTCGTCGCATCGGCCGGCGCAGCCTCGGCACTTATGCCTGCGGTGCTGGCCGATTTTCGCACGGCGTATCCCGGCGTTGACGTCATCATGCGCGATGTCGCAGCCGACCAGCTTGTCGGCACGCTTCTCGCGTCGGACGCCGAGTTCGCGATCGGCAGCGTCGATGGGCCAGTGCCCGATGTCACACTGACGCCCCTGGTCAAAGGGCGCCTGAGCGCCATTGGCTGGCCGGGCTGTCCGATCGCATCGATGCAAACGCTGTCTTGGGACGAACTCGCCACGTTGCCGACCATCGCGATGCGGCACGACACCTTGATCCGCGCCCAGATCGACCGCCGGCTGGCGCGCGACGGCAAAACACTTGTTCCGACCCACGAGGTGTCCCTTATCAACACCGCACTGTCGATGACAGCGAAGGGCATCGGCTACGCGATCTTGCCGTCCTATATGATGCCTACGGAACAGTATCCGGGACTGATCGCCTTCCCGCTGGTGCGACCGGCGATCATGCGCCAGTTATCCTGGATCCAGCAGACCGGCCGCGGGCTGTCACCGGCAGCGCGACAATTTCAGAAAATGACCGCTCGCGTCGTCGCCAGCGCACACGCCACAGCCATTGCGCGGCGCCCAGTCGCATAGCGCGGGATACCTGTATGGTCACCTCTGCAGGGGCCGGGCAACGGAAGGCGGCGGCGAGCGTTGCCGTAATCCCACAGTAAGAGCCCCCTTCATTGAGAGCCCCGGTCCGTCATTGACATCGGCTTCCATCGCCTGCGATGTTACAATGTAACATCGGGGCGATATGGAGAGTATCCATGCCCGAGGCAAGGCGCCTGACGGCATGAAGTGGTTTCGGACACACATCAGGAATGGATCGCGACTGGCGCTGCTCGCGCTGGCGATCCAGCTCGTGCTGTCGTTCGGCCATGTCCACCCGGCGCGAGCGCAGGCGCCAGCCGGCTCGGCCATCGAGTCGCTTCACCTTCCGGCCGACCAGCTTCCTGCATCCGACCAGCATCCCGCCGACCATTGCGACATCTGCGCCGTCCTCTCGATGGCCGGCACCGTGCTGGCCGCATCGCCACCCGCGCTGCCGCCGCCGCCTGCAACAGACTTCCGGCTGCTCGATGCGCGCGAGCAGTTCGTTGATCGCGCCGCGTCCGGCGTCGCGTTCCAGCCGCGCGGCCCACCCCTCGCCTGACCTCCGACCTTTGCTGATCGCCGCCCCGTCGCGGCGGTCGTTCTAAAGTCGACCTGCGCCGTGCAGGTCCCGGTTGGCGTGCCGCTCCTGCGGCGCTGCTGGTACAGTCAGGACACCTCCATGCCCATCCGCTTCCACCATGCCGTCTTGCTCGGCGGCTCCGCCATCGCCGGCCTCGGTCTGCTTGATGGCACCGCGCTCGCCCAGAGCGCCGCGCCCATTGAACTGCCCACCATCTCCGTCACCGCGCCGAGCCCGATCGTGCGGCGCAAGCCGGCCGTCGCCCGCGCGCCGGTGCGCGTGGCCCGCACCGCGCCCGGCCGCAATGCCGGTACGCCCCCCGAGACCGTGGCCGCGCTGGCGCCACAGCGCGGCGTGCTGCCCGTCGTCACCGACCAGTTCGCCACCGTCACCGTGGTGCCCACCGAAGAGTTGCGCCGCTCCGGCGCCACCACGCTCGGCGACCTGCTGGGCAACAAGCCCGGCATCACCGCCTCGGGCTACGCGCCGGGCGCGGCCAGCCGGCCGATCATCCGCGGCCTCGACGTCAACCGCGTCGGCATCGTCGAGAACGGCATCGCCAGCAACGGCGCCTCCGATCTCGGCGAGGACCACTTCGTGCCGGTCGATCCGTTCGCGGCCAATCAGATCGAGGTGATCCGCGGCCCCGCGACCTTGCGCTACGGCTCGCAATCGATCGGCGGCGTGGTGTCGTCGAGCAACAACCGGATCCCCGACGCGATGCCGGCCTGCGCCACCGCGCCGTTCCAGAGCTACGGCCTGCCGGCGAAGGCGCCTGTGCTGGGCGCCGCGCCCTGCATGAATGCCGAAACGCGGACCTCGATCTCCTCGGCCGATCGCGGCGTGGAGGGCGGCGTGCTGCTCGATGCCGCCGGCGGCAATGTCGCCCTGCATGCCGACGTCTACGGCCGCCGCGGCGGCGACTACAATGTGCCGAGCTACCCCTATGCCGCCCCCGGCCTCGCCTTCAACGGCCGGCAGCCGAACTCATCGAACCAATCCAGCGGCGCCTCGATCGGCGGCTCCTATATTTTCGACGGCGGCTTCATCGGCGCGGCCCTGACGCAGAACGATACGGTCTATCGGATTCCCGGCCCCGAAGGCGCTCAAGTGGGGACGCGGATCGTCGGCCACCAGACCAAGTTCACCACCAAGGGCGAGTACCGTCCGGATTCGGCGGCGATCGAGGCGGTCCGGTTCTGGGCCGGGATCACCGACTACCGCCACAACGAGGTCGGCCGCGCCGATGCCGCGGATCCCGCCAGCGACGGCGTCCGCCAGACCTTCACCAACAAGGAGCAGGAAGGCCGCGTCGAGCTGCAGATGATGCCGTTCGACGCCCGCTTCGCTACCGTGACCACCGCGTTCGGCGTGCAGGCCAGCCATCAGGAGCTGACGGCGCCGAGCCCGGACGATCCGAACAGCCCGCTCAACGGATTGTTCTCGCCCAACAAGAACACCCGCGTCGCCGGCTACGTGTTCAACGAGTTGAAGTTCACCGAGACCACCAAGGCCCAGGTCGCCGGCCGCATCGAGCACGTCAACCTCACCGGCACCACGCCGAGCCTGATCCCGCAACTGTTCGATCTCGCCGCCAATCCCGGCGACATCGGTGCTGCGACCGGGCGCGATTTGTCGTTCGCGCCGAAGAGCTTCAGCCTCGGCCTGATCCAGGCGCTGCCTTACGACCTCATCGCCAGCGTCACCGGGCAATATGTCGAGCGCGCGCCGAAGGCGGCCGAGCTGTTTTCGCGCGGCGGGCATGATGCGACGACCACCTTCGACATCGGCAATCCCAACCTCGGCATCGAGACGGCGAAGTCGGTGGAAGTGGCGCTAAGCAAGGCGACCGGCCCGTTCCGCTTCGAGATCACCGGCTACTACACGCAGTTCAACGGCTTCATCTACCGCCGCCTCACCGGCAACTCGTGCGACGGCGCGAGCTGCATCGCGGGCGCCGGGCTAGAGCTGAA
Source organism: Tardiphaga sp. vice154 (assembly GCF_007018645.1). NCBI lineage: Bacteria > Pseudomonadati > Pseudomonadota > Alphaproteobacteria > Hyphomicrobiales > Nitrobacteraceae > Tardiphaga > Tardiphaga sp. vice154. The sequence goes on from NZ_CP041399.1 coordinate 4,956,573, forward strand.
CCAGGCGATCTACTCGCAGCGCGATGCCACCTTCCGCGGCGGCGAATTCCAGAGCCAGCTCGACGTCTCGCAATTCTACGGCGGCACCTGGGGCATCGAGACCCAGGCCGACGTGGTGCGCGCGACCTTTGCCGACGGCACCAACGTGCCGCGGATTCCGCCGGTGCGCGCCGGCGGCGGCCTGTTCTGGCGCGACGCCAACTGGCTGACGCGGGTCAACCTGCTGCATGCCTTCGCGCAGAACGACGTCGCCGTGATCGCGGAGACGCCGACCAACGGCTACAATCTGCTGAAGGCGGAGGTAAGCTACAACACAAGGCTCGATCCGCGGATCTACGGCGCCAAGGAGATGACGGTGGGCGTGGTCGGCAACAACCTACTCAACGAGAACATCCGCAACGCGTCGTCCTACAACAAGAACGACGTGCTGCAGCCGGGGTTGAATGTAAGGGCGTTTGCGAATTTGAAGTTCTGAGTTCCGCTCGCTGTCACCTCTCCCGTAGGGAGAGGTCGGATGTGCGAGCGCAGCGAGGACATCCGGGTGAGGGGTTTGGGACTTCGAATGACGGTGTGCCCCTCACCCGACCGGCTTCGCCGGTCGACCTCTCCCCGCCGGGGAGAGGTAAGGCTACAGCGCGTTATTTGGCCGCGTCCCAGTCCGGGCGCACCGCGCCGGCGAGGCCCTCGGCGGCGCCCTCTTCCAGTTCCAGCACCAGCAGCCGCTTCTTATCGACCGGGCCGGGCATCGTCACGGTGCCCGGCGGAATCAGCTTGAAGCCGACGCGGGCATAATAGGGTTCGTCGCCGACCAGCACGATCAGCCGGTGGCCGGCCTTTCGCGCGTCAGAGATGGCGCGGTCGAGCAAAGCCCGGCCGACGCCGCGGCTGCGGAACGGCGGCTCCACCGTGAGGGGGCCGAGCAGCAGCGCCCTGGTGTCGCCGACACAGATCGGCAGTTGCCGCACCGAGCCGACCAGCAGCGTGCCGATGCGGGCGGTGAAGGACAGCGCCAGCAGATGGCCGACCTGCTCGCGCAGCCGGTAGGCCGACAGCACGTAGCGGCCGGGGCCGAAGGTGCGGGCGTGCAACCGCTCGACGATCTGGGCGTCGTTGGCGGTTTCCGCCAGAATGGTCAAAGAGAGATCGTTCATGTCGGGCGCGGAATAGCATCTGGCGGCGCCCCGGTCCATCGCGGTCAGTCGCGCCAGGTGATGCCGGCCGGCCGGCCGTGCAATACCTCGGCAAGCCGTAGCCTTGTGCCCTCGGTGGTGTCAGACGGCAACGAATCGAGGGCGAAGAAGCCGGTTTCGGCGATCTCGCGGTTCGGCTCGGGAGCCCGGTCCTGGCGAAACTGCCGGACCACATAGACCGCGACGTGGTCGCGCGGCGAGACGTGGCTGTTGAGATAGACGCCGAGCAGCACAGGCTCGCCCAGCACCTCGATGCGGCCCTCTTCCATCAATTCGCGCAGCATCGCCTCGCGAAAGCTCTGGCCGACCTCGACGCCGCCGCCCGGCAGGTACCAGCCGGAGACATAGGTATGCCGGACCAGGAAGACGCGGTTGTCGGCATCGAGCACCACGGCGCGGACGCCGAGCGTCATGCCGCGGGCGACGCGGAAATACAGATGGAAGATTTTTCGCAGATACGGCTCGAGCCGCAGCCGCAGGGTCGGGGTGGTCATCGCGGGCGAAGTCCTGGTCTGGCTGGCGGCTGGGTCTTGCGTAACATCCGCTACCTTGCCAAAACATTGAAAGATTTCACAGGGATGGTACGGACGTGACCCGGCTGAACACAACTTGCCGAACCGGCCGCCCGCGATGACGGCGTTCACGCTCGCGCATCTGTCCGACGTGCACCTGCCGCCGCTGCCGCAACCCGCGATCGGCGAACTGCTGGGCAAGCGGATGCTCGGCTATATCAACTGGAAGCGCAACCGGCACCGCATCCACCAGAGCGACGTGTTGGACGCGCTGGTCGCCGACATCAAGGCGCAGGCGCCCGACCATATCGCGGTCACCGGCGATCTCGTCAATCTCGCACACGCCGCCGAATTCGCGCCGGCGCGGCAATGGATCGAGGGAGTCGGCGCGCCTCAGCTTGTGAGTCTGGTGCCCGGCAATCACGACGCCTATACGCGCAACGCCGTGCCGCGCTTCGAGAAGACCTTTGGCGATTACATGCGCAGCGACACCGGGGCTGTGGGGTTTCCCTATCTGCAGAGGCGCGGACCGCTGGCGCTGATCGGGCTGTCCACCGCCGTGCCGACGGCGCCGTTCATGGCGACGGGAACGCTGGGTGCGGCGCAGCTCGCCACACTCGACCGCATGCTCGGCGAAGTGTCCGGCGCGGAGCTGTTTCGCGTGCTGATGATCCATCACCCGCTGCGGTCGAAGCACAAGCACAAGCGGCTGACCGATTCCGACGCGCTGCAAATGGTGCTGAAGCGCCACGGCGTTGAGCTGATCCTCCATGGCCACGACCACATCCATTCGACGATGTGGTTCGAGGGGCCGTCGTGCCGCATCCCGGCGATCGGCGTGCCCTCGGCGTCAGCGATCGCGCACGGACATCGGCCGGCGGCGGCATATAACCTGTTTGCGATCGAACGCGCGGGCGATGCGTGGCGCTGCGAGCAGACGGTGCGCGGGTTCGGGGATGGAACGGGGATTCAGCAATTGCAGCGGGCCGCGCTGACCTAACAGTTTGTCATTCCGGGATGCGACAGACGGCGAAGCCGGATGGCGCAGGCCCGGAATCTTGAGATGTTCATCGTAACACTTCGAGGTTCCCCGCCACTCCAATTGGAGTGGCTGAGGTTCGCTCGCGCTGATGCGCTCGCGCCCCGGAACGACAGTGAACCTTCAGTCCCCCTGCACGGCCACCACGAGTGCCACGGCGAACAGTGCCAGCGCGCCGACGATCACGCCCAGCAGGAATGGCCAGAACCGGCTGCGCGGCTTCGCCAGCGCCGTGGCCGGCGCCGGCGCCGGTGCCAGCGCGTGCTCGCGCTCGATCAGGCGGCGGGCGATGTAGTCGGTGACGGCTTTGACGATCGCGGTGACGTCATGCGATTCGGCCAGCACCACGCGGCCGAAGCGGGCGTCCTGCACGAAGCGATACATCCGCTTGTCGCGTCCCATCGCGACATGGGCGACCATGTCGATCCACAGCCGCGGCGCGTCGCCCTGGCTGATGCCGCGATCAAAGAGATCGACGCGCGCCGGAATTTCGTCGAACAGCGGGTCGAGCGCGTCGTTGAGGATTTCCAGCCGCGCCACTTCGGCATCGCGCAATTCAACCACCACGCCGCTGCGGTCCGCGGCTTCGATCCGGGCGCGGCGCAACGCATCGCGCAGCCGCAAGGGTTTGTCATCGTCCGAAGGGGTCCCGTAGGGTGACACGCTCGACATACTCCCGGCCTCAACGCTGGCCTGCACGGCAATTAACCTATCAGTAACCATAAGCCTCGAAAAGGCCGTTTGTTTCCAGACACTTCGGCCAGCCATGAGTTCGACTGGCCATGTTTGGGTCCCCTCCCCGCTTGCGGGGGAGGGTGGCCGCGCGCAGCGCGTACGGGAGAGGGGTGCCACGGGCGACAGAGCCTCTGGCTCCCCCTCTCCCTGACCCTCCCCCACCTAGCGAAGCTTCGCTTCGCCCGGTGGGGGAGGGGACACTCCTGTCTGTGATCAGCCCCCCCTAAACACCAACGGCCCCATCCGTTGCCGGATGGAGCCGCGATGTCCTTGGACTTTTGTTGAACTTAGTCTTGGGCCCTTACGCCATCGCGCGCTGCGGTTCCTCGACGATCGAAAAACGCACGCCGGCGCGGTGGCGGTTTTCTTGCGAGACGCTCTTCCAGGCCTCTTCCGCTTCCTGCCGGGTCTTGAACGGACCCTGCACCTGCGCCGAACCTTCGACCAGCTTGTGGAAGTTCATCGAACCGAACTCGCCGCCGATCACCCAAAAATTGCTGCCTGACATGTTGCTCTCCTGTTGTTGGCGTTAGCCGAACTGGTTCATCGTGTTGTGCGCGCCGCCGGCCTTCAGGGCCGCCTCGCCGGCGAAGTATTCCTTGTGGTCATCGCCGATGTTGGAGCCGGCCATGTCCTGATGCTTGACGCAGGCGATGCCCTGACGGATCTCCTGGCGCTGAACGTTCTTGACGTAGCCGAGCATGCCCTGCTCGCCGAAATACTCTTTGGCGAGATTGTCGGTCGAGAGCGCCGCCGTGTGATAGGTCGGCAGCGTGATGAGGTGGTGGAAGATGCCGGCGCGCTTGGCCGAATCCGCCTGGAAGGTGCGGATCTTTTCGTCGGCTTCCTGGGCGAGCGGCGTGTCGTCATATTCCGCTTTCATCAGCTCGGCGCGGTTGTACTTCGCGACGTCCTTGCCGGCCTGCTTCATCTCGTCGAACACCTGCCAACGGAAGTGAAGCGTCCAGTTGAACGACGGCGAGTTGTTGTAGGCGAGCTTGGCGTTCGGGATCACTTCGCGCACCCGGTCGACCATCGAGGCGATCTGCTCGATGTTCGGCTTCTCGGTCTCGATCCACAAAAGGTCCGCGCCGTTCTGCAGCGAGGTGATGCTGTCGAGCACGCAGCGATCCACACCGGTGCCTTCGCGGAACTGGTACAGGTTGCTCGGCAGCCGCTTCGGACGCAGCAGCTTGCCGTCGCGGCTGATGATGACGTCACCATTGCCGACCGAGTTCACATCGACCTCGTCGCAGTCGAGGAAGCTGTTGTACTGGTCGCCGAGATCGCCGGGCTTGTGGCTGACGGCGATCTGCTGCGTCAGGCCGGCGCCCAGCGAATCGGTGCGGGTCACGATCACGCCGTCTTCGACGCCGAGTTCGAGGAAGGCGTGGCGGCAGGCGCGGATCTTCGCCAGGAAGACCTCGTGCGGCACCGTCACCTTGCCGTCCTGATGGCCGCACTGCTTCTCGTCCGACACCTGGTTCTCGATCTGCAGCGCGCAGGCGCCGGCCTCGATCATCTTCTTGGCCAGCAGATAGGTCGCTTCCGCATTGCCAAAGCCGGCGTCGATGTCGGCGATGACCGGCACGACATGGGTCTGGAAGGTGTCGATCTTTTCGATCAGCGCCTGCTCGGCGGCCTGATCGCCGGCCTTGCGGGCGGCGTCGAGCTTGCGGAAGATCTCGTTCAGCTCGCGCTGATCGGCTTGGCGCAGGAAGGTATAGAGCTCTTCGATCAGCGCCGGCACCGAGGTCTTCTCATGCATCGACTGGTCGGGCAGCGGCCCGAATTCCGAGCGCAGCGCGGCGATCATCCAGCCGGACAGATAGAGATAGGTGCGGTCGGTGGTGCCGAAATGCTTCTTCACCGAGATCAGCTTCTGCTGCGCGATGAAGCCGTGCCAGCAACCCAGCGACTGGGTGTATTTGGTGCTGTCGGCGTCATAGGCGGCCATGTCGGCGCGCATCAGCGCCGCCGTGTAGCGCGCGATGTCGAGGCCGGTCTTGAAGCGGTTCTGCAGGCGCATCCGGGCCACGGCTTCGGCCTTGACGCCGTTCCAGGTGTCCTTGTCCTTGAGCAGCGCTTCGGCCGTCTCGATTTCGCTGCGATAGGAGGCCGGCCCTTCGAGGGCGAGGTCGCTGATGCCGCGTGGCTGAAAGTTCATGTTGGTAACCCCTTGTAATGTCTACTCGCGACGCCTGTTCTTATCGACAGATGTGACAACCTCGTCGCGAAACGTGTCAGGACTTAAACGACAAACGCAGCTATTCGGATAGATGTCTTGCGTTTGAATGGTGATGCAATGTAACATCTCGACTTGTCACTAATGTCATTTTGTAATAATTGTCACAAACGGGATATCAGGCGATGGCCGGCGACGCGTCCAAGAAACTGTTCGTGGGACCGCGGTTCCGGCGGATCCGGCAGCAGCTCGGGCTGTCGCAGACCCAGATCGCCGAGGGGCTGGGCATCTCGCCGAGCTACATCAACCTGATCGAGCGCAACCAGCGCCCGGTGACGGCGCAGCTATTGATGCGGCTGGCGCAGACCTACGACCTCGATCTGCGGGACTTGGCCACCGCCGACGAGGACCGCTTCTTCGCCGAGCTCAACGAGATCTTTTCCGACCCGCTGTTCCGCCAGATCGACCTGCCGAAGCAGGAATTGCGCGACCTCGCCGAGCTCTGCCCCGGCGTGACGCATGCGCTGCAGCGGCTCTATGCGGCATACGCCGAGGCGCGGCGCGGCGAGACGCTGGTCGCGGCGCAATTCGCCGACCGCAACGAAGGCGGGCACTTCGAGGCCAACCCGATCGAGCGCGTCCGCGACCTGATCGAGGCCAACCGCAATTACTTCCCGGAGCTCGAACAGGCCGCCGAGACGCTGCGCGACCAGATCAACGAGAGCGCGCCGGATCTCTACGCGGCCCTCGCCACACGGCTGCGGGAAAAGCATTCGATCGTGTCGCGGATCATGCCGGTCGACGTGATGCGCGAAACGCTGCGGCGGTTCGATCGCCACCGCCGCCAACTGCTGATTTCCGAACTGGTCGATGGCCCCGGCCGCGCCTTCCAGCTCGCCTTCCAGCTGGGATTGATGGAGTGCGGCAGCGCCTTCGAGAGCATTGTCGGCCGCGCCGGGCCGCTCGATGACACGCCGCGGCGGCTGTACCGCATCACGCTGGCGAACTATTTTGCCGCGGCCGTGCTGATGCCCTATGCCGCGTTCCACGGTGCCGCGGAGGCGCTGAGCTATGATCTGCAGGTGCTGGGCCAGCGTTTCAATGTCGGCTTCGAGCAGGTCTGCCACCGCCTCACCACGCTGCAGCGCCCGACCGCGCGCGGCGTGCCGTTCTTCATGCTGCGCGTCGACAATGCCGGCAACGTCTCCAAGCGGTTCTCGTCGGGCACCTTCCCGTTCTCCAAATTCGGCGGCACCTGTCCGTTGTGGAACGTGCACTCGACCTTCGACACGCCGGACCGATTGCTGAAGCAGGTCATCGAACTGCCGGACGCCAGCCGCTATTTCTCGATCGCGCAGATGGTGCGACGTCCGTCCGCGCCGCACGGCCAGCCGCAGCCGCGCTTCGCCATTGGCCTCGGCTGCGAGATCCGCCACGCCGCGAAGCTGGTCTATGCCTCCGGCATGGATCTGGAAAAAGCCGAAGGCACTCCGATCGGCGTCAACTGCCGGCTCTGCGAACGCGAAAACTGCCCGCAACGCGCCGAGCCGCCGATCACGCGGACGCTGATTTTGGATGAGAACACGCGGCGGGTGTCGAGCTTTGCGTTCAGCAATGCAAGGGAGTTGTAGACTGCTGCCAGCCTGGGCAATCGAAAATACCGTGCTATACAGATGACATGGGATTTGGGGTCTTCATCCATCGGACGGATTCGATTTACGACGACAGCCCGGCTGAGAAATATCAATTCCCCAGCCAGTATCTGAGTCGAGCGCAAACGTTCGTCGGTGACTGGATCGTCTATTATGAGCCGCGTAAGGTCGACGCGACGCGCGGCTACTTTGCCATCGCGAAGGTTCAACAGATCATTCCCGATCCATCAGCTACGGGCATGTACTTGGCCTTGATCGAGCCGTCGAGTTATCTCGATTTCGCAACACCTGTTGCATTTACTAATGCTGATGGCGTCATTGAGCGCGGCATCCTCAATGACCAAGGTCGTATTTCGGGAAGGGCCCAATCCGCGGTCCGTCCAATCAGCCCTGACGATTTCGAGCGCATAGTCACGCTCGGACTAGATGAGAACGTTCAAATTCTACCGAGGATTGGCGAGACATCATCTTTTCCGCAGCTTGACGAAATTCAGGCTCCTTTCCAGTACGAGGAGCCCCGAGATCGATTAAATTATCTCACGTCAAGGATCGTGCGCGACCGGGCCTTTCGCCGCGTTATCCTGGATGCTTACGACCGCCGATGTGCAGTGACTGGGCTAAAGCTAATCAATGGTGGTGGAAGAGCGGAGGTGGACGCGGCCCATATCCGACCAGTCGAAGCAAATGGCCCGGACACCGTGAACAATGGGATCGCACTTTCGGGCACGGCTCACTGGATGTTCGATCGCGGTCTGATTGGGCTTTCGGACGAACTGGAAATATTGATTTCGCGACAGGTCAACGATTACGAAACCATACGCGCTCTGGTTAATAAAACCGGCTTTGCGTTAGCTCCGCAACGCATCTCCCATCGCCCGCACCCGCATTTCTTGAACTGGCATCGGGAAAATTGCTTCAAGCATTAGTTGGCCGGGGCCGACCATCGGATTGATTTCAGGATGCAGCTACTGGAAAACGCAACGCAATCGTGTTACATTCTGGTATGGCTACGAAACCGCAAACTGTCTCGACCGCCAAACGGCAAGCCAAGCCGCCGTTGAAGGCGGTCGCCGTTCGCAAGCCTGCCAAGAGCGGCTTCATCAACGCGCGCATCGAGCCGAAGCTGAAAAAGAGCGCCGAGGCGGTGCTCGACAAGATCGGTCTGTCGACCACCGATGCCCTGACGATCTTCTTCAAGCAGGTCGTCGCCCACAAGGGCATGCCGTTCGAAGTAAAGGTCCCCAATCGCGAGACCATCAAGGCGATGCGGGACGCCGAGGCTGGTCGGACGGAGAGTTTTACCGGTACGGCTGAGCAACTGTTCGCTCACGTTCTCGGCAAGAAACGCCGCTAACCCCTTCCGATGAAGACGCTGGACCAGACCGGTTCATTCAAGCGCGATCTGAAGCGGGTCACGAAGCGTGGCTACGATCTCTCGAAGCTGGCAACGGTCTTAAATCTTCTGCAAGCCAACAGCCCGCTGCCTATCTCCAATCGACCGCATTCGCTGAAAGGCCGATGGAAGGGCTTTTTCGAATGCCACATCGAACCGACTGGCTGCTAATCTACCAGACGGACGCCACCCGCGTGCTGCTGGTCAGAACGGGCACCCATGCCGATCTGTTCGACGAATGACGCTCCAGCAGTCTGCGTCATGGCCGGGCTTGTCCCGGCCATCCACGTCTGTATTCCTTAATGCAACGTGGATGCCCGGCACGAGGCCGGCATGGCGGGGAGAGGCCGGGGTTCATGATGCAGATGTCGGTGCGGATGCGACCAATTCGTTTTGTGACGGCCCTTGCTATCACTGCCTTTGCCTCGCCGGCCTCCGCGCAATTCGCATTCCCTGCGCAAACCCAACCCGCGCCGACGGCTCGGCCCGCTGCGACAGCCAGACCCGCCGCCAGCCCGCGTGCCGCCGCCTGCCACGGTGGCCAAAACTTCGACCAGTTCCTCGCCGGGCTGAAGCAGCAGGCCACAGCCGCCGGCGTCTCGCCACGGGCGATCGCCTCCGCTGCGCCATGGCTGGTCTATGATCCAAAAATCGTCAACCGCGATCGCGGCCAGCGGGTGTTCGGCCAATTGTTCACCGAATTCTCGCGCCGGATGGCGGCGGATTACCGGATGCAGAACGGGCAGCTCAAGATCAAGCAGCACGCCGCCGCCTTCGCCCGCGCCGAGAAGGAGTTCGGCGTGCCGCCCGCGGTGATCGCGGCGTTCTGGGCGCTGGAGAGCGATTTCGGCGCGCAGATGGGCAACCTGCCGACGCTGCCTTCGCTTGTGTCGCTTGCCTATGACTGCCGGCGCTCGAAAATGTTTCAGGACGAGACCATCGCCGCGCTGAAGATCATCGACCGCGGCGATCTTTCGCCGGAGGAAATGATCGGCTCCTGGGCCGGCGAACTCGGCCAGACGCAGTTTCTGCCGACGCATTACTACAACTACGCGGTCGATTATGACGGCGACGGCCATCGCAACCTGCTGCGCTCGCCCGACGACGTGATCGGCTCGACCGCCAATTACATCGCCAACGGGCTGAAATGGCGGCGTGGCGAGCCGTGGCTGCAGGAGGTGCAAGTCTCGGCCAACATTCCCTGGGACCAGGCCGACCTGACCATCCAGTTGCCGCGCTCCAAATGGGCGGCCTATGGCGTGACCACTGCCGACGGCCGGCCGCTGCCGAACGACAACATGCCGGCGTCCCTGCTGCTGCCGATGGGCCGCTTCGGCCCGGCGTTCCTGGCCTATGCCAATTTCGCCGCCTACACGGAATGGAACAATTCGCTGATCTATTCCACCACCGCGGCCTATCTCGCCACCCGCATCACCGGCGCGCCAAGGATGCGAACGCCGGGTGCAGCGGTGCCGCAATTGTCATTCGCCGAATTGAAGGAGCTGCAGCAATTGCTGGTGCGCGCCGGCTTCAATGTCGGCAAGGTCGACGGCATAATGGGGCAGCTCAGCCGCACCGCGGTGAAGGCGATGCAGGTCAAGTACGGCCTGCCGGCGGATTCCTGGCCGACCGCCGAATTGCTGGCGCGGCTGCGCGGCGCCTGAAGGTCGAAGCCGATCTTCGCCACGGCACGGAGATGCCGGCCATGACGTCCCGAAGGTCACGCAAAAACTTTCGCCTGTTTCAGATGGTTGAACGACGTTCGTGCTCTGTCAGGCGGCGCAGGGAGCACGTTTCGTCTTTTCAGCGATCCCCTCTCGCCGGCCATTGCGAATGCATGCCGCAATGCACACTTCAAGCGTATTGACCATTTCCCGGAAAACCAACATGACCGCATCCAAACTCTTCGAGCCCTACAAACTCGGCCCGATCACCCTGTCCAACCGCGCCGTGATGGCGCCCCTGACGCGCAACCGCGCGGTCGCAGGCTTCGTGCCCAATCCGCTGGCGATCGAATATTATGCCCAGCGCGCCTCCGCGGGCCTTCTGATCACCGAAGCCAGCCAGATCTCGCAGCAGGGCCAAGGCTATCAGGACACCCCGGGCATCTACACGGCCGAGCAGGTCGCCGGCTGGAAGAAAGTCACCGACGCGGTCCACGCCAAGGGCGGCAAGATCTTCATCCAGCTCTGGCACGTCGGCCGCATCTCGCACACCGACCTGCAACCGAACCACGGCGCGCCGGTGGCGCCCTCCGCGATCCGCGCCAAGGGCAAGACCTACGTCAATAACGCCTTCACCGACACGTCCGAGCCGCGCGCGCTCGAATTGTCGGAAATCCCCGGCCTGATCGAGGACTACCGCAAGGCGGCGAAGAACGCGATCGAGGCCGGCTTCGACGGCGTCGAGATCCATGCGGCCAACGGCTATCTGCTCGAGCAGTTCGCCCGCGATTCGACGAACAAGCGCACCGATGAATATGGCGGCTCGATCGAGAACCGCGCGAAGCTGATCCTCGAGGTCACCCGCGCCGTGGTCAAGGAAATCGGCGCCGAGCGCACCGGCATCCGCATCTCTCCGGTGACCCCGGCCAATGATTGTGCGCCCGACAGCCAGTCGCAGAAGCTGTTCGACTATCTCGTCGACGGGCTCAGCGCCGAGAAACTGGTCTATCTGCACGTCGTCGAAGGCGCCACCGGCGGCCCGCGCGACAATGTGCCGTTCGACTATGCGAGCTTGCGCAAGCGCTTCAAGGGCACCTACATCGGCAACAATGGCTACGACCTGGCGCTGGCGGAGAAGGTGCTGGCAGCGGACGAGGCCGACCTGATCGCGTTCGGCAAGCTGTTCATCGCCAATCCCGATCTGGTGGAACGTTTCAAGGCCGGCGCCGAGCTCAACAAGCCCGACCAGTCGACCTTCTACGGCGGCGGCGACAAGGGCTACACCGACTACCCGACGCTGGCGGAAACCAAGCAGGCGGCTGAGTAACACACTGTCATTCCGGGGCGGGTGCAGCTTGCTGCGCCCGAACCCGGAATCCCGATATGATAAAGCCGCACGAGGTGCCGGGTTCGCGTTCTCGACTTCGCCGAGCACGCGCCCCGGAACGACAGATAAAACCAAGGCCGGGATCGCTCCCGGCCTTTTTGTTGTTTTACACTGATGCGCTCACTCTCCGGTTGGGGAGAGGGAAGTGAGGCGCCTCAGTTCGCCGCGCGCTTCTGCGGCGGGGACGCCGGCCACGACTTGATCAGCGTGTCGTAGTCCACCGTCTCGCCCTTCGGCTTCTCGTTGGCCAGCTTGCGCTGCGGGGCGATGTTGCCGTCCTTGGCGGATTTGGCGTACCAGTATTCCGCCGTCTCCTTCTTGTTCAACTTCGGACCGCAATCGCCCTGGACCTTGGAGCGTTCGAGCCGCTCCAGCACCGAGTCCTGCGCCGCTGCCAGCGAATCCATCGCCGCCTGCGGGGTCTTAGCACCGGACGACGCATCGCCGATGTTCTGCCACCACAGCTGCGCCAGCTTCGGATAGTCCGGGATATTGTTGCCGGTCGGCGACCACTGCACGCGGGCCGGCGAGCGATAGAACTCGACCAGACCGCCGAGCTTCGGCGCACGCTCGGTGAACGACTTGTCCCAGATGTCAGATTCGCGGATGAAGGTCAGGCCGACATGGCTCTTCTTCAGGCTGACCGTCTTCGAGGTGATGAACTGCAGATACAGCCAGGCGGCCTTGCGACGATCCGGCGGGGTCGACTTCAGCAAGGTGCCGGAGCCGACGTCCTGATAGCCGAGCTTCATGCCTTCCTTCCAGTAGGCGCCATGCGGCGACGGCGCCATCCGCCACTTCGGCGTGCCGTCGGCGTTCATCACCGGAAGGCCCGGCTTCACCATGTCGGCGGTGAAGGCGGTGTACCAGAACATCTGCTGGGCGATGTTGCCCTGTGCCGGCACCGGACCGGATTCCGAGAAGGTCATGCCCTGCGCCTGCGGCGGGGCATATTTCTTCATCCAGTCGAGATATTTGGCGATCGAATACACCGCCGCCGGGCCGTTGGTGTCGCCGCCGCGCTCGACCGACGAGCCGACCGGACGGCAGCCTTCCATGCGGATGCCCCATTCGTCGACCGGCAGACCGTTCGGAAGCCCCTTGTCGCCGTTGCCGGCCATCGACAGCCACGCGTCGGTGAAGCGCCAGCCCAGCGACGGATCCTTCTTGCCGTAGTCCATGTGGCCATAGACCTTGACGCCATCGATCTGCTTGATGTCGTTGGTGAAGAACTCGGCGATGTCCTCATAGGCCGACCAGTTCACGGGCACGCCGAGATCGTAGCCATACTTGGCCTTGAACTTCGACTTGTAGTCGGGATTGGTGAACCAGTCGTACCGGAACCAGTAAAGGTTGGCGAATTGCTGATCGGGGAGCTGGTACAGCTTCTTGTCGGGAGCGGTGGTGAAGGAGCGCCCGATGAAGTCGTTGAGGTCCAGCGTCGGCGAGGTGACGTCCTTGCCTTCGCCGGTCATGAAATCCGACAGCGGGATGGCCTGGCCGTAGCGGAAGTGCGTGCCGATCAGATCGGAATCGTTGATCCAGCCGTCATAGACGTTCTTGCCGGACTGCATCTGGGTCTGGATCTTCTCGACCACGTCGCCTTCCTGGATCAGGTCGTGCTTCAGCTTGATGCCGGTGATTTCCGAGAACGCCTTGGCGAGCGTCTTGGCTTCGTACTCATGGGTGGTGATGGTTTCGGAGACGACGTTGATCTCCATGCCCTTGAACGGCGCTGCAGCTTTCTCGTACCACTGCAGTTCCTTGAGCTGTTCTTCCTTGGACAGCGTCGAGGGCTGGAATTCGCTGTCGATCCATTTCTTCGCGGTGGCGTCGTCGGCGCGAGCGGGCGCCGCGAGGCTTACCGTCGCAGCGATCAGCGCCGCGGCGCTGGTCATCGTCATCAGGCGCGTCGAAGCTACACGACGGCCTTGATCGGTCAGGTCCTTCATTCGTCTTCTCCCTGGTGGTGCTTCAGGCCCGGGTTGATCCCGGGTCTGGTCGTCTCCGCCTGTCACACCGTGCGAAAGATCGCGAACGCCGTGCCAAACGAAATCAGTGTCGCGAGCCACAGGCTCGAGATCTCAAAGCCTTCCTCGCCAAGCGGCAGCGTGGCGATCGGATCGGTGCCGAAAAATCCGATCCACAACAGGTGAATCACCGCGGCCGAGATCAGCGACAGGAACAGCCGGTCGCCGCGCGTGGTGGGGATCCGCAGGATGCCGATCCGCTCGGCCTCGGGATATTTCACGGCGAGCACCGTCATCGTGCCGAGCGTCATCGCCAGCAGCGCGAAGAAGATCGCGGTCGGCGGCGTCCACGCCATCCATGCGATGTTGTCCATGGCTACACCCGTCCCAGCGCAAAGCCGCGCGCGATATAGTTGCGGACGAACCAGATCACCAGCGCGCCGGGGATGATGGTGAGCACGCCGGCGGCGGCGAGCAGGCCCCAGTCCATGCCCGACGCGGATACCGTGCGCGTCATCACCGCGGAAATCGGCTTGGCATTGACCGAGGTCAGCGTCCGCGCCAGCAGCAGTTCGACCCAGGAAAACATGAAGCAGAAGAACGCCGCCACGCCGATGCCCGAGGCGATCAGCGGCACCAGGATCTTGACGAAGAATTTCGGAAACGAGTAGCCGTCGAGGAACGCGGTCTCGTCGATCTCGCGCGGCACGCCGGAGACGAAGCCCTCCAGAATCCAGACGGCCAAGGGCACGTTGAACAGGCAGTGCGCCAGTGCCACCGCCCACGGCGTATCGAACAGGCCGATCGCCGAATAGAGGTTGAAGAACGGCAGCGCGTAGACCGCCGGCGGCGCCATGCGGTTCGACAGCAGCCAGAAGAACAAATGCTTGTCGCCGAGGAAGCGGTAGCGCGAGAACGCATAGGCAGCCGGCAGCGCGAAGGAGATCGACAGCACGGTGTTGATGACGACGTATTTCAGCGAATTGATGTAGCCGGAATACCAGCTCTCGTCGGTGAAGATGCGCGCGTAATTCTCCAGCGTGGGCGCGTGCGGCCACAGCGTCATGGTGGAAACGATCTCGCCGTTGGTCTTGAAGCTCATGTTGACCAGCCAGTAGATCGGCAGCAACAGGAAGATCAGGAACAGCGACAGGATCAGACGGCGCCCCGGGATCGAATGCATCAGACCGCCCCCTCATGCTTGCTGTGATCGACGCCGACATTGGTCATCACGGTGTAGAATACCCAGCACACGATCAGGATGATCAGGTTGTAGACCAGCGACAAGGCCGCAGCCTTGCCGAGGTCGAACTGGCCGAGCGCGATCTTGACCAGCTCAATCGATACGAAGGTGGTCGAATTGCCCGGCCCGCCGCCGGTCACGACGAAGGGTTCGGTATAGATCATGAAGCTGTCCATGAAGCGCAGCAGCACGCCGATCAAGAGCACGCGGTTGAGCTTGGGCAGCTGGATGGCTGTGAATACCGCCCAGCGCGAGGCGCCGTCGATTTGGGCTGCCTGATAATAGGCATCCGGAATCGATTTCAGCCCGGCATAGCACAACAGCGCCACGAGGCTGGTCCAGTGCCAGACGTCCATCACGATCACGGTGGCCCAGGCGTCGAACTCGTTGGAGACGTAATTATAGTCGATGCCCATGTGGTTGAGCGTGTAGCCGAGCAGGCCGATGTCGGGGCGCCCGAAGATCTGCCAGATGGTGCCGACCACATTCCACGGGATCAGCAGCGGCAATGCCATGATGACGAGGCAGGCAGCGACGCGCCAGCCCTCGCGCGGCATCGACAATGCGACGACGATGCCGAGCGGCACTTCGATGGCGAGGATGATCGCCGAGAAGGCCAGGTTGCGGCCCAGCGAGGCCAGAAAACGTCCGCCGAGATCGGTGGATGGATCGAGCAATTCCTTGAACCAGCCGACGCCATTCCAGAAGAACTGGTTGTTGCCGAAGGTGTCCTGCATCGAATAGTTCACCACCGTCATCAGCGGCAGCACGGCGGAGAACGCCACCACCAGAAATACCGGCAGCACCAGGAACCAGGCTTTTTGGTTGACCGTCTTGTCCATCACGCGCGACCTTCAAGATCTTGGCCCTCGACGAGGCGGCTGTCGGCATAAATGTGGACCCGGGCGGGATCGAAGATCAAGCCAGCTTCACTGCCGGGAATCGAAAAACCGTTCGGGACGCGCGCGGCGAACTTCACATCGCCGATCCGCACCCGCGCAAAGCGGACGCGGCCGAGATCGTCGATACGCTCGATGGTCGCCGCCAGCCGCCCCGGCGCCGGAGCGGCGACCTCGACGAATTCGGGGCGCACGCCGATCTCGACCCTGGCGCCGGCCGGCAACGCATCGTAGTTGCGCTGGAGTGCGATGGTGTGGCCGTCGATAACAGCCTCGCGGCCATTGACCGTGGCGGGTACGATATTCATGCCGGGCGAGCCGATGAAATAGCCGACAAAGGTGTGCTCCGGTCTGTCGAACAATTGCTGCGGCGTGCCGGCCTGAACGACGCGGCCGTCATGCATCACCACCACTGTGTCGGCGAAGGTCAGCGCCTCGGTCTGGTCGTGGGTGACGTAGATCATGGTGAGATCCAGCGCGCGGTGCAGCGCCTTCAGCTTGGAACGCAGTTCCCATTTCAGCGCGGGATCGATCACCGTCAGCGGTTCGTCGAACAAAACGGCTGCGACATCGGAACGCACCAGGCCGCGGCCGAGCGAAATCTTCTGCTTGGCGTCGGCGGTGAGCCGCGTCGCCTTGCGGTTCAGCACCGGCGTGAGATCGAGCAGCTCGGCAATCTCCCTGACGCGCTTCTCGATCTCCGGCCTAGCGACACCGCGGTTCTTCAGCGGAAAAGCCAGGTTTTCGCCGACCGTCATGGTGTCGTAGATCACCGGAAACTGGAACACCTGCGCGATGTTGCGCTGCTGCGTGGTGGCACGGGTTATGTCGGCGCCATCGAACAGTATCTTGCCGCGCGACGGCGTGACGATGCCGGAAATCAGATTGAGCAGCGTGGTCTTGCCGCAGCCGCTTGGCCCGAGCAGCGCATAGGCGCCGCCCTGCCGCCACGTCATCGAGATCGGCTTCAGCGCGAAGCTTTCTTCCGCCGCAGCATTGCCGCCGTAGGAATGCGCGAGATCGACGAGATCGATGCGGGCCATCTTCGCTCCTACATCGACGTCGGCGCGGCGACCAGCCGGTCGCCGGCGTCGAACACAAAGAGATTGTCGGGATCGAGCACGGCATCGAGGTGATGGCCGGGCGGAAAATCATGTACGCCCTGCAGCACCGCGACCCAGTTCGAGGCGTCGCGCTTGAGATGCACGTAACTTTCGGAACCGGTGATTTCGGTCACCGTGACTTCCGCCGCAAAGGCATGACGACCTTTGATGCCGCTGGCGACTTCGAGCTGATGCGCGCGAAAGCCGACGCGATAGGCGCCGTCCGCCAGGGCTGCGTAGAGGCCGCTGGCCGGCGCGCGGATGCCGCCGGCGTATTGAACGAAGCCATCGCGTTTCTCGATGCCGACCAGATTGAGCGGCGGATCGGAGAACACTTCGGCCACGCGCAGCGTTTCGGGCTGGCGATAGACGCGCGATGTATCGCCCATCTGCAGCACTTCGCCATGCCACAGGCACACGGTATTGCCGCCGAGCAGCAGCGCTTCGGAAGGCTCGGTCGTCGCATAGACGAAGATCGCGCCGGACGCCTCGAAGATGCGCGGCAGTTCGATGCGCAGTTCCTCGCGCAGCTTGTAATCGAGATTGGCCAGCGGTTCGTCGAGCAGCACGAGGTCGGCGTCCTTGACCAGCGCCCGCGCAATCGCGGTGCGCTGCTGCTGGCCGCCGGAGAGTTGCAACGGTGTGCGGTCGAGATAGGGCTCGAGCTTGAGCAATCGCGCGGCGTCGCGGACGCGGCTGTCGATCTCCGCTTTCGACTTACCCTGCACGCGCAGCGGCGAGGCGATATTCTCGTAGACCGTGAACGAGGGATAGTTGATGAATTGCTGGTAGACCATCGCCACCGAGCGCTTGCGCACGTCGGCGCCGGTGACGTCGACACCGTCGACCAGCACGCGCCCCGTCGTCGGTCTGTCCAGCCCGGCGAGCAGCCGCATGATCGACGTCTTGCCGGAAAGCGTCGGGCCGAGCAGCACGCTCAGCGTGCCCGGCTGCAGTGTCAACGACACGTCGATCGTCGTCATCCCCTCCACCGTGCATGATACATGGTCGAGGCTGACGCTCATGGACGTGCTCCTGCGGCGATGACCGGGCTGGCCGATGGCTGGTGATGCGCCGTGATCCAGTCCTGCAGCGTTGCAATCTCGGCCGCCGACATCCGCAGTCCGAGCTTGGAGCGCCGCCACACGATATCCTCAGCGGTGACCGCGAATTCGTTGGCGATGAGATAGTTCACCTCGCGCTCGGTCAGCGTGGCGCCGAACGGTACGCCGAGATCGGCCAGCGCCTTCGCCTGCCCGAGCATTTTTTGCGCGCGCGTACCATAGGCATGCGCGAGACGATCGGCATGGGCCGGTGTCAGGAACGGATAGTCGCGCCTGAGTTCGACGACCAGCGCGTCGAGCGCCGAGACGTCGAAATCGCCGCCGGGCAGCGCCGCGTGCGCGGTCCAGCCTTCCGGCGCCTTGCTGCCCTTCAGCCAGGGGGCCAGTTTCTGCAGCGCCTCCTCGGCGAGCCGGCGGTAAGTGGTGATCTTGCCGCCGTAGATCGACAGCAGCGGCGCGCCACCGGGCAGATCGAGTTCAAACACATAATCGCGCGTCGCCGCCTTGGCCTCGTCGGCGCCGTCGTCATACAGCGGGCGAACGCCGGAATAGGTCCAGACCACGTCCTCGGGCTTCACCGGCTTCGCCAAATATTCGCTGACCGACGCGCAGAGATAGTCGATCTCGGCTTTGGAGATCTTAACCTGCGCGGGATCGCCATCGTAATCGAGGTCGGTGGTGCCGATCAGGGTGAAATCGTCCTGGTAGGGAATCGCGAACACGATGCGGCCGTCGGCGTTCTGGAAGATGTAGGCGCGGTCGTGGTTGTATATTTTCGGCACCACGATGTGCGATCCCTGCACCAGCCGCACCTTGGCTTTAGCATTGAATCCGGCCCCCGACGTCAGCACCTGCTCGACCCACGGCCCGCCGGCATTGACCAGCGCGCGGGCGCGGATCGTGCTGCGCTCGCCACCTGCATCCTGCACGGTGACCTGCCAGACGCCGTCGACCTGCCGGATCTCGGTGGCGCGGGTGCGGGTCCGGATGTCGGCCCCGCGGTCGGCGGCATCGCGGGCGGTCAGCACCACCAGCCGGGCATCGTCGACGAAGCAATCGGAATACTCGAAGCCGCGCTTGAAGCGCCCGGGCGCGAGCGGCTTGCCTAACGCGTCATGCGCCAGGTCCAGCGTACGGGTGGCCGGCAGCAGCTTGCGGCCGCCGATATGGTCGTAGAGGAAAAGGCCGAGCCGCAGCAGCCAGGCCGGCCGCAGCCCGGCGTGGTGCGGCAGCACGAAGCGCAGCGGCCGGATGATGTGCGGCGCGATCCCCCACAGGATCTCGCGCTCCAGCAGCGCGTGGCGCACCAGCTTGAAGTCGTAATATTCGAGGTAGCGCAGCCCGCCATGCACGAGCTTGGTCGACCATGACGAGGTGCCGCTGGCCAGATCGTTCATTTCGCACAGTAAAACGGAATTGCCGCGGCCCACCGCGTCACGCGCGATGCCGACGCCGTTGACGCCGCCGCCAATGATAGCGAGGTCGAAAATTGAACTCACCCGGACTCCCTTGCGCCAATTGATCCGGCGCCTTCCATGAGAAAAGGACGCGCCATCTTCGCTTTGAGCGATTTGGCTTTCGGTTTGGATTAAAACACAACCAAAAACGAAAGCAATGGGGAATTTGGGCGTTTTGATTTGCGAGGTTGCCGCTGTATTGGCCACCTCTCCCGAAGGGAGAGGTCGGATGTTGGAGCGGAGTGAGAACATCCGGGTGAGGGGTTAGGAACGTTTCGTCGGCGCGCGGCCCCCTCACCCGGAACGCGCTTCGCGCCTTCCGACCTCTCCCCGCCGGGGAGAGGTGAAGCGGAGCGCCTTCGCTGGCTCAGAGCGCGGTCGGTTCCGGGTTCAACTCGTCGGCTTCTTCCACCCGGCCGGGCAGCGCCTCGATCACCAGCACGCCCTTGCTCTGGCAGATCGCCTGCAATCCCGGCGGCAGCGGCGCGTCGGTGACGAAGGTCTGGACCTGGCTGATATGGGCGATACGCACCGCCGCGGTACGTCGCAGCTTGGTGGAATCGGCCACCAGCATCACCGAGCGGGCATTGGCCATTATCGCCTGCGCGGCCTGCACCTCGCGATAGTCGAAATCCAGCAGGGCGCCTTCGGCGTCGATCGCCGAGGCGCCGATAATGGCATAATCGACCTTGAACTGGCCGATCAGACCGATCGCGGTGGAGCCGATCACCGCGCCGTCGCTTCGCCGCACCGTGCCGCCGGCGACGATCACCTCGATGCGCGGGTGGCGGTACAGCATCATCGCGACGTTGAGGTTGTTGGTGATCACCAGCAGGTCCTCATGCGCCGTCAGCGCGCTGGCGACTTCCTCGGTGGTGGTACCGACGTTGATGAAAAGCGAAGAGCCGTTTGGGATCTGGGCGGCTGCCGCGATGCCGATGGCGCGCTTTTCGTCGGCAGCGACGAAGCGGCGCGCTTCGTAAGCGAGATTCTCGACGCCGGAGGCGATAATGGCGCCACCGTGGATCCGGGTCAGCGAGCGATGGTCGACGAGGTCGTTGAGGTCTTTTCGAATGGTCTGCGCAGAGACCTCGAAACGGCGCACGAGGTCGTCCACCATCACCCGCCCGGTCGTCCGGGCAAGGTTGAGTATTTCAGTCTGGCGATGGGACAGGCAGATCACGGGAACACCTCAGCAAAGGCGTCCATGGTGCGGTTATTTGACCGCGCGCGTCAACGTCGCGCGCCCCCTGTCCCACCTTGCCCCGTCAGGAGACCGGCGAAACGCTCAAGCTGCGGCAATGACCGGCGCGGTCAGAAATCCCTGGCTCGCGAACAGGAAAGCGGCGCGCTCGGCCTCGCGGGCGTTGGCGAACAGCTGACCTTCCATCGGGTTGAACCGATGCGTTGCGGCAAAGAAACGATAGCCGTCGGGATTGCGAACGACGATGCCGGCGGCCTGCTGGCTGACTTCGATGATGTAGGTGTCTGATGACATGACGATTCCCCGATATGCATAACTCTGCATATTCCGGGCCATCAACCGAGCGGCGCCATTTCCGTTCCAATTCGGACTACGCGGAAACCGGCTGGCCCTCGCGCTGGATCGGTTGCTTGCGGCCCTGCTCGTCGATCGAGACATAGGTGAAGTGGCCGTCGGTCACCAGGATCGAGGCGTTTTCATTACGGCGCAGCACCCAGGCTTCCAGATGCACGGTGATCGAGGTCTTTCCGATCCGCACCAGCGTCGCATGGACCGAGACAACGTCGCCGACGAACACCGCCTTGCGGAAATTCATCGCGTCGATGGCCACGGTGACGGTGCGCGACCGGGCCATCTTGGAGGCGAAAATGCCCCCGCCGAGATCCATCTGGCCGAGCAGCCAGCCGCCGAAAATATCGCCATTGGCATTGGTATCGGCCGGCATGGCAAGCTGCCGGATGGTCAGGTCGCCGGTGGGTTCTTTGCGCGGATCGGTTCCCCGGGCCAATGTTGCGTCCGTCATAGGCAGTCACCTGCCGCGCTTTGAGTCACTTGAAATTCTCCCATCCCTCGTCAGGGGCAAACCGGTCGCCATGCTTTACCGCCAGGGTACGCAAGGTGGCCACAATATTCTCCGCGCCGCGGTTGCGGGCATAGTTCATCGGGCCGCCGCGGAAGGGCGCGTAGCCGGTTCCGAAGATCATCGCGCCATCGACCATGTCGGCGTTGTCCACCGTGCCCTCGCGCAGGCAGGCGACGCAGACGTTCGACATCGGCAGCATCAGGCGGTCGATCATTTCCTGGGTCGGCTTGGTCGTTACCACGGCGCCGGAGGTCTTGTCGGCGCGACCGTCCTTCCAGGTATAGAAGCCCTGCCCGGTCTTGCGGCCGAGTTCGCCGCGGGAGACCTTTTCGCGCAGCCAGGCCGGCGTCGGCGGCAGCAGATCGCCGAATTTCGAGCGCAGCATGTCGCCGACCGCAAGGCAGATATCGAGCCCGACCTGATCAGCGAGTTCGATCGGCCCCATCGGCATGCCGAACTGCTCGGCAGCGGCGTCGATGGTGGTCTTGTCGATCTTCTCGTCGAGCATCACCATGGCTTCGAGCATGTAGGGCGTCAGCGCGCGGTTGACCAGGAAGCCCGGCGACGACTTCACCGGCAGCGGCAGCCGGTCAATGGCGCCGACGAAGGCCATCGCCTGCTTCAGCAGGCCGGCATCGACGCGGTCATGGCTGACGACCTCGACCAGTTGCAGCCGCGATACCGGATTGAAGAAATGCAGCCCGAGCAAGCGGGCCGGATTGGCCAGCGAGCTTCGCATATCTTCCAGCGGAATGCTGGAGGTGTTGGTGGCAAGGATCGCCGAGGGCTTCATGCGGGGCTCGATCGCCGCAAAAACCTTCTGTTTCAGATCGAGATTTTCGCTGACGGCCTCGATGATCAAATCGGCGCTGCGCACGCCTTCGCCGTCCATGTCTGGGATCAACCGGTCGAGCGCATCGCGCTGGTCGGTGCGCTTTCGCATGATCTTGCCGAACAGATCGGCAGCGCGCTGGACCGCGCCGGCGATCGGCTGCGGTTTCATGTCGGCCAGCGTGACGCGCAGCCCCTGATTCGCGCACCACGCCGCGATGTCGCCACCCATCGCGCCGGCGCCGATGACGTGGACATGTTCGATCGTGTGGCCGGCGCCCGCCAGCTTCTTCATCTGCTCGCGCAGGAAGAACACCCGGATCAGGTTCTGCGCCGTCGGCGTCACCATCAGATCGGCGAACGACGCCTGCTCGGCGCGCAGCATCGCAGCGCGGTTGCCGCCGTGGCGCTCCCACAGAGCGATCAGCGCATAGGGCGCGGGATAGTGTTCGCGCGGCGCGGCCTTGCCGGCCTCGGCGATCATGCGCGAGGCGAGGATACCGCGGACCGGCGAGAAGTTGAGCAACGCATGGAGCAGGCCGGGCCTGGCGCGGCGCAGCCGGCCGAATACGGCGTCCTTCACCGCGTTGCGGACGTGGCGCTCCTGCGTCACGGCATCGACCAGGCCGAGCGATTTCGCCTTGCGCGCATCGATCGTCTTGCCGGTCAGCATCAGGGTCATCGCCTGCATCGGATTGACCAGGCTGGTGAAGCGCGCGGTGCCGCCAAGGCCCGGATGCAGGCCGAGCATCACTTCGGGAAAGCCGAACCGCGCATCCTCGATCGCGATGCGCGACTGGCAGGCCAGTGCGACTTCGAGCCCGCCGCCGAGACAGAAGCCGTGGATCACGGCGACGGTCGGAATCTTCAGCGTTTCCAGCCGGTCGATCACGGCGTGCGCCCGGCCAATCCCGGTCTCCACCAGCCGCGCGTCAGTGGCGCCGCGGAATTCATTGACGTCGGCGCCGGCGATGAAGCCGGAGGGTTTGGCGGATCGGATCACCAACCCGGCCGGGCGGTGGACTTCCAGCGCCGCCAGCACGGCATCGAATTCTTCCAGAACGTCGGCCGACAGCGTATTGGCGCTGGCGCCCGCGCGGTCGAACAACAGCCAGGCGATGCCGTCGGCGTCGCGCGTCAGCCTGAAGTGCTTGTAGGCGCCCTGCTCCGCCGATTCAGTGTTGCTGGGCCCCAGTTCGAGCACGCGGTCGGCGAGGACGTCCATGATCTTGCTATGCATGCCGTTCCTCATAACGCTTCGATCAGCATCGCGCCGCCCAATCCGCCGCCGATACATTCGGTGGCGATGCCGCGCTTGGTGCCGAGCCGCTGCATCGCATTGACCAGATGCAGCACGATGCGGTTACCCGAGGTCCCGACGGGATGGCCGAGGCTGATGGCGCCGCCGTCGACGTTGAGTTTCGCGCGATCGATCTCGCCGGCCACGCCGTCGAGGCCGAGCACCTCGCGGCAGAATTTTTCGTCATTCCACGCCGCCAGGCAGCCCAGCACCTGCGTGGCGAACGCCTCGTTCAGCTCCCAGGTGTCGATGTCGTGAATCGTCAAATTATTGCGCTTCAAGAGATCGTTCGAGGACAGCACCGGACCGAGCCCCATGATCGAGGGATCGAGCGCCGACCACTGGCTGTCGACGATTTTCGCTTTTGGCGTCAGGCCATATTTTTGCACGGCGTCTTCGGAAGCGAGAATGGTCCAAGACGCGCCGTCGGTGATTTGCGAGGAATTGCCGGGGGTGACCTGGCCCCACGGCCGCTCGAACACCGGCTTCAGCGACGCCAGCTTCTCAACCGTCGAGTCCGGCCGCACGCCGTCGTCGAAGTCATAAAACTTGCCGTCGCGGGCGAAGGCCGTTTCGACCTCGCCCTTCAGCCAGCCTTGCGCCTGCGCATGGGCCAGCCGCTTGTGACTCTCGTTGGCGTAGGCATCGGACTGCGCCCGCGTGATGCCGAACAGGTGACCGACCTTCTCGGCGGTCTGGCCCATGTTGAGGTCGGTGATCGGATCGGTGAGGCCACGCTCCAGGCCGATGACCGGCTTGAAGTAGGCCGGCCGCGCTCTGGCGAAGGCTGCGGCCTTGGCGACCATGCCTTTGGCCATCGCGAGGCCAGCAAACCAGCGCACGCCGTTCTGCGGCCAGACCAAGGGTGCGTAGCTCAGCGCTTCCGCGCCGCCGGCCAGGATCATATTGGCAGAGCCTTCGCGGATAGTGCGGTAGGCGGTATCGATCGACTGCATGCCGGAGCCGCAATTGATCTGCACGGTGAAGGCGACCATCGCCTCGCCCATGCCGAGCCGCAGGGCTGCGACCCGCGCGGGATTCATCTCGTCGGCAATGACGTTGACGCAGCCGAGGATCACCTGGTCGAAAGCGTCCGGCGCAAACTTCTGCCGCGCCAGGAGAGGCCGGCCGCATTGTACGGCGAGATCGACCGGCGTGAACGGGCCCGGCCCGGAGCGCCCCTTCAGGAACGGCGTGCGGCTGCCGTCGACGATATAGACCGGTCTTGTCATGAGAAACTTGCCATCAGGAGGCCGCCCTCTGCTCGCCGAGGTGCTGGAAGAACTGGTGCACGTCCGCCGGTTTCTTGTAGCCCGGCGAGAGTTCGTCGGGCGCGAAGTCGTCGACCGCGATGACGGCCGCGGCCGCCGCCTGCGCCGTCGCGAGCTGTTCGCCCTCCGCCTGGGTGATGACGCCGCGGGCCACGGCATCCTGCCACTTCTTGATCTTCGAAGTCCGTAGCCGCTTGGCAATGCCGTCGGCGGCCGTAACCAGTGCAAAGGCTTGCTCCAGCCGCGCGAAGCCGCGATCGTCATCGACATGCGCGAGATCCGGCGTCAGGCGCTCGCGTGCGGCGCCGGGCTCAAGAATGTTCAGCGCACACAGCCGTGTCACAAGGTCGGAAGGCCCGAGCGTGCGGGCGCCATAGGGCTGCACGATGAACTTCAGGAGGCCCGCGACGAAGCGGTTCGGGAAGTTGGCGAGGATTTCGGCAAAGCGCATCTCGATGGTGCGGAAGCCGGTGTGCATGCACCATTCCAGCACCGCGAAATCGATCTGCTGGCGGCCCTCATCCTCGAAGCGTTTCAGCACGGCGGAGAGCAAATACAGTTCCGACAGGATGTCGCCGAACCGCGCCGACAGCATTTCCTTGCGCTTCAGCGCGCCGCCCATCGTCAGCAGCGCCATGTCGGCGCACAGTGCGAACGCCGCGGAATAGCGCGACAGCTGGCGATAGAACATCGTGGCATCGCCGGCATTCGGCGCCGGCGCCAGCACGCCGCCGGTCCAGCTACGGCCCCAGGCGCGAAACAGCGTCTTGATGCTGTGACCGACGTGCCGCCAGAAAACCCTGTCAAAGGCATCGAGGCCGCGCGCCTTGTCGGGGTCGGCCAGCGCGTTCATTTCCGAGAGCAGATAGGGATGCGCGCGGATCGCGCCCTGGCCGAACACGATCAGATTGCGCGTCAATATATTGGCGCCCTCCACCGTGATGCCGACCGGCACCGAGCGATACAGATTGCCCAGGTAGTTCTGCGGCCCGTCGATCACCGCCTTGCCGGCATGGATGTCCATCGCATCGTCGATCGCGGTACGCATCCGCTCGGTGGCGTGCAGCTTCATGATGCCGGAGATGACCGCGGGATGATGGCCGAGATTGAGCGCGGTGCAGGTCATGCGCCGGGACGCATCGAGCAGATAGGCCGTGCCGGCGATCCGAGCCAGCGGCTCCTCGATGCCCTCGAACCTGCCGATCGGGATGTTGAACTGCTCGCGGATCCGCGCATAGGCCCCGGTGGTGCGCGCCGCGTAGGCGGCGCCGGCGGCGGACAGCGACGGCAGCGAGATGCCGCGCCCGGCGGCCAGCGCCGACATCAGCATCTTCCAGCCCTGCCCCAGCCGCTCCTGCCCGCCGATGATGTAGTCCATCGGGATGAAGACGTCGTGGCCCTTGTTGGGGCCGTTCTGGAACACCTGCATCGACGGCAGATGGCGGCGGCCGATCTCGACGCCGTCGAGATGCGACGGGATCAGCGCCACGGTGATGCCGAGTTCGTCCTCGGTGCCGACGAGGTGGTCGGGGTCATAAGCCTTGAAGGCCAGGCCGATCAGGGTCGCGACGGGACCCAGCGTGATATAGCGCTTGTGCCAGTTCAGGCGCAGGCCAAGCACCTCGCGGCCCTCGAACGTGCCCTTGCAGATGATGCCGCTGTCGACCATCGCCGCCGCATCCGAGCCGGCTTCCGGGCTGGTCAGGCCGAAGCAGGGAATGTCGCGGCCATCGGCCAGCTTCGGCAGCCACTTCTGGCGCTGGTCGTCGGTGCCGAATTTCATCAGCAATTCGCCGGGCCCGAGCGAGTTCGGCACCATCACGGTCACCGCGGCGACCACCGAGCGCGACGAGATTTTTCGCACGATTTCGGAGTGAGCAAATGGCGAGAAGCCGAGCCCGCCATATTCCTTCGGGATGATCATACCGAAGAATTTTTCGCGCTTGATGAAGTCCCAGACCTCCAGCGGCAGGTCGCGCAGCTCCCAGTTGATCTTCCAGTCGTCGAGCATCTCGCACAGCGTATCGACCGGCCCGGTCATGAACGCCTGCTCCTCGGCTGTCAGCGCCGCGGGTTTTACCTTCAGCAGCTTGGCCCAGTCCGGATGGCCGGTGAACAGATCGGCGTCCCACCAGGTGTCGCCGGCTTCCAGCGCCTCGCGCTCGGTGTCCGACATGGTCGGCAGCACGCCCTTCGCCCAGCGGAAGATCGGCTTGGAGATATGGTCGCGACGGAAATGGGTGGAGCTCATGGGAAGACCCTCCGGGATCGCAGCGGCGGCATGCCTGGGGCCGGCGCCGCCGGGCGCATTTGCTCTGGGATGTTTGGGTTCGGGAACCGAGCCATTTTCAACGGCAGGATACCGCAACCGTTCCGCAATTGCGCGGTGCAACGCCGTGACTTGTCGTCACGGGAATTTCAAGTGAATAGCAAGTTCGCCGTCGATCGAGTCGAAAGGGATATGTTTTGTCACCTCTCCCCGTTGGGGAGAGGTCGATCGGCGAAGCGCAGCGAAGCCGGTCGGGTGAGGGGGCACAGCGCCATCGAGAGGTCCCTAACCCCTCACCCGGATGATCTCGCTACGCTCGATCATCCGACCTCTCCCTCCGGGAGAGGTGCACTGAACATTGGCCGGCACGCCGATGATGGAACTAATCCGGCCGGTTCATCTCGAACATGGCGTCCTGCCGGATATGGAAATAGTCGCCGCGGCGGCCGGCGCGCAGGATCGGGCCGGCCAGCGCGGTCTGGTAGACGCCATCGACGATCAGGCTCTTGTCGATGTGGATGGCAACCACCTCGCCCATCGTCAGGAAGGCGTTGGCCGACGCACCATTGGCGCCGGTGAGTTCGATGATCTGCGTGACCTTGCATTCGAACGCGACGCGGCTTTCGCCGACCCGGGGTACGTTGACCAGCGTGCTCGGCACCGCCGTCAATCCGGCGATCTCGAATTCATCGACCTCGGGGCCGACATGGGCTGCGGTCGCGTTCATCTGTTTTGCCAGGTCCATCGTCGCCAGATTCCAGACGAACTCGCCCGTTGCCTGCATGTTGCGGGTGGAATCCTTGACGCCGATCGAGGAGAAACCGATCAAGGGCGGCGTGTAATTGAAAGCATTGAAGAAGCTGTAGGGCGCCAGATTGACGTGGCCGTCCGCATCACGCGACGACACCCAGCCGATCGGCCGCGGGCCGATGATGGCGTTGAAGGGATCGTGCTTGAGGCCGTGGCCGTCCTTCGGCTGGTAGGAATGCAGGTCGCTGGCGTTCACGCTGAAATCCCCTGTGCTGGCGTTCGCGCTGTCGTCTAGCCGCGCGGCGCGAGCCCGGCAAGGACGAAGTCGATCATCTGGTCGAGCGAGGGGCCGGGCTTGTCGGAGCATTGCGCGATCATCTGCGGGTGGAAGAACCGCAGCATCGCGGTGCAGGTGCACATCGCGGCCAGCGCCACGTCGGGCGCGTGGAATTCGCCGGAGGCCGCACCCGCGGCGATCACCTCGGCGATATTGCCGGTGATGTGCTCCATATGGGCCGTGCAGACGTCCCAGCTCTGCTCCATCGCGATGGCGACCATCTCGTGCAGCTTGGCATCGCCGACATAGCGCTCCGCATTCATGTGGTGGATCGACGACAGCAGCTCGCGCAACCGCAGCTGCGCCGGCTGCGGCCCGGCGACGATCCGATGCGCGGCGTCCTCGACCTCACCCATCAACCGCCGTGCCACCGCTTCGTTGATCGACTTCTTGGAGTCGAAGAAGCGGTAGACATTGGCCGGGCTCATCCGCAACTGGCGGGCGATGTCGGCCACCGTGGTCTTCTGGTAGCCGATGTCGCGGAACAGGCGTTCCGCCACCACGATGATGCGGGCCTGCATGTCGGCTTCGACGGTGTCGGAAACGAGGGTCATGATCGCACGGTCTTCTATTATTCCGCGGCTGCGGCAAGCCGAGGCAGCTGCCGTTCGTCGTGATGCTGCGGGGCGTGGTGATCGACGTCCTCGCCGGGGCCGCGTTCCTCGAGCGTCTTGCGGAACCAGAGCGCATAAAGCCCCGGCAGGTACAATAACGTCAGGAAGGTCGCGACGAACAGCCCGCCCATAATAGTGATCGCCATCGGTCCCCAGAAAGCCGAGCGCGTCAGCGGGATCATCGCCAGAATCGCCGCCAGCGCGGTCAGCACCACCGGGCGCGCCCGGCGCACCGTGGCCTCGACGATCGCCTCATGGCGGGTCAGGCCGTGGGCGACGTCGCTCTCGATCTGGTCGACCAGGATCACGGCGTTGCGCATGATCATTCCGGCCAGCGCGATCAGCCCGAGCAAAGCCACGAAGCCAAACGGGGCATTGGCGACGTTCAGCGCCAGCGAGGCCCCGATGATGCCGAGCGGCGCGGTCAGAAACACCAGCACCAGCCGCGAAAAGCTCTGCAACTGGATCATCAGGAGCGTCAGCATCAGGATGACCATCAGCGGAAACAGGGCGGCGATCGAGACGTTGCCCTTGGCGGATTCCTCGAACGCGCCGCCCGCCTCGATCCGGTAGGCCGGCGCCAGGCTGTCGCGGATCGCCTGCAATTGCGGCGCGATCTGGCTGGTGACATCCGGCGACTGCACGCCGTCGACGACGTCGCCGCGCACGGTGATCGCCATGTCGCGGTTGCGCCGCCACAGGATCGGCTCCTCATGGGCGTATTCGATCGTGGCGACCTGCGACAGCGGGATGGCAACGCCGTTGCGGGAGGTGATGGTGAGGTCGCCGACGCGGCCGAGGTCGAGCCGCTCGCCGGGCACCGCACGCGCCACCACGCCGACCTTCTCGATACCATCGCGCACCGTGGTTACGGGCGCGCCGGAGATCAGCATCGCCAGCGATTGTGACAGCTCCTGCGGCGTCAGGCCGAGCGCACGGGCGCGGTCCTGATCGACGACCAGCTTGAGGTACGGCGTCTGCTCGTTCCAGTCGAGATGCGGATCCTTGACGTTCTTGTTGGCGCGCATGACGTCGCGGACCTTGTAGGCGATCCCGCGCACCGTCGCGGTGTCCGGCCCGACCACGCGGAACTGCACGGGGAAACCGACCGGCGGGCCGAAATTGAAGCGATCGACGCGGACGCGGGCCTCCGAGAGCTGGCCCTCGGCCGCCGCCTTCTCGATCTTCGCCTTGATGCGCTCGCGCTCAGCGACGCCCTTGGCGACGATGACGATCTCGGCGAAGGCTTCATTCGGCAATTGCGGGTTGAGGCCGAGCCAGAAACGCGGCGAGCCGCGGCCGACGTAAGATGTGTAGGTCGCGATGTCCTTGTCGTCCTTGAGCAGTTTCTCGGCGGTCTGCACGGACTTTTCCGTGACGCCGAAGGCGGTGCCTTCCGGCAGACGCAACTGCAGGAACAGTTCGGGCCGCTCCGACAGCGGAAAGAATTGCTGCTGCACATGGCCGAAGCCGACGATCGACGCGATGAAAATGCCGACGGTGGTGACCACCACCTTGATGCGGTGATCGACGCACCAGGCGATCACGCGGCGCAGGGCGCGATACATCCGCGTCTCGTAGATTTCATGCGGATCGGGATGCGCCTTGGCATAGGAGGTAAAATCCGGCAGCAGCTTGACGCCGATATAGGGGGTGAAGATCACCGCCACGAACCACGAGGCGATCAGCGCGATCGCCACGATCCAGAAGATGCCGCCGGCATATTCGCCGACCGCGGAATTGGCGAAGCCGATCGGCAGGAAGCCGACCGCGGTGATCAGCGTGCCGGTCAGCATCGGAAACGCGGTGGATTCCCAAGCGTAGGACGCGGCGCGGACGCGGTCCCAGCCCTGCTCCATCTTCACCACCATCATCTCCACGGCGATGATGGCGTCATCGACCAAGAGGCCGAGCGCGATGATGAGCGCGCCGAGCGTGATGCGGTGCAGGTCGATATGCATCGCATTCATCACGATGAAGACGATCGCCAGGACCAAGGGCACCGACAGCGCCACCACGATGCCGGTGCGCCAGCCAAGCGCCAGGAACGAGACGAACAGCACGATCGCCAGCGCCTCGATGAAGGAATGCACGAATTCGCCGACGGCCTTTTCGACCACCACCGGCTGGTCGGCGATCTGCTCGACCTGGATGCCCTGCGGCACCGCCGCCATGAACTGGTTCTTGGCCTTTTCGACCTCGCGACCGAGATCGAGAATGTTGGCGCCGTTCGCCGTCACCACGCCCAGCGCCAGCGCCGGCGTACCGCGCTGCCGGACCTTGAAATCCGGCGGATCGACGAAGCCGTGGCTGACGGTGGCGATATCGCCGAGGCGGAAGGTGCGGCCGCCGCTCTCGACCGGCGTTTCCGCCACCGCCTTGAAGCCGTCGAGTGCGCCGGTGACGCGCAACGGCACACGCTGCGACGACGTCTCGACCGTGCCGGCGGGCGCAATAGCGTTCTGCTTGGCCAGCGAGTCGAACAGCGTCTGCGGCGTGATGCCGAGCGTCGCCAGCTTGGCGTGCGAGAATTCGACGAAGATCCTCTCGTCCTGGGTACCGTAGAAATTGACCTTGTTGACCCCCCGCACTTTCAGCAGCCGCTGTCGCAGCCCTTCGGCGACCTTCTTCAGTTGCGCGTAGTCGGCGCCGTCGCCGGTCATCGTATAGAGAATAGAATCGACGTCGCTAAACTCGTCGTTCACCGTCGGCCCGATTAGATTGGTCGGCAGGCTGCCCTGCACGTCGGCGAGCTTCTTGCGCAGCATATAAAACAGATACGGCACGTCCTTCGGCGGCGTATTGTCCCTGAAGGTCATCTGCATCGCGCTGAAGGACGGTTTCGAATAGGTCTGCACCTTGTCGAAATAGGGCAGCTCCTGCAGCTTCTTCTCGATCGGATCGGCGACCTGCTCCTGCATTTCGCGTGCGGTAGCGCCGGGCCAGACCGCTGTGATGTTGACCACCTTGACCGTGAATGACGGATCCTCGGCGCGACCGAGCTTCTCGTAGGAGAAGAACCCGGCAATGCCGAGCGCCACGATCAGGAACAGGATCAGCGCGGGATGGCTGACCGCCCAGGCAGAGAGATTGAAGCGATGCATCGGCGTGGCCCTTAAAAGGTCAATGCGGAAACGATGCGGACTTTTTGCGACGGGTCGAGTTTCTGCACGCCGAGCGTCACCACGCGCGCGCCGTCCTCGACGCCGCCGGTGATGATCACGTCGTTGCTCTCGTAGGATTTCACTTTCACTGGCTGCAGCGCGATCTCGCCATTGTCGTTGACGGTATAGAGCGAAGGATTGGCGCCCTGGCTGAACAGCGCCGACAGCGGCAGCCGCGCGACGCGTTCGGAGGTGACGTCCGACAGGGTCAGGGTTGCGGTCATGCCGAGCGACACCTTGTCGTCGGCATCGGGGAGCGAGAATTTGGCGAGATAGGTGCGGGTCGCCGGATCGGCATTCGGCGCGATTTCGCGCAGCTTCGCGGCATAGCGCCGGCCGGGCTCCGACCACAGCGACACGCTCGCGGTGCCATCCTTGGCACGGCCGACCAGCGTCTCCGGGATGGCCACCACGGCCTCCTTCTCGGCAAAGCGCGCGACGCGCACCGCGGTCTGGCCGGCGGCCACGACCTGGCCGGGGTCGATCAGAGTCGCGGTGACGACGCCGCGGGTGTCGGCCAGCAGCGTCGCATAAGATAGAGAGTTTTTGGTCAGATTGACCGAGCGCTCGGCGCGGTTGAGGCGGGCGCGGGCCTCGTCGGCGGAGGCCTTGGCCTGATCGAGCTGGGCCTGCGTCGACCAGCCCTTGGCGCGCAATTCATTGGCGCGGCCCTCGGCGGCGGCGGCCTGCGCCAGTACGCCGGTGGCGGCGGAAAGTTCGGCGACCGACTGCTCGGCCTGCAGCGACAGGTCGACCTCGTCGAGCGTGGCCAGCGGCTGGCCTATTTCGACGGTCTGGCCGACCTCGACCAGGCGTTTGGCGATCTTGCCGGGGACGCGGAAGCCGATGTCGGTCTCGACCCTGGGCTTGATGGTGCCGACAAAGCTGCGCGCCGGCTGCTCCGGCTGGAATTTGACGGTCGCGACCAGCACCGGCCGCGGCGGCTCGGCCTTGGCCTCTTCCTTCTTGCCGCAACCGGCCAGCGCCAGGGCGGGCAGCATCAAAGCTAGCACGAGTGGCTGGCGGAAATGGAGAATGGAGAGGCCGGACATCGCTGAGCTTCCTTCGGGTGGCGTCCCGCGGAAACTGGCCTGACCACTGACGAATGTCAATATTCGTCAGTGGTCAGAATTTGTTTAGATCGCGGGTTGTTTTCGCACTGCTGCGAACTCCGCCGAGGTGTCGTGCTTGCCGAACAATACCAAGGCACCGGCGATCAGCGGCATTACCGCCAGCACCAGCAGGCCGGTCGAGGTCGAGCCGGTCGCCTCCTTGATCCAGCCGATCAGATAGGGCCCGCCAAAGCCGGCAAGGTTGCCGATCGAGTTGATCATGGCGATGCCGCCGGCGGCGGCGGCCCCTGTCAGCCACGAGGTCGGCAGCGTCCAGAACAGCGCAAAGGTGCAGAACACGCCGATCGCGGCGACTGAGAGCGCGACCATCGTCCAGGTGGGGTCGGTCAGCAGGCCGGCCGTGCCCAGCGATACCGAGATCAGGATCATCGGCAGCCCGACGTGCCAGACGCGTTCGCGCGTCCTGTCGGAATGCCGCGCCCACAGGATCATCGCCACCGAGCCGAACGCATAGGGAATCGCGGTGACGAAGCCGGTCTGCACGTTGCTGAAGCCGAACGCCTTGACGATCTGCGGCAGCCAGAACTGCATGCCGTACAATGCCGCGACGAAGCAGAAATAGATCAGCGACAGCATCAGCACGCGGCCCGAGGCCATGGTCTGCCACAGCGTCAGCTGCCCGGCTTCCTTCTTGGCGGCGACTTCCGCGTCGATGCGCTGTTCCAGCCAGGCTTTCTGCTCGGCCGACAGCCAGGTCGCCTGCGACGGCCGGTCGGTGAGGTAAAACCAGCAGACGACGCCGAGCACCACCGAGGGAATGCCCTCGATGATGAACAGCCACTGCCAGCCTTTCAGGCCCATCATGCCGTCGAGCCCGAGCAGCATGCCGGAGACGGGCGCGCCGATCACGGTCGATACCGGCACGGCGATGGCGAAGGCGGCCAGGAAGCGTGCGCGGTATTCGGCCGGGTACCAGTAGGTCAGATAGAGAATGATGCCGGGGAAGAAACCGGCTTCGGCAATGCCGAGCAGGAAGCGCAGCGAGTAGAAGCTCCACGGCCCCGACACCACCGCCATCAGCGCCGAGATCAGCCCCCAGGTGACCATGATGCGCGCGATCCAGCGGCTGGCGCCGAATTTCTCGAGCGCGATATTGGAGGGAACCTCGAACAGGAAATAGCCGACGAAGAAGATGCCGGCCCCCCAGGCGAACACCGTCGGCGAAAAATTGAGTTCCGCATTCATCGTGAGCGCGGCGAAGCCGAGATTGACGCGGTCGAGATAGGCCAGGAAATAGGCCAGCACCAGGAACGGGATCAGCCGCCACGAGATCGCGCGGATGGTTGCGGTCTCGATGTCGGTTTTGGCGCGCATCATTGCGTCAGCGCCGCTGGCGGTCTGGCTCATAGGGTCTCCCGGACGTCGTTCTTGGCGGCGGCAGATTGCCGCAGCGTTGCCCGGGGGGTCTATCGAAGTGGGAGGGGGGCGGCAACCGGGCCGACCACTTGTGGGGTGGGCAAAGCTGCATCGCGCAAAGCGCGGCACGGCGTGCCCACCATCGCACGCTCTGCAGTCGGTGGGCACGGCGCGAGAACGCCTTTGCCCACCCTACGGCGACACTAGCGCAGCACCTGGCTGAACAGCACCTGCTTGAAGCGGGTGAAGGGCGCGGGGCTGCGTTCCGCCTTGGCCAGCAGGCAGGCGCCCTGCAGCGACGAGACGATGAAGCCGGCCACCTCGTCAGTTGCAAAGTCTTCCGGCAATTCGCCGGCCTCGACGGCGGCGCGCAGACAGATCGCCAGATGACGCTGCAGCTCCGCAAAAATCTCGACCAGCCGCGCACGGATCGGCTCGCTATGGTCGGTGGCTTCCGCGGAGAAATTGCCGAACAGGCAGCCGTTGCGCATCTGGTTGGCGTCGAGCCGTGACTGGTTGGCGTCGAGGTAGTCGCTCAACCGCTGCAACGGTGACAGCTTTTCGTTGAGCAGCGTCGCCGCCATCAGCTCGCGGCCGGCGGCAACGTAGAGATCGAGGATCTCGAGGACGAACTCTTCCTTGCAGGCAAAGTGGTTGGTGAACGAGCCCTGCGGCACGCCCGCCGCGCTGACGATGTCGCGCACGCTGGCCCCGGCATAGCCGTGCGCATGCACGACTTCGAGGCCGGCGGCGAGCATACGTTCGCGATTCGAAAGCTTGGTCATGGGCTTAATATGGCGGCGCGGCGGTGCCGATCAAGAGCGCGCGCCTAGCCCGGCCCGTAGCGCCTCACCGCCTCGATGGTCAGGCCCTTGCCAACCGCGCCAAACGTGTCGCCTTCGATGGCGCGGGCATTCGGCACGGCGGAGGTGATCGCCTTGCGGACATGGGCGAGCTGCACCGAGCCGCCGGTGAGGAACACGGCGTCGATGTCATCAGCCTGCAGGCCGGCCTGCTCGAGGCAGATCCCGATCCGCGCGGTGATGCGATCGGCGAGCGAGGTGGTGTGACCGACCAGCTCTTTCCGCGCGACGCCGGCCTTGAGCCCCGGCTCGATCCAGTCCAGCGCGATGCTCGAATTCGGCGCCGAGGACAATGCGATCTTGGCGTCCTCGATCTCCATCGCCAGCGTGTGGCCGCGCTGCTCGTCGAGCACGCGGACCAGGCGATCGAGCAATTCCGGCTGCTTGGCCTCGTAACGGACCTGGCGGACCTCGTTCATCACCTTGGATTCGTACATCCGGTTGATGTTCGACCAGGTCGCGAGATCGTGGAAATAGCCCGAGGGCACGTCGAGCCCGGCGCGCTTCATCGCCGTGCGGTAGCCGAGCAACGGCATGATGACGCCGAGGCTGAGCTGGCGGTCGAAATCGGTGCCGCCGATCCGCACGCCGTCATTGGCGAGAATGTCGGCCTGGCGCTCGGCCTTGAGATGCCGCTCCGGCGAGAGCCGCACGATGGAGAAGTCCGAGGTGCCGCCGCCGATGTCGGCGATCAGCGCGATCTGTTCGGAATGCAGCGTGCGCTCGTAATCGAGTGCCGCGGCGATCGGCTCGAACTGGAAGGTCACTTGCTCGAAGCCGACCTCGGTGGCGATGTCGCGCAGGGTCGCCTCCGCCTTGCGGTCGTTGGCTTCGTTGTTGTCGACGAAATGCACCGGGCGGCCATGCACCACGTTGCGCAA
Source organism: Tardiphaga sp. vice154 (assembly GCF_007018645.1). NCBI lineage: Bacteria > Pseudomonadati > Pseudomonadota > Alphaproteobacteria > Hyphomicrobiales > Nitrobacteraceae > Tardiphaga > Tardiphaga sp. vice154. The sequence goes on from NZ_CP041399.1 coordinate 4,992,901, forward strand.
CGGTTTTCCGGTCGCCGTCTCGGCGCGCCGTTTCACGGCGGTGAGATACCACGCAATGATATCGCGAAACGAGATGCGCTCGCGGCCGGTCCGGGTGGTCTCGTCGATCAGCGACGTACCCAGCACCGATTTTAGGCTGCGCATCAGCCGGCCGGACGTGCCTTCGACATAGGCTTCGATCGCCCTGCGGCCGATCAGGGTGGCGCCGTCGGCCTCGAAGAAGATCGCCGAGGGAATTGTCGTGTGGCCGGCCTCCAGCTCCGCCAGGACCGGGACATCGCCCTTCAGGGTGCCGAGCGTCGTGTTCGACGTTCCAAAATCTAGACCGCAAGTAGACATCATCGCTCCCGGAAGGAACGTCCGTCTACACAGATCGACGCCGCCGATCTAGCTTTATCTTTTTGCACTGCACGCAAGCGCAGATTTGGCGGGAAAAGCCGCAATTTACGGGATAAAACAAGGCCATCCACAGAACATTGAATGGCTCCCCATCGGGGTTGATGAATCGCCCGGCATGGGTTCATAAGCGTCTCCCGACGGCGGGGAAGTGACCCGCCGCGATGTTGCGAAGGAACTGCGCGTTGGCAAATATTATTCGACAGATTGCGGAAGAACTGGGCGTCCGCGAGCAGCAGGTGTCGGCGACCGTCGAACTGCTCGACGGTGGCGCCACGGTGCCGTTCGTCGCCCGCTACCGCAAGGAAGTCACCGGCGAGCTCGACGACACGCAATTGCGCAACCTGGAAGAGCGCCTGAACTATCTGCGCGAACTGGAAGCCCGCCGCCTCGTGATCCTGGATTCGGTGAAGGAACAGGGCAAGCTCGACGACAAGGTACTGGCCGCGATCATGGCCGCCGACAGCAAGGGCCGCCTCGAAGACATCTATCTGCCGTTCAAGCCGAAGCGCCGCACCAAATCGGAAATCGCCAAGGAAGCCGGCCTCGAGCCTTTGTCGGAATTGCTGCTGACCGAGCCGCAGAACGATCCGAAGCAGGTCGCCGAGGCTTTCGTCGATGCCGACAAGGCCGTCGCCGACGTCGTCGCGGCATTGGACGGCGCGCGCGCCATTCTGGTCGAGCGTTTTGCCGAAGATGCCGACCTGATCGGCGCGCTGCGCGAGCAGATGTGGTCGAACGGGCTGATGGCCTCGAAGGTCCGCGAAGGCAAGAAGGCCGAAGGCGAGAAGTTCAAGGACTACTTCGAATTCAGCGAACCGCTCAACAAATTGCCGTCGCATCGCATTCTGGCGATGTTCCGCGGCGAGAAGGAAGAGATCCTCGATCTGCAGATGCAGCCCGACCGCCCGCCGGCGGAGCCCTCCACCGCCGTGGTCGTGTCGTCCTACGAGATGAAGATCATGCAGCGCTTCGGCATCAGCGATCAGAAGCGGCCGGGCGACAAATGGCTGGTCGAGACGGTGCGCTGGGCGTGGCGTACCAAGATCCAGGTACATCTCAACATCGATCTGCGGATGCGGCTTTGGACCGCCGCGGAGACCGAAGCGGTGCGCGTGTTCGCCTCCAATTTGCGCGACCTGCTGCTGGCGGCGCCTGCCGGCGCCAAGGTGACGATGGGCCTCGATCCCGGCTTCCGTTCGGGCGTGAAAGTCGCGGTCATCGACGCCACCGGCAAAGTTGTCGACACGCTCGCGGTCTATCCGCACGAGCCGCAGCGGCAATGGGATGCGTCACTCGCGACGCTCGGCAAGCTCGCCGTCAAGCACAAGGTCGAGCTGATCGCGATCGGCAACGGCACCGCGTCGCGCGAGACCGACAAGCTGGCGATGGAGCTGGTGAAGTTGCTGCCGGATCTGAAGATGTCGAAGATCGTGGTGTCGGAAGCCGGCGCGTCGGTCTATTCGGCCTCGGCCTTTGCTTCGGAAGAATTGCCGGGACTCGACGTCACGCTGCGCGGCGCGGTGTCGATCGCCCGCCGCCTGCAGGATCCGCTGGCGGAACTGGTGAAGATCGATCCGAAGGCGATCGGGGTTGGCCAGTACCAGCACGATCTCGGCGAGAGCAAGCTTGCGAAATCGCTCGATGCCGTCGTCGAAGACTGCGTGAACGCCGTCGGCGTCGATGCCAATACGGCCTCCGCGCCGCTACTCGCGCGCGTCTCCGGCATCGGCTCGGGGCTGGCGCAGAGCATCGTGCAGCACCGCGACGCCAACGGCCCGTTCAAGTCACGCAAGGCGCTGAAGGAAGTTCCGCGACTGGGTCCCAAGGCGTTCGAGCAATGCGCGGGCTTCCTGCGCATCAGCGACGGCGAGGATCCGCTGGATAGGTCCGGCGTGCATCCGGAAGCCTATCCGATCGTGCGCAAAATTCTCGCGGCGACCAAAAGCGACATCAAGGCGCTGATCGGCAATGCCGAGATCCTGCGCACCGTGCAGCCGAAGGCCTATGTCGATGACACCTTCGGCTTGCCGACGGTGACTGACATTCTGCGCGAGCTGGAAAAACCCGGCCGCGATCCGCGTCCGGCGTTCAAGGCCGCGGTGTTCATGGAGGGCGTCGAGAAGCTCAGCGATCTCAAGCCCGGCATGATCCTCGAGGGCACCGTGACCAACGTCGCGGCGTTCGGCGCCTTCGTCGACATCGGCGTGCATCAGGACGGCCTGATCCACATCTCGGCGATGTCGAAGACCTTCATCAAGGACCCGCGCGAGGTCGTGAAATCCGGCGACATCGTCAAGGTGAAAGTTCTGGAAGTCGAAGTGCAGCGCAAGCGCATCGCGCTGAGCCTGCGCATGGACGACGCGGTGGGCCCCAAGGCCGATCGCCCGCAGGCCGACCGCGGCCCGCGCGTCAACGAGCGGCAGTCTATGACATCGTCGGCGCCGAAGAAGCAGGGTGAGCCGGCGGTCGGCGGCGCGTTTGCCGAAGCCTTGCGACGCGCGGCAGAAAAGGGTGCCAGCAAGGGCAAGTAACAAAAGCCTTTCCGCATGTCGTCCCCGCTTTCGCGGGGACGACATGGCGTGTTTGGTTACTGCTTCACGTTCTTCAGCAACAACTTGTTCGCCGCAATTTCCTTGGCGATCAGGTCGTCGAGCTCGGCAGGCGTCATCGGCATCGGGCCGACGCCGAGCTTCTTCAGGCTGGCCTGCATGTCGGGCTGCGCCAGTACTTTGACGCCGGCGGCATGCCATTTCTCGATGATGTCGCGCGGCGTCTTCGACGGCACGAACATCGCGAACCAGATCGAGCTGTCGCCGCCGGGCACGCCGGCCTCGGCCGGGGTCGGCACGTCCGGCAGATCCGGCGAGCGGGTCGCCGAGGACACCACGAGCGCGCGGACCTGGCCATCGCGGATCAGCGGCAGCGCGGTGGACAGCGGGCAGAAGTAGAAATCGATCCGGCCGCCGAGAATGTCGGCGATCACGTCGGGGCCGCCACGATACGGAATGTGGGTTGCCTCGAAGCCGCCGGCGATGCGGAACTTCTCCGCGCTGATATGCACGTTGCTGCCGATGCCGACCGATCCGAAATTGATCTGCGCGCCCTTGGCGCGGGCATCGGCCAGGAAATCCTGAACCGTCTTCCACGACCGCGACGTCGGCACGATCATCACATTGGCGCTGGAGCCGATCATCAACACGCCGGACAGGTCCCGGCTGGTGTCATAGGGCAGGTTCGGGAAGATCGCCGGCGTAATGGTGATTGCCGAGGAATGCGCCAGGATCGAATAGCCATCGGGGTCAGCCTTGGCGACGGCGCCGGTGCCGATCGAGCCGCCGCCGCCGACGCGGTTTTCCACCACGATCGACTGGCCGAGTTCGACGCCGAGCCGCTCGAATACGATGCGCGGCACCACGTCCGTGGCACTTCCGGCGCCGAACGGGATGGTGGCCCGGATCATTTTGGAGGGATAGGTATCCGCCTGCACCGCCAACGGCGCCAGCAGGAGGGCGGCCGCACAGGACCACCGAACAAACTTCTTCATCACGCGCTCCGGTTGCGCCGTTCCAGGGGAACGGCGTGGCCCGATAATGGGCCGACGCGCGAAAGGAAAGCAAGAAATGGACCGGGATAGATTTTCATTCCGGGACGCGAGCAGCGAAAGCTGCGAGCGAACCCGGAATCTGGAAATCGGGCTGAACATTCCGAGGTTCCGGGTTCTCTCGCGCTCACGCGCTCGAGCCCCGGAACGACAAGGTGAGCTACTTCCCCTCGCCCTTCAGCAACAGCTTGTTCGCCGCAATTTCCTTCACCAGCAGGGCATCGAGCTCCGCCGGCTGCATTGGCATCGGCTCCACGCCGAGCTTCTTCAGGCTGGCCTGCATCTCCGCGGTGTTCAGGACTTTCGTGCCGCTGGCGTAGAGCTTCCCGATGATCTCCGCCGGCGTCTTTGCGGGCACGAACACGCCGAACCAGATCGAACTGTCGGCATCCGTGAGACCCGCCTCGATCGGGGTCGGCACCTCCGGCAGGTCGCGCAGCCGCGTCGGCGTCGAGACGACGAGGGCGCGCACCTGCCCCTCGCGGATCAGCGGCAGCGCCGTCGCCAGCGGGCAGAAGTAGAAGTCGATGCGGCCGCCGATGATGTCGGTGATGACCTCCGAGCCGCCGCGATAGGGAATATGCGAGGCGTGGAAGCCGGCAGCGGCGCGGAATTTTTCCGAGGTGATGTGCACCGCGCTGCCGACGCCGACCGAGCCGAAATCGATCACCGTGCCTTTGGTGCGTGCGGCGGCGAGGAAGTCCTGCACGGTCTTCCACGGCCGCTCGTTCGCCACGATCATCACATTGGCGCTGTAGCCGATCATCAGCACGGAGGCGAGATCGCGGCTGGTGTCATAGGCCAGATTGGGAAAGATCGCCGGCGCGATAGAGATCGCATTGGTCTGCGACAGCAGCGTGTAGCCATCGGGCTCGCTCTTGGCGACCGCCCCGGTGCCGATGGAGCCGCCGGCGCCGACGCGGTTTTCGATGATGATCGGCTGGCCCAGTTCGGCGCTCAGCCGCTCGAAGAACAGCCGCGGCACGACGTCCCCGGCGCTGCCGGCGCCAAACGGGTTGACGGCCTTGATCGGCTTCGACGGCCAGGTGTCGGCGTGTGCCGCCAACGGCGCCAGTAGAATGGCGGCCAGACACGACCACTGCAGCAAATTCCTCATCACGCGCTCCGTTGGCACCAGCCTGTAATTTGCCGGGCAGATCGTGAGCTGGCAAGATTAAGGCCGGGTTACCCGTTGTCATCCTGCCGGCGGGCGAGCGCAGCTCGCACGAACCCGGAATCCCGGGATGTTCATCGTCCCATGGCAAGATTCCGGGTTCGCTTGCGCTGGCGCGCTCGCGCCCCCGGAACCGCAGCTTCTGGCTTTGGGCAGTCTCAGTTCTTCAGCGCCGCCAGCGCATCTTTCACATTCGGATCGAGCCCTTCGCCACCGGCTTCCAGATGCGCCATGATCTGCTTGCGCATGCGCGGGTCCCAGAATTTGCGGATGTGCTCGGTAATCCCCGGCACGGCCTTGCCTTCACCCTGGCTGTTGAAAAACGTGCCGATCTGGTTGGCCATGTAGATCAGCCGGTTAGGCGACGTCGATGTGTGCGTGCTCATGTCCATGGTCATTCTCTTGCATCGCATCGAGGCCGACGCGGTGCGGATGGGTGAAGATTTCAAAGCCGTCGGCGCGGGCAATCGCCACCAGCGTGATGTGGGCCTCCTCGGCCATGCGGATCGCCAGCGCTGTCGGCGCCGACACCGAGACCATCAGCGACGCGCCGATCGCCGCGGTCTTCTGCACCATTTCGACCGAGACACGGCTGGTCAGCAGCACCATGCCTTCGGACGCGTCGATTTTCGCCTGCGCGAGGTGGCCCGCCAGCTTGTCGAGCGCGTTGTGACGACCGACGTCCTCGCGCAAAGCGACAATGCCGCGCGCCGGCGTCCAGAACGCCGCGGCGTGGACGGCGCGGGTCTCGATGTTGATCGCCTGCAGCGGCGACAGCGCAGCCATCGCCGCCATGATCACCTCGGGCGCAAACGCCCTGCCCTCGCCCACGATCGCCGCCGGCTTCACCGCCTCGGAGATCGAGTCGATGCCGCATAGTCCGCAGCCGGTGGGACCGGCGATCTGGCGGCGCCGCGCGCTGATGCCCTCGGCCGTGTCCGGCGCGAGCCACATCCGCAGTTCGACGCCGTCGTCGAACTCCACCGCCTCGAACGACTGGATCTCGGCGGCAGTGGCCACCACGCCCTCGCTGAGGCTGAAACCGATGGCGAAGTCGTGCAGATCCTGCGGCGTCCCCATCATGACGGCATAGGTGCCGCCATTATAGGTGATCGCCAGCGCGGTCTCTTCCGGCACCGCGCGCACGCCCGTGCTGGCGCCAATGCTGCGCCAGATCGTGCGTGTGACCGAGCGGACCGGGTCGAGCATGGTTACTCCGCGGCTTCCACCACCGGCATGGCGATCCGACGCGACTGCCGCGCCTGCTCGTCATATTCCTTCTGCCATTCCGAAGGCCCGTTCGATGGCGAGATCTGCACCGCCGTCACCTTGTATTCCGGACAGTTGGTCGCCCAGTCCGAGAACTCGGTGGTGATGACGTTGGCCTGCGTCGTCGGGTGGTGGAACGTGGTGTAGACGACGCCGGGCGCGACGCGCTCAGTCAGCAAGGCACGCAAGGTGGTCTCGCCGGCGCGGCTGACCAGCCGGCACCAGTCGCCATCGCGGATGCCGCGGTTCTCGGCATCGTGCGGGTGCATCTCCAGCCGGTCTTCCTCGTGCCAGACCGTATTTGCGGTGCGCCGCGTCTGCGCGCCGACATTGTACTGGCTGAGTATCCGGCCGGTGGTGAGCAGCAGCGGGAAGCGCGGCCCGGTGCGTTCATCCGTCGGCACGTATTCGGTGAGCATGAACTTGCCCTTGCCGCGCACGAAGCCGTCCATGTGCATGATCGGCGTGCCCAGAGGCTGCTTCTCGTTGCATGGCCACTGCACGGAGCCGACTTCTTCCAGCTTCTTGTAGGAGACGCCGGCAAAGGTCGGGGTCAGGGCTGCGATTTCGTCCATGATCTCGGACGGATGGTTGTAGTGCATCTCGTAGCCGAGCGCCTTGGCGAAGCCGAGCGTGACTTCCCAGTCCTCCAGCCCGTTCTTCGGCGACATCACCTTGCGGACGCGCTGGATGCGGCGTTCGGCATTGGTGAAGGTGCCGTTCTTCTCGAGGAAGGTCGAGCCCGGAAAGAACACATGGGCGTAGTTGGCGGTCTCGTTGAGGAACAGGTCGTGGACGATGACGCATTCCATCGCCGACAGCGCCGCGACCACATGCTTGGTGTTCGGATCGGACTGCAGGATGTCTTCGCCCTGCACGTAAAGCCCCATAAAGGTGCCTTCGACGGCCGCGTCGAACATGTTGGGAATGCGCAGGCCCGGCTCGTTGTTGAGCTTGACGTTCCACATCGCCTCGAACTGCTCGCGCACCGCGTCGCCGGAGATATGGCGATAACCCGGCAGCTCGTGCGGGAACGAGCCCATGTCGCAGGAGCCCTGCACGTTGTTCTGGCCGCGCAGCGGGTTCACGCCGACGCCGGGACGGCCGATATTGCCGGTGGCCATCGCGAGGTTGGCGATCGCGATCACCGTGGTCGAGCCCTGGCTATGTTCGGTGACGCCGAGGCCGTAATAGATCGCGCCGTTACCGCCGGTGGCGAACAGACGCGCGGCTTCACGCAATTCCTTCGGATCGACGCCGGTCATGATGGCGGTGGCTTCGGGCGAGTGGTTTGGCTGGGCGACGAACGCCGCCCAGTCCTCGAACTCGCTCCAGTCGCAGCGCTCGCGGATGAAGGCCTCGTCGGCCAAGCCTTCGGTGACGATGACATGCGCGATCGCGGTGAGCACGGCGACATTGGTGCCGGGCATCAAGGGCAGATGGTGCTGCGCCTCGATGTGGGCGGAGCGCACGATGTCGGTGCGGCGCGGATCGACCACGATCAACTTGGCGCCGGCGCGCAGCCGCTTCTTCAGGCGCGAGGCGAACACCGGATGGCCGTCGGTCGGGTTGGCGCCGATGATCATCACGACGTCGGTGTCTTCCACCGAGTCGAAGTCCTGCGTGCCGGCCGAGGTGCCAAAGGTCGAGGACAGGCCGTAGCCGGTCGGCGAGTGGCAGACACGGGCGCAGGTGTCGACGTTGTTGTTGCCGAAGCCGGCGCGGATCAGCTTCTGCACCACGAACACTTCTTCATTGGTGCAGCGCGACGAGGTGATGCCGCCGATCGAATCCCGGCCGTATTTGGCCTGGATGCCATTGAACTTCTTGGCCGCGAAATTGAACGCCTCGTCCCACGACACTTCCTGCCACGGGTCGGTGATCTTCTCGCGCACCATCGGGTTGAGGATGCGCTCCTTGTGGTTGGTATAGCCCCAGGCGAAGCGACCCTTGACGCAGGAATGGCCGCGATTGGCCTTGCCGTCCTTGAACGGCACCATGCGGACGACTTCCTCGCCGCGCATTTCCGCCTTGAAGGTGCAGCCGACGCCGCAATAGGCGCAGGTGGTGACGACGGAATGTTCGGGCTGGCCGATCTCGATCACGGCCTTCTCGGTCAGCGTCGCGGTCGGGCAGGCCTGCACGCAGGCGCCGCAGGAGACGCATTCCGAGCCCAGAAAGGATTCGTTCATGCCGGGCGAGACGCGGCTTTCGAAACCACGACCCGAGATGGTCAGCGCGAAAGTGCCCTGCACTTCCTCGCAGGCGCGGACGCAGCGCGAGCAGACGATGCATTTCGAGGGATCGTAGGTGAAGTACGGATTGCTCTCGTCCTTCGCCATCCAGTGATCGTTCTCGCAGTCATGCGGCGAGTGGTCGTGCGAGTGGCCCTTGGTCTTGGCGAAGACGTGGTTCTCGCCATCATAGCCGTAGCGCACGTCGCGCAGGCCGACGGCGCCGGCCATGTCCTGCAATTCGCAGTCGCCATTGGCGGCGCAGGTCAGGCAGTCCAGCGGATGGTCGGAGATGTACAGCTCCATCACGCCCTTGCGGAGCTGCTTCAGCCGCTCGTTCTGGGTGTGAACGACGAGGCCTTCCATCGCCGGCGTGGTGCACGACGCTGGCGTACCGGCGCGGCCCTCGATCTCGACCAGGCAGAGTCGGCACGAGCCGTAGGCGTCCACCATGTCGGTGGCGCAGAGTTTCGGAATCTGCGTGCCCATCTCCATGGCGGCGCGCATGATCGAGGTGCCCTCAGGCACAGAAATGCTCTGGCCGTCGATGGTCAGCGTGACCATCTTCTCAGCTTTGGAGCGCGGAGTACCGAAATCGATTTCGTGAATGAGCGACATTTGCGTGCTCCTTTATTCTGCTGCTTGCAGGCGGGCCGGTACCGGCCCGAAATCTTCCGGGAAATGCTTCAGGGCGCTCATCACCGGATAGGAGGTGAAGCCGCCCAGCGCGCATAGCGAGCCGAATTTCAACGTGTTGCAGAGGTCCTCGAGAACCACCTTGTTTTCGGCGACGCGTTCGCCGGATCGAATCTTGTCGATGGTCTCGACGCCACGGGTCGAGCCGATCCGGCACGGCGTGCACTTGCCGCAGGATTCCACGGCGCAGAACTCCATGGCAAAGCGCGCCTGCTTCGACAGATCGACGGTGTCGTCGAACACGACGATGCCGCCATGGCCGATCAACCCGTCGCGCTTGGCGAAGGCCTCGTAGTCGAATGGCGTATCGAACAATTCGCGCGGGAAATAGGCGCCGAGCGGGCCGCCGACCTGCACGGCGCGAACCGGGCGGCCGCTGAAGGTGCCGCCACCGACTTGATCAATCAGTTCGCCGAGCGTGATGCCGAAGGCGACCTCGAACAGCCCGCCATGCTTGATGTTGCCGGCCAGCTGGATCGGCATGGTGCCGCGCGACCGGCCCATGCCGCACTCGGCATAGTGCTGCGCGCCGCCGGCCAGGATGTAGGGCACCGCGGCCAGCGACAGCACGTTGTTGATCACGGTCGGCTTGCCGAACAGGCCCTTATGCGCCGGCAGCGGCGGTTTCGCGCGAACTATGCCACGGCGCCCCTCGATGCTTTCCATCAGCGCGGTCTCTTCGCCGCAGACATAGGCGCCGGCGCCGACCCGGACTTCGAGATCGAAATGATAGGCCGAGCCACAGATATTGGCGCCGAGATAGCCCGCGCGTTGCGCCGCCTCGATCGCCAGGTTGGTCGCGACGATCGCGTGCGGATATTCCGAGCGGAGGTAGATGTAGCCCTTGGTGGCGCCCACGGCGATGCCGGCGATGGTCATGCCTTCGATCACCACGAAGGGGTCGCCCTCGAAAATCATGCGGTCGGCAAAGGTGCCGCTGTCGCCCTCGTCGGCATTGCAGACGATGAATTTGCGGTCGGCGGCGGTATCCGCCACCGTCTTCCACTTGATGCCGGTGGGGAAGCCGGCGCCGCCGCGGCCGCGCAGCCCCGACGTGGTGACGTCGGCGACGATCGCGGCCGGCGTCATGGTAAGCGCCCGCTCAAGGCCCTTGTAGCCGTCATGCGCGAGGTAATCGTCCAGCGAGCGCGGATCGACCACGCCGCAGCGGACGAAGCTCAGGCGGGTCTGGCGCTTCAGCCACGGGATATCCTCGGTAAGGCCGAGCCGCAGCGGATGCGCGCCGTCGGCGATCATCGCATCGAGCACCGATCCGACATCGTCTTCGGTCATCGGGCCGAAGGCGACGCGGCCCTGCGGCGTCACCAGCTCGACCATCGGCTCCAGCCAGTACAGGCCGCGCGAGCCATTGCGGACGACCTCGATCTGCAGGCCGCGGCTTTCGGTCGCCGCTGCAAAGGCTTCCGCCACTTCCTCGGCGCCGACCGCCAGCGAGCCCGCGTCGCGGGGAATAAAGATCTTCATCATCGCTGGGCCTCCGCAACGAGCGCGTCGAGGCGCTTCTCATCGAGCCGGCCGACGACCCGGCCATCGAGCATCGCCGACGGCGCGGTAGCGCACAGCCCGAGGCAATAAATCGGCTCCAGCGTGACGCGATGATCCGGCGTGGTGCTGCCCAGCTTGATGCCCAGCTTGTTTTCCGCGCGCGCGGCCAGCGCATCGCCACCGGCTGCCTGGCAGGCCTCGGCGCGGCAGATCTTCAGTACGTGCTGGCCAGCCGGCTCGTGGCGGTAGTCGTGATAAAAGGTGAAAACGCCATGCACCTCGGCGCGCGACAGGTTGCGCGCTTCGGCGATCATCGGGATCGCCGGCGCCGGCACGTAGCCGAAGACTTCCTGCAAGGCATGCAACATGACCAGCGTGCCGCCCTCGACGTGGGTCAGGCCGGCAATGATCTCCGCGCCGCGCGTCTCTTCCCATGGCTCATAGATTGAGGTCATCGTATTCCCGACTTGTTATGTCCTGCGCAGCATGAAAGTTGGAATTGCTCCAAAGATCAATAAAGCAGTCTCATGCGGCGATACGGAATCCTTATCGAAGCCGAGACATCGAAGCAGAGACCAGACGGCGGCGTCATGGGCTGCGGCCGCTATGCTTCCAGCGACGGCGCCACTTCGCGGGCGATCTGCACCAGCGTCGCCACCAGCGGCGTCATCGGGTCGCGCTGCGGCACCACGAGACCGACGCCATAGGTAATTTCGGGATCGACGATCGGGATCATACGCACGGTTCCCGTGGCTTTCAGCCCGAGCGTCTCGGCGAGCTTGGCCGGCATCACGCTGGCCCAGCGGCCGGTCTTGACGTGGGTATAGAGCACGATGATCGAGTTCGAGGTCAGCATCGGCATGGCCTCGGCGCCGACCGATTTGAGCGCGCGGTCGATGATGCGGCGGTTCTGCATGTCCGGCGTCAGCAGGCACAGCGGCACCTGGGCGACCTCCTGCCACGTCACCTTGTCGCGGGCGCCGAACAGGCTCTCCGGCGAGGTCAGCAGGCAATAGGTCTCCTTGTAGAGCGGGATCGAGCGCACCTTTCCGAGCGGTTCGTTCTCGATATAGGTCAACCCGGCATCGACCTCGAGGTTTTCCAGCAGGCCGAGCACCGAATCCGACGTGCACGACACCACGCGAAAGCGGACCTCGGGATGGCGGGCGCGGAACGGCGTGGTCAGCGACGCCACCATGCCGAGCACGGTGGGAATCGCGGCAATGCGGATCTCGCCGGACAGACGGTCCCTGAGGCCGTTGATCTCCTGCTTCATGGCACGGGCATCGCCGACGATGCGGCGCGCCCATTCCAGCGCGCGTTCGCCCTCCGGCGTGAAGCCCTGGAAGCGCGAGCCGCGCTGCACCAGCATGACGCCGAGCAGCTCCTCGAGCTGCTTCAGGCTGGTGGACATGGTCGGCTGGGTGACGCCGCAGGCTTCGGCGGCGCGGCCGAAATGCCGTTCCTTGGCCAGCGACAACAGCAATTCAAGCTTTTCGATCAATGCGTCTTGCTCCGAGCCCGCCACAGGCGGCCGTGCCGCGCGATGATCGCGATCTTTTGTTCCGCCCTGCCGCACCATACGGCGCAGCCAGCCCGGCTAGCAACCGGCGCGCCGGCGCAATGGGGCTGTCTTTGGTCGCGGTTGACATGATCCGCGGCGGAGGCCGCAGCACGGTGGCGCAGCCGTCCAGAGGCGCGAGGCGCAAGGCCACGGCCCGGGATGACGGATGCAGCGCCTCGTCGAAGGCACGCCTGGTTCAACAGAAGCTGCCGCGCGACCCGTGCGCAGCTGGGGTATCGGACGAATCAGCCGAGGCGGCTGATCTGCTCTTCGGTCACGACGCGCTCGACGTTTTCGGTCTTGCTCTTGATGCGGTAGCGCGGACGGCCATCGGCTTCGATCGGCAGGCAGGAAGTGATCGTATAGACGCTGCGTTCCTTGACCATCGAGCGGCCCTGCGGCCCCTGGAGCTGATGATGGACGTCGTCATTGATTGCGTAGTTATGCGCCATAATTGATACTCTCCACGATGGAGCGGCTTTTAGCCACAACTGCGCCAAAAAGCAATAAATCTGTAGCAATTTCGGTCAGATAGCACGTCGTGCCTGATATGCAGCCAGCGCTGGTGACAGCGTTCGAGCGCAGTTTGCGACCGTTTTCGCCAGAGCCCCCTGGAACTTTTGGCGGATAAGCAGGAAATTCGGCAGGATTGAACGCTTTCGAGCGCAAATCAAATACCATGGCACCGGCCGGACCCACCGGTCATCGGCCAACCATCCGTCGCTCGGCTCCCCACAGAAAAAAACCGAAAAACCACCGGCAGGGCATTGCCGGTGGTTTCGGAGGTATAAGTCGATAGTTACGCGGGTCTCCTTGAAGACTGGCCGGCAGAGCATCTGCCTGCTGCGTACGCTGATCTTAATTGAGCTTGAACGTTAATTTCAATAGCTGATTTAGTAATATATCGAGCAATTTGGAGGGAGCGCTGTGCACTTCCGCTCGAAAAAAATCCCCGGCGGTTGCCCGCCGGGGATTTCTTCAGTTGGCTGACTAAACGCTCATATTAGAAGGAGCGCAGAGCCTGAACCTGACCGACCAGGGTGCCCTGGCTGCCGAGAACCACAGGGTTCGTGCGGTTGGTGAAGCCGGTCGGCGTGATCGTGCCGGACAGACCGGTATCCATCCAGGCGTACTGGACTTCAGCCGAGAACGTCAGGTTCTTGACGGGGGTCCAGGCGGTGCGCGAACCAACCTGATAGATCGAGAAGTTTGCATCGCCGGTGATACCACCGCCGAAAGCCGCGTTGTAACGGTTGACCAGGATGGCGTTACCCGTACCGGTGTTCTCGTGACGGGCGTAAACGCCGTACAGCGAGGTGCGCCAAGCCGGGTTCCAGTAGTGCTCGTAGAAAATGCGAGCGCCCCAATCGGTCGACAGCTGCAGATCGGCAGCCGGAACGACACCGCCCGGGCTGGCGAAAACGGCGTCCATGTACTGGCCGAAGGCCGCACCGTTACCGTTGAAGATGGTGTAGCCGCTACCGCTGACGTTCGAGGTACCACCGAACACGTAGCGGCTGGCGCCGTTCGCATAGGTGACATCCGCCTTCAACGAGTCGCCAACGCCGGTCGGCAGGTTCTTGATTTCGAAGCCGGCGGTCAGAGCGTAGCCGAACTTGTCATCGGGATGACCGGTGTTTTCGCCGGTCGCGGTGCCAGCAAGGCCGTTGTACTGAGCCGAAACGTGGTGCACGGCGCCAGCGAAGTGCAGCGAGCCCCAGGCCTGATCGAGACGCAGGTTACCGACGAAATCGGGAATCTGCTGGCCGGCGATCGAGTTGGTGTAGCCGGTGATGCCCGGGACGCCGATCGAGTCGTTGCCGTCATAGATGCCGGCGACGCGGTAGGGACGCGGGGTTTCAGCCGAGATGGTGGCCGAGAAGCCGTTACCGAACGAAGCGGTGTAGGCGAGCTGCGGGATACCGGTCTTTTGGTCCGAACCGCCGGTGAAGCCCGACGAGATCGACGGATGCGCCAGCACCCACTGGGGGTCGAACTGCGACACGGCCTTACCGATGGTGAAACCGGCGAACTGGATGAAGGCGTAGTCGACTTCGTTGTTGCCGCCGGCGATGCCGTCGGTGTTGTCCGACCACTGGAACTGGGTGTTCACGAAGGTGCGGACGACGCCGTATTCGGTAGCGGTGCGCGTGTCCATGTTCAAGTTGGCGCGTGCGCGGCCGACGAAGTAGTCCTTGTTGCGCGTATTGGTTGCGCCAGTGCCCTGGAATTGCGGAGTGCTGTAGACGCCCGACGAGTTGAAGCTGGTATCGACGCGGATGAAGCCGCCGATCTTCAAGCAGGTGTCGGTGCCGGGGATGTAGTAGAAGCCTGCGCCGTAGAGCGAGCAGATCTTCACGTATTCGACAGCCTTGACCTTCACCGGAAGATCGGCCGCCTGTGCTCCGCTCATGGCGATCAGACCCGCCGCTGAACCGAGGATAAGGCTCTTAATCATCGTCATGTTAACCTCCAAGTTGTTCTTAAAGGGAAGGTTCCGGATCCGCTGGTGACGACCACCCGAAGATTAGTTCCCCTAGACCCCAAACTAACCGCCAAGTGCTTCGCGCTTTCGGACAGCCCGCATAACGCGAGGCAATTAAGCGAAACCTTCAACGGGACGACCGCGGGTTGCCCCCTTCGTCGTGAGGAACAATGCATGGCCGGGTTGCATAAGGAAATTACTTTATGAACTCTGGTAACGTTTCCGCGATGCGGTGTGGTTTCCATGCAACAGCGATGTGACAGCCATTGCGACGATCAGTCAGTTGATTCACTTATGCAATTCCAGTAAGTGGAGCCGATATGGCCGACCGATCTACCAGCACCAAGCGCCCGCGAAAACCGGCCGACCGCGAGCGCAATACCGCGCGCACCGCCACCACCGGCAATCCTGGCAAGGATCCTGGCAAGAATCCTGGCAAGAATCAGGACCTCGTCAGCCAGGTGGTCTGGGACATCGCGTCGATCAACGTTCACATCGACGAAATTCGCCAATTCTGGGCCAAGGAGATCGGTATCAGCGGTCCGCAATGGATGATCCTGATGGCCATTGGCGATCTCGACCGCGGTAACGGCGTCTCCGTCAAGGAGGTCTCGGCAATGCTCCACGTCGATCCGTCCTTCGTCACCACCCAGTCCAAGATGCTGGAAAAGAACGGCTTCATACGCCGCGTCCCGTCGACCGAAGACGCCCGGGTGGTGCTGATGTCGCTGTCCGACAAGGCCGGCAAGAAACTCGCAGTGCTGTCGTCGCGGCGCGACAACCTCACCGCGTTCGTATTCTCCGGCTATGACGAGGCGGCCCTGCGAGACATCAGCGATCAGCTCAGCGCGCTCAAGAGCCGGCTGGAAAAGGCGACGCTGATGCTTTCGATCGTCGGCTGACGCCCCGGCAGCCGCGCATTCTACTTCTTGCGGCGCACCAGCTGGTCGGCGATCCAGTCGAAGATGAATTCGCTGCCGATGGTGGGATTGTCGCGCTGGGCGTGCGAGGCCGCCGTCTCCGAGGCTGAAAAAATCTTCAGGTCGAGTTTCACGCCGTCGGCGATCAGCGCATCGCAACACCGCGCGACGTGATCGGCATCGAGCCAGTCATGTTCGCCGAGCGCGACGAGGATCGGGCAGCGGATGTTTTGCGCGGTATTGCTGCGGGTCAGCCGGTCGATATGTTCGGCAAAATTCAGCGAAGCCGGATTCGCAGCGGGGCGCGCGGCGAGAAAAGCCCGCTCGTGCAGATCCCAGATCCCGGCGTCGCAGACGGCAGCCCTGAACCGATCGTCGAAACTGGCGCAACGGGTGGCGAAGGCGGCGCCCAGCCCGTCGCCGAACACGGCGATCCTGTTCTGATCGACGTCCGGGCGCTCCACCAGATAGTCCACCCAACTGCTGATCGCGGCTTCGATCTCGTAGCGCCCGGATTTACGCTCGGATTTACGCTCGGAGGAGCCTCGCGGGCCGTGCCCGGGCAGATCGACCAGCAACAGCGACAGCCCGCGCTCATGGGCATAACGCGGCATCCGGTAAAGGTGATCTTCCTTGTAATGGTCGGGAGCGGCGATGCAGATCACCACCGGCCGACGCGACCGGCCGGGCGCCGGCAGGAAATAACCCTGCATGGCGCGGCCGTCCGGCAGAGCGAGACCGACCACCACGCCGGCCGGCGTCGAATGCATCAGATAGAGCTGTGAACATCGGTGCATGTGTTCGAGCGCGCGGTCGTTACGCACGTCCCGATCGCCGACGAAGGCCAGCGCCGTCCGGTAATAATTGGCGGCCCGAAGCCAGTTGCTGAGCGCCGTCTTGACGTGGCCTGCGGCAAACGCCGTCTCGCCGCGCTGCCGGTTGAAGTCGGCGATCCGCATCCACTGGCGGTGCCAGCTATCCTCGCAGGCGGGATCGATCGCACTCGCCGTCAGCAGGCATTCGGAAATCGTGCTGCCGCCTTCCTGGGCGGCACCGAGCACGCGCAGAAACTGAAACGAGCATTCGTCGTGGCCGGGCCACTGCATCCATCCCCGCGGATCATAGAACGGAGGCGCGCTGTCGATAGCAACGATGACCAATCCCCCGAACAATCAGCAGAGACACGTCTTCAATCAGGCCGCTCACACATACAACAAATTTATGACAGCGAAACAATTAATCACACTATAGCCCGACCCGCTTGGCGCTCACCCCGCCGGCATGCCGCAAAACGGATCGCGTTGTGAAAGCCAACAATTAATTCTACTCAGGGTTGCATTAACATCGGATTGCTGCAACCATGGGCTGAGTTTCGGATGACGTTCGATCAACGTAGCCCGCGGGTAGATCATGGAACTGATAGAGACGGTTTGCGAACTCATTCGGCAGCGGCTCAACGCCTACTTCCAGAACATCGATCGCAGCGACGAAGACCGGGTGGTGCTCTCCAACATCGTCGATCATGACGGCGCAATCTGCCAGGGCGCCAAGGACAAGGTCGTGATGGTGCTGACCAACATCACCCATGAGACCATTGTCAGCACCTACAATTCGGCCGCCCGCACCAGTTCCACCAGCTACGCCATCGTCCAGCCGCCGATCTACATCAACCTGTTCATCCTGTTCTTCGCCAATTTCTACGACCGGCAATATGCGCAAGGCCTCGCGATGATTTCGCGGACCATCAGCTTCTTTCAGCAGAATCCCTGGTTCACCCACGCCAACATGCCGGACCTCGACGCGCGGATCGACAAGATCACGATGGAGATCACCAATCTCGATCTGCTGCAGGCCAATTACCTGATGGGCATGCTGGGCACGAAATACCTGCCCTCGGTCTATTACAAACTGCGGATGATCCCGTTCGCCAGCGACGCGATGCAGGCGGCGGTGCCGGCCGCGCAAGGCGTCGATGCGCCGAAGTCGACATAGGGGGGCGCGATGCCGCAGACCGCCGACCCGATCGACAGCGCCGTACGCTATCACTACCCGACGACGCATGCACTGAAGCGGGACGCGGAGGATCGCGCGGCCTATTACGAGACCTTGATGCAGGTCAGGTTCCGGCATCCGTACTACAACCGCAACGACGATGCCTGCCCGGATCTTGCGGCGCGCCCGACGGCGGCCGCGCAACAGGCGATGTCCGCGCTCGGCCTGCTGTTCCGCGACGACGGCGCCTCGTTCTCGGTGCTGTACAACCGGACCCGCAGCGATGCGCTGGCCTCCTGGCTGGCGCGCCAGGGCCGCGGCGGACAGTTCTGGACCCGGCTGACTTTCGTGCTGACGTCACGCAGCCCCTATTTCATCAATGTCACCGACCTTCCGATCGACCTCGATCCGCTCCGGGAGAATCTTTATCTCGCCAATCAGGCCGCGCATGACGATCCGGAAGTCGGGATCCTGCTCAATCCCGGCCGCATCGTCAGCGCCGAGCAGTTGATCCCCGTCACCGGGTCGCAGTATCAGGCGCGGGTTTCGATGGACGTTCGCGGCATCGCGGTGCGCGCGATTTCCGGCGAGGTGGTGCTGTGCGAGCCGCGCTGTGTCCCGGAAAACCAGTCCGCGCCGCCGGCAGTTTGCCTCGGCTGGTTGGCCGGCCTGCCCGCCACGACGCCGGATCGCTGCCGCGACACGATCTACCTCAATTTCGGAATGCTTCCTGAAGACAAATACACGATCGACACGATCGCCGACAGCGGCGACGTGATCCGGCAGGAGGTCCGGCTCTACACCGCCGACGCGCCGACGCCGCTGGGCCTGATCGACCTTTTGTTCAGCGAGCCCTTTGCCGGCGCCGGCGGGATCTATCCCGTCAGCGATCCCGCGCGCGATGACGTCACCATCAGCGGCGTCGACTATGTCCTGAACTTCGGCGCGAGGTCGACGTTGTGGCGCTATTATATCGTGCCGCCTGCTCCCGACACGGCCTATGACGATCTGGCAATCGAATGCCTGGCGCCGGATCCGGCGCTGAGCTTTGCCGGCCCCGTCTCGGTCATCCTCGCCAACGGCGCGCCGGCCTATCTTTTCGTCTCCGAGCAGCCGCTGCTGCTACAGCAGCAGTCGATCTACCGCTTCCGCCTGAAAGGGAGGCTGCGCCATCGCCGTCTCGAAGAGGACACGCTGGTCGATCGCCTGCCCGTCGCAGCCCCGCAACAAGTCTTGCCGCAAACCGACGAGGCCGGCGCGGCGCGCAACTATTCCGACATCTACGTCTACGTGTGAGTTCGACTGTGCAACGGAATCCCGCCATCAGATGAGGAGCAGGTCATGTCTACTTATATGAACAGAACGACACCCGGCGTCTACCTGACCGAGTTCAGCGCATTTCCCAAATCCATCCCAGGCGTCGCGACCGCGATACCGGCTTTCATCGGCTATACCGAAAAATGCGATGTCAGCGGCAAGCAGGCGCTGTTCACGCCGTTCCTGATCAATTCGCTGGCCGACTACGTCGCCATCTTCGGCGATGAGTTCAATGCCGTCTACGACATGGCGGACAAGGACAAGGACGGTAAGGCGTATGACGCCGAGAACAGCGACTTCTCCTCGCAGGTCTGGAATGCCACCACCAGTGCTTACGATACCACCTATTATGTCTTCACCCGGTCGAGCACGACGTTCCCACGCCAGTCCGAGCAGAACCGGCGGAACCGTCTCGACGCCGATGACGAGGAATCGTTCGGGCCATCGTTGCTGGATGAAGATGGCGCCGCCAAGCCTGGCCTGGCCGCCTACAACCTCTACAACAGCCTCCGGATGTTCTACGCCAATGGCGGCGGCACCTGCTACGTCGTCTCGGTCGGCTTGTTCAGCGCCTCCGCCGCCGTCAGCTACGACGACCTGTCGAAAGGGTTGGCCGCCATCGGCGAGCAGGTCGGGCCGACCATGCTGGTGATCCCGGACGCCGTGCTGCTGCCGGCCGACGCGCCGCCGACGAACCCGCCGCCGCCTCCGGGCTACATGCCGAAATCGGCAGGATTTCAGAGTCTGTGCCGGGACATGCTGGCGCAGTGTGCCGCGTTGCAGGACCGCATCGCGATCTTCGATGTCTACGGCACGCAGGATCTCGACCCGAAGAGCCTGAACTATACGACCGAGCTCAACAACGTGATCGCCAATTTCCAGGAAGCGGTCGGCGACACCAACCTCAATTACGGCATGACGTATTTCCCGTTCCTGATCACCTCGATCATCCAGCCCGGCGAGATCACCTATCTGAACTACAGCACGGCGCCGCTGCAGACGATCCTGACCGACGAGGCAGCCTATCTGTACCCGCCCGAGAAACCGGCCAATGCCGCTCCCGACAAGGACGACAATGCGACCTATCTGACGCTGAAGGAATGGATCGACTCGATTTCCAAAGCGGAAAACCGCGACGACACCACGACCGAGGGCCGCAGCCGGATCACCAAGCTGAACCAGAACCTGGTCAACGGCATCCCGAACTACAAGCAGATGACCAACGTGTTGTCCTATGTCATGAGCATGCTGCCGCCGAGCGGCGCGATGGCCGGCATCTTCACGGCCAACGATGCCTCGCGCGGCGTCTGGAATGCCCCGGCCAATGTGGTGCTGAACTCGGTGGTGCAGCCGAGCATCAAGCTGAACGGCGCGCAGCAGGGCCCGCTCAACGTGCCGATCAACGGCAAGGCGATCGACGTGATCCGCGATTTCGTCGGTCGCGGCCCGGTGGTGTGGGGCGCGCGCACGCTCGACGGCAACAGCCTGGATTTTCGCTACATCCAGGTACGCCGCACGCTGATCTATTGCGAGAGCTCGATCAAGACCGCGCTCAACCAGTTCGTGTTCGCGCCCAATGACGGCAAGACCTGGGTCGGGGTGGTAGCGATGGTATCTGCCTTCCTGCGAAACCTGTGGGCGCAGGGCGGGTTGATGGGCGACAAGCCCGACGAGGCCTTCACCGTGCAATGCGGCCTCGGCAGCACCATGACCGCCACCGACATCCTCAACGGCTACATGGTGGTGCAGGTCACGCTGGCGATGATCCGCCCGGCCGAATTCATCGAACTCACCTTCAAGCAGAAGATGGAAGGCGCCTGATTCAGGCGTCTCGTTCTAGCCCCGCAACCGTGTAACCCGCAGCCGCGCATCGGAGGATCCCATCATGGCAGGCGAAGTTCAGGACCAGGTATGGCCGCTCCCGAAATTCTACTTTTCCGTCAAACTCGGCGACGACGACACCGTCAATTTTCAGGAGGTCAACGGCCTCGACAGCGAGACCCGACCGATCGAGTACCGTCACGGCAACAGCCCGAGCTTCTACCCGATCAAGATGCCGGGCCTCGGCAAGGTCGGCAACGTCACCATGCGCAAGGGCATCTTCGTCACCGATGCCAAATTGTGGACCTGGTACAGCGAGATCAAGATGAACACCATCAAACGCCGTACGGTGGTGATCAACCTGCTCGACGAGACCGGCAATCCGAAAATGGTGTGGACGCTGAACAATGCGTGGCCGACCAAGATCACCGGCACCGACCTGAAATCCGAAGGCAACGAGGTGGCGGTCGAATCCGTCGAGATTGCCTTCGAGACGCTGACGGTGGCGGCACCGTAGGGCGGATGCGTCGATGCCCGACTACATCCCGCCGCCGAACTTCTACTTTACGGTGACCGTGCTGGGGTCGGGATCGGTATTTGCGCTGGCGTCCGGTGTCGACGCCAGCTTCCAGGACATCTCGGGACTGCAATCGGAGATCGGCACCGACGACGTCCCGGAGGGCGGCGAGAACCGTTTCGTCCACCGGCTGCCGAAGCAGTCGAAATACGCCAACCTCGTGCTGAAGCGCGGCGCCGTCAGCACGCTGTCGTTCTTCGCCGAATGGTTCGGCGGCACCATCGGCTCGACGTTGTCGTTGCCGGTGCTGCCACAGAACCTGCTGGTGTCGCTGCTCGGGCAGAGCGGCATTCCGATGATCGCCTGGGCGGTGATCAACGCCTATCCGCTGAAGTGGAGCATGTCGAACCTCAATTCGCAGGACGGCCGGGTGCTGATCGAGTCGCTGGAGCTGTCGTACAATTATTTCGAGCGGCTGAACCTCGGCGATCCGCTGACCGCAGCCGCGCAGATTGCCAAGGTGGCGGTAAAATATGGCTGAGCGCCGGGAAACGCAACGATGACCCTGGAGATCAACGAGATCGGCATCACGATGCGTGTCCGCAGCGACCCCGTATTGGCCGCCGTGACAGACGCCGATGTGCCGGGCGCGCCGGCCAGCGCCACGACCGCGCGCGACGAGCTCGTCGAACTCTGCGTGCGGCGCGTGCTGCGCGAGCTGCGCGCGGCAAAGGAGCGCTAGATGAGCTATTCCGGCAGCCTCAGCAAGATGAAGATCCTGGCCTTCAGCGACGACAAGTTCGCCAGCTCGGTCGGCGAGTTCTCCGTCTTCATCAATCCGGCGTCCTACGCGCGCTCCTACAAGATTCTGTACAACGACCGCCAGGCCCAGGGCAGCAACGGTCCGTCGC
Organism: Tardiphaga sp. vice154; assembly: GCF_007018645.1. Classification (NCBI taxonomy): domain Bacteria; kingdom Pseudomonadati; phylum Pseudomonadota; class Alphaproteobacteria; order Hyphomicrobiales; family Nitrobacteraceae; genus Tardiphaga; species Tardiphaga sp. vice154. The sequence continues at coordinate 5,015,307 of NZ_CP041399.1, forward strand.
CGAAATTCAACCGCACGCTGTCGGACACCGTGAAGTTCGAGCTGGTGTTCGACGGCACCGGCGTCGTCGGGAGTCCGCTGCCCGGCGTGGTGCCGTTCATGGAAGACGGAATCCGGACCCAGATCGACACCTTCATGAAGCTGGTGTTCAGCTACAATGGCAACATTCACAGCCCCAACTTTCTCGAAATTAGCTGGGGGACACTGCTATTCAAGTGCCGGCTATCGACGCTCGACATCAACTACACGCTGTTCAAGCCGGACGGCACGCCGCTGCGGGCCCGCGCCAACGCGCTGTTCACCAGCTTTCTCAGCGAAGCCGACCTGGCGCGTCAGGCCAAGAAGAGCTCGCCGGACCTGTCTCACGTCGTCACGGTGAAGGGCGGCGATACGCTGCCGCTCTTGTGCTTCGACATCTACGGCACCAGCCTGCCCTACCTCGAAGTCGCGCGGGTCAACGGCCTCGATCATTTCCGCAACCTGGTAGCCGGCACGCAACTCATGTTCCCGCCGTTGCAGGAATCCGTGACATGACCGCGCCCTCGCCGCTCCTGACCTCCGGCTCGCTGTGCAGTTTCGCCATCAAGTCCGACGGCGAGCCGATCGACAGCACCTTTCAGGTGGTTTCGATCGATGTCTGGAATGCCCTCAACAAGGTGCCAAAGGCGCAGATCGTGCTCTATGACGGCAGTGCTGCCGAAAGCGACTTTGCGATCAGCAGCGGACCGACCTTCATCCCCGGCCGAAAGATAGAGATCGCCGCCGGTTACGACGGCAAGAACAGCACGATCTTCAAGGGCGTGGTGCAGAACCAGGGCATCGAGATCATTCGCGACGGTCCCTCCAGGCTGATCGTCGACGTCACCGACGAGGCGATCAAGATGACGCTGGAGCGCAAGAATGCGCTGTTCGAGAAGATTACCGACGGCGACCTGATCGGAAAGCTGATCAGCGCCAACGGTCTGGCCAAGGAGGTCGCCGCCACCAACACGGTCAACGAAGCCGTCGTGCAGTATTACGCGAGCGACTGGGACCTGATGCTGACGCGGGCGCAGATCAACGGCCTGGTCGTGTCGGTGAATGCCGGCAAGGTGACGGTGAAGGCGCCGGACAATACGCAATCGCCAGTACTGGCGATCGAATACGGCGATTCCATCTTCGACCTGCAGGCCGGGATCGATGCGGCGAGCCAGTTGGCATCGTCGGCGATCACCAGCTACGCTTGGGACCCGGACACCCAGAAACTGGCCGACAGCGGCGCCGGCCCGGTCAAGGTCACCGAACAGGGCGATCTGTCCTCCGCCGAGCTGGCGAAAGTCTTCAACGTCAAGAAATTCGCGCAGCAGACCGGCGCACCGATCGAGAAGACCGCGCTGAAGGACTGGTCGTCGGCGGAGCTGCTCAAATCGAAGCTGGCGAAGATCCGCGGCCAGGTCTCGTTCCAGGGCAGCGCGCTGGCGCAAGCCGGCAAGACCGTGGCGCTCGGCGGCCTCGGCTCGCGCTTCAACGGCAACGCCTATCTCAGCGCCATCCATCACAGCATCACCGACGGCGACTGGATCTCCACCGCCGCGTTCGGCCTGTCGGACCAGTGGTTCGCGGCGCAAGCCCCGGAGATCGCGGCGCCCGGCGCCTCCGGGCAGTTGCCGCCGGTCAAGGGGCTGCAGACGGGCCTCGTCAAGAAAGTGGCGGCGGATCCCGGCGGGGAATTCCGCGTGCTGGTCAGCCTGCCGCTCTTGCAGGACGACGCCAAGGGCGTGTGGGCGAGGCTCGGCACGTTCTACGCCTCCAACAAGATCGGCGCGGTGTTCTATCCGGAGGTCGGCGACGAGGTGGTGGTCGGCTTCATGAACGAAGACCCGCGCTACGCGATCATTCTCGGCAGCGTCTACAGCAAGAAGCTGGCGCCGCCGGTGCCGCCGGACGAGAAGAACAGCAAGAAGCTGCTGATGACGCGCAGCAAGCTTGAGATCTCGTTCGACGAGGAAGGCAAGATCATCGAGATCAGGACGCCCGGCAACCAATCCATCAAGCTCGACGACAAGGGCAAGTCGATCACGATCCTGGACAGTAACAAGAACAGCGTGACGCTGTCGAACAGCGGCATCACGATCGAGAGCGCGTCCAATATCAGCATGAGCGCCAAGGGCAACATCGCGATCGACGCCAAGGGCAATCTGAAACTGAGCGCGGCAGCCAATGCGACGATGGAAGGGCTGCAGGTGGCGCACACCGCGAAGACCAAATTCTCCGCGCAAGGCACCGCCCAGGCGGAAGTGAAGGCCTCCGGCATGCTGACGCTGCAGGGCGCGATGGTGAAAATCAACTGAGCCAGGGAATGGAATCGACATGCCGCCGGCCGCCCGACTGACCGACTTCCACCAGTGCCCGATGATGACGCCCGCCTTTCCGGCACCGATCCCGCATGTCGGCGGGCCGATCGCCGGGCCCGGCGCGCCGACCGTGCTGATCGGCGGGTTGCCGGCGGCCAAGGTCGGCGATCTCGCAATCTGCATCGGGCCGCCCGATGCCATCATCAAGGGCTCGATGACGGTGAAGATCATGGGCATGCCGGCGGCGCGGATGGGCGACAAGACCGCGCATGGCGGCACCATCATGCTCGGTCTTCCCACCGTGATGATCGGTGGATGAGTGATGGCCAGCGCGGACAAATCCTTTCTCGGCACCGGCTGGAGTTTTCCGCCGACCTTTTCGCGCGCCAATCATGCCGTGGTGATGGTGAAGGACGACGTCGATATCCGTGAAAGCCTGTGGATCCTGTTCTCCACCTCGCTCGGCGAGCGCATCATGCTGCCGAGCTACGGCAACCAGCTATGGAAGATGGTATTTCGCGGCATCACGACGACGCTGATCACGCAACTGCAGGACATGGTGGCGCAGGCGATCCTTTACTGGGAGCCGCGCATCGATGTCGATCTCGTCCGGATCGACGCCGACGACAGCGTCAACGGGCTGCTGCTGATCAACGTCGACTACACCGTGCGCAAGACCAATGTGCGTAGCAACCTGGTCTATCCCTTCTACACCCAGGGGGAGCAGACCATCCCCTCGCCGCCGATCTGAGCCATGGACAGGCATGCCGGGAAAATCGTTCTCAACGGCGCGACCAGCCAGGTCAACCGCTGGCTGCCGGCGCTGGGCGACGGCTACGCCAATGTCGATGACCGCAGCCTGTCGGATCTGCTGGCGTTCTCGGTCGGGTTCGGCCGGCTGATCCGATTCTATGATCTCGACGACCGGCCCGACGGCGACTGGTCCGGCTTCTTCGCCGCCGATCCGACCATCGTGCTGGCGTGCATCGCCGCCCTGCGAACGGACCGTGCCGAACGGGCCTTTGTCGACCTGCAGCGGCAGGCGCTGGAAGCCCGGCACTTCGCGCCAAAGTTCGAGCGCTTGACGCTGATGTTCAACGCGGTCGTGCAGCTCGCACGTCTCGCCAACGACTGGCTCGAAGGCCTCGGCCCGCAGCCGCAGAGCCCCACGGCGCGGCTGCTGCGCGCGCAACTGGTGGCCGCCATCAAAGCGTCGCTCGGCCCGCATCTGCGGCGGTTGTCGGCCTATGCCGAAGGCGCCGGCCAGCATGATGCGCTCGGGCAGCCCATCCCGCTCGATCTCGCGGGATTCCTGCCGATCTGGCGGCTGACGCACGACTGTCCCGACGCCTCGATCTATCGCGGGGCGTCGCGCAACCGGCGCATCGACCACGCCTGCCCGGCGATCCATGCGCTGTTCACGCAATGCCTGGACACGCTGGGCAACCTGCAGGCCCGCGCGCACAGCGAATTCGACGCCTCGCTGGACACTGCCGACCACCCGCCGCAAACGGCCCTGTACATCGCCTTCGCCGAGCTGTTCCGGACGGCGCAGGACACCGTCAACACGGTGTCCTCCCGCTTTGCCCGTTTCTACTATCACGACATGCTGCATGAGGATTTCCGCCCGGCGCAGCCGGACAGCACCTACCTCACCTTCGTGCTCGCAGAGGACGAGAGCGTGACCAGCAGCAGCGTCCCGCAGCAGACCTTGTTTGCGGCGGGGCAGGATGCCAGCGGCCTCGACATCCTGTTCAAGGCCGACCGCAGCCTGCTCGTCACCAGCGCCGCCATCGTCAGACTGCGAGCGCTGCGGGTGATGTCTGGGCCGCTGATCCCCTCCGACCATGCTGCGCCCAGGACAAGCGACGTCATCCAGCGCGTGCTTGGCACCGAGATCACCACGGACCCCAAGGCGACCGGCGCATGGCCGACCTTCGGCTACGCCGAAACCGGCGCCACCGACACCACGCTGACCACGCCGGCGACCATCGGCTTCGCAATCGCTTCGCCCTATTTGCTGCTGACCGGCGGCGACCGCGAGATAAAGCTGCGGCTGTATTATTCGCAGGACGCCGCGGCGCGACTGGCCGCGCTGCTCGCCATGCTGGCCGAAGCGACCGGGCTGGATGATGCCGAGATCTGGACTACCGTCCTGAGCCAGGCCTTTACGCTGCAGGTCTCGACCGTTACCGGCTGGCAGGCGATCGAACAGCCCTACGACGTGCGGCTGGTCGAGACTTCGGTCGGCGATCCCGGCTTCGAGCTAAAGTGCACGCTGCCGCCCGCGGCGCCTGCCGTGGAGGCCTATGCGCCAGACACGGCCGTGGCAGACGGCGCCAATCCGGACCCTGCCCGGCCGACCGTCAAGGCCCTGGTCAACCCGTCGCCGGTACTGATCGGCGTCAAGCCCTGCATTGCGGAGGTCTATCCGCTGTCGCTGCTTTGCGAACTCGATTGCACCGGCTGGCAGATCGAAACACATGTCGCGGGACTGACGGAGGTGCAGCTATCGAACACCGACGGCACGATCGATACGAGCAAGCCGTTCCTGCCGTTCGGGGCGCCGGTGGTGAAAGGCTCGTACCTCGAGTTCTTCCACCGCGAACTGTTCGTCAAGACGCTGCACAGCCTGCAGATCACTATCACCTGGTTCAACCTGCCGCCCAATGACGACGGTTTCGACGGCTGGTACAGCGACTACGTACTCGGCATGGACGGCAAGCCGCAGCCGAACCTGTTCGACAACACCGTGTTCAAGGCGGATATCGATGTGGTCGATCCGGGCACTTGGCAACTCGACGGCGGCGACGCGCTTTGCCTGTTCCGGACCCACAGCCTGGACGGGATGGTGCCGGACTGTCAGGACACCGAGGCCGCAGGACCATTGTGCCCATCGACCTGTTACGACCAACTGACCATCATCGCCCGCAACGCACCCGCCTATTACGATCCGGCGGACAGTACGGTGCGGATCCGGCTGGTCGCGCCCGCCTATGCCTTCGGCGACGATCTCTACGCCGCCAATGTGCTGAACGCCGTCATCAACGACCTGCCGCCGACCACGCCGACGCCCGACCCGCCGGCTTTCACCTACCCGAACGCGCCATGGCTGCCGCAGGCCGAAAGCGTCAGCGTCGATTATGTCGCGATCGTCGCGGATGCCGATGCCGGCGCCGGGCAGTTCTTTCATCTGACGCCGTTCGATGGCTTCGACAGCGTGCAGCCGCCGGTCGCGTCGCTGCTGCCGCGCTTTCGCGATCCGGGTAACCTCTATATTGGACTCGACGGCCTTGCCCCCTCGCAACCGCTGACGCTGCTGTTCCAGATGACCACGGCCGGCGGCGACAGCGGGCCATTGCCGCCGGTGCAATGGCAATATCTGCGCGACAACCTCTGGATCCCGATGGCACCGGAGCAGGTGCTCAGCGACGGCACCAACGGGCTGCAGAATTCCGGCATCCTGTCGCTCGCTTTGCCGGCCATGACCGGCCAGAACACGCTGCTCGGCAGCGGCCAGTGGCTCGGCGCCAGCGTGCCGCGCGGCGCCGCCCGGTTTCCGCTGACCAGCCACATCACCCCGCACGCGATGCTGGCGACCTGGGTCGACAATGGCAGCATCGACCACCTCGCCCAGCCGCTGCCGGCGCATACCATCACCGCGTCGGTGCAGGATCTGCCGGATATCGCCAGTATCGACCAACCGATGCCGTCCTTCGGCGGCCGGCCGCCGGAGACCGGGCGCAGCTTCCAGACCTGGATCGGCGAGCGGCTGCGCCACAAGGATCGCGGCATCCTCGGCTGGGATTACGAGCGCCTGGTGCTGGAGGATTTTCCGACCATCTGGAAAGTACAGGCGCTGCCGGCGCGCAGCCTCACGCATGGCGACAGCCCGGGCGACGTGCTGGTCGTCGTGGTGCCCGGGCCGAACGGCTTTGAGGCGATGGACCCGACCGCGCCGATGGCCAGCGCCGACCTGCTGGCGCGGATCCATGCCATGCTGGTGTCGCGCATCAGTCCGTTCATCCGGCTTCGCGTCAGCAATCCGGTCTATGTCCGCATCACCGTCAGTGCCTGCGTGCAGTTCGTCAATAATGACGGCGCCAGCATCGACCGGCTCAATGCCGATCTGGTGCAATATCTGTCGCCCTGGTTCGACGACGCCGCCCGCGCTGCCAAGGCCGGCGACTACGCGTCTGAAGACGAGATCAGCGAATTCATCCAGACCCGCTCGTATGTCGATGCGCTGATCACGATCCGGTTCGACTACGCGCCCGATCCCCGGCAGCTCGACTGGTATTTTCTGACGACGGCGCCGCAGCACAACCTGACGCTTGCGACCACGACGGTGCCGACATTCGATCGCGAACACGCCTGAACAAACCGGAGGCCGCCATGCAGTACGACTCTCCACGGCAACAGCGAGCGCAGGCCGAACAGCCATCCAACCCTCCCATCCTTGCACGACAAAGCGAACCGACGTCGGACATGACGGCGCAGATGCGGCTTGCGGCGACGCTGGACAGCAGCCCGGCGATGCACTCGCAGACCCAGCTACGCGCCACGCTGCAACACAGCCCGGCCCTGCTCGGCCAGCGGCGGCTGGCCGCGACCCTGTCGCACCGGCCGCTGCAGCGCGCGGAAATGCCCGACGATGACGACGATCTCCTGCAGACGAAATCCGTACACCGGCCCGAGACGGTGCAGCGGCAGCCCAGCAACCGCACCGGCCTGCCCGACCATCTCAGGGCCGGCATGGAAAACCTCTCCGGCCTGGCGATGGACGACGTCCGCGTGCACTACAATTCACCCGAGCCGCGCCAATTGCAGGCGCTGGCCTTCGCGCAGGGCTCCGACATCCATGTCGCGCCGGGCCAGGAACGACATCTGCCGCATGAGGCCTGGCACGTCGTGCAGCAGCGCCAGGGCCGCGTGCAGCCGACGATGCAGGCCAAGGGCGTGGCAATCAACGACGACGAAACGCTGGAGAGCGAGGCGGACCGGATGGGCGAGCGGCTGTCGTCGTTCCAAAGCTTGGCCCAGTTGCGAAGCGTCCGATCACCGGCAAGGACCGGCAACGCCATCGTTCAGGCCAGGATCGCCAATCCGCTCGCGATCAGCGGCGGGACGCTGACGACCCAGCCCCAGTTACTGGAATGGCTATTCCAGCAGTTCGGTGCATCGACCTCGAAAGCGATGCTAGCGCGCTACCTCTCCGGGCTGGAAGCCCAGCCGACCAGCTATACCGACATTGGGACTGTTAGCCAGCTGATCAATACCCGAATTCAGTACGACGTCCTGGGCCCGAACAAATGGCGGGAATTCATCGACGCAAAGGATCACGACGCCGCCTTGGCCTCCGTCGGCACCAACAATATCAAGCATCCTGGCGAATATTACGACTTTCGCCGCACTCAGGCCCAGGGCCCCCTGACCAAGGTCGGCAATCACTTCAGTGCCTACATGGATGCCGATGCCTTCGTCAGCGACCGGCTGAATACGCGGCTGACCGCCGAAGAATACGTTCATATCAATACGCTGGCATCCCAGGGCATCACCAGCGCCATGCTGAAGGGCGTGAGAACCGCCGAAGTGACCTGGTCTCTGCCGCCGAATCTGGGGTCAAAGCAGCAGACCGCCCTGGCGGAAAAGGGACTGGACAATCTTACACCGGATCAGGTGACAGGGGGCACAACCGTCCATGTTCCAATGCCCGCCGAAGGAATCTTCAAACGCGTTCAGGACCTGCTCGACCGCTATTACATGGCCATGGATGTCGCGAGCGACAGCGTCACGCGCTTCTCCGCCATCATTGCGCTTTATGAATCGCTGGAAGCCCTGCACGCCTTCAAGGATGGTACATCGCGAACCAATCATCTCGTCCTGAACAAGCTTCTCGCCGAAAACGGGCTCGATCCAGCCATCCTCAACGAACCGAACAGCCCCACGAGCAGCCACGAAGAATTCGGGAGGCATGTTCTTGAAGGAATTCAGCAGACGCGCGATGTCACAAAAACGGTCGCTAAATCCGGGACGCCGGCGGCAATCGATGTTCTCGCGCAGCAACGCAACAAGAGGGATGCGGATGAGCTGTTCGCAGAGACCGCCGCGAGAAAATACGGCCTGCAGCGCGACACGCCGGCCCGGCCAACGTTCGCAGCAGAGGACGACAAAGTCGTCAAGCCGGTCAGCGCGAACCTCGAAAACCTGATGGGCGGCACGCGGGAGCACATCCAGCCGCTGTCCAAACCGTCTTTGCTTGCACCCAAACTGGAAAAGCTTTCGCGCCTTGTGCTCGGCAACAAGCGCATGGACGACTACATCAACTACAAGAAAAAACAGCAGCAGAAATGACAGTATGGCACGTCGTAAGGCGCGCCCGGTCGAAGCACCATGAGTATCGAACCATCGACGATCACCCCGGCCGCGCCCGCCAATCACGGGCTCGACTATGCGTGGCTGAAGCAGCATGGCACCGAACGGATCCAGCAGCTCGCCGGCCAGATCTGGACCGACTACAACGAACACGACCCCGGCGTCACCACGCTCGAGCAACTCTGCTACGCGCTGACCGAATTGTCCTACCGCGCCGGGTTTCCGATCGACGCGCTGCTGGTCGATCCGCGCAGCGGCCGGATCGATACCAGGCGGCAGGCGCTGTTCGTGCCGCGCCGCATCCTGCCATGCAACCCGGTCACGCCGGACGACTACCGCAAGCTGCTGGTCGACCGCGTGGCCGGCGTCGCCAATGCCTGGCTGACGCCGCGCAAGGCGCGGACGGCCGAGGCCGTGAACGGGCTCTACGACATCGCGCTCTATGCCCCCGGCGCCGACCCCTGCGGCTGCGAGCCGGATGTGCTGCCCGACGCGATCCGCGCGCGGGCGGAGCGCGTCTATGGCCGCCATCGCAATCTATGCGAGGACGTCCATGCCATCCATGTGCTGCAGCCCTGGGCGACGCGGATCAGCGCGCTCGCCTCGATCGATGACCGCCACGCGCCGGAAGCCATCCTTGCCGCGATGCTGTTCAATGCCGGCAATTTTCTCGCGCCCGAGCTGCAACGCCAGCCGCTGCAGAGCCTGCTTTCGGCCGGCATGACGACGACGGCCATTTTCAACGGCCCGCTGCTGCGCCACGGCTTCATCGGCGACGAGCAGTTGCAGCCGCAGCCGACGCATATCGTCATCTCCGGCCTGATTAGGGTGCTGGTACGCATCCCCGGCGTCACGGGGCTGCGGGATCTCAGGGTGCATGTCGGCGACCCCGAGCGCAGCCATTCCGGCGGCACCATTGCAATCCCGCATGGCCATATCCCGCAGCTCGACCCCCGGCCCGGCCCGGCCGGCTATGGCATCCGGATGATCCGCCGCGGCGTTGCCGTGAAACCCGACCCCGCCCGCGTCCAGCGCGAACTCGACCGCCTGTGGTCGGAATATCGCCGGCTCTATCCGCTGACGCCGCAATATCTCGAATATTACGCCGTGCCGGAAGCCAGCCCGCGCGACCTCCGGGCTTATTATTCGGTGCAGAACCAGTATCCGAACACATATGGCATTAATGCCAACGGCCTGCCCGACAACCCGCCGACGGCGCGGCAGGCGCAGGCCAAACAGCTCAAGGGCTACCTGCTCGTCTACGACCAGTTGCTGGCGAACTTCTTCGCCCAGCTCGCCCATGTCCGCGACCTGTTCTCGACCGAGCGCCACCTGCACCAGACCTACTTCTTTCAATATCTGGAGCGCACCGTGCCGGATGTCGAGCCGCTGTTGCAGCCGGACTATCGCGCGGGCCTGAAAGCGTTGATCCGCCGCTCCGACCCGGTCCTCCTGCGGCACAATCGCCTGCTGGACTTCCTGCTGGCGCTGTATGGCGAGACGCTGGGCGCGCCGCTCGACGGCGATGATGGCGCCGAGCAAGGCCGGCGCGAGATCGAGGCCAAGCTGGCGCTGCTGCACCGGCTGGTGGCCAGCACGCGCAACCGCGGACGCGGCTTCGACTATCTGGCGCCGATGTCGCCAGTCAACATCGCCGGCATGGAGATCAAGTGCCGCATCGAACTGGGCATGGACGCGCAGGAATCCGCCACGCAGGACAATCTGCTGACCGAACTTTCCATCGAGATCGTCGATGCCGAGACCGAGGCCTCGATCGGCCCGCCGCTCGCGGGCTATGAGGACTATTTCGAGGACCATTTCACCGTGCCGCCCGCCGACAGCCGGCCGCCGCCGCGCGACGATGCGCTGCACCCCTCGCCGTTGCGCGGCCAGAAGGTGACGCGCGATTTCCTGCGCGCGGCCGCCACGCCGGAGAATTTCCGGATCGGAGCGCTGCCGGGCAGCGACGGCATCGTCGTGGTCTGCCGCTCGCTCGACCAGACGCATTGGTATTTCATCGGTCGCTACGCCGATCACGGCCGCGCCTGCGCCGTGATCGATCAGTTGCGCACCATGGCCGCCGCGCTCGACCGCCATGCACGGCAGCTCTATATCGTCGAACATAATCTCTTGCGGTTCGGTCGCACCGACGACGATCCGGACTCGTCCCGATGGCGCTCCTTCGTCTACAGCTTCACCATCACCGCGGTCCTGCCGCGCAGTGACGAGCACGCTGCAAATTCGTCGACGGAGGTGCGCGAGATCATCCGGCACAACACGCCGGCGCATATCGCCATCGACTACTGCTTTCTGGCATTCCGTGAAATGCGGCACTTCAGGACGCTGTACGGCGGCTGGCGCTGGGCGCTGCGGCGCGGCGATCGCAACGAGATCATCATCACCTCGGACCGGCTGCGCCGGTTCCTGATGCACCACCGGCATAATCACGACCGGGCCCCCAATGGAGGTGCGATTTGACGATGCCCCACACCATCCGGCAGCAAACCCTAGACATCCGGACCGACAGCGAAGCAGCGGCGCTGGCGTTGCAGGCCGGGATCAGCGACATCAACCGGCAGCGGTTGCTGCCGGTGATCGAGCGGGTGTTCGACGAATTCGCGGTGCCGGAGCAGCGCATCCGGATCGCGCGGCTGGACATCGACCTCGGCGAGCTGCCGCTCGACAATTTTGCCCAGGCCGCCGAAGACGCGTTGTACACGGCGTTGCGCGCCGCCCTCCAGGACGCGCTGCGCAGCGCAGCGGATTCAGCCGACGACCACTTCTATTCCGAAACGACGTCCCGGCTCGAGCTGCTGCAGCACTATCTGTCTCAGGGCACGCTGCCGTTCTGGCAAAGCGGCGCCGCATTCTCGGTCGAAACCCTGTTGCAGCAGCTCATTCGCGACGATCCGGCCGGGCTGGTCAGCCTGATCCGGCGTCACTCGCAGGACCGGCGCCTGCTGGAGCGCCTGGTGCTGCAGCTCGACGACGCCGCGCTGCAGCGGTTGCTGTATCTGGTCACGCCCGAACACGCCGCGCTGATCCTGGCCTACATGCTCGATCTTCATCGCATCCACCGCGTGGAGCCGCTGCTCAGCCTGCGCGACACCGCCTTCGAGCACCTGCTGTGGATCCTGGTGCTGAGCTATCTGTTGCGCGACGCCGGTTCGCAGTTCAACCGCCGCAGCTTCCTGCGCTGGCTGCTGGAGGGCCTGGCGGAATCCGAGTCGCTCGATTATCAGCAACTGATCGAGACCCTGCGGCGCGGCCTGCAGCAGATGAAGCGGCATCAGGCACCGACCTCGTCGCTGCCCGCGGCACTCGACGAGCTGCTGCAGGAATTGCAGGTCGAAGGCATCGCTGACGCGAGCCGCTCGGCCTTCAGCGAACAGGCGAAGCCCGGTGCCGTCGCCCTCACCATCCAGGAGGTCGATGCCAGATGGCCGTCGCTCGACGAGCTGTTGAGCGGCACGCTATCCTCCGCGCTCGACCTGGCCGACCGGACTTTCGATGAAGGCCTGCTTCGCCTTCTGCAGGATCATCCGGACCGGCTGCGCGACTTCATGCGCAGCCATCGCCACGACGCCCGGCTGATCGCCCGGCTGGTCGATCGGCTCAGCGAGGCCGCTTTGGTACGGCTGCTGCATCTGCTGGAGCCCGAGCACGCCGCCTTGATCGTCGCCTATCTGGTCGATATCCGGGCCGTGCATCGCGTCACCGCGCTGGTGGCGCTGGACGACCGGCGTTTCAACCGGCTGCTGTGGCTGCTGGTGCTGAACTACGTCATGGGCAATCCCGGCTCTCAATTCAATCGCAAGAGCCTGGTGCTGTCGCTGCTGCAGGGCATGGCACAGAGCGAGGGCCTCGATCTCGGCGATCTGATCGAGACGCTGCGGCGCGCGCTGGCGGCGATCGAGTCGCACCTCACATCGGCGGCCTCGCTGCCGGCGATCATCCGCGAACTCGCCGGCGAAACACCGGCCGCCCTTGGCGACGACCGAGGAACGGCCGTATCGCCTGACAGGCCTGGCTTCGCGACGCTCGACCACGGCGGTCTGCTGCGCCACATCCTGCAACACGGGCGGCTGCCGGACACCCCACCGACAGACGACGAAAGCGATCTCCGCCTGACGGATCTGGCCCTGCTGGCGCCGGAGACATTGCGCGCCATCTTTGCTGGGACGCCGGGCCCAGGCCCCGCCAAGGCGAGAAAGCATCTGGCACAGGCGCTGCCGGAAACCGCCTTGCGTGCGCTGTTGCTGCGCCTGCTGCCGGCGGCGGCCGAGGCCGATCCGTTTCGCGCGTCGCTGGCGCGGTTCGCCTGGCAAGCCCGCGATCGCCGCAGCTTTTACGCTGCGGTGCTGGTCGCGATGCTGGCAGGCGAGGTGATCGATTTCGCGCAACTGGCCGTGGCTGCCTCCGGCGAGTTCGAGGGCAGCGCGGCATCATGGCCGGACTGGCTGCCCGACGAGGAGGCTTTCGTTCTGCAAGACCTGCTGCTGACCGAAGAGACCAGCGAGGCTGCGGCCGGCGCCGCGGCGCGGCGCGCGGTCGTGCTGCAGTTTCTGCTTGGCGAGAACGCGCGCCCGGCGGCCACCGACGGCCACACGCCGCCACCGCAGGCCATGCCCGATGACGTTCTGGCGGCCGCCCTCATCCAGACGCTGCAAGACGACGCCGACAACGTCGGCGATCTGGTCCGGCAACTGGCCCAGGACCCGCGCCAGCGCGCGCGATGGATCCGCGCGCTGCCCGGCGCCGCGCTGCTGCGGCTCGGCCAGGTGATCGAGCCCCGGCAGCATCACGCCTTGCTGGGTGCCGCCGAGATCCTGCTGTCGGCCTGGCGGCAGGTCGCCCCCCACGGCGCCGGCACCGGGGAAGCACGGGATCAAGTGTGGGCGATGCTGTTCGATTTTCTCGCCGCGCATCGCGGCATCGAGCGTTCGGTCGAACAGCTCGTCGCCGATTTTCTGGCCCGCGTCGCGGCCTTCGGCGGCGATGTGGCGACGCAATGGCGAGCGCAGGCGAGCGAACTGGCCAGGGCCGCCGGCAACAGCCGGCTCGCCGCCGCGCTACACGAGAAAACCGCGGCGACAGCCGGCGCGTCAATCGAGGCCGGGCCCAATGCCCCGCCGTTGCAACCGCGCCCGGACGCGCCGCCACGCCGGACACCGCCGCCGCCATTGACTAGCAAGACCGCCTTCAGCCTGGTCGAGGATGACGACCACGCGCGCGGCGATCCGATCTATATCGGCAATGCCGGCCTGGTGTTGGCGTCACCCTTCCTGCCGCATCTGTTTCGTGAACTCGATTGGCTCGACGTCGATGATCGCAAGCGCCCGCGGCTGCGCGATCGCGACGCCATCTCGCGCGCGGTACATCTGCTGCAATATCTCGTCGATGGCCGCAGCGCCGCGCCGGAGCCGCTGCTGGTGCTCAACAAGATCCTGTGCGGCGTGCCCACCGCCACGCCGGTCGCGCGCGCCATCGTCATGACCGATCAAGAGCGCCGGCTCGGCGAGCTCCTGCTGCGATCGATGCTCGACAACTGGACCGTGCTGCGCGGCACCTCGGTCGCCGGCTTGCGCGAAACCTTCCTGCAGCGCGAAGGCAAATTGCAGCGCGTCGATGACGGCTGGAAGCTGCGCGTCCAGCGCAGGACGCTCGACGTGCTGGTCGATCAGGTGCCGTGGAGCATTTCGATCCTGCTGGCGCCGTGGATGCCGGCCCCCGTTCACGTCACCTGGTAGCGCCATGAACGCCGATACCTTGCTCGCCAACGCCGCCGTCATCGACCGCGAGATCGCCTGGTTCAGCGACATTCTCACCATGCGCTTCCAGCAGCACGGCCAGCCCGGCACCGGCCCCGATCCGCTCGATCACTTCCCGGCGCCGCCGCTGCCGCGGTTGAGCCCGCCCTACGCCGCCGTGCTCCGCGAATTCGAGCTGAATGCGGCGGAACGGCTGGTGCTGATCCTGGCCTATCTGCCGCATATCAAGCCGGAGACGCTCGACCCCTTCCTGATCCATAACCAGTCGGTGCAGCGTAGGTTCAGCGAGTTCGGCGGCGTCACCGGGCAGTCGCACACCGGCTTCCTGCCGACCGGCGAGACCGCGATGTTCATGCTGGCCGGCAGCAACATCGCGGCGCGCTTGCGCTACCATCCTTTGTTCGGCGCCGAGCACGCCTTTCACCGCCGCAACATCCTGCAGCTCGACCACCGCCACACCGACGAGCCACCGATGTCTTCGACCCTGCGGCTGACGGCGGAATATGTCGAGCGCCTCAGCACGGGAAGATCCTATCGTCCGCCGTACAGTTCGGAATTTCCGGCGCAATTGATCACCACGCCGTTCGACTGGGAGGATCTGGTGATCGACCAGCCGACCCGGCTGGACCTGCAGGACATCATCGCCTGGATCCGCCATCACGACCGGCTGATGCGCGGCTGGAAGCTCAACAAGCGGCTGAAGCCGGGCTATCGCTGCGTGTTCTACGGGTCACCCGGCACCGGCAAGACGATGGCCGCGGCGCTGCTAGGCCGGCTGACGGGGCTGCCGGTCTATCGCATCGACCTGTCGAAGGTGGTGTCGAAATATATCGGCGAAACCGAGAAGAATCTCGCCAGCCTGTTCGATCACGCCCAGCACGGCAACTGGATCCTGTTCTTCGACGAGGCGGATTCGCTGTTCGGCAAGCGCACCGAGACCCGCAACGCCAACGACCGCGCGGCCAATCAGCAAGTGTCCTATCTGTTGCAGCGGATCGAGGATTTTCCCGGCGTCGTGATCCTCGCCACCAATCTGCGCGCGCAACTCGACGAAGCCTTCACCCGCCGCTTCCAGTCGGTGACGCTGTTCAAGATGCCCAATGCCGAGCAGCGGCTGCGCCTTTGGCAGGACAATTTCGCCGACAAGCCCTACCGGCTCGCAGCGGATATCGACCTGCGCCGGCTGGCGCAGGCGCATGAACTGTCCGGCGGCAGCATCATCAACGTGCTGCGCTATGCCTGTCTGCAGGCGGTGGTACGCGAGCCGCCCA
Organism: Tardiphaga sp. vice154; assembly: GCF_007018645.1. Lineage (NCBI taxonomy): Bacteria > Pseudomonadati > Pseudomonadota > Alphaproteobacteria > Hyphomicrobiales > Nitrobacteraceae > Tardiphaga > Tardiphaga sp. vice154. The sequence goes on from NZ_CP041399.1 coordinate 5,031,056, forward strand.
TCATCGAAGCGCAGGACCTGCGCGACGGCGTGCGCAAGGAGCTGCACAAGGATGGAAAGTTTCTGGGCGGGTGAAAGCCCATAACGCTTGCCGGTTCGTCAGGCGTTTTCATGCAGAAACGTCTCAAGTTCGTCGGATTCACTTTCGAACATCGGCTGCGTAGCCACTCGATGGTTGATGTCGATGAGGTACGACAGATAGATCTTCTTCATCCGGCGATCGACGTCGTCGAATTCGACCATCATCATTTGTGCCAGCTCATACAATCTCGTTGGAGTCGATTTCACACTGTTGAAGGTGGACTCGATCCAGCGCTCGTTATGGACCTGATAGCCATTTTCAATGATATGGTAACCCGACAGTCTGTCGCTCTCAGCATCCTTAGCGGGCGGTATCTGCATCTCAAGGTGCACCGCGCTGCTACCGAAATGCGTGCCGAATCCGGTTTCTATCGCAGGTTCCAAAGTGCTCTCCATCGAGCTCGACTCGCTGACGACGGTATTCCGATTGGTATCTCGGCTTGAAGCCGAACGATCTTTTGACAGCGTGACCGTCTTCGCAAAACCGAGCGTGGGTGGAGTCCCCTCGTCCTCCACCAGCGCCGGGATCTCCTCAAATCCCATTTCTCTCGATGCGAGCAAACGGTGTCGACCCTGGTTTAGCGAATATTTGCCGTCCGGCCTGCGTATGATCTGGATCGGGTAAATTGCCTTTCCCGCATTGATTTCCTTGATCACCCCATCGAGCTTCAATGGATCCGGATCATTCATCAATGCCTTGCTGTGGGTATCGAAGCCGGACAGCACGTCGGACACACTGAGGATAAGGGTGCCCTCCGCGGCCAGGGGAATGTAGTGAGTTCGATCGGATGATAGCTCGGCCGTCGGCTGATAGAGTGTTTCGCAATCCTGATCCAGATAATATTCGTTGTCCTCCCACCAGACGACTTTGCCATCGCCCAGGAGGAATTGTTTTTCATCAAATCCCTCGGGCTGGGTGAGCTTGAGCGACGGGAACAGGTCGTCGTGCCACAGCCCGGTATCGGCATCCTTGCGCGGCTTCCGCTGGATGATCGATGGGGCGCTCGATACCGGCTGGGCCGCCCGGCCAGTTTCGTTCACCCGCTCCGAACCGCGATGCAACATTCGCTGCAGGGCGTGCTGGTGTTGCATGCGCGGCGTCGCGTTCAAGGCGCGGCGCAATTGCAGCAGCGGCTGCATTCCGGCGCTGCCATTCGGTGGAGAGGCATAAGATGAGGATGTTGCAGAGGGCGCCGGGTCGGCGCGCATGGCCGAGGCATGCGACATTCGCGCCGCGTCGGTGTGTTGAACGTAACCGCCCATGACCGCCATCTCCGTTACAGCGAAGCGCCATCGGGAGGCAGTCTAACGAAAGTCAGGCTAAAACAAAGCTTGCGGTTGTATTTATTGCACGCACACGGAAGAAGGCATCCCGCTGTCCGCTTGCTGCGGACAGCGGGAAAATTCTGCCTTAGACGGCGTCCTTGACGACCTTCAGCGGCTGCGCCTTGACGGTCTTGCTGGCGGGCTTGGCGGCGAACTGCATCGGCTCCTTGGTGAAGGGGTTGATGCCTTCGCGCGCTTCGGTGGCCGGCTTGTTGACGACCGAGAGCTTGGCGAAACCGGGGACGGTGAACTCGCCGGACTCGTTGAGCTCCTTGTAGCCGACGGTGGCGAGGTTCTCGACGACCGACTTCACGTCGTTCTTCGACACGCCGCTGGCTTCGGCGAGCGCTTCGATCAATTGGGTCTTGGTCATCTTGGCCATGGTGATTCCTTATGAATGGCTGGGTAGAAGTAACGAATACGAGCGGGGGCTTCTCCTGCTCAATCGCAGGAGCTGCCTGTGCGACCGGGTCTCGGTGCCAACCGGGAGCAATGCAAGCGAGGTCATCAATGGTGGCGCGCCCGAAAAGGATGCGAACCTCCACCCCCTGGATCGTCGGGGAGGGATCGTCGAAATCGTCGGGCCCGTTACCGGGTCGGTCTGGGGTTTGATCGATCCGGCGGTCAAACCGGACAATGCGGCCTTGCTGTTAGCCTTATGCGGCCGAAACGTCAAAGCGCAAACGCGGTCCCATCCACAATACAAGGTACAATGAGACCTTTTTTGCCGCAGGTTCACCGGTTGCGACCAGGCCGACCGGAGTCGTACAGGGATGGCGGCTGAACGCGGCCCCGGCGACCTAGCCGCCGGAGAGCCGGCGGAACAGAACCTCGAAGTAATAGGCGTCGAACAGCAATTTGGGGCCATACTCGGCTTCGGCCTGCTGGTAGCTCGTGGAGTCGGTGAAGTGGCCGCTGGGCTCGACGCCGGTCGGATTATAGCCGGCCACATGCGCGAGTTCGTGGGCGAGGGTGACGATGTTGTCCGGCGAGTCGACGTTGATCAGGACATAGGTTTCGTCGGGGAGCCCCGGTTCCTTGCCCGCTTCCTCCACCGGTCCGCTCATCATATTGGCAGGCGTGGCCTCTGGAAGAGACGGCGTCTTGCCGTAAACCTCCCCAAAGCCGGCGGCGTCGAACACCACCATCACCCGGGAGTCCAGAAGCGCATGCCAACGTCGCACCGTCGCGGCGGCGTAGGCCGTGAGTTTCTCCTCGGTCAACGTCCCGGATTTGGCGATCTCTTCGGCGACGAAATTGCTACGCGCGGCATCCGGCGAATGACCGAGGCCCTTGTTCTTTTCCTGGAGTGCCTCGCTAAACGTCGGGGTCATGTCCTCCATCACGGCCGCCTGCAATTGTCTCGTGTCCAGTCGGGCAATCACGTCCTGAAACATCCTGACCAAAGCCACGCAATCGCCCCGACGCGACCGCTCCACCCGCGGCGTGAAGCGGACCGTCATGTTTCCGACCGCAATCTGCCCTTCAAGGTCAAGCGCGGTTTCGGCGCTCTCCAGCTTCTTCTCGGAAACGATCGATCCGATCTCGTGATTCATGGCGGCCCAGATCGCCGGGCGCAGCAAGCGGCGAAGGGTCAGCTTGGCGGCCTCGGTTCGAGAAACCCAATATCCGCCGTCTTCGATGCCGTATTGATCGGGACCGAGACCGAATAAGTTCGCTCCGTTGTCGTGCCTGATACTAAAATGGGTGTCTGCAAGCTTTGCATCGAACGTCGTCTTGAGCGCGAACGATGCCGTGGCGCTATGGAACACGGATTTTTCATTGCCTATCTCGGCGGCAGCCGCCTTCTCCAGCTCCAGTGAATCTTCCATAAAGATGTAATTGAGGCAATGTACCGACGCCTGGTCCGTGAGCTTCTGCTTCAGGCTCAACGGATCAAAGCGTTGCAGAGCGTCGTCATCCGCGGCGTTAAAGTAGAAACCGTAAGAGAGATCCTTGTTGGCTTGCGTCTTGACCTTGCCGGTCATCAAGTCGAGATCCTCGATTTCCTCGTCATCGACTTCAAACGCATCGTTGAGCCCGGCGAAGGTCAAAGCGTGTTCATCGACGACGACGTAGCGATACTTGTTTGTCGAGGCGTCGTAGTACCACTGCTTGCCATCGATCACGGCGTCCCACCGGTACAGGTCTTCTTGTTCCGCGTCAGGCTCCCAGACCGCCTGCAACACGGCGCCGGGCGCCTCGGCGACCTCTGCCGCGCGGGTGGGGGCGGGGCTGATGCGACGCCAGTGCTGTCGGTCGGAGCGGAACTGCGGCGGTCCGGTTTCGCCAGTGGCGCTGACCGTCATATTCTCCGCCTGCTGCTTCAATTGCAGCGCCTGCGGAGAATTGTTCGCCATCTGCCGAAAGCGTTGCAGCGACAAAGCGGCGGGGCTGGACGCGATCATCTCCGATTGTCGCTTCAATTGCCGCGCCCGGATCGAAGCGCTCGCTGTCCGCTGCAAGCGTTGCAGCATCGGTGCGTCGGCGCTGTCATCTCCCGTCATGACGTTTGCAGCAGAGGGCAAGTGGGCCGCGTATCCGACGCCCGCCGTCGGAGCGCCGGCGCGCGCTACCGCAGCTTCGGTTGTCGCGAACATTGTCATGGTGACGTCCTCAGCTTCTCAACAGGGAGCAACACAGATTGCCGGTAGCCGGTATCTGGTTGCCGTCACGACGTTTTAGCCAGTGACGGGCCGGCTCAGGTTATACAATCTATACGTGTATAATTGCATGTAGAAAAACGGTATGTCGATCGATCGTTCAAATCGCTTCATCGATCAATCGGCACGCAGATTGGATGCCATATCGGCATCGCATTCGGTCTGAGAAGATCTTGCTGAACTAGCCGCGACCGTGATGCTTGTGCGAACGATCCGCCGATGCTTGCTGCCGGACTTCGCGAACGCCGCAACGCAGCATCGATTCTTTTACTTCACCGATCGCTGCCGCTGACTCTTTCTTGCGCTTGAAGCGAAGAAGTATAGGCTGATTGCAAGGCGGACCTGAGAGCCGCCGTTGTGTCTGGGAAGTGAGCGCGGAATGGGTTGTTGCGTCGAGTAGCGCCTTAGATGCTTTTCCAAAGTGACCACCACAGGGTTGGACGCGATCAAAGGCGGCCACTTGGAATGCCTTGGTGAGGTCAGAGCTTGCGCTTTGCGCAACAGCATTGGCGATGATGGCGACCCAATCCACATTCGGGTGACTGCGCAGGACCTGTCGATTTCCAGGTTTTGGACGTTGTGGCGTCAGAGGATCCGGCATGAACCAGCGAGACGTAAGGGCCGCATGGGAAAAATTCGTCGAGCGCGGCGCGTTGCCGACAGATCTCAGGCCGTCGGTGGTCAATTCCTGGCAGCGATCAAGGAACCATAGCGTCACCGTCGATCGGGCGATGGCGCCCCTGGTCGCGGAAGCCGAGCTGTTCCGCCACCGCTCCAAGCATGCGCGGCTCCGTCACGCCGCCCGTCATGCGCTGGAGAATTCGCGAACGTTCCTCAGCGACGCCAACTCGATCATGATCCTCACCGATCCCTCCGGGCTGATCATCGATACCGAGGGCGACGCTCGGGTGATCGAGGCCGGACGAACGGTTCACCTCGAACACGGGGGACGATGGAGCGAAGCCGATATCGGCACCAATGCGATCGGGACTGCGATGGCGGAGGCGAAGCCGGTTCAGATTCATGGAGCTGAGCATTTCTGCTCGCAGGTGCAGCGATGGACCTGCGCCGCGGTCCCCGTCTTTGAACCCACTGACGGCGAGCTGCTCGGCGTGGTGGATATTTCCGGGCCCGCGGAAACCTTCAATCCGCAGAGCCTGGCGTTGGCGGTTTCGGTCGGCCAGCATGTCGAAAGCGTTCTCGCCCGCTCGATCAAGCAGGATCACGAATTGCTGCTGCACCACTTCCTCGCCAAGCGGGCGATCTGGGCGAACGACGATTGCGTGCTGGTGGATCGTCGCGGCACCATTCTGCATGCCAGCGAGCAAGCGCTGAAGGCAATCCGCGACGTCAACCGCGGTGCCGGCGACGAGCCGCCAACCCGGTTCCTGAAAACACTGGGCTTCGACGAGTGGCCAGCACGCCTGAGGGGCCTGTTGCCGAATGCGAGCTTCGATTTCGTCGCTAGCGAAAGCTCCGGCATCGGCGCGATCATCGTGCTGCACGCCAGGCGGCGCGCGGCGAGCATCGATCGCAGCGTGTCCCGGCAAGCGCCCGCGCAGGAGGCGCGCAAGACTGCCTCGGCGCCTGCTGCGAAACAGCCGATGCCGCGCTCCCCCGAAGCTGAACAGCGGCGCGCAGTCCAGCCGCACGCGTCCCCCACAAATTTCGTCGCGGCCGATCCCGCCGTGCAGGCGATCGTGCGCCGGGTCGAGATCGCCGCAGCCCGCAAGATGCCGATCCTGATCCGCGGCGAGACCGGCACCGGCAAGGAACAACTGGCGCGGCATGCCCATGCCGCCAGCGGGCGCAGCGGCGCCTTCGTCCCGGTGAATTGCGCGGCGTTGCCGGAAAGCCTGATCGAGGCCGAACTTTTCGGCTATGCCGACGGCTCCTTCACCGGCGCGCGGCGCGGCGGCGCGACCGGGCTGGTCAAGGAAGCGGACGGCGGTACGCTGTTTCTGGACGAGATCGGCGACATGCCGGTCGCGCTGCAAGCCGTGTTGCTCCGGCTGCTCGACGACTGGACCGTGCGCCCGATCGGCGGCGCCCGAACCAAGGTCGATATCTTCCTGGTCTCGGCGACAAATGCCGCGCTCGACAAGGCGATCGCCGCCGGGCGCTTTCGCTCAGACCTGCTGTATCGCCTCAACACGCTCGAAGTGACGCTGCCGCGCCTGAATGAGCGCACGGACTTCGAGTCCATTGTGCAGCATCTGCTCGATGGCATCGATCCGACTTGTGAAATCGCAGCGCAAACCATGGCCGATCTCGCAGCGCGGCCGTGGCCCGGCAACATCCGCGAGCTGCGCAACATCCTGGCGCGCCATACCCTTGCCTGCTCCGACTGCCTGCTCGAGCAGTCCGGCGGAGCAGCCGCAATCGGTCAGGTCGCGCAGCCGAAGCCCTGCTCGTTGCAGGAGATCCAGCTTGCCACGATCCACGCGGTCTATGCCGAGACCGCCGGCAACGTCAGCGAAACCGCCCGACGTCTCGGCGTCTCCCGCAACACCGTGTATCGCGCACTCGGCCAAACCGCGCCGCGGTGACGGGACGTTCGTCATGGCGACGAGCTCTTGCGACGAAGCAATCCAGTCTGCGCCGTTGCCCTGGATTGCTTCGCTTCGCTCGCAATGACGATATCAAAGCAACTCCGCGCCACCGCCGATGGCCGGCCCCGACGTCGGATCGTAATTGTCCGGCCTCTTGGCGATCAGCGTCTGCGTGGTGAGGATCAGAGCCGCCACCGAGCCGGCATTGCGCATCGCGCAGTAGCTGACCTTGACCGGATCGATAATGCCGGACTTGATCATGTCGACCGTGGTGCCGGTGCGGGCGTCGAAGCCGTAGCCATTGCTGGCCTTGGCGACCTTCTCAACCGCAGCCTTGCTGTCGCCGCGTCCGCAATTGGCAACGATGCAGGCAAGCGGCTGACTGAGCGAACGCTGCACCAGTTCGGCGCCCTGCCTCGCGCTGCCTTCCAGCCGATTGATCAAGCCGTCGAGCTCCGCGGCTACCCGGATCAACGCCACGCCGCCTCCGGGCACGACGCCCTCTTCGATCGCCGCACGCGTCGCATTGATCGAATCCTCGATCAGCTGCGCGCGCCGCTTCTGCTCCACCGGCGTCGCGCCGCCGGCCAGGATCATCGCGGTGCCGCCGGACAGTTTGGCGAGCCGCTCCAGAAATTTGTCGCGCTCGATGTTTTCCGGCGCGGCTTCGTATTGCCGCGACACCTGCTCGCGCCGGGCCTCAACCATCTTCGGCTTGCCATGGCCGGCAGTGATCAGGGTCTTCGACGACGAAATCCGGACCTGCCGCGCGGAGCCGAGATCCTCGAGACTGGCGCGCTCGACGGTGCCGCCGAGATCCTTGGAGATGACCCGGCCGCCGGTCGCCACCGCGATGTCTTCCAGCATCGCCTTGCGCCAATGGCCATATTCCGGCGGATGGATCGCCGCGACCTTGAAATTATTCTTCTCGCGTCGCGACAGCAGCATCATGATGACCGGGGGCGCCACCTCCTCGGCGATGATCAGGAGCGGTCGGCCGCTCTTTTCGATCAGCGCAAACACCCCCTTCAACTCGTCGATGGCGAGAATCTTGTGATCCGTCATCAGAATATACGGCTCGTCGAGCACCACCTGCATCCGCTCGACGTCGGTGACCATGTGATGCGAGAGATAGCCGCGCTCGAACGCCATGCCTTCGACCACTTCCAGCGTCGTCTCGACGGTTGAGCCGAATTCGACGGCGACGATGCCATGATTGCCGGCGCGCTCGAAGGCCTCCGCGACCATGGCGCCGAGCCTGACATCGTTGGCGGCGATGGTGGCGATGGCGCGAATGCCCTTGGCGCCGTCGACGCTCTTCGCGGATCGCTTCAGCGCCGAGATGGTCTCGTCCACGGCGAGCTCAAGCCCTTCAACCAGTTCGACCGGGTTGGCGCCGGCCGCCAGCAGCGCCAAACCGTCCTGTACGAGGTAGTTCGCCAGCACGGTCGCGGTCGTGGTGCCGTCGCCCGCAACCTCGTTGGTCTGCTTCGAGACTTCGCGCAGCACCTGGGCGCCCATATTCTCGAACGGGCACTCCAGCTCGATCTCGGCGGCGATGCTGACGCCGTCGCGCGACACGATCGGCGTGCCGATCGGCCGGTCCATCACCGCATTCATGCCCTTCGGGCCGAGCGTGCCGCTGACCGCCTTCGCCAGCTTTGCAACGCCGCGTGCGAGTGCTTCGCGCGCCTGGGAATCATGGAGCATCATCTTTGCCATCGTCGCTTTCCTTATCGTTGCACGCGCTACACGGACAGTTCGGGTGGTTCGGCGGCTTGTCCGGCGCGCCGGGGCGTGAACGGCGTTTCGGTATCGAAGCGGGCGTGCAGCAGACCGCGGCACAGGGCACTGTTGAATTCGGCATTCACGTCGACGCGCCGCAGCGCGCGGACATAGGTCGGCAGGGTCTCGCTCTGCAGCGGATCGCCATCGGCATCGAGGAACGCGAGCGGCTCGGTCACGGCGGCCACCACCGGACGCCGCTGCAGATAGCGTGCGAGCAACCGGTCGCCCGCTTCGTCGAACGGCAGCGCCGCGAGTTCGCCGAGGGTGAGCCCGACCAACACCTCCGGCGCGAATCCATCGGCGATCAGATATGCGAGCAGCGCCGCCTGCCGGCGCTGGAACGCCTTGACCAGAAACGTGCGCCTGAGTTCGTCGAGATCGCCGTCAGCCTCGACGCCGAAAGTCTCCTGAAAGGAGAGCCCCTGCGCCAGGCCGGCATTGATCTTGTCGGCATACATGTGCTCGCCGAGCGTGACGCTCACCGCGTTGACCCACGGCAATTGTTTCACCGCCGTGCGCATGTCGTCCGCCATCAGGAATGAAAAGTTCGCCGCGCACCAATAGGTCGGCAACCGGAATTCGATGTGGACGCGGTTCTGCGCGTCCACATCGGCCCGAGTGACGAATTCGAGGTCCGTGACCGGCTCGTCGAGTTCCGGGTCGGTCACGGTCTGCAACCGGGCCCAGACTTCGGCCTTGCGATCGGCAATCGTCCTGGCCGTCATGGCGGCTACTCCGCCGCGCGAGCGGAGGCGAGATGGGCATAGCCGCCCGCCGCGCCGATCTTGTTCTTCTGCGCCTCGATGTCGATATTGTAGATCCGCGCGGCGTTGAGACCGAGGATCTTCTTCTTGTTCTCGAGGGTGAGGACGGAGCCGGTCTCCTTGGTCATCTCCTCCGGAATCTCGAAGGCCATGAACTTGTCGATCAGCCATTTCGGCGTCCAGATGCCGTAATCGCTGCCGTACAGGATCTTGTCAGGGCCGACCCAGAACAACAACTCCGCCATCACATGCGCAAAATAGGCTGGCCGGGTGTGGATGAACGGCAGCGCCACCGCGATGCCGGCGTAAACGTTGGTCTCCTGCGTCGCGATCCAGCAGAAATCGTCGAGCCGCGGCAGACCGCAATGTTCGACGATGAAGTTGAGATCCTGAAAGGCGGTCGCCACGTCATCGACATCACCGACGTCAAACGCGTCCTTGTTCAATGGGATAATGGTCGGGCCCTTGTGGATGTGAATGTTCTTGATCCCGAGCTTCTGCGCCGCCTCGAGGAATCTGTAGGTTTCCTTGTCGTCGAGCCGATAGCCCTTGGATTCGCCTCGCCATTCCGCCGTATAGAGCTTGACGCCCTGCAATTGATACTTCTCGGCCTTGGCATGGAGATCCTCGAGCCCCTTGTTACCGTCGCGCGGATCGAACGCACCGTTGAGGATAAACCGCTCCGGATGACTTTTCTTCAGCGCCGAATTGCGCTCGGTGGTGTTGAAGCCGTGGTTGTAGAAATCGGTCAGATAGGTCGGCTGCAGGATCGCCATGTCGTCGTAGCCGTTGATAAACAGATCGTCATGCATGGTCTTGGCGTCGTATTTTTCGAACTTGTCCAACGGCCATTTCTCCGCCGGCGGGCTGAGATTGGCATGATACGCATAGAAACATTCGATGAATTGCTTGCCATGAATATTCTTCTGGTTGGCAGGGCTGCCGTCCCAGAAATGGGTGTGCCCGTCGATCACAAAGATTTCTTCTCCGGATGCCGTCTTGTACATCGCGCTTCTCCCTATCCCGCCACGTTGGGCAATTGTTTCTAATCCTTTGATTACCTGAGGCAGCAAGGCGGGCCGGCGCGGACGCCGGCCGGCCTCGATCAGTGTTCGATATAGGCGAGCGCTTCGTTCATATCGCCGAAGCAGACAACGGTATCGTCGTCGACCATCACCATGCGGCCATAATGCGTGGAGGTCGAAATCTCGAAGATGTAGGGCGTCATCTCGCGCCCCAGCGCCTCGCTGATCTCGCTCATCTTGAACACCAGCTTGCCTTCGCCATCGATCCGGATCATCGCCGGCATGTAGGTGACGGTGACGCCCTTCTTCGGCTCCATCACTTCGGCGATGGCGCGGGCCTCGACGCTGTCGTTCATGGTGACACCGCACTGGTGCGATATGGTGTCCTCGAACTTGATATCTTTCATCGATTTGAAGATATTGGCCTGGACTTCGGACATTGCATTCTCCTGAGAGGGTGACTGGCTTGCGCCGGTTTCGGATTGGTTTGTCAGCACAGCCGTGTCACGGCGCCTTAAGGCCGACCTGCGCGCAGATCGCCTCGATGCGGTTCTTCGCCAGAGACTGCGCCTCGGCAAAGCCCGACACCTTGACTCGCGGCTGCGACCAGATCGGTTGCAGGTTCGATGCCGCTTCGTGGGCGAGCGCGCCGTGGTGCGCCATCCAGCCGTTGAACAGTCCCTTGTTATGCGTGCCGTGATCCTTGTCATGCGTCAGCATGTGGATCAGTTCGACGGTGTTGGCGAGGTTGCGCTCGTAGTCCGCTTCGGCGGCGGCGACCACGGACGGCGTCGCGAAGTCGCCTTGCGAAGCCGCCATCTGCATGATGAAGCCGCTGCGGAACAGCTCGCCGACCAGCGGCTCGAACACCAGGTTGATCGCAAAATACTGTTCGAGGAAGTCGGTCGCGCCCATGATCGCCTCGACCGACTTGCGGGTGCCCTGCCAGATCGGATCCTCGAGCCAGTGCTGCTTGCCGGCGTTGCCGTCGAAGCCTTCGATATCGAGGCCGATCTCGGCAAGGTATAGCGTGAGATCCTGCGAGAACCGCAGCTTGTAGGACGAGTTGGTCAGAATCGCGTTGTTGACCATCTGGGTGTAGCCATAGCGCTGCGCCTGCATCAACGAGGTGCCGAGCCCGAATTCGGCATGCTTGTAGGCGCCGAGATGATCCTGCAGCACCTTGACCCACGCCTTGTCGAAGCGCTTCGGCGCGCCCGATTTCCGCGCATTTTCGATGACACCCTGCACCATGCCGCAGATCGTCGATTGGCGCTGGTAATGCGTGCGCTCCCACTCCTGATCGACCGCGCGGAACTGGTGCCAGTTCGAGCTCAGCGCCTTGGTCCAGGTCTTCGAATAGGTCGGAGTGCCGTCGGGGAACGAGATGATCCAGTCCTGCAGCAGATAGCGTTCCGGGTCCGGCTGGACGTCGACGGTCATATCCTCGTAATGGCTTGCCTTGCGGCCCTTCGGCTCGAAATAATTGTATTTCCGGCTGTCGGAACCGGCAAAAATCGCGGCACCGGCGGCGCCGGACTGATGCACTTGCTGTGGGGTTGCGCTCATGGTGTCCTCCCTGGAGATGTCTTCGATTGTTGTTGCGGTTGTTGTGCACGGTGGGGCGAGGATGCCGTCACCGCGTGGCTGGCGTAAACTTGTCGAAATAGATGTGGTCGGGCTCGACGCCGGCCATCTGCAGGACCGGCAGCAGCGCATCGATCATCGGCACGGGACCGCAGCCATAGGCATCGATCGTGCCGCTCAGCGCCTCGTCGCGTAGCCGGCGCTGCACGACTTCATGGATGAATCCCGTCTCGCCCTGCCAATCATCTTCTGCGGTGGCGTGCGACAACGCCGGGATGAACTCGAAGTCGGGATGCGCCGCCGCGATCGCGGCGATTTCGTCGAGCATGAACAGGTCGGCCCGCGTCCGCGCGCCATAGAAGAACCGCACCGGCCGCTGATCGCCGCTCTGCACGTGGTCGCACAGCATCGACCACAGCGGCGACATGCCGGAACCGCCGCCGATCAGCAGCATCGGCCCGGTTCGTCCCTCACGCCGGAAGCAGGTGCCGTATGGCCCCTTCGCCTGCAGCGGTGCACCCGGCTGCAGTGCGCCGTCGAGCTGCGACGAGAATGCCCCGTTGGGATATTTCTTGATGATGAAGGACAGATGCTTGCCGTTGACCGGCGCATTCGCCATCGAAAACGCGCGCGTCACGCCGGCATCGACCAGCGTCAGATCAATATATTGCCCGGCCCAGAATTTCATCGGATTGTCGAGTTCGATCTCCAGCAGGCGGATATCGTGGGTCAGCGCGGTGACCTTGCTCACCGTGGCCTCAAAACCCTTTACTGCGATCGCATGCGACAGCAGGTCTTCGTCGAAATTCAGAAGTTCGACTTCGATATCGCTGTAGGCGTGGGTCTTGCAGAGCAGAATGTGCTCCGTCTCTCGTTCGTAATCGGGCAGCGCGAAGGTGGAATATTTAAGCAGTTCGATTTCGCCGCTGATCAGCCTGGACTTGCAGGAGCCGCATTGGCCTTCCTTGCAGCCGTGCATCAGCGAGATGCCCTGGCGGAAGGCGGCGTCGAGAACGGTTTCCCCCTCTTCGACATCCATCTCGATGCCGACCGGTTCGAGCCGGACCTTGTACGTGGTGGTCGTCATTTGCGACATGATCTTGCGGCCTGCGTTGAATGCGGGGATTGGCGCTTTGGGCGGCGGTTCGAGGGGACCGCGAACGCGGTCCCCTCTCCCCATTCGGCCTAGTTGCAGGGGTTGATCTTGAACCCCTTGCGATATTCGGCGATCGCGGCGTCCCGTTCTTCGCCGGCCTTCAGGGCGCGGAAGCCGCGCAGCGGACTGCCCAGCGTGTTGCCGCGGATGTGGTCGAGGGTCCACATGTCCTTCTGCTCGAAGCGCAGATGCGGCTGCGGCACCAGCGTCTTGCCGTCGGATCGAACGAAGCCGAGATCCACCATGGCGTCGGCGTGATCCCAGCCGTGGTAGCACTCCTCCCACTCGCGGCGTCCGCTGAAGCGACCCATTGCCGGCGTGGCGCGGCCTTCGTACTCGGCGGCGAACGCCACCTTGTGCGTCCAGCGGCAGCCTTCCGAGCAGTAGGTGTACATCTTGCCGTCCACCTCGTCGCAGCAGAAGTCCTCGCGGATCAGGCAAGGCACCATGCAGCTCCAGCAGCGGTGCGGATAGACGTAACCAACGTCGCCGTTGAAGGCGATGTTCTTCTCGCCCGGCACCGACAGCTTGGCGTGCCACTTCCAGAAATCGCCGAACTCGGCGTACCAGCCTGGATACTTGTGCTCGAACCACTCGAAGTCCTTCTCGGTCTGGGCCTCGATGCGCCAGAAGTTGAACGACCAGCCGACCGTGAAGAATTGCGCGGTCTTGTGGACGTAGTTCTTCTTGACGATACGGTCCCAGGCCGCGGCGACGTCGTCGTGATGGATCTTGATGCCGTATTTCTCGAGCGGCAGCATGTAGGTCCGATAATAATCCTCGTAGATCCAGCGGTGCCACAACTCCGCGTAGGATTCCTTGTTCTTGTCGCGATTGGTGGTGCCGTATTCGATGAAGGTGCCGATCGCAGCATCGACGATGGCGTGGTTCTGCCAGAACGCGTATTTCAGGTCGCGCTCGAGCAATTGGTGGTTCGACGGATCGTGGATCATCGCCATCAGCATCGAGTGGCCGTTGCCGATGTGGCGGGATTCGTCGGACTGTACCGACAGGAACACGGTCGGCAGTGCGTAGTCGCCGTTGCGGGCGGCTTCGGACGGCATCGCGACGAACAGCGTGTTGGTGAAGGCGGTCTCGGCGACCACCGTCAGATAGATGTTGGCGGCGGTGATGGCGTCGCCGGTCAGGAAGCCCTCGGCGAACTGCCGGCCGATCGTGGTGGCGTAGCACTTGCCGAACGCGGCCTCGGTGATGTCGAACCCGGCCGGGTCGATGTAGTTTTCCATATACCACTTTTTCAGGTTCATCTGAATCGTGGAGTGGCGGAATTCATCGACCATCTGCATGGTGAAGCCGGTGCGCAGCTCCTCGCCTGGCGCCAGCCGCCCGACCATTGCCATCGATCGCGCCGCAGAGATTTCCGGGAATGGGATGATCGCCAGGAATAGCTTCATCCACTCGACCCAGCGCGGCTCGACGTTGCGGAACATGTCGCCGCGCAGTGCCGCATCGAGCGCGCCGTAAACGCGGTTGTCCTTTTCTTCCTGCATCGGGAAGTAGGACCGCAGCACCTGTTTCATCGGATCGCGCGGAACCTTCGAGATCTTGTAGTCGGTCGGGAAGGTCATCGCTTCCTGGACGTAGCTTGGCGTCCAGCCGAGATCGGAGACGCGATTGGCCGCCTCCGCGGTACTGATGCCCTTCTGATTTACGATCTTGTTCAGCGTTAGAGTTTCAGACATTTCCTTCTCCATTGAATCCATTGAATATTGCGTGGACTTCGCTGCTCGCCTTATTCCCGGACGCCCGCTTGCTTGACGCACTCTTCAGAACCGTCCGCCGTAAATTGTCTGGGTCGCTGTATCGTCGGGCGCCCCCGCCCTTCGATACCTCCCCGCTCGATCAAACTCCGCCGTAACTAACTGTGGTTGACGGCAGGTTTGGTCAGTGGCTTGTCCTCGGCGATGAACCGCGCCGTCAGCACCAATGTGCCCATGGCGAAATCCTTGCCGTGCCTGGCGATCATCGCCTCGGCGATGTCGGCCAGTTGAACGAAGAAGGCATCTTTGGATCTATCTTCTTCGCTCAATTCGATCTGAGCGTTCGGAGGCACTTTGCCGTCTCCAGCCGATGCGCGTCCCGCGCGCAGTGTTCCGCTCTTGCTCATCATGCATGTCCCGATCGGTTGTGGTCATAGGTCGATGGACCGCTCTCGAACTCCAATAGCGCCACGTTCAGCCATTCGCGCTCGGCGACGAGCCGCTCGTGCTCGACCTTCAGCGCCTCGAACCTCGCTGTCGCCTGTGCCAGTTCCAGCAAGGCGGCGGCGCCAGTGCCCGGCAGCGCGCTGTCGCGCAGCGCGCAATGCATTTCGATTTCTGCTCCGCCGCGCGCGCTTTCGTTGCGCAGTTGCAGTTCGTTGTTGCGTATCATCGCCTCGATCAGCTTGTGGCGCGCGAGCATTCGCTCCCGGCCCCGCTCCAGTTCGGCAGCTTCCTCGGCGGTCAGCGGCGGCTGATCGCCTCTATCCATGCTTGTCATGACCCCCACCCAATCATCCGGAGAAAGGCGAACCGCCTCGCAATTGGTCATCATGGGATCAACACGGCGCGGCCGTGAATGCGCCCATGATGCAGGTCGTGCAGTGCATCGTTGGCCTGGCTGAGTTTGTATTCCCTGGTATGGAGATCGACGAGACCGCGATCGGCGAGCGCCATCAGCTCCACCAGCTCGGCATAGGTGCCGACCAGGTTTCCGACGATGGTCTTTTCCGAGGTGATCAGGTCGATGGTCGGGAGCTCGATCTTGCCGCCGTAACCGACGACATAGTAGTAGCCGTCATTCGCCGTCATCGCCAAGCCACGGGCGACGGCGTCGCCCTCGCCGACAAAATCGATCACGGCCTCCGCGCCGCGGCCGCCGGTCTTCGCCAGCACGGTTTCCACTTCGTTGCCGTCAGCTTTCACCAGATGATGCGCGCCGCAGGTCTTGGCCAGCTCGAGCGACTTGTCGTCGCGGTCGACGACGATGATTTCGGCGGCGCACAATGCCGCGAGAACCTGGATGCCGATATGGCCGAGCCCGCCGGCGCCAATCACCGCAACATATTGCCCCGGCAACAGATGCCGCGACGCCTTCTTTGCAGCGCGGTAGGCGGTCAGGCCGGCGTCGGTGTAGGGCGCGACATCCTTCGGCGCCAGCGTCTTCGGCAGCTTGATCAGCGAGCGCTGGCCGGTCAGCAGATATTCCGCGTAGCCACCATTGGCATTGATGCCGGGAAAGGCACTGTCCAGCGCGTGCATGTCGTTGCCGCGGCGGCATGCGAGGCAATGTCCGCTCGTCACCAGCGGATGGCAGATCACGCTGTCGCCGACCTTGATGCCTTCGACGCCGGGCCCGATCGCCTCGACCCATCCGGCGTTCTCGTGCCCCATGATGTAGGGCAGATTGACATCGACCTTGCTCCGCCAGATCCCTTCAACGATGTGCAGGTCGGTGCGGCAGACGCCGGCGCCGCCGATCCGCACGATCACGTCCGAGGGACGCGTGATCTTCGGGTCTGCGACATCTTCGTATTTGACAAATTCCTTTGCCGTCAGCTTCTCGTCGAAGGCATGCAGAACCGCGGCTTTCATCGGCTGTTCACTCCCCAAACAATTTTTTGTTTTTATGGTAGCTCGTAGTTCGATTGAACAAGAGAACAGCAAGAGCCGTGCCAAACACCTAACATATTGAGCTATTTGGAATTCCCGGCGTTGCGCCCATCGTGTTCCGATCCGCATCGGATCAGGGCCGGATGCAAATCTGTTCCGCGGCGAAACAGTCAGCAAGGCTGAGCTATACTTTGTAATTTTTTACAATTGCTCCGTAGTTGTGAGACACTGTTCACAGGAAGAGCCGTCAACGGCCGCCCGTTTGAGGAAACGCCGAAACACTGTTCAGGGAGGACAGTCGATGCTGGTTGCGGGTCGGCGCGTCGAAAACGCATGGATGGCGCTGGAGCAGCGAGGGGCGCCGCCGGCCGGATTTCTTTCGGTCGATATCTACGATAGCTGGATGCGCTGCATTGCGCTCGGCCTCGACATGCGCCACCCGCCGCCGCAGGAATTCGTCAGCCCCGCGGCGCTCCGCCACGAGCAGCAGCGTTGTTCGCTGGTTCGAGGTCTGGCGCTCGCGGAGATGCACACACTGCACCAGCAGATCTCCGGCTCCAATTTCATGGTGGCCTTTGCCAACGCGGATGGATTGCTACTCGATATCATTACAGACCGAAGCTTCAGCGACGCCTCCGACGCTGCCAGCATTAAACCCGGCGCGGTGTGGACAGAGCGTTGCTGTGGCACCAACGGCCTCGGCACCGCGGCGATGCTGAAGCGACCGATCGCCGTACATGGCGATCAACACTTCTTCCGTCGCTATAACAATCTCACTTGCGTGGCGGCACCGATTTTCGCGCCTGATGGAGAAGTCGCGGGAATCCTCGACGCGTCGTCCGATTGCCTGTCGCGCCAGACTCATACCCAGGCGCTGGTCGCAATGGCCGCGACACAGATCGAGAACGGCCTGTTTCGCGAATTTCATCGCGGCAATATCCTGATCGCGTTCCACAATCGCGGCGAGTATCTGCATACGCTGAGTGCCGGCCTGCTTGCCGTCGACGAAGACGGCAAGATCCTGGCGGCCAATCGGGCCGCGCGCGTATTGCTGCACGGCCTCCCGGCCGCGCCCGGGAAGCGCTTCGTCGACATCTTCCGCACCGAATTCAGCCGCTTTGTCGATGAGGGCCGAAGCAAGGAGCGCCAAGGTCTGGAGGATGAGGTCGGCAGCCAGTTCGTCGCAACGATCGAGAACACCCGACTGTTTCCGATGGTGCGCGCGCTGGCGAAGCCGCGCCTGTCTCCGCCGAACGCAATTGGGCGGGAGTTCGTCTCCTCCGACCTGACGATCGCCGCGATCGTGAGACAGGTCGAGATCGCGGCAGCGCGCAAGATGCCGATCCTGGTGCGCGGCGAAACCGGCACCGGCAAAGAGCAACTGGCGCGTCACGCCCACGCCGCCAGCCGGCGGACGGGGCCGTTCGTGCCGGTCAATTGCGCGGCCATTCCGGAAAGCCTGATCGAGGCGGAATTGTTCGGCTATTCCGAGGGCGCCTTCACCGGCGCCAAGAAGGGCGGCTCTGCGGGCTTGTTCAAGGAGGCCGACGGCGGCACGCTGTTCCTCGACGAGATCGGCGATATGCCGGTGGCGTTGCAGGCCGTGCTTTTGCGTTTCCTGGACGATTGGACGGTGCGCCCGGTCGGCGGCACCAAGCGGCAGGTTGATGTCCTGCTGGTATCCGCCACCAATGCCAATCTCGACGATTCAATCGCCAAAGGCCGTTTTCGATCCGACCTGCTGTTTCGCCTCAACACCCTTGAGGTGACATTGCCGCGGCTGCGCGAGCGGTCTGACTTCGCCGACATTGCGCGGCATCTCTTGGCCAAGATCGATCCTTCAGCCGGCCTGACCCAGAGCGCGATCGATCGACTGGCCGAACAGGACTGGGATGGCAATATTCGGGAACTACGCAATGTGCTGTCCCGGCTATCGCTGACCGAACAAGGTGGCCTGATCGGCGAGGCCGCGGTGGAAGAACTTGTCGGGCATCCCCGGAGCAAGCCGCTTCCCGGTGGCCGATCGGCGAGCGGCGGGCTGAAGAGCGATCTGCGAGATCTGCAGCGAGCCCATCTGCTGACCGCTTATGCCGAGTCCGGCAACAACGTCAGCAAGACTGCGCGCCGTCTCGGCGTCTCGCGCAACATGATCTACCGCGTTCTTCGGGAAAACCACGACTGATGCGGCTGCGAGAATTTCACCCAGCAACGATTACCGTGAAAGGATCGTCATGTTTGAACCAAAAAACAGCCTCGAAGCCCTGATGCAGGCCGCAGCTACGGATACCGACGCCGCGCCGGCGTTCTATCAAGCGCTCCTGGAAACCGAGATCTACATCTTGACGCCGGACGTACCCATGATCCCCGGCCGCCGCCGGTCATTGAAGTACCAGGAGAAGATCAACATCGCGACCGTGGAATTCCAGGGTATGAGATGGCATCCGGCGTTCACCTCGAAGGCGCGGATTTCCGACTACGTCAAAGAGCCCGAAACCTGTCTCGGTGCCGTCGCGCGCAACCTGTTCGACATGTTGCCGCACTCGAATTTCTGGCTGAACCCGCTGTCGGAATGCCAGAAGCCGCTACCGGCTTCCGAAATAGCCCTGCTGACCAGCGGAAAGATATTCGAAGTACTCGGAAAGGCGAAATAAGAAACCCATCTCATGAACGTCACCGTGGAGGCTGAGACAACCTGGACAACGACTCCATTTGGAGTCCGGTCGCCATACTCGATGCCGTCATCCGTTCAAGAGCAGAACGAGGCCCACATCGCTTGCGATCAAGAATCGGGATTAAAGCCCATCCGTGCCGTTGATCGGAAAAGCTGTTGCGGTGTGGCGCGCCCGAAAGGATTCGAACCTCTGACCCCGTGATTCGTAGTCACGTGCTCTATCCAGCTGAGCTACGGGCGCGTGCCGTGACGGTGGCGGGCGTGGAGCCCGCTTTCGTCGATGCGTTTCGAAAACATTATTTGCGAAAGCGCGCAATAGCTACCGACTCCGGTCCGGCATTGCAAGCGCCGAACGCCACCTTTCATGTCATTCGCAAATTGCCGGAAATCCCGGCAAAATAGCCGGGTTTGCGGCGCCTTTATCGAAATCCGCCGAAACGAGAGCGACAGCGCCTGCAAAATTGTACCGCCAGGTTCGTCGGATTGGGCGAATCGCCGCGCGGGCGGCGGCCTCAGGCCCGGACGCGTTCGGGGCGAAGGCCGTAGAGCTGCACCGGGCGGTCGGGCAGCGTGATCCGGAACGTGGCGCCGATCGTACCCTCCACCAGCCGGATGTCGCCGTCATGGGCGCGCACCAGCTCGGCGGCGATCGCCAGACCGAGCCCGCTGCCGCCCGGCCGCGCCGAGCCTTGGAACGCCTCGAACAGATGGTCGCGGGCGCGCTGCGGCACGCCGGGGCCGGTGTCGGAGACCTCCAGGATGGTCACGGCGCCCTCGCGGCGGCCGGTGATGCGGATCTGCTGCGGAGCGGCATCGGAGTGCGGCTGGCCTTCCAGCGCCTGCGCGGCATTGCGCACCAGATTGAGCAGCACGCGAAACAGCTGGTCGGGATCGGCGTCGATGGTCAGCCCGCGCTCGATGGCATTGATCCAGCCGATCGAGGCCTGCGAGGCCAGACCGACGGATTCGCGGACCTCGTTAACCACCGGCTCGACCAGGATCATGCGGCGGTCGGGCGCGGCCTCCTGGGCCCGGCCATAGGACAGCGTCGACTGACAGAACGCGATGGCCCGCTCCAGCGATCGCATCAGCTTCGGTGCGAAGCGCTGCACCCGCGGGTCGGGCACGCTGGCGAGCTGGTCGGACAATAGCTGCGAAGAGGCCAGCAGGTTGCGCAGATCGTGATTGATCTTGGAGACCGCGAGGCCTAGCGCGGCGAGCCGGCTCTTCTGATGCAGCATCGAGACGAGGTCGCGCTGCATGTCGGACAATTCGCGCTCGGCGACACCTATCTCGTCGCCGCGATCGCTGGGGATGATGATGCGCGACGAACTTTCGGGGTTTTCGTGGAAATCGACCAGGTTGGCGGTCAGATTCCGCATCGGCCGCACGAACAGATAGTGCAGCGCCAGATAGACGAGGCCCGCGGTCAGGATCGCCAGCCCGAGCGACACCAGCAGCAGATTGCTGGAAAACCGGTACATCGCCTGGCGCAGCGGCAGTTCGTCGATCACCACCTCGATATATTGCGCGCCGGATTGCGCGCCGGCCGGCATCGGACCGATCACCCGAATCGTCTCACCGCCAGTGTCCAGCATCACCTGGAAGGCATCGACGATCGCCGACCACACCGTTACCGCCCGCATGTCGATGTCATGGTCGATCTGCGGCGGCAGATCGGCGCTGGCTAGCAGGCGACGCTGCTGGCCCATCTTGATGGCCACGGCGCGGGCACCGATGCTGCCGAGAATCTGCCGGGCCAGCGATTCCGGCACCAGGCCGAGCGGGGCGGCATCGAGCACCAGCGCCGCGGTATTGGCCGCCGCCAGCTTGTCGTTGAGCCGGTTAAGCCGGAAATTGGCGATCGACGGCACGTAAATCAGGATTTCCGCGATCAGCACCAGCGGAATCGTCAGCAGCAACAGCTTGCCGGACAGCCCGAGCCCCCGCCCTGCCCGTCGCGACGGCGCCCCGCGTTCTGCACTATCGCCGGCTGTGGACACAGGACCTGCCTCGGAGTTCACGATGAAACATGGCGTCTGGGAGAGATACGAACGACACGGCGATTCGATGCCAATATTTTAGCATTAATGGCCATCATTGCGTCGCCCCGCCCGAATTTTGCTGGCAAGACGGCAAAGATGCCGTCACCAGCGACCTATAAACACCGCCAGAATCGGTATAATCCGTGGCAGCCAGCATCGGCTTGCGTCCTGCAGGGCAAGATTGACGAAAACAGGACGCTCCCGTATAAGCCCGCCAACTGTCCGCGATGGCCCGGTCTGACCGGGGCGGCTCATTTGTGGCCGGACACGGCTCGTTTGGGCCAGCATCAGGACTCACCTCAATTAATCGGCGAATTGCCCGGTCAGCGGAGAACTACCCGTGAAGCGGACTTATCAACCCAGTAAATTGGTGCGCAAGCGCCGTCACGGCTTCCGCGCTCGCTTGGCGACTGTTGGCGGCCGCAAGGTTCTGGCTGCGCGTCGCGCGCGTGGTCGCAAGCGCCTCAGCGCCTGATCGGGCGTTTTTTACCCGAGATCTCATCATGGATCGGTTGCGGCAGCGGGCGGATTTTCTCGCCGTTGCCAATGGGCCGCGGATGAACAGCCCTGCCTTTGTCGTGCAGAGCAGGCTTCGCGATGATGACGGCCCGGTCCGGGTCGGCTTCACCGTGACCAAGAAGAACGGAACCGCCACCGAGCGGAACCGGATTCGGCGCCGGCTTCGCGAACTGGTGAAGCGCGTCGATGTCGTATCCATGCGACCTCACAGCGATTATGTGCTAGTCGGCCGTCGTGTCGCGCTCAACCGCGACTTTTCGACCATGCTCGACGATCTCCGCGTGGCGCTGCAACGCCTCGACCGGCAAACTGCGAAATTGCAATCTTCTAGACCAAGCGTGACCTGAACCTTCCAGTCTGCGACAAGCGCGCAGCCGGCAGCCCAAGCCGCACCCGCATGAATGACGAGACCTGAACGATGCTTGACAATCGCAACACCATCCTTGCCGTCATTCTGTCCGGTCTGGTGCTGATCGGCTGGCAATATTTCTACAACATCCCGCAGATGGAGCGGCAGCGCGCGCAGCAGCAGATCCAGAGCCAGTTGGCCAATCCGACCCCGCAGCCGGGCGCGGCGCCGGCCAATTCGCCGCCGGCCACCACCAATCCCCCGGCGCCGGGCGCAGCTCCCGCCAGCCAGCAGCCGGCCGCCGCGACCATCGTCAGCCGCGACGCCGCCATTGCCGCCGCCCCGCGCATCAAGATCGAAACCCCGCGCGTCTCCGGCAGCATCTCGCTGAAGGGCGGGCGCATCGACGACGTCGCACTGAACCAGTTCCGCGAGACCGTCGATCCGAAATCGCCGGCCATCGTGCTGTTCTCGCCGTCCGGCACCGCCGCGCCCTATTATGCCGAGTTCGGCTGGGTCGCCGCCGCCGGCTCGACCGTCAAGATTCCCGATGCGACGACGCAGTGGACCCAGGAAGGCACCGGCAGCCTGACGCCGACCAGCCCCGTGACGCTGAAATACGACAATGGCGCGGGCCAGACCTTCCGCCGCACCATCGCGATCGACGACCGCTATCTGTTCACCGTCAAGGACGACGTCATCAACAACGGCACCGCGCCGGTGACGCTGTATCCGTTCGCGCTGATCTCGCGCCACGGCACGCCGCATGTCGAAGGCTATTACATCCTGCATGAAGGCCTCGTCGGCTATCTCGGCGACCAGGGCCTGCAGGAATACGGTTACAAGAAGATCGACGAAGCCAAGGCGGTCAACTTCAAGGTCACCAACGGCTGGCTTGGAATCACCGACAAATACTGGGCATCCGCGCTGCTGCCGGATCCCGCCGCGCAGCTGCAGGCCAAGTTCTCGTCCAATCTGGTCGGCAACATTCATACCTACCAGACCGACTACCTGCAGGATGCCCAGACCATCGCAGCCGGCGCCACCGGCACTGCCAACGCCCGGCTGTTCGCCGGCGCCAAGGAAGCCGTCAGCGTCGGCATCAACTTCCCGTTCGCGGTCGGCCTCGGCGGCTACAACCAGTCGCTCAACCTCAACCACTTCGATCTCCTGATCGACTGGGGCTGGTTCTACTTCATCACCAAGCCGATGTTCCTGGCGCTCGACTTCTTCTTCCACCTGTTCGGCAATTTCGGCGTCGCCATCCTGCTGGTGACGGTGCTGGTCAAGATCATCTTCTTCCCGCTGGCCAGCAAGTCCTACGCCTCGATGGCCAAGATGAAGGCCGTGCAGCCGCAGCTCGCCGCTCTGAAGGAGCGCTATCCTGACGACAAGATGAAGCAGCAGCAGGAGATGATGGAGATCTACAAGAAGGAGAAGATCAACCCGATCGCCGGTTGTCTTCCCGTCGCCTTGCAGATCCCGGTGTTCTTCTCGCTTTACAAGGTTCTGTTCGTCACCATCGAAATGCGCCATGCGCCGTTCTTCGGCTGGATCAAGGATCTGTCGGCACACGACCCGACCAATTTGTTCAACCTGTTCGGCGCGCTGCCGTTCGATCCGACCCAGCTGCCGGTGTTCGGCCACTATCTCGCGCTCGGCATCTGGCCGATCATCATGGGCATCACGATGTGGTTCCAGATGAAGCTGAACCCGACCCCGCCGGACCCGACCCAGAAGATGATCTTCGACTGGATGCCCTTGATCTTCACCTTCATGCTCGCCGGCTTCCCGGCCGGTCTGGTGATCTACTGGGCCTGGAACAACACCCTCTCGGTGCTGCAGCAGGCCTACATCATGAACCGCAACGGCGTGAAAGTGGAGCTGTTCGACAACGTGAAATCGACCTTCGCCAAGAAGCCGCCGGCCGAGAAGAAGACGTAACGACCATACTCAAAGGCTTCTCCCGTCATTGCGAGAAGCCTTTGCGACGAAGCAATCCAGTCTCGCGTGGCGATTCTGGATTGTTTCGTTTCGCCCGCGATGACGAATGAGGAACCTTCGCATGAACGCGGAAACCGATGCGAAGCTGATCGAAGACAAGAAGATGCTCGAACAGGGCCGGCTCTTGTTTGCCGGCGAATGGAATTTCATCTGGGCCTCGCCCTCGATCGAGACGCTGCCGCCGATGGCCGGCGTCGAGGTCGCCTTCGCCGGGCGCTCCAACGTCGGCAAGTCCAGCCTGATCAACGCGCTGACCGGCCGCAACGCGCTGGCGCGGACCTCTCACACGCCGGGCCGCACCCAGGAGCTGATCTTCTTCGAGGGCCCGGAAAAGTCCGGCATGCGCCTCGTCGATATGCCCGGCTACGGCTACGCCTCGGCGCCGAAGGTCAAGATCGCGTCCTGGACCTCGCTGATCCACAATTTCCTGCTCGGCCGCACCAACCTGGCGCGCGTCTATGTGCTGATCGACAGCCGCCACGGCCTCAAGGACGTCGATCTCGACGTGCTGAAGACGCTAGACAAGTCCGCTGTCAGCTACCAGGTCGTGCTGACCAAGGCCGACCAGGTCAAGAAATCCGAGCTGGAGGCGACCACCGAGCAGGTTCGCACCACGCTGTTGAAGCATCCGGCGGCGTTCCCGGAGCTCTTGGTGACATCCTCGCGCACCGGCGCCGGCATGGCCGAGCTGCGCGCCGCGATGGTGCGCCTGCTCGGCGAGCGCAGCTGATGACCCGCACGGGCGCTTTCCGCATTTTGATTATCCTGGCCGGCGTGATGGGCGCCGACGGCGTCATCCTCGCCGCCACCGCCGCGCACCAGCCGGATGCGACCCGGCTGGCCTCGGCCTCGATGATGCTGCTGTTTCATGCCACCGCCGTGATCGGCACCGTGGCCTTGATCGAGCGCGGCGTGGTGCATCTGCAGATCGGCCTTGCTGCCGCGATCGGCTTCGTTGTCGCGACAGCCCTGTTCGCCGGCGACCTGGTGATGCGGCAATATGCCGGCACCGGCCTGTTCCCGATGGCCGCCCCCACCGGCGGCATGCTGCTGATCGCCAGCTGGCTGGCGCTGGCGGTCTCCGCGGCGTGGCCGCGCAAGGTCTGAGTGCTGCTCTTCCTTCCCTCTCCGCTTGTGGGAGAGGGTGGATCGAACGCGAAGCGTTCGAGACGGGTGAGGGGTAGCGGCAAGCTCGGCGCCCGCCGCGCCCCCTCATCCGTCACGGCCTCCGGCCGTGCCACCTTCTCCCACAAGGGGAGAAGGAAGGTAGCCCACCTGCCTTTGCACCGCTGGCCTCAATCCGCTAGAACGCGCCGCAGATTGGCCCAGTGAGACCCGCTTCATGACCGACGCGCCGAACATCAGTCCGCTCGATCAGGCCCGCATCCTGTCGGAAGCGCTGCCGCATATGCAGGAATATGACGAAGAAACCATCGTCATCAAATATGGCGGACACGCCATGGGCGCCGAGGACACCGCCAAGGCGTTCGCCCGCGACATCGTCCTGCTCGAGCAGACCGCGATCAACCCGGTCGTCGTGCACGGCGGCGGTCCGCAGATCGCCACCATGCTCAAGCGGCTCGGCATCCAGTCGGAATTCGCCGCCGGCCTGCGCATCACCGACGCCGCCACCATCGAGATCGTCGAGATGGTGCTGGCCGGCTCGATCAACAAGACGATCGTCGGCTACATCAACGAGGCCGGCGGCAAGGCCGTCGGCCTGTGCGGCAAGGACGGCAACATGGTCACCGCCACCAAGGCGACCCGCACCATGGTCGATCCCGATTCCAATATCGAGCGCGTGGTCGATCTCGGCTTCGTCGGCGAACCCGACAAGGTCGACCTGACCCTGCTCAACCAGCTGATCGGCTACGAACTGATCCCGGTGCTGGCGCCGCTGGCGACCTCGGCCTCCGGCCAGACCTTCAACGTCAACGCCGACACCTTCGCCGGGGCTGTGGCCGGCGCGCTGAAGGCCAAGCGCCTGCTGCTTCTGACCGACGTGCCGGGCGTGCTCGACAAGTCGAAGAAGCTGATCCCCGAACTGTCGATCAAGGACGCGCGCAAACTGATCGCCGACGGGACTATCTCCGGCGGCATGATCCCGAAGGTCGAAACCTGCATCTATTCACTCGAACAGGGCGTGCAGGGCGTGGTGATCATCGACGGCAAGCAGCCGCATGCGGTGCTTCTCGAACTGTTCACCAACCAGGGCACCGGCACGCTGATCCACAAGTAGCGTTTCGTCCGGCGCGCGCAGGCGCGCCGGACGAAACTCTCGCGACAACCGGGAATACCATGACCGAGCCGAAGCAGAGCCGCTCCTTCACCCATGTCGAGACCTGGGTGTTCGATCTCGACAACACGCTGTACCCGCACCACGTCAATCTGTGGCAGCAGGTCGACGACCGGATCCGCGACTTCGTCTCGACCTATCTCAAGGTGCCGCCGGCGGAGGCCTTCAAGATCCAGAAGGACTATTACAAGCGCTACGGCACCACGATGCGCGGCATGATGACCGAGCATGGCGTGCATGCCGACGACTACCTCGCCTTCGTCCACGCCATCGACCACTCGCCGCTCGATCCGAACCCGGAGATGGGCGCCGAGATCGCGCTGCTGCCCGGGCGAAAACTGATCCTGACCAATGGCTCGGTCGACCACGCCGGCAAGGTGCTGGAACGGCTCGGCATCGCCGGTCAGTTCGAGGCGATCTTCGACATCATTGCCGCCGACCTCGAGCCGAAGCCGGCGCCACAGACCTATGACAAATTCCTCAAGCTTCACGGCGTCGATCCTTTGAGGTCCGCGATGTTCGAGGACCTGTCGCGCAATCTGGTGGTGCCGCACGACCTCGGCATGACCACCGTGTTGGTGGTCCCCGAAGGCGGCCAGGACGTGGTGCGCGAAGACTGGGAGCTGGAAGGCCGCGACGCCACATTCGTCGATCATGTCACGGATGACCTGACAGGGTTTCTGACGCGACTGAACGAGGCGCGGTGAGTTTTCTTCCTTCTCCCCTTGTGGGAGAAGGTGGCGCGGCCGAAGGCCGCGTCGGATGAGGGGTAGAGATAAAGCTCCGAGTTTGCGGCCCCCTTACCCGGCCGCGCTACGCGCGTCCACCCGCTCCCACAAGGGGAGAGGGAAGGAACAGTTCACCTTGACTCTCCCCCGTCAAATCCCGACAAAAGCCGCTCAATTCGCCTGTCCGGCTCCGCTCCATCCCGAGGAATTTCCGATGTCGCTATCCGCCCTGGAATCCACCATCAACGTCGCCTTTGAGGCGCGGGACACCATCAATGCCGCGACCCAGGGCGAAGTCCGCGAAGGCGTCGACTACGCGCTCGATCTGCTCGACAAGGGCGCGGCCCGCGTCGCCGAGCGCCAGGCCGACGGCACCTGGAAGGTCAACCAGTGGCTGAAGAAGGCCGTGCTGCTGTCGTTCCGGCTCAACGACATGACCGCGATCCCGGGCGGCCCCGGCGGCTCGTCATGGTGGGACAAGGTGCCCTCGAAATTCGACGGCTGGGGCGAGAACGCGTTTCGCGACGCCGCGTTCCGCGCCGTGCCCGGCGCCATCGTGCGCCGCTCGGCCTATATTGCGAAGAACGTCGTGCTGATGCCGTCCTTTGTCAATCTCGGCGCCTATGTCGATGAGAGCACGATGGTCGATACCTGGTCGACGGTCGGCTCCTGCGCGCAGATCGGCAAGCGCGTGCACATCTCCGGCGGCGTCGGCATCGGCGGCGTGCTGGAGCCGCTGCAGGCCGGCCCCGTGATCATCGAGGACGACTGCTTCATCGGCGCGCGCTCGGAAGTCGCTGAAGGCGTCATCGTCCGCAAGGGCGCCGTGCTGGCGATGGGCGTGTTTTTGGGCGCCTCGACCAAGATCGTCGACCGCGCCACCGGCGAGGTGTTCATCGGCGAAGTGCCGGAATATTCCGTGCTGGTGCCGGGCAACCTGCCGGGCAAGCCGATGCAGAACGGCGAGATCGGCCCCTCGACGGCCTGCGCCGTGATCGTCAAGCGCGTCGACGAGCGCACCCGCTCCAAGACCAGCATCAACGAATTGCTGCGCGACTGATGGCCGACACGCTGGCCATCGCGCAGGCGCTGCTGCGCTGTCCGTCGGTAACACCGGCGGACGCCGGCGCGCTCGGCGTGCTGGAGCGGTTGCTCAGTGCCGCCGGCTTCGCCGTGCAGCGCGTCACCTTCAGCGAACCGGGCGCAGCCGACATCGACAATCTCTATGCCCGCATCGGCACGCAGACGCCGCATCTCTCGTTCGCCGGCCATACCGACGTGGTGCCGGTCGGCGACGAGGCGGCGTGGACGCACGGCGCGTTCGCCGGCGACGTCCAGGACGGGTTGCTGTACGGCCGCGGCGCGGTCGACATGAAGGGCGGCATCGCCGCCTCCGTCGCCGCCGTGCTGGATTATCTTGCAGCGAACGGCGGGCAGCCCAAGGGATCGATCTCGTTCCTGATCACGGGCGACGAGGAAGGCATTGCCGTCAACGGCACCGTCAAGCTGCTGCAGTGGGCCGCGGAGCGCGGCGAAAAGTTCGACCACTGCATTGTCGGCGAGCCCAGCAATGTTGAGGTTATCGGCGACACCATCAAGATCGGTCGCCGCGGCTCGCAGTCCGGCACGCTGATCGTTGACGGCGTGCAGGGCCACGTCGCCTATCCGCACCGCGCCTCCAATCCGGTGCCGGATATCGCAGTATTGATCGTGGCGCTGAGCAACGAACCGCTGGATGCGGGCAACGCCCAGTTCCAGCCATCTAATCTCGAATTCACCACCGTCGATGTCGGAAACACTGCCAGCAACGTGATCCCGGCGCAGGCGCGCGCCCGCTTCAACATCCGCTTCAACGATCACCACACGCAAGCCAGCCTGCGCGAGCTGATCGACGCGCGGCTGGCCGACGCCGTCGGCAACCGCGTCAAGGCGCATATCGTCTGGGAGCCGTGCAACGCGGACAGCTTCGTGACGCAGCCCGGCGCCTTTACCGACCTCGTGTCTGCCGCGATCGAAGAGGTCACCGGCCGCCGGCCCGATCTCAACACCGGCGGCGGCACCTCGGACGCGCGCTTCATCACGCGCTATTGCCCGGTGATCGAATTCGGCCTGGTCGGCCAGACCATGCACCAGGTCGACGAGCGCACGTCCGTCTCCGACCTGGAGAAGCTCACAAAAATCTATCGCGGCGTGCTGGATCGATACTTCGCATGAGCATTCTCATCCTCACCGCGCTCGATGCCGAACTCGACACCGCGCGCGCGCCGGCAGGCGTCGATGTCCGGTTCACCGGCGTGGGCAAGATCAACACCACGATCGCCACGCTGCTGGCAGTGCAGGCGAAGAAGCCGGCGCTGGTGATCAACTACGGCACCGCCGGCAAGATCACGTCATCGCTGCGCGGTCTCGTCGAGGTCGCGCATGTCATCCAGCGCGACATGAACGCCGAGCCGCTGGCGCCGCGCGGCACCACGCCCTATGCGACGGAGCTGGATAGGCTGTCGTCCGGCCATGGCGACGTGATCTGCGGCACCGGCGACAGTTTCGTTACCGCGTCCGATCCCTGGCTGACCGCCAACCGGGTCGACATCGTCGACATGGAATTGTTCGCGCTGGCCTCGGTGTGCCGGCACCAGAACATTCCGTGGCGGGCGTTCAAGTTCATCACCGACGACGCCAATGATTTCGCGCACGAGCACTGGACCGCCAACGTCGCGGACGGCCAGCAGCTGTTCTGGGATGCGGTGAAACATCTGCTGTAGGCGAAGGGCTTTCCTTCACCTCTCCCCATCGGGGAGAGGTCGGAGCCTGAGCGATAGCGAGGGCTCCGGGTGAGGGGGCGCAGGATGATCGATGTCGCCAGCCCCCTCACCCGCCCGGCTTCGCCGGTCGACCTCTCCCCGGTGGGGAGAGGTCGAGGAGCGCACCTGTCGGTTCAGCGCCTGGGAGAAACTAGTAATCCACCTTCATCAGATACAGCCCGTCCGGCGGCGCCACCGGGCCGCAGGCGTTGCGGCTCTTCGCGGCCAGGGCCCCCGCCAGATCATCCGCACTCCAGCGGCCGTGGCCGACCCATACCAATGAGCCGACCATCGAGCGCACCTGGCTGTGCAGGAAGGCACGCGCCGAGGTGACGATGTTCACCGCCTCGCCGTCGCGGACCACGTCGAGCTGGTCGAGCGTGCGCTGCGGCGACTTGGCCTGGCATTCGGTGTCGCGAAACGTCGTGAAATCGTGGTTGCCGATCAGCCGCTGCGCCGCCTCGTGCATGGCGTCCGCATCGAGCGGCCGCGCCACGCGCCAGACATGGCCGAGATCGATCGCCAGATTCGCCCGCCTATTGACGATGCGATAGACGTAATGCCGTCTGGTCGCGTGAAAGCGTGACTCAAAGTCGTCGGCGACGATGTCGGCCGACAGCACGCCGATCGGATGCGGCCGCAGATGCGCGTTCAACCCGTCGCGCAGCCGGCCCGGCACGAACGGCCGGGCGACATCGCAATGCGCGACCTGGCCCAGCGCATGCACGCCCGCATCGGTGCGACCAGCGCCGTGCACGCGAACCTTTTCACCGCAGATCGCCATCACGGCGTCTTCCAGCGCGCCCTGCACCGATGGCGCATTGTCCTGCACCTGCCAGCCGGAAAACGGCGCGCCGTCATATTCGATGAGCAGCCTGTAGCGTGGCATCAGGACAGCCGCAGCGGCGGCGCAAGCGGCGTGCCGCGCAGAAAGTCGATGGCCTTCATCGGCTGCTTGCCGGCGCGCTGCAGCTCGATGAGGCGAATGGCTCCGTCGCCGCAGGCGATGGTGAGCTGACCGTCGAGCAGGTCGCCCGGCGCGCTTGCGCCTTCGGCCAGCGCGCAGCGCAGGACTTTGACCCGTGTCGGTTCGCCGTCGAGCGGCACCTCGCACCAAGCGCCGGGAAACGGCGACAGGCCGTGGATGTGGCGCAGCACCTCGCGCGCCGGCCTCGTCCAGTCGATCCTGGCCTCGGCCTTGTCGATCTTGGCGGCGTAGGTCACGCCTTGCTCGCTCTGCGGGCTGAGCTGCAATCGGCCGCGCTCCAGCGCGCCGATCGCGCGCACCATCAGGTCGGCGCCGAGCGGCGCCAGTGCGTCGTGCAAATCCTCCGCGGTCATCGCCTCGGTGATACTGATGCGCTCGGCCATCGCAACGTCGCCGGTGTCGAGCCCGACATCCATCTTCATCACCATGACGCCGCTCTCGGCATCACCCGCCATGATGGCGCGGTTCAGCGGGGCCGCCCCGCGCCAGCGCGGCAGCAACGAGCCGTGCAGGTTGAAGCAGCCGAACTCCGGCACATCGAGAATGGCCTGCGGCAGGATCATGCCATAGGCGACCACCACCGCCGCATCCGCCTTGTGCGCGCGAAAGGTGGCTTCGGCCTCGGGCGTCTTCAGCGTGGTCGGCGTCAGAACGGGAATGCCGAGCCGTGTCGCCTCGCGCTCCACCGGCGTCGGCTGCAGCTTCATGCCGCGCCCGGACGGCTTTGCCGCCCGCGTATAGACCGCGACGATCTCGTGGCCATGGGCGACGAGTTCGAGCAGCGTCGGCACCGCGAAATCCGGCGTGCCCATGAAGATCAAACGTAGCGACATATTGCGAGCCGATCTGTGCGCGAGATCGGGAGGAGCCTACTCCGCCCGCTTCGCCAGCTTGGTAAACTTCTTCAGCACGCGGTCGCGCTTCAGCTTGGAGAGGTAGTCGACGAACAACACGCCGTTGAGGTGGTCGATCTCGTGCTGGATGCAGGTGGCGAACAGGCCATCGGCGTCCTCTTCCTGCAACTTGCCGTCGATATCCAGATAGCGGAAGCGGACGTTCGCCGGGCGCTCGACCTCTTCGTAATATTCCGGGATCGACAGGCAGCCTTCTTCATAGACCGAGAATTCCTCGGACGCCGAGACGATCTCGGGATTGATGAAGATTCGCGGTTTCTTGCCGCCGTCCTCGTCGTCCTTCTTGGCAAGGTCCATGGTGATGAGACGCAGCGGCACCGCAATCTGGATCGCGGCAAGCCCGATGCCCGGCGCGTCATACATGGTCTCGAACATGTCGTCGGCGAGTTTGCGTACCTCCGCCGTGACCTTTTCGATCGGCTTGGAGACGAGGCGGAGCTGTTTGTCCGGCAGGACGATGATTTCACGAATGGCCATGCCGGCGATGTAATGCGACGGCCTGCCGGGGTCAATCCGCCCCAGCCCTCGCGGCAGTTTAACGCGCTGTTAACCATCGCTTTTAAGGATCTGTTAACCGCGTTTCTTCAGGAATCGTTAACCAAGTTGGTTAGCCTTTGGTTATCCATAAACGTTCCTGCTTCGTTCTAAAGTGCCGCGAATCGGCTAGGGTAGCCCGATGGATGACACCCTCTTCATGCTCGGCGACACGCCGATCAGCTCCGCCACCGCCTTGATCGGCTTTGCCGCAGCCGTGCTGCTGCTGTTGCTGGTGATTGCGATCGTCATCGCCCGCTCCGGTCGCCGCGGTGCCATGTTGGCGATGGCGCAGGCGATCCGCGCCGACGAACTCGAGGAGCGGTTCAGCGAAATGCTGCAGGCGCAGAATGTCGCCACCGGCCGGGTCGACGCGATGGGCCAGGCGCTGGCCGGGCGACAGGCCGAAATGGCCCGCGCGGTAAGCGAGCGACTGGATTCGGTGACCCACCGGGTCGGGCAAAGCATGGAGCAGTCGACCCGCCACACGATGGACAGCCTGCGCGTGCTGCATGAGCGGCTGGGCATCATCGACAGCGCCCACAAGAACCTCACCGATCTGACCTCACAGGTCACCACGTTGCGCGACGTGCTGGCCAACAAGCAGTCGCGCGGCGCGTTCGGCCAGGCGCGGATGGAAACCATCGTGCGCGACGGCATGCCGAACGGCGCCTATGCGTTCCAGCACACGCTGTCCTCCGGCAAGCGGCCGGACTGCGTGATCTTCCTGCCGGACCAGCGGCCGCTGTGCATCGACGCCAAGTTTCCGCTGGAAGCCGTCACCGCGTTGCACGACGCGCGCTCTGACGAGGAAAAGAAATACGCCGCGCAGCGCCTGCGCGCCGACGTGATGAAACATGTCAGCGACATCTCCGAAAAATACCTGATCGCCGGCGAGACCCAGGACACCGCGCTGATGTTCGTGCCGTCGGAATCGGTCTACGCGGAGATCCACGACGGATTCGACGACATCATCCAGAAGGCCTATCGCGCCCGCGTGGTGCTGGTGTCGCCGTCGCTGCTGATGCTGGCGATCCAGGTGATGCAGCAGATCCTGAAGGACGCGCGGATGCGCGACGCCGCCGACCAGATCCGCACCGAGGTGATGAATCTCGGCGACGATCTCGGCCGGCTGCGCGACCGCGTGCTGAAGTTGCAGACGCACTTTGGGCAAGCCAATGAAGACGTCCGCCAGATCCTGATCTCCGCCGACAAGATCGAGAAACGCGCCGGACGGATCGAGGAGCTGGATTTCAGCAAGACGGAGCCCGCGGAAGCGCCGGCAACCACCCGGCCCGCCGCGCAGCCCGCCGATATGTTCGCGCCGCTCGCTCGCGAGTTGCGCGCCGGAGAATAAGGCAGGCCGATCGAGTTGCCCGTTGTAGCGGAAGCAGCCCAGATTCGCGCAACGAGGGCGATCGCCGTTTGTGCTTGATCAATGCGCCGGGGCGTCGGCTGGATGACAATTGCCGTTTCGAGGCATTATCATGCAAATCCACCGACTTTGGCTAGTCGTCGCGATATCGCTCGGCCTGCTGGCCGGGCTGTGGTTCGTCAGCGTTCCCGATGGAACGCTGAGTGGCGATTTCTGGGTGTGGCGCAAGGCGCTGATCTACCTGACCGGCGTGCTCGCGATGGGATCGATGTCGCTCGGCGTCATGCTGGCGGCGCGCCCGGTGCAGATCGAAAGCGCGCTCGGCGGCTTGGACAGGTTCTATCGCCTGCACAAATGGTTTGGCGTTACCGCTCTCAGCCTCGCGGTGGTTCACTGGCTGCTCGAAGTCGGCCCGGGCTGGCTGACGCAGCTCGGCTGGCTGACACGCCCGGCGCGGCCACCACGGGCCGCAGAGGTCGTCACCGGTTTCGATCCATTTCGCGATCTCAAGGACATCGCCGTCGATCTCGGCGAATGGAGCCTCTATTTGCTGCTGGCGCTGGTGGTGCTGGCGCTGTGGAAGCGGTTTCCCTACCGGTCTTTCCTGACGACGCATCGCCTGATGGCGCCGATCTATCTGGTGCTGGTGTTTCACGCCGTCATCCTGATCGACCGCAGCTATTGGCTGATGCCGCTCGGGCCCGTACTCGCTTTGCTGCTCGCCGGCGGAAGCGCCGCCGCGCTGGTGGCGCTGTTCCGGCGGATCGGCAGCACGCGCAAATCGGTCGGCCGCATTGAATCGCTGGCCCGCTATGAGGAAAATGCGGTGCTCGACGTCGCGGTACGTCTGGAGACCGCATGGCCCGGGCACCATGCGGGCCAGTTTGCCTTCGTCAGCTTTGGCGACGGCGAGGGCGCGCATCCGTTCACCGTCTCGTCGGCGTGGCAGAACGACGGACGGCTGCTGTTCAGCATCAAGGGGCTTGGCGATTATACGCGGACGTTGCCCCACCAACTCACGGTCGGTCAGGAAGCCACGATCGAGGGGCCTTACGGGCGGTTCGATTTTGCGGGCGAGCGACCGCGTCAGGTGTGGGTCGCCGGCGGCGTCGGGATTACCCCGTTCATTGCCCGATTGGCAGCCCTGGCGACCGCGGATCACGACGGCGACATCGACCTGATCTACTGTACCGGCGCTCCTTCCGGGACGTTTATCGAGAAGATCGGTGCGCTGGCCGCAAAGGCCGGCGTCGGATTCCACATGGTGGTGGCGCCCCGCGACGGCTTGTTGACGCTGGATCGCCTGGCAGAATGGATTCCGGCGTGGAAGGAGTCCGATATCTGGTTCTGCGGCCCGGCGGGCTTCGGCAATTCGCTGCGTAACGCGATGATCGGGCGTGGCCTGCCGGCGGCGCAGTTTCATCAGGAACTGTTCGAGATGCGCTGATGGAAATCAGCGCATCTCGTCACGCCGTAATTTGCTAGCTGCCCTTGCGCAGATGCGGCAGCGCCAGCGACGATGGCGGCTCGCCGGCGACCGGCACGTCCCAGATGTCCTCGGCATATTCGCGGATCGTGCGGTCCGACGAGAACCACGCCATCCGCGCCACGTTGAGGATGCTGGCGCGACTCCACGCCGATGGCACCTGCCAGCGCGCATCGATGCCGCGCTGCGCGTCCCAATAGGAATCGAAATCCGCGCTAACGACGTAATGATCGAGGTGGCGTAGCGCGTGGCCGACCGACAGGAAGCGGCCGGGATCGTCGGGCGAGAAATCGCCACGCTCGATCGCGGTGATGGCGCGGCCGAGATTCGGCGACTTGCCGATCACGTCGGAGGCGTCGAGCCCGCGGGCGCGGCGCGCCACGACCTCGGCGGCGTCCATGCCGAAGATCGCGATATTCTCCGGGCCGACCTGGTCTCGGATCTCGATATTGGCGCCGTCCAACGTTCCGATGGTCAGCGCGCCATTCAGCGACAGCTTCATGTTGCCGGTGCCGGAGGCTTCCATGCCGGCCGTGGAGATCTGCTCGGACAGGTCGGCCGCGGGAATGATGATCTCCGCGAGGCTGACATTGTAGTCCGGCATGAACGCGACCTTGAGCTTGCCGCGAATGGTCGTGTCGTTGTTGACGACCTCGGCGACGTCGTTGATCAGCTTGATGATCAGCTTCGCGTAGCGATAGCTCGCCGCCGCCTTGCCCGCGAAAATTTTCACGCGGGGCACCCAATCCCTGTCGGGCTCGTCCTTTATCGCCTGATACAGCGCCACGGTCTCCAGCAGGTTCAGAAGCTGCCGCTTGTATTCATGGATGCGCTTGATCTGCACGTCGAACAGGGCGCTGGGATCGGCCTGGATGCCAAGCTTCTCGCCGATCACGCGCGCCAGCGCGATTTTGTTGTGCAGCTTGACGCGGCCGAACTCCTGCTGGAACGCCGCATCGCCGGCAAAGGCCTCCAGCCGCGTCAGCCGCGTCGGATCGTCCAGGACCGCCTCGCCGCAGGTCGCGCGCAGCAGGTTGGTGAGTTTCGGATTGGCGAGCATCAGCCAGCGGCGGAAGGTGATGCCGTTGGTCTTGTTGGTGATGCGGCCGGGATAGAGCTGGTTGAGATCGTGGAACACGGTCTCCTTCATCAATTCGGAATGCATCGCCGAGACGCCGTTGATGCGGTGCGAGCCGATGAAGGCGAGGTTGCCCATGCGGACGCGGCGGCCCGCACCCTCGTCGATGATCGAGACCGAAGCGCGGAACGCGGTGTCGCCCGGCATGTTGGCGTCGGCGCGGTCGAGATGCGCCTCGTTGATGCGGTAGATGATCTCCAGGTGGCGCGGCAAGAGCCGCTGGAACAGTTCGACCGGCCAGGTCTCCAGCGCTTCGGGCAGCAGCGTGTGGTTGGTGTAGCTCAAGGTCGCGTTGGTGATCTGCCAGGCAGCGTCCCAGCGCATATTGTGGATGTCGACCAGGATCCGCATCAGCTCGGCGATCGCCAGCGACGGATGGGTGTCGTTCATCTGCACGGCGGCCTTGTTGGCCAGGCCACGCAGATTGCCGTCGGACTCCAGATGCCGCTTCACCAGATCCTGCAGCGAGGCGGAGACGAAGAAATATTCCTGGCGCAGCCGCAGTTCGCGGCCCGCCGCGCTCTCGTCGTTGGGATAGAGGAACTTGCAGATCGCCTCGGCGCGCGCCTGCTCGGCGGAGGCGCCGAGATAGTCGCCGGTGTTGAACACGTCGAGCTTGAGCGGGTCCGGCGCGCGCGCCGACCACAGCCGCAACCCGTTGACGTGCTGGCCGCGCCAGCCGACGATCGGCGTGTCATAGGCGACCGCTTCCACGGTCTCGCCGGGATGCCAGACCACGCTGGTGCGGCCGCGGCCATCCTCGATGCTCTCGATGCTGCCGCCGAAATGGACGTGGTACAGGACCTCCGGCCGCTGCAGCTCCCAGGGATTGCCGAAGCCCAGCCACTCGTCGGGATATTCCTGCTGCCAGCCATGCAAGATGACTTGCCGGAACAGGCCGAAATCGTAGCGGATGCCATAGCCGAACGCCGGGATCGCCAGCGTCGCCATGCTCTCCATGAAACAGGCGGCGAGCCTGCCCAGGCCGCCATTGCCGAGGGCTGCGTCGGGTTCGGATTTGCGCAGATCGTCGAGACCGACGCCGAGATCGCCGAGCGCGGCCTCGAACAAGGGCAGCAGGCCCATATTGTTGAGCGCGTCAGTGAACAGCCGGCCGATCAGGAATTCCAGCGACAGGTAATAAACCCGCTTGGCGCCGTTGTCGTAGCTCTCCTTCTCGGACACCAGCCAGCGATGCACCATGCGGTCGCGCAGCGTCAGCGCGGCAGCCTTGTACCAGTCATGGCGCGTCGCGAACGAGGCTTCCTTGCCGATCGACAGCGTCAGCTTGGTGATGATGGCGCTTTTGATCTCGGCCAGCGCCAGCTCGTCGAGCGGCGCATGGTGGGGCTCAAATTTCGCCGGCATGGTCTGGTCTGGCAATCGCACAATCCCCGATGCTGTGTTTCAGGCGACCAGCATACGCGCTTTTGCCCCTATCAGGAACCCGGCCCCCTGCAGAGCTTTTGCCACCCCCCTGCCTGCGGAATGGGCAACTCATTCAATTGCGCCTCGGCTTGCGCTCGCGATGCTCGCTTGCCGGAACGAAAATATATAGGAACAAATTAAGAACACTTTAGCAAGTCACTGATATACCATCGTGATTCGGCGGCCACCGCCCTCCATATCTAGCGCCTGTCCCAGCTTGTGAGGACCATATGTCCACCATTGCCTTTGACCAGTTCGCCCTGACCCGGATTGCCGACTTCGCACGATCGCTGTCGCGGCTGCATCAGGTCGCGCGGCAGTACCGGATCGACGACGACCAGATCGACCGCGAGTTCAACGCGGTCTGCCTGTCGGTGTGGGGCTACACCACCGACGACGTCAGCGACGAGTTGTTCACGCTGGACGACCACGCCTGGCTGGATTCGCTGGACGAGGCCCATGCGCGGATCTTTGCCGCCGAACAGGGCTACGACCTGATCGACGATGACGGCATGCTGACCGACTGGTGGGGCTATTGCTGGATGATCCTGGCCGAGAAGCGCGGCCTGCTGACCCCGGAAAACCGCGCCGCGGCGCGGGCCGCCATCGAGGACAGGTATCTGGCGGCGCCGAATGTGATCGGCGTCATCGTCGGGCGCTGATCAGGGCAGCTCGGCGCGCTTTGCCGGACGGGCCACCGGAGCGCTCTTCGGCACATTGGTCACGGCCGGGGTGTCGGGCAACGCTTCCTGGCCGATCATTTCGGCAGCGACCGGGGCGACCTTCATCTCGCCGAGCCGGGAACGGACGTCCGCCGTCAGGCCGGGATAGGACGCCACCGGGGTGAATTCGGCGGTCTGGCCGTTGCCGGTGCGGACGCCGGAAAACGCCACCAGCCCGCTCGACGTCGCGATGACGTCGCCGGGGCGCAGCGACGAATCCAGCGTCAGATCGACCGGCGCGAGGCCGGCGGGATCGCGGCCGTTGCAGGTGCAGTCGGCGCGCAGCGCCTTGCGATAGGCAAAGGCGTTCTCGGACTCCGCATAGCGCTCGCCATTGGTCGATGAGG
This sequence comes from Tardiphaga sp. vice154, assembly GCF_007018645.1. Taxonomy (NCBI): domain Bacteria; kingdom Pseudomonadati; phylum Pseudomonadota; class Alphaproteobacteria; order Hyphomicrobiales; family Nitrobacteraceae; genus Tardiphaga; species Tardiphaga sp. vice154. Next base: position 5,069,956 of record NZ_CP041399.1, read on the forward strand.
CGCCCTCGATGGTGCTGCCGAAAAACACCTTGGTCGGGCTGGCCGGGCAGAACGCCTGGCACATCTGCGCCGGGCTGGCGGTGCGGCCGAGCGGAAAATACTTGCCGTCGCAGCTGCGCACGCAGAAGGACGGGCCGGAGCTGCCGCCACCGCTGCTGGCCATCGGGCGCGGCGGCGGAGGCGCGGGGGTGTTGAGGCCGAACGGATCGGCGAAGAAATTGGTTTCCGGCGGCGCGCCGCGGCGCGGCTGCTGCTTCTGCGGCGGGCCGCCGCCAAACAGAAAGTCGAAAAAGCCTTCGGCGGCCGCCAGGTTCGGCGTCAATGACAGCGCAAGGCCGAGCACGATGGCGGCGAACAGGCCGGGACGCGCGAATTTCCGCGACAATTTCCGATTGTGACGCAACGCCAACTCCGCAACGCACTAAAGGCCGGGCGGACACCGCCCCACGCGAAGTCAGCCTACATCGGTATGGTAAATGAGAGGTTTACAGGCGAGGCACCGCGGAGCCCCGTTCCTTCTCTCCGTGGAGGGAGAGCCGACGCCATAGCTTCCCTCATCGGAAGAATACCCAGTTGGTCAACAGGAACACCGGCATCAGGATGGCGCCGGACCACAGCATGTAGCCGAAGAAGCTCGGCATCCTGACGCCGGCATCGCGCGATCGCATAGACCATGAAGTTCGGCGCGTTGCCGATATAGGTGTTGGCGCCCATGAAGACCGCGCCGGCCGAGACCGCCGCCAGCATGGCCGTCCCAGTGGTCATCAGGAATTTCGCATTGCCGCCGGCGAATTCGAAGAACACCAGATAGGTCAGGGCATTGTCGAGGAAGGAGGACAGCGCGCCGGTCAGCGAGAAGTAGGCGGAGATGTTCGGCGTGCCGTCGGCATGCGTCACCAGCCGATCGCAATCGACAGCAGCAGCAATCCCCACCACAGCGACAGCGCCGCGCCGTCAAGCTGCGCGTGACCCGTCATCCTTTGAGGAATTCGCCGGCCTTATAGAGCGAGCGGAATTCCACGCCAGCCTTGGCGAAGGTCTCAGCGGCGCCCTCGTCGCGATCGACCATCGTAAAGACCAGCACGACATTGCCCCCGGCCTCGCGCACCGCGTCCAGCGCCTTGACCGCGGAGCCGCCGGTGGTGGTGACGTCCTCGACGATGACGATGCGCTTGCCTTCCAGCGTCTCGCCCTTGGTGAGACCTTCGACGGCGAGGCGGGCGCCATGCTCCTTCGGCTTCTTGCGGACGAAGAACGCCGAAATCGGGTGGTTCTTCAGCCAAGACAATTGCGCGATGGCGCCGGCCAGCGGCACCGCGCCCATTTCCAGCCCGCCGACGTAATCGAGATTGTCCTCGCGCAGCGCGTCATAGGTCAGCTCGGCGAGCAGCGCGGCCCCTTCGGGGTGGCACATCGTCGGCTTCAGGTTGAAATAGAAGTTGCTGGTACGGCCCGAGGCCAGCGTGATCTCGCCATAGCCGAACGAGCGTTCACGGATGATGTCGAACAGGCGGGCGCGGGCGGCTGATTTGGTCAAGGTAATCTCTTTCCATGAAGTCGCGGCAATCTAGACCCCACGGCGCAGACATTCCAGCGCCGAAGCACGATCTGCAATAGATGCAGGTCAATTTGGCCGGGCCTGCCGGCGATGCTACAGACGTTAAACCCCCGGGGAGCCCGCATGACCATCGAACTGCATACGTGGAATACGCCGAATGGCCGCAAGATCGCGGTCGCGCTCGAGGAAATGGGGCTGCCTTACCGCGTCGTCCCCATCAACATCGCCAAGGGCGAACAACAGAAGCCGGACTTCCTGGCGATCAGCCCGAACAACAAGATTCCGGCGATCGTCGACCCCGAGGGCCCGGACGGCGTGCCGGTCAGCGTGTTCGAATCCGGCGCGATCCTGCTCTATCTCGGCGAGAAGACCGGCAAATTCCTGCCCAAGCCGCTGCTGCAGCGGATCCCGGTGTATGAATGGCTGATGTGGCAGATGGGCGGCTTTGGCCCGATGCCCGGCCAGGTGCATCATTTCATCGCGCTGGAGAACGAGGCGGAGCGCGCCTACGGGCTGAAGCGCTTCTCCGACGAGACCCGCCGGCTGTACGGCGTGCTCGACCGGAGGCTGGCGACCCACGACTTCGTCGCCGATGAGCTGTCGATCGCCGACTTCGCAATCCTCGGCTGGGTCTGGCGCCACCAGCGCCACAAGGTCGACCTGGCGGATTTCCTGCATGTGGCGCGCTGGTACGAAACGCTGATGGCGCGCCCTGGCGTGAAGCGCGGTTTCGAGGTGAAGCTGGATTGATGCAGTAGCCCGGATGAAGCGAAGCGCAATCCGGGGCCGGCGCTTCCATTGAAGCTCTCCCCCCGGGATTGCGTCGACGCGCCGCTGAAGCGGCGCGGCGACTTCATCCGGGCTACGAACCTCAATGCGCCTCTTCCCAGTTGTTCGCCGCGCGGGCATCGACCTGCAGCGGCACATGCAGCAGCACCGCCGGAAACGGCGCGTCCTGCATGACGTGCTGCACCACCGGCAAGGTCGCCGCGACCTCGTCGTCGGGCACCTCGAAAATCAGTTCGTCGTGCACCTGCAGCAGCATTTTCGCCGACAGATTCTTCTCGGCGAGCGCCTCCTCCATCCGCACCATGGCGCGGCGGATGATGTCGGCGGCGGTGCCTTGCAACCGCGCATTGATCGCGGCGCGTTCGTTGAAGGCGCGAATCGAGGCGTTCGACGCCTTGATGTCCGGGTAGTGGCACTTGCGGCCGAACAACGTCTCGACATAGCCGTGCAACCGGCAGAAATCCCGCGTCTGGTCCATGTAGGCGCGGATGCCGGGGAAGCGCTCGAAATACTTCTTGATGTAGGCGCCGGCTTCCTCACGGGGGATGCTCAACTGATTGGCGAGGCCGAACGCCGAGATGCCGTAGATGATGCCGAAATTGATCGCCTTGGCGCGACGCCGGATATCGGCCGGCATGTCCTTGACCGGCACGCCGAACATTTCCGAGGCCGTCATCGCGTGAATGTCGATGCCCTCCTGGAACGCGGTGCGCAAAGCCGGCACGTCGGCGACTTCCGACAGCAGCCGCAGCTCGATCTGCGAATAATCCGCCGATACCAGCTTGTGGCCGGGGGCTGCGACGAAGGCGCGGCGGATCTTGCGGCCGTCCTCGGTGCGCACGGGAATGTTCTGCAGGTTGGGTTCGTTCGACGACAGCCGCCCGGTGGTGGTCGCGGCCAGCGCGTAGGTGGTGTGGACGCGGTGCGTCTGCGGATGCACGTAATTCGGCAGCGCGTCGGTATAGGTCGAGCGCAGTTTCGAGACCTGCCGCCAGTCGAGAATCTTGCGCGGCAATTCGTGGCCCTGCTCGGCCAGCTCATCCAGCACCTGCGCCGAGGTCGACCACGCGCCGGTCTTGGTCTTCGAGCCCCCCGGCAGGCCCATCTTGCCGAACAGCACATCGCCGAGCTGCTTCGGGCTGCCGATGTTAATTTCCTCGCCGGCGATCTCGCGGATCTCGGCCTCGATGCGCGCGGCGGTCTGCGCGAAATCCGCCGACAATCTCGACAGCACCTGGCGGTCGATCGAAATGCCGCGCCGCTCCATCCGCGCCAATACCGAGATCAGCGGCCGCTCCAGCGTCTCGTAAACCGTGGTCATGTGCTCAGCGGCCAGCCGCGGCTTCAGCACGCGCCACAGCCGCAGCAGCACGTCAGCATCTTCCGCGGCATAGGCGGTGGCGCGGTCGATCGTGACCTGGTCGAACGCCACCTTGGCCTTGCCGGAGCCGATCACCTCGCCGTAGCTCAGCATCTTGTGGCCGAGCCATACTTCCGCCAGCGCCTCGAGGCTGTGTGCATTGCGCCCGGCATCGAGCGCATAGGACATCAACTGCACGTCGTCATGATTGCGGATGGTGACGCCGTGCTGCGCGAACAGCACCGAGGTGAATTTGATGTTGAAGCCAATTTTCAGCAGCCCCGCGGACTCCAGCAGCGGCCGCAGCGCGTCGAGCGCGTCCGACGCCTTGATCTGGTCGGGCTCCAGCCCCGACGCGAACAGGCCGGCGGCGTCGCCGGACTGCTTGTGGTTCAGCGGCACGTAGCAACCATCATTGGGCCCCAGCGCCAGCGCGATGCCGACCAGATCGGCCTGCATCGGATCGATCGATGACGCCTTGGCTTCGAAAGCGACATGGCCGGTATCGTGGATGCGCGCGATCCATCTGTTGAGATCATCGAGCGTGCGGACGGGCTTGTAGGCCTCGCGATCGACCGGGGTCTTTCGCGCAGCGGCGGCGCGCGCGGCGGCAAAGGCAACCGTGGTGAGCTGTTGCTTGTCGCCCTGGCCCGTGGTGTGCGCGCTGAACGTGCCACCCTTGAGGTCGCTCCCTCCCCCCCTGCGGGGGAGGGTTGGGGAGGGGGGTGAGCCCAAAGCGCCGGCGTCGGAGCCGGTGCCCCCCCCTTCCCGGCCCTCCCCCGCAAGGGGGGAGGGGGCATTGCTGCCGGCGTTCCAGTCGCTGCCGTCGCGACGCTTGCCAGCGACACCGCCTTCGGCCTCGATGTCACTTGGATCCAGCTGCGAATATTCCGCGACGCGCCGCGTCAGCGTGGAGAATTCCATCGCCTTCAGGAACGCGATCAGTTTTCGCGCGTCCGGCTCATGAACCGCGAGCTCGTCGAGCGGCACGTCGAGCACCACCTTATCATCGAGCAGCACCAGCTGCCGCGAGATCCGCGCCTTCTCGGCGTGTTCGATCAGCGACTCCCGCCGCTTCGGCTGCTTGATCTCGCCCGCCCGCTGCAGCAGCGTTTCGAGGTCACCATACTCGTTGATCAGCTGCGCCGCGGTCTTGATGCCGATGCCCGGCACGCCCGGCACATTGTCGACGCTGTCGCCGGCCAGTGCCTGCACCTCGACCACCTTGTTCGGCGGCACGCCGAATTTCTCGATCACCTCGGCAATGCCGAGCCGACGGTCCTTCATCGTGTCGTACATGGTGACGCAATCGGTCACGAGCTGCATCAGGTCCTTGTCAGACGACACGATGGTCGCGGTGGCGCCGCGTTCGCAGGCCTCGCGTACATAGGTCGCGATCAGGTCGTCGGCCTCGAACCCGCCCTGCTCGATACTCGGCAGATCGAAGGCGCGCACGGCGTCGCGGATCAGCGAGAATTGCGGGATCAGATCGTCCGGCGCCGGCGGCCGGTGCGCCTTGTATTCGGGATATAGCTTGTTGCGGAAAGTCACTTCGCTCTTGTCGAAGATGATCGCCAGATGGGTCGGCCGGTTGTCCGGCGGCATGTCGCGCAACAGCTTCCACAGCATGTTGCAGAAGCCGAGCACGGCATTGACCTGCAGCCCGTCGGACTTGCGGGTCAGCGGCGGCAGCGCGTGATAGGCGCGGAAAATATAGCCGGAGCCGTCGACCAGGAAGACATGGTCGCCCTTCGACAGGGCTTTGGCGGCGACGGGCTGGGCGGCGGCGGTTTCTGAGGTTTTCGGCATGGCGGCAATTTAGGGATTTTTGGCGGGGAAAGACACCCCCAACTCCTTTGTCATCGCCCGCGAAAAGCGGCGATCCAGTACACGCCGGCCGGTGTTTACTGGATCGCCCGGTCGAGCCGGGCGACGACAGTTGAGTGTAAGGAACCTTGCATCCACGGCAGTTCCATGAGCCCCTGAACGACCATATCGCCCGCAGGAAGACCCCCGATGCCCGAACTCGCCGAACTGATGGACAAGATGAAGGCGGTGGAGACCGAGATCGAGACCGAACTGTCGCGGCGGCGCGAGGAGCTGCGTTTCCACATCGAGAACCGCAAAATCGTATTCGACCGGAGCATCGAGGAGCTGCAGCGCGCCATCAAGGTGCGGGCCTCGAAATATCTGTTCAACGCCAATCCGCTGATCGTGCTGACCGCGCCGGTGATCTATTCGCTGATCGTCCCCTTCGTGCTGGTCGACCTGATGGTGATGGCCTATCAGGCGATCTGCTTTCCGGTCTACGGCATCCCCAAGGTGCGGCGCCGCGACTACCTCGTGTTCGACCGCCACCATCTGGCCTATCTCAACATCATCGAGAAGATAAATTGCGCCTACTGCTCCTATTGCAATGGCGTCGCCGGCTTCGTCCGCGAGGTCACCGCGCGCACCGAGATCTATTGGTGCCCGATCAAACACGCCCGCCGCATGCTGGGCCCGCACCCGCATTACGTCGGCTTCGCCGATTTCGGCGACGCCCAGGGTTTTCGCGACAGGATGGCGGCGCTGAAGGATGGCGTGAAGCTGGACCGCCCCCCGAACGCGATGTGAGCCGCTACTCCGCCGGCTGCAGTGCTGCGGGTTTGCGCTTTGGCGCGATCCAGAACCTCTCCGGCCGCTCGAACAGGAAGGTCGCGCCGACCAGCAGCGCCAGCCGCCAGATAATCAGCGCGCCGATGATGCCGCTGAGCGTGACCAGCAGCGCGATGGTGCCTATGTCGAGCGAAGCGAACTTCAGCAGCAACACCCGCGCCGTGGCCATCGGCAGGAAGAAGGCGAGATAAATCACGATCGAATGCTCGCCGCAGAAACGCAGCAACTGCAGCCACTGCATTTTTGCCAGCAGCGTTCCCGCCACGATGATGGCCACCGCGCCGGCGAAGCCAAGCGCCAGCGACACCACCGGCCATCCACTGATACCGGCATGGACCAGCGCGCCATTGACCAGCGCCCAGGCGACGAGGCCCGCCAGCGCCTGCACGGGTTTTGCGCGGGCACGGTCCGACAGCGCAAACACCTGCGTGGCAAACAAATAGCCGGAATAGAAATACACGAACCGCGAACAGAACTCGTCGATCATCGTCCAGCCGGTGACGATATGCGCGGTCTCCAGCAGCGCCGCGACGCCCCACACCAGCCACGGCGGCACCCGGCGCAGCGCCTTGGTCAGCATGAAGAACACCGGCAGCATGTAGATGAACCACAGCGTCCCGAACGGCTCGATGTAGGATTGCAGATAGAGCGCTGCGACCCCGCCCCAGCCGCCGTGCTCGGCGGCAAGGCCCGGCGCCTTGAAGGCGAACTGGATGGTCACCCACAGCGCGTAGAAATAGACGAAGTGCACCACCTTGCGGTCGAGATAGGTGCGCCAGTCGCGATCGATGACGCGGGCCAGGAACAGGCCGGAGATCAGGAAGAAGTCCGGCATGCGGAACGGCTTGGCGAATTCCACCAGCCCGTGCATGTAGCCGGTCTGCCCGGCGGCCAGTTCGACCCGCAGCACCGAATGCATCATCACCACCATGACGATGCAGATGCCCTTGGCGTAGTCGACCCAGTCGATCCGCTCCGAGCCGGAAAGCGCCGCCCGGTCGACGACCGCGAAACTGCCGCTGGTGGTCATGGTGATCCCTCGTGGTCCGCCCTGCCTGTTGGCGCCATTATCGGGGAGCACCAGTTTATACCACCTTTCCGGGATCGCGGAATCTGCGGTTCTCAGCGGATTGTGATGAATGGATTACCGCTTTTGCCCTGCGGCATTGCCTGCGCTAAGACGCCCGAAGCCGCGAGAAAGCATTAACCATTGACCCGCTCCTTCGACACGCCCCTCCCGATCGACGACGTGCTCGGCGACATCGCGCAGGCGCTGGCGCGCAGCAATGCCGCGGTGCTGGTGGCCCCTCCCGGCGCCGGCAAGACCACGCGGGTGCCGCTGGCGCTGCTGGATGCGCCGTGGCTGAAGGGCAGAAAGATCATCATGCTGGAGCCGCGGCGCATCGCCGCCCGCGCCAGCGCCGAACGGATGGCGAAGACGCTAGGCGAGCGCGTCGGCGACACCGTCGGCTACCGCGTCCGCTTCGGCTCGAAGATCTCGCGCAACACCCGCATCGAGGTCGTCACCGAGGGTATCTTCTCGCGCCAGATCCTCGACGACCCCGAACTGACCGGCGTGGCCGCCGTGCTGTTCGACGAATTCCACGAGCGCTCGCTCGATGCCGACATGGGGCTGGCGCTGGCGCGCGACGCGCAAATCGGCCTGCGCGAGGACCTGCGCATCCTCGTGATGTCGGCGACCATCGACGGCGCGCGGATCGCCAGGCTGCTCGGCGACGCGCCGGTGATTGAAAGCCTCGGCCGCGCCTACCCCGTCGAGACGCGCTACCTCGGCCGCAAGGCGGACGCCCAGATCGAGCGGCAGATGGCCGACGCCATCGCCACCGCTTTGCGTGCCGATCCCGGCTCGGTGCTGGCGTTCCTGCCGGGCGCCGCCGAAATACGCCGCACCCAGACGTTTCTCGCCGAGCGCATCCATGATGCTTCGATCGAGATCGTGCCGCTGTTCGGCGCGCTGGACGCCGCCGTGCAGGATCGCGCGATCCAGCCGGCGCCTAAAGGACTGCGCAAGGTGGTGCTGGCGACCTCGATCGCCGAGACCTCGCTGACCATCGAGGGCGTCCGCATCGTGGTCGATTGCGGCCTCGCCCGGGTGCCACGCTATGAGCCCGACATCGGCCTGACCCGGCTGGAAACCGTGCGCGCCTCGCGCGCCGCGGTCGACCAGCGCCGCGGCCGCGCCGGGCGCACCGAGCCCGGCATCTGCTATCGGCTGTGGGACGAGCCGCAGACCGCGTCCTTGCCGGCCTATACCCAGCCGGAAATCCTCAGCGCCGACCTCACCTCGCTGGTGCTGGATCTGGCGCAATGGGGGGTCGCCGACCCGGCGCAGCTCGCCTTCCTCGACGCGCCGCCCGCGCCCGCGCTGAAGGAGGCCCGCGCGCTGCTCCGCGAGCTCGGCGCGCTGGATGGCGATGGCCGCATCACCTCCGAAGGCGAATCGCTGCGCGCGCTGGCGCTGCCGGCACGGCTGGCGCGCATGATCGTGGATTCGCATCGGCTGGGCTGCGGCGAGGACGCCGCCGATATCGCCGCGATCCTCACCGAACGCGGCCTCGGCGGCGACAGCGTCGATCTCGATCACCGGCTTGAGCAATTCCGCCGCGACCGCTCGCAACGTGCGCAGAGCGCCCGACAACTGGCGCAGCGCTGGGCTTCACAAGTTGCATCAAATGAAAAAGCCACAAGCTCCGCGCTATCAGCTCCCTCCCCCCTTGCGGGGGAGGGTCGGGGAGGGGGGTCCACAGGCGAGAGAGTCGCGTTTGGGGCTACCCCCATCCCCGACCCTTCCCCGCAAGGGGGAAGGGAGCACCACGGCCTGCACCCAGCCGCAGATAATCTAACCACCGGCGTGATGCTCGCCCTCGCCTTCCCCGATCGCGTCGCCAAAAACCGTGGCAAGGGCTCCTTCGTGCTCGCCAATGGCCGCGGCGCGTCGATCGACCAGACCCAGGCGCTGGCACGCGCGCCCTATATCGCCGTCGCCGAACTCACGGGCACCGCCGCCAACGGCCGCATCCTGCTGGCGGCGCCAATCGCCCAGGCCGATATCGAGACGCGCTTCGCCGACCAGATCGAGGCGATCGACGAGATCACCTTCGACCGCGCGGCGATGGCGCTGCGCGGCCGGCGCAAACGCATCCTGCACGCCATCACGCTGTCGGAGCAGCCGTTTGCGCTGGCTGCCTCCATGGCCACGGCGCCGGTTCTCGCCGACGGCCTTGTCGCCGCCGGGATCGATCGGCTGCCATGGTCGAAACCGCTGCAACAGTGGCGCGGCCGGGTGATGTTTTTGCGCGCCGCGGAGGGCGACGCCTGGCCGGACCTGTCCGACACGGCGCTGGCCGAGAACCGGCAGGCCTGGCTGATGCCGGCGCTCTACGACACGCTGTCGCTGAAGGAGTTTTCGGCCGGCGACATGTCGGACGCGCTGATCGCGTTGTTGCCGTGGGAAAGCCGTGCCCGGCTCGACAAGGAAGCGCCGACGCATTTCGAGGCGCCGACCGGCACGATGCTGCCGATCGACTATGAGGCCGAACAGGGCCCGACCATTGCGGTGCGCCTGCAGGAACTGTTCGGGATGAACCGCCATCCCGCGGTCGCGCGCGGCAAGGTGCCATTGGTGCTCGAACTGCTGTCGCCGGCACACCGCCCGGTGCAGGTGACGCGCGACCTGCCCGGCTTCTGGCGCGGCTCCTACCAGGACGTCCGCTCCGACCTGCGCGGGCGCTATCCCCGCCATCCCTGGCCGGAAGACCCCGCCAGCGCCGCGCCGACACGGCGGGTCAAGCCGCGGGGGACGTGAAGCTCAGGCGTCGGCGTTCACCTCTCCCCGCTGGGGAGAGGTGAAGAGAAGGCAACGCCAGCGGGTTGGTTCGCTACCGCTTTCGCGGAGGACGACACCTGAGTTTGGGGCGGCTAATCCGCCCACATTAACCCGTTACTCATCCTTTTCGCCAAAATAGCAGCAACGGCTTCCGTCCGGAACGGACGGTGCCGAAGGCATGTGATGAGATCGTCCTCTATCGGCGGCGATCAGTGGGGTTGGCGTATGCGTGGCATCATGTTCCTGGCGGCGATCCTGATCGGACTGGGCACCGTGATGGCGCAGGTCGCTGACCGGATGACGACCGTCACCCCGGCGATGGCCAAGAGCACGCTGAGCGCCGCCCGGCAGGACAGCCCGCCCACCGGCCGCAGCCTCAGCCTGTCGAGCGATCCGCGCGGTCATTTCCAGGCCGAAGGCCGCATCGAGGGCCAGCGCATCGGCTTCATGGTCGATACCGGCGCCTCGGTCATCGCTTTGAACGAAAAATCCGCCGCCCGATTCGGCCTGCGGCCGTCGCGCGCCGACTACAACGCCAACGTGACCACCGCCAACGGCACCATCAAGGCCGCCCGCACCAGGCTCGCGATGGTCGAAATCGGTGGGCTGGTGGTGCGCGATGTCGAAGCGATGGTGCTGCCCGACGAGGCGCTGTCGGAGAACCTGCTCGGCCTGTCGTTCCTGTCGCGGCTGAAGCGCTTCGAATATGCCAACGGCCGCATGGTGCTCGAGCAGTAAGGCATCCCGACATCGGGCCAGTGTCGCAGCGATGACACGCGCTTGCCTTTCCAGCGCCGCGTGGTTTGGCTAAGGCTGGGGAACTGTTCCCTACAGCGAGGCCGCCGATGTTTCCGAAGCCGAAGCCCCTTCTCGTCCCCAACACCTATGCCTACGAATCCGAGCCGATGGTGAAGGCGACCGGTTTTCGCGAATACGACGCGCGCTGGCTGTTCGGCAAGGAAATCAACCTGATGGGCATTCAGGCGCTGGGCATGGGGCTCGGCCGACTGATCGCCGAACTCGGGCAGAAGCAGGAGATCGTCACCGGCCACGATTTCCGCGGCTATTCCGCCTCGATCAAATATGCGCTGATGACCGGCCTGATGGCTGCCGGCTGCAAGGTCCACGACATCGGCCTCGCGGTGACGCCGATGGCCTATTTCGCGCAGTTCGATCTCGACGTGCCCTGCGTCGCGATGGTCACCGCGTCGCATAACGACAATGGCTGGACCGGCGTCAAGATGGGCATCAACCGCCCGATGACCTTCGGCCCGGACGAGATGAACCGCCTGAAGGAGATCGTGCTGAACGCCGAGTTCGACAACAAGCCCGGCGGCTCCTACCAGTTTCACGAGAACTATCCGGCGCGCTACATCGCCGATCTCACCAATCGCCCGAAGCTGAAGCGCAAGCTCAAGGTCGTGGTCGCCTGCGGCAACGGCACCGCCGGCGCGTTCTCGCCGCAGGTGATGGAAGCGATCGGCTGCGAGGTAATCCCGCTCGACGTCGAGCTCGATCACACGTTTCCGAAATACAATCCGAATCCCGAAGACATGGAGATGCTGCACGCGATCCGCGATGCCGTGCTCGAGCACAAGGCCGATGTCGGCCTCGGATTCGACGGAGACGGCGACCGCTGCGGCGTGGTCGATAACACCGGCGAGGAAATCTTTGCCGACAAGGTCGGCGTGATGCTGGCGCGCGACATGTCGGCGGTGATCAAGGACGCGACCTTCGTGGTCGACGTGAAGTCGACGGGCCTGTTCGTCACCGATCCGGTGCTGCAGGCGCAGGGCGCCAAGACCACCTACTGGAAGACCGGCCATTCCTACATGAAGCGCCGGACCTTCGAGACCAAGGCGCTGGCGGGCTTCGAGAAGTCCGGGCACTTCTTCTTCAATGCGCCGGTCGGCCGCGGCTATGATGACGGGCTCGTGTCGGCGATTGCGATCTGCGAGATGCTCGACCGCGCGCCGGGCAAGACCATGGCTGATCTCAAGGACGCGCTGCCGAAGACGTGGTCGTCGCCGACCATGTCGCCGCATTGCGCCGACGAGACCAAATACGGCGTCGTCGCCGACGTCGTGAAGCACTTCGAGGCCGCGCAGGCGAATGGCGATCAGGTCGCCGGCCAGCCGATCCGCGATCTCGTCACGGTCAACGGCGTCCGCGTCACCTGCGCCGACGGCTCGTGGGGCCTGGTGCGGGCGTCATCCAACAAGCCGGAACTGGTGGTGGTGGTCGAAAGCCCGGTGTCGGAGCAGCGTATGCACGACATGTTCGAGGCGATGAACGTGGTGCTGCGAACGCATGCGGAAGTCGGCGCGTACAACCAGACGATCTGAGGAGCGGCGCGGCTCTTTCTTCCCCTCTCCCACGGCCGCCGCATAGTGGCGGCTGGCGGGAGAGGGTGGCTCGAAGCCCCGCGAAGCGGGGTTCGAGACGGGAGAGGGGGCGCTTGCCGCAAAGCACCGTCGCTAGCGGCTTTCCCTCTCCCGCCTCGCTACGCTCGGCACCCTCTGCCATGACGCAAAGCTTCGCTTTGCTGGGGGAGAGGAAAAAAAGGACTACGCCGCGCGGACCGAGGCCAGGAAGCCGTCCACTTCCGAGCGCAGCCGCTCCGATTGCGCGGACAGGCCGTTAGCCGCGCCGAGCAGCTTCGACGCCGCAGCACCCGCTTCCGAGGAGGCCTGGGCGACGCCACCGATATTGTCATTGACCTCGCTGGTGCCGCTGGCAGCCTGCTGCACGTTGCCCGAAATCTCGCGGGTCGCCGCGCCCTGTTCCTCGACGGCAGAGGCGATCGCGTTGCTGATGTCGTTGATCTCGGCAATGGTGTTGCCGATCGCCAGAATCGCGGCCACGGCCTGACCGGTGGCGGCCTGGATGCTCTGCACCTGCGCCGAAATCTCTCCGGTGGCCTGCGCGGTCTGGTTGGCCAGCGCCTTCACTTCAGAGGCAACCACGGCGAAACCGCGACCGTGCTCGCCGGCGCGCGCCGCCTCGATGGTCGCGTTGAGGGCCAGCAGGTTGGTCTGGCTGGCGATGTTCTGGATCAACGTCACGACGTCGCCGATCTTTTGCGTATCGCCGGCCAAGCCCTCGACCACGGCATTGGTGCGGCGCGCCTCTTCGGCGGCCTTGCCGGTAACTTCCGCAGAACGGGCTGCCTGATGAGCGATCTCACTGATCGAGGCCGAGAGTTGCTCAGTGGCCGACGCCACGGTGCCAACATTCATGGAGGCCTGCCGGGAGGCCGCGGCCGCGGCGTCGGTCTGGCGCGACGTCTCCTCGCTGTTGCAGCTCATCACCGCCGACATGCCCTGCATTTCGACGGCCGCCACGGCGACGGCCTCGACGATATGCCCGATCTTGCGCTCGAAGGCATCGGCCAGGCCGCGCAGGGCGGCGTCCGATTCCAGCTTGGCGCGGCGCTCGGCCTCGCCACGCTCGGCGTTGGCGCGGGCTTCTGCGGCGTTTGCCATGTCGGCCTCCGCGGTCTTCGCAGCCGTGGTCGCAAACAGCCGCTCGAGCTGGTGGGCAAGCCAGACCAGCACGCCGGCTTCCATCACCAGCACCACGGCATGCAGAACGACGCGGCCGAGATCGCTGCCGCCCGGGAAGATCGCCGCGGGGACCAGGAAGTTCAGAGCCAGGTGATGCAGCGCCACCGCCACGGTGCCGGCCACCACCGTCCGATAATCGCAATAGGCGACCAGGCAGGCCAGTGCGGCGAAGAAGTACATGTGGACGTCGATCTGCCATGCGTGGCCGGCCAACTGGTAAGTAAACATCGAGACGCCGCCCATCACCGCGACCGCGACCACCAGGCACGTCGATAGGCCGTTGCCGCTCGTTTTCCACGAAGCCGTCGCCACGGCGGCAAGGATCGCGGTGAACAGCGTCGGCAGCAGCCAGTCGCCGCCGCGCGTCATGCCGATGGCCAAGGCGATCGGCACATGCAGCCAGAGCAGCGCGATCAGCATCTTGCTGGCGGTTTCACGGAGCGCGTCGAGACCGCTATTGCCGAGAGTCATCGTCAAATGTCCTTGTTGATATCGGTGAAGCAGGCGGCAATCGCCTGGGGATCAACAGCCAGCCATACGCCGGCGTCACGCAATCGCGTCAGGCCGTTGCTGTCGTCCGGTCGCACGATCAGAATTGAGCTCAGCGCGCTGGTGCGCACGATCGCCGCATTGGCCGACGCCGTGGCTAGAAATACCTGCTGCGTGCTCCACCACGGCGGGAACGCCACCGCGACGACCTCGGCCCCGGCACGCACCTGCAACGACAGAGCGGCAACCGCGATCCAGCTGACGAGCAGCAAGAGCCCGGCGTTCAACCACGCCGGCCATCTGGTCCCCGTATCGAGTTGCGCAATCCGCCCCATATGCCCGGAGTAGCCCTACAAGACTAATCGAGCATGAACGGTGAAACACCGGGATACTACGGTGTCGTCGACGAGCAGGTATCATTGTAGCCGAAGCTGGTATCCTGTGCGGCGATAGTCATCATGCCGCAGGCATCGCCGGCACCGGCAGCGCCGTCACCGACTTGATCTTCTCCATCGCGAAACGCGAGGTGACGTTCTTGAGCGACACCGCAGCGATCAGCTTCTTGTAGAAAATATCGTAGCTCTGCATGTCGGCGACGACGACGCGCAGCATGTAGTCGACGTCGCCGGCCATCCGGTAGAATTCCATCACCTCGGGCATCGCGCTGACGGCGTCGGCGAATTTCTTCAGCCAGGCGTCGGAATGGTCGCCGCTTTCCACCGAAACAAATACCGAAAGACCCAGCCCGATCTTGTTCTGGTCGACCAGGGCCACCCGGCGCAGGATCACGCCGTCGGCCTCCAGCCGCTGGATCCGCTTCCAGCACGGCGTCGACGACAGTCCCACGCGATCGCCGATTTCGGCGACCGACAGCGAGGCGTCTTCCTGCAACACCATCAGGATCTTGCGATCGATGGCATCGAGGCGGCGGGTGGATTCCGGTAGCGGAGTGGCGAGATCGGTCATGGGAAGAACTTTGTTCTAATATTGAGGCCAGGAACCCTCATACATAGAACATTATTCCAAATCAAGCCCGAGTTCTCGGCAACATCAGGCCAAACCGCCTCACTTGGCCAAAAGCTCTTCCACTTCAGCGCGTTGCGGGCAGGCAAAGGCGCCACCGTGGCGCGTGCATTTCAGCGCCGCCGCGGCGGAAGCGAAGCGAAGCGCCTCGGGGATGGAGCTGCCGGCCGCAAATTCCAACGCGAAGGCGCCATGGAAGATGTCGCCGGCCCCCAGCGTGTCCACGGTATGGACCGGAAACGCCGGCGTGCGCTGCAGCTCGTGCTTGTCGTCGAGCCACAGCGTGCCCTTCGGGCCGAGCGTCACCGCCAGGAACGACGTGGTGTGCTTGGCCATCTTGCGCAACGCGGCCCCGTCGTCGGTGATCCCCGCGGTGCCCTGCAGCGCCTCATCAGAGAAGATCAGATGCGACGAGGCGCTGAGCAGGCCCTCGCTCAGCGACATCGTGCTGTCGATATCGACGACCACGGGAATGCCGCGACGGCGCGCTTCGTGGCAGAGGTCGGTGCTGAAGCCAGCGCAGCGGCTCTCGATCAGGATGGCGTCGCAATCCTTGAGCAGCACGTCTGCAGAAGGCAGTTTCACCTTCCACAATTCGGGATCGCGGAACGAGATGATGGTGCGCTCGCCGGAGGGGTCCATCATGATGCCGGAGATCGGCGTCACCAGGCCGGGCATGTGCACCAGATGCGTGGTGTCGATACCCTCTTTGGCGAGGTCGTCGAAAATATACTGGCTGGAGGACTCGCCCGCGTCGCCCATCGGGCCGGTCAGCAGGGCATGGCCGCCGAGCCGGTTGATGCCGATCGCGGCATTCAGCGCATTGCCGCCACAGATCTGCGCAAAGCGGTCGGCGTGGAATTTCTGGCCGCGGCCGGGGACCGCCTGGACGCCGAAGGTGAGGTCGCGTACCGGCATGCCGATGCACAGGATGTTCTTTTTCGAGCTCATGACGTTTCCCCGGTAGGTCTCAGGCCGGCTGCAGCCAGCGGCCGAGCAGATGATGGGCGATGGCGAAGGGATGCGGTCCGGCGAGCCCGTCGGGGTGTTCGCGGTTCAGCATCAACGTCGCCTCGTCCCGGTCAAACCACCGGGCGTCTTCAAGTTCCATGCGGTCGATGGTAATCGAATCCGTCAAAGCGCGCGCCTGGCAGCCGATCATCAGCGACGACGGATACGGCCACGGCTGCGTCATGTAATAGGTCACGTCGGTGCAGCGGATGCCGGCCTCTTCGAATATCTCGCGGCGAACCGCGTCCTCGATGGTTTCGGCGGCCTCGATGAAGCCGGCGAGGCACGAATACATGCCGGGCGGAAACTGCTTCTGTCGGCCGAGCAGGCATTTGTCGCCGTTCTCCACCAGCATGATGGCCACCGGATCGGTGCGCGGAAAGTGCTCGATCTTGCAACTGGGACAGACGCGCTTCCAGCCGCCCTCCGCCATCGCGGAACGCACGCCGCAATTGGCGCAGAAGCCGTGGCGCTGATGCCACGACACCAGCGACTTGGCCATCGCGATCGCCGAAAGCTGGTCCGGCGGCACCACGCCCTGCATCGCCATGCCGCGCAGCTCGGACAATACGTAGTCCTGGCGGGTCAGCAGCGCTTCCACCGCCGGCGCTGATATTCCCATGCCGAACACCGCGGCGCCGTCGCGCAGCCCGAGGAAGATGGTGCCGGGATTAGCGCCGGCCTGCAGCGCCTCGGGAACGGTCAGCAGTGGCCGCGGGCCATTCGGTTGCTGCTTCAGCACCAGCGAATCGCGATGCACCACATAGGCGCGACTGTCGCGGTGGGCCTCCAGCGCGAACAGTTTTTCGTCGCTGAAGCGCAGATGCGCGGCGCGGTCGAGCTGGTGCGAGACGAACGCCGGATGGTCCAGCGGAAACAAATCATTGGGTGTCATGGGTCAACCAAGCCAGATCTTGCGGCGCAGTTCGCTGATGAAGCGCTGCACTTCGGCGGCATCGTGGGCGAGCGGCGGCATCACGCCCCACACCGGCCGCGGCCAGGCGGCGTCCGAGGTGCGGCGCGCGATGATGTGGACGTGCAGCTGCGGCACGACGTTGCCAAGCGCCGCGACGTTGAGCTTGTCGCATTGGGTGATCTCTTTCAGCGCGCGGCCGACGCGATTGATCTCGGTCATCAACTGACCCTGCGCGACCTCGTCGAGATCGATGATCTCGACCGTATCGGCGCGGCGCGGCACCAGCATCAGCCAGGGATAATGCGCGTCCTTGACCACCAGCACGCGGCTGAGCGGCAGATCGCCGATGTCGATGGTGTCTTTCTGCAATTGTGGGTGCAGCGACCAGGTCGAAGAGGAGGTCATGGGGATTCCGGATGAGGCTGCAGGGAGTCTAGAGGGTTTTGCGGGGACGGCAAACGGGTATCGGTGGCCCATAACGTTGCGGCATTTGCCGAGGTGCTATTGCGCCAGCATCGGCCATGCGATCCAGCTGATGATCGCGATGCAGGCGATCCAGATCGCCACGATGATCACCGCCCCCGCCCGACTGACCGGCTTGGCGCGATCCTGCGCCGCCGCGCGGAATTCCGCCATCAGGTCCGGCGGAATCAGGCGCACCGCCAGCAGAATGCCGAGCGGGACCAGCACGAGATCGTCGAGATAGCCGACCACCGGGATGAAATCCGGAATCAGATCGATCGGACTGAGCGCATAGGCGGCCACAACGGCCGCGACCGCCTTGGCGATCCACGGCACCCGCGGGTCGCGCGCGGCCAGCCACAGCGCCAGAACATCGCGCACGATTCCGCGCGCCCATTGCCTGACCTGACCGAGCATCGCCATGGCTCCCTGCCTCCGGGCCAATTTGAATTCGCAGGCGGTCCCGGCGCAAGCCCCGCTTGCTTTCCGCCCGCTTTGGCCCCAAATAAGCCCCGGGAGATTGGCGGTGGACGAGCCACTCGCCAATCGGGTCAGGTCCGGAAGGAAGCAGCCCTAACGAGATCCGGATCGGGTCGCTCGTCAGTCTCCTACTTGTTTTGTCGAGCAAAATCAGTGCTCTGCTCGATCAGAAGACCAGCACTTTCGGCAGCGACCGGTTTGCCGTCCCGCCGCCCGTTGTTCCGCAATCCGGCCCCTTGAGACAACACATTGCGGATTGATCGATGACCGACGCCGGCTTGCCTGTCCCGCCCACCGATGACACGCAGGGCGGCTTCGACATCGGCGGTGCGCCCGCCGTCGGCAAGCCCTACCGCGTCCTCGCCCGCAAATATCGCCCAAACAGCTTCGACGACCTGATCGGCCAGGACGCGCTGGTCCGCACCGTCTCCAATGCGTTCGAGACCGGGCGAATTCCGCAGGCCTGGATCCTCACCGGCGTGCGCGGCGTCGGCAAGACCACCACCGCGCGCATTCTGGCGCGCGCACTGAATTACGAACTGGCCGACGGCTCGATCAAAGGCCCGACCATCCAGATGCCCGGCCTTGGCGTGCACTGCCAGTCGATCATGGAAAGCCGTCACATCGACGTGCTGGAAATGGACGCCGCGTCGCATACCGGCGTCGACGACGTCCGCCAGATCAATGACAGCGTGCGCTATGCGCCGTCTAGCGCGCGCTACAAGGTCTACATCATCGACGAAGTCCACATGCTGTCGACGGCGGCGTTCAACGCCTTCCTGAAGACGCTGGAGGAGCCGCCGGAACACGCCAAATTCGTGTTCGCCACCACCGAAATCCGCAAAGTTCCGGTGACGATCCTGTCGCGCTGCCAGCGCTTCGATTTGCGCCGCGTCGATGCCGACGTGCTGATGAAGCATCTGGCGAATATTGCAGGCAAAGAGAACGTCGAGGTCGAGCCGGAAGCGCTGGGGATCATCGCCCGCGCCGCCGAAGGCTCGGTGCGCGATTCGCTGTCGCTGTTCGACCAGGCGATCGCGCATGCGGCCGGCACCGTGCGCGCCGATTCGGTGCGGCAGATGCTGGGCCTGGCCGACCGTACGAGGGTCATCGACCTGTTCGATTCGCTGGCGCGCGGCGACATCGCCAGCGCTTTCGCCGAATTCCGCGAGCAATATGACGTCGGCGCCGACCCGATCGCGGTGCTGTCGGATCTTGCCGAATTCGTCAATTTCGTCACCCGCGTGAAGATCGTCCCGGCCACCGCCGACAATGTCGCGTTCGGCGAGACCGAGCGGCTGCGCGCGCGCGACTATGCCTCGAAGCTGTCGATGCGCGTGCTGTCGCGGATGTGGCAGATGCTGCTGAAGGGCATCACCGAGGTGCAGGGCGCGACGCGCCCCGCCGCGGCCGCCGAGATGGTACTGGTGCGGATCGCCTATGTCGCCGACCTGCCGACGCCGGACGAGGCGATCAAGATGATCGGCCAGAATAATGGCGGATCGGCGCCGATGATCGGCGGCAACGGCAATGGAGGCGGTGCGTCGTCATCGTCAGGTTCGACGGTATCGTCGATGCCATCCTCTTCGCCGCGCGCTTCGCTGCAGCGTGGCGGCGTCGAGATGTCGCCGCGCCCCCAGATGAGCGCGCCGGCACCGGCCGCCGCGCAGCCCGCCGTGCTGACGATCTCGACCTTTCCCGAACTGGTGGCCCTGGCCGGCGCCAAACGCGACCTGATGGTGCGCGCCGCACTCGAAGCCGACGTCCGGCTTATCAGGATAGAGGACGGCCGGCTTGAGCTCGCGATGGAGCGCACCGCGTCCCGCACGCTGATCAACGATCTTTCGCGAAAGCTCGAGCAGTGGACCGGCCGGCGCTGGAGCGTGATCGTTTCCAACGAAGAAGGCCAGCCGACGCTGCGTTGGCAACTTGACCAGCAGAAGGACGCCCGCAAGCAAGCAGCTCTAGCCGACCCGCGGGTACAGGAAGTACTGGCGCGGTTTCCCGGCACGGAAGTGACGGTGCGCCCGATTGTTCAAGAATTGCCAGGCACCGGCACCACCGACGCCGACCTTACCGGCGAGGACTCGACCGACGCGCTCGAAAGCGACGACGATCTCTAGACACGCAAGGATACGCCCATGGCTGATTTTCTCGGCATGATGAAGCAGGCAGCGCAGCTGCAGTCGAAGATGAAGGCGATGCAGGACGAGCTCGAGCACGTCGAGGTCGAGGGCCTGTCCGGCGGCGGCCTCGTCACGGTCCGCATGACGGCGAAGATGGAAGTCAAGAACGTCAAGATCGACCCGTCGCTGGTCAAGGCCGACGAGATCGAGATTCTCGAAGACCTGCTGGTCACCGCGCTCAATGATGCCCGCCGCAAGGCCGAGGCCGCCATGGCGGAGAAGATGCAGTCGCTGACCGGTGGCATGGGCCTGCCGCCGGGGCTGGGCCTCACCTGAGATGGCCGCTGGCGTCGCCGGACCGGAAATCGAAAGGCTGATCCAGCTCCTGGCGCGCTTGCCGGGGCTTGGCCCGCGCTCGGCGCGGCGCGCGGCCTTGCACCTGATCAAGAAGCGCGAGGCGTTGATGGCGCCGCTCGCCGGCGCGCTGCAGGTGGCGATCGATAAAATCCAGGTCTGCAAAAGCTGCGGCAACATCGATACGCAGAATCCGTGCACGATCTGCACCGATCCGCGCCGCGACCCCGCGACCATCGTGGTGGTCGCCGATGTTTCGGATTTGTGGGCGCTCGAACGCGCAAATGCCACAACCGGACGCTATCACGTTCTCGGCGCCACATTGTCGCCGCTGGATGGCGTGGGTCCCGACGATCTGACCATCGATGCGCTGGTCGCGCGCAGCCATGACCCCATGGTGACGGAAATCATCCTGGCGCTGAATGCCACGGTCGATGGCCAGACCACAGCACATTACATCACCGACCTCCTGACGGAGGCCGGCGTCAAAATCACCCGGCTGGCGCATGGCGTGCCGGTCGGCGGCGAACTTGATTATCTCGACGAAGGCACGCTGTCGGCTGCGATGAAGCAGCGGACGCTGTTCTAGACACTGGAAGAAACTGAATGACACGGTCCTCTATTCTGAATCTGTTCGGCAGCCTGGTGCTGGCGCTGTCCTTCGCCGGCGCGGCCCACGCGCAGACGCCGGCGCCTGCGCCCGCCCCGGCAGCGCCGGTGGTGCCAAAGCCGATGCAACTCGGCGACGTGCTGAGCGGCAAGCTCAGCGCGCTGCGCGTCCGCGCCGCGAAGGGCAAGCGCGCCAACAGCTTCCAGCTGGTCAGCGAGCCACGCCGGCTGCCCGCCCCGGCCGGCCTGTGCAATCTCGAGACCGGTCCGGAAACCTTCGAGATCGTCGCGGCCAACGACGCGCAGACCAAACAGTTGCAAAAGCTGCTCAACAAGGACGTGTCGCTGAAAGTCACCGAGGTCGCCTGCGCCGAACAGGCCGGGCAGATGAGCGAAGCGCTGGTGACGAAGTGGAGCGTGGTGTCGACGCCGAACTAGCAAGTCAGGCATCGGCAGCGGTGTTGGGTCACCTCTCCCCGTTGGGGAGAGGTCGGCGCGTAGCGCCGGGTGAGGGGGCGGCACCATCGACGGCCCCCCCCCTCACCCGCCCGGCTTCGCCGGTCGACCTCTCCCCGGCGGGGAGAGGTGTCGCACCGCCTGAGCTTTGTAACCTCACGCAAAATTTCCGACGCTAAATCCGCACCGGTCCCAGCGCCTCGAAATGTCCACGCCGCTGCAGCCACAGCAGCAGCACGAGACTGGGCAGCGCCACCGCCATGCTGATGACGAAGAACACCGGCCAGCCCGTCGCCTGCGCGACATAGCCGGCGCCGGCCGAGAGGTAGGTGCGCCCGACCGCGGCCAGTGCTGTGAGAAGCGCGTATTGCGTGGCGGTGTGCAGCGGGTTTTTGCAGAGCGCCGAGAGATAGGCGACGAAGATCACCGTGCCGATCGCACCCGTAAAATTCTCTACCGTGATCGCCAGCGCCAATGCCCACTGGTTGACGCCGACCAGAGCCAGCCACGCAAAAGCGAGGTTCGACAGCGCCTGCAGCACCGCGCCGATCCACAGGCTCGCCGCCAGCGAATAGCGCCGCGCGACAAAGCCGCCGGCAAAGCCGCCGATCAGGGTCGCAGCGAGGCCGACGCCCTTGACGATCGCGGCATAGTCGTTGCGGGTGAAGCCGATATCGATCACGAACGGCGCCGTCATGGTGCCGGAAAATGCATCGGTCAGCTTGAACAGCACGACGAAAGCCAAAGCCGCCGAGGCATCCTTGCGTCCCAGAAACTCCGAGAACGCGCCAACCGCCGCCTTCAGCACGCGCGCAAACGCGCTCTCGCCGCGCGTTGCCGCTTCGGCAACGGCCGACGCCTCCGGCTCGGTGGCGGCCAGCGCGGTGATGGTGCCGAGCAGCACCATCGCCGCCATCGCCACATAGCCCCACATCCAGGCGGTGGAGCGCGCCAGCCCGGCGCTCTCGAATCCGCTGACCAGGAACAGCACGCCGGCGGTGGAGACCAGCATGCCGATCCGGTACGCCGCCACATAGGACGCCATGCCGGCGGCCTGTTCGCTCTCCGGCAGGCTTTCGACGCGAAACGCATCGACCACGATGTCCTGCGTCGCCGACATCGCCGCCACCAGCAGCGCGCCGAGCGCCACGAACAGCGGCGACTTCGCAGGGTCCGTCAGCGCCAGCAGCAGGATCGCGGCGATCAGCAGCAATTGCGAGAACACCAGCCAGCCCCGCCTGCGTCCGAAGCGGCGGGTGAACAGCGGCACCTGCAGCGCATCGACCAGCGGCGCCCAAAGGAATTTCAGCGTGTAGGGCGTGCCTACCAGCGCGAACAGTCCGATGGTGCCGAGGTCGACGCCGGACTCGCGCATCCACACCAGCAGCGTCGAGCCCGACAGCGCCAACGGCAGCCCGGAGGAAAAGCCGAGCAGCAGCACGATCAGCACGCGCGGCTGCAAATACACCGCCATGCTCTCGCGCCAGCTGGCACGGGGTTTCAACACGGGCGATTCGGACGCGGAAGGCGCAGATGTCATGCGCCACTGCTAGCAGATTCGGCGGAAGCAGGTGTAACCGGGCGTCCGCCGCTGGCGAAATGCGGCCGTCTGCCCACACTCCGCTGTCGTCGCCCGGCTTGACCGGACGACTCAGTAAACGCCGATGCTATCGATGTGTTGTGGCGGCGCGCGCCGTCAGGCGATCCCCGCTTCGGCGCCCGGTTTGGCGTGGACCGGCAGCATCAGATAATGCACGCCGTTCTGCTGTGCCTTCGGGAAATGCCCGGCACGCATGTTGACCTGGATCGACGGCAGCAACAGGGTCGGTGCCGACAGCGTGGCATCGCGCGCTGTCCGCATCGCGACGAACTGGTCTTCGGTCACGCCCGCCTTGACGTGGACATTGCCGTCGCGCTGCGCCTGCACGGTAGTTTCCCAGGCATAATCGTCGCGTCCCGGCGCCTTGTAGTCGTGGCACATGAACAATCGGGTTTCCGGTGGCAGCGCCAGCAGCCGATGGATCGAGCGATAGAGCTGGTTCGCATCGCCGCCCGGGAAATCCGCGCGCGCCGTGCCGTAATCCGGCATGAACAGCGTATCACCGACGAACACCGCATCGCCGATCTTGTAGGACAGGTCGGCCGGCGTATGGCCGGGCGTGTACAGCGCCTCCACCGTCAGATCACCGATCCGGAACGTTTCGCCATCGACGAACAGATGGTCGAAGTCGCTGCCATCGGTGCGCAAATCCTGGGCGTTGAACACCGGGCGGAAGATCTTCTGCACGTCCTTGATGTGCTCGCCGATTCCGATCTTCGCGCCGGTCTTCGCCTTGATGTAGGGCGCGCCGGACAGATGGTCGGCATGGGCGTGGGTCTCCAGCGCCCATTCGATGGTCAGGCCGTCGTCGGCCGCCGCCTTGAGCATCGCCTCGACGGAGCGCACATCGACGCTGCCGTCGCGGTGGTCGTAGTCGAGCACCGGATCGATCACGGCCGCACGCCGCGTCACGGGATCGCTGACCAGATAGCTGATGGTGTTGGTCGGCTCGTCAAAAAACGCCCTGATGACCGGGCTCGGGGATTTGGATGACGTCATGTCTCGAACTCCTGTGTCGATTGCTGTTGACATTTATATTAGCTTATTCTAAATAAGCAATAGCTAATAGATGAGATCACCATGACGGCCAGCCCTTCGCTCGACATTAACGACTTCGCCGCCAACGCCCTTGAGGTGGCCAACACCTTGCGCGCGCTCGGCAACGAGCGGCGGCTGATGATCCTGTGCAAGCTGGTGGAATCCGGCGAGATGACGGTCGGCGCGCTGGTCGAGGCCGTCGGCCTCAGCCAGTCGGCGCTGTCGCAGCACCTCGCGAAAATGCGCGACGAGAACATCGTGACTTTCCGCCGCGACAGCCAGACCCTCTGGTACCGGATCGCCGACCCTCGCATCGAGCAATTGATGGCCGAACTGCATCGCCTGTTCTGCCGCACCCAACCCGTTTAACCCAGGAGTTCAGCATGACCCTTCCCCACATTTCCCCCGAAAAGGCCCGGCAGATGGTTGCCAGCGGCGCCGTGCTCGTGGATATCCGCGAGGCCGACGAACACGCGCGCAGCCGCATCGCGCAGGCTCGCCATGAGCCGCTGTCGAAGCTCGGCGCCATCGATCCGGGCGCCGACGCGCCGGCCGTGATCTTCCACTGCAAGTCCGGCGGCCGGACCGCGGCCAATGTCGAGCGCCTGGCGTCATCGACAGACTGCGAGGCCTTCATCCTCGAAGGCGGCATCGAGGCCTGGAAGAGCGCCGGCCTGCCGGTCGTCGAGGACAAGAAACAGCCGATCGAAATGATGCGGCAGGTGCAGATCGTCGCCGGTTCAATGGTCGTGACCGGCGCCGTGCTCGGCGCATTGCTGCATCCCGGCTTCTACGCGCTGTCGGGTTTCGTCGGCGCCGGGCTGGTCTTCGCCGGCGTCTCCGGCACCTGCATGATGGCGAAGGTGCTGGCGCTGGCACCGTGGAATCGCCGCGCCACGCCGGCGCACGGCTGAACGAGGTCTCACGATGCTGATGACTGCCGCTGACATCGCGACGCTGTTGTCCGGCGGGCTGGTCGGTTTCGTGCTGGCCGTGGTCGGCGGCGGCGGCTCGATCCTCGCCGTGCCGCTGCTGGTCTACGGGGTCGGCGTCGCCTCGCCGCATGTCGCGATCGGCACCAGCGCGGTTGCGGTGGCGGTCAGCGCCTTCGCCAACATGCTGTCGCACTGGCGCGCCGGCAATGTCCGCTGGCCCTGCGCCATCGTGTTCTCGCTGGCCGGCATCGTCGGCGCCTTCGCCGGCTCTGCCGTCGCCAAGCAGGTGGACGGCCAGAAGCTGCTGGTGCTGTTCGGCCTGTTGATGATCGCGATCGGCGCCTTGATGCTGCACCGGCGCGGCGGCGGCGGCGATGCTGCCATCCGCCTCACCAAGGCCACCGCGCGAAAACTGCTGCCGATGCTGGTCGGCATCGGCTTTGCCGTCGGCATTCTGTCGGGCTTCTTCGGGATCGGCGGCGGCTTCCTGATCGTGCCGGGCCTGATGCTGGCGACCGGCATGCCGATGAATGCGGCGATCGGCACCTCGCTGGTGGCCGTCGTCGCTTTCGGCGCCTCGACCGCCGCGAGCTATTCGTTCTCCGGCCTGACCGACTGGAGACTGGCGGCGATCTTCATCGCCGGCGGCCTGCTCGGCGGCTTCGCCGGCATTGCGGCCGGCCGACTGATCGGCGCGCATGACCGCGTGTTGCGCTCCGTCTTCGCCGGCGTGGTGATCGTCACCGGCGGCTACGTCTGCATCCGCGGCGCGCTGCAATTCATGTGAGTGGCATCAACAAAAAGGCGGCTCGATGAGCCGCCTTTTCAATCGTGACGATAGCGGCGAAAACTACTCCGCCGCGAGCTTCAGATCCGGTGCTGCGGCCAGCACATCCGCATCGACCTGCGCTTCGAACTTGGCGAAGTTCTTCTGGAACATGCCGACCAGTTTTCGCGCGGTGGCGTCGAACTCGGCCTTGTCGGCCCAAGTGTTGACCGGGTCGAGGATCTCGGAGGGTACGCCGGGCAGCGCGGTCGGTACCGCGAAACCGAAGTACTTGTCGGTGCGGAATTCGACGTTGCGCAAGGAGCCGTCGAGCGCCGCCGTCAAGAGCGCGCGCGTCACCTTGATCGGCATCCGCGAGCCCGTGCCGTATTTGCCGCCGGTCCAGCCGGTGTTGACCAGCCAGCAATCGACATTGTGCTTCGCGATCAGGTCGCGCAGCATGTTGCCGTAGACGGAGGGATCGAGCGGCAGGAACGGCGAGCCGAAGCAGGTCGAGAATTCCGGCTCGGGATCGTTGCCGAGACCGCGCTCGGTGCCCGCCACCTTGGCGGTGTAGCCAGACAGGAAGTGATACATCGCCTGCGCCGGGGTCAGCTTGGCGATCGGCGGCAGCACGCCGAATGCGTCAGCGGCGAGCATCACCACGTTCTTCGGCTGCGGCGCGCGGCCGGTGCGAGAGGCGTTGGGGATGAACTCGAGCGGATAGGCCGAGCGGGTGTTCTCGGTCTTCGAGCCATCGTCGAAATCCGGCACGCGGGTGTGCTTGTCGAGAATGACGTTCTCCAGCACGGCGCCGAACCGCTTGGAGGCCGCATAGATCGCGGGCTCGGCCTCTTCCGACAGCTTGATGGTCTTGGCGTAGCAGCCACCCTCGAAGTTGAAGATGCCGTCAGAACCCCAGCCGTGCTCGTCATCGCCGAGCAGCGTGCGCTTGGGGTCGGCGGACAGCGTGGTCTTGCCGGTGCCGGACAGGCCGAAGAAGATCGCGCTGTCGCCGCCCGGGCCGACATTGGCCGAGCAGTGCATCGGCATCACGCCCTTCGCGGGCAGATAATAGTTCAGCGTGGTGAACACGCTCTTCTTCATCTCGCCGGCATAATAAGACCCGCCGATCAGGACGATCTTGCGGGCGAAATCGATGGCCACGACGTTCTCCGAGCGGACGCCGTGGCGTTTCGGATCGGCGCGGAAGCTCGGCAGGTCGATGATGGTGAGTTCCGGCACGAAGTCCGCCAGCGCGGCGGCTTCGGGGCGGATCAGCAGCGTGCGGATGAACAGCGAATGCCAGGCCAGCTCGGTGAAGACGCGGGTCTTGATCTGGAAGGTCGGGTCGGCGCCGCCATAGAGGTCCTGCGCGAACAGCTCCATGCCTTCGGCGTGCTTCTTGAAGTCGACGTAGAGCGCCTCGAACTGCTCGGGCGTGATCGCCTGGTTGCCGGCCCACCACATGTTCTCGGTGGAAGCATCCTTGACGGTGTACTTGTCCTTCGGACTGCGGCCGGTGAAGACGCCGGTGTCGGCGCAGAGCGCGCCATCGGCGGAGAGTTCGGCCTCACCGACCCGCAGCGCGTGCTCATAGAGTTGAGGGGCGCCGAAATTCCAGTTCACGGCCTTGAGGTTGGTCAGTCCGAATTTGTCGGCACCATAGGCCGCGTTGCGTACGCCCGTTTCTTTCACGAAGTATCCTCCTTGAGTCCGCGGTCACCACCGGTCGCCTGTCACCAGGCACCGTCAGCCGCGGTAGGCTTCAATATAGACCGTCTGGTCACGGTCGGGCGACCTAATAGTGGGCAGCGTGGGGGGAAACAAGACGGAACGGTCATATTTGGTTTTTCGGGTGGCCCGCCTTGATGTCGCTCAATCCGGGATCGCCCGCGCCTGTTCCGCCAGTTCGCGCAGCACCGCGCGCAAGGCGGCAGGCGTGTCGATCCGTCGCGGGAAGTTCAGCCGCTGCACCATGGCACCGCCTTGCAGATCGAGTCCGTCGGGATCGCAGCCGGTGCACGACCAGTCGCCCGGCGCCGCTCCCAGCAATCGGGTGGCATAGAGGCCAAGCGCATCGCGGTGGTCAGCGTTCATATGCGCCACGGCGCCCTGCTCCGCCTCCAGCATCGCCGCGGCGCCGGTCAGGTCGGTCAGAAACTCGTCGGGCGAAAGATCGTGGATCCGGCCGAAGCCGGCGACCAGATGCGCGCCGCTGGGCACAATCCTGAAGAACGAAAAGTCCTTGAAGTCGACGAACATCTCCGCCGACGGGTGCACCGCGAGATACCGCTGCCGCAGCGCCAGCGCCGCGTCGCCTTCGGCCTGCTGCGCCGTGCCGGCCAGCATGATGCGTGCGCCCTGCAGGGGATCGCCGGGCGCGCGCTCGTCGAGCATCAGGGACACCCTGGGGTCCGCCAACAGGTTTGTCGTGTGCACTGCAAGACGCGAGATCAGCAGGATCGGCGCGCCGTCGGCGGCGCTGGCGACGTTCACCAGCGAACAATACGGATCACCTTTCGGTGGCCGTAGCGTCGCCAGCGCGCCCTGCCGGCTGCGTCGCAACAGCGACCGGGCCAGTGCCGCGGGGTCGAAACCGGGGGTCGGCTGCATCGGCTAAATCCAGAATTTCATTGCACTAACTGCCTTTTTCTCGGCCCACGGAGTGGCTATAGGGAAATGGAACCCATCCCCAGCTCATACGTTCAATGGAACTCGGCCACATTTCAGCCCAGCTTGCATTGCTCGTTGACTGTGTTCTTAAGGCCACCTCTCTCGACGGATCGTCGAATCTTCGCCTCCGTCACTCCCGCTTCGGAAAGCAGGCTCATGCCCACAATCGCTCTGGTCGACGACGACCGCAACATTCTCACATCCGTGTCGATCGCGCTGGAGGCCGAGGGCTACCGCATCATGACCTATACGGATGGCGCGTCGGCCCTCGACGGCTTCCGCACCAGCCCGCCCGATCTGGCGATCCTCGACATTAAGATGCCGCGCATGGACGGTATGGAGACACTGCGCCGGCTGCGCCAGAAGTCGGATCTGCCGGTGATCTTCCTGACCTCGAAGGACGAGGAGATCGACGAATTGTTCGGCCTCAAGATGGGTGCCGACGATTTCATCCGCAAACCGTTCTCGCAGCGCCTGCTGGTCGAGCGCGTCAAGGCGGTGCTGCGCCGCGCCGCCCCGAAGGATCCAGCCGCCCCGCCGAAGGAAACCGACGCTAAGGCGCTCGACCGCGGGTTGCTGCGGATGGACCCGGAACGCCATACCTGCACCTGGAAGAACGAGCCGGTCACCCTGACCGTCACCGAATTCCTGATCCTGCAGGCGCTGGCGACCCGTCCCGGCGTGGTCAAGAGCCGCAACGCCCTGATGGACGCCGCCTATGACGACCAGGTCTATGTCGATGACCGCACCATCGACAGCCACATCAAGCGGCTTCGCAAGAAGTTCAAGGTGGTCGACGACGACTTCGAGATGATCGAGACCCTGTACGGTGTCGGCTACCGCTTCAAGGAAACCTGATCGGACCGGCGCGCAGCCGCGGATGGGGCCTGACGGCCCCGCCGCCGTGGCGTAGATTGCGCCTGCTCGCGCGGGCGGCGCGGCGTCGTGCACACAAACAGGCAGGCTTGGTTTTGCTGGATCGAACGCAGCCCGATGGCAACCCGGATGTCGATGGCCCCGCGCCGTCGCAGCCGGACTCCGACATCGGAACCCCCGTGCGGGCCTGGCAGCGGCCGTTGAACTGGCTGCGCAGCCTGCGGCAGTACTTCGTCGCGCTGACCTTCTCCAGCCTGACCCGCCGCATCGTGTCGCTGAATCTGCTCGGCCTGGTCGCCCTCGTGACCAGTATTCTCTATCTGTCGCAGTTCCGCGCCGGCCTGATCGATGCCCGCGCGCAGAGCCTGCTGGTCCAGGCCGAGATCATCGCCGGCGCGATCGCGGCCTCGGCGACGGTCGAGACCAACACCATCACCATCGATCCCGACCGGCTGCTCGACCTCAAGCCCGGCGAGACCTATGGCGCGCCGGATGAGTTTTCCGGGCTGGACTTCCCGATCAACCCGGAACGCGTCGCCCCCGTGTTGCGCCAGTTGATTTCGCCGACCAAGACCCGGGCGCGCATCTATGACCGCGACGGCGTCCTGATCCTCGACAGCCGCAGCCAGTTCGCGCGCGGCGACGTGATGCGTTTCGAACTGCCGCCCCCCAATAGCGAAAAACCCGGCTTCGCCGAGCGCGCCATGATCGGGGTGCGGACCTGGCTGAACCGCGGCGACCTGCCTTTGTACCGCGAACTCGGCCCGGAGAACGGCAACGGCTATCAGGAAGTGACGCAGTCGCTCGACGGCGTGAAAAGCAGCATGGTTCGGATCAACGAACGCGGCGAGGTGATCGTCTCGGTGGCCGTCCCGGTGCAGCGGTTTCGCGCGGTGCGGGGCGCGCTGATGCTGTCGACCCAGGGCGACGATATCGACCAGATGGTCACCGCCGAGCGCCTCGCGATCCTGAAAGTGTTCGCGGTGGCCGCCGTGGTGATGATCGTGCTGTCGCTGCTGCTGGCGTCCACCATTGCCGGCCCGGTTCGCCGCCTCGCCGACTCGGCCGAGCGCGTCCGCCGCCGCATCCGCCACCGCGTCGAAATCCCCGACTTCACCGACCGCCGCGATGAGATCGGCCACCTCTCCGGCGCGCTGCGCGACATGACCGACGCGCTGTACAACCGCATCGAGGCGATCGAGACCTTCGCCGCCGACGTCTCGCACGAGTTGAAGAACCCGCTGACCTCGCTGCGCTCCGCGGTGGAGACGCTGCCGCTGGCCAAAAACGAGAACAGCCGCGGCCGGCTGCTGGCGGTGATCGAACACGACGTCAGGCGGCTCGACCGGCTGATCTCCGATATTTCGGATGCCAGCCGGCTCGACGCTGAACTGCAGCGCAACGACGTCGCCCCGGTGGATGTGCGGCGGCTTCTGACGACGCTGACCGGCGTCGCCAACGAGACCAAGCTCGGCCACGACGTCGGCGTCGAATTGCGCTTCGAGGGTGCGGCCTCCGATACGTTTTCGGTGCCCGGCCATGATTCGCGGCTGTTTCAGGTCATTACCAACCTCGTCACCAATGCGCAGTCGTTCTCGACGCCTGGCAGCAAGGTCCGGATCGTGTGCCGGCGGCTCAAGGCCGACATCGAGATCCTGGTCGATGATGACGGCCCGGGCATCGAGCCCGATGCGCTGGAGCGGATCTTCGAACGCTTTTACACCGACCGGCCGCACCAGGGTTTCGGCCAGAATTCCGGGCTCGGTCTGTCGATCTCCAAACAGATCGTCGAGGCACACCGCGGAAAAATCTGGGCGGAGAACCGGATTGGCCCGGTCGATGCCGACGGCCAGATCGAGGTCCACGGCGCCCGCTTCGTCGTCCGGTTGCCGGCGACATGAGCGCGTCGAGCCCCACGGTCCATGCCTCGGCCGTGCTGATCGGCGACCGCGCCGTGCTGGTCCGCGGTCCCTCCGGCGCCGGCAAGTCGCGGCTGGTGCTGGAGCTGATCTGGGCCGGACAGGCCGGGCCGCTCGACGCCGCGTTACTGGTCGGCGATGACCGGGTCCACCTCGAGGCGCGAGAGGGCCGGCTGTGGGTGCGCCCGGCAACCCAACTGGCCGGGCTGATCGAGGTGCGCGGCCTCGGCCTCCGCCGGCTCGATCACGCGGCGAGCGCCATTGTCGGATGGGTGGTCGATCTCGATGCCCCGGACGCCGCACGGTTGCCGGAACCTTCCGCGCTGCGGACCGTCATCGACGGCGTCGAACTGCCGAGAATTCCCGTCGGGGCCGGCTATTCGGCGCTGCTGCTGGTCATGGCCGCCCTGACCACGACCGAGGGTGCGACATCCCAGCAGGTCCAGGACGATTGCTCAAAGGGAATTGGTAACCATATTAGTCCCACTATCGCCACCGACTAGACCCGCAACCGCTTCCCGATAGATGGTATTTTAAGGGAGAATTGCGAAGAGTCCCCTTGCAAGCGGGCTCTGGATGGTCAAAGTGGCCCTTTCGTGCGGCGCACCAAGCAGCGCCCACGAGGAGTTTCCTATGATTGGTCTAGTACTTGTGACCCACGGGCGCCTTGCCGACGAGTTCAAGGCGGCGCTTGAGCACGTGATGGGTCCACAGAAGCAAATCGAAGCCGTCACCATCGGCGCCGAGGATGATTCCGATTTATGTCGCAGCGACATTATCGATGCGGTCGCCCGCGTCGATAGCGGCGCCGGGGTCGCTATCCTGACGGATATGTTCGGCGGCACCCCGTCGAACCTGGCGATCTCCTGCATGAGCCGGCCGAAGGTCGAAGTGCTGGCCGGTATCAACCTGCCGATGCTGGTCAAACTCGCCAAGGTGCGCGCCGACATGCCCCTGCCGGAGGCGATTGCCGCGGCACAGGAGGCCGGCCGTAAATACGTCACCATCGCCAGCCGGGTTCTGGCCGGCAAATGACCGACGGGACCGACCAGGCAAGTTCGAACGGCGGCGAGACCGCGCCCGATGCAGCGTCGTCAGCCGGCGGCGTGTCCCGCGAAATCCCCATTATCAACAAGCGTGGCCTGCATGCGCGGGCCTCCGCCAAATTCGTGCAGATGGTCGAGCGCTTCAATGCCGAGGTCACCGTGACCCGCAATGGCGAAGAGGTCGGCGGCACCTCGATCATGGGCCTGATGATGCTGTCCGCCGGGCCCGGAACCACCATCCTGGTGTCCGCCAAGGGCGCCGAAGCGCAAGCCGCCCTCGACGCCATCACGGAACTGGTCGGCAACAAGTTCGGCGAAGAATAGAATTTCTTGCTTCCCTCTCCCCCGCGCGAAGCGAAGCTTCGCTAGGTGGGAGAGGGTGGACGCGCGCCAGCGCGGCCGGGTGAGGGGTCGCCACAATCTCCGGGCTTGTTCAATCCCCCTCATCCGTCACGGCCTTCGGCCGTGCCACCTTCTCCCACAAGGGGAGAAGGAAGAAAAAGGGACCTACCTTCCCGGCGGCACGATCACCACGTTCCACTTCGTCGCGGCACTGGCCTGGCCCTTGAAGAAATGCCGCGTCGAGACCACGATCCTCTCGCCGTTCGCGGCGTTTTCCCTCATCCATTGGTCGCACATCGCCTGCTTCCAGTCGTCGATCTGGCAGATGCCGATGAAGCCCTCGCGCTTGGCCTCTTCCAGCGACGTCAGGCCGGACGGCCACGGCTCGTAGGGCGTCAGCGGCATCGGATGGTCGGGGCTGTAGAAGGTCATCTGCTCGCCGACGTCGGTGTAGCCGGCGGCCACCTTCCACGGCGAATGGAAGCGCGCGTGCCAGATCTCGGTGAGCTGGCGGGAGAGCTGCGAATACGAGATGTGGGTGAAGCGGCCCTCGGCATCGTGCGGCAGCGTGGCGATGGCGATCTGCGGCGCCAGCACCAGGGTCAACAGCGTCAGCACCAGCCAGATCGCGGCGAGTCGCACCACGGCAGCCCCCGGCACCCGCAGCGAGGGGATCGCGACCACGGCCAGCGGCACCAGGAAAAACAGCGAAATGCCCCAGTCGGTCTTCAGATAGACGTTGAATGCCAGCGCGCCGAGCGGCGGCCCGACCGCGACGATGCCCTGGATCAGCCAGATGTTCAGCGCCTGATCGCGCCGGACGCCCTGATTGTCACGCATCGACCACGGCTCGGCCAGGAACGCGCGGGGATCCTGCCACGGCAGCTTCCAGCGGCGCGGGCTCCACGCCAGCGCCAGCGCGGCCAGCACCAGCGGAAGTGCCAGCAGCGCGCCATTGTGGCCGAGATAGCCCAGCACCAGTTGCACGCTCTGCAGATGGCTGGAGATCGCATAGGTCCCGCCGGCATAGAGGAACGGCGCAAAATTCACCTGCTTGAGCCAGATGCCATGCGGTATCATCAAGGCGGCCAGCGTCACGATCGCCGCCCATGGTGCCGGGGAACGCAGGAACAGCATCCGCGCCGGATGGATCAGCGCGGCGAGGCCGATCGCGCCGATCATCGTCACCACCCAGTATTTCGTCATCAGCGCCAGCGCGCCGGCCGCACCCAGCAGGATGCCCGAGCGCAACGTTCGCTTGTCGAAGGCGTCCAGATAGGCCAGCACCAGCAGCGGCAGCGTCACCAGTTGCAGCAGATCGGGATTGTATTTGAAGCCCTTGAAATTGAAGATCGGATAGAGCGCCAGCATCACCACCACGAGAAAGGCGCGGCGGCGATCGACCACGCGCAAGGCGATCTGCCA
The DNA here is from genome assembly GCF_007018645.1 of Tardiphaga sp. vice154. Lineage (NCBI taxonomy): Bacteria > Pseudomonadati > Pseudomonadota > Alphaproteobacteria > Hyphomicrobiales > Nitrobacteraceae > Tardiphaga > Tardiphaga sp. vice154. Next base: position 5,104,283 of record NZ_CP041399.1, read on the forward strand.
GCAGATCATCATGCCGACGCTGACCGTGGCCATCGCCAGACCATAGGTCGCCCAGTCGGTCGGCGGAAACACGTCGAACCAGGCCCCCGCGACCCAGCCCGACAGCGGCGGATGCTTGCCATAGCCCAGCAGCAGCTTCTGGCCCCAGGCGTAGCCCTCGGCGACGTCGAAATGCACGTCCTGCGCGGCCTTCAACTGGGTCAGGATCGCGGTCCACAGCACGCCATGCGCCAGCGCGAAGCCGGCGACCAGCCACGTCGCGAGGCGCTCGTGCCGGGCCCAGGCGATCAGCCGCGCCGCGCCGCGACGGCCGAACCCGCGGCGGCGAAGACGAGAGATTGGCGGGGCAACGGCGCGTCGAACAGCTTTCTTCATGTGCCCTGCCTAGCGCGTTTCCGCCGGCGGGGAAATCAGGATGCCGTGAGGCCGCAGCCCCGGAATCGGCTGGAAAAGCGCAATAAGGTTGCCGCAAGGGGGCGCGAATGCTATCCCGCGCGCATGACAACCGTCCCGATTTCGAACATCCGCAACTTCTCCATTGTCGCTCATATCGATCATGGCAAGTCGACCCTGGCCGACCGGCTGATCCAGCAGACCGGGGGGTTGCAGGCGCGCGAAATGAAGGAGCAGGTGCTCGATTCGATGGACATCGAACGCGAGCGCGGCATTACCATCAAGGCGCAGACGGTGCGGCTGAATTACCTCGCCAAGGATGGCCAGGACTACATCTTCAATTTGATGGACACGCCCGGCCACGTCGACTTCGCCTATGAGGTCTCGCGCTCGCTGGCGGCCTGCGAAGGTTCGCTGCTGGTGGTCGACGCCTCGCAAGGCGTGGAAGCCCAGACGCTCGCCAACGTCTATCATGCGCTCGACGCCGGCCACGAGATCGTGCCGGTGCTCAACAAGATCGACCTGCCCGCCGCCGAACCCGACCAGGTCAAGCAGCAGATCGAGGACGTCATCGGCATCGACGCCTCCGACGCGGTGATGATATCGGCCAAGACCGGCATCGGCATTGATCTCGTGCTGGAAGCCATCGTCACCCGGCTGCCGCCGCCGAAGGGCGACCGCGCAGCACCCCTAAAGGCGCTGCTGGTCGATTCCTGGTACGACGTCTATCTCGGCGTCGTCGTGCTGGTCCGCGTCGTCGATGGCGTGATGAAAAAGGGCATGCGCGTCCGCATGATGGGCACCAACGCCGCCTATGATCTGGAGCGCGTCGGCTTCTTCACGCCGAAGATGACCGCGGTCGACGAACTCGGCCCCGGCGAGATCGGCTTCATCACCGCGGCGATCAAGGAAGTCGCCGACACCCGCGTCGGCGATACCATCACCGACGACAAGCACCCGATCACCGAGATGCTGCCGGGCTTCAAGCCCGCCGTCCCCGTGGTGTTCTGCGGCCTGTTCCCGGTCGACGCCGACGATTTCGAAACGCTGCGCGCCGCGATGGGCAAGCTGCGGCTCAACGACGCCTCGTTCTCGTTTGAAATGGAAACCTCCGCCGCGCTGGGCTTCGGCTTCCGCTGCGGCTTCTTAGGATTGCTGCATCTGGAGATCATCCAGGAGCGCCTTTCCCGCGAGTTCGATCTCAATTTGATCGCGACCGCGCCCTCCGTGATCTACAAAATGCACCTGACCGACGGCAGCGAGATCGAGATCCACAATCCGATCGACATGCCGGACGTCGTCAAGATCGCCGAGATCCATGAGCCATGGATCGAAGCCACCATCCTCACTCCCGACGAATATCTCGGCTCGGTTCTGAAGCTGTGCCAGGACCGCCGCGGCACGCAGAAGGAGCTGACCTATATCGGCACCCGCGCGATGGTGAAGTACAACCTGCCGCTCAACGAAGTGGTGTTCGATTTCTACGATCGCCTCAAGTCGATCTCCAAGGGCTACGCCTCGTTCGACTATCACGTCACCGACTACAAGGCCGCGGATCTCGTCAAGATGCAGATCCTGGTCAACAACGAGCCGGTCGATGCGCTGTCGATGCTGGTGCATCGCAACCGCGCCGAAGGCCGCGGCCGCGCGATGGTCGAGAAGATGAAGGACCTGATCCCGCCGCATATGTTCGTGATCCCGATCCAGGCCGCAATCGGCGGCAAGGTGATCGCCCGCGAAACGGTGCGCGCGATGCGCAAGGACGTGACAGCCAAGTGCTACGGCGGCGACATCAGCCGCAAGCGCAAGCTTCTGGAGAAGCAGAAGGAAGGCAAGAAGAAGATGCGGCAGTTCGGCAAGGTCGAAATCCCGCAGGAAGCGTTTATTGCCGCGCTGAAGGTGGATAGTTGATGGGCTGCCGCTTTCTTGCGGCACGCTGACTGTTGCACTTAACTCGTAACATGTTACGTTACTCTAGATGTCTACGACGCCAAAGAAAACTGGTGCCCAAACATCGCAGCAACGCATGGCGTCGCGGCGCGAGCGGTTGCGCGCGCAGGGGCTTCGGCCGGTGCAGTACTGGGTACCGGATCTGCGCGATCCGGCTGTGGTCGCCGACCTGAAGCGTCAGGCAAAACTGATGGCGCAGCATCCGCAGAATGCCGAACTCGACGATTGGCTGGACAAGGCGATCGACTGGGACGAATGGAGATAAAACGCGGGGACATCGTTCTGATGATTGCCCCGCGCGATCTTGGACGACCGCGGCCTGGCGTCATCGTTCAAGCCGATGAATTCAACGCCGAGTTTTCGACGATCTTTATCTGTCCGATGACAACCGACATTCAAGACGGCTTTCCCCTGAGACCATATGTCGATCCGAGCGCGGAAAACGGACTACGTCTGCGCTCGCAGATCATGACGGACAAGATGGCTGCTATCCGCCGCGAACAAATTCGCAGCCTGATCGGCCATATCGACGTCGAAACCGCCCAACAACTCGATCGCTCGCTTCTGGTCGTTCTTGGCCTTGCGCGGCAAGCCTGATTGAAGCGATTGATAGCGTGCCCCAGCGCACCGCAACATCCAATCCGCTTGCCTGCAGCTTCATGCCGACCCATGCTGCGACGACGACGCCGAAAACGGCGCGTGACATAACATCGGGAGGACGGAATGATCTCGCACCGCATGGTGGCGGCGACGACGCTGGCTGTATCAATCTGGCTGGGGACGAATGCACAGGCGCAGCAATCCAATCTGCCGCTGAAGATCGGCGTGCTGGCCGATTTCGCTTCGGTCTATTCCGACATCGGTGGCCAGGGCAATGTCGAGGCGACGAAGATCGCGATCGAGGAATTCGGTGGCCAGATGTTCGGCAAGCCGATCGAGCTGGTGACGGCCGATGCGCTCAACAAGGCCGATGTCGCGGCCACCATCACGCGCAAATGGTATGAGGCGGAAAATGTCGACATGATCATCGACATGCCGACCTCGGCGACCGCTTTGGCCGGCATGGAGATGTCGAAGCAGTTCGAGAAGATCATGATCGTGACGGACGCCGCGTCGTCCGACATCACCGGCAAGTCATGCTCGCCCTACACCGCGCACTGGACCTACGACACCTACGGCAATGCCCACACCGTCGGCAGCGCCATCGTCAAGCAGGGCGGCGATAGCTGGTACTTCATCACAGCCGACTATCTGTTCGGCCATTCGATCGAGCGCGACACCGGCGACGTGGTGCGCGCCGCAGGCGGCAGAGTCGTCGGCTCCTCGAAACATCCGCTCAACACCGCGGACTTCTCCTCGTTCCTGCTGCAGGCGCAGGCGTCGAAGGCGAAGATCGTCGGCCTCGCCAATGGCGGCGGCGACACCATCAATACCATCAAGCAGGCCTCCGAATTCGGCATCGTCGCCGGCGGGCAGAAGCTGGCGGGCATCGTGATGTTCATCTCCGACATCCACTCGCTCGGGCTGAAAATGGCGCAGGGCCTGATCATCACCGAGGCCTATTACTGGGACCTCAACGACCGCACCCGCGCCTTCGGCAAGAAGTTCTTCGACAAGATGAAGCGGATGCCGACCATGAACCAGGCGGCGACCTATAGCGCGACGCTGCATTATCTCAACGCCGTGAAGGCCGCCGGCACGCGCGCCACCAAGCCGGTGCTGGCCAAGATGCGCGAGACGCCGGTGCGCGACGCCTTCACCGACAACGGCGTGCTGCGCAAGGATGGCCGCATGGTGCACAGCATGTTCCTGCTCGAGGTCAAGAAGCCGGAGGAGTCCAAGGCGCCGTGGGATTACTACAAGGTGCTGGCCGAAGTGCCGGGCGAGCAGGTGTTTCGCCCGATGAAGGACGGCGGGTGCCAATATGTGAAGTGAGCGTAGCCCGGATGGAGCGAAGCGAAATCCGGGGCCGGCTTATCGATCAAGCTACGCTTCCCGGATTGCGTGGTCGCGCCGCTTACGCGACACGTCCACTCCATCCGGGCTACAGGCTCTACGCCACCTGCGCCTCGTCCGCTTCCGGCACGATGCTCTGCGCGCGCAGCAATTCGACGATCTCGACATTCGGCCGGGCGCGGCTGAACAGGTAGCCTTGCGCCTCATGGCAGCCCTCGGCGCGCAGGCAGGCCAGTTCGTCCTCGGTCTCGACGCCTTCGGCGGTGATGGTGACGCCGAGGCCCACGCCGAGGCTGATGATCGCGCGCACGATCGCCTGGGCATCGCGGTTGGCGCCGAGGTCGCGCACGAAGGACTGGTCGATCTTGATCTTGTCGAACGGAAAGCTGCGCAGATAGCTGAGCGACGAATAGCCGGTACCGAAATCGTCCATCGAAATCCGCACGCCGAGCGCACGCAGCGCATGCAGCGTCGCCAGCACCTGGCTGCTCTTTTCCAAAAGCAGCGTCTCGGTGATCTCCAGCTCCAGTCGCCGGGCCGGCAGGCCGGATTGCTTCAGCGCATCCATCACGATCGACAGCAGATTGCCGACGCGAAACTGCAGCGGCGACAGATTGACCGCGACGCGCACGGGGTCCGGCCACGCCGCGGCCTCCATGCAGGCGCGGCGCAGGATCTGCGCGCCCAGCACATTGATCAGGCCGGTGTCTTCGGCGACCGGGATGAAATCGCCCGGCGAGATCATGCCGCGTTCCGGATGCTGCCAGCGCACCAGCGCCTCGACCCCGGTGATGCGGCCGCTCTTGAGGTCGATCAGCGGCTGGTAGTGCGGCCGCAGCAGGTCGCCCTGGAGCGCGGCGCGCAAATCGAGCTCGATCTTGCGCCGGGTCTGGGCACGCGCATCCATGCCGGCTTCGAAGAAGCTGAACGTGCCGCGCGAATCGTTCTTGGCGCGCGACAGCGCCATGTCGGCGTTCTTCATGAGCCGCTCGGAATCGTCGCCGTCGGAGGGCGCCATCGCGATGCCGACGCTGGCGCCGATCACCACCGAATGGCCATCGAGCAGAAAGGGTTCGCTGATCGCCTGGAGCAGCCGGCGCGCCAGCAGCACGACGTCCTCGGGACGGTTGATGCCGGTCTGAATGATGGCGAATTCATCGGAGTTGAGCCGCGCGACCGCGTCTTCCTCGCGCACGGTCGAGCGCAGCCGGCGCGCCACGCCGCGCAGCAGCTTGTCGCCGATGCCGTGGCCGAGCGTGTCATTGATGGACTTGAAATTGTCGAGGCCGAGAAACAAGATGCCGGCCTTCTCGCCGCCGCGACGGGAGTGCGCGAGCACCTCGTCGAGCCGCTGGCGAAGCAGGTTGCGGTTCGGCAGCCCGGTCAGGCCATCGTGATGCGCCATGAACGCCAGCCGCATCTCGGCGCGCTTGCGCTCGGTGATATCCATCAGGGCCAGCATCACCGCCGGCTCGTCACCATAGGTCAGGTGGCGAGAATAGATCGCCAGATCGATCAGCGAGCCGTCGGCCTTAACGTGCTTCCAGGTCCGCGCCGCCTGCTCGTCGCTGGACTGGTCGCGCGCCCAGGGCGCCTCGGCTTCGAACGCCTGCAGATGGCGGATCGTCAGCCGCTCGAACTCGGCGCGGGTATAGCCATAATGCTCCACCGCGGCGTCGTTGACGCCGACAATGCGTTCGTCGTCGAGGGCGCAGACGATCATCGGCACCGGGTTGCTGTCGAACAACAGCCGGAACGAGGCCTCGCGCTGTTTCAGCTCGGTGATATCGACGCGCAGTCCGATGACGTCGCCGCCCACGGTCAGGCGCTCCTCGATCAGGATGACGCGGCCGTCGGCGAGGGTCTGCTCATGGCGTTCGCCGGGATGAAACAGCCGGGCGACCCGCTCGGCGATCCATTCGTCCTCGCGGCCGATCGCCTCCGGATAGTCGCCGCGCTCGACGCCGACGCGGATCGTATCCTGCAGCCGCGCGCCGGGCACGAACTGGTCCGAACTGCGGTTGTAGATCTCCGCGTATTTTTTATTCCAGAGGATGTAGCGACCGTCGGAATCGAGAAACACGACGCCCTGCGGCAGGATGTCGATCGCCTCGCGCAGCCGCTCGTGGGATTTGCGGGCGTCGGCGACCGCCGCCTCGGCTTGCGCGCGCTGGCGCACGATCTCGCCGATCTCGCTGGCGCGCCGGCGTGTCGCCAGCTTTGGCGCAGCTTGCATCGTGCGGCCGATGCGGATCGGAGGTTCGCCGGCTTTCAGATTCTTCTTCGCCGCTGGCCGGAATTTCGGCATGTCGCTTCCACTTGCATCCTGCAAGAAGTGGTTGTGCGGGAAAGTCTCTAAAAAATTGGTATCACTTCGCCGTGACCATGTTGTTCTGCTTTGGCGGTAGTGAGTCATTGTACATCGACCTGCCTGGACAATAGGCACAAACCGGCGGAACGGCGTCCTCGGCCACCGGATGACCGGCATAAAGCACTCATAAAGCGAGATAAAATAAGCGCATGACAGCGTCGGGAAAGGGGTGCCGATAATTGCGCCAGTCGAAGATTAAGTTAGCGAAGTGTTAACGGATCACGGCTGAAATGGACGTCCAGTTGCGCTAACATGGACCGGCATGAACAGACGTCTGATGGCATCGCTGCTACTTCCCGCGACGATGGTCGCGATCGCTTCCATCGTCGCGATCGCTTTGATCGACGGCGCGTGGGCGCAGGACAAGGGCAGTGTGCAGCCGAAGCCGCTGCCGCCGCTGGCCAATCCGAACGACCCGCAGCTCGGCGCCAAGGAGTTGTTCGGCCGCAAGGTGCTGCCGTCGCGGACGCCGACGCAGGTATTTGGCTTCTACGCCCGGGGCTGCATCGCCGGCGCCGAAGCGCTGCCGATCAACGGGCCGAACTGGCAGGTGATGCGATTGTCGCGCAACCGCAACTGGGCGCATCCGCAGATGATCGACGTGCTGGAGCGGCTGGCGGCCAAAGCCAACCGGATCGCAGGCTGGCCCGGCCTGCTGGTCGGCGACATGTCGCAGCCGCGCGGCGGCCCGATGATCACCGGCCATGCCAGCCATCAGGTCGGGCTCGATGCCGACATCTGGCTGACCCCGATGCCCAACCGGCAATTGTCGCGCAACGAGCGCGAGGAAATGTCGGCGGTGATGATGGTGCGGCGCGACCGGCTGGATATCGATCCCGCGGTGTGGACGCCGAGCCATCTCCCCGTCATCCGCGCGGCGGCGCAGGAGCCGGCGGTGGAGCGCATCTTCGTCAATGCCGCGATCAAGAAGGCGCTGTGCCGCGAGGCCAGAGGCGATCGCAACTGGCTGTCCAAGGTGCGGCCGATGTACGGACACGACTATCACTTCCACGTCCGCATCAAATGTCCGGCGGGCAGCGCCGACTGCGAGTCGCAGCCGCCGCCGACGGACAGCGAGGGCTGCGGCACGGCCGAACTGGGCTACTGGTTCAGCGACGCGGTGCTGCATCCGAAGCCGCCGCTGGTGCCGCCGAAACCGAAGCCGCCGATGACGCTGGCCGAGTTGCCGCCCGCCTGCCGGCAGGTGCTGGCCGCACCGTAGTCACAGATGACGGCTCATCATCGGGCTTTACGCCGTCCCTCAGCCTGCTAATGTTGCTACGCGATATGCCCGACGATCGTAAATCGCCGGGCTTGCTGGAACGGCGCTTCCGCCTGTCGCCCCCTCCCTCGACAACGCCGGGTATGCGTGCGCTTCGCGCTGTGGACCTGCATGGAGCGCCAGATGAACCGATTCTCTGTAACTGCCCTCGCTTTCATGATGCTGCTCGGAGCGAATTATTCGTCCGCGCAGGCCCAGGACAAAAGCCTGACAGTGTTCGCCGCCGCCTCGATGAAGAACGCGCTGGACGATATCAACGCCGCCTATTTCGCCAGGACCGGTATCAAGGTCACGGCGTCCTACGCCGCCAGTTCGGTCCTCGCCAAACAGATGGAACAGGGCGCGCCGGCCGATGTGTTCGTGTCCGCCGATACCGACTGGATGGACTACGCGATTGTAAAGAAGACCATCAACGAGCCGACCCGGGTCAACCTGCTCGGCAACAGCATGGTGCTGATCGCCGCCAAGGATTCCAAGCTCGACAACGTCACGATCGATCAGGGCTTCGATCTCGCGAAACTCGCCGGCGACGGCCGGATCGCCACCGGCGACGTCAAGTCGGTGCCGGTCGGCAAATACGCCAGAGCGGCGCTCGAAAAGCTCGGTAGCTGGGCGGCCGCCGAGCCGAAATTCGCGATGGCCGACAGCGTCCGCGCCGCTTTGGCGCTGGTGTCGCGCGGCGAGGCGCCGCTCGGCATCGTCTACGCCACCGACGCCAGGATCGATCCCGGCGTCAGGATCGTCGGCACCTTCCCGGCCTCGTCACATCCGGCCATCATCTATCCGGTCGCCGCGACCGCAATGGCGAAGCCCGAAGCCGCCGGCTATCTCGCCTTCCTGAAGACCACGGCGTCGAAGACGATCCTGGAGAAATACGGCTTCAACTTCCTGATCAGCCCGACGACCTGACGACGTGTTCGACATCTCCCCCACCGAATGGACGGCGATCCTGCTCTCGCTCAAGGTCGCCGTGATCGCCACGCTGGTCTCTACCCCGCTCGGCATCGGCGTCGCCTGGCTGCTGGCGCGGCGCAATTTCTGGGGCAAGTCGCTGGTCGATGCCGTGATCTATCTGCCGCTGGTGTTGCCGCCGGTGGTGACCGGCTATCTGCTGCTGCTGACGCTCGGCAAGCGCGGGATGGTCGGCAGCTTCCTGGCCGAGCATTTCGGCATCGTATTCGCGTTTCGCTGGACTGGCGCCGCGCTCGCCTGCGGCGTGATGTCGTTCCCGCTGTTGGTGCGGCCGATCCGGCTGTCGATCGAGGCGGTCGACCGCAAGCTCGAACAGGCGGCCGCCACGCTTGGCGCCAGCCCGTGGAAAGTGTTTGCCACCGTGACGCTGCCGCTGGCGATGCCCGGCGTGCTGGCCGGCATGGTGCTGGGGTTTGCCAAGGCGATCGGCGAGTTCGGCGCCACCATCACCTTCGTCTCCAACATTCCCGGCGAGACCCAGACGATTGCCTCGGCGATCTATTCGCTGATCCAGACGCCCGACGGCGACACCGCAGCACTTCGGCTGGTGATCATCTCGATCGGCATCGCGGTCGCGGCCCTGATCGCCTCCGAGTGGTTCGCGCGCCGCGCCACCCTTCGCCTGCACGGGAATTGACCATGCTGCGTGTCGATGTCAGCAAGAAGCTCGGCCATTTCAACCTTGAAGTCGCCTTCACCACCGAGGGCCGGGTCACCGGTCTGTTCGGCAGCTCCGGCGCCGGCAAGACCTCGCTGGTCTCCCTGATCGCCGGCCTGGAGACGCCTGATCGCGGCCACATCAGCATCGACGACGAACCACTGGTCGACACCGCGGCCGGTCTCGATGTCCCGCCGCATCGTCGCCGCATCGGCTACGTGTTCCAGGACGCGCGATTGTTTCCGCATCTCGACGTCGCGCAGAATCTCGATTACGGGCGGCGGATGAATGCGCTTCCGCGCGATCCTGCGCAGGAGAGCCGCATCAATGCGCTGCTGGATATCGGCGATCTCCTGCAGCGCCGTCCCGGCAGCCTGTCCGGCGGCGAGCGCCAGCGCGTGGCGCTCGGCCGCGCGCTGCTGTCACGGCCGCGGCTGTTGCTGCTCGACGAGCCGCTGGGCGCGCTCGACGACGAGCGCAAGACCGAAATCCTGCCCTATCTGGTGCGGTTGCGCGACGAGGCCGACATCCCGATGGTCTATGTCAGCCACGACCCCGACGAGATGCGGCAAGTGGCGACGGATGTGGTGATCCTGAAGCGCGGCAGGGTGGCTGCGTTTGGCGGCGTCGAGGTGTTGCCTCAGCCGTAGCGTGGGCAAAGGCGCCCTTGCGCCGTGCCCACCGCGTTACGATTGGCGGTGGGCACGCCCCGACGCGCTTCGCGCGCCAGAGCTTTGCCCACCCTACGAAACCGTCACGCCCCCGACAGCGACTTCCAGACCTTCAGCAGCCGACGCTTGGCGAACTGCCGTCGTGTCAGCTTTGGCGCCGGCGCCTCCTCGTCTTCGGGCAACCGCAAGCCGACGACGTTGACCCGGCCGCCGCCGAGGCTGCGCGCCACCAGATCGATCGCATCCACCGGCAGCGCGGCGCCGACGGTGGGCGCGCGGTCGAGATGGACGTCGAAATAATCCGCCAGCGTCAGGCCGGTTTCGGCCGGGTCCACGGCGATGCCGTAGATCGCGGCGAGGTCGCCGAGCGTGATCTCGCCGGACACCACGAAATCGCCGAGCAGATGCGGATCCGGCGCGGTGCTCGGCGGCATATCGACGAAGAAGCGATCGAGCGACTCGGCCTTTTCCGGCGGCGCCAGCAGATACAGATAATCGCCGGCCTCGACCGGATCGGCCTCGGCGGGCGTGAGAATCCGCTCGTCGCGGATCACCAACGTCGGCTTCGACCACGACGGAATCAAACCGCGCTTGAGATACAGACTCTTCGGCCGCACCGAATAGCCGACCAGTTGCTGTTCGAGCTGGCCCGGCAGGTCGAGTTCGATGCGCCGCGGGCCCTTGTCAGAGCGCGGCAACGCGACCAGCAGCTTTCGCGCGGCGAAGGCGAGCGTCCAGCCCTGCAGCAGCAGCGAGATGATGACCACGACGAAGGCGACGTCGAAATACAGATAGGCCTTGGGCAGCCCGACCAGCATCGGAATGGAGGCCAGGAAGATCGCCACCGCGCCGCGCAGCCCGACCCAGGCGACAAACAGCTTCTCGCGCCAGTTGAAGCGAAACGGCGCCAGGCACAGGAACACCGCGACCGGCCGTGCCACCAGCATCAGCACCAGCGCCACGGCGACCGCGGGCACGATGCTCACGATCAGGCGCTGCGGCGACACCAGCAGGCCGAGCATCACGAACATCACGATCTGCGCCAGCCAGGTCGCGGCATCGAGGAAGGCCACCACCGAATTATGCGCCCGCGTCGGCCGGTTGCCTATCACGATGCCGGCGAGATAGACCGCCAGGAAGCCGGAGGCGTGCAGCATCTGCGACAGGCCGAAGATCACGAGCGCCGCGGTGCAGACGAACGGCGCATGCAGCCCCTGCGGCAGAGCGACACGGTTCAGCGACAGCACCACCATCCGGCCGCCGACCACGCCGATCAAGGTGCCGAGCACGACCTCCTGGGCGAATTCCAGCGCGACATGGCCCGCCGTGGCACTGCCCAGCGCGATGATCTTGACCAGCATCAGGGTAAGGAACACCGCGAACGGATCGTTGGTGCCGGATTCGACCTCCAGCGTGGCGCCGACGCGCGGCCGCAGCCGCAGGCCCTGGCCGTGGATCAGCAGGAACACCGCGGCAGCGTCGGTCGAGGCGACCACCGCGCCGATCAGCAGTGCCTCGGTCCAGTCGAGCCCGAGCGCGAATTTCGCCACCGGGGCGGTGATCAGCGCCGTCAGCAACACGCCGACGGTGGCCAGCATCATCGAGGGCGCGAGCACGGCGCGGATACTCTGGAAGCGCGTTTTCAGCCCGCCGTCGAACAGGATCAGCGCCAGCGCCACGGAGCCGACCAGATAGGTCGTGTGGACGTCGTCAAAGCGAATACCGCCCGGCCCAGAATCGCCCGCCAGCATGCCGATGAAAAGAAAGAACAGCAGCAACGGCGCGCCGAAGCGCAGCGCAAGCAGGCTCGACAGCATCCCGGCCATCACCAGCACGCTGCCGAGCAGAATGGAAAGGCTGACTGAATCGAGTGAGGCCATGAGACTCCGCGGTGAAAGGATGCACCTGCATGTCTATCGTCGGCTCCGGTGGAGGCCAACCGATTTCTGCCCGGAGCAATCCAACCGCTGCAGCACGGCCTGCCACGCCGAGCATGCCCGCCGATGGCGCCGGCGCGGCGCTTGTGTGAATCTACCGCCCATCGAATCAACCAGCGCGCGGCGGGGCGTCACGATGCTTGAACTCAACGACGGCTACGAAATGCTGCTGGCCGCGGCCCGGTCATGGGGCGCCGAGGTCACCTCGCCGTGGTTCTACCTGCAGTTCGGCGTGATGCTGACCGGCGCGGGCGTCGCCTTTGCCATCGGCGCGGCCATCCGGGCCCGGACCGACCTGACCGCGCTGGCGATGGGCTGGCCCGGCCCGCTGCGGATGCTGACGCGCATCCTGATCAGCAGCGCCTCCACCGCGGCCTTCGCCGTGCTGATGACCATCGCCCGCATCGTCATGTCACACTCGACCTGGCCGAGCCGCAGCTACCTGCTCGCGGTCGCCGCCAAGCTGGCACTGGCTTGGCTGGTGATCCGGCTGGTCACCAGCGTGATCCGCAACGAGTTCATGGTCCGGCTGGTGGCGATCTCGGCCTGGCTGGTCGCCGCATTGAGTATTCTCGGCCAGCTCGGCGCCACCATCGCGCTGCTCGACTCCGTCGGCATCGAACTCGGCGACCTCCGCCTGACGCCGCTGCTGCTGATCAAGCTCGGCGTGCTGCTGGCGGTGGCGCTGTGGCTGTCGAACCTCGCCAGCAACTTCCTCGAAGGCCGCATCAACCAGGCGCACGACCTCACGCCGTCGATCCAGGTGCTGCTGGTCAAGCTGGTGCGGCTGTTGCTGATGGTGTTCGCCATCGCGCTGGTGATGGGCGCGGTCGGCATCAACCTGTCGGCGCTGGCGGTGTTCTCCGGCGCGGTCGGCGTCGGCATCGGCTTCGGCCTGCAGAAGATCGTCGCCAATTTCATCAGCGGCGTCATCCTGCTGGCCGACAAATCGGTGAAGCCCGGCGATCTCGTCACCATCGGCGACAGTTCCGGCCGCATCAGCGCGATGAACACGCGCTACATCTCGGTCGCTGCCGGCGATGGCCGCGAATTCCTGATTCCGAACGAGGACCTCATCACCCAGAAGGTGGTGAACTGGACCTACACCGACAAGGATACGCTGGTGAAGGTCAGTTTCGGTGCCAATTACGACGCCGATCCGCGCCTCGTCTGCAAGCTCGCGATCGAGGTCGCGGCGGCCTCGCCGCGCGCAAGCCTGGCCAAGCCGCCGAATTGCCTGCTGGCCGAATTCACCGAAGCCGGCATGAAGTTCGCGCTGACCTTCTGGATCGACTCGCCGGACGGCATGGACGCAGTCAAGAGCGACGTGATGCTCGGCCTGTGGGACGCCTTCAAGCGCGAAGGCATACGCGTTCCATATCCCGTGCGCGAACTACGAATTCGCGGCGGCGCACTGCCGGTGGAGAATGCCGTGATCGAGATGCCGGGTTAGCGCGGAAAATTTTTCGTCGCGCGACGCTATCCTGAACAAAGAAATTCTTCGGCTTCGCACTCGTTCACTGGCGCAGGCCGCATCACGTCGTAACGGGCGCAATCGTTCATGTGCCTTCGTCTGGATCATATGATCCATTCCCAGCCCTGCTTCCCCGAAATTATCGTCCGGCCTCTCTGCGATCCCTCATCGTCGCGCGGGGATCGCATCAGAGCGTGAGCTTCATCGCGACAGCACCGGAAAAGGAAGCAACCATGAATTCGCAGTTCTACGGATACCAACCCGCCTCGCCGCCGCCAGGAATGCTGGCCGGCCAGCAACTCGCACCGCAGGGTGTCATCGGCGATGCCCTCGGCCAGCTCGGCGGTCCGCTCGGCGGATGGATCGGCGGGCGGTTCGGCAATCAGGGCCTCGGCCAGCAGATCGGCGGAATCGCCGGCCAGCTCGGACGCCTGCTGCCGTTCGAGGCCGGACCGCAGGGCTACGATCCCTATGCGCAGTACCAGCAACAAGCCGCCGCGCAGCTTGCGCCGCAGGGCTTCTTCGGCGATCTGCTCGGACAGGTCGGTGCCCCGCTCGGCGGCGCGATCGGTGGACGGTTCGGCAACCGCGGTCTCGGCCAGCAGATCGGCGGAATCGCCGGACAGCTCGGCCGCCTGCTGCCGTTCGAAGCCGGACCGCAGGGCTACGATCCCTATGCGCAGTACCAGCAACAAGCCGCCGCGCAGCTTGCGCCGCAGGGCTTCTTCGGCGATCTGCTCGGACAGGTCGGTGCCCCGCTCGGCGGCGCGATCGGTGGACGGTTCGGCAACCGCGGTCTCGGCCAGCAGATCGGCGGAATCGCCGGACAGCTCGGCCGCCTGCTGCCGTTCGAAGCCGGACCGCAGGGCTACGATCCCTATGCGCAGTACCAGCAACAAGCCGCCGCGCAGCTTGCGCCGCAGGGCTTCTTCGGCGATCTGCTCGGACAGGTCGGTGCCCCGCTCGGCGGCGCGATCGGCGGACGGTTCGGCAACCGTGGCCTCGGCCAGCAGATCGGCGGCATCGCCGGACAGCTCGGCCGCCTGTTGCCGTTCGAAGCCGGACCGCAGGGCTACGATCCCTACGCGCAGTATCAGCAGCAGGATGCGAGCGGTCAGCTCGCGCCGCAGGGATTCTTCGGTGACGCCATCGGCCAGCTCGCCGGCCCGGTTGGCGGATGGATCGGCGGACGCCTTGGCAATCGCGGGCTGGGCCAGCAGGTCGGCGGCATCGCCGGACAGCTCGGCCGGCTATTGCCGTTCGAGGCCGGACCGCAGGGCTACGATCCCTACGCGCAATACCAGCAGCAAGATGCGGGCGGCCAGCTCGCGCCGCAGGGATTCTTCGGCGACCTCGCCAGCCAGTTCGGCGGGCAGATCGGCGGCGCGATCGGCGGGCGTCTCGGCAACCGCGGTCTCGGCCAGCAGATCGGCGGCATCGCCGGACAACTCGGCCGGCTGCTGCCGTTTGAAGCCGGACCGCAAGGCTACGACCCCTATGGGCAATATCAGCAGCAAGCCGCTGCGCAACTCGCGCCGCAGGGTTTCATCGGTGACGCCATCGGCCAGATCGCAGGTCCGGTCGGCGGATGGATCGGCGGACGCTTCGGCAACCGCGGCCTTGGCCAGCAGGTCGGCGGCATCGCCGGACAGATCGGCCGGCTGCTGCCGTTCGAGGCCGGACCGCAGGGCTATGACCCCTACGCCCAGGCCCAGCAGCAGGATGCCAATGGGCAACTCGCGCCGCAGGGCTTCTTCGGCGGCCTTGCCGGAAGCGTGCTTGGCGGCCTCGGCGGCGGTGCGATCGGTCGGGCGTTCGGCAACCGCAACCTCGGGCAGAACATCGGCAGGATAGCGGGCGGGGCTCTTGGCACCCTGCTGCCATTCGAAGCCGGCCCGCAGGGTCTCGGCAATGTCCCGATCTATCAGAACTACGGTTACCCCGGCAGCTACATCGGGTGACGCGACAACATCGTCCGCCGCGGCGCTTGCGTGCCGCGGCGGACCTGACACATTGCGAGGCGCCTGCGGCGGAATCGCCGCGGGCGCTTCCCTCCAGCAAGGACGAACATCATGGCCAATGGGTCAGGCGACTTCGACCAATTCCTGATCGCGCCGCGCGGCAACGCGGCCGACCTTTCCGCCTTCGAAGAGCATCTCAAAAAAATTCCCGGCGCGCAAATTCTCGAGCGCGGCGGACGCGCGGACCAGCCGCGGCTGGTCGTCAATCTGCCGACGCAGTCGTTCGACGAACTGCGCTCCCGCTTCAACGACACGCTGATCATCGAGCCCAACGCCAGGCTGACGCCGTTCTGACCGCGCGGCCGGCGCTCATCCAGTACCAATGTGAGAGGAACACGCAATGGCTGAGCCGACCAACAATGATTCCCCGCATGGCCAGACCCAGGGGTCTGGCAATGGCTCCACGAACGGCACGAATGGTAGTTCATCCGGCAATGGCGGCGCGCCGCCACGCACAACGGTCGATGCCACCGTCGCGGTGCGGCCGGCGCGCTATCTGGTCGCCTCGCGGCCGATCCCCGGCGTCCAGCCGATGGCGACCGAGGTCATTCTCTCGACGCTGAACAGCATGCCGGACGTCCGCATCGTCAAGCGCGTGCAGCCGCGCGGCTTCGGCGCGTTCTCGGCCGGTGCCGGCACCACCGGCGAGATCATCGTCGCGGAGATGGATCCGGCGCGCGGCCTGGCGCTCAGCGCTTCCGCGCCGCCGAATGTCATCATCGAGCGCGACGCGCTGCTGCAGCACGCCGACGATGCGGGATTTACGGCCTTCAACAATGCCTTCGCCTTCGCGCCGGGCGTCGGCATCGATATCCGGATCCGCGTGGTCGGCCTCGGCGGTCGTCCGCTGCCGAAGGCCACCGTCTATGTGTACGGGCAGGGCTTCCCGGCGCAGGGCCAGACCGACGACAGGGGCGAGGTTTCCGTCACTCTGTTCGGCGGCCCGATCGAAACGGTGCAGGCGATCTATGTGAAGCCGTTCGCCGATCACTGGGATCGCATGATTCAACGACCGGGGCTGTCCAGCGGCGTCAACACGCTGCAGCTCCGCCCGCTGAGCGACACCTTCCCGAACTTCCCCAATACCGGGATGGTCGGCTGGGGACAGCGGCAGATGAAGCTCGACCAGATCGCCGGCTCGCTCGCCGGGCAAGGCGTCAAGATCGGCATCATCGACTCCGGCTGCGACAACAGCCATCCGCAGCTCACCCACATCACGCGCGGCGTCGACCTCACCAACAACCGTGATGCCACGAGCTGGACCAACGATACGATGTCGCACGGCACCCATTGTGCCGGCATCATCGCGGCCGCATCGAACGCCGTGGCCGGAATTCGCGGCTTTGCGCCGCAGGCCGAAGTCCATGCGCTGAAAGTATTTCCCGGCGGCCGCTTCAGCGACCTGATCGATGCGCTGGACCAGGCGATCGATCGCCGGCTCGATATCGTCAATATGAGTCTCGGCAGCAGCGCGGGCTCCGAGCTGGTCGCCAACAAGCTGGTGGAGGCGCGGCGCAGCGGCGTCGCCTGCATCGTCGCCGCCGGCAATGCCAGCGGCCCGGTGCAGTTCCCCGGCATGCTGCCGTCGGTCTTCACGGTCGCGGCGATGGGGATGCTCGGCCAGTTTCCGCCGGACAGCTACCATGCGCAGAACGTGGTGCCCAACATGGTGGCCGGACAGATGTTCTCGCCGAAGTTCACCTGCTTTGGTCCGCAGATAGCGATCGCCGGGCCCGGCGTCGCGATCGTCTCGACCGTGCCGGGCGGCGGCTACGCGGCCTGGGACGGCACGTCGATGGCGACACCGCACGTCACGGGCCTCGGCGCGCTGCTGCTCGCCCACCACCCCCTGCTCCGCGACGCCAGCCAGGCGCGCAGCGAGCAGCGGGTCGCGCAGCTCTTCGCCATCCTCGCCAATGGCGGCGTCCGCTTCCTCGGCGATCCGACGCGCGAAGGCGCCGGGCTGCCGGATCTGCAGACCTCCGGCCTGGCCGGCGTCGCGCAGGCTTCCGCACAGCCCGCCGCCGCTGCGCCCGGTGCGTTCGCGGTTCCCGCCCAGAACGTCCCGTTGGCCGAGGCGGCCGGCCAATTCGCTCCGGCGGCATTCCCGGGCAATGTGTACGCGCCCTTCGGCGGGCAACAGGGACAATTCTCGCCGTTTGCAGCCGCGCCGATGCCGTCGCCGGGCATCCACCCGGCACTGCTGCAGCGGCTGGCCCAGTTGCGGGCAGCAGGATTGCTGTGATGAACGTCCGGCCGATCCGCGCGAAGCGGATCGGCCGGCTTGGTCGGGCCGCATGCCTTACAGCGAGGCGAGCCGTCCGCGTATCCGGTGCGCGGCCTGATGGCGCCGCCGCACCTGCAATTTTTCCAGGATATTGTGCACGTGGTTCTTGACCGTGCCGACCTCGATGCCGAGGTGGCGCGCGATCTCCTTGTTGGAGAGGCCGAGTTCGATCATCTGCGCGATCTCGCTTTCGCGCGGCGTCAGATCGATTAGAACGCCTTCGCCATTGAGGTTGGTATCCCCCGAAGGCGGCACGATCGAGACCGAGCGCGCGATGGCGTCGCGGCAACTCGCGAGCCGTTCGATCAGTGCGATGACATCGTCGATCGATCCGTCACGCGGCACGCAGCCCGCAATCCCCTGCAGCGCGGTGGAGATCACGTTGCCGGCCACCTCGGGCACCGCAAGTGCCACAATGCCAAGCCCGGGCCGCAGCTTCGTCAGGGTATGAACCAGATCGAGATGCTGCCAGTCGCAGACATCGAGCAGCAGCATCTCGGGCTCGAGCCGTTCGACATCCGGCATCGCGCCGCGATGTTCGGCCGCCCCGACGATATTGATGCGGGCATTCTGGGCGAGCCGTAGCGCAAGCGCATCGCGGTAAAGCCGGACGTCGCTGATAATCAGGGTCCGGACCGGCGTACACAGCCTCGGCGCGCCGTCGATGCGAATGGCGGCCTTCGAGGACGATGCAGCCTGAGATCGGCGCGCCATCTGGCTCTCCTGACGGTGTGATGCATTGGGGCGTGAGAGCGCAATTGAAAAAAAGGACCGGACGACAACCTGGAAGTGTATTGTGCTAGTCAATCTTGACCAGAACATGAAACAGTAAGGTCTGAATGTCGCATGCGCCCTATTTGATATGGCAGGATGCCACACCTGTACGTGCTGCGCGGCATGGCTGGATGCCTCCCGCTCAAGCAAGCCTGCCTGAATGGAGCATCAGGACACCGCCGCCATGACTTGCGCTACGCGCTCAAGCCATTAAGTTGAATATTCAAATCAGACATCACCGTCCCTGACCCGCCTGGCAAGAATCAGATGAGTTACGTCGAAGCCACCGAAGCCGCCCAGCGAAAGACCGGGCAGATCAAGCTGCACGGACCCGGCGCCTTTGCCGGCATGCGGAAGGCCGGCGCGCTGACCTCGCTGTGTCTCGACGAGCTCACCGATCTGGTGAAGCCGGGCGTGCTGACCTCGAACATCGACGATTTCGTCCGCGAGTTCGGCTTCCGCCATGGCGCATTTCCGGCGACGCTGATGTATCGCGGTTACCGCTACGCGAGCTGCATCTCAATCAATCATGTGGTCTGCCACGGCATGCCGGGCGACCGCGCGCTGAAGGAAGGCGATATCGTCAATATCGATGTCACGCTGATCGTCGATGGCTGGTACGGCGATTCGAGCCGGATGTATGCCGTGGGTCCGATCGCCCGCAAGGCCGAGCGGCTGATCGACGTCACCTATGAATCGCTGATGCGCGGCATCGCCGTGGTCAAGCCCGGCAACACCACCGGCGACATCGGCCACGCCATCCAGAGCTTCGTCGAACCGCAGCAGATGAGCGTGGTGCGCGATTTCTGCGGCCACGGCGTCGGCCGCTTGTTCCACGACGAACCGAACATCATCCATGTCGGGCGCCCCGGCGAGGGCGTGCCGCTCAAGCCCGGCATGATCTTCACCATCGAGCCGATGATCAATCTCGGCAAGCCGCATGTGAAGGTGCTGTCGGACGGCTGGACCGCCGTGACCCGCGACCGCTCGCTGTCGGCGCAGTTCGAGCACACCGTCGGCGTCACCGCCACCGGCGTCGAGATCTTCACGCTGTCGAAGCGGCATAACGAACAGCCGCCGACCGCGGCCTGATCGCCGCCGGCAATTCGGAGTTGCAAAAGCTGCCGGGCACGGCATGCTGACGGGCAGTTCCACCTGCCCTGTTGTGTCCATGCCCGCAGATGCCAAGCAGCCCATCGATCCCCTCCCCGGCCTTGAAGAGGCCCCGCATTATCACGGCCATCGCGAGCGGCTGCGCGAGCGCTTTCGCAGCGCCGGCGCCGACGCGCTGAGCGACTATGAACTGCTGGAGATGGTGCTATTCCGCGCGCTGCCGCGGCGCGACGTCAAGCCGCTGGCCAAGGCGCTGATCGGCAAGTTCGGCTCGTTCGCCGAAACGGTCAACGCGCCCGAAGCGCGGCTGCGTGAGGTCGGCGGCCTCGGCGAGGCCGCGATCACCGAGATCCGGCTGATCGCCGCGGCGGCCTCCCGCATCAGCAAAGGCCAGTTGAAGAGCCGCACCGTATTGTCGTCCTGGGCCACCGTGATCGACTATTGTCGTACCGCGATGGCCTTCGCCGACAAGGAGCAGTTTCGCATCCTGTTTCTCGACAAGCGCAACCAGTTGATTTCGGATGAGGTGCAGCAGGTCGGCACCGTCGATCACACGCCGGTCTATCCGCGCGAAGTCGTCAAGCGCGCGCTGGAGCTGTCCGCCACCGCGATCATCATGGTGCACAATCACCCCTCCGGCGATCCAACGCCGTCGCAGGCCGACATCCAGATGACCCGCTCGGTGATCGACGTCGCCAGGCCGCTCGGGATTTCGGTGCACGACCACATCATCGTCGGCAAGAACGGTCATGCGAGTTTGAAGGGGCTGAAGCTGATCTAGGAAGGCGCGGACGCAGTCGTTCGCTCAGCACTCTCCGGTCGTCCCCGCGAACGCGGGGACCCATAACCTCCGACGCTATAGTTGAAAAAGGCTATTGCTAGCGAGCAAAGCAACACGACAGCGTGTATGGGTCCCCGCGTTCGCGCGGGACGACATGCGAAGGCAGCGTGCAACACGAACACCGAGTTATTCCAACTTCAATTATTCCTGACCAGGATCAGCGGATCGGCGCTGTCCGGCATCCGTCGCCACTGCGCGTTGTCGTCGGCCTCAAAACTCCAGGTCTCGCCGGAAGCCGACATCAGTATCAGCGCGCCGCGCTCCAGCCGCCACTGCACCGGATTGAAGCCCGCCACCAGAGGATCGCAGCGCGGCTTCAGGAACACCGCAAAATTGTCCGATGTCGTTTCGGTGTTGGTCAGCGTCAGCCCGCAGATGTTGCGGCCATTGCCGCGCATCATCGACCAGTCGCCGATCATCTGGTCCATCGATTTCGCCAGCGAGCGTGCCGCTGCCAGATTTTGCAGGATGTAGACGCCCTCGCCGCTGCGCAGGCCCTCGTAGATTCCGCTCTCGACTTCGGTAAAGTCGATCACCGACTGCCCGGTGCCGTCCTGCAGCCGGACGATATCGAGACCGCGGATCGACCACGTCGCGATGTCTTTCGTAAAAGGCAGCGCCTTCGGGCACGTCGGCTCGAGTTCGAGCTTCAGTCCCTGCGGCGAGCCGTCGGCCTTCAGCGTCACGACGCAGGTCTTGCTGCGCTCGGTGGTGGACAGCTCCCACTGCCCGACCATGGTTTTCTTCAAGGCTGCCGAATCCTGCGCCGACGCCGGCAGCGCACCCACGATCGCCAGCACGGTCCCCAGTGCCTGCAGCAGCAGGCGCATCTCAGCGGCCCCTCACCGGGGTTTCCGGGATCGGCGTCATCGGCGCCTTGCCGTTGAACCAGACTTTCAGATTATCGACGACGAGCTGGTCCATCGCATTGCGCGTCACCACCGAGGCCGAGCCGATATGCGGCAGCAGCACGACATTCGACATGGCGCGCAGTTCGTCCGGCACCTTCGGCTCCTGCGCGAACACGTCGAGGCCGGCGGCGAGAATGGTGCCGGACTTCAGCGCCGCAATCAGCGCCGGCTCGTCGATCACCGAGCCGCGCGCGACGTTGATGATGATGCCGCGCGGTCCGAGCGCGTTCATCACGTCGGCATTGATCATGTTGGCGGTGGAGGCTCCCCCCGGCGTGATCACGATCAGCGTGTCGACCGCCTTCGCCATCTCGATCAGGTTCGGGTAATGCTGCTGCGTGACGCCGGCGGCCGGGTTGCGCGAGTGATACACCACCGGAACAAGCGAGGCCTCGAGCCGTCGCGCTATCGCCTGGCCGATCCGGCCCATGCCGACCATGCCGACCTTGCGGTCGCGCAGCGAGCCGACGCTCAGCGGATAGGGCTGCGTCGCCCACAGGCCGGAGCGGACATATTTATCCGCCTTGATGAATTCGCGCGCGGTGGCGATGAACAGGCCGAGCGCGGTGTCGGCGACTTCCTCGGTCAGCACGTCCGGCGTGTTGGTGACGATGATGTTGCGCTCGGCCGCGTATTTGGCGTCGATATGATCGTAGCCGACGCCGAACGAGGACACGATTTCGAGCTTCGGAAAGCGCGACAGCACCGGCGCGTTGGTCGGCACCAGGCCGGTCACTGCGATGCCGCGAATGCGCCCGGCGGCCTCAGCGGAGAGTCGCTCGAGATCGGCCAGCGTCTCGAACTTATGCAATTC
The DNA here is from genome assembly GCF_007018645.1 of Tardiphaga sp. vice154. Lineage (NCBI taxonomy): Bacteria > Pseudomonadati > Pseudomonadota > Alphaproteobacteria > Hyphomicrobiales > Nitrobacteraceae > Tardiphaga > Tardiphaga sp. vice154. Next base: position 5,126,708 of record NZ_CP041399.1, read on the forward strand.
GTACTGATCGGTGAAGCCGCGCTCGATCAGCGGCTTGCTCGGCCCGTAGATCAGAAGGTCGATCTTGTCCGATGAAGTTGCCGAGGCCATCAATTGTCCTTTCGCAGTGCACTATCATGCCAGCGCCGCAACACCCCATGGGACAGCAGCGCGAGTACCATATAGATGACAACCCCGGCGGCCGAGAGCAACAGCAAGGCGGCGAACATCCGGGGAATGTTGAGCCGGTAGCTGCTCTCGGAGATGCGATAGGCGATCCCGGAGCCGGCGCCGGCCGAGCCCGCGGCGATTTCCGCCGCCACCGCGCCGATCAGCGACAGCCCGCCGGCAATACGCAGCCCGCCGAGGATTTCCGGCAGCGCCGCCGGCAGCTTGAGATAGAGCAGCATCTGCCGTCGCGTGGCGCCGTAGAGCTGAAACAGGCCCGCCAGATTCCGGTCCACGGAATTCAGCCCGAGCGTGGTATTGGCGAGCACCGGGAAGAACGCCACGATCCAGGCGCACACAACCACGGCGGTCTGCTGCGGCAGATAGATCAGCATCAATGGCGCGATCGCGATCACCGGCGTCACCTGCAGGATCACCGCATAGGGCAGCAGCGAATATTCCAGCCACCGCGAGCGGTTGAACAGCAGCGCCAGCGCGATGCCGCCGATAGCTGCGGCGACGAAGCCTTCCAGCGCCGTGAGCAGCGTGACGCCGAGCGATTCCGACAGCACCGTCCAGTCGGAGATCATCGTCTGCAGGATCAGCAACGGGCCCGGCAGCAGATAGGGCGGGATTTCGCCAAGCCGGACAATGGCCTCCCATGCGGACAGCCCGACGGCGAACACGATCAGCGGCAGCAGCATGCGCAGCCAGCGTCCGTGGCTGCGCGGTTCGCGGGTGGCGGCGGGGATCTCTTCCAGCCCGTTCATGCGCTCGCCTGCATCAGCGCCTGCGAGACGTCGCGGCAATGTTCGGCATAGGCGACCGAGGTGCGGAACGCGTCGCTGCGCGGCTCGGTCGAATCGATCCGGCAGTCTGCGCTGATGCGGCCGGGCCGCGGCGTCATCACCACCACGCGCTGCGAGAGATACACCGATTCGAACACCGAATGGGTGACGAACACGACGGTCTTGCGCAAGCGACGCCACAGCTCGAGCAGATCATTATTGAGCTTGAAGCGGGTGATCTCGTCGAGCGCGGCGAACGGCTCGTCCATCAAGAGAATATCCGGATCGGTGACCAGCGCCCGCGCCAGCGACACCCGCATCTTCATGCCGCCGGACAGTTCGCGCGGGTAGGAGCTGGCGAAGTCCGCAAGCCCGACCTGCGCCAGCGCTTCCATGACGCGCGCGTCCGACTCACGATTTGCGACATGCGCCAGCTTCAGCGGCAGCCGCACATTGTCGCGCACGTTGCACCACGGCATCAAGGTCGGCTCCTGAAACACGAAGCCGATCGTATGGCCGGAGCGCGTGGCGACATCGACCACGCCACTGCTGGCCTGGGTAAGCCCGGCGATGATGCGGAGCGCCGTCGACTTCCCGCAGCCCGACGCGCCAAGCAGCGAGACGAATTCGCCGTGCCGCACCGTGAGGTCGAGCGGGCCTAGGGCCACCGTGCCGTTGTCATAGACCTTGGTGACGCCGCGCAGCGCGATCGCGGCGTCGCTCGTGGCCGGCATCGCGGATACCGCCATGCGCTACTTCTTCGGCCGGAGATCGACGCCGACGCCCTTGTTGACGAATTGCAGCGTATAGGCGCGACGGAAATCGATATCCGGCTTGACCACGCCGGCGCTCGACATCTTGCCGAAGAACGAGGCAACACGCGCCTCGGTCATCGCGCCGATGCCGTCCTTCAGCGTGTCGCCGGAATCGACGATGCCGTATTCCTTCATCTTGGCGGTGGAATAGGCCAGCAACTCGTCGGTCATTTCCGGGTTGAGCTTCTTGATCACCTCGTTGGCGGCCTTGTTGTCGCCGTAGAGGTAGTTGTACCAGCCGATCATCGAGGCATCGACGAAGCGCTGCACGAGGTCAGGCTTCTTGTCGACCGTGTCGCGGCGCGCCTCGATCAGCGTCGAATAGCCGTCGAAGCCGTAATCGGTGAGCAGCATCACGATCGGCTTGAAGCCGGCCTGCTTCTCGACCACGAACGGCTCCGAGGTCACGTAGCCCTGCATCGCGCTGTTCTTGTCGACGATGAACGGCTGCGCATTGTAGGTGTAGGGCTTCACCTTGCTTTCGCTGAAGCCGTATTCCTTCTTCATCCACTGGAAGTAGCCGGCGACGCCCTCCTTGGAGATCAGGATGGTCATCGGCTTGAGGTCTTGGAGCGTCTTCACCTTGGGATTGGGATGCGCCAGAAACACCTGCGGGTCCTTCTGGAACACCGCGGCGACCGCGACCACCGGCACATTGTTGGCCACCGCGTCGAAGCCCTGCAGCGTGTTGGCGCTCATGAAGAAATCGAGCTTGCCGGAGATCAGCAGGATGCGGTTGTTCACATTCGGCCCGCCCGGCACGATGGTGACGTCGAGGCCGTATTTCTTGTAGGTTCCGTCGGCGACGGCCTGGAAGAATCCGCCATGCTCGGCCTCGGCGACCCAGTTGGTGCCGAAACTGACCTTGTCCAGCGTAGCTTGCGCACGGGCCGGCGCCAGCACCGACGCGGTCATGGCAACGCCCAGGATTAACGATCGCAACAGGCAAAGCGGGCTCATATTGGACTCCGTGGCGCGTTTTGGCCCATGATGCACGAGCGAAAGGGTGGTACAGGCGTTCGGTCTGACACGCTACCCGTCGCCGGGGGTTGCTGCAAAATACCCCGCAAATCCAGACAAAGAAACGTGCCTTGCGATGACTTCTGCGCTGCCTCCCCGTGACTGGACCGCCATTCACTGGCCCGACATCGCCCGCGGCGAACCCGCCGACTGGATCGCCGTGCTGCCGCTGGCGGCGACCGAGCAGCACGGCCCGCATCTGCCCCTCGGCACCGACATCCTGATCGCCGAAGCCTATCTGGCAGAGGTCCGCAGGCAGCTGGCCGACGAGGTGCCCGCCACCTTCCTGCCGCTGCAACCGGTCGGCCTCTCGACCGAGCATCTTTCCTTCCCCGGCACGCTGACGCTGCCGACCGACGTCGCGCTGCAGAACTGGATGGCGATCGGCGAAAGCGTGTCGCGCGCCGGCATCGAGAAACTGGTGATGGTCACCAGCCATGGCGGCAACTCGGCGGCGATGACGCTGGTGGCGCAGGATCTGCGCGCCGAATACGGCATGCTGGTCGTCGCGACCTCGTGGGCCCGGTTTGGTGCGCCGGACGGGCTGTTCACGGCCGATGAATTGAAACATGGCATTCATGGCGGCGCGGTCGAGACCTCTATCATGCAGGCGCGCTATCCGCAGCTGGTGCGCGAGAAGGAGATCGCGAACTTCGCGTCGTCGGCGATCGCCATGGAGCAAGACTACCGCTGGCTGTCGGCCTCGCGCCCGGCGCCGTTCGCCTGGCAGGCCGAAGACCTCAACCGCTCCGGCGCGATTGGCAACGCCACGCAGGCATCAGCCGAAAAGGGCGAGGCGCTGCTCGCGCACGGCGCGAAGGCGTTCTGCGAGTTGCTGGAAGACGTCGCGCGATTCGACGTGGCCGCGCTCAGCCATGGACCGAAGAGCGGCTAGTCGCCACACTCTCCGCCGTCACCCTGAGGTGCCGTCGCTGTTGCGACGGCCTCGAAGGATGGCCGCTAGCGCCGGCATCCGTGGCCGCATCCTTCGAGGCTCGTCCTTCGGACGAGCACCTCAGGATAACGGCCGTGAGTTTGGCTCCGCGCAACGCTTCTCGCAAACCCATGAAACCCTTCGGAAACCAAATAGCCGACCTCTCACTCGAACCCCGTCCGTGAAGCCTGCGACTACTGGGCATGCGGGCCACACCGGCCGCACCAACGGATGGAGTTTCCCATGTCGATCAAGACCAGGATTGCTGCTTTCGCTCTCGTCGCGCTGACCGCCGCCGGCACCATCGCTTCCTCGACCCAGCAGGCCGAGGCCAAGGGCCCGGGCTACGGCTACGGCATCGCCGCCGGCCTCGCCGGCGCCGCCATCGTCGGCAGCGCGATCGCCGCCAGTGACGGCTACGGCTACGGCTACGGCTACGGCTATGGCTATCGCCGTTGTGGCCTGGTTCGCCAGTACGATGCCTGGGGCCACTACGTCGGCCGCACCCGGGTCTGCAACTACTGAGCTTCCCGTCCGACCGAAGTGGATCCGCGTCCGGCACGGGCGCCTCATCCACCCCGTGTCGTACCACCCTCCCCGTGTCGCATCGACCCGCCCGGCTGTCCCCCGGGCGGGTCGTCCGTTATTTAGATGTCATCATCTCCTGCCACATCACGCTGCCGTTTGCTGCTGATCGAGCCGAAAATTGCTCGCCTTACCGTCGAATCGATGGTTCTTGGATTAAATTGCGATTGGCTAGCCGTTAGCGAATTGCCGGGAATGACGAGCGATATGAATTTTTTGAGACCGCTGCCATGAAGCGCGTGCTGGCCGGCCTGGCCCTGGGCGCGCTGCTGGACGGCTCCGCCGTCGCGGCCGATCTGCGCGTGAAGGCGCCGCGCACGACGCCGGCCTATGACTGGAGCGGGTTCTATCTTGGTGGCCATTTCGGCACGGGCGGCGGCAGCTTCGGCCCCGGCACCAACACGCTGCCCGCGCAGGGCGTGATCTTTCCGCCGACGGTGACCGGGCTGATCGGCGGCTACCAGGCGGGCGTCAACTGGCAGTTGGACAACCGCGTGGTGCTCGGCGCTGAACTCGATGCCACCTTCACCAGCCCGCTCGATATCGCACGACAGACGACGGCACCATTCGACACCACCTTCGATTATTTCGCCACGGCGCGCGGTCGCGTCGGCTACGCCTTTGGCAGCTTCCTGCCCTATGTCACCGGCGGCCTTGCCTGGGGACGCACCCGGCTCGACGTCAACGATGCCGATGGCAGCGCCATCGCTAGCGCCACGCGGACCAGCCTCGGCTGGACCGCCGGCGCCGGCGTCGAAGTCGCCGTGGGCGGCCCGTGGACCGCCAAGGTGGAATATTCCTATCTCGATCTGGCGCGGCAACGCTACGGCCTCGCCGACAACGGCCTGCCGGACGTCACCGTGCAGCCCGGCATCCATACGCTGAAAGCGGGCCTCAATTACCGGTTGGGCGATGTGCCGTGGCTGCCGGCCTCGCCGGTTGCGCGGGCGGCGCTGCCGGAATCCGCCAACTGGAACATCCACGGCCAGACCACCTTCATCGCCTCGGCCTATCCGTCGATCCGCTCGCCCTATGCCAGCGCCTACAGCCTGCCGGGCGGGGGCCAGGGCCGCGAGACCTTCACCACCACGGCTTTCCTCGGCTTCCGGCTGTGGCAGGGCGGCGAGTTCTATCTCAATCCCGAGCTTGCCCAAGGCTTCGGCTTCAACGGCACGCTCGGCATCGCCGGCTTCCCGAATGGCGAGGCGCAGAAGGCCGGCGGCACCTTCCCGAAGATCCGTCCGCAGCGTTATTACTTCCGCCAGACATTCGGCCTCGGCGGCGAGCAGGAGGACGTGCCCGACGCCGCCAACCAGCTCGCCGGCCGGCGCGACGTCGATCGCATCACGCTTACGGTCGGGCGCTTTGCGGTCGGCGATTTCTTCGACGGCAACGCCTATGCGAAAGATCCGCGCGCCGATTTCATGAACTGGGCGATGTGGTCGTCGGCGGCGTTCGACATGCCGGCCGACCTGCCGGGCTTCACCCGCGGCGCGGTCGTCGAGCTGAACCGCAAGGACTGGGCGGTGCGCGCCGCCGTGCTGCAGGTGCCGTCGGCGCCGAACAGCGACATTCTCACCTTCAATTCGGGCGGCGTGGTCGCCGAATTCGAGGAGCGTCACCAGATCTTCAACCAGCCCGGCAAACTGCGCCTCGGCGCCTTCGCCAATCGCGGCAACACCGGCAGCTACCGCGGCGCGCTGGCGATCGCGGCGGCCGATCCGGCGCTCGATATCACCGACGTCATCGCCAGTATCCGCGGCGTCAATCTGAAATACGGTTTCTACGTCAACGCCGAACAGCAGATCGCCACCGATTTCGGCATGTTCGGCCGCTATAGCTGGAACGACGGCCAGAACGAGATCCTGTCCTTCACCGACATCGACCGCAGCCTGTCGGCCGGCCTCTCGCTCAAGGGTAGTTACTGGGGTCGCGTCAGCGACACGATCGGCCTCGGAGGCGCCATCAACGGCCTCTCGGGCGCGCATCGCGATTTCCTTGCCGCCGGCGGCCGTGGCCTGCTGATCGGCGACGGCAGGCTGAACTACGGCACCGAACGGATTCTCGAGACGTATTATGCCTATGCGATCAACCGGAGCTTTACGTTGACCGCGGATTACCAGTTGATCGCCAACCCCGCCTATAACCGCGACCGCGGCCCGGTGTCGGTGTTTTCCGGGCGATTGCACGGGGAGTTTTAAAAACTCGTCGTTCCGGGGCGCGGGCGGCGTCAGCCGCACGCGAACACGGAACCTCGAACTGTTTTGCGCTGAACATGTCGGGATTCCGGGCTCGCTCGCGCTGGCGCGCTCGCGACCCGGAATGACAGCTTAGCCGACCGCCGCCGCAAACGAATCCGCTCGTGCCATCCCCCACGCCTCGCGAAACCGCGCGTCGCTGGTACCGTCGAGCAGTTCGCGCGGGCGCAGCGGGGGATACAGCCGCGTGAACGACATCACGTCGGTGCCGGAAGCGCGGTGCGAGAAATGCACCGGCTGGATGTCCTGCGGGTGCTCCAGCCCCGCCGCCGCAATCAGTTCGGCCAGCGCGTGCAGGGTCGCCTGATGATAGTTCGCGACGCGATCGGTCTTCAGCGGCACCACCAAAGCGCGGCTGCGCACCGGGTCCTGCGTGGTGACGCCGGTCGGACAACGATCGGTGTGGCAGCTCAGCGACTGGATACAGCCCAGCGAGAACATGAAGCCGCGCGCCGAATTGCACCAGTCGGCGCCGAGCGCCATGGCGCGGGCGATATCGAACGCGGTCGCGATCTTGCCGGACGCGCCGATCTTGATGCGGTCGCGCGCGCCGATGCCGACCAAAGCGTTGTGCACGAAGTTGACGCCCTCGCGCATCGGCATGCCGAGATGGTCCATGAACTCCAGCGGTGCCGCGCCGGTGCCGCCTTCCTTGCCGTCGACCACGATGAAATCCGGATAGATTCCGGTCTGCAGCATCGCCTTGCAGATCGCGAGAAACTCCCAGGGATGGCCGATGCAAAGCTTGAAACCGGCCGGCTTGCCGCCGGACAGTCGTCGCATCTCGCCGATGAATTCCATCATCTGGATCGGTGTCGAGAACGCCTTGTGATAGGACGGCGAGACGCAGTCCTCGCCCATCGACACACCGCGAATCCGCGAAATCTCTTCCGATACTTTCGCCGCCGGCAGCACGCCGCCGTGGCCGGGCTTGGCGCCCTGGCTGATCTTCAGCTCGACCATCTTGACCTGCGGGTCGGCGGCGCGCGCTGCGAACTGCTGCGGGTTGAAGGTGCCGTCCTGGTTGCGGCAGCCGAAATAGCCGGAGCCGATTTCCCAGATCAGGTCGCCGCCCATTTCCTGGTGATACGGGCTGAGGCCGCCCTCGCCGGTGTCATGGGCGAAGTTGCCCTTTTTCGCGCCGGCATTGAGCGCCCGCACCGCGTTCGGGCTGAGCGCGCCGAAGCTCATCGCCGAGATGTTGAACACCGAGGCCGAATAGGGCCTGGCGCAATCCGGCCCGCCGATAGTAACGCGAAAATGTTCTTCGGCGTGCGGCTTCGGCGCCATCGAATGGTGCATCCATTCGTAGCCCTCTTCATAGACGTCGCGCTGGGTGCCGAACGGGCGCTTGTCGAGCACCATCTTGGCGCGCTGATAGACCAGCGCGCGCGTATCGCGGCTGAACGGCATGCCGTCCTTTTCGCTCTCGAAGAAATACTGCCGCATCTCCGGCCGGATCTCTTCCAGCAGGAAGCGCAGATGCGCCGAGATCGGATAGTTGCGCAGCACCGCATGGTCTTTTTGCAAGAGATCGTGCAGCCCGAGCACGCTCAGCCCGCCGAACACCAGGACAGGTATCACCACTACGTTGATGAGGCGATGATCCGTTACTGCAATACCGAGCAGCAGCAGGGTCGCGACACAGCAAATGGTCAGCACGATGAAGCGCGGCGTGAAGGGCAGCAAAAACGTTTCCATGAATCCCCGCTTTTTAATGGCTTCAACGAGCTTTACACCATTTCAGGTGACACGGGGATCACAACGCGCCTCGCCCCAAACGACAAAACCCGCGCCGGGGCGCGGGTTTCGGGATGCGATAGGTAGGCGGTTCAGCGCTCGACGAAAGCCTTCTCGATCACGAAATGGCCGGGCGTGCTGGTGCTGCCTTCGGTGAAGCCGCGGCTCTCGAACAGGTTCTTGAGGTCTTCCAGCATGTGCGGGCTGCCGCACATCATGACGCGGTCTTCCTCGATGTTCAGCGGCTTAAGGCCGATGTCATTGAACAGCCGCTCGGAGGTGATCAGGTCGGTGATGCGGCCGCGGTTGCGGAACGGCTCACGGGTCACCGTCGGGTAATAGATGAACTTGTCCTGCATCAGCTCGCCGAACAATTCGTCCTTCTGCAGCGTCTCGACCAGGCGTTCGCCATAGGCCAGTTCGGACACCTGGCGGCAGCCATGCACCAGCACGACGTGCTCGTATTTGTCGTAGATTTCCGGATCCTTGATCAGGCTGGCAAAAGGCGCGAGGCCGGTGCCGGTCGACAGCAGCAGCAGTCGCTTGCCGGGCAGCAGATTGTCGTTGATCAGCGTGCCGACCGCCTTGCGGCCGACCAGGATGGTGTCGCCTTCCTTGATCTTCTGCAGCCGCGAGGTCAGCGGGCCGTTCGGCACCTTGATGGAGAAGAACTCCAGCTCCGGCTCATGATTGGCGCTCGCCATGCTGTAGGCGCGCAGCAGCGGCTTGCCCTCGACTTCGAGGCCGATCATCACGAACTGGCCGTTCTGGAAGCGGAAGCCGGCATCGCGGGTGGCGGTGAAGGAGAAAAGCGTGTCCGTCCAGTGCTTGACGGAAAGAACTGTCGCGTGATGGAAGGCGCTCATGAGATCTGACTATCCGGTAAGGGCTTTGTAGAACAATTCTATCGTTCGGCTGGGTCGGGGCGCTGAGAAACCCTTGCAGCTATTGGCTATTTCGGGTTTCTCGCAGCTGCGAGTTGACAATTAGTCAAAGAACCCTTGCAGCGCAATTGCGGACTCAGCGAGGCGGGCGATTAATTTCAGAATCAGGCTAACGAGGCAAGGAAACCGCAGCATTGAGCCAGATCAGACGGATCCAGCGTCGCGTCCCGGACGGAAGCAAGCTGGGTCGCCCGACTGGCGAGGTGGCTGCGGATCCGGTACAATCGCACTATAATACCTTTTCGGGGACTACCCCAACGGTTTGATCGATGCATCCCCTTCAACGGCTTCGGGCGATCAAGCCCGCTTACTACCCGGACCAGTCAATCTATGCGGAATACGCATGCGGCGTGCTGGGGCTGGATTTCAGCGAAATGGATGACGGAACCGGGTTGGCCTTCACCGTCGGCTCGCACGGCGGCAGCGTCGCGTTCGGCGCCGGGCGCGGCTCTTTCTTCCCGCAAAACAGCGCCACCGCGGCGACGCTGGCCAACGACAAATATCTGGCCGGCGTGGTGATGGCCCGCGCCGGCGTGGCGACCCTGGGCGGGCAGTATTTTTTCCTGCACGAGCGCTATAGCGCCCGCCGCCCGCCGGGCCACGAGCGCGCCGACGCGATCGCGCATCTGCACGATCTGGGTGGCACCGCCTTCCTCAAGCCGCTGGCAGGCTCGCGCGGCGATTTCGCCCAGCCCGTCGAAGGCGACGCCGCACTTCGCGCCTATCTCAATGAGGTCTCGCGCTATTATGATGCCGTTCTGATGCAGCCGGTCGTGGATGGCCGGGAATACCGCGTCTTCCTGCTCGACGGCGAGGTGCTGTACACGGTGCGGAAGATGCCGCCGGTGCTGGTCGGCGACGGCGTACGGACGATCGGCGAACTGCTCGGCAGCGATGCGGCGGCGCTGGCGCAGCGCGGTATTTCTTCCCTGCCCGGCGCGGTCGATGCCGCCCTGCTTGGCCGGATCTTGCCGGATGGCGCATCGTGGCGCATACCCGGACGCATGAATCGCAGCGCCGGTGGCAGCATGCACTTCGCCGATCCCGACCATGCCGAGGCGGCCTTCGAGGTTGCACGCCGTGCCGCCACGGCGCTCGGGCTGCGCGCCGCGGGGATCGACCTGTTCACGGACATCGCGGACGATCCCGCCGACATCCGCGTCATCGAGGTCAACGCCAATCCCTCGATCCGCTTTCTCGAGGACAGCGGCCGCGACGATCTGATCGTCAGGGTCTGGCGCCACACATTTGCATCGATCGGACTGCTCGATGTTTAACCTGCCGAAATATGGTGAGGGCATCTGCCTGTCGCGTCTCGCCGCCCTGCTCGACGCGCTGTCGATCGACCGTCATAGGCTGCAGCGCCATTCGGTCGTCGTCACCGGCTCGAACGGCAAGGGCAGCACCGCGGCCTTCGCCGCCTCGATAGGCCATGCCGCGGGCCTGCGCACCGGACTGTTCACCTCGCCGCATCTGTATCGCTTCAACGAACGCTTCCGCATCGACGGCGTCGAGATCGACGATGACGGGCTGGCCGAGCTGGCGCTGCGCGTCGCCACCGCCATCACGGACCTTGCGCGTGGCGGCCTGACCGAGGTGTTCGGCGCCTTCGAGGCGCAATTCGCGCTGGCCTGCCTGTATTTCCAGGAGGCGCAGTGCGACTTCATGGTGTTCGAGGCCGGCATCGGCGGCCGCTACGATCCGGTGCGGCTGGTCGGCGCGACCGTATGCTGTGTGACGTCCGTCGACTACGAACATGTGCAATTGCTCGGCAACACGCTGGAACTGATCGCCTCCGACAAGAGCGACGCCTGCGCGGCCGGCGGCATCATCATCTATGGCGAGAATTGCCGGCCGCTGAAGCGGTATCTCGCCGAGTACAACCGGCCGCGGGACGTCGCGGGTGTTTTTGTGCGCGACGATATCGCGATCGACAATGAGATGATGGCCGCCACCGGACAGCAGTTCGATCTGCAGCTATTCGGCCTTTCCTTCGACGGGCTCGGGATGAGCGTGCTTGGCGACTTCCAGTTCAACAATGCGGCGATCGCGGCGGCGCTGTTCCTGCAATGGTCGAAACGCGCCCGCCCCGACCTCGCGATCGAACCGGCCATCCGCCACGGCCTGCGCGACACCGACTGGCCGGGACGGCTCGAAGTGGTGCAGCAGGCACCGCTGATCGTGATCGATGTCGGCCACACGCCGGACGGCGTATCGCAGGCGCTGCAAAGCCTGCGCGCCATCCATGGGGAGCGCGACTGGCTCTTGGTGCTCGGCGTATCCGGCGACAAGAGCATCGACGACATCACCCGACATCTCGCGCCGTCGTTCGAGGCGATCGTCTGCACCCGCGCGCATCACAAGGGCGCCGATGCCCGCGTCGTCGGCGCCGCCGCGCGCAAGGCCAATGCGAAGGCGAAGATCCACATCGCCAACGCCATCGAGGACGCGGTGCGCATCAGCCGGCAACTGGCGCGCGACAACCAGCAGAAGATCTATGTCGCCGGCGGCCTGTTCGTCGCGATCGAATACGCCACCGTGCTGCGCGGCGGGGACGCGAAAGAGCTGCAGTTCTTTTAGTTTTGCGCAGGCCTCTCCCTCGTCATTGCGAGGAGCGAAGCGAAGCGACGCGGCAATCCAGAAAGCCACGAGCTTTGCAAGGACTGGATTGCTTCGTCGCAAGGGCTCCTCGCAATGACGGTTGAGAAGACAGAGCGTCGCTCGCGGCCCACGAACAACAGCAAACACCAAATACCCATTGTGGCGCACCTTGCCGCCGCATAGCGTGCCCGCAACAGAAATATCCGTGAGACGTCCATGACTGACATCAATCGCCAGGTCCTGCTGGTGGAGAAGCCGAGCGGCAAGCTCGGTTCCGAACATTTCAAACTATCGCAGGGCGGAATTCCCGAACCGAAGGACGGCGAGGCCTTGCTGCGGGTGCGCTACATCTCGCTCGACGCCGCCAACCGCGCCTGGATGCATGGCGCGACCTACCGCGCGGCGGTCGAGACCAACACGGTGATGGCCGGCGGCGGCATCGCCGAGGTGATCGCCTCAAAATCGCCGGCGCTGAAGCCGGGCGACATCGTGTTCGGCGACACCGGCTGGCAGGACTACGCCGCGGTGCCGGCCAAGCAGCTCAGCAAGATGCCGAAGCTGGAGCCGATGACGCATCTGCTCAGCATCTATGGCATCGCCGGCCTCACCGCCTATTTCGGCCTGCTGGACGTAGGCCGACCGAAGGCCGGCGAGACTGTCGTGGTGTCGGCCGCGGCCGGATCGGTCGGCTCGATCGTCGGGCAGATTGCCAAACTCAAAGGCTGCCGCGTGGTCGGCATCGCCGGTGGCAAGGCCAAGTGCGACTGGCTGACCGGCGAGCTCGGCTTCGATGCCGCGGTCGACTACAAGAACGGCGCGGTGTTCAAGGCGCTCAAGGCCGCAGCGCCCGGCGGCATCGACGTGTATTTCGACAATGTCGGCGGCGATATTCTCGAGGCCTGTATCGCGCAGATGAACCTGCGCGGCCGGATTGCCTGCTGCGGCGCGATCTCGCAATATGACGGCGCGCCGGCGGCAACCGGCCCGCGCGGCGTCCCCGGCCTGATCGTGGTGAAGCGGCTGACCATGCAGGGCTTCATCGTGATGGATTACATGGCGCAGCGCGACGCCGCGCTGAAGGATCTGCAGGAATGGGTCGCATCGGGCCAGATCAAGGTGCAGGAAGACGTCATCGACGGGCTGGAGAATACGCCGGCCGCGCTGATCGGATTGCTGGCCGGCGAGAACCGCGGCAAGCGAATGGTGAGGCTGTGAGGTCGGAGCGATCTCGCGCCTCAAGCGCGTCGCGCTAGATTTCGAACAGTTTTTCCTTCAGCCTATCGATCAGCTCGCCGTTCCTGCAGCGGAAGCCGGAGCGTGCGCAGAGAAAGACCTTCGGCGTTCTGCGGAAGATAGTACTCATGGGCCGCCATCAGCGGCTCGGGGACCAGCCGCTTCGGCAACAGCGTCAGGCCGAGGCCCGCCTTCGCCGCGTCGATGCGGGCATGATAGTCCGGACTTGAAAACGCAATCCGGTAAACCATTCCCTTGCGCTCCAGCGCCTGGATCATCAGGTCATGCATGATCTGGCCGGGCCAGGTCAGGATCGGCACCGGCGCCCCCGGGCTCAGCGTGAAATCTCGCGACCGCACCCAGGTCACCTCATCGTCGCGCTGCGCCACCAGATCGATCCCCGCCGCCGCCGGCATCTCGACCAGACCCAGAAAGATACCGACATCGATGAAGCCGTCGAGCAGGCCCTTGGCGATCTCGGCGGAATTGTCCGAATACATGCAGATATTGGCCATATCGGCCGGGCTCATCATCTGCAGCATGCGTTGCGAGTAGACGTTGCTCATGCCGAGGCGGATCGAACTCTCGTCCGACGTCGCGCCGCGCAACAGCAGAAGCTGGTCATTGGCCTCGAGGATCTTGCGCGCCTGCGTCAGCACCAGCTTGCCGAGCTCGGTGGTGGCCGAGCCATTGGCGGATTTATGGAAGATGCTGCCGCCGACCACATGCTCGATGCGCTTGATCTGCGAGCTGATCGCCGGCTGGCTCAAGCCCAGCAGCTTGGCTGCCTTGGTGATGCTTCCCGCTTCGGAAATACCGACCACGGAACGCATGATTTCAGTCGGGATACTCAGGTGCTGATAGCGCCGGTGCATGACGTCTCCCTAACGATCGACGCCGTTGCCGCGCACCGGGATTGCCCGCGACGCAAACGCCATCCAAACTCACACGCCCGCGACAGCCGCCGGAGCCTATCCGTTTCCGGTTTGACCGAAACGTACTATCCAACAAACCCGACCTCGCTGATTGTATCGGTGTCTTTTTACACATCGCAACCAAATCATTCAGATCCTCGCCAATCATGCAGGCGCCGGATGTTTTAGGTAGTTGGATCGGATAGGCTGGTGCGACCTTACCCGGACCACAGCGGACAGCATCGCACGCACCGCCGAAGGTCGCGGCTGTTTGCCAAGGCTGACGAAACGGCGAGGCCTGATTCGCGGGACTGATCACGGCGGCGACGCGCGGTCAGCGCTTCCGTGCGACAGGGGCGAACGCCGCATGGGCGCGGGTGCACAGCCAGGCGATACCCACGCCAGTGATCGCACCGAGGATTTTGACGACGGCATCCGACAGCCGGCCATGTCGATCGGGCGTCAGATGCTGAAGCGCTTCCAACAGCAACGCGGCGGCGGCCATCAGGGACAACACCCGCCACAGGCGGTCCGGGTAGGCCAGGCCGAACAGCAATCCGACGACGGCAAACGCCCCGGCGCGCTCGAGGCTGACCGCCTCAAAATGCGGACGCCAGCCGATCGGCGACAGCGTCACGAAGACGATGCTGGCCAGGACGGCCCAGGCAATGGCGGTGAAGATCTTGCGGGACATGATGCGAGCATTAACCGATTTCGGCGTCGTTGATCATGAACTCGCGGTAAAAGGTTAATCGTCGGCAGCAACCGGCCGGTTCTGCCAGCTTTCGAAAGTGTCCGGCTTGATCTCGAAGCGGTCATGCAGACGCGCATAGGTCGTCCCGGCCATGCGGGCGACCGGCCAATATTGCGCATAGTCGGTCCGCAGCGTCACGGGATCGACCACGCCGTCCCGGACCTGGATGCCCAGCACCTCGCCGACCAGCAGGTCGCGCTCGGCGCCGAAATTCATCAGTGTCACCTTGCGGCATTCCAGCGCCGCCGGCGCGGCGGCGAGATGCGGCACCGGGACGTGGACCCCGGCCGCCATCGGCAGCCGCAGCGCTTCCGGCTCGCCGATATCCGACGGAAAGCCAATCGAACAATCCACCATGTCCTTGGCCAGCGCCTCGTCCACCATATTGATGACGAACAGACCGTTGGCGCGGACATTGCGCGTGGTGTCCTTGATCGACAGGTCGGGCTTGACCTGCAGGCCGACTACCACCAGCGGCGGATTTTCCGAGAACACGTTGAAGAACGAGAACGGCGCGGCGTTGACGACGCCATCCGCGGAGATGGTCGTGATCAGCGCGATCGGGCGCGGCACCACCAGCCCGCACAGGAGCTTGTAGCGTTGCGGCGCGCTCAAGGTGGCGAAGTTAAAGCTGATCGTCATTCCGGCTCCCGTGGCTGTCGTGCTGTCCGGCGCCGATCATGCCCCGGATTCACGTCACCGTCGCGAGGGCCTGCCGCCGGGGCGGCTATGCAATTCCGAACAGCCGGCTGGCGGTGCCGAACAGCACCTTCTCCTTGTCCGCCTCCGACAGCTTGGTCGCGCGCACGGTGCCGACCGGATCGGGATCGCCCATGTCGAACGGATAGTCCGAGCCCATCATCACGCGATCGGCGCCGGCGATGCCGACCAGTTGCTCGACCAGCTCCGGCGAGAACACGCAGGTATCGAACCACATCCGCTTCAGATAGGTCGAGGGCGCGTCCGCCGTGAGGCGGCGCACTTCGGGGCGCACCTTCCAGGCATGGTCCATGCGGCCGGCATAGAACGGCAGGAAGCCGCCGCCATGCGCGATCACCAGGGCCAGATCCGGATGGCGATCGAGCACGCCGCCCATGATGAAATGCGAGATCGCGATCGCTTCTTCGATCGGCTGGCCGAGGCTGTTGACCATGAAGAAATCGCCGAGCCGCTGGCCCTGCGAGAAGCCGAGCGGATGCACGAACAACGGCACCTTGAGCTCGGCCAAGCGGGCATAGAGCGGATCGAAGGCGGCATCCGACAGTTCCAGGTTCTCGACGCGGGTGTCGATCTGGAAACCGCGCAGGCCGAGCGTCTCGACCGCGTAAACGGCCTCTTCAATGGCGCGCGTCGGAAACCGCATCGGCAGCGTGCCCATACCTGCGAAATGCGCGGGGTCCTGCGCCACCAGCGCGGCGATATCCTCGTTCTGCACGCGCGACAGCGCGACCAGCAATTCCTCGTCGGCCCAGTAGTGCTGCTGCGCCGGTGCCGGGATGATGATCTGGATGTCCACGCCCATGCTTTGCATCGCGGCGCGACGGGCGCTGATGTCGAGCATCTTGCCCGGCAGTATCTTGTTCTGCTCGGCGTCGGTGACGCGGCTCTGCATCGACATGTCGCGGCGATACGGATTGCTCATCGGGTCGTATTTGCCGGAGACCAGCGGTTCGACGCGGGTGCTCAGGGCATGGGAGTGCATATCGATGATGGGCATATTGACTCTACTCAGTTCAGTTCGGCGGCGTCGGGCACGCGCTGGTGCCAGTCGGTGACGCCTTGATAGGCATGGATGGTGCGCAGGATGGTGGCCTCGGCATAGGGTCGTCCGACCAGCTGAAACGCAACCGGCAGGCCTTCGCAGTCGAAGCCGCAGGGCACGGAGGCGGCCGGCAGGCCGAGATAGTTGATGCCGCGGGTGCAATGGGTGAGCTGGCCGATCACCCGCGCCACGTCAGCGGGATCGCCTTCGGTGGTGGCAGCGATGGTCGGCACCGGGATCGAGATCGCCGGCAGCAGCGCCAGATCGGCGCGGCCTATGCACGACGCGATCCAACCTTGCGTGATCTGCGCGCGCAGCGATAGCGCCTCGACGTAGCGCGTCGCCGGATAGAACAGGCCGGGCTCGATCCGCGAGCGCACCTGATCGGAATAATCCTGCGGCCTTTCGATCAACCAGCGGCGATGGATCGTTGCGGCCTCGACACTCATCATCAGATGCATCAGCGCGTTGACGACAGCCATGTCCGGCGGGGCAGTCTCGATCGTGGTCACGCCGAGCCGGCGCATCGCGACGACGGCCTGCTCCAGCCGCACGGCGATCGCCGGCTGCAGCAGTTCGCGGTAATAGCCGCCGGGGATCGCGATGGTCATGCCGCTGACGCCGTCGCCGAGCGCAGATTCGTAGTCGCCGGCGGTGATGACCGACAGCAGCCGCGCCGCATCGCGCGCGTTGCGAGCCAGCGGGCCGGTGCAGTCCAGCGACGCCGACAGCGGCATCACGCCGTCGGTCGGCACCAGGCCCCAGGTCGGCTTCAGGCCGACCAGCCCGCACATCGCGCCCGGATGCCGCAAGGACCCGCCGGTGTCGGTGCCGAGCGAACCGGCGACCAGGCGCGCCGCCACCGCGACGCCGGAGCCGGACGACGAGCCGCCCGGCACATGCGCCGGATTCCACGGATTGAGCGCGTGGCCGTTGTGTTCATTGTAGCCGGTCGGACTCAGCGCAAATTCGGCGAGCTGTAGCCGGCCGAGATCGAGCGCGCCGGCGGCATCGAGCCGGTCGATCACGGTCGCCGTTGTATCGGCGCGGAAATCGGTGCGGATTTTTGAGCCGCCGGCCGACAGATCGCCGGCGCGATAAAACAGGTCCTTGTGCGCGAGCGGCACGCCGTGCAGCGGCGGAAGCGTGGCGCCGCTGGCGCGCTTGCGGTCGGCGGCATCGGCGGCTTCCAGCGCGCGGGTGGCGTCGAGCCGCACCACGGCGTTGAGCTTGCGGCCGACCGTGTCGAGCCGGTCGAGCGTCAGCGTGGTGGCCGCAACAGACGTAATCTCGCCGGCGGCGATGGCGTCGGCGAGCGTGCAGAGGTCGAGGGAGGCAATAGAAGACGTCATCAGGTTTTATCCGCCGCGGCCAGCCAGGCGACAAAGCCGTAAGGCGAGGAATCGAAAGGCAGCGCGGCGATCGCCGCTGCTGCGATCCGGCTGTTGGTGTCCGCCACCAGCGGCTGCGCGCGGCCGACGCGGGTCGCCGCGTCAGCGGCGTCGTTCATGTCGGCCGCGATGCCGCGCAACAGATCTTCGTTCATGGCTTTACTCACTACTCACTGCACTCCGAGTCGCTGGAACAGCACATCGGTCTGCTGGCTCATTTCCTTGGCGTCGCCCTGATGCACGATCTGCCCGGTTTCCATGATGTAGACGCGATCGGCAACGGCCAGCGCGCTGTACAGGTTCTGTTCGACCAGGAGGATCGAAAGGCCCTCTTTCTTGAGATCGAGGATGATGCTTTCAAGATGCTGCACCATCACCGGCGCGAGACCTTCGGAGGGCTCGTCCATCAGGATCAGTTGCGGATCGATCATCAGCGCGCGGCCAACGGCCAGCATGCCGCGCTCGCCGCCGGACAACTGCCCGCCGCGGTGATGGCGGCGCTCCTTGAGCCGCGGGAAAATCCCGAACACGCGGTCGACGGTCCAGCCGTCCTTGGCGCGCGGGCTTTTCAGCATGGTGAGATGTTCGGTCACGGTCAGCGACGGAAACAGCCTGCGGCCCTGCGGCACGATGGCGATCTTGCGGTTGGCGATATCATGCGGCTTCATGCCGACGAGATTCTCGCCGCGCCAGGCCACCGTGCCGGCGCGAATTTGCGGCGGCACCAGCCCCATGATCGAGCGGATCAGCGTGGTCTTGCCCATGCCGTTGCGGCCAAGCAGCGCCACGATCTCGCCGGGCGCGACGTCGAGCGACACGCCACGGACGACCACCGCCTCGCCGTAGCCGCTGTGTAGATCCCTGACCTCAAGCATGACGCGGCTTTCCGAGATAGACTTCTTGGACCTGGGCGTTGTGGCGGATGCCTTCCGGCGGCTCTTCCACCAATACGCGGCCCTCGAACATGCAGGTGACGTAATCGACCAGGCCGAGCGCCAGGTCCATGTCGTGCTCGATCAGCACCACGGTGATGTCGCGGCTAAGCGAGCGGATCACCTCGGCGATCATCGACCGCTCCGACGGCGAGAGACCTGCCGCCGGCTCGTCGAGCAGCAGCAAGGTCGGCGTCGTCACCAGCGCGATCGCGATTTCGAGCTGGCGCTGCTCGCCATAGGACATTTCCTTGACGATGACGTCGGCGCGCTCGCCGATCAGTGCGGCCGTCAACGCCACCGCGATCCGCGAGGCTTCGGTGTCGTCGGTATCCGGCGCGCCGAACAGCGAGAATTTTCGAGGGCTCAGGCCACGCAACGCGAGCACCATGTTGTCGCGCACCGTAAGCGTCGGAAACAGATTGGTGATCTGGAACGTGCGGGAGATGCCGAGCTGCGCGCGGCGGTGCGGCGGCAGTTTCGTGACGTCGTGGCCGTCGAACAGGATCTTGCCGGAGGTCGGCGGCACCGCGCCCGCGATGGCGTTGAACAGCGTCGTCTTGCCGGCGCCGTTCGGCCCAATAATGGCACGACGCTGCCCGCGCGGCACGCTCAGGCTGACGCCATCGACCGCTCTCAGAGCATCGAAGGCCACCACGACATCAGTCAGCGTCAGGATCGGTTCGGACACGAGGTTTCCAGTAGGGTTAGATCAGAACAGGATCGATATGCGAAGTCACGGTTGAATTAACGAAGCACCGGCCGTGCGCCCCCTCTCCCCGTTGGGGAGAGGGCTGGGGTGAGGGGGCACCGGCCCATCGACGGCGCCCTGCCCCTCACCCGCCCGGCTTCGCCGGTCGACCTCTCCCCAACGGGGAGAGGTGATCGAGTGTCGCCGCTTCTATGATTGCGCTATAATCATCAGGTCTTCTTGATGCCCTGGAAGGTGCGCGAATAGGGCGGCTGCTTCAGATAGGTTTCCGGATCGTACTTCCAGAACTGGCCGACTTCCGGATAGCTGGTGATCGGCACGTTCCAGAACTTGCCGTCGGCGCGCTTGACGACCTTTCGGATCGAGACGTCGTAAACTGGGTTGCCGTAGGCGTCGAACTTCACGGCCTTGCCGAGCGGCGAGCCGTCGAGTTCGGTCTTGAGCACGGTGTCGATGAAGGCCTCGCGGTCCTCGACCTTGCCGCCCATCTTCTTCAGCGCGGCATCGATCCACATCATGCCGGAATACATCGAGAAGCCGTACAGCGACGGGATCTTGCCGAACTTGGCCTCGTAATCCTTGGCGAACTTTGCCGTGGTCGGCACGTCGGAACCCTCGGCGAAATGCGCCGCCGAAATGATGCCTTCGGCCTCGTCGCCAATGGTGCGGATCACCGACTGGTCGGTGCCGTTCATCGCCATCAGCAAGGGCGTCTTGGCCTTGAGGCCGAACGAGGCATATTGCTGGATGAAGCGGGTGGAGTCCGCGCCGGTCTCCATCGCGAAGATCGCATCGACCTTGAGTTCCGCCAGCTGGCCGAGATAGGGGCTGAAATCCGCGGTGTTGAGCGGGTGCCAGAACTGCTGCACGATCGTGCCGCCGCCTTCGGTGAACACCTGGGCCAGACCGCCGCACTGCTCGTGGCCGAAGGTATAATCCTGGCTCACCGTGGCGATGCGCTTGTAACCCTGCTTCAGGCACCAGTCGGCGAACGGATGGGTAAAGGCGCTCGCGGTGTAGCCGGCGACGCGGATCACGTTCTTGATGCGGGCCCGCTGGGTCAGATCATCAGCGGCGATGATCGGAATGAAATACGGCGTGCCGGTGCCCTTGACGTAATTGGCCACCGCAAGGCCGGTGTTGGCCAGCAGGTTGCCGATCAGCATGTGGCAATTGCCCTGCTCGACCAGGCGGCGGGCCTTCTGCAGCGCGGTGTCAGGGTTCGAGGCGTCGTCTTCGATCACGAGTTCGACCTTGCGGCCGCCCATCTCGTTCTTGACCTGCTCGAGGTAGAACTGCACGCCCTCGACCATTTCCTTGCCGCCGGACGCCACGACGCCGGTCAGCGGCGCCAACAGGCCGATCTTGATCGGGCCGCTCTGCGCCGATGCGGCGCGCCAGGGAGATACGCCTGCGCCGAGGGCGGCGACGGCGGCGGTGCTCTTCAGAAATTGCCTGCGATCCATGTCGAGTTCCTTTCGGTGAAGCATTGGATTAACGTGACCGACGCGACAGCATGCCGCGCAGCTTGCCTACAATGCCCTCGGGGGCAAAGATCATGATCAGAACGAAGGTGATGCCGAGCACCATCTGCCAGCGTTCGGTATAGGCGCTGACGACGTTCTCCAGCGCGATGATCGCGGCCGCACCGACGAAGGCTCCGAACAGGGTGCCGACGCCGCCGGCGATCGCCATCAACACGCCTTCGACCGATTGCGCCAGCGCCACCGTGGAAGGGCTGACGAAATTGTTGAACATCGCATACAGCGCGCCGGCGATGCCCGCAAACACGCCGGACACCGTGAAGCCGATGAACAGATGCAGCGGCACGTTATAGCCGAGGCTGCGCATCCGGCTTTCGCTGTCGCGGATGCCGCGCAAGGTCAGGCCGAACGGCGAGCGCACGAAGCGCCACATCGCAAAGGACACGACGGCCGCGCCGAACAGCACCGCCCAGTAGAAGGCGCTGTGGCCGAGCAGGATCTGAGGCCGGACATCGGCGCGCATGCCGTTCTCGCCGCCGGTCACTTGAGTCCAGCGCAGGCAGACGCCCCACACGATCATGCCGAGCGCCAGCGTCAGCAGCAGGAAGTAGACGCCGGAGGTACGCACCGCGAGCAGCGCGAACACCGCGGCCACGCAGGTCGCGGCCAGCACGCCGAGCGCGAACGCCGCGGCCGGCGATAGGCCCATCTGTGCCGTGCAATACACCACGACATAGGTCGAGACGCCGAAGATCGCGCCATGGCCGAGCGAGGTGCGGCCGGCAAAGCCGGCGAGGATATCGATCGACATCGCCAGAATGCCGAAGATCAGGACCTCGGTGGCAAGGCCGACCTGGTAGTTCGACAACACCAGCGGCAGCAGCGCGGCGATCACGACTATGGCCGCGGCGATTGCGACGCTACGACTGGTCATCCCGGCGAGAACTGACGTCTTCTCATGCGTGGTTTTGGCGGGCTGTGTCATGTGGCACGTCCGAACAGGCCGAGCGGACGGAATGCGAGCAGCACCGCCATCGGGCCGAAGATCACAAAATAAGCGAGTTCCGGAAACATCACCTGGCCGAGCGTATTGAGCAAGCCAACCAGCAGCGAACCCACGGCCACGCCGACCAGGCTGCCGCGGCCGCCGATGATCACCACGGCGAGGCTGAAGGTGAGGATTTCCGCATCCGCCGACGGATAGAGCGACAGGAACGCCCCGCCCATCAACCCGCCGAGACCGGCCAGCGAAGCGCCGAACAGGAAGGTGAAGAGAAACACGCGCTGGATATTGACGCCGGAGGCTTCCACCATCTCACGGTCATCGACGCCGGCGCGGATCAGCGCGCCGAGCCTTGTGTGATTCAACAGCAGCCACAGCGACGCGAACACGAAGATGCCCATGCCGAGCACGAATAGCCGGTAGATCGGATAATAGGTGCCGAACACCTTGGTGCCGCCGCGCAGCAGTTGCGGAATCGGCACTGTGAAGCTGTCGCCGCCCCAGATCACCAGCGCGAGATCGTTGAGGAAGAAGGCGACGCCCAGCGTCAGCAGCACCTGGCGCAATTCATTGCCGCGCACGAAGCGCAGCAGGCCCTGGTCGAGCACGAAGCCGATCGCGGCAATCGCCGCCATCGCGCCGGCCCCGCCGAGCAGGAAGCTGCCGGTCTTGGTCGCCACCGAATAGCCGACATAGCCGCCGAACAGATAGAGCGCGCCGTGGGCGAGATTGACGATCCGCAACAGGCCGAAAATCAGCGTGAAGCCGCTTGCCACCACGAAGAGCAGCGCGGCGAAGGTCAGTCCGTTGAGGATCTGGAAAAAGCTCATATCTGTGCCTATGGAGCCTTCGGACCAACGGAGAGATACCAGTCGAGAATATGTTCGCCGGTCATGAAGGCCACGTCCGTTTTCTGCTGGATGGTCTCGAAGATGCGGCGGAAGTGTTTCAGGCGATGCGGCGCACCCATGATGTAGGGATGCACAACCAGTGCCATGATGCGAGCCGAATCCGCCGAATCCTCGTAAATCTGCTCGAACTGGTCGATCGCCCGGTCGTAATACTCGGACGCCTTGTGGTGCTGGATCAGCATCATCGCGACGTCGTTGCATTCCTGCGTGTAGGGAATGTTCACGATCGGCGACGTCGTAGTCTTCAGCCACACCGGCTGGTCGTCGAGCACCCAGTCGCAGACGTACTCGTAGCCTTCCTGCTTCAGCAGGTCCGGCGTGTTCCAGCTCTCGGTGAGGCCGGGGCCGAGCCAGCCACGCGGACGCTTGCCGGTCGCGGCCTCGATCACGTCCGCGGTCTTGCGGATGTCGTCCTGCTCGTTCTCGACCTTCTGCATGTTGCGCTGGGTGAAGCCGTGGCCCATGAATTCCCAGTTGCGCTGCTTTGCGGCGTCCGCGATCTCCGGATAGGCTGATATCGCCGAGCCGTTGATCGCCAGCGCCGCGGGAATTTTATAGTCGTCGAATACCTTCAGCATCCGCCAGAAACCGACGCGGTTGCCGTATTCGTGCCAGGCCCAGTTCGGAATGTCGGGCATCGGCGAGCCGCCGGCGGGCGGCGTCAGAACGGTGCGCGGCATCGTCTGGTTGATGTCCCACTCCTCAACATTGACGATCACCCACACCGCCATCCGCTTGCCGTCCGGCAGCTTCAGCGGCGCGCGGGTCGCGATCGGTGAATAGGTGATGCGTTCGGTCGGCAGCATGTCAGGCTTCCCGCTCGGTGATGGTGATGGTCAGCGACGGCAGGCCCTCGATGCGGGCGTCGATGACGTCGCCGGGTACCACGGGGCCCACGCCGGCGGGCGTGCCGGTGTAGATCAGGTCGCCCGGATGCAGCGTCATCTGCTGCGACAGTTGCGCCACGATCTCCGGCACGCTCCAGATCATCTGGCCGATGTCGCCGCGCTGCTTCTCGACGCCGTTGACCAACAGAGTGATGGCGCAGCCCTTGAAATAGCGGCCATCGCGCGCCGGCGCGATCGGCCCGCACGGCGCGGAGGCGTCGAAGCTCTTGCCCATTTCCCACGGCCATTTGCGATCGCGCGATTCATACTGGCGGTCGCGGCGCGTCAGGTCGATGCCGACGGCATAGCCCCAGATGTGATCGAGCGCTTCGGCGACCGGGATGTTCTTGCCACTGCTCCCGATCGCGATCACCAGCTCGACCTCGAATTGCAGATCGTCGGTGAACGGCGGATAGGGCACGCGCGCGCCGTCATGCACGATCGCATCGCGCGGCTTCTGGAAGAAGAACGGCGGATCGCGCTCGTCGGCTTCGCCCATCTCGCGGATGTGGTCGAGATAATTGCGGCCGACGCAATAGACGCGCCGCACTGGGAACATGCCGCCGCCAACCACCGGAACTTCGGTGACCGGGATGGAAGACGGCATGCGGGGGAGAATGGCGTTCACTTGTTGTTGTCCATCTCTGCCTTCTGGCCATTGTACCAGTCGAGGATTTGCTCGCCGTTCCAGTGCACCACACCTTCGTGGCCGTTGAAATAGTTGTATAGTTCTTCGAGGTATTTGATGCGGAACGGCTGGCCGGAAATGTAGGGATGGATCGCCAGCGACACGATCTTCGGGCGGTCTTCACTTTCCTGATACAGCCGGTCGAACATGTCGATCGCCCGCTTCTTGAAGTGGTCGTTCTCGTGGTGCTGCACCATCATCATCGGGATGTCGTTGAGCTCCACCGTGTAGGGCAGCGTCACCAGCGGTCCCTTGGCGGTGTTGATGGTGGTCGGTTCGTCGTCATAGACCCAGTCGCCGATATATTTGACGCCGGCCTCGGCGAGATATTCCGGGGTGTCGAGCGTCTGCGTCAGGCCGGGTCCGAGCCAGCCGACCGGGCGCTTGCCGGTAAACTTCTCGATCACGTCCATCGAGCGCTTGATCATCGCCTGCTGGTCCGGCTCCTTATGGATCGGTCCCTGTTCATAGGCATGGCCCATGAATTCCCAGCCGGCGTCCTTGGCTTCTTGGGCTACGCGCGGATAGTCCTCGCAGACGCGGGCGTTGATCGACAATGTCGGCTTGATACCGTGCTTCTTGTAGAGATCGAAGAAGCGCCAGACGCCGACGCGCATGCCGTATTCGTGCCAGCTCCAGTTGGCGACGTCGGGCAACAGCACCGCGCCGGTCGGCGCCGGGATCACCTGCCGCGCCATCGGCTTGGAAATGTCCCAGACCTCGAGATTGACGATGCTCCAGATGATGATCTTGGCACCACCCGGCAGCTTCATCTTGGGGCGGTCGACGATCGCCGAGTAGTCGGAGCGCTCGCGCGGCTGCATGGGACCGGTCATGGCTGGCCTTTCAGGTTGTTGCTGTTGATCGTCATGCCCTGAGCCCGTCGAGCTTCATCACCGCATCCGTGTCCATCACGAAGCCGAAGGCGGTGCGGATGCAGGCGAGGCCGGCTTCGTGCATCGCCGGACCATCCATGCTGTCGACGCAGTCCTCGACGACGATCACCGAATAATCGCGGACATTGGCGGAGGTCGTGGTCGCCAGCACGCAGGAATTGGTGTTCACGCCGGTAATCAGCAGCGTGTTGATGCCATGCGATTTCAGCAGGAAATCGAGGTCGGAGCCGAGGAAGCAGTCGTAGCGCTTCTTGGTGGAGACGATGAAGTCCCGGGGGTCCAGCAAATCCGGCATTACCGTGCAGCCGGGGCCGCCGATGATATTGTGCCGCATTACGTTCTTGCGCGTGGCGTTCGGATCTTCGGCGCGGGTGCGCCAGAACGGATTGGCACGGATCTCGGCCTCGTCGCGATACGACGTGACCTGGTGGATCACCGGGATATTCACCGTCCGGCACCAGTCGAACAGGCGCTTGTTGGCAGCAATAATCCGCACGGCCACGTCCGGCGTGGTCGGCATGGTCGCCACCGACATGTCGAGATGCCCGCGATGCAGGTCGATCGCGACGACGGCCGCCTTGATGATATCGACGCCCAGATTCATCATCACACCAGCGGGTTGAACGAGGTCTTCAGCAACGCACGCTGATCGATGCCGAACTTGTCGGCGAGCCAGTCGGCCAGCACTTCCTGGCCGATCGTCGGGTTGTCATGCTGGCAATGCTCGGCGCCGGTCTCGTCCGGCTCCAGCACGCGCAAGGTGGCATCGACGCCGTTGTCGATGGCGTGGTCGTAGGTCGAGCGCGCCGCGGTCACGGTCAGCACGTCGTGGCCGCCATGCAGCACGAGATAGGGCGCCTTCATGTGTTCGAGATGCCCTTCCAGCGTGAACGGCTTCATCAAGACGTGGGCTTCCTTCATGGTCCTGGCGCCGAACACCCAGCGGATGTGCATCGCCAGACCGAAATCATCGCCCTTCTGGCCCCACATGTCATGCACCGACCAGACCGCGCCGTGCGAGATCACCGCCGCGAGACGGTGTTCGTAGCAGCCGGCGCGCGCGGCATAGAAGCCACCCATGCTGGAGCCGCAGACGCCGATCTTCGAGGCATCGACATCGTCGCGCTTTTCCAGCCAGTCGATGCACTTGCCGACCGGCACTTCGGAATCGACGCGGGTGGCAAGGCCATGGCGGCGCAGCGTGCCGCCCTGGCCCGGCAGATCGACCATCAGCACCGAGATGCCGCGCTGCAGGCAGCCATGCGCCTGCATGAACCACATCTCGTCCTTGATGGAATCCAGGCCGCCCATGCAGATCAGCACCGGCAGCTTCTTGCCGGGGAACGGGGCGCGGATGAAATAGCCGCAGATCGGCTTGCCGTCCTCGTAAGGGATGTCGACGACTTCACCGGGCGGATTGAGATAGGAGATGAACTTGTGCGAGCAGGCCTCCATCTTCTCGAAGGTCGGCAGCCGGCGGGCATCGTCCGGCTCGAGATGGAATTCCGCCTGACGGTAGTAATCCGCGGCGCGCAAAAAGCAGTTCATCGCGGTGCGGATGTGACCGAGCTTTTCTTCCGCGAGGCCACGCTGCCAGTTGGCGTCGGCGATCACCATCCACTCGGTGTGCCAGCTTTCGAGATCGCCGGGGATCATGCGCGATCCCGCCAGCATCACTTCGGAAACGCTGCCGCCGCCTTCCTGCGTTTCGCCCAGGCCACGGCGAAACTGATAGGCGAGCCAGGGATGCTCCGGCCAGTGATGCCAGCCAAACGGCTCATAATGCGGCCCGCGATCGGCGGTGATTTCCTCGATGGCGCTTTCGCTGATCGGTTTTACGGTCGCCATGGGAAATATACCTCGCTATCGCTGGACCCCTGCATCATTGCCAATGGCCGGCGCGAGTCAACAGAAATTACATACACTTTTTCAACTGCTCATCATTTCCGCGACATGCCCGATTTATATGCGGCAGATTTACGCATTAAAATGTGGATTTGTTGGCGACTGCATGATCGAATGTTTCCTTACGCTTTATAAGTGTATCCACTAAGCCAGAGCCCCGAACATGGCCGACATAGCCCCGCCACCCCCTTTCGAACCGGCCGCCTTGCGCGCCGGCAACCGCTCGCTATCGGTGATGGACGAGATCCGCGACGCGATCCTGAACGGCTCGGTGCATGCGGGCGAGCGCATCAACGAGGTCCGCTTCAGCAAGACGCTGGCGGTGTCGCGCACCCCGGTGCGCGCGGCGTTGCAGGCGCTGGCCGGCGAGGGCCTGCTCGACTACGCGCCGAACCGCGGCTTCACGGTGCGCGAATTCCCGCTCGACGCCATCGTCGATGCCTATGAGATCCGCGCGTCGCTGGAAGGCGTCGCCGCGCGCTTTGCCGCCGAGCGCGGACTGTCCGCCGAGGAACGCGCCGTGATCGAACGGAGCCTGGTCGCCGGCGATGCGTTGCTGGCGCCGGGCCACTTCGAGGCCGGCGCGATCTCCGTCTACCGCGGCATCAACGGCGATTTTCACGAGACGCTGCTGGCCGCGGCACGCAACCGCATGCTCGCCGAGATGATTCGCATCTGTCACCATGTCCCGATGTCGTCGAGCCGCAACATCGTCGCCTTCGAGCACCGCGACGTCCGCCGCCGCCATGATGACCACCACCGCATCTACGAGGCCATTCTGGCGCGCGAGCCCCATCGCGCCGAAATCCTGATGCGCGAGCACGTCGCGGGCGTGAAGGCGTCGCTGGTGAAATCCTTGACCGGGCGCGACGAACAGGCGGCCGGCGAGGCGTTGAAGTCCGGATGACGCGCTCCCGGCTTGCGTCGGCACGATCATAAGCCATAGTGCGCCCTCCTCTACCGGCACGGCAGGTAATCAGTTGAACAACCGCATGGCGCCTCACGGCGATTTCGACACCGCGACATCCCCCTCACCGGCCGAGCATCAGGACGCCATCGAAGCCATCGTCAGCAGCTATGCCGGCCGGCAGATGCCCTGCCTGCATCTGGAGACGTTTCGCAATCTCGGCTCGGCCTTCCCGGCGCGCACCATCCGAGCCGGCGCAACGACACGCCCGCTGAACTATTCCGCCGGCCCGCTGCCGGAATTTCCGATCCCGTCGGGCGGCGAGGTCTATGACATCTACGACTACGTCGCGCGCAACCGCATCGCCGGGTTGCTGGTGATGAAGGACGACGAGGTGCTGCTGGAGCATTACGACCTCGGCCTTACGCCCGCGACGCGGTGGCTGTCGATGTCGATGGCCAAATCGGTGGCCACCACACTGGTCGGCGCCGCCGTGCAGGACGGGCTGATCGATAGCATCGACGATCCGCTCACCAACTATCTGCCGCAACTCGCCGGCTCCGCCTATGAGGGAGTTTCGATCAAGGCCTTGATGCAGATGACCTCCGGGGTGCAATGGG
The DNA here is from genome assembly GCF_007018645.1 of Tardiphaga sp. vice154. Classification (NCBI taxonomy): domain Bacteria; kingdom Pseudomonadati; phylum Pseudomonadota; class Alphaproteobacteria; order Hyphomicrobiales; family Nitrobacteraceae; genus Tardiphaga; species Tardiphaga sp. vice154. Next base: position 5,155,539 of record NZ_CP041399.1, read on the forward strand.
ACGACACCCAGACCAATCCGAACTCCGAGCGGCGCCACATGCTGCAACTGCAGATCGAGCAGCAGCCCGGCGCCATCATCGACTACATGGCCAACCGGCCGCGCATCGCGGCGCCCGGCACGGTGTGGAAATATTCGACCGGCGACACCCATCTGGTCGGCGCGCTGGTCCGCGCCGCCACCGGCAAGTGGCTGTCGGATTACCTGTCGAAAAAGATCTGGTCGAAGCTCGGCATGGAGGCCGACGCCGCGTGGTGGCTGGAGGCCAAGGACGGACTCGAGATCGCCGGCAGCGGGATGTTCGCCACCATGCGCGACTATGCCCGCTTCGGTCGCTTCATCCTCGGCGACGGTACCATCGATGGCGAGCGGGTGCTGCCGGAAGGCTGGATGAAGGAGGCTGGCGCGTCCCGTCAGGTCGGCGGCGCGCGGCTGGACTACGGCTACATGTGGTGGCCGGTGCCGGCACCCGACGGCTCGCTGGACGACGGCGCCTACAGCGCGCGCGGCATCTTCGGCCAGTTCATCTATATCAACCCGAAGCACAACATCATCAGCGTAGTGCTGAGCGCGCGGTCGAAGCCGAAATTTTCCGAAAGCGTCCTCGATAACGATTTCTGGAATGCCGCGGTCGCCGCCTTGCGCTGACCGGTCGGCGAAGCACATCAAGGGATGCATGTGCCGTCCCTTGATGTGCATCAATCGTCGTGCCGTCGATTGCGGCAATAGTGATCAGGCTCAGGGGGCCTTCAGATTTTACCGACCGCGGTCGGATAACGATAACACGACGTTCCTCCCGGATGAGCCACGCGAAGGGTGCGAACGATGTTTCAGTTCTGGATACAGTTCTTTCTGGTGCTCGGGGCCATCCTGATCGGCATCCGCCGCGGCAGCATCGCGTTGGGAATGCTCGGCGGTCTCGGCGTCGCCGTCCTCACCATCGGTTTCCACAATCCGCCGGCCAGCCCGCCGATCGACGTCATGCTCATCATCCTCGCGGTGGTGACCGCCTCCGCTACGCTGCAGGTCGCCGGCGGCCTCGACTGGATGGTTCAGCGCACCGAACGCCTGCTGCGCGCGCATCCGACGCGCATCACCATCCTCGCGCCGCTCTGCACGTTTTTCCTGACCATGTGCGTCGGTACCGGGCACGCGGTCTATTCGCTGCTGCCGGTGATCGCGGACGTCTCGCTGAAGACCAGGATCCGGCCGGAGCGGCCGATGGGCGTCGCTTCGGTCGCGTCGCAGATGGGCATCACCGCCTCGCCGGTCGCCGCAGCGGTCACCAGCTTCATGGCGCTGTCGGCCAAGAACAATGACCCCGCAACCCTGATCCAGATTCTCAGCATCACCATCCCCGCCGGCCTGATCGGCGTGCTGATGGCTGCGCTGTGGAGCATGAACCGCGGCAAGGAACTCGATCAGGACCCGATCTTCCAGGAACGCCTGAAGGATCCCGAATTCCGCGCCTCGCTCGAGCAGGACGTCACCACGCTGGGCAAGGAACTGCCGGGCACGGCGGCGCTGTCGGTGTGTCTGTTCTTCGGCGGCATCCTGACGGTGATCATCCTGGCGCTGTTTCCGGTGCTGTTGCCGCACTATAACGGGAGGATGCTGCCGCTCACCACCGTGGTGCAGATCATCATGATGAGCGCCGGCGCCCTGATCCTGTTCAGCTGCAATGTGAAGTCGGCGGATGTCGGCAAGTCCAGCGTCTTCAATGCCGGCATGACCGCGGTGATCGCGATCTTCGGCATCGCCTGGATGAGCGACTGCTTCGTCACCGGCAACCAGGAATTCCTGATCCGCAACATCAAGGAGATGGTGCAATACGCGCCATGGACCTTCGCGCTGGCGATGTTCGCCGTCTCCGCCTTCGTGAAGAGCCAGGCGGCGGTGCTGGTGATCATGATGCCGTTCGGCTATACGCTCGGCCTGTCAACGCACCAGATGCTCGCCGTGATCCCGTCCTGCTATGCCTATTTCTTCTTCTGCTTCTATCCGTCCGACCTCGCCTCGATCAGCATGGACCGTACCGGCACGACGCATATCGGCTCCTATCTGCTCAACCACAGCTTCATGATTCCGGGCCTGATCGGCGTCTCGGTATCCACCGTGGTGGCCTATACCCTGTCGACGATATTGTTCTGACAAAGCATGGATCTGCGCGTAGCGGAGAATGCAACTGAGGATTCCGGTACGACGGCTGGCAATGCGATCTGCTAGCGCCGGCGTTTCTCCAGCTCCTCCACGGCGTCCAGCGCCGCGTGCATCATGGCGTCCTGCGTACAGTCGCTCGCGCGCACATGCGCGATAATGCTGGTAGCAATGAACGCGCTGGTCGCGTGCGTACGCAGATCCGTTGGCAGACCGCCGTACGCATGATCGAAGCTCTCGCTGAGAAGCTGATCGTCGCCGCCGATATCCGGCGTTTCTTCCGATTGACCTGAGCCCCTGAACTTCCGCCAAAAATGGGTAGAATCCGTCACCTGAAGGGAGACGGAGATGAAGCAGTCGAGGTTCACGGAAGAGCGGATCATCGCGATCCTGCGGGAGCACGAGGCAGGCTCAAAGACCGGGGACGTTTGTCGCAAGCACGGGATCAGCAGCGCGACGTTCTACAAATGGAAGGCGAAGTATGGTGGGCTCGATGTGTCGGAGGCCCGCCGCCTGAAGGTTCTGACCGACGAGAATGCCAAGCTAAAAAAGCTGCTGGCCGAAGCGATGCTCGACAACGCCATGTTGAAGGATCTCAATTCAAAAAAATGGTGACGCCCGTCGCGAAGCGACAAGCTGTGGCTCACCTTTGTTCAAGTTTTGAGGTCAGCCAGCGGCGGGCGTGTGCGGTCATCGGAGCGGATCGAACCTCGGTACGCTATCGCAGCGTGCGGCCCGACGATGTTGTCATTCGCGCGAGGTTGCGCGAACTGGCCAATATCAGACGGCGGTTTGGCTACCGTCGCCTGCTCCTACTGTTGCGCATCGATGGCGTTTCGATCAATCACAAGAAGCTGCGGCGTCTGTACGCCGAGGAGCGGCTTCAGGTTCGACGGCGTGGTGGTCGCAAGAAAGCGCTGGGAACAAGGGCTCCGATGACGTTGCCCCAAGGTCCCAACCATCGCTGGTCGCTCGACTTTGTCAGCGACACGCTGACCGACAGCCGGCGCTTCCGCATGCTGGCCGTGGTGGACGACTTCACCCGCGAGTGCATCGCATTGGTTGCCGATACGTCGCTCTCGGGCACAAGGGTCGGCCGAGAGCTCGATGCGGTGATCGCCCGGCGTGGTCCCCCGCTAACGATCGTCAGCGATAACGGTACCGAATTTACCAGCATGGCCATCTTGCGATGGTCACAGCAGACCAGGATCGAATGGCACTACATCGCACCAGGCAAGCCGCAGCAGAACGCATTCGTAGAAAGCTTCAATGGGCGCCTGCGCGACGAACTCCTGAACGAGACGTTGTTCTCGTCCCTCAACCATGCCCGCGAAGTCCTTGCTGAATGGCAGGACGACTACAACACCGTCCGCCCTCACAGCGCGATCGGCAATCTTCCACCGGCTACCTATGCCAAGCTCCACGCGTCCGACATGCAACGGGACGGACCGCATGAGCTGATTTGGGGCTCCGCGCCCCGTCCCGTTGCATCACCGAGCCACACAGGCTCAAATGATCAAAGGATTCTTCCCATCGCTGGATGAAGCTTGGGGCTCAGGTCACGATACCAAGCTCATGGTTGGTATCTTCCTTCATCCCGACAACGCAGCGTTCTTTCGGCGCCGTAAAAGTCGATCATGCCCTTTGTTCCAATCGCACGGCATCTCAAATGAGGCGCCATTGTGGATTCGGAACTCATCGGCAGTTGCTGACTGTTGCAGAGTGGAGACAGTAATCCATGCGCAATCGTCTAGGTTCGCGTCAGATGCAGCCATCCACCGGGGATGGCCTCAAGGAACCCACAATGAAAAAGTTTTTGCTCGCTTCCGCCGCTTTCATCGCTCTGGCCGCTCCGGCTTCGGCCGCTGACCTCGCCGCCCGTCCCTACACCAAGGCACCGGCGATGGCCGCAGCGCCGATCTACAACTGGACCGCTTTCTACATCGGCGGTCACGTCGGCGGGGGCTTCCCGGGCAACAACAACCTGGTCGGCGGCAGCAATGACGGCACGTTCATGGGCGGCGCCCAGGTCGGCTACGACATGCAGTTCTCCCCGAACTGGGTGTTCGGTGTGGAAGCCAACTACTCCTGGCTCGACACTTCGAGCAGCTTTGCCAACCGTGGCCTCGGTTCGGTGACCGGCCGTCTCGGCTACACCTGGGGTGGTCCGGCCCTGCTGTACGTCAAGGGCGGTTACGCCTGGGCTGACTCGCGCTTCACCAACGGCTTCTCGGGCAACGGCGGCCGTGATGGCTACACCGTCGGCGGCGGTCTGGAATATCTGTTCACCCAGAACTGGTCGGGCAAGATCGAATACCAGTATTATGACTTCGGCAACGTGACCGCGCTGCAGCCCGGCCTCGCGGCTGTCGGCTTCAAGAACGACGAGCACACCGTCAAGGCCGGCCTGAACTACCGCTTCAACCTCGGCAGCCTGGGCGGCGGCTTCTAAGCTCCGACCCCTTCCAGAACGCGAAAGGCCCGCAGCAATGCGGGCCTTTTTCTTTGCCGTATCGTCACGGGCGGGTCCCGACCGCCCCGGGCATACGTCAAACCGCCTGCGCGTGATGCGCCGGCGCTGCGGCCTGCGGCGTCGAGGTTTTCAATGAACTGGCTGGCGATCCCGGCATGACTCGAACATGCGACCTACGGTTTAGGAAACCGTCGCTCTATCCGGCTGAGCTACGGGACCGCAACACCCGCAATCGATGCGGGGCTTGACCCGATCCATACCAGAGCATCGCGCGGGTCGCTAGTGCGGCCGGCGTCAGCGCGCAACCTTGCCCTGCGGCCGGGACACGTGGTCGCCGGCATCACGCGACAGCCGCAAGGCGTCAATAATGCCGAGGAGCGCGACCAGCCCCACCACCAGGAAGGCCAGCCGGAACGAGGCCGCCGGCACCTGCGCAAGGCCGAGCTGCGGCGCGGCCCAGTCGCCGAGCCGCAGCGCCACCGCACCCAGCGCAATGCCAATCCCCATCGCCAGCTGGAAAACGGTGCTGAACAACGTGTTGGCATCGCTCATCTGCGGCTGCGGGATGTCGGCGAAGGCGACCGTGTTGAGCGCCGTGAACTGCATCGAGCGCGTCATGCCGCCGGCAAACAGCAGCGTGGCGATCAGCCAGACCGGGGTGGCAGGCGTCAGGAGCGCCAGACAGGCCAGCAACACAGCGTTGAGCAAGCCGTTGCCGATCAGCACGGTGCGAAAGCCGAATCGCCGCAGCACCGGCGTGGTCAGCGGCTTCATCAGGAGGTTGCCGGCAAACACGGCCAGCACCAGCATGCCGGCCTGAAACGCATCGAGGCCGAAGCCGACCTGAAATAGCAACGGCAGCAGGAAGGGCACCGCGCCCGTCGACATCCGGAACAGCGAGCCGCCCCAGATCGTGACGGCGAAGGTCGGCACCCGCAAGACCGACAGCGTCAGCATCGGATGCGCGGCGCGACGCATATGCACCACCCCGGCGGCGAGCAGCAACGCGCCCGCCAGCAGCGGCATCAGCACCTCGCGCCATTGCATGTGGGGCCGGCTCACCACCTCGACCGCCCACAAGATGCCGAGCAGCCCACCACTGGTCAGCGCGAAGCCGAGCCAGTCGAACGGCCGCGGTTGGCGCGCGCGCTCGTTGGGGATCAGCCACAGCGCGGCGGCGAGAGCGAGGGCGCCGAGCGGCAGATTGAGATAGAAGATCCAGCGCCATGACGCATAGGTCGTGATGAAACCGCCGAGCGGCGGGCCAAGCACCGGCGCGACCAGTGCGGGCCAGGTCAGGATCGCGATCGCGTTGATCATGCGCTCCTTCGGCGTGCCGCGCAGCACCACCAGGCGACCGACCGGCACCATCATGGCGCCGCCGATGCCCTGCAGCACCCGCATCGCGATGAACGCGCCCAGCGAATCCGCCAGGCCGCACAGCAGCGAGGCCCCGGTGAACACCGCGATGGCTGCGGCGAACACCGTGCGCGCGCCGATCCGGTCGGCGACCCAGCCGCTGATCGGGATCAGCACGCCGAGCGTCAGCAGATAGGCGCTGACGCCGAGATTGAGGTCGACGGGCGCCACCCCAAAATCATGCGCCATGGCGGGCACCGCCGTGGTGATGATGGTACCGTCGAGATTTTCCATGAAGAACGCCGCGGCCACCAGCAACGCGATCGATACTTCGCGCGCCCGCGTCGGTGCAGGGCCGGGATTATGGGCGGAGGCGTCGGTCAGTGCGGGCAAGGTCGCGTCCATGATGCGCGACCGGCGTCGCGAGATCCCGTGTATGCCGCAGCGAAGGCCGGCAAGGCAATGCCGGCGCCGGGCGGCGCGGCGCATGGCGACCATGCGGGTGGTGTGGATTGGCGGGACGACGGCCGTCTATTGCATTGATAAAGGCCGCCGGACGGATGAATATTGCCGTGCAACAGGGATGGAGCGGGCTCGATGGCGGTACCCGGCCAATTCATATGTCTGACCGTGATGACGCTCGGCCTGTCCGCGCTGACGCCGACCTGCGCGCTGGCGCAGTGGTGGACCGCGGCGCCCGCCGACTTCGAGGAATGCGCCGAGCGCGCCGGGCGCTCGGCTACCAAGGACAGGGCCACGCTGCTATCGGCCTGTGACGGCCAGTTCGCCGGACGGCGCAAGCCCGGCGTCGGGTACACCTATTTCGATTTCATGCAGAACCGCAGCTTCGATATCGCCGGCCCCAATCCGACGGCCGCGGAGCTCAAGGCCATCGACGAGCACTATACCTCGTATCTCGAGCAGCAGCGCCGCAGCGTAATCGCCGCAGCCTTTGCCACGAAGCAGCGCGAGGAGCAGCAGGCAGCGCTGCAACCGCCAGCCGCCGCCCCGGCGTCATCGACAGTGCCGCCGCCGAAAGACATCCGGCCGGTCGCCACCGTCCGGCCGAAACCGCGCGTCAAGCAGCCGGACTGTGCCGATCCGCTGGCCTGCGGCTGGTCGAAACTGTCGAGCGGGCTGAGCGACATCAAGAAGGCGCTGTTCGGCCCGCCGCCGAAAACCCGTCGCACGCGAGAGAGCTAGCACCTATCCGCAAGCACGGCCGCGCTGGCGGCCTCAGTCGGTGATCACCAACGCCCAGAACATCCGGTACGGCGACTTCGGATTGGCGACATAGGCCACGCCGACCTTCCTGGCGCCCGGCATCAGCAAATTCGCGCGGTGGCCGGCGCTGTCCTGCCACTGCTTCAGCGTCTCGGGGAAAGTGGTGGAGCCCGCCGCGATGTTTTCAGCAGCCCTGGACTTGCGCAGGGGGGCGATGCGCTTTGGAAACGGGCCACCAACCTCGTGGCTGACCTTGCCGCTTTCGGACATCGCCATCGCCTGATACTGCGCGACCGCATCGAGCTTGCCGTCCGGCGTCACCGCGGAAAGGCCATGTGCCCGGCGAAAGGCGCTGATCTGGCCGGCATAATCCGCTGCCTGCACAGGCGCGATCTGGATCAAAACAAGAACAAGCATTACCGCAGTCGCCCGCAGGTTGCGAATTGTCATGTGATACATCCGTCGGCGGCGGGGGGACGAGGTGACAGCTATAGAAACAGGCGATCGTGGCGCTGCCGCTTCGCAGCACATGCCCCGCCATGCGAGGGCGGCATCCGCCTCTCGCCACGAGCGATATCTCTGCAGTTCGCCTGAAGCGCAACTGCGCTCCAGGCGATGATATCCGGTCGCTAGACCTTACTTCTTGGCCTTCTTCGCCTTGGCGGTCTTCACGGTCTTCTTGGCTGCCTTGGCCGACTTCGCGACCTTGGTGGTCTTGGCAACCTTCGTCACCTTGGCCTTGCGGCGGCGATGACCGAGCGGGATACCGAGCTTGATGGCCTTCTGGCGCAGCGAACCGCCGGTACGCTTCATCGCCTTGGAGATCTTCACCAGCGGCGTCTGGGCCTTGGAGTGCTCCTTCAGCGTCTTGACGTCTTCCTTGGTGTATTCGCGACGCACGAGTTTTTTCTTTGCAGCCTTGGCCATAATAGCTCCGATTCTTAAGTTGAGGTCTTCGATCAGCACACGCAATGCGGATGCATTAAAGGATCAAACGACAGTTTCAGGGCGCGAACGCATCGACCACCGCCAAATCACGCAGCTATCTATACTAAAGAAGTACAGAATGACATAGCCCTTGATGTCACATCGCGATGTACTGAATTGCTCTTGTTTTGTTCTCACTCGCATCCACAGGAAGCGAATGCTAGTTCGGCGAATGATGAGTCCGCGGGCATTTACGGCTTGTTTACTTCAACGCGGGGCAGCCGTTTGCGTAGTTGATTTCGTTGAGTTTCGACAATCGGATTAAGCGATATTTAGGCGGAGAATGTTACCAGTGAGGTCTTTATCAGCATGGGATCTTCCAGGTGTTGACCAGATTTCTCGACCTGCTGGCTCGTTTTCGACACGCCAAAAGCGGCAATGTTGCGACTATCTTCGCCGTTGCGCTGGTGCCGCTGATCGCCTTTATCGGCTGCGCGATTGATTACAGCCGCACCGTGGAGATCCGCGGCAAGATGCAGGCGGCGATCGATGCGGCCAGCGTCGGCTCGGTCGCCCGGAGCTCGCCGGGGTTTATTGCCGCAGGTGCAATGACCACCGACGGCGCCATCCCCGCCGGCGTCACCGACGCTACCAACATCTTCAACGGCAACATGTCGGGCCGCAACGGCTACACGTTGACCGGCTTTTCGGCCGACGTACAGAAAATCGCCGGAAAGGTGGTTTCGACGGTGCAGTACTCAGCAACCGTGCCGACCACTTTCACATCGATCATCGGCTGGAGCCGGCTGGCGATCTCGGGGACGTCGACATCTGCGGCGTCGATGCCGGCCTATATTGATTTCTATTTGTTGCTGGACAACTCGCCATCGATGGGCGTCGGCGCAACGCCTGCCGATGTCGCCAAGATGGTCGCTAATACATCGGACCAATGCGCCTTTGCCTGCCATGACAAGCTGAACAGCAACAGTTACTACAATCTCGCCAAGACGCTCGGCGTGACCACCCGGATCGACGTGTTGCGCACCGCGACTGAAGATCTGATGAGAACGGCCAAGCAGACCGCGACCTATAACAGCCAGTTCAGGATGGCGATCTACGACTTCGGCGCCTCGGCACAGACCGCGGGTCTTCGCGCCCTGTTTGCACTGTCGGCAAATCTCGACAACGCCAAGACCGAGGCCGGCAAGATCGACCTGATGTCGGTCAACGGCCAGAATGACAACAACGATCAGGATACGCCCTACACCACGGCATTGGCTGCGCTGAACAGTGAGATCACCAATCCCGGTGCCGGAACCGCCGCCGCACCGCAGAAATACGTGTTCTTCGTATCCGACGGCGTCGCCGACGAGTACAATCCGGGCGGCTGCAAAAAGCCCACGAACGGGGGGCGCTGCCAGTCGCCTATCAACCCCGCTCTCTGCAAGACGCTGACGGACCGCGGTATCAAGGTGGCGGTGCTGTACACCACCTATCTCGCCCTGCCGACCAACGGCTGGTACAATGCCTGGATCGACCCGTTCAATGCCGGACCTTATGGTCCCTCCCCGAACAGCGAGATCGCCATCAATATGAAGAGCTGCGCCTCGCCCGGCTTCTATTTCGAAGTCAGCCCGACGCAAGGCATCGCCCAGGCGATGAGTGCGCTGTTCGAAAAAGCCATTGCCGACGCCCGCATCCGCAGCTAGTGCTCATACTCTGCTAGGCGTGCCGGAAATTGATACGGCGCTCGCGCGCTCCACGTGTCGTCCCCGCGAAAGCGCGGACGACAAACAGAAACTATCCCCTTGTTTCCCTCGCCGTGAGCCCCGGCGAACCGCGGCCGGCGACCTCGGCGGCCTTGACCAGCGCCACGATGCGCTGCGCCAGCGGCGCCTTCAATCCATGTTGCGCGGCGGTGCGCAGGATCACCCCCTGCAGATAATCGACCTCGGTGCGGCGACGGCGCTCGAGATCCTCCCACATCGAGGAGCGCGCGTGCGGATCGATCTGCATGGTGCGACCGAGCAGCAGCCTGAACAGGCCATCGGGCAGCCGCAGCAGAAGCGGCGTCAGCGCCATCGGCAATGGCGTCGGTGAGACCGGGCGGATGCCCGCCGCCCGGATCGCGGCGAGCCCTTCTGCCATCTGGTCGGCAAACAGCCTGCGCCATTCGCGCTGCGCCAACTGTTCGCGCAGCGGCAGGCCGGACAGCGCATTGAGCGCATTGTTGAGATTAAGCACCAGCTTGCCCCATTGCACACCGGCGATATCGTCGGTCGCACGGACGGGCAGGTCCGCTACCGACAATGCCTGCGCGGTGCCGGCGTCGTCGCGTGCCACGACGATGTCGCCCGAGGTGGCGCGATGCATGCGGCCTTCCCCCATGGCCACGACGTTGAACGGCACCATCCCGCCCAGCACGCGATGCCGCGGCAATATGGTCTGCAGCGCATCGACATTGCCGATGCCGTTCTGCAGGCTGACGATCACCGCATCTTCCGGCGCATATCGCGCAATCAGTTCGGCGATTTCCGGGCTGTCGGCGCTCTTGACGGTGACCAGGATGACCGCTGCGTCGCGCAGGATGGCGGGATCGTCGGACAACAGCATCCCGGCAGCCGGCATCTTCCGGTCGAGCCCGTCGAAGGAAGTCAGTCGCAGGCCGTGGCGGCTGACCTCTTCGATCACGCGCGCCCGCGCCAGCAGCGTGACCTCGCGACCGCCGGCGGCCAGCATGCCGCCGACAAAGCAGCCGATGCTTCCGGCGCCGGCAATTCCAATCGGCCGCTGTGTCATCGCTGTCTCCCGGATCATTGATAGCAGTAAAATTCCGCGCCGCCAGCCGCCGATGGAACCCGTTTGGCTTGAAGGCGTCATACCGCACCGCTATGTTCGTTTCCGGGCTGGCACCACAGGAGATTGCGATGGGTTTGCTCGATATTCTCAACGGCATGCAGAACGGCCCGCGCGGCCCCAGCGATCCCAACGACAAGAGCGGCGGCATGTCGCCGATGACGATGGCGATCCTCGCGCTGCTGGCCTACAAAGGCTACAAGCATTTCAACGGGACTCACCCGGGCAAGGTCCAGCAGGCGCCTTCGCCGACGCCGATGCCGGCCCCCAACACCATGCAGGCTGATAGCGGCGGCCTCGGCGGCATGCTTGGCAGCATCTTCGGCGGTCAGAGCAATCATCCGGGACAGGCCGGCGGCGCGCAGGGCGGCGGTCTCGGTGGCCTGCTCGGCGGGCTGCTGGCCGGCGGCGCGGCCGGCTCGGTGTTGTCGGGCGGCCTCGGCGATCTGCTCAAGCAATTCCAGCAGAACGGCCACGGGGAAGTGGCGGACTCCTGGGTCAGCCCCGGCCCCAACAAACAAATTGCGCCGAACGATCTCGCCGAAGCCCTCGGTGCAGATCAGATCGACCAGCTGACCTCGCGCACCGGCCTGTCGCGCGAGCAACTGCTGCAGGACCTCAGCCAGGAATTGCCAGACGCCGTCGATGATTTCACGCCAAACGGCCGTGTGCCGACGGAGGATGAAGCCGCCTCGCGCTGGGTTTAATCCCACTTCATTTACGCAAAGGATATTGCAATGCTCTGGATACTCTTGATCGGCTTCGTCGCCGGCATCATCGCCCGAATGCTTTCGCCGGGCCCGAACAACCCCAGCGGATTCATCCTGACCACCGTGCTCGGCATCGCCGGCGCGTTTCTCGCGACCTTCATCGGCCAGCAGATCGGTCACTACGGCCCCAACCAGGGCGCCGGCTTCATCACCGCCACGCTCGGCGCGCTGGTGGTGTTGTTCATCTGGAACAGGCTGGTCGCCAGCCGGATGATTTCGGATCCCGGCCAGCGCTGATCCGCGCATACAAAGCCCCGGAGGTTATGCCTCCGGGGCTTTTTTACGTCTGCGGGTTCACGACAGATGCATGCCCGCATCCATCCGCACCACTTCGCCCGTCATGTTGCTCGACGGCGAGGTGGCAAGGAAGCAGATTAGGCTGGCGATGTCCTCGGCCGTGGACGCCAGCTTCAGTGGCGTTTTGGCGATCACCGCATCGCGCACCTTGGCGGCGGCATCGGCACCACGCCCCTTGGTGAACCACGGCGTATCGATATAGCCGGGACATACCGTATTGACGCGGATCGACGGCGCCAGCGCGCGCGCCAGTGACAGCGTCATGGTATTCAGCGCGCCCTTGCTGGCGGCATAGGCCACCGACGAACCGCTGCCGGCGAGGCCGGCGATCGACGAGACGTTGACGACCGCGGACGCCCGGCACGACGCCGTAGCGCCGGCCTGGAGCAGCGACCGCGCCGCGCGCACCATCTGATACGGACCGATCGTGTTGACGCCAAAGATCCACTGGAAGTCCGCAGCAGAAAGCCCATCCAGGTCGTCATGCGGTACGTGCTTGGTGACGCCGGCATTGTTGACCAGCGCATCGATGCGGCCCCACGGCGCCGCGGCGGCGATGATCTTCTTGCAATCCTCATCCTTCGAGACGTCGCCCTGCACCACCACGACTTCCGCAGCGCCCAGGCTGCGGCAATGCTCGGCAGTGGCCATCGCTTCCTTTTCGCTCGACGAATAATTGATCACCAGGCGCGCGCCGTCCTTCGCCAGGATCGCGGCTGTCGCGGCCCCCAGACCTGACGCCGACCCCGTAATCACCACGCACAAACCATCCTTCGACATGCATTCCCCCTGATCGTATTGATCTTGATTGCCGCCGCAGCATAGTTGCCGGCACCAATGATGCAAATTGCCGTCGCTGCCGCTGCGCGGAATAACCGAAGGCGACCGCATGTCCCCACCGCAGGCCGCCCTGCGGGGAGCAACGCTTGTCACGGCCGGTGCTTTTCCGCATCATGATCGCAACAACAGGGGTCGCACCGGTGCCGGCATTTCGCCGCACGAGATGTGCGCTTGCAGTGAGGAACGCGGTGACGGAGACGGATAATATCGTTGTCGAGACCGCAGAGCGAATTTTCGCCGATCTCGCCGGCGCGCAGACCATCAACAAGAGCACCGACGGCAAATGGAAGGTCGCGCTGTGGCAGGCGCTGGCCGAATCCGGGTTGCCGCTGTCCTGGGTGCCGGAGGACTGCGACGGCTCCGGCGCCAGCATGGCCGAGGGTTTTGCCGTGATCGGCGCCGCCGGCCGCGCCGGCCTTTCCGTGCCGCTCGCTGAAACCATGCTGGCCGGCTGGTGGCTGTCGCAGGCGAAGATCGCCTCGCCCGAAGGGATGATGACGGTCGCACCGACCAACCCGAAGGACAGCCTGACGCTGAACGCCGACGGCACCATCAGCGGCCGTGCCCGCAGCGTGCCGTTCGCGTCGCAGGTCCAGCATATCGCCGTCATCGCCAGTGGGACTGGTGGCGCCTCGATCGCGCTGCTCGAGGCCGGCGCCTGCCGCATCGAGCAGGGCCTCAATCTTGCGAACGATCCGTCGGATATCGTCACCTTCGACCGCGTCAGGCCGCTGTCGATCGCGGCTGCCCCTGCCGGTATCGACGCCCGGTCGCTGCAACTGATGGGCGCGCTGCTGCGCAGCCTGCAGATCTCGGGCGCGATGGAGAGCATGCTCGACATCAGCGTGACCTATGCCGGCGAGCGCGTCGCCTTCGAGAAGAAGATCTCGAAATTCCAGGCGGTGCAGCACAATTTGGCAAGGCTCGCCGGCGAAACCTCGGCCGCGCTGGCCGCGGCGTCCTCCGCGGCCGAAGCGCTGTCCCATGATGGCGCCGCCTTCGACGATGCGATCCTTCTCGAAGTGGCCGCCGCCAAGATCCGCTGCGGCGAGGCGGCCGAAAAAGGCGCGGCGATCGCGCATCAGGTATTCGGCGCGATCGGCTTCACGCAGGAGCACATCCTGCACCGCTTCACGCTGCGCGCGCTGGCCTGGCGCGACGATTTCGGATCCGAGAGTTTCTGGGCGGTCGAACTCGGCCGCATGGTCGCCGCGCGCGGCGCCGACGAATTGTGGCCGCTGGTCGCCTCGCGGTGAACCCGCTCAACCAGACTTCTGAACAAGCGAGATTGTCATGACTGCCGCCCTTCGTTTCGATCCGATCCGCCTGCCCGACGAATGCGAGGTGCTGCGCCGCGAAGTCCGCGCCTTCCTCGCCGAGGAAATCGCCGCCGGCACCTTCGACCCGCACAAGCCCTTGCGCGAAGACGCCGACGCGCCGGAATTCTCGCGCCGTGTCGGCCAACGCGGCTGGCTCGGCATGACCTGGCCGAAGCAATATGGCGGGCACGAGCGCAGCTATCTCGAACGCTACGTCGTGACCGAGGAGATGCGCGTGGCGAACGCGCCGGTGCGGCGCTTCTTCGTCGCCGACCGGCAGAGCGGCCCGGTGCTGCTGAAATACGCGCCCGAGCATATCAAGATGGATATCCTGCCGCGGATCTGCCGCGGCGAGGTGTGCTTCTCGATCGGCATGAGCGAGCCCAATTCCGGCTCCGACCTGTTCGCCGCGAAAACAAAAGCCACCAAGACCGACGGCGGCTGGCTGATCAACGGCAGCAAGATCTGGACGACGTCGGCCCACATGGCCGACTACATGATCGCGATCTTCCGCACCTCGCCCTCGACCAAGGAAAATCGCCGCCACGGCCTGACGCAGTTTCTCGTCGACATGAAGAAGCCGGGCATCAAGGTCAACCCGATCGGGCAGATTACCGGTCAGACCGAATTCAACGAAGTGGTGTTCACCGACCATTTCGTGCCGGACGACCACATGCTCGGCGAGCTCGACGGCGCCTGGAAACAGGCGACGAGCGAACTCGCCTTCGAGCGTTCCGGGCCGGAGCGCTTTCTCGAGACCTATTATGTGCTGACCGAGCTGGTTCGTACCATCGGCGCACATCCCGACACGCGCAGCGCCGAAGGCATCGGCCGGCTGGTGGCGCAGTTGCACACCATGCGGCGGATGTCGGTGTCGGTGGCCGGCATGCTGCAGGCCGGCAAAGAGCCGGTGGTGGAAGCCTCGATCGTCAAGGACATCGGAACGATCTGGGAGCAGCAATTGCCGCACCGCGTCCGCGAACTCGCGGCCTTCGCCGATGCCGACCACACCAACCACGCCACGCTCGACGAGATGCTGACCTTCGCGATCCGCACTGCGCCGAAGCTGACCATCCAGGGCGGCACCACCGAAGTCCTGCGCGGCATCATCGCGCGCGGGCTGGGGCTGCGCTGACCCACCACTGTCGTTCCGGGGCGCTAGGGCGACGCCCGAGCGAACCCGGAACCTCGAACTAATGAAAACACATCGGGATTCCGGGTTCGCGGCCGGCTGACGCCGCCCGCGCCCCGGAATGACAATTCACAACGAGGACTCCCATGACCACCTATAAAGACATCGCCGTCGAGACCCGCGGCCACATCGCGATCATCGAGATCCGCAAGCCGCCGTTCAACTTCTTCGACATCATGCTGATCCAGCAGATCGCCAACGCGCTTGACGAGATCGATGCCGATCCGGAGATCCGCGCCACCGTGTTGTGCGCGCAGGGCAAGGCGTTCTGCGCCGGCGCGGATTTCAGCGATCCGAACCGCAAGGAAACCGAGGCGGCGGCCAAGAGCGGCGACCCCGCCGACAATCTCGGCTCGATCGGCCATCTCTATATGGAAGCCGTGCGGATCTTTCGGGCGAAGAAGCCGATCGTTGCCGCCGTGCAGGGGGCTGCGATCGGTGGCGGTCTGGGCCTCGCGGTCTCCGCGGACTTCCGCGTTGCCTGCCCGGAAGCGCGCTTTGCCGCGAACTTCACAAAACTCGGCTTCCATCCCGGCTTCGGCTTGACCGTGGCGCTGCCGGAGATCGTCGGCAAGAACAACGCCGAGCTGATGTTCTACACCAGCCGCCGCGTCGGCGGCGAGGAAGCGCTGAAGATGGGCCTCGTCAACGTGCTGGTCCCACTGGCCGAGGTGCGCGACGCCGCGATCAAGCTGGCGGAAGAGATCGCCGAGAACTCGCCGCTCGGCCTGCTGTCGACCCGCGCCACGATGAAAGGTGACCTAGCCGACCGCGTCGCCAAAGCCACCGAACACGAGTTGGCCGAACAGACCCGGCTGCGCGCGACCGACGACTTCAAGGAAGGCGTCAAGGCGACGGAAGAACGACGCGTGGCCAATTTCAAGGGCAGGTAGTTCGTAGCCCGGATGAAGTCGCCGGGCCGCGCCGGCGGTACGGCGACGAAATCCGGGAAAAGCGCCAGCAGCGATAGGCCGGTCCCGGATTGCGCTTCGCTTCATCCGGGCTACGCTCGGCTCCTACCCAGCGATATGAAACGTCACCCCACTCAGCAGAAAGTTCTCGCCGCCGCACGGGCAGCCGCGGGTGCGCGCGGCGTCGATGACCTGCGCCACATCGCGCACTTTGAACGTCAGCCCGGTCAACGCCTCATTGCCACCCGGCATGAAACGCAGATACGCATTCGGCAGCACGATCTGCGGCGCGTCGTGCTCGCCGCGGCTGACATCGACTCCGATGATCCTGCTCCAGTGCCGTGCGAGATCTTCTGGATCAGGGCTCTGCAATTCGACGCCCAGCAAGGCCAGCGTGGTGTCGGTGCGGATCGAACGCGGCCAATCCGGCCCCGCCGGCGGATAGACGCCGAAAATATTGTCGCTGCCTTCGGTATGGTTGAACTCGATGAAGGCGGCGCGGCAGTCGCGCGGATGCAGCTGGACGCCGCGATACGGCGCGTGCTCGATCACATTGGCAATCCGCACGCCGATCTGCTGCGCGTGGCGACCGAGCTCGTCCGGATCGTCACAGGAGAAGATCGCCATGTAGCCGCCGAAGCCGCGGCTCTTATCGAGAAAGCGCCCGGCGGCGGTGCCGTCCTGCGTCGGCGCGACGACCTCGAGCAGCGTGCTGTCGACCGGCAGCAGCGCATTCTCCAGGCCGTATTTCGCGACCCCGGGATCGCGGTAGCAGACCTCCAGGCCCATGATCGCGGCGATATCGCCGACCACCGGTTCGAGATGCGGCGCCACCAGACAGACCTGCCGAAGCCGCATCTCGCCCATGTCAGTGCCCCTGAAATACCGGTTTGCGTTTTTCGACGAAGGCGGAGGCCGCCTCCTTGTGGTCGGCGGTGTCGCTGCAGCGGGTGTGATGGATCGCCTCGGCGTCGAAACACGCCTCCAGCGTCATCGTCTCCGCATTGTTGATGTTGCTCTTGATGTAGCCGAGCGTGATCGACGGCCCTTGCGCCAGCGACATCGCCAGATCGTGCGCGGCCTTCTCGACCTCGGCGTCAGCGACCACCTTGCTGACCATGCCGAGCGCCAGTGCCTCCTGCGCCGTCAGCACCGGCGACAGCAGGTACAATTCGCGCGCCTTGGCGCTGCCGAGCATCTGCGTCAGGAAGTAGGTGCCGCCGTAGTCGCCGGAGAAGCCGACCTTGGCGAAGGCCGTGGTGATCTTCACCGAGGCCGAGGCGACGCGCAGGTCGCAGGACAATGCGATCGACAGCCCGGCGCCCGCCGCGGCGCCGTCGAGCTGCGCCACCACCGGCTTCGGCATCTGGTGCAGGAGTCGCGACACTTCCATGCCGCGGCGCAGATTGGCGCGCTTGGCCTCGAACGGCAGCGGCGCGTGGCCGGCGGCCATCGACTTGACGTCGCCGCCGACGCAGAACGTGCCGCCGGCGCCCTTCAGCAGCACCGCGCGCACCGCATGGTCCTCCGCCGCCCGCCGCGCCGCCGCCACCAGCCCCTGCGTCAGTTCGACATTCAGCGCATTGCGCCGGTCCGGCCGGTTCATGGTGATGGTCAGCAGGCCGTTGTCGAGCGATTGCAGTACGAGGTCGGTCATAAGGAAGTCCTGTGGGTTACTGTCGGTGTCGTTCCGAGGCGCAAGCAGCGCGAGCTGCGAGCGAACCCGGAACCTCGGCATGGGACGATGAACATCTCGGGATTCCGGGTCTGCGCTTTAGTCGGCTTCGCCGACGCAAGCACATCCCGGAATGACGATCTCTACTCCTACTTCTTCACCAGCGGGCAGCGCGAGGCCTCTAACGGCTGGAAGGCCTGGTCGCCGGGGACGGTGGCGAGCAGCTTGTAGTCGTCCCAGCGCCCCTTCGATTCCGACGGCTTCTTGACCTCGAACAGATACATGTCGTGCACCATGCGGCCGTCCTCGCGGATCTTGCCGTTCTTGGCGAACATATCGTTGATCGGCGTCTCCTTCATCAGCTTCATCACCGCGGCGGCGTCGGTGGTGCCGGCGGCCTTGACGGCTTTCAGGTAGTGGCCGACCGACGAATAAACACCGGCCTGCGCCGAGGTCGGCACGCGCTTGGTGCGCGCCTGGAAGCGCTTGGTGAATTCTCGGGTGCCGTCGTTGAGATCCCAGTAGAACGCCTCCGCCAGGATCAGGCCCTGCGCGGTCTCCAGACCGACGCTGTCGATGTCGGAGATGAAGGCCAGCAGCGGCGACAGCTTCTGGCCGCCGCTCTTGGTGAGGCCGAATTCGGCGGCCTGCTTGATGGCGTTGATGGTGTCGCCGCCGGCATTGGCGAGGCCCACTACCTTGGCCTTCGAGCTCTGCGCCTGCAGCAGGAACGAGGAGAAGTCCGAGGTATTGAGCGGATGCTTGACGCCGCCGACTACCTTGCCACCGGCCTTCTGCACCACCGCCGTGGTGTCGCGCTCGAGGTCCTGGCCGAAGGCGTAGTCGGCGGTGAGGAAGTACCAGGAGTCGAGCCCCTGCTTCACCGTGGCGAGGCCGGTGACGTTGGCCTGCGCGTAGGTATCGAACACGTAGTGCACAGTGTACGGCCCGCAGGCCTCGTTGCTGAGCCGGATCGAGCCCGGTCCGTTGAATATGATGATCTTGTTGCGAGCGCGCGCGATTTCGCTGGCGGCGAGCGCCGTCGCCGACGCCGCGACATCGATGATCGCCTCGACGCCCTGATTGTCCAGCATGTCGCGCGCGATGTTGGCGGAGAGGTCCGCCTTGTTGAGATGATCGGCGGCGACGATCTCGATCTTGCGGCCCAGCACTTCGCCGCCGAAATCTTCCACCGCCATCTTGGCTGCGGTTTCCGAGCCCGGCCCGGTGATGTCGGCATAGAGCCCGGACATGTCGAGAATCGCGCCGAGCTTCAACGGCTTGGTCTGCGCCATCGCGGCGCTTGCGGAAAACATAAAGGTCGAAGCCAGCAGTGCTGAAATAAGTCTCGTCAAGTTATCCTCCCTGTGGACCCGCGGTTTGCTGCGCGATGTCCGTGATTGTTCTCGCGATCATGCCGCAAGCGCTTTGCAGCGGCAAGCAGCACGGCGATATCGGGCGCATCAGGCCGGCATTGTGCCGCCTAGCGGAATGAAATGTTGCTATCATCGCGACGTAGTTGACGACGCGTGGCAGGGGCACGGATGCGTGCAGCGAAGATGAGAGTGAGTCGCGCCATGGTGGCGGCGATACTGGGTCTCGCCGCCACCGGTCCGGCGCACGCGACCGGCTGCCGGTTCGCCCCGCAGGGGGAAGGCCGCGTCGCGGAGGTGATCGACGTCAGAACGTTTCGGCTGCAGGATGGTCGCGAAGTTCGACTATTGGGCATTGAGCCCGCGGATACGACCGACGCCGCCGCGGCGCTGGCCGGGCTGATAGCCGGTCGCAGCGTCACGCTGCACGGCGAGACCGACGCGCCGGACCGTTACGGCCGACAGCCGGCCTTCGCATTTCTCGACGGCGCCACCCCTTCAGTGCAGAGCGAGTTGCTGGCGCAGGGCACTGCCTTGGCCTCCCTCGCCGTCTCGGACAAGGACTGCGCCGCGGACCTCACCGCGGCGGAGGCCGCGGCGCGCCGGGCGAGGGTCGGCCTTTGGGGTCAAGCGGGCGTCATAAAAAGCGCGGAAAGTCCGGGCGATATTCTGGCCGATGTCGGGCGCTTCCGGCTGGTCGAAGGCCGGGTGCTGTCGGTTCGCACCGCAGGCGGCATGACCTACCTCAATTTTGGCCGGAACTGGACACAGGACTTTGCCGTGACTATTTCAAGGCGCATGATGGTCACGCTGGAGGGCGCGGGTATTTCGCCGAAGTCCTTCGAAAGACGGCGGATTCGGGTTCGCGGCTTCATCGAGCGGCGGGGCGGGCCGCGGATCGAGGTAGTCCGGGTCGGGCAGATCGAAGTGGTCGGGGACAAATAGGCCACAGGGCAGGAAGAAGCGACGTGACGGGTAAGGGACGGCAAACCAGTCTGAGCCGCCGCCGTTGGGCTGCGCCGGTTTTGCTGTGCCTGTCGTTTGCCTTGTCCGCCTGCGGCGACGTCAGCCGCTTCGAGACCGCGTCGAAGCCGTTCAGCCCGGGCAAGCCGGCCGCCCCGCCGGCGAAACCGGCCGTGGTGCAGACCCCGGCTGGCGAGAAGGAGCATGAGCGGATTCTCGCCTCCTATGGCGGCTCCTATGATGACCCCCGGCTGGAGGCGCTGATCGGCAAGACCGTCGATCGGCTGGTCGCGGCGTCCGAGCGGCCCGATCTGGCCTACAAGGTCACCATCCTGAATTCCGGCGCGGTCAACGCCTTCGCGCTGCCGTCCGGCCAGCTCTATGTCACGCGCGGCCTGATCGCACTGGCGTCCGACACGTCCGAACTGTCCTCGGTGCTGTCGCACGAGATGGCGCATGTGCTGGCCCGCCACGCCTCGATCCGCGAGGAGCAGGCCCGCCAGGCCGCGGTGGTGACGCGCGTCGTCACCGAGATGGGCTCTGACCCCGATTTGAGCGCGCTCGCTCTGGCAAAATCCAAGCTGACAATGGCAAGCTTCTCGCGGGCGCAGGAATTCGAGGCCGACGGCATCGGCGTCGGCATTTCCGCGCGCGCGCATTTCGATCCGTTCGGCGCAGCGCGATTCCTTACCGCGATGGAGCGCAACGCCGCGATGAAGGCCGGCCGCACCCCGCTCGATCCGCGCGCGCAGGACTTCCTGTCCTCGCATCCGGCGACGCCGGAGCGGGTGCAAAATGCGCAGGCCAATGCGCGGCAATATTCGACGCCGGAAGGCGGCGAGCGCGACCGCGAGACCTATCTCGCCGCGATCGACAACATCGTCTATGGCGAGGATCCCAGCGAAGGCTTCGTCCGCGGCCGCCGATTCCTGCATCCGAAACTCGGCTTCACCTTCCAGGCGCCGGAATCCTTCACGCTCGACAATACCGCGCAGGCGGTGATCGGCGTGCGCGAGGGCGGCAACCAGGCGATGCGTTTCGACGTGGTGCGGGTGCCGTCCGAGCAGTCATTGTCCGACTATCTCAATTCCGGCTGGATGGAGAATGTCGACAGGAGTTCGACCGAAGAACTGACCATCAACGGCTTTCCCGCCGCGTCGGCGAATGCGCAGGGCGACCAGTGGCAGTTCAAGGTCTACGCGCTGCGCTTCGGCAGCGACGTCTACCGCTTCATCTTTGCCGCCAAGCAGAAGGGCAATGAGAGCGAGCGCAACGCGCGAGACACCGTCAACTCGTTCCGCCGCCTGACGCTGGCCGAGATCCAGGCAGCGCGCCCGCTGCGCATCAAGGTGGTCACGGTGCAGCCGGGCGACACCGTGGAGTCGATGGCCCACCGCATGACCGGCGTCGACCGCCCGGTGGAGCGTTTTCGCGTCCTCAACGGGCTCGACAACAACGCCAGCATCAAGGCGCGCGAGCGCGTGAAGATCGTGGTGGATTGAGGCGTAGCCCGGATGACAATCCGGGACCGGCCCAACCACATGCGCCTTTCCCGGATTGCGTCACCGCGCCGCGCTACGCGCTGCCCGCTGACTTCATCCGGGCTACAAGTCCACCCAGCAAAAAGCCCGACCTTGCGGCCGGGCTTTTCAAACTCATACCTGCGTAACGCTTACGCGGCTTCGTCCGCGGCGGCGACATCATCGTCACCGTCGGCATCATCCGCACCGGCGTCGGCGCCCGCTTCGGCCTTGGCGCCGCGGCGCGGGCTCTTGGCGAGTTGACCTTCGATCTCCTTGACCGCTTCGGTCTCGGTGACGTGCTGCACGACCGCGATCTCGCGCGACAGACGGTCCAGCGCGGCCTCATAGAGCTGGCGCTCACTGTAGGACTGCTCGGGCTGCGAGTCAGAGCGGAACAGATCGCGGACCACTTCGGCAATCGCGACGATGTCGCCGGAATTGATCTTGGCCTCATATTCCTGGGCGCGGCGCGACCACATCGTGCGCTTGATGCGGGCGCGGCCCTTCAGCGTCTCCAGCGAGCGCTTGACCAGCGCCGGCTCCGACAGCTTGCGCATGCCGACATTGGCGACCTTGGCGGTCGGCACCCGCAGCGTCATCTTGTCCTTCATGAAGCTGATCACGAACAGTTCAAGCTTCGCGCCGGCGATCTCCTGCTCCTCGATCGCGAGGATCTGGCCGACGCCATGCGCCGGATAGACCACGAACTCGCCGGTCTTGAAGCCCTGGCGCTGGGTCAGCGCCTTCTTCGGCTCGGCCACGGCCGGCTTGGCTGCGGCAGCGACGGGCGCCTTGGCAGAAGCGACCGGCTTGGCGGCGACCTTCACGGCTTCCTTCGGCGCGACCTTCTCAGCAGCTTTGGCGACAGGCGCCTTGGCGGCGACGGGCTTGGCAGCAGCAACAGGCTTCGCGGCCGCCTTGGTCTCCACCTTGGGAGCAACCTTGGCGGCTGGTTTTGCAGTCTTGTTGGGCATTGCACTTCTTTTATTTTTCGAGGATTTGGCCGCCGCGACCTTCGCGCTGCTCCGGGTATCCTTGACAGATGCCTGGGCACGGCCTTTCTTTGCAGTGCGGCTGGCCGCAACTGCCTTCTTCGAAGCGGGCTTCGAAGAAGTTTTCGACGGCGAAGCCTTCGCCGCCTTCACAACACTCTTTTTACGCGTTTTCTGTGACACAGCCCGTGCGCGGAATCTGTCGCGCCCCTGTTGGATGATTAAACGGGGAACCCGACAGGGCCACTCAAGCGGCACCACGGGGTCCGACTATTGAATTGTGCCTATAATAGCACATTTCCCGCAAAAATCAATGATTTATGCCCCGTCGAGGCCTTTGGGGAGGCAATCGGCAGGGTTTAATCGGGTCAGGGTAAATAGCTTGGCCGAGCGCAGAGCGCCGGCGTCAGGCTCAGTCGCCTTTGCCGGGCGCCGGCGAGAAGAACTTGTCGAACTTGCCATCGACGCCGTCGAATTCCTTGGCGTCGTCCGGCGCGTCCTTCTTCTGGGTAATATTGGGCCACTGCTTGGCGTATTCGGTATTCACCTCGAGCCACTTCTCCAGGCCCGCTTCGGTATCCGGCTTGATGGCATCGGCCGGGCATTCCGGTTCGCAGACGCCGCAGTCGATGCATTCATCCGGATGGATGACGAGCATGTTCTCACCCTCGTAGAAGCAATCCACGGGGCAAACTTCAACACAGTCGGTATACTTGCACTTGATGCAGGCTTCAGTGACGACGTAGGTCATCCACGGCTCCGGAACGATCAGTTTTTCAAGCCGTGGCGTAGCGCACCCACAAGGTCGCCGCAAGGGACGCGGCGCGTATCAGGGTCTGCAAAACGCGATTAGCAGGAAGCTGCTGCAAATAGTGAATCGGGAACAGAATCTTTCTGGGTCTACGCCGGCGGCAGCGGCACGTCGGCATAAAGTACCCGCGCGGCGGTGGCGTCACCGCGCCGTTCCGCAAAGGCTTCGACCTTCATCACCCGCACGGTGCGGTCCAGCGCCACGGTCAGAACGTCGCCGATCTTGACGCCGTGCCCCGGCGATTTCTCGCGATTGCCGTTGATGCGGACATGGCCGCTTTCCACCAGCGCAGCAGCACTGCTGCGGGCTTTCACCACCCGCGCATGCCACAGCCATTTATCGAGACGCTGGCGTTCCAATCACCACCTGTCGCTGCACAAATCCAAACCTCTCCACCGTCATTGCGAGGAGCGAAGCGACACGGCAATCCAGAAAGCCGTAAACTCGGCAAGAACTGGATTGCTTCGTCGCAAGGGCTCCTCGCAATGACGAGGAGAGGTCGGAGTTCGTCGTCTCAATCCTTGCGGCCGGTCAATTGTTCCTTGAGCGCGGCCAGCTTGGCGAAGGGCGAGTTGGGATCGATCGGACGGTTACGCTCCGGCGGCGGAGCGCTCGAGGCGTAGGGCCGCGTCGCGCCACCGGAGTTGCGATCGTTGCGATCGGGACGGCCGCCCTTGTCGCGGTCGCCGCCCTTGAACTTGCCCTTGTTGCGGTCGCCAAAGCTCTTGTCGCCACCGGGCTTCTTGTCGCCGAACCGCTCGCGCGGCGGACGGCCCTTGTTGTCGTCGTTGCGCGGGCCGCGATTCGGGGCGCCTTCGGCCGGCGCGCCGGCATTGGCCGCACCCGCATCAGGACGCGGGCGGCGGAATTCACTGCGATCGCGGCGCGGACGGTCATTGCGCTCGCGCTTGGCGCCATCGGCCGGCGCTTCGCCTTCGGCGGGCGCAGCGGCGTTCGACGGATTGGCCTGGCGCTGATGGCGGTTGCGGTCGTGACGCGGCGGGCGGCGTTCTTCCGAACGGCCACCGGGGCGCCAGACTTCCACCATTTCGGGTGCGGCGGCCTCGACGGGCGCGACGGCTTCCGCGGAAACTTCCGTCGCAGAGGCGTCCGCCGTCGGCGCCTCGGCACCGACGGCATTGGCGATCAGCTCGGCTTCAGCGGCCGGCGCCGCGGCTTCAGCGGGGGCCGCCTCGTCAACAGCAGCAGCTTCAGCGGCAAGTTCTTCGACCGCTGCTACCGGATCGGGCTGCAATTCGACGGGCGCTTCGTCGCGCGTTTCGGCCGGCACCAGATCGACGCCCGGCAACAGCGAGGCGGACGGCGAACCGATCACCTCCGCCACGGCAGGCGCATCATTGCTGATGTCGGCGATATCCTGGGTCTCGACGGCGACCGCGGGCTCTTCGGCGGCAGCATCTGCGGCAATGGTATCGCCTTCGGACGGCGCATCGCTGCTGATGTCGGCGATATCCTGGGTCGCCACGGCGATCGCGGGCTCTTCAACCGCGGCGTCGGCGGCAACCACTTCCACCGGCGTCGTCGCAGCCATCGGCTTCGGTGCGGCTGGCGGCAGCGGCGGGCGCTTCTCCATGCGATAGCCCAGCGCGCGCAGAATCGAGGCAAAATCCTCGCCGGCCGAACCGGTCAGCGAGGTCATCGCCTGCGTCACCACGAACGAGCGGCCATCGAAGGCGCCGGCCGGCTTCTCGCCGGGCGAGGCCTCGCGCCACGACAGCGCAGGGCGGATCAGGTCAGCGAGGCGTTCGAGAATATCGACGCGCACGGCGCGCTCGCCGCACTGGCGATAGCCGAGGATGCGATAGGCGTCGCGGTCGAGCAGCTTGTCGACCGGAAACGAGGTGCGGCCGGAGCTGGCGAGATGCTGGGCGGTGGACAGCGCCGCCATGTCGACATTGTCCTGCTTCTGCGCCCACAGCAGCAGCGCCAGTGAGCGCGCCGCGGGCTTCAACAGTGCCGGGACATAGATGTGATAGGCGCCGAACCGCACGCCGTATTTGCGCAAAGTGGCGCGCGACGGCTGGTCGAGATCCTTCATCTCGGTGGTGATCTTCTGCCGCTCCAGCACGCCGAGCGCCTCGGTGAGCTGGAAGGCGATGCCGCGCGCGATGCCGGTGATGTCTTCGGCCTTCGTCAGGTCGAACAACGGCCCGAGCAGTTTTTCGATATGTGTCTTGAGCCAGAGATCGAGGCGGGTTTGCACGGCCTCGCGTGCCGGGCCAGCCAGTCGATCGTCGGAAATGATGCGTAGGCGGGGATGCAACACGTCGTCGGCGGCGTTGAGCCGGGCCACCGCGTCGCCGGTCCAGCGCAGCGTGCCGTCGGAGGCCAGCACGAACTGGTCGTCGGGGGCCTTCGACAGTTTCTCGGCGCGCGCCTCGATTTCACCGGCCAGCGCCTTCAAGGCGGCGGCCTGCAAGGCCTTGGCGTCCGAGCCGGCCTCGGCCGCATCCGGCGCAAAGGTGAAACCGTCCAGACGGCCAATCACATGGCCCTCTACGATCACTTCGCCAGTCTTACCAATTTCAGTATTCAACATCGTATTTTCCCGCAAGCGGCGCATCAATACACTGGTACGGCGGTCAACGAAACGCTCGGTGAGCCGTTCATGCAGTGCATCTGACAGTTTATTTTCCAAATCGCGAGAGATTTGCTGCCAACGGTCTGGATTGACGAGCCAATCCGGACGATTTGCCACAAAGGTCCACGTCCTGATCTGGGCGATTCGCCCCGATAACGCGTCGATATCACCATCTGTTCGATCGGCCTGCGCGATTTGCGCGCCGAACCAATTATCCGGGATCCGCCCCTTCTGCATCAGAAAGCCGTAGATCGTCACCACCAGCTCGGCATGCGCGGCCGGCGCGATGCGCCGGTAATCCGGGATCTGGCAGGCCTCCCAGAGCTTTTCGACCGCTTCCTTGCCCTGCGCCCACTCCCGGACGTCGGGATCCCTTGCGCAGTGATCGAGTACGCGGAGATCTTCGGCGATCGGCGCGCGGGTCAGCGCCTCATGATTCGGCACCATTGCCAGCGACACCTGCAAGGCCGCGATCGAGGAGAAATCCAGCTTGGAATTGCGCCATTGCAGCACTTTGACGCTGTCGAAGGTGTGGTTCTGCAGCGCGTTGACCAGTTCGGGCTCGAATGGCGGGCAGCGCCCGGTGGTGCCGAAGGTGCCGTCGCGGGTGGCGCGGCCGGCGCGGCCGGCGATCTGCGAGAACTCGGCCGGGTTGAGCCGGCGAAACTGGTAGCCGTCATATTTGCGGTCGGAGGCGAAGGCGACGTGATCGACGTCGAGATTGAGCCCCATGCCGACCGCATCGGTGGCGACCAGATAATCGACGTCGCCGGACTGAAACATCGCAACCTGGGCATTTCGCGTGCGCGGGCTGAGTGAGCCCAGCACCACGGCCGCGCCGCCGTGCTGGCGCTTGATCAGCTCGGCGATGGCGTAGACCTCATCCGCCGAGAACGCGACGATCGCGGTGCGCCTGGGCTGCCTTGTAATCTTGCGGTCGCCGGCGAATTCCAGATGCGACAGCCGCGGCCGGGTGACGATGCTGGCGCCGGGCAGCAGCCGCTCGATGATCGGGCGCATCGTGGCGGCGCCCAACAGCAGCGTCTCGTCGCGGCCGCGGCGATGCAGGATGCGATCGGTGAAAACATGGCCGCGCTCCAGATCGGCGGCGATCTGGATCTCGTCGACGGCTAGAAACGCCACGTCGATGTCGCGCGGCATCGCTTCCACGGTGGAAACCCAGTAGCGCGGCCGGGCCGGCTTGATCTTTTCCTCGCCGGTGATCAGCGCCACCGCCTCGGGGCCGGCGCGATCGACGATCTTGTTATAGACCTCGCGCGCCAAAAGGCGCAGCGGCAGGCCGATGATCCCCGACGAATGCGCCAGCATCCGCTCGATCGCCAGATGGGTCTTGCCGGTATTGGTGGGCCCGAGCACGGCGGTGACGCCGCTACCGGGAGCCCTGCCGTTCGACATCGGCGGGAGGGAAGAAAAGGCCATATTTTCAGGTATTTCTGCGTCGCCGACTTTTCAAGTGTGTATCAGTTTGCGACGCTTTCGGAGGCACGCGGCAAGCTTTGGAACGGGGCCGGAACGAAAGCGGCCCGAATCGGTGACTCGGCACCATCCCGGCCGCACCACCCCAACATCTCGCGCAGCGCCCTGCTTGCGCTCACTAGATCAAGTTTGCGGAGGCGTCACAAGGGCCGCATCGGCGCGGCATTCGTTAACGCCGCGAGGACTCCGAAGCGGATTTGAGTCAAGCGGACTCTTCTTCACCCTTGTAATTTGCCGAATGCCGTTTCTGCTAAGCTTGGCGGAGCGGTGGCAGGCGAAAGACCGCATCACCTGAGGGACACCAAGCCCGTTGGGGAGCGTGGGTCTTCGCCTGCCGTTCCATCGAACCCGAACAGTCGCTTGGGCCGCTTTGCGAGCCCGCTTGCGCAAGGATGGGATCAGATGGACGCGATTTACGTTGGCATCGATGTTTCGAAGGACCGGCTGGACGTAGCGGTACGCCCAACGGGCCAGAGTTTTGCGGTCGCCCGAGATGGCGCGGGGATCGACGAACTGATCGGACGACTGAAGGCGATCTCGCCACGGCTGGTAGCCATCGAGGCGACCGGCGGCTTCGAGACGGTTGTCGCAGCGGGCCTCGGCGGAGCAAGCCTGCCGGTGGTGATCGTCAATCCGGCGCAGGTGCGCTTCTTTGCCAACGCGGTTGGCAAGCGCGCCAAGACCGATCCGATCGATGCCATGGTGATCGCGCATTTTGCCGAGGCGACCAAACCGCAGCTGCGTCAGCTGCCCGACGAGATGACGCGCCTGCTTGCCGATCTGGTCGCGCGCCGGCGCCAGATCGTCGAGATGATCGCGGCGGAAAGCCAGCGTGCCCGTCGCGTCAGTAATCCGCGGTTGAAGAAGAGCATCGCCCGGCTGCGCAAGGCGCTGGAGAAAGAGCTGGCTGAACTGGACGACGATATCCGCGATCACGTCCAGGGCACGCCGGCCTGGGCCGAGAAGGAAGATCTGCTGGCCTCGGTCCCGGGCATCGGGCCGACGATTGCCCGCAGCCTAATCGCCGAATTGCCGGAACTGGGCACGCTTGATCGCCGTCAGATCGCCGCGCTTGCGGGTCTGGCGCCATGGACCCGGCAATCCGGCCAATGGCGCGGCAAGAGCTTCATCGGCGGCGGCAGAGCCAGCGTGCGCGGCGTGCTGTTCATGGGCGCCATGGTCGCCGCTCGCTTCAATCCGACGCTCAAACTGTTTCGAGACAAACTCGTTGCCGCCGGCAAGCCCAAGCTGGTGGCGATCATTGCGGTCGCCCGCAAGCTACTCACCATCCTCAACGCCATCCTCCGGGACAAAACGCCATGGCAGCCCAAAAACGCTTGACCCGAAAGACAGTCGCTCCCCTCTTGAGGGGGAGGGTGCAGGCGACCTCAATTCGTCTTGGCGGCGGTTTTGGGCGGCGCGGCGGTGGTGACGAATTCGGTCGCCTCCAGCGCGGCGGTGCCGAGCGGCGTCGGCACCGTGACCTTGAACGGCACCAGCACCCTTGTGCCGGCGATCGGCACGAACCAGACTTCGATATTGCGCTGGGCGGCGAGATATTTGATCGCGGCGCGGTCCGGGATGTAGCCGGACACTGGCGTGAAATACAAAGCGCAGACCACGGCCTGGCCGTGATAGCCCTTCTCGGCCTTGACGTTCTCCATCCGCTTGTAATCGAGCTTGAGGTCGTAGCGCATCCGTCCGTCGAAGATCGCCGTGCCGGTGCGGCAGGAATCCGCCGCCAGCACATCGCCGCTGCCGGGCACCCGCAGCAGCGAGCCGGTCATCGGGTCGAGCACATTGCGGCGATGCGCGTCGGTGATCGGCAGCCGGTCGGGATCGGCCGGCGGCTCCGGCTCGATCGAAAACTCCTTCACATAGCCGGACGCCAGCACCATCTTGATGGCTTCCGACTTCTTCGACGACAGCGTGGTGGCATTATAGGTCGAGGGCAGCAGCGAGCCGACCACGACACGGCCGGCCGAGGAACCGGTGCCGGAGCCGCCGGCGAAGGCCTTCAACAGGCCGGACGTGCCGCCCTGCGCGGCCGCGCTGTAGGAATCGTCTGATATCTCGATGGTCCAGCCGCCGCGGCCGACCGGAATGCCGGCCAGGCTGGCTTCATATTTCGCGTCGAGCCGCCCCTGGGCCGCGGCGGGCGCCATAGCACCCAGCAAGCTCGTCAGAGCAAGGCCCGCCGTCAGCAGCACGAGGCGGGCGAAAAGCGGCTTTTCGACAAGGTTCACGTCGGCAATTCCTCGAGCGGCGCCCTGGCGGCGATGGACCGCGCGCGCGATCCACCGCTATACTGCCCAAGCAAGGCCGCGGATGTCGCGATAATTCCGGCTTGAATACGTCGATTATATGATTGAACTGCCACCGGAAACGGCGCGAGGCGCGCCGTGGCCGCTGCGGTAAAACAGCCGATCCCAGGCTAATTGCGCCCGGATATCTTGACGCTGCGGCCCAGCCGCCCTATAGGTCCGCGGTTCCTGAAAATGGACTTAGATTTACAACCCCTGCCTGGCAAAGGCTGGCGCGGGGATGAACAAGGATTTCGCCATGTCCCGCCGCTGCGAACTGACACTCAAGGGCCCCCAGGTCGGCCACAAGGTGAGCCACTCGAACCACAAGACCAAGCGCCGGTTCCTGCCGAACCTGGTCAATGTGACGTTCCTGTCGGACGCGCTCGGCCGTGGCGTGCGGATGCGCGTCTGCACCAACGCCGTGAAGTCGGTCGATCACCGCGGCGGCTTCGACGCCTATCTGATCAAGGCCAAGGAGAGCGAACTCTCCCAGAAGGCCGTGCTGCTCAAGCGCGCCATCGAGAAAAAGACCCCGGCCACTGAGGCCGCCCCAGTCAGCGTCGCGGAAGCGCCGGCTGCGTAAGGTTTGCGCCGGCAGCGTATAGCGGCTTCGAACTGCAGAATTTGAAAACGGCCGGATCGCAAGATCCGGCCGTTTTTGCGTTCAGATCCGTCAAGACAATTGCAATATACCTTAGCGAGAAGCTATCAGAGATTGCGCCCTTGTAGTTGACAAAGGCTTGAGTGATTTAGACGGGAGGATACGTGCTCGATTTTATCGTGAATCACCTTAGCCAGATCGGCAGTTTCGTCGGCGGCATATGCGCTGGCGCGGTTGGTGGATCTCTAGTCACACTCAAAGTCTCCCGAAAAAATCAGGCAGATGGATCGAGTTCCATTACGGACCAAACCGGAGCGCACGCTGGTGGGGATCTCGTAGGACGAGATAAGTCTACAATTCTTAAGCGGTAGAGCGCTCATGACGGGCGAAACGACTTCGGTGAGCGTCATTCAATCCAACGCGAGCGCGAAGGGACATATAGCAGGTCGCGACATAAACTCGACGATCATCAACAATGCCCCCCCCGCGAGCGGCTGGCATAGTCGAGCAACTGCTTGAAAAGCTGGACGCGGAACTGCAGGGCGATCAGAAAACTCAGAATACGATCCATAAATTGCAGCGCTATTACTCCAACAAAGCTCACGACGGAATTAATGGCCTTGAAGCCAAACTTATACACGTTGGAAGAGAGACGGCATACGCCGACGCGATAGAGATGAAAGAAATGTTCGCGAAACTCCTTGAGCAATGGTCCTTGTATGCTTCCGCTCAGCAGATCTTTGTCTATCTGCTCGCAAGAGCCGAGCGCCATTTTAATGATCTCATTCTACCTCAAATCGCATCACTCGACGAAGCTGGCGTCAATAAAATGGTCAATGAACTTATTGTCGAGCCGACCGTGAGTGAGTGCGGCGCAAGCGTATTTGAAATCGATCACAATACAGCATTAGGGATGGTCTATTGGTTGGCCGAACAGTGTTTCGTACGGTGGCACAGGTGAACCAACTAGTCTTCCAACCAGCGCTTGACCCGCTACACGCAGCTTTTCGCATCCTACGCCTACGCTCCATCTTATCGGAGTCTCCCCCGCTACACGTAGAACATGTTCGCATACTTGATTTTTTCCTTCTGTTCCCTTTCAGAATACGATCATTGCGACTTGCACCCTCGCATCAGCATTACAAACCACTTGCAGAAAAATATGCACACCTAGCCCCCTACGGCGAACAGCCCGACTCTCAACTGCTCTTTGAGAGAATGAAGCCCATGCAAATTGCCGCCTTAGAAACGCTAGCGCTAAGAGGATACATCGATGAAGGTAGTTTTAAAGCAGGAATTTTTAAACCAACTCAGAACGAGATTCCAATTGAACTCGCCGACAGAATATCGCGCATCAATTACGAGCAATCTGACCTAGTCGATTTTTTAAGGATCCTCGCAACAGGCTACGATGTTTCAGGCGAGAACGGGCTGAAAGCCCGCAGTCAATTGATGGATTCTCGATATGACGCGATTTGAACCTACGCTGATAGTGAAGCGGTTGGTCGTAGAGCGACGCGAGGCGGTAGTTTACGACGAGCGTTTTCATGCAGGTGTCAACGTTGTTCGCGGAGAGAACTCCTCTGGAAAGTCCACAGTTCTAAACTTCATCTTCTATGGATTAGGTGGCGACCTCTCTGATTGGAGTGCCGTAGCTCGCCTGTGCTCAAGGGTAATTGTGGAGGTCAGCCTAAACGGACTTAGCGCGACGCTTAGCCGAGAGATATCTGAAACTAGCGGTTTGCAACCAATGGATATCTTTGGTGGAGCTTACGACGACGCCAAGAGCGCGCCTCGCAGTGAATGGTTGCGCTTTCCCTATAAAGGCGGCGCAAGCCGCGAGAGCTTTTCTCAAGCGTTGTTTAAGCTAATGGGCGTTCCGGAAGTATCAAGCGATCTTTCAGGCCACATAACAATGAATCAGATCCTGCGTCTGCTCTACGCGGACCAACTCAGCCCGGTCGAACAGATTTTTCGGGTAATGCCATTCGATAGAGCCGATTTACGAGATACAGTCGGCCGCCTGCTCTGCGGGGCCTACGACTCCACCGTTTATGACAACGAACAAAGGGTGCGGGAACTCGACAAGGAATTTGATACCGTAAACGGACAATTGAGAAGCCTGTTTTCGGTGCTGGGAAAAGCAGATCAAGGATTTACTTATGATTGGATCGACGCTCAGCGAAGCGTCCTCGAACGAGAACGCGTTGAAATTGGCAACGCCATCCAAATCGCCGAGAGGGCTTTTTATACGTTAGAAAAGAAGGATAAGCTTACGCTTGTCCAGCAAGAAAAATCCTACAAAGAAGTTCAAAGAATTCAAGCTAGTTTGCTCAAGGCTAAACATGATCGAGACGCATTAGCCCTCGCCATAGCCGACTCTGCTGGCTTTTTAAGAGCGCTGAACAACAAATTAGAGGCGCTACAAGACTCTTCGACGGTCGCACAACATATTGGAGCGGTTCGATTTGAGTCTTGCCCATCGTGTTATGCCGTCTTGGATCTAGAAACTCCTCATGCTTGCCATCTCTGCAAGACGCCATTTGATTCAGAGCAGACAAAGGGACGCATTGCGGGACTTATATTGACAACCGGGCTTCAAATTCGACAATCAGAAATGTTACAGGCACGTCGGGAAGAAAAATATACTATTTTAGAATCTCAAATTCGAGCGATGGAGTCTTCCTGGAAAGAAGCCTCTCGGCGGCTCGCTAGCATACAATCGCTTCCCTCAAGCACTGAGCGAGAGCGACTGCGAGAGCTTCATCGCAGATCGGGATATCTGCAGCGGCAAGCTGAAGATATTGAGCAGAAGGCGCAACTGGCCGAGACAATTCGCGCATTGTCCGATCGTAAGAATGCGCTTCAAAGTGAAATATACAAGCTGAAGTCTGACAATGAAGGTCTGCGCGCTCAACAAGAAGCCCGAATGGCGGCTGCATACACAAGCATAAGCACTGAAATTAAGAAGCTCTTGATTCTCGATCTCCGCCGCCAAGATATCTTCGAAGACCCTCAAAGTGTCAGCTTTACATTCTCGGACAATAAAATCACGGTGGACGACGAAAATTACTTTTCCGCTAGTTCGCGAGCAATCCTAAGGAGCAGCTTCTTTCTGGGTTTCTTTGCAGCGGCAACAAAGAATCCTTTTTTTCGACACCCACGCTTTTGTATGATCGACTCTCACGAAAACATGGGGGTCGAGGCCATACGAAGTCAGAATTTTCAACTTCAGATGCTTCGTATATCCCGAGAGAGCAAGGTCGAACATCAGATTATTTATGCAACAGCAATGATTGAGCCTGAGTTAGAAGATGATAGTTATACTGTCGGCGCGTTTTCGACGAGCGACGATAAAACGGTCGGCATCAAAATGGTCTAGCAAATAACTCCGCTTAAAACGGAAAGCCATTTGCGGCGAGCATTTCGGTATGGCACACCACAACATCGCCCCATTTCGTTCGGGAACACGCCGCCGCCCGCGCGGTTCTTCTTTTGGTGCGCTGCGAAGCGCAAGATCAATCGAGGAGTTTCCGATGAATAACATCCTGCGCAAGGCGATGCTGCCCATGCTGGCGGCGGTGACGATCTCGGCGGCGACGCCGGTGCTGGCGGCGGACGTCTATGTCGGTGAGCGCTACGTCCGCGAGGTGCCGGTCGCGCAGGGGCCGTTCACGCTGCAGCAGGCGCTGGTGGTGGCCCAGGAGATCGGCGTGGTGACGGTGTCGAATACTAATTTCGACGGCGATCAGTGGGAGATCGAGGGCCGCGATATCAACGGCAAATATATCGAGGTCGATGTCGACGCCCGTACCGGCGAAATCCGCGACGTCGATCGCTCGATGCTGTAACGGAACACGACGCGAACCGATCGCATGACCACGACAACGGCGGCGGGCGACAGCCCGCCGCCGTTGTCGTGGTGGCTGCGATCAGCCGCAGCGGCCAAACCTTCGTGCTCGCGCGGCAACCGGCCCACGCCGGCGCGCTGTCATCGCCATGTCCTGCGGCACAACTTGACGTCGCCAAAAGCAGTTACGGACCGCATGGTCCCCGGCGCGCGGCGGCACAGATCCGGTGAAATGCGCCGCTGTCGTTAACCGTGCATTCACATTGTCGCGTCGCTGCTGCGAAACATTACTGGATATCGGTCGTATCTGTCGGACATCGCGCGGAGCGATGATAGGTGATGCGTTGCAACGCCGCCGAATGAGTGCGACCACATCTGATGCCAGCACGGCCAGTTCCAGAACCTATCCGACGGATATCTCCGCGCTGGCTGCTTGCCGGCGCGTTGCTCGCCGTGATCGGCTTCATGGCGATCTGCGGCAGCGTGCTGCTCGGCATGCGGACCGGCGACGAGCGGCTGGCGCAGCAGATGCTCGGCAATGTCGCCGCCCGCATCGACGGCGACATCAGCCACAACGTCGAATTGCTCGACCTGTCGCTGAGCGCGGTGGCCGCCAACATGACGGCGCCACAAGTGCTCAACGCCACGCCGTCGATCCGGCAGGCGATCCTATTCGATCACACCACGCCGCCGCGGCAGTTCGGCGCCATCCAGGTGCTCGACGAGGCCGGAACCGTCACCATCGATTCCGCCGCGCAGCCCGCGACGGCGCGCAGTTTTGCCGACGCCGAATTCTTCAAGGTGCATCGGCGCGATCCGCTGGCCGGGCTGTATATCTCCAAACCGATGCTGCACGACGGCACCTATGGCCTGGTGTTGAGCCGGCGCATCGCGACGCGCGACGGCCGCTTTCTCGGCGTGGTCGCCGGCATGATCCGCTACAGCTATTTCGACGAGCTGGTCGCGGGGCTGCATTTGCAGCCCGACGACGTTGTCAGCGTGGTCCGGCAGGACGGGCTGCAGATCATGCGCGCGCCGCTGGACATGGCGGTGATTGGAACCGACGTCAGCCGGCTGCCGGTCGTGCAGCAGGCGCTGGCGGCGCTGTCCGGTTCCCATGTCGCGACGAGCGCGGTCGATGGCATCGAGCGGCTCTATGTCTGGCGCGACGCCCGCAATCCACTGATCGTGATCGTCGGCCGCTCGACCCGCGCGATCTTCGCCGACTGGCGCCGCGAGGCGCTGGTGATTGCCGGCGCGATGGGCGCGCTGTTCCTGCTCGTGCTGGCCGTGCTGCTGCTGCTGATGCGCGAGATGAAGAAGCGCGCCGGCATCGAGGACGAGATGGCGCGGCTGGCGATCACCGATGCGCTGACCGGGCTCGGCAACCGCCGGCATTTCGACGCCACGCTGGCCAGGGAATGGCGCCGCGCGTTGCGCGCAAACGCGCCGCTGGCGCTGCTGATGATCGATGCCGACCATTTCAAGGCGTTCAACGATGCCTTCGGCCACCAGGCCGGCGATGTGGCCCTGGTCGAAATCGCCGGCTGCATCGCCGGCCACGCGCAACGCGCCAGCGATTGCGCCGCGCGTTACGGCGGAGAGGAATTCGCGCTGTTGCTGCCCGGCCTGTCGCAGTCCCAGGCGATCGAGCTCGGCGAACGGATCCGCTCCCAGGTCGAGGAACTGAACACCGGCGCGGCCGTCACCGTGAGCATCGGCGTTGCCAGCCTGCGGCCGGCGGCCGGCCAAAGGCCCGCCGATCTGGTCGGCCACGCCGATCTGGCGCTGTACTCCGCCAAGGCGCAGGGCCGCAATTGCACCTATCCCGTTACCATCGCCTCGCAAAGCGCACGCCGCCCGGTGCAGTCGGCGGTAATTGAGGCCGGTTCTTAACCGCTGATTCACCGGCCTTGCTAACCTCCCCTGCACCCTTGCCCCGTAGCGTTCCGAACCGGGGGAGTGACGACATGAAGTTTCGTCTGTGGGGCCAGAAGGCCGACATACCGGGTCCGACCGCACGACATCGCCTGTCGGGGATGCGGCGTGGCGTCGTGCGCTGGCTGATCGTCGCGGGCATCGTGCTGATCGGCGCGATCGCGCTCGGCACCGTGATGACGGTCAATCATTTCCGTGAGCGTGCGCTGGCCAATTCCGCGCATGAACTGGAAAAAACGTTGTTGCTGCTGACGCGACATTTCGATCATCAATTCCAGGACCTGAAGCGCATCCAGAAAAGCCTGACCGCCGACCTGCTTGCAAATGGCGTACGATCTCCGATCAGCTTCGCCAGCCGCATGTCGAGCTATGAATCCCATGTGATGCTGACGTCGAAGGTCGATGATGACGCCGTCGGTGACATCACCGTGCTCGATGCCGAGGGTCGCCTCGTCGCCTGGTCCGGCAATTGGCCGGCGCCGGAACTCAACCTCGCCGATCGCGAATATTTCCAGGCTTTGAAATCGCAGGATTTCATCACCGACGGAGAGTTCGTTCAGCACATGCAAAGCCGCATCACGGGGCGCCCGAAGACCTTGTTTGCACGCCGTATCAGCGGCCCCGACGGACAATTCCTCGGCGTGGTGACCCGCGGCGTCGAGCCGATGGAATTCGAAAAATTCCTCGCTTCCGTGACGCTCGGCGACAATTCCGCCATCGCCATTGTCCACCGCGACGGCACGCTACTGGCCCGGTATCCGGTCATAGGGGAGATCTTTACGAAAGAGCCCAGCAGCGGCGTGCTGTTGCAACATCTGCAAGCGAGCGGCCAGCCGGTCACGATGCGCGTGATCAGCCCCTTCGATCAGATCGAGCACATCGGATCGATCCGCTCGCTGCGGGATTTTCCGATCGCGCTGGTCGCGACCAGGGCAACCGACGACGTCCTGGCAGACTGGCGCGCCCAGACCAGGTTCCTGATCGTGACGGCCAGTTTCTCCGCCTTGGTCATCGCCATCCTGCTGCTGCTGGTGATCCGCAAGATCCAGCAGCAAAGCCGCCTTGCGCAAGCGCAGTTGACGCTTGAAAAGGACCGGCTCGATATCGCCATCAACAACATGACGCAGGGCCTGGTCTTGTTCGACAAAAAGGCCCGCGTCGTGATCTGCAATAAACCCTATCTCGACATGTACACGGTCCCGCCGGAGCTCGCACTTCCCGGCAGCCACTTCCGCGACCTGATTGCCCATCGAAAGGCACACGGCTCGTTCATCGGCGACATCAATACCTACGTCAGCGAAGTCCTGAAAGACGTCTGGCAGACCACCAGCGACGTGCTGCAGACCGGCGACGGCCGTTCGGTCCAGATCAGCAGGCGGCCGGTTCCCGACGGTGGCTGGGTCGCGACGCACGAAGACATTACCGAGCGCCGCCGCAGCGAGGAAAAGATCGCGCATCTGGCGCATTATGACGCGCTCACCGACCTGCCAAACCGCGTGCTGTTTCGCGAAGAGCTCGAACGGGAGCTCGCCAACCTGGCGAATGGCGCGCAATGCGCGGTGCTCTACATCGACATCGACGAATTCAAGAGTATCAACGACTCGCTCGGACATCCGGTGGGCGACGAATTACTGAAGTATATCGCGCAACGGCTGCGGCGTTGCGTGAACGGCTCCGACATGGTCGCGCGGCTCGGCGGCGACGAATTCGCCATCGTGCAGACCGGCATCGCGACACGCAGCGACATCACCGATCTGGTCGCGCGAATCCATGCCGCGATCCGCGAGCCATTCGAATGTCTCGGCCACCGTCTGCTCACCGATGCCAGCATCGGTATCGCGCTGGCGCCACAGGACGGCAGCGACCTGGATTCGCTGCTGAAGAACGCCGACCTGGCGATGTACGGCGCCAAGGCCGACGGCCGGCGCACCTATCGTTTCTTCGAACCGCAAATGGACGCCAAGGTCCGCGCCCGCCGCATGCTGGAGCTGGATCTGCGCCAGGCCATCGCCCATGGCGGCTTCCGGGAAGGCGGCTTCGAGGTTTACTATCAGCCGCTGGTCGATCTGTCCGACGACCGCATCGTCGGCTGCGAGGCCCTGCTGCGCTGGCAGCATCCCGAGCGCGGCATGATCTCGCCGGCCGAATTCATTCCGGTCGCCGAGGAAATCGGTGTCATCAGCCAGCTTGGCGAATGGGTCCTCGACACGGCCTGCAGCGAGGCGGCGACATGGCCGGACGATATCCGCGTCGCCGTGAACGTCTCGCCGCTCCAGTTTCGCTGCCAGTCGCTGGCCCTGAAGGTGGCCGCAGCGCTGGCCCATTCGGGCCTGCCGGCACAACGGCTGGAACTGGAGATCACCGAAGCCGTCCTGATCCGCGACGACGACGTCGCGCTGACGATCCTGCATCAGTTGCGGGAAATCGGCGTGCGGATCGCGCTCGATGATTTCGGCACCGGCTATTCCAGCTTGAGCTACCTGCAGCGCTTTCCGTTCGACAAGATCAAGATCGACCGCTGCTTCGTGACCGATATCGCCGAGCCGCACGGTTCGTCGGTGATCGTTCAGGGGGTGGTCAACATCGCCGCCTCGCGGCACATGACGACCACCGCGGAGGGCGTGGAAACCCAGCAGCAGAAGGAATTGCTGCGCGCGCTGGGCTGCACCGAGATGCAGGGCTACCTGTTCAGTGCCGCGAAACCCGCCGCCGAGGTACGTCGGCTGATCGAAGCGCTCCGCACCAGGGCTGCGGCGGCCTGAGCGTTGGCGACACCTGGATACCAGCCGCGCGCTGCGTTTCGCCTCGACCATCTCACCGCAGCACTGCAGACGCGCTGCGGCGTCCACGCCTGACCCTGACGCCACGACCGCTTCATCAAATATTTTTACCGGGATGAATGATCCAGGTACCGCATATGGCCGTCGTTTACCGTTTTCAGTAACACTCTCTCCACTTATGGAACCCTAGTTTGGAACTTTCAGGGGGACGACATGGGCTGGCGGGGACGGAAGCATCGGCTGGATGGCGCGGGGAAGCGGCGAAATCCCGTCCGTTGGCTGATCGCGACCGGCGTCGTCCTTTTGGGCGCCATCATTCTCGCGGCCACCCTGACGATCATCAGCTTCCGCGACAGCGCGCTCGAGAACCATCGTCGCGAGCAGGAAAACAGACTGGTGCTGTTGACGCGCCACTACGAAAAGGAATTCAGCGATCTCGATCGCGTTCAGCGTGACATTTCGATCCATCTGCAGCTTGCCGGCGTCGTGACGCCGGAACGCTTCATCGAACTCATGAGCACGACCGAGGAGCACATCAGGCTGAAGGCCAAGCTGAACAGCAAGGTAAGCAGCACCCTCAACATCCTCGATGCCGAGGGCTGGCTGATAAACTCCACCCAGGGCCGGCCGGCCGTGCACGTCAATTTCGGAGACCGCAAGTATTTTCAGCAGCTCAAGGACGCCGGGGGCAACGCCAACGAGGAGGTTTCGGAGTTGATCCTCAGCCCGATCAGCGATCAGCCACGCTTGCTGTTCGCCCGACGGCTTATGGGGCCGAACGGTGAATTCCTCGGCGTGGTGACCCGCCATGTGGCGCCAGAGCAATTCCAGGCCTTCTTCGCCACGGTATCGCCGAGCCAGGATTCCACGATAGCGCTGTGGAATGAGACGTTCACTTTGCTGGCTCGTTTTCCGCACGTGAACGACATGATCGGCAAGAGCTTCACGCCCGATGTTGCCCTGTCCCGGATAGAAACGAGCGTCGAGCCGTCGACCCTGATCCACACCGGCATCATCGACGGACGCGAGCGAATGTCGTCGATCCAGCGGATCCCAGGCTTCCCGCTGGCAATCGTCGCCAGCACCCCACTCGATCGCGTGCTGGTCGATTGGTACGCGGTGAGGCGAGTGACCGTCATTGCCGCCCTGCTGGCGGCGTTGCTGGTCATCGGCGTTTTGTATCTGGTCATCGGCCAGGTCCGCCAGCAGAACCAATTGTCGCGCGCGCAGCTCAAGCTGGAGAGGGAGCGGCTCAGGAAGGCAATCAACAACATGACGCAGGGCCTGCTGATGTTCGATGCCGACGCGCGCGCCGTGATCGTCAATCAGAGCTATCTCGATATGTATCATTTGCCCCGCGACACCATCTGGCAGGGCATGCCGCTGCGCGAGGCCCTGGCCCATCACCGCATCAACGGCGCTTGCGACGGCGACGATCTCGACACGCTCTCGATGAAGGTCCTCGAAACGGTCAAGACCCGGCACGCCAGGACCATTTCCCTGAACGACGGGCGCGTGATCCATCTGCAGTGCCAGCCGATCACCGATGGCGGCTGGGTCGTCACCCACGAGGACATCACCGAGCGCCACCGTGTGGAAGAACGCATCGCCCATCTGGCGCATTACGACACGCTCACCGACCTTCCCAACCGGGCGCTGTTTCACAAGATGCTATCGCAGGAGCTGGGGTGGATTTCGCGAGGCCAGCAATGCGCCGTGATCTATGTCGACATGGACGAATTCAAGAGCATCAATGATTCCCTCGGCCATTCGGTCGGCGACGCGCTGCTGACGGAGGTGGCCAAGCGGCTGAAAGACTGCGTGCGCAACACCGACGTGGTCGCGCGGCTGGGCGGCGACGAATTCGCCATCGTACGGACCGACCTGAAAAATCGCGATGAACTCGTCGACCTGATGGAGCGCATCCACACGGCCATCCGCGAGCCGTTCGAATGTCTCGGCCATCGTCTGCTGACCGACGCCAGCATGGGCGTCGCCCTTGCGCCGCAGGACGGCAGCGACCTTGACCAATTGCTGAGGAACGCGGACCTGGCGATGTACAGCGCCAAGGCCGACGGCCGCCGCACCTATCGTTTCTTCGAGCCGGAAATGGACGCGCGCGTGCAAAGCCGCCGCGCCCTCGAGCACGATTTGCGCGATGCCATCGCCGGCGGCAATCTGACCTCGGGCGGCTT
Source organism: Tardiphaga sp. vice154 (assembly GCF_007018645.1). NCBI lineage: Bacteria > Pseudomonadati > Pseudomonadota > Alphaproteobacteria > Hyphomicrobiales > Nitrobacteraceae > Tardiphaga > Tardiphaga sp. vice154. The sequence goes on from NZ_CP041399.1 coordinate 5,196,969, forward strand.
TGAGGTGTACTACCAGCCGTTGCTCAAGCTGGCCGACGACAGCATATCGGGATGCGAGGCCTTGCTGCGTTGGCGTCACCCCCGGCGTGGTGTGGTTTCGCCCGCCGATTTCATTCCGGTCGCCGAGGAAATCGGCGTCATCAACCAGCTCGGCGAATGGGTGCTGACCACCGCCTGCAAGGAAGCCGCGGGTTGGCCGCAGGACATCAAGCTGGCGGTCAACGTCTCGCCGGTCCAGTTTCGCAGCCACACTTTGTCGATCAAGGTTGCCGCGGCGCTGGCTGCTTCCGGACTGGCACCGGCGCGACTCGAGCTCGAGATTACCGAGGCCGTGCTGATCCGCGACGACGAGGTCGCCCTGACCGTTCTGCACGGACTTCGCGCCATTGGCGTGCGGATCGCGCTCGACGATTTCGGCACCGGCTACTCGTCGCTGAGCTATTTGCAACGCTTCCCGTTCGACAAGATCAAGATCGATCGCTGCTTCGTGACCGAAATCGCCGAACCGAAAGGATCCTCCTCGATCGTGCAGGCGGTGGTCACCATTGCGTCCTCGCGCGACATGATCACCACTGCGGAAGGCGTCGAGACGCAGGCCCAGAAAGAACTGCTGCGCACGCTCGGCTGCACGGAGATTCAGGGATGGCTGTTCAGCGCCGCCAAACCCGCCGCCGAGATCCGGGCCCTGATCGAAGCGCACGACGCCAAGACCCGGGCGGCCTAGGCGCCCTGCGCGGGGCGTGCTGCGGGGCGAACTGCAGCGCGCCGTTATTCCACCAACGTGAACTGCAGCAGCAGCGTCCGTTGCAGCATTGAGAAATTGTCGTCGGATACCAGCGTCAGCACGGTGTCGCCGTCTTCGGTGACATGAACATCGAGGCCTTCGAAATTATCGATTTCGTGGCCTAAGTCGGCATCGAAAATCGAGGGACCATCCACCGTGGCGCCGGCGGCGATCGACGCCAGAGCGATGCGGCGGATGCGAATGCCGGCGCCGCCGAGCAGCGACAATTTGCGCTCCAGCACCAGCAGGTCGCCGGTCGGCAGCTGCGCGGCGTCGCTGATGTCGTAGCTGTCGGTGCGGCGCACCGAGAACGTCGCCGTCGCCTTGCCGCCGATCAGCCAGGCCATGATGTTGCCAGCGGGATCGAGGCCCCGTTCGGAAATCGCGATCAACGTTCCCGCCAGCGCAAGACCCTTGCGACCGACCACCAGCGATTCCAGGCTGCCATTGGACGGCAGCTTGCGCATGCCCGGCGGCTGCGGAAGCACCTCGGCGCGGGCGCGCACGCCATCGCGTCCGAAATCGAATTTCAGGATCTGGTGCACCCGCTCGAGGCCGACATAGACGGTCGGCCCATCGACCGCGATCGACTCGCTATCATACCATTTGCGCGCGGTGATGGCGCGACCATCGGGGCCCAGGATCGGCGCCGCCTCGACATCGGTCAGGCCGACCATCGCCTTGCCGCTATACGCAATCTTGCCGGTGAACCAGTTGCCCTGGTCGCTGATCGAGACGAAGCCCTCGCCCCTGGCATCCAGCCGGATGCCGGAGAGGCCGCCGAAGTCGCGATATTTCGAGGTGAGGATCAGGCCGCTGCGATAGCGCAACTGGCCGAACTGCACATGGCTGCGATCGCGGGTGTCGAAGGATGGGACCGGGCGGGCGTCGACCTCGATCGAGACAGGCTCGCGGGTCGGCGGCGGAGTGGCGGGAATGGTTTGGGCGTGAGCGAGAGATGAGAACATAAAAGCAGCAATGGCAACGATCGGCGCGCGAATAAAACGCCGCGCTATCGTCCCCCCTCCCCCTTGCGGGGAGGGGCCGGGGGTGGGGGTGCCACGGGCGACGTCGCTTGTGGTTACCCCCCTCCCCGACCCTCCCCCGCAAGGGGGGAGGGAGCACTCAGGCCGGAGCGCTGTCATAAGTATACTAATGCGTCTTGCGCCGGCGGCGGCCGGTCGGCGCGGCGCCTGACGTTTCGCTGAACAATTCCGCCAGCTTCTCGGTAATCGCGCCGCCGAGTTCTTCGGCGTCCACGATGGTCACGGCGCGGCGATAATAGCGCGTCACGTCATGGCCGATGCCGATCGCGATCAGCTCGACCGGCGAGCGGGTCTCGATCTCCTCGATGATGTGGCGCAGGTGGCGCTCCAGATAATTGCCGGGATTGACCGACAGCGTGGAATCGTCGACCGGCGCGCCATCCGAAATCATCATCAGGATCTTGCGCTGCTCGGAGCGGCCAAGCAGGCGCTTGTGCGCCCAGTCGAGCGCCTCTCCGTCGATATTTTCCTTCAGCAGCCCCTCGCGCATCATCAGCCCGAGATTCTTGCGCGCCCGGCGCCACGGCGCATCGGCCGACTTGTAGATGATGTGGCGCAGATCGTTGAGACGACCCGGGTTCGCGGGCTTGCCGGCGGCGAGCCACGCCTCGCGCGACTGTCCGCCCTTCCAGGCCCGCGTCGTGAAGCCGAGAATCTCGACCTTGACGCCGCAGCGCTCGAGCGTACGCGCCAGAATGTCGGCGCAGGTCGCCGCCACCGTGATCGGGCGGCCGCGCATCGAGCCGGAATTGTCGAGCAGCAGCGTCACCACGGTATCGCGGAACGTCGCTTCCTTCTCGTGCATGAAGGACAACGGATGGTGCGGATCGGTGACCACGCGCGACAGCCGCGCGGGATCGAGGATGCCCTCCTCGAGGTCGAAATCCCAGGCGCGGTTCTGCTGCGCCATCAACTTGCGCTGCAGCCGGTTGGCGAGCCGCGCCACGATGCCCTGCAGATGCGCGAGCTGCTTGTCGAGATAGGAGCGCAGCCGCTCCAGCTCGTCATGGTCGCAGAGGTCCTCGGCGGCGATCACCTCGTCGAATTTCGGCGCAAAGGCATGATATTCCGGCCCGCGCAGTTCGTTGGCGCCGCGGGAATTCGGCCGTGTCGCCTCGCCCGGCGTCTCGTCCTCGCCCGTCTCGCCTTCATCGAAGGTGTCGGAGGTCGAGGCCTGGGCGCTTTCCATCGACTGGTCGGACATCTCGTCGGAGGTCGCCTCAGCCTGGTCGGCGCTCATTTCCTGCGAGGCGTCGCTCTCCGGCGAACCTTCGGCGCCGGCCTGGTCGTTCTCGCCCTGGCGCTCGTCGTCCTCGCTCTGGTCGTCCTCGGAATCGGCGTTGCGCTCGTCGCCGAGTTCGAGCGCGGACAACAGGTCATGCACGGCGTCACCGAACTTGGCCTGGTTCTCGGTAAAGCCCGTAAGCTGGTCGAGGCGGTGCCCGATCTTGTCTTCGAGAATCGGACGCCACAGGTCGACCATCTTTTTCGCCGCGTTCGGCGGCGCCAGGCCGGTCAGGCGCTCGCGCACCAGCATCGCCAGCGCATCCGCCAGCGGCGCGTCGGCGCGGTCGGTGATCTCGTCGAACTTGCCGCGATGAAAATGATCGTCGAGCATCGCGCCGAGGTTCTTGGCGACGCCTGCCATGCGGAGCGAGCCGATCGCCTCGACACGCGCCTGCTCGACCGCCTCGAACACGCCGCGCGCCTGCGGATTGCCCGGCATCAGCTTGCGATGCACTTTCGGATCGTGGCAGGCGAGCTTCAGCGCGATGGAATCAGCGTAACCGCGCACGATCGCGGCATCGCGCTTGCTCATCTTGCGCGCCGGCTCCGGCAGCCGCGCCTTGCCCGGCGACAGGCCGGGCCGCTCGGCGGCGAAGGTCACTTCCAGCTCTGGCGATTTCGAGATCGCCCGCAGGCACGACGTCACCGCGCGCTTGAACGGCTCGGTCGGCGCTTCTTTGGCGCCGGTGCGGAATTTGTTGGTGGTGGGTGTCGTGCTCATCGCCGTCGCTTTCTTCCCCTCTCCCCTTGCGGGAGAGGGTGCGTAGGCGGCCTTCCGGCCGCCGTTATAAAATAACGCCGATGCATTGCATCGGCTACGGCGGAGCTAAGGCGGGAGAGGGGTCGTATTCTGCTGCGCCCCCTCTCCCGTCTCGAACCCGCTACGCGTGTTCGATCCACCCTCCCCCACAAGGGGGGAGGGGAAACAAGAAAAGTCTTTTAGCTCAGCGCGACGTTCACCGAGCTCTCCGGCAATTCCGCATTGAAGCATCGCTGGTAGAACTCCGCGACCAGCGATCGCTCCAGTTCGTCGCACTTGTTGAGGAAGGTGACGCGGAATGCGAAGCCGATGTCGCTGAAAATATCGGCGTTCTCGGCCCAGGTGATCACCGTGCGCGGGCTCATCACCGTCGACAGGTCGCCATTGGCGAAGGCGTTGCGGGTGAGGTCGGCGAGGCGCACCATCTTGTTGACGATGTCGCGGCCCTCATTGGTGCGATAATGCTTGGCCTTGGCCAGCACGATCTCGACTTCCTCGTCATGGGCGAGATAGTTCAGCGTGGTGACGATCGACCAGCGGTCCATCTGACCCTGGTTGATCTGCTGGGTGCCGTGATACAGGCCCGAAGTGTCGCCGAGGCCGATCGTATTGGCGGTCGAGAACAGCCGGAACGACGGGTGCGGCTTGATCACCTTGTTCTGGTCCAGGAGCGTCAGGCGGCCGGAGACTTCCAGCACGCGCTGGATCACGAACATCACGTCGGGGCGTCCGGCGTCATATTCGTCGAACACCAGCGCGATGTTGTTCTGCAGTGCCCAGGGCAGGATACCGTCGCGGAATTCCGTGACCTGCTTGCCGTCGCGCACCACGATCGAATCCTTGCCGACCAGATCGATGCGGCTGATGTGGCTGTCGAGATTGACGCGCACGCACGGCCAGTTCAGGCGGGCGGCGACCTGCTCGATATGGGTCGATTTGCCGGTGCCGTGGAAGCCGGTCACCATGACGCGACGGTTGCGCGCGAAGCCCGCCAGGATCGCCAGCGTGGTATTGCGGTCGAAGCGGTAATCGGAATCGACGTCCGGGACGTGCGGGTCGCCGTTGGAAAATGCGGGCACTTCGAGGTCGGAATCGATGCCGAACACCTTCCGGACCGACAGCTTGATGTCGGGGATGCCGCTGGGCGATCCGGTGATTTCTTGCGGTTTGGTCATGGCGGCGGTCATCAATCCTCCGTGGTCCCGGATTTTCCGAAACCAGTCACAATGGCTGCGAATGGGTGCTGCGGCGAACGTAGCAGACCAATGCTGCCGGACAAAGCCCACCCGGCCATCAAAGTTCCGTTGCAATATCATCAAGATAGATTGGCAGGATATTTTTGGAGGGCAGCCCTGCGAATCAGAAATGCTGCGCACCACGTTGTGGCCGCTCGATTTGCGGATCTCATCGCCCGATCAGCGGTTGTATTCGTATCTGCAATGAACGGCGCGCTGGCGACGGAACGGATATTGCGTGGCTTCCTGGATTGAATCTCTGACCCATTTCGTAGCCTTGCATGCCTGGCTCGGCTATCTCGTGCTGTTTCTAGCCGCCATGCTGGAAGCGGTGCCGGTGGTCGGCTCGGTTATTCCCGGCTCGACCATCATTCTGGCGCTGAGTGCGCTGGTGCCGTCTGGCGATCTCGACCTGATCGGCGTGCTGCTGGCGGCGGCCGCCGGGGCCGTGATCGGCGACGGCGTGGCGTTCTGGACCGGGCATGTGCGACAACAGCGCATTCTCGAGGCCTGGCCGATGTCGAAATACCCCGCACTGATCGCGCAAAGCGAGGCGTTCTTCCATCGCTTCGGCGTGCTGGCGGTGCTGTTTGGCCGCTTCGTGCCGCCGATCCGCGCCTTCGTGCCCGTCACCGCCGGCGCGCTCGGCATGCGCCCGCTGAAGTTCTACGGGATCAATGTCTCCGCGGTCATGCTCTGGGCACCGGCGCATGTCCTACCCGGCGTGTTGGCGGTGTCGATGCTACACCATTATAGCGGCCTGCCGCACGCGACCGGCTACGGCAAGCAGATCTGGATTCCGGCGGTCATGGTGATCGCCGCGCTCGCGGGTGCTGCGACGTGGTGGTGGCGTCGCCGCCGCCAGGTGCAGGCAGCCGCTGCGGCCGTCCGATGAGAGCTCTGCGACACCGCCGCGAAATCGGCGTTCAGCCCGCGGCGCCCCGCCGATCGCGACCGCGCGGATCGCCGCCATGAAATTAACTGTTTGATCTATAACGCCATTTCCTTCGCCTGCTTGACTTCCGCCGCATTTTGACTTGAAAAGCCTGCGATAGCTGTTTCGCCCGCCCGCCTGCGCCCCCATATCCATTGAATGTCCGAAAACATGCGCTCTTATCTCGATTTCGAAAAGCCTGTCGCCGAACTCGACGCGAAGGTGGATGAGCTGCGCGCGCTGGCCGCTGGCGGCAGCGACATCGGCGAGGAAATCGTTCGCATCGAGGACAAGGCGGCGTCCGCGCTGCACGAGCTCTATGCGAGCCTGACGCCGTGGCAGAAGACCCAGGTCGCGCGGCATCCGCAGCGGCCGCATTGCATGAATTACATCGAGACGCTGATCACCGAATTCACGCCATTGGCCGGCGACCGCAAGTTCGGTGACGACGAGGCGATGGTCGGGGGCTTCGGCCGGTTTCGCGGCGAGGCGGTCTGCGTACTCGGCCAGGAAAAGGGCAACACCACCGAAAGCCGGCTGAAGCACAATTTCGGCATGGCGCGCCCCGAGGGCTACCGCAAGGCGGTGCGCCTGATGGAGATGGCCGACCGCTTCGGCATTCCCGTTCTGTCGCTGGTCGATACCGCCGGCGCCTACCCCGGCATCGGCGCGGAAGAGCGCGGCCAGGCGGAAGCCATCGCGCGCTCGACCGACGCCTGCCTCGGGCTCGGCGTTGCCAATGTCGCCGTGATCATCGGTGAAGGCGGCTCCGGCGGCGCGATCGCGATCGCCACCGCCAGCCGCGTGTTGATGCTGGAGCACGCGATCTACAGCGTGATCTCGCCGGAAGCGGCCTCCTCGATCCTGTGGCGAGATTCCACCAAGGCCCAGGAAGCCGCCACCAACATGAAGATCACCGCGCAGGACCTGCTGCGCTTCGGCGTGATCGACCAGATCCTGAAAGAGCCCGCCGGCGGCGCCCACCGCGATGCCGCCTCGATGATCGCCACCACCGGCGACGCCATTGCGCAGGCCTTCAACGACATGCGCGGGCTGGATGCCGCCACCATCCGCCAGCAGCGCCGGCAGAAATTTCTCGATATCGGCCGCAAGATCGGCTGAGGTTACTCCCGGACAGCAAAAAGCCCGCTTTCTGCGAAAAGAGCGGGCTTTTTGTCGGGATCGTCACTTGAACAAGGATGCTCGAACGCAGCGGCTCCATCGTCCCTTCTCCCCTTGTGGGAGAAGGTGGCCGCGCGAAGCGCGGTCCGATGAGGGGTAATTCCAGGCTCGGAGCTTGTGGCCCCCTCACCCGTCTCGACCGCTTCGCGGTCGATCCACCCTCTCCCACAAGGGGAGAGGGAAGATCAGCGCGTCACGCTCAGGCTTACTTCTTCGCAGGGGCCATCTTGCTGTCGGCAGGCTTCGGCGCGTCGGCCTTCGGGGCTTCGGCGGGCTTGGCGACTTCCGGGGTGGCTGCCGCCTGGTCCATACGCTCGACCTTGGCGGCGGCGCGAAGGCCGGTGACGTAGTCGGCCTGCGCCTTGCGTACGACATAGGTCTCGATCTGCGGCTTGACCTGCTCGAAGGCCGGGGCCTGGCGGTTGCGCTTTTCCTCGACCTTGATGATGTGCCAGCCGAACTGCGACTTCACGGGATCCGAGATCTTGCCGGGCTCCATGGCGAACGCCACGGCGGAGAATTCCGGCACCATCTGGTCCTTGGTGAAGAAGCCGAGATCGCCGCCATCGGCCGCACCTGGGTCCTTAGACTTCTTCTTCGCCAGTTCGGCGAAGTCGGCGCCCTTCTTCAGCTCATCCGCGATCGTCTTGGCCTCGGCCTCGGTCTCGACCAGGATGTGCCTTGCATGAACCTCGGCCTCGCCGGTGATCTGCTTGGCGGCGTCCTCATAGACCTTCTTCATATTGTCATCGGTCACCGCGGCCTTGCCTTCGACGGCCAGCAGATTGTCCATCAGCAGCCGGTTGCGGGCGAAGGCTAGCTTGGTCTTGAAGTCCTCGCGGTCGGCGATCTTCTTGTCCTCGGCCGCCTTGGCGACGATCTTCATATCGATCAGGAACGACAGCACGTTGTCCTTCTTGGTCGCCGGATCCATCTGCGCCAGGCTGGGGCCGAGTTCTTCTTCCGCCAGAGCGACATCGCTGGCGCGGATCTCGGAGCCGTTGACCTTGGCCAGGACGGGGTTGGCGGCATCGGCCCCCTGGGCATAGACCGGGAAGCTGGACAGCATTGCCATCGCGAAGGCGCCGGTCAGGGCGGCCAGTGCGAGCCCCGGGCGCTGGCCCGGTTTCTTGGCGGGCGATACGATGGTCATGGAAAATCCTTATCTCGGGGGAAGGTGGGCTATCGGGGTCGGCGGGACAGTCACTTAAACGACCCCTCTTGGCAACGCGAAAACTCTGTCAAAATGATGAAATCCTTGACAGGTTCGCGACCAAGCGCCGCCGTTGACAACCCTCTGCCCCAGCCATATCTCTGCAAAACTGGCCGGTGGCTATGCGCATTTTCGGCTGTGCCCCTGCCATTGGAACGCTTTCGCCAGTGAACCCTTGATACCCTCTTTCCCACACATCATGGCCGGCCCGATCGGGCCTCTGGCCCGATGCGTTCCGGGGGCCATTTGCCCCGCTGACTACCTCACGGCGGCAACGCCGAACTGCAAAGACAGGATTTCGTTATGATCGGCGCGCTCGCCCGCAAGTTCTTCGGCTCCGCCAATGACCGCCGCATCAAGGCCTACTCGACGCGCGTGGCCGCCATCAACGCGCTGGAGCCGGAAATCGCCGCTCTCTCCGACGAGGCGCTCAAGGCCCGCACTTCAGAATTCAAGGCGCAGATCGCCGCCGGCAAGACGCTCGACGAACTCCTGGTGCCCGCTTTCGCCACGGTGCGCGAAGCCGCCAAGCGCACGCTCGGTCAGCGCCATTTCGACGTCCAGCTGATTGGCGGCATGGTGCTGCATGAGGGCGACATCGCCGAGATGAAGACCGGCGAAGGCAAGACGCTGGTCGCGACCCTCGCCGTCTATCTCAATGCGCTGGCCGGCAAGGGCGTCCACGTCGTCACCGTCAACGATTACCTCGCCAAGCGCGATAGCGGCTGGATGGGCCAGATCTACAGCTTCCTTGGCCTGACCACCGGCGTGATCGTGCACGGCCTGGATGATGCCGAGCGCCAGGCGTCCTATGCCTGCGACATCACCTACGGCACCAACAACGAATACGGCTTCGACTATCTGCGCGACAACATGAAGTACCGGCTGGAGGACATGGTCCAGCGCGGCCACTTCTACGCCATCGTCGACGAAGTGGACTCGATCCTGATCGACGAGGCGCGCACGCCTCTGATCATCTCCGGCCCGCTCGACGACCGCTCGGAATTCTACAACACCATCGATACCTTCCTGCCCAAGCTCGAGAAGAAGACCGATTTCGAGGTCGACGAGAAGCAGCGCACCGTGACGCTGACCGAAGCCGGCATGGAGAAGATCGAGACCCTGCTGCGCGACGCCGGCCAGCTCAAGGGCGAGACGCTGTATGACGTCGAGAACGTCTCCGTCGTGCACCACATCAACCAGGCGCTGCGCGCCCATTCGCTGTTCAACAAGGACAAGGACTACATCGTCCGCGACGACGAGGTGATCATCATCGACGAATTCACCGGCCGCATGATGCAGGGCCGGCGCTATTCGGAAGGCCTGCACCAGGCGCTGGAAGCGAAAGAACACGTCACTGTCCAGCCGGAAAACCAGACGCTGGCCTCGATCACCTTCCAGAACTACTTCCGCATGTACGCCAAGCTGGCCGGCATGACCGGCACGGCTTTGACCGAAGCCGACGAATTGTTCGACATCTACAAGCTGGAAGTCGTCGAAGTGCCGACCAATGTCGGCATCGGCCGCATGGACGAGGACGACGAAGTCTACCGCACCCAGGACGAGAAGCACGCCGCGATCATGGCCGAGGTCGAGCGCGCCAATTCGCGCATGCAGCCGGTCCTGGTCGGCACCGCCTCGATCGAGAAGTCCGAACTGCTCGGCGAGTACCTCTTGAAGCACGGCTACAAGCAGCTCGAATTCGACAAGCCGAAGGCGATGGACAAGCTCTACGCCGCTGCCCGCGCCGGCAAGCCCGGCAAGCTGTTCGCGGTGCTGAACGCGCGCTTCCACGAGCAGGAAGCCTATATCGTCGCCGAAGCCGGCGTCCCCGGCGCCATCACCATCGCCACCAACATGGCCGGCCGCGGCACCGACATCAAACTCGGCGGATCCCTCGAAATGCGCTCGCAGATCGAGACCGCCGACATCACCGACGAGGCCGAGAAGACCGCCAAGATCGAGGAGATCAAGGCCGAGATCGCCAAATTCCGCGAGATGGTGCTGGCCGCCAAGGAAACGGCCGAAATCGAGCCCGCCAAGGGCTCCAAGCCCGCCAAGACCGCGACGCGCCCCGGCGGCCTCTACATCATCGGCTCCGAGCGCCACGAGTCCCGCCGCATCGACAACCAGCTACGCGGCCGCTCCGGCCGCCAGGGCGATCCAGGCCGCTCGAAGTTCTTCCTGTCGCTGGAAGACGACCTGATGCGGATCTTCGGCTCCGACCGGCTGGATTCCATGCTGACCCGGCTCGGCCTCAAGGAAGGCGAAGCCATCATCCATCCGTGGATCAACAAGGCGCTGGAGAAGGCGCAGCAGAAGGTCGAGGCGCGCAACTTCGACATCCGCAAGAACTTGCTTAAATACGACGACGTGCAGAACGACCAGCGCAAGGTGATCTTCGAGCAGCGCGTCGACCTGATGAAGAGCGAGAACGTCGCCGACACCGTCGCCGACATGCGCCGCGCTTTCGTCGAGGACCTCGTCACCAAGCACATCCCGGAAAACCAGTATGCCGAGCAGTGGGATGTGGCCGGTCTGAAGGAAGAGCTGCAGCGCGTCATCGACATCGACCTGCCGGTCGAGGAATGGGCCAAGGAAGAAGGCATCGCCGACGAGGAGCTGCTGAACCGCATCGAGGCGAAGGCCGACGAGCACATGGCCGCCAAGGTGGCGCAATGGGGTCCCGACGTGATGCGTTACGTCGAGAAGACCATTCTGCTGCAGACGCTCGACCATCTGTGGCGCGAGCATCTGGTGATGCTGGATCATCTGCGCCAGGTGATCGGCCTGCGCGGCTACGGCCAGCGCGATCCGCTGCAGGAGTACAAGGCGGAAGCCTACAACCTGTTCGAGGCGATGATCGCCAACCTGCGCGAGGCGGTGACGGCGCAATTGATGCGCGTCGAGATCGTGCCGCCGGACGTGCAGCCCGAGCTGCCACCGATGGAAGCGCACAAGCTCGACTACAATACCGGCGAAGACGAAGTGGCATTCGCGAGCGCCGCTTTGGCACCGCCCACCGCCGAGCAGATCGCCGCCCGCGATCCGAACAGGCCGGACACCTGGGGCAAGGTCGGCCGCAACGAAGACTGCCCGTGCGGCTCCGGCAAGAAGTACAAGCACTGCCACGGAAGGTATGCGTGAGGGCTGAGGTTACGGGTTCTTATTGAGAAGCTGTCGCCTGCGGCACCCCCATCCCCAATCCTTCCCCGCAAGGGGGAAGGGAGCTGATGGGCCTTCGCTTTGATTACTTTAGCCCGATACGCCGCGCGTCGTGCCCCCTTCCCCCTTGCGGGGAAGGGGCAGGGATGGGGGTCACCACGCTCTGGATGACCTGAAGCACGCCATCCAGATTCCCCAGCACCTCGTGATTCCAGAACCGAAGCACCCGGTAGCCACGGGCTTCGATGAATCTCGTGCGACAATCATCCGCCGCGCGGTTCTCGTCATGCTGCCCGCCATCGAGCTCGATCACCAGCCTGGCCTTGCGACTTACGAAATCGACAATGAACGGCCCGATCAACGCCTGCCGCCGGAAGTGCGATCCACCAAGCTCGATATCGTGCTTCAACCGCGGCCACAGCACGCGCTCGGCATCCGTCGGATCGGCCCTTAACTGCTTGGCAAATTGTCGTTGTCGATCTTGCATGATCGAGCCTAATTCTGGCGAAAGCGCTCGTGGCGCCCCCATCCCCGACCCTTCCCCGCAAGGGGGAAGGGAGCACTGCTGCCAAAGCGAAATTACTGCGAACTAATATAAGCGAACTGACGAAGTCGGATCAGCTAGGTCTCATGAGCTTACACGCGATGCACTTAGCTTGCTCGCTAAGAAGCACCGCGGCTAATGCCCCCTTCCCCCTTGCGGGGAAGGGTCGGGGATGGGGGTCCGCGGGCTCGAACGAAGCGATCGTCGCTCCGGACCATCAGCCCTACTTGGCGGCCGAGAACCGCGTATCAAAACTGTTGGCGGGCACCACCGAGGCTGCGCCGGACAGCAAAGCGCCCTGCTCAGTCGGCTTCGACGGCGGGCGCGGGGCGGCGCTGGCCTGCTTGGTGGCGTCGGCCGGCGTCAGCACCGGCTTGGCGGCCACAGAAACAGCAGGCTTGGCCGCGGGCGTTGGCTTGGACTTGGCGGCAATGGTGGCTGCGGTCGAAGCCGGCGTGGCGCTCGCCGTGGTCTCCGAGGAGCCGCCGATGCCGACCTTCTTGGCGAGGTTGCTGAAGAAGCCGCCTTCCGACGAGGCCGAGGCGACCTTGGTGCCGGGGGTGACGGCGACCACCGGCTCTTCCGACGACGCCGACGCCAGCAGCGACGCCGAGGACGGCTCAAGGTTCGGCTTCGGCGGATTGACGTGCGGTGGGATGGTGCCCGGCGCGCGGACGCTTTCGATGCCGGGGACGATCGGGTCCGACAGGCCGGTCGAGGCTTCCGGCAGCTTGGAGGCGAAGATCCGGTTCATGCCGCCGTCGATGTCCGGACGGCGCGCCGCGATCGCCACACCCTTGGCGACCAGCTCAGCCGTTTTGGCGTCGTCGGCGCGCTGCTTCTGCGCCACCGCGTCGGCGATCTCCGGCGTCACCGTATAGGCCGGGCACTTGGCGGATGCGTTGAAGACAGGCGCGCGCGACATGTTGGCGGGCTGCGCCGGATCGAACACGTACTTGTTCTCGCAGAACTCGACCTTCGGCTCCTGCTTCGTCACCTCGAAATGATCGTAGCCCTGCTTGATCATCTTCCAGAACGGCATGTTCGGGTTGTTGCGGTGGCGGGCCATGTTCACGGGCGTCATCTTGAACGGATAGGCCTGCACCTGGAACGAGCGCTGGCCGCCGAAGAAGGATTCGCGCCCCAACGCGTAGATGTCCGAGATCTGTTCGTCGGTCATCGCGTAGCATCCGCGCGACGAGCAGTCGCCATGCACCATCAGCTGCGAGCCGGTGCGCCCCAGCGATTTGTCGAACGCGTTGGGGTAGCCCATGTTGAACGACAGATAATACGACGACTGCGGATTCATCTGCGCCGGCGTGATGTTGTAGAAGCCCTCGGGCGCCTGGCGGTCGCCTTCCTTGATCTTCGGACCGAGGTCGCCGGACCAGCGGCAGATCGGATAGGTCTTCAGCAACGCGAACTGGCCGGAACGATTCTGTTTCCAGACCTCGAGCTCGGCCTCCTGCTTGAACAGCCGCACCAGCATCGGCGACTGCAGGTCCATGTCCTTGGCCGCGATCTCGGCGACGAGCTTTTCCGGAATCGGCTTGTTGGCCTTGGCGTTGCTGGCGAGCGACATCTCGTCGGTGTTGCAGCCGGACAGCGCCAGACCAGCCGCCAGAACGGCGGAGATGACCAGCGCGCGAACGAGCGGGCCGCGAAGGTCCGAGCCGCGAAAGTCCGAGCGATATATCAAGACGAAACTCCGCAGCCGAGGGGCGAACTCACCCCGAAACAACCGTCTACGCCCAAAGCGGGCCGCAGATTATCCCCAACACCCCCTGCTCGCAAGCCGACCCGGCCGCGCGAAGCGGGCGCAAATACCCTTGGACCCGAACGGTTAAAACTTGGTGGCGGGGCTTAATTGCGGCCGAAACCGCGATGCGGCGGAATAAAGGCGGCTGGAGTGCCGACATGTTTAATCAAATGTTACGGAGGGCGGGAATGCGGGCAAGCTGTGAAGTCCACCGCCCTCTCCGCCGTCGTCCCGGCGAACGCCGGGATCCATAGCCTCCAGAGATAAGAGACGGAAGGCCGCTGCGGCCGTGCCGCCACTTGTCGATGGCGTGTATGGGTCCCGGCTTGCGCCCGCGCTGACGCGCGGGCTTGCCGGGACGACAGAGCCTACGAGCCCCGGACCACCGTCTTCAGATAATTATACGCCTTGATGATCTCGATCAGGCGATCCTCGGTGGAGCGGTCGCCGCCATTGGCGTCGGGGTGGTGCTGCTTGACCAGCGCCTTGTAGGTCGATTTCACGGTTTCCAGCGTGGCGTCGGGGCCGAGGCCCATCACCTGAAGCGCCTTGCGCTCGGCGTTGAAAATCTTGCGCGTCTCGGCCTTGGGCGCTTCGGCCTTGGCGCCGGGACCGGGCCGCCAGCGGTTGCGGCCGTTGAGTTCAGAGAACATTGCGAACGGATCGGCGGCGCCTTCGAGGTCGGCCTCGGGCGACTTGCCTTTGCCCTTGCTGCCATTGGCGCCCATCTTCCAGGTCGGACGGTGGCCGGTCAGCGCGTCCTTCTGGTACTTCGCCACCGCGTCCAGCGTCATGCCGGAGAAGAAATTATAGGACTGGTTGTACTCGCGGACATGGTTCAGGCAGAAGTGCCAGTATTCCTTGTCGTTGGCGCGGCCCTTGGGGGCGCGGTGCGGCCCCTTGTTTTTGCACTCCGGCCACTCGCACATCGCGGCTTCCTCGCGCGCGGCGGCCTGCTGCTTGGCGCTCAGCTTATTGGGCTTGATGCGGATGGAGTCGAAGAATTTGGATGAGTCGATGGCCATGGCGGACTATGACAACGCCGCGCGAAAAGCTTCAAGTCTTGACATTCGGATATGATCCCAGTGGCGCCGATTTCCAGCGATTGACGATGATGCGGCAAAGACGTTAAGCCGATATGCGAGGAACTGCCATGACCGTCAAAGACATCATCTCAAAGAAACTGCAGGACGCCTTCGCGCCCGATCGCCTTGAGGTGACCGACGAGTCGCATCTGCATGAAGGCCACGCCGGCCATCAGCCCGGCGGCGAGACGCACTTCCGAGTTGATATTGTGTCGGACGGCTTCGAAGGGAAGAGCCGGATCGAACGCCACCGAATGATCAATGCGACGCTGGCTGCGGAACTCGCCGGCCCGATCCACGCGCTGGCGCTGAAGGCGCGAACGAAGGGCGAGGCGGGCTAATT
The DNA here is from genome assembly GCF_007018645.1 of Tardiphaga sp. vice154. NCBI lineage: Bacteria > Pseudomonadati > Pseudomonadota > Alphaproteobacteria > Hyphomicrobiales > Nitrobacteraceae > Tardiphaga > Tardiphaga sp. vice154. Next base: position 5,212,306 of record NZ_CP041399.1, read on the forward strand.
GGTCCGAACACCGGCGGTAGTGCCCCCTTCCCCCTTGCGGGGAAGGGCCGGGGATGGGGGTGCCGCGAGCGACGACCTCTGCGATGTCGCGCAGGCGATGCAGCAACGACTTCTTCATTCAGGTTTTACAGAGCGTCGCTGAAAGTTCAGCGCGTGGGGCCCCCCATCCCCGACCCTTCCCCGCAAGGGGGAAGGGAGCACTGCTGCCATTGCTCTTATCTCGTTAGAAAATCAGAACGACGTCCCGGCCCTTGGCTTCTTCCCGACCGGCTCCGGCTCCACCGGCACCGGGCCGATGCGCAATGCGGTGATGCGGTTGCGCTCGCGGCGCAGCACCCGAAACCGGAAGCCGTGGAAGGTGAAGCTCTGGCCGCGCTCGGGGATCGAGCGCGCCTCGTGGATCACCAGGCCCGCCACGGTCGTCGCCTCCTCGTCGGGCAGGTGCCAGTCCATCGCGCGGTTGAGATCGCGGATCGGGACGGAGCCGTCGACCACCACGGAACCGTCCGGCTGGGCGCGGACGCCGGCGACCACCACGTCGTGCTCGTCGGAGATATCGCCGACGATCTCTTCCAGCACATCCTCCAGCGTCACCATGCCTTCGACTTCGCCATATTCATCGACCACCAGCGCGAAATGCGTCTTGCGGCGGCGGAATGCCTTCAGCTGATCCGACAGCGGGCGCATCTCCGGCACGAACCATGGCGGCAGCGCGATGGAAGCCACATCGATCTTCGAGGTGTCGCCGTCGACGGCCCGGATCGCGCGCAACAGATCCTTGGCATGCAGCACGCCGATGATGTTCTCCGGCTTGTCGCGCCACAGCGGGATGCGGGTATATTCGGTGGTCAGCACCTCACGCACCAGTTCTTCCGACGGCAGATCCGCGTTGAGCATCACCATCGCGGTGCGGTGGACCATCACGTCGGACACGGCAAGATCGCCGAAGCGAAACACGTTCTGGATATATTCGGCCTCGCCCGATTCCATCTTGCCGTGCTCGGCGGATTCGCCGACCAGCCCCTGGATCTCGCGGCCAGTGAGGATCTCGTGGCTCGACACTTCCTGCACGCCGAGCATGCGCAGCGTGGCGCGCGAGGCATTGTTGAGCAGCCAGTTCAGCGGCCAGAACAGTACGAAGGAAACATAGAGCGGATAGGCGATCCATTGCGACACCGGCTCCGGCTGGCGGATCGCCAGCGTCTTCGGCACCTGCTCGCCGATCACGATATGCAGCGAGGAGAACACCAGAAAGCCGCTCAGGAACGAGGTGAAATGCACCGCCGATTCCGATAGGCCGAGCGGCTCGAGCAGCGGCTTCAAGAGCGCCGCCACGGTGGGCTCGCCGACCCAGCCCAACCCCAGCGAGGCCATGGTGATGCCGAGCTGACAGCAAGCGAGGTAGGCCTCGACGTTGTTCATCATCTGCTGCAGCAAACGCGCGCCAAAACGGTTCTGCTCGGCCATCGCCTTGACGCGAAAGCCGCGGCTCGACACCAGCGCGAATTCCGCCGCGACGTAGAAGGCGTTGGCCGCCAGCAGCAGCACGGCGATCAGGAGACTGGCAACGTTGGAAGTCATATTTCTTTCACGTCTGCGGGCTGCCTCATGCGGCCGACGGTCGGCTGAATTAAAGTACCGGCTTTTCAGCCGTCATTGCGAGGTCAGGGAAAGCCAATTGGCTTTCCCCTTAGCCCTTGCGACGAAGCAATCCAGTTCTTGCCGCGTTTGCCGCTTCTGGATTGCCGCGTCGCTTCGCTCCTCGCAATGACGGAGCTTGTGGGTTCGCCCGAGCCAAAACGCAAGGGAGGCTCATGCCGACAGTTTTGCCTGCAGAAAGTTCCTGACCACCGCCGGCTCGACGTCATTGGCGATCACCGCCTGCCCGATCGCTTCGAGCAGAATGAACGTCAACTTGCCGCGCTTCACCTTCTTGTCCTGCGCCATCAGCGCCATCAGGGCGTCGGCGTCGGCCAGGCCTTCCTGGGTGAAGCCGGCGATGTCCTGCAGCCGCGTCGGCAGGCCGAACTCGACGAGATGACGCTGCACGCGCGCGGCGTCGCTGTCGGCGATCATGCCGAGCTGCGCGGAGAGCTGCGCCGCCAGCACCATGCCGACCGCGACGCCCTCGCCGTGGAACAGCCTGTCGGAAAAGCCGGTTGCGGCCTCCAGCGCATGGCCGAAAGTGTGGCCGAGATTGAGCAACGCGCGCTCGCCGTTCTCGCGCTCGTCGCGCGCGACGACGCCCGCCTTGGCGCGGCACGAGGTAGCGATGGCATGCTCGCGCGCCGCGCCGCCGCGGACGATCTCGGCATGGTTGGCCTCCAGCCAGGCGAAGAACGCCTCATCCCCGAGCACGCCGTATTTCGCGACTTCGGCATAGCCGGAGCGAAACTGGCGCGGCGACAGCGTGTCGAGCACCGCGGTATCGGCGACCACCAAGAGCGGCTGGTGGAACGCGCCGATCAGGTTCTTGCCGTGCGGCGAGTTGATCCCGGTCTTGCCGCCGACCGAGGAATCCACCTGCGCCAGCAGCGAGGTCGGCACCTGCACGAAATCGACGCCGCGGCGCAGGATCGCCGCGGCAAAGCCGGCGAGATCGCCGACCACGCCGCCGCCCAGCGCAATGACCAGGTCGTTGCGCTCAATTTTGGCCGCGACCAGCGCCTCGGAAACCTTTTCCAGCCCGGCATAGCTCTTCGAGCCCTCGCCGTCCTCGACGATGAAATGCGAGGTGGCAATGCCGGCTTCCGCCAGCGAGGCTTCGGTGGCCGCCAGCCAGTGGCTGGCCACCGTGCGGTCGGTGATGATGGCGGTCCGCACACCGGGCCGCAGCGCCAGGATGCGGGCGCCGAGCGAGGGCAGCACGTCGCGGCCGATGATGATGTCATAGGCCCGCTCGCCGAGCGCGACCTCGACCGTGATCGGCGCGGAATGGTTCAGGGGGGCGGTCATAGGCAAGGTCATAAAATCGGGCTCAAGGGATCGCCTGTCGGTTCGATAATGGCGGAGGCCGGGCGCGGCCGGAACAGGTGCTCGTGCAGGGCGACGACGCATTCATCGACGATCCTGTCATGCGGCACGTCGCGCGAATCGATCAGGATGTCGGTCTGCTCGTAGAACGGATGCCGCGCCTCGATCAGCCGGGCGATCACCGCGGCGGGATCGGCGTTCTGCAAGAGCGGCCGGTCGGCGCGGCGCTTGACCCGTCGCAGGATCACGTCGGCATCGGCCTTCAGCCACATCGAGATCGCCCTGTCGCGGATTTTGGCGCGGGTGTCCTCGCGCATGAAGGCGCCGCCGCCGGTGGCCAGCAGGATCGGCCCGCTTTCCAGCAGGCGGGCGATCACCCGCGCCTCGCCGTCGCGGAAATGCGGCTCGCCATGGACCTCGAAAATGTCGGGGATCGACATGCCGGCGGCGGCCTCGATCTCGTTGTCGGCATCGATGAAGGGCAGCCGCAGCCGCATCGCCAGCCGGCGGCCGATCGTCGATTTGCCGGCGCCCATCATGCCGACCAGCACGACCGAGCGCTTGCCGAGGCCCGCGACGATCGCGGCCTCCTGGGCAGTGCTGTGGGTCGGCAAGACGGTATCGGACATCAACTCACCTGCAAAAACGATGCGCGGCCAACGGATTGCGCGGGCAAAGCATTGGGATGACGAAGGATTGCCGCATTTTCGTCACCTATACCAGCCCTGCGACAAGCGTTGCCAGCGAGAGTGTCAAACTGTATCCGACAGAAGTGGCGACCCGGCGGGTGCGCTGCACCGCAATGCCCCCTTCGACCCGCTTTGAGTCCCCGGCCATGCCCAGCCTGTTCCGTTTCCTGACGATCGTCGCCCTCATCGGCGGCCTCGTCTATGGCGTGGTGTTCGCATTGGCCAATTTCGTCAATCCGGGCCCACGGGAAATGACGGTCACGATCCAGCCCGACAAGTTTCTCAAGAAATAGCGGCTAGGCTGCACAAGAATTACCGGCGGAGCGGCTTTGCTTCACCTCTCCCCGTTGGGGAGAGGTCGGCGCGAAGCGCCGGGTGAGGGGGCTTTGCGCCATTGAGAGAGCGTAACCCCTCACCCCAGCCCTCTCCCTATGGGAGAGGGAGCGCACGGCCGCACCGCTTCACTGGCAAGCAAGGGTCTTCTGTTGAGCACCAATCCTACCTCCGATGCCAAATGGGCCGGGCTGTTTCTCGACATGCTGGCCGCCGAACAGGGCGCCGGCGAGAACACGCTGGACGCCTACCGCCGCGATCTCGCCGATTTCTCCGACTTCGCCTGCCGGGTCCGCTCCAGCTTCAAGGCCACCGATACCCAATTGCTGCGCGATTACCTCGAGGATCTCGACGGCCGCGGCTTCAAATCGACCACCGTGGCGCGCCGGCTGTCGGCGCTGCGCCATTTGTTCCGCTTCCTGCTCAGCGAAGGGTTGCGCAGCGACGACCCCGCCGCGATCCTGTCCGGCCCCAAGCGCGGCCGCAGCCTGCCCAAGGTGCTGTCGATCGCCGACGTCGACCGCATGCTGGTGCAGGCGAAATCGCAGGCCGAAAATCTGGCGACGCCGATCGCCCAGCGGCTGCGCGAGGCGCGCCTCTATTGCCTGCTGGAGGTATTGTACGCCACCGGACTGCGCGTCAGCGAACTGGTGTCGCTGCCGCTGACGGCGGCCAGGCGCGACGCGCGCATGATCGTGGTGCGCGGCAAGGGCAACAAGGAGCGGCTGGTGCCGCTCAATGAGACCGCCAAACAGGCGATGGCGGCCTATCTCGCCGCGATGGCCGAGTTGCAGGCCACCCAGCCGAAGAAGACCGCGGCGTCGAAATGGCTATTTCCGTCGTTCGGCGAGAGCGGGCATCTGACCCGGCAGCATTTCGCCCGCGATCTGAAAGAACTCGCCGCCGCCTCCGGCATTGCACCGGCTTTGGTCAGCCCGCATGTGCTGCGCCACGCCTTCGCCAGCCACCTTTTGCACAACGGCGCCGACCTGCGCATCGTGCAGACGCTGCTGGGGCATACCGACATCTCGACGACGCAGATCTATACCCATGTGGTGGAAGAACGCCTGAAGAGCCTGGTGCGCGACCTGCATCCGCTGGCGGAGAAGTGAAGACGTAGCCCGGATGAAGTCAGCGGGCCGCGCCTTGCGCGGGTCGGTGACGCAATCCGGGAAAGGACGTCATGTGATGCGCCGGCCCCGGATTGTCATCCGGGCTACAGGAAGCGCCTCACCCTCCCTGCGGCTTCGGCTCCGGCAGTTCTTCCTCCTCGTCGCGCTGCAACCGCGACGGCACCAGCACCGGCTGCAGCGCCGGGATCAGCCGGGTCCGCTCGCGATGCGCGGGGATCGCGCGATAGACCTGCTTGGTGGCCTCGACGAGATGCACGCCGGCGAAGGGCAGTGCCATCGCGGCGCCGAGCTTCTCCCAGGCCATCGCCGATTGCAGGAACCACCCCCCCCCGAACGGTGGCATGAACAGCGCCTCGCTCCAGGCCGACGGCGTGAACCAGGTCTGGCGCAGCAAGTCCGTGATCTGCGCGCGCGAATAGGGCCGGCCGTGGCCGAACGGCGTGTGCTCGGTGCGGGTCCAGACGCCGCGGCGGTTCGGGATGATCGCCAGCAGCCGGCCGGACGGCGCCAGCACCCGCCATATCTCCCGCAGCAACCCGCCGGGATCGTCCGACATTTCCAGCGCATGGACCAGAATGATGCGGTCGACCGCGGCATCCGGCAGCGGCAGCGAGAACTCGTCGACCAAAGTGGCCAGCGCCGGCTTGTCGGTCGGCCATTTCAAGACGCCCTGCGCCGCCGGCATGAAGGCGATACAACGCTCCGAGGTCTCCCGGAACAGGCCGAGATAGGGCGTCGGATAGCCCAGCCCCAGCACGCGCAGCCCGTGCGCGTCCGGCCAGTGCGCCTGGATACCGCGGTTGATGAGCCGCCGCGCCACGAGGCCCAGGCGGCGCGAATAGAAATCCCGGAGGTCGATGACGTCGATGGCCATGAATGTTTCTACCACGTCGGCAGGAGTCGGCATGCCCCGATTCTCGCATTGCCGGGGCAACGTTAACGCCATATGTCAGAACCCAGCACCGTTCAGGATTCCCGGAGATATCATGGCCGCCGAAATTCGCGTGTTCCCCTGCCTGTCCGACAATTTCGGCTATTTGATCCACGATCCGCAGAGCCGCATGACGGCCGCGATCGACGCGCCGGAGGCCGCGCCCATCATCAAGGTGCTGGAGCGCGAAGGCTGGATCCTCACCGACATCCTGATCACGCACCACCACGCCGACCATGTCGGCGGCGTCAAAGAGCTCAAGCACAAGTACAATTGCCGCGTCGTGGCGCCGCATGACCAGACGGCGGCGATCGCCGATGTCGATCTGCGCGTCGCCAATGGCGACGTGGTGCGGGTCGGCGACATGCTGGCCCGCGTGCTGGAGACGCCCGGCCATACGCTCGACCACATCGCTTACGTGTTCGACAATGAAAAGGCGCTGTTCGCCGCCGACACCCTGTTCTCGGTAGGCTGCGGCCGGGTGTTCGAGGGCACCTATCCGATGATGTGGCAGTCGCTGTTGAAGCTGCGCGCGCTGCCGGACGATTTCCGGCTGTATTGCGGCCATGAATACACCGCCTCCAACGTCAAATTCGCGCTGCCCATCGAGCCCGGCAATCCGGACCTTCAGGCCTGGGCCGCCAAGGTCACGGAGCTGCGCGCGGCGAACCAGCCGACCATCCCGACTCTGCTCGGCGACGAAAAGAAGTGGAACGTGTTCCTGCGCGCCGACGAACCGTCGGTCGCGGCCGGCGTGCGGCTGAAGGGCGCCAGCGGCGAGGACGTGTTCGCCGAGTTGCGCGAGCGCAAGAACAAATCGTGACGGAGACGGCGGCCGAGATCATCGCCCGGCTGGACCTCAAGCCGCATCCCGAAGGCGGGCATTTTCGCGAGACCTTTCGCGATTCTGCGGTGGATGCGAACGGGCGGTCGCGCTCGACCGCGATCTACTTTTTGCTGGCAAAAGGCGAGCGTTCGCACTGGCACCGCATCGATGCCGTCGAGATCTGGCACTGGCACGCCGGCGCAGCGCTGGAGCTGAGCATTGCCGACGACAGCGGCTCGCGCGTGCTGCGGCTCGGCGCCGATCTCGCGGCCGGCGAACTGCCGCAAGGCATCGTGCCGCCGCACGCCTGGCAGGCCGCGAGCACCACTGGCGACTGGACCCTGGTCGGCTGCACCGTGGCGCCAGGATTTGATTTCGCAACCTTCGAACTGGCGCCGCCGGGGTGGATGCCTTCTAGCTGAAACGCGGTTCTTTTCCCTCCCACCCGCGTCTTCGCGGTGGGGAGCGACTGTCTTTCGGGTCAGGCGTTTTTGGGCTGCCATGGCGTTTTGTCCCGGAGGATGGCGTTGAGGATGGTGAGTAGCTTGCGGGCGACCGCAATGATCGCCACCAGCTTGGGCTTGCCGGCGGCAACGAGTTTGTCTCGAAACAGTTTGAGCGTCGGATTGAAGCGAGCGGCGACCATGGCGCCCATGAACAGCACGCCGCGCACGCTGGCTCTGCCGCCGCCGATGAAGCTCTTGCCGCGCCATTGGCCGGATTGCCGGGTCCATGGCGCCAGACCCGCAAGCGCGGCGATCTGACGGCGATCAAGCGTGCCCAGTTCCGGCAATTCGGCGATTAGGCTGCGGGCAATCGTCGGCCCGATGCCCGGGACCGAGGCCAGCAGATCTTCCTTCTCGGCCCAGGCCGGCGTGCCCTGGACGTGATCGCGGATATCGTCGTCCAGTTCAGCCAGCTCTTTCTCCAGCGCCTTGCGCAGCCGGGCGATGCTCTTCTTCAACCGCGGATTACTGACGCGACGGGCACGCTGGCTTTCCGCCGCGATCATCTCGACGATCTGGCGCCGGCGCGCGACCAGATCGGCAAGCAGGCGCGTCATCTCGTCGGGCAGCTGACGCAGCTGCGGTTTGGTCGCCTCGGCAAAATGCGCGATCACCATGGCATCGATCGGATCGGTCTTGGCGCGCTTGCCAACCGCGTTGGCAAAGAAGCGCACCTGCGCCGGATTGACGATCACCACCGGCAGGCTTGCTCCGCCGAGGCCCGCTGCGACAACCGTCTCGAAGCCGCCGGTCGCCTCGATGGCTACCAGCCGTGGCGAGATCGCCTTCAGTCGTCCGATCAGTTCGTCGATCCCCGCGCCATCTCGGGCGACCGCAAAACTCTGGCCCGTTGGGCGTACCGCTACGTCCAGCCGGTCCTTCGAAACATCGATGCCAACGTAAATCGCGTCCATCTGATCCCATCCTTGCGCAAGCGGGCTCGCAAAGCGGCCCAAGCGACTGTTCGGGTTCGATGGAACGGCAGGCGAAGACCCACGCTCCCCAACGGGCTTGGTGTCCCTCAGGTGATGCGGTCTTTCGCCTGCCACAGCTCCGCCAAGCTTAGCAGAAACGGCATTCGGCAAATTACAAGAGGTGGCGCGTTTGAGAGCCAACGGGTCCGGCTTCGCCGGCCCGATGATAAACTCCGCGAACAAACGTGACGGGTGGGGGGTGTGGCAGCATGCTCGATAGCGCATGTGGCGCCCCCCCACCCGACCGCGCTTCGCGCGGCCACCCTCCCCACCACGCGAAGCTTCGCTTCGCTTTGGGGGAGGGAAAAAAGAGCCGAGCCTATGCGCTTTTCTTCCGCAGCAACTCCTTCGCCGCGATCAGCCCGCCGCCGGCGATCAAGGCCGCGGCCAGCGCGAGGTTGGCGCTCGGCTGCGCATAGCCCGCCAGGATCAGAAACGACGTCGACAAAAGCGGCGTCGCGTAGGACGCAGCCCCCAGCACGCGGATGTCGCCGCGCTTCATGCCGATGTCCCAGGCGAAGAACGCCGCCCCCACCGGACCCACGCCGAGTGCTGCGACAGCGATCCAGGCCAGCGGCGACGCAGGCCAGGCCGTGGTTTCGGCAACGACATGCACCGCCCCGGCCAGCAGCGCGGTGATGGCGCAGAAGCCCGCCACCGCATCGGTCGGCACCGCCTTGAAGCGGCGCGACAGCACCGAATAGCCGGCCCAGACGAAGGCCGCCGCCAGCGCCGCGGCGTAGCCGGCCAATTGCGTTGGCGTCGCGACCAGATCGATATTGCCCCACAGCAGCACGACCGTGCCGGCCAGCCCGAGCAGCGCGCCGATCACATGATGCGCGCGCAGCCCTTCGCCGGGCAGGAAGGAGGACAGCAACACGATCAACAGCGGCCACAGATAGTTCAAGAGGCCGGCTTCCGCCGGAGGCGCCAGCCGCAATGCCACGAAATACAAAGCGTGGTAGCCGAACAGCCCGCCGATTCCGACCATCGCGGCCCGCCACGGCTGCCTGAGCGCGCGCAACGCCCGCGGCCTCACCGCGAAACTCGCCATGGCCCCGATCGCAAACGTCATCGCCATCAGCTGGAACGGCGGCATCGTCCCGGTGGCCACCGTCATCACGGAGAGCAGCGACCACATCAGGATGGCGGTGAGCCCGATCATGGTGGCAGTGCGGGGAGTCATGAAGTCTCGTTTCTTCCTTCTCCCCCGCGCGAAGCGGAGCTTCGCTCGGTGGGAGAAGGTGGTGCCGACGAAGTCGGCGTCGGATGAGGGGGCGTTTGGCGACGTCGCGTGCGGCCCCCCTCACCCGTCCGCGCTTCGCGCGGCCACCCTCTCCCACAAGGGGAGAGGGGAAGAAAGAGACATCCTATGCGTGATACTGCCCACCATTCACCGTCAGCGTCGAGCCGGTGATGAAGCCGGCCTCGTCGGCGGCGAGGAACATCACGGCGCGGGCGATCTCCTCGGGTTCGCCGAGGCGGCCGACCGGGATCTGCGGCAGGATGGTTTTTTCCAGCACGTCCTTCGGCACCGCCTGCACCATCTCGGTATTGATGTAGCCCGGGCAGATCACGTTCACCGTGATGCCGAGCTTGGCATTCTCCAGCGCGAGCGCCTTGGTGAAGCCGATGTCGCCGGCCTTGGCCGCGGAATAATTGACCTGGCCGAACTGGCCCTTCTGGCCGTTGATCGAGGAGATGCTGACGATGCGGCCGAATTTGCGCGACCGCATGCCTTCGATCACCGGGCGCGTCATGTTGAACAGCGAGCCGAGATTGGTGTTGATCACCGCGCTCCACTGCTCCGACGTCATCTTGTGAAACGCGCCGTCCTTGGTGATGCCGGCATTGTTGACCAGCACGTCGACCGGACCGAGATCGGCCTCGACCTGCTTGACGCCCTCGGCGCAGGCCTCGAATGACGAGACGTCCCATTTGTAGACCGGAATTCCGGTCTCGCTTTTGAACTTCTCCGCCACCGCGTCATTGCCGGCGTAACATGCCGCAACATTGTAACCCGCGCCCTTCAACGCCTTGCTGATCGCCGCCCCGATACCCCTCGTTCCGCCCGTCACCAACGCAACACGTCCCATGACCGTCCTCCCGCTTCTTCTTATGTAGCGAATAAATAGGGCTGTGCGATGAACTTCAAGCAAAAAGGCCCGACGCGAGTGCGCCGGGCCTTTTGTTAGTAGTGTGCAGTGCAATCGCGCGACGATGTGTCCAGTGCGTGACGCCTGGTGGTTAGTCGCGAGCGATGCACATCGCGATGCCCATGCCGCCGCCGATGCACAACGTCGCAAGCCCCTTCTTGGCGTCGCGCTTCGCCATCTCGTGCAGCAGCGTCACCAGCACGCGCGCGCCGGACGCGCCGACCGGATGGCCGATCGCGATCGCGCCGCCATTGACGTTGACCTTCGAGGGATCCCAGCCGAGGTCCTTGTTGACCGCGCAGGCCTGTGCCGCGAAGGCCTCGTTGGCCTCGATCAGATCGAGGTCCTCGATCTTCCAGCCAGCCTTTTTCAGCGCGGCGCGCGACGCCGGGATCGGCCCGGTGCCCATGATCGACGGATCGACGCCGGCCTGGCCCCACGACACGATGCGGCCAAGCACGGTCCGGCCTTCTTTCGCGGCCTGCTTCGCGGTCATCAGCACTACGGCGGCGGCGCCGTCATTGATGCCCGAAGCGGAGCCCGCGGTGACGGTTCCGTCCTTCAGGAAGGCCGGCTTCAGCTTGGCCATCGCCTCGATGGTCGCGCCGTGGCGCGGATATTCATCGGTGTCGACGATGATGTCGCCCTTGCGCGACTTGACGGTGACCGGGATGATCTCCTGCGCGAACTTGCCGGCCTTCTGTGCGGCTTCCGCCTTCTGCTGCGAAGCGACCGCGAATTCGTCCTGCTGCTGGCGGGTGATCTGGTACTTCTGCGCCACGTTCTCGGCCGTGTTGCCCATGTGATAGCCGTTGAAGGCATCCCACAGCCCGTCCTTGATCATGGTATCGACGAATTCCACCGGACCCATCTTCACGCCGCCGCGCAGATACTGCGCATGCGGCGCCATGCTCATGGATTCCTGACCGCCGGCAACGACGATCTCGGAGTCGCCGTTCAGCAGCGCCTGATAGCCGAGCGCCACGGTGCGCAGGCCGGAGCCGCACAGCATGTTGACGCCCCAGGCCGAGGTTTCCACCGGCAGGCCGGCGGCGATCGAGGCCTGACGCGCCGGGTTCTGGCCCTGCGCGGCGGTCAGGATCTGGCCCATGATGACTTCGGACACGCGGCCCGGTTCGATACCACCGCGCTCCAGCGCGGCCTTGATCGCGATGGCGCCGAGCTCATGGGCGGGCATGGTGGCGAACGCGCCGTTGAAGCTGCCGACCGGGGTGCGGGCAGCGCTGACGATGACGACATCGTCGGACATGGGCATCTCTCCTGTTGCTGAGGTTTTTTATGAAACGAGATCGCCGGATTTCGGCGAAATTCGACTGGTGTCCATCCTGTTAACGTAGGCGAGCACTGTCAATTAGCCATAGCGGATTTGCTGCAGCGCACGCAAATTACCACCAATGTCCGTTTGCATAGCACAACCATGCTGCGATTTTAACCGTGCCGCACAAAACGGTAGCCGAAGCTTCGCGAAAGTGCTTTCTTTGCTGCAATGCGTTGGTTAACCCCCTAATTAAATCCGTTGGCGCACTGTCAGCGGATCCCTGTCCTCGGTGTATGTGTGAGCCCCATGGCGAAATCAGATCAGCCCACGACAATCAAGAAATACGCGAACCGCCGGCTCTATAATACCGGAACCAGTACGTATGTGACGCTTGAGGACCTTGCGACAATGGTGAAGGACGGCGAGGATTTCCTCGTCTACGACGCCAAGACCGGCGACGACATCACCCGCTCGGTGCTGGCCCAGATCATTTTCGAACAGGAAAACAAGGCTGGCCAGAGCCTGCTGCCGACCACCTTCCTGCGCCAGTTGATCCGCTTCTACGGCGACAGCATGCAGATGGTGGTGCCGAAATATCTCGAGCAGTCGATCGATTCGCTGACGCGCGAGCAGGAGAAATTCCGCAAGCAGCTCACCAATACGTTCAGCATGACGCCCTTCGCGCCGCTGGAAGAACATGTCCGTCGCAACATGGAAATGTTTCAGCAGACCTTCTCGATGTTCAAACCGTTTGTCCCGAATCGCGCCGGCATGCCGATGAGCGAGCCGGAAGCACCACAGGAGCCGGCGCCCGACGCCGGCAACATCGACGATCTGCGCCGCCAGATGAAGGATATGCAGGATCGCCTCGAGCGCATGTCGCACGAGGTGAAGCCGGAGCACAAATCGGAGTAGGTGAGCTGAGATAGCAGCCAGACTCACTTTCTTCCCTCTCCCCTTGTGGGAGAGGGTGGATCGAACCGCGAAGCGGTTCGAGACGGGTGAGGGGTAGCCTCAAACGCCGTCGCCCAGAGACCCCTCATCCGACGCCGACTTCGTCGGCGCCACCTTCTCCCACAAGGGGAGAAGGAAGAAGTAAGAGCTATCCCATCGCCGGTCGTGGCGCGGCGGTGTCGTCCAGCCAAGGGCGCTCCGGGGCGGCCAGCCCGATCAGTTTGCCCTGGATGTAGTCGCAGCCCCAGTCGCGCAGCAGATCGGCGGATATTTCGTCCTGCACCCATTCCGCCACCGTCTTGATGCCCAGCCTGCGGCTGAGATCGATCATGGTCTGCACGAAGGCTCGGTCATCGGCGGAGCGCGCGATGTTCTGCACGAAGGCGCCATCGATCTTCACGATATCGACGCCGAGCTTGCGCAGGTTGCGGAACGACGTGTAGCCGGCGCCGAAATCGTCGATGGCGATGCGACCGCCGAAATTCTTCACCCGGGTCACGAAGCCGCGGACGTCATCGAGATCCTGGATCGCCACCGTCTCGGTGATCTCGACGATCATCCGCTCGGCCACGCCGGGATGGGCGCGCATCATCGACTCGATCGAGGACCACCAGTCCGAATCCATCGTGGTATCGGGCGAAATGTTCAGGCTGAGCTGGACGTGCGGCGACGCCGACAGTTCTGCCATCACCAGTTCCAGCACGCGGTGATCGACCAGCCGGATCAGGCCGAGCTTCTCGGCCACCGGCACCACGTCCGGCGCCAGCAGCACCTCGCCGTCTTCCTGCCGCATCCTGACCAGGCATTCGTAGAACGCCGGATGGCGCGAGCCGGCATGCACCACCGGCTCGAACGCCACCACGATGCGGCGCTCGTTCAGCGCGGTGACGATCTCGTCGGTGACGCGGATGTTGACGCGGCGCTGCGCCTCGCGCTCGACATTGGGCCGCCACATCGCCGAACTGCCGTTGCGGCGGCGCTTGGCCATCTCCAGCGCTTCCTGCGCACGGTTGATCGCCTCGTCATTGGTGCGGGCATAGCGCGGCACCGCGATCGCGCCGATCGACGCCGTCACCGACACCGGGCCGGAACGGGTCAGGATCACGTCGCTGCGGATGACCTGCAGGAAACGTTCGGCCGCGACATTGGCCTCGTCGACGCTGCAATTCTTCAGGATCAGCCCGAACTTGTTGCCCGAAAACCGCCCCATCACATCGCCGCCGCGCAGCCGCACGCCGATCCGCTTCGCGATCTCGGCGATCACCTCGTCGGCGACGTCGAAGCCGAAGGCGTCATTGATCCGCGCCAGATGGTCGATGCCGACCAGCATGAAAACAAAGGAAGAGCGAAACCGGGAGCTCTCCTCGATGGCTTCGGCCAGCGCGATCAGCAGATTGGCGCGATTGAGCGCGCCGGTGACCGGATCATGCTGCGACAGCTTGAGCAGTTGCTCCTCGCGGGCGTGCCGCTCGTTGTTGATGCGGACGATGCCCTGCACGCGCAGCGTCTCGCCCGTGGCGCCGAGGCAGTACCCGGTTTCCTCGATCCACAGCACGGTGTCCGCGGTGCTGCCGCGGATGCCATATTCGATCCGGTAGCAGCCGCCCTGGTCCGGCGCCGCGCCCGCCTCGCGGGCGGCGATCGCCTGGCTGAGCGCCTCGGTCCGCACCGTGCGATGAGGCTCGATCAGCGCCGACAGGCCGGCGCCGGTCGCCAGCGCGGCGGCGGGCACGTCCCTGAAGATCGCCGCCGCCTGGTCGGTCCAGACGATCGTGTCGGTGGCGACATCCCAGACAAAGGCCGCCTGGCCGAGCGCGGCCAGAATATCATCGGGGCTTGGGGCGCTGCTGATCGGTAATGGGCCGGATATCACAGTCGCCTCATTGTGGGACGCCTTCGCGGGTTCGCGTCAGATTGTGACGGCGCGGATGCGTCGATTCTAGCGAAAGTTTCTGAACAATTCGAGAAAGGCCGGGTTTGCACGCCGAGTGGATGCCGGCCGGGCCGCATGCGCGCGCCGGCATGTGCCTTGCGAAGCAGCTCTCAAGGGGGACGTTCCTGTCCCGAATTGAAGCGGACGCTGATCGCTATGCGGATCGTTGGAATCAGTCGGATCAGCCAGACCCCGCCGCGATCGCGGCGCGATGGCACGGCTGTGCCTGAGGCGTCCGGCGCGATCATCGAGACGACAGCGCCGCGGCGAACCGCACCGCCAAGCTACAGCCTGTCGCGGCCGGACCCCTATTTCATCATCCAGCTGATTGCGACCGCCGAACAGAGCCCGCAAACCCGCAGCCTGCGCCGCGCCGAGGCGGCGGATGTGGACGCGGCCTATCGGGCCGTCGCAAACCGCCGAGCCGTGGCCGGCGTCACGCGCCGGATCTGCTGACGGTTCAGCGCGTCGTCGGGGGGATATCTTTGGACGGATGCGGGCCATTGCCGGGCTGCAGGTCGGGTGACGTGATCTGCGGCGAGGTGTGGGCGACGACTTCCGGAGGGATCGGCTCGGCATCCGGCCGCGGCGCGGACGTCGCATCCAGCCTGGGCTCGGTCCGCGGTTCGACCGCGGGCACCGGTGGCGGCGTCGAATTTTCCAGCAGTGCTGCTTCGGCGACCGACGTGGCCGGCGGAACCACAGCGGCCGGCGGCGGCATCACCGGAGCCGGCGGGACGGCGACCAGTTCGGACGGCTCGGAGCGCGGGGCCGGCGCGGGTCGCACCGGTTCGGCCGCCACAGCCACGCGTCGGGGGCGACGCGCCCGCAGCGAGATGCCGGCGAAGAAATCCACCATCGCAATCAGGGTAATCAGGAAGAAGGTCGAGTTGCCGAATTTCGGCAGCATGACAAATTCGGCGGCAGCGCCGCCGAACACCAAGAGCGACAGCAGGTGATCGGTGAAATATTTCGCCGCCGGACGCGCCGCGCGCATCACTTCCAGCAGCAACAGCAAGATGCCGAGCGCGACCAGCATGTCGTTCAGCGTCACCGTCCAGACGTCCTTCGACATCAGGGTGATCGAAAACAGCGGCACCGGCACGGACAGCGCCAGGTCGGGCATCAGGAAAACGATGATGTTGCAGATCGCCAGCGGAATCAGCAGCAGCGGAAACGCCATCTTGGGCCTTCTTTGCAAGCGAGAGAATCGGACGCGCCGTCCGGCGACGCCGATGCGTACTGGAATCCAGCGATTAGCTCCAGAGTTGGAGCGAATTCGGGCGGAAGTGCAGTTTTACTGAACCCGCCCGACGCTTCGACCCGCTTGTCCTGAACCTTGGCTCACCTCGAGAGCTGCGCCGCGGGGAGCGGCGCGCCTTCGGGCGGCGGTCAGGATTCTTTCTTGATCGTCAGAACCTGACGGCCCTTGTACATGCCGGTCTTCATGTCGAGGTGATGCGGGCGACGCAGTTCGCCGGAATCCTTGTCTTCCGCATAGGTCGGGGTCTTGAGCGCGTCAGCCGAACGGCGCATGCCACGCCGCGACGGCGATGTTTTTCTTCTGGGAACGGCCATGGGATGGTCCTTGCAGTGATGTCAGAGTGTTCGATCGGCATCCGCGGACGGACGGCCCGGCGCCGGGGCGCGGACAAAATCGTCGATAAGGCGGTGTCTATAACGGAACGGGGACGGAATGGCTAGGGCGGCGCGAGCGGAATTTCGCACCGCCTCTCACTGTCGTTCCGGGGCGCGAGCGCTCCAGCGCGAGCGAACCCGGAACCTCGACATGTTCAAACACTCCGGGATTCCGGGTTCGCGGTCGGCTGACGCCGCCCGCGCCCCGGAATGACAGCCTTAATCACCAGCATTTCTGCAATTCCGCCGCCTGCGCGCGGGCCTGATAGGTCGAGGCCAGGCGCCGGACGCCCGGACCCGGCGTCTTCGCACTGCGGGTGATCGGGTTCGGCAGCACCGCCGCCAGCAAGGCCGCGTCGCGCGCCGACAAATTGGTGGCCGATCGGCCGAAGGCGAATTTGGCGGCGGATTCGGCGCCGAATTGGCCGGACGGGCCCATTTCGGCGATGTTGAGGTAGATTTCCAGGATCCGCGCCTTGGTCAGCACCAGGTCGATCCACATCGCCAGCGGGATCTCCAGCCCCTTTCGAACCACGCTGCGGCCCGGCCACAGAAACAGGTTCTTGGCGACCTGCTGGGTGATGGTGGATCCGCCGCCGGATACCTCCCCGTCCTGCGCGTCCTCGATGGCGTTCTGCAGCGAATTCCAGTCGATCCCGTTATGTTTGCAGAAACTGGCGTCCTCGGAGGCCACCACGCTGCGCGGCAGCGCCGGCGACATCGCCGAAAGATCCACCCAGCTCCGCTCCACCGGCGATCCCGTCACGAAGCGCCATGCCATCAGCGCCGAGACGGGGTGGCCGAGGCTGTAGAGCGGCGTCAGCAGGTAAGGCAGCGCCAGCAGCAGCACGACGATCAGGATCAGGCGGCGAAGGATGCGCAAGGCGATGGTTTCCGGGTTGCTTCGGCTGCGCCGATAGAGCGGGGATTCCTCGGGCTTTTCAAGGCGGTTAAGCAAGCATGCGGGATATGCTGCGGGACGCCACCGCGGAATTGACGCCGCGCCTGCCATGGAGGATTGTCCCGCCGAATTGATCTGGAGCTATTCTGAAATGACGACCGGCGCCCCCACTGATTTCGCCACCCGCCTCGACCAGACCGCCGAAGACACCGAAGCCGTGCTGGCCCGACTGCTCGACGACACCCTGCTGCCGGACGAGATTGCGCGCCCGAAGCGGCTAATGGACGCGATGCGCTATTCCAGCCTCGGCGGCGGCAAGCGGCTGCGGCCGTTCCTGGTGGTGGAGAGTGCGGCGGTATTCGGCGTGCCGCGCGACGCGGCACTTCTGGTCGGCGCCGCGCTGGAATGCATCCACTGCTATTCGCTGATCCATGACGATCTCCCGGCGATGGACAACAGCGACCTGCGTCGCGGCCGTCCTACCCTGCACAAGGCCACCGACGACGCCACCGCGATCCTGGCCGGCGACGCGCTGCTGACGCTGGCCTTCGACATCATCACCCGCGACGAAATTCATAAAGACCCCACCGTCCGCCTGCTCTTGACCCGCGCGCTGGCACGCTGCGCCGGCCTCGGCGGCATGGTCGGGGGCCAGATGCTCGATCTCGCCGGCGAAGGCCGGTTCGGCGATACCGGGCCGGTCGATGTGGCCCGGGTGCAGCAGATGAAAACCGGCGCCCTGCTCCGCTTCGGCTGCATCGCCGGCGCCCTGCTCGGCCAGGCGACGCCCGACCAGTACAAGGCGCTCGATGATTACGGCCGCGCGCTCGGGGAAGCTTTCCAGATCGCCGACGACCTGCTCGACGTCGAGGGCGACGCCGCCTCCCTGGGCAAGCCGGCCGGGGCCGACGCAGCCCTCGGCAAGACCACGTTCGTGACGCAGCTCGGGCTCAAAGGCGCCAAGTCGCGGGTCGGCGACCTGATCGCCACCGCGGATGCCGCGCTGGCGGTGTTCGGCGCCCGCGGCGACGTGCTGCGCGCTGCCGCCCGCTTCGTCGCCGACCGCAAGAACTGAGCATGACAAAGCCGGGCCAAGAATTGGACCAGCTCGTCGCCCGCTTCGAAAAACTGCCGCGACCGCTGCGCATCGTGTACGCCCGGCCGCGCACCTTCGTCGCGATGGCGATCGGCGTCGTGGCCTTCTTCCTGCTGCCCGGCGAGCTGCGGCTGGTAACCCGGCTCTTGATTGGCTGGGACATTTTCGTCGCCGCCTATCTGGCGCTGGTGTTCGGCATGATGGCGCGCTGCGACCGCAGCAACATCCGCCGCAACGCCGTGCTGCAGGACGACGGCAGTATCATCATCCTGCTGGTGGCAGCCCTCGGCGCTTTCGCCAGCATCGCCGCCATCGTGTTCGAACTCGGCGCCGGCAAGCACGCGCCGCCGGCTCTCGCGCTGGCCGTGCACACCATCACGCTGTCATGGGCCGCGGTGCACACCACCTTCGCGCTGCATTACGCGCACGAATTCTACCGCGACGAAAAACCCGGCGGGCTGGCGTTTCCCACCGGCGACGACGATACACCCGACCATCCCGACTATTGGGATTTCGTGTATTTCGCCTTTGTCATCGGGATGACGGCACAGACCTCCGACGTCGGTATCACCGACAAGCCGATCCGCCGCATCGCCACGGCGCACGGCATCGTCTCGTTCATCTTCAACACCGCGTTGGTGGCGCTGATGGTCAACATCGCGGCGAGTGCGATCTGAGCTCTTTTCCTCTTTCTTACTTCCTTCTCCCCTTGTGGGAGAAGGTGGCCGCGCGATAGCGCGGTCGGATGAGGGGGTTCTTGGCGACTGAACTCGCGGCTCCCCCTCACCCGTCTCGACCGCCCGTGCGAAGCGAAGCTTCGCTAGAGCGGTCGATCCACCCTCTCCCACAAGGGGAGAGGGAAACAAGATCGCGCACCGCATTGACCTCGACGCCTTGACGGGCAAACTACACTTTTAGAGGACATTGCGTGGAAACCAAGTTCCCTATCTTCCTGGTACTGCTCGCCGTGCTCGCCGGCACCGCCTATCTCGCACGCCGCATCAACATGGCGCATGCAATCCTGGCGCTGCTGGCCGGCGGCGCGCTGGCCTTCGTGCCGTGCATGCCGGCGATCGAGCTGCCGCCCGAAGCGGTGCTGCTCGGCGTGCTGCCGCCGCTGATCTATTCGGCGTCGGTCGCGATGAGCTGGCGCGAGTTCCGCGCCAGCCTGCGACTGATCACGCTGCTCGCCGTCGGCTGCGTGATCTTCACCGCCTGCGCGGTGGCCACCGCGACGCATTTCCTGATCGGCCTGCCGTGGGGCGTGGGCTTCCTGCTCGGCGCCATCGTGGCGCCGCCGGACGTCGTGGCGCCCATTGCGGTGGCCAAGAAGCTCGGCCTGCCGCGGCGCATGCTGACGGTGCTGGAAGGCGAAGGCCTCGCCAACGACGCCACCACGCTGATCCTGTACCGCTTTGCCGTGGTCGCCATCACCACCGGCGCGTTCTCGCTGCCGGTCGCCGCAGGCACCTTCGCCGCCATCCTGACATGCGAATTTGCCTTTGGCCTTCTGATCGGATGGGCCAGCCTGCGGCTGCGCCACGCCGCGCGCGACCCGCAGGTCGAGATCACGCTATCGCTGCTGACGCCCTATGTCGCCTATCTGATCCCGGAGCATTTCGGCGGCTCCGGCATCATCGCCACCGTGGTCTGCGGCCTCTACATTTCGTGGAACGGCCCGCTGCTGATCTCGGCCGCGACCCGCCTGCAGGGCATCTTCTTCTGGGACCTCGTGGTCTACCTGATCGAGGGCATGCTGTTCCTGCTCACCGGTTTCCAGATGCGGCTATTGATCGAAAAGTCCAAGGCATTCGTCATCGGCGACATTCTGCTCGCGACCGCTCTGGTCGGCGTGGTGATCGTGATTGCGCGCTTTGCCTGGGTATATCCCGCGATCTACCTGCCGCGCTGGCTGAACCCGAAACTGCGCAAATCCGATCCGGCGCCGAACTGGAAGTGGACCTTCGTCGTGGCCTTCACCGGCGTGCGCGGCGCGGTGTCGCTGGCCGCGGCGCTGGCGCTGCCGTTCGCGCTGCCGTCCGGCGAAGGCTTTCCGTCACGCGACCTGATCCTGTTTGTCACCTTCAACATCATCCTGATCACGCTGGTCGGCTTCGGGCTCGGCCTGCCGGTCGTGGTGAAGCTGCTGGGCCTGGGCAAGGAGGGCCGCGACGAGCACATCGCCGAGCACGAGGCCGAACTCGAAGCCCGCCGCGAGGCGCTGAGCGCCGCACTCGCCTCGCTCGACGCCATGACCGACGATCGCGAACTGTCCGAGGAAGTCCTGAAGCTGTTGCGCAAGAGGCACGAGGTGCGCTCCGGGCAGTTGCCGGAGCAGCTCGATCCCGACGCGGACAATTCCGCGTTGGGGACCGATCTGGTGCGCGAACTGATCGCCGCCGAACGCAAGTTCATCCACATGCAACTGCGCGACGGCAAGATCACCGACGAAAGCCGCCGCCGGATCGAGCGCGATCTCGATCTGGAAGAGGCAGGACTGATCAACCGGGAATACCGACGGATGCCGATCTAGCGCTGGCACGCATATTACTGCGGTTTCAGCCTATGTTGTGTTAGCAACATAGGACCATACGACCCTGCCCTGGTCCGGAGACGGTCTTGTCACCGCCCGCACCACTCGCTTTCGACAATGGCGTCGCCGATCGGTCTGAAATGCTTGAAAGCGCGGGCGTAACTACGCTGACCGGCACCACTGCCGATCGGCTGACCACGGTGATGCTCGACGGCTGGACCGAGCGGCTGCGCCGGGTCGTTCCCTATGCCCAGGCACTGGTGATCTATCTCGGTTCGCGGCTGCTGGTGTTTTTCGGCGTGGTGTTCGGACGGACCTATGTTCCGCTGGGCAACGACACCTGGCTCGGTGGCGCCAGTTGGTATCACCGGCTGCTGCGCTGGGATTCGGAGTGGTACGGGCTGATCGCCCGCGAAGGCTACAAATACAACGGCGATCCCGGCCAGACCCAGACCGTGGTGTTCTATCCGCTTTATCCGATGCTGTCGCGATTTGTGGCCGGCGTGCTGCGCATCGAGATCTACGATGCGCTACTGCTGGTCGCCAACCTGGCGTCCGTCGCGGCCATCCTGATGTTGTTCAGGCTGATACGCGAACGGTTCGACGACCGCACCGCACTGACCACCGTGGCGATGATCTCGTTCTTTCCGTCGTCGATCTTCCTGTCTGCCGGCTATACCGAACCGCTGGCGCTGCTGCTGATGGTCTGTTTTTTCTACGCCGTCGGCCGCCAGCACTTCCTGGCGGCGGCGGTGCTGGCCGGGCTTGCCATCGCCACCCGATCCAGCGGCGTCGTGCTGTGTCCCGTGCTGCTGTTCGAACTGTGGCGCAGCCGGTCGCCGCGCCGGTTCCTCATCGAGGCCGTGCCGCTGGCGATCATCGCGACTTCCGGCCTGTGGCTTTACATGGCCTATCTGAGCGCCACATTCGGTAACCCGATGGCATTTTCAGACGGACAGGCGGCGTTTCACGAGAACACGTCGATGCTGACGCGCATCGTGTCGGCGCTGCTGCTGGAGCCGCTGCGCAACATCAATCTCGCCGACATGAGCCCCGCCGGGCTCGACCAGTGGTTCACGCTGATCTTTATCGGACTGATCGTGCGCGCCTGGTTCGCCGGGATCGGCCGCGGCATGGCGCTGTTCGCCAGCCTGCTGCTGTTGCTGCCCTATCTGACCCTGAGCGGCGGTCCCGCCGGCTTCACCTCGATGGCCCGCTTCAACATCGTCTCGTTTCCGCTGTTCCTGACGCTGACCCTGTTGAGCAACCGCTGGCGCTGGGCTGCGCCGGCGATGGTCGGCGTGTTCGGCGGCCTGCTGCTGGTCTACGCGGCTTTGTTCTCGCAATGGCAGTGGGTCGGGTGATCCAAAACCAGATGCGGAATTCCGGGAGATTTGGTAATATCCCGGCATGACAAATGAAGCACTGGCAGAGCTGATAGCGCGGGTTTCGACCTGGTCGGAAGAGGCCAAGGAAGAGCTCGCCCAGTCGATTGTCGAGATCGAAACCCGGCATGCCGAGGATTACGAATTGACGGATGAAGATCGAGCGGCCATCGAACGTGGCCAGGCTGACATCCGCGCTGGGCGGATCGTCAGCGACGAAGAAGTCACAGCGTTGTTCAATCGATATTTCCCGTGAAGCTGCGGTGGTCGGACACCGCGAGACGAGAACTTGAGCAAATCTTCGCATTTGTCAGGGAGCGAAGTCCGGCGTCGGCCAGATCCGTTGCCCAGCGCATTCTTCATCGAGCCCGATTTTTGCGTGAGTTTCCGTTTTCAGGCAAAGAGTCGCAGGTTGCCGGCGTGCGTCGACTTTTCGTCGTTAATTACCCCTACGTGATCCTTTACGAGATCCACCAATCGGATGACGAAGTGCTAATCGTCAGCGTGCGGCACACGGCCCGCAAGCAACCGCCGGCAGAAGACTAACCTCCGCCGGCGCTCCGAGTTACTCCGCCGCGTCCGCGCCGACCTGTGCCGGCAATGCCGCGCCCGAGCCGTAGCGGTGGTCGATATAGTCGATCACCATCGCCTTGAAGTCGGCGGCGATGTTGGGCCCGCGCAGCGTGCGGAATTTCTTGCCATCGACGAACACCGGCGCGGCCGGAGTTTCGCCGGTGCCCGGCAGCGAGATGCCGATGTCGGCGTGCTTGGATTCGCCGGGGCCGTTGACGATGCAGCCCATGATCGCGACGTTCAGCGCTTCGACGCCCGGATAGGTGGTCTTCCAGCCCGGCATCTCGACGCGGATGAAGTCCTGGATCGAGCGCGCCAGTTCCTGGAACGTGGTCGACGTGGTGCGACCGCAGCCGGGGCACGCCGCGACCAGCGGCACGAAGGTGCGGAAACCCATGGTTTGCAGCAGTTCCTGCGCGACCTGGACTTCCAGCGTGCGGTCGCCGCCGGGCTCCGGCGTCAACGAAATACGGATGGTGTCGCCAATGCCCTGCTGCAGCAGGATGCCGAGCGCCGCGCTGGATGCGACGATGCCCTTCGAGCCCATGCCGGCCTCGGTGAGTCCGAGATGGATCGCGTAGTCGGAGCGTTCCGCCAGCGTCTGGTACACCGCGATCAGGTCCTGCACGGCAGAAACCTTGGCCGACAGGATCATGCGGTTCTTCGGCAGGCCGATTTCCTCGGCGCGCGCGGCGGACAGCAAAGCCGACTGCACCATCGCCTCGCGGGTCACGGCGCGAACGTCCTTCGGCTCGGCCAGCAGCGCGTTCTCGTCCATCAGCTTGGTCAGCAGTTCCTGATCGAGCGAGCCCCAATTGGCGCCGATCCGGATCGTCTTGTCGTACTTCAGCGCCATCTCGACGATGTCGGTGAACTGGGTGTCGCGCTTCGCCTTGAAGCCGACATTGCCCGGATTGATGCGGTACTTGTCGAGCGCCTCGGCGCAGGCCGGGTGGTCGGCCAGCAGCTTGTGGCCGATGTAGTGGAAATCGCCGATCAGCGGCGTGGTGATGCCGCGCTTGCGCAGCTCGTCGCGGATATGCGGCACGGCGGCCGCCGCCTCATCGCGGTCGACGGTGATGCGGACCATTTCCGAACCGGCGCGCGAAAGGGCTGCGACCTGTTCGATGGTGCCCTGGATGTCGGCGGTGTCGGTGTTGGTCATCGACTGCACGACGATCGGGGCGCCGCCGCCGACGGCGACGTTGCCGACCATGACCTGGGTGCTGCGATGCCGGGCCATCGGGCCGGCGACATCTCTCTGCGGCGGTTTTTCAAGCATGTTCATGGGGTCTCGAATATCAGGTTTTGGTGACATTCAGCAATGGATCAATGGTCACCGTGTCGTGCACCGGCCCTGAAATAGCCAGTCGGGGCACTGAGGTTAAGGGGGTATAGCGGTAAAAGCTGACAATTTGCTGACGACGCGGCGGATATCGGCACATCGGGCGCACCGCGCCGGCACATTGAAATCGAAAAAATACTCTTACAGAACAGTTGCTTAAATGCCGGTAAGAGCGCGTCGAATATCTAAACCGCCCGCGCTGCCGGCTTGTTCACCAGATACAGCCCCACGATCACCAGCACCGCCGCGACCCCGAAGGCCGGGGTCAGCGGGTCGTGCAGGATCAGATAGCCGCCGGCGACGCCGATCAAAGGGGTGATGAAGGTGAAGGCCGACAATTTGCTGGCGGAATAGACCCGGACCAGGCTGAACCAGATCATGAACGTCATGCCGACCACCCAGATCGCCTGAAACGCCATCAAGGACAGCGTCAGCGTCCCGGGCATGCGGGGGATGGTCTCGCCGGCCAGCCAGGCGGCGAGACCGAGAACCGGGATCGAGATCGCCACCTGATATCCCAGTGCTTTTTCCGGCGGGCAGCGGCCGAGCCGGGTCGCCTTCACGCACAAGGTGGTGGCCGCCCACAGCGCCGCGCCGGCCACCACCATCAGGTCGCCCATCAGCACCTGCGCATCGACATTGGGCTGCGGCACGCCGATCGCAAACGCCACGCCGGTAAAGCTGACCGCGAGCCCGGCCCATTGCACGGCGCGCAGCCGCTCGCCCAGGAACGGATAGGCCCCCGCCGCCACGAAGAACGGCGCGGTGTACAGGAACACCGAGGCGCGGCTGGCCGAGGTATATTGCAGGCCGTGGAAGATCAGCACGAATTCGACGCCGAACATCAGCCCGCACAGCAGCCCGGCCGGCAGCGAGCCGTCGCGCTCGAACAATTTGGTACCGCGGACGGCGGCAATCAGCAGGATTACCACCAGCGCGCCGGACGAGCGGATCATCGCCTGCAGATAGGGCGGGATTTCGGGGAGCACCAGCTTGATGGCGATCTGGTTGAAGCCCCAGGTCAGGCACAGCATCAGCATCAGAGCGACCGCGCCGATGGTCAGCGAACGCCCGCCGGGCGGGACCTTATCGGGCGTGACGGACATGGTGCCTCGTGCCGGCTTGTCGCCGTGTTGTCGTTGTCGGGGTAGCTAGCTGGCGTGGCAATGCGCGCAGGTGCCGGTGATTTCCACCACCGACAGTTTCGGCACGAAGCCGGTGGTGCGGGCGGCGTCGTTGAGGCTCTGCGCCACGCGGGTGGCCGGCACCTCGCCGACCGAGCCGCAACGGTCGCAGATCAAAAACGCCACCATCGAGGCCTCGCCATGGTCGTGGGCGCAGGCCAGGAAGGCGTTGCGGCTCTCGATGCGGTGGACGAGGCCGTTCTCCATCAGGAAATCCAGCGCCCGGTACACCGTGATCGGCGCCGGACGCGCGGTCACCTTGGCAAGTTCGTCGATCACCTCATAGGCGCCGAGCGGCCGGTGACTGGCCAGCAGGGCCTCCAGCACGGCGCGGCGGATCGGGGTGAATTTCTGCGACCGGCCGGCACATACCGTTTCGGCATGCCGGATCGCGTCGGCCGTACAGCGGTCGTGGTCATGGCCGGGGTGCGGAAAGCTCGGCTTCGCCACGGATTTCGATTTCAAGGCGGTCATACCGATAATGTAATGCGTCGGGCGCCGCTTGGCTCGCTTTTTAGACGTCGCGGCACAAGTTTCTTGGGCCGGCGGCCATGCCGGGTGCGCAGAGCCGTTCGCCCGGCGCGACATGAGGAATGGCTTTTCCACTCATGCCGGAACCGCGAATGGAATGGGTCCGACCTCTCTGCGCCCTTTGCGAGGAGAGGTCAGGAACCTACACGTCGAAAAACACCGTCTCGTTGTCGCCCTGCAGATGGACGTCGAAGCGATAGACGCCCGGTGCGGTCTTTTTCGCGATCAGCGTGACGCGGCGATCTTCCGGCACCAGCGCCATCACGCCGTCGGTGGCATTGGCCGGCTCGTCGTCGAAATAGATCCGCGTCATGCTCTGCATCGTCATGCCGCGGCCGAACACCGCCAGCACGATATGCAGCGCCTGCGGTTTCCCGTCCAGGCCAGGCACGGCACCGGGCTTGATCGTCTCGAACGAAAAGCCTTCGGTCCCGGTGCCGCAGCGGCCAAAACCCTTGAAGCTGGCATTGGACAGCGCGCGGGAATCCTGCGGGTCCGAGAACCGGCCCTGCGCGTCGGCCTGCCAGATTTCCAGCATGGCGTCGGGCACATTCACGCCGTCGCCATCATAGACGAAGCCTTCGATCCGGATGCGGTCGCCGGTGACGTCGGCCGTCAGCAAATTATTGGTAAAGGCGTCGTTCCAGGCGTAGTTGCCATTGGGCGTCAGGCCATAGGCGAAGAACGGGCCAACGGTTTGCGAGGGGGTTAGACCTGACATCAGTGATTATCCAGCGGCGTGGCGTTGCGCCCGCGCAAAACGATGTTGAAGCGATAGGCCAGCGCCCAGCCGGGCTCGGTCTTGTCGAGATCGAAATCCGACACCATGCGGTTGCGGGCGCGCTCGTCGGTGACCGAATTGAAGATCGGGTCATACGGGAACAAGGGATCGTTGGGGAAGTACATCTGCGTAACCAGCCTTGAGATAAAGGCGTGGCCGAACACCGAGAAGTGGATATGGGCAGGACGCCAGGCGTTGGGGTGGTTGCCCCACGGATAGGCGCCGGGCTTCATGGTGATGAATTTGTAGTTGCCTTCGGCGTCCGTCACGGTGCGCCCGGCGCCGGTGAAGTTCGGATCGAGCGGCGCAGGGTGCTGATCCCAGACGTGGACGTAACGGCCGCAGGCATTGGCCTGCCACAATTCGACCAGCACGTTCGGCTGGCCGCGACCGTCCTCGTCCTGCACTTGGCCATGCACGATGATGCGCTCGCCGATCGGCTCGCCGGTGTGCATCGTGGTCAGGTCGTGATCGCCGGGGCGCACGGTCTCGTGGCCGTACACCGGGCCGGTCAGCTCCGAGATCGTCTGCGGCATCAGGATGCGCGCCTTCTGCGGCGCGCGCTTGATGGTGCTCTTGTAGCCGGGCGACAGGCGCGGTGCGTGCGCTTCGTTGCTCTCGACGGGATAGATTAGCGTCATGCTTCCTCCGGGACGGTGCCCTCATGGTAAGGAGCGCGTCTTCGCGCGTCTCGAACCATGAGGAGTGTGGCGCTCATCCTTCGAGACGCGGCCCAGGGGCCGCTCCCCAGGATGAGGGACTTAGTTCAGCTTCTCGATCGCCATCGCCACGCCCTGGCCGACGCCGACGCACATCGTAGCCAGCGCCAGCTTGCCGCCGCGCTTTTCCATGCCGTGCACCGCGGTCATCGCGAGGCGCGCGCCGCTCATGCCGAGCGGGTGGCCGAGCGCGATCGCGCCGCCATGCGGATTGACGAAGTCGGCATCTTCCTTGACGCCAAGCTGGCGCAGCACAGCAATGCCCTGCGACGCGAAAGCTTCATTGAGCTCGATCAAATCGAAGTCCGAGATCTTGAGGCCGAGCCGCTCCATCAGCTTCTGCGTCGCCGGCACCGGGCCGATGCCCATGATGCGCGGCGCCACGCCGGCCGAGGCGAGGCCGAGAATGCGCGCGCGCGGCGTCAGGCCATACTTCTTCACGGCGGCGGCGGAGGCCAGGATCATGGCGGCGGCGCCGTCATTGACGCCCGAGGCGTTGCCGGCGGTGACCGTGCCGTCCTTGCGCACGATCGGGCGCAGCTTGGTGAGGCCCTCCAGCGTGGTCTCGGGGCGCGGATGCTCGTCCTTGTCGACCACGATCGGGCCGGCCTTGCCGCCCGGCGCATGCACCGCGACGATTTCCTCGGCGAAATAGCCGGACGCAATGGCGCGGCCGGCGGCCTGCTGCGAGCGGATCGCGAAGGCATCCTGGTCGGCGCGCGAGATCTGGAAATCCTGTGCGACGTTCTCACCGGTCTCCGGCATCGCGTCGACGCCGTATTTCTCGCGCATCAAGGGATTGATAAAGCGCCAGCCGATCGTGGTGTCGAAGATCTCGGCCGAGCGCGAAAAGGCTTCGGTGGCCTTGCCCTGGACGAACGGCGCGCGGGTCATCGATTCGACGCCGCCGGCAATGGCGAAATCGATCTCGCCGCCGCGGATGGCGCGGGCGGCGGCGCCGACCGCATCGAGGCCGGACGCGCACAGACGGTTCAGCGTCAGGCCGGGAACCTGTTCCGGCAGTCCGGCCAGCAGCAATGCCATGCGGGCGACGTTGCGGTTGTCCTCGCCGGCCTGGTTGGCGCAGCCGAAATAGACCTCGTCGATGCCGGTCCAATCGATGCCCGGATTGCGCTCCATCAGCGCCTTGATCGGGGTGGCGGCGAGGTCATCGGCGCGGACCTTGGCCAGCGAACCGCCAAAGCGGCCGATCGGGGTGCGCACTGCGTCGCAGATAAAGACATCGCTCATGAAATTCTCCCTGAAGGCGCCATCCGCGTTGGACCGCCGGATTTGGCGGCTGTTGTAGGAAGGCCCAAGCGGGCCGTCAAATGCTGGCTGGGCGCCAGCGCCGCGCCGCAGGCGGGGCGGATATGCGCAAGGTAGCTAGGCGGCGGCCGTCTTGAAGGTGATGCGCCCCGGCTTCCCGGCGTCGCGGTTCGGCCGCATGGTGATTTCGATGTCCTGCGCGAACACCGTGAGCATTTTCATCAGCCGCTCCGCCGAATAGTCGTCGAAATCGCCGCGCAACAGCAGCGACAGATCCGGCTGATGGATGCCCAGCAACTTGGCGGCCTTCACCTGGGTCAACCCACGGCCTTTGATCAGCCGCTGCAGTTGCGCAACGATCTGGCTCTTCAGCAGCCGCTGTTCGGCATCCGGCAGGCCGAGATCGGCAAACACGTTGCCGCTGCTCTCGGTCGCCTCGATTTCACGCTTGTTCATCAGCCTTCTCCTTGGCGGGCGCGGAAGTGCGCTTCGGCGTCGCGCAATCGCGATTTGATCAGGTCGATGTCGTGATGCGGCGTAGCGGCACCCTTTTTCGACTTCTTCTGGAAGGCGTGCAGCACGTATACGACGCCCTCGAAACGCACGGTGTAGACCGCCCTGTACGTATCGGTGTCGAAATCATCGATCAGTTCGAGGACGGAACGCCCGCCAAATCCCTTCAGCGCCTTCGCCGAATTCGGTTCGTCGCCGTCCTGAACCTGCCCCAGCGCATAACCGATCCGGTTCTGAACCTTCGCGGGGAATCGCTTCAGGTCCTTCAGGCTGGAGCCAATGAAGATACAGGCTTTTGTGTCTGGTCGATCATCGCCCACAACGAGATTATAGGGAAATCCCTATAATCTCGCAAGATCGCTTAGGCACTGGAAAACGCCGTCCCGCCCTGTGAACTCCCGGCCTAAATTTGCTAGCGTTCGCGGCCATGACGATCCAGCAAAACATCCCGGCTCCCGAGCCCGCCGCCGTACCCGTCGAAGACACCACCAAAGTGTCGCCGATGATGGAGCAGTACCTTGAAATCAAGGCCGCCAATCCCGGCCTCTTGCTGTTCTACCGGATGGGCGATTTCTACGAGATGTTCTTCGAGGACGCCGAGACGGCATCAAGGGCGCTGGGCATCGTGCTGACCAAGCGCGGCCGTTACCAGGGCAATGACATCGCGATGTGCGGCGTGCCGGTGGAGCGCTCCGAC
Source organism: Tardiphaga sp. vice154 (assembly GCF_007018645.1). NCBI lineage: Bacteria > Pseudomonadati > Pseudomonadota > Alphaproteobacteria > Hyphomicrobiales > Nitrobacteraceae > Tardiphaga > Tardiphaga sp. vice154. The sequence goes on from NZ_CP041399.1 coordinate 5,242,158, forward strand.
GATTATCTGCACCGGCTGATCGCGCTCGGCCACCGCGTCGCGGTGTGCGAGCAGATGGAGAACCCGGCCGAGGCCCGCAAGCGCGGCAACAAGAGCGTGGTGAAGCGCGACGTGGTGCGGCTGGTGACGCCGGGCACGCTGACCGAAGACACGCTGCTCGACGCCCGCACCAACAACTATCTGCTGACCATTGCGCGGGCGAAGGGCTCGGCCGGCGCCGACCGCATTGGCCTCGCCTGGATCGACATCTCGACCGCCGAATTCAACGTCACCGAATGCAGCGTGGCCGAGCTCGGCGCCACGCTGGCGCGGATCAATCCCAACGAGGCGGTGGTCACCGACGCGCTATACAGTGACGCTGACATAGCCCAGTTGCTGCGCGAACTGCCGGCGGTGACGCCGGTGACCCGCGACGTGTTCGACGGCGCCACCGCGGAGCGCAGATTGTGCGACTATTTCGCCGTCGCCACGATGGACGGCTTGAGCGCGATGTCGCGGCTGGAGGCGACCGCCGCCGCCGCCGCCGTGACCTATATCGACCGCACCCAGCTCGGCAAACGCCCGCCTTTGTCGCCGCCGTCGCGCGAGGCCGCCGGCACCACGATGGCGATCGATTCCGCCACCCGCGCCAATCTCGAACTGACGCGGACGCTATCCGGCGAACGCAAGGGATCCTTGCTCGATGCCATCGACGGCACCGTCACCGCCGCGGGCTCCCGCCTCCTCGCACAGCGCCTTGCGGCGCCGCTCACCGACGCTGCCGCGATCGGGCGCAGGCTCGACGCGGTCGCGGTGTTCGTAACTGATGCCGGCGTGCGCGACGATATTCGTTCGGCACTGAAGGCCGCGCCCGACATGTCGCGCGCGCTGGCGCGGCTCGCCGTCGGCCGCGGCGGCCCGCGCGATCTCGCCGCACTGCGCGACGGCGTGCTCGCCGCCGACCAGGTGCTGGCGCGGCTGGCTGTGATCGACAACCTGCCGACCGACATCACGGCCGCGATGGACGCGCTGCGCCGGCCGTCGCGCGACCTGGCCCGCACTTTTTCTCGCGCCCTCGCCGACGAGCTGCCGCTGCAAAAGCGCGACGGCGGCTTCGTCCGCGAAGGCTTTGAGCCCGCGCTCGACGAGACCCGCAATCTGCGTGATGCCTCGCGCCTCGTGGTCGCCGCGATGCAGGCGCGCTACGCCGACGACTGCGGCGTCAAGGGCCTGAAAATCCGCCACAACAACGTGCTCGGCTACTTCGTCGAGGTCACCGCGCAGCACGGCGACAGACTGATGACGCCGCCGCTCAACGCCACCTTCATCCACCGCCAGACGCTGGCCGGTCAGACCCGCTTCACGACCGCCGAACTCGGCGAGATCGAAGCCAGGATTGCGAACGCCGGCGACCGCGCGCTTGGCCTCGAACTCGAAATCTTCGAGCGCCTGGCACTGATGGTCGCCGACGACGCCGACGATCTGCATGCCGCAGCACACGCCTTCGCGCTGCTCGACGTCGCGACCGCCCTGGCCAAGCTCGCGATCGACGACAACTATGTCCGCCCCGAAGTCGATGATTCGCTGGGCTTCGCCATCGAGGGCGGCCGCCATCCCGTGGTCGAGCAGGCGCTGCGCCGCGACGGCCATCCCTTCATTGCCAATGCCTGCGACCTGTCGCCGGGGCCGGCGCAGAAATCCGGCCAGATCTGGCTGATCACCGGCCCCAACATGGCCGGTAAATCGACGTTCCTGCGGCAGAACGCGCTGATCGCGCTGTTGGCGCAGATCGGGTCTTACGTGCCGGCGGGGCGCGCGCGGATCGGCATCGTCGACCGATTGTTCTCGCGCGTCGGCGCCGCCGACGATCTGGCGCGCGGCCGCTCCACCTTCATGGTGGAGATGGTCGAGACCGCGGTGATCCTGAATCAGGCCTCGGAGCGCGCGCTCGTCATCCTCGACGAAATCGGGAGGGGCACCGCGACTTTCGACGGTCTGTCGATCGCCTGGGCGGCGATCGAGCACCTGCACGAGTCAAACCGCTGCCGCTCGCTGTTCGCGACGCATTATCACGAGCTCACCGCGCTCTCCGCCAAACTGCCGCGATTGTTCAACGCCACCGTCCGCGTCAAGGAATGGCATGGCGACGTGGTGTTCCTGCACGAGGTGCTGCCCGGCTCGGCGGACCGCTCCTACGGCATCCAGGTCGCCAAGCTCGCCGGCCTGCCGGCCGCGGTGATCGCGCGCGCCAAGTCGGTGCTGGCCAAGCTGGAAGCGCAGGACCGCGGCCAGAATACGAGGGCGCTGATGGACGACCTGCCTTTGTTCGCCATCCCCTCCCGCGCCGCCGCGGAGCCCGCGCCGCCGACCGAGGCCGAAGCGCTGATTGCGGCCCTCGCCGCGATCCACCCCGACGAATTGTCGCCGCGCGAGGCGCTGGAGGCGCTTTATGCGCTGAAGGCCAAGCTGCCGAAGGGGTAAGTTACACAGCGCCCCTGCGTCGCCGCCCCCACGTCCACAGCGCCAGATTCCACGCCACGCAGATCGCCAGCGCGAGGCTCAACGCCAGCGCGGATTCCAGCCGCACCGCGGTGAGGTGCAACGCCACGATCGACAGGCCGAAGCCCATCAGGCCCCAGCCGCCATTGGCGATCACCGCGGCGGTAGCGGGCCCGCCGATGCGCGGCTGCAGCAGCAGCATCAGGCTGGTCAGCACCACCGGGTACAGCGCGAGAATGCCGCTGCCGGCCGGCCCGATGGTCGATGACAGCGTCACCACGGTCGCCACCAGCGAGGCCACCAGCGCGGCGCGCAGCGGGATATCGTACCAGCGCCGGACGATCACCGGCATCTTCACATGACGAAACCGCGCCATCAGCGGCAGCACGATGGCGAAGGCGACTGCATTGACGGCGATGCCCGACATCAGCGACCACTCGGTACTTCGCACCACAGCCGCCAGCGCGAACCACACCAGTACCGCCGCGCCGAGGCTGACCACGGTGCTGCAGCGCTGCGCCAACCACACATAGGTCAGCGCGAGAGACATGGTGGCGGCGTTGACTGGCAGGCTGGCCAGCGCGCCCTGCGCGATGAAAGCGGCATCGTGGTCCAGCGCGAGAAACACGTAGGACGGCCCGGCGGAGATCGGCAGCGTCGCCACCAGTGCACCGATCACCGGACCGGAGCGTTCGGTGATGATCGAGGCGGTGACGACGAAGGCCGCGGTCACCGCCATGCGCAGCAGCAGCGTCAGCGCGACAGCGAGGTCGGGAGGGATAAGATCGGCAGGCATCAAGGCAACGGCACTTTCTCACCCTCCCCTTTTGAGGGGGAGGGTCGGCGCCCGGCACGCGAAGCGTGACGGACGTCGGGGTGGGGTGACAGGGGCAGCGGCGGATCTGAACACCCACCCCACCCCGACGCGCGCTTCGCGCGCATCGACCCTCCCCCTCCAGGGGAGGGTAAGCGCGGCCGCTATCTACACCTTGCGGTTCAACTCCGATACCTCGCCGAAATCCGAACAACACCAGTTCGTTAAGTGAATTGACCGGGATCGGACGACGATATGTCACATTGCCCGTGACAGCGCCCGCGCCGTCCGATATCCCGGCTAGTCATGGAAACTGCAATCGCCACGCGCCCATCGGCCGACCCCCGTTTCGACACGTTGCGCATCACCGCCGCGATCGACGCGCTGGCCGCCGAGCATCGCGGCCGCCACGATTTGTTTCGCGCCGCCGTCGCCAAGCTTTTGAAGGCTGAGTTGCTGGCCGCGCGGCAGGCTGCCGAGACCATTTTGTTGAAGGACCGCCACGGCCGGCGCTGCGCCGAGACTTTGTGCTACGTGCAGGACCAGATCATCCGCATGCTGTTCGCCTCGGCGACCAAACATCTCTATCCCTCGACCAATCATTCCACCGCCGAGCGCATGGCGGTGGTCTCCACCGGCGGCTATGGCCGCGGGCTGATGGCGCCGGAGAGCGACATCGATCTGCTGTTCATCCTGCCGTACAAGCAGACCGCCTGGGGCGAACAGGTCGCCGAAGTGATCCTGTATTGCCTGTGGGACATGGGGCTCAAGGTCGGCCACGCCACCCGCTCGGTCGACGAGTCGATCCGCCAGTCGCGCGCCGACATGACGATCCGCACCGGCATCCTGGAGGCGCGCTTCCTCACCGGCGACCAGGCTTTGTTCGACGAGCTGATGACCCGCTTCGACGCCGAGGTGGTGCAGGGCACCGCGACCGAATTCGTCGCGGCCAAGCTCGCCGAGCGCGAGGAGCGCCACCGCCGCGGCGGCCAGTCGCGCTATCTGGTCGAGCCCAACGTCAAGGACGGCAAGGGCGGGCTGCGCGACATGCACACCCTGTTCTGGATCGCGAAATACGTCTACCGCGTCCGCGATACCAAGGAACTGCTGGCGCGCGGCGTGTTCGACGCACATGAATACCGCGTCTTCAAGCGCTGCGAGGACTTTCTCTGGACGGTGCGCTGCAACATCCACTTCGTCACCAATCGCCCGGAAGAGCGATTGTCGTTCGACCTGCAGCGCGATATCGCGGTCCGGCTCGGCTACACCTCGCATCCCGGCATGCAGGACGTCGAGCGCTTCATGAAGCACTACTTCCTGATCGCCAAGCAGGTCGGCGACCTCACCGCGATCCTGTGCGCCAAGCTGGAAGACCAGCAGACCAAGCCGGTGCCGGCTTTGAGCCGGATGATGGCCAAGCTGCGGCCCGATTTGCAACGCCGCCGCGTGCCGGGCTCGGATGCCTTCATCATCGACAACAACCGCATCAACCTTGCCGCGCCCGACGTGTTCAAGGAAGACCCGGTCAACCTGATCCGGCTTTTTCGCCTCGCACAGAAGAACAACCTCGCCTTCCATCCCGACGCGATGCGCGCCGCGACCCGCTCGCTGCGGCTGATCAATGCCGAGATGCGCGAGGATCCCGAAGCCAACGCGCTGTTCATGGAGATCCTGACCTCGGACAATGCCGAGACCGTGCTGCGGCGAATGAACGAGGCCGGCGTGCTCGGCCATTTCATCCGCTCGTTCGGCCGCATCGTTTCGATGATGCAGTTCAACATGTACCACCACTACACGGTGGACGAGCACCTGCTGCGCTGCGTCGGAATCCTGCAGGAGATCGAGCGCGGCGGCAATGACGAGTTCGTGGTCGCCTCCGACCTGATGCGCAAGATCCAGCCCGAGCACCGCGCGGTGATCTACATCACGGTGTTGCTGCACGACGTCGCCAAGGGCCAGCCGGAAGATCACTCGATCGCCGGCGCCAAGGTAGCACGACGGCTGTGCCCGCGGCTCGGCTTCAACGCCGCCGACACCGAACTGGTGGCGTGGCTGATCGAGGAACATTTGACCATGTCCACAGTAGCGCAGTCGCGCGACCTGTCGGACTCAAAGACGATAGAGAACTTCGCCGCCGTGGTGCAGTCGGTGGAGCAAATGAAGCTGCTGACCATCCTCACCACCGCCGACATCCGCGGCGTCGGTCCCGGCGTCTGGAACGGCTGGAAGGCGCAATTGCTGCGCACGCTGTATTACGAGACCGAGCCGGTGCTGACCGGCGGCTTCTCCGAGGTCAACCGCGCCCAGCGCATCGCGGTGGCGCAGGCGGAATTCCGCCGCGTCTTCACCGAATGGCCGGAGCAGGAGCTCAACGCCTATATCTCCAGGCATTATCCGGCGTACTGGCTCAAGGTCGAACTGGGCCGCAAGATCCGCCACGCCCGCTTCCTGCGGGCCTCCGAGGAGGCCGGCCATAAGCTCGCGATCAATGTCGGCTTCGACGAGGCCCGCGCCGTTACCGAACTCACCATTCTGGCGGTCGACCATCCCTGGCTGCTGTCGATCATCGCCGGCGCCTGTGCCGCGGCCGGCGCCAACATCGTCGATGCACAGATCTACACCACGACGGATGGCCGCGCGCTCGATACCATCGCGATCTCCCGGGAATACGACCGCGACGACGACGAGGCGCGCCGCGCGACCCGGATCGGCGACATGATCGAGGACGTGCTGGAGGGCAAGTTGCGGCTGCCGGAAACCGTCGCCAAGCGCGCGGCGTCGAAGGGCAAGCTGAAGCCGTTCGTGGTCGAGCCGGAAGTCACGCTGAACAACAACTGGTCGGACCGCTACACCGTGATCGAGGTTTCCGGCCTCGACCGCCCCGGCCTGTTGTACCAGCTCACCACCTCGATCTCGAAGCTCAACCTCAACATCGCCTCGGCCCATGTCGCGACCTTCGGCGAGCGCGCCCGCGACGTGTTCTACGTCACGGATCTTTTGGGCGCGCAGATCAACGCGCCCACGCGGCAGGCCGCGATCAAGCGCGCACTGATCCATCTGTTGGCGCATGGCGACGCCGCGGAGCATTCGGCGTAAGCTCTTGTCATTCCGGGGCGCGAGCGCGCCAGCAGCGAGCGAACCTCAGCCACTCCAATTGGAGTGGCGGGGAATCTCGACATGAGACGATGAACATTTCGGGATTCCGGGTCTGCGCCATCCGGCTTCGCCGTCTGTCACATCCCGGAATGACAGTGTGCCCGCCGCCCCGTCGCCCCGTCGCCGTCCAGCGCCAGCCGTGGCATGCGGGCGAGGTCGGCGCACCGGCAGCCCTTTTCAAAGCCAACCTGCAACAAATACTAGACGACCGGTCTAATACATCCTATACACGCCGCATGAAGCAGTCGATCGGCTATGAACCCGCGGATGTCCGGCAGGGTATCCTTGAAACCGGCCAACGCATCATGGCCGCCAAGGGGTTTTCTGCGGTCGGCCTGAACGAGATCCTGAGCAGCGCCGGCGTGCCTAAGGGGTCATTCTACCATTATTTCGGATCGAAGGAGGCGTTCGGCGAGGCGCTGCTGGAGAGCTATTTCAAGGACTATCTCGCCGAGATCGATGCGACGCTCCAACTGCCCGGCCAGACGATGGCGCAGCGCCTGATGAATTACTTTCAGCAGTGGCGGCAAACCCAGTCGCAGCTCGATTGTCAGGGCAAGTGTCTGGCGGTGAAGCTGGGCGCGGAGGTCGCGGACCTGTCGGAAACGATGCGGGCGGCGCTGAACCGCGGCACGGCAGGGATCATCGACCGGCTCGGACGGGCCATCGAGACGGGCTTGAAGGAAGGTTCGCTGTCGGTCAGGGGCCAGCCCCGTGAGGTGGCGCAAAGCCTGTATCAGTCGTGGCTCGGTGCCAGCGTGATGGCCAAGATCGTGCGCACGACCGACCCGTTCGACGCCGCGCAGAGGACCACCCGCGAGATCCTGCATCTGTCGTCCTGACCGACGGACAACGCAACGCCATCGGGGACAACTGTTCCCGATTGAAAGACGACCGGTCTACTAAAACCTTACCAATGGAGAACTGACATGAAGATTTTGATGGTCCTGACCTCGCATGACGAACTCGGCAGCACCGGCCGCAAGACCGGTTTCTGGCTCGAAGAGCTGGCCGCGCCGTATTATGCGTTCCTCGATGCCGGCGCCGAGATCGTGCTGGCCTCGCCCAAGGGCGGCCAGCCGCCGCTCGATCCGAAGAGCAACGAGCCGGACAGCCAGACCGACCTGACGCGCCGCTTCGAGGCCGATGCCAAGGCCAAGGCCCAGCTCGCCGGCACGCTGCGCCTCGACATCGTCGCGCAGGCCGACTTCGACACCGTGTTCTATCCCGGCGGTCACGGCCCGTTGTGGGATCTTGCCGAAGACAAGAACTCGATCGCCCTGATCGAATCCTTCGTCGCCGCCGGTAAGCCCGTCGCGCTGGTCTGCCACGCGCCGGGCGTGCTTCGTCACGTCAAGACGCCGGACGGCAAGCCATTGGTCGAAGGCAAAAAGGTCACCGGCTTCACCAACACCGAGGAAGCTGCCGTTGGCTTGACCGAGATTGTGCCGTTCCTGGTCGAGGACGAGTTGAAGGCCAAGGGCGGCCTCTACTCCAAGGGAGCGGACTGGGGCTCCTATGTTTTGACCGACGGCCTGCTGATCACCGGCCAGAACCCGGCGTCGTCCGGCCCGGCGGCGAAGGTGCTGCTCGAGCAATTGGCCGGCCGCGCGAAGTAAAACGCAATCCGCCGCGGCACCTGAAAGCCGCGGCGGATCCGGCGGCGTAAGGCGGCAGCTGTCTCTGCAGCCGTAGTCCTGCCGCCACCTATCAGCTGTCGTCGCCGCGAAAGCGGGGAGACAGCTGGAAAGGGTCGCGGGCCGCAGTGACTAAATCGCTTGCTGGGTCGATCCCCTACGTCGCCGCCGTGCCGTCGCCGTCGAGCGCCAGCCGCAGCATGCGCGCGAGGTCGGCGCGGCGATACGGCTTGGTCAAAAGCCGGACCCCGGCATCGACCCGGCCATGATGGACGACGGCATCCTCGGTGTAGCCGGAGGTGTACAACACTTTCAGCCCCGGCCGCAGCGCACGGATCTCGTCGGCGAGCTGGCGGCCGTTGATGCCGGCGCCGAGCACGATATCGGTGAACAGCAGGTCGAACGCCAGCCCCTGTTGCACCATTGCCAGCGCTTCCACGGCGTTGGTGGCGGTATGCACCCGGTAGCCGAGGCTGACCAGATTGGTGATGACGTAGCTGCGCACCAGTTCATCGTCCTCGACCACCAGCAGAACCTCCTGACCTCCGGTGATCTCGGGCGCCTGCGTCACCGCCGGTGCCGGGCTGGCCAGTTCGGCGCGCGGCAGGAAGATCTTGATCGTGGTGCCATAACCTTCCTCGCTGTAGATCTTGATATGACCGCCGGACTGCCGGACGAAGCCATAGACCATGCTGAGGCCGAGGCCGGTGCCCTTGCCGATCGGCTTGGTGGTGAAGAACGGATCGAACACACGGTCGAGAATCGCGGCGGGAATTCCCGAGCCGGTGTCGCTCACCGCGATCATCGCGTAGGGGCCGGGCACGACTTCGACGTTCTGCCCGGCATAGGCCTCGTCGAGCATGACATTGCCGGTTTCCAGCGTCAGCCGGCCGCCCGAGGGCATCGCGTCGCGGGCGTTGACCGCCAGATTGAGCAGCGCGCTGGAGAGCTGCGCCGGGTCGGCCAGCACGGGCCAGGGCTCCGCGATCAGCCGGGCTTCGATATCGACCTTCTCGCCGAGTGTCGGCCGCAGCAGCCGCGCGGAGTCGGTGACCATCGCATTGATATCGATCAGGCGCGGTTGCAGCGGCTGCTTGCGGGCAAACGCCAGCAATTGGTGGGTGAGGTCGGCGCCGCGGTCGACCGCGTCGTTCAGCATCTGCGCCACCCGCGCCAGCATCGGCTGGTCCTTGACGCCTTCGCTGATGATCTCGACGCCGCCGGTCAGCACGGTGAGGATGTTGTTGAAGTCGTGCGCCACGCCGCCGGTGAGCTGGCCGACCGCTTCCATCTTCTGCGCCTGCTGCAGCTGGCGCTCGGTTTCCTTGAACCGTGTCAGGTTGCGGTAGACGACGACGGCGCCGTCCATCCTGCCGGACGGGCCGGACAGGATGCCGCCGCTGGCGGTGACATGGATCAGATTTGAGTCGCTGCCACGGCGAAAAACAAACTCGACGTTTTCAAATCGCTCGCCGCGCAGCGCGCGGGCGAGCGGCGCGTCCTCCGCCGCCAACGGCGTGACGCCATCGGTCTGGAAACGTTGATGGCCCTGCTGATAGGCCGAGACGCCGACCGGCAGATTGTGGCCGAACAGCGCCCTGCACACCGCATTGGCGAACACCGTGCGGCCCTGCGCATCCACGATCAGGATGCCATCGGACATGCTCTCGATAGTCTTGTCGAACACCTCGGATTTTTCGCGCAGCGCCGCATTGGCTGCGCAGACATCGCGCGCCATGCGGGCGAAGGCCGCCGAGAGGATGCCGATTTCGCCGTTGCCCGCGTCCGGCAGCTGGATCGGCTCGCCGCGCCCGAAACCTTCCACCGCCGCCGTGATCTGACGCAGCGGCCGCGTCAGGACGCGGGCCATCCAGGTCGCCAGCACGATGGCGACGCCGACCGCGCCCAACGCAATCCACAAATTGGACCGCCGCAGCGCCAACGCCGGCGCCATGATGCTGTCATAGGATGCCGTCTCGATGACGCCGAGCAGCGGACCGCCGGCCACATGCGCCGTTGCGATCGCCGCCGCGACCCGCTTGCCCTGCGCGCCCTCGACCAACGCGGCTCCCCTGCCCTCCGGGCCGATCGCCGCCTCCAGGCCAGGCAACTCGTCCTGCCAGCGGTAGCGCCGTCCGAATTCGAATCCGAAGGCGCGGGACGGGTCGGGATGCAGCAGGAAATCGCCGGCAGTATTGACGACGTAGATCATCGACCGATCGTCCATCGCGGCACGGATACTGTCGAAGGTCGGCCGGACATCGATACTGATCATGAAGATGCCGAACGGGCGGCCTTCGGAATCGTTGATACGCGAGGCGAAGCGCAGCTCCGGGATCTCGGGCAGGTCGGCTTTGCCATCTTCCTGATTGAACTCGATCGGCGACACATAGACCTGATCCACCGGCAGAGCGATGGCGTCGCGGAAATAGCCGCGATCGCCGATGCGGTGCAGTTCGGCTTGGGGCACGACGCGGATCGTGCCGCCCGGACCCAGACGGTCCACCCGGATGATCTCGCGACCTCCGTCGGCGATGCCGATCAGGCGCAACTGCCGCACCTCCGGCTGGAAGCGCAACCGCCCGACATAAATAGCCTCGATCCTTTCCTGCAACTTCGCCGCCGAAATATTCTCGACGGGATCGATGCCGCCGGCCTGCCTGGCCCGCACCAGCCCGTCATGCGAGGGACTGGCACGCAGCGTCAGCACGTCGCCGCGGACGTCGCGCAGCAGGATGTCGAGCACGCCGAGCCGCGCCCGCGCTTGCGTCATCAGCCGGTCGAGGCTGACCGGCAGCACGGCGGATTCGACATTGCGGTAGCCCAGCAGGCCGACCGCCGCCATGCCGAGCACCAGCGCCGTCATTGCAAGGATCAGGCGGGTCGACAGTCTCATCCAAAATTCCGCGTCGCCCGCGCCAGCAGAGGGCGCGGTGTTCGATCAATAGGCCATGTTCGCCTGCACCGGCGATTTAACAAGATGAATTGCACACAGAGTGACCCTCCGCAGCATTTAAGTGTCCAAACGGATCGCCCGCGCAGCAGTCGGTTCCTGGCCTCGCGCGCCAAACGGTGCTGGCTGCGCGCCAGGCCAGGGATGGCCACCCGGGCAGCATTGCACCCGTATCATGAACCGAACGACCGACACGGCTGCAGAGCTGGCCGGGACGACCTACGTCACCGCCATCCCCTCCCCGTCCAGCGCCAGCCGCAGCATCCGGGCCAGATCGGCGCGGCGATAGGGCTTGGTCAGCAGCCGGACCCCGGCTTCGACCCGGCCGTGATGAACGACGGCATCCTCGGTGTAGCCGGAGGTGTACAACACTTTCAGCCCCGGCCGCAGCGCACGGATCTCGTCGGCGAGCTGGCGGCCGTTGATGCCGGCGCCGAGCACGATATCGGTGAACAGCAGGTCGAACGCCAGCCCCTGTTGCACCATTGCCAGCGCTTCCACGGCGTTGGTGGCGGTATGCACCCGGTAGCCGAGGCTGACCAGATTGGTGATGACGTAGCTGCGCACCAGTTCATCGTCCTCGACCACCAGCAGAACCTCCTGACCTCCGGTGATCTCGGGCGCCTGCGTCACCGCCGGTGCCGGGCCGGCCAGCTCGGCGCACGGCAGGAAGATCTTGATCGTGGTGCCATAACCTTCCTCGCTGTAGATCTTGATGTGACCGCCGGACTGCAGGACGAAGCCGTAAACCATGCTGAGGCCGAGGCCGGTGCCCTTGCCGATCGGCTTTGTGGTGAAGAACGGATCGAACACGCGGTCGAGAATCGCGGCAGGCATCCCCGTGCCGGTGTCGCTCACCGCGATCATCGCATAGGGGCCGGGCACGACTTCGGCGTTCTGCTCGGCATAGGCCTCGTCGAGCATGACATTGCCGGTTTCCAGCGTCAGCCGGCCGCCCGAGGGCATCGCGTCGCGGGCGTTGACCGCCAGATTGAGCAGTGCGCTGTAGAGCTGCGCCGGGTCGGCCAGCACGGGCCAGGGCTCCGCGATCAGCCGGGCTTCGATATCGACCTTTTCGCCGAGTGTCGGCCGCAGCAGCCGCGCCGAGTCGGTGACCACCGCATTGATCTCGATCAGGCGCGGCTGCAGCGGCTGCTTGCGGGCGAAGGCCAGCAATTGGTGGGTGAGATCGGCGCCGCGGTCGACCGCGTCGTTCAGCATCTGCGCCACCCGCGCCAGCATCGGCTGGTCCTTGACGCCTTCGCTGATGATCTCGACGCCGCCGGTCAGCACGGTGAGGATGTTGTTGAAGTCGTGCGCCACGCCGCCGGTGAGCTGGCCGACCGCTTCCATCTTCTGCGCCTGGCGAAGCTGGCGTTCGGTCTCGCGAAGTGCGGTGACATTGCGGTACAGGATCACGGCGCCGCCGAACGAGCCGTCGGCATTGAGAATCGGGCGGCCGCTGGCAGCCACCTGGATCAGCGCCTGGTCCGCAAACCGGATCCCGAGCTCGACATTGTCGAAGCTCTCGCCGCGCAGCGCCCGCTCGGCCGGGCTGGTGCCTTCCGGCATCGGCGTCACGCCGTCGCAGAGAAAGCGCTTGTATTTCTGCCGCCAGCGCGTCGAGCCGATGTCCTCGGCCGCGCCGAACAGCGCGACGCAGGTCGGGTTGGCAAAAATCCGCCCGCCCTTCGCGTCAATCACCACCAGCGCATCGGCCATGCTGGCGATGATCTTGTCGAGCAGCTCCGACTTGATCAGCAGCGCCGCCGAGGTCCGCTCGATCTTGCCGACCGCCTGGACGAAGGCGTCGACCAGGATGCCGGTCTCGCCGCTCAACCCGCTCGGCACGGTGAGCTGCCCGGTCCTCGAAAACTCGTCCACCGCCCCGGTGATACGGACCACGGGACCCGCCAGCGAGCGCGACAGGCACATCGCAAGCATCACGGCGCCGATCACCGCGAACAGAGCGACGGTCAACCCGGCGTTCTGCAGCGCGATGGCCGGCGCCATGATCCGGTTGAACGGCTCGGTTTCGATCACGCCGGTTCGCAAACCGCTGGAAAGCGGCGCGACCACCATGGCGGCGGCGACCTGCTGGCCGTCGGCCGCGGTGAACACGGTCGCGGTGCCCTGCTTGTCGCCGAGCGACGCAGCCAGCTTCGGAAAATCATCCTGCCAGCGCCGGTTGGGATCGGCCTGCTCGATCTGCCCGCCTTTGTAGTTCATCAGATACGGGCCGCTGGCATCGACGAAATGGACTTCGGTGTCGCTGCCCAGCGCCTCGCGGATCCGCTCGAAGATCGGACGCAGATCGTATTCGAGCACCAACGCGCCGAACGCTTCGCCGGCCGGCCCGCGTAGCGGCGCGGCCACCGAGATCGACGGGACCGCCGGCCCGTGCACGGTGCGCGGCGGCAGAAAGCTGATCGGCGAGAAATACAGTTCAGTGTCCGGCACCGCGAGCGCGCTGCGCAGCAGGTCGTGGTCGCGCGGCGTGAGTTCGGCGGTGGGGGCGATGCGAAGCACGCCCTCGGCGCCTTCCCGCTCGACCCGGATCAGTTCGCGGCCGCCATGGCTGGCGTCGAGCAGATGATAGGCCGTCAGTCCCAGCTTGGCGCCCATCATGGCCACATAATCGGCCGTCACATGATGCAGCCATTGCTCTTCGCTCAGCCCGTCCTGCGGATCGATGCCGCCATGGCGGCGCGCCCGGATCAGCCCCTGATGCGCCGACAGGCTGCGGGTCGACAGCACCTCGTTGCGGACCACGCGCAGGATCGATTCATAGCCGCTGAGCCGGGCCTTTACGTGCAGCGCCAGTTGCGTCAGCCCGGTCGGGACCACCGTTCGTCCGATATTGTAATAAGCGGTGACGCTGACGGCGCCCACGGCGATCAGCACCAGCGCCGTCATGGCCAACATCAACCTGGTCGAGAGCTTCATGCCGATTCCGCCGGGCGAAGCGCCTGCGGCGCTCCGAATAAGGTACCATGATGGTAGGTTCCATGCTGGCATGCCACGGCGATTCCACAAGGTGAAATACCGTGGCATGGCCGGCCAGGCCGAAATTCGGTATCTGGATACGCAAATGGCGCGCAATCGGCGCCCGGGATCAACTGGCGCCGAGGCGTCGACGGAGGCAGGGCAATGGTCTGGACTGGAAACCTATTGGTGGCGCTGGTGGCGGCGCTGCACGTCTATTTCATGGTGCTGGAGATGTTTCTCTGGACCCGGCCCTATGGCCTGAAGACCTTCGGCAACACGCTGACCAAGGCGCAAGCATCCGCCGTGCTCGCCGCCAATCAGGGTCTGTATAATGGCTTCCTCGCCGCCGGCCTCGTCTGGAGCCTGCTGCACGCCGCGCCGGCCTTCGCCTGGCAGCTGAAAGTCTTCTTCCTGCTGTGCGTGATCACAGCAGGCCTGTACGGCGCCTGGAGCGTCAGCCGCAAGATCCTGTTCGTGCAGGCGCTGCCCGCGGCGATCGCACTCGCCGTGGTCACGCTGGCTTGAGCAGCGCGACCTCTTTTCCTTCTCCCCTTGTGGGAAGGTGGCGCCGACGAAGTCGGCGTCGGATGAGAGGGAGCGACGGAGCGCAACACTACCCCTCACCCGTCCGCGCTGACGCGCGGCCACCCTCTCCCACAAGGGGAGAGGGGAAGAAAACAAAAAGCCGCGCTGTTGCCAGCGCGGCTTTTTCTAGTTCGGCAGAGCTTACTTGCTCATGCTGCCCTTGGACATGCCATCCTTGGCCATGCCGTCCTTGGCCATGCCGTCCTTGGCCATGCCGTCCTTGGCCATGCCGTCCTTATGCATGCCATCCTTCTTCATGCTGTCCTTCTTCATGCCGGTGGTGGTACCCATCTTGCCGCTGTCGGAGCGATCAACGGCGACGCCGGTGCTGGTCGTGCCGGGCTGGTTGATGCCGGCACCGGTCGAGGACGGCTGCGGCGCGTTCGGATTGGCCTGCGCGAAAGCGGCGCCGGTCATCAGGGCGGTGATGGCGGTAGCGAGAATAATCTTCTTCATGGTGACCTCCGGTTGGTTGTTGCTTGCCTCGACAATGATGAACAACGTTATCCGTTCCGATCTTTGCGCTGATAGCAAAACCACCTCCGAAAACTCCAGATGCCGCCACATTTCCCACGGCGCAGGTCAACTTGCCTTCGCTAGTTCCCTGCGTCACACTGTCCGCAACGATGGCGCCAGCAATGGAACGACCGTCGGCGACACATCAGGGAGGCATGGCCATGAGGAATTCACACGCCGCGACTTCGTTCGCGCATCTGCTCGCCACCGCGACGATAGCCGTCGCTTTATCCGCCGCACCCGCTGCAGCGCAAAAGAAATACGATTCCGGCGCCTCCGACAGCGAGATCAGGATCGGCCAGACCGTGCCGTTCTCCGGGCCTGCGTCCGCCTATTCCTCGATCGGCAAGACCCAGGCGGCGTATTTCCGCATGGTCAACGAACAGGGCGGCGTCAACGGCCGCAAGATCAATCTGATCCAGTATGACGACGCCTATTCGCCGCCCAAGGCGGTGGAACAGGTGCGCAAGCTGGTCGAGAGCGACGAGGTGCTGCTGACGTTCCAGATCGTCGGCACGCCGTCCAATGCCGCCGTGCAGAAATATCTCAACCAGAAACAGGTGCCGCAACTGTTCTCCGCCACCGGCGCCACGCGATTCTCCGATCCGAAGAACTTTCCGTGGACGATGGGCTACAACCCGAACTACCACAGCGAGGGCCGGATCTACGGCAAGTACATTCTGAAAAACTATCCCGCCGCCAAGATCGCTATCCTCTGGCAGAACGACGACCTCGGCCGCGACTATGTCAACGGCATCAAGGCCGGGCTCGGCGACAAGGCCGCGAGCATGATCGTCTCCGACGCCTCCTACGAACTCGCCGACCCGACGATCGACTCGCAGATCGTCAAGCTGAAATCCTCCGGCGCAGATCTCTTGTTCTCGGCCTCGACGCCGAAATTCGCAGCACAAGCCATCAAGAAGGTGGCCGACTTGGGCTGGAAGCCCGTGCACATCGTCGACATCAACGCCACCTCGGTCGGCGCCGTGCTGGTGCCCGCGGGACTGGAGAATTCGAAGGGGCTGATCTCGACGAATTACGGCAAGGACCCGCTCGACCCGCAATGGAAGGACGATGCAGGCATGAAGCGCTATTTCGCCTTCATGGACAAATACTATCCCGAGGGCGACAAGAACTCGAACTTCAACACCTACGCCTATGGCAATGCGCAGCTGATGGTGAAGGTGCTGGAGCGCTGCGGCAACGAGCTGACCCGCGCCAATGTGATGAAGCAGGCGACGTCGCTGTCCGGCTACGGCAGCGACCTGCTGCTCCCCGGCATCACCTACTCCAGCTCGCCGACGGATTACCGCGTCAACAAGCAATTGCAGATGCAGCGGTTTAACGGCGAGAGGTGGGAGCTGTTCGGGCCGATCATCGAGGACGATGCGGCGGGGTGAGGACTGTTGTGGAGATTATTCAGTGGAAACACATCTTTCATCGGCAGCAAGCGTAGCAACCATTAAAGCGCGGCCTGCTTTTCAACCCATGGCGTGCCGCGCTCGACGACGGTGTTGGCGTAGATGAGGAGCTTGCGAGCGCAGGCGATGAGCGCCTCGTTGTGGGCCTTGCCGCGGGCTTTCAGGCGCTCGTAGAGCGCGCACAGGGCCTTGTTCCAGCGGAACGAGGCCGGCAGCGCCGCAGCAAACAGCGAGCGACGCAGGCGGCTTCGACCACCTGCAATGTGGCGCTGCCCCCTATGCTTGCCGCTGTCATCGTCGAACGGCGCAAGGCCGGCAAGAGCTGCCGCCTTCTCCCGGCTGATTTGGCCGAGCTCAGGCATGCGGATGATCAGCGCCAGCGCAGTCCGCTCGCCGATGCCGGGGACGCTGAGCACCAGATCGAGGCGCCGCGCCAGATCCGGATGGTCGCGCAGTTGGCCCGCGATTCGTAGGAGTTCGGTGGCTCGGCGCGCCTTCAGCCGATCGATGTCGTTGAGGACCAGACGCCGCCGTCGTGGCTCGTCGATATGTTCGAGCCGAGTCTTGAGGCGGACCATGTCTTCCTCGATCTGTTCGACGAAGGTCAGGTGATCTGCCAGCTCCGTGAGCCTTGGATCCGCGTCGACAGATGGAGGATCGAGCACCGCCGCGCAGGCGGCGACCAGCACGGCATCCAGGGCGTCGTTCTTGGCGCGCCGCAGATGCAGCCTGGCAAAGTTCTTGACCTGGATCGGCTGCAGCACCAGCACGACGAAGCCTTTGGTGCGCAAATGCGTAACCACGCCACGTTCATAACCACCGGTGGCCTCGATACCGACTTTGGTGACGCCTGCCTTACCGAGATCGGCCGCCAACTGCCGCCATCCCGCCGCTACGTTGGGCACCTGCCATCGCTGCTCCCGGCCATGCACCGCAATGTCGAGCTTGTCTTTGGCCGTATCGATGCCGGCCGTTTCCGTGTTATTGTTCGTCATCTTCGTCGACCCCTGCCTTGTGAAGCGAACCAACTTGTTCCGGCAACCATCCGGGTCCGATGAAGGAGCTGGCGCGATCCCGCTACGGGGCAGTCTCAGACGACTCAGGGCGGATACGATCCGATCGCCAGCCGCTCTGCCGCGGATGGCCGTCCGCGGCAGAGCATTCCTCTCGGAACGAGCTGACAATATCCCGATTTGCTATTACAAGGGCGGATTAGCGAAGCGTAATGCGCCGCCAAGCTCATCGCGGCGGATTACGCCTGACCGCCGGTGGGCGGACAGGCTAATCCGCCCTACGGGCTAGGGCGTGTACTCATAAATCGCGCGTCTGTGTGGGAGCTTGAGGCATCTCCGCCATCCGACGTATTACAGACTTAAATTGGAGATCGCCTCAGGTCCGAAAAGTGCCATGAAGAGACACGGCTTGAGCCTTGACCCAAAGAACTTGAGCCTTGACCCAAAGAAAGAGTCGCCCGTAGGCGGCTTCTCATTTTTTCTGATCCGATACCCGATGCTTAAGCGGCGCGTACCGTATTGAGGAACTTGCCGACTTCGAGCTTGAGGCGGTTGGAGTCCCCCGACAGCGACTGAGCTGCCGAAAGCACCTTGGACGAGGCCGAGCCAGTCTCGCTGGCGCCCCGCTGCACGTCGGCGATGTTGGAAGACACTTGCTGGGTACCTTGCGACGCCTGCTGCACGTTGCGCGCGATTTCCTGCGTTGCCGCGCCCTGTTCTTCCACCGCCGCCGCAATGGTCGAGGAAATCTCGAACAGTCGTTCGATGGTGCTGCTAATTTCCTTGATCGCGCCGACCGATTCCTGCGTCGCCGCCTGAATGCCGGTGATCTGCTGACCGATCTCGCCGGTCGCCTTGGCGGTCTGCTCGGCCAGCGCCTTCACTTCAGAGGCCACCACCGCAAAACCTCGGCCAGCTTCCCCGGCGCGGGCGGCCTCGATGGTCGCATTGAGCGCCAGCAGATTGGTTTGCCCAGCAATGGTGTTGATGAGTTCGACCACGTCCCCAATTCGGGCGGCAGCTTTGGACAACTGACTAACGCGATCATTCGTCTTGCGGGTCTGGTCAACAGCCTCGTTGGCGATTCGGGCGGATTCTTGCACCTGACGGCTGATCTCATTGACCGACGAAGACATCTCTTCGGTGGAAGATGCCACGGACTGCACATTGGCGGACGCTTGTTCGGAGGCTGCCGCCACGCTCGTGGTCAGCACCTGCGATCGTTCGGCCGTCGCGGTCAGTATGCCTGCAGAGGCTTCGAGCTCGGTCGAGGCCGACGATACGGTCTCGACGATGTTTCCGACGGCGGCTTCGAAATCGTCGGCGAACTTGTTCATATCGCGCTTGTGCCGTTCTTTAGCAAGCTGCTCCTGCTGCTTTATAGTTTCCGCCTCGCCCTGGGCTTTCTCAGCAGCCTTGATCTTGAATTGTTCGATTGAACGCGCCATGTCGCCAAGCTCGTCGCCGCGATCAAGGCCCGGTAATTTGATGTTGAAGTCACCTTCACCGAGCTTCGTGACAACCGATGTCATCGCGACCAGCGCGGATGACATTTTGCGCGCGATGATGATTGAAACCATCCCTATTAGGGCGATAACGATCAGCGCCGCGATACCGACAATCTTCGCGTTCTCCCACACTTGGGCCTGCAAATCGTCAATGTACACGCCCGTGCCGATGGTCCATTCCCAAGGCGCGAAGCCGGTCACGAAGGACAGCTTCGGCTGCGCTGCCTCCTTGCCCGGCTTTGGCCACTCATATTCCACGAAGCCACTGCCATCCCGCTTCACTAACACCGCAGCGTCATATAAAAACGGCTTACCGGCGGGGTCCTTGATTTCTTTGATATCTCGGCCGATCAGCTCCGGCTTAGTCGGGTGCATGATCATCTGGCTCAGATTGTTGATCCAAAAGTAATCGCCGTTCCCGTAGCGCATTTTGCCGATGCGAGCCGCAGCCCTCTGCTTTGCCGCCTCCTCTGAGGTCTTGTCCCGCTTCGCCCAATCATATTCCTCCTTGGCGACCTCGACCGCGAGCTCCACCAAATGGCCAAGTTCAGCTTGGCGCTGCGCTTTCAGGGAAGTCGAAAGAGTGTTGATCTGCAGCGCGGAAAGCCCGATCAGGCCGCAAAAGCTCAGACCGATGATGCAGTAAATACGAAGGCCAAGCGAAAAGCGCAGCTTCATGACATTATTTCCAAACTACAATGCAGTCCTGATCGGGCTGCTCCGCTCTACAATGCGCTCAGCAGCCTCCAAATTTAGTTAATTACGCTTGGCGGACATCCCGTAGAAATACGGTGTGCGCAGTGAGGATCGCTGCATCAGCGATTTCGCGGCATGTGCCTGTCAGATTTCAGCTTTGGGTCATTCGCTTCGTTTTTAACATGTCAGCGGCATGTCCGCTATCCGACCGATTCCGGACCCTCCGTTTCGTGTTGCGAGCACTGAGATAGACATGATTCAAACTCCCGAATCGGGGCCTCGGATCATGAGATACGAACTCACGGACTATGAGTGGAATGCCATCAGGCCGTTCCTTCCGAACAAGCCGCGCGGTGTGCCGAGGGTGGACGACCGGCGGGTCCTCAACGGCATCTTCTGGATATTGCGGTCGGCAGCGCCATGGCGCGATCTGCCGGAGAGCTTTGGGCCTTACACGACCTGCTACAACCGGTTCTACTTTGCCTTCATCAAACTCGCTGCGATTCGGATTTGGCTGCGCGCTTGTGAGTCCACGCCCTAGTCAGTGACAACGGGGCCGGATTTATGTCTCGACGCGCCTCGCTTATGCATGCAAGGGCGGCACAGCTTGTTGGCAAAGCATCTTAGCAAAAGCTATAGGTATTTTGTCTTTCTATGGTTGACGCCCAGAGAATTTTGACTATAATCCTCGCTGTCCTGCTCATCGAGGGGCGCTTCTAGAGGCGTTCTGGATGTGGAGCGGGATGCGGTGCCTGCGGACGTGGCTCGCAACCATGGACCCGGGAGGCCGGAGGTGGCCGTCCGCCCCCACTAGGAGGGGCCGCGCTAGTGCGCTGGCGGCATCGGTGAACGGCGGCGAAAGCCGCCGGGATGGCGGACTTCGGCTTCGCAAGGCGAAGCGGAGGACGCGCCGGTGCCGACGGAAGCGGTGCTCCGGACACAAGTCCCGCAATGGCGCGCCGAGAGGCGACGCGTCCCGCCTGCGGCCTCGCACGCCGCATCCGGAGCGCGACGAACTACCCAACTGCGCCTGTCGGCGCGCCATTCCCCTCGGTTGTCGAGGGGCACACCGGAAGGCTCGATTGGCGCGGCGGCGCGATGCCGACGGCGCGTGGGCGAATGTCATGTCAGCCCGCGCAGCGCGGATCGGCGACGCGTCCTCCGCGGCGCGATCATCCGCGCCCGAACGCCACCGTGAAGCTCGTGGTCGGCGGGGCGCCGGTAAAGGACAGCGTGGCGTTGAGGCGGCGGACCAGAGCGCTGACGACGCGCATGCCGACGCCGTGGCTGCGGGCGGGGTCGAAGCCGGGCGGCAGGCCCTGGCCGGCGTCGCTCACGGTCAGCGTCCAGCCCTGCGCGGTGCGCCGGAACGCGACGTCGACGGCGCCGCGGCCGTGTTCCGGATAGGCGTATTTGAAGCTGTTGGTGACCAGCTCGGCGAAGATCAGGCCCATCGTGCTGGCGAGATCGGAGCGCATCATCAGCACGTCGGTGGTGACATGGATGGCGTCGATGCGGGCCGGCGCGTTCAGCTTCAGGCTGTCGCAGATGCGGCGCAGGAAGGCACCGGCCTCGACGTCCTCGAGGCTGCCGCCAAGATGCAGCTCCTTGTGCACCGAGGCGATCGCCAGCACGCGGTTGCGAGCGGATTCCAGATGCGACCGGGTGTCCGCGCTGTCGGCGCTGCGCATCTGCAGGCTGAGCACGGACTGCACCAGCTGCAGCGAGTTCATCACGCGGTGATCGCCCTCGCGCGCCAGCACCTTGTTCTCCTCGACCACGAGTTCGGCGGCGAGACGCCCGGCGCGCTCGACGGCGATCAGCCGGCGCAGCTCCAGCGTCTTCATGACCTGGCCGGCCATCACCTGCAGCAGCGCCTTCTGGGTATCGTCGAGCTGCCGCGGCATGAAGTCCAGCACGCACAAGGTGCCGAGCGGCAGGCCGTCGGAAGTCTGCAGCAGCGCGCCGGCATAGAAGCGCAGCCGGGGATCGCCGATCACCAGCGGATTATCGCAGAAGCGGTCGTCCAGCGTGGTATCGGGAACGATGAACAGGCCCGGCTGCAGGATCGCATGGGCGCACAGCGAGCTGTCGATCGGCGTCTCGCGCACGCCGAGCCCGACCTCGGCCTTGAACCACTGGCGGCCGTCATCGATCAGATTGATCACCGAGATCGGCGCGTTGCATATCTCGGACACCAGCTTCACCACGTCGTCGAACTCGCGTTCGCGCGGCGTGTCCAGGATGCCATAGCTGCGAAGCGCCGCAAGTCGCTGATCTTCTGAAGCGTGCAACGCTGCTTTCACGGGCGGTCCTGATCACGAACTGTCGGTAATCCCTCGCATTTATGGCATCTCCGGCGAGCCCGTCCAAGCCGCATTTGGTCACCCTGTGTGTCTTGTCGATTTCGGCGCCGACGCGGCTAGCCGTCAATTCCTTCGATCCCGTTAAGCCCCGCTTAACCGCGCTTTAAACCGGGAACAGTACGGTCCGGCATCGAGCGGGCGGTGTGGCGTATGGCGAAGAAAAAAAGCGGTCGCAAGGAGCCTACGTTCGGGCTGCCGTCTTCGCTGTCGGAACTGCGGATGAACCCGCAGGACCGCGTCGCCGGTTCCGACGACAAGCCCAAGCCAAGTCCGCGAAAACCCGGCAAGCGCAAGTCGAGCAAGTCGCGCGGCGGCATCACCGGCTTCTTCAAGAAGATCTTCTACTGGGGCGCGGTGGTTGGCCTGTGGGGCGCGATCGCGGTGATTGGCCTGGTGATCTATGTCGGCGCGCATCTGCCGCCGATCCAGTCGCTGGAAATCCCGAAGCGGCCGCCGACCATCCAGATCACAGGCCTCGACGGCAGCGTGCTGGCGATGCGCGGCGAAATGGCCGGCGGCACCGTCGCGCTGAAGAATCTGCCGGCCTATCTGCCGAACGCCTTCATCGCGATCGAGGATCGCCGCTTCTATTCGCATTACGGCGTCGATCCCTTAGGGATCGCGCGCGCCGCGGTTACCAATGTGATGCATCGCGGCGTAGCGCAGGGCGGCTCGACGCTCACCCAGCAGCTCGCCAAGAACCTGTTCCTCTCCGAAGAACGCACGTTGAAGCGCAAGCTGCAGGAGGTCGAGCTGGCGTTCTGGCTGGAGCGCAAGCATTCCAAGCAGGAGATACTGGAGCTCTATCTCAACCGCGTTTATTTCGGCTCCGGCGCCTACGGCGTGGAAGCCGCGGCGCAACGCTATTTCGGCAAGCCGGCCAAGGAGGTCACGATCGCGGAGGCCGCTATGCTGGCTGGCCTCGTCAAGTCGCCGTCGCGGCTGGCGCCGAACCGCAATCCGGAAGGGGCCGAGGTGCGCGCGCGCACCGTGCTGGCGGCGATGCAGGACGCCGGCTTCATCACCCAGGCGCAGGCGCAGGCCTCGACGGGGCATGCGTCGTATAATGTAAAGGCGGTCGGCGCCGGCACCGTGAACTACGTCGCCGACTGGATCGGCGAGGTGCTCGACGATCTGATCGGCCAGGTCGATCAATCCATCGTGGTCGAGACCACCCTCGATCCGAAGCTGCAGAGTCTCGCGGAAGCCTCGATCATCGACGAGTTGGCGGCCAAGAGCGTCAAGTTCAACGTCTCGCAAGGCGCGCTGGTGGCGATGACGCCCGACGGCGCGGTGCGCGCGATGGTCGGCGGGCGGAACTATGCCGAGAGCCAGTTCAACCGCGCGGTCACCGCCAAGCGTCAGCCGGGCTCCTCGTTCAAGCCGTTCGTCTATCTTACCGCGATCGAGGCGGGGCTGACGCCGGAGACGATCCGCTCCGACGCGCCCTTGGACGTCAAGGGCTGGAAGCCGGAGAACTATACGCATCAATATTTCGGTCCGGTGACGCTGACGCAGGCGCTGGCGATGTCGCTGAACACGGTGGCCGTGCGGCTTGGGCTCGAGGTCGGCGCGAAAAGCGTGGTGCGGACCGCGCATCGGCTGGGCATCGCCTCGAAGCTGGAGGCCAACGCCTCGATCGCGCTCGGCACCTCCGAAGTGTCCTTGACCGAGATGGTCGGGGCCTATGCGAGCTTCGCCAATGGCGGGCTGTCCGCTTCGCCCTATGTCGTCGAGCGGATCCGCACCGTGGACGGCAACAAGACGCTGTATCGCCGCACCAAGGACACGCCGGCCGCGGTGATCGATGCCCGCGCGGTGGCGATGATGAACACGATGATGACCGAGACGCTGATCTCCGGCAGCGCCAGGAAGGCCGAGCTGCCGGGCTGGCAGGCCGCCGGCAAGACCGGCACCAGCCAGGATTTCCGCGACGCCTGGTTCATCGGCTACACCTCGAAGCTCGTCACCGGGGTCTGGCTCGGCAATGACGACAACTCGCCGACCAAGAAAGCGACCGGCGGCGGATTGCCGGTGGAGATCTGGACGCGCTTCATGAAGACCGCGCATCAGGGTGCTGCGCCGGAGCCGATCCCCGGAGCGGCGCCGAGCAGCTTCTTCAACTCGGTCGCCGCGGCGGTGTCGCAGGTGATGCCGGGCACAGCCGAGCCGCAGCAGTTGCGGCCGCAGCCGGGCTACGTGCCGAGCGCGCCGGTCTATACTGGCGCGAGGCCACAGCCGAGCGCGCCGCCGACGCCGACCTCCTATCCTGCGCGGCAAGCCCCGCCGCCGCGCGACAACGTCCGCCCGGAGGCCGCGAGCGGTTTGGACGGCTGGCTGACGGACCGGCTGTTCGGGCGATAGCCCCCTGTCATTCCGGGGCGTGCGCAGCGATAGCTGCGCGCGAACCCGGAATCCCGAAGTTGCGGCACGCTGAACATGTCGGGATCCCCCGCTACTCCAATTGGAGTGGCTGAGGTTCGCTCGCGCTGGTGCGCTCGCGCCCCGGAACGACAGCCACCCGCGGGAAGGCGATCACCCCTAGCCAAACGTCATAATTAGGAATATAAAGCTATAGGAATATAGGCAGGGAAGAGGAGGAGCGAGAATGAGATCACCCCACCCTCCCCTGTCATGTGAATGCCGCTCAGTCCTGCACCCCATAACGGTGCAGATCGTTGCCGTGCGTATCCAGCCAGGTCTTGGCGCGTTCGGTGGCCGGGCAGATCTTGGCCACCACCTTCCAGAACTTCGCCGAGTGGTTCATCTCGACCAGATGCGCGACTTCATGGGCGGCGAGATAGTCGAGCACGTAGGGCGGCGCCAGGATCAGCCGCCACGAGAACGACAGCGACCCCGCCGAGGTGCACGACCCCCACCGGCTCGACTGGTCGCGGATCGTCAGCCGCGTCACCTTGACGCCGAGTTCCTTCGCATAATGCGTCGACGCCTTCTGCAGATCGGCGCGCGCCTCGCGCTTGAGGAAATCGTGCACGCGGCGACCGACATGCTCGGCCTCGCCGGCGACGCACAGGATCTTCTCGCCAGAGTCGCGCGCCTCGGTCCACACCGTGCCGCGCGAGCCCGGCCGATGCACGATCTTGTGCATCGTGCCGCGCAACGGCAGCAGGGTGCCGGCCTCGAAGGGCGCGGCTTTCGGCAGACGGCCGAGGCGCGCGGCGATCCACGCGCCGTGGCCGGCGGCAAACGCCTTGGCATCGGCCAGCGTGCCCCGCGGCGGCATCGTCAGGATGGCTTCGCGATCGCTCGGATGAATGCGCAGCGTGTAGCGCCGCGCGCGGCGATGCCGTCGCAGGCGAACGGCAAAAATCTGGCTGCCATGCTTGATGGCCAGCGTGTCGGGTTCAGTGGGGCGGCGATAGAGAAGTGCGCGAAATGCCATATCTACATGTCCGGTCGTCAGGAGATCGACCGGATTCTGCCATATCCGCCGCCAAGAGAATGGCCCCGCAGAAAAACAAATCATTTGCCCAATATACGGGGTTTCACGAATGCATGTCCCCTATCCAATGGGCCTTGGAACCAGAATCCTGGTTCAGAATCACCGGACAGGCGCCGTTAATTAAGTGAACCTCGCCTCATTTCTAAAGATACCGGGGAAATGCGGATTTTATGGCTATTTTCAAAGGCTTGGAAACGGCGCGTTCGACTCGCAGCGATGAACAACGATGAGCTCCCCTTCGTGAAGCTCGTCGTTGCGCTATCCATCACTCCGCAGCGACGCGCTTGGATTCGGTTGCGTTGTGCATGAAGTCATTGATGCGCGGCACGATCTCGGACCGGAACCGCGAGCCGTTGAACACGCCGTAATGTCCAACGCCTTTTTGCACGTAGTGCACACGGCGATCGTCGGGGATCGATGTGCACAAAGCATGCGTCGCTTCGGTCTGGCCGATGCCGGAGATGTCGTCGTTCTCGCCTTCCACGGTCATCAGCGCGACGTTGTGAATCTTCGAGGGATCGACCAGCTTGCCGTGGTGGGTCATCTCGCCTTTCGGCAGCGAGTGCTTGATGAACACCGTGTCCACGGTCTGCAGGTAATACTCGGCCGTCAGATCCATTACCGCCAGATATTCGTCGTAGAAATCGCGGTGCTTGTCGGCGAGGTCGCCGTCGCCCTGGACCAGATGGTTGAACAGATCCTTGTGCGCGTCCATGTGGCGGTCGAGATTCATGCTGATGAAGCCGTTGAGCTGCAGGAACCCGGGATAGACGTCGCGCATCAGGCCGGGATGCGGAAACGGCACCTTGGTGATGACGTGGCTGCGGAACCAGTCGATGCCCTTTTCCGCGGCGAGGTTGTTCACCGCGGTCGGATTGCGGCGGGTGTCGATCGGGCCGCCCATCAGCGTCATCGACACCGGCACGAACGGATCGGCGTCGGCTTCCATCACGGAAACGGCGGCGAGCACCGGCACGGATGGCTGGCAAACCGCAATGACATGCATGTTGCCGCCCAGCTCATGCAGCATCTCGATGATGTAGTCGACATAGTCGTCGAGATCGAAGCGGCCTTCGGCGATCGGCACCATGCGGGCGTCGGTCCAGTCGGTGATGTAGACCTCGTGGGTCGGCAGGAAGGCCTCAACGGTGCCGCGCAGCAGCGTGGCGTAGTGGCCGGACATCGGCGCCACGATCAGCACGCGCGGCTGCGGATGCTTCAGCGGCCGCGGATGGTCCCGGTCGAAATACAAAAGCCGGCAGAACGGCTTCTCCCAGACCGTGCGGATCACCACCGGCGTTCGCACGCCGTTGACCTCGGTGTCGTCGAGGCCCCATTCCGGCTTGCCGTAGCGGCGCGTGGTGCGCTCGAATACCTCGCAGCCGGCGGCGACCTGCTTGCCGAAATCGGTATGCGTCAGCGGATTGAACGGGTTCTGGAACAGCACCTTGGTGGCATCGGTCAGCATCCGCGCCGGATTCAGCGAGGCGCGGGCCATCTCGTGCATCCAGTACATCGGCGTGGTCAGCGCCGGGCTAACTTCCGACGGCAAGGCCGGCGGCCTGCCAAATTCACCGATCGGCATCTGAACTCCCAACGTTGTTGCTGTGCGGGAGTGTGGCCCCTGCATAAGAAAGCGTCAATGCAGGGCACGGTGGATGTTTATCCAAATGTCGGCCAAACCGGCAATTTCTGCCAGAAATGAAGGCTATTCGCCGCCAGATACCAGCGAACCGGCGCGGCGGGCGCTGCGCAGCAGCCCAAGAAAACTCGCAAATGATGCGATAAACAGCACGGCGTTGATCGCCAGCGCGGTGACCATCAGGTCGGTGCGGAACGTGTGATCGAACAACAGCGCGCGCATGCCCTCGAACACATAGGTCGGCGGCAGTGTCCAGGCGACATATTGCAGCCAAGTGGGCAGCACCGACACGGGATAGTACACACAGGCCAGCGGCATCAGCCCGAACATCAGCGTCCAGACGATGCTCTCCGCACCCAGCCCGTTGCGCAACACCAGGCCGGACACGAAAATGCCGACCGACCACGAGGTAAAGATCAGGTTGCAGAAGAAGGCGATCAGCGGCAGGCCGAGCGCAAACAGGTTGAACTGGAAGAACACCACCGCGAGGATGATCATCGGGATCACGCCGATCGCCAGCCGGACCAGGCTCATGATCATCAGCGAGATCAGGAATTCGATCGGCTTCAGCGGGCTCATCATCAGGTTGCCGAGATTGCGCGCCCACATTTCCTCGAGGAAGGAGATAGAAAAGCCGAGCTGGCCGCGGAACAGGATGTCCCACAGGATCACGGCGCCGATCAGCGTGCCGCCAGCCTGCGCGAAGAAGCCGGCATTCTGCGAGATGTAGTTCTGCAGGAACCCCCAGGTGACGATCTGCAGCGCCGGCCAGTAGATCAGCTCCAGCATTCGCGGCCAGGACGACACCAGCAGGTACCAATAGCGCAGCACCATCGCGTTGATGCGGTGCAAGGCGATGCCGCGGAACTCGCGGTGATCCAGCAGGCTCATGACACGCGCTCCCGGCCGCGGGCGACGTCGAGGAACACCTCTTCCAGCGTCGTCCGGTTATAACGGACCAGGATGTTGGCCGGACTGTCGTCGTCCTCGACGCGCCCGGTCTTCATGATGATGACGCGGTCGCACAATCGCTCGACCTCCAGCATGTTGTGCGACGCCAACAGGATGGTGGCGTTGTGCGTCCGGCGATAGGTCTCCAGATGCTGGCGAATCCAGTCCGCGGTGTCGGGATCGAGCGAGGCGGTCGGCTCGTCGAGCAGCAGCAATTCCGGCTCGTTGATCAACGCCTTGGCCAATGCCACGCGGGTCTTCTGCCCGGCCGACAGCTTGCCGCTGGCGCGGTCGAGGAAGTCTGCGAGGTCGAGGTCCTCGGTGAGCTGCGCAATGCGGCCGCGCAGATCCGGCACCGCATAGAGCTTGCCGAACACCGTGAGGTTCTGCCGCACGGTAAGCCGCATCGGCATGTCGACGTAGGGGCTTTCGAAATTCATTCGGCCGAGCACCTCGGCGCTCTGCGCCGGCATCGCATGGCCGAGCACGGAGACGCGACCGGAGGTCGGCAGCACCAGGCCCATGATCATGGCGATGGTGGTGGTCTTGCCGGCGCCGTTGCCGCCGAGCAGCCCGGTGATCGAGCCGCGCGCGATCGCGAACGACACGTCGTCGACCGCACGCGTCGTCTTGTAGAGTTTGACGAGCCGATCGACGGCGATCGCCGCGCCGGAGGACGGGCTGATCGCCGGGTCGGCGCGCAAGGCGGGTTCACTGGTCATATCTGCCGTCCTAGCGGGATCGCAGCCGGATAGGCAAGCCCTGCCTGCAACTTGTCGCAGGCATTGCCGGTTTGTGATCGGACCGCCGGCCGTCTAATGTCGCCCGCATGACCGATGTCGCGCCGTCCGATTTCCGCCATCCGCGCCGCTATGTGCGGCTCGACACCATTCTGCGGCTGCGCTGGCTGGCGGTGCTGGGACAGCTCGCCGCCATCTTCATCGTAGCCCAAGGGCTCGACTTCGAAGTCCCGGTGCTGCCCTGTCTCACCGTGATCGGCCTGTCGGCCGGGCTCAATCTGGTGTTGCAGATCGTGTTCAACCCGATGCAGCGACTGGAGCCGCGCTGGGCGGCAGCCCTGCTGGCGCTGAACATTGCCGAGCTGGCGGCGCTGTTATACTTCACCGGCGGGCTGCAGAATCCGTTTTCATTCATGTTCCTGGCACCGGTGCTGATCTCGGCCACCGCACTGCCGACGCGGCTGACCATATCGCTCGGCGTACTGGCCGCGATCTGCGCCACGGCGCTGACCTTTTTCCATCTGCCGCTGCCGTGGGACGCCAGCGAGCCATTGGTGCTGCCGCAGATCTACATGCTGGGCGTCTGGCTCTCGATCCTCACCGCGATCGGCGTCACCAGCCTTTACGCCTTCCAGGTTACCGAAGAAGCCCGCAAGCTGTCCGATGCGCTGGCCGCCACCGAACTGGTGCTGACCAGGGAGCAGCATCTGACCCAGATCGACGGCCTTGCCGCAGCCGCCGCGCATGAATTGGGGACGCCGCTCTCGACCATCTTCCTGATCTCACGCGAGCTGGAAAAGAATGTGGGCAACACGCCGGAATTGGCCGAGGACCTTAAGACGCTGCGCGAGCAGGCGCAGCGCTGCCGCGAAATTCTCTCCAAGATCACGCAGCTCAATTCCGCCGGGGCACCGTTCGACCGGATGCAGCTATCGACGCTCATCGAGGAAGCGGTGGCGCCGCACCGCGATTTCGGCATCGCGATCAAGGTCCGTATTGCGGTCGCCACCGCGTCGGAGCCGACATCGATGCGCAACCCGGCGATTCTCTACGGCGTCGGCAACCTTTTGGAAAACGCCGTCGATTTCGCCCGCGAGCGGGTCGAGGTCAATGCGTGGTGGAATGCCGACAGCGTCGCGATCTCGATCTCCGACGACGGGCCGGGCATTCCGCCGGACCTATTGAAGCGGATCGGCGAGCCCTATCTGTCGCGGCGGCGCGGCGATGACGGCGGCGAACGCGGCGGGCTCGGGCTCGGCGTTTTCATCGCCCGCACGTTGCTGGAGCGTACCGGGGCCAAGGTGTCGTTCAGCAACCGCGTATTCCCGGATCATGGCGCCGTGGTGCAGATCGCCTGGCCGCGCGACAGTTTCGAGACCGCCGAACGCGCCTTCGACGACTGAGCGCCGGGAGATGTTACACCGGCCGCCGTTTGGCAAAGCCGCTCCAGGCCAACACGATCAGGCCGAACACCACCGGCGGAAATACCGCGGCGTTGACGGTGGCCCAGCCATAATTGGCCAGCAATTCACCGGACGAGAACGAACCCACCGCCATCACGCCGAACACCAGGAAGTCGTTGAACGCCTGCACTTTGGTGCGCTCCGACGGCCGGTGGGTTTCCATCACCAGCGCGGAGGCGCCGACGAAGCCGAAATTCCAGCCAACGCTGAGCACGACGAGGCCGACCCAGAAGTGCATCGCGCTGGTGCCCGACAGGCCGATCACCGCCGCAACGGCTTCCATCAACAGACCGACCACCACGATACGCGACGCTCCGAACCAGGCGATCAGTGTGCCTGTGAAAAAGCTCGGCAGATACATCGCCACGATATGCCACTGGATGCCGAAATTGGAATCGCTGAGGCTGAGGCCGCAGATCTTCATCGCCAGCGGCGCCGAGGTCATCACTAGGTTCATCATCGCGGTCGACACCACGCCGCAAATGGCGGCGACGATGAAGCGCGGTTGCCGGACGATGTCGAGCAGCGGCCGTCCGCCGCGCAACTCGGAGGCGGCCGGCTTCGGCGCATCGACCGTGGCCAGTACGGCCATGGCGACCAGCGCGATGGCGGCCTGAACACAGAAGCTGAAGGCAAACAGGTAAGGCTGCCAGACATCCATCGTCCACTGCAGCAGTTGCGGGCCGAGCACGCCGGCGAACACGCCGCCGGCCAGCACCCACGACAAGGCCTTCGGCCGATAGCTCGCACTGGCACCATCGGCGGCGGCAAAGCGATAGGCGTGCGCCGCCGCGCCGTAGAAGCCGCCGAACAAATTGGCGATGCAGAACAGCGCGAACGAGCCCTGCAGAATCGCCAGCGCGCCGAGCCCGCCGCATATCACGCCGCAGCCCGAGCCGATCAGGAAGGCGACGCGGCGGCCATAGGCGCGCGAGAGGGCGCCGACCGGCAGCGTGCCGCAGGCCAAGCCTGCGACATAGACCGAGATCGGCAAGGTGGCGAGCGACAGGCGCGGCGCCAGCATGGCGCCGACGATCGCGCCGGTGGCAAAAATGACCGCCGCATTGGCGCCAGCCAGCGCCTGCGCGACCGCGAGCTTGCGCACATTGGCCAGCGCCCGGGTATCGCCGGACGATGGGGCGGATATGGAGCTGGTTCTCATCGGCATTCGCGCCCGGGCCTCGACCAGGTTGATCCGGCCTGCAGGCGCGCGGCAGGAGACGCGACCGCCCGCGCATCGCGCGCCGACGCCTGCACGCCAGACGCCGCCGACGGTTACGGACCGACGGGCAATATGCGGCGATCGGCGATCGCCACCATGACATCGATCAATGTCGGCCGATGGCCGGCTGATCAGATCGCCGGGCCGGGCATCCCCGCACGCTGCGCAGCGCGCCGCCGGACAAAGCCGGTCAGCGCCAGCATCGCCAAGCCGAGGAGGACCGGCGGAAACACCACGGCGTTGACCGTCGACCAGCCGAAGCTGGCCAGCAACTGGCCGGATGAGAACGATCCGGCTGCCATCACGCCGAACACCAGGAAGTCGTTGAACGCCTGAACCTTGTTGCGTTCCTGCGCACGATGAGTCTCCAGCACCAGCGCGGACGCGCCGATGAAGCCGAAATTCCAGCCGACGCCGAGCACGACCAGGCCGACCCAGAAATGCATCGCCGTGACGCCGGACAGGCCGATCACCGCCGCGATGGCTTCGAGCACCAGGCCTGCGGCGACAACGCGCGAAGCGCCGAAGCGAACAATCAGCGATCCCGTGAAGAAGCTCGGGCCGTACATCGCGACCACGTGCCACTGGATGCCGAAATTGGAATCGCTCAGGCTCAGCCCGCACATCTTCATCGCCAGCGGCGCCGAGGTCATCACCAGGTTCATCATCGAATAGGATACCACGCCGCAGATCGCCGCCGCGATGAAGCGCGGCTGCCGGGCGATCTCCAGCAACGGGCGGCCACCATGCAGATCGGCCGGCGCCGGCTTCGGCGCATCGACGGTGGAGAGCAGCGCCATGGCGATCAATGCGACCACCGCCTGCGCGGCGAAGCTGGCGGCAAACAGATATGGCGGCCAGATATCCATGGTCCACTGCACAAGCTGCGGACCCAGCACGCCGGCGAACACGCCGCCGGCCATCACCCAGGACACTGCCTTTGGCCGGTACGCCGCGCTGGCCCCGTCCGCGGCGGCAAACCGGTAGGACTGCGTGGCCGCGCCATAGAGCCCGCCAAAAAACGTGGCGCAGCAGAACAGCGCGAACGAGCCGGAGAGCAAAGCGAAGGCGCCGAGCAAGCCGCATAAGACGCCACAGCCGCCGCCGAGCAGGAAGGCGACGCGGCGGCCATGGCTGCGCGAGATCATGCCGACCGGTAGCGTGCCGCAGGCGAGGCCGACGACATAGACCGAGATCGGCACGGTGGCGAGCGCCACGCTGGGCGCCAGTGTCGCGCCGACGATAGCGCCCGTGGCGAAGATCACCGCCGAATTGGCGCCGCCGAGTGCCTGCGCGACCGCCAGCTTTTTCACGTTGGAGCGTGCAAGGGCATCGCCGGAAAGGTCGGCAGCGGCAACGTCATTCATGAGCAATTCCAACCGGGCATGGCCCGGTCAAGTCCGTGCCTGTTACTCCAAGCGGGAACTATGGCCGCAGCCGGACCGCCGATCAACGTCCGCCGCTGCAGGCGCGCCATGCGCGGGGCGTCAGCCGGCGCGGCCGAATACCAGGATGAGATTGTTGGCCGGCATCGCGACGGTATTTTGCAGCGCCAGGCCGACGCCGGCAGCCACCTCTTCCAGATCCGCGACATCGCGCACGCCCCATTCCGGATTGCCGTTGCGCAGGCTGGTGTCGAACACGGCATTGCTCACCGCGGTGTGCTGGCCGCCCTGCTTGAATGGGCCGTATAGGAACAGCAGCCCGTCCGGCTGCAGATATTTCGCGGCGCCGGCAAGCAGCCCTTCTGCGACATTCCACGGCGCGATGTGCACGACGTTGGCGCAGAAAACGGCCGAGAGCGGTCCCGGACCGGAGCCGTCCTGCATCTGCGGGCACCACGCGGGATCGGTGAGATCGATTCGAACAGGCGCGCGGACGTTTCCGGCCTGCGCATGCATGCGCCAGGCGTCGATGCTTTTCAGATGCGCCTCGTTAAGGTCGCTCGGCCACCATGTAACGTCCGGGCTGCGCCGCGCGAACTCGACGACATGCTGGCCGGTGCCGCTGCCGACCTCGACGACGTCGCCCGCCGCGCGGTCGAGATACGGCGCCAGCGCCTGCCAGATCGCCTCGAAATTGCGGTGATACGCCGGCGCGTCCAGCCGGCCATCGGCTTCGACGCGGCGGCCGTCCTGGCCGAATTGCACCACATAGTCCGCCATGCCACATCCTCGCTGGATCGTCTTCGGAGCCTGTGTAGCAGCATTGCCGTTCGGCGAAAACGCATCGCTGCACATGCCCGGGCCGCTTCGCCGTGGCGCATCTCGAAGGCGGCGTGGGAAGACCGGGGGCTGCGGTTGCCGGCTGACCGCGACGGTGTCAGTTTGCCGGAAAGGCGGGAATCAAACCGCCATCCGATGGAGACGCCCGATGAGACTGCCCCGATTCGCCTTGTTTATGTTGCTGCTGACCGGGGGCATCTCGCCACTGCATGCGCAGACCGCGCCCGCTTCGGGCGGCCCGATCGATCCGGCCGCGATGCAGGATCTGGTGCTCGCCAATCGCGTCCTGACCGACCTCAATGTGATCGACGGCTTCGGCCACGTCAGCATGCGGCATCCCAGCAATCCGAACCGCTATCTGATGGGGCGCTCGGTGGCGCCGGCGCTGGTCGTCGCCGACGACATCCTCGAATACGATCTCGATTCGAATCCCGTCGATGCCCGTGGCCGCAACAGCTTCCTCGAACGCTTCATTCACGGCGAAATCTACAAGGCCCGGCCGGACGTGATGGCCATCGTCCATACCCATTCGCCCGGCGTCATTCCGTTCAGCGTCTCCGGCGTGCCGCTGCGGCCGGTGTTTCACCTCGGCGCCTTCCTGTCGCCCGGCGTCCCGGTGTTCGAGATCCGCGACACCGCGGGCCAGAGC
This sequence comes from Tardiphaga sp. vice154, assembly GCF_007018645.1. NCBI lineage: Bacteria > Pseudomonadati > Pseudomonadota > Alphaproteobacteria > Hyphomicrobiales > Nitrobacteraceae > Tardiphaga > Tardiphaga sp. vice154. The sequence goes on from NZ_CP041399.1 coordinate 5,276,644, forward strand.
AACATGCTGGTCAGCAACGCGCAGCTCGGCAAGGCACTGGCGGCGACACTCGGCGACCGCAACGTCGCGCTGATGCGCGGCCATGGCAGCGTCGTGGTCGCAGCGACCGTGCCGATGGCCGTGTTCCGGGCGCATTACAGCAACGTCAATGCGCAGCTGCAGATGCAGGCGATGTCGCTCGGCGGCCCGGTGACGTTCATGGAAGCCGAAGAGAGCCAGAAGACGCTCGGCGTGATCGAGCAGATCCACGGCCGCGCCTGGGACCTCTGGAAGCGCGCCGCGCTCGAGAAGATGCCGGGCAAATAGCCGGCGCCGGGTCCGCGGCCGTCAGTGGACGCGGACCTCGATGTCGTCATAGCCCTTGAGGCGATAGACGATCACCGAGACCATCCAGCTCACCAGGAAGATCACGATGATGACATAGCCGAGCGCGCCGAAATTCTCGTTCAGCGCCTCGATGCCGGTCCAGAAGCTGCCGGTCAGATCCAGTTTGCGGCCGATCAGGCCGAGCGCCTCGACGCCGCCGATCAACAGCGCCACCATTACCGACACCAGCGTGATGGTCATGTTGTAATACAGCTTGCGGATCGGCTTGATGTAGGCCCAGCCATAGGCCCGCACCATCAGCACCGCATCGGTGGTGTCGATCAGCGTCATGCCGGCCGTGAACAGCGCCGGAAACACCAGGATCGTCCACATCGACATGCCCTCGGCGCCCTGCGACGCCGCGATGCCGAGCAGCGCGATTTCCGTCGCAGTATCGAAGCCCAGGCCGAACAGGAAGCCGAGCGGGTACATGTGCCAGCTCTTGGTGATGATGCCGAACAGCGAGCGCAGCATCCGGCCGAGCAGGCCGCGCTGCGACATCAGGATGTTGAAGTCCTCCTCGATGAAGCGCTCTCCGCGCTTCACCGCCCGGAACAGCCGGAACACCGACACCAGGATCACGATATTCACCGCGGCGACGGCGAGCAGGAAGAACGCCGAGACGCCGGTGCCGATCAGCCCGCCGATCTCCTTGAAGCCTGCGACCTGGGTCTGCAGGGTCGCCACAGCCAGCGCGACGAAGATCGAGGCAATGACGACGACGCTGGAGTGCCCGAGCGAAAAGAACAGTCCGACTGACAAAGGCCGTTTGCCGGATTGCATCAGCTTGCGCGTCACATTGTCGATCGCGGCAATATGGTCGGCATCGACGGCATGGCGCAGGCCGAACGTATAGGCGAGCACGGCGGTGCCAAGCAGAACCGGCTGATCCTGGAACGCGATCCATGCCCATAGCCAGGCCAGGATATTGGCCGGTATCAGGATGGCGTACATGGTGATGATGCGGCCGCGCTGATTATCCGGGCCATCGTCGAAAAGCTTGCTGAGCATGGGGGTGATGCAGTCCAGTTCCACGGACATTCTCTCAGGAAGGCGGATCGCGCGCAACGCACCATATCGGGCGGGAAAACGCCGCCTTTCCTGCACGCACTAAACCGGATGCCCCGTTTAATGACCCGGCGGGGTGCCTTTGCCGGCCGTTTCTGATAGGGTGGTGGCAGCAATAGCCGCAGCCTGCGTGGCGCGGCCCAATTTGAGGCAGTCATGGATACCGAACCGGAACCGAAGACCCCCGCCGAAATGAAGGAAATCCGCCTCAGCCGCAAGCTGGCGCAGGAGACCGAAGGCATCAAGGCAATGGCCGACATCGCCGCCGCCGATATCGCGATTCGCAAGCGCACCGAGACGCTGCGCGCCGAACGGCTGGCCCGCGAGGCCGAGGCGCTGGCCAATCCGGTCGAGCCGAAGCCGAAAGCCAAGGCCAAGAAGGCCGTCGTCAAAAAGGCCGTCGCCAAGAAGAAAGCCGTCTGATGGCGCGGGAAGAAGACAAATCGGGCCGCGCCGAGCGCGACGCCGCGACCAAGGCCGTGACCGACAACATGGCCAAGCTGCGCGCGGCACGTCTGGCCCGCGAGGCGCTGGCGCCACCGGTCGTCGCCAAGGCAAAGAAGAAGGCTTCTGCCGGGGCCGCGACCAAGCCCGGTGCCAAGCCGAAAGAAAAAAGCCCGGCGCTGGCCGCCTGGCTGGCAGGCCAGCAGAGCGGCGGGCGCCGGACCTGATCGTTTAGACGGCTTCGGGCGCTTTGGCGGCCGGGGCCGGCCATTCGATCATGGTGCGGGTCTTGGTCGCGGAATCGTAGACCTGGATCTGCAGCATCTGATAGGCGTTTTTCAGCTTCATGCCGGCTTCTTCAGCGGCTTCCACCGTGTCGTGATGCGACTTGAAATGGCCATCGACGACCAGCGAATAGCCCTCCGTCGGCGCGCGATCGGCGCGAACGATCTTGCGGGCCTGCGGTTCGTCCATTTCGATTTTCGGCTTTTTCATCGTCGCTCCGGGTGGGGATGGGCTGGGGTGGGATTTGGTGAGGATGCGCCCCGTTTACACGGAATGGCGGAAATTGGCATCGGCAATTGCGGGATGCGAACAGGATGGGCCTCAATCACGGTGCAATTGAGGTGCCGGCGGGTCGATCACCGGACGAACGGCCGTGCCCGCCACGATCAACTTGATCGTGCGCGGAATGGGCTGGTGGCGCGCGCCCTGTCGCCGATGCAACGGCTACATGCGGCAACGCTCATAGACAAGGCCCGAGTGCAGCCCTACGGATACGCCAGAGCTGCGACAAAATAACGGGCGGAAACGCGATGGTCGATATTCCGGCCGGCTCTCATCAGGTACGGATCGATACGGCGCGGCGGACGCTCGGCGCCATTTCGGTGGCGCATTGGGTCAGCCACTTCCACATTTTCGTACTGCCGATGCTGTTTCCGTTTCTCAAGGACCGGCTCGGTGTCTCCTATGTCGACCTCGGCCTCGCCCTCACCGTGTTCGCCGTCGTTTCCGGCCTGACCCAGGCGCCGATCGGCTATCTCGTCGATCGCATCGGCGCGCGAAAAATCCTGATCCTCGGCATGACGCTGGGCGGAGCTGCGCTGATCGCGCTCGGCCTGCATCTCAGCTACCCCACGCTGATCGTCTGCGCCGCACTGCTAGGTCTCGCCAACAGCGTCTATCATCCCGCCGACTATGCGATCCTCTCCGCGCATATGGACGAGACGCGAATGGGGCGGGCGTTCTCTATCCACAGCTTTGCCGGCTTCCTCGGCGGGGCGGTGGCGCCGGCGATCATGGCCGCGCTGGTCGCCGGCATCGGCGGCGCGTCGGCGCTGATCGTGGCGGGGCTGATCGGACTCGCGGTGGTGCTGATGCTGGTCGTGGTCGGCATTCCCGACGCCGGCGCGATGCATGACGCGACCGAGGGCGAGCCCGCGGCGAAGGTTAGCATGATGAATCCGGCGATCCTGCTGCTGACGCTGTTCTTCACACTGCTGGCGCTGTCGCAGAATGGCATCAACTCGTTCGGCATTGTCGCGCTGATCAGCGGCTACGGCATTTCGTTCTCGGCCGCCAATATCGCGCTGACCGCCTATCTCGGCTGCAGCGCGGCCGGCGTGCTGGTCGGCGGCGTGCTGGCCGATCGCACGGTGCGTCACGGCCAGATCGCCGCCGGCTGCTTCGCCATCAACGCCGCGATCGTCTTCACGATCGCCTCGGTGACCATGCCGCTCCTGCTCCTGACGCTGACCATGGCCGTGGCCGGGTTCCTGAGCGGCGTGATCGTGCCGTCGCGCGACATGCTGGTGCGCAACGCTGCGCCCCCGGGCGCCGCCGGCCGGGCCTTCGGCATTGTCTCGACGGGCTTCAATTTCGGCGGTATCGTCAGCCCGATTCTGTTCGGCTGGCTGATGGACAGCGCCCTGCCCGGCTGGGTATTCGGCGCCTCGGCGGCGTTCATGGCCGCGACGGTCGTGCTGGCGCTGGTGTCGGAGAAGCGACCAACGCTATCGTCCCGGACCAGCGAGCGCTAGCGCGCCACGGCGTTCGCCGGGACGACAACAATCTGCTACAGTGCGGCGGCATGCTCACCGTCCGCCACCTCACAAAATCCTATCGTTCGGCACAGGAACAGGTCGCAGTGCTGCGCGGCGTCGATCTCGATGTCGCGCGCGGCGAAAGCGTGGCGCTGACCGGTGAATCCGGCAGCGGCAAGAGCACGCTGCTGCATCTGATCGCCGGGCTCGACGCCGCCGATGGTGGCGAGATCCGGCTCGAGGAGAAGCTGATCACCGGCATGCCGGACGCCGAGCGCGCGCAATTGCGCCGCGACCGGCTCGGCCTGGTGTTCCAGCAATTCAATCTCATCCCCTCGCTCAACGTCGCCGACAATCTCGCCTTCCAGTCGCGCATTGCGGGTAAGCACGATGCCGCCTGGCACAGCGAGCTGATCGAGCGGCTCGGGCTCGCCGCGCTGCTGAAGCGATACCCCGAACAGCTCTCCGGCGGGCAGCAGCAACGCGTCGCGATCGGCCGCGCGCTGGCTTCCAAGCCGCTGTTGCTGCTGGCGGACGAGCCGACTGGCAATCTCGACGAGGACACCGCCGACGACGTGCTGGCGCTGGCGCGCGATCTCGTGCAGCGCACCGGCTGCGGCTTCCTGATGGTGACGCACAGCGCGCGGCTGGCCGCGACGCTGGACCGCCAGGTGCAGCTCCATGCCGGCCTGATCCGGTGAAACGCGCGCTGTGGATCCTCGCGGTGCTGCTGAGCCACTGGCGCCGGCATCCGATGCAACTCGCCACCCTGCTGGTCGGGCTGATTGCCGCGACCGCGCTGTGGAGCGGCGTGCAGGCGCTGAACGAGCAGGCGCGCACCAGCTATGATCGCGCCGCGGCAACGTTCGGCGGCGCACGCACCGCGATGCTGGTCGGCCGCGACGGCGCGACGTTCTCGGAATCTCTTTTTGTCGATCTGCGCCGCGCCGGCTGGCCGGTCTCGCCGATGCTGGAGGGCCGCGTGGCGATCGGTGGCCGTTCGGTGCGGCTGCTCGGAATCGAGCCCGTAACTCTCCCGGTGGAAGCAAGCGCGACGGCGGAAGTCGGCAAAGCCGGCGTGCAGGGTTTCATCACGCCGCCCGGCCAGGCGCTGGTGTCGGCAGAGACGTTGGCGGAACTCGGCCTCGCGGAAGGCGCGACCTCGGCCATCGACGCCACGCTCAGACTGCCGCCGCTGCGCGTGCAGCCGCAACTGACGCAAGGCGTCGTGGTCGTCGATATCGGCATCGCCCAGCAACTGCTGAAAATGCCGGGCGAGGTGTCACGGCTCTTGATCGGCAAGGCAAGCGGTCCGCGCGCCGCGCTGCAAGGCGTCACCGGCGATCAGCTGCGCCTCGTCGAGCCCGATGCCGAGACCGATCTCGAACGATTGACCGACAGCTTCCATCTCAACCTCACCGCCTTCGGGCTGCTGTCCTTCGTGGTCGGCCTTTTCATCGTCAATTCGGCGATCGGCCTCGGCTTCGAGCAGCGCCGGCCGATGCTGCGCACGCTGCGCGCCTGCGGCGTCTCGGCGCGATTGCTCAACGCCGTGCTGCTCGTCGAACTGGTCTCGATCGCGGTGATCGCCGGTTTGGTCGGCCTCGTCTGCGGCTACTTCATCGCCGCGTCGCTGCTGCCCGATGTCGCCGCCAGCCTGCGCGGATTGTATGGCGCGACAATCCCGGGGCAACTGACCCTGAAGCCGCAATGGTGGCTGGCGGGCCTGGCGATCTCGATCCTCGGCGCGCTGGCGGCAGCAATCTCGAGCCTCTTGAAGGCGGTACGATTGCCGCTGCTCGCGGCGGCGCAGCCGTATGCGTGGCAGCAGGCGCAGGGCCGCTGGCTGACGCTGCAGGGCAGCTTCGCGGTGATCATCCTGTTTGGCGCGGCCGGCGTGCTGTGGCTCGGCGATTCACTGGTCGCCGGCTTCGTTGTGCTCGCAGCACTGCTGATTGGCGCAGCATTGGCGCTGCCCGCAATCCTGGGGCTGGTGCTGGCCGCTGGCGAGCGCAGCACGCAACGCCCGCTGGCCAAATGGTTCTGGGCCGACAGCCGGCTGCAACTCTCGGGATTGTCGCTGGCCTTGATGGCGCTGCTGCTGGCGCTGGCCGTCAATGTCGGCGTCGGCACCATGGTCGAAAGTTTCAGCCGCACCTTTACGGGATGGCTCGACGGCCGGCTGGCGCCCGAAATCTATCTCGCCGCCTCCAGCGAAAAGCAGGGCGCGGAGATACGCTCCTGGCTGAAGCAGCGGCCGGAGGTGCAGGCCGTGCTGCCCGGCAGCCGCACCGACGTGCCGATCGCCGGCCTGCCCGTCGAACTGCTGGGGTTCGCCGATCACGCCACCTATCGCAACCAATGGCCGCTGCTGGAATCGACCAGGGACGCCTGGGACCGCGTCAAGACCGGCAACGCCGCGTTGATCAGCGAACAATTGTCGCGACGGCTGAAGCTCGGCATCGGCGACACCGTCACCGCGCCGACGCCGGCCGGCGCGTGGAAGCTTGAGGTAGTCGCGATCTATGCCGACTACGGCAATCCGAAGGGGCAGCTCGGCGTCGCCATCGACGCGCTGATCGCGCGCTTTCCGGACATCTCGCAGACAAGGATGGGCGTGCGCGTCGCCCCCGCCGATGTGCCGGCGATGATGACGGCGATCCGTGAACGATTCGGGCTCGACGGCCGCAGCCTCGCCGACCAGTCGACCGTGAAGACGGAATCGCAAAAGATTTTCAACCGCACCTTCGCGGTGACCGCAGCGCTCAACGCCTTCACGCTCGCGGTCGCCGGCGTGGCGCTGCTGACTAGCCTGTTGACGCTGAGCCAGTCGCGGCTGCCGCAACTGGCGCCGCTATGGGCGATCGGCATCACGCGCAAACGGCTGGCCGGGATCGAACTACTGAAGACACTATCGGTGGCGCTGATCACCGCGCTGCTGGCGCTGCCGCTCGGCCTCGCGGTGGCGTGGTGCCTGATCGCTGTGGTGAATGTCAAAGCGTTCGGCTGGCGGCTGCCGTTCCATGTGTTCCCGCTGCAATTGATCCAATTGCTGGGCGTGGCGATGCTGGCCTCGCTGCTGGCAGCGCTGCTGCCGATCATCAAGCTGTTGCGGATGCAGCCGGCGCAACTGGTGAAAGTATTCGCCAATGAACGGTAGTCTCTCGCGACGCGGTTTTGTCGGTGGATTGGCTCTGCTCGGCCTCGGCAGTCCGCGCGCAGTCGCGCAGGGATTTGCCGGCCTCGGTCGTGACGCCGAGGGTTTTGCCGCGGTGACGCCCGGACGCGTGCTGAGTTTTCCGGCCGATCACGGCGCGCATCCGGAGTTTCGCATCGAATGGTGGTACCTCACCGCCAATCTCACCGACGCTGCGGGAAACGCTTATGGCGCGCAATGGACGCTGTTTCGCCAGGCGATGACGCCCGGCGCGCAAGGCGACGGCTGGGCCAATCCGCAGATCTGGATGGGCCATGCCGCGGTGACGTCGGCCTCCACACATCATTATGCGGAAGCGTTTGCACGCGGCGGCGTCGGCCAGGCCGGCGTCACGGCGTCACCGTTCCGCGCCTGGATCGATGCGTGGGAGATGCGCGGCGGCGATGGCTTCAATGATGCGACCGCCGCACCGCTCGACGTCACGGCGTCGGGCCCGGCGTTCAGCTACGCCTTGCAGCTGGAGGCGCAACAAGGTCTGGTGCTGCAGGGCGACGCCGGCTACAGCAAGAAATCCGAACGCGGCCAGGCGTCGTATTATTACAGCCAGCCGTATTTCGCCGCGCGCGGCCAGCTCACCATCGACCGCAACACCGTCAAGGTCACAGGCCGCGCCTGGATGGACCGCGAATTCTCCAGCCAGCCGCTCGCCTCCGACCAGACCGGCTGGGACTGGTTCTCACTGCATCTGGCCTCCGGCGAGAAGCTGATGCTGTTCCGGCTGCGGCAGAAGGACGGCGCGAACTACTTTTCCGGCAACTGGATTCGTCGCGATGGTCGCTCCGAGCAGATCGCATCCAGCGAGATCGCGATGACGCCGACGGCCTTCAGCGAAGTTGCGGGCAAGAAGATCCCGACCGCATGGAAGGTCGGCATCGCCGCCCGCGGACTGCAGATCGACACCGTACCGCTGAACGCACAGGCGTGGATGGGAACGAGCTTCCCCTATTGGGAAGGCCCGATCGCCTTCGCCGGCAGCCAGAGCGGCGTCGGCTATCTGGAAATGACGGGGTATTGAGGGAGCACTTCCTTCACCCTCCCTGGAGGGGGAGGGTCGGCGAGCAGTCCGCGAAGCGGATGCGAGACGGGGTGGGGGGACGTGATGCGCGCGTCTCCACCGCTGTCACCCCACCCCGCTCCACATCGTGCTTCGCACGCTGCGGAGCGACCCTCCCCCTCCAGGGGAGAGTAAGAAAGACGGCGCTTGCGTCCTCTCCTACTTCGTCAGCGGGCAACCACTCGCTGCCGCAGTCGGGTAGGCCTTGTCGCCGGACACCGTCGCGAGCTGCTTGTAATAGTCCCACGGCTTCTTGGACTCCGACGGCTTCTTGACCTCGAACAGATATAGGTCCTTCACCATGCGGCCGTTGGCCAGCACCTTGCCGCCCTGCGCGAAGACGTCGTCGACCGGGAGTTCCTTCAGCTTCTTCACCACCGCGTCCGAATCCTTGGTGCCGGCGGCCTTCACCGCCTTGAGATAGGACAGCGTCGATGAATAGGTGCCGGCCTGGATCATGTTCGGCATGCGCTGGGTGCGCTTGAAGAAGCGGTCGGCGAATTCGCGGGATTTGTCGTCGCGGTCCCAGTAGAACGATTCCGTCAGCACCAGGCCCTGTGCCGCCTGCAGGCCGAGGCCATTGACTTCCGCGAGCGTCAGCAACAGCCCGGCAAGCTTCTGGCCGCCGGCGACGATGCCGAATTCGGAAGCCTGCTTCACGGTGTTGGTGGTGTCGAGCCCGGCGTTGGCCAGCCCGATCACCTTGGCCTTGGAGGCCTGCGCCTGCAGCAGGAAGGAGGAGAAGTCCGACGAGTTCAAGGGATGGCGCACCGCGCCGAGCACCTTGCCGCCCTTGGCCTTGACGATGTCGCCGGTGTCCTTTTCCAGCGAATAGCCGAACGCATAATCCGCGGTGAGGAAGAACCAGGTGTCGCCGCCGGCTTCGGTCAAAGCCCCGCCGGTACCGACGCCGAGCGCGCGGGTATCGAACGCCCAGTGGAAGCCATAGGGCGTACAGGCATCGCCGGTGATGCGCGAGGACGCCGCGCCGACCACGATATCGATCTTCTTCTGCTGCGCGGACAGTTCCTGCACCGCGAGCGCCACCGAGGAGGTGGTGAGTTCGGTGATCATGTCGACGCCTTCGACGTCGTACCAGCGGCGCGCGATCGAGACGGCGAGATCGGGCTTGTTCTGGTGGTCGGCGGTGATCAATTCGATCTTCTGGCCGAGCACCTCGCCGCCAAAGTCCTCGATCGCCATCCTGGCGGCTTCGAGCGAGTACTTGCCGCCGTAATCGGCATAGACGCCGGACTGGTCGTTGAGAATGCCGATCTTGACGCCCTGCGCCATCGCAGGTGCAGCAATGAACAGGCTGGACAGCGCAGCCGCCGACAGCAAATGCCCGAACTTCATGAGGTAGCCTCCCGATGGTTTTTAACGTTGCCGGGAAGCTATTTTAGAATATCGCGGAGGGACAGCTAATCTTTCGGATAAGGGAACAGCCTTGGAAGGAAGCAACGGCCCCTCCCCCGTCGCTGCGAGGAGCCCTTGCGACGAAGCAATCCAGTCTTCGCTTATGGCTTTCTGGATTGCCGCGTCGCTTCGCTCCTCGCAATGACGGGTTGGGTCAATGGCTTGCCTGCCTTTCCCGCTAGCAGGAAAGGGAACAAACTACATCGCCTTCAGCACCAGCCGGTTGAGCCTTGCCGCAAAGGCCGCGGGGTCTTCCGGCAGCTCGCCGTCCAGAATCTGCGCCTGTTCCAGCAGCAGGAACGACAGATCCGCGGCGTCGCCGCGGGCGGCCTTGTCGGCGCCGGCGATGCGCGCCACCAGCGGGTGGCGCAGGTTGATCTCGAGGATCGGCTTGGTGCCGGCGCCCCTGTTCTGCATCGCCAGCATGCGCTCCAGCTCGCGGTCCGGCCCGAAGCCGCCGGCGACCAGGCAGGACGCCGACGTCGTCAGCCGCGTCGAGGCCTTCACGTCGGAGACGCGCTCGCCGAGCGTGTCCTTGATCACGGCGATGGTCGCAGCCTCGTCGGTCTCCGGCGCGCTCTCGTCCTTCGGCTCCTCGTCGATCCGCGGGATCAGGTCGAGATTGACCTCGCCCTGGCTCAGCGACTTCAGCGGCTTGCCCTCGAAATCGGTCGGCGCCGAAGTCCAGAACGCATCGACGTGGTCGGTCAGCAACAGCACTTCGAGACCGCGCGACTTTGCCGCCTCCAGCTTCGGATTCGACTTCAGCCGCTCGATGCTGTCGCCGACCAGATAATAGATCTCGGTCTGGTTCTCCTTGAAGTCGGCGACCACCTGCTTCAGCGAGCGCTTCTCGCCGGTGGTGGTGGTGAAGCGCGACAACGACAGCAGCTTTTCGCGGCGCTCGTAATCCTCGTACAGGCCTTCCTTGATCACCGGGCCGAACGCGTCCCAGATCTTGGCGAAGGCCTCCGGCTCCTTCTCGCTCATGCTGTCGAGTTCGCCGACCACGCGGGTGGCGACCGCCTTGCGGATCTGCGCGAGCTGCGGATTGTTCTGCAGCATCTCGCGCGACAGGTTGAGCGGCAGGTCCTCGGCGTCGATCACGCCGCGGATGAAGCGCAGATAGGTCGGCAGGAGATCGGCGTCGTCGGTGATGAAAACGCGGCGGACGTAGAGCTTCACCTTGCCCTTGCGGTTGGGCTCGAACAGGTCGAACGGCTTGGCGGACGGCGCGAACAGCAGCACGGCGTAGGAATAGCGGCCTTCGGCACGGTAGTGCAGCGTCATCGCCGGCTCGTCCCAGGCCGACGCAATCGACTTGTAGGCCTGGGTGTAGTCTTCCGCGGTCAGCTCGGATTTCGAGCGCTGCCACAGCGCGCTGGCGGAATTGATCTGGCGCGGCTCGGTATCGCCGTCCTTGAGCAGGATCGGGAACTGGATGTTGTCGGAATAGGCCGACACGATGCGCTCGATCTCGTGCGCCTCGAGATATTTTTTGGCGTCTTCCTTGAGATGCAGGTCGATCCGGGTGCCGGCAGGCTGGCTCATGCCGTCCTCCAGCTGGGCGATCTCGAAGCCGGCGCCGCCCGACGAGGTCCAGGTGAAGGCGTCGTGCTCGCCGGCGCGGCGCGAGGTCACGACGATCCTGTCGGCGACCATGAAGGCGGCATAGAAGCCGACGCCGAACTGGCCGATCAGCCCGACGCCGTCCTTGGCCTCCGTGAGGCGGGACAGGAACGATTTGGTGCCGGAGCGAGCGATGGTGCCGAGATTGTCGATCAGTTCCTGGCGGTCCATGCCGATGCCGGAGTCGATCACCGACAGGATGCTGGCTTCCTTGTCCGGCGCGATGGTGATGTTCGGCGACGCTCCCTCGGCGATCAGATGGGGATTGGCGATCGCCTCGTAGCGCAGCTTGTCGCAGGCGTCGGAGGCGTTCGAGATCAGTTCGCGCAAGAAGATGTCGGTCTCGGAATAGACCGAGTGCACCATCAGGTTCAGTAGTTCGGCGACCTCGGCCTGGAACGGCTGTGAGGTCGGGGCGGAGGTGGTCGCGGTGTCAGTCATGGGTCACTCGATCAGGTCATGGAGCGGGGGTGAGCCGGATATGGCATGGCGGGCGGAAACCGCAAGATTCCATGGGGATACCACAAGCGGGTCGCTGGATACCACGGCCGCAAAATAGCCAGAACAATCGCGCCCGTACAACCTGAATATGCACCATTTGATACAGACACGCGGTCGCGTAATTTTCCAGATTGCGGGTTGATTCGCCGGGATCCGGCGGAACCCGGGCGACAATGACGCCTCCCGGGATCACGGCTGGGAGCTGCGCGATGCTGCGCTTACTTGTTGTCGACGACGATCCGATGGTGTCGCAGACCATGCAGCTGTGGCTCAAACGGCAAGGCTTCGACGTCGTGACCGCGGATGGCGCGGCGTCCGGCCTGTCGGCGCTGAGACGCGGCGACTTCGACTTGATGATCGTCGATATCTTCATGCCCGACATGAATGGTTTCGAATCCGTGCGGCGGTTTCACGAATGCGCGCCGGCGGTGCCGCTGATTGCGATCTCCGGCTACGCCTTCGCGGAGAGCCTGTCGCCGGCGCCGGATTTTTTGCGCATGGCGCTGGGGCTTGGCGCCGCTCGATGCTTGCGCAAACCGTTCAAGCCGCAGACCCTGCTGACCATCGTCGAGGAATGCCTGATGGAGAGAGAGGCGCGCCGCGAACCCGACGGCCGATCAGGGCAAGAATGCCCGCCACACGAAAAATTAAACTCAAATTAAGCATTCAAATACCATCTTGCGGAATCCGTTACGGTCGCCCGCCTGCATCGGCGAGGGGCACCACCCGGACGCAAGAGGTTTACGATGGCGCTGGTGAGACAACTCGTTTGGCAATCCCAACCGATGGCAGCAACGAGGCCTCTGACATTTCGGCCCTGATCGCGCGGCTGACGGCCGAGGTCAACCAGATCGCCTGCGAGAAGACCAGGTCGATCCAGTCGATCACCAACCAGATGAAGATGCTGGCGCTGAATGCTGCGCGGCGAGCGCATGGTCGACCTGGCGCTGGACGCCGTCGAGCTGATCGACCGCAACCTCTATGAGCGGACCTGCGACGTGCGCTGGTGGGCGACGGATTCGGCGGTGGTGGATTGCGCCGCCGCGCCGAACGATATCAGCGTGGCGCATGTGTCGCAGACCCGCGTGCTGCTGGTCGACAGGGATTTTCGCGTGATCGCGGCGTCCGATGGGCAGGGTCTGCTGACCGAGAAGGTCGCGCTTGCCGCAAACGGCCCCCGCAGCGGCTTCCAGCACGACCGCGCCGGCACGCTGGTCGCGTTCCATGCGACGCCCGGCTACGAGACCTACCGCGGATTGGGCTGGTACGGCGTGATCCTGCGCAGCGCGTAGCGATGGCTTTTCTTCCCGTCTCCCACGGCCGCAGCGAAGCTGCGGTTAGCGGGAGAGGGTGGCGCGGACGAAGTCCGCGACGGGAGAGGGGGCGGCGCCAAACACTTCCCCTCTCCCGTCCGCGCTGTCGCGCGGTTACCCTCCCCCACGAGGGGGAGGTGAAGAAAGAGCGCGGCGCGATTAACCCTTCAGCCAGCGTCGCAACTTCTGCAGCAGGCCGGCCGGCGGCGTGCCCGTCGGGCCATTGCCGCGGACGCCGGCCCGCGCCTGCAGGGCCAGCGGCCCGACTTGTGCCAGGAACGCCTGTTCGTGACTGCGGGTAAGCCGCGCCAAAGCCTCGTCGAGCGGCAGCCATTCCACTTCGGTGATGTCCTTCATCAGCGAACGGCTGGGTTCGGCGTCGGCTTCCATTCGCCAGTAATGCACGACCTTGATGCGGAGGCCGACTTCGTACGCCAGCGTACCCAGGAATTCGCCGACAACGGTATCGTGGCCGGTCTCTTCCAGAACCTCGCGCTGCGCGGCGGCGCGCGGCGTTTCGCCGGGATCGAGCTTGCCCTTCGGCAGCACCCAGTCGCCGCGCTTGCGCAGGCATACCACTGCAAAAAGTGGCGGCTCGCCCCGTTGCACGACAATACCGCCTGCTGCTGAAATAACGTCTTTTGAAATATTGATAATTTTATCGGCCATCCAGGAGATATAAAGATGTATGGTGACATTCACCTAAATTCGTCATTTTTTGACATGTTCCAAGCGGCTTATTTCATAGTCGCCGCACGCAATTCGTCAGCCGTTGCGGCGCGGAGGCCGACGGCCGCGATGGCGCGGCGGGCGGCGGCGACCAGATCCTCATTGCCCTGTGCGCGAGTACCGTCCGGCTGCGACTCATTGTTCTCGAAGCCGACCCGGATATGACCGCCGAGCAGCGCGCCGGCGGTGACGCAGGCCGCCTCCCGGGCGCCAAAGGCACACAGGCTCCAGTGCTCGAAGACGGGTGCGGTGGAATCGAGGAACGGCAGCAGGTCGGAGGGCGCCGAGATCTGACCCGCGGTATAGCGGCCCAGAACATAAAGTACCGGCAGATGCGTGAACGGCACCAGGCCGCGCCGGCGCAGATCGGCCAGACGAACGGCTTCCGCCACTTCGTAGAGGATGATCTGCGGCGTGACGTTCTCCGCCTTCATCCAGCCGAGCAGATCGGCGAAGGCGGCCTCCTCCGTCGCGTCCGGCACCAGCTCACGCAGCGCCAGCGATACGGCCTCCGGGCGGACGTCGCGCACCACCGCGCGCTGCTGCGCCGGGCTGTATTTACCGAGCGCCTCGCTGGTGATCTGGATCACGAGATCCTGTCCAACCGCGCCGCGAATCGCCGCAATCGCATCCTTGTAGGCATCGGCGTCGAGCAGATGGTGCCCGTCCGCGGTGCGGACATGGGCGTGGATCATCGACGCGCCGGCATCGCGGCAGCGCGCGGCGGTGACCGCCAGTTCCGCCGGCGTCAGCGGCACCGCGGGATGGTCGGCCTTGAACTTGCGGCCGCCATTGGGGGCGACTGCGATTGCTGTCGGGATCATCGGTGTCAGCCGATCGCGGCGATGACGGCGATCTCGACCTTGATCGAGGGATCGGCGAGCCGGGCCTCGACGCAGGCGCGCGCAGGCGTGGCATCGGCCGGCACCCAGGCGTCCCACACGGTGTTGAACTTGGCGAAATCGCCCATGTTCGGCAGCCAGACGGTGACCGACAGCATTCTGGTCTTGTCGGTGCCGGCATCTTTCAGCAGCGCGTCGATCTTGGCCAGCACCTGCGTGGTCTGGGCCTCGACATTGCCGGTGTAATCATCCGGCACCTGGCCGGCGAGATAGACCGTGTTGCCGTGGATGGTGGCCTGGCTGAGACGCTTGCCGGGGATGAGACGCTTGATCATGCGGAATTCTTTCGTTCGAAAGCTAAGGGAAACGGCGGGCACATTCCCCGCTGCGCCCGCCGCCGTCAAGCCGCCGGAACCCGCATCGAAAGAGTCTGTTGAAGGGGGACGTCACCTGCCCCAAGCCTCGGGAATGTCCTTGATGTTCAGCCTCATGTCGCTCATCGGCGCGCTCGCCGCAACCTGCACCTCGCTCTCCTACATCCCGCAAGTCCGCAAGGCGCTGCCGCGCGGCTCGACCGGCGATCTCTCGGTCAGGATGCTGGCGGTGCTGACCACTGGCCTCGCACTGTGGGTCTGCTACGGCGTGATCAACGGCGACTGGATCCTGGTGCTCGCGAACATCGTCGGCGGCACGCTGTCCGGCACGGTGCTGGCGTGCAAACTGCGGGACATGCGGGCGGAGGCTTAGGCCTTTCAGCCGTCATTGCGAGGAGCGAAGCGACGCGGCAATCCAGAAGCCACGGGCGAAGACTGGATTGCTTCGTCGCAACTTCTCCTCGCAATGACGGCCGAGATCGCGCGTATCGGTTAAATCACCCGCGCGAGATACTTCGCCGTGCGGCTCTCTTTCACGCGAGCGACGTCGGCCGGCGGGCCCGAGGCGACCACGCGGCCGCCTTCGTCGCCGGCGCCGGGGCCAATGTCGATGACCCAGTCGCTCGATGCGACCATGTCCATGTCGTGCTCGACCACCACGACCGTGTTTCCCGACGCCACCAGGCCGTCGAGCTGTTTCATCAGTTTTTCGACATCCGACGGATGCAGACCGGTGGTCGGCTCGTCCAGCACATAAAGCGTCGCGCCGCGCTGGGCGCGCTGCAGTTCGGTCGCCAGCTTGATGCGCTGTGCCTCGCCGCCGGACAATTCGGTGGCGGACTGGCCAAGCCGGATATAACCAAGCCCGACCTCGCGGATCACGCCGAGCGAACGCCGCAGGGCGACATCCTCCGCGAAGAAGTCGTAGGCGGCGTCCACCGTCATGCCGAGCACGTCGGCGATCGATTGGTCGCGGATCCTGATCTCCAGCGTCTTGGCATTGTAGCGCGCGCCATGGCAGGTCGGGCACGGCGCATAGACCGACGGCAGGAACAGGAGTTCGACGCTGACGAAGCCTTCGCCCTGGCAGGTCTCGCAACGCCCCTTGGCGACGTTGAACGAGAACCGTCCGGCATCGTAGCGCCGCGCCTTGGCCTGCTTGGTCGCCGCGAACAGTTTTCGCACGTGGTCGAACAGGCCGGTATAGGTGGCGAGATTGGAGCGCGGCGTGCGGCCGATCGGCTTCTGGTCGACCACCACCAGCCGCTTGATGCTGTCAATGCCGGCTGTGATATCACCGCCCAGTGTCTCGACGCTCTCATCGAGCGCGTCCGCAGCTTCTTCGATCGGCTCGTGCCGCTGGCCGAGCCGCTCCGATACCGCTTCGACCAGAAACTGGCTGATCAGGCTCGATTTGCCGGAGCCGGAGACGCCGGTGAGCGAGGTGAACACGCCGAGCGGAATATCGACGTCGAGTTTGTCGAGATTGTTGCGGGTGACATTGCGCAGCTTCAGCCAGTCGCGCGGCGGCCGCGGCTTGCGCGCTGTTCGCTCGCCATCGTCGAACAGATAGCGCCGCGTCTGCGAAGCCTCGATATCCGCCAGGCCATCGGGCGGGCCGCTGTACAGCACCTCGCCGCCATGCACGCCGGCGCCGGGACCGACATCGACGATCCAGTCGGCATGGCGCACGACGTCCAGCTCATGCTCGACGACGAACAGCGAATTGCCGGCCGCCTTCAGCCGATCCAGCGCGCGCAACAGCGCCTCGGTATCGGCGGGGTGCAGGCCGGCGGAAGGCTCGTCCAGCACATAGACGACACCGAACAGGTTGGAGCGCACCTGCGTCGCCAGCCGCAGCCGCTGCAATTCGCCGGGCGACAGCGTCGGCGTGCTCCTCTCCGGGGTGAGATAGCCGAGGCCGAGATCGAGCAGCACCGCGAGCCGCGCCAGCAGATCCTCGACGATGCGATGGATCACCATCGCCTTTTCCGGGTGGTCGGCGGAAACCTTGTTGGTCTCGCCCATATAGGGCCGCAGCATCGCGTCAAGCCGCTTCAACGGCAGCCGCGACAGCTCGGCGATATCGAAGCCGGCGAATTTCACCGACAGCGATTCCGGTTTCAGCCTTTTGCCGTGGCACACCGGGCATTCACTCCCCAGCATGAACTGCGACACCCGGCGTTTCATCATCGCGCTCTGCGTCGTGGCAAAGGTCTGCAGCACGTATTTTCGCGCGCCGGTGAACGTGCCTTGGTAACTCGGCTCTTCCTTGCGCTTCAGCGCGCGCCGCGTTTCGGCGGGCGTATAGCCGGCATATACCGGCACCGTCGGCTGCTCGTCGGTAAACAGGATCCAGTCGCGATCCTTCTTCGGCAGGTCGCGCCACGGCGTGTCGACGTCGTACCCGAGCGTCACCAGGATATCGCGCAGGTTCTGCCCGCCCCAGGCGGTCGGCCACGCCGCGATGGCGCGTTCGCGGATCGTCAGCGCGGGGTCCGGCACCATGGATTTTTCGGTGACTCCGTGGACACGGCCGATGCCGTGGCAGCGTTCGCAGGCGCCCTCCGGCGTGTTCGGCGAAAACGATTCCGCGTACAGCAGCGGCTGGCCGCGCGGATAATCGCCGGCGCGCGAATACAGCATGCGCAGCAGGTTCGAGAGCGTCGTGACGCTGCCTACCGAGGAGCGCGTGGTCGGCGATCCCCGCTGTTGCTGCAGCGCCACGGCCGGCGGCAGGCCTTCGATCTCGTCGACCTCCGGAATCGCCATTTGGTTGAACAGCCGCCGCGCATAGGGCGAGACGGATTCCAGATAGCGCCGCTGCGCCTCGGCATAGAGCGTGCCGAAAGCAAGCGAGGATTTGCCGGAGCCGGACACGCCGGTGAACACCACCAGCGCGTTGCGCGGGATCACGACCGAGACGTCCTTTAGATTATGCTCGCGGGCGCCGCGGACGCGGACAAAGTTTTCGGGATCGTCGAAGTTCAGCGCGCCCTTGTTGGGACTGCGCGCGTCCATTTCTAGCGCCGCCGCGCGATCGCGACGCCGACGAGGAAGGCCACGAACAGCGCGCCGAGCGGGGCGTCGCGGGTGATCTTGGAGACGGTGTCGAGCGGCTTGCCGGGGCGGCGGGCGTCGTCGACGACGGTGGTCAGTCTGTCGACCGCGGCGCAGAACATGTCGCTGACCATCGCACCGGCCTCGGACGCACTGCCGGCGGCACTCCTGGCGGCACCGCGGGCTGCTTTCTTGGCGCCGTTGGTGGCGCGCTCGGCCATTTCGGGAATTGCGTCGATGAAGGTGTCGTCGGTCATGGCGGGCCTCTCGGGTTGATGCTGCCCATCAATCTACCGGAAGCCTGTTGGTTCCGCTGGCTATTCCGCGCTCCGGCTGCGTCGCGCGGCCTTGCCGAATTCGACGATCGCGGCCGGCGCCGGCAGCCGCAGGCGGCGGCCGTGCTGCAGATAGAGGAAGGCCAGCCTGGTCGGATCCGACAGGTTCCAGACTTCCAGCGCGGTGCGATGACCGAGCAGCTTCACCTTAGGATCGTGCGCGATGAGATGCACCATCACGGTCCATTTCGGCGGCTTGGCGCCTGATTTGCGGGGCCGCGGCGCGGACTTCGACAGCACGTTCTCATTGGCCGCGCGCCAGCGCGGGGTGACGCCGCGACGGCGCCCGAGAAGCCATGAAAAGATACGCAGGATGAGGGACATAGCTGACTTCGGCGATCTGTTGGGCGGCGCGCGCAAGATCTGTGGGACAGGCCCCTGCGAAGCGGCAACAATTGCAGTCTACACCGGATTTGCGGAGGATGCGACGCGCGAATGACGTGGCGTCTGATATACCGGACCGACGAATCAGGACCCTCCCCCCTTATGTCCGCTTCCCCCGCCCGCACCGCAATGACCGACGCCGAACCGGACGCGCTTGCCGTCCTGAATTCGGTATTCGGCCTGCCCGGGTTCCGCGGCGCGCAGGAGGCGATCGTCCGCCACGTCACCGCTGGCGGCGACTGCCTGGTGCTGATGCCGACCGGCGGCGGCAAGTCGATGTGCTACCAGTTGCCATCGCTGCTGCGCAAAGGCTGCGGCATCGTGGTGTCGCCCTTGATCGCGCTGATGCGCGACCAGGTCGCGGGCCTGCTGGAGGCCGGCGTCAAGGCGGCGGTGCTGAACTCCACATTATCCTGGGACGAGGCCAACGAGGTCGAGCAGCGGCTCCTGGCCGGGGATCTCGATCTGCTCTATGTCGCGCCCGAGCGGCTCTTGAACCCGCGCTGCCTGGCCATGCTCGGCCGCGCGAAAATCGCGCTGTTCGCCATCGACGAGGCGCATTGCGTGTCGCAATGGGGCCATGACTTCCGCCCGGAATATATCGGGCTTTCGGTGATCGCCGAACGCTTTCCAAACGTGCCGCGGATCGCGCTGACCGCTACCGCTGATGACCTGACGCGGCAGGAGATCGTGCACCGGCTCGGCCTCACCGACGCGCCGAGCTTCGTCGCCTCGTTCGACCGGCCCAATATCAAATACGAGATCGTCGACAAGACCAACGCGCAGAAGCAACTCCTGGCCTTCATCGCCGAGCGCCACGCGGGCGAAGCCGGTATTGTCTATTGCCTGTCGCGCGCCAAGGTCGAGGACACCGCCAAGGCCCTGAACAAGGCCGGCGTGCTGGCGCTGCCCTACCACGCCGGGCTCGACGCCAATGTGCGCGCTCGCAACCAGGACCGATTCATCAACGAGGACGGCGTGGTGATCGTCGCCACCGTCGCCTTTGGCATGGGCATCGACAAGCCCGACGTCCGCTTCGTCTGCCATCTCGATCTGCCGAAGAGCATTGAGGCCTATTATCAGGAAACCGGGCGTGCGGGCCGCGACGGCAAGCCGTCGAACGCCTGGATGGCCTATGGCCTGTCCGACATCGTGCAGCAGCGCCGCATGATCGACGAATCCACCGGCGCGGAAGCCTTCAAGCGCGTCTCGGTCGCCAAGCTCGACGCGCTGGTCAGCCTCGCCGAGACCGTGCATTGCCGGCGCTCGCGGCTGCTGGGCTATTTCGGCGAGGAAACCACCGGGACGACCAGTTGCGGCAATTGCGACAACTGCCTGTCACCGCCCAAGGTCTGGAACGGAAGCGTCGCTGCACAGAAGCTGTTGTCCTGCGCCTACCGCACCGGGCAGCGATTCGGCGCGATGCACCTGATCGACGTGCTGATCGGACGGCTCACCGACAAGATCAAGCAGTTCGGCCACGACAAGCTTTCGGTGTTCGGCATCGGCGCCGACCTGAACGAGAAGCAGTGGCGCGCGGTTACGCGACAGCTGGTGGCGCTCGGCTATCTCTATGCCGATGGCGAGGCCTACGGCGCGCTGAAGCTGACCGAGACCGCGCGCGGCGTGCTGAAGGGCGAGACCGAAGTCATGTTGCGCGAAGAGTCGCTGGGCGTCGGCCGCGCGCCGCGCGCCAAATCGCGCCGCGGCGATCTCGCGGCGCCGCGCAGCGCCAGCGGCGATCCCGACCTGATCGAAGTGCTGCGCGCCTGGCGCTCCGAAGAGGCCAAGAAGCGCAACGTCCCGGCCTATGTCATCCTGCACGACGCCACGATGGACGGCATCGCCACCGCCAAGCCGGTCTCGCTGGCGCAACTGCGCGGCATCCCGGGGATCGGCGACAAGAAGCTGGAGCATTACGGCGACGAGATCGTCGCGCTGGTGAAGGCTTCCGTCTAGTCGGCGCCCGCGGGCCGGAACGAAATCCTCGCAATCCCATTATCGGCCGTTGGGTCTTATAGAGTGGGATGCTCGAGATGCTGTTGCGGACGCCAAAGGACCAGGACGGTGACGATCTTCGATCAGTCATTCGGATGGCCGCCAACGGCATCATCGCCGCCCTGATCCTGTCGACTCTCTATTTCGGTCGGGAAGTCTTCGTGCCGATCGCCCTGGCAGTCCTGTTGAGCTTCGTGCTGGCGCCCCTGGTGGGCCTGGTGCAGCACCTGCGAGCCCCACGGGGCGTCGCCGTCGTAACCGTCGTCGTGCTGGCCTTTACCGTCATCTTCGCGCTGGGAAGCCTTCTGGCCGGCCAGCTCAGCCAGCTGGCAGGCGACCTGCCGAAATATCAGACCACCATCAGCGAGAAGATTTCATCGCTCCGGCAGCAGACTGCAGGGCGCGGCACGCTCGAGCGCGCCTCCGAAATGCTGAAGGATCTTGGACAGGAACTCGATCGGCCGAAAGCGGGACCGACCGCGCCCGCAACGCCGGCCGCGCTCCCGGCCACTCCTCCGGCCCAGCCCGTGCCCGTCGAGGTCCGACAGCCCGATCCCGGCGCGCTGGAAAGCCTGCGGACGCTCATTTCACCGCTGATCCACCCGCTCGCGACGACGTTCATCATCGTCATTTTCGTGATCTTCATTCTGCTGCAGCGGGAGGACTTGCGAAACCGGCTGATCCGGCTGGCAGGGTCGCATGACCTGCAGCGCACCACGGCGGCGCTGGACGATGCAGCCCGCCGATTGAGCCGGTTCTTCCTGATCCAGCTTGCGGTCAACTCCGGTTTCGGAATCGCGATCGGCCTCGGACTCTGGGCCATCGGCGTACCCAGCGCGATTTTGTGGGGGATCCTCGCAGGCGTTTTGCGTTTCGTGCCCTATATCGGCGCGTTCATCGGCGCAGCCTTCCCTTTGACCCTGGCCATCGCCGTCGATCCGAGCTGGACCATGGTGATTTGGACCGCGGCATTGTTCATCCTGGTCGAGCCGATCGTCGGCCATGTCATCGAGCCCATGCTCTATGGCCACAACACCGGCCTGTCGCCGATCGCCGTGGTGACCTCCGCGACGCTGTGGACGGCGCTGTGGGGGCCGATCGGACTGGTGCTCGCCACCCCTCTTACGGTGTGCCTCGTGGTGATCGGTCGTCACGTAGAAAGGCTGGCGTTTCTCGACATCATGTTCGGCGATCGACCGGCGCTGTCACCGCCCGAAATTTTCTATCAGCGCATGCTCGCCGGCGATCCCACCGAGGCCGCCGACAAGGCCGAGGAATATCTCAAGACCAAGTCGCTCACTTCCTATTATGACCAGGTCGCGATGGCTGGCCTGCGGCTGGCGCAGACCGATCACGAGCGCGGCGCCTTGACGGTAGAACGGCTCGACAAGATCCGCGATACCGTCGCCGAATTTGCCAGCGACCTCGCGGAGGAGGAGCCCCGCCCGGCCCCTGCCGAGGACGCAACCACCGATGTGGAAGCCAACGCCGCGCTGGACTCCACGATCGAGGAAGTGCCGATGCCAGGCCTGCCGGTTCTCCAACGCGAGCAGCTGCCGGCCGAATGGCAGAGCGCGAACCCGGTGCTGTGCATCGCCGCGCGAAGCACGCTCGACGAAGCCGCCGGCATTCTGCTGGCGCAATTGATCTCATCCCACGGACTGCCGGCGCGGGTAGAGCCGGCGCAGGCGCTATCGACCAAGAACATCTTTGCCCTGGATACCTCAGGGGTCGCGATGATCTGTCTTGTCTGTCTCGACACGACGGCGCTGGCCCATGTCCGTTACGCGGTGCGGCGGATGCGCCGGAAGGCGCCGCAAGCCCAGATCGTGCTGTGCTGCTTCGGCCGAGAAATGACAGACGCCGAACTGGAGCAGTTGCTGGACGGTGCAAAGGTGGATCGCACCGCGCCAAGTCTGGTCGAGGCGCTGGCCGCTTGTCTGGAGGCCGTCAGCCCAGGCGCCACGCATGGCCTGCTGGAGAAGCCCGCTGCCGGCATCGTCAACGCAGCATGACGGATCGGATTACTTCGCACCCTGCTTCTCAAGGATACGGTCCGCTTCGATGCGCCAGTCCGCGCTGCGCGCAAAATCATCCGTCCCGCGCGCGCCGAACAGCCCGTCATCGGCGAGGTCCGCCATCCAGGCCTGACGCTCGGCGGTGCCCGAGGCCGACCACGGCGTCAGGCCGGCGTCGCGTACCGTCTCGGCGACCTCGCGAACTTCCTCGCTGCGGCGGCGGCCGTGCTCGATGACGCGCTGGAAGAAATAAGCGCCCTGTTTTTCCCAGTCGATGCCCGGAAACGTCTCGGTGAGCGAGGCCAGCAAGGCGTCCTCGACGCCATAAAAACGCGCGGTGGTGAAGCTCTCGATCACCATGGCTTCCAGACCCTTGATCATGATGCTGCGGCACATCTTGGTCGCGGACGCCGTACCGAGTTCGGCGCTCGCCACCCTGGCATCGAAGCCGAGCGCCGCAAGCAGGGGCGCGAGCTCAGCTGCGCCTGAGCCGCCAAGCAGCAGCGGCACCCGGATGCGATAGGGCGGCACCGAGGTCATCACAGCGCCCTCGACATAGCGGCCACCGACGCCGTCGATCAGGGCAGCGGCACGCTGCTTGGCTCCAGGCGAAGCGGAGTTGAAATCGAGAAACCAGGCGCCCGGCCGGATCGCGGGCGCGCAGGCCTGCGCCACCGGCACCGCCTGGCTGGCCGTCACCGCCGACAGGATGAAATCAACGCGCGCGGCAAGCTCCGCATGCGATGCCGCAAGGGTCACGCCGTGCGCTGCGGCGTGGTTGCGCAAGTCGCCCGCCTGTTCGCCGTCCAGCTTGATGTCATAAGCACTGACAGGGACGTTTTGCGCGCGCAGATCTTCGCCGAGGATGCGGCCGACTTCGCCATAGCCGACGATGCCGACATGCCATTGGTTGGACGGGGTCATGATGCGATTTCTTCCATAGCTGCGTCTTACTGGGCCTTGATGTTGGCCTCTTTGAGGATCGGTCCCCATTTGGCGGCTTCAGCGCGCATAAAGGCGTCGAACTCCTGCGGCGAACTGCCGACCGGCACAGCACCGATCTTGTCGAGCGTCGCCAGCACGGCGGGATCCTTCAGCGCGATTGCCAGATCGGCGTGGATCCTGGCCACTACCTCCGGCGCCATGCCGGCGGGTCCGAGAAAGCCCCACCAGACCGCGGTGTCATAACCCGCCACGCCGGATTCCGCGACGGTAGGCACCTCCGGGAGAACCTTTGAACGGGTTGCCGTGGTCACCGCCAGCGCGCGCACGGCGCCGCCGTCGATCTGGCCGGTCACTTCCGGCAACGGGTTGATGCTCATCGGGATGTCGCCGGCCATCACCGAGGTCAGCGCCGGCGCGCCGCCCTTGAACGGGATCGAGACGATCCTGACGCCGGCCATGTGGTTGAGCAGTTCGCCGGCGAGATGCGCCGAGGTACCGTTGCCGGACATGCCATAGGACAGGAAGTCGGGCTTCGCTTTCGCTTGCGCCAAAAGCTCCTGCAGGTTCCTGGCGGGGTTGTCCTTCGACACCATGATGACCAGCGGCGAATAGGCGACTTCGCTGATCGCGGTGAAATCCTTGAAGGTGTCGTAAGGCAGGCTCGGATAGAAAAACTGGTTCAGCGGGTGGCCCGACGCGACCAGGATCAGCGTGTAGCCGTCCGGCGCGGCTTGGGTCAGCGCCTTGGAGGCGATGGTGCCGCCGGCGCCCGGCCGGTTCTCGACGACCGGCGTCTGGCCCCAGCTCTTCGACAGCGACTGGCCGATGGTCCGCGCCACCACGTCGACGGCGCCTCCCGGCGCATAGGGCACGAAGAAGGTGACCTGCTTCTTCGGCCAAGCCGGCGCCTGTGACTGGGCCTGTGACTGGGCCTGGGCCTGGGCCGACAAGGCCGCGCAGGAGATCGCGGCGACCACCGCCAGCATGCCGATCACTCTGTTCCGATGTGCCACCGTCCGCATTCTCCCGTTGTCGGCCGTGCCTATCGCACCGCATTTCTTGCGGCGGTTGTAGCGGGAAAATCGTCGATGGGAAGATCGGCGCACTGAAATACCGCGCGTCTGGACCGCGGGCGGCGCGCGCCGCACGACACACGAAACAGAACGACACGCAAACGAAACACTTTTGCAGCCGGACGCCATCGGCCGGAAACCGGCGAATTCTATGAATCCATCCATAGACGCCGCGAAGACGGCAGGAGGCCGCCATGAACCACTCGCTTCACAGTGCAGACCGCTCCACGCATCTGAAGATCGTGGCGATGGCCGTTGTGGCCGGTATCGCCCTCGCCGGGTTCGGCGTCGCCGCCCGCAGCGGCAACCAGGACGGCGCCACCCAGACCGCCAAGGTCATCAAGGCCGGCAAGCCGGTGATGGTGACGACGTCCGGCACTTCGGCGGTGCGGTAAGCGCTAGTTCCGGGATTTCCCCGCCCCGATGCCCGGATGGATCGCCAGCGAGGCGCCGGCCACGCCGCCGGCTTCATAGGCGGTCATCGACACCATGCGGCGACCGCCGCGCGACGTCTTCAGGTTCATGTCGAGCTTGGCGAATTCGGCCTCGACCACCGAGGCCTTGACCATCACCAGCGCCCGACCCGTGGTCTCGCCGACATGGTCGCGTTCGGCCTTCATGGCCATCAGCTTGTCGGCGATCGACGCCACCATGCCCAGCGAGAATGACGAATTGGCCAGATGCCGCTCGTTGTGACGGAACTTCTGGTACTCGCGCGAGGTCTTGAAGCGACCGGTCTCGGTACGCACGGCGGTGTCGACCAGTTCGGTCAGATAATGCGCGACCTCGATGTCGGCGCGCAGGCCGAAGAACACGTAGCGGCTCTCGCCGGACTCGTTTTTTTCGCGCCATACCCGGCAATCGCAGAATTTGGCGATGGCGCCGATGCAGTCGTCGAGCGGGATGCGCTTCTTGCGATAGGTCTCGAAGCTGCGCCGCTCGCAGGCGGCCGCACGAATCTCGACATCGGTCAGCGACAGGTCGTAGCGGTCGAGCAGCTCGGCGACCTTGGCGGCGGCCGACAGCGCCTCGTCCTCGGTGCAGCCATTGTCGATGGTCTTGGCGCGCAGCGCCTGGATCCGCGAGCGCAGTTTGTCGAGCGCGGTGGGGTCGGAATGTGCGTCCACGGACAAGCCCCTATTTGCCGCCCTGCGCGCCGGCTTCCGGCATCAGGATCGGGGCAGCCTTAGCGGCTGAATCGCCATCCGCCAACAGCAGGTACTCCCCCCGCTGCAACGTCGCGGCACTAGCGACCACAACCGCGCGCTTCGGGCAGATTCCGAGGCACGACGTCAACACCACCCGCGCCGGCTTTTCGCCGCGCTCCTGCGCCAGCCTTTTGGCCTCGGATTTCAGCCCGCGCCGCAACGCCTTGCCGTCGTCGATGCGGCCGAGGCATTTCTTGCAGACGAAGATGGGCTGGGGACGGCGCGGCGCGATGGTGACGAGAGAGGATTTGGGCATGGCCGGGATATAGGAACGCGCGCCGCTTCTCGGTAGGGCAGGAAGTTGGGGAACCCGAATGGTTGGCCCCGCCCTATCCTTCGTCATTGCGAGGAGCGAAGCGAAGCGGCAATCCAGAAAGCAGCGAATTCAACAAGAACTGGATTGCTTCGTCGCAAAAGCTCCTCGCAATGACGAGGAGAGGTCAGTGTCCGGAACTCATCCCCAGCCCGGCATAGATGCGGCGGGCATAGACGCCGAACGCGTCGGTGGTCTTGATGTCCAGCGTGCGCTCCGCCGGCAGGTCGATCGGGAAATACTCCGCCATACGCGCCGGCCCCGCGGTCAGCACGGCGCAATGCGAAGCGAGGAACACCGCTTCCTGGATGCTGTGGGTGACGAACAGGATGGTCTTGCCGCTCTCGCGCCAGATCCGCAGCATTTCGAGGTTCATCTGCTCGCGCGTCAAAGCATCGAGCGCGCCGAACGGTTCGTCCATCAGAATCAGCTTGGGATCATGGATGAAGGCGCGGGCGATCGCGGTGCGCTGCTGCATGCCGCCGGAAAGCTGCTGCGGGTATTTGTCCTCATGCCCGGCCAGGCCGACCATGTTGAGCAGGTCGCGGGCGCGGGCGCGGGCGGCCTTCATCGGCAGGCCGACGATTTCGGCAGGCAGCAGAACGTTGTCCAGGATGGTGCGCCATTTCAGCAGCAGCGCCTGCTGGAACACCATGCCGATGTCGCGGCCGGGATCGAACGGCGTGGTCGCATTGCCAATCTCGATGGTGCCGCCATCGGCGCTGTGCAGGCCGGCGAGGATTTTCAGCACCGTGGTCTTGCCGCAACCGGACGGGCCGACCAGCGAAACCAGTTCGCCCTCGGCAACGTCCATCGTGACGTCGGATACCGCGAGGAATTCCTTGCCCTGCGAACGGTAGACCTTGCGCACGTTACGCAGGCGGATGAAGGGCTCGCGCTCGGCCATCACGACAACCACTTCGACAGGTTGGTCGCGACGAAGTCGTCGTCGCTGAGGTCGGCATGTTCGCGGCAGACGCGATCGATCTCCTGCATCTGGCAGGGGCTGAGACCCTCGGCCGGATCGAGGCACCAGATGCCCTGCAGCAGGCCCTGCCGACGCAGGATCTCGTGGCAACCGGCGATGCAGCCGTGAAAATTGTTGGCGACGTCGAAGAAGGCGCTGTTGCAGTCGGTGACGCGGGCATCGAGCGCCAGCAGATCCGCCGGCAGGTGATCGCCCCCGCGCGCCGCCTGGCAGCGTTTGAACTGCATCACCGCGCTGGCGGTCCACACCGACCAGTGGCCGAGCAGCCCGCCGCGGATGTTGACGCGGGTGGTGACGCCCTGGTCGCGCAGGTCGAACGGCAGCGTGAGATCGAGCAGGATGTGGTCGTCATTGCCGGTGTAGAGCGTGACGCGATCGAGCGCGCCGGCCGCCAGCACGCCGCGCAGCACGTCGAGCGTGCGGTAGCGGTTAAACGGCGCCATCTTGATGGCGATGACATTATCTATCGCGGCAAAGCGGCGCCAGAAGTCGGAGCTCAACAGCAACCCGCCGACGGCGGGCTGCAGGTAGAAACCGATCAGCGGGATTTCGCGAGCGACGGCCTCGCAATGCGCGATAATGTCGTCCTCCGAAGCGGATTTCATCGCGGCCAGACTGAGCAGGCCGGCATGATAGCCGATGCCACGCGCGGTCTGCGCTTCCGCCACGGCCTGCGCCGTGGGACCGGCCAGACCGGCGACCAGCGCCAGCGGGTTGTTCGTCCAGGCCGCAGCGGTTTCGGCGGCGAGCTCGAGCACCGGCCGATACAGCCCGACCTCGCGGATGGCGAATTGCGTGGTGTGGACGCCGACCGCGAGGCCGCCCGCGCCGGCGTCGATGTAATAGCGCGTCAGCGCGCGTTGATGCGAGACGTCGAGCTGTCGCGTCGCATCGAGCGCCAGCGGATGGGCGGGGATCACCGTGCCTTCGGCGATCAGGCCGCGGACGTCGGACTTCATCTCGCTGTGATGCATGGCGCTATCCATATTCCGGGCCGGCGCCGGCGAAGGCCGGCGCTGATGCTGTGACGTTGCTGCGGACGAACCGCATGCGCTGGAACGGACGTTCGGCGCTCCAGCCGGACGCGGTCAGGTTGTCGATGAAGCCGTGGTCGTCGCCATTGACGTCGGTCAGCAGCGCGACATTCTCCGATTGCACGATCGCCGCCAGCAGCCGCGCGGCGGAAGCGGCGTCATCGGCCAGGAGCGGGCCGACGTGGCGCGCGCTGCGGCCGTCGCGGATCAGCGCGATGGCGCCGCCCTGCGCGACGAGGCGCGAGCCGTCACGTCCACACAATTCCTGCAACATTGCGCGGCGGTCAAAACCCGTTGCCCGCCCATCACGCGCCACCAATTCCTCGAAGTCTCCCGCTAGCAGCGGCACTTTCGTCGCCATAGCCGCAGCATGGCGCATCCGCAGCATCCTGCCCGTCGGCGTGAAACCCAGCCCGCCGTAGACGGCCGCGCCCGCCGGCGTTGCGTCGAGCCAAGCGGTGCGGCTCTGCCGCGTCGCCTCCTCGATGCAGGCATCGACCAGGCGGGTGGCAAGCCCCCGGCGCTGACGGCTTGCGGTGACCAGCACCATGCTGATCCACGCATTTCCCTGCGCATAGGGCAGAAGGGCTGCAGTGGCGATCAGGCCGACGTCGCGCTCGACGATGCCGAACACGATGCCGCTCGCCAGGAAGAAGCGCCAGTCGGCCTCGTTCTGATTCCATTGAGCCTCGGTCGACAACGCCAATGCCGCCGCCGCATCGCCGGGCTGCAGGTGGACGATCGCAACGCTGTCAGTAGCGGCCATCGCGGACCTCGTATTTGGTCGGCTTGCCATGACTTGGCATCGACCTCGCTACCCAGTCGCAAGTCCAGGCGATCATCTGGTCGACATCGACGATCGGCAGGCCGAACAGGCTTGTCGCAAGCGAGACGTCGGTGAGCCAGGCGGTCGGCTGCTCGCTGCCGGTGATGATCGGGGCACGACCCAGGCGCGCGCCAATCCGGGTGGCGAGGTCGCGCACCGTGAGAATCTCATGGCCGCTGACATTGATCGGGGTGGTCGGCGCGTCGCAATGCGCGAGACAACGCAGCGCCTGCGCGGCCGCGTCGCCCTGCCAGATGAAATTGACGTGGCCGAGGCTGACATCGATCGGCTTGCCCTGCACGATCTTCATCGCGATGTCGTGCAGGACGCCGTAGCGCATGTCGATCGCATAGTTCAGCCGGAACAGCCGGCCCGGCGTCTCGAACTTGCGCGAAAAATACTCGAACATCCGTTCGCGGCCGACGCAGGATTGCGCATATTCGCCGGGCGGATCGGGCTGCAGGCTTTCATCGGCGCCCTTGCCCGTCACTGGGACGAAGGGATAGACGCAGCCGGTGGAGAACGCGACGATGCGGCTGTTCGGAAACGCCTGCGCGATCATGGCCGGGACGTAGGCGTTCATCGCCCAGGTCAGCGAGAGGTCGCCTTCCGCGCCGAACTTGCGGCCGGCCATGAAGATAATGTTGGGGGACTTGGGCAAGGTCGCGATCGCGTCCTCGTCGAGCAGGTCGCAACTGATGGTTTCGATACCGCGCGCCTCGAGCCAGGCTTTCGCCTCGGGATCGCTGAAGCGCGCGACGCCGATCACACGACGGTCCGGCTGTGCGGCCTTGGCAAGCCCGGCCAGCGTCGGCCCCATCTTGCCGGCGACGCCCAAAATCATGATGTCGCCGTCGAGGCCGGCGAGATCGTCGATCAGCGCCTGGCTCGGCCGGCACAACAGATCATCGAGCGCTTCGAGATCGGGGATGGTGTCGGGCAGCGTGTCGCGGGTCAGCAGCATGTCGTCTTCCTATTATTGTTGTAGCCGGACATCGCGCACCACGAACAGCCGCTCGCAGCCGAGCACCAGGCCGTAGAGAGCGACGCCAAGCAGCGTCAGCAGCACCACCGCCATCAGCATTGCCGGCGTATCGAGCGAGGCCTGCACCTGGATCATCAGGTAGCCGAGGCCGCGTTCGGAGGCGATGAACTCGCCGACCACGGCCCCGGCCACCGCCAGCACCGCGCCGACCTTCATGCCGGAAAACACGTAAGGCAGCGCGCCGGGCAACTGGATCTTGCGGAACAGCGTCCAGCGCGAGCCGCGCAGAGATTTGACGAGATCGAGCAGGTCGGGTTCGACCTCGTTGAGGCCACGCGCGGTGGTCAGCAGGATCGGAAAAAAGCAGATACTGAAGGCAATGAGGATGTTGGGGAAGATGCCGTAGCTGAACCAGACAATGAACAGTGGCCCCAGCGCCACTTTCGGAATCATGTTAAGCGTGACGAACAGCGGCAGTAGCGCGAGGCTGAGAAGCGGCGACCAGCAGAACAATACCGCCATGCCGACGCCGACCAGTGCGCCGAGGGCGAAGCCGCCGGCGATTTCTGCGGCCGTGACCAACGTGTTGGAAAGCCAGGAATAGTTCGACTGGCCGAGCGTCTTGATCACCGCCAGCGGCGACGGCAGCACGAACTTCGGTACCTGGAAGGCATCGACCAGGACCTGCCACAGCACGATCACGGCGAGATGGACGATCACGATGACCGCCAACGACCGAGCCGTCCGCATTCCGCCGCTGGACACCGCGTGCTCCTTGTGCCGTTTCGCGCCACGGGTGCCGCGGCGGATCCGGGAAGCCTAGCGGGATCGCCGGCGGGTTTCAACCATATGGTTGATTATTTTGGAGGCGGCGCTTGGGAAGCTTTGGTTTGTCACGACGATCACCGCTGTCATCGCCCGGCTTAACCGGGCGATCCATTATACGCTGGCCGGCGTGTACAGGGTCACCCGGTCAAGCTGGGTGACGACAACGGTGTTCGGGGCGGCGTCAATCAGACTCTGCACATACCATCACGACCGAAGCGCGTGCATCACGAGGTCGACGACGTGCCTGCGGCGGGCGCTTTTCGACGCCTTGCTGGTCAGGTCCTTGCCGAAGATCGCCGACAGCGTAGGCGTGTTGGAAAAGAAGAAATAGCTCAATCCGGCGATCGAGATGTAGAGCTGCACCGGGTTGATCCCCTTGCGGAAGGTCCCTGCCTTGACGCCCTCGCCGAGGATCTTCGACACCATGTCGACCAGCGGCGAATGCATCGCCGTCAGCTTGCGCGAACCTGCGACATGCGACGCTCCGCCGCGGTTCTCGTCGTTGAGCAACACGATGAAATCGGGATGCGCCGCGAGGTGATCGAACGACGCCTCGATCAGTTTCCGGATCGCCTTCTCCGGCGGCAGGCCCTCCAGATTCAGCTTGCGCTCCTGGGCGCGGATTTCCTCGTAGACCCACTCCAGCACGGCCAGGTACAGCGCGTCCTTGTCGCCGAAGTAGTGATAGACCAGCTGCTTGTTGACGCCGGCGCGGGCCGCGATGTCGTCGACACGGGCGCCGGCCAAGCCGCTCTGCGCGAATTCGCGCCGGGCGGCGACCAACAGCTTCTGCCGGGTGGCGACCGGATCGCGCTTGCGCGGTTCAACGGCAGATGATCGTTGTTTCGGCATATCCAACCAGACAGTTGACAATTGACGGCGTCCTCTGTTGCATTGGTAGACGCCCGCGGGATTGGCGGCAAGCATTGCACGACAATCATCTCATTGCCCAACCAAGGAGAGTTGCCATGAAGCGCCTTCGAACCTTCGGCCTGGCTCTGGCGCTGCTTGCGCCGGCTGTTTCTGCCTCCGCCGGAGAATCCGTCAACCTGATCCTGAACTGGACGCCGACCGCCGACCACGCGCCGTACTACTACGCCAAGGCGCAGGGCTGGTACGAGAAGGCTGGCATCGACCTCAACATCGAGGTCGGCAAGGGCTCCGGCGTGTCCGCAGTGAAGGTCGGCTCCGGCGGCTCGGCGTTCGGCATAGCCGACCTCGCGACCATGCTGGTGGCCAAGAGCAAGGGCGCCGACGTGGTCGCGCTGATGAGCGTCTATGCCAACACCGGGCAGACGTTCTACTGGCTGAAGAGCTATGGCGTCGACGGCCCGAAGACTTTCCCGAACCACAAGATCGGCAATCCGCCGGGCGACGCCTCGCGCGTAATGTGGCCGGCCTTTGCCAAGGCCGCCGGCATCGCGCCGGATGCGGTAAGCTTCGTCAATATCGGCCCGACCGCCAAGATCGCTTCGCTGAAGAGCCACGCGGTCGACATCATCAGCGACTTTTACAACGAGCACGACCAGAAGGTGAAAGAGTTCGGCGACGACCTCGGCTACATCAACTGGAAGGATATCGGGCTCAATCCCTACGGCAATTCGGTGATCGTAAACGGCGCGTTCCTCGCCAAAAACCCCAAGCTGTCGGAAGATTTCATCCGCGTCACGCAGAAGGCGTTCGCCGCTTGCGTCGCCGATGTCGATCCCTGCCTGCAGGCGCTGCTCGCGGCCGCCTCGGGCCTCGACAAGGAGAACCAGCAGAAGCAGTGGGAGCGCATCAAATTCCTGATGACCGACGATTTCACCACCACCAAGAGCCTCGGCTGGATCGACGCCGGGCGCATGCAAAAGGACTACGAACTGGTGCAGACCTATCTCGGCATGGAAAAGCCGTTTGCGGTCGATAACGCGTTCAACACCAAGCTGCTCGACCCTTCCATCAAGATGGACGCCAGCAAGGTGAAGAAGTAGTTCCGCGGAACACGCCGGCGCCTCTTACCTCTCCCCGCCGGGGAGAGGTCGTCATTCGCGCAGCGAATGGCGGGTGAGGGGGCAGAGCCCCCTCGATCGAAAGTTGGCCCCTCACCCGACCGGCTTCGCTGCGCTTCGCCGGTCGACCTCTCCCTGGTCGGAGAGGTATTAGAGCGTCGCTGCTTTTACTCTGATTCCTGAAACAGAATTAACGGCGTACTTCGCCCAGCGACCACGGCAGCATCTCGTTGCCGCGGAACACGACGATCTCGTCGTCGTCCACGGCCACCGCCGCCGGCATGGCGCTCGGCTTGCGCAGCAGTTCGATGGTGCCCTCATTCGGCTTCAGCCCATGGAAGCGCGCGCCATTCAGCGAAGTGAAGGCCTCCAGATGCTGCAGGGCGTTTTCCTCGTCGAATACCTGGGCATAGGTCTGCAGCGCGGTGGCGCCGGCGAATACGCCGGCCGAGCAGCAGCTCGCCTCCTTGTTGCTCGCGGTATGCGGCGCGGTGTCGGTGCCGGCGAAGAAGCAGGTCGCGCCCGAGGTCACCGCGCGGCGCAGCGCGAGGCGATGGTGCTCGCGCTTGGCGACCGGCAGGCAATACAGATGCGGCCGCAGCCCGCCCTGGAACAGCGTGGTACGGTTGATCATCAGGTGGTGCGGCGTGACGGTGCCGGCGACGCGCGGCGCGTGCGCCTTGACGATCTCCACCGTCTCCTGCGTGGTGACGTGCTCGATCACCACCTTGAGCCCCTGATAATCTTTCAGGAACGGCAGCAGCACCTGCTCCATGAACACCGATTCGCGGTCGAAGATATCGACCGCGGGATCGGTCGCCTCGCCGTGGATCAGCACCGGCATGCCGATCTTCTCCATCCGCTCCAACACCTTTTGGATCGCTTTGAGGTCACGGACGCCATGCGCCGAATTGGTGGTGGCGCCTGCGGGATAAAGCTTCGCGGCGAGCCAGACGCCTTCGGCATGGCCCTTCTCGATCTCGTCGGCCGAAGTCTGGTCGGTGAGGTAACACGTCATCATCGGCTGGAAGTCGCAGCCCTCCCCGCGCGCCGCGAGGATGCGGTCGCGATACTCCGATGCCATCGCCACGGTGGTCACCGGCGGCACCAGGTTCGGCATCACGATGCCGCGGGCGAATTGCGCCGTGGTGAACGGCAGCACTGCGCGCAGCATGGCGCCGTCGCGCAGATGGATGTGCCAGTCGTCGGGCCGCCGGATCGTCAGGCTTTCGGTGGACTGAGCCTGCGGCTTCGCCGCGGCGTCAAACAGGGTGTCGAGGGTCATCAGAACATCTCCGCAGGGATGTTGCGCATCACGGCAATGTGTCGGACAAAGTCAAGCCATTCGGGGGCTTGTGTGCGGCCGCGCCATCAGAATCGCTCAGCGAAGGCCTTGATCCAGCCGTAAATAAAAGAACCGGCGAAGGCAGTGCCATTCGCCGGTCCTTTCTTTCACGCCATTGCTTGGATCAGGACGTCTGCTTCAGCGCGACGGGGGCGGCGTCCTCGCTTTTCAGCTCTTCCAGCCGGCGGTGCCGCGTCTCGATCCCGAAGCCTGCCACGGCGATGATCTGTACGATCAACAGCCCGATCATCAGCGACATCACGCCGGCGACGCCGCGCGCCTCGAACAGCATCACCACCAGGAAAGGCGTGACGATGGTAGCGCCGCGACCCAGCGTATTGACAATGCCCGAGGCCCGCAGCCGCACTTCGGTCGGGAACAGTTCGGGGATGTAGATGCCGAACAATAGCGCCACCAGCACGTAAATCGGGATCGTCAGCAGGAAGCCGACGGCCGGCAGCATAATCGGATCCGAGATCATCGGATAGATGATGCCCAGCACCACAGCGATCAGCGACGAGCCGATGATCGTCGGCTTGCGGCCCCAGCGATCCGCGGTCAGCGCGCCGATGGCGGAACCGACCGGGGCGCCCAAGGCCATCAGCAAGGCATAGCTGAACGAAGTAGCGACGCTCAGCCCCTGTTTGATGAAGAACACCGGCAGCCAGGTGACGAAACCGTAGAGCAGCGTGTTGATGGTGATCAAGCAGATCGAGCCCACGATCATCCGGCTCAGCAGTGGCTGGGTGAACAGCGTCGAAATATTGCTGGACGGGGCCACCGCCGGCGCCAGCGCGGGGGTCGGCAGCGGCTGGCCCTGCGACGCCTCGCGCTCAATGGTCTGCATCAAGGCTTCCGCCTCCTCCTTGCGGCCGACGGCTTCCAGCCAGCGTGGCGATTCCGGCAGGTTCTTGCGCAAGTACCAGACGACCAGCGCGCCGATGCCGCCGAGCACGAACATCGCTCGCCAGCCGAACTGCGGCACGACGAAGGACGCCACCAGCAGTGCGACGGGCAGGCCCGTGACCACGCATACCGCCATCAGCCCGAGCCACTTGCCGCGCGACTTGGCGGGTACGAATTCGGTCATGGTGGAATAGCCGACCACGTTTTCGGCACCGAGGCCGATACCCATGAAGAAGCGGCAGATAATCAGGATGGTCATATTCGGAGCGAATGCGGCGGCCAGCGAGGCGACGCCGAACAGCAGCAGGTTGAACTGGTAGCTGAAGCGGCGGCCGAAGCGGTCGCCGACGAAGCCGGTGCCGAACGATCCCACCATCATGCCGACGAAGGTCATCGAGATGAAGATCGCGTTCTCGCCGAGCGTGGAAAATCCGGTCTTCAAGGTCACGCCGAGCACAGTACCGGCGAGATAGATATCGAAGCCGTCGAAGAACATGCCAATGCCGATCAGGGTCATGATGCGGTAGTGGAATGGTCCGATCGGAAGCCGATCGAGGCGGCCTCCGGCGTTGACTGAAGTCGGCATGGGCGTTTCCTATGTTGATGGGGTGCGCCGGACGGCTGCGTCTCTGTGGACTTTGGCAGCCGCCCGTTTCGATCTGTTAGTTCAGGCGCTTCTGGCCCGCCGTGTCGCGGTACCAGTCGAAATCCTTCTCGGCCGTGGCCACCATGACACTCTTGGTGTTGAAGTGCGTCTCGAAGCTCTCTGTGCCGAATTCGCTGCCGATGCCGCTGTCATCGACGCCGCCCCAGGGCGATGCCGGATCGAGCCGGTGGTGGTCGTTGACCCAGACGATGCCGGCGCGGACGCCCGCGGCGACGCGGTGGGCGCGGCCGACATTATTGGTGCGAATCGCCGCCGCCAGGCCGAACGGCGAGTCATTGGCCAGCCGCAGCGCGTCGGCCTCGTCCTTGAACGGCGTCACCGAGGTGAACGGTCCGAACACTTCCTCCTGGAAGATCCGCATGTCGGCGCGCACATCGGCAAACACCGTCGGCTTGACGAAGAAACCGCCGGCATGGCCCGGCACTTCGGCGGCAATGCCGCCGGTGACGAGACGCGCGCCGTCTTCATGGCCGAACCGCGAATACATCAGCACACGGTCGCGCTGCTTGGCGGAAATCACCGGACCGAGCTGCGTCGCCGGATCGAACGGGTCGCCGATCCGGATCGACTCCGTCTTGCGCAGTAGCTTCTCGACGAACTCGTCGTAGATCGTATCCTGCACGATGTGCCGGGAGGCGCAGACGCAGGTCTGACCGGCGCCAATGAAGGCACCGAACGCCGCATAATTGACGGCCTGGTCGATATTGAAATCGTCGAACACCATCACCGGCGTCTTGCCGCCGAGCTCCATGGTCTGGTGCGCGAACACTTTGGCGGCGGCGCTGCCGGCGATGCGGCCGGCCTCGGTGCCGCCGGTCAGCACCAGCTTGTTGATGTCGGGATGCTCCGCCAGCATCTTGCCGGCGTTCTGGCCGAGGCCGAGCACGACATTGAACACGCCATTGGGCAGGCCGGCTTCGGTAAAGATCTGCGCCAGCTTCAGCGTGGTCAGCGGGGTATATTCCGACGGCTTCACCACGGTGGTGCAGCCCGACGCCAGCACGGCGGCCAGCGACTTGCACATGATCATGAGGGGATGATTGAACGGCGTGCAGTTGGCGACGACGCCGATCGGCGTGCGCAAGGTGTAATTCAGATAATCGCCCTCAACCGGAATAACCGAATCGCGGCGCGACAGCGCGAGGCCGGCGAAGTAGCGGAAGAAGTCCGGCAGCCGGCCGAGCTGGGCGCGCGTCTCGTTGAGCGGACGACCGTTGTTCAGGGTCTCCAATCGATACAACGTATCGAGATTCGCCTCGAACGCGTCGGCCAGCTTGTTCACCAGCCGCGCGCGGCTGCGGATATCCATGCCGCCCCATTCCTTGCTCTCGAAGGCGGCGCGCGCGCTCTTCATGGCGCGGTCGATATCGGCGGAGGTCGAGTTCGGAATCTGCGCGATCACTTCGCCGGTGGCGGGGTTGTGGACGTCGAGCAGCGTGCCGTCGCCGGCTTCGATCTGTCGGCCATCGACGAAGTTGCTGTGCGTCTCGACCTTGAGCGCGGTCGGATTGGCGGGAATATTCATGGGGATGTCTCCTAGATAATGACGGCGTTCCTGGCCAAGGCTGGCAGGACGCGTTTCTCGGTCTTCTGGATGTGGGCCCGGATGATGCGGGCGGCGGCGCGGCCATCGCGACGCTGCATCGCGTCGATCAGGTCGGCATGTTCGGTCACGAGCTGCGCGGGATCGTGGCCTTTGACGTTGGCGAGGCTGACGCGGACCAGTCGGTCGGCCTGCCCGATCAGGTCGCACGCCGCCACCGCCATGCGGCGGTTGCCGGACGCATAGGCCAGGGCGGTGTGGAAGGCGCGGTTGTAGGTGATGAACTCCTGGCGATCACCAACGAAGGTGCGGAATTCATCCAGCGCCGTCAGCACCGCGGCGGGCGCGTGTTCGATCGCCTCGGCGACGCAGGCGGGCTCCAGCGCCAGCCGGAAGCGCAGAAGGTCGCGCGCATCGGCCAGCGAAATCGGGTTCACCCGGTAGCCCTGTCGCGGCTGCACCGTCACCAGATGCTCGCGCTCCAGCCGCAGCAAGGCCTCGCGGACCGGCTGACGGCTGACGGCATAACGCTCGGCGAGGTCCTGCTCCCGCATATCATCACCCGGCGCAAAGCGGCAGGTCAGGATATCATCGCGCAGCAGATCGTAGATATTATCCCGCAAAAGCATCGTTTTTTCCGATTTTGTTCGTCAAACCTGACACACGTAAAATATCACGTCAACCCGTACTGAGCTTGAACTGTCCGTGAAATGCCGTATCAATGGCGGGCAGCAACGAGGAGATTTTCGATGGACCAGCTTTTTGCCGACGGGACCGTGAACGCCAGCATTGCCGGCAATGGTCCGCCGCTGGTGCTGTTTCATTCGCTGCTGGCCGACCGCGGCAGTTTCGAGCGCATCGTGCCCGAGCTCGCGAAGTCGTTTCGCGTGATCGTGCCGGAGCTGCCGGGATTCGGCGCGTCACGCGCCGTCGACGGCGGCCTTGCCGCGGTCGCCGATCGCATGGCCGCCTTCTTGCGCGAGGCGACGGCGGGCGAGTACGCGATCGTGCTCGGCAATGG
Organism: Tardiphaga sp. vice154; assembly: GCF_007018645.1. Classification (NCBI taxonomy): domain Bacteria; kingdom Pseudomonadati; phylum Pseudomonadota; class Alphaproteobacteria; order Hyphomicrobiales; family Nitrobacteraceae; genus Tardiphaga; species Tardiphaga sp. vice154. The sequence goes on from NZ_CP041399.1 coordinate 5,315,107, forward strand.
CTATGGCGGCTTCGTCGCGCTGCAGATGGCGATTCGCCATCCGGGCATCGCCAAACAACTCGTACTGGCGGATTGCGGCGCGGCGTTCTCGGAACCCGGCCGCGAGGCATTTCGCAACATGGCGGCAGCGGCGCGCGGTAAGGGACTGGCCGCGATCACACCGGTGGCGATGCGCCGGCTGTTCGCCCCGGAATATCAGGAGGCGCACCCCGATCTGATGCGCGAACGCGAGGCGGCGTTCCTGCGCACCGACGTCGATGTCTTCCACGCGGCCTGCCTTTCACTGGCGGGGCTCGACCTGCGACCGGAGCTTGCGAAAGTGACCGTGCCTGTCCTGGTGATGGTCGGCGATCAGGACGAAGCGACCCCACCGCCGATGTCCGAAGAACTGAGCGCCCTGCTGCCCGACGCGCGCCTGCACGTGCTGAAAGGCTGCGCCCACGTGCCGCCCCTGCAGGCGCCGGAGGCGTTCCTCGACGCCATCGCGCCATTCCTGACCAACGGCGCGCAGACCCGCGGCGCCTGATCAATGCGACCGCGGCCGTCCTCGGATGTTGAGGGCCTCCGAAATCACGCCGCCTCGTCGCGCATCTGGTAGAGGCGGTACAGCATGCGCTGGCCGATGCGGCGGAACGACGTGAACGGGTGCGGCGGCAGCGGCGAGGTGAAGATCGGCAGGTCCTGCGCCGCGAAGCGCTGGCCGCCGATCATCTGCGCCATGCGACGGCCGGCCTGCGCCGAATAGGACACGCCGTTGCCGCCGTAGCCGAGCGCATAGAACAGCGTCTGCTTCGGGTCCGGGCGGAAAATGCGCGGCATCATGTCGTGGCTGACATCGACCCAGCCCCACCAGGAATAATCGATCTCGATTCCGGTCAGGGCCGGAAACTTGCGGTGCAGACCATCGATCAGCAGTTGCAGGTGGCGCGGATGCGCGGCGTCGGCGCCGGTGATGGCGCTGCGGCTGCCGATCTGGACGCGGTTGTCCGGCAGCAAGCGATAGTAATAGCGCAGCGTGCGGGTGTCGGTGATGACCTGGGTGGTGCGAAAGCCGGTGACGTCGAGTTCGGCCGGGGTCAACGGCCGCGTCACGATCGAATTCGACAGGATCGGCATGCAGCGACCGCGCAAGGCCGGCGTCAGGCCACCCGCCGTATAGGCTCCGGTGGCGATGCCGACGGCGCGGGCGCGCACGGTACCGCCCGGCGTGCGCAGCGAGTGGATGCCGCCGTTCGTCATGATCTCCAGCACCGGACTGCCGGGATGCACTTTGGCGCCGAGTTCGCGCGCCATGCGTTGATAGCCGAACGCAAGCCTGGCGGCATGTACGCCGGTGCCGAGCGGCTCGTGCAGCGCGCCGACGGCTTCGGCCTCGTTGAGATAATCGCGGCGCACGTCTTCGGCCGACAGCATGTGCGTCTTGTAGCCGAACACCTCGTTCTGGACGCGAGATTCCGCCGCGAGATGATCGAGCGCGCGCTGGCGGTGCGCGATATGCAGATGCCCGCCGCGCTGCGGCTCGCAGTCGATGTTGCCGGAGGCAATCAGCTCTTCGAACGTCTCGAAACCGTCCTGCACCTCGGCGTGCAGCTTGAGCGCGATATCGCGGCCCCAGCGTTCGATCCATTGCGAGCGCGACAGCCGGCCGGCGGCGTTCTGGCCCTGCCCGCCATTGCGCGTGCTGCAGCCCCAGGCGACGCCGTTGGCTTCCAGCACAACGGCCTTGATGCCGAACTCGCGCGCCAGGAAGATCGCGCAGGCCAGACCCGTATAGCCGGAACCGATAATCGCGACGTCGGCGTCGATGTCGCCGCTGACCGGACCGTCATCCTCCGGCGGCGTACCGGCGGTGTCGACCCAGTAGGTCGGCGCGTATCGCCGGTTGCGGCCGGGGCTGGCGGAGACCAGCGGATCGTAATGCGGATCGTACGGCGCCTGCGAGGTCATGGCGTCGCTACCTCAGAGGGCAGCACCGGCCGATCCTTGCGGAAGGCGCTCTTGCGCGAGAGCTTGTCGCCGCTGAAGGTGAAGAGATCGCAGCCTTCGGCCTCGATGCGGGTGCCATTGGCGGCGGTCCCGCGAAAGATCCATTCCGACAGGCCGCGGTCGCCGAACACCGAATGCGCCGTGCAGGTCCAGCTGACATCGGGCATCGCGCCCCACACCGCCTCGAACGCCGCCTGGACGTCCGCGGTGCCCGTGATGCGACGGCCGAACATTTCGGGACCTGCGGCGGTGTCGAACACCACGTCGTCGGTCATGCATTCCATGACACCCGGAGCGTCGTGCTTGTTGAAGGCTTCGAACAGGCGGACGAGCAGCGCTTCGCGCCGGCTCTGCAGATCGGACATGGCAATGCTCTTTCATCTCAACGCTGGCCATCGCCACGGCGACGACGGGACTCACGATGCCAGCCTGCTCGCCGCGCGATTAGGGCCAGTTGCGGCGCGCCATCCGGCCAGACCGATCTGGCCCGATCAAAGGCCGCGAGTGGCCCCTTCGCTTGTCCGGCAAAAACCGGCATGGTCCGGCATGACTGATTTGCTGCTTTCGCTCGGTACGCTGGGCCCATTGCTGACCCCGCGCCTGATCGCTCTGTCGGTCGCCGCGGTGTTTTTCTCGGCTATCCTGCGCGGTTTCACGGGCTTTGGCTTCGCGCTGGCGGCGGTGCCGCTGCTCGGCATGTTCATGTCGCCGACGCAGGCGGTGCCGATCGCCATCGGGCTGCAACTGATGGGCAGCCTGCTCGATTTCCGCCACGCGACAAAAACCTGCCACTGGCCGTCGCTGCGCTGGATGATGCTGGGCGCGGCTCTCGGCTCGCCGATCGGCGCGCTGGTGCTGAGCCAGGTGCCCGCCCCGGTGGCGCGGCTGGTCATCAGCGCGATCACGCTGCTCGCGGTGCTGGCGCTCGGCCGCGGCTTTGCCCTGCCGGCGATGCCCGGCCGGGCGGTGACGGCGATCACCGGCTTTGTCGCCGGCCTCTTCAACGGTCTTGCCGCGATGCCGGGCCCGCCGGCGGTGGCATATTACATGTCGGCACCGGTCCAGCGCGCCACCGTGCGCGCCTCGCTGATGGTGTTCTTCCTGCTGACCTCGGTCGCCGCGATGATTTCGGGACTCGCCATCGGCCTGATCACGGTCCAGACCTTCGCCCTGTCGCTGCTTGGCCTGCCGGTGATGTGGATCGGCACAAGGATCGGCCACCTCGCTTTCATTCGCAGCAATGACGCGATGCACCGCCGCGTCTCTATCGTCAGCCTCGGCGTGATCGCTTTGGTGAGCGCCGCCAAGGGCATCAGCGAGCTGTTGTAGTCACGACATTTTCGCGATCAGCCGGCCGAGGCGCTCAAGACCGGGCTCGATGCGGTCGGTGCGGATCGAGGAAAAGCCGAGCCGGAAGCAGCGCCGCTGCGCGCCCTCGACCATCGAGAACACGTCGCCGGGCTCGATCACCACGCCTTCGTGGCGCGCCAGTTCGGCGAGCTGGGCGGCATCGACTCCCGGCGGACAGGTTACCCAGTAGCTGGTGCTGCCGGCGCCGCGAAGCCAGCCGCAGCCGGCCAGATGTTTCGGCAACAGCCGGTCGATGACGCGGGCGCGCTCCAGCAGCACGCGCGAAACCCGCGCGAGATGCGAGCGGTAATGGCCGAGGCCGATGAACAGCGCCACGACGCGCTGATTGTTGAGCGGCGGATGCCGCAGCATCAGGCGGCGCAGCGCGCGCAATTCGCGGATCACGGGCGCAGGCGCCACGACATACCCAAGCCGCAAGCCGGGCGCGAGCAATTTGGAGAAGCTGCCGACATAGAGCACGCGGTCATGGCGATCGAGGCTCATCAGCGGTGGCAGCACGCTTCTTTCCGCGATCAGTTCGCTCTCGTAATCGTCCTCGACCAGCAGGACGTCGTGATCCTGCGCCTTTTTCAGCAGGTCGAGCCGGCGCGCATAGGACATCGGGACCGTCGTCGGGCACTGGTGGCCGGCGGTGACATAAGCAAGATCACAGCCCGCGAATTCGGCGTCGGGTACCAGGCCGTGCTCATCGACCTGCAACGGAACGATGTTGCCGGTCAGCATGCCGAAGATGTTGCGCGCGTCGGGATAGCCGGGATCCTCGAGGCCGACGCGGGTTTCAGGCTTGGTGAACAAGGTCGCGATCAGATACAGCGCATGCTGCGCGCCGATCGTCATCATGATTTCGTCCGGCCGGGCGCGGATGCCGCGGCGCGGCAGCACCTGCAGCCGGAGCTGCTCGATCAGCGCGGGATCGTCCTCGTCGATGGTGTCGCGCGCCCAGTTGTTGATCTCCGGAACGCTGAGCGCCGCACGCGCGCTTTCGCGCCAGTCATTGGTCGGGAACAGGCTGGGATCGAACTGGCCAAAGATGAACGGGTACGGGTAGTCCTGCCAGTTCAGCGGCTTGACGATGTTGCGATGGGTCGAGGGGCGAACCGCGTAGCGATCGCTCCAGCGCGCGGCGTCCAGTTCGATCGCCGCAGGCCTGATCGAAGCGGCCGTTGCCATATGCTTCGGCAGGCCGGCGACGAAATAGCCCGAGCGTTCGCGCGACACCAGAAAGTTCTGATCGACCAACTGCTCGTAGGCAATGACCACGGTGTTGCGCGACACCTGCAGCAGGGCCGCCAGTTCGCGGCTCGACGGCATCCGCACGCCCAGCGACAGCCGGCCGTCCTCGATCGCCGCATAGATCATCTGCCGGATCTGCAGTTGCAGAAACGGGCCGCGGCGATCGAGATCGAGAAACAACGAGCCCCAGAACAGCCCGTCGCTGATCCCCGATGAAACCGGCCGGGCCTCGGCTGCCATTCGGCTGGAACGTGAATTCGCCATCAAGAGCTCCGCGGGAAGCAGCACCACGCCATCTTCCCGATTTCCAATCCATTCACCGAGCAAAAGCCGCGCCAGCATCTCGAAAAGATGCCGGGCACTGGCCCCATTCGTGCATACTATCTGGCGCTGGCTAGGCGCAATCCAGAGCCGCACGCTTCGATCACAACATTTCGAGGATAGCCAGTGCACGCGGATACAGTGATCTTTTCGGCCCGCAGAATCGTGACGATGAATCCGTCGCGCCCGCAGGCGACGCATGTTGCAGTGCGTGAGGGGCGCGTCGTTGCGGTCGGCAGCCTCGCGGAAGTCGGCGGCCATGGCGCCACCGTCGATGAGCGCTTCAAGGACAAGGTGCTGCTGCCCGGCTTCGTCGAGGGCCACAGTCACATCATGGAAGGCATGATGTGGAATTTGCCCTATGTCGGCGCCGGCGACCGTCGCTCCCCGGAGGGCAAACTCGTCAAAGGCCTGCCGGATATCGAGGCGATTGTCGCGCGTTTGCAGCAGGCCGAAGCGGAGATGACCGATCCCGACGCGCCGCTATTTGCCTGGGGCTTCGATCCCCTGCACATCGGCAGCCATTCGCTGACGCGGCAGGATCTCGACCGCGTCTCCACCACGCGGCTGATCATGGTGGTCCACGCCAGCTTCCACATCAGCAACGTCAACAGCCTGGTGCTGGAGAAGGCCGAGCTGAACCGCACCACCAACATTTCCGGCGTGGTGATCGGCAGCGACGGCGAGCCGTCCGGCGAAGTCCAGGGCATTGCCGCGCGCTTCCGCGTCTTCCGGGTGATGGGCGTCAATCCGCTGTCCGGCAATCTCACCATCGACGACGTCAACCGCTACGCTTCCTCCGCCTGCGTGCAGGGCGTCACCACCATCACCGACCTGCACAATGATCTCGCCGAGCAGACCGTCGAGGTCTATCGCGCCGCCAGCCGGCGCGAGGATTTCTCGGTGCGGCTGGTGCCGGCGCTGGCCTCGGTGTCGCATACGCCGGAACAGGGCATCGAGAAGCTCGCGGCGCTGAAGCTGACGAACAACGACAAGCTGCACTACGGCATCGTCAAACTGGTGGTCGATGGCTCGATCCAGGGCTTTACCGCGCGGCTGCGCTGGCCGGGCTATCATAACGGCGCGCCGAACGGCCTGTGGTACATCGCGCCGGAAGAGTTGCCGGTTATCGTCGAGGCCTATCATCGCGCCGGCGTGCAATTGCACATCCATACCAATGGCGACGAAGCCACCGAAGTGGCGCTCGACGCCGTCGAGGCCGCGCAGATTGCTGCGCCCCGGCCGGACCACCGTCACACGCTACAGCATTGCCAGATGGCCGACGCCGCGCAGTTCCGCCGCATGAAGGCGCTCGGCCTGTGCGTCAATCTGTTTGCCAACCATCTCTATTACTGGGGCGACTCGCATTACGACCTGACGATGGGCCCGGAGCGCGCGCACCGGCTCGACGCCACCGGCACCGCCGAACGCGTCGGCGTGCCCTACGCGATTCATTCCGACGCCCCGGTGACGCCGCTCAGTCCGCTGTTCACCGCATGGTGCGCGGTCAACCGCATCTCGTCCGGCGGCCGCGAACTCGGCAAGGCGACCGAGGCGCTCACGGTGCAGCAGGCGCTGGCCGCAGTCACGATCGGCGCCGCCTACACGCTGAAGATGGACCATCTGGTCGGCAGCATCGAGACCGGCAAATATGCCGACTTCGCGGTACTCGACGAAGATCCGTTCGAGGTCGCGCCCGATGCGATCCGGGACATCGCCGTATGGGGCACCGTGGTCGGTGGTCGTGTCCGCGAGGCGCCCCGCGCATGACGGCCAAGCCGATGACGATTCCCGTGACCGTCGTGGGTGGCTTCCTCGGCGCCGGCAAGACCACCTATCTCAATCACCTGCTGCGCACCGGGCGGTCGCGCACCGCCGTGCTGGTCAATGATTTCGGCGCGGTAAATATCGATGCCGGGTTGATCGCGAAGCATGACGGCACCACGATGACGCTGACCAATGGCTGCGTGTGCTGCAGCATCGGCGGCGGCTTCCTGGATACGCTCGGCAGGATCCTCGACGACGCCATTCCCTTCGATCACATCATTATCGAGGCATCGGGCGTCGGTGATCCCTGGCGGATTGCGGAGATCGCACTGGTCGAGCCCAGCCTGCGGCTAAACGCGGTGGTCGTACTCGCCGACGCGACGCGGATCGAAACGTTGCTCGCCGACCCACGCGTCGGCGACACCGTGCGCAACCAGTTCGACCGCGCCGATCTGGTGCTGCTTACCAAGACAGACCTCGTCGGCGAGAGCGCGACCCGCGCCGCAGCCGCCGCGATCGCAGCTTTGCGCGACAGCGTAACGATCGTCGCGACGTCGCCGCAGGCAATGCCGGATCTTCCCGGGATCGGCAAGACATCGACCTCGCCGTTCCGGGCCGACGCGGTGGCGGATACCGCTATCCATGAGCAACTCTTCAAACGCTGGACCTTCCGGCGTCCGGGCGCCTTCGACCGCGCCCGGCTGGAAACCGCGCTGCATGCATTGCCGCCGTCGCTGCTGCGCCTCAAGGGCGCCTGCCCCTGCGATACCGGTGCCCTGCTGCTGCAGATGGTCGGACGCGACTGGTCGCTGACGCCGGTGGCCGAATCGAAGGATCACGATATCCTGCTGGTCGGAGTCGGCACCGTCGATCTGCCTGATACCACCCAACTCGATGCCATTCTTGACCGCGCGCTGGCTGCGCCCCTGCCTTTCACCAACGCGCACGGCGGGTTTCAGCCGCCCGCGGCTTTATTCCATCCCTTGCAAAAAGGACCGCCCCATGCCGTTGAATGACCCGTCGTTGAAACTGACGGCCTCGCGAAGGACGCTTCTCAAAATCGCGTTCGGCCTCACCGTGCTGCTGGCGGATGCGGCGAGCCACCTCGCGCCGGCTGCCGCCGCCGATGGCGGCACGCTGGTGATGGCCACGTCGCAGGTGCCGCGGCATTTCAACGGCGCGGTACAGTCCGGCCTCGCCACCGCGATGCCCTCGACGCAGATTTTCGCCAGCCCGCTGCGCTATGACGAAAACTGGAATCCCAAGCCCTACCTCGCGGAATCCTGGGAGGTCGCCCCGGATGGAATGTCGGTCACGCTGAAGCTCGTCAAGAACGCCGTATTCCACGACGGCAAGCCGGTTACTTCGGAAGACGTCGCCTTCTCGATCATGACCATCAAGGCCAACCATCCGTTCCAGACCATGCTGGCGGCTGTCGACAAGGTGGAGACGCCGGATCCGTTCACGGCCATCATCAAGCTGTTGCATCCGCATCCGGCTTTGCTGCTGGCGATGTCGCCGGCGCTGATGCCGATCCTGCCCAAGCACATCTACGGCGACGGGCAGGAGATCAAGGCGCATCCGGCGAATCTGAAGCCGGTCGGCTCCGGCCCGTATCGCCTCACCGACTACAAGCAGGGCGAGTACTATACGCTCGAGAAGTTCGACAAGTTCTTCATTCCGGGCCGTCCGAAGCTCGACAAGATCGTGGTGAAAATCGTCTCCGACAGCAATGCCGCGATGGTCTCGATCGAACGCGGTGACGTCAACGCGCTGCCCTTCGTGGTCGGCGTCCGCGACATCGAACGCCTCGAGAAAATGCCGGGCGTGACCATTACCAACAAGGGCTTCACCGGCGTCGGTCCGATCAACTGGCTGGCCTTCAACACGAAGAAGAAGCCGCTGGACGACGTCCGCGTCCGGCAGGCGATCGCCTTTGCTGCCAACCGCGACTTCATCACCAGCAAGCTGATGGCCGGAAAGGCTGCCGCCGCCACCGGCCCGATCGCGCCGGGATCGCCGCTCGATGAACCCAACGTCGAGAAATACAAGCTCGACCTCGCCAAATCCGGCGAATTACTCGATGCCGCCGGCTATCCCAAGAAGCCGGACGGTTCGCGGATGTCGCTGACCATCGACTACATCCCCGGCGCCGACGAACAGCAGCGCAACGTCGCCGAATATCTGCGTTCGCAGTTGAAGCGCGCCGGCATCAACCTCGAAGTCCGCGCCGCGCCGGATTTCCCAACCTGGGCACAGCGCATCTCCAGCTTCGACTTCGATCTCACCATGGACACCGTTTTCAACTGGGGCGACCCGGTGATCGGCGTCGACCGCACCTACCTCACCAGCAACATCCGCAAGGGCATCATCTGGTCCAATACCCAGCAATACAGCAATCCCAAAGTGGACGAGTTGCTGGTCGCTGCGGCCCGCGAAACCTCGCCCGACAAACGCAAGGCGATGTATTCCGAATTCCAGAAGATCGTGGTCTCGGACGCGCCGATCTATTTCGTCAACGCGGTGCCCTACTACAACGCCTTCAGTAAGGGCCTGTCGAACCTGCCGACGACGATCTGGGGCATGATGTCGCCGCTCGACGAGATCAGCTGGGACACGCTGCCGAAGAACTGAGGTCGTCGTTTCGCAACAGGCAGCAATATGAATCTTCTCATCCACATGACCAGACAATTGGCCAATGCGGTCGGCCTGCTGCTGGCCGTGCTGGTGCTGAATTTCTGCCTGATCCATCTGGCACCCGGCGATCCCGCCCTGGTGATCGCCGGCGAAATGGGCGGCGCGTCGGCCGACGTGATCGCCGCGCTGCGTGTCAAATACGGTCTCGACCAGAGCCTGTTCCATCAGCTCTGGACCTACCTCGCCAAGGTCGTCACTGGCGACTTCGGTTACTCCTATTATTTCAACGAACCGGTGGTGAATCTGATCGCACATCGTATTCCGGCCACGCTCTATCTGGTGATCTCCGCGCTGCTGCTGTCGGTTGTCGTCGGCACGCTTCTGGGCGTCATCAGCGCGCGCAGGCCTAATGGCTGGTTCAGCCAGAGCGTGACGGTGATTTCGCTGACGGGCTATGCCGCGCCGGTGTTCTGGACCGGGTTGTTGCTGTTGCTGCTGTTCGGCTCGGTATGGCCGATCCTGCCGGTGACGGGGATGTCCGACGTGGCGCGGCCGAAAGCCGGCTTCGCCCATCTGCTCGATGTCGGTCAGCACCTCATCCTGCCGTCGATCACGCTGGCGCTGGTGTTCATCGCGCAATACAGCCGGCTGGCCCGCGTCAACATGATCGATGCGCTGACCGCCGACTATGTCCGCACCGCGCGCGCCAAGGGCCTGCCGGAATATGTCGTGATCGGCAAGCACGCGCTGCGCAACACGCTGATCCCGATCGTCACCGTGGCCGGGCTGCAATTCGGCCACCTGTTCGCCGGCGCGGTACTGGTGGAGACGGTGTTCAGCTGGCCCGGCATGGGGCGGCTGGTGTTCGAATCGATCCTGCGCCGCGATTACCCGACGCTGCTGGCGGTGCTGTTCTTCTCCGCGGTGCTGGTAATGGCCGCCAATATCATCACCGATCTGGTCTATCGGCTGGTCGATCCGCGCATCCGGTCGGGGGCCCGATGAACACGATTGAAGCGCCCATCCGCGACGCCACCGCGCTGCCGGCGCGCCCCGCGGTATCGCCGTTTGCCGCGATGCTGCGCCAGTTCGGCCGCTCCCCGGCCGGCGTCGCCGGCGCCGTGGTGCTGCTGTTGCTCATTCTGGTCACGCTGTTCGGGCCGAGCCTGTACGGCATCGATCCGCTCGACATCGCCGGCATGCCGTTCACGCCGCCCGGCGCCGACGCCTGGCTCGGTACCGACTATCTCGGCCGCGACATCATGGCCGGGCTGATCCATGGCGGCCGCGCCACGCTCACGGTCGGCGGCACCGCCGCCCTCATCACCATCGCGATCGGTGTCACCGTCGGCGCGCTGTCCGGCTTCTTCGGCGGCGCCATCGACACCGCGCTGGTGAAACTCACCGAGTTCTTCCAGATCCTGCCGCCACTGTTGTTCGCGATGGTGCTGGTGACGCTGTTCGGGCAGACGCTGACCACCATCACCATTGCCATCGGCGTGGTAAGCTGGCCAACGGCGGCGCGGCTGACGCGCGCGGAATTCCTGCGCCTGCGCAATCTGGATTTCGTCAAGGCTTCGCGCGCCGCCGGCGCCGGCAACGGCCACCTGATCCTGCGCGTGGTGCTACCGAACGCGCTGCCGCCGATCATCGTCTCGGCGACGCTGGCGATCGGCGTCGCGATCCTGTTCGAGGGCGGGCTGAGCTTCCTCGGCCTCGGCGATCCAAATACCATGAGCTGGGGCCTGATGATCGGACAGAACCGCAACTACGTGCTCGATAGCTGGTGGACCGTGACCTTCCCGGGGGCGGCGATCTTCGTCGCGGTGCTGGCGATCAGCCTGATCGGCGACGGCATCAATGACGCCATCAATCCACGCCTGCGGAAAAGGGGCTGAATATGTCGCCCGTTCTCTCCGTGCAGAATCTCGGCGTCGCCATGAAGGGCGCCAACGGCATTGTGCCGGTGCTGGAAAATCTGTCCTTCGACGTGGCGCGCGGCAAGACCATGGCGCTGGTCGGAGAATCCGGTTGCGGCAAGAGCATGACGGCACTCGCCATCATGCGGCTGATGCCGGAGGATTTCGTCGTCACCTCGGGCCGCATCCTGCTCGACGGCGAGGATGTGCTGACCGCTGCCCCGGCGCAATTGCGGGCGCTGCGCGGCAACAAGATGTCGATGATCTTCCAGGAACCGATGACCGCGCTCAATCCGCTCTACACGGTCGGCGACCAGATCGGCGAGGTGCTGCGCCAGCATCGCGGGCTCGGCCGCCGCGATGCCACCGAACAGGCCATCGGCTTTCTCAAGGCGGTGCAGATTCCCGCCGCCGAAAGCCGCGTCCATGCCTATCCGCACCAGCTCTCCGGCGGCATGCGGCAGCGCGTGATGATCGCGATGGCGCTGGCCTGCAAGCCGAAACTGTTGATCGCCGACGAGCCGACCACGGCGCTTGACGTCACCGTACAAGCCCAGATCTTCGACCTGCTCGGCGCGCTGCAGGATGACACCGACACCGCCATCGTGCTGATCACCCACGATCTCGGCGCCGTCGCCGAACTCGCCGACGACGTCGCCGTGCTCTATGCCGGTCGCTGTATCGAACAAGGAACATCGCAAGCCGTGATCGCAAAGGCGCGGCACCCCTATACGCGCGGGCTGATGGCTTGCGTGCCGCATCTGCGGCTCGGTCCCGTGCTTCCGAATGTACAGGCCGACCTCGAGGAAATTCCCGGCATGGTGCCGCCACTGGGCGCGCGCGGCGCCGAATGCGCCTTCCTGCCGCGTTGTGGCTTTGCTGCCGACATCTGCCGGGCGCGGCCGCAGCCGCCGCTCGATGTGGTGGACCCACAGGCCGCGGTGTCGTGCTGGCGGCATCCGGAGATCGCGCCATGAGCGACGAGCTGTCCGCGGCAGGCGACATCCTGCTCGACGTTAACGACCTCGTGGTGCATTTCCCGGCCGGCCGCCGCGGGCTGTTCGGCAAGCCGTCGAAGGTCCATGCCGTCGATGGCGTGTCGTTCCGCGTTCGCCGCGGCACCACCTTCGGCATCGTCGGCGAGAGCGGCTCCGGCAAATCGACCACGGCGCAGGCGGTGATGCGGCTGATCCCGGCGACCTCCGGGCAGATCGTGTTCGGCGGCGAGAACATCGCGGAGTATCAGGGCGAGCGTCTGCGCCTGGCGCGCCGCAAATTCCAGATCGTGTTTCAGGATCCGTTCTCCTCGCTCGATCCGCGCCGCCGCGCCGGCGATCTTGTCCGCGAGCCGCTCGATTTGCTCGGCATCGGCACGGCGAAGGAGCGCGATGCCCGCGTCAGCCAGTTGCTGGCCGACGTCGGATTGCCGCCGCAGGCCGCCGACCTGTTCCCGCACCAGTTCTCCGGCGGCCAGCGGCAGCGTCTCAGCATCGCCCGCGCGATGGCGCCGGAGCCGGACCTGATCGTGTGCGACGAGGCGGTGTCGGCGCTCGACGTCGCGATCCAGGCGCAGATCCTCAACCTCCTAAAGAAGTTGCAGCGCGAGCGCGGCCTGACCTATATCTTCATCTCGCACGATCTCGGCGTGATCCAGCATTTCTGCGACGAGCTCGCGGTGATGTATCTCGGCAAGATCGTCGAGCAGGCGCCGGCCTCGGTGTTCTTCTCGGCGCCGCGTCATCCCTATAGCTGGTCGCTGGTGGCCGCCGCGGCGCCTCCCGGCCCCTTGCGCAACCGGCTGAAGGCGCAGTTTCTGGTGACAGGCGATCCGCCGAGCCCGGTCGATCCGAAGCCCGGCTGCCGCTTTGCGCAGCGATGTCCCTTCGTGATCGCGAAATGCCGCGAGGAATTGCCGTTGCTGGAGGCGACGGGACCGGCGCATTTTGTCGCGTGTCATCGTGTCGACGAGATCGCGAGCCCCGATTTTACGGATGCGACAGCATGAACCTGGCGACGGCGACTAAATTCAAGAGGGGATCGCTCAACGCCATCGCTTCTAGTTCAGCTTGATGTCGAGTGCCTTGATGATGTCGCCCCAGCGCTTGGTCTCGGCAGCAGCGTAGGCGCCGAACTGTTCCGGCGTCGAGGAGCGTACCTCGAAGCCCATGGCCTCGAACTTGTCCTTGAATTTCGGGGAGTCGACGATCTCGGCCAGATCCTTGGCCAGTCGATCGACAACCGGCTTTGGCGTGCCCGCGGTCGTATAGAGCCCGGCCCAGATCGCGCTCAGCAGTTTGGGATAGCCGAGCTCGGCGGTGGTCGGCACATCGGGCAGCACCTTCGAGCGCTTCTCGGCCATGATCGCGATGGCACGCATCTGGCCGGCCTGCAGCATCGCCAGCGCGTCGGGGATCGAGGGGAACATGACGTCGAGGCGGCCGCCGAGCAGGTCGGTAATCGCTGGGCCTTGGCCACGATACGGCACATGCATCAGCCTCGTGCCGACCTCACGGTTGAACAGCTCGCCACCGAGATGGGTCGGCGAACCCACGCCCGACGAGCCGAAATTGAGCTTGTCGCCCTGCTGCTTGATCGCCGCGATCAGGCCGGCGAGGTCGAGATCCTTGTAAGGCCCGCTGGCGGTGATGACCTGCGGGTAGATCGTCACCAGCGTCAGCGGCTGGAAGTCCTTGACCGGGTCATAGGACAGTTTTTCGTAGAGATTGATATTGGCGGCGTGCGTGCCGGTCGTCGCCATGTACAGCGTGGTGCCGTCCGGTACCGACCGCGCGGCCTCGGTCGCGGCGAGATTGCCGCCGGCGCCTGGCTTATTCTCGATCAGCACCGGCTTGCCCAGCTTTTTCGATAGTTCGTCCGCAATGGCGCGGGCCTGAATATCCGCGCTGCCGCCGGCCGGGAACGGCACGAGGATGCGCAGATTGTGCGGCGGCCATTCCTGCGCCTGGACAAACGTTGAAATCGATAGGGCTGCCAGCAGGGCCGCCACGTGCAGGGTTGTGAACGAACGGGCCATCATCGACATCAAACTCCCTGGAAAAATTCAACTGCAATCGATTCGAAAAGCGCGGGCTCGGTGCGCGACAGCGCATGGCCGCCGCGCGGTAGAAAATGCCCGCGCGCGCCCGGTATCAGCCGGACGAACTCTTCGGAAAAGTATCTCGGCGTCAGAATATCGTCGTCGGCGCAGACGACAAGGGTCGGAATCGCGATCCGCGACAGTTCGGCACGGCGGTCGAAATTGAGGATGGCGTCGAACCGGCTGGCCTGGATCTCGGCGCTGCCGAGCTGGTCGGGCGTAACGCCCTCGGACTGCGCGATCTCGCTCTCATGGGTGTTGATCCAGTACGGCGGATACAGCAGCAACGTCGAATATTGCGCATAGGCCTCGACGCCGAGCTGGCTGAACAGCACCGAACGCAATCCCAGGATCTTCCTCCGATAGGCGTCGCCATGGGTGGTGCTGGCATAGATCATCATCGCCGAAAGGCGCTCCGGATAATCGAGCGCCGTCGCCACCCCGATCGCGCCGCCGGTGGAATGGCCGAGATACATCGCCTGGGACAGCCCGGCATCGTCCAGCACCGCCACCAGATCCGCCGACATCTGCTCGATCGATTCCACGGCCTCGCGGCTGGAGCGGCCGGTGCCGCGCTGATCGAAGCGATAGACGGTGAAATGCTGCGTCAGCGCCGCCATGTTCGGCGTCCAGTAGCTCCCGACCCCGCCAAGGCCCGCCCCCAGAACCAGCGCAGGGCCTTGGCCCTGCTTTTCCCAATAGAGAGAAGCACCACGTGACGTCGCAATCGGCATGGGTCCGGCATTCCATTTCAAATTCGATCCGGCAATTTACATGCCGAAGCCGTCAGAAATGCAATCGCGACGATCGTTGCCCGGGCCGGTGCATCGCGCCACCCTCGGGCGGCCATGTGCGCCGGGCCAAGTCCAGAAGCTACCCGTGCCGCCAGCCCATTTCCCAGAAGTCGGCTTCAAGCCTCGTGGCTTCCTTGAAGATCGCAATCAGTTCGGCTTCGCGCGCCGGCGTCGCGTAGAGATCGGCCAGGTGATCGAGCTGCGCCCGTGCCGAAACCGCGACGTCTTGGTACGCTTCGCCGGCATATTCGGCGATCCAGGCGCGATAGGGATTGCCGGCGGCCGAAGCGTGCGGATGCGCGGCGAGCCGCGTGGCGATTTCAGCATAGCCGATTACGCAGGGCGCCAGCGCCACCTTCAACGCCAGAAGGTCGCCGCGCATGCCGGTGTCGAGCACGTAGCGCGTATAGGCCAGCGTCTCGGCGGCGGGCTCGGTGCGCTCCAGATCGCCGGGCGTGAGGCCCCAGCCGGCGCAGAGCTTGATATGAAGGTCCATCTCGACGTCGAGGATCGCCGACAGGCCGGCCGCGGCATCGCGCATCTGCGAAAGCGCCGGCGATTTGTAGATGGCCAGCGCATAGGCCCGCGCGAATTCGATCAGGAACAGATAATCCTGCGCGAGATAATGGCGGAACGCCGCCTCGGCGAGCGAGCCGTCGGCCAGCCCGTTGGTGAAGGGATGCGAGGTATAGGCCCGCCACTCCGGTGCCGCCGCAGTCTTCAGTCGCGCAAAAAAACTCATCGATATCCCCGGCTGTTCGTCGTGAAACCATGGCAGCCATACCATGCCGCGGCGGTTGGACCTTCGTCGCGTTTTGCGGATAGGGTACGCGCGATCAAAGGGGAACATGATGGAATTTTCGGCAATTTTCGCGCGGATGGTGGCGGTGGTCGGCGCGGGCGCGCTGCAATGGCGCAAGCTGCAGGGCGTACCGAGCCAGGCCGCCTGGGGCCACGCGCCGGCTGTGCCGGCCGCGAAGCCGCAGGGCGCGATCATGACGCTGAAGATGCCGACCGCGCAGGGCTGGGCCGCGGGGCAGAAGCCCGTCGTCGCGGCCGGGCTGAAGGTCAATGCCTTCGCCACCGGCCTGAAGCATCCGCGCTGGATCCATGCACTCGACAATGGCGACGTGCTGGTCGCCGAGGCGTCGCAGGTCGCAGGTCCCGTCCGCAGCGTGTTCGGCTATGCGATGCAGGCGACGATGCGCCGCGCCGCGGCACTCGGCGAAAGCGCTAATCGCATCACGCTGCTGCGCGACGGCGACGGCGACGGCATCGCTGAATCGCAGACGATCTTCATGGAGGGGCTGAACCAGCCATTCGGCATGGCGCAGCTCGGCGACACGTTCTATGTCGGCAATGTCGATGGCGTCATGGCGTTTCCCTATGTCGCCGGTGCCGACCGCATCGATGCGCCGGGCAAGAAACTCACTCATTTCAAATCCGGCGGACACTGGACGCGCAGCCTGCTGCCGAGCCCCGACGGCAGCAAGATTTTCATCGGAGTCGGCTCGCTCAGCAACATCGCGGATTTCGGCATGGACGCCGAACAGGGCCGCGCCGCGGTGGTCGAGCTCGATGTGGCAAGCGGCGCCAGCCGCATCTTCGCCTCCGGCCTGCGCAATCCCGTCGGCCTGGCCTGGGAGCCCGTCACCGGCGAACTCTGGACCGTCGTCAACGAACGCGACGGCCTCGGCGACGAGACTCCGCCGGACTATCTGACCTCGGTGCGCGACGGCGGCTTCTACGGCTGGCCCTATTGCTATTGGGGCCAGACGGTCGATGACCGCGTGCCGCAGGATGCAGCGCTGGTCGCGGAGGCGATCACGCCGGATTATGCGCTCGGCGGCCACACCGCGTCGCTGGGCCTGTGCTGGCTGCCGGCCGGCACGCTGCCAGGATTTCCGGATGGCATGGTGATCGGGCAGCACGGCTCCTGGAACCGGAGCACGCTGAGCGGCTACAAGGTGGTCTTCATCCCGTTCGTCGATGGCCGCCCGTCCGGTCCGCCGCGCGACATCCTGTCGGGGTTCCTGGCGGCCGACGAGAAGGTGTCTTACGGACGCCCGGTCGGCGTCACCCTCGGTCCGGATGGCGCGCTGCTGGTAGCCGACGACGTCGGCGACGTGATCTGGCGCGTCACGGCGGCGTAACGGCTGCGATCCGACGGCCGTAGTGATACGGCCGGCGCCTGTCGCGAAAGATTCACCATCGCCCGCTAAAGCCTGCATCCAGACACCGGGCAGGACAGCATGCATACCGAACTCGATCACGATCTGACCAGCGACCAGTGGGCCGCCTTGCGCGCGCTGCGCCCGGCGGCGCCTGCCGGCAAGCTGAACGGCTACGTCTTGCAGCAACTCGGCACGATCGGACTCGTAGTACTGTCGGATGGCGCTCCACAGCTGACGCCTCAGGGACGCGCGGTATTGCTACGCGGCTCACCGCAGTTGTGGGACCTGGCCGCCTGATTGAACCGCACGTTCGACGACGCGTGGTCAGGCAGAGATTGTCAGGCCGAGCGTTCCACGGCCACGTGCCGGCGACGTCGTTCGTTGCGGCCGATCACTTGCAGAACCATGCGTGCCCGCGGTGGGCTCGCTGGCGTCAGCCGCGCGATCGCTTCGAGCTTGGGTGTGGCAGCTTTCGCTGGCGCGGGATGCTCGATACGATGCAACGCCTTGCGCCCGGCCGGCGTCAACTGCCAACCATCGCTGTCGCGGATCACGAAGCCTTCGCTGAAAATATCGAGGCTGGGCGCCCGCGCCGCGAGTGCCTTGAGACGCTGGCTCCACGCCACGCCCGCGCCGCCGAGGATCGCCAGATCGTTTTTCATGGCGGCAACGGTTGCCCGACCGTCTGGATAGCTCGCCAGAACCTTCAAAATCGCAATCTGCAAACCCAACGCATACGCCCCACCTGCCGGGTCCAATCCGGTCAGTTTTGTGACGGTATCTGCGTCGCGAATAGGCTGTCCACAGATTAGGGGTTTTATGCACAGCGCGCGTGCATCGGGAGATGTAGGCGCGCGATCATCGTCATGGTCAGGCGGCGCGCCGCTTGCTCTTCGCCGGCACCTTGACGATCTTCGTTTTGGCGGGCGCTTTTTTCTGCACGGTCGCCGCTTCCGACGGGATCGACGGAGTTCCGATATCGGACCCCGACATCGACGCGCTCAACATTTCGCGCTGTGCAGCAATCCAGTAGGCATCGGCGGCGGCGTCGCGGCAGCCGTCGGCGAGCCACAGATGATAGGCGCGTTCGCGAATGGCGTGTTCCAGATTGAACATCGATAACTCCTTGCTGCTGGAGGTATTGATGCCGAAACACGATTAACAGAATTCGAATGCCGCCGCACTGCAGCGAGTTCTGAAGTTCCTTCAGCGCGAGTACTTGCGATGAATGACCTGTCAAATCGATTCAGTCAGGCGACGCTTATCATTCAAACGCAAAAGGTGTTGCGGCGGCCGGACGTGACGACGGACGCAGGGCCGCTCGACTGGCCAATGTCTAGTTCGGCTTGGCCAGTGCCGGCCGCCGCCAGACCACGTCGCGCAATCGCAGCACCGATCCGTCGATGCCGGTCATGGCTTTTGCCGACCGTGCCATCATCACCGCCATGAAGACGAACGACAGCGTCGTTGCCACCGCCGCGCCCATCACGCCGAAGAACGGAATCAGCGCCGCGAATCCGATCACACGCAACAGCACGCTGGCGCCGATGATGCCGAGATAGCGGCTCTCGTGCCCGGTCAGCATCAGGATCGAGCCGGATGGGCCGGAGGCCGCCAGCGCGACCATGCCGAAAGAGAGCGTCACCAGCGCATCGTAATACGGCACGTACGCGGCGCTGAAAACCAGCAGCATCCAGTGGCCGGCGCCGATGATCACCGCCATGCCGGTGACGACGACCAGCAGCGTGACGCCGGCGACATGGTCGAGCAAGGCCCCCAGTTCAGCAAACTTCTTGTGATAGTACAGATCCGGAATATGCCGGGTCGAGAACATGTGGATCGCGTCCGTCGCCATCGCAAAGGCGTTGGCGAGCCGGCTGGTGACGAAATAGGCGCCGGCGACGCCGGGGCTCATCAACGCGCCGACGATCAGGACGTCGAGATACTGGTTCGACGCTTCCAGACTGTTCGACAGCCACAGCTTGAGCGAACGGCTACGCCACGACGGCCAGTCGAACTCGGCCGGTGTGACCGCGAAGCCCGGAAATTTCCTGCGGATCAACCGCGTCATGGCGGTGACGTGCCACACAATGCAGGCGATGCCGCCTGCGGCCATCAGAAAAAACACGCTGTCGAGCCGTGCGGTCGCGCCGGTCAGGAGCATCCAGCCCAGATAGATCGTCGGTGGCACGGTCAGCGACAGATTGCCGACGCCGTCGCCGATACCAATGCCGATCGCCGTGCGTACCAGATGCGACGTCGTCAGCAACACCGACAAGGTGACCAGATACAGCGTGACCGAAACCGCGACCAGCGGCCCCTGCGACGCTGCGAACCACGCATAGAACGGCACGGCCACCAGCACGCCGCCCGCGCCACATACCAGCGCCGCGAAGATCAGCGCGCCCTTCAGCAGGCCTGTCTGCCGGCTCGCCGAATATTCGTTCCACGACCGCATCAGCAGCAATTGCTGGCCGACGGTGGCGAGAATGCAGAACAGGCCGGCCGCACTAAACAGGATCGAATAGGTGCCGAAGGCCGCCATCGGCATCGCGCGCGCGGCCAGCGTGATCAGCGCAAAGCTGAGCGCCGTGATGGTGATGCGCAGCACGAACACGCCGGCCATCCCGCGCAGCGAGGGATTGGTCCACAGCGCGGCGAGCCGCGGAAAGGACGAAAAGATGCTCAAGCGATCATCATCCTTCGGATTTCCTCAGCGCAGCCGCGGCGACAGCCGGCGCAGGAAGTTCTTCAGCGGCTTGGCGTGGTGATACACCATCGACAGTGCCGCACCAGCCAGGCTGCGGGCCACGGTGTAATTGTGCAGCGTGGTCTCCTCGACCCGGAACATCGATTTGTAGCCGGTGTTGCCAAGGCCAAGATCGAAGCGATGCAGACCTTTATCGAAGCGCATCTTGACGATGCGGTATAGCAGCTGCATGCCGAGCGAGTATTTGCCGAGCCGTTGCGTGTCGGCACCGATCAGCACCGCGTGGCACTCGTCGGCATATGCGACGCCAAGCAGCACCGCGACAGGCTTGCCGTCGAGCGTGCTGACATAGGTGATGGCGTCGCCCGATTTGGCGCCGGCAATCGCGAAATCCAGATAGAACGCGGCGTAAAGTTCGTCGTCGAGCAGGTCGCCCTCGAAGCGCCCCTTGCGCACGGCTCGCAGAAACGCGAAGGCGTCGCGGATACCCTGTTCATCGGTGAGGACGCGCTGTTCGTAAGCGCCGAAGTCGCGCGCGACCTGACGGCCGAGGCGGCCCAGCTCTTTGGTGAACTTGCGGTTCACCCTCTGGCGCTGCCAGACCTCGAAATCGGGGCCGGTCTCGATATGGTAGGCGGCATTGTCGCACGGCGTGGCGCTGGTCTTGCGAAACAGTCGCGCCGGCGAGAAGCCGTCATCCCGCGCCTTGCGGAACATCATCACGCCGGCCGTGCCCAGCAGCGCATCGAGCCTACCGATCACGGACGGGTCCGCAGCCAGCGTCTCCAGCACTTCGCGATCGCCGACGACGGCGTTGTAATCGCAGACGCCGAAGTCGGCCGGCTGCAGGATCGAGATGCCGGCCGGTTTCTGAACGACGAAAGGGATCAGCGCGAGCAGCCGCCGGTCCGCGCGGGTCCGGATCGTCACCGTATAGGGCCTGGCAGCAAGACCCGGCACCAGACGCGCGTGGATCGACGCCTGCCACAGCGGCGCCTGGAACACGGTGCCGCGTTTCAGGTTGAAGAACGCGCGATATTCTTCGCCAAGAAAGTCAAAGTCGGGCTCGACGCCGACCTCGACGTCCAACTGCAGCGTCTTCAGGTCGGTCATCAACATCGGCTTGGTGCTCACTGCGCTCCGGCAATATCCGTCCGCCCGATCGGGCTGGCCGCATCGATCCGGAAATCGCGTTTCGAGACGACGTCGCCTGTGATCTGTCGCCCGCTCTTCTTCCAAAGGAAGGCCGATGCCGCCTTCGGATAGACGTGGATGCCGTGATCGCGGGTCGACGAGTTCTGCAGGCCGAGCGTCCGGCGCAGCACGCCGTTGCCATAGTGCACGGCGTAGGAATTCCAGATCTGCTGGGTCCAGTGCTCCATCGTCACCGAGATGTTCAGGCAGTCGTGGTTCTCGACCTTGTGCGGCGCGTAGAGCGGCCAGGTCAGCATCTCGCCGGGATGCAGGTCGTAGACCGTCGCGAATTCGTCGAACCAGCCGCGATACGGCATGTCTTCGGTGGTCTCGCGCAGCAGGATCTTCTCGATGTTCGTCGACGGCATGAACACGTCGGAGCGCGGATACAAGAAGATCCGCTTGACGCCTTCGATCTGCCACAGCGACTGGCCCTGGATATCGGCGTGATAGGGCACGCGGCAGTTCGGCGACGAGATCAGCACGCCGAGATTGCGCTTGAAGGTCTTGAAGCCGCCCATGCGGGCGTCGAACTCGTCGAATATCCGCGTCAGCAGTGCCTGATATTCCGGTGCCCAGTCCATCACGCGACGGATGTTCATCCACATCCGGCCCTTCGCGATGGCGTCGATCGCCTCCATGCCGGACGCAGCGCCCAGCTCGCCATACAGACGCTGGTGCTGTTCGCCCTCGAAACTGACCGACTCCAGGCCAAGTTCATTTTTCGGACAGCGCTCGATCAGCCGGCCGAGCACCTCGCGCGAAAACAGTCCCGTATCGATGAGGCGGTGGTGCAGCTTGATGGCGTGTACACCGAACAGGTCCTGATGCCGGGACTGCCAGTCAACAAGGATGTCGTCGTTCTTGGTCATGGAATTCATCTCGGGGCTCCCGTCTGCAATCCAGTCGCGACACCCGGAATACCGATCAGCGCCGCGTGGGTACAATACGCTGCCGGCGCGCCCCGATAAATGAGGCGCCGATGATTAACGTGATTGACGGTTAAGGCGCGTTTGCAGGAACTGCTGATTTCACCTTAACGGCGCCATCGGGGCTGGATTCGAGATCCGTCGATCACTTCCAGGTTCCCGATGCGGTTGAGGGTATGCAGCTTGCGGCCCGGCCACGCCGGTCCCGGGCTGATGCGGTGACGGACCTGCTGCCGGAACGCCGTCGGCGACAGTTCAGTTACTTCCGCCAGCGCCAATGCGCCGCCGTAGCCCTGCGTGCAGTCCTGCACCGGCCGCCACAACTGCCCATCGTGAACCACCATGTTGCCGGCCGGGCGGGCCTGCGCACGGTCGATCAGCACGGGGTTGGCGGCATGCGGCAACCAGGGGCCTGTCAGGCGATCGGCGTAATAGATCGCCAGCGTGTCGGAATAGCCGCCGGCGCCGTCGCGAATGGCGCCAAACAGATAATACAGCCCGTTATGCCGCGTCACGGTCGCGTCGCCCAGTTCCAGATCGTCGAGCAGCGTTGCATGGCGCTCCCATCGATCGGGGAAGTCAACACATCGGTACAGCGCGACATCGCGGTTCGCCGAACTCTCGGGGATCATCCAGAGCTCGCCGCCATCCTCGATCAGGAACGGATAGGACAGGTGCCAGGGCTGTTCCAGCACCGGCAGCACCGCCCCGATCGGGCCACGCGCGTCGAATTCGATCGCCGAGATCGTGCCCTTGCCGACTCGGTGATCGAGATCCTCGAAAAAGACGAAGGTGCGGCCCTGCCAGGTCACGGGAAACGGATCGGCGAAAAAGCGATGGCCGGGATCGGCGAGACGCTGCCACGGCGCGCCCGACAGGTCGCCGTTCTCCCACACGCCCGCGCCGGCGTTCAAGCGCCAGCCGATGTGCCAGTGCGGGGCGTAACAACACAGATGATAGATGCGCCGGGCCAACGCATGCGCCAGACTGCCGGCCACATAGGCCACCGGCGTCTTGGGCGAACTTTCGCCGACCACCGCACGTTCGGGAACGGGCAGCCGCGGGCTGCCCGACAGGATGGCGCGCAGCAAGGTCAGCGTCCGCGCGACGACCGCCTCGAGATGGCCGCTCAGCCCGGCGGCGATCTCGGCGGAGGGCCATCCCCGGTCCAGCGTCAGGCCACTCGCCTCATCGACGATTTCGATCTGCGGCAGGTCGCCCGTCAGAATCGCCGCCAGCGCGGCGTCCTCGCCGGCAACGCCGTTGTAGTAGGGCCGCAGATACATCCGCGCGGGGCTGGCCGCGTCGCGCGGCCGGGCGGTGAAATCGATCACGATCTCCGGGTCCGCTGTCGGATCCGCTATTGCCG
This sequence comes from Tardiphaga sp. vice154, assembly GCF_007018645.1. Taxonomy (NCBI): domain Bacteria; kingdom Pseudomonadati; phylum Pseudomonadota; class Alphaproteobacteria; order Hyphomicrobiales; family Nitrobacteraceae; genus Tardiphaga; species Tardiphaga sp. vice154. The sequence continues at coordinate 5,338,608 of NZ_CP041399.1, forward strand.
CGCGGCTCAAGTGTTTCACTGGATCGACCAGGGACGACCGGCCCTTGCGCAGCAGCAGGCGCTCCAACTCGAACAGCGCGCCGAGTCCGGCTGGCGGCTGGCCGGCCTCGATCCGAACGATCCGCGTGTCCGCGCGCTCGCCGCCGACCTCGCCGGCGAAGGCGTCCATCCACGCCCGTGGCCGCGCGTGATCGCAGCGCAGTTCGATCAGCATCGGCCCGGCCCCGCGCGGCTCATGCCGAGACCCCCAGCTCACCCATTAGCCGGACATACTCGTCCGTCATCGCGTCGATCGAATAGCGCACCGTCAGGCCCGCAGCGCTGCGTTGCAGGGTCTCGCGCAGCACATCGTCGGTCAGCAGCCGCGCGACGCCAGCGGCCAGTTGGCGCGCATCTGCCGCATCGACGAACAGCGCGGCGGGCTCACCCTTGTAGGACAACACTTCCCGCAGCACCGCCAGATCGGTCACAACCGTCGGGATTCCCGCGCCCGCCGCCTCCACCGCGGCCAGGCCGAAGGTTTCCGACTCCGAGGGAAACACGAACACATCGAGACCGACGAGAAAATCACCGATCCGTTCGGGCGCGATCTCCCCGATGAAATGAACACGTTTGCCGAGGCCTAATTGTTCGGCGAGCCGCTTCAGGTTGGCTTCTTCCGGCCCCTGTCCGGCCACGGCCAGATGCCATTCGGGATGATCCACCAGCGCCTGGATTCCCTTGTCGAGCCGCTTGATCGGATGCAGACGGGCGACGCCGCCGAGCAGGATGGCGTCCGGCGGCAAGTTGAACGCGCGTCGCGCTTCCTGCTTCGACAGCGTGGTGCGTTTCAGCTCGAAGCCGTGCGGGATATAGCGCAGCCGCGATCGGTACGGCCGGGGGTAGCGCGAATAGTCGACCAGCATGTCATGCGAATTGACGACGATCGATTTGAAGAATGCCAGATTGCCCAGCGCAAAATCGACGGCGCGCACCATTGGGTTCATCGTGGCCTTCGGCGACACCTGATTGGCAATGATCGGCGCGGCGCTGACCAGCCGCGCGACCGCGCCGCCGACCGTGTTGCCATAGTGCTGAAACGGCAGGATCACATCCGGCCGTAACTGCCGGATGCGCTGGCCGAGCGTGGCGAGGAACCGCATGGCTGCGACCGGATTTTTCGGCCGCCCCGGCGTGCAATACAGCGTGTTCGGCGGCTCATTGAAATGCGCCGACTTGCGATAGAAAAACAGATGATGCACGTCGAAACCGCGCGCCGTGAGACCTGCGCCGAGCAGCCGCGTGATCTCCTGCGCGCCGGCATTCTCGCCCTGCGTCTGGATGAACAGCACGCGCGGTTTTCCGGAACGGACCGACGGCAATGTCATGGCGTCTTCCCGGTGGCGGGCACCAGGCGTGCGCCCGGCCGACCGATCAGATTGAGCACCGACGGATCGACCCCGACCCAGCGCCGGCACAACACGTTTAGCACCACGGTCACGATGGCAAGGCTCAACGCTGCCGACACGGCTGCGCCCTGCAGGCCCCAGATCGGGATCAGCACCGCGAAACCGATGAAGCGAATGCCGATATTGGCCGCGACGATCAAGGGGTAGCGCGCCTGGAATCCTGCGATCATCAGGATCGCAGAGGCAGGCCCGCCGGCCGCATACATCGCGGTGCCGGCGGTCAGGATGATCAGCGTCCACTTCTGGGAAACGAAGTTCGGACCGAACAGCGCCAGGATGTATTCGGCGCCAAAGCCGATGATCGCCACGCCGGCGATCACGCAGAGCAGCACAACTTCCGCCATGCGCCTCAACACGCCGTTGAGTTCGTCGGTCTGGCCGGCGAAATAAAGCGCCGGAATGCGCCGTGTGGCGAAGTTGTGAACCGCGGCCAGCACGGTGGCGAACATGTTCGACAGCCGCGTCGCGATGAAATAGGCGCCGGCGGAAACCGGATCGAGAAACCAGTAGACGATCACCACATCGAAATACTGGTTGACGGTTTCCAGCAGGGTCGAGGCCCAGAACCCCGATGAGGTGCGCGCCCATTCGCGCAGGCGCCAGACTGCCTTGGCGGGGAAGATATCTTTCGGAAAGGCGCGCCAGACCGCCGTCACCTGGATCAGCAGTGCGATCGCGAGCGCCAGCGACCCGATCAGAAAGAACTGATCGATCTGGATATGCAGCCCGGCCACCGTCAGCCCCACCAACGTCGCGACCACCAACGCGCGCCAGAACAATTCGCGCATGCCGTCGGCCATGAAAATGCCGACGGTGGACCGCGCAATATGGCTGGACAGCGCCAGCATCGAGCTCAACACCAGAAACAGCCCGGTAGCGAGGGACAAAGCGGTGGTCTGGCCGGGCATCGTCGTGCCGAGCAGCGCGATGGCAGCGCCCGCCAGCAGCGGCACGACCGATACCAGGCCGATCGAAAACAGCAGCGAGCCCTTGGCGAGATCCGGGCGCTTTGCCACCGAATATTCGTTCAGCGAGCGCAGGATGAACATCTCCTGCCCGAGCAGGGCGGCGACGCTGGCCATCTGGCACACGCTCAGCCACAGCGCGAGATGGCCGAACTCCGGCGCCGACAGCACCCGCGCAGCCAGCGAGAACATCGCAAACGAGACGATCCCGCCGCCGACCTGCAGCGTGATCGTGACCATCAGGCCCTGCGTGACGTCGCGCCGCAACGCGCCGGCAAGCGAGCCGAGCATCGTCATCACAGCGCGGGCGCCGGTGTTGAAAGCTGACAAGGGGTACTCCACGGCGCCGCACGGACATCGCGGCACGGTGGTAAATTATCATGTGCCGACCGGATTCGACATCACTACGCCGGGATGCGGTTAATGCGGCCACACCGCGGCCATGTCCCCGTGGCTCGCGATCCGGCAATCGACGAGTGCGCACGCGGCCGGGGTAACCGCGGATTAACCTTAAGCCTCCAGCTGCAAATTTTCGGCCCGCACCGACGCGCCGAGGATGATGCCAGACAGACATACTAGCAGCCCGAGCGCCGGTGGCGCGAAAAGCGCTTCTTCCTGGAAAATGCCGTTGGCCAGGATGGCGCAGATGCCAAAGGCGACCATGCCCTGGCTCGCAATGCCTGAATAGGCGTAGAGCCGCCACGCCCGCATGGCGAGATAGAAGTAGAACGCGAGCGGCACGAGCGCTGCCAGGCCCATCTGGTACAACAGGACGCCGACGGCGCTTTCGACAGCGCCGTTCACCGAACCGGCCTGTTGCGCCGCGCTCCAGTCGATTTCGTCGAACCCTTCGGACAGGTTGCCGCCGATGCCGAGGCCCCGCCCCCAAGGCGCTTGCAGGAAACCGTTGATACCGCCCATGAAGCCAAGGACGTGATAGTCGCCAATGTTCAGGCCGACATAGATGCCGGCCAGGATATACAGCACCAGGGCGGCGAGACCGAAGGCCAGCGCGAGCACCGCGCCGATCAACCGTGTGGCCAGCCACCCGACACTGACGAACAGCAATAGAATTAGCGCTCCTTTGACGCTGCAGAGCACCAATAACGGCAGACTTATCACCGCCATCACCGGACGACCCACGGAAAACAGGAACAGAGCGAAAAAGGCGACGCCGTAGCCGTAGCTGATCGCGCTGATATTCGGCCCGAAGATGCGCAGAATTTCGGACAGGCCAAACCCATCCAGCAAAGGCGTATTGAGAAACCCGAATTTGAATCGGTCCTTCAGATCGACCGCCACCGCGCCCGTCCGTCGCATCTCGCGCTCCCAGACGCCCGAATCCGTTGCTTTCAGTTCGTCGAACCGCCAGTAGGAATAGCCGTGCGTCACGTCGAGCCAGAAGTCCCGAAACGTCAGTTCGATGTAACCGCAGACGATGAATACGATCGCAATCGCAATCAGCGCTGGCTTAATCCGCAACTCCATGCTGGCCGAGGTCAACAGTGCGAGTTGAAACAGAAAGATCGGCAGGACGATATTGCGCAGGTAGATTGTAGCCGCCATCGGGTTCGCGAACGCGCCTAGCACGAAATAGAGCAGCACCGCCCCCAGTGCGATGGAACTCATCCCCATCAACCGTACCGTCGGCGGCGAACGGTCGCGCTGGCCAAGAATGAACAGCGCCAGCGTCGCCAGCCACATAACCGCGCAGACGAGAAAATTGTACCCCTTAATGAACTCCACCGCCGCCGGGTCGAGCACGGGCGACCACAGCGAGACGAAGATGTTCTGAAACAGCAGGCCGACGATCGCGACAACCGGAGCGTAGGCCGGAATCACAGCCACGACGCCGCAAGCAAAAATAGAGAGAACGCCGATAGCGAGATAGAGGCTCACGCTGTGCAGCAGAGGCGCCAGAGCAACCGGCACGACAGCGGCGGCGAGCACAATCGCGGCGTCCGTCCAAGCGGCGGGAATGCCGATGCCTTTGATTGTCGCAACAGCGGTGCTCAAATCGGTCGCCATCCTGCGCATTCCTCGGGCCTGCTATATCTCGAAAATGGTAACCAAGCGTTAACCGTGTTGGCCCACCCGGCACGGGCAATGCCTGGCGCGATATCCGCCGCCGATACCAGGTCTGCCGGTTGTGCACGCCGCACCGTCCAGTATCAGGCTGCAGAAACGGTTAACTCTAATTAGGTACCCTCGTGCAATCCTATGTTCTCCCTTCCAGCGGCGTGAATGATGTTGGATTCGATGCAGCCGAATAATGATTCCCAGAAGTTCGGCGATGCCCCGCGCAGTCCGCGTGACGCTGACCCGTGGGACGTCCGGCCCCGCGCCGCCATCAACACGTCGCAGCCGGCCATGCTCACGGGCATGCTGACGCCGTCGGGTCTGGTAGCGTTCTTCCAGCGGCGGTTCAAACGCATCGTGCTGCTGTCGGCCGTTCTTCTGGCGCTTGGCATCGGCGTCACCATGATGCTGCCGGTCCGCTACGCCGCCACCGCCCTTGTCGTGATCGATCCCCGGGAACAGCGTGTCACGACAGACCAGGACGTTCTTCCCGGGATCGGGCAGGACGCCGCGGCTTTGCAGAGCGTGATCGAGATTGCCAAATCGGACGGTTTCCTTCGTCCGCTGATCGAAAAATTGAAGATTGCGAGCGACGACGAGATCGCCGCGAGCGAGACCGACACTTCGCGCGTGCTGGATAACTTCCGCCGCCGCCTCGACATCTCGCGGCGCGGCCTCACTTACGTGATCGCCATCACGTTTACGTCGAAGGACCCGCAGAAGGCAGCGACCTATGCCAACGCGGTCGCGCAGGCGTTTGTCGATGACCAGGCGCAGATCCGCTCTGGTGCAACCGACGAGGCGGCGGCTTGGCTCAATAGTCGGCTGAAGGACCTCAATGCCCGCTTGCGCGTGTCCGAAGAAGCGGTTGCTGCCTTCAAGCTCGAGCACAAGATCGTCAGCGCCGGTCGAGATTCCACGACGGCGCAGCTGCGCGTTTCCGAATTGAGCCAGCAATTGGCCGCATCCAGGCTTCGCGCCGAAGAGGCCAAAACGCGTTACGAGCAGGCCCAGCGCGACCTTAAGGGCAATATCGAGGGTCCGGCGCGGCCCGACCTGCTGTCAAGCCTGCGCGCACAACGCCTGCAGTTGAATGACCAGATCGCCCAAAAGCGCGCGGTGTTTGGCGATCGCCATCCCGACCTGATGATTGCGATGAGCCAGCTCAGCGAGGTCAATCGCCAGATCGAAGCCGAGCGGAAGCGGAATATCGATAGCGCGAGATCCGATTACGAAACGCTCCTGAGTCAGCAAAAAACAGTCGAGCAGCAGTTTCGCGCAGTGGAGACCGCGATGCTGACGGATGGACAGGACGCCGTAAAGCTGCAGGAATTGCAGCGCGATGCGGATGCCAACCGGAACATCTACGAGCAGTTCTTGTCCCGCTACAAGGCGACGAGCGAACAGCGGCAGTTGCAGACATCGCAGACAAAGGTTGTCTCGGTTGCCAATCCGCCGACGCGCCCGACACGCCCGCCGCTGTCTATAATCCTGGTCGGTCTTGCGCTGGCCTCGGTTCTGGTGGCCACGACCATCACGGCGATCATGGATTCCGTCCGAACGACGCAGAAGGACGCCCCCGCAACAGCGCCCGCCTCCGATCCGAATATGAAGCCCGCCACCCCCCTGCTGCTTGAAGCCAGGCCTGCTGACGCCGAGGCTGTCGTAGCAGGGCCTGCCGTAACCGAACCTTCGGAGGTGCGGAAACTCAACCTGGAAGAAATACTCACCCGGCAGTCTGTCTCGCCTGTCTCGCCTGTCGCGCCGGATCGCAAGCCTGCACTTTCCCGGCTCCCCGTCTGGCACACAATTCCCTACGTGGCGCCCAAGCAAGGCTTGAAGTCCGTCTGGCAAACACCGATCGCCGGCTCTGGCGAAATCGACCTGCGCGCGGCGTGTGCGGCGCTATATGAAGTCGTCAAGAGTCGGGAACCAGGTCGCGGCCATGTCGTGCTCATCATTTCCGAGGAGCCCGGCGTCGGCAAGACTGCCGTCGCTCGCGCTCTCGGGCAGTGCGCGACCGAGCGCGGCCAGCGCAGCGTCGTGATAGGGATCGACCAACCGTCATCGCAGCGGGCTGGCGCCCCGCGGGAATTCATCGACAATGGCCATCATACGCTGCAGGCCGATGCCGCATCGGTTCTGTTGCTGCTGACCGCCGGTAGCATCGACAAGGCGGCCTCGCCGACAACCGACATCCGCACGGAATTCGACCTGATTGTCATCGATACAAGTTCGATGTCGGAATCCGCGGCTATAGCCGGCCTCGCGGCGCAGGCCGAGTTCACTATCATTGTGGCCAGGGACAACGGGACCCCGACCGCGAAGCTAGGCACGATCCGGTCGATGCTGGCTGCCGCCGGTGCCGGGCGCGTTGGTCTGGTGGTGAACTCCACCGAAGCTCCGGCCTTGGTCAAGGTTACAGATTCGCACGTGGAGCTTGCTTCCTGATGACGTATTTTTCTGGATCTGCGTCCAGTCAACATTAAGGTCGGCAGTTTGAAACGGGTGAGCTTCGTCAACGCTCGGCTATTTGCTGCTCTCCTCGCGGCGCTGATCGCGACGCCGGCGTCATCGCAGGTGGGCGCATCATGTCCGCCGCTTACCCATCGAGTACCGGCTGAAACCATTGCTGCGCTGGCCAAGGGCTTCAACCTTGCCGGCTGGACCGACGATCCGAAGATGATCTCGAAGGTATCGAAAACGCTGCGCGAGCTGCGCAAATCCGGAATGACCCACATCCGGCTTCCGGTGCCGGCCGAAAACGTGATGAGCATCGATTCGTCCGCCGAGGATCGAGGCGCGCAACTGGCAGCGCTCGACCGCGCACTCGAGGACCTGACCACGATGGGCTTCGTCGTGTCAGTCGATGTGCATCCCGGTGACGCCTTCAACCAGATGCATAAAAAGGCCCCTGCGGTTGCGATGGGCCTGTTGCAGGAAGCCTGGAGAGCGCTGGCGTCTGTCATTGCGCGATATCCAGCGAAGATGGTGTACGCCGAACTGCTGAACGAGCCAGACGTCAGCGCTGAGATCTGGCAAACGCAGGCCGAACAACTGGCCAAATTTGTCCGCAAACTGCTGCCCGACACGACGATCATCGTGGGTCCCGTCAACTGGCAGCGCCCCGATTCACTGGAACGTTTCCGGGCGCTTGAGGACCTCAATGTCGTCTACGCCATTCACTTCTACGATCCAATGGCCTTTACCCACCAAGGGCATTGGGACGCCAACGATCCGTTGAGCTACATCCGGGGATTGCCCTTTCCGATCGTGGCGACCGAGAAAGCGGTGGTTGCGATTGATGCGCAGCTGAGCGCTGCGCACAGGACCGCAGCGCTACAGGTGTTGCGCGAAGCGACCATCCATGGTGCCGGAGATATCGTGTCGACGAATTTGGAGCCTGCGATCCGCTGGCAACAGCAGAACCGACGACCGATCATCATCAACGAATTCGGCGTTCTTAAAGCGCACGCGCCTCGAGACAGCCGTCTGCGTTGGCTACGGTCGGTCGTCAAACACGCCGAACAGCACTGCTGGGGCTGGGCACACTGGGAACTGGCGCAGGGCTTTGGCCTAATGGACGATCGGACCGGACGACCGGATGGCGGTGTGCTGCGAGCCCTTCTACACCGACCCTAGCCTATGGGCGAGCTGGCAGTTCAACCAAGATTTGGCGATCTTCGACACCGACCGCCAGCGCTGGAACCGGGCGCTGCTGAAGCGCCCATTCCCGCGCGATGACGGATGTCAGCGTGAGTTCGTCAGCAGCAGATACAGCGCCCGCGGATTGGTCTTGATATAGCGCCACGCCAGCCGGCGCGGCTCGCGGCCAAGACGCCAAAGCCATTCCAGCCCGATATTCTGCATCCACAGCGGCGCGCGCACCGCATTGCCCGACAGGAAATCGAACAGGCCGCCCGACGTCTTGATCACGCCGACCGAGCACAGCCGTTCGCGGTTCCGAACCACGAATTCCTGCTCGCGGGGAACGCCCATCGAGACCCACAGAATATCCGGCGCCAGCCTGGCAATTTCATCGCAGGTGGCGATCTCGTCGGCCGGGCCGTCGAAAAAGCCATGCCGGTGCCCGACCAGCCGCAGCTGGGGAAACTGGGTCCGGACGGCATCGACCGCGGCCTGGTTGGCCGAAGCTGTTGCGCCGAGCATGAACATGGTGGCGCCGGTGGCCTGCGCGCGCTGCGCCACGTCGTAAAACAGATCCGACGTTGCCACCCGCTCGGGCAACGCATCGCCCTTGAAGCGCGAAACGAAGACGTGAAACATGCCGTCGGCCGAGATCGCATCGGCCTGCAGGAACAGCGATCGCTCCGTGCGATCGACATCGCAACGATAGGTCACCTCGCCATTGGTCGAGGTCAGATAGGCCGGATAGCGCCACATATTCCGGCGTTTCAGGGCCTCCTCGACGATCACCTGGGCGGCCTCCTGCCGGTCCACCACCACCACCGGCAACCCGCCCAGCACGATGCGCCGCCATTGGCGAAACGGATTGCGCCGGCGATCGCCGGTCGCCCGGCGTTCCTCGATGCCAAGGGCGGCGAAGGCCCCCTTGGTCTCTTCGAAACTCATGATGCGGCGATCGGCTGTTTGACGCCGCGGCACCTCGGCTTCGGAGGACGAACCAACGATTTCCGTTTCGTTCAACATTCCGGTCCCTGCAAGCTTCCGCGTGGGGCGATGAGGCGGATCACGGTCACCTGTAGCGTTATTTCTACCGTTGCTGCCCGCCGGTTGCCACCGCCGGGCGCGGAGAAATTAATAGCTGGTTAACGGGGTATGAGCCGGATCGCCGCGACGCCACCGTCCTGATCCTGACCGGGAACACGGGGATGACCGGCCCGGTGGCGCTCGACGGGCTGCGATCGGGTTGTTAAGCCGCACGCTGCAAGGAGCCTGTGAGTCGATATGACCGTTGCGATCGAGATGGGAAATACGACGGCCGGCACGCCCGTTACCCTGGACCTGGAAGAACTGCTGGCGACCCGCCTTCTGGTGCAGGGTAATTCCGGTTCCGGCAAATCCCATCTGCTGCGCCGGCTGCTGGAACAGAGCGCACCCTGGGTGCAGCAGACCATCATCGATCCCGAAGGCGATTTCGTCGCTTTGGCCGACCGCTTCGGCCATCTGGTGATCAATGCCGAGGAACATACCGAGCGCGGGTTGCAGGTCGCCGGCGAGCGCGCCCGCGCGCACCGTGTCTCCACCGTGCTCAATCTGGAGGGCCTCGACGCCGAGCACCAGATGCGGCGCGCTGCCGCCTTTCTCGGCGGGCTGTTCGACGCTCCCCGCGATCACTGGTACCCGATGCTGGTGGTGGTCGACGAGGCGCAATTGTTCGCGCCCGCCGTCGCCGGCGAAGTCTCCGACGACGCCCGAAAACTGTCGCTCGGCGCCATGACCAATCTGATGTGCCGCGGCCGCAAGCGCGGTCTCGCCGGCGTGATCGCCACCCAGCGCCTCGCCAAGCTGGCCAAAAACGTCGCCGCCGAGGCGTCCAACTTCCTGATGGGCCGCACCTTCCTGGACATCGACATGGCGCGTGCCGCCGACCTGCTCGGCATGGAGCGGCGCCAGGCGGAATCGTTTCGCGACCTCGAGCGCGGCCAGTTCATAGCGCTCGGCCCGGCGCTGTCGCGCCGCCCGCTCGGGCTGCGGATCGGCCCGACCGACACCCAGCCGCGCAACGCCACGCCGCGGCTGATGCCGCTGCCGGAATCCTCGCTCGACATGCACGCCATGATCCTGGCCGCGCCGCCGCCGGAGCCGGCTCGCGCGCCGCGCCGGCCGCCGCCGTCATCGCCCGATTTGCTCGGCCAGCTGATGGCCGCGAAATCCGCCGCGATGGAGGTGCGCCCCGATCCCGTCGCGCCGCCGGAAAGCGCCGAGGAACTGGAGAAGAAACGCGAGCGCGTCGATGCCATCCTGCGCGCCGTGATGGCGGAGCCCGATGCCGGCTTCCGCGCCGTCGGCGTGCTGTATCAGGAATTCGTGGTGCGCTGCCGGATCGCCGGCCTCGGCTTGGCCGTGCCGGATCTCGCCGACTTCCGGCACATGCTGACCCGCGCCCGCGCCGGGCTCGGCTCCGACATCGCCGAGGACGACGGCTGGCAAGACGTCTCGGACCGCGCTGGCCTCCTGCCCGAGGATATGCAGGGCGTGTTCATGATGATCGCGCGCGCCGCCAAGGAAGGCCTGCCCTGCCCCGGCGACGCCACAATCGCCCGCGCCTACGGCTCGCACTCGTTGCGAAGGGCGAGGCGACTGCTTAGCTATATCGAGGAGCAGGGCCTGATCGTCTGCCAGCTCGACGGCGCCGGACGTCGCATTGTGACGCTGGTCGAACTGGCCTGGGCCACGGCGCCGGGCGATCCCAACGCCGAGGACGCCGCCATCGCAGGGATTTCGTAAGTGAGTGTCGCTTTTACCAAGGAAGACAGCGCCGAGACCGCATCGGAAACGATGCTGCCGGACCGGCCGATCTCGTCGCATCCCAATCTGGTCACGGAAGCCGGGTTGAAGGCGCTGGAAGCCCAGCTTCTCGCCGCGCGCGAAGCCTATGACGCCACGCAGAAGATCGAGGACGTCAACGAGAAGCGACGCCAGGCCGCCACGCCGCTGCGCGATACGATCTACTTTGCCGCGCGCGTCCGCACGGCGCAGCTGATCCCCGATCCCACCTCGACCGACACCGTCATCTTCGGCAGCACGGTGACGTTCAGCCGCGACGATGGCCGCGTGCAGACCTATCGCATCGTCGGCGAGGATGAGGCCGACCCAAAGACGGGCTCGATTTCCTATGTTTCTCCGGTGGCACGGCTGCTGACGGGCAAGGCGGTCGGCGACGTGGCAGGCCTCGACGGCCAGGAACTCGAAATCATCGCGATCGCCTGACGGCGCTCACGCCTCGGTGGCGTAGCTCGACAATTTGACCCGCAGCATCTCGATCAGCTTCGTCCGCACGGGATCGCGGGTGCCGCGCGTCCACGCTGCGGCGAGCGGCAGCCTGTTCATCGCTGACATCGCCAGCGGCACGTAGCAGACGCCACGCGCCGCCATCCGCGACGTCCAGCGCGGCACGATCGCGACGCCGAGTTCGGCGGCGACCAGATTGACGATGGTCTGCTTCTCGTCGGCCACCTGCACCACATTCGCGCGGACGCCTGCCTCCGCAAACAGCTTCATCGTCAGGTCATGGCTGTGCGGCCGCGACCGCCGCTCCGGCACGATCAGAGGCTCGTCGGCCAGATCGGCTATCGTCAGGCTCGAGCGATCCGCGAGGGGGTGCCGGTTGGACACCGCGACCACCGCGGTCTCGTGGAACAGGAACAGGAATTCCAACCGTTTGTCGGCGCGGTCCGGTGGCCGCACGAAAGCAAGATCCAGCCCGCCGGACAGCAGCCGCGGCAGCAGACGGATGGTCTTGTCTTCCACCAGTTGCACCGCGACCTCCGGCTGCTGCTCGCGCATGTCGTGCAGCAGCGCCGGCAGCAGCCCGGCCGCAGCGCTATCGATCGCGCCGATGCGGATCGTGGCTGCGCGATCCCGCGCCCGGGCACGAAAACTCGCCGCCAGCCGATCGGCCTGCGCGAGCAATTCCTGCGCCTGTAGCAGAAACGCCGCGCCATCCTCGGTCAGCGCCACGCTGCGCGTGGTCCGCGTCAGCAACCGTGTGCCGAGATCGTCTTCCAGCATCCGCACATGGCGGCCGAGCGCCGCCGGCATCATGTCGAGCTGCTGGGCGGCCCGCCCGAAATGCAGCTCCTCGGCGGCGGCCACAAAACAGCGCAACTGGTGCAGGTCCATCCTCGTCTCCCCTGCCCCAGATTACATCATTTATTTGTATAAACCAATGCGGTTGAGCCCGGTCTCGCATGGCCTCACGGTGCCGGCGCCGCCAACGCGCGGCAGCGGATGCACCAAGACCAAGACGACCCAGTGAGGAATCTTATGCGCGAATATTCCATTGCGGCTATCCCGGCCGACGGTATCGGCCCCGAAGTGATCGCCGCCGGCACCACCGTGCTGGAAAGCCTCGCCAAGCGCATCGGCGACGTGAAATTCAACGTCGAAACCTTCGACTGGGGCTCGGCCTATTACCGCAAGCACGGCGTCATGATGCCGGCCGACGGCCTGGCGCAGCTGAAGAAATTCGACGCCATCTATTTCGGCGCGGTCGGCGCGCCCGACGTGCCCGACCACATCACGCTGTGGGGCCTGCGGCTACCGATTTGCCAGGGCTTCGACCAATACGCCAATGTGCGTCCGACCAAGATCCTGCCCGGCATCACCTCGCCGCTGCGTAATGTCGGGATCGGCGATCTCGACTGGGTGATTGTGCGGGAGAACTCCGAAGGTGAGTATGCCGGCTGCGGCGGGCGCGTGCACCGCGGGCTACCGGAAGAAGTCGGCACCGAAGTCGCGATCTTCACCCGCGTCGGCGTGCAGCGGATCATGCGCTACGCGTTCAAACTGGCGCAGTCGCGCCCGCGGAAATTCCTTACGGTCGTCACCAAGTCGAACGCGCAGCGCCATGGCATGGTGATGTGGGACGAGATCGCCGAGGAAGTGTCGAAGGAATTCCCCGATGTCAGCTGGGACAAGATGCTGGTCGATGCCATGACCGTGCGGATGACCCTGAAGCCGCAGAGCCTCGACACCATCGTCGCCACCAACCTGCATGCCGACATCCTGTCGGATCTCGCCGGCGCGCTGGCCGGCAGCCTCGGCGTCGCGCCCACCGCCAATATCGATCCCGAACGCCGTTTCCCCTCGATGTTCGAGCCGATCCACGGCTCGGCCTTCGACATCACCGGCAAGGGCATCGCCAACCCCGTCGCCAGCTTCTGGACCGCAGCCCAGATGCTCGACCATCTCGGCGAGAGCGACGCCGCAACGCGGCTGATGCGGGCGGTGGAGCAGGTCACCGGCGCCGGCATCCTAACGCCGGACGTCGGCGGCACCGCCACCACGCAACAGGTGACCGACGCCGTGGTGGAGGCGATCCAGAGTTCCAACATCTGAACGGCATCGTCCACAAAAGCGGATGATGAGCGACCCCATAAAAACAGTCAGGGAGGCCAACATGAAGCTGAACGTCATTGCTGCGATCGCATTTGCCGTGACCACCTGTCCCGCCTACGCGCAAACCTACCCCAGCAAGCCGATCACCATGCTGGTGCCGTTTGCCGCCGGCGGCGCGACCGATACGGTGGCGCGGGTCACGGCCGTGACCATGTCGAAGATCCTCGGCCAGACCATCATCATCGAGAACGCCACGGGCGCCGGCGGCACCATCGCCGCGGCGCGGGCCGCACGCGCCGAGCCCGATGGCTACACGCTGCTGATCCATCACATCGGCATCTCGACCGCCGCAACGCTGTATCGCAAGCTGCCTTACGATACCAAGACGGCGTTCGCGCCGATCGGCCTCGTCACCAATGCGCCGATGACCATCATCGGCCGGCCCGGCCTGCCGCCGAACACGCTCGCCGAGCTGGTCACCTACATCAAGGCCAACGGCGACAAGATGACCTTCGGCAATGCCGGGCTCGGTGCCGCCTCGCACCTCTGCGGCATGCTGTTCATGACCGCGGTCGACAAGCAGATCCTGCCGGTGCCCTACAAGGGCAATGGCCCTGTGATGAACGACCTGATCGCCGGGCAGATCGACATGACCTGCGACCAGACCACCAATACCACCGGCCCGATCGCCGCCAAGCTGGTCAAGAGCTACGCCATCACCACCAAAACGCGGCTGGCGTCGATGCCGGACCTGCCGACCGCCGACGAGGCCGGGCTGAAGGGTTTCGAGGTCGGCGCCTGGCACGGCATCTACGCGCCGAAGGGCACACCCGACGAGATCGTCCAGAAACTCTCGAAGACGCTGCAGCAGGCCCTGAGCGATCCCGACCTGGTGAAGCGCTTCAACGACATCAATACCGAGCCCGTCGCGCAGGACCAGGCGACGCCGGCCGCCCTGAAAGCGACCTTGCTCAGCGAAGTCGATCGCTGGGCGCCGATCATCCGGGCGGCGAACCAGTTCGCCGATTAAGCGATGCGCGAGCCCCACGGCGGGATGCCGTGGGGCTTTGACCTGCACGGATAGGCCGTTCTGCCCCGCTTGTTCGGCGCGCGATACGGCCGTCGCGCGCAGCTGCCGCGCGGTTCAATCCGATTGTGTTCGCGATCCCCGGGGGTTAGACACTGGGCAAGCCGATTTCGGTCAATTTTCTCGACGGCGTCGCGGCTTTGCCACGACAGGTGCCAGGCAGAATTTTACACGCAATCAGGCCAGCGAGGTGTTCGAGCCGGTGACCTCTGCCGGACGCCCGCCGTTCACGACAAATAAGTCGCCGCCAGGAAGGAACCCGCCGTGTCCAAATCGCCCGTCGTCCGCATCGACCATCATCCCGGCCGCTCCGCCCAGACTTTCGGCATGGCCAAGGTACTCGGCACCGATACGAGCCTGATTCACGAGCCGTCGGTCGGCGTCGTCGGCACCAAGGGCGACAGCCAGTGCTACATGGGCGTGGCCTCCAAGGTGGACGCGATCCACGCCGCCCTGAAGAGCCGCATCGGCCAGGGCGAAGGCCAGCTCAGACTGCGCCTGGTGCAGCCGGAATACACCATCGCGACCTCGGACGGCATCCGCAACGGCACGCGCGAGATGCGCTATTCGCTGATCGGCCGCGAAGTCACCCATGATGCGCTGTCCGAACATCTCAACGCCACCGGGCTCGCCGGCACCATCGCCGTGGTCGCCTGCGACAAGCCGCCGGTCGGCACGCTGGCCGCGCTACTCGAACACAACGAGCCCGGCATCATCATGTCGGACGGCTCGATCCATCCCGGCAAGGACCCGGAAACTGGCGAGGCGCTCGACATCGTCAGCGCCTATCAGGTCGCCGGCAGCACCGACGCCGCTCTGCGCGACCGCGTCGCCTGCAACGCCTGCCCCGGCATCGGCAGCTGCGGCGGCATCTTCACCTACAACACCATGCAGACCTTCATCGGCGTGGTCGGCATGCAGCCGCTGCACATGGTGGCGCCGCCGTCCGACGATCCGCGCCGCTTGAAGGAATTCCCCGAGCAGCTGGTCGAATACCTCGCCCAGATGATGGCCAAGGGGTTGAAGCCGCGCGACATCGTGGTGCGCGATTCGATCCGCAACGCCGTGATCGTCTCGCTGGCGATCGGCGGCTCGACCAATGTCACGCTGCATGCGCCGGAAATCGCGCGCGCCGCGGGCTTCAGTGACTTCTGGAAAGAGGTCATGACGCCGGCTGAGTTCAACTACCTATCGCAATATGTCGTGCCGGTGCTCACCGACGCCCGACCATACGGCAAATATTCGATGGTCGATATCGATGCTGTCGGCGGCGTGCAGGTGATCGTGCGTGAATTGCTGGAGGCAGGCCTGCTCAATGGCGACGTCATGACCTGCACCGGCGAGACGCTGGCCGAACAGGTCAAGCGCCTGGGCACGCCGAGCGCCGACGGCCGTGTGATCTACACCGTCGCCAAGCCCTACAAGCCGACCGGCGGCCTGCGCGTGCTCGGCGGCAACCTGTCACCGGAATTCTCGGCGATCCTGAAGCTCGCCGGCGTCGAGGGCGGGCTGGAGGACAACCTGTTCCGCGGCCGTGCCCGCGTGTTCGAGGGCGAGCAGCATCTGCTCGCCGCGCTCGACACGACGCCGGAGAAATTCGAGAACCACGACATGGTGATCGTGCGCTATGAGGGCCCGAGCGGCGCGCCGGGCATGCCGGAAATGCTCGATCCGACCTCGCGCATCACGACGCTATGCCGCGAGCGCGGCATCGTGATCGCGCTGATGACCGATGCGCGCTTCTCCGGCGGATCGGTCGGCCTGGTGATCGGCCATGTCGGCCCCGAGGCGAGCCTCGGCGGACCGATCGCGATGGTGCAGGACGGCGACGAGATCGTGGCGGATCTCAACAACAACGAACTGAACTGCACGCCGCTGTCGGATCCAGCGATCCTGAAGCAGCGCACCGACGCCTGGAACAAGGTGGTCGCGGCCAATGGCGGCGTTCATCCGAACTGCGGCGACGCCGACACAAGGCTGCTGCACCGCGCCCGCCTCACCGCCGTTCCCGCCACGCGCGGCGCGGGGCTGCATCCCAACCGCGAAGTCTGGGTGCGGCTGCCGCGCGAAGCCGTGCGCTCCGGCTTCGTGCCGTCGAACAGGCACCGGCCCGAGGCCGACAAGGCCTTCTAGGACTTGTCCTTCGCCCCACACGGCCGGCCATCACAGCCCCGCATTGCGTGCGGGGCTGTCGCGCGTTCAGCCGCAGCCGGCCGCGGCGCGGCGCTGAAAGGTTCGTCGACACGCCCCGGCTTTGAGGCGCATATGAACCACTCGGGTTCCCGGTGGACGGCATCGTGACAGATCAAGCGCAAGGCAGTCCTGGAGTGTCGCTGGCGGATCTTGGATGGTCCGGTTTTTTCGGCGCGCAGATCCTGCCAGAGGAGACCGACGCGCTGCCCGTCCGCATTTCCGGGGTGCATCGGTCGCGCATGGCGGCGATGTCCCGGACGGGGCCCATCCGGCTGGTGCTTCCGGCCAAAACCAACACCGGCGATTACGCCGTCGGCGACTGGGTGCTGGTCGAGCCGCAGACTCACTTGCTGCAACGCCGCCTGGCGCGCAAGACGGTGCTGCAGCGGCGCACCGAGGGCAGCCCGACGCCGCAACTGGCCGGCGCCAATATCGATACGCTGTTCATCGTCACCTCGTGCAATGCCGAGTTCAACGTCGCCCGGCTGGAGCGCTATCTGGCGCTGGCCAATGAGGCCGGCATCACGCCGGTGATCGTGCTGACCAAGGCCGACCTCACGGAGCACGCCGGGTCCTATCTCGACCAAGCCAGCGCGCTGCAGCGCGGGCTTTCGGTGATCGTCTCCAATCCCAATGCCGCGGATGCGGCAAGCGCCTTGCGCGCATGGTGCGGCGACGGACAGACCGTGGCGCTGGTCGGCTCGTCGGGGGTCGGCAAATCGACCATGGTCAACGCGCTGACGGGCGCGGCCCCGGAGCAGCATCAGCCCACCGGCAGCATTCGCGAGCATGATGCGCAGGGCCGCCACACCACCACCTCGCGCTCGCTGCATGCGATGGCCGGCGGCGGCTGGGTGATCGATACGCCGGGCATGCGGACGCTCCATGTCAGCGACGCCGCCGCGGGAATCCACGAGCTGTTTGCAGAAATCACCGAACTTGCTCCGCGGTGCAAGTTTCGCGATTGCACCCATGCCCACGAGCCGGGCTGCGCCGTCCGCGCCGCGGTCGCCGCCGGCGAGCTGGAGCCGGAGCGTCTGGACCGCTGGCGCGCCATGGTCACGGAAAATCGCACCAACACGCCGAAGCCGGCGAAGCCCGGCGACAGCCGACCCGGCGAAAGCCGACCTGCCGGCGGCAGACCCGGCCGCCGCCGACCGCAAGCCGAAGCGGACTAACGCCGCAACCGGTTTGACGCGCGTGCACGACCGATCGGGCGCGGCTGGGAGCGCCGTGTTGGCGGAATTGGCCAGGTGGTTGCCGGCAAACCGGTGGATACAGAGTGGCGGGCCACGCCCGACGATGTATAGCGCAGGCATCCTTCTGTCAGACCGCCGCAGGAAGCGGGTCGGTGCCCTCGCTCAGGATGGCGAGATACCCCCGGTAACTGAACACGCGGCCCCGCTTGCGGCCGGTGACTTCTTCGACGATGCCGAACCGCTCCAGATCGGCGAGCGCCGCATTGACCGTGGGGGCAGAGAGGCCTGTCTGGCGAACGAGCTGGTTGGCCATCAGATAGGGGGTCTGCTGAAACAGATCGTGAATGCGCAGCACCGATCCTGCCCGATCGCTGTCCACCGCGATGCGCTCGCGGTCTTGCTTGAACAACTCGACGATCCGGGTGGCGGCATCGAACGCCTGATTGGCAGTGTCCGCGACGCCCGTGTGGAAGAAGTCGAGCCAGGCTTCCCACGCGCCATGTTCGCGAACCTCCTGAAGCAGTCGGTAATGGTCGGCGCGATGGGTTTTGAGATAGAGGCTCAGATAGAGCAGCGGCTTGCGCAGCACGCCGTTGACGCAGAGATACAGCGTGACCAGCAAACGGCCGATCCTGCCGTTGCCGTCGAGGAACGGGTGGATGGTCTCGAATTGAACATGCAGCGGCAGCGCACACACCAGGGAAGAGGATCTCGTTGCCGGCATGAAGTTGTTTGCCAGAGGCGCCGAGCTTTATCTGGCGATGAATTGACCCACGCGTCCATGGCGCACGCTGTCTAGAATGCGGGCGCGCTCGACCTTTAGGCTGCCGGAGCGGCGTCCCTTCAGGACGCGCCGGCGAGTGACGCGTTCTTGCGCACGCTTTCCAGCAGCGACGTCCGCATCAGGAAGGCGCGGTGTGCGACCGGATCGGCGGCCGTGCGCCTCAAATGGTCGAAATTCGCCTCGCGCGCCGCAGGGTCCCTCTCCTCCAGCCGCTTTTTATTGGCGATTGTCTGCTGCTGGACATATTCGATATTCATCGGTCGCCGGATGCCATTGTAGCGATCCAGATCTGTCTCGGGAAGCTGGTCGAGCATGACCGCAGCGAGCTGGTCTGCCAGTTGCATGGCGTCATGCACACCGCAATTCAGGCCGAGGCCGCCGATCGGATTGTTGACGTGGGCGGAGTCGCCGGCCAGGAACACGCGTCCTTTGCGAAAGCTCGCGGCAACGCGTTGGTGCACGCGGTAAATGTTGCGGTGGAAAATGTCGTAGCGGCCAGCCTTAGGGAAAAACTTTTGCAGCCGCGCTTCGGTGGCCGATTCGTCCAGCACCTCTTCGTCGGTCTGTCCGGGCACGGCGGGAAACACCGCGCGCCAGCGGCCCTTGCCGTCATCGCCTGACACCTTGAACAGGTTGGCCCACTCGTCCGGATCGGAGAAATAGGCGCGGAACGCGACGCCGTGCTCGGTTGCGAAGTCGAACGGCGTCGTGAGCACCAAAAAGCGTTCTGGAAACGTATATCCCTCGAAGTCGATGTTGAGTGCCTTGCGCACCGTTGATCGGCCGCCGTCGGCACCCACCAGGTAGCTGCCGGACACGGTTTCCATGCCGAGGCCGGTTTGTGTCGTGATCTCCACGTGATCGCCGCAATCCGCAATGCTCGCGACCGGTGCCCCGAACGAGACGGAGGCATGGGGAAACGCCTTCAGCCGTTCCAGTCCCAGCCGCGCGATTTTGTGCTGCTCGCATTGCACGACAAACGGGATCTTGGTGTCCTTGGCCAGGATCGCATGGTCGAACTCAGCCACGATGCGACGCGTCGGCCGGTCCCAGAACTGGAAGGTGGGCGCGATCAGTCCCTGCCCGATCACGTCATCGAGCAAGCCCAGCGCGCTGATCATTTCCAGCGTCGCCGGATGCAGCGTGGAGGCGCGGGGGGCTTCGTTGATGGCATCCGAAGCCTCATACAGCCGCACCGGAATGTTGCGCTGCGCGAGGGCCAGCGCCAGCAGGATTCCGACGGGACCGCCGCCGGCAATCAATACAGGTCGGTCGCTCATTGTTGTACGCATCCTATTGCTGCTGCACGCCGGCGATTTGTACGGCTTCGGCCCATAGCGGGATGTCCTTCGCCAGCGTGGCCGCGTATTCGGCCGGCGTGTCGCCGAGCGGGTCGACGCCGTAGTTCAACAGTTGCGCGGCAAACTTCGGATCTTTCACCGCCGCCGCCATTTCCTTCGCTATCCGGTCGATAATCTCCGGCGGCGTTCTCGCCGGCGCCATCAGACCGTTCCAGGTCAGCACGTTGAAATTCGGATAGCCGGACTCGGCGACCGTCGGCACGTCTGCCGTCAGGGGCGAACGCTTTTCGGAACTGATCGCCAGCATCCGCACATTTCCGCCGGCGACCTGCGTCAGCGCATCGGAGAGATTGGAAAACATCGCCGGGACGTGGCCTGCCACCATGTCCGACATAGCCGGCGCGTTGCCCTTGTACGGCACGTGGGTCATCTCGATGCCGGCGCGCTTAAGAAACAGCGCCATGGAGAGATGGTTCAGGCTACCGACGCCGGCAGAGCCGTAGACCAATTGCCCCTTGCTGGAGCGGACGTACTCCACGAATTCCTTCAACGTTTTTACGGGAATATCCTTGTTGACCACCAGCGCGAACGGATTGGTCCCGATGTTGCTGATTGGCGCAAAATCGTTCTGTGAATCGTAACGCACCTTCTGCATGGCCGGCACCACCGCCATCACCGGCAGCGCAGCAATGAACAGCGTGTAGCCGTCCGGTGCCGCCCGTTTCACCATCTCGGCTGCAATGGCACCGCCGGCACCCGGCCGATTTTCCACCACGAACGACTTGCCGAAGGCATCGCCCAGCCACTGCGCAGACATGCGGCCGATACCATCGGTGTTGCCGCCAGCTGCGAACGGTACGATCACCGTCACCGGCTTTTGCGGCCAGGATTGCGCCCGCGCGCCCGAGGAGAAAAGGGCGGCTCCGGCAGCGAGGCCGATGACGTTGCGGCGAGTGTGCATGATAATCTCCATTGTCAGTGCGCGCGAAACGATTGATGCGATGTCCGTTTTTGCGTCGACCTACGGGCAAGGCCGGTAACCATGCCGGCGCGCGGTGCTAGTGCGCTGCGCCGGAAAAATCCTGAACCACGCTGCTGCGTGCCACGTGCACGCGGCGCGTCGTCTCAGGCGTATTGCGGCTGCGTCCGACGAAGCGGGGAATGCCAGCCGTGACCACCGCGCCCACCGCGGGGACATCGCCGTTGCGCAATGCCGACAGCGCGTCTGGTTGCGATCCGCCGAGACAGGCATCGACAATGACGATGTCGGCATCACGACCGGCGGCGATGACGCCACTGTTCAAACGGTAGACCCGCGCGTTGCTGCCTGTAGCAGCGGCGATGGCGCGTTCGGGCGGAATGCCGCCTAGTGATGCGAGATGGCTGATTGTATAAAGCATGCCGAGCGGCATGATGCCACTGCCGGTCGGCGTATCGGTGGCTATGAGCAGCCGTTCGTTCTGTCCGGCCTTGTCGAGGAGATCTGCGACCAGCAATGTGGTGCGCAGATTACCGGCAGTGCAAACCTGCAGCGCCATGCCGGACTCATTTACCAGCCGCGGAAAATCCTGGTCTGGAATCGCTACCGGACCGCCGTTGACGTGATAGGAAACATCGGGGTTCATCGCTAGCACATGGTCCGCCCAGATACCGGAGGAGCCGGGGATCGAAGACCCTCCGGTATGCACCATAGCGATCATACCGCGGGCGCGCGCCATTTTTATCAGCGGCGCGTAGTCATACGGTGTCCTGAAGCCGCCGAAGCCGGCCTTAACCATCCAGACGCCATCGCGCACCAGGTCGTCAAAGTCCTGCTCCGCGAGACCGGGCTCAAGAATCAGCGACCCGGCATGGACACGCATACCGCCCGGGCGATAATCGGCAAAACAGCGCTGCGCGGCGACGGCCAGCGCCTTGACGCCAACCACATCTTTGGGCCGGCCGGGTACATGGACTTCCGACGCGCTGATCGACGTCGTTACGCCACCATGAACGTAGCTCTCGAGGAAGCCGACGACCTTTTGTCGTGGCGTGTAGTCGCCGAACGTGATGTGGACGTGGGAGTCGATCAAACCTGGCATGGCGATGGCGCCGCCGGCATCGATCACCACGTCGCAGGCATCGACCGCAGCAGCGGAGGCCGTGCCGACGGACACGATCAGCCCGTCGGACATGATAATGGCGTCACCCGCTACCATCGGCGCCTCCAGATCACCACTGACGATCGCCCCGAGATTGACGATGGCGGTTTTCATAGGTCAGGCCTTTAAGTCGCGATTGAGAACGTCCTCGTGGGTCAGGCCGCCGACCCGCGCCCCAATTCGGCCGGCGCTGGCCATGCAGAAGATGATCGCAATTTCGTCGGGCATCGGGGTGTCCAGCATCGTGAGGGTCATGCCATCGTAGTGCGAACGGACGTAGATGTCATTGCGGTGGTTCATCGGAATGTCGATCGAGCCGCCCGGCGGAGCCACCTTGACCATCGACGAAATCCACGCTTTGCCGCCGCCGATCACGTCGCGCAGCGGGTCTGCATAGGTGGTGCTGAGCAGCGCAGCTGCGTGCTCGATCTCGCCATTCAGTCCGACCAGACCGCCCTTGCCGTAGCTTTGCGCCTCGAACGAGCCAAGCGCCTGCAGCGCCATCTTGCCCATCATCTCGCCAAGCCCTGCACTTGCCGAGATCAGTGGACCGAGGTCGTCCACCGCCTGCGAGGCGTAGGGATTCTCCAGTACCGCGACCACGGCGACCTTGCGCACCGGTACGGTGGCCTTGCGGCCGGCATGCTCGTGCTTGTCCTCGACGATCGACCAGGTCCGGCGAATGTTCAGCTTCATAGCAATGACTCTCACATACTTGACAGGCGCAGTAACTTCGCTATCATCTTGTCTGACAATCTGTCAATCGAGTTATTTGAATCATGACTATCAAAGGCCAGGCGGTTCTGTTTTCGGAGATGATCCCGGGCGAGATCTTCGTCGACCGGTTTCATAACTGGTACGATTCCCATCACATCCCGATCCGCGTCGATTGCGAGGGCTTCGTCAGCGCCCAACGCTACAGCCGTCAGGGCGACGGCGGTTTTCTGGCGGTCTACGAAATGGACGACGTGAACGTGCTGTCCAGCGACGCCTACAAGGAGATCAAGACAAATCCGTCGGAAGAAACCGCATGGATGCTCGCCAATGTGACGGGGTTTACTCGCTACCTTGGCGGCGAGACTTCGGTGACCCCCAACAACCCTGTCGAGGCGGACACGCGTCTGGATGCGCCGGTACTTTATGCAGTGATGTTCAACATTCCGGCGGAGCACCATGAGGACTTCAACGACTGGTATGAGAGTGATCACATTCCACTCCTGATGCAGTGCAAGGAATGGCTGATGGTGCGGCGGATGCGGATTGCAGATGGCGTTCCCGGCCACTATACCCACATGGCTTTGCACTACCTGGCGGACGCAACGGCGCTGCAATCGCCGGAACGCGAAGCCGCCAGAAAGACCCCATGGCGCGACCGCCTGGCCAAGAATGACTGGTTCAAGGCGAGCTATTCGATGTTCGATCGCCTTGGGCCGCGGCAAATTGGAAAACTCAGCGATAATGGCAACACTTAATCTTCGGATTTCGCCAAAGACGGTGCAGCAGCAGATCGTCGAGAAATTGCGCGGCGCCATTGCGGACGGCATGTTCAAGCCGGGCGACCGGCTGATTGAGGCAAACTTGTGCGAGATGCTGGGTGTCAGCCGCCCGTCGATTCGCGAGGCGCTCCGCAGCCTCGAAGCAGAGCGTCTGGTCTCCATCATACCCAATCGCGGCCCGCAGATTCCGGTGCTGACCCGTGACCATGCGGCTGATATCTATAAGGTGCGGGCGCTTCTGGAAAGCGAAGCCGCCTTCATAGCAGCGAAACGTGCCACCCCGGACGACCTCAAGTTGCTGCGCGGGGCGCTTGCTGCTTTCGGCAGGGCGGTTCGCTCCAACGACATGCGGACCGAGGTGTCGGCTACTTCGGTGTTTTACAGCCATATTCTTCGGATTTGCGACAACCGCATCATAGAGGAGACGCTGAACGGCTTGTTGGCACGCATCAATTTCCTGCGGGCCCATTCGATGTCGCAGCCGGGCCGGGCCAGGATCAGCCTGCGGGAGATGAAGGCGATTTATGAGGCCATTGCAACGAAAAACGGCAGCGCTGCGCGCAGCGCCGCTATGAAGCATGTAGAGAATGCGCACCTGTCGGCGAATGCTGCCTTTGAATCTTTTAGCGCAGAAGAAAGCTCGGTGTGATTGCCGACCGGTTGTGGCGCGTCGCGCCGTCTCCCATTTGAGTGCATGACCTGCTCGTGGCGTCATCGTCCGCAGTCTCAAAAAGATCGCGTGATGCCCGATCATTCAGATGCTAAGTGTGTGACGCGGATAGTGGGTCTAATGGCGACCTCAGTTTGCCGGCGCGAAATGTCGGTACTGCCCCCGAGTGCGGACATGTGCACCTGACCGCTTCGTGCCAGAATGGGTCCATGGTCGACGGCGTGCCCGAAACCTGAAGTGGCTTTCTGTATTAATTCCGTTGAGTGCTCGGTTGCAGATCAGCCAGCAAGTGGCCTTATTCTAAATTCAAAAACAACTTTTTGCGCACGGACCACCCTAACCGGTCCGGCTTTCCCCATCGCACAGACTTTTAGGCCCCCTCCCCCTTGCGCCACCAACCGCAAGCCTGAGTAAGCGAGATCCAGCCCATCGCAGGATGGTCGCATCGCAAGCTGGACCGATCGCGCGTCAGCTGAACAGCACGACTGCTTGCACCGGTCTGCGATGGTAGGTGGGCTTTCTCGATTGAGCTCTGGCTCTCTCTGGATAACCACCCTAACCGGTCCGCTCCCTCAGGCTCTAAACCCTGACCAGATTCTATTTGGGAGTTGATTGGCAGTCTGGCGCTAGCAGGCCACTCGCACTTGTTCACTCCCGACCCGCTAAAGCTATTGTTCGTCATCGTGGGGCTCAGAATGGCTTGGATCAATCCGGTTACTGGTCCATTCCTCTTCATCGGCTAGCCCTTCTTCCTTGCCACGGGCAATACGGGTCGGAGGCTACACTGACGGCATCCAGACAACCTTATGTGTTCGCCCAGATTTTTGAATGTAATCGACAAACGGAGGCATTCCGTCAGCTCCGCGAACGTCCCGCCAAGCATAAAACGGCTTCGAACCGACAAAGACGGGATGTTGGCCCTGATCTAAGGCTCGTTGCCTCATCGGAGTATGTACGACTTCGAAGCGTGATGCCGAACTTCAGCAGCCGCGCATCGGTCGACCCCTGGATATAAACCCATCCCGGCTTGTAGTAGCGGTCCCGATAGACGTCGGACAATGACACGCGTGAGTGTCTCCTCAATCCTCATGTGTGCGTGGCACGCTTTTGGCTGCAGACCGAGGAGGCCCGGCACCAGTTTGAAAGTTGATTGGTCGGCGGCGATCAAGACCGCGAAGCATCATGATCGCCGCAGGCGGTCATATAATTCCCCGGCGTCCAATCAAACCTTGAGGCTAGAGACAAAACCGGTTCCCCCTCCGACGGCGGCAATACAGGGATTCCACAGTGGTCGAGTGATCTTGCCATATGCCCGTTCTGCCGCAGCTGAAGCAGAACCTGAATATGGCAAAGATTTCCCACTTCTCCCACCCCCGAGGGGGATTCGAAACAGTCACAGAGCTACCGCTGTACCCGATGCAACAAATCCACTCACCGGGTAGAGTTTTCTATGAACACACTGAATACGCGACGGGCCGGTTAGCTGACCAAGCAAAGAACGCAGAGGGGACACGTCATTAACTATATCTTATGGAACAGACGGCATTCCAAGAAAGTTCGGTCATTTGCTAAGTGCGTCGGCTTACATTTGGGTGTGTCCGGAGGTCCGGCGCAGGGTGGGTCCACATGATCACATTTTTTGCACCTGAACCGGTTCAGGCGGCGTTTTGGACGTTGGCTTTTTACGGGGCATTAGCAACGGCGATTTTAATCGTACTTAGTATCGCATGCTCAAGCAGAAAAGCCGCCTCGCGTCAGCCATAGATAACATGACGCAGGGCCTGTTGCTTTTTGACGCCAACAAACGGGTGCTCATTTGCAATCAGCGTTACATCGAACTGTATGGCCTCTCTCCGAAAATCGTGAAACCGGGCTGCACTTTGCGAGATGTACTTGTGCACCGCCAAGAGCGCGGGTCGCTGATTGGGGACATCGACAAGTACTGTGAGCGTGTTGCAAAAGAACTGTTAGAAGGTGGAAAACCGTTTATTCTGAGCTTAGCGGACGGCCGGTTCATCCAGATTATAGATAGACCGATGGCGAGCGGCGGCTGGGTATCGACTCACGAGGACATCACCGAGCGGCGACTTTTCGACAAACAAATCGAAAGATTAGCGCATTACGATACCCTGACGGGCTTACCAAATCGGGGGATCTTCTTACAGCGCCTCGCGAGCGAGCTTGAATCCAGCCACGATATCAGAGTTGCACTTCTGTTCATCGATGTCGATGATTTCAAGGCAGTCAACGATTCGCTCGGGCATGAAGCAGGAGATGAATTACTTCGCGCCGTTGCATTGCGCCTCCGAGTATGTGCCGACCGCCCGTGGGATTTCGTGGCTAGGCTTGGAGGCGATGAATTTGTAATTATTCGCCGCCTATCATTGATCGCGTCCGAAGTTGACCAATTGATAGCCGACGTCTTCGCGTCGCTCCACGAACCCATCGATCTGTCCGGACAGCGCGTCCGAATCGATGTCAGTATTGGCGCTGCCATTAGTCCCGAACATGGCGACGACGCGTCAACGCTGATGCGAAGCGCCGATATCGCCATGTACCAAGCGAAGGCCGCGGGCAAGAATACCCACATGATTTACCATCCAGCGATGGCGAAGTCCCAAAATGCTCGACGTCGTCTCGAAGCGGATCTTAGACAGGCCGTTTTAAGCGGGGACATCGGCGGCAACGGTTTCTCACTAGTCTTTCAGCCCTTGATCTCTATTTCCGACGGACGGATAACTTCCTGCGAAGCTCTGCTCCGCTGGACCCATCCGATACTTGGCCCCATTTCTCCAGAACAATTCATACCCATCGCGGAGGAGTCCCGCCTCATTCTCGAACTAGGAGAATGGGCTTTATTGCAGGCTCTAGCACGTGCCTCCCAATGGCCAAAAAGCATAGGCGTTGCAGTCAACGTATCGCCCGTACAATTCCGCAGCCAATCGCTCGCTTTAAAAGTGCTGAAGGCCCTCGCTGTTTCCGGAGTGTCGCCGCGACGTCTTGAGCTGGAGATCACGGAGGCCGTCCTCATCGGAGACGATAAAACCGCCCTTTTAACGCTCCATGAGCTGCACACAGCGGGCGTTCAAGTCGCGCTTGATGACTTTGGAACGGGATACTCTTCGCTGAGCTATCTTCAGCGGTTCCCGTTCGACAAAATCAAGATCGATAAAACCTTTATCAATAAAGTTGACCATGCCGATGGCTCTGCTCATATCGTTCGCGCTATTATTGACATTGCTACAGCGCAAGACATGACGACTACGGCCGAGGGGGTTGAGACTGAGATGCAGCTTGACGCTCTGAGGCGTCTTGGCTGCACTGAAATGCAAGGTTATTTGTTTAGCCGACCTGTGTTAGCATCGGAGATCAACGACTTTTTGATGAAAGACGTCGAAAAACGAAGAATGATATCGTGCTAGAGAATAGCGTACACAGATCCAGCGCGCCTATCTTAGGCGGCGCGAGCTGACTTTGGCGGTGAACCGCTTGATCTGTGCAATTCAATACGCCTTCACTTAAGCCTCCAAGCGCAGAGCTGTGTGGCACGCCATCTTTGAGTCGCGCTTGATCCAATTGTTGCTCGACTCGGCCCACAAGAACACGCGAATCAATTTCATTGTCGACTTATCAAGCCAATTCACATCCACGAACGCCCCTAGACCGCAGCTCAATTAGCGAGCGGTTAGAACTGTAGTTTTCGATATCAAGACCAACCTCGCTCGCCTGCTGGCAACGTCGGCATCTCACCTCAAACTGCTCTAGCCATCATCATTATGATGCAAGATGCAGAATGCAATTACCGCTCGGTCACAGGCCGCACCTGATTGGCGACTTCGGGCTGCCCGGAGATCACTGCGATTGCCTCGGAGATAAGTGAAATCATCTCTTCAAGCTGCAAGCGCGTCGCTCGATTGCGAATGACGACGAGATCATTCCTTAAGACAAGCAGTTGAGCACGGCGCGACGCTTCTAACATTGTGGCTCCCATGGCATGGGAACCGCCCAAGCGTGGCATTCGGTGATGATTATCAAATACCACTCATGACATTTCGGCGCACTCGACATGTGAGCAAGTCTGCCATGCACTCTGTTCGTATTTGCGTCTCTGTGGATGCCGTGAGGAAACAGACAGAAAATAAGTGGCCATCCGGTACCCGAGTATTTTTAAGCTATAAATACCGGCTATGAGCTCATTCCAGTTGCCAACGCATGGCGACGTTTTGCGATCGTTGAGACTGTAGGGCTGCTGCAACCTTTAGCCCACTACACTGCGCTCCATGACTGGCCTGCTTTCAACCATCCGGCGATCCCATCATTACGTTCACTGTCCTCTGGACGCCCCCTGTATCGCTTACTCAGCTTTGGCCTTCGCTTGGAGACGACGCCAGCCTAGGAATAGGTGGGGTGGGGCTGGCCACAGCGGGTACCATCTGCCCCCAACACTAAGAAGATGTGGGGCGAGATGTAGGCTTTCGCTCATCACGAAGGCTATATGATTGATATTATTATCGGATTTCAATGAAATGGCGGAGGGAGAGGACCTGGGGTCGAACCTTCTCCGCGCAAGTCAGCGTTCTAAGCAGTACACCAGCGTTCTGGCTAGGCCATCGGTAAAGAGGCCGGCGCGAACTTCCCCCACTTTTGGCCTTCTTTTCAGAGGTACTGTTCTCAATGGCCGCAAGAGGCTGATTGCGGGGACCGCCAGTGACTAGGCCAACTGCCCCGGGCCAAGGCATCATCGTAGTCAAATTTCACGCCGCATCGCACTTGGTCGAAGCCAGACGGTGGCTAGTCAGGCTCCAGCATTCGCTGGTCCGGGCAGATCGTACAGTTGCTGAAGCGCCGACCGGCTGTTGAGCACCGCGAAGCTTTCGCGCGGCGTAAGATAGCTCACGGCCTCGTCGAAATGTTCAGCCTCCGCAATCTTGGCGAGGGCGATGGCGAGATCGGTGTCGATCTGGCCACGGCTGCGAGGCGCTTCGATCAGCGACAGCAGGTGCGCATTGTGCAAGTCTGCGTCGGCACGTAGCGCGTGCAATGGACTCGCGCTGTAGCCCGGCGCCGCCAGCGCAAGCGCATTGGCGCGGGTAAGCACAGTGGGCGGCACGTTCTGTTCCGGCGTGCCGAACAGACCTGCTTGCTGGCCCGCTTGCAGCAGGCGCGATGACACCATGGCCACCGGCACCGACAATAGCAGTCCCAGGATCACTGGCGTCATCCACAGAAACAGCGGCAATGACACGACAAAAGCGCTGATCGCCATCAGTACGCCGACGAATGTCGGCACGGCGTATTTGCGGACCACCTCGCGAGCCGGCACGCCGCCATCGTCGCGGCGCTGTACCTGCCAGCCCGCGTCGCGGCCGAGCAGAATTTCGCCCACCGCGGACGACTGGAAGATCATCATCACGGGGGCAATGAGGCCGGACAGAACGGTCTCGATGATGATGCCTGCGAACACGCGAAAGCCGCCGCCAAAGTGCCTCCGGTTTTCGCTTTGGGTGAGCAGCAACACATAGGCGAGCAGCTTGGGCACGATCAGCAGGCCCATGGTGCCTCCGAACACCCAGGCTGCACGCACAGGATCCTGCGCCGGCCATTGCGGAAACAGCGAAAAGCCCTTCGCGAAATATTCGGGACGCACGAACTGCGCCTGCAGCGAGATAAGGATGCCCAGCACTAGGAACATCAGCCAGAGCGGTGCGGTCAGATAGGAGCCGATCCCAGTCAACAAGTGCAGGCGCGACACCCAATGCAGCCGCGTTGCCGGCAATACGGCCAGATGCTGCAGGTTGCCCTGGCACCAGCGGCGGTCGCGTGCGGCGAAATCGAGCAACGACGGCGGGCACTCCTCGTAGCTGCCGCCGAGTTTCGGCGCCATGTGGATGGCCCACCCGGCACGCCGCATGAAGGCGGCCTCGATGAAGTCGTGGCTGAGGATATGGCCGCCAAACGGCTTGCGTCCGGACAGTTCCGGCAGGCCAGCATCGTCCGCAAAGGCACGAACCCGGATAATGGCGTTGTGGCCCCAGTAGTTGCCTTCTGAGCCGTGCCACCAGGCGATGCCGGATGCGATCACCGGCCCGTATAGCCGGCCGGCGAATTGCTGCATCCGCGCGAACAGCGAGCGCGCATTGACGACGATGGGCAGCGTCTGGATCAGCCCGACGCCGGGATGCTGTTCCATGCCGGCCACCAGACGCACGATGGTATCGCCGGTCATCAGGCTGTCGGCGTCGAGAATGATCATGTGATCGTATCCGCCGCCGAACCGCTTAACCCAATCCTCGATGTTGCCGGATTTCCGCGCCACGTTACGCGGTCGGTGGCGGTAGAAGATGTTTGGAGCCCCAGCCGCGTCGCGCCGTAGCTGCAGCAGCGCCTGTTCCTCGGCGATCCAGATCGCGGCATCGGTGGTGTCGCTCAGCACATACCAGTCGAAATGCGCGCCATGGCCAGTCTCTGCCGCCGACTCCCAGATTGCCCGCAGCCGCGCGATGATCCGGTAGGGATCTTCGTTATAGGTCGGCAACAGCATCGCGTTTCGGCTGCAGATTGCCGGCAGGGGCGCCAGCGGCTCGATGGCCAGCGGATCGCGTCCGCGCACCAGCAGCAGGGCGAAGCCCGCCATCGCCGACATGAAGGAGAAGGCGACCCAGGCGAACAACAGCACGAACAGTCCGAGCACCATGCCTTCCAGGATGGTAACGCCCCCGACCTGCAACACTTCGAACATCTCGTAACCGCCGGCCGCCGACAGCGCAGCGGTGCCGAGCAGGATATAAGCCCGCCGCAGCAGGGTCGGCATGGGCTTGAACTGTGTACGACGCTGCGACGCCTCCGGGCCGCCGAGCCCGTGCGAAAACATCGCCAGCGGCATTTCCGGAGGAAGAAACGGAGCGCCGACAGCCACCGGCAGGTTGCCCGTGGGCGCCGCTAAGGGCGCCACCGACGCCTGCACATTCAAGGTGTCCATCGGTAGACCCAGACTTCCGAAACCGGCTGATCCTCCTGCATGAGGATGGCGCGTAACTCGACCGGCGTCTTGACCTTGGCTGCCATTTCGAAGCTCAGTCGCCAGCCGCCGGTCTGCGGGTTACGCTGGGTGACGATGTTGCGGATTTCGGCTTTCTCCGCCGTAACCACACCCTTGATTTTCGTAGGATCGACGGACTTCAGCTTGTCGCCAATCAAATCGAGCACGAACAGTTTGGTATCGTCGCCGCGAGAACCGACGCCGCTGCGAGAAAAAATCGCCAGCGCCGACGGCTTTGGCTGGTCGGGTCCCCAGTGCAGCCGGTAGGTGAACGCCTGTTCGCCCCTGGCCGGCAGCACGTTCTTCGGACGCCAGAAGCTGCCGATGTTGTCGTGGATCTCCTCGTTGGTCGGGATCTCCAAAAGCTGCACCGATCCCTCGCCCCAGTCGCCGATCGGCTCCACCCACAGGCTGGGGCGCCGTTCGAAGCTGGATTCAAGATCCTGATAATCGGAAAACTCCTTTTGGCGCTGCATGAGCCCGAAACCCCGCGGGCTGCGGTCGCCGAACGAACTGATCTGCAGATCACGCGGGTTATGGAGTGGCCGCCATAACTGTTCGCCGCGCCCGTTGAAGATCGCGAGGCCGTCAGAATCGTGCACTGCGGGGCGGAAGTCCTCGACTTGCTTGCGATCGTTGGGCCCGAAGAAGAACATGCTGGTGATGGCGGCGAGCCCCGCGGTCTTCAGCTCGACCCGCGGGAATATCACCATTTCTACGTCGAACACGGTGGTCTCGCCTGGCCGGATAGTGAACCTGTAAGCCGCTGCAGCG
This sequence comes from Tardiphaga sp. vice154, assembly GCF_007018645.1. NCBI lineage: Bacteria > Pseudomonadati > Pseudomonadota > Alphaproteobacteria > Hyphomicrobiales > Nitrobacteraceae > Tardiphaga > Tardiphaga sp. vice154. The sequence continues at coordinate 5,370,829 of NZ_CP041399.1, forward strand.
CTTTCACTGTCGAGCAGCGCATGTATCACAATGGAGCTGGCATTGGCTGCTGGCTTCTCGATCCAGAATACCCTAAACGCAGGAAATTCCTCACCAGCGGCCTCACCGGTGTTGATCGACAGGCCTCGCGACGATAGTCCATAAACTTGCCCTTTAGCGACCGCGCGAAAATAGCTGGCGCCGAGAAACACACAGACCTCGTCGTAATAGTCGGGCCGGTTGATGGGAGCGTGCAGACGAAAGCCGCCAAATCCAAGATCGCTGCCGGCCGCTGGTGGCGGCGTGGTTCCGAACGAGAAGTTCTCCGGCTTGTACGGCACCTGCGTCGCCTGCCCATCAGCAACTTCATAGATGTCGACCCGGTTCGTGTAAAACGAGCCCCGGTGGAAGAACTGCACCTCGAACGGCAACTTCTCACCGCGCCAAAGTGCTTTCTCAGGATTGAAGCGCAACGCGCGGTAACGGTCGTAGTCGAGATCCTTCAAACTGTCCGGCAGCTTGTTGTCCGGCGCCTTGAACGGCTTGGACGCCGCATCACGTGCCAACTGCCTGACCATGGCCGCATCAAAAGGCACTGCCCCCGGCGCCGCTGCTGCCCCGCGCCGCAGGACCGTTAGCAACGGCAGTGCCGCCGTCGCGCCGAGAAGTTGTCTACGGTTCAAGGGGTCCTCCGACGTGTTCGAACAATGCCGAACAACACGCTTCACACCATCGAGTTCCACGAAACGGAACACCTAAGGTACAAATTGCCGACATTTCCCGTCTCGGTCATCGAAATTAATCAATCGTCGGAATGAGGGTTTCGTCGAGCGCGCACGAGAGCAAGTTCAGCAGTTCCAGGGTACTGAGGCGTTCACGCCCCGGCCGGGGTTGAATGCCAGCCATGAGAATCCTGAATAACCATGCCTGAATCGAGGTCGGGCGCAACTGCGGCCAAGCGCTTCAAGCAATTCCCCCGGGGACTGCCGGCACCGGCAAGGATAGCCAAATCGGTGTTCATGGCAGCAACCGTGGCCCGGCCGTTCGAATAGCTCGCTAACACTTTCAAGATTGCAACCTGTAACAATACTAAATCTCCTTACCCGACGATCTATAACGGGCCATCCCGCCATTCCCGATTTCTCCCGTAGTGCAATGTCGTGAGAACTCTTGTGTACGGCACTGTTCAGCAGCCGTACATCATTATTGAATCGAGCTCAGCTGATTAAGAAAATGGCCCGCCGAAGCGGGCCATCATTGTCATCGCGAAGTGGTGTGTAGTTCGCGCTCCTTGCGCACCTGAGCGGCGTCATAGGGCTTGCTGGCCGCATCATATCCGGTCCAGCCGGACTTCTCCCAGGTCGCCCGTCGGTCGTTCAAATTGACCGACGATGGGCTCATGAGAGCCTCGAGTCGTACACGGTCCGCTTCATTAACCTTGGCAGACACCAGCGTGCCGCCGCGGCGGACGCCCTCTGCATAAACCGGCGCATCTTCTTTCGAAACGCCGGCTTCGGTCAGCGCGCCAATCAGACCGCCGGTCGCAGCGCCCGCTGCGGCGCCTAGAGCGGTAGCGGCCAGCCAGCCCGCAGCCACCACAGGTCCCAAACCGGGAATAGCCAGCAGACCTAGACCTGCCAGCAGCCCGGCGGCACCACCGAGCCCGGCGCCGATGCCGGCACCGGTGCCGGCGGCCTCGGCACGCTCGTCGACCCCGTCGCCATCGCGATCCTTCTTACCGTCGAACCAGCCGTCGGAATTATTGGCGACAATGCTAATGTCAGCGTGCGGTACGCCATTGGACTCAAGGCTTTTCACAGCCGCCTGGGCCTGGGGATACGAGTCGTACAAACGTGAAATGGTAACGGTCATAAATTGGCCTCCCTGTTACTTAGCTGCGTTAACGTTGCCTTGGAAATCGATGCTGATAGCGCTGCTCGAGCCGCCTTTGCTCGCCTTACCGCGCCACACGCCGTTGTCGTCTTTCTTCAACTCGGTCACGTTGCTGTAGCCCGCCTTCTCGATGGCGCTCTTGGCTTGGCCCTCGGTGAACGAGTTGCGGCCCGCGACCGGCGCATTGGAGTTCTTCTGCTCGCTGTTCACAGCGTTGTTGCCAGGCTTGTCCTTGGCAGCCGGGGCCTGTGCATGGGCTATACCCGCGGTCAGGAGCGCGGCGATACAGATTGAAAAAAGGCGTTTCATTGGTCCCTCATAGGTTGATGTTGGGACCGTCTAACCGACTGCAAGCCGACGTGTTCCATCGCCGATGTCGATTCGCTGTATCGACATATTGAATGGCTGATGATTGGGGTCGTTTCCTTTTCATCCCGACTCAGGTTTGACGCCGCACTTAGACTGTTAAAATATAGTTCTTCTAGGGCTATCACCGCTTTTAGAAATATACATGGATTTCGGGAATTTTTGGCAATTCTGGAATTTTTGCCGCGCATTTGCGCCTCGCAGTTGATAACTGCAGAACCTCAAATGAAACCGTTCTTGATCGCAGGTACCCTGGCTGCCTTTCGTCACGTCGGCCTTCGCTCAAACGACCACCGTTTTGAGCGACTCTCACGTGGTCCGCGACGCCACCACTAAGCTGTGTACCACCGTCGGTTCCCAGCCGACCACGAGGACGACGACCGTGGTCGATAACGGCACGTTCAAGGCATGTACGGAGGCCGAGACAAGCATGAAGACCATGAAGGTCCGCACCGAACACTAACACCGACCAGCACTTGCCCATCCAAGCCGGCGGATGCTGTTTCAAATTCCATCGCTCTGGCCGCTTTGCGGACGATCGAGTGACAGGTTCTTCGTCAACCAGATCGGGCCGCGCCGCAGGTAGCCCTGATGGTGCAGAGTGATCGGCGGGAGCCGTATTCCAAAGCGCTGCTTGAATATCCTCAGCACGGCGATGGCCATGGCCACGCTCTTCCTCTGCAATATGCGCAAACACTTTTCCGATCGTGGATAAGGTCCGGCCAAATCTTCGGCAAAGCTGATGTGGATACGGCAGACTTCCGCTTCCGCAGAGATGGCGATTGCAGGGATTTCCCGGTCCTTGAGTTCCTAAAGTCCTTTGAACGGGTCCCCTGTCCTCACTCGGAATTACTTAGATACTCGTAATTACCGTTCTGTATAAACAGATAACGCGATAACGACCGGTTTTTTGATCGAATTGATCGCTGTACGTAAGCCCAATTCCTCAACATTCAACATTGAAGTTTTTCGGGAAAAAGCGGCAAACCGGTGGAACGACGTTTGCTGTTGCCAGTTCTGAACTCGCCAACAACAAGGAGAGAACATCATGAAACTCATTTCCACCGCTGCATTAGCCGTCGCCTCGATAGCCTGCTTCTCGCCCGCCATCGCCCAGAACGGACCGGCCGGCGGAGCCGTCGGCGGCGCTATTGTCGGTGGCGCTGTGGGCGGTCCGGTCGGCGCTGCCGTGGGCGCTGCTGCCGGCGCCACCGCTGGTGGCATTGCAGAGGCTAACCGTCCCCGCTTCCACAGCTACGTCACCGAACGCCGCCACCCGTCCTATCGCTACGAGCGCGAAGTACGGGTCGGCGCCGAACTGCCGGACAGCGGCGTGACCTATTACGAAGTGCCGCGTGAATATGGTTCGACAGCCTACCGCTACACCGTAGTTAACGACCGTACCGTCCTTGTCGACCCGGGAACCCATCGCATTGTCGACGTGATCGACTAAACGCGCTCTGTCGAGGCGGCACGAGGGCCGCCTCGACGTCGTTTCCGTTCATTCCATGCGGGAGCAATGTGATGCCTCTTTTCCGTTATTTCGTGTGCGTGGGCGCGGTCCTGATGGCTGCGCTGCTTTTCATCAGTAATGGCGATGGTCGGCCGGCGCAGCGCGCATCAGCAGCCTGGACGTCAGCGGATACGCTCCGCAACATGGCGCATCATGGCGAGCCACAAAGCTCGTCGAACATCCAGACGGCGATCTATCGCGGGCCGTGACCAGAGCGTCGCGTCGGCTAATTGTCAACGTGCGGTCATTAGATTTCGCGGGAGCTCACCCATAGTGGACGATTTCCAGCTTACTACCATCATCGCCAAAGCGATCGGCACCTGTGCTATCGAACACCAGGGCGACGCCCTGACCATCTCCAGCGAACAAGCGACCTGCGTGGCCAAGGTGATCATCACGGCCCTCGCGCAGGCGGGCATGGCGATTGCGCCGTGCAAGACGGCTGCAGATCCGGATTAGTGCGGAGCAGCCAGCGGCAGGCTGCACTGGATCGTGGTCCATTCATCCGTCCGGACATACGCGAACGTTCCTTGAAGCGCCCGCAACCGCTCGCGCATGCCAGTCATGCCGCGACCAAAGGTCGGCTGCTTAGGTGCTGAAGTCCCATTGTCGGCGACCTCCACCAGAATTGTGTCGTGCGATACCTTAGTCTTCACATTCATCTTCGACGCGCCGGCATGCTTGAGCACATTGGTGATGCTCTCCTGCAAAACGCGATATACCGTTTGCGCTACGACGCTGTCCGCCGCGACGATCTGGGGATCGATCGCGAAGGTCACGATCATATCGGGCACCTGCGCGTGCACATCCCGCAACAGCTTCTGGATGCTCGCGTCAAGGCCAAGCTCTTCGATTAGCAGCGGACGCAGGCGGTCCAGGATTCGGCGGTTGGTAACCTGAAGAGCCTCGACCGCCTCTAGCACGCGCTGCTTGATGGGCCTGGCCGGTTCCCCACCTTCGCCATCGTCGTCGATCATGGCTGTGACGTTGGCGCGAATTGCGAAGAGTAGCGGACCAAGTTCGTCGTGCAGCTCGCGCGAAATATCCCGGCGCTCCTCGTCCTGGATGGATACCATCCGGCGCAACAGACTTCGGTTCTCCGAATTGAGGCGGCTGAGCGTCACAGCCAGATGGTTGACTGACAGGCAGCTTTCGCGAATTTCAGGCGGGCCGGAGCAGTCGACGTCCGTTGTGAAATCGCCGATCCGGAGCCGCGCCAGACCCTCGGCGAGATCCTGCAGCGGACGCAGCGCGGCGCCGATCATGGCGAACGTAATTAGACTGGCCAGCGCGGCCAAGATGATGCACGCCGCGAGAAGCGATAGAAAGCCGATCCACTTTTCGTATACCTGTGCGGAGAGGTCCGGCTCGTATGCGAGATCACCCACGCGCCGGCCCTGGATTTGGACCGGGATGTGTTGAGCGAGGTCCGGCAACAGCAGCGCCTTGACGAACCAGTCCGGCACCTTGCCGGGCGACTTGGGCATTGGTGCCGGCACCTCACCACTACGACGAAACCGGATCGCGTTTGCTGGCGACGATTGCAGTTGGTCGACGAAGGCTTGGAGAGTCGCATCAGGGCTGGTAGATGCCGCGAGCGCAGCGTTCAGGGCTGAGGCGACGGTAATGGCGGACCGTGCCGCTGGCTCATTTTCCTCAAGAATTTGATCCGACGCGAACATCCATAGCAACGTTCCGCCTGCCATTAGCGCGCCGAGAAACATACCGCCCAGCAGCACGCAAATGCGTTTGCGCAATGAGAAAGTCTTCCACATTGGAATTATTAAAGCGTACAACCGGGCACCATTGCTCTAGCCAAAGCGTTAAATTCGGACAAGCATAACATAATTGAGAGATTTTCCGATGCCAGCAGCCGTAAAACTCCTGATTGTCGACGATCATCCTGTCGTGGTGTCAGGCTGTCGCTCGCTGTTTGCGTCTGACCCGTCGATTACGATCGACGACGCCGTGGACGAAAAGTCCGGACATCGGGCCTACCTTGCCAAGCGACCCGACGTAACCATAATCGACATCAACCTGCCGGACCTGTCTGGCTTCGAACTGATGCGGCGAATTCGCAGGGACGACCCCAAGGCGCGGATCATCATGTTCAGCATGAATGACGACCCTGCCTTTGTGGTCCGTGCCATTGAGCTCGGCGCCCAAGGCTATGTGTCGAAAGGTGACGACCCGCGACTGCTGATCAAGGCCGTCCGCAAGGTTGCCGCGGGCGAGAATTTTATTAGCCCGCATCTGGCGGAAGCCGTCGCCTTCTCCGGCGCGGCAATCAGGGCCAATCCGGCTACCAACATGTCCGCACGCGAGCTCGAAATCTTGCGGCTTCTTAGCCGCGGCGACAAGATTGTCGAAGTCGCCGATACGCTCGACATCTCGTACAAGACCGTCGCCAACACGACCTCCATTTTGAAGCAGAAGCTAGGGGCGCGAAATCACTCGGATCTCGTCCGCATCGCTGTCGAAATGGGATTGAGCTAGCGCCGCTCAGTACAGGTAGTTGACGAGCTGGCCAATCAGAGCGAGCGCGACGGGAGCCATATCTCCCTGCAGCGCGCGGCAGAAACCCGCTTCTGGACGCGGCATCATGGCGTCAAGCGCGCGGCACGGGAGGCGATGATTGCCAAGGTCGGCAATTCAGCCACGGCTATGCAAAGAAACTGTCTGCGACCGGCAAAACGGACCCAACGGCCTGAAGCCATCACATCTGCGCCGACGTGACTGCCGTTTAAACGCGCCGTTCGCCTGCCCTTTAGCGGCAGGGTGCCATTCAAATTTGGCATCACGCAAGGCTAGAAGCAATGGGAACACGGCACGACCCACGTAGACGTCATCGCGCGCGCCATCGACTAGCTTGATGCGTGCAAATCGAACACTTGGCAGAGCGTTGCCGACGTCTATGCGTCTGACGCCAGAATGGCGATTGCGGGTGCGTAGTTGCGCGAACCGCCAAGCGTGCTGCATGGTTCTTCCGATATTATGGCGTATTGGCGCGAAACCTTCGACAAGGCGCCACGTGCCGCCTTCGAGCTAGTCGGACTGTATCCCGGGAATGATAGTGTGATTCTTATCTATTACGACTAGCAACTTCAGCGGGTTAGCGAATTTTTGGAGTTCGATGCCGACCGTTTCATCAAGCAGGCAGTGCGCCACCTAATCCCGCTGCAGCGACAGGTCTATGGCACGGAAGCGCCTCCAGACCTGCAGGATGCGACGCAGAAACGCCCAGCCATCCTGCAATGCGAGGCCCGGCAGAGCCTCGGCGAAGCGCGACGCCTTCCTGTAGGCTCGGCACGCAATGACTTGCGGCAACGCGCTGTGGCGTTGCGTGCGCTGGCCCAAAGCGGAGCTTCGCCTGGCTGAAGGCGGACGCGTGTCGCGTCCGCCAAGACCATTATCAGTGATGGCGATGGCCGCGACCACGGCTCCAGCCATAGTGGTGACCGCGCCCGCGAGACCAGCCATAGTGATGACCGCGGCCACCGCGATGCATGCCGCCGTGACCATGGCCGTGGCCGCCGCGCACCTCGATGGTGTCGGCCGAGGCATTAATGGGTGCTAGCGGCATCGCCGAAACCGCTGCAGCGCTACCCGCCGTCAGCAATAGAGCGGTAATGCCGGCCATCATCATGCGTGTCATGTTGCGTCTCCCTTAGGCCGCACCACGCGACCATTGACACAAGTTCCCGGTCTTTGTTCGGTTCCGAGTTGCATCAAAAGGCATTTGCCTCTTCGATGAAACAGTTTGCGACCCTCTCGCGCGCTTTCAATTGCATCTTTGTCCCGATTTATCACCGTGATTGTGGAACCTGATGCCACGGCTTGCCGTTCTAGCGCAGGACCGAATGTGCGGTTTCACAATGGAGGACACAGAATGAGCAAGACATTTATGGGATCAGTTGCGACCATCGCCCTGATTGCCACCACCAGCTTGGCCCTGGCGCAGGGAGCGGGAATGAGCGGATCCAAAGGCGGCGAAGCGCCGGCCGCGGCGCCGCGCACCAGCGAGGCTCCATCGTCCAGCACGCCAGCCACAAAGGGTGCCGCCAGCGACACCAAGTCGATGACCGATTCCAAATCCGCACCAGACGCCAAGTCGGCAGCGGACTCGAAGGCCCCGACTGACTCGAAAATGGCGCCAGCGGCCAAGCCTGCCAGCACGGCCCAAGACAAGACGGCTGTACCGTCGGACACAAAGGCTGCGACGGATACCAAGAGCAGCACTGACAGCAAAACCGCGAACGATACCAAGGCCGCCACCGACAGCAAGACGGCGACCGACTCCAAGACCGGCAACACCAAGACGGGTGACTCTAAGACCGGCGCGGCGGCTACCACGGGCAATGCGGCGACGTCGGCAACGGCTGCTCCTCCTGCCGAGAAACGCACGCAGATCACCAGCGCAATCCGGCAGGAGCGGGTCGAAGAAGTTCGCAACGTGAATTTTAACATCTCGGTCGGCGTGGCCGTGCCATCGACGGTGCGCTTTCATCCCGTCCCGACGCGGGTGATCGAGATCTATCCGGAATGGCGTGGCTATGACTTCATCGTGGTCAATGGCCGCTACGTGATCCTTCGACCGCAGACGCACGAGATCGTCTACATCATCGAGGGTTAGGCTCGGCACCGCCTATCGGTGCCAGGACGCAAGTTCCTCGTTCAACTGGTCCTGCCCTGGCTTGTCCGCGGCAGGATTTTTTTGCTAGCGCCGCATGCGATATCGCCGCCGCCAGCGGAACGATTGCCATTTTTTCCCGTTATTGGCCATATTGAAACGGGAAGTACCGACATGAAGCTATCAGCTCACGCATCTGCCGCTGCGGTTGCAGCGACGGTGTTCACAGCAACCTTCGCCAGCGCCCAGGATGTCCCGGTTCGCGTCGGCGACGATCGTGGCATGTCGCGTGATTACGACCGCGGCTACTTTGGCCAACTCGCCGAATATCGCGGCAATCGTGGCTGGCATCGGGGCTGGCGCAACCGCGACCGGGTCGTCATGGTCAAGCATCGTCGTCAACGTTGGGACTGATCGCTGGAGGTGGCCTTGGAAAGGGCCACTTTCTTCTCGCCGTAGCTTCTCCGACACAAGGTCATCCGCATGACGTTTCTCCGCCCCATCGATTACCGCGTGTTCGCTTTCGTTACTTTTGCCGGATTTATTATCGTTGCATTTGTGGCACTGAACGCCGCCATATCTGGCTCGGATCCGGGGCGCGGCAACCCGCCGTCGGCACCGTCGAACCTGCCGCTGGCACAGGCCACGGCCGATGTGCCGGCTGTTGCACCTGCTCCCGAAAGCCCGGCTGCAACCGCCAGCAACGCTTGCGAGACTCAGAACTGGCCGTATTATTCGGGGGGGTGCCTGCGCGGCGAAGCCACGGTCGAAGCACCGCGCCAAGTCCATGTGCAGCCCGCCTCCACAACGCCGACGCCGCCATCGACACCCGTCACCGTCGCACTCGCCGACACCAGTACGCGCCAAGCGACCAGCCCGCGCCAGCATAGTCAAGCACCCCGGCGCCGTAAGGCGCAGCCGATCCAGCGCTACGCAAGCCGCCCGTTCGTGCGCGAGCGTCAAGCGCAGCCCGAGACCTTCGGCCAGGCTTTAGCGTTCAGCTGGTAGGCTAGGCCAGATGTAGCGTCTGCGGCGTGGGCCCGCGCGCGTGGCTTGGATGAGCCGTCAGCTATTGCAGCTTTTTCCCATCTGGAACCGAATTGCCGCCCAGAGGTTCTGTCGTGCACAACAGGATAAAGTGGAATGGCGGCGAGAGTGGCGACGAGTACGGCGAGGGAGAAGTCATCCGAGAAGGTTGGTGACGAGTTCGCCAGCACCGTGAAAAAGCCACTGCCCTTGGGCGCCCGCGCGCGGATGAACGCCAGAATTGTTCTTGCCTTGGCTATTTTTGGTCTGGCTTTGTGGACAGCCGCGAGCTTTTTGCCGGCGCTGATCTGGGCAACAATCCTCGCGGTCTCTTTGTGGCCGCTATACCTCAAATTTGCAGCACCCTTTTCATCCGGTCGTCGATCCAATTTGGCAGCGTTCATCTTTACCGCAATCGTTGCGCTGGTCCTATTCACGCCGATGTCCCTTGCGGTTTACCAAATAGCTCAGCAAAGTGACGTGCTCTCAACCTGGCTCAAGCGTGCCCAAGAAAGCGGGGTTGAAGTTCCCGACTGGGTCTCTCGCCTGCCGGTTGTCGCGGAAAGTCTGCAATCTTGGTGGCGAGCAAACCTCTCAGACCCGAAGGCTGCGACTGCATGGCTGCAGTCAGTCAATGCAGACCACGCGTCGGAGCTTTTCAAAACGTTCGGCGGACAACTGCTCCATCGGCTATTTCTATTTTTATTTTCGCTTTTGACCCTGTTCTTTTTGCTGCGCAACGGTCGCGACATCGCTAGCCGCTTCTTAGAAACTTGTGACCGCCTAATCGGCAATGCTGGGGAGGGTTTGGTCGGAAAGATGGTAGATGCCACGCGCGGCACTGTGAACGGCACGGTATTGGTAGCCGTGGGCGAGGGCTTGCTCATCGGATTTGGATACTTCGTCGCGGGCGTTCCAAACCCGGTATTATTTACAGTACTGACGACGGCCTTCGCGATGCTCCCGTTTGGCGCATGGATCGCCTTTATTACTGCGGCGGTCGTCCTGATTTCCGGCGGCGGGAGCGGTTTGGCGGCCGGTGCCGTTTTCTGCTGGGGCGCGATAATCATGCTTGCCGGTGATCACTTTGTATGGCCGACCTTGGTGGGCGGCTCGACACGCCTCCCGTTTGTTCTCGCTTTTGTCGGAATTTTCGGCGGTCTGGCGACCTTTGGACTGTTTGGCCTATTCCTTGGGCCGGTTGTCATGGCGGCTTTGTTGACCGTCTGGCGGGAGTGGATCTTCCGGCCAACAGCACAATAAGATTGAATGTGAGAGGAACGCCCATGAGACGGCGGGCAGAATTAACGCTCCACTCTCACTTCGCTGAGAGCTTGAGGGCTATCCCGGAGATCGAGGGAATCGCGTATAGCGGCGCTCAAGCGTGGCTACCTTCGACAGTCGTCGTCACGGTCTGCTCACTTAGAGCGCTGTTGCGGTCACTTAATGAACATTATGAATCATGATTTCGTTGCTTTCCGGTGCCTCCCGGTCCGGCGTCACTTCTAAGCAATAACTGCCGATTCGGCGCTCGGCATATCAATTTTTTTTGCCGAGAACCACGCGGTGAATATTTGACATTGGGCCTCGTCGAAGTCAGCCGTTGCGCTAACTTACCTAACGACATAAATGCTAACGGCGGAAAAGAGACTTCGTCTGCCTCACTCATGAAGGCCGTTACTTCACTCGCGGATCATTGCAGAGAAGCCTCTTATCGGGCAATCTCAGACAGTTATGTTTCGAAGGACGCTAATGTTGGAATCAAAAGTTCCTAGCGAGTGACTAGTGCTAGCAACTATTAGACAGCGCCTATTTCTATTATTTTTAATCATCGCGATACCATTGATAGTTGCAAACTTGTTCGTGATCAACCGTCTCGCGACGACGCAGTCAGAGGCGCAAAAAGTGTCTCTGGTCGGAACCACTCGAGCTTTGGCTGCGGCAGTGGATGCAGAATTAAAAAAATATGCCGTTTTGGGATATAGCTTAGCGACGTCGGTCACCCTCGAAGATGACAACCTCGAACGTTTTCGCGCGCAGGCGTTAGATGCGGTCAAGAATTTGCCCGGCACTTGGGTTGTCGTTGCCGATGCACCAGGCCAACAGCTTCTGAATTCCTTGCGACCATTTGGTGATCAACTTCCACACGTCGTCCCGCTAGCGGTGCATCAGCGAGCGTTTGAAAGCGGCACTGACCAGATAGGTGGCGTTCAAATCGGTCCTGTCGCGCGGCGACCTGCGTTGGGTGTTTTCGTTCCTATTTTCAAAGGCGGCAGACCCAAATTTAACATTGTCATCGGTTTGGATGCGGGCGGTTTTGCCAAGGTTCTGGAAAGTCAGCAACTTCCGAAGGGCTGGGTAGCTGGGATCGGCGACCGCGACGGCAACTTCGTCGCTCGAAGTATCGACAACGATCGTTACGTCGGAAAGCAAATTAGTTCTGGCTGGTGGGAGGCCTCTCAACATTCCGACGAGGGATATATCGAGAATTTATCCATGGAGGGCACTCCTCTGGTTTCGGCGTTTTCCAATCTGAAAGGGAGTAGTTGGACCGTAAGCGTTGGCGCAAGCAAGGCGAGGCACCGTAGATCTGAGACACGTCTTTGAGAGCGAGTTGAGTAGTTATCAAGATGAAAACCGGACCCGCATCTTGATGCACGGATCTACCATTTTGTTAAACGCCAAAGATGCCGTCGCGATTAGCATGATTCTTCATGAACTGGCCACGAACGCAGCCAAATATGGGGCGCTTTCCAGCTCAGCTGGTAGGCTCAAAATAGCCTGGGTCGAATTGGCTGACGAGAAGATAAGAATCGATTGGCAGGAGTTAGACGGTCCTCTCGTTCAAGACCCGTCTCGCAAGAGTTTCGGAAGCAAGCTAATCAAAAGCTTGGCGTGTGATCTAGCTGGAACGGCGGTCTCGGACTTCCTGCCGGAAGGCCTGCATTTTTCAATGACGTTTTTGAAGTCAGAAAAACCTGAACTATAGTCGTTTGGAATGCGACTCGTTACGAGCTTGCTGTGCAACTTGATAGTGCAAATATAGTGCAGGGTAGTAATGACGGCTACGTGTTCTGCTACGTGAGTCAAACCGGATGTAAAACGCGGAATGGCGCAAGAACTACCAATTATTGAGAAAACAAGCAGTTCAGATGAATAGGGCGTTCAGAAGATGTTCACTTGACAGATTCTAAGACCCGCCATGAAATATTTAGCGAGAGGTTGGGCATATGTCTATTGATCCGATGGCAGCGACGATCGACTGGCTTGACGCCTATCGAGCAGGTGACCTTCGTACGATCCTCAGCTTGTACGCCGAAGACGCTACGATCGAGTGCCGCTGCAATGGGGGTGCTACCATATCGGGTCATACTGCCTTGCGCGCTTACTGGCGGGACCGTTTGCTACAATATCCGGCATCCGACCTTGATAACTTGAGACCGACAAATAATGGCGCGGCTATTGCCTATTCGAGCAATGGGGGCGTGTACCGCTGCGACCTCGAATTTAATGCGACCGGCCTGATTGATTTCCATAGCTGCGGCCCAGATTGACAAAAGTTCCGCACTAACATCGGGCTGTTAGCTTCGGTATCAAATCCGCTGAATGCTCGGTTGCAGATCCCAGCCAGCAAGTGGGCTTTTCTATTTTAAAAGCAACTTTCTGCATACGGACCACCCTAACCGTTCCGATGCCCCTAAGCCGTAGAGTTTTGATACCCCCCCCGAGAGGCAAGCTTGATGAGGAATGCGAGCGATCGCCAAGGGCGCAAGCTCCGCGTCGGGCACGCGCAATATGATCAGCGCTACAAATACTAGTAGATTGCCACGTTAGAGACGGATGGCTTTGCACATTGAGCTTTTATTTCTTACTGCGTGAGCAGCCTAACCGGTACGACGCCTCTATTGGCACCGTGATCACCGCTATGCTCGCTGATGGGCTTTCTGGATTGAGGTCAGACTTTCTTTGGATGAAACACCCTAACCGGTCCGATGCCCTTACCCCTCAGAGTGTTGACGCGCCTCACCCCCGAGAGACAGGCTCGCCCGCTTCAATCAGCCGAACCGGTCCGACGCCCCTGTTGGCACCCACGCCGTGCGCCGTCATTCGCCCGTCGTCGGCCGTCAGATCTGGAGCGGTGGCATGACGGGCGCGTGGTGCAGCCGCGCGACTGCCGCAGTCTTTCTGGCTGACAACTATGGCTTCTTGCGCGGCGCCGGCGATGCTTATTTGCGCTCGGACGACCACGGAAACGCGATGAAATTCTCCCGGCTGTCGAAGCAGATATTGCCGTACATGCGGAGGTAACTGTCGCGACGCGCCGGCTCATTGTAGACCGCGGCGGGATCGGTGAGATCGGCTTCGTATCCGGCGATGTTATCCAGCCGCAATGCTTTCGGCAGAATATCCATGGCCTGTGGAATGCTCTTGCCGTCGAGCCAGTCCGCCGCGTGCTGGCCCATGGCATAGCTGAAGACCGGCGCGGCCAGGCTGACACTGGTCTTGTAGGGGCCCCCTGCCTTGATCTCGCTGACCGCGGCGGGTTCGCCGTCGATGCCGCCGAGGAATTGATCCGGCCGTGTCTTGCCGGCCTCGCGCAATGCGGCGAGCGCGCCCAGCACAACCGTATCGGCGCCGAGGACCACGTCGATATCGGGTTCCGCGATCAGGATCGTGCGCATCATCGCCGCGCCGCCGGCTTCATCCACCGTCAGCGGCGAGATATCGGCCACGATGGTGACACCCGGCATGTCCTTGAGGGAATCCCGCATCGCTGCAAACCGCGGCGCGAGAAACTGAAGGCTGTCGTGGGTGAGCAGAACAACCTTCGCCTTGCCCTTGAGGCGAGTCCTGATGTAGCTGCCGGCTTCGTCGCCCAGCACCTTGCCGGTGAGATATTGCGGAGCGTTGAGGATCGAGGTCGCCGGCGGCGGCACCACGGCGCCGACATAGGCGCCGGACCAGATCATCTGCCGGAGCACCGGGCCGATGGACGGCGGATCGACCGGCGCGATGACCATCGCCCCCACCTTGGAATCCAGCATGGCCTGGACCTGCGCCACCATTTTTGCCGGATCGTTGTCGGCCTGGGCGACGCGGTACGTCAGCCCGCGGTCTTTGGCTGCCAGCGCCAGCCCCTGGGATACGCCCTGCATGAACTTCCGTTCGTTGTCCTGGGCGAAGGCCAGCACCCTTTCGAGCCCGGGCGGACGGCTGCAGGCGGGCGCCTTCGGATCGAACGGCTGCAGCACGACGGGACGTGTCAGGCCTGGCGGCCCCTGCTGCGCCGACACGGCACATGGCAGCAGCAGGCCGCACAGGATCGCCGCTGCAGCGCCCCTTGCCCGACCATGGACTAATCCCAACGCGGCCATCAATACTTGTCGGCTCATCACGCGAGATCCGTGGGGCAAGCGAACGCCAGTCTGGCGCCGCAACCGGGATGACGAGGGAAGTATTCGACTTCAGCGCCGATCGTGCGCGCCATGGCGGTGACGATCCGGGTGCCCAGACCGGATCCTTTCGCAGGCGCGTCGACGCTGCGGCCGACGCCGTCGTCCTCGACCACCAGTTCTGCAGCGGTGCTGGACAGTCGTTTAAGCCGAACCCGCACTTCGCCGGCGCGATCCGGATAGGCGTATTTGAAGGCGTTGGTCACCAGTTCGATCACGATGACTCCGAGGTTCACACTGGTATCCGGCTTCAGTTTCAGGGCCTCGAGGTCGGTCCGGATCGAGGCGCCATGACCTTCATTGCGCATGGCCTCTTCGACATTGCGGAGCAGGCTCGACAGGTAGTCGTCGAAATCGACGAAGCGCGCATCGCCTGAACTGTAGAGGCTCTTGTGAACCGATGCGATGGCATCTATGCGTCCCTGGGTCTCCCTCAGGGCATCCTTGGCGACGCGGTCTTCGATATTGCGGGACTGCAGGCTGACAAGGGCGGACACCATGGTCAGGCTGTTGGCGATGCGATGATTGACCTCCGCCAGCAGCACTTCCGCCTTGTCGCGCGCATCCACCAGATCGGCGGTCCGGTCGCGCACGCGTTGTTCGAGGGTCGCATTGAGCTGCTGCACCTGGTCGCGGGTCTGCGCCACCTCGCGGGTGTAGCGATAGATCGTCAGGATGACGCCGCCGACGCCGCCCATGATGATCAGTCCGCCGACGATCGACACCAGGCGTAGCCAAGTGGCGTTGGAGCGCTGCTGCGTCAGCCCCCTGGTTAGCCGCTCATCGGTGGTACGGATGATGCTGGACAGGAAGACGTTGGCTTCGTCCATCAGCGCCTTGCCGCGGTTGCTGCCGAACGCCGCCAGTGCGTCGGATTCGCGAAATTCGCGCTTCGCCGCGATGGTCTGGTCCATATCCGCGATCTTGTCGGCGACCAGCCGGGTCAGCCTGTCGAGCAGGCGGGCCGTGGCAGGAAACGGCTGCAGCGCGGATTTCAGGCGCGCCAGCTGGGTGTCGACCAGCGCCTTGGCGCTGTCATAGGGGGCCAAGTATATCTCGTTGCTACTGACGAGATAGCCGCGCTGGCTGGATTCCGCGACCTGCATAGCGGCCCTCAGCTCGACGGCCGCGATCCGGGTGTTTTGCGCACTGGTGGCATCTTCGGCGTAGACCTGCGCTTTTTCGCCCAGCCAGACCGTCGTCGAAATGATGCCAGTAAGGGCAAGCAAGCCGACCGTGAGCAAAACGATGGTCAGGTTGATGACGAGGCGACTTGAAATCGGCATACGACGGAGAAGCCTTATCGGATGAAGTGCCTGACATTACGCATGCTAAACCTATCTGAGTTCGAAACTTCCTGCGAGTCTGATGGCTTGGAGCGTAGTCCCCTGAGGGCCTGACGTACTGCCCGAGCGCATTGGCGAATAATACGGCCGGGCCTGACCAGCAGGGGGACTTGGAATCAACTTGGACTGGCTAGAACCAGCTTAGCGCTTCGATTGACCTTTATAAGGTGATTGGGCGCTGCGCTCAGCTGGTGGCCCCATTTGGCAGCAATGAGCAACGGGCGCGGCAAGACGGGCAAGTCATCCGATTTCGACCCCATTTCAAGAAATGGGCGCCGTTATAGCAGGCGATCCACGTCTTCATCAACCACTGGTTTACGGACATCGGCGGCACTTACCAATGCGACACATGTTTTGCCAATGGGGCTGCGTGCCAGTCAGCTTCCGCGTTATCCGCAACTCCCACCCGTTTGGATCGGGCGCTCAGTCTGGGGTTCGACAGCCAACCAGGCGCCAGCGTCGAACAGCCGTTTGAGGCCGTCGAAACCGTCCGGGCGGACAATTAAGATAGATGTCAGCGCACTGGTCCTGACGATCGCTGCATTGGGAGAAGCCGCGGCAAGGAATATCTGCTGCGAGGTTCACCACGGCGGAAAGGCGACAGCGACGACATCGGCGCCGGGACGAACCTGCAAGGACAGCGAGGCCATGACCACCCAGCTGGCAAGCAACAGGACGACGGCATGAAGCCAAGCCGGCCATCTGCTAGCTAGCGCAATTGCAGTATTAGACCCCATTGATCCTGGTTAGCGGGACATAGCTAAAGTTATGTAAACAGCGCTTCGGCCTGACCAACCGACGGCACCATACCCATGTACGCTACCTTACTACGCTGACTGGCGGCGTGAGGCTCCGCAAAAGGAAAAGTCTCTCTAACTTACGCTACGGATCAGGATGGGCTGATCCAGCAACGGCACATCGGGCAGCGCCATCAACGCAGGCTTTGTGAAATGATAGCCCTGAAACAGCGAAATGCCGGCAGCGCGCAGCACGGTGAGCTCGGCGGCGCTCTCAACACCCTAGGCGAGCACGATGATGTCGAGTTCGCGCGCAATCCCGACAATGCCGGCGACGATCGCCTGCTTGGCGCGGCTGAGATGGATGTTGCGCAGCAGTTCCATGTCGATCTTGATCAGGTCGGTCTGCAGCCGCGCTAGCAGGCCGAGGCCGGCATGGCCGGCGCCGAAGTCGTCCAGCGCCGTCATGAAGCCGAATTTCCTATACGCCTCAACGATCCTCTGCACATGCGCTACGTCGGTCATCCTCTCGTTCTCGGTGAACTCGAACATCAGGTTTTGGTGCGGAAAGTCGACCCGCTTGGCCGCGGCCAGCGACTTCTGAATACACGCCGCAGGCTCGTAGACGGCGTTCGGCATGAAATTGATAGACAGCCGCAAATGCGGCTGCTTGAACAAGGCGCCGGCGGTCTCGATCGCCAGGACGCGGGCAGCTTGGTCGAAGCGGTACCGAATCTCTTCGGTAACCTGATCGAGCACCGAGAAGGCGGACTCGCCGTTCGGGCCACGCACAAGCGCCTCATAGCCCCACACGCGGTTGGCCTTGAGGTCGACGATCGGCTGAAAAGCCATCTTGAATTCGAAAGGGAGAGCGACTTCTTCGCCGCATCCTGCGCACTTGCCACCCATGTCCACTCGCCTGCCAATTTCTGATGCTTGCAAAACAGCAGTTAGAGTAATGGCGAACAGCTGAAAAACCGGTAAATGGGCTACAATCGATATCGGACAGCCGTCAGCAAGGACGCCCAACATGCTCTCTGTTATGGCCAATCGCACCTACCGTCATCTGTTCGCAGCGCAGGTCATCGCGCTGATCGGCACCGGCATGATGACGGTGTCGCTTGGCCTTCTGGCCTTCAAGATCGCCGGCGACAAGGCAGGTGCCGTGCTCGGGACCGCGCTTGCCATCAAGATGATCGCCTATCTCGGCGTGGCGCCCGTCGTCGGCGGCTTCGCCAATCTGCTGCCGCGCCGGGCCTTCCTGGTCTCGATGGACCTCACGCGCGCCGCGGTGGCGCTGGTGCTGCCGTTCGTCGATCAGGTCTGGCAGGTGTACCTACTGATTTTCGTGCTGCAGTCGGCCTCTGCGGCGTTCACGCCAACCTTCCAGGCGACCATTCCGGACGTGCTTCCGGACGAGGCCCAGTACACCCGGGCGCTTTCGCTGTCCCGGCTGGCCTACGACATGGAGAGCCTGGTCAGCCCGATCCTGGCCGCGGCGCTGCTCACGGTGATCACCTTCCACCTGTTGTTCTTCGGAACGGTGATCGGCTTCTTCTGCTCGGCGGCCCTGGTGCTGTCGGTAACCATTCCTCAGCCCCAGGCGTCGGAGCGCAAGCGAGGCATATACGACAACACCACGCGCGGGATCCGCATCTACCTCGCTACGCCCCGCCTGCGCGGCCTGCTGGCGCTCAACCTGTCCGTCGCCGCAGCGGGCGCCATGGTGATCGTCAACACCGTCGTGCTGGTCCGCGGGATGCTGCACAGATCGGACACCGACGTGGCCATCGCTCTGGCATGTTTCGGCGGCGGTTCTATGGTGGCAGCACTTTCGCTGCCGAGATTGCTCGACCGGGTGCCGGATCGCCCGGTCATGCTTTCGGCGGCAGGGCTGCTCGCAGCGGCGCTTCTGTGTTTCGGCCTGCTGGTATCGACGTCTGTGGCCACGGAGTGGGTCTGGCCGGGCCTGCTATCAACGTGGGCGGTGCTCGGCGTCGCTTATTCGGCCGTCATGACGCCGTCCGGACGCTTACTGCGGCGCTCGGCGCACGCAGCCGACCGGCCCGCTGTCTTTGCCGCGCAATTCGCCCTGTCGCACGCCTGCTGGCTGCTGACTTATCCGCTGGCCGGCTGGCTTGGCTCGGGGGCGGGATTGGTGCCGACCTTGCTTGTGCTCGCAGCGGTCGCGCTCTCCGGCGTTTTACTAGCCCGAACGGTGTGGCTCGCGTCGGACAACGATGTGGTCCCGCACCGCCATCCCGATCTGCCTTCGAACCATCCTCACGTGCACGGCGAACACGCGGGACATGCCCACGCGTTTGTGATCGACGACCTGCATCATCGTTGGCCCTAATGACAGCAGGCCCGACTTGATACGATCACGCGTTGGGCGACATTTAATTACCTAGTAGAAAGAGGCGAGGCTGATTCGCACATCAGTTGTTATGGAACGCATTCCGGGGGCAAATGAAGCGTCTGGCAGAGTCAGATGCTCTGAGCGTGCGACTTTCTCTATTGAACTTTGAACTTATTCTGTGGGGACCACCCTAACCGGTCCGATGCCCCTAGGCCGTAGAGATTTGATACCCCCCCCCCAAGAGCAAGCTCTGCCAGGACGGGGACTATTCCTCCCTGCGTGAGCAGCCTAACCAGTCCGATGCCGCTATTGCCACCTTGATAACCGGTGTGCGCGCTGATGGGCTTTCTGGATTGAGGTCAGCCTTTTCCTGGATGAAACACCCTAACCGGTCCGACGCCCCTAACCCTGTGAGTTTTCACCCCCCCCCTTCATCTCGGAGCGGCCACCAAAAGGCCCTAGGCCATGAAACCATAAATCCGCCAGGCTGATGCCGCGCCAGAGTCCGCTCTGCATCGATAGTCGACGTGCTGCTGCGCAGCAGCACCACGACGTGCCAATAGCGGAAGAGATTGATCTTAGGTCACTTGGCGGTTCGCAGGTACTTGGTAGCGCTATGAAGGTGGCCGATTGTTCCATCAGTCGAGACCGTGGTGTTCTTGATGGTTCCGAGGGCCTTAGGCATTCCTTCCCTTCGACAACTCTACTATTGTGCCCGACGTCACTAGTCGATCGCGCCCCTCATCCTTCGCAACATACAGTGCTCGATCTGCTGCCTCGACCAGCCATGAGCTTGACGCTTTGGCGTCTTGGACGAAAGCTATTGCGCCTCCGATGCTCACGGTCACTTTTTGGGATGGGAGGTTCGCCTGATGATCGATGCCAAGGACGGCAAGAGAGTCCCTGATCTTGCTTCCCATCAGTTCGCATCCGGCGCGATCGGTATCGGGCAAAAGCAGAATAAACTCTTCTCCGCCGTATCTTGCCGCTACGTCGGCGGGTCGTCGAGCCGCTGCGGCCAGCGCCTGCGCAACAGACTTCAGGCAAACGTCACCAGCCTGATGTCCGTATCGATCATTGTATTTCTTGAAATGATCGACGTCGATCATTAGCAGTGACAATGGAGTGCCATCCCGTCGCGCCCTTGCCCATTCCCTCTCCAGTTGTTCGTCGAAATGTCGGCGATTGGCTATTCCGGTTAGGCCATCTAAGGTCGCAAGCGAAGACAGCTTCTGCTCAAGGTCTTTATGCTCCGTCATATCGCGCGATATCGCGACGACGCCGTTGATGGCTCCCGTTTCATACTCCCTGGTGACGCGCATGGTGGATTCGATCCATACCTCCGCTTTCTCCCGATGACGGCTGCGATACACGATCCGGGCGTCTTCTTCTTCGCCCCGCTTCAAGGCTGCCACCAGCGCCTTTACCCTCGGGAGATCTTCCGCGTTCACGCCCGCCAGCGCCGGCGTCCCCATTAGCTGTTCCGGTGGCCAGCCCACCACCCGGCTCGATGACGGCGAAACATATTGAATGCGCTCATCCATTCCGATGCGAGTGACCATGTCGCTGGATTCCTCAGCGAGCAAGCGAAAGTCCGCCTCTTTGGCTACAAGTTCAGCGGCCATTCGTTGACGCACCTGCAATTGCCGAACGAAAAAGACGCCAATGACGGCAATTATGAGCAGCAGTGCGAGGACGAATGTCATTCGCACGGCGGCATCCTTGCGCCACGGGGCCAGCACCTCATCCTGTGCTTTGGTAGCTAGGATCAGAAGGGGAAAATGCTCGCTCGTCCTGTAGAAACTCAGCCGTTGGACTCCATCCAGGGGCGATGTGAAATAATACGCGCCCGACGCTGGACGCGCGGCACGATCCTTAAACAACGGTGTGTTCGACAAATCCCGTCCGACATAAGTTCCATCATCGGGGCTGCGCGCGAGCATGATGCCATCGGCACTGAGGAGAGAAACCGCGCCCTTCTTTCCGAGATCAAATCTATCAAAGAATTTCACGAAGTATGCGACGTCAACGGTGGCCAACACGACGCCCGCAAAGGAGCCGTCTGGATGGTTGAAACGCTTTGAGGCGGTAATGATCCATTGTCCGCCGGAACGACTTTTTACAGGCCGGCCGATCAGCAAACCGCGATCGTCTGATTCAGCGTGACGGCGAAAATATTCCCGATCGCTGTTGTTCAGACCGTTCAGGCTCACCGGTTCGGTCGTTGCGAGCCAACGTCCGGTCTCGTCGTAGACGAACAGGCCGCGGATACGGCCCAGTTTTGGTCTGCGCATATCGATGAAGGTCTGAAGCCGCGTGATGGCTTCGCGGCCATTGCCGTCGACTTCAAGTCGATGGACGACGCCATTGAGAACCGTGTCGGCCAGTTCGAATGTATCGGCGGCGTGTTGCGCGAGCGACTGCGCAAGGTTTGCCATGTCGATTTCTGTATTCTTTAGCTCAGCGTTCCTCGTGGACCATTCCCGCCAGCTACTCATAGCGAAGATCGCAACGCAAATGAGCGTTAGGAAGACTGCAGCCCAAATCGGCAATTGTAGGGCAGCGTGTTCTCGGCGGACGGAACTCATCGGGCCGCAAATCTCTTCGAAGGGGATGCAGATAGGCATCACCTTTCCATTAACGTGTTAATTAGCTGTAAAATCTGTAATCTTGTTAGTAGGACGACATAGAATCTGAGGACGCCCACAGGTGAAACTCGGGAATTCAAAAGGCTGACACCTTCAAACTACGGACCCGGGTGTCGTTCGCCAGCGCCTCCGTTCCCTATCTGTCCGCTACCGGTCAAAAGCTGAATTTCTCGGAAGCCATTAATTCAGGTCCGCTATGGGTCAAATGGCGACCTCAGTCTTAGCCCCGGCATGTCTGTACTGCCCCTAAGAGCGGACATGTCCATGACTGACCGCTTCGCGCCAGAAGCGGTCCATGGCCGAAGGCGTATCCGAAACGCGAGGTGGCTTTTGTATTATTTCCGTTGAATGCTCGGGTGCGGATTACGCCCAGCAAGTGGGCTTTTCAGATTAAAGAAACAACTTTTTGCGTGTAGACCACCCTAACCGGTCCCATGCCCCTTCCCCTCAGAGTTTTGATACCCCCCCTCCGTCGCTGAGCGAGGTACTGGCGATCATACAGTTCAGCCGGGTATCCCTTAATACCTTCTTCACGCTAACTCCCTAACTGTTGTGGGATATTAGCGGTGCAGCAAAAAGTTTATTTCGGGGGGGGTCGAGGGGCGACATGCAGACACTCACGTCCATTTCAGCACGTATGGTCCTCGCAATCACGCTAGTGGCGGCTGGTGCCTGCGGCGTCGTTGCTGCCTTCAGCTCATGGCAACAACAGGCCATCGTCGATGTCGCGCTGAACCGGGAATCGCAGAACGACTACGCCAACTTGACCGCCGCGCTCAACGCTGACACACGGGCCGCGCTTGCCGTCGCGGACGCGCTGGCGTCGATGCCGCAGCTCAAGGATGTGGTGCGCGCCAGGGACCGGGCCGGCACGCTCGCATTACTCAAGGAAGCCATGCAGCGGATCACGCCGAGCGGCCTAGAACTGATCACCATCCAAATTCCGCCGGCTGTCGCCTTTGCGCGCGCCCACAATGTCACCGCCTTCGACGACGACTTGTCGGCGCGACGCAAGATGGTTGTGCAAGTGATGAATACCGGGAAGGCCGTCGGCGGCATCGAGGCCGGGCGCGATGTGCTAAACATTTTTGGCACCAGTCCGATGCGCGACGGCAATACTGTGGTCGGCACGGTCGATATTGGCGCGCCGTTCGGTAAGACATTCGTCAACAGCATGAAGAGCCGCTTCAAGTTGGACGTCGCGATCCATCAGCTCGACGGGCAGTCCACCAAGACGCTCGCCACAACGCTGACCGGTGCGACCGCTGACAGTTCCGCCATCCGCCGCGCCATGGGCGGTGAGACAGTGATCCAGTTCGGCGAAACCAACGGGCGTCCCTCGGCCACCACTTTCGGGGTCATCAGGAACTTCTCGGATCAGCCGGTTGCGGTGTTCGAGATCGTGCGCGATGTAACCGCCTACGCGGCGCTGACGCGCAGCGCGCTGACTTGGCTGGTCATCGCTTCTGTGTGCGTGCTGCTGCTGGCGGCGGGCATCGCGACCTTTGTCGGTCGCGGCATGGCGAAACCGATCCGCACGCTGGAAGCGGCGATGCGCGCCATAGCTGCCGGCAACCATGCGGTGGCGATTCCCGGCGCCGGCCGCAAGGACGAGATCGGCTCCATGGCCGGCGCCGTGGCAATCTTCAAGGAAGGCCTGATCGAGACGGATCAATTGCGCGCGGCGCAGGAGCAGCAGCGCGAACGCAGCCAGGTGGAGCGCCGCGATAGTATGAATGCGCTGGCGGCGAGGTTCGAGTCCGGTGTCGGCGGCGTGGTTGACGCCGTGGGATCCGCGGCCGGCGAACTCCGCAGCACCGCGCAGTCCATGGCCGCCACCGCCTCCGACGCTACCCGCCAGACTGCCGCAGTCGCCGCCGCTTCTGAAGTTGCCACCCAAGGCGCGCAGGCCGTCGCCGCCGCGATCGAGGAGCTCAATGCCTCGATCAGCGAGATCGCCCAGCAGGTCAATGAATCCGCCCGCGTTGCAGGCGACGCCGTTAACCAGGCCAACGCCACTAATGCCGAAGTCCAGAGCCTCGCCGCCGCCGCGCAAAAGATCGGTGATGTGGTAAACTTGATCAGCGAGATTGCTGCGCAGACCAATTTGCTGGCGCTCAACGCCACCATCGAGGCGGCGCGTGCTGGCGAAGCCGGCCGCGGCTTTGCGATAGTCGCGTCCGAAGTGAAAGCACTGGCGACGCAGACGTCCAAGGCGACCGACGAAATATCGGCGCAGGTCAGCGCGATCCAGAACGCCACGCGGCAGTCGGTGGGGTCGATCCAGGGCATTACCGCGACCATCGGCAAGGTCAGCGAGATCGCCAGTGCGATTGCTGCCGCGGTCGAAGAACAAGGCGCGGCTACCCTGGAGATCGCCCGCAACGTCGCCGACGCCGCCCGCGGCACCGGCGAAGTTTCGGAAAACATCGTCGGGGTCAATGAAGCCGCTCGCGAAACCGGTGCCGCCGCTTCACGCGTCGTGGAATCCGCCGCGGACCTATCGCAGAGCGGCAAAGATTTGAAGACGCAGGTCGATGCATTTTTGCGGGAAGTAAGAGCGGCGTAGTACAAGGGCTAACACGATCTCAGCGTTAATCGCCCGGCCTACGCTCTTTTGCAAGATCAGCAAGCATCCTTTGAAGCCGCCGCCGAGCTCTCGTTCGCTTCCCGTTCATGTCGATCATTCCGATGCTCGCAAAACTGTGGACTGATCAAACAAGGGCAGACGGCTCTCGTCTGGCACTGAGATCCTGCTCGTGCTCGCCGGCCTAAATCCAAATTCTGATGCGATGCGCATCATGATTTCAGCCTGCCGATTGGCGATCGAGATCTAGGGCGATTGCATAGGGTAGCCGCTTTGACGCGCGAGCGTTTCGAAGCAGCGGTCGCTTGTATCGTCTGACTCTGTGGTTACGCGGTCATCCCATGCTTTGACAGCATCTATACAGGCGGCACGTTATGAGCAGTAGCGACGGTCGACGGCAAAACAACGGGAGTGGCTTTTTGTATTAATTCCGCCGAACTTTTCGCTGGCATCAGACGCGTTGACGGATCGGGAGCAAGTGGGCTTTTAGTTGTTAAAAACCGACTTTTTGCGTGTGGACCACCCTAACCGGTCCGATGCCCCTAACCTTCAGAGTTTTGACCACCCCCCCTCTCGGGCTGGAGTGAATGCAGCCTCGAAGGCCAAGGGCTTCCGCTCCCATAAGAAAAACCTGTCAAACGTTTTTACCGGTTTCTACGGCTGCTCCCGTCAGCGTCGCCAGGTGAGGTCTCGCGCCTTGCCGCGTCACGCACGGATGGCTTGGCGCCATGATCACCGGCGTGCTCGCTGATGGGCTTTCTGGATTGAGGTCAGACTTTTTCTGGATGAAACACCCTAACCGGTCCGATGCCCCTGCCCTCTAGAGTTTTGGCCACCCCCCCTCTCTGGCTGGAGTGGATGGAATATCGGAGGCTCGCGACTTCCGCCCCCATGTGAGCAACCTGTAAAACGTTTTTACCGGTTGCTACAGCTGCTTCCGTTAGCATCGATATTGGCGGTCTCGCGCCTTGCTGCTGAACGCACGGATGGCTTTGTGCATTGTTTCCTTCCCATGCGAAGCACCCTAACCAGTCCAAAGCCCCTATTGGCACCATGATCACCGGTGTGCTCCCTGATGGGCTTTCTGGATTGAGGTCAGACTTTCTCTGGATAAAACACCCTAACCGGTCCGACTCCCCAACCATCCAGACTTTCGCCTTATCCAGCTTATATCTTGGAAATCCCAGGTTTTGCGGCAAAGGCAGCGACGCGCTCAATCGAGGGATCTATGGTGCTCCACGCATTGATCAGTGGCTTTTCATAATCACGCATAACTCTCTCCGCGTAAAAAGGTGTGGGAGCCATCAGCGTGACTGTACCATCCGCGACGCCAGCGATCGTAAGCTTGGCGATCCAGCTTCTGAAGATATCATCGCCAAGCCACTTTCTTAAACTTGCAAGAACGACGTCAGGCATCGGCCCCCCCAAAGGGATATCAAGGGAATTCAAGGGAAGAATTGGTGCGAATGGCGGTTCGCCTTTATCGGGGTCTCCGTTCGCTTTTTTTACTGTGCAGGTTCGCCTTTTTCTAGCCAAAGGCGAATCCACGTTCGCCTTTGGGTTTTGAAAAAGCGAACTGGCATTCGCCCTATCAACCTCAATCACGTAGCCATGCGTGTAGCTGCCGCCTTCCTTTATTAGCACAGAGATATACTCAGACGCGGCCAGGCGTCCCGCGCTGAGCTGGACAGCCCGTCGCGTTACGTTCAAAGCTTCAGCAATTACTTGTTGCTTACGGCGAGCGATGCCAGTTTCGCGATCCGATGCGCTCGCGAGGTAATAGAAAAGGCGAAAGTCGAGGTGGGTCAAGCGCTCGTCAATGGCGGCTTCATCAAGCATTGCGAGCTTCAAAGCGGTAAACGTCTTGAGTGCGCTCCGAGCTGCCGGAATTACCTCACCCATTGCAGCCATCGCGATCGGCGTCTTCAAGCGATGCGATTGACATTAAACTCAGTATGAATCGCGCTTGTGCTGCCGGACTGGTGGCGGCCCAAACAGCACGCAGTTCGCGTAATTCGTCCTTCTGAATGGAGGCACGGCGCATACCGTCTTTGATTCGCTGACGAACAGCCGGGTCGGCCATCCGAGCTTTTGTCGCCTCGCTCACTTTCGCTCGCTTTTCAGCATCATCCCAGCGAGCGAGATTGGCTGCACGGATCTTGGCGCGCGTCTCCGCGCTGTGCTTCCGCCTCCCAGACTCAGTCATAGCGATGCTCGGGACAGCTCAACCCGTCGAAAGCGGGGCTCCGTGGGAGCGTCTTCAATCTCCGAGGTGCTGCTCATGGCCGGCGCCCGTCTGAGCCACCGCAAGTGTTGGCGCTGATCCAGGTGAGCAGATCCTGCCGCCGGTAGCGTACCGCCCGCCCCACCTGAACGAAGGCAGGACCGGCCAATCGTGTTCGCCATGATTGGAGGGTTCGAACTGAGAGGCTCAGAAGCTCAGCCGCGTCCTGCTCCTTGAGCAGCCTATCCAGGTCTTGTGGGGGTCGCTCTGTAGACATGTCATCACCGCATCAAGTTCGATGCAGCAAGACTGACTACGATGACGCACTGAAAAATAGCCTATGCGAATTCGCAGTGAAGCGAATCGAATTAGTTCGCTTTAGGCTTAGGCCCTGGCCGGGTCCACAATGCCCGCTCTTTATCGGGCAATTTGGCAAGTGCCTCATCCCGGCAGAGGCTAAACTGGCGCTTCCCGATCTTGCCCGGCCACTTTGTCTTCGCCATATCCCATAAAGCTGGATTGGACATTGGTAGACAATTTTTGTCAGATGTCATCGATATAAGCCAATCGAGGCATTCTCGGCGAGCTTTGCCCTTGGTTTCGGTCTGCCTTTGGGTCTTAGAGTAGCGATTGTCATCCGTGGGCAAGGATGCCAATGGCGTCGAGAAATCCCGCCGATCTGCCGTTTCAAGCCAGACTCCACTCCAAATATTTACGGGCCGATTGTTCAGCATCTCACAAATGTTGCTGTTCTGAACATCTAGGACCAGATCTTTCCGTCGCCACTGAGCGGCGCTGACATTTACCTCAGCTCCTGTTGTAGCGAATGTTCCAATTGCGACGAGTTCCCCACACGACAAGCCGCTGACAAGCTGGTCGATGCGCTCGACAATCGACTTTGCCGCTACTCTCTCCAGCTCCGTTGGCTGAGGCAGTGGCTCGCCCAAAACGAAGAGTAAGCGGTGCACGAAGACTGCCGCGAGCTCGTTCTCACTTCTGTGCAAAGGCCACAAAAAGTTCACGGTTGGGCCGGGCGCCTGCCCTTCGCGGAAAATGGAAGAATATTGCGGCCGCGCCTCCAATAGCCGCGCGCTCACCTCGGCGATCGACTCATCTTGCAGGACATACCGCAGAAATGCGTCGCGCAGCATGAGGCCCCTCAGATTATCGAGCGCTTTTCCAGATGCTGAAACCACGTGCTCCATCAAGTACTCCCCGTGCGCGAATCACTGATCGGCAGATCAAAGATTAAGCCATCGGTGACGTCGCGTTGCGCTGATCCGCTGTTTATACATCTCGCAACTACGCTCAGGTCCCATGCGCTGCGCCGCTCTACCGTTTCATATGAAACTGTTGGACCGATGCGTGCCTGTACGCCGATCAACGTTGTATGACGACAGATCGCCACGACGGACTGACCGAAATCGCCGCCCTTTTAGCGGCAGCTCTTTTGCGTCTTCAGGACCGGAAGTCCAGTCGGATTTCAGCCGAAAATCGAGATAATCCGCTCGACTTCGAGCCCGGATCGCTCGGTCATGTCCATCGCAAATGCGAGGATATCGGCACGTGAATGACACCGTTTTGAGCCAATTGGCGGCCCTAAAGGGCGCATCCGCCGCGGATTTGAGGGCCAAATGGCGGGAGCTGTTTGACAGCGAACCACCCCAGTATAACCGGCTTTTCCTGGAGAGCCGGCTGGCCTATCGGATCCAGGAGCTGGCCTACGGCGGCCTGGCCCGCGAGACGGTCGACCGCCTCCGCGCCATGGCCAGGCAATACGACGCCAAGAGCGTCGCCGAGCGGAAAGCCCGCCCGGTAAATCGGCCGATCGCCGGCACGCAGTTGATCCGGGAGTGGCAGGGCATTTCGCACTGCGTGACGGTCCGGACCGACGACTTCGAATATCTCGGCCGTCCATACAAGTCGCTGTCGTCAGTGGCCCAGGAGATCACCGGCACCAAGTGGAACGGCTGGGTCTTCTTCGGCCTCAAGAATCACCAGGTGAAATCATGAGCGTCCGCCGCAGCAAGTCGGTCGAGCCCAAATCTGCAACGGCCGCTGCCGATGGAGGTCAGAAGTCCACGCATCGTGGTGATGCCCCGTCCCCGGTCCGCAAAATGCGGTGCGCGGTCTACACCCGCAAATCCAGCGAGGAGGGCCTCGACATGGAGTTTAACTCGCTGGAGGCCCAGCGAGAGGCCTGCGAGGCGTTCATCGTCAGCCAGCGCGCCAAAGGCTGGGCGCTCGTGCCCGACCGTTATGACGACGGGGGCATTTCCGGGGGAACTCTGGAGCGACCTGCGCTGAAGCGGCTGCTCGCCGATATCGAGGCCGGCAAACTGGACATCATCCTTGTCTACAAGATCGACCGGCTTTCCCGGTCGATGCTGGATTTTCTCAATTTGGTTGAGACTTTCGACGCGCGCAACGTCACCTTCGTGTCCATCACCCAGTCGTTCGACACCCGCAGCCCAATGGGCCGGCTGGTGCTCAACGTGATGCTGTCCTTCGGTCAATTCGAACGCGAGGTCACCGGCGAGCGGATCCGGGACAAGGTCGCGGCTTCCCGTAAGAAGGGCATGTGGATGGGCGGTTGGACGCCGCTTGGCTATGAAGTCCATGGTCGCAAGCTCATTATCCATGATGCCGACGCTGAGACGGTGCGAGGCATCTTCAAGCGGTTCCTGATCCTGAAGTCCGCGACCTTGCTGGCCAGAGAGCTGGTGGCGAAGGGGGCGACGAACCGGTACGGCCACCTCCTGGATAAAGGCGTGCTGTACAAGCTGCTGAGCAACCGCGTTTACGTTGGCGAGGCCGTTCACAAGGGCACGTCCTACCCCGGCGAGCACCAGGCCATCATCGACCGCAAGCTCTGGGACCAGGTCCACGCCCTCATGAAAGACAGCCCCCGAAGGCGGGCTGCCGGCGCCAGGGCACAGACCCCGGCGATCCTGAAAGGGCTGCTGTTTGGACCTGACGGCGCGGCGATGTCGCCCACCCACACCCGGAAAAACGGTCGGCTCTACCGCTATTACATCAGCCAAAGCGTCCTGAAGCGGGGGACGGATGCCTGCCCAGTCCGCCAGGTCCCGGCCGCGGAGATCGAGCGGATCGTGATTGAGCAAATTCGGTCGCTGCTGCTCGCACCAGAGGTCATCGTCGCCACCTGGCGCGCGGCGCAGAAAGCCGGCACGTCACTCGACGAGAACGATGTCCGAAGTGCGCTCGTGGAATTCGAGCCTCTGTGGGCTGAACTCTTCCCAGCCGAACAGGCCCGCATTATCGAGCTGCTGGTCGAGCGGGTCGACATCAGCCCGACCGGCATTGACCTCCGCCTGCGGGTCGATGGCCTGACCTCGCTTTGCAACGATCTCCGCGGTGCCACTGCCCCGCAGAAAGAGGCCGCATGACAGCTCAGCAGAACCTGATTGTCGGCAAATCCCGCCGCCCGACGCTGAGCCGAGACGGCCGAACGATCTCGGTTCACATTCCCATCACGCTGCGCCACCAAGCAGGCCGCAAGCAGGTCGTGACACCGCCCGATGCGGCGCCTTGGATCCCGCGGGCCGCTCGTATCGACAGCACCTTGGTCAAAGCGGTCGTTCGCGCCCATCGGTGGCGGGACATGCTGGAGTCCGGCCGGCACGCCACCGTCCGAGATTTGGCGAAAGCAGAAGGCATCAACGAGTCGTATCTCAGCCGGATATTACGGCTCACGCTGCTGGCACCAGCGCTAATCCAGTCGATCCTCGAAGGACAGCAGTCCGATGGTCTCGAACTTAATGGGCTGCTTGGACCCCTTCCGCTCGATTGGGCGCGGCAGCAAGAGCAGCTGATCGCGAAATAGGGAGGATCGCCCAATCCCTCCTGGGCTCGTCCGCGCCCCCACCTGATTTCTTGCCAACCGAGTGCGGTACTCGTGCGGTATCCTCGTGACGCGTTAGGGGAATGCGCAACGCCCGTGCGGCTTTCTCGACAACGTCGACGGAGGCCGTCGGCGCCAGCGATCCCGCCAGACCGGCGGTCGAAGACTGATAAAGCCGTCGGTAATCGCCGGCGGGGCAGCATAACCAAAGCTAGTCCCGCGGGCGATTAAGGCCGACTACGTCGACCAAGCCGATCGCACCGGTGACGTCGATCGATACGGCTGCGATGCCGGCAGCCTGCATGTAGCGTTCGACAAGGGCTTCTTGTTGCGTCGGCATAAAACTGAGAAAACGATAATGTGCCGTTGCAGGTCAATCTCTGTGGTTTGGGCCACCCAACGCTGTCCGCAGGAATTTTAGCGATCGCGGCCCGATGTCCTGCATGCTGAGAATATTCTGATCCGATGTTTCGCGGACCTCGCCTACCGTCGCGAAGCCATTTCGTTGGAGCGCGTTTAGAATGCGCGCCGGTAGTTCAAGGTCGACAATCAGCGTGTGGTCAGGCAGGTCCGGCTTGGGAGTAGAATTCACCGTTACTACCCCGCGCTGATCTAAAATTACGCTGGTTGAACCAAGGCGCAACCATCCTTGATCGCTGCCGCATAGACTGCTTTCAGATCTGGCGCCGCTAGAATGGCTTCCGCAGCGTTGAAGGTGAAGTCTTCCTTCCACGTCGCGAGGTCGGCTGCCGACGACATCGCCGCCGCGACGGTGACGTATGCGACACGGCCAGCAACGCCGTTCGAAAGTGTTTCGACAAATTTGCGCAGTTTGGTCGGCGTGTGGCCTTCCCTCGCAAGTCTTTCCGCCTTCAGCCGGTCGCGATTAGCGAAAGCCGCCATCTTTTCATCACTCTCTCCGGTCGCCGGCTTAGCTGGGGTTTTGAAGAGCGCTTCGGCTTGCTCGCGGGCTGATCCGCCGGCGGGTGTTTTCTGCTGGGTCATATCTGATCTCGAACATATTCTGAAAAAGGTAGGGTAAGGCGCGTTGGTCAACGACAGGTGAAATTCAGCTAGCGAGGTCGCGCAATCGGCCGGGGCCGAGGCAGTGGTATTGGCGGTGGAAGGCTTGGAGGCTGGTCATCTTGGATGCGAAGGGTCAGCGCTCGCCGCAGCGCTTCCGCAGCAATTTCATCAGGCACGCTCAAACGACTAGTGTCAGCCTTAGGAGACGCAATAACCGCTGCACGTGTTTCAGTCTTTGAACTCGTCGACGCTGGTGGGGGCGCCTGAGTGAGACCTCATGGCCCTAGAAAATAAACGGCAACATAACCGAGACCGGCGACGCCGGCGATGAGAACCACGGCGATTATCATAGTGTAAACTTGTGCGCGTACATGATCCAGCAATACCAATAATTGGTCATGCTGCCTTTCGACATGGTCAGCGTCGTCCGGCTGCTCCAATTGATGCGCTCGCTAGTTGCCGCTCCATGCCCCGAATCTAGGCCATCACTTAGGCTTTTTGCGGTCGACGCGGACGCTGCGGAACTCGGACGGCCCTTTTAACCGGCGTCGCTTTCGAGTTTTCCGGCCTTCGATTGGTGCGTTCTAGTCGGTTAGCCGATCGATCTGCACCGCTGCAAGTTCGGACGATTTCGGGGATGCAGCGGATTTCTTGGGGCGGCCGTTGGTGGCGCCTGCCAAGCCCATTTCAACAAGGCGGCGAATGGCTTCTGATCGGCCCGGGCTGTCGGACTGTTGCGCCGCCCAAACCTCAATTGCAGCAACGGTTGTTTCCGACCAACGTGTGCCGATTTGAACGCCTTGACCGGCGGCAGGTCTACCCCGTCCTTTTTTGGTACCATTTTTAATTACGGCCTTCATTTTATTATGGTACCGGAAAAACAAACCGAGAGGAAGCTGGAACTTCCTGCCGGCCCTAACCTGCAACGATGAGGTCTAGTCATGACGAAAGTTGCGCGTACTCATAGCACGATCGCGCTTGTCTTTGGGCGCCTCCCATCTGCCACCGTTAATCCTGAGCGATACCTAGACCCTCACCTAAAAGCGTAATCAATGATCAGATGCTCCAAACCTGCGACATGGCCATTGGCGTTTTTACACGAGGCTCAACGAGTGATATCTCAGCCGCGTGTTGCGCTTGACACTATTGGCGCCAGCGATAATCCAATCGATCCTTGAAGGGCAGCAGTCCGCTGGTCTCGAACTTAACGGGCTGCTTGGACCCCTTCCGCTCGATTGGGCGCGGCAGCAAGAGCAGTTGACCCCGAAATAGGGTCCGTCGTCCCATCTATCATGGGCTCGTCCGTCCCTTCATCTGATTCCCTGCCAACCGAGTGCGGTACTCGTGCAATACCGCACTCGGTTAGGAAGATCGCTGGCAAACTGTTGCTGCCGAGCACTCCACGCCATCGGGTGTTATGAATGCCACAAGCTAGCCAGCACACGCATAGCAACGCGTGCATGATTGCTCATTGGCGCCACGGTGATCCTGCAAGAGCGGGTGGCACCCCCGCGCGCTTTTGCAGAACCATCGCCGCCGCTTCCTTGACTGGAGGTGGCGGCGGTTTGCGTTTGGGGCCTCAGCTCTCGCTCAAAAGCGATGATGTGCAGCACGGCCGATTGCCCGGATGGATGGCTGTCGGTAAAATCTAGTTTGCAGATGCGCAAGAAGATCACTTCGTGGAGATTTTCACGCTTCGTTAACTATCCTGACCCAGTGTCTCGCAAGCTGACAGATTGTAGCGCAAGGACTGGCTATGAAACTTAACTTTTTCAATTTCGCTGCGGCCGCAGCATTGCTTCTAATGCCCGGGCTCGCAAGAGCGGATGATCGCGCCGGGGCAGCTATCGCAGGCGCGGTCATTGGTGCGATCGTGGCTTCCTCGATGCCCGTTGAGCAACGAGAGCCTGCTCGTGAATACATCTACCGGGATCGTGAACGTCCACGGTCCTACGAATATTATGGCGATCTGTCGCCCGGGCAACGTTTTGGATATGGCCCGCATGGATCGCGAGAATTACCGCGTCAGTACGGAGTTGAAGGATACCACTACGACGTCGTAAACCGCAGGGCCGTCGTATTTCAACCGCACACGCGTCGGATCATTCACGTATATGATGTGAACGACGAGGATTGACTTCAATGGCCCCTTAATCGGGCCATTTGTCTGCATTTTTTCGAGATACTGCCTGCCCAGTTGACGGTCATGTGGCCATCGGGCTACTTATTAGAGAGCATTAGCTTATCGAAACCCGGTGCTGGCCTGTTTCGACCCCTAGTGCCTAATTCAAAAATTGCGATGGACTATTTACGAAAGTCTCAGGAAATAGAACCTATGTTCGACTCATGAGCGAACATAGGATTGCACCGCGAAAACGCGTTTTCAAAGCTGGCACCATCGAATTTGGCGGCGGCGGCATCGATTGCACAGTCCGCAACTTATCGGATACGGGGGCTGCTCTGTCTGTTGAAAGCCCGGCAGGAATTCCGTCTGAATTTAATCTCGTCGTTGTTTCAGATCAGATCAGCCGAATGTGCCGGGTAGTCTGGCGGAAAGAAAACAGGATTGGAATTACCTTCGACTAGGCCGCCTGGTACCATTTATTGCAAAGGCCTACTTCGGATCTCCGAGTGGCCTAATTAGGCCAGTACCCGAAACCCCATCCACAACGATCAGAACGACCATTGCCCAGATCGTGAACCGACCGCAGCGTTCGACGCGGATCATGGTCATTGCCCCAGAGCGCCTATGCTCAAGACGGCGCAGGTCCACGCTGGCCTAGCAGTCCGCTGAAAAACCCAAAATCCGACTATTTTCTTGCCAGCGGACAGGCGCGATGGTGGTGTAGTTAGCTGATCGGGCGTCGCGCGTCGTCGCCTGGACGGCGTGGAGGCTATGCGGCGAGCAGTTTTGGAATGCGGATCAGGTTGTAGGCGATTAGGTTGAGCATGAAGTCGGCGGCGACAGCGCCGATGCCGCGATGTTTGGTCTTGCGCATCGTGCCGTGTTGCTTGCCCCATCCGAAGATGCATTCGATCATCGCGCGCCGTGTCTGCGACATACCATAGCCCTCGTGGCGGGTGGTTCGCTCGTCGATCGCGCTGCGACGGCTGCGGCCGGTCTTGCCGATTGTATTGTTCTGCGTCACATGCGGCGTCACCTCGATGGCGCGCAGATTGGCGACATGATCGGCGGTGTCATAGGCCTTGTCCGCGCCGGCGGTGATGCGCCGGCCGGCCTGTTTGGCCTTGGCCTTGAGCATCTTCTCCGCGGCGCGACGCTCGGCGGTGCCGCTGGCATGCGTCACCATCCCGGCGACCGCCAGACCATTGCGGTTCTCCATGGTGGCATGGCCCATGTAGCAGAGCCTGGCCTCGCGGCCGGTGGCCTTGCGGTAGAGCCGGCTGTCGGGATCGCTGGTGGAGGCATGGGTGTCGTTCTTGCGGGTCTGGCCATGGAAGTTGGTGCCGTCGTCGCCGTCACTGCCGTCCTTGGGGCGGAAGCTCTTGTGGGAAGCCCAGGCTTCGATCAGCGTGCCGTCCACCGAGAAATGCTCGTCCGACAACAGCGCCTTGACCTCGGCGAGGTTCAGAAGCCTGGTCATGAACTTCGTGAACACGTCGCCGTTCTGCAGTCGCTCGCGGTTCTTCGTGAAGGTGGTCGGGTTCCAGACCCGGTCGTCCGGCGACAGCCCCACGAACCAGCGATACAATAGATTGTAGTCCAGTTGCTCCATCAGTTGGCGTTCCGAGCGGATGCCATAGAACACCTGCAGCAGCAGCGCGCTGAGCAATTGCTCAGGCGGGATCGACGGACGACCTTCCTTCGCATAGAGGCTGGAAAAGCTGCGGCTCATCTCGCCCAGCACATCACGGACTAGCGCCCGGACTTTCCTCAGCGGATGGTTCTGGGGCACCCGCGCATCCGGCGAGATATATAAAAACAGCCCGCCTTGATCCTCGAATGTCCCGCGCATGCCGACCTCCACCGATTCTCGACCAAATTGAATCAGGAAATGAACGCCGCCGCGAGGGATTTTTCAGCAAACTGCTAGTGCTTCACCGAGCGTTCAAGGGAGGCGGCCGATATTATCATTGGTCTAAAGCTGATGAAAACCCGTTTCATTATTACTCACCCTAGAAAAGCACACTCTCCCGCGACCTGAGGTTGAGATCAAGCACCGGCGCCGATCCTGGCACCCTTCGGTCGTGGCGGCGCAGCACGCACCTATGCCAACTGGGTTCGGTCGTTGTCCCATGTCCGACAGGGATTCGAACCGTCAGCGAGACCGCAGCTTCAAACACCTTAAATGGCTGCCTTTGGAAACCGTACTAAATCGCCGCAGTACTAAGCTTTGGAGAAAAACGCCGTCTCCGGCCACAAATCTCCGAAATCGGCACTTCTCCCGTACGGCACCACTGCCATGGCAGGTTGATTTGATTGGGCTTTTTGGAGCTTTGGCTAGGAAGTGGCATTGGAAGCCCAGCAGCAGTGGCGGAGGGAGAGGAACTGGGGTCGAACCTTCTCCGCGTAGACCAGGGTGCTAGGCGGTAGACCAGCGTTCACCAAGGAGCACCGCTATTCGGCTTGGCGGGTAGTACCCACCTCGTCCCCCTTTTCGGAGGTACGGTTCTCATCTCGGCGGCCACGACGCCCGCCGTCGGTCAAGGCACGATGCGCGCGCCCCCTCGGGGCAGCCCCCCCCGCCGCGCGGCGTGCAGCTGATAGCCCTTTGAAGGCGCGCGGGGGGCGGCTCCTCAGCCTCCGCCGCCGGTAAGGCCCCGTTCCGACCAATACCGGGGCCGACCCTGCAAGCGGAGCGAGCGGGCCTCCTGGCAGCCAGTATAGCGCCCAATCGCCTATTCCGGTCTCAGACGCCCGAGCCCTTCTGCAAGCTCTCCGATTCGCCGCTCCATATTGATATGTTATAGAATGTCGCCGTCCAATTCTTGGCAACATAGCCGCCCGCCGATGTGGCGCGATCTATGACACTTCGCTATTCACTCTCAGATCCAGCTATCGGAACGCCCTCGATAGGCCGCATTGCGGCAGCAGCGCCCTGCCGAACAATTACGCATCCAGCAATTCGGGGCCAACAATTTTGACAAAAAATTCGTTATGCGGCAACCGGACCAAACATCCGCTTACAGAACGCTCGAGGAGACTTTAGCCCGTCGGCAGGTTTTCTGAAAGGCTATGTGGCCATCAGGCCGCACTAGGTTAGACAAGGCCGTAGCGTAGTGTGATGTCGATATCGCAGCGACCAGCGCCAACTGGGGCCGCATCCATTGCCAATTAGAACTGCATCGACTGCAAGTCGGAGCTTCGGCATGGCATTGGATTGTGTTCCGTCGAAATAGGCAGCGAACAAACCAACCTCATCCGTCGGGATTTTTAATACGGTTAGGCAGGAACATTTCTTTGTCTCAGTTTCCCTCCCACCACGAAAGATCGCAGGGGGAGGGAAAGGAGGAGAATGCGCCTACGGCGTGGCCATGTGCCAGGCACCGTTCAGGAAGCCGTCGCCGTTGATGTCGCCGGCGGCCATGTCCTTTTTGAACGTGTAGAGGGGCTTGCCCTTATAGGCCCACATCTTCTTACCGTCGTCACGCACTACGATCGTCATGTCGGCCGTTGGCTTGGCATCGTCAGCGGCGATCAGCGCGGGCCAGCTTTCGGCGCACGGGCCATTGCACATCGACTTGCCACCGGCGTCTTTGTCGAGCGTGTACAGAGTCATGCCTTTGGCATCGACAAAGGTCTTGCCTTTGGCGGTATCGGCGGTCTTCAGCATCTGCGCCGATGCGGAAGATGCAGCAAACAATAACGTCACCGCCGCGATGGCGGCGAATGTCCTGGACATGCAGCGGTACTCCTGATGAGAAATGCAAACGCATATGCGTCATCAAACAAACGCCGGATTTCCTAGATTATTCCGCGGCCTTGTCATTTTATCGCATGTCAGCAATCGCCGACGCATGGGCATGCCAGCCGCGATATGCGCGTCCTGCAGCAAACTCTCCTGAGCTGCCGGAAATCGACAAAAAATTGCCACGAAACCAATTTTATGGCCAGTTCGTCGCAGATTGCGATACGGCGTGGCGGCGGCTCTAAGTCGACGCCAAGATGACATTATACCGCTTACACTGCGCTTTTCAGATCGAGTGCATAGAATTACACCGACGCCGCACGCCCCCCGACTGGGGCTTCGTGCAATGTCAACCCGTCAACGTCGAGCCCCCGCGATCGGCGGCGTCCTTCGATATAACGACTGGGAGGCCGTATTGCTTCGATAAGCTCTCCAGCCGCGCACAAGTATTCACCAAATCGCCAATTGCGGTAATAATCTGAGAGCCAGGTGGTCCCATCGCTCCGACAATGGCAACACTCGAATGAATTCCAATTGAAGTTCGGCACGTCACCGAACGCAGCGCGAAGCCCTTCGACGTAATTGTTGAGCGCCGTCATGTAGAGCGATTGAAGACGCCCGATTCGCTCGGCAAGCTGCGCCGGATCATCCAGACCACACCGCCCCTCGACCTCGCGGTTTAACATCGGTTTTTCAATCTTGATCATGGCAACGCGTCAATAACGACCTGAGCATCAACGGAACACATCATCTCACACATTCGGATTTATCGATTAATTCAAGCGCTATAGTCAATTGGATCAATAAATTCGTTAGCAGTCTGCTGAAAAATCGAGAAATTTAACTATTTTTTCGTACAATCGATAGGCTTCATGGTGGTGTAGTTGGCTGATTGGCGTCGTGCGTGGTCGCCCGGGCGGCGACTTCGCTATGCGGCGAGCAGTTTTGGAATGCGGAGCAGGTTGTAGGCAATCAAGTTGAGCATGAAGTCGGCGGCGACGGCGCCGATACCGCGATGCTTGGTCTTGCGCATCGTGCCGTGTTGTTTGCCCCATCCGAAGATGCATTCGATCATCGCACGGCGTGTCTGCCACATGCCGTAGCCGGGGTGGCGGGTAGTTCGCTCATCGATGGCGCTGCGGCGGCTGCGGCCGGTCTTGCCGATCGCATTGTTCTGGGTCACATGCGGTGTCACCTCGATGGCGCGCATATTGGCGACATGATCGGCGGTGTCATAGGCCTTGTCCGCGCCGGCGGTGATGCGGCGGCCGGCCTGTTTGGCCCTGGCCTTGAGCATCTTCTCCGCGGCGCGGCGCTCGGCGGTGCCGCTGGCATGAGTCACCATGCCGGCGACCGCCAGCCCGTTAAGGTTCTCCATGGTGGCATGGCCCATGTAGCAGAGCCGGGCCTCGCGGCCGGCGGCCTTGCGGTACAGCCGGCTATCGGGATCGCTGGTGAAGGCATGGGTATCGTTTTTGTAGGTCTGGCCATGAAAGTTGGTGCCATCGTCGCCATCGCTGCCGTCCTTGGGGCGGAAGCTCTTGTGGGAAGCCCAGGCTTCGATCAGCGTGCCGTCCACCGAGAAATGCTCGTCCGACAACAGCGCCTTCACCTCGGCAAGGTTCAGCAGCCTGGTCATGAACTTCGTGAACACGTCGCCGTTCTGCAGTCGCTTAAGGTTCTTCGTGAAGGTGGCCGGGTTCTAGACTCGGTCGTCTGGCGACAGCCCGACAGACCAGCGATACAACAGGTTGTAGTCCAGTTGCTCCATCAGCTATCTTTCCGAGCGGATGCCATGGAACACCTGCAATAGCAACGCGCTGAGAAATTTCTCCGGCGGGATCGAGGGACGCCCTTTTTTCGAATAGAGGCTGGAAAAGCTACGGTTCATCTCGCCCAGCACATCACGGACCAGCGCCCCGATTTTCCTCAGCGGATGATTCTGCGGCACCCGCGCATCCGACGAGATATATGAAAACAGCCCGTCCTGATCCTCAAACGCCCCACGCATCCCTACCTCTACCGATTCACCATCGAATGAATCAGTATACGCACGAATTCCTCTCCCATATCCTGGGGGGCCAACCGGAAGTCGGTGGCGCTCGCGGCGCTATCCATGCAATCGGCCGGCCTGATCAGCTATCGAAGAGGGACGATCCGGATCGTAGACCGGCCCGGTCTCGAGAAAGCGTCCTGCGAATGCTACGCGATCGTCAAGGAGCGTTTCGATGCATTCCTCACGCCTCCATCTACCGCGGTGCAGGGCAACAACAGCGGGCGGAACGATGGTTGAGGCCAGTTGAGCAAGTCAGTCGTGAGATTACCAGTCGAAAAAGAAGTCGCTCTCCGGAGGCCGATGCTGAGCAATTTTCTCTTTAAGGCTTTTCTTCGCCACCCGCACTTTTTTCGAAGCGGCTGCAACTTTCGCCTTGTGCTTTTCGATCGCAGGAGTGGTCGGCGTCACTTCTGCCATTGCGTCATTTGGCTGGTAAATCGGCGTATCCACGAGAGGCAATGATGGCGCTTCGTCGATCACGTCCGCCGGCGGCGGGGGGCGCATCGTCGGCAAGCTTGTATCGTAGACGATTTTTTCCGGCCACTTCCGGTTCGACTTGATATTGATCTGGACCGGCTCACCGCCGCTTTTGCTCTGGCGCACTTCCGTCGGCAGATAAGGTGTCACGACAAGCAGTGCAGCGATTAAAAAACCACCGACGAACACAAAATATTTGAATATTGGCATCTCAAGACCGGTATGAAAATGCTCCACTAATGAGAACCTGCCGGTCTGATCTTTTGTTCCCACGCGGTGGGTAGACAATGAGCTTAGACTGCAGGCGGTAACTAAGTAGCCTGCCGTTTTTCAAGTCTGCGATTTCGTTTTGAGAGAGAACGAAGCCATCGGATTCGGAACAGACTATCGCGGAATGGACTTCCGGGCGGACGCGAAAACCTTCGCCATCAACACAAGGGTGGACGCCGATCGAAGAGCGGCGCAAGCGGCAGCCGATCCCAGCTTTCCCACTTTTGAGGATAGCAGATAGTCGTTGCGGTTCTTGTTGTGCAGAAAGTGACCGAAGCGCCGCTCCGAAAGGCCAAACCCATACCAGAGCGCGACATCGAAATATCGCACGCCGATGTCCCACGCAGCTTCTAGGGTAGTTTCGGCCTCCCTGTCGGTATGCTTGTTGAATTCGTTCCGAGCGAGACGCCGCCGAGCCTGAAGCCAAATTTGGGTTTGAAGATTTTCTTTACACGGTTAGCTATGATGTCGTTTCCTCAAACTTCCGAGCGGACGAAAACGCCGTACGAGCAACGCGCAACCCCCGTTACAATGGCGATGCCCCCATTGGGTGAATGAAATAGAATATAAGCAGACTTCCGCACCTTCAGCGAATTCCGCTGGCGTCACCCGACAGCTGGCCGGGCTGTTCGTGCAGGTCCCGGGGCGGGTCTGGTCGACCTTGGCTATGTTGCGGTGGGCGGCACCAAATTGCGGGCGAACGCCTCCAAACAGAAGCCGATCAGCTACCCCCGCATGGTACAAGCCGAGGCAGAGCTGGCTGCTGAAGTCGAGAAATGGCTTAGCCGAGTAAAACAAGAAGGCACCGTCGAGGATGTTCGCTCGTGCAGGCTTCAGGCCACGATTTGCGATGTGGCACGTGGCCGTTCTTTAATGCCTCACAGAGGCGAGCGTCGCCGTGACACCACCGCGTCACGGCGGTCGGTCAAGCCGCTGGTTTCAATACCATGTCAACGCCGGAGAGATTTTACAGCGGCTGGCCGGAGTAAAAGTGCAGCACGGACGCAAGCAAGAAGGCCCCCGATCGGGGGCCTTCTTGCTTGTCGCGTTTCATTCCTGAGGGGCCGCGTCCGACGGCGGTTCTGACCGCGCTCGGCGTGACCGGCGTCTGGAGTCGGCGAGCCTGAAGCTATCGCCGTTCATTTCGAGGATATGGACGTGATGCGTGAGGCGGTCGAGGAGCGCGCCGGTGAGCCGCTCGGAGCCGAACA
Organism: Tardiphaga sp. vice154; assembly: GCF_007018645.1. Lineage (NCBI taxonomy): Bacteria > Pseudomonadati > Pseudomonadota > Alphaproteobacteria > Hyphomicrobiales > Nitrobacteraceae > Tardiphaga > Tardiphaga sp. vice154. The sequence goes on from NZ_CP041399.1 coordinate 5,412,365, forward strand.
CGGACGTCCACTCGTCGAACGGCAGATTGCTCGTGACCAACGTGCTGCCTCGCTCGTAGCGCTGGCTGAAGACCTCGAACAGCAGCTCGGCCCCGGTCACAGAGAGTGGTACATAGCCGAGTTCGTCGATGATCAGCAGCTTGTAGCCGGCGAGCTGACGCTGAAGACGCAGTAGCCGTTTTTCGTCGCGCGCTTCGAGCAGTTCGTGGACCAGAGCCGACGCCGTGATGAAGCCAACCGATAGACCCTTCTGGCAGGCCGCCAAGCCGAGCCCGAGCGCGATGTGGCTCTTGCCCGTGCCGCTGTTGCCGACAGCAATGATGTTTTCGCGCCGCTCGACGTAGTCGGAGCGCGCCAGTTCCAGCACCAACATCTTGTTTAGCGATGGCAACGCCAGGAAGTCGAAGCTGTCGAGGCTTTTAACGGTCGGGAACCGCGCCACCTTGATCCGGCGCTCCACCATACGTCGCTCGCGATCAATCATCTCCATCTCGGCCAGCCGCATCAGGTAACGCGGATGGTCGACGCCTTCAGCCGCACACAGCCGGGCGACCTTGTCGTACTCTCGCAGGAACGTCGGCAGCTTCAACGCCTTCAGATGGTGGGCGAGCAGGATCTGCGGTGTGTCGGTCATGTCGCCACTCCGGCCAACAGATCCATGTACGACCGCGCCGATGTTGTCGCGACCGTCGCTTTGGGCAGATACGGATAGATCGTCATGTCGAGGCGTGGCGGACGCCGCTCGATACGGCACAGCACCAGATGCTTCACGGCATCGAAGCCGACCGCACCGCGCGCGATAGCGTCGCGCACAGCGGCGGCCACGTCGTCGACCTTGAACACCTCGATCAGCCGCAGCACCTGCACAAACTCGCGCTTGCCGGACCTGCCCATACGGGCCTCAAGCAGGCGGCGCAACGTCGCGAACTCCTCGGGCAACTTCCAATCGGCGAGCGGGGCTGCCTGGTCGAGCGCATTGGTTTTCTGCTCGATGAGCGCCAGGTAATGCAGCGGATTGAACACGAAGTCCTCGCGCGCGTAGGAGCGGGGATGGCGCGCAATCACCTCGGCTCCGCAGGCGATGATGACCTCGTGCACGTAGCCACGGACCAGAACCTTCTGGTGCCCATAGGCCGTCGGCACCGAGTAGTCATTCAGCCGATAGCGCACCAGCGAGAGCGAGTTGACGCTGCCCGGCTTCTTGTCGCAAGCGTCGTAGGGTGCCGGCAGCGGCTTCTGGAACGCGGCGAGATCGTGCTGCAGCCGCTCGCCAATCGTGCCGTCATGGCCGCGCAGCCGTTCCGCAAGGCGCCTCCGGCACCCCTCCAGAAGATGCCCGTTCAAGGCCTCGAAGTCAGCGAACACGGGGATCGGCACCAGGAAGTTCCGCCGCGCATACCCCACAAGCCCCTCGACCTTGCCCTTGTCGTTACCCTTGCCAGGGCGGCCAAACCGATCCGTGAACAGGTAATGCGATTGCAGCTCGCTGAACACGCGCGTGCGCTGACGCTTGCCATCGCCGAGAATGCGGGCAACCGCGATCCTGGTGTTGTCATAGAGGATCGACTGCGGCACCCCGTCGAAGAACGCGAATGCTCGCACGTGCCCGTCGCAGAACGCTTCCGTCGTCTCCGCCGGATAGCCCACCACGAAGATCGCGTCGGAGTGCGGCAAGTCCATCGCGAAGAAGTGGATCTTGCACTCGACGCCGCCGATGACGCCGATCGCTTCGCCGAAGTCGGCCTGGGCATGCCCCGGCGGATGCGCAAGCGGCACGAACATCTCCTGCGTCCGCTGCCGCCAGCCGGCAACGTAGTCCTTCACGATCGTGGTCTTGCCCGTAAACCCGTGCTCGTCGCGGAGCCGCTCGAAGATCCGCTTCGAGGTATGCCGCTGCTTCTTCGGCCGGTCCTTGTCGGTCGCCAGAATCGCATCAATAACACCGCTGAACTCGTCGAGCTTAGGCCGCAACGGCGGCTTCCTGCGCACGTACCCGGGCGGCACCGAGAACTTCAGCATCTTCGAGACCGTCCTGGCGTTGATGCCGAACCGGTCTGCCGCAGCGCGCTCGCTGATCCCCTCGATCAGAACGGCGTGCCGGACCCGCGCGTAAAGCTCCACTGTCTTCATCCCCCGTCCCCTGCCGTTCCTGACAAAGGACTCTAACTGCCGCAGTTTTACTCCGGCGCAGCCAATCAAATCGGCCGCTTCAGTGAGGCAGTATTGCTCCGGCTTTTACACCGGCGCTTGCAGCACCGACTGCAGGCCGCTTAAACTATAACCCTGATGAGCCAGAGCCTCTCTTTTCGAAACGCCTGATCAGTCTCAAATTGCCTGACGACGGACATACCCCCCCGCCTTCGTTGCTGAGCCCCTTGACGGAGGCTGCGTGCTGTACCGCCTTCCAGACCGACGCTAGTGAAATTTGGCGATGTCGCCTGCCCAGCCCGACACTGAAGCTAGGCCACCCCGCCTTGAAAACAATCAATGGAAATCAAAGGGTGGGCGGGCGCGATTCTAAAAATGAAAGACGGATGCAGGTTGTCACGGCTAAAGTGGCGGGATGAGCGCTGTTGAACGCCCCTCTTTAGGCATATAAGTCACGCGTCGGTGTGTCAGAGGCGAACAAGATAAAATCACGCTACCATCTGCTGCGACATACTGATCACCGAGCACTTCTATTGCGGGAGCGACCAGTCTTCTGCTGCGGCAACCAGTTGCCTGCATCGGTGGATCTGCAAGTCCGAGACACCCCAGCATCTCAAAAATATATTATTAATCTATGGCGTGCTACGAATTATTAGGAATACGAATTACTAGGTTTAACGGCTTCATCAGCCTGACCAAGGAATATTATGATCCGTTTCTTGAACGATATTCGCATAGGCACCAAACTATCGATCGCTTCGGCGGTTGGCCTGGGTCTCATCGCCACGCTGATTTATGTAGAGGTGACCGGACTCGCCAGCATTCAGAAAAGTTTTGCTCGCGCCATCACACAGGAGAAGGTGGCGCAGGCCGCTGCCGAGCTTAAGGCTTCGGTCCGCGGCATGGCAATCGTGTTTCGCGATATCCACCTAGCGCGCTCGGTCGACGCCATCGAAAAAGCCAACGAGTACTTCGTGGCGCGGCATGCATCTGCCACCAAGTATAATGAATTCATGCGAAAGAACGCGCTTTCGACCGAGAATCAGTCACTCGTGGTGAAAATCAGCGAAGACCTCGTAGCTTACACCAAGTCTAAGGACGTCGTTGCTGAAATGAAGCGACAGGTTCTTGCCTTAGAGGCCAAGCGTGGCGCGAACGGCGAGACGTTGGCGGCGAGCGCCGAGAAAATCGCGAAGCAGGACGACGAAATCATTCGCTTCCGCCGTGACGTCACCATCCCAATGTTCTCCGCGCTGGAAGAGGCCGCCAATGCCATGACGGCCATTTCCGTAAAGCGGGTTGAGGAGCTGGCCACCGAATCCGCCGCCGAAGCAGCTTCCGTCGTGACAACGTCGTTCGGCGTCGGCCTGCTGGCCTGCCTTATCCTGATCGTGACCGCTGTGATGTCCATATTCCTGATTGCCCGGCCCATGCGCCGGCTGAGCAGCGCGATGCAGGAACTGGCCGATGGCAACTTCGCCGTTATCCTCCCCGGCTTCGGCCGAAAGGACGAAATCGGCGATTTCGCCGTGGCTGTCGATAAGTTTAAGGTCAAGGCGGAGGAGAAGGCATGCATTGAAGCCGCTGCCAAGCTCAGTCAGGATACGGCGGCCGCCGATCAGCGCAAGCGCGACATGATCAAGCTCGCTGACGATTTCGAGGGCGCGGTCGGTGAGATCATCGGGACCGTCTCCTCGGCATCGACCCAGCTGGAAGCGTCGGCCAGCACGCTTACTGCGACATCGCAGCGAGCGCAGGAACTCACCAGCATGGTGGCCGCCGCCTCCGAGGAAGCATCGACCAATGTGCAGTCGGTTGCGTCCGCCACTGAAGAGATGGCGTCCTCCGTCAATGAGATCAGCCGGCAGGTCCAGGATTCGGCGCGCATTGCCAGCGAGGCAGTGACGCAGGCGGGACGCACCAACGACCGGATTTCCCAGCTGGCGCTTGCCGCGAACCGCATCGGTGATGTCGTTGAACTCATCAACAGCATTGCGGGGCAAACTAATCTGCTGGCCCTAAACGCCACCATCGAAGCCGCACGTGCGGGGGAAGCCGGTCGCGGCTTCGCGGTTGTTGCCAGCGAAGTAAAGGCGCTGGCGGAACAGACAGCCAAGGCGACCGGCGAGATCGGTCTGCAGATCACCGGCATGCAGGCTGCGACCGGGGAATCCGTTAACGCCATCAAGGAAATTGGCGCCACGATCGGGCGGATGTCGGAGATCGCCTCGACCATCGCCTCGGCCGTCGAGGAACAGGGCGCCGCAACCCAGGAAATCTCCCGCAACGTGCAGCAGGCGGCGCAAGGGACGCAGCAGGTCAGTTCCAACATTTCCGATGTGCAGCGCGGGGCCAGCGAAACCCGTTCCGCCTCATCGCAGGTGCTTTCGGCGGCACAGTCGCTGTCCAGCGACAGCAGCCGCTTGAAAGCCGAAGTCAGCAAATTCCTGAACACGGTGCGCGCGGGCTGATCCCGCCTGCTTTCCTTCTCGCTTCTGACCTTGTACCGCGACACGAACGGGTCGCGGGTGCGATTCGCTATTCCCGTTCCCAACATCCGGGTCGACACGGCTTCCGGCCGTGGTCGTCATCCGCGAGCGGATAGATTCTTTACTTTCCGACTCGGCTTTTGGTCGCACCGCCGGCTGCCTATGTTTGGCAGCTTCATGGTGTGTGGATGGCTGTAGCCGTCGCAGCTGTGGTCGCCATTTTGATTGGCGGTGCGAACTGGACGTTCTTTCTCCGCGATTGGCCTAGGGGATGGTTGAAAACATCCCGGGCACTTATCGTCGTCGTTGCCATGGTCGCGGTTGCTCTAAGCGGAGCGGAGACCAGCACGGCTTCACACTCACACGAGTGCCACAGCATTTTCGCGCGATAGGTGCTGCTCCGAACGCCGTTGGCGTAATTAATTACTGGAATTTTCGAAGGCCCTAAAAGGCTGAGTGACCTGCCCCTGAACGTTCATCCAGTAGCGATTAGAGTCTCGCGTATGTTGCTCTGAGACCGAAGTTTGGACCACCGGCAATTAGAGTTTTCCGGCTTTGTCATGATGGCGGGCTGGTTGCGCCGTCACGATTGAGCAACGAAATCGGGGTCTTCTGCCCGATTGCCCCATGGGGGCGTTCTTCGTTGTAGTATCTGCGCCAATCCTCCAATTTTGTCCGGGCGTCGTCAAGGGTAAGGAACCAATGAGTGTTCAGACACTCTGCGCGGAAGCGCCCGTTGAAGGCTTCGATGAACGCGTTGTCGGTCGGCTTGCCAGGCCGGCTGAAGTCCAGCGTGACGCCATTGACGTAGGCCCACAGATCGAGGTCACGGGAGATAAACTCCGAGCCCTGGTCGCAACGGATGGTCTTTGGATAGCCGGCCACTGAGCAGATTTCCTGCAGCTTCTGAACGACGTTCTCGGCCCGGTAACTGAAGCGCGGATCAAGGGCCGGCACATAGCGCGAGAAAAGATCGACGATCGTCAGCACACGAATTTTATTGCCGGTGGCCAGCTGATCATGAACAAAATCCATCGCCCAGGTTTCGTTCGGCTGGGTGGCAGCTTTGCGATCGTCCCGCAGCTTGGCCTTGATCCGTCGTTTCGGCGTTTTGTTGCGCAATTGCAGGCCTAATTCGCGATAGATGCGCCGTGTCTTGTTCTGGCCGAGTTGCCATCCCTCACGCCGCAGCAGCACATGAACACGCCGGTAGCCGAAGCGTACCCGGGTCTGGCAGATCTCTCGGATTCTCGCCTCGAGACTGGCCTGTTCGGGTCGCCGCGATTTGTAGTGATAGGTTGAGGTGTCGACCTCGAATACCCGGCAGGCGCGCCGGATCGAGATGCCCCATTCACCACAGATCCCGTCGACGAGCTTGCGCTGACGAACAGGCCTCAAATTTTTCGGCGGATGACGTCCTGCAGCATCTCCTTGTCCAGCGAAAGGTCGGCCACAATCCGCTTCAGCTTGGCGTTCTCGTCCTCGAGTTGCTTCAACCGCCGCATCTCGGTCGGCAGCAAGCCGTCGTATTTCTTCTTCCAGTTGAAATAGGTCGCCGCCCTGATCCCCGCCTTCCGGCAGATGTCCGCCACCGGCATGCCATCAGCGCCTTGCTTCAAAATGAACGACTTCTGGGCCTCCGAAAACTTCGATGCCTTCATTGTTCTCCGCTCCTTCCAGCCCGCGAAGTCTAGCGGAAAACTCTAGCCATAAGTGGTCCAGTTTGGCGGCCTCAGATCAGAGCCTGTGGAGTGGGTCCCTCGGGGCGGACAGGTTCAGGCCGCTGGATTGACCGTCTGCCGAGCGCGTTGCTTCTCAAATTGCGCGGGGCTGATAAGCGCAACGTTTTGTGACCTGCGTCCACTTGATCCCTGCGGTAACGACGACTCTAATCCTCTTCGACAAATCCCGAAGCGTCGGACCGGGTCAGTCACAGCAAATCGCCGCTTGCTTCAAGAAGAGTCGATGTCGGTGCGGCATCTCTGCTTTCTTAATGATTTTCCTATAGTGGTGGCTAGTTACGCTTCGGATCTCATGGGTCCGACAAAGAGGGTTTCCCAATGACGACACTCCGCCCCCACGAATTGGACACCGAAATTTCGGGGAACGCGAAGCGCGGACAAGACGTTGCCGAGCAGTTGTTGCGGCTGGGAAGGAGCGCGGCGCATGCAGCCGCTTCACCTATCGCCGTGGTGTATCTGAAGGAAGAGACCGGCTTCAAGGCCGTATCCTGCTTTGGCCTGGACGGGAACATCGACGTTAGCGCCGCTGACCGTCTCTTGTCGGTCGCAGCCGACAAGTATCGCGACAATCTGCTCATCATCAACGATCGGAACGACGAACGCGGTCTGTTGCCGGCATGCAATCGCGTGTTCGGCGTGAAGAACCCAGAGATTCGATTCGCGGCGGCGATGCCGATCATCAACTCCGAAGGCAAGATGTTTGGCGTGTTGGTCGTCGCCGACGTGGCACCGCGCGCAGGCTTGAGCGGCGCCACTAGCTATGTGCTGCGTACACACGCTTCGCAGGTTTGCACGGTCCTTGAACTCGATGCGTGGCGTATGTTCGACAGCGGCTCGCTTGTAGCGCATCGCTCAAAAATGGAGCGGCTACGGTTATTGGAATCCGTCGTCGTTAGCGCGAACGATTCCGTTCTGATCACGGAGGCAGAGCCGGTTTCACTTCCTGGGCCGCGCATCGTTTACTGCAATGCCGCCTTCACCAAAACGACTGGTTACACGGAGGCCGAGGTGCTGGGCAAAACCCCGCGCATACTGCAATCCGAGCGCACCGACAAGACGGCGCTGGCTAGGCTTCGAGCCGCGCTGGCAGCCTGGCAGCCGGTCGAGGTCGAACTGCTCAATACCACCAAGGATGGCGTTGAATTCTGGGTCGAGCTCAGCATCGCTCCGGTGGCGGACGAGCGTGGCTGGTTTACCCACTGGATCTCGGTTCAGCGCGACGTCAGCGATCGCAAGAATGCCGAAGAGGCGACGGTGCGAGCGCGGCTTGCCGAGACCGCCAACGAAGCGCTCGGTGCTGAAATACAGGAACGCAAGCGAGTTGAAAACCAGTTGCTGTACGCAGCGTTCCACGATGATCTGACCAAATTACGCAACCGCCCCTACTTCATGGAACGGCTCGGCGAATCGCTGCGCCGTATGAAGGACAATACAGGCACGCCTTACGCCGTGCTGTTCATCGATCTCGATCGCTTCAAAATGGTCAATGACAGCCTGGGGCACCGCGCAGGCGACCTGCTGCTCATGGAAGCTTCGCGCCGGATGGAAGCCTGCCTGCGTCCAACGGACATCCTGGCGCGGATCGGCGGTGACGAGTTCGGGGTTCTGATCGAAAGTCGGCAAAGCGCGGACTGCGCCACCAACTTGGCGCGGCAGATCATCGAGACGATGCGGAAGCCGATGTGGATCGGCAATCAGGAAGTGTTTTCCTCCTGCACAATCGGCGTGGTGCAGGTGACCGAAGCCTACTCGGCGCCGGAAGAGTTGTTGCGCGATGCCGACATCGCGATGTATGAGGCGAAACGCAATGACAAGGGGGGCGTCGCGGTCTTCGCGGGATTTATGCACGACAGCGCTGTCGAAGCGCTAAAGCTGCAAACCGATCTACAGAACGCGTTGGCGCGCAATGAATTCTATCTCGACTACCAGCCGATCTGCCACGCGGGAACGACGGATGTCGTTGGGCTGGAAGCGTTGGTTCGCTGGCGGCACCCGGTGCGAGGGCTGGTGTCTCCGATGCAGTTTATCGGCGCCGCCGAGCAAACCGGACTGATCTGCGACATCGGCCGCTGGGTGTTGAACGAGGCCTGCCGCCAGATACGGGCATGGCGCTCGCGATATCCCGGCCTGACTTTGCGGCTCAGCATCAACTCGTCCGGTCGCGAGTTGGAAGATCCGCGCTTCATCCCTCATCTGCGGGCGGCGCTGGCCGAAACCGGGATCATTCCGAGGATGGTCGAAATCGAAGTCACCGAGGCAATTTTCCTCCGTCATCCCGAGCAGATGGAGCAGGTGCTGGGTGCGATCCGCGCTCTGGGCGTGCGCGTCGGATTGGACGACTTCGGCACCGGCTATTCGTCGTTGAGTTATCTTGATCGCTACGAGATCGACACCGTCAAGATCGACCAAATCTTCGTTCGCAACATGCTAAGCCGGCCGCGCACCATGGCGATAGTGCACAACATCATCAGTCTCGCGCACGCGCTGGAACTCGATATCGTCGCAGAAGGCGTCGAGGGAGAAGAAGAACTCTGCATTCTCGCGGCGATGGGCTGCACCTTCGTGCAAGGGTATCACCTCAGTCGTCCGATGACAGTCGCGGCCATCGACCTCGCGTTGGCCAGCCAACACTCAAGGATCGGCGGCAGCGATACGCCCAAGTTTCTGGGCGTACAAGACGATGGTCAGTACATCGCGGGAAAAGTCGCCTAGACGCGGCAATACGGGTTTTTTGTTGTGAATGAAACGGCTCTCGACCTGACCAGCCGTAGCTTCGCTGCGAGCGTTCCGTCCGCGGATCGGCGGTGGCCAAAGACTCTCCGCTTGCCATTATTATCGCTGATCTGGTGGGCTCGAATGTCGCCGGTGCCGCAGCGATATAACTGCTACGATGGCGTTCGGGCTCAAGAGGGTCGATTTGATCGAAAAATTATCTAGGGCCGACATGTCGATGCGCGGCCCGGTAGCCGGGCGATGATATAAATCTAGCGGTTCGCGTCGAAGTGTTCCCCGTCAGCACGCCTGATACAAATTCAGGGACTTCACGGAGCGAGAAATTCTGGTTCATCGTAGTCGTAAGGAGCGAAGATGAAACAGAAGTCCAGACCTGGCAAAACGCCCGCAGAACAAGTGCTCAAGGGAGAACCGACGTCAGACGCGTCGGCGTTATTCGACCGAGGGGAGAACCCGCTTCGTGCTGGAGGCACTGCGTGGTGAGGAGAACATCTTCGAGCTTTGCCGTCGAGAGGGCATTGCTGCCTCGATGTATTAGGACTGGTCCAAGGAGTTCCTTGAGGCCGGCAAGCGACGATTGGCCGGTGACACTGCTCGAGCCACAACACCTGACGAGGTGAAGCATTTTCGTCGCGAAGCCACCGCATTGAACGAGGTGGTGGCCGCATCCGATAAGGCGGAATTTATCGAGCTGGTGGAGCAATCGCATCTGCCCGCCAAACGCACGCTGGACAAGATCGGCATTCCACGCGCGGCCTTTTACCGATGGTATGATCGCTATCGGGGTGGCGGGCCTGAGGCGCTGGCCGACCATCGCTCCCGACCGGATCGCGTCTGGAATCGCATTCCGGACGACGTCCGCGGGCAGATCATCGATCTGGCACTGAAAGCTCCCGAGCTGTCGCCGCGGGAGGTGGCCGTGCGGTTCACCGACGAGAAAACGTACTTCGTCTCGGAGGCGACAGTCTATAGGCTATTAAAGGCGCATGACATGCCACCAGCCCGGGTTATGTGGTGATCAAGGCGGCGAACGAGTTCAAGGACAAGACCACCGCCATCAACCAGCTCTGGCATACGGACTTCACCTACCTCAAGATCACAGGCTGGGGATGGTATTATCTGTCGACGGTGTTGGACGACTTCTCGCGCTACATCTTGTCGTTGCGGCTCGGCCCCACTATGTGCGCTTAAGATATCACGGCCACGCTAGACCAAGCTCTGGCCGACTGGCTCGAAGACAAGGGCATACAGCCCGTGCGAGGCGCACCGTATCACACGCAAACCCAAGGCAACATCGAGCGTTGGCACCAGACCCTGAAGAACCGCATTCTACTGGAAAATTGTTATTTTCCGGGAGATCTCGACCGACAGATTGGAGCCTTTGTCGAGCACTACAATCACGTCCGCTATCATGAGAGCATCGAAAACGTCACACCTGCCGACGTTTACTTCGGCAGAGCACAGAAGATCCTCGCAGCACGCAGATGCATTAAACTCGCCACCATCGCAAACCGTCGCTTGCAGCACGCACTGCAGGCCGCTTGAACTCTAACGCTAATGAACCAGAGCCTGTCTTCTCGAAACGCCTGATCAGTCTCAAATTGCCTCACGACGGACTGGGATCGAACCTCCGAATTGAGGAATCAGAATTCGCCCGGACCTTGGGCGATTTCATCGCATATTCTGAATAAAGCAGGGCATCCGCCCCTAGTCGCATCAATAGGTTAGCGGGCGTTTCAGAATGAAGACACCTCGTCACTCAACGGCACAATCTCAACGTTATTGCTGGCCAAGGAGCTTCAGGACACTGCAATGGAGCGTTGGCGCCCTCCATTGTTCATTCGAGGTTTTTTTTCGAATCGTGAGCGCCGACGCAGCCCACGCCCGCTCTTTCGCAAGGGCGTCGAGGGCGGGAGCGAGGCCGCGGAACGACAGCGGAAGCGCCACCTCGCGACCCGACGCACTCTTCAACACGATGCGGCCCGGTTCGGTGAGGCCGCGCCAGCGCTTCAGCACATCGTCCGCGGCCAAGGCATCGGCGAAGCAGCCGCCTGGCAGGCAGCGCCGCCATGGCAGATCGAGTGCCGAACCGGTATTGTCGCCGGTCGCCTGCGCGCTGCGGAAATGACAGGTCCGGCAGCACGACCAGGGTGACGCGGAGCGGCTCGTCGGCGGACGCGCGGCCGATGGCGATCTGCGCAATTGGGGCCTTCTGGCCTTGCGCCTGCATCGCTTGCATCGCTTGCGCGCGCGCCGTTCGGCGTCGCACATGGCAAGTGTGCTTTTAGAATTGAAAGAATCAAACTTTTCGCGAGCAGACCACACTAATCGGCCCGATGCGGTTGGCGCCTTATGTTCAACAACCTGCTGCCCAACACATTTAAAACTAGATCGTCGTCTCACGCAATCACCGCCGTTCGCACATCATTCGTTATAAAATAACTCGATCATTAAATTATCAAGTCTACCAAAACGTTTCTTACTGTAGGTCCGCGCTCCGCTCCTCGCGCCTCTGTCGTCGGCGGGAGATTGCGACTTTTCAGGATTTCGCGACAGGCGGTGAATTCTCAGAACGACTGGCCTGGGTCTTGTGCGACGGCGTCTCAGCCGGGTCATCCTCCTGAAGTCCTTTCCTGAACGATTTCATTCCCTGGGCCACGTCTCCCATCAGGCCGGAGATCTTACCTTTGCCGAACAGAAGCACGACGACGCCGACGACGATCATCCAGTGCACGATGCTCATTGAGCCCATCGGAGCGTTCCTTCGCATATAGAGGAAGGGTGGCGGACAAGCGCCCGCCACCCCAGTTTCATCTCGGCCAACGCGGGGGACGACTTACGCGGCCTTGATGAACAGCTTGGCGATCGCGAGGACCTTGCCCTTGCTCAGGGGCTCATCGAACGCACCGGACAGCGAATCAGCGGAAAGCCCGCCGAGATCCTTGATGTCTGCGCCGCCCTGCATGAAGTCGGCTTCGCCGTCGTAGACCGCCTGCGTGGCCTCGGGGAGGTCGCCGCGGGAGTTGCTAACGATCCAAGCCGGCTGTCCGCGGATGAGACGGACCTGCGCCGCATGTCGCGCTTCGACCGAGTGGATCTGCAGCGCGACCGTCAGGATTTCGTCTGAGCTCTTCAGGTTGGCGGCCTGGCCCTTGTAAGCCCGGACGCCGGTATCTTCGAGCGCCTGGGAGACTGCCAGGAACGTCTTGTAGTTGGAGAAGACGTCGCCGAACGCACCCTTTGCGGTGAAGTCAAAGGTCGGCTTCTTGACCGCGTGGCTTCCCAATGCGGCCTTCAGGACCTCGACGTGCGCGGCTTCGTGCTTGCCGATGGTTTCGAAGGTCGCACGCGTTTCGGACGGGATCAGCTTGTCGCTGGCGAGCGCGGTCCGATAGAATTCGTCCTCGAGGTATTCGAGCGTGAGGGCGAAGTTCAGGACCTCAGCGATCTTCCTGGGCAACTGCGCACCCTGTCCGAACGCAGCCGTCGATGCGGCGGCGATAACCAGAGGTGCCGTGGCCAGTACGCCGAGTTTCAGCGCGGCGTTTTTGAACGAGTCGGGCTGAGACACGCGAGCGGCGATTTCCGGATCGATGTCGGCGAGAATGGTGTTTTCGTTTGTCATGTTTCTGCTCCTCAGCCGATATCGTCGGCGGTGATGGGGGTCTTCACGAAAGGACCGGCGGTCGCGAGGACTTCGGCCGGCTTCTGCGCGCGGTCCAGGCCCTTCTCGTTGACGACATCGGCATCATCGAAGGCGTTGCCGCCGCCCGTGTTCGAGCCGACGGTGGTGCCCGAGCCGCTGGAGGCGCTGACGTTGCCCTTCATGCCTATCAGGTAGCGGATCGCGGTGGCGTGACGCGCCTCGACGGAAACGATCTTGCCGGCGAGGAGCAGATATTCGCCCTTCTCCAGCAACTGGCCGGCGCCGTTGTACGCGGCAACGCCAAGGTCCTCGAAGGTCCTGGCGGTGGTCAGCACGCTGTCGCGGCTGTTGAAGTCGATCTTAGTAAAGTCGACGTCCAGAGCCGGGATGGCGTTCTTCTTCAGTGCGGCCTTGAAGAAATCGCGATGAGCGATCTCATGGTCTCTGATCCCGGTCAGGATCGCCGTATCTGCCGACGACATGTTGGCGTAGGGCGTCTTGGTGACCTGGGTGTAGAACGCCGCCTCGAGCTGCTCGAGCGCGTAGGCATAGTTCAGGATGCCGACGTCGCCTTCGCCGAGATCGACGGCCTTCGCCATCGCGGCGCCGCCCGGGGTCTGTGCCAAGGCCTGCTCGATGCTGAAGCCCGGTAGCTTGCCGCTGAGCGCGACGGCGCCCAGGAGTGCCGTACCCGACCAGGCGAGAAAACGACGCCGGCCGAATCCTTCGGATGTCTTCTCGCCAGGCACGGTCGCCTGCGAGACGTTTCGAGTGTCCGTCATTTGTTGCTCCATGAGCGTAGGGGTGAATTTTGATCGAATTCAAGCGTCCGGCGGCAACGTGCTCGGCTTCGACGTCGAATGCTTTTGGTGAAGGAAGCTGAAGCGAAGAAAGTTCGCTTACTTTGCAAATCCGATCCAACGATAAAGTAACGGCTGTATCTAACGTTCCCGCTTATTCGGTCCGGAGGACAACATATACTTGAAACTAATCCGCAGGCGGCACCAAGGGCCTAGCACTGGATCTATAGGAACTGCAAAAATCGCTGCAGCACAGTCGCTTTTAGCGAACTATCAAATTCTTCGATGAAGTGGGCTGCTTTTAGCCGCATGTCGGCTTCCCGACTTTTTCCGGATTCAAAACGTGAAAGCCGATCAGAACGGCGCCTTCGATGTCTGACGAGTGAGCGGATTTGCGCCGAATAATCGTCATATATCGAGGAATTTACGATCTGACGGCATGGTCGATCGACCACCTTGCCGAGCCCACCATCCCACCGTTACCGGGGCACCGTACGGAACCGGACTGAATCTGGGGTGTTGTTACAGCATCGCCGTCCGCCCCAGGCTGTTAACGGTGACAGAGAGTTCGGTAGCGCTCCCGCCTTTTCAGGAGAGCTCCATGACCGTAATCGGCCCGTTTTTCGGCTCCCAGCCCAACCAACTTCAGAAGGACGGCACCATCTCGTTCTCGCGCGGCGTGATCAAAATCCTCGATCGATCCAGGTTGGAGGCGCTGTCCTGCGAGTGCTACCAGTCGCTGATCGACCAATCCGCTACGCTCGGCCGATATTCGGCTCCCACGGGCGCTCCCCCCCCAATGGCGGCTCGCGTGCGATCGTCGGCGGTCGCATGACACCAGTCCGCCCAGTCTGACCGGTAGACGGTCGTGATTTCCTACCCTCCTGCGACATATTTGAAAGCTGATCATGCGCATGTCGACCTTCATCCGGGAAAACTCCGCGCCCATCATCGCCGAATGGGAAGCATTTGCTGGGACATTGGCCCCGTCGCCGGAAGCGGCGAGCCCGCTTTCACTGCGCAACCACATCGAATACATCCTTCAATTCATCGCCGACGACATTGATAGCCTGCAGACGGATGCGGAGCAGGTGAGCAAATCGCAAGGCATGAACGCAAAGCATTCCACCGAAAGCGTAGCCGAAGTTCACGCCGCGCTTAGACAGGCGGGCGGATTCAACATGGATCAGATGGTCTCCGAGTATCGCGCACTGCGTGCGAGCGTCATAAAGCTGTGGGGGGCACAGGCAACGGAGACTACGCGGCAGGATATCGTAGATTTGACGCGGTTTAATGAGGCCATCGACCAGGAGTTGACGGAGTCCATCAGCTATTACTCCCTTAAGGTCGAGCGCTCCCGTAGTCTCTTCCTTGGGATCCTTGGCCACGATCTTCGCAATCCGATAGGTGCCATGACGATGTCGGCGGAGCTGATCGGGCGAATTGGGGCGCTCAGCGAACGTCAGAGAATGCTGATATCTCAAATTTCTTTGAGTTCAATCCGCGCAATCGAGATCCTTGACCAACTTCTGGACCTCACAAGAGCCCGCATAGGATCCGGCCTGCGGGTCATCCGGGCTCAGATGGATATGGCCTTTGTCGCGCGGCAACTCGTCGATGAGATGCGTGCCGCTCATCCGGAGCGCACATTCACGGTCGATGTGTCGGGCGACACCAACGGAAACTGGGACAGGCCGCGCATCGGGCAGGTCCTTTCGAACCTACTCGGCAACGCCGTGCAATACGGCTTCAAGGATCTTCCCATCAGCGTCAGCGTCAACGGCGAGACGACCGATGTCACCGTTTCGATTCACAACGACGGCGTTCCCATTTCCCCGGGCGCAGTTGCGAGAATCTTCGACGCGCTGGTTCGAAGCGGCGAAGGTGAAGACGCGCACTTACAGTCGAACAATTTGGGTTTGGGTTTATATATTACGAACGAGATCGTCATCGCTCATGGCGGAACGATCAAGGTAGCCTCATCAGAGAAGCACGGCACGACCTTCACGGCGCTCTTTCCCCGTGGATAATAGAATGGCGGCTTTGCGTCAGAAGCTGTCCGTGGTCGACGGCGTACCCGAAACGCGAGGTGGCTTTCTGTATTAATTCCTCTGAAGGCTCGGTTTCATATCCCGCCTGAGAAGTGGGCTTTTCTAATTAAAAAAACAACTTTTTGCGTGTGGACCGCCCTAACCGGTCCGATGCCCCTAACCCCGTGAGTTTTACCACCCCCCCTCATCCCCGAGCGGACACCAAGAGCCCCTAGCATTCCTAATGCAGCTCAAGTCGCCGGGCCGCACGCTAATTCATTATGACGGCTAATTCCGTCAACTAGGGTCAGGACTCATTGATCAGAGCCAAAAGATGACGGTGGCAGCGATGCAGATGGCGGACATGAATGTGTGAGCGCATCGGTCGTAACGGGTGTGGATACGTCGCCAGTCCTTGAGCCTGCCGAACATGTTCTCGATCTTGTGGCGCTGGCGATAGAGTACACGATCATGCTCGATCGGCGTTTTGCGATTTGATCTGGACGGAATGCAGGCTTTGATGCCGCGCTCGGCAAGAGCCTGTCGCAACCAGTCGGCATCGTACCCTTTGTCGCCGAGCAACTCCCTGGCCGGCGGCAGTGCATCGATTATCAAGGCCGCACCTTTGTAATCGCTCATCTGGCCCTCACTGAGCAGCATGATGACCGGCCGTCCCTGACCATCGCAGACGGCATGCAGCTTCGAGTTCAATCCGCCTTTCGTGCGGCCGATACGTCGGAGAACAGGCCCTTTTTTAAAAGGCTTGCGGCGGTGCGGTGCGCTTTCAGATGGGTCGCATCGATCATCAGGCGGGCTGGCTTGCCAGCCTTGCGCGCTAATTCCGCGAAGATTTTGTTGAAGACGCCGAGACGGCTCCAGCGCACAAACCGATTATAGATCGTCTTATGGGGGCCATACTCACGCGGTGCATCACGCCAGCGAAGTCCGTTTCTGATGACGAAGACGATCCCGCTGATCACCCGCCGGTCATCAACCCTCGCAATTCCATGCGACAATGGAAAATAAGGTTTGATACGGCGCATCTGCGCCGCGGTCAGCAGAAACAAATCAGTCATGGCGACGCCTCCCAGCATCACCAGTGAATCAACCAATCTGTCCGTCGGCAAGAAAATTAATGGGTCCTGAGCCTAGGCCGTGAACCAGAAATCTGCCAGCCTGACGCAACGCCCGAGTCCGCTATCCCCCGATAGCCGACGCATTGCTGCATAGCAACGAAACGACGCTATTTGCCAGAAACGGACTGGCATTCTTCTAGCTAGAAAGTACGGGTAGGCTTCATCCCACTATTTGTGGCGCCAATTCGATGCATCCGTCATCTCACGCTAGTAAGTTCACGAACAGCGCTGATAATTTGCGCGGCTTGGTAAGGCTTGGCAATAAACCGGGCGTCGGCCGGAAGGTCCCCGGCTCGTACTTTGAAATGCCCCGAAGTCGCGATGATCCTAATCGGTGGCCATCGGTCTCTGACCGTCGCCGCCAATTTTAAACCATCTATTGAACCCGGCATATCGATATCGGTAAATACCAGCCGAATATCGGAATTGCGTTCGAGCATCTGAATGGCCTCGTCCGCGTTGGCAGCCTCAAGAATGTCGAACCCGGCCGCGTCGAGCATCTCGACCACGTCCATACGAATGACTATTTCATCTTCGACAACAAGAATGCGGATCGGTGAAGCGCTAGAAAGCATATAAAGTTAACTCATAAAATTAGCGCTGTTTTCCGGCGCCCGGTATGTCGACTTCAACTTGCGCATCAAGCGTTCGTTTAGGGCGGATCGAGGGGAAATTTGATTGTGAATAACGCTCCCCTTGGAATGTTTTTAGAGATTCTCAACTCGCCCATCAACTGCTTGACCAAGCCGTTGATGACACGAAAGCCAAGACTGTTGCGCGGCTGGTTGACGTCAAATCCTTCGGGTAGCCCTGCGCCCTCGTCGGAAATCTCAACAAGCAGATGGCCGTCGATTTCCCGGGCCTCGACCCGGATCACACCTGGTAAATCGACATAGGCGTACTTGACAGCGTTCGTGACCAACTCGTTGACGAGCAACCCCAACGGAATCGCCTTGTCGGCGGATATGATAATAGGTTCAGAGTGACACTGAACCGTATGTTCCGGTGCGGAACTCTGAAGATTTTGGCAAAGATGACCGACAAAGTCTGATAGATCGACAAATCCAACCTTGCTGCCCCGCCACAGATGATCATGAACTTCTGCGATGGACGCGACACGCATGGCTGCATTTTCCAAAGCGTTCTTCACGTCAACGGACTCGGAAACGCGTGCCTGGACACGCAGAAGGCCCACGACGGAGGAGAGGCTGTTTTTGACGCGATGACTCATCTCACGCGTCAGTAGCCCCTCATGATCGAGGGCTTGCTGAAGCTTGGCGTCTGCGTGTTGACGTTCAATCGCAATGCCGAGAAGGCCGGCAAAACCTGCCAAAAAATCCGCATCGGCGTCATCGAACTGTCCGGGATCGGGACTGTCCGCTTCGAGGACACCGAAGGGAGTATCGCCTTCGCCACCCCGCCTGATAAGCACATTGATCGCGCGTTTGATGCCATGCTCGGCCAAAAGTTTTGGCGTTCGAAAACGCGTCTCTTGATGCAGATGATTTGAAATGACTGACTGCCCAGTTTGAAAAGCAAAGCCGGCGGGAGATTCGATATCCGCGCCTAGCGATACATGGTCGACCGTGCCCGCGGGCCAGCCAATGCCCGCGCGCACGATCAGACGCTTTTCATCGGGGAGATACTCCAGAACTTTGGCATATGAGCATCCCAGACCGCGGGCACTCAGTTCGGAGGCCTGCTGAAGAATGTGCCGGAAATCACGCGTCTGTAACGCCGCCGTTCCAAATTCGCGAAGGAGAGCCTGTTGGCGGCGACGATACGGAAGCTCGTCCTGACGATTTAGGGAGGCGTCGGAGGCGGTAGGAGAGACCAGCCTCGGTTCGGAAGACATAATGCTTCCAATTCTGGATAGCGTCATTGCACCGGAGTTGACCATACACGATCGCTTAGAGGAGCTTACCGTACCAACTGCCTGAATGACTCATCCGACAACGCTGTCAACGTCTCTTCGTTCCGCCGCGAAGGGGTTAACGTTCGCGCCACGGTGCACTCCAGGTTGATGTCCAACTAGGGTCAAATGGCGACCGTAGTCTGCCGGCGCGGCATGTCCGTATCCGCACAGATCATCCGCGTCGGATAGCTAAATGACTACAGCTAGGGGATGGCGTTCGGCTTAGCTAAATCTAGCCCTACCTGTCAGGTAGGGCTAATTGCTGTCGCTTGCCATGGCACACAGATGGCTTTCTGTATTGAGCTTCTGTTTCTTTCCGTGCGAAGCACCCTAACCGGTCCGGCCGGCCTGATCGCACAGACTTTTAGGCCCCCCTCCCCCTTGCGCCACCGACCGCAAGCCTGAGTGAGCGAGAGATCGAGCCCCATCTCAGGATGGTCGCAATTTCGCAAGCTTGACGGATCGCGCGTCAGCGATCAGCACTACGGCTTGCACACGTCTGCAATGGTAGGTGGGCTTTCTCGATTGAGCTCTGGTTCTCTCTGGATGAACCACCCTAACCGGTCCCATGCCTTTAGCCCTTGAGTTTTCGCCCCCCCACCCGCGTCTTTAGCTGGAGCGAGAACGTAGATCGTCGGGCCTACGAATGCGCTCAACCAGCATAACAGTGCCCTTCTTCATCATCACGACTATTCCGACATCGCTCTCACGTAGTCTCTTGGCCACCGCATCAAGCACCGATGGGTTTCTGTATTGAGCTTTGCTTCTTCTGTATGAATCACCCTAACCGGCGGATACTTTCCCCCTAAGTTGATAACCTCTCCACAGCACGATACAGACATCAATGGTCCCCTTTGCAGCAAGAGCGGTCTACCGCACGGGGCGATCGACGCCCTTCATTACGCTACGACAGACTCATATAGCGCCTGCTTCTGCAATTCGCGCAACAGCAATCGCGCCGCCGGCATCAGGTTGCTCCGAGTGCGGCGTACGACCGCGAGCTCGCGCAACCAGGATGTCCCAGGCACGGGCAGGATCAGTCCATGCTGCTCCTCCAGCGCGAAAACCACCCGCGTCATCATCGTCAAATGATGATGATGGCCGACGATTGATTTCAGCGCGTGAACCGAATTGCTTGAGATGGCCGGCACGGGCGGTTCCAGTCCGGCCGATCGGAACAGCTCCAAAAATCCATACCAGATGGCGTTACCGTTCTCGGGCAACGCCCAAACATAATTGCGCAGCTGTTTTGGAGTGACCTTTTTGGCTTTGCTGAACACCGGATGCTGCGCGCCCGCAGCGACGCAGACTTCTTCCCGCGCGATCGGCGTCGCCACCAAGTCGGGCGTCGTCTCCATGCTTAGGCGGCCGACCACGGCAAAGTCCACCTCACCGCGCGCCACTGCCTCGATCATGCGGTCTCCCGATCCCTCGACCAGCCGGATCTGAATTTTTGGCGACGCCTTGTAGACGTGCGGCAAGGCGGATTGAAACAAGCCGCCGATCACGCTGGGCACGAGTCCGACACGCACCGAGCCGGAGCCCGCGCCGCCCAGCAACTTCAGTTCTTCAACGACCCGGTTGGACTCGAACTCAACCAATTCAGCGTGCCGCCGCAATGCGCCGCCAAAAGCAGTCAGTGTCATTCCGGATGCGTGACGGGTGAATAAATGGGCACCGAGTTGGTTCTCAAGACGTTTCAACGACCGGCTGAGGGCCGGCTGCGTCATTCCCATCGCCTTAGAGGCGGCATTGATGCTTCCGGATCGCGCAATCGCCAAAAAAACGCTCAACTCTCGGTGATTTATGGACATTACCAGATGTTATAGCTGAAGCCTGCTTTTGCAATGGCTTTCTGCCGAGGCGCTGTCGATACTTGCGCAGGTTTTCCACTCGACAGGCGACAAAATCGATGAGCGAACGCGGCCCTCTAATCTATGCAGGCTACACGCAGGCGGAGCTCGACGCCGCCTATACCCAGCGTGAATGGGCCGACAATATGGAAGTCCTGCTGAAGCAGTGGGCCGCCGCAGCGCCGGATGTCCGCGCCCGTACGCACGGTTACCGAGAGGTTCGTTACGGCGCCGGGCCGGTCGAAGTACTCGATGTCTATCCCGCTGGTGAAGGGGCGCGCTTTGCGCATTTTCATATCCATGGCGGGGCATGGCGCGGTCAATCGAAGAGCGATGGTGCATTCCTGGCACCGTTGATGAACGAGCTGCGAACCAATTTCATTGTGCCGGACTTCGGCAAGCTACCCGCGACCCGAATGCCAGACGTCTTGCAGCAGCTGGTCGCCGCGCTGGCATGGACCTACCGCGACCAGATCGAACGCGGCGTAGTGGAGAAGCTATTGATATCCGGCCATTCGTCGGGCGCCCATATGGTGGCTTTGCTCGCGCAGCAGGATTGGGGCGCGCTCGGAATCGACCCGGCGGCGATCCTTGGCGCAGTTTGCATCAGCGGGGCGTACGATCTCGAACCTGTCATTTTGAGCGCGCGGGGGTCCTACATCGACCTGTCGGCGGACGAAGCATGGGCACTCAGCCCCATTCACCATGTCGAGAACTGCCGCGTCCCGCTCCACGTTTTGTATGGCGCGAACGAGTCGCCCGAATTTATCCGCCAGGCCTGCGCGTTTTCTGCCGCGCTTCATGGCGCCGGAAAGCTTGCCGCTTGCCGCGAGATCGCTCACAAGAACCACTTCGAAATCCTGCAGGCGCTTGCGACGGCGGAAGATCCCTCGGTGCAGTTCCTTCGCGCGATTATCGGCGAGCCCGACATCCCGCGCGCAAGCGCATACTAACCCTCTTACCAAATTCACGGCCTACCGAGCGAAAGATCGTCATCTCAAGATCAGGAGAATTGAAATGCAACCGCGACTTCGCCACATCGCCCTGCGCGTTAAAAGTCTGGAAAAGTCGGCGCTGTTCTACGAACAGGTGTTCGGATTCAAGCGCGTCGGACAGCAAGAACTGCCGATTGGAGCGGCAGTATATCTTAGCGATGGCGTGATCAATTTAGCGCTGCTGAACTATTTTGGCGCGCGCGGGGCGGCCAGCGCCGACGCCGCCCGCAGCGTGGGCACGGACCATTTCGGGATTCAAGTCGACGACATGGCGGCCACGCGCAAGCTGATCGAATCAGCCGGCGGCGAATTTTACTTCGATCTCGGCGATGAGAAGACCGGCAATTTCGAACGCAAGTTCAAAGATCCCGACGGCATCGTGTTCGACATCTCGCACCATGGATGGGTCGGAACCGACGGTACTACGAAGCCCGACGCGGAATAAGCGCAATCCTAACCCGCAGGTCCCGAGAATTCGAAAGGCAAACCATGAAAGCGATCATCATCGGCGCCGGCATTGGTGGACTCACCACGGCTCTATTCCTGCACAAGCATGGCATCGAATGCGATATCTACGAAGCCGCGCCGGCGATCCAGGCGCTCGGCGTCGGCATTAATCTGATGCCGAACGCGATGGCAACGTTCGACGAGATCGGCATGTTACCGGCGATTGAAACCGCAGGCGTGGCGCCGGACGAACTTTTCTATCGGACGGCGAGCGGCTTGACCGCGTGGAAAGAGGCGCGCGGCCGGAAGGCCGGTCTGGCCTATCCGCAGGTCTCGATCCACCGCGGCCGCCTGCAGCAGCTCTTGTATAATGCTGTGGTGGACCGCCTGTCGGCAGAATGCGTGCATACCGGTCTTCGGTTCGAATCACACCTCGAAATCGCTGGCGGCGTTTCGGCCACCTTCGTCTCGGCGACCGGCGACCGCGAGACGGCCAGCGGCGATGTGCTGATTGGTGCCGACGGCATCAATTCAACACTGCGCGCGGCGCTGTACCCGGATGAGGGACGGCCGCGCTGGAGCGGTCGCCTGATGTGGCGCGGTACCGCTGACTGGCCGTCGTTTGGCGAAGGCAAGCATTTTGTGGTGGCCGGCACCATCGATGCGCGCTTGGTGCTGTTTCCGATTGCCAAGGGCGAGACCCCCGGCACCATGCTGACCAACTGGGTGCTGGTACACCGCGCCGCCGCTGACGGTGCCGGTTTTGTCGCCCAGCAAGGCTGGGATGGTCGCGCCAATCGTGAGCGCTGCCTCGCCATGCTAGAGCCAATTGATCTCCCGGACCTCGACATCTACGCGTTGGCGTCCGCCACAAAAGATATCTGGGAATACGCCATGTCAGACCGGGCGCCGCTGCCGCGCTGGAGCTTCGGGCGTGTCACCCTCATGGGCGATGCTGCGCATCCGATGTACCCATTCGGCGGCAACGGCGCGGCCCAGGCGATCCTAGATGCCAAGTCGTTGGGAGCCGAATTGTCGAATGCCCACGGCGATCCGGCTGCCAGCCTGCAGGCCTACGAGCGCGAGCGGCGCGAAAAGGCCTATGCGGTGGTGATGATCAACCGCGAGGGTGGGCCGGAACGCGTCATCGACTTCGTGCTGTCGCGGCTCAATTCGCCCAACGATGCGGTCGAAGACGTGGCACCGTTCGAGGAACGCAAGGCGATCGTTCAGGGCTACTCGCAGATCGCCGGCTATTCACCCGAACACCTGCAGATGAGGGCTTCCTGAGAGGGCGCAGCGATCGAGCCTGCTAGGATTACAGCATCTGACCCGCTACGCGAGACGAACGATGCCGCTTCATGCACACGCTCAATTGGATTGGATCATTAGCAATGGACAGGGTTATGCCGAATATTTCTGAATCCAAGATTCTTCGGAAAGTGAATGTACGGCTGCTGCCGATTACCATGCTGCTGTTCTTTGTCAGTCTGTTGGATCGCACCAACGTCAGCTTCGCGGCGCTGGAGATGAACAAGGATCTCGGCCTTTCGCTGGCACAGTACGGCGTGGCCGCCAGCATTTTCTTCGTGGGCTACCTACTGTTCGAGATCCCGAGCAATTTCATTCTGGCGCGGGTCGGCGCGCGCATTTGGCTGGCCCGCATCATGATTAGTTGGGGCGCGGTAGTAGTCGCCATGGCTTTCGTCCAGGGCGCCACGTCATTGTATTCCCTGCGTTTTCTACTCGGGGTCGCCGAGGCCGGCCTATTGCCGGGACTTCTGTTCTACCTGGCGCTCTGGCTGCCACGACAGCAGCGTGGCGTGGCCTATGCAACACTGCTGTCGACCACGGCACTGGCCTATGCCGTCGGAGGACCTTTCACGACCTGGCTGATGGCATTCCAGCTCTCCAGCCTGCACGGCTGGCAGACCATGTTCATTGTGCAGGGCGTCATTACGATTGCCATTGGCCTGATGGTACCGTTTTTGCTTCCCAACTACATCAAAGATGCTGTGTGGCTGTCGGACGGCGAGAAACATTGGTTGCAGCAGCGCTTGGATGACGAAGAGGCCCAGAAGCGCCTGCTTGGCGCCACCACGACGCGCCAAGGATTTCTCGACTCGCGCGTGCTGCTTACCACGCTGACCTGCTTCTTCCTGGTATGTGCCAATTTCGGCACCGTGCTGTTTCTCCCTCAGATCCTCAAGCCGGCATTTCCTGCACTGAGCAATATTCAGATCAGCCTGCTGATCTCGCTTGCCTTCATCATCGGCGGGATTGCCGGGATTTTCTGCGGACGCAGCTCGGACAAGACGGGCGACCGCCGCTGGCACATTGCGCTGAGCTGCTTACTGGCCGCCGCGGGCTACGGCTTCGCCGCAATCGCTCCGACGCCGATCCAACAGTTCGTTGGAATTTGCGTCGGCGTGCTAGGCATCTGGTCGGTTTTCGGCGTGTTCTGGGCGCATGCCGGCGACTTGCTCGGCGGCTCCGCCGCGGCCGGCGGCCTCGCCTTCATCAACAGCATCGGCTCGATCGGCGGCGTGGTGGCGCCGAACCTGCTGGCCTACGGTCGGGAACAGACCGGTTCCTTTAGCGGCAGCCTATGGACGCTGGCCGCATTCGCACTGATCACCAGCCTGCTTGCAGCTGCCTTCCTACGCAATGTCATGCCCGTCCTGCGGCAGGCGGCGCCCGAGGAGGCGCTGACTTGATGCCGCCGGAAAGCTCCCTTGCCGGAAAAATGCAGGGGCTGGCAGGGCGTGTCGCGGTGATCACCGAGGCGAGCCGCAATATCGGCCGGTCGCTCGCACTTGGATTTGCAGAGCACGGTGCGAAAGTTGTTGTGGCCGACCTCGATCTGGATCAGGCTACCGCAGTTGCGGACCAGATCGAGGCGGCCGGCGGCGAGGCCCTGCCGCTCTGCGTCGACATCAGCGACCGGGATCGAGTGTTCGGCATGGCCGATGCGATCCGCTCACAATTCGGTCGCATCGACATCCTGGTCAACAACGCTTCTCGCTTGAATGACCTGCAGCGCGTCCCATTTCAGCAGATCGATCCCGCCGAGTGGCGATCAACGCTGGATGTTAACGTCACCGGGACGTTCCACTGCATCAGGGCTATCGAGCCGGACATGAGGGCGCAGAATTGGGGCCGCATCGTCAACGTGTCCTCGGGCACCGTTCGCATGGGCCGTCCGCACTTCTTGCACTATGTGACGTCGAAATCGGCGCTGATTGGCATGATCTGGTCGCTGGCCCGAGAGCTCGGTCCGCACGGCATCACCGTCAATACCTTGTTGGCCGGCGTAGTGTTCACCGCCGATCAGCGGAACCGGCTTCCGGAGAACTACAAAACCATGATCGTTTAAAACCAGTGTATTCCAGAGATTTTGTCACCGCAGGCGATGGTCGGGCTGACGCTGTTCCTGTGCTCGGATCACGCGCGCTATGCCACCGGGCAAGAACTGGCGGTGGATGCCGGCCTCACGCACGGTTGAACCGAAGGAAGGTTGCCATGTTGTGTACGAGACGTCGGCTACGACGGATTTGCCAGTGGCGCCGAAAACAAGGTGGTCTTCTTGTATTGAATCAGCAATTTTTGGAAGGGAGCTTCCTCGATACATTTTTGGCGTGAGACGGCTCCTAATTTTAAAATCAACTTTTTGCGTGTGAACCACCCTACCCGGTCCACAGCCCCTCCCGCACCAAGTTTGATGCCTCCGCCGACAGCCCACCACACCTGCAATCAAATCGCCACCTCGCGGCAACCGCTGTCGTTCGCACATCAGATGTTATGAAAGAAGTCGGCCACCGACCTTGATAAGCAACCGCTCCCAAGCCGATTTCTTGGCAGTAAGCGTGCAATCGCGCAGCATTAAAGGCGATGGACGGCAAGAAGTGGCGTTCTCTATTAATTCCGCAGAATACGAGTAGCCTGGGCCGCGGTTGGGGCCAAATATAGGTGGGCTTTTCAGATTAAAAAACCAACTATTTGCGTGCGGACCACCCTAACCGGTCCGATGCCCCTAGGCCGCAGAGTTTTGATACCCCCCCCCGAGAGCAAGCTCTGCCAGGACGGGGACTATTCCTCCCTGCGTGAGCAGCCTAATCAGTCCGACGCCGTTATTGCCACCTTGATCACCGGTGTGCGCGCTGATGGGCTTTCTGGATTGAGGTCAGACTCTTTCTGGATGAAACACCCTAACCGGTCCGGTGCCCAAGGTCGTACTTGATTCCCTCTCGCTCGGAGCCCGATGAGACGCCTAAGTATGTCATCGGGCTCACAAACATGGCAGCCCTCTTAGATCCGAGACAGCCGAGCAATGATCCAATTCGCAAGGCGATTTAGCGTGAGCATCTTGGTCACGGTGGATCGAGTTGCTCCGTCCCAGGCTGGCTTCACGACGGAGCTCCCTGTTTTGCTCGGAGTTCGCTTCACGAATCCGAGGCGGTGCACCGCATAGTGGTCGCTAAGCGTCACAGGCGTGAAGGCAGGGCTTGCTGAGAGCAGCTCAGGCGGTTCCTCGTCTAGTCCAAAGCCCTTGCCGTACTTTTCGATTAGATCGGCACGCGTAGATCTGACCTCCTTTGGCCCTGCGATTGCGACCTTACGCGCTTCAATGGTCGAATTACCCCAATTGCGGTGCTTTTCGAGCTTCGCTAGCCAAGAGGACCTTTCGTCGCAAGCCGCTTTGACCTCGAACACGCTGGGCATGAACGTGTTCGTTGAGGGAAGTCCCGTGAACGGGTGGCAGACGTACATCACGACCTCACGAGGGTACTCCGACAACACCGCCGCAATAGCAGATCCATACACAACAGGGTCATTCGCATCGCCCTGTCGGAAGCATCCGAGAAGCTTCTGAGCAGCCAGCAGCGCCTCCACCGCGGTCAGTTTGTTCGAAGGCTCTTGCGAGGGCGATTTGTCCGTCGAGGGCATCGTAGATCCGTCCTTGTTTGTGAGGTCGTCGTTGTCCGGCATTTGCTTGCTCCGGTGGGGGTGTGGTTGTGACAGGCAGAGGCCGCCGCTGACGGGCGTATGCCGTCGCGAAAGCCTTTTCGAAGTACGCGATTGGCTTAAGGTCAGTAGAGCGCTGAACGACGAGCTTGGTCTCTTCGACAATCATCGCATTTGAATAGCCGGCGGCTATCCACATGGCGGCCCGACCGTTGAGGCCGTACCAGCCGGGAGAAAGTTTCGATTGGTCGGCAAGGCCAGCGGCTTTCAGGAACGCAAGTGCGAGCGATGTCGCTTCGCTTGCCGGTTCAATTTCTGCAGCTGACGCGCCTCGCGTTCCCTCTTCATCGTTTATAATCTGATTGTAGATTGTGGTTGTGTGTTGCGGATCAGATGCAAGATTGCTGCGAGACAGATGCGACTTTCGTGCGTTTGCAGAATTCGCCTTAGATCTTTCAGCAACTTGGACCAATTCGCCCTCTAGCCGCTCGTGACGCCAGTCTTCCAAAAAGAAAGACTTTAGAACGGGCAGCGATTTGGACCATTGGTGGTTGGTCATCCGGGTGACGCGACGTGCAACCTCGTCGCTGATGGGCGGCGCCCCCTTCGACCAGTAATGCATGATCAGCAGAAGGTAGGCGCCGTGCTCCGCAGTGGTGAGATGCGCTGTGCCGGCCAGGTAATCTGCGATGTAAAGCGGCATCCAATGCCGCTTCATGGTCCGTTCCTGGATCCAGCTCGCATCGTACAGGTATTGAAAATCTTCATGATCTCTCCTCGCCGCGTGCTGCGGGCAAAGAAGCAAGATCAATTCTGTTGGATAATGTCTTGGGAGTTTAACGCAGCGAAACTCCGAAATATGCCGCTAGCGGGGATTATCTTTGAGAAAGGCGGTCGACAGCCGCCTTGCTTTGCTGGCGTGGGTGCCGCCGCCCTCGGCCTGCTCGGCGAACCTGCTGGCAATCGCCGCAATCGAGCCTCCCTCCTTCTCGTGCGCCTCCTTCATCTTAATGAGAAGCTTGTCGTCGGACATTTGATAAGCGCGCCCCTTGGGCCGACCGACCTTGACCTCCCTCGGCTCTTTCGATTCTTCCGCAGCGCCCGGAACGCTCAATTGCTCCGCTGTCGGCTGATGCGAGGCCTTCTCCCAGCCACGAACAAGGGCATCAAGGCGATCCTGCAACCCCGGCCGCTTACTTAGATCGATATAGCCCTGAGCCATGACCGTATATCTCGACCAGCGTTCAAGAGCATCTCCGCGGAAGTTGGGCGCCGAGGGCATCGGATCCGAGCCCATTAACCCGTATTCTTCGCCATACAACATCGATGTCATAGTATTCATCGATCCCTCCGCGCTCTCGGCAGCTTCCATCTGCGTTACCCGTTCGCTTGCTCCTGCGCAGGGTGGCGGCGCTCCGTGTTTTGGCGATTTGGCGCGCCAGGTGAAACGAGCGGGCTCGGCCAGTGATCTTGGACGAGCTACGTCATTCGATTTGCAAAATTCGACGACACTCGCACCGCTGACCAACGCCCCCTCGGCAACCCGTGTATTCCATCGGCCATTCGAATGTGGGCTCGAATCAGCGACTGCCATGCAGGACGCGTAAATATCGATTCGTGAGATCACAGTACCATTTTGATGGATGAAGGCGTCGGATGCGAAGCCATCCATGATGGCCCACTCGCCTATCCGGCGGACAACAAGGAGAGCCGGTTCGCCGCTGGATCCGGCCCACTCGTTAACAATTGCCCACAACGGCAGATACTTAGGTGCATTCGCCGCCATTAGATTCGCTGTCCAGTTTAACTGCTGGCCGTTTTCCTCCCTTAAAATCACTATTACAACCGATACGGCCATCAAACTTGTTGAGTAGCTCTCGGCGGAGGGCTTCAGCATGACGACAATATCTCCGCACAACGATCTGGCCGAAATCGCCGGCATCCTGGCGCTTGGCCTCCAGCGTCTTAATGCCCGCAAGTCCAGTCTCATTTTGCCGTCAAATCGAGATTCTCCGCTCGACTTCGAGCCCGGGTCACACGGTCATGGTCCCCGTGAACACGAGGATCTCCGTACGTGAATGACACCGTTTTGAACCAATTAGCCGCCCTTAAGGGCGCATCTGCCCCCGTTTTGAAGGCAAGGTGGCGGGAGCTGTTTGACAGCGAGCCGCCCCAGTACAACCGCCGCTTCCTGGAGAGCCGGCTGGCTTATCGAATCCAGGAGCTGGCCTACGGCGGCCTGGCCCGCGAGACGATCGACCGCCTCCGCGCCATGGCCAAGCAATATGAAACCAAGAGCATTGCCGAGCGCAAAGCTCGCCCGGTTCACCGGCCGATCGCCGGCACTCAGCTGATCCGGGAATGGCAGGGCATCTCGCATTGCGTGACGGTTCGGACCGACGACTTCGAGTATCTCGGCCGCCCCTATAAATCGCTGTCATCCGTCGCCCACGAGATCACCGGCACCAAGTGGAATGGCTGGGTCTTCTTCGGCCTCAAGAATCACCAGGTGAAATCATGAGCGCCCGCCGAAGGGGCTCGATCGAGCCCAAATCTGTTGCGGCCACCGCCGACCGAGGCCATCGATCGCCCTCTCATGACGCCGCGCCGCTGGTCCGCAAACTACGGTGTGCGGTCTACACCCGCAAATCCAGCGAGGAGGGCCTCGACATGGAATTCAACTCGTTGGAAGCTCAGCGGGAGGCATGCGAGGCCTTCATTGTCAGCCAGCGCGCCAAAGGCTGGACGCTCGTGCCCGACCAATATGACGACGGAGGCATTTCCGGTGGCACTCTGGAGCGACCGGCGCTGAAGCGGCTACTTGCCGATATCGAGGCCGGCAAACTAGACATTATCCTCGTTTACAAGATCGACCGGCTCTCCCGGTCGATGCTGGATTTCCTCAATCTGGTTGAGACTTTCGACCGGCGCAACGTCACCTTCGTGTCTATCACCCAGTCGTTCGACACCCGCAGCCCGATGGGGCGGCTGGTGCTCAACGTGATGCTGTCCTTTGGTCAGTTCGAACGCGAGGTCACCGGCGAACGTATCCGCGACAAGGTGGCGGCCTCCCGCAAGAAGGGCATGTGGATGGGCGGCTGGACGCCGCTTGGCTACGAGGTTCAGGACCGCAAGCTCATTATTCATGATGCCGACGCTGAGACGGTGCGTGGCATCTTCAAGCGCTTCCTGGTCCTGAAGTCCGCGACCTTACTGGCGCGGGAGCTGGTGGCGAAAGGCGCAACGAACCGGTACGGCCACCTCCTGGATAAAGGCGTGTTGTACAAGTTGCTCAACAACCGGGTTTACGTTGGCGAAGCCGTCCACAAAGGCACGTCCTACCCCGGCGAGCACAAGGCCATCATCGACCGCAAGCTCTGGGACCAGGTGCACGCCCTCATGAAAGACAGCCCACGAAAGCGAGCTGCCGGCGCCAGGGCACAGACCCCGGCGATCCTGAAGGGGCTGCTGTTCGGTCCAGACGGTGCGGCGATGTCACCGACCCACACCCGGAAAGCCGGCAAGCTCTATCGCTATTACATCAGCCAGAGCGTCATTAAGCGCGGGACCGACGCCTGCGCGGTTCGCCAAGTCCCGGCTGCGGAGATCGAGCGGATCGTCATTGAACAGATCCGGTCACTGCTGCTGTCGCCGGAGGTCATTGTGGCCACCTGGCGCGCAGCACAGAAGGCCGGCACCTCGCTTGGCGAGAACGATGTCCGCAGTGCGCTGGTTGAATTCGAACCTCTTTGGGCCGAGCTATTTCCGGCCGAGCAGGCCCGCATCATCGAATTGCTGGTCGAGCGTGTGGACATTAGCCCAACCGGCATCGACCTCCGCCTGCGGGTCGACGGCCTGACCTCTTTTTGCCATGATCTCCGCAGCGCCACTGTCCCCGAGCAGGAGGCTGCATGACCGCTCAGCAGAGCCTCATCGTTGGCAAGTCACGCCGCCCGACGCTCAGCCGAGACGGCCGGACGATCTCGGTCCACATACCCATCACACTGCGCCACCAGGGTGGTCGCAAGCAGGTCGTGACCCCCGCCGATGTGGCGCCGTGGATCCCGCGCGCGAGCCGCATCGACATCACCCTCGTCAAGGCGGTTGTACGCGCCCACCGCTGGCGCGACATGCTCGAGTCCGGCAAGCACGCCACGGTCCGGGACCTCGCTAAAGCAGAAAGCATCAACGAGTCGTACCTCAGCCGCGTCTTACGCTTAACCCTGTTGGCGCCAGCAATTATCCAGTCGATCCTTGAAGGGCAGCAGTCCACCGAGTTAGAACTGGAAGGCCTGCTCGGACCCATTCCTCTAATCTGGACCGAGCAGAACGCTCAATTGATCGCAGGATAAGGGCGGATAGCCTGAATTTTTGGCCGTGGCTGGGATGCACGACATCGCGGAACATGAGCAGAAAGCGCGCCGAGGATGCGCTACAAAAGGCCTTGGCGACCGTTGTTCGGATCATTCGTAAAAGTCTCGACCTTCGCGTAGTCCCTAATCTTCGCAGGTGGATCGACGTTCTCGAAAATCGTGAACTGAGCATGCGCGCCAAGGTGCCCAAGGTGTTCGAAAAACCGCTCCTTCAGGTCTGTGTTCCGAAGCTCTTCCTCGTCTGGCGTGAGCAAATCCCCAACTTTCTTGAATGGATCACGATAAGTTAGCAGCGGCGTATCAAGCACCAGAAATCCCGGATGCGGCAGCTTCCGCTCTCTGCAATACATTAACAACGCAACTTTAAACGCTGCGTGTGTGATTGCGCGCACGCCCTTGCCGTTGTTACGACGTTCCTTTCCGTCGATGATCAGATCATAGGTTGCTAGGTCAAAAGTGACACGCTTTTGTCCGGGGAAGCCCCAAGCAAGTAGCACCTCGTGGACCACATCGGCGAACTCGAGTGCCACTTGTGTTGTCAGACCGAATTGGACTGCGGCATCTCTTTTCGGAGGCCTTGAGTCTTCGATTTCTGACCTTTGTTTTTCCAGGGAGGCGCGTCTTTCGATTATGTCGAGCCCATACCGAACCCGATCACGGATAGGCATGACTTCCGCCAGTTTCCGCTGTTGAGCATCAAAATCAGGCGTGGCTTTCTCAAGCTGAGCCTCGACCTCCTTCAGTTCTGCCCGCAAGCTCTTCACTGAGTCAGCCAATCGCAGCGCTTCTACCTCTGTGTCCGTCACAGTCTGAACGAGTTCGTTGCGCTGTTGTCGGATCTTTTGAATCTCCATTTCTGCAGCCACGCGAACAGATTCAATATCGACAAGTCCATGTGAGTGGACTTGAGATCCAGGTGGCGCGCCGCAAACAGGGCAAGCTTTCTTACCATCCAACCCAAGGAGGAAACCTGCCTCTTCAATAGATTCTAAGCGGGCAATATCGCTGCCATATACGTCTACTAGCTGCTCAAAACTATCTAGACTTAGCCCTATATCGACAGATCGCCGCTCTGCCTTTCCGATCTCCGAAGTAAGTTGCCGTTTGTCGTCAAGCAATGTGCGAACTGATGCGCGTACATCGGCCATTTCGGCTTCGATACGCTCAAGCAAAATGTCCAGATTCTCGTTTTGCTTCTCTAATCCTTCCGGGTCCGGATAATTAGATAGCTCCGCATCGATTTGATCGATCAACCCTTGGAGAATACTGACCTGCGCAGCCCGACCTGTCCGAAAATCTTTCGGCTTAATGCTAGGGGTTATCGCAGAGTCATCATCTCCCGTTAAAAGATACTTTAATACGCTTCTCTCGCGGGTAGATGCGCCCCGGTCCCCAGTCTCGACGGGCGAGGTCTCAGATTGAATAGATAGCTCGTCCGTAAGCACCACTCTGGCGATGTCACGGAATGACAGATTGCTATGCGTTCCCGCCGCGTCGATAGAAATCTTCTTCCCTTGCGATCCCATCTCGCGCAGAAGAAAATTTGAGAGGTTATTGGCACTCTCGGCAACATGGCGGGGAGCCAATGTCAGCGCATCTCGACCGTCCTCAAGAAGAGTAAAGGCGCCACCCGCGAGGCCACGCTCAAGGCGAATCTTTCGATTGCCCCTGAACGTCATTTCCATCGCGAGCCGATTATATGCACGACGTTCGTCAATATTCGGGAGCACCTCGCTTCCGCCGAGCATGAAGTCCAAAGCCTTCAGCGCGAAGGATTTTCCCGTATTTGACGCGCCATAAATGAGAGTGAGCCCTGAAGCGAATGACAGCTTAACGCTCTTATCGTCTTTGCCTTCGAAGGAGAGAAGATCGATGTGCCAACCCGCGTAAGTCATGTGCCAGTCGCTGGTTTGGCGCCGGATTGAAATTCGATAGCCCAGCGGCCAATTTTCTTAGTAATGACCTCGTGTAAGTGATCAGCCCCGCGTTCAGAAAAATAATCAAGAACCCACTCAGCGCGATCTTTGAGAGTGCGGCCGTAATCGGTTCGTATGAGCTGGACGAAGGGCGAGGCCTGTTCACGTGCAATGTAAACGATGCCGGAAGATGTGAACTTTGTCTCGATCATATGCAACTGCCGCATTAGCATCAGCCCTTTCTCGACTAAAGAGCGACGGACCAGCAACTCGCCATTACGTTGCGGAATATTAGGGTGGAGACTCCGTGGCCCGTCGAGGTCCTCGGTATGAACAACGAGGTGATCGAGCCAAGTCAGTTGTGTTAGATCGAATGTGCGCGGGTAAGCAGTTTCAAGGATAACAACGCTCCGTACCCCAGTTTCTAAAGCACCGTTGAAGAGATTTTGCTGAGCCGATTCCGTCATGGCTTTTTTCCTTTCCATGACAAGGCGCCGTCATTCACGAAATGATGACACATACCTTGTTTGACAGGCACGTGCGCATACTTTGCCAAGGGGCCCGCCGGCGTGATTGTTCCAGCCTGCTTCATCACAGCCTCAACGCGCGCTAAAGCGTCCGGCGCGGCGGTATTCCATGTGTCAACAACACCGAATTCGACGTCTCTGCGAAAGCCCGCGATCACAGAGGCTGACGTATTGTCCCTATAAAATTTCTGAAACGCATCAGCCTCGAAGTAGCGGTCGCGCTGGCGGCGCATGTCAGGGCCATGCTCTAAATCGGCAAGCACCGCTTGATGATCGGAAAAAGCCGTTCCGGCGCGCTCTACGTAAGCCTCAACAAGCTCGCCGATGTATCGCATTTCCGCGCTCGCGACATCCACTGGCACGACCGCAGGTGGGTAGGTGCCGGGATCAGCCCCGAACTTTTCGATGAGGAGTGGTTTTACAGCAGGATCGGCCATTACGCCATCGATGTCGATGGAGTGAACATTCTTGAATTCGTAAGCCTCAATGAAAGCCCGAAGAGAGGCGTCTAGGGGAATCGTCACCTTCTTGGTTATGGCGTTAGCACAGACTGAATTCCACTCCTCGAGCAGAGCCTTTTTCAAAGCGGCTGGCTTGTCAACAAGACCGTCGAGTAATCGTGCTAGCCCCTTCGGCGCGACAAAGAAAAATTTCCGAGGAGCGGTGAACTCGCCTTTCCATGCCCAGTACAGGACCTTACCGATAGCTAAGAGGCCTTGAGATTTAGCGACGCCACTGCGGTATTGCTTACACTGATAATTATCCCATTCGCCATCATGGCGCTGGTCGGTGAGAAAGCCTGCAACGTCGCGGCCAAGGTCGCCTGTCCCGGCAAAGCGCTTCACCTCGAAATATCCGGACTTCTTCTCAACCCAGTGGCGGCAGAACTGCTCAAGTTCCGCATCATCCATTGAAAGAATCAATCGATCGTAACGTACTTCCATTCTAACCCCACCCAAGTTGAGCCTAGCAGCGTCTCATTTCAGCCACAACTCAAAGGAGAGCCGCGCTCCAACTAGCGTCGGAGACCGGCAATTCTTTTCGAGACACCGACCAGAATGCATTCCTGCCCCGTTTGGCAGTCCGAGAATTTCTAACCCGTCCAGTTGAGACCCGGAGGTTGGGCCGGCACTGAGTGCCAATGTCGGGCGGTAGTGCGGGGTGTGAGTTTCCCAAACCTCCGCGTTGAGATCGGGAGAATGGGCCGGATCTGAGTACTAAGGTCGAGCCTCATTGGCGATCGAACCAAGTCGCGGACCGCAATCTCCTCAAAATGGTAATTTTCAACTGTCGGCCGGAGACTTCCCGGAGTTTGGCGGGGCGCAGGATCGATTGCGCCAGCGAAAGACTTATCCAAATGCACAAAAGCCGACCAAATACCGGCCTTTCTCGTCCAAGTGGACAATTTCGCTAAACGCCCGTACCGCCTGACTGGCGCGGAAGGATTCGAACTCGAACGGCAAATTACAATTCGGAGTGCTCTCGCCTGCCCGGCAAGGATTCGAACTGTCAGCAAGGCCGGAGCTGCAAACACCTTAAATGGCTGCGTTTGAGAACCGTACCAAATCGCCGCAGTACTAAGCTTTGGAGAAAAACGCCGTCTCCAGCCCCAAATCTCCGAAATTTCCAGTTCTCTCGTACGGCACCGCTTCAAGGGAAGGTTGTTTTTATTAGGCTTTTTGGAGAATTTAGCGATGGGTGGCGTGGGGAGCGCAGCGTCGGTGGCGGAGGGAGAGGAACTGGGGTCGAACCTTCTCCGCGTAAATCAGCGTGCCTGGCGGTAGATTAGCGTCCACCAAGGACCATCGCTGTTCGGCTCGGCGGGTGGCGCACACTTAGTCCGCTTTTCCCCAGGGACGGTTCTTGTCCGGCGGACGATCAAGATAGCCTAAGCATCGGTCTACGGCTGGACGGCGGACGTTCCCCTCTTCCAACCTGCCACCGCGCGCCGTACCGCTGAGCAGACTGTGCGGGCCGAGAGCAGGCGCTAAGGCCTCGGTCGGCCGATTGCCCGAACCGACCTGGGACCGAGCCCACCCCCAAGCGAGGTCGGAGGACTCGTGGCTGCCAGAACGGCGTCCGAGCGCTTATTCGGAGGATTGGCTATTGTCGAGCGTTGAACCGCGATCGCTCGCGGGCCAACATCGGCATCAGGCCGCCCCGACAGCACTCAGGAATTTGACAACTTCAAATTTCAGCCGGTTGCTATCGGAAGACAGCGACTTCGCCGCTGCTAGCACCTGTGATGAGGCCGACGGTCGTCGATCTCTTCTCCCGCTATGTGCCGGTACTGGATCCGCGCTTCAGCTACCGGGCCGAGAATGTTGTTCAGACGCTGCAGACAATCTGCGCAGTGGCTGGCTATCCGAAGACCATCCGTGTCGACCAGGGCTCGGAGTTCATCTCCCGTGGCCTCGATCTGTGGGCCTACGTCAATGGCGCGTCACGCTGGACTTCAGCCGGCCTGGCAAGCCGACCGACAACGCGTTCATCGAAGCCTTCAACGGGCGCTTCCGCGCAGAGTGTCTGAACACTCATTGGTTCCTCACCCTTGACGACGCCCGGACAAAATTGGAAGATTGGCGCAGATACTACAACGAAGAGCGCCCCCCCATGGGGCAATCGGGCAAAAGACCCCGATTTCGTTGCTCAATCGTGACGGCGCAACCAGCCCGCCGGAAAACTTTAATTGCCAGTGGTCCAAACTTCGGTCTCAGAGCACATCCGCCGAGACTGTAATCGCAACTGGATGAAAGTTCAGGGGCAGGTGATCATGTGCAAATCGCTGCAGCTATCGCGGCTGTGACGTTGACCGGGCGTCCACTTGTTGCCGGCACCCGCAAGAGCAGAGAATGGTCAAATCGCCGTCGGCGGCGTAGGAAGGCTTTCGGTGGGGCGGCGTTAGGGCGCGCCGTGGCGTTACTGCCTGCGCCGCCACAGGTTTACTATGCCGGAACCGAAACGCGCGCTAACTCGGTCTTCAGGTCGTAATTTCAAAATTTCACTTCAGTTGCGGTGCGATACTTATCAAATTAGCTCGGTGGCCCAGCAATCGCGCCTCACGATGCGCGGTCGCCTGATGGAATTGTTCAAACACTAAGCTAAATGCAGATAGCGCACCTTCCTCAATCGCACCATCGTCGAAGCAATCGAGAGTATCGCGCAGTATCTCGTCTACTTCTTCCTGCATCTTATCGAGTTCTTCTATGCTGTTAGCTTGCCGCGCCTGACTAATCATATCCACCAGTCTGTCTCGCAACCTCGCATTGTTGGAGGTTTCGTCTTTCCTTAAATACCCGCGGAACCATGCTCCTGCGGACCCAAGGCCAGATAGCAGCAGGATTCCACCCCACATGTAATCGCTGTACTTTTCTAGAAACGTTCGCTCGGTGCCATCGACGAACGCCGCAGCGCCACGATGGGCCGGCAGTGCCGCATCCTTGTCGGTGTCCGGTGTCTCAATCTTGGAAACTTCCGGTAATTCCTTTAAAAGTGTCTGGCGGGCTGCAAACAGTTCGCGCGTGAACGCACCGACGGTCGCCTCCGACAATGATTTGTGGGCGACGATGAGATGATTGACGCCAACGGTATCTATCTTGTCATCCGGTCTGGCGGGAGACGCACTAAACGAACTTCCTGGGATTTCTTCGGATTCATAGAGCGGATGTTTCTGTGCGATCGCATCCCCCACGTCGATTGCAATAAATTTTGGTTCGCCGCGTGTGCGGGCAGTCATGGCGATTGCGTCCGCCGTAATTTTACTGGTAAGGGGCCCAACCGCCACGAAAGCTGCGATCGTTTGGTCGCGAGCCATCTCTGCTATTTCCGTGGTGGCGAACTGCACAATCTCGACCTTTGAAGGGGAGACACCGGCCTCCTGGAGAATTACATTAAGAAGCGTCACATTTGCTTTGGTTCTGCCAATGACTCCGACCCGATTTCCCGTCAGGTCTTCAAGGCTTTTGATCTTGACTGCCGTCGACTTCTTAGCGCCCTTCGCGGGTATTGAAGGAGGAGCCCATATGACGACGACATTCTTCCGCAGAATGGCTACCGACTGTGCATCGTTCGACATCTCAAGATCGCCCCGCGCCACCGCTAGGTCGGCCTTCGACTGGCTGAATAGA
Source organism: Tardiphaga sp. vice154 (assembly GCF_007018645.1). Lineage (NCBI taxonomy): Bacteria > Pseudomonadati > Pseudomonadota > Alphaproteobacteria > Hyphomicrobiales > Nitrobacteraceae > Tardiphaga > Tardiphaga sp. vice154. The sequence goes on from NZ_CP041399.1 coordinate 5,450,207, forward strand.
GACAAGCTTTCGATTGCTCCATCTGTCGTGATGGGAAGAAGCCGAATGTGGCCTCGTTCACGAGTAAAGTTCTGCGCCAACGCCTGAATCAATTTCGCATCATCGCTTCCCGGCGGCCCCACTGCAACGCGCAGTGTCACCGGACGTAACGCAAAAAATAAGATGGTCGCGGCTGCAGCAAAAACCAGTACTCCGCTCAACACAATGAACAGCAACAATTTCGACCTCGGCCGCCGTCGGCGCCGCGTCTCGTTTTGGAAGGACGACAATTTCTTCATTCGAATCATATCTGCTGAACTGGAGTGGATGAGGTATGTCGATGCACGTAGCAGTTTATCCTGTTTCAAGGCTTTGAATGAAACATCTTAGTTTACCGGCCGAAGTTCCCTAATTTTCAAATAAAATGGCGGCTCAGATGAGCCGCCTTTGTTGCAGCGATTGTTAAATTCTAGGGAAACACGCGAGGTAACTGGGCGCTCGGGGATCATAAATCATTAGTCGCAGATTTAAACACAATGCGGATTCGATACCTAAAACCATCCCAGTACTACTGTCGGACCATCCGCCATGCCGGCCCCTCACCGCAACGCCAGAGTAGTAAGCCGGGGGGCGGAGCGGCGTAGGCCCTCGGGCTGTCAGGGCACTTCCGAGCAGTGCGCCTAGCAACCCGCTAACCACGCGGCCGTTTCTGGCCCTCAGCGGTAAGGATGCCCCCACATCCCTGCCGGTTGGGCCAAGATGTGGTGGACAACCTGCCTTTAGGTGCAAACTGAACCGGAGCGGTTATGACAATCTAAGATGATGAAAACAGATTTCCCCACATCTCACAGGCGCAACACACCTGACAGTCCGGAGACGTTACATGTTCAAGCCACTCAGCTCCATGATGCTCGCAACATTCATCGCCGTTGCTGGCACCGCCCATGCGGACCCATTGACCGATGAGAACAAACGCGTGGTCGTTCAGTTCTACGAGTTGGCCTTTGCTAAACATCAGCCAGCGGAGGCCGCCAAACTGTACCTCGGAACAACCTATACGCAGCACAACCCGCGGGTCCCCGACGGACCAGAGGTATTTTCGCGGTTCTTTGAAGGGTATTTCAAGCAGAACCCGGATTCATCAAGCGCCGTCAAGCGCGTCGTTGCCGAAAAGGACCTCGTGGTCATTCACTCGCATTCAAAGCGGACGCCTGACGATCGCGGCCAGGCGATCGTCGATATGTTTCGGGTCGAAGGCGGCAAAATCGTCGAGCATTGGGATGTCATGCAGGCTGTGTCGGAGACATCAACAAACCAGAACACCATGTTCTGAACCCAGCGGATTGGCAACTGCCCCAGCGTGATCGGTGCCACCACTTCGGCATCCTTACCGAACCAACGGAAATCGCGCCTCTGCATTGCCTACGGGTGGCGCTCTCATACATAGGCTTTTTTTTAGCACAAGGGACCGTTGCATACGCAGTCACAGTTCGAAGCACTTTGTCGTCAGAGCCCCTAAGCTATGACGACAGCCGTTGTCCGACCTAAGGAAGTCATGCGGCACGGACGGTATTCAAAAACTTACTGACCTCCGACCTTAATCTAGTGCTCTCGGCTGCAAGCGCCTGTGCGGACGAAAGTACCTGTGACGACGCCGAGCCGGTTTCGCTCGACCCACGCTGCACATCGCTTATGTTCGATGCGACTTGCATGGTTCCTTATGAAGCTTGCTGTACGTTGCGTGAAATTCGCTGCGTCGCCGCACCCTGCTCTTCGACGGCTGCTGCGATCGCTGAAGCGATCTCGGCGATCCTGCCTATCGTCTGGCCGATTTCCTTAATTGCATCAACCGATTCTGCGGTCGCGGTTTGTATGCCGCGCACCTGATCTCCGATTTCCCCGGTGGCTTTCGCCGTCTGTTCGGCCAGCGATTTTACTTCCGCCGACGCCACGGCGAAGCCTCGTCCCGCTTCGCCCGCGCGGGCGGCTTCGATCGTTGCATTAAGTGCAAGCAGATTCGTCTGTCCTGCTATACTACTGATGAGTTCCACGACATCTCCGATCTTGTTCGCCGCTACGGAAAAGTCGTTTACGCGATCATTGGTTCGCACGGCTTGTGCGACCGCCTCGCCGGCTATGCGCGAAGATTCTTGGACCTGCCGGCTTATCTCGTTCACCGTAGAACTCATTTCCTCGCTTGCGGACGCAACGGATTGTACGTTGGTGGACGCTTCTTCCGCCGCCGATGCGACAACCGTCGATAGCTGTTCGGTTCTATGGGACGTCGACGCCAGGGTATTCGCCGAGGCCTCGAGCTCCGTCGCCGCGGACGAGACGGTTTGTATGATCTCACCAACGGCATCCTCGAACGATTGGGCGAGTTTATGCATATCCGCCTTGCGCAGATCTGCAGTCTGCTGCTCGATATCTTGCTGTTGCCGTTTCAGACGCTCAACTTCAATGGCATTCTTTCTGAAAACATCCACGGCACGTGCCATGGATCCGATCTCGTCTTTCTCGTCGAGAGACGGTATTTCCAAGTCAGTCTTACCGTCAGCCAACGTTGTCATCGCATTCGTCATGCCCGATACCGGACGAATGACACTTCGTCCGACGAAGAATGCAATGATGCCTCCGAGAACTAAGGCAAGGGCCGCGCACATTTTAGCGAGTGAGCCAGCAAATCGAATGGTGTCACCGGTTTCGTGCTGGGTGGCAACAAGATCTCGCCCGATCGAACTACGGACGTCAGCCGACGACTTGCTGATTTGGTCCATCATCGGTCGCATCTCCCCAACGAATAGCGAATCTATAGCCACAATAGGCCTCGATGTTGAGCTGATTGAACGCGAACACCCCGCCGATCATCACGGCGAGCAACAGCCCCACCATCAGAAAGCGGCGGTTGACGGCAAGGGCAACGAGACGATCCATCCAGATCGGACCTTTCAGAAAAGCCGAAGCTGGGAGTTAGGACGCCGATGCGGCGCGGTCGATGAACAGCGAGCCCCTGGTGACGATGCGCTCGCCCGGCCGCAAATTGCCGGAGACCTCGACCAGGTTGCCGTTGACCAGCCCGGTCTTGATGACGCGCAGCTCGATCGTCTTGTCGTCATCATGCGCGACCCAGACGCGGACCTGGTCGCCCTCGTAGATCAGCGCCTGGCGCGGCACGCCGACGGTCGGCTGGTCGCCCGGCGCGTAGATCGTCACGGTGGCGAACATCTCCGGCTTCAACAATCCGGCGGCATTGTCCAGGGTGGCGCGCACCATCAGCCGGCGCGTCGCAGGATCGAGCGCGGTGGCGACGTAGTTGATCTTGCCGGTCAACACACGGCCGGGCAGCGCCAGCACGTTGAAGGTCAGCTCCTGGCCGAGTTCGACCTCGGAGGCTTCGGTCTCGCGCACGAAAGCGGTGAGCCACACGGTGGAGAGGTCGCCGATCACGTAGGCCGGATCGGTGGCGCCGGCGCTGACGAACTGGCCAGGGCCGATCTTGCGCGCCACCACGACGCCCGCGATCGGCGCATAGATCGTGGTCTCCGGGTTGATCTTGCCCTGGTCCTGAAACGCGGCGATCGCCTCATTGGTAAAGCCGAGAAAGCGCAGCCGGTTGCGTGCGGCTTCCAGCGCGGTTTCGGCCGAGCGCTGGTCGTTCTGCGCCTGCAGCAGCGTCGCCTGGGTCTGCTGATAGTCCTTCAGCGGGATGGCACGGCCCTCGGACAGGTCCTTGGCGCGCTTGTCCTGGATCGTCGCCAAATCGAGCTGCGACTTGGCCTTGTTGAGGCTGGTGATCGCGGTAATGAAATCGTTCTGCGCGCCGACATTGTCGGCGGCCTCGATGGTGAACAGCGGCTGGCCGGCACGGACGCTGTCGCCCGGCCTGGCGAGCAGCTTTGTCACCCGCCCGGCATAGGGCGAAAATACCGGCGTCGACTTGTCCTCGTCGACCGCGATCTTGCCTTCGGTGACGTGCTCGGCGCGGAACGCCCGCGCGCTGACCGGCTCGACGGTCAGGCTGGCCCATTCGGCCGGGGTGGTCACATAGCGCGTCGGATTCTTGCGCGACTGGCTAGATACTTCGGAATTAGGCCGCGGAGTTTCGGCGGTCCGCGGCAACGCCACGGCGCCGACGATCGCGACCGCGACGACGGCCGCGCCAAACATCACGCGATTGCGGCTAAGCATCGGAAATCGTTCAGTAAATTTTATCACTCGACCATCCATATCGGAGGCGCGCTCAATCCGCGGTGTTTTGTCTTGTCCCAGCGCTAATAGTGCTCATCTGGCGGCTCAAACAATCAAAAAAACTCATGCGCACGTACGAATCTCGTTCAAAAATCTGCAAGCCTGCGAACAGTTTTCAACTGCGCTCCAGCCAGCGCGGCGCATGGGTCCCCAGCGGCACCGTCTTGCCTTTGAAAAGGTCCTGGCGCGCTTGTTCTGGATCTGCGCCAACGTGATGTCCCGCGCGCTTCAAGACGGCGGAGACGGTGCGGCGGACGCCCGCCATGCCGGCAGCGCTTGCCAAACCGTGAGGACACCATGTCGCTGAGGCCAATCGGAACCATCGCCATACCAAAAGCCGAAGGCTACGAGTTCGATCACGCCGCCTTCAATGTGAAGAGCGGTAGGTTTTCATCGCGCGCACCGCGGGACTATCATAGAACTCTCCTCGTCCCTTCAGGGATCATAAATGGAAAATTCCAGGTCAGACTGGCCTAATTTGGCGGGGGCACGTCAACTGGCCGGTCCACAATCGTCATCTGCCAAAAAACGCCTGAAACTTTGCGAGGGTGCTGCTGCGTGGCTGCGGCATGCCGGCGCCTAGGCGGAAAATGCTCGACGGCGGCTTCGAGGCCTGGAAGGCGGCGACGCTGCCGACGGTGTCCGGTCCGACGCGCTCGATTGCGAGGGCGATCAGTGCGCGCACTCCTGCCTAAGGTAGGTCGAGAAACAGCCGTTGCTCCCTCGAGCAGTTGTCAGGCCACTCCCAGAGGGCCGCGCCTGTATGGGTGGCTCGTCGCAAGGACCCCCCGTTTGGCGGTTTGTCGGAATCCAGAAGCAGCCAGACCTCGTATCCAAGATCGCGAAGCTGCTCCGCGATGAGAGGGGCCTTATACACGCTTAGACTTTCTTCGTTTGAAGCAGCAGATGCCGCTCACCGCCACTAATGGCTGCTGTCTAATCGGCTTGCAGTACCTGCCTCAATTTCCAAGCATTTAAAATGAGTGTTTCTTTTTTATCACATCTTCGAATCTAAAGATGTGGGAAAATAGTAAAGCGCTTAATTTTTGGGCGTCGATATTTTGGGGGAAATTATGAGGAAGCTCTTTCTCGCGGCGTCCGCTATCGCGGCGCTCGGCTCAATCGCTCCGGCTGCCGCGGCGGATTTAGCTGCCCGTCCGTACACCAAGGCCCCTGCGATGGCGCCGGTCGCAATCTATAACTGGACCGGCTTCTACATCGGTGGCCACGTCGGCGGAGACTGGAATGGCAACAGCACGTTTGGCAACAACAATAACGGTCGCTTCATCGGCGGCGTTCAGGGCGGTGCCGACTATCAGTTTGGCCAGAGCTGGGTCGTCGGCATCGAGGCCAACTATAGCTGGAAGAACGGCGGCAACGGCAATGGGTACGCCTTCGTCGATCCGGCCGGCGCAGGCCTGTTGACGAACAACTCTAGTAACCGCGGCATCGGCTCGGTTACAGGTCGGCTGGGCTACACCTGGGGTCCGGCCCTGCTTTACGTGAAGGGCGGCTACGGCTTCCGCGACAGCAACAATACAAACGTAACCGTTGCTGGCGCTGCGGTCCCTTTCACCTATAACCGCAACAAGGACGGCTACACGGTTGGTGGCGGCCTTGAATACCTGTTCACGCAGAACTGGTCGGGAAAAATTGAGTATCAGTACTTCAATTTCGGCAATTCGCAGTTTACAACTGGACCAACTGCTTTGATTGGCTTGGGCTCGTTCCGTAGCGATGAACACACCGTCAAGGCTGGCCTCAACTACCGTTTCAACTGGGGTGGCCCGGTAGTCGCGAAATATTGATATTTTCGACAACCCTTGAAACGACTTGAGCCCGGCATCGTGCCGGGCTTTTTCTTTATCTATAGTCGAAAATTTTCGAGGGTCGGTTTCATCCCATCACGTTAAGAAAAGATCCTTTCACCCGCATGATACGGCTGAGTACCGACAAAACCGAGGCGGGGAATGGATAGTCAAACGCCTCGCTCGTTAAGAGAATGGAATTCGCGGATAAAACGGCATTCGCCCGTCCCCCTGCTGACTGAGGCGCAGCACTGCTGGTGCCTGATGAATGAACAGTCCACCATTAAAACTGTTGCTTTCCACGCGCGCACAGCAAGAATAATCAACATCAAACGCTGTACGGAAGAGGGGCTAAGACAGGAAACGTAGCGAAGACGAGAAAAGTAACTTAGATAAGTCTTCGCTACTTGCCGGATTTTTGCGAAATCAGAACCTGTCGATCAGAGCGAAGTTGCCGGCCATTGAAATTGAATCGAATCATCGCTAGCGGCCTCTTTGAGCAGCAATGAGATGAGGCCGCCGGCTGGCGAGGTGTGTTGGGGCGTTTACCCACCAACGATAGAACTACGTAATAGCGAACGTTGAGGTTCAACGGGATTGCTAGAATTGGACCTGCAGAATATCCGGATCTCACGAAGGTGGGCTTTTAGTTTTAAAAAACCAACTTTTTGCCCATGGACCACCCTAACCGGTCCGATGCATCTACCCCTCGGAGTTTTGACACCCCCCCCCCGCATTACACATGAATGGCTTTCTGTATTGAACTTTTGTTTCTTCCCGTGTGAACCACCCTAATCGATCCCGATAGCCCTTTCCTCACAGTTTTGGCCCGGTGATCGACATCGCCGGCGAACTTCAGCCTATAGTCGACGCCTTCAGCCGCACACAGCCGTGCGACCTTGTCGTACTCCCGCAAGAACGTCGGCAGCTTCGATGCCTTCCGATGGTGGGCGAGCAGGAACGATCGCTTCACCGAAGTCAGCTGGGCATGCCCTGGCGGATGGCACCACCATCTAAATTTTCCAGGAAGGCGCGACGGCGCTCCGCTGGTGTTAGAGGGCGACCGGCTCCCGCCGCACCGGTAGCCGTCACGACAGCGATGGCCGCTGTCGTCCCGTGGGAATTGATAGAACGCATCGGTTAGGAGATTGAAAGCGCCCGGACGGTCGCGCATTTTGCAAGGTAAAAGTCACCTCGTGACATAAACAATCTGATGCTCGCGATGGAATGGCAAAGGAAATTGCTGCTTTCCCCGGGTCAGCGTCTTTGGTATTCTGACATCATTGGGTCAACGCGGTCATACCAAAAACCTGAGGCAACCGCCCGGCCACCGGCCGCGATCCGTTGGCGCGATTCGCGGATCGGAAAAGAAATGAAGCGACCAAACGAAACTCGCCCGCGCACGTCGGCGCAACGCGCCGCGGAAGCCACGTTCAAGGTTGCTCTCGCGCCCCTTACTGGCGACGAGCAGGCAAAGAAGGATCTCGACGAAAACCGCGCGCGCCTGAAGGCATTGCGCTTGGCGCGCGACAGTGAGCTCACTAAGAAGGCATAGCTGCCGCTGTAACACGCCAGCTTCGGTTGCATAACATGTATGTCGCGCTTAGCGACCAATGAAGCGAATGTGCATGCACGACGCGGGAAGATCTTTATGATCTCGTTTGTGCCGCCGCGGTGCAGGGCGGCAACTTCACGTCGACTCCTGTCCTGCTGATTGAGGCCCGCGAAGACTTTTTGCGCGTCGCGTCTTCAAAGGGGTACAACTGGGTCAGAAGCGCCCGCTATGCGGCTCTCCTGGGCATTCAGAAGGCGTGGCTTATTGAGATCGCTTTACGGACCGGCAAGCCCGCCAGCCCAGACGCGGGGGTGGTGTCGCGAGAGATTTCGCAATGCTCGACCGCTAGAGCTGAGGCGAGAAAGCCGGTTCTAAGCTGGCGGTCATTCGCACTAATCCAAAATCATAATGCTCCAACAATCCTGTATTAACTAAGACAAAGCCCATACCTGGAAGTCGCCGCGTTCGGTGCCGAACCCTCTTAAGGAGTGCACTATTTGTCGTCGCGCCAATGGCGTCAAAAAATGTTCACAGGACCATAGGTTAGGCAATGAATATTTTCGCTTCGAATTTTGTTTGGAATGCGTGAAGCATTTTGGCCCGGTAAGGGTCTATCGAAAACCCCTGATAAGGTTCGTTACGAGCGGATGATCGGCTCCCGATGGTAACACCCTCCAAAATGGCGACGGCGTTTTAATGGCGCTGTCTCGGAACCGGGCGTCCACTTCAACTCGCGCCTCAAGCTCGCAATCGAAGCATCTGAATCGATGTAACTCATAGCCCGGTCGATTTGGGATTATTTCGAACCTTGGGAGTATGGCACCGCAGGTTTTACAATTGATCTTAGTCATTAACGGCGCCCAGTAACTAGATGCAAGTAATGGCATAACCGGGCTACGCGCCAACCGTTCCGACGACCTTTAAGAAAAATTGGCCACGGGAGGGCCGTGTCGGCAATTTTCGCACCGCCATTTTTGAGCGTGTGGATTGTCGCGAGTTATCGTAACCGCTTATGCGCTGAACGTGCCGCCACAGGCCTATGCGGACATTCTAGCACTCATCACGAGGTATTCGTCGGCAACAAATGTGGAAGCGAATTCGGCCGCGGGCATAGGTTTGCCGAAATAGTAGCCTTGCCCTTCCTTGCAACCCATTTCATTAAGCAGCTCCGCCGTGGCATTGTCCTCGATGCCCTCGGCAATGACCGACAGCCCCAACCTCTTGCCCAGTTCGATCGTCGAGCCGACGATGGCAGCGTCGCTGGCATCGAGCATCAATTCGCGCACGAACGAGCGATCGATCTTCAGTCCATCCAGCGGGAAGGTCTTCAAATAGCTAAGGCTGCCGTAGCCCGTGCCGAAATCGTCGAACACGAGGCGAACGCCGAGCGCCTGCAAACCGCGGACAATCGACAGCACCGCCGCTTTGTCCTCGAGCAGTATGTCTTCGGTGACTTCCAGCTCGAGCAGCGACGGCGGCAGCCCGCTCGCCTCCAGCACGGCGGCGACCTCCACCAGCAGATCGCCCGAGCTGAATTGCGATGGCGACAGGTTGACGCCGATGCGGATGCCATGGCCGGCTTTGGCCCAGGCGGCGCCCTGGCGGCAAGCGGTGCTCAGAACCCAGCCGGCGACCTGATTGGAGATGGCAGACGCGTTGACGACCGGCATGAACTGGATGGGCGGTACAAGCCCGCGTTCCGGATGTCGCCAGCGGATCAGCGCTTCGGCTCCGATGACGCGGCGGTCGGCCAGCGAGACCTGCGGTTGATAGAACAACTCGAATTCGTGCAGGCGCAGCGCCCGAACCAGTTCGGCTTCGGTGCGTAGCCGGTCGGTGATCTCCTTTCGGAAACGGGCCTCGTAGAACACGATATTGGCCGCATTGGATAGCGTGGCCTGGACCAGTGCCAGTTCGGCATTGCCCAGCGCGGCCTCGGCGGTTTCGCCATCGCCCGGAAGCACGGCCACGCCGATATTGACGGCAACCTGCTGGGCGCGATCGCCGACCCGCACCGGCTGCGCGAAGGCCGCAACGCAGCGGGCAGCCAGCGCCGCCGCCTGCGCACGATCCATGCGATCGGCAAGCACGGCAAACCGGCCCGCCTCGAGCCGCGCGATCATGGCGCCACGGTCAAGTGCGCCGGACAGCCGCTCGGCCACCGCGCGCAGCAGATTGTCGCCGAAGCCATGACCGAGCATGACATTGGCCTGTTCGAACTCGTCGATGCCGATCGCCAGGAGGCTCACCGGGCGCGATGCGCCCGCGGTCTCGATCGTCGACCTAAGGCGAATTTGCAACGTGTTGCGGTTCGGGAGTCCGGTCACCACGTCGTGCTCGGCGAGATAGCGGATTTTCTCGGCCTCGCGCTTGCGCGCCGTTATATCCCGCAGACTGGCGCCGTAGTTCAGCCCGTCGGGGCCGTCCCACCTGGACAGACAGACCTCGAGCGCAAACGTCTCACCGTTCCTGCGGCGTCCGTCGAGTTCGAGCACCCATCCGCCGGCCGCCCGCATGGTCGATTGCGGGCTCGCCATAATCCGGGACGACAGCGCTGCCTGCCCCTCGGCGACTGAGATAAGCATGTCCACCGGTTGGCCGATGACCTCGTGTGCGGTGTAGCCGAAGATCGCTTCGGCACCGGGATTCCACATGGTGATCGTCAGACGGGAGTCGGCGCACATGACGCCGTCGCCGAGCACCATGGTGACACGCTGGAAGCGCTTCTCGGCGACCCGGGCAAGAACTCCGCGAAAGTCGATCTCGTCGAGTGCGATCGCCGCCAGATAGACACCGGTTGCCAGCAGGAACAACGAGGTGTCGAGCACGATCGGGAATTGGCTTTGCAGAAGCCAGGCGCCGGCCTCGATCGCCCCGGCCATCCCGACCAGCATGCTGACGCGGTAGCCGGCGGACGTGCGTCGCCATACCAGCATCATGATCGCTGCGATTACCAGGAGCCCAGCCAGAGTTACAATGGATGAACTGAAGGAGAGTGCGCGCCCCTGCACGAGCGACTCCGCGGCCAGCACCTGCAGCAATGGTCCGGAAATCACGGCGCCATTGGGCACGCTGAAACGATCACCGAGTTCAAGCGCGGTGCCGCCGATGATCACCTTCTTGCCGTTCACCGCCCGCAGGGCTTCGGCCTCGCCGTGCAGGACATCGACATATGACACCACCGGCACCGACGCAGCCCGGATGCCGAAGTCGATCAGGAATGGCGGCTTCGCCAGATCGGCCTGTCCGGCCACGATAGCGGCCATCGACGGCACCAGCTGGCCATCGACACGGTCGCTTACCGGATAACGACGCACTCGGCCATCGGGCTCCACCGCGACATTGACGACCGCCGACCAGGATTGTGCAAGGAACGCCGGCAGCGGACGGTTGACGTGCAGCGAGCCGGGCTGGCCATTGGGTGTGGTCGTCGGCTGGCGGAACGACGGTAGGACCACCGATCCGCCGGCGGACTTCAGCGCTTCGGCGAAGGCTGCATCCCCCGCGGGATTCGAGGGCGTGCTGACATCCACGTCGAACACGATATCGCCGACCCCGGCGCCGCGCAGCCTGTCGATCAGTTGCGCATGCAACGTGCGTGGCCACGGCCAGACGCCGATGCTGGCGATCGAGCGGGGATCGATCGCGACCAGCACGATCTCCCCACTGGCGGCCCGTGGCGTCGAGCCGAACCGCAGATCCGTCAACTGATTGCGGATGCCGAAGTGCAGGCCGCCGGAGGCGACGATCACCAGCACGAAAGCGACAAGAAGATGCGGCCGATACTGTTTCACCTTCGCCCTTCCCACACCAATTCCGACCTGTTCATCGGCTCAGGATTTGCGGCCGTTGCCGTTATTGCCGTTTCCGTTATTGCCGTTGCCGTTGTTTCCGTTTCCGTTGTTTCCGTTGCCTATGCCGTTGCTGTTGCCATTGTTGCCGTTGCCATTACCGTTGCCGTTGTTACCGTTACCGTTGCCGTTGCCGTGGTTGCCGCTATTGCCACGGCCGCCATTGCTGCCCACTTGCGTTCCGTTTCCGTTTCCGTTTCCGTTACCGGAGGCGCCGGTGCCGTTACCGCTGGCGCCATTACCGCGACCGTTGTTGGACGAACCGGAATTGGCGCTTAAACTGTTTCCGTTTGAGACGGAATTCGAGTTGGTCGACGCGCTGCCCTGGACGTCCGAAGCGCTGCTCGCCGGAGGGGCGGCCAATGGGGCTGCCGCCGTGGCGATTCCAGGTGAGGTCGCGGCGACGTTCGACGAATTATTCACGCTGCCTGAATCACTGCTGTTGCCCTGCGTTATTGAGGGCTTGCCGTCACGCGACGTCCAGATCGTGGAATCGCGCGCCGCCACTGCACGGCCCGACGAGGGCACGGTCGTGCCGCGCGCGAGGCCGTTGGTCACCTTGCTGAAGTTCAGCCGCACGTCGCCGATCGGCGCCGCTATACGGATGCCGCCAGCTGACCGTGCCGGCGTGATAGATGGCATCGCCGCCGGCTTGGCAGCCACAGCCGTCCGCGCCGCGGTTACCGATGCCGCAGGACTGGCCGCGGTAGCGCGCGTGGCAACGACGGTCGCGGACTGCGTCACTTGGCCGACGGTTCGCACCTGCGTACCGGCGGCAGCATTGCGCGGCGCCGTCAGGCCGTTCTTCGGCACCATCAAACGCTCGACCGATGATGGCCGCGGCTTGCCTTGTTCGATCGGGCTGAACGCACCGGATCCGGCGAGCGCCAGACCGATCTTGCCCTGCGCAAAGGAAGTTGCGGACTGGCCGGGCATCACCTGGGCGATCTGACCGGATCTAAAGTCCGCTACTTGGACCTGCCCCCGCAGCACGTTGACGCTGGTACCGGTTGCGCCGACGGAGACGCGGAATTGAGTGCCCTTGACGACGGCCGCGAGATACGGCGTCTCGACTTCGAAATGCTGGACGTTGCGTTTCTCGACCTCGAGCAGGATCGATCCGGCCTGCTGCACGATGGTCGTCGACATGCCGTCCGCTGCACGTTGCGGAATTCCGATCGCGGAATTGGGCGCGATCAAAATGCTCTCTTCGCCGCGCACTAAGAGGACGCGACCGTTGCGGCCGGTGCGAATGGTGTCGCCCGGCCGCAGATCCGCCTGTTGCGACAACGAGACCGGCTGCGCTCCCGCGGTCACCGTCCATACCTCGCCGGAGGACTTGCTCACGGTCCAGGGCTTGTCGTCGGCCGCCTGCGCTGCTCCGGCAAAGATCAAGAAAACAGCAACGACGACACGGCCGAAAAGATGAAATGGCAACGTCAGACTCCTCGCAATGCAATGCGTCTGACGCTGATATCGGAAAAGCATCAAGAGAAGCTTAGCCGCTACGGCTCTGGGCGAGCCACGCGTTAAGGCTTCGTTGACCATAAAAATCTAGAAAAATCAGAAGGCTATTGGGAAGTCCCCGGCAGACGATGGAACTTTTTGGCATGCGAGTCCGGTACGTTGGCGTAGAAACCCGGAAATGGTCCCTGGCACAGGTTTCGATGCCTTGCCTTGCTTTGGCGGGAGTGTTGCAGTCAGGCGCCGCGATGGCGCAGGCCACGAATCCAGGCTTCGATCCAGGACAACCTGCCAAACATTTCGATGCGGTCAGAAGAGATCAGCAGCGCAGCGAGCCGCGCGTGGGCTTGCCGGCGGTGCGCAGCGCAGCGCCGGCTACCGGAAACGATAAAAAAATGTTCGCGCTGCGCCGCGTCTCGCTTGACGGCGCGCAGGCAATCCCGGCCGCCGCATTGGCCACCACCTATCAGGACTACCTCGGCAAACCCGCATCGCAGACTGACCTCGCCGCCATCACTGAAGCCATCACGCAACGCTACCGCGCGGCGGGCTATCATCTGAGCCGCGCGATCGTGCCGCCGCAGGACGTCAAGGGCGGTGTCATCCAGATCAAGGTGATCGAAGGGCTTATTGCCGACGTGGTGGTCGACGGCGACGACGGCGGCAGGTTCGGCGTGGCCGCCATGATGGCGCCGGTGCTTGCGGCGCGCCCCTCGCGACAGGACGTGCTGGAGCGCCAGTTGCTGCTGATTAACGCCCGGCCAGGCATCCGCGTTGCCGATACAGCGCTGGAAGAGATTGGCGTCGGCTCGGGCCGCTTCCGTCTCAGGGTCTACGTCAAGACCTGGCAGGTCTACACCTCGTTTGGCATCGACAACCTCGGGTCCCGCGCGGTCGGTCCGTGGCAGACCTACGCCACTGGCGCGTTCAACTCCTATCTGCTGCCGGGCGACTCGCTGGTCGCCAACCTGTCGACCACGCCCGCCGACCCGCGCCAGCTCGCCTTCGGCAGGATCGGCTATGACGCGCCGATCGGCACCGACGGCGTCCGCATCGGCGGCTCGGCGCTGTACAGCGAGGTGCGTCCCGGCGACTGGCGCCGCGAGTATAGCGACGTCACCAAGACCCAGTCGTTCGAGGTCCATGCCAGCGTGGCGCCGCTGCAGTCGCAGAGCCAGACGCTGACGCTAACCGCCGGATTCCAATTCACCAACATTTCCGAGAGCGACACATTCGGCACGCTCTACAACGATCGCCTGCGCATCGCGAGCCTCAATGCCGACTACCTGCTCAAGGACGATTTCGGCGGGACTAACTATCTAACAGCAACCTTGCGGCGAGGCATCGACGTACTCGGCGCCTCGCGGTCCGGCGACGATTACCTTTCGCGATACGACGGATCTGGTTCTTTCACGACGGTCAATCTGTGGTTCGCGCGTTATCAGACCCTAACCGAGGACTGGTCGCTGAAGATTGCCGGCGCCGGACAATATGCCTCCACCGAACTGCTGACCTCGCAGCAATACTATCTCGGCGGCGCCATTTTCGGCCGCGGCTACGGCAGTGCGGAGATCAGCGGCGACAACGCGATGGCCGGCTCGCTCGAGCTTCGGTACGACGGCAAGCTCAACCTGCCCTACACCCGTGGCTACCAGCTCTACGGCTTCGTCGACACCGGCGCCGTCTGGAACGTCGGCTACGGCTATCGCGACGGTCTGTCGCTGACCTCAGCCGGCGGCGGCGTGCGGCTGTTGTTCGACGGCGACCTGCGCGCCGACATCGGCGTCGGCGTGCCGCTGAGCTATCGCTCGCCGAAGAACGACAGCCGCAGCCCGGTTCTATTGTTCTCGCTGTCGAACGCCTTCCGGCTATGCCCCGAGCGCGCCCGGATGAGTTGCACCTAGCGATGTCCAGCACGGCGTTTCCTGGCCCCAGCCGGCGCTGCCTGTGCTTGCTGGGTCCGTATTGCGGACGCTTCTCGCGTCAACTCCAACTGCTATTATGCGTCAGAAAGACAGCCTTCCGCCAAGGCAGCATGGAGGTATGGCTTTTCGTATTCAATCCGAACTTTTTCTGTCTGAAGCACCTTAACCAGTCCGATGCCCCTACCCTTCAGAATTTTGACCACCCCCCTCTCGGGCTGGAGTGGATGTAATCTCGAAGACAAGCGGCTTCCGCCCCCATAGGAGAAACCTGTAAAACGTTTTTACCGGTTTCTACAGCTGCCTCCGTCAGCATCGCCAGGTGAGGTCTCGCGCCCTGCCGCGTCACGCACGGATGGCTTTCTGTATTGAGCTTTTCTTTCTTTGCGCATGAACCACCCTAACCGGTCCGAACCCCTCCCGGCGCGAAGTTTGATATCCCCCTCAACTGTCAGCAACTTGCAATCGAAATACAGCCGTCGCCGAACGCCGTCGCTCGCCTATCAGTTGTTATGGAATTCTGACGCCACCCGCCATTCGAACCCATCGCGCACCCCTCAAATCACCGCAAAATGCCGCGGCCGCGACAACACTTCGCTACCGGGGCACCAGTTCGGATAGATGATACCAGGTTCACTGTGTGCTGTCGCTGTAAACGCAAGAGCTGGCGATGGCGTACGCGGTGTTAGCACACTCCATTCGTCGCACGCGACATCGTGCTCGCGCACCCGAAATGTCGTCCCTGACAAATTCGTCCGATAATGAGAGGATCGCCGACTTCACCTATGTCTGGACGGCGGCAGGCTGGATTTATGTGGCGGCCGTCATCGACCTGTTCTCTAGGCGCGTAGTCGGCTGGTCGATGCAAACCGCAATGACGGCGCATCTTGTGACCGACGCCCTCGTGACGGCAATCTGGCGACGAGGCCAACCTGATGCGCTGCTCCACCATTCCGACCGGGGCGGCCAATACACCAGCGAGCAGTTTCAGCGATTGATGGCCGACCACGACGTCGTCTGTTCAATGAGCCGGTCTGGAAATGTCTGGGACAACGCGGCGATGGAAAGCTTCTTCTCGTCGTTGAAGACGGAGCGAACCGCGCGCGAGATCTACCGAACAAGGAACGAAGCCAAGGTCGATGTGTTCGACTACATCGAATGCTTTTACAATCCGAAGCGTCGTCACTCGACCATCGGATATCTGAGCCCTATGGAGTTCGAGCAAAGGGCCGGATTAGTTTAAGCCGGTGCCAACAGAACCGGGTGCAGCTCACTTCCGCGGATCGGCGGTCAAAGCCGAACGTCGATTTTGCCTGTCGACTGAAAATTACAGTTATCGCCGAATTGCATGGCAACTGTATTTCGAAAAGAGATCGACGACACGATGGTCAGCTAGTCTAACGCTTGTATGAAAAGACTTCTTCTACCTCTTGGCCGAACACATAGTTGTCTATCGCGTAAATGGCGCCCCAGAGCGTGAAGCCGCCCAACAGCAATGTGCAGCCCAAGAGTATCCAGATTTCGCGTTTGGTCACGTCGAATCCGATGAAGAGGCCGCGCGGCCTTTCGACAACGCGGCCGTCGCCATTACATCTTCTTCATGCCCATGCCATCGGACATGCCATCCTTCTTCATCATCATCTTCTTCTTTTTCATCATCATCATCTTCTTTTTCGACATCTTGGCATTGGCATTCATGCCGGATTCCGAAGAAGTCATGCCTGAGCCCATTTGCTGAGCAGAAGCGGCGTTAACGCCGCCGAGGAAAGCAACGCAGCAAGTCGCGAGAAGAATCTTCTTCATATGATAGCCTCATGAGTTGTAGGCCAGCATTCTACTGGCATTCCAGGTACGAAACTTCCATCTGTACCGTTTCACTACGCCCAACAATCGACAAAGTTCCAATCGGATCCGGCCGGCGGGGTTCGAACGGTCTAGTTGTTTGTTGCAGCGCAACGTGCCCCGTTCAGAAGTCATTCGATCCCCGGCTGAGTGCCATCGGATTCAAATTGAAACACGTCTCCGAAAAAACGTACGCTAGTGAAGCGACGACGTTGGGATATGGAAATGCTGCACCGAGTTGTTTGGACGAACGAGGAGATGCGGTGGTTGCGGGTCTACATTGCGGCTTTCTGTATTGAGCTTTTGTTTCTTCCCGTGTGAACCACCTAACTGGTCCGATGCCTACGCGTCAGATTTTCGATAGCCCACAACTTTGCAATCAAGTTCCGTTTCGCGGCAGATGTGTTCTCCGAGGAGTGGCCAACAACAGCGGTGGTGAGCGGCAATCTGGAATCGAAATAGCAGCCTAGTCTTTTTTGACAGAGTTCTGGCCGGTTTGCTTCAACTGCGGAGCGGCATTGTCAGAACGAAACATGTCTTTTCCGGCGTCGATGCGACCGACAGCCTGCCGCCATGCGCTTTGGCTATCTGAGAGGCGATATGTAGCCCTAGTCCGAGCCCGTGTCCGGAGTCACGCACCTCGCCGCGGAAGAATGGCTCAAACAGCCTTGCCATGGCAGCCTCGGGAATGGCTTCCCCAGCATTGACGACGGAGAGTTCAAACGTTCCGTTGACCGTTTTGGCGTGGACCCTCACAGGTGCGTGCACCGCACCGTGTGTGAGTGCGTTGCCGACTAGGTTGGATACCAATTGGCCCATACGGGACCGATCGCAATCGACCGGTTCGAAGATCGTGAACTCCGTCCGGATCTCGCGGGTGGGATGCGCGATCCGGAGCTCGTCGACGACCTGCACCAAAATCGGCTCGAGGGCGTGCTGGGCGTCGCGGGTCAACGTGATGCCGCTTCCGAGGCGGCCGCGGGCGAAGTCGAGGACGTCGTCGATCAGACCCGCCATTCGGACGACTGTCGTGTTCAACATCGCAAGAACCTGAAAATCCATGTCACTCTTCGGCGAATCCGATCGCTGCAGAATGCGGGCGCCGGCGCTGATGGTTGCCAGCGGGTTGCGCAGATCATGCCCCAGAACGGCGATGAACTGTTCGCGCAACTCCGACGTCTCCCGCTCGCTTCGCAAGCCCTCTTGTGCCGCTGAGCGCGTCTCGATGAGATTGCGTTCGTAGAGCCGACGGTCGGTCGCTTTCAGCACGACGACCCGGGTCAGTATCGTCTTTCCGTCGGGATCCCGCTGTTCGGCAGCGTTGACGATCACAGGCAGCTTACCGCCGTCCTGCATAACAAAATCGAGCGCGACCTCGCTGAAGGCGCCCTGCATCCGGAGCAGTGGCGCGATGTGGGTCTCGTAGTAAATCCGCCCGGCCATGCTGAGAATTTCGTTCAACCGTTTGCCGATCAGCTCGATGTCAGAAAAGCCGATCCAAGCTTTCATCGTGGCGTTGATCCGCGACACACGGCCGTTTGGGCCTAGGGTGACGTAGCCACATGGGGCGTTCTCGAACAGATCTCTGAATTCGCCTTCGGCCTCTCCGTTAGACATAAGCGCGTATCGCCGCCACGACTTCGGCAGGGGCGCTGAGATTGGGGCAATGTCCAGTAGCTTCGAGGTTGACGAGCTTGCTACCTGCGATCTCTCGGTGGACATACTCACCGACTTCTTCGGAGGCGATGATGTCGTCCTTGCATTGCAGGATCAGAGTCGGGACCGTGACCTTCGCGAGGTCCGCCCTGTTGTCGGAAGAGAAGGTCACCTTGGCGAACTGCTTGGCGATGTCCGGATCCGTCCGGCAGAAGCTGTTGGTCAATTCCTCGCCGAGCTCTGGCCGATCGGAATTCCCCATAATGGCGGGCGCCATGGCGGAAGACCAGCCCATCTGGTTCTGCTCGAGGAATTCCAGAAGCTCGGTGATCTGCACCTCCGAAAAGCCGCCTCGATACTCTCCATCGTCAATGTAGCGCGCGGACGGACCGACAAGGATAAGCGTCGAGAACAGGTCGGGCGCCTTAATCGAGGCGAGCACGCCGATCATGGCAGCGACGGAGTGACCGACGAAGACGGCGCCTTTCAGTTCCAGTTCCTGTCCCATCTCGACGACGTCGGCGGCGTAGCCGACCAGGCTGTCATATTTCGCGGGATCATAGGCTTTTAGATCGGAACCGCCGGCACCGACGTGGTCGAACAGGACGGTCGTGAAATCCTTCTCGAACGCTGGGGCGACGAAGCGCCACATGTTCTGGTCGCATCCAAAACCATGGGCGAAGACCATTGCTGTTTCTCCAGTCCCGCGGATCTGGACATTGTTCCGTTGTGCTACGCTCACGCTCGTTCCTGTGCTGCCCAGCGGACCCTACACTCTGACTAAGGAGCGCTCTACAGAAATCTCGGTTCCTTAATGTTGGTGTTAAAGTATTTTCATCCGCTGGGCTCGGTCAAACCTGACCAGCCGCTTGTGTTTCTAAAAGTGCGCGAAGGGCAGACGTGAGCATCAGGCAGGGCTGCTGTAGCAATTAAGCCACGCCACAAACGTGCTTAAGGCGAGGACATCACAGAGCCGCAGGTTGGACTGCGCCAGAAGCGAAAAGTGGTCAAAGTGATGCGAAAAGCCGGCCTAGTGCTTAGGATCGATTCCTACTCAGGCGGCTTTCTGTATTGATTCCAGTAAGTGGTCGCTTGCAGCTGCCACCCAGCAAGTGGGCTTTTCAGATTAAAAAAACAACTTTTTTCGTGCAGACGACCTTAACCAGTCCGATGCCCCTAACCCCGTAAGTTTCCCCCCCCTTTTCATCCCGGAGCGGACCCCAAGAGTCCCTAGCATTCTTAATGCAACTCAAGTCACCGGGCCGCTTGCTAATTAATAATGACGGCGAGTTCCGTCAACTAGGCCGTCAACCCCGACATCTGCCAGGCTGACGCCACACCCGAGTCCACGATGCCTCGATATCCGACACTCTGCTGCATAGCAGCGACACGATGCGGACCGCGTCGAGATATCAAGATTCGCTTCTACGACCGTGGTACATCGCCAGCACGGCCGGCGCGGAAGCGATACAAATCGGCTGCAACCGCAACCTTCGCCAACCCAACCGATTTGAAGCAAGATCACGTTTCCGTCGGCACAGGCGATCCGGATGGGCCTCTCGGAAGTAGATATCGGATCGTGAGTCCGGATGGGTTGTCGCGGCCGACGATAAGGATGTCGCCGGGCTGCCTTTCCACCTCCATCACGTCAGAAGCCGTGTGGTGGCTGGGGGCAGGGAAAAGCCCGAGGGCCACGTGCAGTTCGACCGCGTTCACGACGAGATGCCGTTGTCCACGTGTCGAGGCAGTCTTCATTTGCGCCAACAGTTCTTCCCTGAAATCGTCTGCCGAAACCATCTTGCTACCTTCCGATACGTGGTCTTGGCGGCGAACATAATGGTCCGTTTGCCTCGCTGGAATAGGTTATCCCGGGAGGAGAGCCAGCCGGCCTGCCGTCCGACGCATGCCCGATTGCCACCACGAACAAACCACGTATTCGTAGCCCTAGGGCCTTTCGGCTGTCGCGATGGGGAATTAACCATCGCTGGCCGAATTGAGGAGTCAAGCATGTCCAAGACCGAATCCCCGCAGCTTTCGCCCTCCGAATTCGGAGCCGACCTGATTTCGACGATGCGTACCGCGCTGAACGACGCGGCGGGAAGCATAGACGAGGCGAACCGGACTCCAGCCACGATCGCGAAGATGGCCGAGCGGATGCTTCGCACGGCGTCCGCGGGCGTGACCGACGCGGAGCGGCTGACCGCCGTCGCGGTGGAAGAGGGGGCGAATCCGGCCGACTAGTCGAATCGGCGGCTGAATCGTACGGGGCCAGCGAGAACTCGCCGGATCGATGACCCTTTGACAGTGGCCGTCCGGTTGTCCACTTAGTAACGAATCCTTGCTGCGTCGCTTTCATCGCCGAAGGGAATTCCATCATGCAGCTCGCAGCACGGTCATTCTAATCGTCAAAGACGAATTCTTGCTCCGCATGAATGCGGCAGAAATGCTCGGGGACGCAGGTTTCCAAGTCGTGGAACCAGCAGCGCCGTCGAGCCAGTCGATTGCAGTTGCCATGGGATCGTGCGTCATATGCGCTCTCGAGAACGCGCCGAAACCTTTAGAAGCATTCTATTGAATGGTTTGTGAACGAATGGCGCTAAAATCAAGGCAAGCCGGAGATTTGCAATCTATAATCTATTACGGAGAACAGGCGGCCATCAGCGACCTCTTTCAGGCCGCCAAGGACAGCAGGGGCAACCTGATCAGAATTTAACTACCGTTCGCAAACCGAGAATAAAGGCGTTGCCAATATGGCGCCCAGGCGTGTCGCTCTTCATTGGATCAACAGCCCCCCCACCCGGACGGGCAATAAACTGAGCGTTTGGTTGCAACAACCATCCTTGTCGAACTTCGTAGGCATATGCCACGGTCACCAGCGCCTCCGACGAGCGACGCGCGAAGGTCGGATCGAGAAAGATTTGGTAGTCTTGATCGAGGGCTTGAACGGCCCGCGAAACGTGGGCATAGGCAATCGCAGCACCAAATTTGTCGTTCGGTCGAGAATCGAACCACCCATTCGCCTGAAAGCCCGCATCGGCATAGACATCGATTAGGTTCCGATCCGGTGGGCTCACCACCGCGCGTGCGAACACGCCAATGCCGCGATCCTCAACGGTAGGCTTCGTGGCAATCGTCTGCTCGATCACAGCGAATACCCCACTATTGCCGCGCAGCGTCGCTGGCATCCCGGAAGACGTCGGGTCTGCAAGCGAACGCCCGTCAAAAGCATAGCGCTGGCTGTCAAATTCACCGAAGTGACGAAAGCCGCCGAGCTTAAAGGCGCCGGGCGCTTTCTTGCCGAATGCATCAGACCAATCAAACTCGACCTGCCCGATAACGAGAGGCGGGTCTCGCAAGCGGAAGTTCAGACCGTAACGGTTGCGCTCTTGGGGGTCTCCGTCGCCAGGACCGGCTGGGTCACCATCATAGACAGCGACCATTCCGGTGATGTTGTCGCTCAGCTTCGCCCGGAACCGGGCGCCGAGCGCGGCGAGCGGTGTCGCCGGGCCACCGCTTGGCAGATTGGCTGCGGTAGCTGCAGGCCAAGTGAAGGTTGCATTAGTAAATACGTCGCTGAATTTTGTCGTGATAAATTCGGCGTCCGCGGAAAGTTGCCCGGCGCGGATCGAAAGACGATCGTTGACGAACTTCTGCTCAAACCAGGCCTCAAACAGCCGGACAGTCGTCACTCCTTCGATCCCACTCGCCCCCATGAAGCTTTGCAGATGGCGGTTGGTGAATTGATCTCCATAAATTGCGAAGACGTTGCCATGAAAGGTTAGGCCTTTCGCGTCGGCAGCTTTTTCAAAATCGATATCGAGCGCGAGATTTAGCCGGTTTAAGAGCGTTGCTCCGGGCTGCACACCGCCGACACCGTTGGCGAGCGCTTCGCCGATGTACGTTGCGGCGAACTTTATGCCCCAGCGCTCCAGTGGGTTCGGGAGGATGCCAAGCGTGCGCTCCTTTACGGTGCTTTCTCCTGTATCCTCATCAACGGGTTTATCTTCATCATCAGCAAGCTGTGCGAAAGCGGTCGCCGTAAAGAGGCAAAGCGCACTCCCGAGTAACCAGATTTTCAGAAACTGGGCGATGCATCTCATGACGCATTATGGCTCGGGCCCATGCCTCATTGCCAGAGCCAATGCCAGTTCCTGTTGATCTCTCCACATCACCGGCGAAGAGGCGGCGGTATTGGCTCTTATGCCACCTCAGAGGTTCATCTTCCAGGATCGACCTTGCGCCAGCAACCGATCATGGTCGACGGCGTACCCGAAACGCGACGTGGCTTTCTGTACTAATTCCGCTTTTTGCTCGGTTGCAAATCCTGCCCGGCAAGTGGGCTTTTCAAATCTAAAAAGAACTTTTTGCGTATTGACCACCCTAACCGGTCCCATGCCCCTACCCGCTAGAGTTTCGACCACCCCCCTCCCGCCATGCTGTCAGGCCGTAGTTGGAGCGATGACCACCAAAGACATCCGGATCGATGATGTTCGATCGATTGCCTCGCTTACGCAACAGGTGGTGGCTTTCTGTATTGAGCTTTCGTTTCTCTCTGGATGAACCACCCTAACCGGTCCGATGCCCCTGCCCTCTAGAGTTTTGGCCACCCCCCCTCTCTGGCTGGAGTGGATGGAATATCGGAGGCTCGCGACTTCCGCCCCCATGTGAGCAACCTGTAAAACGTTTTTACCGGTTGCTACAGCTGCTTCCGTTAGCATCGATATTGGCGGTCTCGCGCCTTGCTGCTGAACGCACGGATGGCTTTGTGCATTGTTTCCTTCCCATGCGAAGCACCCTAACCAGTCCAAAGCCCCTATTGGCACCATGATCACCGGTGTGCTCCCTGATGGGCTTTCTGGATTGAGGTCAGAATTTCTCTGGATAAAACACCCTAACCGGTCCGATTCCCCTAGGCCGTAGAGTTTTGATCCCCCCCCCGAGCTGCAGGTTGACGGAAATGTGAGCGCCTGCCAGCGACGCAAGCGCAGCGTCCAACACCGGCAGTGTGGATTGGCTCTACAACCACGATCGGGTTGCCGCATCAGAGACGGATGGCTGTCTACATTGAGCTTCTATTTCTTGCCGCGTGAGCAGCCTAGCCAGTCCGACGCCCTTATTGGCACTGTAATCACCGGCGTGCTCGCTGATGGGCTTTTTGTCTTGAGGTCAGACTTTCTCTAAATGAAACACCCTAACCGGTCCCCACCCAACCAGAGTTTGGCCAAGAGGGCATCGTCGATTTCCTACAAGCGCCAGAGCTCGCTCAGACTACGCAAAGCTTATGTCTCGTCGCTAGCGGCACCAGGTGTCTTCGATTTATCCTTGTCGCTTGACAATGGGGTCGCCTCGAAGGACAGGCATTCTTTCCTGAAGTTGATTGGATGTTTTAAGTAGTGCTGCGCGGTTTCCTCGTTGGTTCGGATGGGCGCGCTAGCCGGAACAGGCTCCACGCATGTGGGCACCCCAAAGTTCTCGCCATACTTTACATACATTTCTTGAAGAGTCGGCTTGATCTCGACGACTAGCCGCGGTGATTCAACAACAATAGCATTTACGCATGTTTTCCTCCGATTAGCTAAACGCTCGTATCTTTCGAGATCGTAAGCGCGAGCGCTGCAAGCTTTGATAATTTCAAAGATTGATGGTGGCCAGGTCTGCTTGCTCGGAATACCTGTAAATGGATTGCAAATGTGTTCCACAACCTCGATGCTATACTTGGAGAGAACCTTCGCAACACCGAACGCAAAGCGGGCCGGGTCATCGCATTTATTCACAAGGAAGTAGCCGAGGAGTTCCTTCGCCTTCTCGAAGGCTTCGACGTCGGTCGGCTTCCTCGTTCGCTCGAGCTCGGTCGATGTATCCGTCGAGAGCGGATTGCACTGATTCGGATCCGGGGCGTTTCCGTTTGGCATATGCTTTCTCCGGGGGCAAAATTGTTGGTGTCGGCAATGGCTGCTGGCGGCTTGCGAGCGCCGTCGCAAACGCCTTCTCAAAATAGGCGAGCGGTTTATTCGTTGATGATTTCGCAGCGATTGATTTCGTCACCCGAGTGATCATCTGAGCCGGGTAACCTGCTTCGATCCAAAGGTTCGCGCGGACGTCGACGTCGCACCATTGGGGTGGCTTGTCCGAACCTTCCGCTACACCAGCAGCTTTCAAAAACAGCTTTGCTAAATCAGCGGCCTGATTACTGGCCAACTGCTCCTGCGGGACCGCTCGGTATCCCCCATCATCACTAAATATCTGACTCTGATTTGTGTCTGTGATTGTATCATGCTGATCTGACGCCGAACGCCTGCGACTTTCATGCAGTTTATGTGCGTTGGCAGAAGCGACACGAGACTTTTCAGCGACTTGTTCCAATTCGATGTCCAGCCGCTTGTGCCGCCATCCATCGCAAAAAAGCGTCCGCAGGAGTGGCGACGATTTGGACCATTGGTGATTCGTCATTCGCGTCACACGACGCGCAATGTCGTCGTTTTCAGGGGGCCCGCCCTTGGACCAGTAGTGCATGATGAGAAGGAGATAAGCACCGTGCTCGACGGTGCTCAGATGGGCGGTGCCAGCGAGATAGTCCGCGATATAGAGAGGCATCCAATGGCGCTTCACGACGGCCCCCCCGTCCGAGGCGGACCGAGGACACTTTTCGACGACATTGAAGAGCGGATTGGCCGGAGGGAGGGAGGCACTCCCGGTCGGATCATGTGCTGACGCTCACGGAGTAGCTCACCGTCTTGAGCTGCAACCAGTTTGTAAGATCCAGAGGTCGATACCGGATCATACGGCCAGCACGAATAAAGGACGGGCCGATACCCTTTACCCGCCAGTTTTGAAGCGTACGCGGCGAAACTTTGAGGATTCGGGCTGCCTGCTCTTCCATAAGCAGGGCTTCAGATTCGCTAGAATTGTTCGTTGCCATTTCGAGTTGCTCACCTGGAGTGCGATGTGAGCATCTTTGGAGGAGGCAACGTTCCCCTTATACGGACAAGATTGGCCACAGGGGGACAAGGGTGGCCACAAGGGGGTAAGCGAGGTGAAGACGGGAGTGAGGTCAGCCATCTATTTTTTGTCTAGAAAGCGACGGATGGTTCTTTCGCTGGCAATCGCCTTACAATTTTCTTCCTGCCAGGCGATGATTTTGCCATAAATCGGGCCCCGTGGTACTCCGACCGGGATTTTTCCGCCCCAAAGAGCTTTGATTGCAAGCCGGATGCTTTCCCGCTGAACCGAAGTCTCATTGTTCTGCGGTACCGGCGTTTGGCTTACCTTTCCGGCGTTTGACGGCGCAACGTCCTCCGCAGCCGTCGGTACAGGTTTCAAGCTGATACCGGCCGTCAATGCATCAGGCGCTGCTGAGACATCGGCAGATGACCGCGTCGGCTCAAAAGAAATGCCCGTCCAGCGCGCTGTCAACCCGTTGCCGTCTTTCTCGCATAGATCGCCGTCAGCAGCTTCAATGAAAACTTCATTTCGGTTCCACTCGCTCGCCGCGATTGGGACGGGAATGCCGGTCCGCACATATGTTCCGCTCCCGATGAGGGTGCCCGACGCCAGAATAAGCCTGAGCGACCCCAATCGACTGACAAGCGCCGTTGCCAACTCTGTTTGGGCAAGGGATGCTTTGGGGAGTTCGCGATCGGTAAATATGATTGGTGAGCTTACAAAGCGATAGGCAAATTGCTTTGCATTTTCATGGAGCGGCCAATGGCGGCTTTGAAAAGGCCCGGGGCAATATCCACTGGAAAGTGATTGACGGCCCGATCCGAGAAACTGGCTGCGTGCAACGACTTCAGGATCTTCAAGGACATATCGGCGAAAGACTTCGGCAAGCCCACGCTGTGAACAGATTTGGGCAGCGTCAGGAGATTCCAATACGGGACAAATCCGAGCGCTCCGAATATCGCCGCGTTGCTCACTGCGACAAATTGTCGAATTCGACCAACTTGCGATCTCAAATCTGCGAATATCCGCCGGCATCACCGTGACACGATCGATACCGATTGGAGTCTCGCGAGAGCTCACTAATATGAGCTTTCCGCTCTCGATATGGTCCCATAGCTCACGTTCAATGTCTGCGATCGCCCCTGACGACGCCGAACTCACGCCATCAGGTGCAGTGCAAATTTTGGTCGCGGCATTTTGAGATCGCCATCCCGCCAGATTTTTACAAATAGACGTGCGATCGACGGCCTCGGTCAGCGTCCAACCGACCGTCTCTCTAGAGAGCTCCATAAAGCTATTCCCCGAGTCTACCCGCAACATCGGCGCATTGGGTCAGCACGACGTCAATTTGGCGCGAATCACCCACCTTAGATTCAAGAAAGTTCGGCGGCTGCAGCCTTATCACCAAAATCCTTGAGTGCTTTTGTCGTTCATTACGTACTCCGAACTACGCTGATGTGCGCTTGCCCGGAGATTTTGCTGGAGCATCCCGCGGTGAGCGCTCTTCACTTCTCGGATGACCACCAATAGCGCAGACCACCAGAGCCACCTGAGCGAAATTGCCGACATCCTGGCGCTCGGTCTCCAGCGTCTTAATGCCCGCAAGTCCAGTCTCATTTCGCCGGCAAATCGAGATTCTCCGCTCGACTTCGAGCCCGGGTCGCACGGTCATGTCCATCGTAAATGCGAGGATATCGGCACGTGAATGACACCGTTTTGAGCCAATTGGCTGCCCTAAAAGCCGCATCCGCCCCGGATTTGAGGGCCAAATGGCGGGAGCTGTTTGACAGCGAGCCACCCCAGTATAACCGGCGTTTCCTGGAGAGCCGGCTCGCCTACCGCATCCAGGAGCTAGCCTACGGCGGCCTGGCCCGCGAGACGGTTGACCGCCTCCGGGCCATGGCCAAGCAGTACGACGCTAAGAGTGTCGCCGAGCGGAAGGCTCGCCCGGTCCATCGGCCAATCGCCGGCACCCAGTTGATCCGAGAATGGCAGGGCATTTCGCACTGCGTGACGGTCCGGACCGACGACTTCGAATATCTTGGTCGCCCCTACAAGTCGCTGTCGTCGGTCGCCCAGGAGATCACCGGCACCAAGTGGAATGGCTGGGTCTTCTTCGGCCTCAAGAATCACCAGGTGAAATCATGAGCGTCCGCCGCAGCAAGTCGGTCGAGCCCAAATCTGCAACGGCCGCTGCCGATGGAGGTCAGAAGTCCACGCATCGTGATGCCTCGTCCCCGGTCCGCAAAATGCGGTGCGCGGTCTACACCCGCAAATCCAGCGAGGAGGGCCTCGACATGGACTTCAACTCGCTGGAGGCCCAGCGGGAGGCCTGCGAGGCATTCATCGTCAGCCAGCGCGCCAAAGGCTGGGCGCTCGTGCCCGACCGTTATGACGACGGGGGCATTTCCGGTGGCACTTTGGAGCGACCTGCGCTGAAGCGGCTGCTCGCCGATATCGAGGCCGGCAAACTGGACATCATCCTTGTCTACAAGATCGACCGGCTTTCCCGGTCGATGCTGGATTTTCTCAATTTGGTTGAGACTTTCGACGCGCGCAACGTCACATTCGTGTCCATCACCCAGTCGTTCGACACCCGCAGCCCGATGGGCCGGCTGGTGCTCAACGTGATGCTGTCCTTCGGTCAGTTTGAACGCGAGGTCACCGGCGAACGCATCCGCGACAAGGTGGCAGCTTCCCGCAAGAAGGGCATGTGGATGGGCGGCTGGACGCCGCTTGGCTACGAGGTCCAGGACCGCAAGCTCATTGTGCATGAGGCCGATGCTGAGACGGTCCGGGGCATATTTCAACGGTTCCTGATCCTGAAGTCCGCGACTTTGCTGGCGCGGGAGCTGGTGGCGAAGGGTGCAACGAACCGGTACGGCCACCTCCTTGATAAAGGCGTCCTGTACAAGCTGCTGAGCAACCGGGTCTACATTGGCGAGGCCGTCCACAAGGGCACCTCCTACCCTGGCGAGCACCAGGCAATCATCGACCGCAAGCTCTGGGACCAGGTCCACGCACTCATGAAGGACAGCCCCAGAACGCGGGCGGCCGGCGCCAGGGCGCAAACCCCGGCGATCCTGAAAGGGCTGCTGTTTGGACCTGACGGCGCGGCGATGTCGCCCACCCACACCCGGAAAAACGGTCGGCTCTACCGCTATTACATCAGCCAAAGCGTGATGAAGCGGGGGACGGATGCCTGCCCAGTCCGCCAGGTCCCGGCCGCGGAGATCGAGCGGATCGTGATTGAGCAAATTCGGTCGCTGCTGCTCGCACCAGAGGTCATCGTCGCCACCTGGCGCGCGGCGCAGAAAGCCGGCACGTCACTCGACGAGAACGATGTCCGAAGTGCGCTCGTGGAATTCGAGCCTCTGTGGGCTGAACTCTTCCCAGCCGAACAGGCCCGCATTATCGAGCTGCTGGTCGAGCGGGTCGACATCAGCCCGACCGGCATTGACCTCCGCCTGCGGGTCGATGGCCTGACCTCGCTTTGCAACGATCTCCGCGGTGCCACTGCCCCGCAGAAAGAAGCCGCATGACCGCTCAGCAGAACCTCATTGTCGGCAAAACCCGACGCCCGACACTCAGCCGCGACGGCCGGACGATCTCGGTCCACATCCCCATCACGCTGCGACACCAGGCAGGTCGCAAGCAGGTGGTGACACCGCCCGACGCGGCGCCTTGGATCCCGCGGGCCGCTCGTATCGACAACACACTGGTCAAAGCGGTCGTCCGCGCCCATCGGTGGCGGGACATGCTGGAGTCCGGCCGGCATGCCACGGTTCGGGACTTGGCGAAAGCAGAGGGCATCAACGAGTCGTATCTCAGCCGCGTGTTGCGCCTGACACTATTGGCACCAGCGATAATCCAGTCGATCCTCGAAGGACAGCAGTCCGATGGTCTCGAACTTGATGGACTGCTTGTACCCCTTCCGCTCGATTGGACGCGGCAGAAAGAGCAGCTGATCGCGAAATAGGGACCGTCGTCCAATCCCCCCTGGGCTCGTTCATCCCTTCACTTAATTTCTCGCCAACCGAGTGCGGTACTCGTGCGTTACCGCACTCGTTGTTTCGAAGACCTGGCACATCGCGGCAATCAAACACTGCGCGCCGATCGAATATTATGGAATTTATCGAAACTCTCAGTCGTTACCCCGAGCGCTCGGCCATGGCGGCTTCGAGATGTGCGTGAGGGGCCGTTACCGAGAGAACTTCCCCAGGGGCCCGGACTGGCAGCCTTCAGGCCGTTGGCGCCGGAACAAACAAAGACGTTCGCTTGCGGGGACAGGGTTGCGGGGCGCATCTCCCTCTTGCGGCGCGACGCCATCTCGGTAGGTTCACACGTTAGCGCAAAGTTCGGGTAGAAGCAGACCGCCAGCACGTCGAAACGTGGCGGTTATCGAATTGCGAGAGCACTTGGTCGGTGGGGACAGGATGATCGTTGAGCGAATTCAGATTGAGGAGGGGTTCCTCAACGGCTTTGACGTTTGGCTACGGCCCGGTCTGAACGTGGTCATCGGCGCGCGAGGCACCGGTAAGACCACCCTGATTGAACTGATCCGGTTCTGCCTCGGCGTTGAAGGCTACACGCCGGAAGCGACGAAGCGCAGCCGCGAGCATGCGCTGTCGGTGCTGGGGTCGGGACAGGTCACACTGACCTTGTACGAAGACGGCCGCCGGATCAGCGTTTCGCGGTCAGCAAACGATCCTGCCCCGCGCGCGTCGGGGCCATTCCTGGTACCGATCGTGCTGTCGCAAACGGAGATCGAGACCGTCGGCCTCCAGTCGGGTGGACGTCTGCGGCTGCTGGATGGCTTCATCGGCGATCAGCGCTCAGCCCTGTCCACGGAGGCCGAGGCCGTCGCCTCCGTCCGCTCGCTGACGTCCGAAGCGAACACCATCCGCGCGGACATCGATCAGCTGGACCAGCAGCTGGCGGAGATGCCGTCAATTTTGGAGCAGATCAATCAGGTCGCGCCGCAGGAGGAGCAGCTGGCGGCGCTGTCGGCTGACACAAGCGCGAAGAGCGCCCAGCTGGCCGTGCTCAGCAACACCATCGCCTTGAAGGGCGTCGCGACTGAAGCGATCCAGCGGTTTGGCAACGAAGTTGCGCGATGGCGCTCGTCGTTAGGCGGCAGCGGCGAGATGTCCTATGAGGCATGGCCTGCCAACACCGGCGGCGATCCTCTTGGAGAGCTGCGCACGCGGGTTGGCAAAGCCCACGACCATCTCCGTTACGCCCTCCAGGAGCTGAGTGCGGTCGAGGCGGAAACCGTCACGCTGGGCAGCCACGTCGCGCTAGAGAAGATGAGCTTCGAGGATCAGGCGCGGAATTTGCGCCGCGAGATCGAAGCGCTTCAAACTGGTGCTGGAGAAATCGTCCGTCGCGGCCAATTGCTACGGGAGCGCAAGGCGCATCTGGAATCGCTGATGGCTGTCAGGCAGTCGCGGATCGCCAGTTTCCAAGCTGTCATTGCGCGCCGCGATCAGGCGCTGGATTCACTAGAAGCCATGCGATCTGCCCGGTTTGAGGCACGCCGGGGAGCTGCCGCGCGCCTCAACCTAGTGCTCGGCCCCCGCATTCGAATCGGCGTGATGCGCGGCGGCCAATCGGAGGCCTTTGCCAGCATCCTTACCGAGGCCCTGCGTGGCAGCGGCCTGCGGTACAGCGATCTGATTGCCGCGCTGGCGCCGCGGATCAGCCCTCGTGAATTGCTCGAGGCCGTGGACAATCATGATTTCGAACTGATCGCGGCCCGGGGTTCAATGACCATGGACCGGGCGGCCAAGGTCGTCGTCGCGCTGAAGGATGCGGACCTGGGCGGGATCGCGACAGTGCCGGTCGAGGACTACGTCACCTTCTCGCTTATGGATGGCCCGGATTATAAGGACATCGCCGAGCTTTCGACCGGCCAGCGCTGCACCGTTATTCTTCCGCTAGTGCTACGCCACATGGAGCGGCTGCTGATTGTGGACCAACCCGAGGACCACATCGACAACGCCTTCATCGCCGAAACGCTGATCAAATCAATCTTGGCGCGTCCGGTGAATGGCCAGCTGCTCTTCTCAACGCACAATGCCAACATCCCGGTCCTAGGTTTGGCCGACTTCGTCGTTCATCTCGGCTCCGATGGCCGTCGCGGCTTCCCCATCGCCTATGGCGCATTGACGGACGCGCCGGTAGTTCACGCGATCACCTCGGTGATGGAAGGCGGTGCGGCCGCCTTCCGCCAGCGCGCCCACTTCTACGGAACGCAAGGTCTGGCATGACCCGGGAGGACGCGCTGAACAATTTGCAGGCATCGTCCGCGCATGTGCGCGGGCAAGCTGCCCGCATCCTTGGTGATGTAGGACGTCGGGGTGATCTCCCCCGCCTTCATAAGGCACAGCGGGAAGAGACGGTTACCTACGTCAATTATGCCCTACAGGAGACGATTCGGCGACTAGCACACGAACAAGCGCCAGAGCCATCAACGGATAAAGCCGATATCGTGTCGGACGATGTACGTAAGCAAATCTACGGCAAGGCAATGGAGTGGATCACCGGGTTCCTTCTACACGAGATTTCGTCGCCGATCGGTCTGGTCCGGCTGGCGGCAAAGCGTGAGCTTGGCGAGTCCTGGGATGGTTCTGGCACACAGCGACATCTAGAGTCGGTCGCGCGCGTCTTCGATGCGATCGAGCGGTTGAAGAATGCCGCCAGCGTGCCTCGCCCCCAGGAGTTCGACCTGTCGGCGCTGGTGGACGAACTGTTGGATGTCTATAGCCCTGAGGTCCGGGAATGGATCTCCACGATCGGTTCGCGCCCCTTCGTAATTAAGAGCGATCCATCGCTCGTCCGGATGGTGGTAGTGAACGGCATCCGCAACGCGGTCGAGGCCCAGCAGGCGGCATCAGCCCAACCGAACCCTCATGACCTGACCATCAGCTGGGGCGACACCGACGTCGACTATTGGCTGGCGGTGGTGGACCACGGGGGCGGCATCAAGGGACCGATTGAGACTGCCTTCGAGATCGGCAACTCGACGAAGAGGAATCACATTGGCTTCGGCTTGGCCATCGCTCGGCAAGCGGTGGAAACCATGATCGGTTCGCTCTCGCTGGCACCGGCGAAGCATGGAGGCGCCCTCTACACCGCGCGGTGGCGCAAGTGACGGCGCATATTCTGGTCGTCGAGGACGACGACGACTATATCGCAGAGCTTCAGCGGATCATCGGCGAATCCGGCGGTCCAACGTTCCCGACTTTCGTGACCAATCGCGATGACGCGGTTGCACACCTCCAAACCGGGTTCTTTGATTTCGCGATCCTGGACCTGAAAATTCCTACTGCGAAGGGCACGACCGATCTCGATCCCGAGCACGGCAAGTATGTGTTCCATCACCTCCGCAAGTTGTCGCCCGGCACGAAGATTTTGGTGCTCACCGGGTCGCCGTCGGAGGATTTTATTGCGCCTCTGATGGAGCAGAAGCACGATGCGGATATCTGGAGCGAAGGTGACAAGGTCCACACCGTCGAGTTCTTGAAGAAGATCCAGATCGATCAGGCACCGGAGAAAATCAGCAAGGTCATCGGCGCGATCCGTGCCTTGTCCGACGTTGAGCTGCAGTTCAACGGCCTGAACCTGAGCATGCCTGAAGACCGCCTGGTTCGGATCTTCGCCAAGCACTTCAACGCCCGCCGTTGCGCTGCTTACGCGATCGGGGCAGGAAAATCGGGGGCGCGCACGTTGCGGCTTCAGATGTTCGACCGGACCGGCGCGCTGATTCGGGAGGTCGTTGCGAAGCTCGGCGAACTGCCCAAGATGATCGACGAGGAGAAGCGACACGACGCGCACATTGTGCTGCTCGACGGCTGGGCGACCCCTCGTAAGATGAAGCTGTTGGAGTTCGGTGCGGGCGCGACGGCGGGCATCTTTTACCA
Organism: Tardiphaga sp. vice154; assembly: GCF_007018645.1. Taxonomy (NCBI): domain Bacteria; kingdom Pseudomonadati; phylum Pseudomonadota; class Alphaproteobacteria; order Hyphomicrobiales; family Nitrobacteraceae; genus Tardiphaga; species Tardiphaga sp. vice154. Next base: position 5,483,399 of record NZ_CP041399.1, read on the forward strand.
GCTGGCAAGCGGTCATGACGCTTCGATGTTTGCTACCATGGCCATCGACGACGCGTTGGCGGCGAAAGCAGTCGCGGCCACGGCGGAGGCTCTTGCAGGCTGGTCGAAGGGGAGAAACGAAGAACCGCGGACGATCGCCTCGATCCGCCGGTCATGGTTGTCGGATGAATGGGCCGCGAAGCTTCACGCGGACTACGGGCTCACCTGGGCGGCAGAGTTCGAGAGCCGCGAGATCCAGGCCCGTTGGTGCTGTGTGCATGGCGACTTGCACGGCGAGAACATCCTCGTTGCGCTGGATGGAAAGGTGCTGGTTATCGATTATGGCGACGTCGGACCCGGATCCGCCGCCTACGATCCGGTATCGCTGGAACTAAGCTCAGTCCTTCAAGACAACCCTACGCTGGGCGCGGCTTGGCCCTCGGCCGAGGCCTGTCGCAAATGGCATGACCTCGATACTTATCTCGCCGATTGCCCTATGCCGGAGTTCATCCGGGCCTGCAGGACGTGGTCGGACAGCCTGACTACTGGCCGGCGCGAACTAGCCGCATGCGCGTACTGCTATCTGCTGCGCCAACTGAAGTATGAGGACACCGACAAGGACAGGATTCTGGCCCTGCTCGACGGGGTACAGTCTTGCTGGGCGGCGACCTAACGATGATCCGCAAACCGCGCTTAAGTGGTTCGCCCCGGCACATGAAGTCAGCGCGACGGCTGCGCTGCACGCCTGGCGATGTAGGATCGCCCCCCGAATCTGGAGCGTACCGAGCTTTGCTTGTCCGACAGGGATTCGAACCGTTAGCGAGACTGCAGCTTCAACCACCTTAAATGGCTGCCTTTGAAAACCGTACTAAATCGCCGCAGTACGAAGCTTTGGAGAAAAACCCAGTCTCCAGCCTCAAATCTCCCAAATCGGCTGTTCTCTCGTACGGCACTAATTCCAAGGAAGACTGTTTTTATTGGGAAATTTGGAGACTTTGGCGGCGGACGGCCCTGGGAGCGCAACGTCGGTGGCGGAGGGAGAGGACCTGGGGTCGAACCTTCTCCGCGCAAATCAGCGTGCTTGGGAGTAGATCAGCGCTCACCAAGGACCATCGCTAAACGGCTCCGCGGATGGTCCCCCGTGGGCCGCCTTTTCGGAGGTTACGGTTCCTATCCACGGCCACGGTCAAACCGGGCTGGGTAGCGTTCGGAGGCCAAGTCGGGCCCATTCCTCCTCGGAGGAGCTTCGCTGCCCGGTCTGACGCATGGCTGCACTGTCACGGCTCCAGGCGGGCCTACGGCCTCCATCGGCCAGGAAGGCCCCTCTCAGACCGCCGCCCCCCGTGCGCCCCAACAAGGCCAGAGGAACGCCGCTCTAGCTGCCAATGAGGAACGCCGCTCTAGCTGCCAATATGGCCTCCAGGCCCCTATTCCGCTTTCGGCTTTCGGCTTTCACGAATACGACAGCATTTTCTCTTGGCGACATATTTCCGCTCGCGACACGCGCAAAATTTTTGGTGTCGGCTGAGTGCGCGATCCCTTGATACTAATCGCCTCTATTGCATCAAGGGACGTTCGCATCTTGTACTCGTCCTGCGTACGACGTAGCCCTAGGGCGCCCAGATATTTGCAACAGCATCGTGCATAAGACAAAGTATGCAACGCAATATGCCAGCGTAAATAATGCAATTATATCTGCCATGACAGCGGAGCCTCTGTGTGACATTTCAATCTCATGACGGCATTCGGAACGCGCGCACCTGAGCACGTTACAGTTACGATCAATTGAAAGAATTGTTTGGGTCGACCCACGTTTGTAACGCATTACGATTTTGAAAATTAGATTGTCCTACGAGAATAATTGGAGCCAACTCGATCCGTATTGTACCACAGCGCGCATGGCGCTCGAACCTTGGCTTATCGAATCAGCTCTCACAAACCTCGGTCGAGTACTTAGGAGGCATTCAGAACTCAGTAGGATTACGGGAGAGCAAAGATTCTTAACGAAATTCGTCTAATATCAGCCCCGCCGAGCCGCAGCGTCCGTAATGCGATTATCTACGTTCCGCTTCGGCGCAGCGACCAATCAGGGACTCGAATATGTTGGCGGATAGAAGTCGTTTTAACCCGACATTAGGCTTGGTCCCGCGGATCGTAATTCTGTCGGTGTCCGGCATCCTATTGCTGGGTGTCTGCGTAATAAGCGTTTCCGGATATTTTCTCAAACGCGGCGCTATCGCTACAGCTAGGGAGCGGGTCGACGCCAACATGCGCGTTGCATGGGAGGTACTCCGGTCCAACGGAAAGAATTTCAGCCTCGTCGACGGCAAGCTAATGGCTGACGGGCACGTACTGAACGGCGACATTTCCATAGTCGACAAGGTCAAGGACTTAGTCGGAGGCAGCTGTACTGTCTTCATGAATGATCAGAGAATAGCGACCAATGTGCTGAAGCCGGATGGCATGCGCGCGGTGGGGACACAACTTGCGCGCAGCGATGCCTACAGCGCGATTTTCGATCGAAAGGCATCTTATCGCGGCGAGGTCCAAATTCTCGATGAACCTTACATGACAGCCTATGACCCGATCTTCGGTCAAAATGGCGAGTTGCTAGGCATTCTTTACGTCGGAATAAAAAAGGCCGAATTCCTGAAGGCCGCCGATGAGACGTTCTGGACGATCATCTACTCGATCGCGGCGGTAATCTCGATCGTGGTGATCGTCAGCTATCTCGTCGCACGCAGAAGCGTGGTGGGTCCGTTAAAGGTGAGCATTGTCACCATGAATCGCCTGGCGCAGGGCGACCTTGGTGCCGAGACGCCGGTGCCGCGACGCGCTGATGAGATCGGCGAGATCATGGCGGCGCTGGTCGTCTTCAAGCATAATGCAATCGAGAAAGACCGGCTGGAGAAGTTGCAGGCCGCAGACCGGGCTGCGTCGAAGGTTCGGCAGGAGGAGATCAGCCAGCTGATCGGCTTCTTCGGGCGCAGCATGAGCGGCTCCTTCAATTCGCTATCCGGCGCCTCCGCCGATATGTCACGCACGGCGACGTCGCTGGAAAGCGCCGCGCAGACGACCGGTAGCCAGGCGACGCAGGTACTGAGCGAGGTCGAGCAAACCTCGCTGGCGATCCAGACCGTAGCGGCGGCATCGCAGCAGCTGTCGGCATCGATCGGAGAGATCGGCCGACAGTCCACCGAGTCCGCTCGCGGCTCCGGTATTGCGATGCAGCAGGCCGAGGATGTCGTAGCGAAGGTTGATCAATTGCGACAGGCGGCTGATGAGATCGGCAATGTCGTGAAACTGATTAACAGCATCGCCGCCCAGACCAACCTGCTGGCGCTCAACGCGACGATCGAGGCTGCCCGCGCCGGCGAAGCCGGACGAGGCTTCGCTGTCGTTGCCGGCGAGGTTAAGGCGCTGGCCCAACAGACCGCGCAGGCGACCAGCGACATTGCAAGCCAGGTCGCTTCGATTCAGGCCGCCACTACCGATGCCGCCGAGGCAATCCAGGGGATTTCTGGAACAGTCCGCGGCGTCAACGAAACGGCGGTGGCGATCGCCACGGCGGTCGAACAGCAGAGCACGGAAACCCAGGAAATCGCGCGGAGCATCGAATACGTGACGGCCAACGCGGCCAGCGTGACGCGCAGCATGGGGCAGGTGCGCGGCGCGGTCGACGACACCAGCGGCAATGCCGCCGAGGTGAAGCATACGTCGTCAGCGCTGTCGGCGGATGCCGCAACGCTGAGCGCGGAGGTGACGGATTTCCTGGATTCGCTTCGCGATCTCGGTGAAGACCGGCAATTGACTCAGCTCGATGTCAATCTTTCCGCCACGGCCCTGTCGGGCGGGAAAAGCGTCGCAGGCCGGGTGCTGAGGGTTTCGCCCGGCATGGTGCTTTTCGACGGTCCGTTGCATGTCGCCGCGGGAACCTTGCTGGAGGTGCGCATCGATTCGCTCGGACGTTCGCTAGAGGGCCGCTTCGTCGATCGCATTGCCGACGGCTGCCAGATTCAGCTTCTGCTCAATCACGCGCATCTGAGCTTCATGGAAAGCGCCATGGCTCGCCTCGCAGCCGCGGCATGAGTATGGCATCGCAAACGAAGCTGCAGCACGAGATCGCAGCGCCTGACGAACTTGAGCGGCGCACGGTGCTCGATCGCTATCAGATCCTGGATACTCCGCACGAGCCTGCTTTCGATCGCATCGTCCGGCTCGCCGCGCTCCTACTCGATGTTCCCATCGCGCTGATTTCGTTGATCGACGCGGATCGGCAATGGTTCAAATCCAGATACGGATTGGACGTGCCGGAAACGCCTCGCACGCTCGCGTTCTGCGACCATGCTATTCGTGGCAGCGACGTGATGGTTGTCCCTGACGCCGCGCAGGACCCGAGATTTCGCAGCAATGCGCTGGTCACCGGTGATCCGCATATTCGATTTTATGCAGGCGCGCCGCTGGTGACGCCCGATGGTTTTTCGCTCGGCACAATCTGCGCGATCGACCGAGCGCCAAGGCAATTGAATGCGCGCGAAGCCGCGGTTCTGACGGCGCTCGCCGAACAGGTAGTCCATGAACTGGAAGTCCGCGCAGCGCTGGGCGAGATGTACGAGGAAGTGTCCGAAGGACGCCGCGCCACGCGCACCCTCCAGGGTGAGGGTGCGCGGCTGGAAGCCCTGCTGAACGCAACGGGCAATGCGGTGGTCACCACGGATCCGGATGGCTGTATCGCAAGCCTGAACCGCGCCGCTGAGGCTATGTTCGGGTTCGAGCCTGGTGAATGCGTCGGCCGGAACCTGAAAACCCTGATGTCGGACGACCGGGATATCGACCTGGACATTACCACTAGCCCGGGCGCCGGAATCGGGTGGCGCAAGGATGGGACGAGCTTTCCGATCGAAATTTCCCATGCCGATTGGATCGACATGCACGGCCGCAACGCATCCGGCGCCATTGTGCGGGATTGCACCGAGCGCCGGCTTGCCGAATCGGAATCGCGCAAGCGCGATGAGGCTGACCAAGCGCAGGAGAAGCTCGCGGCGGTGGGCCGCGTTGCCGGTGGGGTAGCGCACGAGCTGAATAATCTTCTGCAGCCTATCATCGGCCTTGCTCAGCTGGAACTGGATTCGCAACCGATCGAGGGTTCGACCGAGCAGTTGGAGACCAGGGAAAACCTGACCACAATTCTGGACTGTGGCGCACAGATGCGAAGCATCGTACGCAAGATTTTGATGTTTTCCCGCAAGTCCCATCCAGAGCGAATGCAATTGGATTTTCGCCCGGTTGTGGAACGCGCGTGCAAGTTTGTCGCCAAGCTGCTTCCGGCCGGAATTCGGGTGGATTTGGTCATCCAAACCGGAGTCTGCGGGCTTGCGACGATCAACGAAGCCGAGCTGGTTGAAGTCTTCACCAATCTTGCAATAAACGCCGCCCATGCAATGGAAGGCAACGGGAGGCTTTCGATCACGGCGGATCGCCTGGAACTGCCCGAAGGCACGGTGATGCCGTTAGGGATCCAGGCTGGGGCATATTTCAGGGTTGCCGTCTCCGACACTGGCCATGGCATGGACGCGATTACCAAAGCAAGAATTCTGGAACCGTTCTTCACCACCAAGCCGATAGGCCAAGGCACCGGCCTCGGGCTGTCACTGGTCTACGGTGTGCTTCGCGATTGGAATGGCGCGCTATCGGTCGATAGCACTGTCGACGTCGGCAGTACCTTCACGCTTTATATCCCCATCACCGGCACCCACTGAAAAGGAAAAGCCATGGCAAGAATTCTTTTGATTGACGACATGGCGGGCGTGCGCCGCACGGTCTCAGCCGTATTGAAGCGCGCCGGGCATAAAGTCACCGAAGCCGATGACGGTGGCATCGGTCTGCAGCTGCTCAAGAGCGATCAATTTGATCTCGTGATAACCGACATGCTGATGCCGAACCATGATGGCATGGAAGTGATCCTGTTCCTGGAACAGCAGCCGAAACGGCCGAGGGTGCTGGCGATCTCCGGCGGCGGAAGCCAAGTTTCCTCCGATGAGGCTTTCATGCTGGCACGCAGCAAGGCCGACTCGACACTGGCAAAACCGTTCGACAATTCCGAATTGCTTGCCGCGGTCGACAAGCTGCTCAAGGTCGAGGCATGATATCTTTTTCGGATTGACCTTCTTCCCTGACTCGCCGGCGCCAGCCAAATAATTGCTGCGGCGACAATCCGTGCCGCCGTGCCAATCCAGAAACAAAGTCGCCACTCGCTTCGATCTCCGCGACGACCCGCACCTTGTCCTCGCCGCTCCATGTCTGCCGGCGTCCTCACCGGTGAACACCTCCAGCCGCCGAACCAGCTTGGTGATAGCACTATCTACTCTGTCCATTCTAAGCCTTGCGGTTCGAAGGAATCAAAACATCGCAGATCAGCACGTCAAGCGGAAGGTGGGACCAGGACGACGCTTATACAGCACCGCAACAGCCTCCATTGGCCTTTTCCTGTCGGAGCCCGATTGTGCTGTCTTGTTTATGACAACACAGGTGTCGATCCGTAATTGTACGTAAACGAAAAAGCCGGCAATATTTTATTCAATCCGGCACTCTGCGGATCAGATCCTTATTTGATCGCTCTGCATTAAAGAAAAGTTCCCTCGGCAATGTTTCCTTTAGCCAAAACCCAAAAGTCCGCGCCTCGGCGCGGGACAACCACCCTCATCGTCACAGCGATGCTCGCCGTCGTCGTGGGCTTTTCTGCCATCTCCGTGAATGTACTGCTGCATATGCGGAAGGCCGCATGGGAGCTCGCGCGCCAGAGCAGCGAGAATCTCGCCTCCACCTTAGATGCAGATATCAGGCGGAATATCGACGTCTACGATATCTCGTTGCGCGCCGTGGTGGCTAACATCATGATACCGGAAATTGGCGAGCTCAGCCCGGCGATCCGGCACCTGATCCTGTTCGACCAGGCAGCCACCGCGAAACATTTCGGTCCGCTCAAAGTGTTCGACGCCGCGGGGCATCTTATGATCGATTCATCCGCGCTGGAGCCCGCGCCTGACAGAGCGGTCAATCGCGAATATTTCCAGGTACATCGTACAGACGAGAATGGAGGACTTTTCGTCAGCCACCCGGCCGCCGATGCCAAAGGGGAAATGGCGGTCTATCTCAGCCGTCGTGTATCCGGAACCGATGGAGCATTCGGCGGCGTCGTCGTCGGGTCGATCCGGCTCAGCTACTTTCACGACCTGTTCCGCCGCGTAAAACTAGGCCCGGAAGACTCGTTGACGCTCATCCATAGGGATGGGTTCGTGGTGATGCGCAGCCCGTTCGACATCGCCATGGTTGGCCGGGACTTGCGCGGCGTCGTCGGCATCGAGCGCATCCGCAGCGAGCAAACAGGCTGGCTGGAAGCTCCCGGTGCGGTCGACGGAATTCCCCGGCAGTTCGTGTGGCGCGACGGTGGCGGGCCGCTGGTGACGCTGCTCGGCAAGTCTCTAGCCAGCATCTATGACCCTTGGCAGTCCGACGCGGCTTGGATCTTGAGCGCCATGGCGGTGCTTGCCATTTTTGCGGCAGGTGCATCCATCCTGCTCGCGCGCGAGATGAGGAAGCGCAGCGCCGACGAACACCGCTTTGCATTGCTCTCAATTACGGATGGCCTCACCGGCCTCGCCAACCGCCGACAGTTCGACGATATCTTGCAAAGCGAGTGGCTGCGCAGCCAGCGCAACAAGACCTCGCTGGCACTACTGCTCATCGACGTTGATTATTTCAAGATTTTCAACGACACCTACGGTCATCAGGGTGGCGACAGGGCGCTCACGCAAATTGCCACGACGATCCGTCACGAGGTGCAGCGCGCGGCTGATTGCGCGGCGCGATATGGCGGTGAGGAGTTTGCAGTCATTCTGCCCGAGGAGACTATCGAAAGTGCGCAGATGGTGGCGGAACGGATCAGATGCGCGGTCCAGGCCATCTCCCTCGACGGAGCCCATATCACCGTCAGTATCGGCATTGCTGCGGTCGTGCCGGCTTGCAATTTGCAGCCGGCGGAGTTGATCGCAGCAGCTGATGCAGCGCTTTACAATGCCAAGGATGCAGGTCGCAACCAGTGCCGGTCAGCCCGCCCGCTCACACCAGCCCCCGGTCAGGGATCTGCCGGCCTGAGCGCGAGGTCGGCCGGCGACCGTATCACGGCGGCGGCGGGCTGAGCCGCCTAGCATCCACGCGATGCCGACCTCTTGGATGCCATCCAAAAGAATATAGGGAGCGATGCCGTCAATGTCAGGATCATCGTCCTATTGCAACTTGCCCGGTGGCTGTCTGAGCAACATGCGATCGGCGGAGCTGGTCGGGGGTGCGGAGCCGATCGCACGTTGCGGGTGAGGTTAGCGGCATAGCTCGCAGGCGTCAGGTAGCCCAGCGAGGAATGCGACCGTTGGCTGTTGTAGTCGTCGACCCAGGTAGCGATTTTGGCGCGGGCGTGGTCCAGCCCGAAGAACAGGGTTTCGTTGAGAAGCTCGTCGCGCATCCGGCCATTGAAGCTTTCACAGAAGCCGTTCTGCATGGGTTTACCCGGCGCGATGACGTGCCAGGCGATCTGGTATTGCTCCGACCAGATCAGCATGGCGTTGCAGGTGAACTCAGTGCAGTTGTCCGAGACGATCAGGCCGGGCTTGCCGCGGCGCTCGATCAACGCCGTCAGTTCGCGCGCCACCCCGCCGCCCCGAGATCGAGTGTCGGGGATTGCCGCCAGGCATTCCCGGGTAACGTAATTGACGATATTCAGAATCCGGAAGCGGCGGCCATTGGCGAACTGGTCATGGACAAAATCCAGCGACCAGCAGGCATTCGGTAGAGCCTCGACCAGGATCGGCGCTCTTGTGCCAACGGCACGGCGGCGGGCGTTGGCGAGTTCTCGCAGTTAATCGCGCAGTTCGGTGTCCGGAGCCCGGCACGACCGGTAGCGGATCATCTTGCAGTCAGCACAGACGATCGAGCAGGCCCGCTGTTCCGACCGGCCCAGTTCGGCCTACAGGTGCGCGACAACCTCGCGCCGGGCGGCGGGCCCTACCATTTTTTTGACAGAAGCTCGCGCAACGCCGCAGCATTCGGCATCTGCTCAGCCAGCAGCTTCTTCAGCTTGGCGTTCTCATCCACGAGCTGCCGCAGCCGCTTCGCTTCCGAGACGTCCATCCCGCCGAACTTGGCGTTCCAATTATACAACGTTGCTTCCGAGACGCCGTCCTTGCGGGCCAGATCGGCGGCCTTCGCCCCCGCCTCATGCTCGCGCAAAACACCGATAATCTGTTCTTCCGTAAACCTGGCTCGCTTCATCTCCGTCCTTCAGATGATCTGAGGCCGCCAAACTGGACCACTTATGGCTAGAGTTTTCCGCTAGACTTCCCGGGCTGGAAGGAGCGGAGAACAATGAAGGCATCGAAGTTTTCGGAGGCCCAGAAGTCGTTCATTTTGAAGCAAGGCGCTGATGGCATGCCGGTGGCGGACATCTGCCGGAAGGCGGGGATCAGCGCGGCGACCTATTTCAACTGGAAGAAGAAATACGACGGCTTGCTGCCGACCGAGATGCGGCGGTTGAAGCAACTCGAGGACGAGAACGCCAAGCTGAAGCGGATTGTGGCCGACCTTTCGCTGGACAAGGAGATGCTGCAGGACGTCATCCGCCGAAAAATTTGAGGCCTGTTCGTCAGCGCAAGCTCGTCGACGGGATCTGTGGTGAATGGGGCATCTCGATCCGGCGCGCCTGCCGGGTATTCGAGGTCGACACCTCAACCTATCACTACAAATCGCGGCGACCCGAACAGGCCAGTCTCGAGGCGAGAATCCGAGAGATCTGCCAGACCCGGGTACGCTTCGGCTACCGGCGTGTTCATGTGCTGCTGCGGCGTGAGGGATGGCAACTCGGCCAGAACAAGACACGGCGCATCTATCGCGAATTAGGCCTGCAATTGCGCAACAAAACGCCGAAACGACGGATCAAGGCCAAGCTGCGGGACGATCGCAAAGCTGCCACCCAGCCGAACGAAACCTGGGCGATGGATTTTGTTCATGATCAGCTGGCCACCGGCAATAAAATTCGTGTGCTGACGATCGTCGATCTTTTCTCGCGCTATGTGCCGGCCCTTGATCCGCGCTTCAGTTACCGGGCCGAGAACGTCGTTCAGAAGCTGCAGGAAATCTGCTCAGTGGCCGGCTATCCAAAGACCATCCGTTGCGACCAGGGCTCGGAGTTTATCTCCCGTGACCTCGATCTGTGGGCCTACGTCAATGGCGTCACGCTGGACTTCAGCCGGCCTGGCAAGCCGACCGACAACGCGTTCATCGAAGCCTTCAACGGGCGCTTCCGCGCAGAGTGTCTGAACACTCATTGGTTCCTTACCCTTGACGACGCCCGGACAAAATTGGAGGATTGGCGCAGATACTACAACGAAGAACGCCCCCATGGGGCAATCGGGCAGAAGACCCCGATTTCGTTGCTCAATCGTGACGGCGCAACCAGCCCGCCATCATGACAAAGCCGGAAAACTCTAATTGCCGGTGGTCCAAACTTCGGTCTCAGAGCAGATAGGGCCGGACTCTAACTTCAACTAGAGGAAACTGGGAGGGGCAGGTCAGTTCAGGAACGACTGCGCTAGTCTCGACCGATCGCCGCTAGATCAACAGCAGCACCAAACCGAGACAAGACCACCCTCACCGGAGGGAACCGAAAGATCACTTTAAGTTATGACCATCGTACATTTGATCGAACGATAACTTAACTCCTTTCTGTTTTTTTCTAACATTATTCTTCGTCGGGACTTATCTCGGAAAGCTATTTCATGTTCGAGTTGACTGCAGCTGCGACCCTTAGGGCCCTCGACATTTCCATGGCCCGTATCGAGTTCAGGCCCGACGGGCGGATTTTGGATGCCAATGACAATTTTCTGAAAACGGTCGGCTACACCCGCAGCGAGATTGTCGGCAAACATCACAGCATCTTTGTGCCCGTCGACGAGCGCAACGGTGATTCCTACAAGAAATTCTGGAGCAAGCTCGCTGCTGGCGAGCATTTCCAGGGCGAGATACGCCGCATCGACAAAGCGGGGAACGATGTATGGCTGCACGGGCAATATAATCCGGTCAAAGGCCTGGGTGGTCGGGTGTCCAAAATCGTAAAATTTGCTGCCGACATCACTGCTGCGAAACGTCAGATGTCAGATTCCAGAGGGCAGATCTCAGCAATCGGAAAGTCACAAGCTGTCATCGAATTCGAACTCGACGGCACAATCATCAAGGCGAATACGAATTTTCTGGATGCTCTGGGTTACGAACTCAGCGAAATTCAGGGCAAGCATCACCGTATCTTTGTCGATGCGGTCGACCGGGACAGTCCAGCCTATGTCGCATTCTGGAAAAAACTGAGCGCCGGTCAATTCCAATCTGGGCAGTTCAAGCGCATCGCCAAGAACGGCAAGAAGGTCTGGATCGAAGCCACCTACAACCCGATCTACGATGACAGCGGCAAGCCGTTCAAGGTGGTCAAGTTCGCCACCGACATCACCGCTACGAAACTACACAATGCCGACGTGTCGGGTCAGCTTGACGCAATCAACAAAGCCCAGGCTGTAATCGAGTTTAACCTCGACGGCACCATCATCACGGCCAATTCGAATTTCTTGTCGACGATGGGTTACCAGCTCGAGGAAATCAAGGGCCGACACCACGAGTTGTTTGTCGATCCCATCGAACGCGCGCAACCCGCATATAAAGCCTTTTGGGCCAAGCTCAACCGCGGCGAACACGAGTCGGCACGGTATCGTAGAGTTGCCAAAGGCGGCCGCGAAGTCTGGATCGAAGCGTCGTACAATCCAATTTTCGACAGCGAAGGCCGGCCGTTCAAAGTGGTCAAATTCGCCACCGACATCACGCAAGAGGTCGCGCGCGCCGAGAAGTTCAACCTGCTTTCGCTGGTTGCCGACGGCACCGACAACAGCGTCGTCATTACAGATGCAACAGGTCTGATCGAATACGTTAATCCTGGATTCTTGAAGCTGACAGGATATTCAGAAGCTGATGTAATGGGAAAAAAACCGGGCGCACTACTGCAGGGCAGGCATACCAACCCTGAAACTGTGAAAAGAATTCGCGAACGGCTGCACGCACAACAGCCGTTTTACGAAGAAATCCTTAACTACGACAGTAAAGGCGAGCCGTACTGGATTTCCTTGTCGATCAATCCCATTCACGGCCCAGATCGCAAGCTACAGCGGTTCGTCTCGGTCCAGGTCAATATCGATAAGACAAAAATTCAGGCGTTGGATTCGCGTGCGCGTCTGAACGCGATCGAGCAAACCAGCCTCGTTATCGAATGGAATGAACACAAGATACCAACCTGGCTGAACGCACTAGCATCGGAGCGACTGGCGATCGACAACGCTCAAGCCGCATCGCACGCTGCGTTGACTTATGACAAGATCTTCAGCCCGAGCGAGCAGGAACAACTGGCGCAAGGCCGCGGTATGGTGAAGGAGATCGAGATCGCAGGTCCGTCAGGCGCTTGTCATCTCAGTGCGACGGTGCAGCCCCTGCGTGACGCCGAAGGCGGTTTGCGCCGCACGGTCATCTACGCGACGGACGTGACGGCACGGCGCCGCGCGATCGACGCCACCGATGCGATGATGCGGTCGGTGCTTGATCAGATCAACAAAACCGCGCAGAGCATTTCCGGCGTTTCCGGTCAGACCAATCTGCTGGCGCTCAACGCGACGATCGAAGCCGCGCGTGCCGGCGAAGCGGGTCAGGGCTTTGCCGTCGTCGCCACGGAAGTGAAGGCGCTGGCGCAACGATCCGCCGGACTGTCCACCGAAATCGCAGGATTGGTCGGCGAGACGCAAAACAAAATTGAGCAAATGAAAGCCGCAAGCTAAGTGCTCTACCGCCACGACAACGTGGAAGCGGTTGTCGGCTCGAAGCCGGCATTGGAATACGGGTGGCTAAAACGTAATAGGCTGTACCCAATGTTGACGTGGCAATACCATCGCGTTGGCGAGGAAGCCTACGCGTTTGCGGTGACACTTCTTTGAGAACTTTTAAGAGGTGAGTGCCATCTTGATTAGGCGGAGCTCCTACTCACACCGCAAACCAGAGAGCCCGCCGACTTCTCACCGGCGGGCTTCTCATTTCCAATGCTGCGGCAAAATGCCAGCCCAGCTCGCCCAATTTCGCCTCGCGGATAAATATACCAACAACTTTCTTGAGGCAGGGTCTCAATATGAATATGGTCCGTGCATTTTTACGTGACGAGTCTGGCGCGACCGCCATCGAGTATGGCCTAATCGCTGCGGGAATCTCGGTGGTCATCATTACCGTAGTTAATGGTATCGGCGGCAAACTGAACACCAAATTTGGCGCGATTAATACCTCTCTCAAGTAAATAAGCCGCGCCACACCGAAGGATGGCGTGACTTTCTGTAACGTTATTCAGGTGCGGCGGCACGCCTCACCTGAGTGGGTGAGGCTAGTCCACCCTCACCCACGCAGTGCCGCCCATCCCGACCGCGTTTGCCCCCGCCCGACTGAGGACGATGCAGCGGCCCTTGATGAAGGGACCGCGGTCGGTGATGCGGACCTTCGCCGACTGAACCGGCCCGGGTCGGTCGGTGGCTCCGACTTTTGAGAGGATGGAGCCATGACAAGCAAGCGACGAATGAGTTTTCACCCGAGGTCCGAGCCCGTACGGTTCGGAAGGTTCTGGATCACGCAAGCTAGCATTCGTCCCGCTGGGCGGCAGTGACATCGATTGCAACCAAGATTGGCTGCACCCCGCAGACGCGGCATGACTGGGTCAAGAAGGCAGAGATCGACAGCGGGCATCCTCTTCTCGGATGGGCGCGGTGCGCAGGTCGCTGAGCTGAGCGTCCGCGCTGACGTCGTCAAGATCAGCGATCAGTCGCGCAATTTCTTCCCCGGTCCACGACCGGTAAAACTTTTTCCGCATGATTAGACCGGGGGCTTCAAGTCGTTGAATAGGTAGCGTCAGAATCCGCTACGATTGATGCCGTCGCAGCTTTTCTGGGTCGGTCGGCGGTGAAGTCCACAGGTGCCGAAGCTCATCAAATCACTGAAGAGATATATTATCGCCGCTTCCCGATCGGCTTCTATTTCAGTCAGACTTACTTAAAAACCTGGAGCAATACCGGTTCTGATAACTTATAGTAATATAGAACAAACACGCGAATTGCCGACGAAAGATTACCCCTATCGAGCGCGCCGTGTATCTTGCAGACTAGTTCGTTGGCGGTCAGGCCGTCTGCCTTTGCGATCTCTTTAAGAGCGTCCCAGAATTCGTGCTCGAGACTCACGCTAGTCTTTTTTTTGCCGATAAGAACTGAGCGCTTGGTTATGGGTGCTTTCATGATTTGCTCAGGTATTATGGAGCGTTACGCATGTAAGATACAATTGAGCGCCAAGGTTTCGGTAAACTCTGACATTTGCATTCCAGATTGTCATGCGTGTTAAGACGTGTACGGCCAACGATTACTCCATAGCTGGTCAGCGCATCTTGCTTTATGCAAAGGCATTAACTGCCAATAGTGGATATAGCGTTTCCATGAGGTGTAGTGGTAATTGGCTGACCACTTATAAAGGAGTTTTCCGCAATCCGAGCAGTTAAACGCGCCAGACGCGGATTCCACGAACGGTCCTTGCTTCGCCTGGAAAATCAGGCTGCAGCCGGCACAACAAAATATCACTGTCGTGGATGTTCGGATCATTCCTAATTAGTTACAAGAGAAACGCCTTAATTCCTACGCCGTAAAACTACGGTATCTCGTCAACGCCTTCAGCCGTCAGCGTCTCGTGATGTGTCTGCCGCCCCCCCGTCGCGGCAAGACGAGAGATGCCTTGCTTTTAAGTTCTTGCCTATTTGGATAACGGAAATATCATCTGATTCGAGCATTACATCCTGAGGGATGTATAACGGGGTAACGCGCCTGATGGTCGAGCGCACAGACCGCGGCGCTAGCGCGGATCGTTGCTGGATCGTGCATGCACTTTGCTAGCCACCCACCAGGCAATTCTCCCCCGCGGTCGAACACGCACTTTTCGCGCAGCATCGGCAGCCATTCTGCAGCCGGCAACAACTCGCCAATCTACTGACATGCGTCTCTATGACCATTAATGGAAGTGTTTCCGGTGATTCATCACCAGAAGGATCTTCAAAAATCGATAAAGTCGAGACGATTAGCAACAGCGCTGCCGCTTTCGGTGCAGCGTCCGAGTAGCCTTGACGCTCCGGGGGCAAGGACTTTTTTAACTATAACTCAGTAAACATAAAGGATCTGTCGCTTACGTAAAAGTGCGCGGCGAGGTTTGCTTTGAAATATAGCGATTTTTCCTAACGAAGCGGACCGTTATTCTAAAGCTGACATGTGAGTTTTTTTAAGCTGAATTGTTCATTTCGAACCAAGAAGGCGACAGATGAAACTGGCGACGATGGAGCGAGAGCGCCCCATCGGATCCCGCCGCTTATCTTTCAAAAACTGTCCATTTTCATTCGAGTTCAGGCGTTTTCAATTTTCAAGAATAATTGAGGTGTCCACGTGGTGAAGCTCTTCCAGAATTTGCGAATTGGCACCAAACTTGCTGCCAGCGGGACGTTAAGCGTCCTCCTGATAGGGGGCATGATTTACTCACAGATCATAGGCAACTCAGCAATTACAAAAGCGAACGAGAATGCGAACGACCAGCAGACGATTGTGCGAGACGCTTTAGATGCAAAAGCATCGATCCGCGGTATGCAAACTGGTGCACGTGATATTCGCCTGGCAAGTGTTCCGGCAGATCTGCAAAAGGCGACTGACTATATCGCGGCCCGCCTTAAATCGGTGAATGGGTTTACCAAGGAGATGCTGAGATTAGCACATTCTCCGGAAACGCGTGAGCGCATCACTAAAATCGAGAACCTTGCAGCGGACTATGCAAAAGCAATGCAGCAGATCGCGGCTAACCGCCGTGAACGCATTGAAATCGATACAAAACGCTCGGGCCAAGACAGGTTGCCCGTCGAAGCGACCGCGAAGATGGAGAAGCTTGATGAAGAAGCAATCCGCATTGCGCGAGAAGTGACGTTGCCAATGGCTGCAGAGCTAGAATCGCTCGCCAACAAAATTGTTGATTCTGCAAAACACCAGGTCGAAGAAGAGGTTGCAAAAGCAGCGAAAGAGATGGCCTTAGCCGAGAGAACGTCGCTTGCTATTGGTATCGCGGCAGCGATGCTGCTGATTTGCACCTGTGTATTCTCGGTGTTGACAATCGCCAAGCCGATGAAGTTGTTGAGTAAGTCCATGCAAGAACTTGCAAACGGTAAATTCGATGTGGTTCTCCCCGGATTGGGGCGGGGGGACGAGATCGGCGACGTGGCCGCTGCGGTGGAGAATTTTAAGGTCAAGGCCGCGGAGAAGGCTCGCGACGAGGCTGAATCGAAAATCAAGCAGGGCGAGATTTTCGCCCAGCAGCGCAAAGCTCAAATGATTGAGCTCGCCGACGACTTTGAAGGTGCGGTCGGAAAAATTATTGAAACGGTTTCTTCGGCATCCACCGAACTCGAAGCCTCTGCGGGGACGCTGACTTCAACCGCAGAACGGGCTCAGGAATTGACCATAATGGTCGCAGCCGCCTCCGAGGAGGCTTCAACCAATGTGCAGTCCGTTGCCTCGGCTACTGAGGAACTGACGTCTTCCGTCAATGAAATCAGTCGGCAAGTGCAGGAATCGGCGCGGATAGCCAGTGAAGCAGTCGATCAAGCCCGCAAAACCAACGACCGTGTCAGTGAACTGTCGAAGGCAGCGGCTCGAATCGGCGACGTGGTTGAATTGATCAATACCATTGCCGGGCAGACCAATCTATTGGCGCTTAATGCCACTATTGAGGCGGCTCGTGCCGGGGAGGCAGGTCGAGGCTTTGCGGTGGTGGCGTCCGAAGTAAAGGCGCTGGCGGAGCAGACCGCGAAGGCGACCGGCGAGATTGGCCAACAAATTAGCGGCATTCAATCCGCGACGCAGGAGTCAGTCGGGGCAATTAAGGAGATAAGCGGCACCATCGAAAGGCTGTCTGAGATTTCTTCGACAATTGCCGCTGCCGTGGAAGAGCAAGGTGCGGCCACACAGGAGATTTCGCGCAACGTGCAGCAAGCCGCTCTGGGTACTCAACAGGTCTCATCGAATATCGTGGATGTCCAGCGTGGTGCAGGTGAAACTGGTTCGGCATCGTCTCAGGTTCTATCCGCAGCTCGGTCTCTGTCGAGCGACAGCAACCGGCTGAAGTTAGAAGTGCGTAGGTTTCTGAACACAGTCCGTACTGCTTAAGCTCCGCGAGAACTCAAATCGGAGTATTAGAAATGAGAAAGTTGCCTTCGCGCAACTTTTTCGTTTTAAGCATAGTCAGGTAAATTGAGGCGAGCTTAGGTTTGAGTCTGCAATGCGCTTGATAACGGAATAGTTTAACCATGGTGGGCTTATTGAGCTCGCCCGTCTTGGCACGTTGCCGGCTCTTTATCCGAAAGGGACACCGGTCAATCTCCCTCCCAATACCGATGCGAAGTGGCGGCGCAACAACTACGAGCGTGCGGCGGACGACACCCGCATCTTGCTTCTCTGCGTCGCGTATTTAGCAAGCCTCGTGAATGCTCGGGCATTACGGGAGCTCGATCGTCTTCAAAGAGAACTTCGTTCGGCCGCAAGTCGAGTCTTTCAGTCACGGCGGCCCGTTGCAGACCTGGAAAAAATTTGCCGCAATTTCACGGCAAGGATCTCCCGCGAATACGGCTTCGAGAGAAGCTCGACGCCGGCGTCTAGCCGACCGCCGTGGACGATCGCGTTCTCCGTGTATCCCGACGTGAAAAGCACCGCAATATCTGGAATCCGTTGCTTTGCCTTCCTCGCAAGATCCGGACTCCTGAGCGTGCCCGGCATCACGACGTCAGTGAAGAGCAGATCGATCGCCACTCCGCTCTCGATCACAGTCAACGCGCTCGACGCGTCGTGCGCCGTCAGCACTCGGTAGCCCAAATCCTTCAGCGTCTCGACAACGGTCGCGCGGACCTCCTCATCGTCCTCGGCGACTAAAATGGTCTCGCTTCCGCCGCTGGCAAGCCCCGCATCGGGAGACGCGAGGACATCTTCGCTCTCGTTCACCCGCGGCAGATAAATTTTTACGGTCGTGCCGCTGCCCGGCTCACTGTAGATTCGGACGTGGCCTCCCGATTGCTTGACGAAGCCGTAGACCATCGACAAGCCGAGGCCGGTGCCCTTCCCTTCAGGCTTTGTAGAAAAGAATGGCTCGAACACCTGCGCCATCACGTCCGGCGTCATGCCAGAGCCGGTGTCGGTGACCGCCAACATGACATACTGTCCGGCGGCGACATCCTCACCGCGCACGTAGGCATCGTCCAAAAACGCATTGCCTGCTTCGATCGTTAGCTTGCCTGTGCCATCCATAGCGTCACGGGCATTAATGGCAAGGTTGAGAAGGGCGTTCTCGATCTGGGGTGGATCGATCAGCGTATTCCATAGGCCGCCGGCGACGACGGTCTCGACCTCGATCGCCTCGCCAAGTGCGCGACGAAGCATGTCGTCAATCCCAGAGACGAAGCGGCCGATGTTGACGACCTTCGGCTGCAACGCTGATCGGCGTCCGAACGCGAGCAACTGGCTCGCGAGTTTGGCGCCCCGGCTGACGCCGGCCAGCGCATTGGCCACACGGCGTTCCGCGCGCTCGTTGCCGGCTATATCCTTTGTCAGAAGTTGCAGATTGCCGGACACGACGTGGAGCAAATTATTGAAGTCGTGGGCCACGCCGCCAGTCAGGTTGCCGATCGCCTCCATCTTCTGGCTCTGCCGCAGCGCGTCCTGAGTCTTTGTCAATTCGGCCGTACGCTCCTCGACGCGCTGTTCCAGCGTTTCGGCGAGTTCTGCCAGACGGCTCTCCGCGGCTATCTGGTCCTCGATGTCGGTATTGCTTCCGACCCAGGACTCAATCGCGCCGGATACGCCCTTGATCGGAACGGCCCGCGCGATATGCCAACGATAGGTTCCATCATGCCGGCGCAGGCGGAATTTCGTTTCGTAAGCCTCGCCTGCTTGCTGCGCACTGGCCCAAGCTGCGGCGGCTTGCGGAATGTCTTCCGGATGGACCATCACCGCCCAACCCGCTCCGTCCAATGAGCTTGGCTGAGCGCCCGCGAATGCGTAGACGCGATCGTTGAACCAGTCGAGCCGGCCATCGGGTTGCGACGTCCAAACGTGGTTCGGCATCGATTGCGCCAGCAATTGGAAGCGCGCGGCACTCGCGGAAACTTCCTGTTCGGCTTTTTTTCGGTTCGTAACGTCAAGGAATAGGACGGCGAAACGATCACCTTCCGCTTTTCGCGCGCGAGCTTCAAACCATTTTCCTAGCATCGGGACGTGTACTTCGAATTGCGCTGCTTCCCCCGTGTCGACAACCCTCGCATATGTGTCGATCAGTTCGTCCTGGATTTCGGGGACCACTTCGCGCATGGATCGACCGAACGCGGCTTTGATCGCGATGCCAGTTTGAACCTCGAAGGCTGGATTAATCTCTGCGAAGATGAAATCCACTATGCGGCCGGCGCCATTGCGGACCGCCTCGCCGACGAAGAATCCCTCGTTCATCTGTTCGAAGAGACCGCGCCATTTGGCCTCGCTCAAGTCAGTGAGCCGTCGAGCCTCTTTTATGTCGGTGATGTCGTAGGCGATGCCGACGAAGCGTCTTCCTGTCGTGCCTAGCGTCGAGACGGCTTCTCCGCGCCTGGCGATCCAACGGATCTCACCGGTGGCCGGGTCGATGCGCCGGTATTCGGCGTACTCGAGCGGGTTATCCATCGCCGTCTTCGATGGTCCAGCGAGTTCCCGGTCATCCGGATGAAGCATTCCCACCAACAGCTTGTCCGTCGCCGTCACGTCCGGACCGAGCCCCCAAATCCGCCTGTATTCATCGGAAACGTCGAGCTTTCCGGACTCGGGGTACCATTCGAAGGTCCCTACGTGACCCGCCTGCTGGGCGATCCGGAGCCGTTGCTCGGTGTAGACGCGTTCGGTGGTCTCACGGACGAGCGCAAGGACGCCTGCGGGGTTGCCGTTAGCGTCTAAGACGGGGCTGTAGTCCAGATTGACGAAAACGTCCTCGGCCTGTCCGTTGCGCCAAAGAATTAAATGCTGGTCGCGATAAGCGAGTGTCTTGCCCTGCCCCCGGACGACTTCAAGGACGTTCCGGTTAAAATCCGCGACTTCGGGCCAGCCTTGTAAAACGTCCGAGCCGAGCAACTGGGGATGGCGGCGCCCGGCGAACACGGCGTAGGCATCGTTATATATCATGACACCGCTCGGTCCCCAGAGCATCAACATGGGAATTTCCGAATTTAGCGCGAGAGCGGTGATCGTGCTGACATGCGCCGGCCATTGCTCGACCGGTCCGATCGGGGTCGACGCCCAATCGAAGGCGGCGATTAGGTCCGAGAGGCCTCCGGTCCGGTTCAGAAAGCGAGGTTTTTTCTCTTCGGACGGCGATTGCATAAATGGAGGGCCTTACGAATTAATAGGGGTACGATCATCAGGATAGAGCAGACCGGAGCGTGGATCAAAGCATGTTAGCCGGCGTGCTGATTGGTGTGCGAAAAATCCTAGCCAGTTGTGGCACGCAGGTGGTCGGCGAATGATGTAGCGCCGCCAGATCGACGTCGCTCGGCGTCTTGCAGCGCGCGCATTCGATTTCGAGCCACGGATAGCCGCCATGGATGGCTGGTCGACGGTTGGCGAGGGATCGATCGGTTCGCCGACGCTCCCCCATCCGTTCGTTCCAGCTACGGCAGGCGAGGTTGTCGGCGCGGCGTATCATTTCTACCCCCTTGGCTGCGCAACTCGGCCGATTGCCGTGCCAGCAGCCGTCGTCCTCATGGCTGCCGGTGCGCTACGTGCAATTGGTGTCGAGCAGCTTGCGGCCCACCTCCTTCCAAGTGCTATGCGGGCCATACAGCCTGACGGCGTCGGCGGTCTGGATCTCAATGGTGCGGTCGCAGCGCCGGCATCACACCAGCTGCAGATGGCGCGAAATCTCCGCCAGCCGGCGGCTCTGGATCGGCACGCCCCCAGCGCGGCTGCGCGGCTGCGCAGCACGGCGTCCCACTTGGCTTCGGGCAGGGGATCGGCCAACCCAGCCGCCGACGGCGCGGCCTCCGTCGGCCGGGCGGCCTCGGCGGCAAGTTTGTCCATCTGTTGCGTCATAGCGGCCCGTGGTCGATGTAGCCCTAAAACGAGAGGTCGCTATATGTATTAGTTCCGCTGATTGCTCGGTTGCAGATGCTGCCGGCAGGTGGGCTTTCGGATTAAAAAACCAAATATTTTGCGTGCGGACCACCCTAACCGGTCCGACGCCCCTAACCCTGTGAGTTTTCACCCCCCCCCTTCATCTCGGAGCGGCCACCAAAAGGCCCTAGGCCATGAAACCATAAATCCGCCAGGCTGATGCCGCGCCAGAGTCCGCTCTGCATCGATAGTCGACGTGCTGCTGCGCAGCAGCACCACGACGTGCCAATAGCGGAAGAGATTGATCTTAGGTCACTTGGCGGTTCGCAGGTACTTGGTAGCGCTATGAAGGTGGCCGATTGTTCCATCAGTCGAGACCGTGGTGTTCTTGATGGTTCCGAGGGCCTTAGGCATTCCTTCCCTTCGACAACTCTACTATTGTGCCCGACGTCACTAGTCGATCGCGCCCCTCATCCTTCGCAACATACAGTGCTCGATCTGCTGCCTCGACCAGCCATGAGCTTGACGCTTTGGCGTCTTGGACGAAAGCTATTGCGCCTCCGATGCTCACGGTCACTTTTTGGGATGGGAGGTTCGCCTGATGATCGATGCCAAGGACGGCAAGAGAGTCCCTGATCTTGCTTCCCATCAGTTCGCATCCGGCGCGATCGGTATCGGGCAAAAGCAGAATAAACTCTTCTCCGCCGTATCTTGCCGCTACGTCGGCGGGTCGTCGAGCCGCTGCGGCCAGCGCCTGCGCAACAGACTTCAGGCAAACGTCACCAGCCTGATGTCCGTATCGATCATTGTATTTCTTGAAATGATCGACGTCGATCATTAGCAGTGACAATGGAGTGCCATCCCGTCGCGCCCTTGCCCATTCCCTCTCCAGTTGTTCGTCGAAATGTCGGCGATTGGCTATTCCGGTTAGGCCATCTAAGGTCGCAAGCGAAGACAGCTTCTGCTCAAGGTCTTTATGCTCCGTCATATCGCGCGATATCGCGACGACGCCGTTGATGGCTCCCGTTTCATACTCCCTGGTGACGCGCATGGTGGATTCGATCCATACCTCCGCTTTCTCCCGATGACGGCTGCGATACACGATCCGGGCGTCTTCTTCTTCGCCCCGCTTCAAGGCTGCCACCAGCGCCTTTACCCTCGGGAGATCTTCCGCGTTCACGCCCGCCAGCGCCGGCGTCCCCATTAGCTGTTCCGGTGGCCAGCCCACCACCCGGCTCGATGACGGCGAAACATATTGAATGCGCTCATCCATTCCGATGCGAGTGACCATGTCGCTGGATTCCTCAGCGAGCAAGCGAAAGTCCGCCTCTTTGGCTACAAGTTCAGCGGCCATTCGTTGACGCACCTGCAATTGCCGAACGAAAAAGACGCCAATGACGGCAATTATGAGCAGCAGTGCGAGGACGAATGTCATTCGCACGGCGGCATCCTTGCGCCACGGGGCCAGCACCTCATCCTGTGCTTTGGTAGCTAGGATCAGAAGGGGAAAATGCTCGCTCGTCCTGTAGAAACTCAGCCGTTGGACTCCATCCAGGGGCGATGTGAAATAATACGCGCCCGACGCTGGACGCGCGGCACGATCCTTAAACAACGGTGTGTTCGACAAATCCCGTCCGACATAAGTTCCATCATCGGGGCTGCGCGCGAGCATGATGCCATCGGCACTGAGGAGAGAAACCGCGCCCTTCTTTCCGAGATCAAATCTATCAAAGAATTTCACGAAGTATGCGACGTCAACGGTGGCCAACACGACGCCCGCAAAGGAGCCGTCTGGATGGTTGAAACGCTTTGAGGCGGTAATGATCCATTGTCCGCCGGAACGACTTTTTACAGGCCGGCCGATCAGCAAACCGCGATCGTCTGATTCAGCGTGACGGCGAAAATATTCCCGATCGCTGTTGTTCAGACCGTTCAGGCTCACCGGTTCGGTCGTTGCGAGCCAACGTCCGGTCTCGTCGTAGACGAACAGGCCGCGGATACGGCCCAGTTTTGGTCTGCGCATATCGATGAAGGTCTGAAGCCGCGTGATGGCTTCGCGGCCATTGCCGTCGACTTCAAGTCGATGGACGACGCCATTGAGAACCGTGTCGGCCAGTTCGAATGTATCGGCGGCGTGTTGCGCGAGCGACTGCGCAAGGTTTGCCATGTCGATTTCTGTATTCTTTAGCTCAGCGTTCCTCGTGGACCATTCCCGCCAGCTACTCATAGCGAAGATCGCAACGCAAATGAGCGTTAGGAAGACTGCAGCCCAAATCGGCAATTGTAGGGCAGCGTGTTCTCGGCGGACGGAACTCATCGGGCCGCAAATCTCTTCGAAGGGGATGCAGATAGGCATCACCTTTCCATTAACGTGTTAATTAGCTGTAAAATCTGTAATCTTGTTAGTAGGACGACATAGAATCTGAGGACGCCCACAGGTGAAACTCGGGAATTCAAAAGGCTGACACCTTCAAACTACGGACCCGGGTGTCGTTCGCCAGCGCCTCCGTTCCCTATCTGTCCGCTACCGGTCAAAAGCTGAATTTCTCGGAAGCCATTAATTCAGGTCCGCTATGGGTCAAATGGCGACCTCAGTCTTAGCCCCGGCATGTCTGTACTGCCCCTAAGAGCGGACATGTCCATGACTGACCGCTTCGCGCCAGAAGCGGTCCATGGCCGAAGGCGTATCCGAAACGCGAGGTGGCTTTTGTATTATTTCCGTTGAATGCTCGGGTGCGGATTACGCCCAGCAAGTGGGCTTTTCAGATTAAAGAAACAACTTTTTGCGTGTAGACCACCCTAACCGGTCCCATGCCCCTTCCCCTCAGAGTTTTGATACCCCCCCTCCGTCGCTGAGCGAGGTACTGGCGATCATACAGTTCAGCCGGGTATCCCTTAATACCTTCTTCACGCTAACTCCCTAACTGTTGTGGGATATTAGCGGTGCAGCAAAAAGTTTATTTCGGGGGGGGTCGAGGGGCGACATGCAGACACTCACGTCCATTTCAGCACGTATGGTCCTCGCAATCACGCTAGTGGCGGCTGGTGCCTGCGGCGTCGTTGCTGCCTTCAGCTCATGGCAACAACAGGCCATCGTCGATGTCGCGCTGAACCGGGAATCGCAGAACGACTACGCCAACTTGACCGCCGCGCTCAACGCTGACACACGGGCCGCGCTTGCCGTCGCGGACGCGCTGGCGTCGATGCCGCAGCTCAAGGATGTGGTGCGCGCCAGGGACCGGGCCGGCACGCTCGCATTACTCAAGGAAGCCATGCAGCGGATCACGCCGAGCGGCCTAGAACTGATCACCATCCAAATTCCGCCGGCTGTCGCCTTTGCGCGCGCCCACAATGTCACCGCCTTCGACGACGACTTGTCGGCGCGACGCAAGATGGTTGTGCAAGTGATGAATACCGGGAAGGCCGTCGGCGGCATCGAGGCCGGGCGCGATGTGCTAAACATTTTTGGCACCAGTCCGATGCGCGACGGCAATACTGTGGTCGGCACGGTCGATATTGGCGCGCCGTTCGGTAAGACATTCGTCAACAGCATGAAGAGCCGCTTCAAGTTGGACGTCGCGATCCATCAGCTCGACGGGCAGTCCACCAAGACGCTCGCCACAACGCTGACCGGTGCGACCGCTGACAGTTCCGCCATCCGCCGCGCCATGGGCGGTGAGACAGTGATCCAGTTCGGCGAAACCAACGGGCGTCCCTCGGCCACCACTTTCGGGGTCATCAGGAACTTCTCGGATCAGCCGGTTGCGGTGTTCGAGATCGTGCGCGATGTAACCGCCTACGCGGCGCTGACGCGCAGCGCGCTGACTTGGCTGGTCATCGCTTCTGTGTGCGTGCTGCTGCTGGCGGCGGGCATCGCGACCTTTGTCGGTCGCGGCATGGCGAAACCGATCCGCACGCTGGAAGCGGCGATGCGCGCCATAGCTGCCGGCAACCATGCGGTGGCGATTCCCGGCGCCGGCCGCAAGGACGAGATCGGCTCCATGGCCGGCGCCGTGGCAATCTTCAAGGAAGGCCTGATCGAGACGGATCAATTGCGCGCGGCGCAGGAGCAGCAGCGCGAACGCAGCCAGGTGGAGCGCCGCGATAGTATGAATGCGCTGGCGGCGAGGTTCGAGTCCGGTGTCGGCGGCGTGGTTGACGCCGTGGGATCCGCGGCCGGCGAACTCCGCAGCACCGCGCAGTCCATGGCCGCCACCGCCTCCGACGCTACCCGCCAGACTGCCGCAGTCGCCGCCGCTTCTGAAGTTGCCACCCAAGGCGCGCAGGCCGTCGCCGCCGCGATCGAGGAGCTCAATGCCTCGATCAGCGAGATCGCCCAGCAGGTCAATGAATCCGCCCGCGTTGCAGGCGACGCCGTTAACCAGGCCAACGCCACTAATGCCGAAGTCCAGAGCCTCGCCGCCGCCGCGCAAAAGATCGGTGATGTGGTAAACTTGAT
This sequence comes from Tardiphaga sp. vice154, assembly GCF_007018645.1. NCBI lineage: Bacteria > Pseudomonadati > Pseudomonadota > Alphaproteobacteria > Hyphomicrobiales > Nitrobacteraceae > Tardiphaga > Tardiphaga sp. vice154. The sequence goes on from NZ_CP041399.1 coordinate 5,509,142, forward strand.
CAGCGAGATTGCTGCGCAGACCAATTTGCTGGCGCTCAACGCCACCATCGAGGCGGCGCGTGCTGGCGAAGCCGGCCGCGGCTTTGCGATAGTCGCGTCCGAAGTGAAAGCACTGGCGACGCAGACGTCCAAGGCGACCGACGAAATATCGGCGCAGGTCAGCGCGATCCAGAACGCCACGCGGCAGTCGGTGGGGTCGATCCAGGGCATTACCGCGACCATCGGCAAGGTCAGCGAGATCGCCAGTGCGATTGCTGCCGCGGTCGAAGAACAAGGCGCGGCTACCCTGGAGATCGCCCGCAACGTCGCCGACGCCGCCCGCGGCACCGGCGAAGTTTCGGAAAACATCGTCGGGGTCAATGAAGCCGCTCGCGAAACCGGTGCCGCCGCTTCACGCGTCGTGGAATCCGCCGCGGACCTATCGCAGAGCGGCAAAGATTTGAAGACGCAGGTCGATGCATTTTTGCGGGAAGTAAGAGCGGCGTAGTACAAGGGCTAACACGATCTCAGCGTTAATCGCCCGGCCTACGCTCTTTTGCAAGATCAGCAAGCATCCTTTGAAGCCGCCGCCGAGCTCTCGTTCGCTTCCCGTTCATGTCGATCATTCCGATGCTCGCAAAACTGTGGACTGATCAAACAAGGGCAGACGGCTCTCGTCTGGCACTGAGATCCTGCTCGTGCTCGCCGGCCTAAATCCAAATTCTGATGCGATGCGCATCATGATTTCAGCCTGCCGATTGGCGATCGAGATCTAGGGCGATTGCATAGGGTAGCCGCTTTGACGCGCGAGCGTTTCGAAGCAGCGGTCGCTTGTATCGTCTGACTCTGTGGTTACGCGGTCATCCCATGCTTTGACAGCATCTATGCAGGCGGCACGTTATGAGCAGTAGAGACGGCCGACGGCAAAACAACGGGAGTGGCTTTTTGTATTAATTCCGCCGAACTTTTCGCTGGCATCAGACGCGTTGACGGATCGGGAGCAAGTGGGCTTTTAGTTGTTAAAAACCGACTTTTTGCGTGTGGACCACCCTAACCGGTCCCGCGCCCCTACTCCCTAGAGTTTGTGCCCCCAAACATCTCTGGCATCGGCAAATAGCAAGAGCCACAGCTTCCCGCGCAGCTGGTGAACCACCGAGCTGCGCCCTCATTCCTCGCCACCACGCATTTGCGCTGGCCGCATCACGCACAGATGGCTTTCCGTATTGAGCTTTTGTTTCTTTCTGCATGAACCACCCTACCGGTCCGATGCCCTATCCCTTGTAGTTTTGGCGCCCCCGGCCGCTCCCCTGCAGCTAGGGCCGCATCGCGCCAGAAGCCGTCATTTGCCGCCGAACAACTAACACCAGGGCCGAACAGCGGGACGCTTGCAGCCAGCATGACGCTCAGCGCGATGGCTTGCCGTCCTGCGCCGTGGCTTGACCGCTGATTGAGCAGGTTGACCTCGCCATCCCAAAGATGTCGCTAATGATATTCATCCTGATTGGCCCAAAAGCGTCTGTTTAATACACTGAACTCAGGATGCCCCTATCAACGGCCTCCTTGCCGCCGTCAACAACAGTTCATTGGGGCCTTCCCAGCCATTTGACGTTTCATAACGGCCAAGGGCCCTCTCCATATCGGCCCATGCGGCTTCTGCTTTCTCGGCGTCAAGGTCATTCACAATCTGCACGATCGGTGCCGCCGATGTCCGGATGAAAGCCATGTAGTCCTTGACGGAAGGAAGGGAAAACGGCGCGGCGATCCTGGCCGTTGCGATTTCGCGAAATCCTGCCTTCTTGAACAAGTCATCAATCAGACCTGACCTGCCAAGACTGAGCAGTCCGCCGGGCCGAAACGGGTCGCGTGACGGCAAACCAGCGTGGTTCAGCGCGATCGTCATTAGCGTAGTCACGCAGGGATTCGCCTCCGGCGCTCCGAAAACTATCGTACAGACGCCGCCGCCGGGCTTCAGCACGCGCGCCATTTCGCGCAACCCCTGTAGTGGATCGGGGAATAACATTAGTCCGAGTCGGCAGACCACCGCATCGAAGCTAGAGTCCTCGATCTGCAATACTTGTCCGTCCGACATGCGGGTCTCGACATGGCCGTGTCCCGCAGTGGCAGCCTCCTGCGCTGCGAACCTGAGAATCTCTGGCGATAGATCGGTGGCCAATACGTAGCCCCGGGGACCGACTCGCTCCGCGATATCCAGGGTCTGATCGCCCGCCCCGGCGGCCACATCGAGGACGTGGCTTCCCGGCTTCACGTCGGCCATTCCGAGCATGGCCTGCGTCGCTTGCCGCAACCAGGGCCGAATGACCGAGCCGGAGTTCCGCCAGCCTTGGGCTGCGTTGTCCCAATGCACCTGCATTGCCGCGGTGGCACCCCCGTTGCCGGTGGAAGACTCGCAATTCATGGCAGGCCCTTTCGAACTCTTGTTCTGGACGGGATCATTCTGGTTTGACCTGACCGTCGCGGACTATCGCTCTCCACTTGTCCACCTCAGTCTGCAGATGCGCAGCGAATACGTTCGGCGGGCCATTCACCGGCGTGTAGCCCAGCGTCGCCAGCCGATCTTGCACGTCCTGCAACGCCATGATCCGACCGATCTGCCGTTGCCTAAAATCGATTTTGTCGTCCGGGGTCTCCTTGGGAAGCATGAGCCCATTCCAAAATTCGACCTCATGGCTCGGTATGCCTGACTCCTCCAGCGTAGGAACATCGGGAAATTCCGGGGCACGCGTCTTGCTGGCAACGGCCAGCAGACGAAGCTTGCCGTCGCGTACGAGAGGAGCGACGATCGGAAGTGTGAGATGCAGAAGCTGGGTATGGCCGGCAACCGTCGAAGTCACGGCCGGAGGCCCGCCCTGAAAGGGGACGTGCACCACGTCAAGACCAAGAGTCTGTTTAAAAAGTCGCTCGCTTGCCAAATGTGGCGATGAACCATAGCCAGGCGAGGCGTAATTGTACTTGCCAGGGTTCGCCTTTACCAGCGCGATGAGTTCCTTGATGTTGGTTGCAGGCAAGGCCGGGTTGACCGCAATCGTTTCCGGGGCAGCAACCAGCAGCGTGACCGGCGCGAGACTGTCGGGAACCTGGTAGGAGAGCTTCACACCCATGGCGGACTGAACGACGAAGTTCTGGTTCACGATGACCATTGTGCAGCCATCGGGCAACGCCCGAGCGGCCGTCGCGGTGCCAATCATCCCGCCGGCTCCGGGGAGGTTTTCGACATGAGACTGCTTGCCGGCTTCGGAGAGCTTTTGCGCCAGCAATCGCGCGATCATATCGTCTGGCGACCCGGGCGGATAAGACACAATGATCTTAATCGGTTGCGGGCATTCAGCCCTGACGGGCTGCGCGATGGCCGACAACGCGAGACCGATCGCGACGATCCTTGAAATCAGTATCCGTCGAGGGCCCTTCATCAGTCTCTCCCGAGGTCGGCAGGCCGCAAACCGGGTTGGCGGCGCGTCAAAGCCTAGATGTCTATCAGCGTGATCGTAAGCCGCAGGATTGCGGTACCTCGCCGCAGAAGTGCATAATCGGACCATGTTTGACTGGAACGATCTCAAGTGTTTTCTGGCCGTCGCCCGGCACCGCAGCACGATCGCGGCGGGAAAATCGCTGCGGCTAAATCAGTCGACGGTTCAGAGGCGGCTCGCCGAATTGGAACGCGCTATCGGGCGCCCCCTGGTGCAGCGTCACCCGTCAGGATATCGCCTGACGAAATTTGGCGAGGAGTTGCTTCCCCACGCCGAACGCATCGAAGCTGCGGTGACTGATTTCGAGCGACGGGTCAACGATGAGGTTCATGATCTGACCGGTGTCATCCGCGTGACCTGCCCGGAGCCGATCATCGGCCGCATGGCGAAATCCTCGCTGATCGAACGCTTCCAAGCCCTCCATCCAAAGCTCCGGATCGAATTTGTGACGAGCGACCGATACCTCGACTTGTCGAAAAGCGAGGCGGATGTTGCCTTTCGGTCCGGCGATACCGACGACGAACTTGTAGGCCGCAAGGTCGCCGATTCGATTTGGGCCGTTTACGCAAGCCACAGTTACATCGAACTGCATGGCAAGCCAGCGACAGTGAATGATCTTCCGAACCATCACATTGTCGGCTTCGACGAAACGCTAAGCGCGCACCGCGCATCAGTCTGGCTTCGCAACGTGGCGCCGGGTTCAAAGATGGCCGCACGTACGACCAGTGTGCTGGGCCTCATCTATGCCGTGAAGTCGGGAATTGGCATCGGGCCGCTCCCCGCGTCTTTAGGCGATGCGGAGCCCGATTTGGTACGTGTGCTCGGGCCAATTGCCGAATTGTCACGAAGTTGGCGCCTGCTGACGCATCCTGATCTCAGACACGTTCCGCGCATAGCGGCATTCTTCGACTTCATTCTTTCAGAACGAGAGTTAGTCAGATCTATTTTGGCCTAACAGATCAGAATTCGTTTGAAGAACATGACCCAGCGGCCACCCTGCAGACGCTCGCTTAGCGCCAGAATCAGCCCGTGATTGATGGCGAGCTAAAAGGCTGGCCTAGTGCTTAGAGCCGACTTTTCAGATGGCTTTCTGTATTAATTTCCGTTGGATGGTCGGTTGCAGATCGCGCGCAGCAGTGGGCTTTTAGTTTTAAAAAACCAACTTTTTCTGCGTGTACGACCCTAACCGGTCCGATGCCCCTAGGCCGTAGAGTTTTGATACCCCCCCCCCCGAGAGCAAGCTCTGCCAGGACGGGGACTATTCCTCCCTGCGTGAGCAGCCTAACCAGTCCGATGCCATTATTGCCATCTTGATCACCGGTGTGCGCGCTGATGGGCTTTCTGGATTGAGGTCAGACTCTTTCTGGATGAAACACCCTAACCGGTCCGATGCCTCAGGCTGCTTTTGATCACCTCTCATGCGAGAGCCCGATGATATGCCTAAGCATGCCATCGGGCTCATGAACCTGTGGGCACTTCAGATCCGAGGCAGCCGAGCAATTACCCACTTCGCAAGGCGATTTAGCGTCTGCATCTTGGTCACAGTGGACCGAGTTGCGCCGTCGCAGGCTGGCTTCACGACGGAGCTCCCTGGTTTGCTCGGAGTTCGCTTCACAAATCCGAGGCGGTACACCGCATAGTGGTCGCTAAGCGTCACAGGCGTGAAGGCAGGGCTTGCTGAGAGCAGCTGAGGCGGTTCCTCGTCTAGTCCAAAGCCCTTGCCGTACTTTTCGATTAGATCGGCACGCGTAGGTCTGACCTCCTTTGGCCCTGCTATTGCGACCTTACGCGCTTCAATGGCCGAACTACCCCAATTGCGGTGCTTTTCGAGCTTCGCTAGCCAAGAGGACCTTTCGTCGCAAGCCGCTTTGACCTCAAACACGCTGGGCATGAACGTGTTCGTTGAGGGAAGTCCCGTGAAAGGGTGGCAGACGTACATCACGACCTCACGAGGGTACTCCGACAACACCGCCGCAATAGCAGATCCATACACAACAGGGTCATTCGCATCGCCCTGTCGGAAGCATCCGAGAAGCTTCTGAGCAGCCAGCAGCGCCTCCACCGCGGTCAGTTTGTTCGAAGGCTCTTGCGAGGGCGATTTGTCCGTCGAGGGCATCGTAGATCCGTCCTTGTTTGTGAGGTCGTCGTTGTCCGGCATTTGCTTGCTCCGGTGGGGGTGTGGTTGTGACAGGCAGAGGCCGCCGCTGACGGGCGTATGCCGTCGCGAAAGCCTTTTCGAAGTACGCGATTGGCTTAAGGTCAGTAGAGCGCTGAACGACGAGCTTGGTCTCTTCGACAATCATCGCATTTGAATAGCCGGCGGCTATCCACATGGCGGCCCGACCGTTGAGGCCGTACCAGCCGGGAGAAAGTTTCGATTGGTCGGCAAGGCCAGCGGCTTTCAGGAACGCAAGTGCGAGCGATGTCGCTTCGCTTGCCGGTTCAATTTCTGCAGCTGACGCGCCTCGCGTTCCCTCTTCATCGTTTATAATCTGATTGTAGATTGTGGTTGTGTGTTGCGGATCAGATGCAAGATTGCTGCGAGACAGATGCGACTTTCGTGCGTTTGCAGAATTCGCCTTAGATCTTTCAGCAACTTGGACCAATTCGCCCTCTAGCCGCTCGTGACGCCAGTCTTCCAAAAAGAAAGACTTTAGAACGGGCAGCGATTTGGACCATTGGTGGTTGGTCATCCGGGTGACGCGACGTGCAACCTCGTCGCTGATGGGCGGCGCCCCCTTCGACCAGTAATGCATGATCAGCAGAAGGTAGGCGCCGTGCTCCGCAGTGGTGAGATGCGCTGTGCCGGCCAGGTAATCTGCGATGTAAAGCGGCATCCAATGCCGCTTCATGGTCCGTTCCTGGATCCAGCTCGCATCGTACAGGTATTGAAAATCTTCATGATCTCTCCTCGCCGCGTGCTGCGGGCAAAGAAGCAAGATCAATTCTGTTGGATAATGTCTTGGGAGTTTAACGCAGCGAAACTCCGAAATATGCCGCTAGCGGGGATTATCTTTGAGAAAGGCGGTCGACAGCCGCCTTGCTTTGCTGGCGTGGGTGCCGCCGCCCTCGGCCTGCTCGGCGAACCTGCTGGCAATCGCCGCAATCGAGCCTCCCTCCTTCTCGTGCGCCTCCTTCATCTTAATGAGAAGCTTGTCGTCGGACATTTGATAAGCGCGCCCCTTGGGCCGACCGACCTTGACCTCCCTCGGCTCTTTCGATTCTTCCGCAGCGCCCGGAACGCTCAATTGCTCCGCTGTCGGCTGATGCGAGGCCTTCTCCCAGCCACGAACAAGGGCATCAAGGCGATCCTGCAACCCCGGCCGCTTACTTAGATCGATATAGCCCTGAGCCATGACCGTATATCTCGACCAGCGTTCAAGAGCATCTCCGCGGAAGTTGGGCGCCGAGGGCATCGGATCCGAGCCCATTAACCCGTATTCTTCGCCATACAACATCGATGTCATAGTATTCATCGATCCCTCCGCGCTCTCGGCAGCTTCCATCTGCGTTACCCGTTCGCTTGCTCCTGCGCAGGGTGGCGGCGCTCCGTGTTTTGGCGATTTGGCGCGCCAGGTGAAACGAGCGGGCTCGGCCAGTGATCTTGGACGAGCTACGTCATTCGATTTGCAAAATTCGACGACACTCGCACCGCTGACCAACGCCCCCTCGGCAACCCGTGTATTCCATCGGCCATTCGAATGTGGGCTCGAATCAGCGACTGCCATGCAGGACGCGTAAATATCGATTCGTGAGATCACAGTACCATTTTGATGGATGAAGGCGTCGGATGCGAAGCCATCCATGATGGCCCACTCGCCTATCCGGCGGACAACAAGGAGAGCCGGTTCGCCGCTGGATCCGGCCCACTCGTTAACAATTGCCCACAACGGCAGATACTTAGGTGCATTCGCCGCCATTAGATTCGCTGTCCAGTTTAACTGCTGGCCGTTTTCCTCCCTTAAAATCACTATTACAACCGATACGGCCATCAAACTTGTTGAGTAGCTCTCGGCGGAGGGCTTCAGCATGACGACAATATCTCCGCACAACGATCTGGCCGAAATCGCCGGCATCCTGGCGCTTGGCCTCCAGCGTCTTAATGCCCGCAAGTCCAGTCTCATTTTGCCGTCAAATCGAGATTCTCCGCTCGACTTCGAGCCCGGGTCACACGGTCATGGTCCCCGTGAACACGAGGATCTCCGTACGTGAATGACACCGTTTTGAACCAATTAGCCGCCCTTAAGGGCGCATCTGCCCCCGTTTTGAAGGCAAGGTGGCGGGAGCTGTTTGACAGCGAGCCGCCCCAGTACAACCGCCGCTTCCTGGAGAGCCGGCTGGCTTATCGAATCCAGGAGCTGGCCTACGGCGGCCTGGCCCGCGAGACGATCGACCGCCTCCGCGCCATGGCCAAGCAATATGAAACCAAGAGCATTGCCGAGCGCAAAGCTCGCCCGGTTCACCGGCCGATCGCCGGCACTCAGCTGATCCGGGAATGGCAGGGCATCTCGCATTGCGTGACGGTTCGGACCGACGACTTCGAGTATCTCGGCCGCCCCTATAAATCGCTGTCATCCGTCGCCCACGAGATCACCGGCACCAAGTGGAATGGCTGGGTCTTCTTCGGCCTCAAGAATCACCAGGTGAAATCATGAGCGCCCGCCGAAGGGGCTCGATCGAGCCCAAATCTGTTGCGGCCACCGCCGACCGAGGCCATCGATCGCCCTCTCATGACGCCGCGCCGCTGGTCCGCAAACTACGGTGTGCGGTCTACACCCGCAAATCCAGCGAGGAGGGCCTCGACATGGAATTCAACTCGTTGGAAGCTCAGCGGGAGGCATGCGAGGCCTTCATCGTCAGCCAGCGCGCCAAAGGCTGGACGCTCGTGCAAGACCATTATGACGACGGTGGCATTTCCGGTGGCACTCTAGAGCGACCTGCGCTGAAGCGGCTGCTCGCCGATATCGAGGCCGACAAACTGGACATCATCCTCGTCTACAAGATCGACCGGCTCTCCCGGTCGATGCTGGATTTCCTCAATCTGGTCGAGACGTTCGACCGGCGCAACGTCACCTTCGTGTCCATCACGCAGTCGTTCGACACCCGCAGCCCGATGGGGCGGCTGGTGCTCAACGTGATGCTGTCCTTTGGTCAGTTCGAGCGCGAGGTTACCGGCGAACGCATCCGCGACAAGGTGGCGGCCTCCCGCAAGAAGGGCATGTGGATGGGCGGCTGGACGCCGCTTGGCTACGAGGTCCAGGACCGCAAGCTCATTATTCATGAGGCTGACGCTGAGACGGTGCGGGGCATCTTCAAGCGCTTCCTGGTTCTGAAGTCCGCGACCTTGCTGGCGCGGGAGCTGGTGGCCAACGGCGCAACGAACCGATATGGCCACCTCCTGGATAAAGGCGTGCTGTACAAGCTGCTTAACAACCGGGTTTACGTCGGCGAGGCGGTCCACAAGGGGACTTCCTACCCCGGTGAGCACCAGGCCATCGTCGACCGCAAGCTCTGGGACCAGGTCCATGCCCTCATGAAAGACAGCCCTCGAAAGCGGGCTGCCAGCGCTAGGGCACAGACCCCGGCAATCCTGAAGGGGCTGCTGTTCGGCCCGGACGGCGCCGCGATGTCGCCGACCCACACCCGAAAGAGCGGCAAGCTCTACCGCTATTACATCAGCCAGAGCGTCATGAAGCGCGGGACGGACGCCTGTCCGGTTCGCCAAGTCCCGGCTGCGGAGATCGAGCGGATCGTCATTGAACAGATCCGGTCACTGCTGCTGTCGCCGGAGGTCATTGTGGCCACCTGGCGCGCAGCGCAGAAAGCCGGCACCTCGCTTGGCGAGAACGACGTCCGCAGTGCCCTGGTAGAATTTGAGCCTCTTTGGGCTGAATTATTCCCTGCCGAGCAGGCCCGCATCATCGAGCTGTTGGTCGAGCGGGTCGACATCAGCGTAACCGGCATCGATCTCCGTCTGCGGGTCGCTGGCCTAACCTCGCTTTGTAACGATCTCCGCGGCGCGACGGCCGCGCACCTAGAGGCCGCATGACCACTCAGCAGAACCTCATCGTTGGCAAATCCCGCCGCCCAACCCTCAGCCGAGATGGGCAGACGATCTCGGTCCACATCCCGATCACGCTGCGTCACCAAGGCGGCCGCAAACAGGTCGTGACACCGTCTGATGCCGCGCCGTGGATCCCGAGGGCCGCCCGCATCGACAGCACTCTCGTCAAAGCGATCGTTCGCGCCCACCGTTGGCGGCATATGCTGGAGTCTGGCCGTCACGCCACGGTACGGGACCTGGCAAAGGCGGAAAGTATCAATGAGTCCTACCTCAGCCGTGTGTTGCGCCTGACACTGTTGGCACCTGCGATAATCCAATCGATCCTTGAAGGACAGCAGTCCGATAGTCTCGAACTTGATGGGCTACTTGGACCCCTTCCGCTGAATTGGACACAGCAACACGCTCAACTGCTGGCAAAATAGCATCCGGTTCTGAGTGCAGAGCGCTATGAGATTGCAGGTTTTCGAAGCCGTTCTCTGCTTGGCTGGTTAATACCGTTCACCGCCAAAAATGGATGGCGATCGTTCACCGTAAAATCCTATGGACGCATGCGCTGCTGCGGCTCCGCACGCCGTCCATTGTCTGAATTTTACGGGCGATTATCACTTGAACTTGGGTCGGCCTCTGGGGCACGGATTTTACCTGAGGCTGCGGCTCGTGGGTTACGACGCTTCAATTTGAATATGGATCACCGGCCCGCAATGGCGTTCGCTTAAGGTGCCCCCGGGGCCGCCTGGATCGCAAAAAGCCGCGCCATCCCAAGGATGGACGCAGCCTTAGCCGCCGGCTTCAACCCTGCGTTGAGCTACCCGCCGATGTCTAGAGCAGTCCGAGGCTCAATTATCTTACGATACTCGCGTAGGGCACCGTAATATGACCCTGCGGCGACTTGTTCGTTGGCTTTCCGCACAGTGTCGCCCGCGGCGGGATTCTCCTTCAGAAGAGATTCCACCAATATAAAATATTTCTCGGGGTTCGATGTCATACCGAGGTAGAGGAGCTGCACCGCAAGGTAAACGCGCTTTGCCGGAGTGTCAGTGTCCTGCTCGGACATAGTGTGAGCTTGCCGAAGGATCGGAGCGGCGCCGTCGATCCTAAGTTTCGCCTTTTCATTCCAAATATTGACGACCTTGGTGTCACCGACCATGAACCACTCTTGGGGTTCGAGCGTCATTTTGAGGGGCATCGCAATTTCTCCAGCAGCCGACTTAGCCATGCTGATGGTTAACAAAAGGAAAAGCGGCGGAGTTTCCCCCGCCGCCCTGTATTTGCTGGTATAATTTGGCGAAATCAGCGCAGGAGCTGGAGGACACCCTGCTGGGCGGTGTTGGCGAGCGACAGCGCGGACACCGCGATCGACTGGCGGGTCGACAGCGCCTGGCTGTTGGCCGCTTCCTCGTTGGTGTCGGCGAGCGTCAGGTTCGACGCACCGGTCTGCAGCACGTTGATCAGGCTCTTCGAGAAGTCCTGACGGATCTGCACGACCGACAGGTTCGAACCGAAGCTCGAGGCCTGCGAGCGCAGCGTGGTGGAGGCGGTTGTCAGCGAGGCAAGGGTCTTGTTTGCCGCCGCGTTGTCGGTGAAGTCGGTACCAGCCGTCAGCTTCGACAGGCCGAGACCGCCGGGGCCGAACGAGACGCCGGAGATGCTGAGCTTCGAAGTGCCGGTTTCGTTGAAGGTCAGCTTCAGGGTGTCGTTGTTGAGCAGGTTGACGCCGTTAAAGGACGAGTCAGCTGCCGTGGTGGTGATCTGATCGATGACCTGGTTGTACTGGGCGATCAAGCTGGCGCGAGTGGCCTGCGAGGTCGGATCCTTTACGGCGTTAACGACGGACTTGCCGTTGAACGCGACGTTAGCTGTCGTGGACGAGGTACCGCCGACGGTGCCGATGTTGGCCGAAGCTGCATCGTTGGTCGTGGTGATCGAGATCGCGCCAGTGGTATCAATACTGGCCTGGAGGTTGTTCGCCGCCAGCGCAGTGTTGAGTCCGTCCAGAGTGGAAACCTGGTTGGCTGCGGTACCAAACGTGATCGACGTTGCGGTGCCGCCGCCGGTCGCCGCGATGGTCAGCGTTTTTCCGCTGAGCGCCGGGGTCGTGCCAGCCGCACGAGCCTGAGTAGCGCCCGTGCCCAAGCCGAGAGCGGAGAGTGCACCTGCATTCGAGCTGGTGATCGACAGATCGGAGGTCGTTCCGGTGTGGATCGTCAGCTTTCCACCAACGACGGTACCGGCCGTCGATGCACCCGTCAGACCGTCGATCTTGCCGAGCAAGTTGGTGACGGTGTCGCCGATGTTGATTTCGTTGGCACCGGAAGCACCCGAGGCCTTGAACGTCAGGGTCTGGCCGTTAACGGTCAGGGTGTCGTTTGCAGCGAAAGAAGTCGTGAGCGAGTCGGAGTTGGCTGCGCCGGAAAGAGTGGTTGCACCGGTGATCGCAGCGGGCGCGTTCAGGTTATTATTGGCAACTGCGCCGGTGAAGGTCGCATCAACCGGAGCGTTGCCGCCCAGGAGGTTGCTGGCGGTGGCTCCGGTGTTCGCGGCGGTCGTAATCGACGACTTGGTGTAACCGACAGTGGTCTGTAGTGCTTGGTTGGCGATCGACTTGGCGCTATCAACGAGCTTCTGGATCGAGGTGATGCCGGTGTTGGCGGCCTGCAAAATCTGCACGCCGTTGCCGATACCATCGAGCAGATTGTTGATGTCGCTCGAACGCGAATTCAAGGACGAGGCGGTGAAGAAGTTGGTGGGATTGTCGAGCGCCGAGTTGACCTTATTACCGGTCGAGAGGCGATTCTGAGTTTCCGACAGAAGCGATGCAGTGGACTGCAGCGAGAGCAGGTTCTGGCGGACAGCAGACGTAAGGGTAATGCCGGACATGTTTGAAACCTTCTGTTTGGATCATGTGCTAGATTCTTCTAGCGACGAGTGGAACATGAAGGACATTCTGTAAAAAAGTGTAAATAGAATTCGCGCAATGCAATCGGTTCGGATAGCGAACAGCGAACCTCAAAGACGCGGTTAAAGAATTGTTAAAATCATCGGCTCGCCTTAAATAGTGTCGGCGTCGCGGGTCGCGATGAATTGATGGCATTCCAGGCCAACACGATCCGCGCCGAGCTGACCGAGCGCGTTTTCCGCGAGATGGCCAACGGGAGCGCTTCATAAAACCCTGCTACGCAATAAGTAAAAGGATCAAACTGGAGGCCATGATGTCGAACAGCACTGACGACCATTACACTCGGATGAATGCAATGGAGCGAGTAAAATTGGCTCTGGCGAAATCCGTTTTGGGCAACGGTTTCAATGTGCGCGAGGATCACGTTAAAATCCTCGTTGAGGAATGCGAGCCTAGCAAGGAAGATAGCATGCGACGTTACGCCAAGCCCTTAGGGCAAACGATTCCGTTCGGTCACGAGCCGTTGGCTAGCGGCAGACGGTTATCCCTTACGGACTGGTGGGATGAAGGGGTGCTGCGAGGTTCGGGAAGCGGCGAGACAACTCTGTCTAGACTGCAGGTCGTTCGTGTTATGCGCGATCAGGACGGTGGCGCACATTTCGACGATCATCTCCAAGATGAGGTTTATCTCTCAGTGTACTTCAAGGGCGTCGGCTTCTTTTATAAGCCCTCAGCTGATGGCGAAGATAGTTGCCCTGTCGAAGGCGCTCTACAAGCAACCGTAACGCAGATGGTCCACGAGCTGATGGATATATTGCCGGGAAAAACTATCGCGGCCTCTATGGCACTAGCTCAGGCTTCGCAAAAAGGACCTCTAATAACTCAGTTATTCGAAATGGATTGAGGTGGTCAATCTTCGCTCAACAGCGAGCGTGTGCAGCACGGCCGATTGCCCGGATAGATGGCTGTCGGTAAAATCTTGTTTGCAGATGCACGAAGATCACTTCGTGGAGATTTTCACGCTTCGTTAACCATCCTGACCCAGTGTCTCGCGGGCTGACAGATTGTAGCGCGAGGACTGGCTATGAGACTAAACTTTTTGAATGTCGCTGCGGCCGCAGCATTGCTCCTAATGCCCGGGCTTGCAAAAGCGGATGATCGTGCAGGTGCGGCTATCGCAGGCGCGGTCATTGGTGCGATTGTGGCTTCTTCGATACCCGTCGAGCAACGAGAGCCTGCTCGTGAATACATCTACCGGGATCGTGAACGTCAACGGTCATACGAGTATTATGGCGATCTATCGCCCGGGCAGCGTTTTGGATATGGCCCGCATGGATCGCGAGAATTACCGCGTCAATACGGAGTTGAAGGATACCATTACGACGTCGTGAACCGAAGGGCTGTCGTGTTTCAACCGCACACACGTCGGATTATTCAGGTTTACGATGTGAATGACGAGGATTGATTTTAATGGCCCCTTAATCGGGGCCATTTTTCTGCATTTTCGAGATGCAGCCTGCCTATGTAGTGTCCATGTGGCCCGCGCTTGCTGCTCAAGACCGCGGAACTGTTCGTTTTCCGACCGCAGTGGGCTAATTTAAAAATAGCAGTGGCTTAGTTTGAATTAGTGGCGCTTGGTCAGGTATCACCGCTCTCCCACGGCAGTTTTCGGTGACAGAGAGTTCGGTAGCGCTCCCGCCATTTTGCGGAGCGGTGCGCGATGAGCGATTCCCTGAGGTATTCGTTGTTCTGCTTGCGGGTAGCCGCAGATTTCAGGAACTTTTCCAAGTTACTCCCTGAGGATGCGCTCAAAGCACGTTGTTTGCATTTGTCAGATATTTGGACGGAGATGGCAGAGCGGGCATCAGCTCTGCATTGAGGCCGCCTCGGTTACGAGTCAGCCAGCGTGGCAATGGCCCGCGCGCTGTTTCGGGCAGAGCGCGGCCAGCCGTCAACAGAATTATCATCCGCGAGTGATAATTGTTTTGACGGCAAGCGGGCAGCCTAAAAGATGGCTTTGAACCCTGAGCGCTTCTGACGCGATCAGGAGGCACTATGTCGATCGCAACGTCGCGTACCTGGTCGTACATGACCAGATTGACCGACGAGGTTGAGGCGCCGCCGGTGACCGCCGCAGTCAGCGCCTGCGCAGGAGCGCCCCAAAAAGGATGCTTCGGGTCGAATGCCGCGGGTGCGGCCATAGCCAATATCAAGGTGGTCGTCATAATCGTTTTCGGGGTGGACGTTGCTGCCTCCGGGTGTGGTTCTAGCAATGTGGGATAGCCGCGCCGAATTTCCAGCGCCGGCACGCTGCCACTCGGCGAGACCGCGTGGCTCTGAATGAGGCCGCTATGGCTTCAATTGGTAAGCCCGCTCACGGGACTGCTGTGCCTAGAAACACTCGCAGATCCCGCAAGCCAATCGGGCTCTGCGTCCCAGTTCAGCCTCTCTAGGTTCAGAGGCGTCCCACAGCAGTCGAGTGGTCTGGCCAACTGCCCGGCTGGTCGCGGCAAGCGACAGAAGTCGTCGTTGAACATCGCAATTGGTCTCCGACGATGTCCGACATCCGACAGGGATTCGAAACGTCAGCGAGATTGCAGCTGCAAACACCTTAAATGGCTGCTTTTAAAAACCGTACCAAATCGCCGCAGTACGAAGCTTTGGAGAAAAACGCCGTCTCCAGCCTAAAATCCCTGCAATCGGCGGTTCTCTCGTACGGCGCCACTTCTCGGCAAGGTTGTTTTTATTGGGCTTTTTGGCGACTTTTGGCCACGATCGCACTGGGAGCGCAGCTGCGGTGGCGGAGGGAGAGGAACTGGGGTCGAACCTTCTCCGCGTAGACCAGGGTGCTAGGCGGTAGACCAGCGTTTACAAGGACCGTCGCTAGTCGACCTGTTTGGCGGTTCCCATCTTGCACCACCTTTTGGAGGTACGGTTCTGATCTGGCGGCCCCGATCGGAGTGCGGCAGATGCCGCCTCGAGGGCGCGATGGAGGGCACAAGCCTTCCGCGGAACGAAAAGTCAAGAGCGTGGTATACCCAGCTAGGCCGCCCCCCGCTGCGGCCCATGATGGCCCTGCAAGCGACGTATGCCACGGGCCCGGCTCCCGCCGCTCCGCAGCTGACATTGAGCCGGTACGTCGTCCCGGCTGCCGGTTCCAGGATGAAGGCGCTTGTCATGAGCACCTATGCTCCAGGGCAGGCATTCGTGTGCACTACTGTGGGGAGCAATTCGACAACGACGGTACGCTCTCCAGCGCCCTGCGATGGTCTGATGGCCGCCGTCCAGCATGAAATACGCTACTTCCCTTGCACGGGCGACTTCATTTCTTCCTCTGCACGATGAACGTGCGCTGCAATGCGGCCGGCGATCTCGACGGCGTGCGTTACGATCACAAAATGCGTGGCGCCATCGATCGTGGCCAGAGTGGCGTTGCTCGTGAGTTCACAAACCAACGCGTTCGCGCGCTGCACGGCTTGAGGACTTGCCCCACCCCGAACGACGAGAAGCGGAATCTTGATCCTGTCGAGCAAAGCCGCCGACATCGGGAAGCCATATGCATCGGCCCAATCGAGAATATTGACCGGCGTTGTTTCCACGGCATAGGCGCGCAAGCGCGGCGGCCATGAGGCAAAGGTGCCGGCTCCCCCGTAAAAGTCGATCATCGCGGCGATCGCTTCGACATTTCCGCCCGCGAAGTCGGTCAAATACGCGTCGGTCATCCGATTGAACGCGCAATAATGCTGGTGCTCTTTTCCCTCTCGCAAAACGCCGACAGCCGGCGCCTCGATAACCACGAGGCTTGCGAGAGATACCCGGTTGCGGAGCGCTACAGCCAGCGCGACGAGGCCACCAAAGGAATGGCCGACAAGATGAACGCGGCCGCCGGCCCGGCGGATAACCGATTCCATCGCTTCGGCGTTGCGTGAAATCGAGGGATCGCCTGGGTTGCGTCGTTCGCCAGTTCCACCATAACCCAGCAGACTCGTGGTGACGCTTCGAAACTCGTTGCCCCACGCGGCGATGACCGGCCGCCACGCCGCGCCGGTGCTGCATGATCCCGGCAACAGCACCACGGCAGGGCCAGATCCGCATTCATCGTAGTCGATGCGGCCCTGCGCTTCGTTTATCATTGCGAACGGTCCTTTACGCCGGTGTTTATCTATCGAACAGACTTGCGCCAGGGCAGCAGCATCGAAACACGGTCCTTATAGCGGTGATAGTCCTCGCCGAAGAGATCGACCAGATCACGTTCCTCCAGCAGGATGCCGACGAAGATGTAGGCCGTGGTCACAGCCGCGAACAGAAGATGCCCGATTGTCATCGTGGCGGTGGCCCAAAATGCGATTATGAAACCAAGGTAGATCGGGTGCCGCACGAACTTGTAGTAAAGCGGAGTGCGGAAGCGCGGCGTTGGCATCGGGTGGCCGGTCAGGTTATTTGCGACCTGATGCAGCCCGAACAATTCGAAGTGGTTGATCAGGAACGTGCTCGTCAATACGATCAGCCAGCCGATTAATGACAGGCCCAGGAGAGCCATGGCGATCACCGGATTGGTGATTTCCCAAACCACGGCAGGGATCGGATGCCACTGCCAGAATAGCAGGACAAGCGCGAGGCTGGCCAACAACACGTACGTGCTGCGCTCGACCGGCTTCGGCACGAATTGGGTCCACCACTGCTTGAATTGCCTGCGCGCCATGACGCTGTGCTGAATGGCGAAAACCGACATCAGGACAAGATCGACGATGATCGCCTCCGGCATCGGCCCGACCGCTCCGGAATCGATGGTCTTGGGTACCATCAGGCCTGATACGAAGTCGATGGCGTAGAGGAATGTCACAAAGAATATGGCGTAGGATGCAAATCCGTAGACGAAGGCAAGAAATCTGCCGACTGGACTGCCCTTCGTTTCCTCGCCTATGGCCTGGATTTGGGTCATGATCTCTCTCCTCGGTCGGGATGCATCGGAAGTCACGAAGATGCAGGGACCTGAGATCAAAAGGCTTTGCCCGGAGCCCGATTTTTGCTTGAGATGAGCTTGATTATTTCTTGAGACGCGCTCGGGTCGGGAGCATCGCCATTGCAATTTATCTTTGCTAATCATAGGCTTGATACCGAACGGCGCGAGTTGCATCGGGGTTCGGAGCGCATCGCGGTCGAGCCGCAGGTGTTTGATCTGCTGATCTATCTCTTGCGGAACCGCGATCGTGTCGTCAGCAAGGATGATCTGTTCGCTTCGGTCTGGGGCGGGCGGGTGGTGTCGGAGTCGACGATCACCAGCCGGATCAACGCCGCGCGCAAGGCACTCGGCGATAGCGGCGAAGACCAGAAATTGATACGCACCGTTGCTCGCAAGGGCGTGCGTTTTGTCGGTATTGTCGATACCAGGTCAAACGGCGCCGAGCCGACTCACGCCGCGGCAACTCTGGATGAAATCCCCGAGCAGCCGCGCCCGGCGATGCCGCTGCCTGATCGGCCCGCCATCGCCGTGCTGCCTTTCGCCAACATGAGCGGTGATCCCGAGCAGGAGTATTTTTCCGACGGCATCAGTGAGGATATTATCACTGCGCTGTCGAAGTTGCGCTGGTTCTTCGTGATCGCGCGCAACTCGTCGTTTACCTACAAAGGCAAAGCCGTTCACATGAAGCAGGTCGCCGAGGAACTCGGCGTCGGCTACGTCGTCGAGGGCAGCGTCCGCAAGGGCGGCGACCGCGTGCGCATAACGGTGCAGCTCAACGATGTTGCAACCGGAAGTCATCTCTGGGCGGAAAAGTACGACCGCAACATTGCAGACGTTTTCGCGGTGCAGGATGAAATTACCGAGGCCATTGTCGCCGCGATCGAACCGCAACTCTATGCCGCGGAGAATTTTCATGCCCAGCGCAAACCGCCGGACAGCATGGATGCGTGGGATCTGGTGATGCGGGCGTTGTCGCATTACTGGCGGGTGACGCGACAGGATAATGTTGTCGCTCAGGCGCTGCTCGAGAAGGCGATCACTATCGATCCGAACTACGGACAGGCGCTTGGCGTGCTCGCCACGAGCTATACTTTCAGCGCGCATATGGGCTGGGCGGACATGGCAACTATTGTGCCAATCGCCGAACGGGCGGCGCTGGCGTCGATCCAGGCCGACAGTGAGGACCCTTGGGCGCATCACGCTCTTGGCAGCGTGTCGTTGTTCAAGCGGCGCTTCGAAGATTCGCTGGCTGCGTTCGAGTCGGCGTTGAGTCTCAATCCAAATTTCTCGCTTGCCCAGGGTTATTACGGCCTGGCCCTGTCGTACTGCGGTCGCTGGCAGGAGGCCTGTGTGGCGGCGCAACGAGCGCTGCGATTAAGCCCTCGCGATCCCTTCTCGGCAATTTTTTGCGGTATCGCCGCCTACTCCAACTTCGTCGGGCGCAACTATGACGAAGCAATACGGCTCGCAAGCGAGGGCATCCGACAACGCGGCGACTTTGTTGGTGGTCATCGGGTATTGACTGCAGCTGCCGGCATGGCTGGCCGCGACGATTTGGCCAAAGCCGCATTGCTCGAGCTTGAACGGGCGCAGCCTAATATTTCGCTTGGCTGGCTCGCCAGCCATATGCCGATCCGATACGACGCTGATCGCGAACATTATTTGGAAGGATTCCGTCGTGCGGGTTTGAAATAGTTGCGATTGGATGTTAATCGGCGTGAGGCTCGTTTCAGATTAAACTCGGAGTCAGACCGCCCGGATGCAGGGTCTGCTTTACCCCGCGAACGGACATCGCCAGACCGTCCACCAGGGCGTCCTTACTCGCAACGGCATCTCATAGCGCCACATAGCTTGTAGCTCGCACCACTTTGGCACTTTAGGCTTGGTGCCTGTGAATAGGCACGCCATTTCCCCCCCGATCGGCTTCCAAAGTTGACCCCACCTTTGCCGCTCGATGGCCCTGACACAGCGATGAAAATCAGCCGTGGCCTATCCCAGCATGAAATTCGAACTATGAAGCGTTCCGCTAAGGCCCGCGAGGTCGATCGGCATATCATTGCGGGCGTTTTTCGGACTGACGGTTGGACCGCACCAACTCGACGGCGTCGATATGTGGCGCCTTGTTGAACGCGGCCTTGTCCGCGAGATGACTGTGCTCTGGCGCCCACTTTCGGCCGCCGTGGCGGTCGAGAAAGCGTTGACGAAGGCCGCCTAAGCGAGCGAGGCCTCTGCAACTTGATCGCCCGACGGCATCCTTCCGCGAGGGGGTGCTTAGCGCCGGGCGCAGCAGGAGCGCTGCTCCTCGCGGTCGCTGCGTAATCTTCCTGCCTAGAGGGTGTGCGCGATCCGCTGCTTTTTCCTTGTGCGCTCTGACTCGGTTAGCGCGCCAGAACATTTCGGCCCAGGCCGGACTGCTTAATGGGCGAGAATATGCCCGGTAGCGTGCGGCGCTGTGCGCGCTGACACCTGCCGCGAAAACGCGGGGTCCGTAGTAAGCCTTGTTTACATGCACGTCCTTAATGGGCGATTCGCCAATGAGAGGTTATGGAATAAGTCGGCAGGCGAAGCTGGCAATAAACCGTCGCAAGAGTTAGTAAAGGGTTATTGTCGCATAGTATGAAGGTTGACCGCGACGATATCGGATTGGCTGGCACACGACTGACTGACGACTGATGCTTTACGTCGGCGAGTGAGGTGCCTCGAGACACACACCCTGCCTCTTACGTCGGAACTATCCTTGCCGTCCGATATTCCAGCCCACAAATTGAGATTGGTACCTTTCCATTGCCTCGAAGAAAATGGGCGGTCAAGTGACCGCCCATTTTAAGACATTAGTCGGAAGATTACTGTAACATTTTACTTCGTATGTGAGGCACCTGTGGTAGGCGATTGGTCGCCAAATCCCTTTTTCAATTGCGCGACCGCAAAGTCCTGTGCTTCGGCCGCCTTGGCAACTACAGCATCCATGCCAAAGAATTCGTGGGTCACGCCGTTGTAGAGCTTGTGGGTGACTTCATTACCGGCGGCCTGCATCTTCTCCGCCAGCATATCGCCATCGGAACGCAACGGATCTAGTTCGGCATTGATGATTGTCACCGGTGGCAAGCCCTTAAGATCGGCAGAAACTAGATTCAGCCGAGGGTCCTGCCCCTCTTTGGCATTATTCAGCACCTTGTCGAAGAACCAAGCCATCATCGGCGTGTTCAGTGGCTTAGCGTCGGCCTGCGCCTTCTTAGAAGGCGTATCCATCGTGGTGGTCGCCACCGGGTAGACCGAGACCACCGCGACAGGCGCGGTTAGCTTCTGGTCACGCGCCGCGATCGCAGTATCGATTGCCAAGTTGCCGCCCGCGCTTTCGCCGACGATTGCGACCTTGTCAGGATTGCCTCCCCAGCCTTTGGCATTCTTCACGATATACTTGTAGGCTTCGATGGCCTCATCATGAGCGGCGGGAAATTTGTGCTCCGGCGCCATCGGATAATCGACAGATATAACGATAGCATTCGCCTTGCGGGCAATGGCAGCGGCCGAAGCATCATATGTATCGAGATCTGCGATCACCCAGCCGCCGCCGCGATAATAGACTACGACTGGCAAGTTGGAGTCCTTGGTGGCTTTTTCCGGTGTGTAGTAGCGGAGGCGCAGGTTACCCATGTCAGCGAAGTGGCTGTTGGAAACAGACAGACCCCTGTGTGGATCGACGTCTAGCTTCTCATCCTTGATCACCTTCTTCACCGCGTCGGTGGCTGAATACTGCTTCCGTGCCTCCGATGGGTCGAGGCCTTCGATCGGCTTTGGACCAAGGGCATGCAAAGCGGCCAAAACCTTGGCCATGTCAGGATCGGCCTTGGCGGCGGTATCGGCGACCGGCGCGGTTGTGGTGGATTTCTCGGTGGGTGACTGCGCATGGCTTAAGTTGGTCATCGCGATCATTGCAGAAGTGGCAAGCATTGCAGCTTTAAATGGATTGAAAGTGGACATTTTATCTCCTGTGATTTGCGACTATGAACTTTGCGGCATCGACATTCCGTCTCAGTTTTGGATGTTAGGCTCGAAAGAATATGACGTACACGACGGTAAATGCCACGACCACTAAAGCGAGACTCCAGACGAGAACATTTCGCACGGTCGGGCCACGCTCAGCTCCCCTCGCCTCTATTGCAGTTTCAACGATGGGTTCTCCTTCATGCTTCGCCATCGTCTATCCTTTCACAATCACTACGAATGTTTAGGTGCTCAGCGCCGCTTGTTCGGTCCGCAACCTCCAACCGACGCGTTGGCTGCAGTTTCGCCTATTCAGGATTTCGCCACAGTCGAAGTCTCAGAAGCAGCTTGTATATTGTGAGGCGGCGTCTCGACTGGCACATCCTCCTGCAGGCCCTTTCTGAAGGATTTCATCCCCTGTGCCACGTCGCCCATCACGCCGGAAATCTTGCCTTTCCCGAATAGAAGCACAACGACGCCGACGACGATCATCCAGTGCACGATGCTCATTGATCCCATCAGACCGTTCCTTCGCAGATAGAGGAAGGGTGGCAGGCTCGCGCCCGCCACCCTAGTTTCATCTCGGCCATCGCGGGGGACGACTTACGCGGCCTTGATGAACAGCTTGGCGATCGCGAGAACCTTGCCCTTGCTCAGGGGCTCGTCAAATGCGCCGGACAGAGACTCTGCAGAGAGACCGCCGAGATCCTTGATGTCGGCGCCGCCCTGCATGAAATCGGCTTCGCCATCGTAAACCGCCTGCGTCGCCTCGGGTAAGTCACCGCGGGAATTGCTGACGATCCAGGCTGGCTGTCCGCGGATGAGGCGTACCTGCGCCGCATGTCGCGCTTCGACCGAATGGATCTGCAGCGCGACCGTCAGGATCTCGTCGGAGCTCTTCAGGTTAGCAGCCTGCCCTTTGTAGGCCCGAACGCCGGTGTCTTCGAGCGCCTGGGAGACTGCCAGGAACGTCTTGTAGTTCGAGAACACGTCGCCGAACGCACCCTTTGCGGTAAAGTCGAAGGTCGGTTTCTTGACCGCATGGCTTCCCAGCGCGGCCTTCAGGACTTCGACGTGGGCGGCTTCGTGTTTGCCGATCGTTTCGAAGGTCGCCCGCGTTTCCGACGGGATCAGCTTATCGCTCGCAAGCGCCTTCCGGTAGAACTCGTCCTCGAGGTATTCGAGCGTCAAGGCAAAATTCAGAACCTCGGCGATCTTCCTGGGAAGCTGCGCGCCTTGTCCGAATGCAGCCGTCGATGCGGCCGCAATGACTAGGGGTGCAGTAGCCAGCACACCGAGCTTGAGCGCGGCAGTCTTGAACGAGCCGGACTGAGACACGCGGGCGGCGATTTCCGGATCGATGTCGACGAGAATGGTATTTTGATTTGTCATGTTTCTGCTCCTCAGCCGATATCGTCGGCAGTGATGGGGGTCTTCACGAACGGACCGGCGGTCGCGAGGACTTCGGCCGGCTTCTGTGCGCGGTCGAGACCCTTCTCATTGACGACGTCAGCATCGTCGAAGGCGTTGCTGCCGCCCGTGCTTGAGCCGACGGTGGTGCCAGAGCTGTTCGAGGCGCTGGTATTACCCTTCATGCCGATCAGGTAGCGGATTGCGGTCGCGTGACGAGCCTCGACGGAGACGATCTTGCCGGCGAGGAGCAGGTATTCGCCCTTCTCCAGCAGCTGGCCGGCGCCATTGTACGCGGCGACGCCGAGGTCCTCGAAGGTCCTGGCGGTGGTCAGCACGCTGTCGCGGCTGTTGAAGTCGATCTTGGTGAAGTCAACGTCCAGGGCCGGGATGGCATTCTTCTTAAGAGCGGCCTTGAAGAAGTCGCGATGGGCGATCTCATGGTCGCGGATGCCGGTCAGGATCGCGGTGTCCGCCGACGACATGTTGGCATACGGCGTCTTGGTGACCTGGGTGTAGAACGCCGCCTCGAGCTGTTCGAGCGCGTAGGCATAGTTCAGGATGCCGACATCGCCTTCGCCGAGATCCACGGCCTTCGCCATCGCGGCGCCGCCCGGGGTCTGGGCCAGGGCCTGCTCGATGCTGAAGCCCGGCAGCTTGCCGCTGAGCGCGACGGCGCCCAGAAGTGCCGTGCCCGACCAAGCGAGGAAACGTCGCCGGCCGAATCCTTCGGATGTCTTCTCGACAGGCGACGCCGCCTGCGAAAGATTTCGAGTGTCCGTCATTTGTTGCTCCATAAGCGTATGGGTGAATTTTGGGCGAGTTCAAGCGTCCGGCGGCAACGTGCTCGGCTTCGACGTCGAATGCTTTTGTTGGAGGAGAATGAAGCGAAGAAAGTTCGCTTGCCTAAAAACTCCGATCCCACATTGAAGAAACGGTGGTACCTATCGTTCCTAAATGTTAGTCTGGAAAACGACATATTTTTTGAAACTTATACCTAAACCGCACCACTCGAACGGGCTGGTTCACGCTTTGGAAGATTTAATAGAGCTGAAACAGATACTTGACGCCTAGTTTAACATCGAAATCCGCGATGAGGGATCTGTTCCACTAACTTTGCCGACCGGACATAACGCATCAACGGACTATGCAACTTCGTCGCGCATCCGCGAGAACTTAATATTCTAGATATTCTGCTACCCGACTGTGCACCATCTCGCCTCGGTTCCCGGCAGCGGAACCTACGGATTATCAAACGCCATTGTTTTGAAGAACAGCCTTGCATGCAGCGCGTAATTTGAGGCGGTTCTGTTGCAGACACCCAAGGACAGTAAGATCGCCTTGATTTAGCAGCGGACGGCAGAACCGAACTGCATCTTTCGAGCAGGCGTCCTTCTCTTGTTTCGTACCTGCTGCGTTTGCAGGTTTGACAATGAGAAGAACTATCATCATCATCATAAGCGTCTTCATTTTCGACCCTATCGATATTTGAAAAAGTTACGAATGAATTGCATTGGGGTTTCGCTCAGGCCGTCACGTTTTCATCGCGCAGCCGAAAAATTTACGGCGACTTAAAACCTTCATGGACGGCAATCGTAGCTGTCTTATTGCTTTTGCCGATATGCGGGCGAGGCCGAACAATGTCAATTCGGTGAAAGCGCCAATGACAATCCTGCGAAATGAGATATTGAATCTGCTTCCCACGGATGAACGATCCGAGCTGTTGATCTATGGCAAGGAAGTCTCGCTCTATCCCGGCAGCATCCTCCAGGCGTCCGGCGAAACGATAGAGCATGTATTCTTCCCGCATTCCGGTCTGGCTTCCTTGATCGTCGTCGTCGACGGAGTGACGGCAGAAGCCGGCTTTGTAAGTCGGAAGGGCGCTATCGGTTCGCTTTATAGCATTGAAAATCCTACGGCGTTGTCGCGAGCCGTCGTCGTTGCTGGCGGCGCCGCTTTCCGCGTCCCGAGGCAAAGCCTCGAGCATATGTTGCGGCGGTCCGACGCACTTCAGCAAGCAATCAACCAGAACAATGTACAGATCGCGGAGAACGCTCAGCGAATCGCAGGATGCAACCTTCTGCATCACCTCGACGCGCGCCTTTGCCGTTGGTTACTTCAAGTTCACGACGCTGGTGGAATTGCCGAGATCGCAATTACGCAAGATGCGCTTGCGCAGATGCTTGGGGTTAACAGGCAGCGCTTAAACGAGGCGCTGCGAGATTTACAAACCCGAAAAGCAATTACGAGCCATCGTGCAGAAATCCGTATTGTCCGCGTGGATACGTTGTTCGAGACCGCATGCCGCTGCGCGACACCAGTACCCGCCTCCGTCCGGTAGTGGACACAAGTTCCCATTTGTCGGCCACCGAACGTTGCGATTGAGGCACAGACTCTTTGTTCGTCGACGCGCATTCTCATTGAGCGGCGATTTCGCGCGCGACGGGGGATGGTTATGAAACGACTAATTCTAGGCGCCTTGAGCCTGATCGTGGTTTCGGCCCCCGCTTTCGCTGCCGATCTTGCCGCCCGGCCCTATACAAAAGCCCCAGCTTATGTTGCGGCAGCCCCGCTCTACACGTGGACCGGCTTCTATGTCGGAGGTCACATCGGTGGGGCGTTCCGCGACGGCAACGATCCGTTCGGCGGCAGCAATGACGCGCGCTTTATCGGCGGCGGACAGGTCGGAGCCGACTACCAATTTTCTGGCAGCTGGCTGGTCGGCATCGAAGCGAACTACAGCTACGTCGATGGGGGCAACGGCACGCCTTTCGCTTTCACCGGCGGCAACTTCAGCCACAATCTGCGCGGTCTGGCATCCGTTACCGGCCGCCTTGGCTACGTGTGGGGTTCCGGACTTTTCTACGCCAAGGGAGGCTATGCCTACGCCGATACCCGGAACAACGGTATCGGACCGTTCCAGTTCAACAACGGACGCGACGGCTACACGGTCGGCGGCGGATACGAATACATGTTCGCGCAGAACTGGTCGGGCAAGATCGAATACCAGTATTTCGATTTCGGCCGGAACCAGTTGCTCATCGGCACTCCGCTGGTGTTCGCGGGCAACATTCGGAACGACGAGCACACGATCAAGGCCGGCCTGAACTACCACTTCAACCTGGCGAGCCCGCTGACCCCGCGCTACTGAGTCGAGACATCGGACTAGACCGGGCGGGGCTGCGGATCTTCGCGCGCCTGTCGGGCAACCTGCAAGTTCACCGGCCGGCGCCCGTAGCTCCCTCAGACCGAGACGAAACAAGCATCAGAGGCAACAGGCCTCGCAATTCATCAAGGAGGATTCCATGAGCCATTCAGACGTGCTCTCGCCGATGCCCGATAGCGGCGACCGGCGGTCGTCGCGACGATCGATACTGAAATGGGCCGGCGCGGCTGCGGCATCGGCGGCGGTCTTTGGGGTGGACGTCCCAGGCCTCAAGCTTGCCGAGGCCTTTGCGCAGACCGGGGCGGTGGATCTCGGCGGCGGCGACGTCGGCGTCCTGAACTACGCCTACGCGCTGGAGCAGCTAGAAGCCGCCTTCTACACCCAAGTGGTCGCCAGTCCCTACGAGGGCATGTCCGGCTATGAACGCTCCGTGTTGCGCGACATCCGCGACCACGAAATCGCCCATCGCGCTTTCTTTGCGAAAGCGCTCGGCCGCAACCGGATCCCGAACCTGACGCCGAACTTCTCCGCGGTCGATTTCGGCAGCCGCCGCAGCGTCCTGACCACGGCGAGCACCTTCGAGGATCTCGGTGTCTCGGCCTATAACGGCGGCGGCCAGGCCATTAAAAATCCGGCTTACCTCGCGGCCGCAGGCTCGATCGTCTCTGTCGAAGCACGTCACGCCGCGGTGCTGCGCGACCTGATCCAGCCGCTGTCGTCGAACTTCGCCGGCTACGACGTCGTGAACTTCAGCGGTCTGGACGTCGCGCGCCCGCCGTCGCAGGTGCTGATGGCTGCCGCGCCGTTCATCGCGACGCCGATCACCGCGACCCAATTGCCCTGACCGCAACATTCATTCGAGGATAATTTCCATGAATCCGACCACGATCCTAGATGCCCTTGATCCGGATCTCGCCGAACGACTGGGCTCCAAGCGCGACCTCTTCCGCAAGGTCGGCGCCAAGCTCGGCGTTCTCGCCACGACACCCGTCGTTCTGGCTGCCGTCTCCACCGAAGCGTTCTCACAGGGACTGCCGAAGCAGATCGTCGACATTCTGAACTTCGCGCTCACGCTCGAGTATCTCGAAGACGAGTTTTACCGCACCGCGCTCGGTTCAGGAGTCGTTCCCGGCCAGTTCGCGGAAGTGTTCAGCACCATCGGCCGACACGAATCGCAGCACGTCGCAACGCTAACGGGCGCGTTGGGCGGCGCGGCGGTCGCCAAACCGCAATTTGACTTCACTGCGCGCGGGAAATATCCGGACATTTTTCGGAACTTTGCGACCTTCGCGCTGGTTTCGCAGACTCTGGAAGACACAGGCGTCGCCGCTTACAAGGGCCAGGCTCCCGCGCTCACCGGCGGCGGCGACCTGCTAACTACCGCGCTGCGGATCCATTCGGTCGAGGCGCGGCATGCCGCCGAAGTCCGACGCGTGCGCGGCGTCAAGTCGTGGACCGGTGCCTTCGACAAGCCGATGACCAAATCCCAGGTGCTGGCCGCCGCGATGCCGTTTATCGCCGGCTGAATAATCTTGAAGGCGAGCCCTCCGAGGCTTGCCTTCATTCTGTGTCGCGCGCCGGACGCCTCGGCGACATGCCTGGCCGCCGAAACGCAAGTGATGTCTCTTCAGTTGGCGGTTCGATTTCGGCCGCTGGCGCGCTTCGCGCTCTCTCTACATCGTTTATAATCTGATTGCAGATTGTGGTTGTGTATTGCGGATCGGGGCGGGCTTGCTGCGAGACAGATACGATTTGCGTGCGTTCGCTGTCACAGCCGGAGCAATGCCCTTCCACGATGATCGTCGATGAACGCGATCATGGCTTGGATCGGCGGTCGAGCTCCGCCATCGCAAAATAAGCTCTTGCCTTGCGCAAGATCTCATTGGCCCCCCGGAGCTCACGGTTCTCCCGTTTCAGGGCCTTTAGCTTGTCGGCCATCTCAGTTAGAACGCCGGCACGTTGCCCGCTGTCGATCTCTGTCTTCTTGACCCAGTCATGCCGCGTCTGCGGGTTGCAGCCGATCATGATTGCATTCGAGGTCACGGCCGCCCAACGCGACGAATGCTCTCTCGTGTGATTTAGAGCCATCAAAGCCGCACGGACCCAGACCTCGGGTAAAAACTTGTTCGTCGTCTTGCTTGTCATGGCTCCATCCTCTTAGGATGGCTTTGTGCATTGTGTCCTTCCCATGCGAAGCACCCTAACCAGTCCAAAGCCCCTATTGGCACCATGATCACCGGTGTGCTCCCTGATGGGCTTTCTGGATTGAGGTCAGACTTTCTCTGGATAAAACACCCTAACCGGTCCGATGCCCCTACCCCTTAGAGTTTTGACCACCCCCCACATATCTGGCATAGGCAGAGAGCAAGGGCGCCAGCTTCTCCTGTACCGCTTGCGAATCGCAAATCCTACAGCCAGGCGCTCAAGGTCATCTCGGCTTCCGGCGGCCGAGGTCACGGACCGGCTTCGCGACATGATCTCGAAATCACCGAACTTCACCCTGAGCGTCACTGACCGGCCGCGGTTTCCGGTGTTCTCGCAGTGGCGCCAGACCTTGTCGACGAGCGACTGCAGCTCGGCGAGCTGACAGCAGATCGCGACCCACTGGCAACAATTGAAATCGAGCCGCAGGCATAGCGGCGAAAACGCGATGAGCTGCTTGATGGATTAGAATTCGTCAAAACTCGAATTTGCTCACGTCTGCGTTATTTTTGCGAGGGCGCCGGAATAACCTTTAAAACAAGGCAATCGCAGAGCGAGAGTTATTCTAGATTCTTTCCAGAAGCAGTGTTCGCCGGTTTGACGTCGGCCTTGCCGAAATACTTTGAAACAATTCACTGGACGACCCCGCTGCGGATCGGCATGTCACATCTGGCGCGTCGCTCCTAAAGCGTGACGCACGGTGTTGTGGGTGGGGCATGTTTAAAGAATACAAGCCGGCGTTACGCTTCTGCACGGTCGCCTTGTTGTCGGTGAGTGTGCTAGCGCTCGACCTTGCGCTGTCGCCGCAGGCCGTCGCTCAGACAGCTGCTCCTGCAACAGAGGTGGCGCCCACAGGGCGGGCGAGCCCAGCACAATTGCCGCCGGTGAGCATCACGGCGCCAGACCCGGCGACGCGCCGGCGACGCGCGGCGTCGCGCAGTGCGGCCGTCCCTGCCGGGGCCCGTGCTACCCGCCGCGTCGCCGCAACGGCACCACCGGCGCCCGCCGTCCGCAGCCTTTCGCAGGATGCCCGCACCGGCGCCGTCGGCATCTACGCCAACAGCACGTCGAGCGCGACAAAGACCAATACACCGCTGTTGAACATTCCGCAGTCGGTCAATGTACTGACCAAGGAATATATCAAGGACCAGAGCTTCCCGGGGCTCACCGACGTCACGCGTTACGTGCCCGGCGTGGCAATACATCAAGGCGAAGGCAATCGAGATGAACTCGTAATCCGCGGCGTGGATTCCAGCGCCAACTTCTTCGTTAATGGCTTCCGCGACGACGTGCAGTATTTCCGGGATCTCTATAATGCACAGAGCGTCGAGGTGCTCAAAGGACCGAGCGCGCTGATTTTCGGCCGCGGCGCCGGTGGCGGCCTCGTCAACCGCACGCTGAAAGAGGCCGATGGCGCGCGGGTCTACGAAGCGACACTGCAGGGCGGCTCCTACAGCGACCGCCGGTTCACGCTGGACGCCGGGCAAGCCATCAATCCCGACGTAGCGGTGCGCCTCAACGCGATGTACGAGGGCTCCGGCACGTTCCGCCAATACGGGCAGCTCGAGCGCTATGGCCTCAATCCAACGGTGACGCTTAAGCCGAACGATACGACGCAGGTCAAGTTGAGCTACGAATATTTTCACGATGAGCGCACCGCCGACCGCGGTAATCCGTCCCAGGCGCTTAACAATGCCGCGCCCTCGTCGACGCGCTTTAACCCGGCGGCGCCGTTCGCGCCGGGCGGCGACCTGACGGCCTTCTTCGGCAGTCCAGGTCTCAGCTCGGCCCATGTCGACGTGCAGACCGCGATGGTCGTGGTCGACCATGACTTTGAGAACGGTCTCACCGTGCGCAATGGAACGCTCTATTCCGACTTCAACCGCGGCTACCAGAACATTTACCCTGGCAACGGCACACTGTCCGGTGCGGTCAACACCACCGACACGTCATTCAACCGCGCCGCCTACAACAACACAACTGACCGCGAAAACGCCTTCAACCAGACCGACTTCATCTACAAGACGGCGACCGGACCCGTGCTGCACACGTTGGCCTTCGGCACCGAATTCGGACGGCAGACCGGCATCTCGCTGCGCAATACCGGCTTCTTTCCCACCGCGAGTGGCGGGCTGAGCAACACGGTAACCGCCAACCCGTTCGCGCCGACCTATTTCGGGCCGGTCACGTTCCAGCACATCGCGACAGACGCCAACAGCAAGTATCGCCTCAACATTGCGTCGGGATATGTGCAGGACCAGATCGAGGTAACGCGTTGGCTACAATTCATTGCTGGCGTCCGCTATGATAGTTTCGATCTGGCAGCGCTCGACCAGAACACCGGCATTCTGCGCAACCGGACCGACGAAAAACTGTCGCCGCGGGCGGCTGTGATCGTGAAACCGATTGACAACCTTTCGATCTACGGCAGCTATAGCATCTCGTATCTGCCGGCCTCCGGCGATCAGTTCAGCGCGCTGTCGTCATCGACCGTGCTGCTCGATCCGCAGAAGTTCGACAACAAGGAAGTCGGCGTGAAATGGAACATCATGCCGCGCCTGCAATATACTGCGGCAGTTTATCAGCTTGACCGTTCCAACGTCCCGCTCGCAAATCCGAACGGCGACGGCACTTTCTTCCTCAGCGGCAAAAATCGCATTCGCGGCTTTGAGACCGGACTTACCGGCTATGTCACGGATGCCTGGCAGGCATCCGTTGGATATGCCTATACCGACGCGCGCATCACCAGCGATACGTCCGCCACGATCGTCGCCGGCAATCGCGTACAGTTGGTGCCGTTCAATCAGTTTTCGTTTTGGAATAAGTACCAGATCGACCCAATCTGGGGTGCAGGACTGGGCGTGATCTACTTCTCGGACTCATACGCCTCGTCCGACAATAGCGTGCGGCTTCCGGGATTCGTCCGCGTCGACGCAGCACTGTATGTGAAGATCAACGAGACGTGGCGCGGGCAGCTTAATATCGAGAACATTCTCGACAAGGGATATTGGGCGTCTGCCGATGGCAACAATAACCTGTCGCCCGGCCTGCCACGAACGTTCCGGGTATCAGCAACAGCGAAATTCTGACGCGGCAATGTTGTTTCTGACGCAAAGCGACCGGACAGCTTAGATCTGAGATGCGAATTTCTGTCCGTCGTCATCATCATCAGAAGATTGCAGCGAGGACAGCGAAACGCCCAACACTCGCGCGGCCTTTGGCAGCGGTATGGCCCCTGCAACAATCCGACGGCTAGGCGCTCAAGGTCGTTGCGGCTGCCTATGGCAGTGGGGACCGAGCGGCTCCGCGACATGATCTCGAACTATGTCAATCGGCGTTCAAGTTTGGCTCTTACGCAATTTTGGCGATGACCGCTCGATCTCGTCGAAGGCCGCGGCGGAAGATCGCGTTGGAAAGACTCGCGATTTCTGCGGCAACAGCCGATTGGAACACGATTGGTCGACGTAAGCGCGCCTAAACGGCGGTGGCAACCTAACTTTCTGATCGAAATCGTTGAATGCGCTCGTTGAACGACGAAGCATCACCAAATTTTCCAGAGCCGAACTTTGACCCCTATCGGCGTCCAACCGATTTACAACGCCGTATCGCGCCATCTCGCGCGCGGTCGCGAGCTCCGATGTCTGGGCCCATTCCATGGCCTTGGCTCGACCTGCGCAAGCAGCGACACGGTACACGCCGCCGAGCAGCGTCATTAGACCGAGGGTTTGCTCCGGATGCCCGAAGCGCGCGCTCTCGCTTGCGAAAAGAACATCAGCGCGGGCCGCCCACTCAAGAACGCCGCCTGGACAGTGTCCCTGGACTGCAGCAGTGATTGGTATCTCCAGAGCCTCGAAGCGATTCAGCGTTCTCATAAGCTCGGCAAATCTTGCGCGAAGCTGTCCGTGCCCGCCCGGCCCGGGCCGTCGTTCCGGTTTCGACTCTCCACTATGGTTTTCAAATCGAGATCGAGGCGATAGCAATATCATCGAACTAGGCTTCAGCGATAGAACAGCTAACGGACGCTTTGCCCCAGAAGCCGTCATGGTCGACGGCGTACCCGAAACGAGAGGTGGCTTTCTGTATTAATTCCGCTGAATTCTTGGTTGCAAATCCCGGCCGGCAAGTGGGCTTTTCTATTTTAAAAACAACTTTTTGCGTGTGGACCACCCTAACCGGTCCGATGCCCCTAGGCCGTAGAGTTTTGATACCCCCCCCCAAGAGCAAGCTCTGCCAGGACGGGGACTATTCCTCCCTGCGTGAGCAGCCTAACCAGTCCGATGCCGCTATTGCCACCTTGATAACCGGTGTGCGCGCTGATGGGCTTTCTGGATTGAGGTCAGACTTTTCCTGGATGAAACACCCTAACCGATCCGGTGCCTCAGGCTGCTTTTGATCACCTCTCATGCGAGAGCCCGATGATATGCCTAAGCATGCCATCGGGCTCATGAACCTGTGGGCACTTCAGATCCGAGGCAGCCGAGCAATTACCCACTTCGCAAGGCGATTTAGCGTCTGCATCTTGGTCACAGTGGACCGAGTTGCGCCGTCGCAGGCTGGCTTCACGACGGAGCTCCCTGGTTTGCTCGGAGTTCGCTTCACAAATCCGAGGCGGTACACCGCATAGTGGTCGCTAAGCGTCACAGGCGTGAAGGCAGGGCTTGCTGAGAGCAGCTGAGGCGGTTCCTCGTCTAGTCCAAAGCCCTTGCCGTACTTTTCGATTAGATCGGCACGCGTAGGTCTGACCTCCTTTGGCCCTGCTATTGCGACCTTACGCGCTTCAATGGCCGAACTACCCCAATTGCGGTGCTTTTCGAGCTTCGCTAGCCAAGAGGACCTTTCGTCGCAAGCCGCTTTGACCTCAAACACGCTGGGCATGAACGTGTTCGTTGAGGGAAGTCCCGTGAAAGGGTGGCAGACGTACATCACGACCTCACGAGGGTACTCCGACAACACCGCCGCAATAGCAGATCCATACACAACAGGGTCATTCGCATCGCCCTGTCGGAAGCATCCGAGAAGCTTCTGAGCAGCCAGCAGCGCCTCCACCGCGGTCAGTTTGTTCGAAGGCTCTTGCGAGGGCGATTTGTCCGTCGAGGGCATCGTAGATCCGTCCTTGTTTGTGAGGTCGTCGTTGTCCGGCATTTGCTTGCTCCGGTGGGGGTGTGGTTGTGACAGGCAGAGGCCGCCGCTGACGGGCGTATGCCGTCGCGAAAGCCTTTTCGAAGTACGCGATTGGCTTAAGGTCAGTAGAGCGCTGAACGACGAGCTTGGTCTCTTCGACAATCATCGCATTTGAATAGCCGGCGGCTATCCACATGGCGGCCCGACCGTTGAGGCCGTACCAGCCGGGAGAAAGTTTCGATTGGTCGGCAAGGCCAGCGGCTTTCAGGAACGCAAGTGCGAGCGATGTCGCTTCGCTTGCCGGTTCAATTTCTGCAGCTGACGCGCCTCGCGTTCCCTCTTCATCGTTTATAATCTGATTGTAGATTGTGGTTGTGTGTTGCGGATCAGATGCAAGATTGCTGCGAGACAGATGCGACTTTCGTGCGTTTGCAGAATTCGCCTTAGATCTTTCAGCAACTTGGACCAATTCGCCCTCTAGCCGCTCGTGACGCCAGTCTTCCAAAAAGAAAGACTTTAGAACGGGCAGCGATTTGGACCATTGGTGGTTGGTCATCCGGGTGACGCGACGTGCAACCTCGTCGCTGATGGGCGGCGCCCCCTTCGACCAGTAATGCATGATCAGCAGAAGGTAGGCGCCGTGCTCCGCAGTGGTGAGATGCGCTGTGCCGGCCAGGTAATCTGCGATGTAAAGCGGCATCCAATGCCGCTTCATGGTCCGTTCCTGGATCCAGCTCGCATCGTACAGGTATTGAAAATCTTCATGATCTCTCCTCGCCGCGTGCTGCGGGCAAAGAAGCAAGATCAATTCTGTTGGATAATGTCTTGGGAGTTTAACGCAGCGAAACTCCGAAATATGCCGCTAGCGGGGATTATCTTTGAGAAAGGCGGTCGACAGCCGCCTTGCTTTGCTGGCGTGGGTGCCGCCGCCCTCGGCCTGCTCGGCGAACCTGCTGGCAATCGCCGCAATCGAGCCTCCCTCCTTCTCGTGCGCCTCCTTCATCTTAATGAGAAGCTTGTCGTCGGACATTTGATAAGCGCGCCCCTTGGGCCGACCGACCTTGACCTCCCTCGGCTCTTTCGATTCTTCCGCAGCGCCCGGAACGCTCAATTGCTCCGCTGTCGGCTGATGCGAGGCCTTCTCCCAGCCACGAACAAGGGCATCAAGGCGATCCTGCAACCCCGGCCGCTTACTTAGATCGATATAGCCCTGAGCCATGACCGTATATCTCGACCAGCGTTCAAGAGCATCTCCGCGGAAGTTGGGCGCCGAGGGCATCGGATCCGAGCCCATTAACCCGTATTCTTCGCCATACAACATCGATGTCATAGTATTCATCGATCCCTCCGCGCTCTCGGCAGCTTCCATCTGCGTTACCCGTTCGCTTGCTCCTGCGCAGGGTGGCGGCGCTCCGTGTTTTGGCGATTTGGCGCGCCAGGTGAAACGAGCGGGCTCGGCCAGTGATCTTGGACGAGCTACGTCATTCGATTTGCAAAATTCGACGACACTCGCACCGCTGACCAACGCCCCCTCGGCAACCCGTGTATTCCATCGGCCATTCGAATGTGGGCTCGAATCAGCGACTGCCATGCAGGACGCGTAAATATCGATTCGTGAGATCACAGTACCATTTTGATGGATGAAGGCGTCGGATGCGAAGCCATCCATGATGGCCCACTCGCCTATCCGGCGGACAACAAGGAGAGCCGGTTCGCCGCTGGATCCGGCCCACTCGTTAACAATTGCCCACAACGGCAGATACTTAGGTGCATTCGCCGCCATTAGATTCGCTGTCCAGTTTAACTGCTGGCCGTTTTCCTCCCTTAAAATCACTATTACAACCGATACGGCCATCAAACTTGTTGAGTAGCTCTCGGCGGAGGGCTTCAGCATGACGACAATATCTCCGCACAACGATCTGGCCGAAATCGCCGGCATCCTGGCGCTTGGCCTCCAGCGTCTTAATGCCCGCAAGTCCAGTCTCATTTTGCCGTCAAATCGAGATTCTCCGCTCGACTTCGAGCCCGGGTCACACGGTCATGGTCCCCGTGAACACGAGGATCTCCGTACGTGAATGACACCGTTTTGAACCAATTAGCCGCCCTTAAGGGCGCATCTGCCCCCGTTTTGAAGGCAAGGTGGCGGGAGCTGTTTGACAGCGAGCCGCCCCAGTACAACCGCCGCTTCCTGGAGAGCCGGCTGGCTTATCGAATCCAGGAGCTGGCCTACGGCGGCCTGGCCCGCGAGACGATCGACCGCCTCCGCGCCATGGCCAAGCAATATGAAACCAAGAGCATTGCCGAGCGCAAAGCTCGCCCGGTTCACCGGCCGATCGCCGGCACTCAGCTGATCCGGGAATGGCAGGGCATCTCGCATTGCGTGACGGTTCGGACCGACGACTTCGAGTATCTCGGCCGCCCCTATAAATCGCTGTCATCCGTCGCCCACGAGATCACCGGCACCAAGTGGAATGGCTGGGTCTTCTTCGGCCTCAAGAATCACCAGGTGAAATCATGAGCGCCCGCCGAAGGGGCTCGATCGAGCCCAAATCTGTTGCGGCCACCGCCGACCGAGGCCATCGATCGCCCTCTCATGACGCCGCGCCGCTGGTCCGCAAACTACGGTGTGCGGTCTACACCCGCAAATCCAGCGAGGAGGGCCTCGACATGGAATTCAACTCGTTGGAAGCTCAGCGGGAGGCATGCGAGGCCTTCATCGTCAGCCAGCGCGCCAAAGGCTGGACGCTCGTGCAAGACCATTATGACGACGGTGGCATTTCCGGTGGCACTCTAGAGCGACCTGCGCTGAAGCGGCTGCTCGCCGATATCGAGGCCGACAAACTGGACATCATCCTCGTCTACAAGATCGACCGGCTCTCCCGGTCGATGCTGGATTTCCTCAATCTGGTCGAGACGTTCGACCGGCGCAACGTCACCTTCGTGTCCATCACGCAGTCGTTCGACACCCGCAGCCCGATGGGGCGGCTGGTGCTCAACGTGATGCTGTCCTTTGGTCAGTTCGAGCGCGAGGTTACCGGCGAACGCATCCGCGACAAGGTGGCGGCCTCCCGCAAGAAGGGCATGTGGATGGGCGGCTGGACGCCGCTTGGCTACGAGGTCCAGGACCGCAAGCTCATTATTCATGAGGCTGACGCTGAGACGGTGCGGGGCATCTTCAAGCGCTTCCTGGTTCTGAAGTCCGCGACCTTGCTGGCGCGGGAGCTGGTGGCCAACGGCGCAACGAACCGATATGGCCACCTCCTGGATAAAGGCGTGCTGTACAAGCTGCTTAACAACCGGGTTTACGTCGGCGAGGCGGTCCACAAGGGGACTTCCTACCCCGGTGAGCACCAGGCCATCGTCGACCGCAAGCTCTGGGACCAGGTCCATGCCCTCATGAAAGACAGCCCTCGAAAGCGGGCTGCCAGCGCTAGGGCACAGACCCCGGCAATCCTGAAGGGGCTGCTGTTCGGCCCGGACGGCGCCGCGATGTCGCCGACCCACACCCGAAAGAGCGGCAAGCTCTACCGCTATTACATCAGCCAGAGCGTCATGAAGCGCGGGACGGACGCCTGTCCGGTTCGCCAAGTCCCGGCTGCGGAGATCGAGCGGATCGTCATTGAACAGATCCGGTCACTGCTGCTGTCGCCGGAGGTCATTGTGGCCACCTGGCGCGCAGCGCAGAAAGCCGGCACCTCGCTTGGCGAGACCGACGTCCGCAGTGCCCTGGTAGAATTTGAGCCTCTTTGGGCCGAGCTGTTCCCCGCCGAGCAGTCCCGCATCATCGAGCTGCTGGTCGAGCGGGTCGACATCAGCCCCACCGGCATCGACCTCCGCCTGCGGGTCGAGGGCCTGACCTCGCTTTGTAACGATCTCCGCGGCGCCACCGTCCCGCAACAAGAGGCCGCATGACTTCCCAGCAGAACCTCGTTGTCGGCAAATCTCGTCGCCCCACCCTCAGCCGCGACGGTCTGACGATCTCGGTGCACATCCCGATAACGTTGCGTCACCAGGGCGGTCGCAAGCAGGTTGTGACACCGTCTGATGCCGCGCCGTGGATCCCGCGGGCCGCCCGCATCGACAGCACCCTGGTCAAAGCGATCGTCCGCGCCCATCGATGGCGAGATATGTTGGAGTCCGGCCGGCATGCCACGGTCCGGGACCTGGCAAAAGCGGAAGGCATCAACGAGTCGTACCTCAGCCGCGTGTTGCGCCTTACCCTACTGGCGCCGGCAATAATCCAGTCGATCTTGGAAGGGCATCAACCCCCGGGTCTCGAACTGGATGGGTTGCTTGGACCCCTTCCCCTGAACTGGGCGCAGCAACAAGATTTGCTGATTGCCGAATAGCAAACCGCCGCGCACCGGCATTCTACTGGATGTGCCGATCAGATCTCAATTGCCGACCAGGTAACCGCGCGCCGATTGGATGTTTTGGAATGTCACGAGCTGACTAAATGCGCTTATAGCTGCGGACCTGCGAGAAATCCTCGCGGCGCATAATAGCAATACGTGAGAAGGTCGCCCTTCGGTCTCCTCCGCCGCCCGAAACCCTAGCCGCTGTTTCGATGCGTTGGTCCGTAGATTGCCCCGATGGACCCCAAGTCACGCTAGCAACTTTTCAGCAGCGCGATATGTGGGTTTGCGGAACGCGCGATAGGGAAATTTTTCTGCCATCCGTCGCCGACCCGACATAACACCTGACGTGTAGTTGATTTGGTAATCAGGAACGCGCAATGCAGCCGTACAGATTTACCTATTCGAAATGCGGAGCTGCGTAAGTTGCGGTGTTTAATCATCGGGCACTGGAATTCAGATGAAGTCGGCGGCTGTTCAAATCATCTACCCGGAATCCCGCAACGCTCTCCGCGTCGGCGACCTGGCGCGCAGCGTGCTGACCAATCTTCAGCAGGCGGTTGTCGTGCTGGATAACGACAACACCATCCTGCTTAGCAATCCCAATTTTGATGCGATGTTCGGCACGGCGGCGGACCTCGCTGCGCTGCATGAATGCCGCGATCGGTGCGCGGAGGCTTGCGCCGCCGCCGGCGGCGCCGCGCTGCAGGTTTTCGGGCGCGAGGTCGTGGTCCGCCAGGTCGCGCTTCCCGAAGGGCTACTGGTCACGGTTGACGATGTCACTGACCAATTGGCGGAAAAAGCCCGGGTGGTTGAAGAAGCCCGCACCGATACGTTGACCTTGCTCGGTAACCGCCTGATGCTGCGCGAGCGGTTGGCGGAAATGCTCGCCAGACGCGGCGACGGCGAGGTGTTGGCGGTGCTTGCGATCGATCTCGATCGCTTCAAGGCGGTCAACGATAGTCTCGGCCATCATGTCGGCGACGCGCTGCTGCGCGTGGTGGCGCAACGGATCCGCTCGGCGCTCGGCCGAAACGATATCGCCGCGCGGTTCGGCGGTGACGAGTTCTGCGTTGTGCAGGCCGGCCAGGCGCAGCCGCATGCCGCCGCCCAACTGGCCAAGCGGCTGGTCGACCTGATCGGACGCTCCTACCTCCTCGACGGCCACCTGATCAATATCGGCGCCAGCGTCGGCATCGCGCTCAGCCCTGCGGATGGCGATGACGACAATATTATCCTGAAGAACGCTGACTTGGCGCTGTACCGCGCCAAGCAGGAAGGCCGCGGCCGCTACAGCTTCTTTGAATCCGCGATGGACGACGAGATGCAGGCGCGCCGCAACCTGGAGATCGACCTGCGCCGCGCGCTGGCGCTGCGCGAATTCTCGCTGGTCTATCAGCCGCAGTACAATTTCGAATCGCAGGAAATCACCGGCTTCGAGGCGCTACTGCGCTGGAACAGCGCCAGCCGCGGCATGGTCTCGCCCGCCGAATTCATTCCGCTGGCCGAGGAGACCGGCTTGATCGTGCAGATCGGCGAATGGGTGCTGCGCACAGCTTGCCGCGAGGCCGCAAGCTGGGACAAGCCGCTCGGCATCGCCGTCAATGTATCGGCAATCCAGGTCGGTACCAACAAACTTGTCTCCACGGTGCTCTCCGCACTGGCGGAAAGTGGCCTGGCACCGACCCGACTGGAACTGGAAATTACGGAAAGCGTGCTGATTGGCGATCATCGCTCAGCGCTCGAGGTGCTGCAGAGCATCCGCGCGGTCGGCGTGCAAGTTTCGATGGACGATTTTGGCACCGGTTATTCGTCCCTCAGCAATCTGCGCAGTTTTCCGTTCGACAAGATCAAGATCGACCAGTCCTTTGTCCGCGCCAGCCTGGACGATCCCGGCAGCATGGCGATCGTGCGCGCCATCGCTGCGTTGGGCCACAGCCTCGGCATGACCACCACCGCCGAAGGCGTCGAGACCGAAGAACAGCTGGCGCGAATCCTGGCGGACGGCTGCACCGACGTGCAGGGCTACCTGATCAGCCGCCCGCTGCCACCGGAAAACATTGCCGGGTTCCTGCAGACGCATAGCGACAAGGCTGGCTTGCGGTAGCCAATCACACTTATCTTCACATCAGGAGCCCAGTCATGCCCAGCGAACTCTACCGTCTCGTCTATTACAGCGTGAATCGCGTCACCGGAAAATCTTCAGAAGCCTCAGCGGAAATCGCTACTATCCTGGCGGCTTCGCAAGCCAATAACGCCAAGGTAGGGATCACCGGCGCGCTTATCTTCAACAGCGGAATTTTCGCCCAGGTGCTGGAAGGTAAACGGTCGGACATAGAAGCGACCTTCGAGCGCATCCAACGCGATCCGCGCCACGGCGACGTCCAGGTGCTGGCGTTTGAGCCTGCAGCGTGCCGTGGCTTTCCGTCGTGGTCGATGGGCTATGTCGGCAACTCGCGCGAGGACGTCAATGTATTCGGCAATATCGCGGTGGACACCGGCTTCGACGCCAGGCGGATGGAAGGCGACCGCATCTTCCAGATCATGCGCGACATCGTGCTGGAAGACGAAGCCCACGCGGCCTGATCCGCGGTGCTACCGATGTCGTCCCACGGCCGACAAGGATTCGAACCGTCAGCAAGACCTTAGCTCCAAGCACCTAAAATGGCTGCCTTTCAAAACCGTACCAAATCGCAGCACTAGTTCGAACGTTCGCCAGCGTCCAATATCCATGTTCGATCAGTAAACGTGACATACATGCGCTCTTGGCCAAGCGCAGCACCCAGCTCAACAGCGAGCTCGTTTAACATCGATTCAATTGCATCGTCGGATAAATGCCCCAGATAGGCGTGCACAGCCTCTCCGGTAAAAAGCGCAACAGGTTCGCGATCCGAGCCCACCGTCCCGTCGGGACGTGGCCAAGCGTAAGCAACTTCTGCACGGGTGAACATACCGGAAAGCGCCGGCTGGCCCGCCTCTACGCGGCGTCTCATCCAGGCATGAGCAGTGCGCACAGCTTCCGAAACGTCGAAGACGCGGCCTTCGGCGTCCCACCCCTCTCGTAATCCGACACTGATCCGAAAGTCGCGGCGGGGGCCCATCGAGCCCGCGACGACCGAATAGTCTTGAGCTTTTGGCCCGATCCGAGTTGTCATTTGATCCGTTTCACTGGTGGTCAATAATGGCTCAAAACTGCCGACTGGGCGTGCCGTGCTCCCTTGTGCGACAGGGATTCGAACCGTCAACGAGACCGCAGCTGCAAACACCTTAAATGGCTGCCTTTGAAAACCGTACCAAAACGCTGCAGTACTAAGCTTTGGAGAAAAACGCCGTCTCCAGCCTCAAATCTCCGAAATCGGCCTTTCTCAGTACGGCAACCATACCTAGGTGATGTTGTTTTTATTGGGCTTTTTGGGCGGTTTGGCCACAGGTGGCGCTGCGGGAGCAATGGCGGTGGCGGAGAGAGTGGGATTCGAACCCACGGTACGGTTTCCCGCACACACGCTTTCCAAGCGTGCGCCTTAAGCCACTCGGCCATCTCTCCCCGCGTGCCCTCTCATGACGGTCCGAGCGATGATTTGCAAGGGACCGCAGGGCCGGGCGACCGGGTTTTTCGCATAGCGTTGAAAATAACGGACGGATCTGCCACCTTGAGTGGCAACGAACGGCGGCCGCTGGTCGCGGCCGCCTGCGGTCAATGGAACCGGTTGCCCACGATGGAGCTGAACGACCGCGCCGGCCAGACGACCGGCGGGTCTTCCGGGGCGAGGTCGCCGCTGGCTTTGGCGCTCGCGGCATGGGCGTTCTGCAGCGCATCGACAAAATCGCTGAACCAGTCCTGGATGGTCCCGGCGCGCAGCTTTGTCATCATGGCTTCCCAGCGCATCCGGCGCTCCACCAGTGGCATCGAGAACGCCGTGGCGATGGTACGCGCCATGCCGTCGATGTCGTGCGGATTGACCATCAGGGCCGTATCGAGCTCGTTGGCCGCGCCGGCGAATTTCGACAGCACCAGCACGCCGGGATCGACCGGGTTTTGGGCTGCGACATATTCCTTGGCGACCAGATTCATGCCGTCATGCAGCGGCGTCACCAGGCCGACTTGCGCCGTCCGGTACAGGCCGGCGAGCACGGTCTGCGAGAATCCCTTGTTGAGGTAGCGTATCGGCGTCCAGTCGACCTCGCCATGGCGACCATTGACGTCGGAGACCAGCTTGGCGAGCTGATTCTGCAGGTCGCCATAGGCCTCGATCGCGCCGCGCGACAGCGTCGCAATCTGCAGCAGCGACACCGAGCGTTTGAGCTGCGGCTGCAGCGTCAGCATGCGGTCGAATGCCTCGATGCGATTGATTAGGCCCTTGGAATAATCGACGCGATCGACGCCGATCGCCAACTTCTCGCCATTCAGGCTGCGGCGCAGCCGCGATACGTCGGGATGCGACGCCGCCTTGGCGGCATGGGCTGCGAATTTCGCGGGATCGATCCCGATCGGGAACACCGCGCAGCGCGACATGCCGAATTTCGATGCAACGACCCCACCGGCGATATCGAGTCCGAGATCGTTCTCGACGAAAGACAGGAAGTTGTCGCGATCATCATCGGTCTGGAAGCCGATCAGATCGTAGGCGAGCATTGCCTCGACCAGCTCGCGACTATGCGGCACGCCACCGAAGATGTCGCGAGTCGGCCACGGCGTGTGCAGGAAGAAACCGAGCGGATGAGTGACGCCGAGCTCGCGCAGCTCCGCACCCAGCGCCAAGAAATGGTAATCCTGGATCCAGAACACCGTCTCCGGCTTGCGGAAGCGCAGCAGCGCCCGCGCCATGAACGAGTTCACTTCACGATATGATTTGTAATCGTCGTGCGAGGAGCGGATCAGATCGGTGCGGGAATGCAGCGCCGGCCACAGCGCCGAATTGGC
This sequence comes from Tardiphaga sp. vice154, assembly GCF_007018645.1. Lineage (NCBI taxonomy): Bacteria > Pseudomonadati > Pseudomonadota > Alphaproteobacteria > Hyphomicrobiales > Nitrobacteraceae > Tardiphaga > Tardiphaga sp. vice154. Next base: position 5,551,688 of record NZ_CP041399.1, read on the forward strand.
GAAACCTTCATAATAGCCGGCATAATGCGCCGCCGGTAGATCCAGCAACGCCAGCGCGCCCTTGCCCAGCGATTCGATTTCGGCGAACGGCTCTTTCTGTGCGCCCTCGCGAACGCGGCCACTCGACCCCACCCAGATCGCGCCGGACTTCTCCACCACCGGCAGCAACGCGGCTGCCAGTCCACCGGTCATCGGCTCAGTGGCCGACGCGCGTGAAACGCGGTTTGAAACGACGACGAGGTTCACTTGAGTGCCCCCTCCCAGATTACAGTCTGATTATAAACGACCGTTCATCATTATGGTTCCTGAACAACATTGGACCCAATTGACGCCAAACTTGGGCGCAGGAGACGGAACCCGCGCCATCTGGCAGGCTGTTGTGATCGCAGAACGAGGTCAGCCGGCAGGTTTGGCGTCCTGCACCAATTGAGACAGCCAGGCGCGCACGTCATTGGGCTCGCCGAAATGTCCGGCCACCCCTTGCGCGTGGCGGCCGACGGAAAATGCCAGGCCGCCCATGCCCGGCATGATCGCGAAGACCGTCTCGTCGGTCACGTCGTCGCCGAGAAACACCGGACGGCGGCCGCTGAACGGCGCATGATTCATCAATTCAATCACGCCGGTCGCCTTGGTGACGCCGGCATATTTGATCTCGCAGACGAACTTTCCCGGCAGCACTTCAAGCGGCGCATTCGGCAGATCGGCGCGAATCGCCGACACGGCGTCGTAGATCGCCTGCTCGGCATGCGGCGCCAGACGGTAATGCAGGGCCAGCGAATAGCCCTTGTCCTCGAGCAGGATGCCAGGGCTGAGCTTGGCGATCGCGGCGAGGCGTCGCTTCAATTCCTTGTCGAGCGGCGGCGCATGGGACGCGACCGATTCGTTCTCCGGCGTCAGTCGCATCTCGGCGCCGTGGCCGCCCACGGCGGGAAACTGCATCGGCGCGAATATCAGGTCGATGTCGTTGATCGAGCGGCCCGACACCAGCGCCATCGCGCCGTTGGTAAGCTGCAGCAGGCGGCCGAGCGCAATCGCCAGTTCCGGCGGCACCCAGACTTCCCGCGGCGTCGGCGCCATGTCGAGCAGCGTGCCATCGATGTCGAGCAGCAGCGCGCATTCATGCAGCGCTGGCATCACGGCGCCGGGCGCGTGGATCGGGTCCTTGACGCGGATATCGGCATCGGCGGGTTTGGCAAGATCGTCTGTCATCGTCATCGTCTACTCCACAACGGCCAGTGGCCGGGCAACGGATTCAAGCGGCTGGCGTTCCGCCGCAACGGCATAGCGCCACCCGATCAGCGCCGCAGCGATCATCAGAAAGGCGCCGAGAAGATAACCGGCAAACACGCTCTGGCGCGAGCCGGTGTCGATCAGCATGCCGAACAAAGCGGGCCCGGCGACACCGCCGACCGCGGTGCCGATCGCGTAGAACACCGCAATCGCCAGCGCGCGGACCTCGATCGGAAAGGTCTCGCTCACCGTCAGATAGGCTGCGCTAGCCGCCGGCGAGGCGAAGAAGAAGATCACCATCCAGGCGATGGTCTGGGTCTGCGCCGTAAAAACACCGATCGAAAAAAAATAGCCGGAGATCGCCAGCAGCACGCCAGAGACGCCGTAGGTGATCGCAATCATCGGCCTGCGGCCCAGCGTATCGAACAGCCGGCCGAGCAGCAGCGGGCCCAGGAAATTACCGGCCGCGAACGGCAGAATGTACCAGCCGACCTGGTTGGAGGCGATGCCGAAGAAATCCGTCAGCACCAACGCATAGGTAAAGAAGATCGCATTGTAGAAGAACGCCTGTGCCGCCATCAATGCGAGGCCGACCAGCGAGCGCTGCCGGTATAGCACGAACAGCGTCTGCGCCACCTCGCGCAGCGGCGTATGGCTGCGCATCGTCAACTTGATCTTCGGCAGCCGCTTGATCGCCTCTGGCGTAGCCACCTGACGAGCCGAAGTTTCGATCTCCGCAACAATGACCTCGGCCCGCTCGGGCTGGCCGTGAATCATCAGCCAGCGCGGGCTTTCCGGAATCCACAGCCGCATCAGCAGCACGAACAGGCCGAGCACTGCGCCGGTGAAATAGGCCGCCCGCCAGCCATAGGATTGCGAAATCGTCGCGGGATCGAGCAGCACGATGGCGCAGACCGCGCCGAGCGCGGCACCGAGCCAGAAGCTGCCATTGATCACCAGATCGGTCCAGCCGCGGTACTTGGCCGGCACCAGTTCCTGGATCGTCGAATTAATCGCGGTGTATTCGCCGCCGATACCGGCGCCGGTGAGAAAACGAAACAGCACGTAGCTCGCCAGATTCCACGAACATGCCGTCGCCGCGGTGGCGCTGAGATACAGCGCCAGCGTGATGAAGAACAGTTTCTTGCGACCGATCCGGTCGGTGAGCCAGCCGAAACCGAGCGCGCCGATCACGGCGCCGGCGAGATAGGCCGAGTTCGAAATCCCGACATCGAAGTTCGAGAACTTCATCGCCGGGTCTTCCTTGAGCGCGCCGGACAAGGCTCCGGCGAGCGTCACTTCCAGCCCGTCGAGAATCCAGGTGATGCCGAGCGCCGTCACCACGCGGGTATGGAATCCGCTCCAGACCAGCGCATCGAGCCGCGATGGAATGTCGGTCTTGATGACGCGTGCACCGGTCGATCCCGTCGGTTGCCCGTGGCCGTGATCGACGCTGCTGAGATTGGCCATGCCGCATTGCTCCGGAGCACTCGATGCTCCCCGTGGCGAGAGCGCGGCAACAAAGAAACGCCCGAAGCCAGCGGCTCGGGCGGTCGCATTACTTTAAGGTAATCCTCCGAGGGAGTTTCGGTTCCCGCCGGCACTCAAGACCTCCCGCTTGACAACCGATCAGTTCCACTCGCTTATTGCGACTAGTTCGCATTAGCATTTGCATGACGGGAGTGGTGCGTGAGATTGATCAGATCCTGGAATCCACTGACCCCGGCCACTGCCGCCCTGATGTCGGCGGCCTGCTGCGGCGAATTGCATGCACAGGAGGTATTGCAGGAGATCGCCGTGGTGACCGACCGCGCAAGGACCGGCAATGCCAGCGACGGCTTCCAGTCGACCACCCAACTCAACGGCGCCGACCTGCAGCGCACCACGGCGGCGTCGCTGGCCGACCTGCTGGCGACCCAGCCCGGCGTGGCGGCCTCCACCTTTGCGCCGGGCGCCAGCCGGCCGAACATCCGCGGCCTCGACGACTATCGCGTCCGCGTGCAGGAGAACGGCATCGGCAGCCATGACGCTTCGGATTTCAGCCAGGACCATCAGGTGCCGGTCGATCCGCTCGTGGCGGACAGCGTCGAGCTGATCCGGGGCCCGGCGACGTTGCGCTATGGCAACCAGGCGATCGGCGGCGTGGTCAACGCGACCAACAACCGGATCCCGCAAAATCTCGTGCCGGACCATTTTTCCGCCCGTCTCAAGGGCGGTACGACGTCGGCCGACCACGGCATCGACGGCGCCGCCAGCGTGGATGCCAGCGGCGAGAATATCGCCATCCACGCCGACGCGTTCGGCCGCAACGCCGGTGACTACCGGATCCCGGGCGGCGTGCAGGCCAATACGCGATTGCGCTCGGCCGGCCAATCGGTCGGCGGTTCCTACATTTTCGATGGCGGCTATGTCGGCACCGCGATCCAGCACATCACCAGCCTTTATCATATTCCGGGGATCAACGAGGCCAGTCAGAATACCCGGATCAGCCTCGAACAGACCAAGATCACCAGCAAGGGCGAATGGCGCGCGCCGGTCGAGGGAATCGACGCGGTGCGCTTCGCCTTCGGCATCAGCGACTACAAGCATGATGAACTCGGCCTACCCGCCGACGGCGTGCTCAACACCATCAGCAACAAGGAGATCGAAGGCCGCTTCGAGATCGACCACGCTGCGGTGGCGACGCCTCTAGGCGCGCTGACGGGAAACTGGGGCCTTCAGGCCAGCAATCGCAAGCTCGGCACCCAGGGCACACTCGGTGGCCTGCTGGCGCCGACCAACACGGACGCGGTGGCGGGATTCGTGTTCGAGCAGTTGCAGCTTTCCGAAACGTTGAGACTGCAGGCCGCCGGCCGCATCGAGAGCATTACTGTCTCGGGCCTGGCGCCGGTGTTTCCGGCCAATTTCCTGCCGCCGCCGGACAGTTTTTCGCAATCCGCGGCCGCCCGCGATTTTGCACCGAAGAGCTTCAGCGTCGGCCTGCTGAAGAACTTACCGTGGGACATGGTGGCGTCGCTGAGCGCACAACGTGCGCAGCGCGCCCCGGCGGCGCCTGAACTGTTTTCACGCGGCTCCGACGGCGCTTCCGGCACCTTCGTGATCGGCAATCCGGACCTGAAGCTGGAGACGGCAGAATCCCTCGAGCTCGGATTGAAACGCATCACCGGCCCGTTCCGTTTCGAGGCCAGCCTCTACGCCACGCGCTACCGCGACTTCATCTACAAGCAGGTCACCGGCAATTTCTGTACCGACGCGTTCGCCAGTTGCGGGGCTTCGGGCCCCTTGCTGCAGGTCGCCTATGGCCAGCGCGATGCGAATTTCCGCGGCGCCGAGCTGGCCGCGCAATACGACATCGCCCCGCTCGGCGACGGCACCTTCGGCATCGATGGCCAGTTCGACGTGGTGCGCGCCACCTTCGCCGATGGCAGCAACGTGCCGCGCATCGCGCCAATGCGGCTGGGTGGCGGCGTTTGGTGGCGCAGCGCGGCGTGGCAGACCCGGATCGGCCTGCTGCATGCCTTCACACAGAACGACATCGCGCTGAACGAGACATCCACGGCCGGCTACAATCTGCTGAAGGTCGAGCTCAGCCATACGCATATTTTCACGAAGACCGATAGCGGGCTGCGCGAGATGACGTTCGGCGTCGTCGGCGACAATCTGCTCGACGAGCGCATCCGCAACCACATCTCGTTCAAAAAGGCGGAGGTGCTGCAGCCCGGACTCGGCGTAAGGCTGTTCACCAGCCTTCGTTTCTGAACATGGCTGGAATCCCTCCATTTCGCACCGCACCGCGCAGGCCACCGGCGACATACTCGCGCGACCGCGGTATTCTTGCCATCATCCTTGCTTACGTACGCTTATCGCCCGACGGAACGCAGCCCCTATGAAATATATCCCGACCCATCTCGCTGTCGCACTGACCGCGGTTATGCTGCAGTCCCATAATGCCCTGGCCGCAACGACCGATCTGACGCTGCCGCGCAACCTGTCCCCCTGGGGCATGTTCATGGGCGCCGACATCGTCGTGAAGATCGTGATGGTGGGGCTTGCTATCGCATCCCTGGTGACGTGGACGGTGTGGCTCGCCAAGACGCTCGAACTGGCCAGCGCGCGACGCATCGCGAATCGTCGACTGAAACTTCTGGAGAGCGACACCACGCTCGACGCCGTCGAGCAGGACAGCGCCGGCCGCACCGACGCGGTGGCGCAGCTGATCCATTCCGCCGTGCGCGAGACGAAGTTGTCGCACGGTCAGTTCGACGACGGCTTCAAGGAGCGTATCGCGCTGCGGCTGGAGCGCGTCGAGCTGGCGATGTCGCGCCGCATCTCGCGCGGCACCGGCGTGGTCGCCACGATCGGCGCCATTGCGCCATTCGTCGGCCTGTTCGGCACCGTCTGGGGCATCATGAACGCCTTCATCGGCATTTCCGAAACCAAGACCACCAATCTCGCCGTGGTCGCGCCGGGCATCGCCGAGGCGCTGCTGGCCACTGCGCTCGGCCTCGTCGCGGCAATTCCCGCGGTCGTGATCTACAACCATCTGGTTCGCCACGTGACGTCGTACCGCGCGTTGCTGGGCGACGCCTCGGCGCAGGTGATGCTGCTGGTCAGCCGCGACCATGGCCGCCGCGGCGTGCCGATCTCCCGGGCGGCGGAGTAGTCCGGTGGGATCGCGCCTGGGCGGACGCACGCGCAACGGGGATGACGACCTCGAAGTGCAGCACGAGATCAACGTCACGCCGTTCATCGATGTGATGCTGGTGCTGCTGATCATCTTCATGGTCGCGGCACCCTTGGCCACCGTCGATCTCGGCGTCGATCTGCCGGCCAGCGCCGTCGAGCCCGCGCCGCGTCCGGACAAGCCTGTCTTCGTGACCCTGAAGCCGGATCTGTCGATCGGCATCGGCGAAGACGTGATCGCGCGCGATACGCTCGGTGCATCGCTGGACAGCGCGACGAAAAGCAACAAGGACGAGCGCATCTTCCTGCGCGCCGACAAGGCCGTCAGCTATGGCGACCTGATGGAGGTGATGAACCTGCTGCGCACGGCCGGCTATCTCAAGGTCGCCTTGGTCGGTCTCGACGGCCGCGCCCCGACGCCATGACCCCCTACGCGCTGCATGCCCCGACCGACCGCACCGCGCTGCGCTGGCTCGGTTCGGCTGTCGTGATCGTCGCGATCCATGCCGGCCTGATCGCCGCCGGCCTCGGTTGGTATCGCCAGCAAGCGCCGTCCGGCAGCGAGATGCCGGCCATTATGGTCGACATGGCGCCGGCCGCGGCCGCGCCGGAGACATCGCAGCAGGACGCCGCACCGGGACCGGAAATGCTGCAGGCGGAGGCTCCTTCCGAGCCGCCGCCGCCGCCGGAGCCCGTGATCCAGCAGCCGATCGAGGAGCAAGTCGCGCCGACGCCGCCGGTCGAGCAGCCAGTGGTGGAAGCCCCGCCCGAGCAGAAGATCGAACAAACCTCGCCGCCCGAGCCGGCCAAGGTCGAGCCGGAGCCGCCAAAGCCGGAGCCGGAGAAACCGACGCCGAAGCCGGAGCGCGCCGAGCCGAAGAAGAAACCCAGTGAAACGCCGCCGGCGCCGCGCACCACCGCGCCGCCGCGCGTCGATCGCCGGGCCACTGCCGCGTCCACGGCCAGTGCAGGCGCGGCGGCGGCCGCGGCCCTGCCGTCCTATCGCGATCGCCTGGCCGTTCATCTGCAGCGCTACAAGCAATATCCGAGCGAAGCCCGGTCGGCGGGACAACAGGGCGTGGCGATGCTGAGCTTCACGGTCAGCCGTAGCGGCCAAGTGCTCGGCAGCCGGCTCGCGGGCTCTTCCGGCGTGGCGGCGCTTGATGCCGAGACGATGGCCATGATCCGCCGCGCCCAGCCGCTGCCCGCCTTCCCGCCGGAGATGACCCAGGCGTCGCTGAGCTTCACGGTGCCAGTGCGCTTCTCCATCCGGTAGTTGCCGTAGCAGGAGCGCGCTGATCTCCCCCTTGCGGGGAGGGTGGCCCGGCGAAGCGCAGCGAAGCCGTGTGGGGTGGGGGTTGCCACAGACGCTGTCGCCCGCGGCACCCCACCCCGACCTCCACTCCGAACGAAGCGTTGCTTCGTTCTTCGTTCGGTCGACCCTCCCCGCAAGGGGGAGGGAGACCATTGGCGCCTTCGCTCGTATCATTAGTACGTATTACTGATCCGGATTCGCCCGCTCGAACTGGCGCAGCAGTTTGTTGCCGCGATCGGCGGCGGCATCCAGCGCGGCCTGCGCGGATTTCCGGCCGGCAAAGGCCTGTTCGAGTTCGTCCTCGATCGCGTCGCGGATCAGGGTGAAGGAGCCGAGCCGCAAGCCCTTGGAATTTGCGGTCGGCGGGTTCAGCGTAATCTGCTCGATCGACTTTGCCGTGCCCGGATGACGGTCGTAGAAGCCTTGCGCACGGGTCAGGTCGAAGGCAGCACGGGTAATCGGCAAATAGCCCGTGTTCTGGTGCCAGGCCGCCTGGATATCCGGCTGCGACAGGAACGCGAAGAACTTGGCGACACCCTTATATTCGTCGCGCGGCCGGTCGCGCAGCACCCACAGCGTCGCCCCGCCAATAATCGAGTTACGCGGCGCGGACGCGACATCCGGCCAGTACGGCAGCATGCCGTAGCCGACCTCGAATTTCGCATTGGCCAGAATATCGGCGCGGGTGCCGGACGATCCCAGAAAAATTCCGCATTCGCCTTTCTGGAAGCGCGGCTCCGCCGACGTCGCGCGACCGCTGTAGTCGAACACTTTTGTCTTCTGCCACTGCGCGAGCTGCGCGACGTGGCGGATCATCGCGGCATTGTTGAAGGTCAGGATCGCGTCCAGCCCGGCCATGCCGTTGGCCCGGGTCGCCACCGGCAGATCGTGAAACGCCGAGAAATTCTCGACATTGATCCATGACGGCCAGGAGGTGGTGAAGCCGCAGGCGGTGCCGGCGGCGCGCAGCCGCTTGGCGGCATCGCCCAGTTCCGGCCAGGTGCGCGGCGGGGCCTCGGGATCGAGGCCGGCGGCGCGGAACAGGTCCTTGTTGTAGTACAGGATCGGCGTCGAGGCATTGAACGGGAACGACAGCATATTGCCGGCGATGTCGGTGTAATAGCCGGCGATCGCCGGCAGATAGGCCGCGGGCGAAAACGCTTCCGCCTGGTCGCGCATCAATTCGTGCACCGGATAGATGGCGCCCTTCGCCGCCATCATCGTCGCGGTAGATGCCTCGCTGACCTGTACGATGGCCGGCTGGCTGCGCGAGCGGAAGGCGAAGATCGCTGCGTTTACGGTCTCCGAGTAGTTTCCCTTGTAGACGGGGACGACGCGGTAGCCGGCCTGCGTGGCATTGAAATCGTGGGCGAGTTTTTCGAGCTGCCGGCCAAGCTGGCCCGACATCGCATGCCACCACTGGATCTCCGTGACGGCCTGCGCCGGCGCCACCAGCGAAGCTGCCAGCGCGCATCCCGCAACTATTCGAACGACCGCTTGCAACATGGCCTGCCTGCTTTGACCGGTCCCGGCGCGTCGGCACTCCGGACGCCCTTCGCCTGAACTGTACGGGGTGATGTTTCAGGAAGAAACTACCTTTCAGTCGGTCCGGCCGGACGAATAGTTCACGCGACTTCGCTATTCACGGCTTGACGCAAGCCGCCGCCTGGCAAATTCTCGCGGTATCCGGGGATAGCAACGCCTGCAAGCGCCCCGCTGCCGATGAACCTTTTGCAACGCCGCGAGACATACCCGTGGTGACGACCCAGGACAGTGGAGTTTCGCAGCAGCAAAAGGTGCTGACGGCCAGGGGCCGTACCGGCTTGATCGGGTTTGTCCGCGCCATTCCGATCCGCTGGCGCATCCTGTCGATCGCCTCGCTGAATTCCGCCGTGGTACTGGTGCTGGCCGGTCTGATCTGGAGCGGCTCGCAGGTCTTGTCCTCGGCCTGGGACGATGTCCGCCAAGTCCGGCAGTCCGACCAGATCCTGGCGCTGCTGGAAAGCGAGACCAGCCGGCTGCAGAACCTGATCCATCGCTACATCAACCAGCCGAGCCCCGAGCTGTTCGCCGAAATCCTGCTGCTGCGCGAGGCGGTGCTGGGCACGCTAAGCAGCCGGGCCTCGACCGATCCGATGCTGTCGGGCTCGGTCGCCGAGCTGGAGCGCGTCACCGAGCGCTTCCTCTCCGGATTCGGCGAATTGCGCAGCCTGCAAACCACCATAGCCAAGACCTATGAGGCGCAGGTGCTGGGCCCCGCCAAGGACATGGCCGGGCTGTATTCGATCATCGAGGGCGCCACCAACCAGCGCGACGCGCTGATCTGGCCACCGCTCGGAAAGTCTCGCGAGGCCTTCACGGCGATGCTGGTGGCCGCCAACGCCTACTACCTGTCGCTGGCCTCGGCCTCCGCCGAGGAAGCCCGCCGCAACACCGAGACCATCGAGCGCACCATTCCGGTGATGACCGAAATGGCGGACAACGACCTGCAACGCGAGGCCTTGCAGCGGCTGAAGGGTCGCGCGGTGGCGCTGCGCGAAGGGCTGGCGAAACTGTCAGAGCAGCTCACCGGCCGCACCGACCTGCTGCGCAATTCGATCGACGCCAGCCAGGCCGACACCATCGCCGCGATCGACGGCCTGTCGGTCCTGATGCGGCAGCGCGAGCAGAAAGCCCAGACCACCTTCGACCGCACGCTGGCGAACATCTCGCGCAACGTGCTGCTAATTGCGACCTTCTTCCTGTGCGTCATCATCATCGCCGGGATCGTCATCGCGCTCAGCATCCGGCTGCCGTTGCAGCAGATCATGGGCTCGATGCGGGCCATCACCACGGGCCACCTCGACCGTGAGGTACAGGGCACCGATGCCCGCGACGAGGTCGGCGCGATGGCCCGCGCCGTCGAGGTATTCCGCCAGAACGCCATCGCCCGGCGCGATGCCGAAGTGGAGTTGCGCGCATCCAAAGAGAAGGCCGAGAGCGCGCTGCTCGAACTATATGCCGCGCAACAGAATTTGATCGATGCCGAACGGCTGGCGGCACTCGGCGGGCTGGTCGCCGGCGTCGCCCACGAGGTCAACAATCCGATCGGCATCAGCCTGACGGTTGCGTCCTCCTTTGCGCGGCGCAGCGAGATGTTCGAGGCCGAATTGCGTGGCGGCACACCGCTGCGCCGCTCGCAACTCGAGGAATTCGTCCGGACCTGCCAGGACGCCGCACAGCAGCTCGTCTCCAACCTGCAGCGCGCCGGCGAATTGATCCAATCCTTCAAGCAGGTTGCGGTGGATCGCTCGCACGCCGAGCGACGCCAGTTCAACCTCTCCGAGGCCACCGACCAGATTATCGCCAGCCTGCGCCCGGTACTGAAAAAGTCGCTGATTACCCTCACCGTCGACGTGCCGGACGGCCTCATCATCGACGGTTATCCCGGCTCCTACGGCCAGATCCTGACTAACCTGTTCCTGAACGCGGCCAATCACGCCTTTCCTGACGGCCGCCCCGGCGCGATCACCCTGACGGCGCGGCTACGCGGCACCGACGACATCGAGATCAGCTTTTCCGACAATGGCGTCGGCATGACGCCGGACGTGCAGCGTCAGGCATTCGACCCGTTCTTTACGACGCGCCGCAACGAGGGCGGCACCGGCCTTGGACTGCACATCGTCTACAATCTGGTCACCCAGCAGCTCGGCGGCCGGATGATGCTCGATTCTAGGCTGGGACAAGGCACGACCTTTCGCATTATCATGCCGCGGGCCGCCACCGCCGCGGGAGCAATTGACGGGACCACGCAATGGCCGAACAGGACGATGTCCTCTATCTGATCGAAGACGCCGGCGAGGTGCCGGAAGACACCAGTTTGCGCAAATGGAAGATCGCCGTGATCGATGACGATCAGGCGGTCCATGAGGGCACGCGCTTTGCACTCAGCGATTACACGCTGAACGGCCAGTCGCTGGAAATCCTATCGGCCTATTCGGCAGCCGAAGGCCAGATTTTGATGCGCGACAACCCGGACATTGCCGCCGTGCTGCTCGACGTCATTATGGAGACCGACGACGCGGGCCTCGAGCTCGTCGAATTCATCCGCAACGAACTGCATAACGAGACCGTCCGCATCATCCTGCGTACCGGCCAGCCCGGCCAGGCGCCGGAGCGCCGCGTGATCGTCGACTACGACATCAACGACTACAAGGCCAAGACCGAGCTTACCGCCGACAAGCTGTTCACCTCGCTGACCGCCGCATTGCGCAGCTACCAGCAGCTCGAACGCATGGTGCAGACGCGCCGCGGGCTGGAGATCATCATCGACGCCGCGTCCACGCTATATGATTTCCGCTCGATGCAGCGGCTCGCCGAGGGCGTACTGACGCAGATCGCGTCCTTGCTCAATGTCGATTGTGCCGGGATCCTGGTGCTGCGCGACGGCGGCGACATCGGCGACGATTTTGCCGTGCTGGCGGGATCGGGCTGCTACAGCCGCTTTATCGGCTGCCCGACGCCGCAGTCGCTCGATCCCGATCTGCGGCTCATGGTCGAGGACGCCTTCCGCCGCCGCAAGCATGATTTCGCCGACCAGCGCACCGTGCTCTACATCCGCACCGGCTCCGGTCGCGAGGTCGTGGTGCTGCTGCAAGCCGAGCGGCAGTTGTCGGAAACCGACCGTGCGCTGGTGGAGATCTTCGGCAGCCGGCTGTCAATCGCCTTCGACAATGTGATCCTGTACCAGCAACTGCACGCCGCCAATACCCAGCTCGAGGACCGCGTGGCGCAGCGTACCCGCGCGCTGATGCAGGCCAACCGCCGGCTGTCGGCGCAATGGCTGCGCCTGCAGCGCGCCAATGGCTTCAAGAACGAGATCCTCGGCACCGTGGCGCACGACCTCAAGAATCCGCTCGGCGTCATTCTCGGGCGCACCGAAATGCTGACCGAGTTGATCGGAGCCGGCTCACCGAAGGAAAACGTAGCAGCCCAGATCGAGCACATCCGCGACGCCACCAAGCGGCTGACCGCGATGGTCGATCATTTGATCAACGACGCGATGGCGGACGCCTTCGACATCACCATCCGCCGCGAGCCGGTGGATATCTCCGCGCTGGTCACCGACGTCGCCGAGGCCAACAAGCCTTCAGCGGTCAACAAGCAGCAGGCCATCACCGTCTCGGTGCCGGCGCACCGGGATCTTACTTTGTGCGACGCCGACCGGATGCGCGAAGCAATCGACAATCTGGTCAGCAATGCGATCAAATACAGCCCGATCGGCGGCAGCATCGCGCTGGCGGTGAGTGGCGACAGCATCACGGTCAGCATCAGCGTGACCGACGAGGGCGCCGGCCTGCTGCCGGAAGACCTCGACCGGCTGTTCGGCCGCTTCCAGCGATTGTCCGCCAAGCCGACCGGCGGCGAAAGCTCGACCGGTCTCGGCCTCTCGATCGTCAAGCGCATCGTCGACATGCATGGCGGCGACGTCACCGCCGAAAGCCCCGGCCCCGGCCGCGGCGCGACCTTCACCATCTCTTTGCCCGCGACAACCGAAACCTGACATGAGCCACAGCCCACACATCATCATCGTTGACGACGAGGCACCGGCCCGCGAGATGGTCGGCGATTACCTCAAGATGCACGGCTTTGCGGTCACTCTGTGCGACGGCGGCAAGAGTTTGCGCGCCGAAATCGCCAGCAAGGTGCCAGACCTCGTGGTGCTGGATCTCAACATGCCCGAGGAAGACGGGCTGTCGATCATCCGCGACCTCAAGGGCCGCATCAACGTGCCGGTGATCATGCTGACTGCGACCGCGAGCCCGATCGACCGGGTGGTCGGCCTGGAGATCGGCGCCGACGACTACATCGCCAAGCCGTGCGAGTTGCGCGAACTGATGGCTCGGATCCGCTCGGTGCTGCGGCGCAGCGGACCGAAAGCCGAAGCGGCGGCGCCGGCAAAATCCATCAGCGAACATCTGGTGCGGTTCGGCACCAAATGGCTCGATCTCGAAGCCCAGGCGCTACGCGACGACGAGGGCAACGAACATCCGCTGACGGCATCGGAGTTCGGTCTGCTGAAAGTGTTCGCTGCCAACCCGAAGCGCGTGCTGTCACGCGAACGGCTGCTCGAACTGGCGAATGCGCGCGACGCCGAAGCCTTCGACCGTGCCGTCGACCTGCGCATCATGCGGATCCGCCGCAAGATCGAACCGGACCCGGCGCACCCCGCCGTCATCCGCACCATCCGCGGCGGCGGCTACCTGTTTTCGCCGGTCGTGGAGAAGGCATAGCGGCATTAAACCCGTGCCAGGCCGTTTGGTTCCTAGCCCGCGGCAACACCCCATAGCCGCTGCCTATGGCCACCCATCTTGTTAAAATTACTGCATTTTTTATCTCCAATATGTCGTCGCGGGGTACCGCACGACACATTTGCGCGTGGCATGAAACCATTTTCCGCTTGTCTCGACGACGTGCGGAAACCGGCAAACCTTAACACTCCTCCCAACGAAGCCGCCCCGGCGGTATCAACGGGAGCCGATCATGCAGAACGTCATCGCCCTCAACGCCGCAGGCCAGCAGGGTATCCTTGCCGCCCGCGACACCTCGGATGAGATGTTGCTGGAGAAGATTGCGACCGGCGACCGCACCGCCATGCACACGCTCTATGCCCGGCACAATGTCCGTGTCTATCGCTTCGTGCTGCGCATGCTGCGCGACAGCACCGCGACCGAGGATCTGGTCAGTCAGGTGTTCCTCGACGTCTGGCGCAGCGCCAGCCAGTTCGAGGGCCGCTCGCAGGTCTCCACCTGGCTGCTGTCGATCGCCCGCTTCAAGGCTTTGACCGCACTGCGCCAGCGCAAGCACGAGGACATCGACCAGGACGACGTGATGCAGATCGCCGACCAGGCCGATACGCCGGAGGCGTCGCTCGATCGCAGCCGCACCAGCGCCATCCTGCGCGCCTGCGTCGCCAGACTGTCGCCGGCACATCGCGAGATCGTCAGCCTGGTCTACTACCATGAGAAATCGGTCGAGGAGGTCGCCCAACTGATCGGGATCCCCGCCGCCACCGTCAAGACCCGGATGTTCTATGCCCGCAAGCAACTCGCGGAGTTTCTGAAAAGCGCCGGGATCGACAGCCTCGCGGCCTGAGCGATCCCTGATTTGAAGTTTCGTCGTTAACCTCCAACCTCGACTCGGACGGGATGCCTCCCTTCCGGGTCTTTTTTTGGCTGCTAGCCATAGCCACGGACTTCGCAGCGATGCACAGTCTTTCAACCGTCATTGCGAGGAGCCCTTGCGACGAAGCAATCCAGTCTTCTCTGGTGGCTCTGGATTGCTGCGTCGCTTCGCTCCTCGCAATGACGGCGGAGGCGACAGCATTTCGGCATCAATACGTCGTCCCCTAGACAATCTGTCCACCTCAGCCTGTGTAGGATCGCGACGCTTCCCGTGGTATCGCTCCGCCTGCCATGACAGAACGGGTGACGCGATGTTCGAAGGCTGGGACGCGATCATGCTGGCGCGGGCGCAATTTGCGTTCACGATGTCTTTTCACATCATCTTCCCGGCGTTCTCGATCGGGCTTGCCAGCTATCTCGCGGTGCTGGAGGCTTTGTGGCTTTGGACCGGCCGCGAAGTTTTCATCAACCTGTTCAACTACTGGCTCAAGATCTTCGCCGTCGCTTTCGGCATGGGCGTGGTGTCGGGCATCGTGATGTCCTACCAGTTCGGCACCAACTGGTCGGTCTTCTCGGACAAGACCGGGCCGGTGATCGGCCCGTTGATGGCCTATGAGGTGCTGACCGCGTTCTTTCTCGAGGCCGGGTTCCTCGGCGTGATGCTGTTCGGGCTTGAGCGTGTCGGTCACAAATTGCATTTCCTGGCGACCTTGATGGTGGCGATCGGCACGCTGATTTCAGCCTTCTGGATCCTGTCGGCGAATTCATGGATGCAGACGCCGGCCGGCTACGCGATCAACGACGTCGGGCAATTCATCGCCACCGACTGGTGGAAGGTGATTTTCAATCCGTCGTTCCCCTATCGCCTCGTCCACATGGTGCTGGCGGCCTATCTCACCACGGCGCTGGTGGTCGGCGCGGTCGGCGCGTTTCACCTGATACGCGACCACCGTCGCGCCGGCCCCCGCACGATGTTCTCGATGGCGATGTGGATGGCCACTTTGATCGCACCGCTGCAGATCTTCGCCGGCGACCTGCACGGCATCAACACGCTGGAGCACCAGCCGGCCAAGGTGATGGCCATGGAGGGCCACTATCAGAGTCACCCGGACGGCGCGCCCTTGATTCTGTTCGGCCTGCCGAACCAGAAGGAGGCGCGGGTCGACTATGCGCTGCAGGTTCCGAAACTGTCGTCGCTTATCCTCAAACATGATCTCAACGCGCCACTCGCCGGGCTCGACACCGTGCCGCGGGAAGACTGGCCGCCGGTGCCGGTCACCTTCTGGTCGTTCCGCGTGATGGTAGGAATAGGTTTCCTGATGCTCGCACTCGGCCTCGTGAGCCTGATGATGCGCTGGCGCGGGAAGCTGTATCAGTCGCGTTTCCTGCAATTCTTCGCCATGGCGATGGGACCGGCCGGATTCGTTGCGGTGCTGGCGGGCTGGATCACGACCGAGACCGGGCGACAGCCGTTCACCGTGTTCGGCCTGCTGAGGACGGTCGATTCCGCGTCGCCACTGGCTGCCCCCGCGGTCGGATCGTCGCTGATAGCCTTCATCATCGTCTACTTCATCGTCTTCGCGGCCGGCACCATCTACATTTTCCGGCTGATGGCCGAGCCGCCGCGTCACGGCGAACACGGCCCGCGGGGCGACGCGCCGGTGCGGGCCGCCGGCATAACGCCCGCGCAACAGGTCAGCGAAGGACAAACATGATGACCGGCATGATCGATATCGCCACGGTCTGGGCCTTCATCATCGCCTTTGCGGTCTTCGTCTATGTCGTGATGGACGGCTTCGACCTCGGGCTCGGCATGCTGTTTCCGCTCTTCCCGAAAAAGGAAGACCGCGACGTGATGATGAATACGGTCGCCCCGGTGTGGGACGGCAACGAGACCTGGCTGGTGCTCGGCGGCGGCGGGCTGATGGCGGCATTTCCGCTGGCCTATGCCGTCCTGATGCCGGCGCTGTATGCGCCGATCATCGTCATGCTGCTCGGGCTGGTGTTTCGCGGCGTCGCCTTCGAATTCCGCTGGCGCACCCGAAGCCAGCGCAATTTGTGGGACATCGCCTTTGCCGGCGGCTCGGCGCTGGCGACGTTGGCGCAGGGCGTGGCGCTTGGTGCCATCCTGCAGGGCGTCGTCGTCAGCGGCCGACACTATGGCGGCGGCTGGTGGGACTGGCTGACGCCGTTCAGCGTGCTGACGGGTTTCGCGCTGGTTGTCGGCTACAGCCTGCTCGGCGCCACCTGGCTAGTGCTGAAGACCGAAGGCGAGTTGCGCGACCGCGCCTATCGGCTGTGCTGGTGGCTGCTGTTCGCGATGCTGGGCGCGATCGGCGCGGTGAGTATCGCCACGCCGTTTCTCAACGCCGAATATGCCGCGCGCTGGTTCGCCTGGCCGAATATCCTGGCCACCGCGCCGGTACCAGTCGCGGTTGCCGCGGTGACGCTGCTGCTGCTGCGCGCGCTCGCTGCCAAGCGGGACTACCAGCCGTTCTTTCTGTCGCTCGCGCTGTTCGCGCTGTCCTATGCCGGGCTGGGGATCAGCATGTGGCCCTATATCGTGCCGCACTCGATCACGATCTGGCAGGCGGCCGCGCCCGACAACAGCCTGATATTCATGAGCTTCGGCGTCGCCGTGCTGGTGCCGCTGATCCTCGGCTATACCGCCTGGGCCTATTACGTGTTTCGCGGCAAGGTGAAGGCCGGCGCGGGGTATCACTGATGTCGACGGCGCCGCAGCGCCCGCTGGCGCAACGCCTGCTGTGGTTCGTGGTGCTATGGGCCGGCGGCGTTGGGACGGTGGCGATCGTGGGTTACGGCATCCGGCTATGGATCAAGTAGCGGCTGGCGCGGCCGTTGCCACAAGCGGCACGCTCTGGTTCCATTGCTGTGACCGTGGTAAGTAGCCTCATATTGCCGCCCGGAGATCTGCGAAAATGTCTTTGTCACGCGCGCTTTCACTCGTCGTTGCCGGCATGATCCTCTCCGGCTCCGCTTTTGCGCAGCAGCCCGACCGCGGCGACGAACCGGGGCTCATCCCCGATGAATCCGTGCAGCTCGATCCGGAATTCCAGAAGCAGATGGTGCTGTACCGCACCACCGAGCCGCCCGGCACCATCATCATCTCGACGGCGGAGCGGCATCTATATGTCGTGCAGGGCAATGGCCGCGCGCTGCGCTATGGCATCGGGGTCGGCCGCGACGGCTTTACCTGGCAGGGCCTGCTGAAGATCTCGCGAAAGGCCGAATGGCCGGACTGGACCCCGCCGCCGGAGATGATTGCGCGACAACCCTATCTGCCGCGTTTCATGGCCGGCGGGCCGGGCAATCCGATGGGCGCCCGCGCGCTCTATCTCGGCGCCACCGTCTACCGCATCCACGGCACCAACCAGCCCGATACGATCGGCACCGCGATTTCCTCCGGCTGCTTCCGGCTGGTCAATGCCGACGTCGCCGACCTCTACGATCGCGTGCCGGTGGGCACCAAGGTGATCGTGCGGCAAAGGCCCGAGCTGTAGGCACATCGCCCGACATTCCCCCGATATCGGTGAGCACCCTTGATGATCAAACGTACTTTTCTCAGCGGGCTGGCAATCGGTCTGGTCGCCGCCGCAATCGTGGCTGCCGCGGCGATCACCTATGAACGCTATGACACCAAGACGCTGAAACGCACGATCCGCCGAGATGCCGTCTTGTGCGGCGTCAACACCGGCCTGCCCGGCTTCTCGACGCCTGACGCGCAGGGTAACTGGACCGGCTTCGACGTCGATTTCTGCCGCGCGGTCGCCGCCGCCATCTTCGACGATGCGAAGAAGGTGACCTTCGTGCCGCTCGACGCCAGCGACCGCTTCAAGGAATTGCAGAGCCGCAAGGTCGATATCCTCAGCCGCAATTCGACCTGGAGCATGTCGCGCGAGACCTCGTACGAACTGTATTTCCCCGCTGTGTCCTACTATGACGGCCAGGGCTTCATGGTGCCGCGCGGGCGCAATATCGACTCCGCGCTCGATCTCGACGGCAGCCGCGTCTGCGTGCAAGACGGCACCACCACGGCGCTGAACCTGTCGGACTACTTCCGCATCAACAACATCAAGTACACCGAACAGAAGTTCGGCAGGCTCGACGACGTCATCAAGGCCTATGCCTCCGGCCAGTGCGATACGCTGACCGCCGACGCCTCGCAGCTCTACGCCCTGCGAATGACGCTCGGCAAACCCGACGACAACGTCATTTTGCCCGACATCATTTCGAAGGAGCCGCTGGCGCCGGTGGTGCGGCAGCGCGATGACGACTGGATGATGATCGTGAAGTGGACGCTCTACGCCATGATCAACGCCGAGGAGCTTGGTATCACCTCGGCGAATATCGACGAGGCGCTGAAGTCGAAAAAGCCCGACGTGATGCGGCTGGTCGGCACCGAAGGCGCCTATGGCGAACAGCTCGGCCTGTCGAAGGACTGGGCGGCGCGCATCATCCGTCGCGTCGGCAATTATGGCGAGGTCTATGAGCGCAATATCGGCGCCGGCTCGCACCTGCGGATTCCGCGCGGCCTCAACCAGCTCTGGAGCGCCGGCGGCATCCAGTACGCGCCACCGATCCGCTAGCGGCCCATCTGCGACAACTGGTCGCGACAACGGCGACCGTGGTTCTTGGAGCACAAAATACCGCGCAACAGAGGTGCATTCTCTTCACGAAGATGCCATCGGCAAGTCCTTGCCATTGGCGCTGGGGCTTCCGAACCCATATACTATGCATAAGAACATGGAGGGTATACGCGTGAACGCCATTGCCGAACTGACAAGCCAGCCAGATCGCTCGCTGCTGATCGTGGAAGACGACAAGCCGTTCCTGGAGCGGCTGTCGCGCGCGATGGAAACGCGCGGCTTTACAGTGACTTCCTGCGACTCCGTCAGCGAGGGTCTGGCGCATATCGGCAAGTCGGCGCCGGCCTTTGCGGTGGTCGACCTGCGGCTCGGCGACGGCAACGGACTCGACGTTGTCTCGGCGCTGAAGCTACAGCGGCCCGATGCGCGCGCCATCGTGCTGACCGGCTACGGCAATATCGCCACTGCCGTCACCGCCGTGAAGATGGGTGCGGTCGACTATCTGTCGAAACCGGCCGACGCCGACGACGTGGTCGCCGCTCTGCTCGCCAGCGCCGGCGAACGCTCCGAACTGCCGAACAACCCGATGTCTGCCGACCGCGTGCGCTGGGAACATATCCAGCGCATCTATGAAATGTGCGGCCGCAACGTCTCGGAAACCGCGCGCCGGTTGAACATGCACCGCCGCACCCTGCAGCGCATCTTGGCCAAGCGCGCGCCGCGCTGACTACACTTCCTTCAATCGTTCCGCGTGGCCGTGCGGATCGTGCAGCCGGTTAAGGCGCTGCGCGGCCGCAATGGCGAAGCGCAGCATCATGACCTTGCGGGTCGCGGCCGGCAGCCTGTGCTCCGGCGCTTCGCAATGCAGATGCGCGCCGTAGGAATCGGCGACGATCAGCCCGGTGTCGCCGGGAAACAGGTCGCAGGAAAGGTCCTGCGTGAAGGCGAAGAACAGCCGGTCGCAATGCAGCCGGTAGTCCGGCCATTTGTCGTCGGCGCGTAGATCGGCCAGCGAGGACTTGATCTCGACGATCCAGATCTCGCCCCGCTCGTTCAGCGCCACCAGATCGGCGCGCCGGCCCGACGGCAGCGGCACCTCGCTCAGACATGAAAAACCGAGCGAGCCCAACCACCGCGCGGTTCCCCGCGCGATCGCCAGCGCGGTCTCCGACTGCCGGCGGTCGGGTTTTGGGACGAGAGCAATATTGGCGGCCGATTCCATCCCGTCATGATAGCGGATTTCCCCTTGGCTGATCCGCAAAAATCAGCATTGTGGCGCGATGAGCCAGCAAACTGAGACCACAACCGAGACCACCGCTACGGCAGGCGCGGTCATCATTCCCGTCACCCTGTTCCAGCAGAACTGCATGCTGCTGTGGGACGAAACCACTCGCCAGGCGGTGGTGATCGATCCCGGCGGTGACGTGCCGCTGATCCAGGACGCCATTGCCAAGGCGAACGTCAATGTCGAGGCGATCTGGCTGACGCACGGCCACATCGACCATGTCGGCGGCGCGGCCGAACTGCGCGACGTGCTGAAGGTCGAGATCATCGGGCCGCACGTCGACGACAGGTTTTTGCTGGATGCCGTGGTGGAGAGTGGCGAACGGTTCGGCATGACCGGGGTGCGCAATTTCGCACCGGACCGCTGGCTCAAGGAAGGCGACCGCGTCAGCGTCGGCGGCCTTGATTTCGATATCCTGCACTGCCCCGGTCATTCGCCGGGCAGCGTGGTGTATTATAACAAAGCGATGAAATTTGCCCATGTCGGCGACGTGCTGTTCGCGGGCTCGGTAGGACGCACCGATCTGCCCGGCGGCAGCCATCAGACGTTGATCGATTCGATCACGCGGAAGCTGCTGCCGCTCGGCGACGATGTCAGCTTCATCTGCGGCCACGGCCCGGGATCCAGCGTCGGCCAGGAACGCATGACCAACCCGTTCCTCACCGGCGAGGCATAAGCCTACCTGACGTAGCTCGGGTCGGCCCATTCCTCGATCTTGGAGGCGGGAATGGTCTGCTTTGGCTGATGCGGATTGAGTGTTCCCGCCGTGGCCGTCCAGCCCTTGGCCACGATCTGCCTGGCGAACAGCTTGGCATCGATTTCCGACTTGAAGGTCTTGGTCGTGCGAACAGTGCCGGCAGCGCTGGCATCGGATTTCAGGGATTTGTCGGGGCCGAAGGCCACATACCAGATGTCGGGTTTTGTCATGATAACAGCCCAACGAGAATCCCGGCAAAAGGTTGCATAGGCAACGCTCTTTACCTATCGGGCGGTATTCCGCGGCTGCACCACGTCCCAGGCGAGACCTAGTTTTTCCAGCAGGCGAATGGTGAGATAGGTGGTGTCGAATTCCCACCAGAGGTGGCCGTGGCGCGCCGAACGCTGGTCGGCGTGGTGGTTGTTGTGCCAGCCCTCGCCATGCGCCCACAGGCCGACGAACCAATTGTTCCGGCTGTCTTCATCGGTGGCGTAGCTGCGATAGCCCCACATGTGCGTCAGCGAATTCACTGCCCAGGTCTGATGCCAGACGAACACGGTGCGTACGAACACCGCCCACACCACAATGCTGAGTGCGAACACCACGGCCTCGCTCCAGGTGCCACCCATGGCCAGTTCCGCCAGCAGGCCCGCGAAGAAGAACACGTTGATCTGGATCAGCAGGATCTTGAGCTGCCACTGGTGGCGCTCCAGCGTGACGTAGAACGGATCGCGCAGGATATCCTTGGCATAGCGGTCATAGATGCCGAGCCGCGACAGATCGGGGTTCTTCACCAACAGCCAGCCGATATGGCCCCAGAAGAAACTGGCCAGCGGACTGTGCGGATCGGGTTGTTCGTCGGACTTCTCGTGATGACGGCGATGCACGGCGACCCAGCGCGCCGGCGTATCCTCGGCGCAGCAGATCGCGATCACCACGAAACAATGCTCCAGCCATTTCGGGCATTTGAAACCACGATGGGTGAGCAAGCGGTGATAGCCGATATTGATGCCGATCAGGCCGAACAACCGCGCGCAAACGATGGCAACGATGATGGCGGTCCAGTTGAAAAACATCGGCAGCAGCGCCAGCAGGGCCAGCGCGTGGATGGTTCCGATGACAGCAACGTTGACCCAGTCGATGCGATAGGGCTTCACGCCCGCAGGCAGGTCGATCGGCTTGCGATGCGGGGCCGTGCCGGAAGGAGTTTCTAGAACGGCTGCCGCAGCGATTTGGTCACGGTTGAGGGCCACGTCGCTCCGAGTCCCGGCAGGTGAGCCCCGCCGCAAAGTGTGATGCCGAACGCAGGCTTACGTCATAACGGGAGTTGTGACCACTGCAGCGATGCGTCGCATACGAAACAATTCAGGCCGCCCGAAGGCGGCCTGAATGCTGGAACTCTTGATCGGGAGCGTGGGATTATTCGACGATCTCGACGATGCGGCGCGAACCGGGCTCGACCAGCACGGTGCGGCCGTTGACGACGGTGTAGCGGTATTCCGAAGCACCGTATTCCTGCGGCACGTCGTAATAAGTCACGCCATCGCCCGGCAGCACGACGCCGACGCGGACTTCGTTGCTGTAGGTGTAGGACGGACGACGCTGTTCGGTAACGTAGGTGCGGAAGCGCGGACGCTGATCGACACCGAGCACGCCGGCGACGCCGCCGACAACACCACCGACCGTTCCGCCGACGATCGCACCGATCGGGCCGGCTGCGCGCTCGCCATCACGCGCACCGCGCTCGATGCCGCCGGGGACGCCGCCCTGGGCGTGCGCGAGAACGGGAACCGCCAGCGTGGCGACGATAGCAGTGGCTCCGAGAAGACGACGTATCATGATTATCTCCAGTAGTTGAATTGGTTATTGTGCCGAGACAAGCGCAGCGCAGCACAATGGTTCCGCTACCGGGTTTCGGTGATTTTAGTTTCGACGCCGAATCTCGCTGTCGTCCCGGCCAGCGAGCGGGGACGGCAGTGGGGGGAGGCCTCGTGCGCGCTCTGTTACTTCGTCACCATTTCGCGCACACGACGAGCCAGATTGTCGAGGTCGAATGGCTTTGTGATCATGTCCATGCCGGGCAGCAGAAAACCTTCGGCCATGACAACGCTTTCCGCGTAGCCGGTGATGAACAGTATCTTGAGTTCCGGCCGCGTTTCGCGGGCCTGGTCGGCGAGCTGACGGCCATTCATGCCGGGCAGACCGACATCCGTCAGCAACAGATCGACGCGCGGTTCCGCAAGCAGCGCCCGCAGACCGGAGGGGCCATCCACCGCTTCGAGAACGCGATAGCCCTGATCGAGCAACATTTCCATGATGACCGTGCGAACGACGGGCTCGTCCTCGACCACCAGAACGGTCTCGCCGGTCGCCACGGGCGCAACGTCGCGCGGATGCGCGGCGGGATTGGTAGCCGCCACGCCATCGTGACGCGGCAGATACAATTTCACGACAGTGCCGCGGCCGGGCCGGCTGTCGATGGAGACGTGGCCGTTGGACTGCCGCGCAAAGCCATAGATCATCGACAGGCCGAGCCCGGTGCCCTGCCCGATCGGTTTGGTGGTGAAAAACGGATCGAACGCACGCGCCACCACCTCCGGACTCATGCCCGTGCCGGTGTCGGTGACGCTGATGCAGATGTAGTCCCCCGGCGCCAGCACCGGCGCCTCGGCGCGGGCCGTCTCCTGCGGCGCATTCGCCGTGGCGATGGTGAGCTTGCCGCCGTCCGGCATGGCGTCGCGTGCATTGATCGCCAGGTTGAGCAGCGCGCTTTCGAGCTGGTTCGGATCGCAGAGCGTACCCCACAGATCCGGCGCGACGACGATCACCAGATCGAGACGTTCGCCGATGGTCCGCCGCAGCAGGTCTTCCAGCGAATTCACCAGCGCATTGGCGTCGATCGACTTCGGCACCAAGGGCTGGCGCCGCGCAAAGGCCAGCAGGCGATGCGTCAGCGCCGCCGCCCGATTTGCCGAATTCATCGCAGCATCGACGTAGCGTGTCAGGCCTTCGGTGCGACCCTTCGCCAGCCGCGCGCGCATCAGATCGAGCGAGCCGACAATACCGGTCAGCAGATTGTTGAAGTCGTGCGCGATGCCGCCGGTCAGTTGGCCGACGGCTTCCATCTTCTGCGCCTGGCGCAGCGCCTCCTCGGTCGCCTTGAGCTGTACGCCGGTGGCTTCGCGTTCGCGGGTCTTTTCCTCGACGCGCTGCTCGAGCGTGGCGTTGAGCTCGGCAAGCTTTCCGGCGAGCTCGCGCGCCTCCTCCTCGCTTTTGCGCAATGCGCGTTCGGCGTTGACCTCGTCGGTGACGTCCGTATGCGCGCCGACCAGCCGCAGCGCGCGGCCATTCACATCGCGCTCGATCATCGACTTGACCGAGATCCAGCGTATCTCGCCATCGCTCGGCCGGATGATACGGTAGCGCACGCTGTATTCGCGCACGCCGCTCTTCACGGCATTCTTGAAGGCCGCGTCGGTCGCCTCGCGATCGTCCGGATGAATGCGGTTCACCCAGTCATCGTGCGACTCGTTGGCCGCTTCCGGGGGAAGACCGTGCACCAGCAGATATTCCGGCGAACGGCGGTTGCGGAACCCGGTGCGCAGATCGACTTCGAGGCCGCCGATACGCCCGATCTGCTGCACGCGGGTCAGTTCCGCCTCGCGTTCGCGCGCTTGTTCTGCGGCGACATGATCCGCAGTGACATCGCGGCACACCACCAGCACGCCGCCCACCCCGTCGTCGAGGTCGATCGGACTGAAGCCGTAGGTCCAGTAGATCTGCTCGAGGCGGCCGTCGCGGGTGGTCGGGATCAGCCGATCCTCATGCCAGGTGGCGGGACCGCCTGCCATGACCTGCTCGATCTCCGGCCCGATCAGGGGCCAGATCTCTGCCCAGCACGCGCGGCCGCAGGCGCCCAGCGCGGACGGGTGGCGCTCGTCGCCCAGCGTCCGGCTATAGGCGTCGTTGTAGAACTGGATGAGGTCCGGACCCCAGAAGATGAACATGGGGTGGTTGGTGTTGAGCAGGATGCGGACTGCCGTACGCAGGCTCTGCGGCCACAGCAGCGGCGCGCCGAGCGGCGACGACGCCCAGTCGTAAGCGCGCATCAGCGCGCCCATCTCGCCGCCACCGGCAAGGAAGTCGGACGACGGTTTTCGGTGGAGGTCCGGCATTCACCAGCAGTCGCTATGAGGCACGGCGGGAACCTAGCCCCCGCGCTGCCCGTAAGCAAATCCGGCGATACGGCTACTTCATCAGGCCGGCAGCCGTCAGCGCGCGGGTGATGACGGCGTTGATATCGAGCACGCGGCGACCGCCGGTGGGACGCGGCGAAAACTGTCCGTCGGTCTCCGGGTGCGGCTTCTTCGCCGCACGCGCCGTAACGATGGCATCGGCCGGCACGACCTGCTTGCTGGCGATCGCGGCGCGACGCGGCACGGGGTTTCGGGTCAGGCCAAAGAACTGGGCGATGTGCCACGTCGAGGCGATGCCGGCCTCGAGCAGGAACTTGCCGGCGGCGCCGTAGGGCTCGTCCTGCCCGGCAATCGCCAGCGGCGTACCATGTGCCATGCCGGTAATCGTATAGGATTCGACGACGGTTTCACCGTCCGCATTCCACCAGACCTCCCGCGGATAGCCATCGACATCGCCCGATGCCATCGGCGCCGGCGGCAGGCCGTGGACGTCGAGCCATTGCTTGACGATCTCGCCGGCATTCGCCGGTATCACGGTGCGGTCGGCGCTGCCGTGCCAGACCGAAACCTTCGGCCACGGCCCGGCATGACCCGACGCGTTGCGAACGAGCGCGCCAAGATCAGCGGCGGGGCGCGCGGGCGATCGATACATTCCCGCCAGCGCCTCCTGCATGGTGTTGGCGATGCCATGCGGCAGGCCGGCGATGATCGCGCCGGCGGCAAAGACGTCGGGATAGGTCGCCAGCATCACCGATGTCATCGCGCCGCCGGCAGACAGGCCGGTGACAAAGATGCGGTCGCGATCGATCTGGTGCTGATGCGCCATGTGCTCGATCATCTGCCGGATCGACAGCGCTTCACCGCTGTCGCGCGCGGTATCTTCGGGGCTGAACCAGTTGAAGCATGTATTGCTGTTATTGGAGGACTTCTGCTCCGGCATCAGGAGGGCAAAGCCATATTGCTCGGCCAGCGCCGACCATCCGGAGCCGGTATCATAGCCCGCAGCCGTCTGGGTGCAGCCGTGCAGCACGACAACCAGCGCCGGCTTGGGCAGCATGGTCGGCGGCAGGTAAGCGAGCATGCGCAGGTCGCCCGGATTGCTTCCGAAGTCGGTCACCTCGGAGATCGGGCTTTCGTTGCCCGGCGCCGACCCACGCGTCATGCCTTCCAGGCCATTGAAGCCCGGCATTTTCGGCAGCTTGCGGAGGAATTCGATATTCTTGGCGAGGGACATGGCAGCTCCAGAGTCGACAGGCTTATAACAGCAAGGCTGACATATGGTTGCTGCACTGCAAAATAAAGCGCGATTGGTATCCCGTTGCCCGTCAACAAAATGCGAGGCGGTCAATCGGCGCGGCGCGGCTCATGCATCGGGCAGCCATTGTGGCTGCCGCGAAATACGGCAGAGTTCTGGTAGGCCTGTTTTCGCACGCGCATGATCGAGCCGAGCGGCTGATGCGCCGCGATACCGTGCCACGGGCTGAACGACATGCCGTCGTCGATCGCCTTCACATTCGCAGCCGACCACGAATCCTGCGGTGCGGCGGTGATCGTCCCGACCGTCACGTAGGGACTTTCCTGTTCCGGCCAGGCTTTCGACGAGTCCTCGACCGGCATCTTTTCCAGATCCGTGCAGAGCTGCGCGCGCAGCTCCCACACGCCGCTGTTGGCGGCGAAGAACGCCTTCACCGCTTCGCGCAAGCCGTCGGGCACGCCATTGACGTTGAGATGCGCCTTGTGAAGCACGGTCAATTCCGGCGATACCGGCGCCAGCGAGATCTTGGCGATGTAATCGCCATAGCGTAGCGGCGCCTGGCTGTAGAACGTCTCGCCGAGGATGTGCGTCTCCGGATGACCGCCCAGCGCCTTCAGGGTGCCGCTCTCGCCACCGACCGCCTCCAGCGCCGCTTCGGCGCCGCGCAGCACCGCCGACAGCACCTTCTTCAGGCCCTCGGCCTTGTCGGTGGTACCGGCCAGCAGCTTCAAATTTCCGAGAAAAGCTTTTGCGGTCGGCGCCGCAAAGGCGGGGCCGTTGACCATCAGGAAATCCTGCGTGGTGTCGCCTTCCGACCCCGGCAGACGATCGCCCTCGACCCCGACGATCTTGATGCCGAGCCCGCGCGGCACCGAGACGCTGTCGTCGAGGATGTCGCCGGGGATGGTGGAGAAGCGCATCAGCACGGGATAGCGCCCGGGCTTCGCGAACAGACCTTGCGCCAATTCGGGCGGCAGACCTTCGGCGATGACCAGTTCGGCGTTCAGCAGGCCGTGCGCCTTGGCATGCACGCTGCGGATCGCATGACCGGAATCTTTCCATGTGATTTCGGAAATTTTCAGCAGCGTCTCGGTCAGTTGCCTATTGGTTTCGGCTTCATCGGCCTCCGGCGTTTCGACGTCAGGGCTATAGCGGACGGGCTGAACGGACATGGCATTCTCGGAAGGAGGAAACGGCGACCTGGCAACGACGGAGCGCAACGGCCTGATTCAACCATGCCTGCCCTCAAACGTTCCCAATCTAAGGCGTCGACCGCAGCGCCCCGCTACGGCTCGTTGCTGAAGCGTCGCACGGTGCGACTGGCAGGTGACACGACCGCTATCCCCACGGCCCTCGCGACCGCGATGCGCCGGTCCACGGCCCGCGGGGCACCGCGGCGCGTGCCGTCGTCGAACCGCCGAGCTGCCCGGCCAGTTGCTGCAAGGCGGCGATGCGGTTCTGCGTCGAGGGATGCGTCGTGAACAGATTGTCCATGGCGCGACCCGACAGCGGATTGATGATGAACATGTGCGCGGTGGCCGGCGAACGCTCGGCGTCCTCGTTGGGAATCTGATGCGAAGCGTTCTCGATCTTGGCGAGCGCGGACGCCAGCCACATCGGATTGCCGCAGATCCGCGCGCCCATGTCGTCGGCGGCGTATTCGCGGGTCCGGCTGATCGCCATCTGCACCAGCATCGCGGCCAGCGGTGCCAGGATCATCAGCGCGATCGAGCCGATCATTCCGGGGCCACCGTTGTTGTTGCGGTTGCCGCCGAAGAACATGCCGAACTGCGCCACCATCGAGATCGCGCCGGCAATGGTCGCGGTGATCGTCATCAGCAGCGTGTCGTGGTTCTTCACATGGGCCAGCTCATGCGCGATCACGCCGGCGAGTTCCTCGCGGCTGAGCTGCTGCATCAGGCCGGTGGTCACGGCGACCGCGGCATTCTGCGGATTGCGGCCGGTCGCGAACGCGTTGGGCTGCGGATTGTCCATCAGATAGACGGCCGGCATCGGCAAATTGGCGCGCGCCGCGAGATCTGCGACCAGCCGATGCAGGTCCGGCGCATTGCGGGCATCGACCGGCTGCGCGCCGTACATCGACAGCACCATGCGGTCGGAATTCCAGTAGGCAAACAGGTTGGTACAAGCGGCGACGACCAGCGCCAGCGTCGCGCCGGTGGCTCCCCCGATCAGATAGCCGACGCCCATGAACAAAGCGGTCATGCCGGCCAGCAACATCGCGGTCCTGAAATAGCTCATCGATCTCCTCCTGCCGCCAAACGCAAACGGCGTCCCCGACAGATGGGAACGCCGCCAGCGGATGTCCAAGACGCCGCCATGCGGCAGCGCGTCGCGGTTACGGCGAGTTAATCAAACCTCGCGAAGCCGCGGCGAAGGCAGGCTGACCTCGGCGAGACGAAGCGCGTCCTCGTTCTGGTCGATCGCGACATACTGGCCATTCCAGTAGGTCAAAGCCGTCGAAGGCACGGCGATCAGCACGCTGCGAACGCGGCCGATAATAATGGCATGGGAGTGCCGCTCGATCACTTCCTCGACGTCGCACTCGATCGAGGCGAGACCGCCGACCAGCAGCGGCACGCCGGTCGCCCGCGTCACCCATTCTGCACCGGCAAAGCGCTCGGTGCCCTTCAACCCGCCCTTGCCGGCAAACCGCTCGGCGATGTCGAGCTGTTCGGCGGTGAGGATGTTGACGCCGAACGCGCCGTAGCGTTGCAGCAGCGGAAACGACGACGACAGCCGGTTGACGCTGACCAGCAGCGTCGCCGGCTCGACCGACAGCGAGGTCACCGACGTCACGGTCATGCCGGAAATGTCGTTACCGCGGCCGACCGAAATGACGCTGACGCCACCGGCCAGCGCGCGCATGGCGCCACGGAATTCGGCGGAGGGCACACCATCGGCAGGCTTGATGTTACGCACGACTAAATTCATTTCCAGTCTCACAGGTCAGTGGCGTCGTCGCCGGTGCCGATCAAATTGCGCAGGATCGAGCCTTCGAGCGCAGCCAGATCGGCCGAACCGCGCTGCCGCGGCCGCGCGATATCGACGTTAATATCGTGGGCGATGCGGCCTTCTTCAATAACCAGCACGCGATCCGCCAAAGCGACGGCTTCCGAAACGTCGTGCGTCACCAGAATCGAGGTAAAAGCCTGGTCATGCCAGACGCGGCCGAGCAGCCGCTGCATCGAGATCCGGGTCAGCGCGTCCAGCGCGCCGAGCGGCTCGTCCAGCGCCAGCACGCGGGGATGGCTGACCAGCGCGCGCGCCAAAGCGACGCGCTGCTTTTGACCTCCGGACAGTACCGCCGGCCACTGCTCGCGCTTGTCGGCGAGACCGACTTCACCCAGCGCCTGTTCGGCGCGGGCACGGGCATCGGCCGAGCTGCGGTCGGCGCCGAGGCCGACCTCGACGTTGGACAGCACGCGTGCCCAGGGCAGCAGTCGCGGCTCTTGGAACATGACGCGAATATCTTCCGGGCGGGTTTCTTCGCCAAAGCTGATCGTCCCTGCCGTCGGCTTGTCCAGGCCGGCGATCAGCCGCAGCAAGGTGCTCTTGCCGCAGCCACTCTGGCCGACGATCGCCACGAACTGGCCGGCGGGAATGTGCAAGTCGACGCCGCGCAACACTTCATTTGCGCCGAAAGATTTGCGGAGGCCGCGGATGGTCAGCGACAGGCCGCGGTTGGCCGGGCTCGGCCTGACCGCTTGGCGGCGCTCGGCCAGCGCTTCGTCGAACTCCGAGGGGGGCTCGAACAGTTGCGCGCCGATATGGGCGAGGCGGACCGACTGGTTCATGTGCATATCCAAGGTCTGGACCAGCTATTTCTGGAAGGCGGGATGCCAGGACAGCGTCAGCCGTTCCAACACGCGCGATGCGCTGTCGGCGACCTTGCCCAAGAGCGCGTAGATCAGGATGCTGAGCACGACGACGTCGATCTGCATGAACTCGCGGGCCTGCATCGCCATGTAGCCAAGGCCCGACGACGCCGCGATGGTTTCCGCCACGATCAGGGTCAGCCACATGATGCCGAGCGCGAAGCGAACGCCGACGAAGATCGACGGCAGCGCGCCCGGGAAGATCACGCGGCGGAACAGCTCGCCATTGCTCATGCCGTAGATGCGGCCCATCTCGATAAGCTGCGGATCGACGGTGCGGATGCCGTGCAGCGTGTTGAGATAGATCGGGAAGAACACGCCGAGCGCGACCAGAAACAGTTTTGCCGACTCGTCGATGCCGAACCACAGGATCACCAGCGGGATCAGCGCCAGATGCGGCACGTTGCGCACCATCTGCAGCGTGGTGTCGGTGAGCTTGCTGCTCAACTCCGACAGACCGTTGGCGAGGCCGAAGGCGAAGCCGATGCTTCCGCCGATCAGAAAACCGACCGAAGCGCGCCAGAACGAAACCCAGATATTCACAGCCAGTTCGCCGGATACCGCCAGTTTCCAACCGGCGAACGCGACATCGCTCGGCGCCGGCATCACGCGCGCCGGGACAAAGCCGGCGACGCAGGCGATCTGCCAGCCGGCCAGAATGACCAGCGGCACGATCCACTGCGTCAGGCCGCTGAGGCTGGGGACGCGAAAGCTGCGCGCGCGGGGAAGAACGTCAACGAGACTCATGATGATCAGGCCTGCTTGGCGAGCGGACGATGCTCGTTGGCGATGGTTTCACCGATCGGACCCGTGCGGGTACGCAGCGGCGTGACATTGTCGTGGGACTGCAGCGACAACAGCGGGAAGACGAGTTCGGCGAAGCGATAGGCTTCCTCGAGATGCGGGTAGCCGGACATGATGAAGGTATCGACGCCGACGTCCTGATATTCCTTGATCCGGGCTGCCACTTCCTGCGGGCTGCCGACCAAAGCGGTGCCGGCGCCGCCGCGCACCAGGCCGACACCAGCCCACAGGTTCGGCGAAATTTCGAGCTTGTCGCGGCGCCCGCCATGCAATTGCGCCATGCGCTTCTGGCCAACCGAGTCCTGCCGCGCCAGCGTCTTCTGAGCGGCGGCGATGGTTTCGTCGGTGACATATTGAATGAGGTCGTCGGCGGCCTTCCACGCGGCCTCGGAGGTCTCGCGCACCACAACATGCAGCCGGATGCCGAACGACAACTGGCGCCCGCGCTTGGCAGCAGCGGCCTTGACCCGCGCCACCTTGTCGGCGACGGCGGCCGGCGGCTCGCCCCAGGTCAGATATTTTTCGACCAGATCGACCGCGACATCGATGCCGGCGTCCGACGAGCCGCCGAAATAGAGCGGCGGGCGCGGCGACTGCAGCGGCGGGAAGATCAGGCGGCCGTCCTCGATGCGGATGTGCTTGCCTTCGACATTGACCGTCTTGCCGGCGAGCAGGTCGCTATAGACGCCCAGAAACTCGCGGGTCACCGCATAGCGCTCGTCATGATCCAGGAAAATGCCGTCGCCGGCATTCTCGACCGGATCTCCGCCGGTGACGACGTTGATCAGGAGACGCCCGTTAGTCACGCGATCGAGCGTCGCGGTCATCCGTGCTGCGACGCTCGGCGACTGCAGGCCGGGGCGCACGGCGACGAGGTAGCGGAGCCGCTCGGTCCAGGGTGCCACGGCCGAGGCGACCACCCAGGAATCCTCGCAGGACCGCCCGGTCGGCAGCAGCACGCCGAAATAGCCGAGTTGGTCGGCGGCCTGGGCAACCTGGCGCAGATAGTTGAAGTTGACCTCGCGCGCGCCCACCGACGTGCCAAGATAGTGGCCGTCGCCATGGGTCGGCAGGAACCAGAGGACGTTGGCTTTGGAAGAATCGCTCATGCCGGAAATCCTGCGCGTGGGGAACTCGCCGCAGGGTTCAAGGGCGATGCGGCTTGCAGGAGGATGGTGGCGGCCGGACAGGGTGTCGAGTAGCCCGGAAAAATAGCGACAGGTGTCCTGTTCGTGGCCGGGCCAACACCCGGTTCCTTTCAAAGATCGAACGCAGCCGAACGCATTATTCTCCGCACTGGGTGCGCGCCCGCCCCCCCAACAAAGCCGAGCCGCAGATCTTGCCCGTCCCGGGTCCGATCATCTCTGGAAGACCGGCGGCGCTTAACGCATTGTTAATCACAACTTGTCGGCATCGTTGATATCCGACGTTTACGACTACGCGAGCACCGTTTTCGGTATCGATTTAACCAAAATGACAATGGCATTTGCGAGGGTTGCTCCCATGCAGAATGCAGGTTCCTCAGCTCCGATCAGCCCCAACCCGCCGGACGGGGGCCATGATGCTGCCCTCGATCAAGGCCTGACCGGCTTTGCGGCCGGCAACGAACTCGCGATGCTGCGCGAGATCGTTCGCCTGCTGCCGGCTGCGGTGACGGTGCAGGACCGCAACGGCGACTTCCTGCTGGTGAACGACGCCGCCGCCGCGCAGTTCAGCGCGCCGCCGGAGGATTTCGGCAGCATGACGCCGCCATCCGATTTCCTGACGCAGGCACTCAACCACCGCCGCGAGACCGCGCTCGACCTGCTGCAGTCCGGCCGCTGCGCGACGTTCGAGGAACGCGTCAGCGACGGCGTCGCCAATCGTGTCTTTCTTACCAGCCACCGCCCGGTCAATATCGGCGACCAGGCGCTGCTGCTGTCGAGCGCCAGCGACATCAGCCGGCAGAAGGCCCTCGCGGACGAACTGTTTCGCCGGGCCTATTACGACGAACTCACCGACCTGCCGACGCGTCGGGTGATCGAGAAGCATGCCGGCGACATCATCGCGCGCAACGATGCCGCCGATCGTTTCGCCCTGGCCTTTCTCGACATCGATAATTTCAAGCATATCAACGACTATTACGGCCACCCGATCGGCGATTCGCTGCTGGTCGAATTCGCCAAGCGACTCAGCCTGGACCTGCGCCAGTCCGACATGCTGTCGCGGATCTCCGGCGATGAATTCCTGCTGCTGCTGCATCCGGTCCAGAACCAGCAGGAGGTCGCCGAATATCTCGACCTGCTGCTGCAGCGGCTGCGCGCGCCGTTCTTCATCGACGGCTCTGAGGTGTTCGCCTCGGCGTCGATCGGCGTCAGCCTGTATCCCGAGCATGGCCACAGCTACGGCATACTCGGCCAGAACGCCGACATCGCGATGTACAAGGTCAAGAACCAGACCAAGGGCGCCGCCGTGTTCTTCGATTCCAGCATGGAGAGCGAAGCGCTGGCACGGATGGCGACCGAGCAGGCGCTGCGGCTGGCGATCATCGACAAACGGTTCTGCTGCGCGTTCCAGCCCAAGGTCGATATCCGCAGCCACGAGATCAAGGGCATCGAAGCCCTGGTGCGGCTGCGCGACGACAACGGCGTGATCCAGGCGCCCGGCACCTTCATCAACCTCGCGGTCGAGCTCGGGCTGATCGACGAATTGACCCATCTGGTGCTGGCAGAAATCATGAAGTCGATCGACCTGATCGACGAGACGTTCGGCGCCGGCGCCACCATCAGCATCAACGTCGCCGCCAAGCAGGCCGGCAATGCGGAATTCATGACGGCCTTCGCCCGTGCGATCGAGGACACCGGCTGCCCAACCCGCTTCATGGTCGAGGTGACCGAGGACGCCTTTGTCGCCAAGTCGGAATTCCAGCAGGACATCCTGCCGATGTTCCGAAAACTCGGCGTCGGTATCTCGATCGACGATTTCGGCGTCGGCTATTCGTCGCTGTCCGCACTGGCTGACATCACCGCCGACGAAATCAAGATCGACCGCTCCTTCATCACCGACATCCACAAGCGGCCGCGCAGCCAGGGCATTCTGCGCGCGATCGAGTCGCTCAGCGAGGCGCTCGGCATGACGGTGATTGCGGAGGGCGTCGAGACCCACGAGGAGCTCACTTATCTGCAGGGCGCGACAAGGATCCGTTACGCGCAGGGCTATTATTTCTCCAAGCCGATCTTCCTCGAGGAGCTGCAGCCGCAGGCGCGCCACAGCACCGAAGTGCGCAACGCGCTGGCCACCCGCGCGACAGAAGAGGCGCGACCGGCCTATACGCGCGCCGGCGGCGGCCGGGGATATTGACGGCGCATTCGTACTCGCAAAGACGGCGGTGACGCCCTACATAGGTTTCGTCATTGACCTATGGAAACATTGCCATGCCGATCGTCCCGCTGCTCCTCAACATTCTATGGATCGTGTTCGGCGGCCTGTGGATGGCCGCAGCGTGGCTGCTGGCCGCGGTGCTGATGGCCATCACCATCATCGGCCTGCCGTGGGCACGGGCGGCGTTCAACATCGCGGCCTATACGCTGCTGCCGTTCGGCCAGCGCGCGGTGTCGCGGGAACTCGTCACCGGCCAGCGCGACCTCGGCACCGGCCCGCTCGGCCTGATTGGCAATATGATCTGGTTCATGCTGGCCGGCTGGTGGCTGGCGATCGGCCATCTCCTCACCGCGGTCGCGCTGGCCGTGACCATCGTCGGCATCCCGTTCGCCTGGGCGCATCTGAAACTCGCAGGCATCGCGCTGTGGCCGATCGGAAAGGTGATCGTGCCGGCGTGACCTCCCGACTCTGAAGGACACTCCATGAATCTCGATACTCTGGCGCCCGGTTCCGTCGCGCTCGTAACCGGCGGCGGTGCCGGCATCGGCCTGGCCGCGGCAACGCGTTTCGCCAAGGCCGGCCTGAAGACCTGCATCGTCGATCTCGGACGAGACAGGCTGGCGGCCGCGGAAGCGCAACTCGCGGCGGCTTCGCCATCGGGGGCGGACGCCGTGCTGGCCGTCGAGGCCGATGTCAGCCGCCTTGAAGAGATGCAGCAACTGGCTTTGACCGTCGCCGACCGCTTCGGCGGCGTCGATGTGCTGATGAATAATGCCGGCATTCAGCCCGGCAGCGCCATCTTCGGACCGCGGGGGAATTGGGAAAAGGTGCTGGGCGTCAATCTGTGGGGCGTCATCAACGCCACGCAGGCGCTCGTCCCCGGCATGATCGCGCGCGGCCGGCCGGGCCTGATCGTCAACACCGGCTCCAAGCAGGGCATCACCACGCCGCCGGGCGATCCCGCCTACAACATCTCCAAGGCCGGCGTGAAGGCGTTCACCGAGGCACTGCAGTACGAGTTGCGCAACACCGAAGGCTGCCGGCTCAGCGCGCATCTGCTGATCCCGGGTTTTGTCTTTACTGGCCTGACCGCGAACGGCCGCAGCGAGAAGCCCGCTGCCGCCTGGACCCCCGAGCAGACCGTCGACTTCATGATGACCGGTCTGGACGCCGGCGACTTCTACATCCTGTGCCCGGACAATGACGTCGCCCGCCCGATCGACGAGCGCCGCATCGCCTGGGCCGCCGGCGACGTCATCGAAAACCGCCCCGCGCTGTCGCGCTGGCATCCCGACTACGCCGCCGCCTTCGCCGACTACATGGCGAAATAGCGCCTCCGCCGAGAGCAGCGCCGGAACAGTTGATCGGCAGGTGCTTGCGGCGCGGCCTTATCCGCGGTCTTGTCGTGCCGCAATTGCGCCAAGGAGCTGAAATGGTCAAAGCCGTCTGGAATGGATCGGTAATCGCGGAATCCGACCGCACCGAACTGGTCGAGGGTAACCACTACTTCCCGCTGGAAGACGTCCGGCAGGAATTTCTGGTCGCCAGTGCCCACAAGAGCAGCTGCCCCTGGAAAGGAACGGCCGGCTATTACAGCCTGTCGGTCGATGGGGAGCAGAACCGTGACGCCGCCTGGTTCTATGCTGAGCCGAAAGACGCCGCGAAGCAGATCGCCGGCAAGGTCGCGTTCTGGAAGGGCGTCAAGATCGAAGCCTGACGCAGGCTTGCGTCGGCAAACGGGTCTCAGGGCGTCGTCTGCTCTTCTGCAACGGGCGCAACCAGTTCAAGCGGCGGCGCCAGCCGCGCCGGCGCAGACTGCTCGACGGCCGCCGGCGGCGCGGTTGCCACAGGCGGCGCAACTGCCACGGGCGGGGCGACTGCCGCAGACGTCGCGACTGCCGCGGGCGGCGCGACTGCCGCAGACGTCGCGACTGCCGTAGGCGGGACGATTGCCACGGGCGTCCCGGCTGCCGCAGGCGCCTCGGCTGGGACATCAACTCGCTCGATCGGCCGTGGCGGAACCGGTGCGGGCTTTGGCGCGCGATCCGCGACCAGGGGCCCCGGCAGGCAGAGCACCATGCCGGCGGTCGCCGCCGTGGCTGTCAGCGTAGCAAGCGACCTCAATTCGGCCGGCTGCCTGGAATCGCGCGCCACCGCGCCGGCTTCTTTCGCCAGTCGCGCGTTGCAGGCGCAGCTCTGCACCTGGCCGGTGGGCGTACAGGCGTCGTGACGCATGCAGGCCACGTCCAGCGCATCGATCGGATCCGATCCCGCGCGGTTTCCGGTGCCGCAATAATTGCCGTGAAACACCAGCTCGCCATTCTTCAAGGCGTCTGGCATGTTCTGGGTTGCCGCGATGCGGTCGTCCATATCATCCGCCCGGGCGCCCGTCGCCGCCGCCGAGCTCACCGCAAATAGCACGACGATCGCGCACCAGTGGCGCGTATGATTCTTGAACATGACCGAGAGGTTCCAAGGCTTGGGATCGACAAATTGCATCTTCAAGAGATACGCAAACGGGGCCCGTTGGGTTCCCCCCCGAATGCCCTGCCAGCCAACCCTTCTGACGCCCTAAAGGCGGCAAACCCGTGGCCTCTGCCTGAAACGAATGCGCGCCGCGAGCCAAGCTTGCCAGCCCGGTCCAACCGTCGCGGCGGCCCCGGCAATCGGCTATGGAAAACGCATGCACCCGTAGCTCAGCTGGATAGAGCGTTGCCCTCAGAAGCTGGACCTGCTGCGTCGCTCGCCTCCTCGGTTTCCATTTAAAATCAACGTTTCCGAACGCAGCGAGCGATTACCGTGCACTGCGTCGGGTTGATCGACACAGCCGGGCCACATCTTTTGGCTTTGCATTGACGAATGACCGGCTCACCGCAACCCCGTGGCTGACAAAGCCGAATTCTTGAAAAGGAGCAGTGAAATCGGCTGGGTTGCTGTAAAAATAACTCAAAATCTGCGATTGAATCTTGTCTGCGATACGAAGCAGCGGGGGGCCTGTAAACACATCCCAAAGCGATCGGCATGAATATCCGATCTCGCGGCGGCATCTATTTCCACCCGATAGGAAAAGGTCTGCGCCGCCCGTGCCCCAATCCCGAAATACTGCAATTTTTGCGACCCCCGCTCTTGTGGCTAGTTCCCTGGAAGCTACAGATGCTTGATGGAGCCCCCCGCGGCAACTTGACGCAGAAAGAGAACGGCGATGGGTAAAAAACCGGAACTGCTGACGACGAATACTTTGAGCGATCGCAAAGAACGACTCGCACAAGGTAAGGCGTTGCGCCGCAAGACGCCCCGCGAGGCCCATGCCGAGCTCAAGGGACCACTGACCCGCAGCGCCGTGGCGATCCTCGCTGAAAGCGATAGGGACCGGGTGCCTGAACTTGTCCCGGAGCGTTTTGCGCGAATGATGGTCAACCCCTTCGCATTCCTGCGTGGCGCAGCAGCGGTTATGGCCAGCGACCTGGCCAGCCAGCCGATCGCCGGCATCGTGGTGCATGCCGGCGGCGACAGCCACTTGATGAACTTTGGCGCATTCGTCACCCCCGAAGACAACATCCTATTCGACGTAAACGATTTCGATGAAACCCTTCCAGGGGTCGACTTCACAGTGGACTTGAAGCGTCTGGCGGCCAGCGCGGCGGTGGCTGCACTGCAGAGCGGCGCATCGCGCAAGCAAGCCCGCGCGCTAGCGGCCGCGACCGTCAAGGCCTATCGATGGCACATGGCTGGGCTGGCAAGAATGTCGCCGCTTGATATCTGGCATAGTCGAATCGACCTCGAGCGAGAGATCGGCGTGATAGGCCATGGCGGCCTGCGTCGAAAGCTCGCCGCTATCATTGAGAAGGCCCGTGGCGCAGGTCTATCGCGCGACGACAACTTTCCGCACCTAGTCTCCGGCACCGAAACTAAAATCGTCGACAAGCCGCCTACCATCTTCCATCTGGATCCGAAGGCCGGCTCCCGCCACGGCATCGATGTCGCTCATGTGTTCGCTGCCTACCGCAAAAGCCTCGCCCCGGATCGGCAGCGACTGCTGGATCGCTTCGTCATGAAGGACCTCGCCTTCAAGGCAGTCGGCGTTGGTTCGGTCGGGACTTTCTGCTGCGTGGGTCTATTCATGACCGGCGACGGTGAGCCATTATTCTTGCAGGTCAAGCAGGCACAGAATTCGGTGCTCGAACGTCTCGACAGCAAGCTCGGCTACAAGGGCAACCAGGGTCGTCGCGTCGTTGAAGGCCAGCAGATGATGCAGGCAGCCAGCGATATTTTCCTCGGCTATACCACGGACCCAGCCTCCGGCCGCGATTTCTATATCCGCACCCTCAAGAATCGTAGGCTCGGCGGGGTCAGCGAGATCAGCGAAGGGGAAGCGCTGTCCGATTATGCCAAACTTTGTGGCCGCACCCTGGCTCGCGCGCATGCGCGCTCCGGCGATCCGGCCGTCATCACTGGTTATATGGGCAAGACCGCGGTGATCGACGATGCGATCGCGTCCTTTGCTATGGCATACGCTAATCAGACCATTCTCGATCACGCCGCTTTGGTCAAAGCTAAAGGCGAACAAACGACAGCGAAGCAGCCCGCTGGTAAGACGATCGGCAAGCCAGCAGGCAAACCTCTAACGCGAAAAACTAAGACGAAGACGGTGCAAGTTCGCAAAGCTAAAGCCGCTTGAGCGTAACCTCCTGACACAACGGATCGGCGGCTTGCGATTTTAAAGCGTGTCGACCTGAGTAAAATACTGAACAGAGACAGGATAAACGATAGGCATTTTCGACGGACTGACAGGTGGCATCCTTGGCGACCTCGAAGCAAGGCTACTTCCCGAGTTGCTGTCGAAAGCACTAGCCACCACCAGCCTGGGATCGCTGCAGCAACCTTTCGCTTTCTTTGAAGACGATGGACGACTTCGCGAAGGCACAGCCTCTTCTACGGCGTGCCTATGAGGGATCGTAGGTCAAATAAAGGCATTTGACGGTCATTTTGACAGGACGGGCAGCGGAGCGACGCTGTCATTTGGTGCGCTCGCCTGCATGGTAATTAGTGTCATCGAGACCAGATCGTAATAACCGATAATGCCTATCACATCCATTACGCCGCGTTCGCCAAACTGCTTGAGCGCCGCGCCGAATGTGGCATCCGACACCTTTTTATCGCGGTAGAGTTCGGTGGCGAGATCGTAGACGGCGGCCTCGTCGGCTCGCATCCCGCTCGGCCGGTTGCCTGCGGCAACATCAGCGGCGACCTTCGGATCCAGACCGGCCTTAATCGCGAGCGGGTAGTGCGCAAACCACTCATACTGCGCCGTCCACTGCCGCGCAGTGATGATGATGGCAAACTCGCTCAGCCGCGGCGGCAAAGATGTGTTCCAACGCAGATATTCCGATAGCGCAGATAGCCGTGTCGCGAGTTCCGGATTTCGGATGTAGGCGCGATAGGGCGGATTGGTGAATTTCGCATTGCGCGGCGGCGCCGCGATCATCTCGGCCCAGGCTTTCTGCGCCGGGTTTAATTCATCGGCCTTCAGCGGGCCGAAACGCGCGGTCTCGTCCGCCTGCGCCACCGATGACACAGCTATCGCGCCGATCAGCGCGCTCAGGATCCGGCGGCGCTTCATTTC
Source organism: Tardiphaga sp. vice154 (assembly GCF_007018645.1). NCBI lineage: Bacteria > Pseudomonadati > Pseudomonadota > Alphaproteobacteria > Hyphomicrobiales > Nitrobacteraceae > Tardiphaga > Tardiphaga sp. vice154. The sequence continues at coordinate 5,591,805 of NZ_CP041399.1, forward strand.
ACTCTCCCGTTTCTGATTTTTGTTTGGAGACGCAACCTCGGTCATCGCATAGCCGCCGTCAATTTATTACAGTGCTGCTGCGCAGCATCAACGGAAGCAACCAGGAGGAGCAAACACGCGCCCTCACCCCTAAAGATGACCGACATGACAACGGCACGTCTGGCATACACTGTCGGGCGCACCCGATAGCCGCCGAACCTGCGACCGTCGCCTGAAAGAGGGCACCGCGCTCTCCAAGGGAGCCCCAAACGCCAGCGCCAAACGCGATTTCTAAGCTGCCCAGAGCAACCGATTAGTTTTTCTCAAACTTCATAAATGGCGACAGTCTTTGTCCGAATCGATGATATAGCGTTTTTGGAACTCCTTAGATTTTCATCGAGACTCTTATACAATATGGTCCTGACTCTGATATTGTTGATAGCAACCGGTTTCATGACGCTGTCAGAACGAAGCGTAGAACACCTCCTGTTTGCAATCGCAGCGCTCTTTATTAACAGCGTCCTGTTTCTATTGATCGTTGCTGATGTTGAACGAGCGGTTCTGCTGTCTTGCATAATGGCAGCAACAATCACCGGGGCATCAATCGTAAAATATAATCACAGCGCACTCAAACTGGTCGTGACCGATTTACCCTTGGTATTTGCAGGCACTGTTCCATTCTTTGTGACGCAGTATCCGCGGGTAGTTCTAGCCGTTGTGGCTGGAGCTCTCATACTGACTTTCGCTTCGGCGGCGGTCTTGCTCTGGGCCGCCGGATCTCCCATCTCACTCGAATTTCGAATGCTCTCATTGAGCCTCACACTTATTGGATTGGCAGCGGCTTTCAGGGTCGGCGGCAACGCCGCTTCTTCACAGCAGTCCATGACTCAGCGGCGCTTCTTTTACTCAACCTTTATGGCCTCCCTAATCGACCCCCGTTCCTGGCGGCAGTTCGGCAAATTGGCTCTCAGCGATATCGCGAATGAACCGTTGACGCTCATGGAGCCGGTGCCAGCCCGATCTACTGACTTTCCCGACATTATTATCCTCCAGCACGAATCGATATTCGACCCTCGCATTTTTGGTCTACCGGTGGAGCCTATCGTCGCATCGCTCCTTTCTCCGGAAAATGGTTGCCATGGACGCCTTAACGTCGATATTTTTGGTGGAGGTTCATGGCAATCTGAGTTCAGCCTGTTGACCGGACTTTCAAGTGCGAGCTTTGGTTCAAGCGCCTACTATCTTTTCAAGAGAGGCGTTGGCCGATTTCGTAGCAGCCTCCCTCATTCGCTAGCAGCGCTCGGTTACAAGACGAGTCTTGCGTCAAGCTGTCGTCGCCGTTTTCTCAACTACGATGAATTTTACAGTTCGATCGGGGTCAACGAACGGATTTTCACGGATGACCTTCCTCCGCCTTTCGATGTCAGTCATTTCGAGTCGACAAATTCAGATGCATTGTTTTTGGATGCAGTAATAGATATGCATTCCAAAAAAATTGCTCACGATCCAACACCTCGTTTTCTCTATGCGCTGACCAACTTCAATCACGGTCCACATAATCGGAGGCTTGTGCCACTGGGGAAATTCGAGAAGGAGCGCGCCTTTGCTGCCGCGAGTCTCCCCGATGCTCGATACGCTGAGTATTACGCAAGACTTGTGGAGACCGCCTCGACCTGGCAAAGGCTGAGATCCGAGCTGAAAGCGAATTTTCCCGGGCGTCCAATGCTAATTGTGCACTATGGAGATCACCAACCCGTAATGGCGGGACAGATCGATCGGCAACTCCAACTACCCAGCGATGCACGGCGCGCGTTCCGCACATTTTATGCCATTGAGGCCTTAAATTTTATCCCGGATAACTTTGTTGCCGGTCCAGCAGCGGACCTGGATATCGCTTTTCTCGGAACCATCGCCTTGCAAAAGGCAGGCCTTCCGCTGGATCAAGTATATGCCACCCGCGCAAGCTTGCTAGATGATTGCGGGGAAAGCTACTTTGCGTCCTCCTCCGAACTGAAGCGTAAATTTCACCGCACTCTTGTGGACCTAGGCTTGATAAACTTAGGACCGCATTGTCAAAACGGGCGTTAGCTTCTGAGACGCATTGGTCTTATCGCCCTCACGTGCCATTGCCCCAGGAATGCCTGCCACAGCCGCCGCGCGCAGCCATCACGCGCTGTGCTTTCGCACTCGATGAAAGGCGAACCTATGACCGATCTTAAACAGCTGAGATCCTAAGTCCTAAAATCGCTCCCTGGTTCGGCAACAGGATCGGCCACGAAGTAAAACGTTACGAACATGCTGGTATCGGATATCGAGCAGGTCAGCGATCTCCACGCGAGAGTATCCTGACTGAGCAAGTGTGCGAATCTTATCGGACTTGGTCTGCAGTCCGGTGGTTAACTCGGCGAAAGACTGTAGACTGGTGCCCAAGGTTTGCCTCCGCAATGGCAAGAAGGCGCAGCGGCTGCGCCTTACGAACCGCGAGGCGCAGAACAAGCCATAGATGCGACCTCATTCCAAAGGCTTTCGAACCTGAAACGGCCGCTATAACGCAAAAGTCCATTCTGGCATCTGGATCGCGTTCAATGCGAACCGGCTGGCTTGGGCCGAGTTTCTGAGCTTGTCCCCCCGTTTGAGCGCCCGGTGCTAGCCCATCGGAACAACTATGAGGGGCAACATGCGCCCTCACCCCTCCGAATGTCCGCCACAGCCGCGGCGCAGCCGGCACCCGCTTCTCACCCGACACGATTCGAACGTGTGACCGTTGCCTGAGAGAGCGCACCGCGCTCTCCAAGGGAGCCAATTTCACCCATTTCCACCCGTGCAGCCCGGTCCGACCGTTGCGGCGGTCCCGGCAATCGGCTATGGAAAACGCATGCACCCGTAGCTCAGCTGGATAGAGCGTTGCCCTCCGAAGGCAAAGGTCACACGTTCGAATCGTGTCGGGTGCGCCAGTGATTGCAGCCATCGCTATCGCTCTGCGAGAGCCCGCTCCGCACGTTCACGGCAGCCGCACCACCTTCAGCCACATTCACCTTTCGTCCAAGTCCATTCGCCGCTCAGTGCGGCACCTTGGCGATGAAGATCTGGTAAAAGCTGGTGCCGATCTCGATTGCGATGAGAATCACGACGATCAGTTCGAGACGCAGCGAGCGCCTGGTGTCGATGATGTCGGCCAGCGTTTCGGCGGTCTCGGCGATCACGGCGACCTTTCGATCGAGCGTCTCGACGCGCTCTTTCAATTCGTACTCGTCTTCCAGCCGGGCATAGAGTCGCTCAAGGTCGGGGCGGTCCCACAGCGCATCGGGCTTTTCCGTCACCGCGACGCGGCCCGAGACCCGGTGCTGGACCAGCAGCGCATTGCCGATCAGTTTCAAGATCTCGGTGCGGTTGCGGCGGGTTCGGCCGCGCGTCGCCAGCTCGACCGCAAACGGCTCGATCACGCCGAACACGCGGGTAACGTCGCGTTCATCGCTGGCCAGCGCCACGCTCTTGGCCAGCACGTCGGCGACGATCAGCATGCGGGGCAGCGACATGTCGCCGAGCGTCACCGGGCCGCCGGCGGGGACCTGGTCCTCGGCGCCGGCGGCGATCTCGACGAAGGTGCGCTCTTCCTCGGCCACGCCGGGCCGGCCGATGACCCGGGAGGAAATCTTCAGCAGGAAGGCGGCTTCCTCCTCCGGCGTCAGGCCTATCAGAACGGCGACGCCGTAGCGAAACACCACCGCAGTGCCGGTCTCGCCGGTGCGAACCGCCAGCGGTACGGCCGAGACGATGTCGCCTTCGAAATTCGCAGTGTTGATGCGGTCGCCGAGATGCAGCGCATGGACCTGAACGCGCCGCCGGGCTTCGGAAGAATTTGTCTGCACAGGATACACCCTCAGGGCGCCGTCGTGGCGCCGGTGGCCAATGAGCGCTGCACCATGATGGTGTCGGCCCAGCGGCCGTGCCGCCAGGCGACGCCCGGCAGCAACCCTACCTTGGCGAAGCCGAACTTGTCATGCAGCCCGAGCGACGCCGCATTGTCGGAATCGATATAGCCGATCATCTGGCGAAACCCCGCGGCAGCACAGACGTCGATCAATTCGCGCATCAACACCTGGCCGATGCCGTGGCCGACATGGTCGTGATGGATATAGATCGAATGCTTGACGGTGTAGCGATAGGCCGGTCGCTTGCGGAACAGCACCACATATGCGTAGCCGATCACCTCGCCGTTGCGCGTCGCCACCAGATGCGGGAAGCGCTTGCTGCGCAGGTTCTTGCGGCGGTCGCGCAGATCGTCCGCCTGCGGCATCTCGGCGTCGCTGACGCCCTCGTCGATGCCGAGCCGGATATGGCGGCGATAGATCGCCAGCATCGGCTCGACATCGCTGTCGCGTGACGGCCGCACGACGATGGCCGGGCCGGAATCGGGGGTACGAAGATCCATGGGCGTTTCGCTATTCGCTGACCACATAGGTGTAAAGCCGGATCAGCCCATTGGCATCGACCTTGCGGTACACGCCCTGGATTTCGACGTCGAAGCCGGGGAAGGTGTTGAAGCAGGTCTGGAACATCTTGAGATAATCCAGCATCGGCTGCGCCCGCGCGGTGAGCCGCTCGCCGGGCACGATGGTGGCGATCCCCGGCGGATAGACCACGAAGGGCGTGGTGGCGATGCGGCCGGCGATCTCGTCGATCGGCAGATAATCGACATCGTTGCGCACCAGCACGCGCGCGGCGTCATGCGGCGACATCGCGATCTCCGGCAGGTGCTCGGACTTGAACTGCTTGGCCTGCAGGGCGCTGACATCGGCATTGCGGAAGAAGCGGTGCATCTCGCCGCACAGGTCGCGCAGCCGCACGCCGGCATAACGCGCCGGGCGACGTCTCGCAAATTCCGGAATCGCGTCTTCCAGCAGCGCGTTGTCGTCGTGCAGCTTCTTGAAGGCGACCAGGCCCGAAATCAGCGTGCCGGCCTTGCTGGCCTCGACGCCGGGCGTCAGCAGAAACAGTAGCGAATTGAGATCGTTCTTTTCCGGCACGATGCGGTTCTCGCGCAGGAACTGCGCCACCACCGGCGCCGGGATGCCGTGTTCGGTGTAGCCGCCGGTGGCCCGGTCGAAGCCGGGCGTCAGCAGCGTCAGCTTGTTCGGATCGGTCATGGCGAAACCCGCCGCCATGCCCGGGAAGCCGTGCCAGTCGGCATCCGGCGCCAACTGCCAATAGGTCGGGTTCTTGGCGAGTTGATCGGTGCTGACGCTTTCCCACGGCACGTTGTGCACGCCGCCCTCGTGCGCCGAATCCGGGATTTCGACGCGCTCCGGCACGAACGGCTCGAAGAACCAGCGCCGCTCCGGCCGGGTTTCCTTTTCCTCGAACTCGCGGCGCACGGCGCGGATCTTCTTGCGCAGCTCGATGCCGAGCCGGATGGTGTCGTCCCACAACACGACGCCGGAACGGCCCTTCATCATCTGCGCGCCGACGTCCAATGATGCGAACAGCGGATAGAACGGCGAGGTCGAGGCGTGCTGCATGAAGCTCTCGTTGAAGCGGCGATGCTCGACGCGACGCTTCTGGCCGCGGATGTGGCGGTCCTTCATGTGGATCTGCGAGGCCTGCGAGAACGAGGCGAGCTGCTTGTGGGTCGACTGAGTGGCGATGATGCCCGGCGAATCCGGGCCGAGATCGCCGAGCCCCATGGCGAAGCGGCCGGCGTAAAGCGGGTGGAACTTCATGAAGCCGGCCCACGCCTCGTCGAACAGGATATAGTCGCAGAGATGGCCGATGCGCGCGATGATCATCTCGGCGCTGTAGATCGTGCCGTCATAGGTGCACTGCTCGACCACGGCGACGCGGAACGGGCGCGGCCGCTTCCAGGCCTCGGGATCGGTAACCAGCGGATTGATGCGGATGCGCTCGCGCAGCGCGTCTTCCTCGAGCGCCTCCCAGTTCATCGGCCCGATCAGGCCCCAGGGGTTGCGCACCGCGGGCACATAGATCGGCACGCCACCGGCGATCATCAGCGCGCCGTGCAGCGCGGCCTTGTGGTTGTTGCGGTCGAACAATACGAGATCGCCGTCGGTCACCAGCGCCGACAGCGCCACCTTGTTGGAGGTCGAGGTGCCGTTGAGGACAAAATAGGTCTTCTCCGCGCCGAAAATCTGCGCGGCTTCCTTCTGCGCCTGCAGCGCCGGGCCTTCATGCGTCAGCAGGTCGCCGAGATCGAGCACGGAATTGTCGAGGTCGTCGCGGAACACGGCTTCGCCGAGATGTTCCATGAACACCCGGCCGATCGGGCTGCGGCTGTAGAACACGCCGCCATTGTGGCCCGGGCAGGTCCATAGCTGGTTGCCTTCCTCGGCATAATCCACCAGCGCGCCGAAGAATGGCGTCTTCAGCGTCTCGGCATATTGCTTGAGCCGGCTGACCAGGTTCTTGGCGATGAAGGGCGGGGTTTCCTCCGACAGGAAGATGTAGCCGTCGATGAAGTCGAGCACCTCGACCGGCACGTCCTCGAAGCGCTTGCGGCGGATCAGCAGGATGATCGGGAAGTCGAGGCCGCGGCTGCGCATCAGATTGATCAGCGCGGCCGTCTTGCCCTCCAGCCCCTTCTTACCCCAGTCCACCACCATGCAGCCGATCGCGGCGTCGGTCTGCACCGCGATCGCGGCGTCCTCCAGCTTGCGCGCCTTGACGACCTCGAAGCCGGAATGCTCGATTTCCGCGACGATCTGGTTCAGGCGGACGCCCTCGAGATCGTCGGCGTCGAACGTCGGCATCGCGAACAGGAAGTTGAAGCGCTTGAAATAGTCCATGGGGGCACCCGTTGTCTTTCCGTACGATGTCTCGCTGCGTTGGATGACGATCCGGTGACGGGATCGTCCGCAGATACCCAAGGCGGGGATGTCTTTCGAATCTCTGGGACGTCAACGACGCCATGCAGTCATCGCCCTGCCGGGCGGAGGCGGCAAGGACCAAATGAAGCGCGTGCACCCGTAACTCAGCTATCGCGCGAAGGCAAAGGCGATCGGCAAGCGGCGGAACGCGGAACTGGCGTATCCGTTGCCTCTCCACGAAACCACCGAACGCATCGGCATCGCCAGGCGGCGCGGTGATCCGCGAGACACCCGGCTGACATTTGCGCTATGCAGGCAGGCCGCGGCGAATCGCGCCGCACAGCTCCGAAAGACCCCCGTGCTTCCCTGGAAACTCCTCGACACGGCAGACGTGCCCGGCGGCGGCGTGCAGCTTCGGCTGATGCAGCGCGGCAATGAATTTACCATCAAGCTCGGCCAGAACGAGCTGATGAGCAGCCGGCTATTCGGCTCCGAAGAAGCGCTGGCGACGCTGACCTGCTTCCGCCTCAAGGCGCTGGCCGCGCCAAGGCTGCTGATCGGCGGGCTCGGCATGGGATTCACGCTGCGCGCCGCGCTGAAGGTGCTGGGACCGCAGGCGGAGGTGACCGTGGTCGAGCTGGTGCCGGCGATCATCGCCTGGGCGCGCGGGCCGATGGCGGAGATGACCGGCGACTGCCTGACCGATCCGCGCGTCGAGATCCGCGAGGCCGACGTGGTGCAGGCGGTCGCCGAAGGCCGCGGCTATGATGCGATCCTGCTCGACGTCGACAACGGCCCGGAAGGCCTGACCCGCAAATCCAACGATGCGTTGTATGACCTCAAAGGCCTGCAAGCGGCCTGGGCGGCGCTGCGCCCCGGCGGCATTCTGGCGGTGTGGTCGTCATTCCCCAATGACAAATTCACCAGGCGGCTGAAGAAGGCCGGCTTTGCCACCGAAGAGATCAAGGTCCGCGCCACCGGCAGCCGCGGCGGCGCCCGCCATGTGATCTGGCTGGCGACGCGGCCGGCGGCGTAATCTGCTGCCAGCCGCGCTCGGTTTACTCCACCTTCAAACCGGCGGCCTTGACGACTTTCTCCCACTTCTCGGTTTCGGCGGTGACCATCTTGCCGAACGCGTCCGGCGGTCCGATCAGCGGTTCGCCGCCGAGATCAATCAGCTTCGCCTTGACAGCCGGATCAGCCAGCACCGCGTTGACGTGAGCGTTGAGCTTGGCGATGATTTCCTGCGGCGTCTTCTTCGGCGCGCCCATACCGAACAGGGCACTGGCTTCATAGCCCGGCACGCTCTCGGCAATTGTCGGCACATCGGGCAGCAACGGCGATTTCTCCGCGGTGGTCACCGCCAGCGCCCGCAGGCTGCCCGAGCGGACGTGCTGGATGATCGACGGCATGTTGTCGAAGATCACCTGCACCTGGCCGCCCAGCATATCGGTGATCGCCAGCGCCGCGCCGCGATAAGGAACGTGCTGCATCTTGGCGCCGGTCATCATCATGAACATTTCGCCGGACAGATGCACGGAGGTGCCGTTGCCGGACGACGCCATGTTCACCTTGCCGGGATTGGCCTTCACATAGGCGATGAATTCCGGAATGGTCTTTGCCGTGATGTCCTTGTTGACGGTCATCACATTGGCGGTGCGGTGGAACGCCGCCACCGGCGCGATGTCGCGCAGGAAGTTGAAGCTGAGCTTGCTGTACAAAGTGGCGTTGATGTAGTTCGCCGGATTGACCAGCAGGATCGTGTAGCCGTCGGGCTCCGCATTCACAACGGATTCGGTGCCGATATTGTTGCCGGCGCCCGGCTTGTTCTCGATGACAAATGTCTGTCCGGTACGTTCGGAGAGTTTCTGCCCGATCAGCCGGGCCAGAATGTCGGTAGCGCCGCCGGGAGGATAGGCTACGACAAAGCGCACGGGCCGGGTTGGATAGTCCTGCGCAGACGCGCTTCCGATACAGGTGAATGCAGAAAAGCCCAGCGCGATCCAGCCGATCGCGGCACGACGTGACACCATGTGCGTTCTCCCTGCTGCCGCGACTTGTCGCGCGGTCAGCCTGTGTTGAATTGACAACGCTCGCTTGTACCAAGCAATTCAACTATCGACCAGTGCGGCGCAGCCCCGCAGTCAAAGGATCTCCCATGCCCGTCACCGTCACCGCGCTCGATCATCTGGTGCTCAATGTCACCGACGTCGTCCGTTCCGCCGCGTGGTACCGGCAAGTGCTCGGCATGGCGGTCAAGGTTTTCGATCCCGGGCACGGCAAGGCGCCGCGCACATCGCTGAGTTTCGGCGCGCAGAAGATCAATCTGCGACCTGTCGATGCCGACAAGCTCGAATGGTTCACCGCGGACCATCAGACGGCCGGCAGCGACGACCTGTGCTTTCTCACGGCAGCCTCGCCGGACGAGGTGGTCGCGCATCTCGCCGCCTGCGGCGTCGCCGTGGAGGAAGGCCCCGTCGCCAAGCAGGGCGCGCAGGGCGTGCTGCGCTCGGTCTATTGCCGCGATCCGGACGGCAGCCTGGTGGAAATTTCGTCGTACGAAATGGGCTGATATTGGACATCACGCTCGCTCTCATCGCGAAATGCGGCCCCTCCCCATCATTGCGACGAAGCAATCCCGTCTTCGCGTGCGGCTTTCTGGATTGCCGCGTCGCTTCGCTCCTCGCAATGACGAGGTGGGGCCGGTGCGTACGGCGAGCATGGACGTGGCGGTATCGAAAGCGCGTTGCGCCTCGCTTCTCCGGGTGGCACAACGGCACCTAAGAAAAACAAAGCCGTGCCGCGCAACAGCGGAGCATCGCGGACTTCCAGCGGAGGAAGCATGCCCCATCCGACATCGCCATCGGGCGTCGTCAGCCCGTTTGCCGGCATGGACGTGCCGTGGCTGCTGCGAATGCGCGCCGAGACCCGGCGCGACCATCCGTTTCTGATCTGGGCGCCGTTCGATGCCCCGGCCCGGCCCTGGAGCTACGGCGAGTTTCATGACCGCGTCGGCGCACTTGCCGCGGGCCTCACGAAGCGCGGCGTCAGGCCCGGCGAGTTCATCCTGATCCATCTCGACAATTGCATCGAATCGATGCTCGCCTGGTTCGCCTGTGTCGAGCTCGGTGCCATCGCGGTCACCACCAACACCCGCTCCGCCGCCGCCGAACTAGACTACTTCGCCGGGCACTGCGGCGCGGTGGCCGCCATCACGCAACCGTCCTATGCCGCAGCGGTCGCCGCCAATTGCAAGGACCTGCGCTGGATCGCGGTGACGTCGCACAATGCCGGCGCCGAGCCGGCGGCAATCGACCTGCCCGCCTGGGCCGAACGTTTCGAGGCCCTGTTTGCCGACAGCGCCGACCGGCCGCGACGCGCCACCGATCCGGAAGCCCCCTGCAGCGTACAATACACGTCTGGCACCACGTCACGGCCGAAGGCGGTGTTGTGGACGCACGCCAACGCGCTATGGGGCGGCAAGGTCAATGCGGCGCATCAGGACTTGCACCAGGCCGACGTCCACATGGCCTATCTGCCGCTGTTCCACACCAATGCGCTCGCCTATTCCGTGCTGGCGACGCTGTGGGTCGGCGGCAGCTGCGTGCTGCAGCCGCGCTTCTCGGCCCGCCGGTTCTGGGACGTCGCGACATTGCATCACGCCACCTGGCTTTCGACCATCGGCTTCTGCATGAAGGCGCTGCTCGAACATCCGGTACCCACGAAGCACGCCTTCCGGATGTGGGGGACCGCCTTCGGCGATCCGCCGGCGTTCCGCAGCTTCGGCATCCCGATCATCGGCTGGTGGGGCATGACCGAGACGATCAGCCACGGCATCATCGGCGAGGTCGACCAGCCCAACACGCCGATGGCGATCGGCCGGCCCGCCGCCGAATATCGTCTCTGCGTTACCAACGACGACGGCACGCCGACGCGGGCCGGCGAGACCGGTAACCTGTCGATCCTGGGCGTGCCCGGCCTGTCGCTGTTCAAGGAGTATCTGCACAACGAGGAGGCGACGGCCGAGAGCTTCGACCAGCACGGCTACTTCATCACCGGGGACCGCGTCACGCTGCTCGAGCACGGCTTCATCAGGTTCGGCGATCGCGTCAAGGACATGCTGCGGGTCGGCGGCGAGAACGTCGCGGCGTCGGAGATCGAGCAAATCGTGGTGGCCGTGCCCGGCGTGCGCGAGGCCGCGGTGGTCGGCAAGAAGCATCCGATGCTGGACGAGGTGCCGGTGGTGTTCATCATCCCGCAGGCCGGCGCCGCGCAGGCGACCGACGCGCTGCACGACAGCGTCATGGCCGCCTGCCGGCACGGACTCGCCGATTTCAAGGTGCCGCGCGAGATCCGCTTCGTCGACGAGATGCCGCGCTCGACACTCGAGAAGGTGGCGAAAGCAGAGTTGCGCAAGCTGCTGGCGTAACCCGCTCGGTCAGTACGATCCCAGCGCGACCGGGCGGAACGCCTGCAGCAATTGCTGGTCGAGCTTGTCGCCCATCTGCTCCATCATCTCGAACGCCTTGGCGTGGGTGAACGGCATACGGTAGGCGCGCCGCTCCACCAGGGCGGCATGGATATCGACAATGCTCATCAGGCGAACGATGTCGCTGATCTCGTCGCCCTTCAGCCCGTCGGGATAGCCGGTGCCGTCGAGAAATTCGTGGTGGTGCAACACGACGTCGAGCATCTCGCGCGGAAAACTGCCCTGCGCGATCAGCGCCTCGAAACCCTGCCGCGGATGCTTGCGAATTTCGCCCATCTCGGCATCGGTCAGTTTGCCCGGCTTGTCGAGAATCGCCACCGGCGTGAACGCCTTGCCGACGTCGTGCACCAGGGCTGCGCGGGTCAGCCGGCGCTGGTCTTCATCGCGCAGGCCGAGATGCTGGGCGAAAGCCACCGCAAAGCCGGTCACGAACAGGCAGTGCCGGTAGCTGTTGTTGTGATGGCGACCGACGGTGGCCAGCCAGTCGCGCAGAGACGAGCGCTTGATGGCCTTCAGGATGGCGTTTTCCGCCTGCATCACGTCGTTGAACGTCAACGGTTCGCCCGCCGGCAGCTTCTCGAAAATCTTCACCATCACCGCGTGCGCCGCCTCGACGCCGCGCGTCAGCGCCTTGCCGCTGGCGGAGAAGTCCTCGTCATACGGATCCGGGAAGGCGGCGCGGATTCGTTGCAGCACGCCCCTGGCATCGAACGGCCGCGCGATGGTGTCGGTGGCGCCCAGCGCCCAGGCCTGCATGGCACCGTGATGCAGCGAGTCGGCCAGCACGAACAGCCGCGGCACTCCCTCATAGGCCGACGCGCGCAATTTATTGCGGACGCGCTGCACGGTTTCGGCGGAGCGCAGATTGATATCGACAATGATGCCGGACGCCTCGCCGGGCGTTTCCGGAATCTCGGAGGTCGCGATGATCTCGACCTCGCCGACCCTGTTCAGGATCTCGGCCAACTCGAAGCTGCGATCGCTGCGGTCGGATGCCAGCAGCAGCTGGCGGCGCGGCGACGATGATAAAGCGGTAGCGGTCATAGGCCCTCGATCATTGCGGCAAGCTTCCGCTGCAACGGGAACAAATCTACCTCAGGACTACATGTCCGAACCTTAAATTGTATCGTTAACGACGGATGACCAATTGGCATCGAAACCGGTGCTGAACGTTGTGTTGCGGTGATCTGCCGGCTTTGATTCAAATCGCCGCTTGCGCCGCCGCCCGATCCGGAAAACAATCGCGCCATGCTGAAGACCTTGCTCATCCTGGCGCTGGCCGGCCCGCTTTCGGCCGTTGCAGCCACCGCGCAGCTCTTGCCGCAGCCGGAGCGGCCGTTTACCGCGACGCTGTCGAATACCGCGCCGCTGGCGTTCGGCATGCCGGCCGACACGGTCGCCCGCGCGCTCGGCGTGCCGCTGACCTTTGTCAGCGGTCGCCGCGACAACGAGATCTATCTGGCGATCCGCACGATCGGCGGTAGCGGCTTCTTCGATCGCCGCGACCGGCTGTACCTGCAGTTTCGCCACGGGCGCCTCACCGGCTGGAAGGGCGACTTGGGCCGCAACTGGATGTGGCAGTAGCCGTCACACGATGTTGCTTGCTGTCGTCTTGCGCCGCGCAGGCGATTACCGCATCAAGCGTTGCTTCGCCGAAACAACAACGAATGGATGACCCGTGGGACAAGACGTAACGCTGACCGCCTCGGACCAGTTCGAACTCGGTGCCTATCGCACCACGCCCAATGGCACGCCGAAGGGCGCGGTGGTCGTGATCCAGGAAATTTTCGGCGTCAACCATCACATCCGCACCATATGCGACCGTTTTGCCGAACAAGGTTATGTCGCGGTCGCGCCCGCGATCTTCGACCGCATCGAACGCAACTTCCAGTCCGGCTATTCGCCCGGGGAAGTCGCGATCGCACGGAAATTCGTCGCCAGTCCGGACTGGGCCGCGATGCTGCGCGACACCCAGGCGGCTATCGACTCCGTGAAAGATGTCGGGCCGGTCGGTATCATCGGCTTCTGCCTCGGCGGCAGCGTCGCCTACGCCGCAGCGACCAGGCTGACCGGCCTGTCGGCGGCGATCGGCTATTACGGTGGTGCCATCGTCAAATTTGCCGACGACAAGCCGACCGTGCCGACGCAACTGCATTTCGGCGAGCAGGACCACGGCATTCCGCTGGCCGATGTCGAGACCATTCGCGCCAAACGTCCGGAGGTGGAAGTGTTCGTCTATGACGGCGCCCAGCACGGCTTCGGCTGCGACGAGCGCGCCAGCTACGACCAGGCCAGTGCCGCTGTCGCCCGGCAGCGCAGCCTGGCGTTCTTTGCCAAGCATCTGGTGAAGTAATCAAAACTGTCGTTCCGGGGCGCGAGCGCACCAGCACGAGCGAACCTCAGCCACTCCACGTGGAGTGGCGGGTAATCTCGACATGGGACGATGAACATCTCAAGGTTCCAGGTTCGCGTTCGGCTATCGCCGCCTGCGCACCGGAACGACAAACCCTAGAACCAGCGCTCGCCGATCTGGATGGTGTCGCCGGGATCGATCGGCGTGCCGAGCGGCACCGCGGCGCGAACGATGCCCTGCTCGGTCGTATGCGACAGCATGACCTCGTCGCGACGGGCGCGCGGCAGAAAGCCACCGGCAATCGCCACCGCGGCCTCGACGCTCATATTGGGCACGTAAGGATACTGACCGGGGGCTGCGACCTCGCCGAGAATGAAGAACGGCCGGTAGGCCTCGATCTCCACCGCCACCGAGGGCTCGCGGATGAAGCCGTTGCGCAGCCGCGCCGTGATGCTGCCGGCGAGTGCCGCCGGCGTCAGGCCGCGGGCACGCACCGCGCCGATCAGCGGCATGGTGATCGAACCGCCGGCATCGATTGCGTAGGAATTGGTGAGTCCTTCCTGGCCGTAGACCACGACGCGAAGCCTGTCGCCGGCGTCGAGCCGGTAGGCGGCGTCATGGCTGGAGAGCACCGGTGCCGGCGCGGCGTAGCGAACCGGAACGGCAACGCTACGCGAAGGGGATACGATCGCCGGGCCATAAGCGGGCTGGCCATAGGCCAGCGCATCGAGATCGTTGCGCGGCAGCGCCGCTACCGGACCCTGCCGCTGCATGCAGCCGGACAGCACCAGGGCGGCTGTTGCAGCCGTGGTCAACAATCGAAACACGCGGACACCTGACACTGGACATATCCCTCTCAGAGACAGTTCCAGTTGTGACCCGTTATGGTTAAAATTCCGTTTTCGAGTAGCTCGGTACCGCACGCAAATGCCCGCTTCCGGTAGCGGAAGCGGGCATCAACATTCTCTGAAACGCAGCGATCAGGCGGAGACGGCGACGCCGATCGGGCACGACACGCCGGTGCCGCCGAGGCCGCAATAGCCGTTCGGATTCTTCGCCAGATATTGCTGGTGATAATCTTCGGCAAAATAGAACGGGCCGGCTGGCGCGATCTCGGTGGTGATGGTGCCGACGCCCTTGGCGGACAGCGCCTTCTGATACACCGCCTTCGACGCCTCGACCGCCTTCGCCTGTGCGTCGCTGAACGTATAGATCGCCGAGCGATATTGCGTGCCGACGTCGTTGCCCTGGCGCATGCCTTGGGTCGGATTATGGCTTTCCCAGAACACCTTCAGCAACTGCTCGTAGGAAATCTTCTTCGGGTCGAACACCACCAGTACCGCCTCGGTATGGCCGGTGCGGCCCGAACAGGCTTCGTCATAGGTCGGGTTTGGCGTGTGGCCGCCGGCATAGCCGACCGCGGTCGTATAGACGCCGTCGCCGAGTTCCCAGAACTTGCGCTCCGCGCCCCAGAAGCAGCCGAGCCCGAATACCGCCTGCTCCAGACCTTCCGGGTAGGGCGGCTGGATCGGCGCGCCGTTGACATAATGGCGGCTCGCGGTCGGGATCGGCGCATCGCGCCCAGGCAGCGCTTCGGCGGCGGTAGGCAGAGCGGTGGTCTTGCGCATGAACAGCATGGTCATCTCCCGTTTGGGCGAACTGAATTCAGTCCCTCATATAGGTGTCGATGGCCGAAACGGCAGGGGCATTATGCCCCGTTCAATTGCGCGAATAGCCGATCAGCGGCTTGCGCGCCCGGAACAGCAACAGCAACACGATGCCGAGCACGCCCATCACCGCCCAGGCCGGCTGGTTGAGAACCATCCTGGCCAGGTTCCACAGCGCGGGGGAGGCGTCCTCGACCATCGCCTGGAACGAGCGCTGGCTGGACTGGTGAACATCATTCCAGAACTCGCCCAGCCGGGTCAGCCGCAGCGCCTGGTCGGCGATCGACCGCGCCCCGTCATAGACGACGAAGATGAACCCGCCGGCCAGCAGCAACAGCCCTATCAGGCGGAAAAATCCGCGGATCATATGGTTTCCTCAAATGTAACCCCGGCAATACCGGGCCGCCGGGGGGAATTCAACCTTGGCTGCCAAGGAGCTGTCATTCGGGGGCGCGAGAGCGCCAGCTCGAGCGAACCCGGACCCCCGAAATGTTTTGCGAAAAACATATGAGGGTTCCGGGTTTGCGTCCGCCTACCGCCGCCCGCCCCCCGGAACGACAGCTAAAACCCCCGAAAGCGTTGACGGTGGAAATCCGCCGCTCTATAAGGAGCGCCAATGGCGGTGGGCGCAATCCTGCCGCCGCTGTTCTTTGAGCGGCGTGCCCTGAGAGTTTTACTCCGGGGATGGCATTTTCAGGAACACCCCGGAATTAAACCAGCGTCGGCCGCGATCGGCAGACGTCAATCAGCCCGGCACCCCTGTGCGGGTCGCTGCTGAAGGATAACGAGATATGGCCAACACGACCTCCGCCAAGAAGGCGACGCGCAAGATTGCCCGCCGCACCATCGTCAACAAGTCGCGCCGTACCCAGATGCGCGGTTCGATCCGCGTCGTCGAGGAAGCCATCAAGAGCGGCGACAAGGAAGCGGCGCTGCAGGCGATGAAGAAGGCGGAGCCGGAACTGATGAAGGCCGCGCAGCGCAACATCGTTCACAAGAATCTGGCGAGCCGCAAGGTGTCGCGCCTCGTGCATCAGATCGCCAAGCTCGGCCAGACTGCCGCGCAGTAAGCGACCGTCCAAATCCAGTTCTAAAAAGCCCGGCTTTACGCCGGGCTTTTTTGTGCGCTGATGAACCGAGAGGTTTTGATGACGTAACACAGACTGTTTTCGCGATCGGCACTGCGCATCAGACAACTTTGTACGCGTAATCCGCGAACGCGCATTGCACTACAATAATAGCGTCAACTGCCGTTTATCCCCACCCGCGCGTGATTCGAAAATAGCAACAGCTTCGCATCTCGATTGCGAGTCCGGTGTCCAGAGTTACCCTGACGGAGCGCACAGAAAAAAACGCGCGCGTCTAATCACTTATCGGCATAGCGAGACCAAGCACTTTGAAAACGCACGGCGCGCGCCGGCAAACGTAAACGATTTATGAATTAATTTTTTGTCGCCGCGAATGTGCAACAGCACCATCACATTTCGATTCAGCGCGTCGATTCAAAACCTTGCCGTCTAAGCACGATAGCGAACATTGGCCCTGTGAGTGGCCAAGTATTTTTTTGAACCGCCCGCGAAGAATCATTCCGTTGCGAGAACCGAGCCTTGGTGTATTTCTGTAATCGTTCGCGGCGCCCTCCGGTTCTTCAGATCAGTGCGATTTAGGAACCCGGGCGGACGTGCAGATCAGCGACGGTTTGCAGGTTAGCGACGCTTTCCAAGCTTTGAATGTTGCAACTCATAGCAATATGAGAACGGTTGTTCTGTCTCGAAATTTCTCTGTCGGTGGCCGCCTGTCGGTCGCCTTACAAAGGAGGAAGCGATGCAGCCCCCAGCGACATGCAAGCCGGAAGCGATGGGATCACGAGGGCAGACGAGCGGGCAACAAGACGGGTATGCGACGCTGAGCGGCTTTCGCCGCGAGAGTGTGGCGGATTGAATTTGAACACTTCTGAGATGACAGCTTGCTGCGGGCGACCGCAGCGAGTGGGGGAGGCTTTATGCTCACGACAACCACCACCACATTTCATCATGCATCATCTTTGGCCGCAGCCGTTGGTGCGGCAAGCCAGCCTGCACGACCACCCGCCCGCTCTCCCGACCGGCCGTCGAGTACGCGCTGACCTCGCCAGACTCTGATCCACCAGCACTTTCCGGCAGCGGCGTTTCGCCGAACGGCTGGCCTGTGCCCGGATTTCGAGTTTCGCCGGAGGTCGCGCCGCGCATAAGCAATTGCGCGTATCAGCATTCGGCACATTCAGGCCATTCTCAGTTCATCGGAAGAGTTACTAGACA